>NZ_CP199679.1:0-3575000 GCF_057597245.1 Acidovorax sp. NN32
ATGATCGAGGAACCCTCCCGCAGCCCCCAACATTCACCCGGTGCAGATGCCGGCCAGGGCCTGTGGCAAGCCTGCGTAGAGCAACTGGCGCAAGACCTGCCCGAGCAGCAGTTCAACACCTGGATCAAGCCCCTGATTGCCCAGGTGGCCGAAGACTTCTCCAAGGTCACCGTGCTGGTGGGCAACCGGTTCAAGCTCGACTGGATCCGGGCGCAGTATGCGGGCCGCATTGCCGCATTGCTCGAAGGCCTGTATGGCCAGCCCGTCACCCTGGAGTTAGCGCTCGCTCAGCGGGAATCCGTTGTACGCACTTACGCACGACCCGCAGCGTCTGAACCATCGAACACCGCAACGCAGTCCGAACCGCAATCGAGCCACAGCGATGAAGCCTCGGCGGGCGCCTTCCGCAACCGGCTCAATGCAGGCCTCACCTTTGAGACGCTGGTGGAAGGCACGGCCAACCGCATGGCGCGCTCGGCCGCCATGCACGTGGCGGGCATGCCCGGCCACCTGTACAACCCGCTGTTTATCTATGGCGGCGTGGGCTTGGGCAAGACCCACCTGGTGCACGCTGTGGGCAACCGCCTGCTGCAGGACAAGCCCGACGCCAAAGTTCTCTACATCCATGCCGAGCAGTTTGTGTCGGATGTGGTTAAGGCCTACCAGCGGCGCACCTTTGATGAATTCAAGGAGCGCTACCACTCGCTCGACCTGCTGCTGATCGACGATGTGCAGTTCTTCGCCAACAAGGACCGCACGCAGGAAGAATTCTTCAACGCCTTCGAAGCCCTGCTGGCCAAGAAGTCTCACATCGTGATGACGTCGGACACGTATCCGAAGGGCCTGGCCAACATCCACGAGCGGCTGGTGTCGCGCTTCGACTCGGGCCTGACGGTGGCCATCGAGCCACCCGAGCTGGAAATGCGCGTGGCCATCCTGATCAACAAGGCCCGCGTCGAAGGCACCGAGATGCCCGAAGAAGTGGCCTTTTTCGTGGCCAAGAACGTGCGCTCCAACGTGCGCGAGCTCGAAGGCGCGCTGCGCAAGATCCTGGCTTACTCGCGCTTCAACCAGAAAGAGATTTCCATCCAGCTCGCCCGCGAGGCGCTGCGCGATCTGCTGTCGATCCAGAACCGGCAGATTTCTGTGGAAAACATCCAGAAAACGGTGGCTGACTACTACAAGATCAAGGTCGCCGACATGTACAGCAAAAAGCGCCCGGCCAGCATTGCCCGGCCGCGCCAGATTGCGATGTACCTGGCCAAGGAACTGACGCAAAAGAGTCTTCCCGAGATCGGAGAATTGTTTGGTGGGCGCGACCACACCACCGTTTTGCATGCAGTGCGCAAGATTTCGGGCGAGCGCCAGCAGCTGACCGAGTTGAACCAGCAGTTGCATGTGCTGGAACAGACCCTGAAAGGCTGACAACCGGTGGGAGAGACCCCGAAAAGAACCCGCCCGGTAAACGGGCAAAATGGCGGGTTATACAGCAGGGGGAGGCACGACCTGTGCCGCTGTCCACGCACCGTCCCAAAAACCACAAGAGGTTGAAGACATGATCGTCCTGAAGGCAACACAAGACAAGGTTCTCGCGGTTCTGCAATCCGTGGCTGGCATCGTGGAGCGCCGCCACACGCTGCCCATCCTGGCCAATGTGCTGATCCGCAAGACGGGCAATGCCCTGCAGCTGACGACCAGCGACCTCGAAATCCAGATCCGCACCACGGCTGAGCTGGGCGGCGACACCGGCGACTTCACCACCACCGTGGGGGCGCGCAAGCTCATCGACATCCTGCGCACCATGCCGGGCGACCAGACCGTTAGCCTCGAATCGGCACAGTCCAAGCTCATCCTGAAAGGCGGCAAGAGCCGCTTCACGTTGCAAAGCCTGCCGGCTGAAGACTTCCCGCTGGTGCAAGAGTCTGCCGCCTTCGGCCCCGTGTTCGCCGTGCCGCAAAAGACGCTGAAAGATCTGCTCGGTCAGGTGTCGTTTGCCATGGCGGTGCAGGACATCCGCTACTACCTCAACGGCATCCTGTTCGTGGCTGAGGGCAAGCAGCTGTCCCTGGTGGCCACCGACGGCCATCGCCTGGCTTTTGCCAGCGCCACGCTGGATGTGGAAGTGCCCAAGCAGGAAGTCATCCTGCCGCGCAAGACCGTGATCGAGCTGCAGCGTTTGCTCAGCGATGCGGGCGGCGAGAACCAGCCCCACATCGAAATGCAGTTCGCCAACAACCAGGCCAAGTTCACCTTTGGCGGCATGGAGTTCGTCACCAAGCTGGTCGAGGGCAAGTTCCCTGACTACAACCGGGTGATCCCCAAGAACCACAAGAACAGCATCACCCTGGGCCGCGCCCCGCTGCTGGCCAGCCTGCAGCGCACGGCCATCATGACCAGCGACAAGTTCAAGGGGGTGCGCCTGAACCTGGAGCCCGGCACCCTGCGCGTGGCGTCGAACAACGCAGAGCAGGAAGAGGCCGTGGACGAGCTCGACATCGACTACGGTGGCGACACCATCGAGATCGGCTTCAACGTGACCTACCTCATCGACGCCCTGGCCAACATGGGCCAGGACATGGTGAAGGTGGAGCTTTCGGACGGCAACAGCTCTGCGCTGCTGACCATCCCAGAGAACGACAGCTTCAAGTACGTGGTCATGCCAATGCGCATTTGAGGCGGCCCCCGTCCTGCTGCACAGCCTGACCACAACGACTACCGTTTTGATAGCTACTAGCGCTTACTGGATAAGCGCTAGAGCCCTATTTGACCCATATTGACACATTGGAAACCCCGGTTTCCACGGATCCCAAGGCCCACCATGACCGTTGACAACATCCCCTCCGAGCCCGAAGACACCGGCGTCTCCGGCCATGTTGAGCCCACCCTCGCCAAGATCGACACCAACCAAGCCGGGGCCAGCGAAAGCTACGGCGAAGGCGCCATCACCATCCTCGAAGGCCTGGAGGCCGTGCGCAAGCGCCCCGGCATGTACATCGGCGATACCAGCGACGGCACCGGCCTGCACCACCTGGTGTTCGAGGTGGTCGACAACTCCATCGACGAAGCCCTGGCCGGCCACTGCGACGACATCGTCGTCACCATCCATTCCGACAACTCCATCAGCGTCACCGACAACGGCCGGGGTATTCCGACCGGCGTGAAGATGGACGACAAGCACGAGCCCAAGCGCTCGGCCGCCGAGATCGCACTGACCGAACTGCACGCGGGCGGCAAGTTCAACCAGAACAGCTACAAGGTCTCGGGCGGCCTGCACGGCGTGGGCGTGAGCTGCGTGAACGCGCTCAGCAAGATGCTGCGCTTGACCGTGCGCCGCGAAGGCAAGGTGCACGCGCTGGAGTTCAGCAAGGGCTTCGTGCAGAACCGCATCGTGCAGACGGTGGACGGCGTGGAAGTCTCGCCCATGCAGGTGCTGGACGACACCGACAAGCGCGGCACCGAAGTGCACTTCTTGCCCGACACCGAGATCTTCAAGGAGAACAACGAGTTCCACTACGAGATCCTGGCCAAGCGCCTGCGCGAACTCTCGTTCTTGAACAACGGCGTGCGCATTCGCCTCAAGGACGAGCGCAGCGGCAAAGAAGACGACTTCTCGGGCGCTGGTGGCGTGCGCGGCTTTGTGGAGTTCATCAACAAGGGCAAGACCGTCCTGCACCCCACATCGTTCTACGCCGCGGGCGAGCGCCCGGCCGAGACGTATGGCGGCATCCCTGGCACCCACATCGGCGTGGAAGTGGCGATGCAGTGGAACAGCGCGTACAGCGAGCAAGTGCTCTGCTTTACCAACAACATCCCCCAGCGTGACGGCGGCACCCACCTCACCGGCCTGCGCGCCGCGATGACCCGCGTCATCAACAAGTACATCGAAGAAAACGAGTTCGCCAAGAAGGCCAAGGTCGAAGTGACCGGCGACGACATGCGCGAAGGCCTGTGCTGCGTGCTGAGCGTGAAGGTGCCCGAGCCCAAGTTCAGCAGCCAGACCAAGGACAAGCTGGTATCGAGCGAAGTGCGCGCCCCCGTGGAAGACATCGTGGGCAAGCTGCTGACCGACTACCTGCAGGAGCGCCCGGCCGACGCCAAGATCATCTGCGGCAAGATCGTGGAAGCCGCCCGCGCCCGCGAAGCCGCCCGCAAGGCCCGCGAAATGACCCGCCGCAAGGGCGTGCTCGACGGCATGGGCCTGCCCGGCAAGCTGGCCGACTGCCAGGAAAAAGACCCCGCCCTGTGCGAGATCTACATTGTGGAGGGTGACTCCGCCGGTGGCTCTGCCAAGCAGGGCCGTGACCGCAAGTTCCAGGCCATCCTGCCGCTGCGCGGCAAGATCCTGAACGTGGAAAAGGCCCGCTACGAAAAGCTGCTGACCAGCAACGAAATCCTCACGCTGATCACCGCCCTGGGCACCGGCATCGGCAAGGCCGGGGGCACCACGGGTGGCGACGACTTCGACGTGGCCAAGCTGCGCTACCACCGAATCATCATCATGACCGACGCCGACGTCGACGGCGCCCACATCCGCACCCTGCTGCTCACCTTCTTCTACCGCCAGATGCCCGAGCTGGTCGAGCGCGGCCACATCTACATTGCCCAGCCTCCGCTGTACAAGGTGAAGGCCGGCAAGGAAGAGCTGTACCTCAAGGACGCGCCCGCACTCGACGGCTTTTTGCTGCGCATTGCGCTCAACCACGCCAGCGTGACCACCGGCGGCGCCAACCCGCAAACGCTGACCGGCGACACCCTGGCCGAACTGGCGCGCAAGCACCAGATCGCCGAAAGCGTGATTGCGCGCCTGGGCAACTTCATGGACGCCGAAGCCCTGCGCGCCATTGCCGACGGCGTGAGCTTGAAGCTCGACACCGTGGCCGACGCTGAAGCCAGCGCCGTGGCCCTGCAGGCCAAGCTGCGCGAACTGAACACCACCGGCGCCCCCGCCGAAGTGGCTGGCGAGTTCGACGCCCGCACCGACAAGCCCCTGCTGCGCATCAGCCGCCGCCACCACGGCAACATCAAGAGCAGCGTCATCACGCAAGACTTCGTGCACGGCGCCGACTACGCCGCCCTGGCCGAAGCCGCAGAGACCTTCCGAGGCCTGCTGGGCGAGGGCGCCAAGGCCCTGCGCGGCGAAGGCGAAAAGCAGAAGGAAGAAAAAGTCGGCGACTTCCGCCAGGCCATGAAGTGGCTGATCAGCGAAGCCGAACGCAGCACATCCCGCCAGCGCTACAAGGGCCTGGGCGAGATGAACCCCGAGCAGCTGTGGGAAACCACGATGGACCCCAACGTGCGCCGCCTGCTGCGCGTGCAGATCGACGACGCGATCGAGGCGGACCGGGTGTTCACGATGCTGATGGGGGATGAGGTGGAGCCCCGGCGGGATTTCATTGAGACGAATGCGCTGCGGGCGGGGAATATTGACGTTTGACCCACGCATGGCGCCATGCCTGCCAGAGTTACCAGCACACGCAGAAAATGCATAGCCGCCAGCTGGCAACATGCCTTGCTTGACTTCTGCTGGCTCGCGCCAGTCACTAGCACAGGCTGTTCTCAAACGCCAACACCGGGGCAAAACGCCAAGGCCGCCGTGCTGGCGCTGCTGACGGTAAATTCGGCCGGTGACAAGCACGAAAGGCACATCATGAAAAGAGGCTATGCATGGCGCTGATCGAAGGTTTTCGCGTGCGCAACTACCGGGCGCTGCACGACATCACATTAGGCAAACTCTCTACCGACCAGGGAGGCGACCCGTTAACTCCATTCACCGTAGTCATCGGTAAGAACGGAGTAGGCAAAAGCACTTTGTTCGATGCATTCGGCTTCGTCGCAGATTGCCTAAACACCGATGTGGAAACAGCCTGCGATAGCAAGCTGCGCGGCGGCTTCGATCGCATGCGCTCCCTGGGAGTCACGGAACCCATTCGCTTCGACATCTACTACCGAGAAGCCCCCGGCGAGCGGCCCATCACTTACGAATTGGCGATCAATGTGGACCGTAGCGGACGACCTTTCGTTGAGTCGGAGGTCCTGAAGCAGCGCCGCAAAGGCCAGAAGCACGGCAGGCCCTATCCGTTCCTTCGCTTACATCACGGGCTCGGCAAGGTGTGGGCCGGTGAGGAGGCCGTAGAGACGGACAGCGAGGAAGAAGACCGGGCACAGGAAGATGTGGAATTGACCGACTTGCGCCAATTGGGCATCGCCACGCTGGGCACGCTCAAAGAACATCCGCGCATCAAACGCTTCCGCGACTTTCTAAAGGGCTGGTATCTCTCCTACTTTCACCCCGATGCGGCGCGTGCTATCCAGCCCGCCGGTGCGCAGCGCCACCTGAACATCCACGGAGACAATATCGGCAATGTGGTGCAGTACATGGAGCGTGAACACAAGGCACGCTTTCAAGCAATTCTGGATCGCATTGCCAGCAAAATTCCAGGCGTGACAAGCATAAAGACCAGTGTCACACAGGACAAGCGCGTTCTCCTCCAGTTCAACGATGGTGCATTCGCCGACCCTTTCTATGCGTCGCAGATGTCTGATGGCACGCTGAAAATTTTCGCATATCTGCTTCTGATGGAGGATCCAGAGCCACCCCCATTCATATGTATTGAGGAGCCTGAGAACGGGCTGTACCACCGCCTACTGGACTCTTTGGCCACCGAGTTGCGCAGCCATGCCACGGGTAAGAAGAACCAACCTCAGATTTTCGTGACCACGCACCAACCCTATTTCGTAGATGCGCTGTCTCCGAGCGAAGTCTGGATTCTGGAAAAAGGCGGGAATGGCTTTTCGACCGTTCGGCGGGCATCTGATATCGAGCTGGTGCGCAACCTCGTTGATGAGGGTCTACCCCTGGGTGGCCTTTGGTACAGCGACTATCTAGACGCGAGGTAGGCATGCACATCGAAGTGCTTGTGGAAGACAGTTCCGGTGCTGCGCTGATTGAGTCCCTAATGCCCCAGGCAATCGGCCCCCAAGGCGACCCACACTCCTGGCGCATCCATCCCTACAAAGGCGTGGGTCGAATACCTCAGGGGCTTGTCGCCAAGGGTGATCCCTCTAAGCGGGCATTGCTCGATCAATTGCCCCGCTTGCTGATCGGCTACGGCAAAACTCCCGGCATCGACGCAGTGGTCGTCGTATTGGACAGTGACAACCGTCCTTGCAAAGATTTTCTGTCCGAATTACAAGTATTGCTGAAACGCTGCAATCCTGCTCCCAACACGCTTTTTCGACTTGCCATCGAAGAGATGGAAGCCTGGATTCTGGGTGATCGCACGGCCTTGCTGGCCGCCTACCCAAAAGCAAGAAAAGACGTACTGGCAAGGTATGTCCAAGACAGCATTTGCGGCACCTGGGAATTGTTGGCGGATGCAGTTCATCATGGCGGACACGCCAGTATCCAAAAAGCGGGCTGGCCTCTGCCCGGGCAACTTAAGCATGAGTGGGTCAGAAAGATCAGCCCAGGCATGGATATCGAAAGAAACGCTTCTCCAAGCTTTGGGAAGTTCCGCGACGGATTGCGCAGGTTGATTGCCAATGACGGTTCATGAGCCCCGAGAGCATTGCAGCATGCGCTTCATCTTGTGCGCTAAAGTCAAAAATCGCCTGAAGCACTGAGCTCTTTCAGGGCAGCCAAACGCACCGCCAGTGAAAGAGCGGTAGTGAACCTGTTGCGGCATCTATCCATGAGATCCCCCATCGCCATCGTTGACGTCGACCGCCTCGACACCTGGACCCGCTACCGCGCGGGCCTGTGCGACACCTGCGCGGCCAACTGCTGCACGATGCCGCTGGAAGTGCAGTTGCCCGACCTGGTGCGGCTTGAGCTGGTGGACCCGTTCGAGGCCGAGCATGAAGAGCTGCGGCACATTGCCAAGCGGCTGCTCAAGGCGCGGTTGATTGACCACTTCAATCACAAGAACGCGATCTTCACGATGGCGCGGCGGGCCACTGGGGACTGCAATTTTCTGGACCCGAAGACCCGGCTGTGCACGGTGTATGACAAGCGGCCGGAGACGTGCCGGCTGCACCCACAAAAGAAGAGCCCCAAGCCTGGGTACTGTGCTTATGGGGCTCGGGACTTGCAGCGCAAGGGCTGAACGGTCACCAAGGCCAATCCGTCGGTTGGTGCAGCAGCGCGGCACCCGACACAGTGCAAGCTGACCAACCTCCCTGCTCCTACACCGTGTCCCTCTGTACAAGGCCTGCCCAAGGCTCCGCAGGCTCTGCCATCACGGCACTTGCACACCGCGCTGCTGGGCAGCCATGCATCATGGACCAGCGGTAGCTGACGCCCTGGACGTGTCCACGGATGAGAAGGTGCCGGGTGATGGTGGAGGCACTGTTGCTGCTGCAGGGGGCGTGCACGCACAGTATCGCCAGCGCACCCGCCTTCGGTGTTGTTTACAAGCCCGCCC
Source organism: Acidovorax sp. NN32 (assembly GCF_057597245.1). NCBI lineage: Bacteria > Pseudomonadati > Pseudomonadota > Betaproteobacteria > Burkholderiales > Comamonadaceae > Acidovorax > Acidovorax sp. NN32. Next base: position 8,424 of record NZ_CP199679.1, read on the forward strand.
ACCACGGCAGCGCTTGACCAGCGGTGCTGCGTGCGCTGAGCTGCAATGCTGTCGTGGTCGCCTGGCTCCTGGCTCTATCCTGCTGCTGCGGCCTGCACGGGGTGCGCCTTGTGCGCGGTGCGGTGTCCGTTTGATGCGATCCGCATGGTGCGGACCCAGCCCCTCATTGAAGACGTCTAGTGTGGTGTTGCACGCTAGCACTGCAACGGGCACCCATGCCCGCCGCGATGCACGTTCAAGATGGACAGCACGACGCGACGGTGTCCCACACGCCCGAGCGGCGGGGCGTGGTGACATGGGCGGTTCACCCCATTCACCACAAGGAGCACACCATGTCTGAAAAGAAAGCCAGCGTTCACTGGGAAGGTGCCGGCAAGTCCGGCCAGGGCCAGATCAGCACCGAGACCGGCGCGCTGGACAAGTACCCCTACGGCTTTGCCAGCCGCTTCGGCGAAGACCGCAAGGGCACCAATCCCGAGGAGATCGTGGGCGCTGCCCATGCAGCCTGCTTCACCATGGCGTTTTCTTTTGCCGCCGAGAAGGCTGGCATCGCCAGCGAGACCGTCGACACCACGGCCAGCGTGCGGCTCAGCAAGGAAGGCGATGGTTTTGTGATTGACCGCATCGCCCTCACGCTCACGGCCAAGGTGCCGGGCATGGACGATGCTGCCTTTCAGAAGCTAGCGGCCGATGCCAAGGCCAACTGCCCGCTGTCCAAGGCGTTGGCCTCGGTGCCAGAGATCACGCTGACCGCCACGCTCGTGAAGTAGCTAACGGTACAGGCGCAGCGCCGGGGGCGCCGCCTTGGCCGATTCTTCTTCACCCTCAGCGAGCCCGCACCGCCGCTGCCAGCGCAGCAAACGCCTGCCGGTCCAGCGCGTGGGTGAAGGCCGTGTTGGGCACCGGGTGTGTTGATAGCTTCACCACCACCAGTTCTGCCGCCGGGTTGATGTGGATGTGCTGGCCCATCAGGCCCTTGGCTTCCAGCGTACCGTCCGCATCGTGCGGCACCCACCACTGGTTGTGGTACGAGTAGCCCGCGCGCATGGCCGTGCCGGGGGCCTTGCTGAATTTCGTGGGATCGGCACCCTTGCGCAGCTCGGCAATGGTGGCGGCCGAGATGATCTGCTGGCCGTTGAAGCTGCCATTGGCACGGAGCATTTCTCCAAAGCGCCCCAAGTCGCGCAGCGTGGCGTTCACGCCTACGCTGGTGGACTGACCACCGTTCGCATCGGCAAACACATACCCATCATCCTGCGCGCCCAGGCGCGACCAGATGCGTTCAGACAGCAGCGTGGCGTAGCTCTTGCCCGTCACGCGCTGCAGCAGCCAGCCCAGTACTTCCGTGTCCACCGACTTGTACGCAAACGCGGTGCCGTGCTCCCCTTCTTTCTTCAACGTGGGCAGGAACTCGGCCATGCTTTTGGCGGCGTTGCTGCCGGGCGGCGCGGGCTGCAGGCCTGCGGCGGCCAGGTACTGGAAAACGCCGGACGCAGGGTCGACAAAGTTCTCGGCGTATTGCACGCCGGTCGTCATGTCCAGGGTCTGCTGCACGGTGGCATCGGCCCAGGCGCTGGTGGTCAGCTCGGGCAGGTAGCGGGGAATCAGCGCTTTCGGGTCGATCACGCCTTCCTGGATGAGTTCAGTGGCCAGCAGGCCGGTGAGCGATTTGCTCATGGACCACAGCACGTGGGGCTGGTGCGGCTGCATGCCGATGTGGTGGCGCTCGTACACGACACGGCCTCGGTGCAGCACCAGCAGGCCATCGGTGTAGGTGGCCTTTTGCCAGTCAGCCAGCGTGGTGGTGCCGCCCTTGCCGTCGGGCACCGGCAGTGCATCGTCCAGCGCGCGGGCTGCGGTGGGCAGCGCACTGGGTGCCCCTGCGCCGCGCCACACGGCCGCCGTGGGCCCCAGCTCGCGCAGGTGGTGCGCGGCCCAGCGCACGTTGGGGTATTTGAGGATGTTGGCCAGGCGCACGACCTTGTCGGGCGGCGGCGGAAAGCCCTGCATCAGCTGCAGCGTGGCGGGGTGGGTGGCGTCGGGCGGGGGCAGTTGCGGTGCCTGGGCATGGCTGGTAGCGGCCATGCAGAGAGCAGCAGCGGCCGCGGCGAGTGTGACCAGGGCAAATTGAAGGCGAGGGTACGGCATGGTGCAAGAGTCCTGCAAAGGTGAGTGGAGAGCGGGCAGAGAAATGACGGGATAAAAATGAGTGGACGGTGGAGCCAGAACGCCTAGCTCCGCGCCGCGAGCAGCGCGCGGATCACGGCCTCGGTGCGCTCGTATTCGCCTTCGCCAAAGTGCTTGTAGCGAATGCGGCCCTGCGCATCGATGAGGTAGGCTGCGGGCCAGTACTGGTTGCTGTAGGCCTTCCAGGTGCCGTAGCGGTTGTCCTGCGCGACGGGGTGCTTCACGCCATGGCGGCGCATGGCCACCTCGACGTTGCTGGTGGTGCGCTCAAACGGAAACTCCGGCGTGTGCACACCCACCACGGTGAGGCCCTGGGGCGTGTACAGCTCGGCCCAGCGGTTCACGTGGGGCAGCGTGCGGATGCAGTTGATGCAGGCATACGTCCAGAAGTCCACCAGCACCACGCGGCCGCGCAGCTGGGCCAGGCTGAGCGGCTCGGAGTTGAGCCAGCGCTCGATGCCCGTGAACTCGGGTGCCGCGCCAAAGTCGGGCAGCGTGGCCGCCTGGACGGCGGGCCCTGCTGCGTGGGTGAGGGCGGGTGCCGCTACGGCGGCAGCCACAGATGCTGCAGACGCCAGGAACGTGCGGCGCTGAAACGAGATGGGTGAAGAAATGCGCGATGTCATGGTGAAACTCCTTGCTGAGGGCCGCTTACAGCCCTCCAAAACTTGAGGGATAGAACTGCGACAGCCACGCTGTGACCTGGCCATCCACCTCCAGCAGCATGGCCAGCGCGACGGCGATGACCACCACCCCAAAAACCTGCTGCACGCGGTGTGCATGGCGCGAGATGCGGCGCACATGACTGGCCGCGGCCTGACCGCCGTAGGCGATGGCCAGCATGGGCAGCGCGGCGCCGGTGGAATAGGCCAGCAACAGCACCGCCGTGCTGACCCCGGGCGGCTCCGTGGCGATGAGCGCGAGGATGGAGGCCAGCACCGGCCCGGCGCAGGGCGTCCACACCGCACCCAGGCTCAGACCCAGCAGCAGCCCGCCCCAGTTGCCCGCCGATGCGCCCATCCCCAGGCTGGCCGCTCGGTTGAGCACGCCACCCGCCTGTTGGCTCAGCCACTGGAATGGCTTGGGCCACACCGTGAGCACGCCAAACACCAGCAGCAATACGGCGGCGAACCGGCGCAAGCCCTCGGGCGACAAGCCCAGCACCTGCGTGAAGCTGCTGAACAGCAGCGCCACGGCTGCGAACGACAGCGCAAACCCCAGCGCGATGAACAGCGGACGCGTGCGCTGCGCTGGGCCGCCCGCCACCGACGCCCCCAGCACCACCGGCAACATGGGCAGCACGCAGGGCGCGCCCACGGTCAGCATGCCGGCGGCCACAGCCAGCCAGGGCGAGGTGGTGGCCATGCTCATTGCACGCCCCCACGCTCTGCGGCCGGGCGACGCCACACCTGCGTCTTGCCGAACAGCGGGATACCGACATACGCGCGCACCAGCAGCTGGTCGGGCTCAGCGGGGGTGAGGGTGGAGCGGTAGGTCTTGGCGTTCTCGCGGTTGTAAATCTCGCCTTGGTACTCGCCGCTGCCGCTGTCGCGCAGGCCGGACAGCATCGTCATGCCCAGCGCGGGCCGCGCGTCGGCCGCGGCCATCTCGGTGCCGGGTGCACTCATCGACCGGTTGGCCAGCACGCGCACCACCTTGCCGCAAAGGGTGTTGGTGCCGCTGCTGCCACCGGTGTTCGCACTGGCAGTGCCATTGGCGTTAGTGGGGCAGGGAGCAATCTCCACCTCCAGGTTTCCGCTTTCGGTGATCCAGCGGCCCAGCGGGGCCTTGGGGTGCGGCGCCGTGGCGGGCTGGGTGGCAGCCTCTTGCGCGCTGGCGATGTGCGCCAGGCCCAGGGCCAGCGCAGCGGCGGCCAGGGCGAAGGATGGTTTCATGGCAAGTCCTCGTGAAGTTCAGGAAGACTGCATTGAAGCCAGCGCACGTATCGGCGGTTTGTCCTGCACAGGCCTTTTGGTATGTGCGCGTGTCGGCGGCACCGGCAGACAAGTTCAGATACATGCGGGCCCGTACCGGCCTCACCGCAAGGCGCCAAAGCCTGGACAATCAGCGCCCATGACGACGACGACCCCGCCCGACCACATCCTCATCGTCGATGACGACGCCGGCATCCGCGAGCTGGCGGCCGAGTACCTGCAGCGCCAGGGCCTGCAGGTGAGCATGGCAGCCGACGGCAGGCAGATGCGCGAGGTGCTGGCTACGCAACGCATCGACCTCTTGGTACTGGACTTGATGCTGCCGGGCACCGACGGCATCGCGCTGTGCCGCGAGCTGCGCAGCCCCGGCACGCCGCCGCTGCCCATCATCATGCTCACCGCGCGCAGCGACGAGGCGGATCGCATCCTGGGCCTGGAGCTGGGCGCGGACGACTACCTGACCAAGCCCTTTGCCGCGCGCGAGCTGCTCGCGCGCATCCACGCCGTGCTGCGGCGCACGCGCATGCTGCCGCCCAACCTGGCCGTGGCCGAGCCCGCGCGCCATCTTGCGTTCGGCGACTGGCGGCTGGACACCACGGCGCGGCACCTGCTCGATGCCACGGGCGCAGTGGTGGCGCTGTCGGGCGCCGAATACCGGCTGCTGCGCGTGCTGCTGGACCACCCCCAGCGCATCCTCACACGCGACCAGCTGCTGCAGCTCACGCAGGGTCGCGATGCCAATGTGTTCGACCGCTCCATCGACCTCTTGGTCAGCCGCGTGCGCCAGCGGCTGGGCGACGGGGTACGCGGCTCACGCTATATCAAGACCGTGCGCAACGAGGGCTATGTGTTCTGCGCCAACGTGTTGCCCGCACCGGCAACCGCACCCGCGCCGGGAGGAGCCGCCGCATGACGCTGCGCTGGTGGCCCCGCTCGCTGTTCGGTCGCATCCTGCTGGTGCTGGCACTGGGCCTGGCGCTGGCGCATGCGCTGACCTTCGTGCTGGCGATCACCGAGCGCAGCATGACCATGCGTCGCGCCATGGTGTCGTACCTGGCGAGCGACGTGGCCAGCTCCATGGCCATGCTGGACCGCCTGCCCGCCGCGGAGCGCGCGCAGTGGGTGGACCGGCTGGCGCGTCGCAACTACCGGTTTGCGCTGACCGCGCCGCTGGACGTACCCGAAGACCCGTCCGACCTGGCCCGCCTGATTGCAGGCGCCGTGGGCGCCACGCTGCCCCCCGGCCGGACGGTGCGGGTGATCGACCCCCACGTGCCCGGCACCGAGCTGCGCCTGCAGCTCCAGTTGAGCGACGGCACGCCGCTGGCCGTGGACATGGACGAGCCCCGGCTGCAGGTCTCGCCCTGGGTGCTGGGCGCGCTGGCGCTACAGCTGGCGCTGCTGGTAGGCCTGTGCGCCTGGGCCGTGCGCGCGGCCACGCGGCCCTTGCGAACGCTGGCCGACGCGGCCGATGCGCTGGGAGCCGACCGCCCCGCCGTGCCCCTGGCCGAGGACGGCCCGCGCGAAGTGCAGCGCGCGGCCCAGGCCTTCAACCGCATGCAGCAGCGCATCCAGGCGCACCTGGAGGAGCGCATGCGCATCCTGGCCGCCGTCTCGCACGATCTGCAAACGCCCATCACCCGCTTGCGCCTGCGCGCCGACCTGCTGGACGACACCGCGCTGCAGGGCAAGCTGCACGCGGACCTGGCCGAGATGCAGTCGCTGGTGGAAGAGGGCATCGCCTACGCGCGCTCGTCCCAGGCCGTGCAGGAGCCGCTGCAGCGCGTGGACCTGCGCGCGCTGCTGCAGAGCATTGCGTTCGACTACGCCGATGCGGGCCTGCCCGTGACGCTGCTGCACGCAGACCCGGGCACCTGCGACACGCGCCCGCAGGCCCTGCGCCGGCTGGTGTGCAACCTGGTGGACAACGCGCTCAAGTTCGCGGGCGCGGCTGAGGTGAGTCTGGAGGCTGGAGATCACGGCCAGTGGCTGCTGCGCGTGCTGGACCGTGGGCCGGGTATACCGGAAGCTGACCTGGCCGCCGTGCTCCAACCCTATGTGCGGCTGGAAGACTCGCGCAACCGCGGCACAGGCGGCACGGGGCTAGGCCTGGCCATTGCGAACGAGCTGGCGCAGGCGCTGGGCGGCTGGCTGGTGCTGGGGCCGCGTGAGGATGGTGCGGGGCTGGAGGCGCGGGTCGAGCTGCCCGGCCCGCAGCCATAGCGCCGCTCTGTAGGCTCTCCAGGCGCAGCAGGCCGCTGCTACAGTGGCCCTTCCGTGGATTCATGAGGGGAACACCGTGGACAGCACTGGTAGCACCAACGCAGGCAGTAGCAGCAGAAGCCAAAACATCCGCATCGGTATCGGCGGCTGGACCTTCGAGCCCTGGCGCGACAACTTCTACCCCGCAGGCCTCGCGCACAGCAAGGAGCTGCAGTACGCCAGCCGCCAGCTCACCTCCATCGAGGTCAACGGCACGTACTACAGCACCTTCAAGCCGCCCACCTTCGCCAAGTGGCGGGATGAAACGCCCGAAGGTTTCCTGTTCTCGCTCAAGGCCAACCGTTTTGCCACGCACCGGCGCGTGCTGGCGCAGGCAGGCGAGTCGATCACGCGGTTTGTGGAGAGCGGCATCTCGGAACTCAAGCACAAGCTCGGGCCCATCGTGTGGCAGTTCATGCCGACCAAGGTGTTTGAGCCACGGGACTTTGAGGCCTTTCTGGCCCTGCTGCCACAACAGGTGGATGGCCTGCGGCTGCGCCACGCCCTGGATGTGCGCCACCCGAGTTTTGCCACGCCAGAGTTCGTGGCGCTGGCCCGCAAATACGGCTGCGTGCCTGTCTACACGGACTCCGAAAAGTTTCCCGCCATCGCAGATGCAGAGGCCGATTTTGCCTACCTGCGGCTGATGCGCAGCCAGGCCGATGTGCCCACCGGCTACACGCCCAAGGCGATTGCACAGTGGGCCGATGGCGTGCGCACCTGGACCGGCGGCGAGCGGCCGCGCGATGTGTTCGTCTACTTCATCAACGGGGCGAAGGAGCGGGCGCCTGCGGGGGCGATGGAGTTGCTGAGGCAACTGGGCCTGCGCGCATAGCAGCGGCGCAGCTACAGCGTCTCTCGCTGCACAAACCCCTGCGGGGCCTCGCCACCATCGGGCACATTGCCCACCACCACACGTTCCACCCGCGCATGCACAGGCCCCTGATGCGCCCAGTCGATGAGGGCCAGCACGGCCTGCTCGGTGCCCCATGCGCAGGCCTCCACGCGGCCATCCTGGCGGTTGCGCACCCAGCCCTTTACGCCCAGGCGTTCGGCGGCCTGCACCATGGACCAGCGGTAGCCCACGCCCTGCACATGGCCGGTGATCAACAGATGGCGGGTGATGGTGGAGTGGGGTTCTGCGTTCATGGGGGGCACTGTAGCGCGCTCCTTGTGGGGAGCCCGCTCCAGGGGCACACTGCCAGCACCACCGCACCCCATGACCACGACCTCCCCCAAGGCACTGCCCACCATCGACCCCCAGCGCTGCACCGGCTGCGGCTGGTGCATTGCGGTGTGCCCGCCGCATGTGCTGTCGCTGCAGGTGCAAGGCACGGGGCCCTGGGGTCCCAAGTGTTCCACCCTGCACGATGCGCCGGGCTGCACCGGGTGCGCGCTGTGTGCGGTGCGCTGCCCGTTCGATGCGATCCGCATGGTGCGCGTGGCAGCCACCGAAGGCCGGTGAGTCCTTCGCGCCACAGGCCCACAGAAACGGGTTGACGGGCCCCGGTACGCATCCGGTACACTGCGCCCTTCATGTCGTACACCTCCATCCCCTTCACCGCACGCGCCGCTGCCTTCCAAGGCATGGGCATGATGCCGCCCGCACTCACGCGGGCCAATGGTGAACAGCGGGCACTGGATGCACGAATGATTACCACCATTACCACCGCGGCCACCTGAGCACGCGCAGGTGGCCGTTTCGGCAGCCACCTGGTGATCGCTCTCTTCTCCCCCAAGACGAATGCACGAAACCCAGCTCTGGCAGCTGGTTTTTTTGTTTGTTCGTTAGCCGGAGAAGACCATGTACCGCGATCCCGTCCCGTCCCTCGAAGCCCCGTCGTTGCAGTCGCCCACTGCGGCCATGCGCCCCCTGCGCGTGGGCATGATCGGCATTGGCACCGTGGGCGCGGGCACCTTTCGCGTGCTGGCACGCAACCAGGCGCTCATCGCAGGCCGCGCAGGGCGGGACATCAAGCTGGTGGTGGTCTGCGCCCGCAGCCTCGCCCGCGCCATGAGCGTGGTGGGCAAAGATGTGGCCCTGACCAACGACCCCATGCAGGTGGCCACACACCCCGATGTGGATGTGCTGGTGGAAGCCGCTGGCGGCACCGGCCCTGCGCGCGACTGGGTGCTGGCCGCCATCCGCGCGGGCAAGCATGTGGTCACGGCCAACAAGGCGCTGCTGGCCACGCACGGCACCGAGATCTTTGCCGCCGCCCGCCAGCACGGCGTGGCCGTGGCCTATGAAGGCGCGGTGGCGGTGAGCATCCCCATCGTGAAGGCGCTGCGCGAGGGCCTGACGGCCAACCGCATCGAGTGGGTGGCGGGCATCATCAACGGCACCACCAACTTCATCCTGAGCAAGATGCGCGATGAGGGTGTGGGCTTTGCCGAAGCGCTGGCGCAGGCCCAGGCGCTGGGCTATGCCGAGGCGGACCCGACATTTGACATCGAGGGCATCGACGCTGCGCACAAGATCTCGCTGCTGGCGGCCAATGCGTTCGGCATGCCGGTGCGCTTTGCCGATGCGCAGGTGGAGGGCATCACCCGCCTGCAGGGGCTGGACGTGGCCTGCGCCGAGCAGCTGGGCTTTCGCATCAAGCTGCTGGGCGTGGCCAAGCGGCGCAAAGAGAGCGATGTGGACGGCGTGGAGCTGCGCGTGCAACCTGCGCTGGTGCCTGCCGCGCATTTGCTGGCGCAGGTGAACGGCTCCATGAACGCGGTGATGGTCAAGGGCGATGCTTCGGGCGTGACGATGTTCTACGGCGCGGGCGCGGGGTCCGAGCAAACCGCATCGGCCGTGATTGCAGATCTGGTGGACGTGGCGCGCCTGGATGGCACCCGTGCACAGCAGCGCGTGCCGCACCTGGGGTTTCACCCCCAGGCGATGGACGAGCAACTGGCCGTGCTGCCCCGCGCAGCCGTGCACACCCGCCACTACCTGCGCGTGCCTGTGCACAGCGCCCAGCTGATCGAAGCCGTGGGTGCCTGGCTGGCGTCGCAGCACGTGCCGGTGCAGCGTGTGGAGCTGGCCTGCGACAAAGCGCTGCCCACGGGCAGCGAGCCCCAGGTGCTGGTGCTGACCGATGCCGTGGCCCAAGCCACGGTAGACCTGGCCGTGCACGCACTGGCCTCCCACCCTGCGGTGGCCGGGCCAGTGGCAGCGCTGCGGGTGGAGCTGCTGGAGGGATGATTCGCCCATAACCCGTTCACGCTGAGGCGGTCGAAGCGCCGCGCACGGCTTCGACAGCCTCAGCCCGAACGGTGATGAACGATTTCAGCCACCTAAAAAATATGGTCAAAACAGGCTCTAGCGCTTATCTATCAGGCGCCAGAAGCTATCAATTTTGATGCTGGCGGGTACTCAAGGCATCAAGCCGCCCGCACCAGCGCGGCCATGTCTTGTGCTGCAGATGTGCCCTCGGCCATCAGGCCCTGCACCACGCCCGCGCGGTCGGTGTCGGTGCGGTTCTGGCTCACCTTCCAGACGCCTTCCCAACGCTCCACCGCCAGCTCGATGCCCACGATGGCGCCCAGCAGCTTGTCGATGTAGTCGGGCGGGGCATCGTCAATGCGCCAAGGGTCGGGGCGGTGCGCCTCGTGCCGCTCGCTCAGAATGTGCAGGATGGCGCGCAACTGCACTGGATCGTCCACCGCGCTGAGCGAGCCGTGGGCGTGCACGGTGGCGTAGTTCCAGGTGGGCACCTGCTTGCCGTCGATGGCCTTGGACGGATACCACGAGGGCGACACATAGGCCTGGGGGCCGTGGAACACGGCCACGGCCTGCTGCGGCAGCAGCGGCCACACGCCGTTGCCGCGCCCCACATGGCCCACCAGCGTGCCGTGCGGTCCGCGCGAGGGGTCCAGATACAAAGGCACATGGTTCACGTGCAGCGTGCCCTCGTGCGACACGACCAGGGTGGCCAGGGGCTGGGCCTGCACCAGTCCCTGCTGCGCGGCCGGGTCGGTGACTTGAAACTGGCGGTTGGCAATGGTCATATCAGGCTCCATCCACTTCGAGCACGGGCGCGCAGTCGATCTGCGTCTTGACCGAGTTGGCCAGAAAACACGATGTGTGGGCGCGGTGGTGCAGGTCGTCCAGCTGGGCAGCGCTGGGCGCGTGCGCCGCATCAAAGCGCGTGACGGGCCTCAGCTGCACATGGGTGACCACTAGCTGGCCCTCTGCGTTCTTGGCCATGGTGCCCACGGCCGCGTCGGCATAGTGGTTGAGCCGATAGCCCGCGCGGCTGGCGAAGTCCATGAACCACAGCATGTGACAGCTCGACAGCGCGGCGACATAGGCTTCTTCCGGGTCCACCGCTGCTGCGTCGGAATACGGCAGCGGCACAACATGGGGCGACGACGACGCGGCCACGGTGGCACCGCCATCGAACTGCCAGGTGTGGGCGCGGTGGTAGCGCTTGTCCAGAAAGTCATCGTTGCCACGGGACCAGGTGATAGTGGCGGTGTGCTCGGCCATGGATAGGTCTTTCTTGCGGTGGCCGGGCCTTGGAGGAAACACAAGCCCGGGATTTCTAAAATGGCTCTTCAGTTTATGGTTGCACTACCACAACCAAGGGGCCAATTCATGCCAGTTGCCGGAGCCAATCCCAAAACCACAGCCCCCCGGGACGGGCGCCTGGGCCAGTTGCGCCAGCAGGTGTACGAGCAGCTGCGCAGCGCCATCGAACAGGGCCGGCTGCCGGCGGGCACGCGCCTGCCGCCGTCGCGCGAGCACGCAGCCAGCCTGGGCGTGTCACGCAACACCGTGCTGTGGGCCGTGCAGCGCCTGCAGGCCGAAGGGTATGTGGAGGCGCGTGTGGGCGACGGCACCTATGTCTCGCATGCCGCAGGCGCACCGCCCACGCAAGGGCTGGTGGCGCCGCCCCGTGGGCTCTCGCGGCGCGGGCAGCTCATTGCCGAGACGGCTGCCCGCTGGCGCCCGCCGCATGTGGCGGCACGCGCATTCCGCATCGGCGCGCCCGAGGTGGACACGTTTCCGTTTGCGCTGTGGGACCGCCTCGCGCGCCAGGCCCGCCCCGGCCAGCGCAGCGCACGCGCACAGTACCTGGACCCCGCGGGCGACCCCGAACTGCGCCAGGCCGTGGCACTGTGGCTGTGGGCTTCGCGCGGCATCCGCTGCGATGCGGCGCAGGTGGTGGTGTGCTCGGGCTCGCAGCAGGGCATCGACCTGATCGCGCGGCTGCTGCTGGACGTGGGCGATGAGGTGCTGGTGGAAGACCCTGGCTACCCAGGCATCCGCGCCAGCCTGCTGGGCCACGGCGTGCTGGCGCGGCCCGTGGCGCTGGATGCGCAGGGCCTTCGCATCGACGAGGGTGCGGCCCAGTGGCCCGGCGCGCGCATGGCGGTGGTCACGCCCACGCACCAGTTCCCCACCGGCGTGTGCATGGGCCTGGCGCGGCGGCAGGCGCTGCTGCAATGGGCGCGCACGCACGACGCCTGGGTGGTGGAAGACGACTACGACGGCGAGTTTCAGTACGGCGGCGCTGCCCAGCGCGTACCCGCCTTGTGCAGCCTGCCGGGCTCGGAGCGGGTGTTGTACGTGGGCACCTTCAGCAAGACACTGCACCCCGGCCTGCGCCTGGGCTTTGTGGTGGTGCCGCCCGCACTGGTGGAGGCCTTTGCCATGGCCCGCGCCATCACCGACCGGCATGCACCGGGCGACACCCAGGCGGTGCTGGCGCGCTTCATTGCAGAAGGCCACCTGCTGCGCCACCTGCGGCAGATGCGCGAGCTGTACCAGGCGCGCCAGCGGGTGCTGGTTGACGCGCTGGCCGATACGAGCGGCGGGGCCCTTCAGCTGGCGCCCAGCGACCGGGGCATGCACCTGCTGTACGAAGCCGCCCCAGGCAGTGACGACGAGACCCTGAGCCGCAAGGCGCTCACCGCCGGGGTGATGCTGGCGCCACTATCGCGCTATGCGATGCAGTCCACGCGGCGTGGCTGGCTGTTGGGGTATGCAGGCTATAGCGAAGCCGAGATCGTGGCCGCCGCGCGCGTGGTGGGCGGGCTGGCGCGCATGCGGTAAATCACCACGCGCCGGGCTGCGGGGCCAGGGCCACGCTGCGGTCCACTGCCGTGGCCTCGGCCTGCGGCTCTACCTTGCGCCACCAGTGCGTGGACAGCGCGGGCGCGCGGATGTCCAGCCGCTCGCCCATGATGGGCGCCACCAGCGGCACCTGCGCTGCCGCTGCGAGCGCGGTGATGCGCTCGAACGGCTCTACCCAGGGGTGCAGCGACAGGTCGAACGTGCCGTTGTGGATGGGGAACAGATGGCGCCCCTTCACGTCCAGATGGGCCTGCAGGCTCTCCTCGGGGTGCATGTGGATGTCGGGCCAGTCGGCGTTGTAGGCGCCCGTTTCGATCAGCGTCAGATCGAACGGTCCGAACCGCTCGCCAATGGCCTTGAAGCCGTCGAAGTAGCCCGTGTCGCCACTGAAGAAGATGCGGATCGGATCAGCGCCTTGGCCCGCGATCAGCACCCACGAGGCCCACAGCGTGCTGTTGCCGTCCGACAGGCCCCGGCCCGAGAAATGCTGCGCAGGCGTGGCCACCAGCTGCAGCCCACCAATGGTGGTGCCCTGCCACCAGTCAAACTGCTGCACCTTGGCCGCAGGCACGCCCCAGCCGATGAGCCGGTCGCCCACGCCCAGCGGCGTGATGAAGTGCTCCACCTTGGGCGCAAGCTTCTGGATGGCTGCGTAGTCCAGGTGGTCGTAGTGGTCGTGCGACAGGATCACGCCGGTAATGGGCGGCAGCTCGTCAATCGTGATGGGCGGCGCATGAAAACGCTTGGGGCCCAGGAACTGGAACGGCGAGGCGCGCTCGGAAAACACCGGGTCGGTCAGCCAGAACTGGCCGTTGATCTTAAAGAGCAGGGTGGAGTGCCCCAGGCGCCACAGGCTCAGGTCGGGCGCGGCCAGCAGGTCTGACCGCATCACCGCGTACACCGGCACGGGCTGGCGCGGCACCGAGTCGTCGGGCTTGCCGGTGGCAAAGCGCCACATCACCTGCAGCGTCTTGAGGGCGCCCAGCGCATGGCGGGGTGCCACGTTGCGAAACTTGCCACCCGCGAACTGCGGCGACTGTTCATAGGCGGCCACCGGCTGGGCGGCGCGGGAAAAGAGGCTGTAGGCCATGGCGATCAGTACAACGAAGGCGACACAAAGTGCCGGGAGCAGACGGCGGCGGCGGGCGATGGAGAGTGACACCGGATCTGCGACATAGAAATTACACTGCACAGTGTAGTTCACTTTTTAGAAAAGTAAACTACCCGGTGTAAAATTTGCGCATGACTGCCTCCCAGCCCACCCCTCGCCTGACCGACCGCAAGCGCGATGCCATCGTGCAGGCCGCCATCGGCGAGTTCCGCGAACACGGCTTCAACGGCACCAGCATGGACCGCGTGGCCGCAGCGGCGGATGTGTCCAAACGCACGGTGTACAACCACTTCCCAAGCAAGGAAGAACTGTTCGAAGCCATCCTGCTGCTGATGTGGGAGCGCAGCCAGTCACCCGACGAACTGGCCTACACCCCCACGCGCCCGCTGCGCGACCAGCTGCTGGAGCTGCTGGCGCAAAAGATGCGCCTGCTCAACGACGCGAGTTTCATCGACCTGAGCCGCGTGGCCATGGCCGACATGATGCACACCCCCGAGCGCGCGCGCGGCATCACCGCCAAGCTCTCGGCCAAGGAAGAGGGCCTGCCGCGCTGGTTGCGCGCGGCCCAGCAAGATGGCCGCCTGCGCGCCACTATGGATGTGCCCTACGCCGCGCAGCAACTGCAGGGCATGGTCAAGGCATTTGCGTTCTGGCCCCAGCTGGCCATGGGGCAGCCGCCCTTGAGCGCCGCACAGCAAGCGCAAGTGGTGGGGGATGCGGTGGACATGTTTCTGGGGTTCTACGCCGCGCCCACCCAGGAGGCCAAGGCCCCCGCAAAAAAAGCCCGGGTTGGAAGCACGGGCAAGGCAGCGGCAGTCCCTGTTGCAACCTCTGCGAAAGCTGCCCCTCGCCGCGCCCCAGCGCGCTGACCAACGCCACCACCCTGGTCAGCAAACCGGCGTGAGGAGCGATTTGCACTACGCTCACCCGTTCTTTCCACGCAGCCTGACACCAAGATGCCCCTCGCTCCCTACCTCGACACCGCCCCGGTCCTGGACACCGGCGTTTTCATCCACGACTCTGCCCAGGTCATCGGCGACGTCACGCTGGGCCGCGACAGCTCGGTGTGGTGCAACGCCGTGCTGCGCGGCGATGTGAACCGCATCACCGTGGGCGTGTGCAGCAACGTGCAGGACCTGACCATGGGCCATGTGTCGCACCGCAACGCCAGCAAGCCCGAAGGCTCGCCGCTGGTCATCGGCGACTACGTCACGGTGGGCCACTCGGTGATCCTGCACGGCTGCCGCATCGGCAACGAATGCCTCATCGGCATGGGCTCCATCGTGATGGATGACGCCATCATCGAAGACCGCGTGATGCTGGGCGCAGGCAGCCTGGTCTCGCCCGGCAAGGTGCTGGAGAGCGGGTACCTCTACATCGGCCGCCCGGCGGTGCGCCAGCGCGCGCTCACCGATGCAGAGATTGCGTACCTGAAATATTCGGCCGAGCACTATGTGCGGGTGAAGAACAACTACCAGGGATGACCTGCGGCACACCCCACGCGGTGCCCCCGGCGCCCCCCGCCCACCAGGGATAAAGCCGGGCCGGGATAATCGGGGGTTCCACGACCCCTGCGGCGGCACCGCATCGCCCCATTGCCTGTTTCCACCATGTCTGCCGTCGCCCCCGCCTCACCCGCCCAGCGCGTCCTCTCCGTCATCCCCCCGATGACGCAGCTGAACACGCCATACCCCTCCACCGCCTACCTCACGGGCTTTCTGCGCTCGCGGGGGGTGACGGCGTTCCAGGAAGACCTGGCATTGGCGCTGGTGCTGCGCCTGCTCTCGCCCGAAGGGCTGCGCGCGGTGGCCACCCAGGTGGATGCGCTGCCCGCCAAAAAGCAGAGCCCCGCCGTGCAAAGTTTTGCGGCGCAAAAGGACCGCTACCTCGCCACCATCGGCCCCGCCATTGCCTTCTTGCAAGGCCGCGACAGCACGCTGGCGCACCGCATCGTGGGACGGAACTACCTGCCCGAGGGCCCGCGCTTTGCCACACTGGATGTGTATGTGGATGACGAAGGCGGCGACCCGCTGGGCTGGGCTTTTGGCGCGCTCGGCCTGACGGACAAGGCCAAGCACCTGGCCACGCTGTACCTGAACGACCTGGCCGATGTGCTGCGCGACGCGGTGGACGAGCGCTTTGAGTTTGTGCGCTATGCCGAATCGCTCGCAGGCAGCCAGCCCACGTTTGACCCGCTGGCCAAAGCGCTGGCGACAACACCCACGCTGGTGGACACGCTGCTGGAGCAGCTCACGCACGAGGCGATTGCCAAGCACCAGCCCAGCGTGGTGCTGCTGTCCGTGCCGTTCCCGGGGTCCGTGTATGCGGCGTTCCGCATTGCCCAGGCCATCAAGGCGCGGCACCCGCACATCGCCACCGTGCTGGGCGGCGGCTTTGTGAACACCGAGCTGCGCGAACTGGCCGACCCGCGTGTGTTCGACTTCTTTGACTACGTGACGCTGGACGCGGGCGAACGCCCATTGCTGGCGCTGCTCGAGCACCTGCGCGGCGAGCGCGGCCGCCAGCGCTTGGTGCGCACCTTCGTGCGCGGTGACGATGGCGCGGTGCAGTACATCAACATGATGGAAGCCGACATCGCCTTTGCCGAGGTGGGCACACCCACGTGGGACGGCTTGCCGCTGGACCGATATCTGTCGCTCCTGGACATGCTCAACCCCATGCACCGCCTGTGGAGCGATGGGCGCTGGAACAAGCTCACCGTGGCGCACGGCTGCTACTGGAAGAAGTGCAGCTTTTGCGATGTGAGCCTGGACTACATCAGCCGCTACGAAGGCGCCAGCGCCGCCGTGCTGGCCGACCGCATCGAGCAGATCGTGCGCGAGACGGGGCAGACCGGCTTTCATTTCGTGGACGAGGCCGCACCGCCCAAGGCGCTCAAGGCACTGGCCACCGAGCTGATCGCGCGCAACGCAGGCATCAGCTGGTGGGGCAATGTGCGGTTCGAGAAAACCTTCACGCCCGACCTGGCCGAGCTGCTGGCCGACAGCGGCTGCATCGCGATCTCGGGCGGGCTGGAGGTTGCATCGGACAGGCTGCTGGAGCTCATGAAAAAAGGCGTATCGGTCGACCAGGTGGCGCGCGTGACGCGGGCGTTCACCGACACGGGCATCTTGGTGCATGCGTACCTGATGTACGGCTTTCCCACGCAGACCGTGCAGGACACCGTGGACGCACTCGAATACGTGCGCCAGCTGTTCGCCAACGGCTGCATTCAGAGCGGGTTCTTCCACCGCTTTGCCTGCACCGTGCACTCGCCCGTCGGCAAAAACCCCGAGGAATACGGCGTCACGCTGGCGCCCCTGCCCCCGGGCGACTTCGCCAAGAACGACGTGGCCTTCATCGACCCCACGGGCGTCGACCACGACGCGCTGGGCGGCGCGCTCAAGAAGGCCATCTACAACTACATGCACGGCATCGGGCTCGAAGAGGACGTACGCACGTGGTTCCCGTTCAAGGTGCCCAAGACGACGGTGCGAAGGGACCGGATCGAGCGCGCGCTGCGCGAGCGGGGGTAAGCGTTGGCGGTGGCGAACAACTGAATGAAATTGCCTGCAAGCGCTAAATTATCAAGCGATAGAAGCTATCAAAATCAGAGCATTTGCATGCCCAAGACTCTCCGCCAGTTTCGCTTCACCGCCGCCATCTTCGACATGGACGGACTGCTGGTGGATTCCGAGCGTGTGACCCAGCGCGCCTGGATTGACGCCGCACAGGCGCGGGGGATCGCGCTGGCAGAGGTCGACTACCTGCAGGTGGTAGGGCGTGCGTCTGCCGACTCTGATGCCATGCTCACGAAATTACTGGGTGGGCCCGGTGTCTTTGAGCTGGTGCAGTCCGATGTGGCTGCGCGCCTGTGGGACGCGGGGCCAGAGCCCCTGTTTCCCCTCAAACCCGGCGCCGCCTCGCTGCTGCGCGCCTTGGGGCAAGCAGGCGTGCCCTGCGCGGTGGCCTCATCGTCGCGGCGCGACGAGATCGAGCACCGCCTGGGCAGGGTGGGCGTGCTGCAGCACTTTCACGCCTGGGCTGGCGGCAACGAGGTGCCGCGCGGCAAACCCGACCCCGCCCTGTACCAGCTGGCGGCTGTGCGCCTGGGCGTGGACCCCGCACAGTGCCTGGCGTTTGAAGACAGCGAGAACGGCGCACGCGCAGCGCAAGCCGCAGGGGTCGCGGTAGTGATCGTGCCGGACCTCAAAGCGCCGGGCATTGAGGTGGTGGAGCGCAGCCACGGCGTGCTTGAATCGCTGGTGCACGCCCATGACCACCTGCCGCGCTGGTTCAGGGCGGCGCGGGTGCCGTAAAACTGATAAGAATTGGCCTCTAGCGCTTATCCATCAAGCGCAAATAGCTATCAAATTAGCAGCATTACCGTTTCTGCTTCTGGTACGCCTTGTCGGCCGGTGGCCCCCGGTCCGTGTCCTGCAGGCCACGTTTCACATCACGGTAGGCCTGCTCCATCTTGGCGTCGGGTTCGCCGTCGGTCATGTTGACCGCCTCGTCGCGCTCGTGGGGCAGGCGGGGTTCGGGCCCGCTCAGGTCTTCGGGTCCGCTGCCAGGGTGCGGCTGGGGCTGGGTGGTGTTCACGCGCCGCTCGGTGCGGGCGGGCACAGGAGCGGAGGGGATGATCTCCTCTTCCTTGCGGGGGGCTGTGGGGGTCGTTTTCATGCGGGGCCTTGGTATGCAACGTGGAGTCCCTTCACCCTAGCGCCGCTGGCCTCCCCGCTCTGTAGGCCCAGGCCCTGCGCCGCTGCGGGCGTGCGGAGCCTGCTGTCACCAGAACAACCACCGCTCCAGCGCATGGAGCACGATGACCACGATCACGCCGAGCAAAAAGAGGATCGCCTTGCGGCGCGCCCGCGCGCTCACCACCAGCTTGTAGACCGTGTACGCGGCGAGCGTGCCCACAAAAGGCGCCGCGATGGCTGCACCCGACAGGACGATGGCCACGAGTTTGCCCCAGCCGTCGGTCCCGCCCATGGTCCAGATCGAACGCAAGTAGATCGCGCTCGGAATGGCCAGGCCCAACCACAGCACCCCGGACGCCACTGCCACGCTGACGTGGTGCGCGAGCAGGCCATAGAGCACCAATGCGCCCACCACCCCGCCCAAGAACGCCACCCGCTTGAGCCAGAGCGGTAGCGGCTCAGCAGAGCGGCGCGCTGGCGTGGCTTCACGGGCCTTCTTCGCCGCTGCGGCCTCCGCCTGGGCCCGTTCTTTTTGCAGTTGTTGCTGCTTCTCGGTGGATTCACGGGCACCACGCAGGAAGTCGTCCACCGCCGGGTTGTCCACCTGGCCCAGGATCCGGCCCGTGCGCGACAAGGCCTGGTCGCGCTGGGGCAGTTCGGTCTGCAGGGACGCCCCCTGGCTGAACCACTCACCCATCTGCGCCAGCCACCCCACGCCGGGCGGCGGCAGCCCAAGGCCACCCTCGCCCGCGCGGCACAGGTAATGCTGCGTGCTTTGCGGCGGGATGAGCTGCCGCGTGCTGTACCGGGGCAAATAGCATTGCATCAACGGCGCAGCCGCCTGCTGGCCGGGGCGGCCCAGGCGCAGCGCAAACTCCGGCAAAGGCACGGGCTCGCCCAGCCCATTGCGCACGCCCAGCCAAAGGTAAAGGCCCCGAGGCCGGCCATCTTTGGCCCGGTGCACCCAGAGGCCAGGGCCTTCTTGGGCAATGCTGTCCGCGCCCAGGGCATCCAGCTCGGACGGCAGCGGAACATCGGGGCCGTCCATGTCCCATAGCGGCCGCAGCTGGGCTCTGAGGAGAGAGGGCCAGACCGCACGCGCCCGGCGCTGCAGATCGTCCGCATCGACCTCGCGCCCGTGAGCGATGGCAACTTCGATGGTGCGACTGGCCTGCGCCGGCCGCCCTTCCAGGGCGAGCAGCCATTCGTCGAGCAATGCAAGCCGCAGATAAAGCGCATCGGCCCCTTGCCCCTGGGCCTCTGCCGCACGCATCCATGCGTACCGGGCAGGGTGCTGCGGCACCAGCTCCTGCGCCAGCAACCGCTGGCGCGCAGGGCTGCCTGCCGGGGCAGCCGACGATGCGGGTTGCTGTGCCCATGCGCCCGATGCACTCACCATGCACAGCAGCAGCACGAACCCCAGCGTCCGAAGCAGGGTGCCTTGCACACCTTTCGCCCCACCCGGAACACAGCTTGCGCTTGCCATTGCCCATGGCCTGCAGCGCAGCAGCGGACCGCAGTTCAGCGCAAATCCCCACGCATTTCCCCCCTGCATCTTTGCTCTCCTGTAGCTGTGCGGGGATTTTCTTTCAAGGCAGCTGCGGGGGGACAGCCCGCCCATCCGCCACAAGGCACTGCCCAGCGTCAACCTGTCTTCGGCATGCGACACTACTGTATGTCTCAACAGGTGTGGGCCGCGCAGGCCCTTGAATCTTTCGATGCGGTGGTGTCAGCCACCGAGGGTTTTCGCAGCCGTGCCGGCCAGCGGCTGATGGCCGAGCAGGTGGCGCGCACGTTCAGCAGCGCCACGCTGGGCAAGGTGGATGAAGAAAGTGGCGAGGCCGCGCCCACGCGCTCCATTGCGGTCATCCAGGCGGGCACGGGCGTGGGCAAGTCGCTGGCCTACTGCGCGCCCGCCATTGCGCTGGCGCTGTCGCGCGGCACGCGGGTGCTGATCTCCACGGCCACCGTGGCGCTACAGGAGCAACTGGTCAACAAGGACCTGCCTGCACTGGCCGCGCTGCTGCCGCAACCTTTCAAGTTTGCGCTGGCCAAGGGGCGCGGGCGCTATGTGTGCAAGCTCAAGCTGGACCGCCTGGCAGGCACGGGCGAGGCCGAGGAGGAGGGCGAAGACGACCTGTTTGCCGAGGAAGAAGCCGCAGCCCGCGCCAAGCGCCCTCGGCACGAAACCGAGGCGCGCATGCAGTTCTACAGCTCCATGGCGCAAACCTTGTCGAAAGGCGCCTGGGACGGCGACCGCGACAGCCTGGACACGCCCCCCGAGCCCGAAGTGTGGAGCCCCGTGGCAGCCGAGGGCGCGTCGTGCACCGGCAAACACTGCCCGGCCTTCAGCCAGTGCACCTACTACGACAAGCGCAAGGAGCTGGTGGGCGCGCAGGTGATTGTTGCCAACCACGATTTGCTGCTGTCATCGCTGGGCGCGCGCGTGCTGCCCGAGCTGGACAACTGCCTCCTGGTGCTGGACGAAGCCCACCACCTGCCCGCCACGGCGCTCGACCAGTTTGCATGCAGCATGGACCTGTCGCGCATCACCTGGATCGAGCGGCTGGCCAGCCGGGGCCTGCGCATTGGCGCACTGCTGGAGGTCGAAGAAATTGCCGACATCCCCAAACATTCGGCCCAGTTGCGGCAGACGCTGCAGGACCTGGCGCGCATCGTGATGGATGTGTATGGCGCGCAGCTCAAGAGCCAGCCCAGCGCCTGGGGGCCGGCGCGCGTGCGGGTGCCACGGGGCGAATTGCCCGAACAGCTCATTGCCCCGCTGGGCCTGCTGGCCGCCAGTGCCGAAGGCTTCCTCGATGCCCTGCGCGCCATCAGCAAAGCCCTGCGCGCCGAGATGCGCGACAAGCCCGACGAGGCCAAGCGCCTGTCCACGCTGTATGCACAAATCGGCATGCTGGCCCCGCGCCTGGAAGAGCTGCACGCCACCGCACAACTGCTGCTGCAGGATGCGCCCGAAGGCGCGGTGCCGGCCGCCAAATGGTTCACGCTGGAGGTGGATGGCGACTTCATCGTGGTCAAGGCGCACGCCAGCCCCATCCTGCCTGGCACCACGCTGCGCAACCACCTGTGGAGCGCGGTGCGCGGTGCGGTGCTGACCTCGGCCACGCTCACCAGCTGCGGGCACTTTGATTTCTTCTTGCGCGAGGCAGGCCTGCATGGCGACGAGGCGGCCACCACGCTTGAGGTGCCCAGCCCCTTCAACTACGCCGCGCAGGGCACGCTGATTGCCGCCGAAACCCGCGCGGACCCCAAGAACGCCGCGCAGTTCACCACCGAGATGGTGGACGCGCTGCTGCACGACATTGCCCGCGTGGAATACGGCGCGCTGGTGCTGTTCACCTCGCGCGAGCAGATGCGCCAGGCGGTGGACGCGCTGCCCACCGCCATGCGCAGCGTGGTGCTGGTGCAGAACGCACTGCCGCGCACGCAGCTGCTGCGCCGCCACCGCGAGCGGGTGGAAAACGGCGAGCCCTCGGTCATCTTCGGCATGCAGTCCTTCGGCGAAGGGCTGGACCTGCCGGGGCGGCTGTGCGAGTCGGTCTTCATCACCAAGCTGCCCTTCGCCCCGCCCGACGACCCCGTGGGCGAGGCCCGCGCCGAGTGGCTGCGCGCCGTGGGACGCGACCCGTTCAGCGAGCTGGTGGTGCCCGCCACCGCCATCCGCTTGGCGCAATGGGTGGGCCGCGCGATTCGCACCGAAGAAGACATGGCGCATGTGTACTGCTACGACAAGCGCCTGACGCGCACCAGCTACGGCCAGCGGCTGCTCAAAGGGCTGCCACCGTTTGCGCTGGAGCAACGCGCGCCGCTGTGAAGCGGCGACACTTTGCGCACCGATTTCACAACCACTACAACAACGACAGAGAGGACCCCACCATGCCCCACACCACCCCTGCCTGCCCCCAATGCGGCCTGGAGAACACCTACCCCGATGGCAGCAACTATGTGTGCCCCGACTGCGCGTTTGAATGGCCGCAGGTGGCCGATACTGCCGAGTCCGATGCCGCAGAAGCAGGCGACGGCGTGGTGCGCGATGCCAACGGCAATCCACTCGCAGACGGCGACGCGGTGATCCTGGTGAAAGACCTCAAGGTCAAGGGTTCGTCGTCCACGCTCAAGAAGGGTACCAAGATCAAGAGCATCCGCCTGGTGGATGGCGCCGATGGCCACAACGTGGACTGCAAGACCGACCTGGGCAGCATGCTGCTGAAGTCGGAGTTTTTGAAGAAGGCGTGAAGCGCCTTCCCTCCACCTGGCGTACCACGCTTTACCGTGACAGCACGGCAGGTGCTGCGCAAGGTGGAGGTACCGGTGCAGCCGCACGGGCGGCATAGGTAACGCCCGGTCCTGGCCCATCCTGTCTGGGCGGGTCGGACGGGATGTCGGACAAGCGCCCACGCACAGGCGGGCAGGGGGACGACGCGGCGCATGGCGCCGGCGGCCTAGAGTCGTAGCACCCCCTCCATTTCACGGAAGCCCCTCATGCACCACGACACCCCCGGCCACGAAACCTTGTGGAAACTCATCAAGGACATTCGGTTTGGCATGCTCACGCACCGCACCTCCACGGGCATGCTGCACGCGCACCCGCTCACCACGCAAAACCGCCAGTTTGACGAACACGGCGAGCTGTACTTCTTCATCCCCAAGTCGGGCGAGCTGTACGAACGCCTGCTGACCGATGGCGAAGTCAACGTGTCGTATGCCAACCCGGACGATGACAGCTACGTGTCGCTGTCGGGCCAGGCCCGCGCTGTGGACGACCATGCGCAAAAACAAGCCCTGTGGTCCCCCATGGCCCAGGCATGGTTCCCGGGTGGCGTGTCCGACCCCAACCTGGCGTTGCTGGCCGTGCGCATCCGCCATGCCGAATACTGGGATGTGGATGAAAGCAAAATGGTGCAGCTCTTCAAGATGGCCAAGGCCGCCATCACGGGCGAGCCACCGCGCAGCCTGGGCGAGCACAAGGAACTGACCTTGTACTGAGAGGCTGAGCGGCAGGCCCCCGGGCGGCTGTTTCCCCAAGGTGGGGCAGGGGCCGGAGGCACGCCGCACCCTGCCGCGATGCCGGGAGCACCGTCAGCGTCTTGCACAGAAATTCAAGAAAAAATGGGCTCCAGCGCTTTTCTATCAAGCGCTAATAGCTACATATTTCATAGCAAAACCACCGCGCCATGGGGCCCACGGGCTCCTTTTTCTTTGGGCCACGGCTCTTGAAACAGGGCGCCAAGGCATCCACATGCCATCCATACACCATCCCCTTGGATGTTTTATGGAGTTCCCCCGATGAACAACATCGTTCCCATCGCCCCGTCGCGCGGCAAGGTGCCCGAGTCCGAGAAGGTCACGATCAACCTGGGCTTCGTGGACCTGGGCCACATTGATCTGCTGGTCTCCGAAGGCTTTTACGCCAACCGCACCGACTTCATCCGCACCGCCATCCGCAACCAGCTGACCGCCCAGAACGACGCCGTGCGCCAGGTGGTGGCCCGCAAGATGCTTGTGCTGGGGCTGCAGCGTTTTGGCCGGGCCGAGCTGGAGGCCGTGTTGGCGGCGGGCGAGACGCTGGAGATCCGCGTGCTGGGCCTGGCCAGCATCGACGACGACGTGCCGCCCGCCCTGGCGCAGGCCACGATTGCCTCGGTGACGGTATTGGGCGCATTCCATGCCAGTGCGGCCGTCAAGGCCGCCCTGGCCGGGCGCATGCATTGAACACCACCGACCCGGACCGCAGCGCACCGCTGGCGCGCCCACCCACACAAGGAGTCCCCATGGACTGGAACCTCAATCTCAAGCGCCTGATGGGCGAAGCCACCCAGCTGGTGCGCAGTGGCCA
Source organism: Acidovorax sp. NN32 (assembly GCF_057597245.1). NCBI lineage: Bacteria > Pseudomonadati > Pseudomonadota > Betaproteobacteria > Burkholderiales > Comamonadaceae > Acidovorax > Acidovorax sp. NN32. The sequence continues at coordinate 32,554 of NZ_CP199679.1, forward strand.
GCTGGCCGACGCCACGCGGGCCATCCAGCAGACCCTGGGCGCAGCCGTGGCGCGCCACAGCAACGAACCGACACCTGCCAGCGCAGGGGCTACGCCGTTGCAAGCGGCATCACCCGCAGGCGACGAGGCCCCACGCTGGCGCAGCGCCGCCGCCGCACAAGATGTGGAAGACGCCGTTGTCATCGACCGCAGCGCCCCCACCCCCCAGGCCGAGCCAAAGGCCCCCACAGCACCACGCCCCGCCGCCAGCAATCACCCGCTGGCGGAGCCGCCCGGCAGCTTCACCCGCGTGGTCTTCACCCACCCGAGTGCACGGCACCACCCACACCACTACCACCTGTACGTGCCCCCGGGCGCCACGGCAGGCACCCCCATGCCGCTGGTGCTGATGCTGCACGGCTGCACGCAGAACCCCGTGGACTTTGCCACCGGCACAGGCATGAACGACGCAGCCGCCCCCGCCAACGCCCTGGTGCTGTATCCCGAGCAACCCCACAGCGCCAACCCCAACGGCTGCTGGAACTGGTTTCGCCCTGGCGACCAGCACCGGGGCAGCGGCGAGCCCGCGCTGCTCGTCGCCATGCTGCAGGACGTGATGGCGCGCCACCCGGTGGATGCGCAACGCGTTTACGTGGCGGGCCTGTCGGCTGGCGGCGCCATGGCCGCACTGCTGGGCCGCGAATACCCCGAGCTGTTTGCCGCCGTAGGCGTGCACTCCGGCCTGCAGGCGGGCGCGGCACACAACGTGATGGCCGCGCTGTCGGCCATGAAAAACGGCGCCAAACCCGGCGCCGCCACCCACCCCACCGCCGAGGCTCCTGCACTGCCGCCTCCGCCGATGATCGTGTTCCATGGCGACGCCGACACCACCGTGCACGCCCACAACGGCGAGCAACTGGTCCAGGCCACGCTCACCGCCCTGGCCACCGCCCCGGGCGGTGCAGCACAGACGGTGGAGGCCGTGCACGCAGGCCAGTCCGCCAGCGGGCTGGGCTACACGCGCAGGGTGTATGCGCGGCCAGGCCCGGCCTCTTCCAGCAGGGCATTGCCCAGCCCCGTGGTGGCAGAACACTGGGTGCTGCACGGCGCAGGCCACGCGTGGGCGGGCGGGCACGCGGGCGGCAGCCACACCGACCCACGCGGCGTGGATGCCACGCAGGAGATGCTGCGGTTTTTCCTGGAGCATCCGCGCGCTGCGAGGGATTGACAAGCACCCGCGCAAGATCGCGCACAACATTCAATAGGTGACGGTGATGCCGGCATCCCTGGCGCCGACGCGCACATGCTCCGATTCAAGATCCGCCTTGAGAACGGCCTTGGTGCCACCGGCGGGCACCGTAAACGGATTGCCATAGCCGGCCGATCCCTTGATCGCGCTGCTGTAGTTTCCAGAGCCCGCCGGATTCTGATAGTCGACGTGCACGCTGGCCTTGGCACCCGGAGCAGCAATGCTCATGCCGTTGGAATTGCCGAGATCGATTTCGCGGGTGGTGTCTTGGGCGATGGTGACGGTGGTAGCCATGTGGAACTCCTCAAAGATGAAGCTCGACGATGTGTCGGGCCGGGGGAGTCAATGTAGGCAGCCGAATGCGCGCTGACGATTACAGGCCATTACAGGGCGCCAAGAAAAGGCTCTCCGTGCCAGAGAGTCTCGCCACCGTGTGCGATGGCATCACTCCCCCCAACCGCGACTCCTCAGTCTTTGGTGCGCCCGGCTAAGGCAACGCTGAACAAGTCCCCGCGATGGCGCACGCCATGGTTTGGGATGGGATGCAAGGCGCAAACCACAGCGATGGCCGTAGCTATCGCGGGGATTTGCAACGCGGCAGACCGCCCAAAGCAGCGATGCGCGGTGCGCGAGGGACTTGTTCAGCGTTGCCCTAATGCGCGAGGTCGCGCACCACGCCTTCGAGCACCTGAACCACGCGGGCCAGCCGGTCGAAATCCACCTTGTCCGGGGTGTCCTGGCGGGTGTGATAGTGCGGATAGCGGTAGGGGGCGGTGTCGGTCACCATCAACGCTGGATAGCCTGCGTCGAGGTAGGCCGCGTGGTCTGAATAGTCCACGCCGGGGATGAACCGGGGCGCCGCAATGCCCTCGGACGCAAACGCGGCGTGGGACCGAAAAGACCGCACCACCTTGCGCACCAGGCCCAGGTCGCCGGGCGTCGCCAAAAAAGCAATGAAATCGCCCTTCCAGAAAAGTGCGTGGGGCAGTGTAGAACGCGCATTCCCGTCCGGTTCACACAACGATGGCCAAGTGCAGCGGCACAATTCTTTCTTTTTGCACCTCCACTCCATGCCCCCCATCGCCGTCATCGACTTTGAAACCACCGGCATCTCGCCCGGCCAGGGCGCGCGTGCGACCGAGGTGGCGATCGTGCTGCTGGAAAAAGGGCAGGTGGTGGACCGTTTTCAAAGCCTGATGAAAACGGGGGTGTGGATACCGTCATTCATCACCCAGCTCACCGGCATTACCAACGCGATGGTGAACGCCGCGCCCGATGCGGCGGGGGTGATGCAGGACGCGGCGCGTTTTGTGGGCGATGCGCCCATGGTGGCGCACAACGCTTCGTTTGACAGCAAGTTCTGGCAGGCCGAGCTGGCCCTGGCCGGTCTGCCCGCGCCGCAGCCGTTTGCGTGCACGGTGCTGCTGTCGCGGCGGCTGTACCCGCAGGCGCCCAGCCACAAGCTGGGCTCGCTGGTGGACTACCACGGCCTGCCGCGCACGGGCCAGGCGCACCGGGCGCTGGCCGATGCCGAGATGGCCGCTGCGCTGCTGGCCCGCATGCAGCACGACCTGCGCACGCGTTGGAGGGTGGCGGAGCCCAGCTACACGCTGCTGCAAACGCTGCAGCGCTGCGCCAAGCCCAAGGTGGGGGCGCTGCTGGCGCAGCATGCGGTGGAATGATGGAGCGTGGCCCGCGCACCAATTTGCTATTTAATTTATAGCTACAAGTGCTTTATGGGAAAGCGCCAGGGTCACTTTTTACTTATAAACCCAGGGCAAATTCCGTGTGCTGAGGTCGTCCAGCTGCATGAGCAGTGCGGTGCGTTCATGCAGTGCCACGGCTTTCCAGTCGCGTCCGCTGAGCGCACCTTCCAGGGCCCAAAGCAGGTTGAGGCTGGGTTGCTGCCCGGCCTGGCGCACGGCCACAAAGGCGGGCACGGCGCCCAGCGCACGCAATGCTGCGGGGGTGCAAATGCCCGCAGCGTGGAGCATGCGCTCAGACGCTGGGCCCAGGTTGGGCAAGGCTCGCAGCGGTGGATCTTCGGGTGGGCTGGCGGTCATGGGCGGCATGATGGCGGCGCGTGGCAATCATCGCAAGCCCCCACACAGCGAGTACATCGGCGCCCTGCCCATAATCCGCAGCAACAAATGCGGGGGCGATGCAGCATGCTGACATCGCACTACCTGCACGCAGATTCACGATGACATGAAAGGCTTTTCCATGGCGTATCTGGTTCTTGGACTGGTGCTGTTTCTGGGCGTGCATTCGGTGCGCATCGTGGCCGATGGCTGGCGCACGCAGACGCTGGCACGCATGGGTGAGATGCCGTGGAAGGGGTTGTATTCACTGGTCTCCGCCGTGGGCCTGGCACTCATCGTGTGGGGCTATGGCTTGGCGCGGCAGCAGCCGGTGGTGCTGTGGGTGCCGCCCATTGGCATGCGGCACGCTGCGTCGCTGCTGACGCTCATTGCCTTCATCCTGCTGGCCGCCACCTACGTGCCGCGCAATGCCATCAAGGCCCGGCTGCACCACCCCATGGTGCTGGGCGTGAAGGTGTGGGCGCTGGCGCATTTGCTGTCCAACGGCAACCTGGCCGATGTATTGCTGTTTGGCAGCTTTTTGCTGTGGGCCGTGCTGAGCTTTCGGGCCGCACGGCAGCGCGACCGGGCGATGAACACCGGCTACGCGCCCGGCACTGCGGCGGGCACGGGCGTGGCCGTGGTGGTGGGCGCTGTGGCCTGGGGGGGCTTTGCGTTCTGGGCGCATGCCTGGCTGATCGGCGTTGCGCCTCTCGCGCGGTAGGGCGGCAGGGGCTTGGCGCAGCACTGCAGGACCAAATCCCGGAGAATCCGCGCTTTCCGTTTTTGTTTTCTTTCCCATTGCCTTTTCACACTGAGCCTTCTGCATGACCGACGCAACCACCTCCACCACGCCACCCCCCTTGCCCGATCACCTGTCGGTGGACCCCCGCAGCCCGCACCATGTGGCGGAGGTGTTCAAGCACGACATCGGCATCCGCTTCAACGGCAAGGACCGCAGCGATGTCGAGGAATACTGCGTCAGCGAAGGCTGGGTGAAAGTGCCCGCAGGCAAGACGGTGGACCGCAAGGGCCAGCCATTGATGATCAAGCTCAAGGGCAAAGTCGAAGCGTTCTACAAATAGGCCGTGGCCACCGAACCCGCCCACTGGGTGGTGCACTGCGACGGCAGCGCCGTGCCCAACCCCGGGCGCATGGGGCTGGGGGCAGTGCTGGTGGGGCCCGGTGGGGCCACGCAACACACCATTTCTGAAGCCACGACCTTCACCGGTTGCAACAACGAGGCCGAACTGCGCGCGCTACTGCGGGCGCTGCAGTGGCTGGAACCCCAGGTGGTGGCGACTGCAACCACCGTGCAGGTGCTCAGCGACAGCAGCGTGCTGGTGGAGCAACTGGGCGAGCAGGCCGTAGCGCCTATCGAGCGGCTGGCACCGCTGTTTGACGAGGCGCGCCGTGTGCTGCAGCGGTTTGCACAGGTGGACCTGCAATGGGTTCCCCGCCACCGCAATGGGGCGGCCGATGCGCTGGCGCGTGCCGCGCTGGGTCTGGCGCCCAAGGTGGCCACGCCACACGGCCGCACCCAGAAGCGTCGACGCTGATCCTGCCCCGCTCCGGCCTGCTTCACGCAGCGCGCCGGCTGCAGTGCATGTCCATCACGCTCGCGCTCGCGCCAGCAGCAAGGCCTTCTCCTGCGCATTGCGCGTCAGGCTGGCGGCCCGTTCAAACTCTGCACAAGCTTCCGTCTGGCGCCCCAGCTTGGCCAGCAGGTCGCCCCGCACACTGGGCAGCCAGTGGTAGTGGCGCAGGCTGGGTTCTGCGGCCAGTTCATCCACCAGGGCCAGTGCTGCGGCCGGACCCAGGGCCATGCCCACCGACACGGCGCGATTGAGAGCGACCACAGGCGAGGGCGCCACCTGCAGCAGTGCGTCATACAGCGCCACGATGTGGTGCCAGTCGGTGTCTTGTGCGCGGTGCGCGCGCGCATGGCAGGCCGCAATCGCACCCTGTAGCGCATAGGGCCCCCAGGCATGGCCCACGCGTGCCAGCTGCTCGGCCTTGTCGAGGGCTGCCAGCCCCCGGCGCACCAGCAGGTGGTCCCAGCGCGCACGGTCCTGGTCCATCAGCAGCACGGGCTGGCCTTGTGCGTTGGTGCGTGCGGGCAGGCGGGAGGCCTGGATTTCGAGCAGTGCCACCAGCCCCTGCACCTCGGGCTCATCGGGCGCCAGGCTGGCCAGCACGCGCACCAGTCGCTGCGCCTCGCCACACAAAGCGGGGCGCATCCAGTCATCGCCCGCCGTGGCGGCATAACCTTCGTTGAAGATGAGGTAGATCACCTCCAGCACCGAGGCCAGTCGCGGCGCGCGCTCCGCAGGGCCGGGCACTTCAAACGGAACGTGGGCCGCAGACAGGCTTCGCTTGGCGCGAACAATGCGCTGGGCCACGGTGGGCTCGGGCACGAGAAACGCGCGTGCGATCTCAGCCGTGGTGAGCCCGCCCAACAGCCGCAAGGTGAGCGCCACACGCGCCTCGGTGGGCAGCACGGGGTGGCAGGCGGTGAAGATGAGGCGCAGCAGGTCGTCACCAATGTCGTCCTGCTGCACGTGCATCAGGGTCTCCACCACGTCGGGCGCGTACTGCGCTTCGAGCGCTTCGAGGTCGTGGCCCAGGGCTTCGTTCTCGCGCGTGTGCAGCGCCTGCTGGCGAAGGTGGTCGATGGCGCGGCGCTTGGCCGTGGTCATCAGCCACGCCGCCGGATTGGCGGGCAGGCCGGTGGTAGGCCAGTGCTCCAGCGCGGCCACCAGCGCGTCCTGCGCCAGTTCCTCGGCCCGGCCCACGTCCCGCGTCATGCGCGCCACGCTGGCGATGATGCGCGCGGCCTCGATACGCCACACCGAGTCGATGGTGCGGTGCAGGGCATCGCGGTCGGGAAGGGCAGAGGGGTTCACCTTCTTAGCCAAGCGCCTTGCTGGCATCCACCATGTGCACAAACTCCCAGGTGTGGCCATCCAGGTCGTCAAAGCTGCGCGAGTACATGAAGCCCAGGTCCTGCGCAGGGCGGGGTGTGGTGCCGCCCGCAGCCACGGCCTTGTCCACCAGCGCATCGACCTCTGCACGGCTTTGGCAAGAGAAGCACACCAGCACCTCGGAGGTGGTGCGCGCATCGGCAATCGTCTTGCTGGTGAAGGTCTGGTAGAAGTCCTTGACCAGCAGCATCACGAAGAGGTTTTCGCCCACCACCAGGCAGGCGCCCTGGTCGTTGGTGAACTGGGGGTTGAAGTCATAGCCCAGTGCGCGGAAGAACGCCTGCGAGCGGGTCATGTTCTCGATGGGCAGGTTCACGAAGATTTGTTGGTGCATGAGGTGCTCCTGAGGAGTAAGGAAGGTAAAGCGAAACGAAAGGTTTTGCAAAGCGCAACAGGGGATGGGGCTCAGCCGGCAGGCTTTTGCGCCACAGCCTGCAGGTTGACCAGGCCGTCTTCAAAGTCCTGGCCCACCATGCGGTCCATGTTGAAAACCAGGTGCGCAATCTTGGCCAGGTAGGGCACAGGGCCATGCATGGCCCAGGTGACGCGGGTGGTACCTGCCCCTTCGGGCTGCAGCGTGAACTCGACCTGGTTGTGGGCTTCGAACGGGGCCACAAAGTCGAGCTTCATCGCCACGCGCGCCGGGGCCGTGGCATCGACGATCTCCATGCTGCCGGTGCCCACCTTGTCGCCCTGCCACGCATAGCGCGCGCCGGGGCCGATGGTGTTGGCGCTGTACTCGCCCTTGGCGGCGGGGTCCTTGCGTTCGTACGGGTTCCAGGTGTTGAACTGGCGCAGGTCGTGGATGAGGCCGTACACACGCTCAGGTGGGGCGGAGATGACGCGGCTGCGCTCCACGCGGAAGGTGTCGGGGCGGGTGGCAGCAAACGCCAGGAAAAGCCCCAGCGCCGCCAGCAGCACAAGGGCAACGGTCTTGATCATGGTAGAGGGTCCTCCCGGATGGTTTCAGCCGCGCATCGATTCGAGGTCATGGAATTTCTCCACGCCTTCGACGTCGGCAAAGTCCTCCATCTCAAAGAGCTGGCGCACTTCGATCTCGGCATCGAGCCCCTCACCCCGCGGATTGGGAAAGCGGCGCGTCCATTCCAGCGCCTCGCCCCTGCTGCGCACCTGGATCAGGGTGTAGCCGGCAATGAGTTCCTTGGTTTCGGTGAACGGTCCGTCGGTCACGGTGCGGCCGCTGGCGGTGTAGCGCACGCGCCAGCCCTGCGCGCTGGGCTTGAGGCCGCTGCCGTCCAGCAGCACGCCCGCATGGGCCAGTTCTTCGTGGTAGCGGGCCATCTCGGCCATCAGGGCGGCGCTGGGCATGCAGCCTTGTTCGGATTCGGCGGTGGCTTTGACGATGATCATGAATCGCATGGGGTTCTCCTGAAAGTGATGGGTTGAGGGCCCGTTGGTGGACCTTCACCTGCACGACGAACGAAGGCCGGGCAGATCGACAGGATGGTTCAAAAAATCAGGGTAACTACGTAGAAAAAAGTCGCCAAGGTGTCAGGTGCAGCCCAAGGTGTGGGGCATTTGCCAAGGCGTGCAAATGGTTACGCGCCCGGCCAGACACCCTCGGTAGGATGCCGCGCGGAGAGCCCCCGAGCACAATGAACGAAGACAGCGACATCACCACCGAACCGGCCCCTCCCTGGCTGGCCAGCATTCCGCTGGAACCCAGCTGCCAGACCCCGGCCCTCGTCATCGTCCACCACGGGCGGGCCGTGGTACCACCAGAAGGCTTGAAGGCGGTATTGCGCTTCAACGCCGACGGGCGCGGCGGCTGGGTCAGCGCTGCCCAGGCCGACAACTCGCTGTGGGGCTATATCGATGGCGAAGGCTGCTGGCGCGTGCCGCCCGCGCTGCAGAACGCACGCAACTTTTCAGAAGACGGACTGGCGCGCTTTTGCGACAGGGGCCGCTGGGGCTTTGTGGACCTGGCGGGTGCGGTGGTCATCCCCCCGACCTTCGACAACGCCCACCCATTCCGCAACGGGGTGAGTGCCGTGCAGGTGGGCCAGGATGCATGGCGCCCCATCGACCGCCAGGGCCAGCCCACCAGCGACGAAGTTTTTCATGAGCTGAGCCTGTTCGGAGCGAACGGCCTGGCCCGCGCCACGCTGTGGAAAAAGGATAGCAACCAGCGCACCCAGGGCTTTGTGGACCGCGCGGGCCACTGGGTGATTGATCCCCGCTTTCGCGATGCCAAGCCGTTTGGCGAGTCCCCCACCACGGCCGCATCGCTCGATGGAGAACGCTACGGGCTGATCAATGCCCGGGGCGATTGGGTGCTGAAGCCGCATTACCCCAGCATCGACGCCTTCAACAGCGATGGCCTGGCCTACTTTGACGAACCCAACGCCTGGGACAACGGCCACGGCTATCTCGACGCCCGGGGCAAGGTGGTGGTCAAGGGTGGCCGCCACCTGTCTCGGCGCATGGTCTGCGGCGTGGTGGCCAACAGCTACGACGGCACGGTCTTTCTCACGGCCGAAGGCAAGCCCTTGCCCGGCCCGCGCCTGAGCTATGGCTCGGACTTTTCTGCGGAGAGCGGCTTTGCCGTGGTGCGCACCGCCGCGCAAGGTCCGTCGGCCTGCGCCATCTGGGGCCTGCTGCATCCCGATGGCCGTTTCGTGCCGGCACCGGCGCATCTGCTGGAGCCGCTGACCAACGGCGATGGCTGGCTGGTGGGCAATACGCCCGATACCCCGCTGGTGCCGTTCCTCACCCGCGATGGTCAGCTGGCGTACATCGACGGCGAAGGGGTTGTGGTCTGGCGCGCGCACTATGACGGCCAGCAGGTGGCCTTGCTCGGCGCCGAAGGTGCGCCCCTGTGGCGCAGCGGCGTGCGCGAGAACTGCTGGCCGCCACGGCCCTTTTTCCATGCCCCCCTGACCGACCACCTGGAAGGCCTGGACACGCTCGACGGCATCGTGCCCCTGGCCAGCCGCCTGCTGGCCCAGGCCGAGACAAGCCTGCACCAACTGGCTGCGGGCGACATGCTGCAAGCCGACCGCGCGGGCACGGAAAAGGACGATGACGACACCGACGATGAGGAAGATGCGGACGACCCAGACCAGGTGCAGGCCGACCGCACCGTGGTCGTGCGCCGGGTCATGCGCGCCTACCTGAGCGAGTCGCACAACGGCCCGTATGAATTCCTGTCTGCCGACCTCCACCGCGCGGTGAACGAAGCCCGCGAGGCCATGGTGCAGCGCCTGGCAGCGCGCTTTGGCCCGGCCGACACGGACCCCGAACACGCCGCCCCCTGGCACCGCAGCGGCGACCACACCCAGGCCTGGGCCTTGCCGCTGGCCAGACCCTTGCCCGGTGATGGCGGAGTGCTGCGCGAATCGCGCGAGCAGTGGCTCACGCTGTACCAACACGCGGATTCCGGCGATGGCGACGCATGGTGGGAGCTGTGGCTGATGGCAGCGCCCAGCGTGGATGCGCTGCAGCTGGCGCAACGTGCGCGTTCTGCACAGCCAGCACCCCAGGCCCAAGCCGCCGACGAGACCACGCTGATGGCACAGCTGCAGTCGCACCCACGTACGCTGGCCGATGTGCCGCGTGAACACATCACCCACGCCATGGTGGACGCCGCGCTGGCCACCGATGAAGACACCGTGCGCTTTGTGCCCAGGCGGCTCATGACACCCGCACGCTACGCCACCGCACTGCGGCAGGGTGTGAAAAGCTTTGCGCAAATACCGGCCGGGATGCTCAGCGAGGACGCCTGCATCGCCCACGTGCAGGACGGTGGCTGGCGCCTGGAACAGGTGCCCGAGACCTTGCGAACCGTCGCTGTCTGTGCGCACGCGCTGCGCCGCAGCCCCAGTGCGCTGGAACACGTGCCCGAATCCCTGCGTGCACAGGCGCGCGAAGCGATGGCCCAGCTACCCCCGGATGCACAGGAAGAAGACCCGCCACGCGCGGGTGGCGACCTGGGCGACTGGTTGTCGCGGCGCGTGGTGGGCTCGGCCCTGCGAGGCCAGGACACCACGGCACGCAGGCTCCAGCACAAGGGATTTTTGGCAGCGTTTGTGATGCAGGCAGCACTGACCGCCAAGTCAGACACGCCCCCCACCCTCAGGGGGATGGCGGGGTGGTTCGAGCAGCGGCCAGTGCTGGCGCTGGTGGCCCACCTGCTGCTGGGCCTCGCAGCCTTGGTGAGCCATGCATTCGTCTCGGTCGCGGCCTGGCGGGCCGAGGGCCCGTGGATCGGGCTGGGCACCTTCGCACTGATGGGGTTTGCGGAGCTGTACTGGGCGTGGCGTTTTGTGGCCTCCAGCCCCTGGAGCCCCTGGCTGGCGCTTGCAGCCACCCTGGTGGTGGTGTACGTGTTCGGCTGGCGCCGCCTGTACCGCCGCGTGGGGCTGGCCTACGCGGCACGTGAGGGCATCACGCCCGTCGAGTGAGCTCCGGCAAGGGTTCACGGGCGGCCGCTGCATTTTTTACAGTTTTCTCGGGATGTCCTGCATAACCCTCGCGAGTCAGTGGTAGTGCGGATCGGGATGGGCCGCAAGGCGTCTTTTTGCAGCCAATAGCCCAGCTATTGGCAAGAAAAGCAACGCAGCGGACCGCCCGAGACCGCGCTATCACCGACCGCAGGGAGCTATGCAGGTCATCCCTAAGGGTCATCACCGATCCCCGGAGGGACTGTTCGGTCCCGGCGATGGATACACTTTGTAAACCTTTCGCCCCACTGATTCACAAACCTCCAGAACGCCTTGGCCTGCATGCGCGGGCCCTCACCACAGCGGGTGCACCACCCATGCAAAGAGGATCGGAACCCAATACAACCCAGCGGACACAGCAGCTGGTGCTGGCGCTGCTGTGTGGCTTTGCATCCCACGCTGCCGCGCAGGCGGACATTGCCCAGCTGCCGCTGGAACAGCTCATGCAGATGGAGGTCCGGACGGCCAGCCGGTATGCGCAAACCGCCCTGGAAGCGCCCGCCGTGGTGAGCGTGGTGACCGCAGACGACATCCGGCTTTTTGGCTACCGCACGCTGGCGGAAGTGCTGGGCAGCATGCGCGGGCTGTATGTCTCGTACGACCGCTCTTACCACTACCTTGGCACACGCGGCTTTGCCACACCGGGCGACTACAACACCCGGGTGCTGCTGCTGGTCAACGGCGTGCGCTTTAACGACAACCTCTACGACCAGGCCACCATCGGCACGGATTTCCCGCTCGACCTGGACCTGGTGGACCGCGTGGAGTTCGTTCCCGGGCCGGGCTCTGCGGTGTATGGCGCCAATGCGTTCTTTGGCGTGGTCAACGTCATCACGCGCAACGGCCGCCAGCTGGCCGGGCCGCAGATCAGCGTGGAGGCGGGCAGCCAAGGCAGCGCCAAGGCACGCTTCTCGCTGGGCACGGTGGATGCCCAGGGCAGCGACTGGCTCGTCGCGGTGACGCGCTCCAGCAGCCGGGGGGCAGACCAGCACTTTTCAGCGTTCGACGCGCCCGAGACCCACCATGGTGTGGCACACCGCCTGGATTTCGACCGCAGCACGCAGCTGTTTGCCCGCATGCAGCGGGAGGGGCTCACGCTCACCCTGGCCCATGGCGAGCGCATCAAGGGCACGCCCACGGCTTCGTTCTCGCAGGCCTTCAACGACCCACGCTCGCGCTACATCGACACCACCACCCGCCTGGCGGCCGAAACCACGCACCAGATTTCGCCCTCACTGGCGCTCACCGGCCGCGTACACGCCGGGCGCTACCGCTTCGTGGGCGACTATGTGTACGACTACCCACCCCTCACGGTCAACCGCGACGTCGGCACCGGGCAGTGGTGGGGCACCGACTGGCAGTGGGTCAGCACGGCGTTTGCACGCCACAAGCTCGCCTGGGGCATCGACTACCGGCGCGACACCCGCATCCAGCAGCTCAACGTCGATCTGGACCCACCCGCCCAGTACCTGGACACCCGCCGCTCGGGCGATGCGCTGGGCATCTACATGCAGGATGAATTTGCGCTGGCGCCCACACTCACGCTGCACACCGGGCTGCGCTGGGGCAAGCAGTCCGGCAGTGCGGGCAGCTTCCATCCCCGGCTGGGCCTGGTGTATTGGTGGAACCCCTCCACCGCCCTCAAGCTGCTGCACGGCACGGCCTACCGGCCCCCCAATGCCTACGAACGCGACTACCGCGTGGACCTGCCCGGCGGCATCGTCAGCTCGGAGGGGCTTCGGTCGGAAAAGGTGCGCACCACAGAGCTGGCCCTCGAACATGCCCCCACCGGCGCCACCCGCATGCTGCTGACGGCGTTCCGGTCGCAGGTGACCGACCTGATCGCGCTGGGCGATGCGAACGCAGCGGAAAGACTGACCTTCGGCAACACCGGCAGCGTGCGCGTTCACGGGCTGGAAGCCGAGGTGGAACAGCGCTGGCAAGGCGGCTCGCGCCTGCGTGTGGCCTATGGCTGGCAAAAGGCGCGCAACACCAGCACCCCCCAGCCGCTGACGAACTCTCCCCGGCACTTGCTCAAGGTCCAGTGGTCGGACACCCTGGCGCTGGGCGCATGGGCAACGCCAGGCGCTGGCAGGCCGGGCCAATATGCCGTGGAGGCCATTGGCGTGGGCGCGCGCGCAACCCGTTCGGGCGCACGCCTGCCGGGGACCATCGTCACCAACCTCGTCTACACACAACGCTTTGCGGATGTGGACGTGTCGATGGGCGTCTACAACCTGTTCAACCACCGGCATGCAGATCCCGCCTCGTACGAGATCCGCGAAGAATCGATCCGGCAGGATGGACGGACCTACCGGCTCAAGCTCACCTACGCGTTCTGAGCCATGTACAACGCCATCCACCTGGGCAAGATACTGTGGTTCGGCCTGTGTTTGCTGGGCGGGTTGGTCGGCCTGGCGCATGCCACCAACCCCGTGGAAGAACCCGACCTCAAGGCCGCCTATATCTTCAACTTCATCCAGTTCATCGAATGGCCTGACAACGACAGCGCCATGGGCAGCGAACTGACCGTCTGCGTCTCGCCCTTCAGTCCACTCAAGCGCCCCCTGACCGCCCTGGAAGGCAAACAGGCCGCCAAAGGCCGTACCGTGCGGATCAGGCTGCTGGAGATGGCCAGCCTGCGCGACTGCAGGGTGCTCATCCTGCAAAACGCAGACGTGGAGCAGGCATTGCGAGCGCTTCGAACCCTGTCTCAGGGCCATGGCGTGCTGACGGTCTCGGATGAGCTGACCTTCGTCAACCCGGAGATCGTCATCGCTCTCACCCAGCAGGAAGGGCGTATCGTGTTCGGCATCAGCCCCGACGCCGCCGCCAAGGCGGGTCTCACGATCAGCTCCCGACTGCTGCGGCTGGCCAAGGTGTACCGATGAGAACCCAGGCCCCCGAACCCCAGATTGCCATCCCGGCGCCACCGCTGCCGCCCGTGCTGCTGTCGTCCAGGCTGGTGGTAACGGGCATCCTGGCGGCGGGCCTGGCGCTTTTGACGGTGGTGTTGGCACTCACAGGGCTGGACTACTGGAGCACGCGCCAGTCCATGCTGCAGGACAGCCGCGTGGAGGCCGCCATCGTCGCGGACAACATTGCGGCCGCTGTCATGTTCCGAGATGCGCGCACGGCCAACGAAATGCTCGCGGCGCTGAAGTCGTCGCCCATGGTGCTGGTCGCCGGGGTGTACGACGCCCAGGGCCTGCTGCTGGCGCACTACACACGCGGGCCAGACGACAGCTTCCCCGCCACGCTGGCGGCCGCTGGCATGGGCGGGTTGGCCGAGCGTGCGGGGCTGAGCGTGCTGGAGATTGCCCGGCCGGTTGAAACGGCGGGCGTGGCAGAGGGAACCCTGTACTTTCGCAAGTCCATGCGTGCGGTGTACTCGCGCCTGGCCATTCGTTTTGTCAGCGCGTTGCTGATTGCCGGGTGTGTGATGGCCATGGCCGCCGCCATGGTGCTGCGCAGCCAGGCGGCCGTGCGCAACGCCGAGAACCGGCTGCACGCGCTCGCCCATACCGATGCCGTCACGGGCACGGGCAACCGGCACGCCTTCAATGAACGCTTGGCCGCAGCGATCGAAGCCGCCCGGGACCAGGGCACCCGCGTGGCCCTGGTGTACATCGATCTCGACAATTTCAAGACGCTCAACGACACCTTCGGACATGCGGCCGGAGATGGTTTGCTGCGCCAGGTGGCGCGGCGCCTGCAGTCCGTGGTGCGCAGCACCGACGCGATCTCGCGCCTGGGGGGCGACGAGTTCGCCGTGATCCTGCCGCTGGACATGGACGACGCAGCGCTCAACACCTATGGCCAGCGGATTGTTGGCACCTTCCACCATTCGTTCACCGAAGTCGGCCAGCAGATGACCATGACCTGCAGCGCTGGCATCGCCACCTTTCCGGGTGATGCGGCCGACATGGACGGCCTGGTCAGCAATGCCGATACGGCCATGTACCGCGCCAAGGAAATGGGCAAGAACCGCTGTGTGCGGTTTGACGCGTCGATGAACCAGGCGGTGGTCCGGCGCCAGGCCATCGAGCATGCACTGCGCGCCGCGCTCCAGCAGGGCGAGGGCCTCGCGCTGCACTACCAGCCGCTTTTTGCCGCCACCGACCGCGCCCTGGTGGGCGCCGAGGCGCTGCTGCGCTGGTCGCATGCGGAGCTGGGCAACGTTTCGCCGCTGGAGGCCGTGATGGTGGCCGAGGACTGCGGCCTCATCGTGCCGCTGGGCTACTGGGTGATGCGCACGGCCTGCCGCGATGCCGCCCGGTGGCAGGCGGGCGGGCCGCTCCGGGTGTCGGTCAACATCTCGGCACGGCAGTTGGGCGACCCGCAGTTTCTGGAGCGCGTGATGGACATCCTGCGCGAAGAGGGCCTGCCCGCCCACCTGCTCGAAATCGAACTCACCGAAACCGTGCTGATGGACAACATGGAGGCCGGTGCGCACACCCTGCACCGCCTGAGCCAGCTGGGCATCCACCTGGCCATTGACGACTTTGGCACCGGCTACTCCTCCTTGGCCTACCTGCGGCAGTTGCCGATGCGGCGCCTCAAGATCGACCGCAGCTTTGTCAAGGACCTGCCCGGCCAGGAACACAGCCGCACCATCGTCACCGCCATCGTGGCGCTGGCCCACGGGCTGGGGCTGCAGATCACAGCCGAAGGGGTGGAAACGCCCGAGCAGGCCGACTACCTGGTGCGCCAGGGCTGCGATGTGCTGCAGGGCTACCTGTTTGCGCGGCCCATGCCGGTGGGGGAGTTTCAGGCACAGCTGCAGGAAGGCACTGCGCGCCGGGGAGTGTGAAAAGCGTCAGTGCCCCGGATCACAAAGCCCCGTGGTAACACGGCGCCACTTCGCGCACCTCGACAGTGGCCCATTCGGCGGCCGGGCATTCACGGGCAATGGCCACAGCCTCCTCGCGCGTGGCGCAGTCGAGCAGGTAAAAGCCACCCACCATTTCTTTCGTCTCGGCAAAGGGTCCATCGACCATGCGGGCCTGGCCTTCGCGCACCTGCAGGCGCACGGCCTGCTCGGTGGAGGCCAGCGATTCGGAGGCACGCAGCAGGCCCCGGGCCTGCAGGCCTTCGCCAAAACGCAGCATGCGCGCATAGGCCTCCTGGCCCCCCGCCAGCCCCCGCTCGGCCCGTTGGCCGTGGGGTTCCATGATGAGCAGCATGTAGGCCATGAAAAGATCTCCTGACGAAACAGATGGGGAGGGCACGCAGCGAAAGGCGCCATCCTATCAGCAGTATTCACTATTAATTTGATAGCTATCAGCGCTTATCCATCAAGCGCTAGCGGCAATTTTCATCAAAATAATTGCGCACCGCAGCAAGCCTGTGCTATCTTTGCCCCTATGCAACGCAGCATGCTCCTATCCACCCTATCGCTAGGCCTAGTGCCTGGCCGGGGTCTGCCTGCGTTCGCCACCGTTGCCTGATCCGCTCAGCGCAACACCTGATCTCCCCCTGACCCCGGCCCGCGAACCAGCCTTTGCACATGCAAAGGGCTGCAGGGGATGTCATTCGTTTCTAGATTCGTTTGACCTGTGCACCGTGTATTTCACACCGCACACACCGTTCGTGGAGCCTTTGTCATGATTTCCAAACCCGCCACCAAGTACCAGCCCATTGCCCCGGTCGCGTTGACCGATCGCCAGTGGCCCACTCGCAGCATCACCCACGCGCCCGTGTGGCTGTCCACCGATTTGCGCGACGGCAACCAGGCCTTGTTCGAGCCCATGAACGGCGAGCGCAAGATGAAGCTCTATGAAGAGCTGGTGCGCATCGGCTTCAAGGAGATCGAGGTCGGTTTTCCGGCAGCATCGCAGACGGACTTCGACTTTGTGCGCCGCCTCATCGACGAGAACCTCATCCCCGATGACGTGACCATCATGGTCATGACCCAGTCGCGCGAGGACCTCATTGCGCGCACCGTGGAGGCCGTGAAAGGCGCGCCCCGCGCCATCGTGCACCTCTACAACGCCACGGCCCCCGCATGGCGGCGCATCGTGTTCGGCATGAACGTGACGCAGGTGATGCAGCTCATCGCGCACCACGTGGGCTACCTCAAGCAGCTTACCGATGCACAGCCCGAAACGCAGTGGACCTTGCAGTATTCACCCGAGACCTTCAGCGCCACCGAACTCAGCGTTTCCCTCAAGGCCTGCCAGACCGCGATTGCCGCATGGAACGCGGGCCCCGGCCGTCCCATCATCATCAACCTGCCCACCACGGTGGAGAACGCCACGCCCAACGTGTTTGCCGACCAGATCGAGTGGATGGACCGGCACCTCAGCCCGCGCGAGCACATCACGCTCTCGGTGCACCCGCACAATGACCGGGGCACGGGCGTGGCGGCGGCAGAACTTGCGATGATGGCCGGCGCCGACCGCGTGGAAGGCTGCCTCTTCGGCAACGGCGAGCGCTGCGGCAATGTGGACATCGTGACGCTGGCGCTCAACATGTATACGCAGGGCGTGCACCCGAACCTCGACTTCTCGGACATCACCTCGGTCGCGCGCATTGCCGAGGAATGCACCTCGCTGCCCGTGCACCCGCGCCACCCGTACGCTGGCGACCTGGTGTTCACCGCATTCTCGGGCTCGCACCAGGATGCGATCAAAAAGGGCTTTGCCGCGCAAGACCCGAACGCCTTGTGGGAAGTGCCGTACCTGCCCATCGACCCGGCGGACCTGGGCCGCACCTACGACAGCGTGATCCGCGTGAACAGCCAATCGGGCAAGGGCGGCATTGCTTTCCTGCTCGAACGCGAACACGGCGTGGTGATGCCGCGCCGCATGCAGGTCGAATTCAGCGCAGTAGTGCAACGGCAGACGGACGCGAGCGAGGGCGAAATGAGCGGCGAGGCGCTGTGGGACTTGTTCCAGACCACGTACCTGAAAGCGCCTGCGCACGCCGCCATCACCTGCCACAGCCACAAGCTCGATGAAGACGGGCAGGGCATCGAGCTGGACGTGACCATCGACGGCACGCGCCAGCATTTGCGCGGCCAGGGCAACGGGCCGATTGCCGCCACGGTGGATGCCCTCGGCCTGCCGCTGCGCGTGGACCACTATGAAGAGCGCGCCACCGGCACGGGCGCCAACGCCCAGGCGCTGGCGATTGTGGAAGCGGCCATGGACGGCGTGGCGGGCTCCACCTTTGGCGCGGGCGCGAGCCACAACATCGTGACTGCGTCGGTACAGGCCATCGTGAGCGTAGCCAACCGGTTGCTGCTGCGGCGCCAGACGACCGAAATCACTGCGACGGCATGAGCTCCCAAGTGTTGTAAAAAAGATAGCTGCCAACGCTTGATGCACAAGCGCTGGCGGCATTTTTGACCAATATCCCCAAGGCAGGAACGGGGTCAGCGCATGCGCCGGGCTCCATCCGTTACCCTTCGGTCCATGCGCGTTTTTCACAGCCTGGCCTTTGCCGCCTGCACCGCCGCCCTGCTGGCCCTGGGCGGCTGTGGCACCTCACGGCCGCCTTCGACGTCTTCTTCTTCGTCCGCCCCGATCCGCACCACGCCGCCCCTGACCGCCGAGCAGGCACACGACATCGCCATCCACGCACTGGGCCTGGTGGGCACGCCGTACCGTTACGGTGGCAACACGCCCGACTCGGGTTTCGACTGCAGCGGGCTGATTGGTTACGTGTACCGCAACCAGGTCGGCACACCGCCGCCGCGCACGGTGGCGCAGCTCAACAACTGGGGATACCGAATCGACGGTGGCGAGTTGCGCGCCGGAGACCTGGTGGTGTTTGGCACCGGCCGCCAGCCCAACCATGCGGGCATCTATGTGGGGGAAGGGCGTTTTGTGCACGCGCCCTCCACGGGCGGAACGGTGCGGCTGGATCACCTGCAGTCGCGCCATTGGGCGCGGCAGAATGCGGCGTTCCGCAGGCCGTAGAGGCTCCCCCTGAGTCGCTTTCGGCGCCTTCCCCCTGAGGGGGACGACGCACTCGCTGCGGGGCGGCCCTTGCTCTGCGTCACTGGCCTGGGCCGCGCCAGTTCCGAGCCGTGTGACCACCTCCTTGACCAGTAGGCAACGGCGGCTCCGCGACAATCGGGGCCACCATGACCCACGCACACCGCTCCGCCAACCCCATTTCCACCCACGACACCACACGCATTGATGACACGCGCATCAAGGCAGTGCGTCCGCTGATTACGCCTGCGCTGCTGCAGGAGTGGCTGCCCGCACCCGATGCGGCGCAGGCGCTGGTCGAATCGAGCCGCGCCGCCATCTCACGCGTACTGCACGGGCAGGACGACCGGCTCATCGTGGTGGTGGGGCCCTGCTCCATCCACGACCACGACCAGGCCATGGACTACGCGCGCCAGCTCAAGCAACAGGCGGATGCGCTGCAGGCCGATCTGCTCGTCGTCATGCGCGTGTACTTTGAAAAGCCGCGCACCACGGTGGGCTGGAAGGGCTACATCAACGATCCGCACCTGGATGGAAGTTTTGCCATCAACGAAGGGCTGGAGCTGGCGCGCCAGCTGCTGCTCGATGTGCTGGCCACGGGCCTGCCGGTGGGCACCGAATTTCTGGACCTGCTCTCGCCACAGTTCATCAGCGACCTGGTGAGCTGGGGCGCGATAGGCGCGCGCACCACCGAGAGCCAGAGCCACCGCCAGCTGGCCAGTGGCCTGTCGTGCCCCGTGGGCTTCAAGAACGGCACGGATGGCGGCGTGAAGGTGGCCAGCGACGCCATCCAGGCCGCGCAGGCATCGCACGCGTTCATGGGCATGACCAAGATGGGCCAGGCCGCCATTTTTGAGACGCGCGGCAACCAGGACTGCCATGTGATCCTGCGCGGCGGCAAGCAGCCTAACTACAGCGCTGCCGATGTAGATGCTGCCTGCGCCATGCTCAAGGCGGCGGGCCTGCGCGAGCAGGTGATGATCGACGTGAGCCATGCCAACAGCAGCAAGCAGCACCAGCGTCAGATCACAGTGGCGGCAGAAGTGGCCGAGCAGATTGCAGCCGGTGATGCGCGCATCACCGGCCTGATGATCGAAAGCCATCTGAACGAAGGCCGACAGGACATCGTGCCCGGCCAGCCGCTGCAACACGGTGTGTCGGTGACTGACGCCTGCATCAGCCTGGCGCAGACCGTGCCGGTGCTTGAAGGGTTGGCGGCCGCCGTGCGGGCGCGGCGCTCGCGGGCGTAATCCCACCGCAGAACGGGACGGCCCGCCACCTACCGCGCAGCGGCGGGATCGATATTGCGCGCCGTGGCCAGGAGCGTGGCGCACAGGGTTTCCTGGCCGTTCCCGTCCACCGCAAAAACGTCGGACGCGCAGACGGTGAGTAACCGCCCTGCATCCACCACACGCCCGCGCGCGCGCAGGCAAACGCCCCGGGCAGGCGCCACGAGTTTCACGGTCGCGTCCACCGTGGCATTGGTCCACCCTGGCGGCAACACGCTGCCCGCTGCCGCCACCGCCGCAAAGTCGGCCACGGCAAACACAGCCGTGGCCTGTAACTGGCCGGGGCGAAAACTGAAGGCCTCACTCACCGGAATCTCCATCTCGACCCGGCCCGGTTCGGCGTGGACGAAGCGCAGCCCGAGCGTGCGGGCCATGGGCATGGCCCGCACAAAGGCCTGCAATGCGGCGATGGAGGCCGTGGGCAAAGGGGATGGCGAAGACAAAGTCATGGCGTTTTCCTGGAGGTTGGGGTTTGGGAGGGGGACTTGGTGGATGTGCTGGGCCGCACGCGCGGCCAGGCGCGGGGTGTCTCTCGCTTGCGTGTCTGTTGCGCCTGCAGCCACGCCTGGTGGTCGAGCACCACCTGCTTTTGGGCCTGCAACTGGCCGATCTGCTGCTCCAGCGCGGCCACGCGTTCCTGCAGGGCCAGCACCATGTCGTCGATGCCCAGCGTGCCGGCACGGTAGTCGTCAAGCCGCCGGGCAATCTGCGGCAGCGCAAAGCCCAGCTGGCGGGACATGGCGATGAACACCACCTCGCGCTTGATGCTGGCGGGATAGTCCCGGTATCCGTTGGCCCGGCGGTGCGGGCGAATCAGCCCCAGCCGTTCATAGTGGCGCAGGGCGTGGACGGACACCGAGGCCTGGCGGGCAAGTTCGGAGATCTGCATGGCACACAGGCTAGCAAGCCTGATGCTGCGCGAAGGTTGCCTTGGCGACTGTTTCCGCGCTGCCCGTGGTCGCTGGGCCGGTTTCCCCTTTGGGGCAAACCCGCATGCTGCGGTGCGTCAACATGGGTCTGTGCGGTGTAGCATTGCTGCTTTATTACAAGTTGTGGCCCCGGCGTTTGCGACTTCCTGCAGCGGCTGGGCCGTCCGGCATGTGCCGCCTTACCGCTCCACTTCCTTGTTGACGCAACTCCGGCCCTCCTACAACCCTCCCCAGGCAGCAAGGCGCCTGGAGGTCGGATGCGTGCCCCTGGGCCTGGCCCCAGCGTAACCACCATGCCGCCTGCGCACGCACCCCAAGAGGCCGCGCGGCTCCACGCACTGCAGTCCTACGCCATCCTGGATACCCCCCCGGAAGACGCGTTTGACCAGTTGGCCACACTGGCCGCGCGCGTCTGCGGCTGCCCCATGGCCGTGGTCAACTTTGTAGACAGCGAGCGCCAGTGGTTCAAGGCAGCTGTGGGTGTGCCTTTCGCGCAGACCGACCGTGCCATTGCCTTTTGCGTCCATGCGCTGGATGGCAACCGCGATGCCGTGGTGGTGCCGGACGCCCGCCAGCACCCCGCATTTGCGGGCAATCCGCTGGTGGTGGGCGAACCCCGTGTTCGTTTTTACGCCTGCGTGCCCCTTGTTACGCCGGAGGGCTTTGCACTGGGAACGCTGGCGGTGCTGGACACCGTGCCCCGCACGCTGGGGGACGAGCAGCTCGACGGTCTGAAGATCCTGGCAGGCCAGGCCATGGTGCAGCTGGAGCTGCGCCGCCAGAAGCGCCTGCTGGCCCAGCTGGTGCAAGAGCGCGACCAGATGCACGCGGAGATGCTGGCCCAGAGCGATGCGCTGCGTGTGGCAGGACAGATTGCGCGCATCGGGGGATGGACGGTAGAGCTCCCCAGCCTCCAACTGACCTGGTCACAGGAGATCGCTGCCGCCTACGGGCTCACCCACCGCGTAGGCAGCCTGGCCCAGGTGCTGCAGCTGTACACCCCGCCCTACCGGGTGCACCTGCAAAAGGCCTTTGATGAATGCATGCACCATGGCACCCCCTTCGACGTCGAGGCTGAGGTGGCCATGCCTGGTGGCGGGCGATTCTGGGTGCGCACAGCAGGACAGGCGGCGCGTGATGCCCATGGCCAGATCATCCGCATCCAGGGCGCCTTCCAGGACATCTCGGTCCAGCACCAGGCGCGGCAGGCACGCCGCGAAAGCGAAGAACGCTTTCACCTGGTCTCGCGTGCCACGGCCGATGCTGTGTGGGACTGGAACCTGCACACGGATGCCATGTGGTGGAACGAGGGCATGCAGAACCTGTTCGGCGTGCCGCTGGACGAGCTGCCCCCCGACAGCACCTCCTGGACCCTGCGGCTGCACCCCGACGACAGCCAGGAAATCCTCCACAGCATCCATGCAGCCATTGATGGCACCGACAACCACTGGTCGGCCGAGTACCGCTTTCTTCGGAAGGACGGCACGTATGCCTGGGTGCTGGACCGGGGCTTCCTGATCCGCGACTCCGCCGGCAAGGCCGTGCGCATGGTGGGCGGCATGACCGACATCAGCGTACAGAAGCTGACCGAGCTCGACGCGCAGCGTGATGCGCAGAACCATGCCGAGCTGCTGCATGTGCAGCAGCGCATCTCGTCGCTGGACATGCCCCTGCCCGACGTGCTGCAACTGGTGGCCGACACGGTGCTGCGCCAGACGCTGGCCCGGGGCGCGCTGGTGGAGCTGTTGCAGGGCCACCAGCTGGTGGCGCAGGCCTCGGCAGGCGACCATGTGCGGCCCGTGGGGCACCTGCTGGCCGTGGACCAGAGCCTGCTCTGGCCCGCACTGCGCGAAGGGCGCACCGTGGTGTGCAACGACACCGAGGCCGAGGGCTGGGACATGGCTTCGCTGCCCCATCGCCATGGCGTGCGCTCCGTGATGGCGGTGCCGCTGCGCACGGCGCAGGGGGTGGTGGGCTCGCTCAAGGTGACGTCTGACAAGCCCAACGCGTTCTCGCGGCGCGACGTGGCGCACCTGGAGATCCTTACCGAATCCCTGGGGGCCATGGTGCAGCTGCGGCATGTGGCCGGGCAGCTCAAGGCGTCGGAGCAGCAGTACCGCATGCTGTTCAACGAGCATCCCCATCCCATGTGGGTGTACGACAAGGAAACGCTGCGCCTGCAGGCTGTGAACCAGTCGATGGAAACCCACTACGGCTACACCGAGGCCGAGCTGCTGGCCATGGACATGACCGACCTGTGGCCCGCCGAGCGGCACGCAACCATCCGGGAGGCCCTGCATGCGATTGCGATCGACCAGCGCAACAAGCCAGTGATCAGCCGCCACGTCAAGAAGGACGGCAGCTTCATGGATGTGGAGATCACGGCTGGCAGCATCAGCTTCAATGGCCGCCCGGCACGCCAGGTGCTGGCCACCGACGTGACCGAACGCCTGCGCACCGAGCGCGAACTGGCCCGCATGGGCCGTGCGCAGCGCCTTCTGAGCGCCTGCAACGAAACCCTGGTGCGCGCCACCTCCGAAACCGCGCTGCTGCAGGCCATCTGCCAGATTGCCGTGGACATTGGCGGCTACCGCATGGGCTGGGTGGGGTTTGCGCTGGACGACGAACGCAAATCCATCCAGCCTGTAGCCCACGCGGGCTACAACCAGAACTACCTCGAAAACCTGCAGCTTTCCTGGTCGGCCGATGACCCCTACGGCCGGGGGCCGGCGGGCATGGCCGTGCGTTCGGGCAAGCCCGTGATCGTGCAGGACATCCGCACCGAAGGCGACTTTGCCGACTGGACCGAGCGCATGCTGGACCACGGCTTCCACGGTGTGATCTGCCTGCCTTTGCAGGACCGTGATCGCAACCGCGACCGTACCTTTGGCCTGCTGTACCTCTACGCGCCGGACATTCTGCAGATCAGCCCTGAAGAGGCCGCCCTGCTGCAGGAACTCTCCAACGACCTGGCCTTTGGCATCACCAGCCTGCGCGCGCACAAGGCGCAGCAGCGGCTGCAGGCCTCGGTGCTCAAGGTGGCGGCGGCCGTGTCGGCCAGCACGGGCACCGAGTTTTTTGTGCAGCTGGTGCGCAACATGGCCGATGCCCTGGGGGCCCAGGGCGGCTGCGTGGTGCGGTTGCTGCCCCAAGCGCAAGGGCAACCACCCCGGGTGGTCACGCTGGCGGCGGTGCTGGACGGCCAGATGCTGCCCAACGACGAATACAGCCTGGAGGGCACGCCCAGCCTCATGCTGCTGACGCAGCGCGAGTACGTGGTGACCGACAAGGTACAGCAGCGCTATCCGGATGCGCCCGTGCTCCGTTACGTGGGCGCGCAGGCGTACGCAGGACAACAGCTGTGCAATGCCGACGGCGAAGTGGTGGGCATTGTGTTCGTGCTGTTCCGCCAGGCCATTGCAGAGACGGATTTCATCGCCTCCACGCTGCAGATCTTTGCCGCGCGCGCTTCGTCCGAGATCGACCGACAACTGGCCGACGCCCGCATCCGCCACCAGGCCTCGCTGCTGGACAAGGCGCAGGATGCCATCCTGGTGCGCGACCTGGAACACCGCATCATCTTCTGGAACAAAAGCGCCGAGCGCCTGTACGGCTGGTCGCAGCTGCAGGCGCTGGGCCAGTCCATCGAGACCCTGCTTTACGACGACCCCGCCCACTTTCGCCATGCCACCCAGTCGGTGCTGGAGCAAGGCGAGTGGACTGGCGAGATCGTGCAGCGCCACCGCGATGGCAGCACCATCGAGGTCGAGGGCCGCTGGACCCTGGTGCGCGGTGATGACGGCCAGCCGCAATCCATCCTCGCCATCAACACCGACATCCGGCAACGCAAGGCCAGCGAGCGCGAAATCCAGCGTCTGGCGTTCTACGACGCGCTCACCGGCCTGCCCAACCGCATGCTGCTCATGGACCGCATGGCCCATGCGCTGGCCAATGCCCAGCGGCGCCAGCAGGGCGGGGCGCTGCTGTTCATCGACCTAGACAACTTCAAGACCCTGAACGACACCCTTGGCCATGACCAGGGTGACCTGCTGCTGCAGCAGGTGGCGCAGCGCCTGAACACCTGCGTGCGCAGCGTGGATACGGTGGCCCGGCTGGGCGGCGACGAGTTTGTGGTGATGCTGGAAGAGCTGAGCCCCAAATCCCACGAACTGGCCCTGCACGCGCGCGGGGTGGGCGAGAAGATCCTGGCCATGCTGGCCGTGCCCTATGCGCTGGCAGGCTACCAATACCGCAGCACACCGAGCATCGGCATCGCGCCCTTCACCGGCGAGTTGACCAGCGTGGGCGAACTGCTCAAGCAGGCCGACCTGGCCATGTACCAGGCCAAGACGGCAGGGCGCAACACCCTGCGCTTTTTCGACCCCGACATGCAGGCCGTGGTGACGGCCCGCGCCGGGCTGGAAACCGACCTGCGTGCCGCACTGGCGCAGGAGGAATTTTTGCTGCACTTCCAGCCGCAGATGCACCAGTCGGGCCGCTGTGTGGGCGTAGAGGCCCTGGTGCGCTGGGCCCACCCGCAGCGCGGCATGGTGCCCCCTGCCGTATTCATACCGCTGGCCGAGGAAACCGGGCTCATCCTGCCACTGGGCCGCTGGGTGCTGCACACGGCGTGCAAGCTCCTGGCCACCTGGCAGGCCGACCCGCAGCTGGCCCACCTGACCATGGCGGTGAACGTGAGTTCGCGGCAGTTCCGCCACGCCAGTTTTGTGGACGACGTGGCCCGGGTGTTGGCCATCACCGGGGCACCGGCCCACCTGCTCAAGCTGGAGCTGACCGAAAGCCTGCTGGTGGAAGACATGGAGACCACCATCGCCACCATGGCCGCGCTGCGTTCGCACGGCGTGGGCTTCTCGCTGGACGACTTCGGCACCGGGTACTCGTCGCTGAGCTACTTGAAGCGCATGCCGCTCGATCAGCTCAAGATCGACCAGAGCTTTGTGCGCGACCTGCTGACCGACCCCAACGACGCCGCCATTGTGGACACCATCATCGGCCTGTCGCGCAGCCTGGGCCTGGAAGTCATCGCCGAAGGCGTGGAAACCCCCGAGCAACGCGAGCTGCTGGCCCGCGCGGGCTGCCAGCTCTACCAGGGCTACCTCTTCAGCCGCCCCCTGTCTGCGGACCTCCTGGGGGCCTTCCTGCGCCCTGCGGCTGCGTAGACGGCCTGCACGGCCCCGCGTTTTCCCCGATCGCCTTGCCACAACCGGCCCCGTGCACGGTGGTCGGCTGCGGTTTTCTCCCTGGGGTTGTGTCCCGTGCGCCCCCAAACATCGCCCCGTCCAGATGACAACCCCTGCCCTCGGGTGTGCCCCAAGTTGTCCCTCTTTCTTCTTCTTATGTTGTCTATAAATACATAGTCATAGTAGTAGAAGGCGACACGGAATGTGGACAACCGCATTTTCCCCAACCGCAGCGCGCACTTGCAGGTGCGCCAACCCTGTGCACCGATCCCTCTTGCCGTTGTCACGGGAACGGGGACAAAACACAGCGCCTGTCTTTTTCTGTGGATAACCACGTGGTTGTGCCAGAACTATCCCCAGTCTTGCGCACCGGCCCTGGTTCGTCATGAATTTGTGCCAAAAATTGGCTGTAGCGCTTGCTGCATAAGCGCTATTAGCTACATTATTAATAGCAAACATGAATTGCAGGAGCCGTGCAGCAAGTGCCGCTCCACCTCCACCTCAGCAAAGCGGTGCCCAAAAACGGAGGTCCGCACCCAGGTCTTGTTCATCCCCCCTTTCCGGGGCAGCCCACCAGAACGCGCGTGCGCCGCGGAATGGTGTTTCGACGGGTTCTGGTTATTCTTCTATAGTTCTATATATAAATAGCAGTAGTAGTAGAGCAAGCCACTTTCTGTGGACAAGGCCAATTTGTTCAATGTTGGCGCGGGGTTGCGCAGCTGCAAAGTCTGTGTGGCGGTCTGCACAAAGGGCGGGGCTCGCAGACAACAACTTCGGGCCATCGCCTTTTTGTGTGGATAACTGTCCAGTTGTGCCAGAACTGTTCCCAGTGTTATCCACAACGGGTGCCCGTCGACAACCTTTTCCATCCCACAAAGCACAAAGCACAAAGCCCGGGGTCCGTGGAGGACTCCGGGCTTTGTCAGGCAAGAAGAGAGGGAACCGCCGCCCACCTCCGAGCCGCCCCCTGCGTCAGGGCGGTCCCAGGAGGGGATTTACTTCGCGGGTGCTGTCTGCGGTTGCTGATGGCGGCCTTCGCCACCCCGCATGCCGTGGTGCCCGTGTCGGCCTTCGCCGTCGCCCTTCATGCCTGCCATGCCTCCCATACGGTGGCCGTGGTGGGCCTGGGCGTCAAAGGTTTTTTGCTGCTCGGGCGTCAGCGCCGCGTAGAAGGCCTTGGTGGCCTCGCCACGGCGGTCGGCCTCGGCGGCGTGCTGGGCGCGCATGGCCCGCATGCGGTCGATGCGCTCGGGGGTGGTCAGTTTGTCCATGTTCTGGCGGTCCAGACGGGCAGGGCGTTCGCCCGGTTGCATGGCCGCAGTGAACGTTGTCCACGCGGGTTCTTGCGCGGCGGTCAGCTTGAGTTGGCCCTTGAGGGCGGCCAGGCGTTTGGCATGGTGTTCGGCACGTTTTTCTGCACGGTCGCCATGGTGGCGTTCGTGCCGTTCTCCGGCCTTGTAGCGCGGGGCGGCTTCGGTTGTGGGGGCGCCAGCAGCGGGTGGTGTGGCCGGGGCTGGCTGGGCCAGAACAGGCAGGGCCAGCGCGGCCAGAACAGCGGTGGCGGCAAGGCGGTGTTGGAAGCGGAAAGCCATGGTGTGGGTCCTTTTACGGGGGTGGCTCGCTGGAACGACCGTTCCGGCGATTGAGAGTCAGTGTCCGCCCCGCATGTATCGCGGCCGTGCGCGTCGGATGACGCTGTGTAAAGTTGTGCCAAGAAGCTGCAGGCCTGCGCGATCAAGATTTTGATAAAAAATGGCCGCTAGCGCTTATCCATCAAGCGTTAATAGCTATTATATTTATAGCTAATTCAGGCGGCCATCGTTGCTTGTGCGCTCCGGCCGCAGGCTGCGTGCCGACGACCACCGACAATGGCATGTTCCGTGTCGGGCGGGCTGTTTTGTTCACGGGTTCGATCGCTCGATCATCCGTTGGCAACAGCTTCACCGATAGAGAAAGTGCTCTCGCTGAAAGCGCTTCACCACCAACGCTCCCGAACAAAAGGTTATCTGTGTTCAAGAACATGATCGTGTACCGCATTGCCCCGCAATGGCAGGTTGAATTGACGCAAGTAGAAGAAGCCCTGGCCAAGGCGCCCTTCATGGAATGTGGTGCCACCCAGGAAAAGTCCCTGGGCTGGGTGCCCCCGCGCGGTGATGCACACGGCCCGCTGGCCGAGTCGGTCGGGGGCCAGTGGATCCTGCGCTTCATGGTCGAATCCAAAGTGCTGCCCGGCAGCGTGCTGGCCCGCCGCGTGAAAGAAAAGGCCGAGCGCATCGAGCAGGAAACCGGCCGCAAGCCCGGCAAGAAGGAAAGCAAGGAGCTGAAAGACGAGGCCAAGCTGGACCTGCTACCCATGGCCTTCACCAAGCAGGGCTCGATGTGGTTGTGGATCGACACCACCTCGCGCCTGCTGGTGCTGGACACCTCCAGCCAGGGCCGCGCGGACGAAGTGGTCACCCTGCTGGTCGAGGCGCTGCCCGGCCTGTCGGTGTCGCTGCTAAACACCCAGACCAGCCCGCAGGCCGCCATGGCCCACTGGCTCAAGGAACAGGAGCCGCCCGTGGGCTTCACGGTGGACCGCGAGTGCGAACTCAAAAGCGCCAACGAGGAAAAAGCCGTGGTGCGCTACGCCCGCCACCCGCTGGATATCGAGGAGGTGCAGGCCCACATCGACGCCGGCAAGCTGCCCACCAAGCTGGCACTGACCTGGGACGACCGCGTGAGCTTCATGCTGACCGAAGGCCTGCAGATCAAAAAAGTGTCGTTCCTGGACACCGTGTTCGAGGGGACCAAAGCGGATGACGGTGGTTTTGATACCGATGTGGCGATTGCCACCGGCGAGCTGGTCAAGCTGATCCCGGACCTGATCGAGGCGCTGGGGGGAGAGGCTGAGAGTGGCGTGGCCAGTGCGGCAGCTGCGGTGGCCTCAGAGAGCGACAGCATGCCGGTACCTTCAGTGGAATCACGCGCCCCCACGAATTCAGCGCCTGCGCGAAAGAGTGGCGCTGGTGGCGTGGTGACGGGGCCTGCGCAAGTCCCGGTGGATACGGATCCGGAGTCGGCGCCGTTTTGAGCGGAGAGTGTGAGAGAGCTTAGAAGGTGCTTTCTCCTGAATGCCGAGGTGTCTGGCCTAACAGATGCCGGTTGTTTTGCCCGTGGTTTGGCCGGCATGCGACACCTACCTACCAATTCTGGTAGTTAATATTTAATTGTCTCGCTATAGAATATTTGGATGAGTATTATTTCGTCAAAAAATCACTCCATTGAAACCTTGAGAGCACTGGCCGTGCTCCTTGTTTTTGCGAATCATCTCCATACCTTGAAGGTTGTTTCTATTCCATATTTTGGAATTGTAGGGGGGTGGATTGGGGTACAGATTTTTTTTGTTATCAGTGGATATTTGATTATTCAAAGCGCAATTAGATACTCTGCGATTGAATATATTAAACATCGATTTTTTAGAATATATCCGGCATACCTGTTCTGGTTTGTTTTATTTTCTCTGGTTTTTGGTCATTTTCAATTGGAATCAATGGACTTTGAAAGTCTATTGATTCATTTGTTTTTTCTTCAGCATTTTTTTCCAGAAGCTTATTTAAAATATAATGCCTTGAGCGTGAGCTGGACATTGACCATCGAAGTGGTATGGTATGTGATTGCATTTCTCATCGCCGCCAAGTTTTTTAAAAGCCCAACCAAAATTACAGCGATTTTTGTAGTCGCTGCATGCGTTTGGGTGTTTGGTGGTACCAAATGGCATCCGTTGGTAAAAAGCATGGAAGGAATATATGTGTATTTCTTTATTCAAAATAATGCGATTTCCCAGATGCCATTTTTTCTTTTTGGTGCGTGGATTGCGGTCAAAAATCCAAGGTATGACAAAGCAGCGCTGTTAGCCGTATTTGTATCGACCGTGGTTCTTTTTAAATCATGGGAGCCAATATTTCCGTCACCGATATTTCTCACAGGTCTTGGAGTGGCGGCATTATTTCTTATTTTGAAAAATTCTGAGTATGAAAATCCGAAATCGGTGAAATTGATGTCGGATATTTCTTATTCATTCTATTTGATTCACTATCCAGTCATTGTTTTGACAACTTCTGTTGTTCAAAACAAGTACCATCAAATGTTTTTGTCTTTCTTTGCAA
The DNA here is from genome assembly GCF_057597245.1 of Acidovorax sp. NN32. NCBI lineage: Bacteria > Pseudomonadati > Pseudomonadota > Betaproteobacteria > Burkholderiales > Comamonadaceae > Acidovorax > Acidovorax sp. NN32. The sequence goes on from NZ_CP199679.1 coordinate 62,820, forward strand.
CGGTTACAATTTCTTATTTGAGCTATATGCTGATTGAAAAGCCGTTCATGAACATGGCTAGAAAAAAATCATAATCAATTTTGGCGGTTCAGTGAATACAGATAAAAAAATTGAATATCGTCCTGATATCGATGGATTGCGCGCCATTGCCGTATTGATGGTCCTTGCGGTTCACGCATCGCCTGCCAGCCTTCCCAATGGGTATGTTGGAGTGGACCTATTTTTTGTGATTTCGGGTTACCTCATTACATCCATTCTGTGCAGAGAGTTGGCTCAGGGGGATTTTTCCATTCGGGATTTTTACGTTCGCCGGATCAACCGTATCTTCCCCGCTCTGATCCTGGTGCTTCTGGGCTGCCTGCTTCTGGGCCCTGCGCTGATGTATCCAGGCGAATATGCCCAAATGGGCAAGTCGGCGCTGTTCAGTGCATTGTTTTCAGCCAATATTCATTTTTATCTGGAGTCTGGCTACTGGGATGTGGCCAGCAAGCTAAAACCGTTGCTGCATCTTTGGTCGCTTGGGGTGGAAGAGCAGTTTTACCTGTTGTGGCCATTGATTCTGCTATGGGCGCATCGTACGAAGCGTTCCATGGTGACGGTCTCCCTTGCCGTGGTTTTTGGCTCGATGGCGGTGAATCTGATCCTCACCAACAAAAGCCAGGCTGCGGGTTTCTACCTGCCGTTCGGGCGTCTTTGGGAGTTGGCCTGCGGCGGAGTGATGGCCTGTATTCAATGGCAAGCTGGAAGCAGGGTGTCCGCAAGTGCTTCTAGTGAAAAGCTGCGGCAGGATGTCTTGAATGTTGCAGGATGGTCCGGCATTGCTTTACTGGTCACTACCCAGGTTGTATTCATGGATGCCAACGCGTTTCCAGGCTTCTACACCCTGGCAGTGGTAATGGCCACCGCAATGCTGGTGCAAGCTGGGCCTGGCGCCTGGTTCAATCGCAAGGTGCTTTCGCACCCCGCATTGGTCTATGTGGGCAAACTGAGCTACCCGCTGTACCTGTGGCATTGGCCGCTGTTGGTTTTTGTACGCCTGCTGGGGGATGGGCGTTGGTCGTCATCCCATCGAAATCTGGCGGTTCTGGCTTCGATCCTTCTGGCTGTGCTTACTTACCACGGCATTGAAAGACCGTTGGCCAGACATGTGAAAAACAAGAGGCTTCTTGCGGTCCTGCTCTTGGCACTGATGGTGGTGGCAGGGGGGATCGCTTGGCTTGGGCTTGCAGGCAAGGTTCCGTTGACAGGCGTGCCCTACCCCAATGCGGCACTGACTGCCTACGACAAGCCAGAGATAAAAAGCCAGGGGAAGATAGCCTTGGTGGGTGACAGCAATGCAGGGCACTTGTTCTACGGCCTTTCGCTGCTGTATGGGAATCGGCTGGAGGTCGCGTCCACGCCGGGTTGGCCTTATCTTGATGGTGTCAGATACCGGCCAGGCTATATGCCGCATCCAGAACATGTAGGTACCCCGGAGATGACGGAAAAGGTATTGCGCCGCCTGGAGTCAGATTCAGACGTCCGCTTGGTTGTCCTGTCCAATGTGTACTTGATTTACTTCACGGGCAATAGCCTGCGCAGTATCCTGGGTGCTGGGCCTGACGAGACATCGACCCAGGCGTATGAGCGCGGCCTGCGGCGCACCCTGGAGCGGCTGGTGGCCAAACAGAAGAAAGTGGTGTTGGTGAAGTCCATTCCTATTCATTCGGTGTTGCTGAATGTGACAGGCTGCGCTGGTGATGTCCGGCCCGCCTTGCGCCGCGAGCCCGCTGAATGTTTGCGGGCCAGGGATGCTGTCGATGCGGAAAGACGGGAATACGACGCCATGGTGGAACGGGTGATTGGCGGGCTGCAAGGCGTGCATGTGTTGAACACGCTGGATGAGCTTTGCGATGCTCAGTACTGCTATATCAACCACAAGGGGGTACAGATGTACATCGACCCAGGCCATTTCACTACGGCTGGGAGCCAGCTCATGGCGGCCGCTCTTGCTCGGAAGATTGAAGACGCGCTGGCGCCATGAAGCCTGTGGTCCCAGGGCCTCCGGGCCCTGGTCTGGCGGGTTTTCAGTTTTGCAATGCAGGCCGTTTGGTGGCCACTTTTGCAATCTCGCGCACAAACAGTTTCTTCCACGCATCCTGGGTTGAATCGGCGACCAGTTGCGGCATGAACCCGAATGCCAAAGTGCGTTCGCCTTTCACCAAGATGCCTTGTTCCCGTTGAAGCAGTTCTGTGGCCAGCACCTGGTACCCGGTGCGGGGCGTGATCGACGCGTAGCCCGCGTACAAGTGTTTTGAAGGCTTGAGCCGGTAGACCTTGCCGTCGATCAGGAAGATGCCGCCATTCTTCTTCCACTCGACATTGGCTATGCCGAATACCTCGTGCATCCAGTCAAAGGTGGGTTTGCCGTTTTCGTCGAATTCACCCAGACGCATGTCCTGAATGAGCGCGCCGCCGTTTTTCCAGTAGGCGGTCAACTTGGTCTTGATGCCTTGCGGCATGGCCACCTGGTGGGGCACTAGGATGGCATCCAGCTGCCCGATGATGGGGTCGTCCGCGAGAAGGTTCTTTTCGCCGATGACGTGGACCTGCATGCCGGGCTCGCTGCTCAGAATCTTGTAAGACGCGAACAGCGCATCGCGGTGGGTGTTTCTGCCCGCGCTTTTCTCACCGTGCCACACGTGGAAGTTGGTGGTGGAGCCCAGGATGCCAATTCTGACCCTGCGTTCCGTGCCCGCTGTGACGGCGGGGCCCGGCTTGGCAATGCGGGCGTGAAGCTTGTTCAGCTGCAGGCCAGCCAGCGGCCCCCCACCTGCCTGGTGGTGGAAGCCTCCGATCTCGTAGCCCATCACATGGGGCTGGGCCAGCGACTGGGCCACCGCCTGCTGGATGACGGGGATCAGCTCTGGCGTCTTCTTGGCTGCTTCCCACCGCTCACCATATGCGCCCACCATGACTTTCTTGTAGCCCAGTGAACCCATGTAGTTGGCCAGCGTGGGCAACACATCGGGGTCTGCCACCAGCCCATAGCCATCGTAGAAATTGAAGTCGATGACTGCGATGTCAATGCACGGGGCCAGCTTTTCGACGACACCCGTGGCGTAGATGGCGTCGTGGGAGGTAAAGGTTTCTGCAAAGTAGCCAATCGCCTCTGCCCCCTTGCTCCGGATCACATTGGCGTAGGCACAGGTGGCTTCCTGGAGCCGGGTTTCCCGGAATTCCTTGTGGGCGTGCAGCAGGGGCTCTGCTTTAGGAACACCTGCTGCGATGTGGTTGTTGTAGTTGATGATGGGCTGTTTGGCGTTGTACTTTTTGGCAAACGCATCCTGGGTGGACTCCTTGTAGTCCCGCCACTGGTAGCCCATCTGCCCGTACTTGATTTCGTGCTCTTCCTGCAGGCCGATGGCGTAGCCCAGGACCTTGCCGGGGTAGCGCTTGGAGAAGTGATCGACCGTCTGCGCAATGAATGGGTCTGCATACTTCCTGATCGACGCATCGGTGAAGTCGGGCTGCCAGCTGGGGTCGCCCGAGAAATTGCGCATGGCCATGTCTGGATGTGCCGTGGTGATCCATTGCGGCACGGTGGACATGTTGGGCACGAGCTGGCCCGTCTCGTCCTTGTAGGGGCGTCCACCCATGTCAATGACCAGCAGCAGCGACAGGCCGCCGTTGACGATGGCATCCAGATGGCGGTGGTACTGGGCAAATTCGTACTGGCCCTTGCGACTTTCGATATCGGACCAGTTGAGATAGACGGTGGCGTGGCTGAAGCCCTGGGCCTTGAGTTCGCGGGGCAGGTTCTGGTTCTGATTCAGATCCCAGGGCATGACGATGATGCTGGAGACGGGAGCGGGTGGAGGTGGGGCTGCTTGGCTGGCCAGCGCAACCAGCGAAACAAGAACGGCGGCAATGCGGAGAATTTTTTTCATGAAAGCGCTGGAAGAAAGATTCCGTAGGAGGCGTTGGGCGGCCTGGATTCACAAAATGTGCCCCTCGCTGGGCGGTCAAAGCGCTGGCAACAAGAGGGATTTCCATTCCATTGTTCCATGAACAACAGGGGTACCTTGATCATGTGCTGCGCTACACCGGCGCGGGGTGGTAGTGCGCCACCACCTGCTCGGAAGCTCGTTCAGCAGGCCATCTGCACCATCTGCACCATCTGCACCATCTCCGCCAGCGCATGCACATAGGGGTCTACGATGCCCAGCACGCCGAATTGTGCGACCAGCTGATCAAGGTATTCGCGGTTGCTGCCGATGCGGCCACAGGCGCTGGCTATGGTGGCGGCGGTGGCCTGCATGGACAGGTCGCCCCGGTAGTGTGGATGGGCTGTATTGGCCGTCAGCACCAGCGCCTGATTGACAACACCCTGGGGCGTCTGCAATGGCAGCAGGGCGGGGCTGTAGGCGCCGGTGATCATCTCGCGGCGCCAGAGCAGGCGTGACTCCTCTTCAACCGCACAGGCCGGAATGCGGAACACCAGCCCGTCGCAAGACTGCGCTGCGTCGCGCTGCAGCGTGAGCACGAGGCCGGGGCAATCCGGTGTGCCCCGGCCGATGGTGGTGCTCAGCGCAAAGCGCCGGGCGAATCCCGGCAGGTGCGCCCTGCGGACTTCGGCAAACTCCAGGCCGGGGTTCCACATCAGCGATCCATACGCAAACACCCACAGGTCGTCCCGGCGTTCGGACACGCCCGCCAGCACCTGGCGGCGCGAGCGTTCGATGTCGCCGTCGGGCAGGCGCCAATCGATGGGCAGGCCCTGGCTGCGCGCCTGCGCGTCCCATTCCGCCAGGACCTCGTCGGTCAACCGCAGTCCGCAGGCGTGGGCGGGGATGAGCCGTCCTTGAAGTTCGGGAAGGTGCACAAAGGCAGGGGGCGTCATGTGCTGGGGCTTCAGGAGATCGTGGGGCAAGCTCTACAGTAGTGGTCCGAGAACGGTTGGATCAATGGGCCGACTGACAACTCAGTGTTCCAGCGATGGTGTTGATGGCGGCGCGCGGTGACGTGTTACGGCAGAGGCCATGAAAGAAGGGGGCGCCGCCGTGGCGATGGCGCGTCAGCGGCCCACAAATTGCGCGCTTTGGCGTTGGTGAAAGGCCTCCACGCCCGCGCGGAAGTCTTCGGTGCCTGCGCAGTGCACAAAGGCGTCTTTTTCGGCCGCCAGTTGTTCGGGCAGAGTGCGGTCCATCGATGCGCGCATGAGGCGCTTCATCGCGCCGTAGGCCACGGTAGGTCCGGCGGCCAGGCGCTGGGCCAGGGTGGTGGTGGCACAGTCCAGTTCAGCGGCAGGCACGATGCGGTTGATGAGGCCCAGGCGCAGCGCGTCGTCGGCGGTGAAGGCTTCGCCCAGCAGCGCGATCTCCAGCGCCTTGCGCAGGCCCACGGTGCGTGGGAGCGCCCACGAGGCGCCCACGTCGCAGCTGGTGCCCAGGTTAATGTAGGCCAGGTTCAGGCGTGTGCCTTCGGCGGCGATCACGTAGTCGGCCATGAGCAGCAGGCTCAGGCCCGCGCCAGCAGCCACACCGTGCACTTGCGCAATGACGGGCGCGTTCATCTGCGCCAGCAGGAGCAGTGCTGCGTTGAGCGGCGTGAGAATGTCGATGGCACCCTGCACCGGGTCGGCGTGCAGCGTGGCCAGGTCGCCACCGGCCATGAAACCCCGGCCGTTGCCACACAACACCACGGCGCGCACGCCAGGGTCGGCGGCAATGGTCTGCACGGCGGCGAGGACGGCGTTGGCCATGGGCACGTCGATGGCGTTGAGCGCATCGGGCCGGTTGAAACGCAGCGTGGCGATGGCGCCGTTGCGTTCCAGCAGCAGGGGGGCGGTCGGGTCGGCGGCGGCGGTTTTCATGTCAAATTGGCCTCTAGCGCTTGATGGATAAGCGCTGAAAGCTCCTGTTTTGATAGTAATTTAGGCAGCAAGTGGTGAGCCCCGGGCTAGTGGTACAGCGCCTCGATCTCGGCCGCATAGGTCTTGTAGATGCTCGCGCGGCGCACCTTCATGGTTGCGGTCACCTCGCCGTCGTCGTGGTCCAGCTCCTTGGTGAGCAGGTGGAACTTGCGGATCTGCGAGACCTGCGCGAGGCGCTGGTTGCCCTGGTTGATTTCCGCATCGATGAGGACACGCACCTCGGGGTGCTCCACCAGCGAGCGAAAGTGCGTGAACGGAATGCGCCGCGCCTCGGCCCACTTGCCCACGGTCTCGTAGTCGATCATCACCAGCGCGCCGACGAACTTGCGCGCCTCGGCAACGATGATGCATTCCTTGATGAAGGGGCTGCCCTTCATCGTGTTCTCGATTTCGGACGGCGTGAGGTTCTTGCCACCGGCCGTGATCATGATGTCCTTGAGGCGGTCCACGATCTGGATCTGGCCTTGCGATTCGCGCACCACGTCGCCGGTGTGCAGCCAGCCGTCGATGATGCTGCTGGCCGTGGCCTCGGGGTTCTTGTAGTAGCCCGCGAACACCATGTCGCCTTTGATCTGTAGCTCTCCGTTGTCGGCAATGCGGTGCTCCAAGCCCAGCGTGGGCACGCCCACGGTGCCCACCACCACATGGTCCAACCGGTGGCCCGTGACCATGCCGGTGGATTCGGTCAGGCCATACACCTCGATGAGCGGCACGCCGAGCACGCGGAAGAAACGCACCACATCGGGCGGAATGGGCGCGGCGCCCGTGAGCGCCACATGGGCATTGCGCAGGCCGATGAAGTTCTGCAGCGCGCGGAACACCAGCCAGTAGCTGGCGGCAAAGGTCAGCTTGTCGGCAGCGCTCCAGGCACTGCGCGGCTTTTCGGCCAGCGGCTTGCAGGCGTTGTAGGCCTTGTGGAACAGCGCGCGGCGCAGGCCACCCGTTTCCTGCAGCTTGATGTGGATGGCCGCGTGCAGCTTTTCCCAGATGCGCGGCACGCCCAGGAACATGGTGGGAGCGACCTCGCGCAGGTCTTCCTGCACGGTGCGGATGGACTCGCCAAAGTTCACTTGCGAGCCGATGTACACGGGCACAAAGCTGGTGAGCATCTGCTCGGCCACATGGCACAGCGGCAGGTACGACAGGTGGGTGGTCTCGCGCGACAGCTCCAGGCGGTCCACGATGCCAGGCACCACGCCCCGGATGTTGTGGTACGAAATCATCGCGCCCTTGGGCTTGCCGGTGGAGCCCGAGGTGTAGATCATCAGGCCCACATCGTCGAGTCGCTGGCGTGCGAGGGCGTCGTCGATGATGGCTTGTTGGCCCGATGCCGCGCCGAGCTGTTCCACCTCGTCAAACGTGGTGATGAACTTCCGCACCTCGGCCGCAAAGCTGCGCAGGCCCTTGGTCTCCATGACCACGATCTTTTTCAGGCGCGGCAGCTCGGGCAGTGCAGCCAGCAGCTTGTCGGTCTGCTCCTGGTCTTCGCAGACCATGATCTCGATGTCGGCATGGCCCACCACATAGGCCACCTCGTTGGTGGGGCTGGTGGGGTACACACCCACGGTCACGGCGCCCACCAGGCCTGCGCCCATCTGTGCCAGCACCCATTCGATGCGGTTCTCGGAGATCACGCCCACATGCCCGCCCGCAGGCAGGCCCAGAGCGCGCAGCCCCAGGCCGAAGTGGTTGGCACGCTGGTGGTACTGCGCCCAGGTGAAGGGCTTCCAGATACCGAAGTCCTTTTGCCGGATGGCGATGCGCTGCGCGTCGGTGCGTGCGCGCTCGCGCAGCATCTGGGGCAGGGTGAGGTCGGGAAGATTCATGTCAGTCATCCATGGCGCAACGCGCCGCCCAAAACCTGTGAAATGGGCCGGTGTGGCTCCCTCTCCCCCCGTGGGAGAGGGCCGGGGAGAGGGGGTGGTCGATGTGGTCGCAGCGCCGGTTGCTGCCCCCTCTCCCCAACCCCTCTCCCACCAGGGGCGAGGGGCTCACGGGGCGGCTCAAGACAGCCACCTTTTGCGGCGCTTGTAGTGCTTGATGTCCTTGAAGCTTTTCGCCTCGCCACCACCACCCATGCCGAGGTAGAACTCGCGCACATCCGGGTCGTTGGCCAGGCGTTCTGCCGTGCCGTCGATCACGATCTTGCCGTTCTCCATGATGTAGCCCCGGTGCGCCACGGCCAGGGCCACGGTGGCGTTCTGCTCCACCAGCAGCATGCTGGTGCCCCGCTCGGCGTTGATGCGCGCGATGATGGTGAAGATGTCTTCGACGAGCTTGGGGCTGAGGCCCAGTGAGGGCTCGTCGAGCAGGATGAGCTGGGGCTGCGCAATCAGCGCGCGGCCAATGGCCAGCATCTGCTGCTCGCCACCCGACAGGTACCCGGCCAGGCCCTTGCGCCGCTCGTGCAGGCGCGGGAAGTAGCTGTAGACCAGGTCGAAATCCGGCGTTGCACCGCTGCGGCCCGTGAGCGCATAGGTGGCCGCCACCAGGTTCTCTTCGACCGTGAGGCCTTCAAACACACGGCGGCCTTCCATCACATGGCTCAGGCCGTTGCGCACCAGCTGCTGTGGCGCCAGGGCGGCCGTGGGCTGGCCGTTGAAGTGGATGCTGCCGCTTTCGACCACACCATCCTCCAGCGCCAGCAGGCCCGAGATGGCCTTGAGCGTGGTGCTTTTGCCCGCCCCATTGCTGCCCAGCAGCGCCACGATCTGCCCCCGCGGCACGGCCAGCGACAGGCCGCGCAGGGCCTGCACCACCTTGTTGTAGATGACCTCGATGTTGTTGACTTCGAGGACGTTGGCCGGGGTTGGCTGGGTCATGGCAAAGGCGAGGTCAGAGCTTGATCCAGTCAGATGCGGCCACCATTTTTTGCGCCTTCATGTCGGCGCGGTACACGCGCCCCACGGGGATCGAATTGCCGCTGATGGTGATCGGCACGCCGATCAGCCCGCCCGTGTCGAAGTCCTTGATGGAATTGAGCGAAGCCTTCAGGTTGGGGCCGGTGAGGGGCTTGCCTGCGTCCAGCGTGCGCTTTGCTGCCTCGGTGAACAGCATCGCGGCCAGAAAACCCTGGATGTAGGCCGTGCTCTGGTACTCGGGCCGCAGCGCGCGGATCTTCTCCAGCATCGGCGCCTTCTCGGTGTCGTAGTAGTAGCGGTAGGGCATCACACCCATGAAGCCGTCGGCGGCGTCGCCCATCTTCATGACGGTGGAGCTGTCCATGGTCCAGAAGGTGCCCATCCACTTGCTGGTCATGCCCTGCTGTTTGCCCTGGGTGATGAACTCGGGGATGGGCGCGAGGATGTAGCCGTGAAAGATGGTGTAGTCGGGCGCCGCGCGACGCAGCTTGATGACCTCGGTGGACACATCCACGCTGCCGGCGGGCGTCATGATCTTGATGGGCACCGACAGGCCCAGCTGCTTGGCCATGGCTTCGCTGGACTCGATGGGGTCGCGGCCGAATTCCGAATCGGAGTACACGAAGGCCACCTTGGCGCCAGGCTTTTCCTTGGCGATGTGCTTGAGCAGGATGCCGAACATCTCGGTGTAGTCGGGGCCCACAAGGAACTGGTTGGGGTACTTCTTGGGGTCGTTGAGTTCGGTGGCAAACGACGCGCCCGCCATCAGGATGTTGCCGTTGCGGTCCAGCTCGGGGTTGATGGTTTTGGAGAAGCCTGTGGAGTCGCCGTAGTACAGGTTGACCTTGTTCTGGCTGGTGATCTTCTTGAACGCAGCCACCGACACATCGACCTTGTAGCCCGTGTCTTCGGGCACGTACTTGACCTTGCGGCCCTTGATGCCGCCCGCGTCGTTGAGCATCTTCACGTAGTCGCCCATGCCCGCGTTGATGCCCACGCCCGCAAACGCGAACACGCCGGTGAGCGGGATGGAGCCGCCAATCACGATCTCTTCGGCGCCTTGGGCCAGCACCGACAGCGGGCTGGTGAGGGCGGCGGCGCCGGCAGCTGCCAGCAGGGTGCGGCGGCGTGGGGAGGTGGGGGTGGGCTGCATGCGTGTCTCCTTGGGGGTTAGTTTCTGAAAGGCCAGAGATGGAAGAAACGACGGACGCGCCGCCACACTTCGGCCAGGCCATGGGGCTCGAAGACGAGAAAACCGATGATGAGCAGGCCAAAGATGACCGTGCGCACGGGCGAGAGGAACACGGTGAGTTCCGCACCCCCGGGCAGCAGGCCCACCACGAGCTTGAGCAATTCAGGAACCATGGTCATGAACACCGCGCCCAGGATGCCGCCCAGGAAGGAACCCATGCCGCCGACGATGATGGCCGCGAGGAAGAAGATGGACATGAGCAGCGGAAAGCTCTCGGGCGTGACCACGCGAAAGAAGTACGCCCACAGCCCGCCCGCTACCCCCGCATAGAACGACGACAGCCCAAACGACAGCAGCTTGTAGCGCAGCAGCGGTATGCCCAGCACCTCGGCTGAGATATCGCGGTCGCGAATCGCAATGAACGCGCGGCCCACGCGCGTGCGAAACAGGTTGGCCGCGCCCAGCAGCATGAGGATTGTGACCGGCACGATGAGCCAGTACAGCCGGAACGAGGTGTCGAGCGCCATGCCAAACAGCTTGGCGGGCGGCACGCTCAGGCCACCTGTGCCGCCAGTGAACTTCCAGTTGGCAAAGATGAAGTGCGCAATGAACGATGCGGCAATGGTGGCAATCGCCAGGTACAGCCCTTTGACGCGCAGCGATGGGATGCCCACCACGATGCCACCCAGCATCGCCACAAAGCCGCCCGCCAGCAGGTTCAGGATGAACGGCGTGCCCACCTTGGTTTCCAGCACGGCCACGGTGTAGGCGCCCAGGCCCATGAACGCCGCTTGCCCCAGGCTCACGAGGCCTGTGTAGCCCGTGAGGATGTTCAAGCCCGTGGCGCTGGCCACATTGATGCTGACCAGGCAGGCTAGGTACAGCCAGTAGTCGCTGGCCATGAAGGGGAACAGCACCAGCAGCGCAGCGCCCACGGCCAGCCACACTTTTTGCGTGCGCGAGTCGAACAGCGCCGCGTCGGCGATGTAGGTTTCCTTGAGGGTTCCGATGCGCATGGATCAAGCCTCCAAGGCGCTGATGTGTTTTGGCATCGTCGGCCTGACATTTGCCAAGCCTTTGTGCGAAAGGCCGCGGAGCAGGCCATGCGAGTGACCGCCGTGGAACCGGCTTTGCCGGGCCACCGGCGGTGTCCCCCTTGAGGGGGAAGACGCGAAGCGGCGCAGGGGGTGTTTCATAGTCTTTCGATTTCGTGGGTGCCGAACAGGCCATAGGGCCGCACCAGCAACACGGCGACCAGCACGATGAAGGTGGCCAGCAGCTTGTATTCGCCGCCCAGGTAGGCGCCGGCCAGCGCTTCGATCAAACCGATGAGCACGCCACCAATGAGCGCACCCAGCACGCTGTCGAGCCCGCCCACGATGACGACCACCAGCACCGACAGCCCAAACACGCCCATGCTCGACGAGATGCCGCCAATCGAGCCGACGATGATCCCGGAGATGGCCGCCAGCATTGCCGAGGCCACCCACGCCAGCGAGAACACGCGCGGCACGTTGATGCCCACCGAATACGCGGCGGCCTGGTCGCTGGCGGTGGCGCGCAGGGCCACACCGCCGCGCCAGAAGCGGAACACCAGCAGCACGGCTGCAATGAACACCACGGCAATCACTGCGCCCCAAAACACCTTGGGCGCGAGGAACGCATCGCCCACCATGATGGGCTGGCTGGGCATGAAGTCGGGCAGGCGGCGCTGGTCGGCCGTCCAGATCATTTCCACCAACCCGACCAGCACCGAGGCCAGGCCCACGGTGACCATGAAGACCGAAATCGGTGGCTCGCCCAGCAGCGGGCGGATCATGGTGCGCTCGATCACGGCACCCAGCAGGCCCGTGCCCAGCACGGCGGCGGGGATGGCTAGCCACAGCGGCAGCGCAAACATCGATGCAAAGGTGAAGAACAGGTAGGCACCCACCATGAGCAGCTCGCCAATGGCGATGTTGACCACGCGGGTGGCCTTGTAGACCATGACGAAAGCCAGTGCGGCCAGCGCGTAGAGACCGCCGCCCGCGATGCCGGTGAGGCTGATTTCAAACAGGTAGGCCCAGTCAAAGTTGCCGGTCATGCGGTGGTCACCCCCTGCAGCTTGGCACGCAGGTCGCCCACGTCGCCCGCGCCAAGGTAGGCGCGGATGACCTCGGGGTCCGCCTGCACCTGCGCGGGCGTGCCCTGTGCGATGACCTGGCCAAAGTTCAGCACCACCACATGGTCCGACAGATCCATCACCATGCCCATGTCGTGCTCCACCATCAGCACCGTCACGCCCCACTCTTCGCGCACGTCGAGGATGAAGCGCGCCATGTCTTCGGTCTCTTCGCGGTTCATGCCGGCCACGGGCTCGTCCAGCATCAGGATCTGCGGCTGCATGGCGAGGGCCCGTGCCATTTCCACGCGCTTTTGCAGGCCGTAGGGAAGGGCCGACACGGGCGCGTGGCGGATGTGGTCGATTTCGAGGAAGTCGATGATGCGCTCCTCGATGTCGCGGCGCAGCTCGGCCTCTTCGCGGCGCGCGCGGCCCAGGTAGAACAGCGCTTGGAGCACGTTGGTTTTGAGATGCGCGTGGCGGCCCAGCTTGATGTTGTCGAGCACCGTCATGCCGCGAAACAGCGCAATGTTCTGAAAGCTGCGGCCCAGGCCCAGCTTGGCGCGCTGCGGTGCGGGCACGCGGGTGATGTCCTGCCCCTGAAAGCGGATGGACCCCTGGCTGGGCCGGTAGAAGCCCGAGATGGTGTTGAACAGCGAGGTCTTGCCTGCGCCGTTGGGGCCGATGACGGCGGTGATGGAGCCGGGCCGCACATCAAACCCCACACCGGTCAGCGCCTTCACGCCGCCAAACGCCAGGGTCACGCCCTGCACCTGGAGCAGGGGCGTGGCAGCAAAGGGGCCGGAAGGGGTTGTCTCCATTGGCTTTCTAATATGGGTTGTTCGCAGCTTCTGACAGAAATTTCTCTGGAACCCTGCAGAAATTTCCTACTTGTGCGTAAACTGTTTACTCGTGAGTAGATTCTGGAAGCCGCCACCCCATTCAGCATCCGTACTTTCCCGAGGAATCGCCCCCCATGCCCCAGGCCAAAGCGGCATCGACCCGACGCAGCAGCAAAAGCAGCACGAGCGGCAGCAGCACCCAGCGCGCGGCCCCCAAGCCCTCATCCTCAGCCCCGTTGCCCCCTGCCCAGGCTGCTGCACCCGACGAAGCGTCGCACGCCGCAGCTTCGCCCTGGGCTCCGGTATCGCACCGCGAGCGACAGCGTGAGGCCAAGCGCAACGCCGTGCTGCAGGCGGCGGCGCAGCTGTTCAACGAGCGCGGCTTTCACGCCACCTCGCTCGACGACATCGCTGCGCGCCTGAACGTGACCAAGCCCACGCTGTACTACTACGTGAAGAACAAGGACGAGATCCTGCTGCAGTGCGTGCGCCAGGGTCTGGACATGATGCTGGAGGGCATAGAGGCATCGCGTGCCGCCGGTGGCAAGGCCATCGACCAGCTCATGACCTGCATGCAGGTGTACGCGCGCATCGTCACCATGGACTTCGGCATGTGCCTGATCCGCGTGGGCGACGAGCAGGTGCCCCCCGAAAGCCGCAAGGAGCTGCGCCGCCTCAAGTCCGCCATCGACCAGGAGTTCCGCCGCCTGGTGGCCGAGGGCGTGGCCGAGGGCTCGATCCAGCCCTGCGACCCCAAGATCACGGCCTTTGTGATTGCAGGTGCGCTCAGCTGGATCGGCCGCTGGTACCAGCCCGGCGGCGAGTACACGGCCGAGCAGGTGGCACAGCAGTGCATTGCGACGCTGTGTGACGGGGTGTTGCGGCGGCCAGCTGACAGCACTGCGCTGAACACCGCCGCCGTGCCCACCCCCAAACGCAGGGCGGCGAGCAGCAAAGCCAAGACCGCTGTTCGGCCCAGCGCGGGCTGATGCGTCTCGGTGGGTCGGAATTCAAGCCAAATCGGCCTTTCGCGCTTGATGGATAAGCGCTAACTGCTACTGATTGGGTAGCGTTTTGCGCGGTGCCCTGGGGGCTTGGTGTTCCGCCTGCCCTGCCGCCAGGTCATCCAATATCGGGCAGTCTGGCCGGTCGTTGCCCTTGCAGCACGACACCAGCGTTTGCAGGCTGCGCTGCATGGCCTGCATCTGGGCGATGCGTTCGCTCAGGTCGTCGATGTGCTGCTGGGCGATGCGCTTGACCTGGCTGCTGGCGCGGCTGCGGTCGTGCCACAGGCCCAGCAGTTCGGCGATTTCTTCCATCGAGAAGCCCAGGTCGCGGCTGCGGCGGATGAAGTGCAGGGCGTGCACGTCGGCCTCGGTGTACTGGCGGTAGCCGCTGTCGGTGCGCGCCACGCCGTTGATGAGGCCCAGCGATTCGTAGTGCCGCACCATGCGTGCCGAGATGCCAGCGCGCCGGGCGGCGACGCCAATGGGCACGGGCCAGGTGGTGGCGCGGGGCGTTGCGGCCCGGGTGCGCGGGGCCCGTGCTGTATCCGGGGAGTGGGGCGTGGTCATGGTGTGGCCCTTGCTGGGTGTGTGGTGGCGCGGCGCTCAGGCCGCGACGGTGTAGCCTTCTTCGGCAATGGCGGCGGCCAGGGCCTCGCGGGGGGCGGTACTGTCCACGTCCACCTTGCCGCTGGCGCGGTCGATGCGCACCTGGGCGTCGGGATCTATCTGCTGCACGGCCTGGGTGACGGCGCGTTCGCAGTGGCCACAGGTCATGCCTTGAACTTGGAAAGTAGTGGTGGTTGTCATGGGGTGTCCTCGGGTTGGTTTTAAAAAGGGCCGTTGAAGCGACCCAAGTGAATGTTGAAGCTTGACATCGTGGCAGAGTCAAACACCGCTCAAGACACTCATGATGTGAGGGTTGATCAAGATCAATGCTTGACCTTGCCATCACGTCAAGGATCAGCATCCCCGCCATGAACACCATCACCACCCCCCCCAACACCGCGCCCGGGTCTGTGCACTCGCTGGACCTGGGCATTTCTGGCATGACCTGCGCAAGCTGCGTGGGCCGTGTGGAGCGTGCACTGCGCAAGGTGCCGGGCGTGCAGGAGGCCTCGGTCAACCTGGCGACCGAGTCTGCGCGCATTGCCTTTGTCACGCAGGTGGGCGCCGACGCCGCTGCCATGGAGGCCGTGCTGCGCCGCGCGGTGCGCAATGCGGGCTACGAGCCGCGTGCGGCGGGGCAGGAGGATGCTCCGGAGGACTTGTCACCCTGGGCGGGCTTCATGCCCGTGGGCATTGGCCTGCTGCTGTCGGCGCCGCTGGTGCTGCCCATGATCGGTGACCTGTTCGGCCAGCACTGGATGCTGCCCGCCTGGGTGCAGTTTGTGCTGGCCACGCCGGTGCAGTTCATCCTGGGGGCACGGTTTTACAAGGCGGGCTGGCATGCGGCCAAGGCGCTGAGCGGCAACATGGACTTGCTGGTGGCGTTGGGCACGAGCGCGGGCTGGGGCCTGTCGATGTGGCTGTGGCTGACGGCGCCCACGGGCCACCCGGGGCATGTGCCGCACCTGTACTTCGAGGCCTCGGCCGTGGTGGTCACGCTGGTGCTGCTGGGCAAGTGGCTGGAGGCGCGCGCCAAGCGCCAGACCACGGCCGCCATCCGCGCGCTGCATGCGCTGCGGCCGGATGTGGTGCATTTGCTGACCAAGCAGGGCGAGGTGGATGTGCCGGTGTCCGAGGTGCTGGTGGGTGACCAGCTGGTGGTGCGGCCGGGAGAGCGCATCCCCGTGGATGGCACGGTGCACGAGGGCCACACGCAGGTGGACGAATCCATGCTGACGGGCGAGCCCTTGCCGGTGGCGCGCGATGTGGGCGCGGCGCTCACGGGCGGTTCGATCAATGGTGATGGCCGCATCGTGATGGCGGTGACGGCCGTGGGCGCCGAGACGGTGCTGGCCCAGATCATCCGGCTGGTGGAAGACGCGCAGGCGGCCAAGGCGCCGATTCAGCGGCTGGTGGACCAGGTGTCGGCCGTGTTTGTGCCCGTGGTGCTGGTGGTGGCGGTGGTCACCCTGCTGGGCTGGCTGTGGATGGGCGTGGGCATGGAGGCCGCGCTGATCCACGCCGTGGCCGTGATGGTGATTGCCTGCCCCTGTGCGCTGGGGCTGGCC
The DNA here is from genome assembly GCF_057597245.1 of Acidovorax sp. NN32. Lineage (NCBI taxonomy): Bacteria > Pseudomonadati > Pseudomonadota > Betaproteobacteria > Burkholderiales > Comamonadaceae > Acidovorax > Acidovorax sp. NN32. Next base: position 78,911 of record NZ_CP199679.1, read on the forward strand.
ACGCCTGCGGCCATCATGGCGGGCACGGGCGTGGCGGCCAAACACGGCATCCTGATCAAGGACGTGCAGGCGCTGGAGCTGGCGCACAAGGTGGATGTGGTGGCCTTTGACAAGACCGGCACGCTGACCGTGGGCCAGCCTCGGCTGACAGCGTTTGAGGTGGTGCCAGGCTTCGACGATGCGGCCGTGATGGCGGCGGTGGCTGCGGTGCAAAGCGGCAGCGAACACCCGCTGGCGCGTGCCGTGGTGGCGGCTGCGGGCGAGCGGCAGATCAGCGTGGCCACCGCGCAGGACGTGCGCGCCGTGCCTGGGCGCGGCACCGAGGGCGAGGTGGACGGCCAGAGCTACCTGGTGGGCAGCCTCCGCTGGATGCAGGAGCTGGGGGTGGACCTGGGTGCGCTCGCGGTGCGGGCACAGCAGCTGCAGAACGAGGGGGCCACCGTATCGGCTGTGGCCCAGCGCGTGACGGAAGGGTTAGCGCTTCGGGCCCTGATGGCTTTTGGTGATGAACCCAAGCCCGGTGCGCGCGAGGCGCTGGCGGCACTGAAGGCGCGTGGCATCCGCACCGTGATGATTTCGGGTGACAACCGCGGCGCGGCCGAGGCCATGGCCCGGCGCCTGGGGCTGGACCCCGACGCGGGCGAGGTGATGGCCGAGGTGCTGCCGGGTGACAAGGCCGCGAAGGTGGTGGCATTGCAACAAGGGCCTGATGGCAAGCGCCATCAAGTGGCGATGGTGGGCGACGGCGTTAACGATGCCCCAGCCCTCGCGGCTGCGGATGTGGGCATGGCCATGGGCAATGGAACCGACGTGGCCATGCACGCGGCGGGCATCACGCTGATGCGGGGCGACCCGATGCTGGTGGCAGCGGCGCTCGATATCTCGCACCGCACGGTGATGAAGATCCGGCAGAACCTGTTCTGGGCGTTTGCATACAACGTGGCGGGCATCCCGCTGGCGGCCCTGGGCTTTCTGAGCCCGGTGGTGGCGGGGGCTGCGATGGCGCTGAGTTCGGTGAGCGTGATGGCGAATGCCCTCTTACTCAAGCGGTGGCGCATGTGATAAATACGTACAACACGGTCATCGATGTCTGGCAAACTGCAACGATTTGTTGCGAATCCGTGGCCTCGGGGGAGGTGCGACGGGCGCACAGGCATACCAATATATGAAGGACGACAGATCATGAATCTCTTCTCGCTCATGCGGCAGTTCACCATACGTTTGCGCATGCTGGGGGCCATTGGCGTGGTGCTGGGCCTGCTGGGGCTGCTGGGGGGCGCGGGCATGCTGGGCATGTTCCGCATCCACAACATGAGCCAGGACTTCATGGACCACTCCTTTGCCGAGGTGGGCTACATGGCCGAGCTGCGGGGCGAGATGGGGGCCATTCGCCAGTTCGAGAAGGACATGATCATTGGCTACGAAAAGCCCGAGGCGGTGAAAGCGGCGCACGCCAAATGGCTGGAAAGCCAGGACAAGGCCAAGAAGATTGCCAACAAGTTCCTGGAAGGCGAGGAAGACTCTGACAACCCTGTGGTGCGCAACATCGTCAAGCGCCTGGACAGCTACCGCGAGCTGTTCGCGCACGTGGCGCGCCAGCTGGAGGCCAGCGGCTATGACACGGCCACGATTGCCAACCGCATGAGCGGCAAGGCCGTGGCCGAGTTTGCCGAGGCCGACAAGCTGATGGCGGAGCTTGATTCCGTGCTGCGCGCCGAGGTGGCCAAGTCGGTGGAGCAGCAGGGCGAGGTGTCTGATCAGACCAAGTGGCTGTTTGTGCTGGCCGTGCTGATCACCGTGGTGGTGGTGGTGCCCACCACGCTGATGAACATGAACTCCATCTGCCGCCCGTTGGAAGACGCACGCAGGATGGCGCAGGCGATTGCGGGGGGCGACCTCTCGCAGCACATTGCGGCCGAGGGCAAGGATGAAGTGGCCGACCTGCAGCGCGCTCTGCGCGACATGCAGCAGGGCCTGGGCGCGCTGGTGGCGCAGGTGCGCGATGCCAGCGGCAACATCGCCACAGCCAGCCAGGAGATTGCCACGGGCAACCAGGACCTGTCGCAGCGCACCGAGCAGACGGCCAGCAACGCCCAGGAGGCCGTGTCTTCGCTGTCGCAGCTGACCGCCACGGTGCAGCAGACGGCGTCGTCGTCGCAGATGGCGAACCAGTTGGCGGCCTCGGCCTCGCAGATGGCCACGCACGGCGGTGGCGTGGTGCAGCAGGCCGTGGCCAGCATGCACGAGATCTCCACCTCCAGCCGCAAGATCGGCGACATCATCGGCCTGATCGACTCGATTGCGTTCCAGACCAACATCCTCGCGCTGAACGCTGCCGTCGAGGCCGCCCGCGCGGGGGAACAGGGCCGGGGCTTTGCGGTGGTGGCCAGCGAAGTGCGCAGCCTGGCGCAGCGCTCTGCCGCAGCAGCCAGCGACATCAAGGGGTTGATCCAGAACAGCGTGGCGGCCGTGGACGGTGGCGTGCGCCACGTGGAAGAAGCGGGCACGGCCATGAAGGACATCGTGAGCAGTGTGCAGCGCGTGGGCGACATCATTGGCGAGATCACGGCAGCGGCGTCCGAGCAGTCGGCCGGCATCGGCCAGGTGAATGGCTCGGTGGGCGAGATCGACCGCATGACGCAGCAGAACGCGGCGCTGGTGGAAGAGTCTGCCGCCGCCGCCGAATCACTGCGCGAGCAGGCCGCGCGGCTGTCGCAGGTGGTGCAGCAGTTCCATCTGGCCGACGATCGGCATTCCGTTGGCGTGCGGCAGACCGTCGCCCTGCAGCAGGGTACATCCATGGCGCTGGCGGCTCCATCCGTTCAGGGTGTTGACCTTGATTCGGCCATCAAGGCCCATGCGCAGTGGCGCACCAAGTTGCGCGACGCCGCCAAGAAGCATCAGCAGCTTGATGCCGACACGATCAGGCGCGATGACTGCTGCGAGCTGGGCCGTTGGCTGCATGGGAAAGGACAGGGGTCTTATGGCGCCTTGCCTGCCTTCCAGTCGTTGCTGGACAAGCACCGCGATTTCCATGAAGTGGCAGGCGCCATTGCCCAAACCATCAACCGGGGCAACTACGCGGACGCCGAACAGGCATTGGCGGGCAATACCCCGTTCTCGCAGGCCTCCAGCGCGGTCGGTGCCGCCATCATCCAGTTGCGCAACAGCCTTTGAGGATCGGGTATCAGGGCCGCAGCTGACGGCCCCGATGATCCTGGCTTCAGGCGCGCGAGGCGTCTTGGGGCCGGGGGCGTGGGTGGCCCCTGTATCTCTTGATCTGCGTCAGGCGGTGTAGGCGCGCATCGTGGCAATCTTGAAACCCCGTATCACCCTGGGGAGTGCACCATGCCGTCGATCAGCCTGCGGACCATTCGCGAAGAGCATGCGTCGCTTGCGGCGGTGCTCCATTCCTTGCGCCTGATGCTGGACCAGGGCCCGGGCGATGCGCCTGCCGCGTTCTTTGACGTGATGCGGGCCATGCTGTTCTACATCGACGAGTTTCCCGAACGGCAGCACCACCCCAAAGAGTCGCAGTGGCTCTTCCCCAAGGTGGCCGAGCGCGCGCCCCAGGCCGCTGAGGCCATTGCGCAGCTGGAGCGCGACCACGAAGGTGGCGAGGCAGCGGTGCGGGAGCTGCAGCACCTGCTGCTGGGCTGGGAGCTGATGGGTGATGGCCGCCGCGAGGCCTTTGCCGACGCGCTGCAGCGCTATGTGAGCTTTTACCTGGAGCACATGCGCACCGAGGAAACCGTGGTCCTGCCGGCGGCGCAGGAGTGCCTGCAGCCCGGTGATTGGGTGGCCATCGATGCGGCCTTTGCCAGCAACACCAACCCGCTGGCCCCGGGCAAGCCGCGCGATGCGGCGTATGACCGGTTGTTCACCCGGATCGTGATGCGGGCGCCCAGCCCGATAGGGCTTGGAAGCCCCCCCTGAGTCGCCTGCGGCGCCTTCCCCCTCAAGGGGGACGCCGCCAGCGTGGCGGGGCGGCCCTTGCGCGGCGGCCCTGGCTTGGGGCGCGCCGGTATCCACCGTTGTGTGGCGAGACTGCCGCTTGGTGGACAGGGCTGTTCAGCCCGCTGCCAAGGCTGGATAGTCGGTGTACCCCTCAGCACCGCCTCCGTACAGCGTCGCGCGGTTGATTTCGTTCAGCGGGGCGTTGCTCTCCAGGCGCGCCACCAGGTCGGGGTTGGCGATGAAGGGGCGGCCAAAGGCAACAATGTCGGCACCGTGGGCCAGTGCGGCATCGGCCAGCTCGCGGGTGTAGGCGTTGTTGACCATCCAGGCGCCCTTGCCACCGGCGGCGCGGTAGGCTGCCTTGAGGGCGGCGTAGTCAAACGGGCGGCCTTCCACCTCGCGCGGGCCGCCGGTGGCGCCTTCGATGATGTGGATGTAGGCCAGGCCCAGCGGGCCGAGGTGGCGTACCACGTGGTCGAACAAGGGCTGTGGGTCGGCGTCCACGATGTCGTTGGCGGGGGTGACGGGCGACAGGCGGATGCCGGTGCGGCCACCGCCGATTTCCTCGACGATGGCGCGGGTCACTTCCAGCAGCAGACGGGCGCGGTTGGCAATGCTGCCGCCGTAGTCGTCGGTGCGCTGGTTGGCACCGGTCTTGAGGAACTGGTCGATCAGGTAGCCGTTGGCCGCGTGGATCTCCACACCGTCAAAGCCCGACGCAATGGCGTTGCGCGCGGCGTGGCGGTAGTCCTGCACGATGCCGGGGATCTCTTCGGCATCGAGCGCGCGGGGCATGGAGGTGGGTGTGAAGGTGGGCACGCCGTCCTTGATGAGCACGGTCTTGGTGTTGGCCTGCACGGCCGAGGGCGCCACGGGTGCTGCGTTGCCGGGTTGCAGGTCGGTGTGCGAGACACGGCCCACGTGCCACAGCTGCACCACGATCTTGCCGCCGGCATCGTGCACGGCGCGGGTGACCTTCTTCCAGCCGTCCAGCTGCTCGGTGCCGTACAGGCCGGGCACATCGGCATAGCCCTGGGCTTGCGGGCTGATGGCTGTGGCCTCGGAAATGATGAGGCCGGCACTGGCGCGCTGCGCGTAGTAGGTGGCGACCAGGTCGGTGGGGATGGCCTCGGGCGAGCGGTTGCGCGTGAGCGGCGCCATGGCGATGCGGTTGGCCAGCTGAAGGTCGCCCGCGCGGGTGGGTTCAAACAATGAGGTCATGGTGAGGGTGTCCTGAGGGCTGTGTGCAAGAAAAGCAGCCTTCCAGCTTAATGCTGCAGCGCAAAACGTGCAGCACACTTGCGTCAACAAGGGCACAGGTTTTGTGTTAGCCCGGTCGCTCAGACTGTCGTGCCAGCGGCGCGGGGGCCGTTGCACGAGAATGGACCGCCATGCCCTTGCCACCGCCTTCCGCACCGTTGTTCGTCTCCCCGTTGCGCAGCCTGTGGTTGGCCGTGACCTTGTCGATGGGTGCGGCCATCTCGCTGGGTATCACGCGGTTTGCCTATGCCTTGTTGTTGCCGCCCATGCGGGAGGACCTGGGCTGGTCGTACACGCTGGCGGGTGGCATGAACACGGTGAACGCGCTGGGCTATCTGCTGGGGGCTCTTGCCACGCCGCTGCTGTTGCGGCGCGTGGCCCCGGGGACGGTGCTGGTGGCAGGTGCGGTGATGGCCACGGTGTTCATGGGCCTGAGCGGATTTTTCACGCAGGCAGCGCCCCTGCTGGTGCAGCGCCTGCTGGCCGGTGGTGCCAGTGCGCTGGTGTTCATTGCGGGGGGCCTGCTGGCGGCACGCCTGGGCGCCCAGGTGCCGGGGCGCAGCGGTTTGCTGCTGGGCCTGTACTACGGCGGCACGGGCTGGGGCATCAGCCTGTCGGCCTTGCTGGTGCCTGCGGTGCTGGGCGTGGCGCCTGCGCCGCACAGCTGGACCTGGGCGTGGTGGGTGCTGGCGCTGGCCTGCGTGGCGGCCACGGCGGTGCTGCTGTGGCCTGCGCGGGCGTTGAACGGGTTGGCTGCACCCGTGGCCGCCGCATCCGGGATCACACCGGAGGCTGCAGTGCCCGACCGCGTGCGCTGGCGGGCGCTGGCTCCTGCGCTGCTGGGTTATGGCCTCTTTGGCGTGGGCTACATCGGCTACATGACCTTTGTGGTGGCGTTGCTGCGCGAGCAGGGCCGGGGTGCGGGCGAGGTGACGCTGTTCTACGCCTTGCTGGGGCTGGCCGTGGTGCTGTCCTCACGCATCTGGGCCGGGCTGCTGGACCGCAGCCGGGGCGGAGAGGCACTGGCGCGGCTCAATGCGCTGCTGGGCGTGGCCACCATCCTGCCCGCCATCACGGGCGCGTGGCCGGTGGTGCTGGCCTCGGGGCTGCTGTTTGGCGGGGTGTTTTTGTCGGTGGTGGCATCGACCACGGCGCTGGTGCGGCACAACCTGCCGCAGGCGCTGTGGGCCAGCGGCATCAGCGCGTTCACCATCGTGTTTGCGGCGGGGCAGATCGTGGGGCCCACGGTGGTGGGCTGGATTGCCGATGGCCCTGGAGGCCTGGCGCGCGGGCTAGTCTTCTCGGCCTGCGCGTTGTGGGTGGGGGCGCTGGTGGCGTGGCGGCAGAAGCCGCTCTAGCGCATCTGGAGTTTTGGCCGTGTGTCGTGCTATGCGCTCCCAATCGATACTGGCGCGGCCTAGACCAGAAACGCCGAGCAAGGGCCGCCCCGCAGCGAGGGTGTGTCCCGCTGCCCGCGTAGCGAGAGCGGGGGGAAGGCGCGCAGCGCCTCAGGGGGTATCCCTATTTCAGCAGGCCTTCTGCCTTCATGGCCGCCTGCACCGCAGGCCGTGCACCCACACGCTCGCGGTAGGCCGCCAGATTCGCCAGGCCGGAGATGTCGAGCTTGGTGGGTTGGGTCCAGTTGGTCACGGTGAACAGGTAACCGTCGGCCACGGTGAACTGGTCGCCCATCAGGTATTGCTTGCCCGCCAGCTGGCCATCTACCCACTGCAGGCGTTGCAGCAGCCGCTCGCGCACCATGGGTTTGTAGTCCTCGGGAGTGGCGGGGTTGAACAGGGGGCTGAAGCCCTTATGCAGCTCGGTGCCGATGAAGGTCAGCCACTCCTGCAGGCGGTAGCGCGCCAGGGTGCCGTTGGCGGGGGCCAGTTGCTTGTCGGGCACCTGGTCGGCGATGTATTGCACGATGGCCGGGCCTTCGCGCAGGCGCTCGCCGTTGTCCAGCTCCAGCACGGGCACGTAACCCAGCGCATTGATGGTGTAGTAGTCGGTGCCATCCTGCAGCTTGTGGCTCTTGGTGCTTGCCAGCACGGGGGTGTAGGCCAGACCGGCCTCTTGCAGGGCGATGTGGGGAGACAGGGAGCAGGCGCCGGGGGAGTAGTAGAGCTTCATGGATCGGTCCTTGAATTGGTGAAAGAGTGGCAAACGTTGAAGCTGTCGATGCTATGCGCTTCGCTGTTTTTTTGTCGGCCGACAGTGCGTGGCGGCCTCGGTCATTCCTCTGCAGCCCTCACCCTGGTAAAAGTCTGTAACCCGCGCAGCCCACCTCCTGCATTCCCCGCGCGCAGACCGCTCCTGATTCCATAGCTGCTTACGCATTCCCCACGGCCCCTGCAGCCCGATTCCTTGCATTCACCGCCGCCCACACCGGCCCGTCCCATGTAGGGGTCATTCCTAGCTAGGAACACTCCTAGCTAGGAGCCTTCCCAGTTTCGCGCGCTGAAGCCTGTAGGCACAGTCGCGCGCCATGCAAGTCGCCCCCTCAGCCTCCACCTACGCGCCAGCCCCTGGCGATCTGGCCAGCCCGCCCGCTCCTGGCAGTGCATTCAACAGCTATACAGACCAGCCCCAGGACAACGCTGGCGCCTTCACCGACAGCGGCCCAGGCGGCTATGGCCAGCCCGACCCCTACGCTGACACGGCCTTGGCCAGCACCTCCCTCTTCGCCCCCACCGACCACACCCCCAGCGACACACTGGCCCTGATGGTGCAGGCACAGACCAAGCCTCTGCTGGTCACCCCTGAGAACGCAGCAGGCCTGGGCATCGACTTTGCGCACACCAAGCCCCTGACCGTCACCCCGGAGAACGCAACAGGTCTCGGCATCGACCTGGTGCAGACCAAACCCCTGCAGATCCCCCCCGAGAACCCAGCCACTGGCACTGCGGGCGCCCAGGCAGCAGCCCCCAACGCCAGCCCCACCGAGATCGCTGCCCTGGAACTGCTGCTGGCCGAGCCCGCCAACCAAGAGATGGTGGCCCAGTTCGGCCCGCCCCTGCGCCCGCTGAACACCGACACCGACGTCGGCCAAGGCATCCTCGCGCGCTTTGGCCCCGACCTGGGCGCCCGGCTGACCCAGCTGCAAGAAGCGCACAACGCCGTACGCGACCAATTCCTGCAGGCCCTGGACCACGCCCAGCAAAACCCCGGCCCCGAAGTGGCAGGCAGCGAACTGATCGCACGGCACTCCAGCGGAGGCGATGCCGAGCACATCACCGAGCAGACACTGCACAGCGTCACCCACCCGCCCAGCGCCAATCAGGCCAGCGACCTCCAGGCCATTGAAGCCCAGGCGCTCGCCGCTGGCGGGCAACACCAGAACCTTTGGCGCCTGAGCGACCCCGCCGAATTCGCCAAGGCCTACGCCAGCGGCGACAGCCCCGCGCAAAGAGCCTTTGCCCAACTGCACGGCAAAGAGCCCCTGCAGTTCCATGACGAAGTGCGCACCGGAGAAACCGATGCGGGCCCCCAGATCACCCCTGCCTACTACGGCCTGGGAGAAAGCCAGCTGGTGCTCGGCGGCCCCACCGTCACAGAAAACGGCAACCCCGGGCCCTGGTCTGCCAGCACCTGGCAGACCACCCAGCTCACCCCCGAACAAAACCGGGATCTGATCAACAACGAATACCTGTGGTTTGACCCCGTCAACGGCTGGAGCACGGACCTGGCCAACAACATCAAGCAAAGCACCAGCTTCCTGGACAAAGCGCTGCCCATGGTGTTTGCAGGCGTCATGACCTTCGCCACCGCAGGCGCCTTTGGCATCACCGCCGCCAGCGCCAGTACCAGCCTGGGCCAAAGCATGGCGCTGGGCGCCATCAGCAGCGCCACCATGCAGCTGACCACCGGGGGCAAGATCGACCTGGGCGACCTGCTGCGCTCGGCACTGACGGCCGGAGTGAGCTTTGGGGTGATGAACGCCACAGGCATGAACGAGCTGCTGCAAGGCGGCGATCTGGCTACGCGCAGCCTGGGCCACCTGGGCAAGGCGGGCCTGCAGGGTGTGCTGCAAGAAGCCACTGGGGGCAAGTTCAAGGACGGCCTGACCAACAGCCTGCTGGCCAGCGTGGCGGGAGAAGTGGGCAAGAGCCTGGAGGTGCAGATCGCCGAGCTCAGCAAGAACGAAGGCCTGAGCGTGCAAGAAGCCAGCATGCTGCGCCTGATTGGCCGGGCTGCCAGCAGCGCAGTGAAGGTTGCGGGCAGCAATGACCCGGCGGCGGGGTTTGCGAGTGACTTCCTGGGCGAAGTGCTGGGCGAAGAGCTGCGGGGCGCACAAGGAAAGGGGCAAAGCCAAAGCCAGAACCCAAGCCAGGCAGGGAGTGAGGGACAACCAGGAGACAGGCCCTCCAGCGACTGGGTGAGGAACCTGGGGGCCAGTGAGGTGGATGCGCAGGGGCTGGGCCTGCGGCCAGGACTCGGGGGACTGGGCGTGCGGGTTTCAGACGAAGCCCTGTCTGACTGGAGTGACGAGATCGATGGCGGCATCGCCCTGAACGGCAGCATGGCCCCCGAAACGCAAGCGATCACTGAAGCAGTGGTCGGAAAGGGCCAGGGCCCGCTGGCAGCCCTGGAGGCAGCGGGGCTGGACAAGCAGCAGCAGATAGCGGCCTACGGTCAGTTGCTGGCTAGCGGTCAGATACAGCTCAACGCGCAGGGCGTGCCCATCGTGCAGCCGGGGCAGGTGCTGCAGTTTGATCTGTCGGATACAGGCGCGGCGCAGCTGGGTGGGCGGGCGATTGCGCAGGAGAGTGCGGGGCGGGCCCAGCGGGAGGCGCTGGCCCAGCAAGCCAGCGAGGCGCGCCAACAAGGTATGAGCCCCGAGCAGGCTGCCGAGATCTATACCCAGTACGGTGGACGCTCTGCCAGCTACGCAGGTTTGACACCCACCTGGAGCGGCCGCATGGTTGACGTGCCAGGGGGTGGAGTGGATGCCCTGGGCAACCCCACCGGCATGCGCGAGCAGGTCTGGGTCAGCGACAAACCGTCGAGCAGTTGGTCGCAAAGCGTAGGCAACGCAATACAAACCGGCGCCATGCTGATTGACGGAGCCGTGCAGCTTGGGGTGAACGGAGTCGTCAACGGCATGTGGGCTCGCCCGGCCAGCGGACTGGCGGCACTGCCCGCATTGGTCATCAACGGTACAGAAGCCTACACCGCCATCCAGGCAGACCTGCAAGAGCGCATGAGCCTGCAAAGCAACAATCCTGGGGCCATCGCCATCCAGCAAAGCCTGGGCCAGATGCTGCAGCCCGTGGGACAAACCCTGGACCAGCTGAGAACCGCCAGCGAGAACCGGTTCGGTGATGGTTGGACGGCGGCAGGCTTCACGGCTGCGCAAGCGGCGTTGGAAGTAGGCGGACTATTGGGCGGGGTAGCGGCCATCCCGGCTGGGCGAGTGGCGCTGGGCAACCTGGGCACCAGCGCGCGGATGGGATTGAATACACTGGCCGATGTGATGCCGGTGGGGTCTGGGGATGCGGCGCGACGAAGCGCAGCGTTCGAGTGGGGGGCTGTGGGGGATTTGGAGAGGCTGAGGGATACCCGCAAGACGAACGATGTGTCGCGCTCATACGGTAGCAATGAATTGGAACGGCATTTTGTTGGTCCGCAGCGCCCAATTAGTCGACAGCGTTTAGATATGTTAACTGCGCATCCTGATGCGCACTCAATTGAGCGTCACGGCGGCTCAGTCACAGATCCGCAGCTGATGTATAGATCGCTAACTGGGATTGCCCCCGATGGGCATGTGAAGATTGATGGAAAGAGCGGTAAGGTCATCTTGCCCCCTATGTCTTCCGCTTTCCATTCCGATCAACTTTTAGCTTACGCCGATGATGCCATTCGAAACAACGGCACTTTGGCCACAAAGATCACTCAGAACCCTGGGGCTCAGTATGTAACGCTAACTCCAGAGGATGTCGGTGATCTTGGTTACAACTTGGGGCGAGGTTATGCCCGTATCGGTGGCAGTAAGCTTGATCCAACATTGCAAGGGGCGCCGAAGTTGATTGAAAACCTCAGGAGCGTTCAGGCTACTTATGGGTTCAATCCGCTCACAAATCGGTGGGAGCCTGTGACAATTTTCCCTGCGAGATAACGAATGAATCAATATCCAGTTCTCAAGAATCTACTGGTTTCCATCATGTCGGTAGATGTCGGCTTGTCGCAAGAGCGTGAGGAGGCGGCTTTGGTGGCTTCTCTGGCAAACGGAGAGTATCGTCAGAAAATTCGCCACGAGTTAGAGGCTGCATTTCTCGATGAGGATTTTTCCTGGATGAACCTGCTCGACAATGAAAATTATTGTGTCTTTCCGGCTGACTCCGAGGAAGAGGCAAAAGAATACGTCAAGGCACGACTGTGGAATAGGATAGTTGCGATGGAGTCTTGATCTCGGTCTGCTAGTTTTTTGCTAGCGGGCATCGCCTGATGGACCTCCCAGAGGCTTTATTGCTTGTCGCATCTCGGACGACCATATGGGCGCTTACATACCCGGGGCAAAACTGCCCAATTTCTCATTGCGCCACCAACCAGCCCACCTCGCACAACCAGACCCATGTTAGTGAGGCCCTCCGCGCCAGCGTATTGACGCCATCAAGGGGTATTTACCTCACCCGCTGTCGGGGGCTGTAGGACGTCTCAGGTATTCCAGCCTGGCAGGTCGCGCTGCACCTTTCGCAGTAGTGCAGGCCAGGCAAAGGCGCCGCCCAGGCCGCCCGTCTGCACACGCATGGCCTGGGCCACGCCGCTCACGATCTGGGGGTTTACGGCGATCAATTCGCCACCTGCCTGCGCGTCGATCTGAATGCGGCAAGTGTTCTCGAAGGTGTACATCGACAGGAACGCGTCGGCAATCGTCTTGCCCACGGTGAGCAGCCCGTGGTTGCGCAGCATGAGGAAGTTGGCCTCGCCCAGGTCGGCCTGCAGGCGTGGCTTTTCTTCGTCGCGGAAGGCCACGCCCTCGTACGCGTGGTACGCCAGCGAGCCCAGCACGAAGGTACTTTGCTGGCTGATGGGCAGCACGCCGCCCTTCTGGGCGCTGACGGCCACACCGGCACGCGTGTGGGTGTGCAGCACGCAGCCGGCTTCGGGCCGGGCCTCGTGCACGGCGCTGTGGATCACAAAACCGGCCGGGTTCACGGGGAAGGGCGAGTCGTGCAGCTTGTTGCATTGCATGTCCACCTTGATCAGGCTCGATGCCGTGATCTCGTCGAACATGAGGCCGTAGGGGTTGATGAGGAACTGGTGCTCGCCCGGACCCGACACCGATTCGGGCAGTTTGGCGCTGATGTGGGTGAAGACCAGGTCGCTCCAGCCGTACAGCGCAACGAGCCGGTAGCACGCGGCCAGGTCGCAGCGCAGCTGCCATTCTTCGGGGCTGACGCTGTCTTGCAGCGAAGGGATGTTAAGCATGGGGTGTCTCCGATGGTGGGGGTAGGACACCCACTGTAGGGCGGTAGGGCGGGCGAGTCTGTCAGGCAGGCTACAGGTGCTTCGCTTTTTGTGAATGCTATGAAAATAATAGCTTCCTAAGTCCATCCATTAAGCGCCAGGGCCGAATTTTGTTCAAATTCCTGTGCCCTGGGGCCCAGCCCGGTCTATCAGCGCCCGTGTCCTTGCTGCTGCCGTATCTGGCGCCGCCCCAGCCAGCCCAGTCCCAGGGCCGCCAGCACCAGCATCCATGGATCGTTCACCGGAATCCCCGTGGAGAGGGCCATCACTTGGAGGTTCAGTGTGATGGTGGAGGACAGGCCGTTGGCGTCCGTGACCTGGATGACCAGGACATAGAGCCCCGGTATGGTCGGTGTTCCGCTCAGCAGGCCGTTGGGCCCCAAGGTCATGCCCGGGGGCAGGGGGCCGGAGTTCACGGTGAAGGTGTAGGGGCCTGTGCCGCCGGTGACCTGGATCTGTCCGCTGTATGCGGTGTTCGCGACCAGCACGGGCGGAGGGGTGATGGTCAGCGCACCTGTCACGGTGCCCGCACCCAGCAGGTCCAGCTCGCGCCCCAGGGCGTCGGACACTGTGATGGTGAAGCTGTAGGGCGCCGAGCTGGTGGGCGTGCCCGTGAGATCGCCCGTGCCCGACAGGCTCAGGCCCGCCGGAAGAAGCCCTGCGCTGACGAGGAACTGGTAGGGCGCCACACCATCGCTGGCGACAAAGGTCACGCTGTAGGGCACACCCAGCGCCGGTGTGGGAATGCTGGACGGGGTGACGGTGATGTCCTGCGCGGCGACGCTGGCAGCCCACAGCACCAGGCTGGCAACGCCGATCCATGTGGTGAGGCGGCGCAATCCGGTGCGCAGTGCCTGCGCTGCGCGGGCCGTCATCGCGCGCCCCCGTTCTTGCGCGCGAGCTGCTGCTCCAGGGCCGAAAGGCGTTCGGCCAGGGCCATGAGTTCTGCATCCTTGGCGGCCAGCTTCTGGTGGAGGGCCTGGACCGTGGCGGCCGCAAGGCCGGCGACATCGCTGGGCGCAAGCGTCCGGGGGCTGGCGCCCACCTGAAAGCGCTGGTGTACATCCTCGGCCATGGGCCCCAGGTGCAGGCTGGCGTTGAGATCGCTCAGGTAGCGCCAGGCATACAGCGGCAGGTTCAACACTTCGCCAAGGACTGCATGGACCGGGGCGGGGCTGATGTCGTGTTTGAGCGTGCGGCTGGAGCCCTGGCTGAGCGTGCCGGCCACCACCAGGCCGCCGCCTGCCTGCATCGACAGCGCATTGCTGCCACTGCCGCTGGGCGCCAGGCTGAAGGCCGAAGCCGTAGCGTGTTGCGTCCAGTATGCGGTGCCTGTGCCATGTGCAAGCCGCGCAGCGATGGCGCCGTTGTTCTGCAGCTCCATCTGCACGCGGGGCAGGGCGGTGGCGCTGGTGTTGTCCACCAGCAGGGCTCCGCTGCCGTCCGCGCGCCGCAGGTGCAACGGGGCAGCAGGGCGCGGCGTGCCCAGGCCCACGCTGCCGTTGCCCGCAATATCAACGCTGGCATGTGGCGCCCCCGGCCGGATGCGTAGGGGAAGGAGGGAGCCTCCGGTGACATCGCGCACGAAGAAATTGGCTTCGTTGCCCGCCACATCCCAGGTCTGGGCTGTGTAGCCGTTGGTGTTGTTCTGCTCTTGCCGAAGCGCCGGGGTGTTGGAGGACAGCACATGCAGATCAAGCACGGGTACGCCGGTGCCCACCCCCACGCGCCCTTGCGGGTCCACAACCAGGCTGTTGGCGGGCGCTCCGGCCAGCCAGCGCACGGGGGTCAAGCTGCCTGTGACATCGTCGATGCCGAGGTAGCTGGCCCCGCCGCTGGCGCTGTCGTTGGCGATGATCTGCCAGTCGTTGCCGGGAAACGCGCCCGCACTGGTGTCTTCAAACTTGATGCGCAGGTTGTTTTCCTTCAGGCGCAGGGTGTCGAAGCCAAAGCTCTCGTTGTTGACGCAGTCAAACCCCATGCAGATGCTGCCTTGCACGATCTGGTCGTCGGCGACCAACTGGTCTTTGGTGGCAAGGCGGAGGGTGCGGGCGGCCTTTGAAGATGGGGCGGACTGCGCGGTGGGGCCGTCGGCTGTATCCCCTTCGCCCGGGGGCAAAAGTGCGGGTGGCAGCACAAACGCGCCGCCCGCCACCGACACATTGCCGGCCAGCATGGCGCCCCTGGGCCCGGTAGCGCTGGAGGCACCCACGGGGTTGGCCGCCACGGGGGTTGCATCGTCGGGCCGCACGGCAGCGGTGGTGGGGGCCAGCGTCAACTCGTAGGTGTAGCGCCCGTCGGGCAAGGGATGGTCTTGCAGCGACAACACCAGCGGGCCGGACAGCACCAGGTCCTGGGGCGCATCGCCCTCGCGGGCGATGCGCAGCACGGCGCGGCCATGGGGTGCGGTGGAGGTCCACTCCAGCCGGGTGGCCTGAAGCCGTGCCGCAATGGCGGGGGGCTGCGCTTCGCTGCCGGTTTGTGCGTGCACGAGGGGTGGGCTCAGCAGGGATGCCAGGGTGGCGGCAACCAGGGCGGCAGTGCGCGGCCGCAGCCTGGTCAGGAGGGGCAAGCAATGGTGGGCAGGCATGTTGACAATCCCTAGCGTGCTGCGGGCGTGGCGGTCTTGGTGGGCACGCCCGAAGCGCCCGGCGCGCCCGTTGGGGCCATCTGCGCTTCGAGCAGGGAGATGCGGGCCCGGATCGCGGCGATGTCTGCCTCGCGCTCGTTCACCTTGCGGGCCAGCGCCTGCACGGCGCCCAGGGTCACGCCGGCCAGATCGCCGGGGGCCAGGCTTTTGTCGTCCTGCCCCAGCTGGAAGATCTTGCGGAAGTCCTCGGCCATGGGGCCGACGTGGCGCTCTTGTGTGGGGCTGGATTTGTAGCGCCAGTGGTAGAGCGGCAGGGCCAGCACTTTCTCCAGCAGGGCGGTGCCATTGACCGGCTCGATGCCGGTCTTGAGCGTGCGGCTGGAGCCTGTGCTCAGCGTGCCGGTGATGGCCAGGTTGCCGTTGGCCGCCAGCGTGAACTGGGGGGTGCCAGCGCCCTGGGTGGCCAGCGTGAGCGCGGTGCCTGACGTCATGTCCCAGCCCGTGGCCGGTGCCGTGGTAAAGCGCAGCACGGCTGGCCCGTTGTTGGCCAGGTTCAGCAGCGTGCGCGGGGCCGTTGTGCCGCTGGTTTCCTGCACCAGCACCTGGGCCGTGCCATCGGTGCGCCGGACGTGCAGCGCCGCGCCGGGCGAAGCGGTGCCTATGCCCACTGCGCCCGAGGCCGCAATGTCCAGGCTGCTGGTGGGCGCGCCGGGGCGAATGCGCAAGGGCAGGCGCGAGCCGTTGGTGACGTCGCGCACGAAGAAGTTGGCCTCGTTGGCGCCGATGTCCCAGGTCTGCGCCGTGAAGCCGCCTGCCGACGACTGCTCCAGCCGAATGGCGGGGGTGTTGCCGGTCAGTGTGTGCACGTCCAGCACCGGCGTGGCAGTGCGCAGGCCCAGCCGGCCCGTCGAGCTGACGTACAGGCTGTTGCTGGGGGCGCCAGCACTGACGGTGAAGACCTGGCGGTTGGCCGTGGCATCCTCGACCGTGAAATACGATGCCCCGCCCGAGGCGGTGTCATTGACACGGATCCGCCAGTCGTTGGCCGGAAAGGTGCCAACGCTGGTGTCGTCGAAATGAATGCCGAGGTTGTTCTCCTTGAGCCGGAGCGTGTCAAAGCCAAAGGATTCGTTGTTGACGCAATCAAAGCCCGCGCACAGGCTGCCCTGCACGATCAGGTCGTCGGCCACCACCTGGTCCTTGGTGGTGAAGGTGCTGCCGGTCTTGGTGGGCAGCACAGGGGCGCCTGGCTCGGTCGCATCCACCACCAACTGGCCCTGAATGACCACGAACGAGCCCGCCGTGATGCGCTGCTGCATCGTGGCCTGGGCCTGGGCGGGGTCCATGGCCGCAGGGGGCTCCAGGCTCAATTCATAAAAATAGCGGCCATCGGCCAGCCCTGCACGCTGGGGCTCCAGCACCACGGGGCCGCGCGCAAACAGCAGGTCGCTGACCGTGCCATCCGGGCGGGCCAGCCGCAGCTTGGCGGCACCGTGGGGGGCCGCAGCCGACCAGGTGATGCGGTCAGCCTGGCGCGTGGTGGAGATGGCCTGGGCCGGGGATTGGGCAGCACAGGTGGCAGCCGCGAGGGTCGCCATCAGGGCGATGGTGGCTCGGTGCAGGGGTTTCATGGGGCTTTCTCGAAGGTGGGCATGGGCTGCCCAGGGCGCCAATATGGCCATTGCTGCATCGCGGCATTGCCGCCCGCAGAACCAGCGGCCCATCAATGGCGACGAGTCTGGCCGAGCGATGCCAGATCGTCAATCGAGTAATTGCCAGGGGTTGCGCTGCGCAAAAGCCCTGCGCCTGTGCTCAGCCCGCTTGCGGAATCGGCGCCCGCATGCCCGCGTTGATCAGGTTCCACGCATTGATCACGCCAATGGCAAAGCCCAGTTCGGAGATTTCCGCTTCGTTGAACACCGTCTGCAGCTTGGCGTATTCCTCGTCGCTCGCATCGCTGTGGGGCGTGGCGGTGATGATCTCGGCCCAGCGGAACGCGGCGCGTTCACGTTCACCGAAGAACGGCGCCTCGCGCCACCCTGCCACGGCGTTCAGGTGGCGCGGGTCCATGCCGTCCTTGACCAGGTAGGTCCAGTGCATGTCCATGCAGTATGCGCAGCCGTTGATCTGCGACACGCGCAGAAACACCAGCTCGGCCAGGCGCGCGCCCAGCGGGCCCTTCTTGATGGTTTCGGAAAGGCTCACCAAGCCCATGAAGGCTTTGGAAGACAGCTTGTGATAGGGCAGGCGGGCGGTGTGTTGGGTGGTCGATGACATGGCGGTTCCTTGGATGTAGGTGGCAATGGTCCGGGGTAGATAAACCTTGGGCATGAAGGCGGCGGTGGTGTTGCTGCCTTTCATACTGGTTAGACGTTGCCAGGTCTGACGCTGTGACACGGGGCGCCAAAAATCTCCAAAGAGATTTCACCCCAGCGTGGCCGGAATGCCCGCCAGCTTGTCCGGATTGCGCACGGCGTAGATGGCCACTATCTGCTCCCCGTCCGTCACAAATGCCTGCGCCGATTCAAGGTGGCCATCCACATAGCGCAGCAGCCCCGGCTCGCCATTGATGAGCGCCATGCGGTACGCCACCTGCGCACCCAGGCGGCGGAACAGCGCCCAGTACAGGTTGGCAATGCGAAACGGCCCCACCAGCGGCTTGGGGAAGGACGGTACCTTGCCGCCGCCGTCGCCAATCAGCTGCGCGTCTTCGCTCAGCAGCGCCTCGATGGCGTTGCGGTCGCCACTTTTGGCGGCCAGCATGAAACGCTGCAGCAACTGGTGGTGCACGGCGTGGGGCACCTCAAAGCGTGTGCGCGCCTGCTGCACACGTTCGCTGGCGCGGTGCACCATCTGGCGGCAGCTGGCCTCGGTTTTCCCCAGCTGTGCGGCGATCTCGGGGTAGTCGTAGTCAAACACCTGGCGCAGCAAGAATGCAGCGCGCTCCTCGGGCCCCAGGCGCTCCAGCACGTACATAAACGCCACCGACAGCTCGCCCGCCAGCTCGGCGGCTGCCTCCGGTGTGTTGTGGTGTTGCGCGTCGCCGGTGGTGTGGTCGCGCAGCTCCACCAGCGGCTCGGGCAGCCACCAGCCCACATAGGCCTCGCGCTCGGCCTTCAGTGCCCGCAGCCGGTCGATGGACAGCCGCGTGACCACCGTCACCAGCCAGGCCTCGGCCGACTGCAGCGCGGTGGGGTCCTGGCGGCTCCAGCGCAGCCAGGCGTCCTGCAGCACATCCTCGGCATCGGCGCGCACGCCCAGCATGCGGTAGGCAATGCCGAAAAGGCGGGGGCGCAGGGTGGTGAAGGGGTCGGTGGCGGGTGGGGCGGCGGATGCGGGCTGTGTGGTCATGGTGGTGTGCGTGAGAGACCTGCGGGTCTTTTACAGACGTTGGAGGTCGCTGTCTTGTGACAAGGTCTCCGCAGTCGCTTTTGTTTTGATAGCTGCCAGCGCTTGCTGTATAAGCGCTAGAAGCACTTTTGATCTGAAATGGAAAGGATGCAGAGATGGCCGCTTTGTACGCAACCCAGCGCGCGCAAGCAACCCCGCGCGTGGGCCGGATGGGGAACGGCGCGAAGGCGGCGGTGGCAATGCTCTTGTTCGCGCTGGTGCCGTGGGCGACCCCAGTCCAGGCCCAATCGCAAACACCGCTATCCGCCGCTGGTGTTGCCCAGCCGCTGGAAAACCGCTGCGGCTGGTTTCACAACCCCACCCCCAACAACGCCACCCTGACCGACCGTGATGGCGAGTGGGTAGTCTCCACCCAGGGCGGAGACAGTGCCGAAGGCGACTGGCCCGTGTTCACCGACGCGCAGTGGAAGAAAACCAATGGCCACTATGGCTACGGGTGTGCGTGCATGAAGGTGGTGGTGGACCGCAGCGACGGGCGGGTGCTGCGCATTGCATCAGCCACGGCGAAGCCGTTGAAGGCGTGCCGGGAGGACCGGGCGCTGCCGAAGCCTTGAAGAAGGAAGGGAGTGGCAGTTGGCGGTGGGTGTGGCATTGCCATCAAGCCAAATTCCAGGCCAAAAAACACGGTCCTTCCACGTGGGTCTTCTTGTTGCGGTGGCTATAGTGAGGCCGCGCCCACCAACCACCCCAGTTATGAGCATTCATCTGCGAATCGCGCGCCCCGTGCTGGACCTTTGCCGCACTGTCGCCCAGTACAAGCAAGGCCTGGGCTTTGAAGAACTCGCCCACTTTGCGGACCACGATGGCTTCGATGGGACCATGCTGGGCCTTCGCGACGCGGATTTCCACTTTGAGTTCACCGTCTGCCGCCGACACCCAGTGACGCCGCAGTCAACGCCCGAAGATCTGTTTGTCTTCTATGTTCCCGATCATCAGGCGTGGACGGAACGTTGCCAGGCGATGCGTGGCGCTGGCTTTAAGGAGGTCGAATCGTTCAATCCATACTGGAGCCAGCAGGGCTGCACGTTTGAGGATGCGGACGGGTACCGGGTGGTGATTCAGCGCGCTGCGTGGAATCCTCCGCTCGCCCGTCACCGGTAGCTTCACCATGCGTCTGTTCCTCGTATCTCTGAGCCTTGCACTATTGGCGCTCTCCCTGGCTGGCTACTGTTTCGTGCAGATCCCGCTCATCAAACACCCCACCGCAGCGGTGATTTCAGATTTGGAAGATCGATTTTTGGCGGACCGTTCCCAGCTGAGCCCGCCGGAAGCCGAGCGTCTTGACGCTCATTTGCGGGTTCTTCGCTTCAATACTCAAGCGTTGAATACAGCACACACAAACCTTTGGCGAGCGGGAGTGCTTGGTTTTCTGGGTTTAGGGATTGCGAATCTGGTGGTGGCCGGTGTCGCTTACGAAATGTACAAACGACAAAAGGCCAGTGGCGCCAGGTGACGCGCCACCATTGCGCTGGTCAGCGTACAAGTTCACAGTGCTGGTTTTCGATTTCCCAACCCCAAGGAGAGCCCTATGCCCCATGCCTTGAGCTGGTTCGAGATCCCTGTGACCGACTTCACCCGCGCCAAGACTTTCTACGAGACGGTGTTGGACATCACGATTGCGCCCATGGAAATGGGCACGACCAAAATGGGCATGTTGTCGACCGACCCTACCGCCATCGGTGGCGCCCTCGTGCAGGGCGAGGGCAGCGTGCCGTCGCAAAACGGGACGATGGTGTACCTGAACGGCGGTGATGACCTGGCCCCGATGCTGGCGCGCGTGGAGCAGGCGGGTGGGGCGGTGGTGGTGCCCAAGACGGAGATTGGCAATGACTTTGGCTTCTTTGCCCATTTTGTGGACACCGAGGGCAACAAAGTCGGGCTGCACTCGATGAAGTAGTGGGTACCTCGCCCGATGGAAGGAGGACCGGCTACGCCACCGGTTGGTCAATACTTCCGGGCTGCGTCAGCCGCTCCAGCTGCGTCAGATACGCCAGGGCCTGCCCATTGCTGGTTCCGCACATTTCCACCTGTGGCATCAACCCGCCGCACACCGCCGGTCGCTCAGGCTGCCCAAAAATGCGGCAGCGCGCATCGTCCCCCAGTTGAACGCACCGCACCCCCGCAGGTTTGCCCTGCGGCATGCCCGGGATGGGCGAGCTGATGGAGGGGGCGGTGCAGCAGGCGCCGCAGCCGGGGCGGCAGTTCATGGGTGATTGCTATTGTTTTTGTAGCTTCTGGTGCTTGTCGGGCAAGCGCTAGAGGCCAATTTGACTCAAATTTTGGTGTTCACTGGCCAGCGGCAGCGTCGCCGTGCAGGCGGCTGGATGCCCACAGCACCTGGTCGACCACGGCGCGCACGCGGTCGCGGTGGGCTTGCTGGATGAGGGCGCCGCTGTCGTCAAACGCGCTGCCGGCCGAGCCCAGTGCAAACGCCTTGGGCGCCAGCCAGCATTCGGCGTTGATGAGCAAGGGGGCCAGATGGCTTTGCGAGCGCAGGCCGCCCAGTGCCCCCGGCGACGCGCTGAGCATGCCCACCACCTTGCCGCGAAAGCTCTTGCCGCCGTCCTGCCAGTCAGGGTTGCCTTTGACGGGGCTGGAGGCCCAGTCGATGGTGTTCTTGAGCAGGGCGGTGTAGCTGCCGTTGTACTCGGGCGAGCAGATGACCCAGGCGGGGTGCTGCCACAAAATTTCTTTGAGTCGGATCACGTCGGTCGGCGTGCCCTGGGCTTCGAGGTCGGCGTTGTACAGCGGGATGTCGAACTCGGACAGCTCCAGCAGCGTGACGGTGGCGCCCGCGTCGCGTGCGATGGCGGCGGTGGCGTGGGCCAGTTTGCGGTTGAAGGATTGCTGGCGCGTGCTGCCGGCAAAGATGAGGAGGGAGGGAGTGGTGTGTGGCATGGTGCCTGCGATTGAATCACAGGCGTGCGGCAGGAATCCTGCAAGCGAGGCAGGCCGGGCAGGGTTATTCCGCGGTGTGGCTGCACGGTGTTCGGGGCGGATGTAGCGATCTACGTGCCGCGACCGGCAAGCCGCCCCACCAGCGTCCCCAGCGCTGTGGCAAAGCAACCCAGGCTGAGCAGCGCACGCCACAGGTTGGCGGCATTCCACTGGTCACGCACTTTGGCCCAGTCGGCGGGCAGGGCCTTGGGGTTCCAGGCTTCTGTTGTGTAGTTCAGGGGCAGGTTGACCTGCTGGGTGAAGAACACAATGCCCAGCAGGTAGGCCACGCCGACCACGGCCAGCAGGCGCCACCACAGTGTGCGGTGTTCACGCCAGGCGGTAGCCAGGGCCAGCGCACACCACAGCGGTGGGCCAAAGAACAGCGCAAAGAACAGGGCGTGCCGGACGTTGCGGTTGAAGGCGGACTGCACGGTGGCGTAGGTGGCGCCGTCCATCTGCAACATGGCCAGGTTAACGTTGGCGCTGTAGGTGCCGAAGAACCCGGCCATGAGGCCGAGCCACAACACGGCGAGGGCGTGGGGGATGAGGGAGAGCGGGACGGGCGTGTGGTGGGCGTGTTGGGCAGTGGTCATGGGCGGGCCTTAGGGGAGATGCCTGCACTCTGCCGAAGGCCCGTGCTCTGCGCCTTATCCTTTGATAAGCCCCATCTCGCTGCGCAGGCGGGACAGTGAAACATCGGTCACACCCAGGTACGAGGCCAGGTGTTTCAGGGCGATGCGCTCGGCCCACTGCGGGTGTTGCTCCAGCAAACGGGCGTAGCGCTGGCGGGCGCTGAGCTGCAAGAACTCCTGTTCGCGCTGCATCTTGCCGTCGAGCAGGGCGCAGAGCACCCGGTGCTCCAGCGCGGCCCAGGGTGCCCAGCCCGCGCTGGGCAGCGGCTCACCTGGATCGACGGGCAAGGGCAGCGCCCACACCACGCTGTCTTCCAGTGGTTCCACGTGAAACATCACCGGCTGATGGCGCAGCGTGGGAGTGATGGGCCAGCACAGGGCGCCGTCCAGAAAGAAGTTCTTGTTGGACTCTGCGCCGTCGCGGTCCAGGTAGTACAGCCGCAGGGCGCCGCGCTCCACCCACCACAGGTGCCGCCAGTGTTCGCCCGCCCGCAGCAGGGGCTGGCCACGCTCCAGCAAGCGCCGTTCGGCGCGTACCCACCAGGTCTCCACGGCCGGAGGCGGGACGCCAAGCAACTCGGTCAGGAAGAGGGTGAGGGGGCTGGAAACAGACACGGCCTGCGCAAAGTGGGAAAATCGCGGGTTGCCTGCTGGGGCGCCAAGTGCGCCCACCACCAGCAGGGCCGGTGTGCGGCGCCTTTGACAGGGCACCCTAGCGCACCGGGTGTTTTGATTGTCGGGCCCGCCAGGCCCCGGAGTGTCCCCATGTTGTACCCCCAGGAATTTGATGTGATCGTTGTCGGCGGTGGCCATGCAGGCACCGAGGCCGCGCTGGCCGCTGCGCGCATGGGCAGTAAAACCCTGCTGCTGTCCCACAACATCGAGACGCTGGGCCAGATGAGCTGCAACCCCAGCATTGGCGGCATCGGCAAGGGCCACCTGGTGAAAGAGGTGGATGCGCTGGGCGGGGCGATGGCGCTGGCCACGGACGAGGGTGGCATCCAGTTCCGCATCCTCAACAGCTCCAAAGGCCCCGCCGTGCGGGCCACGCGGGCGCAGGCCGACCGCATTCTGTACAAGGCGGCCATCCGCCGGATGCTGGAGAACCAGCCGAACCTGTGGCTGTTCCAGCAGGCTGTGGACGACCTGATGGTGGAGGGCGACCGCGTGGTGGGCGCCGTCACGCAGGTGGGTATCCGGTTCCGCTCGCGCACGGTGGTGCTCACCGCCGGGACGTTCCTGGACGGCAAGATCCACGTGGGGCTGAACAACTACGCGGCGGGCAGGGCGGGTGACCCACCTGCCGTGTCGCTGTCGGCACGCCTCAAGGAGCTAAAGCTGCCCCAGGGGCGCCTGAAGACCGGCACGCCGCCCCGGCTGGATGGGCGCAGCATCGACTTCTCGAAGTGTACCGAGCAGCCCGGCGACGGCATGCCCGGTGGTGTGAACGAGGGTACGGTGCCCGTGTTCAGCTTCATGGGCAACGCAGAAATGCACCCGCGCCAGATGCCTTGCTGGGTGACGCAAACCAACGAGCGCACGCACGAGATCATCCGCAGCGGCTTTGACCGCAGCCCCATGTTCACCGGCAAGATCGAGGGCGTGGGCCCGCGTTACTGCCCCAGCGTGGAAGACAAGATCAACCGCTTTGCTGACAAGGACAGCCACCAGATTTTTCTAGAGCCCGAGGGGCTGACCACGCACGAGTTCTACCCCAACGGCATCAGTACCAGCTTGCCATTCGACATCCAGTACGAGCTGGTGCGCAGCATGAAGGGGCTGGAGAACGCGCACATCCTGCGCCCCGGCTACGCCATTGAGTACGACTACTTTGACCCGCGCTCGCTCAAGAGCAGTTTTGAAACCCGCCAGATCCAGGGCCTGTTCTTTGCCGGGCAGATCAACGGCACCACCGGTTATGAAGAGGCGGCGGCCCAGGGCCTGTTCGCAGGCATCAACGCCGCCCTGCAGTGCCGGGGCGACGCGCCTTGGCTGCCTGGCCGCGACGAGGCCTACCTGGGCGTGCTGGTGGACGACCTGATCACCAAGGGCGTGACCGAGCCCTACCGCATGTTCACCAGCCGGGCCGAGTTCCGCCTGCAACTGCGGGAGGACAACGCCGACATGCGTCTGACCGAAGTGGGACGCCGTATGGGCCTGGTGGACGATGCGCGCTGGGATGCGTTCAGCCGCAAGCGCGATGCTGTTTCACGTGAAACAGAACGCCTGAAAGCTACCTGGGTGAACCCGCGCAGCCTGCCAGCGGCGGAGTCCGAGCGGGTGTTGGGCAAGAGCATCGAGCATGAATACAACCTGTTCGAACTGCTGCGCCGCCCGGACGTGAACTACACCAACCTGATGTCCATGGATGGTGGCAAATACGCGACCAACGATGTTTCACGTGAAACGCTGGGCGATTTGAGCGAACCCGTGGTGGAGCAGGTAGAGATTGCCGCCAAGTATTCGGGCTACATCGACCGGCAACGGGATGAGGTGGGGCGCGCCGCGCACTTCGAAAAGCTCCGCTTGCCAGCCGAGCTGGACTACATGCAGGTCACCGCCCTGAGCATCGAGGCACGCCAGGTGCTCAGTCGCCACCGGCCCGAAACCCTGGGCCACGCCTCCCGCATCACGGGCATCACGCCGGCGGCGATCTCGCTGCTGATGGTGCATCTCAAGAAGGGCGGGTTCAAGGAGTTTGCGGTGGCTGCGGCTGCCAAGGCAGAAGGGGAAGTGGTGGCATGACGATGGCAGTGACAAACGACAGCTTGCGCCAACAGCTGCAGGCAGGGGCCGATGCCTTGGCCCTGGGTCTGACCGACGCCCAGATCACCCTGTTGATGGATTTTCTGGCCCTGCTGCAGAAGTGGAACAAGGTCTACAACCTGACCTCGGTGCGCGATCCGCAGGAGATGATGACGCACCATCTGCTGGACAGCCTTGCCGCTGTACCGCCGTTGCGCCGCCATGTTGCTGTGCTTGCAGGGCAGGGCCACCACGCTGTGCGCTTGCTCGACGTTGGCTCGGGCGGAGGTTTGCCCGGTGTTGTGTTTGCCATCTGCTGCCCGGAAGTGGATGTGAGCTGCGTAGACACCGTGGGCAAAAAGGCGGCGTTCATCCAGCAGGCGGCGGTGGCGCTGAAGCTGCGCAACCTGCATGGCGTGCACGCGCGGGTCGAGACGCTGACGACCCCCTTTGACATCATCAGCTGCCGCGCCTTTGCCTCTTTGCCTGACTTTGTGACCTGGTCGCGCGCCGCGCTGGTGGCATCGCACGGGGTCTGGCTGGCCATGAAGGGCAAGCACCCCGAGGATGAAATTACGGCCCTGCCCACCGATGTGTCGGTGTTTCACGTGGAACAGCTCACCGTCCCAGGCCTCGACGCCGAGCGCTGCATCATCTGGATGAAGCCGGTCTGACCGTCGGCCGCTATCTTGTCAGCGGCCGGGGCGGGGTGGTCGCGTAAACTCGGCACCTCACTTCGGGTGCATCCATCTGCGCACCCGTCCAGCACACCGGGAGAGATCATGTTCGGCATCGCAGACTACGGCGCCTTTGTCGCCGCCATTGTGTTGTTCCTGCTCATTCCGGGCCCCGGCAATCTGGCGCTTATCACCTCCACCAGCAAGGGCGGCGTGCGGGGCGGCCTGGCGGCCACGATGGGGGTGATCGCGGGTGACCAGGTGTTGATGTGGGCCGCGGTGGCCGGTGTGGCGGCGCTGCTGGCCACGTACCCCACGGCGTTCAATGCAGTTCAGTGGTTGGGCGCGGCCTACCTGGCCTGGCTGGGCTTCAAGATGCTGACGGCCAAACCCGGCGCACAACCCATCCTCAACATCCAGCCGCGCCACTACTTCAAACAGGCCGGCCTGATCACCTTGCTCAACCCCAAGGCCATCGTGTTTTACATGGCGTTCTTCCCTCTGTTTGTGGACCCGGCCCGGCACCAGGGCTTGCTGACCTTTGGCGTGATGGCGGCGACGGTGGCGGTGCTGACGTTTATCTACGGGCTGGTCGCCGTGCTGCTCACGCACCACCTGGCCGAACGCATGCGCGCCAACCCGCGCATCGGCCGCGTGCTGGAAAAGGTGGCGGGCGTCTTTCTGATCGGCTTTGGCATCAAGCTCGCCATCTCCAAATAAAACAACGACAACAACAACACGGACTGCAACACCCACATGGCCAAAATTTTCTGCGTTGCCAACCAAAAGGGTGGCGTTGGCAAGACCACCACCACCGTCAACCTTGCTGCGGGCCTGGCCAAGATCGGCCAGCGCGTGTTGATGGTGGACCTGGACCCGCAGGGCAACGCCACCATGGGCTCGGGCGTGGACAAGCGCAGCCTCGATCTCACGGTGTATGACGTGCTGCTCGAATCCGCCTCGGTCAAAGAGGCTGCCGTGCTGTCGGAAAAATGTGGCTACTGGGTGCTGGGCGCCAACCGCGAACTGGCGGGCGCCGAGGTGGAGCTGGTGGCGCTGGAGCACCGCGAAAAGCGCCTCAAGGCAGCGCTGGCCGAGGCCGATACCGACTTCGATTTCGTGCTCATCGACTGTCCGCCCAGCTTGAGCATGCTCACCCTCAACGGCCTGTGCAGCGCCCATGGCGTGATCGTGCCCATGCAGTGCGAGTACTTCGCGCTCGAAGGGCTGACCGACCTGGTCAACACCATCAAGCAGGTGCACGCCAACCTCAATGCCGACCTGCAGATCATCGGCCTGCTGCGCGTGATGTTCGACCCGCGCATCACCTTGCAGCAGCAGGTCAGCGACCAGCTCAAGGGCCACTTTGGCGAGAAGGTGTTCAACAGCGTGATCCCGCGCAACGTGCGCCTGGCCGAAGCGCCCAGCTACGGCTTGCCCGGCGTGGTGTTTGACCCGGCGGCCAAGGGCAGCCAGGCGTTTGTCGAGTTTGCACAAGAGATGGTGGACCGCGTGAAAAACATGCCTGCTGCTGCATCTTCCATGGCAAAAATGGCACCTGGCGCTTGATGGACAAGCGCTAACAGCTATTAAATTGATAGTAATGAAGGCGTCCAACATCCTGTTGCTGCCCGGCTGGCAGAACTCCGGCCCCGACCACTGGCAAAGCCGCTGGGAGGCTGTGCACGGCTACCAGCGCGTGGAGCAGCACGACTGGATGCGCCCGCTGCGCGGTGACTGGTCGGCGCGGCTGGAAGAAACCGTGGTCGATGCCGACGGCCCCGTGGTGCTGGTGGCGCACAGCCTGGGCTGCGTTCTCACCGCGTGGTGGGCTGCGCATTCGGCCAACGCGCACCGCGTGTTGGGTGCGTTGCTGGTGGCACCGGGCGATGTGGAGCGGCCCGATCTGGCCGCGCAGATCCACGGCTGGGCGCCCATTGCACGCCAGCCGCTGCCGTTCCCGGCCCTGCTGGTGGGCAGCCGCAACGATCCGTATTGCAGCTTTGAGCGCGTGCAAGCCCTGGGCCATGTCTGGGGCGCGCGTTTTATCGATTACGGCGAGCGCGGCCACATCAATGCCGAGTCGGGCCTGGGCGATTGGGACGAAGGCCACGCCTGGCTGCACGAACTGGCGGGTGATGTCGCATGAAGCTGCGGACCTTCTGGCACAAGCCAGCATCGGTTGAACCGCCCGCAGTGCCGTCGCCACAAAAGCTCGATCCCGCGTGGCTCGAGGCGCCGCTCACCATGCTCTCCTGGTTTTTACCGGGCGGCGCCGTGGTGGTGGGCGCGCTGGGGCAGTTCATGCTGGCCCTGGTGTTGCTGGCCATCGCATTCGGTGTGTGGCTTCGTTTGTGGCGCAGCCGCAAGAAGCGCCGTGCGGTGGGCCGCCCCACGTTCTGAAATATGTGTGCTTCCGACCCATGACCAAAATCAACCTGCCCGCCATCGCCGACCAACTGCCCCGCGCCTGGAACTCCACGGTTGTGGGCCAGGCGGCAGGCGCCAACGTCAAGGTGCTGCGCATGGACGACGCCGCCTATCCCGACGAGTCGCACGACTTTGACGAGGCGCTGCTGGTGCTCGACGGCTGCATGCGCCTCGCCCTGCAAGGGCAGGTCACCGAGGTGAATGCGGGCGAGGTGTTCATCGTGCCCGCGGGTGTGCCCCACGCCGTCGCGCCCGGCAGCCATGGCACGCTGGTCATCATCGACCGCTGATTCTTCCCATTCCTTTTTCCCTTTCGCGAGACGCATTTCATGGTCACCAAAAAACCCAAGGGCCTCGGCCGTGGCCTGGAAGCCCTGCTGGGCCCCAAGGTCGAAGAAAAAGTGGAGCAGGCCCAGGCGGCCGAAGCCGGGCTGCCCAGCAGCCTGCAGCTCTCCGAACTGGTGCCCGGCGTGTACCAGCCCCGCACGCGCATGGACGAGGGTGCGTTGTACGAGCTGGCCGAAAGCATCAAGGCCCAGGGCATCATGCAGCCCATCCTGGTGCGGCGCCTCACGGGTGGCGACAACGCTGGCAAGTACGAAATCATCGCGGGCGAGCGGCGGTTCCGCGCCTCGCGCCTGGCGGGCCTGGCCGAGGTGCCGGTGCTGGTGCGCGACGTGCCCGACGAGTCGGCGGCGGCCATGGCGCTCATCGAGAACATCCAGCGCGAAGACCTCAACCCGCTGGAAGAAGCCCATGGCCTGCAGCGACTGGTCAAGGAGTTTGGCCTCACGCACGAACTGGCCGCGCAGGCCGTGGGCCGCTCGCGCAGCGCGGCCAGCAACCTGCTGCGCCTGTTGAACCTGGCCGAGCCCGTGCAGACCATGCTGATGGCCGGCGACATCGACATGGGCCATGCGCGCGCGCTGCTGTCGCTGGACCGCGCTGCGCAGATCACGGCGGGCAACCAGATTGCGGCCAAGAAGCTGTCGGTGCGCGAGGCCGAAGCGCTGGTCAAGAAGATCGGTGCCGAGTTCAGCTTGGTGCCGCAAAAGCCCCAGAAGGAAAAGTCGCGCGACATGAAGCGCGTGGAAGAAGAGCTCTCAGACCTGCTCATGGCCGAGGTCGAGGTGCGCGTGAAAAAGCGTGTGAAACGCCATGGCCGGGTGGAGGACATGGGCGAGTTGGCGATTCAGTTCGGCTCGCTCGAAGCTTTGAATGGCTTGATCGACCGCCTGCGCGGCTGATCGACCGTTGGTCCGGGGCGCGGCGCTGTCGCCGCGCAAACATGCGTGAAATAGCGCACACAAACGGTTTCCACAGGTAACTTGCGCAGGCAAAATGCGTCTGTGCGGGGCCTACACTGCGCTGCGTTCAACACACCCGGGTTGACCGCAAGGCCTCTTCACAGGGCGGCGAAGGTGCCGCCCTGTGGCCCACGATGGTTTGCCGGGTGATCCATGTATCTCCTGGAGCAGACCCCCATGACCTCTTTGCGCTTCGTCCTGACCCCCGCCTGCCTAGCCATTGGCCTGTGCATCGCCAGCTTGGGCGCCCAGGCCCAAACCACCAAAGCCCCCAAAGTCCAGCTGTGGATGGATGTCTCCACCGGCACCATGGCGGGCATGCCCGAGATGGACAGCCTGCCCGGTGGCGGCGGCATGCTCGGCGGCCTGATGGGGGGGATGGGCGGTGGCGCGCAGGGCAGGGCGGGTGGTGGTAACACGTCCTATGGCCACGCCCGCGCAATGTCCATCATGCCGCCGCGTGTCATCGACATCGCCTTGCACAACACCCTGCGCCCCGGCGTCGAAGCCAGCCAGGCCATACCGCCTGGCATGCGCATGGGCGAATCCCTTCCGCTGATCCCGCCCCGTGCCCAGCCCACCCAGACCGAGCCGGGCGAGGTGCCGCAGGAATACCAGCAGCACCAGCCCAAGGGCCGCATCCTGCTGTACTGGGGCTGCGGCGCCTCGGTGCGTGCGGGCCAGCCGCGCGTCATCGATCTGGCGCGCGCCAAGCCGACCGACTACGCACAGGCCTTTGCCGGCCGCGCCGTGCCCGACCGGGGGCCGCGCGTGGGCCCGGCCTATGCGCTGTACCCCAACGAACGCAACCAGGTGAGCCTGTCGCGGGACAGCTCGCTGGTGGGCGAACACCAGGTGCGCGGCGACGGTGTGCCTGCGTCCATGAAGTTCACGCTGGGTGCGGCACAAGACCTCATGCCCGCCATCGACCTGCGCACCACCGGCAAGCCGCAGGACAGCATGGGCACCAGCTGGCAGCCTGTGCGCAATGCGCGTGCCTACTACCTGCACGCCATGTCGCAGAGCGGGGACGACCTCATCATGTGGTCCAGCGCCGAGACGCCCGACACGGGCATGGGCCTGTTCGACTACCTGTCGCCCGCCACCATCGACCGCTGGCTCAAGGAGCGTGTGCTGCTGCAGCCCGAAACCACGCAGTGCGCCATTCCGCAGGGCATCTTTGCGGGCGGCGGGCGTGACGCCACGCCCATGCTGCGCATGATGGCCTATGGCGGCGAAAGCCACATCGTGCACCCCCCGCGCCCGGCGGACCCCAAGGCCGCGTGGGAGCCCGAATGGGCCGTGCGCGTGCGTGTGAAATCACACACCATGGCCATGCTGGGCGAGGAGATGCAGGGGCGGCGCGGGGGCATGGGGGCTGCTCCGCCGGCCGCTTCGGGCGGTGCCTATTCGAGCGGCATGGGCGGTGCGCCGACCGGCCAGCAGCCCGCTGGCGACGGCGGTGCGGAATCCGGCAACGCGGGCAACGTGGTGAACCCCGTCAACCTGCTGCGCGGCATTTTGGGCCGTTAAGAACCCATGTTGGCCCTGCGCATGCCCTGGCCCCTGCCCGCGCTGGTCGCGTGGGCGTGCGCGTGGCTGATTTTTGTGGCGCTCCAGCGCGCGGTTCCCCCCGTGGCTGCCTTGCTGGTCGCCTGCCTGCTGGGGACGGCGGCCAGTGTCCTGGGCGACAGCTGGTGGCGACGCGGGCTGATTGCGGCGGGCTTTCCGCTGTCGCTGGCGCTGCTGGGTGCGGCCAGCCTGCCGACCTGGGCGTGGCTGGTGCCGCTGGCGCTGCTGCTGCTGGTCTACCCCCTGAACGCCTGGCGCGATGCACCGCTGTTTCCCACGCCCCACCATGCGCTGCAGTCGCTGGCCTCGCAGGCTCCGCTGCCGCTGGGTGCCCGCGTGCTGGATGCGGGCAGCGGCGTGGGCGATGGCCTCAAGGCGCTGCGCCACGCCTACCCGGCCGCACAGCTGGAGGGCATCGAATGGAGCTGGCCCCTGCGCCTGCTGTGCGCCCTGCGGTGCCCCTGGGCCCAGGTGCGGCGCGCCGACATGTGGGCCGAGGACTGGAGCCCCTACCGCATGGTCTATCTGTTCCAACGGCCCGAAAGCATGGCCCGCGCCGCCGCCAAGGCCCAGGCCGAGCTGGCAACCGGGGCATGGCTGGTGAGCCTGGAATTTGCCGTGCCCGGCGTTCTGCCCTGTGCACAGCTGCGTGCGCCCGGTGGCCGCGTGGTGTGGCTGTACCGCATGCCCCTGAACCGCGTCGAGGCATGAAATGGCACTGTTGGATTGCGATTTGAGCCGTTCGCCACGGTTACAGAAAAGATACAAGCTTTTGCTACATTGCGTCCCTGGCTACAACCCCATACAAAACTACCAAGAAACTCACAGCCAGAGGGGGCTGCCAGCAGCACGTGAACGCGCCGGGAGGGGGCGCACCGGCCGCCAGCACCTTCCTTGTCCGGACCTCCCATCCTGCAGGCCCCACCAGCCTCTGCGGCGCACCACTCTGACGGGTGTGCCTGCAGTGCGGTGCCGTCTTGCGCGTGGACATGGCCGGGGTTTTCTGGTGCACCACCGACCGATCTGCAAGGAGCATTCATGACCGCCCATCCATCCCGTTTCCGCCCGCGCCTTCTGTGGGTGCTGGCCCTGAGTGCCGCCCTCACGGGCTGCGCCACCATGCAGAGCCACGACAAGCTGGCGACCGACATGCAGAACGCCGGCCGCAGCGGCGGCATTCCCGCCGCCATCGCCCAGCTCGAAAGCACGGCCAAGACCGAAGAAGAAAAAACCGCGCTGCTCTACAACATGGAACGCGGCGAGCTGCTGCGCATGGACCGCCGCTACCCCGACAGCACCAACGCCTTCCTGCTGGCCGACAACAAGGTCAAGGAATGGGAAGAAACCGCCAAGACCAACCCGAGCAAACTCATGGGCACCGTGGGCGCTGCGCTGATCAGCGAACGCCTGAAGGTCTACGAGGGCCAGGACTATGAAAAGGTGTGGGTGACCACGCGCCTGGCGCTCAACCGCATGGCCGTGGGCGACTTTGAAAACGCCCGGGTGGACATCAAGCGCACCCACGAGCGCGAAGCCATCATTGCCGAGTTCCGCGCCAAGGAAACCCTGGCCGCTGAAGAAGAGGCAAAGTCCAAGGGCGCCACCTCTGGCGGCAAGGAACTCAACGGCTACCCCGTCGAGACGCTGAACGATCCCGAAGTGCTGGCGCTCAAGAACGGCTACCAGAACGCGCTTTCGCACTACCTGGCCGGTTTTCTGTACGAAATGCTCAACGAGCCTGGCCTGGCCGCGCCCGGCTACCGCAAGGCCATCGAGCTCAAGCCCGAAACCGGCGTGCTCGAAGAAGGCCTGCGCGGCCTGGACACGCGCACGGGCTTCACCTGGAAGCGCCGCCAGCGCATGACCGACGTGCTCTTCATCGTCGAAGCCGGTGACGCCCCCGCGCGCAAGCCCAAGGCCTTCACCATTCCCGTGCCCACGGGCCGTGGTTTGGTCACGGCCAGCATCTCCTACCCCGTGATCGAGCCGTCTTCCGATCCACTACTGACCACCATCTCCGCTGCTGGCACCGACCTCAAGCTGGAAAAAGTGGTGGACGTGAACGTGATGGCGCGCCGCGCGCTCAAGGACGAAATGCCCGGCATGGTGCTGCGTGGCTTCACCCGCGCCGTGGCCAAGGGCGTGCTGCAGAACGAACTGCAAAAGCGCGGCGGCCTCATCGGCGGCATCATCGGCGCGGCCGCCTCGGTGGCCACCGAGCAGGCCGACGACCGCATGTGGCGCATGCTGCCCGGCCGCGTGTATGTGGCCCGTGGCTACCTGCCGCCCGGCGAGCATGTGGTGAGCGTGAATGGCCGCCAGCTGCCCCAGCCCATCAAGATCGACGGCCAGTACGCCCTGGTGCCCCTGCGCATGTATGAAAACAGCGTGCTGACCGGCGACGTGGCCATGCTGGGGCAGCTGCCCACCGTGGCGGCGGCACCGCAGCCCGCCGCAGAGCCTGCCACCACCGTGCGCACGACGACGACCACCACCACCCGCACGCGCTCGGTGCCCAAGTCGGCGGTCAAGTCCACCTCGGCCACGCCTGCCGCCAAGAACTGAAACCGAACATGTCCCATTTTCAAGGAGCCTCTGGCATGAGAACCCGTTTTGCCCTTGCTGCCGCCGCACCCGCCGTTGCGTGCGCGGTCCTCGCGATGACCTTGGCCACCGCTGCCCGTGCCCAGCTGCACGACCCGGCCACCCCGCTGGCCGTGGCGTCCAAGGTCGCCCTGCGTGGCGAAGCCAACAGCATCGCCGTGCGCGAGATGCGCATCGTGCGCAAGAACGACATCCTGGTGGTGCAGGCTGACATGGCCAACATGGGCCGCACCGACCGTACCGTGTTCTACCGCTTCAAGTGGCTGGACAACGTGGGCAACCAGGTGGGCGACGGCGAATCCTGGAAGCAGATGAGCGTGCTCGGCCTGGGCCAGCAGACTGTCAAGAGCGTGGCGCCGACCAGCGCTGCCGTGGACCTGCGCCTGGAAATGAATGTGGAGCCGCGCTGATCGCGCCGCGCCAATCCCTGTTTGAGTGAGGAGTAAACCAACATGAACACCAAGAACCGCATCCAGCGCAGCGCGCTGGTCCTGGCCTTTGCGGCCAGCACCCTGGCCCTGTCGGCCTGCCAGAACCTGTCCTCGCCCACCGTGCGTTTTGACCGCCAGGTCAACTACGGCGATGCCAAGGCCGTCGAGCTGGTGACCAACGAATTCGGCTCCACCGACCTGCAGATGATTGCCGAGAAGATGACCGGCGGTTTGCTCGAAACCGGCATCTTCCAGGGCCGCCCCACGGTGACGATCTCCACCGTGAAGAACAAGACCAGCGAATACATCGACACCACCAACGTGATGAACTCGATCCAGACCTCGCTGGTCAAGTCGGGCAAGGTGCGTTTCGTGCGCTCCATCAACGAGATGCAGGCCGGTGTGGACGAGCTGCAGCGCCAGAACCAGAGCGGCCTGTACAAGCAAGGCACCACCGCCAAGGTCGGCCAGATGACGGCCGCCAAGTACAGCATGGAAGGCGAGCTGACCAGCATCGTCAAGCAGAACAACGCGACCAAGGACGTGTACTACAAGTTCACGCTCAAGCTGTTTGATGTGCAGGAAGGCACGATCGAGTGGCAGGACGAAAAGGAAATCCGGAAGACGAGTAAGAGATAACCCCCTGAGGTGCGACCGCTCGGTGCAGCCGCCAGAAGCGGCAGCTCTTGCGGGCCGTCCAAGCCTGCATTGGCAGGCTTGGAGCCGCGGCCCTCAGCCCCTTTCTCTCGCGCTGCGCGCGGGAAGGGGGACGCCGCCAGCGCGGCGGGGCGGCCCTTGCACGGCGGCCGCTGGCCTGGGCCGCGCCAGTTTCGAAGGATGTGGGCGCTAAGGCCACATCGCTCGATGGATTCATGAATTCCCGTTAGCTCACAAGGAGCACACCATGCAACGCAGAACCACTTTGCACACGGCCCTGGCCGTGATCGCCGCCACCACCATGGCCTGGGGCACGGGCGCCCAGGCGCAGCAGCCCGGCGCGGCGCCCAAGATCGCCGTGACCGACCTGGCCTATGCCCAGCGCGTGTCCGAATACTTTGTGGCCGGTACCTACCAGCGCAGCAGCCAGATGAGCGCAGGCGGCAGCCACAGCGGTGGCTACAGCCACGGCCCCTATGGCGGTGGCGGCTCGCACTCGGGCAGCCACTCGATGCAGGCGTCCGAGCAGGCCAGCGGCACCTACGTGGCCGGGCGCTACAGCTACATCGAGCAGCGCGAGCTGGGTGGCTACACCAACGACATCAAGGGCGCCATCCTGCAGGGCACGTACTTCCGCCTGATCCAGGGCAAGGGCTTCGACGCTGGCAAGCCCCAGCCGAGCAAGGCCGAGCAGGTGCTCAACCAGGTGCAGGGCGGCAAGATGGCCACGCCGCAGGTTCAGCCCCAGGTCAACGACGTGATCAGCCGCATCAAAAAGGGCGAGTTCAACGGCGCCGACTACGTGCTGTTCGGCGTGGTCTCCAGCATCGACTTCACCGACGCGCTCTCGCCCCTGCAAGGCACCACCAGCGCCACGCGCCAGTACGGCCTGCAGCTGCTGGCCGACTTCTCGCTCATCAACACCAAGACCTACGAGATCAAGGCCGCGTTCTCCGCCCAGGGCGAAGGCAACGACACCAAGATTTTGTCGATCCGTGGCGACATCGCCCCTCCCAACCGCGCCAAGGTGATGCGCGAAACCTCGCTGTCGCTGGCGCAGGACGTGTACCAGCAGCTCGCCATGCAGCTGGGCTACACCGACGCCAACCTGTCGCGCGGCGTGCGCCCGCCCGTGGTCTACCAACAGGGCGGCCAGCCCATGCCCATGCCGCAGCCCCAGCAGCCTGAGCAGGTCATCATCTTGAAGTAGCAGGGGTGGCAACCCCGTGAGGCGCTGCCACTCGGTGCCGACCGCCGGGGGCTGCAGCCCCTTGCTCGGCATCTCGCGCTGGGCGGCCACCCGTAGCAGGTGCAGCGCCCGGGGTGGTCGCAGTCATGCCAGACTGTGGCCTGTGCTCAACGTAAAACACCTTTCTGCTTCTACTGCACCTTTGCGGCCCTTGGCCAACCCGGTGCTGGCGTTTTTCGTCGCCACGGCCATTGCCGTGGTGCTGGGTGGCTGCGCCTCGCCCCCGCCGTTCTATGCGGCGGCAGCGTCTGAATCGCTGGTGAATGTGTACGGGCCAGAGGCTTCCACAGAGACGCCCACGGCGCCTGCACAGGCCAATGCACAGGAGGCTCCTGCAGCCACCCAGACGCCACCCCCTGCGGAGCGCTTTGTACTGCGGCCCTTGCCAGGCGCTGATGGCGCCACGCTCCTGGCCCTTACGCGCAGCGAGCGCACCGCCTCGCTGCGCTACCGCGTGATCGTCATCCCCGGCTCCGGCTGCGCAGGCATGGGGCCGATTGCCGACCGCTACTTTGCCGGCCTGCTGCATGCCCAGGTGCTGGTGTTGCACAAGCCCGGCGTGGACCCGCAGGCGCGCACGGCGCCCGCAGACTGCGCACGCGATTTCGTGCAGCAAGACCGCCTCTCCAGCTGGCTGGCCCACGCCCGTGCGGCGTTGGTGGCAGATGCGCAGCAACGCGCGCGCGAAGGCGCACCCGCGCTGCCGCAACTGCTGGTGGGCATCTCCGAAGGCGCCGAACTGCTGCCCGCCCTGGCACCCGAGGTTCCGCAACTCGCGGGCCTGGTGGTGCTGGCGTCCAGTGGCCTTGATCCGCAGGAGGCGGGAGCCCTGCAAGCCCAGCGCCTGGGGGCGCAAGCCGACTGGGAGGAACTGGGCCGCATGGTGGCTGGACGCCGCCCCGACAGTTCCGTAGCGCAGGGCCGCAGCCTGGGCTACTGGCGCGACCTGTGGAACTGGTCCTTGACCCTGCCGCTGGTGCGAAGCCCCTGGCCGTTGCTGCAGGTGTGGGGTGGCGACGATGCG
Organism: Acidovorax sp. NN32; assembly: GCF_057597245.1. Classification (NCBI taxonomy): domain Bacteria; kingdom Pseudomonadati; phylum Pseudomonadota; class Betaproteobacteria; order Burkholderiales; family Comamonadaceae; genus Acidovorax; species Acidovorax sp. NN32. Next base: position 115,864 of record NZ_CP199679.1, read on the forward strand.
CTGGTGCCCCTTGCGGCCTACGAGCGTTTTGCAGAGCTGGCCTCCTTGCGCACCGTGCCCTATTGCGCGCGCCGCCTGGACGGCGCCAACCACGGCTTGCAGCGCGGTGCGGGGCCGCTCACAGACGGCGTGCAGCTGGTCTGGGCCTGGATCGAGCAATGGGCGCGCAACCCGGCCTCAGGGCTGTGCGCGCCGCTGCTGGACCGACCCCTGATGCTGTTGCCATCAGTGGGCGTTCCCTGAGCCAGGATCGCACCGCAGCCAGCTCCGCTGCTGCCGATGCGGTAAAAAAAGGACCCTCAGCCCGACGGTGGCCCTTGCGGCCCGGGAGGGACGGGATTGGCAAGGGCCTGCGCCTGCAGCCAGGCACAGAACACATCCAGCCGGGGCAGGGGGCCGCTGGTGCGGCGGCGCACCACGTAGTCATAGCCGGAGGCCACAAAACCCAGCGGGGCCACCAGCCGCCCCGCCAACACGTCGTCCATCACCAGATGCCAGGGGGCCACGGCAATGCCCAGCCCGCGCACGGCGGCCTCCAGCGTGAAGTAGTAGTGCTCGAACTCGGGCCCCGCCTGTGAAGGCGTGGGCAGCGGCACGGTAGCGCCCGCCGCTGCCCCCCACATGGCCCAGGCATTGCGCCGCGTGCGGGTGTGCAGGCGCAGGGGCGCCAGGGCAAGGTCCGCCAGGTCGGTGGGTTGCTGCAGCGCCACCCGTTGCGCCAGTTCGGGGCTCAACACCGGGCCCAGGTGTTCGGGGAACAACCGTTGTTCCTTGCTGGTATCCCACGCCCCGGTGGCCTCTTCGGCAGTGATGGCTAGGTCGCCGTGCATGCGGCCCGCACCGGTGCCTGCGTCGGTGGTGCGCAGGCGCACCTCGATGCCCGGGTGCTGCGCCTGGAAGTCGAACAGCCGGGGGATCAGCCACTTCACGGTGAAGGTGCTGAAGCAGGCCACGTCCAGCGGCCCCCGGCTGGGGTCGCTGACCTCGCGCACCGCATCGGCGATGTGGGCAAAGGCGGTGGTCAGCACCGGCTGCAGCACATGCGCTGCCGGGGTGAGGGTAGGGCGGGCCTTGGTGCCGTCAAACAGGGCCACGCCCAGGTGCTGCTCCAGCTGGCGCACCTGGCGGCTGATGGCGCCGGGCGTGACTGCCAACTCGTCCGCGGCCGCCGTCATGCGGCCCAGCCGGGCGGCGGCCTCGAACGCGCGCAGGGCACTCAGTGGGGGCAGGCGGTGGCTCATCTATGTGATTTTAGAGCACATAAATTCAGCCAAATCATCACTTTTCAATCAAGAAATTGATAGCAAAAATAGATGGAATTTCAAGCGATAGCTGCTTGAAATGCTTGCAAATTGGCAAGCGCTGGTTTGAATGTCTTTATTTGATTTGAATGAACATAGGAAAACCGATGCCCTTTATCCGCACCAACGTTCCGCAGGACACCCCCGCCGCCACGCGCGATGCCATCGTGCAAGGCATTCACCAGGCCCTGGTGGGCGCCATCGGCATGCCGCCGGACGAGCTGTTCAACCTGGTGGCTGGCTACGCCCCCGGCGAATTTGCCTGCAGCCCCACCTTCAACGGCGTGGCGCGCTCCGACCGCGTGGTGGTGGTCGAGATCACGCTGCGGCGCGGGCGCAGCGACGCGATGAAGCGTGCCCTCTATGCCGCCATCGCGCGCAACCTGCAGGCCACGGCGGGCGTGGCCCCGGCCGACGTGTTCATCTTCATGCACGAGAACGACTATTCGGACTGGTCCGTGGGCCATGGCCGGTTTGCGATGGACCTGGTGCAGAACAAGGCCGCAGCCTGAGCTGTGGCGCCCGCTACCGGGGCCGGAACATCCTGAACAGCTGCTCCGGCCCCACGGTGAAGTAATCGGCCGGGCCCCCGCCGCGCAGGATGTGGCCTGCGTTCGCCGTGTCGTACACCCCGTCCTTGAGCAGCGCCTTGTCGATGTGCACGGCCACCACCTCGCCCAGCACCAGCCAGGTGTCCACCGGGACGCCGTCCACGCCCTGCAACTGCAGGATCTGCGTGCTGCGGCATTCAAAGGTGACCGGACTTTCGGCCACGCGCGGCGGTGCGACCAAAGTGGAGGGAAGGGGGGTGAGGCCGGTCAGGTCGAACTCGCTGACTTCGGGCGGCACAGCGGCGCAGCTTTGGTTCATCACGTCGGCCAAATCGCGCGTGGCCAGGTTCCACACGAATTCGCCCGTCTCCTGCACGTTGCGCACCGTGTCTTTGAAGCCGATGCTGGCAAAGCCCACGATGGGCGGCACGTAGTTGAAGGCGTTGAAAAAGCTGTAGGGCGCCAGGTTGGTGGCACCTGCTGCGTTCTGCGTGGAGATCCAGCCAATGGGGCGCGGCCCCACGATGGCGTTGAACGGGTCGTGCGGCAGGCCGTGGCCCAGGCGGGGCTCGTAGCTGTGGATGTCATCGCGGCGGGGTGAGGCGGTGGTCATGGGGGTGCAGTGAGGTGGATGGGGATATGCACGCTGCAGCGGGTGGTCCTTTCACCGCGCAGTCTCCGGGTCGTACATTACCTCCGGCTTCTGCGGGATGCAGTCACCGGGATTTCAAAGATGCTACTAAAGTAATAGCTAAAAGCGCTTTGTGGTCAAGCGCTAGGGGGCTATTTCTATCAAAAATGGGTGGCGCCCACTGGCGCAGTGGCTTTGGCGGTGATCAACACGTAAGACCGAAGGGCAGGGCTATCAGCCGCCCCCATGCCCGGGTGGCAGGCCGAAAAGGCTCCGCCCAAAAAAAATAGACCCGCGAGGGGTCCATGGGTAGTCGGCGATTTCGGGTCACCGCCGAGGTGCCGGCAGCGCCTTATTTCTGGAACAGCACCAGCTGAGTCTCTGTTGGGGCCATGCCGCCCCTTTCGGCGTTCATCGTCACTTCGTAGCGTGTGCCGGGTAGCGGTATTTGCGATGTGAAACTGAACGAGAAGTCACCGTTGCCATCTGCCTGCACACGCTGCGACAGCAATTCCTGGTTCAGGCCAAACGCGCCGACGAGCGTGCCGACCGCATTCACCTTGACATCCACCACCGCGCCAGGCACGGTGCGGCCGCGCACGACCACGGCGCCTCTGTCCACTGTGGCATGGTTGGCGTGGCTGGTCACCTGCAGCTGCACCGTGGTGGGCGCGGCGTTCACTTGCGAAGCGATGTTGAAGGTCCAGTTCTGGCGCATGCCGTTGCCCACCAGGTCCCGGGCGGTCACTTCGACCGGATACCGGCCGGTGGGCAGGTCAGCGCGGTAGGTGAAAAACTGCGGCGTGACCTGCGAGGCGGACGTGACATCGCGACCCGCGATCACGATGCGAACGCTCTTGGGGTCTACACCCACACCACCGACGTCATCAAACGTGCCGGACACCGAAGTGGCCGCATTGCGCGGGACCGTTTCCCCGTCGCGCGGCGACACGTGGCGAATCACCGGCGGTTTGGCATCGGCGATCAAAGGCTGGGTCAGGGTTGACGAAACCGTGCGGTCCCCGACACGCAAGGTGGCCACCGTGGGGCGCGACGGCGCCAAGTTGTCCATGCGGCGGATGGTGTACGCGCCCTCATACACGCCGGGCGATACCTCACGCATCGGCACGTTGTCGATGACACCGGGAATGTCGAAATCCGCCCGGCCTCCGGGCGCGCCATTCAGTGTAAAGCGCAATTCGGCGCCGGGCTCCATCTTGTCAATGGGGGCGACCGAGAAACGGTCGATCTTCAGTCCGGGTGGCGGTGCGGCCACCACGTTGCGGTCACCAATGTTGGCCGGAAGCGTGTAGTTGCTGGTGATGGTGCGGTTGCGCACCTTCAGCGTGGCGCGCACGGCGCTGCCTTCGTTGAGCCGGTCCTGGCGGCGGACTGTGTAGCTGCCCGTGTATACGCCCCGTTCGGTTTCCTGCAGCACGATGGCGCGGGGCACGCCAGCCACACGGAGCTGAACCTTGCCCCGCGGTGTGCCTTCTACCGTGAACTGCAGGTCGGCGCCGGCCCGCAGACCGTCGTCTGTCGCTACCTGCAGTGATCGCAATTCAGGGGCGGCGGGCTGCGCCATGACCGTACCTGGAACGACCATCAGGGCGCTGGCGACGGGAAGAAGCAGGAAAAGGGCTGCCACATGGTGGCGAATTTGTTTTGTCATGGGGTTCAAACCTGGTGCTAGGGATGAACTCACTGTGGGCGCAACACATGTTTCCAAACGTAGGCGGGCAGCGACAAGTTCGAAGGACAAGACGCCGTTGGCGCGTCAGGAGCGCGCCGTTTTGAGCCCTTTCACGCGTGCGCAGGCCGGTGGTGCAGCCTTGCACAGCCTCTATTGCTCAGGCGCCGGGTGTTGCTGCCCCAGAAACCGCCCCGGTGGCTGCCCCACCGACTTGCGCACCATGGCGCTGAACGCACTGGGGCTGTAGCCCAGCTCGGCGGCGATCTGGCCCATGGGCATGCGCCCGGCGGCCAGCGACACGGCCTTGGCCAGGATGACCTGCTGGCGCCACTGGGTGAAGGTGCTACCCAGTTCGGAACGGAACAGCCGCGCCACGGTGCGTGGGCTGGCGCCGGTGTCCTGCGCCCAGTCGGCCAGTGTTTCATGGCGCGTGGGGTCGGCCAGCACGGCCTCGCACAGGTGGCGCAGGCGCTTGTCCTGGGGCAGGTCCACGCCCAGCTTCACGGCGGCGGCGCGGGCCAGTTCGCCCCTGACCAGGGCGCTCAGATGCTGTTCGCGCCGCAGTTCGGCGGGCGTGGGGGCGGGGCCGCCATCGGGTGTGGTGGGCATCTCGCGCACCAGGGCGCGCAGCAGCTCGGACACCTCCAGCACGCGGCACTGGCGCCAGGCGTCTTCCTGGTCGCGCGGCACACCGGGGCCGCAGCGCCCCCGGGGCTGGTGAAAGTACAGCGTGCGCAGGTCGGCGTCTTCCACCATGGTCACGGCATGTTCCACACCGGGCGGAATCCACAGCGCGCGCGAGGGCGGCACGATGTAGGTGCCGTGGTTCACCGTGAGCCGGATCACGCCCGTGGTGGAGATCGCCACCTGCGCCCAGGGGTGGCTGTGGGGCATCACCTGGGTGTCGGCTGCCAGCCAGCGCAGCTTGGCGCGCACCGGGCGGGCGGGGGTAGGCACAAACAGCTCGGGTGTGAGCGAGCCCACGTACGACATCCCGCGCCCCGCTCCGCGCGAGCTCCCGCTTTTTGGACGGGGCACAACCTGGGCGGCAAAGTGCTCCACCACCGGCTCGGGGGATGGGGCGGGTGCGGCGGCGGGGTTTGGCATGTTTGCGATAGAAGTTGGCCGCCTATCGTAAACCTGCCGAAGCCTGCGTGCCTAAGATCAAGCCCATGACCGCTTCATCCTCTGGCGCCACCGCCAACCCCGTGCCCTTGCGGCAGGACGCCCGCACCATCGGCCTCGTTGGCTTGGCCCATGGCAGCTCGCATTTCTTCCACATGCTGCTGCCGCCGCTGTTCCCGTGGCTGATCGGCGAGTTTGGCTTCAGCTATTCCGAGCTCGGCCTGCTGGTGTCGGTGTTTTTTGTGATCTCGGGCGTGGGCCAGGCGCTGTCGGGCTTCATCGTGGACCGCGTGGGCGCGCGGCCGGTGATGTTTTTTGCGCTGTCGAGTTTTGCAGCAGCGGGCCTGGCGGCGGGCACCGCGCAGGGCTACTGGGGCCTGTTGCTGGCGGCCGCGCTGGCCGGTCTGGGCAATGCGCCGTTCCACCCCGTGGACTTCACGATCCTGAACAAACGCGTGTCGCCGCAGCGCCTGGGGCATGGCTTTTCGGTGCACGGCATCAGCGGTAACCTGGGCTGGGCCACGGCGCCGGTGTTCATGGCGGGCATTGCCACGGCCACGGGCTCGTGGCGCACGGCCTGCCTGTGCGGGGGGCTGTTCGCCCTGGTGGTGCTGGCCATCATGGTCTGGAACCGCGATGCGCTCGACGACCGCCAGGGCGCCTGGGCGCACCAGGCCAAGGGCGGGGCAGGGGCTGCCAAGCCCGAGCACCCCATGGCCTTCCTCAAGCTGCCCTCGGTGTGGCTGTGTTTCTCGTTCTTCTTCTGGAGCACCTGCGCGCTGAGCGCCATCCAGAGTTTCGCCAGCCCCGCGCTGCAGTCCATGTACGGCCTGCCGCTCAGCATCACGGCCATGGTGGTCACGGGCTACATGCTGTGCGGCGCGGCAGGCATGCTGGTGGGTGGGTTCCTGGTGGGGCGTGTGCAGCGGCTGGAGAAGATCATCTCGGTGTGCCTGCTGGGTTCGGCGGCGCTGCTGGTGGTGGTGGGCATGGGCTTCCTGCCCGGCATGGCGGCGGTGGCCGTGGCTTCGGTCGCTGGCCTGGGTACGGGCCTGGCGGGCCCCTCGCGCGACATGCTCATCAAGCGCGCTGCGCCCCCGGGCGCCACGGGCCGTGTGTACGGTACCGTGTATTCGGGTCTGGACCTGGGCTTTTGCCTCGCCGCCCCCGTGTTTGGCGCCATGCTGGACCATGGCATGACCTCGGGCATCTTCTACGGCTCGGCCTTTACGCTGGCGCTGAGCGTGGTGTCGGCGGCGCTGGTGGGGGTGGGGGTTGCGGCACGGGCTGCCAGGCCCCTGGCGACGGCGGTCTGAAGGACGCCGGACGTTTGACGGGCACGCCCGCCGGGTTGTCCTGCCTCCTGCATACTCGGACCATGCCATTTCCCCTTGAAGAACGCCGCGCCTTGCTCAACGTGAAGGGCGTGGGGCCGACCGTCGTCGCTCGGCTTGAACAGATGGGCTTTGAATCGCTGGCGCATCTGGGCAAGGCCAATGCCCTGGACATTGTTTCCACGGCCTCGGCCATGGTGGGCTCCACCTGCTGGAAGAACAGCCCCCAGGCCCGCGCAGCGATCCAGGCGGCCATTGCACTGGCCCAGTCGCGGCCTGCTGCTTGACCTTTCAGCTGCAAGCCTGGGTGGGGTGTGTTGCAATGCGGCCCGGCGATGGGGCATCAAGTGGCCCCTGCTGCTGCCTCACACCATTTCCAGGACACCCCATGACCCACCCCATCTACAACGCCAGCATCCCCGTCTTTCGCCAGATGCTGGGCTCCCTGAAAGACGTGCTGGCCAAGACCGAGGCCCATGCCACGGCGCGCAAGATCGAGCCGGATGCCCTGCTGCAGGCCCGACTGTTCCCCGACATGTTCCCCATGGCGCGCCAGGTGCTGATTGCCTGCGACTTTGCCAAGGGCGTGGCGGCGCGCCTGGCCGGGGTGGAGGTGCCGTCCTTCCCCGACGCCGAGCGTCCCGGTTTTGCCGACCTGAATGAACGCATCGACACCGTGCTCACGTTTGTCGAAGGCCTGCCAGAGGCTGCGTTTGCCGATGCCGCCACACGCCAGATCACCATCCAGCCCGGCACCCCGCGCGAAAAACAGTTCGTCGGCGAGCATTACCTGCTGCACTACGGTCTGCCTCAGTTCTTCTTCCACGTGAACGCGACCTATGCCATTGCGCGGCACAACGGCGTGGAGCTGGGCAAACGCGACTACATGGGCAAGTACTGATCAGTGCCTGTGCGCAGACGGTCACCTCGGTGGCCGCTACTGCGCATAGTTCAGCGGCAGCGCCGTGGTGAACTTGATTTCTTCCATCGCAAAGCTCGAACTCACGTCTGACAGCGCCACGGCCTGCGTGAGCCGCTTGTAGACCGAATCGTAGGCGCGGATGTCGGGCACCACCACGCGCAACAGGTAGTCCACATCCCCGCTCATGCGGTAGAACTCGACGATCTCGGGGATGCCCATCACGGCATCCCGCAGGGTGTCAAACCATTGCTGGTGGTGCTGGTTGGTCTTCACGGCCACGAACACCGTCACACCCACATTCACCTTGCGCGGGTCCACTAGGGCGACATGGCGGGTGATGTAGCCCTTCTCGCGCAACCACTGAATGCGCCGCCAGCAGGGCGTGTTGGACAGATGCACGGCCTCGGCCAGTGGCGTCTCGGCGTTGTGCTGCAGCATCGCCAGCAGCTGGCGGTCAATGGAATCCAGATTCTGTTTCAAGGGATATGTGAGAAATCGTTTCCCTTATTGGGCGTTAATCAGGGCATAAAAGCAAAGTTTTTTCAGGGCTGTCGTTACATACTGTCAAGGCATCGTTGGCACGGAATCTGCGTCAAGTCCCCGTAATTTCGCACCGTGCATCCACCCGGTGCGTGGTGCGCTGTCTCCCCATAGCACGCCGTTCCTGGCCCCTCCCGTCGCCCTTTTTTCAAGGATCTCATCCATGTCGCTTTCTGTTTTTCGACGCAACCCCTACGCCCTGGGACTGAGCATTGCCGCATTGGCCGTGCTGGCCGCCTGTGGCGGCAGTGACGGCCCCACCACCCCGGTGGCCACGCCTGAGCCCACCGAGCAGTACGTGCCGCCCGAGCCGCCCTCGGGCTACACGCCCAAAACCATCAGCTATGCCAACAAGGACATGGTGGCGGCGGCCAACCCGCTGGCGGTGAAGGCAGGTGTGGACATCCTGGCCAAGGGCGGCACGGCCACAGATGCCGCCATTGCGGTGCAGATGGTGCTGAACCTGGTGGAGCCGCAGTCGTCGGGCATTGGTGGCGGCGCCTTCATGCTGCACTACGACAAGGGCGCCAACAAGCTGCTGGCCTACGACGGCCGCGAGACCGCGCCCAAGGCCGCCACGCCCAACCTCTTCATCGGCGCCGATGGCAAGCCGCTGGCGTTTCTGGCGGCGGTGGACGGCGGCCTGTCGGTCGGCACTCCGGGCGTGCTGCGCATGCTCGAAGCCGCGCACAAGGCCCACGGCAAGCTGCCCTGGAAGGACCTGTTCGAGCCCGCCATCAAGCTCAGCGAAGACGGCTTTGCGATCTCGCAGCGCATGAGTGTGTCCATTGCCGGATCGGCCGCGCGCATCAAGGCCCAGGGCGAGCCCGGATCCAGCTATTTCCTCAACGCCGACGGCACGGCCAAGGCGGCGGGCACGCTGCTCAAGAACCCTGAATTTGCAGCCACGCTCAAGGCCATTGCAGCGGGCGGTGCCGATGCGTTCTACAAGGGGGACATCGCCAAGGACATCGTGGCCAAGGTGGTCAGCCATCCCACCAACCCCGGCAAGCTCGCGCTTGATGACCTGAGTGATTACACCCACAAGGTGCGTGAGCCCGTGTGCGGCGTCTACCGTGTGCAGTACCGCGTGTGTGGCATGCCCGCGCCCAGCTCCGGCGGCATCGCGGTGCTGCAGACGCTGGGCCTGCTGCAGGGCTTTGACCTGGCGGCCATGAAGCCCAACACGCTCGACTCCGTGCACGTGGTGTCCGAAGCCTATCGCCTGGCCTATGCCGACCGCGCGCTGTATGTGGCCGACCCTGACTTCGTCAACGTGCCCCAGGCCGGGCTGATCAATGCCGACTACCTCAAGGAGCGCGCCAAGCTCATCAGCCTGCAAAAGAGCATGGGCGTGCCGGTGGCCGGCATCCCGCCGGGTGTCACGGGCGCCACGGGCAAGGACAGCTCACTGGCCCTGCCATCGACCACGCACATGTCCATCATCGACAACGCGGGCAACGCCGTGTCCATGACGACCACCATCGAGAACGGCTTCGGCAGCCTGCAGATGGTGCGCGGCTTCTTGCTGAACAACCAGCTCACCGACTTCTCGTTCACGGCCACCGACGCGGCAGGCAACCCCATTGCCAACAGCGTGCAGGCTGGTAAGCGCCCCCGCAGTTCCATGGCACCCACCATCATCTTCAACGCCACCACGGGCGACCTCGAAGGTGTGGTCGGCTCGCCAGGAGGCAGTGCCATCATCCAGTACACCGCCAAGACCATCCTGGGCATGACGGACTGGGGCCTGAACGTCCAGCAGGCCATCAACCTGCCGAACTTCGGTGCGCAGACCAACGCCACCACGTCCATCGAAAAGGGCTCGCTCATCGACACCGCTGCCATCCGCGACGGACTCAAGGCACGCGGCCACACCGTGGCGCAGACCGACTCCTTCACCAGCGGCCTGCATGGAGCGGTGTTCAACGGTGTGCGGTCCAACGGCAATGCGGGCCTGCTGTCGCGCAACCCAGGTGCGGGCACCTATGCCGGCGGCGCCGATCCCCGCCGGGAGGGGATTGCGCTGGGCAACAACTGAGCTGCGCAATGTGATCGGTGGCGGCTCCAGAGCAGGGGCTGCGCTGATACTGATGAAGGCTGCCGGGTGGACTACCGGGCAGCCTTTTTTTGTGGGTGCTCCGTGGTGGCCGCCGGGTGCTTTTCGCCCGCCAGCGTCTGGAGCAAGCGGGTGAAGGTCGCTGTCGGGCCCACGTTGTCCTCGTCGCGATAGACCAGCGTCAGGGGCACATTCAGCCGCCCGCCATCCACCAACGGCCGGTAGGCAATGGCGTGGCGGTGCACGCCCAGCATCGATGAAGGCACCACGGAAATGCCCGTGCCCGCAGCCACCAGGTTGAGGTTGGTCAGCATGCGCGCCACCTCGGCCACCACACGGGGGCGCACGCCCTGCTCGGCACACAGCGCCAGCAGGTTGGCATACAGGCCGGGCGCGCCCGGGCGGCGCACCAGGATCATGGGCTCGCCCTCCAGGTCGGCAATCTGGATGGGCAGCGGCTTGCCGCGCCGCTGGCGTTGTGCCAGTGGGTGGTCGATGGGCAGGGCCACCATGGCGGGCTCGTGCTGCAGCGTATCGAACACCAGGCCCGCAGGCCTCGCCACGGGTACGCGCAGCAGGCCGCAGTGCAGGCGGCCATCGGCCACGGCCTCGGTGATCTCGGCGGCGTTGTTCTCGCCAATCTCCAGCACCAGGCCGGGGTGGCGGGCGCGGCACTCCCGCAAGGCAAACGGGGTGAATTCATGGGCGGCGGCCGAGCTGGTGAAGGCAATCACGAGCCGGCCGGTCTTGCCCTCGGCCAGCAGCTGCATGCGGCTTTGCAGTGCGTCGAAGTCATGCACCAGGCGGGCGGCATCGGCCTGCAGTGTCTGCCCCGCCTCGGTCAGCGTGACGCCCTTGGAATGGCGCTTGAACAGCACCATGCCCACCGTGTTTTCCAGGGCCTTGATCTGCTGGCTGAGCGGTGGCTGGGCCATGCCCAGCAGCCCTGCCGCGCGGCTCATGTGCCCGGCTTCGGCCACGGCGAGAAAGTAGCGCAACTGGCGGATGTCCATGTCAGAGGTCGGGTGCAGATGGCAGGATGTTCATATGCAAATCGTATCGCCTAGGGCATTTTTGCCTATTTGACGTATTGAAAGCCGGTTTCTACGATGCAGCGGCATCCGGTTTGAAACGGCCCATAAGAATCCTCAAGGAGACACATCCACCATGACTGCCCCGCAACCCCATTTGCCTCTGCCCCGCCTGGCCCTGCTGGGCCTGGCGTGCCTTGCGGTGGCCGCCTGTGCGCCCATGGCACCCAGCAGTGCACCAGCGGCCAGCGCGGTCTCTGCCAAGGCCGAGGCCGCCCCCGTGGCTGCGGCCTGCCCCAAGGACTTGGCACCCATCGCCCGCTGCCTGTCGGGCCAGGATTCGGCGGGTGCGTATTACCTGATCGCCATGCCGCAGCAATGGAACGGCCACCTCGTGCTGCATGCCCACGGGGGCCCCGCGCTGGGTGCGCCCAGGATGGAGCGGTCGGTCGAAGACCTCACGCGCTGGTCCATCATGGTCCGTGCGGGCTACGCCTGGGCGGGCAGCACCTTCCGCCAGGGCGGCGTGGAGGTGCGCGCAGCGGCCGAGGACACCGAGCGCCTGCGGCAGATCTTTGTGCAGCACGTAGCGCAGCCGCAGCGCACGGTGCTGCACGGCCAGTCCTGGGGCGCCAGCGTGGCGGCCAAGGGGGCCGAGATGTTCCAGACCACGGCCGATGGCAAGCGCCCTTACGACGCCGTGCTGCTCACCAGCGGCGTGCTGGCAGGCGGCACGCGGTCCTACGACTTCCGCACCGACCTGCGCGTGGTCTACCAGTACCTGTGCAACAACCACCCCCGGCCCACCGAGGCGCAGTACGCGCTGAATATCGGCCTGCCTGCCGACGCTGCGATGACGCAGGCGGACCTGTCAGCGCGCCTGAACGAATGCCTGGCCCTGAACAAGCCCGCTGCCGAGCGCACGCCCGAGCAGCAGCGCAAGGTGCAGACCATCGTGGATGTGATACGCATCCCTGCGAATTCCATCCAGGGCCATATGAACTGGGCCACGTTCCACTTCCGTGACGTGGTGCAGCACCGCACGGGCGGCGCGAGTCCGTTTGGCAACCAGGGGGTGTTGTACCGGGGCTCGCCCGACGATGCCGCCCTGAACGCGGCCGTGCTGCGCTACCGCGCCGACCCTGCGGCCGTGGCCCGCTTCGCGCAGGACACGGACCTGACCGGCCGCATTCCCGTGCCTGTGCTCACCGTGAAAGGCGTGGACGACCCCACCGCCTTCGTCGAGCTGGATGCAGCCTTCAAGGCCACCATGGCGCAGGGCGGCAGCGCGGCGCGCCTGGTGCAGACCTTCACCCAGCACAACACCCACAGCTACCTGAGCGACCCGACCTACCCCACGCTTTTGGCGGCGCTGCTGCGCTGGGTGGACACGGGCGACAAGCCCACGCCCGAGGGCATTGCGCGGCAGTGCGCAGGCATGGAGCCCCCATTTGGCAAGGGCTGCGCCTTCCTGCCCGGCTATGTGCCTGCGCCGCTGGTCAGCCGGGTGGCAGAGCGCGAGCGGCCGTAAACCGGCCGCCAGCAAAAAAAAGGCCCCGCTGAAACAGCGGGGCCTTGTGTCAAGACGCTACAAAATTTATAGCTGATTGCGCTTGCTGGATAAGCGCCAGGTGCCAATATCGCCAAAAAATCACAGTCAGAGCACCTGTCTTCTCGCACCAGGTGCAGCCCCGGCCGGGGCCGCCCCGCCGCCTCTGCTTACTTGACGGAGGCAAGCGCCTTGTTCAGCGTGGCGCTCGGGCGCATCACGGCGTCCAGCTTGGCCACGTCGGGCAGGTAGTAGCCGCCGATGTCAGCAGGTGCGCCCTGCACGGCCGCCAGCTCGGCCACGATGGTCTGCTCGTTGTCGGTCAACTGTTTGGCCAGGGGCGCAAACTTGGCGGCCAGCTCTGCGTCTTCGGTCTGTGCGGCCAGTTCCTGCGCCCAGTACAGCGCCAGGTAGAACTGGCTGCCACGGTTGTCCAGCTGGCCGGTCTTGGGGCTTGGGTTCTTGTTGTTGTCCAGCAGCTTGCCCGTGGCAGCGTCCAGCGTCTGGGCCAGCACCTTGGCCTTGCCGTTGCCGGTCTTCAGGCCCAGGTCTTCCAGCGACACGGCCAGCGCCAGGAACTCACCCAGCGAATCCCAGCGCAGGTGGTTTTCTTCCACCAGCTGCTGCACGTGCTTCGGAGCCGAGCCGCCCGCGCCCGTTTCGTACATGCCGCCACCGGCCATCAGCGGCACGATGGACAGCATCTTGGCCGAGGTGCCCAGTTCCATGATGGGGAACAGGTCGGTGAGGTAGTCGCGCAGGATGTTGCCGGTGGCGCTGATGGTGTCCAGGCCACGGATCACGCGCTCCAGCGTGTAGCGCATCGCACGCACCTGGCTCATGATCTGGATATCGAGGCCGACGGTGTTGTGCTCGTGCAGGTACATCTTCACCTTGGTGATGAGTTCCTTTTCGTGCGGGCGGTACGAGTCGAGCCAGAACACCACGGGCATGCCGGAGTTGCGGGCGCGGTTGACGGCCAGCTTCACCCAGTCGCGGATCGCGGCGTCCTTGACCTGGCACATGCGCCAGATGTCGCCAGCTTCCACGTTCTGGCTCAGCAGCACTTCGCCGGTGGCCAGGTCGGTGATGTTGGCCACGCCGTCTTCAGCGATCTCGAAGGTCTTGTCGTGGCTGCCGTATTCCTCGGCCTGCTGGGCCATCAGGCCCACGTTGGGCACGGTGCCCATGGTCTTGGGGTCGAACGCGCCGTGCCACTTGCAGAAGTTGATGATCTCCTGGTAGATGCGGGCGAAGGTCGATTCAGGCATCACGGCCTTCACATCCTTCAGGCGGCCGTTGGCGTCCCACATTTTGCCGCCGTTGCGGATCATCGCGGGCATGGAGGCGTCCACGATGATGTCGTTGGGCGAGTGGAAGTTGGTGATGCCCTTGGCCGAATCCACCATGGCCAGCTCGGGGCGGTGCTCGTGGCAGGCGTGCAGGTCGCGCTTGATCTCGTCGCGCTGGCTTTGTGGCAGCGTCTCGATCTTGGTGTACAGATCGACCATGCCGTTGTTCACGTTCACGCCGAGTTCTTCAAAGGTCTTGGCGTGTTTCTCGAACGCGTCCTTGTAGAAGATCTTCACGCAGTGGCCGAACACGATGGGGTGCGACACCTTCATCATCGTGGCCTTCACGTGCAGCGAGAACATCACGCCGGTCTTGCGCGCGTCTTCGATTTCCTTTTCGTAGAACTCCAGCAGCGCCTTCTTGCTCATGAACATGCTGTCGATCACTTCGCGGTCGAGCAGGCTGACCTTGGGCTTGAGGACGATGGCCTTGCCGCTCTTGGTGATCAGCTCCATCTTCACGTCACGGGCGCGGTCCAGCGTCATGGACTTTTCGCCGTGGTAGAAGTCGCCAGCGTGCATGTGCGAAACATGCGAGCGCGAGGCCTGGCTCCACTCGGCCATGCTGTGCGGGTTCTTGCGTGCGTATTCCTTCACGGCCTTGGGCGCGCGGCGGTCAGAGTTGCCTTCGCGCAGCACGGGGTTCACGGCCGAGCCGATGCACTTGCCGTAGCGGGCCTTGATCTCTTTTTCCTTGTCGTCCTTGGGCTGGTCCGGGTAGTCGGGCAGGGCGTAGCCCTTGGCCTGCAGCTCGGCGATGGCGGCCTTGAGCTGCGAGACGGACGCACTGATGTTGGGCAGCTTGATGATGTTGGCGTCGGGCTGCAGCGTTTTCTTGCCCAGCTCGGCCAGGGTGTTGGGAGCGCGCTGGTCTTCCTTCAAAAACTCGGGAAACTCGCCCAGCACGCGGGCGGCCACGGAGATGTCGCTCTCCGTCACATTGATGCCTGCGGGCGCCGCGAACGTGCGGACGATGGGCAGGAAGGAGGCCGTGGCCAGACGGGGTGCTTCGTCGGTCAGGGTGTAGATGATGGTCGGTTGCTGGGTCGTCATGGCTTGTCTCACGAAACAGAGTAGGTAGGTGCCCCCGGCTGCGTCGCAGCGGGGCCAAACGCGGATGCTCTCTGATTCTCCTTGCTCGGGGCTGTCACAGCCCGCTGTTTTTGCAATCGAATCTCACAATGCAAAATTATCATAAGCCCGGGGCACTTTTTTTCACCAAATAGGTGGTAATCACCCTGCGGCGCTCTGCAGTTTGACCGCGTTGGCGGCAGCGCGCCACCCCCTGTACACCCTATGAAAGGCCCCCTGGAACGGCCACCACGCGGCCAGGCAGGACGGCAAACTGCGCCCAGTGCCTCGGCAGGGTGTCGGGCGCCGTGCCGGTGAAGGCCCCGAAGGCGGGCAGGATCAACTGTCCATCGCCCCACCCAAAGCAAGGCGCCCGCAGCGCATCCCGCGCCGGGCCGCGCAGCCGCAGCGTGGGGTGCAGGTGCCCGGCAATCACCGTGTGGCCGGCAACGGCCTGCGGGTGGTGGCAGGCCAGCACCGGCACATCGGCGCAAGGCAACCAGGGCTCGTTGACCAGCGCCAGAGCCAGCGTGGCCGGTGGGTCGCCCGCATGCAGGTCGTGGTTGCCGCGCACCAGGGTCATCGCCACACGGGCATGGCGCTGGCGCCAGGGCAGCAACTGCTGCCACAGCGCATCGGCCGCGCCGCTGCGTGCGTGCAGAAAGTCGCCCAGAAACACCAGATGGTCGGCACCGGTGGCAGCGAGCACCGCATCCAGCCGCGCCAGGTTGTCCGCCGTGGTGCCATGGGGCACGGGCTGGCCTGCGCGGCGGAAGGTGGCCGCCTTGCCGAAATGCACATCCGCCACCAGCACCATGCGGGCAACGGGCCACCACAGGGCGTGCTGGGGCAGCAGCTGCAGCGCGGTGCCGCAGGGCAGGGTGATGGCGTGCGCACCGATGGTGTGCGTGGGGGTGGCCAGCGAGGTCATGGTGCTCAGAATCCGTGGCGTCTGCGGGCGCGACGAGGGCTGTCCCCGGCCGGGTCTCGGCGCGTGCGCCGTGCCGAGGTCGCGGAGCCTTCAGGGAGGTCCCACGCCATGTCCGTGGATTGCACAGGGTGCTGCGCAAGGTGGGTGCCCGTGGTGGCGTCGGCCGCCTGCTCCAGCGCTTGCACCATGCGCGCCAGCCGGTCGGCCAGGGTCTCGGTGCTCAGGCGCTCGCGAAAGCGCTCCACCATCAGCGGCAGGGCAAACGGGGTGGGGCGCGTGAGGGCATGGATGGACAGGGTCTGCGCCTGCATGCCGCGCAGCGTTCGGGCCAGTCGCTCCATGTCCAGCTCGTTCGCCAGCAGCTCGGCACGGGCCTGGGCCAGCAGCAGGTTGTCGGGGTCGTACTGCGCAAACACGTCGTAATAGAGCGACGACGAGGCCTGCAGCTGGCGGCTGCTGCGCTGCTCGCCGGGGTGGCTCTGGAAGATCAGGCCCGCAATGCGCGCGATCTCGCGAAAGCGCCTGCGCGCCATTTCGGTGGCGTTCAGGCTGGCCAGCACTTCGTCTTCGAGCCCGCTACCGATGGTGGTGTGCGTGCCTTCGCCGATCAGGCGCGGCAGCAGCGCGGGCCAGTCCACGGGCTTGGCCGACAGCAGCTCCAGCCCGTAGTCATTGACCGCGATGGAGAAGGTGTTGGGCACCTGCTGCGACGCGCGCCAGCCCAGCAGCCCGGCCAGGCCCAGGTGCACCAGGCGGCCTGCCAGTGGGTACAGGTACAGGTGCCAGCCCTCGCGCGTGTGCAGGGTCTCGGCCACCAGGCGGCTGGGTGTGGGCAGGGCCGACCAGGCCTGCTGCAGCTCCAGCAGCGGCTGGGCGCAGCGCATCTCGGGCGTGGTGAACTGGCCGCGCTCGGCTTGCGCCAGCTGTTCCAGCATCGCATCGGCCAGCGTGTTCGACAGCGGCATGCGCCCGCCGCTCCAGCGCGGCAGTGCGGCGCTGCCCCTGGGGGCGATGCGCACATAGGCCGTCATCTGCTGGGTGCGCACCAGCTCCAGCAGCCGGCCTGCAAACATGAACACATCGCCCTTGCGCAGCCGGGCGATGAAGCTCTCTTCCACCGACCCCAGGCGCCCGCCGCTCACAAACTGCACCTGCATGGCGGCGTCGCTCACGATGGTGCCGATGTTGCTGCGGTGGCGGCGCGCCAGGCGCGCATCGGGCACGCGCCACACACCCTCGTCGTCTGGCACCACGCGGTGAAAGTCCGGGTAGGTGGCCAGCGATGAACCGCCCTGGCGCACGAACTGCAGCGCCCACTGCCAGTCGTTGTCGGCCAATGCAGCATAGGCCGGTGCGCGCCGCACTTCGGCCAGCAGCGCATCGGGCACAAAGCCGCCGCCGAGCGCCACGGTGACCAGGTGCTGCACCAGCACGTCAAGCGGCGCACGCGGCGTGTGCCGGTCTTCAATGCGGCCCTGCGCCAGTGCGTGGCGCGCAGCGGCTGCCTCCACCAGCTCCAGGCTGTGCGTGGGCACCAGCGTGATGCTGGAGCTGCGCCCCGGCGCATGACCCGAGCGGCCTGCACGCTGCACCAGCCGCGCCACGCCCTTGGCCGAACCGATTTGCAGCACCTGCTCCACCGGCAAAAAGTCCACGCCCAGGTCCAGGCTCGATGTGCACACCACGGCCTTGAGCTGCCCGGCCTTCAGGCCTCGCTCCACCCAGTCGCGCACCTCATGCCCGAGCGACCCATGGTGCAGCGCAATGGTGCCGGCCCAGTCGGGCCGTGCCTCCAGCAGCGCCTGGTACCAGCGCTCCGCCTGAGACCGGGTGTTGGTGAACACCAAGGTGGACGCTGCCGCTTCGATCGACTGCACCACCTGCGGCAGCAGGCTCAGCCCCATGTGGCCCGCCCACGCAAAGCGGTCGGCCCGCGCGGGCAGCATCACCTGCACCTCCAGCCGCTTGTCGATGCGGCCCTGCACCAGCACGGCGGGCGGTGGATGTGGCGCTTCCGCCGTGCTGGGCAAGGGCTGGGGCAGCAAGGTGTGCAGGGCCTCCTCCAGGTTGCCCAGCGTGGCCGACATGCCCCACACCTGCAGCGCCGAGTTCCAGCCCGACAGGCGCGCCAGCGCCAGCTGCACCTGCACGCCGCGTTTGTTGCCCACCAGCTCGTGCCACTCGTCCACCACCACCAGCCGCACGCTGGCCAAGCGCTCACGCGCATCGGCGCGCGCCAGCAGCAGCGACACGCTTTCGGGCGTCGTTACCAGCAGCGTGGGCAGGCGGCGGTCTTGCGCGGCGCGCTCGCCGCTGGCCGTGTCGCCCGTGCGCAGGCCGCTGGTCCAGGTGGGGGCCAGTTCGGGCAGCGGTGCCTGCAGGGCGCGCAGCGAATCAGCAGCCAATGCGCGCATGGGCGTGATCCACAGCACGGTGAGGGGCGGTGCGGCAGCGCGGCGCGTGCGCAGGGCGGTGCGGGCGTTGGGGGCTTCTGCAGGCGCAGGTGCAGCATCGGCCTGCGCCAAGTGCTGCAGCGCGCCCAGCCACACCGCATAGGTCTTGCCCGCGCCCGTGGTGGCGTGCAGCAGGCCCGAGCGGCCCTCGCCCATCGCGCGCCACACGTCTTGCTGGAAGCCGAACGGCTGCCAGTCGCGCTCGGCCATCCATTGGGCTGCGGCACTGGTAGCCACAGTGGGCTCGGGCTTGCGCGGTCGGCGTGTCGTGCTCATGCTGCCGCGTCCTGCCCCGGCAGCAGTGCCATCAGCGTTTGCAAGGTATCGGCCTCTGCCACGGGCTTGTCTTGCCGCCAGCGCAGCATGCGCGGAAAGCGCACGGCAATGCCGCTCTTGTGGCGCGGGCTGCGCGCAATGCCTTCGAAGCCCAGCTCAAACACCAGCGTCGCGTCCACGCTGCGCACGGGCCCGAAGCTCTCGCGCGTGGTCTTGCGGATGATGGCATCCACCTGCGCAATCTCGGCGTCCGTCAGGCCCGAATAGGCCTTGGCAAAAGGCACCAGTTGCCGGTCCGGGTAGTCCTGCGGCCCGGTCCACACGGCAAAGGTGTAGTCGGTGTAGAGGCTCGCGCGGCGGCCGTGGCCGCGCTGGGCGTAGATGAGTACCGCGTCCACGCTCATCGGGTCGATCTTCCACTTCCACCACACGCCCACATCCTTGGTGCGGCCCACGCCATAGTGGGCGCTGCGGTGCTTGAGCATGAAGCCCTCGGTGCCCATGCTGCGCGCGGCCTCGCGCTGGCGCGCGAGGTCGGCCCAGTCGGAGCCGTGCAGCAGCGCGCTCAGGCGCAGGGCCTTGTGGGGCGGGGGGGCGATGGCGGTGTCATTGGGCGGCTGCAGCGTGGCCTCCAGCAGCGTGCGGCGGGCCTGTTGCGGCTCTTGGCGCAGGTCCTGCCCAGCGTGCTCCAGCAGGTCGTAGGTGACCAGCACCACGGGCAGTTCGCGCAGCAGCTTCGGGCCCAGGGTCTTGCGGCCCAGGCGCTTTTGCAGGTCGGCAAAGGGGCGGGGCTGGGGCTCGCCCGGCAGCCATACCAGGATCTCGCCATCGACCACTGTGCCGTCAGGGAGCTGCTCCATCGCGGCCTCGGCCAGTTCGGGGAAGCGGTCGGTCACCAGCTCTTCGCCGCGTGACCAGATCCACACCGTACCGCCCCGGCGCACGATCTGCGCGCGGATGCCGTCCCACTTCCATTCCACCAGCCAGTCACCTGGCGTGCCCAGCAGTGCGGGCATCTCGGCCACGGGCTGGTTGAACGGGTGGGCCAAAAAGAAGGGGTAGGGCTGGCCTGCATCGGCGGCATCCTGCGTATTGGCATCGTCGTCCACCGGCGCGATCAGCGCCTGGTAGTCGCTGGCCTGGGGCTGCCGACCGATCTGCGTGTAGCCCATCAGCCGGTGCGCAATGCGCTTGGGGTCCAGCGCGCTCACCGTGGCCAGCGCTTGCGTCACCTGCAGGCGCGACACTCCTACGCGGAAGTTGCCGGTGATGAGCTTGAAGTACACAAAGCGCTGCTCGGGCGCCAGCATGTCCCATTGCGTGCGCAGACGGGTATCGGCGTCACCCTGCGGCAGGGCGCGCAGGGGCAGCAGCTGGGCCATCCATTCGGCCAGTGTCAGTTCGGTGGGCTGGGCGGGCGGGGGCAGCAGCAGCGCCAGCGTTTCGGCCAGGTCGCCCACGGCCTGGTAGCTTTCTTCAAACAGCCACTCGGGCAGGCCTGCGGCCTCTTGTGCCAGCGCCTTCAGACGCTTGGTGGGCACCATCTGGCGCGGTTTGCCGCCTGCGAGAAAGTAGGTGGCCCAGGCCGCATCGGCGGGCGGCACCACGCGCAGGTAGGCCACCAGCGCCGCGAGCTTGGCCGACTGTGCGGTGGTGGCGTCGAGCGCCTGGAACAACTGGGCAAAGGCCTTCATGCCTTCGCCCTGGGTGCGGGTTCGCTGCTTGGCTCGGGCGCAGCCCCTGCATCGTCCTCGTTGTCATCGGCGCCGTATTCGGTGGCGAACACCTGGGCGTCCAGCCCCTGCTCGCGCAGCCAGCGCACCATCACGGCCGTGCTGCCGTGCGTCACGATGACGCGCTCCGCGCCCGTGGCGCCAATGGCTTTTTGCAAGCTGGGCCAGTCGGCGTGGTCGCTCATCACAAAGCCCCGGTCCACGCCCCGGCGTCGGCGTGCGCCGCGCACCAGCATCCAGCCGCTGGCAAACGCGTCAGAAAAATCACCAAAGCGCTTGAGCCAAGGGGTGCCAGCGGCCGAGGGCGGCGCCAGCACCAGCGCGCGTTTCAGGTCGGCCTTGGTGAGGCCCGGGTCCGTCACGCGCAGCGTGGGCGGCAGGTCCACTCGCGCCGCGCGGTACACGGCGTTAAGCGGCTCCACCGCGCCATGCACCACGATGGGCCCAATGCTGGCGTCCACCCCATGCAGCAGCCGCTGCGCTTTGCCGAAGGCATAGGCATACAGCACGCTGGCCTTGCCCGCCGCTGCGTTCGCCGCCCACCAGGCATTGATGTCGGCAAACAGCGTGGGCTGCGAGGGCCAGCGGTAGATCGGCAGGCCAAAGGTCGATTCGGTGATGAAGGTGTGGCAGCGCACGGGTTCGAACGGCGTGCAGGTGCCGTCGTCTTCGAGCTTGTAGTCGCCCGAGGCCACCCACACCTGGCCGCCATGTTCGACGCGCACCTGGGCCGAGCCCAGCACATGCCCGGCCGGGTGCAGCGACACGCGCACGCCATGGTGGTCTATGGCCTCGCCGTAGGCCAGCGTCTGCAGCGCGATGTCTGCCCCCAGCCGGTTGCGCAGCGTGCCCGCGCTGTCGTGGTGCGCCAGGTAGTGGGCCGAGCCCATGCGTGCGTGGTCTGAATGGGCGTGCGTGATCACAGCCCGCTCCACCGGCCGCCAGGGGTCGATGTAGAAGTCGCCGGACGGGCAGTACAGGCCTTCGGGGCGGTGGACGATCAGGTCGCTTGCGGGCATGGTCGGGACATCGTAGGGGGCGGGCCAAAGCCGGGGCGCGGGCTGGGGATTGCGTGACGACGCTTCATGACTAAAATTTGAATAAAAATGGCTGCTAGCGCTTATATGATGAGTGCTGGCAGCTATAAATATGTGAGCAATCGTGCTGGGCGTGATTCATTCCGTCAGCGCTGTCAACGCCTCGTCCCATCATCTTGTG
Source organism: Acidovorax sp. NN32 (assembly GCF_057597245.1). NCBI lineage: Bacteria > Pseudomonadati > Pseudomonadota > Betaproteobacteria > Burkholderiales > Comamonadaceae > Acidovorax > Acidovorax sp. NN32. The sequence goes on from NZ_CP199679.1 coordinate 137,634, forward strand.
CAGCTTCACCCTGTCTGCAGGCCAACACCGCTTTTGTATGCGCACCGAAATCGCCCGCCCGTCAGACGCCGTTGCCATTGCTGCCGTGTTGCGCGAGGCCGCGCAGTGGTTGGTCGATCAAAAAATTCCGCTCTGGCTCGTGTCTGATTTCACAGATGACAGCGTGCAGCGTGATGTGGATGGCGGGTTGTATGTGGTCGCCAAAGCGAGCGAAGCGGTAGTGGGTGTGGTGCGCTTCCAGCGCGAAGACCCAGTCTTCTGGCCGGACGCTGAACCGGGCACCTCCGCGTTCTTGCACAAGCTGGCCGTGCGGCGTGCTTGGGCGGGGCAGGGGGTATCTACGGCACTGCTGGCATTTGGGTGCCAGCACGCACGCAGCCTGGACCTGCGCTATCTGCGGCTGGACTGCGTGGCCGACCGGCAACCGCTGCGAAGGCTGTATGAGGGCTTTGATTTTACCCTGAACGACTGTGTGCGCAAAGGCAGCAGAGAGTTTGCGCGGTACCAGATCGTGCTGTAGCCGCGCTGTGACCATCTTCAGGAAGGAACGATTCATGCGCCGTGTTTGTGTGTTCCGCCGGTTCGTCATGGCGTTGTTGGTGGCCGTCGCCATGGCCCCCTTCCTGACCACTGCCCAGGTGGCTGGCAATGCCGCCCCGCGAACCAACGCCTTCAACGACCCGTTCGTGCAGGTCACCAGCGCTCTCCCGCACTGCCCCGTGCCCGAAGGCCCGCTCTACACCGAGGCCGAGGTGCGCGAGCTGGCGCATGTGCGATCGCAACACGGCGGCAGCTGCCACCGCGTGGGGCGCTGCCGCCTGCCCAACTCGTACCTGTACGACGCCGAGATCATTCCGCGCGTGCAGCGCTACATCCAGCAGGATGGCCGTTTTGACGACACCAGCGTGTGGGTGCTGGGCGAGCGGCGGCTGGTGACACTGATGGGTTGTGTGCGGTCGCAGGCGCAGGCCGAGGCGCTGGAGAAAGCCGTGTGGCTGGTGGACGACGTGATGGGGGTGATCAACCTGCTGCAGGTGGGCGTTGAGCGCGATGGCGTGCGCTACCCGGTGCGGTCAGTGCCGTAGCCGGTGCACCGGCCTGCCGCGGCCCTTTTATCCCAGCCGCACCCGGCGCGCAATCGGTCCCGACACGGGGCTTGCATCGCCGGTGCCACACATGGCGCGTGGGGGCTTGGGCTGGCCTGTTTCCTGCTGCATATTGCCGTTTCTCCTATTTCATCAAGGAAATTTCGCCATGCAATTCAAGCGTTCCCTGCTTGCGGCCGCTACCCTGGCCCTGGCAACCGTTGCTCCCACCGCGTCGGCAAAACCGTTCAAGTGGGCAGGCTCCAGCGACATCCAGACCATGGACATCCATTCGCAAAACAGCGCCCTGGGCAATGGCATCCATGCGGCTGTGTATGAGTCGCTGGTGATGTTCAACAGCCGCACGCTCAAGGTCGAGCCGCTGCTGGCCACCTCGTGGCAGCAGGTCAGCCCCACGCAGCTGCGCGTGAAGCTGCGACAGGGGGTGAAGTTCAGCGACGGCTCGGCCATGACGGCCGATGACGTGGTTTATTCGCTGCAGCGCGCGATGAGCAAGACCTCCACGTACTCCATCTACACCCAGGGCATGGACCGCATCGCCAAGGTAGACGGCGAGACCATTGACATCTTCCTGAAGAACCCCAACCCGGTGATCCTGAACCAGCTCACCGAGCTGCGTGTGATGAGCAAGGCCTGGGCCGAGAAGAACAACTCGGTCGAGCCCAAGGACATCAAGGCCAAGGACGAAACCTATTCGCACCGCAATGCCATGGGCACAGGGCCCTTCGTGCTCAAGGAATGGGTGCCCGACCAGAAGATCGTGTTCACGGCCAACCCCCACTGGTGGAATGCAGGCAAGGCCGAAGGCAACGTCACGGAGATCACCTACACCCCCATCAAGTCCGAAGCCACGCGCATCGCCGCACTGCTGTCGGGCGAAGTGGACATGGTGCGCGACACCAGCATCCAGGACCTGGCCCGCATCAAGGCCAACCCCGCCCTCAAGGTCATGGAGATGGTGGAAAACCGCACCGTGTACCTCGCCATGGACCAGTTCCGCGAAGAGCTGGTGGGCAGCAACGTCAAGGGCAAGAACCCGCTCAAGGACCTGCGCGTGCGCAAGGCGCTCTACCAGGCCATCGACAGCGCCACGCTGCAGCGCGTGACCATGCGCGGCATGTCCAAACCCACCGGGGCCATCGTGTCGCCGCTGGTCAATGGCTGGACGGAAGCCGTGGACAAGCGCCTGCCCTTTGACGCCAATGCCGCGAAGGCCTTGCTGGCCGAGGCAGGCTACAAGGACGGCTTCGAGGTGGACTTTGCCTGCAGCAACAACGCCATCGTGCAGGACGAAGAGCTGTGCCAGGCGATCACCTCCATGTGGTCGCGCATCGGCGTGAAGGCCAAGCTGCGCACGCTGCCAGCAGTCACCTATTACCCCATGGCACAGCGGCACGAGGCCAGCATTGCGCTGCTCAGCTGGGGCGTGCCCACCTTCGATGCGCTGTACACCCTGCAGTCACTCGTCCGCACCAAGACCACGGGCGGTGACGGCAACTACAACCTGGGCCGCTACACCAATGAACGCATGGACTACATCGTGGACCGTGTGAAGACCGAAACCGACCTGCCCGTGCGAAACCGCCTGCTCACCGAAGGCCTGCAGCTGCAGAACGACACCGTGGCACACATCCCCCTGCACAACCAGATGCTGGCCTGGGCGATGATGAAAAACGTGGAGCTGGTGCAGCGGCCGGACAACCGGATTGACTGGCGGTTGATCAAGGTGAACTGACGGGCAGGGGGGCGAAAGGCCGTCCGTTGACGGACGGCCTTTCGCGGCGCTCTTACGCTGGCAGATTCAGCCGCAGCACGCTGTTTTCGCTGCCCACGTACAGGCTGTTGGCATCTGGGCCTGGGCTGATGAATTTCACTAGGTTCAGGCTGGCGGGCAAGGAGCTCAGGCGCACGCCGCCGGGCGTCGGATCGGCCTGCCCGGCCACCAGCTCCAAGCCCTTGGCAACGGTCCAGCGGTACACGGCGCAGGCGTTGGAGATGATGAACACCTCGCCGGGCCGACCAGGCAGGGTGCAGAGCTGGTGGTAGTGCATCGAATACGCATCGGTTCCACTTACCGGGGGCAGGGCAAAGGACTGGCGCGTAGCGCCTTCCAGGCGCACCAGTTCGGGCACATGGCGCTGCACGCCCTTGCGGTCTGCGGTCAGCACGGGTCGGTTGCACAGCACCCACGACACGGGCGAGTTGCCACCCTCGAAGGCGAGGTCCGTCACGTCCATGTGCCAGGGGCGTTGCTCCAGCAGGGGGTAGTTGTCGGGTGAGTGGATGAGTTGCGGGTCGCCCACCACCACTTGCACCTGCCCCGCAGCGCTGATAGTGCCGATCAGCGAGACGCCGGAGTTTTTGAAGGGCATCCAACTCAGCGGAATTGGGCGGACCCGCGTGGCAAACCACAGTAGGCCGGTTGTGTCGGCCCGCAGCGTGGACAAGCCCAGGTCGTTGGACGGGCTCATGCTGTCCAGGAGCCTGCTCTTGGCCCAAGGCTCCCAGGCCGTGCCGGCCCCGCCCTTGGGTGCGCGCAGCAGTGTCTTGGTGTCCTGGTCGTAGGTCACGAGGTAGCCATATGCGCTGGACAACAGCCGAAAGCTGGAAGGGTAGGTGACAGGCATCGAAGTCACCTGGCCTGCCGGTGTGACCGTGCGCAGCGGCGTAGGGACCGACTGCGGCGGCGTACCGGGCAATGGGATCTGAGCCCCCACTGCCACATACAGCGGGCCCGATGCTTCCGAGGTGGCGTGGGCACCGCGTTCAAAATCAAACCGTGCTGCGTCGCCCTGGCCGTCCGTGTGCCCGCGCTGATCGGCCAGGCCGACCCAAGGTTGCGGCACAGCGGTCGGTGTTTTCACCCTGTCCAGCACCAAGAGCACGCCGGGGCTCTCGATGGAGGATTCGTCCAGAGGGCCCCGCCACGCATGCGCCACCAAGTGTCCGGTGAGGGGGTTGGACACCGCCGCATCCACCCGCCCTGGCAGTTGCCAGACGTCCGTGCGCGTGCCATCCAGCGCGTAGTGGGCCATCGTGTTGAACGCAGCGTCAAAGCCCCAGTACATGTCGATGCTGCCTTTGACGGGCGCGAAGGGTTCGGCGTGGGCCACACTTCTCCAGTTGTTCGGCAGGTCTTCCCAGAAGTATTGGCCTGACGGGGCCCTCGCCAGTTCCGCCCATTGCACGCGGTTGTTCTGAAAATCATCGGTAAACCTGCGCACTGCCCCAGTGGGGGATGCGATCAAGCGGCTGTTATTGGGCACCGGCAGCAAGGAAACCACGGTTCCATCGGAGGCCAAAGTTCGCAGCGTGTAGTTGGTGGCGCCAGCATCGCGGTCCAGAAAGTACACCAGCCCATCGCCTGCCAGCAGCGGGCTCCCGAACCAGAGGATCTGCGCCGCAGGGCCTTTGCCATCCTGCATGGTGGTGGCGTTGGGTTGGCCTGCCAGCGTCACCAGCGTTTCATTGTCGAAGAACGAAACCACAGTGCTGGAATCGCCCACCGCAGCATGGGCGATCACGTACCGGTCTTGCGCATCAAAGACCCCGAAATTCACGGGCACCTGTTGGTTGAACGCAAAGTACGACAGCGTACCTTCTGGGGTGATCCTTCCTACTTTTTGTTCACGGCCGTACCTGCCAACGAACCAAAGATCGCCCTTGCTGTTGAAGGCATGCCCCGCCATCACTGGGGGCAAACGTGCATCGGCCAACGCGCCAGACAGAAAACCTGAGCCGCCCAATGCGCCCGCCATCAAACTGAGCGAGGCTGGCCCCGGCGCGGGACCGGGCGGTGGGGCTGGCGCGGGGGCGCCCTCTCCCCCGCCACCGCCGCAGGCCGACAAACCAGAGGCCGTCATCCACAGGGCAAAGTGGCGGCGAGTGAGGGCAGAGGAAACCTTCTCGGTCGAAATGCGCATGGACAGTCTTGTGAAAGTTGAGAAATCACTGCTTATAAAACACCGATGTAGCAAATGTGGAGGTTGTTACCAGGAGTTGCAGTGACGCGCGTGCCAGCTGTGAGCACCGAGCACTGCGGGCACGCAGAGTGCGCGGGCGTTAGCGCGCGGGCTGCAGCATGATGATCGCCATGCCCGCCAGCGCTACCAGTACGCCCGCCGTATCCCAGACGGTGGGCCGAATGCCATCGACTATCCACAGCCAGGCCAGCGCTGCGCCGATATAAACCCCGCCATAGGCCGCATACACGCGCCCCGCGCCTGCGGTGTCATGCAGCGTGAGCAGCCACGCGAACAGGGCGAGGCTCAGCGCTGCAGGGAGCAGCAGCCACATCGGTTTGCCCTGTTTGAGCCACAGCCAGGACAGGTAGCAACCCACGATTTCAGCCAGGGCGGTGGCGATGAAGAGCAGCAAGGTCTTCATCATTGTTCGGGGCCGCGAAGGGCGGTGGAGGGTGGTGCCTCTGGGCTGGTTGCCAGCCACTGGCGCAGCGCCAGTTCGCCCTTGGCGGTGAAGTGCACGACGCGCGAGCCCTGCGCCCGGTGCGCCCATCCGCCGTCGAACAGGCGCTGCAGCAGCGCAGCGCCCAGCGCGCCGCCCAGGTGGTGGCGGCGCTCGCTCCAGTCCAGGCAAGGGCGGCACAGCATGCGCCGCTGTTGCGCCAGTGCCGTGGTGTCAATGCCCACCTGGGCAAACCACTGCGCGCCTGCGGGCGTCACCGCTGCACCCTGGGGCGTGGCGTGCAGCAGCCCCTGGCGCACCAGGGCTTCGTAGAACTGCACGCCCACTTCGCCGGCCAGGTGGTCGTAGCACATGCGCGCGCGGCGCAACGCGGGCTCCCGGGGGCTTGCGCGCAGGCGCACGGCACCGGCGCGGAAGGCCACGTTCATGAGCGATTCCAGCAGGTGCGCCACATCGCGATCGGCCAGCCGGAAGTAGCGGTGACGGCCCTGGTGCTCGACGGTCAGCAGGCCGGCATCGAGCAGCTTGGCCAGGTGGGCACTGATGGTCTGCTTGGTCACGCCTGCCACCGCCGCCAGTTCGGTGGCCGTGAGTGCGCGGTCTGCCATCAGGGCCGTGAGGACTTCGGCGCGCGCGCTGTCGCCAATGAGCGCGGCAATGCGCGCGATGTGGGGGCCGTCTTTCATGGTTCGATCTTGGGCGAACCATCGAAGGACGTCAACCTCCTATCGTGGAGCCCTGTCCACCAACGACGTCTGAACACCATGATCACCTGCTTTATCCGCTACGACATCGACCCCTTCCAGCGCGAGCTGTTTGCCGAATACGCGCGCCGCTGGGGCCAGATCATCCCGCGCTGCGGGGGCCACCTGATCGGCTATTTTCTGCCGCACGAGGGCAGCAACTACGAGGCCTGGGGGCTCATCGGCTTTGAGTCGCTGGCTGCCTACGAGGCCTACCGCGCCCGCCTGCGCTCCGACCCCGAAGGCCGTGCCAACTTCGCCATGGCGCAGGAAAAGCGCTTCATCCTGCGCGAGGAGCGCACGTTCACGCAGGGCGTGGAAGGCACGCTGGACCTGCCCGCACACCCACTGGAGATCAGTGCATGATGGCCGTCATTTTCGAGGTACAGCCCGCTCCGGGCCAGCAGGACGCTTATCTGGGCGCTGCCGCTGCGTTGCGGCCTTTGCTGGAGCAGATCGACGGGTTTATCTCCATCGAACGGTTCGAGAGCCTCAGTGCTCCCGGCAAACTGCTTTCGCTTTCGTTCTGGCGTGACGAGGAAGCGGTGGCGCAATGGCGCCAGATGGAAGCCCACCGCGCCACGCAGAAAGCCGGCCGCGAGCGGATCTTCGACAACTACCGCCTGCGCGTTGCCGCGGTGGTGCGCGACTACGGCATGCACGACCGCAATCAGGCTCCCGCAGATTCACGATCAGTGCACACCTGACGGGAGCCTGCGCTCCCGGCTACGACGGCCGTGCTGCCGGGCAAGCCTCGCCATGGCCGCGTTTCGAACTGTGGTGGTCTGCACAAGCGCAGGAGAAAGGGGGCTGCCACCCAGATTTGCTGCCGGGTCAGAGCCCATCGGCGGCGGATGCGGAGACGGGAGAGATCCGCAGGAGGGGCAAGCCTTCAGCAAGGTGACACCGCGCCGCTCATGCTGCCCTGGCACAGGTGCAGGCTGACCCGCGCCCGGTTCAATAGCAGATCGCACAGCCACGCGTACACCAGCGCGATGTATGCCAGCTGCGCCCAGCCCACGTAGCTGCCGAACACGACGGTGTGCAGCCAGTTCTGGCCCCAAAGGTAGATGGCGCTGCTTGCCAGCGTGGCCAGAAGGAGGGTGGCGGTGGCCGGCACCAGCGATACCCCACGGGCGCCGTGGGGTCGCCGCCATGCGGCCAGGCCCAGCAGGGCGAATGCCAGGGCATTGGCACCGCTGAAGATGCGCAATTCGCGCAACAGCTTTTCGGCCGTGTCCATGTAGGCGCTGCGGATCAGCGCATCGAGCTGGGCCTGCATCTGCTGCGCGGTGCCAATCTGCAGTTCCAGCCGTTGTTGCCGCCGTTTGCGGCACTCGCACGCCGGAATCCCCATCTCGGCCGCAATGGCCGCGACCCGGGCGGGCAGGCCCGCAGACAGCGCCTTGCGAGCGGCGTCGATCTCCTGCTCCTTGCCGCGCAAGAAGACCCGCGCCTGGGCGCTCAGAAAGCGTTCGTCCAGGGCCCGGAGCTTTTCGCCCGTCTTGTGCTCGATCTGCTGGCGGATCAGCTCGCGCGCACCGTGTTCAATCCAGGTAGGTTGCAGCAGCGATACCAGCAGCAACCCGCCGAAGGCGGCGCTGCCCAGCAGGGACAGCAGAAGTACGAAAGAGCGAAACAAGGTGGAGGTCTCCGATGTTCAGTGCAGCTTAGCTCTGCGCAGACCGCACGTCGGCACATCCACTTTCGAGTACCAGCCGGCCCAGTGCGGGCTCCGTGAGCCGGTAGCTCAGCCGTTCGGCCACGCGCTCGGCACCCAGGCTTTCGTAGAACAGGATTCCCCGGGCGTTTGAAGCCTTCACAGGCCAGTCGATGCGGCGGCAGCCGTGTTCCATGGCATATCGGGCGAGCCCGTGCATGAGCGCCCGGCCCGCACCCTGGCTTCTTGCGGCCGAACTTACATACAACTCTTTGAGCTGGCAGTGTCTGCGCTGGTCCTCTGCAAATTCGACCAACGAATACACCAGCGAGAACGCCGCCAGGCCCACCACAACGCCATCGCTGCACGAAGCCACCAGCAAACGCTGGGCGGAGTCAGGCGCCAAGAGGTTCTGGCGAAGATGCTCCATCACCACCTGCCAAGGGGGTGTGGCGCCTTGGTTGTAGAAGGCGTGCAGTTCGCACAGCAGGTCGACCAGTGATGCATGCTGGTGTTCGGCGACCAGTTCAATACGAAAGCGGTGTTTTGTGGGATGGAGGCCCTGCATATGGTTTTCTCACCAGGAAGCGTCTGCAACACGACGACCCGCGCATTCTGGCCCCTTCAGCGTGTCCGACGGCCATCGCATCCAGTCGGTACACGCCCTGCGGCGTGCACCGCGCAGGGGTGGTTGGTCAGGACTCCGTGGGCCATGCCGACCTTAGGCGCGCGTTGTGTGTACCGCCTGCCTAGGCTTTCACCGCAATCACTTCCATACAGACGCGGTACCGCTGGCTGATGCCATAGCGCACGGGCTTGAAGCCACATTCGGCCAGCAATGCATACAGGCGGTCGCGGTCGAAGTTGTGATAGTGCTCGATTTCACCCCAGTACGGGTTTGCATTGCCGGCATCCAGAGCTTTCCAGACCATGGAGCCCGAGTTGGGCATGGAGATCAGCAGCACGCCACCCGGTTGCAACAGTCGGTGGGCGGCATGCAGGCCTACCTTGGGATACGGCATGTGCTCCAGCACATCTGCCATGCTGATCACACTGGCGGGGCGAGACAGCTCGAACCCTTTGACATCCTGGCAATGGGCTGCCACGCCCCATCGGCGCAACTCTTCCACCGATTGCGGACGCAGGTCCAGGCCTACAGGCTCGAAGCCGTACTCGTGCGCCGTGAACAGAAGCGATGCATTGCCAAACCCCACGTCCAGCCACGTGCCGCCGGTCTGGTAGGGCAGCACTTTCTCAATCATTTGCGCAGACACATAGCGCTGCCGCTCCAGGTCATAGCCCACCACCTGGGATTCGTTGGTGCCACGGAAAACGATATTCAGCGCTGCTTCGGTGTAGTAGCCGCTGCGAAAAACATGCTGGCACGCCGCGCATTGGCTCCAATGCATGGTGCGAGAGAGTTCTTGGCTGTAGCGAGGGTGGTGGGAACAGTCCGCACTGCGCAGCGGACGAAAGGCTTTGCTCTCGCACAACGGGCATGCCTGGTAGTCGATCAACTCATTGGCCAGGACTGCGGGGGTGTTTGCTGGAGGCCTGTAAGTCACCGGCGCAGCTGGGAAGGAGTACTTGATCATTGCCTCATTCTAGGAGCCTGTGATCTGCGCATGAGGAGCGCCCTGGCGTCACGCCGAATTGCAAACGCCGCAAGCGCAAAGAGCACGGCCCACGAGACGAAAGCTCCGGTCAGTACGTGCAGGAGGTAGGCCGGGGCCCCGCCCTCGGGCACGAGCCAGTACACCACCGCAGTGGGAGTGATGTGCACAAGGAGTTCAGCCGTTTGGATGCCGGGCCACAGGTAGGTGGTCGAAGCCCATCCAGGCGGCAGGACCCCCCAGTGCCAACGCGCCGACAGCCGCCGAGAAACCGATACCGACCAGCACAGCGGCGCGCAAGCCCTTCATGCGGCCAACCAACGCTGCACGGTTCCAGCGTGCCGCTTCCAGCAACCGTTGGGAGCGGGGCGGAGCGCTGGGACAGCTCGAGCGGCGTGAAAGCGAGCCGTGCACCACAAATGCTATAGAAACAATAGCTTTTCGCGCTTGTCAGACAAGCGCCAGGTGCCAAAAAACCTCCAACCCGAGCCGCGCCAGTCAGCGAGCCCGTTCATGCGGCGGCCCACTCACAGCGCAAAAATTTTCCCCGGATTCAGGATGTTCTTCGGGTCCAGCGCCCGCTTGATGGCGCGCATCATGTCCACCGCGCCCGTGCCGGTCTCGTCCAGCAAAAAGCCCATCTTGTGGATGCCCACGCCATGCTCACCGGTGCAGGTGCCGCCCATGCTGAGGGCGCGGGCCACCAGCGTGTGGTTCATGGCTTCGGCCTTGGTGCGTTCTTCGGTGCTGTTGGGGTCGATGAGGTAGCCGAAGTGGAAGTTGCCGTCGCCCACGTGGCCGACGAGGAAGTAGGGGATGCCGCTGGCTTCGACCTCGTCCACCGATTCGAGCAGGCAGTCGGCCAGGCGGCTGATGGGCACGCAGGTGTCGGTGCTGATGGCGCGGCAGCCGGGGCGGCTTTGCACGGCCGCGAAGTAGGCGTTGTGCCGGGCGGTCCACAGGCGGGTGCGTTCTTCGGGCGTGCTGGCCCATTCGAAGGCCTGGCCGCCAAATTCGCTGGCGATGTCTTGCACCATCTCGGCCTGTTCCTTCACGCTGGCGGGCGAGCCGTGGAACTCCATGAGCAGCATGGGTTCTTCGCGCAGATTGAGCTTACTGTGCGCGTTCACCATGCGCACCGTGTGGTGGTCGATCAGTTCCACGCGGGCGATGGGCACACCCAGCTGGATGGTCTGGATGGTGGTGCGCACGGCAGCCTCGATGCTCGGGAACGAGCAGATGGCCGCGCTCACGGCCTCGGGCAGGGGGTACAGGCGCACGGTGATCTGCGTCATGATGCCCAGCGTGCCTTCGCTGCCCACCAGCAGGCGCGTGAGGTCGTAGCCCGCGCTGCTCTTTTTGGCGCGCGTGCCGGTGTGGATGACCTCGCCGCTGGCGGTCACCACCTCCAGCGCCAGCACGTTCTCGCGCATGGTGCCGTAGCGCACGGCGTTGGTGCCGCTGGCGCGGGTAGCGGCCATGCCGCCAATGCTGGCGTCGGCGCCGGGGTCGATGGGGAAAAACAGGCCGGTGTCCTTGATCGCATCGTTCAGTGCTTTGCGCGTGATGCCGGGCTGCACGGTCACCGTGAGGTCTTCGGCATTGATGCTCAGCACCTGGTTCATGCGGCTCACGTCGATGCTGATGCCGCCCTGCACGGCCAGCAGGTGGCCTTCGAGCGAAGAGCCCGCGCCGTAGGGGATCACAGGCACTTCGTACTGGCTGGCCAGCTTCACCGCGTCGGCCACATCCTGCGTGCTTTCGGCAAACACCACGGCGCTGGGCGGCGGGGCCTGCAGCGAGCCTTCGTCGCGCCCGTGCTGCTCGCGCACGGCCTGGGCCAGCGAGCACTGCGCGCCAAAGCGGGCCTGCAGCGCATCGATGAGGGCCTGGGGTACGTCGCGCAGCTTGATTTCGGGCAGCAGGTGGGCGGCAGCGGTGGGGGCGTTCATGGTGTGTGTCTCCGGTGGGTGCGGTCAGTGAGAAGCATTCTAGGTTCGGCCCCGTGCAAGGGCTCTGGGTGATCCAACTTGGGCCTGTGCGGGGATGCGGGTATTCACGGGCTTGTGGGTCGGCGTCTGCATAAATACATTACGTTCGAAATGTATATTGTGAAAGCGCCATGAACCACCGTGTTTCCCCCAAGGCCGGGGTGCGCCGCACCCATGCCGAGCGCAGCGCCGCCACCCGCCAGCACCTGATTGCCACGGCCATCGACGTGATCCAGCACCGCAGCCTGGAGGAGATGTCCATCCACGAGCTGGCCAAGTCGGCGGGCATGACATCGGGCGCAGTGCAGCACCACTTCGAGTCGAAGGCGGTGCTGATGATGAACGTGCTGAGCGAGCTGATCGAGTCCACCGTGCGTTCGGGCGAACTCTGGCCCAGCCCCGCGCTGCCCGCGCGCGAACGGGCCGCGAAGTTTGTGCGGGCGGTGTGGAGCCTGGTCTATGCGCAGCCGCGCTTCATCGTGGCCTGGAACATCTACCTGGGCTGCCGCAACCAGCCCGAGGTGCTGGGCCACATTGCCGAGCTGCGCCAGAGCGTGCAGGCGCGCATGCACGAAGGCTTCTTCACGGCCTTCCCCGAGCTGGCGGCAGAGCCCGACCGCGATGGCCTGTTGGGCATGGTGCTGTCGTCGTTGCGCGGGCTGGGGATGCTGCAACTGTTTGCGCCAGCACAGCCATCAGCGCCCGATGCCGTCCAGCAGGCGCAGCTGTCCTGCCTGGCCGACTGGATCGCCACCCGGTGCGAGGCCGCAGCAGCCTCTGCGGCCACGCCCGCGAAGGTGCGCACGCGCCGCCGCTGACCCGTCTTTGCCTGCACGCCGCGCCGATCAGGCATCCCTCGCTTAAAAAATCACCAGGAGACACACCATGACTTCGGCTTCCACGCGCGCTCCGCGCCTCCTCGCGCTCGCCGCACTCGCTTGCCTGGCCGGTGGCGCCCTGGCGCAGCAGCCGGGCGGCTATCCGACCAAGCCCATCCAGCTCATCGCCCAGCAACCGCCCGGCAGCGGCTCGGACGCGATGACGCGCGTGTGGGCCGATTGCGCCGCGCGCGAGCTGGGCCAGGCCGTGGTGGTGCAGAACAAGCCCGGGGCCAATGGCATCCTGGCCATCAACTACCTCAAGTCCCAGCCTGCCGACGGCTACAGCCTGCTGAGCATCGGCATGTCGCAGATGACGATCACGCCGTATGTCTACAAGCAGCCGCCGTATGACCCGCAACACGACTTTGACGGTGTGGCCGTGCTGGGCACATCGCCCCTGGTCTTGGCCGTGCCGCCCGGCATGGGGATCGCCAGTCTGGCTGATTTGCAGAAGCTCGCGCGGTCCACGCCCGGCGGCATCAACTTTGGCTCACCAGGCAAAGGCAGCCCTGCGCACCTGCTCACCTCGGCGCTGGTGGACAAGCTGGGTGTGCCCGGCACCCATGTGCCCTTCGTGGGCGAGGGCGCGGGCCTGACTGCGCTCATGGGCCAGCAGATCCATGCGATGACGCTGGTCATTGGCACGGCGGCGGCGCAGGTCAAGGCGGGCAAGCTGGTGCCGCTGGCGCTGTTTGGTGCGCAGCGCTCGGCGCTGCTGCCCGATGTGCCCACCATCGCCGAGGCCCTGCCCGCCGCCAGCGATCTGGCGCGCCCCGCGTGGATTGCGGTGGTGGCCAAGGCGGGCACGCCGCCCGAGCTGTTGAACCGGCTCAATGCCGTCACCGAAAAATGCCGTGGTGGTGATGCGCAGTACAAGTCCCGCCTGGAAGCCATGAACGTCACACTGACCACTTCCACACCCGGCGATGCCCGCACCTGGGCGGCCCGCGATGCGGCCGTGTGGCGCCCGCTGATCGACAAGCTGGGCCTGGCCACGGAATGACGGCGGGCACAGCGGCGCCGCTGGTCACGCTGCCCCACGGCGGGCAGCTGCGCGGCCTGTGGGAGCAGGGTGTGCGCGTGTTCCGGGGTGTGCCATATGCGCAGGCGCCGAGCGGCACTTTGCGCTTTGCGGCTCCGGTGCCAGCGCTACCGTGGCCTGGCGTGCGCGATGCCACCGAGTTTGCGCCGATGGCACCGCAGCTGCCCCGCACGGCGCGTGCGGATGCGCCCATGCTGGGGGGCGAAGACTGCCTGGCCGTCAACGTATGGGCCCCGCCTGCAGAGCCCGGCGCCCGCCTGCCCGTGATGGTGTGGGTGCATGGCGGCGGGTTCTTTCGCGGGGCGGCCAGCGAGCCGTTGTACGACGGGGCGTCGTTTGCGCGCCAGGGCGTGGTGTTTGTGTCGCTGCAGTACCGTTTGGGCATCGACGGTTTCCTGCATTTCGAGGACGAGGCTGAGGCTGGTTCGCCAGGCGGTGCAGCGCCCGCCAATCGCGGCCTGCTGGACCTGTTGGCCGCGCTGCAATGGGTGCGCGAGCACATCTCCGCCTGGGGCGGCGACCCGGCGCAGGTCACGGTGTTCGGCCAGTCGGCCGGTGCGGGCGCACTGGCCTGTGTGCTGGGCATGCCCGCATCGCGTGGGCTCTTGTTGCGCGCCATCTTGCAGAGCCCGAGCGTGGCCTGCCAGACGCTGCAAGAGGCCGCCGCTGCACGCCGCGCTGTGGCTGCACTGGTGGGGGTGGCGCCCTCTCTGGCTGCGCTGGGTGCGGCAGCCCGGCCTGCCGTGCTGCACGCGGTGCACCGCCTCGCGGCAGACCCGGCCCTGCGGCAGCAGCACGGCCTGGGCATCCGCAACTTCTTTCCCCTGCGGCCCGTGGTGGACGGGCAGGTGCTTGTTGCGTCGCCGCTGCAGGCGCTGGCGCAGCAGTGGGCGGCGCACCCGCCAGACTTGCAGGTGCTGGTGGGCAGCAATGCCGAGGAAATGCGCCTGTACCACATGCCGGGCGGCGCGATGGACCGCGTGACCGAGGCGCAGGTGCTGGCTTTTGCGCAGGAGGTGGGTTTGGGCGCGGACGCGGTGCAGGCCCTGCGCGTCACATTGCCGCCCACACACCCAACGCCCGGTGAACTGCTGTGTGCCCTGCAGTCCGACTTTTACTACCGCGTGCCCGCCCAGCGCATTGCAGCGCTGGCCAGCCGCTGGGCCCGCAGTGCCCATGCCTATGAATTCGCCTGGCCTTCGCCGCAGTGGCGGGGGCGACTGGGGGCGGCGCATGGGGTAGAGTTGCCGTTTGTTTTCGGCAACCTCCACACCACCACGGGGCAGGAACTGACAGGGCCCAGGCCACCCACCGCGCTGGCTGCGACCATGCACCAGGGCTGGGTGGCGTTTGCACAAAGGGGCGACCCTGGATGGGCGCCGTATGCGGGCGTGCAACCGCTGGTTCAGCGGTTCGGTGTGGCGTCGCCTGCGTATGCGCCCCACCCGGAGCCTGTGCGGCTCTCGCTGTGGGACGGTCTTCTCTGACAAAGTAGCCGCCGAGGTAGCTGCAGAGGTAGATGCCGGAGCGGTGGCTCGCTACACTGGCCCGGCGTCTTGTTGACGACTTCAAACAGAGGGGGTTGCCATGGCTTCAGCCAATGTGGGGGATTGCCTGTCGGGTGCCTGGGGCATCTTCAAGAACAACGCCATCACCCATGTGGTGTGCACCTTGCTGGTGATGGTGGTGGCCAGCATCAGCGCGGGCCTGCTGGCCGGGCCCATGGTGGTGGGCTATATGCGCATGATCGAGCGCGAGACGCGCGGCGAAGCGGTGCAGATCGGCGACATCTTCCGGGGCTTTGACGACTTTGTGCCCGCGTTTGTGGCCGGGCTCATCAGCTCGCTGGTGGTGTCGCTGGGCTTCATGCTGTGTTTCATCCCCGGCCTGCTGGTCATGGCGCTGCCCCCGGTGGCGCTGTTCCTCGTGGCGCGCGGCGAGCGCGATGGTGTGGCCGCCTTCAACCAGGCCTGGGGCATCGTGACGAAGAACCTGGGCTCGGCGTTCTTTTGCTCGCTGGTGCTGGGCATCGTGGGTTCGCTGGGCTTTTTGCTCTGCGGCGTTGGCGCACTGCTGACGCTGCCGCTGTCCACCATCGGCTCCTACTACATGGCGCGCCAGCTGGTGGGCGATGAACCGGTGGCGCTCCCTCCCCTCTGACCCCGGCCCTGTAGTGGTGCCGGTGACCAGATCGCCCGCCTGGCAGACGCTGGACGGGAACGCTCGGCGGCTGCGGCTGGCGTTCGGCCTGGGCTGGCCACTGGCCATGGCCGCTACGCCCTGGTGGCTGGGGCAGGGCGGGCTGGGCCTGGGCTGCGGGTTTCGCGCGCTGACGGGCATGCTCTGCCCGCTGTGTGGCGGCACGCATGCGTGTGCGGCCCTGGTCCAGGGCGATTGGGCGGCCGCCTGGGCCGCCAACCCGGGCGCGGTGCTGTTGCTGGTGTGGCTGGTGCTGCTGGCGGGCCAGGCGGTGGTGGAAGGCACGCTGGGCCACCACCGCACGGTGCGCTGGCCGTGGTGGCATCCGGCAGTGCTGGTGGCGGTGGGCGGCGGATTGCTGCTGCCCTGGCTGCTGCGCCTCGCGGGGCTCGCGTAGCCGGGTGCCCAGCCTTCTTTCTCGTTCTTCTTTCTCTATTCCTTTCCAACTTTTCGGGCACGCGCGTGCACCGCTTGTGATGTGCGCGCACCACTTGCATGCAAAGCAGCGTGTCCGTGGTGCCAGGGAACCGCCCGGTGCACAGCCTCCGTGCGCCAGACTGGTGCATTCGGCTTGTATACCAGTTGGCACGGAACCTGCGTAACCGCAGGCAATGACCACCGCCACCGAGATCAGCAACCGCATCATCGAAGCCGTGATGGCGCAAAAACTCGCGCCCGGCTCCCGCCTGGGCGAGCAGCAACTGGCCATGCTGTTCGACTGCAGCCGCACCATCGTGCGCGAGGCGCTCACGCGGCTGGCCACGCGGGGCATCGTCACCGTCAGCGCCCGGCGCGGCTGGTATGTGATCGAACCCTCGCAGGACGAAGCGCGCGAGGCCTTCGAGGCGCGCCGCGTGATCGAGCTGGGCCTGCTGCACCAGCTCAAGGTGGTGGACAAGGCCGCGTTGCGCCAGCTCAAAAGCCATCTGCAGCGCGAAAAGGCCGCGCTGGCGGGCACTGATGTGGGCATGCGCAGTTTTCTATTGGGCGACTTCCACGTGTGCCTGGCCGAGTGCCTGGGCAACAGCCTGCTGGCCGACACGCTGCGCGACTTCACGGCGCGCACCACGCTCATCGCCATGCTCTACCAGTCGTCGCACGATGCGGCGCAGAGCTGCGCCGACCACGTGCGCATCGTCGAGGCGCTGGAGGCAGGCGACATTGCCCGCGCCGAAGCGCTGATGTCCGAGCACATCGGCACGGTGCAGTCGGCCCTGCGCCTGCAGGCCAGCAGCGACCCGCTGGCGGGGCTGCGCGACGCACTGGCGCCGGTGCGCAAGAGCCCTGCACAAGCCACCCCACCAGCCCGCGCGCGCAAGCCCCGCGCTGCCCCCAAGAGTTCCACCCCCCCAGCGTCTGACCCAGACGCCCCTGTCGACGCATCCACCTACCTAGGAGCCCTGCTATGACCACCGTCCGCACCGTCACCTCGTCCACCCGCCGCCTGACCCTGGGCGTGTTCGCCGCCGCAGGCCTGTCTGCCGCCCTGATGGCGCCTGCCGCCCACGCGCAGAACGCGCTGGACAACATCCTCAAGGCCAAGGAAATCAAGATTGCCATTCCCACCGACTACCCGCCCTACGGCTTTGTCGGCACGGACCTCAAGCCCCAGGGCCTGGATGTCGAGATGGCCAATTACATCGCCACCAAGCTGGGCGTGAAGGTCGAGCTGATCCCCGTGACCAGCGCCAACCGTATCCCCTACCTGCAGACGCAGAAGGCCGACCTCGTCATCTCCACGCTGGGCAAGAACCCCGAGCGCGAGAAGGTGATCGACTTCACTGCGGCCTACGCACCGTTCTTCCAGGCCGTGTTTGCGAGCAAGAGCCTGAACATCAAGAGCTTTGCCGACTTGACCGGCAAGTCGGTGGCCGTGACGCGTGGCGCCATGGAAGACCAGGAGCTGGCCAAGGTCGCGCCTCCCGGCGTGGACGTGAAGCGTTTTGAAGACCACGCGGCCAGCATCTCGGCCTTCGTGTCGGGCCAGACGCAGGCGATTGCCACCAGCGCATCGACGGCCGGGACCATCATGGTCAAGAACCCCAATCTGCAGACCGAATACAAGCTGCTGCTGAAAGACAGCCCCAACTTCATCGGCGTGGCCAAGGGCGAGGACAAGCTGCGCCTGCGTGTGAACGAAATCATTGCCGAGGCGCGCAAATCCGGCGACATCGACAAGATGTCCAGCAAGTGGCTGGGCCGCCCTGCGGGCGATCTGCCCCTGTAATCGCTGTTGTCGACCCTGCTGAAAGAACCGAACAGGACCGTGGCGTGACAAGCGCCACAGGGCATTCGCACCATGCTGATTGCGCTTGACTTTTCTGCCGTGCTGTCCTCGTGGCCGTTGCTGGTGCGCGGCGTGCTCTGGACCATTGGCCTGACAATCGTGGGCACCGTGCTGGGCCTGCTGCTGGGCACGGCCTGTGCCTGGGCACGCGCCCGCAACCTCGGGCCGCGTGCACTGCCACTGCGCTGGGCCGTGGCCAGCTATGTGGAGCTGGTGCGCAACACGCCTTTCATCGTGCAGCTGTTCTTCCTGTTCTTCGGGCTGCCCGCGCTGGGGCTCAAGCTCTCGCCCGAGTTTGCATCGGTGCTGGCCATGGTGATCAACCTGGGCGCGTATTCCGCCGAAATCATCCGCGCAGGCATCGAGGCCACGCCACGCGGCCAGATCGAAGCCGCGCACAGTCTGGCGCTGACGCCGGGCCAGACCTTCCGGCGCGTGGTGCTGCCGCCCGCGCTGCAAAAGGTGTGGCCCGCCATGGTCAGCCAGATCATCATCGTGATGCTGGGATCGGCCGTGTGCGGGCAGATCTCCACACCCGAGCTGAGCTACGCCGCCAACCTGATCTCCAGCAACACCTTCCGCGCGTTCGAGGCCTTCATCCTGGCCACTGCCGTGTACCTGTTGCTGTCCATGGCCACGCGCCGATTGCTGACGTGGATCGGCGCACGTTTTCTGGTGGGGAGATAAGCCATGGTGGACTTTTCCTTGTGGGACATCCTGCGCAACCTGCTGCTGGCGGCGCGTTGGACCGTCTCGTTGTCTCTCATCGCCTTCATCGGCGGCGGCCTGGTAGGCCTGCTGCTGCTGGTGCTGCGCCTGTCCAAGGTGCGTGGCACCGAGCGTTTGATTGGTGCCTATGTGCAGGTGTTCCAGGGCACGCCGCTGCTCATGCAGCTGTTCCTGGCGTATTTCGGAATTGCGCTTTTTGGCATCAAGACCTCACCATGGACGGCCGCGGCCCTGGCGCTGACGCTCTACACCAGCGCCTACCTCACCGAGATCTGGCGCGGCTGTGTGGCCTCCATCCCCAAGGGCCAGTGGGAGGCCGCGCAGAGCCTGGCACTCAACTTTGGCGAGCAGCTGCGCCATGTGGTGCTGCCCCAGGCGCTGCGCATTGCGGTGCCGCCCACGGTGGGTTTTCTGGTGCAGGTGATCAAGGGCACGGCGCTGGCATCGGTGATTGGGTTTGTCGAGCTGACCAAGGCGGGCAGCATGATCTCCAACGCCACCTACCAGCCCTTCCTCGTCTACGCCTGTGTCGCCCTGCTGTATTTTGTTTTGTGCTTTCCGGTAAGCCTGGTGGCGCAATCGCTTGAAAGGAAACTCCATGGCAACCGCCGCTGAAGCCACCACGGCTACCCCCACTCCCGCCCACGACGGCATCGTGGTGAGCGATCCACCCATCGTGGACATCACGGCCCTGCGCAAGTCTTACGGCACCAACGAAGTGCTCAAAGGCATCGACCTCAAAGTGCAAAAGGGCGAGGTGATTGCCATCATCGGAAAAAGCGGCTCGGGCAAGAGCACGCTGCTGCGCTGCGTGAACGGGCTGGAGGTTTTTCAGGAAGGCGCTCTGAGCGTCAACGGCAAGAAACTCATGCACGACAGCCCCGCTGCCATGCGGGAGTTGCGCCAGCAGGTGGGCATGATCTTTCAGAGCTTCAACCTGTTTCCACACCTGAGCGTGGGCCGCAACATCATGCTGGCGCCCACGCTGGTGAAGGCGCGTGATGCCAAGACGGCAGAAGCGCAGGCGCGCAAGCTGCTCGAACGTGTGGGTCTGGCCGAAAAGTTTGACGCCATGCCCGATCAGCTCTCGGGCGGGCAGCAGCAGCGCGTGGCCATTGCGCGCGCGCTGGCCATGGAGCCGCAGGTGCTGCTGTGCGACGAGATCACCTCGGCGCTGGATCCAGAGCTGGTGGGCGAGGTGCTGCGCGTGGTGGAGTCGCTGGCACTGGAAGGCATGACGCTGATGATGGTCACACACGAGATGGCGTTTGCCCGCAAGGTGAGTGACCGCGTGATCTTCATGCACCAGGGCCGTGTGCATGAAACAGGTGCGCCCGCCGAGCTGTTTGGCAACCCGCAGACGCCGGAGCTGCAGCAGTTCCTGTCGTCGCTGCACGACTGACCCAAAACAAAGCCCGCCTGCGGTCTGGAGAGTTCCAGGGCAGGCGGGTCCGCAGGCCCCAATGGCCCGCTACATCCCAGAGGCCACCCGGAGGCTGGTACCGTGCCAGGTCCAGGCGCCTCACAAAAAAATCAGGACAGAAGGCCCTTCTCGAATTCTGAGGGTGACAGTGCGCCGCTCTGGTCCTTGTCCAGTTCCTTGAAGCGCTGGCTGATGGCCGGCAGCTGGGTCGCTTCCTTCTCGGTCAGCTGGCCGTCCTTGTCGAGGTCTGCGCGGTTGAATGCCGTGGTGGCCGCCCTCGATGGGTTACCGGTGCCGGGACCATACGAATATTTGGAGTCCGCCTGGGGTGCCGTTTTACTGGCTGGGGCGGGCTGGGGGGATGCCGAAGTGGTCTGTGCTTGCAATGCGCCTGCGCCGCCCAGGGAGATGGCGGCGAAAAGCATCACGCTGCGCGTGTCAAACGAATAGGTGCGTCGTTGCAGTGCTTTCATGGAAGCTAAGCTCCTTCGAAGTTGAACAGGGTTGCATTGCACCGCAGCACGGTGGTGAAGGCCAGCACTCTTGCCTGCTGTTGCCCATGTCAACATTTCCCAGCGTGGTGTAACCCGGCAGTACCGGCACATGTAGTTTTTGCGGGTGGATGTAGCCAGAAGTAGCTCGCAGGTTGGCTGCAGCCCTGGCATCGGAGAGAGAGGCTTGGGGCGGCATGCCCCACGGCGGCGCTTGTGCGCAGGATGACCGGCAGGCCCGTGTACGTCCTACAAGCGACGGGCGTGCGCGCCAAAACAATGAAACCAAGCAATTCGCTTGTTCTGGTGTTTTATCGAAGGAGCCTTTCATGCAAAAGCAAACCATCCTCGCCGCCCTGGCCACACTGGCGTGCACCGCCGCCTTGGCACAAGCCCCCGCCAATGTCACCGCGCGTCCGCCTGCAGAAGTCAACCCCACCGCATCGGGCGGCGCTGCGGCTGCCAATGCCCAGAACAAGGTGGACATGCGCAGTAGCCAGAGCAGCGCAGCACCCGCCAACCCCACCGCGGGTGACGGCCGTGCCGCCCCTGTGGCCGAGATCAACCCCAGTGCAGCAGGCGGCAAGGCCGCAGCCACCGCACAGACGCGTGTCAATGCACGCTTGATGGACAGCAATGGCGACGGGATGGTGTCGCGCAAGGAGTGGGACACCTACCATGCGAACGCCTGGAACACCCTGCAGCCCACGAACACGGGCGTATCCACCGCTGACATTGACAAGCTCAACCGCACCCCCATGACCCACTGATCGGGCCGTGCGTAGCCAACGGGTTCGAACCAACGCCCCTGCATGTGATGGCAGGGGCGTTGGTCTGTCTGGGCAGTGCGGAGCACGGTGAAGTCATATCGCAATGTGGCTTCTTGTGCGGAGAGCGGGGTGATAGGCCCCCTCCCACCACAGTGGGTCTGGGTGGCGGAGAATCTGCGAATTCTTCCACCGCATGCGGCGCCCCTGCCACCTGCGCTCCACCTTACCGAGGCACCCCATGGGCAACCGACTCACACAGATCGCCACGCGCACCGGCGACGCCGGTACCACCGGACTGGGCAACAACCAACGCGTTTCCAAAAACAGCCTGCGCATCCATGCTCTGGGCGACGTGGACGAACTCAACTCCCACATCGGCCTGCTGCTGTGCGAGCGCGTTCCCGCCGATGTGCGCGAGCTGCTTGTCGAGGTGCAGCACCAGCTGTTCAACCTGGGGGGCGAGTTGTCGATTCCCGGCTACGAACTGCTCAAGGCCGAGGCGGTGCTGGCGCTCGATGAGGCGTTGGCCCACCACAACGCGGCGCTGCCCCGGCTGCAGGAGTTCATCCTTCCCGCAGGCACCCGCGCCGCCGCGCAAGCCCATGTCTGCCGCACAGTGGCGCGCCGCGCGGAGCGTGTGGTGGTGGCGCTGGGCAACGAAGAGGCCATCAACGACGCACCCCGGCAGTACCTCAACCGCCTGTCCGACCTGATGTTCGTGCTCGCCCGCGTGCTCAACCGCATGGACGGTGGCGATGACGTGTACTGGAAAAGCGAGCGCCTGGCGCAGCAGAATGCTACTGAATAGATAGCTGCTTGCGCTTGATGGTCGTGCGGTAGCGGCCAATTTTCCTCATATTTTCACTGCCTTTTGCAACTGGCGCGCGCCAGGCCAGGGCAGCCGAGCAAGGGCCGCCCCGCAGCGAGGGCTGCGTCCCCCTTCCCGAATCGCGCCTGCGATTCGAGAGAAGGGGGGAAGGCACGCAGTGCCTCAGGGGGATGTACCTTATCTCGGTGCCAGGATCGCCATCGTCAGCCGCGACACGCAGGTCAGCTCACCCGCTTCGTTGTGCATATCGATGTGCCACACATGCGTGGTGCGGCCAATGTGCACGGGCCGTGCCGTACCGGTCACCCAGCCGCTGGTGGCAGAGCGCAGGTGGTTGGCGTTGATGTCCAGGCCCACGGCGCGGTAACCGTCGGGCAGGGTGTAGTAGGCGCCGGTGGAGCCCAGCGACTCGGCCAGCACCACGCTGACCCCGCCGTGCAGCAGGCGAAAGGGTTGCACGGTGCGGTGGTCCACGGGCACCCGTGCACGCAGAAAATCGTCACCCACCTCGACAAATTCAATGCCCAGGTGCTCTACGGCGGTGTTGCGGTTGGCGGCCTCCAGCAGGGCCAGGTCGATGGGTTTTTTCCAGATGGGCATGGTGTTCAACGGGCGTCAGAGCCGGGTCAGTACGAGCCGCGATTGTGCCTATGGCCCGCGGTGAGCAGGTGGAGCTTCCTGCGTACGCTCTCAGCTTTGCTGTATGCCCTCTGTCAGTGCGCTCACTACGCAAGCGGCTTTACCAGGGGCGGCCGATGACAAAACGCACGGGTTGGCGCACGGTCTCCATGTCTTCGTACAGCTCGGCCTGCAGTTCGCCGCGGGTAAAGGCTGTGTCGATATTCCACGTTTGCTGGTGTTCGTTGTTCATACGCGCCCATGCGCCGCGCTCGGCTTGCACCACTTGGCCGGAGGAGAGCTTGAAGGACAGCGTCTTGATGCGCAACAGCGTGTCATTGCCCTGGAACTGGACGCTCTTTCCATCTACCTTGAACTGCTTGATGTCTGCCCCGCCCAGCTTGATGGGGCCTGGGCGTTCCGGGTCGAAAGCCTGGGCCGCTTTTGTGGTCCGCTTGGCCACGCTGAGGGGGACCGTCCCTTCGAAGATCAGTCCGGTCACCGCCTTGTCGGGCAGCCGGTTGAGGGTCAGTGCGAAGCTGCGTGAGCGAGCGTCGGTTGAAAATTTCGGAAAGCTGGCGATGTCCGCCTGACCCAGGCTCTGGGTGGTTTTGTCGGGGAACACCGCCGTCACTCGCACGTCGCCTTTGTCAAAGAACGAGTTCGTCCACTGGGTGAAAAGACCGGAGCGCGTGGTGGCAATAGCGTTGACCTCCACCTTTTCCATGTCGCCGGTGGCAGCAAACGGAACCAGATTTTTGTCTTTGCCAGGAGGGGCCTCGATAAAAGTCACGCCCAGGATTTTTACGTCAATGGGAGTCTGCGCATACGCCTGAAAGCTGCACGCCACCAGGGCGGCCCCAATCATCCGAGGCAAGGTCAACAATGCGAGATTTTTCATGCAATCGATCACTGAAGATGGTCGTGGCCTCGGCGGTGACACACCACAGAGGCTTGTGTGGAGCCGAAGTTTCTCCCTCTCTTCGGCCGGGGCATTGTGCAGTATGCGCAGCGGATAGATGCTGCGCATGCAGAAGCAATTGCCAGACAACAACCCTCTATAGTCGGTCCAAGGAAAGGGCGTTACAGACGCCTAGCACAGCTGACACGGCATGGTTCGGACGATCAATCCTCAGCCCACAAACTTGCCGTTGGCGCCCATCACCCCCAGGTCCAGAAAGCGCGAGCCCACATACGGCGCGCCGCCGGCGTAGTCGATGGACAGGCCACCCAGGTCGCTGCTGCGGATACCGGCCAGTGCGCTGCGCAACTTGGCGCGGGTGAGCTCACGTCCGGCGCGTTCCAGGCCTTCGGTGAGCACGCGGGCATTCACATAGCCTTCAAAGCTGCGGGCCGAAAACTCCTGGTAGCCCAGCGCGCGCATGGCCTTCTGGTAGTCGCGCACCACGGCCACACTCGTGCGGGCCGCGTCGGGCAGCACCATCGACAGCGCAATGCCCGAGGCCTTGCCGCCCAGCTGGCGCAGGTTGTCGCCCGACAGCGCCACGCTGGTGGCGGCCAGCGGCGTGCTGGACGACACTTTCTTGAACTCGTTGACCAGTGCGGCGGTAACGTCACCTGCGGTTCCGAGAAGCACAGCGGCGGCCTTGGCGGCCACGGCCTTGCCCACCACATCGGGCACCTGCGCGCCCTGTGCATCCAGCTTGAAAGCCTTGGGTGCTGGTTGCTTGGCGGCTGCCATGGCCTTGTTCACGTCCGCCAGAAACTCGCGGCCAAACGCCGTGTCTTGGTACACGATGGCCAGGTCGTTCATGCCCATGGACACCAGCTTTTGTGTGAGGCGCTGGGCTTCGTCGGCGTAGCTGGCGCGCACGTGGAACACCGAGCGGTACTCGGCCTTGCGCAGCGACGTGGCACCGCTCTGTGGGGCCACATAGGGGATCTGCGCCTCGTCCACCAGCGGCAGGATGCGCTGGTTGTTGGCCGTGCCCATGCAGGAGATCAGCGACACCACGTTGGCGTCGGCAATCAGCTTGCGCACGTTGTCTTCGGAG
The DNA here is from genome assembly GCF_057597245.1 of Acidovorax sp. NN32. Classification (NCBI taxonomy): domain Bacteria; kingdom Pseudomonadati; phylum Pseudomonadota; class Betaproteobacteria; order Burkholderiales; family Comamonadaceae; genus Acidovorax; species Acidovorax sp. NN32. The sequence continues at coordinate 162,456 of NZ_CP199679.1, forward strand.
CGCGCGGCGTCGTAGCCGTCGTCCAGTGCCAGCAGCTTGATCTCGCGGCCGTGGATGCCCTTGGCGTTGGCCTGTGCAATGCCTGCGTCCAGCCCTTGCTTCAATTCCTTGCCCAGGCTGGCCAGTGCGCCGGTGGTGCCCAGCGAGCAGCCAATGGTCACGCTCTTGGCGTCCATGGGGTCCTGCACGCCCACGGCGCGCGAAGAGGTGGCAAGCAGCAGGCCGGTGCTTGCGGCAACAAGGGATTGGGTGAACTGACGGCGTTGCATGGTCAAAAAAACTCGCAGGCAAAAAAGCCACCAGCCCCGGATGGGGGCTGGTGGAGGGTGGACTGGGGGAGGTCGATAGACCTAGGGTTAACCCTTATTTTATCTGCCCAGGCTGGCAATTGGCTGTCAAAGGCCTGGCAGGCCTGGGGGTGTCCTCTTTACACAGTGCTGCCAGGGCCCGCTGGCGCGCGCATGCTGCCCGTCTCCACATACCGCTGGTGCCACGACAGCGCCTCGTTCAGCAGGTGCGGCGTGTGCTGGCCCACGGCGCCCCGCTTGGCGCGGGCCACGTAGTCGTGCAGCGCGGGCCGGAAGTCGGGGTGCGCGCAGCGGTCGATGATGATCTGCGCCCGTTGCGAGGGCGAGTGCCCACGCAGGTCGGCCAAACCCTGCTCGGTCACAAGGATCTGCACATCGTGCTCGGTGTGGTCCACATGCGAGGCCATGGGCACGATGCACGAGATGCTGCCGTTCTTGGCCAGCGACGGCGTCATGAAGATCGACAGGTATGCATTGCGCGCAAAGTCGCCCGAGCCGCCGATACCGTTCATGATGGCGGAGCCCATGATGTGGGTCGAGTTCACGTTGCCGTAGATGTCGGCCTCGATCATGCCGTTCATCGCAATCAGGCCCATGCGGCGGATCAGCTCGGGGTGGTTGCTGATCTCCTGCGGGCGCAGCACGATGCGCTGCTTGTAATAGTCGATGCGCTCGTTGAAGTCCTGCATGGCCGCCGGGCTCAGCGACAGCGCCGTGGCCGATGCGCTCGCCAGCTTGCCCGAGCGCAGCATGTCCAGCATGCCGTCCTGCAGCACCTCGGTGTAGGCCGTGAGGTTCTCGAACGGCCCGTTGTTCAGCCCCGCCAGCACCGCATTGGCAATGTTGCCCACGCCCGATTGCAGCGGCAGCAGGTCTTTGGGCAAGCGGCCCTTCTTCACCTCATGCTGCAAGAACTCAATGATGTGGCCCGCAATGCGGTTGGAGGTGTCGTCTGGTGCGGCGTACACGCTGTTGCGGTCGGGCTGGTCCGTCATCACCACCGCAATCACCTTCGACGGATCGCAGCGCAGATACGGCTCGCCAATGCGCTCATCGGGCCGTGTCATCGGGATGGGCTTGCGGTGCGGCGGCACATCGGTGCCGTAGTAGATGTCGTGCATGCCTTCGAGCTGCGGGTTGTGCCAGGCATTCACTTCCAAAATGATCTTGTCGGCCTGGTCCAGCCAGGTCTTGTTGTTGCCCACCGAGGACGAGGGGATCAGCCGCCCGTCGGGCAACACGCCTGCCACCTCGACCACCGCCACATCCAGCTTGCCGAGAAAGCCAAACCACACGAACTGCGCCACGTGCGACAGGTGGATGTCCACGTACTGCATCTGCCCCGCATTGATCTGGCGGCGCACCGTGGGGTCAGACTGGTAGGGCAGGCGCATCTCGATGCCGTCCACCTGGGCCAGTGCACCGTCCAGCTCGGGGGCGGTGGAGGCTCCGGTCCACAGCCCGATCTTGAAGCCATGGCCCTGGGCGTTCAGGCTTTCGATGCGGCGCGCCAGCGCGCCGGGCACGGCCTTGGGGTAGCCCGCGCCGGTAAAGCCGCTCATGCCCACATGGGCACCAGCGGGGATCAGGGCGGCCGCTTCGTCGGCAGACATGGTGCGGGAGAGAAAGTCGGGGTACAGCACCCGATCGGCCAGGGACATGAACAAACTCCGCAAAAAGAAAAAAGCCACCCGCCCGGTGAGCGGATGGCCCTGTGGACAAAACCCAGAATGCTAGCCTGCGTTCCTTACAAATTAAGGGTTAACCCTTACAAATGCGGTCCGGCGTCCCCATACCCGCAGATTACGCCGCTTTGCGGTTGAGCAGCGCGTACAGCAGGATCGCCCCGAATGTGGCGGTGCCGATGCCGCCCAGCGCAAACTGGCCGAACTTGAGCGTGAAGTCGCCCGTGCCCAGGATGAGGGTGATGGCCGCCACGATGAGGTTCTTGTTCTTCGAAAAGTCCACCTTGTTGTCCACCCAGATCTTGGCGCCCGCCACCGCGATCAGGCCAAACACCACGATGGACACACCACCCATCACCGGCAGCGGAATGGTCTGGATCAGCGCGCCGAACTTGGGGGAAAAGCCCAGCACCAGCGCAAACACGCCCGCCAGCAAGAACACGGCGGTGGAATAGATCTTGGTGGCGGCCATCACACCAATGTTTTCGGCGTAGGTGGTCACGCCTGTGCCGCCAGCAGCGCCGCTCACCATGGTGGCCACGCCGTCGCCAATGAACGCGCGGCCCATGTAGCGGTCCAGGTCGTGGCCCGTCATGGCCGTCACGGCCTTGATGTGGCCCAGGTTCTCGGCCACCAGGATGATGGCCACGGGCGCAATCAGCAGCATGGCATTGGCTTCGAACACCGGCGCAGCAAAGTTGGGCAAACCAAACCATGCGGCGTTGGCCAGTGCGGACAGGTCCATGGGCTTGCCCAGCCCCAGGCCATTGGTCAGCACCGCGTAGATGATGCTCGCCACGATCAAGCCCACCAGAATCAGCAGGCGCTGCACCATGCCGCGCGTGAGCACGGCCACCAGGCCCACGCTCACAAAGGTCACCACCTGCATCCAGCTGTCAAAGTTGCTGGCCGCCATGTTCTTGATGGGAATGCCCGCGAGGTTCAGCCCGATCACCGCCACCACCGAGCCCGTGACCACGGGCGGCATGAAGCGCTCGATCCAGCCCGTGCCAATGGCCTGCACCAGCGCGCCGATGAGCGTGTAGACCAGGCCACACGCAATGATGCCGCCCAGCGCCACGGCAATGTTGGCGTTGGCACCTTTGCCCGCGTAGCCCGTGGCCGCAATCACCACGCCAATGAACGCAAAGCTCGACCCGAGGTAGCTGGGCACTTTGCCGCCCGTGACCAGGAAGAAGATCAGCGTGCCCACGCCGCTCATCAAAATCGCCACGTTCGGGTCAAAGCCCATCAGGATGGGCGCCAGCACCGTGGCCCCAAACATCGCAATCACGTGCTGCACCCCCATCACCGCCGTCTGCGGCCAGGGCAGCCGCTCATCGGGCCCAATCACCCCACCTTGTTGCAGCACCTCAGCGCTTTTTGTGCGCCAGTTCATGAATCCCATCTTGTCGGTTCCTTGTTGTTGAGGCGCGAATGCTAGTGGATGGGTGAGGCAATGCCGCGAAGCTGCAACTCTTTCGCCGGGCGTCAGCCGTGCCCCGGGTTAGCATTTGGGCCTACCCCGCTCTGCCCCTTGTGGGCACCGCCGCCATGCACTCTCAGCCGTCCTGCCCCAACTGCCGCCAGCCCATGCAGGCCCACCGGTTCACCAGCAACCAGGGGCAGTCGCTGGAACTGGACATCTGTTTTGCCTGCCAGGGCCTGTGGTTTGACAGGCACGAAAACCTCAAGCTCGCGCCCCAGTCGGTGGTCGAGCTGTTCCGCCTGCTGCACGAACACCGCACCGACCAGCACCAGCCCCTGGCAGAACGCATGGCCTGCCCGCGCTGCAACACCAGCCTGGCCAAAGGTTTTGACGTGGTGCGCAGCGGCCGCTACATGATCTACCGCTGCGCCCGCCTGCATGGCCGCTTCAGCACCTTCTCGTCCTTCATGGTCGAAAAAGGCTTTGTGCGCCACATGACGCGCCCCGAGATCGACGATCTGGCCAAACGCGTGGGCGCCATCTACTGCACCAGCTGTGGCGCCCCCGTGGACATCCGCAAGGACCACGCCTGCCCCTACTGCCGCGCCGCGTTCTCCCTCATCGACCCCGACGCCGTGGTGCGCGCCATGGAGGGCTACGCCAAGGCCAGCACCGAGCGCACCACCCACGCCACCCCCCCGGTGGACATCGGCGACGCCCTGGTGGCCCTGGAGCGCGACCGCAGCCGCGCCGAACGCGAGCGGCAAAAGCGCGCGTTCACCAGTGCCAGTGATGCGAGCGACAGCTCATTCACGGGCGATCTGCTGACGGCCGGGGTGGAATTGGTGTGGGCCTTGATCAACACCAGAAGCCATCACTGAGGGCTTCCGAGGTGGAGCATGACAACGCCTCCCACCACGCACACCAGACCCACTACTTTGATGACACCCACTGGCTCGCCAAACAGCGCCATCCCCACCACGGCTGCGGCCGCCGTGCCGCTGGCCGCCCAGACTGCATAGGTGAGGCCCATGTCGAGCTGGCGCATGGCCACGGCCATGAGCCAGATGGCGAGTGCGTAGCACGCAGCTGCCATACCTGACGGGAGGAGTCTGGAGAAGCCATCGGAGTACTTGAGCGCGACGGTTCCGGCAACTTCTGCAATGACGCTGGCTGCGACGAGCAGCCAGGCCGATAGGTTTGGATTCATGGGGCACCTTGGCCGAACATGCCCGTTTGTCACTTGTACCGAGTGACACGGGCAGTACGATGAAGCGGTACCCAGATGGTGAAGGGCCGCAGTGTAGCCACGCCCTTGCGATCCATCAAGAACACCCCACGCAGGCTCTGGCGGCCACTTGCGTTTGCGCGGATCATGGAGCGTTGACACAGCGGCAGCGCCGGATGGAGGGCGTGATGGTGTCCCTTCACGCACCCAGCCCATCCCCCGCACCACACTCCAACCCGTTCACAATGGCGCAGGCCTGTGTTCTGGTGGGCCCCGTCGCAAACAACCAACCAGCCGTGGCACCCGGTGGCCACAGGAGGAGAGGACCTTGCAGCCGCATCCGCCCCCAACCCGACGCCGTGCCCGCACCACCGCCGCCCCGGCGCAGCGCAACCCTGAGAACGCGGGGGATGGCGCCGCCGCCGCCTCCGACTCCGCTACCCCCTGCCTGCTGCAGCGCGCCCACCTGCGGGCCGTGCCCAGCACCCTGCTGATCCCGCTGGCAGCGCGCGCGCGGGGGAGCCGTTACTTTCCCTGGCTCGCCTGCAACGACGTGGTGGCCACCAGCCTGGTGGAGCGCCTGGGTGCCGATGTGGAACCGTGCCTGGACGACTTGCCCACGGTGCTCAACGTACTGTGGCGCACGCGCGCCATCAAGGACGCGGGCCGCAGCTTCTTCCTTGCGCACCCGAAGGCTGGCGGCGTGAGCCTGGGCTGTGGCCTGTCGCACCACTTTCAGTGGCTCGATACGGGCGCCAACCAGTGGCTCGATGCTGATCTGCCCGAGGTCATGGACCTGCGCCGCGAGCTGCTGCCGGTGCGCTGCCCGCGCACGCGCCATGCCACGGTGGACATCACGCAGCCTGGCTGGTGGCAGCGGCTGGGGCTGCCAAAGGAGGAAGGGGAGGGCGATGGCGCGGGCGTGCAGCCGGTGTTCATCGTCTGCGAAGGGGTGCTCATGTACCTGCAGCCCGCGCAGGTGCAGGCCGTGCTGCGCGAGTTTGCGCAGTGCGCGCCGGAAGGCTCGCGCCTGGTGATTGATGTCATGACGCACCGTGCCGTGGGCCGCGCGGCGCAGCACGCCAGCGTGGGACCCACGGGGGCGGAGTTCCACTGGGGCGTGGGCAGCATGGACGAGCTGACCGCCGCACACCCGCGCCTGGCGCTGCTGCGCCAGCAGAGCGTGTCGGAGTGTTATGGCTGGCCGGGTGTGGTGCTGGAAACGTTGTGGTGGCCGTGGCTGGGGGCGCCGCTGTATGGCATGGCGACTCTCGGCGTGGACAGCGCGTAAAGCTGCTCGCCGGTGGCTGCTTGGCAGCACGCTCCTAGGAGCGCGCCAGCTGCGCCCACACCGGCGCCTTGCCCGTCAGCTGCCCCACGATGGCGGCCTGCAGCGGCGGCAGCCGCCGGGCGCCCTGCAGCACCAGCTGCCGCAGCAGGCGCGGCACGGGGCGCGTGTCGGTATACAGCCGCACGATGGCATTGGTGCCCTCGTACATCGGCCATGCGTGGCGGTGGTGCGCCCGCGCATAGGTGGCCAGGGCTTCGGCATTGCCGATGTCGTGGCCCTGGCTGCGGGCTGCCGCCACGGCGGCCGTCAGGCGCTCCACACCGGCCAGCCCCAGGTTGTAGCCATGCGCCGTCACGGGGTGCATGCCCACGGCGGCGTCGCCCAGCAGCGCGCAGCGGTGGTCTGCAAAACGCTGTGCATACACGGCCACCAGCGGGTAGGCGTGGCGTTCGCCCTCCAGCTGCAAAGGCCCTAGGCGGTCGCCCAGCTGGGCCTGCACCGTAGCGGCGAAGGCCTGCGGGCTCTGGGCCATCAGCGCACCTGCGTCGGCAGTGCCCGCCGTGACCACCACCGAGCACAGCGCATGCCCCTCTTGGGGGTCATTGGGCAAGGGCAGCACCGCCAGCGTGCGTTCATAGCCAAAACACTCGTGCGCCACGCCGCCATGGGGTTGGGCATGGCGCATGCGGCAAACGATCACGGTGCGGCCAAAGTCCGTCATGCGTGCGCCAATGCCCAGCTGCCGCCGCGTGGCCGAGAAGCGGCTGTCCGCCGCCACCAGCAGCGGGGCCTGCAGACGCTGTGGCGATGGCGCGGGGCCATCGCTGGGGGCACCGGCGGGAGTCTGGGGAAGGTACTCCAGCTCGGCATGGGTGGACTGCGTGGCCACGCGCACCACCTGGGCGCCGGTCACGATGCGGACACCCGGTGTGCGTGCCGCCACGGCATAGGCCGTGCGGCGCAGTGCGTGGTTAGGCACGATGAAGCCCAGAGCCTCCAGCCCCGTACCCTGGGTGCCCAGCTGCAGGGCGCTGCGCTGGCCCAGCGGGCCGTCGTGCACCTGCGCTTCGCGGATGGTGCCCACCTCGTGGGGCGCCAGGCCGGCCCAGGTGCCCAGCCGCTGTAGCGTGGCCACGCTGGGGTGGGTGAGCGCGATCTCGCGGCCATCGGGCGCGGGGTGGGCCAACGTGGCCTCAGACTGCTGTTCGACCACGGTGGTGGTGAACCCGGCCTGCGCCAGGGAAATGGCCAGCGACAGGCCCGCAGGGCCCGCGCCGACGATGAGAACGTCGCTGTGTGAGGAGGAGGTCATGGCAAGAAGACCGGGCGAAGCAGCCCGGCATCCACCCTGCAACCGTGGGGTGGGGCTTGCCATTGTGGGCGGGCACTCCGCGCGGAGGTTTGCCCTGCATCAAGGCAGTGTGCCTGAATGCTATAAATTAAATAGCTAAAAAATGATACGGGATGAGCGCTAGGGCCTTAAAACATCAAAAATTATGGTGCGTTACGAGCGTGCCGGTTTGCGCGCGCCCTTGGCGGGCTTCTTGCGGGCGCCACCCGCTGGCTTGCCGCGCAGGTGCAGCCCCCAGGTGACCAGCACCCACAGGTACGCCGCCAGCACGCTGTAGGCCGCCATGGCGGCCAGCGACAGCGGTGGTGCGGCGATGGAGCGCGGGCTGGCCATGGTCTCCAGCAGCTGGCGTGTGCCCGTGCCCAGCACCGGCATGGCCGCGCTGCCCGAACGTGCCATGCGTGCCGCCATGAAGATGAAGAATTCCATGAGCAGCGCACCGATCAGAAAACACGCTGCCAGAGCCAGTAGCTGGACAAAGGCCCGGCGGTTGCCCTTGACCAGAAAAATGATGGCTGACACCAGCACCAGGGCGGGCAGCAGCAGAGCCAGGGCAGGCCAGGCGGACATGAGCATGGTCATGGATGGGTACCGGATGCGAAAAGAGGCAATAAAAGAAAAGGCGCACGGGTGTGGCTGCGGATGATAGACGTATGCACCGCACACCCTCTGCGCCCCCTGCACCCCTTGTGCACCGGCAGCGCGGCGGGCATGTTCTGGGCGTGCGTCTCTTGTCTCTTGCTGGCGCCAGCTTATGGCCTACGGCTGTGGGGGCGGCCCCACCATCTCGCGCATGCGGCGGCGCAGGGCGCGGTCGCGGCGGTCTTCGGCTTCCCAGTCGGCCTTCACGCCGCGCCATAGCGCCAGCGCCATGAGCAGGATGACACCGGTGAACGGCAGCGCGAACACGATGGTGGCGGTCTGCACCGCCTTCACGCCACCGGCCAGCAGCAGGCTGATGGCGATGCCCGACACCAGCACCCCCCACGTGATCTTGACGCGTGCCGACGGGTTCTCATTGCCGCCAGTGCTCATCATGCCCAGCACCAGCGTGGCGGAATCGCCAGAGGTGACGAAGAACACCAGCACGAGCAACGTGGCCACGAACGACATCACAGCCCCCCAGGGCAGCGCGTGGAACATGGCAAAGAGCGCGGTCGAAACATCGGCCTTGACGGCTTGCGCCAAAGGCACGCCTTGCATGATCTCCAGATGCAGCGCCGTACCGCCGAACACCGAGAACCACACAAACGCTGCCAGCGTAGGCGCCAGCACGGTGCCCAGAATGAATTCGCGAATCGTGCGCCCGCGCGAGACGCGTGCGATGAACAGGCCCACGAAGGGCGACCAGCTCACCCACCAGGCCCAGTAGAACACCGTCCAGCCGCTCACCCAGCCGCTGTCGCGGAAGGGTGTCATACGCAGGCTCATGCGTACGAATTCGCTCAGGTAGCTACCCAGCGTGTTGGTGAAGGTGTCGATGATGATCACCGTGGGCCCGAGCACGAACACCGACAGCGCCAGCAGCGCCGCCATGACGAGGTTGAAAGTGGACAGCCACTTGATGCCGCGCGCCACACCCGACACGGCCGAAGTGAGGAACAGAACGGTGGTCACCACAATGATGCCCACCTGCCAGGCTTCATTCACCGGCACGCCCATCGTGGCGGCCAGGCCGCTGTTGATCTGCAGCGCGCCCATGCCCAGCGATGCGGCCACGCCGAAAGCGGTGGCGATTACCGCAAGAATGTTGACCACCGGGCCGATGCGCTGCAGTGGCGCCCACGGCAGGGCTGATACGGCCGTGCTGACGAGGGCTGAGCCGCCCCGGCGGAACTGGAAGAACGCGATCGCCAATGCCACGATGCTGTACACCGCCCAGGGGTGCAGGCCCCAGTGGAAGAAGCTGTAGCGCATGGCCGCGTTGGCGGCTTCGGGGGTATTCGGCGCGATGCCAGGCGGCGGCGTGCCGTAGTGCGAGATCGGCTCGGCCACACCCCAGAACACGAGGCCGATTCCCATGCCGGCAGCAAACAGCATGGCAAACCACGCGCCGATGGAGAACTCGGGTTCGTCGTCTTCCTGGCCCAACTTTAGGTCGCCATAGCGGCTGAACGCCAGGATGAGTGCCATCACCACCAGGCCCAGCACCACCCACAGGTAGAACCAGCCGAAGTTGCGCGTGATGGCCGCGAGGGCCGTGTCGAACACGGTGCCCAGCGAATCGGGCGCAACCACGCCCCAGAGCACGATGGCGAGGATCAGCCCCGCCGAGATGAGAAGTTCCACGGATCACCTTTCTTCTGCTGAATCGACAAGGAGATGCGCGGCGCCTTTCGCCGGGTTTTGCCTGGCTCACAGCGTGCGGGATGCGGCGTGCCGCGTGCCGCATCTGCGCTACAGGAGCGTGCCACCGGGCGCGCTCGGCGGTCAAGGCACATGTAGCTACCTGTGCCATGCACGAATGAAGCGCATGCATGCAGGTGCCGACCGCAGCGGCTGCTGCACATCTCGGAAGGAGATACGGGCCGGCCAGGCGGATGGCAGGGACACCCACAGGGGTGGCTTGCCGGAACGCCGCATCGCAAGGATGAAGAGAAAGCCGGGCCCGGGGCCGATGCGCGCGTGGGAACCAGCGGCGCGGCAAGGCAGGGCATTTGCGGGGCACCGTCCTCGAACGGTGCCAGAAGGTTTGCGCAAACGGAAAAAGGGAGCAAGTGTAAGCAATGGGTGCGCTACGGCACCGGAAATACCGCAGTCAAGCCAAGGGTTGTGGGCTGTGTGAGGGCGTAGGGCCGGCGCTTGCGGGCACAGCCACAAATTCGGCCACGGCCTGCAGCACCTCTGCCTGCTGCAGGATCTTGCGGTGCCCCAGCCCCTCGGTGGCCAGCAGCGTGGCGCCCGGGATGTGGTCGCGGTAGGCCTCGCCATCGGCAAAGCGGTTGATGCGGTCGCCGCGGTCGTGCACCACCAGCGTGGGCAGCGCGATGCGTGGGCCCACAGCCGGGGGCTCGAACTGGCGCATCAGGATGCCTTCTCGGGCTTCGATGCGCCGCTGCAGGGCGGCACGCGTGCGCACCGAAAGGCCGAACACCTGGGCGAACAGGCGCGTGTATTCGTGCGGCGACGCGGGCGGTGCCAGCAGCACCAGCCGCTGGGTGGCCAGGCCCCGGCTGGCCGCGTGCGCCGCTGCGTTGGCGGCCAGCGAATGGGCCACCACGGCATGGGGCGCCGAGTCCTGCGCGTGCAGGCGGGCGGTGGCGTATTCGATGGCGCGGGCGAACTGGGGCAGGTTGCTCACGCGGCCCCGGCTGCCACCGTGCGCAGGCAGGTCCACCAGCACCGGGCGCAGGCCGCGCGCTGCCAGGGCATCGGCCAGCGGCAGCATCTGGCGTGCATGCCCGCCCCAGCCGTGCAGCAGGAGCACCGTGGGGCCGTGCGGCTGGGCCTGGGGCAGGTACAGCGTGATCTCGGCGTCTTCAAACGGCCAGCGCTCTGTGCGCCAGTGGCCTGGCGGCACGGCTTGGCGGCCGGGTTTGCGCAGTGGTAAGGGCGTGCCAAACAGGCGCGCAGCCACGCGCACGGCCAGTGCGGGCCACAGTCGCTCGGTGGCGCCCAGGGTCAGGCGCACAAGGCGCATGGCGGGGTGCTCGCCGTAGAAGCTGGACGTGGCCCGCAGGGCGGTGGATGAAGAGGAGGTGTTCATGGTGGGGTTCCTGAAGGGATGGAGTGGGGCGCGCGGCGCGCACCTCAGAAAAAGACCCAGTCCCGGTTGCTGCGCGGGAGGCTGGTGAGGGTGCTGCGCAGCGACCGGATGGCGCCCACTGCGGCCGCAATGGCGGCAATGCCCAGGATGATCAACATGGTGTTTCCTTTCTTCGCACGGTTGTGCGAAATTGGGGCATAAAAAAACAAGAGGTCTCCATGGCACACCACTGCGCATCAGGCGGTGGAAGGGAGGTAACTCTTGACGAGGCGCGCCCAGGACGCCTCGGTGCGTGACACTGCCTGCGGATCGCGCAGGAAGCGGACGTCGTGCAACAAGCCCATGATCATGGAATAGATCTCGCCCACCAGCTGGTCGGGCGGGGTGTCGGCGGGCAGGTGCCCGGCCTCGATGGACTGGATCACCGTGCGGCGCAGTGCCGCGCGCCAGCGTGTGATCTCTGAATGCAGCAGGTCGCGCAGCTCGCCTTCGCGGTCGTCCAGCTCGAAGGCCCCTGCGGTGTAAATGCAGCCGGTGAACGCCTCCACATCGCGCGTGCGGGCAATCCAGCGGCGCACGATTTCTTGGAGGCGCGGCAGGCCCTTGGGGTGCTGCATGGCGGGCACGAACACATCGGCCAGAAAGCGGCGCCCGAACTCTTCGATCACCGCTTTCTGCAGCGCCTCGCGCGATCCGGCGCGTGAAAACACGCCGCTCTTGGACAGACCCACGCGGTCGGCCACGGCCTGCAGCGTGATCGACTCCAGCCCCTCGGCCGCAGCCAAGTCCAGCGCTGCGCCCACAATGGCCGCGCGGGTGAGTTCTGATTTTTGGGTCTTGGCATCCATGGGGCGAAATTTAGCACAACTGTGCGAAATAAATCTACCCGTGTTGCCAGCAGTGTTTTGAAAGCCGATATCGGGCACAGCCCCGGTGTGCCGCCGGGGCTGTGCAGCGCGTCACTGGGCCAGGGCCGTGATCTGCACGGAAGTCAGCGCCCCGCTGTAGAGGCGGAAATCCTGCATGCGGCCCGCAAAGTACGGGTCGGCCCCGTACTGCGCGCGGCCCAGCCAGTTCTGCGTGGTGGCGCCCAGCTGGTGGGGCGCAAAGGGCGCGTCGGCCAAGGTGCCGGTGGCCTGCCCGTCCACAAACAGGGTCACGGTGTTGCCCCGGCGGGTCACCGCCAGGTGCACCCACCGGCCTGTGCCCAGCGCCACCGAGGACGTGACGTTTTCCTCGCCGAAATAGGTGGTGCCGGTGGAGGCAAAGCGCAGCGTACTGGTGTTGGCCAGCAGGGCCAGGTAGGCGATGTCGCTGGAGCCGATGTCAAACACGCGGGCGTTCCCGGCGCTGGCGCTTTGCCGGTAGACCCAGACTGAGATCGTGAAGTCGGCCAAGTCTTTCATGATGCCCGTGGGCAGGGCCACGTGGCCGCTGGCGCCGTCGAGTGCTACGGCGCTGCTGCCCGCCGTGCGGCCAGCGCCCCAGGACGTGCCGCCCACCAGTCGGCCATGCAGCGCGTTGCCGCTCTGGTCGGTGGCCGACGTTCCGCTGCCCTCGTTCAAGGGCAGATGCAGCATCAGCTGCGGCGTGGTGGCAACACTGCGGATCTCGGCGCCCGTGAGCCGGCCCGTTGGGGTGACTGCCACGATGCGGTAGTGCCAGGTGCCCGTGCCGGGTGTGTCGGTATGGGTGCGTTCCTCGCCCACGGTGGTGAGTGTGGTGAACGGGCCCGACGCTGCGGGTGCGCGCTGCACCTCATAGGCCGTGGCGTAGGCGCTGCCCCACCACGACAGCAGCACCTGACCGTTGACGAGGTAGGCCGTGAGGCCGCTGGGCGCGGCCCCGGCTGCAATCGGCGCGCGCGAGAAGGTCAAGGTGCCCATGCCGGGGTCGTCCCCGGTGCCGCGCTGCTCGGGCCGCAGTTTGGCCGCCATGGCCGTTGTGTAGGGCGCAGAGAGCCCCTTGCGGTTGACGTAGTGGTTGTACAGCAGCTCCCAGCACTGGCGCAGGTGTGGCCGCCCCGCAGGAGAGACGCCGGTGAAGATGCCCTGGCGGTTGGCATAGCGTGAGAACGGCAGAGCCGGATACGCGCCACCCGCATCGGCCAGGTTGCTGGCCGCCACGTATTCGGCGGCTGAGAGCAGCCGGTTGTTCCAGTAGCCGTACAGATCGTCGCCCTGCGACCAGGCCATTTCGCACAGCGCGCCGCACAGCGACATGCCCAGCGTGGCATGCCCCTGGTCGCGCCCGCTCTCCTGCCATTGCCCCAGGTGCCCGGGGTGGATGACGTAGACGTTGTGCGCGGCTGCGCCGTTGCCCCGGCCGTTCTTGTAATAACTGATCGCCTCGTTGTACAGGTCGCGCCGGTCACAGCAGATGCCGATGGCCATGATGGCGTTGATGTTGCACAGGTCCCAGTTGGCCCAGTAGTTGGTGATGTTGGCGCCGTTGTGTTCCTCTAGAAAGCGGTGGCTCAGCGGGTAAAACACTTCCAGCAGCAGTTTCTGGAACCGGGCCAGGCCCTCGGGCGACCAGCCGGGGTAGCTGCGCAGGAGTTCCACCGTATTGGCCCACTGGTAGCCGTAGATGCCGGCGGCGAGGTAGCGGTCCGCATTGCCGGTGAGCGTGGTCATGGTGCTCGACCACGCATCCAGGAAAGCCACGGCACGGTCGGCATAGGCGTTGTCCTGGGACACCTTCCAGCGCAGCGCCAGCTGGTAGGCCCGCTGCATGTCCTTGATCATGGTGCCGAAGTTCTGCCCATCGCCGCCACGGATCACCACGGTGAGCGCGTGGGGCCACATATCGCTGTTCAGTGAGGAATGTCCCGAAAACTGAAGCGCGTTCCAGCCAATCACCCAAGGCGATGCGTTCTCCGCAATCTTGGTACGCATGCGCGCAAAGTCAGCGTCCGTGTGCAGCCCGCCAGGGTGCACAAAGGCGCTGGGGGCCGGAGGAGGAGGAGGTGGTGGTGGTGGTGGTGGTGGTGGTGGTGGCGCTGCGGGGGGCGGCGGCGGCGCTGCAGGGGGTGGGGGGGCCGAAGGCGGAGGCGGGGTGCCAGGCGGTGTGGAGGGCGGCGTCGCGGGGGAAGGCGGCACGGTGGGGGGCACTGCCGGCGCCGGCGGTGCTGTGGGGGGCGTGGTACCTGGCGTTGGCGCGGGAGGCGGGGTGTCCCCGCCAATGGGCGCGGAGGTGGTGGGCGGTGTGTTGGTGGCGTCGGCCGGGTTGCCACCACAGGCCACCAGCGTGCTGGCCAGCGGCATGGCGGCCATTCCCTTGAGTACCCGGCGCCGGGCCGTGAAATTCGTGCCGTTGTTCAGTTCTTGGTCCATTGCTTTGGGAGATTGGGGTGGGCGGAGTGCCGTGCCTTTTGGTCGTTCCATCGGCGATTCCAGGCAATCGTTGTGCCAGGCAGGGCGCCCTGCGAAAAATGGGCGGTGTGCCGGGTTCTATGCCCAGCGCTCACAGGCAAGAACGGGGAAATGAACAATTTGGTTAGTCCAATATTGTCATTAAAGTAATTAATAACGCGCAGATTGCTTGCCCTGGGCTGGGATCGAACGCCTTTGCGCCGTTGACTGCAAGTGTCAAGCCGGGGACGGATACGGCTGGTCCGCGCCCGGATGCGCTGCTACGCTGCGTCGCCATGGAGACAAATACCAAATCCCCGCCTTACGTTCCCCAGATCCGCCTGTACCAGAACTGGCTGCGCGACCAGCGCGGCCTGCAGTTCGACAGCTACGACGCGCTGTGGCGCTGGTCCACCACCGAGCTGGATGCGTTCTGGCAAAGCGTGTGGGACTATTTCCGGATCGAATCGCCCACCCCCCACACCGCCGTGCTGGGCAAAAACACCATGCCCGGCGCTCAGTGGTTTCCTGGCGCTCAGGTCAACTACGCGCGCCAGGCGCTGCGCCATGTCGATGCTGCGCACGCGGCGGGTCTGCCCGCCATCATCAGCCGCAATGAAAAAGGCAACCACCGCGAGCTGAGCTGGCCCGAGCTGCGCCGCCAGGTCGCGTCGCTGGCGCTGCACCTCAAGGCCCAGGGCATCCAGCCCGGCGACCGCGTGGCCGCCTACCTGCCCAACGTGCCCGAGGCCATGATCGCCTTTCTGGCCACGGTGAGCATCGGCGGCGTGTGGAGCATCTGCGCGCCCGACATGGGCACGCACGCAGTGCTCGACCGCTTCCGCCAGATCGAGCCCAAGGTGCTGATCGCCGTGGACGGCGTGACCTACGGCGGGCGTGACCACGACCGCACTGGCGTGCTGGCCGAGCTGCGCGCCGACCTGCCCAGCGTGCAGCATGTGGTGTTGCTGGGTAATCTGACTGATTCTGTTTCGATAGCTGGTTGCGCAGGCTGGACAAGCGCTACGGCACAAAATGATGCGGAAACCGCAGCGTTTGAACCGATGTGGCTGCCGTTTGACCACCCGCTATGGATCGTCTATTCCAGCGGCACCACGGGGCTCCCGAAGCCCATCGTGCACGGCCATGGCGGCACGGTGCTGGTGGCGCTGCAGCTCAAGGTGCTGCACAACGACATCGGCTGCAGCTACGAACCCAACAGTTTGGGTGAGCGCTACCACTGGTACAGCTCCACGGGCTGGGTGATGTGGAACGCGCAGCTCAGCGGCCTGCTCTCGGGCACCACCTGCGTGATCTACGACGGCAACCCCGGCGGCAGCAAGGAGAACCCCGACTGGGGCGTGCTGTGGCGCTTTGCGGCCGAGACGGGGGTGACCTTCTTCGGCGCGGGCGCGGCGTTTTTTGCCAACTGCATGAAGGCGGGCATCACGCTGGCCGACTTTGGCGACCTGACGCGCATCCGTGCGCTGGGGACCACCGGATCGCCACTGTCGCCCGAGGTGCAGGAGTGGGGCACGGCGCAGTTCGAGGCGCTGGGCACGCACGACATCTGGTGGAACAACATCTCGGGCGGTACGGATTTTTGCGGCGCCTTCATCGGCGGCAACCGCGAGATGCCGCAGGTGCCCGGCGAGATGCAATGCCGCATGCTGGGCGCCGCTGTGGAGTCGTGGGACGCCGAGGGCCGTCCCGTGCAGGACGCCGTGGGCGAGCTGGTCTGCGCGCAGCCGATTCCGTCGATGCCTTTGTTTCTGTGGGGCGACCAAGACGGCAGCCGCTACCTGTCGAGCTATTTCGACATGTACCCTGCAGGCCACGGCCGCCAGCCCGGCGGTGGCGACGGCCCCGCGAGCATGGGCGCGGTCTGGCGCCATGGCGACTGGCTCAAGATCGGCGCCAATGGCGGCTGCGTGATCTATGGCCGCAGCGATGCCACCATCAACCGCCACGGCCTGCGCATGGGCACGAGCGAGATCTACAGCGCGGTCGAATCGCTGCCCGAGGTGCTCGACAGCCTGGTGGTGGACCTGGAATACCTGGGCCGCGAGAGCTACATGCCGCTGTTTGTGGTGCTGCGCCCCGGCAACGTGCTCGACGATGCCCTGCGCGCGCGCATCAACGGTGCCGTGCGCACCGCTTTGAGCCCGCGTTTTGTGCCCGACGACATCTTTGCCGTGGCCGAGGTGCCGCGCACGCTGAGCGGCAAGAAGCAGGAGCTGCCCATCAAGAAGCTGCTGCTGGGCCAGCCGATCGAAAAGGTAGTGAACAAGGACGCGATGGCGAATCCTGGGTGCCTGGACTGGTATGTGGCGTTTGCGGCGCAGCGGGCGAAGTCGATGCAAAAAACATAGCTACCTGCGCTTTGGGGAAAAGCGCAGGAGCCTGTTTTTATTTGAAATTGTCCTATCCGTGGGGTGCCTGGCCGTCCTTGGTTCCAGCCGCCCTGTTTCTCCTGACTGCTCGCCTCAGGGCGTGACGCCATGCCAGTGCCGCCGCGCAAGGGCCGCCCCGCCGCGCTGGCGGCGTCCCCCTTCAGGGGGAAGGCGCGCAGCGCCTCAGGGGTTAGTCAAGTTTCGCGCCGGACGCCTTGATCAAGCGCTCCCACACCGGCCGTTCCTTCGCAATCGCGGCGGAGAACAGCGCGGGCGAGCTGTTCTGCACATCAAAACCCATGGCCGCAATACGCTGGGCCACATCGGGCAGCTGCGTGGTCTTGCGCACCTCGTCGGCAATGCGCTCCAGGATGGCGGGCGGCGTGCCTGCGGGGGCACCAAACGCCAGCCAGCCCGCCACGCGGTAGGCCTCGTCGTTCAGGCCCTGTTCGGCCAAGCTGGGCACATTGGGCAGGGTGCCCATGCGGCGCTCGCCGCTCACGCCAATGGCCTTGAGCTTGCCCGCCTCGATGTGGGGCTTGACCTGCAGCGCGCTGGCAAACGCGATCTGGATCTGGCCGCCGAGCAGGTCCTGCACCATGGGCGCCTCGCCCCGGTAGGCCACGTGGCTCATGTCGGCGTTTTGCGTGAGGCTCATGTAGGCCCCGGCCAGGTGCGGATACGCGCCCGTGCCGTACGAGCCATAGGCCACCTTGCCCTTGTTGGCCACCACGTATTTGAGCAGTTCGGGCCCCGTGGATGCGGTCACGCTCGGGTGCGCCACCAGCACCAGCGGCGCGATGGCGATCTGGTAGATGGGCGCGATGTCCTTCTCGGGGCTGTAGGGCAGCTTGGTATAGAGGAACTGGTTGGTGAGCATGGAGTTGCTCAGGCCCAGCAGCAGCGTGTAGCCGTCGGGCGCCGCCTTGGCCACCGCGTCGGTCCCGATGATGCCGGCCGCGCCGGGTTTGTTGTCGATGACCATGGGCTGGCCCAGGCCTACGGCCATCTTCTCGGCCAGCACACGCGCCAGCACGTCGGTGGCGCCGCCTGCGGCAAAGGGCACCACGATCTTGATGGGCTTGTTGGGGTAGGCCTGCGCGAAGGCGGTCGTGCCAGTGCAGGCGGCGGCCAGCGCAGCGGCGCCGAGCCAGGTGCGGCGGGACATCAGGGGGTGGAAGTGCATCGGTTTGTCTCCTGTCATGGTTATAAAAATTCACTCAGCGGGCTCCGCGTGCATGGTGGCGGGCCGGGGCCTGGCTGTCACGCCATGGGCTTATGGGGTCTGGGGGCTCCCTGCGGCGGGGGCGGTGGTGATGCGCACGGTGAGGGGCAGGGGCGCGAGCACCTCGCGCAGGCGGGCGGCCAGTGCGTCTGCCTGTGCGCAGGGGGCCACAGCCACACGCACCGCGTTGTCGCCTTCGGGCTGCACCTGGGGGCGGAGGCCGTTCGTGACTGGTCCGCACACCCCATCGACCAGCGCCTGCACCGTGTGGCAGGCGGCGCGCTGACGCAGCTCGGGCTTGTAGATCTTGCCCACATTCGTCACGGGCATGGTCTCGATCACCTGCACCCAGCGCGGGCGGGCCACGGCCTCGTCCACGCGTTCGGCGGTGAAGGCCAGCAGTTCGGCCTCGGTCACCTGTGCACCGGGCACCAGCGTGGCGTAGACCACGGGCAGCTCGCCCGCATAGGCGTCGGGCGCACCCACGGCGGCGGCAAGTTGCACGGCGGGGTGGGCGCCCAGCGCGTCTTCGATGACCTTGGGGTCGATGTTGTGGCCGCTGCGGATGATGAGGTCCTTGGAGCGGCCGCTCAGGTGCAGGCGGCCCTGGTCGTCCACAAAGCCGAGGTCGCCGGTGGCCAGCCAGCCATCGTGGGTAAACGCCTTGGCCGTGTCGGCCACGTCGAGAAAACCCGAGAACAGGTTGGGCGACTGGAAAAGCACCATGCCCGGCTGGCCGGGTGGCAGGTCCTGGTCGGACGCATTGCCCTGCGCATCCAGCGCCACCACGCGCAGCTGCGTGTAGGGCAACCGCCAGCCCACGCAGCCTGCGGGCGCGCGCACGCCCGGCGGGGTGATGGTGGAGATGCCCGCCATCTCCGTCATGCCCAGACTTTCGTGGATGTGCAGGCCAAACAGGCGCTCAAACCGCGCCGCCAGCTCGGGCGCCAGGATGGCCGCACCCGTGCGGCAGTAACGCAGGGTGGAGATATCGGCGCCGCCCAGCGGCACATTGGCCAGTGCCGCCAGCACCGTGGGCACGGCCGACAGGTAGGTGCAGCGGTAGCGCTCTACCAGCCGCCAGTAGTTGGCAATCACCTCGCGGTTGCGGAACAGGCCGGTGGTGGGGATGATGGTCTCCACGCCTGCCGACAGCGCCGCGAGCGAGCCCGGCAGCACGCCTGCCACATGGAACAGCGGGTAGCCGTTGATGCCCACGTCCTGCGGCGTGATGCCCTGCATCTGCACGCTGCCCCAGGCGGTGAACACCTGCGCGCCGTGGCTGTGGCGCGCCAGCTTGGGCGCGCCCGTGGTGCCGCCGGTGTGAAAGTACGCCGCGATGTCGGTGGCGGCAATGTGGCGACCGCTCACCAGGTGGTCGCCGGGGTGCTGTTGGCGCTCGGCCAGGTCCACCACGCCGTCGGGCAGCGGGCCTGCGGAACCAGGGGCTTCATCGTGGGGGGCCACGCGCAGCACGGTGGTGAGCGTGGGCACCAGGGCGCGCAGGCGCACCGCCTTGCTCCAGTAGCCCACATCACCTTCGCCGCCATAGGCAATCAGCACCTTGGCGCGCGCCAGGGTCATCATGGCCGCGATCTTCTCGTCCGTAAGCATGGGGTTGAGTGGTTGCACGATGCCTGCCGCCTCGCCGCCCCACAGGGCCAGGTGGTATTCCAGGCAGCCAGGCAGCAGCACGGCCACGGCATCCTCGGGGCCCACCCCCAGGTGGTGCAGCAGGTTGGCCGTCTGGTGGATGCCGGTAAGCAGCTGCGCATACGACCAGCGGATGGGCTCGGCGGCCGGGTCGGCCGTGGGCAAAAAAGTCAGCGCCGTCTTGTCGCCAAACGCCGCCGCCGAATTCACAAAGATTTCGTAGGTGCTTTTCACTGGCAGCGCTTCGGCCAGAGGGCGGGCTTCATGCCGTTCTACATCCTGCAGGCTGCGCACCGGGGCACCGGGTGAGAAAGGCGTGTGGAGCGGGGGCATCTGTGGGAGGCGCATGGCGGGTCTCGGGTCTGATGGGGCTGCGGGTCGGTCACCGACGGGGGGCGGATGCGGCATCGTCCTACCCGCCTGCGCCCGCCGCGTGGCCACAGTCTGTCTGTGTGCAGGCGCAAAAGCAGTCACGCAGATGTCAGAGAGGGTTCAGGACCCCCTGCGAGACCGTCCGCAAGCTCTCAGCGCCGGGTGGTGCTGCGGCACACCCATAATGGACCTTGTTGATTGCCACTGCGCGCCCTGCCGCGCGCCTTCCCTCCATGAACACTCCGCAGCCGCCCAAACGTTTTTCGATGATCCGTGAGTTCCACCTCGCCGACTGGTTCACGCTGGGCAATGCGGTCTGCGGCGTGGGCGCGCTGTTCTCGGTCATGTCGTACCTGGAAACGAACGACGTGCTGCATGTGTACTTTGCGTGCGCCCTGGTGCTGGCCGCGCTGATCTTTGATGTGCTGGACGGCCGCATCGCGCGCTGGCGCCAGAAGAGTTCGGCCATGGGCCGCGAGCTGGATTCATTGGCCGACGTGATCTCCTTTGGCGTAGCGCCCGCCATCATTGCCTACGGCTGCGGCATGCAGGGCCTGTATGACCGCATCGTGCTGGCCTACTTCGTGGCCTGTGGCGTGTCGCGCCTGGCGCGCTACAACGTCACGGCCGAAACCCTGTCGGGCGACGACGGCAAGGTCAAATACTTTGAAGGCACGCCGATTCCCACCTCGATCATGCTGGTGGCGTTGATGGCCCTGGCCGCCTACCTGGGCGCTGTGCGCGAGAGCCTGTGGTTTGGCAAGGTGCTCATTGGCGGCTTTACGCTGCACCCGCTGGTGCTGCTGTTTGCGGTGTCGGGTTCGTTGATGATCAGCCGGATTCGCATTCCCAAGCTTTGAGCCGATCGGAGCTTGGCACGATGCCTGTCGAGCACATTTCTCCCGGTGATTCACCCATGAAGCCGACCGTTGATAAAGCCAAGCATGTTCCCAATCGCTTTCGCCGCGAGCATTTGGTCGGGAATGTTGCGATGGCTATTTGTCTTGTCGTATTTGGCGTGGCGGCGGTGTATTCCAACCAGTTAAAGCTATCGGCAGGCAGGGGCCGCTCGCTGGTTGTGTTGAGCGATGGTCCCCTGTGGCTTGCGCTTGGAGCAATGGCTTGTGGCGTGATGGGGCTCCTGTCGGTGGTCGTGGACCACCTTGATCGTCGGAATAGCGAGCACTCGTATGAGGCGTTTCGATGGATCACGTTGCGTTTGGGCGGGGTTCTGCTGGCCTCTGCGCTCATCGTTCATTTTTGCGTCGCGCTGCTGAGGTGATTTCTGTTGCAGCGCTGTGCTGTGTGACAACTCCCCTTCTTCAGTCTTTTCGTCAACCCCATGGCACTTCAAAAAATCGCAGCGTTTTCCGACGGCGCGCAGGGCGGCAACCCCGCCGGTGTGTGGATCGGTGACGAGCTGCCTGCCCCCGCTGATATGCAGCGCATCGCTGCCGAGGTCGGCTTTTCTGAAACCGCGTTTGCCGCCCCACTGGGCGATGGCCGTTGGCGCGTGCGCTACTTTGCGCCCGAGAGCGAGGTGCCCTTTTGTGGCCACGCCACCATTGCCTTGGGCGCCGCGCTGGCGCAGCGCGAGGGCGACGGCGTGTTTGCGCTGTCGCTGAGCCAGGCCGAGATCACGGTCGAAGGCCGCCGCCAGGGCGATCTGGTGCAGGCGGCGCTGCAGTCGCCCCCCACGCGCAGCGGGCCTGCGCCTGCCACGTTGCTGGCCGATGCGCTGGCCCTCTTTGGCCTTGGTGCATCTGATCTGGACCCGCGCATTCCGCCCGCGCTCATCCATGGCGGTGCCGACCACCTGGTACTGACCCTGCGCAGCCGCGCTGCGCTGGCGGCCATGCACTACGCGCTGGACGCCGGCCGCACGCTGATGGTGAGCGCCGGGCTGGTCACCATCGTGCTGGTGTTTGTGGAGTCAGACCGCCTGCTGCACACCCGCAACGCTTTTGCCTCAGGCGGCGTGCTGGAAGACCCGGCCACGGGTGCCGCCACCGCCGCACTGGCGGGCTACCTGCGCGACCTGGGCTGGCCGCATGGCGGCGCCATCGACGTGGTGCAGGGCGAGGACATGGGCATGCGCTCGCGCCTGCGCGCCGAGATCGGGCCAGTGGCGGGCAGCTCCATCCGCGTGTCGGGCACGGCACGGTGGATGAGCGACGGCGAATGAGTGTTTGTTGCTATAAATAATATAGCTAATAGCGCTTGATGGTAAAGCGCTAGGGCTTGTTTTGGCTTGAATGTTGCGCTGTGCGCCCAGGCCCTGACGGCGGCAGCGCACCTGGCAGCGCGTCCATCTCTTGCCGGAGCCATTGCACCAGACACTGTGTCTCCGGCGACGGGTCAGGGGCCGTGCCGAAGTAGTGCCGCGTCAGCGGCAGCCGCAAGCTGGGCAGGGGCGACACCAGCCGCCCCGAGGCCAGGTCGTGGGTGATCAGCGACACCGGGGCCATCGCAAAGCCCAGCCCATCCACGGCCGCCTGCAGCACAAAGTGCAGGTGGTCAAACTGCAGGCAGCTGGCGGGCTGGAGCGTTGGCAGGTTCACCTGCTTCTTCCAGCTTTCCCAGTCCTTGCTGCGCGACTTGGACAGCAGCAGCACGTGGGACGACAACGCCTCGGGCCGCGTGACCGGGCGCTGGGCGAACAGCGTCGGCGACCCCACCACCAGCGCCTCGTCTTCCAGAAACGGGTGGACCTGCATGCCCGGCGGCCACCCGCGCGGGCCGCGCCGCAGGGCCAGGTCGAAGGCCTCGGCCGCGTGGTCGGGTGCCAGCGTGCTGGTGATGACCTGGGGCTCGATGTCCGGGTGCTGGGCCACAAAACCCGGCAGCCTGGGGATCAGCCAGCGCACCGCAAAGCTGGGCCGCACGTTGATCTTGACGCTGCGCAGCCCGGCATCGCCCCGCAGCGACTGGGCGGCGGCGCCGATCTGCGCGAGTGCAGGCCCGACCTGCGCGTGAAACTGATGCCCTGCCGCCGTGAGCAGCACCTGCCGCGTCTTGCGCTCGAACAGCTCCACACCCAGGTGCTCCTCCAGCGCCTTGATCTGGCGGCTGATGGCGCTGTGGGTGACGTGCAGCTCCAGCGCGGCGCGGGTAAAGCTCTGGTGGCGCGCCGCCGCTGCAAAGGCGCGGACGGCATTCAGCGGGGGCAGGCGGGGTGACATGCGTGCAATTTTGTCACGCATGGCGCGCAGCAATATCGTTTGTCGCGCCGGGCACCGCCGCGCACCATGCGGGCCATGCCACAGCCTTCAGACAACACCTTGGCCTCAGACCTCCACTCGCGCCGCGCCGCCTTGGCGCTGGGCCTGTCACTCCCCGGGGACACGGTGCTCTACTTGCTGCTGCCGATGTTTGCCCCGGCGTTTGGCGTCACCCTGTTTGAAGCGGGCATTCTGCTGGCCGCAAATCGCCTCGTGCGCATTGCGGGCTACGGGGCGGTGGCGCGGTTCTATGCCCGCCATGGCGAGCGCCTCACCTGCTCGCTGGCCGTGCTGGCCGCCGCCGCGTGTGCGCTGGGGTACGCCACCCTCAGCGGCTTCATCGCCTTGTTGGGCCTGCGGCTGCTGTGGGGCCTGGCGTTTGCGGCGCTGAACCTCGCCACGCAGGCGCTGGCCACGGCCGAGCCTCTGGGCGCAGCGCGCCGCGCCGGGCAGTCGCGCGCCTTTGCAGCGCTGGGGCCCATGCTGGCCCTGCCCGCTGGCGGTGTCTGCGCGCTCTGGTGGGAGCCCCGGGCCATCTTCTTTGCGTTTGCGGCAGTTGCGTTGTGCGCCTTGCTGGCCACGCGGCACTTGCCCGCCCAGCCGCATGCCCTGCCGCCACCGCCCAAGCGCTGGGGCAGGTTGCCGGGCCGCCTGGACCGCTTTTCCTTCGTCGAGGGGCTGGTGCTGGACGGCCTGTTCATCATCGGCCTGTCCTACCTGGGCCGCGATGTTCTGCCAGGCCATCCGGTGGTTGTGGCGGGGATGCTGCTGTCGGTCCGCTATCTGGCCGAGATCGCGCTGAGTGAGGTGGGTGGCGACTTGGCCGAGCGCTATGGCGCCGAAGTGCTGCTCGTGGGTTTTGCGGTGCTCACGTCGCTGGCCCTGGTGGGTTTTGGCCTGGGGTGGCTGTGGACCAGCGCACTGGCCATCGTGATTTTGCGAGCCCTGCTGCTACCGCTGTTGCCGCCGCTGGTCGCGCGCCGCACACCGGGGCCGGGGCGCATCCAGGCGCTGGCGACGCGGTCGGTCTGGCGGGACCTGGGCGCCGGTGCGGGCCCGGTGCTGGCGGGGGTGCTCCTGCCCATTGCGCCGTCCGCCTGGGTGTATGGCGTCGCAGCCTTGCTGCTGTCGGCCACGGCCATCGCCTGCTGGGCGCCTCGCGGCGATGGATAAGGCACGCAGCGGCCACCGCCCCCTTTTCACAAACCTCTGCTTTGGAGAATTGCCCTTGAACATTCACACCACCCTGATCCGCTGTGCCGGTGGCACGGTCGACCTGCCCGCGCGGCCCATGAACCACCGCAGCGATGGCGGGCATGTGCTGGTCCACCCGCCGCGCCCCGTCTGGGAACGCAGCGAGCTGACGCCCGAAGAGCTTGCGCATTGGTCGTGCCTGGTGGCCGCAACGGGCAGGGCCATGCTCGACACCTTGCCGCAGCTTGCCGGTGGCTGCCTGAACTACTGGGAGGCGGGCAACAACGCGCTGAACCCACTGGCCCATCCCCAGGGGCCGAAAACCCCCGCGCTGCACCGCAAGATGCACCTGCATGTGTTTGGACGAAGCCCCCGGGCCACGCACCCGGACTGGCTGTGGGGCGAACCACCCCGGTTCCCGAATTTTGCGCAGTCTGAGGCTTGGACCCAGCAGTTCACGCGGCTGGAGGACGATGAAGGCGCCGCGCTGGGTGCGCGCATTCAGGTGTTGCTGGATACGCGGTATGCACTGAGTCTGGTGGGCTGACGACACCCGCCTGCAAAAGAATTGCTATAAAAATAGTAGCTTTAAGTGCTTGTTAATAAAGCGCTGGGCCGTATTTTTATGCAAACCCTTTTGTCACGGGTACTACGCCACCGCAGGCCGCCGGTTCACCAGCACGATGCCCGCCGCCACCAACACCAGTGCCGCCACCAGCCCCGGCGTTACCGGTTCGCCCAGCCACAGCGCGCCAAACAGCAGCGCAAACACGGGTGTGAGAAACACAAACACCGAGATCTTGGTGGCAGGGTAGTGCGCCAGCATCCACATCCAGGCGAGGTAGCTCACAAACGCACCCACCAGGGCCTGCACCAGCAGCGAGCCCCAGGCAAACGCGCTGAACTGCCAGACCCAGGCCTCGCCCAGGCCCAGCG
This sequence comes from Acidovorax sp. NN32, assembly GCF_057597245.1. Taxonomy (NCBI): domain Bacteria; kingdom Pseudomonadati; phylum Pseudomonadota; class Betaproteobacteria; order Burkholderiales; family Comamonadaceae; genus Acidovorax; species Acidovorax sp. NN32. The sequence continues at coordinate 187,801 of NZ_CP199679.1, forward strand.
ACAGCACTGGCAGCACCGCCGTGCTCACGCTCACCTGGTAGAACAGTTGCTTGGCCGGGGCCACGCGCGCCAGCGGTGTGGTGCGGATGACCACTGTGGTCAGCGCCCACATCAGCCCGGCCGCCAGCCCGAGCAGATCGCCCAGCCATGCCTGGGGCAGGGCGGCATTGGCAGGGCCCAGCAACCCGTCCCCCAGCGCCAGCCCCACGCCCACAAACGCGGCAGCCAGGCCCAGCCACTGCCAGCCCTGCAGCCGCTCGCCGGGGATGAAGCGCGGCAGCAGTAACGCCACCCAGAACGGCGAGGCATACAAAAACACCGTGAGCCGAGAGGCGGTGGTGTACTGCAGGCCCAGGTAGATACACGCAAACTCGCCCGCAAACAGCGCCCCCGCCAGCAGCCCGGCGCGGGCCGCCCCGGCGGGCTCGGCCGCTGCCGACAGCCGCACGCCGCGCCACAGGCACCAGGCAGCCACCGCGACCGTGGCCAGCGCAAAGCGCACAAAGGCCTGGAACACGGGCGCCACCTCGGCCACCGTGGCTTTCACCAGCACCTGCTGGAAGCCCCAGAACATGCAGCAGGCGAGCAGCAGGGAGATGGCGAGGGCGTCGATATGGGTTTTGCGGGCAGACAGGGACATCGGTCGATTATGAAAGGCAAGCCTTGCGCTTCAGATCGCCTGTGTGCCGTGACCTTCTGGCCCTGCGCAGCGCCGCGGCGACGACAGGCAACGCCAAGCGTGGGTCGCTGGTCCTACAGCGGTTGCGCCTTTGGCGGACGCTGCCAGGCGGGTGATCTGGTTAGTGTGTGGCTTTCGGGTACGCACCAACTCTGCACCACCCTGCGGCGAAAGCCTTTGCCTTTGCCCTTCAAAGATCCAACATGAACGTATCCCACACAGATCCGTACCGCGCCGCGCCAAGGAGCGCAGGGCAAAGGCATGGACGGCACAAGGACCGGCTGCTGTCCGGCGCTGCACTGCTGGTTTTGGTCGTCCTGGTGCTGGGGTTTATGCGGCTGTGGCCAGCGATGCAGCAGCCATCGCAGACCACAGGAGCGCTGTTCTTGGGCGCCGACCTGGCGAACCCTGTAGACACATCACCCGCGAAGGTCGCGTCGCCAGCGCCGCAGCCAACCCAGGTACCGCGCAGGGCACAGTTCGGTAAGGAGCCCGCCTCGGCCGAAGCCCGCCAGATCGCGGCGTGGGCCTTGCACTCGGGTGACAACCAGAACCGCGCGGTCGTGGTGGTCGACAAAATGCACGCAAAGGTCTATGTGTTTGACCGCGACGGTGCGCTCCAGGGCGCGGCCCCGGCGCTGATGGGGTCGGCCATCGGCGACCACACCGTTCCCGGCGTGGGGGACAAGCCCGTCGGCCAGGTACTGCCCGAAGAGCGCACCACCCCCGCAGGCCGGTTCGTTGCCGAAACCGGTTTGAACGCCAATGGCGAAGACGTGGTTTGGGTGGACTACGACGCGGCGGTCTCCATGCACCGAGTGCGGGCCAACGTCAAAGCCGAGCGTCGGTTGGAGCGGCTGGCCTCCAGCACCGCCGCAGACAACCGTATCTCCTTCGGTTGCATCAACCTTCCCGTCTCTTTCTACGAAAAAGTGCTGAGCCCCCTGGTGCGTGGCTCGGGCGCTGTGGTGTACGTGCTGCCCGAGACACAACCGGCCGCCGCATTTTTTGGCGCCTATGACCTGCCTGCGCAGTGATGCCCATTGACCCACGGTGTGTGCGGGCTTGTTGAACAGGGTGTTTTCGGAGTGCGATGCAAGACCCACACCGTGCAGGCCCGTCCCTGTCCGACACGCGCTCCGGTCTCCAGCTGACGTGGCGCCAGCCGCAAACAACTAGCCTGGGTACAGCTGGCGATGTTGCTGGCGATTTCCAAATTCACCACACACCAAGGAGTCTCCACATGACTGCATCGAACACACTCAAGACATTGCTCGCGGGCCTGGCTACCGTCGCCGTTGTGGGCACCGCTATGGCGCAGGGCACGCCACCCACCACCGCAAGCCCCAACGCTGCCACGGGCGCGGGCCAGCAAAGCTCGCAAGGCACGCCGATGGGCACCACGGGCGTTGGCGGTGGGGGCGCCGCGACGGCGACCACGCAAGCCGCTCCAGCACCTGCCGCTGCAGCCCCCGTAACCACAGACAGGACCATGTCGGGCTCCGGCGGTGCGACAACCCGCCCCATGCGCGCTGACCGCAACTAAGCCGGGGAACCCTGGCAATAGCAAGAATGCCGGGTACGCCCGGCTTTTTTGTGGGTGAGGGCGCGCGAACAGTGCAAACACGCCGTGAACAAGCGCTTACGTGGCCCCACGGTACACTTTGCGCCTTCTGAAACGGTTCCCGCGCTCCTTTCCACACCCCATTCATGGCCCTTACGACGGCGGCCCAGGCCCGCACCAGCTTTGACCTCAAGAGCGCCTCGCTGCCCGTGGTGGCCGTGGTGCTCAAGACCACCGACGCCGCGCAGTTCGCCGCCGACCTGGCCGAGCGCGTGGCCGACGCCCCGGGCTTTTTTGACAACGACCCCGTGCTGATCGACCTGGCTGCCGTGCGCGAGGCCGAGGTACCCATCGACTTTGCTGCCATCGTGGCCGAGCTGCGTAGCCGCAGCACCCTGCCCGTGGCCGTGCGCGGCGGCAACCCCGCCCAGATGGACGCTGCGCGCGCCGCAGGGCTGGCGGTAGCGCCCGATGCACCGCCTGCCCGTGCCGAGGCCCCCGCCCCCGAGGTGCGCGAGGTCATCCGCGAAGTCGTGCGCGAGGTGGAGGTCGTTCGCGAAGTGCCCATGCCAGGCCCCGGCACCGTGGTGGTGGACAAGCCCCTGCGCTCCGGCCAGCAGGTGTATGCGCGCGGCGCCGACCTGGTGGTGATGGCCGTGGTGAGTTTTGGCGCCGAGGTCATTGCCGACGGCAACATCCACGTCTATGCCCCGCTGCGCGGCCGTGCGATTGCCGGCGCGCGGGGCAACACCGAAGCACGTATTTTTTCGACCTGCCTGGAGCCGCAGCTGGTCTCCATCGCGGGCATCTACCGCACCACCGAGACCGAGTTGCCCGCCGATGTGCGTGGCAAGCCAGCCCAGGTGCGGCTCGACGGCGAGAAGCTCATCATCGAGCCGCTGGCCTGAGTTCCCATTTCATTCGTACCAACCCCACAGAGAATCAGCAACACATGGCCAAAATCGTCGTCGTGACCTCCGGCAAGGGTGGCGTGGGCAAGACCACCACCAGTGCCAGCTTTGCCACCGGCCTCGCCCTGCGCGGCCACAAGACTGCCGTGATCGACTTTGACGTCGGCCTGCGCAACCTCGACCTCATCATGGGCTGCGAACGCCGCGTGGTGTATGACCTGATCAACGTGATCCACGGTGAGGCCAACCTGAACCAGGCGCTCATCAAGGACAAGCAGTGCGACAACCTGTTCGTGCTGGCCGCCAGCCAGACGCGCGACAAGGATGCGCTCACGCAAGACGGCGTGGAAAAGGTGCTCAAGGACCTGGCCGCAATGGACTTTGAGTACATCGTCTGCGATTCGCCTGCCGGCATCGAAAGCGGCGCGCTCATGGCCATGCACTTTGCCGATGAGGCGCTGCTGGTGACCAACCCCGAAGTCTCGTCGGTGCGCGACTCCGACCGCATCCTGGGCATGCTCGGCAGCAAGACCAAGCGTGCGATTGAAGGCGGTGAGCCCATCAAGGAGCACCTGCTCATCACGCGCTACAACCCCAGCCGCGTGCAGGACGGCCAGATGCTGAGCCTGGAAGACATCCAGGACATCCTGCGCATCAAGCTGATCGGCGTGATCCCCGAGTCGGAAGTGGTGCTGCAGTCGTCCAACCAGGGCACGCCCGCCATCCATGCCCAGGGCACTGATGTGTCCGAGGCCTACAAGGATGTGATCGACCGCTTCCTGGGTGCCACCGACAAGCCGCTGCGTTTCATCGATGCGGAAAAGCCAGGCTTCTTCAAACGCCTGTTCGGGAGCAAATAAGCCATGGCTTCTTTCCTGTCCTTCCTGCTCGGCGAGAAGAAGAAAACCGCCAGCGTCGCCAAAGAGCGCCTGCAGATCATCCTGGCGCACGAGCGCAACGGCCGCAATGCCGCCGAGCCCGACTACCTGCCCGCGCTGCAGCGCGAGCTGGTGGCCGTGATCTCCAAGTACGTCAAGATCAACCCCGAAGACCTCAAGGTGCACCTGGAGCGCCAGGACAACCTGGAAGTTCTGGAAGTCAAGATCGAGTTGCCCGATACGGTGCGTTGAAGGCTCGGTTTCGAGCCAAATTGGGCTCTGGCGCTTATCTGGTAAGCGCCAGTAGCTATCAAAATTGATGAATCCCGTGGGGCCTGGCTAGCGCGCGTGTTTCGCCCACTTGCCCGCCAGCGCCTGGGCGATGCTCAGCCCGCGCTGCCCGGGCACCAGCGTGGCGGTCTCTCCGGCGGCGATGGTGCCAGGCTGGTCCACCGCAAGGTAGTAGCCGCAGCACCCGGCCAGGGCCATGGTGCGGCCCGCCTGCGCAAAACCCATGACGGCGTTGAACTTGAAGCACGGCTCGCGCGGTGCACTCACCCGCAGCACGCAGTGGGGGAAATGCCATTCATCGCCCACAAACACATCCGCTTCCAGCGGCCCGTCGATCGTGAGGTTCTCGCCCATGAAACCCGGCGGCAGCGTTTCATCGAACAGGCTCACGCCCCGTTCGCGGCGTTGGGCCTGCCAGAACGCGTAGTGGGCGGCGGGGTAGGCGTATACGGCCTTGCCCAGGCCGCCATGCACGCTCGGGTCGGCCTGCTCGTCGCCTGCCAGCCCTAGCGGGCCCACAGCCACGGGGCCGGTGACGGGGGCCTTGCCGATGGCAGTGAGCACTGAGCGCTCGCCCACCTTCAGGCGCCGGGCCAGGCCGATGTTCACATGGCGCACGACCACGGTGGGGGTCGTCACAGCGGGTGCTCGGTGTAGAACTTGCCACCGTGGTACAGCAGGGGCGAGATGCCTTCGCGGTGTTCGCAGCGCTCGACCTCGCCCACAAAGATGGTGTGGTCGCCCTCCTTGTACTGGCTGCGGTTGAAGCACTCGAACGTGGCGGCTGCCCCGGCCAGCAGCGGGGCGCCGCTGATGCCGGGCCGGTGTTCCAGGCCCGCCCAGCGGTCAATGCCGCGCGTGGCAAAACGCTCGGCCAGTGCCTTCTGGTCTGCAGCCAGCACGTGGATGGCGTAGTGCGAGCCATCGGCAAAGGTGGGCAAGGTGCTGGCGCCGTGCGACAGGCTCCACAGTACCAGCGGGGGTGCCAGCGACACCGAATTGAAGGAGCTGGCCGTGAGCCCCACCAGGTCGCCCGCAGCCGTGCGGGCCGTGACGATGGTCACGCCCGTGGCAAACATGCCCAGCGCATCGCGAAACTCGCGCGTGGAGAAGCTCGGAGGCAGGGCGAGGGTGGGGCGGGGGAGCGAAGGGTTCACAAAAGCGGTGCCAGCGGTGGCAGCATGGGGGAGCAACTATTATCAGGCGCCACCCACCACCGCGCTGTTGCGGGGTTTACTGGTTTTCCACCGCATGGCCGTCCTACCTACCTTCACCACCCTGGGCTCCGGCCCCACCGTGCTCCTGCTGCACGACGCCGATGGCGACCACCTCACCTTTGCCCCCCAGGTGGAAACGCTGGCCACGGCCGGTTACCGCGCCGTGGCCTGGAACATGCCGGGCTATGGCCGCAGCGCGCCCGTGGAGCCGTACACCTTCAAGGCGCTGGCGCAGAGCTGCCTGGCCTTGATCGATGCCCTGCAGGGAGGTCCCGTGACTCTGGTGGGGCACGGCATGGGCGCCATGGTGGCGCTGGAGGCCGCCGTGCGCAGCCCGTCGCAGGTGCGCCGCCTGCTGCTCTGTGCAGGTGGGCCGGCGCTGGATGCGCAGGCCATGGATGACTGGGTGGCGCCCCGCTTGGGTGCTCTGAAGGCGCTGGACGCCGGTGGCAGTATGGAGCAGCTGGCGCAGACGCTGGTGCCCCAGTTCATCGGCACCGGTGCGTTGCCCGAAGGGGTGCGGCTGGCCAGCCACGCGCTGGGCCAGGTGTATCCAGGGGCCTACCGGCGCGCGCTGGAGGCCTTGTCCACGTTTGATCGCGGAGCCTCTGCCTTGGCGCAGCTGGCCATACCCGCGCTGCTGGTGGGGGGCGAGCTCGACCGCTGCACACCGCCGGCTGCCCTGGAGGCCCTGGCCCAGGTGATGCCCGATGCGCAGACGGTGTTGTTGCCCCACATCGGGCACTGGCCGCAACTGGAGGACCCGGAGGGTTTCGATGCCGCGCTGCTGGACTTTCTGGCGCAGCGGCGGGTGCTGCACTGAGTTCGCCCCACCCGGCGTAGCCGATTTTTCGGCCCTTCAAACGTTTCTTTTTCCCTGCCATGCCCTGGCGCCACCGGGCGGGTTCGCGCGGGTCTGATTGCTCCTCTTGTTTTATGTGGTTTGCCCTGAAAAAAATACTGTCTGCGGTGCTGCTGCCCCCGGTGTCCAGCATCTTGCTGGCGCTGGTGGGGCTGTGGATCGCGCGCTACCACCGCCGCACGGGCATCACGGTGGTGGTGCTGTCATTGCTGTCGGTGTTGGTGCTGTCCTGGCCGCCAGTGTCGGACGCGCTGGTGCGCAGCCTGGAGCGCTATCCGGCGGTCGTCCCCAAGGACTTGCCTTCGTCAAAGGTGCAGGCCATCGTCGTGCTGGGCGGCGGCGCCGACACGGTGGCGCCTGAATACGGCGTGGACGTGCTCAGCCGGGGCGCGCGTGAGCGGGTGCGCTACGCCGTGTACCTGCAGCAGCAGACCGGGCTTCCCATCCTGGCCACGGGGGGCTCCACCGGCGGCACGCGGGCCGAAGCGCTGGTGATGAAAGATGTGGTGGAGCGTGAGTTCAGGGGCCGGGTGCGGTGGACCGAGGTGGAATCCCTTGACACCCGCAGCAACGCCGAAAGATCTGCCGTGTTGCTCAAGGCCGCTGGCATCGAGCGCATTGCGCTCGTCACCCACGGCTGGCACATGGTGCGCGCGGCCAAGACCTTCGAGCGCGCCGGTCTGCAGGTGCTGCCCGCGCCCATGGGCTTCAAGGGCGGTCAGGCGCGCAAGCTGTACCGGGTGTTGCCGCGCGCCTCCGCGCTGGCCGACAGCAGCCTGGCACTGCACGAATGGCTGGGCATCCTGGCCCAGCACGGGTCGCTGGATCGCTAAGCCGTCAAGCTGCGGCCGGTGTCAGCAGAAAACGGCTGGCTGCCTCCATCGCCTGCGCATCGGCCTGCACCGCGCCCGGTGGCCCGCCCTTGCCCCACAGGGCGCCGCCCCAGGCCATCGACAGGAACTGCGCGCACAGCGCCACCGAGTCGATCATCGGCTGGGCCTTGGTGCGGTCGCCGCTGGTGGTGACAAGCGCCAGCGTCTTGGAGGCCATCGGCTCCTTGAAGGCCAGGCCGGGGACGCGCATCCACGCGCTCCAGTGGTCCAGGTAGGTCTTGAGCGGCGAGGGAATGCTGTACCAGTAAACCGGCGCCACAAAGACGATGTGCGTGGCTGCCAGCGTGGCGTCGAGCAGGGTCTTCATGTCGCCTTCGGGCGGTGCATAGGTACCCGAGGTGTGGCGCTGGTCCACGAAGGGCGGCAGGTTCATGCGGGCCAGGTGGTGCCAGGTTTGCGCAGTACCGGCAGGGAGTGCGGCGGCGGCCTGGCGCGCCAGCCATTCGGTATTGCCGGTGTGGCCTGGTTCGCGGGTGGAGGTGGTGAGGAAGAGGTAGTGCGGTGCGGTGGGCGTGGTCATGGTGCCATCGTAGCGCCGCCCCCCAGACCCGCGCCGGGTGCCAGGGTTGCGATGCAGAGCTCCACCAGCGCCTGCTCGAATTCGGGGCTGTCCAGCAGGGGCGACTGTTCCAGCGATGCCGCCCGCACCGCGCCCATGAAGGCGCGGGTGAGCACAAACAGCTGGGTTGCCGAGGGTGCGGGCATCTGCTGCTCTTGCGCCACACGCTGCAGGTGCAGGGCCAGCCGCTCGCTGGCGCCGCGCACCGAGATCAGCACGGACGCGCGGTAGTCGAGCTTCCAAGACAGGCGGGCGAGTGCGCGCCCTTCCTGGGGGCCGCCGCCAAAGGCCTGCAGGTAGTGGCGCACATACCCGCGCACCTGCTGCTCGGGCGTCCAGCCTTCCGTGCGGGCCTGGGCGAGCAGGGCGTCCAGCTCCAGCATCACCCGGTCGCAATGCTGGTCGAGCATGGCCAGGAGGATGGCTTCCTTGCTGGGAAAGTACTGGTAGAGCGAGCCCACGGACACACCCGCAACCTCGGCGATGCGGTTGGTGGTGAGCGCGTCCTCGCCCTGGGTGGTCACGATGCGTGCGACGGCTTCGAAGATGGCATCGACCGTGAACTGCGAGCGTTCCTGGCGGGGCGAACGGCGGGGGGCGGAGGAGGCAGGGGGCATGGAAAACCTGAGCGCAATGCGAGTAGGCGGAGACGGCGCCGCTGCCTATTCTGCCGCCAGTCCCTTGCAACATCCGGAGAAAACCTTCATGCACGAAACCAGCCAACTCGCCCTGGGAGCCGCCGCTGTCGGCCTGGCTGGCACCTGGGCATGGCGCCAGCGCCTTGCGCTGCGGGCCGTGCACCGCGCCAGTGCCATCGCGCTGGCATCGTTCCTGGCGGCCCACTTGCTGGGCCACCTGGCGGGGCTGGCCGGAGCGGCAGCGCACCAATCCGTGCTGGAAGCCCTGCGCCTGATCTATCGCCAGCCGTTGGTCGAAGGCGTGCTGCTTGGCTGTCTGCTGTTCCAGATGGGCAGCGGCCTCACCTTGCTGTGGCGCGGGCGGGGCCGGCGCCGTGGGGGCGTGGCGTGGATGCAGGCCATCTCGGGGGGCTACCTGGCGCTGTTCCTGTTGATCCATGTGACGGCCGTCTGGGTGGGCCGGTTTCAGGGCGTGGACACGAACCTGCAGTTTGCAGCGGCGGGCATGCACACACCGCCCTGGCAGTGGTTCTTTGGCCCGTACTACTTTTTCGCCGTGTTCGCGCTGGGCACGCACGTGGGTTGCGCTTTGTACTGGAACCTGCCAGAGCCTCTGCGGGCGCGAGCGTTGGTGGGGGCCATGCTGGCGGGCTGGATGCTGGCTGTTTGTTTGGTGGTGCTGCTGGCGGGCGGATTCCATGCGCTGGAGATTCCGGCTCGTTACCTGGCCCCCTGGCCGGGCCCGCAGGTCGGGGTTGAAGGGGGCCAGAGCATCCGCGCTGCCTGCGGTCTTTGCGGTTTATGCGCCGGCCTGGCTTCGCAGCCAAGCCCTCACGCCCGCAACGACCTCCGGTGCGCGTTGCTTGCGCGGAGCCACCAGGTAATAGCCAGCGCCCGTGTGCGCTTCTTCCTCAAACACCTTGGCCAGCCGACCGGCGGACAGATCCTGCGCCACAAAATCTTTCTGCACCAGCGCGAGTCCCTGGCCGGTCAGGGCCGCGTCGATCGCGAGTGTCGTCTGGTTGAACCAGATCGCCTGCGGTGTGGGATCTGAAGCCCCGGGAGCGGGCGGCGTGTGCTGCGCAAGGTAGTCGGCCCATGGAGACTGGGAGTCGTGCAGGAGCACGTAGCGGCCGATGTCACCCGCGGTGTCGGGTGGCCCGGAGCGGTGCAGCAACAGCGGGCTGCCCACCGCCACCAGGCACTCTTCGAACAGGAGATCGGCCGTGAGCCCCGGGCCGAATGGGGGGCGGCCGTACCGCACCGCCAGGTCCACGGCCTCGGTCTGAAAGTGCGAAAGGTGCTCGGTCGCCAGGATCCGCAGATCAACCCCAGGGTGAAGGCGCGTGTAGTCCGCCAGCCGTGGGATGAGCCACTTGGTGGCGAAGGTCGGGGTGACGCTGACCGTCACATGCAGGGGCTCGGGCCGCAGGCCCTGTGTGGCATCGGCGAGCATCTCGAACGCGCGCCGCACGCTGGTGGCATAGCGCTGGCCGTTGTGGGTCAACACGAGGGTGCGCGGGTGCCGCTCGAACAGCTTGAGGCCCAGCTCCGCCTCCAGCGCACGAATCTGCTGCGCCACGGCGCCCTGGGTCACGCCGAGCTCCAGCCCGGCCAGCCGAAAGTTGAGATGGCGGCTGGCGGCCTCGAACGCTCGCAGCGCATTGAGAGAGGGCGTGGGGCCCAACGGGGAGGTCATGGGTGTAGATTTTCTACTGGATCGAAGCACGGCGGCTGCTTCGTCCGGTCGTCCAAAACATAAAGGATACGAAACAATTGCCAGATGCCGGTGTGCGGCATTCAAGGACGATCATGGCAGTAGAAAAAGTAGCGCTCATCACCGCGGGCGGCACCGGCGTTGCCGCTGCCACCGCCCGTCGGTTGGCAGAGGAAGGTTTTCAGGTCGGCATTCTTTCGTCGTCGGGCAAAGGCGAGGCCTTGGCCCAGGAACTCGGAGGCGTTGGCGTCACGGGGTCCAGCCAGTGCTTGGCGGATCTGGGCCGCCTGGTGGATCTGGCGCAAGCCCGCTGGGGCCGGGTCGATGTGCTCATCAACAGCACCGGCCATGAACCGCGCGCGCCTTTGTTGTCTTTGGCGGATGAGCGGTGGCTGCTGGGGACGGACACCTATCTGCAGAGCGTCATCCGACCCACGCGGCTGGTGGCCCCCTTGATGCAGGCGCAGCGTGGTGGCGTGATCGTGAACCTGTCGTCAGCCTGGGCGGTGGACCCGAGCGCGCTGTTTCCGACATCGGCGCTGGTGCGCGCTGGGCTGGCTTCGTTCACGAGGATCTTTATCGACAGCTATTCGCGGCACAACATCCGCATGAACAACGTGTTGCCGGGCTGGATCGACACCTTGCCCGTGTGGGAAGAGCGCCGCGCCGCAGTGCCGCTGCAGCGGTATGGGCAGGCCGCCGAAGTGGCCGCGACCATCGCGTTCCTGGCCTCGGAAGGGGCGGGCTATATCAACGGGCAGAACCTGCGGGTGGACGGCGGACTCGCGCTGGCCACCTGAGTGCCCGCGCGATGAGCGGGTTGGTGGGATGGACCCACCCCAACCCGGGCAGGCTGTGTGGGTGCTCTCAGGCGGCCAGCGCCGTGGCCGATGCGCGCCGTGCAGAGCCGTGGTGGCCCAGGAAGCCGAAGTTCATCGCGGGCTGTTCGCCGCTGATCAGCTCGGCCAGCGCCTTGCCCGAACCTGCACCGTGTGTCCAGCCCAGCGTGCCGTGGCCCGCGTTCACCCAGAGCTTGCCCACGCGGGTCTGCCCGATGAACGGGATGTTGGTTGGGGTGGCCGGGCGCAGGCCGGTCCAGTACTGCGGGTCGCCGCCTTGTTCGGGCGTGCGGGTGTCGCACACGCCGGGCAGGATGGCCTCGATGCGGCGCGACAGCATGTGGCAGCGTGCGCGCGCCAGGGAGCTGTCGAGCGTCAGGTCCCAGCCATTGAGTTCGATGGTGCCCGCCACGCGCAGGTAGTTGCCCAGGCGGCTCATGGCGATCTTCTTGCCGTCGTCGATGGTGGAGACCATGGGCGCGCCCTCGGGCTTGAGCAGCGGGAACGTGGCGCTGTAGCCCTTGCCAGGGTAGATCGGCAGGTCCACGCCCACGCTGCGCAGCAGCGGCGCGCTGTACGAGCCGCAGGCGACGACGACGGCGTCGGCCTTCAATATGAAGTCTTTTTTGCCGCCAGCGCTTGTCTGTTTTGGCATGACAGCTACTGAATCAATAGCATTGCCGATTTTGTTCAGGCGCAGCACATCGTGGCCGTAGAGGAACTGCGCGCCGCGTGCCATGCAGCGGCGGGCCAGCTCCTGGGTGAACACGCGGGCGTCGCCGCTTTCGTCGGTGCTGGTGTAGGTGCCGCCGGTGATCTTGTCGCCATAGGCCTTGAAGGCGGGCTCGATCTTGAGCAGTTCGTCGCGGCTGACCAGGCGGCGCTGCACGCCGTGCTTGCGCATGAGCTCCACCGCGTGGCCGGCGGCGTCAAAGGATTTCTGGTCGGTGTAGAAGTGGGCAATGCCGCGTTCGAGCCGGTTGTATTCGATGCCCGTGGTGCTGACCAGGTCCTTGAGCGCGGCATGGCTGTAGGCGCCCAGCGCCACGATCTGCTGCACATTGCGCTCGAACGCGGCGTCGTTGCACTGCGCCAGAAACTGCAGGCCCCAGCGCCACTGCTGCCAGTCCATCTGCGGGCGAAACAGCAGCGGGGCTTCCTTGTCGAACATCCACTTGAGCGCCTTGAGCGGCGCCTCGCGGTTGGCCCAGGGCTCGCAGTAGCTCACCGAGATCTGTGCTGCATTGGCAAAACTGGTTTCGAGCGCAGCATCGGGCTGGCGGTCGATCACGATGACCTCGTGACCGCGTTCAAGCAGGTGCCACGCCGTGCTGATGCCGATGATGCCGGCGCCGAGAACAATGGTTTTCATATGCGGAATGCCTTGTGAGCCTTTGCGTGCCACCCGCCCCAGTGCGGGACACGATGGGGCGCAGTGTGCGCGACATTGCATTCAACTAAAAGCAAAATTAAACTTACTCCAAAAACATCAGCGCACCTAATAAACGGTGCGGTAGAGACAACCCTCTTTTGTTCGAGCCCGAGACCATGAGCACCTACGATCCCGCCGCCCTGGAATGCCTTGCCGCCATCGTTGAAGAGGGCGGCTTCGAGCGCGCTGCGCAGCGCCTGAACGTCACACAGTCGGCCGTCTCACAGCGCCTGCGCGCCCTGGAGGCGCAGGTGGGCTCGGTGCTCATCGTGCGCAGCCGACCCCTGCGGCCGACCTCGGCGGGGCAGTTGCTGCTCAAGCACACCAAGCAGATGCGCCTGCTGCGCGCAGACCTGGAGCGCGACCTGCACGAGCTGGCGCCCAGCGCCCCGGGCGGCACGCGCGAGGATGAGCGCATCTCGATTGCCATCAACGCCGACAGCATCGCCACTTGGGCGATGGGCGCGCTGCACGAGCTGGTGCGCCAGCGCTTGCCGCTGGAAATCATCGTGGACGACCAGGATTTCACGCAGGAATGGCTGCGCTCTGGCCAGGTGCTGGGCTGCGTGACCACGCTCAAGCAGGCACTGCGTGGGTGCAAGATGGTGCCGCTGGGCGCCATGCACTATGTGGCCGTAGCGTCGGCCAGCTATGCGGAGCAGTACCTGCCCCAGGGGCTCACGCCGCACAACTTTCGCGAGGTGTCGTTCCTGTCGTTCAACCGCAAGGACGACATGGCTGCCGAGTTTGTGGCGCGTGCATTCGGGCTCAAGCGCGTGGCGCTCAACCACCTGTTCGTGCCGGGTTCCGAGGCGCAGATGCGCGCCGTGGCCGCAGGCTGGGCCGTGGGTGTGATGCCCGAGCTGATGGCGCGCGAGGCGCTGGCGGACGGCAGCATGGTGAACCTGGCGCCGGGCCGCTCTCTGCCCATCCAGCTGTACTGGCACTGCTGGAACCTGGAGTCGGCCGTGCTGGACGCCCTGACGGCGGCCCTGACCGCCACCGCCGCACGGACGCTGGAGGCGCCTGCGGCATGATTCCTGCAGGGTAAAACGTGAACGACGTAGTTGTATTGCAACTTAGTCATTTATTTTTTTACTGCAATGTATAAAATACAAGCCATGCAAACGCCGCAACCCAAAGTTTCGTTCAAAGAGCAGATGCACCAGGCGCGCGAGGATGCCATCCTCCAGTCCACCTGCCAGCTTCTGGGCGAAAAGGCCTTCGATGCCATGACCATGGACGACGTGGCCAATGCCGTGGGCATTGCCAAAGCCAGTCTGTACAAGCACTTCTGCAGCAAGGAAGAGCTGTGCAGCGCCGCCATGGTGCAGATTCTGGGCCGTGTGCAGGCCTACCTGGCAGATCTGCCCACTGAAATGCCCCCGCTTGAAAAGCTCCATGCGCTGGTGCGCTGGTCGCTGGAGCGGCTGCTGAGCAACGAAATGCCGCTGCTGCCCAGCCGCAACTCCACGCTGCGCGCGGTGCTGATGGCCAACAAGGACTACCTCAACGGCCTCGTGGCCGTAAGCGACCAGATTGGTGAATGGATCACCCAGGCCCAGGCACAGGGCGTGATCAGCCCCACCTTGCCGCCGCTGGTGGTGCTCTACACGTTGTATGCGCGCGCCTGCGACCCGGTGGTGAGTTTTCTCAAGGAAGGCGGCCAGTATTCCGATGCGGAAATCGTGGATCTGGTGGTGCGCACCTGTTTCGACGGGCTGGCAGCGCGGTAGTCGCGTCTCCTTTCCAGCGTTTCGTACGCACCCAAAAAAGAAAGCCCGGCATGCCGGGCTTTCTTGCGTGGGGCTCACGGGGCTCACAGCCACCAGCTTACTTGGGCAGGATCACCTTGTCCACGACGTGGATCACACCGTTGCTGGTGAACACGTCGGCCATGGTGATGTTGCTGGTGCGCAGGTTCTGGTCGGTGATCACGAGGCTTGCGTTCACCGTGAAGGTTTGTCCCTGGGCGGTAGCAATGGCGGTATTGATAGGGACCTCGGCCTTGAGCACGCGCGCGGGTACCACGTGGTAGGTCAGTACCGTGGTCAGCAGCGCGGTGTCCGCCAGCAGGGCTTCCTTGGTCACCCCGAGCTCGGCCAGTAGCGCTGCAAACGCGGCGTTGGTCGGCGCAAATACCGTGAACGGGCCGGCTCCCTGCAAGGTGGTGGCCAAGCCGGCCGCCACCACGGCTTCCACCAGGATGCTGAAGTCCGGCAGCGCCGAGGCGGTGGCGACGATGTCCTTGTTGGCTGGCAGCAGCACGCGGTCCACTAGATGCACCACGCCGTTGCTGGCCTGGATGTCCGTGGCCGTGATGGTGGAAACGCGGTTGCGACCATCGGTGATCTTCAGGCCGTTGGCCGACTCGATCTTGAAGAAGCCGCCTGACACGGGCGTGATGGCCTTGCCCAGGGGGACGTCTGCACGCGGGACCCTGCTGCCGAGCACGTGGTAGGTCAGTACCGCTGTCAGCAGGGGCTTGTCGGCCAGCAGGGCCTCCTTGGTCACGCCCAGCTCGCTGAGCAACGCTGCAAAGGCGGCGTTGGTCGGGGCGAAAACCGTGAGCATGCCGGTGCTCAGAGTGGGCGCCAGACCGGCGGCGACCACTGCTTCGACGAGGATGCTGAGGTCAGGATTGTTCTGGGCGACTTCGACGATGTTGCGCTGGGGCTCATCGTCGCCGCCGCCACAGGCCTGCAACAAGGTGGCGCTGGCGCCCACGGCGGCGGCCAGCAAGACGGTACGGCGGTTGAATGCGGTGTTCATGGGGCTTCTCCTCGCTAGTGGATGGTGGTGGAAGGGACGAGCGGTTGGTCCGCGGGCTTACTTGGGCATCAGAACGGTGTCGATGGCGTGGATCACGCCATTGCTGGCAGCCACATCGGTCGCGATGACCTTGGACTGGTCCACCATCACGCCCATGCTGGTGGACACGGTGATCTCCTGGCCCTGCACGGTCTTGACCTTTCCGGCCTTGACGTCCTTGGCCATCACCTTGCCGGGGACCACGTGGTAGGTCAGCACCTTGGTCAGTGCGGCCTTGTCAGCCAGCAGGCCGTCCAGGGTGGCCTTGGGGATCTTGGCGAAAGCCTCGTCGGTGGGCGCAAACACCGTGAAGGGGCCGGGGCCCTTGAGGGTGTCCACCAGGCCCGCAGCCTGCACGGCCGCCACCAGGGTCTTGAAATTACCCGCCTTCACGGCGGTATCGACGATGTCCTGGGCCATCACGGTGAAGGTGGCGCCTGCGGTCAGGGCCAATGCGATCAGGGTTTTTTTCATGGGTCGTTCCTCGGTTTCGATGGAAATGACACGCCAGGATGGGCGCAGCGAGAATGTATAACTAATTGGTCGTTAAGTAAACCAACAAGTTATGTTGTAACCGATCGGTTTCATTTGGGCAAAAAAAAGCCCTGCCGGAGCAGGGCTTTGGTGGTGGGCCGGGCTGTTTGTGGTTCGGCTTAGCGAACGATCAGCAACGGCACCTTGCAATGGGCCAGCACCTGTGTGGTCACCGAGCCCATGACCAGGGTGGCCAAGGCTCCATGGCCGTGGGAGCCCATCACCAGCAGGTCGAACTTGCCGCTGTCAGCCACCTTGGCGATGTTCTCACCCACGGCGCCGACCTTGACGACGCGCTTGGCGTCCACACCATGGCGCGCCAGGAATTTGCAAACGGGCGACAGGATTTTTTCTGCCTCTTCGGCGTGGTAGCTGTCCACCACTTCCTTGCCCAGAGCGGCGCGCGCGCGTGTCGGCAGCGGGGCCTGCACGGTGAGCGCGGTGTACTGGTGGTTGCCACCGAGCAGCTCCTCGTGGGTAGCCAGGTAGGCCAGCATTTTTTTGGTGTAGGCGCTGCCATCGACAGCAAGCAGGATGTTCATGGTGTTCTCCAGAATAGGGTTGGGTCAGACTACCGTGCGCGGACTTCTGTTGTCTTGACCTGGGTCATGTTTTTCTTCTGCGCTGCGGGGCGGCAGAGCCCCGTCTCTTGATCATACGGGGATGCAGCATTGCGCCTTGAAAGCCGCCTGTTCGCCTTTGCGCGCATAGCCCAGGGGGTTGGCCACCACGCGGCACTGCCAGGGGGTGCCGTTGCCGTGAAAACCTTGTACCGTGTAGTCGCTCGGGGCGTGCAGATGGCCGTGCAGCCACAGCTGCGCGTGGGGCAACAAGCTGTCCAGGGCGTTGCAGAACCCCGCAGTGCCGGGCACCAGTCCGTAGCGTGGATCGGCACTGCGCAGGCTGGGTGCAAAGTGGGTGACGGCCACCGTGGGGCCCTCAAAAGGCACCGCAAGTGCTTGCGCCAGCCACTCCTGGCAGACCAGTGCGTGGTCGCGCATGGCTTCGGCCAGAAAGGGCTCTGCGTGGCGGGTGCCGCCCGTCTTGCGCAGGTAGAAGTTCGCTGCGCGAAAGGCCTTGTCGCGCAGTTTCAGCCGCCTGCCAAGGTCGGTGCTGCCTTCATGGTCTGCGAGTGCATCGAAATCACTCCAGAGTGTGGTGCCCACAAAGCGCACACCTTGAAGCTCGACGGTCTCGCGCTCCAGCCAGGTGATTCCCAGGCGGTCACAGGTGCGGCGCAGCCGCTCGTGGGCAGCGTCGAAATCCTGTGCATCGTATTCGTGGTTGCCGGGCACAAAAAGCACGGGGGTGGGCCAGCCTGCGCCCCCAGGCAATGGTGAAAACCGGGCCAGGCCAAAGTCTTCGTCGCCCAGCTGCGAGCCTTCCTGGTAGGAGCCCACGTCGCCAGCAAGCACCAGCACATCGGCGCCGGGAGCCGGTTCGGGGACGAAGTGGGGATGCGCCTCAAGGTGCAGATCGGACAAAAGCTGGATGTTCATGCTGGGCGCAGTCTACGGGTTCAGGCTGGGCGCCTCACTCCTCGGGGAAAGTCCGGCGCGCCGAGCGCGCCAGGGCGTGCAGCAGCCAGGTCATCGCGGCCTGCTGAGGCCCACGCCGGCGCCAGAGTGCGTCTACATGCACGGGTGGGACATCCAGCGGCAGGGCCCGCTGCACCAGCGCATCGGCAATGCCGGTCACGGGAACAAAGTGGCGGGGCAGCACCGTCAACAGGTCCGAGCCCGAGACTACCCGGCCGGCAGTGAAGAACTGGTTGACCGTGATCACTACCTTGCGCTCGCGGCCCAGGGACGCCAGGGCCTCGTCGATGAAGCCGAAGGGGCGCCCTGAGAAGCTCACGAGCATGTGGCGTGCGGCGCAATAGGTGTCCAGCGTCAGGGGCGCATCGGCCAGAGGGTGGCCTTGCCGCATCACGCACACGTATTCGCCGTCGTACAGGCGGCGGCTCTCAAAGGCCACTGCGCCCCCGGATTGCGCGCGGGCGGTCAGGTCTGCCAGCACCGCAGGGAAGTAGCCCACCGCCATGTCGGCCGCCTCTTCGTCCAGCAGGCGGCGGGGGTCGCGCGTGGTCAGGGGCAATACCCGGATCGAAATACCGGGCGCCTCCCGCTCGATAATTTCGACCAAGGCCGGTACCAGGGTGGCGGCCGTGGCATCGGCCATGGCCAGCACAAAGGTGGATTCGGCCGTAGCGGGCTCAAAGTGTCCCGGCGCCAGGGATTCCTGCAGGTGGGCCAGGGCTTCGCGCACAGGGGGCCACAGGGCCAGCGCACGCGCAGTGGGCTCCACGCCCTGGCCGCTGCGCACCACCAACTCATCCCCCAGCACATCGCGCAGGCGCCGCATGGCGTTGCTCACGGCAGGCTGGGTGACGGACAGCTTGTGCGCAGCGCGTGTAAGGCTGCGCTCGGCCATGACCTCGTCAAAAACACGCAGCAGGTTCAGGTCCAAGGAGCGGAAGTTCAAGGGCGTCATGGTCAATTCATCATCAACATGAATATCAATGATTCAAAATATAAACTTGAACATGCAAAGGGTAAACCCTAATATCACCCCATCGCCCGGCAATCTCGCCACAAGCGTTAGAAAAGGGAAACCGAAATGACCAGCTTTGCACACGTTGAGTACCCCACCGAACACCCCGGCGTTGTCCGCGCCGAAAACGCCGCTGCCGCCCTCAAGAGCGTAGCCGCCAACTTTGATGGCGCCCGTGGCGCTGCCACGCTTCTGCTCGCGGCCGTGGTATCGGCCTTGCTGGTAGTGGCCAACCAGGTCATCGACACCTGGAGCGAAGGCCACCTGCTCGCGGCTTGGATGGTGCTGTGGCTGGTCGCCTTTGCGGCCCTGGCTTTGCTGACCGCCCCCGCACGCCGTGCCGGTGCTGCCCTGCGTGTGGCCGCCCTCGGCTGGGCCGAAGCCCGCCGCCGCGCTGCGGATGACGAGCGTACCTGGCAAGTGGCTGTGAAGGACCCCCGCATCATGGCCGAACTGAACCACGCCATGGGCATTGCCACCGTGGAAGACATCCGCAAGTACTACTGAGAAGATGATGCACGGTCCACCGTGCAGTGATCGGATTTTTTGAAGCCGTGGCGAGTGTTCGCCACGGCTTTTTTCATGGCCGCGGGGCAGATCGCGCTGATCCAGTATCCGCATCCACAAGCGCAAAAAAAACGCCCCTCCTTTTCAGAAGGGGCGGTTGTCAGGACTGAGAAGATCCCGGAATCAGCTTGCCAGGCGCTCTTCCAGCGCAGCCTTGGTAGCGAGCAAAGCAGGGGGCAGGTGGTAAGCCAGCTGCTCAAAGTGGGCATCGTGCAGCTTGAACTCATCGGCCCAGGCTGCCTTGTCGATGCTGGTCACGGCAGCAAACTGCTGGGAATTGAAATCCAGCCCCGTCCAGTTGATTTCGGCGTACTGCGGAGCCACACCAAACATGGTTTCCTGGCCTGCAGCCTGGCCTTCAATGCGGTCGATCATCCACTTGAGCACGCGCATGTTGTCGCCATAACCCGGCCAGACGAACTTGCCGGCTTCGTCCTTGCGGAACCAGTTCACGCAGAACACCTTGGGCAGCGCCTTGCCGGTGGCGGCGATTTGGCCTTCCATGTTCAGCCAGTGCTGGAAGTAGTCGCTCATGTTGTAGCCGCAGAACGGCAGCATGGCGAAGGGGTCGCGACGCACCACGCCTTGGGCGCCAAAGGCGGCAGCGGTGGTTTCAGAGCCCATGGTGGCAGCCATGTACACGCCTTCCGTCCAGGTGCGGGCTTCGGTCACCAGCGGCACGGTGGTGGAGCGGCGGCCGCCGAAGATGAAGGCATCAATCGCCACGCCATTGGCATCGTCCCACTGGGGGTCGAGCGCAGGGTTGTTGGTGGCAGCCACCGTGAAGCGCGAGTTGGGGTGGGCGGCCTTGGCGCCGGTTTCCTTGGCGATCTGGGGCGTCCAGTCCTTGCCTTGCCAGTCGATCAGATGGTCCGGCAGCTTGCCGGTGTCCTTTTCCATGCCTTCCCACCACACGTCGCCGTCGTCCGTCAGGGCCACGTTGGTGAAGATCACGTCCTTGTCCAGGCTGCGCATGCAGTTGGGGTTGGTGTGCATGTTGGTGCCGGGGGCCACGCCAAAGTAACCCGCCTCGGGGTTGATGGCGTACATCTTGCCGTCGGCATGGGGCTTGATCCAGGCGATATCGTCACCGATGGTGGTGACCTTCCAGCCAGCAAAGCCCGCCTCGGGCGGCACCAGCATCGAGAAGTTGGTCTTGCCGCAGGCGCTGGGGAAGGCTGCTGCCACGTGGTATTTCTTGCCTTGGGGGTTGGTCACGCCCAGGATGAGCATGTGTTCGGCCAACCAGCCTTGGTCGCGGCCCATGGTGGACGCGATGCGCAGGGCCAGGCACTTCTTGCCCAGGAGCGCGTTGCCGCCGTAGCCCGAGCCGTAGGACCAGATTTCGCGCGTTTCTGGGTAGTGGACGATGTACTTGACCTTGGGGTTGCAAGGCCAGCTCGTCGTGTCCTTCTCACCTTCGGCCAGGGGTGCGCCCACCGTGTGCATGCAAGGCACGAACTCGCCTTCCACGCCCAGCACGTCGTACACGGCCTTGCCCATGCGGGTCATCAGGCGCTGGTTCACGGCCACATAGGCGCTGTCGGTCAGTTCCACGCCGATGTGGGCGATGTGGCTGCCCAGCGGGCCCATGCTGAAGGGCACCACGTACATGGTGCGGCCCTTCATGCAGCCGTCAAACAGGGGCTGCAGCGTGGCGCGCATTTCGGCGGGAGCCATCCAGTTGTTGGTGGGGCCAGCGTCTTCCTTGGTGGCCGAGCAGATGTAGGTGCGGTCTTCCACACGGGCCACGTCCGATGGATCGGACCAGGCCAGGAAGCTGCAAGGGCGCTTGGCGGGGTTGAGCTTCTTGAAGGTGCCGGCATCGACCAGCTGCTGGCACAGGCGGTCGTACTCTTCCTTGGAGCCATCGCACCAGTAAATGGTGTCGGGTTTGCACAGGGCGGCCATGTCGGCCACCCAGGCAAGCAGCCGGGCGTTTTTGACGTAAGCGGGGGCGTTGAGGTTCAGGCCCTGCATCGTGGGTGCGTTCATCGGGGAGCTTCCTAAGTTGAAAAACGTTTTTTCAAAGGAAGCGGACCGGGCGGGTCACGGCGAGGCCTGGCGCAGTTGCGGTGCTGAGCGCTGCCTTTGAAAAAACGGCTTTCGTGCTCAGTCGGCGGGCGGGAGCGTGTGTCAGCCCCACGGGTGGAGGCTAGTTCCACGGATTCCGCGGGTCGGCTGGGATGTCAATTTTATGAACCTGCCGCCCTTTTGTCTGTCAGACAGGGGTCAAAACCATGCAAAAAAAACATGAGGTTATGCATGGCTGTGTCCGCTCCCTCGCCTCAAACGCTGGCCGAACTGCCCTTCCACCGTTCGTAGCCACTCCTGCGCAGCGCGCAGGCCGGGCACGTGCCACAGCCGTATCCCCAGGCATGCAGCGTCTCGCGCACACCGTGGTAGCAGGTGTGCGAGTCGGTCACGATCAGATCGACCAGCGCTTGTCCGCCCAGGGACCGGGCCAGTTCCCAGGTCTCGGCCTTGTCCAGCCACATCAGCGGGGTGTCGAAGGTGAAACGCTGGCCCATGCCCAGGGACACGGCCACCTGCAGGGCCTTGAGCGTGTCGTCGCGGCAATCGGGGTAGCCTGAAAAATCGGTTTCGCACATGCCGCCCACCAGGGTGTGCAGGCCACGCCGGTA
This sequence comes from Acidovorax sp. NN32, assembly GCF_057597245.1. Lineage (NCBI taxonomy): Bacteria > Pseudomonadati > Pseudomonadota > Betaproteobacteria > Burkholderiales > Comamonadaceae > Acidovorax > Acidovorax sp. NN32. Next base: position 209,391 of record NZ_CP199679.1, read on the forward strand.
GCCCACGGCGGCCGCCAGCTGGAAGAACAGCAGGTTGCGCCCCGGCACAAAGGTGTTGGGCAGGCCGGCAGCGGTCATCTGGATTTCGGTGTCGCTGGTCAGCGCCGTGTCACTGATGTGGCCCAGCACCGCCAGGTCGAGCATGTGGTCGTCCCCCAGCTTGGCCGCCCAGTGCGGGAACTGCGCACGCAACGATGACAGCACCGTCTGCCGTGCCTGCAGCTCAATGTGGTGGCGCTGGCCGTAGTCAAAGCCGATGGTTTCCACGTGGGCAAAGTTTTCCAGCGCCCAGGCCAAGCAGGTCGTGGAGTCCTGACCGCCGGAAAATAAAACGAGTGCGTGTCCGGGTCTCATGGTGTTCTCCAGGTCAGACGGGATAAGGGGGTGGTGCGGGACGAAAAAAAGCCCCGCGCTGCGGGGCTGTGGGTGATGGCCGCAGAAGCGTTCAGGCCATCGTCACGGCAATAAAGGCCAGCAGGAACATCATGATGCCACCCACCACAGGCAGCACCACGGGGACCAGGTGAACCACGTTTTCCACGGGGTCGTTCGATGGTGTTGCGGGGGCGTGCGAGGTGTTGTGGTCGGACATGGTGGGCTCCAGATGCTTAAAACTTGCGCAATTCTAGCTGCGACTGTCCCTTCAGGGCGCAAAACCCTGCTGTCGCTTAGATCAGATCGGCCTGCATGCCCGCCGTACGCAACTGCCCCAGCACCTCATCCACATGGGTCTTGCCCCGGGTTTGCAGCACCAGTTCGATCTCCACGTTCTGCGCGGCCAGCATGGTGAAGGCGCGCTGGTGGTGGACCTCCTCGATGTTGGCACCCGCGTCGGCCACGGTGGCGGTGATGCGCGCCAGCACGCCGGGCACATCGCGCGCGCTGACCTTGATGCGCGCCAGGCGCCCCGAGCGCACCATGCCGCGTTCGATGATCGCCGCCAGCAGCAGCGGGTCAATGTTGCCACCACACAGCACCAGGCCTACGCGCTTGCCCTTGAAGCGCTCGGGGTAGCGCACCAGCGCAGCCAGGCCCGCAGCACCAGCGCCCTCGACCAGGGTCTTTTCGATCTCCAGCAGCATCAGCACTGCCTGCTCGATGTCGCCCTCGTCCACCAGCACCAGGTCGTCCACCAGGCGCTTCACGATCTCCTGCGTGATCTTGCCTGGCGTGCCCACGGCAATGCCTTCGGCGATGGTGGATGTGCCCTGTGGATGGCTTGTTCCTTTGACGGCGTTCACCATGGCGGGGAACCGCATGGTCTGCACGCCGATGATCTCGATGCCGGGCTTGAGGGCCTTGGCCGCCGTGGCCACGCCCGAGATCAGCCCGCCGCCGCCCACGGCGATCACCATGGTGTCCAGGTCGGGCACGGCCTGCAGCATCTCCAGGCCCAGCGTGCCCTGGCCGGCGGCCACGCCTTCATCGTCATACGGGTGCACAAAGGTCAAGCCCTGCGCATCGGCCAGCGCGTAGGCGTGGGCGCGGGCTTCTTCCAGCGTGTCGCCATGCAGCACCACCTCGGCGCCAAAACCGCGCGTGCGCTCCACTTTCACGCCGGGGGTAAAACGCGGCATCACGATCACGGCGCGCAGGCCCAGTCGCTGCGCGTGGTAGGCCACGCCCTGCGCATGGTTGCCCGCGCTCATGGCCACCACGCCGCGTGCGCGCTCAGCGTCCGTCAGCAGCGTGAGCCGGTTGCAGGCGCCGCGTTCCTTGAACGAGGCGGTGAATTGCAGGTTCTCGAACTTGAGAAACACCTGCGCGCCCACGATTTGCGAAAGCGTTTTGGATTCAACGCACGGAGTGTCCAGCACGTGGCCTTGTAGGCGGGTGGCGGCATCACGGATGTCTTGAAGGGTCAGCATGGGCCGATTGTGGCGCAGCGGCGTTCGCAGGGGGCCGATGATGTGTGATTTGGCATCAGATAGGCCGCTAGCGCTTATCTGGAAAGCGCTAGACGCTATCATTTTTGAATTCGCTTGGGGCGGCTCACAAAACTCAGCGCAGCGGCCCTGGCCAGGCCTTCCGTCGCAGGCAGCATCGGCGGTTCGACAAGACGGAACAACGACGCCAGGGGAGTTTGTGAATCGCTCTTATTTGATGCCCAGCCTGCGCGCCAGCTTGTGCAGGTTGCTCGCGTCCACCTCCAGCGCACGCGCGGCCTGGGCCCAGTTGCCCTGGTGGCGTGCCAGGGCCTGCGTGATGGCGAGCCGCTGGCAGGTATCCACGGCGTCGCGCAGCGGGCCTTCGGCGGTGGTGGGGGTGGGCTGCGTGGTGGCCACAGCGGGGGCACCGGCATCCAGGGGGGCGGGGGCCACGCTGGCGGCGTCGGCGTCCAGGTCGAGCAGCGCGGGCTCCAGCGTCACGATGTCGGCGCGACTCACGCCCCGGCTCAGGGCCTTGAGGGCGGCGCGGCTGACCACATGCTCCAGCTCGCGGATGTTGCCGGGCCAGGGGTAGCGGCGCAGTGCGTCCTGTGCGCTGGCAGACAGCCGCAGGCTGCGCAGGCCCAGGCGGGCACGGTTCAGTTCCAGAAAGCGGCCTGCCAGCAGCAGCACATCGTTGCCCCGTTCGCGCAGCGGCGGGATGGGCACGGGGTACACCGACAGCCGGTGGTACAGGTCGGCGCGGAACGCGCCATCGCGCACCTGCTCGCGCAGGTTGCGGTTGGTGGCGGCGATCACGCGCACGTCCACGCGGCGCGGGCGGTCGGCGCCCAGGCGCTGGATCTCGCCGTTCTGCAGCGTGCGCAGCAGCTTAGCCTGCACGGCCAATGGCAGCTCGCCCACCTCGTCGAGGAACAGCGTGCCGCCCTCGGCCGCCTCGAAGCGCCCTGGCCGGTCGGCCACCGCGCCCGAGAACGCGCCGCGCACATGGCCAAACAGCTCGCTCTCGGCCAGCGACTCCGGCAGCGCCGCGCAGTTCACGTGCACCAGCGGGCGGGTAGCGCGCGTGGACTGGCGGTGCAGCAGGCGCGCGAACAGCTCCTTGCCCACACCAGTTTCGCCCAGCAACAACACGGGCAGGTCCGAGCCCGCCACCACCTCTAGCTCGTGCAGCAGGCGCAGCAGGGGCTCGCTCTGGCCGACGATCTCCATGTCGCCATCGCCCGCGCGGGTGGTGCGCTCGTCGTCGGCGCTGCGGGTGTGTGGGGCGCTGCGCAGCGCCTGCACCTCGCGCTCCAGCCGCGAGATGCGCACGGCCGCCTCCACCAGCACCTTGCAGTCGGCCAGCGCGGCGCGTGCGGCGTCGCCGAAGGTGCCGGTCTGCAGTGCGTCCAGCGTCAGCACGCCCCAGGGCTGGCCGTCCACCAACAGGCTCACGCCCATGCAGTCGTGCACGGGCAGGGGCTCGCCCACCAGGGTGTCGAGCAGGCCGTCGTAGGGGTCGGGCAGGGTGCTGTCGTGGTCGAAGCAGGTCACCTCGCGCCGCGCCAGGATGGCCGCGAGCCGGGGGTGCTGGCTGACCACAAAGCGTCGGCCCAGCGCCTCGCGCACCAGGCCCTCCACGGCCACGGGGCGCAGGTGGTCTTCTTCCAGCTGCAGCAGGGCCACGGCGCCGCAGTGAAAGCGGGTGCGCAGGTGGTCGGCCAGCCGCTGCAGGCGCACGGCCTGGGGCAGGTCGGTGGCCAGGTCGGCCAGCAGGGGGCTATGGTCCATGGTGATATTTACCTTCAACGGGTGAATTAAACCCCATTTGAGAAGGGTCAAAAAAACCATGACCGGTGTAAGTGGTTGATTTGATAGGCCTGCAGCCCTGGCCCGGCGCTTGCGATGTGGACAGGGACACCGATTCACTCGTTCCAAAAAGCCATGACCACAAGACCCCGACCCCACGCCGCCAGCGCACGCTGGCGCCGCCCCTTCGTTGTTGTTCTGTTGAAGCAGGAGGCCCGCCATGGGTAACTACCGCAAGCTCTGGTTCACGCTGATCGGCGTGCTCATCGTCACCTTCAGCCTGCTGGGCTACTACGGCGCCGAGGTCTACCGCACCGCGCCGCCCATCCCCGCGAAGATCGCCACGGCAGGGGGTGAAGTGCTTTTCACCCACGACAGCATCCTCGACGGACAGACCGCCTGGCAGTCGGTGGGCGGCATGCAGCTGGGTTCCATCTGGGGCCACGGCGCCTACCAGGCGCCCGACTGGACGGCCGACTGGCTGCACCGCGAGCTGCTCAACTGGCTTGACGTCGCCGCTGAGCGCGCGCACGGCAAGCCTTTTGCGGACATCGACGCCGCCGCCCAGGCCGTGCTGCGCGACCGCATGAAGACCGAGTACCGCACCAACACCTACAGCCCCGAGACGGGTGTGGCCACGGTGTCCTCGGTGCGGGCCGACGCGATCGCGATGACCGCGCTGTACTACGACCAGCTCTTCAGCGACGTGCCCGCGCTGCACAAGACCCGCGAGCACTTCGCCATGAAGGAGAACACCCTGCCCAGCGCCGAGCGGCGCGCGCAGATGACGGGTTTCTTCTTCTGGACGGCCTGGGCCGCCGCCACCGAGCGCCCCGGCACCACGGCGACGTACACCAACAACTGGCCCCACGAGCCGCTGATCGGCAACAAGCCCACGGCCGAGAACATGGTCTGGTCGGTGATGAGCGTGGTCGTGATGATGGCGGGCGTGGGCTTCCTCGTGTGGGGCTGGGCCTTCCTGCGCAAACACGACGAGGTAGAGCCGACACCGCCCCAGCACGACCCGCTCTCGCGCGTGCCGCTCACGCCCTCGCAGCGCGGGCTGGGCAAGTACCTGTTCCTCATCGTTGCGCTGTTCAGCTTTCAGGTGCTGCTGGGCGGCTTCACGGCCCACTACACGGTGGAAGGCCAGCAGTTCTACGGCATCAACGTGTCGCAGTGGTTCCCCTATTCGCTGGTGCGCACCTGGCACATCCAGAGCGCGCTGTTCTGGATTGCCACGGGCTTCCTGGCTGCTGGCCTGTTCCTCGCGCCGCTCATCAATGGTGGCAAGGACCCGGCTTACCAGAGGCTCGGTGTGGACATCCTGTTCTGGGCGCTGGTCGTGGTGGTGGTGGGCTCGTTCGTCGGCAACTACCTGGCCATCGCGCAGATCATGCCGCCCGAGTGGAACTTCTGGCTGGGCCACCAGGGCTATGAATACGTGGACCTGGGCCGCCTGTGGCAGATCGGCAAGTTCACCGGCATCGCCTTCTGGCTGGTGCTCATGCTGCGCGGCATCGTTCCGGCGCTGCGCACCCCCGGCGGCGACAAGAACCTGCTGGCGCTGCTGACGGCGTCGGTGGTGGCCATCGGCCTGTTCTACGGCGCGGGCTTCTTCTACGGCGAACGCACCCACCTGTCGGTGATGGAGTACTGGCGCTGGTGGGTGGTGCACCTGTGGGTCGAGGGCTTCTTTGAAGTGTTCGCCACCACGGCGCTGGCCTTCATCTTCTCGACGCTCGGCCTCGTGTCGCCACGCATGGCCACGGCCGCCAGCCTGGCCTCGGCCTCGCTGTTCATGCTGGGCGGCGTGCCCGGCACCTTCCACCACCTGTACTTCGCGGGCACCACCACGCCGGTGATGGCGGTGGGCGCATCGTTCAGCGCGCTGGAAGTGGTGCCCCTGGTGGTGCTGGGCCACGAGGCCTGGGAACACTGGCGCCTGCAGCACCGCGCGAAGTGGATGGCCAACCTCAAGTGGCCCCTCATGTGCTTCGTGGCCGTGGCCTTCTGGAACATGCTGGGCGCGGGCGTCTTCGGCTTCATGATCAACCCGCCGATTGCGCTGTATTACCTGCAGGGCCTCAACACCACGCCGGTGCATGCCCACGCTGCGCTGTTCGGGGTGTATGGCTTCCTGGCCCTGGGCTTCACGCTGCTGGTGCTGCGCTACATCCGCCCGCAGTTGGTGTTCAGCGAACGGCTCATGAAGACGGGCTTCTGGTGGCTCAACGCGGGCCTGGTGCTGATGATTGCCACCAGCCTGCTGCCCATCGGACTGTTCCAGTTCCACGCCAGCGTGAGCGAAGGCCTGTGGTACGCCCGGGGCGAAGCCTTCATGCAGCAGCCCTTCATGCAGACCCTGCGCTGGGTGCGCACCTTTGGCGACGTGGTCTTCATTGTCGGCGCGCTGGCCATGGCCTGGCAGGTGGTGAGCGGGCTGTTCGGCTCGCGCGCCCCGGCGCAAGCGGGCCCCTACCTGGCACAGGCCCGTCGCTGAAATGCACTGTGCGCGGCGGCTGCCACAAGCGGCCACCGCGCTCACACACCGTTTGCCCACAAGGACTGACCATGAACCTCGACAAATTCAAACACCAGCACACCGACATCCTGCGCAGCATCGCCACCTTGCGCGCCCTGGCCCAGGCGGGCGTAGAGGCCAATGCCAGCGCCATCGCGCAGGGCATCGTGGCCATGAGCGGCAGCATCAAGCTGCACCTGGCCGTGGAAGACCAGGTGCTGTACCCCGCACTGCAGCGCGGCGGCAACGCCGAACTGGCGCGCCTGGGCCGCCAGTACCAAAGCGAGATGGCATCGATCGCCAGCGCCTACGATGCGTTTGCGCGCCGCTGGAACACCGCCGAGGCCGTGCGCCGCGATGCCCAGGGCTTTCGCAACGAGGCCAATGTGGTGCTGCGCCGTGTTTTCGAGCGCATGCAGCGCGAAGACCATGACTTCTATCCGCGCATCGAGGAGGAAGAAGCCACCGCCTGCCATTGAGCAGCACCCTCCTGCACCCCACTGCGTGCCTGCGCATGCACCTCTGATCCATCGGTAGGGCCTGACGGCACCTTCCTTTCCGCCGGCCCCTGTGCCGGCGTTTTTTTACCCCTGCTTACCGCCTCGATTGTGTTGAATCAAACTACCTATAGTGTTTGATGGGTATCGTGGACACCATAGGTAGTGTTTTTAACCCGTTCCACAGATTGGTCGAACCCATGGCGTCCACCCTTGCCACCTTGCCCCGCGAAGTCGTTTTGCGCAGCGGCCAGCGCGTTCCGTTTGATGCCGAACGCATCCGAGCCGCGCTGGCCAGCGCCGGGCAGGCCTCGGGTGAATACGGCGCCGACGAAGCGGCATTGCTCACCGCCCAGGTCACCAAGGTGCTCATCCACCGCTTCCAGGGCGAGGCCCCCACCATCGAGCAGATCCAGGACGTGGCCGAGCAGACGCTGATCGCCGCCAACCACCTGGCCACGGCGCGTGCCTACATCGTCTACCGCGAGCAGCACGCCACACTGCGCGCCGACAAGCAGACGCTGGTGGATGTGGAAAGCTCCATCAACGAATACCTCACGCGTGCCGACTGGCGCGTGAACGCCAACGCCAACCAGGGCTATTCGCTGGGCGGGCTGATCCTGAACGTGGCGGGCAAGGTCACGGCCAACTACTGGCTGTCGCACGTCCACACGCCCGAGATCGGCGAGGCGCACCGCAATGGCGATATCCACATCCACGACCTCGACATGCTCAGCGGCTACTGCGCGGGCTGGTCGCTGCGCACGCTGCTGCACGAGGGGCTCAACGGCGTGCCGGGCAAGGTGGAGGCGGGGCCGCCCAAGCACATGAGTTCGGCCGTGGGGCAGATCGTGAACTTCCTGGGCACGCTGCAGAACGAGTGGGCGGGCGCGCAGGCGTTCTCGTCGTTCGACACCTACATGGCGCCCTTCGTGCGCAAGGACGGCATGGACTACGCGCAGGTGCGCCAGTGCATCCAGGAGCTGGTCTACAACCTCAACGTGCCTTCGCGTTGGGGCACGCAGACGCCGTTCACCAACCTCACCTTCGACTGGACATGCCCTGACGATCTGCGCGAGCAAGTGCCGGTGATCGGCGGCGTGGAGATGCCGTTTAGCTATGGCGACCTGCAGGCCGAGATGGACCTCATCAACCGCGCCTACATCGACGTGATGACCACGGGCGATGCCAAGGGCCGCGTGTTCACCTTTCCCATCCCCACCTACAACATCACCAAGGACTTCCCCTGGGAGAGCGAGAACGCGCAGCTGCTGTTCGATATGACAGCCAAGTACGGTCTGCCGTACTTCCAGAACTTCATCAACTCCGAGCTGGAGCCCAACATGGTGCGCTCCATGTGCTGCCGCCTGCAGCTCGATCTGCGCGAGCTCTTGAAGCGCGGCAACGGCCTGTTCGGCAGCGCCGAGCAGACGGGCAGCCTGGGCGTGGTCACCATCAACTGCGCGCGGCTGGGGTACTTGCATGCGGGCGATGAAGCCGGTCTGTTTGCCGCGCTGGACCGCCTCCTGGAGCTGGGCAAACAAAGCCTGGAGACCAAACGCAAGCTCATCCAGCGCCTCATGGACCAGGGCTTGTTCCCCTACACCAAGCGCTACCTGGGCACCTTACGCAACCACTTCAGCACGCTGGGCGTGAACGGCATCAATGAGATGGTGCGCAACTTCACGGCAGACCAGCACGACATCACCAGCGAATGGGGCCATGCGTTCGCCGTGCGCCTGCTCGACCACGTGCGCGAGCGCATGACCGCCTTCCAGGAAGAAACCGGCCACCTCTACAACCTGGAAGCCACGCCCGCCGAAGGCACCACCTACCGCTTCGCCAAGGAAGACAAGAAGCGCTGGCCCGCCATCCTGCAGGCGGGCACGGCCGAGCAGCCGTACTACACCAACTCGTCGCAACTGCCCGCGGGCTTCACCGACGACCCGTTCGAGGCGCTGATGCGGCAGGAGGCACTGCAGGGCAAATACACCGGGGGCACCGTGCTGCACCTGTACATGGGCGAGCGCGTTTCCAGCGGCGCGGCCTGCCGCGAGCTGGTGCGGCGCGCGCTGACGAACTTCCGCCTGCCCTACATCACCGTCACGCCCACGTTCTCCATTTGCCCCACACACGGCTACCTGGCGGGCGAGCACCCGTTCTGCCCCCGCTGCGACGAAGAGCGGCTGGACGTCAAGCGGCGGCGTCTGGTCGCCTAGATCTTGAGCAAAAAGTGGCCCTGGCGCTTGATAGTCAAGCGCAAGTAGCTATCAAAAAAGAAGCAAACCATTTCCTCCACCCCCCGAAAGGACCTCGGCATGAGCCATTTCTCCGCTACCGAACACACCGCCATCTCCAGCGCCGCCGCCGTGCAGCTCACCGACGACGAGCGCCAGCCCTGCGAGGTCTGGACCCGCGTGATGGGCTATCACCGCCCCGTGGCCAGCTTCAACACGGGCAAGCAGGGCGAGCACGCCGAGCGCCGTTTCTTTTCAGAGCAGACGCGTGGTGGAAGCAACGCCTGCTGAGGCGCCGCCAGCCGCGGCGCTGCGGCTGGGCGGCATGACACCGCTCACCACCATCGATTTCCCCGGCCGCCTCGCGGCCGTTTTGTATTGCCAGGGCTGCCCCTGGCGCTGCGGCTATTGCCACAACCCCGAACTGCTCGATGCCACCGAACCGCCCTCGCTGCCCTGGGCGCAGGCGCTGGCCTTTCTGGAAAGCCGGCGCGGCCTGCTGGACGGCGTGGTTTTCTCGGGCGGCGAGCCCACGCTGCAGGCGGGCCTGGGCGCGGCGCTGAACGCAGTGCGCAGCCTGGGCCTGCAGACCGCCCTGCACACCGGCGGCATGTACCCCGAGCGGCTGGCGGCACTGCTGCCGCAACTCGATTGGGTGGGTCTGGACATCAAGGCCCTGCCGCAGCGCTACAACGCCATCACCGCCACGCCCGGCAGCGGTGCGCGCGCCTGGGCCGGGCTGGAGGTGCTTCTGGCCTATGGCACCGACCACGAATGCCGCACCACCTGGCACGCGGGCCTGTTTGGTGTGGATGAGTTGCTGGACCTGGCCCAGGCCCTGGCCGCGCGCGGCGTGCGCCGCTGGGCGCTGCAGGAATGCCGCGCACCTGGCGCACCGGCCTGGGCGCTGACCACGGCGCACCAGCAGCAACTGGCCGCGTGGTTCCCCTCCTTCACGCTGCGCCGGGCCTGAGCGGGCGGGGCTCCGGGTTTGGTCGGTGCTTCGCGCAGATTTGTTGCGCTTCTAGGTCGAAAACAGAACGAATCTGCGAACTCGCGCTAGGAGTCGCTGGGTTTGATGCGCATCAGAGCCGCCTTGGACACGCCGCGTGGATCATCCGCCACCGCCGCACAACGGCACCACCTGCAAGGAACACGCCCATGACCCCCCTCGGCCTTCAACTGCTGCACGCGCTCAAGCACCACGGCGCGCGCGAGATCTTCGGCATCCCCGGTGACTTCATCCTCCCCTTGTTCAAGCAGATCGAGGAGAGCGGCATCCTGCCGCTGGTCACGCTCAGCCACGAGCCCTCGCTGGGCTTTGCCGCCGATGCCGCCGCGCGCATGCACTGCGGCCTGGGCGTGGTGGCTGTCACCTACGGCGCGGGCGCGCTCAACGTGGTCAACGCGGTGGCGGGGGCCTATGCCGAGCGCTCGCCGCTGGTGGTGCTGGCCGGCTGCCCCGGCGAGGTCGAGGCGCACTCGGGCCTGGTGCTGCACCACCAGGTGCGCCATGTCGATTCGCAATGGCGGATCTTCCGCGAGATCACCTGCGACCAGGTGCGCCTGTCCGACCCTGCCACCGCGCCCGCCGAGCTGGCCCGCGTGCTGCGCAGCTGCCGCGAATACTCGCAGCCCGTGCTCATCGAGGTGCCGCGCGACATGACGCTGCACCCCATGGCCGAGGTGCCCCTGCTGCCGCCCAGCACCTTCAATGAAGCCGCCGTGGCCGAGTGCGCCGACGAATGGATGGCCCGCATCCAGGCAGCCCAGCGCCCCGTGCTGGTGGTGGACGTGGAGGTGCGCCGCTTTGGCCTGGAAGCCCGCGTGGCCGAGCTGGCGCGCCGTCTGCAACTGCCCGTGCTCACCACCTTCATGGGCCGGGGCCTGCTGGCGGAGGAGGGCGTGCACTCCGGCGTACAGCTGCACGGCACCTACCTGGGCGTGGCGGGCGCGCCCGAGACCAGTGCGCTGCTCGACGACTCCGACCTGCCCGTGATGCTGGGCGCCATCCTGTCGGACAGCAATTTCGGCGTGAGCGCCCAGCGCATGGACTTTCGCCGCGCGCTCATCGCCGCGCACCGCGAGGTGCGCGTGGGCCACCACTTGTACCCGAACATCCCCCTGGCCGCGCTGGTGGAAGCGCTGCTGGCCCGCGCCCCGGCCGCAGGCGCCAAGCCGCCGCGCGCCCTGCCGCCCCCGCCCACTTGCCCCGAGGGCCTGGTGGCCAACGATGCGCCCGTGTGTGCGGCCGACCTCTCCCGCGCGCTCAACGACCGCATCCGCGCGCACGGCCCCATGAACATCGTCGCGGACATTGGCGACTGCCTGTTTGCTGCGATGGAGCTGCTGCCCACCCCGCTGGTGGCGCCGGGCTACTACGCGTCCATGGGCTTCGGCGTGCCGGCCGGCATCGGTGCGCAGGTGGCCACGGGCCAGCGCAGCCTGATCCTGGTGGGCGACGGCGCCTTCCAGATGACGGGCTGGGAGCTGGGCAACTGCCCGCGCCTGGGGCTGGACCCCATCGCCATCGTGCTCAACAACCAGACCTGGGAAATGATCCGCTCCTTCCAGACCGAATCGCGCTGCGCCGCCCTGGGCGACTGGCACCTGGCCCAGGCCGCCGATGCGCTGGGCGGGCGCGGCCACCGGGTGCACACGCGGGCGCAGTTCAAGGCGGCGCTCGATGCCGCGTTTGCCGAGCGCGGTTGCTTTCAGCTCATCGAATTGATGGTGCCACCGGGCGACAGCACGCCTACGCTGCGGCGTTTTTCGGAAGGCATCCGGGCGCTGCGGGCGCGGGCAGCGTCGGCCGCCTGAGCGCGAAGGATCTGTTCACGTAGGCCCGCACGCATCGCATCGCGGGGCAGCAAAGCGCGGCAGCGGGGCTACCCCGCGCGTACCACGCGCAGGACGTCCGCCCCGTACGCCTCCAGCTTTTTCGCCCCCATCCCGCTGATGCCCTGCAGGTCGTCGAGCGTGCCGGGGTTGCGCTCGGCAATCGCGGCCAAAGTGGCGTCGTGAAAGATCACATACGCAGGCAGGTTGTGCTCGCGTGCCACCTCGGCGCGCCAGGCCTTGAGGTTGATGAAACGCACCTGCGCATCGGGGCCAAGATTGGCGGCCGCGGCGGGCGGCGCGCTGCCCGTGCCCTTGCGGGTGCGCGTGCGTTTGGCCGGTGCGGACGACACCGACTCGCGCAACTGCACCGGCACCTCGCCCTTGAGCACCGCGCGCGAACCCTCGGTGAGGCACAGCGTGTCAAAGCTGTGGCCGCTGTCCAGCATCACCTTCTGCAGGCCTAACGCGCCGGTGGCGATCAGCTGGCGCAGCACGCCGCGCAGCTGGGGCTCGGTCAGGTCCGCGCCGATGCCGAAGGTGGAGATTTTTTCGTGCCCGAACTGCGCGACCTTCTCGGTCTTCTTGCCGCGCAGGATGTCCATGATGTGCCCCGTGCCAAAGCTGATGCCGCTGGCCTGGTTCACGCGGTAGATGGTGGAGAGCAGCTTGCGTGCCGCATCCGTCGCATCCCACACCGCCGGTGGGTTCAGGCAGTTGTCGCAGTTGCCGCAGGGTGTGGACTGCTCTCCAAAGTACGCCAGCAGCCGCACGCGTCGGCAGTCGGTGGCCTCGGCCAGGGCCAGCAGTGCATCGAGCTTGCCACGCAGCGCCTGCTTGAACTCCTCGCCCGCCGGGCTTTCGTCGATCATGCGGCGCTGGTTGACCACGTCGTTCAGGCCATACGCCATCCAGGCATCGGCGTTCAGTCCGTCGCGGCCCGCGCGGCCCGTTTCCTGGTAGTAGCCTTCGATGTTCTTGGGCATGTCCACATGGGCCACAAAACGCACATCAGGCTTGTCGATGCCCATGCCGAACGCGATGGTGGCCACCATCACGATGCCTTCCTCGCGCAGGAAGCGATCCTGGTTCTTCTGACGCACTTTCGTGTCCAGCCCCGCGTGGTAGGGCAGGGCGGTGATGCCCGCGTCGCTCAGCGTGGCGGCCAGCTCTTCCACGCGCTTGCGCGACTGGCAATACACCACGCCCGCCTCGCCCGCATGCTCGCGCTCGATGAAGCGCAGCAGCTGCGTGGTGACGTCCTTCTTTTCCTCAATGCGGTAGCGGATGTTGGGCCGGTCAAAGCTGCTGATGAACAGCCGTGCATCCTGCAGCTGCAGCCGCTCGACGATGTCTTCGCGCGTGAGCGCATCGGCCGTTGCGGTGAGCGCAATGCGCGGTACTTGCGGGTAACGCTCGTGCAGCAGCGTGAGCGCGCGGTATTCGGGGCGGAAATCGTGGCCCCACTGGCTGACGCAGTGTGCTTCGTCGATGGCGAACAGGCTCAGGTGGCCGCCGCTGTACAGGCTGTCGAGCAGGCCCAGGAAACGCGGCGTGTTCAGCCGCTCGGGCGCGGCATACAGCAGCGTGAGGTCGCCGGTCTGCAGGCGCAGCTCCACGTCCTGGGTCTCGTCGTAGCTCAGCGTCGAGTTCAGGAACGCGGCGTCCACCCCCGCCTCGTGCAGCGCGCCCACCTGGTCGTGCATCAGCGCGATCAGCGGCGAAATCACGATGGTCACCCCGCGCCCCTGCTGCTGGCGCACGATGGCTGGCACCTGGTAGCACAGCGACTTGCCTCCGCCCGTGGGCATCAGCACCAGCGCGTCGCCGCCGCCAATCACATGCTCGACGATGGCTTGCTGCGGGCCGCGGAACTGTTCGTAGCCGAAGACATCCTGCAAGACAGACTGGGCAGGGGACAACACGGAAGACGGGCGAGACACCAAGCGAATACTCTGAAAATGAGAGCGCCCCACGCTGGACCCACCTGCGCTGGACGCCAATAAAGCCAAAAAATTGTGTGCGGGCCCGTGCTACGAACCGTGCGATGCAAGGCCCGTATTGTGCGCTGCGGGCCTGCGCCGCTGGTTGGGGGTCAGCGCAGCGCGCGGACAGCGCTTTCGATCACCTCAGGCGGGATGGCGGCAAAGCCCAGCCGCCATCCCGCGATGGGAGGCGCTGCATGGTAGAGCTCGCTGAGGCTGGGGGTTGCAATGCCGCGCGCCAGCGCGCGGCGCGTTTGCTGCCGCTCGCTGCCCTCGGTCAGCCGCACGGCCATCTGCAGCCCGCCCCGGCTGTCCAGGGGCTCGGCCCAGGGCAGGTGGGTGTGCAGCGCCTGCAGCAAGGCGTCGCGTCGGCTGCGGTACAGCTGGCGCATCAGCCGCAGGTGGGCCGCGAAGTGGCCCTGGTCCATGAAGTCAGCCGCCACGGCCTGCATGGGCTGCGAGGGGTGGCCGTCGTAGATGGTGCGTGCGGTCACCAGGGGCTTTACCAGTGGTTCGGGCAGCACCATGTAGGCCAGCCGCACCGAAGGAAACAAGGACTTCGAGAACGTGCCTATGTAGAGCACGCGGCCGTGCGCGTCCAGGCCCTGCAAGGTGGGCGTGGGCTGGTGGTCGTAGAGGAATTCGCTGTCGTAGTCGTCCTCGATCAGCCAGGCCCCCGTGGCCTGTGCGTGGTCGATGAAGGCCAGGCGGCGCTGCAGGGACATGGCGCGCCCGGTGGGGAACTGGTGCGATGGCGTGAGGTAGATCAGGCGTGGCGGCGCCTGGGTGGGCACCAGCTGGGCGCCTTCGCCGTCCAGCGGCATGTCCACCACCTGGGCCCCGCTGGCGCGGAACGCGGTGCGCGCGCCTGCGTAGCCCGGGTCCTCCATCCAGACGGTATCGCCTTCGTCCAGCAGCGTCGCGGCCAGCAGCTGCAGGGCTTGTTGCGAGCTGGTCAGCACCAGCACCTGGCCCGCATGGCAACGCACGCCGCGCGATTGCGCAAGGTAGCGCGCGATGGCCTCGCGCAGTGCGGGCAGGCCTTGGGGGTCACCGTAGAACAGCAGGGGCCCGGCGTCCTGGCGCAGGCGGCGCTGCATCAGCTGGCGCCACAGGTCCACCGGAAACGCTCGCAGGTCTGGGCTGCCCGCCACGAACGCGCGGGCGCGGTCGGGCTCGGCGCAACCGCCGGTATCGACCATGCGCTGCCCGCGCCGCGACAGCGCGGGCAGTGCCGCCGCCGGGGCCATCCGGCCCGCCCGGGACCGCGCCGCCCCGGCACGCTGCATGTCGATGGCCACGAAGCTGCCCTGGCCGACATGCCGGTGCAGGTAGCCCTCGGTTTCCAGCTGGGCGTAGGCCGCCTCCACCGTGACCCGTGAAAGACCCAGGTCGCGCGCCAGATCGCGGGTGGAGGGCAGGCGTTCGCCCAGCACGGCCTGGCCGGTGCGCACGGCCTCGCGCAGCGCCGAGCACAGGCGCTCCCGGCGGCCGCCTCCGTGGGCGTCCTCCAGCAGCGTGAGCAACAGCCGTGGTTTCATCGGTAATTGGTCTTATTTGTGACGAAGGATTGGCATTATCAATCAGGCCAAATCGTCGGAAACTTCCTCCCATCGCAACACCACACAGCCACACGAGAGGACTTTTCCATGACCCACGCAGCCCCCGTCTCCGCCCCCGCCTCCGCCGTCCTGGCGTTCCCCGCGCCCAGCCCCGAGCAGTCGCGAGACTTCATGGCCGCCAAGCTCAGCTACCACGCCGATGCCTGGGACGTGGCCGAAGACCTGCGCAACGGCATCGACGCCATCGTGGTGGTCGACACCCGCTCCACGGCGCATTACGAACAGGGCCATGTGCCGGGCGCCATCAGCTTTCCCCACCGCACCATGGACGAGCAGAGCACGGCGCACCTCGACCGCAGCAAGGTCTATGTCACGTACTGCGACGGCATCGGCTGCAACGGCTCGACCCGGGGCGCGTACAAGCTGGCGCGGCTGGGCTTCACGGTCAAGGAGATGCTGGGCGGGCTGGACTTCTGGATCCGCGACGGCCAGCCTGTAGCCACCGGCCCGGAGCGCGGCGCCATGCCGTCGGCCCGCCCCGCCATCGAGTGCGCATGCTGAGCCATCCGCCGCATCGCACCGGCTGGACCCTGCGCGCCGCAGGCGCCGCTGACGCGCCCGCGCTGGCCGACCTGTGCGCCGCCCACGCGGCGTACGAGCGCATCCCGTACAGCGCCGACGGCCATGCCCACCGGCTGGCCCAGGGGCTGGAGGCGGGGCGGTTGTTCGCCTGGCTGGGCTATTGGGGTGAGCAGGCAGTGGGATATGCCAGCGCCACGCTGGACTATTCGACTCTCGCCGCGCGCTCTTACCTGCATCTGGACTGCCTGTACCTGGAGCCTGAAGCGCGTGGCTGCGGCCGGGGCGCCGAGATGATGGCCGCTGTGCGGCACCGCGCCCAAATGCTGGGCTGCGAGGCGATGCAGTGGCAGACGCCCGTGTGGAACGAGGGCGCCATCCGTTTCTATGACCGCCTGGGCGCCACGCGGCTGGCCAAGCAACGCTACACGCTCGTGTGTGGGTGAGAAAGCCCCTGGGCCACCGGCAGCCCCGGGGGGCTTTCTACAATCGGGGGATGAAAACGCTTGCCTACACGCGCGCCGCGCAACTGCCCGACATCCTCGCCCAACGCATCGTCATCCTCGACGGCGCCATGGGCACCATGATCCAGCGCTTCAAGCTGGGCGAGGCGCAGTACCGGGGCGAAGGCTACAACGGCCCGGATGGGGCGGGCGACCGGTTCAAGGACTTCCCGCGTGACGTGAAGGGCAACAACGAGTTGCTCAGCATCGCCCGGCCCGATGTGATCCGCGACATCCACGAGCGCTACCTGGCTGCAGGCGCCGACCTGATCGAGACCAACACCTTCGGCGCGACAACCATCGCGCAGGAGGACTACAAGATGGCCCACCTGGCGCGCGAGATGAATTTGAAATCTGCCCAGCTGGCCCGCGCCGCCTGTGACAAGTACAGCACGCCCGACAAGCCCCGCTTTGTCGCAGGCGCCCTCGGCCCCACGCCCAAGACGGCCAGCATCAGCCCCGACGTGAACGACCCCGGCGCGCGCAATGTGGACTTCGAGCAGCTGCGCGCCGCTTACTACGAGCAGGTGGAAGCGCTGGTCGAGGGCGGCTCCGACGTGCTGCTGGTCGAGACGATCTTCGACACGCTCAACGCCAAGGCCGCGCTGTTCGCCATCGACGAGTTCTTTGAAAACAGCGGCGAGCGCCTGCCGCTCATCATCAGCGGCACCGTCACCGATGCCTCGGGCCGCATCCTCTCGGGCCAGACGGTCACGGCCTTCTGGCACAGCGTGCGCCACTCGCGCCCGCTAGCCATAGGCCTGAACTGCGCCTTGGGTGCCACGCTGATGCGCCCCTACATCCAGGAACTGAACCGCGTGGCCGAGGACACCTTCATCAGCTGCTACCCCAACGCCGGCCTGCCCAACCCCATGAGCGACACCGGCTTTGACGAAACGCCTGAAATCACCAGCCGCCTGGTGCATGAGTTCGCGGCCGAGGGGCTGGTCAACATTCTGGGCGGCTGCTGTGGCACCACACCGGACCACATCGGCGCCATCGCCAAGGCAGTCGAGAACGTGCCCACCCGCAAGATGTTCTACCCAGCAGAAGCCTAGAGTAGCTGCCACCCTGAGTCGCCTGCGGCGCCTTCCCCCAAGGGGGACGCCGCCAGCGCGGCGGGGCGGCCCTTGCGCGGCGGCCTTTGGTCTGGGCCGCGCCGGTTTCGCGCGCTGCGGGTTTTGCAACGCCCACCCAAGGGTGAGAGATTCGCGCTGAATGAACGGTTTGTAGGAAAATTGGCACCTGGTGCTTGATGGTCAAGCGCCAGGTGCTATCTAATTAATAGCAATTGTTGCCGCTCTGAAGTGCGGCAACGCAGTGCCGTTCCAGGCAGCCCACCATGATCGACAACGCTATCTTGCCCGCCGACACGGCACCTGCCGACGATGCTGCTCAAAAAGCCGCCGCCCACGCCGCGCTCAAGCTCGAAAAGCGCCTGGTGCGCCAGGTCGCCCAGGCCATTGCCGACTTCGGCCTCATCGAAGACGGCGACAAGGTCATGGTGTGTGTCTCGGGCGGCAAGGACAGCTACGCGATGCTTGACGTGCTGCGCATGCTGCAGCAGCGCAACGGCAACAGGTTCGAGCTGATCGCCGTCAACCTCGACCAGAAGCAGCCCGGCTTTCCGGCCCATGTGCTGCCCGAATATCTGGCGAAGGTGGGCGTGCCCTTTCACATCGAAACGCAGGACACCTACAGCGTCGTCAAGGAGCACATCCCCGAAGGCAAGACCATGTGCAGCCTGTGCAGCCGCCTGCGCCGGGGCATTTTGTACCGCGTGGCTGATGAGCTGGGCTGCACCAAAATTGCGCTCGGCCACCACCGCGACGACATGCTGCAGACGTTCTTTCTCAACATGTTCTTCGGCGGCAAGCTCAAGGGCATGCCGCCCAAGGTGCAGAGCGACCGGGGCGACCACCTCATCATCCGCCCGCTGGCCTATGTGGCTGAAGACGACCTCACCCGCTGGGCGGACATCCGCGCCTTTCCCATCATCCCGTGCACCCTGTGCGGCAGCCAGGAGAACCTGCAACGCAAGCAGATCGGCCAGATGCTGCGCGACTGGCAGCAGCTCTACCCCGGCCGCATCGAAAACATGGCCGTGGCCCTGCGCAACCTGGTGCCCTCGCACTTCATGGACACGCGCCAGTTCGACTTCAAGGGGTTGGTACCCAACGGCGTGGCCGACGCCGATGGTGACAAGGCCTTTGACGCCGAAGAACTGCCTGCGCAGGCCGTGGGCATGCTCGCGGGCCTGCCCCTGATGCCCCGCTGAACCCGACCCCCGACGATTTTTAGATTGGGCCACCCCATGACCACGCTCAAAGCCCCCGAACTGCTCTTGCCCGCTGGCTCGCTCGACAAGATGCGCGCTGCCTACGACTTTGGCGCCGACGCCGTGTACGCAGGCCAGCCGCGCTACAGCCTGCGCGCGCGCAACAACGAGTTCCGCCTGGAGCAGATCAAGCAAGGCATTGACGAGGCCCACGCGCGCGGCAAGAAGTTCTTTGTGACCAGCAACCTGATTGCGCACAACGACAAGATCCGCACCTACCTGCGCGACATCGAGCCCGTGATCGACTGCCAACCCGACGCCCTCATCATGGCCGACGCGGGCCTGATCATGATGGTCAAGGAAAAGTGGCCCGAGCAGGTGGTGCACCTCTCGGTGCAGGCCAACACCACCAACTGGGCGGCGGTGAAGTTCTGGCAGAAGATGGGCGTGGAGCGCGTCATCCTCTCGCGCGAGCTGAGCCTGGACGAGATCGAAAAGATCCGCCAGGAATGCCCCGACATGGAGCTGGAAGTGTTCGTGCACGGCGCGTTGTGCATTGCGTACTCGGGCCGCTGCCTGCTCAGCGGCTACTTCAACCACCGCGACCCCAACCAGGGCACCTGCACCAACGCCTGCCGCTGGAACTACGCCACGCACGACGCCGACATCGACCCCACCACGGGCGAAGCCATTGCGCAGAAGATGGAAGGCGACTTCAACTTCGAAGCCGCGCAGCAGAAGGCCGAACAAGCCTTTGCATCGACCACCGGCAACGGCGAGCGCCACCCCAAGGCCGACAAGGTCTACCTGATCGAAGAGGCGGGCCGCCCTGGGCAAATGATGCCCATCATGGAAGACGAGCACGGCACGTACATCATGAACAGCAAGGACCTGCGTGCGGTGGAGCACGTGGCGCGCCTGGCGCAGATCGGCGTGGACTCGCTCAAGATCGAAGGCCGCACCAAGAGCCTGTACTACGTGGCCCGCACTGCCCAGGTCTACCGCCGCGCCATTGACGACGCCGTGGCGGGCCGCCCCTTCAACCCCGAGCTGCTGATCGAGCTGGAAGGCCTGTCCAACCGCGGCTACACCGGCGGCCTGCTGGAGCGCCGCCCCAGCAACGATTACCAGAACTACATCAACGGCCACTCGGCCACGCAGCGCAGCCAGTATGTGGGTGAGGTGTTGGGTGCTGAGGGGCAGGCCGATGTGGGCTTGCAAGGGGACTGGGTGCAGGTGGAGACGAAGAACCACTTTGCGGTGGGAGACCTGATTGAGGTGGTCCACCCGAGTGGGAATATCACCGTACGGCTGCAGGAGATGCGCAATGTCGAAGGCCAGCCGGTCAACGTAGCCCAGGGCAGCCCCGTGCGTGTGTGGATTGCGCTGCCTGCGCACTACAGCGGGGCCTTGCTGGCGCGCGTGATCGAAGCGCAACCGCTTGCACCAGCGGCTGCCGAGCCTGCCCTGGCTGCATAGCCTGCCAGGGCGCTGCCTGTTTGCTGTCCGTTGGCTGCTGCCGTTGTGTGAGCAGATTGGACGGCCTACCAGGCGGCTATCACATGCACCGTGGCCCAGGCCATGACACCGTAGGCGCCCATTGCCGCCAGGGTGGTGGCCTTGGATGCTTGGCGGTCTCGCAGCAAGACCCAGAGCGCAAGGAATGACATCGCATACATCACCGCAGACAGGATGTAGGCCTCGGGCGCCGGTACGAAGGTGGACGGCCCGCCGCGCCGTGGTGATGTCGCAAAGCCTGCGTGGGCCACGATCAGCGATCCGCCCAGCAGACCCAGCACCGCGAGCGCGGCGATCGAAATCTTGGCGGGTAGGTTCAACGGGGTAGACGATGGCATGGTGAGGGCGCCACAAGGTGGCGCGGTGGTGGGGTCGGGCTTCTGGGGTGGTAAATTGCCTTCTATCGCTTTGCTATATTGGATTTGTTGCTATCAAAATAGAAGTGAGTGCCCTGGTGTGCAATAGCCTGCCCGTGTTCAACCGGGGCACATCGCGCCAGGCTCGGGCTCTTTGCCGATGGTCAACACGTCAAGCACACCGCGCACACCGAGCACATGCTCGATGAAAGCACGACAGGGATGTGAGCTATCCGCCCACACCGCCGCTTTCACCAACACACCCAGAGGGCCCACGTCCTGGGGTTTCCACGACAAGACGGCCAGATTTTTGCGCCGCACCAAGGGCCGCACAAGGCTCGCTGGCACGCAGACGAGCATGTCGCTGTCCGCCAGCATGGCGTAGATGATTTCCGTCGAGCGGCTCGACACGCGACACAGTTCCGGCACCCCGCCTAAATCGTCGAACAGGCTATCCACCTGCTGTGGGCCCAGCCCTGTGAGTGGTGGGCTCAGCCAGCGTTGTGACAGCAGCTCGGCGGACGTGACGATTGCCTGTTGCGCCAAAGGGTGCTCAGGGCGGCAAGCGATGACGAATTCATCCGGCAGCGCGGCGTGAAACTCGAACCCCTGCGGCAGCGGGGTCGGTTCGCGGCAGATCGCTAGGTCCAGGGTTCCTTCCTGGATGCTCTCCAGCAGGTTGTCGATGGTGACTTCGTGAACATCGATGGCGGCGCTCGGGTGCAGGGCGCAGTAGGCCGGAATGGCGGCCGTCAGCAACCCGTTGATGCCCGCCGCGATGCTGCCGATGCGGATCAGCGCGGACGCGGCCCCTTGCTGCATCAGCGCCGCATTGCCAGCAGCCGCTTGCAGGGGCACCAGCGAAGCGCGCAGCAGTGGCAGAACCGCCTCCCCCAGGCGGGTCAGGCGCATGCCCTTGGCGTGCCTTTCAAAGAGGGCGCCGCCCATAGAACTCTCCAGCTCCGCCAGCGCATGCGTCGCTGCGGGCTGGCTCAGGCCAATGGCAGAGGCCGCGCGGTGCAGGCTTTGCAAATCGGCAATCGCAATCGCCAACTGCAGGTGCTTGAGGCGCACACGGCCCAGGATGCGATTGAACAGGACGGAGGGCGTCAGGTCTGGCATGGGGTATTCAAAATTTGAATCATGTTGAAAAAGAAGCATTGGCCCTGTGTTGCCTGCTGTGCAACCATCGCGTGCCTTCGGTTGGGCGCGAGCCTGCCCTGGGGTCATTCAACTAACGAATCTTATTCCCGCACCGTGTGCAAGCCAGTGCGCAGGAACTCAGGAGACAAAACTTCATGCCGTCATTGCAGCGCCCCACCTTGGGCGAGATCACTTCGCGCCCGTCCCGTTTCCTCATCGCTCCGGTGATGGCGGCCATCTTCGCCATGGGCCAGGCCAACGCCGCCGATACCCTCGACACCGCGTGCAAGACCACGGCCGAGTGCCAGGCGCAGGTCGCCAAGATTCAGGGGGTGGTCAAAGGGGACGCCACCAGCGCCTTGTCCAAGTCGCAAGACACGTTCTACTGGTTCGGCCGTATCAACATGGCATCGGCCGTGGTGAATGTCGAGCAGGGCATCATCCCCAAGGCCCAGGCCGGTCGCATCGCGCGCGGCGTTGAGCATTCGATCACCCAGGCCACCACGCCCGGTGGCAAGCGCCCCACCGATGTGCTGCAGGTCGAGAAGATCATCACGGATGCCGTGGGCCCCGAGGCAACGCTGATCCACACCGGGCGCAGCCGCCAGGACATTCATTCCACCTTGAATGCCGCGCAGTTGCGTCTGGAAATGCTGGACTTTGCCGATGCGCTGGACCAGGTGCGCGCACGGCTCATCACCACGGCGCAGGCCCACACCGCTACCTATGTGCCCGCTTACACCAATGGCGTGCAGGCCATGCCCATCAGCTACGGGCACTACCTGATGGCTTGGGCCGACTCGTTCGCGCGCGACTCGGCGCGCATTCGCGAGGCCTACGCCCGCATCAACCTCAGCCCCATGGGCACGGCGGTGCTGTCCAACTCCAGCTGGGGCATCAACCGCGAGCGTCTGGCGCAGTTGCTGGGGTTCGACGGTCTCATCGTGAACTCGCTGGATGCAGGGCAGATCAGCACCTACGACATCCCCATCGAGGCCACGTCCATCGCCAGCTCCACCGCTATCCGCGTGGGCGCGTTCATGCAGGACGTGCACACCCAGTACCACCAGACGCGGCCTTGGCTGCTGCTGGCCAGCGGCAAGACCTACACCAGCAGCGCCATGCCGCAAAAGGCCAACCCCGGCATCATCCAGAACACGCGGGCCAAGGCCAGCGATGTGGTGGCCTCGGCCCAGGCGTCGCTGTGGCGGGCGCATAACGTCACGCCCGGCATGATCGACTACAAGAACACCTGGAGCCCGGCCAGCGCCAAGACCTTTGTGCAAGGCGTGGAGATGCTGCAGCAGTTTGCCGATGTGCTGGACTCATTGCGCATCGACCCCGCACGCGCGTTGGACGAACTCGAATCCGAGTGGACCACCTCGATGGAGCTGGCCGAAGCGCTGCAACGCAGCCATGGCGTGCCGTTCCGGGTGGGGCACCACTTTGCGTCGGATGTGGTGCTGTTTGCCAAGGAGCGCAACATTCGCCCCAAGGATTTCCCGTACGCCGAAGCCGTGCGCATCTACCGCGAAGCGGGCAAGAAATACGACCTCAAGGACCAGCGCCTGCCGCTGGGTGAAGCCGCATTCCGCCGCGCTTTGTCGCCCGCAGACATGGTGACCACACGCACCGGCACAGGCGGGCCGCAGCCGCAGGAGGTCACGCGCATGGCGACCGTTGCCAAGGACACCCTGGCCAAAGACCGCGTGTGGTCGGGCGAAGCGCGGCAGCGGCTGCTGGCGGCTGAGGCTGCCTTGAATGCGGCGTTTGAGGGTGTGAAGTCGTTGCCTTGAGTGTGGGCTCGCGGGCTGTGTGCTTCAGACAGGCCGAAGGGCCCGACCGGAGTGGGTCTCCCGGGCGGGCGATACTCACGCCCATCGCGAAGGGAGTCAACACACATGAGCACGACATCGAAAGCCCAGCAACGCTTCCGAGTTCCCGCCGCGTTAGCGGTCGCCATAGCGGCTGCGGCGGTTGCCGCGCTGACGGGCGCCAGTGCGTGGGCCCAGGCCCCGGCCCCGGCTGTAGCACCCGCCAAGCAGCGCTATGTGCAAGGCTCGTGGGTCAACCTGCGCGAGTCGGCTCAATCCCAGGCCCGCATCGTCGCCCAAGTACCCGCCAACACCGTGCTGCAACAGCTCACCGAGCGCGATGGCTGGTGTGCAGTGCTCTATGCGGGCGATGCCCGCCTGGGTCCCCCGTTGCCCGAGCCATTGCAAGCCCACATTGCCTGCAACCTCCTGGCTGACCAGCCCCTCACCCTGGTCCAGGCGGGCAAGGACGCGGCCCGTGCCTTCTGGGTGGCGCCGTCACCCAACCGCCTGCGCGCATACGGCAACGCTCTGCCGCGTCTGCCAACCCTGCAGCTGCCTGCGCTGGTCAAGAGCCACGCGCATGAAATGCCGGTGCAGTACCCCACGCGGCCTGAATGGGAGGCCGCCAAAAAGCTCATGCGTACCGGTGTGTTGCTTCGGGCCGAGCAAGAGATCGACCGGGGCCACCCCGTGAACCCGCTGGACGACCTGAAGCTGGCCACCCGTGCCGTGGACCACATCCCTGCCGTGGCCCCTTTGGCCGCCAAGCCGACCTTGCCGACGATTGCCCCGTCGTACTTTCGGTCCCACACCAGCGTGGCCCTGCTGCACGAGACCGATGCCGACGGTCTGGCCGCCGTGGCGGGCGCCCGCATCAGCGTCATTCCTACCGGGGCGCCCGTGGGCCGGTTCAACCGCCACAATGGGCCTGAAATCGAATACATCACCGGCTTCTGGGACGTGGGCTCTGCCGACCAGGCCTTTGCCCCTGCGCTGACCCTCTATGCCATCACCCACCAGGGCCTGGTGGGGGCCCACACCGTGCGCCAGCGCTATTGGGACATCAGCAACGAAGACCATTACTGCGGCGGCCACTACCCCGGCCGCGGGTTCAACGACCCTGGCGAAGAAGCCCAGCCCGTGCGCGGCTACGCCAGGCTGTCCGACAGTGCCGAGGTGCTGACCCGCCTGGTGCTGCCCGGAAAGCTGCCGCCTGATGCGGTGAAGGTGAAGACCCGGCGATACGCCACGAGCTGGATGCAGCCCGCCGACCCGCCCATCCGGGACAAGCCCCAGCGCAAGAACACTGCCGTGCTGGTGCACGAGATCGACCTGGACCGCGATGGCATCGCAGACATCCTGCGCATCGACACCCCTTCGCCCGGCGGCATGAGCTTCGAGCCGATCTTTGAATGGCGCTGGTACCTCAATATCGGCGGCCAGTGGTTCCGGGCGGGGCGCTGGGTGGATGAGGAGTGCACGTAAGGGGAATCTCTGCGCGTCGCTTCGTTGATGCGGGGCCTGCAGAGGTCCCCCGCGCCAATGTTTGAATTTTTTGGATCACGCATTGAATAATGCATTGACACATTACTCTCCATGCTCGTCCTCATCCCCGTAATCGCAGTCGCACGATAACGCTTGTCCTCCACACGCAGCGCACTGCTCTACGTCGCAAAACGGTACATGTAGCTGGCCTTTAACGACAGCGCAATCACCACATGGGTGATTATCAGCACCATAATCTACCGCCTCTTCGCCATAGGGCACCCGGGGATATTCAATGCCGCAAATAATGTCGGTTGTTTTTGATTGGGCAAAAATAATCTTCTCGGGCCAGCCTTCGGTCACTTGTACCCCGTTGTATTCGACAAATTTTGCTTCCAATTCAATACTCCCAATATTCGGGTTTGATCATCAACATATCTCACTTCTCACAAGGCCTGTTTCAAGCCACTTTTTTACGAGGGTCTTTCAGATACTGTTGATCACAGAGTATTGCCGATTTGAAGTTGCTCTGGAACTTCTGGGGCGCGGCCATCAAAGGTCCCCAGCGAATCCGCTGCAAGGCGTGTCACATTCCAACTCGAGGTTGCCGCAGCAACGCCCCCAACACCAGCGCCTCGGCCACCACTTCCAGCCCCTCTTCCAGCGTGGCCAGCAGCGCTGGCAGCTCGGGCAGACTGTGCCAGCGCGCTTGCACTTCGGGCCATTGGTCCACACCAATCGCCAGCCAGCCCACGGCCAGGCCCGCCCACAGCAGGGCGCGGGTGCCGGTGTGCAGCAAGACGCGGTGCAGCCAGGCCATGGTGAACAGGCCCACCACCGCCACGGCCAGCATGGGGGCTTCGCGCACGGGGCTCCAGCGGCAGGCGTCCGTCCACTCATGGCAACGGAACTTCCACAGCTCGTGCAGCATGAACTGTTCGTCCAGCGCCAGCACGAAAAACGCGAGTGCCAGCCAGGCGCCCAGCAGCCGGGGCAGGGCGCGGTCACCCACCATCCGCAGGGCCGTGACGCTGAGCGCCAGCAGCAGGGCACCCGACAACCACGCGGCGGGCGATTGGTCGGAGCGGAAGGCGCGCTCCCAGTTCGGTGCCAGGGACCAGGCCCCCAGCAGCAGGAAGCCCACCACCGCGCCGAGCAGCGCCGGGACCACCCAGGGTAGGGGCGGTGGCGCGGTGCCTAGTGAGGGCGTGGAAACCTGGCGGTGTGAGGGCATGGCGGGCTTGAAGAGCGGCGGGGCTGCTGTGCCTGGGCGGCCCCTGGATTGTGAGTCAAAAGTGGCCTCTGCGCTCGATGGGCATGCACTGCGAGCTATCAAAAACATAGCGCACCGGATTGGGCCACTGGGACTGGTCATGCAAGGTGAATGGCTCCAGAATCCGGCATCTCCCTGCCCATCCGGTATGTCCCTCCCCATCGACCCCTCCCGCAACGCGCTTCCGCCCGTGGCCCAGTTTCTGGCCGAGGCGGCGCTGCAGCGGCAGAGCGCACTGCTGGGGCTGGACAAACCCACGCCTGCGCCCGCACCGCTGCCCACGGCCGACCCGAGCGCGCCGCCGCCCACACCAACCTCGCCCAGCCCCCCCGCTGGGCCTTTGCCCGCACCGGCGGACAAGGCCAGCATTTCAGCCCAGGCGCGCGAGCAGCTGGGCGCGGGTTTTGACCCACGGCGCGAAGTAGCGGGCCATGCTGCCGCTTCAGGGGTGAAGGCGGGACCTGCGCCGCGTGGGCCGTTACTGCCGCTGGCGCCGCCCCCACTTCCCGTGGGGGCGCCAACGTCGGCACCCGCCGTGTCCACCCCTTCGGCGGCGTCGTTGTCAGGCGCTGACTGGCCTGCCACGGGGCTGGGTGCGCCGCTGCAGCGTTTGGTGAGCGCGCTCGTGGCGCAGGTCACGGCCCAGGCCGGGGTGCCGCAGCGCGTAGTGGCCGCGCAGCCCTGGCCCATCGGCATGGCGCAGGCGCTGGAGAGTGGGGCGCTGGATGCCGACCAGCCGCCGCTGCAGACCTGGCTGGTACGTCAGGGGGTGGTGTTGACACCCGAGGGGCCGCGCGGGCTGGCGCTGACCTTGCGTGCACCGGTGCCATGGCTGGCGACGCAGGCGTCGCCAGCGACCGGTGCAGCCGCAGCACAGGCCAGCGCAAACGCCAGTGCTGCAGGCGGCGCGCTGCAGGTGCCGTTTGCCGGGGGCGGCCAGCCGCTGCAGTCGGGCGTGATGGCTTTGGTGTTGCAGGGCATGGACGCCGCCGCACCGCGCACCAGTGCGCTGCTGGTGCTGGACCTGCAGCCGCAACTGGCGGCCACGGTGTACGGCCGCGACATGCTCCAGCAGGCCACGGGCCGTCTGGACCCGTGGACGCAGATGGCCGTGCTGCAGGCCAGCGGCCAGGTGCCGCGTGAGGATGAGCGTGCGCGCAATGGCGCATCCGGCCTGTGCGAAACGGTGGGCTGCCCCTATGCCGCGCGGGCTGAATGTGTGCAGCCGTTTTGCCTGGCAATGCGCGGCGTGCTGCCGCCCGAACCGGTGGGCCCGGCGTCCAGCGCTTGATGGCAATACGGGGTGCCAAGCAAGCTCTTTGCACACCGGTCATTTGCAAGCAGTGGCCTGTGTGAGGTCAAATCCAGCCCTACCCCCTTGTTTGGTGAATCGAACGGAGAATCCAGGCCATGCGCGTGCTTCCCCTCTCCCCGTCCAATGCCTCTTTCCCCGTCGATTTCGTCCCGTTGGGCGGCACTCCGAAGGACTGCGAGGATTGCGGCAAGGCCGTGGGGCTGGGGTTTCAGTTTGACTACGCGTACCAACCCATCGTGGACGTGGAGCGCCGTGTGGTCTTTGCGCACGAAGCGCTGGTGAGGGGGCCGGGTGGCGAGGGCGCGATGACCGTGTTGGCGCAGGTCAACGACCACAACCGCTACCGCTTTGACCAGGCCTGCCGGGTCAAAGCCATCAAGGGCGCAGCAGAGCTGGGGATGGCGCAGCCGGTGTCGATCAACTTTCTGCCCAATGCGATCTACAAACCTGAGGTGTGCATCCGCACGACCCTGGAGGCTGCCAGGGCAAACGGCTTTCCGCTCTCTCAGATCATCTTTGAGGTGACCGAGGGCGAGCGCATTGAGGACGGCCCCTGGTTTGCCCAGATCCTGCGCGAGTACAAGCGCTGCGGTTTCCAGACCGCCATTGACGACTTCGGTGCAGGCTATGCGGGCATGAAGCTGCTGTCGGATTTTCAGCCCGACATCATCAAGATCGACATGGACCTGATCCGCAACGTGGATGCCAACCGCGCCCGCCAGGCCATCGTGCGCAGTCTGGTGCGGCTGTGCGAGGAAATGAACATCAAGGTCGTCGCCGAAGGCATCGAGACACCGGCCGAGCGTGACTTTCTGTTCGATGTGGGGATACACCTGATGCAGGGCTATCTGTTTGCCAAGCCGGCTTTTCGTTCGGTGGCCACGGTGGACGCTTCGGCGTACGGCAGCGCATCGCGCTGAACGCCCTCAGGCGGTTCACGCCGTCACCACGCGGTTTCGCCCGGATTTCTTGGCGGCGTACAGCGCTGCGTCCGCCCGTGCAAAGAGGCTGCACGCGCTCTCTACATCCTGCAAGCTGGCCGCACCAATGCTGATGGTGGTGGGCTGGCTCAGCCAGCCCGCCTGGGCCACCGCAACACGCATGCGCTGGGCGACTTCGTGGGAGCCCTGTGCATCCGTGTGGGGCAGGATCACGGCAAATTCCTCGCCGCCCACCCGGGCCACGATGTCGATGATCCTGACGCAGCCGCTGAGCACCTGCGCGATGGACCGCAGCACCTTGTCGCCAGCCTCATGGCCGAAGTTGTCGTTGATCTGCTTGAAATGGTCCACGTCCAGCATGAGCAGGCTCAGGGGCGACTGCGTGCGCTCCACCACGGCCAGTTCCAGCTCCAGGCTGTCGTCAAATGCGCGCCGGTTGCGCAGGCCGGTGAGCGGGTCGGTCCGGGCCAGCTCGTTGAGCGCCAGGTTCAGTGCGTCCACCTTCTGGATTTGTTCGACCAGCTGCTGGTTGAGCACCTCGGCGTCGCGCAATGCCCGGCGCAGCCGGATCTCGCGCATCGTGGAGTGGGCCAGTTCGACCAGGATTTCGATGTCCTTTTCCGTCCACTGCTTGGCCTTGAAATCAACCGCACAAAAGCTGCCCAGAACCTCGCCCGCTTCGGTTTTCAGGGGGATGCCTGCGTAGGCGCGCACCCCCAGCGAGGCTACGGTGGGCACGTCGCGGAACACGGGCAACCGCGTGGCATCTTCCAGCACCAGGGGCCCGTCAGACACCATGGAGTAGTGGCAGAACGTCCGCCCGGTGAGCTGTCGCAGTGTGCTCAACGGCTCGCCCATGCCAAATGTGCTTTTGTAGAAGTCGCGGTGCGCGTCGAGCAGCGAGATGAAGGTGACGGGAGCGCCAGTGATCGTGGAGGCCAGCCGGGTCAATCGGTCAAAGCTCTCTTCGGCGATGCTGTCGAGCAAGCCGGTTTCGCGCACCGCAGCCAACCGCAGCGTGTCGGTGAGCGCCGCCTGTATCCGGGCGTCGTCGGCAGGCAGGGGAGGCGGCAATTCCGTCATGGGTGTCGTACCGGGTACCGAGTTGAGCTACCGAAAGTTACACGATCCCCTCTGGCTGCGGTGCTCTTGCGCGCAAAGACCCTCCACCCATGCCCCATCCCGGGTATTCGAAGTCCGTTTGAAGTCCCTTCGGGTGGATTCGGCGATGGGTTTTGAGGGGTTTTTTCCGAGCGGGCCACCGGTCAAGGCCAGCGCTGACACACTCGGCGTTTTGGAGACACACATGTTGATACAACTGATCTACGCGAGCCGGTCTTCGCGTGTGCTGGGGCCTGCAGACGTCAAGGACATTTTGGGGGCCTCGCAGCGCAACAACACCCGCGCCGGGATCACGGGCGCCCTGTGCCTGAACAACGGCATCTTTCTGCAGCTGCTCGAAGGTGACCGGGCTGCAGTCAACGCGCTGTACCACCGCTTGCTGAAAGACGGCCGCCACCGCGACACGGCGGTCCTGGACATGAGCGAAATTCCTTGCCGGCGCTTCACCGGCTGGTCGATGGGGCTGATTGCGTCACTCGAATCCAATCGCCAGCTGTTCCTGAAATACTCAGGGACTGCAGATTTCGATCCCTACAGCATGTCTGCAGTCACCTTGCGCAGTTTCTTCGACGAGATTCTGCAGAACGTACGCTGGCTGGAATGACCTGGCTACCCATGGCCCGCAACAGGCCGTGTAGGGCGGGGCGATTGCCGGGGCTCAGTGCCTGCCACTGCGCTCCAGTATGTCTGCGTGGCGTGAACGGGTGATCGGATAGGCCACCAGCAGCGGAATGGCCAGCACCAGGCACACCGCCGGCAGGATGCCCGTCATCAGCGTGATGCCCTGCAGCGCCGTGGCGGACTGCGCCACGTTGGGCACATAGCCCGTTACGTCCAGCATGCCCGCCACCAGCACGGTGGCCAGCGTGCGTGCCAGCTTGTCCATCAGGCCGTACAGGCCGTAGTACATGCCGGTCTTGCGTTCGCCCGTTTGCATGTGGCCGTGGTCGATGGTGTCGGGCACCATGGCAAAAGGCACGATCCAGTGGGCTCCCATGCCGATACCGACCACCACCAAAATGGCGGTGACCAGGCGCTGGTCACCCGGGCCCACCCAGTACAGCGCCACCAGCCCGGCCGCGCAGAACACCAGGCCCAGGATGTAGGCCAGGTTCTTTTCCCAGCGGTCCACCACGCGCTTCCACATGAACAACGAGAGGCCCACCACGCCCAGCAGGGTGCCCATGAAGCGCGGCAGGTCGCCCTTGTCGCCCTGCAGCTGGTAGATCACGAAATACGCGAGCGAGGCCTGCACGAGCGTGAGGCCTAGGCGCACCAGCGTTGCAGCGCCCATCAGCATCAGGAAGGGGCGGTTGTGCAGCGTGGTCCGCAAGGTCTCGCGCACCGACTCCCACATTGCGGGGGTATCGGCATCCACAGGCCGCACCGCCTGTTCCGCCACACTTTCTGCCGGTTCGCGCACGCGCCAGGCCACCACGGCGATGGCTACGCCCGCGACCAGCCCGAAACACGAGCCCGCCAGCGCATAGCCCGTGCGGGCGTCCGGGGCTGCGCGCACCAGCACGGGCATGAAAACGCTGCCCGCAAAAAAGCCCAGCAGGGCGCCCATCGATGCATAGGCCGTGAGGCTGGTGCGCTCGTCGTAGTCGCGGGTCATGTTGGCAGCCATGGCCTGGTAGGGCAGCTGCACAAGGGTCATGAGCGTGTCGAACACGGTGTAGGTCAGGGCGATCCACAGGAACGCGGCCCACGGGCTGAGGCCCGGGGGCACCATCCACACCGCTGCTGCAGCGATGGCGAGCGGAGCCGCACCATAGATCAGATAGACCCGGTGGCGGCCAAGGCGCGAGCGGGTGCGGGTGCGGTCGGTCATCCAGCCAAACAGCGGGTCGTTGATGGTGTCCCACACCTTGCCCACCAGCAGCGCCGCGCCGGCCACGGCAGGCGCCACCAGGGCCACGTCGGTGTAGAAGATCATGAGCATGAAGTTCATGGCGGCAATCTGCATCTGCAGGCCGACATTGCCGGTGGCATAGCCCAGCTTGGTGCCCAGCGAGAGCCGGGTGGCGGGGCCCGTCATGGATGCGCGGCCGAAAGAGACGCCGTCGGGCTCCCCGTGGTGGGAGCATGGGCCACGCGGGGCGGGGCGGCCTCCAGCATCAGGCGCACCTCGCGGCGCAGCATCTTGTTGAGGAAGCTGCGCGGGATCTCTTCGACGATGCGTACATCGTCCGGCTGGTGGTCGGCGGGCAGCTTGTGTGCCAGATACTGGGCAATGTCGTGCTCCAGCGCTTGCCAGTCATGCCCGGTGCGCCAGCTCTGGCGCAGGCTCAGCACCAGCACAGCACGGGCACCGTGCTGTACCAGGCAGGCCTCCTTGACGGCGGGGTGGGTGTGCGCCACCTCTTCCACCTCGCGGGGGTTGAGCCACTGTCCGTGGCGCAATACGCGGTCGGCGCTGCGGCCCAGCACATGCAGGTAGCCAGCCGCGTCGAAATAGCCCACATCGCCCATCACCACCCAGCCGTCGCGCAGCGTCTCCTGGGTTTTTTCGGGGTCGAGCCAATAGCCGTCAAAACGCACCGGCGTCAACACGGTGATGAGACCCATCTGGCCCAACGGCAGGGGCGCAAACTGTTCGTCGCGGATGACCACCTGCACCCCGGGCATCACCCGGCCCACGGTGGAGAGGATGTCATTGCCCAGTGGCTGGCCCTGCGCGTCCACATGCTGGTGAGGCAGCAGCCAGGTGATGGGCGGCAGCGCCTCCAGGCAGCCATAACCTTGCTGGAAGATCGGCCCGAAACGGCGGATGGCCTCGGCAATCTTGGGCGCCGGCATCATCTCGGAGCCATAGGGCACATGCGTAAGGGACGAGAGGTCGTACTGGCCCAGCGTGGGCTCGTCGAGCAGGTCGATGATGGCCGAGGGCGACAGAAAGGCGCGCGAGACGCGGTGCTTCTGGATCAACGCGGCCAGCGTGGTGGCGCTGAAGTCTTCGGGCATCACGAGCGTGGCGCCCGCCAGCAGGGTGGGCAGCACCAGGCCCGAGCCAGGGCCGGTGAGGGGCAGGCCCAGCATGTTCACATCCTGGCGGCTGGCGGGGGGGCGGAAATCGATGGACTTGGAGATCAGCCGCACGCTGTCGAGGTACTTGCGGTTGCTGTAGCCGATGGACTTGGGCAGCCCCGTGGTGCCCGAGGTCATGTGCAGCGCAAAGATATCGTCTTCGTGCAGCGCGGCCGTGCCGGGGGCAGGCGCATGCTGCGCCAGTGCCTGCTCGTAGTCTTCGCCCAGCGCCAGCAGGTGTATCCCTGGCAGTTGTTCGCGCACGGCCTGGAGGATGGGCGCGCTAAGCAGCGGGTCGTGGATGAGCACCGCCGGCCGGACGCGGACCATGGTGGCCAGCGCCGCATCGGCCGGCAGGTGTTTGTGAAAGCTCGCGAAGATGGTGCCGTTCTCGAACGTGGCGAGCCGGGCTTCGTACTGTTCACCGGTCTCGGGCAGCAGGGTGAACACAACGTCGCCCTTCTTCACGCCCTGCGCCTGCATCCAGGCCTGCAGCCGCTGCACGCGCTCTTGCAGCTGTGCGTAGGTGAGGGTGCCACGCCGGTCGATGAGCGCGGGTTTGTGGGCATGGCGGCGGTAGGCCAGGCGTGCCACCGACCGCGCAGTGCGCAGGCGGCTGAGCAGAAAGCGCACCACCAGGCTGCGCAGGGATGGAAAGGCCACGGAAGTCTCCGACAGAAGGCATGGCCAGCCAGTCTTTCATGTACGCAGGTTGCAAGCCGCCACAATTTGTATGTACACGTATCTTGTTGTTGCTGGCGTGGCTGTGCGGTCGGTTTGGACCAGCCAACGGCACACGGCATCCCGGCATCGTCGCTGCGGCGCCACAGCGCCACAGCGAATGTGTGCCAACACGGAGAAAAGCAAAAAAACCGCCAGGACCGGATCGCGGCGCTGGCGGTTTTGAAAGGGACTCGCCGCCTGGATGGGCGTGGCCTTTGCGGGGCGCGCAGCCCTCACACCAGTGCACCCGTGGAACTGGCTCCGCCAGGCCACCGGGTGCGTCCCCCTCGGGGGAAGCGGCGCAGCCGCTCAGGGGGGCTTACGGATACAGTCCGCGCATTTCGCGCGCATGGAGAATGCGCTGGCAGGCCACGATGAAGGTGGCGGTGCGCAGGCTCACCTTGTGCTCTTGCGCCACTTGCCAGATGCCCGCAAAGGCCTCCTGCATGATGCGCACCAGGCGGGCGTTGATCTCGTCTTCGCTCCAGAAGAAACTGGAAAAATCCTGCACCCATTCAAAGTAGCTCACCGTCACGCCGCCCGCGTTGGCGATCACGTCGGGCAGCACCAGCACGCCCTTGTCGTGCAGGATGTCATCGGCCTCGGTGGTCGTGGGGCCGTTGGCGCCTTCAATCACGAGCTTGGCCTTGATCTGGCCTGCGTTGTCCTTGGTGATCTGGCCTTCCAGCGCAGCAGGGATCAGGATCTCGCAATCCACACCCCAGAACTCCTCGGCCTTCATCACATCGGCGCCGGCAAAGCCGCCCACGCCGCCACGGGTCTTCACATGCGCCAGCAGCGCGGGCACATCGAGGCCCTTGCTGTTGAAGATGGTGCCGGTGTGATCTTGCACAGCCACCACCTTGGCGCCTGCTTCGGCGAACAGCTTGGCCGCAATGCCGCCCACGTTGCCAAAGCCTTGAACTGCGATGCGGGCACCTTCCAGCGCCAGGCCGGTCAGCTTGGCGGCTTCCACGCCCACGGTGTACACGCCGCGGCCGGTGGCCTCGACGCGGCCCAGCGAGCCGCCCAGGTCCACGGGCTTGCCGGTCACCACACCGGTGGCGGTGGCGCCGGTGTTCATCGAATACGTGTCCATCATCCAGGCCATGATCTGGCCGTTGGTGTTCACGTCGGGTGCGGGGATGTCTTTGGAGGGGCCGATCAGCAGGCCGATCTCGCTGGTGTAGCGGCGCGTCAGGCGCTCCAGTTCACCCATCGAGAGCTTCTTGGGGTCCACGCGGATACCGCCCTTGGCGCCGCCGTAGGGCACGTTCACCGCAGCGTTCTTCACCGACATCCAGGCCGACAAGGCCATCACTTCCGACAGCGTCACGTCCTGGTGAAAACGCACGCCGCCCTTGCCGGGTCCCCGGCTCAGGTTGTGCTGCACGCGGTAGCCTTCGTAGTGGGCGATGGTGCCGTTGTCCAGCTCGATCGGCACGTCCACGATCAGGATGCGCTTGGGACGCTTGAGGGTTTCCACCCAACGCGCCAGGCTGCCCAGGTAGGGGGTGACGCGGTCTACCTGCTGCAGGTAGTTGCCCCAGGGGCCGAGGTGGTCGGCCTGCAGATACGAGGGCAGGGGGTGGGATTGTGCGGCAGGGGCGCCGACGGGTTGCGACATGGTGAATTCCTTGTGGGATCAGTTCAGGCTGCGAAGCTTATGCCTGCCGCTGCACGCTGTCTAAGGCCGTAGTGTTTTGGTGTTATGCAATTAATGCATAACCACGGGAAAACACCGCCCAATGCGGCACTGCAACAAAAATGTGGCCAGTGAAAACGCCGAGAAGGCAGCGTGCTGCAGTGCCGCACGAGCGGTCATTTCACCGTGAAGCCGGCCAGCGCGGGGTCGCCAGCCGGGTAGCGGAGGTCCAGCTTCTGCAGCACCTCGCGCAGCACCGTGGCGATCATCAGGTTGCGGTGCGTCTTGGAGTTGGCGGGCACGATGGTCCAGGGCGCCCAGGGCGTGTGGGTGGCAGCCAGCAGGGTGCCATAGGCATCTTGGTACTGCGCCCACTGCTTGCGCACTTCAATGTCGCCCATGCTGAACTTCCAGTGTTTGGCCGGGTCATCCAGGCGCTCTTGCAGCCGCTCGCGCTGCTCGTCAAACCCGATGTGCAGCAGAAACTTGAGCACGATGGTGCCCGTCTCGCTGAGCATGCGTTCAAAGTCGTTGATGTGCGCCAGACGCTGCTGGTGCTGCTCAGGCGTGATCCAGCCGTTGACCACGGGCACCAGCACGTCCTCGTAGTGGCTGCGGTTGAACACGGTGATGTCGCCCGCCTGCGGCACCTGCTGGTGGATGCGCCAGAGGTAGTCGTGTGCGCGCTCGGTTTCGGTGGGGGCCTTCCAGCCCACGGCGTGTACGCCCAGGGCGCTCATGCGGCCAAACACGCCACGGATGGTGCCGTCCTTGCCCGAGGTGTCGGTACCTTGCAGCACCACGAGCAGCTTGTAGCGCTTGTCGGCGTAGAACAGGTTCTGCAGCCCGTCCAGTTCCACCGCCAGGTCTTCGACGGCTGCCTTGTCCTGGGCCTTGTCGCCCAGCGAGAAGGGTTTGGCGCCGGGATCGAAGTCTTCCAGCGACACGGTGTGCCGGGGGGGCTCGCGGCGCCGTTCGTCGGTCGCAGGCTCTGCAGGCGCAGGCTGCCAGGGCAGCAGGCGCTGCATCAAAGAGGACTTGCTCGGATCAAGCGGAAAAGGCATGGAGACTCCAGGCAGGGCAGCGGCAGTGGCGCTATTGGAACACTGCGGGGCCCTCAAAGATACCCGCTGTGCGCAGGTGCCTGCTGCCACTGGTCGTGCAGCCCGTCCACCCGCACGATGGCCAGGCGCGAAAGGTCTTCGTCGGTCAGGCCATTGATACAGCCCACGTTCACGCCGTACATCTCGCCCATCGGTGTGTCGGTGCCGTGGCCGAACACGCGCACGCCGCAGTGGCGGCAGAAGTAGTGGTGGTTCTTGTGGGTGCCGAAGGTGTATCGCGTGAGGTCGCCTTCGCCCCGGGTGATGCGAAAGCCCCCGGGCAGTGCCACGGCAGGCCAGAAGCGCGTGCGGCGGCAGATGCTGCAGTTGCAGCGGTAGGTGGGCTGGGCCAGGTCCAGCGTGGCCTCGACTTCGACGGCGCCGCAGTGGCAGGTAGCGGTGTAGGTGGAAGCAGGCATGGGTGTTCGTCCTGTCGTGGTGCTGAGGGTTGATGCAGAGGGAGCGGGTGCATGATCGCAAACTTTGCGCTCGGCGGCATTCTCCTTGTGAACGATCCCGTGCGCTGGCTGCACCCCCCTGCGCCTTCACCCGTGCGCCATGCGGTAGGCCAGCGGCGTCTGCCCCGTGGCCTGCTGAAAAGCGCGGTGCAGGCCCGCCTCGCTGGCAAACCCCAGGTCCTCGGCAATGCGCTTGAGCGGCAGGGGTGTGTCGCACAGGGCCTCGCTCACCTGCCGCAGCTTGATGCGCCGCATCCAGTGCGCGGCAGAAAGCCCCGTGTGCGCCTGCACCCGCCGCGCCAGCGTGCGGGGCGACAGGCCCAGCGCCTCGGCCAGTGCGGGCAGGCGCAGTGCGGTGGCGGGGCAACGCTGCACCCAGAGCATCGCGCGCCGCAGTTCGGCGTCGGCCACTGCCATGAGGTCGTGCCCGGCAAACGCCGGGTGGGTGGTGCGCGGGCGGGGCAGCATCAGCAGCGACTGCAGATCTGCCAGGGCTTCAGCGTCCAGCCGCGTTGCCAGCGCGTGCAGCATCAGCGGCAGGTAGCCGTTGGCGCCTGCCGCGGTGGTGATGGGGCCGTCTTCCACCAAAGGTTCGTCAAAGCGCCAGTGCACCGCGCCAAACTGCTGTTGCAGCGGGGCCCGCAGCCACCAGGTGGCCGTGGCGCCGCGCCCGCGCATCCGGCCGCTGGCCGCAGCCAGCGCTACGCCCGCGCAATAGCTCCACACCTGGGTGCGGCGGGGCAGGGCGCGCAGTGCCGCGATGGCGGGCGCGATGTGCTGTTGCTGCTGCGGCGCCTGCAGTCCGTCGGGCGAAGACAGCCACAGGCCTGGCACCAGCACCGCGTCCACCTCGGCCTGCACCAGGCTGACGCTGGGCGTGAGGGCGGGGCCTTGCCAGGTGGGCACAGGCTGCAGGTCTGCACCGGCCCAGCAGGTGGTGATCACCGGCCGCTGCGCGCGCAGGTTGGCGGCGCGGGCCAGGTCGGCGGTGGCAAAGAGGCCTGCGGGCATGCAACCGGGGTACAGCAACAGTGCCAGGCGCAAGGGTGGTGCAGGTGGTGCGGTGGTACGGCGCATGGTGGCAGGGTAGTTTGGCTAGAAATGGAAAGAAATTGTCAAACCAGGCCATTCTCGCCGGGCGTTCGATTCCCAACAATCCACTGCATACCCACTGGCTTCGGAGCCCACACCATGCAGATCACCCAATTGCGCAACGCCACCGTCCTTCTTGAATTCCAATCCCAGGGACGCCCCGTGGGCCTGCTGGTGGACCCCATGCTCGCCCCCCGGGGCAGCCTGCCCGCGCTGCGCTATCTGGGCACGGGCCGCCAGCGCAATCCCATTGTGGAGCTGCCCGGGGGCACCGATGCGCTGCTGGAGCGTGTGACCCACGCCCTCATCACGCACTGCCAACGCGGCCATTTCGACCACCTGGACCGCGCTGGCAAGCGCTTTCTGCGCGAACGGCAGATTCCGGTGATCTGCATGCCACGCGATGCCGACTACCTGGCGCAGCGCGGCCTGCTGGTGTGGCCGCTGGCGGGGCCCGCGCGCCAGCCGTGGGCGCTGGGCGGCCATGTCACGCCGATCCCGTGTGTGCACGGTACCGGCTGGGTGGGCCGCTTCATGGAGCACGGCCACGGCTACCTGCTGGAGCTGCCGGGCGAGCCCAGCGTCTACCTGGCGGGCGATACCATGCTCACTTCCACGGTGCGCGACTGCCTGGCGCGCCTTCAGCCTACGGTGTCGGTGTTGCCTGCGGGCGGGGCCCGGTTCGATGTGGGGGCAGAAATCCTCATGGATGCCGCCGACATGGCCGAAGCCGCGCAGCTGGCCCACGGCACGCTGGTGGTGAACCACCTGCAGGCGCTGGACCATTGCCCCACCACGCGCGCAGCGGTGCGCCAATTGGCGGTAGACGGTGGCTGGGCAGACCGCCTCTGGGTGCCGGAGGATGGTGAAAGCAGAGGTTTTCCTTGTCGTGCAGCAGTTGATTGCTATTAAATTTATAGCTATTGGCGCTTGATAAATAAGCGCTAGAGTCCTATTTGGCTCAAAAAACCACCTGCACCCCCGCCACCACCTGGCGCCCCAGGCCCGGGATCACGGTGAGTGCGCCCCACGAGGCCGTGTAGTACGCCTTGTCGAACAGGTTGTGCACATCCAGCGTCAGGCGCGTGCGCTTGTCCACCTGCCAGTAGCCGGTGATGCGCGCCGTGGTGTAGGCAGGCAGGCGGTAGGTGTCGGTGGCGGTGCCTGTGCGCTCGCCCACATGCACCAGGCCGCCGCCGATGCCGTAGCGGCCGCCCCAGGGCGCCTGGTCTTCGCGGATGGCAAACAGCCCGGCGCTCACGCGCGGCACATTCAGCAGGCGCTTGCCCAGCAGTGCGGGGTTGTTGTCGCGGGTCACCTCGGTGTCGGTGTAGGCCATGTTGGCTGTCATGCGCCAGTGGGTGTCGATCTGCCCGGCCACATCCAGCTCCAGGCCCCGGCTTTGCACCTCGCCCGCCGCAATGCTGAAGTTGGCGTTGGTGGGGCTGCGCGTGAGCACATTGGTCTTGCGGATATCGAACAGCGCCACGCTCGCGTTCAGGCGCTGGTCGGCCGACTGCCACTTGGCGCCCAGTTCCAGGGCTTGGCCCTTTTGCGGGTCGAACGCCTTGCCGCTTTCATCCGTGCCTGCGTTGGGGCGGAACGAGCGTCCGGCCGAGGCATAGACCGAGGTGTTGGGGTTGATCAGGTAGGTCAGCCCGATGCGCGGCGTGGTGGCCGAATGCGCCTGCTCCTGGCGGGTGGTGGCCAAGCGGTTTTCGCTGTCCTGGTGAAAGCGGTCAAAGCGCACGCCGGCCAGCAGCTTCCACTTTGCGCTCAGATCGATCTGGTCCTGCACAAATACGCCCGTGGCGCGGGTGCGGTCCATCAGGTCAAAACCCGGCGTGAGGTTGCCCACGGGCTGGTTGTAGACCGGGTTGTAGATGTCGATGGCAAACGGCTGGCTGGCCAGGCTGGAGTAGCGGATGTCCTGCGCCGCAGTGAGCCGCCAGGTCTCCACACCAGCCAGCACGGTGTGGCTGAAGCCGCCCGCTTGCAGCTTGCCTTCGACTTCGCCCTGCAGCGATGCATCGCGCGCTGGCAGGCTGCGCCAGCTATCGCGGCGCGTCAGGGTACGGCCGTCGGCGGCCAGGGTGCCGGTCAGGTCCACGGCGGCGCCATACAGGTCCGTCTCGCGGTACGACGCACCCACGCGGGTTCGCCAGCCCTGGCCCAGGTCGTGGTCCAGCGTCACCTGGTGTGTGTCGCCGTTGACATGCAGGTTCTCGCGGCTGGGGTCGCCCAGGTAGCGGTCGGACGGCAGCGCGCCCACGTTGCCCCGCACCTGCACGATGCCCCGGTCCAGCGGGGTGCGGATGCGGATGAACTCCGCCTCGTAGTTCAACACGGTGTTGGCGCCCAGGTTCCAGGTGAGGGACGGGGCCACCACCATCTTGCGGTTGTCCACCAGCGCGGTACGGCTCGCGCCGTCCTCGGCCGCCACGTTCAGGCGGTAGGCAACGTCCGTGCCCAGCGGGCCGGTGGTGTCGAGCGTGGCACGGCGGTAGCCATGCCCGCCCACCTGCACACCCGCCTTGTGCGCGGGAGTGTACTGCGGCTTTTTGGTGACGATGTTGAGCGTGCCGCCCGGCTCGCTGCTGCCATACAACGCGGCCGCCGGGCCTTTGAGAAATTCAATGTGCTCGACCGAGCTCACGTCGCGCTGTGGGCCATAGCCCCGGTTCGAGGCAAAGCCGTTGAGCAGCTGGCCGCCGTCTGTGTTGCTGAAGCCACGGATCGCATAGTTGTCCCAGGTGCCGCCAAAGTCGTTCAGGCGGGTGATGCCGCTCACATAGTCCACGGTGTCGGCCAGGCGCGTGGCGCCCAGGTCTTCCATCAGCTGCTGGGGCACCACGCGCACGGACTGCGGGGTTTCGATCAGCGGCGTGTCGGTGCGTGTGGCTGCGGTGTTGCGCTGCGCGCCCTGGTAGCCGGTGGTGGCGCTGCTGTCACGCACCTGCACTTCCGACAGCGCGGGGCTGGTGGGGACGGTGTC
The DNA here is from genome assembly GCF_057597245.1 of Acidovorax sp. NN32. NCBI lineage: Bacteria > Pseudomonadati > Pseudomonadota > Betaproteobacteria > Burkholderiales > Comamonadaceae > Acidovorax > Acidovorax sp. NN32. Next base: position 250,090 of record NZ_CP199679.1, read on the forward strand.
GGTCGGTAGAGCCGATGAAACAGGGGGTGCCGTCTGGGCCATGGCGGCGCTGGCTGTAAAGGCGAACAGCGCCAGGGTGGCGCGGGCCGTAGCAGTCGGCCGGGCGGGCCGGGGAATCGAGGGATGCATGGTGCAGATCGGTAGAGAGAAAACGGCGGGGCTAGCTCCCGCGCGCCGTGCAAACCGCCGCACGGGAGAGAGGTCGCGTTGAACGGGGCACGGGCGGGGTGCAAATGAAAGGCCGCCATTATCCATGCAAATGCAAACAATTCGCATTTGCTTTTGCGGCAACGCTCCCTTGCCTTCTGGGTGCGCATGGGGGCGGGCAGCGCCTGCCTTGCAGGAGCGCTCAGCGGGGTGCTGCCTTGGCCGCCGTGCCCATCAGCGCCACAAACCGCGCCGCGCCCAGGCCCAACGGCCGTTCCTTGGACCACACCACATCCACCCACAGTGCGGTGCCGTTGCTCAGGTTCTCAAACGGCATCTCCACCAGCCGCCCCGCCTCGATGCGCGGCTGCACCAACGCCCGGGGCTGCCAGCCCCAGCCCAGGCCTGCTTCGATCATGCCCAGCGCGGCCAGGTGGTTGTCGGTGCGCCAGTGGTGGCGGGCAAACACAAAACGTGGGTCGGTTTGCCCCAGGTCACGGCTGGCCACCACGATCTGGCGCGTGGTGGTCAGGTGTTCTTCGCGCAGCATGGCGCGCTCGGGCGGCTCGCCCCGGGCCAGGGCCGAGGCGCGCGCGCCCTGCAATACCGCATGGTCCGGCGCCATCACCGCCACCAGGGTTTCGGTGCCCACCTCCTGAAAACCCTCGCGCCCGTCGATGCTGGGCCGCTCGAACACCAGCGCCAGCTGTGCGCGGCCGCTGTGCAGCAGGGCCAGCGCATCCACCTGCGGGGCGGTCAGCACCTCCACCTGCAGCAGCGGGTATTCCGACGCCAGCGTGGCCAGGGGGCCTGTCCAGCGGGCGGCCAGCAGCTCGGGCGCGATGGCCAGCGTCAGCCGCTCTTCCAGCCCCTGCGTCAGCGCCAGCGCCTGGGCGTTGAGCTGCTGCAGCTGCCCGGCGAGCAACCGGGCCTGCGGTTCCAGCGCGCGTGCGGCGGCGGTGGGCCTGGGCTCGCGACCGCTGCGGTCAAACAGCTGCACATCCAGCTCGGCTTCCAGGTGGGCAATGGTCATGCTCACGGCCGACGGCACCCGCGACAGAGCCCGCGCCGCCGCAGAAAAAGAGCCGTGGTCCAGTGCTGCCAGGAACACCTGCACGCTGTCTGAAGAGAAGGCCATGGGTGTGATCTATCAAACAAACTGAAATAAGCTGACTTTATATATCAGCTGCAGGCACATAAAGTCGCCCCCATGGACAAGCAACCCACCCTTTTCGGCCTGCAGGGCCTCAAGCGCCGACTGATCTATGTGAGCCTGTACGAGCTGATCGCCATCGCGGCGGCCACGGCCGGGCTGGCCTTGCTCTCGGGCCAGGGTGCGGGCCATTCGAGCGTGGTGGCCGTGGCAGCCTCGGTGATTGCCATCGTCTGGAACATCGTCTTCAACTGGGCGTTTGAGCGCTGGGAGGCTCGCCAGCCCGTGCGCGGTCGCAGCGTGGCGCGGCGCGTGGCGCATGCCATCGGTTTTGAAGGCGGGCTGGTCTTCACCCTCGTGCCGCTGTTTGCCTGGTGGTTTGACATCACCCTGTGGCACGCGTTTGTGATGGACCTGGGGCTGATCGTGTTCTTCCTTTGCTACACCTTTGTTTTCAACTGGGTGTTCGACCACCTGTTCGGCCTTCCGGCGTCGGCCATGGAGCCAGTGTCTGCTTGAGATTGCAAATTGCTATTAATGTTATAGCTGATTGCAATTGATGGATAAGCGCTAGAGGCCAATTTGGGCCAAATTACCAGCTCAAACCTGTAACAACTGCCCCGCAATGGCGGCTGCGGCGGTGCGTGTCTCCACCCCCAGCTTTTCAAAAATGTGCTCCAGGTGTTTGTTCACCGTGCGCGGGCTCATGCCCAGGATGTCGGCGATGTCGCGGTTGGTCTTGCCCTTGCTCAGCCAGGACAGCACCTCGGTTTCGCGTGGGGTCAGCGCGACCTGCTGCAGGTGGCGCGGGGCGGTGGCCTCGGGCGTGGTGCGGCTGAGCAGCAGCATCGACTCGGCCAGACCGCTCGCGCCCAGATGGCGGGCCAGCAACTGGCGGCCGTCGGCCAGCGCCAGGGTCTGGTCGCCGGTGGCTTGCGCGCGCACCAGCCAGGCGGCGGCGGCATCTGCGGGGGCGGGGTCGGCGGCAAATGCAGCCTCCAGCCAGCGCAATGCCTGCGGGGAGCGCCAGGCCACGCGGCCCTGGCCGTCCAGCACCACCACGCCCAGCCCGGCGACGTCGACCGCCTCGCGCGCCAGCCGCGTGGCCTGGGCGTTGCGCACATGGGTGGCCAGACGGGCCAGCACCTCCGGGATGCGCAGGGGCTTGACCACATAGTCCACCCCGCCACTGGCAAAGCCCCGCAGGATCTGCTCGGTGTCCGACAAGCCCGTCATGAACACCACCGGCACGTGCGACCAGGGCGGCGTGGCTTTCAACCGGCGGCACAGCGCAAAGCCGTCCATGCCGGGCATCACGGCGTCCAGCAGCACGCCGTCGGGCACGGTCAGGTCAAAGCGCTGCAGGGCTTCTTCGGCGTCGCGCGCGGCCAGCACGGCGTAGCCCTCGGCGGCCAGGGCGTCACACAGCATGCGCAGGGTGTCGAGCGCGTCGTCCACCACCAGGATCACGCGCTGGCTGACCTGCTGGTCTGGATGGGATTCGTCGTTCATAGGGTTCCCTCTTCGGGCTCGCGCAGGTGGTGGGCCAGGGTTTCAAAGTCGAAGCGGTCGGCACTGGCCTGCAGCAGCGCCAGCGTGGCGGCATGGCCGGGCAGGTCGCCGCGTGCGCGCCGCAGCCGCTCGCGCAGCGCGGCGGCCTGGCCAGACCGCGCCAGCCGGGTCAGGTCTTCGCGCAGTTCGTCGGGCAACGTGGCCGGGGTGTCGTTCGGGTTGGCGGGGCCCGCGGCGGGCTCGGGGCTGGGCGCAAGCGGCGTGTTGTCGCGCACCCATTCGAGCTGCAGCGCTTGCTCCAGCGCCTGCAGCAGTTCGGATTCGATCACCGGCTTGCCCACAAAAGCCTGGCACTGCTGCGCCGCCAATCGTGAGGCCTCGTGCTCGAAAAGATTGGCCGACACGAACACGATGGGCAGCTCGGACGCAGGCCGCAACTCGCGCAGCAGGGCGGCGGTCTGCCAGCCGTCCAGGTCGTCCATGGTGATATCGAGCAGCACCAGGTCGGGCGGTGTCTGGCGCACGATCTCGATGCATTCGCGCCCGCTGGCGGCCTCGCGCACGTCAAAGCCCAGGGGCACCAGCAAGCCGGCCAGAAGTTGCCGTTGCAGGGGCTGGTCGTCCACCACCAGCAGCGTGCGCCGGGGCGCCAGGTAGCCGATCACGGGGCGCAGCGTGGCCCGGCTGGGCGTGGTCCAGGCCGGGTCTACCGCAATGCTGGGCAGGTACAGCCGCACGGTGAAGGTGCTGCCCTGGCCCGGGGTGCTGGTCAGCGTGAGCTGGCCACCCATCAGTTCGGCAAGCAGGTGCGTGATGGTCAGGCCCAGGCCCGTGCCCGCCTCGCTGGCGCGGCGCCCGGCGCTGCCGCGTTCAAACGGCACAAAGATGCGCTCCAGGTCTTGCGGCTCGATGCCGATGCCGGTGTCGATCACTTCGATGCGCGAGACATGCTGGCGAAAGTCCATGCGCAGCCGCACCTCGCCGCGCTCGGTAAACCGCACGGCGTTGGACAGCAGGTTGATCAGAATCTGCCGCAGCCGCTTGGCGTCGGCCCGTATCCAGCCTGGCATGGTGCCCAGCGTCTCCACCACAAAGTGCAGGCCCTTGGCCTCAGCCTGCGGGCGCAGCATGGCTTCGATGTTCTCGATCAGCTCGGGCAGCGGCAGCGGGGCCATGTCCAGCCGCAAGCGCCCCGCCTCGATGCGCGCCAGCTCCAGCGATCCATCGATGAGCGCATGCATGTGCTGGCCGCTGTGCTGCATGGTCGACAACGTCTCGCGCATCCAGCCCTCGGTGTGCGGGTTCTTGAGCAGGATCTGCGTGTAGCCCAGGATGCTGTTGAGCGGCGAACGCAGCTCGTGCGTCATGCCTGCCACGTAGCGCGTCTTGGCCTGGTTGGCTGACTCGGCCTGGTCCTTGGCCGCCTGCAGTTCGGCGTCGGTGCGCTTGTGGGCTTCGATTTCCTGCAGCAGCAGCTGCGTCTGCCGTTCCGACTCGTCCTGCGCCATGCGCCGGCTGTCGGTGCTCAGCACCACCCACCACGCGCACACGGCGGCCAGCAGCGCCAGCAGCGCAAACACCTTGAGAAACGGCATCTGCAGCATTTGCCCGGGCACCGGCGCTTGCAGGCTTTCCTGCACATACACCACGCCCACCAGAAACGCCATCACCGCGCACAGCGACACCATCACCATCAGGTACTGCCCCAGGCGAAAGTTCACCTTGATGGCCCAGCGCTGCGGCAGCAAGGCTTCCACCACGCTGCGCAACTGGTCGGCGGCGCGCGAGCCGGTCTTGCAGCGGTCGTGGCAGCGCGATTCGAGCGAGCAGCACAGCGAGCAGATGGGCGCGGCATAGGCCGGACAGCGCGCCATGTCTTCGGATTCGAACTGGTTCTCGCACACGGCGCAGCGCACGATCTCGCCGCGCCGCCACTCGTTGCCCGGAGCGCGCGCCAGGTAGTAGCGGCCCTGCGTCAGCCAGGCCAGCAGCGGCGCCAGCGCCATCGACAGCACCAGCGCAATGAAGGGCGAAAACGCGGCCGCTTCTTCGCCCAGCAGCCCTGCATAGGCGCAGCAGGCCACCGTGGCCGCCAGCACCATGGCGCCCAGGCCCACGGGGTTGAAGTCATACAGGTGCGCGCGCCGAAACTCGATGCCTTTGGGCGACAGACCCAGAGGCTTGTTGATGACGAGGTCGGCCACCAGCGCTCCCACCCAGGCAATGGCCACGTTGCTGTACACAGCCAGCACTTTCTCCAGCGCGCCAAACACCCCGAGCGTCATCAGCAAGGTGGCAATCAACACGTTGAACACCAGCCACACCACGCGCCCGGGGTGGCTGCGGGTCACGCGCGCAAAAAAGTTGGACCACGCCAGCGAGCCCGCGTAGGCGTTGGTGAGATTGATCTTGATCTGAGAGACCACCACAAACACCACCGTCACGGCCACCGCCAGGCCCGGCAGGCCCAGCGCCTGCATGACCTGGTGAAAGCCTGCGAGGAACATCTGCGTGGGCTCGGCCGCGCGCTGGGCGCCCACCTCGAACTGCAGCGCGGCAAACGCCAGAAAGGCCCCACCCGCCATCTTGAGCATGCCCATCACCACCCAGCCCGGCCCCGCCACCAGCACCGCGCCCCACCAGCGCAGGCGGTTGGCGGCAGTGCGCTCGGGCAGAAAGCGCAAAAAGTCCACTTGCTCGCCAATCTGCACCACCAGTGAAAAGATCACCGCCGCGGCTGCACCAAACATGAGCGGGTCGAACTGGCTGCTGCCGCTCTTGAGGCCCGACAGTCCCGCAAAGTCGCGGTACAGCTGGGGCTGGGCCAGCGCAATCCACACAAAGGGCAGCAGCAGCAAGAACAGCCACAGCGGCTGCGTCCAGGCCTGCAGGCGCGATATAAGCGTGATGCCACGCATGGCCAGCGGCAGGACCACCAGCGACGACGCGATGTAGCACCACTCCAGCGGCCACTCCACCACCATCTGCAGCGCCAGCGCCATGATGGCCGCCTCCAGCGCAAAGAAGATGAAGGTGAACACCGCGTAGATCAGCGACGTGATGGTGGAGCCCAGGTAGCCAAAACCTGCGCCCCGCGTGAGCAGGTCCATGTCCAGCCCATAGCGCGCTGCGTAGTAGGCAATGGGCAGGCCCGTCAGAAAGATCAGCAGACCCACGGTGAGGATGGCCCACATGGCATTGCTGAAGCCGTAGTTCAGCGCAATCGCCCCACCAATGGCCTCCAGCGCAAGGAACGACAGCGAACCAAACGCCGTGTTCGCCACGCGGAATTCGCTCCAGCGCCGAAAGCTCTTGGGCGTGTAGCGCAGCGCGTAGTCCTCCATGGTCTCGTCGGCCACCCAGGCGTTGTACTCGCGCCGGAAACGAAAAATCGTTTGTGGTGCGCTCTGGGCATCGGGTGCATGTGGTGAGGCCATGCCCAGCACAAAGCAAGAAGCGTTCTAGGCGCGCACCGCGTTGGGGCGTTGCACGGGCATGCATTGCCATGGGCAGGTCCATGTGCAGGTGTATTTGCAGTGCATGCACCGGGGTGCGTACGCAGCCCTACGTTAATTGACGTATGGGCGCATTCAAGGGTTGTCCCTAACCTTCATTCCACAGCGCACACAACCCGCTTTGGTCCCGTCCCTTCATTCACACCGATCCTGCAAGGAGCGTCTTTATGAGCCACCCGTCCGCCCCCCGCTTTAGTGACTCCGCCCAGGCCGAACCCGGCCGCCGTCGCATCCTGCAGGCGCTGGGCGCCGCATCCGTGGCGGGCCTGCCTGCCTGGTCTTTTGGCCAGCCCACTGCGCAGGTCAACACCACCAAGCTGGCCATCACCGACACCGAGGTCACCGTGGGCCAGTTGCACTCGGCCACCGGCACCATGGCGATTTCCGAAACCGGCTCCATCCAGGCCGAACAGCTGGCCATTGACCAGATCAACGCCATGGGCGGTGTGCTGGGCCGCAAAATCAAGGTGATCAAGGAAGACGGTGCGTCGGACTGGCCCACGTTTGCCGAAAAGTCCAAGAAGCTGCTCATCAACGACCGCTGCGCCGCTGTGTTTGGCTGCTGGACCAGCGCCTCGCGCAAGGCCGTGCTGCCGGTGTTCGAGAAAGAAAACGGCCTGCTCTACTACCCCACGTTCTATGAAGGCCTGGAGCAGTCCAAGAACGTGATCTACACGGGCCAGGAAGCCACCCAGCAGATTCTGTACAGCCTGGAATGGGCCAAGACCGAGAAGAAGGCCAAGACCTTCTTCCTCATCGGCTCCGACTACATCTGGCCCCGCACCTCGATGAAGATTGCGCGCAAGCACATCGAGAACTTCCAGAAGGGCAAGGTCGTGGGCGAGGAGTACTACCCGCTGGGCAGCACCAACTTCGGCTCGCTGATGAACAAGATCAAGGTGCAAAAGCCCGACTGCCTGTTTGTGGCGGTGGTGGGCGGCTCCAACGTAGCGTTCTACAAGGCGCTCAAGGCCGCGGGCATCACGGGCGACAAGCAACTGCTGGTCACGCTGTCGGTCACCGAAGACGAAATGACCGGCGTGGGCGGCGAGAACTTCAACGGTTTCTACTCGTCGATGAAGTACTTCCAGTCGCTCGATAACGAGAACAACAAGAAGTTTGTGGCGGCCTTCAAGGCCAAGTACGGCAAGGACGCCGTGATTGGCGACGTGACGCAGGCGGGCTACCTGGGCCCCTGGCTGTGGAAGGCGGCGGTCGAAAAAGCCAAGAGCTTTGATGTGGACAAGGTGGTGGCCGCGTCCCCCGGCATCGAGCTGACCACCGCGCCTGAGGGCTATGTGAAGGTGGACGCCAACCACCACCTGTGGAGCAAGTCGCGCATCGCCATGGGCATGCCGGATGCTTCGTTCAAGGTGGTGTCCGAGTCGCCTGCGCTGATCAAGCCGGATCCATTTCCCAAAGGGTATCAGTAGGAAGTCACCCCCTGAGCGGCTGCGCCGCTTCCCCCTCTCTCGCTGCGCGGGAGGGGGACGACACCCTCGGTGCGGGGCGGCCCTTCCTCGGTGTCCCTCGCAAGAGGCCGCCCCATGGCACCGCTGTTCGTTTTCCAACGCTGCCCACGCAGGAGCTGCAACATGACCTTTTCCGAAATGATGAACATCGGCCTGATGCAGGGCTTTGCGGGCCTGAGTCTGTTTGCCGTGCTGCTGCTCATGGGGCTGGGCCTGGCCATCATCTTTGGGCAGATGGGCGTGATCAACATGGCCCATGGCGAGTTCATGACCATTGGCGCCTATACGATCTACCTGGGCTCCACCCTCGCGGCCAACCATGCGCCGCAAATGATTCCGTATTACTTTCCGCTGGCCATCGTGGCGGCGTTTGGGTTTGCGTTTGTGGCGGGCTGGCTGGTGGAATGGGGGCTGATCCGCCACCTGTACAAGCGCCCGCTCGACACCCTGCTGGCCACCTGGGGCATCAGCTTGGCCCTGCAGCAATCGTTTCGCACCTTCATCGGCCCCAAGGAGGTCAGCCCGACCTTGCCCGACTGGCTGCTGGGTTCGTGGGCGCCTGCCGAGGGGCTGGACATCCCGATCAATGGCCTCTTCGTGCTGGCGCTGACGGCGGTGGTCACGGGGGGCGTGCTGCTGGCCCTGCACAGAAGCCGCTGGGGCCTGCGGGTGCGCGCCACGGTGAGCAACCGCATCATGGCCAACGCCATTGGCATCGACACCCAGAAGACCGACCGCCTGACCTTTGCCATTGGCTGCGGCATTGCCGGCGTGGCGGGCGCGGCGTTTACCACCATCGGCTCCACCGGCCCCACATCGGGATCGCTCTACATCGTGGACGCCTTCCTGGTGGTGACCTTTGGCGGCGCGGCCAGCCTTCTGGGCACCGTGGTGTCTGCCTTCGGCATTGCGCAGACGCAGTCCATCACCGAATTCTTCATGGCGGGCTCCATGGCCAAGATGATCACGCTGTCGCTGATCGTGCTGATCCTGATGGTGCGGCCACAGGGCTTGTTCGCCTCCAAAGTTCGCCGATGAAATTCGCCCAACTGTCCATTTCCTTCGAGCCCACCGGAGTTTCCGCATGAACGCCCTCAAAGCCTGGATCCTGCGCTACCAGCTCGCCAGCCTGGTACTGCTCACCGTGCTGCTGGCCGTGGTGCTGCCGCTGGCACTCGACATCTTTCGGCTGAACTTGGTGGGCAAGTACCTCACCTATGCGTTCGTCGCTATCGGCCTCGTGATGGTGTGGGGCTACGGCGGCGTGCTCAGCCTGGGGCAGGGCGTGTTTTTTGGCCTGGGGGGCTATGCCATGGCCATGTTCCTCAAGCTCGAAGCCTCTGACCCCATCAGCACCAAGATCCAGTCCACGCCGGGCATCCCCGACTTCATGGACTGGAACCAGATCACCGAGCTGCCCAGCTTCTGGATTCCGTTCAAGAGCCTGCCATTTGCGCTGGCAGCGGTCATCGTTGTGCCCACGCTGCTGGCCTGGATCATCAGCTTTGCGATGTTCAAGCGCCGTGTGGGCGGTGTGTATTTCGCCATCATCACGCAGGCCGTGGCACTGATTCTGACGGTGCTCATCATCGGCCAGCAGGGCTACACCGGTGGCGTGAACGGTATGACGGATCTGAAGACCCTGTGGGGCTGGGACACGCGCACCGACAGCGCCAAATACATCCTGTATTACGTGTGCGTGGCGCTGCTCATAGGCTCCATCATCCTGTGCCGCTGGATACAGACCGGCAAGGTGGGCACGCTGCTGCTGGCCATGCGCGACAAAGAAGACCGCGTGCGCTTTTCGGGCTACGACGTGGCCAATTTCAAGGTCTTCACCTTCTGCCTGGCCGCCGCGCTGTCGGGCATCGGGGGCGCCATGTTCTCGCTGCAGGTGGGCTTCATGTCACCCAGCTTCGTAGGCATCGTGCCATCTATCGAGATGGTGATCTATGCCGCCGTGGGCGGGCGCATGAGCCTGGTGGGCGCGGTGTATGGCACCTTGCTGGTGAACGCGGGCAAGACGTATTTCTCGGAGAGCTTTCCCGAGCTGTGGCTGTTCCTCATGGCCGGGCTTTTCATCGGCGTGACCATGGCCTTCCCCATGGGCCTGGCGGGCCTGTGGGAGAGCCATGTGGTGCCCTGGTGGAAGGGCCGCCGCGAAGCGCTGCGCCAGGCATCGGAGCAAGGCCGACCATTCGCGGCGCGCCCGCCTGTGGATGCAAGCACCGCTGCGGCAGCGTCGCCAGCACCCGCCGCCACGCTGCCTGATGGCGTGAGCCGCCAGGGCGTCTGAAACCACCGGAGCACTCCTCATGAGCAACACCGACTTCGCGCTGGCCATTGAAGACCTGACCGTGTCGTTCGACGGCTTCAAGGCCATCGACGACCTCACGCTGTACATCGACAAGAACGAGCTGCGCGTGATCATTGGCCCCAACGGTGCGGGCAAGACCACGCTGCTGGATCTGATCTGCGGCAAGACCCGCGCCACGGGCGGCAGCATCAAGTTCAAGAACGAAGAACTCACCCGCATGGCAGAGCACAAGCGTGTGCGGCTGGGCATCGGGCGCAAGTTCCAGACGCCCTCCATCTACGAGAACCTGTCGGTCTTCCAGAACCTGGAGGTGTCTTACCCCGCAGGCCGCTCGGTGCTGGGCGCGCTGGCGTTCAAGTGCACCGATGAGGTCAAGGCGCGTGTGCAGGTGGTGGCCGAAGACATTGGCCTGGGCGACAAGCTCGATACCGAGGCTGGCTTGCTGAGCCACGGGCAAAAACAGTGGCTGGAGATCGGCATGCTGCTGATGCAGGAGCCCGAGCTGCTGATGCTCGACGAGCCGATTGCCGGCATGAGCGCGCGCGAGCGTGAACTGACGGCCGAGCTGCTGCAGCGCATCTGCAAGAACCGCGCGGTGATCGTCATTGAGCACGACATGGAGTTCGTCAAGCGCATTGCCCACAAGGTCACTGTGATGCACCAGGGAAAGATCCTGGCCGAAGGCCCCATGGAGAAGGTGCAGGCGGACCCCAAGGTCATCGACGTGTACCTCGGGCATTGACCTCCTCACCCGCCCACCGAACCCCCACAGGAGCGCAGCATGCTGGAAGTCAAGGATTTGTTTGTGGCCTACGGCCAGAGCGAGGCGCTGCACGGCATCTCGTTTGACGGCCGTGCCAACGAGACTGTGGCCATCATGGGCCGCAATGGCATGGGCAAAACCACGCTGTTCAAGAGCCTCATGGGCGTGATGCCCGTCAAGAGTGGCCAGATCACCGTGGCAGGCCAGGACGTGACGAAGGACGAGAGCTTTCGCCGCGTGGCCAAGGGCATCGCCTATGTGCCGCAAGGCCGCATGATCTTCCCGACCCTCACGGTCGAAGAGAACATCGAGACCGGGCTGGAAAACTCCAAGACGCGACAGATTCCCGAAGACATCTACGCACTGTTTCCCGTGCTGTGGGACATGCGTCGGCGCAAGGGAGGCAACCTCTCGGGCGGGCAGCAGCAGCAACTGGCCATTGCGCGAGCGCTCGTCACCGACCCCAAGGTGCTGCTGCTCGACGAGCCCACCGAGGGCATCCAGCCTTCCATCATCAAGGACATCGCCAAGGCGCTCAACGAGATCCGCAAGCTGCGCCAGATCACCATCGTGGTGAGCGAGCAGGTGCTGTCGTTTGCCATGGACGTGGCCGACCGGCTGTTCGTCATTGAGGGCGGCCGCCTGGTGCACGAGACCGCCCGCGCGGACACCGACCAGCAGCGCATCAAAGCCTATCTGTCGGTATGAAACACCCCCTGAGTCGCCTTCGGCGCCTTCCCCCCTCAAGGGGGACGACGCCCTCGCTGCGGGGCGGCCCTTGCTTGGCGTCCCGGGCCTCGGCCGTGGCGGTCTCGGCGGCAATGCGCCATGTAAGGCCGGGATTTTTTCTCGCTTTTTCCTTCTTCCACCCAACCCTTCCAAGGAGCACGCCATGGCTGAAACCCTGATCAAGGTCGATCTGAGCAAGTCGCCCACCGAGAACGAGAACATCCACAACCGCTGGCACCCCGACATTCCCATGGCCTGCTGGGTCAATCCTGGCGATGAGTTCGTGCTGGAGACGTTTGACTGGACGGGCGGCTTCATCAAGAACAACGACAGCGCCGATGATGTGCGCGACATCGACCTGACCACGGTGCACTACCTCAGCGGCCCCGTGGGCGTGAAGGGCGCCGAGCCGGGCGACCTGCTGGTGGTGGACCTGCTGGACATTGGTGCCAAGCAGGACAGCCTGTGGGGTTTCAACGGCTTTTTCAGCAAGAACAACGGCGGAGGTTTTTTGACCGAGCATTTCCCGCAGGCGCAAAAGTCGATCTGGGACTTTCATGGCATGTTCACCAGCTCGCGCCATGTGCCGGGTGTGAAGTACGCTGGGCTCATCCACCCCGGCCTGATTGGCTGCCTGCCCGACCGCAAGATGCTGGAGCAGTGGAATGCGCGCGAGCAGGCGCTCATCGACTCAGACCCCACGGCCGGGCTGGCCAACCCACCCTCGGCGGGCACGGCCCACATGGGCCGCCTCACGGGCGATGCCAAGGCCAAAGCGGCTGCCGAAGGCGCCCGCACGGTGCCCCCGCGCGAGCATGGTGGCAACTGCGACATCAAGGATTTGTCGCGCGGCGCCAAGGTGTTCTTCCCGGTGTATGTAGACGGCGCCGGGCTGTCGGTGGGCGACCTGCACTTCAGCCAGGGCGACGGCGAGATCACCTTTTGCGGCGCCATCGAGATGGCAGGCTGGGTGCACATGAAGGTCACGCTCATCAAGGGCGGCATGGCCAAGTACGGGATCAAGAACCCCATCTTCAAGCCCAGCCCCATCACGCCCACCTACAACGATTACCTGATCTTCGAGGGCATCAGCGTGGATGAGAGTGGCAAGCAGTACTACCTGGACGTGAACGTGGCCTACCGCCAGGCCTGCCTGAACGCCATCGAGTACCTCAAGAAGTTTGGCTATTCGGGCGCGCAGGCGTATTCCATCCTGGGCACAGCCCCGGTGCAGGGCCACATCAGCGGCGTGGTGGATGTGCCCAACGCCTGCGCCACGCTGTGGCTGCCCACGCAGATCTTTGACTTTGACATCAACCCGAGTGCGGCGGGGCCGATCAAGCACCTGGATGGCTCGGTGGCCATGCCGCTGTCGCCCGATCTGGTCTGACAGTCAAACACCATTGCTGCAGAAGGACCCGCCATGCCCACCTACGACTACGCCTGTGCCCAGTGTGGCGGGTTTGATGCCTTCCGCCTGCTGGCCGACCGCAACGAACCCGCCGCCTGCCCAGACTGCGGCGCAGCATCGCCGCGCGTGTTTGCCACCGCACCGCGCCTGGCACTCATGAGCGCGTCCGCGCGCAGCGCCATCGCCACCAACGAGCGAGCGCGGCACGAGCCGCAGCGCTCGGGCGACTACGCCCGCCTCAAACACCCTGCAGGCTGTGGCTGCTGTTCGTCATCGCAAAGCCGCAAGGCCACGGTGACGGCGCCCAGCGGCGCCAAGGCGTTTCCGAGCAAACGGCCCTGGATGATTTCTCATTGATAGGGATGCTTCACCATGATTCACGGCGATATTTCAAGCAGCAAGGACACCGTCGGCGTGGCGGTGGTCAACTACAAGATGCCGCGCCTGCATACCAAGGCCGAGGTGCTGGACAACGCGCGCAAGATCGCAGACATGCTGGTGGGCATGAAGACCGGCCTGCCCGGCATGGACCTGGTGATCTTTCCGGAGTACAGCACCCACGGCATCATGTACGACGCCCAGGAGATGATGGACACGGCGGCCACCGTACCGGGTGAAGAGACCGAAATCTTCGCCGCCGCCTGCCGCAAGGCCAAGGTGTGGGGCGTCTTCTCACTCACCGGCGAGCGCCATGAGGAGCACCCGCACAAGGTGCCGTACAACACCCTGATCCTCATGAACGACCAGGGCGAGATCGTGCAGAAGTACCGCAAGATCATGCCCTGGACCCCCATCGAAGGCTGGTACCCCGGGGACACCACCTACGTCAGCGAAGGCCCCAAGGGCCTGAAGATCAGCCTCATCATCTGCGACGACGGCAACTACCCCGAGATCTGGCGCGACTGCGCCATGAAGGGTGCCGAGTTGATCGTGCGGTGCCAGGGCTACATGTACCCCGCCAAGGAGCAGCAGATTCTGATGAGCAAGGCCATGGCCTTTGCCAACAACACGTATGTGGCCGTGGCCAATGCCGCCGGGTTTGACGGCGTATACAGCTACTTCGGCCACAGCGCCCTGATTGGCTTTGATGGCCGAACGCTCGGTGAATGCGGCGAGGAGGAATACGGCGTGCAGTACGCCGCGTTGTCGAAGAGCCTGATCCGCGACTTCCGCAAGAACGGGCAGTCCGAGAACCACCTCTTCAAGCTGCTGCACCGGGGATACACCGGGCTGATCAACTCCGGCGGTGGGGACCAGGGTGTGGCCGCCTGCCCGTATGACTTTTACACCCGCTGGGTGACTGACCCCGAAGGTACGCGCAAGGCCGTGGAGGCCATCACGCGGCCCATGGTGGGCACCGAGGAGTGCCCGATCAAGGGTATCCCCAACCCCGACAGCGCAGACCGCTGCTGAGGCAATGGGATTCAGGGCCGTGGCCTGAGATCTTCAAACAGTGTTAACCGGCTGTGAGGCGCCCACACTGCGCCCGATAATCGGCCCCCATGCGTGGGCCGTTCCTTTCTCTCCTGTGGATGTCATCGTGTGCAATGCTGTGCACCGTGCTCGCAGGCTGCGCGGCGAATGCGCCCACGCCACGCGGCGAGGTCAAGGGTGCCGCCACAACGCCCGCCGAGCTGGCCCAGTCCGACATGAACCGCGTGGCCACGCTGGCCATGCACGAGAACCTGGAGGGCTTGTTCCGCCTCATGGACAAGCTCTACCGCCGCAACCCCGCCGAATGGCGCAAAACCAGCGCCACCAGCCGCGAGCACGCGGCCGAGCAGGTGCGCACAGCCATCCTGCAGCGCCAGCCCTGGGCACCACTGCAGGGGCGGCGCGACATTGCCGCGATGGGCTTTGCGTTCGCGCCGGAGTTCACCGGGGACCGCGTGGCAGCCTTCATCCATGCCACGGCCGACATGATCATCACGGCCCATGGCGGAAAGATCGAATTCTTCTTGCTCGACGGTGTGGATGCACAGCACCTCTACAACGCCGCCCGCAATGTGGAAAGCGCCGTGTGGCTGCTGGCCCAGCGCCGCAATGCCCAGGGCCAGCCACTGCTGCTGGCGGACGAGATCGGCCCCCAAGGCCGCAACCTGAGCTTTGAGCGCGAGTTTGGCAAGATCATCGCGCGCCTCGACCTGCTGGCTGCCCTGACCACCGAAAAGTACCGCCGCGCCGCCATCAGCTATGTGCAGGGCATTGTGGGCGGCACGTTCCTGCAGTTCCTGCCGGTGCGTTGAGAGCGATTCAACCGCTTCAAACGCGGGACGCGCGGTCAGCGCGTGCCGCCATGCACGAAGATTCCGGGTGGAAACGTGGCGTTACACTTTGGTCACCCCTCCACTTCGAATCGGGACTTCGCCATGCTCCAACGTGTTTTGCTGTGGCTCACTGCGCTCTTGTTGGCCATGGTGGCTGCGACCGCGGCGCATGCCCAAGATGCGGACCTGTCCATCACGAAGACCGATGGTGTGGCCACGGCCGTCCCGGGCGGGTCGGTGACCTACACCATCACCGCCAGCAACGCAGGGCCGGACCCCGTCGTCGGTGCCACGGTTGCGGACACCTTTCCCGCCGTGCTCACCGGCACCTGGACCTGTGTGGGCGCAGGCGGCGGTACCTGCACCGCCGCAGGCAGTGGCAACATCAACGACAGCGTCAACCTGCCAGCGGGGGGATCGGTCACCTACACGGTGAGCGCCACGATCAACGCTTCTGCGACCGGAACGCTGACCAACACCGCGACAGTGACGTCCGCCGTGAACGACCCGGTTCCCGCCAACAACAGTGCCACCGATTCCGACACGCTCACGCCACAGGCCGATCTGGCCATCACCAAGACCGATGGTGTGACCACGGCCACGCCGGGCGGATCGGTCACCTACACCATCACCGCCAGCAACGCGGGGCCATCCAATGCGCCGGGGGCCACGGTGGCGGACACCTTCCCCGCATCACTCACTGGCACCTGGACCTGTGTGGGCGCGGGTGGCGGCACCTGCACCGCCGCAGGCAGCGGCAACATCAACGACACCGTCAACCTGCCCGCCGGAGGATCGGTAACCTACACCGTCAGCGCCACGGTGAGTGCAGCGGCCACAGGGACGCTGGCCAATACCGCGACGGTGACAGCGCCGGGCGGAGTGACCGATCCCGTCCCGGGCAACAACAGCGCCACGGACTCCGACACCATCACGCCGCAGGCCGATCTGTCCATTACCAAAACGGACGGCGTGACCACGGCCGTCCCGGGCGGGTCGGTGACCTACACCATCACCGCCAGCAACGCGGGGCCGTCCAATGCGTCGGGGGCCACGGTGGCGGATACCTTCCCCGCAGCGCTCACCGGCACCTGGACCTGCGTGGGTGCGGGTGGCGGCACCTGCACGGCAGCGGGCAGCGGCAACATCAACGATAGCGTCAACCTGCCCGCCGGTGGATCGGTGACCTATACGGTGAGCGCAACAGTGAGTGCTGCGGCCAGCGGAACGCTGGTGAACACCGCGACGGTGACAGCGCCGGGCGGGGTGACCGACCCCAATCCGGGCAACAACAGCGCCACGGATTCCGACACCATCGCATCGCAAGCCGACCTGACCATCACCAAGACCGATGGCGTGACCACGGCCAACGCTGGCGGCTCGGTGACCTACACCATCACCGCCAGCAATGCCGGACCGTCCAACGCCCCTGGCGCGACGGTGGCAGACACCCTGCCCGCCGTGCTGACCGGCACCTGGACCTGCGTGGGCTCCGGCGGCGGCACCTGCACGGCGGCGGGCAGCGGCAGCATCAACGATGTCGTCAACCTGCCCGCGGGTGGATCGGTGACCTACACCGTCACCGCCACGGTGAGCGCGTCGGCCACAGGGACGCTGGTCAACACCGCGACGGTCGCGGCCCCGGGTGGCGTGACCGACCCTAACCCCGGCAACAACAGCGCCACCGATACCGACACCATCACGGCAGTGGCCGCGAGCGCGATTCCGTCGTTGTCCGAGTGGGCTTTGTGGCTGATGGCGGGCTTGATGCTGCTGGCCGCACTTCGGGGCCGCCGCCCAGTGCGCTGATCCCGGGCGGGCAACTTACAATCGCCCCTCGGCCCAAGGAGCGTTGCAGCGACTTGCCATGCCCGGCTTGGTGCATGGCGATTCGTCAGGCTTGGGCCCCGCGCACCCCACCGTACACCGCAACGACGCTCACCTGTTTTTCTGCTGCCCCTGCACAGGTGAGTGAGTCCTATGTCTGCTGTATCCCTGCCCCCCATGAAGCTGTCCGGTCTGGAGCCCGTCTCCATTGGCGAGGGCACCTTGTTCGTCAACATCGGCGAGCGCACCAACGTCACCGGCTCCAAGGCGTTCGCGCGCATGATCCTGAATGGCCAGTACGAAGAGGCCCTGGCCGTGGCGCGCCAGCAGGTGGAGAACGGCGCCCAGGTCATCGACATCAACATGGACGAGGCCATGCTCGACAGCAAGGCCGCCATGGTGCGCTTTCTGCAGCTCATCGCGTCCGAGCCCGACATCGCCCGCGTGCCCATCATGGTGGACAGCTCCAAGTGGGAGGTGATCGAGGCCGGTCTGCGCTGCGTGCAGGGCAAGGGCATCGTCAACTCCATCTCCATGAAGGAGGGCGTGGACAAGTTCAAGCACGAGGCGCGCCTGGTGCGCCGCTACGGCGCCGCTGCCGTGGTCATGGCGTTTGACGAAAAAGGCCAGGCCGACACCTACGAGCGCAAGATCGAAATCTGCGAACGCGCCTACCGCATCCTGGTCGATGAAGTGGGCTTCCCGCCCGAGGACATCATCTTCGACCCCAACATCTTTGCCGTAGCCACCGGCATTGAAGAGCACAACAACTACGCCGTCGATTTCATCGAGGCCACGCGCTGGATCAAGCAGAACCTGCCCGGCGCCAAGGTGTCGGGTGGGGTATCGAACGTGTCGTTCAGCTTCCGCGGCAACGACCCGGTGCGCGAAGCCATCCACACCGTGTTTCTGTACCACGCCATCAAGGCCGGCATGGACATGGGCATCGTCAACGCGGGCATGGTGGGTGTGTACGACGACCTGGAGCCCGTGCTGCGCGAGCGCGTGGAAGACGTGGTGCTCAACCGCCGCCCGGATGCTGGTGAGCGCCTGGTCGAGATCGCCGAAACCGCCAAGAGCGGCGCCAAGGACGAAAGCAAGAAGCTCGAATGGCGCGGAACGCCCGAGCACCCCAAGACCGTGGGCGAACGCCTGTCGCACGCGCTGGTGCATGGCATCACCGACTTCATCACCGAAGACACCGAAGAGGCATACCGCGAGATCCTGGCCAAGGGCGGCCGCCCGCTGCACGTGATCGAAGGCCCGCTCATGGACGGCATGAACGTGGTGGGCGATCTGTTTGGTGCGGGCAAGATGTTTTTGCCCCAGGTGGTGAAAAGCGCACGCGTGATGAAGCAGGCCGTGGCCCATCTCATCCCCTACATCGAGGAAGAAAAGCGCCAGGACGAACTGGCCGGGCGCGACGTGCGCAGCAAGGGCAAGATCGTCATCGCCACCGTGAAGGGCGACGTGCACGACATCGGCAAGAACATCGTCACCGTGGTGCTTCAGTGCAATAACTTCGAGGTGGTGAACATGGGCGTGATGGTGCCCTGCCACGAGATTTTGGCGCGCGCCAAGGTCGAGGGCGCAGACATCGTGGGCCTGTCGGGCCTGATCACCCCCAGCCTCGAAGAAATGCAGTACGTGGCGGGCGAGATGCAGAAGGACGAGCACTTCCGCATCAAGAAGATCCCGCTGCTGATCGGCGGCGCCACCACCAGCCGCGTGCACACCGCCGTCAAGATCGCTCCGCACTACGAAGGTCCCGTGGTCTATGTGCCCGACGCCTCGCGCAGCGTGAGCGTGGCGCAGAGCCTGCTGGGCGACGGCGTGCAGAACTACGTGGACGAGCTCAACGCGGACTACGACAAGGTCCGCACCCAGCACGCCAACAAAAAGGCCACGCCCCTGTGGCCCCTGGCCAAGATCCGCGCCAACAAGACCCCGGTGGACTGGTCTGCCTACCAGCCCACCGTGCCCCGCGCGCTGGGCCGCCGCGTGTTCAAGAACTTCGACCTGGGCGAGCTGGCCAAGTACATCGACTGGGGCCCGTTCTTCCAGACCTGGGACCTGGCCGGCCCGTACCCCGCCATCCTCACCGACGAGATCGTGGGCGTGGAAGCCACGCGTGTGTTTGCCGATGGGCAGGCCATGCTCAAGAAGATCATCGAAGGCCGGTGGCTCACGGCCAGCGGCGTGATGGCCCTGCTGCCCGCCAACAGCGTGAATGACGACGACATCGAGTTCTACACCGACGACACCCGCACCGAGGTGGCCATGACCTGGTACGGCCTGCGCCAGCAGGCCGAAAAACACACCATCGACGGCGTGACCCGCCCCAGCCGCTGCCTGGCCGACTTTGTAGCGCCCAAGAGCAGCGGCATTGCCGACTACGCCGGCATGTTCGCCGTGACGGCGGGCCTCGGGATCGAGAAGAAGGAAAAGGCCTTCATCGACGCGCTGGACGACTACTCCGCCATCATGTTCAAGAGCCTGGCCGACCGCCTGGCCGAAGCCTTTGCAGAAGCCCTGCACCACCGCGTGCGCACCGACCTGTGGGGCTACGCTGCCGGTGAAGCGCTGAGTAACGACGACATGATTGCCGAGAAGTACCAGGGCATCCGCCCCGCGCCCGGCTACCCCGCCTGCCCCGACCACAGCGCCAAGACCGACCTGTTCCGCGTGCTGCAGGCTGGCGAGATCGGCATGTCGCTCACCGAAAGCCTGGCCATGATGCCCGCCGCCAGCGTGAGCGGCTTCTACATCGGCCACCCTGATGCCGTGTACTTCAACGTCGGCAAGATCGGCGAAGACCAGCTGCACGACATGGCCCAGCGCCGGGGCATGGATGAGAAGGTGTTGGAGCGGTTGCTGGCGCCTAATCTGTGATGCCGTTGGATGCATATTGCTATTAATTGTGTAGCAATTTACGCTTGCGGATAAAGCGCTGGAGGCTGATTCGGCTTGATTTTGAGGACCTTGTGACAACATGTCGCACCCGTTGCCCTCGTCCTTTGTCCCGCCCGTTTCCCCCCGCCCGTTCGGGCTGGCCCTGTCCAAGCCAGGGCGTCTCCGCTGAACAGTCCCTCGACAGGCAGGGCGAAAGCTCGGGCTGCCCGATCAAGACTCCTGACCAGACTTTCCGCTAGATCGAACGCAGGGTTCCGTCCCGAGCCCTTGGTGTGGCCGGGCGGTTCTTCTCTCTGTGGGTAGGTGTTCTTCCCAGCTAGGGAGATTCCTAGCTAGGAATCGCCTGTATAGCTATACGAAGGTAAAACCGGTTCAATCACGTTCATCCCCCATGGCTGCATCAAGTGGCAGATGCCCCAAGGGATGGCCTGAGGCCCACTGCCCATCGTGCCCAGGGATGGATCAATACCGACAGCTCTTCACCATGCAAATCACTACCAACACCAGTACTTGGGCACTTTCCGGCAGTGGTGCTGCTGCAGCGCCTACGGACCCCAGTTTGTCTCAGGGGACGGGCTTTGCTAACGAAAGCACCGCGACGTCTTTGCAATCCGGCTTGATGCTGGCGCAGGCCGATACCCTCAACCCCACCGCCAGCAGCAACACCGCGCAAAGCGCCAACTCCACGCCGTTCTGGGGGGCTGGCACCGTGCCTGCGCCCAATGCTTTGACAGCGTTGCGGAATGCCGAGCGCGACCGGACCGATCCATTGCGACTGGGCGTGAACGAGATTTATCGCGACGCCATTACCCTGGCTGCGGATCGCACGGGCTACCCACGCGCCACGATTGCGGCCGTGATATCTGCAGAAGCGGGCCCGCTGCGCGGCAAGCGTCTGGACGATGCCACCAACCAGCGCTTTTTTGGCGAGCTGCATCCGCAGCTGGACCCCAAAGCCAAGCTGGACAAGGCGGGGGCCGCCGAGTGGAAGGCCCTGCGCCGTGAACTCTCGGCCACCTGGGACCCGCAGAGCTACAACACCACCAGCAAGGCTGGGGGCTTGACGCAATTTCTGGAAAGCACCTGGATCGAATCGGCCACCAAGCCGGGCAGCTACGTCAATGAACAGGCCAAGTCCCTGGGGCAGGTGAACGATGCCAACCAGGTGGTGGACCGGGCTGCGCTGCTGAACTTGCGCTTTGACGCCACCACCTCCATCGTGGCTGCGGCTGAGCTGGACAAGGGTTACTTCACCCAACTGAGCGCCCGCACCAACGACGATGGCACCCCTCTGGTGCCTGCCGATCTGTCCGCAGACAAGAAAGCGCAGTACATCTATCTGGTCCACCACGAGGGGGCGAATGGTGCCGCGCAAATCCTCAAAGGCACGCTGACCGATGCGCGCGCTGAAGGCCTGCTGAAAAACCACGTGGCTGATGCCGACAAGCGCCAGGCGATGATCGACGCCCACGACGGCAGTGCAGCCAAGGCTTACACGGCGTACCTGTGGCAGTACATTGAGCAGCGCATAGTGCCCGCCAACTTCCGTTGAATCGCCCGACTTCTGCCATGACTTGTTCCTTGTCCGCTCGACTTCGCTCCCTTGTACGTTTTGGTGCCGTGGCGCGCAGCGTGGCGTGTGCTGGAGCGCGAAAAGCGCTGTGGACCGCGCTGGCACTGGCCCAGCCCGTCTGCTGGGCCCAGGCCCAGGCGCCTGCTCTTGCCGCCAGTTCGACCTTGCCAGCCAGCCGCCTCGCGGCGCATTGGGAAGGCCCGGCCCTGGTGGGGCAGTTGCAGTTGCGACTCATCGTGTTGGATGCTGAACGCGGCCTGGTGGCGGCAGCGCTCACGGTTGGATCGCCGCAGTGCAGCGGCGGTCTGGACAGCCTGGGGCAGTGGCAACGAGGCACCTTGGTGCTCAAGCCCTACCGGCCCGAGCCCGACGCTGCTGCTTGCGAGGTCCAGGTGCGGGTGGATCCCGACGGGCGCCGGGCCTGGGTGTCCGAGACGGGTTGCGGTGCCTATCGGGGCGCTGCCTGTGTGTTTGAGGGGCAGTTGCAGGCGCGGTAGGGGGGCTGCTCGCTGCTGCAGGGGGCATGAAAATGGCGGCTAGCGCTTGCCGGTAAAGCGCAAAATGCTATCTATTTAATAGCAAATGATTCAAACGCGGTCGTCGTGCGGCGCGCCCGAAAAGGTTGGGGCATCGGACGCGCCGTGCGGCACTTGCTCCCCCTGTGCCCCCGCCGCCATCTCCAGCTGCATCATGATCATGTTGACCAGCGTGTGCACAGTGGGGCGGCCGGTTTCGATGACGTAGTGGGCGGTTTCGCGGTACAGGCCATCGCGCTGGGCGTACAGGTCGCGCAGCTTGTCCATGGGGTTGCCGCCTTGCAGCAGGGGGCGGGTCCGGTCGTGTTTGACGCGCCGGTAGATTTCTTCGGGCGAGGCGCGCAGGTACAGCACGTTGCCAAACTGGCGCAGGGTTTCTCGATTTTCGGGGCGCAGCACGGCGCCGCCGCCGGTGGACAGGACCATGCCACCAGCTTGCCCGGCCACGTCGGCCAGGGCCTGCGACTCCAGGTCGCGAAAGCGGGCTTCGCCCTCGGCCTCGAAGAAGCTGCGGATGGTGGTGCCGATGGTCTGTTCCAGCCGGTGGTCCAGGTCGATGAAGGGCACCCCCGCCCGGTGGGCCAGCTGGCGGCCGATGGTGGATTTGCCGGAGCCGGGCATGCCGACCAGTGCGCAGCGGATCTGCATAGATAGGAAAAAGGATCTGGTTGACGGGCCTGCGAGTGGGGCGCTGGGCCTGCTGCATGTTTCCCGAGACTGGACGCCGAGTGTAAGCGCGCGGGCGCCCGCGGGCCTTCGGCGCAGGGCGCCACCAGCAGCCGTTGCGACTGGCGCGGCCCAAGCCAGTGGATGCCGAGCAAGGGCCGCCCTGCTGCGAGGGCATCGTCCCCCCGCCCGCGCGCAGGGCGAGAGCAGTGGGAAGCGGCGAAGCCGCTCAGGTGGGCCTCTCTCTCACAGTGCAGCGTAGACCAGCGCCGGATACAGCTCGCACAGGGTGCGCAGTTGGCCCGGCGCCTGGGTGAGCAGGATGGCGAACAGGTCTTCGGCAGGGTCTACCAAAAAGAAGGTGCCGCCCAGTCCGCTCCAGCTGTAGGTGCCTGCCGAACCGGGGCTGGATGCCAGGCCGGTGGCCTTGCGAACGGCCACGCCCAGGCCAAAGCCGTAGCCTGCGGGCAGGATGTCGCCCACCGGGGGGATGTTGCCCAGGTGGTCGGCGGTCATGAAACCGACGGTGGCGCGGCTGGCCAGGCGGAGGGTGTGGCCGTCCGGGCCTTGTACGGTGCCCTGGCCCAGCATCAGCTGCAAAAAGCGTGCGTAGTCGCTGGCGGTGGACACCAGCCCGCCGCCAGCGGATTCAAACGCGGGCGGGGCCGAGACATCGATCAACGCCACCTCGGCCCCGGTCTGCGGGTCGCGCGCGAACGGCTCGGCGGTGTCGGTCAGGCGGTGGGGCAGTACCGAAAACCCGGTGTCGTGCATGCCCAGGGGTTCCAGAATACGGCGTTTCAGGAGGGGGCCCAGGCTCTCGCCTTCGACCACCTCCAGTACCGCACCCAGCACATCGGTGGCGCGGCTGTATTCCCAGCGGCTGCCAGGCTGGTGCACCAGCGGCAGCGGGCCGAGCGCGGCCACCAGCTCGGCATTGCTGTGGCGCCGCGAGCCGACGCGGGCCGCCCGGTATTGGTCGGGCACCGTGCCGGCCTCCCACGCATAGCTCAGCCCTGCGGTGTGGCGCAGCAGGTCGTGCACCGTGGCCTCGCGCGCTGCGGGGCTGGTGGTGCCGGTGGCTTCGTCGTACACCCGCTGCCCCGCAAACGCAGGCAGGTAGTGCGAGACGGGGTGCGACAGCAGCAGGCGGCCTTCTTCCATGAGCATCAGCGCTGCCAGCGAGGCGATGGGTTTGGTCATGGAGTAGATGCGGAACACGGTGTCGGGCGCCATGGCGGGCGCGCCTGCCCCGGGCCGCTGGGCGCCCACGGCTTCGTGCAGCACCGTGCGCCCTTGGTGGTGCACCAGGGCCACTGCGCCGGGCAGCAGACCCTGGTCGACGTGGGTCTGGAGTGCGGCGCGCAGGTGGGCAAAGGCGTGGGGGTGCATGGGGCGGTGTCTCCGGGTGGATGGGTGTCGGCCCTGAGAATATCCGCGCGCGTGGGGGGTGGGAGGTCACCTGGGCAACAGGCAGGGCCACTGTTGCAGGGGGCTATGGCGTCGATGTGGGATCGGGCCTACCGCAGTTGCAGCGAAACGCGGGTGGACGCGCGGTGGCTGCCGCCGTAGGCTAGCCGCATATGGCAGCACCCTCCCTGAAGCGCCGCGCACTGCGCCTTGTCAAACCCGTGTGGACCCTGCTCCAGCCTTTCTGGCGCGCCACCACGCTCTGGCTGGACGCCGACGGGCTGCGCATGAGCGCCGCCATGTCGTTCTACGGCATGCTCAGCCTGGCGCCCCTGTTGCTGTTGCTGGTGGGGGTGCTGGGCTGGTGGATGGACCGCAGCTATCTGGAAAGCAATCTCATCGCACAGGTGCAGGCTGTGATGGGGCAGCAGGTGGCCGACGTGGTGCGGCAGGCGATGGCCAGTGCGCAGGCCCCGGCCGAGGGGCGGCTGGCATCGCTGGTGGGGTTTGTGGTGCTGGTCTCAGGCGCCACCGGGGTGTTTGTCGAGTTGCAGTCGGCACTGGAGCACCTGTGGCGCGGCGAAGGCCCTGTGCCGCAGCGGGCCGCCTGGTGGCGCATGGCGTCGCTGCGCCTGCGGGGGCTGGCCTATGTGCTGGCGCTGGGTTTTTTGCTGCTGGTGTCGCTGGCGCTGTCCACGCTGATCCACCTGCTGGCGGGCTGGGCGGGCTCGCGCCTGGCGCTGGCGCCGCTGGCACCGGCAATGCAGCTGGTCAATGAAGTGGTGGCCTTTGGGTTTGCCGTGGCACTGTTTGTGGGCTTGATGCGCATTGGCGCCGGGGCCAAGCCGCCGCCGCGCTGCATCATGGCTGGGGCTGTGGTGGGCGCCACGCTGTTCACGGTGGGCAAGCAGCTGCTGGCCTGGTACCTGGCCACGGCGGCGGTGGTGTCGGCCTATGGCGCAGCGGGGTCGCTGGTGGTGCTGCTGATGTGGATCTATTTCTCGTCGGCGGTGCTGTTGTTTTCAGCCAGCTGCGCCCGGGCTTTTCAGGAGCTGGGTGCGCTGCCTGCAGCGCGGGGGCGTCTGCATGTGCCGCAATAGGCTGGTTCTTAAACAGGTTCTTACGTCCTTTACAGACGCTACGCCCGGATTTCCGGGCTGGCTGGTTACGCTGGCGGCCATTCATCCAGAGCTTTCTGGATCTTTCGGAGAAAAATCATGAGTCTTGTCGTTTCGCCTTCCACCAACACTTCCGCCGTTCCTGTGGCACAGGCTGGCGCCTTTGGCGGCGCGGCCAGCCCTTCCCTCAAGTGGCTGTGGGTCGCTATCGGCGTGCTGGGCGTGAGCGTGGTGGCGCTGGGCACGACGCTGGTGGTGCAGAACGCGGGCAAGTCCGCCGCCGCCGACGCGCAACCCTTGGCCATGACGGCGCAGCCTGCGCCAGGAGTGCCAAGAGCTGAGAATTTGCAAAAAAAACCGGCGCCAGCGCTTATTGGTAATAGAAATATTGCTACCAATAATGTAGCAAATCAACCGCCCGCAGCTTCGCAAGGTTATGCCGGGCAGCCCCCGCAGCAATACCAGCCACAGCAGCAGCCACCGCTGCGCACTGCCGCACAGGCCCCCCTGTGTGCCACCTGTGGCCGCGTCGAGTCGGTGCAAGCCGTGCAGCAGGCGGCCCCGGCCACAGGCGTAGGGGCGGTGGCGGGCGGTGTGTTGGGGGCCGTGGTGGGCAACCAGGTGGGCAAGGGCTCGGGCCGTACGGCCGCCACTGTGCTGGGCGCCGTGGGCGGCGGCTACGTGGGCCACAAGGTGGAAGAGCGCACGCGCACGCAGACGGTCTACCAGATCGCGGTGCGTATGGAAGACGGCTCGGTGCGCCGCTTCACCCGCGCACAGCCCACCGCCGTGAGCACGCCCGTCGTGCTGCAGGGCAAAGGCTTCCGCGTGGACGATGGCGCCGCCATGCGCGCTGAAGAACCTTACCCGCGTGCACAGCCCGGCGCGGTGCGAGTGGCGGACACGTATTGATTCGACCGCACCTCTCCCAACAGAAAGCCCGCTGATTGCGGGCTTTTTTGTGGGATGAGCGTGGGCTACAGCACCACCGGGATCTCGGTCGCGGGTGGTGTATTGCGGCTGCGCCCGCAGCGCACCAGGCCGTCGATCATCACCATGCCGATGCCCGGGATGTCGCCCAGCTGTACGCTTTCGAGCAGCGTGGCGCCGGCGGTGTGCTGGGCGCGGTCCATGAAGACGAAGTCGGCCGCGCGGCCTACCTCGATGAGGCCGCAGTTCAGGTTGCGGATGCGCGCCGTGTTGCCCGTGGCAAAGCAGAACACCAGCTCGGCGGGGATGTCGGCAAAGCTCGATATCAGCGCAATCATGCGCAGCATGCCCAGGGGCTGCACGCCCGAGCCAGCCGGGCCGTCGGTGCCCAAAATCACGCGGTGCGGGCACTTGAGCTCGATGGCCGCGCGCGCGGCCTGGATGGCGATCTTCTCGTTGCCGTTGTGCACCAGCTCGATCGCGCGGGACGACTTCTCGCACAGCTCGCACACGTGCTGCCAGGGCAGCGAGGTGTGGCCGCCGTTGATGTGGCCGATCACGTCGGCGTCGGCCTCCAGCACCACGTCCTTGTCGATCAGCCCCGAGCCCGGGATGGACGGGCCGCCCGTGTGGATGGTGCTCTGGATGCCGTGCTTGCGCGCCCACGCCACCATCTGCTGGGCCTCGTAGCCGGCCTTGACGGAGCCCAGGCCCACTTCGCCCAGCAGCGTCACGCCCGCGTCGGCCAGGTCCTTGAAGTCCTGCTCGGTCATGCCTTTCTCGATCACCGGGGCGCCTGCAATCACCTTCACGCCGCCGGGGCGGAAGTTGTCGAACGAGCGCTGCGCCGTGATGGCCAGCGCCTTCAGGCCCACGATGTCCTTGGGGCGGCCGGGCAGGTGCACTTCGCCGGCCGACACCATGGTGGTCACGCCGCCGTTCATGGTCGAGTCGATCCAGCCGATCTGGTTCTGGCGTGGCGTCCAGTCGCCAAACACGGGGTGCACATGGCTGTCGATCAGGCCCGGCGCCACGCAGGTCTGGCGTGCGTCGATCACGGTGTTGGCGTGGCCGGTGTCGCAGTCCTTGTAGCGGCCCACGGCCACGATGAGTCCGTCATTCACCACGATGGTGTCGGCGTCGAGGATGGGGCGGTCCAGGTCGCCCGACAACAAAAGACCGATGTTCTGGATGACGACCTTGCCCGATTTGCCGCCTGCTGCTGCTTCTGCCATGGATTCTCCTCGTGGGGTGGTGGGCGGGGCACCACGCGGCACCCCGCAGGGAAAAATCTCTAGTTGATTCAGGCCGCTGCGACCCTGCCCTTGGGCAGACTGGGGCCGGGCGCCACAGTGCGCAGCACGCTGTCGATGACAAACGATTCCCAGTGCGCCAGCGCGTCGGGCGTCTCCAGGTCTTCGCCCAGAAAGGCCGACAGCGTGTGCCGGTTGGACATGTAGAAGTAGCCCGTGGCGGCAATCAGCAGGTACACATCGCGCGCCGACACATCCTTGCGGAACAGCCCCTGCGTCTGGCCGCTTTCGAGCACGCGGCGGATCACCTCGATGGCGGGCGACGAGTATTCACGGGCGCGCATCGACTTGGAGATGTGCTTGCCCTTGTGCAGGTTCTCAGTGTTGAGCAGCGTGATGAACTCGGGGTTCTTGCGGTAGTAGCCCACCACAAAGCGGATCACCGCCTGCAGCGCCTCCACCGGCTTGGCGGTGTCCAGGTCCAGCTTGGACTCCGCATCGTTCATGCGCCGGTAGGTTTCCTCCAGCACCTCGATGAACAGGCCTTCCTTGCTGCCAAAGTAGTAGTAAATCATCCGGTCGAACGACTTGGCCGCCTTGGAGATCTTCTCCACGCTGCCGCCTTCGTAGCCGTAGCGGGCGAACACCTTGGTCGCCGCCTTCAGGATGTTGTCGCGCGTGGTCTGTGCGGCCTGCTCGCGCACGCCCGTCTTGCGGGCAGAGGCGGCGCGGGGGGACGCGGTCCGGGTCTTGGTGGGAGTGGCAGACATGGCGGGTCCTGGTGGATGAGGCGGGCCCCCGGTAAGGGGGGCCGCCGGGGGATCACTGCTCTGCGAACGCGCGTTCGATCACGAAGTCGCCAGGCTTCGTGGTGTTGCCTTCCTTGAAGCCACGCTCTTCCATCATGTGCTTGAGGTCGCGCAGCATCTCGGGGCTGCCGCAGATCATCACGCGGTCTTCCACGGGGTTGAGCGCGGGCAGGCCCAGGTCGCGCGCCAGCTGGCCGTTTTCGATGACGGTGGTCACACGGCCCTGGTGCTTGAAGGGCTCGCGCGTCACGGTGGGGTAGTACTTGAGCTGCTTGGTGACCATCTCGCCCAGGAACTCGTGCTGCGGCAGCTCCTGCGTGATGTAGTCGTGGTAGGCCAGCTCCTTCACCTCGCGCACGCCGTGCACCAGGATGACTTCCTCGAATTTCTCATAAGTCTCGGGGTCGCGGATCAGGCTCAGGAACGGGGCCACGCCCGTGCCGGTGGACAGCATGTACAGGCGCTTGGCGGGCAGCAGGTAGTCGATCAGCAGGGTGCCCGTGGGCTTCTTGCCGACCACGATGGTGTCACCCACCTTGATGTGCTGCAGGCGCGAGGTCAGCGGGCCGTCGGGCACCTTGATGGACAGGAACTCCAGGTGCTCTTCGTAGTTGGGGCTCACGATGCTATAGGCGCGCAGCAGGGGTTTGCCGTTTTCGCCGCGCAGGCCAATCATCGTGAAATGGCCGTTGGAGAAGCGCAGCGCGGTGTCGCGCGTGGTGGTGAAGGAGAAAAGGCGGTCCGTCCAGTGGTGGACCGTCAGGACGCGTTCGTCAAGAAAGGCGCTCATGGTGCGTTAGATGGAAAAGTTGGAAACAAATAAGAAATCTGGCTGAAGCTGGCTCAGATTCAGGGCCCCAAGCGCTCTACAGCGCAATGTTCAGGCCTGAAAGCTTGTGGCTCACAACCCTCCATTGTTCCGCATCTGGCAAAGCCGCTTTTCTTTTGGTGATTGTGGGCAGCGTGGGCGCCAGCTTTTTGTTGAACTGCAGGAAGATTTCCATGCCCTCGGGCAGGTCGTCTTCGGCATAGATGGCGTTGGCCGGGCACTCCGGAATGCACACCGCGCAGTCGATGCATTCGCCCGGGTCAATGACCAGGTATTCCGGCCCCTCCTTGAAGCAGTCCACGGGGCACACATCGACGCAGTCGGTGTACTTGCACCGAATGCAGGCGTCTGTCACAACGTGCGTCATTTTGGGGCTCCTCATGCACCATTTTTGGGGGCGCAAAAACACCATTGCAGAGTCTGATTGATTCCGCTACATTGACATCGAATGTAGTGTTCACAACATTTAAGTTAAGTGAATGCTACACAAAATGCAATGCGCGTACAAGCACTTGCCACAATGCAATGAATGGGCCGCCACGATGACTGAACACACCAAGACCGACGGGCTACCTGGCATGGATGCGCCGGATCTGCCGCAGGTGCTCGAGCGCGCCCGGCCCCGCAACGAGCGCATGAACGCTGCCAAGGTCGAGTGCAATGCGTGTCCGGTGCTGTGCCAGATTTCCGAAGGCCGCGCAGGGGCCTGCGACCGTTATGCCAACCACGCAGGCGTGCTTGTGCGGCTGGACCCGGTGGTGCTGCTGCGCAAGACCCTGGAGGCGGGCGAGGCCACGCTGGTGCCGTTTGCGGGCCGCGCCCCGGCTGCAGAAGACGCAGAGACCGCAGTGGCTTCAGAACCCGCATGGAACGGCGACCTGCTGCTGTCTGAAGAGGTGTTCGTGACGGGCGTGGGCTCGTCCACCACCTACCCCGACTACAAGCCAGCGCCCTTCATCGTGGGTTCCCAAACCGATGGTGTGGACATGGTCACGGTGGTCACTGAGGGCATCTTCAGCTACTGCAGCTTCAAGGTGAAGATCGACACCGATCGCTTCCTCGGCTCCGAGCAGGCCAACGTGCGTTGCAAGGGCGAGGTGGTGGGCCACGTGACCACGGCGGAATACGGCTCACAGATGCTGTCGCTCGGCGGCGTGCACCACCTCACGGGTGGTACCAAGAAGGAAGGCCGCATCACCGCTGAGATGATGCAGGCGCTGGGCAACAAGCAGGCCGTGGAGTTCACCATCGACGGCGGCTCGCAGCTGGTGATCCAGGCCGGGCGCGCACCCATCGTCAACGGTGTGGCCGAGCAGCGCATGCGCGTGGGCTGCGGTTCGGCGGCCATTGGTATCTTTGCGCGCCAGTTCTTCGGCCATGCCGACGAGGTGGTGGTGGTGGACGACCACATCACCGGCGTGCTCACCGAGCATCAGGCGGGTCGCTGTCTGGACATGAAGCCCTCGGGCATCCAGATGCGCGGGCGCAAGTCCACGCCGGGCCGCTATTTTCAGGTGGCGAACCCGGGCACCGGCTGGGGTGGCACCGACATTGCCGACCCGCTGTCCATCATCGAGGGCTGGGACGAATCCGTCGCCTGGCAGGGGTTGCGCCTCTTGATGACCTCCACCACGGGGGAGCACGCATCCTGGTACGTGCTGGACGAGCAACTGAATCCGGTGGAAGCCGAGATGCCCGTCGAGGTGCGCCGCATCGTGGACCGCATCGGCGAAAACTGTGAGCCTTCGCTGGCGTCTGTGCTGTTCCTCGGCGGTGCGGGCGGCAGCCTGCGCGCAGGTGTTACCGAAAACCCGGTGCTGCTCACCCGTTCCATCAAGAATGCGCTGGTCAATGTGACCTGTGGCGGCGCACCGGCCTATGTGTGGCCGGGCGGCGGTATCACCGTGATGGCCGACGTGCTGCGCATGCCGGACAACAGCTTTGGCACCGTGCCCACCCCCGCCATCGTGGCGCCCATCGAGTTCAGCATGCGCCGCGCGGACTACGAAGCGCTGGGCGGGCACACCGAACAAATTCGCAGCCTGCGCGAAGTGCTGGAGCGCGGTGCGTGGCACAACGACGGTGCGCCGCAGGCGCGCGTGTGGCAGACCTTGCCTGCGGCCAATCCGTGGCCGCTGGGCCGCCCACCCCTGCTAGGCTGAGTGAGCCGCGCTGTGAACGCTTGCCGCAAACTCCTTTCCGACGGCCGCTGGCACTTCCAGCATGGCCCGATGGACCTCATCCTTCAGGCCGAAGGGGCGCACGACGCCGTGACCCACGCGCACGAGCGCGCCTGGCAACGTTTTGAAGGGCTGCTGCAGGAGCTGGTGAGTGAACTCCCAGGCCTGCGGGCGCCGGTGGGTGCGCACTGCACGCTGCAGGGCGTGGTGGCGCGTCGCATGTGGGCGGCCTGCAGCCCCTACCGCGCAGGCTTCATCACGTCGATGGCTGCGGTGGCGGGTGCGGTGGCCCAGGAAACTCTGGCGTGCTACGACCAGCAGGGCATAGACCGGGCCTGGGTCAACAATGGGGGCGACATTGCGCTGCACCTGGCGCCGGGCCAGTCGGTCACGGTGGGGGTGTACGCTGATATCGCTGCACTCAACGCTGCACAGTTGCGCAACGGTTTGGTGCTGGATGGGCAGATCCGCATCGACAGCGCCATGCCGGTGCGCGGTGTGGCCACCAGTGGGTGGCGCGGGCGCAGCCAGTCGCTGGGCATTGCGGACAGCGTCACGGTGCTGGCGCGCACGGCCGCGCAGGCCGATGCGGCAGCGACCATTGTGGCCAATGCGGTCAATGTGCAGGACGCGCGCATTGGTCGCATGCCTGCGTGGCTGGTGCGGGACGACAGTGACCTGGGTGCCATTCCTGTCACCGTGGATGTGCCTGACTTGCCCGAAGAGCAGGTTCGCCGGGCTTTGCAGCAGGGGTTGCAAAAAGCGCAAGAATTGCAGTCCAGCGGCCTGCTGTGGTTTGCGCTGCTGGCGTGCCAGGGGCAGTTTCTGGCGACCGCAGCACCGCAAGCCCTGGCCGGTGCTGTGTGGTCCCCACAAGCGGTGATGAAATCGGAAGTTGGTTCAGTATTTGCTTAACGAATTGCACAGGTCTCCAAAATGATCCAGATACGACGCGTTTTCACCCATCTTGAGGAAATCCGGCACGAATTCGGGCCGGTGGCTGAGGTGCCGCTGCTGCGTGGTGCCATCGGCGCGGTGCTGACCAACCCGTTTGCGGGCCGGTACGAACCCGACATCCTCCCCATGATGGATGCCCTGCAGGACGTGGGGCTGGACATGGCCCAGCGCCTGCTCAAGGCCATGGCTGTGCCCGCCGAGCGCATCGAGACCTATGGCAAGGGCGCCATCGTGGGGGCAGCTGGCGAGCTGGAGCACGGTGCGCTGTGGCATGTGCCTGGTGGTTATGCCATGCGCGAGCTGCTGGGCTGGAAGGGCGACCGCAACGCCTACGCCAAAGGCCTTGCCGAAGAGAAGACCGGGCAACCCGCCAATGCACTGTCCATCGTGCCTTCCACCAAGAAGGTGGGCGGCCCCGGCGCGGCGCTGGATGTGCCGCTCACCCACATCAACGCGAGCTACGTGCGCAGCCATTTTGATGCCATCGAAGTGCGGGTGCCCGGCGCACCCACATCGGATGAAATCGTCTTCATCCTGGCCATGTCCACCGGCGCTCGCATCCATGCACGCGTTGGAGGCCTCAAGGCCGCAGACATCAGCCAGTGGAACGGCCTGCGCTGATCCACTGCCAACCACAAGACCCTAGGAGACCCACACATGCCCGCCAAGATCCGGAAGATCATTGTTCAAACCGACGAAGTCCGCGTGGAGATGGGGCGCGACGTACAGCCGCCTGTGCGCAAGGCCCTGGCCATGGCCGTCATCGAGAACCCCTGCGCGGGCCGCTATGTCGAGAACCTCGACGAACTCGTGGCCATCGGTGAAGAGTTGGGCGCACTGCTGGGTGCCCGTTGCGTCGCAGCCCTGGGCATTGAGCCCGGCCAGGCACAGAGCTACGGCAAGGCCGCCATCGTGGGCGAGGCGGGCGAGCTGGAACATGCCGCCGCCATCCTGCACCCCAAGCTGGGGGCGCCACTGCGTGTGGCGGTCGAGAAAGGCGCTGCCCTGGTGCCGTCCAGCAAGAAGATCGGCGGCCTGGGCACCGCCATCGACGTGCCCCTGGGCCACAAGGATGCCGCCTATGTGCGCAGCCACTTCGACGCCATGGAGGCCCGCGTGGCCGACGCCCCCCGCGCCAACGAAATCGTGGTCGCCATCGTCGTGACCGACAGCGGCCGTCCGCTGGCACGCATTGGCGGTCTTCAGGCCTCCGAAATCAAAGGCGAGGATGGACTGCGCTGATCTGAGCGCGCACTACCATCCCGAGCAGTCTCACCAGTTCCCCTTCCCCAACCCACCTTTCAGGAGTTTCCCCATGACGATGCGACGAAACCTCATGCGTGCCACGGCCGCAGCCGCGCTGGCATTCACGCTGGCCCCTGTGGTGCACGCCCAGGATGTCATCAAGATTGGCGAGATCAACAGCTACAAGGCGCAACCCGCCTTCCTGGAGCCCTACAAGAAAGGCATGGAGCTGGCGGTCGATGAGATCAACGCATCGGGTGGGGTGCTGGGCAAGAAGGTCCAGCTCATCATCCGCGACGACAACGCCAACCCTGGTGACGCCGTGCGTGCTGCCGAAGAACTGGTGTCGCGCGAAAAGGTCGATGTGCTCACGGGCTCGTTCCTCTCGCACATCGGGCTGGCGCTGACCGACTTTGCCAAGCAAAAGAAATTCTTCTTCCTGGCCGGTGAGCCACTGACCGACAAGATCGTCTGGCAAAACGGCAACCGCTATACCTACCGCCTGCGTCCCTCCACGTACATGCAGGTGTCGATGATGGTGCCCGAGGCAGCGGCCCTCAAGAAAAAGCGCTGGGCGCTGGTGTACCCCAACTACGAGTATGGTCAGTCGGCCGTGGCCACGTTCAAGCAGCTGCTCAAGGCGGCCCAGCCCGATGTGGAGTTTGTGGCCGAGCAGGCGCCCCCGTTGGGCAAGGTCGATTCGGGTAGCGTGGTGCAGGCCCTGGCCGACGCCAAGCCGGATGCGATCTTCAACGTGCTGTTCGGTGCCGATCTGTCCAAGTTTGTGCGCGAAGGCAACACGCGTGGCCTGTTCCAGGGCCGTGAAGTGGTCAGCCTGCTGACGGGCGAGCCCGAATACATGGACCCGCTCAAGGACGAAGCGCCGAACGGCTGGATCGTCACCGGCTACCCCTGGTACGGCATCCAGACGCCTGAGCACAAGGCCTTTCAGACTGCCTACCAGGCCAAGTTCAATGACTACCCGCGCCTGGGCTCCATCGTGGGCTACAGCGCCATCAAGTCGCTGGCCGAAGGCATGAAGAAGGCCGGCTCCACCGACACTGAAAAGCTCGTGGCAGCGTTCAAGGGCTTGCAGGTGCCCACGCCGTTTGGCCGCATCACCTACCGCCCCGAGGACAACCAGTCCACGATGGGCGGCTATGTGGGCCGCACCAAGAACGAAGGCGGCAAGGGTGTGATGGTGGACTACCGCTATGTGGATGGCAGCAAAGTCCAGCCCTCGAACGACGAAGTCAAGAAAATGCGCCCCGCCGACTGACGGCCGCGCAAGGCCGGGGAGGGCTCTCTCCCTGCCAACTGCCCCTGATCTCTGAACCATAGCGCAGGCGCCGACCTGCAGGGATGGACCTTGCCGTGACCCCGAAGGATGTGGAATGAGTTTTTCGAGTTTTATCGTTCAGCTGCTCAACGGACTGGCGGGGGCCTCCTCGCTGTTCCTGGTGGGCGCCGGGCTGTCGCTGATCTTCGGTGTCACGCGCATCGTCAACTTTGCGCATGGCTCGTTCTTCATGGTCGGCATCTATGTGGCCTATTCGCTGGTGGCCAAGCTGGGCACCGGCCTGGGCTTCTGGCCCGCGCTGCTGCTGGCGGCGGTGGTGGTGGGGGCGCTGGGCGCTTTGGTGGAGGTGGTGCTGCTGCGCCGCATCTACAAGGCGCCCGAGCTGTTCCAGCTGCTGGCCACGTTTGCACTGGTGCTGGTCATCAAGGACGCTGCGCTGTGGTTCTGGGGGCCGGAAGAACTGCTGGGCCCGCGCGCGCCGGGGCTGTCGGGCTCGGTCAACATCCTGGGGCGGCAGTTCCCTTCGTATGACCTGTTTCTGATCGTCGTGGGCCCGGTGGTGCTGGGCCTCTTGTGGCTGCTGCTCACCCGTACACGCTGGGGCACGCTGGTGCGCGCTGCTACGCAAGACCGCGAAATGGTCAGCGCCCTGGGCGTGAACCAGGCCTGGCTGTTCACGGCGGTGTTTGCCCTGGGCGCGCTGCTGGCGGGCCTGGGCGGTGCGTTGCAGTTGCCGCGCGAACCCGCCACGCTGGAGATGGACCTCAACACCATCGGCGCAGCGTTTGTGGTGGTCGTGGTGGGGGGCATGGGCTCCATTCCGGGCGCCTATGTCGCGGCCCTGTTGATCGCCGAAATCAAGGCCATCTGCATCTGGCTGGGCGTGGTGGACATCTTCGGTTTCAGCGTGTCGTTCTCCAAGCTCACGCTGGTGGTGGAGTTTCTGGTGATGGCCGTGGTGCTGGTCTGGCGCCCCTGGGGCCTCATGGGCAAGCCGCAGGGCGTGAGCCGCAACACCGGCCTGCCCGAGGCGCCTCTGCGCCAGCCCGAGCGCTGGTTCAAGCTCGGTGGCGCGGCGTTGGTGGTTGCTCTGGTGCTGTTGCCGTTGCTGACCACGGGCTCGCCATACCTCACGGTGCTGATGATCGACCTGCTGATTGCCGCGCTGTTTGCGGCCAGCCTGCACTTCATCATGGGCCCGGCAGGCATGCATTCGTTCGGCCACGCTGCGTACTTTGGCCTGGGCGCCTATGCCGCAGCGCTGCTGGTGCGCTCGGCGGGTATCCCCATGGAGCTGGCGCTGGTGCTGGCGCCGCTGGCGGCGGCGGCGGGCGCGCTGCTCTATGGCTGGTTCTGCGTGCGCCTGTCGGGCGTCTACCTGGCCATGCTGACGCTGGCGTTTGCCCAGATCACCTGGGCCATCTGCTACCAGTGGGACGGCTTCACGGGCGGCAGCAACGGCCTCACGGGCGTATGGCCGGCCGAGTGGCTGTCAGACAAGCGCAACTACTACTACCTCACGCTGGCCCTGGTGGTGGGTGGTGTGCTGTTGTTGCGCCGCGTATTGTTCTCGCCGTTTGGTTACGCGCTGCGGGCCGGGCGGGATTCCGTGCTCCGGGCCGATGCGATCGGCATTGACGTCAAGCGCATGCAGTGGACGGCTTTCGTCATCGCCGGCCTGTTCGCCGGCCTGGGCGGCGCGCTGTTCGCGTTCTCCAAAGGCAGCATCTCGCCCGAGACGCTGCATGTGGGCCGCTCGGTCGATGGCCTCGTCATGGTGCTGCTCGGCGGGATCC
Source organism: Acidovorax sp. NN32 (assembly GCF_057597245.1). Classification (NCBI taxonomy): domain Bacteria; kingdom Pseudomonadati; phylum Pseudomonadota; class Betaproteobacteria; order Burkholderiales; family Comamonadaceae; genus Acidovorax; species Acidovorax sp. NN32. The sequence continues at coordinate 286,718 of NZ_CP199679.1, forward strand.
AGACGCTGGCGGGCCCTGTGGTGGGCGCCGTCACCTTCACCTGGCTGCACGACACCGTGGCGCGCAACACCGACTACTGGCGCGCCATGCTGGGCGCCATCATCCTGATCCTGGTGCTGCTGTTCCCGCAGGGCATTGCGGGCGCCATCAAGCAAATCTTTGACAACAAGCGCGAAGCCAAGAACACGAAGGAGGGCACGGCATGAGCCTGCTCAAAGTCTCTGGCCTGGGCAAGTCCTTTGGCGGCGTCAAGGCGGTGGATGGCATCCACTTCGAGCTGGCTGCCGGCGAGCTGCTGGCGCTGATCGGCCCCAACGGCGCGGGCAAGTCCACCACCTTCAACATGGTCAACGGCCAGCTGCCTGCCGATGCCGGCTCCATCCAGCTCAATGGCCAGGAGCTGGTGGGCCGCAAGCCGCGCGACATCTGGCGCATGGGTGTGGGTCGCACTTTTCAGATCGCTGAAACCTTTGCATCGCTCACGGTGGTGGAGAACGTGCAGATGGCACTGATCTCCAACGACAACCGCCTGTTTGCGATGTGGCGCAAGGCGGCAGACCACAAGCGCGACGAGGCCCTGGCGCTGCTGGACCAGGTGGGTATGAAGTCGCAGGCCGACCGCCCCTGCAGCGTGCTGGCCTATGGCGACGTCAAGCGCGTGGAGCTGGCCATCGCGATGGCCAACGCGCCGAAGCTGCTGCTCATGGACGAGCCCACCGCCGGCATGGCGCCCAAGGAGCGCAACGAACTCATGGCGCTTACCAAGCAGCTGGTGATCGACCGCAACATGGCCGTGCTCTTCACCGAGCACAGCATGGACGTGGTGTTTGCCTATGCCGACCGCATGATCGTGCTGGCGCGCGGGCGCCTCATTGCCGAGGGCAAGCCGCTGGAGCTGCGTGACCACCCCAAGGTGCAGGAGGTGTACTTCGGCACCGGCAAGACCTTCGAGAAGAAAACGGCAGCCGCTGCTGCAGAGGCCGCATGAGCATGACGACCAACGAACCCAAAGAGCTGCTGCTGCAGGCCAAAGGGCTGCAGGCCTGGTATGGTGCGGCGCAAATCCTGTATGACGTGGACCTGGACGTGCGCCGGGGCGAAGTCGTGGCCCTGATGGGCCGCAACGGCGCAGGCAAGTCCACCACGCTCAAGACGCTGATGGGCATGCTGGCCAAACGCAAGGGCCAGATCCAGTTCATGGGCAAGGACATCTCCAAAAGCGACCCGCACGACGCCGCGCGCCTGGGCCTGGGCTTTGTGCCCGAAGACCGCCGCGTGTTCACCGACCTCACAGTGATGGAGAACCTTGAGGTAGGCCGCCAACCCGCCCGCACCTGGCCCGACGGCACGGCCGCCCCGGTGTGGACGCCCGAGCGCCTGTTCAAGCTCTTCCCCAACCTGGGCGAGATGCCCCAGCGCCCCGGCGGCCGCATGAGTGGTGGCGAGCAGCAGATGCTCACCGTGGCGCGCACGCTCATGGGCAACCCTTATCTGGTGCTGCTGGATGAGCCCTCCGAAGGCGTGGCCCCCGTCATCGTGGAGCAGATGGCGCACATGATCCTGGAGCTGAAGGAGCAGGGCGTGAGCATTCTGCTGTCCGAGCAGAACATGCACTTTGCCGAGCTGGTGTCCGACCGCGCCTATGTGCTCGAAAAGGGCCAGATCCGCTACCAGGCCAGCATGGAAGAGCTGGCCGCCAACGAAGAGGTGCGGCGCGCTTACCTGAGCGTGTGATGCACCTGCGCAGCCGTGCGATGTGGTGCGCTGCACACGGGTGCTGTTGGTTACAAAAAACACCTCTTCAAACACTTGCGCGATGCGAGCACAAGCCCCGAAACTGGCGCCTTTGATGTAAGGAGCACTACATGAAGTGTCGAGGAGTGGAGGATGGATGCATCGACCGCCGGACTGCCATGGCGGGGCTGGCGGCAGCAGCGGGATGGGCCTGGGCGGGGCCGGCCGCTGCCGAGACCGGAGTGACGGACACCCGCATCAAGGTGGGGCAGTCGGCCGTGTTCACCGGCCCTGCCAAGGATTTTGGGGTGGACTACAAGGCGGGCATCGCGCTCTACTTCGACAAGGTCAATAAAACGGGTGGCGTGTTGGGGCGCACGCTGGAGCTGGTGTCCCACGACGACGCTTACGACCCCAAGAAGACGGCCGAGAACACGACCAAGCTGATCGATGAGGACAAGGTGTTCGCCCTCATCGGCTACGTGGCCACAGGCAACCTGATCGCTGCCATGCCCATTGCCGAGAAGGCCGGTGTGCCCATGTTTGCCCCGCTGGTCGGCACCACATCGTTTCGCACCAACCACAACCGCTACCTGTTCCACGTGCGTGCCAGCTACGAGGCCGAACTTCGCAAGATCGTGGGGCACCTGGCCACGCTGGGCATCCACAACATTGCGGTCATCTACCAGAACAGCGCATTTGGCAAATCCAACCTCGACACCTGCCTGCAGATTGCACAGGGGCTCAAGGTCAAGGTGGTGGAGTCCGTGCCCATGGAGATCGCCGCCACCGACGCCAAGGCCCAGGTGGCCTCGCTCACCAAGGCGCAGCCTGGTGCGGTGGTGATGATCATGGCGGGCAAGATGGTGGAGGTTTTCCTGCGCGACTACCGTGCCGGGGGCGGCGCCTCGCCGCTGTACACGATATCGGTGGGCATCACCGATGCGCCGGGCTCTGCGCAGCGCTTGAACGGCGGCATCGAAGGGCTGGTCACGGCCAGCATCGTGCCCTCGCCACAGGCCAGCCGCCTGCCCATCGTGGCGGACTACCGCAAGGACCGCGTTGACGCGGGCGAGAAGATCGACAGCTACACCATGCTGGAGGGCTACATTGCCGCCCGCGTGTTTGTGGAGGGCCTCAAACGCGCGGGCAAAGCGCTCACGCGTGAAGGCTTTATCAAGGCCATGGAAGACATGGGCACCACCAAGATCGGTGACTTTCCGCTGCAGTACGGCCCGGGCAACCACAATGGCTCCAACTTTGTGGATCTGGAGATGTACACGCGCACCGGCAGTCTCCGGCGCTGAGGGCATCCCAAAGAGACATGCACGCGCCCGCTTCGCTTCACACCATGGTCGTCAACGGCCAGCCTTGTGCCTTGCCAGCAAGTACCTCCACCCACGCCACGCTGCTGCACGTGCTGCGAAATGACTTGTCGCTCAACGGCCCCAAATACGGCTGTGGCCTGGGGCAGTGCGGGGCGTGCACGGTGCTGGTGGACGGCATTGCCGCGCGGGCCTGCGTGATCCCGGCGCAGGGCGTGGCAGGCCGCGAGGTGACCACGCTGGAAGGCCTGCCCGGCCGCTGCAGCCGCACCGAAGGTCTTCACCCGGTGCAGCAGGCCTTTGTGGATGAGCAGGCCGCGCAGTGCGGCTACTGCCTGAACGGCATGGTGATGATGGCCGTGGCCTTGCTGGAGCGCGACCCAGACCCCGACGAAGCCGCCGTGCGACGCGAGCTGTCGGGCAACCTGTGCCGCTGCGGCACACATGTCGAAATCATTCGCGCCGTGCTGCGCGCGGCCCAGTTGATGCGCGAGGCCCAGGCATGAGCGCCACACCTGACAACGCCGCACCCCTGCGCGCCCACAGCCCGCTCACCCGCGCCGACTTCCATGCCGCCCAGGGCGTGCTGCTGGTGGTGCGCAACCCACCGCCCGCGCCACCGCCCGTCAAGGGCCAGCCCGCGCTCGTGGCGGGCAACCCGGCCGAAGGCGTGGAGATCCTCATCGCCGTGTGGGACGACGGCAGCGTGACCGCACTCAACGGCCATGTGGACCTGGGCACCGGCATCCGCACCGCACTCGCGCAGATCGTGGCCGAAGAACTCGATGTGCCGCTGGCCCAGGTGAACATGGTGCTGGGCGACACCACGCGCGCGCCCAACCAGGGCGCCACCATCGCCAGTGCCTCCATCCAGATCCACGCCAAGCCTTTGCGCACCGCCGCCGCGCAGGCACGCCACTGGCTGGTGGCGCAGGCCGCAGAGCGGCTGGGCGTGCCAGTGGATGCACTGCAGGTGGGTGCGGGGGTGGTGCAGGTCATCGCAGACCCATCGCACCAAGTGGCCTACGGCGCGCTGCTGGTGGGCGCACACACCACGCTGGAGCTGGTGGATGCCACGACCACCAAGGCCGCCGCCGACTACACCGTGGTCGGCCAGTCCGTGCCGCGCGTGGACATCCCCGCCAAGGTCAGCGGCGAGCTGGTGTTCGTGCATGACATGCGCGTGCCCGGCATGCTGCACGGCCGCGTGGTGCGCCCGCCGTATGCGGGGGCAGACCATGGCGACTTCATCGGGAACACGCTGGAATCGGTAGACCAGCAGTCCATCGCGCACATCCCCGGCATCTGCGCCGTGGTGGTGATCCGCGACTTCGTTGGCATCGTCGCCGAGCGCGAGGAACAGGCCGAGCAGGCGCTGCGCGAGCTGAAAGTGCGCTGGAAGGACTGGCCCGGCTTCCCGCGCCAGGACAGCACTGAGGCGCTGGAGCAGGCCATTCGCGCCAACCCCGCCACCCAGCGCCGCCTAGTGGACGAGGGGGATGTGGAGGGCGCCCTGGTCGCGCTGTCTGCCGACGGCCAGCCCATGCCGCGCACCTATGTGTGGCCGTACCAGATGCACGGCTCCATCGGCCCATCGTGCGCGGTGGCCGAATGGCGCAGTGATGACAGCACGGGCCGCCCACGCATGACGGTGTGGGCAGGCACGCAGAACCCCCATGTGCTGCGTGCCGACCTGGCCCGCCTGATGGGCCTGGCCGATATGGACATCGACCTCATCCGCATGGAGGCCGCAGGCTGCTATGGCCGCAACGGTGCCGACGATGTAGCGGCCGATGCGGCACTGCTCTCGCGCGCCGTGGGCGCCCCGGTGCGCGTGCAGCTCACGCGCGAGCAGGAGCATTTGTGGGAGCCCAAGGGCACGGCCCAGCTCATGCAGGTGCGCGGCGGGCTCAAGGCCGATGGCACCGTGGCGGCGTACGACTTCGAAACGTCCTACCCCTCCAACGGCGCGCCCACGCTGGCCCTGCTGCTCACCCGCACCATCGAGCCCGTGGCCCAGGCCTACGAGATGGGCGACCGCACCGCGCGCCCGCCCTACCAGTACGACAACCTGCGCGTGGCCGTCAATGACATGCCGCCCATCGTGCGCGCGTCGTGGCTGCGCGGCGTGTCGGCCCTGCCCAACTCGTTTGCGCACGAGTCCTATGTGGACGAACTGGCGACGGCGGCGGGTGTGGACCCGGTGCAGTTTCGCTTGCAGTTGCTGAACGACCCGCGCGCCGCCGAGCTGGTGCAGGCCACGGCTGAGAAGGCGGGCTGGATTCGCCACACCGGCCCGCAGCAGCGCGACCTGGATGGTGACTGGGTGCAAGGCCAGGGCTTTGCCTATGCCCGTTACATCCACAGCAAATGGCCCGGCTTTGGCGCCGCCTGGGCAGCCTGGGTGGCCGATGTGGAGGTCAACAAAAGGACCGGCGAGGTGCATGTGCGCCGCGTGGTCGTGGGGCACGACGCGGGCCTGATGGTGAACCCCGCCGGTGTGGAGCAGCAGGTGCATGGCAACGTGCTGCAGACCACCAGCCGCGCGCTCAAGGAGCAGGTGACGTTCGAGCCCGTGAAGCAGGCCGTGGATAACCGCGAGTGGGGCAGCTACCCCATCCTGAGCTTCCGCGAGGTGCCGGTCATCGAGGTCATGCACATGCCCCGGCAGGACGAGGCGCCGCTGGGCTCGGGCGAGTCGTCGTCCGTGCCGGGAACGGCGGCCATTGCCAATGCGATCTTTGATGCGACGGGCGTACGCTTCCGCGCGCCGCCCTTCACACCCGAGGTGGTGCGCGCCGGGCTCAACCCCTTGCCCGGCGGCGCAGGCGAGGCGGCTGCAGGCAGCACCCCACCCACTGAGCAGGCCGAGGTATTGCCCACGCTGGAACTGCCCGCACCCACCGTGCCCGCCAGCGCCACATGGCCCACACAGCGCAGCCCCTGGGCCCGCGCGCTCGCTCTCGTCGCCGGTGGCATCGCCATGGGCGCGGCGCTGCTGGGCTGGCGCCCCTCCATCGCGCCCGTGGTGCAGACGGCGGGCGCGTCGGTCTACAACGCCGCCACCATCGAGCGGGGCCGCCTGCTGGCCTCTGCGGGCGACTGCGTGGTGTGCCACACCGCACCGGGCGGCACGCCCAACACGGGGGGCCGCGCCATGGACACGCCGTTCGGCAAGGTCTACACCACCAACCTCACGCCCGACGCCGAGACCGGCATCGGCCAGTGGTCCTTCAGCGCCTTCCAGCGCGCCATGCGCGAAGGCATCTCGCGCGATGGCAAACACCTGTACCCCGCGTTCCCCTACACCTCGTTCGCCAAGATGAGCGACGACGACCTCACCGCGCTGTACGCCTACCTGATGGCGCAGCCCGCCGTACGGGCCGAGGTGCCGAAGACCGAGCTGACCTTCCCCTTCAGCGTGCGCCCGCTCATGGCGGGCTGGAACGCGCTGTTCCACGACGCGACCCCGTTCAAGCCCGACCCGACCCGCCCGCCCGAATGGAACCGGGGCGCCTATCTGGTGCAGAGCGTGGGCCACTGCGGCGCCTGCCACACGCCGCGCAATGCGCTGGGGGCCGAGCTGGGCGGGGCTGCGTTCCTCTCCGGGGCCATGATTGATGGCTGGGAGGCACCTGCGCTCACCGGCCTGTCGAAGGCGCCCGTGCCCTGGACGGCCGATGCGCTGTACGGCTACCTGCGCCACGGCCACAGCCCGCAGCACGGCAGCGCCTCCGGCCCCATGGCGCCCGTGGTGCGCGAGCTGGCCCACTTGCCGGACGAAGACATCCGCGCCATGGCGGGCTACCTGGCCTCGTTCACCGCTACGGACGCGGCTACCCAGCCATCCACCCAGCCTGTGCCTGACCCGCAGCAGCGCGCCCAAACCGCCGTGGCCCAGGCCGCCGCGCTGGCCCCGCAGCCCGGCCAGGCCCAGCGCCTGTTCGACGGCGCCTGCGCCGCCTGCCACCACGACGGCGACGGCCCGCGCCTGCTGGGCGTGAACGTGCCCCTGGCGCTCAACAGCAACCTGCACAGCGACCGGCCCGACAACCTGCTGCAGGTCATCGTGCACGGCATCCACGAGCCCGCCGCGCGGGACATCGGCTTCATGCCCGGCTTCGGCTACGCGCTCAGCGACGCACAGATCACCGAGCTGGCGGGCTATATGCGCCAGCGCTACGCCCCCGGACGCCCGGCGTGGCGTGACGTGCCCGAGGCGCTGGCCCGTGTGCGGGCGGGGCCTGCGCATCCTTAGAGCAGGTTTTTTTGAGCTTTCTGGGGCTCTGGCGCCTGTGGGGTAAGTGCAGGCAGTTATCAAAATTGGAGCAATCGCAGGCTCCGTGTTCGGCCCGACAATCGGGCTGCACCACCGCCCAGACACCATGACACCTGCCGCTCCCCTGCAATCGCACAGCGCCATACTTACCCCGCACCGGCGCGTGCAGCGCATAGGCGGCGCCGCAACGCTGGCCCTGTGTTGCCTGGCCCTCACGGCCTGCGGGCCGGATGTGCAGGGGTCGCCCAAGCCGCCCCCGGCGTTTGGCCCGGTGCAGAGCAGCTGGTTCGGCTGCCCATCCCTGCAAGGGGTGTACGCCTGGCCGCCGGTCGAGCCCGCTGGCGTGCGGGGCAGCCTGCCGTTTTTTACCGGCTCGGCCGAGATGCAGGTCTGGGTGCAGCAGCAGCGCGGCGAAACCACGCTGCGCACGCGCACCGCCAACCGCGCACGCAACGTGCGCACCTCGCTCACCCGGCAGTGGAGTCTGGTCACCTACAGCGGTACGCATGCTCGCTGTAGCTCCGGCATGCTCGACTTGGCTCCGCAGACCGTGTCGCCGGACAAGGAGCCTGGGGCCCCGGGCGTGCTGCAGGGGTTCAGGCTGGCGCTGCTCAAGGATGGCGGGCTGGCCGTGGGCAAGCGCACCCTCAGCACGGGCAACAAGGGCTCGTACTTCTCGTGGGGCGGGCAGTCCTACGGCAGCTACGATGCGCCCGATGTGGAGACCTGGACCTGGCTCAAGCTGGCCCGCACCGCTGCGGGGGACACCGAGCCGCCGGTCATCGACGCCTACGTGCCTGGGGCCACCTCTCCATAAGCCCCTTGGTTGCAGAGCGGCGCGCGAAAAAAGCCGCGAACTTCCCCGTTTATCGCGCTACCGCCTGCGCTTCCACCTCGGCACAGTGGCATCGGGGCTTGGTCCATGGTGGGGCAGGCCCGGGCGCCCTCCTTTTTTTGTCGGGGCAGGCGCCCATGTCATCGGCCAGCCACGCGGCGGCCGCCCACTGTTGCCGCTCAAGGAGAAGACCATGCCTGCTAGCGAAATTGAAATCCACGCGATCGTGCTGCGACTGCTGCGCGAAGGCTATGCCGCCCTGACCGCCGCCCAACGCCGGGTGGTGGACACGCTGATGGCGGTGTGCTGACAGCTACAGCTGCCCGCGTGCTGTTCGGAGGCTCCACGGGGCTGTTTGCGATCCTCTTGAAGTCTTTTGGGCCGGATGCGCCAGTGCTGATTGCCTGAATAGCTATCAAAAATGTAGTAACTGCAGCTCGGCCTGCATCGCCTGCGCAATCAGGCGCATGTCGTGGTCGCTGACGGTAAACAGCCCAAAGCGAAACTTGCTGCCCCAGCGCTGGCGGTCGTCCACAAACTCCAGCGCGTCCAGCAGCGGCGCAATCGCCGCCCCACGTGCAGGCACATAGGCCACGTCCCGCCGCGACGGCACAAACCCGCCACCCATGTCAAACGCATACGGCGCACCCGGCAACACGATGCCAATCGAGATAAACGCTTGCAGCCGGTCCTTGCCACCCATCGTGATGGTGGGCGCGTAGTACGCCACGCGGTCGCCGGGCCGTATGCGCTGCAGCGGCGCAACCTTGCCATGGCACATCTGCATGTAGCCCGCGCCAGGCGTGGCGCAGCCCCGGCGGGCGTGCTGGGCGCAGGCCACGGCAATCCAGTTGCGGCGCGTGGTGGCTGCGGGGTTCGCTGCCGACACAGGCATGTCGCTGCGCGCAGGCTCGGCATCCGGCCAAAGGGGGTGTTGCAGCACGGCGTCGGTCATGAGAAAGCCCCGGGTCAAAGAAGCCACCGATGGTGCGGGCGTGCTGCTGACACCGCAGTGTCAGTACCTTTGCAGCATCCCTGTCAGCAGCGCACGGGTTCTCAGACCAACTGCCCCCACTGCCACAGTGCAAACCCGCCCAGCAGCAGGGCCGACGCCCGGTTGATGCGCTGGCGCCAGGCGGGCGTAAAGCGCTGGCGCTGGTAGGCAATCGCGCCGGTCAGCAGCAGCCACCAGGCGGCAGAGCCCACCAGCACGCCCGCCACCATCCACAGCGGCGACGGCAGGCTGGGCCGGCCGCCACCCAGCGAGCCAAACACCGCAATGAACGACACGATGGTGGCCGGGTTGGCCAGCGTCAGCGCAAACGTGCCGGCCGCCAGGCCCAGCAGGCCCCGCGCATCGCGTGCCGGTGCGGCGGTGTGGGCCACGGGCGCGTGCCAGGTGCGCCAGGCCAGCACCAGCAGCAGTGCGCCGCCGCCCAGCGCCAGCGGCGTCTTGGCCTGCGTCAGCCCGTCGATGAGCCAGCGCACACTGAAGGCGCCCACGGCGCCATACACCGCATCGGCCGCAGCCGCGCCCAGGCCTGTGGCCAGCCCGGCCGCCAGGCCCCGCTCCAGGGTGCGTTGCATGGTCAAAAGGCCAATGGGGCCCACAGGGGCCGCGATGAGCACGCCGATCACGGCGGCTTGCAGAAACACGGTGATTGAGGTCAAGTCCATGCACCAATGCTAGGGTGGTGGTTGGCGGTGGAGAATGCAGAAAATTCGGCGAATCCAGAACTGGGTTTCGTTTTTTTCTGTGCCAATCGATAAAGGCTTTTATGGAAGTCGATGACAAAGCCTGGCGCTTGATCAGCGCGTTGCAGGCCGATGGCCGCGCCTCGCTCAAGGAACTGGCCGAGGCCGTGGGCCTGTCGGTGCCCGCCACGCTCGAGCGCCTGCGCCGCCTGCAAGAGGCGGGCGTGGTGCGCGGCGTGCATGCCGACATCGACCCCGCCAAGGTTGGCTACGGCGTGCGCGCCGTGGTGGGCATCAACGTGCCGCAGCCCGGCAAGAAGGCGCTGATCGACAAGCTGCGTCAGTCGCCCCAGGTGCTCGAATGCCACCATGTCAGCGGCAACGACTCGTACGTGATGCAGGTCGTGGCGCGCGACCTGCCCGATCTGGAGCGCTTTCTGGGCGATATCAACGGCTATGGTGAAACGCGCACATCCATCGTGTTCTCCACGCCCATCCCGCTGCGTGGCCTGGCCCGCCCGGAGGCGGGCTGACCCACCCCTCAGAACGTGATCTTCACCGACGCCGCACTGCGCTGCGCGTCGCCATGGAACACCGCCTCGATGTTGTTGCCATCCGGGTCCAGCACAAAGGCGGCGTAGTAGCCGGGGTGGTAGGGGCGTTCGCCCGGTGCGCCGTTGTCGGTGCCGCCGTGGGCCAGTGCGGCCTGGTAGAAGGCATCCACCATCGCCCGGTCCTGCGCCTGAAAGGCCAGGTGCGTGCGGCCGGTCAGGTGGCCTTGCGCGGCAGGGCTGTCGGCAGACGACACAAACAGCTCGTCCGCCCAGAAATAGCCCTCGTCAGCGCCACCCATCGGCACCTTCAGCGCCCCCAGCGCGGCTGTGTAAAACGCCTGGCTGGCCGCCAGATCGCGCACAACGAGCTGAATGTGGTCAATCAGCCGTCCCCGGTGCAGTTCCTGTGTTTCCATGCGGTTGTCCCTTCTTCAATCAAGAAAGTGCGTGCAAACCCACGCGGTTGCCATCCAGGTCATGGATGTGCGCAAAAAACCCCATGCCCGGTGGCAATGCCTGGCGGGGCAGTGCTACCTGGCCGCCGTGGGCTACGGCGCGCTCCAGTGCGGCGTCGAGCGAGGGCGAAGCGTCCAGGTACACCAGTGTGCCGCTGCCCGATACCTGCGGTGCCGTCGGGCCCATCATCAACGCGCCGCCCACGCCGTCTGCTGCGCCGTCGTAGGGAAACACAGCACCTTCGCTGGGCCCCATGTTCTCGCGGCGCAGGGGCTGGCCCAGCACGGCTTCATAAAAAGTCTGGGCGCGGTCGAGTTGGGTGGTGGGGATTTCAAACCAGGTGATGGCGTTTTTCATGCAAAGGCTCCTTGTGTGTGCAAACTCAAAAAAGAAGCCTTGATGGTCGCGGCGGCCTGCTGACAGCGCAGTGTCAGCAGCGTGTCACCGGGCTCACGTGATGCGGCCCGGGCTCGATGCTGCAACCTGTGCGCGAAAGCTGCGCGGCGACAAGCCTGCATCGCGCGTGAAGGCGCGGGTGAAGTACGCCGGGTCGGCATAGCCCAGCGTGTAGGCAATGGTGGCCACGCCCAGGTGCGTGTAGGCCAGGTTGCGCCGCGCCTCGCGCATCAGGCGCGCCTCAATCAGCCGCTGGGCCGATACGCCCGTGGTGGCCCGCGACACGCGGCTGAGGTGCGTGGGCGACACGGCCAGCGCCCGCGCGTAGTCGGCCACCTGCCAGTGCTCCAGAAAATGCGCCTCGATCAGCGCCTCCAGCCGCTGCACCAGGCTGGACTCTGGTGCTGCCGCGTCGCCCGGGCTGTGGTCTTCCATCGCGCGGGCCACCCAGCCCAGCAGCGTGGCGCTCAGGCCCCGCAGCACCAGCGCACGCGCCTTGGCGCGGCCCGAAAACTCCTGCCAGATCTGCCCCATGGCCTGGCTGATGGGCGGGCTGGCGGTGACCACGGCGGGCCGCGCCAGGTCGCGCCGCACATCGCCCACGCGCACAAAAATCTCGTCCATCAATTCATCGGCCAGCGTGGCCACCCAGCCCTGTGTGTGCTGTGTGAACCGAAACGCATGCACATGGCCCGGCGGCACGTTGATGAGCGCACCGGCGGCCAGCGCGTGCTGCTCGCCATCCAGGTGCGCCACGCCGCCGCCCGATTCGATCAGCAACACCTGGTGCAGCCGCGTGTGCCGGTGCGGGGCCAGCTCCCAGTCGTGCAGCACCGATCGCGCGGCAATCGTCTCGCAGTGCAGCACGTCGGGCAGGTGCTGCGACTCGCCAAACAGGCTGTACGACTGGATGCTGCTGTGGTTCTCGGCCATGTTCGAAAAGTGCATGTTCTGGCTCCATCCGTCCATTCAACGCGGCGACTGTGCCACGTATCTTTGGGTGGTCGTTTTGACCCATGTCATCAACCCAACAGAGCGGCTCACACAACTCAGCGAAGCGGCCCTGGCTAGGCGTCCTGCCGCAGACAGTACAAGCAGTACGGCAAGGCAGGACAACAACGCCAGGGGAGTTTTGTGAGCCGCTCGCCACAAAGGAGACACCATGAAAACCCAGGTTTGCATCATCGGCGGGGGCCCCTCGGGCCTCATGCTCTCGCAGCTCTTGCACCTCAAGGGCATCGACACCATCGTGCTGGAGCGCCAAAGCCGCGAATACGTGCTCGGCCGCATCCGCGCCGGCGTGCTCGAGCACGGCTTTGCCGCGCTCATGCGCGAGGCCCAGTGCGGCGAGCGCATGGACCGCGAAGGCGAGATCCACGACGGCTTCATCATTGCCCACGACGGCAAGATGGACCGGGTCGATTTGCACAAATACAGCGGCGGCAGCTCGGTGGTGGTGTACGGCCAGACCGAGCTGACGCGCGACCTGTACGAAGCGCGCGACCGCATGAAGGGCATCGTCATCCACAACGCCGAAGACGTGCAGCCGCACGACCTCAAAAGCGCCAACCCGTACGTCACCTACCGCAGTGGCGACGAGGTGGTGCGCATCGACTGCGACTTCGTCATCGGCGCCGACGGCTTCCACGGCGTGAGCCGCAAGTCCATCCCGCGCGACGTGCTCAAGGAGTATGAAAAGGTCTACCCCTTCGGCTGGCTGGGCGTGCTCTCGCGCACCAAGCCTGTCTCGCCCGAGCTGATCTACGCCAAGCACGAACGCGGCTTTGCGCTGTGCTCGCTGCGCTCGCAGGTGCTGAGCCGCTACTACGTCCAGGTGCCGCTGACCGACACCGTGGAAGACTGGTCCGACGAAGCCTTCTGGGCCGAGCTCAAGCGCCGCCTGCCCGCCGAGGTGGCCGACAAGCTGATTACGGGTGCCTCCATCGAAAAGTCCATCGCCCCCCTGCGCTCTTTCGTGGCCGAGCCCATGCGCTACGGCAACCTGTTCCTGGCGGGCGACGCCGCCCATATCGTGCCGCCCACCGGCGCACGGGGCCTGAACAGCGCGGCATCCGACATCTACTACCTGTACCACGCCATGGTGGCGCACTACCAAAGCGGCGACAGCACCGGCCTCGACAAATACTCCGAAAAGGCCCTGGCCCGCGTGTGGAAGGCCCAGCGCTTCTCGTGGTGGATGACGACCATGCTGCACACCTTCCCGGATTCCATCGCGTACGACCAGAAGCTGCAGGACACGGACCTGGCGTATCTGTTCTCTTCTGAGAAGGCGCTGGGGTCGCTGGCGGAGAACTATGTGGGGTTGCCGTTCTGAGCATCCGGCATTCGTACTGCCACCCAATCAAAGGCTTGCATGGGGTTCTCTCATGCAGGCCTTTTTTTGCGCCCAGATCGGCATTCGGTGCAGGCAGTCGCGTTGGGCAGCGGCCTCCATCTGCTACGCAAAATTTAGGCAGAACTGATGCTTACGCCCGCACAGCAGGCCCGATAGCATCGCACCAAGTTTTCAGATCATTTGCCCAGTGGTGTCGATGTGCGATTCGACGATGGCTCGAATACGATGAAGCTGCCGATGCAGCGTTTTGAGGCAGTGCACTTCACATCCGATAGTGCCAATCAACAGTCAGGAAAATCTCAAAAATGGATTGGGTCCCGATAGTCTTCATTGTGTTCAAGGTGGCCGTTTTCGGCACAGGCATGTTCTTCGCCATCAAGTGGCATTACGACCAAGGGAAGAAGGCGAGGAACGAAGCCAGCAGGTCGCAAATGCCGACCGAACGCACGCCGGGCGCGTCGGAGTAGGCGTCTGATTCCCCGGCGATGGTCGGCGGGCCATCAAACTTTTCCCTACCTGTATCACGCGATGGTCGCCCGTCAAAAAAAAGCGGCGACGGCATCCAGCTCGACAAATACCCCGAGAAGGCCCTGGCCCGCGTGTGGAAGGCTCAGCGCTTCTCACGGTGGATGACGACCATGTTGCACACCTCCCTCGAATCGCTTGCCTACGACCAGAAGCTGCAGGACACGGACCTAGCGCATCTGATCTCGTCGGCGGAGAACTATGTGGGGGTGCGGTTTTGAGCCGCCGGGTCGTGCATCTGGGCGCACCCTGGGGCTTGGATTGCTTAGGGGCTGTATTGCCAAGCTTCCTATAGAAAGCCCGTCGCAAAATCTAAGGCTTGCAAAGGTTCGCCGATGCAAGCCTTTGTTGTAAGCCTGCACAGCAGAACATCGCTCCTTCGACAGGGGAGTCTTCCCAGCCACCGCCTTGGGCAGCATTGGCTATCTGCTATGGGCACATGTCCGCCCGGCTGATGCGTTCGCCCGGGCTGTTAGCAGCTATGCCATCGTGAATACATTGCATTTCGCCAGTTTTTTTGTCCCAGCAAATATCCCCAAACAGCATGAGCATCTATTGCAGCAAGCGCACTTGTTTGTGTTACTCCAGCAGTCAGGAGCTGGGAAAAAGGCCTCAATGCAAGTATCTGAACAAAAAATGCCAGTCAGTGGTTTAACTGACTGGCATTGCGCATCAGCGGGCTCGTAAACGTCAGCTGATCTCCACCCCAGATCGTCGCGCACCCTCAACCACTGCACCATGCAGAATGTCAGTGCCCGGCTTCACCAGAGGCCAAGCCTCTACAAAACCCAGCTTTTTGGCACCGGGCTCAAAGAGGCACACACACTCATGATGCGGGTGCTGCGCTGAGGCGTACAGGATGCCTTCATAGCCTTGTCCAAAGCACTCCTCAGCAAACGCTTGGGTATGCTGAAGACGCTGTGACTGCAGCACCGGGTATTGCTCTTCGAGTCCTCGCAAATCCACCAGCCTCAAGGGCTTCCTGGATGTGAAAGTGCCCAACTCCTTCAACCGCAAATCCGCTAAAGCAACGAAGGTTTTAAGTTCACGTCTGAAAACTGCTTCATACAACGCCGTCTCCGCGCTATCTGCCAGATACGCAGTCACCCCAGTTGCCAGACAAAACCGCCCTGCTTTGATGCCTGCCGGAGGCAGAATCATTCGATTGATTTTGACACTACCCTTGCGTACAGCAGTGCGCTGCACGCGATGGAAAATCTGCCCAGCGGGCAATTCAATTTTAGGAACCTGCTTTTCTGAAATTATCATTTTTGAAGAACATATTTATTAATGTCCTTCTGCCATAGCCAGTTGCAAGATACGCTCTGCAGATTCGCCCTGTTCCAACGCCACCAAAGGGGTGCGGCGGTCAAGTGCCTCTTGAGAGTTTTCAAGGAACGCCAGCACGCTCCAGCTATCCGTCGTGCCCAGCGCTTCAAACAGAGGCTGAATCAACTCAAAGACCTGCGGCTCAAATTGCCACTTAGGAATTTTGAAGCCACGGCGCAGGTTAGCAATGCCAATGCAACGATTTTGCCTAATCCAAGCATTAATCGTTACACGCGACACGCCGGCCAGCTCTGCAGCCTCTTCAGTCGTCAGCATGTCAGCTGCAGCAATCCGGTTTTTACGGAACTCTGCACCTGAGCGCAAAACTGCAGCAGACTGTGCTGCAGTAGCATACGGGTCAGCCTTACCCGCTGTTTTATCCTTGGCATCTACCTTAAGCCGAGCAGAAAGATTGTTTAGTGAATTAATCAACATTTAACTTCCTTCTACCATATTCATGGTGCATTCTTCATGTTCTCTTTTAGTGGAGAATAAAATCCGCACCGTGCGAACAGAGTGCTCTGGCAATTTGCTCTTAGCTTTGAAGATAAAGAATTAATAAATTTTTCAAATTTATTAATTAACAGCGAAAATCTAAGCGTCCAAATATATCTTGATTTTCCGTCTGAAGATTCAGATTCAAATTCTGACAATGAATCTATAGCACGACCAATAAGTACTGAAAATGCATAGTCTAGATAAGATTTTCTTGTCTCATCGTGCGTTTTGCTGCCTTCATCAATAATTTGAAATATTTTTTTATTCAGTTTATCTCTAAGTTTTTCGACGCTACCTTCCGGAACAATAGATCCTTCTTGTATTAATCGCTCTCGAAGCGATTGCATAGGGTTGGGTGGTGATAGTGCTTCGGCTGTCATGTGAGAGCTTCAAATTTGAGGGGTGACGACGGCTAGCGTCGGTTGTGGAGGTGAGCCCATTGTCGCAATTTTTGAAAGTTTGGTCAATCTCGTTAAGTTGGGAAGATTTGGATGCTTGGAAGTTCGTACGGAGCTGTAAGGCAAACCGGCGCACAGCAAGCGGTAGCTTGCTGCAGGATCCACTCCCATAGGGCTCGTTACCGCGCCACCAAGTAACCATCCCCTTCACCCAAAAAAAAGCCCGGCAGACGCCGGGCTTCCCACTTTCAACCCCCCTCACTTGCAGCTAAAACTGCTCGCACTCTCCACATCTCCCGTCCCGTTGTACCGCGCCACCTTGGGGTACGCACACAGCGGCCGGGTGCGGTTGGCGGACCAGCTGGCGGGCAGCTCGTTATTGACCACCTTGGCCCCCGCGCCGCGCGCGTTCGCCGTCACGCTGTCGGGCGCCTTGCCTTGTTCCACCCAGGCCACCAGCGGGGCCAGCATGTCGAACTGGTCGGTGGCGGGGCCGCCGGAGCAGTGGTTCATGCCGGGCACCAGGTACAGGCGGGCAAAGTCGTCGGCCTTGCCGCCGTGGGTTGCCTGCACGCGGTCCATCCAGTTCGCGGTGTCGATGGGCGAGAACACGCCGTCGGCCACGCCGTGGTAGACCATCATCTTGGCGCCCCGATTGCGCAAGGCGCCCAGGTCGGCGGGGTTGGGCGGCGTCATGTACGACCAGGATGACTCGGTGTAGACCGGCGTGGTGGCGAACATCTTGGGGTAGTCCGCGTCCAGGCTGAAGTTCAGCGCGTACTGCAGGCCGGTGGTGGCCTTGAAGGCGTCCAGGGTGGAGGGCGGTGTGGTGAACAGGAAGGCCACGGCACCCGCGTCGCGCGTGGTGGGTGCATTGAAGTGCCAGAACGCAAAGTTGCTGCCTGCCACGCCGGGGTCGAACCAGGTGCCGGTGTACAGGGCTTCGCCCTTGCTGTTCTTGGGCCCGGCAAAGATGCTGGCCAGCACGTTCTTTTGCTCGGCAGAGATGCACGACCCGTCCCGCGCGGTGTTGGCAGCGGTGCAGGTGGGCACATCGCGTTGCAGGTTGAACGCGGCCTGGCAGGCCTGCACGTCGTTCACCTGGCCGTCGGTGGCGCCGTCCAGCGCGTCGCAGCGCTCCACAATCTTGCGGCCGATGAGCTGGAATTCGGCGGGGCTCACGGCCTTGGTCAGGTCGGGCTGGCCGTTGACTCCGGCCGGGGATACCTTGGCGTATTGCTGGGCCTTCCACAGCTGCGCGGTGGCGGCCTTGGGCAGGCTGAAGCCGGGGTTGCCCGCCAGCACGCCGTCGTACTGGTCGGCATAGCGCGATGCGGCCACCATGGCGTGGCGGCCACCGTTGGAGCAGCCTGCGATGTACGAGCGGTCGGGGCCCTTGCCGTAGGCGCCCTTGATCAGGTCTTTGGCCATGGGTGTGAGGGTGCCCACGGCCTGGTAGCCGTAGTCGCGCCGGGCCTGGGGGTCTAGCCCGAAGAAGGGCGTGGGCGCGCTGTGGCCTGCGTCAGAGCTGAGCACGGCAAAGCCTTGCACCAGGCCGGGGGCCACGGGCGCAGCGCCGCTTACCGCGCCGAGTGCGGTCACCACGCTGCCGTCCAGCCCGCCGTTGGCCTGGTGCAGAAAGCGGCCGTTCCAGTGGACGGGCATGCGGATCTCAAAACCGATGGCGTAGCTGGCGCCGTCCACGGGGCCGGTACGCTCTTTCATCTTGCCTTTGACGAGGCAGTGCGCAGGCGCTTGGGTGGTGTTGCCCTGCAGGGTGATCGGGCCTTCGGCCACCATTTCTGCCGAGGTGATGCGCGTGTCGGGCAGCGCAAGGCTCTGGGCCAGCGCGGTGCAGTTTTTCAGCGTGGCGGGTGTGGCGGCGCCGAGCTGCGGTGGGGGCGTGGTGCGCGGTGCGCTGGCGCAGCCCGCCAGCAGCGTGGCGGTGCCCAGAGCCATGGCCAGGGCCGACAGGGGGAGGGGGCGCGTGAGAGGGTGTGGCATGCGGGTCTCCGAAGGGTGGCGGGTGTGCCCCCGCGTTGTGGGCGAGGGGACACACCCCAAGAAAAAAAGGCCCGGGCCGCAGGGGGCCAGGGCCTGGGGGCGCTACTTGCAGCTGAAGCTGCTGGCGCTTTCGATGTCACCCGTGCCGTTGTAGCGCGCGACCTGGGGGTAGGGGCACAGGGGGCGGGTGCGGGTGGCCGACCAGCTGGCGGGCACGTCGGCGTTGACGGCTGCGGCGTTGCCCTTGCCGCGCACGCTGGCCAGCACGGTGGCGGGGGCTTCTCCCTTTTCCACCCAGTTCACCAGCGGGGTCAGCATGTCGAACTGGTCGGTGGCGGGGCCGCCGGAGCAGTGGTTCATGCCGGGCACGCGGTAGAAGCGGGCGAAGTTGCTGGCGTCGCCATTGTTGGCGGCGCGCACGCTGTCATACCAGGCGGTGGTGTCGTCGCTGGAGAAGATCGGGTCGCTGGTGCCGTGGTAGACCATCATCTTGGCGCCCCGGTTCTTCATGGCCGACAGGTTGCTGGGGTTGGGCGGCGTCATGAACGACATGGCGCTTTCGGTGTACACGGCGCTGGTGGCGTTCACACGGGCCAGCATGGTGTCCACGTTGCCGGTCAGGGCGAACACGGGGCCGTTGAAGGTGGCGGGGTCCTCGGGGGGCACCGACCAGATCAGGCCCACACCGCCCGAGTCCAGCACCAGCGGTGCCGTGAACTCCCAGAAGCCATAGCCTGCGCCTGCCAGCCCTGCGTCGTAGGGGAAGCTGGTGTAGATCTTGTTGCCCGCGCTGGTGGTGGGGCCGCTGAAGATCTTGGCAATGCCTGCCTTCTGGTCGGCAGACAGGCAGGTGCCGTCGCGGCCGCCGCTGCAGGTGGGCACGTCGCGTTGCAGGTTGAAAGCGGCCTGGCAGGCGCCGGTGTCCTGCACCAGCCCGTCGGTGCTGCCATCCAGCGCATCGCACTTGGCCAGCACGGCGTTGGAGACCAGCGCGCGCTCGGCCGTGGTGAAGCCGGTGGACAGGTCGCCAGGCGTGCTGGCCAGCGACGCATAGATCTTGCCGCTGGCAATGTTGGCGATGGCCGCCTTGGGCAGGTTGAAGCCGGGGTTGCCCACCAGGTAGCCGTCGTACTGGTCGGCAAACCGCGACGCGGCCACCATGGTGTGGCGCCCGCCGTTGGAGCAGCCGCCAAAGTACGAACGGTCGGGGCCCTTGCCATAGGCGGTCTGGATGGCGCTCTTGGCCATGGGGGTGAGTTTGGCCACGGCCTGGTAGCCGTAGTCCAGCCGTGCCTGCGGGTCGATGCCGAAGTTGGGGCCCATGGCGGCTTCGTGGCCCGCGTCGGAGCTGATGACGGCAAAGCCCATGTTCAAGGCGTTGTTCAAACCCGCCCCGCCGTTGACGGCGCCCGTGGCTGCAACGATGTTGCCGTCGATGCCCCCGTTGCCCTGGTAGAAGAAGCGGCCGTTCCAGGTGTTGGGCAGGCGCATTTCAAAGCCGATTGCGTAGCTCTTGCCGTCCACCGAGCTCACACGCTGGTGCATCTTGCCGGTGATCTGGCAGTGCGCGCGCACTGCCGTGCCTGCGACGGTCAGCGTGCCTTCTGCAATCGGGTTGGCGGCGGTGATGGTGGTGTTGGGGAAGTTGATGCGCGTCGCCAGCTCACTGCACGACTGCAAGGCGCCCGGTGTGGCGGCTGCCAGCTGGGGCAATCCGGGTTCGGACGATCCGCCGCAGGCGACAAGCAGTGCGGCGGGCAACGCTGCCATGGCCGCTAGGGTCGCCCGAGAGGCTCGGGACTGGGGGTGTGCACGCATTCCTGACTTTTTTCTTCTGAAGTTCATGCTGTTGTCTCCGGTTTTTTCGAGGCGCAAGGAATCCCGCAGCGCGGCCTCAACACGCTGTGGGAGGGAGATCGTTCAGATGGGTGTTGCTACTATTTTTGTAGCTGTAGGTGCTTGTCCATCAGGCGGTAGCGGCCATTTTTGGCTTGATTTCCAGTGCCTGTGCAATGCGCTGGCGCAGCATGGCCGCGCGCATCTCGAACTCGGGCAGCACCCACTGGGCCAGTGCCTGGGCCGGGGTGCTCCAGCGTTCGGGAGCTTGGGTCGGCTCGCTCCCTCGCTCGCCTTGGGCCACGGCACCGATCTCGCCCCAGGCCCAGTCCAGCAGCACCAGCGCCACCGCGCGCAGGTAGTCGTCGGCCACCCAGTAGGGCAGTTCGGGGTCGGTCTGCGCGGCAATCGCCAGCGTTTGTGTGATCTCCACCAGCGCATGGCGGCGCGCGCTGGCAGCAGGGCTGGGCGCTGCGCCGGGCAGCGTGGCCAGCAGCGCGGCCAGGCCCTGGCCGCCATCGGCCAGTACCTTGCGCACCAGCAGGTCAATCGCCTGGATCTCGTTGGTGCCCTCGTAGATCATGGCCACGCGCGCGTCGCGCACGATCTGCTCAATGCCCCATTCGCTCACGTAGCCATGGCCGCCAAACACCTGCAGGCAGGCACTGGCGCCGTGGAAGCCCTGGTCGGTGAGCGCGGCCTTGAGCACGGGCGTGACCAGCGCACACCAGCGCTGGGCGGCGGCGCGCGCAGCGGCGTCGGTGCTGTGTTTGGCCACATCGAGCTGCAGGGCTGTGTGGTAAGCCAGCACGCGGCCACCGTCGATCCAGGCGCGCTGCGTGTGCAGGATGCGGCGGATGGCGGGGTGATCGTGGATGAGGCTGGTGTCTTTGGCGCCGGGGGCGCGCATCTGGCGGCGCTCTGCCGCATAGGCGCTGGCTTTTTGCCATGCGGCTTCCAGCAGGCCGATGCCCTGCAGGCCCACGTGCAGGCGCGCCGCATTCATCATCACGAACATGGCGGCGAGGCCCTTGTTGGGCTCGCCCACCAGCCAGCCGGTGGCGTCGTCAAAGCGCATCACGCAGGTGGGGCTGCCGTGCAGGCCCATTTTTTCTTCGATGCGCTCGCACACCACGGCATTGCGGCTGCCGTCCTGAAGCACCTTGGGCACCAGAAACAGCGACAACCCCTTGGGGCCCGCCGGTGCATCGGGCAATCGCGCCAGCACCAGGTGCACGATGTTGTCGGTCAGGTCGTGTTCGCCGCCGGAGATAAAAATCTTGCTGCCGTTCACCCGCGCGCTGCCGTCGGCCTGCGGCACACCGCGTGTGCGCACCAGGCCCAGGTCGCTGCCCGCGTGGGCTTCGGTCAGGCACATGGTGGCCAGCCATTCGCCGGTGGCGACCTTCTCCAGGTACTGCGCCTTGAGTTCGTCGCTGGCGTGGTGCTTGATGCATTCGTAGGCGCCATGCAGCAGGCCGGGCGCCATGGTCCAGCCGTGGTTGGCACCGGCCAGCCATTCAAACAGCACACATTCGAGCACCGCAGGCAGGCCCTGGCCGCCGTCTTCGGGCGCGCAGGCCAGCGCGGGCCAGCCGCCTTGCCAGAAGGCCTGGTAGGCGTCGCGGAAGCCGGGCGGCGTGTGTACCTGGCCTGCGTCAAACCGGCAACCCACCTCATCGCCCGTGCGCTGCAGCGGCGCCACGGCGCTGTCCACAAACTTGGCGGCTTCCTCCAGCACCTGCGCCGCCAGCTCGCCATCGGTATCGGCAAACGGCGCCAGCGCCTGCCACCGCGCAGGGGCCTGCAGCACCTCGGTCAGCAGGAACTGGATGTCGGTGAGTGCCTGGCGTGCTTGCATGAATTGCTCTTGATTTGATAGCTGTTAACGCTTTATGGACGCGCGGTAACGGCTGTTTTCTTTCAAATTTCGCCGGAAGAAACCGGGTGGCTGTGTGCGCCCTGGCTTCGACAGGCTCAGCCCGAACGGGTGGGGCGAGGGTTGCGCCCGCTGTGCGTCGATACCGGCGCGCCCTTGTGCGAGGGCCGCCGCGCCAGCGCCTCAGGGGGGAGCTCAAGAATCTGCGGTAAAGCCAATCTTCTTGATCAGCGGGCCCCAGGTGTCGTACTCGGCCTTCTGCCAGCGGGCTTGTTCCTCGGGCGTGGAGCCGTGGGGCATCAGGCCCACGATGGCCAGGCTGTCGATGACCGACTTTTCCTTCAGCGCAGCGTTGATGGCAGCGTTGGCCGCGGCAATCACGGGCTTGGGCGTGGCGGCTGGGGCGTAGAAGCCAAACCATTCTTCGGTGGTCAGCTCGGGGAAGCCCTGCTCGGCAAACGTGGGCACGTCGGGCACGTAGATGGAGCGCTTGGGGCCCGAGGTGGCCAGGATGCGCAGCTTGCCCGCCTTGTAGTTGGCAATGAAGTCACCGTGCGGCGTGACCATGGCAGCCACCTGGCCGCCCACCACGTCCGTCACGCCGGGGATGGAGCCACGGTAGGGCACGTGGCGCAGGTCCACGCCGCTGTTGATGCCCAGCAGCGCACCCAGGAAGTGCGGCGTGGAGCCCGCGCCGGGCGAGCCGTAGCTGGCGTCCTTGGGGTTGGCCTTGGCCCAGGCCAGGAAGTCCTTCACGTTCTTCACGCTGGCGGGCACCATGGGGCCCACGGCCAGTCCGTGGTGCATCACGGCGGCAATCGACACGGGCGCGAAGTCCTTGTCGGTGTAGTTCATCTTGCTGTAGATGTGCGGGTAGTTGGCAATGGCCGACACCTGCGCCAGCGCCAGCACCGAGCCGTCGGCGGGTGCTGCCTTCAGCGTCTCCAGCGCAATGCGGCCGCCCGCGCCGGGTTTGTTCTCCACCACGCCAGCGTTCTTGCTGAAGGCGCTGCCGCCCCATTTTTCTGCCACGCGACGGGCCACGGTGTCGCCCGAGCTGCCAGCGGGGAAGCCGAAATACACCTTCACCTGGTCTACCTGGGCGTGGGCAGCAAAGGGGTGCAGGGCGCCCAGCGCGGCGCTGGCGCCAAAGGCCTGGACGAGTTGTCGGCGGGTGATGGTCATGGTGTTGTCTCCTGTGTGTCGTTGAAAGCTCTGGGGGCGGGGGAAGGAATGGATCAGCGTGGCGCCATGCGCAGTGCGCCATCGAGGCGGATGACTTCGCCGTTGAGATGGCCGTTGGTCACGATGTGGCAGGCCAGCTCGGCAAACTCCTCGGGCTTGCCCAGGCGTGGCGGGAAGGGGATGCTGGCGGCCAGCGATTGCTGCACGGCTTCGGGCAGTTCCTTCATCAGCGGCGTGGCAAACAGGCCGGGCGCCACGGTGCACACGCGGATCGCGTGCTGTGCCAGGTCGCGCGCCATGGGCAGCGTCATGCCCGCCAGGCCCGCCTTGGAGGCGCTGTAGGCCTGCTGGCCCACCTGGCCGTCAAAGGCGGCGACGGAGGCGGTGAACATCATCACGCCGCGCTCGCCGTTGTCCAGCACGTCGAACTTGCTGCAGGCGGCGGCAAACAAACGGCTCACGTTGTAGGTGCCGATCAGGTTGATGTTGACCACGCGTACAAAGTCTTCCAGCGGCGCGGCACTGCCATCGCGCTGCACCACGCGTTTGGCGCTGCCGATGCCTGCAACATTCATGAGAATGCGCGCGGGGCCGTGGGCGGCGGCGGCCTTGTCGATGGCGGCCTGCACGCTGGCGGCGTCGGTGATGTCGCAGGGGCAGGCTACGCCGCCGATTTCGCTGGCCACTTTTTCGGCCAGCTCGGCATTGCGGTCCAGCACCGCGACCTTGGCGCCCTGGGCGGCCAGTGCGCGTGCGGTGGCTTCACCGAGGCCCGATGCGCCGCCGGTCACGAGGGCGGCTTGTCCTTGAATCTGCATGGTGGTGTCCTTGGGTAGTCGTTCAGTTCAGGTCAATTCATTTCTGGGGCACGAGGGTGAATGGCAACTTGCCTTCGTGCATGGCTTCCACCAGGTTGGCGCGGTGTTTGAGCACGGCGCGCTGGTTGATGGAGCCCTTGTCGGTGACCTCGCCCTTGTCGAGCGAGGGCGGCTCGGCCATCAGGTGCATGCGGGCCACACGCGTGGCACTGCCCGTGGCTTGTGCGGCCAGCTGGTTGATCACCTGCTGAAAGTGCTGCTGCACGGGCGCGCTCTCCAGCACCTGTGGCAGGCTGGCGTCGCTGGGCAGCCCCGCCAATGTGCGGATATGGGGCGTGGGGATCAGCAGCGCGCCCACTTCCTTGAGGTTGATGCCGGTGATGACGGCATCCTGCACATAGGGTGCGCAGGCCGCGATGATCTTGGCGCGCATGGGGCCCACGCTCACGAAGGTGCCGGTGGAGAGCTTGAAGTCCTCGGCAATGCGGCCGTCGAACTTCAGGCCCTTGTTGTGGTCGGTCTCGTCGATCCACTTCACGGCGTCGCCGGAGCAGTAGAAGCCTTCTTCGTCGAACGCCTCTTGCGTGGCCTCGGCGTTGCGCCAGTAGCCCTGCGTGATGTTGGGGCCGCGATAACGCACCTCGACCTTGCCATCAATCGGCACCAGCTTCAACTCCAGGCCCGGCGTGGGCACGCCGATGTCGCCTGCCTGCACGTTGGGGCTGTTCACGGCCACGCAGAAGGGGCAGCCCTCGGTCATGCCCAGGCCGGTGTTCATCACGATGCGCTCGCCCACCTCCTGCTCGGCCACTTCAAAGAGGGCATCCCAGATGGGTTGCGAGAGTGCGGCAGCGGCAAAGAAGAACATCTTCACGCGGCTGAGCAGGTTCTTGCGCAGCTGCGCGTCGGTCTTCATGGTGTGCGCCAGCACCTCGAAGCCCGTGGGCACGTTGAAGTACACCGTGGGCGCGATCTCGCGCAGGTTGCGGATGGTCTCGGCCATGCCCGCGGGCGTGGGG
Organism: Acidovorax sp. NN32; assembly: GCF_057597245.1. NCBI lineage: Bacteria > Pseudomonadati > Pseudomonadota > Betaproteobacteria > Burkholderiales > Comamonadaceae > Acidovorax > Acidovorax sp. NN32. The sequence goes on from NZ_CP199679.1 coordinate 311,839, forward strand.
CGGCCTTCGTCCAGGTACAGCGTGCCGCCGTTGTAGATGACGATGCCGAAGTTGTGGTTGCCGCCGAAGGTGTGGTTCCACGGCAGCCAGTCCACCAGCACCAGGTCTTCCTCGGCCAGCACGGGCATGGACTGGTTCATCTGCTGCAGGTTGGCGGCCCACATGCCGTGCGTGATGATCACGGCCTTGGGCGCCTTGGTGGAGCCCGAGGTGAACATGAACTTGGCGATGCTGTCGCCCGTGATGGCGGCGTGTGCGGCGTCCACGGCGGGCGTGGCCTTGGTGGTCAGCAGCGCGCTGAATGGGGTGGTACTGCGGCCGGGCAGGGTGCCCTCGATCAGCGCCACCTCTACGTCGGCGCCCACGGTGGCGTTGATGGCGGCGGCAAAGCGCTCGCCGCTGCTCGCAAACACCAGGCCGGGCGTGAGGGTGTCGATGGCGTGGCGCAGCTTGTCGTAGTCCTTGCTCACGGTGGAGTAGGCGGCGGACACGGTGCACTGCGGCACGCCCGCCACCAGGCAGCCCAGCGACAGCAGGGCGTGCTCCAGGTCGTTTTCGCTGAGCATGACCACGGGGCGGTCGGCGCTCAGGTTGCGGTCGAGCAGCGCTTGCGCAATGCGGCGCGCACTGTCCCATGCCTCGCGGTAGCTGATGTGCCGCCAGTCGCCCAGGCTGCCGTCGGCGTTCTTCACACGCTGCGCCATCCAGGTGCGGTCGGGCGTCGTCTGCGCCCAGTGCGCCAGGCGGTCGGTCAGGCGCACGGGGTGGGGCTGCAGGTCTTGCGTGGCGCGCACATAGACCACGCCGTTGTCGCCCTGGCGGGTGGTGACCTCGGTCACGCCAAAGCGCAGCGGCCGGTAGCGGGGGGTGGGGGCGGTTGCCATCATGGGTGCTTTCAAGAACTCACTGGCGCGGGCGGGGGCTCGCATCTTCAGGCCTTCTGGACCTTGGCTGCCTTGCCGTCGAGGAAGGCGCGCACGCGGGCCTTGGCTTCGGGCGCGCTCTGGGCAATGGCGGCCATCATGGCTTCGGTCATCAGGCCCTGGTCGGACGGCTGTTCGGCAATGCGGGGCAGCGCGTGCATGAGTGCGTAGTTGGTCAGCGGTGCGTTCTGCGCAATGCGCTGGGCCAGCTCAAAGGCCTTGTCGAATGCGGTGCCGGTGGGCACGAGGTATTGGGCAAAACCCACACGCTCGCCGTCCACGGCGTTGTAGACGCGGCCGGTCATCATCATGTCGGTCATGCGGGCCGTGCCGATCAGGCGCGGGATGCGCACCGCACCGCCGCCGCCCACGAAGATGCCGCGCGAGCCTTCGGGCAGCGCGTAGAAGGTGGATTCATCGGCCACGCGGATGTGGCAGGCGCTGGCCAGCTCCAGCCCGCCGCCCACCACCGCGCCGTGCAGCGCGGCCACCACGGGCACGGGGCCGAACTGCACGCGGTCCAGCGCTGCATGCCACATGCGCGAGTGGTGCAGGCCCTGGCCCGCGTCGCGCTCTTTCAGCTCCGAGAGGTCGAGGCCCGAGCAGAAGTGTTCGCCATCGCCATCGATCACGGCGGCGCCCACGCTGGCGGGCAGGTTGTCCATCACGTCGCGCAGCGCCAGGATCAGGCCGTCGTTCAAGGCATTGCGCTTGGCGGGGCGGGTGAGGCGGATGACCGCGATTTCCTCGCGTTCGCCACGGATTTCAAGGGAGATGTCGGAGTTCTTGGTCATGGTGGTGTGAGTGAGTTAGGGAAATTATGGTTATCAAAAATAACTAAAACAAGACCGCAAGGCCGCTCTTTGCTAGGGGGTTTCCCTAGCTTTTCAAGCGACTCATATGGTTATGATAAATAACTAAAATTGGTGCGCAATCCAAGCAAGGACCCTGTCATGAACGCCTTCATCCCCTACGGTATCTACTGGTCGTCCCCGTTTGCCAAGTGGCAGGGCACGCTGGCCAACCTCAACGCGCTGCCGCTGGCCGCCGCCGTAGGCAAGCAGGCGCTCGCCGCGCGCGGCTACGACCTGGCGGCGGTGGACCTGGCGATCCTCGGGATCACCAACCCGCAAAAGGGCAGCTTCTACGGCCTGCCCTGGGTCACCGGCATGATGGGTATCGACCGTGTGGCCGGGCCCACGGTGCAGCAGGCCTGCGCCACCAGTGTGCGCGCGCTGCAGATGGCTGCACAAGAGGTGGCCTGCGGCACGGCCACCAGCGCGCTGCTGGTGATGGCCGACCGCCAGTCCAACGGGCCGGTGGTGTACTACCCCGACTCCAGCGGCACGGGCGGCTATGGCATTACCGAGCACTGGGTGCCCGACAACATGGGCCACGACCCGTATGCCAAGAATCCCATGCTGCAGACCGGCGAGAACGTGGCGGCGCGCTATGGCATCAGCACCGAAGAGCAGCATGCGCTCAAGCTGCACCGCTACCACCAGTACCAGGAGGCGCTGGCCGACGACCGCGCCTTCCAAAAGCGCTACATGGCCGATGTGCCCGTCACCGACTCCAAATTCCGCAAGCAGACGGGCACGCTGAGCACCGATGAAGGCATCTTCCCGACCACCGCCGAAGGCCTGGCCAAGCTCAAGCCCGTCAAAGAGGGTGGCACGGTGACCTTCGGCGGCCAGACGCATCCGGCCGACGGCAACGCGGGCGCCATCGTCACCACGCGCGAACGGGCCCGTGCCGTGGCGACCGACCCCGGCATCGAGGTCGAGATCCTGGGCTTTGGCATGGCGCGCGTGGAGGCGGGCTACATGCCCATGGCGCCGTCGCCTGCCGCGTTCAACGCGCTCAAGAACGCGGGCCTTTCCATCAGCGACGTGGCGGCCATCAAGACGCACAACCCCTTTGCCGTGAACGACATCGCCCTGGCGCGCGACACCGGCTTTGCCTGGGAGCGCATGAACAACTACGGCAGCTCCATCATCTGGGGTCACCCCCAGGCGCCCACCGGCATGCGCGCCATCATCGAACTGATCGAAGAGCTGGTGCTGCGCGGCGGCGGCGTGGGCCTGTTCACCGGCTGCGCTGCGGGCGACACCGGCTATGCCACCGTGCTGCGTGTGACCGACAGCAAAACCACTTCCAAGGCCTGACCATGACTACCACTTCGACAAGCTCTTTCTCCGCGCCCCTGAACGCCTGGCTGGTGGACGGCGTGCGCACGCCCATGGTCGATTACTGCGGCCCGCTGGGCCATGTGTCGCCCACCGACATGGGCATCAAGGTGGCACGTGCGGTGCTGGAGCGCAGCGGCGTGCCCGCTGCCGATGTGGGCTCGGTCATCACCGGCTCCATGGCGCAGGCCGATTTCGACGCCTTTGTGCTGCCGCGCCACATTGGCCTGTATGCAGGCGTGCCGCAAGCCGTGCCCGCCATCCTGGTGCAACGCATCTGCGGCACGGGCTTTGAGCTGTTCCGCCAGGCCGCCGACCAGATTGCGCTGGGCTACACCGACGTGGCACTGGTGGTGGGCACCGAGTCCATGACGCGCAACCCGATTGCGGCCTACACGCACCGCACCGGCTTCAAGCTGGGCGCGCCCGTGGAGTTCAAGGACTTCCTGATGGAGGCGTTGATCGACACCGCAGGCCCGGTGACGATGATCGAGACCGCCGAGAACCTGGCCAAGAAATACGGCATCACGCGGGAAGACGTGGATGCCTACGCCTCGCAGTCCTTTGCCCGCGCGCTCAAGGCGCAGGAGGATGGCTTCCTGGCGGGCGAGATCGTGCCCGTGACCAGCGAAAAGTTCGAACTGGCAGGCTACGCCACGCGCGGCATTACGCTGCCGCGTAAGGTCGCGCAGCTCGACCGCGACACGCACCCGCGCCCCTCGCCGGTTGAAGCCCTGGCCGCGCTGCGCACGGTCTACCCCGGCGGCGTGCAGACCGCTGGCAACAGCTCGGCCCTGGTGGACGGCGCCGTGGGCGCCGTGGTGGCCAGCGATGCCTATGTGCAGCAGCGTGGCCTCAAGCCCCTGGCGCGCCTGCGCGGTGTGGCCGCTATGGGTGTGGCGCCCGAGTACATGGGCATCGGCCCGGCCCCGGCCATTCGCGCGCTGCTGGCACGCACCGGCCTCACGCTGGATGACATCGGCCTGTTCGAGATCAACGAAGCCCAGGGCGCACAGACCCTGGCCGTGGGCCGCGAGCTGGGGCTGGACCTCAACAAGCTCAACGTGAACGGCGGTGCGATTGCCCTGGGCCACCCGCTGGCCGCCACCGGTGTGCGCCTGACGGTGACCCTGGCGCGCGAGCTGCGCCGCCGTGGGCTGCGCTACGGCATCTCCAGCGCCTGTGTGGGCGGCGGGCAAGGCATTGCTTTGCTGATCGAGAACACCGACGCGTAAATCCAGTCTTCACACCCATTTGCAAGAGCACAGCACCATGAAAATCATCACCGCAGCCCAGGCAGGGGCCCTGATCCCCGACAACGCCACCATCTTTCTGGGCGGTCTGGCCGTCTCCAGCCTGCCCGAAGAAGTGCTCAAGGGCGTGGAAAAGAACTTCCTCGACACCGGCCACCCGAAGAACGTGACCACCTGGGCCTGCGGCGCCATTGGCAACAGCAAGGACGCGGGCATGGTGCACTTTGCCCACCCCGGCATGATCAAGCGCACGGTGGCCGGCCACTTTGGCCAGACCGGCGCCGAGATGATGAAGATGGTGTTTGACGGCGAGGTGGAGGCCTACAACTTCCCGCAGGGCAGCCTGTCGCACCTCACGCGCCACATCGCCAGCCGCAGCCCCGGGCTGCTGACCAAGGTGGGCCTGGGCACGTTTGTAGACCCGCGCATCGAAGGCGGCAAGCTCAACAGCAAGTCCACCGAAGACCTGGTCAAGCTCGTCGAGTTCAACGGTGAGGAATGGCTGTTCTACCCCGCGCCCAAGGTTGATGTGGCCATCATCCGCGGCACGCTGGCCGACGAGAACGGCAACATCACGCTCGACAAGGAAGGCGTGCTGCTGGAGCAGATCAACATCGCCCACGCGGCCAAGGCCTGCGGCGGCATCGTGATCGCGCAGGTGGAGCGCATCGTCAAGGCGGGCAGCCTGCACCCCAAGTCGGTCAAGGTGCCGGGCGTGTCAGTGGACTATGTGGTGGTCAGCCAGCCCGAAAACCACATGCAGACCATCACCACGCAGTTCAACGCCGCGCTGTGTGGCGACGTGCGCGTGCCGGTGAACTCGCTGGCGCCCATGGCACTGGACGAACGCAAGGTCATCGCACGCCGCACCGCGCTGGAGCTGAAGCCGGGTGCCATCACCAACCTGGGCATCGGTATTCCGGCCGGTGTGCCGTCGGTGGCGGCGGAAGAGGGCGTGGCGGACCAGTTCACGCTGAGCGTGGAAAGTGGCATCACCGGCGGCATCCCGGCGCAGCTGGGCGACTTTGGCACGGCCTACAACGCCGACGCGATCATTGAGCAGTCGTTGCAGTTCGACTTCTACGACGGCGGCGGGCTGGACGCGAGCTTCCTGGGCCTGGCGCAGGCCGACAACCACGGCAACGTGAACGTGAGCAAGTTCAACGGCCGGCCCGTGGGCTGCGGTGGTTTTGTGAACATCACGCGCTCGACCAAGAACCTGGTGTTCTGCGGCACCTTCACGGCGGGTGGCCTGGAGGTGAAGGTGGCCGACGGCCAGCTCACCATCGTCAGGGAAGGCCGCTCGCGCAAGTTCATCGAGAAGGTCGAGCAGATCACCTTCAACGGGCTGGATGCTGCCCAGCGGGAGCAGAACGTGCTTTTCGTCACCGAGCGCGCCGTGTTCCACCTGACCACCGAAGGGCTGGAGCTGACCGAGATTGCGCCCGGCATTGACCTGGAGCGCGACGTGCTGGCGCACATGGGCTTCAAGCCGATCATGCGCAATGTGAAGACCATGGACGCGGGCCTGTTCCACGAAAAGTGGGGCGGACTGGCTGCGGCCATGGCCGCGAAGTCTGACGCGGTGGCACCGGCGGCCGCAGGCCAATAAACGGGGCGCAGAAGCGGCCCTAAGCCGGGCACAAAACCAAAGACCAAGGGGCGCTGGCTGCAGCGCCCCTTTTTTTGTCAGGCCCCGTCGCGGGCGTAGACCTTTTGCAGCAGGCGGATCAGCGTCTTGCGCTCGGCGGCCGTGAGGCCTGCGGTGGCGTCCACCTCCAGCTGTGCGGCGGTCTGCTCGGCCTGGGCCGTCAGCTCCACACCGGCGGGCGTCAGGTGCAGGCCCATGGCGCGGCCGTCGCTGGGGTGGGGGCGGCGCTCGATCAGCCCGCGCCGCTCCAGCGCCGCAATCAGGCCCACCAGATTGGGCGGCAACACGCCCAGCGTCACGCACAGCTGGCGCGAGGTCACGCCCGGGTTGTGCGCTACCAGCGACAGCACCGAGAAATCCACCACCTTGAGGCGGTACACCGCCATGCGCTCCATGAACACCTCGATCACGGCCAGCGACGCGCGCCGCGCGTTGTAGCCCACCAGGGTGCGCAGAAAACCGGTATCCACCGATTCGGGTGCGGGCGCCGGGTTGGCTGGAACCATGGAGGCGGTGGTCTTTTTGGTGGGGCGAACGCTGGACATGGGGTGATTGTGGCGGGGGGTGGGCGGGGGTTGGCAGCAGGTTGCGCGGAAATTTGATTCAAATCAGACGCTAGCGCTTATTTGACGGATATCTATTGCTATCATAATTATAGTAGTTGATGTGTGGCAGGCGACACACACGGTGCAGCATCGGCGCCTGTGGCTCTCAGACGGGGCTGCGCAACACGCGCCGGTATTGCACGGCCTCGGCCACATGGCCCACTTCGGTCGAGGGTGCACCCGCCAGGTCGGCAATGGTGCGCGCCACCTTCAGCGCACGGTGCGTGCTGCGGGCCGACCAGCCCAGGCGGGCGGCGGCGGTGTTGAGGAATTTGGCGGCGGCATCCTGCAGGTGCAGGTGGGTGTCGATCTCCTGGCCCTGCAGCGCCTGGTTGGTCTTGCCTTGCCGCGCCAGTGCCACGGCGCGGGCCTGCGCCACGCGTTCGCGGATCGCCTCGCTCGCTTCGCCCGCGGGAGCCTGCACCAGTTGGTCGGCGGGCAGGGCGGGCACCTCCACATGCAGGTCAATGCGGTCCAGCAGCGGGCCGCTGAGCTTGGCCTGGTAGCGGTTCACCTGGTCGGGCGTGCAGCGGCACGCGCGCTGGGTGGAGCCCAGGTAGCCGCATGGGCAGGGGTTCATGGCCGCGATCATCTGGAACCGGGCGGGGAAATCCGCACTCTGCGCCGCTCTGGAGATGGTGATATGTCCTGTCTCCAGCGGTTCGCGCAGGGCCTCCAGGGCAGCACGCGGAAACTCGGGCAGTTCGTCCAGAAACAAGATTCCGTTGTGCGCCAACGAAATTTCGCCGGGCCTGGGGGGTGATCCGCCGCCCACCAGGGCCACTGCGCTGGCGGTGTGGTGTGGCGCGGCTGTGGGCCTGTGGCCCCACTGGTCGGTGCGAAAGCGCCCGGCCAGGCTGGCAATGGCGGCGCTCTCCAGCGCCTCGTCCACGGTCATCGCGGGCAGCAGCCCCGCAAACCGCAGCGCCAGCATCGACTTGCCCGACCCCGGCGGCCCGGCCATGAGCACGCTGTGCCCGCCAGCGGCAGCAATCTCCAGCGCGCGCTTGGCGCTGGCCTGGCCTTTCACGTCGCACATGTCGGGGCCTGCTGTGCTCGCCGCCATGGGGGTGGCCAGCAGGCGGGTCCAGCCGTCGTTGGCCACGTCGGCATCGCCCGCAGCCACGCTGCCCGGCGGCAGGAAGGCGCGCACCACATCCAGAAGATGCCGTGCGCGCACCACCTGCGCGGCGGGCACCAGGGCGGCCTCTTCAGCGCTGCCGGGGGGCAGCACCAGTTGCGCGGTGATCTGCTGGGTCTGCAGCGCCAGGCTGGTGGCCAGCGCGCCGCGCACAGGGCGCAATTCGCCAGACAGCGACAGCTCGCCCGCAAACTCATAGCCCGCAAGACGGCTTGCGTCCACCTGCCCGCTGGCGGCGAGGATGCCCAGCGCAATCGGCAGATCAAACCGGCCCGAGTCCTTGGGCAGATCGGCTGGTGCCAGGTTTACCGTGATGCGCTTGTTATGCGGGAACTCCAGCCCCGCGTTCTGCAGCGCCGAGCGCACCCGTTCGCGGGCCTCCTTGACCTCCACCTCGGCGAGGCCCACCAGAGTGAAGCTGGGCAAACCATTGGCCAGATGCACTTCGACGGTGACAGAAGGCGCCTGCAGCCCCAGAAGGGCGCGGCTTTGCACCAAAGCAAGACTCATGAAGCGGTTTCTCCCCAGATGGGTGCGTTTTATGGTTTTTTAGCGCGGCCCTGTTGTGTAGTGCACCAACAAGGTGCAGCATGGTCCGCGCGCACACCGTCACTGTACTTGGGGATCGGTGTAACGCAACGCAACGGCGATGTGAAGGCGATGCAATGGTTGCACTGGCGTGGCACGGTCCGTGCTTAAAACGCTTGTCCCTACTTTGTCCAACCGGAGGAAACATGACCCGCGCCATCATCAAGACCCTGGGCGTTGCCCTTGTTGCAACCCTTCCCATGCTGGCCAGTGCCCAGCTCACCGGCAATGTCAGCCTGACCACCAACTACAAGTTCCGTGGCCAGGACCAGGACGTTTCCAAGTCCAAAGCGGTCAAGCCTGCACTGCAAGGCGGTTTTGACTACGCCTTCGGCGACACCGGCTGGTACGTGGGCAACTGGAACTCCAGCGTGGACTGGCTTGCCAACAACTCGCTCGAATCCGACCTGTACGGCGGCTACAAGTTCAAGGCTGGCGGCGCCGACCTGGACGTGGGCGCCCTGACCTACATCTACCCTGGCAACAGCAACGGCAACACCACCGAGCTGTATGGCGCGGCCACCATGGGCCCCTTCACTGCCAAGTATTCGCACACCATCTCCAAGGACTACTTCGGCTTTGCCGGCGCCAAGGCTGGCTCGGGCCTGAAGGGCCGCAACACCGGCTACCTGAACTTCGCGTTTGCGCAGGAAGTTGCCCCCAGCGTGACGGTGAAGGCCTCGGTCGGCTTCACGCGCTTTGCCAGCGACATCAAGGACCTGGGCGTGCCCAACTACATGGACTACAGCGTGGGCGGTGCCTACGACTTCGGCGGTGGCCTGTCGCTGGGCGCTGCCGTGGTGGGTGCAAACAAGAAGGCCTTCTTCGGCCACGTCAACAAGTCGCGCGTGATCGTCACGCTCACCAAAACCCTGTAAGCAAGTCTCAATGGGCGCTTGCTGCGCCCATGTCGGAGGAACCAAAATGAAAATGGTGACAGCCATCATCAAGCCCTTCAAGCTGGACGAGGTGCGTGAAGCGCTTTCGGACATCGGCGTGCAAGGCATCACGGTCACTGAGGTCAAGGGCTTTGGCCGCCAGAAGGGCCACACCGAGCTGTACCGCGGCGCGGAATACGTGGTTGACTTCCTGCCCAAGGTCAAGATCGAAGCCGCTGTGGCGGACGACCTCGTGGACCGCGTGATCGAGTCCATCGAGAGCGCCGCCCGCACCGGCAAGATCGGCGACGGCAAGATCTTCGTGACCCACCTGGAGCAGGTGGTGCGCATCCGCACTGGCGAAACCGGCAAGGAAGCGCTGTAAGGGCGCGGCCGTACTACATCCAAGAAGAGAAACGCCATGAAAAAACTGCTTGCTTCCTTCATTCTGGGGCTGGGTCTGCTGACCATGGGCAACTTGTCCCTGGCACAGGCGCCCGCCGCCTCCGAGCCGGCTGCTGCCGCGCCCGCTGCTGCCGCAGAAGCCCCGGCTCCTGCTGCTGCCGCAGCCCCCGCAGCGGCAGCAGCCGCCGCTCCCGCAGCTGCCGCCGAGGCACCCGCTCCCGTCCCCAACAAGGGTGACACCGCCTGGATGATGACCTCCACCATCCTCGTGATCCTGATGGTCCTGCCCGGCCTGGCGCTGTTCTACGGTGGCCTGGTGCGCAGCAAGAACATGCTGTCCGTGCTCATGCAGGTGATGGTCACGTTCTCGATGATCGTGGTGCTGTGGTTCATCTACGGCTACAGCCTGGCCTTCACCGAAGGCGGCGCGTTCATCGGTGGCTTCGACCGCCTGTTCATGAAAGGCATCTGGGACAACGCCGCAGGCACGTTTGCCAACGCGGCTACGTTCAGCAAGGGTGTCGTGATCCCTGAAGTGGTGTTCGCCGCCTTCCAGGCCACGTTCGCCGGCATCACCTGCGCCCTGATCGTCGGTGCGTTCGCAGAGCGCATCAAGTTCAGCGCCGTCATGATGTTCATGGTGCTGTGGTTCACCTTCAGCTACCTGCCCATTGCCCACATGGTGTGGTTCTGGATGGGCCCTGATGCCTACGCCTCCAAGGAAGTGGCCGACGCCATGACCGGCAAGGCTGGCCAGATCTGGCAGTGGGGTGCTCTGGACTTCGCTGGCGGCACCGTGGTGCACATCAACGCCGCTGTGGCGGGCCTGGTGGGCGCGTTCATGGTGGGCAAGCGCATCGGCTACGGCAAGGAAGCCATGGCGCCTCACAGCCTGACGCTGACCATGGTCGGTGCCTCGCTGCTGTGGGTGGGCTGGTTCGGTTTCAACGCCGGCTCTGCCCTGGAAGCCAACGGCTTTGCCGCCCTGGCCTTCATCAACACGCTGGTGGCCACCGCCGCTGCCGTGCTGGCATGGTGCATCGGTGAAGCGCTGATGCGTGGCAAGGCTTCGATGCTGGGTGCAGCATCGGGTGCCGTGGCCGGCCTCGTGGCCATCACGCCTGCCGCTGGCAACGTCGGTATCGGCGGCGCCCTGGTGATCGGCCTGGTGGGCGGTTTTGCCTGCCTGTGGGGTGTCAACGGTCTCAAGAAGCTGCTGGGTGCGGACGACTCGCTCGACGTGTTCGGCGTGCACGGCATCGGCGGTATCGTGGGTGCCCTGCTGACCGGCGTGTTCAACGCCCCTGGCCTGGGTGGCCCTGGCTACGTGGCCGACTGGGTGACGGCAACGATGGTGACATCGGCCGACTACTCCATCGCCGCGCAAGTCTGGACACAAGCCAAGGCTGTGCTGCTGACCATCGTGTGGTCGGGTGTGGTCTCCTTCGTCGCCTACAAGATCGTTGACCTCACGGTGGGCCTGCGTGTCACGGAAGAAGACGAACGCGAAGGCCTGGACATCACTTCGCACGGCGAGACAGCGTACAACCGCTGATCCGCCTGCACCCCACGCGCTGCGGTGTCTGGTGGCACCGCAGCGTCGCAACAAGAACAAGCGAGTCACTCCTCTGGTTGTTGAGCCCGCCGGCAACGGCGGGTTTTTTTCGTACCGGTGGGGGGCTCGCTGTTGGCTTTGGCAGGGTTGCCAAGGCAGGTTCCCCCAGACAACTTGCCCGCAGGCCCGAGTCCTTTGCACGCGCCCTGTTCAAAAAATTCACGCACTGCGGGTGTAGCACCGGACATGGCTGCCGCTACGATGCAAGGCATGGACCTCGCCCTTGCCCAGATCACCGAACGTGTGCGCACCGCCGCCGCCGACCAGACCCCCTTGCGCATCCGTGGCGGGGGCACCAAGGATTTTCATGGCCTGGCACTGCATGGTGAAGTGCTCGACACGCGGGTGCTGCGCGGCATCGTGAGCTACGAGCCGAGCGAGCTGGTTGTCACCGTGCGGGCGGGCACCCCGTTGGCCGAGTTGGAGGCCGCGCTGGCCGAACAAGGCCAATGCCTGCCTTTTGAGCCCCCGCATTTCGCCAAGGCCTCCTCGGATGCCGCCACCGTGGGCGGCATGGTCGCGGCAGGCCTCTCAGGCCCCGCCCGCGCCAGCGTAGGGGCTGTGCGCGACTATCTTCTGGGCGTGACCCTGCTCAACGGCAAAGCCGAGCTGCTGACTTTTGGCGGCCAGGTCATGAAAAACGTGGCGGGGTATGACGTGTCCCGCCTCATGGCCGGTGCCTGGGGCACGCTGGGTTTGCTGACCGAGGTCAGCCTCAAGGTGCTGCCCGTGGCGCCCGGCGAGGCCACGCTGCGGTTTGACGACATCAACCAGGCCGACGCATTGCGCAAGCTGCACGCCTGGGGCGGCCAGCCGCTGCCCCTGAACGCCAGCTGCTGGGTGCAAGACGGTGGCGTGGGCACGCTCTATGTGCGCCTGCGCGGCGCCGTGGCGGCGGTCGAGGCCGCCTGCAAAACGGTGGGTGGCACGCGCATGGACAACGCCACGGTGGCTGCCGACTGGACGGCCTGCCGCGAGCAGACCCTGCCCTGGTTCACCGCACGTGCTGCACAGCCCGGCCACGCCCTGTGGCGCCTGTCCGTGCCCGCCACAGCCCCGGTGCTGAGCTTGCCGGGCGGCGCGCAGCCGCTGGTCGAGTGGCATGGCGCGCTGCGCTGGGTGCAAGCGCCCGAATCCACAGGCGACGCCCTGCGCGAAGCCGCTCGGGCTGTGGGTGGAAATGCTTCTATTTTTGTAGCTGCTAGCGCAGGTGGGACAAGCGCCAGTGGCACATTTGACCTTCAGTCCAAGGCGCTGGAACACATCCACGCCCGGCTCAAACACAGCTTTGACCCGGCTGGCATCTTCAACCCCGGCCGCATGGCGCGGGCCTGGTAGGCGGGGTCAGTTCCATCACCACCACCGTTTTCACCGTCACCTTGGCCATGCGACGCCTTCGCCACCTCACCGGAAACCGCCGCACGGTCGCCAGCAACCGGGTGCTGGGCCTGCTGCTGGCGTTCAATGCGGGGGCCGTCAATGCAGGGGGCTTTCTGGTGGTGCACCTGTACACCTCGCACATGACCGGCTTTTTGTCCTCGCTGGCCGACAACCTGGTACTGGGCCAGATGAAGATCGTGCTGGGTGCCATCGGTGCGCTGTGGGCCTTCATGTCGGGCGCAGGCACCACGGCCATCATGATCAACTGGGCGCGCCAGCGCAAGCTGCGCAGCACCTTTGCGCTGCCGCTGGTGCTGGAGTCCGTGCTCATGCTGCTGTTCGGCCTGGTGGGGGCCATCACGCTCACCTGGCCCACACCGTTTGCCGTGCCGCTGGCGGTGTTGCTGCTCTCCTTCATCATGGGCCTGCAGAACGCCACGGTGACCAAGATGTCGTCGTCGCAGATCCGCACCACCCACATGACGGGCGTGGTGACCGACCTGGGCATCGAGATGGGCAAGATGCTCTACTGGAACCGCACCGGTACCGCGCCCGAATCACAAGTGCGCGCCAACCAGGCCCGGCTGCGGCTGTTTGCCGGGCTCGTCGCCATGTTTTTGGTGGGCGGTATTGCAGGCGCGGCGGGCTTCAAGCATGTGGGCTTTGTGTTTGTGGTGCCGCTGGCGCTGGTGCTGCTGGCCCTGTCGCTGCCCCCGCTGTGGGCCGACCGCGCAAGGCTGCGCAACCCCTTGCGCAAGCCGCTGGCGCTGGAAGCGCCCTTGGACCCACCGACCGCGCCGCGCTGAATCGGCCCTGATCTTTTTTGTCTCTTCGCCCAGGCATGCACCATGCAAACCCAGCTCTCCCCTGAATACCGCGCCCGCGCCGATGGCTTGGAGGCCGAATCCATCCTGCGCAAATGCGTGCACTGCGGCTTTTGCACCGCCACCTGCCCCACCTACCAGCTGCTGGGCGACGAGCTGGATGGTCCGCGCGGTCGTATCTACCTCATCAAGCAGGTGCTCGAAGGCGAGACCCCCACGCGCAAGACCCAGATGCACCTGGACCGGTGCCTGACCTGCCGCAACTGCGAAAGTACCTGCCCGAGCGGCGTGCAATACGGCCACCTGGTGGACATCGGCCGCAAGATCGTTGATGAAAAAGTGCCTCGCCCCGTGGGCGAAAAAGCCCTGCGATGGGCGCTGAAGGAGGGGTTGCCCTCGCCCCTGTTTGCCCCTGCCATGAAGGCCGGGCAACTGGTGCGCGGCCTGCTGCCCGCATCCCTCAAGGCCAAGGTGCCCGCGCCCCAAAATGCCGGCGCCTGGCCCACACGCGAGCATGCCCGCAAGGTGCTCATGCTGGCGGGCTGCGTGCAACCGGCCATGATGCCCAACATCAACACCGCCACCGCCCGCGTGCTGGACGCCGTGGGCATCCAGACCGTGATCGCACCCAAGGCCGGCTGCTGCGGCGCCGTCAAGTTCCACCTCAACGACCAGGAAGGCGGCAAGGCCGAGATGCGCGCCAACATCGACGCCTGGTGGCCGCTGGTGGAGCAGGGGGTGGAGTCCATCGTCATGAACGCATCCGGCTGTGGCGTGACGGTCAAGGAATACGGCCACATCCTCAAAGACGACACGATGTACGCGGCCAAGGCCGAGCGCATCAGCGCCCTCACGCGCGACCTGTCGGAGCTGCTGCCTGACCTGTTGCCCGAGCTGGCGCATAAGCTCGCCGGTCGCGTGCAAAAGCCCGACACGCTGTTCGCCTACCACCCGCCCTGCACGCTGCAGCACGGCCAGAAGCTGCGGGGCGGGGTGGAGATGCACCTGAACCAGCTGGGCTTCAAGCTGCGCGCGGCGCGCAACGATGCCCACCTGTGCTGCGGCTCGGCGGGCACCTATTCCGTGCTCAACCCCGAGCTGTCGTACCAGCTGCGCGACCGCAAGCTCGGCGTGCTCGGCGAAGCCTTTGGCGACCAGCCTCCGGACATGATCCTGTCGGCCAACATCGGCTGCATCACGCACCTGCAAAGTGGCACGGGCACACCCGTGCGGCACTGGGTAGAGGTGCTGGACGAGGCGCTGCGCGCAGGCTGACCCTCCCATGCCCTGCTGCACAGGCACAGGGTAATTCAGGCCTCTGTCAGAGGCTGTTTTGCGCCCGCCGACCCAACGCTGGCATGATCGAGGGTTTTGTCGCCCCCATTTTTGCCCCGGAACTGCACCGCCATGACCGACTCCGTGTCCGCACAAGAACAACCCCACACAGCCCCTGTCGAACCCTTGGCAGCGCCTGTGGCAGCCGCGCCCGCGGAGGCTGGGGCTCCCCCCCAGCGCACAGGGGGCTCGCGCCGTGGTGGCCGCAACCGCCGCAATGCTGACGGGCGCCAGGCGCCCCGGAGCGCGGAGGGTGCCGAGGGCGCCACCGTGCCAGCTGGCGCCCCGGGCCCGCGTGCGCCTCAGCGTGTTCACCCCGCGCTGGAACAACTGGCGGGGCTCTATCCCCATCTGTTTGGCGCCGTGTTCCGCCCGCTCAAGCGCGGCATCTTCCAGGACCTGCTGGCTGCGCACCCCGAGCTATTTGAGCGCGAGGCGCTCAAGGTGGCTCTGGGCATCCACACCCGCTCCACACGGTATCTGCAAAGCGTGGCGGCGGGCGACAAGCGCCACGACCTGCAAGGCCAGCCTGTGGAAGACATGGCGCCCGAGCATGTGCACCACGCGCTGCTGGAGGTCTACCGCCGCAAGAAGGCCCGCGCCACCGATGACCTGCTGCCCAAGCTGCGCAACCGCATGATCGCCGCGTTCGAGGCCTCGGGCCTCACGCGCGAGGCGTATACCGAGCTGGTGCAAAGCCGCGACGAGGCCGCCAACGCCATCCTCGAAGAAGCCTTTGCCGAATGGGCAGCCCGCAATGCCAAGGACGAAGCCCTGCTGCGCGCCTTTGAAGCCAGTGGCCAGACGCTGGAGGCCTTTGCCGACATGTACGGCATGGTGCCTCGCACTGCGGCCCAGCAGGTCGAACGCGCGCGCCGCCTAGCCGCCGCGCGGGCCCAGGCCACCGTGGCTGCGGCGCCTGAGGGCCAAAGCAGCTAAGGCCAGCGCGGCCCGGGCCGACGGGGCCTAGAATCTCCCCGCGACCCGGTTCATGGGTTGCCGTAAGCGTCTAGAACGTGTTTGCGGTCTTTTCGGGGCCGCGCAAGTGCCTTGCCGGGATGGGTTGCCAGGCGCGGTGCGCAGTGGATAGCCCGGCTATCCACAAGCGCCGCAACGCCGCAGACCGCCCGGCAAGGCACTTGCCCGAAGGGTTGGGGCGAAATCGGGCGATTGGATGCCCCGGCTGCTTGCATGGGAATGGGCCCAAGCTGCGCATCCGAAGCAGCCACTCATCCCGATTGCGCCCCAACGCGGCCCCGAAAAGATCGCAAACACGTTCTTGCGTCCATCAACGTGCCAACCAACACCGGCCCTGCCGGGGTTGTGGTCCCTGGCCTGCATCTGCTGCAGGGTGGGGGCGGCACCTTGCTTGACCGGTCTGCTTTCTGGAATTTCAATGAACCAACCTTCCTCGCTCCCGCCGTCGTCCCGCCAGACCTTCCTCGGGCTGCGCAGATTGCCCGCACGCTCGGCGGCCTGGGTCATGCCACTGCTGCTGTCGCTGCTCATGACTTTCATCGTGTCCCTGATCAGCACCGTGCGCGTGGCGGGCTTCTCACTGGACCTCCCGCGCCTGTGGCTGAGTGCCTGGGCGCTGTCCTGGGTAGTGGCCTTCCCCACGCTGTTGCTGGTGCTGCCTGTGGTGCGCCGCATCACGGCGGCTATCGTCGAGCAGCCGCGCTGACCGATCGCGTGGCGGGCGGTGGGCACCCTCACGCCGCCCATGGGCTGAGCCCACCCGGAGTCACCAGCGTGCGTGCACGCTACTGACATCAGGTTGTCAGTAGCGTGCACGCACCATGCCTCTCCTGCACGGCGCCCAGCGGCCCGCGCGTCAATTCCATCCATTGAAGACCAGAGAGGACCCGCCATGACAAACACCCCCGCAATCATCAAGATTCCTGCATTCAGCGTGGCCGGCATCGCCGTGCGCACCCGCAACAGCGAAGAGATGAACCCCGCCATCGCGCGCCTCGGAGGCCTGTGGAACCGTTTCTTCAGCCAGAGCTGGGAGCGCAAACTGCCCAGCCGGGGCGACGATGGACGCATCTTCGGTGTGTACAGCGGCTACGAGTCGAACGAGCACGGCGCCTTTGATGTGACCGCCGGTGTGGCCGTGGCCGACCCCGATGGGGCCCAGGCCGTACCCGGCGCCAGCCGCGTTGACATTCAGGCTGGCGACTACCTGGTCTTTACCGGCCAGGGCGATATGCCCCAAATGGTGATCGACACCTGGGTGCGCATCTGGCATTACTTTGCCGAGAACCCGCAGGTGCAACGCCGCTTTGGAACCGACTTTGAGGCCTATGAGGGCCCGGACCAGGTGGCCATTCATATCGGAGTGCTGCTTCAAAATTGATAGCTTGTAGCGCTTGATAGATAGGCGCTAGAGCCTTAAAACTCTAAAAAAATAAACCACCATGCGCCGCGCCGACCGCCTGTTTCAGATCGTCCAGCTAATCCGGGGTCGGCGCTTGTCCACGGCCGCCTTCCTGGCCGAGCGGCTCGAAGTCTCGCAGCGCACCATCTACCGCGACGTGGCGGACCTCCAGCACCAGGGCGTGCCCATTGAGGGCGAAGCCGGTGTGGGCTACCGCCTGGGCGCGGGTTTCGAACTACCGCCGTTGATGTTCAGCCAGGGCGAGGCCAACGCCCTGGTGGCCGCCGCGCGCCTGGCCCAGGCCTGGCTCGACGCCGGGCTGGCGCGCGAGGTCGAGGGGGCGCTGGGCAAGATCCTGTCGGTGCTGCCCCCCGCTGCCCGCGTGGCGGCCGAGGCGCAGGCGCTGTATGCGCCATCGGTGGGGCTGGACCCGCGCGTGCAGGCCACCCTGCAGGCCCTGCGCGAGGCGGTGCACAGTCGCCACGTGGTGCAGATCAACTACGCCGACGTACACGGCCGCCCCAGCCTGCGCCGCCTGCGCCCACTGGGTTGCTTCTACTGGGGCAAGGTCTGGACGCTGTCCGCCTGGTGCGAGCTGCGCAATGACTTCCGGGGTTTTCGCATCGACCGCATCGTGGATCTGGTGGTGCTCGACGAACAGTTCCGCCAGGAGCCTGGCAAGACCCTGGCCGACATGCTGCGCAAGGTGGAGGCGGAGATGGCCGCCTGCCCGCCCGAATGGGGGGCTGCGCAGACGCCGGGGCTCAATGCGTGAAGTGAAGCACCCCCTGAGTCGCTTCGCGCCTTCCCCCTCTCTCTCCTCGCTGCGCGAGTCGGGAGGGGGACGCCCCCAGCGCGGCGGGGCGGCCCTTGCGCGGGGGCACTGGCCTTGGCCGCGCCAGTTTTATGCGTGGAGGGTGGCGCGCAGCACAATGAATAACTGACATCGATTCGCGTTTGATCGCCGCAAGCCGTCCACGCTCAGCGTGAAGGGTTGTGTTTTGTGAACGCAGTCGGGTATGGGGCTTGAACAGCTCCCGAGGTATTTAGCCCGCGCGGGGTGCCAGCCCGTCCCGGTAGCGCCGACTGCAGGGCACGCTGCTGCCGTCCTTCATCACCAGGCGCGCGTCGCCGCTGTCCAGCGGTTCGATCACGGCGATGGCGTCCAGGTTGACCGCGTAGCTGCGGTGCACGCGCACGAAGCGTGACGGGTCCAGCTGGGTGAGGAAGTCGGTGAGCGTGGAGCGCAGCAGGTAATCGTGCCCATTCACATGCAGGCCCACGTAGTTGGCCTGGGCCTGCAGCCAGGCGATGTCGCCTGCGGCAATCAGGAACTCGCGGCGCAGCTTGCGCACCAGGAAGCGTTCGGGGCGTTGTGCGGGCGGGGCGTGCGGGGTTTCGGGCGTTGATGCCGGGGCTTGCGCGGCGGGCGTTTCGGGCACGTCCTGCACTTGTGGCGCGGGCGGTTCGGGGGCATCCAGCACGCGCGCCTCGCCCTGCAGGCGCAGCAGCAAGAAGCGGTAGCTGACCAGCGCGCACACCGTGAGCGCGTAGCTGCGCACGTCTTTCAGGTATTCATACCCCCACTGCGCCCACCAGCTTGGCGGCTGGTAGCGCTCGCCCAGGGCCGCATAGCCCGCATGGCGCAGCGCCCACATGCCCGCCAGGTGCACGGTGCAGTAGGCCACGCTGGCCAGCACGTGCCAGGGCAGATGGCGCCGCAGCGTGCCCCAGCGCAGCACAAAGCGCCGCTCGAACGCCACCACGGCCGGGATCAGCGCCGCCACCACCAGCGCGCTCGTCAGCTCCCACAGCAGCGGCTCCCACGCGGCCACGGTCCGCCCGGCGCTGCGCAGTTCGATCCGGGTCACCACCGTGTTGAAGGTCGCCTGCACCAGCAGCACCACGGCCCAGAAGCTGACTTCCGCACGGCGCCGCAGGGCGCGGTCGTGGGGGTAGCGGTCGATCCAGGCGGGCGCGGGGGCGGTCATGGGTGGCAAGTGTAGGCAGGGCCGTGCGCCGCCGGGCGGGAGTTTCCCTGGGGCGGTTTCTTTTCGTCCCTCCTGCCCGCCACTGGTCCCAGTGGCACCCCAGCCCGTCCCCCGGCGGTGCCGTGAGAAGGGGCGGGGCCGCAGCATCGGGCCCTGTGTCCACCCTGTCTGCGTTGTGCCATGTCTACACCTTCCTGTGCCTCCACCCCCGTCCGCCGCCATGACATCGACGCGCTGCGGGCGCTGGCCTTTGCCCTGGTCATCCTGTACCACGTGGCCATGTATTACGTGGCCGACTGGCACTGGCACCTCAAAAGCCCGTACGTGGCGGAATGGCTGCAGGCGCCCATGCGCGCGCTCAACCTCTGGCGCATGGACCTGGTGTTCCTGGTCTCGGGCCTGGCCTTCGGGCTGGTCCGGCGGGGGCAGTCGGTGGCGGGGCTGGTGCGGCTGCGCAGCCTGCGCCTGCTGGTGCCGCTGGCCTTTGGCATGGCCGTCATCGTGCCCTACCAGCCCTACGCGCAGGGGGTGGCCAACGGGCTCATCGCGCCGGGCTTCGGCGCCTTTCTGCTGCGCTACTACAGCGGCAGCACCTGGCCGCCGGGCGCATTTGACGGCTGGCACGCGGGCGTCACCTGGAACCATCTGTGGTACCTGGCCTACCTGTGGGCCTACACCGTGGTGCTGGCGGCGCTGCTGCCCTTGGCCGAATCCGCCGCCGGGCAGCGCCTGCGCCGTGCCTTCACCGGGCTGCGGGGCGCTGCACTGATGGTGGTGCCCGTGCTGCCGCTGGCGCTGTATTCGGTGCTGCTGTGGCCGCATTTGCCGCCCACGCACGACCTGGTCCATGACGGGTGGCTGCACGCCGTGTACTTCACAGTGTTTGTCTACGGCTACTGGATCGGGCTGGATACCGGTCTGTGGGCGGAATTCGTGCGGCTGCGCTGGCGCACCCTCGCCCTGGCGCTGGTGCTGCTGGTTCTGTACCTGGGTCTGCTGGGCTTGGCGCAGCAGCACGGCGTGCGGTCCGCGCGCTGGCCGCTGCGCGTGCTGGCAGACGTGTACCTGTGGGCGGCCCTGCTCACGATCCTGGGTTGGGCCCATCACCGCCTCAATCGGCCCTGGCCCTGGCTGCGCTGGGCCAGTGAGTCGGTCTACCCCTGGTACCTGCTGCACCAGACGGCCATCATCGTGCTGGTGGTGTGGCTGGCGCCTGCGCAGCTGGGGCCGGTGGTGGAGCCGCTGGCCGTGGTGGCCGGGACGGTGGGGCTCTGCTGGGGGCTGACGGCGGTCGTGCAGCGTGTGGGATGGTTGCGGCCGTTGTTCGGGTTACCCGGCCGAAGCCAGGTGCCATCGGCCAGGCTGGCGGAAGTGGGATTGTGTGCAGACCCGGTACCCCCCGTGCGCTGACAATACCGCCATGCCGCCCAGCGCAATAGCTTCTGCCGTCCTGCCTTTCATGCGGCCCGCGACCGACGCCGACTCTGCCAGCCTGGCCCGCGTGTGGCGCCGGGCCTGGTGCTCCGCCAATCCGTCGGTGGAGTCGGTGGCTCCGCCCGGCCAATGGGAGGCGCGGGTCAGTGCGGAATTCGGTCCGCCCTGTGTCACGCTGGTGTGTGCCGAAGGGCCAGAGGTCACGGCGTTCCTGGTGCTGGATGTGGCCTGCGCCCATCTGCACCAGCTGTTTGTAGATCCCGATTGCCAGGGCCAAGGCGTGGGGGCCGAATTGCTGCAACAGGTGCATCGCCTGTGCCCAGGGGGCTGGACCCTGCATGTGGCCACGGCCAACCACGGCGCGCGGCGCTTCTACGCACGCCATGGCTTGGTGGAGGGGCTGGTCGACACCCATCCGGCCACGGGCCGGGAGCGGGTGTTGTGCCGGTGGTCGCCCCCTGCTACGCCTGCCGCAGGCTGAACAGGTCGGTGATTCAGGCGGCCAGCGCTGCCTCGATATCCCCCGCCAGCTTCTTCGGCGCATCCTGCGGCGCATAGCGGCGGATCACCCGGCCGTCCTTGCCGACCAGGAACTTGGTGAAATTCCACTTGATGGCCTTGCTGCCCAGCAGCCCCGGGGCTTCGGCGGCCAGCCACTGGTACAGGGGCGAGGCGTTGGCGCCATTCACGTCGATCTTGGCCATCATCGGAAAGCTCACGCCGTAGTTGAGCTGGCAGAAGCTGGCGATCTCGTCGTTGCTGCCGGGGTCCTGGCTGCCGAACTGGTTGCAGGGAAAGCCCAGCACCACCAGGCCCTTGTCGGCGTATTGCTTGTGCAGCTCTTCGAGCCCGCCGAACTGGGGCGTGAAGCCGCAGGCGCTGGCGGTGTTCACGATGAGCAGCACCTTGTCCTTGTATTGCGACAAGGGCACGGTCTTGCCGTTCATCTGCTGGGCTTCAAAGTCGTAGATGCTGGTGGGCATGCGGAACCTCCGGGGTTGGGATGACGGGCCATGGTAGCCCCTGCCGCCAATCCGCGTGCGGCGCGTGGCCTGCTCAGTGGGCCGTGGCGCCAGGGCGGCGAAACTGCAGCGCCGCGAGCAAGGATGCCAGCAGGATCAGCGCCCCACCCAGCACGGTCCGCGTGCTCAGGGTGGAGGCGCCCAGCAGGGCCGACGACACGCTGGCAAACATCACCTCCGACAGCATCACCAGCGCCGTGGTGCCCGCCGCCAGGCGCGCGGCGCCGAATTGCAGCGCCCAGTTGCCCAGCATGAGCACCCCGGCCAGCAGCAAGCCGGTGACGATCCAGGTGCTGTTAGGGGCAGGGAAAGCCTCCACCACACCCACTTGCAGTCCGATGAAGGCCACCACCAGCGCCATGAGCATGCAGCCGCCGAACATGGTGACCATGCGCGCAGGCCCCGGCACGGCGTGCAGGCGGCGCAGCGTGACGTTGGTGAGCGCGAACATGAAGCCGCCCAGCAGGGCCAGGCCATCGGCCAGCGACAGGTTCTGCAGCAGGCGCGTGGCGGGCGCGCCCTCGGGCAGCAGCACCAGCACCACGCCTGCAAAGGCCAGCGCCAGGCGCAGCAGCGCCGAGGGCGTGGGGCGCTCGCCCAGAATGCGCCAGGCCAACAGCACGGCCCAGGCGGGCATCAGGTAGAACAGCAGGATCACGCGCACCACGTCGCCAATGGTCACGGCCCAGTTGAAGGCCACGTTGTTCAGCCCCGAGGCCAGCGCCAGCAGCCACAGCTGCGGGTGCGCCCGCACCTGCGCCAGGATCCCCGGCCGCCAGGCCAGCAGCGCCACCAGCACCACCGCATACATCGACGCAGTGGCCCACAGCGGATGCAGCCCCGCCTGGTGCATGCGCTGAAACGGCCACCACGCCAGGCCCCAGACGAAGGCGTTGAACAGCAGGGCGGCAAAGGGCAGGGGAGGTTGCATTGAGAGTAAAAATAGGCTCTAGCGCTTTATGGATAAGCGCTGGAAGCTATAAATTATGTAGCAATTTGCGCCAAGTCACACAGCGCTCAAAACAGGCACGCCCCAAGGCCAGTGCACCCGTGGAACTGGATCTGCCAGGCCAGCGGGTGCGTCCCCCTCAGGGGGAAGGCGCCGAAGGCGACTCAGGGGGATTCAGTGGTGCGTATCGTGCCGCGCAATGTCCAGCAAGTGGTTCACTTCGTCGCGGTAGTTGATGCAGTTGCGCTGGTGCCAGCGGCGGATGATCCACATGATTCCGGCCACCACGAGGCCAAACGTGATGATCGCGCCAAACACCGACAGCCCCAGCTTGAGCGACAGGCTGTAGAACGCGCCCAGGCCCAGGATGCAGGCCTGTTCGTTGAAGTTCTGCACAGCAATCGACCGGCCCGCGCCCATCAGGTTGTGGCCCCGGTGCTGCAGCAGCGCGTTCATGGGCACGACCAGGTAGCCGCCCAGGCCGCCCAGCAGGATGAGGAAGGGGATCGCCAGCCAGATGTTGCTGATGAACACCATGAGGATCAGCAACAGCCCCATGCCAATGCCCAGCGGGATCACCTTGGTGGCCATGTCCAGGCGCATGCGCATGGACGCCACCACCGCGCCCACGGCCGTGCCGATGGCCACCACACCGGTGAGGGCCGAGGCCTGTGTGGTGTTGTAGCCCAGCGCCACAGCCGCCCAGGCCAGCACGATGAACTTGAGGTTGCCGCCTGCGCCCCAGAACAGGGTGGTGGTGGCCAGCGAGATCTGGCCGAGCTTGTCGCGCCACAGGCGGCCGTTGCAAGCCCAGAAGTCGGGCAGCAGATTGAGTGCGTTGGTCAGCACGCTGCGCGAAGGGTCGGCGCGCAGGGGGCGCATTTCCACCCCGGTGTGCGGGATGCGGGTGTTGAACCAGGCCGCCAGCGCATACACCGCAATCAGTGCGGCGATGGCGGATTCAGCGGGCGTGTCCACGCCGGTGTCGATCATGGGGATGTCGATGCCCAGCAGCATGTGCGACAGGTGCTGCCCCACCAGCTGGCCGCCAAACAGCACGCCGAGGATGATGGACGCGATGGTGAGCCCCTCGATCCAGCCATTGGCCTTGACCAGTTGCGAGGCCGGAAGCAACTCGGTGAGGATGCCGTATTTGGCGGGCGAGTAGGCCGCCGCACCCAGCCCCACCACCGCATAAGCCATGAGCGGGTGCGAGCCAAACAGCATCATGAGGCAGCCCACCACCTTGATGGCGTTGCTGACAAACATGACCTTGCCTTTGGGCAGGGCGTCGGCAAAGGCGCCGACAAAAGGCGCCAGCACCACATAGAAGAGCGCAAACATGGGCACCAGGGCGGCGCGCTGCCACTCGGGGGCACCTTCTGTACGCAGAAGCTCCACGGCGGCCACGAAAAGTGCGTTGTCGGCCAGCGAGCTGAAAAACTGCGCCGACATGATGGTGTAAAAACCGCGCTTCATCGAATGGCTGTTGGCAGCATCAGTTCGGCTGATGCCCTGTTAAAAGTGGGGACCCTGGCAAGTGACGGACGGTTATATCACGCGGATAAACGGCCGCAGTGCCAGAATCCAGCGCGTATTACCCGGTAAATCCCTGCCCACCTGGCCCACTTCTCCATGCCCCGTCCCATTCACGCCACCATCCACACCGCCGCCCTGCACCACAATTTGGAGCGTGTCCGGCAGGCGGCCCCTGATGCCAAGGTCTGGGCCGTGGTCAAGGCCAATGCCTACGGGCACGGCATCGAGCGCGCGTACGAAGGCCTGCGCGGCGCCGACGGTTTCGCGCTGCTGGACCTGGCCGAGGCCGAGCGCGTGCGCCACCTGGGCTGGCGCGGGCCCATCCTGCTGCTCGAAGGCGTGTTCGAGCCGCGCGATCTGGAGCTGTGTTCGCGCCTGGGCCTGTGGCACGCAGTGCATTGCGACGAGCAGATCGACATGCTGGCCGCCCACAAGACGCAGGTGCCGCACCGTGTGTTCCTCAAAATGAACTCGGGCATGAACCGCCTGGGCTTTGCGCCCCAGCGCTTTCGCGCGGCCTGGGCGCGCCTCAATGCGCTGCCGCAGGTGGACGAGATTTCGTTCATGACCCACTTCAGCGACGCCGATGGCCCCCGGGGCGTGGCGCACCAGCTGGCCGTGTTCAACACCGCAGCGCAAGACCTGCCGGGCGAGCGCACGCTGAGCAACAGCGCCGCCACCCTGCGCCATGCGGCGGACGCACGCGTGCGTGCCGACTGGGTGCGGGCCGGCATCGCGCTGTATGGCAGCGCCCCCGACTACCCGGAGCACACCGCCACACACTGGGGCATGCGCCCCACCATGACCCTCGCCACCCGCCTCATCGCTACGCAGCAGCTGCAGGCGGGCGACACCGTGGGCTATGGCTCGCGCTTCACGGCCGAGGGGCCGCTCTTGATTGGCGTGGCGGCCTGCGGCTATGCCGACGGCTACCCGCGCCACTGCGACACCGGCACACCCGTGCTGGTCAACGGCATCCGTACGCGGCTGGTGGGGCGGGTGAGCATGGACATGATCACGGTGGATCTCACGCCGCTGCAGCAGGCGGGCGTGGCCGCAGGGTTTGGCGCGGAAGTCACGCTGTGGGGCCAGGCCAGCAACGGCACGGCGCTGGGTGTGGACGAGGTGGCCGCCGCTGCGGGCACCGTGAGCTGGGAGCTGCTGACGGCGCTGGCCCAGCGGGTGCCGGTGTCGGTGGATGGCAACGCCTGATTCATCGACAAGTTCACGCACAGCCGTATGCAGGGCTGCAGCGGTGCGGCAAACTGGTGTGAAATGGCGCGGTTCTGGCCGAACTGCGGCCGGCGACCACCCACTTTTCACCGCAGGCGTTCCCTCCATGGCCACATCCCGCAGCGACCGCAGCAGCAACAGCAAGAAGAAAACCTCCACCTGGCGCTCCGTGCGCATGCCACACCACGGCACGGTGGCGCGCACCCTGCAGCAGCGCTACAGCCTGCGCTGGCATGGGCTGCTGATCGGCAGCTTCACGCTGCTGCTGATGTGGTGCACCTCCCATGTGCAGATGCTGCTCGGGGTGGAGTCGCTGGCGCTGCGGTATTTCGTGACCCTCTCGGTCGGCTACCTGGGCTACCTGCTGGTGCTGCGGGCCTGGGCGGCGCGGCTGGTACGGTCGGACCGGGACACAGGGGGCGATGGCAGCAGCCTGGACGTGCCCGATGTGTCCTGGCCCAGTGGCTCCTCGTCCGGCGGCAGTGGCCAGGTGCCGCTGCCGCGCACCGGCGGCGGTGATTTTGGCGGCGGCGGCGCATCCGGTGACTTTGGCGGTGCGTGGACGCAGGGCCTGTCCAGTGGGGGCTCCGGCAGCGATTCCAGCGCGCTGGGCGACCTGGCCAGCGGCGCCGCCGACGCCATTGGCAGTGCCGACGAAGGCGCGGTGGTGGTGGTGCCCGTGGTGGCGATTTTTCTCTTCGGCGCGGCGATCATCTTTGGCGCGGGCTCGCTGGCCATGCTGTTCTTTGGCTGGGACGTGCTGCTCACGGTGGCGGTAGAGATCGCCTTCTCGGTGGCCACCGCCCGTGCCGCTGTGGGCGTGGAGCGCGAGGGCTGGCTCACGGCTGCCGTGCGCCTGACCTGGAAGCCGCTGCTGGGCGCGCTGGTCTGCGCCGTGGTGCTGGGCGCCACCATCGACCATTTCATGCCCGGCGTGCAGTCGCTGCCCCAGGCCGTGCGGGTGATCCAGGGGCAGTGATGGAAAAGATGGAATGCTACCAAATTGATAGCTATAAATGTAGATCCATAAAGCGCTAGGCCCCGGTTTTCACCATTTTTTCCTCTTGGAGCGGGGGCAGTCCTCCTGCGCCTCCCTTCCCGTCGCTAGCTGCGGCAGTCCCGGCCGCCCTGGCAGCCGGTGTCGATGGCGTCCAGGTTGCTGTGTACCTGTGCCAGCAGGGCGAGCAGCTGGGCCTGCGTGGCGTCGTCACACCCCTTGAGCAGCGACGCCGCCAGCCCCCGGCGGGCGTCGCGCAGTGCCCGGTGCAGGGCCGCACCCTGGGCGCTCAGGCGCAGGCAGCGGCTGCGCTTGTCCTCGGCATTCGGTGCGCTCTCCAGCCAACCCTTGTCCTGCAGCATCCCCACCATGCGGGCCACCTGTGCCTTGTCGGCACCGCTGTGCGCCACCAGTTCGCGCTGCGTGGTGCCAGGGTGGCGCCCCACGAACATCAGCGCACGTACTTCGTTGTGCGTCAGGTCGGGGTGGATGGCGGCCATCGTGCGCACCATGTGCGCCCGGTAGACATGCAGCAGGTCGTGCATGGCTTCAAAGACATCGGCGGGTGCGTGGGTGGTCATGGCGGTATGTGGTTGACAAAATCAACCAATGCGCAGATCATTGGTTGACTAAATCAACATTTTAAGCCATGAACGCACCTCTGCCTACCGCCACGCCCCCGGTTGACGCTGCACACCTTGCCGTCGAACGCGTCCGCCATCCCTTGCAAGCCCGCCACCTCCAGGTGGTGCGGCGCACCGCCGTCAGCCCAAGTTTCGTGCGGCTCACCCTGGCCGGGCCCGAGCTGGCCGGGTTTGTGAGCGCGGGGTTTGACGACCATCTCAAGCTCATCCTGCCCCAGCCGGGCCAGGAGCGCCCCTCGCTGCCGTCCCTGCAGGACGGGCGCCCGGTTTTCCCCGATCCGCGCCCCGTGCTGCGCGACTACACCCCTGCACGCCATGACGCCGCCACGGGCGAGCTGGACATCGAAATCGCCCTGCACGACGCAGGCCCCGCCACTGACTGGGCCGCCAGTGCCGCCGTCGGCCAGTGGGTGGGCATTGCCGGGCCGCGCGGCAGCATGGTGGTGCCCACCGGGTTTGACTGGCACTGGCTGCTGGGCGACGAAACCGCGCTGCCCGCCATCGCCCGCCGCCTGGCCGAGCTGCCCGCCCACACCCAGGCCACCGTGCGCATCCAGGTGCGCAATCCAGCCGACCAGCGCGTGCTGGCCAGTGCGGCACAGCTCGACCTGCAATGGGTGGGCGCGCTGCCCGCCGCCGTGGAAGCGCTGGCGCTGCCAACCGGCGCCGGGTTTGTCTGGGCAGCCGGCGAACACAGCGAGATGGCCGCCGTGCGCCGCGCCATGCTCGCCAAGCCGGGTGTGGATGCCAAGCGCATGCGCATCTCCGCCTACTGGAAACGTGGCGCCGCCGACCACCACGAAGACTTAGTCCAGTGAACCTGAGAAATCGGCGGTACGTGAGTACCTAGCCGCCCCGCATGCTAGGCGGCGGGCGCAGCCGGGTTGTATACCCGGCGAGCACGGCAACGACGCATGCGGGGCGGCTAGGCACTCACCCAAAGGGCCGGGGCCCCTCGAGTCGCAGTGCAGTGTTGCAGTCCTGTCAAGGCGGCCAGCCTTGACTGCGGCCTGCGCCCAGCCCCGCACCCCTTGGAGCACCGGCGTACCGTCGATTTTTCAGGTTCACTGGACTACTCAGCGCAGCAGGGTAAGCCCCGCCGCCCGCTGCACTGCTTCGGTCATGTGGTGCAGCGCCTGCACGTTCAGGCGCCAGGATTGCCAGTACAGCGGCACGTCCACCGGCTTGCCTGGAATCAGCTCGACCAGCGTGCCAGCCTCCAGGTCGTGCTGCACCATCGGGTCGGGCGTCATGCCCCAGCCCAGTCCGGCCCGGGTGGCCATGACAAACGCGTGCGCCTCGGGCAGCCAGTGCACGGGCGGCGTGAGTTTGCGGCGCGTGATGCGCCCCACAAACCGGGCCTGCAGCGCATCCTTGCGGTTGAACACCAGCATGGGCGCCGTAGCCAGCGCAGCAGCGGTTACCCCTTGAGCAAAGTAGCGCTGCATGAACGCGGGGCTGGCCAGCGCCCGGTAGCGCAGCGTGCCCAGCGGCAGCACCTTGCAGCCCTGCACGGGCTGCGGGTCGGCCGTCACGGCGGCCATCACGCGGCCTTCGCGCAGCAGGTTGGCCGAATGGTCCTGGTCCTCCACATGGATGTCGAAGGTGATGCTGTGGCCCTCGGCCGCCTGGGCCATGGCGTGCGGGAACCAGGTGGCCAGCGAGTCGGCATTGACGCCAATGGCCAGGCGCGTGGACGTGTGCTGCCCACCGCCAATGGTGGCCAGCGCGTCGGTCTCGCTCAGTGCCACTTCGCGTGCGTGCCGGTACAGCGCTTGCCCCGCTTCGGTGGGTGTGCAGGGCGTGGCGCGGCGCACCAGCACCTGGCCCACGCGTTCTTCGAGCAGCTTCACACGCTGCGAAACCGCCGAGCGGGTGACGTGCAGCGCGGCGGCGGCCCGCTCGAAGCTGCCCTCGTCGATCACGGTGGCGAAGGCGTTGAGCTGGGCAGAGTCGAGGCGCATGGTGCGTTAGCCATTTTGACGGATCGTTAAAAAGTATAGCTGGCGTGACGAGAATGCGATCCCCACAATCCACGCCCATGAGCACCACTGCCTTTCTTCAAGGATTCACCTCGACGGCCCTTCTGATCATGGCCATTGGCGCGCAAAACGCCTTTGTGCTGCGCCAGGGCCTGCGGCGCGAGCATGTGATGCCGGTGGTGCTGGTGTGCGCGCTGTCCGATGCGGTGCTGTTGCAGGCGGGCGTGTGGGGCATGGGCGGGGTGCTGCTGGCGCGGCCCGAGTGGGCGCAGTTCATGCGCTGGGCGGGCGCGCTCTTCCTGGCCGCCTACGCCGTGCAGGCCGCCAGCCGGGCCTTCAAGCCTGCCCAGCTGCTGGTGTCCGCCAACGGGCCGGGCGCCAGCCTGCGCACTACCGTGCTCACGGTGCTGGCGCTGACCTGGCTGAACCCGCATGTGTACCTGGACACCGTGCTGCTGCTGGGCACCATGGCCACCCCGTACCCCACCTGGGGCCGCGCCACCTTTGCCGCCGGGGGCTCGCTGGCCAGCGCCTTGTGGTTCCTGACCCTCGGGTTTGGCTCGCGCTGGCTGGCGCCTTTGTTCGCATCGCCCGGTGCCTGGCGGGTGCTGGACGCTGGCACGGCCGTCACGATGATGGGTTTGGCCATGGTGATGGTTCTAAGCTAACAAATACAAGTTCGTTACACGGAGAAGCGACTTGCGCCATAGTGGGGGACTGACTGATCTGGAGTGATTCCCCCATGCGTTTCAAGACCCTCTTGCTCGCGGCCGCGCTGGCCACGGCGCTTCCGATGGCTGTGCAGGCCAAGACCTTCCGCTGGTCCCGCTCGGTGGATATTTCCACCTGGGACATCCACACCCAGAACGTGGGCGTGAACAACACCATGCACGGCGCGGTGTACGACACGCTGGTCGAATACAACAGCAAGACCTTTAAGCCCGAGCCGTCGCTGGCCACCGAGTGGAAGCTCATCAAGCCCACGCAACTGCGCCTGACGTTGCGCAAGGGCGTGAAGTTCAGCGACGGCAGCGAGTTCACGGCCGACGACGCCAAGTTCTCGCTGGAGCGGGCCAAGGCCAAGACCTCCAACTTCGCCGTCTACACCCAGGGCATTGACCGGGTCGAGAAGATCGATGCCTACACCATCGACATCCATTCCGACCTGCCCAACCCCGTGCTGGTGAACCAGCTCACCGAGCTGCGCATCCTGAGCAAGGCCTGGGCCGAGAAGAACAAGTCGGTGGAGCCCAAGGACATCAAGACCAAGGACGAAACCTTTGCCCACCGCAACGCGCTGGGCACCGGCCCCTACCAGCTCAAGCAGTGGGCACCCGACCAGCGCGTGGTGCTGGAGCCCAACCCGAACTGGTGGGGCAAGGGCAAGTACCCCACCAACCTGACCGAGATCGTCTACACCCCCATCAAGGCCGACGCCACGCGCACAGCGGCGCTGCTGTCGGGTGAGATTGACTTTGTGATCGACCCCAGCCTGCAGGACCTGGCGCGCATCAAGCAGACGCCCACCCTGCAGGTGCTCGAAGGGCCGGAGTACCGCACCATCTTCCTGGGTCTGGACCAGTTCCGCGACGAGCTGCCCGGCTCGGACGTGAAGGGCAAGAACCCGCTGAAAGACCTGCGCGTGCGCAAGGCGCTGTACCAGGCGATCGACATCCAGTCCATCCAGCGCGTGGTGCTGCGCGGCCTGGCCCAGCCCACGGGCACGCTGATTGCCAACCAGGTCAACGGCTGGACCAAGAAGGCCGATGTGCGCTACCCCTATGACCCCAAGGCCGCGCAAAAGCTGCTGGCCGACGCGGGCTACCCCAACGGGTTTGAGGTGGACTTTGCCTGCAGCGCGGGCCGCTACATCAACGACGAGCAGCTGTGCCAGGCCATCACGTCACATTGGGCCAAGGTGGGAGTCAAGGCCAAGCTGCGCTCGCTGCCGTTTGCCACCTACTTCCCGATGATCCAGCGCAACGAAGCCAGCATCTACCTGCTGGGATGGGGCGTGCCCACGTTTGACGCGTTCTACAGCCTGCAGTCGCTGGTGCGCTCGCCCGGTGCTGGTGGGGATGGCAACTTCAACCTGGGCCGGTTCTCCGACCCGCAAATGGACGCGCTGATCGAGCGTGTGAAGAAGGAAACGGACACCGCCACGCGCAACGGCCTGATCGAGCAGGCGCTGATCAAGGAGCATGAACTGGTGTCGCACATCCCGCTGTACAACCAGGTGATTCCGTGGGCGGGCACCAAGAAGGTGGACATCATCCACCGCGCCGACAACCGCATCGACTGGCGGTATCTGAAGGTGAACTGATCCCGGTTGCCAGCAAAAAGCCCCGGTGCTTCGAGCCAGAAGCACCGGGGCTTTTTTGCGTCCGCAGGTGGCGTATCAGGCAAGTGCGCGCTGCACGGCGGGGCGCTGCAGCATGCGCTGCGTGTGTGCAAACACCTTCGGGAACTGTGCGATGTCCACGCCATCGCTGTGCAGCCAGGTGCCGATGGTGAACAGGTAGCCGTCGGCCACGGTGTATTGCTCGCCCATCACCCAGGGCCCCTGGTCCGCTTGCGGCAGGTAGTGGGTTTCGATGAGGTGAAAGCACTCGGTCATGTTCTGTGGCACCTTGCGCTGCATGGCGGCGTGGGCTTCGGGCTCGTCCGCCCAGCGGCTGGCGCGGGGGCGGTGGGCGTGGGCGATGTGCACCGTGGACGCGAGGTAGCTGTGGAACTCTTGCAGGCGCGCAAAGCCATGCGCGTCGGCGGGCGCCAGGCGCGCCTCTGGAAAGCTCTGCGCCACATAGGCCAGCAGCGCCGGGGTTTCGGTCAGCGTGCCGTGCGGCGTGGCCAGCGCGGGCACGCGGCCCTTGGGGTTCACCGCCAGGTATTCGGGCGTGCGTTGCTGGCCAGCGGCGAAGTCCACGCGCACCAGGTCGTAGGGGGCGCCCGCTTCTTCCAAAGCGATGCGAACGGCCTGCGCGCAGGTGCCGGGGGTGTAGTACAGCGTGAGTTGGGTCATGGTTGGTTTGCTATGAATTAAATAGCTGTTGACGCATATTCCACTAGCGCCTGCAGCCGATTTTGCTTGAAATGACTCAGTACAGGCCACGCGTGCGCGCCATCAGCCGCGTGAGGCCCAGCAGCGCGCCGGTGTGGGGCGTGGGCGTGCCGGTGATCTGGCCCAGCTCGCGCACCGCGCCCACCAGGGCGTCGATCTCCATGGGCTTGTTCGCTTCCACATCCTGCAGCATCGAGGTCTTGAACGCGCCCAGCTTGCGTGTGACGGCGTGGCGGTCCTCGGGCTGCTGGTCAATCGGCAGGCCCAGCTTGTCGCCGATGGCCTTGGCTTCCAGCATCACGGCGCTCACAAAGCCGCGCACCAGGTCGTCATCGAGGATACGGTCGGTGGTGGCGCCGGTGAGCGCGCTGATGGGGTTCATCGTGAGGTTGCCCCACAGCTTGAACCAGATGTCCTTCTGGATGCAGCTGCTCACCTCCACATCGATGCCACCGCGCTGCAGCGTGTCGGCCAACGCTTGCAGGCGCGCGCTCTGGCTGCCGTCCGGCTCGCCTACGATGAGGCGGTTGCCGAAATGCTGTTTGACGAAACCCGGCGCTTCGAGCGAGCAGCTGGTGTGCACCACGCTGCCCACCACGTTGCGCGCCGGGATGGCTCGGGCAATCACGCCCCCCGCGTCCACGGATTCGAGGGCACGCCCCTGCGCGGCGCCGCCGAAGCCGTCGAGAAACCACCACGGCACGCCGTTCATGGCGGTGAGCACGATGGTGTCCGGCCCGATCAGCGGCGCCATGGCACGCGCCACGTCAGGCAGGCCCGGCGCCTTGACGGCGACCGCCACCAGGTCTTGCACGCCGAGTGCGGCCGGGTCGCTGTGGGCTGTGACGGCGACTTGCGTCAGCGTGCCGTCCGCGCGCCGCATGCGCAGCCCGTCGGCTTGCAGGGCGCGCAGCGTGTCGCCCCGCGCCACCATGCTGACGGTGTGGCCCGCTTGCGCCAGGGCCACGCCCAGCCAGCCGCCGATGGCGCCGGCGCCGTAGATACATGCTTTCATGGATGTCTGTCCTTGAGTCTGAAAGAAGAAAAGTTCAGTAGCCTGCGGGCCGGGTGGGGGTGGCGTCGGTCGCGCTGCGGTAGCGTGCCAGCAGCTCCTGCGCAGCACTCACCAGCAGCATGGTGTCCACGCCTACGGCCACAAACAGCGCGCCCGCTGCCAGCCACTGGCGCGCCTGTGATTCGGTGGTGGCCAGGATGCCCGGCGCCTTGCCTGCGCGCAGGATGCGCGCAATGCCGTCGTGGATGGCGGCCTGCACGTCGGGGTGCCCCGGGTTGCCCGGATGGCCCATGGAGGCCGACAGATCGGCCGGGCCGATGAACACGCCGTCCACCCCTGGCGTGGCGGCGATGGCGTCGAGGTGGGCCATGGCTTCCACCGTTTCTGCCTGCACCAGCAGGCAGATCTGCTGGTTGGCCTCGTGCACATACTGCGGGTACGCCTGCCAGCGCGACGAACGGGCCAGCGCGCTGCCCATGCCGCGCACGCCCTCGGGCGCATAGCGCGTGGCGCGCACCAGCTGCTGGGCCTGCTCGGGCGTATCGACCATGGGCACCAGCAGGGTCTGGGCGCCGATGTCCAGGTACTGTTTGATGAGGGCCGTGTCACCCACCGGCACCCGGGCGATGGGGTGGGGCGCCTGCACGCCTGGTGGCAGGGCGCTGGTGGCGCTGGCGATGGCCTGCAGCTGGTGCAGGATGGAGCGCAGGTCGTTGGGCGCATGTTCGCCATCGACCAGCAGCCAGTCGTAGCCGGTGCCTGCGAGGATTTCGGCGCTGTAGGCGTTGGCCAGCCCGAGCCAGAGGCCGATTTGCGCCTGGCCTTGGGCCATGGCCTGTTTGAAGCGGTTGGTGGGTGTCTGCAATGTCAACTCCGTACGGTGCCAAGCCCGCCATCGTACGGGCTGCGGCGGATCGATGTGGGCATGGCCGCTATAGTCGGCTGCCCCTGCATCGGGGCGCCTCACCGACACCTGCCATGGCCAAAGAAAAAACCACGTTCACCTGCACCGAGTGCGGCGGCACCAGCCCGCGCTGGCTGGGCAAATGCCCGTCCTGCGGCGCCTGGAACACGCTCATCGAGCAGGTGGCCGAGGCCGGGCCGGGCAAGAACCGCCTGAGCACGCCGCAAGGCTATGCGGGCCTGGCCCATGTGCAGCCGGTGATGCCGCTGGCCGCCATCGAGGCCCAGGACGTGGCCCGCACCCCGAGCGGCATCGACGAGCTGGACCGTGTGCTGGGTGGCGGCATTGTGGAAGGCGGCGTGGTGCTCATCGGGGGCGACCCGGGCATCGGCAAATCCACCCTGCTGCTGCAGGCCATGGACGCGCTGCAACGCGCGGGCCTGCCCACGCTGTATGTGACGGGCGAGGAGAGTGGCGCCCAGGTGGCGCTGCGCTCACGGCGCCTGGGCATCGAGGGCAGCCAGGTGAAGCTGCTGGCCGAGATCCAGCTTGAGAAAATCCTGGCCACGGTTGAGGCCACCCAACCGGCCGTGGTGGTCATCGACTCCATCCAGACCACTTACTCCGACCAGCTCACCAGCGCACCGGGCTCGGTCGCCCAGGTGCGCGAATGTGCGGCGCACCTCACCCGCATGGCCAAGGGCACGGGCATCGCTGTGATCCTGGTGGGCCACGTCACCAAGGAAGGCGCGCTGGCCGGGCCGCGCGTGCTGGAGCACATGGTGGACACGGTGTTGTACTTTGAAGGCGACACGCACAGCCAGTTCCGCCTGGTGCGCGCCATCAAGAACCGCTTTGGCGCGGTGAACGAGATCGGCGTGTTTGCCATGACCGAAAAAGGCCTCAAGGGTGTGAGCAACCCGAGCGCCATCTTCCTCTCCCAGCACTCCGAGCCCGTGCCGGGCAGCTGCGTGATGGTCACGCTGGAGGGCACACGCCCCATGCTGGTGGAGATCCAGGCGCTGGTGGACAGCGGTGGCCCCAGCCCCCGGCGCCTGTCGGTAGGCCTGGACAAGGACCGCCTGGCCATGCTGCTGGCCGTGCTGCATCGCCACGCGGGTGTGGCGTGCATGGACCAGGACGTGTTTGTGAACGCGGTGGGTGGTGTGCGCATCAGCGAGCCAGCGGCCGACCTGGCGGTGATGTTGTCCATCACCTCCAGCCTGCGCGGCAAAGCGCTGCCGCGCGGCTTTCTGGCGTTTGGCGAGGTGGGGCTGGCGGGCGAGGTGCGGCCCGCGCCCCGTGGCCAGGAGCGCCTGAAGGAAGCTGCCAAGCTCGGTTTCAGTGTGGCCGTGGTGCCCAAGGCCAATGCGCCCAAGAAACCCATTGAGGGGCTGACCATCCACGCGGTGGAGCGGGTGGAAGAGGCCATGAACGTGGTGCGGGGCTTGTAAGCAATGCCCACAGCCACACACGGTTGAGGCCGTAAGACAATCCCAGCCTATGAATCTGCGCAATATCCTGGTGCCCCTGGGGGCGGTGGCCCTGGTCGGGTTTGGTTTTACAGCCTACGGCTGGGCCGGTGTGGCGGCGGTGGTGGGCGGGCTGGTCATGTGGGCCCTGCTGCATTTCACGCGGCTGGTGAATGTGATGAAGAAGGCCGCCAAGCGCCCCATCGGCTATGTGGGCAGTGCGGTCATGCTCAATGCCCGGCTGGTTGAGGGCGTGAACCTGATGCATGTGGTGGCCATGACGCAGGCGCTGGGGGAACTGCTGTCGCCCGAGGGCGCTGACCCCGAGGTGTACCGCTGGACAGACGGCACCCAGTCGCATGTGACCTGCGAGTTTCGCCATGGCAAATTGGTGAAATGGACGCTGGTGCGGCCGGAGGGCGAAGCGGCCGCCACTCCCCCCCAAGGCTGACCGCTGCACAGGCCCTTGCCCTTGGCGGGGCACCATTTGCTGCACTGCACCCTGGTGCCCCGGTTCCTGGCCCGCTGCGGCCCCGTAAAATCCCGGTTTTGCGACCCACAGCAACCAAAGGATTCCCATGAGCCCCGTAGTTCCCTCGATGGCCGACCGTGACGGCAAGATCTGGATGGACGGCCAGATGGTCGATTGGCGCGACGCCAAGATCCATGTGCTGACCCACACCCTGCATTACGGCTGCGGCGCCTTCGAAGGCGTGCGCGCGTACAACACCGCCAACGGCACGGCGATCTTCCGCTTGGAAGAGCACACCGACCGCCTCTTCAACAGCGCCAAGATCCTGCGCATGAAGATCCCGTTCACCAAGGAAGAAGTGAACGAAGCCCAGAAGGCTGTGGTGCGTGAAAACAAGCTCGAATCCTGCTATCTGCGTCCATTGACCTGGATCGGCTCGCAAAAGCTGGGTGTTTCGCCCAAGGGCAACCAGATCCACCTCATGGTGGCCGCCTGGGCCTGGGGCGCCTACCTGGGCGAAGAAGGCATGAAGCGCGGCATCCGCGTCAAGACCAGCAGCTACACCCGCCACCACGTCAACATCACCATGACGCAGGCCAAGGCGGTGAGCAACTACACCAATTCCATCCTCGCCAACATGGAAGCGCTGGACGACGGCTACGACGAAGCACTGCTGCTCGACAGCTCGGGTTTTGTGTCCGAAGGTGCGGGCGAAAACATCTTTGTCATCAAGAACGGCGTGATCTACACGCCCGACCTGTCGGCCGGTGCCCTCAACGGCATCACCCGCAACACCGTGTTCCACATCGCCAAGGACCTGGGCCTGGAGATCGTGCAAAAGCGCATCACGCGCGACGAGGTGTACATCGCCGACGAAGCGTTCTTCACCGGCACGGCGGCTGAAGTGACCCCCATCCGCGAACTCGACCGGATCGAGCTGGGCAGCGGATCACGCGGCCCGATCACCGAAAAAATCCAGAGCGCCTTCTTTGACATCGTCAACGGCCGCAACTCCAACTACGCCCACTGGCTCGCGAAAGTCTGAACACCATGTCCCAAGCCGCCATCGAACTCCTGGCCAAGGACCTCAATGCCCAGGGTGGGGTTTTCTGCCCCAGCCCCAAGGCCGATATGAAAATCTGGAACAGCCACCCCAAGGTGTACCTGGACGTGGCCCGCACCGGCGAGGCCAAGTGCCCGTACTGTGGCACGGTGTACCGCCTGAAGGCGGGCGAGCACGTACACGCTGGCCACTGATTGATGCCCGTGGGAACCGGCGGCGCATCGGCGCCGCCCACGTTGACCGTGGCGGTGCTGACCCACAACGAGGCGCACCGCATTGAGGCCTGCCTGAAAAGCGCCGCGTTCGCCGACCAGCTGCTGGTGGTGGACAGCGGCAGCACGGACAACACCGTGGCCATCGCCCAAAGCCTGGGCGCCGAAGTCCACAGCTATCCCGACTGGCAGGGCTTTGCCGTGCAGCGCAACCGGCTGCTGGCGCATTCGCGCGGCGACTATGTGTTTTTCCTCGACGCTGACGAGGTGATGACACCCGCGTTTGCGCAGGAGCTGCAGGCCATCGTCCGTTCGGGCGAGCAGGCAGTGTGGACCATCCGCTGGCGCATGGTGGCCTATGGGCACGAGCTCAAGTATTTCCGGTCGCAGTCGCAGATCGAGCGCCTGTTTGTGCGTGCGCTGGTGAAGGAATACACCGGGGTGGTGCACGAGCAGGCCCAGCTCCATGCCCTGCCCGGTGGCGCAGCGGTGCCGCGTCGCCTCATCAAGGCTCGGCTGCTGCACTACTCCCGCACCACGGTGCGCGGCAGCCTGGAGAAGCTTACCCAGTACGTGATGCTCGGTGCCGCCAAGCGGGCGGAGGCGGGCAAACGCGGCGGGGTCTTGCGGGGCCTGGCGTCGGGCGGGTCGATGTTCGTGCGTCTGTATGTGTTCCGGCTGGGCTTTTTGTGTGGCGGCGCGGGCTTTCTGTACTGCCTGTTTGTGGCGCTGGAGGGCTTTTTCCGGTACGCCGCCCTGCACTACGACCGCGACAGCCTGACGGGGCGGGTGATTCGCTGATGACGTCTCCGCAGGATACCCACCGCTGGTTTTCCCGTTGCGCCAGCATTGGCGCGTTCATGGTCCCGGGGCTGGCGCTGTGGCTGCCCTCGGGCTATTCCTACGGCGCCGTGCTGCTGCTGCTGGCCACGCTGGCCAGCGCGCCGCTGTGGTGGCGCCGCCCTGCGCCGCGTGCCGCCTGGTGGCTGACGGCGGCTTTTTCGTGCATGGCTGCGCTGTGGATGCTGGATGTGGGCGCCACCTGGGGCTGGGGCAGCATGGATCGGCCGGTCAAATACCTCCTGGCCTTGCCTTGCATCTTTTTCCTGATGACGTTCGAGCCCCGTGCCGCCTGGCTGTGGATGGGGGTGGCGGTCGGCGCAGTGGGCAGCGGGCTGGTTGCGCTGTACCAGACCTTCGTGATGGAGCTGCCGCGTGCCAATGGATTTACCAACGCCATCCAGTACGGCAACCTGAGCATGCTGCTGGCCGTGATGAGCGGCCTGCTGCTCGTCGTGCAATGGAAGCGCTGGTGCCTGTGGCAGCGGTTGCTGCTGGCCAGCGCCATCGGGCTGGGTGCTGCCGGCTCGGTGCTCTCCCAGTCGCGCGGCGGCTGGCTGGCGCTGGTGCTGTTGCTGCCCGTGTGTGCCTGGCTGCTGGTGCGCACCACCGGGCAGCGGCGCGTGTACTGGGGCCTGTGTGCGCTGGCGCTGGCGGCGGCTGCGCTGTCGCAGGTGCCTGCGGTGGAGCAGCGGGTGGACGAGGCGCGCCAGGAAGTGCAGGTCTACAAGGACCACGGTGACGGCCGCAGCTCGGTTGGCCAGCGGCTGGCGCATTGGCGCCTGGCGTGGCAGATGGGCTGGGACCGGCCCTTCACCGGCTGGGGCCGGGCCGGGTACACCGACGAGAAGGCCCGGCGCGTGGCCGCCGGGCTGGCGCATCCCGTGGTGCTCGAATTTGGCCATGCGCACAACGAAATCCTGGACCTGTTTGCCAAACGCGGGCTGCCTGGCGTGCTGTTGCTCATGGCGTTCTACGGCATTCCGCTGGCGATGTTCTGGCCCACGGCGCGGCGCATTCGCGACGGTGCCGGCAAGATGGACAAGGAGTCGCTCTCGCTGTGCCTGGTGGGTGTGATGGTGCCCCTGTCGTACATCGGTTTTGGGCTCACGCAAGTGTTTCTGGCTCACAACAGCGGCAACATGTTCTACCTCTTCATGTGCCCCCTGGTGCTGGCGGCCCTGCACGAGCGGCGCACGCGCATGGGCTGCCCAAGACCGCTTTAGATGAAGCACCCCCTGAGTCGCTTCGCGCCTTCCCCCTCTCTCGCTGCGCGGGAGGGGGACGCCACCCGTGGCCTAGCAAAGCCAGTTCCACGGTGGCACTGGCTTGGGCCGCGCCAGTTTCATGGTCTGCGGGTGTCGCGTAGCGCCATGGAAAACTGAGACGAAAGATTTCCCTATGCACATCCTGCTCATCAACAACTCCCCCATCCCCGTCTACGGCTACGGCGGCACCGAGCGTGTGATCTGGGATCTGGGCAAGACGCTGGTGCAGCTGGGTCACCGCGTGAGCTATCTGGTGCCCGACGGGTCCAGCTGCGACTTCGGCCATGTGCTGCCCATCCGCCCCGACGCACCTTGGGAGGGCCAGATCCCGGCCGATGTGGACATTGCGCATTTCCAGTTCAACCCCCGCACCGAGCTGAGCCGGCCCTATCTGGTCACCGAGCACGGCAACGCGCGCAAGCCCAAGCCGCTGCCGCTGAACACCGTGTTCCTCTCGCGTGACCACGCCGCGCGTTACGGTTCCACCGAGTTTGTCTACAACGGACTCGATTGGAGCGGCTATGGCCCTGTGGACTTTGACCGCCCACGGCCCCACTACCACTTTCTGGGCAAGGCGGCCTGGGGCGTGAAGAACGTGCGCGGCGCGATCAAGGTGGCCAAGATGGCTGGCGTGGAGCTGGACGTGCTGGGCGGAGACCGCATCAACTTCAAGCGCGGCTTTCGCTGGACGCTGTCGCGCAAGATCCACTTTCACGGCATGGTGGGCGGCACGCAGAAGACCAGCCTGCTCAATGCCTCGCGCGGGCTGATCTTTCCGGTGCGCTGGCACGAGCCCTTTGGCCTGGCCGTGATCGAAAGCCTGTACTTCGGCTGCCCGGTGTTTTCCACGCCCTACGGCGCATTGCCCGAGCTGGTGCCGGTGCACTGCGGCGTGCTGTCGGCCGAAGCCTCCGTGCTGGCCGAGGCGGTGCGCAACAACCGCTTTGACGCCCGCGCCTGCCACCAGCATGTGGTCGATCACTTCGGCGCCGAGCGCATGGCCCGCAATTACCTGCGCATGTACGAGCGCGTGCTGGCGGGCGAGAAGATCAACGCCCAGCCGCCCGTCATCCAGGGGCCTGCGCGCGAACTGCCCTGGAAGAACTGAAACCCCCCTGAGGCGCTGCGCGCCTTCCCCCGCAGGGGGACGCACCCAGTGGCCCGGCAAAGCCGGTTCCACGGGTGCACTGGTGTTGGGACCGCGCGGATTTTGACGCCGCGCCCGTCTCCCCACCCCCGGCCGTTCGGGCTGAGCCTGTCTACGCCAGGGTGCACACCTGGTCAGATGGCTCGGCACACGTGTGGCTGACTGGTGCGGTCTAATGCTTAGCCGAATTGGCCTCAAGCGCTTATCCATAAAGCGCTAAATGCTATCAAAATAATAGCATTTTATGGCTGCTCCACGCCCTGCGCTCTCACGGCTGCCAGCGCGGCGCGCCATTCCGCTTCCAGCACCGCCACGAGCGCCGCCGCTGGCATGGGGCGCACCGCCGCCACGCCCTGGCCGGCCCACAGGGAGAGGTAGTCCGCCCGCCCTGCCTCGGCAGACGCCCGGCGCAGCGCGCCGGTGAGGGCGTTCTGCACCGGGTAGGCTGGCACATCGGCCTCGTGCGCGTGCAGCCGCTGCAGCATCGTGTTGACGATGCCACGCGCCGGGCGGCCCGAGAAGACGCGGGTGGTACGCGTGTCCGTGCCGGTGGCGTGGGCCAGCGCATCACGGTAGGCCGGGCCGATGCCCGACTCGTCGCAGGCCAGGAAGGCCGTGCCCATCTGCACCGCCTCGGCGCCCAGAGCCTGCGCCGCGGCGATGCCTCGCCCGTCCATGATCCCGCCGGCCGCGATCACCGCCACGCCCCGGGGGCGCAGCGCATCCACGCACTGCGGGATGAGGGCCATGGTGCCCACCATGGACGCCGCAAAGTCGGCCTGCGAGGGGCCCTTGGCGGCAGGCGCCTTTTCTGCGGGCGCAAGGCCTTCGGCCTGCAGACGGCCCGTGGCCAAAAAAGTGCCCCGGTGGCCGCCCGCCTCCATGCCCGATGCGACCACCGCGTCCGCGCCCACATCGGCCCAGGCCACGGCCTCGGCCACGGATGTGGCCGTGCCGATGACGGTGCAGCCCGCGCTGTGCAGCCGCTCGACCTGCGCGGCGTTCAGGATGCCGAAGGTAAAACTCGCCACGGCCGGGCGCGCTTCGACCAGGGCGTCGAACTGGGCCGCAAAGTCCTCGCACCAGCGCGCGGGCACGGCGGGCGTGAGGCCGAACTCCGCATACAGCGGCGCCAGACGGGCCACGGCCTTTTCCACCGTGGCCGCATCGGGCGCGGGCGTGTCCTGCACGAAGAGATTGAGCCCGAAGGGCCGGTCGGTGCGCCGCCGCACCTCGGCCGCCGCCTCGGCCATGGCGGCGGGGGAGCGCATGCCGCAGCCCAGGGTGCCCAGCCCGCCCGCCGCAGACACGGCGGCAGCCAGCGCCGGGGTGTCGGCACCCGTCATGGGCCCCTGGATGATGGGCAGGCGCAGGGAGAGGGCGGTGCGCAGGCTGGGGTGGGGCATGGTGGCGTTCCGTTCGCTAAAAAAGGGAAGAAGAGAAGGGTTGTCAGTCGCGCAGCACTTGCTGCAGCGCATCCAGCGCCGCGGACCGGTAGCCGTGGCGCCACACCAGCAGCGTCTGCAGGGTGGTCAGGGGGTGCTGGGCCAGCAGCGCGGCGTGGGGCGAGAGCTGGAGCACCGAGCGTGGCACGATGCCCACGCTGCCACCCCCCGCCACGCTGGCCAGGATGGCGTGGTACGAGCCCAGTTCCAGCGTCTGCATGGGCGGGGTGCGGGTTGCGAACCAGTCCTGCGCCACCCCCCGGTAGGTGCAGCCAGGCTCGAACACCGCCAGCGTGCCGGGCACCACATCCTGCGGGCCGGACACGGGCGGATGCCCCGTGGGCAGCACCAGGATCAGTTCCTCGGCGAACACGGGGCTGGCTTCCAGCGCAGGGTCGGGCGACTGCCCTGGCGGCCAGGCCACCAGCACGGCGTCGAGCGCATGGGCGCGCAGCCGCTCCAGCAGTTCGCGCGTGGGGGCGGTCGACAGCTCCAGCGCCACCCCGGGCCACTGGCGGTGCAGTTGCGCCAGCGGGGCGGGCAGGCGGCTGGCGGCGGTGCTTTCCATCGAGCCCAGGCGCAGGCGTCCCGTGGGCTGGCCTGGCCGCACGGCCTGCCGAGCCTCCTCGGCCAGCGCCAGCAGCCGGTCAGCGTAGCCCCGCAGCACCTCGCCCTCGGGCGTGAGCGCCATGCGCTTGCCCTCGCGCAGGAACAGCGGGGTGCCCAGGTCGGCCTCCAGCTGGCGCACCCGCGTGGTCACATTGGACTGCACGCGCTGCAGCCGCTCGGCCGCGCGCGTGACGCTACCCTCTGCCGCCACGGTGCGGAAGATGTCGAGGGCGGCCAGATCGAGTGGGGGGGAAACTTTATCCATCTTGAAAAAGTATGAATGTCAAAAATTCAATCTCTTGCTAAGATCATAAGACCCCGCATCCGACGCCGCAACTCCCCCACCGTCCCACCCTCCCACCGCGCAACCGCCCCAATGCCGTGACCCAGGCCACTTCTTCTTCCACGCTTGCAGCCACCCGCCGTGGCGACACCGGCTCCTCCGCGCTCCAGGTCGCACTGGCGGGCATGGCCGCGCTGGCGGCCGCCATGGGCATCGGCCGCTTTGCCTTCACACCGCTGTTGCCCATGATGCTGCACGACGGCGTGGTGGACATCGCCACCGGCAGCTGGCTGGCCACGGCCAACTACGCGGGCTACCTGGGGGGTGCGCTGCTGTACATGGCCTTGCCCTGGCTGGGTCGGCGCCTGGGCGCGGTGCCCGGCAACGCGGCCCTGGTACGGGGCGGGCTGGTGGCCACGGTGCTGCTCACAGCCGCGCTGGCCCTGCCATGGCCCGTGCTGTGGCCGCTGATGCGGTTGCTGGCCGGTGTGGCCAGCGCCATGGTGTTCCTGGGCACGGCCAACTGGTGCATGGGCCGACTGGCCCACCTGGGGCATCCGGCCCTGGGCGGGTTGATCTTTTGCGGCCCGGGCCTGGGCATCGTCGCCACCGGCCTGCCCACCAGCGCCATGGTGGCAGCGGGCTGGAGCGCCGCCACGGGCTGGGCCGTGTTCGCCGTGCTCGCTGCCTTGCTGTGCGCGCTGGTGTGGCCAGTGGTGCGGGGCAGCGAAGCCTCCTCGGTGGTGCCAAGTGCCGCAAGCACGGCGGCAACGGCGCCACCTCCGCCCGCGCCGCATCCGGCAGCCGAGCGCGCCCTGCTGGCGCTGGCCTATGGCCTGGCCGGCCTGGGCTACATCGTCACGGCCACCTTCCTGCCCGTGATCGCGCGGGCCGCGCTGCCTTCGGGCTCGGCCTGGCCCGACCTGTTCTGGCCCATCTTCGGCGCGGGTGTGGCGCTGGGGGCGCTGCTGTCCACGCGCATTCACCCAGCGCGGGACCGGCGCCTGCTGCTGGCGGGGGCCTACCTGCTGCAGGCGGCGGCCATCGGCCTGGGCCTGCTCTGGCCCGGCCCGGCAGGCTTTGCATTCGGTAGCCTGCTGCTGGGCCTGCCCTTCACGGCCATCACGTTCTTTGCGTTGCAGGAGGCGCGACACCAGTGGCCCCAGGCGGGCGCAGGCTTCACCGGCCTGATGACCGCGCTGTACGGCATCGGCCAGATCGCGGGGCCGCCCATGGCGGCTGCACTCTTGGCGCGCGCGGGCTCGCAGGCGCAGGGGTTTGACTGGGCGCTGGGTGTGGCGGGGGCTGCGCTGGGGCTGGGGGCGGCGTTGTATGCGCTGATGGCCTGGCGCTGGAGAACGTGAGCTAAGCTAAAAATGGCCTGTAGCGCCTATCCAGTGAGCGCATGCAGCTATCGATATGATAGCTATTGGGGGAGAGGCAACCGCAGCACAAAGCACGCGCCACTCGCGCCATCCGGCCGGTCCTCGCAGTGCACCGTGCCGTTGTGGCGCCCTGCAATCGAGCGCACCAGCGCCAGCCCCAGGCCCACGCCCCCGGCGCGCTCGCTGGCGCCGGGCAAGCGGTAGAAGGGCTCGAAGATGCGTTCGCGGTGGGTCACCGGCACGCCCGGGCCGCGGTCGCACACGCGCACCTCGGCGTGGCCCTGGCGGCGTTCGACCACCAGGGTGATCTCGCCGGTGCTGTAGCGCCGGGCGTTTTCCAACAGGTTGCGGATGGCGCGGCGCAGAAGCTTGGGGATGCCGCGCACGTCCACGGAGTCCGAACTCACGTCCAGGTCGGCGTCCACGCGTGCACACTCTTCGGCGGCCAGGCCGATCAGATCCACCAGCTCCACGGTACCCACATCGGCTTCGCGTGCATCCAGGCGGCTGGCCAGCAGGATCTCGTCCACCAGCTGGTCCAGCTCGGCAATGTTGCGCAGGATTTCCTCACGGAACGCGGGCGAGGGCTGCTGCCCGCCCATCAGCTCCAGCCCCATGCGGATGCGGGTGAGCGGTGAGCGCAGTTCGTGCGAGGCGTTGGCCAGCAGCGATTTGTGCGACTTGACCAGCGTTTCCA
The DNA here is from genome assembly GCF_057597245.1 of Acidovorax sp. NN32. Classification (NCBI taxonomy): domain Bacteria; kingdom Pseudomonadati; phylum Pseudomonadota; class Betaproteobacteria; order Burkholderiales; family Comamonadaceae; genus Acidovorax; species Acidovorax sp. NN32. The sequence continues at coordinate 356,670 of NZ_CP199679.1, forward strand.
CGCGCGCAGCGGCGGCGTTGAACTGGCGCGCGAGGTCGGCCACTTCGTCCTGCCCTTGCTCGGGCACACGCACCGACAGGTCACCCTCGCCAAACTTTTGCACGCTGCGTTGCAGGGCTTCGAGCCGCAGCGTGAGGCGCCGGATGATGGGGTACACACCCACGGCCACGGCCAGGCCCACGATGCCCAGCAGCCACAAAAAGCCGAACGGTGGCCGGGTCCAGAACGCGGCGTCGCCCTGGTTCGGACCTCCGGGTCGGCCGCCCCGATCGCCGCGTGGCTGGCGAGGCGCCATCTGCAGCAGAAAGACCTGCCCGGTGTCCGATTGGATCTGGAATTCAATGCCTTCGCCCGGCTCGCTGGGCTGGCGCGTGGCCAGGCCCTTGAGCACCTGCGTGCCGTTGGGATCGCGCAGCACCATCTCGCGCGAGGGCGGCACGAACGGCTGGGCGTTCTGCGCCTTTTGTTCCTCAGCCATGCGCCAGGCCCAGCCCACGGTCAGCGTCAGCACCGCGATGCCGCCGACCACGGCCAGCCAGATGCGCAGGTACAGACGGCGGGAGAAGGGGGTGGAAAGGGACATTCAGCAAAAGTGGAGGTGCGCGCCGCAGCGGGGCCGCGCCCTACCAGTCAGTCTTGTTGTTTCGCAAAAACGTAGCCCACGCCACGCACCGTGAGGATGCGGCGCGGGTTCTTGGCGTCGGCCTCTATGGCGGCACGGATGCGGCCCATGTGCACGTCGATGGAGCGGTCAAACGCCTCCAGCTCGCGGCCGCGCACGGCCTCCATGATCTGGTCGCGCGTGAGCACCCGGCCCGCGCGCTCGGCGAGCGCCACCAGCAGGTCGAACTGGTAGGAGGTGAGGTCGGCCAGCTCGCCTGCCACGGTCACGGTGCGGGCGTCGCGGTCGATCTCCAGCGTGCCAAAACGCAGGACCTGCGTGGCCGCCGTTGCATTGCCGCCATCGGTGCGGCGGCGCAGGATGGCGCGGATGCGGGCCAGCAGCTCGCGCGGCTCAAACGGCTTGGGCAGGTAATCGTCGGCACCCAGCTCCAGGCCGATGATGCGGTCCATGGGGTCGCCCTTGGCGGTGAGCATGAGCACCGGCACCTGGGCCGCGTGGCCTTGCAACGAGCGGATGCGCCGGCACACTTCCAGGCCGTCCATGTCGGGCAGCATGAGGTCCAGGATCACGAGGTCGGGCAGCGGCCCGGCGTCGGGTCCCTGCAGCTGCGCCAGGCCACTCTTGCCGTCCGCGCGGTGCGTGACCTGCAGGCCCGACTGGCCCAGGTACTCGCCCACCATCTGTGCGAGGCGGGCGTCGTCTTCGATCATCAGCAGTTGGGAACTCATGGGGGCAGTGTAGTAGCGGGTGGCTTCATGGTCGCCAAGGGCTGTCTCGGTGCGTTGTCGGCCATGTAAACCTCCCGTAAAGCCACCAAGCCCGTGCAGCCGTACGACCGCGGTCAAACTTGCCCTGCCGCGCGGTCCCGCCCGGGCCGCTTGTGTTGCACGCATGCCATGCGCAGGAGGCGCAGCTTCTTCTTGTGTGGGCACTGCTTTGCCCCTACGCTCGGAGCATGAATTCCCCCTTCCTTACGCCGGGATGCCACGGCGCCAGCCCGCCGTCCGCATGACGCTCCCGGAGCCTCCCCTTGCCCCGTCCGGGCGCGACGTCTCCGTGGCGATCGTGGAGGACGATCCGCGCACGCGGCGGCGGTTCGAGCACGCGCTGGCGCGGGCCGACCGCCTGTGGCTGGCCTACTCTGCGGGCACGGTGGGCGAGATGGTGGCTTGGCTGCGCCAGAACAGCGTAGATGTCCTTTTGGTGGATCTGGGCTTGCCGGATGGATCGGGCCTGGATGTGATCCGTGAATGCCAGAAGCTGTCGCGAGGGACCGAGATCATGGTGATCACCATGTTCGGCGACGAAGCAAACATGATGCGGGCTTTCGAGGCGGGCGCGCGCGGCTACTTGCTGAAGGACGGGACGGAAGACGACTTGGCTGAACATGTGCTGAGTCTGAATGCGGGGGGGTCTCCGATGACGCCCATCATCGCGCGGCAGTTGCTGGCACGACTGTCTCCTGTGGCGTTGCAGCAGGGCGCACCGGTTGCTGTCGAGGCGCTGACCACCCGAGAGCGGGATATCCTGGCCAAGCTTGCGCGGGGATATACCTATTCGGAAACTGCCGAGATCCTTGGTATCGCTGCGTCTACTGTCCAGTCGCATGTCAAGAATATCTACAGCAAGTTGGCGGTTCATTCCAAGACTGAAGCGATCTATGAGGCGCGGCAACTGGGGCTCTTGTAGGGGCGGTCTGCTCCAAAGGGCGCTGGCGGTGCTTCTCCGGTTTTTCGGAAGCGGAGTGTTGTCCCTGCTGCTGTGTGGCGGGGCCTTCGCGCAGGAGGAGCCTCTCACCCTTGAGTTCGCGCGTGCCTACCTGGAGCCTGAAGGTGCCGCGGCATGGTCAGGTCGAGTGACACTTCCCCACCTTTGGGACAAGGTCTACCCGGGTCGTGCGGGGCGTGCTCGTTATCAGCTGGAGTTGCCGCCAGTTGCGTCGGATGGGGTTCTTCGGGGGCTCTTTTTTCCTCGTGTCGGAAATCAGGTGGAGATCTTTGTTGGGGGCGACTTGATTGCGCATCGCGGCGTTCTGGGCGATAGCCGCCACGATGCGACCAAAGCGCCGCTGTGGGTGCCGGTGCCAGCGAGCCTCCTGTCCACCACCGCTCCCACGGTGCTGGAGGTGCGCGTGGCGGTGCAACCGGTGCGTTGGGGTGGGTTGGCCGCGCCACGCTTCGGACCAGAGGTCAACTTGCTGCCGCAGTACCGCGAGCGCTATGTCTGGCGGCAGTGGGGGGCTGTCGCTGTGGTGTTTGCGCTTGCACTCACGGGTGTGATTGCCGGGGGGCTCTGGCATCTGACCCGTGAACCCGTGTATGGCTACTTTGCGCTGTGTGCACCTTTTGGAATGCTGCGATACGGCGACCGGCTATGGGAAGTGCCTCCGCTGGGCTGGCCACTGTGGGGAGGGATCGTGGCCTTCTCATTGACAGTGCACATGCTGCTGCTGGTGCGCTTCTCGCTTGCGTTGCTGGGTCGCGACGGCATCGGCGTCCGGCGGTGCTTCTGGGCCTTGGTGGTGGCCGAGGCCGCGCTGGTTTGGGGGGGCTATGGTATGGGAAAGCCTTGGTGTTGGACTGCTGGCTTGGCGCTGCTGTTCGTGCCGTCTTTCTGGGCATATGCCGTGGCGGCCCGCGAAGCCTTGGTGGTGAGGCAACCAGAGGCCGTAGCGTTGTGTCTTGCCAGCTTCATCCCCATAGGCGCAGGCCTGTATGACTTCCTGGAAATTCGGGTGTCCACCGAAAGCGTGGGCCGCTCTTCCTATCTTCCCCTGGCCACCATGCTGTTCGTGCTGCTCATGGGCTGGCTGATCCTGAGTCGTTATGCCCGCCAGGTGCGTGCATACCAGGCCCTGAGCAATTCCCTGGACGAGAAGGTGCGCCAGCGCGAGCGTGAGCTTGAGGTCAGCTACGCGCTCCTGCAGCAGGAGCATGAGCAGCACGCGGCCCTGCAGGAGCGCCAGCGCATCATGCGCGACATCCACGACGGCGTCGGCTCGCAACTGGTGGGGCTGCTCAGCCTCATTGGCAAAGGCCGGTCCAGCCGGGCCGCGCTGCGTGAGCATGCCCACGCGGCGCTCGATGAACTGCGCATGGCCGTGGACGCCATGCAGCCGGTGGACGGTGACCTGGCCACCGTGCTGGCCACGCTGCGCTACCGGCTACAACCGCGGCTGGCCGCCTCGGGCATCTCGGTCGATTGGCAGGTGGACGAAGAACTGCCCACGCTGGACAGCCTCACACCGCACAGGGTGCTTCAGATCCAGCGCATCCTGCTGGAAGCACTCACCAACGTGCTGCGGCATGCGCAGGCCACCCGCGTACGGGTCAGCGCGCGCCAGCAGCCGGGGCCGGTACGCCAGCCCGATGATGAGTCGCCGTGTCTGGTACTGGAGATCGCCGACAACGGCATCGGCATGCCCGGCCCGGCTGCAGCCGGGGGCCAGGGCCTGGCCAACATGCGCGCACGCGCGCAGGCTATCGGCGCGCACCTGGATGTCACGTCTGTGCCGGGCCAGGGGACGTGTGTGCGGATTGCGTTGCTGGGGGAGCCTGCACCCGCGATGCCAGCCACACCAGCACCAGCACCGGCAACCCCAGCAGCGCCGTCGATGTGAAGAACTGCGCATAGCCAAACGCATTCACGTAATCGCCCGAGAAACCCGCCACGAATTTCGGCAGCAGCAACATCATCGAGCTGAACAGTGCGTACTGCGTGGCCGAGTAACTCACGTTCGTCAGGCTCGACAGATAGGCAATGAATGCGGCCGACGCAATGCCGCTGGCCAGGTTGTCGGCCGACACCACGGCAATCAGCGCCGTCACGTCGTGTCCGTGGCCCGCCAGCCAGGCGAACAGCAGGTTGCTGGCCGCGCTCAGGATGGCGCCCAGCATCAGGATGCGCATCACGCCAAACCGCATCGACAACACGCCGCCCACAAAGGCGCCGGCCAGCGTCATGATCACGCCGTAGATCTTGGTCACGGCGGCGACCTCGTCCTTGGTGAAGCCCATGTCCACATAAAACGGGTTGGCCATGATGCCCATCACCACATCGCTGATGCGGTACACGGCGATGAGCGCGAGGATGAGCGCCGCGTGCCAGCCATAGCGGCGCAGAAAGTCGGCAAACGGCTCCACCATGGCGCTCTGGATCCACTCCGCCGCGTTGCGCGCAGGGGGCAGTTGCACCGGCGCGGGCTCGCGTGAGAACAGCACGGTGACCACGCCCACGGCCATCGAGGCCGCCATCACCAGGTACGCCACTTGCCACGCGCTGTTCTGGTAGGCCGCAGCGCCTTGTGCGATGGCCTGGCCCACGGCGGGCGCCACCTCGGAGCGCGCTGCAATCCACAACACGCCCGCTCCGGCCCAGATCATGGCAAGGCGGTAGCCCGTCTGGTACGACGCTGCCAGCGCCGCCTGGTGGTTGGCGTCGGCGGATTCGATGCGAAACGCATCGAGCGCGATGTCCTGCGTGGCCGAGCCAAATGCCACGGCCAACGCGCACCACACGATGGGCCCCAGGGTCTGGCGCGGGTCGGCCAACGCCATGCCGATGAGCCCCCCCACGATCAGCGCCTGCGACAGCAGCAGCCAGCTGCGCCTGCGCCCCAGCGCGTGTGTGAGCAGCGGAATCGGCAGCCGGTCTACCAGTGGCGCCCACACCCACTTGAAGCCGTAGGCCAGGCCCACCCAGCTCAGGTAGCCGATGGTGCTGCGGTCAATGCCCGCCTCGCGCAGGCGAAAGCTCAGCGTGCCCAGCACCAGCAGCAGTGGCAGCCCGGCCGAGAACCCGAGCGTGAGCATGCGCAGGCTGGCGGGCTCCAGGTACACGCGCAGGGTCTGCAGCCAGGGCGTGCGGGGCGGCTTTTGCGGGGTGAGGTTGGGGGCGGATGAGGTGGAGGTGTCTGACATGGGCGCGCGGAGGTTTTGTCTATCATCGCCGACACACCCTTGTAGCCAGTCTGCCGGCCTCCATCTGCGCGGCAGACTCTGGTGTGTTGGGTGCCAGCTCTGCTCATTATTCCTTCTGGGATCGCCTTGTATGTGTCTTTTCTGCCCCGCTCCCTCTGTTGCGCCCTCGTCCCCGTGGTCGGCGCGCCGCGCCTTCCTGCTGGCGGCAGGCGCCAGCGCTGCGGCGCCAGTGCTCGCGCAGGTCGAGGTGGGCTCGGCATCCAGCCTGCGCAAGCTGGTGCCCGCTGAAACGCTGGAAAACTCCGCAGCCCAGCAGTACCAGCAGATGCTGCAGCAGGCCAAGGCCAAGCGCGCGCTGGCACCCAGCGACCACCCGCAGCTGCAGCGCCTGCACGCCATCGCCAAGCGGCTGATTCCGCACACCATGCCGTGGAACGACCGCGCCAAACAATGGCGCTGGGAGGTCAACCTCATCGGCAGTTCGCAGATCAACGCCTTCTGCATGCCCGGCGGCAAGATTGCGTTCTACACCGGCATCCTGGACCAGCTCAAGCTCACCGACGATGAGACCGCCATGATCATGGGCCACGAAATGGCCCACGCCCTGCGTGAACACGCGCGCGAGCGCATCGCCAAGACGCAGGGCACCAACCTGGCACTGCGCCTGGGCTCGCAGCTGCTGGGACTTGGCGACCTGGGCCAGGCGGCGGCGGGGCTGGGTGGGCAGCTGCTCACGCTGCAGTTCAGCCGCTCGGACGAGACGGATGCCGACCTGGTGGGGCTGGAGCTGGCCGCCCGCGCAGGCTACCAGCCCTCGGCCGCCGTAAGCCTGTGGCAGAAGATGGGCAACGCCAGCGGCAGCAAGCAGGGCGGGCTGGCGTTTTTGTCCACACACCCTTCAGGCCCCGCGCGCATCCGTGAGCTGGAGGTGAATGTGCCCAAAGTGCAGGGCCTGTACGAGGCGGCGCGGCGCAACGGGTAGTCGTGGACGGCGGGTGGGTGGCAGAGGCGCGCCATCGAAAGGTGCCTGGGAATCCTGATGCTACTGTTTTAATAGCTTTTAGCGCTTGATGAGCAAGCGATAGCGGCCAATTTGACTAAGAATTTGGCTGCCGTGGAGCTATGCCACGCTCACCCGGTTGCGGCCCGCGTTCTTGCTTTGGTACAGCGCCTTGTCGGCGCGTGCAATGGCAGCTTGCAGGTCTTCGGCGCTGTGCACCTGGGCCACGCCAAACGACATGGTCAGCGCGATGGGCGCCTGGCCCACGTCCAGCGGCGTCTGCTCGATGGCGGCGCGGATGCGTTCGGCGGTGGCGCGTGCATCATCCAGCGGGCTGGCGGGCATCAGCGCCAAAAACTCCTCGCCGCCCCAGCGCGCCAGCACGTCCCCTTCGCGCAGGTTGGCGGCCAGCACTTTGGCCATGGCCACCAGTACCTCGTCACCCACGGCGTGGCCGTATTGGTCGTTGATCCGTTTGAACAAGTCCACATCACACAGCAGCAGGGTGACTGGCGCACCGTCGCGCTGGCTGCGCGCCAGCGCGTTGGTGGACAGGGCTTCGAAGTGGCTGCGGTTGGCCAGGCCAGTCAGCGGGTCGAGCGTGGCCTGCTTGCGCAAGCGGGCCTCCGCGATCAGGATCGTGCGGCGGTAAAAGGCCGACAGCGCGGCCGACATGGCGAACACCAGACAGATGTGTACCCAGTTCACGATGTTGACGCTGCGGGCGGGCAGGGGGTCGAGCGGACCCAGGTGGCTGCTCAGTGCATGCAGGCCCAGGTAGTACGCCAGCAACGCCAGCACCATCGGTGCGGCATACCCGCGCGTATTGGCAATCACGATGGCAGGAGTGAACATCAGCAGGTAGTAGTGAAACCCGCTGTCCCAGCCGATGAGCAGCGATCCCAATGCCGAATGCCCCACCACCTCCAGCCAGATCAGCAACAGCCCGGCCACGTTGTAGCGTTTCTGTATGAGCCGGTATGCGCCCAGGTACATGCCGATGCTGATCACGTTGATGGCCGCCAGCGGCAGCGAGCCCAGCCACAGAAACAGCACGATGTAGCCCACATCAATGGCCGCTGCGGTCAGCGCCACCCGCTGCACCATGGCCCAGTAAGCCTTGCCCGCCAGGCTGGAGCCGCGCTGCGGTGCTAGGGGAGGGCGTGGCTTGAAGGTGGGGTTCATGGCGCGAAAGCGGGGCGGATGGAGCCTGGGCAAGGGTGCCACAGGCTGCTTACAACACGATACATCGTAAGCATGCAGACCATCGGCGGTCCGCAGAACTGGCCGCTTTTGCCGCGCATATCCGCCCCGGGCGGGCGCCTGGGTGGGGCGGGGCTACCTCCTAAAAGGAGAAAGTAGTAGTCAAATTGGCCGCCAGCGCTTGTCCATCAAGCGCTGGCAGCTATCAAAAAGATACTAATGAGGCGATGTGCAGTGAAGCGCTGCGGGACGTTTCTGAGGCTCTTCAGGCACGTCTCAGGTCCCGCCCACGTAGGGATTGCTCTGGCGCTCACGCCCGAAAGTGCTCTCCGGACCGTGCCCCGGGATGAACACTGTCTGGTTGCCCATGGGCCACAAGCGCTGGGTGATGCTGTCGATGAGCTGCTGGTGGTTGCCCTGCGGGAAATCCGTGCGGCCCATGCTGCCCGCAAACAGCACATCGCCCACAAACGCCCGGTCGATCTGCGGCGCATGGAACACCACATGCCCGGGCGTGTGGCCGGGGCAGTGGCGCACGTTCAGCGTCTCGTTGCCGATCTGCACCGTGTCGCCATCGTCCAACCAGCGCGTGGGTGTGAAGTGCTGCGCGGGCGGAAACCCAAACATCGCGCTTTGCTGCGGCAGGCCGTCAATCCAGAACTGGTCGCCCGGGTGGGGGCCAATGATGGGCAGCGAAAGCCGCTCTGCCAGCTCGCCTGTGCCGCCCGCGTGGTCGATGTGGGCGTGGGTGAGCCAGATCTGTTCGAGCGTGAGGCCCAGGCGCTGGATCTCTGCCAGCAGCACCTCCAGGTCGCCGCCGGGGTCGATCACGGCGGCTTTGTGGGTGGCGTCGCACCATACGAGGGAGCAGTTTTGCTGGAACGCGGTGACGGGGATGGTGAGGTACCGGAGCATGGGGTTGGTTGTGCCAGAAAAGCAAAATTAAGCCATACTCGTTCAAGCGTTTCATCTGGTTGCATTTGCGGCCAGATGCTGGCGGCTCGCCGCCACAGCGCAAAGGGCTCTACCCCGAATCCCTCATCCAGGCGATCAGCCCGTGGCGCTTGGAGCCCCAACCGACACTTCACCATGAACATTTCTACCGAAACCCTCCCATCCGCCCCCCAGGAGGCCGCGCGCACTGCTGCTTTGCTGGCGGCGCTAGAGCATGTGCAGGCCGTGGTCGAGTTTGACCTGGAGGGCCGGGTGCTGCGGGCCAACAGCCTGTTTCTGGACCTGATGGGCTACAGCGCCAATGAGGTCCTGGGCCAGCACCACCGCATGTTCTGTCCGCCCGAGGTGACGGCCAGCGAGTCGTACCGGGCACTGTGGGAGGGACTGCGCGCCGGGCAGGTGCGCGAGGATGTGTTTTTGCGGGTCACCAAGGCGGGCAAGCCGGTCTGGCTGCAGGCCTCTTACAACCCCGTGCGGGATGCCGAGGGCCGTACGGTGGGTGTGGTCAAGCTGGCCACCGACATCACCGCGCAGCGGGCACAGCAGGCAGACTTTGAGGGCAAGATCGCAGCGATCCACCGGGTGCAGGCTGTGATCGAGTTCGACCTGACGGGCCGGATTCTGGACGCCAACACGAACTTTCTGGACACCTTCGGCTATGGGCTTGAGGAGGTCGTGGGCCAGCACCACCGCATGTTCTGCCAACCCGAGTTTGCAGCCTCCAGCGAATATGCAGACCTTTGGGCGCGCCTGGGCCGTGGCGAGTTCTTTGCCGGGCGCTATCGCCGCCTTTCCAAGGAGGGCAAAGAGATTTGGCTGCAGGCTTCGTACAACCCGATCCTGGACGTCACCGGCAAGCCGTACAAGGTGGTCAAGTTCGCTGTCGACATCACGCACGACATGACGTCGGCCGCCGAGACCAAGGGCAAGATCGACGCCATCAGCCTGTCGCAAGCGGTGATCGAGTTCGATATGCAAGGTAACGTGCTGGTGGCCAATCCGAACTTCCTGCGCACCATGGGCTACACCCTGGCAGAAATTCGCGGCCAGCACCACAGCATGTTCTGCGAGCCCGACCTGGTGCAAAGCCGGGCTTACCGCGACTTCTGGGCGGATCTGGGCGAGGGCAAGTTCCAGAGCGCACGCTACCGCCGCATCGGCAAGCACGGCGCAGAGGTCTGGATCCAGGCCACGTACAACCCCATCCTCGATGTTGATGGCCGCCCCTACAAGGTGGTCAAGTACGCGATCGACATCACCGCGCAGGTGCAGCGCGAGCGTGCGGTGGCGCAGAAAGTGCAGGACATCACCGCCGTGCTGCATGCCATGAGCGATGCGATCAAGCGGCTGGCGCGCAGTGCAGGCCGCTCCACCGAGCTGGCCGAGCAGACCCAGCGCGAGGCGGGCGACGGCAGCGGGCTGGTGCGCCGTTCGCGGGACGCGATCCTCGCCATCGAGCGTTCATCTTCGGACATCCATGAAATTGTGGACACGATCAGCGAGATCTCCAGCCAGACCCATCTGCTGGCCTTCAACGCGGCCATCGAGGCCGCGCGCGCTGGCGAGCAAGGGGTGGGCTTTTCGGTGGTGGCGGACGAAGTGCGCAAGCTGGCAGAGAAGTCGTCGCTCGCCGCGCGCGAGATTGCCAAACTGATCCACCAGACCGTCAGCCGCGTTGCCGAGGGCAGTCGCCTGTCCGAGGAGGTGGATGCCGCGTTCTCGCGCATCCTGGGCGCGGTCGAAGCCACAACGCGCTCGATCAGCGAGATCCGCATTGCGACCGAGGAGCAGGAGCATTCGACGCAGGATGTGGCCCGGCTGCTGGAAGACTTGCAGGGCCGTGGCAGCCCGCGCCAGGCGGATTGAGCCTTGCTTGCGATGCAGGACCTGAACCCGCCCCCGGCCACTGCCAGCCCTGCGGTGATTCCGCATGTGCATGTGCGTGTGGGCGGCTGCGATATCGCCATTCCCATTGAACAGGTTCGCCAGGCCGTACCGCTGCCGCCCCAGGGCCTGACGGTGCTGCCGCGCCGCAGTGGCGCGTTGCAGGGTGTCGCCGATGTGGCGGGTGCGGCCGTGCCCATCGTGGCGCTGGAGCGCTGGCTGCCGCTGTCGGCGGCGGACGATGAGGACAACGGCGCTTCAAGGCTGCTGGTGCTGCAGCATGCAGACGCCCTGGTGGGCGTTCGCGTGGACGCTGTGCTGGGCGTGAAGCCGGTGGCTGCGGAAGGCGTGCGCAGGCTGCACCACACGCCGGACGACAACGAGCTGTTCGAGTCGGTGGTGCCTGCGTCTGCAGCGGCCCCCACGCTGTGCATTCTGGAAGTGGCACGGCTGATGCGGCTGGCCCAGGCCTGGTGTGCGGTGGCGGAGCTGGCCCCCGCAAGGTCTGCGGGCGCAGCGGCGTTGGCGGTGCAAAGGCCGGGCGCCAGAGCGCAGCGGTTCGCGGTGTTCCTGATCGGGAGTGAGCGGTGGGCCGTGCCTGTGGCCGCCGTGCAGCAGGTGGTGCCCCTGCCTGCGACGGATCTTGCGCTGGGGCGCAATGACCGCACCTGGGCCATTGGCCAGTGGCGGGAGCGCAAGCTGCCGCTGGTGGACATCAGCCAAGGCCGTCAGGCCAGCGATCGCCAGGCGGCACCGTGGATGGTGCTGGTGGGTCAGGGGCCGCTCGTGCTTGGGCTGACGGTCTCGGAGTGCGAGCAGTTTGTCGATGTGGCTCCCGACGAGGTAGCCCGCACGCCCGAGGATGCCGTGATGGCCGGTGTGGTCCTGAGACCCGATCTGGGCAAGTTGCAGGTACTGGATGTGGACAAGCTGTTCAGCCTTACCCCGGGGGCATCGATCAGCCGCGTCGCCCCTGCCGCATCGGCGCCTCGCAACGGCGCCGTACCTTCAGACGCCGCCGAGCCCGTGCCTTATCTGGTCTTCGATGCCGATCAGCGCTATGCCTCTCCGGTCGAGGGTATTGTGGGTGTGGTGGAGATCCCTCCGCAGGCCCGGGACGATCTTCGCCAGGGGCGGCAGGCCGTTCTTGCCTGGCGTGACCAGACCATCCGTGTCGTCAACCTGCCCGCCATTGCCCGGTCGGCGGCGGCGCCCGACCCGCTCCTGGCGGTGCTCGTCCAGGCACCCGGGGACAGTGCAGCACCTATCGGCATCGGCATCCGCAGCCTGTGCGACTGGCTGCCCGCTCACAGCGCTCGGCGCAGCGGCATGCGCATGGGTGCCATGGGGGAGCTGGGGCTGATCAATGCACAAGGCGCGGTGGACGACCATGCCAATCTGGTGGTCGTCGATCTTGCTCAGATGGCCTATCTGCTGGGCTGAGCTGCCAAAACACCACCCTACCGCCAACACAGGATTCACCATGACCCCCGCACCCCTACCTGCTGATGAGGACGAACGACTGAACGCATTGCGCGCTCTGTTGCTTCTGGATACGCCGCCCGAAGAGCGCTTTGACCGCCTCGCGCGCTTTGCCGCCGAGCAGCTGGGTACGCCCATTGCCCTGCTCACGCTGGTCGACGGGCAGCGCCAATGGTTCAAGTCGCGTGTGGGCCTGGATGCCACAGAAACCCCGCGCGAGATCTCTTTCTGTGGGCACGCCATCCTGAAGGATGAGCTGTTTGTGGTCGAGGACGCCAGCAGCGACCCGCGCTTTTCCGACAACCCGCTGGTGACCGGAGACCCCCACATCCGCTTTTATGCGGGGGCGCCGCTCAGCGCTCCGGGGGGGCACCACATTGGCACGCTGTGCGTGATCGACACCGTGCCGCGCACCCTGGGGCGGGTGGAGCGGTCGATTCTGGATGCACTGCGCCGTCTCGCCAACGAGACCTTGGCGGGACAAGAGGGCGAGGAATGAACGCGCCGCTGCCCCGAATCCTGCTGATCGAACCCCAGTTCGTGCTGCGGCGCACCATGGTCATGGTGGCCCGCGATCTCGGCATGGTGGATTTCCATGAGGCCAGCAGCGTGGGCCGGGCTCGCACGCTGCTGGCGGCCGATGCTTTTGATGGAATGGTCCTGGACCTCCAAGAGGGCGCACAGGCCGTAGAGCTACTCAGCGATCTCCGGCAAGGTCGGTTCGCTACGCCGCGCGATGCGCGGGTGGTGGTGCTGGCGGGCGGTGGCAACCCAGTGGACGTCGAACATCTGCAGGGCCTGGGAGTGGCGCGGGTGCTGGGCAAGCCGGTGCGCATCAGTGAACTGCTCGACGCCATCGTGGGCGCGCAAGAGGAGGGTGCGCCCGCATCCTGACCCGTCTGTTTGCGCCCTGGTCACGGGGAGCCTTATTGCCCAGCGAGCCGTTGCACGATGAAATCCACCAGCACGCGCACGCGCAGCGGCATGTGCCGGTTGGCGGGGTACAGCAGCGAAAACGGGCGGGAGGCACCGGCATGGGCGGGCAGCACCTCCTGCAAGGCGCCGCCGTGCAGATCGGCTTCCACAATGAAACGGTAGGTCTGCAGCAGCCCTGCGCCTGCACGCGCCAGGGTCACGGGGCCCAGAATGTCGTCGGCGCAGCGCAGGTGGCCTTGGGTGGGCACCTCCACATCGCGCCCGGCGGCGTCGCGCAGTATCCATGGCACCGCTTGGCCGCTGCTGGGCAGCACAAACTGGATGCATTCGTGCGCCGCCAGGTCGGCGATGGCATGCGGCGTGCCGCAACGCGCCAGGTACGCCGGGGCGGCGACCACCACCAGGGCGGCGTCCTCCAGCTTGCGCGCCACCAGCCCCGAGTCGATGGGGGCTCGACCGCGCACGGCCAGGTCAAAGCCTTCTTCAGTGAAGTCCACGTTGCGGTTGCTCAATTGCAGCTCCAGCTCCACGTCGGGGTAGGCCTGCGCAAATGCGGGCAGCAGGGGCAGGATGCGGCAGTGCCCGTAGGAGGTGGGCAGGCTGAAGCGAACGAGGCCTGCCGGGCTTTGCTGTTGGCCCGACAGCTCGCGTTCTGCCTCGGCCAGCTGGCCCAGCGCCTGGCGGCATTGCTCGTAGTAGCGCTTGCCTGCGTCGGTCAGCCGCACCTGGCGCGTGGTGCGCTGGAACAGCCGTACGCCCAGGCGTGCCTCCATGCGCGCCACCGACCGGCTCACGGCTGCCGCAGTAAGCCCGGCCGCCTGGGCGGCGGCCGTGAAGCTTTGCCACTGCGCGGTCAGGCAGAACAGTTCGATGCTGCCCAGCTTCAGGTCGTCAAATTGGCGCGCCATGTTCTGTTTATTACTTCATGTAATCAGTGAAATTCCTGGCACCTAGTTTATTGCTGTTTACATCCTTAATACCATCGCTTCATCGTTCCACCACGCCCCAGAGGCAATCCCATGAAGCTGTACTTTTCTCCCGCCGCCTGCTCCCTGTCGCCCCACATCCTGCTGCGCGAATGTGGCCTCACGTTCGACCTGGAGAAGGTCGATACCGAGCGCCACCGCACGGCAGATGGGCGCGATTTTTATGCCATCAACCCCAAAGGCCAGGTGCCCGTGCTGGAGCTGGCGGACGGCTCCCGCCTCACCGAAGGCCCGGTCATCGCGCAGTACATCGCCGACCAGGCCCAGGCCACGCAGCTCATGCCCGCTGCCGGTACGCTGGCGCGCTACCGGGTGATGGAGTGGCAGAACTACGTGAGCACCGAGCTGCACAAGTCCTTCACGCCCTTGTTCCACGCCGGGCTGGACGACAACGCCAAGGCCACGCTGGCCGCTCTGCTGCGCAAGAAGATGGACTGGCTGGACGCGCAGCTGCAGCACAGCCCCTACCTGACGGGCGAGCACTTCACGGCGGCCGATGCCTACCTTTTTGTGGTGCTGGGTTGGGCCAAGTTCGTGAAGCTGGATATCAGCGACCTGGCCCATCTGCAGGCTTTCCTGCGCCGTGTGGCCGCGCGCCCCGCCGTGCAGGCCGCGATGCGGGCCGAAGGGTTGCTGGGCTGAGAGGCCATTGCTTCATCCCAAGGAAAATAGCCATGCCTTACATCAACATCAAAGTGACCCGTGAAGGCGTCAGCAGTGCGCAAAAAGCGGCGCTGATCCAAGGCGCAACCGATTTGCTGGTGCGCGTTCTGAACAAGGAGCCCGCCACCACCTTTGTCGTGATCGACGAGGTCGAGACCGACAACTGGGGCGTGGCCGGTGACACGGTGACCGTGCGCCGCCAGCGCGCTCGCGCCGCCGCCGACGGGAGCGCGCCATGAGTGACCCGCGCTTTGACGCAGTCGCCGCCGTGCTGCAGGAATATTTCGACGGCCTGTGCCACAGCGATACACAGCGCCTGCGCCGCGTGTTCCACCCGCAGGCGGTCTATGCCTGCGCCACGGCCGAGCCTGCGGTGATCCTGCGCATGGAGGAATATTTCCCCATCGTGGACCAGCGCCCCTCGCCCGCCAGCCGGGGCGAGACGGTGCAGGAGCGCATCCTGTCCATCGAGTTTGCCGGGCCGGTGACGGCTTTGGCCAAGGTGGAATGCGCCATCCTGCCCAAGCACTTCACCGACCTGCTGACCCTGATCCACGTGGACGGGCGCTGGCAGATCATTGCCAAGGTGTTTCACTACGAGCTGGATCGCTGAGGCGGCGGTACGCGCAAGCCGGTGGGCGAGTTCTTCCTTTCGGAAGGACTCATTGATTGATAGCTGCTAACGCTTGCCAGATAAGCGCTAGAGCCCAATTTGGCTAAAAAACCGGCGGCAGGCATCACCTGCGGTGGGCCCGCCTCAGAGGTTGGTCGCCGCGACCACTTCCGACATGTCGGTCAGCCCCTGCAGCACCTTCTCGATGCCGTCCTGGCGCAGGGTCAGCATGCCGGCGGCCAGTGCCGAGTGGCGGATGTCCGAGGCGGGGGCGCGGTGGCGGATGTGCTGGCGAATGGTCTCGTCGCTCATCATCAGCTCATGGATGCCCAGCCGGCCGTGGTAGCCATGGCCGTCGCACTTCGTGCAGCCCACATGGCGCCACAGGCGCAGCTCGCCCTGTGCGCCGCCGTGCTGCTGGCGCCAGCGCGCCACCTGTGCCTCGCGGGCCTCGGGGGAGTTGTTGGTGCCACTGTCCAGGTACTGCGATGCCAGGCCCAGCAGCGTGTCGTGGTCGGCCACACGCGGCTCGCGGCAGGCGGTGCACAGACGGCGCACCAGGCGCTGGGCCAGGATGGCGAGCAGCGAATCGGAGAAGTTGAACGGGTCCAGGCCAATCTCCAGCAGCCGCGCAATGCTCTCGGGCGCCGAGTTGGTGTGCAGGGTGGACAGCACCAGGTGCCCCGTCAGCGAGGCCTCGATGGCGATGCGCGCGGTTTCCTCGTCGCGCATCTCGCCGATCATGATCACATCGGGGTCGGCCCGCAAAAAGGTGCGCATGGCGGCGGCAAAGGTCCAGCCGATGCGCGGGTTCACTTGCACCTGGCGCAGGCCCTCCTGCGTGATCTCGATGGGGTCTTCGGCCGTCCAGATCTTGCGGCCTGCGGTGTTGATGTCGCGCACCACCGAATGCAGCGTGGTCGTCTTGCCGCAGCCCGTAGGGCCGCACACCAGCACCAGGCCATAACTTTTTTGCACCACGGAGCGCAGCGCCAGCAGGTTGGGCTGGCTCAGGCCGATGTTCTCCAGCGGCAGGGGCTTGGCACCCGCCAGCAGGCGCAGCACCACGTCTTCCAGTCCGCGCGAGGTGGGCACGGTAACCACACGCAGCTCCACCGGTGGGCCTCCGAAGCGCGCGAAGTCGATCTTGCCGTCCTGGGGCTTGCGGTGCTCGGAGATGTCCATGCCCGCCATGATCTTGATGCGCGCCACCATCGCAAAGCGGTAGCGCGCGGGCAGCTCCAGGTAGGGCGTGAGGTCGCCGTCGATGCGCAGGCGGATGCGCACGTTCTGCGGCGCGGGCTCGGTCTCGATGTGGATGTCGGACGCGCGGTGGTGGATGGCTTCGTCGATCACCGAGTTGATGAGCCGCACCAGGGTGTTGTCCGACTCGCTGATCACGTCGGCCTGCTCGGAGTCTGCGTCCGGGACGGTGCTGCCCAGGTTGGCGGCCAGCTCGCGCGAGGTGGCGCGGGCAGCGGTGGTGGCGTCGGCGCCGCCAGACTGGGTGCGGTAGGCGCGGTGAATGGCGGGCATCAGCGTGCCTGGCGCGGCCTGCAGCGGAATGAGCCGCCGCTGCGTGAGAAACCGCAGCTCGTCCAGCAGCACGCGATCGAGCGGGTCGGCCATCAGCAGCACCAGCGCGTCATCGCGGGCAATCAGCGGCAGCACCGATTCACGCTCTGCCATCGCCCGGGGCACCATGGCCAGGGCCGCCGGATCGGGGGTGATGTCGCCGGGGTGCACGGTGTAGTCGCCCAGCCACGCGGCAATAACCTGACGCAGCTGCTCCTGGGTCAAGACACCGTCATCCACCAGGATCTGCCCGATCAGCCGGTTCTGCCCGGCGCTGCGCTCCTGCTGCTGGGCATGCAGGCCGTCTTGCAGGGCCGACGGGGACAACATGCCGGCGTGGATCAGCGCCTCACCCAGGTGCCGCGCCTTGCCGACGGTGGGATGGGGGGCGGAGAGCTGTTTCCACAAGGATTCCGCATTGGGAGGGCGGAATCCGTGGGCGGGGAGGGAGGGGGGAACAGCGGTGTCGGTCATCAAGGGTCAGGAGCGGGCATCGTCAAAGGCTGAAGTCATAGTCCACCGTGATGGGAGCGTGGTCTGAGAACTTTTCACCTTTGTAGATGGATTCAGCACGTGCCAGCGCCGCGAGCGCGGGGGTGGCCAGGTGGTAGTCCAGCCGCCAACCCACGTTGTTGGCATACGCCTGCCCCCGGTTGCTCCACCATGTGTAGGCGGTGTCTGTGGCGGTAGGTTGTAACTGACGGTAAACGTCTATGATGCCGCCGCCCTCATCAGTTGTGTGCAACAGTTTTGTCATCCAGGCCCGTTCTTCGGGTAAAAAACCACTGTTTTTCTGGTTGCTGCGCCAGTTTTTGAGGTCGATTTGCTGGTGCGCAATGTTGATGTCGCCGCACAGAATGAAGTCACGTTCGCGCTTGACTTTCATCAGGTGGGGATGCATCTCGGCCAGAAACCGGAACTTGGCCTGCTGGCGTTCTTCGCCCGAGGAACCACTCGGAAAGTAAGCGCTGATGATCGACAGCTTGCGGGCCGGTGTGTCAAAACGCAGCTCCACATATCGGCCTTCTGTATCGAACTCTGCTGACCCATAGCCAATGACTACATCAGAGGGCTCATGCCGGGTATAGATGCCCACGCCGGAATAGCCCTTTTTCTGGGCAAAGTGGAAGTGGCCCTGCAGGCCCGCCATGCGCTCGAACCGGTTGGCCATGTCGGCCGCCTGGGCCTTCACTTCCTGCACACAAATACAATCCGGCCGCGTGGCTGCCATCCAGCTTTCCACGCCTTTGCTGGTGGCCGAGCGGATGCCATTGAGATTGAGGCTGGTTAACTTGAACAAGGAATTCCCCATGGTGGATGTTGGCGCGCAAACCTCTGAACAGGGCCAGCTGGCGCAGGATTTTGTACGTTTTGCCGTCGAATCGGGCGTGCTGCGGTTTGGCGAATTCAAGACCAAGGCGGGGCGCCTGAGCCCGTATTTCTTCAACGCAGGGCTGTTCGACGATGGCCGCAAGATCGGGCGGCTCGCGGAATTCTATGCAAAAGCCCTGCTGGCCAGCGGCATCGAATTCGACATGGTATTTGGCCCTGCCTACAAGGGCATTCCGCTGGCCGCTACCGTGGCCGTGGAGCTGGCGCGCCTGGGCCGCAACGTGCCCTTTGCCTACAACCGCAAGGAGGCCAAGGACCACGGCGAGGGCGGCACGCTGGTGGGCGCACCCCTCAAAGGCCGGGTGCTGATCGTGGACGACGTGATGTCGGCTGGCACCGCCGCCCGCGAGTCCATCGCCATCATCCGCGCTGCGGGTGCCACGCCGCATGCGGTTGCAATTGCGCTGGACCGCCAGGAAAAAGCCACGGAGAATGGCCAGGACGTGGACCACAGCGCCGTGCAGTACGTGCGCGAGCAACTGGGCATGCAGGTGTGCGCCATTGCCCGGTTGGCAGACTTATTGCTGTATCTCTCCCAAAACGGGGAAGAGGGGATGCGCTCGCATCACGAAAAGGTGCTGGCCTATCGCCAGCGGTACGGTGTTAACGAAGGGTAGACCATTTGAGCAAGTCGGCGTGGATCATGGGCGGGGTGATGCTGCTCACCCTGGGCGCAGAGCTGGCCTCGGCACAGTCCCAGGGTGCGACGGGCGGTATTTACACGTGCGTGGACCGCAACGGCCGTCGGCTGACGGCCGACCGGCCCATCCCGGAATGCCTGGACCGCGAGCAGCGCGAACTCAGCCCTTCGGGCATCACGCGCCGCCAGATTGGCCCCTCGCTCACCGAGCTGGAGCGCGCAGCCCAGGATGCCCAGAACCGCAAGGATGCCGAAGAGCGCGCCCGTGTGGTGGAAGAGCGCCGCCGCGAACGCGTGCTGGTGGCCCGCTACCCCGACAAGGCCGCCCACGATGTGGAGCGCGCTGCGGCCATCCAGATGGTGGATGACGTGACGGCCACCGCAGAAAAGCGAACGCTGGAGCTGAAGGCGGAGCGCAAGAAGCTCGATGTGGAGATGGAGTTCTACAAGAAGGACCCCAACAAGGCCCCCATGACGCTGCGCCGCAAGATCGCTGAGATTGACGACAGCCTGGCCGAGCAGCAGCGCTTCATCGCGGGGCAAGACCAGGAAAAGCGCCGCGTGCATGCGCGGTTTGACACCGAGCTGGCGCAGTTGCGCAAGCTGTGGGATGCGCAGCGTGTGCCCCCCTCCGCAGCGTCTGCTGTCGCGGCGCCCGCTGCCAGCGCGGTGCCTGCGGGCGGCAGCCGATAACCCACCAAGTTAGGGTCGCAGCGGACCAGAGAACGCGCCGCATCGCTGCCTCGGATGGACAGCATAAAAGCAAAGGGGCCGAAAGGCCCCTTTGTTTTTGCGGCAGCTTCAACAGCCTTGCGCTCAGTCCGCCAGTTTGGCGCGCAGCAGCTCGTTCACCTGCGTCGGGTTCGCCTTGCCCTTGCTGGCCTTCATGATCTGGCCGACCAGCGCGTTGAAGGCCTTGTCCTTGCCCGCGCGGAACTGCGCCACGTTGTCGGGGTTGGCGGCAATCACTTCGTCGATGATCTTCTCCAGCGCGCCGGAGTCGTTCATCTGCTTGAGTCCCTTGGATTCGATGACGGCATCCACGTCGTTCGACTCTCCGGTCCACAGCGCATCAAACACCTGCTTGGCGGCGTTGTTGGAGATCGTGCCGTCGGCAATGCGGCCGATCAATGCTGCCAGCTGAGTTGCCGTGACAGGGGCCTGCTCGATACCGGTCTCCGCCATGTTCAGGCGGCGCGACACCTCTCCCATGATCCAGTTGCTGGCCAGCTTGGGCTGGCTGCAGGCTTTGGCGGCCGCTTCAAAGTACGCCGCCATGGCCTTGCTCTGTGTGAGCGTGGTGGCGTCGTACTCGGGCAGGCCATAGTCCGCCACAAAACGTGCGGCCATGGTACGAGGCAATTCAGCCATTTGCGCCCGTTCCTCCTGCACCCACTGCTCTGAAATGTGTAGTGGAGGCAGGTCGGGGTCTGGGAAGTAGCGGTAGTCCGCCGCATCTTCCTTGGTCCGCATGGCGCGGGTTTCGCCCGTGTCGGGGTCGAACAGCACGGTGGCCTGCTGGATCGCGTGGCCGTCCTCGATCTGCTCGATCTGCCAGCGGATTTCGTAGTCGATGGCCTGCTGCATGAACTTGAACGAGTTCAGGTTCTTGATCTCGCGTCGCGTGCCCAATTCGGCGCCGGGCTTGCGCACCGACACGTTGGCGTCGCAGCGGAAGCTGCCTTCCTGCATGTTGCCGTCGCAGATGCCGATCCAGGTGACGATCTTGTGCAGCTCCTTCGCGTAGGCCACGGCCTCTTCGGACGAGCGCATGTCGGGCTCCGTCACGATCTCCAGGAGCGGTGTGCCCGCGCGGTTCAGGTCGATACCACTCTGGCCGATGAAGTCTTCATGCAAGGACTTGCCTGCGTCTTCTTCGAGGTGGGCGCGCACCAGGCGCACGGTCTTTTTCTCATCGCCCAGAAAGAATTCCACCTCACCGCCTTGCACCACCGGAATCTCGAACTGGCTGATCTGGTAGCCTTTGGGCAGGTCGGGGTAGAAGTAATTCTTGCGCGCAAAAATGCTCACTGGCGCAATGTGGGAGCCCAGTGCCAGTCCTAATTTGATAGCGCAGGCCACGGCCTCGCGGTTCATCACGGGCAGGGTGCCCGGCAGGGCCAGGTCCACCGCGCAGGCTTGCGTGTTGGGCTCGGCGCCAAAAGCGGTGGGCGCGCGGCTGAAAATTTTGCTCTGGGTTGCGAGCTGGGTGTGGGTTTCGAAGCCGATGACAACTTCGTAGCCATGGATCAGTTTGGCGGTCATGTCAGAAGCCCTCCGGACGGCGGAGGTGGAAGTCGGTGGCTTGCTGCAGGCGGTGCGCAGCGTTCAGAAGGCGGGCTTCCTGGAAGTAGTTGCCCAGCAGCTGCAGGCCGACGGGCATGCCCCCCTCGCCAAAACCGGCGGGCACGCTCATGCCGGGCAGGCCAGCCAGCGAGCCGGGCAGGGTGAAGATGTCGGCCAGGTAGTCGGCCAGCGGGTCGTTGCCGTGGTCGCCCAGCTTCCAGGCCACCGTGGGGGCCACGGGGCCGGCGATCAGGTCGCAGTCCTTGAAGGCATTCTGGAAGTCGTCGGCGATCATGCGGCGGATCTTCTGTGCCTGCAGGTAATAGGCGTCGTAGTAGCCGTGCGAGAGCACATAGGCGCCGATCATGATGCGGCGCTTGACCTCGTCGCCAAAACCTTCGGCGCGGGTCTTCTTGTACATGTCCACCAGATCGGTGTAGTCCTTGGCGCGATGGCCGAACTTCACGCCGTCAAAGCGGGAGAGGTTGGACGATGCTTCGGCCGGAGCAATGATGTAGTAGACCGGAATGGACAGCTGCGTGCGCGGCAGGCTGATGGGCACGAGCTTGGCGCCGAGCTTCTCGTATTCCTTCAGGGCACCATCTACGGCGGCGCGCACATCGGGCGCCAGGCCTTCTCCAAAGAACTCGGCGGGGATGCCGATGCGCAGGCCATCGATGCTGTCGTTGAGTTTGGCGCTGAAGTTTTCGGCAGGCACATCGAGCGACGTGGAGTCGCGGTCCGGGTCGGGGCCGCACATGGCGGACAGCAGCAGCGCGCAGTCTTCGGCCGAGCGGGCCATGGGGCCGGCCTGGTCGAGGCTGGAGGCAAACGCGATCATGCCGTAGCGGCTGGCGCGCCCATAGGTGGGCTTGATGCCGGTAATGCCGCAGAACGAGGCGGGCTGGCGGATGGAGCCGCCGGTGTCGGTGCCGGTGACGGCCGGGGCCAGGCGTGCGGCCACGGCCACGGCGCTGCCGCCGGACGAGCCGCCCGGGATGCGGTCGGTGGCCCAGGGGTTGCGCACGGGGGCGGGGGCATCAAAGCCCACGGGGGCGACGGCCGAGTTTTCGTTGGCCGAGCCCATGGCGAACTCGTCGCAGTTGAGCTTGCCCAGCGTCACAGCGCCAGCATCGGCCAGCTTGGTGACCACGGTGGCGTCAAAGGGCGACTGGTAGCCCGCGAGCATCTTGGAGCCGGCGGTGCTGGGGAAATCCTTGGTGACAAAGATGTCCTTGTGCGCAATCGGCACGCCCGCCAGCGGGCCGGCGGTGCCTGCGGCGATGGCGGCGTCCTGCGCGCGGGCCTGGGCCAAGGTGATGTCCGGGTTCACGGCCACGTAGGCGCCCAGGTTCTGGTGGGCCTGTGCGCGGGCGAGGAAATGCTGGGCGGCCTCGACGGCCGAGACGCGGCGCTCGCGCAGCTCGGTGGCCAGCTGGGCCACGCCCAGGTCATGCAATGCGGTGGAAGTCATGCGGCGGTGCTCTTACTCGATCACTTTGGGCACGAGGAACAGGCCTCGTTCGACAGCGGGGGCGCTTTGCTGGTTGGCTTCGCGCTGGTTGGGCTCGCTGGCCAGGTCTTCGCGCAGGCGCAGCTGCACGTCCTGGATGGCGGCCACGGGGTGGGCCAGGGGCGTGACGCCCGAGGTATCCACAGCCCGCATCTGTTCCACGATGTCAAAGAAACCATTGAGCTGCGTGAGCATGCGCTCACTTTCGGAAGGTGTCAGCTCAAGCCGCGCCAAGTTGGCAATGCGGCCGATGTCCTGGGGGGTCAGTGCCATAGGGAGGAGAATCTAGAGAAACCAGAAGTAAAGCTGTGATCCGGTGCTCGCCGGAGGGAGTTATTCACAGGGGATGGGGTATTATCCCGGCTTTGCCGCAAAGCTCCCGGAATGGGAGTCAATTGCGTGAAAAAAGCCAATAAACACCCCTGAAATACCTGGCGATGGCAGGCCGACGTGCATGCCGTGCCCGAGAGGACTTTTGAATGTTCGGAGCTTTCCGTCGGTACTTCTCCACCGACCTTGCCATTGACCTTGGCACAGCCAACACCCTCATCTTCGCCCGCGACAAAGGTATCGTTCTTGATGAACCTTCCGTCGTCGCCATCCGCCACGAAGGTGGCCCCCACGGCAAGAAAGTCATCCAGGCCGTAGGTCGTGAAGCCAAGGCCATGTTGGGCAAGGTGCCCGGCAACATCGAAGCCATCCGGCCCATGAAGGATGGCGTGATCGCCGACTTCGTGATCACCGAGCAGATGATCAAGCAGTTCATCAAGATGGTGCACCCGCGCACGCTGTTCACCCCCAGCCCGCGCATCATCATCTGTGTGCCCTGCGGCTCCACCCAGGTCGAGCGCCGCGCCATCAAGGACGCGGCCGAGGCTGCGGGCGCCACGGCGGTGTACCTGATCGAAGAACCCATGGCTGCTGGCATCGGCGCTGGTCTGCCCGTCTCGGAAGCCTCGGGCTCCATGGTCGTGGACATCGGTGGCGGCACCACCGAAGTGGGCGTGATCTCGCTGGGCGGCATGGTCTACAAGGGCAGCGTCCGCGTGGGCGGCGACAAGTTTGACGAGGCCATCATCAGCTACATCCGCCGCAACTACGGCATGCTGATCGGCGAGCCCACGGCCGAAGCCATCAAGAAGAACATCGGCTCGGCCTTCCCGGGCTCCGAAGTGCGCGAGATGGAAGTCAAGGGCCGCAACCTCAGCGAGGGCGTGCCACGCAGCTTCACCATTTCGTCCAACGAAGTGCTGGAAGCCCTGACCGACCCGCTCAACCAGATCGTCTCGGCCGTGAAGAACGCGCTGGAACAAACCCCCCCTGAGCTGGGCGCCGACATTGCCGACCGGGGCATGATGCTGACCGGCGGCGGCGCTCTGCTGCGCGACCTGGACCGCCTGCTGGCCGAGGAAACCGGCCTGCCTGTGCTGGTGGCCGAAGACCCGCTGACCTGCGTGGTGCGCGGCTGCGGCATCGCCCTGGAGCGCATGGACCGTCTGGGCAGCATTTTCACGAGCGAGTAAGCCGGCGGGCCTGTATGCTGCAGGCACTTTTTTCGCTCTGAATTGCATGACTGCACCTGCTCCAATGCTTGTTTCTGAGCACCCGCCCGTGGATGTGTCTCCACGGTGCCGACCCTGACCGCTGCGCACCATGCCCCTGGGTACTCTGGAGCGCAGCGCTCCCCCTTTCTTCAAACAGGGCCCTTCGGCCCTGTCGCGTTTGGCTGTGTTCAGCGCGCTGGCGCTTTTCCTCATGGTGGCCGATGCACGCTTTCAGATCACCGGCCCCTTCCGTCAGGCCGTGGCCACGGTGCTGTACCCCGTGCAGTGGCTCATGCTGCAGCCCGTGGAATTCGCCAGCCACGGGCGCAGCTATTTCCAGTCGCTGCAAACCGCGCAGGATGACCTGGATGCCGCCCGCAAGAAAATGACCGTGATGGGCCAGCGGGCCAACCAGGCAGATCAGCTGGCGATGGAAAACCAGCGGCTGCGCAAACTGCTGGAGCTGCGCGACCGGCTGCAGACACCCGCCCAGGCGGCCGAGGTGATCTACGACACGGCCGACCCCTACACGCGCCGCGTGGTGCTGGACCGGGGGCAGATGGGTGGCGTGGAACTGGGCGCCCCCGTGATGGATGAAGCCGGTGTGCTGGGTCAGGTCACCCGCGTGTTCCCGCTGGTCAGCGAAGTCACCTTGCTGGTAGACCGCGATCAGGCGATTCCGGTGCTGAACATCCGTACCGGTGTGCGCGGCGTGGCCTATGGCGACCCGGTGGCGGGCCATGGCGGTGGCATGGAGCTGCGCTTCATGCCCGCCAATGCAGACATTCGCGAGGACGACCTGCTGACCACCAGCGGTGTGGACGGTCTGTACCCGCCCGGCCTGCCTGTGGCGCGCGTGGTGCGGGTGGAGCGCCGTGCCGACTCTGCGTTTGCGCGCATCTATTGCATACCGCTCGCCCAGGTGCAGGGCGCGCGCCATGTGGTAGTGCTCAAGCCGCTGGCCGACAATGAACTGGCGCGTCCCGAACCCGCCCCGGCTGTCCCCGCCAACAAGCGCGGAGGCCGCAAGTGAGCCACCGCTTGACCCCACAAGGAGGCCCACGATGATCATGCCGCGTGGTGAGCCCCTGCTGATGCCGGTGAACCCGGTCTTCATCTGGGCCAGCTTGGCTGTGGGCCTGGCCATCAACATGCTGCCGCTGGGCCGCATCGTCTGGACGCCCGATGTGCTTATGGTGCTGCTGGTCTTCTGGGGCGTGCACCAGCCGCTGCGCATCGGCATGGGGGTAGCGTTCCTGCTGGGCCTGTGCATGGACGTGAGCCAGTCGGCGCTGCTGGGCCAGCATGCGCTGTCCTATACCGTGCTGTCGTTTGGCGCGATTGCCATTCACCGCCGCCTGCTGTGGTTCAGCGTGCCGTCGCAGGCCTTACAGGTGTTGCCCCTGTTTGCCCTCGCCCACGCGATCGAGCTCTTGCTGCGGATGGCGTCCGGGGGCATATTCCCGGGGCTGTGGAGTTTTCTCGCACCGGTGCTGGAGGCCTTGCTGTGGCCCCTGGCCAGCTGGGTGCTTCTGGCTCCGCAGCGCCGCCCGCCCGACCGCGACCAGAACCGGCCTCTGTAGCCCATGCCTTTCTTGATGCCCGCGCATTTCGCCAGCGTTCCGCCTTGGCCCCTGGGGGTTGAGCCTGGGCTTGCGCGCGCCCGAATGGGAGGGTGGGCGTGACTGAGGTGCGCAGCAGCGAAGCCGATGCTTCGCGCTTTCGGGTGCGGGCCCTGGTCATCGGCGCCCTGGTGTTTTTTGCGTTCTGCCTCATTGCTGCCCGGCTGGTGTATCTGCAGGTGGTCCGGCACGAAGACTTGGCGGCGCAGGCCGAGAGCAACCGCACGGCGGTGGTGCCCATCGTGCCCAACCGGGGGCTCATCCTGGACCGCAACGGCGTGGTGCTGGCCACCAACTATTCGGCCTACACACTGGAGATCACGCCCTCGCGCGTCGGGGTGCTGGACGAGACCATCGACGAGCTGTCCAAGGTGGTGGAAATCCAGAGCCGTGACCGGCGCCGCTTCAAGCGGCTCATGGAAGAGTCGCGCAACTTCGAGTCCCTCCCCATCCGCACGCGGCTGACCGACCAGGAAGTGGCGCGGTTCACCGCGCAGCGCTACCGTTTTCCGGGCGTGGACATCAAGGCACGGTTGTTTCGCAACTACCCGCTGGGTGACGTGGCCAGCCATGCCATCGGCTACATCGGCCGCATCAACCAGACGGAGAAGGCGCGCATCCAGGACTCCGAAGACGAGGCCAACTACCGGGGCACCGAATACATCGGCAAGCTGGGCATCGAGCAAAGCTTCGAGTCGGCCCTGCACGGCGCCACCGGGGTCGAGCAGATGGAAACTTCGGCCGGGGGGCGGGCGGTGCGCAAGCTCTCCAGCCACGCGGCGACGCCCGGCGACAGCGTGATGCTGTCGATCGACATCAAGTTGCAAAAGCTCATTGAAGACATGTACGGCAACCGCCGGGGCGCGTTGGTGGCCATCGACCCGCGCAACGGCGAGATCCTGGCGCTGGTGAGCAAGCCCACGTTCGATCCCAATCTGTTCGTCGAAGGCATCGACGTGGAGAACTGGACCGCGCTCAACGAATCCATCGACAAGCCCCTGCTCAACCGCGCCATGCGCGGCACCTACCCGCCGGGCTCCACCTACAAGCCTTTCATGGCGCTGGCCGCGCTGCAGCTGGGCAAGCGCTCGCCCAGCATGGTGGTCAACGACCCGGGCTTTTATACCTTCGGCGGCCACACCTTCCGCAGCCACGAGGGCGGGCTGGGCGGGGTGGACATGCACCGCGCCATCCAGCAGTCGAGCAACACGTATTTCTATTCGCTGGCGGTGGAGATGGGTGTCGATGCCATCCATGACTTCATGAAGCCGCTGGGCTTTGGACAGTCCACGGGCATCGACCTCAATGGCGAAGTGCGCGGCACCTTGCCCAGCACCGAGTGGAAGCGCAATGCCTACAAGCGCCCCGAGATGAAGCGCTGGTTCCCCGGCGAAACCGTGTCGCTGGGCATTGGCCAGGGCTACAACAACTTCACGATGCTGCAGCTGGCGCTGGCGCAGGCCACGCTGGCCAATGGCGGTATTCGCTACCGGCCGCACATGGCCAAGGCGGTGAAAAACGCGGTCACGGGCCTCGTCACCGAGATCAGCCAGCCGCCGGGAGTGGATCTGGGTTTTTTGCCGAAGAACGTGGACATCGTGCGCAACGCGATGGTGGCGGTGAACAAGGGCGGCACCGGCACGCGTGTGTTTGCCGGGGCGCCCTACACCTCGGGCGGCAAGACCGGCACAGCCCAGGCGGTGACGATGGGCCAGAACGTCAAATACAACGCCAAGGCGCTGGAAGAACACCAGCGTGACCACTCGCTGTTTGCCGCCTTTGCTCCTGCCGAAAACCCCACCATCGTGATTGCGGCCATCGTGGAAAACGCCGGTTTCGGCGCTGCGCACGCCGCCCCCATCGCGCGCCGGGTGTTTGACTACTGGCTGCTGGGCGACTATCCCAACGAGGAAGACATGGCGGCTGTGCAAAAAGGCCTGGCCTCGGCCCCGATCGGCAAGCCCCGCAAAGCGGTCGATGTGCCGCTGATTGCGCCATAGTTTGCTATATAAATAATAGCTGTTTGCGCTTTGTGAATAAGCGCTGGAGCCCGTTTTGGCTTGAAATGGCCGCGCCCGTGGTGCCCGTGCCACCTATGGAACAGGCTCCGCCAGACCATGGGTGGCGTTCCCCTGAGAGGAAGGCGCGGAACGGCTCGGAGGGCGTACCGCGCCTCTCAGGCTCGTTGCGTCTGGCCCGCGCGCGCAGCAGGCTGGATCTGGCTGAACACCAGCGCTGCCACGATGAGCGCGGCGCCACCGAGCCCCGCCCAGCCCAGCCTTTCCCCGAGCAGCACCCAGGCTGTGAGGGCCGCGAACACCGGCTCCAGCCCGAACACGATGGCGCTGCGCATGGCGTCCACGCGCTGCTGGCCCCAGGCCTGCAGCGTCACCACCACTACGCTGGCCAGCAGGCCCAGGTACAGCAGCGCCAGCAACGCATCCAGAGGCAGGTCGGCCACGGACCGTAGCCAGCCCATGCCCTCGCCCTGCGCCAGCAGCAGCGCGGTGGACGCCAGCGCCATCACCGTGGCCTGCGCGGCGGCCATGCGGGTGGCCCGCAGCGGCTGCGCGGCCGTGCGGCGTGCGCACTCTTCCAGCGCCAGGATGTACAGCGCGTAGAACACGGTGCTGGCCAGCGTCAGCGTATCGCCCAGGTTCCAGGGCTCGTTTTCGTGGAACATCAGCGCCATGCCCGCCAGCGCCATCGCGCAGGCACCCCAGAGTCGCCAGCCATAGCGCCGTCCCAGGAAGGCCATGGCGATCAGCGGCACCACCAGCACGTTCAGGCCGGTGACAAACGCATTGCGGTTGCTGCTGGTGCGCGCGAGGCCCTCGATCTGCAGCCAGAACGCCAGGAACAGCAGCAACCCCAGCGCGCAGCCCCAGCGCCGCTCGTGGCGCAGCATGCCGCGCCACAACGGCGCCAGCACCAGCAGCGCGATCACGAACCGCAGCCAGATGATCTGCAGCGCATCCAGGTGCGCCGAGAGCAGTTTCATCGCCGGAAAGGTGGTGCCCCACACCACGGTCACAGCCAACAGGGCCATCAGGCCCCAGCGTTCAGTACGCATCGACAAATTCCTAAATACCCAAAAGAAAAAAGGGCCGCCGGTTGCCCGGGCGGCCTTTGCAGTGCGGCGCGGAGTTGATCAGTGGCTGACCTGCCCCAGAAACGCGCGGATGCGGTCATTGGCCGGGTTGCTGAAGAACTCCTGCGGCGGCGCATCGTGCGCAATGCGGCCTTGATCGAAGAACATCACGCGGTCGGCCACCTCGCGCGCAAAGCCCATTTCGTGGGTGACCACAATCATGGTCATGCCACCACGCGCGAGGCCTCGCATCACGTCCAGCACTTCCTTGACCATCTCGGGGTCGAGTGCCGATGTGGGCTCGTCAAACAGCATCACTTTGGGTTGCATGGCCAGCGCCCGTGCAATGGCCACCCGCTGCTGCTGCCCGCCCGACAGCTGCCACGGGTACTTGTGTGCGTGGTCCTGCATGCCCACGCGGCGCAGCAGCTGCATGGCTTCGTCGTTGGCCTGGGCGCGCGGGGTGCGGCGAATGCGGCGGGGCGCCAGCGTCACGTTGTCCAGCACGCTCATGTGGCCGAACAGGTTGAACTGCTGGAAGACCATGCCCACCTCGCAGCGCTGGCGCTGCAGGGTGGCGAGGTCGTCGCAGACGTCCACGCCATCGATGGTGATGCGCCCGCTGTCGTGGGGTTCCAGCCGGTTGATGGCGCGCAGCAGCGTGCTCTTGCCCGAGCCCGAGGCGCCGATGATCACCGTTACCTCGCCGGTGTGGAACACGGTGGAGACGTCCTTGAGCACCTGGTGTGCACCAAACGACTTGCACACCCGCTCGGCCACGATGTAGGGCTTGGGCTGGTTGGTCGTTGCGGTCATCGGTTGCGCCCTTCCACGTCAAAGCGGTATTCGACGGCGTTGGAGACTTGCGTGACCAGCGTGGTCAGCAGCAGGTAGGTGATGGCCACCGTGGTCAGCGTGGCAATGGGCTGGAACGTGGCCGACTGGATGCGGTTGCCCACATTGGTCAGCTCCACCACGCCGATGGCGTAGGCCAGTGACGAGTCCTTGAGCAGTGCCACAAAGTTGCTCACCAGCGGCGGCAGCGAGATCTTGAACGCCTGCGGAAACACCACGTCCAGGAACACGTGCATGCGGCCCAGGCCCAGCGCCTTGGCGGCCTCGGTCTGACCGCGGGGCACGGCCAGCAGGCCGGCGCGCAGGGCTTCGGCGTTGTAGGCGCCCACATTCAGCCCCAGGGCCACGACGGCGGCGGCAAAGTCGGGCAGGTTCAGCCCCGGCACCAGCACGGGCAGGGCAAAGTACACAAACAGGATCTGCACCAAGAGCGGCGTGCCGCGAATAGCCCAGATGTACACGCCGGCAATCCAGCGCACGGCCGTCCAGCGGGCGGTGCGGGCCAGCGCCGCCGCCGTGCCCAGCACCAGGCCCACGGCACCACTGACCAGCGTGAGCCACAGCGTGGTGCGCGCGCCTTCGGAAAACGCCTGGGCGTTGGGGCCGATGGGGTCGGGAAAGAACGAAAGCAACTGGCCCAGCAACGAGAGGGCCAGAACCATCAGCACCAGTGCAGCGACCAGCGTGGCATTGCTGCGCTGCTGTCGGGACCAGCCTTGTGGCCAAAGAGCGAGAAGCATGGATCGGACGACCGGAAGGTCTTGGTTGGAAATCGGGTCGGCGGCAGGACCATGGTGACGCCGTCAAAAACAGCAAAGGGTGCGCAACGGGCCAGGCCCAGCGCACCCCGTAGCGTGTTTTTATATCAGTTGCAGCGCACGTCTTCGTTGAAATACTTCTTGGAGACGGCGGCGTAGCTGCCATCGGCCAGCACTTCGGCAAACGCCTTGTTCCAGGCATCGGCCAGGCCGGTGTTGCCCTTGGCCATGGCGGGGGCGATGCGTTCGATGAACAGCATGTCGCCGAGCTTGAACCCGGCCTTGGCGTTCTTGGCGGCGGCTTCCTTGGCCACGAACTTGTCGCTCACCCAGGCGTCGACGCGCTTGGAGATCAGGGCGCGCTGGGCGTCGGTGTCCTGCGGGAAGTTCTTCACCTCCTTCACCCCGGTGAGCTTCTGCACGTTTTCCAGGTAGCTGGTGCCGGTCTGCACTGCCACCACCTTGCCGGTCAGGTCCTTGGCGTTGCGGATTTTTGCGTCCATGGCCACGATGATGCCGCCCGAGCAGTAGTGGGGGTTGGCAAACGTGACGGCCTTGGAGCGTTCTTCGGTCACGCCGTGCGAGGCAATGACAGCGTCCCAGCGGCTTTGGCCCAGGCCGGTCAGCAGTGCGTCAAAGCCCAGCGTCTTCCATTCGAGCTTCAGGCCCATCTTCTTGACCACCAGCTCTGCCACTTCCACCTCGAAACCCGTCAGCTTGGTGCCTTCGAAGAAGTTGAACGGGGCAAACTGGCCTTCGGTGGCCACGATGATCTTGCCGTCCTTCTTGATTTCGTCCAGCGTGCGGGCCTGGACGGCGAGGGCAGCGCACAGCGCCACGGCGGTGACAACGGCAGACTTGAAAAACTTCATGGCAGGTTCCTGTGGGGGTGGTTCAGGTACAAAAAATCCGGCATGCGGGTAGGCAAGCCGGAGCGGGTGAATGCAGGCATCGCCAACAGCGATGGGCCTCGTCATCAAACGGAAATGCGCAGAAATTATAGGACGGGCGTTCACATTCGGGCCATGCAGGGCAACCCCGATGACCTCGGGGCGCCCTGGTGGTAGGCCAGCTCAGCTTAGCAAGCATGATGCCATCCGGGGGCACGAGCCCCTTCGGGCCTCGGCTAGCGCAGGAACGCGTCGTAACCCGTCTTGAGGATCAGCGTGCTCACCACCACGATGAAGATGCCACGCACAAAACCCGTGCCGTGCTTGAGCGCCAGGTGCGTGCCCAGCAGGCTGCCCACCACATTGGCGATGGCCAGCGTCACCGCAAAGTGCCACCACACATGGCCCTTGGCGGCAAACAGCGCGATGGCGGCGATGTTGGTGGCGCAATTGAGCAGCTTGGCCGAGGCCGAGGCGTTCAGGAAGTCATAGCCCAGCAGCCGCACAAACAGAAAAACGAAGAAACTGCCGGTGCCCGGGCCGAAGAAGCCGTCATAAAAGCCGATGACCACGCCGATCAGGCAGGCCGCCAGCACTTCGGCCCTGCCCGCAAAGCGGGGTGTGTGGTGCCGCCCCAACTCTTTCTTGGCCAGCGTGTAGACCAGCACCCCCAGCAGCACCAGGGGCAGCAGCTTGCGCAGGAAGTCGGCCGACATCACGGTCACGGCCCAGGCGCCTGCAAACGACCCCGCAAAACCGGCCGCTGCCGCGGGCAGCATGGCCGACCAGCGAACCTGCACCTTGCGGCTGTACTGCCAGGTGGCCATGGCCGTGCCCCACACCGAGGCCGCCTTGTTGGTGCCCAGCAGCGTGGCAGGGGGCGCCCCGGGGAAAGCCGCAAACAGGGCCGGCACCATCACCAGCCCGCCACCCCCCACGATGGCATCCACGAAGCCTGCGAGCAGCGAGGCAAAGGTAATAAAAATCCATTCCATCGCAGGATTTTCGCAGCTTGCCTGCTATGGATTCAGGACTCCCCGGGGCATTGCGAAAGGGAGGCCAGCGTAGAACAGGCAAGAAAAAGGCGCTGGGATCGCCAGCGCCTGGAAAAAAACGCACCTCGTTGGGTGCTTGAAATTTGTTTATTGGTAGAAAGAGTGTCTCCTCGGGCCCCTCGCTTGGCACACCGAAGCGCGCTTTCGAGTGCCGCAACTGTAGCGACTGCACTCCGCTGGTGCATTGGGGGTTTCCCGCCCCCGTTGTGGGGCAGTGATCGGGTTTCCAGGGGCGGAATCGGGGTGTTGGGGCTGGCACGGCTCGTGCAATCGCGCTTGTAACAATTTGCGAAAGGGAGCCGCCATGCGGGGAGTCAACCACCGGTTCGTTGGGGTAGGGTCGCTGTGTCTGGGCCTGTGCGCGAGTGCGCTGGCGCAGACGGCGCCAGAGGTGGCGGCGGGAGCGGTGCCTTCCTTGTCCCTCACACGTCCCGGGCTGGTGGCGCAGTCCACGATCAGCGCGGCAGATACCGCGTGGATGATGACCTCCACAGCGCTGGTGCTGCTGATGACGCTGCCGGGCATTGCCCTGTTCTACGCAGGCATGGTGCGCAAGAAGAACGTGCTCAACACCATGGCCAGCGTGGTGGCCATTGCCGCGCTGGTCAGCCTGCTGTGGTTTGGGGCGGGTTACTCGCTGGCCTTCACCCCGGGCAGCCCCTGGCTGGGGGGATGGGACCGCATCGGCTTTGCGGGCCTGGACTTTCAGCTCGCTGGCGGCAAGCTGGCCGTAAGCCATGTGGCGCCGCACATCCCCGAGTCGGTGTACGCCATGTTCCAGCTCACGTTTGCCATCATCACTGCCGCGCTGCTGGTAGGGGCGTTTGTCGAGCGCATGCGGTTTTCCGCCATGCTGATCTTCATCAGCCTTTGGACCCTGCTGGTCTACGCCCCTGTGGCGCACTGGGTGTGGGAGCCAGGGGGCTGGCTGGCCCAGATGGGTGCGCTGGACTTTGCCGGAGGCTCGGTGGTGCACGTGAATGCGGGTGTGGCCGGGCTGGTGTGCGCGTGGTTCCTGGGGCGGCGCACGGGCTATGGGCGCGAGGCGTTCGAGCCCTACAACCTGGGGCTGACCATGGCGGGCGCGGGCTTGTTGTGGGTGGGCTGGTTCGGCTTCAACGCAGGCTCTGCCGTGGCCGCCGACGGCCGTGCGGGGCTGGCGATGGCGGTGACGCACCTGGCCGCAGCGGCGGGTGCCTTGTCGTGGATGCTGGGCGAGTGGGTGGTGCGCGGGCGGCCATCCCTGCTGGGGCTTTGCTCTGGCCTGGTGGCGGGCCTGGTGGCCATTACGCCTGCTGCGGGTTTTGTCACGCTGCGCTCGGCAGTGGTGATTGGCGTGGTGGCGGGTTTGGCCTGCTACTGGGGCGCCACGGGGCTCAAGCGCCTGCTGCGCGCCGACGATTCCCTGGACGTGTTTGGGGTGCATGGCATCGGCGGCATCGTGGGCTCGCTGCTCACAGGCATGCTGGCCAGCCGCACCGTGGGGGGTGTGCCAGGCAGCTTGCTCACCCAGGCCATTGGCGTGGGCGCTGTGATGGCCTACAGCCTCGTCGCAACCGCCGTGCTGTTGTGGATCACCAACCTGGCTGTGGGCCTGCGGGTGGATGAGCAGAGCGAGCAGACCGGGCTCGACATTGCCCAGCACCGTGAGCGCCTGGGGTAGATGGAAGCCCCCCTGAGCCGCTTCGCGTCTTCCCCCGAGGGGGACGCCACCCGTGGCCTGGCAAAGCCAGTTCCACGGTGGCACTGGCTTGGGCTGCGCCCCTGTCATGGCCAGTTGGTGGTGCGCAGCGCCATGGATGACTGAAATGCCATAAGGAGCCGACCATGCCCGATTCCGACAAGCTTGCCATTGCCGCCCATTTGCATGTGCTGCTGCGCCGCAAGACGGGGCGCGTGACCGACACCGAATGGATGGCTGCCAACGTTGAATATGCGCTGGAGATCGTGCGGTTCGCACGCCAACGTGCCCAGGAGGACAACGTTCCGGAGCTGGTCGAGTGGGCCGACCGCCTCGATCTCGCCATCCATGCCGCCCCACCTGCTGCGCCGCGGCGACCCTTGCTGGATGTGGCCACGCAGGCGGTGCGCCAGCGCATGGCGCCGCCGCCGCCAGAGCCTGCGCCGGAGGTTCCCCGTTATGTGGGAGGGATTCGCTGACCACGCTGCGGCCGGGTGGCCGTTGCGCGGGCGGTGTCAGTGCGCTGCCGTGCCTTGCACGAACAGGCCCGCCGTGGGCAGCAGCCCGGCCAGCTTGTCATCGCCATAGGTGCGCAGCACCTGCGCAATCACGACCTGGTAGCCGTTGAGCCACTGCGCTTGCGCCGCCTTGGCCTTCAGGTGGGCGGGGTGCTGCATCAATGCCTCCAGCGCTTCGAGCGACTGCCAGTAGTAGACGTTGGACACGAGGCCCTTGCCCGTATCCTCCCACGATTCCTCGCCCAGGTAGCCGTCGATGGAGCGGGCGGCGGTGGCAATCGCCTCGTCCAGGCGGTGGAAGGCGTCGTCGAATTGAGAACCTGTTCAAGGTCTTTTCGGGGATCGCGTTGGAGTGCAATCGGGATGAGTGGATGCTTCGGGTGCGCCGCATGGGCTGGTGCCCGTGCAAGCAACCGAGGCGTCCAATCGCCCGATTTCACTCCAACCCTTCGGGCAAGTGCCTTGCCGGGCGGTCTGCGGCGTTGCGGCGCTTGTGGATAGCCGGGCTATCCACTGCGCACCGCGCCTTGCATCCCCTCCCGGCAAGGCACTTGCGCGACCCCGAAAAGACCTTGAACAGGTTCTTCGTGGCAAAGATGAAGGTGGAGGAGTACATGGGCGCGATGGTATCCGCGCTCATGCCGCGCGCCGCGCCTGGATGATCCACTCCGCCGCCTTCTCGGCCAGCATCAGTGTGGGCGAGTTGGTGTTGCCGCTGGTGATGGTGGGCATAGCCCCCGCATCCACCACGCGCAGGCCTGCAATGCCACGCACGCGCAGTTGGGAGTCCAGCACCGCCATCGGGTCGTCATCCCGCCCCATCTTCGTCGTGCCCACGGGGTGGAAGATCGTGGTGGCAATGTCACCGGCCAGGCGCGCGAGGTCCTCGTCGCTTTCAAACTGCACGCCGGGCTTCCACTCCTCGGGCTGGTACCTGGCCAGCGCGGGCTGGGCCACGATGCGGCGCGTGACACGCAGGCTGTCGGCGGCCACCTGCCGGTCTTCGGCGGTGCTCAGGTAGTTGGGGGCGATGGCAGGTGCGGCCTTGAAGTCGGCGTTCTTGATGTTCACCGTGCCCCGGCTTGTGGGGTTGAGGTTGCACACGCTGGCCGTGAAGGCCGGAAAGCTGTGCAGCGGCTCGCCAAAAGCGTCGAGCGACAGTGGCTGCACGTGGTACTCGATGTTCGGGTAGGGCTGGTCGGCGCTGCTGCGCGTGAAGGCCCCCAGCTGCGAGGGCGCCATGCTCATGGGGCCACTGCGTTTGGTCGCGTATTCGAGCCCGATCTTGGCCTTGCCCCAGAGCGAGCTGGCCATGGTGTTGAGCGTGGCCACGCCGTTGACCTTGAACACCGCGCGGATCTGCAGATGGTCCTGCAAATTGGCGCCCACGCCGGGCAGGTCGTGCACCACGTCGATGCCGTGCTGGCGCAGCAGCGCGCCCGGGCCGATGCCCGACAGCTGCAGCAATTGCGGTGAGTTGACCGCGCCTGCGCTCAGAATGACCTCGCCCGTTGCGCGGGCCGTGACCATCTCCTGGCCGTCCCACACCTGTACGCCGGTGCAGCGCTTGCTGCCGTCGGGCTGCGTCTCGACGATGAGCTTGGCGGCCTGCGCGCTGGTCCACATCTCGAAGTTGGGGCGGCCGTAGCAGGTGGGCCGCAGGAAGGCCTTGGCGGTGTTCCAGCGCCAGCCGCTTTTCTGGTTGACCTCAAAGTAGCCCACGCCTTCGTTGCTGCCGCCGTTGAAGTCGTCGGTGGCCGGGATGCCCGCCTGCTGCGCGGCCTGGGCAAAGGCGTCGAGCACATCCCAGCGCAGGCGTTGCTTTTCCACACGCCACTCCCCGGTGCTGCCGGTGGCCTTGTTGCCGTGCAGGCGTTTGAAGTTTTCATTCACGGCGCCGGGCTGGTCCAGGCGCCAGTGGTCCTCATGGCGGCGGAAATAGGGCAGGGCGTTGTCCCAGCGCCAGCTGGCGTCGCCGGTCAGCTCGGCCCACTGGTCATAGTCGCGCGCCTGGCCGCGCATGTAGATCATGCCGTTGATGCTGCTGCAGCCGCCCAGCGTCTTGCCGCGCGGGTAGCGCAGGGTGCGGCCGTTCAGGCCCGCATCGGGTTCGGTGTTGTAGAGCCAGTCGGTGCGCGGGTTGCCGATGCAGTACAGGTAGCCCACGGGGATGTGGATCCAGTGGTAGTCGTCCTTGCGGCCGGCCTCGATGAGGAGCACGCGGTGGCGGCCGTCGGCGCTCAGGCGGTTGCTCAGCAGGGCGCCGGCGGTGCCGCCGCCGATGATGATGGTGTCAAACGTGGTGTGGTCGCTCATGGGCAGGGGCGGTGGCAGTGTGAGGAAGGAGACGGAGGGCCATTGTGCGGACAGCGCCGGGTGTGTCGAGAGGGTCAGTGCCTATTGCTATTAAATATATAGCTATCAGCGCACGCTGGTAAAGCGCTGGCGGCCTGTTTGATATTAATTTCACGCATTCCTGGCCCGCCTGTGCTTGGCGCACGGCCCTGGGGGTCCTCTGCACGAATCGCCGCGCCGTGTGCATCTGCGGTCTCGGGTGGTCTGCGGCGTTGCAAAACCTCGCAATAGCTACGGCTATTGCGAGGTTTTGCGCCTTGCAGCCCATCCCGATCCGCAGCGCACACTTTCCGCTCGATTCGTGCAGAGGATCCCTGGCGGGCATCAATCCTACGTGCCGCCTGCGTCCGGCTCCGCTACCATGCACGCTCCCTTTCATTCTTGGCAGCCCGCGCTGCCCAGTTCATGACCGACCCCGCTCCTCGCATTGTTCGCGCCGACACGCCCCAGGGGCCTTGTGCGCAGCTGCACGGGCGCTGGGGCGCGGCGGAGCTGGGAACCGGGGCGCAGTGGCAGGCCGTGGCGGGTCAGCTGCGCAGCCACCCGGCCGCACCCACGCTGGGCTGGGACCTGATGCAGCTGCAGTGGCTGGACCACGTGGGCGCCCAGTTGCTGTGGAACCACTGGCAGCATGCCTGGCCCGAGCGCCTGGCCTGCACCGACGCCCAGCGCGACATGCTGGCGCGCGTGGCGCAGTTCACCTGCACCGCTCCGCCGCCCGAGCCCTGGCGGCTGGGTGAGCAGGTGGACCACCTGGGGGTGCTGGTGCTGCACGGCGTGGACCATGCCCGCCACATGCTCGAAATGGTGGGCCGGCTGGTGCTGGACCTGGGCCGCCTGGCGCGCGCGCCGCGCAAGGGGCCGTGGCGCGACGTATCGGGCCACCTGTACCGCATGGGGGCCACGGCCCTGCCCATCACGGCTCTGGTGGGCTTTCTCATCGGCGTGGTGCTGGCCTACCTCATGAGCCTGCAGCTGCGGCAGTTCGGGGCCGAGTCGTTCATCGTCAACATCCTGGGTATCTCGCTCATCCGCGAGCTGGGGCCGATGCTGGCCGCCATCCTGGTGGCGGGGCGCTCCGGCTCGTCGATCACGGCGCAGATCGGCGTGATGCGCGTGACCGAGGAACTCGATGCCATGCGCGTCATGGGCATTCCCCACGGCTTTCGGCTGGTGATGCCGCGCACCATTGCGCTGGCACTGGCCATGCCGCTCATCAGCGTGTGGACCACGCTGGCAGCGCTGGCGGGCGGCATGCTGGCGGCCGACGTGGCCATGGACATCTCGCCCGGCTACTTCGTGCAGGCCCTGCCCGCCGCCGTCAAGATCGGCAACCTGGGCCTGGCCATGGCCAAGTCGGTGGTGTTTGGCGCGTTCATCGCGCTCATCGGCTGCCACTGGGGCCTGCGCGTGAAACCCAACACCCAGAGCCTGGGCGAGGGCACCACCGCTTCGGTGGTCACGTCCATCACCATGGTGATCATCGTGGATGCGTTGTTCGCTGTGGCATTTAAAAACATAGGCATATGAGCAGCCACGCACGCACATCATTGCCCGAGCACATCGCCGTCGCGCCCGGCGAGCCGCCCATCGTGGACGTTCAGGGCCTGTGGACGCAGTTTGGCAAGGGCGATGAAACCTTCACCGTGCACCAGGACCTGAACTTCACCGTGCAGCGCGGCGAGATGCTGTCGCTGGTGGGGGGCTCGGGCACGGGCAAGACGGTGCTGCTGCGCCAGATCCTGGGCCTGGCCCGGCCTGCGCGGGGGCAGGTCACGGTGCTGGGGCGCCCGGCGTCTGAAATGGGGCGCGAGGGCGCGGCCAGCCGCGTGGGCATGCTGTTCCAGCACGGCGCGCTGTTCTCGGCCTTCAATGTGCTCGACAACGTGGCCTTTGCGCTGCGCGAGCAGGGCACGCTGCCCGACGACCTGGTGCGCGACGCCGCGCTGGTCAAGCTGCAGATGGTGGGCCTTCAGCCCGAGCACGCCACGCGCATGCCGGCGGATCTGTCGGGGGGCATGGTCAAGCGCGTGGCGCTGGCGCGTGCGCTCATCATGGACCCGCCGCTGCTGCTGCTCGACGAACCCACGGCGGGGCTGGACCCCAGCAGCTCCGACGACTTCTGTGCGCTGCTGCGCGAGCTGCGGGCCGCGCTGGGGCTCACGGTGGTCATGGTCACGCACGACCTTGATACGCTGTTTGCGCTGAGCACCCGCGTGGCCGTGCTGGCTGATAAGAAGGTCATCGTCACCGGTCCGCCGCACGAGGTGGCGCATTTCAAGCACCCGTTCATCGAACATTTCTTCCTGGGTGAACGTGGCCAGCGCGCCATGGCCCCGGTGCAATCCGTGGAGCACGCCCTGGCAGCACAGACTGCCGCCGCCGTGCCCACGCCCGACAAGGAACCCAGCTGATGGAAAACAAATCCCACGCCCTCGCCGCAGGCATCTTCGTGCTGGTGGTGGCCGCCATGCTGGCGGGCCTGGCCATCTGGCTCACGCGCGACAGCGCCAACTACGAGCAGTACGAGCTGTCCACCAAGGACGGCGTGAGCGGCCTGCAGCCCCAGGCCGCCGTGCGCTACAAGGGTGTGGCCGTGGGCAAGGTCACGCGCATCGGCTTCGACCCGCAGGTGACGGGCAACGTGCTCATCCGCATTGCCGTCAACGAGCAGGCCCCGATCAGCCCCACCACCTTCGCCGTGCTGGGCTACCAGGGCGTGACGGGCCTGGCCCATGTTCTGCTGGACGATGCCGACCAACCTTACCCTGAGCTGCCCCCGGGCCCCAGCGGCCTGCCGCGCCTGCCCATCAAGCCGTCGCCGTTTGGCAAGCTCGCCGAGCAGGCCCCCGCCATCCTCACCCAGGTGGACGAAGCCACGCGGCGCATCAACCAACTGCTGGGCGACACCAACCAGCAAAAACTCACCGAAGCCCTGGGCAACATTGCCCAGGCCGCAGGCAGCGTGAACACCTTGACCCAGCGGCTCGATGCCACCGTGGCCCAGCGCCTTGACCCGGCCCTGGCCGCGCTGCCCCCGCTGGCCAGCGATGCGCGCAAGACCCTGCAGTCCCTGCAGCAGGCCGGCGCCAGCGTGTCGGTGCTGGCGGCCGACGTTAGCAAGACCACGCAGCGCCTGGGGGCCGAGGGCGGCCCCATCGACCAGATCACCATCGGCACGCAATCCCTCGCCCGGGCGGCCGATCAGTTCAGCACCACCACGCTGCCGCGCCTGAACCGCGCGGCCGACGACACCTCGCGCGCGGCACGCACGCTCAGCCGCACGGCGGGTGGTGTGGCGGACAACCCCCAACTGTTCATCTACGGCTCGGGCCGCATTCCGCCCGGCCCGGGCGAACCTGGTTTCGCGCCCTGAGGAGAAGCGTTGATGAAAAACACTATTAAAAACATAGCTGCTAGCGATTTACCATCAAGCGCTAGAGGTCTATTTGTTTCAGTTTTTGCAGTGGGACTGCTGGGTATCGCCGGCTGCTCGGCGCTGCCCAGCCCGCCCTCGCGCCCCGTGCTCTACGACTTTGGCCCCGGTCCGGTCGCCACGGCCCCCAGCGATCGCCGCGCCCCCCTGCCCCCGTTGGCGCTGGCCGATGTAGAGGCCCCGGGCCTGCCCGAGGGCAGCAACGCCGTGCTCTACCGCCTTGCCTACGCCGACGCCCAGCAGCTGCGCCCCTACAGCCAGGCCCGCTGGAGCCAGCCACCCGCCCAGTTGCTGCAGCAGCGCCTGCGCGAGCAGCTCGGCCAGCGCCGCGCCATCCTCAAGGCCGACGACGGCGCGGCCCAGGCGCGCGACGCCGCTCAGGGCGGCCGCTTGCCAGCCGTGCTGCGCGTGGAGCTGGAAGAGTTCAGCCACCTGTTTGCCAGCGCCTCGGACAGCGCGGGCGTGGTGCGACTGCGTGCCACGGTGGTGGACCTGACCCCGGGCGGTGAAGCGCTGCGCGGCCAGCGTGTGTTTACCGTACGCACCCCGGCGCGCACTGCGGATGCGGCGGGCGGCGTGGCCGCACTGGCCGATGCATCGACCCAGGTGGCGCAGGAAGTGGCTGATTGGGTGGAGCAGACAGGGCGTTAATCCAGCGCATGGGCTGGGTGCAGCTTGCTGCTACCTTTCAAAGTAAAGCGCGGGCGCCAGATTCCAGTCGCCAGCGCATGTCACCACCCTGAGCGTGCTGATGGACACCGAAGTCCACGCACGGCCCGATTTTGGGTAGCCATAGGCGCAAACACCGTATCTCCGGCTTGCGGAGTTGGCATGGTTGAACAAGGGGGGATCGTAGTAGGTCGGGTCGATGTGCAGTACCAGTGCCGCATCGGTATCTCTTGCGGGCACCCTCAGGTTGTTGGGCAGCTTCTGTTGCTGAGCAGCAGACAGATCGGTTTTCCAGTTGTCCGCAATCCGTTGGGGGAAGGGCTTGTCCACGTACTTGATTTCGAGCACAGCGTCCTCAGTGGTCGTTTCAGATAGAAAGGCGAACCCTTGTGCGCCCATGTCCGGATTGATGACTGTGCATGCGATGAGTGGCTCGGCTTGGCTACTCCAACCTGCGGAAGAGACGTTGAGCATGGCGCTTTCCGAGAACAGAGGAATGATGCAACTCGCCGATGTCGCACCGGTCGTCTGCGCGATGGAGAGTACGGTCACTGCAACTAAAAGCCTGGTTTTGAATGCCTTCATTGGATGGTCCCTGCTGGTGATGATTTCTGTAGTGAGTGGTATGTTGTTGCCGCGCCGCATAGATTAGCTGGTTTCCGTGTTTGTTTTGCCCTCAATCCCCGTCACCACCCGCGCATAGCGCGCAAAGCTCCAGTACGCCCAGGCCCAGTCCAGCAGCACGACCAGGCGGTTGCGAAAGCCGATCAGGAAGTAGACGTGCGCGAACAGCCAGAACAGCCACGCAAAGTAGCCTGAAAAGCGCACCGGCCCAGCGGGCGAGGTGAGGTCCACCACGGCGGAGTTGCGGCCGATCGTGGCCAGGTTGCCGTAGTCGCGGTAGCGAAACGGCTGCGTGGCCTGGCCGGCCAGGCGGCGCAGGATGTTGGCGGCCGTGGCGCGCCCCATCTGCTTGGCGCCGGGTGATACACCGGGAACGGGGGTGGGCTCCTGGCCGGGCGCGTGGCTCTTGGCAGCAGCCAGGTCGCCGATGACGCTGATCTCGGGGTGGCCGGGCAGGCTGAGATCCGGCGCTACCACCACGCGGCCCGCCCGGTCGGTGTCGCAACCCGTGGCCCCGGCCAGCTGGCGCCCCAGCACCGAGGCCGCCACACCGGCCGCCCAGACAATGCATTTGCTCTTGATTTGATAGCTGTTTGCGCTTGTTGGTTGAGCGCTGGATGGCGATTCGACCATCAACCCGTCGCTGTCGATGGCGGTGACGCGGGCGTTCAGGCGCACTTCCACGCCCAGCTTTTCGAGCTGCTCCCTGGCGCGCTGGCTCAGTGCCTCGGGCATGGACTGGAGCACGCGGGGGCCGCCTTCGAGCAGGATGATTTTTGCGCTGGCCGGGTCGATGTGCCGGAACTCGCCGGGCAGTGTGTGGCGTGCGATCTCGGCCAGCGTGCCCGCCATCTCCACGCCCGTGGGGCCTGCACCCACGACCACAAAGTTGAGCCAGTCGGCGCGGCGGGTGGGGTCCGCTTCCTTTTCTGCCGCCTCGAAGGCCAGCAGGATGCGGCGGCGGATCTCGAAGGCATCGTCCAGCG
Source organism: Acidovorax sp. NN32 (assembly GCF_057597245.1). Lineage (NCBI taxonomy): Bacteria > Pseudomonadati > Pseudomonadota > Betaproteobacteria > Burkholderiales > Comamonadaceae > Acidovorax > Acidovorax sp. NN32. Next base: position 399,425 of record NZ_CP199679.1, read on the forward strand.
TCTTGAGGCCCGGGGCATGGGGTGCCCAGTCGTCGCGGCCGAAGTAGCTGTGGGTGGCGCCTGCAGCGACGATCAGGTGGTCGTAGGGCAAGGGCGCCGACGGGTGGGGCCCGTCCTTCAAATGCACGGTGCGCGCTGCCACGTCGATGTGCGTGACTTCGCCGAGCAAAGTCGTGACGTTGGGCTGCTGCCGAAACAGGTGCCGGATGGGCGCAGCGATGGCCGGCGCCGACAGCCCGGCCGTGGCCACCTGGTAAAGCAGGGGCTGGAAGAGGTGGTGGTTGGTCTTGTCGATGAGCGTCACATCCAGCGCGGCACCGCGCAGCGCACGGGCGGCTTCGAGGCCGCCAAAGCCGCAGCCGATGATGACAACACGGGGGCGGGGCGAGGGAGCAGAAGAAGTGGTCATGCCCCCATTATTGGGGCTTGCAGCTTCCGGGCAGCCTGTGAAACGGGCGCCCTCCGGGACAAGGGCAGCCAAGCAAGGGCCGCCCCGCAGTGAGGGCTGCGTCCCCCCGCCCGCAGCGCGCAGCGCTACGAGAGCGGGGGGAAGTGGCGCAGCCGCTCAGGGGGGCTCACATCACGCCATGAAACCCAGGTTGGTCGGGTAGTCGGCCCCGCCAAAGTGGCTCAGGTTGGGCAGCACGCCCGCCAGTTCGCTGTTGCTCACGCCAAACCAGCTGGCCAGCGTGGCCGCGTACTGGTCCACCGAGGTGCTGGGCAGCAGGCGGCCCTGGCCCACATGCCACTGGTCGTTGGCATCGGCAGTGTTGGTGATGCTGACTGGCGGCGCCTTGCCATAGAAGGCCTTGCCCTTGACTGCGCCACCCACCATGAGATGGTGGCTGCCCCAGCCGTGGTCCGAGCCGTCGCCGTTGGAGCTGAGCGTGCGGCCGAAGTCCGAGGCCGTGAACGCCGTCACCTTGTCGGCCACGCCCAGTTCGACCGTGGCGTTGTAGAACGCGGTCATAGCTTCGCTCACGCGCTGCATGAGCGTGGGCTGCTGCGAGATCAGGTTGTCATGCAGGTCGAACCCGCCCAGCGACACCATGAACACCTGCCGTTTGCTGCCCAATGCGGTGCGTGCACCAATAAGGCGGGCGACCATCTTGAGCTGGTCGGCCAGCGAATTGCTGGTGGGGAAGGCCGTGGCCAGCGTGACACCGGCCAGCCCGGAGGTGATGGAAGCCTCGGCGCCCACAGCCCGCGCGGTGACGCGGTTGTATTCGTTCTCCAGCGTCTGGCCGCTGGTTTGCTGGATCAGCGAGGTCAGCGCTGCGCGCACGGCCGTGGAGCCGTAGACATTGCTTTTGACGCCGTTGATCGGGATCGCACCGTTGGTGCTGACCTGGTACTGCAGCGCGGAGTCGCCCGAGAGGAACACCGCATTGCCCGTGACGGAGATGCAGGTGAACAGCGAACTGCCGTTGGAGGACAGCGCCAGGTCGCCGATGTTGCCGCCCCAGCCCACGGTGGAGCCTTCGGGCGAGGACGACTGCCAGACCGATTGCTGGTCGTTGTGCGAGAACAGCTTGGGGGGCAGCGGGTACAGCGCACGGTTGCTGCCGCTGTATTGCGCACGCGTGAGTGGAACCACCAGGGGGCCCACGTTCAGCTGCACGGCTGCCTTGCCGGTGTTGAACAGGTTGGTCAGCCCGGTCATGGCAGGGTGCAGCGCGTACTGGCGCCCACCGGCCAGTGGCGTGGTGGGCGCGAGCAGGGTGGGGGTCAGGGCGGACTTGGCCAGGGCAATGCCCCCCGCCGTCTGTCCGGCACCGCCTCCGCGCGCGGCGCTGTATTTGTTGTAGCTGTCGTCGTCATAGGTAATGACGGTGTTGGCGTAGTCGTTGCCGCCGTACAGGAAGACGCAGACCAGCGCCTTGTAGTCGGTGGCCGTGAAAGCTGCGGCTTCGCCCACGGCGGCGAGATTGAGCGCAAAGGGCAGGGCGGTGCCTGCCATGCCCAGCTGGGCCGAGCGGCGCAGGAAGGCGCGGCGGGAATGGAGGTCGGGTTGGAGGAGATGCATGGCGGCGCGCCTTATTTCTGGATCAGGTATTCGGCCGAGGCCATGACGAGGAAAATCGCGGCCGCCACGCGGTCACGTTTGGCGTTGTCCGTGCTTGCCGCCGTGACGGGGGTCGTCTTGAGGGCGTCTGCGATGAGCTTGACGGTGGCTGCAGACAGCTGGCCAGCCGTCATGAGCAGGTTGATCCGGTCCACGAGCGCATCGGCATCGGCCACGATGGCCAGTTCGTTGGTATAGGCCGCCTTGATGTCGAAGCCGTTGTTGCCGTTGCTGCCGTTGTTGGGCAGGTCTGGCGCGTTCACGAAGATACCGTTGCGGATCACGCCCTGCATGTAGTTGAGGTAACCGCCCACGCTGCTCTCGTTGACCAGCTGGAACTCGGGCGCCACGGCACCGGCCGTGGCCAATGCCGTCGAAGGCGGCACATAGCCCGGCCGGAAGAAGTTGAACACCGATGGCGAGCGCAGCGGGCTCTGCGCCAGGCGCGAGCCGGCCGAGCTGAGGTCGCCGATCTTCCAGCTGCCGTATTGCGACGCGATGCCAAAGGTGCGGCCCCACTGCACAAAGCGCAGCATGGGCTCGCGCAGGCGGCCGAACATGGGGTCCGTGAGCCCGGCGGGCGCGCGGGCTTCGTCGTCGAGCAACACAGCCTTGACCACGGCCCGCAGGTCGCCCCGCACGCCGAGGCCGTTGTTGTTGAAAGCGGCCGCCACACGGCTGATGTAGCCGGGTGACGGGTTGCTGGTGACCAGGCGCTGGATCAGCTGCTTGCCGATGAACGGCCCCACGTTGGGGTGGTTGAAGATGGTGTCCAGCGCCGTTGTGAGCGCCGCCGCACCGGGTGTGCCAGCGGCAACCGTGGTGCCCAGGAAGGTGGCGGCCAGCGTGGAGTGCCGCGACTCGTTGAGTGCCATGGGCAGCCGCGTGAAATGGGTGCTGGGCACGGTGCGCGTGGTGCCGGGCACGGTGGTCGGGGCATTTTGCGACTGGTCGTAGTCGTAGCCTGTGAACACGCGTGCCAGGTTGGTGATGTCGCTCTGCGTATAGCTATCGACCACCTGGCCCGAGCCATTGCGCTTGGCTGTGCCATCCTGGTTCAGCTCCACAAGCCCGATGGACATCAGCTGCAGGATCTCACGGGCATAGTTCTCATCGGGCTGGCGGCCGGTGGAGGGGTTTTCCTTCTGGTTGCCGCGCGTGTTGAGGTAGTAGCCCATCGCGGGGTTGAGGGTCACGTCCTCCAGCAGCTTGCGGAAGTTGCCAAAGGCGTTGGCAACCAGCTGGTCCCAGTAGTGGGCGATGGCATGGCTGCGCCAGCTGAAGTCCAGGCCCGAGAGCGATACCACGCAGATCTCGGACAGCGCGAGTGCCACGCGTTTGCGCAAGCCGTCGCTGGATGTCATGAGCTGTTGCCAGATCATGTAGTCGCCCGGGTAGGTGTTGTCGTAGTACGACGTGGCGTTGTCCACCGTGTTGTACCCGCGCTGGTTCAGCCAGTCCCACCCCTTGGTGCCGACGGGCAGGCTGAACTGGTTGTTGATCCAGCTGTCGTAGGTGCTGGCGCGCAGGGTGGCGATTTCGCCGGTGGATGCCGAGAACTGCGCTTGCAGGAGGAACCGCGCCGCTTCCTGGTCGGTGTCGGCCCGTGTGTAGGTGTAGCTTCCAGCTCCCGGGGCTGGCGGTGGGGGCGGCGGCGTCGCAGGCCCTGGAGCGGGTGTGGGGCCGGGTGCTGGTGCAGGCCCTGGGGCGGGCGGCGTGGCGGGACCCGGTGCGGGGGCCGGGCCAGGCGCAGGTGCCGGGCCAGGGGGGGGCGCAGAGCCCGGTGTTGGCGTCGTGGGCGGGCTCACGGTTTCATCAGCCGCGTCACCACCACCACAGGCCGCCAACGCCACGCTGGCCAGCAGGGCGGCGAGCGTGGCCTCCTTGGGCAACGGGGCCGGGCGCGGAGCCGGCTTTGTGGTGTCGATTCCCTCTGCGACCTCGGCAGGCGCTGCTGCGCAAGGCTCCTCTTTCAACAGTGTCATGGTGGTTCTGCTAGTTGTTTGTCACGCGAGCAACACCCTGCGTAGAGCCTTCCAACGCATTGCGTGCACGGGCCGTCTGCGTTGGTAGCTCTGCCCTGGGTGCCAAGGCCGGTGAATCAAGTGTATGGATTTGCAACTGGGAGCCACTCGGGCTAAATCGTTATGAATGACTACAAAAGTCACTAAATGCAACTTTTTACCCAATGAGGTCGGTTTCGACTATGGCGTATTCACCCACGGTTTTCTGAGCGGCGATCCTGAGCGGCTTGTCTGGCATCGGTGTAGTCCACAGGCCGACGTTCTCTGCCTCTGACTGCCTACGTGTGGCGCGCCGCGGGGTTTCTACAGTGGGCTCATCGCTGACCGGCACCGTTTACCGCCATATCGGTGGCATGGCCGCAGCGAAACAACCGCAAGGAAGAAGACCATGAACGAAGACACCCTCAAGGGCAACTGGAAGCAGTTCAAAGGCAAGATGATTGAACAGTGGGGCAAGCTCACGAACGATGACTTTGACGTCATTGATGGCAAGCGTGAACAGTTCCTGGGCAAGCTGCAGGAGCGCCAGGGCATTGCCCGCGACGCAGCCGAAAAGCAGCTCAAGGAATGGCAAGAACGCCACCCGGACTTCCGCTTCAACGACTGACCGGTTGCCCGGCGCAGGGGCCCGGCCCCTGCCCTGCAGCAACACGGGAAACGACGGCTCCCGCACCCTGGTGCAGACAGCTGGACACCCCTGAATCACCCAATCCCGAGGAGAAACCCATGAAATTCGCACGTACTCTGATCGCATCCGTGGCTGCCGGCCTGCTGGCAACCTCTGCCTTCGCCATGACCGAACCCGAGCACAAGGCCGCCAAGGAGCGCATCTCGGCCGACTACAAGGCTGACAAACAAAAGTGTGATGCCCTGAAGGCGAACGCCAAGGACGTCTGTGTGAAGGAAGCCAAGGGCAAGGAAGATGTGGCCAAGGCAGAACTGGAAGCCCAGTACAAGCCGAGCCCCAAGGCCACCCAGAAGGTGGCAGAAGCCCGCGCTGACGCTGCCTACTCTGTCGCCAAGGAAAAATGCGATGACCTGAAGGGCAATGAAAAGGATGTCTGTGAAAAGGACGCCAAGGCTGCCCAGGTGAAGGCCAAGGAAGATGCCAAGGTTGCCGCAGCGCAGGCCAAGCCTGCTGACAACGCCGCCGAAAAGGGCGCCGCCGTGGCAGAGGCCCGCAAGGATGCCAACGCTGAAAAGAACGACGCCAACTACAAGGCCGCCAAGGAGCGCTGCGATGCGCTGTCGGGTGATGCCAAGTCCAAGTGTGTAGACGACATGAAGCGCATGTACGGCAAGAGCTGATCCGCTGGGGACCTGTCAGTGGCCGGTACTCCCAGCCGCTGGCAGTCTTCACAATGCCCCGCCCCGTGCGGGGCATTTTTTATTGTGGGGTCCGGATGGTGCTGAGCGGTTGATGCCGAACTGACCTGCATCAACACGCCCTGGTGGCTGGCGGCCTAAGCTCGTTCCCTGTTTTTGTCTCGCTGCAAAGGGATTCCCATGGCACAACTTGAATGGTCGGACGCGCTGGCCCTGGACCTGCCCCTGATGGACGACACCCACCGCGAATTCGTAGACCTGCTGGCCGCCGTGGACCGGGCCGACGATGCGCAGCTGCTCTCGACCTGGCATGCGCTCGTGGAGCACACCGATCACCATTTTGCGCAGGAGGACGCCTGGATGGCGTCCACCCGTTTTGCCTCGGGCAACTGCCACAGCATGCAGCACCGGGTGGTGCTGCAGGTCATGCGCGAAGGGGGGGTGAGGGCCCAGCAAGGCGACCTGCAAGTGCTGCGTGTGATGGCCAGCGAACTGGCACTGTGGTTTCCGCAGCACGCCCAGAGCATGGACGCTGCACTGGCCCTGCACTTGCGCCGTGTGGGCTTTGACCCGGTCTCGGGCGTGGTGCACGCGCCGCACGCGTTGCCGGGCGAATTGATCCAGGGCTGTGGTGGATCGACCTGCTCCGACACTTCGGCCGGTGTTGCCGCCACCGAGCCAGCGGCAATGGCCTGAGAGCGTCAACAGGCTCTTACCCCCGTGCGCAGGCCGCGCCGGTGTGGCATGCTGCCAAGTCTCTAGGCAAGTGGGCGGCATGACCGCTGTGTTTCATGGCCGAAACCTCTTCCCCAGTGGCTCTGTACGACGAGGCCGCAAGTCTCCAAGCCCTGCAGCGCTATGGCATTCTCGACACGCCGATGGAGCCCGCCTACGACGACCTGGCAGGGATTGCGGCCCATGTGTGTGAAGCCCCAGTCGCCCTGATCAGCCTGCTCGACAGCCACCGCCAGTGGTTCAAGGCCTCAGTGGGGCTCCCGCTGCGGGAAACCCCGCTGGACCAGTCCGTGTGCCGCTACGCCGTGCGGCAGCCCGGCGTTTTCATCGTGCCCGACCTGGCGAAGGATGCGCGTTTTGCGCACTTCAGCATCGTGACCCAAGAAAATCCGCTCCGCTTCTATGCCGGGGCGCCGCTGGTCACGCCCGATGGTTATGCCCTGGGCACGCTCTGCGTGCTGGACCACCGGCCGCGCCATCTGTCCCCAAAGGCCCAGGACATGTTGTGTGCGCTGGCGCGCCAGGTGATCCGCCTGCTGGAGCTCAAGCGCGCCAACGACCGCCAGGGCCAGATGCTGGTGGAGCTGGAAGAAGCGCGCCGCCAGATGGCCGTGCTGGCCCATACCGATGTGTTGACCGGCCTGGCCAACCGGCGCTCGTTCACCGCGCGTCTTTTGCAGGAGCAGGCCCTTTTGCGGCGCGACGGTGAACCCGCCTGTCTGTTGATGATGGACATCGACCACTTCAAGCGCGTCAACGACGTGCATGGCCACCATGTGGGCGACCAGGCCCTGCAGCTTTTTGCCACGCTCTGCCGCGATGTGTTCCGCGCGGCCGACATGGTGAGCCGCTGGGGCGGCGAGGAATTTCTGGCCCTGTTGCCTGCTACCCGGGTGGAGCAGGCCCAGGCGGTGGCGCAGCGTGTGCATGACGCGCTGACCACCCACCCGGTGCCGGGGGTGATGCCGCCCTTGGCGCTGACCGTGAGCATGGGACTGTCCAACTTCGATCCCCTGCGCCCTCTCGACATCACCCTTCGCGCGCTGGATTCAGCGCTCTACGCAGCCAAGCGCGAAGGCCGCAACCGCACCGTGGTGGTGTAAGTGCAGCGAATTTGCTTTAATTTTGATAGCTGCTAGCGCTTGTCAGTAAAGCGCTAGGGCCATATTCTTTCAATATTTCGACGCTGCTTGAGTGCCCTGCGGTGCGGGGCAGTATCAGCGCAGCCATGCGCCATGAAAGATCCCGCAGGGCCCGGCGCACGGCGGGCGAATCCTGCGCACCCACGGGGTTGGCATCGTTGCGCGGGCAGAACGCAGCCTCCAGGACGTGCTGCTTGGCGCAGACCAGCGCCACCCGGTCTTGCGCCCGCAGGGCCGCCATCAGCTGGTCGCGGTGGCGCTGCACGCGCTCCGCTTCGGCCAGCGTCAGGGTGGGTGGGGGCGCGGCAGCGCCTGCGGCCGGGCCGGTCAGGTGCTGTGCCCAGGACAGGGGCGTGGTGCGCGTTGTCATACAGCGCTCACCGGCGGTGTAGGGGGCGTGGCGGGGCGCGCAGCCGGTGGGGCGGGAGGGCGCACCTCCGGTGGCGCCATCGTGCGGCGGGGCGGCGTGTTGCCCTGCGACAGGCCGTACCAGTTCACCTTGCGCGTCAGCACCATCACAGCGGTCAGTACCAGGAACAGCGCAATGGCACCCACCACCAGGGCCGTCTGCTCCAGCTGCAGCAGCACATACAGCAGGCCATACAGCACCGCGATGCCCCCTCCGAGCGGGATGCCCCGCGCCAGCCCACCCAGCATGTGGCTGGCGTAGTAGGCGAGCAGCAGCACACAGGCGCTGGCGGCCACGGCATACGAGATGCCAAACGGCAGGTGCTCCGACAGGCTCACCAGCAGCAGGAAGAAGCTGCACAGCGCGCTGCCCACCAGCAGGTACTGCACCGGGTGCACGCGCAGCTTCTTCATCAGTTCGAACAGGCCCACGGCCACGAAGGTGAGGGCAATGAACAGCACGCCATATTTGGTGGCGCGGTCCGACAGCGAATAGGGGTTCACCGGGTCGATGAAGGCCACGCTGAAGCTGTCGGCGCAGTCGCCGGGGGTGGCGCCTCCGGGCACATAGTCGCTGTGGCCGCCATCGTCTGTGCCGCCCAGGCAGATGCGTTTGCCGTTGGCAATGTCGGCCTGCGCCGTGGTGGCCAGCGACGACAGGCGCCACTGGGCCGCGAAACCGGTCTTCTTGACCTCGCGCTCCGACGGCAGAAAGCGGCCCCCGAACGACGGGTGGGGCCAGCTGCTGGTCATCTGCACCTCGGTGTTGCCACCCAGCGGCACAAAGGCCAGGCGTTCGGTGCCCACCAGTTCCAGGTCCAGCGTGGCGGTCAGTCCGTCGGCCTTGCCGCGCACCGATTCTGGCAGTGCCGCATGCAGGCCCCGGCTGTAGGTGGGGTGGAAGGTGCCGGGCTTGAGGGCCAGGGTCTGCGAATCCAGGGTGAACTGCGCGGTGCGGATGCCACGCGCGTCGCCCACGGCCATCATGACGATGGGCGCGCCGCAGTGCATGCGCGAGTTTTTCATGCTGCTTTGCGGCACCAGGCTGGCCAGCGGCCCCCACTGCGCCGTCACGTGGGCCTTGAGGTTGAACGTGTTCACCTTGTGCAGGCCGCGCGCACGCTCTTCCATCGCGGCGCCGGTGCTGAGCTTGAGCTGCTCGGGCATGGCGGTCAGCAGGAACTCGCGGCGCTGCTCCACCATGCGGCGCTCGTCGCCCTTGCCGGTCTCTACCTCCCAGCTCTCCACACAGGCGCTGTGGATCATCGGGCCCATCAGCGTCTGCGGTCCGGCCAGGCTTTCGGCCACGCTCTGGGCGGTGATGCTGCGGTAACGCAACCGGTCGCGCACCACGTCTTCGATCATGCCGAGGCCAAAGAGCAGCAGCACGGTGATGGCGGCCAGCGCGGCCAGTTTGGTGAACAAGGGGTGTTTGAGCAAGAGATCCTCCACAAATGATGTTGTGGAGGCAGTGTTGGGGCCCGGTGTGAGGGCGCTATGAAGTTTGTGAGGCCAGTGTGAAGTCGGGCGTTGTGTCGGCATGACCTGTCAGGTCATCGACGGCCGAACTCCTTGCACCTACAAACGGCACATGGCTATAAGAAACACGTTTAGGGGGGCGACATGCGCTATGGGGTTCCGGTGATTCTGGTCTTGGTGGCAGTGGTCCATGCCCTGCCGCTGGTGGGCGTGCTCGGGGCGGGCAAGCTGGCGCAGCTGTACGGCACCCCGGTGCAGGATGCAGGCGTGGAGCTGCTGTTGCGGCACCGGGCCGTGCTTTTCGGGCTGCTCGCCGCCTTCATGGGCTATGCAGCCCTGCGCCCCGATCTGCATCGGCTGGGCCTGGTGGCGGGGCTGGTGAGCGTGGTGTCGTTTCTGCTGCTGTCGTGGCTGCAGCGGGGCAGCGCGCTCAGCGCCCCGCTGGTGACGGTCGTGCGGGTGGATGGGGTGGCACTGGCCTTGCTGGTGGTGGGGCTCGCTCTACACCTGCGTCGCTCGCACTAACTGGCGGGAAACTCCAGCGCCACTTGCAACCCAGGCCCGGTATTGCGCACCACCATCTGCCCCCCGTGCAGCGCCATCACGCGCTTGACGATGGCCAGCCCCAGGCCCGATCCGCTGCGCTCGCCGCCTGGCCGCGCGGTGGTGAAGAAGCGTTCGCCCAGGCGGGGCAGGGCGTAGTCGGGCACGCCGGGGCCGCTGTCCCGCACGGCCACGGTGGCGCCGTCCAGCTCCACCTGCACCGTGCTGCCTGCGGGCGCAAAGTCGATGGCGTTGTCCAGCAGATTGGTCAGTGCCATGGTCACCAGCTCGGCCTCCCAGGGGCCGTTGCTGCCCGTACCGGACAGGGCCAGCATGATGCTGCGTTGCGCAGCACGGGCGCGTGTCTGGCCGATGGCAGCCTCGGCGCAGGCCTGCAGGGCCACAGGCGCGCGGCCCTCGGCGTGGTGGCGCTGCTCCAGTTTGGACAGCTCCAGCAGCCGGTCGATGATGCGCTGCAGGCGTTCGCTTTGCTGCACCACCTGGGTCGCAAATTCGGCACGGTCGGCGGCGGGCAGCTCGTCCTGCAGCAGCTCGCCCGCGCCCCGGATGGCCGCCACAGGGCTTTTGAGTTCGTGCGTCAGCGCGCGCACGTAGCCCTCGATGTAATCGCGCCCCTCGAGCCGGGCACGCATGCGGTCCATGGCGCGGGCCAGGTCGCCCAGCTCGCCCGGTACCTCGGGCACGGCCAGCGCCGTGGTGGGCGTAGCGCCGGGGTCATGGCGCTCGCCATCGGCGGGGCCCTGCACGCTCAAGGCGTAGTCGCGCAGACGGCGCACGTTCCACACCATCCACAGCGTCACGGCCACGCCGACGGCGGCCGAGAGCGCCAGTAGCAAAAGGCCGCCCATGAACACCTTGCGCTCGGCGCGGTCGATGAAGCGCTGCACGGTGCGGGTGGGTTTGGCCACCGTCAGCACGCCTGCAATCTGTTCTTTCACGTAGATGGGCGCCGCCACATGCATCACGCCGCTGGTATCGTCGTCTTCCACATCGCGCGTAGAGCGTGCGCCGTACTCGCCCCGCAGCGTGCGGGCCACGTCGCGCCACTGCGAGTAGTCGGCGCCGATGGCGCGGTTCTCCGAGTCGAACAGCACGCGGCCCGTGGTGTCGGTCACATAGATGCGGTAGTCCAGTGACTGCTTAGAGAAGCCCCAGATCGCCGCATCGATGGGCCGCGTGGCATAGCGTCGCACATGCTGCGCAAACGGGCTGGTGCTGCTGTTGTCAGCCCCCGCCGCCAACCGCCCGGCGGCCAGGTCTTCGCTGGCCAGCTCGGCCAGGATGTTGGCCGTGTCCACCATCATGTCCTCCATCACCTCGCGCACGCTGGGCTTGATCTCGGCCATGAACACGCGCAGCACAAAAAACGCGGCGATGCCGTTGATCAGGAAGAAGGCGAACAGCAGGCGGATGCCCAGGCGCATGGGGCAGTTCTCTTAAAAAATCTTGACCGGCAAAGCGTCTCAGAAGCGCTGAGTATCGGTATGGAGCAAGACGATGTGGGGGACGGGCAGTGCGTAGCACGCCTGGCGGACATGCTGGTCAGATCGTACAGGCGGTTGAATCGCAAGGTGAATTTGGCCAGGAAGCGCGATGCGGGCTTCCTGTGCGTGATGCTGCGACCCAGTCCTTGCGATCTGGCACGAGATGCACCGTGGGGACGCAAAGCCTGTTGCGTGGCCTAACTAAGTTGCAAGCGCACAACGTTTTCGCTCGAAACCAGGTCGGTACGACCGTGCTGCTCCAGCGATCCCGTGCTACCCGCTGTTACCGCTTGAGACATGTCACCTAGGCTGAACCCGGAGCTGCCCACGGTGTGGCGTGGGCTTCTGCCAATTTCATGCAGCAACAGGAGACAAGTTATGAACAAAATGCGTGCCCTTTCAGCGGCCGTGCTTGGGTGCTTTTCGTCGTTTGGCATGGCGCAAAGCGCGGCTGACGGGAGCAGTGTGACGATGTACGGCATCGTCGACGTTGGCATTCACCATGTCACCGGAGCACCCGGCGGCTCTAAGACCAGCCTTACCAGTGGGAACATGCAAGGTTCGCGCCTCGGATTCAAGGGAAATGAAGACCTGGGCGGTGGATACCGCGCCGTCTTCACGCTCGAATCGCGGCTCGAAGCTGACACCGGCGCACTGGGCAACCGCCCCATTTCCCAAGGTCGGCTGCCGGACCGACTCAGCAACGCTGGATCGTTGGGCCTGCCCGCTGCGCTTCAGCCTGCTGTGTCCGCAGTGGCCGCCCAGATCGGTAATTCCGTGGGCGTCAACTTGGGCAACAACTTCTTTGATCGGCAAGTATTCACCGGCCTGATCACCCCGTTCGGTGCCTTCACATTCGGGCGACAGTACACACCGGGCTACTTGGCCAACGCCAACTTTGACGCGATGAAGACCGAGTCCAGCCTGTCACTGGGACAGTTGGTGGCGATTCCGGCTTCGTTCGATATCCGCGTGAGCAACTCACTCCAGTACGGTCTGCAATGGAACGGATTCACCGCCACCGCGATGTACGCAGCCGGGGAAGTCGCTGGCCGTTCGAGCGCTGGGCGGCTGTGGGGTGCCATGGCCATGTACAACGGCAACGGCTATTCGTTCGGCGGCGGTTACAACACACGCAACAACGAACTGGGTGAAAAGTCGCTGACGACCGCTGTCCTCGGCGCGACGCTGGATGTCGGGCCGGGCACCCTGTCGGGCCAATTCAGCGTCATCAAGGACGACCATCCCACCAACCTGTCCGGCATTTCCGCCGTCCTGTCTGCCAACCCTGCCACGGCACCAGTGGCCGGTCTGGTGCAAAACGCCTTCATTCAGGGTTTTCGGCAAGACGCACGCCTGTTCCAGGTTGGCTACCGCATCACCAGCGGCGTGCACGCCGTGACCGTGGCCTACAACAACATGAACGACAAACGCCCGTTCAATGCGGATCGCGCGTCGTATGGGGTGGCTTACACCTATGCACTGTCCAAGCGCACCGACCTGAATGCCGTACTCACACACCTGAACAACAAAAACACGTCGCAAGACATGTTGGGCGGCAACGGATTTCTGGGTGGCGTTGCGGCAGCGCCCGGAAAAGACGTCAATAGCCTGGCACTGTCGATTCGCCATCGTTTTTGAGGGCTTGCAGAGCGGAGGGCATCCGTGTGCTGCGCCGCTCAGGCCCTACACACTACCCCGCCAGATAGTCCGCCTGTCCAGCCCTCCGGCCCGAGCATTTCTCAGTTTTCGGTGGCATGCGGCCGTGGCCTGCACGCCAGTGCTCGTGCCTGCTGGGGGCGGGACGCCTTGCAAGGGCCCGCTCTACTACCTATGAGTGCGTGTGATGTCATCGACTCCATCGACGGGGGCCAATGGGGTTTTAAAAATCGATGCAATACCCCATGCCCCGGTGCGTGCTGATGTACTCGCGCCCCGGGTCCACCTCGCGCAGCTTGGCGCGCAGGGTCTTGATATGGGTGTCCACCGTGCGGTCGGTGCTCTCGCTGTCGTCGCCCCAGGCAGCGGCCAGCAGCGCGTCGCGCGAATGAATGCGGCCTGCGCCTCGCAACAGGTGGGACAGCAGGCGGTATTCGCGCCGGGTCAGCGGCAGGGCCTGGCCGCGCAGGCTGATGCGCTGGCCCGTCTCGTCGTCGAGGAACAGCGCGGTGGCCGTAGCGGCGGGCGCTGCCGGGTGGCCGTTGCCGTTCCCGTTGCCCGCGCGGCGCAGCAGCGCCTTCACGCGTGCCGCCAACTCGCGCGGGCTGAAGGGCTTGGTGAGGTAGTCGTCCGCGCCCAGCTCCAGGCCCAGCACGCGGTCGATTTCTTCGCCGTGGGCGCTGAGCATCAGCACGGGCAGGGCGGCCGTGGACGCCGCGTTGCGCACGTCGCGCAGCAGGTCCAGCCCGCTGCCGTCGGGCAGGCCCACGTCCAGCACCAGCAGGTCAAAACGGGCGCGCTGCAGTTGCTGGCGCGCATCGTGTACCAGCAGGCTGTGCGTGACGGTCAGGCCATCGCGCTCCAGCGCATAGGCCACGGTGCGGGCGATGGCGGGGTCGTCTTCGAGCAAAAGGAGTTTGGCAGACATGCCTCAATCATCCCCGGTGCTGCGCACCCCGCGCAGACAACGCAACTGGCGCGGCGCAGGCCAGGGACGCCGAGCAAGGGCCGCCCCGCAGTGAGGGCGTCGTCCCCCTTGGGGGAAGGCGCCGCAGGCGACTCAGGGGGTATTCCATGTCAGCGTGCAACGAGGATGGGGAACAATTTACCCAACCCGTCGGCCATCACCTCTACGGCCAGGGCGGCCAGGATCAGGCCCATCAGCCGGGTCATCACGTTGATGCCGGTCTTGCCCAGCACGCGTGCAATCGGGTCGGCCAGCGCAAAGCAGACGGCCGTGGCCAGCGCGATGACCACGCCGTAGCCCACCAGCGCCGCGTGCTGCCAGAAGGTCTGTGCGCGGTCGGCATAAATCACCACCGTGGACATGCTGGCTGGGCCGGTGAGCAGCGGGATGGTGAGCGGCACCACGGCAATGCTGCTGCCCGCTGCTGCCTTCTCGGCCCCTTCTTCGTACTCATTGGTGCTGGGCTTGGCCTCAGCGGGCTGGGCGTTGAGCATGTTCATCGCGCTGATGAGCAGCAGCATTCCGCCGCCCACCTGAAAGCTCTGCAGCGAGATATTGAAGAAGTCCAGGATCTGCAGGCCCAGCAGCGCACAGGCCGCAATCACACAGAACACGCTGAAGCTGGCCACCTGGATGGTGCGTCGCCGCTGCGGGTACGAAAAGCCCTGCGTGTAGTGGATGAAAAACGGCACGATGGCCAGCGGGTTCACGATGGCGAGCAGGGTGATGAGCGGTTTGAGATCCATACTAGTTTTCCGTTTTGAAGCTTGTCGCCCATAGATTTTCGACTTGGCACTGTCGAGGCCAGTGCCCCCGCGCAAGGGCCGCCCCGCCGCGCTGGGGGCGTCCCCCTCCCGCTTCGCGTAGCGAAGCGAGAGAGGGGGAAGGCGCGAAGCGACTCAGGGGGTGCTTCATTACCTTCCTCCAGAGACTTCAAGCAATGACATGGTGGTGTAGGGCGACGCATCCGACATCAGCCATACGATGGCCTCGGCCACTTCTTCGGCCGTGCCGCCGCGTTGCATGGGCACCTGGTGGGCCAGGTCGCGCACGCGGTCGGGCAGGCCGCCGCTGGCGTGGATGTCGGTCTCGATCAGGCCCGGGCGCACGGCGTTCACACGGATGCCTTCTGCCGCCACCTCGCGTGCCAGGCCGATGGTGAAGGTGTCGATGGCGCCCTTGGCCGCCGCGTAGTCCACATACTGGTGGGCCGCGCCCAGCCGCGCGGCGGCGCTGGAGACGTTGACGATGCTGCCGCCCGCGCCGCCGTGGCGGGTGCTCATGCGGCGCACGGCCTCGCGGGCGCAGACAAAGCTGCCGATCACGTTGGTATCGAACATGCGGCGCAGGCGCGCCACGCTCATTTCGTCCACCCGCTGGGTGGTGTCCACCACGCCCGCGTTGTTCACCAAGGCGGTGATGCGCCCGAGTTGTGTATCCACGGTGGCAAACATGGCCAGCACCTGGGCCTCGTCGGCAACATCGGCCTGCACGGCCAGCGCGGTGCCGCCTGCGGCGCGGATCTGCTGCACCACTGCATCGGCGGCGGCCTGGTTGCCTTGGTAGTTCACCGCCACCGCCCAGCCCTGGCGCGCGGCCAGTTGGGCGGTGGCGGCGCCAATGCCTCGGCTGGCGCCGGTGATTAAGACGATCTTGTCCATGAAATCGGGGTCTCCTGCAAGAATGGCGCATTGGAACAGGTTCTGGGTGCTGCGGGCAGCGGTTTGCAGCAGGCACACCTCCACTCCGGCGCATTTTTATCAAGGAGATTGCAGCATGGGACAGTTTGTCGATCTGACTTCGGGTGACGGTTTTGTATTTCCGGCCTGGGTGGCCCAGCCCGATGCCGCACCGCGTGGCGCCGTGGTGGTGCTGCAGGAAATTTTTGGCGTGAACTCCCACATTCGCGCCGTGGCCGACCGCTTTGCGGCGCGTGGCTACCTGGCGGTGGCGCCTTCGACCTTCCACCGCGTGAAACCCGGCGTGGACCTGGGCTACACCGGCGACGACATGCAGGCTGGCATGGGCCTGAAAGCGGCGGTGGAGGCGCTGCCCGCCCCTGGCGTGATGCCCGACATCCAGGCCGCCATCGACTACGCCGCCGCGCAAAGCGGCCGCAAGGTGGGCATCGTGGGCTTTTGCTGGGGTGGGCTTCTCACTTGGCGCGCGGCCTGTACGCTCACCGGCCTGTCGGCCGCCGTGCCCTATTACGGTGGTGGCATGACCAGCCCTGACGAAGCTGCGCGCCAGCCGCGCGTGCCTGTGCTGGCTCACTTTGGCGAGCGCGATCACTGGATCCCCGTGGACAGCGTGCAGGCCTTTGCCCGCGCGCAGCCGGGAGCCGAGGTGCACATCTACGCCGCCGACCATGGCTTCAACTGCGACCAGCGCGGCAGCTACGACGAGCCTGCGGCCATGACGGCACGCGACCGCACCCTGGCGTTCTTCGACAAGCACCTCGCATGAATTGGAATCCCCCCTGAGTCGCTGCGCGCCTTCCCCCAAGGGGGACGACGCCGTCGCTGCGGGGCGGCCCTTGCTTGGCGTCTCTGGCGGGGGCGCGCCCATTGCAGGCGCCAGGGCGCAGCGATGAACTGCTCAATGTTTGGAGGCCGCCATGGCGAGTTCGACGTATATCCAGGTTTTGAGGCAAATTTGGCCGCTACCGATTGCCTGTAAATCGATAGCAGCTATTGTTTTAATAGCATTTGGATTTCAGGCCCACGCGGCCGACTACACCGGCCCCCTGTTCGATGCGCACCTGCACTACAACGAGGAAGCGTGGGACGGCAAAACCGGCCCCCACCCGCCCGCTGATGTGCTCGCGCGCATGAAGGCCAGCGGCGTGCGCGCCATCGTGGCCAACTCGCGGCCCAACGCGGGTTCGCTCACGCTGGCGGGCCTGCCGCAGACGCGTGAGGCGGGTGTCACCGTCGTGCCCTTTGTGCGGCTGTACCGCAACCGGGCCGACTACACCGGCTGGTTTGCCGACGAGAGCATCTACACCATGGTGCAGACCGAGCTGGCGCGCGGCACGGCGGCCGGGCCCTACCGGGGCATTGGCGAGTTCCACCTGTACGACAGCGCCAATGCCGACGGCCCGGTCGCCAAAAAGCTCATGGTCCTGGCCGAAGAGCGTGACCTGGTGGTGCTGGCCCATGTGGACGATGTGGCCATCGACCTGCTGATGGCCCACACGCCGTCGAAGGGCCAGAAGGCGCGCCTGATCTGGGCCCACACCGGCATCGGCGGTGCGCCCGTGGAGCGGGTGGATGCGCTGATGGCGCGCTACCCCGGCCTGGTGGGCGAACTCTCGTACCGCCCGGGCCTGGTCTGCGACGACAACCAGCTGTGCCCCGCCTGGCGTGCGCTGCTGCTCAAGTACCCCACGCGCTTCGTGATCGGCTCGGACACCTGGGTCAACCAGCGCTGGCAGCACTACGAAAGCCTGATGCAGGGCTACCGCCAGTGGCTAGGTGGATTGCCTACCGATGTGGCGCGCAAGGTGGCGTGGGACAACGGGGCGGGGTTGTTCGGCGTCCAGGCGCCGCGCTGATCTTGCGACCCAAGGTCCCCGCCCGATCGCACCCCGTGCTACCGGCTGATACGCCCGCGTGATGGCCCAGCCTCCGGTGCACGCGGCGGTGGTGGCGGGAACCACAGGGTGAACACCGTCGGATGGCCTGGGGCGCTGCGCACGTAGACCAAGCCTCCATGCAATTCCATGGTGCTTTTTACGATGGCCAGCCCCAGGCCAACGCCGGGCGCTTGTTCGTTGCTCGGACTTTCAACCCGGTATGCGCGTTCAAAAATCCTGGCCTGGTGCTTGAGGGCGATGGGTTCGCCCTCGTTAGAGACCGAAATATGGCAGCCGCCATTTGATGCCACCGATCCTGAGAGCACAACCGTGCTGCCTGGGCGGGCGTGGCGAATGGCATTGGTCAGCAGGTTGCCGGTGGCGCGGGTGAGCAGGGTGTCATCAGCCCAGACGTGGGCGCTCTGGTCTACCTGGAGCGCCAGCTCCAAACCCCGCTCCTGGGCGAGCAGTTCGAAGAAGGCTGCGATGGCCCCCAGCCGTTGCTCCAGCGGGATGAAGGTGGCATGAACGGCGCTTTGCTGGCTCTCGGCGCGCGCGAGGAACAGGATGTTCTCGATCATCCGCCCCATGCGCTCATACGTTGGCACAGCCGACTCGATCACCGCACGGTATTCGTCCGCACTGCGGGGACGGTCCAGCGTGACCTGCGCGACCATCAGGAGGCGGTGGATGGGAGTGCGCAGATCGTGCGCAATGTCGGACGACACACCCGACAGGCGGGTGAAGGAATCCTGGAGCCGGTCGAGCATGTTGTTGAACGCCCGGGCCACAGGTTCCAGCTCGGCAATGTTGTTCTCGGGGGCCAGCCGTTCGTGCAAGGCATGGGCGCTGATGCGGTTGGCCGTGTTGGCCAGGCGGTGGGCCGAGGACAGGATGAGCTTGGCGGTGCACCATGCGAAGAGGCTCGCGGCCAGCGCGCCGACGCCCAGCGTGATGGCAAACACACGCCATGAGCGCAGGGCAAAGGCATGGCCCCGCGCGTGCAAATCCTCTGCAGGGATATGGACCATGCCTCCGTTGCTGGCGAGCAGCGGCAGGAGGTCGTTGAAATCCTGGCCCAGCAGGTAGATCACCATCCAGAAGCTGGCCGTGATCAACAGCAGGGTGATCAAAGAAATCGCCAGCGCGATCTTCAGGGGCAGAGAGCGCCGCAGGAAAGTCCTCGCCCTAGGCGTTGTTTCGGAGTTCGAGGACATAGCCGACGCCCCTGACGGTGTGAATGAGTTTTTCGGCGAAGGGCTCGTCGATCTTGGCGCGCAGTCGGCGCACCGCCACATCGACCACATTGGTGTCACTGTCAAAGTGCATGTCCCACACGTTCTGCGCGATCAGGGTGCGCGATACGACCTGGCCGGCATGGCGGGCCAGATAGTCCAGGAGAACAAACTCCTGGGTGGTGAGATCAATGCGCAGCGCGCCCCGTTTGACGCGCCGGCGCGCGGTATCGACTTCCAGCTCGCCCACGCGCAGCACGCCCTCTGGTGCGGACATGGGTGCGCGGCGGCGCGCGACCACCTGGATGCGTGCCAGCAGTTCGGAAAACGCAAAGGGCTTGACCATGTAGTCGTCGGCACCCAGCAGCAGCCCCTTGACGCGGTCTTCGACCTCATCGCGGCCCGATATGAAAAACACCGGTGTCTGTTGCTGTGTGCGAATGCCCTGCAGCACATCCCAGCCACTGGCGCCCGGCAGCCCCACGTCGAGCAGGATGAGGTCGTAGTGCCCTGAGGTGGCCAGGTGCAGGCCTTCCACCCCGTCGAACGCCGTGTCTACGACATGGCCATGCTCGGTCAAGCCCTTGTACAGGTAAGCAGCGGTTGATCGTTCGTCTTCAATGGAAAGCAAGCGCATGTGACGAGATCCCGGCGGTTTCTCAAGGGACAAAAAAAAGGTGGAGTGCAGACGGATGGAGGGAAGCTGCGGATTGACTTTGGTGGATTGTTGAAGGTGCGTGTGGATTTGAGAAGCTTGCTGGATCGAAATGCACTGTTGCGAATTCACGAACAGTCGTGAGTGCTTGTGTGCGGTCTCGCGGGAGGATTGGTCTGGAGCGCGACCATGATCCTCGCGGATGCTTCGGGTGCGCCGTTTGCGCTAGGGATCCTCTGCACGAATCGAGCGGCAAGTGGGCGCTGCGGATCGGGATGGGCTGCAAGGCGCAAAACGCAGCAATAGCCGCAGCTATTGCGAGTATTTGCAACGCCGCAGACCGCCCGAGACTGCAGCTGCACACGGCGCGGTGATTTGTGCAGAGGGTCCCTAGCCCTTGCGCAATCAGCGGTTGTGTCTCCTCACCCGATTTCGCGGCAACCTTTCGGGCCGTGGTGTTTGCAGCCAGTCTCTGCTTTTGCAGCGGTTTTGCAAGTCCAGGCTATCTATCTATCTATTGCACACCGTGTCTGGCGTACCCATCCCGCCAAACCGCTGTGTGCCTCCCGGGGATCGCCAACAGCCTTTCAGTTCGGAGGGAATGTGGCACCTGTGAAACGGCGTTGTCCCAAACCGAGGGGGGGGCGCATGCGTGTCCCCCGTGGTTGCGCTCTGCGGTCTGTGGGCGGGAGGGTGCAATGCCTACGCTTGCACCATGTCCTGCCAACAAGGCGTGGGACATGACTCCGATTGAACCCACTTAACAAGGATGACCATGAAAAAATTCGCCACATTGGCTGTGCTTGCAGCCATCAGCGCAACCTCTTATGCACAATCGTCTGTCACGCTGTTTGGCGTGGCAGACGTGGCGGTTCAGGTGGGCCGCGGCAGTGAGACGAACCGGACCAGCGTGGGCAGCGGTGGTCTGGCTTCCAACCGCCTCGGTTTCCGAGGTATTGAAGATCTTGGTGGTGGCATGAAGGCTGGCTTCTGGCTGGAAGCTGGGTACAACCTGGACGACGGTACAGGCGTCGGCAACACCTTCAACTTCAACCGTCGCTCGACCATCAGCCTGATGGATGACCTCTGGGGCGAAGTTCGCCTGGGCCGTGATTTCACTGCGACCTACAACAACATCTATGACGCATTCGGCGACAACGGCGTCGGCGCTCTTCTGAAGACGACTTCGCTGGGCAGCAACTACGGCTACGCCATGCAGACGCGTACCAGCAATTCCGTGTCGTACTTCACGCCCAGGAATCTGGGTGGGTTCTTTGGCCAGGTGCAGTACTACCGTGGCGAGGCCGCCAATGGCTCCAATGACGGCAATGGTTATGGGTTGCGCGCTGGCTATGAAAACGGCCCCCTCAATGTGGGCGTGAGCTACGGCTCGGTGTCCAGCCTTGGTGCGTATGGCGACGTGACGAATGCCAACATCGGAGGTTCTTACGATTTCGGTGTGGCCAAGCTGCTGGTTGAAGCTGGGCAGGATGAGTCCAAGGCCCGCGACGAGAAGGCTCGCCACTACATGATCGGCGCGACGGCTCCCGTGGGCAGCGTTGGTCTGGTCCGCGCTTCGTGGTCCCGCGTCAGCGTTCAGGACACCAATGTGCAGGCGAACAAGTTTGCCGTGGGGTACGTGCACAACCTGTCCAAGCGCACTGCCCTGTACACCACCTTCGCGTACCTGAAGAACAAGAACGGTTCTGCGCTTGCACTGAACGGTGCCAAGACCAGTGCAGGTGACAACTCCAAGGGCCTGGACTTCGGCCTGCGCCACACGTTCTAAGACCCCAGGCGGTCTTCCTCTTGCCCATTGCGATGGGCAATTGTCTCCAAGGTAAACGATTGGCCCGCATCCCCCAGGGGATGCGGGCTTTTTTGCATGGGTCGCGGGCAGGCCAGGCGGTTCATTACAGAGATGTCATGTGCGCGCAATCCCGCTGTCAGGCGTGCGTTTCTATTCTTCAAACCTGTCCAAAGCAGGGGGTGTTTGCCAGTTTGCGTGCCAAAAGCCGCTTTGGTGTGCCGCCCCCGCAACACGTTGAAGAGAGCCAAGCATGCGCCGACAAGACATTCAATTGCTGACCCTGGCCCGCCAGGGCGATCCCGCCGCCCGCAGCAAAGCGGGCCGACGTTATTTGGTGGGGGGCGATGGCTTCCCGCGCCATGTGGCCACGGGGATCGAGTACCTCTCACACCCCAGCGTCCGTGAGCTGCCAGAAACCGCGTGTGCCATTGCAGAGAGTTTGCCGCTGCAGGATTTGCTGGACCTGAAACAGGAAGATGCATTGCACAAGGCTGCCGCTGCGGGAAGCCCCTTGGCGCAGTTCAAGCTGGGCGTGTGGATGGCGTTGACGCGCAGCTCCGTCACGGCGGGGCAGTCGTGGCTGGAGACCGCCGCTGCAGCCGGGCACGTCGAGGCCTGCCAGGTCATGGCGGCCGTGGAGGGTGCACGCTCGGACCGCGCCCTCGAGGCGATGGTGGAATCGATCCAATCCAGCGCCGCAGTGGACGTGGTGCAGGTCGCGGTGATCGCTGCGCGCCAGGCGCGTGAAGAAGGGGGACTGGACCAGCTGGTCGATTGCCTGCGGGTGGCGCTGATGGTGGCGCCGCGCTTGACACACGCCCTGTCGGACCTGGTCGTGGCGGCGGTCTTGTGGGCCGAGCGCGAGAAACACTCCTTGCGCGGGCTGGCACCTGACCAGATTGAGGCCAGTCTGGAGCTGGCTGTCGTACGCGGGGATCGGGACGCTGCGTGCCTGCTGGGCCGTGCGCGTTGCGGAATTGACAGCGGCACGCTGGCGCCAGCGCGGCTGGCCACGTCGCTGAACCTGCGCAAAGGCGTGGCCTTGTTGTTGCGCGCTGCGGACGCGGGCCGGGACGACGCATGGCTTGCCCTGTACGCGACGCATGCAGACCATCGCTCGTCGGTATCCAACCCGCAGATGGCCCGCTTCTTCCTGGAGAAAGCGGCAATGGCCGGGCAGTCCGAGGCGCAGCGCAAGCTGGGGGCTTTGATACTGCGCGCGTCGAACTCGGTGGTGGAGTCGGAGCAGGCCATTGCGTGGCTGCATGCCGCTGCCAACCAGGGCGATGCGCACGCGCAGCGCCTGTTGGGCTCACTGGTGCTGCCGCTGCAGGGGAGTGAATCCGTGGCGCGCGAGGCGATTGAGCAAGTGCGTCAAGCCGATCCCTGGCTGGCCGTGCGGCTGACGCTGGCGCGCGACTTCGGTTTGACCAAGCTGGAAGCCTTGAGTGTCGACCCCGTCGAGGGCCGTCGGCCATGGGGTTTGCTGGTGGGGCAAAACCCGTTTATCGCGCAGGCCCGTTTGTCCGCACCGCGTGCCGTGCCGGCATTGACGCCCCTGGCGCTGCAGAACCTGGCGCGCGCGGCAGCATTGTTCGAACAATCGCGCGGTGACGGCAATGCCTTTGAGGGGGATCTGCGCCGCCGCTCGGTGCGCCAGCGGCGGGTATTTGAACGCCTCCATTTGTCCGAAGACCTCTTTTTTGCCACCGCTTCCTCGCGCAGGCTGGAGGCCTTCCGTCTGGGGCCGAAATGGGCTTTTCGCGCACGACAACCACTGGCCTTGGCGTTGGCGGGTTGACGGCTGCGTGGACTCTGGTGCGAAGAATGTCTGACTGGGAGAGCTTCGTCAGCTGAGTGCCTTCGCGAGCACGGTCACCTCGTCCTCGCCAGATACCGCTTGCGCCAGAACAGCATCACCAGCGACAGTGCGATGAAGACCATCGAGCCCAACGCCCACCAGAACCCATCGGCCTTGTGGATGAGCGGCAAGAACTCGAAGTTCATGCCGAAGATGCCCGCTATCAGATTGAGCGGCAGGAACACGGCGGTGAGCGCCGTGAGCGTGCGCATGATGTCGTTGGTGCGGTTGCTCTGCACGCTGAAATGCATCTGCACGGCGGTTTCGGTGCTCTGCTCCAGCCGCCGCACGTGGTGCACCACGCGCTCGATGTGCTCCAGCACGTCCCGGCTGCGCACCTTGAGCAGGTCCAGCTCGCGCAGGCCAGCCGGGGTGTCGGGCAAGGCCCAGGTTTCCAGCGCATCGATCCAGTCCTGCACGGCGGTGCGCTGGTCTTCGCAGATCTCGTCGAGCTTGTGCAGGGCCAGCCGTGCTTCCAGCAGCGAACTCCAGTTCACATACCGCGCCCGGGGCTTGAGCAGCTCGTTTTGCCAGTGGTCGAGCTGGCGCGTGAGTTCGCGGCGCAGGTCCAGATAGCGGTCCACCATCATGTTCACCACGCGCAGCATCAGGTCGGCCGGGCTGGCGGGCACGCGGGCGCCGGGCACGGGGCTGCTGCGGCCTTCGGTGCCGTTGCTGGTGGGTAGCGATGCCAGCAGACGGGCCGCATAGGCGTCGCGCACTGCGCAGTCTGCGGGGTGTACGGTCAGCAGCAGCTGGTCGAACACCGCAAACCCCACCGGGCTGGTGTCGATGCGGCGCAGCACCGGTGGGCCGCTGCGTTTGAGTGGGCTGGCGGGGCTGTCACCTTCCACGGGCGAGTCGACGGTGTCGCCCTGCGCGGTGGCCAGGCGGCGAAACACCAGCAGGTCATATTGCGAGGTGTAGTCGTAGTGCGAGGGCAGCTGCGCGTTGAGCAGGTCGGACACGTGCAGGTCCACCAGCTGCAGCCCCACCAGGGTTTGCAGGCGTGCCTGGATCTCGGCCAGCCGCGCCTGGAAGGCGGGGCGCCCGCAGGCGATCCAAACAAAACCCTGGGCGGGCATCTGAGCGGGCAACGCGGTCAGCTCCTGCACGCCGCCGTTGTGGATGTGGAAGATGCGCATGAACCCGGTTTTGAATGAAAAGTGCCTCTAGCGCTTGTCCATAAAGCGCTAGTAGCTATTATTTTGTTAGCAAGCGAGCCGCGTCGCGCGCAAAGTAGGTCAGCACGCCGTCGGCGCCCGCCCGCTTGAAGGCCAGCAGGCTTTCCATCATCACGGCGTCGTGGTCCAGCCAGCCGTTGGCGGCAGCGGCCTTGATCATGGCGTACTCGCCGCTCACCTGGTAGGCAAAGGTGGGCACGTGGAACTCGTCCTTCACGCGGCGCACGATGTCCAGGTACGGCATGCCGGGCTTGACCATCACCATGTCCGCGCCTTCGGCGATGTCGATGGCCACCTCGCGCAGGGCTTCGTCGCTGTTGCCGGGGTCCATCTGGTAAACATTCTTGTCGGCCTTGCCCAGGGCGCCACGCGTGCCCACGGCGTCGCGAAAGGGGCCGTAGAAGGCGCTGGCGTACTTGGCACTGTAGGCCATGATGCGGGTGTGGATATGGCCCTGCACCTCCAGCGCCTCGCGGATGGCGCCGATGCGCCCGTCCATCATGTCGCTTGGCGCGACGATGTCCACACCCGCCTCGGCGTGCGTGAGCGCCTGGCCGGTGAGGATCTCCACCGTCTCGTCATTGATGATGTAGCCGGTCTCGTCCAGCACGCCGTCCTGGCCGTGGCTGGTGTACGGGTCCAGTGCCACATCGGTCATCACGCCCAGGCCGGGGAATTCCTTCTTCAGCGCCCGCACCACGCGCGGGATCAGGCCGTCGGGGTTCAGGGCCTCTTTGCCGTCGGGCGTCTTGAGCGACGGGTCGATCGCCGGGAAAAGCGCCAGAACCGGAATGCCCAGCTTCACGCAGTCTTCGGCCACGGGCAGCAGCAGGTCCAGGCTCAGGCGGTCCACGCCGGGCATGGAGGTCACGGCCTCGCGGCGCTGGCTGCCTTCATGCACAAACACGGGGTAGATCAGGTCGTGCGGCGTCACAGCGTTTTCGCGCACCAGGTTGCGGGTAAAAGCATCGCGGCGCAGGCGGCGCGGGCGGTTCTGGGGGAAGGGGGCGGGGCTTTGGAAGTGCATCGCGAGATTATCTCCCTGAGCCGCTGCGCGGCTCCCTCGGGGGACGCACCCCCTGGACCGGCGAAGCTGGATCCACGGGTGCACTGGCATGGGGCGCGCCGGTTTCAAACACCATTGCGACGCCTTCTCACCTTGGAAATGCCGCTTGTAACACCCGATGCCCGGTGCTAAATTGGCGCCGGGCGGCTTGCCGCCCCCCGCTTTCCCTCCCTGAGCGGGGCCTCGGGTTGCAGCGATGCAAAACAGGCTTTCCCGGCCCGGCGGATTTGCCGGGCTTTTTTTTGGTGCGGCCTCGGGTGGCCCGCACGGGCCCTTAAACTGCCTCCATGCTCTGGGTCAAAGCCTTTCACATCGTCTTCGTGGCCAGCTGGTTTGCGGGCCTTTTCTATCTGCCGCGCATCTTCGTCAATCTGGCGATGGTGGCGCCGGGCTCGGCCGCCGAGCGCGACCGCCTGCTGCTCATGGCACGCAAGCTTTTGCGCTTTACCACGCTGCTGGCCGTGCCTGCGCTGGCGCTGGGCCTGTGGCTGTGGATGGGTTACGGCATCGGCTGGGGCCCCGGCAATGGCTGGATGCACGCCAAGCTTGCGGTGGTGCTGCTGGTGATCGGCTACCACCACGCCTGCAGCGTGGTGCTGCGCAAGCTGGCCGACGGCACCAGCCGCAGGAGTCATGTGTGGTTCCGCTGGTTCAACGAGGCTCCCGTGCTGATGCTGGTGGCCGCCGTGGTGCTGGTGGTGGTCAAGCCGTTCTAGGCTCGCACGCAGGTGCCCAAGACCTCCGCCTGGCCTCTCGCGCTGATCTATACAGCGCTCATCGTCTTTGCCAGCCTGTTCCCGTTTGACGGCTGGCGCGCCCAGGGCATTGACCCCCTGGTCTTCCTGCTGGCGCCGCTGCCCCCGCCGTACTGGACGGGTTTTGACATCGCCACCAATGTGGTGGGGTATGCCCCGCTGGGTTTTCTGCTGGTGCTGGCCATGCTGCGCTCGGGCTGGGGGCGGGGCGCGGTGCTGCTGGCCACGCTGGTGGGCATGCTGCTGTCACTGGTCATGGAGTTCCTGCAGATCTACCTGCCCCGGCGTGTGCCCTCCAATCTGGACTTGCTGCTCAACGCGGCGGGCACCCTGGCGGGGGCGCTGAGCGCCGCGCTGCTGGAGCGCCTGGGCGCCATCGACCGCTGGAGCGATTTCAAGGGCCGCTGGTTTGTGCAGGACGCCAGCGGCGCCATCGTGCTGCTGGCGCTGTGGCCGCTGGCGCTGCTGTTCCCGGCGGCGGTGCCGTTCGGGCTGGGGCAGGTGCTGGAGCGGCTGGAAGCGGCGCTCATCGAGGTGCTGGCCGACACCCCGTTTCTGGAGTGGCTGCCGCTGCGCGAGGCTGCGCTCGACCCGCTCTCGCCCAGTGGGGAGCTGCTGTGCGTGACGCTGGGCCTGCTGGCCCCGTGCCTGCTGGGCTACTGCGTGATCCGCCATGTGGGGCGACGGGCGCTGTTTGCCCTGGGTGTGGTGGCCGTGGGCGTCACGCTCACTGCGCTGTCGGCCGCCCTGAGCTGGGGCCCCGTGCATGCCTGGGAATGGATGGGCCTGCCCACGCGCGTGGGCGTGTGGGGCGCGCTGGCGCTGGCGGTGATGCTGCTGGCCTTGCCCCGGCGTGCCTGCGCTGCCGTGCTGCTGGTGGCCCTGGTCTGGCACCTGGCGCTGCTCAACCAGGCGCCCACCAGCGCCTACTTTGCGCAGACGCTGCAGATCTGGGAGCAGGGCCGGTTCATCCGCTTTTACGGCCTGGGCCAGTGGCTGGGGTGGCTGTGGCCCTACGCCACGCTGATCTACGTGGTGTTTCGGGTGTCGCGCAAGGAAGGCTCCTCCTGAGTCGCATTCAGCGCCGCGACGGCGTCACGGACGCGTGGGTTCGTAAAATGCAGCCATGAGCGACACCACCCCCGCACCGGCCGCAGTGCCCGGCTACTACCAGCGCCACATCTTTTTCTGCCTCAACGAACGCACCAACGGCGAGGACAGTTGCGCCCACCACAACGCCCAGGCGGGTTTTGACCGCTGCAAGGCCCAGGTGAAGGCGGCAGGCCTGGCGGGGGCCGGCAAGGTGCGCGTGAACAAGGCCGGCTGCCTGGACCGCTGCGCGGCGGGCCCCGTCGCGGTGGTCTACCCCGAGGGCACTTGGTACACCTATGTGGACGCGGCCGACATCGACGAGATCGTCGAATCGCACCTGAAAAACGGCCAGGTGGTGGAGCGCCTGGTCACACCGGCGGAACTTGGCCGCTGAATACGCCTCCATCCGTCTCGTTGTTTTTTCTTGAATGATTTTGGCTGCTAGCGCTTGTCCATCAGGCGCTAGCAGCTATTAAATTGGTAGTAAACCCGTGAATGCCCAGACCGAACGCCTGACCCTGTCCGGCCCCGCAGGCGCCATCGAGGCCGTGCGTGACGCTGCCGCGCTGGCCGACGGTGCTGCTGCGCCCCGTGGCGTGGCCATCATTGCCCACCCCCATCCGCTGTTTGGCGGCACCATGGACAACAAGGTGGTGCAGACGCTGGCGCGCGCCTTTGTGCAGTGTGGCTGGACAGCCGTGCGTTTCAATTTTCGCGGCGTGGGCGGCACCGAAGGCGTGTACGACGAAGGCCAGGGCGAGCTGCAGGACCTGCTGGCAGTGGTGGAGCAGGTGGCGCCCGTTGCCGCTGGTCAGCGGATTGCGCTGGCGGGATTCTCGTTTGGCGCATTTGTCACCAGCCATGCGCTGGCCGCCCTCTGGCCGCAGGGTCGCGTGGACCAGGCAGTGCTGGTGGGCACGGCAGCCAGCCGTTTTGCCGTTGCCCCGGTGCCGCCCGATGCCCATCTGCGCACCCTGGTCGTGCACGGCGAGCACGACGACACTGTGCCGCTGGCCGCTGTGATGGACTGGGCGCGGCCCCAGATACTGCCTGTCACAGTCATTCCCGCAGGGGGGCATTTCTTTCACGGACAATTGCCGCTTCTGAAAAATCTGGTGGTGCGCCACCTGCAATCGCGAGGCTGAGCCACTCAAGCCTGCGTCTGACTTTGGGTTGGCTTCAACCCGCCCCTCCTGGTCGCCTCCCAGCAGTTTCTGCTGTTTCTTTTTCCTCTTTTCCGAGCCTTTCCAGCCCCTTATTGCCCATGAAACGAATCCTGTCCGCGCTGCGATCCCTGGCCGTCTTTGCTGCCGTGGCCCCTGCCGCTTTCGGCGCCTATGCCCAGGCGCCCCAGCCTCCTGAAATTGCTGCGCGCACTTATATGCTGGTGGACGTCACGGCCAACCAGGTGCTGGCCGCCAAGGACATTGACGCGCCGGTGGAGCAGGCTTCGCTCACCAAACTCATGACGGGCTACCTGGTGTTTGACGCGCTGCGCGCCAAGAAGATAACGCTGGACCAGAAGTTGCCCGTGAGCGTGCGTGCCTGGAAGATGCCCGGCTCGCGCATGTTCATCGACCCCAAGATGCAGGTGCCGGTGGAAGACCTCATCAAGGGCATGATCGTCCAGTCCGGCAACGATGCCACGGTAGCGCTGGCCGAGGGCGTTGGCGGCACGTACGAAAACTTCGTCAAGCTCATGAACGACCAGGCCAAGGCCCTGGGCATGAGCGGCACCAGCTACAAGAACCCCGAAGGCCTGACCGAGCCCGGCCACCTCACCACGGCGCGCGACCTGTCCGTTCTCGCCACGCGCCTGATGAAGGATTTCCCGGAGTACATGCACTACTACTCCACCAAGCAGTACAGCTACCCCGGCACGCCTGCATCGAACGGCAGCAATCGCAATTCCCTGCTGTTCCGCGATCCGACCGTGGACGGCCTCAAGACCGGCCACACCGCAGCCGCAGGCTACTGCCTCGTGGCAACGTCCAAGCGTGAATTCCCCGGCGTGGGCCAGCGCCGCCTGCTGTCTATTGTGCTCGGTGCCGCCAGCGAAAATGCGCGCGCCAACGAAAGCCAGAAGTTGCTGAACTGGGGCTATACCGCGTTTGAAGCCGTCAAGCTGTTTGACGCCGGCAAGCCCGTCGCTACGCCCGCTGTCTGGAAGGGCACGGAAAACACCCTCAAGATCGGCCGCGATGAGGCCATCGTGGTGACCGTGCCCGCAGGCAGTGCAGGCAAGATCACCACCCAGATTGCGCGCCCCGACCCGCTGGTTGCTCCGTTCACCAAGGGGCAGTCTGTGGGCGCCCTGAAGGTACTCCTGGGCGAACAGGCTGTGGCGGAAGTGCCGCTGGTCGCGCTGGAAGGCGTGGAACAGGCAGGCATCCTGGGCCGTGCATGGGATGCCATCCGGCTCTGGATAAAGTAGCAGGAACATCCTCCTCAGGCGCTGCCGCGTTTTCACCCCTTTCCGAATGGCTGCGCCATTCAGAAAGGGGGGCACCGCCAGCGCGGCGGTTCTGGCTTGGCCGCGCGCTTTCGGCAGCTGTTGGTCTCCATCTTGAGCCTGGGTTTCCGAGGAAAACCGCGTAGCGCTTGCCCGTTCAGGGCCTTGCTGCTACATTAGAAGGCTTTTCGGAAATTCCGAAGGGTTTCACGTTTTCGTTTTTTACGTTTAGGGACGTATTCATGCCAACCATCAATCAACTAGTCCGTCAGGGGCGCGAGGTCGAAAAGATCAAGTCCAAGAGCCCTGCGATGGAAAACTCTCCCCAGCGCCGCGGCGTGTGCACCCGTGTGTACACCACGACGCCTAAGAAGCCTAACTCCGCTCTGCGTAAGGTTGCCAAGGTGCGCCTGACCAACGGTTTTGAGGTCATTTCCTACATCGGCGGTGAAGGCCACAACCTGCAAGAACACAGCGTGGTGCTGGTTCGTGGCGGTCGTGTCAAGGACTTGCCCGGTGTGCGTTACCACATCGTGCGTGGTTCGCTCGACTTGCAAGGCGTGAAAGACCGCAAGCAGTCGCGCTCCAAGTACGGTGCCAAGAAGCCCAAGGCCAAGTAAGCCCTGCGCTTTTGCACAAAAGAATTTTCGGTGCTGTCTCCCGCGTGGCGCGGTGAAGCAGCGTAGTGGCCCCAAACGCAGGTGTTCTGCGCGGGTCGAGTAAGTGGGAGTCCTTGATTGGCTCTCGCGGTGTCTGAAAAGATGCCAACTGAAGCAAAGATAGAGGTAAAAAATGCCACGTCGTCGCGAAGTCCCCAAACGTGAAATCCTGCCGGATCCCAAGTTCGGCAATGTAGAGCTGTCCAAATTCATGAACGTGATCATGGAAGGCGGCAAAAAGGCGGTTGCAGAGCGCATCATTTATGGCGCCCTGGAACTGATCGAGAAGAAGCACCCTGACAAGGACCCGCTGGAAGCCTTCACTGTTGCCATCAACAACGTGAAGCCCATGGTCGAAGTGAAGTCCCGCCGCGTGGGCGGTGCCAACTACCAGGTGCCTGTGGAAGTGCGCCCTGTCCGTCGTCTGGCTCTGTCCATGCGCTGGATTAAGGAGGCCGCCCGCAAGCGCGGTGAGAAGTCGATGGCCCAACGCCTGGCCAACGAACTGCTGGAAGCCACCGAAGGCCGTGGCGGCGCCATGAAGAAGCGTGACGAAGTGCACCGCATGGCCGAAGCCAACAAGGCATTCAGCCACTTCCGCTTCTAAATCGACGAACTGCCCTCGTCGCCAAGCGCAAGGCTGCCGGCAATTTTGCCTGCAGCCTTGTGGCGATTGAGGTGGTCACAAAATTGACGGGTCGCAGCGCCACAATGCTGGGCCCTTCCCCTGAATAACACGACCCATCCAAGGATCCACCATGGCTCGCAAGACTCCCATCGAGCGCTACCGCAATATCGGTATCTCGGCCCACATTGACGCTGGCAAGACCACGACCACCGAACGTATCCTGTTCTACACGGGCGTGAGCCACAAGATTGGCGAAGTGCACGACGGCGCTGCCACCATGGACTGGATGGAGCAGGAACAAGAGCGCGGCATCACGATCACCTCGGCTGCCACGACCTGCTTCTGGAAGGGCATGGACAACTCCTACGAGGAGCACCGCTTCAACATCATCGACACCCCCGGTCACGTGGACTTCACGATCGAAGTGGAACGTTCGATGCGCGTGCTCGACGGTGCCTGCATGGTGTACTGCGCCGTGGGTGGCGTGCAGCCCCAGTCGGAAACCGTCTGGCGCCAAGCCAACAAGTACAAGGTGCCTCGCCTGGCCTTCGTGAACAAGATGGACCGTACCGGTGCCAACTTCTTCAAGGTCTACGAGCAGATGAAGCTGCGCCTGAAGGCCAACCCTGTGCCCGTGGTGATCCCAATCGGCGCCGAAGACAAGTTCACCGGCGTGGTCGATCTGCTGAAGATGAAGGCCATTCTGTGGGATGAAGCCTCGCAGGGCATGAAGTTCACCTACGAAGAAATTCCAGCCGACCTGGTCGCATCTGCCAAGGAATGGCGCGAGAAGATGGTGGAAGCCGCTGCCGAAGCCTCCGAAGAGCTGATGAACAAGTACCTGGAAGAGGGCGACCTCTCCGAAGCTGAAATCAAGTTCGGCCTGCGTACGCGCACCATCGCCACGGAAATCCACCCGATGCTTTGCGGCACCGCGTTCAAGAACAAGGGTGTGCAGCGCATGCTGGACGCCGTGATCGACTACCTGCCGGCACCGACGGACATCCCTGACGTGACGGGTACCGATGAAGACGAAAACCCCGTCACCCGCAAGGCGGACGACAGCGAGAAGTTCTCGGCTCTGGCATTCAAGCTGATGACCGACCCGTTCGTGGGCCAGCTGACCTTCGTGCGTGTGTACTCCGGCGTTCTGAGCAAGGGCGATACCGTCTACAACCCCATCAAGGGCAAGAAGGAACGTATCGGCCGTATCGTGCAGATGCACGCCAACGAGCGCCAGGAAGTCGAAGAAATCCGTGCCGGCGACATCGCTGCCTGCGTGGGCCTGAAGGACGTGACGACCGGTGAAACGCTGAGCGACATCGACTCCCAGATCATTCTGGAGCGCATGGTGTTCCCTGAGCCTGTGATCACCCAGGCCGTGGAACCCAAGACCAAGGCCGACCAGGAAAAGATGGGCATCGCACTGCAGCGCTTGGCTGCAGAAGATCCATCCTTCCGCGTGAAGACCGACGAAGAATCGGGCCAGACGCTGATCGCCGGTATGGGCGAGTTGCACCTGGAAATCATCGTGGACCGCATGAAGCGTGAATTCGGCGTGGAAGCCAACGTGGGCAAGCCCCAGGTTGCCTACCGCGAAACCATCCGCAAGACGGTGGAAGAAGCCGAAGGCAAGTTCGTGCGCCAGTCCGGCGGTAAGGGCCAGTACGGCCACGTCGTGCTCAAGATCGAACCTAACGAAGCCGGCAAGGGCATCGAGTTCGTCGACGCGATCAAGGGTGGTGTGGTTCCTCGCGAATTCATCCCGGCCGTGGAAAAGGGTATCAACGAAGCCGTGACGCAAGGCGTGCTGGCTGGCTACCCCGTGGTGGACGTCAAGGTCACGCTGCACTTCGGTTCGTACCACGATGTGGACTCGAACGAACTGGCGTTCAAGATGGCTGCCATCTTCGGCTTCAAGGAAGGCTGCCGCAAGGCCGGCCCGGTCATTCTGGAGCCCATGATGGCTGTGGAAGTGGAAACGCCGGAAGACTACGCTGGTACCGTGATGGGTGACCTGTCCTCCCGCCGTGGCATGGTCCAGGGCATGGACGACATCCCGGGCGGTGGCAAGGCCATCCGCGCTGAAGTGCCGCTGTCCGAAATGTTCGGCTACTCGACCTCGCTGCGCTCCGCGACGCAAGGCCGCGCTACGTACTCGATGGAATTCAAGCACTACAGCGAAGCACCGCGCAATGTGTCTGAAGCCATCATGGCTGCACGCGCCAAGTAAGCGCGTCGAGTGAAAGGTCTGCCCTGGGCAGGTCTTTCCTCTTTGTTTTTGAGTCAGATTGGCTGCTAGCGCTTCTCTATAAAGCGCTAGCAGCTATTAAAACAGTAGCAAAATTCTTGCAATCTGCGACCCGGTGCCGTCCTGTTGCCCTGTGCGGGACGAACCAGCAATCGGGTGCAGACGTTAAACCCCAACACAGGCATTGCTCTTTGGAGATTCAAAATGGCAAAAGGTAAATTCGAACGGACCAAGCCTCACGTCAACGTGGGCACAATCGGCCACGTGGACCATGGCAAGACGACGCTGACGGCAGCCATCGCTACCGTGCTGTCCGCCAAGTTCGGCGGCGAAGCCAAGGCATACGACCAGATCGATGCAGCGCCCGAAGAAAAGGCCCGCGGTATCACGATCAACACCGCCCACGTGGAATACGAAACGGCCAACCGCCACTACGCCCACGTGGACTGCCCTGGCCACGCCGACTATGTGAAGAACATGATCACCGGCGCAGCCCAGATGGACGGCGCTATCCTGGTGTGCTCGGCTGCTGACGGCCCCATGCCCCAGACCCGCGAGCACATCCTGCTGGCTCGCCAAGTGGGCGTGCCTTACATCATCGTGTTCCTGAACAAGTGCGACATGGTGGACGACGAAGAACTGCTCGAACTCGTCGAAATGGAAGTGCGCGAACTCCTGGACAAGTACGACTTCCCGGGCGACGACACCCCCATCATCCGTGGTTCTGCCAAGCTCGCCCTGGAAGGCGACAAGGGCAAGCTGGGTGAAGAAGCCATCATGAAGCTGGCTGAAGCGCTGGACACCTACATCCCCACGCCAGAGCGCGCTGTGGACGGTGCCTTCCTGATGCCCGTGGAAGACGTGTTCTCCATCTCCGGCCGTGGCACCGTGGTGACCGGTCGCGTTGAGCGCGGCATCATCAAGGTCGGCGAAGAAATCGAAATCGTCGGTATCCGCGACACGCAAAAGACCATCTGCACCGGCGTGGAAATGTTCCGCAAGCTGCTGGACCAAGGTCAAGCTGGCGACAACGTCGGCCTGCTGCTGCGCGGCACCAAGCGCGAAGATGTGGAGCGCGGCCAAGTGCTGTGCAAGCCCGGCTCGATCAAGCCCCACACCCACTTCACCGCTGAAGTGTATGTTCTGAGCAAGGACGAAGGCGGCCGTCACACGCCCTTCTTCAACAACTACCGCCCTCAGTTCTACTTCCGCACGACCGACGTGACCGGCGCCATCGAGCTGCCAGCCGATAAGGAAATGGTCATGCCTGGTGACAACGTGTCGATCACTGTGAAGCTGATCAACCCCATCGCCATGGAAGAAGGTCTGCGCTTCGCTATCCGCGAAGGCGGCCGTACCGTGGGCGCTGGCGTCGTGGCCAAGATCATTGCTTAATCCATAAGCAGAACAAGGAACTTGCCATGTCCAAGCAAAAAATCCGCATCCGCCTGAAGGCGTTTGACTACAAGCTGATCGACCAGTCCGCTGCCGAGATCGTTGACACCGCCAAGCGCACCGGCGCCATCGTCAAGGGCCCCGTGCCCCTGCCGACACGCATGAAGCGTTTCGACATCCTGCGCTCGCCGCACGTCAACAAGACCAGCCGCGACCAGCTCGAAATCCGCACGCACCAGCGTCTGATGGACATCGTGGACCCAACGGACAAGACCGTTGACGCCCTGATGAAGCTCGACCTGCCTGCTGGCGTGGACGTCGAAATCAAGCTGCAGTGATGTAGCGACGGCCGTTGTGAGGTGGGTCCGCCCGCCTTGCAGTGTCTGAAATAACGCGAACTTGCTTGAAAAAGCAGTTCGCGTTATACTTTAGGGCTTCGCTCAATTTGCGCCTGTTAAAAGGTGTGCATTGGCGGAGTTTTATTAACCTTCTTTCATACACGCGGGCGAGAGCTTGCGGAAACGCTGCAGCCAATTGAAGTTGTGGCGGTGAGAGTTTTGGAGAAAACCAATGAGTCTGAGCAACTCCCTCGGGTTGCTGGGTCGCAAAGTGGGCATGATGCGTCTGTTCACCGATGATGGGGACGCAGTGCCTGTCACGGTGGTGGATGTGTCCAACAACCGCGTTACCCAGGTCAAAACCCAAGAGAACGATGGCTACGTGGCCTTGCAGGTCACGTTTGGTTCGCGCAAAGCATCGCGCGTAACCAAGCCAGAAGCCGGCCACCTTGCCAAGGCAGGTGTGGAAGCCGGTGAAATCATCCAGGAATTCCGCGTCACTGCTGATACCGCTGGCAAATATGCCGCAGGTGCAGCTGTGCCCGTAACCGATGTGTTTGCCGTGGGCCAGAAGGTCGACGTGCAAGGCACTTCCATCGGTAAGGGTTACGCCGGTACCATCAAGCGTCACAACATGAGCTCGCAGCGCGCGTCGCACGGTAACAGCCGTTCGCACAACGTGCCTGGCTCGATCGGTATGGCACAAGACCCCGGTCGCGTGTTCCCCGGCAAGCGCATGACGGGCCACCTCGGCGATGTCACCAAGACCACGCAAAACCTCGATGTCATCCGCATCGACGAAGCGCGTCAACTGCTCTTGATCAAGGGCGCTATTCCGGGCTCCAAGGGTGGGTTCGTGACGGTGCGTCCAGCGGTCAAGGCCAAATCTTCCAAAGGAGCGAACTAATGCAGCTCGAACTCCTGAATGACCAAGGCCAAGGCGCGTCCAAGCTGGATGTTCCTGAAACCGTGTTCGGTCGTGAATACAACGAAGATCTGGTGCACCAGATCGTCGTGGCCTACCAGGCCAATGCACGCCAAGGCACTCGCGCCCAGAAGGACCGCGAGCAAGTCCGTCACTCGACCAAGAAGCCTTTCAAGCAAAAGGGTACGGGTAACGCACGTGCAGGTATGACTTCCTCGCCACTGTGGCGTGGGGGCGGTCGGATTTTCCCGAACATGCCTGACGAAAATTTCACGCAGAAGATCAACAAGAAGATGTACCGCGCCGGTATGTCTGCCATCTTGTCGCAGCTGGCCCGCGAAGGCCGTCTGGCTGTGGTCGACTCGCTGAAGCTTGACTCCCCCAAGACCAAGGTCCTGGCCGACAAGTTCAAGGCGATGAACCTGCAATCGGTGATGGTGATTGCCGACGAAGTGGACGAAAACCTGTACCTGGCTTCGCGCAATCTGGTGAACGTGCTCGTCGTTGAGCCCCGTTACGCCGATCCCGTGTCGCTGGTGCGTTTCAAGAAAGTGCTCGTCACCAAGGGTGCAATCGACAAACTCAAGGAGATGTTCGCATGAGCACACTCAAGTTTGACGAAGGTCGTCTGATGCAAGTGCTGGTCGCTCCCATCGTGTCCGAAAAGGCCACCATGGTTGCTGAAAAGTCCAATGCTGTGACGTTCAAGGTGCTGCAGAACGCAACCAAGCCAGAAATCAAGGCCGCTGTGGAATTGATGTTCAAGGTCGAGGTCAAGGGCGTCTCTGTGGTGAACACCAAAGGCAAGACCAAGCGTTTTGGCAAGACCATCGGCCGCCGCGACAACGTTCGCAAGGCATACGTCACGCTGCAACCAGGTCAAGAGCTGAACCTCTCCGGGGAGGCCGCGTAATCATGGCTGTCATCAAGATGAAACCCACTTCGCCCGGCCAACGTGCCGTGGTGAAGGTCACGCGTGACCACCTGTACAAGGGTGAAGCGTACGCCCCCCTGCTGGAGCCACAATTCCAGAAGGCCGGTCGTAACAACAACGGTCACATCACCACCCGCCACAAGGGCGGTGGCCACAAGCACCACTACCGTGTGGTGGACTTCAAGCGCAACAAGGACGGCATTCCGGCCAAGGTTGAGCGCATTGAGTACGACCCCAACCGTACGGCCCACATCGCTCTGGTGTGCTATGCCGACGGCGAGCGCCGCTACATCATCGCTCCCCGCAACCTGGAAGTGGGCGCAACCCTGCTGTCCGGTTCGGAAGCCCCGATCCGCGCTGGCAACACGCTGCCTATCCGCAACATCCCCGTGGGTTCGACCATCCACTGCATCGAGCTCAAGCCCGGTGCCGGTGCTCAGATCGCTCGCTCGGCTGGTGCTTCGGCAACGCTGCTGGCCCGTGAAGGCGTTTACGCTCAAGTGCGTATGCGCTCCGGCGAAGTGCGCAAGATCCACATCGAATGCCGCGCCACCATTGGTGAAGTGGCCAACGAAGAGCACAGCC
The DNA here is from genome assembly GCF_057597245.1 of Acidovorax sp. NN32. Lineage (NCBI taxonomy): Bacteria > Pseudomonadati > Pseudomonadota > Betaproteobacteria > Burkholderiales > Comamonadaceae > Acidovorax > Acidovorax sp. NN32. The sequence goes on from NZ_CP199679.1 coordinate 436,680, forward strand.
TGCGCCAACTGGGCAAGGCCGGTGTGAAGCGCTGGATGGGTATTCGTCCTACGGTTCGCGGCGTGGCCATGAACCCTGTGGATCACCCTCACGGTGGTGGCGAAGGCCGCACCGGCGAAGGCCGCCATGCAGTCGATCCTTGGGGCAATCTGACCAAGGGTTATCGCACCCGTAACAACAAGCGCACACAGATCATGATCGTGTCGCGTCGCAAGAAGTAAGGGGTAACAGATGACTCGCTCTCTTAAAAAGGGTCCATTTGTTGACCATCACTTGCTGGCCAAGGTCGAAAAGGCCGTTGCCACCAAGGACAAGAAACCAGTCAAGACCTGGTCGCGTCGCTCCATGGTTCTGCCCGAGTTCATCGGTCTGACCATTGCCGTGCACAACGGCAAGCAGCACGTACCTGTCTATGTCACCGACCAGATGGTGGGCCACAAGCTGGGCGAATTCGCCCTGACGCGCACCTTCAAGGGTCACCCCGCTGACAAAAAAGCGAAGAAGTAAGGAACGACCATGTCTGAAACACGTGCAGTCCTCCGGGGCGTCCGTCTGTCGGTCGACAAGGGCCGTCTGGTCGCTGACCTGATCCGCGGCAAGAAGGTGGACCAGGCTCTGAACATCCTGAACTTCACGCAGAAAAAAGCTGCGGGAATCGTCAAGAAAGTTCTGGAGTCGGCTATCGCCAATGCCGAACACAACGATGGCGCTGACATCGACGAACTGAAGGTCAAGACCATCTACGTCGAACAAGGCACCACGCTCAAGCGCTTCACCGCGCGCGCCAAAGGCCGCGGCAACCGCATCAGCAAGCCCACGTGCCATGTGTACGTGACGGTTGGCAACTAAAGGCTCGGGAAGACTATGGGACAAAAAATCCATCCTACCGGCTTCCGCCTTGCGGTCAGCCGCAACTGGTCCAGCCGTTGGTACGCCAGCAACCGCGACTTCGCGGGCATGCTGGCCGAAGACATCAAGGTGCGTGAGTACCTGAAGGCCAAGTTGAAGAACGCGGCTGTGTCGCGCATCCTGATCGAGCGTCCAGCCAAGAACGCCCGCATCACCATTTACTCGGCACGTCCTGGTGTGGTGATCGGCAAGAAGGGTGAAGACATCGAGAACCTCAAGAAGGAACTCGCTCTGCGCCTGGGTGTGCCAGTGGCAGTCAACATCGAAGAAGTGCGCAAGCCCGAAATCGATGCCAAACTGATCGCCGACAGCATCACGCAACAGCTCGAAAAGCGGATCATGTTCCGCCGCGCCATGAAGCGTGCCATGCAGAACGCCATGCGTCTGGGTGCCCAGGGCATCAAGATCATGTCGTCCGGTCGTCTGAACGGTATCGAAATCGCTCGTTGCGAGTGGTACCGTGAAGGCCGCGTGCCACTTCACACGCTGCGCGCCGACATCGACTACGGTACCTCTGAAGCCAAAACCACCTACGGTGTGATCGGCGTCAAGGTCTGGGTCTACAAGGGCGATACGCTGGGTCGTAACGACCTGCCTGCCGTGGAAACCCCACGTCCAGACGAAGAACGCCGCCCACGCGGTCCACGCCGTGACGGCCGCCCAGGTGGCGATCGTCCAGGCGCAGGCCGTGGCCCACGTCGTCCAGTCGGTGGTAACACCGCTCCGGCCGACGGCAGCGACAAGCCAGTGGAAGCTGGTGGCGCTGATAACACCGCCGTTAAGCGCGTACGCAAAGTCGCCGCGCCCGCTACAGCAGCGGACGGAAAAGGAGAATAAGTATGCTGCAACCTGCTCGCCGCAAGTACCGCAAGGAGCAAAAGGGCCGTAATACCGGTGTCGCAACGCGGGGTGCCTCCGTTGCGTTCGGTGATTTCGGTCTGAAGTGCACCGATCGTGGCCGTCTCACGGCCCGCCAGATCGAAGCTGCACGCCGTGCGATTTCCCGTCACGTCAAGCGTGGCGGCCGTATCTGGATCCGCGTGTTCCCGGACAAGCCAATCTCTACCAAGCCCGCAGAAGTGCGTATGGGTAACGGTAAGGGCAACCCCGAGTACTACGTGGCCGAAATCCAGCCCGGCAAGATCGTTTTCGAGATCGTCGGTGTGCCTGAAGAACTGGCCCGCGAAGCGTTCCGCCTGGCTGCAGCCAAGCTGCCGCTGCGCACCACGTTTGTCAGTCGTCACCTTGGCGCTTAATTCAGGAGAACAAGCAATGAAGACTACTGAACTTCGCCAAAAAGACGTCGCCGGTATCGAAGCCGAAATCAAGGCGCTGCAAAAGGCCCACTTCGGCCTGCGCATGCAAAAGGCTACGCAGCAATTGGCTAACACCAACACGCTGCGCACCACCCGCCGCGATATCGCCCGTGCAAAGACCATTCTTGCTGAAAAGCAAGCCGCCAAGTAAGGAGCCCACATGACGGAACCTAAAAAATCCCTCAAGCGCACCTTGGTTGGCAAGGTGGTCAGCGACAAGCGTCAAAAGACTGTGACCGTGCTGGTCGAGCGCCGTGTGAAGCACGAGCTCTACGGCAAGATCGTTGCGAAGTCGAGCAAGTACCACGCCCATGATGAGAATGGCGAGTACAAGCTGGGCGACGTGATCGAAATTACCGAAAGCCGTCCGCTCTCCAAGACCAAGAACTGGGTGGCTACCCGCTTGGTGCAAAAGGCCGGTCTGCTGTAAATCAGCATCCCATTGCCCCGGGGTCAAGACCCCGGACGGCAAAGCCTTTCAAAACGACCCACAATGTGGGTCGTTTTGCTTTGTGGACCACTTTTTTAGGACTCAGGCAAATCGGGATGCGGCATCAACTCGCTTTGGCGTGAGTCGCTTGTCTGAGCCTTGTTTTGCGCACGTCATGTTGTGTTGGCGGTGCGGGGCACTTCGCGTATCCAATCCCATTCATCCCGCTATCCATTCCACCATCCCAAGGAGATAACAATGATCAAAGTCGGTGACACCCTGCCTGCCAGCACGCTCATGGAATATTCGGAAGTCGAGGGCGAAGGCTGCAGCATCGGCCCGAACCCTGTGCCTGTAGACAAGGCTACGGCTGGCAAGACGATTGCCCTGTTTGCATTGCCCGGAGCGTTTACGCCCACCTGCTCGGCCAAGCATGTGCCAGGCTATGTGGAAAAGGCCGCCGAGTTCAAGGCCGCAGGTGTGGATGAGATCTGGTGCGTGAGCGTGAACGACGCCTTTGTCATGGGCGCATGGGCGCGTGACCAGAAGACCGATGGCAAGGTCCGCATGTTGGGCGACGGCGACGCCACTTTCGCCAAGGCCACCGGTCTGACGCTGGATCTGACGGGCAAGGGCCTGGGTCTGCGCAGCAACCGTTATTCGATGCTGGTGCGCGACGGCAAGGTGGTCACCCTCAATGTGGAAGCCCCGGGCAAATTTGAAGTGAGCGACGCTGACACGCTGCTCCAGCAAGCCCAAAAGGCTTGAGTTCGGCGTTAACCGGCTGCGTCGAGTTGCTCCCTGCGATGTGAGGCGTTCTGGTTTGAGTCGGCTGCCGGGGTCGCCATTTCCGTGGCGAGAACCGGCGAAGCGGGCCATAGAAGTGATCCCGTGAAGGTCTTGAGCGGGGTCTAAAGCTCCTTGGAAAATGTGATGGCATGGAGCAGCCGCTGCAGCTTCGCTCTGCGTGTCGGCGCCAGCCATTGACTGGCCCATTGGATCTCGCCGGTCAGCCGGGCCCGTTCGCTGATGTCCACCTGGGGCTGTTGGCCCAGCCGGTGCAGGCGGGCCTTGAGGATGTCGAACTGTGTGCGGCTGTAGTTGGCGCGCTCGTTGACCACCAGTCCCGTCACATACTGCCGCTGGTGCGCTGGCATCACGCGGGTCTTGTCCGCGCGCAGGGTGAATCCTTCGTGCTGGGCAATGGCGGTCACCCAGGCGCGCAAGTCCACCCACTGCTGGTGCAGCGCCTTTGAACCTGAAAACACCAGGTCGTCGGCATAGCGTGTGTAGCGCGCGCCAAAGCGCTCTGCCAGGGCGTTCAGCCGCAGGTCCAGCCCGAAGGCGCACAGATTTGCCAAGGCGGGCGACGTGGGCGCACCCTGCGGCAAATGGGGCTGTTTCAGGCGCGTGCTGATGGCACGGCGCTGCGCGATGGCCTCCCGCGGCAGGGGGGCTGCTTCCAGCAATCGTTCCCGGATGGCCTGAGGGGTTCGCGTGGTGGTCAGCCGCGTGAGCAGCTCGGCGGCCGGGCGACCATGGCCCAGTGCCCGCCACAGCGCGCGCACGCGGGTGGCCGTGATGCACATGAAGAAATCGGCCAGGTCAAACCGTATCACCACAGCCTGCTGGGTGTGGACCTGTGCGTGGGTGCCCACGCCGTGGCCGCGCACAAAGCCATGCGCGGCCTCGTGCACGGGCACGCCAGCCAGCAGGCTGTCCAGAATGCGGCGCTGCGTGCTGGCCAGGCGCGGGCGGGGCGCCTCCAGCAGGCGCAGCCCACCGCTGGGCTTGGGCAGCAAGCGGTAGCGATAGTGCGAAAGGGGCAGGGCATGGCCCCCGTCCTGGCGTTCGCGCCAGTGCGCATGCTCGGGCGCGAGCCACAGGAGGTCATCCAGCGAAACGGCCAGGGCCTCGGTTACGTCGGTGGCGGCCAGCAGCACGGGCGTGGTGCGCTCACGGCCCATCCATGCGGGGTGCGCGCCTGCCGTGGCGGAGCGCAGCAGCCAGTGCAACGGCTCCCCGGTGCGTGGGCTGGCGGCCCAGGTGCGGAAAGCCCGGGCGAGTTGGGGGTCGGGCCATTGGTGCAAAGGCAGGGCTGGTTCGGCGTTTTCATCGTCGTCGCCCACCAGCTCGTCCCAGGCGTCCTGGTCTTTTTCCTCCTGCTGGCTGAAGGTCGTCGTAAGCGACTGCAGGGTGGCGCCATTGCGCAGCCCCGCTTTGCGCCACCAGACACCCCAGCACAGCCAGGTGGCCACGTCCTCAGGCTCCAGCCGCGCCCATTCGGCCCCGGACGCGTGGGACAGGCGGCGCAGCTGTTCGAACAACGGCGGGGACAGTGGAACGGGGCTGTCCGCCAGGGTCGCGTTGTTACCCAGGCAGGCACCTGCGCGCGCTGCCAGTGCCTGGAGGGTGCGACGCTCCGGCTCCCGTGCATCGGCCAGCACCGCCATGGCCAGCGCCTTGGCCAGTGCGCGTGTACGGGCTGGAGTCTTCGTCACGAAGCTGCGAAATGTAGTAAGTTGGCCCGGTGCCAACCTGCGGGTTGGGTGCGAACTGCGCGCCACGGGTGGCGGGAGGTTCGCGCGCCGCGATGGACGCGTTGGAAGACAACACCGTGGGGCTGCCCCACGGCTCGATCCTGATCAACAGGCTCGAAGTGCTTGGCACCGGGCCGGTCTGATTCTATAGCTGCTATAAATTTAATAGCTATTGACGCAATATCAGTGAGCGCCAGGCACCAAAAACTCAAGAAATATCAACCTTGAGGTAGTGCGCCCCCGCAATGGGGTTGTGGTAGTAGGGTGGAATCTCTTCAAAGCCCAGGTCGGTGTACAGCGCCCGGGCCGATTCCATGTCGTCGAGCGTGTCGAGCAGCACGCAGGCGTAACCCGCCTGGCGCGCCCGGTCGAGCATGGCCTCCGCGAGTTCGCGGCCCAGGCCGAAGCCCCGGAAGGCTTTGCGCACGTACAGCCGCTTCATTTCGCTCGCGTTCGGGTAGTCGGCCGTATCCAGTGGCCGAAGGGCGCAGCAGCCGGCAATCGCCCCTTCGACCTGGGCCAGCAGCAGTGCGCCGCGCGGCGGGCCGTAGTCGCCGGGCAGGCCCGCGAGTTCGGTCTCGAAGTCCTGGAAACACAGGTCTACGCCGAGGGTGTCGGCGTACTCCCGGAAGATGGTGCGGACCGCTTCCATCTCAGCGGGCGAGGTGGGGGTCAGCAGGGTGACGGAAGGCTTGTCCAAAACGCAGTAGTTCAAAACAGCGGAAGCCGCAGTGTAGCGAGTCTGGCTAGAACCCCGCCGCTGCCCCCAGAGAGGACACCCACCAGGCCAGCGCGGCACTGAGGGCCAGCACCACCAGCGCCACGGCCCGGCTGGTCAAGTCGTCGCGAGACGGCGTGGCCGGGGCGGGCAGCAGCTTGTCGCCCTGCAGCATGGGCCGGACGAGGCGTTGGCGGCGAACCAGCACATAGAAAATGATGGCGATCAGGTGCAACCCCACCAGCCCCAGCACCAGGTACTGGCCAATTTCCTTGTGGTAGCCCGTGGCCTGGCCGACCACTGCATTCGACACAAACCGGGTGAGCGGGCCAGCGAAGGCGATCTCGTCATCACTCAGCAAACCGGTGGCCACCTGGGCCACCAGCACGGCCAGCAGCGCAAAGACCGACAGGGCGCCCAGTGGGCTGTGGCCAATGCTGTCTTCGGCGTGGGCTGAGCCGCGCAGATACCGCAGCACCCGCATCGGGGAGTACAGAAAACTCGTGAAGCGCGACCAGCGCCCGCCCATCAGCCCCCAGACCATGCGGAACACCAGCAGCGCCAACACGCCGTACCCCAGCCGGAAATGCCATTCCATGGCGTTGCCCCCCACCTTGGCGGTGATGACCAGGCCCACGACGCTCGCGGCCAGCGCCCAGTGGAAGATGCGGGTGGGAAGGTCCCAGATGCGTACGGAGTGTTGCGTCATGGCGGCGGGGCAGGGTGGTTGGACGAAGGGTGGTGGGCCGCATTGTGAAGGAGGCGGGGTCAACCCGAAAGAGCATGCCCGCTGCGAAATGGGCGGTAAAACGGCATACTTGCCCCGGGCTCTCAGAGCCTGTCCACCCCACGAAAAAGGAATCTCCCTATGAAAGCACTTGCCGCGTTCGCCCTTGCCGCCGCTACGCTGACCTTGTCCGCACCGGCCTCTGCCCAGTTCGCCAAGGCGGAAGACGCCATCAAATACCGCCAGAGCGCGCTGTTTGTGATGGGCCAGCACTTTGGCCGCCTTGGGGCCATGGCCAATGGCCGTATCCCGTTCGACGCCAAGGCCGCGCAGGAGAACGCGGACGTGGTGGCGCAGATGGCCAAGCTGCCCTGGGCGGGATTTGGCGCGGGCACCGACAAGGGCGCGCCCACCAAGGCATTGCCTGAAATCTGGACCGAACAGGCCAAGTTCAAGGAGCATTCCGACAAGCTCGAAGCCGAATCCGTCAAGCTGGCCGCTGCGGCCAAGACGGGCAACCTGGACAACCTCAAGACCGCATTCGGCGCGGCCGCTGGCACCTGCAAGGCCTGCCACGACAATTACCGCGCGAAATAGGGTACATCCCCCTGAGCGGCTGCGCCGCTTCCCCCTTCTCTCTACGCGCTACGCGCTCCGGGAAGGGGGACGACGCCAGCGCGGCGGGGCGGCCCTTGCGCGGCGTCCGCTCCTCTGGGCAACGCCAGTTTCAGATGCCATTCGCAAAATTGATAGCTGCTGGCGCTTTATCCATAAGCGCAAGAGGCCGATTTCTTACGAAATCGGCCTCTTGTTTTTGAAGGTGTTGTGGTGGCTCAGGTTTCTGCCAGCAGCTTCTCGATGAGCTGGTGCAGTTCGGGGAAATTCGGGGCACCTACATAGGTCTTCACAATCTCCCCACGCTTGTTCACGATGAAGGTCGATGGCGTGAGCCGCACATCGCCCCAGGCCTGGGCCACCTTGCCAGTGTTGTCGATCGCCACCTTGAAGGGCAGTTTGCGGGTTTCGGCAAAGTTCACCACGTAGCTGGGCGGGTCGTAGCTCATGGCCACGGCGAGCGTGTCGAAGCCTTTGGCGTGGTACTTGTTGTAGGTGGCCACGATCTCGGGCATTTCGGCCACGCAGGTGGTGCAGCTGGTGGCCCAGAAATTCACCAGCGTGACCTTGCCGCGCAGATCGGCGGTGGATTGGCTCGTGCCGTTTAGCAACACGAAGGTGGATTCCGGTGCCGCAGAGCGGCCTGTATCCAGGTACACATAGGCACCCACGGCCGCAAATGCTGCCACTGCCACCCCTGCCGCCCAATGCTTGATCGCCATGACTTGTCCATTCATCCTGAAACTGTGGCCCCTGTGGGTACCCGGGCCTGCAACCGGCATTGTGCCGGACCTGCCCTAACAACAACGCCTGTCTTCACGGGTGGCCCGCAGGCCCAACTTGGGATGGAGTCGGCTTGGCGGGCAAAAGTTCGCCCGCAGGGGATGCAGCCTGTTGATCTGGGTCACTGTGCCGATAATCGACCGATGAACTGGACACCAACCCGGGCTGCTGCCCTGCCACCGTTGCTGTGGCTGCTCGTGGGCTGCAGCCCTGCACTGAACTGGCGCAGCGTGCCTTTGCCCGAGGCCGGCATCACCATCACCTTGCCTTGCAAGCCTGACCAGGCCACGCGCACGGTTGAACTGGCGGGGGTGCCCGTCGAGCTGTCCATGGCGGGCTGCGATGCCGACGGCGCCACATTTGCCGTGTCGCATGCGGCCCTGGCAGACCCTGCCCAAGCGGGCGCTGCCCTGCGGCACTGGCGGGCCGCTGTGGTCGCCAACCTCGGCGCGGGCGCCGCAGCCACGGCGGCTGATACGCCGTATGCCCCCAAGGGTGCACTGCCCCTGCCGCAGTCGGTGCGCACCGTGGTGCAAGGCCAGCGTGCCGATGGCAGCCCCGTGTTTGCCCAGGGCGTGTGGTTTGCGCGCGCTGCGGGGCCGCAGATGCGTCTGTACCACGCGGTGGTTTACACGGGCAAGCCCCGCCCCGAGTTGGCCGACCAGTTCTTTGCAGGGATGGTGCTCCAATGACCGGGCATGCAGTGCTGCCCAGGCGGGCAGCGGTCATCGTTTTTCTGGCCTTTGCCTTCGCCTACTTCCTGTCGGCGCTGGTGCGGGCGGTTACGGCCACGCTGGCGCCCACACTGGCGCAGGAGTTTTCGCTGCAGGCCAGCGACCTGGGCTTGCTTGCGGGCGGGTACTTTCTGGGCTTTGCGGCCACGCAGCTGCCGCTGGGCACCTGGCTGGACCGGCATGGCCCGCGCAAGGTGGCGCTGGGATTTCTGGGCGTGGCCGTGGTGGGCAGCCTGGTGTTTTCGGTGGCGACGGGGTTTTCGGGCCTGCTGGCCGGGCGTGTGTTGTGTGGCGCAGGGGTCAGCGCCTGCCTGATGGCGCCGCTCACGGGCTATAGGCGCTGGTTTGAGCCCACTGCGCAGATGCGCGCCAACTCCTGGATGCTGATGACGGGCTCGCTGGGCATGGTGGCGTCCACGCTGCCTGTGCAGTGGGCACTGCCTTTGGTGGGGTGGCGGCCGCTGTTCTGGGGGTTGGCGGCGCTGATCGCGCTGTCGATGGTGGTGATTGCCGTTTGGGTGCCCGGCTGGGCGGCGGGCACACCGGGCGCGGGCGGTGGTGGTGGTGATGCCACGGCGGAGCGCGGCCCCAGCGGTGTCACTGTGCCACCGGGCTATGCGATGGTGTGGCGCCACCCGTATTTCCAGCGCCTGGCGCCCCTGGGCTTCTTTGTGTACGGCGGCATGGTGGCCATGCAGACGCTATGGGCAGGCCCATGGATGCAGCGGGTGGCGGGCTACTCGCCGCTGGAGGCTGCCACGGGGCTGTTCTGGATCAACGTGGCCATGCTCTGCACGTTCTGGACCTGGGGCATGGTCAACCCTTGGCTGCTGCGCAAGGGGCTGGGAGCCGACCGGCTGATGGCTGCGGGCTTGCCGCTGTGCCTGGTGGTGTTGCTGGGCATCATTCTGGCGGGGCCGCAGGCGGGAGGCGGTGCCTGGGCGCTGTTTTGTGTGTCGTGCACGTTTGTGTCGCTGTCGCAGCCTGCGGTGGCCATGGCGTTCCCGCAGGCGCTGGCGGGGCGCGCGCTGTCAGCCTACAACCTGGTGATTTTTGCGGGCGTGTTTGTGGTGCAGTGGGGCATTGGCCTGGGGGTGGACGCCTTTGCCGCGGCCGGCCTGTCCACGGTGCAGTCGTTCCAGGCCGCGATGGCGGTGTACCTGGCGTGCAACGCGGTCGCCTACGCGTGGTTCCTGCTGCAGGGGCGGCGCCATAATGTGTTGCAAACCACCACGCCATGAGCACCACCAGCATCCTCATCATTGCCCACGCCCCGTTGGCCCATGCACTGCGCGAATGTGCGCTGCATGTGTTTCCCGACTGCGGCGACAACGTGGCCGCTCTCGACGTGCAGCCCAACCAGCCGCCCGAAGAGTCGCTGGCGCAGGCCCGCATCATGCTGCAGCAACTGGGCGCAGATTCCACCCTGGTGCTCACCGACGTGTTTGGTGCCACCCCCTGCAACGTGGCGCAGCGCGTGATCGAGAACGTGCGCTCGCGCCTGGTGACGGGGGTCAACCTGCCCATGCTGCTGCGGGCCGTGAGCTACCGCCACGAACCCCTCGACGCGGTGGTCACCCGCGCCGTGGTGGGGGGCACCCAGGGCGTGATGCAGGTGGCCATCTCCGCGCCGCAGAACCAGAACACCCGTAATCGACATGATCAAGACACGTACGACCATCAGCAATAAATTGGGCCTGCATGCCCGCGCTTCGGCCAAGCTGACCAAGCTGGCTGGCAGCTTCCCCTGTGAGGTTTTCATGAGCCGTGGCGACCGCCGCATCAACGCCAAGAGCATCATGGGCGTGATGATGCTGGCCGCCGGCATGGGCACTGAGGTGGAGATTGAAACCAACGGGGATCGTGAACAGGAGGCCATGGATGCCCTGCTGGCCTTGATTGCCGACAAATTTGGTGAGGGTGAATGACTTTTTCCGTCCACGGTCTCGCAGTCGCTCGCGGCATTGCCATCGGCCGTGCCGTGCTGGTGGCGTCCAGCCGTGTGGACGTGGCGCACTATTTTGTGAAGCCAGAACAGGTCGAGGGCGAGATTGAGCGGGTGCGCAACGGCCGCAATGCCGTGGTCGAGGAACTGCAGCGCCTGCAGACCGACATGCCCGCCGATGCGCCGCATGAGCTGACCGCGCTGCTCGACGTGCACCTGATGCTGCTGCAGGACGAGGCCCTCACGGGCGGCGTCAAGCACTGGATCACCGAGCGCCTGTACAACGCCGAGTGGGCGTTGACCACGCAGCTTGAAGTCATCGCGCGCCAGTTCGACGAGATGGAGGATGAGTACCTGCGCGAGCGCAAGGCTGACCTGGAACAGGTGGTCGAGCGCATCCTGCGCTACATGAAGGGCGTGGCCAGCCCCGTGGCGCCGCCGGTCAGCAGCCCGCGCCGCCACAAGCAACTGGGCCTGCAGCAAGACCTGCTGCTCGACGACACGGTGGACGTGCCCCTGGTGCTGGTAGCGCACGACCTCTCGCCCGCCGACATGCTGCAGTTCAAGCAAAGCGTGTTCGCCGGCTTCGTCACTGACGTGGGCGGCAAGACATCGCACACCGCCATCGTGGCGCGCAGCATGGACATCCCGGCCGTGGTCGGTGCGCGCGCCGCCAGTCAGCTGGTGCGGCAGGACGACTGGGTCATCATCGACGGCGATGCAGGTGTGGTCATTGTCGATCCGTCGCCCATCATCCTGGCCGAATACGGCTTTCGCCAGCGCCAGGTGGAGCTCGAGCGCGAGCGGCTGGCCCGGCTGCGCCACACCCCTGCCATCACCATCGACGGCCACAAGATCGAGCTGCTGGCCAACATCGAACAACCCGGCGACGCGGCCACCGCAGTGCGCGCCGGGGCCGTGGGCGTGGGCCTGTTCCGCAGCGAATTCCTGTTCATGGGCAAGACGGGCAACCTGCCCGGCGAGGACGAGCAGTACCGCGCCTATTGCGAGGCCATTGACGGCATGCAGGGCCTGCCCGTCACCATCCGCACCATCGATGTGGGCGCTGACAAGCCGCTGGACCACAAGAGCCACAAGGACAACTACCTGAACCCCGCGCTGGGCCTGCGCGCCATCCGCTGGAGCCTGGCCGACCCGGCCATGTTCCGCACCCAGCTGCGCGCTGTGCTGCGTGCGGCGGCGCATGGCAAGGTCAACCTGCTGTTCCCCATGCTGGCGCACACGCACGAAATTCAGCAGACGCTCGCCCAGGTGGACCTGGCCCGGGGTGAGCTGGATGCGCGTGGCGAACCCTACGGCCCGGTGCAGCTGGGCGCAATGATCGAGGTGCCCGCCGCCGCGCTCATGGTGCGCACCTTCCTCAAGTACTTCGACTTTCTCTCCATCGGCACCAATGACCTGATCCAGTACACCCTGGCCATCGACCGTGCCGACGAGGCTGTGGCCCATCTGTACGACCCGCTGCACCCCGCCGTGCTGCGCCTGGTGGGCGACGTGATCGCCGAGGGGGAGCGCCAGGGCAAGAGCGTGTGCGTGTGTGGCGAGACGGCGGGCGATGTGACCATGACGCGGCTGCTGTTGGGCCTGGGCCTGCGCAGCTTCTCCATGCACCCCGCGCAGATCCTGGCTGTGAAGCAGGAGGTGCTGCGCGCTGACACGCGCAAGCTGGCGCCCTGGGCGCAGCAGGTGCTGGAGGGCGACGAACCTGCGGCGTTGCTGAGCTCTTGAGCGATAGGTTTTGCTCTTAAAATAATAGCTGTTAGCGCTTTATAGATGAGCGCTAGAGGCCAATCTGACGCGTATTTCTCATGGTCAGCGCGCCCGCATCCCCATCACTGCCGCGCTGATGATCATCACCGTGGCCAGTGCGATGCTCCAGCTGAACGAGCGGCCACTCACCACGATCAGCAGCGCGGTGGACGCCAGCGGAGTGATGTAGCTCAGGATGCCGATGTGCCGTGCGTCTCCGAGCTTGAGGGCCTTGTCCCACATAAAAAACGACGCCCCCAGCGGCCCCAGGCCCAGCACTGCCAGCAGGGCCCAGTCGCGCGGCTGCAGCGCCACGGCGGGCTCCAACACCACATGGCACAACAGGGACAGCACGCCGGACACCAGTCCGAACAGGCCGATGGCCGTGGTCGGAAAAGCCGCCACGCGCTTGGTCATGAGCGAGTACGTGGCCCAGATGAATGCTGCGGCCAGCGCGGGCAGGTAACCCCAGGCCAGCGTGCCACTCAGCTCGCGTCCACCCGCAATCGCAATGGCTGCGCCCCCAAAACCCAGCAGCGCCGCCAGCACATGCGGCAGGCGCAGAGCCACACCGGGCAGCACCACAGGCGAGAGCACCACGATGAACAGCGGCCACAGGTAGTTCACCAGATTGGCCTCCACGGGCGGCGCGTGGCGCAGCGCAATGAACAGCAGGAAGTGGTACGCAAACAGGCCATACACACCGAGCGCTAGCGTGCGCAGTGGAATGCGCCACTGCGACGGGTCACGCAGCACAAACGGCCAGGCTGGCACGCTGCCGATGATGAGCGCAATGCCCGTGAGCAGGAACGGTGGAATGTGGGTGAGCGAGACACCCAGCGAGGCGAGGGAGGCCCACAGCGCGATGGCGCCCAGGGCGTACAGGTTGGCTTGCATAGCGCCGAGCTTACGCGCGCAGGACATTCGGAATCGTCGCGCAACGATGGTCCGTCGTCGCGTGGTGATCGTCTGCTGGACGCGGCAGCCTTTGTCAGTGATTCAGTGATCTTCAGCGCGCCGCAGTGCCGCCGTGAGGGCCGAGGGCGAGCGGTAGCCCGTGCGCCGCGCCACTTCGGCCACGGCCATGCCTGTGCCCCGCAGCAGCCGCGCCTGTGCCAGGCGCTGGCCGCGCAGCCAGGCCATGGCACCCATGCCCTGGTCTTCGCGGCACCTGGTAGCGAACTGGCTGGGGCTCAGATGCACCTGCGCCGCCAAGTCGGCAACGCTGAGTTCGCGGTGCCATTGCAGGGCTGCCCAGCGCTGCAGAGCAGGCCAATCGATAGTGCGTTGGCGCGTGGATCGGTGGAGGGATGTATGGGGCGCTGAGCCCGCCAGCCACGCTTCCAGCAGCAATGCCGGGCCGTGGGTCTGCGCCAGCGGGCGGCCTTGTTGCAATGCGCTGGCCAGGTAGTGCGCCAGGGGCAGCGCATCGGTGGGCAGTGCGGTAGTGAGCTGCGCGCTGGCGCACTGCGCCCAGCCGGGGTGGGCGCTGTCGAGCACCAGGCAGACGCTGCCGCGCGACGATTTGAAGTCGTGGCGATCCCCCGGCGCAATCACGCAGCCGCCACCGGGCGCCACGCGCACACCGTGCCCCGCGACTTCCAGGTCCAGTGCGCCGGAGAGACCCAGCAGTATCTGGAAGTGATCGTGGCTATGGCTGCCCGGCGATGCGCCGTAGCGCCGCAGCGAGAGCGATTCCGCTGCGCCCATGATCGTGCTCTGGGTTGCGCGTCCCGCCAGGCTTAAACGCCAGCGGCGTGCGCCTGCTGGTCCGCGTGGTAGCTGCTGCGCACCATGGCGCCAACCGCAGCGTGGCTGAAGCCCATCTTGTAGGCCTCTTCCTCGAACATCTTGAAGGTGTCGGGGTGCACGTAGCGGCGCACGGGCAGGTGGCTGTTGCTGGGCGACAGGTACTGGCCGATGGTCAGCATGTCGATGTTGTGTTCGCGCATGTCGCGCATCACCTGCAGGATCTCTTCGTCCGTCTCGCCCAAGCCAACCATGATGCCGCTCTTGGTGGGAACATTGGGGTGCAGGGCCTTGAACTTTTTCAGCAGGTTCAGGCTGAACTGGTAGTCGGAGCCTGGGCGCGCTTCCTTGTACAGCCGGGGTGCGGTTTCCAGGTTGTGGTTCATCACGTCGGGTGGCGCGGCTTTCAGGATTTCGAGCGCACGGTCGTCGCGGCCCCGGAAGTCGGGCACCAGGATCTCGATCTGCGTAGCGGGCGATAACTCGCGGATGTTCTGGATGCACTCCACAAAATGGCCGGAGCCGCCGTCGCGCAGATCGTCGCGATCCACGCTGGTGATCACCACGTACTTGAGCTTGAGCGCGGCGATGGTCTTGGCCAGGTTCAGGGGCTCGTCCTTGTCCAGCGGGTCGGGGCGGCCGTGGCCCACGTCGCAGAACGGGCAGCGGCGCGTGCACTTGTCGCCCATGATCATGAAGGTGGCCGTGCCCTTGCCGAAACACTCGCCGATGTTGGGGCAGGAGGCTTCTTCGCACACCGTGTGCAGCTTGTGCTCGCGCAGGATCTCCTTGATCTCGTAGAAGCGTGTGGTGGGGCTGCCCGCCTTCACGCGAATCCACTCGGGCTTCTTGAGCACTTCGCCTTGCTCGACCTTGATCGGAATGCGCGAGAGCTTGGCGGCCGCTTTTTGCTTGGCCAGCGGGTTGTAGGCTTCGGTGGATTGCGCTTCGCGGACGACTTCAGGGGTGCTCATGGCATGTAGGCAGGTTCAGGGCGCCAACCGGATGCTGAGCTGCTGGCCCAGCACCTGCGCGGCTTCTTCCCAGGTGGTGTGGACCCCGATTGTAGAAAGGTCCACCGTTTGCAAACCTGCGTAACCGCAAGGGTTGATGCGCGCAAAGGGCTCCAGGTCCATCGCCACATTGAGCGCCACGCCGTGGTAGGTGCTGTGTCGACTGACCTTGATACCCAGGGCGGCGATCTTGCCCAGGCCCTCGAAGTCCGGGATTGGCGCCGCCGTGCCGATGCGCTTTTGCGGACGCTGCTGCAGCAGGGCGTGGCTGTGTGGGTCGTCCAGCCGCACATAGATGCCAGGCGCGCCGCCCACGCGGTGGCCCGTGATGCCAAAGTGCGCCAGCGTGCGGATCACGGCTTCTTCCACGCGGTAGACGTACTCCTTGACGAAGTAACCTGCGCGCTGCAGGTCGATCAGTGGATAGGCCACCACCTGGCCGGGGCCGTGGAAAGTGACCTGCCCGCCACGGTTGGTGGCTACAACCGGAATGTTGCCCGGGTTCAGCACGTGATCACTTTTGCCTGCGAGCCCTTGTGTGTACAGCGGTGCGTGCTCGCACACCCAGAGCACGTCGGGTGTACCGGCCGAACGCGCGGTGGTGTAGTCCTGCATGGCCTGGACGGTGGTGGCGTAGTCCACGCGGCCCAGCATGCGAATGTCGATGGTCATGCGGCAAATATGCTGCAGCCCCGGGGCTACAGCACCACTTTCACCAGGGGGTGTGACGACAGTGCGCGGTACAGGTCGTCGAGCTGCTCCCGGCTGGTCGCGGTGATAGTGATGGTTACTCCGAGGTAATTGCCAGCGCGGCTGTCTCGCAGTTCAATGGTGCTGGCGTCAAAAGTGGGGTCGAACTGGCGGGCCAGTTCAGTGACAGCATGCACAAAGCCGTCCACCTTGGCGCCCATGACCTTGATGGGGAACCTGGAGGGGTATTCGATCAACGAGTCTTTGCGTGGATCGTTAGCCTGTGTGTCGAGGCCATTGGCAGGTGGTGGGCTGGAGGTTGTCATGGTGCGTACTGCTTCGGTTTCAATAGCTGGCGGGGCTTTGCTATTGTGCGCCAGCGGGGTTGTTGTGCTGCCGCTTGGGTGCAGACAGCCTGCCCCAGGCCAGTGCACGGCAGTGCGGGAAGGATCGGAAAGCCGTTGGCCTGTCACCACAACAGCGCATGCACGCGCACCGGTTTTGGGCCGGGCTTGCAGGTCTTTGTCGTGCGTCACGGGTTTTTACTTATAATTAGAGGCTTTGTGAAAGTTGCAGTCTGTAACGCGGGCGTCATTCAACAATGAAAACAATCCCGCCTGAGACTGAAATTGAGGCTGAAGAATCTGACTTCAAGCCCCTGACGGCCGAGGAGGCTGAGGTGTGGCGCAGTCGCAATCCTTCCATCTCTGTGTGGAAGGTGGTGGCGGGTCAGGCACTGGTCGGGATGTTGGTGGCCCTGATGGCCTGGGCTCTGACGGGCAGTGCATCGGTGGGCTGGTCTGCGGCTTATGGTGCGCTGGCTGTGGTGGCTCCGGCAGCGTTGTTTGCACGCGGTGTGTTGCGCCATTCGGCGTCTTCCAAGCCGCGTGCTGCCATGGTGGGATTCTTTGGTTGGGAGATTGCCAAGATCGTGCTGACGGTGGCGCTGCTTGCTGCGGCACCTCGGCTGGTGTCGGGCTTGAGCTGGATTGCCTTGCTGGTTGGCATGGTGGTCGCAATGAAAACGTACTGGGTGGCGCTTTTGGTGCGACCCGGTGTCCGAAAAACCGATTGATATAGAGAAGAGTTGTCCGATGGCCGCAGAAGCGCACGCTCCGACTGCAAGTGAATACATCGTTCACCACCTGCAGCATCTTCAAAACGTCAACCAGACCAAGATTGTTGATTTCACCGTCATCAACTACGACTCGATCATCGTCGGTCTGGTTCTGGGTGTGCTCACCCTTTTGATTCTGTGGTCAGCTGCCCGTAAGGCAACCTCCGGTGTGCCCGGTCGCTTCCAGGCGGCGGTGGAAATGCTGGTCGAGATGGTGGACAACCAGGCCAAGGCCAATATCCACAACGCCGAGAGCCGCAAGTTCATTGCTCCTCTGGGTCTCACGGTGTTTGTCTGGATCTTCCTGATGAACTTCATGGACATGTTGCCGGTGGACCTGCTGCCCGCCATCTGGGCCAAGATCTATGGCGCTGCTGGTCATGATCCCCACCACGCCTATCTGCGTGTCGTGCCTACGGCCGACCTGTCCACCACCCTGGGGCTGGCATTTGCCATTCTGATCCTGCGCTTCTGGTACAGCGTCAAGATCAAGGGCGCTGGCGGCTGGGCGCATGAACTCGTGTCGGCTCCGTTCGGCACCAGCAAGAACCCCATCTTCGCCCTGATTCTGGGCGTCGTGAATCTGCTGATGCAGATCATTGAATATGTCGCCAACACCGTATCGCATGGCATGCGGTTGTTCGGCAACATGTACGCCGGTGAACTGGTGTTCATGCTGATCGCCCTGATGGGTGGTGCGGCTGCACTGTCGCTGTCGGGTGTGCTGCTGCCTGTGGGCCACGTCATCGCTGGCACCATCTGGACGCTGTTCCACATTCTGGTGATCTCTCTGCAAGCCTTCATCTTCATGATGCTTGCACTGATCTACCTCGGTCAGGCGCACAACGCGCACTAACGGTTCCCTTTCGTTTCCCTTTTCTTTTTCAACCTTTCTTTTTTTAACTCAGGAGTCATCATGGAAAACATTCTCGGTCTCGTCGCTCTGGCTTGTGGTCTGATCGTTGGTCTGGGCGCTATCGGCGCTTCCATCGGTATCGCACTGATGGGCGGCAAGTTCCTCGAATCGTCGGCACGTCAGCCTGAACTGATCAACGAACTGCAAACCAAGATGTTCATCTTGGCTGGTCTGATCGACGCCGCCTTCCTGATCGGCGTGGCTATCGCTCTGCTGTTCGCTTTCGCCAACCCCTTCGCTTCGACGTTCTTGGCCAACCTGCCCAAGTAAGTCCCGTTCAACGCCACTCTAGAAAGGTGTTGCCGTGAGTATCAATGCGACCCTGTTCATTCAGGCCATCGTCTTCTTGATCCTGGTGTGGTTCACGATGAAATTCGTGTGGCCCCCGATCGCGAAGGCGTTGGATGAACGAGCCCAGAAAATCGCCGAAGGCCTCGCTGCTGCCGACCGTGCCAAGTCCGAACTGACCGCTGCCAACCAGCGCGTCGAAAAGGAGCTGTCACAGGCGCGCAACGAAACGGCCTCGCGTCTTGCGGACGCCGACCGACGTGCCCAGGCCATCATCGAAGAAGCCAAGGCACGCGCCACGGAAGAAGGCAACAAGATTGTTGCCTCCGCCCGTGCCGAAGCCGAGCAGCAAACGGTGCAAGCCCGCGAAGCCCTGCGTGAGCAGGTGGCAGCGCTGGCCGTCAAGGGTGCTGAGCAGATTCTCCGTAAGGAAGTCAATGCCGGCGTTCACGCCGACCTGCTCAACCGCCTGAAGACCGAGCTGTAAGGGGACACACATGGCTGAACTCGCCACCATTGCCCGCCCTTACGCCGATGCCCTGTTCAAGGCCGCTACTGCGGGTGCGGGCATGGACCTGGCCAGCACCGCTGACTGGGTCGATGAACTGGCGGCCATTGCCGCCAACCCCCAGTTGCGTCAGCTGGCGGACAACCCCAAGGTGACGGCAGACCAGGTGTTTGCCGTCTTCACGGGTGTTGCGCGTTCGGCGCTGTCCGATACGGCCAAGAATTTCCTGCGCACAGTCATCGACAACGGACGCATCAACGCGCTCCCGGAAGTGGCTTCGCAGTTTCGTACCCTCGTGAATCGCCGCAACGGCTCTTCGGATGCCGTGGTGTACAGCGCTTTTCCGATGGACAGTGCCGCACTGTCCGAGGTCAGCGCAGCGCTGGAAAAGCGCTTCGGCCGCAAGCTCAATCTCGCTGTTCAGCAGGACGAGTCCCTGATCGGCGGCATTCGCGTAGTGGTGGGTGACGAGGTGCTGGACACTTCGGTCAAGGCCCGTCTTGAACAAATGAAAGCGGCCCTCACCGCGTAACGCGCGGCGAGGACAGCGAACCAAAGAAAGAAGGAAAGAGTCATGCAACTCAATCCCGCAGAAATTTCTGAACTCATCAAGAGCCGCATCGAAGGTCTGGCTGCCAGCAGCGATATCCGCAATCAGGGCACCGTGGTGTCTGTGTCGGACGGTATCGTTCGCGTTCACGGCCTGTCGGACGTGATGCAAGGCGAAATGCTGGAGTTCCCCGCCACCAAGGACGGCCAGCCTTCCTACGGCCTGGCGTTGAACCTTGAGCGCGACTCCGTCGGCGCCGTGATTCTGGGTGAGTACGAGCACATCTCCGAAGGCGACACCGTCAAGTGCACGGGCCGTATTCTGGAAGTACCCGTCGGTCCTGAGCTGATCGGCCGCGTGGTGAACGCCCTGGGCCAGCCTATTGATGGCAAGGGTCCTATCAACGCCAAGCTCACCGACGTGATCGAAAAGGTCGCTCCGGGCGTGATCGCCCGTAAATCGGTGGACCAGCCTCTGCAAACCGGCCTGAAGTCCATCGACTCCATGGTGCCTGTGGGCCGTGGCCAGCGCGAGCTGATCATTGGTGACCGCCAGACCGGCAAGACGGCAGTGGCCATCGACGCCATCATCGCCCAGAAGGGCCAAGGCGTGACCTGTATTTACGTTGCCATCGGTCAGAAGGCTTCGTCGATCAAGAACGTGGTGCGCGCACTGGAACAAGCCGGTGCCATGGAATACACGATTGTTGTGGCCGCATCGGCCTCCGAATCGGCCGCCATGCAGTACGTGTCGGCCTACTCCGGCTGCACCATGGGCGAATACTTCCGCGACCGTGGCGAAGACGCCCTGATCGTGTATGACGACCTGTCCAAGCAAGCTGTTGCGTACCGCCAAGTGTCGCTGCTGCTGCGTCGCCCACCAGGCCGCGAAGCCTACCCTGGCGACGTGTTCTATCTCCACAGCCGTCTGCTCGAACGTGCAGCCCGCGTGAATGCCGACTACGTCGAAGCCTTCACCAAGGGTGAAGTCAAGGGCAAGACCGGTTCGCTGACCGCACTGCCGATCATCGAAACGCAAGCTGGCGACGTGTCCGCTTTCGTGCCTACCAACGTGATCTCGATCACTGACGGCCAGATCTTCCTGGAAACCTCGCTGTTCAACGCCGGTATCCGCCCCGCCATCAACGCCGGTATCTCGGTGTCGCGCGTCGGTGGTGCTGCCCAGACGAAGCTGGTTAAGAACCTGTCCGGTGGTATCCGTACCGACCTGGCCCAGTACCGTGAACTGGCTGCGTTCGCGCAGTTCGCTTCCGACCTCGATGAAGCCACCCGCAAGCAGCTCGACCGCGGTGCCCGCGTGACTGAATTGCTCAAGCAGGCGCAGTACAGCCCGCTGTCCATCTCGCTGATGGCTTCCACGCTGTTTGCTGTGAACAAGGGCTTCATGGACGACATCGACGTCAAGAAGGTTCTCGACTTCGAACACGGCCTTCACCAGTTCCTGAAGACCAGCCACGCCGCTCTGCTGGCCAAGCTGGAACAGGCCAAGGCCATGGACAAGGACGCAGAAGCCGAATTGACCGCAGCCATCGCCGCGTTCAAGAAGTCGTTCGCTTAAACCGGACGAGGAGCCATCATGGCAGCAGGCAAGGAAATACGCGGCAAGATCAAGTCGGTGGAGAACACCAAAAAGATCACCAAAGCCATGGAAATGGTGGCTGCATCCAAAATGCGCAAGGCGCAAGAGCGGATGCGGGCTGCCCGCCCTTACAGCGAGAAGATCCGCAACATTGCAGCCAATCTTGGCCAGGCCAACCCTGAATACGTGCATCCGTTCATGAAAGTGAACGATGCCAAGACGGCTGGCGTGATCGTGGTGACGACCGACAAGGGCCTGTGCGGTGGCATGAACACCAACGTGCTGCGCGTCGTGACGTCCAAGCTGCGTGAGCTGCAGGGCGCTGGCGTGTCCACCGAGGCGGTTGCCATTGGCAACAAGGGCCTGGGTTTCCTGAACCGTGTCGGTGCCAAGGTGGTTTCGCACGTGACGGGCCTGGGCGACACGCCCCATCTGGACAAGCTGATCGGACCGGTCAAGGTGCTGCTCGATGCGTATGCTGAAGGCAAGATCAACGCGGTGTACCTCTCGTACACCAAGTTCATCAACACCATGAAGCAGGAATCGGTGGTGGAGCAGTTGCTCCCCCTGTCGTCCGCGCAGATGCAGGCCGACAAGACCGAACATGGCTGGGACTACATCTACGAGCCCGATGCACAGACCGTGATCGACGATCTGCTGGTCCGCTATGTCGAGTCCCTGATCTACCAGGCCGTTGCGGAAAACATGGCGTCCGAGCAGTCGGCACGCATGGTGGCCATGAAGGCCGCCACCGACAACGCCGGCAGCGTCATTGGCGAGTTGAAGCTGGTCTACAACAAGACGCGCCAGGCAGCGATCACGAAAGAACTTTCGGAAATCGTGGCTGGCGCCGCTGCTGTGTAAGCAGCTCAACCAACATCTTTATTGGAGCGAAAAATGGCTCAAGTGCAAGGCAAGATTGTTCAATGTATCGGCGCTGTGGTGGACGTTGAGTTCCCGCGCGACCAGATGCCCAAGATTTACGACGCTCTGAAGCTCGACGGTTCGACCCTGACGCTGGAAGTGCAGCAGCAGCTGGGCGACGGCGTGGTGCGTACCATTGCGCTGGGTTCGTCCGACGGCCTGCGCCGCGGCATCATGGTGACCAACACCGGCAACTCCATCACCGTGCCCGTGGGCAAGGCGACGCTGGGCCGCATCATGGACGTGTTGGGTGCTCCCATCGACGAACGTGGTCCCGTGAGCCAGGAACTGACGGCCTCCATCCACCGCAAGGCCCCTGCGTACGACGAACTGTCGCCTTCGCAAGAGCTGCTGGAAACTGGTATCAAGGTGATCGACCTGGTGTGCCCGTTCGCCAAGGGCGGCAAGGTGGGCCTGTTCGGTGGCGCCGGCGTGGGCAAGACCGTGAACATGATGGAACTCATCAACAACATCGCCAAGGCCCACAGCGGTCTGTCGGTGTTCGCTGGTGTGGGCGAGCGTACCCGCGAAGGGAACGACTTCTACCATGAAATGGCCGATTCCGGCGTGGTCAACCTGGAGAAGCTCGAAGAGTCCAAGGTTGCCATGGTGTACGGCCAGATGAACGAGCCCCCAGGCAACCGTCTGCGCGTTGCGCTGACCGGCCTGACCATCGCCGAGTCGTTCCGCGACGAAGGCCGTGACGTGCTGTTCTTCGTGGACAACATCTACCGCTACACGCTGGCCGGTACCGAAGTGTCCGCTCTGCTGGGCCGCATGCCTTCCGCCGTGGGCTACCAACCTACGCTGGCCGAAGAAATGGGCCGTCTGCAAGAGCGTATTACGTCGACCAAGGTCGGCTCGATCACCTCCATCCAGGCCGTGTACGTGCCTGCCGATGACTTGACCGACCCATCGCCTGCCACGACGTTCGCCCACTTGGACTCCACCGTGGTGCTTTCGCGTGACATCGCCTCGCTGGGTATCTACCCTGCTGTGGATCCTCTGGACTCCACCAGCCGCCAGCTGGACCCGAACGTCGTGGGCGAAGACCACTACGCTACGGCCCGTGCGGTGCAAGGCACGCTGCAGCGCTACAAGGAACTGCGCGACATCATCGCCATTCTGGGCATGGACGAACTGGCACCTGAAGACAAGCTGGCCGTGGCCCGCGCTCGCAAGATCCAGCGTTTCCTGTCGCAGCCTTTCCACGTGGCCGAAGTGTTCACGGGCTCGCCAGGCAAGTACGTTCCACTGTCGGAAACCATCCGTGGTTTCAAGATGATCGTGAACGGCGAATGCGATCACCTGCCAGAACAGGCGTTCTACATGGTGGGCACCATTGACGAAGCCTTCGAAAAGGCCAAGAAGGTGGCCTGATTGCCCGGCGGCTGAGCAGCCTACCGCCGCTCGGCCTTCAGCAATCAAGCAACCCACCTTTTCCTAGGAGCAATGATGAACACCATCCACGTTGATGTGGTCAGTGCCGAAGAGTCCATCTTCTCCGGTGAAGCGCGTTTCGTGGCGCTGCCGGGCGAAGCTGGCGAGTTGGGCATCTATCCCCGCCACACCCCGCTGATCACCCGTATCAAGCCGGGCTCGGTGCGCATCGAAATGGCTGACGGTTCCGAAGAGTTTGTCTTCGTGGCCGGTGGCATTCTGGAAGTGCAGCCCAATTGCGTGACTGTGTTGTCCGATACCGCCATCCGTGGCAAGGACCTGGACGACGAGAAGGCCAACGCCGCCAAGGCCTCCGCCGAGGAAGCGCTCAAGAATGCCAAGAGCGAAATCGACCTGGCCAAGGCCCAGTCCGAACTGGCCGTGATGGCGGCGCAGATTGCTGCGCTTCGCAAGTTCCGCCAGAAGAAGTGATTCAGATCTTGGTGGATCTGCCCCAAAACCCGGCTTGGCCGGGTTTTTTTATGCCCGCCTGCTGCAAAACAGCAAGCGGTCATGGAAGTCTGCACTAAGGCAAGGCGGGGGACGTTTCCAGCAGGTGAAGTTGCAGCCCTTCACACGCCACGGAAAGCACATCGCCGCTGTCCGCCTGGAGCAAATGCCGGCTGCTCAGAAAGGCACGCGCTATAGATAGTGAGCGCACGCTCAGCGACAGCGATTCAATCAGCAAGTGGTCTCCTGGAACCAGCTCCAGACAGACATCCGGCATGACTGCAATGGGATGGCCAGGCTGCGAGCCTGTGAGTGCCCACCAACGGTGCTGGTGTGTTTGCACATCCGGGGTGCCCATGCGCAGGGCATGCAGTCCGGTGATTCCCAGGGGGCCGCCCCCGCTGTCCTGCAGGGCCTGCCGATGCTGCGCGCGGCGTTCTACCGGCGTTGCGGTTTCGGGCCAGGGGTAGAGGGCCGCACGCCGATCCCACTCGCAAAAGAACACACAACAGCTTGGAGCGGAAAGCTCAAGCAGCACGGAATTGGTGAAATTGGTGAAGCTTTCGCCCCGGCTGTTCTCGGACTGGAAGGCGCGGGGAGGCTTGCAAGTGATGCCTGCCTCCATCGCGTACTCCAGACTTTCGGCCAAGGGCGAAGCAGGCTCCAGAGCAAAACCGTGGATCAAGGGCGGTTGCGCATGGTCGGGAAGATCGCCGTTGGCGGTCGCTGCCCACAATTCGAGGTCAGTGTTGCCCAGATGGACCCAGCCATACGTGGCGAAATCAGTGCGTTGCAAGGGCCAGGCCACGGGCAACCCGAAGGTCTCGCTGAAGAGCTGAAACAAAGGCTCGGCTGCGTGAAGGCGCAGCATGACATGGTCGATGGAGCGGTAGCTGGAAGCCATTGAGGTGTTCTGGGCCGGTGACTGTGCCATTGTCAATCTCTTCACGATTGGCAGGGCAGAAAAAAGCCGAGGCCCCTCACGGGGCCTCGGCTTTTTGCTTTCAGCATCGGGCTGCAGCCGTGACAACGACCGCAGTACCTCCCGCGCGAATTACATGGCGCTGAATTCGCCCGAAGGGATCTTGCCAGTGCGCAGGGCTTCAGCAGCCTGGGCGCGCACAGCAGCGCGGTCAGCCGTGGACGTGTAGGTCACCACACGCGAACCAGCAGGCTCGATGCTGCGGGTCTGGGCCACAGTGGCGGCTTCAGCGGCCACTTCGGCACGGGTGCGGTTCGTGTCGAACTTCAGGGCAAATTGCGAACCATCGGCTTCGTCAGCGTGGGCGCCGAAAGCAGTGAAAGCGGCAACAGCGGCGATAGAGAGGAAACGGACAGACTTGTTCATGGTGAAACTCCAGTGAAATTCAAAAAATAGGGACGAGGTACTTGGCAATACGAAAACGTGTGAACCGTGGATTCAACAAGAATCAACCACGTTCACCCGAAGGGATCTGGCCAGCTCGCAGGGCTTCTGCAGCCTGGGCACGCACGGCAGCGCGGTCAGCCGTGGACGTGTAGGTCAACACACGCGAGCCTGCCGGCTCGATGGAGCGGGTCTGGGCAACGCTGGCGGCTTCTGCCTGCACTTCAGCGCGGGTGCGGTTGGTTTCAAATTTGGTAGCGAATTGCGAAGCATCGGCTTCGTCAGCCTGTGCGCCGAAAGATGCGAAAGCGGCAACGGCAGCGATGGAGAGGAAGCGGGCGGTGTTGTTCATGATGAAAATCCTTGGAAGTTAAAAAGCGTCTCAAAAAAGCCGGGTCAAAAAACCATTCCTGAACCGGGTTCGGTGAGTCGCCTTGCGGGTTCGGCTCATCGATGGGTTGAACTGTACGCGGGCGAAGTCCAAAGAAAAACCACCGAGTCGCAAACTAACTGTTCCAGTATTGGAAACAATAGGCTGGGAACTTCGGTCGCGGATTTCGTAATGAGCGAGAAGATCGCCTTGAAACAAGGTGATCTAGAGGAAAACCCTGCGGCTCATTTGGAACAGTGAGAATGCCCTGAAAGACATGCACGGTGCAGGAAGCGCCAGCCACTCCCCCAACAAACCGCGCTTCTGCTGGGCCCGCAAATCGCTTGGGCGGGCCGTCAAAAGCCCGCAGCGTCAACCCACTTTCTGGAGGCAACTCCGTGCGATCAGCCTCCCGCCGTGGAGGCTGCGCGAGCGATGTCTAGCGCAGCACCGGTGCGTCCGGCAATTCGTTGTGCCCGGGCGTATCGGGCAGGCGTGGAAAGTGCCGGGCAAGGCGCAAGGACACGGCGTCGACGGCCTGTGCGAGACCCTCTTCGTACTGCTCCTGGCGAAAGCGGGGAGCCATCAGCGCAATCACATCGCGCCATTCGTCCGCTGCCACATGCCGGGCAAGGCCCCGGTCGGCCACGATCTCTATCGCGTGTTCGGGCAGCAGCAGGTAGATCAAGACGCCGTTGTTGTGCTCGGTGTCCCACACGCGGTATTTGCTGAACAGCATGAGGGCGCGTTCGCGCGCGCTGGCGTTGCGGCGCAGGTAGCTCCAGGGCAGGCTGGCTTCGGCGACGATGCGGATCTGGCCCGTGTGCTGCTGCTCGCTGGCAGCCACCCGCGCGGCCAGGCGCTCCAGGGTGTCGCCGGGTAGCGCACGGCGTGCCTGGGGTTCGCCCCAGCGATGGCAGGCCAGGCGCCAGAGGGCGGCCGGTAAGGTCGCTATGGAGGTGGTGGTGGTTGATCCTGGACCCATGTTCACCAGTCCCCCGAGGCGCCGCCGCCTCCAAAATCGCCTCCGCCACCCGAGCTGAACCCGCCACTGTCGCTGCTGCTGCCACCGCCGCTCCAGCCTCCGCCGCCGACACCCGCGCCCCAGCCACCGACCGCCGCACCGCCTCGACCACGCCGTCGGCTGCTGCCACCGCCAGTGCCGCCGAAGATCCAGGTGTAAAGCAGTGCGAGGAGGCCGGCGCCGCCCGCCACGATCAGGCTGGAGGTGACCACAAAGGCCAACAAGCCCACACCGCCGCCCATGAGCAGGCCCCCGAGGCGGCTGCCAAAAATGCTGCGCATCACCGGTCCCGCCACCATCACGCCGAAAAACAAAAAGATGGCGAGGTCCGTCCAGTCGAATCCGTCGCGGCTGGTGTCGGGGCTGTGGACTGCGGTGCCGCTGTTGCTCGCGGGTGCTGGCAACGCCTCACCGGCTATGCGTGCGGAGAGCTGGGTGACTGCGTCGCGCAGCCCGCCTGCATAGTCGCTTTGCTGGAACCGGGGCTTCATGGCGCCGTCGATGATGCGCGCTGCTGCAATGTCGGGGACGGCGCCTTCCAGGGCCTTGGCGACCTCGATGCGCATCTTGCGGTCGTTCTTGGCCACGATCACGAGCACGCCGTCACCCACGTCGCGGCGCCCGATCTTCCAGGTGTTGCCCACGCGGTTGGCGAACGATGCAATGTCTTCGGGAGCGGTGGTGGGCACCATCAGCACCACCACCTGCGCGCCCCGGGTCTGCTCCAGCGTTTGCAGCTGCGTCTCCAACGCGGCCTTGTCGGAGGCGCTCAGGGTGCCGGTCTGGTCGATGACGGGGCCGGTGAGCACGGGCACGGGCAACAGACCGCCGTCAGCATGCGCCCATGGGACTGCAGATGCTATTAATAATATAGCTATCAGCGCTTTATAGATAAGCGCTAGGAGCATATTTCGCTCAAACTCTCAGCGGTGAGGAGTGCCGTGTTCAAGGCTTGGGCTTGGACGCGGAGAAATCCACGGTGGGCGGCGCGGAGATCTGGGCTTCGTTGGCCACGGTGAAGCTGGGCTTGGGCGCATAGCTGAACGCCATGGCCGTCAGGTTGGTGGGAAAGCTGCGCGCGAGCACGTTGTATTCCTGCACCGTCTGGATGTAGCGGTTGCGCGCCACGGTGATGCGGTTCTCGGTGCCTTCCAGCGTCACGCGCAGGTCGCGAAAGCCCTGGTTGGCCTGCAGCGTGGGATAGCGCTCGGACACCACCATCAGCCGCGACAGCGCGCCCGACAACTCGCCCTGTGCCTGCTGGAACTTGTTGAACGCCTCGGGGTTGTTCAGGGTCTCGGGCGTGACCTGGATCGAGGTGGCCTTGGCGCGCGCCTCGACCACGCGGGTCAGGGTTTCCTGCTCGAAGTTGGCCTCGCCCTTGACGGTGGCGACGATGTTGGGCACAAGGTCTGCGCGGCGCTGGTACTGGTTGAGGACCTCGCTCCACGCGGCCTTGGACTGTTCGTCCAGCCGCTGGAAGTCGTTGTAGCCGCAGCCGGTCAATGCGCTGAGCGCCAGCAGGGCGGTCAGCAGGGCAAAAATGCGTTGGATCATGGTGGCTTCGCCAGGTGGAGTTCAGGGACAGTTTGGGGCACAGAGACAAGATGCCAAGGTGCCATCAACCGGCAGCTTGGCTGATTCTGCAACAAGTGCCGTACCTGGTGCCACTTTCCGGGCGGGCCACAAGGCTTTGGGAGATGGCCGCACAATAGCAACCCGCACATGGCGGGCCGCGTGGCCGCCGCGCCACCTTCCATCCCAGACGCCTCACCAACCACCATGCCCCGTTCTCGCGCCAGCGCCGCCACCCTCGGAGGTTCCTCGGACGAAACCGAAGCCGCGTTCTATGAGGCTTTGCAGCGGGGCGACATCGAGCTTTTGATGTCCTGCTGGGCAGAAGACGACGACATCATCTGCGTGCATCCCGGCGGGCCCCGGCTGCTGGGTGCTGGGGCGATTCGCACGGCGTTCGAGGCGATGTTTTCGCATGGCACGGTGCGGGCGCGGCCGTTGCAGGTGCACCGTGTGGTGGCGCTGACAAGCGCTGTGCACAGCGTGGTCGAGCAGGTCGAGGTGATGCTGCCCGACGGCCTGCACCAGGCCGTGGTGCTGGCCACCAATGTCTATCACAAGACCCCGGAAGGCTGGCGCCTGGTGGCCCACCACGCGAGCCCCGGCGTCGCGCCCGATGCGCAGGTGGTGGACGCCCAGCGGCCCGTGCTGCACTGAGTGGTGGGGCCTTGAATCCAAGCCTTTTTAGGGTCTGGCGCTTGATAGAAAAGCGCAAATAGCTATGAAATATGTAGCACCTCGATGGTTGCCCGGTGGACAGCTCCAGACCATCTGGCCAGCCCTGTATTCGCGCCGCGTGTTCGGCCCCCGCCCCGTGTACCGCCGAGAGCGCTGGGACACGCCGGACGGTGACTTTGTAGACGTGGATTTTCTGCTGGAGGAGGGGGCCACGGCGCCTGCGGCACTCCGGCCGCTGTTGGTGGTCTTCCATGGCCTGGAAGGCTCGTCGCGCAGCCATTACTGTGAGGCCTTTGCCGACTGGGCGCGCGAGCGCGGTTGGGCCTGCGCCTTGCCCCATTTCCGGGGTTGCAGTGGCGAGATCAACCTTGCACCCCGCGCCTACCACTCGGGCGACCATGCCGAGATTGGCTGGATGCTGCAGCGCCTGCGCGCCTCGCACCAGGGCCCCTTGGTGGCCGTGGGGGTCTCGTTGGGCGGCAATGCGCTCTTGCGCTGGGCGGCCGAGGTGGGCCAAGACGCCGCGCGCAGCGCCGATGCCGTGGCGGCCGTGTGCTCGCCCGTCGATCTGGCCGCAGGGGGGCACGCCATCGGGCGTGGCTTCAACCGACAGGTCTACACACGCATGTTCATGCGCACCCTGGTGCCCAAGGCGCTGCGCAAACTCGCGCAGCACCCCGGGTTGTTCGATCGCCAGGCACTGATGGCGGCGCGCGACCTGTATGCGTTTGACAACGTGTTCACCGCGCCGCTGCATGGCTTTCGCAACACCGAGGACTACTGGCAGCGGGCGTCGGCCAAGCCGCTGCTGCACCACATCCGCGTTCCGGCCCTGGTGGTGAATGCGCGCAACGATCCGTTTGTCCCGGCCGCCAGCCTTCCGCTGCCGCACGAGGTGCGCAATGGGTTCGTCACGCTCTGGCAGCCTCCACACGGCGGCCACGTCGGGTTTGCCCATGGCCGTCTGCCGGGGCACGTGCGTGCCATGCCCGACGCGGTGGGCGGGTGGTTGGCGGAACACGCAGGGGCTGGGACGCGGGCGGGCGCACAATCGCCGCATGGATGACATCGTCAAACAGGCGCTGGCCAAGTGGCCCAACGTGCCCGACTGCTATGGCTGGCTGGGCCTGGACGCGCGTGGCCATTGGTACCTGCGCGATGATCAGGCCCAGGCAGCAGGGCCGTTTCCACGCAGCAAGGGGTCCTTGCTGCAGCATGAAAAGCTCATCGAATTCATCGCGCGCAATTACGAAGCCGATGGGCAGGGGCGATGGTTCTTTCAGAACGGGCCCCAGCGGGTGTATGTGGAGCTGGAGGCTACGCCCTGGATCTGGCGCATACAGTCCGATTTTTCGGTGGTGTCCCACACGGGCCGTGGCGCGGCGGCGCAGGACTGCCTGGTGGACGCGCAGGGCCATGTCTACCTGACGTCGGCGCTGGGCGTGGGCCTGGTGCATACGCTGGACGTGCCTCTGGTGGCCGAAGCCGTGGAAGCAGGGCGCTGGCTGCCGCAGGAAGTGCTGGCGGAAGAGTTGCCTGATCGCTACGGCTTTGTCATGAGCCCGCAGGGCCAGTGGGGTGCCCGCGAAACCCCTGGGTCACCGCGCATGGTGGATACAAAGCAATCCTGAAAAGCAAAAAAGCCGGTCCACTGAACCGGCTTTTTTTATGCCTGCATGCAATGCCCCAAGGGTGCACCGCACATGCCGCAAGGGGAAGGCTTACTTGGCGGCGGCAGCCATGAACTCGACCGCTGCGCGCAGGTCGGCGTCTGACGCCTGGGCTGCACCGCCACGGGGAGGCATTGCGCCCTTGCCCTTGGCCACGCTGTTGTACAGTGCATCGATGCCGGCAGGCAGGCGGGCCGACCAGGCGGCCTTGTCACCAAACTTGGGAGCACCGGCTACGCCTGCAGCATGGCACACCTGGCAGGCCTGCTTGTACAGGGCTTCGCCTGCGCCCGCGGCGGCGGCCGCTGCCACCGGCGCGGCAGCGGCTGGCGCGGCTTCTGTGGCGGGGGCTGCTGCTGCCACCGGCGTGGCGGGGACGGCGGGAGCGGCTTCTGCGGCTGCCGGAGCAGCACCAGCCGCTGCGGGTGCTGCAGGCTCGGCAAATTTGGCACCGGCAGCATTGGCCATGTAGGCCACGGCCCGTGCGATTTCGGTGTCGTTGAAGTCGCCGCCACCTTGCGGTGCCATCGCACCCTTGCCCTTCAGGGCGGATTGCACCAGCGTTTCAAAGCCGGTCGCGATGCGGGCCGTCCAGGCGCCAGCGTCGGCAAATTTGGGAGCACCAGCGGCGCCGGTTGCATGGCAGGCGGCGCACTGACCCTTGTACACCTCTTCGCCGGCCCGGAGAGGGCGGTTGGCGTCACGGATCTCGACCATGCCCACCTTCTGGATGCGCTCGGCAATGGCTTTCTCAGGATTGACGGCACCAGCGGCAGGCTTGTCTGCCGACGTGACGTACAGGACCAAGCCAATGATGGCAAAGATCGGAATCACAAACGAGAAAAGTACCGCGACCAGCAACTGCTTGGGGTTCTTGATCGGGCCGGTATGGGCTTCTTCGTGGTGGTTGTCGCTCATGACGTCCTCTGGTGTATCGGGGGCTTTGATGAAATCAACCTTAAATTATATCTGCGGGGCTGTTGCCTTCGGGTCAGGCCCGCGCGCGCCCTGTATCTCACCCCACACAGCCTGAGCCTGGCACGCGCCCGAAAACCATGGGGGCTGCGCCAAGCTTGCCGCCGCCTGCGTCAGGAGGGGTTGCCTGCTGTCGCCTCGGGTGCACCGCCGCCCAGGGCCTTGTACAGAGCCACCTGGTTTTGCAATTGGGCAAGTTTCACCTGCACCACAGCCTGTTGCGCCGTGAACAGCGAGCGCTGGGCGTCCAGCAGGTCCAGGTAACTCGACACGCCATTGCGGTAGCGCAGATCAGACAGTTGCAGCCGGGAGGCCTCGGCCTGCGCTTGCAACTGTTGCGCCTGCGCCTGCTCGCCCAGTGTGGCCTGGCCGGCCAGCGCGTCCGACACTTCGCGAAAGGCCGTCTGGATGGCTTTTTCGTATTGCGCGACGGCGATGCTGCGGCCCGCTTGGGCGCTTTCCAGGTTGGCCTGGTTGCGCCCTGCATCAAAGATGGGCAGCAGCAGGGAGGGTGCAATCGTGAACCCCCACGAGCCGCTCTTGAACAGGCCCGACAGCTCGCCGCTGGCGGTGCCTGCCTGCGCTGTGAGCGAGATGCGCGGGAAGAACGCGGCCCTGGCGGCGCCAATGTTGGCATTGGCAGCAATCAGCTGCTGCTCCGCCTGGCGGATGTCGGGGCGGCGGGTCAGTAGTTCGGATGGGAGCCCCGCCGGCAGCTGTGCCATGGCGGGGGCGGCTGCCAGTCTGCTGCCTGTAAGGCTGGCACGAATGTCATCGGGCAGGGCTTGTCCCAACAGCAACGCCAGGGCGTTTTCGTCGAGCGCGCGTTGGCGCTGCTGCTGGGCCAGCGTGGCCCGCGCCGCCTGGGTCAGTGACTCGGCCTGGCGAAAGTCCAGCTCCGAGGCCACGCCTGCATCGAGGCGCATCTTGGTCAATCGGATGGACTCCTCGCGCGAGGCGAGGGTCTGGCGCGACAGGTCCAGCAGTTCTTCATCGGCCAGCAGATTCAACCAGCCGTTGGCTACGGCAGCCACGAGGCTGACCTGTGCGGCGTTGCGGCCTTCTTCGGTGGCGAGGTACTGGGCAAGGGCCTGTTCCTTGAGGCTTGCAATGCGGCCAAAGAAGTCGATCTCCCAGGCCGAAACGGCCAGGCCCACGCTGAACGAGTTGGTCAGATCGCCGGACCCTGCGGCGGGCGCGCGGCTCGCGTTGGCGGCCAGGCCCACGCCGGGGTACTGGTCGGCCCTGCGCACCTGGAATGTGGCGCGGGCCTGCTCGATGTTGAGCACGGCCACGCGCAGGTCGCGGTTGTTGGCCAGGGCCACCTCGATGAGCTGGCGCAGCCGGGGCTCGGCAAAATAATCTTGCCAGGGCGCGGCAGTTGCAGTGCCTGGGGCTGCCGCGTCCGTGGTGGCATAGGTGGCCGGCACTGGCGCTGCAGGGCGCTCGTACGTGGGTATGAACGAGCAGCCGGCCAGAAGCAGGGCCGTTGCCAGGGCGATGGCGGTAGTGCGGGGGTGATTAGTCATGGGTTCCAACTCCTGCTTCTTCTGCGTGGCGGCGGTTCATCTCCTGCTGGCGCGCGCTGCCCTTGAACAGACTGCGCACCACTACGAAGAACACGGGCACGAAGAACACGGCCAGCACCGTGCCGGTGATCATCCCGCCCAGTACGCCGGTGCCGATGGCGCGCTGGCTGGCCGAGCCGGCCCCCGACGCAATGGCCAGTGGCAACACCCCGAGGCCAAAGGCCATCGACGTCATAACGATGGGGCGGAACCGCAGGTGGGCCGCCGCCAGTGCCGACTCGATCACGCTCTTGCCCTGGGCTTGCAGGTCCTTCGCAAATTCGATGATCAAAATCGCGTTCTTGGCTGACAGCCCGATGATGGTGATAAGCCCCACCTGGAAGTACACGTCATTGGCATAGCCGCGCAGCAGGGTGGCCAGCAGCACACCCAGCACCCCCAGCGGCACCACGAGAATCACGGCCAGCGGAATCGACCAGCTCTCATACAACGCGGCCAGGCACAAGAACACGGCCAGGATGGCAAAGCTGTAGAGGATCAGCGACTGGGAGCCCGCCAGCTTTTCCTCGCGCGACTGGCCAGTCCATTCGAAGCCGAAGCCTGCAGGCAACTGGCCGGCGAGTTTTTCCATCTCTGCCATCGCTGCGCCCGTGTTAAAACCAGGGGCCGGTGCGCCCGAGATGCGCATGGCGGGATAACCGTTGTAGCGCACCGTCTGCTGTGCGCCGTTGACCCAGCGCGTTGTGGCAAATGCGGAAAGTGGCACAGGTTTGCCCTGGCTGTTGGCGGCGTTGATCTTCAGCAGATCGTCCGGCTGCATGCGTGCAGGCGCATCGGCTTGCACCACCACACGCTGCAGGCGGCCCTGGTTCGGGAAGTCGTTCACATAGCTCGAACCCAGTGCCGTGGACAGTGCCGAGTTGATCGCATCAAACGGCACACCCAGCGCATTGGCCTTGTCGCGGTCGATATCGATCTGCAGCTGGGGTGCGTCTTCCAGTCCATCCGGGCGCACTTGGGTCAGCACCTTGCTTTGCGAGGCCATGCCCAGCAGCTGATTGCGTGCCTTCACCAATGCCTCGTGCCCGGCGCCTCCTCGGTCCTGCAGGCGGAATGTGAAGCCGCTGGCGTTGCCCAGTTCAGGAATGGGGGGAGGGCTCAGCGGGAAGATGAACGCGTCGCGGATGCCCATCAGCCCGCCAAAAGCGCGGTTGGCCACGTCTTGCGCAGACTGACCCGGGCCGTGGCGCTCGCTCCAGTCCTTCAGGGTCACAAAGGCGAGGGCCGCATTCTGGCCCTGGCCGGAAAAGCTGAAACCCAGCACACCCACCATGCTTTGAACTTCGGGCTGCTTGAGGATGAATTCCTCAACCTGTTGCATCACGGCCAGCGTGCGTTCCTGTGTCGCACCGGGGGGCAGTTGCACATTGACGATGATGTTGCCCTGGTCTTCGCTGGGCAGGAACGAGGTGGGCAAGCGCATGTACACCACGGTCACGGCGCCGATGATGGCGGCGTAAATGACGAGGTAGCGCGCGGCCCGCTTGAGCATGCGCGCAACAAAGCCTTCGTACCCCTTGGCCGTGCGTGAGAAGCTGCGGTTGAACCAGCCGAAAAAGCCGCGTTTTTCATGGTGGTGGCCGGCTTCTACGGGCTTGAGCAGCGTCGCGCACAGTGCCGGTGTGAGCGACAGCGCCATGAAGGCCGAGAAAGCGATGGATGCCACCATCACCGCCGAGAACTGGCGGTAGATGTTGCCGGTGGACCCGGCAAAAAAGGCCAAAGGTACGAACACCGAGATCAGCACCACGGTCACGCCGATGATGGCGCCCGAGATCTGGCGCATGGCCTTGCGGGTGGCCTCCAGTGGCGAAAGACCCTCCTCGCTCATGATGCGCTCGACGTTCTCCACCACCACGATGGCATCGTCCACCACGATGCCGATGACCAGCACCATGCCGAACATGGTCAGCACATTGATCGAGAAACCCAGCGCCAGCAGTGTGGCGAACGTACCCAGCAGTGCGATGGGGACCACGATGGTCGGGATGATGGTGTAGCGCCAGTTCTGCAGGAACAGGAACATCACCAGGAACACCAGCGCCACGGCTTCCAGCAGTGTCTTGGCCACCTGGGTGATGGAGATGTCCACGAAGCGCGAGCTGTCGTAGGGGATGCTCCAGCTCATGCCTTCGGGGAAGTAGTGCGAAAGCTCATCCATCTTGGTGCGCACGGCCTTGGCGGCTTCGAGGGCATTGCCGCTGGGAGACAGTTGGACGCCGATGCCTACAGCGGGTTTGCCGTTCAGGCGTGCAGCCGTGGCGTAGGCCTGTCCGCCCAGCTCGACACGCGCCACGTCCTTGATGCGGACCGTGGAGCCATCGGTGTTGGCGCGCAGCACGATGTTGCCGAACTGCTCCACGCTGGAGAGCTGTCCGTTGACCACCACGGTGGCCGCGATGCCCTGGCCCGCCACATTGGGCAGGTCGCCGATGGTGCCGCTGGCTACCTGCGCGTTCTGCGCACGGATGGCGGCTGTGATCTCGCCCGCCGAGAGGTTGAAGCTCACCATCTTGGCCGGGTCGATCCAGATGCGCATGGCACGCTCGGTACCGAACAGCTGGGCTTGGCCAATGCCTTTCAGGCGCTGCAGTTCGGGCACCACGTTGCGCGATGCGTAGTCGCCCAGCGCCACCGTGTCCGTGGCCGGATTGGTGGACGAGAGCATGGTGAACAGCAGGAAGTTGGAGCGCGACTTGTCCACGCGCACGCCTTGCTGGGTCACGGCCGAGGGCAGGCGTGGCGTGGCTCGCGAGAGCCGGTTCTGCACATCGACCTGAGCCAGGTCGGCGTTGGTGCCGGGCTGGAAGCTCAGGGTGATGCTGCCCGAGCCATCAGCCTGCGCGACGGACTCCATGTAGATCAGCCCGGGTGAGCCGTTCATCTCGCGTTCAATCACCGACAGCACGCTGTCTTCGAGGGTTTGCGCAGAGGCGCCAGGGTAGGCCGCGTTGATGACGATGGACGGCGGCGCGACAGGGGGATACTGGGCGATCGGCAACTGCGTGATCGCCACCCCGCCCATCACCATGATGAACAAGGCAATCACCCATGCAAAGATGGGGCGGTCGATAAAGAACTTGGCCATGCTGGAATGCCCCTTATGGCTTCGATGCCGAAGCGGCCGATGCAGCAGGTGTGGCGGCCTGTGCCGAAGGCGCGCCCGGAGCTTGCCACGGGACGGGTTTTACGGGCGTGCCGGGAGGCAGCATCTGCAGCTTCTGGAAACCGTCCACCATGATCTTTTCTCCGGCCTTCAGCCCCTCAAGAACCACCCACCGGTTGTTTTGTGCGGCGCTGACCTTGATGGTGCGCTGGGACACCTTGCCGTCTTCGCCCACCACGCTCACGGTGTCGCCCTGCTGGGTGCGCGTGACAGCCTGCTGAGGCAGGGTGATGGCATTGCTGGCCTGGGCTTGCTCAATGCGCACGCGCAGGTACAGGCCGGGCAACAGCTCGCCCTTGGGGTTGGGCACCTCGGCGCGCAGCGTGACCTGGCCCGTGGTGGCGTCCACCGACAGGTCGGTGAACAGCAGCTTTCCTGTCTGGGCGTACTCCGAACCATCGCCCATCACGAGTTTGACACTGGCGGCCTCTGCGCTGCCTGCACGCTTGAACTGTCCACTTTCCATGGCCCGTCGCAACTGAAAGACGTCGCCCGCCGATTGGGTGAAGTTCACGTACACGGGGTCGATCTGCTGCACCACCGCCAGGGGCGTTGCTTCGCCTTGTCCCACGAGCGCACCTTCGGTAACCAGAGCCCGGCCGATACGGCCCGAGATGGGCGAGGTCACACTGGCATAACCCAGGTTGATGTCTGCCGTGCGTACCGCAGCCCGGGCAGTGGCCACATCTGCCTGTGCCTGCTTTTCGGCAGCTTCGGCATTCACAAAATCCTGTTTGCTGATGGCGTTGGCACTCACCAGCGGGCGGTAGCGTTCCACTTGAGCACTGGCCTGTGCGAGGTTGGCCTGGGCCTTGGCCAGGCCAGCGCGCGCGCTTTCCGATGCGGCGGCGTAGGGGGCGGGGTCAATGCGGAACAGCGACTGTCCTGCCTTCACATCACTGCCTTCCTTGAAAAGGCGCTGCTGCAGGATGCCTGCGGCGCGAGCACGTACTTGTGCAACCCGCGAGGCCTCCACACGGCCTGGCAATTCGGTGATCAAGCCGACATCGCCAGGCGTTGCCGTCACCACACCCACCTCAACAGGTGGCATTTGCGGCCCTCCAGCGGGTGCTTGGCCATCCGTCTTGCCACAAGAGGCGAGAAACAGTGTTGTTGCTGTCAAGGCAACCAGAGAGACAGCCCTGCGGGTGGGAAAGGCGCTAAAGGAGGGAGTTGCAGATGCATCACGCAGCATGGGAGTCCTTTTTGATGGGCGTCAAGGAATCGGGTTGTAGGGGATGGGCCGCTTGTCGAGGGCCCGACCAGGCCAGAGCCCGACAAAATAAGTGCGCGATTATACATACAGACATGAATGTATAATTGTGACAGCCGATGCCTTTGTGGATCGTGTGGGTACGTAGTGTGTAGAACGAGGAGACAAATACCAATGGCGCGTCGAACCAAGGAAGATGCGGTTGCCACGCGCAACGGCTTGATTGATGCGGCGGAGCAGGTTTTTCGAGAGAAGGGGGTCTCACGCGCTTCGCTGAGTGATATTGCGCAGGCTGCGGGGGCTACGCGGGGAGCGATCTACTGGCACTTCAAGGACAAGGTGGATCTTTTCAATGCCATGATGGATCGG
The DNA here is from genome assembly GCF_057597245.1 of Acidovorax sp. NN32. NCBI lineage: Bacteria > Pseudomonadati > Pseudomonadota > Betaproteobacteria > Burkholderiales > Comamonadaceae > Acidovorax > Acidovorax sp. NN32. Next base: position 474,406 of record NZ_CP199679.1, read on the forward strand.
GTGACACTTCCGCTGGAGCAAGGCTACGGGGAGTTTGAGAGCAGCACCTGTCCAGACCCTGTGCAGCGATTGCGCGCGGTGATGGCGCTCGTGCTGCGCGGCGTTGCCTCTGATGAGCGAACGCGCAGGGTTTTTGAGATCGCGCTCTACAAAGTAGAGTATGTGAGTGAGCTTGTGGGGGTGCGTGACCGCCATGTGGCTGCGTCGGAGGGTTTTACACAGCAGCTGGCGCGTGATTTCGCGTTGGGGGCGCAGCACCAGGGGGTTGTCTTGCCGATGGCTCCGATCGAGGCGGCGATTGGTTTGCATGCCCTGTTCGATGGCTTGATTCGAAACTGGATCCTGAGCGAGGGTGGTTTTGATCTTGTGGGTGTTGGTGGTGCCTGTACCGATGCCTTTTTGTTGGGGCTGGGGCTCTCGCTGCCGGTGTCCTCGGGTGCCGAGGTTTGTAGTCTTCCTTCCTGATGTGCCATCCATTTCGTCGTCGTACGGGAGTCGGTTGTGATTGATTCCTTCGACGTGTGGTGGCGTGCGATAATGCGAAGCTGTGCCATTTCGGTCGTGCGGCTGTAGCTCAGTGGATAGAGTATTGGCCTCCGAAGCCAAGGGTCGTGGGTTCGATCCCCGCCAGCCGCACCATGGATTTGTATAGCTTTGCCTCCTGTCATGAACTTGGCGTGGTGGCTTGGCCCTATGAATTTCTCTGGACTGCAAAAACTGGTGCTATAATTCGAAATTCTCCGGAGGGGTGCCCGAGTGGCTAAAGGGGGCAGACTGTAAATCTGTTGGCTTACGCCTACACTGGTTCGAATCCAGTCCCCTCCACCAGTGAATAGAAGTGATGAGGTTGGTGCTTGGTCTCGTTGTTTGCGGGGCTGGGCGCGCAGAGACTGTTGGTCGATGCGGGAGTAGTTCAATGGTAGAACCCTAGCCTTCCAAGCTAATGACGCGGGTTCGATTCCCGTCTCCCGCTCCATTGCTTGTTGTGCTGGTTTGTTGAGTTAGAGATTTTGATGTCGCGCGAGCGGTGTCAAGTTGCCCATGTGGCTCAGTGGTAGAGCACTCCCTTGGTAAGGGAGAGGTCGCGGGTCCGATTCCCGCCATGGGCACCACTTTCAGGTGCGTCCGATTCTGGTTGCGCCGAGATCCAGTTGTATTGGTATAGATTTTTTTCGGAGTCGGAAAAATGGCAAAAGGTAAGTTCGAGCGCACCAAGCCTCACGTCAACGTGGGCACAATCGGCCACGTGGACCATGGCAAGACGACGCTGACGGCGGCCATCGCTACCGTGCTGTCTGCCAAGTTCGGCGGCGAAGCCAAGGCATACGACCAGATCGATGCAGCGCCCGAAGAAAAGGCCCGCGGTATCACGATCAACACCGCCCACGTGGAATACGAAACGGCCAACCGCCACTACGCCCACGTGGACTGCCCTGGCCACGCCGACTATGTGAAGAACATGATCACCGGCGCAGCCCAGATGGACGGCGCTATCCTGGTGTGCTCGGCTGCTGACGGCCCCATGCCCCAGACCCGCGAGCACATCCTGCTGGCTCGCCAAGTGGGCGTGCCTTACATCATCGTGTTCCTGAACAAGTGCGACATGGTGGACGACGAAGAACTGCTCGAACTCGTCGAAATGGAAGTGCGCGAACTCCTGGACAAGTACGACTTCCCGGGCGACGACACCCCCATCATCCGTGGTTCTGCCAAGCTCGCCCTGGAAGGCGACAAGGGCAAGCTGGGTGAAGAAGCCATCATGAAGCTGGCTGAAGCGCTGGACACCTACATCCCCACGCCAGAGCGCGCTGTGGACGGTGCCTTCCTGATGCCCGTGGAAGACGTGTTCTCCATCTCCGGCCGTGGCACCGTGGTGACCGGTCGCGTTGAGCGCGGCATCATCAAGGTCGGCGAAGAAATCGAAATCGTCGGTATCCGCGACACGCAAAAGACCATCTGCACCGGCGTGGAAATGTTCCGCAAGCTGCTGGACCAAGGTCAAGCTGGCGACAACGTCGGCCTGCTGCTGCGCGGCACCAAGCGCGAAGATGTGGAGCGCGGCCAAGTGCTGTGCAAGCCCGGCTCGATCAAGCCCCACACCCACTTCACCGCTGAAGTGTATGTTCTGAGCAAGGACGAAGGCGGCCGTCACACGCCCTTCTTCAACAACTACCGCCCTCAGTTCTACTTCCGCACGACCGACGTGACCGGCGCCATCGAGCTGCCAGCCGATAAGGAAATGGTCATGCCTGGTGACAACGTGTCGATCACTGTGAAGCTGATCAACCCCATCGCCATGGAAGAAGGTCTGCGCTTCGCTATCCGCGAAGGCGGCCGTACCGTGGGCGCTGGCGTCGTGGCCAAGATCATTGCTTAATTAGCAAGGTATACAGGGGTATAGCTCAATTGGCAGAGCGTCGGTCTCCAAAACCGAAGGTTGTAGGTTCGATTCCTACTGCCCCTGCCACTTGAATGTGGCCCAAAACAAGCCCGCCAGACCCTGGCGGGCTTCGGTGTCTTAAGTGATGCCGTGCATCGGAAGCAGGAAATACTCAAAGATGGCCACTTCACAGGTTGAAACAGTCAATACAGGCGCAGACAAGGCCAAGCTCGCTGCGGTGGTGGCTCTGGTCATCGCTTCGGTTGCAGGCTTCTATTTGTTGGGAAAACAAGGCGCTGTGGTGCAGTGGGCTGCGCTAATTGTTGGGTTGGCTGCTGCTGCTGGCGTGTTCTTGGTGTCGGAGTCCGGTCGCCAGTTCGTTGCCTTTGCCAAAGACGCTTGGCGCGAGGTGAAGAAGGTCGTTTGGCCCACCCGCAAGGAAACCCTGCAGATGACGGCCTACGTATTCGCCTTTGTGGTGATCATGGCCCTTTTCCTGTGGTTCACTGACAAGACGCTGGAATGGGTCTTGTACGACTTGATTTTGGGCTGGAGAAAGTCATGACAACCGCTGCGGAAATCACTGGAGCAGAAGCTCCTGCAGGCGCTTCTGCTTCGGCAAATCCCGATCTGCGTTGGTACATTGTTCATGCCTACTCGGGCATGGAAAAGGCTGTGGAGCGCAATATTCAGGAGCGGATTGGTCGCTCGGGTATGCAGGACAAGTTTGGTCGCATTCTTGTGCCGACCGAGGAAGTGGTCGAAATGAAGAACGGCCAGCGCAAGACGACAGAGCGTCGCTTGTTTCCTGGCTATGTGTTCGTCGAGATGGTGATGGACGATGACACTTGGCATCTGGTGAAGCACACCAACAAGGTGACGGGGTTTGTAGGGGGGGCGAAAAATCGCCCTGCGCCGATTTCTGAAGAGGAAGTCCAGAAAATCGTCAGTCAGATGCAGGAAGGCACAGACAAGCCTCGCCACAAGATCGAATTCATGGTCGGCGAACTTGTACGTGTCAAGGAAGGTCCCTTCACCGACTTCAATGGTTCGGTTGAAGAGGTCAATTACGAAAAGAGCCGCGTGCGGGTCTCCGTGATGATTTTTGGTCGCTCCACGCCCGTCGAGCTGGAGTTTGGGCAGGTCGAAAAGACATAGGTCTTTCGGATAACACCTAAGTTCTCCCTGGCAAGGCCAGGGTAAGCAGTTGGATGCCGCACTTTTCGACTCGGTGCGAACATCGTGATAGCGAGTCGTTAACCCCGGGGAGCCAGTTGTTGCGTGGTGCGACAACAGCGTTATGACCCGTAAGGAGTAAAACATGGCGAAAAAAATCGTCGGTTTTATCAAGCTGCAAGTTCCAGCTGGTAAGGCCAATCCATCCCCACCCATCGGCCCAGCACTGGGTCAGCGTGGTCTCAACATCATGGAGTTCTGCAAGGCATTCAATGCGCAGACCCAAGGTGTGGAGCCAGGTCTGCCACTGCCCGTGGTCATCACGGCGTTCGCGGACAAGAGCTTTACCTTCATCATCAAGACGCCGCCTGCGACGACTCTGATCAAGAAGGCTATCAAGCTCGAAAAGGGTTCTTCCAATCCGCTGAAGACCAAGGTTGGCAAGATCACGCGCGAACAGCTCGAAGAAATCGCCAAGACCAAGATGAAGGACATGAATGCTGCGAATGTTGACGCTGCTGTCCGTACGCTGGCTGGTTCCGCTCGCTCGATGGGCGTGACGGTGGAGGGTTTGTAAATGGCCAAGTTGACAAAAAAGCAAAAGGCCCTGCAGGGTAAGGTTGACAGCACCAAGCTGTACGCCTTTGCAGATGCCGTGGTTCTGGTGAAGGAAGCTGCTACTGCTAAGTTCGATGAATCCATCGACGTGGCTGTTCAACTGGGCATTGATGCCAAGAAGTCCGACCAGGTGGTGCGTGGCGCTGTAGTGTTGCCCAACGGTACTGGCAAGACGACCCGTGTGGCCGTCTTCGCGCAAGGTGCCAAGGCGGAAGAAGCCAAGGCTGCTGGCGCTGACATCGTTGGCATGGATGACCTGGCTGCCATGGTGAAGGCTGGTGACATGCCCTTCGACGTGGTGATCGCTGCTCCTGACGCCATGCGCGTTGTGGGTACCCTGGGTCAGATCCTTGGCCCACGTGGCCTGATGCCAAACCCCAAGGTGGGCACGGTTACTCCCGACGTGGCTACGGCTGTGAAGAACGCCAAGGCTGGTCAGGTGCAGTTCCGTGTGGACAAGGCCGGTATCGTGCACAGCACTATTGGCCGCCGCTCGTTCGACAATGAAAAGCTGCAAGGTAACCTGGCTGCACTGATCGACGCTCTGAACAAGGCCAAGCCTGCTTCGAGCAAGGGTCTGTACCTGCGCAAGGTCGCAGTGTCCTCCACGATGGGCGTTGGCGTCCGCGTGGATACGCAATCCATCGCAGCGTAATTGCGGTAAAAAATCTTCGGGCCTGCAAGGGCCTGATGTGGTGGGCTGGGGTGGTCTAACAACCATCTCCAGGCCATCCAAGACCGTTGGTGTGCAGCCTTGCACTTAATCCCTCCGGGGCCAACGCAGATGGCGATCCCGCTGCAGATGGAATTCATTCCGAAACAGTTGGTCGCTGCAACAAGAGCGTGTACGAGGGCGCAAGCCTGAATGCACAATTTAAGGAGTAGACCTTGAGTCTTAATCGCAGTGAGAAAGAAGCGGTCATCAGTGAAGTGACCAGCCTCGCCGCTAAAGCTCAAACGCTTGTGATCGCGGAATACCGTGGCATCACGGTCGCCGACATGACCAAACTGCGTGTGGAAGCTCGCAGCAAGGGCGTGAACCTGAGTGTTCTGAAGAACACTTTGGCCCGCCGTGCTGTGGCTGGCAGCGCGTTTGACGTGGTGGCTGACCAGATGACCGGTCCTCTGATCTATGGCTTCTCCGAAGACGCCGTGGCTGCCGCGAAAGTGGTGGCTGACTTTGCGAAAACCAACGACAAGCTGGTGATTCGCGGTGGCGCTTTCGGTGGTAAGGCCCTGGACGTGAACGGCGTTAAGCAACTGGCCAACATTCCTTCCAAGGAAGTTCTGCTGGCTCAGATTTGTGGCTTGCTTATGTCCCCCATGTCGCGTACGGCCGTTGTGCTGGGCGCACTGGCGGCGAAAAAAGGCGAAGGCGCAGCCGCACCGGCCGCCGAACCTGTTGCGGCTTGATAGCCCGGCAGACAACCAACACAATTGTTAGGAAATCAAAATGGCATTCGATAAAGACGCATTTTTGACCGCGCTGGACAGCATGACGGTTCTGGAACTCAATGACCTGGTGAAGGCCATTGAAGAGAAGTTTGGCGTGAGCGCTGCAGCCATGGCTGCTCCTGCTGCCGCTGGTGGTGGCGCTGGCGCTGCTGCTGCTGAAGAAAAGACGGAATTCAACGTGGTGCTGACCGAAGCTGGCGCTAACAAGGTGTCCGTCATCAAGGCAGTGCGCGAAATCACCGGCCTGGGCCTCAAGGAAGCCAAGGACCTGGTGGACGGCGCTCCCAAGAACGTCAAGGAAGGCATTGCCAAGGCCGACGCCGAAGCAGCCGTCAAGAAGCTGGTGGAAGCCGGCGCCAAGGCCGAACTCAAGTAATTCGGTCTTGCTCAAGGGCTGGAGTGCTCCTCAAAGGGCCTCCAGCCTTTGGTGCTTTCAGAGCGCACCCGAAAGCCGCCGTGCAAACGCTGGTTTTCGAGTGTCTTCTGACAACCCCGACAGCAGAAGACGCCTTGGTTCGGGTGATGTGCAACGCATCACCGTCCGCCATGGTTGGTAGTGGCCAACCGCCAAGCCCGTAAGGACAGCGCTCCTTGCGGGTCAGTCGTCGAAGACCCAGGACTCATGTCTTTGCCCGGAGATCTCATGGCCTATTCCTACACCGAACGCAAGCGAATTCGCAAAAGTTTCGGCACCCGCGATAGCGTGCTCGAAGTTCCTTATCTGCTGCAGATGCAGAAGGACGCCTACACCGCTTTCTTGCAGGCTGATAAAGCACCCCAGAAAAGAACCATCGAAGGCCTTCAGGCTGCATTCGACGCTGCCTTTCCTATCGTCTCCCACAACGGTTTTGTGGAGATGAAGTTCATTGAATACAACCTGGCCAAGCCGGCTTTTGATGTGCGCGAGTGCCAGACCCGTGGTCTGACTTTCGCCTCGGCTGTGCGCGCCAAGGTGCAACTGATCATCTATGACCGCGAGTCCTCGACGTCGCAGTCCAAGGTGGTCAAGGAAGTGAAGGAGCAAGAGGTCTACATGGGTGAAGTGCCCCTGATGACCGACAAGGGCTCGTTCATCATCAACGGCACCGAGCGTGTGATCGTGTCGCAGCTGCACCGTTCGCCGGGTGTGTTTTTCGAGCATGACAAGGGCAAGACCCACAGCTCGGGCAAGCTGCTGTTCTCTGCACGCATCATTCCTTACCGTGGCTCTTGGCTCGACTTCGAGTTCGACCCCAAGGACATCCTGTACTTCCGCGTGGACCGTCGCCGCAAGATGCCGGTCACGATCCTGCTCAAGGCCATCGGCCTGAATCCAGAATCTATCCTGGCGAACTTCTTCGTCAACGATAACTTCCGCTTGATGGACAGCGGTGCACAAATGGAATTTGTGTCCGAGCGTCTGCGTGGTGAAGTGGCCCGTTTTGACATCACCGACAAGTCCGGCAAGGTCGTAGTGGCCAAGGACAAGCGCGTGACGGCCCGCCACACCCGCGAACTGGAACAGTCTGGTACCACGCACATTAGCGTGCCCGAAGACTTCCTGATAGGTCGTGTCGTGGCCCGCAACATTGTGGATGCGGACACTGGTGAGATCATCGCCAAGGCCAATGACGAGCTGACCGAAGCGCTGCTCAAGAAGCTGCGCAGCGCTGGTGTGCAAGACGTACAGTGCATCTACACCAATGAACTCGACCAGGGGGCGTACATGTCGCAGACCCTGCGCATCGACGAAACGGTGGACGAATTTGCTGCACGCGTGGCCATCTACCGCATGATGCGCCCCGGCGAGCCGCCTACGGAAGACGCCGTGCAGGCCCTGTTCCAGCGCCTGTTCTACAACCCCGACACGTACGACCTGTCGCGTGTGGGCCGCATGAAGTTCAACGCCAAGATTGGCCGCGACGAATCCACTGGCCCCATGGTGCTGTCCAACGAAGACATCCTGGCTGTGGTCAAGATTCTGGTGGACCTGCGCAACGGCAACGGCGAAGTCGATGACATCGATCACCTGGGCAACCGCCGCGTGCGTTGCGTGGGCGAACTGGCCGAAAACCAGTACCGCACGGGCCTGGCACGTATCGAAAAGGCGGTGAAGGAACGTCTGGGCCAGGCCGAGCAAGAGCCGCTGATGCCCCACGACCTGATCAACAGCAAGCCGATCTCGGCTGCCCTGAAGGAATTCTTCGGCGCGTCGCAGCTGTCGCAGTTCATGGACCAGACCAATCCGCTCGCCGAAATCACGCACAAGCGCCGTGTTTCCGCCCTGGGCCCGGGTGGTCTGACCCGCGAACGCGCAGGCTTCGAAGTGCGCGACGTGCACGTAACCCATTACGGCCGCGTCTGCCCTATCGAAACGCCTGAAGGCCCTAACATCGGCCTGATCAACTCGCTGGCTCTGTACGCTCGGCTGAACGAGTACGGTTTCATCGAAACCCCTTACCGTCGCGTGGTCGATGGCAAGGTCACGAACGAGATCGACTATCTCTCCGCCATCGAAGAAGGCAAGTACGTGATCGCGCAGGCGAATGCAGTGCTCGACAAGGATGGCCGTTTGACGGGTGATCTGGTGTCTGCCCGTGAGAAGGGTGAATCCATTCTGTGTGGTGCAGACCGCGTGCAGTACATGGACGTGTCGCCCGCGCAGATCGTGTCGGTCGCGGCTTCGCTGGTGCCCTTCCTGGAACACGATGATGCGAACCGCGCGCTGATGGGCGCCAACATGTCGCGCCAGGCCGTGCCAGTGCTGCGTCCTGAAAAGCCGCTGGTGGGCACGGGCATCGAGCGCGTGGCTGCCGTGGACTCGGGCACCGTCGTGACGGCGACCCGTGGCGGTGTGGTGGACTATGTGGATGCGACCCGTATCGTGATCCGCGTCAACGATGCCGAAGCCGTGGCCGGTGAAGTGGGTGTGGACATCTACAACCTCATCAAGTACCAGCGTTCCAACCAGAACACCAATATCCACCAGCGCCCCATCGTCAAGAAGGGCGACATGCTGGTCAAGGGTGACGTGATCGCCGACGGCGCATCGACGGACTTCGGCGAAATCGCCATCGGCCAGAACATGCTGATCGCGTTCATGCCTTGGAACGGCTACAACTTCGAAGACTCGATCCTGATCTCCGAACGCGTGGTGGCCGAAGACCGCTATACCTCGATCCACATCGAGGAACTCGTGGTCATGGCGCGCGACACGAAGCTGGGCGCCGAAGAAATCACGCGCGACATTCCGAACCTGTCGGAGCAGCAACTGAACCGCCTGGACGAGTCCGGCATCATCTACGTGGGCGCCGAAGTGCAACCCGGCGATACGCTGGTCGGCAAGGTCACGCCCAAGGGCGAAACGACGCTCACGCCTGAAGAGAAGCTGCTGCGCGCCATCTTCGGCGAGAAGGCTTCCGACGTGAAGGATACCTCGCTGCGCGTGGACCAGGGCTCGTCGGGCACCGTGATCGACGTGCAGGTCTTCACCCGCGAAGGCATCCAGCGCGACAAGCGCGCCCAGCAGATCATCGACGATGAACTCAAGCGCTTCCGCCTGGACCTGAACGACCAGCTGCGCATCGTGGAGGCTGACGCCTTCGACCGTATCGAAAAGCTGCTGAACGGCCGTGTGGCCAACGGCGGCCCGCAGAAGTTGGCCAAGGGCACGAAGATCGACAAGGCCTACCTGTCGTCCGTCGAGAAGTTCCACTGGTTCGACATCCGCCCGGCTGAAGACGAAGTAGCTACGCAACTTGAGTCCATCAAGAACGCGCTGGAGCAGACGCGCCACAGCTTCGACCTGGCTTTTGAAGAAAAGCGCAAGAAGCTCACGCAAGGCGACGAGTTGCCAGCTGGCGTGCTGAAGATGGTCAAGGTGTACTTGGCCGTCAAGCGCCGTCTGCAGCCAGGTGACAAGATGGCCGGCCGCCACGGTAACAAGGGTGTGGTCTCCAAGATCGTTCCGGTCGAAGACATGCCTTACATGGCCGACGGCACACCTGCCGATATCGTTCTGAACCCGCTGGGCGTGCCCTCGCGGATGAACATTGGTCAGGTGCTGGAAGTCCACCTGGGCTGGGCCGGCAAGGGCATTGGCCAACGCATCGGCAACATGCTGCAGGAACAGGCCAAGGCCGCCGACATGCGCAAGTTCCTCGAAGAGGTGTACAACTCGCGCGGCCGCACGGAAGACCTGTCGCTGCTCAGCGATGACGACGTGATGGCCATGGCTGCCAACCTGACCAACGGTGTGCCTTATGCGACGCCCGTGTTCGATGGTGCTTCGGAAGAAGAAATCAAGGACATGCTCAAGATCGCCTACCCAGACGACATAGCAGAGCGCAAGGGCCTCACGCCCACCCGCACGCAGGCGTACCTGTTCGATGGCCGTACGGGCGAGCGCTTCGAGCGTCCCACCACCATTGGTTACATGCACTACCTGAAGCTGCACCATTTGGTGGACGACAAGATGCACGCCCGCTCGACCGGTCCTTACTCGCTCGTCACGCAGCAGCCGCTGGGTGGTAAGGCGCAGTTTGGTGGCCAGCGTTTCGGGGAAATGGAAGTGTGGGCGCTGGAAGCTTACGGCGCCGCCTACGTCCTGCAGGAAATGCTGACCGTGAAGTCCGACGACGTGGTGGGCCGTACCAAGGTGTACGAATCCATTGTCAAGGGCGAACACGCCATCGAAGCCGGCATGCCGGAATCGTTCAACGTGCTGGTCAAGGAAATCCGTTCGCTGGGCCTGGACATCGAGCTGGAACGCTCCTAAGCAGAAAAGGAAAGAGTCACTATGAAATCGCTACTCGACCTGTTCAAGCAATTCACGCCGGACGAGCATTTCGATGCCATCCGCATCGGCATGGCTTCTCCCGAAAAGATCCGTTCGTGGTCTTTTGGCGAAGTGAAGAAGCCCGAAACCATCAACTACCGCACGTTCAAGCCCGAGCGCGACGGCCTGTTCTGCGCCAAGATTTTTGGTCCCATCAAGGACTACGAATGCCTGTGCGGCAAGTACAAGCGCCTCAAGCACCGTGGTGTGATCTGCGAGAAGTGCGGCGTTGAAGTCACGCAGACCAAGGTGCGCCGCGAGCGCATGGGCCACATCGACCTGGCCGCGCCCTGCGCCCACATCTGGTTCCTGAAGTCGCTGCCATCGCGTCTGGGCCTGGTGCTGGACATGACGCTGCGCGACATTGAGCGCGTGCTGTACTTTGAAGCCTATGTGGTGACCGACCCCGGCATGACGCCGCTGAAGAAGTTCAGCATCATGTCCGAGGACGACTACGACGCCAAGCGCAAGGAATACGGCGACGAATTCATCGCCAAGATGGGCGCTGAGGGTATCAAGGACCTGCTGGAATCCATCGACATCGACATGTCGATTGAGCGCCTGCGTGGCGACCTCACCGGCTCTGAAGTCAAGGTCAAGAAGAACGCCAAGCGCCTGAAGGTGCTCGAAGCGTTCAAGAAGTCGGGCATCAAGCCCGAGTGGATGGTGCTCGAAGTGCTGCCCGTGCTGCCACCGGACCTGCGTCCGCTGGTGCCGCTGGACGGCGGCCGCTTTGCGACCTCCGACCTGAACGACCTGTATCGCCGCGTCATCAACCGCAACTCGCGTCTGCGCCGCCTGCTGGAGCTGAAGGCCCCTGAAATCATCGCCCGCAACGAAAAGCGGATGCTGCAGGAAGCGGTTGACTCGCTGCTGGACAACGGCCGCCGTGGCAAGGCCATGACGGGCGCCAACAAGCGTGCTCTGAAGTCGCTGGCCGACATGATCAAGGGCAAGTCGGGTCGCTTCCGCCAGAACTTGCTGGGCAAGCGCGTGGACTACTCCGGTCGTTCCGTGATTACCGTGGGCCCAACGCTCAAGCTGCACCAGTGCGGCCTGCCCAAGCTGATGGCGCTGGAACTGTTCAAGCCTTTCATCTTCTCGCGCCTCGAAGCCATGGGCATCGCGACGACGATCAAGGCCGCCAAGAAGGAAGTCGAATCCGGCACCCCCGTGGTGTGGGACATCCTGGAAGAGGTGATCAAAGAGCACCCCGTGATGCTGAACCGTGCGCCTACGCTGCACCGTTTGGGTATCCAGGCCTTTGAGCCCATCCTGATCGAAGGCAAGGCCATTCAGCTGCACCCCCTCGTTTGCGCGGCCTTCAACGCCGACTTCGACGGTGACCAGATGGCTGTCCACGTCCCGCTGTCGGTGGAAGCGCAGATGGAAGCCCGCACGCTGATGCTGGCCTCTAACAACGTGCTGTTCCCTGCGTCGGGCGAACCCTCCATCGTTCCTTCGCAGGACGTGGTGCTGGGCTTGTACTACGCCACCCGCGATCGCATCAACGGCAAGGGCGAAGGCCTGGTGTTTGCCGATACCGGGGAAGTGCAACGTGCTCTGGACGCTGGCGAGGTCGAACTGGCCGCCAAGATCACGGTGCGCATGACCGAGTGGACCAAGAACAAGGAAACGGGCGAATTCGTTCCGTCCACCTCGCTCGTGGAAACCACGGCCGGCCGTGCGCTGCTGTCCGAGATTCTGCCCAAGGGCTTGCCGTTCTCCAACATGAACAAGGCGCTCAAGAAGAAGGAAATCTCGCGCCTGATCAACGTGTCCTTCCGCAAGTGCGGTCTGAAGGAAACGGTCGTGTTTGCCGACAAGCTGCTGCAAAACGGCTTCCGTCTGGCTACGCGCGCCGGCATCTCGATCGCCATTGATGACATGCTGGTGCCGCCACAAAAGGCCGGCATCATCGAGCGTTCCGAGAAGGAAGTGAAGGAGATCGAACAGCAGTATGTGTCCGGTCTGGTCACCTCTGGCGAGCGCTACAACAAGGTGGTGGACATCTGGGGCAAGGCCGGCGACGAAGTGTCCAAGGTGATGATGGCCCAGCTGTCCAAGCAGAAGGTCATGGACCGCCACGGCAAGGAAGTGGACCAGGAGTCCTTCAACTCCATCTACATGATGGCCGACTCTGGCGCTCGCGGTTCTGCAGCCCAGATTCGTCAGGTGGCCGGTATGCGGGGTCTGATGGCCAAGCCAGACGGCTCGATCATCGAAACGCCTATCACCGCGAACTTCCGCGAAGGTCTGAACGTGCTGGAGTACTTCATCTCCACCCACGGTGCCCGTAAGGGTCTGGCCGACACGGCGCTGAAGACCGCCAACTCGGGTTACCTGACCCGCCGTCTGGTGGACGTGACGCAGGATCTGGTGGTGACCGAAGAGGATTGCGGCACTTCCAATGGTTCGCTGATGCGCGCCATCGTCGAAGGCGGTGAAGTGATCGAATCGCTGCGCGACCGTATCCTGGGCCGCACGGCGGCTGAAGACGTGCTGCACCCCGAGAACCGCTCGGTGCTGGTCCCAGCGGGTGTCATGCTCGACGAAGACCTCATCGAAGAACTCGAAGCGGCTGGCGTGGACGAAGTGAAGGTTCGCACGGCACTGACCTGCGAAACCCGCTACGGCCTGTGCGCCAAGTGCTACGGCCGCGACTTGGGCCGTGGCGGCCTGATCAACCTCGGCGAAGCCGTGGGTGTGATTGCTGCCCAGTCCATCGGTGAACCCGGCACGCAGCTGACCATGCGCACGTTCCACATCGGTGGTGCCGCATCGCGCGCTGCCATCGCATCGAGCGTGGAAGCCAAGTCCAACGGCGTGATCGGCTTCAACGCCACGATGCGCTACGTGAGCAACACCAAGGGTGAGCTGGTGGTGATTGCGCGTTCGGGTGAAATCATCATCCACGACGAGCATGGCCGCGAGCGCGAACGCCACAAGGTGCCTTACGGTGCAACGCTGACGGTCAAGGCCGACCAGACCATCAAGGCTGGCACCATCCTCGCCAACTGGGATCCGCTGACGCGCCCCATCATCACCGAGTTCGCCGGTCAGACCAAGTTCGAGAATGTCGAAGAAGGTCTCACGGTGGCCAAGCAGGTCGATGAAGTGACCGGCCTGTCCACGCTGGTGGTGATCGATCCGAAGCGCCGTGGCGCTGCCAAGGTCGTTCGCCCGCAGGTGAAGCTGATCGATGCCCAGGGCAACGAAGTGAAGATCCCTGGCACCGACCACTCGGTGACCATCGGCTTCCAGGTGGGCGCTCTGATTCAGGTGCGCGACGGCCAGGACGTGGGCCCCGGCGAAGTGCTGGCGCGTATTCCGGTCGAAGGCCAGAAGACCCGCGACATTACCGGCGGTCTGCCCCGCGTGGCCGAGCTGTTCGAAGCCCGTACGCCTAAGGACAAGGGAACGCTGGCCGAGATGACCGGTACCGTGTCGTTCGGCAAGGAAACCAAGGGCAAGGTCCGCTTGCAGATCACTGATCCTGAAGGCCATGTGTTCGAAGAACTCGTGCCCAAGGAAAAGAACATCCTGGTGCACGAAGGCCAGGTGGTGAACAAGGGCGAATCGATTGTGGACGGCCCGGCCGACCCACAAGACATCCTGCGTTTGCTGGGTATCGAAGAGCTGTCGCGCTACATCGTTGATGAAGTGCAGGATGTGTACCGCTTGCAGGGTGTGAAGATCAACGACAAGCACATCGAGGTGATCGTTCGCCAGATGCTGCGCCGCGTCGTGGTCGAGAACGTTGGCGAGTCCAACTACATCGCCGGTGAACAGATCGAGCGTTCCGAGATCCTCAACACCAACGATGCGTTGCAGGCCGAAGGCAAGATCCCCGCGACCTACAGCAACCTGCTGCTGGGTATCACCAAGGCTTCGCTGTCGACGGACTCGTTCATCTCGGCCGCTTCCTTCCAGGAAACGACCCGCGTGCTCACCGAGGCTGCCATCATGGGCAAGCGCGACGAGCTGCGTGGCCTGAAGGAAAACGTGATCGTGGGTCGCCTGATCCCGGCCGGTACCGGCATGGCCTACCACCAGGCACGCAAGGCCAAGGACGCTATGGACGACGCCGAGCGCCGCGCCATTGCTGAAGCCGAAGCCGCCGAGATGGAAGCCCAGGGTGAAGCAACGGAAGTCGAGGGCAGCACCTCCACCGCGACCGACGCAGCCGCTGACTAAGCCTTCGGGCCGCCTCTGAAAAGCTCCCGTCCTGTCCCTGGCAGGCCGGGAGCTTTTTTCTGGAACCCGCACTTCGATCTTTCGTAGTCTTCGCCTTTCTCCCTCATTTCCTTATCGGGCCGTAACGCGTGGTGCACGCGAGGACGGCAACTGTGCATGTGGTCATCGCCCCTTTTCTGGATTGTTTTTGCCATTGCCGCTTTTTGGGCGCTGGGCGCCTACAACCGCCTGATGCGGCTGCGCTCGGCCGTTGTGCAGGCGTTTGGCAGCTTTGACGCTCACATGGTGCGCCAGCTGTCTTTGATGGGTGAGTATGGTGCGGCGCAAGCCGTACAGCAGGCCCCCTCGGCAGGTGACACGGAGCCAGAGATGGCGGCACTGCAAGGCGCCACCACCCAGCTGAGCGCATCCTTGGCCATGGCGCGGGCGCGTCCCTTGCAGCCAGACGCGGTGGCCGCCTTGGCGGCAGCGCGCGAGGTGCTCCATGCGTCCTGGCAGAAGGCCACACACAACAGTGGGCAAGCGACCCGGGCGCAGACGTCTGTGGCTACCGCCGCTGCGGACGCGCCGCCCGTGTCCCCATCGCTGTGGCAGGTTCGGTGGGACGAGCATGTTCTGCAGAACGACCAGGCGATGCGTGTTTTCAACGAAGCGGTGTTGCACTACAACGCTGCCATTGCCCAGTTTCCAGCCAACCTGCTGGCCTGGGTGTTCGGATTCAAGGCCGCCCGCGGGCTGTAGAAAGGTTGCCAGGACCACAATGAACCCACCCGCACCACGACAACAACCCCCACGCCCTGCGTCCCGCCCCGGGCCTAACAAGCGAGCCGACAGAGCCAACAACGCGCCAGCCCGTGACCGGACGCTTTCCGGCCCGGGCGGCGCCAGTCGCCCGGGGGCGGGCGGTCAGCCCGTAGCGCTATGGCAACAGTTGGAGGCTGTGGCCAGTGCCTTGCAGGCCATTCGCGCCGGGCAGTCGGGCACCGCAGCACTGGCGGCGGTAGACACAGCTCTGCGCCCTGGGGTGCAGTCTCTCCTGTTCCAGGTGCTGCGCCAGGCCGGACGGGCGGAGGCGTTGCGCCGCCAGATGGTTGCACGCACGCCTCCACCGGCTGCGGATGCGCTGTTGTGTACGGCGCTGGCGCTGTGCTGGAACCCTGAGGAGTCGCCGTACGAGCCGTTCACCTTGGTGAACCAGGTGGTGGAAGCGGCCAAACGCAGCGCGTCCACGCGTGCGCAGGCTTCATTCCTCAACGGTTGCTTGCGCCGCTTTCTGCGCGAACGCGAAGCGCTGGTTGCCCGCACCGATGGCGATCCGCTGGCCCGTTGGAACCATCCGGTGTGGTGGGTCGAGCGCCTGCGCAAGGACCATCCCCAGCACTGGGAGCAGATTCTGCAGGCCAACAATGCCCACGCACCGATGACGCTGAGGGTCAATGCACAAAAAACCACTCTAGCGCTTTACCAGAAAGCGCTAGCAGCTATCAATTTAGAAGCAATTCCATCCGGCAGTGTGGGACTGGTATTGCAGCACCCCGTGCCCGTGCAATCGCTGCCGGGGTTTGAAGAGGGCTGGGTCTCGGTGCAGGATGCCGCAGCCCAGATGGCTGCGCCTCTGTTACTTGAAGGTCTGGACCTCACCCGGCCTGTGCGGGTGCTCGACGCCTGTGCGGCGCCTGGGGGTAAAACCGCCCACCTTCTGGAGTGGGCAGGCGTTGGTGCGCCGATACAGGTCACTGCGCTGGAGATCGATGCCACCCGCAGCGCGCGCATTGGTGAGACCTTGCAGCGCCTGGGGCTGCGCGCCCAAGTGGTGGTGGCTGATGCGGCGCGTCCGCAAGACTGGTGGCAGCAGCATTGCGATGGTGCCCAGTTCGATGCCATCTTGCTGGATGCGCCCTGCACGGCCTCGGGCATCGTGCGCCGCCATCCGGATGTGCGCTGGCTGCGCCGCGAGAGCGATATTGCGCAGCTTGCAGGCCTGCAGGCCCGGTTGCTCAAGACCCTGTGGCCGCTGTTGCGCTCTGGCGGACGGCTGCTGTATTGCACGTGTTCCGTGTTCCGTGCCGAAGGCGACGACCAGGTGCAAACGTTTCTTGCACACAACACCGATGCGCAATTGCTGCCGTCGCCGGGTCATTTAATCCCCGCCAACGGGGACAAGCCCGGAGCTGTCCCGGACAATCGGTCGGGTGACCACGACGGATTTTTTTACGCACTGTTGCAAAAATCGCCGCAATGAGTTCCGTGGGGCTCGTTGGGTGGCGATCTGTGCGCTCTTTCTCTGGGTGGCATGGGCCGCAATGGTGCAGTCGGCTATCGCTGGTCAGCCGGTGGACCCCGAGGTGGGCGAACTTCGGCTGGACCGTGCCGAGGATGGCCTCTACCTCAGCACCACACTGCAATTTGTGCTGCCGGAGCTCGCCGAGGATGCGCTGTACAAGGGCATTCCCATGTTCTTCGTGGCCGAGGCCCAGGTTTTGCGAGACCGCTGGTACTGGTCTGACCGCCAAGTGGCTGAAACCACCCGCTATCTGCGGCTAAGTTATCAGCCGTTGACGCGACGTTGGCGTCTGAACATCTCCCCGGTACCTTTCACCAACAGTGGCCTGGGGGTGGTTTTGGGTCAGAATTTTGACAGTTATGCCGATGCGTTGTCGGCCATTCAGCGCATTTCGCGATGGAAGATCGCTGAACGCGATGTGATTGAGGCAGATGCCGTCCATACGGTCAATTTCCGGTTCCGGCTTGATATGTCGCAGTTGCCCCGACCCTTCCAGATCGGTGCCGTCGGGCGCTCGGGCTGGAATCTCCTGGTGTCCCGCAGCCAACGCCTGGCTGCAGAGACCTTCGCCAAGTGAGCCCTCCAGAGTCTTCTCAGACGGGAGCTTCCGCGTCGGCCCATGCCGCCGCACGCCAGTCGCGCGCCGTGCGCTGGGCCGTGGGGGTTGGAGCCGCCATCATGTCGGCCATCGGCATGGTGCTGTTGTTCCTTCTCACCCTGGCCACCAACAACCGCGCGCTGTACGAGCGCAACTACGCCTGGCTTTTTGGCGTGAACGTTTTGGTGGCCGTGCTGCTGCTGGCCGTGCTCGTGTGGGTGGCAGTGCGGCTGGGCATGCGCTTGCGCAAAGGGCGCTTTGGCAGCCGACTGCTGGTCAAGCTTGCAGCCATCTTTGCGCTGGTGGGGCTGATGCCGGGGCTGCTGATCTATGTGGTGTCCTACCAGTTTGTCACGCGGTCCATTGAGAGCTGGTTCGATGTGAAAGTGGAGGGCGCTCTGTCAGCGGGGGTGAACCTGGCCCGTGTGTCGCTGGATTCGCTGGCCGCCGACATGGCCTCAAAAGCGCGCAATGCCAGTGCCCAAGTGGCGCAGGTGCCCGATGCTGCGGCTGGTCTGGTGTTGGAGCGCATCCGCGACCAGCTGGGAGCCACCGACGTCGTACTCTGGAATGCTGCGGGCCAGGCGGTAGCCAGTGCAGGCCAATCGCGCTTTAGCCTGAACCCCGACCGGCCCGGCGTGGCGTTGCTGCGCACCGTGCGGCAGCAGCGCGCCACCGCGCAGATCGAGGGCCTGGACGATATTTCGGACCCTGCCGCAGCACAGAATGCGCGCGTGAAAGTGCTGGCGCTGGTCAGCAGCCCCAGCGTCGGCTTGCTCGTGGAGCCCCGATACCTGCAGGCCACATTGCCCCTGCCGCCTGCGCTGGTGGCCAACGCCATCGCCGTGCAGGAGGCCAACCGCGAATACCAGGAGCGAGCCTTGGCCCGTGGGGGGCTGCGGCGCATGTATGTGGGCACGCTCACGCTGAGCCTGTTCCTGGCTGTCTTTGGCGCCGTGTTGCTGGCGGTATTGCTGGGCAACCAGCTGGCCCGCCCGCTGCTGGTGCTGGCCGAGGGGGTGCGCGAGGTGGCGGCTGGCAATCTCAGCCCCAAGGCTGCATTGCAGGGCAAGGATGAGCTGGGTGGACTTACACGCTCTTTTGCACTGATGACCCAGCAGTTGTCCGACGCCCGCCATGCCGTGGAGCAGAGCATGGGCGAAGTCGATGCCGCACGCGCCAACCTGCAGACCATCCTGGACAACCTCACGGCCGGGGTCATCGTGCTGGATGCCCAGGGCTTGATCCGCTCGTCCAACCCCGGTGCCACCCGCATCCTGCGCGCACCGATGGCGGCCTATGAGGGGCGTCCCCTGTCCGAAGTGCCCGGGCTCGCCGAGTTTGCGGCGTCGGTGCAAGGGCACTTCGACGCTTTCCTGGGCGACCACGAACGCCATGGACTGGACCACTGGCAGCAGCCTTTTGAGCTGCATGCGTCTTCTGGCGGCGTCGGGCAACACGCTACCAGCCTCGTCGCGCGGGGGGCGGAACTGCCCGATTCGGCCAGACTGTTGGTTTTTGACGACATTTCGGAAATTGTTTCCGCCCAGCGCGCGCAGGCTTGGGGTGAGGTGGCGCGGCGCCTGGCGCACGAAATCAAGAACCCGCTTACGCCCATCCAGCTGTCTGCGGAGCGGCTGGAAATGAAGCTCTCTGGCAAGCTGCCCGGCCCTGAACAGGCCATCCTCGCCAAGTCCGTCAAGACCATCGTGGATCAGGTCGATGCGATGAAGCGGCTGGTCAACGAATTCCGCGATTACGCACGCTTGCCTGCTGCAGAACTCCATGCGCTGGACCTCAATGCCCTGGTGGCCGACGTGCTCCATCTCTACGGCGAAGAGAACGCCGCCGTGCGCGTAGAAGCCGAGCTGGACCCGCGCTGCCCCTCTATCGCAGGCGATGCGCAGCAGCTGCGGCAGGTTGTGCACAACCTGCTGCAAAACGCGCAAGACGCCACCGAGCAGGCGCGCGCTGGAACCTCGGAGCCCGTCCCCCCGGTACGCATCAGCACTCGCTGGAGTGAGTCCTCGCGCCGCGTGCGGCTCACGGTTTCTGACAGCGGGGGGGGCTTTCCTGCGCACATCCTGCAGCGCGCCTTCGAGCCCTACGTCACCACCAAGCCCCGGGGCACCGGCCTGGGTCTGGCCGTGGTCAAAAAGATTGCCGATGAGCACGGTGCGCGCATTGACTTGTCGAATCGGACCGAAGATGGCGTATTGCGGGGGGCCCAAGTGTCGTTATCATTCGCCCCTGAACCAGCGGTGGCGTCATAACAACACCGCCCCGCAGTACCCCAAGGCGCTTCAACACACATGGCAAACATTCTGGTGGTCGACGATGAGCTCGGCATTCGTGATCTGCTGTCGGAAATCCTGAACGACGAAGGTCACAGCGTAGACCTCGCAGAAAACGCCACCCAGGCGCGCACGGCCCGGGCAGGCAACACCTACGACCTCGTGCTGCTCGACATCTGGATGCCGGACACCGACGGGGTTTCGTTGCTCAAGGAATGGGCCACAGCGGGCGTGCTGACCATGCCCGTGATCATGATGAGTGGCCACGCCACCATCGACACCGCCGTAGAGGCCACCCGGATCGGCGCCTTCTCGTTTCTTGAAAAACCCATCACCCTGCAAAAGCTGCTCAAGGCGGTGGAGCAGGGCCTGGCACGCAACGCTGCCCACCAGTCCGCCCCGGTGGCTGCTGCCCCAGCGCCCGTCCATACCCCGGCCGACCCCACGTTTTCGCAACTGCCTACTGTGTCGGCCATCATGGCTGGCGTCGAGGCTGGCCCGCACGCGCACCAAGGGTTTGACCTGGACCGCCCCCTGCGCGAAGCGCGCGATGGGTTTGAAAAAGCCTATTTCGAATTCCACCTGGCCCGCGAAGGCGGTTCCATGACGCGCGTGGCCGAAAAGACGGGCCTGGAGCGCACGCACCTTTATCGCAAGCTGCGCCAGCTGGGTGTCGATCTGGGCCGGGGCAAACGCGGGTAGGCTTGCAAGAAATTATTGGCGGTTTCGCCAAAACGGCATTTTTTTCTGGTTATAATTTGAGGCTCAGGCCCGGTAGCTCAGTCGGTAGAGCAGAGGATTGAAAATCCTTGTGTCGGTGGTTCGATTCCGCCCCAGGCCACCAAATATGATGCGCCCCAGCGCCCGAAAGGGTTCTGGGGCGTTTCTACTACCGAATCGGTTCTTTCTACAACTCTTCCTGTTCCGCCATGGATGCAGTTCGAGACCTCCTCGCCTCATTTCAGACCTATCTGAAAGATCGGTTGGCCAACCCTCTGTACGTTTGCTATCTGATAGCGTGGGGCGTGCTGAATTTTCGGTTGCTTTTGGTGTTGTTCGGCGACCAGTCGACAGCTGAAAAAATCACTTACATCGATACGCGGCTTTATCCGGAGTGGTGGCATTGGGGATGGTTTGCGTTCGCCTATCCTCTCTTGGTCGCGGTCACATTCGTACTGATCAGTCCATTTGTACATCGGTGGGTCACGTGGTTTCTCAAGGAGCGTGAGAAGAAAACAATTGAACTCCTTTTGGAAGTGGCCGGGGAGACTCCACTGCCTCGAGCTTCAGCATTGCGCTTGAGGGAGGCGCTAACGTCCGAGCGTCGGCGTCGGATTGATGAGGTCCGCACCCTGTCTGAGAAATTCGAGGAGGTGGAGGCTCAGTTGGATCTGGCGCTATCCCAGAAAAAGGAGTTGGAAGAAAGACTCGCGCAAACGGGGTCTAGTGCTCAAGATTCCGACTCTCTGGGTGCTGAGCAAAAAAGTGAGCAGGTCGTAGATCCAGACGAACCGGAGAATCAAAGCGTTGAGCGGAAGTTCAGTCTGCAGGAGGATGACTTCTATGGAGTTGCTCAGGGAACCGTTGGGTCGCTGGCTCGGCGAGGATTGACAGCCGATCAAGCGATGGCACTTTATGCAGTTCGCAATAAGCGGAGGTTCACGGGGGAGATGTTAGCTGCGCAGTTTCCTGGCGCTGAGCCTCACTTGGTCGCTACCCTTATAGATCAACTATTGGGTCTAAAACTGATCTTTCGGGATGCTAGCGCCAATGGAGTTTTCGAAGTAACTTCCGCTGGACGACAAGCTTTGAGCGCCATCCTCCAGCGGGGTTTTGTGCCTCATAGCCCTTCAGCGTAGCGGTCTGACGAGTTCTCCTTGTCGAGCGCGAATGTAGTGCTCGGTCATTTCTCGATTCTTGTGGGCCAGCAGTTTCTGAGAATGGGCCAGGTCGCCAGTGTCGGTGGCCGCCTTCGCTCGAATGTCCCGGAACTGGAAATCCACCTTCGCCAGCGTGCGCGCCTTGTCAAAGCGTGAGCGCAGCGCCCCCTGGGTGAGCGGCTGTCCGTTCTCGTCCTGAATCAGAAACGCGCTGATGGCCTTCCTGGGCCGTTGGTTGATGCGTTCGATCACGGCGGCCAGCTCGCCCGTTATCTCGATGCCCAGGCGTGTCCCGGTTTTGTTCTGCACAATCCACAAAGCCCCATCCCGAATGTCGGTGCACTTGATCTTGAGCACATCGGCCGGCCGCTGTCCCGTCAGCAAGGCAATGTCCATCGCATCTACCACTGTGCAATGTGCGTTAGCCCGCACGCGGTCGAATTCCTCATCGGTGACATAGCGCGAGCGCCCCGTTTCCTTGAAGCCCTTCACGCCCTGGCAGGGGTTCTGCGCCGTGGTGAAACCCCACTCCCGGGCCTTGTTGAATATGTGCGAGAACAGGGCTTTCTCGCGGTTGGCGCGCACCTTTGCCACCTGGCCGCGCAGGTCCATGTACTGGCGGATGTGCATGGGCGCGATGGCCTCGATGGGCATGTGGCCGAACACGCGCAGCAGGTTGGCGAGTTCCTTGTCGTTGTCGCGCCGGGTCTGCACGCTCTTGGTGGGGAACACCTCGCGCACGTACCGCCTAGCCACCACCGAAAAAAGCCGCGTTGATTCGTCGTCTCGCACACCTTCACGCAGGGCCCACAGGCGCAGGGCTTCGGCCCGGTCGTTGGAGAGCTTGCTCCACACGCGGGGCAGGGTGCCGCTCACGTGGTACCAGACATTGCCCTTGCGGTGGAAGCGCGGTGGGTCATCGAAGTTGGATTGTCTACGACGCCCCATTACGCCCCCTGCAGCGCCCGGAAATTGGGCTGGTAGCCCTGTTCCTCGGGGGCCCCGCAACCCAGCATCTTTTCAGCGTATTTGCGTGCCACGATGGCTTGACGATTGCCGTTGATCTCAAAGCGCCAGCCCTTGGTGCGCAGCCATTGCACTTGGCGCGATGGCAGTCGAAAGCCGGTGAGCGTGCTTACTTCGTCGGGTGTGAGGAATAGGGGATCGCTATTCATGGTGCCGCAGGTGCAAAAAGGTTCGGGCGTCCAAGGCACGAGTAGGGCCCTGCGACGTTTTTCATTCCCCCGATGTATTCGAAAACCTTTTGCGCAGTGATGCGCTTGCCGCTGATGGACACCCGCCAGGGCGTTTGCACGCAAACCCCCGAAGCCCGATCCACCAAGCCAACACCTTTAATCCGCACAAATTTGCTGCCGACTCCGGCGAGATGCTTGAGCCATGTGGGCAGGTTGAACCATTGTCGAATCTGCTGAGCGACCGGGACGAATCCGCCTGCTCCGTGAAGTCGAGCACCCTTCGGAAGTCCGCCCTCGATATCCAGCTTGCTGACGTATTTGCAGAGATATCCGATAGGGCGCTTGGCCCACTCGATTCGTGTGCTTCCATGGGGCCACCATCCTTGTTTGTCGGGTTTGGGGAGAGTCAGGCCCTTGGGGAGCCAGATAAGCACGTGGTAGTGCAAAGCGCCTCGTTGTTGAAGCTCTGCAACCCAGACGTACAACATGCGATAGCCTCGGCGCTGCAGCCATTGGCGGATGTGCTTGACCAGCAGGGAGATATGGCAAGGCTCGAACGCGTCGACATCGCGGTAGGTCAGCGTGAGCATGGCCGTGCGAGTCCTGAATCCGGACCACGGCTGTTGGAACAAGTGGGCAGCAGTGAGGACTGAACGTCGAAGGCGTGTGAGTCGTGCCTTCTTCTGATCTATCTCTACTTCGTCTGGACTGAGCGTGTCACTTGTTTTAATTGAGACAAGCCCAGCAGGCGCTTGCGCGCCCGCCGCGCGCTCCGCCTGCGCGCCGGCGCCCGCAGGCGCCCTGCTGCCGGTCGTTGGTGTAGATAAAGGGAATTTCATGTCCCCTATTTAAAGGGGATTTGAAACTCCAGTCAAGGGATTTGTAGTTCCCTTATTCGGTCAGCTCGCGCTTGTCGATGGGGAGCGCTGGCTTATCGTCGCCAGAAACCAGCTTCCAGAAGTTGGATGCGGCCTGAATCAGCGCGTAGGCATTGGTTCGATCCGCATCCGGACCGAACTCATCGAACACTTCCGTGATCTTGATGCCCAGAAGCGTTTCGTACTTCTTGATCGTCTTCTTGCTGTGAATCAGCTGCAGCACCTTCCAACCGTAGTGGAAGCCCATCATGTACATGCCCAGGGCCGATTCCAGCTCATCGATCCGATAGCCGCCAGCGCGTATAGCGTTATCCATCAGCGCGTAGCGTTCCGCCGCCTGCTCTTTGGTGGCGATGGGTGTTTTGCGTGGCTTGGGTTTGCTGGGCATCGGCTAAGGATAGCAGGGAAGGGGACATCATGCCCCCTGTCAGCGGTGCTTGTTCCGCAACGATTTCTGACGAAATCGATGCGGCTATGTAGGTGGTTGGCCAACGTCCGCGGTGCACCTGATATCGAACGTGGGTTGCCCACTCGGCCGGCGTTTGAGCACTCCGCCTACCCTCGTGACGGTGGAAGTTGCAGAACCAGCATGCCGCAACCAGATTCCACTGGGAATCGCTTCCCTTCTCTACTTTCGGGATTAAGTGCTCCGCTGTGCAGCGGTTTATTGCATCTGAGGCGGTTGCCGGTGCCATGGGACGCTGGCAATAGTAGCAAAGGCCTTGTTGTTGGTGAAATGCGCGCTGGCGTCGCTGACGAAGGTTGGGCATTGTTTAGCTCCGAGAAAATGCACTAAGAACTTCCGCGAGGAAGTCACGAGGTGCACGCCCGGGCTGAGCCACAAGAACGCGCTGGGGGGCGGCTCTGAGAGCCAACCAGACAGTCTGCTGATGCAGACACTTCACCAGTTAGGTGAGCGGTAAAAATTTAACAATACTCGTGCGGATCGTCAAGTCTCCGACCTTCTACAATCGCCTTCCTTTTTCGAATTTCGCCTTTGAACCCATCCATGCGGAGTAAAGGTGTTTGTAGACAGTATTTTTCGCAAGTCTTTGATTTCAAGGGCTTTTGTTTGTGGATTGAAAATCCTTGTGTCGGTGGTTCGATTCCGCCCCAGGCCACCAAATAAAAGCCCTTGATTTTTGCTAATCAAGGGCTTTTTCCATTCTGCATGCGGTGTCCACGGCGCTGGGTCGTGCCTCGGAGGGGCTCTGGACGGGTCTCCTGTCGCGCCACCAAGCTGCCCAGAGCATTCTTCTCGCCGCAGCACCGCATCCGATGTTTGCGTTCACCGAGGCTGTGGCGGGTGTGCGTTGAACACTTCCTCATCGCTTCGACACTTCACCCATGCCCCTCCTGAAGGACACCACCCTCGGTATCGACTTTGGCACTTCCAACTCCGCGATGGCCGTGCGCCAGGGGGCGGGGTTGGCGCGGATGATTGCGCTGGAAGGGAGTGCGCACACACTGCCCACTGCACTGTTCTTCAACGCAGAGGATCACCGCACGCACTTTGGTCGCGATGCCGTGGGCCAGTATCTGGCGGGCACCGAGGGGCGTCTGATGCGGTCGCTCAAGAGCCTGCTCGGTAGTGCGCTGCTGCAGGACAAGACGGCGGTGCACAACAAGATGGTGAGCTACCAGGACATCATCAGCCTCTTCTTGCGCATGCTGGTGCAAAGGGCGCGCGATGAGCTGGGCGGCATGCCTGCCCGGGTGGTGATGGGGCGGCCGGTGCATTTTGTGGATGGGGATGCCGACCGCGATCAGCAGGCGGAAGATGCGTTGCGCCAGGCTGCGCTGGATGCGGGGTTTGCCGAGGTGTCGTTCCAGCTGGAGCCGATTGCCGCAGCGCTGGACTACGAACAGCGCATCGCGCAGGAGTCCCTGGTGCTGGTGGTGGACATTGGCGGCGGTACCTCGGACTTCACGGTGGTGCGGCTGGGGCCGGAGCGCATGGCGCGCGCCGAGCGCGGCAGCGATGTGCTGGCCACCACCGGCGTCCACGTGGGTGGAACCGACTTTGACCGGCGGCTGAGCCTGGACCTGTTGATGCCCTTGCTCGGGTTTCGGCACACCGGGCCCACGGGGCGCGAGGTGCCCAGCCGGGTGTTTTTTGACCTGTCCACCTGGCATCTGATCCAGTGGCTGTACTCGCCGCGCGCGCTGCGCGATGCGCAGAACCTGCGCACCGATTATTCCGATGCACGGCTGCACGCGCGGCTCATGCGGGTGCTGCACGAGCGCCTGGGGCACCGCATGGCCAACACGGTGGAGCAGGCCAAGATTGCGGCCTCGCTGGCCGATGCCGAAGCGCCCATGCCGCTGGACTGGATCGAGGCCGGGCTCGGTGCCGCCGTGACACCGGAGGGACTGGCGCAGTCCCTGTTGCAACCCCTCGAACAGGTGGTCGCCTGCGCGCAGGAATGTGTGCAGCTGGCGGGCTTGGGTGTGCAGGGGCTGGATGCAATCTATCTCACCGGGGGCTCGTCGGCCCTGCGGCCGCTGCGGCAGGCGCTCAAAGCGGCGTTTCCCGACACTCCGCAGGTGGAAGGCGATTTGTTTGGCGGGGTGGCGGCCGGGTTGGCGGTGTCAGGGCGATAGATCCGGAGGGGGCGGCGGCACCAGGGCCGGTGGTGGATTCGCTGTGGCGGATGAAATGCTATTAAAAATATAGCTATCAGCGCTTGTCCATCAAGCGCTAGGTGCCAATTTGACCTGAAATCCGAGGTGTTATCAGCTCCCGGCGTCGCCTGCTTCGTCCTCATCTTCCCCGCTCGCGCCGCTGCGCTTCCACGCCAGGGCCGTGTC
This sequence comes from Acidovorax sp. NN32, assembly GCF_057597245.1. Classification (NCBI taxonomy): domain Bacteria; kingdom Pseudomonadati; phylum Pseudomonadota; class Betaproteobacteria; order Burkholderiales; family Comamonadaceae; genus Acidovorax; species Acidovorax sp. NN32. The sequence goes on from NZ_CP199679.1 coordinate 500,989, forward strand.
GTACAGCACATTGCGCGATGCACCCGTGATCTCGGCAGCCAGGCGCACGGCGGTTTTCAGCGGCAGCTCCTGCACCAGCAGGCGCAACACCCGCAGGCTGGCGCCATCGTCACTGGCCACCGCCACCGGGTGCAGCAGCACCACAAACTCGCCGCGCGAGCGCTGGGGCGCGCCGTCCAGCCACGCCGTCAGCTCACTGGCGGGCCGCGTGGTCACTTCCTCGAACTGCTTGGTCAATTCCCGCGCCAGGGTCACCGGGCGATCGCCCAGCACCGCCAGGGCCAGGGCCAATTCGTTGATGCGGTGGGGGGCTTCGAGCAGCACCACGCAGCGCGGCTCGTGGGCCAGCTGCTGCGCAATCACCGTGGCGCGCTCCGCGTTCTTCACGGGCAGAAAGCCCGCAAACACGAAGCCGCCATGCTCGGTGCTGTGGGCCACGGCACCGGCCACGCTCAGCGCCGTGGTGATGCTGCTGGCGCCGGGCAGGGGCACGGCACGCAGGCCGGCCGCCTGCACGGCGGCTACCAGCCGGGCGCCGGGGTCGCTCACGCCAGGCGTGCCTGCGTCGCTCACATACACCACGCGCTGCCCCTGCTGCAGCCGCTGTACCACGTTCTGGGCGGCCTCGGCCTCGTTGTGCTGGTGCACGGCCAGCAGCTGGGCGGCACCTTTGTCGATGCCGTAGGCGCGCAGCATGGACTGCGTGTGGCGCGTGTCTTCGCAGGCCACGGTGTCGGCCATTTGCAGCACGTGCAGCGCGCGCAGGGTGATGTCGGCCAGATTGCCAATGGGCGTGGCCACCACGTACAAGGCGCCCTCGGGATAATGCTGCGCAGCCGCCGCTTCGCGCGCGGCGCCCTGGGCTGAAGCGAAAGATGCGCTCAATGAAATTCCTTGGAAAGAGAAAACCGGCGGGGGGCTCTGGCCCGGCTGCCCCTGCCGCCACCACGCGCGAACGCGGCAATGTGGCGGAGGACCAGGCCCTGGCCCATCTGCAGGCGGCTGGCCTGCAACTGGTGGTGCGCAATTATCGGACGCCCGGGCGCGGCGGTGGCGAGATTGACCTGGTGATGCGCGAGCGGGATGGCACGCTGGTGTTTGTGGAGGTGCGCAGCCGGGCGGGCAGCGCGTTCGGCGGCGCGGGGGCCAGCATCAGCGTCACCAAGCAGCAGCGCATCATTTTTGCGGCCCGGCACTACCTGCTGCGCCTGCCATCACCGCCGCCCTGCCGTTTTGATGTGGTGCTGGTCGAGGCTTCGGTGCAGTGGCTCAAGGCGGCCTTTGATGCGCAGTGACCCCATCCGTTCCCTGTCCCCCATTCGGGCTCCAACGCAATGCCAGTGACTACGGTTTGCTACAAAAGCTGTAACACGCGGCGGGTATCATCGAGCCCTCATGCTTGAGCAACGCATCCAACAGCATTTCATCGACAGCGCCGACCTGAAGTACCAGGCCGCGCAGGTTTTGAGCCACCCCATCGCCGCCGCCGTGCAGGCCGTCCTGGCCTGTGTGACCAGCGGCGGCAAGGTGCTGGCCTGTGGCAACGGCCCCTCGGCCGCCGAGGCGCAGCAGTTCGCTGCGTTTTGCGTGGCGGGTTTCGAGCGCGAACGCCCCGAGCTGGCAGCGCTGGCCCTGACCTCCGACAGCACGCTGCTGACGGCCGCCACAGGAGGTACCCACGACGCCGCCCAGCAGTTTGCCCGCCAGGTGCGTGCGTTGGGCCAGGCCGGTGACGTGCTGCTGGCCCTGTCGGTGTCCGGCAACGACGCCAACCTGCTGGCCGCTGCCGAAGCCGCCCACGAGCGCGACATGACCGTGGTGGTGCTGACCGGCCGCACCGGCGGCAAGCTGGCCGCCATGCTGCGCGAAACCGACGTGTTGATCAGCGTGCCCCACGACCGCGCAGCCCGCGTGCGCGAAGTCCATGCCCTGGTGCTGCATTGCCTGAGCGATGGTGTGGACGCCCAGTTACTTGGTGAACAGGAGAATCCGCTATGAAGCAAACAACCATGAACCGTACCCAGCGCACGGTGTGCACCGTGCTTGCCGCTGCCGCCCTCGCTGCAGGCCTGTCGGCCTGCGCGCCGCTGATCGTCGGGGGCGCCGTAGTGGGTGGCGTGATGGCCGTGGACCGCCGCACGGCGGGCACCCAGATCGAGGATGAAGGCATCGAACTGCGCGCGGCCAACCGTATTCGCGAGACTTTTGGCGACCGCGTGCACGTGAACGTGACGAGCTACAACCGCCAGGCCCTGCTGACGGGCGAAGTCCCCAATGCGCAGGAGCGCCAGGCCGTCGAGCAATTGGTGTCGCAGGTGGAGAACGTGCGCTCGGTGGTGAACGACCTGACCATCACCACCTTCTCCAGCACCCTGAGCCAGCGTTCCAACGACACCTTCATCACCGGCAAGGTCCGCGCCAGCCTGGTGGACGCGCAGGACATCTCGGCCAATTCCTTCAAGGTGGTGACCGAGCGCAACGTTGTCTACCTGATGGGCCGTGTGTCGCAGCGCGAAGCCAACCGGGCCACCGAGATTGCGCGCGGGGTGAGCGGCGTGAGCAAGGTGGTGCGTGTGTTCGAGATTGTCTCGGAAGAAGAACTGCGCCGCATCGCTCCGCAGCCTGCACCCGTCACCACGGATGACACCAAGCCCTCTGGGGGCTGAAGATCGTTTTCAGCCGGCTCGACAGCCTGCACAACTGGTAGATCAAAAAAATCCCGGCTCGCACCACGCAACCCGGGATTTTTTCTTGGGGACTCCGCACCGCGCGCGGCTGCGTGAAACTGGCGTGGCCGAGGCCAGCACCCCCGCGCAAGGGCCGCCAAGCTGCGAATGCAGAGTTGCACTTGCGGGCGCTGGGGGAGGGCGCGAAGCGCCCACGGGGTGCTTTATTTCAACCGCTGGATGAGGGACGATGTATCCCAGCGGTTGCCTCCCATTTTCTGCACATCGGCATAAAACTGGTCCACCAGGGCCGTCACCGGCACGCGTGAACCGTTGCGCTTGGCCTCATCGAGCACCAGGCCCAGGTCCTTGCGCATCCAGTCCACGGCAAAGCCAAAGTCGAACTTGCCGTCCACCATGGTCTTGCCACGGTTGTCCATCTGCCAGCTTTGGGCGGCGCCTTTGCCGATCACGTCGAGGACCTGTTTCATGTCCAGCCCCGCGTTCTGGCCAAAGGCCACGGCCTCGGACAGGGCCTGCACCAGCCCGGCAATACAGATCTGGTTGACCATCTTGGCCAGCTGGCCCGAGCCACTGGCACCCAGCAGCGTGAAGGCACGCGAGAACGCCATGGCTACGGGTTGGGCTGCCTCGAAGGCTGCGGCATCGCCGCCGCACATCACGGTGAGCAGGCCGTTCTGCGCGCCAGCCTGGCCGCCCGACACGGGGGCATCCACAAACTGCAGGCCCAACGCCTGGGCGGCTGCGTACAGCTCGCGCGCCACCTCGGCCGATGCCGTGGTGTGGTCCACAAAAATCGCACCCGGCTTCATGCCCGCAAAGGCGCCGTCCGCACCCAGCGTCACAGAGCGCAGGTCATCGTCGTTGCCCACGCAGCAGAACACGATGTCCGCGCCCGCAGCGGCTTCGCGCGGCGTTGCAGCGTGTTTTGGCGCATTGGCGCTTGGATACTCTGCGCACCAAGCTATTGATTTAGTAGCGGTCCGGTTGTAAACCGTCACCTCATGCCCGGCCAGTGCAAGGTGTCCGGCCATCGGGTAGCCCATCACACCCAAGCCCAGAAAGGCGACCTTGCGGGAAGGGGTGGCGTCGTAGTTGCGGGGGTTGGTGCTTGGCATGGAAATGGTTCTTGTGAGAAAAGGCCGCCATGTCGACGGCGTTTGAAACTGGCGCGGCCTGGGCCAGCGGACGCCGTGGAACTGGCTTTGCCAGGCCACTGGCGTCGTCCCCCTTCCCGCGCCGCGCGAGAGAAGGGGGAAGCGGCGCAGCCGCTCAGGGGGTTGTCACACGATCGCGAAATGCTCGGTACCCGAAGCCAGGTCTGGCGACTTGGCGCGCTGGCTGTTGAGCTTGATCTGCAGGCGCAGGTCATTGAGCGAGTCGGCGTTGCGCAGCGCGTCTTCGTAGCTGATCACGTTGGCCTCGTACAGGTCGAACAGCGCCTGGTCAAAGGTCTGCATGCCCAGGTTGCGGCTCTTTTTCATGATCTCCTTGATCTCGGAGACATCGCCCTTGAAGATCAGGTCGGAGATCAGCGGCGTGTTCAGCATGATCTCCACCGCAGCCGCACGGCCCTTGCCGTCCTGCTTGGGGATCAGGCGCTGTGAGACCATGGCGCGCAGGTTCAGCGACAAATCCATCAGCAACTGCGCGCGGCGCTCTTCAGGAAAGAAGTTGATGATGCGGTCCAGCGCCTGGTTGGCGCTGTTGGCGTGCAGCGTGGCCAGGCACAGGTGGCCGGTTTCGGCAAAGGCCACGGCATGTTCCATCGTCTCGCGGTCGCGGATTTCGCCCATCAGGATCACGTCGGGCGCCTGGCGCAGCGTGTTCTTGAGGGCCGCTTCCCAGCTGTCGGTATCCAGCCCCACTTCGCGCTGCGTGACCACGCAGTTCTTGTGTGGGTGCACGAATTCCACCGGGTCTTCCACCGTGATGATGTGGCCGAACGAGTTCTCGTTGCGCCAGTCCACCATGGCGGCCAGCGTGGTCGATTTGCCCGAGCCCGTGGCACCCACCAGGATGCACAGGCCGCGCTTGGTCATCGTCACTTCCTTGAGTACCTGCGGCACGCCCAGGCCGTCGATGGTGGGCAGCGTGAGCGGAATCGTCCGCATCACCATGCCCACGTGTCCTTGCTGGATGAAGGCGTTGACGCGAAAGCGGCCGATGCCGGAGGGCGAGATGGCGAAGTTGCACTCCTTGGTGCGTTCAAAGTCGGCCACCTGCTTGTCGCTCATGATGGCGCGCGCCAGCGTGAGCGTGTGGTTGGGGGAGAGGGGCTGGGGCGACACCTTGGTCACCTTGCCATCCACCTTGATGGCGGGTGGAAAGTCTGCGGTGATGAACAAGTCGCTGCCGTTGCGGCCCACCATCAACTTGAGCAGGTCATTGATGAATTTACTGGCCTGATCGCGTTCCATCAGAAGTTCTCCCGGGGCTGTTCGTCGGCTGGACGATCATTGATCTTGTCGTGGCGCATCATTACTTGTGGTTGTCGCTCAGGCGCGCACTCACCACACGCAGGCGCAGCGACAGCTTGCGGGCCAGCAGTGCAATCAGGCTGGCTGCAAGCTGCGGGTCCTTGGTCATCATGTCGTCCATGGCTTCGGCGCTCAGCACGGCGATCTCGCAGTCAGTGAGCGTGGTGCAGGCCGAAAAGCGGATGCCGCTGTCGAGCAGCGACATCTCGCCCAGGATGTCACCGGGCCGCGTCTCGGCCAGGCGCAATTGCTCGCCCCAGGGCTGCACACGGTCCACGGCGATGGTGCCCGTGAGCAGCACCACCATGAAATTGCCGTACTCGTCCTGGCGGATCACATCGCGGTTGGACGGGATGGCCGCAAATTCGAAGAAGCGCTCCATGCGCTCCACGGCGTCCTTGTCCAGGTGCGCCATGTATTTGTCCTTGGCCCACAGACCTTGCAGCAGCTTGCCGCCTCGGCTGGTGGGCAGGCGTTTGGCGCCTACTTCCACGGCACGTGCCTCCCAGGGCACCAGCATCGAATCGTCTACGCCCTGGCCTGCAAAGGCCGTGGAGAACAGCACGGAATCCGTGTGGTCTTCCGCAGGCTTGCCGCCCCGGGTTTTCATTTTCAGAAGGCTCAGAATGCCTTTCATATCGGGCTCCGGTATGCGGCGCCTGCAGGGGCCGCAAAGTCGTTCATGGGTGTGTGCTGCGGGGGGCTCAGCCAGGGAAGTTCTCGGGGATCTTGGCCTTGCTGCGGGCCTCGGCCGGGCTGATGATGTTGCGGCGCACGAGGTCGGTGAGGTTCTGGTCCAGCGTCTGCATGCCCACGCTGTTGCTGGTCTGGATGGTGGAGTACATCTGCGCCACCTTGGCCTCGCGAATCAGGTTGCGGATGGCGCTGGTGCCCAGCATGATCTCGTGCGCGGCCACGCGGCCCGAGCCATCCTTGGTTTTGCACAGTGTCTGCGAGATCACGGCCTGCAGCGATTCGGACAACATCGCACGCACCATTTCCTTTTCTTCGGCCGGGAACACGTCGATGATCCGGTCAATCGTCTTGGCAGCGCTGGAGGTGTGCAGTGTGCCAAACACCAAGTGGCCCGTTTCCGCCGCCGTCATGGCCAGGCGGATGGTTTCGAGGTCGCGCATTTCACCCACCAGAATGGCGTCCGGGTCCTCGCGCAGTGCGGACTTCAGCGCGGCGGCGAACGACAGCGTCATCGGCCCCACTTCGCGCTGGTTGATCAGGCACTTCTTGGATTCGTGCACGAACTCGATCGGGTCTTCCACCGTGAGGATGTGGCCGTATTCGGTTTCGTTGAGGTAGTTGACCATGGCGGCCAGCGTGGTGGATTTGCCCGAGCCCGTAGGCCCGGTCACCAGCACCAGGCCGCGCGGCTTGAGGGCCAGGTCGCCGAAGATCTTGGGTGCGTTGAGCTGCTCCAGCGTCAGGATCTTGCTTGGAATGGTCCGGAACACGGCGGCGGCGCCCCGGTTCTGGTTGAAGGCGTTGACGCGAAAACGTGCCAGGCCTTCGATTTCAAAAGAGAAGTCGACTTCCAGAAACTCTTCATACGTCTTGCGCTGCGCGTCGCTCATGATGTCGTACACCATGGCATGCACCGTCTTGTGGTCCAGCGCATCGACGTTGATGCGCCGCACATCGCCGTGGACCCGGATCATGGGCGGCAGGCCTGCGGAGAGGTGCAGGTCGGAGGCCTTGTTCTTGACGCTGAACGCGAGCAGTTGGGTAATGTCCACGGAATCCCTCTATCGTTTGGTACGCTTGCCAAACATTATGACCACGATTGCTAACAACCTCCAACAGGTTCTGGGCAGGATGGCGCAGGCGTGCAAAGCCGCCGGGCGCGATCCGGCCAGCGTTTCCTTGCTGGCCGTTTCCAAGACCTTTGGCGCCGATGCGGTGCTGGAGGCCGTGGTCGCCGGCCAGCGCGATTTCGGCGAAAACTACATCCAGGAAGGCGTGGACAAGATTGCGGCTGTGCGCGCCGCCTTGCCCGATGTGGCGCTGCAGTGGCACTGCATAGGCCCCATTCAGAGCAACAAGACCCGCCTGGTGGCCGAGCACTTTGACTGGGTGCATACGGTGGACCGGCTCAAGATCGCCGAGCGCCTGTCGGCCCAGCGGCCCGATCACCTGCCGCCGCTGCAGATATGTATCCAGGTCAATATCGATGGAGGCCCCACCAAGTCAGGTGTGGCTCCTGCTGAAACGCTGGAGTTGGTGCGGGCTGTCGCAAAACTGCCACGGCTGGTGGTGCGGGGGCTCATGAGCATTCCGGACCATGCTCCTGAATTGGAAGCGCAACTGGCAATCCACACCAGCGCCAAGAGGCTTTTTGACCAAATATCTGCCTTGGGCGAACCGGGCCTGGGGAAGTTCGACACCCTGTCCCTGGGCATGACGGCCGATCTGGAGGCCGCCATCCGGGCGGGCAGCACGCTGGTGCGTGTGGGCACCGGTGTGTTTGGTGGACGGGCCTACCCCGCCGCTTGAACGGGTTCAGCCCGGCAGCGTGAAGCGCGCCACGCAGTCCAGCGCCGCTGTCACATCCGCCTCGCTCACATCCAGGTGCGTCACCCAGCGCAGCCGGGTCGCGCCGCCATACAGGCTGCTGGTGACGCGCACGCCGTGCTGCGCCAGCCAGGCGGTGAATGCGGGCGCCACCTCTGCATGCAGGTCGGTGAAGAGGATGTTGGTCTGCCACGGCAGCACGGTGAGCTTGCCCTGCAGCACAGGGTGGCTGCGGTTGGCTTCAGCCAGCCCTTGCGCCAGCCGGTCCAGGCGGGCGTGGTCTTCCGCCAGGCGCCGCACATGGTGCTGCAGCGCATAGTGGCCCGCAGCGGCTAGTACCCCGGCCTGGCGCATGCCACCGCCCAGGATCTTGCGGGTGCGGCGCGCCTGCCGGATGAAGTCGCGCGAGCCCAGCACCAGCGAGCCCACGGGCGCGCCCAGGCCCTTGCTCAGGCACAGCGATGCGGAATCAAAGTGGCTGCACAGCGCGCGCGCTTCCGCATACACATCGGTGCCGTTGCGCGCGGCATTGGCCGTGGCAGCGTTGAACATGCGTGCGCCGTCCAGGTGCATCGCCAGCCCCCGGCTGCGCGCCAGCTGTGCCACCTCGGCGATGTAGGCGGGGGGCAACACCTGGCCGCCGGTCGTGTTCTCCAGCACCACCAGGCGGGTGCGGGCAAAGTGCGGGTCGTCGGGCTTGATCGCGGCGGCGATGTCGGCCAGACGCAGGGTGCCGTCAGGCTGCGTTTCCACGGGCTGGGGCTGGATGGAGCCCAGCACCGCCATGCCACCCGCCTCCCAGCGGTAGGTGTGCCAGCTCTGGCCCACGATGGCCTCGTCGCCGCGCTGGCAGTGGCCCCACAACGCGATCAGGTTGGTCTGCGTGCCCGAGGGGGCGAACAGCGCGGCCTCAAAACCCAGCAGCTCGGCGGCATGTTCCTGCAGTGCGTTCACTGAAGGGTCGTCGGCAAACACATCGTCGCCCAGCGGGGCCTTGAACATGGCCTCGCGCATGGCGGGCGTGGGCTGGGTGACGGTGTCGCTGCGAAAGTCGGGCATGGGCGCGGTCCTTGTGGGTCGGGTCAATGAATGCAATGACCGGCCATGGTAGCGGCGGCCTGTGGCGGTTGCCGCTGTGGGGATTTCGGCGCCCTTCGGCGCCGTGGCATCAAGGCCGCGTCATCTTGCACTCGGTGCCTTGGGCTATTTCATTGCCGGTGTAGGCCGCATCGGTGCGAAAGCCATAGTTGGTGCCTTCCCAGCCCACCTTCACGGCCTTGCCGTCCACCGGCGCGATGGTGTTGACCACCTGGGGTAGCAGCAGCTGGTGGTCTTCGCCGCGCATGCGCACGGGGCCCACCACCGAATCAATCGTCAGGTCTTCCAGCGCGCGAGCCACCTTCACCGGGTCGGTGGACTGGGCCTTGTTGATGGCGGCGGCGAGGAAGCGCGGCGTCATCTCGATGCGCGGCGCGAGGAAGTCCTTGCCCGTCTTGGTCTTGTAGGTCTTGGCCAGCGCGTCCACCTTGGGGGTGTCGGCCTGTCCGGGGTGCCATTCGGCCACCCAGGTCAGCTGGCCTTGCTTGGCCTGCGACACCGCCAGCACCGTGCCGGGGATGGAGCCCGCGCTGTGGTTGAAGTAGCGCAGGTTGTAGCCCGCGTCACCCGCCGCCTTGAGCAGCAGCGTCATGTCCTGCCCCCAGTTGCCGGTGATGACCGAGTCGGCCTCGGTGCTCTTGACCTTGGCGAGGTAGGGCGCAAAGTCCTTCACGCGGCCGATGGGATGCAGCGCCTCGCCCACAAACTGGATGTCGGGCCTCGCCAGGCCCACCATCTCGCGGCCATAGTGCGCCCACTGCTTGCCATGGGCGTAGTCCTGGTTCAGCAGGTACACCTTCTTGATGTCCGGCTGCTTCTTGATGTAGTTGGCGATGGCCTTCATCTTCATGGCCGTGTTGGCCTCGAACTGGAAGTGCCAGAAGTTGCACGCCTTGCCCGTCAGCTCGGGGTCGATGGAGGAGTGGTTCAGCACCAGGATCTCCTTGCCCGGGTTGCGCTGGTTGTGGCGCGCTGCCGCCTGCACCAGCGCCGTGACCACCGATGAGCCCGAGCCGCCCGTCACGATGGCCTTGGCTCCCTGGTCAATGGCGGCCTGCAGCGCGCTCTGGCTCTCTTGCGCAGAGAGCTTGCTGTCGAACTGCAGCAGCTGCAGCTTGGTGCCCTTGAGCACGCCGCCCTTGGCGTTGATGTCCTCGATGGCGTACTGCGTGTGGGTGAGCATCAGCTCACCCACGTTGGCGAACGGGCCCGACAGCGGGTCGATGTAGGCGACCTTGAAGGTCTCCTGCGCGCTGGCGGCCGTGCCGATGAGTAGTGCCGCCGCAGCGGCCAGGGGGGTGAGGGACACGGTTTTCATGGGTTTTGTCTCCGGTGGTTGTTGTGCTGGGTGTAGGGGTGCTGCGGTGCGCGTCAGGCTGGGTTGCGCTTGCGGGTTCGCCGCAGCCCCAGCACACGCCAGGCCAGCTGCGCCAGCTCCTGCGCCACCTCGTCTTGCGACAGGCGGCCGTCAGGGCGGTACCAGTTGTAGAGAAAGCCGGGCAGGCTGCAAGCGGCCAGGGCGGTGATCTTGGTGTCGTTGAACTCGAACATGCCGTCGTCGCGGCCCTGTTCGAGCAGCGCGCACAGCCGGTCGTAGAAGTGGTTCGCCAGGTCCTTTTGCGCCGCCAGGTACTCGGGCCGGTACACCTGCGGCTCGCGGTACGGGAAGAAGGCCGAGGGGTGGTGCTCCAGCGTGGCGCGGATCAGCCGCTCGATGCCTTCCGTCACCTTCACATGGGCAGGCCGGTCATCGTCCGCCGCAAAGTCCATCGCAGTGAAACATGCCACGGCAGGCGCCCACGACAGCGTCTCGAAGATCTCCTGCTTGTTGCGGAAGTAGTAGTACACAAAGGGCTTGGTCACGCCCAGCTGCTGCACGATCTGCTCGATGGTGGTATTGGCGTAGCCCTGCGCATCGAATAGCGCCTCGGCTGCGCGCAAGATGCGTTCGCGCTTCTCGTCCGACCCGGCCGTGGCGGCCTTCTGGCGGCCGCTGGCCTGCACGGGGGGCTGCTGGTTCATCGGTGTCCTTTACGCGACGTTGAAGTTATACCCATGGGTAGCATTGTTCTACCGGGCGGTATATATTGGCAAGACGCTGGCGGGTGAGAGCGCTCAGAGAAAACCCTGAGTGGCCGCCAAGAACCAGCGATTCCAGACACCTTGGAGACAACGCCATGCCTTCTACCGCACCGCAGCTGCCGCTGCACGAACACCTGCGCCGCCACGCGCGCGAAACGCCCGACCGCATCGCTTACCTCTGGTACGGCCAGCCCCTCACCTGGGCGCAGCTTGATGCGGCCAGTGATGCATTTGCCGCGCGCCTGCAGGCGCTGGGTGTGGCCAAGGGCGAGCCCGTGGCACTGTTCATGAACAACTGCCCGCAGTACGTGATGGCGCACTACGGCATCCAGAAGATCGGCGCCATCGTCTGCCCTTGCGGGCCGCTGAACAAGGAGCATGAGCTGGAATACCAGCTCACCGACCTGCAGGCGCGCGTGATCGTCGCGGCCGATGTGCTGCTGCCCGTGGTGGACAAGGTCCGCGCCAAGACCGCGCTGCAGCAGGTGTTTGTGGTGCGCTATGCCGAGCTGCTGCCCGAGGGCGAGCCCAGTATCGACGTACCCGCCGAGCTCCTGGCCATGCGCGCCGCCATGGCGCCGGTGCCTGCGGGCTGCGAAGACTTCCTGGCCGCCACCCGCACCGGCGCACGGCCTGCGCCCGTGGCGCTGTCGATGGACGACGTCTCGCTCATGACCTACACCTCGGGCACCACCGGGTTACCGAAGGGCGCGATGCTGAGCTATGGCAATGCCACGTTCAAGACCGCTGCATCGGCCGACTGCAACGGCATGACGCCCCACGAAACGCTGCTGGCGGTGGCGCCGCTGTACCACATCGCCGGCATGGTGATGGGCGTGAACCTGCCGGTCTATACCGGCGCCACCGCCGTGCTGCTGTACCGTTTTGACCCGCTGGGCGTGGCCCAGGCGCTGGAGCGCCACCGCGTGACCTGGTGGTACAGCATCGCGCCCATGAACGGCGCGCTCATGCAGGTGCCCGGCGCACGCGACATGGACTGGAGCGCGCTGCGCCGCAACCCGGTCACGAGCTTCGGCATCACCTTCACCGAGGCGCTGGCCCAGCAGTGGCAGCAGTTCGCACCCAACTGCATTGCGCACGAGGCGGCCTATGGCCTGTCGGAAACGCACACCGTGGACACCGCCATGCCGGTGGACGCCATCCGCTGGGGCACCCAGGGCAAGCCCGTACCGGGCAACACCCTGCGCATCGTGGACCCCGACACCGGCGCACCGCTGGCCGTTGGCGAGGTGGGCGAGATCACCATCCACGGCCCCGGCAACTTCAAGGGCTACTGGAACAAGCCCGAGGCCACGGCCAAGACGCTGCGTGACGGCTGGGTCTACACCGGCGACATGGGCAAGATCGATGCGGACGGCTACCTCACCTTCATCGGCCGTTTCAAGGAAATGATCAAGGTTTCGGGCTACAGCGTGTTCCCCGAAGAGGTCGAGACCTTGCTCATCAAGCACCCCGCCGTGGCCCAGGCCGCCGTGATTGGCGTGCCCGATGCGGAAAAGGGCGAGGTGGTGCGCGCCTTCATCGTCAAGAAGCCCGGCCAGGATGTGGACGCCGCCGGCCTGGTGGCCTGGTGCCGCGAGAACATGGCGCCCTACAAAGCCCCGCGCGAGGTGCGTTTCATCGACGCACTGCCCGCCACGGGCGCGGGCAAAGTGCTGCGCCGCCTGCTTCGGGATGCATGAAACACCCCCTGAGTCGCCTGCGGCGCCTTCCCCCTCTCTCTACGCGCTTCGCGCTAGGGAGGGGGACGCTCCCAGCGCGGCGGGGCGGCCCTTGCGCGGGAGCCCTGGTGTGGGCCCCGTCAGTTGCAAGCGTAGCGAGGCAAGCGCAGTTCTATGAGTCCATCAACTAGAAAAAATGGCCGCCAGCGCTTATCAGTCAAGCGCTAAAAGCTATAAAAAAAGAATCAAAACCATGACCTTGCCCCTCTTTGCCAAAGTCCTGATCGCCAATCGGGGCGAAATCGCACTGCGTACGGTGCGAGCCCTGCACGACCTGGGCATTGCCAGCGTGGCCGTGTATGCCGACGATGACGCCGCCAGCCCCCATGTACACGCAGCCAGTGCGGCCGTGGCGCTGGGCGCCGCCGGCCCGGCGGCGTACCTGGACGGTGCGCGCCTCATCGCCATTGCGAAGGCGCAGGGCTGCGACGCCGTGCACCCTGGCTACGGCTTCTTGAGCGAGCGCGCCGACTTTGCCCGCGCCTGCGCCGAGGCGGGGCTGCGCTTCATCGGCCCCACGCCTGCGCAGCTCGCGCTGTTCGGCGACAAGGCGCAGGCCCGTGCGCTGGCGCAGCAGCAGGGCGTGCCGCTCATGCCCGGCACGCAGGCGGCGGTGACGCTGCAGGAGGCGCAGGCCTTCTTCGCGCAGCACGCCCATGCTGGCATCGTGATCAAGGCCATCGGCGGCGGCGGTGGGCGTGGCATGCGCGCGGTGGCGTCGGCCGATGACTTGCCTGCGGCCTACGCGCGCTGCCGCAGCGAGGCGCAGGCCGCCTTTGGTGTGGACGGCGTGTACGTGGAGCGCCTGATGGACAACGCCCGCCATATCGAGGTGCAGGTGCTGGGCGATGGGCGCGAGGTGATCGCCCTGGGCGAGCGCGAATGCACGCTGCAGCGGCGCTTTCAGAAGGTGGTGGAGATCGCGCCCAGCCCTTCGCTGCCCGCGCCGCTGCGCGAGCGCATCACCACCGCCGCACTGTCCATGGCGCGCGCCGTGGCCTACGAGGGCCTGGGCACGTTCGAGTTTCTGGTGGACCTGGCCTCGAACGACCTGCCGTTTGTGTTCATCGAATGCAACCCACGCCTGCAGGTGGAGCACACCATCACCGAAGAGGTCACCGGCGTGGACCTGGTGCAGGCGCAGATCGCGCTGGGCGCAGGCCGCACACTGCAGGACATTGGCCTCGACCCTGCAGTACCGCCCGCCGTGTTGGGCTTTGCCGTGCAGTGGCGCATCAACGCCGAGACGCTGGACGCACAGGGCAACGCCACCCCCGGCAGCGGCACGCTCAGCCGCTTTGACCTGCCCGCAGGCCCCGGCGTGCGTGTGGACACGCACGGCGCAGCAGGCGCCACGCCGTCGCCGCACTACGACACGCTGCTGGCCAAGCTCATCGTGCACACGCGCAGCCCGCACTTTGCGGATGCGCTGCGCCGCTCGCAGCGCGCGCTGGCCGAGTGCCGCATCGAGGGCGTGGCCACCAACCTCGCGCTGCTGCAGGCGCTGGCCGCGCGGCCCGAGATGGAGAGCCAGCAGGTGCACACGCGCTGGCTGGAATCCGTGTTGCCTGAATTGCTGGGTGCTTCCAAAAACATAGCTGCCAGCGCTTATCCCTCAAGCGCTAGCGGCCAAAAATACTCAAATTTCTCAATGCCTGCACCCGAAGGTGCCGTGCTGGCCCCCATGCCCGCCCGCCTGGTGCAGCTGAGCGTGGCCGAGGGCGACGTGGTCGCCGCAGGCGCCGAGCTGGCCGTGCTCGAAGCCATGAAGATGGAGCATGTGCTGCTGGCCCCACACGCGGGCCGCGTCGGCGCGCTGCTGGCCGTGGCCGGTGCCTACGTCGCGCAGGGGCAGCCGCTGCTGGTGCTGGACCCGGTGGACGATGCGGCCGATGTCGAAGTGCAGGGCGGTACGGCACATGACCCGGACCACATCCGCGCCGACCTGCAACGCGTGATCGACCGCCACGCCTTCACGCTCGACGCCGCGCGCCCCGACGCCATGGCCAAGCGCCACGCCCAAGGCGGCCGCTCCGCGCGCGAGAACATTGCCGACCTGTGCGACGACGGCAGCTTCATCGAATACGGGGCCCTGGCCATCGCCGCGCAGGCGCGCCGCCGCAGCAAGGAAGACCTGATTGCCAACACGCCCGCCGACGGCATGGTCACGGGCATTGGCGGCATCAACGGCGCACTGTTTGGCGACGAGAAGTCCCGCGCCGTGGTCATGTCGTATGACGCCACCGTGCTCGCAGGCACCCAGGGCGCTCGCAACCACGCCAAGACCGACCGCATGCTGGGCATTGCCCTGGCGCAGAAGCTGCCGGTGGTGCTGTTTGCCGAGGGCGGAGGCGGGCGCCCGGGCGACACCGACATGCCCGTGGTGGCGGGGCTGCATGTACACACGTTTGCGAGCTACGCGGCGCTGTCGGGCCAGGTGCCTGTCATCGGCATCGCTGCGGGGCGCTGCTTTGCGGGCAATGCGGCGCTGCTGGGTTGCAGCGACGTGATCATTGCCACGCGCGCGAGCAACATCGGCATGGGCGGCCCGGCCATGATCGAAGGTGGCGGGCTGGGCGTGTTCAAGCCCGAGCAGATCGGACCGAGCCGCGTGCAGCACGCCAACGGCGTGATCGACGTGCTGGTCGATGACGAGGCCGGGGCTGTGCAGGCCGCACGCCACTACCTGTCGTTCTTCCAGGGCCGTACATCGCAGTGGTCTGCACCCGACCAGCGCCTGCTGCGCGCCGTGGTGCCCGAGAACCGCCTGCGCGTGTACGACACCCGCACCGCGATGGCCGGCCTGGTGGACGACGGCAGCCTGCTGCTGCTGCGCACCGGCTTCGGTGCGGGCATCCACACGGCGCTGGCGCGCATCGAAGGCCGCCCGGTGGGCCTGCTGGCCAACAACCCGCAACACCTGGGCGGCGCCATCGACGCTGACGCGGCCGACAAGGGCGCGCGCTTCATGCAGCTGTGCAACGCACATGGCCTGCCCATCGTGAGCCTGGTGGACACGCCCGGCTTCATGGTCGGCCCCGAGGTCGAAGCCACGGCCCAGGTGCGCCACGTGAGCCGCCTTTTCGTCACCGCCGCCAGCCTGCGCGTACCCACCTTCAGTGTGGTGCTGCGCAAGGGTTACGGCCTGGGCGCCATGGGCATGACGGCCGGGGGCTTTCATGCGCCCGTGTTCACTGTCGCTTGGCCTACGGGCGAGTTCGGCGCCATGGGCCTCGAAGGCGCAGTGCGCCTGGGCTTTCGCAAGGAGCTGGAGGCGCTGCCCGAGGGCGCCGAGCGCGACGCGCTGTTTGCCAAGCTGCTGGCCAAGTCCTACGCCAACGGCGAGGCGATGCACATGGCCGCCACGCTGGAGATCGACGCGGTGATCGACCCGGCGGACACCCGGGCGTGGCTGGCGCGGGGGTTGGCATCGGCGCAGGTGGCGCCGCTGGGTCCACGTTGCATCGATACCTGGTGAAGCAGCACGGCACCTGACACGGTGGTGCCTATCGGTGCATCAGGGCGAGCTTTGCGCCGAGCCCGACAAACGCGGCCGCAAAGCCGCGGCGCAGCCACACCAGCGTGCCGGGGCGCTGCAGCACCTGGTCACGAAACCGGGCGGCAAAGACGCCATAGCCCAAGAACACCACAAAGGTCATGGCCATGAAGACCAGCGAGAGCTGGAGCATGCGCCACGCGGGCTGCGCTTCACCCGGTGCGATGAACTGCGGCAGAAAGGTGAGGAAGAACAGCGACAGCTTGGGGTTGAGCAGGTTGATCAGCATGGCTTCCGCGATACGCCCACTGGCAGCGCGTGTGGGCGCGTCAGTGCGAACCTCCAGGGTGGCGGGCGAGCGCCACGTGGCCCAGCCCATGTAGACCAGGTAGGCGACCCCCGCGTAGCGCAGGACTTCGAATGCCGTGGCGCTGGCGTTGAGAAGTGCGGCCAGCCCGGTGATCGCCGCCAGCAGGTGCGGCACGATGCCGAGCGTGCAGCCCAGCGCCGTCACGGCGGCGGCCCGCGCGCCGCCCGAGAGTCCGGCCGCCACGGTCAGCAGGGTTCCTGGCCCCGGCGAGACGACCACGATGAGCGAGGTGATGAGAAATTCGATGCCCATGGCGAGAGGCCGCGCGGCGGCGGCGTGAAGTGGCGATGCCCGCAGCATCCGCCAACCCCCGCACAACGGTCTTGAACGAAATTGCAGGGGCCGTGCTGTCAGCTGCGTGCGCGAACATAGGCGCCCGGTGTGATGCCAAAGCTGCGCGTGAAGAGGCGCGTCAGGTGGCTTTGGTCGGCAAAGCCACTGGCTGCGGCGACGTCGGCCAGGGGCGTTCCCGCACCCATCAGATGGCGCGCAAGCTGCAGTCGGCGCTGCAGCAGGTAGGCGTGTGGCGTGAGGCCCGTGGCCTGGGCAAATTGGCGCACGAGCTGGTAGCGGCTCAAACTTGCTGCATCGGCCAGTTGTGCGAGGCTCCAGGGCGCGGTGGGATCGTCGTCCATCATGGTGCGAGCCCTGGTGATGGACGCGGCGGATTGTTGGTGACCCTTCGGCCGCAGCAGGCCGCTCAGCACCCGCAACAGGCATTCCTCCACATGCAGCGCTGCGGCCGAGTGGTTGGGGCGATGGGTGGCCGCGTCGAACAGCGCCAGTACCTGGGCCGCCAGCCGCGCATCGCGCATCGTCGGAGCATGGAATTCGAAAGCGGAGCCGAGCGGGCCCGGATGCACCTCGGCCGCCAATGGCGCCACCAGGGCAGGCTCCAGGTAGAGCATGCGCCAGGCGCGTCCACGCTCGTCCAGCGGCATGCCATCGTGGACTTCGCCGGGGTTGACCGTGATGGTGTCGCCTGGGCCCGATTCCACAATCCCCCGGCCGCTGGCCGATTTCTGCGCACCCCGTTCGATCACGCCGAGGCCGAACTGCAAGTGCATGTGCCTGCCGAAGACGAGGCGGGAGTCGGCCTGCATCGCTTCGATGCCGGGCAGTGCGGTGGGCAGGAATCGGAAGGGTTTTTGCTGCATGGCGCGCGGCCTTGGGGTGGCGCGGGGCCATGATAAGCTGACCTGATCGTCCCTTTTTCGTACCCCAGTTTCACACGCGGAGACTCCCCTATGCCCGGCCTTTTGCCCGATATCGACCCCGATGGTTTGCTCGAATTTTCGGTGGTCTACACCGACCGCGCGCTCAACCACATGTCCAAGCGCTTCACCGGCGTGGTGCAGGACATTCTGGGAACGCTCAAAGAGGTCTACCACGCCCACACCGCCGTGCTGGTGCCCGGCAGCGGCACCTTTGGCATGGAGGCCGTGGCCCGCCAGTTCGCCAACCGCGAGAAGGTGCTCATCGTGCGCAACGGCTGGTTCAGCTACCGCTGGACGCAGATCTTTGATGCCGACAAGGGCCTGGGCGGTGGTTCCGTGGTGTGCAAGGCGCGCCAGCAGGGCAGTGGCCCGCAGGCGCCCTGGGCACCATGCCCCGCTGAGGAAGTCGCCGCTACCATCCGCGCAGAAAAGCCCAAGGTGGTGTTTGCGCCCCATGTGGAAACGGCCAGCGGCATCATCCTTTCGGACGACTACATCCGCACGCTGACGGCGGCTGCGCATGAGGTGGGCGCGCTGTTTGTGCTGGACTGCGTGGCGTCGGGCGCGATGTGGGTGGACATGCAGGCCACGGGCGTGGATGTGCTCATCAGCGCGCCGCAAAAGGGCTGGAGCGGATCGCCCTGCTGCGCCATGGTGATGCTGTCCGAGCGTGCGCGCGAAGCCATCGAGGGCACCACCAGCAGCAGCTTCTCGTGCGACCTCAAGAAGTGGATGCAGATCGCCGAGGGCTACGAAAAGGGCCAGCACGCGTACCACACCACCATGCCCACGGATGCGCTGGTGCGCCTGCGCGAGGTGATGGCCGAGACGCGTGAATATGGATTTGCCAAGGTGCGTGACGAGCAGATCGAATTGGGCGCCAAGGTGCGCGCGCTGCTCGAATCGCGCGGCTTCCCCAGCGTGGCGGCCGACGGCTTCAAGGCGCCCGGCGTGGTGGTGAGCTACACCACCGACCCCGGCATCCAGAACGGCAAGAAGTTCATGGAAGTGGGCCTGCAGACTGCTGCGGGTGTGCCGCTGCAGTGCGATGAAGGGCCGGACTTCAAGACCTTCCGCATCGGCCTGTTTGGCCTGGAGAAGTGGCACAACGTGGACCGCACCGTGGGCCATTTGTCGAAGGCGCTGGACCAGATTGCGGCGGCAGCCTGACAGGTTGCGGTCCAGGTCGGCGGGCTTGCTCGGATGAACGCCGAGACTGAAAGCGCAACCCTCACCTTGCGCCGGGCCAAGCGCCAGGCACTGGGCCTGTTGTTGCTCGTGACGGCCGTGTTCATCGCCACCAGTGTGGTCGAACGCGGCCTGTGGCTCAATGGCGTCAAGGCCATGGCCGAGGCCGCCATGGTGGGCGCGCTGGCCGACTGGTTTGCGGTGGTGGCGCTGTTCCGGCGTCCGCTGGGCCTGCCCATTCCGCACACGGCGGTCATTGCGCGCAACCAGGCGCGCATCGGCCGCAACCTCGCCACCTTTGTGCGCGACAAGTTCCTGGATGTGCCCTCGCTGGTGTCTTTGATCCGCCGCCACGACCCCGCCGAGCGGCTGGCGCAGTGGCTCACAGCCCCCGGCAACGCCGCGCTGCTGGGCCACCAGGCCAGCCGCCTGGCATCAGCCGCGCTGGAGATGGTGCAGGACGCGCAGGTGGAGCGCTTCATCCAGAAGGCGGCGCGCGCATTGATCGGGCAGGTGGATCTGTCGCGCGCGCTGGCGGCGGTGCTCGACACCCTCACGCACAACGGCCGCCATCAGGCCCTGCTGGACGACGTGCTGGCCAAGCTCATCGAACTGCTGCAGAACGAGCAGACCCGCACCTGGGTCGCGCAGTCCATCGTGGCCTGGCTCAAGAAGGACCACCCGCGCACCGAGAAGTTGTTGCCCAGCGACTGGCTGGGCGACAAGGGCTCGGCCCTGCTGGCCCGCGCGCTGGAGAGCCTGATGGCCGATGTGGCCGCCAACCCCCAGCACGCACTGCGTGCGCAGTTTGATGTGGCGGTGCAGCGCTTTATTGAGCGCCTGCGCAGCGACCCGGAATGGGAGCGCAAGGGCGAGGAGATCCGCACCTGGCTGCAGACCGACGCCACGGTGGCAGGTTATGTGCAGACCTTGTGGCTGGATCTGCGCGGCGCTCTGCAACGCGACCTGGCCGATGCCGATTCGGTGCTGGCGCGGCAGGTGGGCAAGCTGGGGTTATGGCTGGGCGAGTCGCTGGCGGGGGATGCGGCGCTCAGGCAGTCGTTCAATGACCGGCTGGAGCGGTGGGTGGAGGGGCTGGCGCCGGATGTGTCGGCGTTTATTGCGCAGCACATCGAGGACACCGTGCGGCGATGGGATACCGAAGAGATGACGCAGCTGGTCGAGCTGAACATTGGGAAGGATTTGCAGTACATCCGCATCAACGGCACCGTGGTGGGCGGGTTGATTGGGCTTGTGCTGTTTGTGGTGTCGCACGCGGGGGAGATTTGGCGGGCGGTGGTGGGTGGCTGAGGCTGCCGCAGTCTGAGTACCACCCCCAACCGTTCGGGCTGAGCCTGTCGAAGCCGGGGCGCCACCCCGTCTGTTCGGGCTGAGCTTGCCGAAGCCGGGGCTCGTGTGTTGATTTGGCCGCGTGCCTTTGCAAAGGGCGGAGGCCGGGAGTCGCCCGGCATGCGAGTAACTTTCTTTCGCGTCGCCGAGAGGGTGTAGAAGAAATAAATTAAAATCCTGTCGCACTGACCAAGCAGGAGCAATGCAATGGCAAAGACAGGCCGACCGCCCGTGATATCCACTGGGGAGTACGCAGCCTTGCGCGAGGTAGTGCGCGACAACCCCCAGGCGACACTGCCGGAGTTGGCCCTGGTCTGGGGCGAACGCATGGGCCGCAACGCCCCCAGCACAGTGACCCTGCGTGCAGCGCTCAAGGCCGCTGGGTTACAGCGGACACGACCCAAGCAGCAACTGGCACGCGCCAACCCCCAGCAGCCTGGCACCCGCTACGGCTACACCGCCCTGCATCGCCCCAGCAGCGACTCGGGCATGGCCCTTGCCCTCACAGACGCTGAATGGGCACTGGCCCAGGACTTGTTCGAACCAGAGCCCGGCGCGCGAGGTCGGCCTGCAACGTACTCTCGACGCAGCGTGGTTGAAGCGTGCTGCTACGTGCTGCGCACCGGCTCGTCCTGGCGCAACCTGCCCACCCAGATCTATCCTCCCTGGCAGTCGGTGCAAAAAGCCTTTGTACGCTGGGCCCGTCAAGGCAAGTTTGAAGCGCTGCACGAGCGTCTGCGCCAGCAGTGGCGGCAACGTGTGGAGCGCGCAGAGCAGCCCAGTGAAGCCGTGATCGACTCCCAATCCAACCGTGGCAGCCCTCAGGGCGGAACGCTGGGCTTTGATGCGGGCAAGAAGGTTCAAGGGCGCAAGCGCCATCTGGTCGTGGATACGCTGGGATTGCTGCTGGCGGTGGTGGTCACCAGCGCCGCTGTACCGGACCGCGCAGCGGCTGGGCAAGCAGTGGCACAGGCGTGCGCACGCACAGGCGGGTCGTTGAAGGTGTTGTGGGCCGACAGTGCATATGCCGGGCAATGTGCTCAGGAGATCGAAAAGGTGCACCGGGTGCAGGTGCAGATAGTGCGAAACAGTGGCCGTCACCGTTGGGATGACGCTCAGCAATCGTTGTGGAGCGAAGAGCAGCCGGTGGCCATGCCCAAGAAGCGTTGGGTGGTGGAGCGCACCCATGCATGGCTGGAGCGTAACCGAAGGCTTGTGATGCACCATGATCGCAAGCCGTTCTATGCGCAGGCATGGGTGTGGCTGGCGCAGGCGCGGATGCTGCTGGGGCGGTTGAGATAGATTTCTTCTACACCCTCCGAAAGAAAGTCACCAAAGAAAGGGCGACCCCCAGTCTGCGACCCCTTCGCGTTGCGAAGGGGCAAACCTGCGTCGGGACGGTTGCGGGGTGCGCCGTGGAACTCGCTTTGCTGCTGCGCAGCGCCGCTCGGACAGCCACGGCGAGTCAGTTCACGAGGCATGGGCGCTTCGACGCCCATGCTCACCCCGCAACCGCCCCGACGCAGGCGCAGCCAGCAGGGTGGGGGAGCCGAACAGCCAACAGCCGAACAGCCACGCGGGCCATCGCGTTGCTCGGCCGCGGCCGCGCTGCGTCAGCTAGCGTGCCGCCTCATCCGCCGCCATGTTGGCCGCGTGTTCTTCCTGAAGATGCTGCGCAATCTGCGTCCAGGCCAGCTTGGCGTCGGCGTCTTGCGCCCAGGCGTAGCAACTGGCGATGTGCATGGCCGTCACCGCATGGTGCGGGTCGAGCGCAAAGGCCACCTCGCACTGCAGCGCCGCCTGCCGCCACATCGCGGTCGCATCTTCAGATCCTTCTTTCTGCAGCGCATGGGCTTCTGCCACCCACGCCTGCCCCAGGCGAAACGCTGCTGCGTGTTGCTTGGGGTCGGCGTCATGCGCGCGTTGAAACAACACCCTCGCCTCACGCCACAACGCGCGTGCTGCTGCAAAGTCTTGCGTGGCTACGGCCTGTGCTTGTGTGACGAGGGCGTTGCCGGTTTGAAGGAGGGCGGAGGCGGCGTCGCCGGGCATGGGATCGGCGGATGGAAGATTGCTGCGGGTCTTTGGAGGTTTTGCTTGGTGCTACCGGCACCAGCCGGTGACCGTTAGAGAAAGCGGGTACTCAACGGTTGATATGAGGGATCCCGCTAGACGGTTAGACGCCGCTCATCTCGCGGAATTGAAGTTGTGGTGCAGCTTGAACTTGATGTGTTGATTCGTGGCCTCTAGCACCTCAAGTTCTGCTCCTTGATAAGCGATTCGATTGGATTCAGACAGGTCGTACTCAACATTGTTGTTGAAAGCCGGACGCGCCAAGTTGTTTGAAAACTCGCGATAGGCAACATTGATTCTTGACCCTACTTTCCCGTTGTAGATAAGGGTTCGCTGAAAAGCATCTTGGGCGAGGACGGGGCGCTTGACCCACTCAACGTCGCCGGTTGGTTCGCAGGTGAAGTTGTTGTAGACGGAAACAATGCATAGTTCCGTTCGACCATTTCTTGCCATGACCGCCTTGCTTCGGTCTGCGATGAAAATCTTGTCTATGCGCCCAGCTTCTTCATCTCTCGGTGAGAAAAATTCGGACGCCCCATCCTCTCCGTCCTTCAAGTAATAACCAGGCTGAAGGGTGTAAGCGATGCCGATCTTCCGTGCTGACCTCAAGTACAGGGCCTCATGCTCTCGATACTGGCCTTGCTTCAACATGATGTCTCCGATGCGAACAGTGCTTACAACGCCTAGAGGGGGTTCGCTAACCGCGACCGTTCTAGGGGCATAGTTGTAAACCGGCGTGGCACAACCGGAGATGAGGACAGAGAGAGCTATGCAATAGGCGCGTACGTTCATAGATTGGCTCCGGATATGTGATGAAACCGGCAGGCTTTCACTGGGGAATTATCACTTGCGAAAATGTGAGATGCGGCACTCACAGGGCAAAGTTCTGGCTGCGGGAGCGCTTGATTGGTGCATCTCAGGACGCTGTTGATGAGCGATGTGCAGCGTGGGCTTCGAGCCCATATCCACCAATGCCAAGTGACCAATCCTTCAAAACCGCGGCAAATCCGGATGCTTGATCTGCCCCCCTCGCACCAACATCTTCCCGTACTCCGCACACCGATTCAGCGTCGGAATCACCTTCCCCGGATTCAGCAACCCCGCCGGGTCGAACGCATGCTTCAACCCAAACATCTGCGCGTTCTCCTCCGCAGAAAACTGCACACACATGCTGTTGAGTTTCTCCACACCCACGCCATGCTCGCCCGTCACCGTGCCGCCCATGGCAACGCTGGTTTCCAGGATCTCCGCGCCAAACAGTTCGCAGCGGTGCAACTGGTCGGCATCGTTCGCATCGAAAAGGATCAGCGGATGCAGGTTGCCGTCGCCCGCGTGGAACACGTTGGCGCAGCGAAGCTGGTATTTCTTTTCCATCTCCTGGATGGCCAGCAGGATGTCGGCCAGGCGCTTGCGCGGGATGGTCGAGTCCATGCACATGTAGTCGGGGCTGATGCGGCCGCTGGCGGGGAAGGCGTTCTTTCGACCGCTCCAGAAGCGCAGGCGCTCGGCTTCGTCGTTGCTGACCGAAATGGCGGTGGCGCCTGCAGCGCGGAGCACGTCGCTCATGCGGCCGATTTCTTCCTCTACTTCTTCGGGCGTGCCATCGCTTTCGCACAGCAGGATGGCTTCGGCCGTCAGGTCGTAGCCCGCGTGCACAAAGTCTTCGACGGCGGCGGTCATGGGCTTGTCCATCATCTCCAGGCCGGCGGGGATGATGCCAGCCGCGATGACCGCAGCCACCGCGTCGCCCGCTTTGCGCACGTCGTCAAAGCTGGCCATGATGCAGCGCGCCAGCTGCGGCTTGGGGATGAGCTTGACCGTCACTTCGGTGGTCACGGCCAGCATGCCTTCGCTGCCGATCACGGCGGCCAACAGGTCGTAGCCGGGGGCGTCCAGGGCCTCGCTGCCAAATTCCACCGGCTCGCCTTCCACGGTGAAGCCTTTCACCTTGAGCACGTTGTGCACGGTGAGGCCGTATTTGAGGCAGTGCACGCCGCCCGAGTTCTCGGCCACGTTGCCGCCGATGGTGCAGGCGATCTGGCTGCTGGGGTCGGGCGCGTAGTAGAGGTTGTAGGGTGCCGCCGCCTCGCTGATCGCCAGGTTGCGCACGCCACACTGCACCACGGCCGTGCGGCTTTCGGGGTTCAGGTCGAGGATGCGGTTGAATTTGGCCAGCGACATCGTCACGCCCAGGGCGTGGGGCATGGCGCCGCCCGACAGGCCCGTGCCTGCGCCGCGCGCGACCACGGGCACCTGAAGCCGGTGGCAGACCTGCAGCACGGCCTGCACTTCGTCATACGTTTCGGGCAGGCACACCACCAGGGGGCGCTGGCGGTAGGCGGTGAGGCCGTCGCATTCGTACGGAGTGGTGTCCTCGTTGTGCCAGAGCAGTGCGTGGGCGGGCAGCACGCGGCCCAGGGCCTGGACAACCTCGGCCTGGCGCGCGGCGCGTTCGGCGGGTGTCGGGAGCGGGGCGGAAGAAGTGGCGGTGATCATGGCCGCCACTGTAGGGGATGGGGACGGGCGGGGTGTGAGGTTTTCTGCAGGTGTTTGTGAAAAACACCGAGATGCTCACTAATTGATAGCTTCTAGAGCTTGTTGGACAAGCGCTGGGGTTGATTTTTGCCTGAACTTGGTGGAGGAGGGCGCGGCTCGGGCGAGGGCAGCCGAGCAAGGGCCGCCCCGTAGCGAGGGCTGTGTCCCCCTTCCCGGCGCAGCCGAGAGAAGGGGGAAGGCGCCAAAGGCGATTCAGGGGGATGCCTCGACTACGCCATGGTTTTGCGCAGCCACTCGGCAAACGCCGCGCATTCCCACCGGTCCATGGTGCCGGTGCGCCAGCACAGGTAGTGGGCGTGGGGGCTGGCAGTGTCGGTGTCAAACAGGCGCACCAGCGTGCCGTTCTCCAGCCACGGTGCGCCCAGCTTCAGGCGCACCAGCGCCACGCCCATACCGGCAGCGGCGCCGTCGCACATCAGGCCGATGTCGTTGAACTGCGAGCCCTCGCTGGGCTCGGCCCAGTCGAGGCCCGTGGCGGCAAACCAGGTGCGCCAGGGCTCCAGCGGGCTGCGCAGCAGGGGCACGCCCTCCAGGTCTTCGGGGCGGTCAAAGGGCCCGTGCTCGCGCACGAACGCGGGCGAGGCCAGGGGCGTGACCACGTCGCGGGCCAATTCCACATGCTCCACGTCGGCATAGTGGCCGGGGCCAAAGCGCACCATCAGGTCTGCATCCTCGGCCACCACGTCCAGCAGCGGGATGGACACCTGCAGGGCCAGGTCGATCTCGGGGTAGGCCTCGGTGAACTGGCGCAGGCGCGGGATTAGGATGGTGCGCGCAAACGTGGGTGTCACGGCCAGCTTGAGCCGCCGGCGCCCGGGCGCGGCCGCCTGGCCGGGGAACCGCTGCAGCGCACCCAGACCCTCGCGCACGTGGGCCAAGTAGGCGCTGCCCTCGGTGGTTAGCGAAAAATCGGCCCGGCCAAACAGCCGCACGCCCAGGATCTGCTCCAGCTGCTTGACGCGGTGGCTGACCGCGCTGGGCGTCACGCAAAGCTCGTCAGCCGTCTGCGTCACGCTGCGCAGGCGGGCCAGGGCCTCGAAGGTCAGCAGGCACTGGATGGGCGGGATGCGCCGGGCTGCGTTGCTGAGGAAAGAGGACGGAGGTGCCGTGGCCATGAGATAAGTGTGTGCTTGTGGGTGAGCGAGTGCTTGACCATGAATAGCTCGCGGCGTCCTACAGGGGCGATGAGGTAGGGAGCTAAAGGCTACTGTTGGTGCCCAAAGTGCTTTTCATAGAAACGGGTTTCTTACGAATGCGAATATTGAGCAAGATCGGATGCAGAAATGGCCTTGGCTCCTACCAACTGGTAGTGTCTTTCTTCTACAACCTTCACGCTTCCTTCAACTACCGTCAGTTCGAACATCGCGATACGTTCGTCCGACATGAACTGAGCAGAGACGCAACGGCAAATGAGACCTGGAAAAGCTTGGACACAAAGCGCAATATCCTGCTGGGTCTGTACTACGCCATGCTTGTCAGAACCACCCTTTGCTTGCACAGGGATCACGAACTGGCGCCCGTGCTTGTCCAGTCCCACGTAGATTTCATCTATCTCAATCTGACCGATACCCTTCACTGTGGTCCTGAGGTGATTCTGAAGAGAGTAGGCCGCAATACCGAGGAATACATCGATCAGCCTGTTGTATCGA
Organism: Acidovorax sp. NN32; assembly: GCF_057597245.1. Classification (NCBI taxonomy): domain Bacteria; kingdom Pseudomonadati; phylum Pseudomonadota; class Betaproteobacteria; order Burkholderiales; family Comamonadaceae; genus Acidovorax; species Acidovorax sp. NN32. The sequence goes on from NZ_CP199679.1 coordinate 527,500, forward strand.
ACTTTCGCCAATAGTGCTTGCTCATCGCCCAAAGCGTAAGCATTGATGATTTCAGGCGTTGAGTCCGGTACTTTGATGGTAAGAAGGTCACTTCTAGGCAATATTCGATTGAGTTGAGCGAGGCGGAAGCGATAGAGGGAGCGACCAGCGCCCTCGATGATCCACTCTAGTCCAGGCTTTGCCGTTCGAAGAATGCTTGCGGGAAACTCGTTGCGATATCGGAAGTAGTAGATCAAATCGCCTAGATTTTTGGGCAAAGTTAAGCCCAGTTCAGCCGCCACACCAACGATCTCGTCCCGAGTGAAGTCAAAAAGCTCGACACCTACAGAGTAATGATTGTGGAAAACGCGTTCAATGATGGCTGCATAGCGGTTGAGGCCCGAAGAGGACGCATCTTCGTCACTGGTGGTGATTTTTCTAGACATAAGCCTCTTCAATGTCCATGGTGAAACTATCCCGCCTCCCGCTACGCGTGCGTTGAGCGATCACATTCCGCGCAACTCCGTAGTGGCGCGAAGCGTCTAGCATATGCAAGGTCAACAATGAAACATCGCCGAGCCGCAGTGCTTTTAAGGGCTTGACGGGTGGCAAACCCAGTGCAGTGATTATTTGAGAAGCTACAGCACGTCCAAGCCGAGGTGGAACACTATTGCCTATTTGCCTGAATCCGTGCCACTTGGTGGCGTGAAAGCGGAACCAGTCAGGATATGAGTGCAACCGCGCAGCTTCGCGAACGGTAATTACGCGCGCGTATATCGGGTGAATGGGGCGAGGGGATGTGAAGGCACCTCTTGCACTGTCTGTGCCAGCGCGCAATGTGTTGCATAGCCCTTTCGGGTGCAGCTTCTTAAATCGACTGACTGGTTCGGTCTCTCCCGCTGGAGTTTCTATGAAGCGGGCCTTGGACGTGTCCGAATGGCGTGTTCGAAGACTACTTGTGAGCAGGTTTTGGTCGAAGTGTCTCTGGTAGCTGAAATCGGTCGGATCGATGAGCTGACCTCTCAGGTACCTTGCATACACTGCGTCAGTATTCCAATGCGCTACTGTTTCATCACGCTCTTGGAGGGATGCAAAAACATCTGCGTCGGGGAGATCTCCAATAGCGTCCCAAACGGATGTGCGCACTGCCTCACCTTTGGGATAGGCTGGCTCAACTTGGTCTGAGCGGGCGCCTATCAAAAATAGGCGCCGTCGATCTTGCGGGACTCCATAGTCAGCTGCATTGAGCACCTGATATGGGGAGATGATTTGATAGCCTGCTGAGGTCAGTGCATCAATCAGTTCTTCCAAAAAAAGGGCGTGCTTGCCAAGAGTGAGCCCTTTGACATTTTCAAAAACGAAATATTTAGGCGCGAGTTCCCGTACCAGTCGGACGTAGTGAAATACCAGTTGATTGCGCGCATCATCTAACGCTCGCTTGCCGATCATGGAAAAACCTTGGCAGGGGGCTCCTCCGAACACCACGTCGATATCTGTTTTTCCAAGGGACGCCATGCGCCGGATGTCATCTCCCGTGATGTCAACAACCGACGCACATATGACTTTCGTATGCGGAAAGTTGAATTCATGCGTCGCGCAGTGAATGGGATCAATCTCTACTGCCGCAGCAACGTCAAATCCCGCTTGCTCAAAGCCAAGGGATAGCCCCCCCGCCCCTGCGAACAGATCTACGCCAATAGGGCGCTTACGCTCTGAAGTATGCATCTTGATGGCTGTAATTAAACACAGCTAGTATCGCACTAGAGTGGCGTTGGAAAGCCCCCTTAACGGAAGACGACGGTCTTGTGGCCGTTGAGCAGCACGCGGTGCTCGCTGTGCCACTTCACGGCGCGGGCCAGCACCTGGCTTTCGGTGTCGCGGCCCCGGGCCGTGAGGTCTTCGACCGTGTCGGTGTGGTCGGCGCGGGCCACGTCCTGCTCGATGATCGGGCCTTCGTCCAGGTCGGCCGTCACATAGTGGGCCGTGGCGCCGATCAGCTTCACGCCCCGGTCATGGGCCTGGTAATAAGGCTTGGCGCCCTTGAAGCTGGGCAGGAAGCTGTGGTGGATGTTGATGGCCCGTCCGGCCAACTTTTGACATAGGTCAAGAGAAAGTATCTGCATGTAACGGGCCAATACCACCAACTCGGCACCTTCGCCCTCGATAATCTCAAGCTGCTTGGCTTCGGCTTGGGCTTTGGTGCTGCCCGTCAGCGGGATATGGTGGAACGGCACGTTGTAGCTGGCTGCCAGCTGATAGAAGTCGCGGTGGTTGCTGATGATGGCGCGGATGTCGATGGGCAGCAGGCCACTCTTCCAGCGGAATAGCAGGTCGTTGAGGCAGTGGCCTTCCTTGCTGACCATGAGCACGGTTTTCATGGGCGCTGCTGTTGCGTGCAGGCGCCAATGCATGTTGTAGGGTTCTGCAAACGTGGCCAGGCGGGCCTTGAGCGTGGCGTGGTCGTGCAGGTCGCAGGCAAACTGAACGCGCATGAAGAACAGGCCCGTGGCGTGGTCGTTGTACTGCGCGGCTTCTTCGATGTTGCCGCTGTGCTCCAGCAAAAAGCCCGAAACGGCATGCACCAGCCCCAGGCGGTCGGGGCAGGACAGGGTAAGGATGTAGGCGTTGGTCATAGCGGTGCGATTGTCGCAGCATGGCCTGAGCGCTTGTCGAACAGGGAAATCAATGACCAATCCGGGCGATGCGTCGCGTATTGTCCCCTGGCGGGGAATGCTGCTGTACCTGGTGCTGGGGGTGGCCTGGGTATTCGTGGGCGACGAGCTGCTGGCCCGGTGGGTGAGCGACCCGGTGCTGCTCACGCGCTTTCAGACCTGGAAGGGCTGGGGTTATGTGCTGCTGACCAGCTGCCTGGCCTGGTGCATGCTGCGCAGCATGCGCCGCGCCGAAAAGGTGCGCGTGGCCATGGCCAGGGAGCTGTCGCAGATCGTGCGCCACGTGCCCGCTGGCATCGCGCGTGTGGCGCCAGACGGGCGGTTCCTGTGGGCCAACAACCGCCTGTGTGATCTGCTGGGTGCGCCGCTGGCGCGGGTGTGCACCCTGAACTTTCGCGACGTGATGCTGGCGGCCGACCGTGAATGGGCGGCGACCCAGCTGTCGCGCCTGCTGGCGGGCGAGATTGACCACTACGTGGGCGAACGCGAATGCCTGCGCCCCGGTGATGGCCGCAAGGTGGCCGTGCTGTGCACCGTAACGCTGGTGCCCGAGGCCGATGCCGAGCCCGCCCACCTGGTCTGCGTGGTGCAGGACCTGGACGAGATCAAGGCCGCCCGCGCCGCACTCAAGAACAGCGAGGCCCGCCAGCGGCTGGCCGCGACGGTGGTGGACAACACCATCGAGGGCGTGGTGGTGACCGATGCGCAAAGCCGCATCCTGTCGGCCAACGCCGCCGTCACTCGCCTGCTGGGCTATACCGAGGAGGAGCTGCTGGGCCAGACGCCGCGCGTCTTCAAATCGGGTCGGCACGACAGGGCGTTCTACGACGCGATGTGGAGCACCTTGCGCCAGACGGGCCACTGGCAGGGCGAGATCTGGAACCGCCGCAAGAACGGCGAGGTGTTTCCCGAACACATGTCCCTGTCGGCCGTGCGTGACCCTGCCGGGCAGATCACGCACTACGTGTGCATGTTCACCGACATTTCTGAAGAAAAGGTGCAGCAGCAGCGGCTGGAGTTCCTGGCGCACAACGATGCGCTCACGGGGCTGTCCAACCGCGCGTGGTTCGGCCACCAGCTGGAGCAGGCCGTGCAGTCAGCGCGCGTCAGTGGAGAGCACATTGCCGTGCTGCTGCTCAACCTTGACCGTTTCAAGGACGTGAATGACAGCTACGGCCATGCCACGGGTGATGAGGTGCTCAAGCACATCGCACGGCAGGTGCAGTCGGCCCTGCGGCCGGGCGACGTGATGGGGCGGCTGGCGGGCGACGAGCTGGCCGTGGTGGCGCGCCACCTGCGCCATGCCGACGGCGCCGCTGCCGTGGCACGGCACCTGATCACCGCCGTGGCCGAGCCCTGGCGTTCGCCCGATGGCTTTGAACTGGTGGCGGGGGTGAGCGTGGGCATCTGCATGTTCCCCGAGCATGCGAACACCACCGAGCTGCTGCTGCAGGGCGCCCACGCGGCGGTGTACGGCGCCAAGGCACGGGGCCGGGGCGCGTGGTGTTTCTTCCACGAGGCCATGACCCAGGCCGCGCGCGAGCGGCTGGCGCTGGAGTCGCGCCTGCGCTTGGCGCTGGCGCAGGGCCACCTGCAGATGTACTACCAGCCGCAGGTGGACATTGCCACCGGCCGCATCCAGGGCGCCGAGGCGCTGGTGCGCTGGAACGACCCGGTGGAGGGCCTGATCTCGCCCGCGCGCTTTATCCCCGTGGCCGAAACATCGGGCGTCATCGGCCCGCTGGGCGAATGGGTGCTGCGCGAGGTTTGCCGCCAGGGCCAGCAGTGGCGCCTGGCGGGCTTGCCCGACCTCACGCTCGCCGTGAACGTGTCACCGCGCCAGTTCCACCTGACGGACCTGACCGGTTGCGCATCGAGCGCGCTGGCCGATTCGGGCTTTCCGCCTGCGCTGCTGGAGCTGGAGATCACCGAAACCGCCCTGGCCGAGCGCACCGAAGAGGCCCGCCAGGTGCTGATGCGCCTGCGCGCGCTGGGCCTGCGCATTGCGGTGGATGACTTTGGCACAGGATATTCGTCGCTCGCGCAGCTCAAGCGCTTTCCCATCGATGTGCTCAAGATCGACCAGGGTTTCATCCGCGACATTCCGCAAAGCGAGGACGACATGGCCATCAGCGCCGCCATCATCGCCATGGGGCACAGCATGGGGCTGTCGGTGCTGGCCGAAGGGGTGGAAACCGACGGCCAACTGGCCTTTTTGCGCGAGCGGGGCTGTGATGCATACCAGGGCTACCTGTGCAGTCGCCCCGTGCCCGCCGATGACTTCGCGGCGCTGCTGCGGGCACAGCCCGTGACTGCGGCACCGTAGGTCACGGTGCTGGGCGCGCCGGGCGCCACTTCTCGCGCAGTTCTGCACAGGCATCGCGGGGTGGCAGGGCAGGGGTTTCAATCACCGCATCCGCGTCGCCTGGTTTGCTTGCTTCACTTTTGATAGCTGTCTGCGCTTTACCGGATTGCGCCAGGGCCACTTTTGACACCAAACCGGCTGGCCAGTGGGTGGGCACTCCCAGGCTGCGCAGCACATGGCCGCCCCCGGCCACCAGTAGCACCGTCTGCCCGGGGCGCAGGGCCTGCTGGGCGGTGCGCGCCATGCTCGCGTCGCGGGCGATCTGGATGCGGGCCATGGGGGCAATTTGCGATTCCGGTAGCAGGCCGCAGTGGCCGTCGCGCAGCGCCTGGTACTGCTGTGCCAGTGCGGGGGCGGGCAGGTGCTGGTCCCAGCGGGCCTCGCCCATCGCGGCGCGCATCTGGGCACGCGGCAGGTTGCCACCCAGCACCGGCACGCCAGCGGCCACGGCGGCCATCACCACGGGGCCATAGGCTTTCCACGGCCAGGCGGCGTCGTTCCATTGCAGTGCGGCCTGGGCCTGGGCGTCGGTGGCGTCGCGCGGCAGGGCCTGGGTGCTGTGGCCGCTCTCGGCCATCTCCATCACCACGGCCGCCAACTGGCCTTTTGCGGCCAGCCACAACACGGCTTCGCGCTGCAGGCGCTGGTGGTCGGGCGCATCGTGCTGTTCGCCGAGCAACAGCACATCGGTGGGGAGCAGGGCCTGCAGGCGGTCGGGCCACGCGGCGAGTGGGGTGCTGGGGGGCGTGGTGCCCGTGCTGGCACAGCCTGCCAGTGCTCCCGTGGCTATCAGGGCTCCGGCCAGCAGCAGGCGGGCACAGAGGTGGGTGTCGGGTGGTCGTTGCATGGCGCCATGCTACGCGGGTGAGACTTGACCCAGGTCAAGAGTCGGCGCAAGCTCGGTGCCTACACTGCCCTGCATGCGCACCAAGCCCACCCTGTCCACCAAGCTCCTGGCCATGGGCGCGGGTTTTTTGCTGGTGGCGCTGGCCTCCATCAGCCTCACGCTGTGGGTAACCTGGAAACTCGAAGGCGGCGCCGCCGCAGTCAACGAGGCCGGCCGCCTGCGCATGAACATGCTGCGCATGGTGCTGGTGCTGCAGACCGAGCCCGCCGAGGCGGTGCAAGAGCGTGCCCGCCTGTTCGATGCCAGCCTGGACCTGCTGCGCACGGGCGACCCCTCACGCCCGCTGTTTGTGCCCTGGAGTGACGAGACCCGCTCGCGCTTCGAGGCCATACGCACCCAGTGGGCCCAGGCGCGCAGCGGCTGGGTGACCACGTTGCCCCCCGATCGCGCGCAGACCTTGGCGCAAGCCGATGCGTTTGTGCAGCAGGTCGATGGTTTTGTGGATGCCATCGAGATCCAGATTGCAGGCTGGACGGCGGCGCTGCACCTGTTCCAGCTGTTCATGATGGCGCTGGCCATTGTTGCCGCCGTGACCTTCATGGCCGCAAGCTATCTGCTGGTCATCAACCCCGTGGCGCGCCTGCAGCAGGCCCAGGCCCGGCTGCGCCAGGGCGAGCTCGGCACCCGCCTGCCGGTGGATACGGATGACGAGTTCGGCCAGCTGTCGGCGGGCTTTAACCTCATGGCGCACGCATTGCAGGCATCGCACGACGACCTGGAGCACAAGGTGGTGGAGAAAACCGCCAGCATCGCCGTGCAGAACCAGCGCCTCGCCGCGTTGTATGAGGTGAGCGCGCTGGCTTCCACCGCAAGCAGCCTGGAGCTGCTGGCCCAAGGCTTTGTGCAGCAGATCCGCCGTGTGGCCGGGGCCGATGCGGCGGCCGTGCGCTGGTCCAACGAGGCCAACGAGCGGTATGTGCTGCTGGCTGGTGACGGCCTGCCCCGCACCATGGCCGAGGGCGAGCACTGCCTGCACACCGGCAGTTGCCTCTGCGGCCAGCCCCAGGCCCAGGCGCGCACGCGGGTGATCCCCATCACGCCATCAACCACCGTCGCCTTGCCACATTGCCGCGAGGCGGGTTTTGAAACCATGGTGACCATCCCGGTGCAGATGCAGCAGCGCTTGCTGGGTGAGGTGGACTTGTTCTTCCGCTCGCCCATTGAGCTGACCGATGAACTGCGCGACCTGCTCGAAGCCATGACGCGCCACTTGGCCAGCGCCATGGAAGGCCTGCGCGCCACCGCACTGGAGCGCGAAGCTGCCGTGGCTGAAGAGCGCAGCATGCTGGCGCGCGAGTTGCACGACTCCATCGCCCAGTCGCTGGCCTTCCTCAAGATCCAGACGCAGCTGCTGCGCGACGCCGTGAACCGTGGTGACGAGGCCAAGCGCGACCGCAGCATCAGCGAGCTGGACGTGGGCGTGCGCGAGTGTTATTCCGACGTGCGCGAGTTGCTCGTGCACTTTCGCACCCGCACCAGCGACGAGGACATCGAGTCTGCCTTGCGCGCCACGCTGTCCAAGTTCGAGCACCAGACCGGCATGGCCACCACGCTGGGCATGGTGGGCCATGGCCTGCCGCTGGCGCCCGATTTGCAGATCCAGGTGCTGCACATGGTGCAGGAAGCGCTGTCAAACGTGCGCAAGCATTCGGGCGCCACGCGGGTGGACCTGCTCGTGCACCGGCATCCGCGCTGGCGCTTTGAGGTGCAGGACAACGGCAAGGGCTTCGACGTGGCCACCGTGCCGCCCGATTCGCTGCATGTGGGCCTGGGCATCATGCGCGAGCGCGCCCACCGCGTGGGCGCCGTGCTGCAGGTTGAATCCACCCCGGGCCAGGGCACGCGCGTGTGCATCGAGCTGCCCACGGTGACCGCTGCCACCACCATGCCCCCCCAGCCCGCACCTCCGTCCGCAGCGGCCATAGCGCCCCAAGGCGCGGCGTCTGGCGAAGAACTCACACCCGCCGTGGCCGCAGGCCGGGTGGCCACCACCGCATGACCCCTACCACCGCCATCCCCTTGGCCCCCCCCGCCGGTGCGGGCCACCAACCCCCCGCAGAGCCGCCTGTGACGCTGCTGGTGGTGGACGACCACACGCTCTTCCGCCGGGGGCTGATTGCACTGTTGGGGCAGGACGCGGGCCTGCTGGTGGTGGGCGAGGCGGGCGATGCCGCCGAGGCCCTGCGCCTGGCGCCGCAGCTGTTGCCCCAGGTGATCCTGCTGGACAACCACCTGCCCGGCGTGATGGGCGTGGACGCCATCCGGGGCCTGCGCGAAGTCTCGCCCGCCTCGCGTGTGCTCATGCTCACCGTCAGCGAAGACGGGCAGGACCTGGCCGCCGCACTGCGCAACGGCGCGCAGGGCTACCTGCTCAAGACCATCGACGGCGATCTTTTGGCCCAGGCCATCCGCCGCGCGGCCCGGGGCGAGCCCGTGGTGAGCCCCGAACTCATGGGCAAACTGGTGGCCGCGTTCCAGTCGCAAGGGGTGGCCGAAGCAGCTGCGCTCATCGCCCCAGCCGGGCCCGCCGGGGCGGGTGCGTCCACGCAGCCGCCCGAGGCTGCCAACAACGGCGCCGCGCCCCTGTCCCCTCGTGAGGAAGACGTGCTGCGCGAGATCGCGCGCGGTGCCAGCAACAAGGAAATCGCGCGCACACTCGACATCGCCGAGACCACGGTCAAGATCCATGTGCAGCACATCCTGCGCAAGCTGGGCCTGAGTTCGCGCGTGCAGGCGGCGGTCTACGCATCGGACCGCCAGCGCTAGTGTGCAACACCACACTAGGAGTAGCGCGGCAGTGCAACCGCCGTGGTCGGCCAGGGATTTACGGCTGACCACCCTGCGCGCAAGCCGGTCCACCTGCGCAAGCGCGCGCTGCGCGAGGCCCGGCGCATGAAGCCATCACGCCCGCTACATCGCCAATCGCACATAGCGCGTCGCCCATAGCGCAAAGCGCCTGTCGTCATGCAACCCCTGGGGGTGGGGCGCAGCGCGGGGGAACTTCATAGACTTCTTTCCAGTGTTCTACCTGCCACTGGCCAACGGCCGCATTGCTGAGGAAGCCTCTGATGTCCCCCGAACAAATCCATCTGGTTCGCCAGAGCTTTGCGCAGGTTGCTCCTGTCGCCGCGAAGGCGGGTGCGCTGTTCTACGCCAAGCTGTTCGCCCGCGATCCCGCTATCAGCGGGCTGTTCGCCTCGTCCGACATGAACGAACAGGCGCGCAAGCTGCTGGACATGATCGGCAGCGCCGTGCGCATGCTCGGCCAACCCGAGCAGCTGGACGCCGCACTGCGCGCACTTGGCAAACGGCACGCGGGCTATGGCGTCGAGGCCGCGCACTACGACACGGTGGGCGCGGCGCTGCTCGACACACTGGCCGAAGCACTTGGAGGCGCCTTCAACCCCGCCACGCGCGAGGCATGGGGTGCCTTATATGCCCACGTGGGCACCACCATGCGGGCGGGGGCCGCAGGGGCGTAGCGTTGCAGCGTGGGCGGTTTGCTTGCCCAGGTGACCGATCCTTGTCTGGTTGCACGCCCCGGGGCATGATGCTTTTGTCAGCACCCGGTGCCGGGGCGCTGGCCCCCATCGATACAGGAGCAACAACGCATGAAAATCACCTCCTTGCGCCGCTTCGGCGCAGCCGCAAGCCTGGCAGCAGTCTCCCTTGCTACCGTCTTCGCCTCTGTCACTGCCATGGCCGACACCACCAAGCCGCTGCTGTTCAAGATCGTTACGGTCAAGGACGATGTCATCGTTGCCGTGCCGCCGGACGAGGCCGGTGCCCCGCGCCCCGAAGCCGCCGCCATTGGCCAGGCCCTGGCCGCCAAAGGCGCGCTCACCTTCTGGCAATACGCGACACGCAAGGCAGCCGACGGCGCACTGGAAATGGCCCCCCGGGCCAAGATCAGCGTGCTGGCGCACGACAGCCTGCGCGTTGAGCCCTACACACCAGCGGTGCGGGTTGTGCCGATGCCGTAGTGGCGCTTGGCTGGCCTGGGAGTGTGGGCAGCAGAAGGAGCACCGGCTGCAACGCGCGATAAACCGGTCTCGCGCGGTACTGCCTCCTGCGCCCAGGGGCCCGCTCTGGGCTTGTCGGAAGCACCACGCGATCCTCGGTTTTCGCACGTTTCGCTTCGATGCCTTCTGCCGCTCACACTCCTAGCTGGACCTGCCCTGATCGGGCTGAAAAAGCCGAAGGGAGCGAAGCCCGGGTGTTTCTTCATGAAGCCCCTTTTGAACGGGCTCTTACCCTCGCTCCACCGGAGGCTCCTCAACGGGGCACCAGCAGTCGGGCTTGCAGCTCCAGCCGGTTTTGCACCCCCAGCCGTGTGTAAATCTGGCGGCGGTGGTAGGTGGCGGTGTTGGCGCTGATCCCCATGCGTTCGGCAATCTGCGCCTCTGGCAGGCCCCGCGCCAGCCAGTAGGCCAGCTCGTGCTGGCGCTGCGGCAGCCCCAGCGCGCGCAGCGCGGGCAGCAGGTGCGCCACGCGCGGCACCCGGTGGGTGATCTGAATGCCCACCGCCTGGCCTTCGCCCGCTGCGGCGGCCATCTGCGTGGCGCGCAGGCTGAACCAGCCGCTGGCGTTATGCAGATCCAGCTGCGGCAGGGCCGACGCGGGGCCGGCGTGGCTGTCACCCTGCCGCCCTGCAAAATGCAGGCGCTGCAGCAGCGCCTGCAGCGCCGGGGGCAGCTCTGAGCGGCGGTGCCAGCTGGGGCCAAAGGCCAGCGCCAGCAGCAGGTTGGACTTTGGCGACGTCCACAGCAGCCGCCCCTGGGGCGTGGTCACCAGCATGGCACTGTCGTGCACCACGCTGTCCTGCGTGTCCAGCTCCCCCGGCTGCAGAATCCGCGCCAGCCAGGGCTCCAGCCGCCCCAGTATGGCCAGGTCCCGCGGCTCAAAGCGCGACGCCGCCATGCTGCGGTACAGCTTGATCGTGCCCAGGCCCTCGCCCTGCGGCGTGCGCAGCACCAGGCTCAAGCAATCAAACACTTCCGCAGGCAGAAGCGTCAGGTTGTAGAAATCGCTGCGCAGAAGCTCGCTGACGGGCACGGCCAAAAGTTGCTCCAGCACTTGTGGTCCATGGTCAAAGCGCACAGCCTCCGCAAATTGGTGGCCGCTGCGGCGCATTACTTGGCGCTCGCTGGCCATCACTTCTGGCTCGAAGTATGTGTGGATCGTGGCGCTTCCGACGGATGGCTCCAGATACGCATCCATCCCCCCCTGGCCGCCTGGATAGAAGTAGGCGCCCGAGTCAAACCCGATGACTTGGTGCAACTCGTGCAACACGGGCTCGATGAGCTGAGGCCCGTTGAAATCAAGGCAAGCCATCTGCTGCAGGCGCGCAATGGCCCGCTGCTGGATGCGGGTGAGGGGCATGGAAGGGGCTGAAAGGTTTGCTGCGGCGCATCAACGCAATGCGCGTGCTGCAACGTAGCACATCGAATGTGTCGTTGCCCAACCCCTGGGGGTGGGGCGCAGCGCAGGGGGGCTCCATAAACTTCTTTTCAGCCCAACCCCCTTCCATTGAGGCTTTCATGCTCTCGATGAGATAGCGCGCCTGAAAAGCCAATCCGCCCAGACCATGCCATGAAAAGAACCGATGTTTTCCCCGCCCCGGCCTACCACCCGATCTGTGCTGCGGGTTGCGTGGGGGTGGCCATGCACCACCTGGCGCGGCGGGCCCCATTTGCTCATCAAAAGATAGCTGCTAGCGCTTGTTAGATAAGCGCTGGAGCCACTTTCTATGCAAATTTCACTGACCAGTGTCTTGTCTCTTGCCCGTCTGCACCCGAGGAAATCTATGCCGTCAATAACCCGCTTTGGGCACCCCCCACGTTCGTTTTGGCCCCAGGTGGCCACGGCGGTTGCTGCGTTGCTGCTGTCGGGGGCGGCGTGTGCGGACATGGCGGGGGGGCTGCTGGTGTCGCCCACGTCGCTGAACTTTGGAAGTGTTGCGCTGGGCGCCACCAGCGCCAGTCAGCAGGTCACGGTAACCAACACTACCTCCGCGCCGATCGGGCCGCTGAGTGTGGGCAGTGGAGTTAGTGCTCCTTGGGGTTCCGGTACAGGTTGCAGTGGCGTCACGCTCGCGGCCGGTACGAGTTGCTCCAGCACGTACACGTTTACGCCGACGGCGCTCGGTCCACAGGTGAGCTCCGGAGAGGGCATCACGATCAATGGCGTGAAGGTGCCAATGAGCTTCGTCGGCACTGGTGTGCAGGGTCTGCGGGTCACCCCCACCAGCTTGAATTTTGGTGACGTGATTGTGAACACGACCAGTCCCGGCCAAGTGTTGACGGTGACCAACATCACCTCTGCCCCCGTCACTATTGCAAGCAGCAGCGCTGGGGCAATGGCGCCTTTTGCCTACAGCGGCAACTGCCCTGGCATCACACTGGCCTCGGGCGCCAGTTGTACCTACACCTACACCTTTCTCCCTGCGACCCTTGGAGCAAGAGCTACCCCTGCGGGAACCGAATTTGTCGTCAATGGCCAAGCAACGCCGATCTCCCTTCAAGGCACGGGGGTTGCATCTATCCCCCCGGGGTCACTGCTGGTCACTCCTTCGGCATTTGATTTTGGTGATGTTCCTATCGGGTCCACTAGCGTGCCGCAAGCCGTCACCGTCACCAACCCCACTGGCGCGGCTATTGCACTGAACCTAAGCGGAGGCGGTACAGGCGCTGCGCCGTTCAATACTTTTCAGGGCGACTGTGGCGCGAGCTTGGCGGCGGGATCGACTTGCACGCTGCGCAACTTTTCCTTCAGTCCCATTGCGACAGGGTCGCAAACCGACGGTGCCGCGATTCAGGTCAATGGTGTCAGTTACACCTTTGGCGTTTCGGGTCGTGGCGTATCTGGCGTTACGGTAGGTCCTGCCAATCTGGATTTCGGCCCGGTTCTGGTCGGCGCGGTCAGCCCGCCGCGAGCCATAACCGTGACCAACCCTACGGGTGCGGCTATTTCACTGAACCTAAGCGGAGGCGGTACAGGCGCTGCGCCGTTCAACACTTTTCAGGGCGACTGTGGCGCGAGCTTGGCGGCGGGATCGACTTGCACGCTGCGCAACTTTTCCTTCAGTCCCATTGCGACAGGGTCGCAAACCGACGGTGCCGCGATTCAGGTCAATGGTGTCAGTTACACCTTTAGCGTTTCGGGCATCGGCATCAACGCTGGGCAGTCCCTTATCGCCCCGGTCATCACCAGCGCCCCACCGCCCGGCGGCACGGCAGGCGCACCCTACAACTTCATCGTCACCGCCACGGGCACGACGGCATTCACTTTCTCCGACGCTGGCACGCTACCGCCCGGGCTGACCATCAATCCCAGCACAGGCGCCATCACCGGCACGCCGTCTGCAGCTGGCAGCTACAACGTCACCCTCGCGGCCGCCAACGGAATCCTGCCCAACGGGGTGCAGGCATTCACCATGAACATCGCGCTCGCTCCTGTTGGCAGCGTGACGGCAGTGCCCACGCTGGGTGAATGGGGCTTGCTGTTGATGGCCTGCCTGGTGGGCGGCGCAGGCTGGTGGCAGGTGCGGCGCCGCACCACATCGCGCTGGCCTTCAGCATGAACACGCACACACGCCCTCGGCTGCGGGGGAAGCACCGCCAGCCCTGCGCTGCTGGGTTGCAGACTGCCTTGTGCGTGCCAGGCGGCGCACGGCCCAGTGGGCTCAATGTGCTCTTAAAAATATAGCTTCCTGCGCTTATCGAATAAGCGCTGAAGGCCATTTTTTTATCAAACCACCAATCGGCGACTTCTCTCACTTGGCGACAAACACCATGAAAAAATACCTTGTATTCCTGGCTGCGGCCCTTTTGCAGGCGGGCGCCTGGGCTGCCACTTATACCTACTCGGGATCCACCTATGCGCCCTCGGCAATCACTGACTACACCAATTGCACGGTAGGTACGTGCGGCAACTTCACGGCAGCCATGTCGCAATCGGGTTCATTCACAACAGCGGCCCCGCTACCAGCTAACTTGAGCAACGCCGACATTGCTTCGCTGATCACCAGCTTTTCTTTCAGCGATGGGCTTACCCAATACAACAACTCGGATCCCGAAACCACCTTGTACAGCGCCCAGGCATATACCGATACCAGTGGCGGTGTCTTGGAGATAAATCTCACCTTCTTTCATTGGCAAGCCAGCCCCCATGTGATTGGCTCCCGGATAGATACGATGGTTTTGCGCCAAGGGGTGCGTAAAAATGGCCATTGCCAAGGCGTAGTGTTCCAAACGCCCAGTGGTCAAGATGTGTGCTCAGGTGTGGCTTTCGATGCCTCCAGCAGTGCTATCGGTCCAAATCCTTCCACCATCGGCTCCTGGACTGTCACCGGCCTTCCCCCCGTCGGCGCCACCGCAGTTCCCACGCTGGGCGAATGGGGTCTGCTGCTGCTTGCCTCTCTGATGCTCGGCGCGGGCTGGATGGCGGTGGGTCGTCGGCGCGTGTGAGTGCAAAGCTTGCGGGCACCGGGCGGAGTCAGAGCGTTGACCATCACGGGCGCCCACGGAATACTGCCCAGCGGCCTGCAGGCATGCGCCATGAATTTGCTATCACAAAAGTAGCTGCTACTGCTTTCCAGATAAGCACTAGCGCCAGTTTTTGCATCAATCAACCTCCCCTTCCACTTCGCGCACTTGGCGACCCATCCCCGTGAAAAAGTACCTCGTATTTTTGGCTGCGGCCCTGGTGCAGGCGGGCGCCTGGGCGGCCACTTACACCTACGCTGGTGTTCCGTACGCAGCCGCAGCCATCACCAACTACAGCAGCTGCACGGCTGGAACCTGTGGCAACTTCACGGCGGCGATGGCGCAATCGGGGTCGTTCACCACCGTCGCCCCGCTGCCCGCCAATCTGAACAACGCCGACATCGCTGCCCTGATCACCAGCTTTTCATTCAGCGATGGGCTGACCCCCTTCATCAGCTCGGACCCTGACACCACCTTGGTCGGCGCCCAGGCGTCCACCAATGCCAGTGGGGGTGTGTTGGCGATAGAACTCAACTTCCAGCATTGGGCAGACAGCTCCCATGTGTTTGGCAGTCGCATCGACGTGATGGTCTTGCATCTTCTGGCGCGCAAAAATAGCCAATGCCAAGGCGTCATATTCCCGTCGCCTAGTGGTCAGGATGTGTGCCAACACGTGGATTTCGATGCCTCCAGCAGCCGAGTCACTTTTTCATCCACTGTCGCCCCTGGCACCTGGACCGTCACCGGCCTTCCGCCCGTGGCCGCCAACGCAGTTCCCACCCTTGGCGAATGGGGCCTGCTGCTGTTGGCCTTGTTTATGATCAGCGTGTGCTGGATGACGATGAGCCGCCGCCGCATGTGAGTGCCGCGTTATTGGGCGCTGGGCGGAGTCAGCGCCTTTCTCAGATTTCCTACGGATCTTCGGCCCTGGGGCCGCTCCATGGCGGGCAAGCGCAGCCTGGTCAGATGGGGTGGGCATCCCAGCGCCATCCCGGGGCTGCAGGGGCTGCCCGGGTGGCATAGTTCTTTCGAACGATGGGCCCAAGCCGCGCACTAGTCCTTCTGCCGCACCACGTGCTGGTCGAGCGAAGGATGTGCAAAGGTCGCTGCAAACGCGACCATTCCTCTCATGCAAAAAGAGAGGAACCGCGCAATGGCACATACCCCTTTGCCCCCGGGCGACAGCCCACAGCGCACCCGCCAGGCTTGGTCGGTGCTGATCGTCAGCACCTTCGCTTTCACGGTCTGTTTCATGGTGTGGATGATGTTCGGCGTTATCGGCATCCCTATCAAGAAGATGCTGAACCTGAACTCCACGCAGTTCGGGTTGCTCATGTCCATGCCTGTGCTCACGGGCTCGCTGGTGCGGGTGCCGTTGGGCATATGGACCGACAAGTTCGGCGGCCGCATCGTGATGGCCGCCGTGATGGCCACCACCGTGCCCGCCATCTGGCTAATGGGCTACGCCACGGAATACTGGCACTTCCTGACCATCGGCCTGTTTGTGGGCCTGGCGGGGGGCTCGTTCTCGGTGGGCACGCCCTATGTGGCGCGCTGGTTCCCCAAGCACCGCCAGGGCACGGCCATGGGGGTGTATGGCGCTGGCAACTCGGGCGCGGCGGTGAACAAGTTCGTCGCACCGGTGCTGCTGGTGGCATTTGGCTGGACCATGGTGCCGCAGGTGTATGCGGCCATCATGCTCGGCACGCTGGTGCTGTTCTGGTTGTTCAGCTACAGCGACCCGGCCCACCTGGTGCCCAGCAACGTCAAGTTCACCGACCAGCTCAAGGCGCTCAAGGACCCCAAGGTGCTCAAGTACTGCCAGTACTACAGCATTGTGTTTGGCGGCTATGTGGCACTGTCGCTGTGGATGGTGCAGTACTACGTGGGCGAGTTTGGCCTCGATATTCGCGTGGCGGCACTGCTGGCCGCGTGCTTCTCGCTGCCCGGTGGTGTGCTGCGCGCCATCGGCGGCATGCTCTCTGACAAGTACGGCGCCCACAGCGTGACCTGGTGGGTGATGTGGGTGAGCTGGATCTGCCTGTTTTTGCTGAGCTACCCGCAGACCGACTTCACCATCGTCACCGTCAACGGCCCCAAGACCTTTCACATCGGCCTGAATGTGTACCTGTTCACGGGCCTCATGTTTCTGCTGGGCATTGCCTGGGCCTTTGGCAAGGCCAGTGTCTTCAAGTACATCAGCGACGACTACCCCCAGAACATCGGTGCCATCAGCGGCATCGTGGGCCTGGCCGGTGGCATGGGCGGCTTCATCCTGCCCATCCTGTTCGGCGCGCTGATGGACCTCACCGGCATCCGCTCCAGCGCTTTCATGCTGATGTACGGCGTGGTGTGGGTCTCGCTCATCTGGATGTACTTCACCGAAGTGCGCCGCACCGATCTGATGGCCACGCAGGCAGCACCGGCTGCTGCGGCTGGCCGCTGAACTTTCACTTTCCAAGGAAACACCATGTCTGCCACACCCGCCAGTAGGCGCCAGGGGCGTCTGCTCACCCTCTGGGCTCCTGAGGACAAATCGTTCTGGGAGCGCGAAGGCGAAGCCATCGCCAAGCTCAACCTGTGGATCTCGGTGCCCGCGCTGTTCCTGGCCTTTGCCATCTGGCAGGTCTGGAGCGTGGTTGCCGTGAGCCTGCCGGGCCTGGGCTTCAAGTATTCGACCAACCAGCTGTTCTGGCTGGCCGCAGCGCCCGCGCTCAGCGGCGCCACGCTGCGTATCTTCTATTCGTTCATGGTGCCGCTGGTGGGTGGGCGCCGCTGGACGGCGATCTCCACCGCCAGCTTGCTGATCCCTGCGATTGGCATCGGCTTTGCGGTGCAAGACAACACCACGACCTATCCCACCATGCTCATCCTGGCGCTGCTGTGCGGCCTGGGCGGCGGCAACTTCAGCTCCAGCATGGCCAACATCAGTTTCTTCTTTCCGAAGGAGCGCAAGGGCTCAGCGTTGGGCGTGAATGCAGGCCTGGGTAACTTGGGCGTTTCGGTGGTGCAGTTTCTGAGCCCGCTGGTCGTCACGGCAGGCATCTTCGGCATCTTTGGTGGCGAAGGCCAGACCATCGTCAAGAACGGCCAGACCGTGCAGGTGTGGACGCAGAACGCCGCCTTCATCTGGGTGCCATGGATTGCGCTGACGGCGCTGGCCGCCTGGTTCGGCATGAACGACATTGCCGACGCCAAGGCTTCCTTTGCCGCGCAGGCCGCCATCTTCAAGCGCAAGCACAACTGGCTGATGTGCGTGTTGTACCTCGGCACCTTCGGCTCGTTCATCGGCTATGCAGCGGGATTTCCGCTGCTCATCAAGAGCCAGTTCCCTGGCATCAACCCGCTGGCCTACGCCTGGCTGGGCCCGCTGGTGGGCGCCGTGATCCGCCCCTTTGGTGGCTGGCTGGCCGACAAGCTCGGTGGTGCGCGCGTCACGCTGTGGAATTTCATCGTCATGGCTGTGGCCGTGATGGGTGTGACGTTCTTCCTGCCCTCCGGTGGCCCTGGCGGCAACGAAGGCCAGTTTGCAGGTTTCTTCGTGTGCTTCCTGGTGCTGTTCCTCACCACCGGCATCGGCAACGGCTCGACCTTCCGCATGATCCCCGTGATCTTCCTGACCGAAGCCATGCGCGGAGTGGACAAGCACAACGCCGCCGCTGTGGCCAGCGCCAACAAGGAGGGCAACACCCTGGGCGCGGCCACGCTGGGCTTCACCGCCGCCATGGCCGCCTACGGCGGGTTCTTTATCCCCAAGAGCTATGGCAGCTCCATCGCGCTGACCGGCAGCCCCCACGCCGCACTGTGGACGTTCTTCGCCTTCTATCTCGTTTGCATCGTGATCACCTGGTGGACCTACGCACGCAAGCACGCCGAGATGCCTTGCTAGTCAACCCCAGAACAGAAATCAGAAAAGGAGCCCTTCGATGAGCCATTTCCTCGATCGCCTTTCGTACTTCTCGCAGCCCCGCGAGACCTTTGCCCAAGGCCATGGCGAAACCAACGGTGAAGACCGCACCTGGGAAGACGCCTACCGCGACCGCTGGGCGCACGACAAGATCGTGCGCAGCACCCACGGCGTGAACTGCACTGGCTCCTGTTCGTGGAAGATCTACGTCAAGGGCGGCATCGTGACCTGGGAAACCCAGCAAACCGACTACCCTCGCACCCGCCCTGATCTGCCCAACCATGAGCCCCGTGGCTGCGCACGCGGCGCCAGCTACAGCTGGTACCTGTACAGCGCCAACCGCGTGAAGTACCCCATGGTGCGTGGCCGCCTGCTCAAGCACTGGCGCGCCGCCATCGCCCTGGCCAAGAGCCCTGTGGACGCCTGGGCCAGCATTGTCGAAAACGATGCCTCCAAGCGCGAATGGCAAAAGCAGCGCGGCCTGGGCGGCTTCGTGCGCAGCACCTGGGACGAAGTCAACCAGATGATCGCTGCGGCCAATGTCTACACGATCAAGAAGCACGGTCCTGACCGCATCATCGGCTTCTCGCCCATCCCGGCGATGTCGATGATTTCGTACGCCGCTGGCAGCCGCTACCTGAGCCTGATCGGCGGCGTGTGCATGAGTTTTTACGACTGGTACTGCGACCTGCCTCCCAGCAGCCCGCAGACCTGGGGCGAGCAGACCGACGTGCCCGAGTCGGCCGACTGGTACAACAGCTCGTACATCATTGCCTGGGGCTCCAACGTGCCCCAGACGCGCACGCCCGATGCGCACTTTTTGACCGAGGTGCGCTACAAGGGCACCAAGGTGGTGTCCATCACGCCCGACTACTCCGAAGTCGCCAAGCTGGGCGATCTGTGGATGCACCCCAAGCAGGGCACCGACGCCGCCGTGGCCATGGCCATGGGTCATGTGATCCTCAACGAGTTCTACTTCAAGGACGGTGGCAAGGGCCGTAGTGCGTACTTTGACGACTACGCGCGCCGCTACACCGACCTGCCGCTGTTGGTGGTGCTCAAGGAAAAGACGCTGCCCGATGGCCGCACGGTGATGGTGCCCGACCGTTATGTGCGCGCCAGCGATTTCCCAGGCCAGCTTGACCAGTCCAACAACCCCGACTGGAAGACTGTGGGCTACGACGAGCTGGGCCAGGTCACGCTGCCCAATGGTTCCATCGGCTTTCGCTGGGGGGCGGACGGCCGCCCCGACCAGGGCCTGTGGAACCTGGAGAACAAGGAAGCGCGCACCGGCAACACCGTCAAGCTCAAGCTGTCGGTGATCGAAGATGGCGAGCAGGCCCACGACATTGCCGATGTCGCCTTCCCGTACTTTGGCGGAGTGGCAACGCCCAACTTCACGGCCAACGAACAAGGTGGCGACGTGATGGTGCGCCGCGTGCCGGTGTCCCACCTGGAGTTAGCCGGGCACGAAGCCCAGGGCCGCGTGATGGTGGCCACCGTGTTCGACCTGTTGGCGGGCAACTACGGCATTGACCGAGGCCTACCGGGCGAAGAGCCTGGTGGCGGTTACGACGCCGACCGTCCCTACACCCCCGCATGGCAAGAGGCCATCACCGGCGTGCCGCGCGAGCAGATCATCACCGTGGCGCGCCAGTTTGCCGACAACGCGCACAAGACCCAGGGCAAGTCCATGGTGATCATCGGCGCGGCCATGAACCACTGGTACCACAGTGACATGAACTACCGGGGCATCATCAACATGCTGATGCTGTGCGGCTGTATTGGCCAAAGCGGTGGCGGCTGGGCGCACTATGTGGGCCAGGAAAAGCTGCGCCCACAGACGGGCTGGACGGCGCTGGCCTTTGCGCTGGACTGGATCCGCCCACCCCGCCAGATGAACAGCACGAGTTTCTTCTACGCTCACACCGACCAGTGGCGCTACGAGAAGCTGGGCATGGAGGAAATCCTCTCGCCCCTGGCTGACAAGAAGGCCTACCACGGCGCGCAGATCGACTACAACGTGCGCGCCGAGCGCATGGGCTGGCTGCCATCAGCGCCCCAGCTCAAGACCAACCCCATGCAGGTGGCCAAGGATGCCGCTGCAGCGGGAATGGACGCGAAGGATTACGTCGTCAAGTCTCTGAAGGACGGCACGCTCACGATGAGCTGCGAGGACCCGGACCATCCGTCCAACTGGCCGCGCAACATGTTCGTGTGGCGCTCCAACATCCTTGGCTCGTCGGGCAAGGGGCATGAATACTTCCTCAAGCACCTGCTAGGCACCACCCACGGCGTGCAGGGCAAGGACCTGGGCAAAGACGAAGCCAAGCCTGAGGAAGTGCAGTGGCACACCAACGCACCCGAAGGCAAGCTGGACCTGCTGGTCACGCTCGACTTCCGCATGAGCACGACCTGCCTGTATTCGGACATCGTGCTGCCCACGGCCACCTGGTATGAGAAGAACGACCTCAATACCAGCGACATGCACCCCTTCATCCACCCGCTGTCCACGGCGGTGGACCCTGCCTGGCAGGCCAAGAGCGACTGGGAGATCTACAAGGGCTTCGCAAAGGCCGTGAGCGAGGTCAGCGTGGGTCACCTGGGCGTGGAAAAGGACGTGGTGCTCACGCCCATCATGCACGACACGGCGGGTGAAATGGCCCAGCCCTACGGCGTGCGCGACTGGAAGCGGGGCGAGTGCGAACTCATCCCCGGCAAGACGGCGCCGCAGGTCACCGTGGTCGAGCGCGACTACCCCAACCTCTACAAGCGCTTCACCGCCCTGGGCCCCTTGATGGACAAGGCAGGCAACGGCGGCAAGGGCATCGGCTGGAACACGCAGACCGAAGTCGGCCAACTGGGTGACCTGAACGGCCGTGTGAAGGAAGAGGGCGTGACGCAAGGCATGCCCCGCATCGTGACCGACATCGACGCCACCGAAGTGGTGATGATGCTGGCCCCCGAAACCAACGGCCACGTGGCCTGCAAGGCTTGGGAGGCACTGGGCAAGCAGACGGGGCGCGACCACGTGCACCTCGCGCTGCACCGCGAAGACGAGAAGATCCGCTTCCGCGACATCCAGGCGCAGCCGCGCAAGATCATCAGCTCGCCCACCTGGTCGGGCCTGGAAAGCGAAAAGGTCAGCTACAACGCCGGCTACACCAACGTGCACGAGTACATCCCATGGCGCACCCTCACGGGCCGCCAGCAGTTCTACCAAGATCACCCGTGGATGCGTGACTTTGGCGAAGGCTTCGTGAGCTACCGCCCACCCGTGCACCTCAAGACGCTGGAAGAAGTGGAAGGCAAGAAGCCCAACGGCAACCGCGAGATCGCGCTCAATTTCATCACGCCGCACCAGAAGTGGGGCATCCACAGCACGTACAGCGACAACCTGATGATGCTCACGCTCAACCGGGGTGGCTCGGTGGTGTGGCTGAGCGAGGACGACGCGAAGGTCGCTGGCATCGTGGACAACGACTGGGTCGAACTCTTCAACGCCAACGGTGCCATTGCAGCCCGTGCGGTGGTGAGCCAGCGTGTAAACCCCGGCATGGTGATGATGTACCACTCGCAAGAGAAGATCATCAACACGCCCGGCTCCGAGATCACCGGAACGCGCGGCGGCATCCACAACTCGGTCACGCGCATTGTGCTCAAGCCCACCCACATGATTGGCGGCTATGCGCAGTTGAGCTACGGCTTCAACTACTACGGAACCATTGGTACCAACCGCGACGAGTTCGTGCTGGTGCGCAAGATGGATCGCGTGGACTGGCTCGACGACGAGCCCGTGTCCAGCACGGCAGCCCACGCCTGAAGCCGAAGACAAGGAGAAACACGATGAAAATTCGCGCACAAATCGGCATGGTGCTGAACCTGGACAAGTGCATTGGTTGCCACACCTGTTCCGTCACCTGCAAGAACGTCTGGACGAGCCGCCCCGGGGTGGAATACGCCTGGTTCAACAACGTCGAAACCAAGCCTGGCATCGGCTACCCCAAGGAATGGGAAAACCAGGACAAGTGGAACGGCGGCTGGGTGCGCAACCCTGACGGCTCCATCGCCCCCCGTCAGGGCGGCAAGTGGAAGCTGCTCATGCGCATCTTCGCCAACCCCAACCTGCCCCAGATCGACGACTACTACGAGCCCTTCACGTTCGACTACGACCACCTGCAGTCGGCGCCTGAAACGAAGGCCGCACCCACGGCCCGCCCGCGCAGCCTGATCACCGGCAAACGCATGGAGAAGATCGAGTGGGGCCCGAACTGGGAAGAAATCCTGGGCGGCGAGTTCAGCAAGCGCAGCAAGGACAAGAACTTCGACGATGTGCAAAAGGACATCTACGGCCAGTTCGAAAACACCTTCATGATGTACCTGCCGCGCCTGTGCGAGCACTGCCTGAACCCGGCGTGCGTGGCATCGTGCCCCTCGGGCTCGATCTACAAGCGCGAGGAAGACGGCATCGTGCTGATCGACCAGGACAAATGCCGTGGCTGGCGCATGTGCGTCAGCGGTTGCCCTTACAAGAAAATCTATTACAACTGGCAGTCGGGCAAGGCCGAGAAGTGCATCTTCTGCTACCCCCGCATCGAAGCGGGCCAGCCCACCGTGTGCTCGGAAACCTGCGTGGGCCGCATCCGCTACCTGGGTGTGCTGCTGTATGACGCAGACCGCATCCAGGAAGCTGCCAGCGTGGAGCGCGACCGCGACCTGTACCAGGCGCAGCTCGACATCTTCCTGGACCCGAACGACCCGGACGTGATCAAGCAAGCCCGCATCGACGGCATCCCGGACAGCTGGATGGACGCCGCGCGCAACAGCCCCGTCTACAAGATGGCCGTGCAGTGGAAGGTGGCCCTGCCACTGCACCCCGAGTACCGCACGCTGCCCATGGTCTGGTATGTGCCACCGCTCTCGCCCATCACGGCCGCTGCCAACGCGGGCCATGTGGGCGTGAATGGCGATATCCCCGATGTGTCGCAGCTGCGCATCCCCGTGCAGTACCTGGCCAACCTGCTCACCGCTGGCGATACCGGCCCTGTGGTGCGGGCCCTGGAACGCATGCTGGCCATGCGCACCTACCAGCGCGACAAGCATGTGGAGCAGCGGCAGAACCTGGCCGTGCTCAAGCAGGCGGGCTTGTCGATGGCCGAGGTGGAGGAGATGTACCACGTGATGGCGATTGCCAATTACGAAGACCGCTTCGTCATCCCGTCGGCCCATCGCGAGTACGCCGAGAACGCCTTCGACATTCGGGGTGGTTGCGGTTTCTCGTTTGGCAACGGGTGTTCCGAGGGCGCCACCGAGACCAGCATGTTCGGCGGCAAGAAGCCCCGCACGATCCCCATCAAAGCCACTGTTTGAGTGCAACGGAAGGAATCACCATGTTCAAGAAGAACCCGACCTCCGTGCGCCTGACCTTGCGCGCTCTGGGCTACCTGCTGAGCTACCCCGATGCGCAACTGCGCAGTGTGATGCCGCAGCTCATCGACGCGCTGCAGGCCGAGCAAGCCCTGACGGCTGATCGCATGGATGAGCTGAAGGCAGTGTGCGAGCACCTGGCTGCACTTGACCCGCTGGAAGCCGAAGCCCGCTACGTGGACAACTTCGACCGGGGTCGCCAGACCTCGCTGCACCTGTTCGAGCATGTGCATGGCGACTCGCGCGACCGGGGGCCTGCGCTCATCGATCTGCTGCAGACCTACGACAAAGCAGGTCTGAAGTTTGAAGCCGAAGAGCTGCCCGACCACCTGCCGGTGGTGCTGGAGTTCGCCTCCACCCAGCCGCCCGAAGTGGCCAAGGAGTTCCTGGGCGAAATGGCCCACATCCTGAACGCGCTGTTCAGTGCGCTGGTGGCAAGAAGCAGCCCCTATGCCAGCGTGATTGCTGCGGTGCTCGAAGTGTCGGGCCAGCGCGTGCAGTCGGTGGCGCTCACGCCCGAGCCTCCCATGGACGAGGTCTGGGCCGAGCCCGAAGCGTTTGGCGGTTGCAGCACCCAGGGCCAGGCCAAGCCTGACCAGCCGCAGCCTCTGCATTTTGTTCGTACCCCCCGCACCGAGCGGGCACCAGAAGGAGTCTCCGTATGACCGCCTGGCTTGACACCCTCTTGTTTGGCATCTATCCCTACATTTGCCTGGCCGTCTTTTTCATTGGCAGTTGGGCGCGGTTCGACCGCGACCAGTACACCTGGAAAAGCGATTCGTCGCAGCTGCTGCGCACCGGCAGCCTGCGCTGGGGCAGCAACCTGTTCCATATCGGTGTGCTGTTCCTGTTCTTTGGCCATACCGTGGGTATGCTCACGCCGCACTTCCTGTACGAAGGCTTTATCACTGCAGGTGCCAAGCAGATCATGGCGATGGTGACGGGCGGTATCGCGGGCGTGCTGGGCTTCATTGGCCTGTCCATCCTGCTGCACCGGCGCCTGTCGGATGACCGCATCCGCGCCACGTCCAAGACCAGCGACATCCTGATCCTGGTGCTGCTGTGGCTGCAGCTGGCGCTGGGCTTGGCCACCATTCCGCTGTCGGCGCAGCATCTGGACGGCTCCATGATGATGAAGCTGGCCGAGTGGGGTCAGCGCGTGGTGACCTTCCGCAGCGGCGGCGTCGAGCTGCTGGCCGAAGCGGGTTGGATCTTCAAGGCCCACATGTTCCTGGGCATGACGATCTTCCTGGTTTTCCCGTTCACCCGCCTGGTGCATGTGTGGAGCGGCTTTGGCACGCTGGCCTATGTGCTGCGCCCCTACCAGGTGGTGCGTGCGCGCCGCCTGAACCTGCCACCCGGCCACACGCAGTCGCAAGACCGCCGTGGTGTTTGAGTTCGTACCGCATAAGGAGCACACCATGAGCGGATGTGGAACCGGTAGCTGCGGTTGCAGCACCAGTGCAACCAGTCAGAGCGCCCCCCAAAGCGCGCTTTCCCCCGAGCAAACGGCCGCTTACGAGGCGCTGTCTGCCACCGTAGGGGCGACTGTCATGGCAGACACGCCCGCCATGGCGGCCCCTCGGCCCACGGGGCTCGCCCCGGTGGCGCGCATCAACGGCGTGGCATTGAACTCAACGGCCGACTGGCTGGATGACGAAGCCTTGCGCCAGCGTGCCTGCACCGAACTGCTGCGCCAAGCGGCCCAGCAGGCGGGTTTGCTTTCAGCAGACGATGTGCCCGGCGTCGAGGGAGCCATCAGCACCGAGGCTTCCAACGCCATCGAGCAGCTGCTGGAGCGTGAGCTACCCATCCCGGACCCATCGGAAGAAGCCTGCCGCCGCTACCACGACGCCCACCCTGCAGCACACGCCCAGGGCGAGCGGGCCCAACTGCGCCACGTGCTGTTTGCCGTGACGCCGGGCGTGGATGTGAAGCAACTGCGCCTGCGTGCCGAGGCCATGTTGATTGACTTGCGCTGTGCGGACGATGGTGGCGCCAAGTTTGCCGAGGCGGCTGCGCAGTGGTCCAACTGCCCCAGCGGCCAGCAAGGCGGCGACCTGGGCTGGCTGACCCGCGCCGACTGTGCCCCCGAGTTCGCCCGCGAGGTGTTTGGGAGCGCCGAGATCGGTGTGCTGGCACGCCTGGTACACAGCCGGTTTGGCCTGCATGTGGTGGAGGTGGTGGCGCGCGATCCGGGGCAGCAGCCATCGTTCGAAGAGGTGCGCCAGGCCATCGCCCTCACGCTGCGCCAGCAGGCCTGGGTGAACGCATTGAGACAGTACCTGCAATTGCTGGCCGGCGCTGCCGTGGTGGAGGGCGTGGCACTGGACGCGGCCGATTCACCGCTTGTACAGTAGTTGCATTGCACGCCATCTGATCGCACCATGCCCGACGAGCTGCTTGATCGCCTGCGTCGTTTCCATGACGACGCCTTTCCCCAGTACCGCGAACAGTTCCAGACGCTGGTGGACGAGGGGCAGCACCCCACCACCTTGTTCATCGGCTGTTCCGACTCGCGCCTGGTGCCCTATCTGTTGACCGGCGCGGGCCCGGGGGAGCTTTTCCTGGTGCGCAACGTGGGTGCGTTCATCCCGCCGTATGACGGATCTCACGGCCACCATGGCACGACGGCAGCCATTGAGTTTGCAGTGCTCAACCTGCAGGTGCGCCGCATCGTGGTGTGCGGCCACAGTCACTGTGGGGCTATCAAGGCGATGTATGGTGAGGTTTCGCCCGAAGCGCCCAACCTGAACCGCTGGCTGGACCTGGGGCGCGAGGCTCTGTTGCCCATGCAGGCGGGCCCCGAGGTGCTGCGCCGCACTGAGCAGCGCGCCGTGGTGCTGCAGCTCGAACGCCTCATGGAGTACCCGATGGTGCGCAGCCGTGTGCAGTCAGGGCAGATCAGCCTGCACGGCTGGCACTACGTGATCGAGGAAGGAGAAGTCCATGTGTTTGATGTCAAGACGGGCGGTTTTGTGCCGGCCTCGCTGGCGGACAACAGCGGCACCGGCCCCTACCACCCTTACGTGGAGCATGATGGGCAAGTTCTTCTGGACGAGCTTTGACCTTGTCCGGCATTCTCGCGGCAGATCCGTGAGGAATGAGGCCCTCTTGATGGAACGCAAGACCTCACTGGCGTGAAACCCAAATCATCGGCCCCCATGAAACGCGAACCTCAGCCCCCCCTCAAGCCCACCTCGTCCCTGCAGCCCATCAGCCTGGATGTATTGCGCGAGAAATACCTCAAACCCGGCGAAACCACCGCCGACGAGCTGTACCAGCGTGTGGCGCGGGCTCTGGCCTCGGTCGAAAAACCGGAGCTGCGCGATAAGTACGAAGCCTTGTTCCTCGCCAACCTGAAGGCAGGCGCCATCGGTGCGGGCCGCATCATGAGCGCGGCAGGCACCGACATACAGGCCACCCTTATCAACTGCTTTGTGCAGCCCGTGGGTGACTGCATCCAGGGCGTGGATGACGAAGGCTTTCCGGGCATCTACGAAGCGTTGCGTGAGGCGGCCGAGACCATGCGCCGTGGCGGGGGCGTGGGCTATGACTTCTCCCGCATACGTCCCAAGGGCGCACAGGTGAAGGCCACCGCCTCCATGGCATCGGGGCCGTGCAGCTACATGAACGTGTTCGATCAGTCCTGCTCCACCGTGGAGAGCGCGGGAGCGCGGCGGGGGGCGCAGATGGGCGTGCTGCGCATCGACCATCCCGATGTGCACGAGTTCATCACGGCCAAGCGCACGCCAGGGCGCTGGAATAACTTCAATGTGTCGGTGGGCGTTTCGGACGAGTTCATTGCAGCCGTGCAGAACAACGCACAGTGGGAGCTGGTGCACAAGGCTCGCCCCGGCGCTGCGTTGCTCGCCCAGGGCGCCCGTCAGCGTGCAGACGGCCAGTGGGTGTATGCCACCGTGCCCGCACGCGAGCTGTGGGACACCATCATGAAGTCGGCCTACGACTTTGCCGAGCCTGGTATCCTGTTCCTGGGGCGCATCAACGAAGACAACAACCTGCACTACTGCGAGGAGATCGCGGCGACCAATCCCTGTGGTGAGCAACCGCTGCCGTCGTACGGTTGTTGTGACCTGGGCCCCATCATCCTCACCCGCTTTGTGCGCCACCCCTTTGGTTTTGGCGGCGTGGCGGCGTTTGACTTTGACGCGTTCACCAAGGCCGTGGCGCTGCAGGTGCGCGCGCTCGACAACGTGCTCGATGTGACCTATTGGCCCTTGCCGCAGCAGCGCGACGAGGCGATGGCCAAGCGCCGCATTGGTGTGGGCTTTACCGGCATGGGCAACACGCTGGCCATGCTGTGTCTGCGCTACGACCTGCCCGAGGGCCGCACCATGGCTGCGCGGATTGCCGAGTACATGCGTGACGCAGCGTACGCCGCATCGGTGGACCTGGCTCGTGAGAAAGGGGTATTTCCGAAGTTCGATGCCAACGGCTATCTGGCCGAAGGCACGTTTGCCAGCCGCCTGCCGGAATCGCTCCAGGCTGCCATCCGCCAGCATGGCATCCGCAATAGCCATCTGCTCTCCATCGCACCCACGGGCACGGTGAGCCTGGCCTTTGCCGACAACGCTTCCAACGGCATCGAGCCGCCGTTTTCGTGGATGTACAAGCGCAAGAAGCGCGAGTCCGACGGCAGCACGACCGAATACGCGGTGGAAGACCATGCCTGGCGCCTGTACCACGAGCTGGGCGGGGATGTGGAGGCGTTGCCAGACTACTTCGTCTCGGCCCTCGCCATGCCCGCCGAAGGCCACATCGCCATGATGGAGGCCGTGCAGCCCTTTGTGGACACGGCCATCTCCAAGACTGTCAACATCCCTGCCGACTACCCCTACGAAGGGTTCAAGGACCTGTACCTTCAGGCCTGGCGCGCCAAGCTCAAGGGCCTGGCCACCTACCGACCCAACGCCATCCTGGGGTCTGTGCTGGAGACCCACGCTGCACCTGCGCCCACGCTTGCTGCTGCGCCCATGGTGCCACCCGCACCCCCGGTGGATCCCATGCGCACCGTCATCGAAAGCCGCCCCCAAGGCGGTCTCTCTGCCGTGGCGGAGAAGCTCGAATACTGGACGCAAGAGGGCCACAAGACCCTGTACCTCATCGTGTCCTTCCTGCCCGTGCCCACGGGCGTGGGCAACGGTACGGTGGACCGCGCCATCGAGTTCTTCATGCCCGTGGGCCAGAGCGGCGAGTCGCAGCAGTGGATCACGTCCAGCATGCGCATGCTGTCGCTCGCAGCGCGCGGCGGTTTTCTGGAGCGGGCGCTGTCGGACATGCGCAAAGTCGCCTGGGACCGCGGCCCGGTGCGCCTGGGCACCCATCGCAAGGACGACGGCACGCTGGTGCCCATGTGGCACGACTCCGAGGTGGCGGCAATGGCCTATGCCATCCAGAACATCCTGGCGCGCCGCGTGGCCGACCCAGTACAGCAGCAGCTGCCGCTGGATGAGCCTGCACCGCCCCCGGTGGCAGTGCCCCAGGCCATGGCGGGCAAGAAATGCAGCGAGTGTGGCGCCCACGCCGTGATCCGCAAGGATGGTTGCGACTACTGCACGCAGTGCGGGCATCTGGGGACCTGCGGGTGACCTCTCGCCCCGTCATCCCCCTGCGCACCGCGTCGGGAAAACCGTCGCCGGAGATGCTGGCGTCGCTGGACAGGCAATGGCGCTGGCGCTATCTGATGCTGGCACCGCACCGGTTGGGGTTTTTCCTGGCCATGGTGGTGCTGGTGGTGTCAGGGGGGTGGTGGGCGTTGGTGCAGGTGGCGCGGTCCAGCGGTGGGTGGGGGCTTTATTACGCGGTGTCTCCCACGCTGGTGCACTCGGCCGTGATGGCGTTCGGATTCATTCCCCTGTTCTTTTCCGGCTTCCTGTTCACAGCAGGCCCTAAATGGCTCGGGGTGGAGCCTTTGCCAGTGGAGGCGATTCGCGCACCGCTGGTGGCGCAGGCGGTGGGGTGGCTGTTGTGGCTGGCGGGCGCGCACCTGTGGGTGGGCGTGGCGCTGGTCGGGTTGGCGGTGGCGACGGCGGGCCTCGTCTGGATGACCGCGCAGTTCTGGGGGCGTGTGCGGCGCAGCCAGGCCGAGGACCAGTTGCATGCTCGCACCATCGCCTGGGCTTGTACGCTGGGATGCATCAGCCTTGTTGGGCTGTGGCTGGGGCTGGCCGTGGGCACCCATGCGCTCGCACGTGCCTGGGTCTTCACCGGCCTGTGGGGGTTTGTAGTGGTGGTGTATGTCACGGTGGCGCACCGCATGATTCCATTTTTCACCTCCAGTGCCATGCCCATGGTGCAGGCTTGGCGGCCTTTCTGGGTGCTGTGGCTGATGCTGGCGGCCGCCGTGCTGCAGGTGCTGGCGGTGTGGCTGGATTGGCTCGGGTTGCCTGCCAGCGCTGCGGGGCCGGCCTGGGGGGTGGTACACGGCACGCTGCAGTTGGTGATCGGGAGCGTGCTGGTCTGGCTGGCCTGTGTCTGGGGGCTGGTACAAAGCCTCAAGAACAGGTTGCTGGCCATGTTGCATATCGGTT
The DNA here is from genome assembly GCF_057597245.1 of Acidovorax sp. NN32. Classification (NCBI taxonomy): domain Bacteria; kingdom Pseudomonadati; phylum Pseudomonadota; class Betaproteobacteria; order Burkholderiales; family Comamonadaceae; genus Acidovorax; species Acidovorax sp. NN32. The sequence goes on from NZ_CP199679.1 coordinate 557,794, forward strand.
TCCTGTGGCTCGGCCTTGCCTTTCTGCTCGGAGGGCTTTCGCGGTGGCTGGCGTGGGGCTATGGCATGGGAACCCTGGGCCTGGGAGCGCTGCATGCCCTGACCATGGGCTGCCTGGCATCGCTGATGCTGGCCATGGTGACGCGGGTGTCGTGTGGGCACAGTGGCCGTGCGCTGGTTGCTGACCACACGGCGTGGACATTGTTCTGGCTGCTGCAGGTGGCTACCGTGTTGCGCATTGCAGCAGAAGTGCCGGGCGTTTTTGGCATGGCGTGGGTGTGGGTGCTGCCGGTGGCGGCTTTCCTGTGGGCCGCCACCATGGGCGTATGGGGTGTGCGGCTGGGCCGGTGGTACGGTTGCCTGCGGGCCGACGGCCGGCCGGGTTGAAGAAGCTTCTTTCAAGGACCTGTGATGGCTGTCATTCCCTGGCCTTTGCACCATGCCCCCCGGCAGGCGCCAACTGCTGCGCTCCCGCCAGACGATACCGCCGCCATGGCCGCCGCGCTGATCCACTCGCGCCAGACCATCCTGCCTAAACGCCTGACTGCTCCCGGACCCAGTGCGGGGGAACTGGCCCAGATTCTCAGCGCTGCGGCCCACGCGCCGGACCACGGCCAATTGACGCCCTGGCGTTTTGTGCTGGTGCCCGCCGCCGCGCGGCCGGCGTTGGCCGACGTGTTTGCGCAGGCTCTGTGCGAACGAGATCCTGCCGCCACGCCCGAGCAGGCCGAGCAGGCCCGCGAAAAGGCCTACCGTGCCCCGGTACTCATGCTGGTGGTGGTAGATAGCCAGTGCGGCGACCCCGCCATCGACCTGTCAGAGCGCTTGGTGTCCGCTGGCTGCGCAGTGCAGAACATGTTGCTCATGGCCACTGCACAGGGCTTCGGATCGGCCCTCACCAGCGGCAAGGCCCTCAAGTCCCCCGGATTGCGCGGCCTGTTCCAGCTGGACGCCTGGGAGCAGGCGCTGTGTTTTGTCAGCATTGGCACCGTGCAATCGCGCAAGGCGGCGCGTGCTCGACCTGTAGTAGACAGCTATGTGAGCACGCTAGACCCGCAAAAGGGCGTGGTGCCAGGCTTCTGAGAAGACCAAGCCTCCCTCGCAGCATTTTTAATTCATCGAAATTTTTTATGAACATTTCCAGCTTCGACGATCTACTTGAGGCGGCACGCATGCAGCCTGAACCCCAGCGGCTCCTGTTCGTGTTTGCTGCCGTTGAATTGCCCGACGATGCCACCCCCGCGCAGCGAGCCCGGTTTGAAGCCGGGCAGGGCGGCGCGCTGGTGCCACTGATGTGCGTGGACAAGACGCCACAGGAGCTGCCTTCGTTCGACGCTCTGGTCGGTGAGGCCAGCCAGTTCACGGCCCCTGGCCACGACTGGGCCATGGTGTTCGCAGCCGCCATGTCGGGCACCCTGAACAAGGCGCCCACCAGCGCCGATGCCGAGGCGCCTTTGCAGCGCATGGTGGATGCGATCAAGGGCGGTGCGCATGGTGCCTACATCCCCTTCGACCGCCAGGGCCAGCCCGTGCGCTTTGGGTGAGGCGAGGATGGCGTCCACTTCTGCACCTGCTCGCCACGTTCCTGGCTTCAGCGCGCCTGCAGTCGGGTTCGAAGAGCCCTTCGCCATGCTGGAGGCCTGCCACGAGCGCGTGCAGCGCACGCTGGCACTGCTGGACCGCCTGCGTGAACATGTCCGCCAGCAAGGTGCCGATGAGAGCGCGCGCCAGGCCGCGCGCGATGTGTTGCGCTACTTTGATGTCGCTGCGCCATTGCACCATGAGGATGAGGAGCTCCATGTCTTCCCGCTGTTGCTGGCCCAGGCTGCACCGGAGATGAGGACTCTGGTGCAGCGGCTGCAACAGGACCATGTCGACATGGTGGCTGACTGGGCGGCGGCGCGAGTTCCGCTACAAGCGCTGGCGCAGGGGGAAATCGAAGGCTTCTCGGAATCGGCAGAGGCGCTTTTTGATCGATTTGCGGCGCGTTATGCGAGCCATATCCACCACGAGGAGCGCCAGGCCTACCCCGCGGCGCTGCATCTTTTGGAGCCCGCTGTGCTGGGCAGGATGGGACAAGAAATGGCACACCGGCGGGGCGCGCCTGAGCGCTGAAAAGCTCCGCCAGTGCGCTCTGCGCGCCCAGAAAGAGGAGGCCACAGGACCCGCTTTCCATGGCGGTTTGCTTTGCGGTGGACTTGGCTGTAGTCCCTGGAGCCGCCCGGCTGGCGCTGGACGGCGGTTCGGTGCCGCGCAGGTGTTTACCATGGCGGGATGTCAATCTCTCATCTGTATCGGGAAGCACCTTGACCGACACAAAGAAACCCCATTTCGGGCAGTCCTTCAAGCCTGGTGCCATACCAGCCAGCCAGCCCATTTTTAAATTCGGAATCAACTATGGAACGGGCTTGGTTGCGGGCGTTAGATCTGTGGAGTCGCCCCTCCCCGATGATGCGACGGTGTGCAACACCCGAGGCAATGAATGGCTGATGGCCAACCGGCCCGCAGACGCTATTCGCGCCTACGACCGAGCCATCGCTCTCAAGCCCGACTACGTTGACCCCTACTTCAATCGTGGCAACGCGCTGCTACGCCTGCAGCGCAATCAGGACGCGCTGGCTTCGTTCGATCAGGCCATTGCACTCTCGCCTGGGTTGGGGCTCGCACATTACAACCGGGGAACGGTCCTGCAAACCTTGGATCGGTTGCCGGAGGCCATGGAAAGCTACCGCAAGGTGCTGGCGATAGATCCTGCGAATGTGCAGGCGCGTTTCAATCTGGGCTGCATTCACCTGCAGATGAAGCAGTTTGATGAAACCCTGGAGTGCATGGACCAGGTGATCGAACGCGCACCCGAGATACCGGAGCCGCACAACAACCGGGGCACGGCTTTGCTGAGGCTGGGCCGGTATGCAGAAGCGGTTGCTGCCTTCAGCCGGGCGCTGGAGATCAACCCGCAGTCCGCCGAGGCGTACAACAACCGTGGCGAGGCGCAACTGCAACTGAGAAATCTGGAAAGCGCACTGGCGGACGTGAGCCGCGCGATCGAGCTTCGGCCCCAGCAGGGGGAGTCCAGATTCCTCATGGGTCGGCTTTTGCGGGAGATGAAGCGGTACGACGAGGCTTTGCAGCAGTTCTATCTGGCCCAGCGGCTGCCCGCTCCTTTGGCGATGCTGCAAAGCGAGATCGTTACCGCCAAGGTCCATGGCTGTATTTGGCAAAACCTGGATGAAGAACTGCTTCAGCTCCAGCAGGACATCCGGGCTAGGAAGCCTGTCCTTGAGCCATTCTCTGCCCTGTCCGTGTTCGACCAGCCTGCCCTTCACAAAGAGATTGCAAGCCGTCTTGTAGAACGCGATATGCCTGGCTCTGCAGCGTTGGGCGCGATTCCTGTTCGTGCGAGGGGCGAGAAGATTCGTATCGGTTACTACTCTGCAGATTTTCGCAATCACCCCTCGGCGTACTTGATTGCAGAGCTGATTGAAGTGCATGACCGCGAGCGATTTGAATTGTTCGCGTTTTCGGTCAGTCCCCAGGTGCACGACAGCATGCGCGAGCGACTGGTGGTGGCCTTTGACCATTTTCTGGATGTGCGTGAGCGTACCGATCTTGATATTGCACAGCTTTCACGAGAGCTTGGTATCGACATCGCTGTGGATCTGATGGGCTTTACGCAAGCGACGCGTTTGAGATGTTTTTCCTACCGGTGTGCACCCGTTCAGGTCAGCTACCTGGCGTACCCTGGCACCATCGGCGCCAGTTACATGGACTATGTGATCGCCGACAAGGTGGTGATTCCTCCCCATGCCCAGGCCGACTTCACTGAAAAAGTGGTCTATCTGCCGCACAGCTACCAGGTCAACGACTCCCAGCGGAAAGTAGCTGACCGGACATTTTCCCGCGACGAACTGGGTTTGCCCGCCACTGGTTTTGTGTTTTGCTGCTTCAACAACAACTTCAAGATCCTCCCACCCACGTTTGACGGCTGGATGCGCATCCTCCATGCCGTTGAAGGCAGCGTCTTGTGGCTGCTGGAAGACAACCCGATTGCGGCGCGGAATCTGCGCCGAGAGGCGCAGGCCCGGGGGATTTCTGCAGACCGCCTCGTGTTTGCCAGCCGCGTGCCCATGGACCAGCATCTCGCTCGCCAGCGGATGGCCGACCTCTTCCTTGATACGCTGCCCTACAACGCGCACACCACCGCGAGCGATGCCTTGTGGGTAGGGCTGCCGGTTCTGACGTGTTCAGGACAATCGTTTGCGAGCCGAGTGGCGGCGAGCCTGTTGCATGCCGTGGGGTTGCCCGAGCTTGTCACCCAGACGCAGTCTGCATTTGAGGCCCGAGCCATAGAGCTTGCCCGCGATGTGGTGCAACTCAGGAGCATTCGGGACAAGCTGGAGGAACATGGGCCCCAGTCGCCCTTGTTCAATGCCCGGCTCTTTGCGCGGCATATCGAGTCGGCATACACCACAATGGTCGAACGCGCGCACCAGGGGCTGCCTCCCGATGTGATTGAGGTGTGAAACTTCACGGCGCCCTTCGCGTGGGCGCGAGCCCCATGCCTTGGATTTTTCAGTTTTTTTGCCCCCTTCCATGAATCTCACCTTGTTCGGAACCGGTTATGTGGGGCTCGTTACCGGCGTATGCCTTGCGGAGCTGGGCAATGATGTCCTGTGCATCGACACGGATGCCGAAAAAATTGCCACACTGCAGCGCGCAGAGGTTCCAATCTACGAGCCAGGGCTGCAGGAGTTGATCGTCGGCAATGTCCGCGCCGGCAGGCTGGCGTTTTCCACCGACATGGCGCGCGGTGTTGCCCACGGTGACGTGCAGTTCATCGCGGTGGGCACGCCCTCTGCGGACGATGGCAGTGCGGACCTGAGTCATGTGTTCGAGGTGGCGGGTGCCATCGCGACCCACATGACCAGCTTCAAGGTGATCGTCAACAAATCTACCGTGCCTGTGGGCGCGGGCGAAGCGGTGCACAAGGCCGTGGCTACTGTGCTTGCCCAGCGCTGGCCCGGTGCCCATCCAGCACCTGGCTTTGCGGTGGTCTCGAACCCGGAGTTCCTCAAAGAGGGCAGTGCGATCAACGACTTCATGCGGCCTGACCGGATCATCGTCGGATTGGGTGAGTCGCCTGAAGAGCAGCGCGCTGGTGATCTCATGCGTGCGTTGTACCGCCCGTTCGGGCATGGCCATGATCGCGTTATCTGCATGGACCGCCGCAGCGCAGAGTTCACAAAGTACGCCGCCAACGCCATGCTCGCCACGCGCATCAGTTTCATGAATGAAATGGCCAATCTGGCAGATCGTCTGGGGGTGGATATCGAACCTGTGCGGGTGGGTATTGGCGCTGATCCGCGCATTGGTGACAGCTTTCTTTATCCCGGCGTTGGTTACGGTGGCAGTTGTTTTCCCAAGGACGTGACAGCGTTGCAGCGCATGGGCGATGACGTCGGGCTCCCGCTGCGGTTGTTGGCGGCGGTGGCGCAGGTCAATGAAGGACAGAAGCGGCAGCTGGTGGATAGGCTGGTGCAGCGGCTCGGCCCGGATTTTTCGGGCCAACGGCTTGCGCTGTGGGGGCTGGCCTTCAAACCCAATACCGACGACATGCGCGAGGCTCCCAGCAGGGTGCTGGTGCGCGAACTGCTGGAGCGTGGTGCGGTGCTGCAGGTGTTCGACCCGGTGGCTATGCAGGAGGCTCGCCGATGCCTGCAAGACGATTTGCAGGATCGGCCCGACCTGCTGGAGCGTATCCGTTATGCCCAAAGTCCTATGGATGCGGCGCGCGATGCCGACGCATTGTTGATCGTGACCGAATGGCAGGTGTTTCGCTGTCCCGACTTCGATGCCCTGCGGGCAGTCCTGCGGCAGCCGCTGGTCGTGGATGGGCGCAACCTCTACGAGCCTCGGTCCATGCGTGCTTTGGGGTTCGACTATCTGACGGTGGGGCGGAATGCGGTGGATGCACCTGGGGCCACCACACCATGAAGAAGGCTAAGTCAATCCTGGTGACCGGGGGCGCGGGCTTCCTCGGCTCTCATTTGTGCGAGCGTTTGTTGCAAGATGGTCATGGGGTGCTGTGCGTGGATGACTTTTCCACTGGCTCCGAAAAGAACATTGCCCACCTCCAGACTTCGCCGCGTTTTCGTTGGCTTCGGCACGATGTCACCCAGCCGCTGGCCGCTGAGGTGGACGAAATCTACAACCTCGCCTGCCCCGCATCGCCCGTGCACTACCAAGCCGACCCGGTGCGGACTCTGCGTACCAGCGTGATGGGGGCTCTGAACCTGCTGGAGCTGGCCCGCCAGTGCAGGGCCGTCATTCTTCAGGCTTCCACCAGCGAGGTGTATGGCGACCCCAGCGTGCACCCACAGCCGGAGTCCTACTGGGGCAACGTCAATCCCATTGGCGTGCGGGCCTGCTATGACGAGGGAAAGCGCTGTGCGGAGACCCTGTTTTTCGATTACCGGCGCCAGCATGGCGTGCGCACGAAGGTGGTGCGGCTGTTCAATACCTATGGCCCCCGCATGCGCCCGGACGATGGCAGGGTGGTCTCCAACTTCATCGTGCAGGCATTGCGCGGCGCAGACCTGACCGTATACGGCTCAGGGGACCAGACCCGCAGCTTCTGCTACGTGGACGACATGGTGGAAGCACTGGTGCGCATGATGGCAACGCCTGACGAAGTGGCAGGGCCTGTCAACTTGGGGAATCCTGGGGAATTCACCATCCTGGAACTCGCCCAGAAGGTCCTTGCTCACACGGGGGCCGCCGCCCGGATCACCCACCACCCACTGCCGGGAGATGACCCCCGGCAGCGGCAGCCCGACATCATGCTGGCGCACCAACTGCTGGGCGGCTGGGAGCCCCGTATGGATCTTGATGCTGGATTGCGCCAGACCATTGCTTACTTCAGAGGCGCTGGTGCCCCCTGAACCTGAAAGGCAAATGGGTGCGGCTTTTCACGTTGTCTCCCTTTCCCATTTGGACTGGTCGCCAGGTCGAAAGTGTCGGTATGGTGGCTGTAGGGTGTACTGGCCATCGACTGATGCCGTCTCACTTTCACCATGCCTGTGAATTCTTTCTTTCGCGTTCTTGCAACGCTTGTTCTGGCCCTTGCCGCCGCAGTCGGCTGCGTGGCTCTGCACACGCCCTTGCCCTGGATGATCGGCCCGTTGCTGGCGACTTCCGTCGTGTCGATCGCTGGCGGCCCTACGCAGAGCTGGGGGCCACTGCGCAATGCCGGGCAGTGGACCATTGGCGCAGCGCTGGGCCTTTATTTCACACCCCAGGTGGCGGCGCTGATCAGCGGGCTGTGGTGGGCCATCGTGCTGGGCATCGTGTGGGCGCTTTTTCTCGGCTGGCTGTTTGGTGCTTGGCTGTACAGGCTGCATGCACCGCGCATGCACGGTGTGCCTTCACCCATGCTGCGCGCCACCAGTTACTTCGCCGGTGCAATTGGTGCTGCGTCCGAGATGACCTTGCTGTCCGAGCGCGAGAACGCACGCACCGACTTGGTTGCAGCGAGCCACAGCCTGCGCCTGCTGATCGTCACCGTGACGATTCCCTTTGCCTTGCAGTGGAGCGGTCTGCATGGCCTGGACATTCTGCCGCCCACCGTGCGGGCGGTGGACTGGCCCGGCTTGGCGCTGATGGCGCTGCTGACGGGTGCTGGTGCCCTGGTGATGGACCGGCTGGGCCGTGCCAACCCCTGGTTTATGGGCGCCATGCTCGTGTCCATGGTGCTCACGATGGCGGGCATCAGCCTGTCCGCCGTGCCGGCGGCCATGGTGAACGCAGCGCAACTGGTGATCGGTGTGAGTCTCGGAGTGCGCTTTCGGGCTGATTTCCTGCGCACGGCTCCCCGCTGGCTCGTATCCGTAGCCGCCGGTACGCTGGTGTTGATGGGGGCGTGCACGTTGTTCGCGGGCCTGCTGGCCTGGGCCACGGGGTTGCCCTGGGTCACCTTGCTGCTGGGTACTTCGCCGGGCGGGATCACGGAGATGGCGATTACCGCCAAGGTGCTGCAATTGGGCGTGCCCGTGGTCACAGCGTTTCAGGTATGCCGGTTGATGGCGGTGCTGATGCTGGTAGGCCCGCTATATCGGCGTATCTATCCGGCAGCGGCGATCTGACCGAGGGGGCGCTCGCGTCACAATCTCCCTTTTATTGGCGCTGGAGGGTTGTCCTGGTGACGGCCGTTCCGCGTTTCTATCCGCTGCACACCCTGGATCATGAGCATTCACTACAACTTCGGAATACGCCCTCCCCAAGTGACGAAAGCCCAACTGGCTGCGTGGTTGGACCAGGCCATGCGAGCACACCGGGAGGGCGCCATTGCGCAGGCCAACCAGCTCTACAACACCATTTTGAAGAATGACCCCAAAAACGTTGGCGCCCTGCACATGCAAGGCGTTTTGGCGTACCAGGCGGGTCACTTGCAAATTGCGGTGGACCTGATCGGCCAGGCCATCAAGCTGGCTCCGGACGATGCTGCGCCCCATATCAATCGTGGGCTGGCTTTGAGCGCATTGAAGCGCCATGACGAAGCACTGGCGCATTTTGAGCGAGCCACCAGCCTGCGCCCAGATTTCGCAGAAGCCTACGTCAACCGGGGGATCACGCTCAAGGAGTTGTCGCGGCCCGAAGACGCCATCGCAAGCTACGACCGGGCCATCGCCCTTCAGCCCAGACTGGCTGCCGCCCATAACAACAAGGGTAATGCCCTGCGCCAGATGGAGCGGCTGGACGAGGCGCTGAAATGTTATGAACAGGCCTTTGCCCTGGACGGGCAGGACGTGGACGCGTGCCAGAACATGGGCATGCTGCACGCCGATGCCGGCCGTTCGGACGAGGCCCTGAAATGTTTCGATCAGGTTATTGCACTGAGGCCTCAGCACGCCGAAGCCCATAACGGCAAGGGGGCGATCCTGGCGCAAAAAGAGCAGTGGACGCAGGCCATTGCGCACTTCGAGGCCGCCATTCAGGGCAATGACAAACTGGTCCAAGCCCACAAGAACCTGGGGATCGCGCAGCGCAGCCTTTTCCAACTGTCCAATGCGGTACAGGCTTTTCAGAAGGCTGCCCAACTGAGCCCACTCGACGTGGAGATCCTGGCGTTTCTAGCCCTTTCGTTGCTGGAGGCGGGGCGGTATGCAGAAGCACTTGCCGTCTACGACCAAGCGATTCGGCTGGCGCCTGAAAGGCCAGACCTGTACTACAACCGCGCCAATTTGCACATCCGGTTCAACCGGCATCAGGACGCCGTGGCCGACTACACGCAGGTGTATCGCCTCAAGCCAGATGCGAAGTATCTGCTCGGGTATCTTGCGAGCTGCAGGCTCAAGACCGGCGATTGGGGGCACTTGGCAGACGACATGGCGCAATGTGAGCGGAGCATCCGGGCCGGTGAGCTGGGTGTGAAACCCTTCATCGCGCTTTCGTTGTTCGACTCGCCCGAGTTGCACAAGCAGGCGGCACAAGCTTCCGTACAGCAGGATTTTCCTGAATCCACCGTCCTGGGGCCCATCCTTGCGCGTGCTGGCGCAGGCAAGATCCGGGTCGGTTACTACTCTGCGGATTTCCACGGCCACGCCACTTCGTATCTGATAGCGCAGCTTTTCGAAGTCCATGACCGTGAACGCTTCGAGTGGTTTGCGTTTTCGTTCGGACCTCCCGCGACGGATGCCATGCGCGCGCGTCTGGTTGCAGGTTTCGACCATTTCATCGACGTGCGCGAGCGCAGCGAGATCGATATTGCCCGCTTGTCGCGGGAGCTGGGCATCGACATCGCCATTGACCTGATGGGTTTCACCACGGGCTGCCGCTTTGGCATTTTTGCCCACCGCTGCGCCCCCATCCAGGCCGGTTATCTGGGCTACCCGGGGACGACCGGGGCAGACTATATGGACTACGTGATTGCCGACAAGGTGGTTGTGCCCCCCGACGCGCGGCGCCATTTCACCGAAAGACTCGTCTACCTGCCGCACAGCTACCAGGTCAACGACTCGCAGCGCGCGATCAGTGACCGGATGTTTACCAGGGAAGAGGCGCGGCTGCCTGCCACGGGGAGCGTGTTCTGCTGTTTCAACAACAACCAGAAGATCCTCCCGCAGGTATTCGACAGCTGGATGCGCATTCTGCAAGGGGTGCCTGACAGCGTTCTGTGGCTTCTGGCAGACAATCCTGCTGTGGAGGACAGCCTGCGGCGCGAGGCGCAGTCTCGCGGCGTGGCGGCCGAGAGGCTGGTGTTTGCACAGCGCCTGCCTCTGAGCGAGCATCTGGCGCGCCACCGGTTGGCCGACCTGTTTCTGGATACCTTGCCCTACAACGCTCACACCACGGCCAGCGATGCCTTGTGGGCGGGTCTGCCGGTGCTCACGCGGCTGGGAGAATCGTTTGCGGCGCGAGTGGCGGCCAGCCTGCTACATGCTGTGGGCCTGCCGGAGCTTGTGACCTACAGCGCCGCCGAATATGAAGCCCTGGCGATCTCGCTCGCCCAGGACCCTGCGCGCCTGAAGGCGCTGCGCGACAAACTCCAAGCGGAAAAAGCCCAGTCCCCCTTGTTCAACACCCACCAGTTTGCGCGTGATATCGAGGCTGCCTATCTGGCGATGCATGAACGGCACCTGCAGGGGCTGCCGCCCGAGGTGATTGAGGTGTGACAACTGGGGGCGCTGCCCCAGTCTGCCGAGAATGGAGGAGACCGATCTGGGCCTCCTGGGCCATCCAGGGATGGCTGCTGTGGAGGATGCGGTCAGTGCACCACGACCGGGTTCTGTGCCAGGCCCGCATAGCGGTCCAGCGCGTCTTCCACTTCTTCCGGTGTGGGGGTGTCGCGCTGCCAGGCCAGGATCTGCTCCTGGAACATCTCGGCCCAGGAGCCGTCCAGGTACACCTCTTTGCCGGAGCGCTTGTCCACGATTTCAAAGCCGTGGCGCGCGAGCTGGGGAACGGCGGGGGCGGTGTCGTTGAGCACCTGGGCGCTCTTTTTCTCCACGGCATCGGGCAGCATGTGGACCACCACGAAGGATTCTGAGTCGTAGAGCATGTGCATCGTGTTCCCCTTGTCGATATAGATGTCAGATGACAGCGGGTGCGCAGAGTTCAAGTGGCACAGGCAAAGCCCGTGGCTTTTGTTCCCTTGCCGATGCAGTATTTCATGAAAACCCGGTGCTTCCGGTTTCGCGGGTCTATTTTGGTGGGATGGCGCTCCTGCGCAACACTTTTTAACAAGACCCCTCCAGACCATCAAGGCGGGCCGCTGCGGCTCAATTGCAGGTCGGCGAAGTCGCCGTTGGCTTGGGTCAGCTTGATGCGTACCGGCAGATAACCCAGTGCGGGGGCCACCCACAGTTCGGCCTTCTGGTCGTAGTCCTTGCGGGGCAGGCGCTGCAACTTGAGGGTGGGCGTGGCGCCTGCGGGCAGGTCCAGTGTTTCTGCACCCTCGATGGTGAAGGTCCAGCGGTCGGCGCTCCGCGCGCTCACCGTGGTGAGCGTGATCTGGGTGCCGGTCACAAACCGGGCGGGATCGGCGGCGAGCAGGGCACCGAGTTGGATGAACACACTCAGCCGGTCCTGCACCCCCGGGCCCACGGTGGCGTCCGGCGTGTTGGCGCTGAAGGTGACCCGGCCCTTGGTGTAGTCGAAGTGCGCTGCCTGCTCGCTGCGGGACTTGTCTGAAAATTTCTCGGGCAACAGCCCTTGGGCAGTGATGGCGCCCACGCTGCGCTGCGTGCGGGAGCCCACTAGGAAGGCGCTGATCTCCTGCCGCGCCTCGTAGCGGCTGCCATCGTGCTGCCACAGCAGCTCGGCGCGGGCACTGTAGGCAAATTTCTTGGCCTGCCCACTCACGTCAAACGCCAGCCGTGTAGGCGGGGGCAGGCGCACAGGCGGTGGTGCCGTGTTGGGCGTGTGGTCCGTGCCAGCCCCGGGCGGGGCGATGTCCACGCCTGTTGTGGCTTCAGAGGGGAGAGGCGCTGATGATGCCTGGGCTGGTGCCGATGCAGGGGAGGCTGCCGTTGTGGGGAGCGTTTCCTCCACAACGGTCGAGACAGCTTCGGCGGGGGCGGCCAGCGCGACGTCTGCACCCGCCTCGGTGCTGGGGGCCGTGGCCTCGGTGGAGGGGGATGCAGGGGATGGCGCCTGGGCGACCGGGGGTTGGTGTGTTGCCCGTGCCTGTGGTTTGGGGCGCGCGGGCGGCTTGGGCGCGACCGCAGGTTTCGCCGCAACTGGGGCAACGGCTGCCACAGCTGCCACAGCGGCAGCGGGTGGCTGCGGGGCCGCAATGCTGCGCGTGCTGAACACTTTGCCGACAGGCGACCGGGGGTTGTCCCAAGCCAGCGGCACGCCGCTCAGAACCAGCCAGTGCAGGGCCAGCACCAGGACTGTGATGAGAAAGAGCGCGCGCCGTGGCATCTACCTGCGTGCCGGGGCCGTCAGGCGCTGCCCGCGCCCAGATCACTGGAGAGCTGGGCCGCAGCCGCGCGCAGCGGCGCGTCGATGGCGCCGCCCCACTCGGGGTCGAAGGTGGCAATGGAGCCCAGCGTGGTGATGCCCAACTCCAGGTGGCCGTCCGCGTCAAACACGGGTGCACAGAACGCCACGATGCCAGGCAGCAAGGTATCGACCACCCGCGCGGCACCGCGTTCGCGTACCTCGGCCAGCAGGGCGTTGACCTCGGTCATGGTCGAGGGCAGGTCGGTGCGGCGCATCTTCACGGCGCGGGCCAGCTCCTCCTTGAGCAGCGGCGCCACCACATCAGGCGCCATGTGCGCCGCAAAGCAGCGGCCGGTGGCCGACGACAACAGCGGCATCACGTCACCCAGGCGCAGGTTGGCAGTGACAGCCTGGGGCGACTCCTCCCAGTGCACGATGGTCGGGCCGTGGTTGCCCCACACGGCCAGCGCCAGCGTGTGACCGATGGCTTCCATGAGCTCCGGCATGCGCTCGCGCGCCAGGCGTACGGCATCGAGCCGGGCCAGCGACGCCAGCCCCAGCTTGAGGGCGGCGGGGCCCAGGTCGTAGCGGGCGTTGCGCGGGTCTTGTGTGACCAGGCCCAGGCGCTGAAAGCTCACCAGATACCGGTGCGCCTTGGCCGCGCTCATGCCCGCCGAGGCCGCCACATCCTTGAGCATGAGCGGCCCGCGCGAGCGGGTCAGCCCCTCCAGCAGGGCAAAACCCACCTCGACCGATTGAATTCCTGCACGTTCTTTGTCCATGTGCACTAAAATTTGCGAGTTTTGTTTAGTTAAATCAATTTACCCAAGCGTAATTCGTGTTGGGTGAAGACTTTCAACCCCTTGAGACAAAGGTCCTGCCACCATGAAACTCGCTACCTACAAAGACGGCTCGCGCGACGGCCAACTGGTTGTCGTCTCCCGCGACCTGGGCACAGCCCATTATGCGACCGGCATCGCCAGCAAGCTCCAGCAGGCGCTGGACGACTGGGGCTTCATCTCGCCCCAGCTGCAGGACCTGTACGACCAGCTCAACAGCGGCCGCGCGCGCCACGCCTTCCCGTTTGACCCCAAGCAGTGCATGGCCCCGCTGCCCCGCGCCTACCAGTGGGCGGATGGCTCGGCCTACATCAACCACGTCGAACTGGTGCGAAAAGCGCGCAACTCCGAAGTGCCCGAGAGCTTCTATACCGACCCCCTGATGTACCAGGGCGGCAGCGACGACTTCATCGGCCCTTGCGACGATGTGGTGGTGCCCAGCGAAGCCATGGGCATCGACTTTGAGGCCGAGATCGCCGTCATCACCGGCGACGTGAAGATGGGCACCACCGCCGACCAGGCGCTGGACGGCATCCGCCTGGTGATGATTGCCAACGACGTGAGCCTGCGCAACCTGATCCCTGCCGAGCTGGCCAAGGGTTTCGGTTTCTTCCAGAGCAAGCCCGCCACCGCCTTCGGCCCTGTGGCCGTCACGCTGGACGAGCTGGGCGACGCCTGGGACCATGGGCGCGTGAACCTCACCGTGCAGTCCACCTGGAACGGCCGCAAGGTCGGCATGTGCGACGCGGGCCCCGAGATGACCTTCCACTTCGGCCAGCTGATCGCCCACGTGGCCAAGACGCGCAACCTGCGCGCGGGCTCCATCATCGGCAGCGGCACCGTGAGCAACAAGGGCGTGACCGACGCCAACGGCCGCACCGAATGGCCCAAGGGCTACAGCTGCATCGCCGAAAAGCGCTGCATCGAGACCATCCAGGACGGCAAGCCCAGCACCGAATTCATGAAGTTCGGCGACACCATCCGCATCGAGGTCAAGGGCAAGGATGGCGCGAGCCTCTTTGGCGCCATCGACCAAGCGATTGCCGCACCCGAGGCCTGATGTGCTGTGGGGGCCGCTGCACAGTGCGGCGGCAGGCACCAAACCTGCCCGTGCCACTCCGTCCGTTGGGGCTGAGTCCGTCGAAGCCTGGGCAGTGCAGGACACAGTCTTCGGTAGGCACAAGGCGTGAAGGTGCCAAGACGCATCAATAGCGGAAAAATTCAAGCAAAAGAAGGCTCTAGCGCTTATTGGATAGGCGCTAGAAGCTATCAATTCGATAGTTAGATTTAGGAGACAACCCCATGCAACGCAGAACCCTCTTGTCCGCCCTGGCCGCCGCAGGCGCCACCACCGCCGCCCCTTGGGCCCTGGCCCAGCAAGCAGCTTGGCCCGACCAGCCCCTGCGCTGGGTGGTGCCCTACCCCGCGGGCGGCGGCACCGACGTGCTGGCCCGCACCGTGGCCGAAGCCATGCGCCAGACGCTGGGCCAGCAGATCATCGTGGACAACCGCCCAGGCGCCTCCACCAACATCGGCGGCCAGGCCGTGGCCACGGCCAAACCCGACGGCTACACCTTCATGTCGGCCGACAACGCCATCCTGGCCTACAACGAACACCTGTTCACCAAGCTGCCGTTCAACCCCGAAAAGGACTTCACCTACGTGGGCGGCATTAGCCGCTTCCCGCTCGCACTGGTGGTGCACCCGTCGTTCGAAGCCAAGACGGTGAAGGAGTTTCTGGCCTACGCGCGCGCCAACCCCGGCAAGCTCAACTACGCCTCGCCCGGCAACGGCTCGCCACACCACCTGGCGATGGAGATGTTCAAGAACCGCACCAAGACCTTCCTCACCCACATCCCCTACCGCGGCGCCGCGCCTGCGTTGCAGGACGTGATGGGTGGCCAGGTGCCCTGCATGTTCCTGGACCTGGCCGCCGGCCTGCCCGTGATCACCTCGGGCAAGGTGCGCGCCCTGGCCATCGGCTCGGCCAAGCGCGTGGCCGCACTGCCGGACGTGCCCACCCTGGCCGAAGCCGGTGTGCCGAACACCGAGGTGTTCGCGTTCCAGGGCATCCTGGCGCCCGCCGGTCTGCCTGCCGCCATCACCACGCGCCTGAATGCCGAGCTGAACAAGGCCTTGCTGAACCCCGCCGTGGTCAAGCGCATGAACGACTTCGGCATGGAAGCCCTGCCCGGCACGCCCGAGCAGTTCCGCGCCATGGCACGCTCCGAGTCCAAGCGCTGGGGCGAGATCATCAAAGCGGCAGGCGTGAAGCTGGACTGATCCCGCAACACTTCGGTGCACGGGACAGTGCACTGGGGGGCCTGGCCCTGACAGGCCTCACCACTCCTTCAGCCAGGCAGGCCGCTGACCCCAGCAGGCCCATCCACTATGCAGGCAGGTGGCACACCGCCTCGATGTTGTTGCCCTCGGGGTCGATGACAAACGCGCCGTAATAGTGGGGGTGGTAGTCGGGCCGCAGGCCGGGGGCTCCGTTGTCTTTGCCCCCGGCTTCGATGGCGGCGCGGTAGAAGGCATCGACCTGGGCCCGGGTGGCGGCCCGCCATGCCAGGTGGCAGCCCGTAGTCGCGGGCGGGCCGCCGTAGGGCGAGGGGCCGTCGATGAACCACACATCGGCCTTTTTGCCGTCGGGCTCGGACGGGGCCGGGTAGGCAAAGCCCAGCATGTTGGCGCCGTAGTTGCCTTCAAAACACAGGCTGTAGCCCAAAGGCGCGAGGGCGGCCGTGTAGAACGCCTTGGTGCGGGCGATGTCGGTGACGCGGAAGGTCATGTGGTCCAGCATGGGAGGGGCTCCTGGGGTTGTTGTGTGCGGTTTTATACCTGAGATACTGATATTAAACACAGTATTTTTCATCTGGATACAGAACCCACCGCGGCCTCAAAGGCCGCCCTGCCCATGCCTCGGACTCAGCGGACCGGCGCTCTTCAGTTCCACCCCTCCAGCACCAGCTTGCCCCGCGCCTTGCCGCTCTCGATGAGTGCATGCGCGCGCTTCAAATTCTCGGCATTGATGGTGCCAAAGCGTTGGTCCAGCGTCGTGCGAATCAGCCCCGCATCCACCAGCTGCGCCACCTCGGTCAGCAGGCGGTGCTGGCCGATCATGTCGTCCGTGCCAAACAGCGCGCGCGTGAACATCAGCTCCCAGTGCAGCGACACCGACTTGCGCTTGAACTTCGTCACGTCGAGCGCCACCGGGTCGTCGATCAGCGCGAACTGGCCTTGGGGCGCGATGGCCTCGACGATCTGGTCGAAGTGCGCATCGGTCTGCGTGAGGCTCACGATGATGTCCACCGTAGGGTGGCCGATGCGTGCCAGCTCTTGCGTGAGCGGCTGGCTGTGGTCGATGACGTGGTGGGCGCCCAGGTCGCGCACCCACTGCTGGGTTTCGGGGCGTGATGCGGTGCCGATCACCGTGAGGCTGGTGAGCCGAGCCGCCAGCTGCGTGAGGATGGAGCCCACGCCGCCGCTCGCGCCGATGATGAGCACGGTCTTGTTGGTGGGCTGCTTGCCGGGCGCCACGCGCAGGCGGTCAAACAGCAGCTCCCACGCGGTGATGGTGGTCAGCGGCAGTGCGGCGGCTTCGGCAAAGTCCAGCGACTTCGGCGCGTGGCTCACGATGCGCTCGTCCACCAGGTGCAGTTCGCTGTTGGTGCCGGGGCGGGCAATGGAGCCTGCGTACCAGACGCGGTCGCCGGGCTGGAACAGCGTCACATCCGGGCCCACGGCGCGCACGATGCCGCTGGCGTCCCAGCCCAGCACCTTGTAGTCGGGGCCGTCACCGCTGCGCGAGCTGCTTTTGCGCACCTTGGTGTCCACGGGGTTCACCGAAACGGCATGCACCTCCACCAGCAGATCGTGGCCGGTGGCCACGGGGTCGGGCAGGGTGATGTCGAGCAGCGACTCGGGGTGGTCTATGGGGTAGGCGGTTTGGTAGCCGATGGCTTTCATGGTGCAGGTCCTGGTGTGTGGAGTGGGAGTGATGGGGACAGGGTTGCGTGTGGTCAGCTCAAGCCAGGGCCTCAGCGGCGGGCTGTTGTGCTGCAGTCGTGCGGGCGGCGCTGTAGTCGCTGTAGCCATGCTCGGTGCCGCCGAACAAAGTCGCGGGGTCAAATGCGGCCAGCGGCAGCCCGGCGGCGTAGCGCGCCGGCAGGTCGGGGTTGGCAATGAAGGGGCGGCCAAAGGCCACAAGGTCTGCCATGCCGGATGACAGGATCTGCTGCGCGCGCTCGGGCGTGTATTTGCCCGCCACGATCACGCGGCCGCTGTAGGCATTGCGCAAGGCCTGGCGGAAGTCATCGGGGATGCTGGGGGCGTCGTCCCAGTCAGCTTCAGCCAGGTGGATGTAGGCCAGGCCCAACGTGTCCAGTTGGCGCGCAAGGTGCAGCATGGTCGGAATGATCTCGGGGCAGTTCATGTTGCGCTGGGTGATGAACGGGGCCAGGCGCATGCCGGTGCGCTCGGCGCCCGCCTCGCTGGCCACGGCGGCGGCCACTTCGCGGGCGAAGCGGGTGCGGTTGTCCATGGTGCCGCCGTAGGCATCTGTGCGGTGGTTGGACGTGGTGCGCAGGAACTGGTCGATGAGGTAACCGTTGGCCCCGTGGATTTCCACCCCGTCGAAGCCTGCCCGCATGGCGTTCGCAGCGGCGCGCCGAAAGTCGTCGATCACACCCGCGATCTCCGCGGTGCCCAATGCCCTCGGCACCGGGCTATCGACCATGCGGCCCACACCGTCGTCGCCCACCACCCAGACTTTGGCCTCGGGCGACAAGGCGGACGGCGCCACGGGCAGGCCATCGGCGTGAAAGCTGGGGTGCGACATGCGGCCCACGTGCCACAACTGCAGCACCATGCGGCCGCCAGCGGTGTGCACGGCATCCGTCACCCGGCGCCAGCCTTGCACCTGGGCTTCGGTATAGATGCCTGGCGTAAAGCTGTAGCCCTGTCCCTGGCGCGAAATCTGGGTGGCCTCGCTCACGATGAGCCCGGCGCTGGCCCGCTGGGCATAGTAGGCGGCCATCATCGCGTTGGGCACGTCACCGGGCTGGGTGCTGCGAGCGCGGGTCATGGGGGCCATCACTATGCGGTTGGGCAAGGTGAGGGGGCCAAGCGTCAAAGGGGCAAAAAGAGCAGATGTGGCAGTGCGGGTCATGGTCGAAGCGTGTGGAGTGGGCTGGACATGCTTGTATGGTCGCTTTGTTTAATTTGTTTTTAAATAGGCTGCCTATTGAATGAATATTCAAAGAAATTTTGAAAATAGCCAGCTCAACGCCACGACCAAGACATGAAAAGCCTGCAAGACCTGGACATCTTTGTGCGCACTGTGGACAGCGGCAGCCTCTCGGCCACGGCCCGGGCGCTGGACCTGACACCGGCTGCAGCCAGCGCGGCGCTCAAGCGGCTGGAGGCCGAGCTGGGCGTGCTGCTGTTCGTGCGCTCCACGCGCAGCCTGCGGCTCACGCCCGAGGGCACGTTGTTTCTGGAGCACTGCCGCCCCGCGCTGGCCGCGCTGCAGCAGGTGCAGGGGCAGCTGGCCAACGGCCGGGCGGGTGCGCTGAGCGGCACGCTGCAGCTGGCGGCGCCGTCGGATCTGGGGCGCAATGTGTTGTTGCCCTGGCTCGACGAGTTCCAAGTCGAGCACCCGGGCATCGCCGTCCGATTGCAGCTGTCAGATCGCATGGCGAATGTGTACAGCGAGCCGGTGGACGCCGCCTTTCGCTATGGCAAGCCCCAGGATTCGGGCCTGGTGGCGCTGCCGCTGGCGGCCGAGCACCGGCGCGTGCTGTGTGCGGCCCCGGCCTACCTGGCGGCCCACGGCGCGCCCCCCACCCCGCATGCGCTGGTGGACCATGACTGCCTGTGCTTCATGCTGGGCGAGGACGTGCACGACCGCTGGCGGTTCTGGGATGCGGCGGGCCAGGAGGCGCAGGTTCGTGTGCGCAGCCACAACGTGGCCAATGACGGCGATGCCGTGCGCCGCTGGGCCGTGCTGGGGCGCGGCATTGCCTACAAGTCGTACTTTGACGTGGCGCACGATCTGGCTGCCGGTCGTCTGGTGCCACTGTGCACCGACTGGACCACGGAGGCGGTCCCGCTGTTTCTGGTGGCCCCCAGCCGCAGGCAGCTCACGCCGCTGGTGCGTGCGCTGCGTGACTTCATGGCCACGCGGCTGCAGGCGCTGCAGTAGCAAGAGGTCGCCTCCTGATCTTTGCGTGTCGCGGGCGAGGGTGGAGAGGGGGGGGCGCCGGCCGCCAATCGGTGGTCCGGATTCAGCGAGTGCCTGGGGCGGAGCGGTTTTACGCTCCGGTCGGAGTGGGGCGCCAAGCCATCGCTCGCCCGGCTGGCGGCGCAACTGGCGCCCGGCATTTCTCCCCAAGACCCAAAGGCATCTTCATGAATATCGTTCTTTTGCACGGCAGCTGGCACGGCGCCTGGTGCTGGCACAAAGTGGTCCCGCTGCTGCAGGCCCGGGGGCACCAGGTGCATGTGCCTGACCTGCCCGCTCACGGTCGCCATTGGCGGGTGGCGCGGGGGCGCACCACGCTCTCGGCCATGGCGGCGCATGTGTGCCGGGTGCTCGATGCGCTGGACGGCCCGGCGCTCATCGTGGCGCACAGCCGGGGCGGCATTGTGGCGTCCACAGTGGCCGAGCAGCGGCACCACAAGCTGGTGGGTGTGACCTACCTGGCCGCCTACATGCTGCGCCATGGCGAGCGGGTGACCGACTTCTTCCGCCAGGACAAGGCCTCGCTGGTGGCACGCCACATCCATGTCAGCCGCAGCACCTTGACCGACCACCTGGCGCCCGAGGCCTACCGCCCCGCGCTGTACGCCGATTGCTCGGACGCCGACGTGGCGCTGGCCCAGGCGCTGCTCACGCCCGAGCCCTCGTTGCCCGCACTCACCCGGCTTGCGCTGACGGCGCCGCGCTACGGCAGCGTGCCCCGGCACTACATCGAGCTGACGCAGGACCGGGCTGTGACCATCGGGCTACAGCGCAAGATGATCGCGGCCTCGCCCTGCGCCACGGTATCGTCCATCGAGGCGAGCCACTCTGCGTATTTCTCGCAGCCCCAGCGGCTGGCGGACACCGTGCACCAGATTGCCGGTTTTCGCTGACGGGCCCGGGATGAGCGCGGCGGCCGCAGGGCTATCGCCCACGCGACGCCGCCGGGGCGCGGGTGCGCCGCACAATGCGACCCCCAACGGCGCATGCGCCTGCCTCGCCCAGAAAGTCCCCCATGCTGAATTTCGACTTCCACAACCCCACCCACATCGCCTTCGGCCAGGGCCGCATTGCCGACCTGGCCAAGCTCGTGCCCGCTGCCGCCAAGGTGCTGATCCTCGTGGGTGGCGCCAGCGCCGAAAAGACCGGTACGCTGGCCGAGGTGCGCGCCGCGCTGGGCGAGCGCCAGCACGCCACCTTCAGCGGTATCGAGCCCAACCCCAGCTTTGAGACCTCCATGAAGGCCGTTGCGCAGATCCGCGAAGGCGGGTTTGACTTTCTGCTCGCCGTGGGTGGCGGTTCGGTGATCGACGCCACCAAGTTCATCGCGGCCGCTGTCCGCTTTGAAGGCGATGACCCCTGGGCCATCCTCGAAAAGCACGGCCGCAACGTCAAGGGCGCCATGCCGTTTGGTTCCGTGCTCACGCTGCCCGCCACGGGTTCTGAAATGAACAACGGCGGCGTCATCACCCACCGCGCCAAGGGCGCCAAGCTGTCGTTTGGTAGCGTGCACACCTACCCCGTGTTCTCGGTGCTCGACCCCACCAAGACCTACACCCTGCCGCCGCAGCAGCTGGCCAACGGTGTGGTCGATGCGTTTGTGCATACGGTGGAGCAGTACCTGACCTACCCGGTCAACGCGCCCGTGCAGGACCGTTTTGCCGAAGGCATCCTGCAGACGCTGATCGAGATCGGCCCGCGCCTGCTGACTGCCCCCGAGCCTGTGTACGACGACCGTGCCAACCTCATGTGGGCCGCCACCATGGCGCTCAACGGCCTGATCGGCGCGGGCGTGCCGCAGGACTGGGCCACGCACATGATCGGCCACGAGCTGACGGCGCTGCACGGCATCGACCACGCGCGCACCCTGGCCATCGTGCTGCCCGCGCTGCTGCACGAGCGACGTGGCGCCAAACGCGCCAAGCTGCTGCAGTACGGCGAGCGCGTGTGGGGCATCACCACGGGCACCGACGACGAACGCATCACCACCGCCATCGAGCGCACGCGCGATTTCTTTGAAAGCATGGGCATCGCCACGCGCCTGTCGGGCTACGGCCTGGGCGCAGACACCGTGAACGCCGCTGTGGCGCAGCTGGAAGCGCACGGCATGGTGCAGCTGGGCGAGCAGCGCGAGATCACGCCGGCCGTGAGCCGCCGGATTCTGGAGGCGGCGCTGTAAGCGCATTCGCTCAAGATTTAAGTAAAAATAGCTGCTAGCGCTTGATACGCAAGCGCTAGCAGCTATTGTTTTGGTAGTTGATTCGTTGGCGTGAAATGCTCGCAGAAAGACCACGCTGTGATGGGCTTTGAGGCGCATTTCACGACGTTCGATAATTCAGCACGGCACGAGGAAGCGCCGGGGTGTCTGAGATAACTCTTCGCACTCAAGGCCCGGTATGAGTTCCCTTCAATGCAGCCCTGTGACGACCGTTCCCAGTCATTGGTTGTCAACCTGAGATTTTGATGATGGCGAAGCAAGTCACCAACTCCAACCAGCTCTCTCGGCTGGTATTGAAAGGCTACAAGTCGATCGCCGAGTGCGATCTGCCCTTGGGGTCTATCAATGTGCTAATCGGGGCCAATGGCGCGGGTAAATCCAACTTCATCGGATTCTTCAAGCTCATCAAGCGGTTGCTTGATCGCCAACTGCAAGTAGCTGTGGGGCTGGCTGGAGGCCCAGATGCGCTGCTTCATTTCGGTCGTAAGAAGACTGCCTCGCTTTGGGCGGAGGTTCATTTTGGCGGCGCTTCTTACAGCTTTGAGCTCACGCCAACCAGCGATAACCGAATGATGTTCACCCATGAAAAAGTATTCAGCCAGTCGGGCATGCAGGTGGGCAGCTCTGGTTACTTCGAGTCCCAAGCCCATCTCTTCACCAGTTGGGGTGAGGGCAATGATCAGGATGGCGTCATGCAAGGCATGCGCAGTTGGCGGGTTTACCACCTGCACGACACCAGCGACAGTGCGTTGGTAAAGCAGGTGCATGGCATTGCCGACAACGAGTACCTGCGTGAAGATGCTCGCAACTTGGCGGCCTTTCTTTTCCGGCTCAAAAACCACTACGTGGCTCACTACCAGCGCATCGTCAAAAGCATAAAGATGGTGGCACCGTTCTTTGGCGACTTTCATTTGCGGCCGAGCGTCGATAACCCCGAAAAAATCCAGCTCGAATGGACCGAAGCCGGGCAGGACGTGCCCTTTACCGCCAGCGCTTTGTCCGACGGCACGCTGCGCTTTATTTGCCTGGCCACCGTTCTGCTACAGCCCGAAGCGTTCATGCCTGCCACCATCCTGATTGACGAGCCGGAGTTGGGCCTGCACCCCTTTGCCATCACCATGCTCGGGGCGATGATGAAATCCACCGCGCAGCAGCATCAGATCATTGTCTCCACCCAGTCGGTGGAGCTGGTCAACGAGTTCGATGCCGAAGACCTGATCGTGGTGGACAAGAAAGGTGGCGCGTCCACCTTCTCCCGGCCCAGTGCTGAATCGCTGGGCGAATGGCTGCAGGACTACACCCTGGGCGAGCTGTGGAAGAAGAACATCCTGGGCGGAAGGCCGCAGCGATGAGTCGCAAGATGAGTCGCTTATATGTGGTTGTGGAAGGCCAGACCGAAGAGGCCTTCGTGCGTGAATTGCTGGTGCCGCATTACGCCCGCCTGGGCCGGTATCTCACCCCCATCATCGTCAGTACCAGCCCCGGCTACAAAGGCGGTGTGGTGAGTTACGCCAAGGTCAAGCCGCAAATCGTGCGGCTGTGCAGGCAAGACGCAGAAGCCTGGGTTACGACCCTGTTCGACCTGTATGCGCTGCCGACCGACTTTCCGGGCAAGGCGGCACCCGCATACCCCGCCCAGGCCAGCGGCAGCACCAAGGCGCAATACCTGGAGGCGCAGCTTCTGCAAGACATCGCCGAGCCCAACTTTCTGCCCAACCTGCTGGTGCACGAGTACGAGGCGCTGCTATTGACCCAGCCTGCACAATTTGAGCAATGGACGAGCAATGCCAAAGTGCCCGCCACCCTGGCCCAGGCCGTGGCACAAGCAGGCTCGCCCGAAGATGTGAACGACAGCCCGCATACCGCCCCTTCCAAACGCATCCTGGCGGTGATGCCCGAATACCAGAAAACCTTTCACGGCCCGCTGATCGCCTGCGACATTGGGCTGGACGCCCTGCGCCAGGCCTGCCCGCATTTCCATGCCTGGCTGCTGGCCGTGGAAGCCCTTCCCTGACACCCCCTTTATGGCACACCAAAAACCAGAAGTCACCTGGATCGGCAAAGACCAACGCCCCCGGCTGGAGCCGCGCATTTTGCTGGAGGACCCGGTCCGCAGCCACCCGCAGCTTCTGGCAAAACAACACGCGATGCGTGTTGTTTTGGATGCGCAGCAGATTCAACACGCAGTGCGTGGCGAATCTCCTCTGGGCCATGATGGCCGTGATGTGCAGCCGGGCGTGCTCAACCCCAGCTTGTCATGGACGCATTGCCGCACTCTGTTGAAAGAGGCGAGCCAAGCCCTGGAAGTACCTGCTGGTGGCCCATGAGCAGGTCACAGAAGACAATACACTGAACGATTTTTTGCGTTTTGAGGGGGTGTGCGGCTGAGCCCGTCGGGATGGTGGACGGCGTGGTTCTGAGGAAAATGGCTGCTATCGCTTGTGGGTAAAGCGCAGGTAGCTACTATTTTGGTAGCGGTATCTGCCGGTTTAACGGTGATGGATATCAGGTTGTGACTTCTGCAGCCGCAGCCTCAGGTGTGTTGCACGCCGCCACCTCCACCAAACAGTCATAAAACGTCGGGGCCCGCCCCAGGTCGGTCAGCGCCTGGCTGGTCACTTCATTCACGTTGGTGCCGTTCAGCCCCAACTTGCGCCACCAGATGCCCAGGCCATTCACAACCCCGGGCCGTGCGCGGCGCGACACGGTGGCGTGGCACAGGTAGCTGCCCCGGTCGTTGAACACGCGCACCACGGCGTCGTTGGCAATGCCGCGTGCTTCGGCATCGTCGGGGTGGATCTCCAGCACGGGGCGGCCCTCGATGTTGCGCAGGCTCTGCACGTTCACGAAGGTGGAGTTCAAGAAGTTGCGCGCGGGCGGCGAGATCATGGCCAGCGGGTAGCGGGCGTCCGTGCCCTGCAGTTCGTAGTTGGGCAGGTGGTCGGGCAGGCCGTCCAGGCCCTGGGCGGCCAGGCGGGCGCTGTAGAACTCGCACTTTCCAGAGGGTGATGGGAAGTTGCCTTCGGCGAACGGCGCATCGGGCAGCGCCAGCGTGGCAAAGCCTTGGCTTTCGAGCAGTGCGTAGTCCACTGCGTCGCCAAACGCCTGGCGGCACAGGGCCTCGTCGCTCTCGGCAAAACAGGGCTCGGCAAAGCCCATGCGCGCTGCCAGGTCGCGGAAGATCTGTGCGTTGCTGCGCGCCTGGCCCTGCGGCGCGATGGCGGGGCGGTTGAGCAGCACGTCGGTGTGGCCGTAGCTCAGGTGCACGTCCCAATGCTCCAGCTGCGTGGTCGCGGGCAGGATGTAGTCGGCGTAGTCGGCCGTGTCGGTCTGGAAGTGCTCCAGCACCACCGTGAACAGGTCTTCGCGTGCAAAGCCTTGCACCACCTTGCCCGAGTCGGGGGCCACGGCCACGGGATTGCTGTTGTAGACCACGACAGCCTCCACCTTCGGGCCGAACGCGGGCGAGGCCTCGCGCAGCAGGTCGTCGCCAATGGTGGACATGTTGATGGTGCGCGGTATCTGGGCCGACATCAGGTCGGGTCGCTGCAGCACGGCGCGCTGCGCGGGGAACTGGCCCGAGCTGGACAGCAGCACGCCGCCCGCGCGGTGGCGCCAGGCGCCCGTGAGCGCAGGCAGGCAGGCAACGGCGCGCACCGCATTGCCGCCGCCACGCACGCGCTGCATGCCGTAGTTCAGGCGGATGGCAGCGGGCTTTGTCGTGCCGTAGTCTTTGGCCAGCTGGCGGATCTGCTCCACCGGAATACCGCACACCTCGGCCGCGCGCTCGGGCGGCCATTGCAGGGCGCGCTCGCGCAATGGCTCCCAGCCCAGCGTGTGGCGCTCGATGTAGTCGTGGTCCAGCCAGTCGTTCGCGATCAGCTCGTGCATTAGCGCCAGGGCCAGCGCGGCGTCGGTGCCGGGGCGCAGGGCAATGTGCTCGTGGCATTTGTCGGCCGTCTCGCTCTTGCGGGGGTCAATGCACACCAGCTTGGCGCCATTGCGCTTGGCCTGCTGGGCGTAGCGCCAGAAGTGCAGGTTGCTGCCGATGGAGTTGCTGCCCCAGATCAGGATGAGCTGCGATTCGGCAAAGAACTCCACCTTCATGCCCACCTTGCCGCCCAGGGTCTGCACCAAGGCCTCGGCGCCGGCCGATGCGCAGATGGTGCGGTCCAGCTGCGAGGCACCCAGCTTGTGGAAGAAGCGGCGGTCCATGCTCTCGCCCTGCACCATGCCCATGGTGCCCGCGTAGCTGTAGGGCAGGATGGCTTCGGGCGCGCGCGCGGCGATGGCCTGCAGGCGCTGGGCGATGTCGCTCAGCGCCTCGTCCCAGGTCACGGGCACGAACTGGCCGGCCCCCTTGGCGCCCGTGCGTTTGAGCGGCGTGAGCACGCGCTCGGGGTGGTAGCTGCGCTCGGTGTACTTGCTCACCTTGGCGCACAGCACGCCGTCGGTGTGTGGGTGAGCGGGGTTGCCCTGTACGCGGGTGGCCACGCCGTTCTCTACATTCGTCAACAGGGCGCAGGTGTCCGGGCAGTCGTGGGGGCAGGCGCCGCGCACCGGAGTCGGTACAGATAGAGGGGGATTTGCAGCAGAAGACGTGGGCATTTGGTAGGTTGATCGTTAAACTGGCAATCAGGGTTGGAACGGTTGTGCATATCTAGCCACCCTTCCAAGGAGGCTGCCTACCGGCAGCGCAGAGGGATCGCCCTCGATTCACAAGAGCAGAGATTTCACCATGAACCAACCGGTATTGGGTCGTAGACAGTTTTCCGTGGGCCTGGGCGCTGCAGCGCTGGGGGGCTTCCAGCTGGCACACGCGCAAGGTGAAGGCCGGATTGTGCTGGGCCAGTCTGCTGCCTTCACGGGCCCCGCCGCGCAACTGGGCGTGCAGTTCAACCTGGGTGCCAAGCTCTTTTTCGACCAGCTCAATGCGCAGGGTGGCGTGGGCAAGCGCACGGTGGAAATCCGCACGATGGACGATGGCTACGAGCCCGACCGCTGCGCCGAGAACACCCGCAAGCTCATTGCCGAAGACGTGTTCGCCCTGTTTGGTTACATCGGCACGCCCACCAGCCTGGCGGCGATGCCCATCTTCACCAAGGAAAAAGTGCCATTCTTTGGCCCCTTCACGGGGGCCGAGGCGCTGCGCCAGCCGTTCAACCGGCTGATCTTCCATGTCCGCGCCTCGTACTACGACGAAACCGCACTCATCGTGCGCCAGCTCACCAACCTGGGCCTCAAGAAGATTGCGGTGTTCTACCAGAACGACGCCTACGGCAAGGCCGGGCTCGATGGCGTGACGAAGGCGCTGACCGAACTCAAGCTCGCGCCCGTGGCCACTGCCACGGTGGAGCGCAATTCGACCGA
This sequence comes from Acidovorax sp. NN32, assembly GCF_057597245.1. Classification (NCBI taxonomy): domain Bacteria; kingdom Pseudomonadati; phylum Pseudomonadota; class Betaproteobacteria; order Burkholderiales; family Comamonadaceae; genus Acidovorax; species Acidovorax sp. NN32. The sequence continues at coordinate 584,908 of NZ_CP199679.1, forward strand.
CGTGAAAGCGGCCGTGGACAAGCTGGTACCGGCCAAGCCGGATGCCGTGGTGCAGATCACTGCCTATGCCTCAGCCGCGGCGTTTGTGCGCGCAGCGCGCAAGGCGGGCTTTGGCGGCACGTTCTACAACGTATCTTTCGTGGGCACGCAGGCGCTGGCCGACGAGCTGGGCAAGGATGGCGCCGGTGTGGTGGTGTCGCAGGTCGTACCTTCGCCCTATCAGCCGTCGCGCCAGATTACCCGCGAGTTTCTGGAAGCCATCAAGAAGGGCGGCGACAAGGTGCAGGCCAACTACTCCAGCATGGAGGGTTTTCTGGCCGCCCGCATCTTCACTGAAGGTCTGCGCCAGGCCCAGGGCAGCGGAAGGCCCACCCGCGAGAGCCTGATCACCGGCATTGAGTCGCTGGGCAGCCAGGTGATTTCGGGCTTTCCGGTCACCTACAGCGCTACGAGCCATGCGGCATCGAAGTTTGTCGAGATGTCCATGCTGACGGGCGACGGCCGCGTGAGGACCTGACTGCAGCGCCGCAGGCCCCGGCGGAGGGCTCTGCGGCATCTATCTGCAAGGCGATCAGCCCAGTGTGCGTGTGCGCACCAGTCCTTGCATGAAGGCCTCGCAGCGCGCCAGCTGCTCCAGGCTCACGTATTCGTCGGGCTGGTGGGCCTGCTGGATGCTGCCGGGGCCACACACCACGGTGGAGATACCCGCGTTTTTGAACAGGCCCGCCTCGGTGCCAAAGGCCACCAGCGTGGTGTTCTTTTCGCCGCTCAGCTCCTGCGCCAGGCGTGTCACCGGGTCATCCTTGCTGCCCAGAAAACTCGGAATCTCGCAGATGGTCTCGAATTCAAAGCCTGCTGCGGGCGCCACCTTCTTCATCGCAGGCTCCAGCGACTTGGCATAGGCCACCACCTCGGACTGCATCTGCGCCGCATTGGCCGTGGGCAGGTCGCGGAACTCGTAGCGGAACTCGGCGTCGCGCGGCACCACGTTGTCGGCAATGCCGCCGTGGAACTGGCCCACGCTGGTGGTCGAAAACGGCACGTCGAAGCCCTCAAAGCGGGGCTCGTTCTTTTCAAAGTCTTCCGCCATGTCGCGCACCCGGCCCACCACGCGGGCGGCCATCTCGATGGCGTTGACCGAATGCGGCGTGAGGGACGAATGCGCCTCCTTGCCGCGCACGCAGCACTTGTAGCGGTACACGCCCTTGTGCGCGATGGCGGGGACCATGCTGGTGGGCTCGCCCACGATGCAGGCCAGGGGCTTGATGTTGGCATCGCGCAGGTCGGCGATGAGCTCTTTTACGCCAAAGCAGCCGATCTCTTCCTCATAACTGAAGGCCAGGTGGATGGCGAAGGGCGCGTCGCTGTTCAGGAATTGCTCGGCGTGCGAGACCGCAATGCCAATGAAGGCCTTCATGTCGGCACTGCCGCGCCCGTACAGATTGCCGTCCTTGACCAGAGCGCTCAGTGGGTCCATGGTCCAGTCCTGCCCGTCCCACGGCACCGTGTCGGTGTGGCCCGAGAGGATCACGCCAGCGGGTTTGCCCTCGCCCAGCGTGGCGAACAGGTTGGCCTTGGTCTTGTCGTCGTTGAAGGTCAATCGGCTTTTCACGCCCAGCTTGGCCAGGTGGTCGCGGATGAAATGGATCAGCTCCAGGTTGGAGTGGTGGCTGACGGTGTTCATGCGCACCAGGGTTTGCGCAAGTTCGAGGGCGTGGGGGGAGAGTGTCATGTTGCAGTGCAAATAAACCCGGAGTGGCGCAAGGGACGGCCAGCGGGCTAGACTGTGAGATCGTAAGGACACATATCATGAACGTTATTGACTCCATCGTCACCCAGGCGGCCAGTATTGCAGCGGTGCGCCGGGACATTCACGCCCACCCCGAGCTGTGCTTTGAAGAGGTGCGCACCGCCGACGTGGTGGCCCAAAAGCTCACCGAATGGGGCATTCCCATCCACCGGGGGCTGGGCAAGACGGGCGTGGTGGGTATCGTCAAGGGGCGCGACGGTGGCGCCAGTGGCCGGGCGATTGGCCTGCGCGCTGACATGGACGCCCTGCCCATGCAGGAGTTCAACACCTTCGCCCACGCCAGCAAACACCAGGGCAAGATGCACGCCTGCGGCCACGACGGCCACGTGGCCATGCTGCTGGCGGCGGCCCAGCACTTTGCCAAGCACCGCAACTTTGACGGCACTGTGTACCTGATCTTCCAGCCCGCCGAAGAAGGCGGCGGCGGCGCCCGCGTGATGATCGAAGACGGCCTGTTCGAGCAGTTCCCCATGGAGGCCGTGTACGGCATGCACAACTGGCCCGGCATGCCGGTGGGCACTTTTGCCGTCAGCCCCGGCCCGGTCATGGCATCGACCAGCGAATTCAAGATCACCCTGCGCGGCAAAGGCGGCCATGCGGCCCTGCCGCACACAGGCATCGACCCGGTGCCGATCGCCTGCGGCATGGTGCAGACTTTCCAGACCATCATCAGCCGCAACAAGAAGCCGGTGGACGCGGGCGTGATCTCGGTCACCATGATCCATGCGGGCGAGGCCACCAATGTGGTGCCCGACAGCGTCGAACTGCAGGGCACGGTGCGCACCTTCACCGTGGAAGTGCTGGACCTGATCGAAAAGCGCATGCGCCAGATTGCCGAGCACACCTGCGCCGCACACGACGCCACCTGCGAGTTCGAGTTTGTGCGCAACTACCCGCCCACCATCAACTCGCCCGCCGAGGCCGAATTTGCCCGCAAGGTGATGGCGGGCATCGTGGGGGAGGAGCGTGTGCTGCCCCAGGAGCCCACCATGGGCGCCGAAGACTTCGCCTACATGCTGCAGGCCAAGCCCGGTGCGTACTGCTTCATCGCCAACGGCGACGGCGCGCACCGCGAGATGGGCCACGGCGGCGGGCCTTGCATGCTGCACAACCCGAGCTATGACTTCAACGACGACCTGATCCCGCTGGGCGCCACCTACTGGGTCAAGCTGGCCGAGGAGTGGCTGGCCCAGCCCGCTGACGCCGCCTGACGCGCAGATCCGAGCCATATACCCGCCCTGGGCGCCCATCGCGCGCGCCGGGGTGTTTTGTTTCCACCCCCGTCTGAAAGTCCCTGTCCATGATCGGTCTCGTTGACGCGTTTTCGCCCAGTTACGCAAAGGCGCGCACAAAGTTTCTGGAGGCGGCCGCCACCGCAGGCCTGCCCATCGAGTCACATGCCCACCCCCTGAAGGGCCGCGATGGTGAAGACCTGGCCATGGACGTGGTGCGCGACGGCCCGGCCGATGCCAAGAAGCTGCTCATCGTGAGCAGTGCCTGCCATGGCGTCGAAGGCTATTGCGGCAGCGGCGTGCAGGTGTTTGCACTGCACGACGCCGAGTGGCGTGCGAAGGCGCGCGACGCCGGTGTGGCCACGCTCTATATCCATGCGCTCAACCCATATGGCTTCTCGCATGTGCGCCGCTTCACGCACGAGAACGTGGACCTGAACCGCAACTTCCAGAACTTTACAAAGCCCCTGCCCGTGAACACTGCCTACCGCGAGGTGCAGCCCCTGCTGCTGCCCGAGCAGTGGCCACCCGGCCCCGACAACGTGGCCGCCGTGGAGCAGTACATCGCCACCAAGGGCGAGGCGGCATGGCAGGCCGCCATCTCGCAAGGCCAGCATGAGTTTCCGCAAGGGGTCTTCTTTGGCGGCACCGAGCCCACCTGGAGCAACCGCACGCTGCGCCAGGTGCTGCGCCAGCACGGTGCAGGTGCGTCGCACATTGCCTGGATCGACCTGCACACCGGCCTGGGCCCCAGCGGCCATGGCGAACGCATCTATGCGGGCAATGACGACGACGTGGCCGTGGCCCGCGCGCGGGCCTGGTGGGACGGCGGCGGCGCCACGCCAGTCACGTCCATTTATGACGGCTCGTCCACCTCGGCCTTCCTCACCGGCCTGATGTGGACCTCGATCTACGACGAATGCCCGCATGCCGAGTACACCGGCATCGCCATGGAGTACGGCACGGTGCCCGTGCTCGACGTGATGAACGCCATCCGTGCCGAGCAGTGGCTCAACCTGCACCCCGACACGCCCGCCGACAAGGCCGCCCAGATCAAGGCGCAAATGCTGGCTGCCTTCTACACCGACACCGATGCCTGGAAGGGGCAGATCATCAGCCAGGCGCGGCAGTCGATGTTCCAGGCGGTGGAGGGGCTGGTTTCTTGAATACTTGGTAAAAAATGCACCTGGCGCTTATCCAGCAAGCGCAAGTAGCTATAAAAAATATAGTATTTCAGGTCCATGGGCCTGGTTTTTACGAGGGAGCCGCTGGCGCATGGCGGCTACCATCGTTCCCAAAAACCAGGAGACCCTATGGCGCCACGTCCCCGCACACTCCCCATCCCGCACGCAGCAGAACACGCTGGCCCATGAGGCCGCCCAGCGTGGCACACGTGGCAGCGCAAGCGCAGCAAGCCGATCCACTGCGCGCGCTCAGCCGCAGCCTGCTCAAGCTGGCTGAACAGGTCCAGCACGCGCCGCCGCAGGACCTGCTGCACCAGGCGCTGCAGACGCTGCGCGGGCTGGTGCCTTTTGATTCGGCGTGGTGGGGCGAGGTGTCTGCGGGCGAGTCTTGCGCAGGGGGCAGTGCGCTGGAGGTGCAGGCCGCACCACGCAACTGGCTGCACGGCAGCATCGGCCTGGCCCGGGGCTTTGCCGACGAATGGAATGCCCTGGCGGCCGTGGACGACTTTGCGCTGCAGTCCATGCGCCGACTGGGCCAGGTGATCCGTGAGCGCGACGTGGTGGGCGTGCTGCCCGAGGACCCGCAGGTGATGGCCTTCTCCGAGCGGCATGGCCTTTACCACTGCATGGCCCTCACGGCCGAGCTGCCGCACAGCGGGCTGCTGTTTTTTGTCTCGGTCTATCGGACGCCCACACACAGCGAATTCACCGATGCCGAAACCGTGCTGTTCGGCGAGTTTGTGCTGCACCTTCTGCAGCACTGGCACCACCGGCTGCAGCGGTTGCAAAGCGATTCGCCCCGCCGGCCCTGGGACAGCTTTGCGCTGGCACAGCCCACGGGCGAGCTGCTGTTTGCAGGTCTGCGCATCAGCCAGGCCCTGCGTGCGGCCCACCCGGAATGGGCGGGCACCCACCTGCCCCCGGCCGTGGTGCAGGCGCTGCCCGGCGCTCCTTGCAACCTGGCGCTGGGCAAGGCCTGCCGCCTGCGGCTGGAGCGGTGCGGCCCGCTGGTGGCGCTCAGCATCGCATCGCGCCAGCACAAGCAGGCGCTGGCCCCGCGCGAGCTGAGCGTGGCCATGCTGTACGCCCAGGGGCAGTCGCACAAGGACATTGCCGCCACGCTGGGCCTCACGCCCGCCACGGTGCGCACCTACCTGCGCACCGCTTACGCAGCGCTGGGTGTGCGCAACAAGCTGGAGCTGGTGTCGGCGCTGCGCAACGCGTAGGGCGTGACGCGCAGAGCGCCTTCCGGCCCACCAGCGTTGGGGTTGCCTGTTGTCGTGCGGGCTCGGTAGTTTCCCGCTCCCTCTGCATTTGCAGAGGCCGCAGCGGCAGCTTCTCTTTCTATCGTCCGCACCGGAGTCCCAGAGACTGCGGTGGCGCTGCCGCCACAAGCTGGGCTCCTGAGAAAAACACACCACAGGAGACTTTCCGCATGTTCCCGAACCCCACCCGCGCCGCCGTGGCGCAACCCCGTCGCACCGCACTCGCGGCACCCTTGGGCCGATGGCCCGCGCGTGCGCTGAGCGGCCTGGGCGCCGCAGCCACCCTGGCGCTGACGGCCTGCGGCGGTGGCAGCGATGCCCCTGCGCCCCTGGCAGAAGCTTGCGCTGCCTACACGTCAACCACCTTGCCCCATGGCGCCAAGCTCACGCGCACCGAGCTGCGCAAGGCCGAGGGCACGTTGCCCGACGTGTGCATCGTGCGCGGGCAGATCGTGTCCTCGCCCGACTCCACCATCAACTGGGCGGTGGAACTGCCCACGCTGGCGCAATGGAACAGCAAGACGCTGACCATCGGCGGTGGCGGCTTCGACGGATTCATCCCCACCGACGATCCGTGGTACCAGCAGCTGGTGGGCCCATCGGCCAATCCGTATGTGAAGATCAGCTCCGACTCCGGCCACCAGATCCAGGGTTTTGCCTGGGGCAAGAGCGATGTGGCGCTGCGCAACCATGCGTTCGACGCCAACCATTTTGTGCTGGAGGTGGGCACCGCCATCGCCACCGAGTTCTACGGCAAGCGTCCCGTGCGGCGCTACCACATGGGCCATTCCAACGGCGGGCGCTCAGGTCTGATCTCCACGCAGAAGTACCCCAAGGACTACGACGGCGTGGTGGCCATGGAGCCCGCCATCGCCCAGCAGGCGCACCAGGTCAACCTCGGCCCCACGGTGCTGCGCCACATCTTCAAGAGCCGCGAGAACTGGATGAGCCCCGCCAAGATCGCGCTCTACGCCAAGGCCGAGACGGCCGCGTGCGACGGGCTGGACGGTCTGAAGGACGGCATCATCGGCAACGTCGAGGCCTGCAACTACGTGCCCACCGAGCTGCTGTGCCAGGGCGCGGACAGCGATAGCTGCCTCACGGCCGGTCAGATCGAATCCATCCGCCTCATCTACAGCGACCACAAGACGCCCGTGACCCTGTCGCGCGGCGCGGTGGGCTATCCGCGCTTTGGCCGGGGCGGCGCGTCCACGTCCGATTGGCAGTCGTACATGTTCGGCACCAGTTTCGATGCCCCCGATTCGTTCAACCACATGGCCGTGACGGCGGCTGCGCGCCTGGTGGAGGGCAACCCCAACGCCAACATCCTGAGCCACGACCCCACGCAGTACCAGGCGCAGTACAGCCGCCTGGCCGAGATGATCGACGGCACCGACCCGGACATTGCTGCCTTTGCCGACAACGGCGGCAAGCTGCTGATCTGGTACGGCGCGGGCGACACCTGCGTGTCGATGTACCGCACGGTGGAGTACCTCGACACGGTGAAGCAGCGCCTCGGCGCCAGCAAGGTGCAGAGCTTTGCGCGCATGGTCACCTCGCCCTCCAATGGGCATGACCTGGACGGCGCGGGCACCGAGCCCCGCTCCATCGACCTGCTGGCCGCCATGGACGCCTGGGTGGAAAAAGGCACGGCGCCCGACAAGCTGGTGGCCACCAAGTTCGCACCCGGCACCACCACGCCAGTGGCCCAGCGCCCGGTGTGCGAGTACCCCAAGTTCCCGCGCTACAACGGCACGGGTGACGTCAGCAAGGCGGAGAGCTTTACCTGCTCGGTGACCTGATAGTGCAGGGGGTGGATGGCGGGCTGCGCTGCGGGTGTCCTGCGCGCAGCCCACGGTCTGGGGCTCACAGTCCCAGATCGCTCAGCCCCGCATGGTCGTCCGGCCGACGCCCGAGCGGCCAGAAGAACAGCCGGTCTGCGGCCTGGATGGGCCGGTCGTTGATGCTCGCGTGGCGCACAGCCATCAGGCCCGCATCGTTGAACTCCCAGTTCTCGTTGCCATAGCTGCGGTACCACTGGCCCGCGTCGTCATGCCATTCGTAGGCGAAGCGCACGGCGATGCGGTGGCCGCTGAACGCCCAGAGCTCTTTGATGAGGCGGTAGTCCAGCTCGCGCGCCCACTTGCGCTCCAGCAGCTGCCGGGCGGCCTCGCGGCCCACGGGAAACTCAGCCCGGTTGCGCCAGCGGGTGTCCTCGGTGTAAGCCAGGGCCACACGCGCCGGGTCGCGCGAGTTCCAGCCGTCTTCGGCCAGGCGCACTTTCTGGATGGCGGTTTGCAGGGAGAAGGGGGGGAAAGGCGGACGGGTTTCCATGGGCAGCACCTTGGGGTTGTGGTTCAAGAGGAATTGGTAGACAAGTCTGTCTACATCGCATCATAGCGAAATGTAGACAGACTTGTCTACAATGCCCACATGTTTCCCCTGCCGCCTTCTGACTGGAAAGACCTGCCTGCCCGCGACCGCCTGCTGCAGACTGCGCACGCGCTGTTTTACCGCGACGGTATCCGTGCCACGGGCATCGACCGAGTGATCGCCGAGTCGGGCGTCACCAAGGTCACGTTCTACCGGCATTTCCCCAGCAAAAACGATCTCATCTGCGCCTACCTTGACTACCGCCATGCAGGCTGGATCGCATGGTTTGCTGCGGCCCTGGAGCGCCATGGAGGTGCAAAGCGTGGTGGTGCGTCCGGCCTGAATGCGCTGGTGGCCACGCTGGCCGAATGGTTTGGCCGCGATGACTTCCGGGGCTGCGCCTTCATCAACAGCGTGGGCGAGCTGGGCAGCACGGTGCCGGAGGTGATGGAGATTGCACAGCGCCACAAGCATGAGATGACGGACCTTTTGGCCACCCTGCTGCCGCCTGGCGCACAGCGGGCGCGCGACGCGCAGGCCGTGACGCTGGTGGTGGAGGGCGCCATCGTGCGTGTGCAAATGGGCGAGCCAGTCAAGGCGGTGCTGGGCAGCGTGGAGCGCCTGCTGGCGGGCCTGGCCGCATAGCCTGCCTGCCCGGAGCTGCGCATCACCTCATGCGTACTGCGCCAGGCCGTGGCCGAAGGACCAGTTCTCCTTGTCCACCTCGACGATGTTGATGAACACGTCCTCGGGCCGGAGGCCCGGGCTCTCGCCCAGCAGCTGCGCGATGCGCGCAAACAGCGCCTTCTTCTGCTCCAGGCCGCGCGTGTTGTTGGCGGTGATCTGGATGAACACCACGTCGTCGCTGCGGGCCACGCCCAGGTACGTGGGGCTGTAGCGGAAGTTGGCGGCGTCGTGCTCGGTGATGGTCATGAACTGGTCGTCCTCGGGCACGTTGAAGGTCTCGCGCAAGGCGCGGTACAGCGTGTCAAAGATCGCCTGCCGGTAGGCCGCAGGCTTGCCGCCGCGCATGGCAATGTGGATGAGGGGCATCGCAAGATCCTTTCTGAACAAGATGCTGGCGAAATCCTATCCATATGAATATGCTATGGATATCTATTTCAGAAATATCAAATTCAAATGGTTGAGCGATCCCTGGATCTGGATGCCGTCGAAGCCTTTGTGCGCATTGCCGAGCTGGGCAGCTTCACGCGCGCAGCTGAGGCCATGGGCACGGCGCAGGCCGCGATGAGCCTGAAGCTCAAGCGGCTGGAGGACCGGCTGGGCTGCCGCCTCATCGAGCGCACGCCGCGCCACGTGCAGTTGTCGGCCCGGGGCGCGGCCTTTCTAGAGCATGCGCGTGAACTGCTGGTCGCGCACGACCGGGCGCTGGCCACGTTCGCTCAGGCCCGCCAGCGCCTGACCATCGGCATCAGCGACCATGTGGCCGGGCCGGAGCTGCCCGCGCTGATCGCCCGCATGAACCAGCAAGACCCACAGCTGCTCATCGAGATCCGCATCGGCTCGTCGGGCGACCTGCTGCAAAGCTACGACCGGCGTGAGCTGGATGCCGTGCTGGCCCGCATGCACGTGGGCCGCAGCGATGGCGAGCTGCTGGCCGAGGAGCCCTTCGGGTGGTTCGCCGCCCCCGGCTGGCAGCACCGTGCGGGCGAGCCCTTGCCCCTGGCCACGCTGGCCGAGCCCTGCGGTGTGCGGGCGATGGCGGGGCAGGCGCTGGACACTGCGGGCATCGCCTGGGCCGAGGTGTTTGTGGGTGGAGGCGTTGCGGCCGTGGCGGCGGCCGTGATGGCCGGGCTGGGCGTGGCGGCACTGGCGCCGCGCATGCTGCCGCTGGGGGCGGTGGATGTGGGTGCCCGCCTGGGGCTGCCTGAGCTGCCGCGTCTGCCGGTGTTGCTGCACACACGCAACCAGGAAGGTCGCCCGCGCGATGCGCTGGCAGCGTTGTCGGCGGCCTTTCGCAGCGCGGTGCGGGGATAGCGCACACGCCTGTACGCTTGTTGATGGACCCGGCCTTTCACTCCAGCCTGGCGCCTTGCGATGCGCCGTGCCGCGTGCCGCGGTCGTACTGTTTTTCGCGCTCCGCGTGTTCGCGCAGCAGGCGGTGGCCCAGCGTGTTGGCCCGGCGCTCCAGCGCCGCGCAGTCGGGGGCAGCAGGCAGTGCGGCAATGCCCTCGTCAATGGCCTGCGCCGCATCGCGCCCGAACTGGACATGGCCCTGTTCGTGGCGGGACAAGGCGCTCAGGTACCGGTCGAAAACCGCCTGCTGGGCGGGCGTGCCACTGCGCAATTCGGGCAATTGCACCTGAGTGCGCAGTCGGGTGGTGACCTCGGTGATGGTGCAGCGGCCCGATGCCTCGCGCCACCAGCGAAAGGTCCAGCGCACGTTCCAGCGGGTGTAGCCGTGAAAGCGCTGGCCATCGACGGTGATGGGAGTGGCAGCGTTCAGCGCTTTCCGCAGGGTCTCGCCGGGCTGGGCGCGCACGGGGTAGGGCTGCTGGATATGTTCTTCCGTGACGGCGGCATGGGCGGCGCCCGCGCAGACCAGGGCCACCAGCACCCCGGCAAGGTCCACCAAGCGCGCCCTCAGCACCACCGAGGCTCCCCGGTTCACTCGCCCCAGGGCAGCATCAGCGTGAGCAGCGACAGCTGGTCAAACTCGGGCGCAAACGCGTCGATGATCTGCTGTGGCTCGGGGCAGAGCGTGGTGTCGGTGATCACGCCAAACTGCACACCGCCACCGTAGCTCAGGATGGAGACACCGAGGCCGATGTCGCCCGACTGCGGCACCCAGAACATGCACTGGGTGACGCGTGAGCCGCACAGTGTCAGCTGCTCCTTGGGCCCGGGCACGTTGGTCATCACCGCCGTGGTCTTGCGGCCGAACAGATTGAGCAGCGCGTCCTGCGCGGGCTTGATCATCAGTCCCGCCACGGCCAGCATCGCAAAGGCCAGGATGGGCTGGGTGCTGCCCTTGAGCGCGTTCATGCGCTTGCGCACCTCGTACACGCGCTCGACGGGGTTGGCCACGCCAATCGGCAGCACCAGCGGCACCAGCCCAAAGCGGTTGCCCAGCTTCCACGCCTCTTCCATGGGGCGCAGGTTGACCGGGATCATGGCGCGGATCTCCTGCCCCGTGGGGTCGTCGCCCTGGCTGCGCAGGTAGCCGCCGATGGCGCCCGCCACGCACGACAGCAGCACGTCGTTGATGGAGCAGTTGAGCGCCTTGCCGATGGCCTTGACTTCTTCCAGCGGGATGGGCGGGCACCAAGCCACACGTTTGGCGCTGCCAGGCTGGCCCTTCAGGCGCGTGGGGGAGTCGTCGGGCATCAGCGCCAGGGCAGCGGCATCGCTCACCAGCTGGTAGGCCACGCGTGCCATGTCCATGGTGCCAGCCAGCCCATGGTGCATGGTCTTCTCGGGGTCGCTCAGCATCTTGAACGACTTGGCTGCGCCGTCACCGGCCAGATCCAGCGCCTTCACCGTCATGTCGGTAAAGGGCTTGATGAGCGCGTCCGCAATCCAGTCCTCGGCCGTGGCAGCCTGCTCGCGCTCTTTGCGGGTGCGCTTGGGCGGTTCGGCGCCGCCGTCCACGATGGACATGGTCACCGAGATCAGCGCAATGCCGTCCGCAATGCAGTGGTGAATGCGCACGATGAGCGCGCTGCCGGGCTGGCCGTCGTCACCTACAAAATCTTCGATCAGGTGCATTTGCCACAGCGGCCGCCGGGTATCGAGCGGCTGCATGGCGAGTTCACCCACGCGATCTTGCAGGGCGCGCTGCATGCTGTGGCCTTGTCGGTGGGGCAGCTTCTCGCGCAGCACATGCGCGGCGATGTCGAAGTTGCGGTCCTCCACCCAGGTGGCGCCCGCCGCGTCTTCCACCACGCGCTGGCGAAAGCGCGGGTACTGCAGCAGGCGCTGCTGCACGCGGTCGCACAGGGCGTCCCAGGTGATGCCGGGCGACAAGGTCCACACGCCGTTGATCATCATCAGGTTGCTGTGCGAATCCATGCGCAGCCAGGCGGTGTCGACCTTGGTCATGCGTTCGCCCGACAGGCCCAGCATGCCGGTGGCAGCGCGGCGCACGTTCTTCTGCACCACGGTGGCGGCTTTGCGGGCGGCTGGGGGCAGGGCCTGAGCTGCCTTGCGCGCCACCTCGGGGGCCTGGTTGCGCATCGTGCGCAGGGGGCTGGAGCCTTTGCCCGGAGTGGCTTTGCTGGGGGCTGGAATGCGGGTCACCATCGGATGTACACCTGTTGTTTGATTTTTGGGGACTTGCCTCTATGGATTGAGCGGTCCCAGACTGTGCTCAGCCCGTAAGATACAACGCAGCAAACCCTTGCCGACACCGTTCTTTCCCTCCCCCCAAAGATCTCAAGGAGCACACCGACATGGCCGACCTCAACGCCACCTTCGAAGCCGCCGTGGCCAATTCCAAGAACCTGAGCGAGCGTCCCGACAACGCCACGCTGCTCAAGATCTACGCGCTGTACAAGCAAGCCACCGCCGGCGACAACACCGAGAAGAAGCCCAGCTTCTCCGATATGGTGGGCCGTGCCAAGTGGGACGCCTGGGAAAAGCTCAAGGGCACGGGTGCCGACGAGGCCAAGCAGCAGTATGTGGACCTGATCACCTCGCTGAGCTGATACGGCGGTACCCAAAGCAAAAGGCGACTTCGGTCGCCTTTTGCTTTGGGGGCAAAGGTGCCTAACGCCGGACCCACCCCTTGGGCAGTCCCGCTTCCGGCGTCATGCCGTAGACCGGCTCTCCTGGCAGCCCAGCCTGCAGCGGCGCGCGTGCGGCCATCAGGCGCTCCAGGTCTACCCCCGTGTCAATGCCCATGGCTTCGAACATGAACACCAGGTCTTCCGTCACCACGTTGCCCGACGCGCCCGGCGCATAGGGGCAGCCGCCCAGGCCGCCCAGCGACGCATCAAAGGTTCGCACCCCCACGTCGTAGGCCGCCAGGCAATTGGCCAGGCCCAGGCCGCGGGTGTTGTGCATGTGGGCCGCACCGGCCTTGGCGCCCAGCTCGGCGCGCAGGCGCGTGAAGAGGCGGCGCACCTGGGCCGGGTTGGCCATGCCGGTGGTGTCCGACAGGCCCACCTCGTCGGCCCCGGCCTCTGCGCACAGGCTCGCGAGCCAGATCACGTCGTCCTCGGGCACCTCGCCCTGCAGGGTGCAACCAAAGGCGGTGGACAACCCCACCTCCACCAGCATGCCGGGGGCCTGCGCGTCGCGCAGGTGGGCCACGGCGCGCACTTCCTCGACCATGGCCTCGCGCGTCTTGCGCACATTGGCCAGCGAATGGGCGGCGCTGGCCGACACCGGCAGCGTGACCTTGTGCACACCTGCCGCGAGGGCCGCCTCGGCGCCACGCAGGTTGGGGGCCAGCGCCATCACAGTGATGCCAGGGTGGGTCAGCGCGTGGCGCACCACCTCGGCCACATCGGCCATCTGGGGCAGCAGGCGGGCAGGCACGAACGAGCCCACTTCAATCTCGCGCAGCCCGGCGGCCACCAGGGCGTCGATCCAGCGCAGCTTGTCGGCCGTGGGCATGGTGGCTTTGACGGACTGCAGGCCATCGCGCGGGCCGACTTCGCTGATGAGGACTTGGGGTTGCGTCATGGTGCGGAATGTTGTCGGACGTGCGTGGAATGTGTCGGATGCGGGAGGATAGCGCCCCCATGCCCCCATGCCCCCATGGCGCGGGGCCGACGATTGTGCAAAGTGGCAATTTGTTCTGCCATACCGGCAAACCGCCCCGCAACATGCGGCAGTTTGGGCAATTCCCATTGCTGCGTTGCTCCGGGACACTGCTTGTATCCCACCCGGAGACAAGCACCATGCCTTCCAAGAACCACTTTTCCACCCTCTACCTCAGTGCGCCCGATGTCATCGAGTTGGTGCAGCGCAAAGGCGTCGAGGCCTGCTTGCGCGGCATTGCCGACTACATCCAGTCCGACTTTCTGCGCTGGGGCGCGTTCGACAAATCCGCACGTGTGGCCAGCCATTCGCGCGACGGCGTGATCGAACTCATGCCGATTGCCGACGACCAGACCTATGCGTTCAAGTACGTCAACGGCCATCCCAAGAACACGCGCTGGGGGTTGCCGACCGTGATGGCGTTTGGCGTGCTGGCCGATGTAGCCACCGGCGCGCCGCTGCTGCTGAGCGAACTCACCCTCACCACCGCCCTGCGCACCGCCGCCATGTCGGCCGTGGCCGCCCGCGCCTTGGCACGCCCCGGTGCGCGCACCATGGCGCTGATCGGTAACGGCGCCCAAAGCGAGTTCCAGGCGCTGGCCTTCCACCACCTGCTGGGCGTCACCACGCTGCGGCTGTTTGATACGGACCCGGCCGCCACCGCCAAGCTGCAGGCCAACCTGCAAGGCACGGGCCTGCGCACCGTGGTCTGCAACAGCACGGCCGAGGCCGTGCGTGGCGCCGATATCGTGACCACGGTGACGGCCGACAAGACCAATGCCACCATCCTCACGCCCGGCATGCTGGCGCCCGGCATGCACATCAACGCTGTGGGCGGCGACTGCCCCGGCAAGACCGAGCTGCATGCCGACGTGTTGCGCCAGGCCCAGGTGTTTGTGGAATACACCCCGCAGACACGCATCGAAGGCGACATCCAGCAGTTGCCGCCCGACTTTGTGGTGACCGAGCTGTGGGAGGTGCTGGCAAGTCGGCACGGCGGACGGGCCAGCGACGCGGCGGTGACGGTGTTCGACTCGGTGGGCTTTGCGCTGGAGGACTTTTCTGCGCTGCGGTTCTTGCGCGATGTGGCTACTGAGATGGGCATCGGCCAGCCCATTGAGCTCATCCCTGAGCTGTCAGACCCCAAGAACCTGTTCGGGGTGCTGCTGCAGCCAACGGCTTCCGCAGCGGGCGCCTCCGCTGCCCCCTGGCTGAAAGCGGTTGCTTGACAAAGGTGCTGGCGGCTGGGCTGGGTCAGCCTCAACGCAATGCCAGCAGATCGGATTCGGCCATGAGCAAGCTGTTGGGCTCTGGGTTATGGCAAGCTAGGCCGCGCTCTGCTACGTCAACATCCCAGCGCACCAGAACTCGCCCCTCAGCGTTTGGCGGTGTCAGCACCGTGCCGGTAGCTCCGAGCCGCAGCCAATAGTTGTTTATGGGGCTGCAATCAGCGGGAGCAGCGGTCATCCCCAGAAAGGTCTGCAGCGTCACGCGGGCGCCTGGTTTGTATGAAGCGCTCATTCAATCCCGCCACACCACACTGCCCGCTGGATTGGCTCGGGTCGTCCGGAAACGGTTGGCCGGATGCTCCGGGTCTGCCATGCCAAACGAGATGCCGCAGACGATGCTGCGGTCCTCACCAATGCCCAGCACCTCGCGCAGCACGCGGGGGTAGGACGCGAGCGCGGCCTGTGCAATGGAGCCCACACCCAGGCTGTGCGCAGCAAGCATGAAGTTGCTCACATACGCACCGCAATCCACCGCACCGTAGACACCCAGCGCCTCGTCGCTGGTGACGATGGCCACATGGGGCGCGCCGAACATCGTGAAGTTCTGCGCCGCTTGGTGCGCTGAGGCCTCGCGGTCACCCTTGGCAATGCCCAGGGCTTCGTACAGGCCCCAGCCACATTCGCGCCGCCGCTCCTGGTACACGCCCCGGTATTCGCGCGGCCAGGGCAGGTCGGGCTCAGGGGCCGCTGTGGGCATGTGGGCCTGCAGCGCGCTGCGCAGGCGATCCAGCGTGGCGCCACTGGCGATGGTGAGCTGCCAGGGCTGCGCGTTGCACCACGATGCCGTGCGCTGCGCGGTGACCAGGATGGCTTCGATGGTGGCGCGCGGTAGGGGTTCGGGCAGAAACGCGCGGCAGCTGTAGCGGGTGTGGAGCAGCGTGGAGAGGGTGTCGAATGCCGTGCTGTGGGTGGCAGAGTCCGTGGCGGTGGATGTCATGGTGACGGCCCTGGTGGCTATGCCTTCTTGGTTTTGGCGGCAGGTTTGGCCGCCGCCTTGGTGCCCGGCTTGTCTGCACCTACCTCGGCTGCGTGTTTCTTCTTGTCGGCAGCGGGCTTCTTGGCGCCGGGGTGGGGTGCGTTGAGCAGGGCATCGAGCTGTTCACCAATTTCGGCCTCGATGCGGTCCTTGAACGCGCCGAACAAAAAGCCCAGCTGCGCCTTCATCTCGAACTGGTGGGCATCCACCAGCAGCGTGCCCTTGACGCCCGAGCGGGTGAATGTAAGCAGGTCTTCCGTCTCGCCCTCTTCGTAGGTGCACTCCATGTCGAATTTTTCTTCGGCCTTTTCGGCCCAGGAGAAGGCGACCTTGCGGGCCTCCTTGAAGCCCAGGTGGTGGTCGCGGTGGATATGGATGTCAGGCACCGGGTGTCTCCTTGAGGTGTTGGGTATCAGATAGAAGGGCGCGCAGTGCCTCGTGCCGTTGTGGCTGGGGCTGCTGCGTCAGTTGCCGTACGGCATCATAAAACCGGGGCCAGTCGCGGCCCTCGCGTTCGAACAGGGCTTCGAACGCGGGCACCAGTTCATCGTAGGCAGCCTGGGCGGCAAAGCTGGCGTTGTTGGCCTTGGCCACCCAGCGGTCGTAGCCCGCCACCTGGGCGGTGGTGGCTTGGGGTGCCCCCCCGCTGGATGTGTTCAGCCATTGCGTGCGCAGGGCCGCGTAACCGGTGCGGAAAGCCTCCATTGCTTCACTTTTCATAGCTGCTAGCGCTTGATCATCCAGCGCTAGAGCCTCTTTTTGTCCATAAATGGCTGCCAGCCGAGCGCGGGTGGCGCGGGTCAGCGCGCGGAAGGCGCTGCGCCGTGCCTCGCTGGTGGCAAAGGCCTTGCGGGCCTCCGGGGTGGACTGGGTTGCCAGCCACTGCGCAACGCCGATGCGCTCCACCGCCGTGGCAAAGGACTCGTTGAACAAGGTGTCGTTCTTGGCATAGACCACCTGGTGCGCCAGCTCGTGGAACAGCAGGCGAACAAAGTCGCCCTCGGGCCAGGCGACAAAGGTGGAGAGCAACGGGTCGCCGCCCGCCCAGTTCATATAGCCCAACGTGGAATACGCGGGCACGCCATACACCTCCACTTCCAGCCCCTGGGCGGCCAGCTCCGCTGCCTCGGCTTGCGCGGCAGCCTCGGTGAAGTAGCCCCGGTAGCCAATGCAACCCGTCACAGGGAAGCACCAGGTGTGCAGCGTGAGGGAGTACGGCGGCGCGGCCACCACGTTCCAGACGGCGGCGGGGCGTTTGAGGTCCGCATAGCGGCGGTAGCTGGCGTTGTCAGGCAGGCCCAGCTCGGCCACGGCAAAGGCGCGGGCGCGCTGCGCCAGTTGCAGCCGCTCGCGCAGGGCGGGGGGGATGTCGGTGCGGGCGATCCAGCGGTCGATGGGCTCGGCCGCCTGCATGATCTGCATGTGCCCCTGCACCGATTGCCAGTAGTAGCCCAGCATGCTGCTGGGGCCGGTGGTGCTGGCGCAGCCCGCCAAGGCAAGGCTGATCATGAGGGGAGATACGGCTCGCAGATGGGGGAGAAGCTGGCGCATGCGGGCAGTTTATGGGCAGATCGCGCGGGGCGTTTGAAGGGGTGTCAGCAGTGTGGCCGGTGCAGTTTCTAGAATGCAGCGCATGACCGCTGAATCCGCCCCTGACCTGCCTGCCGGCCTGTTTGCCGACGAGGCCGATTGCCCACGCTGCATCTGGTGCCAGGCCACGCCTTTCTATCGCCATTACCACGACCACGAGTGGGGGTTCCCCGTGGCGGACGACCGGCGGCTGTTCGAGAAGATCTGCCTGGAAGGCTTTCAGTCAGGCCTGAGCTGGCTCACCATCCTGAACAAGCGCGAGGGTTTTCGCGCCGCGTTCGCGAACTTCGACGCCGAGCAGGTCGCGGCCTTCGGCCCCGCCGAAGTCGAGCGCCTGGTGCAGGATGCGGCCATCGTGCGCCACCGGGGCAAGATCGAGTCCACCATCAACAACGCGCGCCGCGTGCTGGAGCTTAAGCGCGAATTCGGATCGCTGGCGCACTACGCCTGGCGCTACGAGCCGGCCGCTGCCGACCGGCCCGAGCGGCTCACGCGCGAAGTGGCGCGCACGCTGTCCACTTCGCCCGCATCCATTGCCATGTCCAAGGACCTGAAAAAGCGCGGCTGGAGCTTTGTGGGACCCACCACTGTGTACGCCTTCATGCAGGCGATGGGTCTGGTCAACGACCACCTGGAAGGCTGCCACTCGCGCCCCGCAGCGCTCGCGGCGCGGAAGGCGTTTGTGGTGCCGCGCGGTTGATCGTTCAGACCCGCGCCACGGGACGCAGCAGCCACAGCGCTCCCAACGCGGCCAGGCCCAGCAGTGTGGTGAGCCACAGGGCAGCTGCCCCGGCGCTGTCCAGCAGCATGCCAAACAGCACCGGCGCAAATGCCTGCGCCACGCGGGCGGGCACCATCATCAGGCCCTGGCGCGCGCCGTAGCCTGCTGGCCCAAACAGCACCAGTGGCAGCGTGCCCTTGGCAATGGTCAGTATCCCGTTGCCTGCTCCGTGCAGCACGGTAAATACTGCGGCAGCAGGCCCGCCCAGCACCATCAGCAGGCCCGCGCCCACGGGGTGTGCGGCGGCAGCCAGCTGGGCCGACAGCAGCGGGTGCAGGCGGCGCAGAAAACCAAACTCCAGCAGGCGCGCCGCCACCTGTGCCGGGCCCACCAGCGCCGCCAGGGCCACTGCCGCCTGCAGCGATGTGCCACTGGCCTGCAGCAGGCGAGGCAGGTGGGCTGCCATGGCGGTGCTCGTGAACCAGGTGACCGCAAACACGAAGGACAGCAGCACGGTGGTGCGCAGCGGGTGTGCTGGAGTGGGCGGGGCGGATACGGCCGGTTCTGTGGCGGGCGCTGCGATGACGTCCGTCGATGGTTCGGTAGCCTTTTCTGCAGCGTCGGCGCGCGGCAGCCAGCCATTGAGCGGCACGCCCACCAGCAAGTGCAATGCGGCCCAGCCCGCACACGCGCCGCGCCAGCCCCACTGCGTCTCCATCCAGGCCGACAG
Organism: Acidovorax sp. NN32; assembly: GCF_057597245.1. Taxonomy (NCBI): domain Bacteria; kingdom Pseudomonadati; phylum Pseudomonadota; class Betaproteobacteria; order Burkholderiales; family Comamonadaceae; genus Acidovorax; species Acidovorax sp. NN32. Next base: position 603,805 of record NZ_CP199679.1, read on the forward strand.
GGGCCAGCCCACGGTGCTGGCAAACCCCGCGATCAGCGTGATGCCGGTGATGGCGCCGCGTGCGCCCTGGCCGTACAGGCGCACCAGCGTGGCAAACGCGGCCTCGTACAGGCCCGAGCCCATGGCCACCCCCATCAGCACCCAGGCGGCAAACAGGCCTGCTGGGCCTTGCGCCAGCGCCATGCCCGCCAGGCTGGCGGCAAACAACAGGTTGGTACCCACCAGCACCGGGCGGCCACCGTGTTGGTCGATGGCCCGGCCCGCGAAAGGCCCGAGCAACGCCGACACGATGAGCGCCACCGAAAACGCCGCGAACACGGTGGGCGTGGATACGCCCAGGTCGCGCGCCATGGGTGCGGCCAGCATGGCAGGCAGGTAGTAGGACGAGGCCCAGGCCAGCGTCTGGGCCGTGCCCAGGCGTGCCACGGTCCAGCGTTGCGAGGCGGCGCTCATGCCGCGCGGTGGGCTGTGGTGGGGGCGCGCGAGGTTGCCTCAGACACGCTGGCCCTGCGCGTTGATGACGACTTCGCCATCCTCCTTGGTGAAGGCGCCTTGTTGGGGCGCGGGCAGGATGTCCAGCACTTTCTCGGACGGGCGGCACAGCCGCGTGCCCAGGGGCGTGACCACGATGGGGCGGTTGATGAGGATGGGGTGCTGCAGCATCGCGTCGATGAGCTGTGCGTCGGTGACGCTCGGTGCGTCCAGTTGCAGCTCGGTGAAGATCGCTTCCTTGGTGCGCACGGCGTTGATCACCGGCTCGCCCGTGGCAGCAATCAGCGCCACCAGCGTGGCACGGTCGGGCGGGGTCTTGAGGTACTCAATGACCTCGGGCTCCACGCCGCTGTTTCGGATCATGGCCAGCGTGTTGCGGGACGTGCCGCATTTGGGGTTGTGATAGACGGTGATGGCAGTCATGGTGGGTGCTGTGGATGGCTGACGGGATGGAAAGGGTTACGAATAGGCAGGTTGTTGGCGTGAAAGTTTGCCACTGTGCAGGGGCCAGCCCGGCAACTGCTCCAGCGCGTTCAGTAGTCGCTGGCCTGCATTGCCCAGCGCGTCGTCGTTGTGTACCTCTAGGCTGACAGTGCCTGGGGGCGGTGTGTAGGCCATGGCCCGTTGCACGCGGGCCTCCACCTGCTCAGGACTCTCGCGGCCCCGCGACAGTATTCGCTCGCGCAGCACCTGGGGGCTGGCGGTGATGTGCACCGCTACGAGGTCCGGGAAGCGCGCCAGGGCCTCAGGCAAGTAGGCGCGCGAGCCATTGAGCAGCACCCAGTGGCCTTGGGCCAGCGGCGCCAGTTGTGTATGCCGCACGCCGTAGCCCAGGCCGTTGGCTTCCCAGTGCAGGGCAAAGGCCAGTTCGTGGCGCAAAGCAAAAAACGTTTCGGGCGAAACACTTTCATGGGCTTCGCCGCCCTGCATGGCGAAGCGGCTGATGGTGCGCTGCGCCCAGTGCACGGGGCACGGGGTGGGCAGGTGTGCCCGCAACCAGTCCAGCAGGCTGTCCTTACCCGCGCCCGAGGGGCCCATGCAGTAGACCAGCCGGCCCGCGGTCATGCGCCCATCTCCAGGTGATCCAGCAGCACAAAGTCGGCGCCGGGTGTGGGCTCTGCGAACAAGGCCAGGCTGTTGAACTTCAGGATGGGAAGGTCCGAGAAGAACTCCTGCGCGGCCTCGAACACCAGCGCCTGCGTCTGTGTGTCCACCTGCGCCAGGCTGCCGGTGAGCGACATGTGGAATCGGAACTCGTCCAGCACAAACGGGTAGCCCCATTGCTCCAGCAGCGCGTCCTGCTGGGCAGTGAGCCCCGCCGCGCGGCGCCGGGCCAGGTCGGCGTCGGACAAGGGGGCGGCCAAAGGCTGCAGCGCCGTCACGCAGGTGGCGGCGGTCTCCTGGATCTGCGCATTGGCGGGGTGCAACGCCGGGGGCACCAGCGCCAGAAAGTCGTCGATGCGTTGCACCTGCAGGGGCGGAAGCACAAAGGGTTGCAGCCCGCGCGCCACGGACTGCACGGCCTGGTGCAGCGCGATCCAGTCGGTGCCGGGCGCCAGTGCAAACGGCGCCTTGAGCGTGGCGTGCCAGCCGTAGCGGCGGGGCGCTGCGGTCAGGCGGTGCAGGTCGTCCGCCGCCACGCCGTCGATGGCGAGCTGCTGCAGCGGCTGCAGCAGCGCGGCGCAGCGCCCCAGCCAGTGGCTGCCGGCGAGCCAGCCCAGGCTGCCCGGGTTGGGTGCGAAATAGACCGCATAGCGGTGGTGGGTGGGAGGCATGTCAGGCGTGTTCATCGTGGTCAATGGTCAGTTTCACGCGGTCGCCCGCAAACCAGGCGCGGGCCCATTCGATGGGCGTGCCTGCCAGGTCCACGTTCAGGCTCTCTACCTGCAGCACGGGGCGCGACGTGGGCTGGCGCAACTGGGCGGCCACTTCGGCGCTGGGCAGCTCGGCGGTGATGCGGCTTTCGCGGCGCGTGTAGTCGGCCACGCCGTGGGCGGTGAAGCCTGCGGTGATGGAGCCCGTTTCGCGCACAACGGCCGCCAGGTTCTCGAAGCGGGGCAGGGGAAAGTAGCGCTCGCTGATGTGCAGGGGCTGGCCCTCGGCGTCGCCCCGCACGCGCAGCGCCAGCAGCGGGCTGCGCGCGGGCACCTGCAGCGCCTTGGCCAGCGCCGCCGTGGCGCGCATAGTCTGGGCCTGCAGCACCACCAGGCTGCCGCGCAGACCGGCCTGTGCCAGGCCCTGCTGGTGGCGCGTGCGCTTGCCCAGCACCAGGTCCACCGCAAAGTCTTCCACATAGGTGCCACTGCCCTGTGTGATGCGCACCAGCCCTTGGCTGCACAGGCTGGCGAGCGAGCGGCGGATGGTGTGGCGGTTCACGCCGAACTGCTCGGCCAGCGCGTGCTCCGAGGGCAGTCGCTGGCCTGGCGGATAGACGCCGCTGCCGATGGCCTCGGCCAGCTCGGCAGCTATGCGCGTCCAGAAGCTGTCGCGCGCGGGGCGCAGTGGTGGTGCTTGCGAGACCTGTAGCGAGGGCGTGAGAGAGGTGGTGCTGGCTGTCATGAAACCTACATGCGCGCTCTTTAAGCTGGCGCCAGTTGTTCAATTTGTCTATACAACTTTCAGGGTACCACTTCCATGTTTCAAGCCTTTGACAACCCGGGGCCGGGCCGCCCCCTGGGCCGCGCGCAGTGGATGGCGCTGCTGGCCCGGGCGCCGCTGGGGCTGCTCGAATCTGCGTTGCACGAGCACGCCACGCGCCCAGCGCGCTGGCTGCGTGCACCAGAGACCGGCCTGATGATGGTGCAGGGCCGCGCCGGTGGCACGGGCGAGCGCTTCAACCTGGGCGAGGTCACCGTCACCCGCTGCGCGCTGCGCGTGGCCGACGCATCGGACGCCGCCGAGGCCACTGTGGGCGTAGCCTACGTGCTGGGCCGGTCGCACCGCCAGGTGCAGCTGGCGGCCCTGGCCGATGCGCTGCTGCAAGACCCTGTTCAGCAACCGGTGCTGGACGCACAACTGCTCGAACCCATCCGCAACCACCTGCGCAATACGCAGGCCGAGCGCCAGGCGCGGGCTGCCAGCACCAAGGTGGACTTTTTCACCGTGGCGCGCGAGAGCGGTGCAGACAACGACGAGGACACCGAATGAGCACGACCCCCTTGGCATCGCTGGGTGCCGGATTCTCGAACGAAGCTTTTGGCAGCCAGGCGGTGTTCCGCGCCGTGCTGCAGGCGCTGTCGCACCCCGGTCGCACGGTGGCGGTAGAACACGACGCGCAAGCTCCTGCCGTGGTGCATGCCGCATCGGCTGCCGTGCTGCTGGCACTGCTCGACAGCGACTGCACGTTGTGGCTCTCGCCCAGGCTGGCAGCCAGTGATGCCGGTGCCTGGCTGCGCTTTCACACGGGCTGCACTGTGGTGGCCGACGCTGCGCAGGCTCGTTTTGTGTGGGTGGCGCAGGGTGATGCGCTGCCTGCCCTGAACTGTCTGGCCCTGGGTACCGACATCTACCCCGATCAGTCAGCGACTTGCGTGGTCGATGTATCGCGTGCCGCCACCACGGTGGACGCGAGTGATGCGTGGCACTTGCGTGGCCCCGGCATCCAGGAGGTGGCGGCCTTGCAGGTGGATGGTTTGCCCGACGACTTCGAGGCCCAGTGGGCGGCCAACCATGGGGTGTTTCCACGCGGTGTGGATCTGCTGCTGGCCACTGCAGACCACATCGTGGGTCTGCCACGCACCACGCGGGCAACGCGCGGTGCCACTGCCCTTCAGGAGGCCTGAGCATGTACGTAGCCGTCAAAGGCGGAGAAGCCGCCATTCTCAACAGCTACCAGTTGCTGGCCCGCCAGCGCAGGGGCGATGCCGCACAGCCTGAACTCTCGGTAGCGCAGATCCGCCAGCAGCTCAAGCTGGCGGTGGACCGCGTCATGACCGAGGGATCGGTGTACGACCCCGAGCTTGCGGCCCTTGCCATCAAGCAGGCAGCAGGCGACCTGGTGGAAGCCATCTTTTTGCTGCGCGCCTACCGCGCCACGCTGCCGCGCCTGGGCACCACCTGCGCGCTGGACACCAGCCGCATGGTGCTGGACCGGCGCATCTCCGCCACCTTCAAGGACCTGCCGGGCGGCCAGGTGCTGGGCCCCACCTACGACTACACGCAGCGCCTGCTGGACTTCAAGCTGCTGGCCGAAGGCCCGGTGGCGCCGCCTGCCGCTGCGCCAGCTGCGGTGCCACCCGGCCCCACCCCCCGTGTGGTGGATCTGCTCAACCAGGAAGGCTTGATCGAAACCCGCCCCGTGCCCCCGGGCGACCCCGCGCCCACGGACCTGACGCGCGAGCCGCTGCGCTTCCCTGCCAACCGGGCCACGCGCCTGCAAAACCTGGCGCGCGGCGACGAGGGCTTCCTGCTCGCCATGGCGTATTCCACGCAGCGCGGCTATTCGCACTCGCACCCGTTTGTGGGTGAGGTGCGCCTGGGCACGGTAGCGGTGGAGGTCGTACCCGAAGAGCTGGGCTTTGCCATCGAGATCGGTGACATCGAGATCACCGAATGCGAAATGGTGAACCAGTTTGCGGGCAGCAAGAGCCAGCCCCCGCAGTTCACGCGCGGCTATGGCCTGGCGTTTGGCCACAGCGAGCGCAAGGCCATGGCCATGAGCCTGGTGGACCGCGCCCTGCGTGCCGATGAGCTGGGCGAGCCGGTGGAGTCGCCCGCACAGATGCAGGAGTTCGTGCTGGGCCACAGCGACAGCCTGGAGGCGTCTGGCTTCGTGCAGCACCTGAAGCTGCCGCACTACGTGGACTTTCAGTCCGAGCTGGAGCTGGTGCGCAAGATGCGCGCCGCTGCAAACCCCGCCACCACCGAACAGGGAGATGCCGCATGAACGCCCCCATGGAACCCGCCGTGATGGGCTTGCCCGCCGACGCTGCACCGGTGGACGGCCACTTCAACTTTGCCTACCTGGACGAGCGCACCAAGCGCATGATCCGCCGCGCCATCCTGAAGGCGGTGGCGATCCCCGGCTACCAGGTGCCCTTTGGCTCCCGCGAAATGCCGCTGCCCTATGGCTGGGGCACGGGCGGCATCCAGGTCACCGCGTCCATCATCGGCCCAGAGGATTGCCTCAAGGTCATCGACCAGGGATCGGATGACACGGTCAACGCGGTCAACATCCGCCGCTTCTTCGAGCGCACCACGGCCGTGGCGACCACCACCCGCACGCGCGAGGCCACGCTGATCCAGACACGCCACCGCATCCCCGAGACACCGCTGACCGAAGGCCAGGTCATCGTCTACCAGGTGCCCGTGCCCGAGCCCATGCAGCGCCTGGAGCCACGCGAGACCGAAACGCGCACTCTGCATGGCCTGGCCGAGTACGGGCTCATGCACGTCAAGCTCTACGAAGACATCGCACGCTACGGCCACATCGCCACCACCTACGACTACCCCGTGCTGGTCAACGGCCGCTATGTGATGGCGCCGTCGCCCATCCCCAAGTTCGACAACCCCAAGATGCACATGAACCCCGCGCTGCAGCTGTTTGGCGCGGGCCGCGAAAAGCGCATCTATGCCGTGCCGCCCTATACGCCGGTGGAGAGCCTTGGTTTTGAGGACCACCCGTTCGAGGTGCAGCGCTGGGATGCTGCTTGCGCGCTGTGTGGCGCCACCGACAGCTTTCTCGACGAGGTCATCACCGACGACCAGGGCGGGCGCATGCATGTCTGTTCGGACTCGGATTACTGCCACGAGCGCCAGGCGCAGCAGGCCGAAACGGCGCAGGTGGAAGGCGGCGCGGCATGAGCGCCGTGCACATTCGCGAAGCCCGGCAGGCCGACCTGGAGAGCGTGCTGGTGCTGTATGCCGCCATTGAAGACAGCCCGGTCGACCTGCTGACCCTGGAAGAAGCCGAGGCCGTATGGTCCCAGTTCGCCCGCTACCCCAGCTACCGCCTGTGGGTGGCCTGCGACCCCGCGCAGCACGGCGCCGTGGTGGGCACCTATGCGCTGCTCGTCATGCACAACCTGGCGCATCGGGGCACGCCCTCGGCCATCGTGGAAGACGTGGTGGTGGCACAGGACCAGCAGGGCCGAGGCATTGGCCGCCAGATGATGGCCCACGCCATGCAGCAGGCGCGCGACGCGGGCTGCTACAAGCTCGCGCTCTCGTCCAACGCCCGCCGCAAGGGCGCGCATGCCTTCTATGAATCCCTGGGCTTTGCGCAGCATGGCCTGAGCTTTGTTGTCGAGACCCTCACATGAATCACCCCGAACCTTCTGCGCCGCTGCTGAGCGTGCGCAACGTCAGCAAGCGCTATGGCGACCGCGTGGCGCTGCAAGGCGCGTCCTTTGACCTGTGGCCCGGCGAGGTGCTGGCCGTGGTGGGCGAGTCGGGCTCCGGCAAGTCCACGCTGCTCAACGCCATTGCAGCACGCAGCGCCCCGGACGAAGGCACGGTGCAGTTCCGCCAGCGCAGCGGCGAGCTGCAGGACATCTACGCCATGACAGAAGCGCAGCAGCGCCTGCTGGCGCGCACCGACTGGGGCTTTGTGCACCAGAACGCGGCGGACGGCCTGCGCATGGATGTATCCGCCGGTGCCAATGTGGGCGAGCGCCTGATGGGCCTGGGCGAGCGCCACTATGGCCGCCTGCGCGCCACGGCCACGGAATGGCTGCAGCGTGTGGAGATCGATGCCGCGCGCATCGACGACGCACCACGCACGTTTTCGGGCGGCATGCGCCAGCGCCTGCAGATTGCCCGCAACCTGGTCACGCAGCCACGCCTGGTGTTCATGGACGAACCCACCTCGGGCCTGGATGTGTCGGTGCAGGCGCGCCTGCTGGACATGCTGCGCCAGCTCACGCGGCAGATGCAGTTGGCGGCCATTGTGGTCACGCACGACCTGGCCGTGGCACGCCTGCTGGCCCACCGCATGGTGGTCATGCAACGCGGCCGCGTGGTGGAAGCGGGCCTGACCGACCAGGTGCTCGACGACCCGCAACACCCCTACACCCAGCTCCTCGTTTCTTCGGTACTGCAGCCATGAACCAGCCTTCCATTGCGCCCATTCTCCAGATGCAAGGGGTGACCAAGCGCTTCACCCTGCACCACCAGAACGGCATCGAACTGCCTGTGCTTGCCCAGGTGGACCTGGCCGTGCAGCCCGGTGAATGTGTGGTGCTGGACGGCCCCTCGGGCATGGGAAAGAGCACGCTGCTCAAGATGATCTACGCCAACTACCGGGCCAATGCGGGGCGCATCACGGTGCGCTCGGCCGATGGCGCCGTGGTGGATGTGACACAGGCCACGCCGCGTGCGCTGGTGCAGCTGCGGCGCGACACCGTGGGCTATGTGAGCCAGTTCCTGCGGGTCATTCCGCGCGTGTCGGCGCTGGACGTGGTGGCCGAACCACTGGCGGAAGACGCCGGAGACGACCCTGCGGGCATCGAGGCCGCGCGCGAGGCCGCCCGCCAGTGGCTGACCCGCCTGCGCATTCCCGAGCGGCTGTGGCACCTGCCGCCCGCCACCTTCTCGGGCGGGGAGCAGCAGCGCATCAACATTGCCCGCAACATGATCAAGCCCAAGCCGTTGCTGTTGCTGGACGAGCCCACCGCATCGCTCGATGCAGCCAACACCGAGACGGTGATCGCCATGATCCGCGAGGCGGTGGCGCGCGGGGCGGCCCTGGTGGGTATCTTTCACGACGCGCAGGTGGGCGCTGCCGTGGCCACACGCCGCGTGAATGTGGGCGACTTTCGGGGAGCATCGGCATGACCGCGACCGTGTTCAAGAACGCTCGCATGGTGCTACCGGGCGAAGTGGTGCACGGCAGCTTGCAGGTGGAGGGTGGGCGCATTGTGTTGCTGGATAGTGGGGGCACTGCGGCCCTGCAAGGCATCGACCTGGGGGGCGACTACCTGCTGCCCGGGCTGGTCGAAATCCACACCGACAACTTCGAGCGCCACCTGATGCCGCGACCCAAGGTGCAATGGGCCGAGATGCCCGCACTGCTGGCGCACGACGCCGAGATTGCGGCCGCAGGCATCACCACGGTGCTGGACGCGCTGGGCGTGGGCGAGGCCGATGTGGACAGCCTGCGCGGCAGCGCCTGGAACCGTGTGCTCGACACCATCGACACCTGCACCGAGCGCAACCTGCTGCGGGCCGACCACCACCTGCATGTGCGCTGCGAGCTGCCTGCGCCCAACACCATCGACCTGTTCGAGCCCTTCCACGGGCACCCGCGCCTGTCGCTGATCTCGCTGATGGACCACACCCCGGGCCAGCGCCAGTGGGAGAACATCGAGCAGGCACGCACCTACTACACCGGCAAGAAGGGCTGGAGCGCCGAGAAGTTCGAGCGCCAGGTGGCGCACGCCGCCACGCTGCAGGCGCAGTACGCCGAGCCACACCGTGCGTACTTTGTGGATTACTGCCGCACACACGGCATCTCGCTGGCCAGCCACGACGACACCACGGTGGCCCATGTGGAGCAGGCCCATGCCGAAGGGGCCGCGATGTCGGAGTTCCCGACCACACTGGCCGCAGCCCAGGCTGCGCACGAGCGGGGGCTGCTCACCGTGATGGGCGGGCCCAACGTGGTGCGCGGTGGTTCGCACTCGGGCAACGTGGCGGCGGCCGATCTGGCGCGCCGGGGGCTGCTGGACATCCTCTCGTCCGACTATGTGCCCGGCAGCCTGCTGAGCGCGGTGATGCGGCTGGTGCAGGACGACATCCTGCCCCTGCCACAGGCCGTGGCCACCGTCACCTGCAACCCCGCCAAGGCCGCGGGCATGGCCGACCGGGGCGCGCTGGCGCCCGGCCTGCGCGCCGACCTGGTGCAGGTGCACATGGCTGAGCTGCCTGATGGCGGTCGCCAGGCCGTGGTGCGTGGGGTGTGGCGCGAAGGGCAGCGCGTCCTGTAGAGCGCGTGCAGGTCGTTTCCTGACATCCAAACTTCTCCCAACTGTCAAAGCACTGTCACGCCCGACCACCACACTCCGGTTGTCTAGACGACTTATTCCGTTTCCAAATCATCCGTGTCGTTGTTGCTTCGCCTTGCCGTGCTACAGCACTGTCTGCGGCTTCGCGCCTAGACACGAATGATTTGAAAACGGAATTAACCCCCCCAAGGAGGCTGCCATGACCGCCGCACTGCACATCCACCAACTGAACAAGCATTTCGCCAACGGCAAACACGCCCTGCGCGACATCAACCTCACCGTGCAGCGCGGCGAGATGGTGGCGTTGATCGGTGCATCGGGCTCGGGCAAGTCCACCCTGCTGCGCCACGTGGCGGGTCTGGTGGTGGCCGATGCGTCCAGCGATTCGCTGATCGAGGTGGACGGCCGCTGCGTGCAGCAGGGCGGGCGCATCCACAGTGACATCCGCAAGGTGCGTTCCCAGGTGGGCTTTGTGTTCCAGCAGTTCAACCTGGTGGACCGCTTGCCGGTGTTGATGAACGTGCTGGTGGGCCTGCTGCACCGCACGCCCTGGTGGCGCGGCTGGCTGCGCATGTTCAAGCCGCAGGAGCGCGCGCTGGCGCTGGAAGCGCTCCACCGCGTGGGCATTGCCGAATGCCATGCACAGCGTGCGTCCACCTTGTCCGGCGGGCAGCAGCAGCGCGCGGCCATTGCCCGCACGCTGGTGCAGGGCGCCAAGGTGGTGCTGGCCGACGAGCCCATCGCCTCGCTGGACCCCGAATCCTCGCGCAAGGTCATGGACATCCTGGCCCGCATCAACCGCGAGGACCGCTGCACCGTCATCGTGTCGCTGCACCAGGTAGATGTGGCCATCAAATACTGCCCCCGCGTGGTGGCGTTGCACCACGGCCAGGTGGTGTACGACGGCCCATCGGCGGCCCTCACGCCCGCACTGCTGCGCAGCCTCTATGGCGTGCACGCCGACGAAATTCTGTCGGATGCAGCGGGTGCCCCCACAGCACCCGTGCACGCCCCAACACCCGTCCCACAGTGGGCGCCCGCCATGGTCCAGGCCGCCTGAACGGTCTTTTTGTTTCTTTTCAATTCCTTTCTCTGGAGTTTTCAACATGTTCAAGAAACTGTGTGCCGCCCTGACGATCGGGCTGGGTTTGACCACGGGCGCGTTGGCCCAGGACATCAACTTCGGCATGATCTCGACCGAGGCCTCGCAAAACCTCAAGGCCGACTGGCAGCCCCTGCTGGATGACATGGCCAAGCAGACCGGTCTGAAGATCAATGCCTTCTTTGCATCAGACTACGCAGGCCTCATCGAAGCCATGCGCTTCAACAAGATGCAGGTGGCCTGGCTGGGCAACAAGTCGGCCATGGAAGCCGTGGACCGCGCCAACGGCGAAGTCTTTGCGCAGATGGTGAACGCCGACGGCACGCAGGGCTACTACTCGCACCTCATCGTGCACAAGGACAGCCCCCTGGCCACCCTGGATGACGTGCTCAAGAACGGCAAGTCGCTGAGCTTTGGCAACGGCGACCCCAACTCCACCTCGGGTTTCCTGGTGCCCGGCTACTACGCCTTTGCACAGAACAAGATCGACGCGAAGACGCACTTCAAGATCACGCGCAGTGCCAACCACGAGACCAACGCGCTGGCTGTGGCCAACAAGCAGGTCGATGTGGCCACCAACAACAGCGAGAACCTGGAAAAGATCAAGGAGCGCCAGCCCGAGAAATTCAAGGACATCAAGATCGTCTGGACCTCGCCCCTGATTCCGCTGGACCCGCTGGTGATGCGCAAGGACTTGCCTGAGGCCACCAAGACCAAGATCCGCGACTTCTTCTACAACTACGCCAAGACCGATGCGCGCGAGAAGGAGATCGTGATGAAGATCTCCAAGCTCTCGGGCTTCAAACCATCGACCAATGCCCAGCTCACCCCCATCCGCCAGCTGGACCTCTTCGGCAAGCGCAACAAGATCGAGGCCGACGCGACGCTGGCCGATGCCGACAAGAAGACCCGCCTGGCCGAGATCGACCAGCAGCTGGCGTCGTTGAAGTAATTCGTAGGTTTCTTGTTGCGGCCCGGGTGTCTCCATGTCCTCTGCTTTGAATCCCTCGCTGGCCACACTGGCCAGCACCTCGTCGCCCAAGCGCAGCCTGGCCTGGTACCTGTCGTGGGGCATCCTGCTGGTGTTGCTGGCGGCGTCCTGGAAGGGCGCCGACATGCGCCCGCTCGACCTATGGAACGATTCGGGCAACATGGTCAGCTATGCGGCGGAGTTCTTTCCGCCCAATTTTGCACAATGGCAGATCTATGTGCAGGAGATGCTGGTCACGCTGCAGATTGCGCTGTGGGGCACGGCGCTGGCGGTGGTCACCGCCGTGCCGCTGGCACTGCTGGCCTCGTCCAACATCGTGCCCTGGTGGGTGTACCAACCAGTGCGCCGCGTGCTGGACGCCTGCCGCGCCATCAACGAAATGGTGTTTGCCATGCTGTTTGTGGTGGCCGTGGGCCTGGGGCCTTTTGCGGGCGTGCTGGCGCTGTGGATCCACACCTCGGGCACCTTGGCCAAGCTGTTCTCCGAAGCCGTGGAGGCGATTGACCCACAGCCGGTGGAAGGCATCCGTTCCACCGGTGCGAGCGCACTGCACGAAATCATCTACGGCGTGATTCCGCAGGTCATGCCGCTGTGGATCTCGTACACGCTGTACCGCTTCGAGGCCAACGTGCGCTCGGCCTCGGTGGTGGGCATGGTGGGCGCCGGAGGCATTGGGGTGGTGCTGTGGGAAATCATCCGGGGCTTCCAGTACGCCGAGACCTGCGCCGTGATGCTCATCATTGTGGTCACGGTGAGCGTGATCGACCTGGTGTCGGCCCGCATCCGCAAGGCATTGGTCTAGTAAGGAAAGACGATGGCATTGAGCCTTGAAGACATTGCCCACCTGCTCTCCACTCGGGGCGTGAACCAGTACGGCCGCGAGGCGGTCAGCCAGCTGGAGCATGCGCTGCAGTGTGCGCAGTGGGCCGAAAAATCGGGTGAAACCCCGGCCACTGTCGTCGCTGCCCTGCTGCACGACCTGGGCCACCTGCTGGCGCCCGGGGGCGACACGGCCGAGCAGGACGACCTGCACCAGTACATGGCCATCCCGTTCTTGCGGGGCCTGATGCCCGACGCGGTGCTGGAGCCCATCCGCCTGCATGTGGATGCCAAGCGCTACCTGTGCACCATGGAGCCGGGGTACTGGGAGACACTGTCGCCCGCATCGCAGCACAGCCTGGTGCTGCAGGGCGGGCCCTTCACGCCCAAAGAGGCGATGCAGTTTGCGGCCCAGCCCTTTGCGCAGGAGGCCATCCGCCTGCGCCGCTATGACGACCATGCCAAGGTGCCGGGGTTGGTCACGCCCCCGCTGGGCTACTACATGGCGCTGGTGCAGCGGCTGGCGCCAGTTCCAGCGGCGGTTGCCGCTGCGGCTGAACTCGCCACGGTGGCTGCGTAAAAAGCCGCGCGACCAAGCCGAGGCCGCCCCTACGCATCAACCTCCCTTGTCGCCATTCACCCAGCCCAGGTCCAGCGGCCGGTCCTCGAATTCGGTATTCAGGACCACGGTGCTCGTGGTGCGCGCCACGCCGGGAATCGCCTTGATCTGGTAGAGCACGTCCTCCAGCCCGCGCGCGTGCGTGGTGCGGATCTTGGCCAGGAAGTCGTGCTCGCCAGCCACGCTGTGCAACTCCTCCACCTGGGGGATACCGCGCAGGCGCGGCGCAATGTCGCGGCAGTGCGCGCCGCCATCGTTGCGGATCGCCACAAACGCGGTGAAGTTCAGCCCCACGCGTTCCGGGTCCACGCTGATCGAAAACCGGCGAATCACGCCCTTGTCCAGCAGCTTCTTCACGCGCTCGTGCACGGCGGCGGTGGACAGTCCCACTTCGGCCCCCACATCGGCATAGGAACGTCGGCCATCGGCGCCTAGCGCCGAAATAATTCTGGCGTCCATGTCATCTGTCTGAATATTTGCTTGCATAGCCGCTCGATTTTGGTAAAAATTCCGAAAACCTCGCGGTTTCCATAAATTATTCGGTCAGGTGAAGAATATGCCGGCAATTTTCAATGCGCAAGCCCGCACACAGCGCAAAGGGGCGGTGGCCATGGCACTGCTGTTGGTCTACATCGTCTGGGGCACTACCTATTTCGCCATTGGTATTGCGCTGCAGAGCATGCCGCCGCTGCTGATGAATGCGATCCGCTTTCTGTGTGCAGGGGGGGTGATGCTGCTGATTGCGTTGTGGCAAGGCCATGCATTGCCCACGTGGGTGCAATGGCGCAACTCGGCGGTGGTGGGCGGCTGCATGGTGTTTCTGGCCATGAACCTGATGGGTTTTGCACAAAAGCTGGGCATTGGCTCGGGCCTGATGGCCACGGTGGTCACCACCATGCCGATGTGGCTGGCGCTGTGGTCGCGCTGGGGCGGTGAGCGCGTGCCGTTCACCAGCTGGATCGGTCTGGCCCTGGGCGTGGTGGGTGCGCTGCTGCTGGCGCTGGAGGGCGACTTTTCAGCCACCTGGCTCGGTGCGCTGCTGGCCTTTGGTGCACCTCTGTGCTGGAGTGTGGGCTCGTATGCATCGCGCAAGCTGTCGCTACCTGCGCCCGCCATGGCATCGGCCGCGCAGTGGTTTGCGGGGGGCGCCATGGGGCTGGTGGTGGCGTTGTGGTTTGAGCCGCTGTCGGCCCTGGGCCAGGTGAGTGCCAAGTCGTGGGCGGCGTGGGTCTATCTGCTGGTGTTTGGCACGCTGGTGGCGCTCAATGCGTATCTGTGGCTGCTGCAGAACACGTCGGCGGCGCTGGCGGGCAGCTATTCGTTTGTGAACCCTGCGGTGGCGCTGCTGGTGGGCGTGGCGCTGGGCGGCGAGCTGCTCACGGGCTGGGTGTTTGCCGCGCTGCCGTTGATTGGGGCGGCGCTGGCGTTCATTCTGTACGGGCAAGCGCTGCAGCGGTGGCTGGAAAAGCTCAGTCCGGGATTACAGCGGTTGCTTCAATCTCGATCTTCGCGCGCTCTTCCATGAGCCCCGCCACCTGCACGCAGGCCATCGCCGGGAAGTTCTTGCCCAGCACCTCACGGTAGACCGCCCCCAGCTCCTTCAAGCGGCTGTTGTATTCGTTGCGGTCGGTCACGTACCAGGTCAGGCGCACCAGGTGCTCGGGGCCCGCGCCGCCAGCCTCCAGCACCGCCCGCACGTTCAGCAGCGTCTGCCTCGTCTGGTCGATGAAGTCATCGCTCTCAAACTGCTGCTGCGCATTCCAGCCGATCTGGCCGCCGGTAAAGACCATGGTGCCGCGCGCGGCCACGCCGTTGGCGTAGCCCTTGGGGGTGACCCAGCCTTCGGGCTGCAAAAGGGTGTTTTTCATCATGTTGTTTTTGTTGAAGAAGAAGGTGCCGGCACCGCGCCCTGGCGCAGCTTGAAGCGCTGCAGCTTGCCGGTTTCGGTGCGCGGCAGGGCGGTCACAAACTCCACCACGCGCGGGTATTTGAACGGGGCGATGGTGGCTTTCACATGGTCCTGCAGCGTCTTGACCATGGCGGCATCGCCTGTGTGGCCGGGCTTCAAGACGCAGATGGCTTTGACCACCATGCCGCGCTCCTCGTCGGGCACGCCGATCACGCCGCACTCGGCCACGGCCGGGTGGCGCAGCAGGGCGTCTTCCACCTCAGGGCCGCCCACGTTGTAGCCGGCGGTGATGATCATGTCGTCATCGCGTGCCTGGTAGAAAAAGTAGCCGTCAGCGTCTTGCGTGAACGCATCGCCCGGGTAGTTCCAGCCGTCCTTCACGTACTTGGCCTGGCGCGGGTCGTCGAGGTACTTGCAGCCCGTGGGGCCGATCACCGCGAGCTTGCCCACGGTGCCGCGTGGCACTTCACGGCCGTCGTCGTCCACCACCTTGGCGGTGTAGCCGGGCACCACCTTGCCGATGGCGCCGCGCCGGCTCTCACCGCCGGGCGAGGAAATGAAGATGTGGAACATTTCGGTGGCGCCAATGCCGTCCGTCATGTCGAGGCCGGTCGCCTCCTTCCACAGCTGGCGCGTCGCGTCCGGCAGGCCTTCGCCCGCGCTCACGCTGGTGCGCAGCTGGGGCAGGCCGATCTGCTTGGCAAAGGGGGCCATCTGCCGGTAGAAGGTGGGGGCGGTGTAGCAGATGGTCACGCCCGCATCGCGCATCAGCCGCACCATGGTTTCGGGCGTGTAGGGCTGGTCGGGGAAGTACACGCTGGCCCCGGCCCACATCGGAAACACCAGCAAGCCGCCCAGGCCAAAGGTGAACGCCAGGGGGGGCGAGCCCGCCACGATGTCATCGGGCGTGGCCTTGAGTACATGGCGCGGCCAGGCCTCGCAGCCTGCCAGCACGTCGCGGTGGGTGTGCACGGCAGCTTTGGGCGCGCCGGTGGTGCCCGAGGTGAAGGCCATTAGCGCGATGTCGTCCGCCGACGTGGGGCAGGGCGGCGTTGTGCCGGGTTTGCCCTGCGCGCGCTGCAGCAGGTCGGCCGCATCGGGCGCTGTGTGGAAGGGCACGATGGTGGCGAGCACGGGGTGCTGCGTCTGCGCGGCTTGCAGCTCGGCCAGCAGGCGGCCGTCACACAGCGCCAGCGTGGGCTGGGCACGGTCGATGATGCTGCCCAGCTCCACCGCGCGCAGCAGCGGCATGGTGGCCACCGCCACCAGCCCCGCGTAGACGGTACCCAGCCAGGCCAGCGCCATCTCCACCGTGTTGCCGCCGCGCAGCAGCACGCGGTTGCCGGGCACGAGGCCGTGGTCCTGCGTCAGTACCTCGGCAATGCGCGCGGCCTCGGTGCGGGTGTCGCGGTAGGTATATGTTCGGTGCGGGCCGCGCAACAGGGGGCGGTCGATGTGGCCCGCACGTTCGGCCTGGTCGAACAGCGCCTGCACCAGGTTGGCCTGGTTGGCGATCTGCAGTTCGGGCAGGTCGTAGCGCAGTGTGGGCCAGGCCTCGGGTGCAGGCAGGCGGTCGTGCACGAAATGGTCGGGCTGGGCGGAGGGGGCTTTCATGCGATTACTCCTGCAAAACGGCCTTGCCGATGATGAGCTGCTGCACTTCGGTGGCGCCTTCGTAAATGCGCAGCGAGCGGATGTCGCGGTACAGCGATTCGACCTTGCTGCCCACCTCCACGCCGCGCCCGCCGTGCAGCTGCAGCGCCATGTCGATCACCCGCTGGGCGTTTTCGGTGGCGGTCATCTTGGCCATGGCCGCTTCAGCCGTGACGCGCGTGCCGCCGCGCTTCTCGCCTTCATCGCGCAGCCAGGCCGCACGGTAGGTGAGCAGCGCGGCGCTGTCCACCAGCGCGGCCATCTCGCCGATCTTGGCCTGCGTGAGCTGAAAGTCCGCCAGCGTCTGGCCGAACATGCGGCGCTGGCGGGCGTGGTGCACGGCCTCGGCCAGTGCGCGGCGCGCCATGCCCAGTGCGGCGGCGGCGACGGATGCGCGGAAGATGTCGAGCGTGCGCATGGCCAGCTTGAAGCCGCCGTTCTCGTCGCCCAGCAGCGCGGTGGCAGGCACGGCGCATTGGTCGAACTGCAGCGTGGCCAGCGGGTGCGGCGCCATCACGTGGATGTGGCGTGAGGTATCGAGCCCCGGCGTGTTTGCATCCACGATGAACGCGCTGATGCCGCGCGTGCCCCCGGCCGGGTCGGTCTTTGCGAACACGCAGTAGAAGTCGGCAATGCCGCCGTTGCTGATCCAGGTCTTGGTGCCGGTCAGAGAATATGAGACTTTTTGGCCACTAACGCTTGATGGATAAGCGCCAGTAGCTATTGTTTGCATAGCGCCCACGTCAGAACCCGCTTCGGGTTCGCTCAATGCGAATGCCGCAATCAGCTCACCGCGCGCCACGCCCTGCAGGTAGTGCGCCTGCTGCGCCGGGCTGCCCGCCAGCGTGATGGCCCCGCTGCCCAGGCCCTGCATTGCAAACGCAAAGTCCGCCAGCGGCGAGTGGTAGGCCAGTGTCTCGCGCAGCAGCACCAGCGCGCGCGAGTCGAGCGCGGGCAGGGCGCCGCCGTGTGCGGCGGGCACGCAGTAGCGCAGCCAGCCGCCTGCTCCTAGGCGCTGCACCCAGTCGCGGCAGGCGGCGCGGTCATCGGTTTCATCGACCTGCTGTGCGGCCGCCCAGGGCACCAGGCCCTCGGCCAGCGCGCGGTGGGCGTCGTCAAAAAAGGGCAGGGCCAGGTGCGCAGTGGAGGGCGGGCAGGGGGCGGGGGGCGTTGCGACGTGCATGGGTTCAATCTCCCTGGAACACGGGCTTTTGCTTGGCGGCAAACGCCTCGTACGCACGCCGGAAGTCTTCGGTCTGCATGCAGATCGCTTGCGCCTGCGCCTCGGCCTCGATGGCCTGCTCGATGGTCATGCTCCACTCCTGGCTCAGCATGGTCTTGGTCATGCCGTGGGCGAAGGTGGGGCCATCGGCCAGCGCGCGCGCGGTGGCCTGCACGTTGGCCAGCAGGTCAGCGCTCTCATACAAATCGTTGAAGAAGCCCCAGGCGAGACCCTCGTGCGCTGTCATCGCTCGGCCGGTGAACAGCAGCTCGCTGGCGCGGCCCTGGCCGATCATGCGCGGCAGCAGTGCGCAGGCGCCCATGTCGGCGCCGGCCAGGCCCACGCGGGTGAACAAGAACGCGGTCTTGGTGGCCTCGGTGCCGTAGCGCATGTCGCAGGCCAGCGCCATCATCGCACCCGCACCGGCACAGATGCCGTCGATGGCGCCCAGCACGGGCTGCGGGCAGGCGCGCATGGCTTTCACCAGGTCACCCGTCATGCGCGTGAACTCCAGCAGCTCGGGCATGGTCATGGTGGTGAGCGGGCCGATGATCTCGTGCACGTCGCCGCCTGAGCAGAAGTTGCCGCCCGCACCCGTGACAACGATGGCTTTCACATCGGTGGCAAAGCGCAGCGCGTAGAAGAAGTCGCGCAGCTCGGCATAGCTCTGGAAGGTGAGAGGGTTCTTGCGGTCCGGGCGGTTGAGCGTGACGGTGCCCACACCATCGGCAAAGGTCCAGGCAAAGTGCTCGGCCACATAGCTGGCTTGCGGGTTGAACTGCTCGCGCATGGGGTTGCTCGCCCCGATGAAGTGTTTCATTCGGCTGTCTCCAAAGAATTGTTTTGTGTGTGTTCTTTCACCTTGCCCAGCAGGCGGTACAAGGTGCTGATGTCGCGCTCGCCCAACGAGGCGAAGGCTTCGACGATCCATTGCTCGTGCTGGCGCGCCATGGTGTTGAACTGCTCGCGGCCTTGCGGCGTGAGGCGCACCAGGTACGCACGGCGGTCGCCTTCCACGTCCATGCGCTCGACCAGCCCCTCGGCCACGAGCTGGTCGGTGATGCCGGTGATGTTGCCGCTCGTCACCATCATGCGGCGCGAGAGTTCCTTCATCTTCATGCCGTCCGGCGCGCGCTCCAGCTGCGCCATCAGGTCAAAACGCGGCAGCGTGGTGTCGAACTGCGCGCGCAGGTGGCTGCGCACCTGTTTTTCGATGAGCTGGGTGCAGGTGAGCAGGCGCAGCCACAGGCGCAGGGCCTCGGGATGTTCGCTGGGGGCGGCGCCGTGCAGGCGGGCTTCGAGGTCCATGGCTAGCCTTCTTCCTCGGATGCTCTGTTTTTGGTAGCTGCTTGCGCTTGATTGGCCTGCGCAAGGAGCTGCTTTTGCTTGGATATCTCGCGCAGCATCTGGTCGCGGCCGCTGGTGTACTGCACAGGCCAGTCGGTGTGCGCTGCGGCCACGGGGCTCAGCTGTGCGGCGGCATGCAGCGTCCAGGCCGGGTCGGCCAGGTGGGGGCGCGCGATGGCACACAGGTCGGCGCGGCCGGCCGCGATGATGCTGTTGGCGTGGTCGGCCTCGGTGATCGCGCCCACCGCCATGGTGGCAATGCCCACCTCGTTGCGGATGCGGTCGGCAAACGGCGTTTGGTACATGCGGCCATACACCGGGCGCGAGTTGCGCGTGGTCTGGCCGGAGGAGACGTCGATCAGGTCGGCGCCGGCGGCCTTGAACAAGCGCGCGATGGCGATGGCGTCGTCGGCGGTATTTCCATCGGGGAGCCAGTCGTGCGCGGAGATACGCACGCTCATCGGCTTGTCGGCGGGCCACACGGCGCGCAAAGCAGTGAACACTTCCAGCGGGTAGCGGCAGCGGTTCTCCAGGCTGCCGCCATAGTCGTCCGTGCGCTGGTTGGTGGCGGGACTGATAAAGCTGGCCAGCAGGTAGCCGTGCGCGCAGTGCAGTTCCAGCCAGTCAAAGCCGCAGGCCACGGCGCGGCGGGCGCTGTCCACAAAGGCGGCGGTCACGCGGTCCATGTCGGCGCGGGTCATGGCGGCAGGCGTCTGGTTCTGCGCGCCGTAGGCGAGGGGGCTCGCGGCCAGCAGGGGCCAGTTGCCCGCGTCCAGCGGCTCATCCGTGCCTTCCCAGCCGACGCGGGTCGAGCCCTTGGGGCCGCTGTGGCCCAGCTGCAGGCCGATCTTGGCCGTGCTGCTGCCGTGCACAAAGTTCACGATGCGCGCAAAGGCGGCTTGCTGTGCGTCGTTCCACAGGCCGGGGCAGGCGGGGGTGATGCGGCCCTCGGGCGTGGGGCTGGTCATCTCCACCATCACCAGCGCGGCGCCGCCCAGGGCCCTAGCGCCCAGGTGCACCAGGTGGAAGTCCTGCGGCACGCCCTCGACCGCGCTGTAGGTGGCCATGGGCGAGACGACGATGCGGTTCTTGAGCGTGAGGCCTTTGAGCGTGAAGGGCGTGAGCATGGGCGGAATCGCGGCCTTGCCACCCGCGAGCCAGGCCTCATAGCCCTCCAGCCACGCGGCATCGCGCAGCCGCAGGTTCTCGTGGCTGATGCGCTGGCTGCGCGTGAGCAGCGAGTACGTGAACTGCTCCACGGGCATGCCGGCGTAGCGCGCCACGTTCTCAAACCACTCGGTGCTGTTGCGCGCGGCGTTCTGGATCTTCAGCACCTCCACGCTGCGGCGCGCTTCATAGTGCTGCAGCACCTCGTCAATCGGCAAGCCCGTGGCGAATTCGTTGGCCAGGTCAATGGCGTCTTCGAGCGCGAGCTTGGTGCCGCTGCCAATCGAGAAATGTGCGGTGTGCGCCGCGTCACCCATCAGCACGATGGGCACCTGCTTCCCGCCGATGGTCTCGCGGTGCACCCAGGTGTTGCAGATCACGCGCGGGAAGCGGATCCAGTTGGCCGAGCCGCGCAGGTGCGTGGCGTTGCTGATGAGCGCGTTGCCGTCCAGGTATTTGGCAAACAGCTTTTCGCAGAATGCAATGGCCTCGGGCTGCTGCATCTGGTCGAGACCGTGCGCCTTCCACACCGCTTCGGGTGTCTCGATGATGAAGGTGGAGGTATCGGCATCGAACTGGTAGGCATGCGCCTGGAACCAGCCATGCTCAGTCTGCTCGAAAGCAAACGTAAAAGCATCCAGCTTTTTGTGTGTACCCAGCCAGACAAAACGGCACTCGCGCAGGTCGATATCGGGCTGGTAGGTGGTAGCGTAGCGGGTGCGGATGCGGCTGTTGAGGCCGTCGCTCGCAATCACCAGGTCGGCGTTGTACTCGGCGGCCAGCGCCTGGTCGTCGGCCACATCGGTCTCGAACACCAGCTCCACGCCCACCGCCAAGCACCGGTCCTGCAGGATGTTGAGCAGCCGCTTGCGGCCGATGCCACAGAAGCCGTGGCCCGTGGAGCGCACGCTGCGGCCCTTGAAAAACACCTCGATGTCGTCCCAGTGGTTGAACGCATCGCCGATCAGGGCTGCCGTGGGCGCATCGGCCGCCTGCAGGTTGGCCAGCGTCTGGTCCGACAGCACCACCCCCCATCCGAAGGTGTCGAACGGCCGGTTGCGTTCGACCACCGTGACGCGGTGCGCGGGGTTTTGCTGCTTCATGAGCAGGGCGAAGTAGAGACCGGCGGGCCCACCGCCAATGCAGAGGATGTTCATGCCAAAATAGTTTAGGCTTAAACAAAATGCTGTCAATGGGGCCTTCCCGGCGAAACCCCTGATGCCATTGCGGGGTGTTGACGCAGTGCAGCAAATTTCTCAAGATGCGCCGCATGAAGCACTTGCTGCACACCTTGGAGGGGCGGCTCGCGGCCTTGCCGGTGCCGATGGCCGTCCAGTTGCCTGCGGGCCAGCAACTGGGCGCGCCCGAGCCTGCTGTAACGCTGCGCTTTCGTGACCGCATGGCACTGTTGGCGCTGGCCACGGGCGAGATCGGCAATGTGGGGGCTGCCATCGTCGAGGGGCGCGTGGCGCTGGAAGGCGGCATGCGCGACCTGATGGCCGCCGCTGCGGGCCTGTTGACCCGCGACCCGGCCCGCGACCAGCACCACGGCTGGTGGCAGCGGGTGCTGGCACGCGCGCGGTCGATGGCGGTGCACACGCTGGCGCATGACGCGCGCCATGTGCAGTTCCATTACGACCTGTCGGACGACTTCTACGCGCTGTGGCTGGACCCGCGCCGCGTGTATTCGTGTGCATACTACCGGTCCCCAGACCTGACGCTGGCCCAGGCGCAGGAGGCCAAGCTCGACCACATTTGCCGCAAGCTGCAGCTGCAACCGGGGGACCGGTTTCTGGACATTGGCGCGGGCTGGGGTGGCCTGCTGCTGTGGGCGGCCGAGCACTACGGTGTGGATGCCACAGGCATCACGCTGTCGCGCAACCAGCACGCCCATGTGCAGCGGCGCATTGAAGAGCGTGGGCTGCAGGGGCGCGTGTGCATGCAACTGGTGGATTACCGCGAGCTGCAGGTGGAGCAGCCCTTCGACAAGATCGCCTCGGTGGGCATGTTCGAGCATGTAGGCCGCGCGCAGATGCAGCGCTACTTTGAGACGGTGGCGGGCCTGCTGCGGCCCGGAGGGCTGGTGCTGAACCACGGCATCACAGCGGGGGGCGCAGACAACGCGCAACTGGGCGCGGGCATGGGTGACTTTATCGAGCAGTACATCTTCCCGGGCGGCGAGCTGTTGCATGTGAGCACGGTGCTGCACGACATGGCCCGCGCAGGCCTGGAGATGGTGGACACCGAGAACCTGCGCCCACACTACGCGCGTACGCTGTGGGCGTGGTCCGACGGGCTCGAAGCCCAATTGCCTGCGGCCCGTGAGGTGCTGGCCGCACAGGGTGGGGCGCAGCAGGGTGATAAGGTCTTGCGTGCATACCGCCTGTATCTTGCGGGCAGTGCCCTGGGGTTTGAGCGCGGCTGGATGGCACTGCACCAGATGCTGGCCATCAAGCCTGACGGAGATGTGGCCACCGGGGCCATGCCCGGCGCACAATCAGGCTATCCGTTCATTCGCGATTACATCTACCGCAGCTGAGTCTGCTTCTTCCACGAAAACGCTTCTCCATGCTCTACAAATTCAAATCCCGCGCCGCAGCCGATCTGATCATGCTGGAGCCGCAGGGCCGCCAGGTGGTGACCATCATGGGCAAGACACCCGGTGCCAGCGGCATCGTGACGGCCGCCCAGATCCCTGCCGCCATCGCTGCGCTGGAGTCCGCCGTGGCGTCCGAAGAGGCTCAGCAGGCGTCCGCAGACGCGGGTGGAGAGGACGAGGCCAGTGCGGAAGACCGCGCTGAGGCCGTGCGCCTGCGGCAGCGGGTGGCACCGCTGATCGACATGCTCAAGCGCAGTGCGGCGGCGGATGTGGACGTGGTCTGGGGCGTGTAGCGCCTCGTCTTTTGAGCCAGTGGGCTGCGGGCAGCTTCGTTCGCGGCGCATCTTCACGGCAGCCCCCTGCAGGTTTCTTCTTTCTCGTGCAACCCTCCAATGACCCGCGACCTTTCTCCGCTGGCCGTCGTCCAGGCTCAGCTGGACGCCTACAACGCCAAGAACATCGACGCCCTGTTGGCGACCTACGCCGAAGACGCGCAGCAGTTTGTCCTCCACGGAGAACGGCTTGCGCAAGGGCATGCCGAGATGCGCCCGCGCTTTCTGGCGCGCTTTGCCGAGCCCGACCTGCATGCACGGCTGCTGTCGCGCACGGTGGTGGCGAATGTGGTGGTGGACTGCGAATTGATCACGCGCAATTTTCCCGAGGGCCTGGGGACGCTGGAGATGCTGTGCGTGTATGAAGTCTTGAACGGGCGCATCCAGCGCGCCTCGTTTGCCACGGGTGAAAAGCGCCTGCAGCCCGCGCAGGCAGCCATCACGGGCTGACCCGCAGGCCCGCCACCACGGCAAGAGGTCAGTCCACCTTCGCCCCCGACGCCTTCACCACCTGCGCCCACTTCTTGTGTTCGTTGTCGATGTGTTTGGCAAACTCGGCGGGTGTGTTCCCACCCGGAATAGCGCCTTGCGCCACCAGCCGTTCTTTCATCGCCGGGGTGGCCAGTGATTTGGCCACTTCCTGCTGGATGCGGTTCACGATGTCCTGGGGCGTACCCGCCGGGGCAAGCAGGCCGAACCAGGAGCTGGCCTCGTAGCCCTTGAGGGCCGGGCCTCCGGCCTGCTCCACTGTGGGAACGTCGGGCAGGGCGCTGGAGCGCTCTGAACTAGTTACGGCCAGAGCCGTGAGCTTGCCCGCTTTGATCTGCGCCATCGACGAAGGCAGGTTGTCAAACATCACGTCGGCGTTGCCCGCCACCATGTCCATGAGCGCGGGGCCGGAACCCCGATAGGGCAAGTGCAGCATGAAGGTGCCCGTCATGCTCTTGAACAGCTCGCCTGCCAGATGGATCGATGTGCCGTTGCCGCTGGAGGCCATGTTCATCTTGCCGGGGCTGGCCTTGGCGACGCGGATGAAATCCTGCACGTTGGCGATGCCCTGGGCCTTGGCCTTGTCGGCATTCATCACCATCACATTGGGCACCGCAGCCACCAGCGTGACGGGGACAAAGTCCTTGATGGGGTCGTAGGGCAGCTTGGCGTACAGCGCGCGGTTGATGCCGTGCGTGCCCACGGTGCCCATCAGCAGCGTGTAGCCGTCCCCCGGTGACTTGGCGACGATGTCGGCGCCCACATTGCCGCCAGCACCGGCGCGGTTGTCCACAATGAACTGCTGGCCAAACGCGCGCGAGAGTTCGGGCGCCATAGCGCGTGCCAGGATGTCGGTGGTGCCACCGGGGGCAAAGGGCACGACGATGCGTACGGGCTTGGTGGGCCAGGTGCTGGCTTGTTGTTGGCCGTGCGCAAGGGGCAGCAGGGCGGCGCAACCCAGGGCGGCGCAGGCCAGTGCTGCAACGGTGCGGCGGCGTGGATGGGGGCGTGTTGTCATGGCGGGGGCGTCCTTTCGCAGGTGTTTCGTATGCATGCAAAGCTTTTTACGCGGCGCGGCGCGATCCGTGCAGATGGATTACCCCAAGGTGGTGGCGCCGAGCTCGATGGCAGGCACAAAAAAGCCGCCTCGGCCAAGGCCGAGGCGGCTTTTCCATCAATGGCTGGAAGGGAAAAACTGATCAGTCTGCGTAGGTGCCTGCAGCCTTGATCACAGCGCCCCATTTGTCGATCTCGGCCTGTACAAACTTCTTGTGTTCAGCGGGTTCCATGCGCTTGTCGGTGACGACCACCGCGCCCAGGCCTTCTTGTTTCTTGATGAACTCGGGGTCCTTCAGTGCAAGCTTGAGGGCTTCGTTGATCTTGGTCACGACGGGAGCTGGCGTGCCCTTGGGCGCGTACAGGCCGTGCCAGATGCTGACGTTGAAGTCCTTCAGGCCCGACTCCGCCAGGGTGGGCAGGTCCTTCAGAGCCGGGGTGGTCAGGCGCTTGGGCGTGGTCACGGCGTAGGCCTTGACCTTCTTGCCTTCGATCTGTGGCGTGGTGTTGGTGGTCTGGTCGCACAGCAGGTCGATCTGGCCGCCAATCAGGTCGGTGATGGCGGGGGCCGTGCCCTTGTACGGCACGGGGGTCATGTCCACCTGCATGGCGCTCTGGAACATCAGGCCACACAGGTGCGACGCAGCGCCCAGGCCGGCATTGCCCAGGTTGATCTTGCCCTTGTTCTGCTGAATCCAGGCGGTGAGCTCCTTGAAGTTGTTCGCGGGCATGGTGGGCCGAGCGATCAGCGTCATGGGCACATCGTTGACCATGCCCAGGTATTCAAAGTCGTTGGGCACGCTGAACGACAGCTTGCGGTACAGCGCGGGCATGGTGGACATGCCAATGTGGTTGAGCAGCAGCGTGTAGCCGTCCGGTGCAGCGCGGGCTACGCGGGCTGCACCGATGGAGCTGCCGGCGCCGGCCGTGTTGTCCACCACCACAGTAGCACCCAGGGGCTTGCGCAGTGCTTCGGCCAGGTCGCGCGCCACGCGGTCGGTGGGGCCGCCCGCAGCAAAGGGAACCACGATGGTGATGGTCTTGTCCTTGGCGGGATAGTCTTGGGCGCTGGCGCCAAAAGCGGTGGCTGCGGCCGCAGCGATCAATGCAAGTTTCAGCGTTGTTTTCATGGGTCTCTCCTGTGAATGACGGGCCATGATAGCGAGGGGGGTTTGCGGGAACATTGCGGATATTACGTAGCACACAGGGGGCATGGTCTTTAACAAAAAGACGTCTGTAGCGCTTGTCTATAAAGCGCTGAATGCTACTGAATTGTGAGCAATGCTAGGGTAAACACTGCGCTATGACACCGCGCAAAGCGGGCACTTTTTGCGCTGACGCAAACCTTTGGGCGGAGCGGGAAGGGCCCACGTTTGCGCATTGACAGCACGCCCATGCCGCTCATCACCGAGACAGGCATGACCCGATGCCAGCGCCACCGTGGAACGCTTTGCCAAGCCACGGGCGGCGTTTCCGTTGGGGATAGAGGAGCTGCAGCCCCTGGCAGCTGCGGCTAGGCGCCGCAGGGCGCCATGGCGGAGGCTACTTATAGCTCCGCGCGTCCTCGATCACCTTGCCATCGTTGGGCAGCGTGCCAGGGGCCACCATCTGCACGTCGCCCCGCAGCTTGGTCACTTCGCGGATCGCGTCCGAGAGCTGGTGTGCCAGGCCCTCGGCGGTCTCCACGGTTTCCACCTGCAGCACCATCTGGTCGTTGGCCATCTCGCCGCTGACCACCAGGCGTGCGCGCAGCACCTGCGGAAAACGCTGTGCAATCGTGGCCACCTGGCCGGGGTGCACGAACATGCCGCGGACCTTGGTGGTCTGGTCGGCCCGGCCCATCCAGCCCTTGATGCGGGTATTGGTGCGGCCCGTGGGGCACTGCCCTGGCAGCACGGCCGACAGATCACCCGTGCCAAAGCGGATCAGCGGGTAGTCGGGGTTGAGCGTGGTCACCACCAGCTCGCCCACCTCGCCCTCGGGCACCGGGTCGCCGGTGCCGGGGCGCACGATCTCGACGATCACACCTTCATCGAGCACCAGGCCTTCGCGGGCCGAGGTTTCATAAGCAATCAGCCCCAGGTCGGCCGTGGCGTAGCACTGGTAGCCCGCGATGCCGCGCTCGGCAAACCACTCGCGCAGCGATGGCGGAAAGGCCTCGCCCGACACCAGCGCCTTGGTCACCGTGGGCAGCGTTACACCCATCTCGGCGGCTTTTTCGACAATGATCTTGAGAAAGCTGGGCGTGCCGATGTAGCCCGCAGGTTGCAGTTCGGCCATGGCCTGCACCTGCTGCTCGGTCTGCCCCGTGCCGCCTGCAAACACCGTGCAGCCCAGAGCGTGTGCGCCGGTTTCCATCATCGAGCCCGCGGGCACGAAGTGGTAACTGAAGCTGTTGTGGATCAGCTCACCGGGCCGAAAGCCTGCGGAGTGGATGGCGCGCGCCATGCGCCAGTAGTCGCGCCGCGTGCCTTCGGGTTCGTAGATGGTGCCGGGGCTGGCAAACACACGCGGCATGGCCGCGCCAAAACCCAGCGCGCTGAAGCCGCCAAACACGTTGGTCGCGCGGCCTGCCTGCTGGCGCTCCAGCAACTCGTACTTGCGCGTGACGGGCAGCTTTGCCAGGGCTGCGCGGCCGGTGATGGTGGTTGCATCCACGCCAGCCAGGATGCCGGCAAATGCGGGCGATGCCTTCTGGGCATGGGCGATCTGCTGCGGCAGCGCCGCCATCAGCGCCGCTTCGCGCTCTGCGGGGCTGCGCGTTTCCAGGGCGTCATAAAACGTGCTCATGCCTGGGGTTCCTTGTGAGGTGGTTTGAAGTGAAATTGGCCTCTGGCGCTCATCCATAAAGCGCAAGCAGCTATGAAATTGAGAGTGAATTTGTCCGAGGTCCGAAAATGAGCACTGCCCTGGCCGCCCGCGATGCCTCACCAGCGCACCCGTGGAACTGGCTCTGCCAGGCCACTGGGTGCGTCCCCCTGAGGGGGAAGGCGCGCAGCGCCACAGGGGGCTCCTCAAGCCAACCAGCGCTTGCGCCGCTTGTAGCTTTTGACATCCTTGAAACTCTTGCGCTCGCCGCCGCCCACGCCCAGGTAGAACTCCTTGACGTCCTCGTTGTTGGCCAGGTCGCTCGCTGCGCCGTCCATCACCACGCGGCCGCTTTCCATGATGTAGCCGTAGTCGGAATACTTGAGCGCCATGTTGGTGTTCTGCTCGGCCAGCAGGAAGGTGACCTTTTCTTTGGTGTTCAGGTCCTTCACGATGTTGAACACCTCCTCCACGATCTGCGGCGCCAGGCCCATCGAGGGCTCGTCCAGCAGCACCATGCTGGGGTTGGCCATGAGCGCGCGGCCGATGGCGCACATCTGCTGCTCGCCACCCGAGGTGTAGGCGGCCTGCGAGGTGCGGCGCGTCTTGAGGCGCGGAAAGTAGTTGTAGACCTTCTCCAGGTTGGCTGCGATCTCGGCCTTGCTGGTGCGGGTGTAGCTGCCCGTCATCAGGTTCTCTTCAATGGTCAGGTGGGCAAAACAGTGGCGCCCCTCCATCACCTGCACCACGCCACGCTGCACCAGGTCCGCGGGCGAGAGGTTTTCGATGCGCTCGCCGCGCAGCTCGATGGAACCCTTGGTGACCTCGCCCCGCTCGCCCTGCAGCAGGTTGGAGATGGCGCGCAGCGTGGTCGTCTTGCCCGCCCCGTTCCCCCCCAGGATGGCCACGATGGAGCCCTGCGGCACCTGCAGTGACACGCCCTTGAGCACCAGGATCACGTGGTTGTAGATGACCTCGATGCCGTTGACGTTGAGAACGATATTGCTGTTGGAGTCCATGGTGTTGCCTTCCTGTACCAATCCAAAGAGCTGTTGCACAACCCTTTGGATTGGCGGCTGCCAAAGAGGCAACCGCTGTTCACTGGCCCTTGAACCGGTCGCTGCCCAGGCCAGGGCCACCGCGCAAGTGCCGCCCCGCCGCGCTGGTGGCGTCCCCCTTCCCGCAGCGCGAAGCGCTAAGAGAGAAGGGGGAAGCGGCAAAGCCGCTCAGGGGGATGTGCTTAGCTCTGGCAGTCCGCAGCGTCGCGTCGCGTCATCTTCTTGTCGGCCAGGTACTTGTCCGCACCGGCCTTGACCATGGGCTTCAAGATCTGCTCATCGGCCTGGTACCAGTCGGACGAGAAGTTGAACTTCTTGCCGTCCCAGGTGTGCACGCGCGCCCAGGTGGAGCCCATGTGGTCGGCGCAGCTGGTGGACAGGGGACGCATCACGTCCTTGAAGCCCAGCGCATCGAGCTTCTTCTGGTCCAGGGCCAGGTTTTCCATGCCCCAGCGCACTTGTTCGCCGGTCATGACCTTGCCCTTGCCAAAACGCTCCTGTGCGCGGCGCACCGATTCGACGGCCAGCATCTGGATGATCACGCCGCGCGTGTACAGCACCGAGCCCACTTCGTCCTTGGGCCCTGTGCCCTGGCCCTTGTCGTGAACGTTCTTCAGGATGTCCTGGATCACCTTGGGCTGCTGGCCCGAGGTGTTCAGTGCCAGCGCGTTGTAGCCCTTCGCGCCTTCGCCCACGTCACGCACATCGGGCTCGGCACCCGCCCACCACACGCCATACATCTTTTCGCGGGGGTAGCCTGTGGCCTGGGCTTCCTTGAGGGCGGTGGAGTTCATCACACCCCAGCCCCACAGCAGCACGTAGTCAGGGCGGCTCTGGCGCACTTGCAGCCAGGTGGCTTTTTGTTCCACGCCGGGCGCGGTCACGGGCAGCATCTGCAGCTCAAAGCCGTGCATCTTGGCGCGCTCTTGCAGCAGCGGGATGGGTTCCTTGCCAAACGGGCTGTCGTGGTACACCAGCGCAATCTTCTTGCCCTTGAGCTTGTCCAGGCCGCCATTGGCCTTGCCGATGTGCTGGATCAGGATGTCGGCGCCGGTCCAGTAGCTGCCCATGAACGGAAAATTCCACTTGAACGCCTGGCCGTCCTGCGCCACCGACAGGCCGTAGCCCAGCGTCATCAGCGGGATCTTGTCCACGGGCGCTTTTTCGGTCAGCGCAAAGGTGATGCCGGTGGCCTGGGGGTCGAACAGAGACACGCCAGGGCGGCTCTTGAGGCGTTCGTAGCATTCCACGCCACGGTCGGTGGCATAGCCGGTTTCGCATTCTTCAAAGGTCAGCTTCACACCGTTGATGCCGCCGTCGCGGGCGTTGATCATCTTGATGTAGTCCTGCTTTCCGTTGGCCCATGGCACACCGTTGGGTGCGTAGGGGCCTGTGCGGTAGGACAGCAGCGGGAAGAACTGCTCCTTGGCTTGTGCGAGGGCGCTCGTCGCAATGGACGAGGCACCGGCAGCAACCACCGCAGCGGCGATCACGATTTTCGAAAGCTTCATGGATGTCTCCTTTGGATGAATGTGTTGAAGCACGGGAAAAACTGGCAGGGGATCAGTGGGGGAAAGGCCAGAGGCGGAGTTTTTGTTTGGCGGTGGACCACAGCTTGGCCAGACCATGGGGCTCCACGATGAGGAACCACACGATCAGTGCGCCGAAGATCATCAGCTCGGCATGCGAGACACCGGCGGTGGACACCTCGATGCCAAAGATCCCCATGAAGGCCGGCAGGAACTGGTTGAGCACGATGGGAAGCACCACGATGAAGGCCGCACCAAAGAAGCCACCCATGATCGAGCCGAGCCCGCCGATGATCACCATGAACAGCAGGCGGAACGAAATTTCCACCGAGAAGGCCGCAGGCTCCCAAGCGCCCAGGTGCACAAAGGCCCACAGTGCGCCGGCCATGCCCACAATGAACGAGCTGACCGCAAACGCGCTGAGCTTGGCGTACATGGGGCGGATGCCGATCACCGCCGCAGCCACGTCCATGTCACGGATGGCCATCCACTCACGCCCGATGGCGCCGCGCACCAGGTTCTTGGCCAGCAGGGCCACCACCACCAGGATGGCCAGGCAGAAGATGTACTTGCTGGTGGCGCTTTCGATCGGCATGCCCAGCACCTGCAGGTTGGTGACCGACACCGAGCCCGAGTCGGAGTTGTTGGTAAACCACTTGATGCGCAGGAACATCCAGTCGCTGAAGAACTGCGCGGCCAGCGTCGCCACGGCCAGGTACAGCCCCTTGACGCGCAGGCTGGGCAGCCCGAACAGGATGCCGAAGAACGTGGCGCACAGCCCGCCCAGGATGAGCGCGGGAATGAGCGGCATGCCGGGGAAACGCACGAAGAAGTTGTAGGCCCCGTAGGCGCCCACCGCCATGAAGGCGCCCGAGCCCAGCGAGATCTGTCCGCAGTAGCCCACCAGGATGTTCACCCCCAGGGCCGCCAGCGCCATGATGACGAAGGGGATCAGGATGGCACGGAAGATGTAGTCGCTGGCCAGCATGGGCACGGCGATGAAGGCGATGGCCAGGATGATGCCGATGGCAATGCGGTCCTGCGCGATCGGAAAGATCTGCTGGTCAGCGCGGTAGCTCGTCTTGAACTGGCCGTTTTCGCGGTAGAGCATGGAAGTCTCCTGTTCTTGTTGTTATGGGTTACACGCGGTCGATGATCTTTTCTCCGAACAAACCTTGCGGTCTGAACAGGAGGAACACCAGCGCCAGCACATACGCAAACCAGATCTCGATGCCCCCGCCCACGAACGGGCCCAGGTACACCTCGGAGAGCTTTTCGCCCACGCCGATGATCAGGCCGCCGATGATGGCGCCGGGTACCGAAGTCAGGCCGCCCAGGATCACCACCGGCAGCGCACGCAGGGCCACCGTGGTGAGCGAGAACTGCACCCCGAGCTTGCTGCCCCAGATCATCCCGGCCACCAGGGCCACCACACCTGCCACGCACCACACGATCACCCAGATGCGGTTCAAAGGGATGCCGATGGATTGGGCCGCCTGGTGGTCGTCGGCCACGGCGCGCAGTGCGCGGCCGGTAGAGGTTTTCTGAAAGAACACCGACAGCAGGGCCACCAGCGCAGCGGCAATGGCGGCAGCAATCACGTCTTCCTTGTTGATCAGGATGCCGCCCTGGAACACCGTGTCAAAAGCAAAAATGGGCTCCTTGGGCATGCCCACGTCGATCTTGTAGATGTCGCTACCAAACAGCGTCTGGCCCAGGCCTTCAAGAAAGTACGTGATGCCCAATGTGGCCATCAGCAGCGTGGCACCTTCCTGGTTGACCAGGTGGCGCAGCACCAGCTTTTCAATCAGCCAGGCCACCACGAACATGATGGCGCCCGCAATCACGAAGGCGGCCAGGTTGGCCACGATGGGGTTGTCGATGCCGGTCCACTTGGGGATCCATTCGGCAAAGCGGGCCATGGCCAGCGCTGCAAACAGCACCATCGCGCCCTGCGCGAAGTTGAACACGCCCGAAGCCTTGTAGATCAGCACAAAGCCCAGCGCCACCAGCGAATACAGCATGCCGGCCATGAGGCCGCCGATGAGGGTTTCCAAAAAGAATGCCATGAGTTGTTCTCCCGATCAGTGGCTTGTGCCCAGATAGGCACTGATCACGTCTTCGTTGTTGCGCACTTCGTCGGGGCTGCCGTCGCCGATCTTCTTGCCGTAGTCGAGCACCACCACGCGGTCGCTGATGTCCATCACCACGCCCATGTCGTGCTCGATGAGCACGATGGTGGTACCGAATTCGTCGTTCACATCGAGGATGAAGCGGCACATGTCCTGCTTTTCTTCCACGTTCATGCCGGCCATGGGCTCGTCCAGCAGCAGCACCTGCGGCTCCATGGCCAGGGCGCGGCCCAGGTCCACGCGCTTTTGCAGGCCATAGGGGAGCTGGCCCACGGGCGTCTTGCGAAACGCCTGGATTTCCAGGAAGTCGATGATGTGCTCGACGTACTCGCGGTGGCGGATCTCCTCGCGCTCGGCCGGGCCGATACGCAGCGCCTGCATCAGCAGGTTGCTTTTGATCTTGAGGTTGCGGCCGGTCATGATGTTGTCGATCACGCTCATGCCCTTGAACAGTGCCAGGTTCTGGAAGGTGCGCGCCACGCCCATCTCGGCCACCTGGCGCGAGTTCATGTGCGAGAACGTCTTGCCCCGGAAGGTGATCGAGCCGTCCTGCGGCGTGTACACGCCGTTGATGCAGTTGAGCATGGAGCTTTTGCCCGCGCCGTTGGGGCCGATGATGGCGCGGATCTCGTGCTCTTTCACGTTGAACGAGATGTCGGTCAGCGCCTTCACGCCGCCAAACCGCAGGCTGATGTTCTTGACGTCCAGGATGACGTCGCCGATCTTCTTTTTGGTCATGGTGGGGTGTTGCTGCTCGGGCGGGTAGAGAGCGGGTTTCATGCTGCAGCCTTGACGGGCGCGAAGGTCTTGGTGTCCGACAGCTTCAGGGTGGCGCTCACGCTGCCTGTGCGGCCGTCCTCGAACTTGACCTGGGTCTCGATGTACTGCTCGGTGCGGCCTGCGTACAGCGCATCCACCAGCACCGCGTACTTTTCGGCAATGAATCCCCTGCGGACCTTATTGGTGCGCGTGAGTTCGCCGTCGTCCGCGTCCAGCTCCTTGTGCAGCACCAGGAAGCGGCTGACCTGGCTGCCCGCCAGCATGGTGTCGGTGGCGAGGTCGGCGTTGACCTTCTCGATGCACTCGCGGATCAGCTCGTACACCTCGGGCTTTTGCGCCAGGTCGGTGTAGCCCGCGTAGGGCAGGTTGCGGCGTTCGGCCCAGTTGCCCACGGCGTCGAAATCGATGTTGACCATCACACACACCTTCTCGCGGCCGTCGCCCAGCGCGACCACTTCCTTGATGTGCGGGAAGAACTTGAGCTTGTTCTCCACATACTTGGGCGCAAACATGGCGCCATCGTTGGCGCCGCCCTTGATGCGGCCCACGTCCTTCACGCGGTCAATGATCTTGAGGTGGCCGTGTGCGTCGAGGAATCCTGCATCGCTGGTGTGGTACCAGCCATCGGCGGTGAGCACCTCGGCTGTGGCCTTGGGGTTCTTGTAGTACTCCTTGAGCAGGCCGGCGGACTTGACGAGGATCTCGCCGTTGTCGGCCACCTTGATCTCCACACCGCGAATCGGCACGCCCACCGTGTCGGCGCGCGCCTGGTTGTCGGGCTGCAGGCACACGAACACGGCGGTCTCGGTGGAGCCATACAGCTGCTTGAGGTTGATGCCGATGGAGCGGTAGAACGTGAACAGATCCGGGCCAATGGCCTCGCCTGCCGTGTACGCCACGCGCACGCGGCTAAAGCCCAGGTTGTTGCGCAGCGGGCCGTACACCAGCAGGTTGCCCAGCGCGTACTTGATGCGGTCCAGGGTGCCCACGGGTTCGCCGTCCATGAGGGCGGGGCCCACCCGCTTGGCCACGCTCATGCAGGCGTGGAACATGGCGCGCTTGATGGTGCCTGCGTCTTCCATGCGGATCATCACGCTGGTCAGCAGGCCTTCAAAAATGCGCGGCGGCGCAAAGTAGTAGGTGGGGCCGACTTCCTTCAGGTCGATGGTCACCGTGCTGGCCGACTCGGGGCAGTTGACCACGTAGCCGCAGGCCAGCCACTGGGCGTAGCTGAAGATGTTCTGGCCGATCCAGGCCGGGGGCAGGTAGGCCAGCACTTCTTCGCTGCTGGTGAGCTTGTCGAACTCGGCACCTGCGCTGGCGCGGTCCAGCAGGGTGCTGTGGGTGTGTACCACGCCCTTGGGGTTGCCCGTGGTGCCCGAGGTGAAGAACATCGCCGCCACATCGTCGGGCTGGGCCTTGGCGACCTCGCTCTGGAACCACTGGGGGTTCTTGGCGACGTGCGCCTTGCCTGCTTCGATCAGCGAGTCCAGCGACGCCAGGCCCTGTTCCTCGTAGTTGCGCAGGCCGCGCGGGTCGTCAAAGTAGATGTTCGAAATCTGGGGGCACTGCTCGCGGATCTCCAGCAGCTTGTCCACCTGCTCCTGGTCTTCCACCAGGCAAAAGCGCACTTCGGCGTTGTTGAGCGGGAACACGCATTCGGCCCCTACGGCGTCCTGGTACAGCGGAACAGGAATCGCGCCCAGTGACTGCGCGGCCAGCATGGTGGCGTAGAGGCGGGGGCGGTTGGCGCCGATCACCACCATGTGTTCATGGCGCTGCAGCCCGGCCAGGTGCAGGCCAGCGGCCACCTGCTCCACCAGCCGCACCAGGTCAGCCCAGCTGTGGGTTTGCCAGATGCCATATTCTTTTTCGCGCAGGGCCGGGGCCGTGGGGCGCTCGGCGGCATGCTTGAGCAGCAATTGCGGGAACGTGGTCAACATTGCAGGTTCCTGAAAGTAAGAGGTGTCCGTCCGGTGACTGCCGGGAGCGCGGCCTTGTGGCTGCGTATCTGTGTATGGGATGGATGCTAGGACTGACTTTGACGTCATCTTGTCTTGCCGACGACAATTTACGGGAAACTACTCCTCGGGTAAAACCCTGACGCACGGCGAATGGCCGATTGGCGAGGGTGGCGGACGGGGTATCGCGGAACGCTTCACAGGGGGGCGGTATCCTCACGGGCTATGTACGCCCCGTTCTTCGGCCTTCAGCACCCGCCGTTCTCCATCGCCCCCGACCCCCGCTACCTGTTCATGAGCGAGCGGCACCGCGAGGCGCTGGCCCACCTGCTCTATGGACTGGATGCAGGGGGGGGCTTCGTGCTGCTCACGGGCGAGGTGGGGGCGGGCAAGACCACCGTGTGCCGCTGCTTTCTGGAGCAGATCCCGTCGCACTGCAACGTGGCCTACATCTTCAATCCCAAGCTCACGGTGCGTGAGCTGCTGCGTTCCATCTGCGACGAGTTCGGGGTGCCGCACAAGCCCACCGTGCCGGGTGGTGTGGAAACGGTCAAGGATTACATTGACCCGCTCAACGCCTCGCTGCTGGCGGCGCACGCCGCCGGGCGCAACACCGTGCTCATCATCGACGAGGCACAGAACCTCTCGGCCGACGTGCTGGAGCAGCTGCGGCTTTTGACCAACCTGGAGACCAGCGAGCGCAAGCTGCTGCAGATCATCCTCATCGGCCAGCCCGAGCTGCGCGCCATGGTGGCCAAGCCGTCGATGGAGCAATTGGCCCAGCGCGTGATTGCACGTTTTCACCTGGGCGCACTGAGCCCGCAGGAGACACAGCAGTACATCGCACACCGCCTGGCCGTGGCCGGGCTCACCGGGCCGCTGCCGTTTGACCGGGGTGCCCTGCGGCGTGTGCATGCGCTCTCGCACGGCGTGCCCCGGCGCATCAACCTGCTGTGCGACCGGGCGCTGCTCGGTGCCTATGCGGCTGGCGCGCGGCAGGTGAACCGGGCCATCGTCAACCGCGCTGCGCGCGAGGTCTTCGATGCGCCGGCCTCGGCCGCTGCAGCGCGCAGCGCCCGGCAGGCGGGACTGCCGCGCTGGGCTCTGGCGGGCCTGGGTGCCGTGGCGGGTGCTGCAGCGGTGGCGGCGGCGGGCTGGGGCATGGGGGTGTGGCCTGCGCACCGTGGCGGCCCGCAGGTGGCCACCACAGGCCCTGGTGCCGCCGTGGCGCAGGGTGCGGCGTCCAGCCCGGGCGCCAAACCCCCGGCGGCTGCGGCGCCTGCGGCAGTGCTGCCCGCATCCGCTGCGGCTGCCTCCGCCCCGGTAGCTGCCGCGCCCGCTGTACCGGCGTCATCGGCGGCACCGTCTTCTGCGCTGGACCAATTTATGCAGGCCCAGCCTGCCACCGATGCGCCGGCCTGGCAGGCGCTGGCCTCGGCCTGGGGGGCGGCTTTGCCTGCGGGCGCGGATGCCTGCGCTACCCTGCCGCGCGAGGGCCTGCGCTGCTACCGCAACCGCCGTGCGGGCCTGAACCTGGTGCGCCAGATCGACCGGCCTGTCCTGCTGGCTCTGTACCCGTCGGAAGAGGCCGAGGCCCCTGTCTCGGTCTTGCTGCGTGGACTGGATGGCGACAACGCCACGCTCGAAGGCGGCGGCCGCAGCTTGCGCGTCCCCGTGGCCGAACTGGCCCAAGTCTGGCGCGGCGAGATTGCCACGTTGTGGCGCGCCCCGGTGGGCATGCCCGACCGGGGCGAGATCACCGATTCACCGGCGGGCGCGGCCTGGCTGGACCAACGGCTGGCGAGCAAGGCCGCCGGTGGCTCGGGCCCCGGCAGCAAGCCGGTGACACCCGCTCAGCGCCAGTCGCGCATCCACCGGTTCCAGCTGGCCCAGGGCGTGACGCCCGACGGCCGCGCCGGCCCCCTGACCCTCATGCTGCTCAACCGCGCCACCGGCGTGAACGAGCCACGTCTGCGGAACACGCCTTAACCATGTCCTACATCCTTGATGCCCTGCGGCGTGCCGATGCCGAACGCGGCCGGGGCGCCGTGCCGGGCCTGCACACGCAGGCTGCGCCCACTTCTGGCGCTTCCTCCATGCCGGGTCAGGCCGGGCCGATCAACCTGTGGTTTGTCGCAGCGGGCGTGGTCGGAGCCGCTGCGCTGGCGGCCGGCGGCACCTGGTGGGCCCTGCGGCCCCAGGCCCCGGCTGTGGTGGTGGCAGCGGCCCCGGCTGTGCCAACGCCCGCTGCCGTGGCGCCCCCCGTGGCAGCGCCAACCCCGCCGCCGCCCCCTGTGCCCGCGCCGGAGCCTGCCCCGGCACCCGCACCCGCACCGATGGCACCTCTTGAGCCCCGCAGCACCGACAAGCGCCCGGCAGACAAACGCAGTGCAGCACCTCAGCCACC
Organism: Acidovorax sp. NN32; assembly: GCF_057597245.1. Classification (NCBI taxonomy): domain Bacteria; kingdom Pseudomonadati; phylum Pseudomonadota; class Betaproteobacteria; order Burkholderiales; family Comamonadaceae; genus Acidovorax; species Acidovorax sp. NN32. Next base: position 641,219 of record NZ_CP199679.1, read on the forward strand.
CCCGCGTGAACGTGAGCGGCCCGTGGCCTCCGTGGTGGTGGCGGCTCCTGCGGCGGCCCGCGCCCCCGCAGCCGAGCAGCCCGCGCGCCCGCGCAGCCCGGCAGCTGCGCCCGCCCCCCAGGCCCCCTCAGCGCCTGCGCCACGGCCGTCACCAGACGCCGGAGTGGCACCACCGCCCGCCAGCCCCGTGTTTGCGCAGGGAGACCTGCCCGAGGCCTTGCGCACGCAGTTGCCTGCGCTCAAGGTGACGGGCGCCACCCATTCGAACAATCCGGCCTACCGCATGGCCATCGTCAACGGACAGGTGCTGCACGAAGGCGACCAGGCGGCACCCGGCCTGGTGCTGGAAAAGATCGAGCCTGGGCGTACTGTCTGGTCGTTCAAGGGCTACCGGTATGGGGTGGCGGCGCAGTAGGCTTGCAACCCTCGAGTTTTTCCGGCTCGCCAAATCTGCTTTACGCCCCTGTTTTCATGATGAAGATCATCCTTGCCGACGACCACACGCTGTTCCGGGAGGGCCTGCAGTACCTGCTGCATGAACTGGACCCGCACGCGGTGATGCTGGCCGCCGGGGACTATGCCGCAGCGGCAGCCCTGTTGGAGGAGCACGCCGATGCAGCGCTTGCCTTGGTGGATCTGGACATGCCGGGGCGTGAGCGCGAGGGCGGAATAGAGCGGCTGCTCGCGCTGGCGCCCACCATGCCGGTGGTTGTGCTATCCGCCTGCGAAGACGCGAGCATGGTCCGGCGTGTGCTGGATGCGGGGGCCATGGGCTTCATCCCCAAGCGGGAGCGGCCTGATGTCATGCTGGGGGCGCTGCGTCTGGTGCTGGCCGGTGGGGTTTACCTGCCGCCGATGCTGCTGGCCTCCAAGCCCACTCCAGCGCCCGCCACGCCTCTGACTCCACGGCAGGCGCAGGTGCTGCACTGTTTGGCGCATGGCCATTCCAACAAGGTCATTGCGCGCCAACTGGGCATGACCGAGGCCACGGTGAAGGCACACACAGGCTCCATCTTTCGCAGTCTGGAGGTCAGCAACCGCGCCCAGGCGGTCCTGGTGGCCAGGCGCCAGGGGCTGTTGCCACGGGAGTAAAGCGCTCCTGTTGCGTGCCGGCCTGGGGGCTGGGCTCCGGCGTTGCCGATGGGCGAGGGTTACAGATGTGGCTACCCGGTCAAGCCAGCCCGTGCTGCGGCGCGTGGACGGCGTGGCGCAGAAACGCACGCAGGCGGGCTGCTGCAACGGGCTTGTGCAGCACCGGGTGGCCGCTGGCGCTGGCTTCACGCAGCCGGTCGGGTGCGGTGTCGCCGGTCACGATCAGCGCAGGAATATTGGCTCCCCAGGTCTCGCGGACTTGCGCAATCGCCTCGGCGCCGGTGCGTTCGTCACGCAGTCGGTAGTCTGCGACGATGGCCTGCGGGGCTTCGCGCAGCAGTGAAAGGGCCTCGCCGACAGAGCTGGCCAGCGTGACGCGATAGCCCCAGTCACCGAGCAGCAGCGCCATGGCATCGCGCACTCCCGCCTCGTCATCGATGACCAAGACCCGCAGGCCGATGGCGTCCGCGGTGCCTTCTGTCGCGGTTGTCGCCAAGGTGGATTCCGCCTCCAGCGCTGGCAATGCCAGCTCGAACGTGGTTCCACGCCCCGGGGCCGAAAACAAGGTAAGCGGGTGGTCCAGAAGAATGCCCAGACGCTCCACCACCGCCAGTCCCAGGCCCAACCCCTTGCTCCGGTCCCGCTCAGGGTTGTGCAATTGGAAGAACTCCCGGAACACCGTCCTATGGTGTTCGGGCGGGATGCCAACGCCTGTGTCTTGCACGCGCACCACGGTTTGGCCTCCACTGCTGCGCCATTGCAGGGACACTTCGCCCGCTGGGGTGTAGCGCACGGCGTTCGACAGCAGGTTGCGCAACATGGTTTCCAGCAGGGCCGGGTCTGAATCCACCATGGCCTCTGGCCCCTCGCTGCGCCATGCCAGCCCCTTGGCCTGCGCGAGGGGTGCGAACTCGGCCCCCAATCGGCCCAGCAGGTCGTGCAGGGCCACAGGGCTGCGCTGCGGCTGCATCACACCTGCGTCCAGCCGCGAGACATCCAGCAGTGCATTGAGCAAACCTTCCAGGGCTGCCACGCTGCTGGCAATGCGGTCGGCCAAGGGCTCGTGGGCAGAACCCCTGAGGCGCTGCCGCATCGCCGTGACAAACAGTCCCAGCGCATGCAGCGGCTGGCGCAGGTCGTGGCTGGCGGCCGCCAGGAAGTGGGTCTTGGCCAGGCTGGCCTGTTCGGCCACTTCCTTTTGCTGCTGCAGGCTTTCCGCCAGCGCGGTCTTCTCGAACTGCAGGCTGATGGTCTCCATGGTCATGCCATGGGCCTGGCCCATGATGCCGTACAGGATGCCCAGGAAAAAAACCAGCCCGATGGCCATGCCCACGCCGCCTTCGCTGCCCTGCAGAGCAAGGCCCACGGCCGTCAGGCCCACGGAGGGGACGGCAAAGGCGTATTCCGAGCGCGGCCAGAACGAGGTGACGAAGACCGAGCCTGCTGAGGTCCCGACGATCATCGTGATCAGCAGCATTTGCAGCGCGGGTGAGTCGGGCACCAGGAAGAGCATGCCGGCAACGCCCCACGCCAATCCGTCCAGAAGTGCCGAGACCGTCACCTCGTTGGCCCAGCGCACAGCGCCTGCTGCATCTGCGACAGCAGCGTGGTATCTGCGCACCAGCAGATAGCGCAGGCCTGGCGCGAGCAGCGCCGCCAGCAGCCAAGCCCCCAATTGCCAACCGCCGCACCGGCTCCACAGCGCCGCTGCTGCGACCAGTGGCAACGTCGGCATGAGCGGTACCGCCCCGGCCAAGACGGCCTGCATGCGGCGTATCGCCTCCTGCTCGATCTGCGCCTGCGTGTGTTGCGGCTGTGGCTTGTCTTCCTCGGCCATGGCTTCTCCCTGACTTTTTGTAGTGAACCGATCCCACCGGCCTGGCATTTTGCGGGCTCTGGGGTCGTACGACCTGTGGTGTGAGGTCGTAGTCCTTCAGTCGAATGGATCAACTGCAGCGCTCTCAACACAATCAAAAGCTGACTGATCTGGCTCGGCCCATAACCCGCAAGACCCTCCCTGCGGGGGCTGTTTCACCATGAATGCCAGGTTTTCATCTCACTGGCCTGAGGTGCTGGTGCAGGGCCTGGCTACGCACCAGCAACTCTGTTCAGGCGCTTTGAGTCAATGCGATAAATGCTCGTAAATTCATAGCTGCTAGTGCTTATTGGTAAAGCGCTAGATCCACTTTTAGATCAATATCAAACATGAAAAATCTGCTCCGCACCACTGTTGCCTCGGTGCTCTTGTACGCGTGTGCAGCAGCCTGCGCAGCCCCGTACGCCATCACTTACACCGGTGTGGTCAGCAATTCCACGATTCCTGGGGTCGTGGATGGTGACAACTACCGCGTCACGTTTGTGATGGATAACGGAGGCAGCACGGCCCTGGGCCAGACCTGGATTCCTACCGAACTGCAGTGCACCATCTGGCGGCTGAACAGTGCAGGCACAGCCATCTTCCGGCACAACCTGCGCGCGGTTCCACTCCAGGTGCTCAACGGAAGTATCGCCACCGATGTCACGGGAGCGCTCACGCAGATGATGACGGCGCTTTCCATCACCAGCATGCAATCGAGCCAGTACGACACCAGCGGCATCGCGCTGGCTCCGCGAGTGTCGTGGAGGGCCAATGGCAACAACTGGGTGCTGTCTGACCGGAACAACGGCAGTGGAGGGACGCGCAGCTTCAGTGACGCGGCAGGTGGCGTGCAAATGGCCCCTGGCCAGTGGAGTGCCCCCCGCGCGGTCATGGGGCCCTGCGACGACACACCGGTGAACCCGGGGCCCCAGGCCACCCCTGTGCCCGCAGCGGGTGCGCCTGCCCTGGTGCTGATGGGGCTGACTGTGGCTGGCGTGGGTGTATTGCGGTTGCGTAGGCGCGGATGGCGGGGGTTTTTGTGACGGCATCTTCGCTTCCTCTATCTCCGATTCAAAAAATGCCAAAGGTGCATTTGATCGAAGGCCCTGCCGGGGCTGGCAAATCGACCTATGCCTATTCCTATGCCATGAACAACCAGGGCGTGCACATTGCGCTGGATACCTGGTTTTCGGTGCTCTTCAACGCAGATCGCATGGACGCCGGGCTTGACCCCGAGTGGTATGTGGCTCGCAAAGAACGGCTGACCCAGCTGATCTGGGACCACAGCCGTCAGCTTCTTGCCAACGGGGTGGACGTCATCCTGGAACTGGGGCTCGTCCAACGCAGCGCCCGGGAGGTGTTCTTCAGGCAGGTGGAGTCAGACGGGTTTGAAATCCAGATGCACGTCTTGGACGCCCCTTGTGAAGTACGGCGTGCCAGGGTCTGGCGACGGAACCGGGAAATGGGGAGAGCACTGTCTCCCACGGCGTGGGAAGAGATTTTTGAGATGGACAGCAAGCTTTGGGAGCCTTTGGACGCTGCGGAGTGTGAGCAGTACCAGGCAGTTTTTGTATCGGGTGCGAAATAGTTGGTTGGGAATTTTGGAATGCAGTGGCTCAAAGTAAGCAGAGGTCCCTTGGGGGCGCTCCAAAGCTGGTATCGCGCTGTACTGGCGTGGCGTTTCAGGTGTTGGGGGCATCGCTGGTACTCATGGGCATCAGCGGCACTACGCCCACCCGCACGGCCTGCGAGCGCGCTAGCGTTGTCGTCTGCGGTGTGGCCTCTGCGGCCATGGCGCCTGGCTCGTTTGCGCGGTGCGGTGATCGGTTCTGCGAGCCTTGCATCGTGCAGGTGCCCTGGTCGTACGACCCGGGTTTCGAAGTCGTAGTCCATCAGGCGAATGGACCCGCGCCGGGGCGCTTTCCACAATCGCATGCAGTTGGGTGGCGAAGCCGCCAGGCGTTGCCAAGCACTGCCAGCGCTGCTGGATGTGCCGTTCGCTTGCTCTCTATTTGATAGCTGTTTGCGCTTGCTGAATAAGCGCTGGAACTGTTTTTCTATTCAAATTTTATGGCCGCATCTTTTCGCACTGTCCTTGTCGCGTTCGTTCTGTCGACCGCCGTTGCCACGGTGGGCGCCGCGCCCTATGCCACCACATACGCGGGCACGGTCGCTGATTCGACGATACCCGGGGCGCTGGACGGCGACCGCTACAGCCTCACTTTGGTGATGGACAACGGGGGCACCACGTCCCGCGCGCAGACCTGGACTCCGGGCGATCTGCAGTGCGCCATCTGGCGGCTCGACAGCCAGGGCACGGCCGTCTTTCGGCACAGCATGCGCGCGTTCCCGCTGGAGACGCTGGACGGCAACATCGCCACGGACGCGGGCGGCGCGCTCGCGCAGATGGCCAGTGCGTTGGTGTCCGACGGCTTGCGCAGCGGCCAGTTCAGCGCCACCGGCATCACGCTGGTGCCCCCCGTGACCTGGGAGGCCGACGCCACGAACCAGGTGTTCTTTGACCGCGGCGGCCCTGGCGGCCTACCGCGTGGCTTTGGCGACGCCGCTGGGGGCGTGCAGATGGACCCGGCCCGCTGGAGCGCGCCCCGCGCGGTGATGGGGCCTTGCGACGACACCCCGGTGGTGGTGGCGCCTGCGGCCGTTCCCACCGCCAGCGGACCCGCGCTGGGCATGGCGGCACTGGCGCTGGCCGGCCTGGGCGGGCTGCGGCTGCGTCGGCGTGCGGGACCGCGGGGCCCGCGGTTTTGAGGGGAACGAAGACATGGACATTTTTTTCAAGGGAGGTTTTCTGATGCACCTATCACACGCACATGGCGGCTTCGGCCGCAGCAGCGGCGCTGCGGGGCCTGCCCCACGGCGCCCGCGCACGGGGCTGCGCGCCTGGGCGCTGCCACTGGTGGCTGCGCTGGCATGGACCAGCGGCAGCGCCATGGCCCAGGTTTGCGCGCCCGGCCAGTGGCTGGCCGAGTATTTCCCCAACACGGCGCTGTCCGGGCCGGCGGTGCTGACCCGCTGTGAAAACGGCCCCATCGACCGCTACTGGATGACGGACAGCCCCGACCCCCGGCTGCCCGTGGACAGCTTCTCGGCGCGCTGGACGGCGACCCTGACGTTTACGGGCGGCTCCGCAACCTTCACCACCTTCACCGATGACGGCGTGCGCGTGTTGGTCGACGGGCAGCCGGTTATCAACAACTGGACGCCGCATGGCATCACCATGGACACCGCTTCCGTGCCACTGGCGGCCGGCGATCACACCGTGCGCATGGAGTATTTCGAAGCCGGCGGCGAGGGGCTGGCGCAGTTGGTGGTGGAGGGCACCGGCCAGGCGCCCACCCCCGCGCCGCGCATCGTGTCGTTCATGGCGGAGCCGGGCACCATCGACGCGGGCGGCGCCAGCACGCTGGGCTGGTCCACCGAGGGCGCCGTGGGGTGCGTGGCCTCGGGTGGGTGGACGGGCAACCGCCCCGCCAGCGGCACGGCCAGCGTCACGCCGGCCGCTACCACTACCTACAGCCTGGACTGCCAGAACGCGCAGGGCGACAGCGCCAGCGCATCGACCCTGGTGATGGTGCGCGGTACTCCACCGGGAGCGCCGACCATCGCTAGTTTCGGCGCCACGCCCAGCCGCATCCGGCGCGGCGAAAGCGCCAGCCTGAACTGGCAGGCAAGCAACGCGACAGGCTGCACGGCATCGGGCGGCTGGAGCGGTGCGCGCCCCACCCAGGGCAGCGAGCCGGTGAGCCCGTCCGCCACGACGGCGTATGAGCTGGTGTGTACCAACAGTGCGGGCCAGTCCGTCAGCGGGACGGTCACGCTCGCGGTGGACAGCACCAATTCGCTGCCGCAGGTGGGCGGTGTCACGGCCAGCCCCACGTCCCAGGGCGTGCGCCTGGGCTGGAACCCCATTGCCCAGAGCGGCAAGTGGGTCTACGGCTACTACGCTGGCTGGTTCTGGACCATGTACCCACCCGAGGCGGTGGACATGACCACCATGACCCATTTCGTCTTCGGGCGCTACGCGCCGGGCACGGGCCCGCTGGGCGGGCAGGCTGGCGACCTGGTGGAGGGGGCGGGCGGCGCGCACACCGAGGTCGAGGAGCCACTGATCACCAAGGCCCACGGCAGCGGCGCCAAGGCGGTGATGATGGTGGGCGGCGAAGGGGATGGCCCCGGCTTCCGCGCCGCCACGGCCGACCCGCAGACCCGCGCACGGTTCATCAAGAACATTCTGGACAAGGCCGAGCAGAAGAACTACGACGGCGTGGACATCGACTGGGAAGAGGGTCTGGACACCGCGCAAAGCCGCGCCCAGGCGCTGGCCCTGCTGCGCGAACTGCGCGCCGCGTCGCAGCAGCGTGCCCGCTACCAGGCCACGCCGCTGGAGATCAGCTGGCCTGGCTTCTGGGTGAACGTGAACCACAAGGATGTGACCGCCTGGCATGCCGAGGTGGCCTCGGTGGTGGACCGCTTCAACCTCATGACCTACAGCATGACCGGCGACTGGGGCTGGCTGTCTTGGCACCACTCGCCGCTGTTCGGCGAAGGGCCACAGCACCCGACCTCCGTGGCGTCCACTGTGCAGACCTACCTGGACGCCGGTGTGCCACGGGCCAAGCTGGGCATCGGCATCGGCCTGTACGGCGCCTATTTCAACAACCCGGTGACGGGGCCGCGCCAGAGCACGGCCGGCATGCAGGGCTGGATGAACAACGGCGACTGGATGAACAACTACCAGCGCCTGGTGGAGGACAACGCCTTTGGCCAGATTGGTGCCACCTACCATTGGGACAGCGTGGCCAAGCAAAGCTACATCACCTATAGCAACCCTTGGTGGCGCGCTGCAGACACGCCCGTGACCTATCTGAGCTACGAGGATGAGCGTTCCATTGCGGAAAAAGGCCAGTGGGTCCGCGACCAGGGCCTGGGCGGCACGCTGGTGTGGACGGTGAACTACGGCTACCTGCCATCGGCCGGCACCAACCCGCAGATGCAGGCGGTCAAGCAGTCGTTCATCGCAGGGGCTGCGGCCGGCTACCGGGTGTACCGGGACGGTGTGGCGATCGCCACCACCACGAGCCCGAACTACACCGACGCAGCGGCGGCATCTGGCAGCCACAGCTACCAGATCGCCATGCTGGACGCATCCGGCAACGAAGGTCCGCTGTCCAATCCGGTGGTTGTCCAGGTGCCGTGATGCCGGGGCCCTGCGGATGCAGGGTCCGGTGATGAGATTCAGCGCAAAAACCTGCCGTCGCGCCCCACCAGCGTCAGCTCCACAAACCGCGATGCATTGCGGTCGGGGGTGCTGGCGTTGATCTCGAAGCCACCCAGGTCCCACTTCTTGAGGTTCCAGGTGGCGTCGATGAAGGCGGCTCGTGTGGGGTTGCGGCCCGCGCGCTGCAGGGCCTCGGCAAAGACGCGGGCGTTGATGTAGCCCTCCAGCGCCAGGTGCGAGGGCTCGGCCGCGGCGCCCGAGGCCTTCCAGGCGGCCTGGAAGTCGCGCACTACCGGCATGACCACGTTGGAGGGCAGGGGCACGACCTGCGAGATGGCCATGCCCGTGGCATCTGCGCCCAGGGCCTTCACGGTAGCGGGGGTGCCCATCACCGACAGTGCATACAGCGTCACGCCGCGCTTGATGGCGCGAAACGCCTTCACGAATTCCAGCGTGGGCTTGCCTGCCAGGCCGATCACGATGGCTTCGAGGTTGCCGCTTGCCAGTTTGGTGGCTGCGGCGCCGGCATCCGACGCGTTGTTTTCGACCGTCACCGTCAGCGCCTCGGGCAGCTTGAGGCGGTCCATCGACTGTTTGGCGGCGGTAAAGATCTCTTTGCCGAACGCGTTGTTCTGGTAGACGATGCCGATGCGCTGGATGCCGATGGTAGACAGGTGTTGCACCAGCTTTTCGGCCTCGTCGGCGTAGCTGGCGCGGATGTTGAAAACACTGCGGGCCTTGGTGCGGCTCAGTTGCGCGCCGGTGAAGGGGGCGAAAAACGGAATGCCACTCTCGATCACCTTGGGCAGCATGGCGTCGATCATGGGGGTGCCCATGCAGTTGAACAGCGCAAAGTACCCAGGGTCTGCCAGGAACAGCTCCACATTGGCCAGCGCCTTGGGCACATCGTAGGTGTCGTCCTGTGTGACCAGTTCAATGGTCTTGCCGTGGATGCCACCCCGTGCATTGATGCCGGCAAATGCCGCCTTGGCACCCTGGTGCATGGCCGACCCGAGATCGCCCAGTGGGCCGGTGAGGGCGGTGGACTGTGCAATACGGATGGTCCCTTCCTGTGCGCGGGCGCTGCCCAGCCCCAGCCAGGGCAGGCTGATGGTGGCGGTCGCGGCAGCCAGCAACTGGCGCCGGGCGATGTGGGACGGTGGGCGGGCGGTGGTCGGGGGCAGGTCGGCGGGCATGTGTGTCTCCTCAAAAGGCCCGGGCCTGCGCAGCGGCAGCCGGGGGAGGCGACATCATCCAATCACGATTGGCATTTTTTTGTCGGTCTGGCGACAATTGGGATCGTGGTATTCCCGCACTTCCCCATCGCGGCAGACTGCCCTTTTTCATGAGAACCTTCGCGCCATGGACTCACGCATGAACCAGGATCTGTCTTTGCACCAGCGTCGTCGGCCGCCCACGGCGGATGAGCTGGACGGCATTCCCTGGCTGCGACTGCTGCTGCCCGCCGAGCGCGAGCGCGCTGTGGCCTCGTTGCTGGTGGGGGATGCCAAGGCGGGCGACTATGTGTGCCGCGTGGGGCGCCCGGTGACCTACTGGTTTGGTGTGGTCGAGGGGCTGCTCAAGATGAGCACGGACAACGCCCAGGGCCAGACCATGACGTACGCGGGCCTGCCGCCGGGCGGCTGGTTTGGCGAAGGCACCACCATCAAGCGCGAGCCCTACCGCTACAACATCCAGGCGCTGCGCAAGAGTGTGGTGGCGGGGTTGCCGATTGACAGCTTTCACTGGCTGCTGGACCACTCCATCGGCTTCAACCGCTTTGTGATGAACCAGCTCAACGAGCGCCTGGGCCAGTTCATCGCCGCGCGCGAGATCGACCGTCTGAACAACCCCGATGTGCGTGTGGCCCGCAGCCTGGCGTCGCTGTTCAACCCGGTGCTGTACCCGGGCGTGGGCGAGGTGCTGCGCATCACGCAGCAGGAGCTGGCCTATCTGGTGGGTCTGTCGCGCCAGCGCGTGAACGAGGCGCTGGCTGCGCTGGAAGCGCAGGGCGCCATCCGTGTGGAGTATGGCGGCCTGCGTGTGCTGGACCTTGCTGCGCTGCGGTCGAGCGTGTTTCCCCCCTGAGGCGATCGGCGCCTCGGTGCCACCGCCAGAGGCGGCGGCCCTTCGGAGCAGTCCAAGCCTGCGCAGGCAGGCTTGGAGCCGCTGCACCTCAGCCCCCAAGGGGGCGCGCCCTTGCTGCGGGGCGGCCCTTGCTGGGCGTCCCTGGCGTGGGGAGCGCCAGTTTCAAAGTCCGGTTAGCTGCGTGGCAGGGCGCGGGGGCGGGAAGGTGGCGAGGACAGGGGGCGGCTGCCGGTGGTGCGGGCAGGGGCGGGCACAGCCATTGGCGATGCAGAGGGGCTGCCTGCCCCCCAGCTGTTGTCATCACCGCCGTCGCGCGTGAGGCGGAAAGTGCCCACCATTTGTGTGAGGCGCCCGGCCTGGTCCTTGAGGCTGTCGGCGGCGGCGGCGCCTTCTTCCACCAGCGCCGCGTTCTGCTGGGTCATTTCTTCCAGCGCACCCACCGAGTGGCTCACGTGGCCAATACGCTGGCTTTGCTCCTGTGTGGCGGCGGTGATCTCGCCCATGATGTCCGACACGCGGCGCACCGAAAGCACCAGTTCTTCAATGGTCTTGCCGGCGTGGTTTACCAGGGTGCTGCCTTCCTGCACCTGGTCGACGCTGGTACCGATCAGCGCCTTGATCTCGCGCGCGGCATTGGCCGAGCGGCCTGCCAGGTTGCGCACCTCGCCGGCCACCACGGCAAAGCCCCGGCCTTGTTCGCCTGCACGGGCTGCTTCTACTGCCGCATTCAGCGCGAGGATGTTGGTCTGGAACGCAATGCCGTCGATCACGCTGATGATGTCGGCGATCTTGCGCGAACTGGCGCTGATGGTGTCCATGGTGCGCACCACCTGCGACACCACCTCGCCGCCGCGCGTGGCGGCATCCGATGCGGTGGAGGCCAGCTGGTTGGCCTGGCGGGCCGAGTCGGCGCTCTGCGACACCGTACCGGTCAGGTCCACCAGCGAGCTGGCCGCGCTTTGCAGGTTGTGCGAGGTTTGTTCGGTGCGCTGGCTCAGGTCCAGGTTGCCCGAGGCCACTTCCGAGCTGGCGACCAGGATGGAATCTGCCGTCTGGCCAATCTCACCCACCAGGGTGCGCAGGCGTTCCTGCATGGCGGCGATGGCTTCGAGCAGGCGGCCGGTTTCGTCGTGGATGCGCACTTCGACCTGCGAGGTGAGGTCGCCGCGCGCAATGCGTTCGGCCACCACCACGGCGCGGCCAATGGGGGCCGTGATGCTGGTGGTGATGCGCCAGGCAATCAGCGCGCCCAACCCAATGGCCAGCAGCACCAGCAGCCCGCCCACCACGCGGGCCTGGCTCTGCGTGTGCTCGGCCGATGCAGTGGCTTCGGCATTCAGCGTGTTTTGCAGGTCGATGAGTTCGCCCAGTTTGGTGCGCCAGGCGGTTTCGGCGGGGGCCACGCGGGTCATCAGCGCCAGGGTGGCGCTCACGGTATCGCCGTCGTCGGCGGCCTTGATGGCTGTGTCCAGTTCGGGGCGGGTCTTCTTGCCCAGGGCCTGCACTTCGCCCAGCAGTTTGATCTCGGTGGGGGTGGCGTTGGCGGGGGTCAGCAACTCCGCCAGCGCGGCTTCCTGGGTCGCATACAGCTTGAGCGTCTTGGCCACAGCATCAATCTGTTCGCGGGCCCGTTTGGGGTCGATGTCGTTGAGCATGGCCGCCGACCGGCTCTGAATGCCTATGGCGCTCACACTCTCCAGCATGCCATTGACCAGCTTGGCCTTGTTGGCGCCGATGCCCGTGATCTGGCGCATCTGCTCGTGCACCTTGCCCACCGAGAGCTGGCCCACGGCGGCCACCGCCACCAGCAGCACCAGCATGCAGCCAAAGCCCAGGCTCAGCCGGCTGGAAATCGACAGGGATTTGAGTGACGTTGCGGCCTGCATGGTGTTCCTTGGAGTCTCTGGGGACAATGAATCGTGTGGGGGAGAACGAAGCAATAAGGGTGCCCGTGTCAGCCACCTGCTGAATGGCCTTGGTCTGCGTCCTGGTTCAAGGCAGTGTAGGCACAAATTACAAAATGTGTCATGACGCTTGCGGATAGTGGTATGCCCAATGTGCATGGGCTCGTTGTTACAAATTTGCGGGCAATTTTTTGCCATTTGTGAAAGCGTATGGCGGTATTGTTGCTTCGCAAGATTGCAGATAGAACTGGTGTTTACGCCTGTATTTAAAGCATCAAACGCTATACAAAATATAGCAATTCACTTTCCCTGGATTGCTCTGTACCCACGCGGGAGTAGTCCATCAGGTATAAATCCGTTACAGATGCAAGGCCCCACGATGAAAGCTCTTTCCTTCCCCTTGGTGCGCCATATGGCTGCCGCAGCGCTGGTAGGCGCCGCGCTGGCGGGTTGTGCCACCGCACCCGCACCAGAAACCAGCCAGCGCGAACTGGTCGTTGCGATCACGGCCTCGCACGAACTCATCACCTTCCACGCCGGCCAGCCAGACCGCATCCTGGAGCGGCGCCCCGTCACGGGCCTGCCCGCAGGTGAGCGGCTGGTGGGTATCGACTTTCGGGTGGCGCGTGGCGTGCTCTATGCGCTCTCTCAGGCGGGCCGCCTGTACACGCTCGACATTCCCACTGGCGCGCTGCGCCCCGTGGGGCCAGCACCAGCGGTCCTGGGCCTGCGGGGCACGGCCTTCGGCTTCGATTTCAACCCTGCGGCCGACCGGATCCGTGTGGTGTCGAACACGGGCCAGAACCTGCGCCTGCACCCCGACACCGGGGCTGCCGTGGATGGCGACCCGGCCGTCGAGGGTGTGCAACCCGACCCGGCCCTGCGCTATGCGTGGAGCGACACCCACGCCGGCCGCAATCCCGACATCGCAGGCGCCGCCTATACCTACAACGCCCAGGACAGCAAGATCACCACCAACTACGCCATCGACCGCACCCTCGGCGTGCTGGTGATGCAGGGCTCACGCGAAGGCACCACGCCTGTGGTGTCGCCCAACACCGGTCAGTTGCGCACCGTGGGGTCGCTGGGGCTGCCACGGCTCACCGACGTGGCGTTCGATATTTCGGACGTCGGCAATACCGCGCTGATTGCGGTGCGCACTTCGGTAGACAGCCACACGCGGCTGCACCTCGTGGACCTGCGCACAGGGGCCACCCGGCCGCTGGGCACCGTGGGTGAAGGCGCCCCCCTGCTGGGCATGGCCATCGAACCATGACCACCAGCTGCCATGCCCAGCGCACCAGGGCTTTGTCTGCGCTGACCGGCGTGGTTGTGGTGTTTGTGGCGTGTCTGGCAGGCCTGCCCACCGCTGCCCAGGCTGCCACAGTGCAGGTGGAGGTGCTGGATGCGGCGGGCAGGCCGCTGCCAGACGCCGTGGTGTTTCTCGAATCCGCCGATGCCCGCAAGGCGGTCAGGCCGCTGTCCGGTGCGGAGATGGCGCAGGAAAAGCGGCAGTTTGTGCCCGGCGTCCTCGTGGTGCCCGTAGGCACCGAGGTGCGGTTCCCCAACCATGATTCGGTGCGCCACCACGTCTATTCGTTCTCTCCGGCCAAGAAGTTCGAACTCAAGCTCTATACAGGCACGCCTTCCAACCCTGTGCTGTTCGACCGCCCTGGGGTGGCCGTGCTGGGCTGCAATATCCACGACCAGATGGTCGGCTGGATTGTGGTGGTGGACACCCCGTACTACGCCCGCACACCTGCCGCACCGGGCCGGGCGCAGATCGACAACGTGCCGCCCGGCACCTACACCTTGCGCACCTGGCACACGCGGTTGCCCGTGGGCGCGCCCGCGCAGGAGCAGGCGCTCACGGTGCCCGCCACGGGTGCTGCGGCGGCATCGGTGCGTTTGGCAGGGCTGCAGCCTTGAACCGGAAGAAGCTGTGCGAACTGGGGCGCAGCCTGATCTTGCGGCTGATTGGGCTCACGTTGCTGCTGCTGCTCATCGTGCAGGCTGCAGGTTTTGCCGTGGTGCGCGCCACCATCGAGCGCAATGCCCGCGCGCAGATTGCCCAGGCCCTGGACCTGGATGAAAACGTCTGGCGCCGTCTGTTGGAGCAGAACGCCGACAAGCTGCGCCAGGGTTCGGCCTTGCTGGCCGCCGACTACGGTTTTCGCTCGGCCGTGAATTCGGGCGACGAGGAGACCATCCAGTCGGTGCTAGAAAACCACGGCAACCGCATTGGCGCGGCGGTCACCGCGCTGCTGGGCACCGACCTGGAACTGCGCGCGGTCAGCCTGGCGGGCAACATGGAGGCGTTTCCAGCCACCTTGCGCGCGCTGGTGCCGCCGCTGGCCGCACAGCCGCAGGGCAGCCAGATCGCAGTGATGGGCGGCGTGCCCTACCAGTTCGTGATGGTGCCGCTGCGCGCACCGGTGGTCATTGGCTGGGTGCTGATGGGGTTCCCGGTCAACCAGCCGCTGGCCGATGAGATGCGGCAGCTGCTGGCGGTGCACGTGGCGCTGGTCGTGAAGGGCGAGGACGGCAGGGCCAGGGTGCCCGTCAGCACGCTGCCGCCAAGCTCGCTGGCGCTGCTGCAGCGCGAGGGTGTGCCCTCGGGCGAGCTGCAGACGCCCGAGGGCATCCTGCTGGCGAGGGCCATTCGCCTGGACAGCGTGGGGGGCGAGGTGCAGGCGCTGCTGCTGCGGTCGGTGGACGAAGTGCTCGCTCCCTACCGGCAGCTGCAGGTGCTGCTGGCCATCATCACCGTGGCGGGGGTGATGCTGTTTGCGGTGGGCACGGGGCTGGTCGCACAACGCCTGACCACGCCGCTGCGCTCGCTGCTGGCCGCCACGCAGCGGCTGTCGCGCGGTGAATACGATGTGCCGCTGGAACACACCGACCGCAGCGACGAGATTGGCAACCTCGCACGTTCGTTCGATCACATGCGCAGGGACATTGCTGCGCAGCAAACCGAGGTTCGCCGCCTGGCGTACTGGGATCGCCTCACCGGCCTGCCCAACCGGGAGCGCTTTCGCGAGGCTGTGGTGCTGGCCATTGCGCGCAGCACCGACGGCGCGGTGCCCCCGAACCCGCTGGCCGTGCTCACGCTCGACCTGGACCGCTTCAAACACGTGAACGACGTGCTCGGCTATTCCTTTGGTGACCGCCTGCTGCAGGCGGTGGCCGAGCGGCTGCGCCAGCAGGTGCCATCGCCCGACAACATGGTCGCCCGCCTGGGCGGCAACGAATTCGCCGTGCTGCTGCGGGGCGCCGATGCGGCCACCGCCCATGCCACGGCGCTGCGCATCACCCAATCGTTCGAAGAGCCGCTGGCCTTCGAGGACCAGACGGTGGACCTGAGCGCTGGCATTGGCATTGCCTGCTGGCCTGGCGATGCCGACGATGCCGACACGCTGCTGAGCCGCTCCGAGATCGCCATGTATGCCGCCAAGCGCAGGCTCAGCGGGGCGCAGCAGTACGACGCCTCATTTGATTCGGCCAGCGCGCAGACCCTGTCGCTGCTGACCGAGCTGCGCCACGCGGTGGAGCACCACGAGCTGCGCCTGTACCTGCAGCCCAAGGTGCCGCTGCACGGGCAGCCCGGCCGGGCTGCCGAGGCCCTGGTGCGCTGGCAGCACCCGCAGCGCGGCCTGGTGCCGCCCATGCAGTTCATTCCGTTTGCCGAACAGACGGGGTTCGTGCGGCAGCTCACGCTGTGGATGTTCGAAGAGGTGGCGCGCCTGCTGGCCGACCCGCGCACCCAGGGCCTGGCGCTGCGGGTGTCGGTCAACCTGTCCACGCGCGATCTGCTCGACCCGGAACTCAGCACCCGCCTTGCCGACATTCTGGTGCGCCATGGCGTGCCGGCCAGTGCCTTCTGCCTGGAGATCACCGAAAGCGCCATCATGGACGACCCCCAGCGCGCCGAGGCCATGCTCAACCGGCTGTCGGAGCAGGGCTTCAAGCTGTCGATTGACGACTTCGGCACCGGCTATTCCTCGCTGGCCTACCTCAAGCGCCTGCCGGTCCATGAGCTCAAGATCGACAAGTCGTTTGTGATGGGCATGGAGACGGGCGAGGACGACGCGATGATCGTGCGCTCGACCATCGATCTGGCGCACAACCTGGGGCTCACCGTGGTGGCCGAGGGGGTGGAAACCGCCGCCATTCTGGAGCGCTTGCGCACCTTGGCGTGCGATGAGGCGCAGGGCTATCACATTGCACGACCACTGCCGGTCGATGATTTCCTGGCTTGGCAAGAGGGGCAGGCGCATCAGGTGCGCCAGGGATAAGTTTCTTTAGTTCTTGGTCTGCCAGGCCCCGCAGGCGAAAATACGCGCAATGTCTCCTCCTTCCAGTTCCCGCCCGCCTGCCGGCCCCGCTGCTGCCCCTGCGCCTGCTGCAAGTGCCAGCGCACCAGCGGCACCCGCAACCCGTCCTGTTCTCCGCCGTCCCGCCGCGGCCGCCAAAGCCGCTCCCGTCCGGCCTGCGCCGCCGCCGCGCGCTGCCAGGGCGCCCGCGCCCCCCAACTACCGCACGGCGTCGGGCTCTTTTGTTGCGCCCATCAAGCAAGCGCCCGAACGGGCGTCCGCGACGATCACCGTGAACGGCATGGTCAGCTCCCGCCTGAACAAGCGCATGGCCGAGCTGGGCCTGTGCTCGCGGCGCGAGGCGGACGACTGGATCGCCCAGGGCTGGGTCAAGGTCAATGGCCAGGTGGCCGAAATGGGCGTGCAGGTGTTGCCTACCGACCGCATCGACGTGGACAAGGTTGCCCAGGGTTTCCAGGAGCAGCGCGTCACCATCCTGCTGAACAAGCCCATCGGCTATGTGAGCGGCCAGGCCGAGGATGGCCACACGCCCGCGGTGGCATTGATCAACCCCCGCACGCACTGGCGTGACGACCCCAGCCGCAACCGATTTTCTCCGCCGCAGTTGCGTGGCCTGGCGCCTGCGGGGCGGCTCGATATCGACTCGGTGGGCCTCTTGGTGCTGACCCAGGATGGTCGGGTGGCCCGGCAGATCATTGGTGAGGACTCCGAGATGGAAAAGGAGTACCTGGTGCGCGTCGTTTACCAGGCACCGGGTCAGGTGGTGCCACGCCATCCCAGTGAGCGCTCCGCGCCGCTGCAGGAGATTGACGAGCGCGATCCTGTCAGCACCAATGTGCAGGCGGTGTTTCCCCCCGCGTTGCTGGCCCGGCTGCGCCATGGCCTGAGCCTGGACGGCGAGCCGCTCAAGCCCGCCAAGGTCGATTGGCAGAACCCCGAGCAACTGCGGTTTGTGCTGACGGAGGGCAAGAAGCGCCAGATCCGCCGCATGTGCGAGCTGGTGGGTCTCAAGGTGGTGGGGCTCAAGCGCATTCGCATCGGCCGCGTCACCCTGGGCAATCTGCCGGTGGGGCAGTGGCGCTACCTGTCTCCCAGCGAGCGGTTCTGAGTACCACCAGGCTCCCCGCGTCACCGCACTGCATCCCTTGAACGGAGCCTTCTCCATGCCTACCCCACCGCGACTGCGCGCTGATGCTGCCAACGCCGCCAAACCCCATCCGCTGCGCCAGTTGCGTGCGTCCGACTTGCGGGGAGTGGCGCGGTTGGCCACACAGGCCACCACAGGCATCAGCCGCGTGGCCGAGGGGGTGCACCAGTCGGTGCTGGGCACGCTGGGACTGCCTGGAGGGGCGCAGCCGGGCCAGGCGCGCGGCCTGACCGGGCTGGTCTACCAGAGCATTCGGGGCGTGACACGCTTGGTGGACGCGGGCCTGCAGGCAGGCCTGGCGCGGCTGGAGCCGTTTTTTGAACCCGATGCGCCGCCCACCGCAGTGCAGTGGGAGCGCGAGGCCGTGCTCGCCGCCCTCAACGGCGTGATGGGCGACCGCCTGCAGCGCGACGACAACCCACTGTGCACCCGCATGGGGTTCTACCGGGATGGGCTGCCTTTGGACCTGCCCGCCCTGGCCGCCAGCGGCGGGGCCACGGGCAAGCTCTTGGTGCTGGTCCATGGCCTGTGCATGAACGATCTGCAGTGGCTGCACCAGGGCCATGACCATGGCGCCCACCTCGCGCAGGCGCTGGGCTATACGCCGGTCTACCTGCGCTACAACACGGGCCTGCACACGTCCGCCAATGGTGCCGAGCTGGCCGCCCAGCTGGAATCCCTGGTGGCGGCCTGGCCCGTGCCCGTGAAGGAGGTGGCGGTGCTGGCCCACAGCATGGGCGGCCTGGTGGCCCGCAGTACCTGCCACCAAGCGGCGGCTGCGGGGCAGGGCTGGCTGGCGCTGCTGCGCCATCTCGTATTTTTGGGAACGCCCCACCATGGCGCACCGCTGGAGCGCGCAGGGCACTGGGTGGACACCCTGCTGGGCAGCACGCCGTATTCCCGGCCGTTTGCCCGGCTGGCGCAGCTGCGCAGCGCGGGCATTACCGACTTGCGCCATGGCCATGTGCTGGAGGCCGACTGGCAGGGGCGTGACCGCTTCGTGCGGCACCCTGACCGGCGCACCCCCGTGCCCCTGCCCGATGGGGTGGCCTGCCATGCTGTTGCCGCCACGCTGGCGGCGCGGCGCAGTCCGGCGGCCGAGCGGCTGGTGGGGGACGGGTTGGTGCCATTGCACAGTGCCCTGGGCATCCATGATGATGCGAAACGAACCCTGGGTTTTGCCAAGAGTCGGCAAGCCGTGTTCCACCGGATGGGCCACCTGGCGTTGCTGGGAGATGCGGGTGTGGCGCAGCAGCTGGAGCAATGGCTGCAGCCTGCGTGAAGACAAGCAAAAAACAGGCAACATGGCAGAACCGGAAAAGCGGTTCGGATGGCCTGTTTTTCCCCGCCAGCGGTCTTGCCGGGTGTGAGGCCACCGCTACCATGTGGCCACGAGATATGTAACAAGGAGAAGCTAGTGAGTGACGTGAAATACCGCCTGGTAACCCGCAGCGACTTTGACGGCTTGGTGTGCGCCGTGCTGCTCAATGAGCTCAACCTCATCGACGAGATCACCTTCGTCCACCCCAAGGACATGCAGGACGGCAAGATTGCCATCACCAGCCGTGACATCACCACCAACCTGCCCTATGTGCCCGGGGCCCATTTGGTGTTCGACCACCACGAGTCCGAAACCGTGCGCAATTCGGGGCGGCGCTCCGAAAACCACATCATCGAAGCCCATGCCCCCTCGGCAGCCCGTGTGGTCTACAACCACTACGGCGGCAAGGCGGCCTTTCCGCGCATCACCGACGAGATGATGGCGGCGGTGGACCAGGCCGACTCGGCCCAGTATTCGCGCGAAGACATCCTCGACCCCCAGGGCTGGGTGCTGCTGAACTACATGATGGATTCGCGCACGGGTCTCGGGCGCTTTCGCGAATTCCGCATCAGCAACTACGCACTGATGATGGATCTCATCCAGTACTGCCGCGACCACACCATTGAAGAGATCCTGGCCCTGCCCGATGTGCAGGAGCGCGTGCAGCTTTACCGCGAACACGCCCCCAAGGCCCAGGAGCAGTTGCAGCGCTGCGCCATCCGCATCGGCAAGCTGGTCGTGCTCGATCTGCGCGAGGAGGACACCATCTGGGCCACCAACCGTTTCATGATCTACGCGCTGTTCCCTGACTGCAACATCTCCATCCACGTGATGTGGGGGTTGCAAAAACAGAACACGGTGCTGGCCACCGGCAAGTCCATCCTGGACCGCAGCAGCCAGGTTCACATCGGCAACCTCATGCTGGAGTTCGGGGGCGGTGGGCATGCCGCAGCGGGCACCTGCCAGGTGGCCAATGACAAGGCCGACCAGATCCTGCAGTCGCTGGTGCAGCGCATCACGCTGGAAGGCTGACGGGGCAGGCCGCCACAAGGCCCGCATGGTTTGCATTCAACCGGAATGCCAGGCTGGAAGCTGCAGACAGTGCTGTAGCGCGGCAGGCACGTCGCACCAGTGATACCTTGCGCTTCGCGCCACCCACGGGCGCACGAAGCTGGCGCGGTCCAGGCCAGTGCTCCCGCGCAAGGGCCGCCCCGCCGCGCTGGGAGCGTCCCCCTCCCGGCTCGCGCAGCGAGGCGAGAGAGGGGGAAGGCGCGAAGCGACTCAGGGGGTGTTTCACTTCAGTCGTCGCTCAGCAGCGCGCGGTAGATGGCGGCGCCCAGCAGTGCGCCTGCAATGGGCGCGGCCCAGAAGACCCACAGTTCCGACAGCGCATAGGCTGGGCCAAACAGCGCCGGACCGGTGCTGCGGGCCGGGTTGACCGAGGTGTTGGTCACCGGGATGGAGATCAGGTGGATGAGCGTGAGGCACATGCCGATGGCCAGGCCGCCAAAGCCGCTCGCCGCACGTTTGGCCGTGGCGCCCAGGATCACGATGAGGAAGATGGCTGTCAGCACGACCTCCGTCACCACGGCGGCCATCAGCCCATAGCCGCCTGGGGAGTGTTCGCCGTAACCATTGGTGGCAAAGCCCCAGATGTCTGCGCCTGGCTTGCCCGTGGCAATGAGGTACAGCACGGCCGCTGCAGCAATGGCGCCCAGCACCTGGGCCACCACGTAGCCCGGCAGCTCGGACGCCTTGAACCGGCCCCCCAACGCCAACCCTACCGACACGGCAGGGTTGAAATGCCCGCCCGAGATCGGCCCCAGCGCATAGGCCCCGGTCAGCACTGTGAGGCCAAAGGCCAGGGACACGCCGACAAAACCGATACCCAGCTGCGGGAAGGCGGCAGCCAGTACGGCGCTGCCGCAACCGCCAAATGTCAGCCAGAACGTGCCGAGGAACTCGGCGGACCATTTTTTCAGGGATGTGGGCATGGCAAGAGGGCTCCGGAGGAAAGGGGCAGAGGATGGGAAGGCGGCCTCGCACCGAGCGCCTTCGGTGGCGTGCATCTTATGGGGTCTAAATGACAGAAATTGCTGCCAAATGCCTGCAAATTGTCAACAATCTTCAGCGCCGAAATGGCTGTGCGGGATGGCTTCGGTGCGGGCCGCGGGTGGTGAGGGGTGTGCGCCGCACAGTGCAACCCTTGAAATCACCGAGTCCGCCCCGAGGTGAACACGCGCGAATGCCTTTCCTGGCCTCCTGGGCGTGAAACGCGTTCTTTTTGCACCTTACACAGCAACCTCCAAGACACCATGAGCACAAAACAAACCCTGTCTTTCCAGGCCGAAGTAGCGCAACTGCTGCACCTGGTCACCCATTCGCTGTATTCCAACCAGGAGATCTTCCTGCGCGAGCTGATCTCCAACGCGTCGGACGCCTGTGACAAGCTGCGTTTTGAAGGCCTGAACAACTCCGCGCTGTTTGAAGACGCGCCCAACCTCGAAGTGCGCGTGACCTTCGACAAGGCCGCCAAGACGCTGACCATCACCGACAACGGCATCGGCATGAGCCAGCAAGAAGCCATCGACCACCTGGGCACCATCGCCAAGAGCGGCACCAAGGACTTCATGGGCCGTCTCTCAGGCGACCAGAAGGAAGATGCTCAGCTCATCGGCCAGTTCGGCGTGGGCTTCTACTCCGGCTTCATCGTGGCCGACAAGATCACTGTGGAATCGCGCCGTGCGGGCCTTTCGGCCGAAGAAGGGGTGCGCTGGATCAGTGGCGGCACAGGCGACTTCGAGGTGGAAACCATCACCCGCGCTCAGCGCGGCACCAGCATCATCCTGCACCTGCGCGACGATGCCGAGGAATACCTCAACGCCTGGAAGCTCAAGCAGGTCATCGCCAAATACTCCGACCACATCAGCCTGCCCATCCTGATGGAAAAGGAAGAGTGGAAAGACGGCGAGCTGATCAACCCCAATGACGAAAACGGCGGCCGCCAGCCCGGCAGCATGGTCAAGACCGGCGAGTGGGAAACCATCAACAAGGCCAGCGCCCTGTGGACGCGCCCCAAGAAGGACATCACCGAAGAGCAGTACGCCGAGTTCTACAAAACCATCAGCCACGACCACGAGGCCCCGCTGACATGGGCGCACAACCGCGTGGAAGGCAACACCGAGTACACGCAGCTGCTGTACATCCCCGCCAAGGCGCCATTCGATTTGTGGAACCGCGACAAGAAGGCTGGCGTGAAGCTGTATGTGAAGCGTGTGTTCATCA
This sequence comes from Acidovorax sp. NN32, assembly GCF_057597245.1. Lineage (NCBI taxonomy): Bacteria > Pseudomonadati > Pseudomonadota > Betaproteobacteria > Burkholderiales > Comamonadaceae > Acidovorax > Acidovorax sp. NN32. Next base: position 663,487 of record NZ_CP199679.1, read on the forward strand.
TGGACGACGCCGAAGCGCTGATGCCCACCTACCTGCGCTTCGTCAAGGGTGTGATCGACTCGGCCGACCTGCCGCTGAACGTGAGCCGCGAGCTGCTGCAGGAAAGCCGCGACGTGCGTGCCATCCGCGAAGGCTCGACCAAGCGCGTGCTCTCGATGCTGGAAGACCTGGCCAAACACGACAAGCACGACACCGCCGCCAATGCCGACGGCGTGACCGATGTGGTGGATGCCGACGACAAGGCCAAGGAAGGCAAGTACACGCAGTTCTACAGCGAGTTTGGCGCCGTACTCAAGGAAGGCCTGGGCGAGGACTTTGGCAACCGCGAGCGCCTGGCCAAGCTGCTGCGTTTTGCCAGCACCACCAGCGACGCCGTGACGGTCGGCTTTGCCGACTACAAGGCCCGCATGAAGGAAGGCCAGGAGGCGATCTACTACATCACCGCCGACACCCTGGCCGCCGCCAAGAACAGCCCACAGCTCGAAGTCTTCAAGAAGAAGGGCATCGAAGTGCTGCTGATGACCGACCGCGTGGACGAGTGGGCGTTGAACTACCTGCACGAGTTTGACGGCACGCCGCTGCAAAGCGTGGCCAAGGGTGCGGTGGACCTGGGCAAGCTGCAGGACGAAGCCGAGAAGAAGGCCGCTGAAGAAGCCGCCGAAGCCTTCAAGCCTGTGCTGGCCAAGCTGAAAGAAGCGCTCAAGGACAAAGCCGAAGACGTGCGCGTGACCACGCGCCTGGTCGATTCACCCGCCTGCCTGGTGGTGCAGGACGATGGCATGAGCACCCAGCTGGCGCGCATGCTCAAGCAGGCTGGCCAGCAGGCGCCCGAGACCAAACCTGTGCTGGAGGTGAATGCCGAGCACGCGCTGGTCAAGAAGCTCGATGGCAGTGTGCACTTCCACGACCTGGCGCACATCCTGTTCGACCAGGCCCTGCTGGCCGAGGGCGGCTTGCCTGAAGACCCCGCCGCGTATGTGAAGCGCGTGAACGCCTTGCTGGTGTAAAAATTTAGGCCAAATCGGCCTCTGGCGCTTGTCCATCAAGCGCTAGATGCTATAAAAATAGTAGTAAATACCGGTGGTGCCTGGCACCACCGGTATTTTTTATGGGCATTCCAAAGCCGCTCAATCTTCGGGCTGGGCCTGCTCCAGGATGCGGCTGTGTGCCTGGTTGCGTTCCTGCGAGGGGGTGTCGATCAGCTCCTTGAGCGCTCCCTCTGGCAAACGCAGTCCCTTGCGCCGGTCGTTCTTGACCGGCAGGTTGCGCCAGCCCGACAGCACCAGCCAGTCCCACAGTTCCCTGGGCAGCGGATGGGTGACGGCCATCTTGACCTGCCCCCGCAGGATCACGGTGCCCACGGCGGGCAAAGGCCCCACGGGAGCGGGCTTGCGCTTCTGGCGAATGGAGAGGAGCGTGCGAAACATGTCCTTCATGGGTGGGCCAACTCGCGGTAGATCGAAGATGGCGCAGCATAGCCCAGGGGCCCCCAGCCGGTCCACCACCCGTGCTGCCCACCGGGGTGGCGTGCACCCGTGGTGCAAACAATACGCAATACCGTTCGCAACCGTTAACGATTGTTGCCGGGCGGATTGCGCCCCCGTCCGTCGATAAATTCCAACCCAGCCTTGGTCCGTGGCGGCCACGGTACATCCACGCACTCCCTGCATTTTTTGCCAGCCCCTCGGGGCCTGGTGAGGTTGCGGCGTGGCCGGAAGTCGGAGCCATTCACCTCAGGAGTATTTTTGATGCTTTATCAATTGACGCGATCTTGGGAGGGCGCATGCGCCTTCTGGCGCGCGCGCACATCCAGTGGGCCCGCGCAGCCTGCTACAAGCCCTGCGCACAGCGCGGTACGCCGCTTCCGCTGGCTCTTGCTGGCGGGTGGCCTGTTTGCGGGTGCAGCCATGGCGCAGTCTGCCGACCTGGTGGTCAACCATGCGGATTCGCCGGACCCCGGGCCCGCAGGCGGCATCTTCACGTACACGCTGCGCATCGACAACAACGGCCCCAACGGCGCCACCGGCGTCACGCTGACGGACACACTCCCGGTGGGCTCCACGTTCGTGGATGTGGCCACCACCGCAGGCACCTGCAGCCAGGCGGCGGGTGTCGTCGATTGCACGTTGGGCAATATCCCGTTCAACAGCAACCAGACCGTGACCATCCGGGTGCGGCTGCCTTCCGCCGGGGTCTGGACCAACACCGCCACGGCTGGCAGCGCCACGTCCGACCCGAACACCAGCAACAACGTCAACAGCGTGCAGGACACCACCGCCACGCAGGCGGCCGACCTTGCGCTGGTGGCTACGCCCTCCACGGCCAACGTTGTGGCCGGCCAGGCCTACAGCTACGCGCTGCAGGCTGCCAACAACGGCCCGAACGCGGCCGATGGCAGCCAGCGCATTACCTTCACAGTGCCAGCCGGCGCGTCGATTACCTCTGTTCCGACAGGCACGGGCTGGTCCTGCACGCCGTCGGGCGGCTATCCGCTGAGCAGCGGCAATGTGACCTGCACGCGCACGGGCACCCTGGCCAGTGGAGCGTCCGCCTCGGTGCTGACGGTTCCCGCCGTGTCCAACGTCAATGGCACGGTGACGGCAGCTTTTGCCATCGATGGCATCAAGCCCGACAACTCCGCCATGCCCGATGGCAACACCGCCAACAACACCACGTCGGCGGACGTGACGTCCACCTCGGGTGCCGACGTGTCCATCACCAAGACAGCCGCCAGCTCCAACGTGGCCCAGGGTGCCAACGTGGTGTACACGCTCACGCCGCGCCTCAACGGCGGGGTGTCGCTGGCGGGTCAGCCGGTCACCGTGACCGATACGCTGGGCGCCGGACTCAGCTTCGTATCTGCCGTCGGCACGGGCTGGGTCTGTGACGCCACGATCACCTGCACGCGCACCGAATACACCGGTGCCAACTTCAGCAACATGCCCACGATCACCGTGACCGCCACGGCCAACAGCGCAGGCACGCTAGGCAACACGGCCGGTATCAGCACGGCGCTGCCAGACCCGGTGCCCGCCAACAATTCGGCTTCGGTCAACGTGACGGCCAGCAACGACGCCGACATGCAGCTGACCAAGACGGCCAGCATCAACCCCGTGGTGCCGAACCAGGCGTTCAATTACACGCTGACCGCGCGCAATACCGGGCCGCTGGCCGTGCCCAATGGCCAGACCATCACCATCACCGACCAGGTGCCGGCGGGCGTGAGGCTCGACAGCCTGGTCAGCGCGACGGGCTGGACTTGCGACGCTTTGCCGTTCACCGGCCCCGGCAACTGGGCCTGCTCGCGCTCTACCGGCCTGAACGCCAATACCAATGCCCCTGCCGTCACGGTGTCGGCCGTGCTGACGGGCACTGGCACCGCCACCAACAACGCCTGCGTGGCGCTGGGGGCGGGTGTGCGCGTGGACAGCAACGGTGCGAACAACTGCGTGGGTGTGGGCGTGACCTCCACGGCCACCGAGGCCGACCTGCGTGTCGTGTCCAAGACCGCTGCGCCCGACCCTGTGGTCGCGGGCCAGAACCTGACCTATGTCATCACCGTGGACAACGTCGGCCCGGCCGCTGCCACGAACGTGGTGGTGTCGGATACGCTGGGCAGTCTTGTGAACACCGGGGGGTTTCAATCTGCCGTGGCCTCGCAAGGTAGCTGCACGCCCAACGCTGTCACCAACGGCACCTCGCAGAACCTGAGCTGTAACCTGGGCACGCTGAACTCCGGCGCGCAGGCCACCGTGACCGTGGTGGTGCGCCCCAGCATTGCCGTCAGTGGCCCGCGCACCAACACCGCGACCGTGCGCTCTACCGACGTGGGCGACCCCAACCAGGCCAACAACAGTGGCAGCGTGACCAGCCAGGTCACGGCCATCGTGGATGTGACGGCTGCCAAGACGGCCACTCCGTCCACCGTTGCGGCCGGGGCTCCCATCACCTTCGTGGCGACGATTGGCAACACAGGGCCTTCCACGGCACAGACCGTGCAGATGGTGGACACCCTGCCGTCCAATGCCGCCTTTATCGACGTGGTGAGCGTGAGCGGGGGCGGCAGCTGCGCGCCCATCGCCGCGGGCACGGTGGGCGGAACGCTCACCTGTAATTGGGCCAGCATCAATTCCGGATCGCAGCAGACGGTGAACTACCGCATGCGCCCCCTGGGCAGTGCAACGGGCAGCACGGTGGTCAACAGTGTGGCTGCGACCACGGCAACCGCCGAGTCGAACACCGCCAACAACAGCGCCACCACCAGCACCCCGGTCACTGCCGCGCAGCTGGACATCCTGGTGAACAAGGTGGACAGCGCTGATCCGGTCGACCTCGGACAAAACACGACCTACACGATCACGGTGAATAACAGCGGCCCGTCGTTTGGCACCAACGTGGTGATGACCGACATCTTCCCCGCACCGGGCTCCTCGCCCACGGCCACCTTCAGCTACCAGGGCGCGCTCACGGTGAATGCAGGCGGCGCGTGTACCGAACCCACGATGGGGGCGACCAGCGGCACGCTGACCTGTAGCTTTCCGGGGCTGAGCAGCGGCCAGAGCGCCACCATCACCTACGTCATGCGCGCGGAGACCCTTACCGTCAATGGCGCCACCAGCGGCACGGCCTTCAACCAGGCGAGTGTGGTGGTGGACGAAACCGAGACCACGCTGGCCAACAACGTGGTGACCCATGACACCACCGCGCGCCGCTTTACCGTGGCCACGGATCTGGCACTGAACAAGACAGCGCCGGCAGGTCCTCTTACGCCCGGCGCTGCGCTCGCCTACACCTTGGTGGTCACCAACAATGGCCCGCTGGCCAGTGATGGAGCGCAGGTCGTGGACGTGCTGCCAGCCGGGGTGAACTTTGTTTCAGCGCCAGGTTGCGTCAACGCGGCCGGGACTGTCAGCTGCGGCGTCGGAGCGTTGGCGGTGGGGGCATCGCGCACCTTCACGATCAACACCACCCTGGCCACCCCTTACAGCGGTGCGCGTCCTCTGGTGAACTCTGCCACGGTGGATGCGCCGGGCGACACCAACCCTAGCAACAACACGTCCAGCGCCTCGACGACGGTGACGGGCAACGCCAGCAACATTCCGACGCTGTCGGAATGGGGCCTGATCCTGCTGGCTGCATTGCTGGGTCTGATGGCCTGGCAGCACCCTGCCATGGGCCGCCGCCGGTAGCCCGGCAGCCACCACCGCCGCGATCACTTCGCGGCGGCGGGCTGAACGCCAAAAGGCCAGCACGCTGCAAAGCGTGCTGGCCTTTTTTTGTTGTTCAGGGAAGGAGCACGTGGCGGCTTGTGCGCCGCCCTGCGCGCGGCGTGTCAGCCGCGTGGGTCGGCCAGGGCCACCGTGTCTACCGTGTCCAGCCGGTACCCCATGCCATAGATGGCCGTGATCGAATAGCCGTGGGCCTGCTGCGTCAACTGCAGCTTGGTGCGCAGGCGCGAAACGTGGGTGTCGAGCGAGCGTGAAGGTGCTTCGCTGCGCTCGCCCCACACCGCTTCGCGCAGGTGCGCGCGCGACAACAGGCGGCCCGCGTTGCGGAACATGAAAAGGGCGAGTTCGTATTCCAGGTTCTTCAGCGCCAGTGGCTCGCCGTGCAGGGACAACAGCCGCTTCTCCGGATCGAACCGGTAGGGGCCGAAGACCAGCTGCTGGCCCATGGCCTGCGGATACGCCCGCCGCAGCAAGGCCGCAACGCGGGCGACCAGCTCCCCCACACGCAGGGGTTTGACCATGTAGTCGTCCGCGCCCCGGTTGAGCGCTTCGATCACGTCACGTTCTTCATTGCGGCGTGTGACCAGAAGGATGGGCAGCTGCTGGCCGACCATCTCGCGCAGGCGCTGGATGACCTCGATGCCGTCCATGTCCGGCAGGTGCCAGCCAGAGATCAGCAGGTCAAAGGTTTCGTGCCGTGTGTCCTTGAGCAGGCTCGCACCGCTGGTATAGAAATGGCAGATATGGTGGTGGCGCTCAAGGGCGCTCCGGATCATGTCGGGCAAGAGGGGGTCGTCGTGCAGGACGGCAATGCGCATGGTGTCGGTCTTCGGGCGCTAGCGCCCTTCGCAAGTCAGAAAACGCCTTTCCAGGAAGGCGTCTCTGGATGTTGCGCGACATCGCGCCCCTGTGCACACGGGTTGACAATCGTTTGCAATGCCCGGGCGCCTCTGGCGCCTCTCCGAGGCGCCGCAGCGGCATGCACCACAACACACCGCAGCGCAGGCGGCTCAGTGCGTTCATCTCACGCCACCAGGGGCTCTTCCTGCATGGCCTCAATCTGCTCGATCAGCATGTCCACCTGCCCGCGCCAGTAGTCGCTGGTGCCAAACCACGGGAAGTTGACGGGAAAGATCGGGTCCTGCCAGCGGCGCGCGAGCCACGCGCTGTAGTGGATGAGGCGCAGCGTGCGCAGCGGCTCGATGAGCGCCAGTTCGCGGCGGTCGAAGCTGCGGAACTGCTCGTAGCCGTCGATCAGGGCGCCGAGCTGGTGGGTACGCTGGCGCCGGTCGCCCGACAGCAGCATCCACAGGTCCTGCACGGCCGGGCCCATGCGCGCGTCGTCCAGGTCCACAAAATGCGGGCCGCCCCGGCCCCATTCATCCAGCGGAGTCCAGAGGATGTTGCCGGGGTGGCAGTCGCCATGCAGGCGGATTGCTGTCTCGTTATTTAAGCCAAATGAGGCTCCATCGCTTGATGGATAAGCGCTGGCAGCTATCAATTCAAGAGCTTTGTCGCATTGGGCCTTCCAGGTGGCCTGCATGTCGAGCGGAATGATCTCGTTCGTGAGCAGCCAGTCGCGCGATGCCGTGCCAAAGGTCTCCAGGTCCAGCAGCGGCCGGTGCACAAACGGTTGGGCCGCACCCACGGTGTGGATGCGCGCCAGAAAGCGGCCGATCCATTCCAGCACCTCGAAGTCGTCCAGCTCGGGCTGGCGCCCGCCGCGCCAGGGGCTGACGGAAAACGCAAAGCCATCGTGCTGGTGCAGGGTGGTGCCGTTCAGCACCAGCGGGCCCACGGCGGGCACCTCGGCGGCCATCAGCTCGGCGGCAAAGGCGTGTTCTTCGAGGATCTGCGCCTCGCTCCAGCGGCCTGGGCGGTAGAACTTGGCCACCACGCGCTCGCCGTCTTCCAGCGTGGCCTGGTACACCCGGTTTTCGTACGACGACAGGGCCATGAGGCGGCCATCGCCATACAGGCCCACGCTGGCCAGCGCGTCCAGCACCTGGTCGGGCGTGAGGCGGGCGTAGGGGTGTTGGTCGTTCGAGGCGTTGGCAGCGGTATCGGGGGGCAATGGGGTCATGCCCCATTGTCGCCGCCGCGCCCTTGACGGCCCGGCATAGCGTTTCAGCCAGGCAGCATCGTCGCGATATGCCCGGCGCGCGGGTCGCCGCTGCCCGCCAGCACGCCCGCAAACAGCGCCTGCGTGGCCTGGGGCCCTGTATGGTGCTGCACCACCAGCCAAGGCTGCGGCCCGGCCGACACGGCGGTGCTGAACTGGTTCCACGCCGCCACCAGGCGCTCGTTCAGGCCCTGGGCGCCCCAGTCGGCGTGGCGCTTCTTGACCTGGGCGGGGGCGAAGAACATCACCGGGCGCGGGCCGGGCAACTGGCCTGCGCCGCCCAGGTCCTGCACGTGGCTGGCGCCCACCGAGCAGCTGTAGGCCAGGCCCGTGAAGTGGGCGTGGATGCGCTGGCGCAGGCCCACGCTGCCCGCAAAGTCGATGTACACGCTGGGTGTGGCACTGTCGATGCTGTCCAGTGCGTCGTAGGTAACCACGCGGCTGTAGCAGCCCAGGCTTTCGCAAAACGCCACATTGCCCGGCGAGGTGAGGCCAATGACCTCGATGCCCTCCCGCTGTGCAAGCTGGAAGGCGGTGCCGTAGGCCGTTTTGCTCGACGCGCTGGACAGCAGCATGCGCCGGGCGCCAAAGAACTGCTGGTCGGCCAGAAAATCGTCGATAAGCCACGAGGTGATGAACAGCGGCCGCAGCAGTGCCTGCACGTCCTCGTTGTCGGCGCGGTACAGCCCGTCGGTGCCGGTGCGCAGGTAGTGGTTGTAGACCGCATGCAGGCCCGCGCGGTGCGCGGCGCCGTCACTGAAGCCTGTGGGGTTGACGCGCTGGGGCGACAGCACGGCCTGACTGGCCATGGGCCAGTAGCCATAGAGGCGCTCGCCCACGGCCACCTCGGGGTGCTGTGACTCTGTCACCGTGCCAAAGCCCCACACGGGCACGATGCCCCAGCCTGCCTCGCCCGTGGGGAAGAACTGCCAGTAGTTCAGCATGTCGCCCAGCGCGGCGTAGGTGATGTTGTTGGCCGTGAGGGCAAACGACTCGACCCGCACGCGGACCTGGCCGCCTTCCAGCGGGGTGTCGTCGGCGGTCAACAGGCGGGTGCTGGCCAGGTTGTCCTGGCGCACGAGGAGGGTGGTGGTGCTCATGCCGCCACGCTAAACGAAAGCCCGGCGCGGCTCAAGCGGGCCGCGCCACCTCGGCGACAGCGGGGCCCACTCTTTGAACGGGCGCTTAGCCCGGGAACGTCTGGCCCAGCTGCTCGAACGGCAGCGCCTGTTTGACCAGGATGACGGTGCAGGGCGCATCACGCGCCACGCGGATGGGCACGGTGTCGATGAAGCGCTGCATCTGCAGCCCGTGCGTGGCGGCGCCCAGGATCATCATGCTCACGTGGTTGCTGGCCGCATAGCGCACCAGCGCCTGGGCCACGTCGCCCGCTTCGAGCACGTGGTAGCTCACGGCATGTCCGGTCAGGTCCAGACCCTGGGCCCACTGGCGCAGGCGTGCCATGTGCTGGCGGTGCAGCGTGGTTTCACTGCGCTCACTGTCGCTGGTGCTGCTGGCGCCCGGCGAGATCACCGTCACGCAGGCCAGCCGCGCGCCGGGGCGGATGCCCAGCGAGCGGGCCACGGCCTGGCGCAGCGAGTACAGCGTGGCATCGCTCACATCGGCATGGGGCACGGCGACCATGAGGATGGGCGTGTCCTCGATCTGCTGCGAGGGCAGGGGGCTGGGCGTGTAGTGCATGCCCGCAGCACGCAGCCAGCGGCGCACATGCGTGCGCAGTGGAGTGCGCTCGGTGCGTTCGCCGCGTTCGGTAACCTGCACCTGTTCGGGGTTCGACAGGTCGAAGGCCAGGTGCGCGGCCGACGGGTAGCGGCTCCCTGCCTCAGGCTCCAGGCAGCGCAGGATGACTTCCTGCAGCCAGGGCGGGATGTCGGCGCGGTGCTTGCGCGGCGGCGCGGGCGTCATCCACAGACGCTGGCGCATGCCGCCGCTGGTGGTGGGCGCGCCAAAGGGCAGCTCGCCCGTGGCCAGCTCGTACAGCATCACGCCGATGGCAAAGATGTCGCTGCGCGGGTCGCCGCGCACGCCCACCACTTGCTCGGGCGCAATCCAGGCGGGCGAGCCCACGGCCTGGCGCATTTCCTCGGCCAGCAGGTCGGGGTAGTGGGCGTGGCACGAGAGGCCAAAGTCCAGCAGCACGGCCGTGCCATCTTCTTTGATGAGCACGTTGGCCGGTTTGAGGTCGAGGTGGCACACGTTCTGCTGGTGCAGGCTGTGCGCCGCGCGCGCGGTGGCCGCGCCCAGGCGTGCGATGGTTGCTGTGTCGCAGCGGCCAGGCCCTTCGTCCAGCCAGTGCTGCAGCGTCTGGCCGGGGATGTATTCCATGACCAGGTAGGGCAGACGCACCAGGTCGCCCGCCGCCACAAAACGCGGCACATGCGGGCCGCTGAGCACGGGCAGGATCTGCAGCTCGACCTCGAAGCTCACGATGTTCTCGGCCCCGTCGCCCGCCGTCATGCGCGGGATCTTCATCGCCATGGCAAAGCCGGGGCTGCGGTCGGCCTGCGCGTATTCCACCGCGTAGATGTGGGCCATGCCACCCGCGTGGATGCAGTCCACCACGCGAAAGCCGTCGATCTCGGTGCCGGGTTCGAGCAGTTTCATTGACCATGCTCCAGCCTGTCGGCATAAAACGCGGGCAGTCCTGCCGCGCGGATGGCGGCGGCGGCGGCCAGGTGGTCATACGGCACGCGGTAGAAGGTGATCTGCCTGGCGGTGTCGTCGAACAGTGCGTACATGGCGCGCGCATCGCCGTCGCGCGGCTGGCCCACCGAGCCCACGATGCCCAGCCACTGGCGGTGCGGTGGCACAGGCACGGGCACGCCGGGCTCGGGCGCAAAACGCATCAGCTTGGCGGTGGGCGTGAGGAAGTACAGCACCTGCTCATGCACATGGCCGCAGAACACGTAGCGGATGGCGGGGTCAAGGGCCTGGGCCGCCGTCATGCTGCGCTCGGCGGCGTTCGAGTCCTCCACGTAGCGCCATTGCTCCGGCATGTCGGCGCTGGCATGCACGAGCAGCGCGCTGCTGCCCAGACGTGCGGTGAGCGGCAGCGACTGCAAAAAGGCGATGTGGCTGTTGCCGAGCTGGTCGTGTGTCCACTGCGCGCCCAGCTCGCTGCGGTTGCGCGGATTGGCGGGCGGCGCCAGGGCCATGGCGTCGTGGTTGCCCAGCACGCACAGGGCGCCTTGCTGGGCGAGGTCGCGCACCTGCTCTACCACGGCCACGGGCTCGCCGCCGTAGCCCACCAGGTCGCCCAGCAGCGCAAACTGCTCGGCGCCCTGGGCGCGGGCGTGTTGCAGGCAGGTGTCCAGGGCCTGTCGGTTGGCGTGGATGTCGGACAGCAGGGCGATTTTCATGGTGTTGTCTCCAACCCCATCATCGCGCGCATGGCTGAATGGCAGCTTGCAGGCCGCCGTGCTTTCCCGGATTCAAAGCAAAAATAGCTGCTACCGCCCGTCTATAGGGCGGCAGCAGCTATTGATTTGATAGCTCAGAGGCTGCGCTGTACGGCGGGTTTTTTGTCCAGCGCCAACACCAGGCCCAGCGCAATGATCGCGGGCAGCGCCTGGCTGAAGAAGATCTTGGGCGCTGCGGTGGCGGCGCCAAACACCCCGGCCACGATCACGCAGGCCAGGAAGAAGATCTTGAACACCCGGTTGCCGGTGAACAGCCCCCAGAACAGGCCTGCCGCCAGAAAACCGTTGTACAGCCCCTGGTTGGCCGCCAGCGTGGTGGTGGCGTCGGCCAGCTCCTGGGTCAGGTTGAAGGTTTTCATGCCCAGGGGCTTGTTCCAGAAGAACATTTCGAGCACGAGGATGTACACATGCTCGATGGCCACCAGGGCCACCGCGATGCGGGGAAGCAACTGGCGGCCCATGGCTTACACCAGCGTGATGGTCACGTCGATGTTGCCGCGCGTGGCGTTGGAGTAGGGGCAGACCTGGTGGGCTGCGTCCACCAGCTTCTGGGCGGTTTCCTTGTCCAGGCCGGGCAGGCTGATGGCCAGGCGGGCGGCGATGCCGTAGGCGTTCGGGATGGGGCCCAGGTCCACTTCGGCGTCGATGGACACGTCCTGGGGCACGGGGATGCCGATCTTGCCGCCCACCGCCTTCATGGCGCCGATGAAGCAGGCTGCGTAGCCGGAGGCAAACAGCTGCTCGGGGTTGGTGCCGGTGCCGGACGTGCCGGGCGAGGACAGCTTGACGTCCAGGCGGCCGTCATCGGTCTTGGCGGCGCCGTCGCGGCCACCGGTCACGTGCGACTTGGCGGTGTACAGGACTTTTTCGAGTGTGGTCATGGTGTCTTCCTTGCGGTTGTTGCCCACTGGCGGGCGGTGGAGGGAATCGGTTCTTGCGTTGTCTGCAGGCCGTCAGCGTTGCTCGCTGAGCCGGTCTCGCAGCTGCTTGAGTTCGGTGGTCAAGGTGGTCAGCTCGGCAATCGAGCACTGGCTGCTTTGCAGCACGCACGGTGGAATGGCTTCGGCCTGGTTGCGCAGCGCGCGGCCTTGCGACGTGAGGGTGATGCGCACACGGCGCTCGTCCTGCACATCGCGCAACCGGGCAATGTGGCCCTGCGCCTCCAGGCGCTTGAGCAACGGCGTGAGCGTGCCGGAGTCCAGAAATAGGCGCTCGCCCAGCTCGGAGACCGTGACGCCATCCTGCTCCCACAGCACCAGCATCACGAGGTACTGGGGGTAGGTCAGGCCGATCTGGTCGAGCAGCGGTTTGTACAGCTTGGTCATTGCCAGCGAGGCGGAATACAGCGCAAAGCAGACCTGGTTGTCCAGCCGCAGGATGGCGGGGCTGGGAGTGTGGGGTGTGCTGTGGCTGGGCATGGGGTGAATTGTGGGTGTGAATTCAATTGTGCGCAATTGAATTGTGAAAAACTTTGTTAATGAATGGGATTGTGTGGGTGGGGGAGCGGCGCCGCGCCATCGGTGCTATTCGCGCGTCCCGCTGGCGCATGCGGGGGTGCCGCATCCACGTCGCCCTCAGGAGGTGCTATCAATAGTGGAGCATTTGGCGCTTGATTTATCTGCGCTAGCGGTCGATTTGGATTGGAGTTTGGTGCGTGGTGGTTCTGGCGGCGACGCACCACCAGGCCCTCAGCGCCCGCTGAACTGCGCGGGCCGTCGCTCGACAAATGCGCGCACGCCTTCAGCGGCGTCCTCGCTGTTGGCCAGTTCCTTCTGCACCGGGATGAAGTCCGCCACCGCGGCCGCCTGGCCTTGCTCTATGGCCTTGAGCACATTCAGGCGCGTGGCGACCACCGCACGCGGCGCCTGTGCGGCAATGCGCTGGGCAATCGCCAATGCCTCGTCCAGCTCCTGGCCAGCAGGCACCACCTTCTGCACAAAGTTCAGGCGGTACGCCTCGGCGCTGCCGAACTCGTCGGCCGTCAGCAGGTGCAGCAGCGCATTGCCCGTGCCCGCGCGCTCGGCCATGCGCAGCGTGGCGCCGCCCGTGGCCATGATGCCGCGCTGCACCTCCATCTGCGAGAAGCGGCAGTTGTCGGCCGCCACCACGATGTCGGCACCCAGCATCAACTCGATGCCCACGGTGAAGCAGATGCCCTTGACCGCCACCACCATGGGCTTGGTGCGGCGCCGGTAGCCGGGCAGGCCGTAGTCATGGGGCTCCACCAGGCCCAGGGGAATAGCTTTTTCGCCGCGCTGCATGTAGGCGCTCACGGCGGGCAGGTCCAGTCCGGCCGTGAAGTGGTCGCCCATGGCATGCAGCACACCGACGCGCAGGTCGGGGTCATCATCCAGTCGGGTGTAGGCCTCCGCCAGCTGGCGGAACATGGGCGGCGTCCAGCCGTTGCGCTTGGCCGGGCGGTTGATGCCGATCAGCAGTACGTGGCCGAGCACCAGGGTGTCAATGCAGCCCTCGGGCGGGGGCGTGGTGCTGGATGGGGTGGTGGTGTTGACTTCTGACATGGCCGGGTCTCCTTTTCGTTTCCACGATTGAAAACCCGGTGCGCGGACTGCGCCGTCCCCAGGGGGACAACGCAGCGCGTTCAACGGTTAGTAGGTGTAAACACCCTGGCCCGTCTTGCGGCCCAGGCGGCCTGCGGCCACCATTTCCTTGAGCAGCGGGCAGGGGCGGTACTTGCTGTCGCCAAACTCGGTCAGGTACACGTCCATCACGGCCAGGCACACATCCAGGCCGATCATGTCCGCCAGTGCCAGCGGGCCGATGGGCTGGTTGCAGCCCAGTTTCATGCCCGCGTCGATGTCCTCGGGTGTGGCCAGGCCCTCGGCCAGCACGAAGAAGGCCTCGTTGATCATGGGCACCAGGATGCGGTTGACCACAAAGCCAGGGGCGTTCTTCACGGTGATGGGGCTTTTGCCCAGGGCCTCGGCCAGGGCCTTCACGGCGTCGTGCGTGGCATCGCTGGTCTGCAGGCCACGGATGATCTCCACCAGCGCCATCATGGGCACGGGGTTGAAGAAGTGCATGCCGATGAACTTGTCGGCGCGGCTGGTGGCGGCGGCCAGTTTGGTAATGGAGATCGAAGACGTGTTCGATGCGATCAGCACCTCGGGGCCCACCAGTGCGTCCACCTGCTTGAGGATCTTTAGCTTGAGCTCGTAGTTTTCGGTGGCGGCCTCAATCACCAATTGCGCGGCTTTGAGGTCGTCGTAGCTGGTGGAGGTTTGGATGCGTGCCAGGGCCGCAGCCTTGTCGGCCTCGGTGATTTTTTCCTTCTTGATCAGGCGGTCCAGGCTGCTGGCCACGGTGGCCAGGCCTTTTTGCACTGCAGCATCGGAGATATCAACCATCACCACGTTGATGCCCGACACCGCACAGGCCTGTGCAATGCCGTTGCCCATGGTGCCTGCGCCGATGATGCCTACGGTCTGAATCGTCATATAGAGAGCCCTCTTCAAAGTGAAACGGATGAACGGAATGGTAAGGCGAATCGCACGACCGTTCGGTTATCGTGCGTCAAACCTGAACCAACAAGCCGCTGCGCAGCATGGCGGAGGAGACACAACAACATGTTCGACTACATCGTGATCGGCGGCGGCTCGGCGGGCTCCGTGCTGGCTGGCCGCCTGACCGAAGACCCCTCCGTGCGCGTCTGCCTGCTGGAGGCGGGCCCCGCCGACAAGAGCGTGCTCATCCACTGCCCCGCCGGGCTGGCCGTGATGGCCAAGTTCGAGCTGAACGGCTGGGGCTTCAACACCACGCCGCAGGCTGCGCTGAATAACCGGCGCGGCTACCAGCCGCGCGGCAAGGTGTTGGGGGGCTCCAGCTCCATCAACGCCATGGTCTACATCCGGGGCCAGCATGCCGACTACGACCACTGGGCTGCGCAGGGCAACCCGGGCTGGGGCTGGGAGGATGTGAAGCCTTACTTTCTGCGCGCCGAAAACAACGAGCGCGGTGCCAACGATTGGCATGGCCGGGGCGGGCCTTTCAACGTGGCCGACTTGCGCTCGACCAACCGCTTCAGCCACCACTTCACCGAAGCGGGTGTGCAGGCCGGGTACCCGCACAACACCGACTTCAACGGGGCCACCCAAGAGGGCGTGGGCCTGTACCAGGTCACGCACAAGAACGGCGAGCGCCACAGCGCGGCCAAGGGCTACCTCACGCCCCACCTTGCGCGCTCCAACCTGCAGGTCATCACCGGTGCCCACGCCACGCGCATCCTGTTCGAGGGCACGCGCGCCGTGGGTGTCGAATACCGCCAGGGCGGTGCCTTGAAGCAGGTGCGTGCGGGGCGCGAAGTGCTGCTGAGTGCGGGCGCACTGTTGTCGCCGCAGCTGCTGATGTTGTCGGGCGTGGGGCCTGCTGCACACATGCAGCAACACGGCATCCCGGTGCTGCACGACCTGCCCGGCGTGGGCCAGCACCTGCACGATCATCCCGACGTAGTGCAGGTGCTGGACGCTCCCGATCTGAAGGACCTGTTCGGCCTCTCGCTGTCGGGCATGGCGCAGACGCTGCGCGGCATTGCCGAATGGCGCAAGCACCGCACGGGCATGTTGACCACGAACTTTGCCGAGGCGGGGGGCTTCATCAAGAGCGACCCATCCGAGCCAGCGCCCGACCTGCAGCTGCACTTTGTGATCGGCAAGCTGGTGGACCACGGGCGCAAGACCGTGTTCGGCCATGGCTACTCGGCCCACGTGTGCCTGCTGCAGCCCAAGAGCCGGGGCTCCGTCACGCTGGTCAGCCGCGACCCCATGGCCTTGCCTTTGGTGGACCCGAACTTCCTGGCCGATCCCGATGACATGGCGCGCATGGTGCGTGGCTTCAAACGCACGCGGGAGATCCTCATGCAACCGGCGCTCGCGAAGTTCGGCGCCAAGGAGCTGGCGGCCTCGGCCAGTGCGCGCAGCGATGCCGAGATCGAGCAGTTCATCCGCCAGTACGCCGACACCATCTACCACCCCGTGGGTACCTGCCGCATGGGGCCTGGGCCGCTGGATGTGGTGGATGCCGAACTGCGTGTGCATGGCCTCGCGGGCCTGCGCGTGGTGGATGCATCCATCATGCCGCGCATCGTGAGCGGCAACACCAATGCGCCCACGGTGATGATTGCTGAAAAAGCGGTGTACCTGCTGCGCGCCGCGCCGTGAACGATTTCACGTTTAGCGCCCGGAACGCGATTTTTAAGGTTTTCAAAGGGTCTGTTTAAGGAGTTTTTAACAGGCAAAAGCGCGGCGAATTTCTAGACTTCTTTGCATGGAAACGGGTGCATGGTGCACCCGGCCCGGCGCCCAAAAAAAGGCGCTGAAAGAGCCCACCGGGGCCATGAAAGAACGTGATGAAGATTGATGCCCGCGAAATTGCCGCACTGACACAAGCCCAGCCCGCCGCCCCCCGCATGGACATGTACGCCAGCATCCACAAGGCGCTGCGCGCCTTCATGGCCGACACGCTGCTGGGCCTGGGCCGCATGGATGTCGAGGACGACCTGGAGTTTGCCCACACCTGCGACCGCGTGATGCAGCTGCTGGACCTGTGCCGCGCCCACCTGCACCACGAGAACCAGTTCGTGCACGCCGCCATGGAGGCGCGCCAGCCCGGATCCAGCCAGAGCATTGCCGGTGAACATGTGGAGCACGAACAGGCCATCGTCGCTTTGGCGGACGGTGTAAACCACCTGATGGCCTGTGCCAAGCCCGCACGAGCTGCAGCCACCCTAGCCCTGTACCGCCAGCTGGCGCTGTTTGTGGCGCACAACTTTGAGCACATGCACGAGGAAGAGACTGCGCACAACCGCGTGCTCTGGCAGTGCTACACCGACGCGGAACTGGCGGGCGTGCACGATGCGCTGGTGGCCTCGATCCCGCCGCAGGAAATGATGGTGGTGGCCCGCTGGATGGTGCCCTACATGTCACCCGCCGAGCGCACGGCCATGCTGTCGGACATGAAGCAGCATGCGCCTGCCCCTGTGCTGGCAGCGGTGCTGGCGCAAGTGCAGCCGCACCTCACGCAGCCTGAGTGGACCAAGCTGATGCGCAGCCTGGGCCTGCCGGTGGTGCCGGGTCTGGTGCACTGACTTTGAGAAATCAGTGGCGTGAAGGCGTCAAGCGTCTTCCAGCACCACGGGGCGCAGCACGCACAGCCGAAAGCGCCCGCGCCCTGTTTTTTCGATGTGGATGTGCGGGCAGTTCTCCTGCAGGCGGCGCTGCAGCAATAGCAGGCGGGCCTCCAGGTTGTCGGCCACATCGGGCAGGCGCAGGGCGGGGTCCAGCCGCAGTTCGCGGTTGGTGAAGTCCACGCGCCCGGTGTGCTGGTGGTCGCGCAGCAGCTTCCAGACAATGGCGCCCGCCACGCCCTTGATCAAATAGTCGTCGTTGATGAACACGCTGTCATTGGCCGCAAAGTGGCGCACCCGCAGCGCGCTGCCGCTAACCGGCGGTGCCGTCGTCGGAGTAGGCAGCGGCTCGGGCGCATCGGGCGCGGCTTGCAGCAGGTCGATGGCGGCGGCCAGCTGGCCCGCAATGGCCACCAGCAGGTCTTCATCCTCGAAACCAAAGCGCATGTCCTCGGGGCTCTCGGCAAACAGCACACCCAGCAGGCGCCCGGCCGACAGCAGCGGCACCGCCACCTGGCTGTGCGGCTCTGGCAGGCCGGGGTAGGGGATGTCCAGGCCGCGCAACGGGGGCGCATCGGGTGTGGCGTGCGCGTCCATGCTTTCGCGGATGGCATGGCTGTACAGGGCGGCGTGCGTCATGTGGCTGATGCGCACCGGCGTGCGCTCGCGCGCAGCCATGCCGATCACTCCCTGACCCAGCCGGATTTCTGAACCCACGCCCGACGTGGCATAGCCGCAGCTGGCCACCGTGTAGAGCTGCTGGGCGCTGGCGTCCAGCATCAGCACCATGGCGTGCTGGATACCCAGCTTGTCCTGCAGGCCCTGCAGCGCGCCTTGCAGCAACTCGTCCAGCCCCGAGCAGCGCGCGATGCTCTCGCTGCACAGGCGCAGCGTGTGCAGCAAGCCAGAACGTGGTGCCGGTGCCGGCAGGCCTTCGCCGGCCACCGATTCGATGCGCTCCACAGCGTAGATGTCGGCCCCTTTGAGTTCAAACACCTCGGCCATGCCCGCATGCGACGCGATGCCCGCCAGCTGCGCGCGCATGCTCTCGAACACCGGGCCACTGTCCTCGGTGCGTTCGTACAGCAGGTGCAGGCGGTAGAAATGGGCGGTGAGCGGGTCCAGCACCAACACCGACGCGCGCGGGTTGCGCAAGATGTTCTGGCGGGTCTTGTTGAAGAACTGGAACGACAGTGCCACATGCCCCGCATCCACATAGACCACCTGCGAGATGTAGGCCACGTTGGGGGTGCCGTCAGGGTCGCAGGTCGCCATGATGGCGGGAATCGCGCCCTCCAGGCAGGGGCGGATGCTGTGCAGGGACGGCGCTGCGGTGCTCATGGCTGCGGTAGGGGGGGTGTGGGTGGTGCGGGCGGCGCACACAGCTCCGCGCCTGCGCGTGGGCCCGGTGTCTGGTCGAACGCGCTGGTGGGCGTGAAGCTCACGGCCACCACATCCTGCAGCGGTGCTGCCAGCATGGCGCCCACATACTGCGGCCCATAACCCACCCGGCCCACCTCCTGCACCATGGACTGCAGGTAGGCCTGCAACACCGGCAGGTCGCCATCAGTGGCCGGGCGCTGCGTGGCCCGGCGGGCCTTGAGCTGCAGCGTCTGGTGGGTGGACGGCACGCTGAAGACCACGGCAATCTCTCCGGTGTGCGCAATGTCCTGCAGCAACTGTTCGGACTGGCTGCGCCGCAGGTACACCGTGACCTCCAGCCCATCGCCGCTGATGCGACTGCCCACGGCCCGCATGATGCTCGGCCGCAGGGCCGCATCGCGTGACGCCACGATGGCCGACACGCCCTTGGCCACCATGGCGATATGGCTGGGGCCGAGCAGCGCGGTCATGCTTTGAAGCGCTTGCGGGTCAGGGCCAGAGCCACCCAGAAGGCCACCACGGTGGTCACCACCAGCACCAGGCCATGGCGCCACGGGTGGGCAGGCCACTGGTCCATGAACAGCGGGCGTACCAGCTCCACGGCATTGGTCAGCGGCAGCCAGTCGGAGATGGCGCGCACGATGGGGGGCAACTGCTCGCGCGGGAAGAACACACCCGAGAGAAACATCATGGGCGTGAGCACCAGTGTGAAGTAGTAAGTGAAGAAGTCATACCCCTTGGCCAGCGCATTGAAGATGAGTGCGATGCTGGAGAACATCACCCCCACGAACAGCAGCACCGGCCAGGCCACCAGCAGCTTGGGGCTGTGGCTGATGGAGAGGGCCAGCATGACGCCCAGGATGGCGGTGACGGTGAACAGCGCCTTGAACGCCGCCCACAGCATTTCGGCCAGCACCACATCGTCGAGGCTCACCGGCGCGTTCATGATGCCGTCCCAGGTCTTTTGCACATGCATGCGCGAGAAGGCCGAGTACAGCGCCTCGAAGCTGGCCGCGTTCATGGCGCTCATGCAGATGGAGCCGCTGGCCAGGAACAGGATGTAGGGCACCTTGGTGTCGCCCGCCGCGCCGCCCACGTTCACCTGCCCCACCAGGGCCCCCATGCCGTAGCCAAAGGCCACCAGCCACATCAGCGGTTCGGCAATGTTGCCCACCAGGCTGGGGATGGCCAGCTTGCGCCAGACCAGCAGGTTGCGCATGAACACGGGCCACCAGCGCACGGACAGGCTGGGCGGGCGCCATACCGACGGCGGGGGTGGGGCCACAGTGGCCACAGAGGGCGGGTGAGCGGTTTGCATCCGCTTATTGTGCGATGTTGGCGGGCGGGCGCACAGTCCCCGATGTGTTCCTGGTCGCCACCTGGGCACGGCCATTGCTTGGGTACCCCTATGTCCACCCACGTCCTGAACCTGCCCGCCGGTGCCAGTGCCCTCTGGCAGAACCGCTTGGGGCTGCTGCTGGAGTCCACGGGCGAGGGGGTGTTTGGCATTGATCTGGCGGGCAACTGCGTGTTCATCAACCGGGCGGGCGCGCAGATGCTGGGCTTTGCGGCCGATGAGGTGATGGGGCGCAACATGCACGCGCTCACCCACCACAGCCACCCCGACGGCAGCCCGTATGCGGACGGCGACTGCCCCATCTTCAATGCGTTCCGCCAGGGTCTGCCCTGTCGTGTGGACACCGAGGTGTTCTGGTGCCGCGATGGCTCGGCGTTTGCCGTGGAGTATTCCAGCCACCCGATTCTTGAAGGTGACCAGGTACAGGGCGCCGTGATCGCTTTTGTGGACATCACCAGCCGCAAGCGTGCCGCCGATGAGCTGCAGCGCGCGCACGATGAACTGGCCCGCGCCAATGACGAGCTGGAGCGCCGAGTGGCCGCGCGCACACAAGAGCTGTCGCAGGCGCTGGCGCAGCTGCGCGAGCTGTCCGCCTACTCGGAGCAGGTGCGCGAGGACGAACGCACCCGCATCGCCCGCGAAGTGCACGACGAGCTGGGCAGCCTGCTGGTGGCGCTGAAGATGGATGTGAACTGGCTGCACAAGCGCCTGGGCGAGCAGGGCGAGCGCACGCCCGAGGCCGCGGGCGACATGCGCACCCAGATGCGCTGCAAGTGCCAGAACATGAGCCGCCTGATCGAAAACGCCGTGGACAACGTGGGCCGCATCATCACCGACCTGCGCCCCAGCATCCTGGACCACCAGGGCCTGTGGGCGGCGCTGGAGTGGCAGGCGCAGGAGTTTGTGCAGTCGGCCGAACTGGAGCTGGCGTGGCAGATGGAGGTGCCCGCCACCCTGCACTTGCCCGAGCCTGCAGCCATCGCTGTGTTCCGCATCTTCCAGGAGATGCTGAGCAATGTGGGCCGCCACGCGCAGGCCAGCGCCATCGACATTGCCATCGACGTGCAGGACGAAATGCTGCAACTGCGCGTACGCGACAACGGCGTGGGCGCCACCCGCCAGGCCCTGGAGGCGCCCACCGCCTATGGCGTGATGGGCATGCGCGAGCGGGCACGGCAGCTTGGGGGGCGGTTGAGCATCACCAGCGAGCCGGGGCAGGGCTCGTGCCTGCAATTGCTGATTCCTCTGGAGCTGTCATGAATTCCGTGGTTCGAGTGTTGATCGGAGATGACCACCGCATCGTGCGGGAGGGGCTCAAGCAGGTGCTGGGCGACCCGGCCAATGGCGCGCCCGAGATCACCGTGGTGGCCGAGGCCATGCAGGGCAGCGAGGTGCTGGAGCAGGTGGCTGCGCTGCAAGGGGCAACGGGAACACCGGGGCTGGACTTGGTGCTGCTGGATATCGCCATGCCGGGCATGGATGGCCTCGAAGTGCTGCAAGCGCTGCGCAAGGCCTGGCCTGCATTGCCAGTGCTGATGCTCAGCACCTACCCCGAGCGGCAATACGCTGTGCGCTGCATCCAGATGGGCGCGGCGGGCTACCTGCACAAAAGCGCCGACCCCGACGACATGGTGGCCGCCGTGCGCAAGGTGGCAGCAGGCGGGCGCTATCTGACGGAGGCGACCGCGCAAGCCCTGGCAGGTGCATTGGAACGCACCGGGGTGGTGCGTGCTGCGCAGCAGGGCACGCCCGCCGGGGTGGATGCGCTCTCCTATCGGGAGCACCAGGTGTTCCGCTTGCTCACTGCCGGGCAGAGCGTGAGCGAAATTGGTGCGCAGCTCAAGCTCGCGCCCAACACGGTGAGCACCTACCGCGCCCGCATCCTCGAAAAGACCGGCGCGCGCAACGACGTGGAGCTGGCGCTGCTGGCGCGTGGCGCACCGGCAGAGTGAATTCGGCGCGTTGCACGACCGATTTGTAGTGCTGGCCCTACACGCTGTAGACCCAACACCCACGAATTCATGACAGCGGGCCGGCACCGGCAAAACTGGCCCGCGCTTTGCGTAACGCCTGGCACCAACTTCTACGAGGTGTGCCATGTCCGAATTCTTCTCGCCCTACGATGCCGACCGCCCGTTGATGCTGAAATGCAGCTGTGGCCGCGACCACACGGTGGCCGACCACCATGCCGAGGTGTCTGCCGATGCGGCGGCCGCCACCCTGCGCCAGCGCAGCATGACAAGCGAGTTCGAGGCCTACAGCAACGAGTTCATCGAGGCCACGCTGGTCAAGGCCATTTTTCCGCAAGATGCGGTGCGCCGCCGCTTCCTGAAGGCCGTGGGCAAAAGTACGGCCATGGCGGCCATCGCCAGCGTGCTGCCGGTGGCCAGCATGCAGGCCATGGCGCAAGAGAAACAGGGCGCGCTGGAAAAGACCAACCTCAAGATCGGCTTCATCCCGATCACCTGCGCCACGCCGCTGATCATGGCCCATCCGCTGGGCTTCTACAGCAAGCAGGGTCTGAATGTGGAAGTGACCAAGACGGCAGGCTGGGCCCTGATCCGCGACAAGATGATCAACAAGGAGTACGACGCCACGCACTTCCTGTCGCCCATGCCGCTCGCGATCTCCATGGGCCTGGGCTCCAACGCCACACCGATGAACGTGGCCACCATCCAGAACGTGAATGGCCAGGCCATCACGCTGAGCCTCAAGCACAAGGACAACCGCGACCCTAAGAACTGGAAGGGCTTCAAGTTCGCGATTCCCTTCGAGTACAGCATGCACAACTTCCTGCTGCGCTACTACCTGGCTGAGGCGGGCTTGAACCCCGACACCGATGTGCAGCTGCGTGTGGTGCCGCCCGCCGAGATGGTGGCCAATCTGCGTGCGGGCAATATCGACGGCTTCCTCGGCCCCGATCCGTTCAACCAGCGTGCCGTGTTCGAGGAAGTCGGCTTCATCCACCTGCTCACCAAGGACCTGTGGAACGGCCACCCCTGCTGCGCCTTCGGCACCAGCACCGAGTTCATTCAGAAGAACCCCAATACCTTCGCGGCGCTGTACCGTGCGGTGCTCACCTCGGCCGCCATGGCGCGCGACCCCAAGAACCGCGAGTTGATCGCCAAGGTGATTGCGCCCCAGGCCTACCTGAACCAGCCCGAGGCAGTGATCAATCAAGTGCTCACCGGTAAGTTCGCAGACGGCCTGGGCAAGATCCAGAACGTGCCCGACCGCGCGGACTTCGACCCCATGCCTTGGCAGAGCATGGCCGTGTGGATGCTCACGCAGATGCAGCGCTGGGGCTACATCAAGGGCGATGTGGACTACAAGCAGATCGCGGAAAAGGTGTTCCTCATCACCGACGCGAAAAAGCAGATGAAGGCGCTGGACCAGAAGGTGCCAGAGGGCGCGTACCCCAAGTTCAAGATCATGGGGCGCGAGTTCGATGCGGCGAAGGCGGCCGAGTACGCCAAGAGCTTCCCCATCCGCAAGGCGGCATGACATGACTCCCGCCAAGAACCTCAACCTGCGCGCGGGCCTGTTGTCCGTGCTCATCTTCCTGGCCCTGCTGGGGATCTGGTACATCGCCACCGCTTCTTCGGGCGCGGGCAACAGCACGGCCGGCATGACCGCCGAGCAGATCGAGTACGCCAAGATGATGGGCAAGGACCCAGGCGCCAGCGCCAAGGGCAGTGGCTTCCCCTCACTGGCAGAGATGGGCCGTACCGTGTGGGGGCACGTGTCCAACCCGTTCTATGACAACGGCCCCAACGACAAGGGCATCGCTATCCAGCTCGCGCATTCGCTGGGCCGGGTCGCGCTAGGGTTCGGCCTGGCCTGCTTGGTGGCGATACCGCTCGGTTTCGTCATCGGCATGTCGCCGCTGCTGCGCCGTGCGTTCGACCCGTTCATTCAGGTGCTCAAGCCCATCAGCCCGCTGGCGTGGATGCCGCTTGCGCTCTACACCATCAAGGACTCATCCATCTCGGGCATTTTCGTGATCTTCATCTGCTCGGTGTGGCCCATGCTGGTGAACACGGCGTTTGGCGTGGCATCGGTCAAGCGCGAGTGGCTCAACGTGTCGGCCACGCTGCAGGTCAACCCGCTGCGCAAGGCCTTCCTGGTGATCTTGCCCGCCGCAGCGCCCACCATCCTCACGGGCATGCGCATCAGCATGGGCATCGCCTGGCTGGTGATCGTGGCGGCCGAGATGCTGGTGGGCGGCACGGGGATTGGCTACTTCGTGTGGAACGAGTGGAACAACCTGTCGCTCACCAACGTGATCTTTGCCATCCTGGTGATTGGCGTGGTGGGCATGTTGCTCGACCTGGCCTTCGGCCAGCTGCAGAAGGTGGTGACCTATGTGGAGTGATGTCGCCCAGCGCCCGGCTGTTCCAGCCGCTCTTGCCACTGACGCCCCGCAACGAAAGGCCTCTGCTGTGACCCAAGGCTTCCTCCAGATCGACCGGCTGAGCAAAGCCTTTGTGCCCGCCAAGCCCGTGTTTGCCGATGTGTCGTTCACGCTCGACAAGGGCGAGTTCGTCTGCATCATCGGCCACTCGGGCTGCGGCAAGACCACCATCCTGAACGTGCTGGCGGGGCTGGACACCGCCACCTTGGGCACCGTCATCATGGACGGGCGCGAAGTGGCCGGCCCCAGTCTGGATCGGGGCGTGGTGTTCCAGAGCCACGCGCTCATGCCCTGGCTCACGGTGCGCCAGAACATCGCGTTTGCCGTGAAGTCGCGCTGGCCCGACTGGAAGAAGAGCCAGGTGGATGCGCATGTGGAGAAGTTCGTGGCGCTGGTGGGCCTGAGCCCTGCCATCGACAAGAAGCCGTCGCAACTCTCAGGCGGCATGAAGCAGCGCGTGGGCATTGCGCGCGCGTTCTCCATCCAGCCGAAGATGCTGCTGCTGGATGAACCCTTCGGCGCACTCGATGCGCTCACGCGCGGCACCATCCAGGACGAGCTGATGGCCATCGTGCGCCAGACGCAGCAGACGGTCTTCATGATCACGCACGATGTGGACGAAGCCATCTTGCTGGCGGACCGCATCCTGCTCATGAGCAACGGCAACGAGACGCCCGAGGGCTACCGCCCCGGCGGCATCGCCGAGGTGGTGGTGAACCCGCTGCCACGCGAACGTACGCGCACCAGCCTGCACCACCTGGACGGCTACTACGCGCTGCGCAACCACATCGTGGACTTTCTCGTCACCCGAGCCAAAGCCCACTGATTTCCTGAATAACCCAGCACTGTCGTGTTGCCCCTTGGGGGGGCAGGGAGTGCTGCACCCTGAAGTTCCTGTTCCCTGTTCCAAAACCCATCCCACCGAAGGAGCCATCACCATGAACCGCAACGACGTTACCGAAAAGATCATCAGCACCAAGGTCGCCAAGGGCCTGCAATGGGAGGCCATTGCCAAGAAGGTCGGCCAGTCCAAGGAATGGACCACGGCCCTGTGCCTGGGCCAGATGACGGCCACGCCCGAGCAGGCCAAGATCGTGGGCAAGATCTTCGGCCTCACGGCCGAAGAGCAGAAGTGGCTGCAGGTGGTGCCCTACAAGGGCTCGCTGCCCACGCCCGTGCCCACCGATCCGCTGATCTACCGCTGGTACGAGGTGGTGAGTGTGTACGGCACCACCATCAAGGAGCTGATCCACGAAGAGTTTGGCGACGGCATCATGAGCGCCATCGACTTCAGCATGGACATCCAGCGCGAAGCCAACCCCAATGGCGACCGTGTCAACGTGGTCCTGTCCGGCAAGTTCCTGCCGTATAAACAGTACTAACCCCCTGAGTCGCTTCGCGCCTTCCCCCTTTCTCTCGAATTGCTGCGCAATTCGGGAAGGGGGACACCGCCAGCGCCCGCCAGCGAAGCGCCGCCTGTGCGGCTTGGCGGCCCTTGCGCGGCGGTCGCAGGTATAGGCCGTGCTCGTTATGCCGGCGTGGGTCTAGGCATCGCACCGAGTGGGGTAACCAAGACGGTCAGAGCACCTTGACCGCCCGGCCGATGAACTGGATGGGCCCCGTGGGCTTGCCAATCGGCGAGCCCGTGGGCGGTTCCAGCGTCAGCTCGAACAACTGGTTGGGCTGCAGCGGCGGCAGCTTGTCCAGCGGGATCTGCAGGGGCTGACCGGGCTGCACCAGGCCCAGCGATACGGGGCCGCTCCAGCCGTCGGCCTTGGTCCAGAACTCCAGGGCCTTGTCGGCCGGTACTTCGGCCATACCCAGCGGAATCAGGCTGATCTCCCGGGGCGAGCTGGCCTGCACCACCCAGCCCGGGGCCTTGTCATGCGGCGCGACCAGCACCACCATGAACTGCGGCGGCGCGGCCACTGGGGCGGTGCGGGTGACGAGCACTGCCGCGAGCACCGCTGCCATGGCAAAGCCCGAGCCGGCGAGGGCACGCCACAGGCCCAGGTGGTCCCACCAGCGCACGGATGGCTTGCGCTCGGTTTTTGCGCGGGGTTGGGAGGTAACGGACGTCGCAGCCGGCTGTGCGCTGGTGGCCTGCAGCGACTGGTCGATGCGCGCCCACAAGGCGGCGGGCGGTGCAATGGGCTCTGCCAGCTGGGTCAGCGGCAGCAGGCGGGCTTCCCACTCGGCCACCGCCTGTTGCAGTGCTTGGTCACCGTGCAGACGTTGCTGCACGGACTGGCGTTCGGCAGCGGGCAGGGTGCCCAGCACGTACTCGCCAGCCAGCACGCTCAGGTCTTCCGGCGAGGGGGTGGACGGTGTGTTGCGCACGTCGGTCATGCCATGCACTCCCGCAGCGAAACCAGGCTGCGCCGGATCCACGCCTTGACGGTGCCCAGCGGGGCGCCGAGGCGCTCCGCAATTTCGCCATGCGAGCAGCCGTCCACATAGGCGTGCAGCACGCAGTTGCGGCGCGCGGGGTCCAGGGCCTCCAGGCAATGCTGCAGGCGGCCCAGGCTGGCGTTCAGCGCAAAGGTTTCCTCGACCTCATGGTGGGCCTGCACAGACATGTCGGCCTCCAGGGCTTGTTTGGTGGTGTCGTCCACATCAACGTGGCGGCCCGCGTCGCGAACGGCGTTCAGGGCCAGATTGCGCACCACGCTGTAGATCCAGCCGCGTGCGCTGCCCCGGCGCAGGTCGTAGCTGGCGGCGCGGGTCCAGATGTTCACGCAGGCATCGTGCACGATGTCCTCGGCCAGGGCCCGCTGGCGCACGATGCGCAGCGCAACGCCCAGTAGCCGCGCGCCCTCCTGTTGGTACAGGCGGTGCATGGCCTGCCGGTCGCCCGCTGCGCAGGCGGCCAGAGCGGCTTCGTAGTCAAAATCGCCAGGGGTGTCGGGCACGGTGTGCAGGCAGCGGGGCCTAGTCTAAAGAGTGGGCGCATCGTAGCCGCAAACCCGCCACAGCCTGGCGGTAGCCCCCGCTGGGCAGGGGATTGCGTGTGCGTGGTTTACGCGGCCTTCCAGAAGATGTAGTCGGCCTGGTACTTCACGATCTGGCGCTCGCCCTTGTGGGCGGTGGTGCAGGCAGCAGCGGGTGCCACGCCACCCTTCAAGGCCACGCGCTGGATGAAGGTCACGCCGGTCATGGCGCCCGAACCCATGGCGGGGTTGGCCTTGACGAGCTGGTAGGGCAGGTTACCCGTGCCCGAGGGCGCCACGGCCAGCTGGGTGGCTGTCAGCTTGGACCCATCGCTCGACTCCCAGGTGGCCGGCGGGCCGTAGTAGGTGCCCACTTGTTTGCCGCTGCGGTCATTCAGCACGGCCTTGGGGCCCACGAACACCCATTCGGTCTGGCCGGGCATGTTGGCCTTGTCGCGGCATTCGTAGGTGATCTCGCCCACGCCCACGGTTTCCATCGCCACCTTGTTGCCAGCCGGCACCTTGATGCTGTCGGGCAGGCTGTCCTGCGAATACATGGATTTGGAGGACGACGACATCATCGAACCGCAGGCGCTCAGCAGCACGGCGGCGGCAATGGCGCCCGTCAGGGGGAGCAGGCGGGAGATGGGGGACGTGTGGATGGTCATGGCGTTTCTCTGGTCTGTGGGTTGATAGGACAGCAGCAACAAGATGCGCTGCTGTAGGTACTACCCACGAAAACGCCGTTTGGATGCAGTGGATGCCAAAAATTTTTTGCCGGTGCCAGCCCGGGCCCGAGGCTGCCTCAATGCAGGGTCAGTGGCCGGGTGGTGGTCTTGACCCGCACCACGGCCGCCCGGTGCTCATAGGGGGCCACCGGTTGACCCAGGATGGCGGCCGCCAGCGTGCGCGCCTGCCGGGCAATCGGTTCGATGTAGCGGCTGCACTGCCCGTCGATGCTGATGCAATCGCCCAGTGCATGGATGCGGGATACGCTGGTTTGCAGCGTGCCTGCGTCCACCGCAATGCCATGGGTCCAGTCAAGCCCTGCACTCTGCGCCAGGCGGTGGGGGGGCAGCAGGCCTGCAGCCACCACCACTTCGTCCGCCGCAAAACGCCGCCCGCTGGTGGTGGAGACGCGGTAGCGCGAGCCCACGCGTTCCACCTGCTCCACCTGCAGACCGCCTTCAAAGCGGATGGACAGGTCTTTCCAGGCGTCCAGCAGCTGCGGGCCCGCCTGCTGGTCGTGCCAGCGCGCCAGCGGCTCGGTGGCCGTGTCCAGCAGCGTGATGTGGTGGCCGCCCAGGGCCAGGTCGTTGGCCAGCTCACTGCCGACCAGGCCCGCGCCGATGATGAGCACGTCCTTGGGCTGGTCGCCCAGGTGCTGGCGCAGGCGCTGGTAGGCGTCCAGGTGGTTGATGCGCCAGCACAGGCTGGCGGGCAAGCCCGGAGGCAAGGCGGCCTGCGCACCGTGGGCCAGCACCAGGTGGCCGTAGCGCAGCACGCCCCGCGTGGTGCGCAGTTGGTGGGTGTCGGCGCAGATGCGCACGGCATGGGTGTGGGCCAGCAGGGTGACGCCCAGGCGGTGCGCCGCATCGCGACCGGTTTCGGACACCAGGGCCAGCGGGTCCAGCTGGCGCGCCATGGCCACCGACAGCAAAGGCTTGTCGTACCGGTCGCCCGCGCAGGCCGTCACCAGGGTGATGGGCAGCGTGGCGCTGTGTTGGCGCAGGGTTTCGGCCAGTTGCCAGCCTGCACGGCCCGCGCCGACGATGACCACTCCCGGCTCGCCACGCACGCGCAGGGAGGCGGCTGGCGCTGCGCTGGCCTGCGCCCGCAGCGCCTCCAGCGTGGGGGCTTCGCACGGAGAAAAATCGGCCTTGGTCACGCCGCACAAGGGGCAGGCCCAGTCCTCGGGTATGTCCGCCAGCCGCGTGCCGGGCGGCAGGCCGCCATCGGGGTCGCCGTCGGCCTCGTGGTAGACGTAGCCGCAGGCGTTGCAGATGTAGCTTTGCCAGGGCGCCTGGGGGGCCGCGTCGGCAAACGCATCGCACAGCGCCTGCGATGCCGCGCTCAACACGAACTCGGAGGCAACCGACGGCGTGGTGGCGGTGGGGAAGGCGGGCGTCATGCAGGCATCTCCTCGGTGCTGAGCCGGGCGATCTCCTTGCGCAGGTGCTTGATGGCGGGCGTGACGATGGCCACAAAGTGCGACTCGCGCACGCGCCGCTGTACGTCCGAGCTCATCAGGTAGCCGCGCGCGCCCTGGTGCATCAGGGCCGACTGGGCGGCGCGCAGGCACAGCTCCGCGCCATGGGCACGGGCGTCCAGCACGTCGATGAAGAAGTCGGTGCTCGTGTCGAACGGGGTCTGGGCCAGTTGCATGACGCGTGCAGTCAGTGCATCCAGTTCGGCCTGCAGCGCGTCGGGCCGGTCTTCCAGGAACTGGTTGACATGGCCCAGTTGGGCCTCCACCGCCCACATCGAGTCGATGGCGCCCTGGGTGATGCCCACGGCCATGCCACATTGCAGCATCACAAACGCAGCGCGGATGCGGGCGATGAAAGGCCGGGTGGGGTCGGCCATGGTGTCGGCCGTGCCGATGAAATGGTCATTGAGCCGCAGCGCATAGGTGCCCGTGCCCTCCATGGCGGAGAAGCTGGGGCATTCGCGCATCTCCACGCCCGGTGCGTCGCAGCGCAGCAGGAACATCACCTCGCGCTGGCTGGCCGCACCGTCGGCCTCCACCACCGCCGCAATCGCGCCGCAGTAGTGGTCGGGCCCCAGGTTGCTCACCCAGGGCAGGGTGCCGTTGACGAGGTAGCCGCCCTCCACCGGCGTGGCCTTGAGCAGCAGGCTTTCGATCTGCGCGTAGCTCTTCATGGGGTTGGACAGCGCCGTGCCGCCCCTGCCTGCGCCGCTGGCGTGGCGCTGCAGCACATCGCCCATCAGCGCGGGGTTGCCCGACTGCTGCAGGTACAGCCCACACACCGCCTGGCACCACATCATGAAGCCGGTAGCGCCGCACACGCGCGAGGCCTCGGCCATGGCGCGGATGGCCAGGCCGTAGTCGGCCGGGCCGGCCGTGCTGTCCAGGTGCGCGCTCATCGCGCCCACGGCGGCCAGCTGCTGCAGCTCGGCGCAGGGGTAGTAGCCGGTGCGGTCAATCGCCTCCACCTGCGCGGCCAGCGGGCCCTGGGCAATCTCGCGCACGGCGGCCAGCAGCGCATCGCCCCGCAGGGCGCCGTCCAGGTTGAGTTGGGGGGGGAGGTCGGCGGGATTCATGGGGCTCCTTGGGTGCGCAGGGCGGGCTCGGTTGCGGGGCTGTTTAGTCCGCGAGGCTGATCTCGAAGGGGATGGGGTTGCGCATGCTGTTGGCCACGGGCGAGTAGAAGTTGGCGTGCTGCACGATCTCGTCCAGTACCTCGCGCGGTGCATCGCCCTCCACCAGCACCTTCACGCGGATCGCCTGAAAGCCCATCTCCGGCGGCGTCTTCTGCAATGCGCCACCCGCACCCCAGGCGGCGGGGTTGCCGATGTCGCCTTCCATGAAGACCTCGATCTTGCTGAGCTTGACCTGCTTCCAGGTGGCCACGGCCGTGATGCCCACGGCCAGGCAGCCGCCCAGGCCCGACAGCACGATCTCGCCGGGCGCAGGTGCCGTGTCCTGACCGAACAGGTGCAGAGGCTCGTCCACCACCACCGGCGCATGGTTGCCCACATAGCTCAGCGAGCGGTACTGCCCCTCCATCACCGTATGGACCTTGTTGGTACCCCGGCTGGCAGGGTTGTTGCGGCCCTTGTCGGCAAAGGCCATCAGCCCGTCGCGGTCGATGGGGCGCAGGTGCGTGTGCACGGTGGTGACGGGGGCAGATGGTTCCAGCAGATCGGTGGACATGGTGTTCCTTGGAGAAAGAGAAGGGAATGCAAAAAAGAAGGACAGGGTTCGCAGCGGGCCACGCCCGCTGCAACAACGCACAGGGCTCAGGCCGCCAGCGCCAGCGCAGGCTTTTTGGGGAACTTGACTAGCGGCAGCCCGCTTTCAATCGGCAGCTTGTCGTCGCGCGACCATTCGTTCCACGAGCCGAAGTACATGCGCACATCGGCAAAGCCCGCCTGCTTGAGCGCGAGGAAGGTGTTGGACGCACGCGCGCCTTTAAAACAGTACAGATACACCGTGTCCGCAGGGCTGATGCCCGCCGTGGCGCATTCAGCGCGCACTTCGTCGGGCGACTTGAACACCGGGCCTTGGGGCGAGGGCTTCATGAAGCGGTACCACTCCAGCCACTTGGCACCGGGCAGGCGGCCTTTTCGCGGCGCAAAGTCCTTGCCATAAGGGCTGGAGCTGTCGCCAATCCACTCGTCCACATCGCGCACGTCCAGCAGCACGGTGTCGGTGCCCAGGGCCTCGATCACATCCTCCTTGGTCAGCATCACGTCGGTGGTGGCCAGCTGGGTGGGGAAGATGGCGGGTGTGGGCACCACGGCCTCGGTGGACGTGGGCAGCTCTGCCGCCTTCCAGGCCGAGTAGCCGCCATTGAGTACCTTGACCTTGGGGTAGCCCAGCCAGGTCAGCAGGTAGTAGCCCCGGCACGACTGGCCGTAGCCGCTGTTGAGCGCGTCTTCATAGAACACGGCCGTCTCGGCGCCCGACAGGCCGATGGCGCCCAGGTGCGCGGCAAAGGTGTCTTTCAGTTCCTGCAGCCCCTGGGGCGTGGAGGTGGCGAGATACGTGAAGGTCTCGCGCAGGTTCACCGCGCCGGGGATGTGCCCCAGCGCATAGGTGTCGGCGTCGCGGGTGTCGATCAGCACCACAGGCTCTGCGGCTTGCAGGGCCAACAACTGGGTGGGCGAGATGAGGACGGCGTCGGAGGCGGATGCGGTAGGGGTGCTCATGACAAAACCTTTCGATGCGGAGGTGGGCGGGATGCCTTTCCTCCTTATTGCAACAGGTGTGCCAGAGCTTGTGAATGCAAAGAAATTTGAATGAAATAGGCTGCTAGCGCTGATTGGTAAAGCGCTGGAAGCTATTGATTTGATAGTATTTTGTGCCGACTATCACCAGAGCGCAGCCTGTCCAACGCGGACGCTGAACACTGTGTCTACAAATTGTTGACACAGTGTTGGGCGTCACTTCAAGCCTGCTTTGCGCAGCCGGTAAGCGAACTGCCGCAGCGTCAACCCCAGGCTCTGCGCCGCGCGCGACTGGTTGCCGTGGTGTTCGACCAGCGCGGCCTGCAGCACCTGAACGCTGTGGGACTGGGCCGAGGCGTAGTCGCGCACCAGCGGTGCTGCGGCGATAGGGGTAGACGGCATCTCGGCCTGAATCTGCTGAACGGGCGCCGGTGCGGGTGGCAAAACCACAGCCGCAGCGGGCAGAAACCGGTCCAGCTCGCCACGCGTTACCAGCGTGTCATTGGTCAGCAGCACCAGGCGTTCGATCACATTGCCCAGCTCGCGGATGTTGCCGGGCCAGGGGTGTTCTTCCAGCCGCGCCAGCGCGTCGGGCGAGAGGTTCACGTTGCGCTGGTGCGCCTGGTTGGCGCGGCTCACAAAGTGCAGCGCCAGCGCGCGGATGTCTTCACGCCGCTCGGCCAGCGAGGGCAGATGGATCGGAATCACGTGCAGGCGGTAGTACAGGTCCTGCCGAAAGCGGCCGGCCTCCACATCGGCCGCCAGGTCGCGGTGGGTGGCCGCCACCAGGCGCACGTTGACCTTGACCTCGCGCTGCCCGCCCAGGCGCACCAGCGTGCCCTCCTGCAGCGTGCGCAGCAGCTTGGACTGCAGGGCCAGCGGCAGCTCGCCAATCTCATCAAGAAAGATGGTGCCGCTGTCAGCCTGCTCAAACCAGCCCGCGCGGGCTGTGCTGGCGCCGGTGAACGCGCCTTTCTCGTAGCCAAACAGTTCGGATTCGAACAGCGCGTCCGGAATGGCCGAGCAGTTGACCTTGATGAAGGGCCGGTCGCGCCGCCCGCTGGCCAGGTGCACGGCGCGTGCGAACAGCTCCTTGCCCGTGCCCGACTGGCCCAGCAGCAGCACGGTGGCCTGGGTTTGCGACACGCGCTCCAGCTCGCTCAACGCCTGCAGCAGCGGTGGCGAACTGCCAATGAGCCCGTAGCGCGCGCTTTTGGTGTTGAGCGCGTTGGCCAGCACGGCATTGCGCGCCTCCAGCTGCCGCGTCTGGTCGGCCACCAGGGCTTCGAGCTGCAGCAGCTGCCCCACCAGCGTGGCCAGCACGCGCAGCACGGCCAGGTCGTCGTTCAGGTGGCGCTGGCGGCTGCGGATGCGGTGGCAGGCCAGCACGCCGATGGGCGCGTTGTTGACCTCGATCGGCAGGGCGATGAAGGCCACTGTCTCGGGCGGCAGCTGGTGGCGCGCCACCACGCGGCCCAGGAACAGCGGTTCGGCGTCGATGTCCTGCACGATGGCTGGCTGCCCCGTGGCCAGCACGCGGCCCGTGATGCCCTCGCCCCAGGCATAGCGGCCCCGCGCCACCTCGGCCTGGGTGAGGCCGTAGGCGTGCTGGATGGAGGCGGTGCGGGGTGCTCCTGCTTCAGGGGTGGCACCGTCCACCAGCACGATGCGCCCCCGGTTCAGGCCGAGCAGCTCGCTCATCAGGTGCAGCATCTCGCGCAGCACCAGGCCGGGCGCCAGGCTGCGGCCGATGAGGCGCATCACCTCGCGCATCAGCAGCAGCTCCTGGGCGTGCCAGTCGGTGGGGCTGTGCGAGCGGGCCGTGCTGGAAGGGGAGGGCATGGGCGGTGGGGGCATGTCAGGGCGATTGCAAGTTCTGCGCCCGGGTGCATTAAAGTCGCCTGCGTCCCGCCATTTACCGACTTTTTCACCTTCTCGAAAGCCCCCACCATGACCACCCTCGGAACCCCTCTGTCCCCCCATGCCACCAAAGTCATGCTGCTGGGCTCGGGCGAGCTGGGCAAGGAGGTGCTGATCGCGCTGCAGCGCCTGGGGGTGGAAACCATTGCCGTGGACCGCTACGACAACGCCCCCGGCCAGCAAGTGGCCCACCACGCGCGCACCATCACCATGAGCGACCCGGCCCAGCTCAAGGCCCTGATCGAAGCCGAACGGCCCCACCTGGTGGTGCCCGAGATCGAAGCCATCGCCACCCCCATGCTCGAAGAGCTGGAAGCCGCGGGCACCGTGCGCGTGATCCCCACCGCCCGCGCCGCGCGCCTGACCATGGACCGCGAAGGCATCCGCGTGCTGGCTGCCGAGACGCTGGGCCTGCCCACCAGCCCTTACAAATTCTGCAATTCGCTGGAAGAACTGCAGGCCGCGATTGATGCAGGCATCGGCTACCCCTGCATCGTCAAGCCCGTGATGAGCAGCTCGGGCAAGGGCCAGAGCAAGATCGACGGCCCAGACGACGTGAAGAAGGCCTGGGACTACGCCATGGCCGGTGGCCGCGTGAGCCACGGCCGCGTGATCATCGAGGGCTTCATCGACTTTGACTACGAGATCACCCAGCTCACTGTGCGGTCGGTGGGCACCGACGGCCAAATCACCACCAGCTTCTGCGACCCCATCGGCCATGTGCAAGTGAGTGGCGATTATGTGGAAAGCTGGCAGCCCCACCCCATGCACCCGGCCGCACTCGAGAAGTCGCGCCAGATCGCCAAGGCCGTCACCGACAACCTGGGCGGCCAGGGGTTGTTTGGCGTGGAGCTGTTCGTGAAAGGCGAGAACGTGTGGTTTAGCGAGGTGAGCCCCCGCCCGCACGACACGGGCCTGGTCACGCTGTGCACCCAGCACCAGAGCGAGTTTGAGCTGCACGCCCGCGCCATCCTGGGCCTGCCTGTGGACACCAGTCTGCGCAACCCCGGCGCCAGTGCCGTCATCTACGGCGGTGTGGAAGCCCAGGGCATCGTGTTCGACGGCGTGGAAGAAGCCCTGCGCGTGCCCGGCACCGATCTGCGCCTGTTCGGCAAGCCCGAGAGTTTTGTAAAGCGCCGCATGGGCGTCGCGCTGGCGCGGGCTGAGAATGTGGACACGGCGCGTGCGAACGCCAAGCTGGCGGCGAGCAAGGTCAGGCCCCGCGTGGCCTGATAGTCTGCGGCCGCAGTTGCGGCGGGCCGGTGCGACGACGGCGCTTCTGAAGGAGAACCCCCTGTGAGCCTGAGTGCGCGGATCCTGTGGCTGGTACTGGCAGCCTCTTTGTTGCCTGTGCCGGCCCTGGTGTGGCTGCTGCTGGAGTTCCGGGTGACCACCACCGGACAGGCGCGCGACCGGCTGGTGGCCCGGGCAGGCATCATTGCCAGCGACCTGGACGACAAGATCGCTGGTACCGGGCAACTCCTGTTTGGCCTTGGGCGCGTCCCCCTGCTGGCAGCGGGCGACAAGGCCGCCTGCTCTGATTTCCTGGCAGATGTCCTCAAGGAACATCCTCAGTACACCGGCATCCTCACCATCCAGCCCGATGGCTCCCTGTTCTGTGATTCGCTGCGCAGTGGCCGTACGCTGGACCTCCGGGACCGCAGTTACTTTCAGCGTGCGCTGACAGCCTCCGGGCCGGTGCTGGAAGCGGTCATAGGCCGCCTGACGGGCAAGGGGGTGCTGCAGGTGGCGTATCCGGTGCGCGATGCGGGAGGCGCGTTGCGCTTCATCCTGCTGGCCTCGCTCGACATGCAGGACTACGGGCAGGCCACAGTGCATGCACAGCGCTATGAGCGTATGCATCTGCAGGTATGGAATGCCGACGGTTCGGTGGTCATGGACTTCCGGCGGCCGGAGGTGGCGCCGCTGACCCTGGGGGACGCCGAACGCACTTTCATGTTGCAAGCAGTCGAAGGGCATGCCGTGATGGAGGGGGCCGATGGCGTGCGTCGCGTCTGGGTGCGCGCCCAGTTGCCGCGCGCACAGGGCTCGGATCTGCGTCTGGCCCTGGCCGTGCCCGAGGACGACCTGCGTGGCCCGGTGGAGCGCCAGTTCCGGCGCGCACTGCTGGGGGTGCTGGCGCTGGCGGTCATCGTGTTCGTTGCTGCTTTTCTGTTGGTGGAATTTGCAGTGCGCCGCCATGCCATGCGCGCCATACGTGCCATTGGCCGCATGGATGCTGGCAACTACGCCGAACCCATTGGTACACCCTATCCACCGGGAGAGCTGGGGCAGGTGGCCCGGGCACTGGACCGGATGGCGGAGTCCCTGCTGCGCCAGCAGCAGTCCATCGCGCTGCACAGGGAGACGCTGGAGCGCCAGGCGCGGCGAGACCCCCTGACCGACTTGGCCAACCGCTACAGCCTCACGGAGCGGCTGGACGCAGCGTTGGACCGGGCGCGGGAGCAGGGCCACTGCGTGGCCGTTCTGGCCATGGACCTGGACCGGTTCAAAGGGGTGAATGACAGCCTGGGCCATGCCCGGGGCGATGCCTTGCTCAAGGAGGTGGCGGCCAGGTTGCAGGGTTGTGTGCGTCCTGGCGATGTGGTGGCCCGGCCGGGTGGGGATGAGTTTGTGGTGGTGCTGCCCGACCTGCCGGACCCGGCGGTGGTGGAGCCCATGGCGCGGCGCATTGTGCGGGCGCTGACCCTGCCTGTGGAGACCGGCACGTCCAGCTGGTTGCTGGGCACCAGCCTGGGCATTGCGGTCTTCCCGCAGGATGGGGACTCTGGCGACCTGTTGTTGCGCAATGCAGACGTGGCCATGTACGACGCCAAGGACCTGGGTGGGAATCGGCTGGCTTTCTTCAGCCCGCACATGACGGAGGTGTTGACGGAGCGCCTGCGGGTGGAGGCGGGCCTGCGCCATGCCATCGAGCACGACGGGCTGCGCCTGCACTATCAGCCCATCATGGATGCGCGGACGGGGCGCGTGTCGTCGGTGGAGGCGCTGGTGCGGTGGGCGGACCCGGAGCGTGGGCTGGTGTCTCCGCTGCAGTTCATCGGCATTGCGGAAGAAACGGGGCTGATCGTGCCCCTGGGCGAATGGGTGCTGAACGAGGCCTGCGCGCAGGCACGCCGGTGGCTGGATGCCGGTTGGGGGGAGATCCCGGTGGCGGTGAATCTCTCGGCCCGTCAGTTTCAGGAGCCCGAGCTGGACCAGGTGGTGGCCCGCGCCCTGCAAAGCACCGGGTGCCCACCCCGGTTGCTGCAATTGGAGATCACTGAAAGCTCGATCATGGAGCCCGGGGAGGAGGCCCTGCAGACCATGCAGCGCCTCACCGCGCTGGGGGTGCAGCTGGCCATCGACGACTTCGGCACCGGCTATTCGTCACTGAGCCAGCTCAAGCGGTTTCCGGTGCGCAAGCTCAAGATCGACCGCTCTTTCGTCAGCGACCTGGGGAGCAATGACCGGGGCGAAGCACTGGTGGACGCCATCGTGGCCCTGGCGCAAAAGTTGGGCCTGCGCACGGTGGCCGAGGGCGTGGAAACCGAGCATCAGGCACAGTGGCTGACCCGGCTGGGGTGCGACGAACTGCAGGGCTATCTGTTCTCGCAGCCTTGCGGACCGCAAGCCCTCGAAGGCTGGTGGCAGGGGCGGGTGGCAGGCCGTTCCGCCGGCCCTATTCCCGGATCTGCCGCCCCGTGAGCTTGAGGAACAGGTCTTCCAGATTGGCTGGCCGGTGCAGCGTGCGCAGGTGGCCGTGTGCGGCCAAGGCCTGCAGCAGTGGCTGGGCGTTCTGGGTGTAGAAAAACACGGTCTCGCCGCTGATTTCCACGCGGGCGGCCAGGGCGCGCAGCGCGGTGTCTTCGGCCATCTGGACGGCCCCCACGCCGAACACCTCCACCACATCCGGCTCCAGGTGCTGGGCGATCAGTTCGCGCGGGCGGCCTTCGGCAATCTTGCGGCCGTGGTCCAGCACCAGCAGGCGCGAGCACAGGCGCTCGGCCTCGTCCATGAAGTGGGTGGTCAGCAGGATCGACTTGCCTTGCTGCAGCAGCAGTTGCAGCCGCTCCCACATCAGGTGGCGGGCTTGCGGGTCCAGGCCGGTGGTGGGCTCGTCCAGCAGCAGCAGGCGCGGGTTGTTGACCAGCGCGCGCGCCAGCGAGAGGCGCCGCTTCATGCCGCCCGACAGCTCGCCCGGCTTGGCGTCGGCCTTGTGGGTGAGGGCCGCGAACTCCAGCAACTGGGGCACACGCTCGTCCATCACCGGGCCCTTCAGGCCGAAGTAGCGGCCGAATACGCGCAGGTTTTCGGCGCAGGTGAAGTCCGGGTCGAGGGTGTCAAACTGCGTGACCACACCCAGCTGCGCCTTGATGGCCAGCGCATCGCGGGGCATCAGCAGCGGGGCCGTGCCGGGCTGGGGCGTGAAATGCACTTCGCCCCCGTCTGGCGACGCCAGGCCCAGGCACATGCGGATGGTGGTGGTCTTGCCCGCGCCGTTGGGGCCGATGACCCCCAGGCATTCGCCGGGAGCAATGGCGAAGGACACGTCGTCCACCACCGTGGTCTCGCCATAACGTTTGCGCAGGTGCAGGGCTTCAAAAAGTGCGGTCATGGAGGGATTGTGTGCGACGAGTGCGTCCGTGGTGCTTGGGGGCGGATTTTTGCGAGAATCTGCCGCAGGCGCTAGTGGGTATTGCGCCTGATGCTATCAAAACAGGACTGCTTGCCTCAGTCCGCCGCGACCAGCCGCCCCCGGCCCGCCGTCTTGGCTGCATAGAGGGCACCGTCGGCACGGGCCATCAGTTCGGCCAAGCCAGCTTCGCCCGGCTGCAGCACGGCCATCCCGGCGCTGTAGTCCAGCGCAAAGCCCAGCTCGGCCACACTGGCTGCGTGCAGGCGCCTGCGCAGTCGCCGGTCCAGGGCCAGTCCGGCGGGCTCGCTGTTGTGCAACAGCAGCACACCAAACTCCTCGCCACCCAGGCGCCCGACCAGATCGCCGCTGCGGCAGGTGTCGCCCAGCAGTCGGGCAAACAGTTGCAGGGCGCGGTCCCCGGCCTCGTGGCCATGGGTGTCGTTGACCTGCTTGAAGTGGTCCAGGTCCAGCATCATTGCCGTCATGGGCAACTGGTGGCGTGCGGCGTGTGCCAGCAGGCTGCTGCCTTGGGTGGTGAAGCCTCGCCGGTTGAGTACGCCGGTGAGGCCATCGGTCATCGCCAGCGTGCGCAGCTTGTGTTCTGCCTCCGACCGCCACGCCACCAGCAGGGCGACGGTGCCCAGCACCAGGCTCACATTGGTGGCCACAGCAGCTGCCAGGTTGACGGGATGGGGCGTGCGAAAGCTCGGGTACTGGTCGGTGAAGGCTCCCAGCATGCCCCGCGCCAGCGTGAAAGCGGCCGACGTCAGCAGGCAGCCCATCAGCAGGCTGCGCCAGCGCAGGTTGGCCTCCACCACGGGCGCCAGGGTGGCGCGCGCAACGATGCACAAAATAGTGGCCATCAAAAAGTTGGCCCAGCCCACGCGCCAGGCGTAGTGCCCAAAACCCAGGGTGTAGCCCAGCGGGGCGGCAATCACCAACACCAGCAGCACGCGGCGCAAGGGGCGGGGGCCCAGCCACTCCTCCAGCGCCCGGTACAGCATCCACTGCGCGGCCGCGTTGCAGGCAATCGACAGGGTGGAGAGGGCCTGGTCCCACAGGGTGGCCGAGGCGATGATGGTCGACCAGGCCACCGCCTGCAGCAGCATGCTGGCCTGCATGTTGCGGGCCGCGCGGCTCACGTCCCGGCCCATGATCAGCGGCAGCGCGGCCGAGATCATGAACAGGTTGGCCGCCATGACCGTCATGAGGGTGAGGAAATCCAGTGGCATGCGCAGCGGCCTCGGGCCTGTCGTTTACTGAAATGCGACCTCGGCAAAGCTGCGCAGCTTGCGGCTGTGCAGGCGGTCCACGCCGCCGTTGCGCAGGATCTCGATGGCGCGCATTCCGATGCGCAGGTGCTGGTCCACCCGCTCGCGGTAGAAGTGGTTGGCCATGCCGGGCAGCTTGATCTCGCCATGCAGGGGTTTGTCGCTTACACACAGCAAGGTGCCATAGGGCACGCGGAAGCGGAAGCCGTTGGCGGCGATGGTGGCGCTTTCCATGTCCAGCGCCACGGCGCGGCTCTGGCTGAAGCGGCGCTGCGGCGTGTTGTCGGGCAGCAGCTCCCAGTTGCGGTTGTCGGTGCTGGCCACGGTGCCGGTGCGCATCACGCGCTTGAGGTCTGCGCCGCTGATCTGTGTGACATCGGCCACCGCCTGCTGCAGCGCCAGCTGGATTTCGGCCAGCGCCGGGATGGGCACCCACAGCGGCAGGTCTTCGTCCAGCACATGGTCCTCGCGCACGTAGGCGTGGGCCAGCACATAGTCGCCCAGTTGCTGGCTGTTGCGCAGGCCCGCACAGTGGCCCAGCATCATCCAGGCATGGGGGCGCAGCACAGCGATGTGGTCGGTGATGGTCTTGGCGTTGGCGGGGCCTACACCGATGTTGACCATGGTGATGCCGCTGCTGTCTGCGCGCACGAGGTGGTAGCCGGGCATTTGCGGCAAGCGCGGCGGGGCTACGCCCAGTTCGTCGCCGGGCTGGGCACTCAATCCCACGCGGCGGGTGACCACGTTGCCCGGCTCGATGAAGGCGATGTATTCACTGTCGGGCTTGGCCATCTCGGCGTGGCCCAGGCGCACAAATTCGTCGATGTAGAACTGGTAATTCGTGAACAGCACGAAGTTCTGGAACCACTCGGGCGCCGTGCCCGTGTAGTGGCGCAGGCGGTGCAGCGAGTAGTCCACGCGCGGCGCGGTGAACAGCGACAGCGGCTGCGCCTCGCCTGGGCGGGCCTGCCAGGTGCCGTTGGCGATGCCGTCGTCCATGGCAGCCAGGTCGGGCAGGTCGAACACGTCGCGCATCAGCATGCGGCGCTCGGGCGTCAGCGTGCCCTCGATGTGGTCATGCTCGGCAAACGAAAAATGGATCGGAATGGGGTGGGCGCTGGTGCCCACTTCCAGCTCCACGTTGTGGCTGGCGCGCAGCAGGCGAAACTGCTCGGCGTAGTAGTGAGCG
The DNA here is from genome assembly GCF_057597245.1 of Acidovorax sp. NN32. NCBI lineage: Bacteria > Pseudomonadati > Pseudomonadota > Betaproteobacteria > Burkholderiales > Comamonadaceae > Acidovorax > Acidovorax sp. NN32. The sequence goes on from NZ_CP199679.1 coordinate 704,436, forward strand.
AACAGGTCGGGCCGGGTGAGGGTGGTTTCGTAGCGCCCTGGGCCTTCCACAAAACCATAGGCCAGCTTGGTGTCGGCCCGCGCCACGGTGGTGGTGTGCACCCGTACAAAGGGGTAGAACGCGCGCACGGCGCCTTCGGGCGTTTCGCCCGCCACAAAACGCTGCATGGCGTCGCGCAGGTGGCCAATCTGTTGCTGGTAAATGCGCTGCACCTGGGCCAGTGCGTCGGCCGGGTCGGTGTGGCGGGTGGGGGCGATGAAGTCGGGGATGAGGGGCATGCCCCTATTGTCCACAAGCCGGGAACGTGTCTGTGTGACGGCACCGGGAAGGGATCGGAAACAGGTTCTTAAACCGGCAAATCGCGCATCCAGCGCTGGAGCGCCACGGCATCCAGCGGCACCGACACCACATGCCCCTGGATCAGGTCACACCCCAGGCCCTTGAGCAATTGCACCTGCGCCGGGGTTTCCACCCCTTCGGCCACGGTTTTGAGCTGGAGGCTGCGGGCCATCTGAATGACGGCCGTGACGATGGCCACGTCGTCGGGGTTGCCGGGCGTGTCCACCACAAAAGACCGGTCGATCTTGAGGCTGTCGATGGGGTAGCGCTTGAGGTAGGCCAGCGACGAATACCCCGTGCCAAAGTCGTCGATCGAGATGCCCACGCCCAGCGCTTTGAGGGCATTGAGGGTGTCCAGCACCTGGCCGGTCTGGTGCATGAGCACGGATTCGGTCAGCTCGATCCCCAGGTACTGCGGCGCCAGGCCGGTATCGCGCAGCGCCGCAGCGATTTCGCCAGCGACATCGCGCTGGCGAAATTCGAGGGCCGACAGGTTCACCGCCACGGGCACCAGGGCCAGGCCCTCGTCCTGCCATTCCTTGAGCTGGCGGCAGGCCTCGCGCATCACCCAGCGGCCGATGGGGGTGATGAGGCCGCGCGATTCCGAAAAGGTGATGAACTCGTCCGGCCCCACCAGGCCGCGCTGCGGGTGGCGCCAGCGTACCAGAGCCTCCAGCCCCTGCAGGGAGCCGTCTTCCAGGCTGATCTGGGGCTGGTAGTGCAGCACAAAGGCGTTGTCCACAATGGCCTCGCGCAGAAGGCGCTCGTGCTGCAGCACGTCGATGGCGCTGGCTTCCATGCTCGGGGTGTAGAACTGGCGGTTGCCGCGGCCGCTTTCCTTGGCGTGGTGCATGGCTGCATCGGCGCAGCGCAGCAGTGCATCGCCGGTGGTGGCGTGTTCGGGGAACAGGCTGATACCGATGGAGGGGGACACCGTCAGCGGCACCTGGCCCAGGGTGAACACGCCGTGCATGGACGCAAGCAGCTTGTCGGCCACCCGGGCGGCATCGTCGGGGCCCTGCACATCGGTCAGCACCACCACAAACTCATCGCCTCCCAGCCGCGCCACCACGTCAGCGTCGCGCACGCCCTGGCGCAGGCGTTCGGCCACGTTGCACAGCAGCTGGTCGCCTGCATGGTGGCCCAGCGAGTCGTTCACCGTCTTGAAATGGTCAAGGTTCACAAAAAGCACGGCCGCACGGCCGTGGCGCCTGCGGGCCAGCGACAGCACCTGCGACAGCTGCTCCATCAGGAAGTGGCGGTTGGGCAACTGCGTAAGCGTGTCGTGCAGCGCAATGAAGGCCTCGCGTTCCTGGGCCTGCTTGCGGGCCGTGATGTCACGCACCACCACGATGCGGTAGTCGGCGTGGTGCAGTGGCATGGTCTTTCCCACCACCTCCACGGGAATGACATGACCGTCCTTGTGGCGGATGGTCACTTCGTAGGGGTCTTCGCGCCCGGTGCGCGTGTAGTCCAGCGCCACGGCCCTCCATTCCGGACTGATGAAGTGGAAGATGGAAAACCCCACCACCTCCTGCAGCGCATAGCCCGTCAGGCGGGTGAGTGCCTCATTGCCGTCGGTGATGATGCCGTCGCGGTGGAACACGATGGCCTCGTCCGTGGCCTCGGTGAACTTGCGCATGCGCTCTTCGCTCTGGCGCACCTGGCGCTCCGCGCGCCAGCGCTCGGTGATGTCGGTGATCAGAACGAACGAGCCCAGCTGCTGCGAGCTGGCGTCAAAGTGCGGGATCAGGTTGACCTCGATCATGCGGGCCTCGCCATTGGGCAGGGTCTGCTCACGTGTGTACTTCACATGTTCGCCGCATGCGGACCGTTCCACATGCGGCTGGATGGCCAGCCAGGCCTTGTCGCCAATGGCCTCCTGCACCGTAAGGCCCAGGATGGACTCGGTCGTGTGGCCGTTGTAGGCGGCATAGCCCTGGTTGGCGAACTGGCAGCACAGGCCGGGCAGGTTGTAGTAGGCCATCAGCGCGGGCACGGAGTCTGCAATCAGCCGCAACAAAGCATCGCTGGAGCCACGGGGGCCAGGGGTGGGAGCTGCGTTGGTGAGGTCTTGCATGGGCAGGCGCTGATGGGTTTTGTTATAGCCGATAGACCTGACAGCAAGGCTTGGGGCAACTCCCCATGCAAGTTTGCTGCGCGGGTGGGTGGGTTGCGGTGGGTCTTTCTGTCACCATGGGGCATTGCCAGAAGAACAAAAGACAGGAAAGGTGCGGGAGTTCCATGCAGGAGTTCGGAGGTTTTTCCTCAGCGCTGGCCGTGCTGGCGAGCGCGGCGGGGTGCGGTTTGCTGATGGGTATTGAGCGCGAGCGTCGCAAAGGGGCGGGGCCCGACCGGGCGCTGGCCGGGGTGCGGTCGTTCACCCTGGCTTCCCTGGGGGGCGCAGCAGCTGCGCTCACGGCGGTTCCTGTGCTTGTGGTGGTGGGAGCCCTGTTGGTAGCGGCCCTCACGGTGGTGGCCTATGCGCGCGACCGCTCTGGCGACCCTGGCGTCACCACCGAGATCGCCCTGTTTCTGGCCTATCTGATCGGGGTGACCTGCGCGCGCGACCAGTTGCTGGCCGCCGCCCTGGCGGTGGTGGTGACGGGGCTGCTGGCGTTGCGGGACGTGTTGCACCAGTTTTCCAACCAGTGGCTGCAACCCGGCGAGGTGCGCAGCGGGCTCATTCTGGCCGCCTTGGCTTTGCTGGTGTATCCGCTGGCCCCCAACACCCCCCTGTGGCAAGACGTGCTGAACCCGCAGGTGGTGGTGCGCCTGGTCATCGTGCTGCTGGTGATCCAGTCGCTGGCGCACCTGGCCAAGCGACTGATGCAGGCGCGCCATGCCGTGGCGCTGTCGGCGCTGGCCTCCGGGTTTGTATCGAGCACCGCCACCATCGGCAGCCTGGGTATGGAGGTGCGAGCGGGCCGGGCCACGGCGCGCACCAACGCAGGCGCAGCGGTGCTGTCGTGTGTGGCCACCATGGCCCAGATCGTGGTGGTGGCCGCCACCGTGCAGCCGCAGTGGCTGGCGCGGCTGTGGCTGCCCGCGCTGGCGGGCGGGTGTGTGGCGGCCGGCGTGGGATGGTGGGGCGGGCGCGGCGCGGCGCACCTGTCTGCGAAGGCTACGGACGCCGGTGCGGAGGTGGCGGTTGCTGTTCCCCCTGACACCCCTATGTTCAAGCTGCGCGATGCCTTGCTGATTGCTGCTCTGCTCACTGGCATTCAGGCCGGTGTGCAGGGGCTCACGGCGTGGCAAGGCGACGCGGGCATGCTGGCGGGCGCGCTGCTGGCGGCCCTGGCCGACGTGCATGCCGCCACGGCGGCCGTGCTGGTGCGCGGCGGCCCGCACAGCGCGGCCGCACCCGCCATCGCGCAGGCCCTGATGGCCGCGCTGCTGGTGCATGCAGGCAGCAAGTGCGCGGTGGCCCTGGCCAGTGGTGGCTGGCGCTACGCGCTGGCTGTGGCACCGGGCGTGCTGGCGCACACCCTGGCTTTTGTGGGGGTGTTGGCCCTGCAGGCATAGCGGCTGGTGAAGGCGGGGCCGGATAATCGGCCCATGACCTCCAAAGAAAACCAAGCCCGCACTGATTTCAGCACGCTGGCCCTGAGCCCCGCCACGCTGGCCAACCTGCAGCAGCTGGGCTATACCACCATGACCCCCATCCAGGCGGCCAGCCTGCCACCCGCGCTGCTGGGTAAGGACCTGATCGCCCAGGCCAGCACCGGCAGCGGCAAGACCGCCGCGTTTGCCCTGGCCCTGCTGGCCAACCTCAACCCCCGCCGTTTTGCGGTGCAGGCGCTGGTGCTGTGCCCCACGCGCGAGCTGGCCGACCAGGTGACCACCGAGATCCGCCGCCTGGCGCGGGCCGAAGAAAACATCAAGGTCGTGACCCTGTGTGGCGGCGTGCCGCTGCGCGCCCAGACACTGAGCCTGGAGCATGGCGCGCACATCGTGGTGGGCACGCCCGGCCGCGTGATGGACCACCTGGAGCGCCAGCACCTGTCGCTGGAAGCGCTCAACACCCTGGTGCTCGATGAGGCCGACCGCATGCTCGACATGGGCTTCTTCGACGACATCGTCGTGGTGGCCAAGCAGTGCCCCAAGGAGCGCCAGACGCTGCTGTTTTCGGCCACGTACCCCGAAGGTATCGCCAAGCTCAGCGCCCAGTTCATGAAGTCGCCCGAGCAGATCACGGTGCAGGCCCAGCATGCCGAAGGCAAGATCGAGCAGCGCTGGTACGAGGTGAAAAACAGCGAGCGCCTGCACACGGTGTCGCAGCTGCTCAACCACTTCCGCCCAGAATCGTCCATCGCGTTCTGCAACACCAAGCAGCAGTGCCGCGACCTGGTGGGGGTGCTGCAGGCCCAGGGCTTCAGCGCGCTGGCGCTGTTTGGCGAGCTGGAACAACGTGAGCGTGATCAGGTGCTGGTGCAGTTTGCCAACCGCAGTTGCTCGGTGCTGGTGGCCACCGACGTGGCCGCGCGGGGCCTCGACATTGCCAACTTGGCCGCCGTGATCAACGTGGATGTGACGCCCGACCCCGAGGTGCACATCCACCGCATTGGCCGCACCGGCCGGGGCGATGCCGACGGCCTGGCGCTGAACCTGGCCAGCCTGGACGAGATGGGCTCCGTGGGCAAGATCGAGCAACTGCAGGGCCGCGAGTCGCGCTGGTTCCCTGTGGCGGACCTCACGCCCACGGGCAGCGGCCCGCTGGTGCCGCCCATGGTCACCATCCAGATCATCGGTGGCCGCAAGGAAAAGATCCGTGCGGGCGACGTACTGGGCGCGCTCACGGGCGAGATGGGCTACACCCGCGAGCAGATCGGCAAGATCAATGTGAACGACTTCTCGACCTACGTGGCGGTGGACCGCGCCATTGGCGCGCAGGCCGCGCAGCGCCTGAGCCAGGGCCGCGTGAAGGGCAAGACCGTGAAGGCGCGGCTCGTCACGGACTGAGAGGCTGAGAGTCTTTTATCCATGCCCGCCTTGCACGCGAAAACGCCCCGGCTCGTCGTTGCAAATGCTCGCCATAGCCCGAGCTATGGCTGTGCTTTGCGCATAGATCCGAGGCGTTTTCGCGCGCTTTTCGGGCGCGGCTAAAAAACTCTCAGCCTCTGAGGCGCTCACGTGGGGCCAGCGCCGCTGCGCGGAGGCTGGCTGCGCTGGTGGCAGGTGAAAGTTTGGGTGAAAAATGCCGCCAGTGCTTGATGGGTGTCATTTGTTGCTATCTGTTTGATAGTGACCAGGTTCTGCCCGGCGGCGGATCATTTCCGCAGCTGTTTTTTCACGTCACCTGTGGCATCTACGCATTGCATCAAGACCTATAGAGGACTATAGTTCTTGGCATGACCACATCCCACAAAGTTGTTGCCTTTGACAGTGCCCCGGGCCTGAGCCGCTACGCCGCCCTGGCCGCCGCCCTGCGTGCCCGCGTGGTGGCAGGGGAGTGGCCACCCGGCTCGGCCCTGCCGGCAGAAAGCCTGCTGGCCACCGAGCACCAGGTGGCGCTGGGCACCATGCGCCGAGCGCTGGAACTCCTGGTGGCGCAAGGCCTGGTGGAACGCATACACGGCCGGGGCACCTTTGTGCGCCAGGGGATTGCCGGTGCGTCGATGCTGCGCTTTTTTAGGTTTGACAGTGGCAGTGGCGAAATGCCACGCTCGCGCATCCTGTCACGCCAGCGCGTGGCGGCCCCGGCCGCCGTGGCCCGCAGGCTGGGCTTGGCCACGGGCGAGATGGTGCTGCGGCTGCAGCGTTTGCGCCTGCTGGCCGACCAGCCCTGTCTGCTGGAAGAGCTGTGGTTGCCGCTGGATGTGTTTGCTCCCCTGGCCGAAGGCAGCACCGCCGGATGGGACGACCTGCTGTACCCCATGTTCGCGCGGCGCTGCGGCGTGCATGTGCACCGTGCCGTGGACGACATTGGTTTTGCCGTGCTGACGGCCGCTCAGGCCATCCCCCTGGGGCTGGCCGCAGGCCATCCGGGCGTGGTGGTGCAACGGGCCGCCTACGACCTGGGCGGGCGCTGCGTCGAATGGCGCACCACGCGCGGCGATGCCCATGCCTTTCACTACACCGTGACCATTACATGAACGACAACCGCGGGGGTGTCCGTGGCCTGGCAAGCCAGTTCCACACCCCCTGCTGGACTTGGGGCGCCAGCTTCCTGCGTGTCCCCCTGAACGCCTGAAAACTCAACCAAGGAGACCTGTATGCACTATCTGTCCGATCCTCTGAACCCCCCTGGTTTGTCGCGCCGCGCGGCCCTGGCTGCCGTGGGCGCCACCTTGGCCGCCCCCTGGGTGCACACCCGCGCCGCGGGCGTGGGCGGCGGACGCACCGTGACCCTGGTTGTCTCTTACCCGGCAGGCGGCGGTGCCGACCTGATGGCCCGCATCATCGCGCCCCGCATGGCCGAGGCGCTGGGGCAAGGCGTTGTGGTGGACAACAAGCCCGGCGCCAGCGGCCAGCTGGCCGCATCGGCGGTGGCCCGTGCCACGCCGGATGGCACCACACTGCTGCTCGATGCATCGTCGTTCGCTGTCAATCCATCGCTCTACCCCAAGCTGCCCTACGAAAGCAACACCGCCTTTGTGCCACTGGCCGTGTTGGCGACCTTTCCGAACGTGCTGGTGTGCCACCCGGGCTTTGGCGTCAAATCCGTCAAGGAAGTCATCGCGCGGGCCAAGGCCAAGCCCGAGGACGTGGCCTATGCGTCGTCCGGCAATGGTTCGGCCCAGCATCTGGCCGGGGCGTTGTTTGAAGAGCGCGCGGGGGTGCGGCTGTCCCACATCCCCTACCGTGGGGGCGGCCCTGCCATGAACGACGTGATGGGCGGGCAGGTGCCGCTGTTCTTTGCCAATGTGGCCTCATCCCTGGGCCACATCCAGGCGGGCAAGCTGCGACCGCTGGCCGTGACCAGCGCCGTACGCGCCCGTTCGCTGCCCGATGTGCCCACCATGGCGCAGGCCGGCGTGGCCGACTACGAAGTGCTGGAGTGGAACCCCGTGCTGGCTCCGGCGGGCATTGCACCCGAGGTGCGCACGCAGCTGGTCAACGCCATCCGCAAGGCGCTGGCAGACCCTGAGGTGCTGGGCCGCATCCGCGCGCTGGGCGGCGATGCCTTTCCCGACGCCACCCAGGCCAGTGCGGGCAAGTTCATCCAGGCCCAGCAAGCGCAGTGGGGCAAGGTCATCCGTGAGCGCAAGATCGTGGTGGGCTGACCCGTGAGTCCGCTGGCCACATCCACACCGTTGCGGGATGCCCTGGAGGGATGGGATACGCACATCCATGTGTTTGATGCCGCCGCCCCGGTCCAGGCTGGGCACTACCAGCCTGCGCACCAGCCCCTCGAACGCATTGAGGCAGAAGCCGCGAATCTGGGCGTGGGCCACCTCGTGTTGGTGCAGCCCAGTGTGTATGGCACCGACAACCAGCTGGTGCTCGATGCCCTGGCGCGCGAACCGGGCCGGCACCGCGCCGTGGTGGTGGTGGATACCGACATTGCGGATGACGTGCTGCAGACCATGCACGCACTGGGCGTGCGCGGCGTGCGTTTCAATCTGGTGTCTCCCGTGGGCAACGGGGCGCAGGCCATGCAGGCGCTGGCGCCCCGCCTGAAGGCGCTGGGCTGGCATGTGCAGTGGTATGCAGCACCCGCACAACTCGCGCAGATTGCCCAGCTGCATGCGCAAACGGGGCTGCCCTGTGTGCTGGACCATCTGGCGGGGATGCACGCCGCCTTGGCGCAGGACGATGCGGCCTGGCAGGCGCTGGCAAGGCTGGCCGACCTGGGGGCATGGGTCAAGCTGTCGGGCTGGTACCGCCTTCAGGCCGGGGCCCCCTACGCCGAACTGCACGGCGCGATCCGCCGCGTGGCCGGTCTGATGGGTGAGCGGCTGGTGTGGGGTTCGGACTGGCCCCATACGGCGTTTGCTCCGGACGCCATGCCCGCCTACGCGGGTGTGTGGGAGCCGGTGGTGAATGCCCTGGGCGCGGCGCGCGCCGACAAGGTGCGCATGGCGGGCGCCGAGCTGTACCGCTGAAGCGAAGTGCGTATGGGGGCATTGGCATGGGTGCTTCCCGCACCCGCCGTCTCTTTACCTGGCGCCTGCCGTTTCCAGCATCCGCACCATTTCGCTGAAGCCGCGCTGCCGTGCAAGTTGGAGCGGCGTGTTGCCCTGCCGGTCGGTCAGCGTTTGGCTCGCACCCGCCCGCAACAGGGCTTGCAGGGTGGCTTGGTGGCGCGGGCCGCCGTTGCCCAGCACGATGGACTCGATGAGCGCCGTCCAGTGCAGGTTGTTCACATGGTCCAGCGGCGCGCCAGCGGCGATCAGCTGGCGCACCACGCCGTCGTGCCCCAGGTGGGCAGCGGCGATGAGCGCCGTGCCGTCGTAGCGGCTGGTCACCTGTTTGGCGCTGGCGCCCAGTTGCAGCAGCACGCGCAGCGTGGCCTCGTCGTCGGCCACGGCGGCAATGGTCACGGCGTCGTAACGGTCGTTTTCCAGCAGATCCAGACCAGCGCCCGCTTTGGCAAGGGCGCGGATCGCTTCGGCCTGCCGGGCGTATGTGGCCACATGCAGCGGTGTGCGGCCGTAAGCGTCGCGTGCGTTCAGATCGGCCCGTGCCGCGATCAGCTTGGTGAGCGCAGGCATGTCGCCGCGCGCCGCCGCGGCATGCAGGCCTTGGTAGGCCGCTGTTTCGGCGGCTGTGGGAGGCACCTGGGCTGGTGCCGGGCGTGGGTGTGTCAGCAGCAGGGCACATGTGAGCCCTAAAGGCAAGGCAAAAAAACGAACCATGGTGTTTTCCTCTCGGGGTATCCAATCCGTCGCTATGCAGAACTTGCTGCGTTGGCTATGCGCGCGGCCAATGCCAGCGGCCACCGCGCAAGGGCCGCCCCGCCGCGCTGGTGGCGTCCCCCTTGGGGGACGGCGCGTAGCGCCGCAGGGGGTTACTTGATCTGATCCTGCACCTTGGCGATGCCGGCCACGGCGCATTGCTCGTCCAGGTGGCCACCGGGTGCGCCGCCCACGCCCACGGCGCCGATGACTTCGTTACCCACCTTCACCGGCACGCCGCCGCCCAGCAGCAGGTAGCCGGGGATGTTCACCAGGTTGGCAGCAGCGGGGTTTTTCTGCGCGCCTTCCATCATGGCCAGCGTGGTGTTCTTGGCCGATGCCGAGGTGTAGGCCTTCAGGCGGCTGGCTTCCAGCGTGTGGGGGCCTGCGTTGTCGGCGCGGTGCACGGCGCGCACGGTGCCTGCGCGGTCCACCACGGTGGCGGTCACGTTGTAGCCGTTGGCGCTGCAGGTGGCGACGGTTTGCGCGGCGATCTGCGTGGCCAGGTCCAGCGAGATGTTCTTTTCGGTGCGTACGCCTTCGGCGCTGGCCGCTGTGGCGATCAGGGACAGGGTGAGGGCGGCGATGGTGGCGAGGCGGTTTTGCATGGTGTTCTCCGGTGTTTTTGACGTCGGTGCCACCCGTTGTGGCGCCGTGGGAGAACTGTAGAAAACGCTGCGGTTTTCAGCCATTCGGGCGGCTACGCGCGGGCCTCCGTAAAACTACGGAAGGCCTTGGCAAAGCTGCTCAGGATGCTGCATCCACCAGCGCCGCATACCGCCGTATCAGTTGCGCCAGCGACTCTGCCCCCAGCTTGCCAAACAGGTTGGCGCGGTGCGTTTCCACCGTGCGGGGCGACAGCTCCAGCGCGCGGCCGATTTCCTTGTTGGTCAGCCCCTCGACGATCAAGCCCAGCACCTCACGCTCGCGGGCCGACAGTTGCGCGAAGCGCTCGCGCGCCTGCTGGTCGGCCTGGTGGCGCTCGCGGGATCGCACATGCTGGCGCACGGCGTTCTGCAGGGCTTCGATCAGCACTTCGTCGTCCACGGGCTTTTCGAGAAACTCCGCCGCCCCGGCCTTGAACGCGCGGCGGCACATCTCCACCGTGCCGTGGCCGGTCAGCAGGATCATGGGCTGGTCCACGCCCTGCGCCAGCAGTTGCTCCAGCACCGTGAGGCCGCTGATGCCGGGCATGCGCACATCGAGCACGATGGCGCCGATACTGGCGCGGTCAAACCCTGCCATGAAGGACTGTGGGTCGGCCCAGGCCTGTACGCGCAGGCCCACGGTGCTGATGAGCAGGGAGAGGCTGTCGCGCACGGCGGCATCGTCGTCCACCAGTTGGATCAGGGGCGAGAGGGATTGCGCGTTATCGGTCATGGGCGGGTGGTGCGGTGGGCAGGGTCAGCACAAACTCAGCGCCCCGTGGGTCTTGGGCTGGCGCAGTGGCCTCAGGCGCCAGGGCCAGCTGCGCGCCCATGGCCTGCGCCAGGCTGTCGCACAGTGTCAGGCCCAGTCCCAGCCCGCCCGTGCGTGTGGTGTAGAACGGCTCGAACAGGCGCTGGCGTGCCTCGGGTGGTATGCCAGGGCCGTGGTCGCGCACCGACAGGGCCACGTGCCCGGTATCGGTGCGCGCCAGGGCAATGTGCAGCTGGCGTTCGGTGGCTGGCACATGTTCCAGCGCCTGCAATGCATTCATCAGCAGGTTGTGGATGATCTGCTGCAGGGCCACAGGCTCGGCCAGCACGGTGGGCAGGTCGGGGGCGGTGGTCACGCTGGGCACCACACCCCGCTGGGCCAGCTCGGGCTCCAGTAGGTGCAGCGCGTCGTGCACGGCCGTGGGCAGCGCCAGCGGCTGGGCCTGGCCTGCCAGGTCGGGGCGCTCCACCAGGCGGCGCAGGCGACCCACCACGGTGGAGGCGCGGCGTGCCTGCTCCACCGCACGGGCCATGGCCGTCTGGGCGGTGTCGAGGTCGGGCGGTTCATCGGCCAGCAGGCGCTGGGCGGCCTGGGTGCTCGACAGCAGGGCCGTCAGCGGCTGGTTCAACTCGTGCGCCATGCCGGCGGCCAGCTCGCCCAGTGTGTTCAGGCGTGCCACCTGGCCCAGGCGCAGCAGTTCTTCGGCCCGCTGGCGGGCCACGCGCTGGCGCCACAGTGCGTGGCCTGCAGCCCAGAGCGCAGCGGTCAGCACGCACCAGCCCAGCATGCCCCACCACGGCAGCTCGTGCAGGCCCACGCTGCGGCGGGCCACCACGTCCAGCGGCTGGCTTTGTGCCGCCAACAGCTTGTGAAACTCGTAGGTGCGGCTCCAGGCGCCCACCTCGGATCGGCCCGGCTGTACGACGAAAGCCTCGCCATCGCGCTCCAGCGTCACACGCACGGGGCTGGTGGACCTGTCCATGGGCCACTCGTCCATGGGAATGGTGCTGCGCAGGTCGATGTGCAGTGCGTAGCTGGCGGGCGTGCCTGCCAGCACGAGGTGATAGCGGCCTGCGGGCAGGTTCAGTCCTGCCATGGCCGCATGGCCGGTGCGGCGTGAGGAGGCTTCAGCGGCCGCCAGTTCTGCCTGCAGTGCGGGGGGCCAATCACTCTGCGCTGTGCGCTGCAGCACCGCCAGAATTTGCGGGTAGACCGAAGGCAGGCGGGGCAGGGGGGATGCGGCGTCGGTGCTGTTGCTCGCTGCGGCGGTGGGCTGCAGCAACGCCAGCGTGGCCATGATGGCATCGTGCTGCACCACACGCTGGCTCAGTAGCCGGTGCACGATGCGCGCGTCGGTCTCGAACGCTGCGTGCAGCTGCTGCAAACGCGCGACGGCCAGCCAGCTGGCGCCCGCGCATGCGACCACGGCCCAGAGCAGCAGGCTGGGGAGATGCAGGGTGCGGTACGAGGGAAGGCGGCGGCGCCATGCCGGGGTCATGCGCGGATTCTGGCATGGGGGCTTGCGCGGGACGCGCTTCGCCGAAGGTAGCGCTGTCTGAGCAATCGGCGTAAAGCGGGTCTTAAGGCCGCTCTGGTGTAATTCCGGCTCGGTTCTTCAGCGCTGCTCCTCCAATACCTCCACCCATGTCCATCCCTGCTCCAAAGCCTCACCAATGGCTCACACCCCGCAACCTGCTGTGGGCGTCTATTGCGGTGGCGGGGATCACCATCGCGCTCAAGACGCTGGCCTGGGTGGTCACTGGCTCGGTGGGCCTGCTGTCGGATGCGATGGAGTCGTTTGTCAACCTGGCCAGCGCCATGTTTGCGCTGGCCATGGTGACCGTGGCGGCGCGGCCTGCGGATGACGACCACCCCTACGGCCACCACAAGGCTGAGTATTTTTCGTCAGGGTTCGAAGGCATCCTCATCGTGGGGGTGTCGGGGGGCATCCTGTGGGCGGCCGGGCACCGGCTGATGGACCCGCAGCCCATCGAACAGTTGGGCTGGGGCCTGGGCCTGTCGGTGCTCAGTTCGGCGCTCAATGGCTTTCTCGCGTGGCTCATGTTCCGCTCGGCCCGCGAGTACCGCTCCATCGCGCTGGAGGCCGATGCGCGCCATCTCGTCACCGACGTGTGGACCTCGGCCGGTGTGCTGGTGGGCATTGCGGGCGCGGCCCTCACGGGCTGGCTGTGGCTGGATGCGCTGGCGGCGATTGCCGTGGCGCTGAATATTCTGAAAGAGGGCGTGGAGCTGGTGTGGCGATCCTCCCAGGGCCTCATGGATTCAGCGGTAGAGCCCGAGGTGCAGGCCACCATCGACGTCACGTTGCAGCAGTTTGTGCTATCGCAGGCGCCCGGTGCCGTGCGGTTTGACCATGTCTCCACCCGCCGTGCGGGCCAGCGCCAGTTTGTGGACATGCACCTGCACATGCCCGCCGACTGGACCCTGCGGCACGCCGCCGAACTGCGCGGCCAGGTCGAGCGCGCGCTGATGACCGCCGTACCCGGCCTGCGCGCCACCATCGAGCTGCTGCCCACCGATGTGGAAGCGCATTTTGATGATCCCCGTGACGATTTGAAGGATGCCGTGAAGTGATCAGCGTATTGCAACGTGTGCGCGAAGCGCGCGTAGATGTGAACGGGCAGACCGTGGGCGCCATCGGCGCAGGCCTGCTGGTGCTGGTGTGTGCCGAACGCGGTGACACGGAGATGGAGGCCGACAAGCTGCTGGCCAAGATCCTCAAGCTGCGCATTTTTTCGGACGCCGCAGGCAAGATGAACCAGAGCGTGCAGGACACCGGTGGCGGCCTGCTGCTGGTCAGCCAGTTCACGCTGGCGGCAGACACCACCGGCGGCAACCGCCCCAGCTTCACGCAAGCGGCTGCACCCGATGAGGGGCGGCGGCTGTACGACTATGTGGTTGCCCAGGCGCGCAAGGTGCACCCCGAGGTGGCCACGGGCCAGTTTGCCGCCGATATGCAGGTGCACCTCATCAATGACGGCCCGGTGACCATCCCGCTGCGGATACCTCCTACAGCGGCTTAGTGGTCAAAAAAGATAGCATTCAGCGCTTGATGGATAAGCGCTATGGCCTTGTTTTCCTCTTATTTTCGAGAGAAACCAAGGGCGACACCGGCAGCACCCGGAACCCTGCCGACGCCAGTGCCAGCCAGGTGGCAATGGCCAGCATGACGGCCGTGTAGGCATCCCACCCCTGGCGCTGCGCCCAGGTGGCGACGATGCCAGTGAACCACTGCATCAGCGCCACACCCAGGAACATCGCCATGGTGTAGGCCGACAGTGCCCGGCCTGTGAGCGTAGGCGGATAGGAGGCCCGCACATCGGCGTACTGCAGCACGCCATAGCCCGACAGCAGGCCCATCAGCAAAATCAGCACCACGCTGGCCGCAGCGCTCCCGTGCAGGAACGCCAGCACCATGAACAGGCTCGCCATGAGCAGCGATGCATTGCCGATCCAGCGCCTGCGGCGGGCGATGCCCGGGTCCAGCCGACCGCCCAGACCCGGCGCGAAGAGGGCAATCAGCGAGAGCCCCAGCGCAACGTTGCCACTGTCCACCAGCGAGAGGTGGTAGCGGTCCATCAGCAGCGGTGCCAGCCACAGGCCGCGCAGCGACAAAAATGCGGCGTAGCCCGACATGCCCAGCAGCAGAATGCCCCAGGTGTGCGGCACGGTGAGCAGCTGGCCAAAGCCCAGCAGCGCCTGGCCCCAGGTTTCGCGCTGCGCCGGGGGCGGCACCAGCGGAGTGGGCTCGTGCACGCGCAGCCAGATCAGCAGCCACGACAGCGCGCTGAGCACCGCCAACACGGCATAACCCGTGCGCCAGCCACCGCCGTGTTGCACCAGCCAGGCCAGCGGCGTGCCGGTGAACAGCAGGCCCAGGCCACCCACACCCATCGCCACGCCCGACAGGTAGGCAAACCGGTCCGCTGGAAAATGCCGTGCAATGAACAGCGTGCAGGCCAGAAACGCGGGCGAGCAGCCCACGCCGATCAGCAGTTGCCCTGCCATCAGCCAGGGGTAGGTCGGCGCGGTGGCCGAGAGCGCCGACCCCGCAACCGCCAGCGGAAACGCCGTGAGTACCGTGCGCCGCAGGCCGTACAGGTCCAGCCCCACGCCCATCAGCAACTGGGCCACGCCGAAGGAAAGGCCAAACAGCCCCGCAAACGCGCCCAGCGACCCTGGCGAGAGCCCGAAGTCCGCCGTCAGTCCTTGGGCCACCATGGCCGTGGTGGTGCGAAAGGCCTGGCTCAGTGCAAACCCGCTGAGCAGCGCAAGCAGCATGGCCCACAGCGCACGCGGTGATGGCCGGCCGCTGTCCGCAGGAAAGGATGGAGATGCCGACGAGGACGGCAGGGGGCTGCCGCTCACTGCCGCCAGAAGAACAGAGCGGCCATTACCAGCCCGGTAGCCACAATGCCCCAGCGCAGCACGTTAGCAGGCAGCTTGCGAGCTACGCGTGCACCACCATACCCGCCTGCGGTGGCGGCCACCATCATCATCAGCGCCTGCTGCCACAGCACCACGCCACCTGCCGCATAGATGAGCACGGCAATGGCGGTAAGCAGGGCCGACACCCAGTTCTTGAGGCCGTTCATAGCGTTCAGGTTCGTCTGCCCTAGCAGGCCGAACAGCGCCAGCAGAAGGATGCCCAGCCCGCCGTTGAAATAGCCGCCATAGGCAGCCACCGCCAGCACGCCCACCGTGGCCTTGGCGGTGGACGGCTTTCCGCCCGCCAACATCCGGCGCAGCTGCGGCCCGAATGCGAACAGCGCCGTGGCCGCCAGCAGCAGCCAGGGAACCACGCGGCGGAAGGTGGCGTCGGGTGTGACCAGCAGCAGCGCGGCCCCGGCTGCGCCCCCGATGAGCGAGAGCACCACCAACAGGCGCATCGACAGCCCCGGCGGCGGGGCCGTGTCTTCGCGGAAACCCCATGCGCCGGCCATGTACCCCGGCAGCAGGGCTACCGTGCCCGTGGCATTGGCCACCACAGGCGGCACGCCAGTGAAGACGAGGGCGGGCAGGGTCAGAAAACTGCCGCCTCCGGCGACGGCGTTGAGGGCGCCGGCAACGAAGGCGGCGGTGAGCAGCAGGGCGGTGTTAAACATGCACCGATATTAGAAGGCGGCGCAGCGGTCATTAGCGCTGGCGCGGGTGCAACAGTTTTGTCTGCGTACGTCCGAGGGCCAACGTCCACATGACAGCTCGTACGGGGTGGCGTTGACGTTCCGGGTGGAGTTGTAGTCCTTTACGTCATAGTCCACGGCGATGCCTGAGGGTGCCGAGGGACCGGAGGCCCAGGCACCGGAGGATCGAAAGCATGGTGGCGGTGCTTTTCTTTTCGAGGGCGGTCAGTAAAGATACAGCGCACCGTCGAACTGGTTGTCCGCCCCGACGGCCAGCGTGTGTCCATCGGCCGACAAGGCCAGGGTCCGGCCGAAGGCCAGCGACATCTTGGTGCTCATTGGCTTTACATAGGCGCGCTGGTTCCAGGTGCTGCCGTCGCGGCGGTAGATATACGCGGCGCCAGCCTGCCAGACGGTGTTGTCGGCTTGGTTGCCATTCATGCCGGTGGCGCTGCTTGCCTCTTGGGGGGCGCCCACAGCCAGTGTGTTGCCGTCAAACGATAGCGCCAGGGCATTGCCGAACACGTCCCCTGTGTCGGTATTGCTGGCCTTGATATAGGCCTGCTGGTTCCAGCCGACGCTGCCGCGCGTGTAGACGTAGGCGGCCCCGGCTCCTTGTGCAGAGTTGTCACTCTGCACCCCCTGGATGCCCGTGGCCTTGCTGGCTTCGCCCTGCGCGCCCACAGCCAGTGTTGCCCCGTCGCCTGAAAGGGCGAGGCGATAACCGAAAAAGTCGTTGGCATCGGTGTTGCTGGCCTTGATGTAAGCCTGCTGGCTCCAGACGCTGCTGCTTCGCGTGAACAGGTATACGGCCCCCGCTTTGTTCGCGGACCTGTCTGCTTGGTTGCCGTTGATGCCCGTTGCCGCACTGCGTTCGCCCAGCGCACCAACCGCCAACGTGTTCCCATCGGCTGACAGGGCCAGGCTGGTGCCAAATTGCTGGGCGTTGGCGATGACGTTGATGAACCCGGGGGCTGTCACGTATTCGGGCGTCTGCTCGGTGTTGCTTGCTTTCACATAGGCCTGCTGGTTCCAGGTGTTCGCAAAACGGCTGAATACGTAAACGGCCCCAGCGCTTGGCATCATGGAATTCGTCTGGTCGCCGTGGATGCCAGTGGCGTTGCTGGATTCACCCACCGCGCTTACGGCCAGCGTGTTGCCATCTGTCGCCAGCGCAACACTCCAGCCGAAAGATTGGGCCACGCCGGTGTTGCTCGGTTTTACATAGGCTTGCTGAGTCCATTGGCTGTTGCTGCGGGTGAAGACATACGCCGCTCCGGGGCTGCCCGACTTGGAGGTGTCCGTCTGGTCGCCGTTGATGCCCGTGGCACCGCCACGTTCCCCAATGGAGCCCACGGCCAACGTATTGCCGTCGGCCGACAGTGCCACACTGAAGCCAAACGACGTTTCGGACGCGGTATTGCTGGCCTTGATGTAGGACTGCTGGGTCCAGCCGCCGCCGCTGCGCACGAACACCACCACGGCGCCGGAGCCGGGCGCTGCGGCGTTCCCCGGATCCCCATTGATGCCGGTCGCGCCGCTGTCGTCGCCCGTCGCCCCTACCGCCAGGGTGCTGCCGTCTGCAGAGAGGGCCACGCTGTTGCCCCATCGTGCCGATAGGCCCGTGTGGTTGGGCTGGATCTGGCCAATGGCTTTCGTGAGGTCGGGCACCAGCGCGGCGGTAAAGGCGCCGCAGCCGCTGGCATCGCAGGCGCGCACGCGGTAGCTGGCATTTACCCGCTCGTGCAACAACTGGGATGTCAGGCTGTGTGCGTAAGCGGTGTTTGCAAGCGTGCCCCCGATCTGCACCTCTGGTTGGGAGCCCGTTGCGCCATCGGGGTCCTCGAACAGTTCATACCGTGTGGCGTTGGTGCTGGCGTTCCAGCTGAAGTTGTAGGCCTTGACGTCATAGCCCACGGTGAAGCCCGTGGGGGACACGGGGCCTGAGGGCGCAGGATCAGAGGGCTGGGCGCTGCCGGAGCCACCGCAGGCCGTCAAAGCCAGAGCCAGGGGCGCAGCGAGCAACAAGGCGCTCAGGCGCCGGGGGATCAATACCATGTGTTTCCTGGTGAAGGTTCGTTTCTGCGCGCCGGGTCAGTGGGTGCCTATGGGTACATCGCGCTAGAGGCCGTCAATACAGGTACACCGAGCCGCCGGTTCCAGGCTGAACGGTGTTGGGGTCTGTTGCGCTGGTGGCCTCTGATCGAGAGGCTATTGCAAGCGTATTTCCATCTGCCGATAGTGCTATGGCCTGGCTGAAATCAATGTGGCTGGCCGTGTTACTGGCCTTGAGGTAGGCCCGCTGGCTCCAGGCGTTGCCGTTTTGCGTGAAGAGGTAGGCAGCGCCCGCGAGCCTTGCGGAGTTGTCCGTTGGGTCGCCATTGATGCCGACGGCCTTGCTCATTTCCGCAGGTGCCCCCACGGCCACTGTGCGGCCGTCCGCCGACATTGCGAGCGTTCGGCCAAATCCCTCCAATTTTTCGGAGATGGCGGGTTTTAGGAGTGCCTGCTGGCTCCATTGGCCGACCTGCCGGTGGAATGTGTACACGGTCCCCGGCGCAGCCGTGTCCGGAGGGGAAACTGGGCGCGGCGTGACGGCATCGGTATATCCAGGAGCGCCCACCGCCAGCGTGTTTCCGTCGGTGGACAGTGCGAGCGCGGTGCCGAAAGCGGTGGATTCGATGACCGGGGGTTTCAACGCTGTTTGCTGAGTCCAGGTTGCACCATTGCGGGTCAGGACATAGGCCGCCCCCACGCTGCTCACATACCGCCCACTCGGGTGGAGGGCATCTGGAGCCAGAAAGCCTTTTCTGTGGGGGGCGCCGACGGCCAGCGTCTGCCCATCTCCCGAGATGGCCAATTGGGTGCCAAAGCGGTCACTATCTTCGGCTTCGCTGGAAGTGACCCGGCTATGGACGGTCCATGTGTCGTTGTTGCGCGCGTACACATGGACCGCACCCCCAAAGTTGACCTGACTGGGTGTATTGAAACCGTTGTATTCGCCGGGCGATCCCACGGCCAATGTCTTGCCGTCTGCCGAGAGGGCCAAGGCTGACCCAAAAAAGGTGCTGGGTTGCAACACCTCCAGCACGGGTTTGATATAGGCCTGTTGCGCCCAGGTTCCCGTTGTGCGCGTGAACACATAGGCGGCCCCCGCCCCAAATACGGATGTGTCGGCCTGATTGCCATTGACCCCCGACGCATTGCTCGATTCGGCGGGCGCGCCAGCGACCAGTGTGTTGCCGTCCGCCGAAAGGGCCACGGTGGCACCAAAACTGCCGCCTTGGTTGCTGGCCTTGACATAGGCTTGCTGATCCCACCGGCCGTTGACTCTGGCATACACGTAGACTGCGCCGCTATAGTCGGTTGCTTCGGATGGAGATGGATCGCCATTGATGCCGTGCGACGCGCTGCTGTCCCCGGGTGCACCGATTGCCAGGGTAGAGCCATCGGCCGATAACGCCACACCCCTGCCGAAGTCATGGGTTCCGAAGCGTCCGGACCAGCGGGGTGCAGGTGCGCTGGCCCGGAAGTACCCGATGGCACGGGTCAAGTCGGGCACCACGGCGCTGGTGAAAGCGCCGCAGCCGCTGGCATCGCAGGCGCGCAATCGGTAGCTGGCGTTCACACGCTCGTACAACAGTTGTGTGGCCAGGCTGTGCGCGTAACTGTTGGGGGCGATGGCTCCACCCACCTGGGCTTCGGGCAAGGGGCCGAGGCCGTCTGGGTCCTCCACCAGTTCGTAATGTGTGGCGCCTGCCGTAGCGCTCCAGTGGAACAGGTAGCCCTTGGTGTCGTAGCTGACCGAGAAGCCGGAGGGGGCAGTTGTTTTGTCCAGGGACGCATCGCCACTGCCTCCACCACAGGCGCTGATCGCCAAAGCAGCAAAAACACCCGTTGCACTGAACTGAAAGGCGCGCAGCAGCATGCGCCGTGCCTTCACATCTGGTAAATGCATCATTTCCAACTCCCTGAAAGTTGGAAACTTTTATACCACCTGGTAAAGGAAGAGAAGAACTGATACCTTTTGTTTCCGGGACGTTTTGGTCTGTGTTCCAAAGACTGGGGCTGAGTGCCCCCCGCAACAGGGGAGCTATGGACCAGTGGCGTACGGGTCTGCAAACCCCAGTTCGCGCAGGATGTCCGTTTCGTAGGACTCCATGGCCTGTGCATCTTCTTCACTGGTCTCGTGGTCCCAGCCCTGGGCATGCAGCGTGCCATGCACCAGCATGTGGGCGTAGTGTTCTTCCAGGCTTTTGTTCTGCTCTTTGGCCTCGCGCTCGATCACGGGGGCGCACAGCACCAGGTCGGCCGTTACCAAGGGCTCCTGGGTGTAGTCGAAGGTGAGCACGTTGGTGGCGTAGTCCTTCTTGCGGTACTCGCGGTTGAGCTGCTGGCCTTCTTCGGCCCCTACGATGCGTACGGTGATCTCGGCATCGGTGGCCAGCGCGTGGCGAATCCAGCGGGTGACCTTGTGGCGTGGCAGCACGGCGCGGTGCGCGGTCGCGCCTTCAAACTTGCCGAACTGCAGCGACAGAGAGAGTTGGTTTAAGGGCATTTTTACTGTTTTTGGCCGTCAGCGCTTGATGGATAAGCGCTGAAAGCTATCAAAATGATAGTGCTAGTCCCGGCTGCGAGAAGCCGGGGCGCGGCGCGGCGCGTCGTAGGCATCCACAATGCGCGCGACCAGCGGGTGGCGCACCACGTCAGCCGTGGTGAAGCGGGTCACGGAGATGCCCTTCACCCGCTTGAGCACCCGCTCTGCATCAATCAGGCCGCTCATGGCCCCCTTGGGCAGGTCGATCTGGCTCACGTCGCCCGTGACCACGGCCTTGGCGCCAAAGCCGATGCGGGTGAGGAACATCTTCATCTGTTCGGGCGTGGTGTTCTGCGCTTCGTCCAGGATCACGAAGGCGTTGTTCAGCGTGCGCCCGCGCATGAAGGCCAGCGGCGCGATTTCCAACGCATTGCGCTCGAAGGCCTTCATCACCTTGTCGTAGCCCATCAGTTCGTACAGCGCGTCGTACAGCGGGCGCAGGTAGGGGTCCACCTTTTGCGCCAGATCTCCGGGCAGAAAACCCAGGCGCTCGCCCGCCTCGACGGCCGGGCGGGTCAGCACAATGCGCTGCACGGCGCTGCGCTCCAGCGCATCCACGGCGCAGGCCACGGCGAGATAGGTCTTGCCGGTGCCTGCAGGGCCGATGCCAAAGGTGATGTCGTGGCTGGCGATGTTTTCGAGGTACAGGTTTTGTGTAGGCGTGCGGCCGCGCAGGTCGGCCCGGCGGGTGTTGAGCACAATGGCGCCTTCGGGCGCCTCCACCAGGGCGGAGTCTCCGGCCAGCATGAGCTGCAGGTGGTCCTCGGTGATCGGGCGTTCGGCCATCTCATACAGCGCCTGCAAAAGCTCCATCGCCTGCGTGGCCTTCGCTTTGGGGCCGTCCACCTTGAACTGCTCATGCCGGTGCGCAATGCTCACCGAGAGGGCCACTTCGATGGTGCGCAGGTGCGCGTCGGCCGGGCCACACAGGTGCGTGAGTCGGGTGTTGTTGTGGGGGGTGAAGGTGTGGCGCAGGATCACGCGGATAATTCCCGTTGGATCGCCGCAGTGCGCGGCAAAGGACATCAATGATAGGCAAATTGACCGGCACCCTGCTGGAGAAGAATCCCCCCGAGGTGCTGTTGGACTGCCATGGCGTGGGCTATGAGGTGAATGTGCCCATGAGCACGTTCTACAACCTGCCCGCTGTGGGCGAAAAGGTGAGCCTGCTGACCCAGTTCATTGTGCGCGAAGACGCGCAGCTGCTGTATGGCTTTGCCACGGCGCCCGAGCGCCAGGCGTTCCGTGAGCTGATCAAGATATCGGGCGTGGGGCCGCGCACCGCGTTGTCCATCCTGAGCGGCATGGGCGTGGCGGATCTGGCCCAGGCCATCACGCTGCAGGAGGCAGGCCGCCTGGTCAAGGTGCCGGGAATTGGCAAGAAGACGGCCGAGCGGCTGCTGCTGGAGCTCAAGGGCAAGCTGGGGGCCGACATGGGCGCTGCCCACGGGCCCGCAGCCAGCGACGCACAGGCCGACATTCTTCAGGCACTGTTGGCTTTGGGCTACAACGACAAAGAGGCTGCGGC
The DNA here is from genome assembly GCF_057597245.1 of Acidovorax sp. NN32. Classification (NCBI taxonomy): domain Bacteria; kingdom Pseudomonadati; phylum Pseudomonadota; class Betaproteobacteria; order Burkholderiales; family Comamonadaceae; genus Acidovorax; species Acidovorax sp. NN32. The sequence goes on from NZ_CP199679.1 coordinate 726,303, forward strand.
GGCCCTCAAGGCCCTGCCACCAGAGGTGGGTGTGAGCGATGGCATCAAGCTGGCACTGAAGGCGTTGGCCAGGTAGTGCACTTGCGGGTTTGTTGCGGCAGTTGTTTTCGTGTTCAATGGCGGTTTTGACCGGAGCGAGGGAAAGAAATGAAAAATGGAATGATGTGGCGGATGGGCGTTGCCTGGGGTGCGGCGCTTGCCTTGTTGGCCGGATGCGGCGGAAGCGGTACCGAGGCCAGCGCGCAAAAGGCGGCCTCTGTGCTGATGGTGGATGGCTGGGTGCAGCCCGCCAGCGTGGACCAGGGTGTCTCGAACATCAAATCCCGCAGCGCGCTTGTCACAGCGCCCACGCCTTCCCGGGTGAGCCTGGGAGCCTTGGATGCCTCCAAGACGGCTACGCTGGGTGGCGGTATCGGCCCACGCCAGGTGGGTACAGCGCGCGATGTGGTGGCCACCCGCGCCGCAGCCCAGACACAGCAGCAGTTGCAGTGGAAGCCCACCGCCACTGGCGGTAAGGTGGCTGCTATCAGTTTTTCTGCCGAAGGCGCGTACGGATTGCGCCTGGGCGTAGTGGTCAAGGCGCTGCCACAAGGCACAGTGCTGCGTGTGTACAGCCAGGCCAACGCCTCCAAGGTGTTCCAGATTTCCGGCCAGGAAGTGCTGCAGCGCATTGAGCGCAATGCGCAGGCGGGCGACACCACCCTGGACGGTCAGACCTGGTGGACGCCAGATACCGGATCGGACGAGGCCACGCTGGAGCTGGAGCTGCCCGTAGGTGCGGATGCCAGCACGGTGGACATCTCGGTGCCGCGCGTGTCGCACATCTTCGAGAACCTGTCGATCCCTACGGAGGCAGAACTCTCCACCAAGATCAACGAATCGGCTTCGTGCCACCTGGATGCCACTTGCTACGATACCTATGCGACTGAGCGCAATGCCGTGGCGCGCATGTTGTTCACGTCCGGTGCCAACACCTATCTGTGCACGGGCACATTGCTCAATGACAGCCGGTCTTCGGGCACGCCGTATTTCTTGACGGCCAACCACTGCATCTCCAAGCAGTCCGAAGCTGCCTCGCTGCAGACCGACTGGTTCTTCCGTTCGCCAACGTGCAACAGCCGCACCCTGTCGAGTGCCACCGTCCAGCGCGTCAACGGCGCATCGCTGCTCTACGCCTCGGGTGCCATGGACATGGCCCTGCTGCAGCTGAACGACACACCTCCTGCAGGGGCCGTCTTTGCCGGTTGGGATGCGGGCACCCAGGCTTTGAGCACACCTGTGGTGGGCCTGCACCATCCCCGGGGCGACCTGCTCAAGGTCAGCCTGGGTACGTTGAACAGCCTGATTTCCTGCACTCCCACCAGTGAAACCCAGTTCCAGTGCAGCGGTACAACGGGCAACTACTACCAGGTGAACTGGACCCAGGGCACCACCGAAGGTGGCAGCAGTGGCTCGGCCTTGTTCAAGGGTGGCACACATGTGATCGGTACGCTCTACGGCGGTGGTTCCAGCTGCACGGCCACCACAGTCCCCGATTACTATGGCCGTTTTGACGTGGCGTTCAACGCAGCGCTCAAGAACTGGCTGTCGTCTGCCACGCCACCCACTGGCCCCACGGGGCGGGTGCCTGTCTATCGCTTCTACAACAGCGCTGGCCTGGAGCATTTCTACACCAGCAATGTTGGCGAGCGGGATCTCCTGATCAAACAGTTTGGATCGAACTTCATCTACGAAGGTCCGATCTTCTACGCTTACCCCGTTGAAGGCTCCAACCAGGACTCCAGCCTGTTCCCGGTGTATCGCCTGGTCGATCTGGCCCGCAAGATGCACCTTTACACGGCCAACCCGGCAGAGCGTGATGGTCTGATCCGTGCTTTCCCCACTGTGGCGCTGGAAGGCACCGCATGGTGGGGGCAGGCTGCACCGGGCAATGGTGCTATGCCTGTCTACCGCTACTTCAACCGCAGCACGAACACCTACTTCTACACAACCAGTGCAGCGGAGCGCAACTACATCAACGCCAACCTGAGCCAGCAGTACCTTGAAGAAGGCATTGGCTTTTATGTCTGGGCGGACAAGTAACCGCGCTGCATGACGATCCAGACCGACGACTTCGCCCCCGCCCCCGCAAAACGCGTCATCTCGGCCGTGCCCGCATCGCCCCAGGAGGAGGCGATCGAGCGCGCGCTGCGCCCCAAGCTCCTGCAGGAGTACGTGGGCCAGGCGAAGGCGCGCGAGCAGCTGGAGATCTTCATCGGCGCGGCGAGGAAGCGGGGCGAGGCGCTGGACCATGTGCTGCTGTTTGGCCCGCCCGGTCTGGGCAAGACCACGCTCAGTCACATCATTGCGGCTGAGCTGGGGGTCAACCTGCGCCAGACCAGTGGCCCTGTGCTCGAAAAGCCCAAGGACCTGGCGGCGCTGCTGACCAACCTCGAAAAGAACGACGTTCTTTTCATTGACGAGATCCACCGCCTGTCGCCTGTGGTGGAGGAAATTCTCTACCCCGCGCTGGAGGACTACCAGATCGACATCATGATCGGCGAGGGGCCTGCGGCGCGCAGCATCAAGCTCGACCTGCAGCCTTTCACGCTGGTGGGCGCCACCACACGTGCGGGCATGTTGACCAACCCGCTGCGCGACCGCTTTGGCATCGTGGCGCGGCTGGAGTTCTACACAGCCGAAGAGCTGGCGCGCATTGTCAAGCGCAGCGCGGGGCTGCTCAATGCGCCCATGGATGAAGAAGGCGGCTTTGAAATTGCCCGCCGCTCGCGCGGCACGCCCCGCATCGCCAACCGGCTGCTGCGCCGCGTGCGCGACTACGCCGAGGTCAAGGGCGACGGGCGCATCACCAAACCCATTGCCGACAAGGCGCTGGCCATGCTGGATGTGGACCCGCAGGGTTTTGACGTGATGGACCGCAAGCTGCTGGAGGCGGTCATCCACCGCTTTGATGGCGGCCCCGTGGGGCTGGACAACATTGCCGCCAGCATCGGGGAAGAGGCGGGCACCATAGAAGACGTGATCGAGCCCTACCTCATCCAGCAAGGCTTTTTGCAGCGTACGCCGCGTGGGCGCATTGCCACGCTGGCGGCGTTCCGACACCTGGGGGTGGCGCCGCCCAAGGCGGCTGGAGGGCTGTTTTCTGAATAACGGAAGGCACAGCGCATGGCAACCAGGGCAGATCTGTGAATAGGCGCTGGTTTGCTGTTGCGTTGGGCGCTGTCGTGCTGGTGGTGGCTGCCTTCACCGGGGTGATGGTGCTGCGTGGTCCGCAGGTCGATGCCCTGTTGGTGCAGTCGGCGCCGCTGGTGCGCACGCTGCAGTTTTCGGCGCGCGTGGCCACGTTGTCGCGGGTGGATGTGGGCAGCACCGTCATCGGCCGCGTGGCCCAGGTGCAAGTGACAGAAGGCGCGCAGGTGCGCCGGGGCGACGTGCTGGTGCAACTGGAGTCCGACGAGCTCGCGGCAGCGCTGGCGCAGGCCGTGGCGGCCGAGCGCCAGGCGCAGTCCCGCCTGGTAGGCCTGCGCAGTAGCGGCCGCAGCGCTGCACAGGCAGCGCGCGCACAGGCCAATGCCACCCTGCAAGCGGCCAGCGCCAGTCTGGCGCGGGTGCAGCAGCTGGTGGCCCAGGGGTTCTATAGCGCCGCGCAGCTCGATGAGGCGCAGCGCGCCGTCGATGTGGCCCAGGCGCAGCAATTGAGCGCGCAGGCACAGGTCCAGGCCAACGCCGATGCCGGCACTGACGTGGTCCAGGCGCAGGCGCAGCTGGCGCTGGCCCGGGCGGCCACGGTGGCGGCCCAGGCCCGCCTGGCGCAGACCACGCTGGTAGCCCCGGCCGATGCCCGCGTGCTGGTGCGCGACGTCGAGCCCGGGCAGATCGTGCAGCCTGGCAAGGCCTTGCTCAGCCTGGCGCTGGCCGGGCCCACCCAGCTGGTGGCCCAGGTGGACGAACGTTTTCTGGACCAGTTGCTGCCGGGCCAAAAGGCCTCGGTGGTGGCCGATGCCTTTGCGGGCCAGCGCTTTGCAGCGCGTGTGCTCACCATCGCACCCTCGGTGGATGCCCAGCGCGGTGCCATCGAGGTGAAGTTTGCGCTGGAGCAGCAGGCCCCCGCCTTTCTGCGCGAGGACATGACCTTATCGGTCGAGGTAGAGACTGCGCGGCGCGAGCGTACCCTGGTACTGCCCCAGGCGGCCCTGCGCGCCCCGGTGGAGGGCGACCAGGCGACGGTGCTGGTGTTGCAGGAGGGGCGCGCCCAGGCCCGCCCCGTGCGGCTGGGGCTGCGCACACTGGACGCGGTCGAGGTACTGGACGGCCTTGCCGAGGGCAACACCGTGCTGCGGGGCGGCGCCGTGCAGGCGGGCGACCGCGTACGTGCCCGCACGGTGGCCTGGTCCGCAGGTGCGGCCACCGCCGTTTCCCCCACCCCGGGGGGCGATGCAGGCTCCGCACTGACCAACGCCATGGGCCGCTGAGCTCTCCGCCATGTGGATCTGGCCTGGCTTCGAGTTGCGTGTGGCGCTGCGCTTTCTGCGAGAGGGGCGCATGCAGACCGTGCTCATCATCGTGGGCGTGGCGGCGGGCGTGGCTGTCATTGCCTACATCTCGGCGCTGATCAGTGGCCTGCAGTCGAACACCCTGGCCAAAACACTGGGCGCCCAGGCGCACATCACCCTGCGGGCGCCGGACGACCTGGTCATACCGGCAGCCCCTGCCTTGTATGGCACCGCTGCGCTGACCGAAACCCAACCGCGCGCCCAGCGCCTGCGGTCCGTCGCCAACTGGCAGGCGCTGGTGCCGCTGCTGGAGCGCTTGCCCGAAGTCGCCGGGGTGTCGCCCATGGTGTCCGGCTCAGGCCTGGCGCTGCGCGGTGAGGCATCGCAGGCCATTGCCCTGATGGGCGTGGACCTGGACCGCTATGACCGCGTGGTGGGGCTGCGCTCCAAGGTGGTCAGTGGTACCGCCCGTTTGTCACCGGGCGAGGCCATCGTGGGGCGCGAGCTGGCCTCCGACCTGGGCGTGCGAGTGGGAGACCGCCTCACGTTGCAGACGAGCGGCGCGGGCGGCACGGTGAGTGATTCGGTGCGTGTCACCGCGCTGGTGGACCTGGGGGTGAAAGACCTGAACCGGCGCACCGTGATCGTGCCGCTGCGCGCGGCGCAAAGCCTGCTGGCGCTGCCGGGGGGCGCCAGCCAGCTCGACCTGACCTTGAAAGACGTGTGGGTGGCCCAGACGCTGGCGCACGAACTGCAGGCCCAGTTCCCCTACAAGATCGAGAGCTGGCAAGAGAGCAATGCCCAGCTGGTGTCAGCACTCAATGCGCAGTCCATCAGCACCTCCATCATCCGGGGCGTGGTGCTGGCGGTGGTGGTGCTGGGCATTGCCAGCGTGCTGGTGGTCTCGGTGGTGCAAAAGGGCCGGGAGATCGGCATCCTGCGCGCCATGGGCGCCACGCGGGGCCAGGTGCTGCGCGTGTTTCTGGTGCAGGGCGCCGTTGTGGGGGCGCTGGGCTCGGGGCTGGGCCTGCTGCTGGCGGTGGCGCTGATCTGGGTGTTCACCCATTTTGTGCGGGGCTCGGATGGCCTGCCGTTGTTTTCGATCGCGCTGCCGCTGGGCATGGCATTGCAGATTGCACTCATTGCCTCGGTGTGTGGTGTGCTGGCGGCCGTGGCGCCTGCGCGGCGGGCAGCGGCGCTGGACCCAGCACAAGCCATCAGGATGTGATGACCCAACCTGCCGCCCCCGAACTGATCACGCTCGATGCCGTGCGCAAAAGCTACAACCTGGGCCGCCCCAGCGAGGCCGAGGTGCTGCACGGCATCCAACTGCAGGTGCGCCGGGGCGAGTTCATCGCGCTGATGGGGCCTTCGGGCTCGGGCAAGAGCACGCTGCTCAACATCCTGGGCCTGCTCGAACGCATGACGACAGGCAGCTATCTGCTGGACGGCGAGGCGGTGCAGGGTCTGGACGATGCGGCACTCACCCTGCGCCGGCGCAGCACCCTGGGTTTTGTCTTTCAGTTCCACCACCTGCTGCCTGCTTTCTCCGCGCTGGAGAACGTGACGCTGCCGGCCCTCATGGCCGAAGGCCGCGTCAGCCCCGCCCACCGCGATCACGCGCGCAGCCTGCTCGACGCCGTGGGCCTGGCCCAGGCCATGGACAAGCGCCCCGCAGAGCTGTCAGGCGGCATGCAGCAGCGCGTGGCCATTGCGCGCGCGCTGGTCATGAACCCGCCGCTGGTGCTGGCCGATGAGCCCACGGGCAACCTGGACACCGCGTCCTCTGCCGAAGTGTTTGCCCTGCTGCGCCGTATCCATGCCGAGCGGGGCACGAGTTTTGTCGTGGTCACGCACGACCCCCGGCTGGCCGCGCGCTGCGACCGGCTGGTGGAGCTGATCGACGGCCGGATTGCCCGCGACGAGGCCATCACTGTGGGCGTGGAGCCTGCGCCCAGTGGGTGAGCTGCAGGCAGGTGATTTGCTATCAAATAAATAGCTATTTGAGCTTGATGCTGAAGCGCTGGCGGCAATTTTGGCTAAAAAACCATCGCTCAGAACACACAGGTGCTCAGGAGGAGCGTGAAGCCGTCCCTGGGGCGATGTTCGGAGCCCTGTCCCTAACCATGTGCGTGCGGCCCTCTTCTCCGGCCGCGCCCGTTCGCTGCAATGCGGTGGCAGGCTCCGGGGCTTTGCTGGCCAGCCATCCGCTGACGATCAGCGCCTGCGCCGCATAGTACGTGGCCAGCACCCAGACCTGCGCCATCGGCAGCGGCATCACAAACCGGTTGGTGGCCAGCAGCGAGTCGCTGAGCATGAAAAACCCGGCGCCGACCGCCACCAGCAGCGACGGCGCATCGCGCAATACCGTCGCCCGGCCGATGGCCTGGGCCGCCATCAGCGCGATCACCAGCACATAGGCAGCCACCGGCGCGCGCAGTGCAGGCGGCAGGCCACCCGCCCACAGAAAGGCGTACATGGCCACGCCAATGCCCAGTGTGGCGGCCAGCGCACCCCGGTGCGGAAACCACGCCTGCCCGCTTTTGAACAGCGCCACATAGAACAGATGCGCCACCAGAAAACTCACCAGGCCCGGGATGAAGAAGCCCTGGAACATGAGGAACACATCCCCGGCCAGCGATCCGGCCAGCGCGGCCGCGAGGAGAAGCAGGGTCTTTGGGTTAAATTGGTCTCTAGCGCTTGGCGAATAAGCACTGGCAGCTACCAAAAAAAGAGCAAAAACCATCGTCAGCGGCTTGAACAGCCAATGCCATTCCATGAACCCCATCGCGCTGGTGGCGGTGGCCAGCGCGCCGCTTTGCAGCATCAGCGCCATCAGCGCGGTGATACGTCCCTGCATCACTGCGCCCAGCGACCATTGCACCGTCAGCAGCACCGCAAACCAGATGGCGTTGCGCGCCAGCGGCGCCGCATTTGCCTGCCAGAGAAAAGCCGCCACGCCCGCCAGCAGCAGCGCGAACTGCACCAGCGCAAACCACTGCGCGGCGCGCGACATCGGCGGGTGGTACAGCTGCATCTGTGCCATGCTGAAGGCGGGCTTGGGAAAGCGCTCTGCCACATCGGCAGGCCGCCAGCCCGGAGGCTTGACCCAGACCTTGAGCTTGTCGAGCCAGCTGCGCGCGTGCCAGCTGTCATGTGCCAGCCCGGCGTAAACCTGCGCGTTGGCCCAGAGCGGGTCCCAGCTGTTCAGCAGGCCGCGCGTGCCGTACACACACTTCTCCTGGTCGTCTTCGTCCTTGAAGGTGCCAAAGAGCCGGTCCCACAGGATCAGAATGCCGCCGTAGTTCTTGTCCAGGTAGGCGTCGTTCACTGCATGGTGCACCCGGTGGTTGCTGGGGCTGCAGAACCAGCGGTCAAACCAGCCGAGCTTGCCCACCTGCTCGGTGTGCACCCAGAACTGGTAAAGCAGATCGATGAGCGCCACCACGCCAAACACCAGCGGCGGCACGCCCGCCAGTGCCATGGGCACATAAAAGATCCAGCCCAGCAGCGCGCCCGAGCTGGTCTGGCGCAGCGCGGTGGAGAGGTTGTAGTCCTGGCTCTGGTGGTGCACCGCGTGCGCGGCCCACAACACGGCCGACTCGTGCCCCATGCGGTGCAGCCAGTAGTAGCACAGGTCGTAGAACACCAGCGCCAGCAGCCAGCCGGGCAGGCTGGTCCAGAACGTGTCATTGCGCCACAGCGCCACGTGCTCGAACAGGGCCGTGTAGATGCCAATGCGCAGCAGCCGGGTGAAAACCGCGCTGGTCTGGCTGAGCATACCGAGGCTGATGCTGCTGACCGCATCGGCCAGCCGGTAGGTGTTGCGCTGCCTTCTGTAGCCCACCGCCAGTTCGATGGCGATCAGCAAAAAGAAGACGGGGGTCGCAAGGACAATGATCTGGCTGGGGCTCATGCCGCATTGTCGGTATGCCGGGTCGGGGAGGGATTAGGGAAAGAACGGGTCGAAAGATCGGAGTTTCCACGCCTTGCAGGCGTGGCTCGGTTGGTGCCCATGTGCCACGGCGCCAGTTGCAAGGTGGCACGGCCGTTAAGCTGGGCGAAAGCTGCGCGTGCCATGATCCGCCCCCGAGCGCAAAAGGCGAGCAAGTTTGATCCTTACCATTCCGTAAAATAGAAGTCTCCGCTGGCCCCTCTCGGGTGGCCCTTTCGTTCTTTCGTCAGTGCAAGCTGACCCGCCCTTCTGTCCGCAGACTTTCGCCGCAGACAGGCGCAACCCCCCAACAAGACACATGAACAGCAGCGCGCATTGCCTGAAGGCAGCGGGCTTTGGCGCAGCTTTTGGCGCCAAGGTGGTCCTGGTAGATATTGACTTGATGCTGCCACGCGGCAGCATCACTGCACTGCTGGGCCCGTCTGGCGCTGGCAAGTCCACCTTGCTGCACGCCCTGGCCGGGCGGTACGCCGTCCATCCGCGCTTCACCGAATGGGGCAGCGTTGAGTACGAAGGAAGGCCGCTGGGTGAGGGCAACCGTCCGCGCCTGGTGCAGCAAAACGCCAAGCTCATGGCGGCGACCGTGTTCCATGCCTTGGCCGACCCGGTGCGTGAACGCCTGAGCCGCTCGCCCGCCGAGGTGCGAGCCTGGTGCACTGAGCTGGTCCAGCGCATGGGCGTGCCTGAGCTGGCAGCCTTGTTCGACCAGCCCACGCTGGAGTTACCCCCCTTGCTGCAAAGGGCCGTGGCCATCTTGCGCGAAGCCGTGGCCGAGCCAGCGCTCCTGATGGTGGACGAGCCCACGGCTGATCTCTCGGACTATGACGCCTATGTGCTGCTGGAACTGCTGCGTGAAGTGGCCCGCACCAGCACGCTGCTGGTGGTGCTGCACAACCAGCGCCATGCCGCTAGCCTTGCCGACCGCATGGCGCTGCTGGCAGGCGGGCGGGTGCAAGAGGCGCGTGGCATGGAGGAGTTTCTGTCTTCGCCCGTGTCCGCAGCGGGCCAGCAATTTGTGCGTACCGGCAGCTGCGCCGTGCCAGCGCCCGACGCCGACCCGGCCACGTTGGCCGAGGGCGTTATGCCGCCGCCGGACCTGGGCCATCTGCCCGCCCGCGTGCTCGCCACGCTGCCTGTCCCATCCACTGGTGCGCAGCGGCCCACGAACGGTAACGAGGCTCCAGTCCGCAGCGCGGCTGCGGCTTCAACGGCTGGGGCGCCCCATGGCTTTGCGTGGTTAGAGCCTGGTCGGCTTGCGGGTACCCCGCTGCCCGGGGTGGTGAACGACATGGACCATGACCTGGCAGCGCTCAAACGCATGGGCATCAGCCGCCTGATCACCCTCACCGAACGCGATCTGCCGCAGGATGCGCTCAAGCGCCATGGCCTGGCCAACCTGCACCTGCCCATCCGTGACCACGAGGCTCCCAGCCTCGGGCAAATCCAGATGCTGCTCAAGCGCATGGAGACGCTCATGGCGCAGGGTGAGGTGCTGGCCGTCCATTGCCTGGCCGGGCGCGGGCGCACTGGCACGGTGTTGACTGCCTGGTGGATTCGCGAAGGGCTGACCGCCCAAGAAGCCCTGCGCCGCGTGCGCCTGCTGGACGCGCATTACGTACAAAGCGCCGAGCAGGAGGCATTTCTGCAGCGCTATGAGGACGTCATCCTCCAAAAAATTGTGTAAATGACAACCAAAGAAGGAAAACCGCGATGAGTTTTGAAGTAGCCCTGAGCAATGCAGCCGCCTCTGTTCCGGAGTGCGTGGCGGCCGGTTACGTGGACGTGGCATCGGGCATGCTGTTGTCTCTGAAAACGGTGGACTCTCACCCACAGCAGGTCATCGACCTGCTCGCCGCTGCCACGGCCGATATGTTCAATGGCCCCAATGTGAGCATGATCGAGCGCATGTTCAAAAAGGCGCGTGGTCTGGAGGACGACGGCTTCCACTATTTTCAGGAAATCATCGTCAACAGCGAGAACCTGATTCATGTCTTCCTGCGTGGCAAGACCAACCCCGAATACGTGGCCGTTTTCGTCTGCCGCAAGACCGCCAACCTGGGCATGGCGTTGACCAAGGCACGCCTGACGATGCCAGCCCTAGAGGCGGCTTTTTAAGATCGACTGAAAAAACTCCCCGGGCGCCGTTGTCCCGCCTTGTCTTACGGCTTGTACTGCCTGCGGCGGGACGCCTGGCCAGGACCGCTTCGCTGAGTTTTTTTAGCCGCTCTCAACCCGACCGGCGCGTGCGTCTTAGCTCGGGGCGCCGCGCGCATCCACCCGGATGGTGCGCTCCACCACCCCTTGCGCCAGCCCGCCACGCACGCCGATCAAAAAGTCATGCAGGTTCACCGTCGGGTCGCAATGGCCCGGGATGAGCCAGAGCATGTGCCCCAGGCTCGGCAGGCGGGCTTCGGGGCCGTCCGCGTAGAGCAGGCCGTGTTCGTCGCCACATTTTCTGAGCTGCCTATGCGGCAGTGAACCAGGCGGCGAGGGTGAGTATCTGCGCGTGGAATTTCTGAGCTGCCTATGCGGCAGCGAATCCGGTGTTGACCCGCAGAAGCTGCGCGAAGGATTTCTGAGCTGCCTATGCGGCAGTGAACTCGGTGATCGCCCCCCGGTTGGTGACCACAATTTTCTGAGCTGCCTATGCGGCAGTGAACCCACCTTGGAGCCGAACTTGTAGGTGTTCAGATTTCTGAGCTGCCTATGCGGCAGTGAACGGCCAGTTCATCGTAGCCATGCGCGAGGGCTTTTTCTGAGCTGCCTATGCGGCAGTGAACTTCATCGTGGCCCCCAATGCCAGCAAACTGAATTTCTGAGCTGCCTATGCGGCAGTGAACAAGGTCGGCCACGCTCTTGGGGCCGTTGACGGTTTTCTGAGCTGCCTATGCGGCAGTGAACGGGCCTTCGGTCTTGCTGTCGGCGCCTTCGATTTTCTGAGCTGCCTATGCGGCAGTGAACAAGGCACGCCCACATCCCGCCCTATTGCAGAATTTCTGAGCTGCCTATGCGGCAGTGAACTGCTGCGCTTGCAGTTCTTCAATCGGTTTCATTTTCTGAGCTGCCTATGCGGCAGTGAACGCTTGATGACTTTCATGCCGACACCTCTTCGATTTCTGAGCTGCCTATGCGGCAGTGAACCCACCAACCCACCCACCCTAGCCGCCCTCTGATTTCTGAGCTGCCTATGCGGCAGTGAACAGGATGACGCCGAAGGGCTCGCCGCCTTGGTATTTCTGAGCTGCCTATGCGGCAGTGAACGTCAGCGCCGGGGCTTATTGGGCGAGCGACTTTTTCTGAGCTGCCTATGCGGCAGTGAACTGCGCCCAGTCCACCAGGCCCAGCAGTGCGGTTTTCTGAGCTGCCTATGCGGCAGTGAACATGTGCACGGTGGCCACGCGGCGGCGCTGCATTTTCTGAGCTGCCTATGCGGCAGTGAACCCGGCCTTACCGCGTGTTCAAGGATGGCGCGTTTTCTGAGCTGCCTATGCGGCAGTGAACTTAATGTCGGCCGTCTTGCTTCGCCCCCAGTCTTTCTGAGCTGCCTATGCGGCAGTGAACCAGCCGCTGTTCAACCCGGGCGACCCGCTGCTTTTCTGAGCTGCCTATGCGGCAGTGAACAGCAAGCGCAAGCAGATATCGAACCTGTAGCATTTCCGAGCTGCCTATGCGGCAGTGAACCCGCGCAAGAGCAAGCGCAACCGGGGGTATGTTTTCTGAGCTGCCTATGCGGCAGTGAACCCGCAGCTTTCGCATTCGATCCATTCCCATCGTTTCTGAGCTGCCTATGCGGCAGTGAACAAGTGTTGACCTCCTTGTTGCGTTCCCATCCTTTTCTGAGCTGCCTATGCGGCAGTGAACCCCAGGTACGCGGGGCCGTGCTTGGGCACGTTTTTCTGAGCTGCCTATGCGGCAGTGAACGAAAACAGCCTGCTCCAGAGCCATGTGCTTGCTTTCTGAGCTGCCTATGCGGCAGTGAACCAGCCAGCAGCACCACAGGGCGTGGCCTATGCTTTCTGAGCTGCCTATGCGGCAGTGAACGGGCAACCGGCGCAAGTTCCGCATGTTGGCGGATTTCTGAGCTGCCTATGCGGCAGTGAACTTGTAGTGCGTGCCTGGGGGGTGTTGCATGAGCTTTCTGATCTGCCTATGCGGCAGTGAACGCCGCAACCAGGGCCTCGAACTCGTCGGGGCTTTTCTGAGCTGCCTATGCGGCAGTGAACCTTGGTGGCCTCCAAACGCAGTGACAGCAGCATTTCTGAGCTGCCTATGCGGCAGTGAACAGCAGCCCCACCCCTTCCCGCATCTGAGGCAAATTTCTGAGCTGCCTATGCGGCAGTGAACACAAACCCAGCGAAGTCAACAAACCCCCGCTGATTTCTGAGCTGCCTATGCGGCAGTGAACGCACCAAAGAAGGCGACTGGGTGGCCCAGGCCTTTTCTGAGCTGCCTATGCGGCAGTGAACCACGACCTGGCCCCCACGGCCTCCGTCACGGTTTTCTGAGCTGCCTATGCGGCAGTGAACGCTTGGCAGGAGTGGCACGAGATTGCTGCGGATTTCTGAGCTGCCTATGCGGCAGTGAACGGCAATATCACCGGCACGCACATGCGCGGCAATTTCTGAGCTGCCTATGCGGCAGTGAACGAACGGCGCATCAGGTAGTTTCTGACGCTGTTTTTCTGAGCTGCCTATGCGGCAGTGAACACGCCGCCGCCTGGCTGGTCGATGATGTGGATTTTCTGAGCTGCCTATGCGGCAGTGAACGTGTGTATTCGGTGCCCTCGGTGAAGCCCACGCTTTCTGAGCTGCCTATGCGGCAGTGAACGCTGGCAAGCGATGACGAGATGTTTGAGTTCTTTTCTGAGCTGCCTATGCGGCAGTGAACCGCAAGGCGGGCGCCTTGGATCATCGCCTTGTTTTCTGAGCTGCCTATGCGGCAGTGAACGCGGCCAGAACGAATACATGGCCCTTGAGAACTTTCTGAGCTGCCTATGCGGCAGTGAACGCATGGTCGGCCTGTTCCAGCTGCGCCTTGATTTTCTGAGCTGCCTATGCGGCAGTGAACGACACCATCGGCCTTCTGGCGGCTCCGATGATTTTCTGAGCTGCCTATGCGGCAGTGAACTCAAGGAATTGATACGCCCCAGCCGCCGTGCTTTTCTGAGCTGCCTATGCGGCAGTGAACTTTGCGCCAGCGGACAAAGACTGGTCCTTGAATTTTCTGAGCTGCCTATGCGGCAGTGAACTGGGGTGTACTGCGGAGGAATCGCGGCTTTCAGTTTCTGAGCTGCCTATGCGGCAGTGAACACAGGCTCACTCCCCGCACTTGCTGCGAGAGATTTCTGAGCTGCCTATGCGGCAGTGAACCTCGCCCGTGATCCATTCGTTCTCGCGGCGCTCGTTTCTGAGCTGCCTATGCGGCAGTGAACCCTGAAATGCAGGGAGCTACTGCTTTTGCGATTTTCTGAGCTGCCTATGCGGCAGTGAACGCGTGGTCGTAGTCGTACAGCACGCGCAGCACTTTCTGAGCTGCCTATGCGGCAGTGAACCAGGGCTCCGTGCTCGCGCAAACCGTGCTGATTTTCTGAGCTGCCTATGCGGCAGTGAACTGTCCGTTGCCCAGCCTAACTTCTTGATTTTTAAAGAACTTTTCCCCTTCAGGCCAGAGCACGCCAATTCCTGAGGTGCTCCGTAAGTGCCTGATTTATAAGGCCCTATGACAGGGCTCAAAAAAAGGGTCAAACCGGCTCAGAACCAGGGCACGGTCGTCTCGTGGCCCAGGCCATAGGCGTTAAAGGCTCCGGCAACAGGTTGCGACTGCAATGGTCCGTGCTCCACGCACAGACAAAACGGCTGGCCTGTACTGCTGCTGCGCAGTTGCACAAACGGCAGGTCGGGGCGTCGTTCCACCGTGTCGGGGATGGCGGCTGCGGCCTGTTCGGCGGTTTCGCCTTTGCGCTGCATGCGGCGGCGGCGCAGGCGGTCCACGTTGGTCTTGAACTGGCGGCGGCGCACGGTGCGGTGCTGCGCGGTGACGGGCACTGGCAGTAGCTCGCCCACCTGCGTGTGGTCGCGCATGCCTTTGAGCCAGTCTTGCCCCATCAGGCGCTGCAGCGCCTCGGGCGTGCCGTGCAGGCGCAGCACCGCGCCCAGCTTGCGCTGGGTCAGCGGCTGGCTAACGTGCTGCGGGTAGCTCACGCCAATGTCGGTGGTCTGCCCCAGCACCAGCGCCCGGTGCAGCTTGGCCACCAGCGCGCCCAGCAAGTGGGCGTGGCTGAACTCCGGGTCGGGCAGCAGGGTGATGTTGATGTAGTGCGTGGTCATGGCATCTCGCGCATCAGCTGGCGTCGCCAAACACGCCGCCACGGATCAGCACCGCCATCACAAAGTGCTGTTGCTCCACGGGCGGCACCTGGTCTTTCAGCAGCCAGTTGTCCAGCAGGGTGTAGAAGTCCAGCTTTTGCTTGGGCTGGCGGTAGGCTTTGCCCTGGGTTGTGACGGAGCCATAGGGCTCCACCGCGATGGGGCCCAGTTCTTCAGCGCCTTCGTACCAGGTGTCGATGGTGCGGATGGCGTTGCCGATCTTTTGCGAGTGGATGGCGGCCACGCCATCCACGTGGTACAGCGTTTTGCTCTTGCCAGCCTTCTCTTTGTCCAAGATCAGCTCTTGCGATGGGTACACCTCTTGCCCCGCACCCTGGCGCACAAAGGCGGTGACGCGCAGCAGCAGATGCTGTGACCCGGCCAGCCCGGTGGCAATCGCCTGGCCCAGCTCGTCCAAGCCATTTGCTTCTGTATTGATAGCGCCTACCGCCCGTGTATTAAGCGCTAGGGCATCAAAAGACCATTGTTGCGCGGCCTGCCCGCCTTGCATCTGTTCCACGGTCACTTCGACTTGCTCAGCCCCGGCGCGGTTGCGCCACAAGAAGCGGCCATTGGCCAGGTTGGCCGCATAGCGCCGGGCCAGCTCGCCAAAGCCCTGCTGCTGCACATAGCCTTGCACCGTGGCAAGCAGCTTGGCTTGGTAGGCCGCGCTGTTGCAGGCCGATGGTGTGCCAGCGCCGCCCAGCACGCGCAGCGTGAACTGGACTTTGAGCGTGTCGGCCTCTGCGGGCAGGGCGGCCACGTCCACGGTTTGCAGGTTGGGGTTCTCGATGGCGGCGTCCAGCTTGGCGGGGTCTTGGTCCTTGGCCTTGAGGCGGTTGCTGATGGTGCCGCGCACGGACTTTGCCCGCACTGCCACGGGCTGCCACGCGTGCGACTGTGCGCGGTTGTCCCAGCGGCCTGCGTGGAACACGGCGTCAGAGGGGTCCAGCTTGCGTTCAAAGGCCAGGACGGAGGCGGTGGTGAGTTTGTCGGTCATGGTGTCAATCTTTCAAAATTTGGGTACGTGTTGAATGCGAAGGGACGGGCATGCGGGGCTCAGGTGTACTCATAGGCCTCGGCGTCGTCCCAATCGTCCAGCGTGTCAGTAGTGGGTGTGGCGTTTGCGACAGCATCTTCTGCCTTTGCGGGCTGGTAGCCATTGCGGCAGCGGTACAGGCCGCGCGCTGCGTCGGCTTCGGCATGCCATAGCAGCTGGCCCAGGTGGGTCAAGCGGTGCGGGCTGATCCACTCGCCCAGCGCATAGACCGACTCCACAAACCGCATCGGCACCGTGGCATCGCGCGCATTGCGCACGGTGCCTGGGGCATGCGCCTGGTGTGTGAGTGCGGCATAGCCCACCGGAATGGGCACTACCCAGCCGCTGCCTTTGCGGCGCTGCGGGTCCTCCCACTTCACCTGCCCGTCGGGCGCTGCCAATCCGCCGTCAGGCACTACCGGCGCGTAGTTAAAGCGGGCCGCATGCAGCCAGGCGTCCAGCAGCGTGGCGTCGGGTTGGGTGGTGCGCAGCGCTTGCAGGCGCTGGGCCAGCAGGTCATCCCGCCCCACCAGGGCAAAACCCGGCAGCCACTGCCGCCGCCATTGGCGAAACTCCGTCTCTGCAGCCACAGGGTCTTCGGGCACAACGGCCATCCAGGGCCGCACGCGCTTGCCCGGCACGGGGCGCGATGGCAGCACGCTGCCCCCTGCCACGCGCATGCCCGCCAGGATGTGGCCTGCTTGCGCAGCCCATTCGTCCAGCTGCGCCTGGTTGCCTTGCACCAGCGCCGCCGGGGTGCCGGGCGTGCGCTTTTCTGACACGGCCAGCACCAGCGTGATCTGCAGGTGCATGCGGCCTTCTTCCACGATGGCGGCGGTGCTGCCGTCTTTGTCCACCGGGTTGCGCGTCAGGTTGAAGTTGCGCACATAGCCCTGCGTGACCTGCTCTTGGTGGTTGTGGCACACCACGCCCACGCCCTGCAGTTGCAGCGGCATGCCCGCTTGGGCGAGTTTGCGCTCCAGCGCCCACATTACGCCCGTAAAGGCCGTAATGGACGGGAAGCCGTGCGTGAGCGGGCTGCCAATGGCGTTAGCGTTTTGAATGCGCAGGTGGGGCAGGACGAGGATGGCTTGGGGTTGCTTCATGGCATGACCTCCGTCGCCGTGCGGTCCAGCCGCTGGCGCAGCGTGCGCAGTTGCTGCTGAAAACCGTCCTCGTCGGTCAGCAACTCCTTCTGCCATGCACGCGCTTCCGCATCGCCCACAGGCAGCTTGCCGCGCAGCTGCGCGTTGAGCCAGTTGGCAAAGCGCTGGCCCACGGCGGCAGGCCAGTCCATCTGCAGCCACTCGCGGGCAAAGTCAGCTTCATCGGGTTGTTCGGCACGCAACGGGTCCAGCCACAGTTGCTCGCTGCGGTGCAGATCCGCAAAGCGCTCGTCATCCCGGCTCCAGCCCGGTGGCAGGATCTGTTGCAACTCGGCAGCCAGCGACACCAGCTCGTCCACCAGCGCGCCGAGCAGTTCCTCGCGCCGATCACGGGTGGCCAGGTTGGCGTCGGGGTCGGACTCCAAAAACACCCGCAGCGCCCGCACCGTGCGGCGTACCTCGGGCCGGGCGATGAACAGCCGATCAAACACCGAAGTGGCATGCACCGGCAACCGCACCGCACTGGCTTGCCACTGCGGCGGCAGCGACGACAGCAGGTAGTTCATGCCCCGCCGTTCGCTGTTGAGCTGGCTGATGTTCTGCGGCTTGGTGCCGCCCATGTTCTGCACGGCCAGGCCGGGGTAGTCGTGGAATACGCCGTCATGCACCTTGCGCTCGCGCCGTGCCTGGCGGGCAGCCTTGTTGGCTTCGCCAAAGCGAGCTTCCTGCAGCTGGGCATGCACTGCATGCGCGAGCGATGTGGCGTACAGCGGGGCCAGCAGGGTGTAGTGGGAGTCGTCGCAGGCATCACTTCCCGTGAGCCAGTAGAGTTGCTTGGCCAGCGTGTGACTGCTGGGGCCTTCAGCGCGGGGCTGGGTGAGCGACACCAAGGCATCGCGCAACGCCTGCGCTTGTGCCGGGTCGGCATGCAGGGCAGCCAGCGCGTCAGCATCCTGCGCCAGCAGGGCTGTGAGCAGGCTGCGTCCGTTCACCTCCAGCTTGAGCAGCTTGTACACATCCAGCGCCGCAGCGTTGCCCACCACATCGCCCACAAAGCGCTCACCCAATGCGTGGCTGCCCAGCTCGGCCAGTGGAGGCAGGGTGTGGGGCTCTACATAGAGGTTGGTGCCCCGGGCGTCGGGGTGGATGGGTTTGAGGGAGTGGGTGACAGCCTGGATTTGTTGCACGCGCCGTGCCGCGTCTTCCAGCCATGCGCTGGGTTGATGCTGTGCAATCAACTCCGTGCGTTTGCCATCCTCATCGGCTTTGAGCTTTTCCAGCTTGGCATTCAGTCGCTCTTGCAGAAATGTGTGAATTGCCTCGCGGTAGTTGCCGAAGATGGGCGGTGAGTCATTCGTTGGCATGCTTCGGCCCTCCGGGTAGGTTATGTTTTCGGTACCTCTCTGTCATCAAGATGCCTCCTTCTTGTTGAAACCTAGTTGTTCGTGCCACCGCCAGCCCGCCTGAGATTCCGGCAGGCTGGCGGTGGCATAGCGTTCAGCACATTGCTCCAGCGACAAGCCCCGCGCCTGTGCCAGTGCAGCCAATTCCTCCATCAAACCCAACTGCGGCCATGGCGACACGCTGGGTGATGCCAGTTGCGCTGCAAGCACCGGGTGGCACAGGCTTTGGTAGATGGGCACATAGAGCTTTTCATAGCGCCGCTCCCCGTCTTGCACGCGGTGCAGCAATAGCGCTTCTTCCTCTTCGTCAGGCAGCATGGCCACGTCGTAGCGGGGCTGTGGGTCGTAGCGAAAGCGCTGGCACTGCGGCAGCAGGCCGGTGAGCCAGAGCTGTGCGGGGTGCGCCCAATGCAGGAAGGCCGCGCGCTCGGGGGCGGTGGTGTATTTGCTGGTTCCAGAGCGTTGCAACATGGCATCGCGCATGCGCTCGTGCTCCAGGTCGGCCCAATGACGGCGGGGGTGGTATTGGGCGGTGGCTACTTCAATGCGCGGTTGGGCATCCACTGCCCACGGTTCATCGTCTTTGACAAATCGCGTCATCAATTGGCGAAGGCTATGGCTGTGCAGGTAGAAGTTCTGTGCAGCATCGCTCGACCCCGGTGGCTGTGGGTCCATCTCAAAGCCTGGTTTGCAAAACGCCGCTTTGCCCTTGTGCTTGAAGTGCCGAAGGTTGCTGTCCAGCACCACCATGTTCACCCCGCCCACGGCCCCTGGCCGGTGCCGCCGCACGCGCCCTGCCAGCTGGATGAGCGAGCGCATGGATGAGGGCTCGACCACGGCCCAGTCGTAGTCGTGGTCGCGGCCCACTTCAGTCACGGGGCTGCCCAGCACGATGAACAGGTGATGGGGCTCGGGGTGGGCGTCGATAAGGGCACGCAGGGCGGGGCGGTGCAGCGCGGGGTCGTGGCCATCCTTGGCTCCACGGCGGTTGAGCAGGGTGTCCAGTTGCTGCTCAATGGCCGAGCGTAGCAGCAGGGGGAACTGCGAGTGGTACACGCAGAGGTGAATGCGCACCTGGCCTCGCAGCGCGGGCGGCAGCGCATCGGCTGCGTACATGGCCAGGGCCACGTCGTACAGCGGGGCAATGTTGGCCATGCGGATGAGGCCCAAACTCACGCTCTTTCCGCTGCCATCGATGCTGCGGTTGTGGGGCCGTTGGTGCAGCTTCCACGCTTGCTCAAGCACCAAGCGGGCAAAGTCCTTTCGCCGCTCCGCTTCCTCCAGGCTGTGCCAGTTTTCAGGCAGGGGCGCAATCTGCGCTAGCCGCCGCACTTCGGCCTGCTGCAGCTTGGCGACACGCCTGTCTACGTACTGGGTGTGCGCTTCGCGGAAGGCGGGCCCATCCGCGCAGTCCTGCGTGGTCTGGTGGAACTCGTCGACCCACAGGCAGCAGAGGTTCACAGGCTCGCTGGGCCGCTCGCTGCGGTGGCGCTGGTACACGGCCCGCCCGGCGCGGTAGGCCAGGAAGAGCCCCTCCACCAATGCAGGCGGCAGCGTGGCCGACGACAGCAGCACGCGGCTGCCCAGCAGGCCTGCCCAGTGCACCAGCCGGGTAAGGGCGGGCAGGTCGGCCATGTCGAAGTCGTCGGGCTCGTCCAGCACCAGGTCGCTGGTTAGCAGGCGCAGCATGGGCGCAATCTGGCGGCCGCCGCGCAGGCTTTCGGTGGCCGGGGTGAGGTGGTCTACGGTGCACACCAGCAGCGGCGCGGCAATCAGCGCACGGGCTTTGGCGTCGTCGGTCAGGCGCTGCAGCAGCGGGTGCTGGTCGTTGCCTTCAAAGAGCACTGTGCCCGTTTCGTCCAGCAGTGCCTGGCTGGATGCGGAGCCGGTGGCCTCGGCCTGCTGTTCCCAGTATTCAAACAGCGCCCGGCTGGCCGCGCCGCCGACCTGGATGGCCAATTGCTCGTCACACAATTGCAGGTCGTTCTGGAAGACGCGTCCTGTCTGCAGCGTGAGCGTGCGCAGCCCCATGGCAAAGGCGCAGCGCAGTCCGGTGGCTGGGTCGGCCAGCGCGTTCATCACACGAGCGTTGCCCAGCGTCTTGCCACAGCCCGTGGAAGCCATGTTGACGATGAACGCGCCTTGCGGCACTGCGCGGGCGCGCACGCTGGCGGCCAGGTCGGCGGCCTTGTCTTGCCAGGCAAAACGCGGGTCGGCGCTGCGTTTTTTGAGGGGTTTGTGGTTCTTGAGTGCAGGCAGGCTGTGCGTGAGGCTGGGCAGGGAGCGTGCCACTAGCGTGGCATGGGCTTGCACACCCAGCAGGTGTTCGTCCAGCGTTTGATTAAAAATTGGGCTCTGGCGCTTATCCATCAAGCGTGAGTAGCTATTGTTTTGATGGTGATTGCTGCGCGTGTTGGCGTAGAGCGGGTAGCCTTGGCTGAGGTGCGGGGCGCGGACGGCGGCGTCGGTGAGGCTGGAGTAGTGGTGGTCAGCCAGCATGAGGCACAGGCGCGCGACGTGCATGGCAAAGGGGTCGTGCAGCACCGTGCCTTGTCCGGGTGCTTGCGATAGCTCCAGCAGCTTGCGTGCGTAGCGGGCGGCTTGTTTGCGCCAGGCGGGCTGGGTGACGGGCAGGCCGTGCGGGAAGTGCCAGTGGGCGGCGAGTGTTGAAGCAGACACGCTTTCTCGGGGCTCGTTCCAGTCGGCGCTGATGCGCAGCAGCACATCGTCCAGATCGCTGGTGTTGATGAAGCTGGGGCGCGCTCCAAAACGGCGGTGGGTGTGCCGGGGGTCATCCAGGTCTTCAGCATCCACCCCTTGCGCCTGTTTGACGGGCATGCAGGGCAAGCGGTGGTGGGTGAACACCAGCCAAGCCACCGCCTGGGCCAGTGGCGGCAGGTGCGCAAATGGCAAATGCTGCTGGGCTTTAGGTTCATCCAACCCATCGCGCAACAGCCGCCCAGCTGCATGGTCCAGCCACGCTGTCTCCAACGCCTGCGCATCGGTGTCTGCATCGGCATACGCCGCCAGTCGTTGCAGCCAGCCGGTGTCATCATCCCGGCCCACAAAGGCCTGGAACAGCCGTACTGACACCCACTCATGCCGGTAGTGGTTGCGCTCGCGCAGGCCAGGGTTCCTAAGCTTGTCTTGAAACGCCTGCGTGGCCTTGCCCAGGTCGTGCAGCAGGGCTGCGAGTGCGGTTAAGGCCGCCATCAGCGGCAGGTGGTGCCAGGCGTTTTCGTCGCCTGCGCGCAGTACGTTGCTGGCTGTGGTGTTGGTGGGCACGGCGCCTTGGTCGTTGAACTGGCTGGCGTCGCCCACCACCCACAGCAACTCGCTGTGGTCGCGTCCACGAATCCAATGGCAGGCCACGGCGGTGTTCTTGCGTGCGGTCTGGCGCAGTAGCTTGCGCACGGTGTCGAGCCCGGCCTGGGTGATGGGCGTCTGCCAGGTGCGCTCGCCGCGGCGTTCGGCAAACTGATCGAGGATGCGGCGGGTCTCGGCCAGCGCGCGCTTGTTGCACTGGGAAATGAACAACACATTCATGGTGCAGGGCCGGCTGTAGCGTGTTGCGCGGTGGTGATAGCGATGGCCTTGAGCGTATCGATCATGAAATCCAGCGATTCGCTTTGTGTCAATGTTTCGATGCACCGCCGCCGGAACTGCTGTTCATCGTCGCCCTGCATGGCTGACAGAAATGCCTGGGGCAAGATAGCCGCGTCTTTCACCAGGTCGGCTGCATCAAATACCAGGCCGCCTCTTCGGGTTTTGCCATGCAGCACCGCCAGGCCGTGCGGCAAGCCCAACACCCAGGTGGCCGTGGCGCCGAGGCCGTAGGCCAAGTAGTTGCCGTGGTCCAGAAAGCGATTGGCGGCGTCGGTGCCGCTGCCACGCTTGGCGCGCGTGAATTCGCCATAGCGGGTCGCATCGACTGCCAGCTTAAAAAGAGTCTTGGTGAGCTGGGCTTCGTCTGTGAGCAGGGCGGTCACATCGGGGGCGGTGGCCAAGGCGCGGCAATGCTCCAGGTAGTAGAGATTGGCCCGCTTGGAGTGCAGGATAGTTTTCAGGTCGGAGGATGCAATGGATTCCATGGCATCAGTTTTGACCAAAACCACGGGCACATCACGGAATACTTGGCCGAACCGTGCCCGGTATAAGAAGACTCAGTTGATCGCTCAGGTCAGCGCGCCCCTGGCATCCACCCGAATAATGCGCTCCACCGTGCCCGTGGCCAGCCCGCCGCGCACGCCGATCAAAAAGTCGTGCAGGTTCACCGTCGGGTCGCAGTGGCCCGGGATGAGCCAGAGCATATGGCCCAGGCTGGGCAGGCGGGCGTCGGGCGCGTCGGCATACAGCAGGCCGTGTTCATCACCACCGTTGGCGTAACGCAGGGTGCGGTCGGTCGGCAGCAGGGCCACGGAGGGCAGGCCAGAGTCGATGGCGTGGCTCTTGTGGCCTGCGTCGCACACGGCGTGGGTGTCGCGCACCGACACCACCTGGGTCTTGACGTACAGCGCGTGTTCAAACGCGGGTTGTGCCGGTTCACGCTCGTTGCGGGCGTAGTCGGCATCCATGAACAAGAAAGAGCCCGCCTGCAGCTCGCCAAACACGCCGCTGGCAGCCTCGTGCACCAGGGTGCCGGTGCCTGATCCGGTGACCAGCGGCACGGGCAGCCCGGCGGCTTCGATGAGCTGGCGCGTGTGATCCGCCGCGCGCACCACGGCGGCGATGGTCTCGCGCCGACCCACGCTGCTGGCCAAGTGCTGCGCGCGGCCATGGTAGGCCTGCAGGCCCGCGAAACGCAGGCGGGGGCTGCGCGACACGGCCAGTGCCAGTGGCACGGCGGCTTCGCCCGGTGGCACGCCGCAGCGGCCCTGGCCTACGTCGATCTCCACCAGCACGTCGATGCCCGCATCGCTGCCGGATTGCGCCATGGCTTCGGCCAGGCGCTCAATGCCGTCGATGTGGTCCACGGCCACGCCCAGGCGCCCGCCGCGTGCCGCCAGCTGCGCGGCCAGCCGCGCCACGCGGTGCAGCTTGGGCATGGCGATGACCTGGTTGGTGATGGTGATGTCATCCACCCCACCGGCCGCCAGCGCCTCGGCCTCGGCCACCTTCTGCACGCACACACCCTGTGCGCCCGCGCGTTGTTGCAGCAGCGCGATTTCGGCACTCTTGTGCAGCTTGGCGTGGGGGCGCCAGCGCACCTGGTGCTTGCGCGCAAAGTCGGCCATGCGCTGGATGTTGCGGTCCATGGCGTCCAGGTCCACCACCAGGGCGGGGGTGTCGATAGCGTCCACCCGCTGGCCGATGGTGGATTGCAATTCAGGCGTGGTTTTCATCGCGCAGGACGATCTGGTCAAGGTGTTGGGTGTCTGCCCAGCCGACGAGGGTGAGGCCGTCGGGCGTCCACAGCAGGCGGTTGATGGCGGCGTTGGACAGTTGCCAGGTGCGCGGCGCCTGGATGTCCTGGCGCGTGGCCAGGCGGTACAACACATCGAGCACGCCGCCGTGCGCCACCATCACCACCTGCTCGCCCACATGCTGCTGCGCCAGGACGGTCACGGTGCGTTCGATGCGCTCGCGCAGCGCGACGAGCGACTCGCCACCCTCGGGGGTGTAGTGCGGATCGCGCTTGCGCCAGCGCAGCGCGTCTTCGGGCAGCTCGGCCTCGATCTCGGCAAACGTGCGGCCCTGAAAGTGGCCGAAACTACGTTCGCGCAGGCCGGGATCGGCCACCAAAGGCGCGCCCGTGGTGCGGGCCACGGCCTGGGCCGTGGCGTGCGCGCGCTGCAGGTCGCTGGTGTAGATGGCGGCAATCGGTTCGCCCACCAGTGCCTGCGCGACCTGATCGGCCTGCCACAGCCCGGTGTTGTTGAGCGGAATGTCCAGGTGGCCCTGGATGCGGGTGTCCACGTTCCAGGCGGTTTCACCGTGGCGGATGGCAATGATGCGGGTAGCGTGCATGTCAGTTTTCGATGGCGTTGGATGTAGCTCGCAGCCGCTCAGGGGAATGTTTCATTTTTGCGCCAGGGGCAGGCGCACCTGTCGAGGGCCCTGGGGTGGCTTTGGAAAGCCATCGAGTGCGGCGTCAAACAGCACACCATAGACGGCCGGGTCACTCACCCACACATCTTCGTGCACGGCCGAGGTTTCGTACACCACCGCCTGGGTGTTGGCATCGCGCATCACGATGCTGACAGCGCGGCGGTGCAGGGGCGTGGGCTCGCCAAAGCGCCACATGCCATGCACGCCCCAGCCTCGGCCATACCAGCCACCCACGCCCCAAGGGCCGGGGCCATACGCACCGTAGGGCCCGTAGGGGCTGAAAGGATCGTTGCGCGGCACCGTGTCAGCCTGCACGCCCAGTTGCACCCGCAGGCGGGGCGCGGCATCGTCGCGTTGCAGGCCGGCGCGTGCCAGGGACTGTTCTGCCAGTGCGGCGATAGCGTCAAACGATGGGGTTTGCTGCGAAGGCAGGCGTTCGATGCGGTAGGTGGCGGGTGCAGGCGCGGCCGCCAGGGTTGAGAAGCTCTGTACTTGCCCGTTGACCACGCGGGTGGTGCTGCAGCCTGCGAGCAAGGCGGTTGCCAAGCCCAGTACAAGAAGGGGAATCCATCGGCGTTGCGTTGTCATGGTCAGACGCTCCAGAAAAAGAAGTCTCCATGAGAGTGCCCCAGCTTGCCAGGGTTCACGACAGTTGCACCACCTGCACGCCGGGCAGCGAAGGCGATGGCGCCACAAACTCTTCCTTGTCAAAGGCCTTGTCGCCGTCTTCGCTGGCGATGCCCGTGGCCTTGGCGCTCTTGAAGTCGTACAGGCTGCCGTCCAGCAGGTGCGAGGGCACCACGTTCTGCAGCGCGTTGAACATGTTCTCCACCCGGCCCGGGAAGCGCTTTTCCCATTCGCGCAGCATCTCGCCCACCTGCTTGCGCTGCAGGTTCTCCTGGCTGCCGCACAGGTTGCACGGGATGATGGGGAAGTTGCGGTGCGCAGCCCAGCGGGTGGTGTCCTTCTCGGCCACGTAGGCCAGCGGGCGGATCACCACATGCTTGCCGTCGTCGCTGACCAGCTTGGGGGGCATGCTCTTCATCTTGCCGCCAAAGAACATGTTGAGCAGCAGCGTCTGCAGGATGTCGTCGCGGTGGTGGCCCAGTGCGATCTTGGTGCAGCCCAGCTCATCGGCCACGCGGTACAGAATGCCCCGGCGCAGGCGGCTGCACAGGCTGCAGGTGGTCTTGCCCTCGGGGATCAGCTTCTTGACGATGCTGTAGGTGTCTTCGTTCTCGATATGGAAGGGCACGCCGGTGCTGGCCAGGTATTCGGGCAGCACATGCTCGGGGAAGCCCGGCTGCTTCTGGTCCAGGTTCACCGCCACCAGGTCAAAGTGGATGGGGGCGCGGGCCTTGAGCTTGAGCAGGATGTCGAGCAGCGCATAGCTGTCCTTGCCGCCGGACATGCACACCATCACCTTGTCGCCTTCTTCGATCATGTTGAAGTCGACGATGGCCTTGCCGACCTCGCGGCACAGGCGCTTTTCCAGCTTGTGGGTTTCGCGCTCGATCTTCATGCGGGCGGCGCCGCTGGTGGCTTCGGTGCTTTCCTCCGTCCAGCCAGTGGATTGGGCGGAGCCGGGGTTGGATGTGGGGGCTTCGTTCAATACTGCGCTCATGGGGTCACCACTGTCCTGTCTCGACGCGAATGGCCACTTCGCAGTCGTCAAAAATTTCGAGTTTGGCAATCTTCACCCGCACGCCCAGCACGCCGGGCAGTTGCATCAGGCGGTTGGCCAGCTTGCCGATCAGGCTCTCCAGCAGGTTCACATGCTCGGCCGTGCACTCGTCGATGATGATCTGGCGCACACGGCGGTAGTCCAGCACATGGCCGATGTCGTCGTCGCGCGGGGCCAGCGGCTGCACGCCCAGGCTCAGTTCGGCATCGACCTGGATGGGCTGGGGGTCGGTCTTTTCGTGGTCGAGGATGCCCAGGTTGGCGTCAAAGCGCAAACCGGTGAGCGTGAGGATCTGGGTGCCTGCAGCGGTGGTCATGAATAGGTCCTGGAGTGAGCGGGCGCTCACATCAAAGAGAAATCGCGGTCAAACTTCATCAGATGCTGGCCACCGTCGACCAGCAGTGTGGTGCCGGTCATCGACCGGTTCTCCAGCGCAAACTTCACCGCACTCGCCACGTCTTCGGCGGTGGACGAGCGGCCCAGGGGGCTGAGGGAGTGCAGCTGGGCAAACTTTTCGTCGCTGAGCATGTGGCTGGTCAGCGTGAGGCCCGGCGCCACGCCCACCACGCGCACGCGCGGCGCCAGGGCGATGGCCAGCATGGTGCCCGCAGCTTCCAGTGCAGCCTTGGAGAGCGTGTAGCTCACAAAATCGGGGTTCTGGTTCCAGAGCTTCTGGTCGAGCAGGTTGACCACGGCGCCCTGCACATCGGCATCGCCCTGGGCCACGCGGTCGGCCACATGCTGGTGCAGGGCCTGGGCCAGCAGCACGGGGGCGGCGGTGTTACTGCGCAGGTGTTTTTCGAGCGCGGCAAAACCAAAGGTGGCGGCGTTGTCATGCTCGAACAACGAGGCGCTGTTGACCACCGCATCCAAACGGCCAAAGTGCGTCACCACGCGGGGCAACAAGCCGCGCACCGCAGCCTCATCCTCAAAATCAGCATCAAAATGGGCGCTAGCGGTTGTCAGTCGTGCGCAAGCAGCTACCGTATCGATAGCGTCCTGCTCGGACGATCGGTAGTGCACCGCTACTTGCCAGCCACCCGCCGCCAGGGCCAGCGCAATGCTGCGGCCCAGGCGCTTGGCGGCGCCTGTGACCAGAACGGTGCGTGGGTGGGAGGGAGTAGGCATGTGGGCTGGGAGACAATGCGGGCCGTGACCCAAAGACCCGACAGTTTAACGACCGCCCTGCACCAGCACATCACCCAGGCCATTGCCGCCGAGGGCGGATGGCTGGGTTTTGACCGCTTCATGGCCTTGGCCTTGTACACGCCCGGCCTGGGCTACTACGCCAACGGTTCTACCAAGTTCGGCGCCATGCCTGAGTCCGGCAGCGACTTTGTGACCGCGCCCGAGATGACCCCACTGTTCGGCCAGACGCTGGCCGTGCAGGTGGGTGAAGCCCTGGCCCAAACCGGCACCGACGAGGTCTGGGAGTTTGGCGCGGGCTCCGGCGCGCTGGCGCTGCAGTTGCTGGATGCGTTGGGCGATCAGGTGCAGCGCTACACCATCGTCGATCTGTCGGGCAGCCTGCGCGCGCGCCAGCAGGCCAAGCTGGTAGCCCACGCCCACAAGTTGCGCTGGGTGGATGCACTGCCCGAAAAGTTCAGCGGCGTGGTGTTGGGCAACGAGGTACTGGACGCCATGCCCGTGCAACTGCTGGCGCGCCACGGCGGCCAGCAGGGCGGTGTGTGGCATGAGCGCGGAGTGGCGGTAGCTCAGGACGGCAGTTTTGCCTGGGCCGACCGCCCCACCGACCTGCGCCCGCCCATCGACATCGAAGGCCCGCAGGATTACCTGACCGAGATCCACGCCCAGGGCGAAGGCTTCATGCGCATGCTGGCCGACCGGCTCACGCGCGGCGCAGCCTTCTTGCTGGACTATGGGTTTGGCGAAGACGAGTACTACCACCCCCAGCGCCACATGGGCACCGTGATGTGCCACCAAGGCCACCTGGCCGATGGCGACCCGCTGGTGGCGGTGGGGCTCAAAGACATCACCGCGCACGTCAACTTCACCGCCATGGCGCTGGCCGCGCAAGAGGCGGGCCTCAATGTGCTGGGTTACACCACGCAGGCGCATTTCCTCATCAACTGTGGTTTGCTCCCCAAAATGGAGCTGCTACCACAAGCGGGACGGGCGACAGCGGCCAAATTGATCATGGAACACGAGATGGGCGAGTTGTTCAAGGTGCTGGCCGTGGGGGCAGGCGAGCCTTGGGAACCCGTGGGGTTTGCGCACGGGGACCGGTCGCACCGGTTGTGATCCAGGTATTCGTGTGCTTCGAGAAAGATAGCTGCAGGCGCTTGGTGGGCAAGCGTTAGAGCCGAATTTGGCTTGAAGTTTCCTTGGCTTCGACCGGTTCAGCCTGAACGGTCGGAGATCTGGTGGGAGCTCCCCGCCACCAGCGTCATCCCATCGCTGCGGTCCTTGAGTCCCACCCCCGTCAGCCCCAGTTGCCGCGCCTCCTGGCACAGCCACCACAGGCGCGCAGCGGCAGCGGCGGGGGGCAGGCCTTCCGGCCGCACGTTGGAGATGCAGTTGCGCTGCGCATCGTTACGCTCCACCTGCGGGTGCCAGGTCAGGTAGATGCCCAGGCTGTCGGGCGAGCTGAGGCCCGGCCGCTCGCCGATCAGCACCGCCACCAGGCGGGCGCCCAGCAGCGCGCCCACCTCGTCACCCAGCGCCACGCGGGCCTGCTGGGCAATCACCACGGGGCCCAGCTGCCAGCCTGCAGGTGTTTGCTGGCGAATCGCGTCGATGAGCGGCGGCGCCTGCCGCGCCACGGCCAGGGACGAGAGGCCGTCGGCCACGACCAGCAGCAGATCGATGGGAGTGGTTCCGTTTGCAGAGGACTCCCGCAGCGCCTGCGCATCGGCGTCGCACAGCCGTCGGCCCAGGTCGGGGCGCAGCAGGTAGGTGGCACGGTCGGGGGCGGCGCTGTGCACGGGGAGCGTTGCGCAGCCCTGGGCCTGCAACTGGGTGGCCAGCGCGTCGGCGTCCAGCGGGATGTGCACGGCGTCGCGCGCCTGCGCATGGGCCAGGCCAAAACGCAGCAGCTCGGCCGTGGGCAGGGCCGCGCCCGCGCGCCCCAGGGCCAGGCGCGCCTGGGTGTGGGCGCGGAGGTCGTCCCAGGGGTCGGGAGGGATGCCGTGTGGCGCTGGTTCGTGTGTCATGCGCCCAGCCTCCATTGCCGCATTTGTGCCAGCGCCGGGTGTTGATCGTGGGCAGGCAGCAGGCGTCCGCCTGCATCGGTGATGCGCATGCGCTGCAGCCAGGCGCCAAACTCGGGTGCGCACTGCAGGCCCAGCACCTCGCGCAGATAGAGCGCGTCGTGGAACGAAGTGCTCTGGTAGTTGAGCATGATGTCGTCCGCCCCTGGCACGCCCATGATGAAGGTCAGGCCCGCCGTGCCCAGCAGCGTCATCAGCGTGTCCATGTCGTCCGAGTCGGCCTCGGCGTGGTTGGTGTAGCACACGTCGCAGCCCAGCGGCACGCCCAGCAGCTTGCCGCAGAAGTGGTCTTCCAGGCCCGCGCGGATGATCTGCTTGCCGTCGTACAGGTATTCCGGGCCGATGAAGCCGACCACCGTGTTGGTGAGCAGCGGCGCAAACGCGCGGGCCACGCCATAGGCCCGAGCCTCACAGGTCTGCTGGTCCACGCCATGGTGCGCGTTGGCCGACAGGGCACTGCCCTGGCCGGTTTCAAAGTACATCACGTTGTCGCCCACTCCATCGCCAAAGTTTTTTCCGCGCCGCAGGGACAGTGCAGCCTCGCGCGCTTCTTGGAGCAGCGCCAGCGAAATGCCAAAGCTCGCGTTGGCCGCCTCGGTGCCCGCAATCGACTGGAAGACCAGGTCCACCGGTGCGCCTTGCTCCACCATCTGAATCGTGTTGGTCACATGCGTGAGCACACACGACTGTGTGGGGATCTGCAGCCGCTCGATCACATCGCCCAGCATGTGCACCAGTCCGGTCAGGGCGGCGATGCTGTCGGTGGCGGGGTTCACGCCAATCACCGCGTCGCCCGCGCCGTACAGCAGGCCGTCGATCATCGACGCCGCAATGCCGCGCAGGTCGTCCGTGGGGTGGTTGGGCTGCAGGCGCACGGCCAGGTGGCCCGGCAGGCCGATGGTGTTGCGAAACCGCGTGACCACGCGGCACTTGCGCGCCACGGCGATCAAGTCCTGGTTGCGCATGAGCTTGCTCACGGCCGCCGCCATCTCGGGCGTGATGCCGGGTGCCACGGCGGCGAGCATGGCGCTGTCGGTGCCGTGGGCCAGCAGCCAGTTGCGGAAGTCGCCCACCGTGAGGTGGGCGAGGGGCGCGAACGCGGCGGCGTTGTGGGTGTCGAGGATGAGGCGCGTGACCTCGTCGCTTTCGTAGGGAATGAGCGCCTCGCTCAGAAAGCGCGACAAGGGAACATCGGCCAGGCACAGGCGTGCGGCCATGCGCTCTACGGCCGATGTGGCCGCCACGCCCGCCAATGCGTCACCCGAACGCAGCGGCGTGGCCTTGGCCATCACTTCGCGCAGGTCGCTGAACTGCCAGCGCTGGCCGCCGATGGTGTGCTGGTAGGCCATGGTGTGCTTTGCCTCCTGTGAAAGTCTCAGGCCACCACGATATGGCAGCCCGCCGCTTGCAGGGCTGAGAAGGCGGGCAAGGAGCGGGCACCCGCATCGGTGACCAGCGTGCCCACGTCGGCCAGGCTGGCATAGGTCACGCGGCTGGCTTGCCCCACCTTGCTGTGGTCGGCCAGCAAGATCAGCTCCTTGGCCTGCGCAGCCATGGCGCGGGCCACGGCGGCCTCGTGGTGTTCAAAGCTGGTGGCGCCACTGTGCACGCTGATGCCCACGGGCGAGAGCAGGGCCACATCGGCGCGGTAGCGGTGGATTTCGGCCACGGTGGTGTCGCCGTGCGTGGCCTGCACGGCAGGGTCGGTGCGGCCACCGAGCAGGATCACGTCGTTGCGCGCACTGCGTCCGGCATCGGCGGCAGCGAGCTTGAGCGCCACGTTCAGCCCGTTGGTAATGATGGTCAGGCCCGACAGGCTCGACAACGCTTCGGCCAGCAGGGTGGTGGTGCTGCCCGCATCAATGAACAGCGTTTGCCCCGGCTGCAGCAGCTGCAGGGCGGCGCGGGCGATGGCGCGCTTTTCGCGCTCGCGCACCGCCTGGCGCACGGCCAGTGGGGGTTCGGGCTCTGGCCCCTGGGCCACCACGCCGCCGTGCACGCGCCGCAGAATGCCCTGCGACTCCAGCGCGAGGATGTCGCGGCGCACGGTCTCGCGCGACACATCCAGGTCTTGCGCAATGCGCTCGGTGCTCACACGCGAGAGCGTGGACAGCAGGGTGCGGATGCGGAGGAAACGTTCTTCTTGCAGCATGGTTGCGATGTTAGGCGGGCTTGGAACCTGGGGTGCGTCGGACGCGGCGCTGCGTGCCAAAGTGCAGCAGCAGCGCCAGCGAGCCCACCACCGCCATGATGCAGGTGGAGAACGCTGCCGCCTGCGAGGTCAGCCCCGCTTCATCCAGCCGCATCACCGTCACCGCCCCCATGGGCAGCGAGGGCGTGATGAGGAAGATGACCGCCGACAGCGTGACCATGGAGCGCATGAACAAGAACACCAGCACCGCCAGCAGCGTAGGCAGCAGCGCGGGCAGGTACACATCGCGCAGCACGCGGGCGGTGCTGCCGCCCAGCACGGTGGTGGCGTCTTCCAGCGTGGTGGGCACGTTGCGCATGCCGGTCATCATGGTCATGAAGCCCTGTGTGTGGTAGTGGTAGTAGTTGCACAGCGCCAGCAAGATGGCCGTGCCATACAGCATGCCCCAGGGCCAGGTGGCGGTGTTGAAGGTGAACACATAGGCCAGCCCCAGCACCAGCCCGGGCACGCCCACCGGCAAGGCCGACAGTGCCGTGGCCGCCTGCGCCAGCCGCCCCGGCAGGCGGCGGATGCCAAAGCACAGCACAAACAGCATCGCCGTGCCCACGCTGGCGGCGAGGGCCGACACCCACACCGAGGTCCACAGCGGCGCATAGCCCCCCGCAATGGTGATGTCGTAGTGCTTGAGCGTGAGGTCCAGCCGGTAGGGCCACAGCCGGATGAAGCTGGCCACCACCACCGTGAGCACCAGGGCCACGATGCTGCCCGCAATGCCCATGCAGGCGATGAAGAACGCGGTGTCGCGCCCCGGGCTGCGTGCGGGTGTGGGCGGCAGGGCCGATTCGGCCCCCGCCCCGGCGCGTTGTGCGGCCATGCGTTCGATGAACACCGACAACGCGGCGGGTGCCAGCAACAGCATGCCCACCACCGCGCCCATGCCAAACTTCATCTGCCCGCTGACCTGGTTGTAGATCTCGGTGGCCAGCACGGCAAAGTTGCCGCCAATGACCACGGCGTTGCCAAAGTCGGTGATGGTGATGGTGAACACCACAAACCCTGCACTCAGCAGGCCGTAGCGGGCCTGCGGCAGCGTGATGTCGCAAAACTGTCGCCACGGGGTGGCGCCCAGCACCTCGGCGGCGTCGTACTGCCGGGCGTCGCCCTGGCGCAGCGCGGTGCGCACGATGAGCACGGCCTGCGGCAGTGCATAGAGCACGTCCGCAATCAGCAGGCCCCAAAAACCATAGATTTCGGGCCGCACGCCCAGCATCTTGCCTACGATGCCGTTGCGCCCCAGCAAAAAGATGAGGCCCAGCCCCAGCACCAGCGAGGGCGCCAGCATGGGCAGGGCCAGCGCCCCGGCCACAAAGCGGCGGCCCGGCATGCCGGTGCGCTCCAGCCCAAACGCCACTACAAAGGCCAGCACCAGCGTGACGGCCGTGGTTACGGCGCCCAGCAGCAGGCTGTTGGCCAGGGCCCGCCACACGCCGGGGGTGTCGAGCAGCGCGGCGTAGTTGCCCAAGCCGATGCCGCCCGTGTCCTGCACCAGGCTGCGCCAGGCAATGGCCAGCATGGGCACGCCAAAGAACAGCACCAGCGCGGCCAGCGGCAGAAGCAGGCAGGCGCGCAGCAGCCAGCGCTCGCTGGCATGCATGGGCGGCAGGTGGGGGGTGGCAGTGGTGCTCATGCGTGCACCCAGGCGCAGTCCTGTGCGCTCACCGAGATGTCCACGTTCTGGCCAGCCTCCCAGGTGCTGGCGCTGCTGGATTCGGCCAGCAGGTCCAGGTCGTTCCAGCGCAGCTGCACCCGCTGGATGCTGCCCAGGAAGGTGGTGCCGGTGACGCGGCCCGCGCCCTGCGCGCTGGCTTGCAGTTGCAGCCGCTCGGGGCGGATGCACAGCAGGGCCGATTCGGGCGCCATGCCTTCGGGGGCCCCGCCCAGGGCGGGCTGCAGCAGCCGTGCCTGGGCGGGCGGCAGCAGGTTGCTGTGCCCCATGAAGTTGGCCACAAAGCGGGTGCGCGGCGCCAGGTACAGCTCGCGCGGCGAGCCCGCCTGTGCAATGCGACCGCCCTGCATGCAGACGATGCGGTCGGCCATGGCCAGGGCTTCTTCCTGGTCGTGCGTGACCATGATGGTGGGAATGCCCAGGCGGCGCTGCACCTCGCGCAGCTCATGGCGCAGGTCGGCGCGCACGCGGGCATCCAGCGCCGACAGGGGCTCGTCGAGCAGCAGCAGCGAAGGGTTCACCGCCAGTGCCCGCGCAATGGCCACGCGCTGCTGCTGGCCGCCCGACAGCTGCGCCGGGTAGCGCGCGCCAAAGTCTGCCAGCTTCACCATGTCCAGCAGCTCGGCCGTGCGCGCCTGCACCACATCGGCCGGCGTGCGGCGGATGGCCAGGCCGTAGCCCACGTTCTGCGCCACCGTCATGTGCGGGAACAGCGAGTACGACTGGAACACGATGCCAAAGCCCCGGTCGCGCGCCGGCAGCGTGGCCAGGTCACGGCCGCCCAGCGTGATGCGGCCGCCATCGGCAGGCAGCAGCCCCGCGATGATGCGCAGCAGCGTGGTCTTGCCGCATCCGCTGGGGCCCAGCAGGCACACGAACTCCGAGGCGCCCACCGCGAGGTGGATGCGTTCGAGCGCGACCTGGCCGTCAAAGCTCTTGTGCAGGTCGGTGATCTGCAGGGACATGGTGTGTGGTCCTCGGGGAGTGCGGTTCAGTGCAGCGGTTCGGTACAGCGGTTCAGCGGCCGATGGTCTTTTGCCAGGCGCTCAGGATCGCGTCGCGTTCCTTGGCGGACTTGGCAAAGTCCATGGGGTAGAGCACCTTGGAGAGGTCGGCGGGCAGGCCTGCCGCTGCGGCCGCCTTGGATTGCGGCACGCCGGGCACGGTGACGATTTCCTTGTACTTGGTGTAGAGCTGCGCCGCGCCGGGCGACAGCGTCCAGTCCAGAAAGCGCTTGGCGTCGGCCTTGTTCTTGGCGCTGGCCATCAGGCCCGAGGCTTCCAGCTCATAGCCCGCGCCGTCAGTGGGGATCACCATCTTGACCGGGTAGCCCTCGTCCACCGACTGCATGGCCGCAAACGCCAGCGAGGTGCCAATTGCAAACTCACCCGCCCGCGCGGCCTTGCAGGGGCGCGAGCCCGACTTGATGTACTGCGCCACGTTGCCGTCCATGGCCTTGATGAGCTTCCAGCCCTCGTCATTGCCGCGCGACTGGATCAGCGCGGCAATCTGCAGGTAGCCCGTGCCCGAGGACACCGGGTTGGGCATGACGACCTCGCCCTTGTAGATGGGGTTGGTGAGGTCCTTCCACGACGTGGGCATGGGCAGCTTCTTGGCCTTGAGCACCTCGGTGTTCACGCAGAAGGCGGCCATGTAGCCCGTGGTGGTGAACCATTTGCCATCGGCGGCCTTGTCCTTGGCAGCCAGCTTGTCGCTGCCCTTGGGGCTGTAGGGCTCCAGCAGGGCGGTGATGCGCGGGTCCAGCGTATTGGTCAGCGCCCAGCCCCAGATCATGTCGTGCTGTGGATTGGCGGCTTCGGCCAGGATGCGCGCGCCCAGGTCGCCCGTGGACAGGCGCAGCACTTTGACATCCACATCGGGCAAGTCCTTTTTGGCGGCGGCCAGGTATTCCTTGATCTCGTCTTCTTCGAGCGCGGTGTAGGCCGTGACGGTGCCCGCCTGGGCGGCGGTCAGCCCGCAGGCCAAGGCGCCCAGCACGGGCAGCAGGCGCAGGGCGGCAAAGAGGGAGGAGCGTGTGCGCATGAATTTCTCCAGAACGGTGCGTTGCCAAAAAACAGTGCGGGGTCACCGCAGGCCAGGGGATTTGTTCACCAAAGTTGTGCGTTTTATTGCACTTGTGCAAATTATTGTTTTTGCACGAAAATACACAAGCACTAAATATGCCAACCCGTTCATGCCGAGCGGTAGGCCCTTCTTCATTGCCCAACCGCTGCCCGGAGCTCTTCCCTTGACCATTCCCATGAACACTTTGCCCACCCCCGTTTCCCCCTTCCTGGCCCTGGCGCACGCCCTGGCCGATGCGGCCCGTGTGCACTCGCTGCGGTACTTCCGCACCCCGCTGGATGTGCTGACCAAATCGGACGAGAGCCCGGTCACCATTGCCGACCGCGAGGCCGAGGCCGCGATGCGCGCAGTGCTGCAGGCGCAGGCGCCCACGCACGGCATCCTGGGCGAGGAGCATGGCCGCGAGCGGCTGGACGCCGAGTACGTGTGGGTGATCGACCCCATCGACGGCACCAAGAGCTTCATCACCGGGTCACCGCTGTGGGGCACGCTGGTGGCACTGCTGCACCAGGGCCAGCCCGTGCTGGGGCTCATGGATTTGCCGGTGCTGGGTGAGTGCTGGACGGGGCTGGCAGGCCAGCTGACGCAGTGCAATGGCCAGCCTGTGCGGGCCAGCGGGTGTGAACAACTGGCGCAGGCCCGCATCTACACCACATCGCCGGATGCCTTTGGTGCGGCCGACTGGCAGTGTTTTGATGCGCTGAGCCGCCAGTGCGCGCTGCGGCGGTTTGGCGGCGACTGCTATGCCTATGCCCAACTGGCGGGCGGGCATGTGGACCTGGTGGTGGAGGCGGGGCTGCAGCCGTACGACTACCTCTCGCTGGTCTGCCTGGTGAAGGGCGCGGGCGGGCGCATTACCGACTGGCAGGGCCGCGCGCTCACGGTGGCATCGGATGGGCGCGTGGTGGCGGCTGCCACGCCGCAGTTGCATGCCCAGGCGCTGGCCCTGCTGGCTGACCGGGCCGAACGGGCCGGACTGGCCACGGCGTAGCCGAATGCGGTGGCGCCTACACTCGGCGCACCATGTTCCGCTGGCTCCTCGTCATTCTCCTGGCCCTGATGTTCATCAGCTGGCTGTCGCCGCTGCTGCGCCGCCTGGGCTTTGGGCGCCTGCCGGGGGACTTCCGGTTTCGCTGGCTGGGGCGCGACTGGGATGTGCCGCTGGCGTCCACGCTGCTGCTGAGCTTCGTGGTCAGCCTGATCACCAAGCTGTTGTAACGGGCCGCAGCTGGGCGGCTACCCCGCCGCCTGCAATGCGTCCAGAAACGCCTTGCGCCACCAGTGCACGTCGTGCTGGCGTATACGGGCCATCAGCTTTTGATGGCGCGCCTGCCGCTCCACCAGCGGCATCTGCAATGCCTGCTGGATGCTGTCGGCCATGCCTTGGGTGTCGTAGGGGTTCACCAGCAGCGCTTCTTTCAGCTGCTCGGCCGCACCGGCAAAGCGTGACAACACCAGCACGCCCGGGTCGTCCGGGTCCTGTGCCACCACGTACTCCTTGGCCACCAGGTTCATGCCGTCGCGCAGTGGCGTGACCAGCCCCACGGCGGCGGCGCGGCACAGGCCGGGAACCCGCTTGCGGGCCACCATGCGGTGGATGTAGCGCACGGGCATCCAGTCCAGTTCGCCATAGTCGCCGTTGACAGAGCCACACAGACCTTCCAGCTCCTGGCGCAGGTCGGCATAGGCATTGACGTCGTCGCGCGTGGGCGAGGCGATCATGATGAGCGTGGCGCTGTCGCGGTTTTCCGGGTAGCGGTCCAGCAGTTCGCGAAAGGCCCGCACACGTTGCGGAATGCCCTTGGAGTAGTCGAGCCGGTCAATGCCCAGCAGCAGGCGCCTGCGTGAATACTCGTCGCGCATGTTCTCGTAGGTTTCCACCGCGTCGGGCGCGTGCGTGAGGCGTGTGAATTCGTCCACGTCGATGCCGATGGGAAAGGACTGCACCACCACGGTGGCTCCAAAGGCGCGCACGCGCTTTTCGTCCACCTCTTCCGCGCTGCCTTCGTTGCGCACATAGCGCGTGAAATGCGACACGTCGGCCTCGCTCTGCAGACCCACCAGGTCGTAGGCAAACAGCGAGCGCATCAGCCACTCATGCTGCGGGATGGCCGCCATGATGAGCGGCGGCGGCATGGGAATGTGCAGAAAGAACCCGATGCGCTGCTTGCAGCCCATGGCCCGCAGCTCGGCCGCCAGCGGGATCAGGTGGTAGTCGTGCACCCAGATCACGTCGTCGTCGCGCAGCAGCGGCAGCAGCTTGCGCGCAAACATCTGGTTTACGCGGCGGTAGCCCGCGATGTAGCTGGCGTTGAAGTCGGCCAGGTCCAGGCGGTAATGGAACACCGGCCACAGCACGCTGTTGCTGTAGCCGTGGTAGTAGCTGTCGTGGTCTTCGCGGCACAGGTCCACGGTGGCCAGAGTGACGGCTCCTGCCTGCCGGGTGTGCAGTTCGCCCTCGCCGGGTGTGCCGCCTTCGACCACGGTGCCGCTCCAGCCGAACCAGAGGCCCCCGGTCTGGTTCAGGGCTTCGCCCAGGGCGACGGCCAGGCCGCCGGCGGCGGGTTTTCGAGGGTCTGCAAGGCGGTTGGAGATGACAACAAGACGGCTCATGGGCTGATCATCGTTGTGGATCGCCCCGGGCCGCTGTCGGACAGTGCCTCAAATCACGCTGTCCCAGGGGGCCGACAGGCGCACGGCGGCGTTGATGACGCCCACCATGGAGTAGGTCTGCGGAAAGTTGCCCCACATTTCCTGGGTCTCGGGGTGTGTGTCTTCGGACAGCAGGCCCAGCGGATTGCGGGCGGCCAGCATGGTCTCGAAGATGGCGCGGGCCTCGCCCTTGCGGCCAATGCGCGCCAGCGCGTCGATGCGCCAGAAGGTGCAGATGTTGAAGGCCGTCTCGGGCTTGCCGAAGTCGTCGGCCGCCTCGTAGCGGCGCATGTAGGGGCCATCGCACAGGCTCTTTTCCATGGCCTCCACGGTGCTCACAAAGCGTGGGTCCTTGGGGTCGATCAGGCCCACCTCGGCCATCAGCAGCACGCTCGCATCGAGTTCATGGCCGCCAAAACTCTCGGCGAACGCCTGGCGCGCTTCGCACCAGGATTTGTCGAGGATCTCGGCGCGCATGCGGTCGGCATGCTGCTGCCAGTGGCTGGTACGGTCGGCCAGCTGCAGGGTGGCGGCGATCTTGGCCAGCCGGTCGCAGGCTGCCCAGCTCATCAGCGCGGACGAGGTGTGCACCCTGGCGCGCGTGCGCAGCTCCCACATGCCGGCGTCGGGCTGGCCATACACACGCACCGCGTTCTCGCCCACCTGTTCCAGCCGCGTGAACTCGGCCAGGCCCGCACGGTGCAGCAGGCGGTGGTCGTGGAACGCCTGGGCTGCGCCCAGCACGATGTTGCCGTACACATCGTGCTGAAAATGCTCGGCCGCCTGGTTGCCCACGCGCACCGGGCC
This sequence comes from Acidovorax sp. NN32, assembly GCF_057597245.1. NCBI lineage: Bacteria > Pseudomonadati > Pseudomonadota > Betaproteobacteria > Burkholderiales > Comamonadaceae > Acidovorax > Acidovorax sp. NN32. The sequence continues at coordinate 765,048 of NZ_CP199679.1, forward strand.
CATGCCCCGGTAGCCCGCCAGCTGCGGCACAAGGCTCTCGGGCAGTTCTTGCTCCAGGCCAATACCGTACAGCGGCTGGATGTGGCCATCGCCGCCTTCCACCACCACGTTGCTGAGCCAGCGCAGGTAGTCCTCCATGGTGCCCACTTCGGAGATGCTGTTGAGCGCGCGCACCACGAAGAACGCATCGCGCAGCCAGCAGTAGCGGTAGTCCCAGTTGCGGCCGCTGTGGGCGGATTCGGGGATGCTGGTGGTCATGGCGGCCACGATGGCGCCGGTGTCTTCGTACAGCGAAAGCTTGAGCGTGATGGCCGCGCGGATCACGGCCTCCTGCCACTCCAGCGGCACGGCCAGAGCGCGGGTCCAGCTGCGCCAGTAGGAGGTGGTCTCCTGCTCAAACAGGCGCGCGGTGTCGGCAATGCCCTCCACCAGCGTCTCGTCCGCCCCCAGCAGAAAGTTGTGTTCGCGTGTGAGCACAAATGCCTGGCCCGACAGCACATGCGACACCGGCGCATCGGTGGACAGGCGCAGCGTCATGCCCTCGCCCACGTAGCGGATGTGGTTGCTGCCGCGTGTGATCTCGGGGGTGGTCTGGCCCCAGTCGTAGCGCACCTTGAGCGCCACACGGATGCGCGGCGCACCCTGGATGGGGCGCACCCGGCGCACCAGCGTCATGGGGCGAAAGTAGCGCGAGCGGCTGTAAAAGCGCGGCGCAAAGTCGGTGATCTCGATGCCGTGGCCCGCCTTGTCAAACAGCTGCGTGCGCAGGATGGCGGTGTTCGGCTCGTACCACTGGTGGGCCGATGCCAGGTCTTCCAGTTCGATCGCGAAGTGGCTGCCTTCGTCGCCGGGCTGCAGCAGGGCGTTGAACACCGGGTCGCCATCAAAACGGGGCAGGCAGCACCACACCATGCGGGCGTGGTTGTCGATCAGTGCGCTGATGGCGCAGTTGCCGATCATCCCGAGGTTGAGTGAGCCCGCTTGGGGATCGTTGGCTGCCGTGTTCATCGTTCGCGCTCCAAGGTCGTGCGTGCAGAAGACAGCCAGCCGCGCAAGGCGGCGGATGTCATGCAGCGGTGTTGTGCCATGGTCGGCCCTTCGCCCACCTTGATGCCCCAGCCGCCTAGTGCCTGAACGGCGGCAAAGCCAGCCTCATCGGTGACGTCATCTCCCACAAAGACTGGGGTGCGCCCGGCAAAGGGGGCCTGTGTCATGAAATCGAGAATGGCCTGGCCTTTGTGGACGCCCCGGGGCTTCACTTCAAAGACACATTTACCGCGCAGCAGTTCCACACCCTCTACCTGCTGCATGGCGCGCACGAGGGTGTCGTGGCACAACCCTTCCAGGTGGGGGGCCTGGCGGTAGTGCAGGGCCACGCTCGCGCGCTTGGGCTCTACCAGCAACCCCGGATAGTGTGCCGCCAGGTCGTACGCAGCCCGTAGAACCTTCTCCAGGTCTGGCGGCAGAACGGCAGGGTGGGATGTGTCGGTCAGTCGGTATTGGGCACCATGCTCGCTGGCCAGCGGCAGGTGCAGCGGGGCCAGAAATCCGTCGATGTCGGCCTCAGGCCGCCCGGTCACGATGGCCAGCGCGCCGTCCAGATGGGTGTACAGCGATGACAGCGTGGGGACCAGCCCGGAAGCGATGCGCACCGCCTCGGGGCGCGGCGCCAGCTCGGTGAGCGTGCCGTCAAAGTCCAGAAAAAGCGCATGGGCAGTTGTCAGTAGGGGGAGCAGCTGCATGGGCGAAACCTTATCAGACGCGGTGAAGCTGACCCGGGTGAAAGGGTGTTTCAGCGCTGGTAAACGCGCGCAAGGTGTGCGACGGGGTGCGACATCAAGACCCCAGGACTGCCAAGCCCGCTCTTGAAACGCCCGGCTTGTGCCGCCATGTGTAAGAACCTGTTGCGATCCCCGAAAAGATCTTGAGCAGGTTCTAAGAGGCCCGCTTTTTGCTCACACCGATTGCCGCACCATGACCGAAGCCCTGCACATCGTCTGCCCCCATTGCCACACCACCAACCGCGTGCAGCGCGCCGACCTGGGCAACGCGCCCGATTGCGGAAAGTGCCATCAGCGCCTTTTCGCGGGGGCGCCGCTGGAGCTGGATGCCACCAGTTTTGACAAGCATGTGGTGCGCAGCCACATCCCCGTGCTGGTGGACTTCTGGGCGCCCTGGTGTGGGCCTTGCCGCCAGATGGCCCCGGCCTTTGCGCAGGCCGCCCGCGAGCTGGAGCCGCGTGTGCGCCTGGCCAAGCTCAACACCGAAGACCACCAGGCCATCGCGGCGCGTTATGCCATCCGCAGCATTCCGACCATGATTTTGTTTCAGCAGGGGCGCGAGGTGGCGCGCGTTTCGGGCGCGCTGGGGGCTGCGGACATCGTGCGCTGGGTGCGAACAGCGGCAGTTTAAAAAAGACAGGCGCCTCAACGAATTCCGAGTGCCCGGTCCAGTGACACGTTGCCTGCGCCGCGCCCCACCAGGTACAGCATCAGCCCCGCCCATGACAGGTGCGTGGGCCAGGCATCGGGGTACACGAACACCTGGATGACCAGCGTCATGCCCAGCAAGGCCAGGGCCGACAGGCGCGTGAGCAGGCCCAGCACCAGAAGAACAGGGAACAGATGCTCTGCCACGGTGGCCATCTGCGCAGCCAGCTCGGGTGGCAGCAGGGGCAGCTTGTACTCATCGCGGAACAGCGCATAGGCGCTGTCGGAGATGGTGAACCACCCATCGACTTTGGTGCGCGCTGAAAGCCAGAAGATGCCTGCAATTGCCACGCGGTTGACCATCGCCAGCAGGCTGTGCGGGGTGAGCGAGGTGGCTGCATCGGCCAGGCGCGTCAATAGCTTGCGCTGGCCTTTGGCGGGTGCAGTGGGGAAATGTGTGCTGGTGGTCATCAGGGGCTCCTTGGCCTCGGTGTGAATTGGTGTGAGTCGGTGGGTATCAATGCGCCTGCGTCCAGCAGGGTGCCCATCAGGGCCGCAAAGTCTGCGGTGGGCTCGGCCGCAAGGGCTGAAGTGGCGGCGGCCTCCAGCGTCTGGCCTTGGGCACAGGCGTCCAAAAAGGCCACTCCGGCGCGCGACAGTGGGCGCCACGTCACGGGTGCGTGGGGCCGGGTGAGCAAGGCCCCATCGCCGGTCCAGTCCAGCGGCTCTGTGGGGGGCAGACCTTCGCGGTGGCTCTGCCACAACGCGTAGGCGGGATGCTCGTCGCACCAGGCCCAGCGTGCGGCGGGGTGGGGGCGCAGTTGCACCAGGGGCAATGTATCGGGCGCCTGCTGTGCCAGCCAGTTGCGGTCCACAGCGGTGGCGTCTGCCGCCAGATGGCATTCGGTCCAGCTGCGGTCCAGGCGCGCCACGGCCGGCAGGTAAGGCAGCTCGGCCGCTGGTGCAAAACCGGCCAGAAAGTCAGCAAACTCCGCGCCGTAGTCCATCAGCAGTCCGTCAGCCGGCGGCTGCGTGCGGGCATACACCGCAGCGGCGGCGCGAAGCCATTCTTCGCCCACCAGCTGGCACACCGTGGGGTAGCTGGCCTGCAGGGCATCAATGCAGCCCTTGAGCACGGTGTTGCGGTACACGGCAAAGCCGGGCTGGGATTCCAGCGCAGACAGCCACGGTGCGTGCTCGGCATGGCCGAGCAACGCGGCAGAGAAGCCGTCCTGGAATGCGCTCAACTGCATGCTGCCTCCACGGGCTGCGCCGCTGTGAGCGCGTTGTGGGCCTTGTCGCGCTCGGCCAGCAGTTCGCTGAAGGCGGGCAGATTGTCGTCGCGTTCGATGAGGGTGGGCACGGGGCCTGTGCGCGCGACCACCTGCTCGTACAGCGCCCACACCACCGGGGCGATGGACGCGTCGTGGCTGTCGATCAGCAGGGCATCGCCATGCACCGGGTCGGCATGGTGGCCCGCCAGGTGGATTTCGGCCACGGCGTGCAGGGGAAAGGCGTCGAGGTAGGTCTGCGCGTCAAAGCCCAGGTTGTTGGCACTGACGTACACATTGTTCACGTCCAGCAGCAGGGCGCAGCCAGTCCGCTGCACCAGCTCGGTCAGAAATTCGGTCTCAAGCCAGTCGTGGCCGTCGATGTGCAGGTAGTGCGTGGGGTTCTCGATGGCGATGGGGCGCTGCAGCGCATCCTGCGTTCGGGCGATGTTGTCTACGATGCGGTGCAAGGCGGCCTGCGTGCGCGGAAACGGCAGCAGGTCGGGCAGGTACTGCCCGCGCCACTTGGACCATGCCAAGTGCTCCGAGATGATGACTGGCTCCACCCGCCTTGCAAGGGCTGCCAGTCGCGCCAGGTGTGCCGCGTCGGGCGGAGTATCGGCAGCAAGCGACAGCGATACGCCGTGCAGCGCCACGGGGTGGCGCGCGCGGATGGCCTCCAGCCAGGCCAGGCGGGGGCCACCCTCGGCCAGATAGTTTTCGGGGTGCACCTCCCACCACAGACCCGTGGCGGTGCAGTGCAGCGCCTCGTCATAGTGCTGGGGCTTGAGGCCCAGGCCAGCGGTGAGAGGGCACAGGGCCATCGGTCAGGCCTTGATGGGGGTGAGCGAGCCCATGCCCTTGGGCGTCTTGATGGTGGCGCAGGTGCCTGCGGGCACAAACTTCCAGGCGTTGCCCTGGTAGTCCACCTTGGCGGAGCCCGCACAGGTGGTGCCGGGGCCGGCGGCGCAGTCGTTCTTGCCAGCCATCGAGACGCCGTAGCACTTCTCCATGGCGGGTTTGGCGCCGTCCATGGGGGCGGAGGTGGTTTGGGCCATGGCGGCGCCAGAGGTCAGGGCTACAAGGGCAAGGGCGCCGAGGCTGAGGGTGCGAGTGGTCATGGTACGGTTCTCCGAGGGTTGGGTCAGGGTTGAATCCGATCGGGGTGCAGCGAGAGGCCGCGTTGAACTGCCCGATCTGCGTTGTAATTCGCGCAGCGCAACTTGCGGGTTACAGCGCTGTACGAAAAATTTCGGAGCGGCATGGCGAAACATTTTTTTGCGATGCCTGTAACCCAATGGCTCCGGCATACGAATTTCTTGCAGGGAGACACCATGGAGAGTGTGGAAGAACGCCTGCGCGGCTTGTTGATGCAGGGGCTGGATGCCGACGCAGCCGCCTACCAGCGCTTTTTGAAAGAGCTGAGCGCCCACCTGCGCGCCTTTTTGCGCCGCCGCCTCGCGCAGCGGCTCGATGAGGTGGAAGACCTGGTGCAGGAGACGCTGCTGGCGGTGCACAACCAGCGCCACACCTACCGGCCCGAGATGCCGGTGACGGCCTGGGTGCACGCGATTGCGCGCTACAAGCTCATCGACTGGTTGCGCTCGCATGCCGTCAAAGAGGGGCGCAACGACCCGCTGGACGATGCCGACGAGTTGTTTGCCCGCAGCGACAGCGAGGCCGCCGAAGCCCGGCGGGACCTGGGGCAGTTGCTGCGCACGCTGCCAGACAAGCAACGGCTGCCGATTGAGTATGTGAAATTGGAAGGTTTGTCGGTGGTCGAGACGGCGCGCCTCACGGGGCTGTCGGAATCGGCTGTCAAAGTCGGCGTGCACCGGGGGCTCAAGGCCCTGGCCGCCAAGATCAGGGGAATGGCATGAAAACCGATGAATTGATCCACTTGCTGGCCACCGATGACCGGCCGGTGCAGCGCAACGCGATAGAGCAGCGCTTTGTGGTGGCCGCACTGGCGGGCATTGCCGGCGCCGGGGTGCTGATGCTGGCCCTGTTCGGTCTGCGCCCTGATCTGCTGGCCACCATGGCGCTGCCCATGTTCTGGGGCAAGCTGGTGTTTGCCGCCGCGCTCGCTGCTGCCGGGCTGGCGCTGCTGCGCCGCATGGCCCGCCCGGGCATGGCGCTGGGCCACGCAGCCCTGTGGCTGGCCGTGCCGCCGCTGGTGCTGTGGGCCATGGCCTTGTGGGCGTTGTCGCAGGTGTCCGCCGCAGAGCGCATGCCGCTCATCCTGGGCAGCACCTGGCGCACCTGCCCGTTCAATATCGCGGCGCTGTCGGTGCCGGCATTTGTTGCAGGCTTTTGGGCCCTCAAGGGCGCTGCCCCCACGCGCCTGGTGTGGACGGGTGCGGGCGCTGGTTTGCTGGCGGGTGCGTTGGGCGCCTTGGTGTACGCCCTGCATTGCCCCGAAATGGCCACGCCCTTCCTGGCTGTCTGGTATGTGGCGGGCATGGCCATCCCGACTGCGCTGGGGGCGGTGCTGGGGCCGCGCCTGCTGCGCTGGTGAGGGGGCGCGGCAAGTGTGCCAAGCGCCCTGGTGGTTCAGGCGCTGACGCGTTTGTTGTAGGCGCGGAAAACCGTGTCCAGCGTCCAGCCCAGCGATTCGTAGAGGGACTGCGCTGTGGTGTTGGTGTGTGCTGTGGTCAGGTCCATGCGCACCTTTCCATGGGTGCGGGCAGTGGCTTCTGCTGCCATCAGCAAGCTGCGCCCGGCGCCTGTCTTGCGGGCGGCGGGGGCCACGAACAGGTCGTACAGCGTGTAGATAGGGGCGGCCTCCACCGAGCAGAACGTGGGGTAGAGCTGGCAAAAGCCTACCGCCGTTTGCGACGCATCCAGCGCCAGCAGGATCACCGACTCTTCACGCTCTAACCGCTCCGCGATGAAGGCCTTCGCTCCGGCCAGGTCTGGCGCCTGCGCGTAGAACTGCCGGTAGGCATCAAACAGCGGCGCGACGGTGTCAGCGTCGGCCGGGGTGGCAAGGCGGATGTGAACAGTGGTCATGGAGACGTTGGGATGGCTGTGGGGCGCGAAACTGCACCAGGTTCTTGCAAGGCTGTACCCCGGATGGAATACAGGCGGACGCGGATTGTAGGAGGGGCTGTCCGCGTCTTGGGCGGTGGTGTGCAGGGTCAGGCAACGTCGCTGCGGGGCTGCAGCCACTGCGCCACCGCTTCCACCCGCGCCTGGTGGATCAACGCACCCACCTGCGGCCCAGCCACGCCCTTGGCCGCCGCCTGCGCTGCAATGTCGCGCGTGACGACCGATTGGACGGCCGCCAGCACAGCCGCCAGCCGCTGGCGCTGCGGGTAGGTGGATTCTTCAAACCCCAGCCGTCCGCGCGCATCGCATTCGCAGGCCAACAGGATGTCGGCGAACCGCTCGGGCTTGCGGATGGCGTCGCAGCGCTCCAGAAGGCGCACCAGCGCGGCGGCCGACAGATCGGTGCTGCGGTGGATGTGGCCGTGCTCGCGGGCCACCACATCGGCCGTCTCGCGGCAGTCCACGGGCACGCGCAGGCGCTCGGCCACGTCTTTCAGCAGCTCCGCACTGCGCTCCTCATGCCCGATGTGGCGCGGCAGCATATCGGCGGCCGTGGTGCCCTTGCCCAGGTCATGCACCAGGCAGGCAAAGCGCACCGTGAGCGGCGCCTGCAGCCGCGCAGCCATGTCCAGCACCATCATCAGGTGCACGCCCGTATCCACCTCGGGGTGGTACTCGGCCCGCTGGGGCACGCCCCACAGGCGCGCCACTTCGGGCAACAGCACCTGCAGCGCGCCGCACTCGCGCAGCACCTCGAACATGCGCGAAGGCTTTTCTTCCATCAGCCCCCGCGCCAGCTCCTGCCACACGCGCTCGGCCACCAAGTGGTCCACCTCGCCATGCGCCACCATCTCGCGCATCAGTTGCATCGTCTCGGGCGCCACCGTGAAGTCGGTGAACCGCGCTGCAAACCGCGCCACGCGCAGAATGCGCACCGGGTCTTCGCGGAAAGCGTCGGTCACATGGCGCAGCACCCGCGCCTCGATGTCTTTGGCGCCAGAATATGGGTCAAAAATGCCTCCAGCGCTTGTCCCATAAGCGCTAGTAGCTATTGCATTGATAGTGAGGTCGCGGCGGGAAAGGTCTTCTTCCAGCGTCACGTCGGGCGAGCTTTCCACCACAAAGCCCCGGTAGCCGCGCCCACTCTTGCGCTCGGTGCGGGCCAGCGCGTATTCCTCGCGTGTCTCGGGGTGCAAAAACACCGGGAAGTCTCGGCCCACGGGCAGGTAGCCCAGCTCCAGCATCTGCTCGGGCGTGGCACCCACCACCACCCAGTCGTGGTCATTCACCGGCCGGCCCAGCAGCTTGTCGCGGACCGCGCCGCCCACCATGTAGATTTGCATCGGTGTAGTTTAGGACGAGCACTCGGCCGTATATTCAAGCCCACCATGTCCCTATCGTCCGAACTCACCATTGCCCAGCTCAACCCCGACGGCAGCGTGCCCGTGCCCACGGCGCCCGACGCAGCGGCCAACGCCGCCGCCGAAGCCCTGCAGCGCGAGGCGCAGCTCGAAGCCCTCAAGGCCAAGGTGGACGACCTGCAAGAGATCCTGGCCAAGCCGCTCAATGAAATCCTGGCCGACCGCGACAAGTTCAAGGAAGCGATGGCCGCGTGGGACGCCTTCGGCGCCATGTGGATGCTGTCACAGCGCGCCATGAAGCGCGTGGCGCTGGATCTGGCTGCGCAGCAGGGTGTGAGCGACGAAGAGGTGGTGGCGCGTGCGCTGGCCTATGCCAACCAAGTGCTGAACGCGGAGGAGGAAGACCTGGGCGGCACCATTGCCCCCGCCCAGTTAGCGCACATTGCGCGGCACAAGCCGTTTTTGCGCAAGCAGTTCCGGTAGTTGGGCGGGTGCGCCCACGCCTGTTCAGCGGAACACCGGTCTGAAAAAGCTCCGCTCATAACTCACGATGCACCCCGTCTCCTCGGCGTAGCGGAACGCTGCCTGGCACTCCGCGTCCTGCATTGACTGCTGGCGGTACACCTCGTAGGCCGCGAGGCTCTCAAACGTGAACAGCGCCAGCGCGATGTTGTTGGCGCCCTCGCTGGGCATGAAGTAGCCGTGGTGCTGGCCACCGAATTTCTCGACCAGTGGAATCCACAGCTTGCCGTAGTGTTCGAACTCCTTGAGCTTGCTGGTGTTGAGCACGTAGCGCAGGTAGATGGTGACAGCCATGGCGATGCTCAACCCTCGGTATGGCGCAGGCGGTACGGCTCTTCGAAGTCCAGAAAGTCCTTCTCGGTCAGGGCTTCGTCGATCCAGGCTTTCACGCCGGGCAGAGCGCGCACGCGGTCTACATAGGCCTTGATGGGGGTGGGTACGGGCAGGGCATAAGAGTGCAGGCGCATGCACACGGGGGCAAAGTAGGCGTCGGCCACGGTGAACTCGCCAAACAGCATAGGGCCGCCGTGCTCCTGCAGCAGTGCACTCCACATCTCCACCAGGCGCTGGACGTCGGTGCGTACGCCGGCTTTGTCGCGCCAGATCAGCGCGCCGGCATCGGCCAGATTCGCCTCAATGTTCATGGGGCAGTTGCCGCGCAGGGCGGTGAAGCCGCTGTGCATCTCGGCGCAGACGCTGCGTGCGCGCGCTCGGGCCTTGGCGTCCGCGGGCCAGAGCTTCTTGTCGGGGTGGGTTTCGGCCACGTATTCGGCAATCGCCAGGGTGTCCCAGACGACCAGATCGCCATCGACCAGTGCAGGCACCTTTCCCGTGGGGCTCACGGGGCTCATCACACGCTTGAACTCCGAATCGGCGTCAAAGCTGTCGAAGCGCACGCGCACTTCTTCAAACGCAATGCCCGCCTGCTTGAGCAGTACCCAGGGGCGCATGGACCAGGAGGAGTAGTTCTTGTTGCCGATGTAGAGCTTGAGCATGGGGGCACCTGAAAAATGAAGGTCAGCCTGCCATGCTAGCGGCTGCGCGATGCGCCAGCGATGCGAAAAAAGGCCTGAATGATGCGCAGCGCGCATCACCGGGCCCCGAGGAGCCGGTCTGGCCGCTCAGACAGGCCAGACCACCCCGTTGTCGTTCAGGATGGCATCGAGCGGCAGGTCGAACTCCTCAGGCTCGAAATCATCCAGGTAGCCATGGGTGAAGCCCAAGCCCACGGTGAACGGCTTGGGTTGCAGCGTGGCCAGCGTGCGGTCGTAAAATCCGCCGCCATAGCCCAGCCGGTAGCCACCCGGCGCGTAGCCCACGCACGGAACAAACAGCAGCGTGGGCACGATGACCTCGGTGTCCTTGGGCTTGGGGATGCCGTAGGCGTCTTCTTCCATGGGACAGCCGGGGTACCAAGCGTGGAAGGTGAGGGTCTTGTGCTGCTTGTTGACCACGGGCAGGCCGATGCGGCGGCGCAGGGGCTCGTCCAGCAACTCGCCGTCTTCCTTCCAGCGGTGCAGGGCGGGCAGGGGGTCAAACTCGCCCTTGATGGGCCAGTAGGCACCAATCACCGTATCGGGCCGGTTCACCAGCCAGATGCGCATCACCTGCTGTAACAGGTCGGCCCGCTGTAGGCGGTCCGGCAGGTTGAGGCGTTCTTCTATCAATGCGCGCCGAAGGGCTGCTTTGTCCATCAGATAATTCCCCCATGCAATTTCTCAGAGCGATTCTGACACCCCTTGTGGCCGCCACCCTGCTGGCTGCTACCGCGCCCCTTGTCATGGCGCAAAACCGTGGTGACGATACCCTGCTGGAGATGCAGCAGGCGTTCCGCAAGGGCGACCGCAACAAGCTCGCGCAGCTGCTGCCAGCGGCACGCGGCCATGCGCTGGAGCCCTGGGCTGCCTACTGGGAGCTGCGCGTGCGTCTTGGCGAGGCCTCGCCACAGGAGATCCAGTCCTTCATGCAGCGCTACGCCGGCACCTACCAGGAAGACCGCCTGCGCAACGACTGGCTGCTGCTGCTGGGTCAGCGCCGCGACTGGAGCCAGTTTGCCGAGCAGCACCCGAGCTACCGCATGTCGGACGACCGCGAAGTGCGCTGCTACGCCCTCCTGATCGACCAGATCAAGGGCACGGCGCCTGCCACGGTGGCTGAGGACGTGCGCAGCAACTGGTATGCGATCCGCGACGCCGACGATGGCTGCACCCACGCCGCGCGCGAGCTGTACGGCTACAAGAAGCTCTCGGCCCTGGATGTGTGGCGCAAGGCCCGCCTGGGTGTGGAGGCCAACCGCCCCCGCGTGGTGCGTACGGCGGTCGAAATCGTCTCGCCGGAATCGCTGCCGCAACTCAAGGATGTGCTCGATGCGCCCAGCAAGTACCTGCTCTCGCGCGCCACTGCCGCTGGCAAGGCCCGGCAGGAACTGGTGCTGCTCGCCCTGTTGAAGCTGGCCACCAGCGACCCGGACAGCGCGGCCTACCAGCTGGAGAACAAATGGGGCGTGCACCTCTCTGCCGAAGAGCGCAACTGGGCCTGGGGCGTGATTGGCAAGACCGCCGCGCAGAAGCTGGCCAGCAACGCCCATGGCTACTTTGCCAATGTGACCAAGGACAGCGACCTCAACGACGACCTGCTGGGCTGGAAGGTGCGTGCCGCCCTGCGCGCTGGCCAGTGGAAGGCCGTGGGCAAGGCGGTGGACGCCATGGGCCCTGAAGGCCGCCAGGACAGCACCTGGGTGTACTGGAAGGCGCGCTCGCTGCTGGCGGGCCGCGTGAGCGATGCCGAACGCGCCGAAGCACGGCAACTGCTCGAAGGCATTGCCGGAACGCGCGGCTTCTATGAGCAGCTGGCGCTCGAAGAGCTGGGCCAGCGCATCACCACGCCGCCCGCGCCCGCGCCCCTCACCGCCGAAGAAAAGGCCGCCGCTCGCGCCAACCCGGGGCTCAATCGCGCCCTGTACGCCATCCTGCTGGGCCTGCGCAGCGAAGGCGTGCGCGAGTGGAACTACACCACCAACCTGCACCAAAGCGGCGGCATGCCCGACCGCGAACTGCTGGCCGCCGCCGACTTCGCCTGCCAGCGCGAGGTGTGGGACCGCTGCATCAACACCAGCGAGCGCACCAAGAGCGTGGTGGACGTTACGCAGCGCTTTCCCACCCCCTTCCGCAGCGCGGTGGTGGAGCGTGCCAACGGCATCGGCCTGGACCCGGCCTACGTGTACGGTCTGATCCGCCAGGAAAGCCGCTTCATCATGGATGCGCGCTCGCACGTGGGCGCCTCGGGCCTCATGCAGGTGATGCCCGCCACCGCGCGCTGGACGGCCAAGAAGATCGGTCTGAACGGTTTCACGGCCGACCAGATCAATGACCGCGACACCAACATCACCATCGGCACGGCCTACCTCAAGCTCGCGCTGGACGACTTTGCGGGCTCCATGCCCATGGCCGCGGCCGCCTACAACGCAGGCCCCGGCCGCCCGCGCAGCTGGCGCAACGGCCCGGTGCTGGACGCCGCCATCTGGGCCGAGAACGTGCCGTTTGCCGAGACGCGTGACTACGTGAAGAAAGTGCTGTCCAACACCACCAACTACGCAGCCATGCTCACCGGCCAGCCCCAGTCGCTCAAGAGCCGCCTGGGCACGATCGGCCCGCGCGATGCGGCGTTGCCAGAGGTGAACAAGGATTTGCCTTGATGGGTCGGTGGTTGCTATAAAGAGAAGAGCTGCTGGCGCTTATCGGATAAGCGCTAGGGCCTATTTTTGCCAATATTTGGAGGGGTAAGCCATGAGAAAACTGGGTTGGGTGGCCATGGCCTCCCTGGCGATGGTTCTGGGCGCAGCAGCGCAGGCGCAGCCGGTGTACAAGTGGGTCGATGCCGACGGTAAAACCCATTACGGATCGCAGCCGCCGCCTACCTCGCAGGATGCCGAGCCGATGAAGCTGCAGAACAACAACGGCACCAGTGGCAGCGGTGGTGCAGGCAGCAAGGGCAGCGTCTCTTCTGCTGGCAAGTCGGCGGGTGCCACCCAGTTCAACCCCGATGGCACCAAGAAGATTCCGAAAGACGTTCAGGAATTTGGCGAGGGGCTGAAGAAGGCCCTGGGCACGGTGGACGGCAAGCAAGTGCCGCTCAACTGCGCCACCGCCGTGGACAACATCCACTACCAAGCCGACCTCATGCTGGAAGTGGGCCAGAAGAACGTGCGCGACGGTTACATGGCCCAGGCGGACTTTGACAAGGCGGCACCCAAGATCCGTGAAGCCAAGGGCAAATACAGCGTATCGGACTGCCAGGGCGCATCGGGCAACAAGAAGGCGTTCTACCAGTGCATGTCCAGCAGCAACAACCATGTGACGGGGTGCGACAAGCAGCACAAGCATTGAAGCCGTGCCGAGGCGCTGTGTGCCGCCCCCCAAGAGGGATGCCTGCAGCGGCCCGGTCAAGGGCGTGCCATGGCGGCACTGACTGAGGTGCGTTGCTGCGGTCAGCCGGGATGCCAAGGTCCGGGCGGACGTCGTATCTATGCGTTGTGCAGCATGTCGCCTTGGCGGGTGGCCGCACCGGACCGCACCAGTTCGTCGCTCAGGCTGCCAAGCCATTCAACCTCGGCCTGATCTGCAAAGTGGCGCTCGCGCAGCATGCCGAAGTAGGGCGTGGCCTGCGCCCAGGCAGCCAGGTCCTGGAGACTGATCTGCTGCCATTCCAACAGCTTGTACTTGAGCAGCACCTTGGCCGCATAGAGCGCATGTTTGCCCGGGTTGCGCACAAAACCGTCCAGGCGGCGGCGTGCGCCATCGATAGCACGGGGCGCATCGGCAAACACCGGCCCGTGGCCGGGGATCACGACCTGGGGCGATAGCTGCTCGATCACATCCAGCGTTGCGGCCACCTGGGCGAACGCGTCTTCGCCTTCCAGCTCGGGAAACACCACGCCAAAGCCGTTTTCCCACAGCGCATCGGCCGAGATCAGCACACGGCCCTGGGGCTCGAACAACACCACCGAATGCGGATCGTGGCCCGGCGCGGCATGCACCTGCCAGGGCTTGTCGCCGAGCAGCACGCAGGAGTCGGGCATGAGCAGCGTGTCGGCCCGAAAGGGCGGACATTCCTGGCCCGTCGGTGTGTAGCTGAGCGCATAGGCATCCCACTGGCGCACATGGTCGGCCTGGCCGGGTGGAATGGCCGTGAGCACGCCGGGCCAGGCCTTTTGTAGCGCGGCATTGCCGCCGCAGTGGTCGCTGTGCAGATGGGTGTTGAGCACACGATCCAGCGCGCGGCCCTGCAGCGCGTCGCGCACCAGGTCCACAGTCTGTTCGGCATGGCTGCAGTAGCCGGTGTCCACGATGGCCGTGTCGTGGTGGCCGACGAAGAGGATGTTGTTGGCCGAGAGCCAGCCGCGTTCGAGAACGGTGATTTCAGGGGGCAGGAGATCGTGGGGCGCTGTGGTGGGCATGGGTGCAGGAATTCGGGGCATCGGTGGCGGGCATCAACGCCGCGCCGTGGGCTGCTGCCCAGCGTACCGCAGGTCGCGCCTGCCCGAAGTCCTCCAAAACCCGCAGCCTGGCCACCCAGGCTGTGTCAGAACGTCACGCCCGCCACCAGAATCACATTGGCATAAGGCGTGCACTCACCCGTGCGCACCATCACACGGGCTTGCTGGGTCAAGCGCTTGAACTCATCGTGCGATACGGCCTGGGGATCCACCGGCAAGTGGCACCAGGCGGGCAACTGCCCTCTATTGCGCTCCACGGCTTCGGTGGCGATCAGCGCTTTTTCGACCTGCATTTCGTCCAGCACCACCCGCAGCACATCGGCCACGGCCGGGATGCCCGGCGTCAGCGCCAGGTCAATGCGGCGCGGGCCGGGGGGAATGGGCAGTCCCACGTCGCCAATCACCAGCATGTCGCCGTGGCCCAGGGTGGCGATGGCGTGGGAGAGTTCGGCGTGCAGCAGGGCGGTGCGTTTCACAGGGGGCTCCAGGCGGGCGGTTGGGGGCTTTGCGCCACGGCGGCGCGGGTGGGGATGGAGGGCTGGGCGCCGGGCTGGGTGACGCACAGCGCCGATGCTCGGATGCCTTCGCGCACGGCGGCGTCCAGCGGCTCGCCGCGTGCCAGCGCCACGGCCAGTGCACCCAGGAAAGTGTCACCAGCGGCCGTGGTGTCCACGGCTTTCACGACCAGGCCGGGGTGGTAGCGGTTGCCTGCCGCATCGGCGGCCACGGCGCCCGCAGCGCCCAGAGTTACTACGACCTGTGCGGGGCCCTTGGCGCGCAGGGCTTGTGCGGCCTGCGCGGCATCGGCGGGGGTGTCCACGTTCTGGCCTGCCAGCGCGGCGGCTTCCACCTCGTTCACCACCAGTGTGTGCACCAGCGGCCACATCGCTTCGGGCAGGGGCTGGATGGGGGAGGGGTTCAGCACCACGGGGCAGCCAGCGGCATGGGCCATCGCGGCGGCGGCCAGCACCTGGGGCAGGGGCGTTTCAAACTGCAGCACCAGACCGCCTGCGCCTTGCAGCGCAGCGCCCAGCGCGGCGGCGTCCAGCACAAAGCGGCCATTGGCGCCGGGCACGACCACGATGCGGTTCTGCCCGCTGGCCTCCACGGTGATGGCGGCGACGCCGGTGGTGGTGTCGGTGTCGGTCTGCACGCCGCTGTGGTCGATGCCGTCGGCGTCGAGCCCGGTGCGCAGCGTGTGGCCGTAGCCGTCGTCGCCCACGCGGCCAAACAGGGCCACCCGGGCACCCTGGCGCGCACAGGCCACGGCCTGGTTGCCGCCCTTGCCGCCGGGCACCAGGTGCAGGGCGTCGGCCAGCACGGTTTCGCCGGGGCCGGGCGCATGTTGCACCTGCAGCACCAGGTCCATGTTCAGGCTGCCGACGACGGCGATGCGGGGGGCAGTATTCAATGGGTTGTTGTTCATGCCGCAGCCCCCGGGGCTGGCGCGGTGGACGAGCGCACGCGCAGCTCAGGCTGCAGCATCACCTTGCGCGCGTCCTGGCGCTTGCCGTCGATGCGCTCCAGCAGCATGTCCACGGCCAGCGCGCCGATGCGCTGCTTGGGCTGGGCCACGGTGGTGAGCGGCGGGCTGGTGAAGGCGGCCAATTCGATGTCGTCAAAACCCACGATGGACAGTGCCTCGGGCACGCGCAGGTCGCGTTCGTGCGCGGCACACAGCGCGCCCATGGCCATGAGGTCGTTACACACGAAGACGGCGGTGGGCGGCTCGGGCGCGCGCAGCATGGCGTGCATGGCTTCGTAGCCACCCTGGCTCGTGAAGTTGCCATGCCACAGCAGGCCCTCGCCGGTGCCGCAACCTGCATCGGCCAGCGCCGTGCGCCAGCCGGCAATGCGCTGCTCGCTGGGGGCAATGCCTTCGGGGCCGCCAATGCAGGCAATGCGGCGGTGGCCCAGCGACAGCAGGTGGCGCGTGGCTAGCAGGCCGCCCTGCATGTGGGCAGTTTCCACCAGGTCGCAGGGTTGTTGTTCGGCGATGTCGATTTCGCGGTCCACCAGCACGGTGGGGATGGACAGGCCCGCCAGCTGCGTGGCCAGCGTGGCGTCGTGCCCGGTAGAGACCACGATCAGCCCGTCAATGCGCCGCTCGGCCAGCACCTGCAGGTAGGTGCCCTGGCGGTGCGCCTCGTCGTTGGTGTTGCACAGGATGACGTTGTAGCCCGCGCCAAAGCAGCGGTCTTCCACGCTGTGCACGATCTCGGCAAAGTAGGGGTTGGAGCTGTTGGGGATCAGCATGCCCAGCGTGCGCGTGTTGTTGCTCTTGAGGCTGCGCGCGATGGCGCTGGGCACATAGCCCAGGGCGCGGATGGCGGCCTCCACGCGCTCGCGCCCCTCGGGGCTCACGCGGCGCGTGCCGTTGACAACGTGCGACACCGTGGTGACCGACACCTCAGCGTGGCGCGCAACGTCCTTGATAGTAGCCATGCAAAAAGAAGAATGAGGTCGTTGTTGGTGGGGCAGACGGTCGCGGTAATCAGTCTCTCAGACCTTGGCGCGGCGCTGGCGCAGCGTGTCCACGATGACGGCCGCCACGATCACAAAACCCGTGATGATGCGCTTGCTGGGCTCGCTGGCGCCCACCTGGGCCAGGCCTGCCTCCAGCACCGCGATGATGAGCACGCCAAACGCGGTGTTCACCACCGAGCCGCGCCCGCCCATGAGGCTGGTGCCGCCAATCACCACGGCCGCAATCACCTGCAGCTCCATGCCGGTGCCGGCGTTGGGGTCGGCGGCTTCGAGCCGGGCCGACTGCATCAGGCCCGCCAGGCCCGCCAGCAGGCCGGTCATGGCAAACACGATGACACGGATGGGGCGCGGGTCCACACCGGCCAGGCGCATGGCTTCTTCATTGGTGCCAATGCCCACCACGCAGCGGCCAAACACAGTGCGCGACAGCACCAGCTGCGCCACCACCACCAGCACCACGGCCAGCAAGAAGGCGAACGAGATGCCGCCAAAGAAGGGTGCTGACAGCCACGAGATCGCATCGCCCACGTACTGCGTGCGCGAGTCGGTCACCACATACGCGCTGCCACGTACGGCTTCGAGCATGCCCAGCGACACGATGAACGAGGGCAACCGCCACGCGACGGAAATGGTGCCCGTGATGGTGCCGCACACCAGGCCCGTGGCCAGTGCCAGCGCGGCGGCGGCCGGCACCGTCCAGCCCCACTGCAGGATGGCAGCGGCCGAGGTGGCGGCGGCCAGCGCCATCACAGAGCCCACCGACAAATCGATGCCCGCGATGATGAGCACAAAGGTCATGCCCACGGCCATCACGGCCAGGGCCGGGATTTCGTTGGCGATGGTGATGAAGGTCTCGGCGCTCCAGAAGTATTCGGACAGCGACGAGAACAGCGCCACCATGCCTGCCAGCACGGCCAGCAGGCCCAGGTAGGTGCCCAGCTGGCTGCGCCAGACCGAGGCCGAGGAGGGCGCCGCAGCGGGCGCGGCAGATGTGGTGGGGGCGTTCATGCGGTCACAGGAGAAGAAGTTGAAGGGGTGGTGCTGGTGCGTCCGCCGGGCTCGGAGAACGCGGCCGCCAGCAGCGATTGCTCGGACCACTCGCCGCGCTCGAACACGGCCACCAGGCGGCCTGCGCTCATCACGCCGATGCGGTCGGCCATGGCCATGAGCTCGCGCAGGTCGGACGACACCATCAGCAGCGCGCGGCCCTCGGCGGCCATGCGGTCCAGCTCGCCGTACAGCTCGGCGCGCGCGCCCACGTCCACGCCGCGCGTGGGTTCGTCCA
The DNA here is from genome assembly GCF_057597245.1 of Acidovorax sp. NN32. Taxonomy (NCBI): domain Bacteria; kingdom Pseudomonadati; phylum Pseudomonadota; class Betaproteobacteria; order Burkholderiales; family Comamonadaceae; genus Acidovorax; species Acidovorax sp. NN32. The sequence goes on from NZ_CP199679.1 coordinate 782,948, forward strand.
GCAGCAGCACGCGGCCTTCGCGGTGCAGCCAGCGGGCAAACACCACCTTTTGCTGGTTGCCGCCCGACAGTTGCCCCACGGGTTGTTCCGGGCCGTGGCAGCGCACGCGCAGGGTGCGGATGAATCCCTGCACCAGGCGGCTTTCGAGCCCGCGCTGCAGCCAGCCGCCGCGCGACACGGCCGACAGGTCGGACAGCGTGGCGTTGATGCGGATGGGCTGCGACAGCAGCAGGCCCTGGGATTTGCGGTCTTCGGTGACCAGGCCCACACCGGCGGCGATGGCCTGCAGCGGCGACGCGAAACCACGGGGAATCGTGCGGGGTGCGGCCTGGGAAACCGCAGGTTTCTGGTTTGCTATGTTTTGTATAGCTGGTTGCGCTTGTACATCAAGCGCTAGAGGCTGTTTTTGTTCAAATTCTGGGTGCAGCGTCACGCTGCCGCGGTCTGCCCGGTCCGCGCCGAACAGCAGGCGGACCAGCTCGGTGCGGCCCGATCCAACCAGCCCGGCAATGCCGAAGATCTCGCCCGCGCGCAGCTCCAGGCTCACGTCCTGCACGGCGGTGCCCCGGCCCAGGCCCTGGGCGCTCATCACCACGGGGCCGATGGGGCGGCGCGGGCGGTGGTCCAGGTCGCTGACCACGCGGCCCACCATGCGCTGCACCAGGTCGTCCTCGCTCATGCCCGCCATGGCGCGCACGTCCACCAGGCGGCCATCGCGCAGCACCGCCACGCGGTCGGCAATGCGGCGCAGTTCTTCGAGCCGGTGCGACACGTAGATGATGGCCACGCCGCGTGCGGTGAGGTGCGCGATCTGCTCGAACAGGTAATTGGTCTCGCGCGGCGTGAGCATGGCCGTGGGCTCATCGAGCACCAGAATGCGCGTGTCGTCCTGCAGGTTGCGCGCAATCTCCACCATCTGCTGCTGGCCGATGCCCAGCTGCGAGACCGGGGTGGCGGGGTCGATGTTGTCGAGCCCGATCTTGGCCAGCTGCGCACGGGCAGCGGCGTGCAGCACATCGCGCTGTAGCCAACCCAGCCGGTGCGGCAGACGGCCCATCAACAAATTCTCGGCCACGGTGAGCGTGGGCACCAGGCCCAGCTCCTGCATCACCATGCGCACGCCGTGGCGCTCGGCATCGCGGCGCGACGTGGGGGCGTAGGCCTGCCCCGCCAGCTGCATGCCGCCGCGTGTGGGCTGTTCCAGCCCGCAGAGGATCTTGGACAGCGTGCTCTTGCCCGCGCCGTTCTCCCCGGTCAGCGCCAGCACCTCGCCCGCAAACAGTTCCACGTTCACGCCATCGAGCACGGTGGCGGTGTAGTCCTTGCCCACTGCCTGGATGGCGAGCAGGGGCGGGGACTGAGGAGCGGGCGAGCGACTGGGCATGGGGGCTTGAAGTGGGCGGCTGCAGGGCGGTGGTTATCTATTGAGCGGCGAACAACGCCAGAAGGGCCTTGTTCGCCGCTCTCGGATTTACTTGCTGTCTTTCGTCACCAGCACCACATCCGTCTTCACCGTGGCGGGCAGCTGGTTCTGCGGCGTCTTGGCGGCCAGGGCCTTCTGCGCCAGTTCGATGCCGAACACGGCCTGCTTGGCGGCGTACTGGTCGGCGGTGGCCAGCACGCGGCCGTCCTGCAGCATGGGCTTGATGGCGCCGATGTTGTCGTAGCCCACCACCTGCACCTTGCCGGTCTTGCCAGCGGCCTTCACGGCGGCCACGGCGCCCAGGGCCATGCTGTCGTTGCCAGCCAGCAGGGCGACCAGGTCAGGGTGCTCGCGCATCATGCCGGCGGCCACGGTGTTGCCTTTTTCAATCTCCCAGTTGCCGGACTGCACGCCCACCACGGTGATGTTGGCGGCCTTCATGGCGTCCTGGTAGCCCAGGGTGCGCTGCTGCGCATTGAAGGTGGTGGACACGCCTTCGATGATGCCGACCTTGTCGCCCGCCTTCAGCGTCTTGGCCAGGTGGTCGCCCACCAGCTTGGCGCCTGCACGGTTGTCGGGGCCCACGAAGGGCACGGTGATGTTCTTTTCCTTCAGCGCGTCGGCATCGAGCTGGTTGTCGATGTTGACCACGAGAATGCCTTTGTCGATGGCCGCCTTGACCACGGGCACCAGCGCCTTGGAGTCGGCCGGGGCCAGCACGATGGCGCTGACCTTCTGCGCCACGGCCTGCTCGATCATCTTGATCTGCGCGGCGGTGTCGGTCTCGTTCTTGATGCCGTTGGCCACCAGCGTGTATTCGCTGGCGTGGGCCTTCTGGTGCGCCTTGGCGCCGTCTTCCATGGTGCGGAAGAACTCGTTGGCCAGCGACTTCATGATGAGCGCGATCTTGGGCTTGTCCTGCGCAAACGCAGGGCTGGCCAGCAGGCTGCCCACAACGGCGAGGGCGGCGGCGGTCTGAACGGAACGGCGGGTGAATCGCATGGGTTTTGTCTCCGGGTTGGAATGTGGACGAAGGCGACCGACAGCGTGGTGGGGAATCCTTGGCAGACCTTTTGAGGAAGAGCGGCTGCGGGTGCCCGGTGCCTTGTCGCGAACGGGATGATAACGAAAGCAAACGTTTGCGCAAACGTTTGCTAATCGGTAAAAACCCGGAGAAGAGGCCTGTGGTGGTCGCTGCCTGACCCTCGCCGTCTGGGGCGCGGGGCGGGCTGCTCGTTCTCAGAGGTTGTAGCGGCCGGGCGAAAGAATGGCCTCTGGGTCCAGCAGCTGCTTGACCCTGCGGGCCAGCGAAAGCGCCGGGTCGTCCCCTTGCGATGCCAGCTTGTGGAACGCCTGCGAACCCATGCGGTAGGGCACGATGCCATACTGGCGGCCTTCGTCGAACAGCATGTCGAAGCAGCGCTGGGCGCGCTCGTGGTCGGCGCTGGAGCGGCCGTCAAACAGCAGTGGCACGGAACTGTCGAAGCAGCGGTCAGACAGGCTGGTGAGCGTGATCAGCGGCTCAAACCCGTGCTGCAGGCAGACACGGGCCACCAGGGCTTCGAAAGTCTGCACGGTGTCGGGCACCATCGGCACCAGGGGGGCGTACCACATCAGCCCCCGCTCGCCACTTCGCAGGGCGCCGGTCAGGTCCTCGGGCAGCGGGGCGCCGGATTTCCAGTAGGGCAGGCGCAGCGCCACATCGTCGGGGATGCCCTCCATGAGGTTCAGCGCGCTCAGCATGCGCGCGGCCTGGTCCGGGCCGAAGCCCAGGCGTGCCGCGATGCCGGGAAAGCGTGCTGCGAGGCTCTGCAGCAGACCGGCTCTGCCGCGGTTCAGGCGCACGCGGCGGCCGCTGCAGTGGGCAAAGGCGCGCAGGATGGTCGCCACCGCAGCACGGGCCACGGGCGCCTCGCCATACACGCTGCCCACCACCAGGTAGGCGCCCAGCCCGTGGTCCCGCAACAGTTCGTCCAGCTCGCGGGGCTGCAGTGGGGTGCCGCGCGCCAGGGCCGCTGCGGGGTAGGGGCAGGTCATCGACGCGAGGCGGTAGCCGTTGAGGATGTTCACACCGCCCATGACCCCGCCCGTCGTGCGCAAGAGCCCGCGCAGTGTTTGCACGGTGGGTGCCAGCTGGTCTGGCCGGCCCAGGAAGATGTAGAAGGCCTCGACATGCGGCGGGCGTTGCGCCAGGGCAATGGTCATCTGGGTGACGACCCCGAAGTTGGACTGCGAGAACAGGCCATCCAGGTACGGGCCGATGCCCCACTTGTAGCCATGCCCCACGCGGTCGCCGCCCAGCGCCCCCAGGCGCGGCCGGTACACGCTGCCGTCCGCCAGCACGGCCTCCAGCGCCATCACGGCGCCGAAGTGGTCTGCATGTGGGGTGATGCCATAGCCGCGCTCCAGCGCATTGCCCACCAGGCTCACGCTGGGGCCGGCGCCCGTGGTCGGGACCATGAACGGCAGGCCCCGCTGATCCAGGTGCGCGCGCAGTTGTCCCTGGGTGACGCCGGGCTCCAGCGTGGCGGTGCCCAACTCGGCGTCCACCGCAATGATGCGGTTGAGCTGGGACAGGTCGAGGACCACACAATCGTCCGAGGGCGGGAGCGCCCCCCCGTAGCCCCAGTTCCGCCCCGTGCTGATCGGGTGCAGGGGCACGCGGTGCTGTGCCGCGATGCGCACGATCTCTGCCACGCTGCCAGAGCGCGCGGGGCGCAAGGCGGCGGGGATGCGGCGTGTGCTGCCTGCGCCGTACAACGCGGCCGCGCTGGGGGCGGACAACACGCTGTCTGTGCCGAGCACGGAGCGCCAATCCTGCAGCGCCTGGTCCAGCGCCGATACCTTCAGCATGCAGCGGGCTCCTGTTGTTGCAGCGCGGCCTGGATGCGGTGGCGTATGCCCTGCGCTTCTGCGTTGGAGAAGCTGTGCGAGAAGAACGGCGGGGGCTCGCCAGTATCGCGGGAGCCGTGGGCATCGCGTGCCAGGAGCTGGCGCCCGATGTGATGGAAATCTGCCACCAGCAGAACCCCTGGTGCCTTTACACGCGGGTTGGACTGGGGGGCACCGTGCGGTGTGAAGCCCAGCACCCGCGTGTAGAACGCGACATGCCGTGGGTTGACTTCCACCACCGCATGCGTGGCATGGCTGATCTGGTGCGCGAAGATGAAGGCCACATGGAACAGGGATGCCAGCGTGGCAGGCGTTGGGGCATGGGGCGCGGTAGCGAGCTTGGTGAACTCGCACAGCGAGGCACCACGCGCGCGGAATCCGTCAAGATGCTCTTGAAAGCACTCGTCAGACAGCAATCCGTGCCCCCGATCCAGCTGGACGGTGAGCGTGCCGGTCACCTGCTTGTTTTCATAGGCCACGATGGTCATGCGTTCGGGCGACAAGGTCAGAGTCTGGAAGCCATAGCCCCGTTGCCGATAGCGGCGGTTGAGCAGCCCCAGCGCGTCCTGCAGCACCGAAGTGCGGCGGGCGATCCGGATCTTGAACCCCATGCCGCGGGGCTGTGGGGGGAACGCCGAGTGCAAGAACAGTGTACTGGAGGGTGGGTCGCCGACCGGCGTGGCCTGCGATGGGATGCCGTGCGGGAGATGGGCGCGCTTTCGGAGTGCCTGGACCAGGTGCCTGATCGTCAATGCGTTGCTGCGGTCATGCATGGCGGGCCCCCCGCTGTACCAGCCATTCGGCCAGCGGGACAACGAAGCGGCGGCCCAGAAGCCCCACCGACAGCCACATCAGGCCCGACCAGAAGGGGATAGAGGCAGCCTCCGGTTCGGGGTAAGACCACAGGCCCTGGCTGAGGCCCACCCACTCCACAAGCAACCCAAGCACCACCGCGCACAGGCCATAGGCCAGGTCGCCCGGGCGGTGGAACATGGCGAGCAGCAAGGCGCTGGATACCGATGCGGCCAGGGTGAGTGCCTGTGTGTCGCCGTCGAACGCCGAAAATGCGATGACTGTGGCCAGCAGCCCCACCCAGGCCGTCCCGTGCAGGCGGACAGACTGGGGCGGCTGGCCCACAAAGCGCACCAGGTGCAGGTACCAGCCCATCCACAGCACGGGCTCGTGCCAGGGCATGAGCAAAAAGTCCTGCTGGTGGAAGGCAAAGGCACCCGCGCGCAGCGCCATGTAGTTCTGCAGCACAAAAAAGGGCGCGACCAGTGCGCACAGGGCCCACTCTCTGCGCTCCAGCGGGCGGAACACCAGTGCCCATTGCACGGGCAGCATGAAGGCCAGCAGCCAGGAGGTCTCGATGGTGCTGATCTGCACCAGGGTCAGGGCGAGGCTGGCGGCCACCACCACACGCCCGGGCGTGCTTTGCAGGCTGCGTGTGCTGCATGGCCCCTGGCTGTTGGCTCCTGGTGGTGGCGCATCCCCATGGCAGGGGGCACACCGGGCGGTGCTGGGGGTGTCGTTCATGCCCCTGATTTCAGGCCAAAGCGGCCCGATGGGCCATTGCACTGAACGGCTAATACCTAAGTCGTAGGCCGAACGCCCAGCAGGTGCAGCAGCAAGGCGCGCAGCTTGCCGGGGCGCACGGGTTTGTGCAGGACTGCGTAGCCGCTGTGGGCGGCTTCCCGCAGGCGCTCGGGTGCGGTGTCGCCCGTCACGAGCACGCCCGGCAAGGGGCGTCCGCAGAAGGCCGTGACTTTGGCAATGGCCTGGGCGCCGGTTTCGCCGTCGCGCAGGCGGTAGTCGCTGATCACCAGGTCTGGCACCGATCCCTCCTTTGCCAGGCGGTCCAGCAGTTCGTCGGTGCTGGCTGCTGCAACCAGCGTACAGCCCCAGTGTTCGAACAGCTGGCGCATGCCTTCCAGAACGATGGGGTCGTCGTCGATGGCGGCGATGCGCCGGCCTTGCAGCGATGGCAAGCCCTCGGCCACTGGAGCGGTCGTGGCTGCCGTGGTCGGGGCGGGGGCTGTGCTGCGCGGCAGCACGATGGTGAAGGTGGAGCCGCAGCCGGGCGCCGAACGCAGCAGCACCGGATGATCGAGCATGCGGCCCACGCGCTCCACGATGGCCAAGCCCAGGCCGACACCGTTGCTGCGGTCCCGCTCCGGGTTTCTGATCTGGTAGAACTCCTGGAAGATCTCCTTGTGCAGCGGCTGCGGAATGCCCGGGCCGCTGTCGCGCACCTCGATGAGCACCTTGCCCGGGCGCAGGCGGCAGGTCACCAGCACCGTTCCTTGCCGGGTGTGCTGGATGGCATTGCTCACCAGGTTGCGCACCATGCGGTCGAGAAGCGCCGCATCGCTGTGCACCACGGGCCCCTCTGCAGGCAGGCGCAGGGCAAAACGCAGGCCCTTGCTTTCGGCAACGGGGCGGAACTCTGCCTCGATCCGTGCCAACGTGTGCTGTAGCGCAATGGCCCGCACGTCGCGGGGGATGACTCCCGCATCCAGCTTGGAGATGTCGAGCAGGGCGTTGAACAGGTCTTCCAGCGTGTGGATGGTGGCGGTGATGCTGTGCACCAGGTGCTGCGAGGCTTCATCCTGGATGCGCGGGCGCAGCGATTCAAAAAGCAGGCCCAGTGCATGCATGGGCTGGCGCAGGTCGTGGCTGGCGGCGGCGAGAAAGCGTGACTTGGACAGGTTGGCATAGTCGGCCTGTTCCTTTTGCTGCTTCAGTGCGTCGATGAGGTCCATGTTCTCGAACCGGAGCACCAGCGAACGCTGGATCATCGCGCGCACGTTGTGCGCGAAGGCCAGTGTGGCGAAAGCCAGGGCCAGCGTCAGGCTGGCAAGGATGACACCGTTGCGCCCCTGCATGCCTGCCGCGCCAACCAGGGTGAGGGCGAGCATGGGCACGATGTACCCATAGAACAGCCGCCGGTCGGTGGACAAGAAGGCCGCACCGCCAAAGGCCATGCCGGTGATCGCCGGGAACACGATCTGGTGGAAATGTGCGGACTGCACGAAGAATGGCAACAACCCGGCGGCGCCCCACATCGCGCCGGTGCACCATGCGATCTCTGCGAAACGGCGCGCTGCGGTCTCGACCGCCTGGGGGGCGGGCCCGGCCAGCGCATGCCGGTAGCGCCGGTAGTCCCACACTCCTTTGAGGGTGAGTGCGCCACTGAAACCACCCCATCCCACCAGCATGCTGGTGGATGCCGTCCCCCACAGCGCGCCGATCACGAGCAGGCTGAGAACGAAGTTCGCGCTGAGCGTGAACGGGTAGTTGCGGTAGATCAGCCGCACCTGCTCGGTGCGCATGCGTTCGGCCCAGGCGGCGTCCGGCGGCGTCATTGCAGTGCCGTCAGGAGGGGCCGTCACCGCGCTGGAACAGCGCCACGATGGCCTGGGCGCGCGAGGTCACATTCAGTTCGCGCAGGATGGCCGTCACATGCACCTTGACTGTGTTTTCGGCCAGGTTCAGCCGGCGTGCAATCTGCTTGTTCGACTCGCCCAGCACCATGAGGCGCATCACCTCTTTCTGCCGCTGAGTCAGGTCGAGCACGCCGTCCTTCGGCAGTGCGTCTGGCGCCTGTGGGTCGAGCAGGATGTGCGAAGGCAGGTAGGTGTCGCCCGCGAGCACCAGCCGCAGCGCATGCTCCATCACCTCGGCCGAAGAGGCCTTGGGCACGAAGCCGAGTGCACCCAGGCGCAGCACAGCCATCACCTCGTGCGGGTCCTCGGAGGCCGAGACCACCACGATGGGCAGTGCCGGGTGCTGGGCACGCAGCGTGGCCAGGATCTCCATGCCGTCCAGCCCTGACAGGCGCAGGTCGAGCAGCACCAGGTCCACATCGTCGGCCAGCAGGGCCTGCGCCTCGTCGTAGGAGGCGCATTCCAGCACCGTGGCCTCAGGGTCCAGCCGCAGGGTGATGGACCGGAGTGCCTGGCGGAACAGGGGATGGTCGTCCAGAAGAAGGAACTTCACGGTGCGGAAAAGGCGGCTTGGGGTGTTCTGGCGGGTGGGGCGGCGCCCGACGCGTTACCGGGCGTGCGCAATGTAGCACCGGATGCGTGTGGTGCACAGGAGGTATGGCACCGGAAAAAAGACAGTCCGCCAGTTGCGCCGGGTGCAAAAAGAGGGCACCCCAGCTGCGTTGGGTTTGGGGAGACTCTTGCCGCAGGGACCGGGCGCGTTGGGCCGACCCCAGCCTGCGCGGGCTTGGACGATGGCCCCGAAGGGCCGACTGCAGCGGCCGCACTGCATGGCGCAGCCGCTCAGGGGGCGCCTTTACTTGCGCAGCTCCCTGCGCAGGATCTTGCCCACGTTGCTCTTGGGCAGTTCGTCACGGAACTCGATGTACTTGGGGCGCTTGTAGCCGGTGAGGTTCTGGTGGCAGTAGTTGGCCACCTCGTCCTCGGTCAGGGCCGGGTCGTTCTTGATGATGAACACCTTGATGGCCTCGCCCTGCTTCTCATCGGGCACACCAATGGCTGCGCATTCGACCACGCCGGGGCACAGGCTGATGACCTGCTCCAGTTCATTGGGGAACACATTGAAGCCGCTCACCAGGATCATGTCCTTCTTGCGGTCGATGATGCGGGTGTAGCCCTGCGGGTCCATGATGCCGATGTCGCCCGTGCGCATGAAACCATCGGGCGTGAAGGCCTTGGCGTTCTCTTCGGGCTGGTTGTAGTAGCCCACCATCACGTTGGGGCCGCGGATGCAGATCTCGCCCGACTCGCCCTGGGGCAGGCTGTTGCCTTCGTCGTCTTTGATGGCGATATCGATGCCCGGCAGCGGCAGGCCGATGTTGCCGCTGAAGGTGGTGCTGATCACCGGGTTGTTGGTGCCGATGGCGCAGGTCTCGCTCATGCCCCAGCCTTCGATCATGGTGCTGCCGGTGACCTTCTGCCACTGCTTGGCCGTGCCTTCGCTGGCCGCCATGCCGCCAGCCTGCGACACGCACAGGTGCGAGAAGTCCAGCGCCTTGAACTGCGGGTTTTGCAGCAGCGCGTTGAACAGCGTGTTCACCGCAGGCAGCATGTGGAAGGGGCGCTTCTTGAGTTCAGCCACGAACTTCGGTATGTCGCGCGGGTTGGGAATCAGCGTGAGGCTGGAGCCCTGGCGGATGGCCAGCAGGCACAGCGTGAGCGCGAAGATGTGGTACAGCGGCAGCGCGGCAATGCTGTTGGCCTTGCTCAGGTCGCCCACCTTGGACAGCGCGGGCGTGAACCAGGCCTCGGCCTGCAGCGTGGCGGCCACGATGTTGCGGTGGGTGAGCACCGCGCCCTTGGACAGGCCCGTGGTGCCGCCGGTGTACTGCAGGAAGGCAATCGAATCGAGCGTGGCCTGGCTGGGTGCGAGCGACTTGTGCTCGCCCAGCGACAGCGCCTTCTTGAAGGTGACGACCTTGCGGCCGTTCGACAGGGGCAGGTCATAGGCGGGCACCATCTTGGCTAGGTGGCGCACGGCAAAGGTGATCCATTTGCCAAACCAGAAGCCCAGCAGGTCGCCCATGGAGGCCATCACCACATGTTTGACGGCCGTGTGGTCGATCACATCGGCCAGTGTGTGGGCAAAGTTCTCCAGGATCACGATGGCTGTGGCGCCCGAGTCCTTGAGCTGGTGCTCCAGCTCGCGGGCGGTGTACAGCGGGTTCACGTTCACGCAGGTGTAGCCGGCGCGCAGCACGGCGGCCATGGTCACGCCAAACTGCGGAATGTTGGGCAGCATGATGGCCACGCGCGCACCGGGCTCCAGCCCCAGGCTTTGCAGATAGGCGCCCAGCGCGGCCGAGCGGCGTTCCAGCTCGCCATAGGTCATCCACTGGTCCATGCAGACCGAGAACGGGCTCGATGCGTGTTTGCGGAACGATTCTTCCAGCAGGTGGGCCACAGAGCGGTATTGCTCGGGCTGCACGTCGTGCGGTACGCCCGGGGGGTAGCTCTTGAGCCAGATCTTTTCCATGCGCTTGTTTCCTTGTGCTCGCCAAATGCCATTGATAGGTGGGCACAGATTGTGGAAGGCGGGCGCGTTGCGGGCTATCGGGCTTGTCCTAGTGTGCTGGCGAGCTGGGTCCCGCAGGTGACAGGATCGGCGTCGAAGAGCAAATCCATCAGCGCGCGCTCGCGCTGCTCGATGGTGGCCAGAAACTGCTCCACCCCGCCGCGCTGGCGCGCGAGCTGGCCGAAGGTGTCAAACCCCGCCTCCAGAAACCTCTGCAGCGCACCCATGCCGGCCGCGTTGGCCGGGCCCCGCATCATGCGCAGCATCATCCGCAGGCCGGGGGTGCGCGTGAGGCGCGCCAGGTCATTCCCCATGGCCAGCACGCGCTGCAGCTGCTGCGCTCGTGCATGGCGCTGGCCCACAGTGCGCCAGGCTGCGGTGTAGCGGATGGCGTCGCTGGCTGCGTTGGCTTCATGCACCAACCACGCGCGGCCCATGTCCTGGTCCAGTTCCTCGGTCTGTGCGTGCAGCACGGCCAGGGCCACGGCGGTGGTCACCACTGGCTGGGGGAACATGGTCTGCAGCGTGCCCGCAATGCGGCCAAACTGCAGGTCGCGGTCGGTGTAGTCGGTGTCGCTGTACAGCTCTTCCAGAAAGAACCGCGCTGCCGGGCCAAACGCGGGCGAGCCCATCAGGTCCGCATAGGTGCCCCGAAAGCGCCGTGCTTGCAGGCTTTTCACGCTGCCCACCGCCGCCCCCAGCGCCGGGTCGCCCGTGCGGTGCAGGCGCAGGGCGGTCACGTCGGCGATGCAGTCGCGGATGGTCTGGGCGGCATCCATGGGGCGGGTTCCTTTCTGCGTTCTGCGGGGTACGGTGTCGGGCGGTGGCCAGACCGCACAATGCGGCTGGTCAATTACAACATTTGGCCTCACCACCATGATCGCGCGCTGGCAACGAATCCTGCTCCTGTTCATCCTGCTGACCATGGCCGCCTGGCTGGTGTGGCAGTGGCCCTATTCACCGTTGCGTGCCGTGCTGGGGGCACTGGTGCCGCTAGGCATTTACCTGGTGGTGATGGCGGTAGAGTTTGTGCTGATGCACATCACCAACCGTGCCGATGCTGCGCCCCGCGCCCGCCTGTCACAGGTCGTGGGTGCCTGGTGGGCCGAGGTGTGGGTGGCGTTGATGGTGTTTTGCTGGCGCCAGCCGTTTCGCCACCAGTCATTGCCCGATTGGCTGCCTGCGCAGCCCACCGGAAAGCGCGGCGTTGTGCTGGTGCATGGCTTCATGTGCAACCGGGGCCTGTGGCTGCCGTGGTTTGCGCATTTGCAGGCGCGGGGGCATGCCTATGTGGCGGTCAATCTGGAGCCGGTGATGGGGTCGATTGACGAGTATGCGGACATCATTGAAGACGCCGTTCGCAAGGTGACTGCCGCCACGGGGCAGGCGCCGGTGTTGTTGTGCCACAGCATGGGTGGCTTGGCGGTGCGGGCTTGGCTGCGGGCGCACCAGGCCGACGGCCGAGTGCACCGTGTGTTGACGCTGGGCACGCCGCATGGGGGGACGTGGTTGGGGCGTTTCAGCCGGGCGGTGAATGGGCGGCAGATGAGCTTGGCGGGGGACTGGGTGGTGGCGTTGCAGCGGGCGGAGCCTGCGGGGCGGGCAGCGTTGTTTACCTGCTGGTATTCGAACTGCGACAACATCGTGTTTCCGGCGACTACTGCGGCGTTGGTGGGGGCGGAACACCGGTTGGTGGAAGGGGTTGCGCATGTGGAGATGGCGTTTGACCCTGGGGTGATGCGGGCCTGTCTGGAGGAGATTGAGCGATAGTTTTTTTGGATGATTTTGGCTGCTAGCGCTTTTCTATAAAGCGCTAGCAGCTATTGTTTTTGTAGCTATTGAGTCTTGCCGGGAGCGTTTGGTCTTCGCTTGCTGAAGCCTGGGCTTTCGGTGGCTACTGCATGCCAGTGTTCCGGGCGGGAGCCGGGACTCGCCCCGGCGGGCGAGGTACTTGTTCTTTGCTTCGCCAAAGAAAAGTACCCAAAAGAAAGGCGACCCCCAGTCTGCGACCCCTTCGCTTCGCTATGGGGCAAACCTGCGGCGGGGCGGTTGCGGGGTGCGCCGTGGAACTCGCTTTGCGCCTGCGGCGCGCCGCTCGGACAACCACGGCGAGTCAGTTCACAAGGCATGGGCGCTTCGACGCCCATGCTCACCCCACAACCGCCCCGCCGCAGGCGCAGCCAGCAGGGGGGTGGGCAGTCGAACATCCAACAGCCGAACAGCCAAGCAGCCGCACGGGCCTTTGCTGCGCTCGGCCCCATCTCGTGGGCGCAAGCGCCTCGCGCTGCGCAGGCTGGGCCGAGTGCAGCGATGGCCCGTGTGGATGTCCGATTCGCGGGTTCCCTTCTGTATGCGCCTGGGGCGCGCAGGGCGGGGGTGGCGCGTGTGCCGAAGGACACACGCGCTTCGTGAACTGACTCGCCGCAGTTGTTTGAACGGAGCGCGTCAGCGCGCAGTGAGTTCTGCGGCGCACCCCGTGACCGAGCACCCCAGGTTGCCCCGTAGCGCAGCGAAGGGGTCGCAGACAGCAGGGTCGCCCTTTCTTTGGTGACTTTCTTTCGGAGGGTGTAGAAGAAATCTATCTCAACCGCCCCAGCAGCATCCGCGCCTGCGCCAGCCACACCCATGCCTGCGCATAGAACGGCTTGCGATCATGGTGCATCACAAGCCTTCGGTTACGCTCCAGCCATGCATGGGTGCGCTCCACCACCCAACGCTTCTTGGGCATGGCCACCGGCTGCTCTTCGCTCCACAACGATTGCTGAGCGTCATCCCAACGGTGACGGCCACTGTTTCGCACTATCTGCACCTGCACCCGGTGCACCTTTTCGATCTCCTGAGCACATTGCCCGGCATATGCACTGTCGGCCCACAACACCTTCAACGACCCGCCTGTGCGTGCGCACGCCTGTGCCACTGCTTGCCCAGCCGCTGCGCGGTCCGGTACAGCGGCGCTGGTGACCACCACCGCCAGCAGCAATCCCAGCGTATCCACGACCAGATGGCGCTTGCGCCCTTGAACCTTCTTGCCCGCATCAAAGCCCAGCGTTCCGCCCTGAGGGCTGCCACGGTTGGATTGGGAGTCGATCACGGCTTCACTGGGCTGCTCTGCGCGCTCCACACGTTGCCGCCACTGCTGGCGCAGACGCTCGTGCAGCGCTTCAAACTTGCCTTGACGGGCCCAGCGTACAAAGGCTTTTTGCACCGACTGCCAGGGAGGATAGATCTGGGTGGGCAGGTTGCGCCAGGACGAGCCGGTGCGCAGCACGTAGCAGCACGCTTCAACCACGCTGCGTCGAGAGTACGTTGCAGGCCGACCTCGCGCGCCGGGCTCTGGTTCGAACAAGTCCTGGGCCAGTGCCCATTCAGCGTCTGTGAGGGCAAGGGCCATGCCCGAGTCGCTGCTGGGGCGATGCAGGGCGGTGTAGCCGTAGCGGGTGCCAGGCTGCTGGGGGTTGGCGCGTGCCAGTTGCTGCTTGGGTCGTGTCCGCTGTAACCCAGCGGCCTTGAGCGCTGCACGCAGGGTCACTGTGCTGGGGGCGTTGCGGCCCATGCGTTCGCCCCAGACCAGGGCCAACTCCGGCAGTGTCGCCTGGGGGTTGTCGCGCACTACCTCGCGCAAGGCTGCGTACTCCCCAGTGGATATCACGGGCGGTCGGCCTGTCTTTGCCATTGCATTGCTCCTGCTTGGTCAGTGCGACAGGATTTTAATTTATTTCTTCTACACCCTCTCGGCGACGCGAAAGAAAGTTACTCGCATGCCGGGCGACTCCCGGCCTCCGCCCTGAAACACAGGCAAGCCTTCCAAACTAGCACGCCAAAGCTTCAACAGGTTCAGCCCGTACGGCCGCTGAATGCTATGAAAATGGTAGCTATTGGTGCTTTATAGAAAAGCGGTAGCAGCCAATTTCATTCGAAAAGTCAAGCCGCAACAGCTTCCCGCTCATCCGCAGCAAACTCCGGCAACCCCCGCAGCCGCTCATAGATCGGCGCAAAGTCCGCCGCAGTCATCTCAAACAACTGCTCAAAACTGTCGATCACAAAATACGTCTGCTGGTACGTATCGATCTTGTACTTCGTGCGCATCGTCCTCTCCAGCGCCAGCGGAATCCGCTGCGGCTCCGGGCTTTGCACCGAATACGCCAGCTCCCCCGACGAACTCAAAATCCCCGCCCCATACGCCCGCAACTCCCCCGCCTCGCGGATCAGCCCGAACTCGATCGTGTACCAGTACAGGCGGCTCAGCATTTCGCAAGACCCCAGCCCCTGCGCCTTCAGACCCCCCTGGCCGTAGCGCTGCACATAGTCGGCAAACACCGGGTTGAACAGCAGCGGCACATGCCCGAACAGGTCGTGAAAGATGTCGGGCTCGACGATGTACTCGAACTCCTCGGGCTTGCGGATCCAGTCCGTCACCGGGAACTTGCGGTTGGCCAGCAAGGTGAAAAACGGCACCTCGGGGATCAGCCCGGGCACGCCCACCAGCTCCCAGCCTGTGGCCTTGTAGAGGCGCTCGTTGACCTCTTCGAAGCGCGGAATGCGGTCGCTGGCGCCCAGTGAGGGCAGGGCGTCGATGAACGCCTGGCTCGCCAGGCCGGGCAGCAGGGCGCGCTGGCGCTCGTACAGGCGGCGGTAGGTGTCGTGGTCGGCGTCGGTGTAGCTCGCGTAGTCCTGCGGGCAGGTGTAGTCCGCGTTGGCGCGCGAATAGTCGCCACGCGGTGGACGGGTGGATTGGCCATAGACGACAGGGGCTTGTCCCATTTTTTTTCTCCTTTGCCGCCATGGTCGGCGCACCGCGACGGGGGTGCGCACCAGCCCACGCGGCTGCTAATCGATCTTGATCTTTGCGGCCCGGATCAGGAACTCGTACTTGCTGTTTTCCGAGCGCACAAACTGCGCAAACCCGTCGAGCGTCAGCTCTTCGGGCGTGATGCCCATCTTCTTGAACTTCTCCTTGCCAGCGGGCGAATGCATCGCTGCCGAGAACGCATTGGCATACCGGCGCGCGTCGGCATCGGGCAGCGAGGCGGGCGCGAACAGGCCGAACCAGGTCGACACGTTGAAGCCCTGCACGCTGTCGTTGATGCTGGGCACGTTCGGCAGCGCCTCATTGCGGCTGAGGGTGGTTACACCCAGCGCCAGCAGCTTGCCCGACTGGATCTGCGGCAACGCCGAGGCCAGGTTGTCAAACACCATCAGCACCTGGCCGGATTCCAGTGCGGCCAGCGCGGGCTTGGAGCCCTGGAAGGGCGTGTGGCCCATCTTGGTGTTGGTGAGCGACTTGAACATCTCGGCCGAGATGTGGCCGATGCTGCCGTTGCCGCCCGATCCGTACTTGGCCTGGTCCGGGTTCTTCTTGAGGTACTGCACCAAGTCGGGCGTGGTCTTGACGCCCAGCTTGGCGGCCTGCTCCGCATTCACCACCAGCACATTGGGCGTGCGCGCCACGAGGGCGATGGGCTTGAAGTCCTTGAGCGCGTTGTAAGGGAAGTTCTTGTACAGCCAGGGATTGACGGCGTGGGTGGCCACGGCGCCCATCAGCACCTGGTTGCTGGTCTTGGGTGATTTGGCGACCTGGTCCGCACCGGTACTACCACCCGCCCCCGGTTTGTTCTCCACGGTAATGGAGCCAAGCTGGGCTGCAGCACCCTCGGCCACGATGCGGGCCGAGGTGTCCAGCGGACCACCAGCGGGGTAGGGAACCACGATGGTGAGCGGGGCAGAGGGGCTTTGGGCCATGGCAAAGGTGGCCACACAGGTCAGGCCAACACTGAACAGGGTGCTACGGAGCGACATCGGGATCCTTATGAGTTCCGGGGAGCGCGCAGTATAGGCACCTGTTCAGGGTTAACCCTGGATGTCTGATGTCTTAGGTGTTCAGCACGCCACGGCGGATCTGGTCGCGCTCCAGCGACTCGAACAGCGCCTTGAAGTTGCCTTCGCCAAAACCATCGCGGTAGTCGCCTTCGCGCTGGATGAATTCGAAGAACACCGGGCCCAGCATGGGCGTGGAGAAGATCTGCAGCAGCAGGCGGGGCGTGCCGTCGGCCGTGGTGCCGTCCAGCAAGATGCCGCGCGACTGCAGTTCGGGCACAGGCTGGCCGTGGCCGGGCAGGCGGGTGTCTAGCATCTCGTAGTAGACCTCGTTGGGCGCGGTGGCCAGCTGCACGCCGCCCATGCCCAGCTTGTCCACCACGTCCAGCAGGTTGTCGCAGATCAGAGCGATGTGCTGAATGCCCTCGCCGTTGAACTGCATCAGGAATTCTTCGATCTGGCCGCCACCCTGCTTGGATTCTTCGTTCAGCGGGATGCGGATCTTGCCGTCGGGCGCCGTCATGGCCTTGCTGGTCAGGCCCGTGTATTCGCCCTGGATGTCGAAGTAGCGGATTTCGCGGAAGTTGAACAGCTTCTCGTAGAAATTGGCCCAGAAGCCCATGCGGCCGCGGTACACGTTGTGCGTAAGGTGGTCGATGAGGTTCAGGCCATGGCCCACGGGGCGGCGGTCCACGCCTTCGATGAACTCGAAGTCGATGTCGTAGATGGACTTGCCGTCTTCAAACCGGTCGATCAGATACAGCGGCGCACCACCAATGCCCTTGATGGCGGGCAGGCGCAGTTCCATGGGGCCGGTGGGGATCTCGATGGGCTGGGCGCCCAGCTCCAGTGCGCGGTTGTAAGCCTTGTGTGCATCCTTCACACGGAAGGCGAGGCCGCAGGCCGACGGGCCATGCTCGGCACCAAAGTAGGCGGCCTGGCTGTGGGGCTCGCGGTTCAGGATGAAGTTGATGCCGTTCTGGCGGTACAGCACCACATCCTTGGAGCGGTGCTTGGCGACCAGGGTGAAACCCAGCTTTTCGAACACGGCCTCCAGCACGCCGGGCTGGGGCGAGGTGAATTCGACGAACTCGAACCCCATCAGGCCCATGGGGTTGTCCCAGGCTTCCAGTTGGGCGGCGGTTTCTTGGGGCAAGGCGGCGTTCATGGGGTGTCTCCGGCATTTGTTGAGGAATGCCATGGACTGTAGGCGCGCCCTGCCTCATGTTTCTGGCGAAATCAAGAGGCTTGGGCCTCCGATTTGCAGGAATATTGTGAATGATCAAATTTCAGCGCATGACTAGGGCGCTGCTGAATCGTGTAGCAGCTGTCTTTTGCGTACGGCCACCGGCCTCACGACCCTGGCGTAACCGGTGGCAGGCGCCGCAGCGCCAGGGCGGCGTCGATGCGCTGCTGCTCCTCGGCAGAGAAAAGCTGCTGGCGCAGTCGCTGTAGCGCGGGGCCTTCGCCTTGTTGGGTGCGCGCCTGGGTGTATTGGTCGAGCCGCTGCTGCCAGTGTTGTTCTTCCCGGTCGAGCTGGGCCATGGCGTGGGCGGCGGCCTCGCCGTATTGCGCACTGCGGGCCGCGTGGCGGGTGCGCTCGTCGGTGTTTTGCGCGTTGAACGCGGCGGTTTGGGCGGCGGCGTTCAGGTGTTCGGTGGTGGCGGCGCGCTCGGCGCGGCGCGCTGCGGGCAATTCATTCTCTGCATCGCGCAAGGCCTGGGCGCGTTGTTCAGCGGTGAGCTGGGGGTTGCGCTCGATTTCCAGGCGTGCCAGGGTGTAGCGGTCCAGTTCCGCCTCGCGGGCGAACAGGGCGTCGTGCTCGGGGCCGTCAAAAAACTGCTGGCGCACCTTGTGGCGCGCTTCCAGCGCCTCGCGCAGGGCACCGGGGTCGTTCGGGTCCTGGGGAGGACGCAGTTGGCCCAGGGCCACGCGGTAGTCCACATAGCGCTCGGCCAGCGCCAACGCACGCGTAGCCAGGGCTGCCGGGAAGTGTTTGCCCACCAGCGCCGCCAGGCGTTGTTTGAGTGCGGCGGGGTCTGTCGCGCCGTCCTCCAGGGCTTCTGTGAGCAGTGCCTCCAGCGTGTCGCGCAGGCCGTGCGTCAGCAGGGGGTCTTCACCGCGGTCGGGGTCGGTGGCGCGGCGGGTGGCAAAGAAGCTGCTCTCCATGGGCCGCGCCGACAGGGTCTGGCCTGCACCGCCGGTTGGCGCTGCCGCCGCGCCGGGCACCGAACGCGGGTCCACCGCGCCCGGCAGGCCTTGCTGTGAACCCTGCCACCAGACCACGGCGGCCGTGGCGGCGACCAGGGCCACCCCTGCGGCGAAGGCGCGGGCGCGGTTCACGGCTTACAGGCCCTGTGCCTTGAGGCGGTTGGCGTGCTGGCGGTACAGCGTCACCGGGTCGGTGGAGAACCAGTCGCGCAGGCCCAGCAGTTGGTTCACTTCGTCGAGGTGGTTCTGCCGGTAGTCGCCCAGGTGTTTGCCCAGGCGCGAGGAGCAGGCCGACACCAGGCCGTCGTTGGCTTCGCCGAAGACCAGGCCCAACACGCCCAGCAGGGCGTCGCTCGCATCCAGCACGTTGGTCAGGGTCTTGGTGCCCGTCCAGGAGTAGTAGCGCACGCCGTTGACGAGTTCTGCGCCGCTGCCGCAGCCAGAGGTGGGGACGCCTTGCGGAAAGCGGCGGTTGAAGGCGGCGGAACCGGCGGTGGTGAGCGAGTCCAGCGCGGCGGTGGGCATCTGCGGCAGGCCCGAGCCGCCCGAAGTCAGGTTGATCAGCGCGACCAGCGCCGACGCCGCCCCGTTGGCGATGGTTTCGGAGACCGAACCCGCGGGTGCCACGCCACGCATGATGTCCGCCACCCGCGATCCCCGGTTGACCCCACCGACCGAGGTCACCGAGGCAACCTTGCCCGGCGCCACCCCGGCCACGTAGCGCGCCGTAGGCCCGCCGTGTGAATGCCCCACCAGGTTCACCTTGGCCGCGCCGGTGATGGCCAGGATGGTGTTCACCTGTGCGAGCAGCTGCTCACCCCGGACCTCGGTGCTGTTGGCGGCCGACACCTGGGCCACGTAGACCTTGGCGCCGCCCTGGCGCAGGGCGTCAGGGATGCCGTAGAAGTAGTCGACACCCAGGGCCGAATCAAACCCGAAAAGCCCGTGCACAAGCACGATGGGGTAGCGGGTCTGGGTGGTGCCCGTCTGGGCTTGCGCGCTGGCGCCGACGAGCAGCAATGCGGCGGTCGCGGCCAGAACAAATCGCCGCAAAAAGCGGCTGAGGAATCCGGTCATGCAGTTGTCTCCATAGGTATGTTTTTTGTATTTGCAAAAAAAGAACGATCGTTCGTTTTTGCGAGGTTTATTCTTCTTTTCTTCGTGTGGAGTCACTATCGGGACATACCCGAGCCTGCAATTCAGAAGGCGCGAAAAGTCAAAACTTCATAAAATCTTGCGCCATGCAAGCTTTAAACGCACTCGACAAGCTGGACAGGGCCATCCTGCGCCGTCTGCAAGAAAATGGCCGTGAGACGTACGACGTCATCGGTGAGCAGGTGGGCCTGTCGCCCAGTGCGGTGTTGCGCCGCGTCAAACGCCTGGAGGAAAGCCGCGTCATCGACCGGTACGTTGCATTGGTGCCCCCCGAGGCCGTGGGCCTGGGGCTGACGGCCTACCTCAACGTCCGGCTCGAAAAACACACCGAAAGCCACAAGCGCAACCCCATGGACCTGTTCCGCGCCAGCGTGCAGACCTGGCCCGAAGTGGTGGAGTGCGCGTCGCTCACGGGCGAGATGGACTACCTGCTGCGCGTGGTGGTGGCTGACATGGCGCACTACAGCAGGTTCATCATGGACACGCTGCTCAAACACCCCAGCGTGCAGGACTGCAAGACCAGTTTTGTGCTGGACCGCGTGAAGGCGACCACAGCCGTGCCGGTGTAAATAGGCTTTTGAACGGGTGCTGAAGGTGCCGCGAGCGTGACACCCCATGTTGCCCCGCGCCCCATGCCGCTATACCCTTGCGGGAAGCCGTTGGCGGAGGCGCCCAGCTTGCCAAGTGGGGCAGGAGTGCTGTGTGGAACAGGTTTGAGCTACCTCACTAATTTGTTGCAACGCAGCATTTTTGCTGGAAATAATGAGGGAAAACCCTTATATTTGCAGCCATGATCGCAACCAAAGACTGGCTCAAGGCATCCTGGTATGCAGGCAGGGATATGCTGCGCCCGGTGATGGGCGAATCGCCTGCCCATGAAACTCGCGTCAAGCAGGAGGTCCCCGTGATGGTTCCCATTCGTGCCCTGGGTCCCTCCTACCGGGAGCGGATCACCCAACATTTGCTCCAGCTGGAGCCCGCAGACCGCTATCTGCGTTTTGGCTACGCCGCCAACGACGAGCAGATCCGGCGCTATGCCGAGCAGCTCGACTTCAACCGCGACGAGATCTTCGGCATCTACAACCGCCGCCTCGAACTGATCGCCATGGCGCATCTGGCCTTCTCGGAGCACCCAGAGTACAAACATTGCGCCGAATTTGGCGTGTCGGTGCTCAAGCAGGCGCGTGGCCGGGGCTTCGGCGCACGCCTGTTCGAGCGGGCCGTGATGCATGCGCGCAATGAAGGTGTGAACATGGTTTTTATCCATGCGCTCTCCGAAAACACCGCCATGCTGAAAATTGCCCGCAAGGCCGGTGCCACCGTGCGCCGCGATGGTTCGGAGTCCGAGGCTTACCTCCAGATCGAACCGGCCAGCCTGGACACGCGCATGACCGAGATGGTCGAGCAGCAGTTCGCCGAGGTGGATTACCAGATCAAGAAGCAGGCCAAGCAGTTCTGGGACTTTTTGGCCAGCGTGCAGGAAGTGCGCAGTGGCGTGCAGCACGCGCGCCACCAATCTGCTGAATAGTCCGTCCATCCATCCCAAGGTCGCGCTGCGCGGCCTGCGGGGTTTGCGTAGCGGGCCGTCACAACTATCCGCTATCCTAGGGGCCTGATTCACTACCGCACGTCGTGCACTCCAGTGTCTGACCCGCATCCCGCGCACCCCGGGCGACCACCCGAGAGGGAAGACAAGCGCACCTTCCTGCAGAAAGTGGCCGAGTTCATCCATCCGGGGCCAGACTCCACGGAAGAACTCATCGAGACCCTGGCCGAAGCCGAAGACAACCAGGTCATTGGGGCCGATTCGCGCGTGATGCTGGAGCGCGTCATCCGCATGGCCGACATGACGGCGGGCGACGTGATGGTGGCCGCCCCTCGCATGGACCTCGTCAACATCGACGCACCTTTTGACGAGATGCTGCACCTTGTCATCAACACCGCGCACTCGCGATTTCCGGTGTACCAGGGCGAGCGCGAGAACATCATCGGCATCCTCATGGCCAAGGACCTGCTCAAGCTGCAGCGGGCGCCGGAGCTGAATATCCGAGCGCTGCTGCGCCCGGCCGCCTTTGTGCCTGAAAGCAAGGGCCTGAATGACCTGCTGCGCGAGTTTCGCGGCAACCGCAACCACCTGGCCATCGTGATCGACGAGTTTGGCCGCATGGCCGGGCTCATCACCATTGAAGACGTGCTCGAACAGATCGTGGGCGAGATCGAGGACGAGTTCGACATCCCCGAAGACGACGGCGACATCTTTGGCCTGGCCGACCGCACCTACCGGGTGAGTGGCGACACCTCGGTGGAGCGGGTGTGCGAGGCGTTTGATGTGCTGGTTCAGGGCAGCGACCCCCATGAAACCTTCGAAACCATCGGCGGCCTGATTGCCCACGAAATGGGCCATGTGCCCAAGCGCGGCGAGCACCTGCAGCTGAGCGGCCTGCACTTCGTCGTGCTGCACACCAAGGGCGGCGCCGTGCGCTGGTTCAAGGTGTCGCGGGTCGAAGAAGCCAGCGCCAGCGACTGATGGCCCGAGCTACCTCCACGCCGGGGCTGCCGCTGGCCCTGCAGGCGCTGCTGGCCGTGGCTGCTGGCGTGGCGCAGGCGGCCTCGCTGGCCTGGCCCTGGAGCGGTGAGCCCCTGTGGTGGCTGCAGATCGCCTCCATGGCGGTGCTGGCCTGGCTGGTGCGACCACATGCCACGGTGTCTGTCTCCTGGCAGCGCGGCGCGGCCATCGGTGGCCTGTTTGCCACGGCCTGGCTGGCCGGGACCTTCTGGTGGCTTTTCATCTCCATGCACACCTACGGCGGGCTGGCAGCGCCGCTGGCCGTGGCGGCGGTGCTGGGGCTGGCGGCGTTCCTCGCCAGCTACTACGCGGCGATGTTGGGGCTTTTTTGCCGCCTGGCGCTTACCAGTAAAGCGCTAACAGCTATCATTTTTGGAGCATTCTGGCTGGTGGCCGAACTGGCGCGTGGCACCTTGTGGACGGGGTTCCCCTGGGGCGCTGGCGGTTATGCCCATGTGGATGGGCCGCTGGCGGCGCTGGCGCGCTACGGGGGCGTCTATGGGCTGGGGGCGGTTGCTGCGATGCTGGCGATGGGGGCGGTGCAAGTGCGGCGCGCCGACTTCCGTGGCTGGCGCCTGTGGGCGCTGCTGCTGGCCTTGGGGGCAGCGCTGGCCCTGGCCACGGTAGACCGCTTTTGTGCCATCCATCTCTGCTCCACACCCCTGCAGCGCCCGGCGCCTTCCCTGAGTCTGGAGCTTCTGCAGGGCAATATCCCGCAGGACGAGAAATTTCAGTCGGGCAGCGGCGTGCCGCTGGCACTGAAGTGGTATGCCGAAGCGCTGCGCGACGCCAAGGCCGATCTCGTGGTGGCGCCTGAAACGGCCATCCCGCTGCTGCCTCAACAGCTCATTCCGGGCTACCTGGAAGGCATCCAGCAGCGCTACGCGCAGGGTCCGCAGGCCGCGCTGCTGGGCATTCCGCTGGGCGACGAGGCGCAGGGCTACACCAATTCGGTGCTTGGCATGAGCCCCGCCACCGGGGCCACGCCCTACCGCTACGACAAACACCACCTGGTGCCGTTTGGCGAATTCATCCCGCCCTTTTTCAGGTGGTTCACGGCCATGATGAACATTCCGTTGGGGGACTTCAACCGGGGTGTGGTGGGGCAGCCCTCCTTTGCCTGGGCGGGCCAGCGCATTGCGCCCAACATCTGTTACGAAGACCTTTTTGGCGAAGAGCTGGGGGCTCGTTTCATCGACCCGGCTCAGGCGCCCACGGTGTTCGTCAACTTCAGCAATATCGGCTGGTTTGGCGACACCGTGGCCATTGACCAACACCTGCAGATCAGCCGCATGCGTGCCCTGGAGTTCGAGCGCCCCATGGTGCGCGCCACCAACACCGGCGCCACCGCCATCATCGACCACCGGGGTGTGGTGACGCACCAGCTGGCGCGCACTACACGCGGCGTGCTCAAGGGCGAGGTGCAAGGCCGGGGGCTGGATGCGCAAAGTGGCTGGGCCATCACGCCCTACGCCTGGTGGGTGTCGCGCTGGGGCCTGTGGCCGCTCTGGATGTTCGGGGCGCTGGTGCTGGCGCTTGGCGTGTGGGCCAGAAACAAGGACATGGGGGTGCGCCGCCATTGATCCAGGTCAGGCGCCGACAGGGCGGGGCGGGTGGCTTGGCAGGCCATTGTTTAGAGGCAGCTCCCTATGCCTTGATAATAGAGCCCCGCAAGACGGGGCTGTATTGCATACAACGATGATTTGAGGCGGGCCAACCGCTGTTCTGGAGCACGACTGAAAATGGCAGATTCCTTTTCCTACGAACAACTGATCGCCTCGGGCGAGGGCCGGCTGTTCGGCGCCGACAGCGGGCGCCTGCCGCTGCCGCCCATGCTGATGTTTGACCGCATCACGCACATCGACAGCGATGGTGGCGCGCACGGGCTGGGAAAGATCCGCGCCGAGCTCGATGTCAAACCCGACCTGTGGTTCTTTGCCTGCCACTTTCAGGGCGACCCGGTCATGCCCGGCTGCCTGGGGCTCGATGCCATGTGGCAGCTCATCGGTTTTTACCTGACCTGGCTGCAGCTGCCCGGCCGGGGCCGTGCGCTGGGTGCGGGCGAGGTCAAGTTCACCGGCGAAGTGGGCCCGGACGTGAAGCTCGTCACCTACGAAATCGACATCAAGCGCGTCATCAAGCGCAAGCTGGTCATGGCCATTGGCGATGCCCGCCTGCTGGCTGATGGCAAGGAAATCTATGTAGCCAATGACCTGCGCGTGGGCTTGTTCAAGCGCGAGGAAGACGGCAAGGACGCAGCATGACCACCAAGAAGCGCGTAGTCATCACCGGCGCGGGCATCGTCTCGTGCATTGGCAACGACCTGGCCACCGTGGAAGCCTCCCTGCGTGAAGGCAAAAGCGGCATCAAGGCCGTCGAAAAATTCACCGAGCTGGGCCTGCGCAGCCAGGTGGGTGGTGCGCCCGAGATCGACATCGAGGCGCGTATCGACCGCAAGCAGCTGCGCTTCATGGGTGATGCGGCCGCGTATGCGCAGATCGCGCTCGAAGACGCCATTGCCCAGGCGGGTCTCACGCCTGAGCAGGTGAGCCACCCGCGCACCGGCCTCATCATGGGCTCGGGCGGCGGATCGCCTGCCAACCAGATCGAGGCGGCCGACACGCTGCGCGAAAAGGGTATCCGCCGCGTCGGGCCCTACCAGGTCACGCGCTGCATGAGCTCCACCGTCTCTGCCTGCCTGGCCACCAACTTCAAGGTCAAGGGCATCAACTACTCCATCACCTCGGCCTGCTCCACCTCGGCCCACTGCATCGGTGTAGCCGCGCAGCAGATTGCCTGGGGCATGCAGGACGTGATGTTTGCGGGTGGTGGCGAGGAATTGAGCTGGGGCATGTCGCTGCTGTTTGATGGCATGGGTGCCATGTCCAGCAAGTACAACGCCACGCCCGAGAAGGCCTCGCGCGCCTACGACGCGAACCGCGACGGCTTCGTGATCGCCGGCGGCGGCGGCGCCGTGGTGCTGGAAAGCCTCGAACACGCCCAGGCGCGCGGCGCCACCATCCTGGCCGAAGTGGTGGGCTTTGGCGCCACCAGCGATGGCGAAGACATGGTGGCCCCCTCGGGCGATGGTGCCATTGCCTGCATGCAGCAGGCCATGGAAGGGCTTGACGCCCCCATCGACTACATCAACACCCACGGCACCTCCACGCCGGTGGGCGACATGCAGGAAGTGCGCGCCATGCGCGCCCTGTTTGGCGACAAGGTGCCGCCGTTTTCGTCCACCAAGTCGCTCACGGGCCACTCGCTGGGCGCCACGGGTGTGCAAGAGGCCATCTACTGCGTGATCATGCTCAACAAGGGCTTCATCGCCGGTTCTGCCAACGTGGAGACGCCCGACCCGGCACTGGGTGACATGCCCCTGGTTACGCAAACGCGCGATGCGCAGCTGACCACGGTGTTGTCCAACAGCTTCGGCTTTGGTGGCACCAACGCCAGCCTGGTGCTGCGCCGCTGGAACCACTGACCGCTGCCTCCTAGCGCTTGGCAGGCTTGGGGTTGGGCTGCAGGGCCTCGTGCAGCAGGGTGGGCAGCATGGCCAGCATGCGCGTGGCCTGCAGACCGGGTGGCAACGCCCTTGCATGGTAGCTGTACAGCGACATGGGGGGCAGTTCGTGCAGCTCCTGCGCCACTATCTGCGCGGGGTCGAGCCCTTTGGCGGTGAGAAAGTCCACCACCGTCCATCCCATGCCCCGGCGCACCAGTTCCAGCGCCAGGCGCGATGTCTGCACCTGGATGCCAGGCCCGGCGGGAGAGCCCAGCCGTTGCGCGAGTTCGTCAATCGCCTGGCGCATGGGGTCGTCGCCCACCAGGCGGATCACCGGCACCTGCGCCAGCCGCGCGCCGGGGCTGGCGGCACGGGGTGCACGTGCCCACACACTGGTCGCCACCGCCAGGTACAGCCTGCCGCTGACCAGCAGGTCGCTCGCAATTTGCGGGTGCGGGTGTTTGTAGAAACCCAGGCAAAAGTCCACGCTGCGCGTGAGCAGCGCCTGCGTCATCTGGTCCTGGTGGATGGTGCGCACCTCCACGCCCACCTGCGGATGCTGCTCGGCATGGTGTTGCAACAGGCGCGGCAGAAACTCGTGGGTGATCGACGGGATCGCCCCCAGGCGTACATCGCCCGAATCGCTGGTGGCCAGGTTGCGCGCGGTGCGCTTGAGTGCGTCGAGCTGCCGGTAGATGCCAGTGGATTCGGCCGCCAGCACCTGGGCCTCGGGGGTGGGGGTCAAGCCCGAAGGTGTGCGGTTGAACAGCCGGTAGCCCAGCTGCAGCTCGGTGTGCGCAATGGCCTTGCTGACCGCCGAGGGCGTGATGCACAGCAGGCGCGCCGCTGCGCTCATGTTGCCAGTCTGCAGCACGGCCTGAAATACTTCCAGTTGCCGCAAGTTCATTCCAGCGCTGCTCCGGTGTATGTGCCCGTGCGACCCGAATACTGGGATCGGGTGGAGGTGTTGGGGGTGTGAGTGAAATTCATAAGGGTGGGTCAATTATTCCGCATGACTGTGTTCTGCTTTCTCATAGGATGCGGCACCGCTTCACGGGCGGGTTTTGCAAAGAGCGGCGCAACGCGCGTCGCCAACCCCAAAAAAACAGGAGACACCCTCATGCGCATTTCTTCCTCCCCCACTGCCAGCCGCTGGCTCGCAGGCTTGCTGTTGTCGGCCGCGTCCGCTGTGGCCATGGCCCAGGCTGCCAAGCCCAATGTGGTGGTGCTGGCCACGGGCGGCACCATTGCAGGTGCTGGCGCCTCGGCCGCCAACAGCGCCACCTACGCTGCTGCCAAGGTGCCGGTCGATAAACTGCTGGCAGGCCTGCCCGAGCTGGCCAATGTGGCCAAGGTGTCCGGTGAGCAGGTGTTCCAGATCGCGTCTGAAAGCTTCACCAACGAGCACCTGTTGCGCCTCGGCCAGCGTGTGTCGGCGCTGGCCAAGCAGGCGGATGTGGACGGCATTGTCATCACCCACGGCACCGACACGCTCGAAGAAACCGCGTACTTCCTGAACCTCACCGTGCGCACCAACAAGCCCATCGTGGTGGTGGGTTCCATGCGCCCCGGCACGGCCCTGTCGGCCGACGGCGCGCTGAACCTGTACGACGCCGTGACCGTGGCCGCCAGCAAGGATGCCGCTGGCAAGGGCGTGCTGGTCACGATGAACGACGAGATCCAGAGTGGTCGCGACGTGAGCAAGACCATCAACATCAAGACCGAGGCCTTCAAGAGCCAGTGGGGCCCACTGGGCATGGTGGTGGAAGGCAAGAACTACTGGTTCCGCGCGCCGGTCAAGCGCCACACCATGCAATCGGAGTTCAACATCGACGACATCAAGGCCCTGCCCGCCGTGGACATCGTCTATGGCTACAGCAACATGAACACCACGGGTATTGAAGCCTACGGCAAGGCGGGCGTGAAGGCGCTGATCCACGCCGGTACGGGCAACGGCTCGGTGGCCGCACAGGCGGTGGATTCGCTCAAGGCACTGCGTGCTGCGGGCGTGCAGATCGTTCGCTCGGCCCGCGTGCCCGACGGTTTTGTGCTGCGCAATGCCGAGCAGCCTGACGACAAGTACGACTGGGTGGTGGCCCACGACCTGCGCCCCCAAAAGGCCCGCATCCTGGCCATGGTGGCCCTCACCAAGACCAATGACAGCAAGGAACTGCAGCGGATTTTCTGGGAGTATTGATTCCCCCTGAGGCGCTGCGCGCCTTCCCCCTGAGGGGGACGCACCCGGTGGACTGGCGGAGCCAGATCCACGGGTGCTCTCGCGATGACCGCGCGTCCAGTTGGACCTTGGGTTGCGCGAGTCTTGCGACAGATTTTCGATACGTGATTTGGCGCACAACACGTGCGCCGACGGGCTGCCCGCAAAGGTGGTCACCGGTACGCACCGGCTTATAGCCCGCGTGACTGGTTGGGAAGGCTGGGGCTCCAAAAGGGCTCCGGCCTTTTTTCATGGGAGGGCGGATGCTGCTTGTTTGTCGAGCCCCAGCCGCAGCGCCGTAAAATGACCGGTTGCGCGCGCGAGCCCGCGCTTGCAGCCTTTGGTGGCTGCAGGCGGCGGGCCTGACATACGCACCGCCTTTTCTTTCCCCCTTACTTGCCCGGCCCTGGCTTGCCAGTGCCACAGACGCCATGTTGACATTCCAGCAAATCATTCTGAAGCTGCAGTCCTACTGGGACGCGCAGGGTTGCGCCCTTTTGCAACCCTATGACATGGAAGTGGGCGCCGGCACCTCGCACACTGCCACCTTCCTGCGCGCCATCGGCCCCGAGCCCTGGAAGGCCGCCTACGTGCAGCCCAGCCGCCGCCCCAAGGACGGCCGCTACGGCGAGAACCCCAACCGCCTGCAGCACTACTACCAGTACCAGGTGGTGCTCAAGCCCGCACCCGCCAACATCCTGGAGCTTTACCTGGGCAGCCTCGAAGCCCTGGGCTTCGATCTGAAAAAGAACGACATCCGCTTTGTCGAAGACGACTGGGAGAACCCCACGCTCGGCGCCTGGGGCCTGGGCTGGGAGGTGTGGCTCAATGGCATGGAGGTGACGCAGTTCACGTACTTCCAGCAGGTGGGCGGTATCGATTGCAAGCCCGCCACCGGCGAGATCACCTACGGCCTGGAGCGCCTGGCCATGTACCTGCAGGGCGTGGACAACGTCTACAACCTCAAGTGGACCGACACCCTGAGCTACGGTGACGTGTACAAGCAAAACGAGGTGGAGCAGTCCACCTACAACTTCGAGCACAGCGACGCGGACTTTTTGTTCACCGCCTTCAACGCGCACGAAAAGCAGGCGAAGTACCTCATGGAGCAGCAGCTGGCGTTGCCCGCGTATGAGCAGGTGCTCAAGGCCGCACACAGCTTCAACCTGCTGGATGCGCGCGGTGCCATCAGCGTGACGGAACGCGCCGCCTACATCGGCCGCATCCGCAACCTGGCCCGTGCCGTGGCGCAGAGCTACTACGAAAGCCGCGAGCGCCTGGGCTTCCCCATGGCGCCGCGCGAGTGGGTGGAACAGATGGTCAAAAAGGCAGCGTGAACGAGCGAAAGAACAAGAACATGACGACCCAAAACCTCCTCGTTGAACTGTTTGTCGAAGAACTGCCCCCCAAGGCGCTGCAGAAGCTGGGCGATGCCTTTGCCACCGTGCTGGGCGACCAGCTCAAGGCCCTGGGCCTGGCGTCCGCAGCCTCGGTGGTCACCCCCTTTGCCTCGCCCCGCCGCCTCGCTGCCCATGTGACGGCCGTGGCCGACAAGGCCACCGACAAGGCCGTGCAGCAAAAGTTGATGCCCGTGACCGTGGGCTTGGACAAAGACGGCAACGCCACGCCTGCGCTACTGAAAAAGCTGCAGGCGCTGGGCGCCGATGTGTCCAACCCCGCCGCCGCTGTGGCTGCCTTGAAGCGCGCGCAGGACGGCAAGGCTGAAGCCCTGTTCTACGACAGCGTGGTGCCCGGTGCCACGTTGGAGGCTGGCCTGCAAAAGGCGCTGGATGAAGCCATCGCCAAGCTCCCCATCCCCAAGGTGATGAGCTACCAGCTCGAAACCGACTGTGAGCTGCCCGGCTGGACCAGCGTGAACTTTGTGCGCCCCGCACACGGCCTGGTCGCGCTGCATGGCAGCACGGTGGTGCCCGTGAAGGCGCTGGGCCTCACGGCGGGCAACAGCACCACCGGCCACCGTTTTGAAGCCGCCGTGTCGCCCGTGGTGCTGGCCGATGCCGACAGCTACGCCGCCACGCTGAAGAAGGATGGCGCCGTGATCGCCAGCTTTGCCGAGCGCAAGGCCGAGATCGCGCGCCAGCTGGCCGCTGCTGCTGCGAAGGTGGGCAATGGCGCCCGCCCCATTGAAGACGAGGCGCTGCTCGACGAAGTGACCGCGCTGGTCGAGCGCCCCAACGTGGTCATCTGCCAGTTTGAAGAGCAGTTCCTGGGCGTGCCGCAGGAATGCCTCATCCTCACGATGAAGGCCAACCAGAAGTACTTCCCGCTGCTGGACGCTGCAGGCAAGCTGACCAACAAGTTCCTGGTGGTCAGCAACATCAGCCCCGAAGACACGAGCTTTGTGACCGGCGGCAACGAGCGCGTGGTGCGCCCCCGTTTGGCCGATGCCAAGTTTTTCTTCGACCAAGACCGCAAAAAGACGCTGGCCTCGCGCGTCGAAGGCCTCTCCAAGGTGGTCTATCACAACAAGCTGGGCACGCAGGGTGAACGCGTGGAGCGCGTGCGCGCCATTGCCAAGGCGATTGCATCCCAGCTGGGCGACGCACAACTGGTGCAGGATGCCGACCTGTCCGCGCAACTGGCCAAGACCGACCTCGTGACCGACATGGTGGGCGAATTCCCTGAGCTGCAGGGCATCATGGGCGGCTACTACGCCCTGAACGACGGCCTGGGCGAAACCGTGGCGCACGCCATCGAAGACCACTACAAGCCGCGGTTTGCGGGCGACGCGCTGCCGCGCAACACCGCTGGCGTCGTGGTGGCCCTGGCCGACAAGCTGGAAACCCTGGTTGGCATGTTTGGCATCGGCAACCTGCCCACCGGCGACCGCGACCCGTTTGCGCTGCGCCGCCACGCGCTGGGCGTGATCCGCATGCTGGTCGAGAAGGATCTGCCGCTGGAGATGAATGCGCTTCTGGCTGGTGCAGTGCCCGCCTTTGGCGACAAGATCACCGATGCTTCAGCGGCCCTGGCCGACTTCATCTACGACCGCCTCGCCGGCAGCCTGCGTGAGCAAGGCTACAGCGCCCAGGAAGTCGACGCGGTGCTAGCCCTGCGCC
Source organism: Acidovorax sp. NN32 (assembly GCF_057597245.1). Taxonomy (NCBI): domain Bacteria; kingdom Pseudomonadati; phylum Pseudomonadota; class Betaproteobacteria; order Burkholderiales; family Comamonadaceae; genus Acidovorax; species Acidovorax sp. NN32. The sequence goes on from NZ_CP199679.1 coordinate 813,830, forward strand.
CGCAGCGTCTGGCCTTGGTCGAAAAACAACTCGCCGCAGTGCGCGCCTTCGCCGCCTTGCCCGAAAGCCCCGCCCTTGCCGCCGCCAACAAGCGCGTGGGCAACATCCTCAAGAAGGCCGAGGTCGAAGGCCCGGTGGACGCGCACGTGAACCCCGAGCTGCTGCAGGAAAAAGCCGAGCAGGACCTCTACGCTGCGCTGCAGCGTTTTGTGCCCGAGGCCAATGCGCAGTTCGACGCTGGCGACTACACCGCCAGCCTGCAGACCCTGGCCGTGCTGCGTGCGCCGGTGGACGCGTTCTTTGACGATGTGATGGTCAACGCCGAGCAACTGGATGTGCGCATGAATCGCCTGGGCCTGCTCAAGATGCTGCACAACGCGATGAACCGCGTGGCCGACCTGTCCCGCCTGGCGGTTTGACCGGTTTGCACAAGCTGCTAGGCTGGCGGTTCTCACAAGGTAAACCCCTCCAATGAAACTCGCCATCCTCGACCGCGACGGCACCCTCAATCCGCTGGCGGACGACTACGTCACCGCTGCCGACGAGTGGACCGCTGTGCCGGGCGCGCTCGAAGCCATTGCGCGCCTCAACCATGCGGGCTGGCATGTGGTGGTGGCCACCAACCAGCCGGGCCTGGGCCGGGGCTTGTTTGATGTGGTAGCGCTCAACGCCATCCACGCCAAGATGCACCGCCAGGTGGCGGCGGTGGGTGGGCGCATTGATGCCGTTTTCTACTGCCCCCACGCGGCCGATGAGGAGTGTGCGTGCCGCAAGCCCGCCCCCGGGCTGCTGGAGCAGATCAGTGACCGCTATGGGGTGGAGCGTGAGGATGTGCAGGTGGTGGGCAGCTGCACCGCGCACCTGCAGGCAGGCGCCGCACTGGGCGCACAGCTGCACCTGGTGTGCACGGGGCAGTCGGCGCAGGTACACCCGGGTGGCCCCTTGCCAGCGGGGGTTCCGCCGGGCACGCGCGTGCATGCCAGCCTGGGTGATTTTGTGGACCAGCTTTTGCCTGCTGTGCAGCCCGCTGCGGCACCCCTGGCGGCGACACCCCTGCCAGCGCCTGGTGGTGCCGCTTTCTGATGCTATTACTTTAATAGCTGTTAGCGCTTGATAGATAAGCGCTGGCGGCCAAAATGACCATCAAAATGGCCTTTATCCGTTCCGTCATTCACCTTCTCTGGATGGGCATCACTGTGGTGCCCTATGCGCTGACCATCATGCTGGGCACGCTGCTGGGCGTGCGCGGCAAGCCGCTGTACCGCATCGCCCGCGCGTGGCTGTCACTGTGCATCAGCGGTGCCCGCGTGATCCTGGGCATCCGCGCCAACGTGATCGGCATGGAGAACCTGCCGCAGGGCGAGAACGCGGGGGCGGTGCTGCTGGTCAAGCACCAGTCCACATACGAGACCTTTCTGATGCCCGCGATCATGCCGCGCCCCCTGGCCTATGTGTTCAAGAAGGAGCTGCTGCGTGTGCCGTTCTTCGGCTGGGCCATCGGCCGCCTCGACATGATCCACATCGACCGCGACCAGCGCACCCAAGCCTTCCACAAGGTGGTGCAGCAGGGCAAGGACCTGTTGGCCCAGGGCATCTGGATCATCATGTTCCCCGAAGGCACGCGCATTGAGCGTGGGCAAAAGGGCAACTACAAGACCGGCGGCACCCGCCTGGCCATCGACACCGGCGCGCCAGTGGTGCCAATTGCTGTGACGTCCGCCAAGGTCTGGCCGCGCAAGGCGTTCATCAAGCGCCCGGGCGTGGTGGATGTGTCCATCGGCAAGCCCATTTCCAGCGTAGGCCGCAAGCCCGACGAGCTGATGCGCGAAGTGGAGGCCTGGATCGAGACCGAGATGCGCCGCCTGGATCCTGATGCGTACCCTGCCGTGGTCATCCCCCCGCACGGCAAGGCGGGCGAGAAGTAGGCCAGAGCGTGATGCAGCGGCTTGTGCAGTTGGCGCTCGACTTTTTCGACCCGCCGGTCGCACCGGCAGGACCGGCTGCGGCGCCGGGGGTGAAGGCTGCAGGTTCCAAGTCAAAACTGCCCCCAGCGCTGGATGGGAAAGCGCCAGTAGCTCCTAAAACAGTAGTGAATCGGCCTGCTGTGCCTGCTGTACCGCTGCCATCTCTGCTGTCCCCGGCCGAATTCCGCCACCCGCAGGCCAGCCGCGAAGTGCTGCTGGGCGATGCCGTCGTGGCCTATGCGTTGCAGCGCGCGCGGCGCCGCACCATCGGCTTTACCGTGGGGGCCGATGGACTGTCGGTACGTGCGCCCAGCTGGGTCACCCTGTCGGGCGTGGATTCTGCGCTGCGCGAGAAGTCCGAATGGATCCTGCGCAAGCTGTCTGAGGCGCGCGAGCGCCACCAGCGCATGGAAGGCGGTCGCATTGCCTGGGCCGATGGCGCTGTGTTGCCCTATCTGGGTGAGCCTTTGACCGTGGTGCTGGACCCGAGCCACGGTTTTGCGGGCAAAGGCGGTGCGCTGGTGGCGGGCGCCGACGTGGTGCCACCCAGCCTGCACATCGGCCTGCCCCACAGCGCCAGCCCCGAGCAGATCCGCGACGCCGTGCAGGCCTGGCTCATGCGTGACGCGCGCCGCCACTTCACGGCCCGGCTCGACCATTTCGCCCCGCTGCTGGGTGTGCGCTGGGCCAGCCTGCGCCTGTCGAGCGCCAACACCCGCTGGGGCAGTGCCAAGGCCGACGGCTCCATCCGCCTGAACTGGCGCCTGCTGCACTACCGCCCGGCCATCATCGACTACGTGGTGGCGCACGAGCTGGCCCACCTGCGCGTGATGGACCACAGTCCGCGCTTCTGGGACACCGTGGCCACCGTGATGCCCGACTATGCGCAGCTGCGCAGCCGCTTGCGGGATGAGCCCGCGCCTTTGTGGTGAATCCCCCTGAGTCGCCTGCGGCGCCTTCGCCCTAGGGGGACGACGCCCTCGCTGCGGGGCGGCCCTTGGCTTGCGTCCCTCGCACTGGTCGCGCCCAGTTCAAACGTTTTGCCTAGTGCACAGAAAGGATCCAAACCATGACAAATACGCTCTCCTCCGTTTCTCCCGCCGACGGCTATGCCGGTGACGTGACGCCCCAGCAGGCCTGGCAGTGGGTACAGGCCGGACAGGCCGTGCTGGTGGATGTGCGCAGCGACGCCGAACGTGAATGGGTGGGGCAGGTGCCCGGCGCCATCGCCGTGGCGTGGAAGCAGTGGCCGGGCATGGCCATGAACGCGGATTTTGATGCGCAGATGCGCACTGCCGTGCCTGAGGGCGCCCGGGCTGTGCTGCTGTGCCGCAGCGGCGTGCGCTCCATCGCCGCCGCGCGCCGCGCTACTGAGCTGGGCATCACGGCCTACAACATCCTGGAAGGTTTTGAGGGCGACGCCGATGCGCAGGGTCAGCGCGGCAAAAAGGGCGGCTGGCGTTTTCACGGCCTGCCGTGGAAGCAGGGTTGATGCTCCCAAAAAAATAGCTGCCAGCGCTTTATAGATAAGCGCTGGCAGCTGGCTCTAAAGCTTGACTTGCCCCGGCGTTCCGTTCGTATGGGGCGTCGGTATACACCCAACTCAGGCCAGCGCACCCGTGGAACCGGCTTTGCCGGGCCACCGGGTGTGTTTCCCTTGGGGGAAAGGCGCCGCAGGCGACTCAGGAGGTTACTTCGCCTGCGGGATTCGGAGTTTCTGGCCGGGGTAGATCTTGTCGGGGTGGCTCAGCATCGGCTTGTTGGCCTCGAAGATCACGGGGTACTTGTTGGCGTCGCCATAGAACTTCTTGGCAATGGCGCTCAGAGTGTCGCCGCGCACCACGTCGTGGTACTGGGCTTCGGGCTCGGGGTTGGTCACATCCATCAGGTTCTCGACGCTTGTCACGCTGGCCACATTGCCGCAGCACAGGGTGACTTTTTCCTTGGCCGCCTGCGTAGGGGCTGTGCCCTTCACGGTAACTTTGCCTTCCGGTCCTTCAAAGGCCACCTGCACATTGCTGGCGCCCAGGTTCTGGGACGCGATGTAGGTCTCGATGGCCTTGGATGCCTTGGCGTTGAGTTCATCTTGCGTGGGGGCTGCTGCCGTGGCGGCCTGTGCTTCTTTGCCGCCGAACAGCTTTTCGCCGGCTTCCTTGATGAAACTGAAAAGACCCATGTCGTACCTCCTAATGTTGCAGAAACAGGAAGGACCACTGTAGCGGTAATGGGCGGCTGCGTCGTGTCGGACACGGGCGCGACACGATTTTTCACAATTTGTGGGCGGGCAGGGGTGATGCAACCGGGGGCTGTCGCCCTCGGGCAGGGGTGCATCGCAAAACTCGGGATAATCCGCCGCATGACTTTCCTGGCCATCGACGTCGGTAACACCCGTCTCAAATGGGCGTTGTACGACGCTCCCCGCCCCGGGGCTGCGCTCATTGCGCATGGCGCCGAGTTTCTCGACCACATCGACCGCCTGGCTGAAGGTAGCTGGGAGTCGCTGCCCCACCCGGAGCGCATGCTGGGCTGCGTGGTGGCGGGCGATGCCGTCAAACGCCGCGTGCAAGAGCAGATGGAAATCTGGGATGTCACCCCCTCGTGGGTGGTGTCCTCGGCGCATGAGGCGGGGCTCACCAACGGCTACGACCATCCCTCGCGCCTGGGCTCGGACCGCTGGGTGGCCATGATCGGCGCGCGCCACCATGTGTTGGCACGTGGCCCGGCGCGGCCGCTGGTGGTGGTGATGGTGGGCACGGCCGTGACGGTGGAGTGCATCGACACCGAGGGCCGCTTCATGGGCGGCCTGATCCTGCCCGGCCACGGCATCATGCTGCGCGCGCTCGAATCGGGCACCGCCGGCCTGCATGTGCCCACGGGTGAAGTGCGCCCGTTCCCCACCAACACCAGCGATGCACTGACCAGCGGCGGCACCTACGCCATCGCCGGTGCCGTGGAGCGCATGTACCAGCACCTGCTGCAGCACTGTGGCCAGGAGCCCGCCTGCATCATGACCGGCGGCGCCGGATGGAAGATGGCGCCCAGCATGACACGGCCGTTCGAGCTGGTGGACAACCTGATTTTTGACGGGCTGCTGGAGATTGCCGCGCAGCGGTTTGGGGGCTGAGGGCTTTTGAGCTCCGCATCCATAGCAGCGCGACACGGCAATCTACTGCAAACCTCTGTGCAAAACTGGCGCTGCGCAAGCCAGAGACACCGAGCAAGGGCCGTCCCGCAGCGAGGGTGTCGTCCCCCTTCCCGAATGGCGTAGCCAGTCGAGAGAAGGGGGAAGCGGCAAAGCCGCTCAGGGGGATGCCTCTTACTCTTCTTCCAGTTCAGCCCGCGCCATCTCCACATCCAGCCGCTCCATGGCATCCATGGGTTCAGCGGCGGCGGCCTTTTCGTAGAGCGCGGTGGCTTCCTGCATTTTCTTGTCGCCCTCCAGCATGACGAGCGCATTGGCGTACTCGATCATCGCGATGGCCGATCCCGGGTTGAGCTTGAGGGCTTCCTGAAACAGCTTGAGGCCCGTGTCCTTCTTGGCGCCATAGGTCATGCCGCCAATCAGCGAGCCCACCTTGTCGATCACCTCGGCATGGAAGGCGCCCAGCGCAATGCGCGCATCGGCGTGTTTGGGCGACAGGGCAATGGCCTTCTCCAGCGAGTCCTTCACCTTGCCACCCAAGCCCTGCGCCAGCGCCTTGGCCACGCTGATGCCCTGGCTGTAGCGGCCCAGTGCGTAGGCGTGCCAGTACCAGGCGTTGGCGTTGTCGGGCTCCTTGGCGGCCTGGGCCTCCGCCCGTTCGGCCACCTGCATGAACAGATCCAGGCGCGCCTTCTCCTTCGGCTCCAGGTAGTTGGCATAGATGGAGGTGGCCTTGTTGGCGGCAGTGATACCCGCGCCACCGGCAGTCAGGCCCGCTGCCGCAGCTTTCTCAAAATCACCGTTGTGGAACAGCGCCCAGGCTTCCAGCACGGCAGCCTCCTTGGGGCAGGGTTCGGCATCACCGCCATGCAGTCGTGCCCAATGCTTCTTGACGCTCGCAGCGTCAAATTGGTAGTCGCCAGCGTGGGGGAAGGGGGTCCATTTGGCCATGGTGTGTGTCTCCGGAAGTTCTTGTTGGTGGGTGTCTGTGGCGGGTGGGCCGTGTATCAGCCTGGCGCTGGTGCGTAGGCGCCGACCAGCTGCAGCAGGTGGGCGCGCTGGCCGCTTTCGAGGTAGGGCATGAGCAGGTTCAGCACATGGTGGGCTCCGCGCAGCAGCGCGGCCTGGGCGCTTTCGGGCTCCAGTGCACGGCGTGGGTCGCGCACGTATTCGAAGCTCAGCCAGTAAGTGAGCACCACGACCATGCTGGTGGCGGTGGCCTCCAGTTCGCGCGAGTCGATGTGCAGTGCATCAGCGCGGCCCATACCGTCGAGCATGGCGCGCACGGCGCGGGTCTTGTTCTTGAGGATGGCCTGGAAGTGGGTTTCCAGGCGCCGGTTCTTGGACAGCAGGTCGTTGAGATCGCGGTACAGGAAACGGTACTGCCAGATCAGCTCGAACAGCGAGTGCATGAAGAACCAGGCGTCCTCCACATTGCGCACACCATCGGCGGCGGCCAGCAGTTCGGTCAGCGAGGTTTCGTAGCGATCAAACAGCGCGTTGATCAGCTCGTCCTTGGCCGGGTAGTGGTAGTACAGGTTGCCGGGGCTGATGCGCAGCTCGGCCGAGATCAGGGTGGTGGAGACGTTGGGCTCACCGAACCGGTTGAACAGGTCCAGCGTCACTTCCAGAATGCGTTCTGCGGTGCGGCGTGGCGCTTTCTTCACCATGTGTGCGGGCCCCTTCGCGTCGTTTGGCGTCGTTGTTGCGTTGTCTCTGATGGCTACTCTAACCCACACGGTCATGCTGCAGTGCGACATGAACGCGGGGTGTGTATGCAGTACCTAGGCTGCTTGTAGCGCACTTCATGGGTTTCACCAAAAAAAGAAAAGCGGTCCAAACGCCTTGGCGCGTGGACCGCTTGGAGCGGGCTGGGTGCTTGCCGGTGGCAAGCCGTGATCAGCTGGCCGATGGCGTGCTGGTGGCTGCGTCGGCAGCGGCACGTGTCGCGGTCTTTTTGGCCGCAGCCTTCTTGGCGGGGGCCTTGGCTGCGGGCTTGGCGGCGGCCTTTGCAGGAGCCGCCTTCTTTGCCACTGCCTTCTTGGCGGGGGCCTTGGCTGCAGGCTTGGTGGCTGCCTTGGCAGCAGCTTTGGCGGGTGCGGCCTTGCCGCCCTTGGCCAGGGCGTCCACACGGGCGCTCAGGGCTTCCAGGTCGCGGGCCGAGGGCACGCCCAGCTTGGCGAGGGCCTTGGCCACGCGGTCTTCAAAGATGTTTTCGAGCTTGTCCCACTGGCCCTGGGCCTTGGAGCCGATGTCGCTGGCCATGGTGGTCACGCGGCTGGTGGCTTCGGTGATCTTTTCTTCGGCCACGGCCTGGGTCTTGCGCTGGATGGTCAGGCCTTCCTTGACCAGGGCTTCAAACACCTTGCCGCCTTCTTCCTGTGCCTTGGAGAAGGCACCCAGGCCTGCCAGCCAGATCTGCTGGGCGGAGTCCTTGACGGTGCTGGACAGTTGGGCGTTGCTCTTCTTTTTGTCGGCGCTGAGTTTCTGCAGTTTCTTGACCATGGGGCCTCCGTTGTGCGGTTGGTTGGGTTTGCCGGGGCGGGTTGCCTTCGACGCATGGCCGCACTGTACGCCGCACGGCGCGACAGGTGTAGGCGCGCGCTCCTAAAAATGTAGAGCGTGCCATCTAGCGGGGGCGTTCGCTGGCCGCCTAGCATCGGCGCGGGTTTCTGCTGAATCGGTGCGCGCAGGCCTTGGGCAAGAATGAAGCTATCTCAGAGGAGTTATCCATGCAGTATTTCGTGACGGGGGCAACGGGGTTCATTGGCAAGCGGCTGGTCAAGAAGCTGCTGGAGCGCAAGGGGGCGGTGGTGCATTTCCTGATCCGCAAGGAAAGTGCGGACAAGGTGGCCGACCTGCGCAGCTTCTGGGGTGTCGGGCCTACGCGTGCGGTCCCTGTGTTTGGCGATCTCACCGCGAAGAAGCTGGGCGTGGCGGCAGACGACGTGAAGAAGCTCAAAGGCCAGATCGACCATTTCTACCACCTGGCGGCGGTGTACGACCTCTCTGCTGACGAAGAAACCCAGGTGGCCGTGAACATCGAGGGAACGCGCAACACGGTGGACCTGGCCAAGGCGATTGATGCCGGGCATTTCCACCATGTCTCCTCCATCGCGGCTGCCGGGCTGTACGAAGGCGTGTTCCGCGAAGACATGTTCGAGGAAGCCGAGGGCCTGGACCACCCGTACTTCCAGACCAAACACGAGAGCGAAAAGATCGTGCGCCAGGACTGCAAGGTGCCCTGGACGGTGTACCGCCCGGCCATGGTGGTGGGCGACAGCCAGACCGGCGAGATGGACAAGATCGACGGACCCTACTACTTCTTCAAGCTCATCCAGCGCCTGCGCCAGCTGCTGCCGCCCTGGATGCCCACCGTGGGCCTGGAGGGCGGGCGCGTGAACATCGTGCCGGTGGACTTTGTTGTGAACGCCCTCAACGTCATCAGCCACCAGAAGGACATCACCAAGAAGTGCTACCACCTGGTGGACCCGGTGGGCTACCGCGTGGGCGATGTGCTCGATATCTTCAGCCGCGCAGCCCATGCGCCGCGCATGAACCTGTTCGTCAACGCCGCGTTGCTGGGCTTCATCCCCAAGAGCGTGAAGAAGAGCCTGATGGCACTGGCGCCCGTGCGCCGCGTGCGCAACGCGGTGATGAAGGACCTGGGCCTGCCCGAGGACATGCTCACCTTCGTGAACTACCCCACGCGCTTTGATTGCCGCGAAACGTTGGCCGCGCTCAAGGGCTCCGGCGTCACCTGCCCCAATCTGAAGGACTACGCCTGGCGGCTGTGGGACTACTGGGAGCGCAACCTGGACCCCGAGCTGTTCATTGACCGCACGCTCAAGGGCACGGTGGCTGGCAAGGTGGTGCTGATCACCGGCGGATCGTCCGGCATTGGGCTGGCGGCAGCGCACAAGTTTGCTGAGGCGGGTGCGACCACCATCATCTGCGGGCGTGACCAGGACAAGCTCGACGAGGCGTGCTCGGAGGCCAAGGCCAAGGGCTACCAATTCATCGCTTACTCGGCGGACATTGCCGACATGACCGACTGCGACCGTTTTGTGCAGTTGCTCATCGACAACCACGGCGGTGTGGACTTCCTCATCAACAACGCGGGCCGCTCCATCCGCCGCGCCATCGAGTCGAGCTACGACCGCTTCCACGACTACGAGCGCACCATGCAGCTCAACTATTTCGGCTGCCTGCGCGTGACCATGGGCTTTCTGCCCGGCATGGTGGCTAAGCGCAAGGGCCATGTGGTCAACATCAGCTCCATCGGCGTGCTGACCAATGCGCCCCGCTTTTCGGCCTATGTGGCCAGCAAGGCGGCACTGGACGCGTGGACGCGCTGTGCCTCCAGCGAGTTTGCCGACCAGGGCATCACCTTCACCACCATCAACATGCCCCTGGTGCGCACGCCCATGATTGCGCCCACCAAGATCTACAACAACGTGCCCACGCTGAGCCCCGAGGAGGCGGCGGACATGATCGCCCAGGCCTGCATCTTCAAGCCGGTGCGCATCGCCACGCGGCTGGGCATCACCGGCCAGCTGCTGCACGCGCTGGTGCCACGCGTGGCGCAGATCACCATGAACACGAGCTTTCGCATGTTCCCAGACTCCACCGCCGCCAAGGGCAGCAAGGACGCCAAGCCGCAGCTGTCGGCCGAGGCCGTGGCGCTGCAGCAGATGATGCGAGGCATCCACTTCTGATGACCCGCCGGCCCGGGCAGAAATACCCGCGTTGAACTCTGTTACCCGGGGGCCGGGCGGGGTGGGATAATCGTGGGTTCTGCCGAGCAGGCATTTCACACGGCCCTCCCTATGATTCTGGTTACTGGCGGCGCGGGTTTCATCGGCGCCAACTTCGTTCTTGACTGGCTTGCTGCCTCCAGCGAGCCCGTGGTCAACCTCGACAAGCTCACCTACGCGGGCAACCTGCACAACCTGGACAGCGTGCAGGGTGACGCGCGCCACATCTTTGTGCAGGGCGACATCGGCGACACCGCCCTGGTGGCCCGCCTGCTGGCCGAGCACAAGCCCCGCGCCGTGGTCAACTTCGCGGCTGAATCGCATGTGGATCGCTCCATCCATGGCCCCGAGGATTTCATCCAGACCAACATCGTGGGCTCGTTCCGCCTGCTGGAGGCCGTGCGTGCCTACTGGAGCGCGCTGCCCGAGGGCGAACGTGCCGCCTTCCGCTTCCTGCATGTGTCCACCGACGAGGTCTACGGATCGCTGGCCCCCACCGACCCGGCCTTCGCCGAGACGCGTGGCTTTGAGCCCAACAGCCCTTACAGCGCCAGCAAGGCCGCCAGCGACCACCTGGTGCGCGCTTGGCACCACACCTATGGCCTGCCGGTGCTCACCACCAATTGCAGCAACAACTACGGGCCCTACCACTTCCCCGAAAAGCTGATCCCGCTGATGATCGTCAACGCTCTGGCTGGCAAGAACCTGCCCGTGTATGGCGATGGCATGCAGGTGCGCGACTGGCTCTACGTAAAGGACCACTGCAGCGCCATCCGCCGCGTGCTGGAGGCCGGCGCGCCCGGTGAGACCTACAACGTGGGTGGCTGGAACGAGAAGCCCAACATCGAGATCGTGAACATGGTCTGCAGCCTGCTCGACGAGCTGCGCCCCCGTGCTGATGGACAGAGCTACAAGGCGCAGATCACGTACGTGAAGGACCGCCCCGGCCACGACCGCCGCTACGCCATCGACGCGCGCAAGATCGAGCGCGAGCTGGGCTGGAAGCCCGCCGAGACCTTCGACACCGGCATCCGCAAGACCGTGCAGTGGTACCTGGACCATGCGGACTGGGTGGCCAGCGTGCAGACCGGCGCCTACCGCGACTGGGTCCAGACCCAGTATGCGCAGGAGGCCTCCGCTGCGGCTGTGACGGGCGCCACTGCATGAACATCCTGCTGTTTGGCAAGGGTGGCCAGGTCGGCTGGGAGCTGCAGCGCAGCCTGTCGGTGCTGGGCTCCGTCACGGCGTTGGACTTCGACAGCACCGAGCACTGCGGTGACTTTTCCAACCCCGCCGGCGTGGCTGAAACGGTGCGCGCCCTGCGCCCCGATGTCATCGTCAATGCCGCCGCCCACACGGCCGTGGACAAAGCTGAGAGCGAAGCCGAGTTTGCCCGCACCCTCAACGCCACCACGCCCGGAGCCCTTGCGCAGGAGGCCGCGAAGCTGGGTGCTTGGCTCGTGCACTACAGCACGGACTATGTTTTCGATGGCAGCGGCAGCCGCCCCTGGGTGGAGACCGATACACCCGCCCCGCTGAGCGTTTACGGTCGCACCAAGCTCGAAGGCGAGCAGCTCATTGCAGAGGCGGGCGCCAAACACCTGATCCTGCGCACCAGCTGGGTCTACGCAGCACGCGGCGGCAACTTCGCCAAGACCATGCTGCGGCTGGCGCAAGAGCGTGAGCGGCTGACGGTGATTGATGACCAATGGGGTGCGCCCACCGGTGCCGACCTGCTGGCCGATGTGACCGCCCACGCGCTGCGCCACCTGCAGCAGCACCCGCAGGATGCAGGCCTGTACCACTGCGTGGCTGCGGGCGAGACCAACTGGAATCAGTATGCAAAATACGTGCTGACGCAAGCCCAGAAAGCGCAAATAGCTACAAAAATAATAGCAAAAGAGGTCGCGCCTGTGCCCACAAGCGCATTTCCCACACCGGCCGTGCGCCCCCATAACTCGCGCCTGGGTACCCACAAGCTGCAGTCCACCTTCGGTTTGCAGATGCCCCATTGGCAACAGGGCGTGGCGCGCATGCTCACGGAAATTCTTTGAACGGACCCCAGACCATGACGCAACGCAAAGGCATCATCCTCGCAGGAGGCTCCGGCACCCGGCTGCACCCGGCCACGCTGGCCATCAGCAAACAACTGCTGCCCGTTTACGACAAGCCCATGATCTATTACCCGCTCAGCACGCTGATGCTGGCGGGCATCCGGGACATCCTGGTTATCAGCACCCCGCAGGACACGCCGCGTTTTGCCCAGCTGCTGGGGGATGGAAGCCAATGGGGCTTGAACCTGCAATACGCGGTGCAGCCCAGCCCGGACGGCTTGGCGCAGGCGTTTGTGATCGGGGAGTCTTTTCTGGATGGGGCTCCGAGCGCCCTGGTGCTGGGAGACAACATCTTCTACGGGCACGATTTCCATGAACTGCTGGGCAACGCTCAACAGCGCTCTGCGGGTGCCAGCGTGTTTGCCTACCATGTGCACGACCCGGAGCGTTACGGTGTGGCCGAGTTCGATGCCCAGGGCAAGGTGTTGTCGTTGGAGGAAAAACCTGCTCAGCCCAAGAGCAGCTATGCCGTCACAGGCCTCTACTTCTACGACAACCAGGTTGCGCAGATGGCCCGGAGCTTGAAGCCATCGCCACGCGGCGAACTGGAAATCACCGACCTGAACCGGCTGTACCTGGAGCAGGGGCAGCTCAATGTCGAGATCATGGGCCGCGGCTATGCCTGGCTGGATACTGGCACCCATGAAAGCCTGCTGGAGGCCAGCCAGTTCATTGCGACGCTGGAGCATCGCCAGGGCCTCAAGATTGCCTGCCCCGAGGAAATTGCCTGGCGCGCCGGCTGGATCGACAGTGCCCAGTTGCAGCGCCTGGCACAACCTCTTGCCAAGAACGGCTACGGCCAGTACCTCCAGCGTTTGCTGAACGACAAAGTCTATTGATCCCCCATGCACTCCATCCGGCAATCCATCCCAGACGTTGTCCTCCTTGAGCCCAAGGTGTTCGGCGATAGCCGTGGTTTTTTCTACGAAAGCTTCAACCAGCAGGCCTTCCGGGAGGCCACGGGTGTCCAGTGCGATTTTGTGCAGGACAACCACAGCCGCAGCAGCCAGGGTGTGTTGCGGGGCCTGCACTACCAGTTGCCCCCCAGGGCGCAGGGCAAGCTCGTGCGCGTGGTGCGTGGCGCTGTGTTTGATGTGGCGGTGGATATTCGCAAGGGGTCACCCACCTTTGGCCAGTGGGTGGGGGCCCTGTTGACCGAAGACAACCACCGGCAGCTTTGGGTGCCGCCGGGGCTTGCTCACGGTTTTCTGGTGTTGTCCGAATCGGCGGACTTCCTTTACAAGACCACCGACTACTACAGCCCGGAGCATGAGCGCTGCATTCGCTGGGACGATCCACAGCTTGCCATCGCCTGGCCAGCCGTGGAGGCCGCCATTCAGCTTTCGGCGAAGGATCAGGCGGGGCGCTGGTTCGCTGAGGCAGACCTTTGACGACGGCGCAGGGGCGTGCAACGGGCGGATCTCCGGACCGCCCTGCCAAGCTGCGGATCGCTCTGTTGGGAGCCAGGGGCATCCCCGCGAGCTATGGGGGGTTCGAAACCTTTGCCGAACAACTCTCGATACGCCTGGTGGAGCGTGGCCACGAGGTCACTGTGTATGCAGAGACCAGCGAGTCGTCCGTCGAAGACACCTTCTACCAAGGTGTTCGCGTGCGCCACAAACGTCGGCCCCGGTGGGGAGCTGCATCGGTCCTAGCCTACGACTGTGCCTGCCTGTGGGACGCCCGGCGGGGGTACGACCTGGTCTACATGCTGGGGTATGGCGCTGCCTGGGCCTGCTGGTGGCCCCGGGTTTTTGGGGTTCCGGTCTGGATCAATGTGGACGGACTGGAGTGGGCCCGCAGCAAATGGGGGAGGGTTGCACGCATCTACCTGCGCTGTATGGAGTGGGTGGCCAGCCGGGTGGCCACGCGCCTCATCGCCGATGCCGAGGCCATTGCACAGCGGTTCCGCGAGACTTATCCCAAGGGGGCTCCGTCGAGCTTCATAGCCTACGGCGCCGAACTGGTGCAGGACCGGGACGTGGACCCTTCCGTGCTTTCTGCCTGGGGGCTGAAGCCCCGCCGCTACATGCTGGTCGTGGCGCGCCCGGAGCCGGAAAACCATATCCTTGAAATCGTTCAAGGCTATGAGATGCACGGCGGTGACTGGCCGTTGGTCATCGTAGGGGATGTGTCCGGTGCCACGGCCTACCAGCAACTGCTGAGGCAACATGCCAGCGACCGCGTGCGTTTCGTGGGGGGCATCTACGACACCGGGCAGCTTGCAAGCTTGCGTGTACATGCGGCCTGTTACCTGCACGGGCACTCGGTGGGGGGGACGAACCCTTCGCTGCTCGAGGCACTGGCCTGCGGAAACTGGGTCATTGCGCATGACAACCCGTTCAACCGCGAAGTGGCACGCGATGCGGCCGACTACTTTGCAACCCCCGAGCAACTCGCTCGCAGCCTGGACCTAGTGGTTGGCCAGTCGGACGCCATGCTGCCGCAGCGAAGCCAGCGCGCCCGCGATATCGTGGCGGAGCACTACACCTGGGAGGGCATCGCAGATGCCTACGAGGCGCTGATGCTTTCAGAATGCCGGCCCCACAGCGCTGCAACAACCAGCACGGGGACCGTGTGACTGAGCCGACTCTTCGATTGGCCTCACGCGGAGGGGCGGGCGGGGCTGCACCATCGCAGTCACCGTTGGTGGATGTGCTGCTGGCCACGTACAACGGGGCGAAGTATCTCCGTGCCCAGCTCGATTCGCTGTTGGCCCAGACCCACCAGAATTTCCGCCTCCTCGTCAGCGATGACGGGTCTTCGGATGACACGCTTGCAGTCCTGGAGAGCTACCGGGTGCGCTTTGGAGAGCGTTTGGTACTTGTACCCAATCCCCACCATGGGCAAGGGCTGGTCCGAAACTTTGAGAATCTCATGGTGGCCAGCCTGCATGATGGTGTGGCTGCTTGGGTTGCTTTCTCGGACCAGGACGATGTCTGGCTCCCTCCGAAAATCGAGCTGTGTCTCCAAGAAATGGTGCGAATGGAGCAAGAGGGTGGTGCGGAATTGCCTTGTCTGGTGCACTCCGACCTGACGGTGGTGGATGAGCACTTGGGCGTGATTTCGGAGTCCTTCGCCACGTACCAACGTATGGACCCTCTGCAGTGCTCGCCACTTTCGCTGCTCAGCGTGAACCAGGTGACGGGATGCACGATGATGGTGAACCGCACCCTGTTGCGAATGGCCTTGCCCCTCCCGCAGGAAACCATCATGCACGACTGGTGGTGTGGCCTGGTGAGTGGAAGCGGCCATAGGCGTTTTGTGCCAACCCCGCTGATCCTGTATCGCCAGCATGGCGCCAACCAGGTAGGCGCCAAGGATCGTAGCCTGAAGACGCGTTTGCTCCGGCTGTTGACGAATGGCCAGGGGATCGTCCGGCGTGTCCGGGGGCTGGGTGGGGCTACCTATCTGCAGGCGCAGGCGCTGCAGCTGCGATTGCGCGCCTTGGGGCTGGATGAAGGCTACGTGTCAGAATACCTTGCGTGGAGGGATGGGCCTCTGAGGGCGAGAATTTTTGGGTATCGCGAATATTATGTGGGCCCCGAATTGGATCGATTAAGCCGCTGTTTGCTGTGGTTCAAGTGATTCACTCCGCCCGAGTGAGACAAGTCGGGCCCGGGTATTGGGTGGTTGGAAGAATGTTCAAAGGCGTTGGTAATGAAGCTCTCGGCTGAAATTGGTGAAGTGGAAAGCGTCGATATCGCTGCGCCCAGGCTCGGTGAGATGCTCCTTGCGGACCAGAAATTGTCGCGCAATGACCTGGAGAGGGCGCTAGAGGTCCAGCGTTCCATGGGCGGTCGCCTGGGGCGCCTGCTGATCAGTCTGGGGCTGGTGTCTGAGGTGGATGTCTACTCCGCACTGTCCCGGCAGGCCGGATTGCCTTTGGTGCGTCAGGACGCTTTCCCGAAGGAAAAGCCGGAAACTTCGCGGCTGAACACCAGCTTTTTGCTGGCCAACAACCTGCTTCCTTTGGGAAATGCAGAGGACGCTGAGTCCACGCCGGATTTCGCGTCGGTAGATCCGAAGAGCGCGGCATTGCGCGATGCATTGCGCCTGGTCTTTGGGGATGTGCCCAGGGTCTTTTTTGGCCTGGAGTCTGAAATATCCAGTCAGCTCAATGCCTGGTACGTCCAGGAGTCGGAGCCGGAAGGAGAAGCCGTTGCGGACCAGTTTGAGGCTTCGGAATTCATCGAGCACCTGAGGGACATGGCCTCGGAGGCCCCCATCATCCAGCGCGTGAGCCATATCCTCTCCCAGGCCGTGGCGGCCCAGGCCTCCGACATTCACATCGAAACCTACGAAGAAAAATCGGTGGTCCGGATACGGGTGGACGGCGAGCTGTACCCCATTGACGAGATTGATAACAAGGATGCCCCCGCTGTGGTGTCCCGCATCAAGATCCTTTCGCAGCTGGACATTGCGGAACGCCGGATGCCGCAGGACGGGCGCACCAAGCTGCGCGTGCATGGCAAGGAAATGGACTCTCGCGTGTCCACCATTCCCACCATGTTTGGCGAATCGGTCGTCATGCGCTTGCTGGAAAAGAACTTCGACCTGCTCTCGTTGGAGAGCCTGCACTTCACGCCACCCACTTTGAAAACCATGCGTCAGCTGCTCAGCGTGCCGCATGGGATCTTTCTGGTGACAGGTCCCACAGGCTCCGGGAAGTCCACCACGCTGTATGCCTCCATGCAGGAACTGGAGGGAGAGAACCTCAAGATTCTGACGGTGGAAGATCCGGTCGAGTACCGGCTGCAATGGCTCAACCAGGTGCAGGTCCAGCCCCAGATCGGGCTGACCTTTGCGAAGGTGCTGCGATCCTTTCTCCGCCAGGATCCTGATGTGATCATGATCGGGGAAATGCGCGATGGCGAAACCGCTGAAATTGCGGTCCAGGCGGCATTGACGGGCCACTTGGTCATGTCCACCCTACACACCAACAGCGCGCTCGGGGCCATCGTGCGGCTCATCAACATGGGGGTGGAGCCCTATCTGATCACGGCGTCCGTCATTGGCGTGCTGGCGCAGCGCCTGGTGCGCAAGCTGTGTGAGGAATGCAAAGCGCCGTTGCTGCCGGACCAGGCGCAGGCTGCCGCAGCCTCCCTGGGCATGGCCATGGAGGAGGGCCAGGTCATCTATCGGTCCGTCGGTTGTTCTGCATGCCGGGGGACCGGCTACCGAGGGCGGTTGGCTGTTCATGAATTGCTGGTAATGTCAGAAGACGTAAAAAAAGTGGTGCTCGAAAGAGGTTCTTCGTTGGGGGGCGGAGATGGCGCCTATGCCGGGGGGAACTTGTTGCAGGATGGCGCCACCAAGGTCTTCAAAGGTCTGACGACTGCGGAAGAAGTCCTGCGCGTTGCGCGTCAAAATGATTGAATTTCAATACGATGGAATCACGTCCGATGGCAAGGCCTGCCAGGGGACGATCCGCGCGCTGAACGTGGAGACCGCGCGACTGCGACTCATTGGGCAGGGCGTGACGCCGGTTCGTATTGCAGACGAGTCGGCAGCAGTTGCCCAAGATGAGCCGCAAAGCCGGGGAGGCAAGCTCAAACGTGGCGAGATCCTTTTGTTCAGCCGCGAGATGGCCCACCTCAAGCAGGCCAACATGCCGCTGGACAAGGCGCTGGTCATGCTCAAGGAGACGGCCAACACGGAGCGGCTGAAAGCGTTCATTGCCAAGGTCGAGGAAGGGGTGCGTGGCGGTAAGTCTCTGTACCAGTCGCTGCTGCCGTTTGAGCGGGATCTTGGGCGCCAATATCTGGTTCTGATTCGGGCGGGGGAAACTTCTGGTTCGCTGCATGTGGTTCTGAAAGAACTCACGGTGCAACTGGAGGCAGAGGACAAGCTTCGCAACTACGTCATTTCCTCCATGACGTACCCCGTCATCTTGCTGATTGTTGCGGTGCTGTCCGTCGTGATGCTCCTGGCATTTGTGGTTCCCCAGTTTCGGGAAATTTTTGATTCCATGGGCGACAAACTGCCTTACTCCACGCGCTTGGTGGTCGATCTCAGTGATCTGATCCGCTCGCACTGGATGGCAATCCTGTTAGGCTTGACGGTGGTCTTGTTCCTGGGCTCCCGCTGGGGCGCGACGCCTGCGGGGCGGTTGCGCGTTGACAGTGTGCTGTTGGACCTCCCCTTGTTCGGCAAGGTGTTGCGGAATCTGCAGTTTGCTATTTATTTCCGCACCTTCGGCATCTTGCTGCAGCGCGGTGTACCCATGGTGGATGCGTTGCGCATTGCTGTGGACACACTGACCAATACCGCATTGCGCAAGGATATTGAACCTCTGGTGGGTATTGTAAAAACAGGCAAACGACTTTCCACAGGGTTTGTCTCTCCTTACTTTGGAAAATCCAGCACCCCGCAGCTTATTCGGGTTGCTGAGGAAACAGGGCAGCTTGATATTACTCTGCTGGGTTTGGCAGATCGTTACGAGGATGAAGGTCGGCGTACCATGGGGCGTGTTTTGGCAGCCATGGAGCCCTTGATTATTATTGTTTTGGGGGCCTTGGTTGCCTTCATTATTATTGCGATTCTGGGTGGCGTTTTGTCGATCAACGACACAATTTGATTCTGGATTATTTGAGAGATTTTGAAATGAATGTAGTGAATTTTGAACACAAAGCAATGGCGCGAGCGCAGCGTTCCTCCGGGTTCACGCTGATTGAGTTGCTGGTGGTTCTGGTGATTCTGACGTTGCTTGCCGGGCTGGTGGGCCCGAAGGTGCTTGATCAACTCGGCGGTGCCAAGTCCAAGACGGCCCGCATTCAGATCTCGGAAATTGAGCAGAGTCTGGACCTTTTCAAGCTGGATGTCGGCCGTTATCCCAATGATGCGGAAGGGCTGCGTGCCCTGGCAGAGCGGCCTGCAACGGCCCAGGGATGGAATGGTCCCTACCTGAAGAAGGGCCTGCCTTCTGATCCTTGGGGTGCCGCCTATTTGTACAAAAACCCGGGACGCAATGGCGGGCCCGACGTGTTCTCTCTGGGGTCCGACGCCAAGCCGGGCGGTGACGGTGAGAACGCGGACGTTTTTAACTGACGCTCTGTTGCGCTTTCCACTCCCCAGTGCCGTCTGGTGACTTGTTTCGCATGAGCCGCCCTTTGTTGGCGTCAGACCTCCGCATCCGTGGCTTCACGTTGTTGGAGATGCTGGTCGTGCTGGTGCTGGCTGCCATTACTGTCTCCGTGGTAGGTGCGGGCGGGCAGGCGTACATGGAGCGGTCACGCTACAACCAGACGGTACGGGATGTTTCCAGCCAATTGAACAAAGCGCGTGCGCTCAGCGTCCAGGAAGGCCGTTCGGTGACCGTGACCTACCAGTCAGACATTCGCAGGCTGGTGGTTGACGGGCGCCTGGCCCTGGAGGTGCCTGCATCACTGGTGGTCCAGTGGGAAGCGATTGAACGCAATTCGCGGACTGGCAAAACTGCAACTGCCGTGGGAGAACCTATTTTTGTGTTCAATTCCGACGGCGGCGCACGTGGCGGGCGGCTTGCAGTGCTAAGAGGTGGGCAGGGCGTCAGCTTTCGCGTGAACTGGCTCCTTGGGACGGTGGAGCAATCCATGGTCGCGGCCCAGTCATGACCGTGACGTGCTGTCTGTTGCCCCTGATTGATCCTATTTTCAAGTCATTCAGGCGAGCGCCACGGAATCAACGGGGGTTCAGTTTGCTGGAGGCCTTGGTCGCCATGGCAATTGCTTCCATTGCGCTGGCAAGTCTTTACCGCAGCGTGGGGCAAGGCTCCAAGAATGTGGTGGATGTACAGGCTCGGGTGGAGGCCTCTCTTGTGGCCAGGTCGGCAGTGGCTGCTGGAACCTTTGCAGAGGATTTGATGCGGCAGGATTCCGGGCGGGCGGGTGATTGGAATTGGCGGATTCAGGTGGCGCCCGAACCGGTCCAAATGATGGACGAGAGTGGTCGCCCGGTAGCTGGGCCACCTTTGCGTGCGGCAAGGGTGACCGTAGAGGTCAGTAAAGATGGGGTGACGGCCGTCACATGGACCACATGGAAGCCCTACAGGTCCGCACCATGACCCACTCTTTTCGAAAAACCTCCCGTGGTTTTACCTTGTTGGAGTTGCTGGTCGCATTGGCCGTGACGTCCGCAGTGGTCGCTTTGATGTTTGCGGGCGTGGGGGTCATCGGGCGTTCGGAGGAGCGCAACCAGCGTGTCATTGAGCGCTCTGAACGCATGTTGGTGGTCAGCCAATGGCTGGGACGCAAGTTTGACACCCTGCGCTTGTTGAGTCGGCGCGACGAAAACATCTTTGTGAATTTTTTTAGCGGAAATGCTGCGGGTGCGATCTGGGTGGCGCCATTGCCAGAGCGGGGGGATGCTGGGGGGCTCTATGTATTTCGCATGAGCCCCCTGCGCCATGCCGATGGGCGCGTCGATCTGTCGGTAGAAGCCGTTCCTTATGACGGAGCACTGATGGCGCTGGACTGGGGCAAGGCTTTGCGCGAAACACTTCTGTCGGATGTGCGAACGCTTCAGTGGCATTACCAGGACGGTCTGACGGGTCAGTGGACTCAGCAATGGGACTCTGCCAAAGCGCAGTACCCGGCACGTATCCGGGTGGAAATTGCCGATGCGCGCGGAGACTGGCCTCCTCTGGTGTTCCCTCTCGCGAGGGCAAGGTGATGAAGCGGTCGAAACACGGCAGCCGGGGCGCAGCGCTGATTCTGGTGCTGTGGCTGGTGGCGTCCTTGTCATTGGTGGTGATGGCGAGTTCACGGGGGATTCGCCAGCAAACGCAGCGCGCAGCGCTGGATTTGGAACGCTTGCGCGCTGAGTCCGTGCTGGACGCCGCGATCCAACTGACAGCGCAGCGAATGATGACCGAAAAGACCGCAGACAGTTGGTACCGCATTCAACGTTTGCCAATGGGGTCGAATGACATCTGGGTGGAGATCACGCCCTCTGGAGGGCTGGTAGACGTTAATGTCGCCAGCGAAGCTTTGCTGCAGGCGCTCTTTCAAAGAGCTGGAGGGCTCTCCTCGGGGGAGGCTGCCATCTTGACCTCACGTGTGCGGGACTTCATCGACCCTGACGACACGCCAGGTGGGGTGGGCGGGGCTGAGGCTGCCCAATACCGCGCTGCTGGCTGGCCCTCCCTGCCTCGAAATGGCGCGCTGGATGACCTTTCGGAACTGAGATCAGTCCTGGGAATGACATCTGAGCTCTATGAGATAATCGCGCCCCACTTGGGTATCAATGGGCAGCAACGCATCGAAATCGATTCAGCCCCCCCCGCCCTGATCGACGTCCTCACGGGACAGCCAGGTTTGGGGGCGCGCATTCACAACTCCCCACAGGAAACGCGGGCTGGCGTGCTTTTGACAGGAGCTGCAGCCGAATTTTTCTCGCCTGCCCGCGCTGGAGGCGGCCTGACAGTGCGCCTCAATGCTTTTGTGCGGGCTGAAGGTGATCGCTGGTGGCAGCGTGAGGCATGGATCGATCTCAGCGAGCGTCCCGGTGGTCTGACGCCCTGGACAACGCTCTCTTTGGAGCCGACACGCCGCTTAAACAAGCCGGAACAGGAATTCAAGCCATGACAGGTTGGGGGCAGCTATCTCTTCGTGCGCAAAAAACACTGGACCGAATGGCATGGGGTTTCGGTGATCTCAAGCGCGTTCTCATGGAGCATGGCGCCTGGCCTGCAGTCGCGAGTGCAGCCATTGCGTTCGACGGAGGGCGTTGGACCATTATTGGAACCCGTGCCCGCAAGCGCGCCAACAACCGAAAGGCTTCCAGCCTGCTGGTACCGGAGTCCGGCTGTCTTTGGGGCACCGTGCAGTTGCCGGATATGCCGCGGCGCTCGTTGGCAGGCGGCGTCGAAGAAGCCCTGTGGCGGGTCTCTCCCATGCCGCCGGAACAGATTGTGGCGGCATGGTGGGCAGAACCTCAAGCCCAAGGTGGTTGGATGGTGGAGTGGGGCATGTGCCGACGCAACACCCTGGCCGAGCAATTGACTCAGCACGGGTTTGCCGAAAATGCCCCTGTATATCTGATGCGCCAGGGGCGCGCGCTTCCCGTCCGTACAGCGGCGTGGCAAAAGCAGTACAGCCGCCAGCGTTGGATGGATTGGTTGGGGGTGGGGCTGGTGCTTGTCCTGCTCGCAGCATTGTCATTGCCGGCACTCATGCCGCTGGTCTTGAAGCGCCAGGCCGTGGTCCGCGCTGTGGAGCACGTCAACATGCTGGAGCCCAAGGCGGCTCCCTTGCGCCAGAAGATGGATGAACTGCGTCGCCAAGCAGAGCTGGCGGAAGAGCTTCGCAAGAACATCAGTACGGACCTGCCTCTCGCCAGTGTCGTGGATGCGCTTTCCGCCGCTATTCCTGCCGACACCTGGCTCGATCGCATCGAAGTCAACGGTAGCGAAATCCGGATCACGGGCTTGACGGCTAACGCTACCGAACTTATTGGGCATCTAGGGCGCCAGCCTGGCTTGGTGGATGTGCGCGCCACCGGGGCAAATGTGCGCGACGGCACGCTGAATAAAGAGCGCTTCACGTTTGAAATGCGCTGGCGGGGCGAGGGAGCAAAACCATGAAAATGAATGTATGGCGCCGTCATTCGATGGTTTTGCTGCTGGTGCTGTTTGTTGGCGCCTTGGCTTGTGCCGCTCTGATTTACAGCACTCTCTGGGCGCGTTACAACAACGCCCTGCAACAACTGGAGCCCCGCAGCGAACGCCTGGAAGGGGTGGTGAACGCCGGCGCTGAAATCGAAACCCTGCTCAGCGCTGCGAGCAGTACAGTTGCCCCGCTGGTGCACCCTGCTGGCGAAACTTCTCAAAACGATATCCAGCAGAAGCTTCGCCAGATGATCATGGCTTCTGGCGGCACGCTGGTTTCGTCCCAGGTCGCACTGGAACCTGGGGTGGATGGCAAGCTGGCGCGCATACGCTTGACGGCAACCGTGAATGGTGAATGGGTCAAGTTGGTGAGTTTTATGGAAAGTCTTCAGACGCACCGCCCTCCTTTCTGGGTACGCACCGCGAACATCACGCGTGAGGGGGCAAGTTCCGGCGCGGGTCCGCAAAATGCACGCCTGTCTTTGCAGCTGGAGGCCCCCTTGGCACCAGAAAAGGCCAAGCCATGATCAAACCCTGGTACGTCGGCCCCGTCCTGGGTGCCGTAGCTGTGGCTGCGAGCGCTTACTGGTGGCATACCGAAAAAGAGCGCTGGAACCCGCCGCAAGCGCGCCGGCCCGATCTTCCAAAGGTTGAGCCCATGCCCCCGGTGATCAAGGTCCGGGCGAAGCAGGCAGTGGAGCGTCCCTTGTTGTGGGCATCGCGGCGCCCGGTGGCGGTGGAAGAAAAAAAGACCAGTCTGGTCACGGAGTTGCTGCAGGCGCGCCTCACTGCAGTATTTGAGTCTGGCAAGGAGCGTGTGGCCATCTTGCAGCGCCCCGATGGCAGCACCCTCAAGATCACCGGGGAAACCAAACCCTGGCGAGTTGAATCCTTTGATGGCCGCAAGGCTCTCTTTGTGTCAGCTGATGACCAACGTGTAGAGCGCCCGCTGGAAGCGGGAAGTGCGGCGGCCGTGAAAGCCGGACCGATCGGTGACCGCCTGCGCAGGCCTGCAACAAATCAATAAGCCCTAGCGGCGTACCCCAATATTGGAGCTATCTCTATGAATATTCGGCCATCCATCCTCTTGCTCGCATTGCTGGCGGCAGGCTGTGCCAGCACGCAGGGAGGTCCTGCGGCGTCCGGAGTTGCGGACTCCAAGGTCGCAGTTGGCGGAGCACCGGGGCCATCGCAGCCTGTTGCAGCTGCGGCTGCGCCAGTTGCGCCAAGCCCTGCACCGGCAGCGTCAGCGCCCAAGGAGCAGGCGCAAAAGAATGCTTCTTCCAGCACCAAGCTTTATCCTGGCAACGACCAGTTTTTCAAGCGCGACAAGGCGCCTGCGATCGATCCCGTGCTTGCCAAGGGCGACAAGGTGGCACTCAATTTCGAGAATGTCACTGTCAGCAACTTGGCTACAGCGTTGCTAGGAGACCTGCTCAAGCTCAACTACACCATTGACGCTGGTGGCGAAACGGTGGTGAGCCTGCATACGCGCCAGCCGCTGCTGCGCAGTCAGGTTCTGGATGTGCTGGATGCGGTGTTGTTGCCCCACGACTTGGCCATCGTCCGTGACAACGCGGGGGTCTACCATGTGACCAAGCGTACCGTTACCGTGGGCGCGCGCCCGGTGGTGGGGGCGTCCAAATTCAAGGATCTGTCGGGTGCCGGGACGGTTATCGTTCCCTTGAACCACATTGCAGCGGCCGAGATGGCCAAGATTCTGGCGCCTATCGCACCCCGTGAGGCCATCGTCTACGTGGACTCCCTGCGCAACCTGCTGGTGCTGCAGGGCAGCAAGGCCCAGTTGGGTGGTTGGCTGGAAATGGTGGAAGCGTTCGACGTGGACTTTCTCTCTGGCATGTCGCTGGGTGTGTTCGTGTTGGAAAACGCCAACGTCAACGTGGTACGGGATGCCCTGCAGGCGATGCTAGGCTCTGACAAATCCTCCGATCCCTATGGGGGGGCTGGTGCCGCACCTGCGGGGGGCGCGCCTAGCACGTCGGGTGGTGCTGCAGGTGGTGCGGCCGCAAGTGGTGGTGCCAGCGGTGCCGGCGCCCAGATGGCGACCCCTTTGGGTGGCTTGATTCGCGTCTTTCCCGTTGAGCGCCTGAATGCCCTGGTGGTGGTCACGCCGCGCAGTCATTTGTTGGCCCAGGTGGAAACCTGGATCCGTCGCCTGGACCGTCCCACCGATACGCTGGAGGCCAGCCTGTTTGTGTATCCGGTGCAAAACGGCTCGGCATTGCAGCTGGCGGAAATGCTCAATGGCCTCTTTGGTGGGCAGTCCGGGCAAGCCGGCTCGGGTGGAGTCGCGGCGGGCTCGGCGCCCACGCAGTTCTCTCGGGGGGCGGGGGGCTCCGGTCTGGGTACGGGCAGCACTGGCAATACGGGCAGTTCCAGTGGCCTCTATGGCAATAGCAGCAGCTCCGGCACTGGCACTGGCAGTAGTCCTATGAACGCCGCGCTGGGTGCTGGCGGAAACAGAACTTCTTCGAACAACACATCCCTTACGTCAACGAGTCAATTGGATGGCAACGTGCGTGTGGTTGCCGACGAAAAGCGCAATGCACTCCTGATTCGCGCTCCGCGCACCGAATACCGCCGCATCGAGCAGGCTCTGCGCGAACTGGACAAGGCTCCGATGCAGGTGTTGATCGAGGCCAGTATCGTGGAGGTGAGTCTCACGGGCAACCTTGAATATGGTGTGGAGTGGTTCCTGCAGAACGGTCTTAGCAGGGACCGCCAAGGTGGGGCACTGTTGGATCTCAACAGCGAAATCAGCGGGATAGGCCCTAAAGTGCCTGGCTTTTCGTACACCATCACCAAGGCGAACGTGGTTCGCGCCGCGCTGAACGCCGTTGCCTCAAAAAATCAGGTCCGGTTGTTATCCAGTCCGTCGCTCCTGGTTCTGAACAACCACACCGCGACCATTCAAGTAGGAGACCAGCAGCCCATTCTGAGTTCAACTTCGGCCGCTACTGGCAGTAGCTTTATCACTCAGTCCATTACTTACAAAGATACTGGTGTGATGCTCTCAGTCACGCCATCCGTCAATGCGGGGGGGTTGATCTCCATGGATATCTCTCAGCAAGTCACTGATGTGGGTGACAGGGACGTTGTGACGAGTCAGCGGTCCTTTCAGACCCGGCAAATACAAACGCGTGTCGCAGTGCGTTCCGGCGAGTCCATCGTTCTGGGTGGGTTGATCCGTGAAAATGACACCAACAGCCGTGCCGGTTTGCCGGGGCTTGCAGACGTCCCGGTGTTGGGGGCCTTATTCTCAAATACGTCAAACCAGCGTAGACGCACGGAGCTGCTGGTGCTAATGACGCCCCGCGCCCTGGAGGACGACGATCAACTGCGTTCGGCTAGTGCGGAGATGCGCGAACGCATGCGCTCCTTGTCTTTGCAGGCCCAACCCATGAGTTTCCGCCCCCCAGATGCCCAGTTGCAACCTTCGCGCTGACTGCGCCTGGCTGCTATGGCCCTAGCCAGCGTGGCGTATCCCATATATAGATAGTCAATCAGGAGATTCTTTACATGACAAAACCTGTTACCCGTCGTCATCTCGTCGCGACCTTGGCAGCGCCTGCGGTACTGGCAGTGCTGGTGGGCTGCGCTACCGCTGGGGGTGCAGTGGTGTCGGCCGAAGATGACCAAGCTGCACTACTGGCCCGGTCGAAGGCGTACTGGGCGCTCATTCAGAAAAACGACCGCGTGAGTGCCTGGGCCTATGAAGAAATGTCCAAGGATCCGAGCGCCACCCTAGAGGGCTATCTCAAGCGTGGAGGCATTACATTCGATGCGGTGGAGGTGCGCGGGGTGCGCGCCATTGAGGGCGACCGCGCGACTGTCAATGTGTGGATGCGCTACTCTTTACCGTTGCTGCGCTTGAAAAAGCAAGAGGCTGCGACCGAAGACGAATGGCGCCGCATTGACGGTGTGTGGCACCATGTGCAGCGGCGCAGTGTCATGTTTCCAACAGCCCAGTGATACTTCGTTGTTTGAGTGCAACAAACAAGGGCGTGTTGGGTTTCTGGTGGAAATAGGTTGAAAAAATCAAAGGTATCAGTATAAGATTGCATCAACCCAAACGGAGTACGGATGGGTTGCAGATCCCGCACAGGGTGGGAAAGCTTCCTTCAATTATCTAAGGACTGAGAAGATGAAAAAATTTGCAATGGCAGCCGTTGCAGCCGCTGCGCTGAGTGCTGGTGTGGCGCAGGCGTACACCGTGGGTACGTACAGCAATGGTTTCGTGGTTCCTAACGTGATCCACAACGGCGATACCGACACCACTGCAGTGGGTCTGGTCAACAACACCGGCAACGTTGTGCCCGTGTTCTGGACGTTCTTTGATGCGAACTCCAACCACGTTACCGACGGTTGCTTCCCCATGACCAACAAGGACTTCGAGCCCTTCGTCTGGTCGCAGCAAGCCGGTCAAGGCCTGGCTGGTACCCGTGGCTACCTGGTGTTCGCTGTGGGTGCAAACACTGCCAGCACCACCGCAGCTACCGCATGTAACGTGGCAAATGCCACCGCAGGTGTCGCCGCCAACGGTGCTATCGGCGCTAGCGCGTTCCAAGTGACCACCACCGCACAAGACGTTGCTTACGTTCCTGTGATCGATGGTCCTCTGACCCTGGCTACTGGCTCTGATCTGACGACCCTGGGCGCAACCAGCCTGCTGGCAGTCGCTGGCGCTCGCACCGTGACGGGCGGCGTTGCTTCGGCTACGCCTTCCTTTGCAATGCGCTACGCTGTGGACAACACCCTGAACGCCGGTCTGGAAACGCGTATCGTGGTGTGGTCGACTGGTGACCACCGTGGTACCCACACGGTCAACATGTTCGACGCAGCTCAAAACCGCAAGTCGGTGAACTTCGCTCTGGCGGAAGCAGAACTGTCGTTCTTCAACCCAGAAACGATCCCTGGCCGTCCAGCCAACTTCGCCGATGGTTTCATCGAGTGGTCGCCAATGGCTAAGCAGCCTGATGATTTCCCAGGTGCTGACGGTTCGTCGTTCTTCTCCCTGGGTGGTTCTGTGTTCACGTACAGCGTGATCAGCATGCCTGCCTTCGGCGCTGTGCAGTCCATCCTTGGCACGCACAACTAATTTTCTCGATGAGCGCGGTACTAGTTGCTGTGCTCAGTCAGAAAAAATGGTAGCCCAACGGGCTGCTTCAAAAAATGGCGCCCTTGGGCGCCATTTTTTTTGCATGTTTTGGGGTTTCTATGAAATTGTCTTCCTCCGCTCCTTTCCGACTGCTTGCTGCGCTAGGGGTTTCGGTTTTGCTGGGTTGTCAGGCGCCCCCCGTTGCTGTGAAGGGGGAGGCGCCTTCTGTCAAGGCGCCGACGGATCAAAAGGCTTCGGATCGAATTGCCATTGAAGCGCACATGGTTTGGGGCGGCGAAGTACGTTGTTTTGCCAAGGGCGAATGCCGCTTCGTGTATGTTGAGCACGAAGAAGGCCGCGTCGTTCTGCAGCAAATCAATAGGCGCACGACACGCCAACTGGATCGCCAGTCTGTGGCTTACCATCCAGACTCTGCTATCTGGCTGTCAGACACGCTGGTGGCTGCTGCCGTGGAGGCCACGGGCAGCCTCGATATTTTCAGGGTTGAGGGCGACCGCTTGGTGCGGGTGCATCAGGCGCCTGTAGGTTTTGCTCCGCGGGATGTCATTCTCGTGAGTGCCTCGCAAGGTCGATACAAAATGCTGGCAACACCCTACAGTGGCAAGAATGTTGCGTGGATAGATTGGCAGGAGGGTGGGGCGCAAGCGGCTGCGCCCAAGAGTGTGCGTTGGTGTGAGGCGCCTTGGCATCCTGTTCAAGTGAGCAAAGTTCCGGGCACGGCCGGTGGCGGAATTGCCGTAGCGTGTCTGGATGATCGCAAGGTGGTCGCGGTTTCCGACGTTGACCTCCTTGCTGCTCCCCGTGTGCTGGCTACTTTTGGCGCTGTGGCGCGCCACGCGCGGCCTTCTCCTTCGGGGCAATGGTTGTATGTGGCTCTGGAAACGGGTGCGCGCAATGCCCGTATCAACATGCAAACCGGGGAACTCCAATACATACAGTCACCTCTGACCGGCAGCGTCGCCGTTGCGCCCCTGTCTGACGATTTGGTGGTATGGGCTGATGACGGAAAGCTCTATCTGCAGCGCCTCGATGCCGATGCCAAAGTGCTGGAAACCCGTTGGATAAAGACCAGCGGGTTCTCTACGGGCTTGCAACTCATCGATGTCGATGGCGATGGTGAGCAGGATATTGTGGTGCTCAATTCTGTCGATGCGGTAGTGGACGTGATCTATAGCCCTCTTTGGGATCGCGCCGCTGAACGCTTGTGAGTTTGTTTTTTTGCAGAAATTTCTATGACCTCTACTCTGTGCAATCTGGGCTGGGTTCGCAGCTTGATCATGTGCGCCGCTGTCGCAACTGCCTCTTTGGCGAATGCGTCAGATACGTTGGTTCGTTTCTCCAATGGTGAAACGATCAGCCAGGCTGATCTTTCGGCTTATTTGGAGAAGCGCGTTGACCTTCGCCCTACCAGTCGCAGTGCTTGGGGCGTGCAAACCGTGTTGCGGGAAATGGCTGCGGTGCGGGTGTTCTCCCTGGAGGGTAAGCAGGTAGGGGTCCCACATGAAGAAGGGCGGGAGGCGCAGCGGTTCGATGATATTTATGCGCAAGCTGTGTACGCAAAGCTCGCTCCAGCCTGTATGCCTCCAGCCGACGAGAAGGCATCGCGTCAATACTTCAACGATAACCCTCAGGCTTTCCGGGTGCCGCCCATGGCCAGGCTGAGTCGCGTCATTCTGCCGGCATCTGAAACCGTCGAAGGTGAGTCGGCTGCTGCCTGGCTGATGAAGGAGGCTGGCGATGTTGCTGCAGGGAAGAAGTCGTTTGATGACCTGACCAAGCAGGCAGAGGCTGTCTACAAGCTGGATCCTCAGGGTGATTTGGGATGGATTACGCTTTTTGACGAAGAAGCCAGCGTGCTCCGTGTTTTGGCTACAGCAAAGCAAGGCGAAATGGTGGGGCCATTGCGTGAAGGTAACTTTGCCTATCTCTTCAAGGTCAATGAGAAGCGTGAAGGCCGTCAGTTGGCGTGGGAAGAGGTGGCGTTGTCTGTGCCTGCCCGTTCGGTAGCTTACTGCCGCCAGGAAGGGGCTAAGAAAGTCCGTAGCGACTTGTTTGCGAAGTATGGGGTAGAGCTGGACAACGCAGCCATCAGGGCAATGTTCTTGAAGCAGACGATGGCCAAGTAGCTTGAGCTTGGTCGAGGCAAGAGGTCAGGGTGCTGTTTTTGGGCGGCGCAGTACAATGGCAGGTTTTGCGGATTGCCATGGTGGTTAAACCAAAATGCGCAATGTGACCACAAGGCGCATGGCGCTTTTCCACCAACTGAGCTCCATGCTGACTGCCCATGACTGAAATGCGCGCCTCCGTGTTGATCCCCGTCAAGAACGGAGGGCCCTTGCTGGGTGAAGTGCTGGATGCCGTGCTGTCGCAGCAAGCGCCGTGGCCATTCGAGGTCATTGTGGTGGACTCCGGATCATCCGACGATTCTGTGGAATGCGCCCGGCAGCGTGGCGTTCGCGTAGAGACTATTCCTGCGGCAGAGTTCGGCCACGGGCGTACACGCAATCTACTGGCTTCCATGGCAAGGGGGCAGTTTCTGGTGTTTATCACGCAAGATGCGCGACCTGCGAGCCCCAAATGGTTGTACAACATGGTGCAGGGCTGCGACGCTGAGCCAGGTGTGGCGGGGGCTTTTGGTCCTCATCGAGCCCATCCCCAAGCGCGGCATATTACGCACTGTGAGCTGAACCAGCATTTTGCCGGCTTTGGCGACAAGCTGTCCGTGGTTCGCCTTGAAGACCCCGTCCGGTTTGCTAGAGATACTGGTTATCGCCAGTGGCTGCACTTTTTTTCCAGCAACAATTCATGCATCCGCCGCTCGGTGTGGGAGCAACTGCCTTTGCCAGAAGTGGCATTTGCAGAGGACCAGACATGGGCGCTGCGCGCCATTGAGGCGGGGCACGCGAAGGCCTTTGTGCCAGATGCGGTGGTCTACCATTCGCACGATTTCGGTGTGTGGGAGACGTTGCAGCGCAATTTTGACGAAGCACGCTCATTCCATCTCTACTTTGGCTATCGCATTCAGGACAGCTTGGCGCAGGCTTTGAAGTCTGGTCTGTACTTGGCTAAGCGGGATCTTGGCTGGTTGCGCAGCGGGGGGCTGCAGGGCTGGCGCCTTTGTAAAAATGCGATTTACATGGGCTTCATTGAAATGGCGAGGGTTTCGGGACAATACCTGGGCACGCACCATGACCGTTTGCCCGCTTGGCTGCTGCGCTCGGTGTCGCGCGATGAGCAATTGCAGCGTGCGGGAGCTGTCTGACCATGGCGTTGAATCTGTCCAAGAAGATCTGGCGTGTGAAAGAAATGGCGCGCAAGGAAGGTGTTTTTGCCGCCCTGCGTGCTGTGGTGCGTCGCCTGCGCCAAGGCCCAGGGAAGTATGTGGATGTCTTTCGACACTACGACTTTGCCCTGCCTTATGTCTTGCCTGCCCAGTCGGGTGAGGCCAAGCCGGGCACCTTGCTGTGGTTTATTCCTGACTTCAATGTCGGGTCCGGTGGCCATCTGAACATCTTCCGCACCATCTGGCATCTGGAGCAGATGGGCTACACCTCCAGTATCGTGATCGGCAAGCCCGTCATGCACCACGATGCGCAGGAGGCCCGCGAGGCCATTCGGAAGCACTTCTTTCCGCTTCAGGCGCAGGTGTTGTTGGGTCTTGAAGATCTGCCGCCGTGCGAATTCTCCATTGCTACGGGATGGGACACTGCCTACACCGTACGCGCCTTTACGGGCGCGAAGCACAAGCTCTACTTTGTACAGGACTACGAGCCGCATTTTTACCCCGTCGGGTCGGAGTCGGTCCTGGCACAGAATACTTACACCTTTGGATTTTTCGGCATCACGGCGGGCGGCTGGCTGGCCAGCAAGTTGGCGAATGAATATGGCATGACCACCCACGCTATAGGTTTTGGTGTGGAACTAGAGCGTTACCGGCGCTTGCCGCGCAGGGAGCCGGAAATTCGCCGGGTGTTCTTCTACGCGCGTCCCCCCACGCCCCGCAGGGCGTTTGAGATCGGACTTCTGGTGCTGAACGCAGTATGGGAGCGGATGCCCGACGTCCAGTTCGTACTGGCGGGCTGGGACACGGCTGGCTATCACATTCCGTTTCCACACTTGGGGTGTGGAACTGTGGCCCTCGATGATCTGCCGGATCTCTACAGCCAGTGCGATGTGGCGCTGGTTCTGTCGCTCACGAATGCATCGCTGTTGCCCCTGGAGTTGATGGCTTCGGGTTGTGCCGTGGTTTCGAATCGGGGGCCCAATGTGGAATGGCTCCTCAACGAAGACGTGGCCGCTTTGGCGGAGTCTTCGCCCGAGGGGTTGGCGGATGCAGTCTGTGACTTGTTGCAGAACGATGAACGGCGCCATGCCTTGAGCGTGCGGGCCGAAAAGTTTGCGCGGGCGCAGACTTGGGACATGGTTGCGAAGGACTTTGAAGCCGCCCTGCTGCACGCGCGCACCCAGCAGCAAGTGGAGACTTCCTGATGCGTTGCGCGATTCTGGGAGGTGCTGGGTTTCTGGGGCGCCATATTGGGCGTGCCATGGCGTCGGAGGGCGCAGAGGTGTGGTCGGTAGACCGGTCATTGTCGGCTGCGGGTAGTGCTCCCTGGCTGGCGGGAGAGGTGCAGGCAGATTGTTTTGACCTGCCCTCCTGGTGGGATGTGGTGGGGGGGGCAGACGTGATTGTTCACCTCGCTTCCTCCACGGTGCCGGCCACGGCCAGTGAGGACCCCATCCAGGATGTCCAGACCAATCTGGTGGGAACCTTGCGCCTTCTTCAGGAATTGCGCAAAAAGGCCGCGCGCCCCAGGTTGCTGTTTGCGTCATCCGGTGGGGCGGTGTACGGGCGGCCGCAGTATGTGCCTTTGTGTGAGGCCCACCCCACCATGCCCATGGGGGCCTACGGCGCCACCAAACTGGCGATTGAGCACCACTTGCGCATCGAAGAGGCACAGCATGGCCTGCCATGCCGGATTCTGCGTTTGAGCAATCCCTACGGTGAGTGGCAGCAACCCCATGGGGTCCAAGGCGTGATTGCCGTTTTTGCACACCGTGCGCTCAATGCGCAACCGCTGGATGTGTGGGGGGACGGGTCCGTGGTGCGCGATTTTGTTTACGCTGCGGATGTGGGATATGCGTTCGCAGCAGCGGCACGCCATGAGGGGGAGACCCGGATATTCAACATTGGCGGTGGTGCAGGGCACAGCGTCAACGATATTGTGCACACACTGGAGCAGTTGTTGGGGCATGCCGTAGAACGGCGTGTATTCCCTGCGCGTCCTTTTGACCCACCGGTCAATGTGTTGGACATTCAGCGTGCCCGGAACGAGCTGTTCTGGAAGCCGACGATGGCTTTCGAGGATGGGGTGGCCAAATCGGTCGAATGGCTGCGGACGGTAGCATGACGCGCCCTGTTTCCCATTCCACTGGGGTCTCATCGGCAGCGCCGCGCAATGCGCGCCAGTTGTGGGTGCTTTGGCGGTACTGGATGGTGCGCGAGTTCAAGACGCGCTATGCCGGTTCGGTATTGGGTTTTGCCTGGGCTTTTGTTCAGCCCGTAGCCACGCTGGCTATCTTCTATGTTCTTTTTGGCTTGGTGCTGGCGGTGCGGGTGCCCGGGCTGGACGTGAACAATGGCTATCTGCTGCACCTTCTGGCAGGGCTTGCAGTCTGGCTGCCCTTTACCGATGCCATTGGCCGGGGGGTTGGGTCTTTGGCGGCGTACGAGGATTTTCTGCGCAAGCAGCCTATGCCTGCGGAGATACTGCCCGCAGTGTCCGTTGGCGGCAGCCTGCTCGTTCTGGGTATTGGCTATGCGCTGTTGATTGTCTTGTCGGTGGTGCAGGGTGTGGGGCCTTACGCGTCACTGGCTTGGCTACCGATTCTGGTGCTGGCCCAGATTGCGCTGACCTTTGGTCTTACGTTGTTGCTGAGCATGGCCCACTTTCTGTGGCGTGATGTGGGCTCCATGGTGGCCTTCGCGCTGCAGCTCTGGTTCTACCTAACACCTGTCGTATACCCCCTGTCCCAGGTGCCGGAGAAATTCCACAACTGGTTCCTTTTCAACCCCGTAGCTTGCCTGGTCCTGATGGTGCAGAGCACTGTATTGCATATGCCGGTACCGCCGGGAACCCCCGTGGCCTTGGCCGTATGGGTGTTGTTGCTGGGTGGAGGGGGGTGGTGGTTCTTCCGCTCAATGAAGTCTGCACTGGGCGAGGCCTTGTAAAGCCATGACGATCCGCTTTGAAGGCATTGAAAAGACCTATATGGTCTACAGCCGTCCGCAGGACCGGCTTTGGGAGTGGGTGACGCGTAAGCAGCGCCACCGTATTCATGTCGCTTTGACCGGGGTGGATTTTGAGGTGCAGGCCGGCGAAACGTTTGGCCTCATCGGCGAAAACGGTGCGGGCAAAAGCACCTTGCTGAAAATCGCGGCAGGCACCATCCGTCCCACCCGTGGGCAGGTGTTTCAAGAAGGCCGCGTTGCCGCGTTGCTGGAGCTTGGTGCGGGGTTTCACCCGGAGGAGTCCGGCTACGACAACATCCGCTTCATGGCCGCGTTGCATGGGCTGGAGGGCGCCGCCATGGAGGACTTCATTGTCCGTGCCACTGCGTTCTCGGAGTTGACCAAGGAAACGCTGGAGCGGCCGGTGAAGACCTACTCATCGGGCATGTTCATGCGGCTGGCTTTTGCCGCTGCGACGGCCATCGATCCGGATGTATTGATCGTGGACGAGGCGCTCTCCGTGGGTGACCTGCATTTCCAGAAGAAGAGCCTCAATCGCATTCTGGAGCTTCGTGAGCGAGGCGCCACGGTGCTTTTCTGTTCCCACAACCTGTATCAGGTACGAAGCCTCTGTCAGCGGGCGGCATGGATACACGGTGGTCGCGTGCAAGCGATCGGAGCGACCGAGGACGTGGTGACCGCCTACGAATCCCATGAGCGACGCAGGTATGCCCACCTGCGCGTCGAGGCCCATGAGGCTGCAAAAAAGGATGAAGCGGCGCAGCCCGCAGCGGCGTCTTCGTCGGGAGCACCGCTGGTAAAAATCGCAGGCCTGACGATCGAAACGGGGGACGGCATCAACCCTGCGCAGGTGGATTCGTTTCAGGATCTGTCGGTAGAGATCGAGATCGAGTCCTATGCTGACGCGCCGTTTCATGTGTTGTTTGCAATTGTTCGCCCGGACAAGGACAACGTTTTTGGCACGAGCACGCAGTTTCGTGCCGAGGGTAAGCCGCTGCAGGGCACTGGCAGCCACCGCATTCGCGCCAGGTTCCCACGCTTGCCGCTCCTGTCGGGTGAATACCTCTGGAGCGTCTATGTCCTGGATGATTCAGGTATCCAGGTGCTGGACATGGCGGAACTTATCCAGCCCTTTACCGTGCTGAACCAGAAGCACCGGGAGTTTGGTGTTGCCTGGCTGGAACACGAATGGGTGCTGGTGGAATGACGCGAGCCTGGTCTCTGGACCTGCTTTTCCCTTTCATTGCCCGGCTGCCTACGACCCTGCCCTGGCGGCTGGCCGGGCGGATAGGGCGGGAATCAGCGGCGGAGCGCGAGCACCTGCTGCGCTGGCTCGAAAGCTTGTTTGCCCGGGTCTTCCCGCAAGCCACGGGGGGGCAGCATGTGCAATGGGCTCGCGCCCACTTGGACATGTTAGCGCAGGAGATGGTGGATGCCATGGCCTTCAGCCGCCTGGGCCGTTCCGGAGGGCCGACCATTGATCTGCAAGGTGCCGAGTTTGCCAAAGGCCTTGCTCGCCAAGGCAAGGGCTTCATACTGGTTCTCAATCACTATGACCGGCTTCTGACGGCCCCGGTTGCTTTGGCGAGGGAGGGTGTCGCTACCAATGTTCTGACCATGCCGGTCTTGGACAATCCGGAGCTTGAGGCTGCGCAGCGCCGTTTTTTGCTGCGAAAAATTCAAGGCTATACCGAGGTGACGGGTGGAAAATGGCACACCACGAGTGAAGGGCTGCGCCCGGTGCATGAAAGCCTGCGGGCGGGGCAAGCGTGGGTGATTCTGGCTGATGCATGGCGACCTGAGTTTGGCCGCTTGCGTGGTAACCCTTTTCTGGGCGGCAACCTGAGTCTGCCCACAGGTATTGAGCGTCTGGCGCAATCCACGGGCGTTCCGTTGCTGCATGCTGTGACTTATTCCCGACGCCCTGACCATCTGGAGGTTGTCGTCGAGCCATTGCCGGAAAATCCCAGGCAGGCGATCGATAGAGTCATCCAGCGGCTGGAGCAGGATGTTCTGGCCCGGCCTTGGGCATGGTGGCAGTGGGGATTGTGGGATCAGATGTGGCAGCCCGAACCGGCGCCAAAGGCGGAGGGAAATGCATGACCAATATTGAGCGATACGACTACGCATTCGACCCGGATGGTGAGGAGTGGGCCGCTCGGTTGCTGCGCCGCGTACCACCAGATGGCGGCTCGGTCTTGGAGCTTGGGCCGGGCCCTGGCGCCATGACCCGTGTTCTCCTGGCTCGGGGCTATCGCGTCACGGTGGTGGAAAACGACCCCGAGGCGCTGGAAGTGCTCAAGACACTGGACGTGGAGGTCATCCCTGGAAATTTGGACAGCACCGACTGGCTGGATGCGCTCAAGGGTCGGCAGTTTGATACGGTGATGGCTTGTGATGTGCTGGAACACCTCAGAAAGCCCGAAGATGTGCTGCAGCGGTTGAGTGAGTTTGTCGCTCCCATGGGCTGTCTACTGATTTCCGTTCCGAACATCGCCTATGCCGGGGTGCTGGCTTCTATGCGAAGCGGCATCTTTGACTATTCCGACAAGGGCCAACTGGACAGGACCCATGTCCGTTTCTTTACCAAACGCAGCATGGAGAAGATGTTGCTGGACTGCGGATGGGCTCCCCGGGTCTGGGAAGCCAACAGGGTACCCGTTGAATGCAGCGAATTCGCCGGCTACTGGAGCGCCCTGTCGGGCGACCAGCGCCAGGCGTTGTTGGCTGGGTGGCAGGACTTTGACGTCTACCAGTGGATGGTGGTGGTCACGCCTTCTGTGGATGCTCCAACGTGGGAGCTGAAAGAGGCTCGGGGCATGGCGGAAAGCTTGCGCGACGAGTTGCAAGCGCTGACGGTGCTGCACCAGCGCGAACGAGCTTCGTTGCTGGAGCACCAGAAGGCCTTTGCGGAAGCCAAGGACCTCATTGGGAAACTCCAGCAAGAGATCAATGAGTTGCGCACAGAGGTGGGTTCGCTGCGGGCCGAAAAGACACTGGTGGAGTCTGAGCTTGCGACCACGCAAATAGCGTTGCAGGCCAGGACGGCGGAGCTGAACGATCGCGCATGGCGCAGCCGTTGGCGCAGGCTCATGGGCTCGCATCACAGCCGGTGAACATGACGGACATGCTGCTGGGAATTCCTGCTTTCACGGCGTCACACGCAGGTGTGGATCGCATGGGCGCCGAATGTCGGATCGACCCGTCCGTCTCGGTCATGCGTTTCGGCCAGCGCTCCGATGTCTTGTGCCTGGCCGACGGGGTCAGTATCTATGCCCAGACACGGCTGGTGCTGGGCGATGTGGTGGCAGATCCCTGCGTGGGTATCCGCATCGGAGCCCGTACTATCGTCAATGTGGGAGGCTACCTGTCGGGTGAAGGTGGCCTGGAGATTGGTGAGGATGTCCTGATTGGCCCCCATGCCAAGCTGCTGTCCGCCGGCCATGCCATCGATGGGGGGGATGTGGTGATTGCTCGCAACCGAATCACCCGGGCAAGAATCGTTGTGGAAGACGGTGCCTGGATCGGTGCTGGCGCGATTGTTCTAGAGGGCGTGACGATTGGCCGTGGCGCGGTCGTGGCAGCCGGGGCGCTGGTGCGACAGGATGTCCCGGCGGGCATGGTAGCTGCAGGTATGCCCGCCAGGCTGATCCGTTCAAGGCGGGGGGATGCATGGCCGGAGCCTGAGCCCGAGGCAGCGGCCTCCTGGTTTCAACAGGTCGGTGCTGGGCTGAAAAGTTTCTTTCGCGAAGGGCGCGAGGTCAAATGAGAACCATGAGTCTGTTTTGGAAGGAGTCTGATGAGCACGACCTCCCATCGCTTGGGACGGTCATGCGTGGTGTCATGCTCTTGGTTTTTCTGGTTGGGGGATGGTTGCCGTCCTCCTGGGCGAACCAGGTGTGGGAGTTTGTGGATGGGGAGGGCGTAACCCACATCGGCAATGTGCCTCCTTCGGCGGCTACGCGGGGTGTGATCTGGCTCAGCCGCGTGCCTCCCGCCTCGGTGGTGAAGGGCAAGGATCGCAGCCCCTCTGCACTGCAGTTTCCGGGCTATGACGACGTCAAGCAGCACCTGGAAGCGGCGGCGGTGGCGCAGTCGCTGGACCCTGCATTTGTGATTGCCGTCGCGGCAGCAGAGTCGGCCTTCAATGTGAAAGCCGTTTCGCGCAAAGGTGCGTTGGGGCTGATGCAGGTCATGCCGGCAACGGCTGAGCGTTATGGGGTTGCAGCGCGCCCTTCGTCAGACGGAGAGCATGCCGCGATGGAGCCCAAAGTGAATGCGCAGATTGGCACCCGCTACCTGGCCGATCTGCTGCGCATGTTCGATGGCGACAAGGAACTGGCGCTGGCGGCGTACAACGCCGGGGAAGGTGCCGTGATCAAGTATGGTCGGCGCATCCCGCCGTATCCCGAAACGCAGCAGTACGTGGAAAAGGTGATGCGTTTTTACCGTGGCTCGCTTCGGTAGTGGCCCCGGGTTCTGACCGCATGAACCCCTCCATGGCCCCCTCGGAGTTGTCGAGGGGCGGGCCTGATTCAGGCTCGGGCCTTCGTGGTGACGTCTTCCCAGGTTCTCCCCACATGGCGTCCTTGCAGCATGCCAACAGCCCCAGTTCGCTGGGGTGGGGTTGCGTGGATAGCGCTTTCTTACAGGTGCTAGGACTGAGTGCGGGTACCATCGGCCGCTCATGATCTGGTTATCTGTGGTGGCATTCATCGTTGCAGCGTTGGCGGCAGGGTTCATCGTGCGGTGGATGCACAGCCACGCTTCCGTGTACGGCAACGGCATGCCCCAACGCTTTCATCTGGGGGACGTTCCCCGCTTGGGGGGAGCCGCATTGCTGCTGGGCATTGGGTGCAGTTGGGGCCTTGGTGTTCTTCAATCTACCCATTGGGGTGATCCTGGCTCGCTGAAGCTCGGGGCTTGGGTGG
The DNA here is from genome assembly GCF_057597245.1 of Acidovorax sp. NN32. Classification (NCBI taxonomy): domain Bacteria; kingdom Pseudomonadati; phylum Pseudomonadota; class Betaproteobacteria; order Burkholderiales; family Comamonadaceae; genus Acidovorax; species Acidovorax sp. NN32. The sequence continues at coordinate 852,716 of NZ_CP199679.1, forward strand.
GGGGGTGGCTGGTGGCCTTGCTGCCCGCCGCGCTGGGCGGCATTGCGGAGGACATGACCCAGCGCCTGTCCGTGCGTTACCGGTTGAGCCTGACCGGTGCATCCGGCGCTCTGGCGGTGATCCTGCTGGATCTGACCTTGCCGCGCATGGGGTGGCCCTGGCTGGATTCTTTGCTGGCCGCTGCTCCCTGGCTGGGCGTTGCGGTGGTAGTTCTGGCGGTTGCGGGACTTCCCCATGCGTTCAACATCATTGATGGCTACAACGGCCTGGCGGGCATGGTGGCTCTGATCGTCTGTCTGGCGCTGGCCCATGTGGCCCTGCAGGTGGGGGACCGTGCGCTGGCGGCGCTGTTGGTGTCCACAGCGGCGGCGACGGGCGGGTTTCTGGTCTGGAACTACCCGCGCGGCATGCTGTTCGCGGGAGATGGCGGTGCCTACGTGTGGGGCGGCGTGATTGCCCTGGCCAGCATTTCCCTGGTGCAGCGCAACGCCGATGTTTCGCCCTGGTTCCCCATGCTTTTGTTGATCTACCCCGTCTGGGAAACGATCTTCTCGATTTACCGCAAGACCGTGCGGGGCGTTTCCCCCGGCGTGGCCGATGCGCTGCACTTTCACCAATTGATTTACCGTCGCATTGTTCGGGGTGTCTTCCATGACGATGAATCGCGCAGGGTGTTGATGCGCAATAACCGCACATCCCCCTACCTGTGGGGCTTCACCTTGCTGACGGTGGTGCCTGCGGTACTGTTCTGGAGCAATACCCCACTGCTGATGGCGTTTTGCGGCCTGTTCGTCATCAGCTATGTGATGGCCTACCTGGCCATTGTGCGTTTCAAGGTACCCAACTGGTTGCGCCACTGACGGCGGGTGTGCTGGCAAACCCAGCGCGCCGCGCGAATGCGGCACAATTTGCGCCTCACCGTTTTCTCTGGATGGCCCGCCTCCATGACCGACCTTCTTTCGATTGCCCCGCGCGACAAGGCTGAAATCCTGGCCCAGGCGCTGCCTTACATCCGCAAGTTCCATGGCAAGACCATGGTCATCAAATATGGCGGTAACGCCATGACCGACCCCGCGCTGCAGGCCGACTTTGCCGAGGACGTGGTGCTGCTCAAGCTCGTGGGCATGAATCCCGTGGTCGTGCACGGCGGCGGGCCTCAGATTGAGACGGCGCTGAACCGCCTGGGCAAGAAGGGCGAGTTCATCCAGGGCATGCGCGTGACCGATGCTGAGACCATGGAAGTGGTCGAGTGGGTGCTGGCCGGCGAGGTGCAGCAGGACATCGTGGGCCTGATCAACCAGGCCGGCGGCAAGGCCGTGGGCCTGACGGGGCGCGACGGCGGCATGATCCGTGCGCAGAAGCTCAAGATGGTGGACAACAAGAACCCGTCCATCGAGCACGATGTGGGGCAGGTGGGAGACATCGTCTCCATCGATCCGAGTGTGGTCAAGGCGCTGCAGGACGACGCCTTCATCCCCGTCATCAGCCCCATCGGCTTTGGTGAGAACAACGAGAGCTACAACATCAACGCCGACGTGGTCGCCAGCAAGCTGGCCACGGTGCTGCAAGCTGAAAAACTGATGCTGTTGACCAACACGCCCGGCGTGCTGGACAAGGCGGGCAATCTGCTCACAGACCTGACGGCCCGCGAGATCGACGCGCTGTTTGCCGACGGCACCATCTCTGGCGGCATGCTGCCGAAGATTGCGGGAGCGCTGGATGCTGCCAAGGCCGGCGTGAACGCAGTGCACATCATTGATGGGCGTGTGCCGCACGCCATGCTGCTCGAAATCCTGACCGACCAGGCCTACGGGACCATGATTCGTAGCCATTGAAATGGTCTATCCCTCTGAGTCGCTTCTCGCCTTCTCCCTTCTCTCGCTTCGCGGGGTGGGTGACGTCGCCAGCGCCAGCACAGGGTATTGGCTGCCCTTGCACGGCGGCCGCCGGATGAGGCTGCGCCAGCCTATCGGGCATGCTGCTATGCACAGCGAACAAGTGGGTTGATATGCGACTCTTGCTGGTCGAAGACGATGTGATGGTTGCCAGCGGCATCAAGCTGGGGTTGACCGACGCGGGGTACGCCGTGGATTGGGTCGGAAGCGGTGAGCGCGCCGAAGAGGTGCTGCGCACCGAGTCGTTCGACGCGGCCATCATCGATATCGGCCTGCCGGCCATGGATGGGCTGGAACTCACCCGCCGCCTGCGCCGCCCTGATATGGCAAGCCCCGCCCTGCCGGTGCTGATCCTCACCGCGCGCGATGCACTGCACGACCGCGTGCAGGGGCTGGACCTCGGGGCCGACGACTACATGGTCAAGCCCTTCGAGTTGCCTGAACTGCTGGCACGCCTGCGCGCCCTGCTGCGCCGCTCGCAGGCCGCGACCACAGCGGTGTTGAGTTTTGGTCCGCTGGAGCTGGACACGGCTGGCCGCCGCGCCAGCATCCGTACCGGGGACGGGGAGCAGGTCATTGAGCTCGGTCCGCGCGAATGGACTGTGCTGGAGTACCTGCTCATCAATGCCCCCAAGCCTGCCAGCAAGGACAAGCTTCTGCAGGCTCTGACGGGCTGGGACAAGGAGATCACGCCCAACGCGGTGGAGGTCTACGTCTCCCGGCTGCGCGGCAAACTGGAGCCGCATGGCGTGGCGCTGCGTTCGATCCGCGGGTTCGGCTATCGGCTTGAACTCCAGGCCGCCTGAGCGGAACCGGCCTGGCTGAAGCCGTCGGTAAGGATCATGATGACGCCGCCGGACCGAGCCATCCCTTCCCCACGGCCCGGCCTGCGTGCCATGACCTCCGACCTGCGCAATCGGCTGCTGATCTTGCTGGTGCTGCCTTTGTGCGCGCTGGCTCTGGTGGGCGTGTGGCTCGACTACCGCTCGGCCGACGAGGCCGCCGGGCGGCACGACCAGCGCCTGCTGCGGCTGTTGCCCGCTCTGGCAGATTCGGTGCTGGCCCCGTCGATCCGTGACCACGAGCCGCCCTTGCTGCTGCTGGCGCCTCCGGTCGAAGACTTTCTGCGCCAGAACACCGGGTTTGCGGGTTACAGCGTGCGCGACATCTCTGGACGCCTGCTGCTGGGCGATGACTGGGTGCACAGTGCCGTGCCCACCACCCATGCGCCCGAATTCCACAGCGTTGAGTTTGGCGGGGTGACCTATAGGGTGGCGGTGCAGCGTGGTCGCACCGGGGCTGGCGAACTGGTGGTGGCGCTGGCCGACGGGTCTGACCCGCGCCAGCAATGGGCGCAGCAGCTCCTGCTGCGGGTACTGCTGCCCAACCTGGTGCTGGTGGCCGCCGCCGCGCTGGCCATCCACTGGGCTGTGGGCCGGGCCTTCAAACCGCTGGTGGACTTGGCCGAAGCGGTGGAACACCGTTCGCCGCGTGACCTGAGCCCTATCGACGAAGCCTCGTCGCCCGCCGAGGTGCGCCCGCTCGTGCACTCGCTCAACCGCCTGTTTGCATTGGTCAATGCGCAGGCGGAAGGGCAGCGCCGCTTTGTGGCCGATGCGGCGCACCAGCTGCGCACCCCGCTGGCGGGCCTGCAGGCACAGGTCGAAGCCTGGGCCATGATGGCCAAGGCGGCGGCACCACCCCGGGTGTCTTTGTCAAATTTCGAGGGAAAATTGCCGCTAGCGCATGATGGGCAAGCGAAAGGCGCTATTGTTTTAGGAGTTGATCAGATCGAGAAGCTGCGCAATGCCACGCGCCGCACTTCGCAGCTTGCCCACCAGCTGCTGGCACTGTCGCGCGCCGATGCGCGCAGCCTGGACGCGCAGCCGCCCCAGCGCGTAGACCTCAAGGACCTGTGCGAAACCCTGCTGGAGACCTTTCTCGACCCAGCCACCGGCAAAGGGCTGGACCTGGGGCTGGAAGTCCAGCCCGTGCATGTCACCGGCCATGGCTGGCTGCTGCGCGAGTTGTTGTCCAACCTGGTGGACAACGCCATCAAGTACACCCCGGCGGGCGGCATTGTGACCATACGCTGTGGCATGCGCCAAGGGCGCGCAGGGCCGCCACGTGTGTTCATCGAGGTGGAAGACGATGGGCCCGGCGTGCCCGATGCCGAGCGAGGACGCGTCATGCAGCGTTTTTACCGGGTGCCCGGTACGGTGGGCGAGGGCACGGGGCTTGGGCTTGCCATTGCCGACGAAATTGCGCGCGTGCACCGCGCTGCCCTCACGCTGGGCACCGGCCCGCTGGGGCACGGCCTGCTGGTGACTGTGGTGTTTCCGCTGTAAATCGGCGTAGTGGCAGCTGCTCTCGCCCGTGCCCATGGGGACGCCCCAGGGCCTGTGCGAGAATCATTTCCACACATGATTTACGCCCTGCCGCAGGCCGGTGCATGCCCACCTGGCATGTGAACCCGGCGCAGGGTGCCCTTGGCCGCATGGCCTTACCCCAGCCCTTGTTCCTGCATGTCTGAACTTTCGCCCCTCCCCGAGCCAGCCAGTACCGACGACGGGGGCGAAACTCCGGCTGCGCGCAAACGGCCCAAGCCGGGTGAGCGGCGCGTACAGATCCTGCAAGCGCTGGCGGCCATGCTCGAGCAACCCGGGGCAGAGCGCATCACCACCGCCGCGTTGGCGGCGCGTCTTTCTGTCAGCGAGGCCGCGTTGTACCGCCACTTCGCCAGCAAGGCGCAGATGTTCGAAGGGTTGATCGACTTCATCGAGCAGACCGTGTTCACCCTGGTCCAGCAGATTACCGGCCGCGATGTACCCGATCCGGACCAGTCTGCCGAAGTGGGCACGCGCCAGGCTGCGCGCATCGTGGCGTTGCTGCTGCAGTTTGGCGAGCGCAACCCCGGCATGGTGCGCGTGATGGTGGGCGATGCCCTGGTGTTTGAGCACGAGCGCCTGCAGCAGCGCATGAACCAGTTTTTTGACCGCATCGAATCCACCCTGCGCCAGTGCCTGCGCCCGGCGGTGGCGGGCTCTGCCACGCCCACTGTGGATGCCCAGGTCGCGGCCAGCGTGCTCACGGCGTTTGCCGTGGGGCGCCTGCAACGCTACGCGCGCTCGGGTTTCAAGCGCCTGCCGTCGGAACATCTGGAAGCCAGCCTGGCGCTGATTCTCTGATACCACCGCCTGGGTGCCGCCTGCCGTGGGCGGCCCTGTAGCGGGGGCGGAAGCGATGGGGTGGGGCAGAGGGTGGCACCGCCGCAACGAATGGTTTGGGTGGGCCTCCCTATTTTTTCCGGGGGTTTTGGTCGGGCGGAGAATTTGCTGCAGAATAGAACGAACGTTCGTTTTTATTTGCCCGCATGTCCGCCACCTCTTCATCCAGCCAGGTCACCCGCATCCCGCGCGCTCGCAGCGGTACCGGCCGCGCCCTGCAAAAAGGCCAGCAAACCAAGGCGGCCATCGTCGAGGCAGCGCTGGGCCTGGCCACGCACATCGGGCTGGAAGGCCTGTCCATTGGGGCGTTGGCCGACGTCACGGGCATGAGCAAGTCGGGCGTGTTTGCCCATTTTGGCTCTCGCGAGGAGCTGCAGATCTCCGTGGTTCGTGAATACCACACGCGTTTCGAGCAGGAAGTGTTCTACCCCGCCATGTCCGCGCCGCGTGGCCTGGCCCGGCTCAGCGCCATGTTCGACAACTGGATGAAGCGCACTTCCATCGAAATCGATTCGGGCTGCATCTATATCAGCGGTGCGGTCGAATTTGATGACCGCACCGGCCCCGTGCGTGACGCGCTGGCCAGCTCGGTGCTGACCTGGCACGCCGCCATGCGCCGCGCCATCGAGCAGTGCAAGGGCCTGGGCGAGCTGCGCGCGGACACCAATGCCGAGCAGATGCTGTTCGAGATCCACGGCCTCATCCTCGCGCTGCACTACGAAGCGCGGTTCCTGCAAACCCCGGGCTCCATGGCCCGGGCGGTGCAGGGCTTTCACAACATCCTGGCGCGTTACAGCGCCGCAAAACCTGGCGCCACCGCAGAAGCCGCCCCCGCTGCTGCTGCCAAGCGCCGCAAAGTTTCCAACCAAACCACCACCTCCAAGGAGTAAACCCCATGCCTATGTACACGCCGCCCCTGCGCGACATGCAATTCGTCATGCACGAAGTGCTCAAGGTCAGCGATGAATTCAAGGCCATGCCGCCCCACGCCGAGGTGGATGTGGACACCATCAACGCGGTGCTCGAAGAAGCCGGCAAGTTCACTGCCGAAGTGACCTTCCCGCTGAACATCAGCGGCGACACCGAAGGCTGCGTGCTCAACAAGGCCACCCACGAAGTGAAGACCCCCACGGGCTTCAAGGATGCCTATGCCAAGTACGTCGAAGGCGGCTGGGCGGCACTGTCGTGCGACCCCGCCTACGGCGGCCAGGGCCTGCCCTTCGTGCTGAACCAATGCCTGTACGAAATGATGAACTCGGCCAACCAGGCCTGGACCATGTACCCCGGCCTGTCGCACGGCGCGTACGAAGCCCTGCACGCCCACGGCACCGAAGAGCAAAAGGCCCTGTACCTGCCCAAGCTGACCAGCGGTGAGTGGACCGGCACCATGTGCCTGACCGAACCCCACTGCGGTACCGACCTCGGCCTGCTGCGCACCAAGGCCGAACCCCAGGCCGACGGTACCTACAAGATCACCGGCAACAAGATCTTCATCAGCGCCGGCGAGCACGACATGACCGCCAACATCGTGCACCTGGTGCTGGCCCGCCTGCCCGATGCGCCCAAGGGCAGCAAGGGCATCAGCCTGTTCGTCGTGCCCAAGTTCAACATCAATGCCGACGGCTCGCTGGGCGAGCGCAACCCCATCTTCTGCACGGGCTTGGAGCACAAGATGGGCATCCACGGCAATGCCACCGCGCAGATCGCCATCGACGGCGCCATCGGCACCATGGTGGGCCAGCCCAACAAGGGCCTGGCCGCCATGTTCGTGATGATGAACGCCGCCCGCCTGGGCGTGGGCAACCAGTCGCTGGGCCTGACCGAAGTGGCTTACCAAAATGCGCTGGCTTACGCCAAGGACCGCATCCAGATGCGCAGCCTGTCGGGCGTGAAGGCAAAAGACAAAGATGCCGACCCGATCATCGTGCACCCCGATGTGCGCAAGATGCTGCTCACCGCCAAGGCGTACGCCGAAGGCGGCCGCGCGCTGCAGATCTTCTGCACGCTGCTGCTGGACAAGGTGCACAGCCACCCCGATGAAAAGGTGCGTGCCGAATCCGAAGAGATGGTGGCGCTGCTCACCCCCATCGTGAAGGCCTTCATCACCGACAACGGCCACATCTCCACCAACGCCTGCATGCAGGTCTTCGGCGGCCACGGCTTCATCAAGGAATGGGGCATGGAGCAGTACGTGCGCGACAACCGCATCAACATGATCTATGAAGGCACCAACACCATCCAGTCGCTGGACCTGCTGGGCCGCAAGATCCTGGGCAACAACGGCGCCACGCTCAAGAAGCTGGGCAAGCTGATCGGCAAGCTGGTGGAAGAAGAAGGCGTGAACGAGAAGATGGCCGAGTTCATCAACCCGGTGGCCATGCTGGGTGACCAGATGACCAAGTTCACCACCGAGATCGGCTTCAAGGGCATGCAAAACCCCGACGAAGTGGGCGCTGCTGCGGTGGACTACCTGCGCGTGGCCGGCCACCTGGTGTTCGGCTATCTGTTCGCCCGCATGGCCCAGGTCGCCCTGCGCGAGATCGCCGCTGGCAACACCGACCCTTTCTACGGCGCCAAGCTGCAGACGGCGCGCTTCTACTTTGCCAAGCTGTTCCCCGAAACCGTCACGCTGATGCGCACGGCCCGTGCTGGCAGCAAGGTGCTGATGGACACGGATCTGGCCCTGGCCTGATCGGTAGACCTGCGGATTTCAAGCTTTTTTGGCACGGAGCGCCTATGTATAAAGCGGTAGCAGCTATTGTTTTTGTAGCGTCTGCGGCACCCGTCTGGGCGCAGTCGACGCCCGAAGGCCTTTGGCGCAACATCGACGACAAGACCGGCGAGGCCAAGGCCGAAATCCGCATCCGCGACATCGGCGGCGGCGTTTTGAACGGGGCGCTGGAAAAGCGCCTGTCCAAAGACGCCAAGCCCGACGATGTCTGCGACGAATGCTCGGATGACCGCAAGGGCAAGCCCATCTTGGGCCTGGAGATCATCCGGGGTGCCAAGAAGGCTGACGGCAAAGAGGTGTGGGAAGGCGGCAAGATTCTCGACCCCGAGAACGGCCGCAACTACACCCTGCGCATGACCCCCGTCGAGGGCGGAAAGAAGCTCGAAGTGCGGGGCTCCATCGGCCCGTTTGGCCGCACGCAAACCTGGATCCGCATCCAGTAAACCCCATTCCCGTGGCCTTGCGCGCGCCATGCGGTGTTGCGCAAGGCCCCAACCAGGAACCCAACCCATGTCCCGATTCCAAGTGAAGAAAGTCGCCGTGCTCGGCGCAGGCGTGATGGGCGCGCAGATTGCCGCCCACCTCGTCAACGTGAAGGTGCCCGTGGTGCTGTTCGACCTGCCCGCCAAGGAAGGCCCCAAGAACGGCATCGTCACCAAGGCCGTCGAAGGCCTGAAAAAGCTCAAGCCTGCGCCCCTGGGCGTGGCCGACGACGCGGCGCTGATCCAGCAGGCCAACTACGAAGAGCACATGCACCTGCTCAAGGAATGCGACCTCGTGATCGAGGCCATTGCCGAGCGCATGGACTGGAAGCTCGACCTGTACACCAAGATCGCCCCCCACGTGGCCAAGCACGCCATCCTGGCGTCCAACACCTCGGGCCTGTCGATCACCAAGCTGTCCGAAGTGCTGCCCGAGAGCATCAAGCCGCGTTTCTGCGGCATCCACTTCTTCAACCCGCCGCGCTACATGACGCTGGTGGAGTTGATCAACACCCCCACCACCCAGCCCGAAGTGCTGGACCAGCTCGAAGCCTTTGTGACCAGCGGCCTGGGCAAGGGTGTGGTGCGCGCACACGACACCCCCAACTTCGTCGCCAACCGCGTGGGCATCGCGGGCATGCTGGCCACGATGAAAGAGGTCGAGAACTTCGGCCTGACCTACGACGTGGTGGACGACCTCACGGGCAAGAAGCTGGGCCGTGCATCCAGCGGCACCTTCCGCACCGCCGACGTGGTCGGCCTGGACACCATGGCCCACGTCATCAAGACGCTGCAGGACAACCTGAGCATCGAGACGGACCCGTTCTACGAAAGCTTTGGCACGCCCGCCGTGCTGAAAAAGCTGCTGGAGCTGGGCAACCTGGGTCAGAAGACCAAGGCAGGCTTCTTCAAGAAGGTCGGCCGCGATGTGATGCGCTTTGAGCTGGAAAGCGAAGAGTACGTGCCCGCCGGCCAGAAGGCCGACGAGGTGTATGCGCGCATGCTCAAGAAGCCCGCCGCTGAACGCCTGCGCCTGCTGCGCAACGCCGAAGGCGCGCCCGGCCAGTTCCTGTGGGCCATTCTGCGCAACAGCTTCCATTACGCCGCCGTGCACCTGGGCACCATCGCCGACAACGCCCGTGACGTGGACCAGGCCATGCGCTGGGGCTTTGGCATGAAGCAGGGCCCCTTCGAGCTGTGGCAGGAAGCCGGTTGGCTCGAAGTCGCGAAGATGATCCAGGAAGACATCGACGCGGGCAAGGCGCTGTGCAAGGCACCGCTGCCCGAGTGGGTGTTCAAGGGCCCCGTGGCCGACGCCGGTGGCGTGCACACCGCACAAGGCTCGTGGAGTGCATCGCAGAACAAGTTTGTGCCCCGCCGCCAGCTGCCCGTGTACGAGCGCCAGATCTTCCCCGAGGCCCTGCTGGGCGAAACCAGCCTGCCCGACTGGCGCACCGCTGGCACCACCATTGCCGAATCGAAAGCCCTGCGCACCTGGACGCTCGATGGCCAAGTGCTCATCGCCAGCATCAAGAACAAGATGCACGCCATCAGCCCCGAAGTGATGGAAGCGCTGATGGAAGCGCTGGAACTGGCCGAGGCCGAGTACCAGGGCATGGTCATCTGGTCCGGCGACGCGCCTTTCAGCGTGGGTGCGGACCTGGAAGCCACGATGCCCGCCTTCATGGTCGGCGGCGCCGATGCGGTGGAAAGCATCGAGCAGGAGCTGCAAAACCTGATGATGCGCATCCGCTATGCGCAGGTGCCTGTCGTCGCAGCCATCCATGGCATGGCGCTGGGCGGTGGTTGCGAGCTGGCCGTGTATTCGGCCAAGCGTGTGGCCCACATGGAAAGCTACATCGGCCTGGTCGAAGTGGGCGTGGGCCTGGTGCCCGGCGCCGGCGGCCTGACCTACATCGCCCGCCGCGCGGCCGAGAACATGGCGGCCTCGACCAGCAAGGACATCCTGCCCTTCCTGACGGAAGGCTTCACTGCCGCTGCCATGGCCAAGGTGGGCACCAGCGCCATCGAATCGCGCAAGCTGGGCTTCCTGCTGGACAGCGACATCATCGTGCCCCACAAGGACGAGCTGCTGTTCGTCGCCATCAACGAAGCCAAGTCCATGGGCGCGAGCGGCTGGCGTGCGCCGCACAAGCGCTTGTTCCCCGTGGCGGGCCGCAGCGGTCTGGCCACCATCAAGGCCCAGCTGGTGAACATGCGCGACGGCGGCTTCATCAGTGCCTACGACTTCAAGATCGGCGCCATGATCGCCGAGGTGGTCTGTGGCGGCGATGTGGATGCTGGCTCGATGGTGAGCGAGGAATACCTGCTCACGCTGGAGCGCAAGGTGTTCTGCCACCTGATCGCCCAGCCCAAGACGCACGAGCGCATCCTGGGCATGTTGTCCACCGGCAAGCCGGTTCGCAACTGATCCGGACGTCGATGGATAGCCGGTAGACCGACATGAGCGAACACGCCCCCAACAAATTGCAGCGCTCGCTGATGCGCCTGGACGAGGCCCCCGCCTTCATGCGCGGCTTCGTGCAGAACATCATCCTGCGCCGGGCCGTGCCCTTTACCGGCACGGCCGGGGTGAAGTTCGTGTCGCTCACGCCTGAACGGGTCGAAGTGCATCTTGCCAACGAGCACCGTGTGCAAAACCACATCGGTGGCGTGCACGCCTCGGCCATGAACCTGCTGGCCGAAACGGCCACCGGCATGGCCGTGGGCATGAACGTGCGCGACGACTGCCTGCCGCTGGCCAAGGAGCTCTCCATGGCGTTCAAGAAGCGAGCCACGGGCGGCCTCAAAGCCGTGGCCACGCTCACCGCCGAGCAGCGCGCCGCCATGTTGGCCAGCGACAAGGGCGAGGTGCAGGTGAAAGTCACCGTGACCGACGAAGCCGGTGTGGAGCCGGTCGAATGTGTATTTACGTGGGCCTGGGTTCCTTCCAGCCGCCCCCCCAAGAATTGAAGGAGTTTCACCATGGCTCAAAAACAAGTCCAGGACGCCTACATCGTCGCCGCCACGCGCACGCCCATCGGGCGCTCGGGCCGCGGCTATTTCAAGAACACCCGGCCTGACGACCTGCTGGTCGCCGCCATCAAGAGCGCCATGCTGCAGGTGCCCACGCTGGACCCCAAGGCGATTGAAGACGCCATCATTGGCTGCTCCTTCCCCGAAGGTGAGCAGGGCATGAACATGGCCCGCATTGCCGTGGGCCTGGCGTTCGACCACCCCGTGGGCGGCGTGACCGTGAACCGTTTTTGCGCATCGGGCATCACCGCGCTGCAGATGGCGGCCGACCGCATCCGCGTTGGCGAGGCTGACGTGCTGATCGCCGGTGGCGCCGAGTCCATGAGCCTGGTGCCCATGGGCGGCAACAAGCCCTCATTCAATGCTGAGATCTTTGCCAAGGACGAAAACGTGGGCATCGCCTACGGCATGGGCCTGACCGCTGAAAAGGTCGCCCAGCAGTGGAAGGTGAGCCGCGAAATGCAGGATGCGTTCGCCCTCGAATCCCACCTGCGCGCCATCAAGGCGCAAAAGGCCGGTGAGTTCAGCGACGAAATCACGCCCTACGAAATCGTGGAGCGTTCGCCCAACCTCGCGACCGGCGAAGTGCTGGAAAAGCGCCGCACCGTGAGCCTGGATGAGGGCCCCCGCCCCGACACGTCCCTGGAAGGTCTGGCCAAGCTCAAGCCCGTGTTTGCGGCGCGCGGCAGCGTCACGGCGGGCAACAGCTCGCAGACCAGCGATGGCGCCGGTGCGCTCATCGTGGCCAGCGAAAAGGCGGTGAAGCAGTTTGGCCTGACGCCGCTGGCGCGTTTTGTGAGCTACGCAGCGCGCGGCGTGCCGCCCGAGATCATGGGCATCGGTCCTATCGAAGCGATTCCTGCGGCCCTGCGTTATGCGGGTCTCAAGAGCGACGATATTGGCTGGTATGAGCTGAATGAAGCGTTTGCGGCGCAGTCGCTGGCCGTCATCAATACGCTGGGGCTGAACCCTGCGAACGTGAACCCCATGGGCGGCGCCATTGCATTGGGGCACCCGCTGGGCGCTACCGGTGCCATCCGTGCGGCGACGGTGGTGCATGCGCTGCGTCGGCACAAGCTGAAGTACGGCATGGTCACGATGTGCGTAGGGACCGGCCAAGGCGCCGCCGGCATCATCGAAGCGTTGTAACTGGCTACTGCGCGGGCCATCTGCGTCGTTGGGCGGCGCTCGGAATCCTCACGTACAGGAAGTACGTTCCGGTTCCTGTGCTCCGTCCGCCTAGCAGCTGATCCCGCTCGCTACGCCCTGGAGAGCGGGGTGTGAAGGCCGGGGAGGGCGGGGACAAGAAGTTGGTTGCTATCCCCCAACCGTTCGAGCTGAGCCTGTCGAAGCCAAGGCCACCGCCAAGCGATAGTTTTCTTTTCAAGCCGACGCAGAGCGGTTCGACACAAGGAGACAGACATGAACAAGCAAACCTTGCAGGTCAACGGGGCAGTGTCATTGGCACTGCGCGTCTACGAACCCGAGGGCGCACCGCGCGCCAGCGTTGTCATCGGCGGCGCGATGGGGGTGCGGCAGTCGTTCTACGAGGCCTTTGCGCTGTGGATGGCGCAGCAGGGGTTTCGGGTCACCACGTTTGATTACCGAGGCCATGGCGATTCGCTGCAGGGCGCGATGCGCGATGTGAAGGCGGATCTGTTTGATTGGGCGCAGGACTATGAGGCGGTGATCTCTGGCGCCAAGGCCGCGTTGCCTGAGCAGCCTTTGTTCCTGCTGGGCCACAGCCTGGGCGCGCAATTGCCAGGGCTGCTCAAGAAGCCCGAACAGGTGGCGGGCCTGCTGAGCGTGGCTGCAGGCAGCGGCTACTGGCGTGATAACGCGCCGCAGCTCAAGCGCATCGTTCCGTATTTCTGGTGGGTGCTGGTGCCGCTGGCCACGCGGCTGTGCGGGTACTTTCCGGGGCGCACGCTCAAGAAGGTGGGCGACCTTCCGGCGGGTGTGATCCTGCAGTGGCGGCGCTGGTGCTTGCATCCTGCCTACAGCGTGGGTGCCGAAGGGCCTGCGGTGGCGCAGAGTTATGGCGCGGTGCGGTTCCCGGTGCTGGCGCTGTCGATGGCGGACGACGAGCTGATGACCTTGCGCGGCACGCACAACCTGGTGAACCTCTACGCCAACACCGAGCGCCGCGTGGAGAGCATCACGCCGGCCGACCTGCAGGTGCGGCGCATTGGGCACTTCGGCTTCTTTCGCGACCAGTTCCGCCAAAGCCTGTGGCCGCGCGCAGCGGCTGCGCTGGCCACGCTGGGCGGTGGCGGAATGCCCCACGGCGAAGTCTCCGGTACGACGGCCTGAGCGGTCGTTTCGCGGCACACTTGCAGCATGACTTCCTCTTCATCCACTTCTTCGTCTGCGTCTTTGTCCTCCGCTACCCACCCGCTGGACGAGGCGCTGCAACTGACGGCTTCGTCCGCTGCGACGGGCCAGTACGAAGGGCAGACCCACCCCGGCTACTGGAACATGGTCGGCCCGTTTGGCGGCATCACCGCTGCCACGCTGCTGCAGGCCATCTTGCAGCACCCCGACCGGCTGGGCGACCCGCTGTCGCTCACTGTCAACTATGCGGGCGCTTTGACCGCTGGTGCGTTCACGGTGCAGGCAACTCCTGTTCGCACCAATCGCTCCACCCAGCACTGGACGCTGTCGATCCTGCAGGCCGGTGCCGACGGCGCGCAGGTGGTCACCACCACGGCCACCGCCGTCACGGCCGTGCGCCGCGAGACCTGGAGCGTGGGCGATGTGCCCATGCCGCAGGTGCCACCCCCCGCAGAGCAAAAGGCCATCGTTGCCCCCTTGGGCGCTGTGGAATGGCTCAATCGCTACGAGATGCGCCCCATCGCTGGCTTCATCCCGCGCACCTGGGACGGCAGCGGCGACCACAGCCTGACGCAGCTGTGGATGCGCGACACACCACCGCGGCCGATCGACTTCGTGGCGCTGTCCGCATTGGCTGATGTGTTCTTCCCCCGCGTGTGGCTGCGCCGTGCGCGCCAGGTGCCTGCGGGCACGGTGTCGATCACCGTGTACTTCCACGCCACGGCAGAGCAGCTGCAGGCCACGGGCACGGGCTTCCTGCTCGGCCAGGCGCGCGGGCAGGAGTTCCGCAACGGTTTCTTTGACCAGACAGTGCAGCTGTGGAACGAGGCTGGCACCATGCTGGCCACCAGCCATCAGATCGTTTACTACAAGGAATAGGAAGTCGGCCTGTTGCCCTGTGCCGTACCGCATTCCTCTCGTCCCAATCCATCCGACCCGGAACCTTCACCACCATGACCGAAGCCACCCAAGACATCCTTGCTCACACCGAAGCGGGCGTGACCACCATCACCTTCAACCGCGTGGACAAGAAGAACTCCATCACGCGCGACATGTACGCCGCCATGGCTGATGCGCTCGACGCCGCCAAGGCGGATGCCAGCGTGCGTGTGGTGGTGTTCCAGGGCGACGTGGCGATCTTCAGCGCGGGCAATGACATTGGCGACTTTCTGCAGCAGCCACCCGCCACGCAGGACTCGCCCGTGTTCCGTTTTCTGCGCGGCATCGCCACCTTCCCCAAGCCCGTGATCGCCTCGGTGTGTGGCCCGGCCGTGGGCATCGGCACGACGATGCTGTTCCATTGCGACCTGGTCTATGCGGGCGACAACGCGGCGTTCTCCATGCCATTCGTCAATCTGGGCCTGTGCCCCGAGGCCGCATCGAGCCTGCTGGTGCCGCAGATGCTGGGGTACCACCGCGCTGCGGAAGCGCTGCTGCTGGGTGAGCCTTTCATGGCCGAGGCCGCGTTGGAAGTGGGGCTGGTGAATCGTGTGGTGCCGCCCACCGAGTGCAATGGCGTCGCACAGGCGCAGGCGAAGAAGCTGGCTGCCAAGCCGTTGTCGTCGCTCATCGAAACCAAGCGGTTGATGAAGGGTGGGCAGACGGCGAAGGTGCTGGAGGTGATGGCGGAAGAGGGCGAGAGCTTTGGGCGCATGCTGCGTGAGCCTGCGGCGCGGGAGGCGTTCTCGGCTTTTATGGAGAAGAGAAAGCCTGATTTCAGCGCGGTTTGATTCGCTAGTTCTGAGGCATTTTGGGCTGCTGGCGCTTGTATATAAAGCGCTGGCAGCTATTGTTTTTATAGCTCGTTCTCGCCCCATCCGTTCGGGTTGAGCCTACCGAAGCTTGTTTTGGCGGTGGCTACCGCATTCCCGTGTTGAGTGCGGGAGCCGGGAGTCGCCCGGCATGCTAGTAACTTTCTTTTGCTTCGCCAAAAGAAAGTCACCAAAGAAAAGGCGACCCCCAGTCTGTGACCCCTTCGCTTCGCTATGGGGCAAACCTGCGGCGGGGCGGTTGCGGGGTGCGCCGTGGAACTCGCTTTGCGCTGCGCGCGCCGCTCGGACAACCACGGCGAGTCAGATCACGAAGCATGGGCGCTTCGACGCCCATGCCACCCCACAACCGCCCCGCCGCAGGCGCAGCCAGCAGGGGGGGGCAGCCGAACATCCAACAGCCGAACAGCCAAGCAGCCGCACGGGCCTTTGCTGCGCTCGGCCCCATCTCGTGGGCGCAAGCGCCTCGCGCTGCGCAGGCTGGGCCGAGTGCAGCGATGGCCCGTGTGGATGTCCGATTCGCGGGTTCCCTTCTGTATGCGCCTGGGGCGCGCAGGGCGCGGGGTGGGCATGGGCGTCGGAGCGCCCATGCTTCGTGAACTGACTCGCCGCAGTTGTTCGAGCGGAGCGCCTTAGGCGCGCAGTGAGTTCTGCGGCGCACCCCGTGACCGAGCACCCCAGGTTGCCCCGTAGCGCAGCGAAGGGGTCGCAGACAGTAGGGTCGCCCTTTCTTTGGTGACTTTCTTTCGGAGGGTGTAGAAGAAATAAATTAAAATCCTGTCGCACTGACCAAGCAGGAGCAATGCAATGGCAAAGACAGGCCGACCGCCCGTGATATCCACTGGGGAGTACGCAGCCTTGCGCGAGGTAGTGCGCGACAACCCCCAGGCGACACTGCCGGAGTTGGCCCTGGTCTGGGGCGAACGCATGGGCCGCAACGCCCCCAGCACAGTGACCCTGCGTGCAGCGCTCAAGGCCGCTGGGTTACAGCGGACACGACCCAAGCAGCAACTGGCACGCGCCAACCCCCAGCAGCCTGGCACCCGCTACGGCTACACCGCCCTGCATCGCCCCAGCAGCGACTCGGGCATGGCCCTTGCCCTCACAGACGCTGAATGGGCACTGGCCCAGGACTTGTTCGAACCAGAGCCCGGCGCGCGAGGTCGGCCTGCAACGTACTCTCGACGCAGCGTGGTTGAAGCGTGCTGCTACGTGCTGCGCACCGGCTCGTCCTGGCGCAACCTGCCCACCCAGATCTATCCTCCCTGGCAGTCGGTGCAAAAAGCCTTTGTACGCTGGGCCCGTCAAGGCAAGTTTGAAGCGCTGCACGAGCGTCTGCGCCAGCAGTGGCGGCAACGTGTGGAGCGCGCAGAGCAGCCCAGTGAAGCCGTGATCGACTCCCAATCCAACCGTGGCAGCCCTCAGGGCGGAACGCTGGGCTTTGATGCGGGCAAGAAGGTTCAAGGGCGCAAGCGCCATCTGGTCGTGGATACGCTGGGATTGCTGCTGGCGGTGGTGGTCACCAGCGCCGCTGTACCGGACCGCGCAGCGGCTGGGCAAGCAGTGGCACAGGCGTGCGCACGCACAGGCGGGTCGTTGAAGGTGTTGTGGGCCGACAGTGCATATGCCGGGCAATGTGCTCAGGAGATCGAAAAGGTGCACCGGGTGCAGGTGCAGATAGTGCGAAACAGTGGCCGTCACCGTTGGGATGACGCTCAGCAATCGTTGTGGAGCGAAGAGCAGCCGGTGGCCATGCCCAAGAAGCGTTGGGTGGTGGAGCGCACCCATGCATGGCTGGAGCGTAACCGAAGGCTTGTGATGCACCATGATCGCAAGCCGTTCTATGCGCAGGCATGGGTGTGGCTGGCGCAGGCGCGGATGCTGCTGGGGCGGTTGAGATAGATTTCTTCTACACCCTCTCGGCAACGCGAAAGAAAGTTACTCGCCTGCCGGGCGACTCCCGGCCTCCGTCCTTCGCATAGGCACGCGATCTGCTTCCAAATGAATAGCAAATCAGGCAGTGAATACTGGCGCTTATCCTCAAAAAGCACCCGTGGCAGTCACGATCAGACAAGCAATCTATTTTTACAAAGCACTTGCTTGCTAAAAATAAACAGTTTTGCTATCGTGCCTGCATGGACTCACCCGTGCCGCGCACCCGCGCCATCGCCCCCACTTTCAAGAAGCCCCCGGCCCGCCCCCGCAGCAAGGCCGTAGCGCCCCTCAACGCCAACTCGGCAACCACAACACAATCCCCCTCCGAAGAACCCCCCCGTCGCCCGCGCGGACGCCCCCGCAAAACCGCCGAAGAACTCGACGACGGTAACCGCCGCCGCAAGCTCATGGACGGCGCCGCCAAGCTGTTCCGTACCCAGGGCTTTGCCGCCACCAGCACGCGCGACATTGCGGCGGCGGCGGGCATGCACAGCGGCTCGCCCTTCTACCATTTCGAAAGCAAAAGCGCGCTGCTCTACGCCGTGATGAGCGAGGGCATGACCATGGCCACACAAAGCCAGCAGCAGGCACTCAATGCACTGCCCGCCACGGCCACACCGCGCGAGCAGCTGCACACGCTCATTCGCCACCATTTCGAGATCCTGCTCGGGCCCCGCAGCAGCTTCATCCCGGTGATGCTGTACGAGTGGCGTTCGCTTACGCCCGCGCAGCGCAAGGGCATTGCCCGCATCAAGGACAGCTACGAGGCCACCTGGATGCCTGTGCTGGAAGCGCTGGCACAGCAGGGCGCGCTGCAGGCCGAGCCCGGTGTGGCGCGGCTGTTCATCTTCGGGGCGCTCAACTGGGCGGTGCAATGGTTCTCGCCCAAGAAGGGCAAGTCGCTCGACGCGCTCACCGACGAGGCGTTGGCCTTGTTCATCCGTTCATAACAAACAACCCCATCAAGGCAGAGTCACCATGGCCCCCACCGCGCGCAACGCCTACCAGTCAGTGTTTGCTCCGGGCCTGTTCCTGGGCCAGGTGGTGGTCGTCACCGGCGGTGGCTCCGGCATTGGCCGGTGCACGGCACACGAACTGGCACACCTGGGGGCGCATGTGGTGCTGGTGGGGCGCAAGCCAGAAAAGCTGCTGGCCGTGGCCGAAGAGATCACCGCCGATGGCGGCCGCGTGTCCAGCGAGGTGTGCGATATCCGATCCGAGGAAGGTGTGGTGGCGCTGGTGCAGCAGATCATCGCTGCGCAGGGCCGCATCGATGCGCTGGTCAACAATGCGGGCGGGCAGTTCATGTCGCCGCTTGAATCCATCAGCGCCAAGGGCTGGGAGGCGGTGCTGAACACCAACCTCACCGGCGGCTTTTTGATGGCGTGCGAGTGCTACCGGCAGTGGATGGCGCAGCACGGGGGCTCCATCGTCAACATCGTGGCCGACATGTGGGGCTCCATGCCGGGCATGGGGCACAGCGGGGCTGCGCGAGCGGGCATGGTCAGTTTCACCGAAACCGCTGCGCTGGAATGGGCACACAGCGGTGTGCGCGTGAACGCCGTGGCGCCAGGCTATATCGCCTCCAGCGGCATGGACAACTACCCGCCCGAGGCTGCAGACATGCTGCGTGCTATGCCGCGCACGGTGCCGCTCGGCCGCTTTGGCAACGAGGCCGAGGTGTCGGCCGCAATTGCCTTTTTGCTCAGCCCGGCAGCCAGCTTCATCAGTGGCACCACGCTGCGGGTGGACGGCGCACGGCCCCAGGTGCGCATGGGCTGGCCGCAGCGCCCGCCTGGTGCCACTGCCGCAGCACACCCGGCCGTGCGGCCGTTTGACGGCTTTCACCGCGCGCAGGTGCCCCAGGTGTTTGCACCTTCCTATCCCCCCAAGACCGAGGCCGCATGACTGCCGTCTTCACTTCCCGATTCAACCCAGGCGGCGCCGAGGCCACGCAGCGCCGAGCGGCGCTGCAGGTCCGCCTTCATGCCCTGCGCGCGTTGGAAGAGCGTGCCGCCGCCGCTTCGGCCCGGTCGCTGCCTCAGTTTGAAAAACGCGGCCAGCTACTGCCGCGCCAGCGTGTGGCGCTGCTGCTGGATGCGGGTGCGCCCTGGCTGCCGCTGTGCACCCTGGCGGGCTACCTGCAGGACGTGAAAGACCCCGACAAGTCCGTGCCCGCTGGCGGCATGGTCGCGGGCATCGGCTTTGTGAGTGGCGTGCGCTGCATGGTGGTGGCCAGCGATTCGGGCATCGAGGCAGGGGCCATCCAGCCCATGGGCCTGGAAAAGATCTTGCGCGTGCAGGAAATCGCGCTGCAAAACCGCTTGCCGTTCATCCACCTGGTGGAGAGCGCGGGCGCCAACCTCATGCGCTACCGGGTGGAGGGCTTCGTGCACGGCGGCACGCTGTTCCGCAACCTCGCGCGGCTGTCGGCGGCGGGCATTCCGGTGATCACCGTGCAGCACGGCTCGGGCACTGCAGGCGGCGCCTACATGCCCGGATTGTCGGATGTGGTGATCATGGTGCAGGGCCGCTCGCGCGCCTTCCTGGCCGGGCCGCCGCTGCTCATGGCTGCGACGGGCGAGATTGCGACGGAAGAAGAACTGGGCGGTGCCGAGATGCATACCGCCGTCTCGGGCCTAGGCGAATACCTGGCGCAGGACGACCGTGAAGCGATTGGCCTGGCACGCGATGTGGTCGCGCAGCTGGGGTGGAACATGCCCCGGCGACCCAGCGCACCTGGGCCCACCTTGCCCGCAGACGATCTGCTCTCCCTGATGTCTGCCGACCTGCGCCAACCCGTGGACATGCGCGAGGTGATGGCGCGGCTGGTGGACGGCTCGGAACTGCTCGAATTCAAGGCCCGCTACGGCATGGCCACCGTCTGCGCCCAGGGCCACATCCAGGGCCATGCCGTGGGCTTCATCAGCAACAACGGCCCCATCGACGTGGCGGGCGCCAACAAGGCCACGCACTTCATCCAGTGGATGTGCCAGCTGGGCCACCCCATCATCTACCTGCAGAACACCACGGGCTACATGGTGGGCAAGGACAGCGAGCAGGGCGGCATGATCAAGCACGGCAGCAAGATGATCCAGGCCGTGACCAACGCCACCGTGCCGCAGATCACCATCCAGTGCGGCGCCAGTTTTGGTGCGGGCAACTACGGCATGTGTGGGCGCGGCTATGCGCCGCGCTTCCTATTCAGCTGGCCCGGTGCCAAGACGGCGGTGATGGGCGGCGAGCAGGCCGCACGCACCATGCAGATCGTGACCGAGGCGGCGCTGGCGCGCAAAGGCATCACGCCCGACCCGGCCGAATCGCAGGCCCAATTCGACAAGATTGTCGCCATGTTCGAGGCCCAGGCCGATGCGTTCTACACCAGCGGCCTGCTGCTGGACGACGGCGTGATCGACCCGCGCGACACGCGCGCCGTGCTGGCGTTTTGCCTGGATACCTGTGCCGAGGCGCAGGCGCGCACGCTGCGGCCCCTGAGCTTTGGCGTGGCGCGGATGTAAGCGCTTCGCACGCAACCTTCACGATGGCCGAGCCTCTCAAATACCTGCTGAACGACACCGTACCCCCGCGCATCGCGGCCATGGTGCGCCGTGCGTGGCGCAAGTTCGACACCACCGCGTTTCTGCAGCAAGTACAGCCCGGCTACGAATCGCTGGAGCTGATGGCGCGCGGCCAGCGCATTGCGCACGCCCTGCAGGCCCACCTGCCGCAAGACGTGCCGCGTGCGCTGGGCGTGCTGGTCGATTCGATGGACCCGTCGATGGGCATCGATGCCGCCGGTGAGCCCGATGCGGGTGACCGCCCCTACAGCGCCTTCCTGTACCTGCCCCACAGCATCTACATCGGCACACACGGCCTGCCGCATTTCGAGGCGGCCATGGCCGCGCAGCACGCGCTCACCCAGCGCTTTACGGCCGAGTTCTGCATACGCCCCTATCTGCTGCACCACCAGGGCGCCACGCTAGCGCGGCTGCGTGACTGGGCGCAGGATGAAAACGCCCATGTGCGCCGCCTGGTGAGCGAAGGCACGCGGCCCCGCTTGCCCTGGGCGCCGCGTTTGCCTGCATTCCAGAACAACCCGCAACTGGCCCTGCCGTTGCTCGATGCGCTCAAGGACGACCCATCGTCTTACGTGCGTCGCTCCGTGGCCAACCACCTGGGCGATATCGCCAAGGACCACCCCGAGCTGGCCGTGGGCACCGCGCGCACCTGGCTGCAGGGCGCACCCGCCCCGCGCGAGGCCCTGGTGCGCCACGGCCTGCGCTTTCTCATCAAACGGGGCGACGCCGCTGCGCTCGATGCTCTGGGCGTGGGCCATGCCGTGGCGCTGGACGTGCGATCCGTGCGCGTGCTGCCCGCCCGCGCACGCATCGGCGACAAGGTGCGCATCGAGGCCGAACTGCACAACCCCACGCCGCAGCCCCAGCGCGTGTTGGCGGACCTGAAGGTGCACTACGTCAAGGCCCACGGCGGCGCGGCGCCCAAGGTGTTCAAGCTGCAGACGCTGGACATACCGCCCGGTGCCACCGTGGCCGTAGGCAAGACGCTGTCGCTGCAGCAGATGACCACACGCACCCACTACACCGGCGCGCACCAGGTGGAGCTGGTGCTCAACGGGCGGCCCCAGCCGCTGGGGCAGTTTCAGCTTTCGTGATCGAGGTTTGCAGGCACACAAACGTACAAACGCAACAGCAGGAGACAAGCACCATGCAGTTCACGCACGAGCACCGCGAGATCCAGAAGACCCTCAAGCGTTTCATTGACGAGGAGATCAACCCCCGCGTGGACGAGTGGGAAGCGGCCGAGATCTTCCCCGCGCACGAGGTCTTCAAGAAGATGGGCAACCTGGGCCTGCTGGGCCTGTGCAAGCCCGAGGACTACGGCGGTCAGGGCCTGGACTATTCGTACAGCCTGGCCATGGCCGAGGCACTGGGCCACATCCACTGCGGCGGCGTGCCCATGGCCATCGGCGTGCAGACCGACATGTGCACCCCGGCGCTGGCGCGCTACGGCAGCGAAGAACTCAAGCGCAACTTTCTGGCCCCTGCAATTGCGGGCGACATGGTGGGCTGCATCGGCGTGAGCGAGCCTGCGGCGGGCAGCGATGTGTCGGGCATCAAGAGCGTGGCGCGCAAGGACGGCGACGACTACGTGATCACCGGCCAGAAGATGTGGATCACCAACAGCCTGCAGGCCGACTGGATGTGCATGCTGGTGAACACCGGCGAAGGCCCCGTGCACAAGAACAAGAGCCTGGTGATGGTGCCCATGCGCGATGGCCCGGGCGGCAAGCTCACCAAGGGCATCGAGGTGGCGCAAAAGATCCGCAAGATCGGCATGCACAGCAGCGACACCGGCCTGATCTACTTTGACGAGGTGCGCGTGCCGCAGCGCTACCGCATCGGTGCCGAAGGGCAGGGCTTTATCTACCAGATGCAGCAGTTCCAGGAAGAGCGCCTGTGGTGCGCCGCCAGCACGCTCGAATCGCTGAACCACTGCATCCAGTGGACCATCGACTACGCACAGGAGCGCAAGCTGTTTGGCAGCACGCTGGCCGACCAGCAGTGGGTGCAGTTCAAGCTGGCCGAACTCAAGACCGAGGTCGAAGCGTTGCGTGCACTCACCTATCGCGCCTGCGATCTGTACGTGAACGGGCAGGACGTGCTGGAGCTCGCCAGCATGGCCAAGCTCAAGGCTGGCCGCCTGAACCGCGAGGTGCCCGACACCTGCCTGCAGTTCTGGGGCGGCATGGGCTTCACGCTGGAGAACAAGGTCTCGCGCATGTACCGCGACGGGCGGCTGGCGTCCATCGGCGGCGGGGCGGACGAGGTCATGCTCGGCATCCTCGCCAAGCTCATGGGCATTGCGAAGCGGCCCGTATGAGGGGAAAAAATTTGCCCCGAAAACGTGCAGTGGGCACGGTGCAGCCCCTCTCCCCTCGCGGGAGAGGGGTTGGGGAGAGGGGGGTGAACCAGCGCCGTGCCCCTGTCCGAGACCCCCTCTCCCCAGCCCTCTCCCGCAAGGGGAGAGGGAGTGAATGCAGCTCGTTGCGTGCGTGCAATGGAGCACCGAAATGACCCATACCCCTTTGCTCATAGACCGTATGCAACTTGCCAGCGGCAGCATGGAAACCTGGACGCTCAACGACCCGGCCAGCCGCAATGCGCTGTCCGAGGCGATGGTTGACGGTTTGATAGCCGCGTGTGAGCGAGCTGCGGCCGATACCGAGCTGCGTGGCGTGGTGTTGCGCGGTGCCGGTGGTCACTTCTGCGCGGGTGGCAGCCTGGGCGGATTTGCCAAGACCATTGGCCAGCCCCTGGCTGAGGGCGAGGCTGACCCGCTGGTACCGCTGAACCGCCGATTCGGCACGCTGCTGCAGGCCCTGTGCGCGCTGCCGCAGTGGCTCGTGGTGGCGGTGGAGGGCGCGGCCATGGGCGGCGGCTTTGGCCTGGTGTGCTGCGCCGACCAGGTGCTGGCCCATACCAGCGCGCAGTTCGCCACGCCCGAGGTCACGCTGGGCATCGTGCCTGCGCAGATCGCGCCCTTTGTGGTGCGGCGCCTTGGCCCGTCTGCTGCGCGGCGGTGTTTGCTGACCGGCGAGCGCTGGGATGCTGCTGCCGCCCAGCGCTTGGGCTTGGTCGATGACGTGGTGGAGGGCGACATGGATGCGGCTGTACGGGCTGCCATCGCACGCCACGCCGCCGCCGCACCCCAAGCTGTAGCCGCCACCAAACGTTTGTTGCTGGCCCAAGCCGAAACGCCGTTGCCCGCGCTGCTGGACGAAGCGGCAATTGCTTTTTCGCAGGCGCTGCGTGGCCCCGAGGCGCCGCAAGGGCTGGCGGCGTTTGCTGCGCGCAAGGCGCCGCCCTGGAGCGCGAAGCCATGAAAAAGATCCTCATCGCCAATCGCGGCGTTCATGCCGCAGGCATGGCGAAGCAGATTGCCCGTGCACGCGCAGCGTGCAGGCGGGCGATGGAGCCGCGAGAGCACAGCCTATGAAAAAGATCCTCATCGCCAATCGCGGCGAAATCGCCCGCCGCATCATCCACACCGCCCACCGCATGGGCATCGAAACCGTTGCGGTCTATTCCGACCCCGATGCCAACGCCCTGCATGTGCGCGAGGCCACCCAGGCGGTGGCGTTGGGCGGCGCGTCCAGTGCCGACACCTACCTGCGCACCGACAAGCTGCTGGCCGCCTCCCGTGCCACCGGCGCAGATGCAGTGCACCCCGGCTATGGCTTTCTCAGCGAGAACGCCGACTTCGCCCAGGCCGTGGTCGATGCGGGCCTGACCTGGATCGGCCCGCCGCCCGGCGCCATCCGCGCGCTGGGCAGCAAGGCCCGGGCCAAGGCGTTGGCCCAGTCGCAGGACGTGCCCTGCCTGCCCGGCTATGCGGGCGACGACCAGAGCGACGAACGCTTTGCCGCCGAGGCTGCACGCATCGGCACGCCCCTCATGGTCAAGGCCGTGGCGGGTGGGGGAGGGCGCGGCATGCGCCTGGTCACCGACCTGTCGCAGTTGCCCGCCGCGCTCGCCAGCGCCCGGTCCGAAGCACTGGCGGGCTTTGGCTGTGGCGACCTGCTCATCGAACGCGCGCTGTTGCAGCCGCGCCATGTGGAGGTGCAGATCTTTGCCGACGCCCACGGCGCGTGCATCCACCTGGGCGAGCGCGATTGCTCGGTGCAGCGCCGCCACCAGAAGATCATTGAAGAGTCCCCCAGCCCCGCCGTGGACGCAGCGCTGCGCGAACGCATGGGCGCCTGCGCCGTGGCGCTGGCACAGGCCGCTGGCTATGTGGGGGCGGGCACGGTGGAATTCCTTCTGGACGGGGCTGAATTCTTCTTGATGGAGATGAACACCCGTCTGCAAGTGGAGCACCCGGTGACCGAAGCGCTCACGGGGCTGGACCTGGTGGAGTGGCAGATCCGCGTGGCTCGTGGCGAGCCGCTGCCCCTTGCGCAATCGCAGGTGGTCTTGCAAGGCCACGCCATTGAAGTGCGCCTGTGTGCCGAAGACGCACATTTCCGCCCCCACACGGGCCGCGTGCTGCACTTCAGCGCGCCGCCTGCCACCGCGTTTGAGCGGGCCGCGCCGGGCGCGCTGCGTTTTGACCATGCGCTGGAAGAGGGCGCCGAAGTTACCCCCCACTACGACGCCATGCTGGGCAAGCTCATCGTGCACGCGCCCACGCGGGCTGAGGCCATCGCCGCGCTGGTCCGCGCGTTGCAGGGCACCCGCGTGTTGGGCTTGCCCACCAACCGCGCGTTTCTGGCGGCCTGCCTGCAGCACCCCGTGTTTGCCAGTGGACAGGCGCTGGTTCCGTTCCTGGCGGAGCACGCTGCTGGTCTGCAGGAGTTGCTATTAAATGAAGAGCTATCAGCGCTTGTTCCTCCTGCGCTAGAGGCCATTTTTGCTTCAAATCCGGCATCGGATCTGCCTTGTTCCATGACCCGGCCTCTGCGCCTGCGCCACCAGGGCGAGGTGCACGCCGTCACCGTGCGAGAGCTGGGCAGCGGGCGGCTGCAGGTAGAGCAGGCCGGGGCAGAGCCCACCACCATCACGCTCCAGTTGCCTCAGCGCGGTGTGCACTACGTTGCCGTGGAGCCGCTGCGCTGGCATTGGCAGATCGGCGGCGTGGACGGCTGGGTGGAAGACGCATCGTGGGAGCCCGCCACACGCGCGGGTGCGGCGGGCGGTGCGACGGAGTTGCGCGCCCCCTTCAACGGCAAGGTGGTCGCGCTGCCCGTGGCAGCAGGCCAGGCGCTGGCGGCGGGCGATACGGTGGTGGTCATCGAATCCATGAAGCTCGAACACAGCCTGGCCAGCCCCGCCGCCGCCACGGTGGCCGAGCTGCTGGTAGCCCCCGGCCAGCAGGTGTCGCCCGGCCAGGTGCTGGCCCGCTTTGCACCCGCCACGCAAGGAGCGCCCGCATGACCGCTACGTCCGATGCAAGTTCTGTGAGGGACGAAGACCGCACCGCCCTCACCGACACCGTCACCCGCTTTGCCCGCACCGAGATCGCGCCGCATGTGGACGCGTGGGATGCAGCCGGTGAGTTCCCCCGCAGCCTGTACCGCCGCGCGGCCGACCTGGGCCTGCTGGGCCTGGGCTACCCAGAGCAGTACGGCGGTACGCCTGCCAGCTACCAGCTGCGCTTGCCGCTGTGGCGCGCGCTCAGCCGCCACGGTGCCAGCGGTGGTGTGCTGGCCAGCCTGCTGTCGCACAACATCGGTCTGCCGCCCGTGCTGGCGCATGGCAGCGATGCTGTGCGTGCCGAGGTCATTCCACCGGTGCTGGCGGGCGAGCAGATTGCCGCACTGGCGATCACCGAACCCGGTGGCGGGTCCGATGTGGCACAGCTCAAGACCACCGCGCGGCGAGAGGGTGATGAGTACATCGTCAACGGCGAAAAGGTGTTCATCACCTCCGGCATGCGTGCGGACTGGATCACAGTGGCTGTTCGTACCGGCGAAGCAGGTAGCAAAGGCAGTGCAGGTATTTCCATGCTGCTCATCCCCGGCCACAGCGCAGGCCTGTCGCGCAGCAAGCTCGACAAGATGGGCTGGCTCTGCTCCGACACCGCCCATCTGCGCTTTGACAACGTTCGCGTGCCTGCGCGCTACCTGCTGGGTGAAGA
The DNA here is from genome assembly GCF_057597245.1 of Acidovorax sp. NN32. NCBI lineage: Bacteria > Pseudomonadati > Pseudomonadota > Betaproteobacteria > Burkholderiales > Comamonadaceae > Acidovorax > Acidovorax sp. NN32. The sequence continues at coordinate 879,782 of NZ_CP199679.1, forward strand.
GGGCGCGGGCTTTCGCATCATCATGTCCAACTTCAACAGCGAGCGCTTTGGCCTGGCCGCATCGGCCCTGGGCTTTGCCGAGGCCTGCTATGACGAAGCCCTGGCCTGGGCGCGCCAGCGCAAGACCTTTGGCGCCGCGCTGGTCGAGCACCAGGTCATCCGCCACAAGCTGGTGGACATGCAGATGCGCATCCAGTCCACCGCCGCGTGGTGCGAGTCCGTGGCCGCGCAGGCCGACGCGGGCCGCACCGGCCCCGAGTGGGTAGCGCAGGTGTGCCTGCTCAAGAACCACGCCACCCAAACCATGCAGTTCTGCGCCGACCAGGCCGTGCAGATCCTGGGTGGCATGGGCTTCATGCGCGGCACCGTCAGCGAGCGCATCTACCGCGAGGTCAAGGTCATGATGATCGGCGGCGGTGCGGAAGAAATCATGAAAGACCTGGCTGCCAAGCAGCTCGGCATTTGAATGAAGGAGACAGGCACCATGCACAGCACCGACCACGGCAACAAAGCCATCATCACCTGCGCCATCACCGGCGTGCTGACCGACCCCGGCCAGCACCACGTGCCCGTCACGCCCGAGCAACTGGCCAAAGAGGCCCGCCGTGCCTACGACGCTGGCGCCGCCGTCATCCACGTGCACTTTCGCAACCAGGAGCCCGGCAAAGGCCACCTGCCCAGTTGGGACCCGCAGGTGGCGCGCGACTGCGTGCAAGCCATGCGCGAGGCCTGCGCGGGTTTGATCATCAATCAGACCACCGGCGTGGTCGGCCCCAACTATCAGGGCCCGCTCGATTGCCTGCGCGCCACCCGCCCCGAGATGGCGGCGTGCAACGCCGGCTCGCTCAACTACCTGAAGGTGCGCAGCAACGGCACCTGGGCCTGGCCGCCCATGCTGTTCGACAACCAGCCCGCCAAGGTCAAGGACTTCATCGACGTGATGCTGGAGACCGGCACGTTGCCCGAGTTCGAATGCTTTGACGTGGGCATCGTCCGCTGCGTGGAGATGTATGTGCAGACCGGCATGTACACCGAGCGCCTGCCCGAATACAACTTTGTGATGGGCGTTGAATCCGGCATGCCCGCCGACCCGGACCTGTTGCCCATCCTGCTCAAACTCAAGATCAAGGACGCCCCCTGGCAGGCCACCGTCATCGGTCGCAGCGAGATCTGGCCGGTGCACCAGCGCGTGGCGGAACTGGGCGGGCATTTGCGCACGGGGCTGGAGGACACGTTCTATCTGCCGGACGGGATGAAGGCGGATTCGAACGCGCCCTTGATTGAGAAGCTGGCGGAGTACGCGCGCAATGCGGGGCGGGAGGTGGCTTCGCCGCAGGAGGCGCGGGGGATGTTGGGGTTGAAGGCTGCGGGCATTTAGTGAGAGGGAATGGTGCCCAGCGCCGCAGCTCGGGTTAGCTAGTAGCGCCAGTTGATACTTTGCCCAGCGTTGGAGTGGCCTCGGATAGCGCTGCGTTAACTCGGCGAAGGGTCTTGATACACCCGCCGCGCAAGAAACCAGCCGACTACAAGGCTCAAAGCTGCCGATAGCGAGAATCCGTAAATCACCACAATCCGAGAAAAGCGATGCCTTGCCCAATGAGCGTCTTCGTTTGTTTGGATGGCGCGTTTGTATTCGTTCAACTCACTGATCTGCGCAGGAGTCAGCTGGTCGCGGTGCACATAATTTCTGTCGATGTTTTCGACCATCCCAATGGTGTCCGTCTTGATCATGGGAGAGTGAAACACCATGAACACGCCCGCTACACAGAAAGAGAGAACTGCTTGGCCAATGAGTACGCAAACGAGCTTCTTCACTATTTGTGGTGTCATCTCTACTGAGCATTTAAGGTGGCTGAGTACGCAGGACCGTAACGAGTCCGTTCGAACTGGACAAATCATATGAACGTCTTCTACAGCTGGTGAAGGAGAAAGTCCGTGACGCAGTCCTCCTCGGTCCTCAAGGGATTTGCCGCGCTGTCGTATCGTGACCCAGCGGTAGTTCTGCGTGAACTCCGCCAGATCGAGGCTCAAATGGTAGGCGCAAACTTGTCCCCGCAAGTCCGCAATCTACGAACCAACGGCTTGAAGCACATACGCGAGTTTCGCCATGCTGCGCTTTTTTGCCATGGCATGTCCCTGCGTCTGGGGCACCAGGTTTTGTTTTCCCCCGTGGAATCAAGTGACTATGACTTCGTTGCCACATGGCGGACTGCTGATGCTCAGCACTTTGCGCGAGTGCAACTCAAGGAGTTAGTGCCCGCGCATTTGAACGAAGGTGCAACTGTCCAGGCATTGGTCGATGGTTTGAGCAAATATTCCGGCGATGACCTGATAGTTGCTATCTTTCTCAACAGAGAGGGCCGTTTCTCTCTGGAGGAGGTTGTGTTTCCCGCCCTGCACATTGCAGAGTTGTGGTTCGTGTTCGCAACAACCTCAGACCAATATATGTGGCAGTTGATCGGGGATGCATTGCGGGAGCCTGAAGCGAGCTCCTTCAGGTATCCGACTTGAAGGGCCCAGGTTCAGTCAATAGCGTGGCTGAAATTCGCGGATGGCATCTCGGACTTTTGTTTCTAACGTGAACCCCGAGCCGTATTTCGTCGCCAGCTCATCCGCGCGCTTCAGGAACGCCTCAACACCCGTTCCATAAACGAACTGCATCGCCCCTCCCGTCCACGCCGGAAACCCAATCCCAAAAATCGACCCAATGTTCGCGTCATGCACGCTGGTCAGCACGCCCTCGGCCAGGCAGCGCGCAGTCTCGATGGCCTGGCGGTAGAGCAGGCGGTCCTGAATCTCCTGCACGCTCCACTCCACGCCGGGCTTTTCGAACAGAGGTTTCAGCTCCGGCCACAGGTGCTTCTTGGCGCCTGCGGGGTAGTCGTAAAAGCCGCCGCCACCGGCGCGACCAGGGCGTTTTAGCTCCTTGACCATGCGCTCCACCAGCAGCTCGCCGGGCGTGGCGGTGTAGGTTTTGCCTTCGGCCGCGTAGTCGGCACGGGTCTGGTCCAGCACGTGCACGCTCAGGGTCAGCGCGGTTTCATCCAGCACGGCCAGCGGGCCTACGGGCAGGCCGGCCTGCATGGCGGCGTTTTCAATGGCGGCGGCGGGGATGCCTTCGCCCAGCATGGCGGCGCCTTCCATCACAAAGGTGCCGAAGGTGCGGCTGGTGTAGAAGCCGCGGGAGTCGTTGACGACGATGGGCACCTTGCCCAGGGCCTGCACGTAGTCGAACGCGCGGGCCACTGTTTCGTCATCGGTCTGCTTGCCCCGGATGATCTCGACCAGCTTCATCTTGTCCACGGGGCTGAAGAAGTGGATGCCGACAAACTTCTCGGGCCGGCTGCTGGCGGTGGCCAGGCCGCTGATGGGCAGGGTGGAGGTGTTGCTGGCAAAGAAGCCGCCGGGTGCGAGTTGCGGCTCGGCCTCTTGCGTGACCTTGGCTTTCAGGTCGCGGCTTTCAAACACGGCTTCGATGATGAGGTCGCAGTCCGCCAGGTCGGCCGCGCTGGCGGTGGGCGTGATGCGCGAGAGCAGCGTTTGCTGCGCCTCGGTCGTCATGCGGCCCTTGTCCACGCGGGCCTGGGTGAGTTTGGCGCTGTAGGCCTTGCCAGCCTCGGCCTTTTCCGCGCTCACGTCCTTGAGCACGGTGGCGATGCCCCGGCTGGCCTGGGCCCAGGCGATGCCCGCGCCCATCATGCCGGCGCCCAGGATGCCGACCTTTTGCGGCTTGTAGCGCGGGGCCGTGCCCGGGCGCGACTTGCCGCTCTTGATCGCGTTCATGTCGAAGAAGAACGTGTTGATCATGTTGCGCGCCACGGGGCCGGTCATCAGGCGGGCGAGGTAGCGGCTTTCGATGCGCAGGGCGGTGTCGTAGTCCACCATCGCGCCTTCGACCATGGCGGCCAGTGCAGCCTCGGGCGCGGGGTAGCGGCCGCGCGTGGTCTTCTTGAGCATGGCGGGCGCGACGGTGAGGGCGCCTGCAATCTTGGGGTTGGCGGGCGTGCCGCCCGGCATCTTGTAGTTCTTGTCATCCCACGGCTGCACCGCGTGTGGGTGGGTGGCGATGTGGGCCAGGGCGGCGGGCAGCAGCTGCTCGCGCGTAGCCACCAGCTCGTGCACCAGCTGCAGCTCCAGCGCCTCGGCGGGGTTGAAGAGCTTGCCCTCCAGGATGTAGGGCTGCGCGCCCATCAGGCCCAAGAGGCGCGTCATCTTGGTCACGCCGGTGGCGCCAGGCATCAGGCCCAGCGTGACTTCGGGCAGGCCGAACTGGATCTTGGGGTCGGCCACGGCGATGCGGTAGTGGGCCACCAGGGCGACTTCCCAGCCGCCGCCCAGTGCGGCGCCGTTGAGGCAGGCCACCACGGGGATGCCCAGCGTTTCGAGCGTGCGGAAGTGCTTTTTCATGCGCTCGATCTCGCCAAACGCGCTGGGCGCATCGGCGGGCGTGAGGCGCATGGTGGCCTTGAGGTCGGCCCCGGCAAAGAAGCTGGTCTTGGCCGACGCGAGCACGATGCCTTTGAGCGCAGTGCCCAGGCGTTCGCGGTCGCCCAGCACCTGGGCGGTGACCTCGCCCAGCTCTTGCTGCCACTGGCGGCACATGGTGTTGACGGGGGAATTGGTTTCGTCAAACGTGATGACGGCCACTTCGCCGTCGGTGCCCTGGGCGGGGATGAGTTCGTAGCGGATGGTTTGCATGTTGTTGTCTCCTTCCCAGTCAATCAGATTCGCTCGACGATGGTGGCAATGCCCATGCCGCCGCCCACGCACAGCGTGGCTAGGCCATAGCGCTGGCCCCGGCGGTGCAGTTCGTCAATCAGGGTGCCGAGGATCATGGCGCCCGTGGCGCCCAGCGGGTGGCCCATGGCGATGGCGCCGCCGTTCACGTTGACCTTGTCGTGCGGTACGCCCAGCTCGCGCATGAAGCGCATGGGCACGGCGGCAAAGGCCTCGTTCACTTCAAACAGGTCGATCTGGTCGATGGTCATGCCCGCACGGGCCAGTGCCTTCTTGGCGGCGGGCACGGGGCCTGTGAGCATGATGGTGGGGTCAGCACCGCTCAGCGCCGTGGCCACGATGCGTGCACGCGGTGTGAGGCCGTGGGCCTTGGCGGCGGCCTCGTTGCCGATGAGCACGGCGGCGGCGCCGTCCACAATGCCCGATGAGTTGCCCGCGTGGTGCACGTGGTGGATGCGCTCCACCTGCGGGTAGCGCTGCAGCGCCACGGCATCAAAGCCCATGCCGCCCAGTTGCTCGAACGAGGGCTTGAGCGCGCCCAGGCCTTCGAGCGTGGTCTTGGACTTGATGAATTCGTCTTCCGCTAGGATGGTCTGGCCGATGAAGTCGCGCACGGGCACGACCGAATTCTTGAAGTAGCCCGCTGCGCGCGCAGCGGTGGCGCGGCGTTGGGATTCGAGCGCGAAGGCGTCCACATCGGCGCGGGTGTAGCCGTCCAGCGTGGCGATGAGGTCGGCGCCGATGCCCTGGGGCACGAACAGCGTGGCGGAGTTGGTGGCGGGGTCTTGCGCCCAGGCCCCGCCGTCGGAGCCGATGGGCACGCGGCTCATGCTCTCCACGCCACCGGCCACCACCAGGTCTTCCCAGCCGCTGCGCACCTTTTGTGCGGCCAGGTTCACGGCTTCCAGGCCCGAGGCGCAAAAGCGGTTGACCTGCACGCCCGCGCAGCGAAAGTCCCACCCGGCCTTGAGGGCAGCGACCTTGGGGAGCACCGAGCCCTGCTCGCCCACGGGCGAGACGATGCCCATGACCACGTCGTCCACCGCCGCCGTGTCAAAGCGGTGGCGCGCTTGAAGTTCGGTCAGCAGGCCCACCAGCAGGTCGATGGGCTTGACCTCGTGCAGGGTGCCGTCCTTCTTGCCCTTGCCGCGCGGGGTGCGCAGCGCATCGAATACATAGGCTTCGGTCATGAATGGTCTCCGGTGGTTTCTCTAAACTTCAAGCAGTGCGGCGATAAAGCAGCTGGGCTGGCTCACGCCACTACAAGGTGCTTTCTGACGCGGGTGCAGTGGTTTTTGCACTATCTTTCGGCGGTTGCTATCTACATTTCTGGCTATGGAACGAAATACATCCCCTGCATTGCAGCGCATCGCTCGCAGCGCCATCGAATACGACGACACGCGCGAAGGGTTTGCGCTGGAGCACCATGTCGTGCTGGCAGCATCCAGCGCGCTGGCGGTGGCGGCCTTCATGGCGCCCAGCCGCAGCTCGGCGGCCATACGCGGCATTGGCGCAGGCTTGCTGCTGATGCGCGCGCTGAGTGGTAGCCAGGGTGTGCGCTCCTGGCTGAATGTCACCGACCGCCGCCCCGGTGCGCCGCTGAGCCCCGAGGAAGCGCGCGCCGCCTGGTATCTGTAGCGGCATTCGGCGTCCACTGCGGCGTGGTGCTGGGCATCGGGCACTGCGTTATTCACGGTGCGGTGCACTCCGTTATTTGCCCAGGCCCATGGCCCGCGCAATCACTTCTTTCATGATCTCGTTGGTGCCGCCATAAATGCGCTGCACGCGTGCGTCGGCATAGGCGCGGGTGATCGGGTATTCCCACATGTAGCCATAGCCGCCAAACAGCTGCACACATTCGTCCATCACCTTGCACTGCAGGTCGGTCGTCCAGTACTTGGCCATGCTGGCGGTTTCGGTGTCGAGCTGATCGCGCACGATCAGCTCACAGCATTTGTCCACGAACACGCGGGCCACCTGCACCTGCGTTTGCAGCTCGGCCAGGGTGTGGCGGGTGTTCTGAAATGACGCCACGCTCTGGCCAAAGACCTTGCGCTGCTTGACGTAGTCCAGCGTCCAGTCGATGGCGGCCTGGGCGGCGGCCACGGCGGTGATGGCGATCTGCAGGCGCTCCCAGGGCAGCTGCTCCATCAGGCAGATGAAGCCACGCCCTTCCATGGCGGGGCCGCCCAGCAGGTTGTCCACCGGCACCTGCACGTCGTTGAAGAACAGCTCGGACGTGTCCTGCGCCTTCATGCCCATCTTCTTGAGGCGCTGGCCTTTTTCAAAGCCGGGCATGCCGCGCTCCACCAGCAAAAGGCTGGTGCCCTTGGCGCCCGCAGCCGGGTCGGTCTTGGCGACCACAATCACCAGGTCGGCATGCCAGCCGTTGGTGATGAAGGTTTTGCTGCCGTTCAGCACGTAGTGCGACCCGTCCGCACTTTTGATGGCCGTGGTCTTGATGCCTTGCAGGTCGCTGCCCGCAGCCGGCTCGCTCATGGCGATGGCACCCACCACGGCGCCGCTGGCCATCTGCGGCAGGTACTTCTGTTTCTGGGCCTCGGTGCCGTAGTGCAGGATGTACGGCGCCACGATCTCGCTGTGCAGACCAAAGCCGATGCCGGTGGTGCCTGCACGCGCCAGCTCTTCCATCTGCGCCACCGAATAGAGCTTGTCGGCCCCGGCGCCTCCGTATTCCTCGGGCAGGCTCATGCACAGAAAGCCGTTGGCGCCCGCCTGGCTCCACACCTCGCGCGCCACATAGCCCTGGTCTTCCCAGGCGGCGTGGTGGGGCGTCACTTCCTTGTCGATGAAGCGGCGAAAGCTGTCGGCAAAGGCCTGGTGGTCGGGCTGGAAGAGGGTGCGTTCGATCATGGTGGGGCAACCAGGTTATTTATGCAAAGTTACTGCTTGGTTAAATTCTGCCACCGACTGAGCCCGGATGCACCCCCTGAAACGCAAAAGCCGCCCGAAGGCGGCTTGAAGGAGGCGGGTCAGGCGCTCATGGCTTGACGTAGTCGGAGACCACCTTCCACTTGCCATCGGTGATCTGCGACAGGCGAGAAAGATCGCTGCCCAGGCGCTTTTGTGGGCCAAAGGTGCCCTCGGCGCTGCCGAACATGTCGGGCGGAATCACCATGGTGTCCATGGCCTTGATGAAGCTGTCGGTGCTCAGATTGGGGCCCGCCTTCTGGGCCGCCTTGATGAAGGCGTCGATGGCGTTGTAGCCGTAGACCGAGAACACGGTGGGGTCTTCGTTGAACTTGGTCTTGTACTTGTTGGCCCAGAAACGGATGGGCTGGCTGGCTTCATCCAGGTAGGGGTGTTGCACCGTCATGGTGGCGTACAGCCCGTCCATGGGCTTGCCGCCCAGCTTGTGGATGAGGTCGGTGTAGGCGGCGCTGGAGCCCAGGAAGGTAGGGTTGAAGCCCGTCTTGCGCGCCTCGCCAATCGTGCCGATGGTCTCGCGGATGATGGTGCCCAGGATCACGAAGTCGCATTCGGAGGACTTCATCTTGGCGACCTGTGAAGAGAAGTCGGTGGCGCCGCGCTTGTACGAGGTCTTCTCGGTGAAGTCCATGCCCATGGACTTGAGTGCCGCCTCGCCCCCGCGCATCACCTCCAGGCCAAATTCATCGTCCTGGTAGATGGTGCAGATCTTCTTGGCGCCCTTTTCCTTGATGAGCTTGGGGGCTGCCAGGCGGATCTGGTCATAGTAAGTGGCGGCAAACGAATACTTGAGCTTGTGGAAGGGCTCGTACATTTCCCGCGCGGCCGTCACCGGGAAGAAGTTAATTACATTCTTGCTGAACTGCACGGGCATGGCGGCCAGGTTTTGCGCCGTGCCGATGTGCGCCACCATCATGAAGATCTTGTCTTGGTTCACGAGCTTTTGTGCGGCCAGCACGGCTTTCTTGGGGTCGTAGCCCGAGTCTTCCACCTTCAGGTCGAGCTTGCGGCCATTGACGCCGCCTTGCTCGTTGGCCTCGTCCACGCGCAGCATCATGCCCAGCCGCACCTGCTTGCCAAAGCCCGCCAGCGGGCCGGACAGATCCTGGATGGAACCCAGCGTGATGGTGTCCTTGCTCACGCCCTGGCTGGGCTGCGCCTGCGCAGCACCTCCGGCCATGGCCACGATGGCCAGCGCGGCAATGTGATGAAGTTTCATGGCACGTCTCCTTTGGTTGGATCGAACTCGGTTGCTCGTTATAGAACGATGCCCGGGGTGGGGCACCAGCACTTTCCCTATCCTGATAGGCGTGGCCTGCGGTTGCGTGACGTGCGCACCTACCGGTACATCGCCTCAATCTGCGGTGCGTACTTCTGCTGCACCAGCTTGCGCTTGAGCTTCATGGTGGGCGTCAGCTCTTCGTCCTCCGCAGTGAGCTGTGTGTCGAGCAGGAAGAACTTCTTGATCTGCTCCACGCGGGCGAACTTTGCATTGACACGGTCGATCTCGGCCTGGATCAGCTCCTGCACCTCGCGCGTGCGGGTCAGGCTGGCGTAGTTGGAGAACGGCACGTCGTTGTCCTGTGCGTACTTCTCCACGTTCTCCTGGTCGATCATGATGATCACCGTGAGGTAGGGCAGCTTGTCGCCAATCACCACCGCATCGGTGATGTAAGGGCTGAACTTGAGTTCGTTCTCCAGCTCGCTCGGCGTGATGTTCTTGCCGCCCGCCGTGATGATGATGTCCTTCATGCGGTCGGTGATGCGCAGGTAGCCATCGTCGTCGATCAGGCCCACATCGCCCGTGTGCAGCCAGCCTTCGGGGTCGATGGTTTCAGCGGTTTTCTCGGGCTGGTTGAGATAGCCCTTGAACACATTGGGGCCACGCACCAGGATTTCTCCCGTGGCGGGGTCGATGCGCACCTCGTTGTAGCTGGCCGCCGGGCCGATGGAGCCGGGTTTGATGCGGCTGGCCGGCACACCGGTGGAGGCGCCGCAGGTCTCGGTCATGCCCCACACCTCCAGCATGGGCACGCCCAGCGCCAGGTACCACTTCACCAGATCGGGCGAAATGGGCGCTGCGCCCGTGACGAGGAAGCGCGCACGGTGGATGCCGATGAGCTTGCGCACATTGTTAAGCGCCAGAAAGCGCGCCAGCATGAACTGCGCCTTCAGCAAACCGCCCACGGGCTGTCCGGCCAGCACCCGATCTGCGATGCGGGTGCCCACGCCAATCGACCAGGCATAGGCCGCCTGCTGCATGCGCGTGGATTCCTTCAGGGCAATCATCACGCCCGAATAGAACTTCTCCCACACCCGGGGTACGGCGGTGAACACCGTGGGCGCGATCTCTCGCACGTTCTCGGGCACGGTGTCGGGGTTCTCGACAAAGTTGAGGCGCGCGCCGGTGTAGAGCGAGAAGTATTCGCCCCCCATGCGCTCGGCGATGTGGCACAGCGGCAGAAAACACATGGTCTCGTCGGCCTCGCTGCGCGAGATCAGCGTGTTGTAGCCGCGCACGGTGTAGGTGAGCGCGGCGTGCGTGTGCATGGCACCCTTGGGCTTGCCGGTGGTGCCCGAGGTGTAGACCAGGATGGCCAAGTCTTCGGGTCGGCAGGCCTTGACGCGCTGCATCAGCGCGTCGGGGTGTTGTGCATTCCAGGCCCTGCCCAGCTCGCGCAGGGCGGCCAGGCTCAGCACATCGGGGTCGTTCAGACTGCGCAGGCCTTCCATGTCGAACACCACCACCTTGCGCAGCAGGGGCAGGCTGCTGCGCACTTCCAGGGCCTTGTCGAGCTGTTCATCGTCTTCCACAAACAGCACGGTGGTGCGAGAGTCTTCGCTCAGGTAATGCACCTGCGCCGCCGCGTCAGTGGGGTAGATGCCATTGGCCACGCCGCCACAGCTCAGCACGGCCAGATCGGCCAGCACCCATTCGATGTTGGTGTTGGACAGGATGGATGCACATTCGCCGGGCGCAAAACCCAGCGACATCAGGCCGCCCGCAATCTCCCGCACGGCTTCCGCCGTCTGGTCCCAGGTCCAGCTCTTCCAGATGCCCAGCTCCTTCTGGCGCATCCACACGCGCGGGCCGCGCTCGGCCACGGCGTTCCAGAACATGGCAGCGATGGTGTCGCCCGCAAGCACGTCGGTGCCTGCGGGCTGGATGTGATCGAGGTCCCAGAGGTTAGACATTTGCGCTTATCTCCAGGTCTTCTTTTTCTTCCAGCGCCGCTCTCCACGCACGCCGACATCTTTCATTCCAAGGTAGAACTCCTTGATGTCGTCCTTCTCGCGCAGGCGCTCGCAGCTGTCTTCCATCACGATGCGGCCGTTCTCCAGCACATAGCCGTAGTCCGATGCGTTGAGCGCCATGTTGGCGTTCTGCTCGACCAGCAGGATGGTGGTGCCGCGCTCACGGTTGATGCGCACCACGATCTCGAAGATCTCCTTGGTGAGCTTGGGGGACAGGCCCAGGCTGGGCTCGTCGAGCAGGATGAGTTCGGGGTTGGCCATGAGCGCACGCGAGATCGCGAGCATCTGCTGCTGCCCTCCCGAGAGCAGGCCCGCGTCCTGCGCGGCGCGCTCCTTCAGGATGGGGAAGTAGCCGAACACGGTTTCGATGTCGCGCGCCACCGCGTCCTTGTCGGCGCGCGTATAGGCTCCCATTAGCAGGTTGTCGCGCACCGACAGCAGCGGGAACACCTCGCGCCCCTCGGGCACGTGCATCAGGCCCCGGCGCACGATGGCGGCCGGGTCGTTGGCAGTGATGTCGGCGCCCGCGAATTCGATGGAGCCCTTGCGCGGGTCGATGATGCCGCTGATGGTCTTCAGGATGGTGGTCTTGCCCGCGCCGTTGCTGCCCAGCACGGCGGCGATCTCGCCGCGCCGCACCTGCAGGCTCACGCCCCGGATGGCCTTGATGGGGCCATATGCGCTCTCCACGTTCTGCAGGCGCAGCAGGGGCTGGTCAACTGCTGCTGCGACCGGTGGTTGGACGGCGGCAAATACGGTGCTCATGCCCGAACCCCCAGGTTGGAACCCGCCGGTCGGCGCAGGTTGCTCACGTCGTCGATCGTGCCCAGGTACGCCTCGATCACGCCGGGGTGCGTCTGCACCTCGCGCGGCGTGCCCATGGCCACCACCTCGCCCTGATTCATGGCCAGCACGCGGTCGGATACCTTGGAGACCAGCGACATGTCGTGCTCCACCATCAGCACGGTGATGCCCAGCTCGTGCTGGATGTCCTGGATCCAGAAGGCCATGTCGTCAGTTTCCTCCACGTTCAGGCCCGACGAGGGCTCGTCGAGCAGCAGCAACTGCGGCTCGGTGCACAGCGCACGGGCCAGCTCCACCACCTTGCGCACGCCGTAGGGCAGGCCGGCGACCATGGTGTCGCGGTAGTGCTGCAGGTCGAGAAAGTCGATGACCTGCTCGGCCTTCTCCCGGGCCTGAACTTCGCCTTCACGCACCTTGCGCGTGAAGAACATCTCGGCCCACAGGCTGCTGTGCTGCCGGGTGTGGCGGCCGATCAGCAGGTTGTGCAGCACGCTTGCGTGCTCGAAGAGTTCGATGTTCTGGAAGGTGCGTGCAATGCCCAGGCCCGCTACCTTGTGCGGCGGCTGGTCGGTCAGCGGCAGCAGGGCGCCGCCCGGGCCCGCATAGGCGATGGTGCCGGTGGTGGGCGTGTAGATGCGGCTGATGAGATTGAACACCGTCGTCTTGCCCGCGCCGTTGGGGCCGATGAGGGTGAACACCTCGCCACGGCGCACGTCAAAGCTCACGTTGTTGACCGCGAGCACGCCGCCAAAGCGCACACTGAGGTTCTGGGCGCTGAGCAGGATTTCGTCAGTCATGGGTACAGCAATTGGGGTCATTTCACAGGTTCAGTGTGCTGAATGCCGTCCGCAGCCTTTGCGACTGGCGTGACCAAGGCCAGTGCCCCCGCGCAAGGGCCGCCCCGCCGCGCCGGGGGGCGTTCCCCTCCCGAATCGCGCAGCGAATCGAGAGAGGGGGAAGGCGCGAAGCGACTCAGGGGGTGCTTCATTTCAAGCGATCTGATTTCTGGAACGACTTCTGCCGCTTGAACAAGCCCTTGCGGTAGAACGGGAACATCTGCAGCCAGGTGCGCACCTTGAGCCAGCGGCCATACAGGCCCATGGGTTCGAACAGCACAAAGGCGATCAGCACCGCGCCGTACACCACCGCCTGCAGGCCCGGTGCCTGGCCGATGGCGGCGGGCAGCCAGTCCTTGCTGAGCGAAATCATCTGCGGCATGGTGATGAGGAAGATGGCGCCCAGGAACGCTCCATGCACCGATCCCAGCCCGCCGATCACGATCATGAGCAGCAGGTCGATGGACTGCAGGATGTTGAACTGGTCCGGCGAGATGAACTGCAGCTTGTGCGCGTACAACGCACCGCCGATGCCTGCGAGCGCGGCCGATATGGAGAACGACAGCGTCTTGTAGCGGGCCAGGTGGATGCCCATGCTCTGCGCCGAGATCTCTGAATCACGGATGGCGACAAACGCACGGCCCGTGGGCGAGCGCAGCAGGTTCAGGATGGCGAGGGTGCTGACCACCGCAATCACAAGGCACAGAAAGTAGAACGACTCTGTGGTCTCGAACGAGTAGCCCGCGATTTGTGGCGGCACCAGGTGCTTGCCGGAGTTGCCGCCTGTGACCGACTCCCACCGCGCGAACACCTCTTCCACGATGAAGCCGAAGGACAGTGTGGCCATGCCCAGGTAGATGCCTTTGACGCGGAGTGCTGGCAGTCCCACCACCACGCCCACAGCGGCCGACAGCCCCGCCGCGCAGGCCAGCGACAGCGCAAACGGCCAGCCCATGCCAGTGAGCACCGCCTGCGTATATGCCCCCACGCCCAGAAACGCTGCATGCCCCAGCGAGAACAAGCCGGTGAAGCCCGCCAGCAGCATCAGCCCCAGGCCCACGATGGCGTAGATGAGCACAAAGGTGAGCTGTGCCAACCAGTATTCAGGCGCCACCCAGGGCGCGGCGACCAGGGCCAGGCACAGCAGGCTGTACCAGAACACATGCCCGCCATGCTTGGCGAGGCGAATGTCTTGCTCGTACGAGGTCTTGAAGAGAAAGCGCATGGGTCAGACTTTCTTTCTCAGCTTCTCGCCGAACAGTCCGTTGGGTTTGACCATCAGCATGATCAGCACGACGATGTACGCGGCTGTGTCCTTGAACCCATCGGGCAGATAGAAGCCCGAGAGCGATTCGACAATACCGATCACCAGCCCGCCCACGATGGCCCCGGGCAGGCTCCCAAAGCCGCCCACCACGGCGGCGGGGAAGGCCTTGAGCCCGATCAGCCCCATGTTGGCGTGCACAAAGGTGATGGGCGCCAACAGCAGCCCGGCTACCGCCGCCACCGCCGCGGCAAGCCCCCAGGCCAGGCCGTTGAGGCGCTGCACGGGAATGCCCATGTAGTAGGCCGCGAGCTGGTTCTGCGACGCGGCCTGCATGGCAATGCCCAGCTTGCTGTAGCGGAACATGGCAAACAGCAGCACACACAGCACGCCCGTGGCGCCGATCACCACCAGCTGCTCGGCGCTGACCACCAGCTCGCCCAAGCGCAAGGACTGGTCCTTGTAGGGCACGGGCAGCGTGTGGGTGTCGGTGCCGATGTTGGGGATCATCGTGACAAGGCCGCGCAGCACGTAGCCGATGCCGATGGTGAGCATGACGATGGAGAACGCGGGCTGGCCCAGGATGGGGCGGATCACCGCACGCTCCAGCACCGTGCCAAACAGCCCCATGGCCAGGATGCTGGCGAGCACCGCCACCCAGAAGGGAAAGCCCAGCACGGTCATGAGCGCCAGGCCACAGAAAGCGCCGAGCATCATGAGTTCGCCCTGGGCAAAGCTCACGGTCTCCGTGGCTTTGTAGATAAGCACGAACCCGAGCGCGATCAGCCCGTAGATGCACCCCTGCGAGACACCGCTGATCAACAGTTGCACAAATTGCACACTGGCTCTCCAGAATAAGTGATACGCAAAGCGGGTAAATGCGGGGTGGATGCCTCGTGGGCATGGGATGGCCGCATCGTCGCTTGCGCAGGTCCTGCAGAATATTTATACAAAGCGATTGCTTTGTATAAATAATGGTGCACGCGCGCTGTGCATACCGCACTCGGGGCTAACCCTGATGGGGTGGGCAGCCAGGGATCCTCTGCACGAATCACCGCGTCGTGTGCACCTGCGGTCTCGGGCGGTCTGCGGCGTTGCAAAACCTCGCAATAGCGATGGCTATTGCTGCGTTTTGCGCCTGGCAGCCCATCCCGATCCGCAGCGCCCACTTTGGCGGCGGGATTCGTGCAGAGGATCCCCGGGGTAGCGGCGGATATTGACGCAGTGCTGCACCCTGCGCAATAGGAGTAACGTCGGGTGGGTGAACAGGTTCTGACACCGGGCCACAGGAGAGCCACATGTCCGCAGAGGTTGAAGTGCAAGGTGGTGTCACGCTGGTGACATGGCGCAGGCCCGATGTGCACAACGCGGTGGATGCCAGCACAGCCCGCACCAGCGCGCTCGCCGCCGAAGGGCTGTTGTTACGGCGAGCCTTGCTGCAGGAATAGGCGGGCGGCCGCGAATGCCTGGCCGAAGCACTGCGCGGCGCCTCGCGGTTTGCCGCAGGGCAAGTGCGCCACGGCCAGTTTTAAGTAAAAATAGCCTCCAGCGCTTATCTATTAAGCGTGAGAAGCTACAAAATCAGGAGCATCTGGATGGTTTCGATTGCACGCACCATCCCGCAGTGACCCCCAGGAGACCCATGAGCAAATCCACCGCCACCCCAGCCCCGCAGGCCTTTGAGCCCGAGTTCATTGCCGGGCTCAAATCCATCTTTGAAGAAAAAATCGTGTTCAACCAGGTGCTGGGCCTGAAGATCACGTCACTGGCACCCGATGGTGTGGTGGGCCGCATCGACATGAAACCGGACCTGGTGGGCCACTATGCCTACAACCGCATCCACGGCGGCGTGATCAGCGCGGGGCTCGATGCCATGGGCGGGCTGGCCGTGATGGCCGCGATTGGCGCCAAACACCTGGATGAAGCACCCGAGCAGCGCCTGCACCGCTTTGCCAAGCTGGGCACCATCGATCTGCGCATCGACTACCTGCGCCCCGGCATTGGCAGCCACTTCGAATTGCGCGCCCAGGTGCTGCGCCTGGGTTCGCGTGTCGCAACCACGCGCATGGAGTTTCTGGGGCCGGATGGGCAGATCATGTCAGCCGGAGCTGCGGCTTATATCGTCTCTTGATTCGGGCGCGCTGCTGAGCCGCCTCGCCACGGGGCGTTGCCATGCGCCGGATGTGTGATCCCGCAAGCCTTGCAAGCGCATGCTACGAGAGAACCGTTTGGTTACCGTTCTTGCGTAACCAGGGCATCTTTCACGGGGCGCGATACCTACGATGACTCTCTTTTCAAGGAGATCTGATGGCCGTGCAAAACCCCTTCTTTGGCAAGCGTGAACCCGAGTCGTTCCAACCCCGCAACAGCACCACTTCAGGCTCCGTATTGGGGAGCTCAGCGGCGAGCAGTGCTGCGGCTGCACAGCCAGTGGCCAGCCCTGCTGTCCCCAAGGCCGCCAGCAACAGCGACAGCTCGGGCAGCAAGCTCACGGTGGGCCCGAACATCAAGCTCAAGGGCGTGGAAATTACCGATTGCGACACCCTCGTGGTCGAAGGCACGGTGGAAGCCACCATGGATTCGCGCGTGATCCAGATTGCTGAGCATGGCGCCTTCAAGGGCTCTGCCGAGATCGACATTGCCGAGATCCATGGCGAGTTCAACGGCACACTCACCGTGCGCCAGAAGCTGGTGATCTACAGCACCGGCAAGGTCAACGGCAAGATCCGCTACGGCAAACTGGTGGTGGAAGAGGGCGGTCAGCTGGCGGGTGAGATCGAGGCCGGGTTCTCGCCCTCGTCATCCAGCAGCACTCTGCAGCGCACGGCAGCTCCTCTGCGCACCGAACCGGCCACTGCGCTGGCCGCCTGACCGGGCCATGAAGGCGTCCGCGGACCGCCAGGCGTGGTCTGCGCGAACCGACCTTCCGTGCTTTCACCCCGGCGCGTTGTGCTTGGGCACTGGGCGCGGCCTGCCCTGGTCGTCGATGGCCACATAGGTCAGGCGCGCCTCCGTCACCTTCACATACCGGCCCTGGTCGGTAAACCGTTCGGCATACACCTCCACCTCCACGGTGACCGAGGTGTTGCCCACCCGCGTGATGGACGAGAAGAACGACAGGATGTCGCCCACGCGCACGGGCTGCTTGAAGATGAATTCGTTGACGGCCACCGTGGCCATACGGCCCTGGATGTAGCGCGCGGGCAGCACAGAGCCCGCCAAGTCCACCTGCGCCATCACCCAGCCGCCAAAAATGTCGCCATTGCCATTGGTGTCGGCGGGCATGGGGATGACCTTGAGCACCAGTTCCTTGTCGGTGGGCAATGCGGCGGGTGGTGGGCTGAAAACGGCAGACATGGGCACAATCTCGGTTGGGGCTGAGCCAATCCTTGTCGGAACCTGGGGTTTTGCAAGGCGGCTGGCCCGCAAAAAACCACCTTGGCATCAGCCGGGTCGGTAAAAACAACAACAACCGGAATTGTCCCCCATGCGCCACCTTGGCGAAACCGCCCCTCCCACCCCTGGCACGCCCGCGCCCCCCAAGTCGGACTGGGTCACGCTGAGGCGGCTCCTCCCTTACCTGTGGCAATACAAGTGGCGCGTGGTGGCGGCCATTGTGTTCATGGTGGGCGCCAAGCTGGCCAACGTCAGCGTGCCGCTGCTGCTCAAGACACTGGTGGACGCGATGGCGTTCAAGCCTGGTGACCCCGCCGCGCTGCTGGTGGTGCCGGTGGGCTTGCTGGTGGCGTACGGGGCGCTGCGCCTGTCCACCTCGTTGTTCACCGAGCTGCGCGAGCTGGTGTTTGCCAAGGCTACGCAGGGTGCAGCGCGCTCCATTGCGCTGCAGACGTTCGAGCACCTGCACGCGCTGAGCCTGCGCTTTCACCTGGAGCGCCAGACCGGCGGCATGACGCGCGACATCGAACGCGGTGTGCGCGGCATCGAGTCGCTGATCTCGTTTTCGCTGTTCAACGTGTTCGCCACCTTGATCGAGGTGATCCTGGTGTTGAGTGTCCTGGCCGTCAAGTTCGATGCCTGGTTTGCCTGGATCACGCTGGCCGCGCTGGTGCTGTACATCGCCTACACCGTGCTGGTGACCGAGTGGCGCACCAAGTTCCGCCGCGAGGCCAACGAGTTCGACTCGGCAGCACACTCCAAGGCCGTGGATTCGCTGCTGAACTACGAGACGGTCAAGTACTTCAACAACGAAGGCTTCGAGGCCCGCCGCTACGACGAAAGCCTGGAGCGGTTGCGCCTGGCCCGCCTCAAAAGCCAGACCACGCTGTCGATGCTCAACACCGGCCAGCAGCTCATCATTGCCGTGGGCCTGGTGGCCATGCTGTGGCGCGCCACACAGGGCGTGGTCGATGGCCGCATGACGCTGGGCGACCTCGTCATGGTCAACGCCTTCATGATCCAGCTGTACATCCCGCTCAACTTTCTGGGCGTGATCTACCGCGAGATCAAGCAGAGCCTCACCGACCTGGACAAGATGTTCACGCTCATGGACAAAGAGCGCGAAGTGGCCGACGCACCCGGCGCCCAGCCGCTGGCGGGGCTGAGCCAGCCCACCGTGCGTTTTGAGAACGTCCATTTTTCCTACGACGTGCGCCAAGGCAGCGACTTCAGCAGCGGCCGACCCATTCTGCAGGGCATCAGCTTCGAGATACCGGCGGGCAAGACGGTGGCGGTGGTGGGGCCTTCGGGTTCGGGCAAGTCCACACTGGCCCGGCTGCTGTTTCGCTTCTACGACATCCAGCAGGGGCGCATCACCATTGCGGGGCAGGAGATCCGCAGCGTGACGCAGGCGAGCGTGCGCCAGGCGATTGGCATCGTCCCGCAGGACACGGTGCTGTTCAACGACACGGTGGCCTACAACATCGCCTATGGCCGCACCGGTGCCAGCCAGGATGAGATCGAAGCCGCCGCCCGTGCCGCACGCATCCACGACTTCATTGCCAGCACGCCCAAGGGCTACGCCACCATGGTGGGCGAGCGCGGGCTCAAGCTCTCGGGCGGTGAAAAGCAGCGCGTGGCCATTGCGCGCACCCTGCTCAAGAACCCGCCGATCCTGATCTTTGACGAGGCCACCAGCGCGCTGGATTCCGCCAACGAACGCGCCATCCAGGCCGAGCTGCAGGGCGTGGCGCAGAACAAGACCACGCTGGTGATTGCGCACCGCCTCTCCACCGTGGTGGATGCGCACGAGATCCTGGTCATGGACGCGGGCCGCATCATCGAGCGCGGCACGCACGCGCAGCTGCTGGCCCAGGGTGGCCGCTACGCGAGCATGTGGGCGTTGCAGCAAAGTGCGGGCGAGGGTTGAAGTCGCGGGGGCTCAGGAATTGGAGTGGTACAGGACTTGCAGGTCGGGTGAACAATGCCGGAGCCCTGTTGTGGGGCACGGATTGTTGGAACCAAGTGAGTCCCAAACCATGACCATCCTCCAGGCGCCCCCCACTGCCCATGACGCCAGCAGAGTCGCCAATATTGTTGCCAATGTCGCCAGGTCCCTGTTGGGCCTGATCGATGACCGGGGTTTGTCCCCCGAACGGTTGTGCCGTGGGCTGGGCTTCACCTACCAAGACCTGCAGGACCGGGAGGTCCTGCTGTCCCACCACCAGACGCGGTCGTTAATTTTGCGGGCCCAGGCCACGTTGGCAGAGTCAGCGCTGGGCCTGGCGGCGGGGGCTCGGCAGACGCCGGTGTCGTGGGGACTGCCGGGGTTGGCCATGCTCACGTGCGAGACCTTCGGCGAAGCCATCAGCTATGGTCTGGGCCACCAGAATGAGGCGGGCGCCATGATGCACCACCTGTTCGAGGTGCATGGGCGGGAGATGTACATCGAGCTGGTGCCCCGGATTTACGACCTGGAGATCGAGCCCTACCTGATCGAGGAGGCGTTTGCTTCGGCATTGAACGTGAGTCGGTATCTGGTGGGCACGGACCTCTCGCCGGTGCGGGTGGAGCTGGCCTACCCGGCGCCCGAAACCTTGGAGCCGCATGCGCGATTTTTTCGCTGCCCGGTGCATTTCAGTGCAGGTTGCAACCGCCTGACGCTGGAGTCGCGCTGGATGGGTGTGCGCCTGCCCGGATACGACCGCATTACCTGCGGCCTGCTGCGCAAACAACTCAATACCCTGCTGCAGCGACCCTTGGGTCGCCATGAGCTGGTGGAGTCGATTACCACGCGGCTGCGGGTCAGTGCTGAAGGGCTGCCGCGCCAGAGTGATCTGGCGCGGCAGGTCAACCTGAGTGAGCGCACCTTGCGGCGGCGCCTGCAAGCCCAGTCGGTCGGGTACCGGGCGTTGCGCAACGACGCGCGTTTTGAACGCGCCAAGGACATGCTGCTGAACTCGCGCGTGGCGATCTCCGAGGTTGCCCAGGCCGTGGGCTATGCCGACGTGAGAACCTTCCGGCGGGCCTTTAAGCGCTGGTCTGGGCAGGCACCGCTGGAGTACCGCAACTCGCATTGACATGGCTAGCCCGGCGGAATCCAACCCCCCGCACGTGTGAAGGGGGGTGTCTCCGGGAACTTGTACCCACCGTCGGCACCACGGGCCTGGTGTCCGGGTGCGCAGGCGTGAGCGGATGGAATGCGCCGCAAGGCTGATGGTCAGCGTGCGGCGTTGCTGCTGGCTGCGCGGTCAGCCGTCAGCTCCCACTGGCCGTTGTGCTGGCGCACCAGGCCGCGCTCCACCAGCGTGGCCAGGTAGCGCTGGTGCCCGCGCTCTGCGCTGCGTTGGAAAAGGGGCAGTGCCTTGCCCAGCAGGTTGGGTAACAGCATGACCAGGCGTACCGTCCACGATTCGCTGGTGCGCACAAAGCGCTCCAGGCAGGGCTCGTCCAGGCAGCACAGCACCTGTCGGGCCACCTCGTCGGGCGTTTGCGGAGGGTCCATGAACTGCAGCTTGTTGCCGCCGTGGATGGCTTCGCGCATCAGCATGGGGGTTTCGGTGGCGGATGGGTTGACCACAGAAAACTTCACGCCCAGGCGGTCGCCATCCAGGCCTAGGCAGAGCATGGCTCCGCGCAAGCCGAACTTGCTGGCCGAGTACACGGTGGATTCGGGCAGCGGGAACATGCCACCCAGCGAGACGATGCTGACCACGCGCCCGCTGGGCGCGCGCTGCAGCAACGGCAGCAGGCGGTGGGTGAGCAGCAGCGGGGCCATCAGGTTCAGCTCCATCTCGCCCCGGATGGAAGCCTGCGAGCGCTGCTCGAAATGCGTGGTGCCCACGATGCCCGCGTTGTTGACCAGCAGGTCCAGCCGCCCCCATTGCTGCTGCACGGCGCGCACCAGTCCCTCGCGGGCCGCCTCGCTGGTCAGGTCCACCACTTGGGCGCTGGCCTGGGGGCCCAGCGCGTGCACTGCCTGCTCCAGGGCGACGGGGTTCACGTCGGCCAGCACGCAGTGCACGCCGCGCTCGATCAGCCTCGCTGCGATCGCGCGGCCCAGCCCCCCCGCACCGCCGGTGATGAGCGCCACCCAACCCCGCAGGTTCTGCACTGATTTAGCCATGGGCCACCCCTGCGGCGGCGCGCTGGGCCGGTGTGGTGCCGCCGCGCAACGCGCTGTGGGCGGGTGTCACCACTTTCAGATGGTCGTACATGCCGTCTTGCAGTTCGCCCCAGCCCATGCGTTGGCGCAGCTTGCGCAGATACGTTTTGAAGGTGTGAGCGTCGATGTAAACCGCATGCCGCTGCGACTTTACGAAGTCGATGCCGCCGGACAGATCGGGCTCGTCCTGCCGGATGATGGCGTCGAACTTTTGCGCGCTCTGGGGCGCCGTGCGCTGGGCCTTCAGGTACGAGGCGATCATGTAGGCCTGCGTGTCAAACAGCTTGTAGGCGCTGGAGTTCGTCTCCAGGTAGCCGATGCCAAACAGGTTGCGGTGGTTGCGGTTGAACATCGACAGGTACATCTGCGGGCGCCCGCCCACCCACTCGAAAAACTCGGTCGCGTAAGGGCAACTCCAGCGGTAGCCGGTGGCGCACAGCACCATGTCAATGGTTTCGCGCGTGCCGTCCTTGAACACCACCTGCTTGCCGTCGAGCCGTTCAATGTCGGGCTTGGCGCGGATGTTGCCGTGCTGCAGGTGGTGCAGCAGTTGCGAGTTGAGCAGCGGGTGCGTTTCAAACAAGCGGTGGTCGGGCCGCTGCAGGCCCAGCCGCGTGAGGTCGCCGTTCACAAACCGCAGCAAGGCGCTGAAGATGGGCCGCGCTAGCCACATGGGCAGGTGGGGGCCGGTCTCGGCAAATTCGTCGGCCGGTTTGCCCATCAGGTGCTTGGGCACGAAGTGGTAGCCCCGGCGCATGCTGATGAAGGCCTGCTGCGCATGCGTTGCCGCGTCGCAGGCAATGTCGGCCCCGGAGTTGCCAGCGCCCACAATCAGCACGCGCTTGCCGCGAAACTCGTCGCCATGCTTGTAGGTGACCGAGTGGCGCACCTCGCCGTCAAACTGCCCCGCAAACTGCGGCATGCTGGGGTCCCAGTTCACGCCGGTGGCGCAGATCACGGCGTTGTACAGGCGGCGCGTGCCGTCCGACAAATCGACCACCCAGTGCGCGGTGCTGTCCTTCTGGATGCGAACCACGTGGGTGTTGAACTGGATGCGCTCGCGCAGCCCGAAGGTGTCGGCAAAGCTGCGCAGGTAGGCCAGGATCTGGCGGTGTGAGGGGTAGTCGGGGTAGTCGCGCGGCATGGGGTGGCCGATGAAGGCCGACAGGTCACGCGATGAGATGAAGTGGGTGGATTCATAGATGGGCGAGCCGGGGTTGGTCGGGTCCCACAGCCCGCCCAGGTCGCTGTGGCGATCAAACTGCTCGTAGCCCAGGCCCTGCGCCTTGAGGGCGCGCGCTGCGCTCAGGCCACCGGGCCCCGCGCCGATGATGCAGACAGCGTCTGAGCGGTCCATCACACTGGGTTGCAAAGGGGTGTTCATGTGTTCCATCCTTGAGTGAATGCCCAACTGGCATGGAAAGAATGTAGAAAACAGGTCCCCCTTGGCATGGGGGTCTTTTTGGCCGTCGGTGTGTCCAAACTGGCCAGGAGTGCCCCGGGAAATCCTTGGCTTGTAGCAGGTGTTTTGCGGATGGGGCGACGAGGCCTGCATGCCTGCGTTGCCAGCGGAGTTGCGTGGGTGCTGGGGCACAATGCTCGGGCGGTTGCTGGCCGCCATGGCGTGGGTTGCGGTGCCAGTGTCTGCACCGTGGCGCCGTGTGCACCGTGCCCTATCCCCCGAGCCCTGCCTGTGCCGGGTGACGCTTGAGGGTCCGGTCGCGGCCATCCCGCCCGCCGCTGGCCAGCCTGCTTTGTTCGCTGGTTTGCACGCCTGTTTTATCCCTCCCTGTTGCGCTATGAAGCCCGTTCTGCTTGCCCTCATGTTTTTGTCTGAAGAGCACATCGCCCAGATGGCCCAGACCTTCGAAGTGATCTACGCTCCCGACGCACCGCAGGCCGCCGCTGCCATTGCGCAGCACGGCAGCCGCGTGCGGGTGGTGTTGACCATCGGTGCCGTGGGCCTGAGCCTGGCGCAGATCGATGCGCTGCCCGCGCTCACGCTGATTTGCGCGCTGGGCGCAGGCTACGAGAACATCGCCGTGGCCCACGCCAAGGCGCGGGGCGTTGTGGTGGCCACGGGCGCGGGCACCAATGACGACTGCGTGGCCGACCACACCTGGGGCCTGCTGATTGCCGCGCAGCGCCGCATCCTGCCGCTGGACAAGGCCACGCGCGCAGGCATCTGGCGCACGGCCCTGCCGCTACCGCCCAACGTGTCGCACAAGCGCCTGGGCATCATCGGCCTGGGCACCATCGGCAAGAAGATCGCACAGCGCGCGCTGGGCTTCGAGATCGAGGTGGGCTACCACAACCGCAGCGCGCGCACCGATGTGCCGTACCGCTACTTTGGCGATGTAAAGGCGCTGGCCGAATGGTCGAACTTCCTCGTGGTCGCCACGCCCGGTGGCGCGGGCACCAAGCACCTGGTCAACGCAGACGTGCTGAATGCCCTGGGCGCGCGCGGCGTGGTGGTCAACATCGCGCGCGGCAGCGTGATCGACACCGCCGCCCTGGCCGCCGCGCTGCGCGAAGGCCGCATTGCGGCAGCAGGCCTGGATGTGTACGAGAGCGAGCCCGCGCCCCCGGCTGAACTGCTGGACCTGGACAACGTGGTGCTGACACCCCATGTGGCGGGCTGGTCGCCCGAAGCGGTGCAGGCTTCGGTGGACCGTTTCCTGGAAAACGCTCGCCGCCATCTGGCAGGCGAGGCGCCGGTGTCTCCGCTCTGAAATTTGAATGAAAAATGGCTCTAGCGCTTTATGGATAAGCGCAAGCAGCTATCAAATAAGGAGTTTTGGCAATGCCCCTGGATGTCGATGCCTTGCAGGCGCGGCTGCGCGCGTTTGCCGCCGAGCGGCAGTGGCAGCCGTTTCACACCCCCAAGAACCTGGCGATGGCGCTGGTGGTGGAAGCGGCAGAACTGACCGAGATTTTTCAGTGGATGACCCCCGAGCAGTCGCTGGCGGTACGTGATGACCCGGCGCTCACGGAGCCCATTGCCGATGAGGTTGCCGATGTGCTCCTGTACCTGCTGCAGCTGGCAGACCACGCGGGTGTGGACCTGGCGCAGGCGGTGGAGAACAAGCTGCGCAAGAACGCCGTCAAACACCCGGCGCCGTGCGTTGGTGGTGCAGCCGTGGGTGGTCGTGAAATTTAGATGAAAAGTGCCTCTGGCGCTTTACTGGTAATCGTCGACAGCTATCAATAGTGAAGCGACCGGCTCTCGCCCTGCAAGGATCCAGCGACAGCAAAAAGCCCCGCGAGCGGGGCTTTTGTTGGGGGCTTTGGCGAACCAGCGTCTGGCTTATTGCTTGCGGGCCGCAATCGCCTTCTCGGCCGAGGTGACCAGGTCGGCACCAATCTGGCCCTTCCACTTGTCATATACCGGGCGTGTGGCCTTCACAAAGGCGGTGCGTTCGGCGGGGCTCAGCTGGGTCACCGTCACGCCCAGTGCGGCGATGTCTTTGAGCAGAGGTTTGTCGGCTTCGACCACGCCCTTGCGGGCCAGGGCGATTTCTTCCTTGCCCGCGTCGATGGCGGCTTGCTTGACGATCTCGCGGTCGGCTGGGGTCCAGCTGTTCCAGATCTCCTTGTTCACCACAAAGATCAGCGGATCGTTCACGTAGCCCCACAGCGTGATGTGCTTTTGCGCCACGCTGTGCAGCTTGGCGGCGGTGAAGATGGATAACGGGTTTTCCTGTCCGTCCACCGCGCCGCTGGCAAAAGCGGGCTGTGCGTCGGCCCAGCTCATCTGCGTGGGGTTGGCGCCCAGGGCGGTGAAGGTGTCGAGGAACAGCGGCGAGCCCACCACGCGAATCTTCAGGCCTTTGAGGTCTTCAGGGCTCTTGATGGCCTTTTTGGAGTTGGAGATTTCGCGGTAGCCGTTCTCGCCCCAGGCCAGTGGCATCACACCGGCCTTGTCCAGCGTGGCGAAGATGCTCTTGCCCACATCGCCCTGCGTCACGGCGTCCACGGCGGCGTAGTCGGGGAACAGGAAGGGCAGCGAGAACAGGTTGAGTTGCTTGACCTGGGGCGACCAGTTGATGGTGGAGCCCACGGCCATGTCGATCACGCCCTGGCGCAGCGCGCTGAATTCACGCGTCTGGTCGCCCTGGATCAGCGACACGCCGGGGTAGAGCTTGATGTTGATGCGGCCATTGGTGCGCTCGCGGACCTTGTTGGCCCACAGCTCGCCGCCCTTGCCCCACGGGAATGCGGGGCCCAGCACCAGCGACATGCGGTATTCGCTCTTGTACGCAGTTTGTGCGATGGCGGCAGGTGCGGTGAAGGCCAGGGCGGCTGCAGCGGCCACGGCAGAGGTGAGGAAGGTGCGCAGTTTCATCGGTTGTCTCCTTGTTGGATGGTGAATGGGTGAGGAAAAATCAGTAGCCCAGCCGCTGGGGCAGCCAGAGCGCAATCTGCGGAAACACGACGACCAGCAGCATCGCCAGCGTCATGGCCAGCACCAGCCAGACGACCCAGCGGGTGGTCTGCTCCATGCGTACACCGGCAATCTTGCTGGACACCATCAGGTTCACGGCCATGGGCGGGGTGAACTGGCCGATGGCCACCGTGAGGGTCAGCACCACGCCGAACCACACCACGTCCCACTGGTAGTGCTGCATGATGGGCATGAGCAGGGGCACAAAGATCAGGAAGATGGAGATGCCGTCGAGGAACATGCCTGCGATCAGCAGCATGACGATCAGCACGCCGAGCACACCCTGCTCGCTCAGCCCCGACTGCACGATGGTGCGGGTGATGGGGTCGATCACTCCCAGGGTGGACAGCGAGAACGCAAAGATGCCAGCCAGCGATACCACCACGAGGATCACGGCCGACAGTTCACCGGCTTCGCGCAGGATGGTGAACAGGTCGCGCACACGGATCGTGCGGTGAATGCACATGCCCACAAACAGGCCGTAGAACACGGCCACCACGGCAGCCTCGGTGGGAGTGAACCAGCCGGCGCGCATGCCGCCCAGAATCACCACCGGCGCGGCCAGCCCCCACGCCGCCTCGCGCAGGCTGCGCCAGAACGGCGGGCGGGGCATGTCGGCTTCAGCGCCACCCATCTTGTGGCGCCGTGCCAGCCACACGGCGGGCACGATCAGCGCAATGCCCGCCAGGATGCCTGGGAACATGCCTGCGGCAAACAAGGCGGGCACCGAGGCGCCCGGCACCAGCACCGAATACACGATGAACGCCACCGAGGGCGGGATGAGGATGTCGGTGGCTGCTGCGCCCGCCACCACACTCGCCGAGTAGGCAGCGGGATACCCGGCGCGCGCCATGGCGGCGATCATGACGCCACCCACCGCCGCTGCGGTAGCAGGGCCCGAGCCGGAGATGCCGCCCAGGAACATGGCCACGGCAATCGCAACCAGCGGCAGCATGCCGGGCCCTCGGCCCACGATGGACACCGCAAAGTTCACCAGCCGCAGCGCCACGCCTGAGCGGTCGAAGATCGAGCCCACCAGCACAAACATCGGGATGGCCAGCAGCGGGTATTTGCCCAGGCCTGCGTAGAAGTTCTGCGGCACGGCCAGCAGGCCGAACCAGGGGGTCTCGGCATTGGCCACGGCAATCGCCGTGGCGCCCGCAAGACCCAGGGCCGCACCAATCGGAACGCCCAGAAACATCATGCCCAGGAAGGCGACAAACAGCAGGGTAGCGATCACGGGCGGGCCTTCGGTGCGGTCGATGCGGCCGATGCACGCCGCAGGCGGGCAAACAGTTGCAGTGCCCGGGCTGTGGTCAGCGCGCACAGCACAGGCAGCCAGACGGTGTACCACCACTGCGGCACACCGATGCCGGGCGATGTCTCTTCAAACCGGTAGTCGTCCCACACCACGCGGATGCTCAGCACCGTGATGAGCCCAAACAACAGCGCCACCATGAGAGTACCAAACTGCGCCAGCACCTGACGCCGGTGCTCGGAGCCGCCATCGGCAAAGAACTCGATGCGTATGTGCAACTGGCGCGCCACGGCGGCGGAGCCGCCGACCATGGCCAGCACGATCATCAGGAACACCGATATTTCTTCGGTCCAGGCGAAGGACGCATCGGTGAAATAGCGCAACACCACGTTCACAAAGGTGATGAGCGCCAGGGCGGCCATGGTCAGGACGATGAGCCAGTCTTCCAGGCGCAGGGAGCGGGGTTCGTCAGCGGCAGCGGGCGCTGCAGGCACTATGGGCGCAGAGGGCTGCCCATCGGGAGTGGAGGTGGACATGAACGCGGGGAGTCAGAAGAACACGGGGCAAATGCCGATCTTGCTGCCCGGCGGCGTTGTGCACCTGGGGCGTTGACCGAGGGAGAAGCGGGGTAGACGCGCTGGGTATTATGCGTCGCTCGCTATGCATGCACAGCATTGGTGCGGGGGCCAGCGCAGCCGGGAGACGCGCATGGAGCCGAGGGCCGCGGGCGCGCAGGCCTGTGGAAACCCTGATGCCCGGTGCCAGCACGTTGCAGCGCCCGCGCGGATAATGCGCCGATGGAAACCAAGTGGCTTGAAGATTTCGTCAGTCTTGCGGAAACCCGCAGCTTCAGCCGGTCAGCGCAGCTGCGGCATGTGACGCAGCCCGCGTTCTCGCGGCGCATCCAGGCGCTGGAAGCCTGGGCTGGCACCGATCTGGTGGACCGCAGCTCTTACCCCACCCGACTCACTCCGGCTGGCAAGACCCTGTACGACCAGTCTCTGGAAGTGCTGCAGGCGCTGCAGAACACGCGTGCCATGCTGCGGGCGCACACAAGCGCGGGCAAGGACATGATCGAGTTCGCCGTGCCGCACACGCTGGCGTTCACGTTTTTCCCGGCCTGGGTGTCGAGCTTGCACGACAAGTTTGGGCCGTTTAAAAGCCGGCTGATTGCGTTGAACGTGCACGACGCCGTGATGCGCCTGGTGGAGGGCGGGTGCGATCTGCTGATTGCCTACCACCACCCTTCGCAGCCCTTCCAGCTGGATGCCGACCGTTACGAGATGGTGAGCCTGGGGCAGGAAGTGATCTCCCCCTACAGCAAGGCCGACGCCGACGGACAACCCGTGCACCGCCTGCCGGGCCGGGCCGGGCAACCACTGCCCTACCTGGGCTACGCCCCGGGCGCCTATCTGGGGCGCGTGACCGAACTGATCCTGAAGGAATCCGGCACGCCCATCCATCTGGAGCGCGTGTACGAAACCGACATGGCCGAGGGCCTCAAGGCCATGGCGCTCGAAGGCCATGGCGTGGCCTTTCTGCCGCACAGCGCCGTGAAGAAAGAACTGCGTTCGCGCCGCCTGGTCAGTGCAGCACCGGTCGATAGTGAAGGCCTGCAGATGACCATGGATGTGCGCGCCTACCGTGAGAAACCAGCGGGCAAAGAGGCTCCCAAAGGCACGGCACAGGCGCTGTGGATGTACCTTCAAGCGCAGGCCGGGTCATGCTAAGGGTAAATACGGATATAAACACTTTGCATAGTTGCGCGCGCAAACGGCATTGGAATTTCACGGTAACGACACGTACAGTCGGCGCCATCGCTGGGTCGGCTGCCGCAGCGTGTGCCGTCTAAGAGCAGATTCTTAGTCCCCACGGTGGCACGAACATTGCGAATCCGATCCATCCACTCACCGAGACGCCGTATGAAAGTTCAGCATTGGGGAATTGCCTGGGGCCTTGCCGCTGCAAGCTGCGCTTTCGCGGCCTCTGCGCAGGCCTCGGTGCTGGAGCGCATCGGTGCCGGCGGCAAGCTGGTGATTGCGTACCGTGAATCGTCTGTGCCCTTTTCGTACATCGACACCCAGTCCGGCAAGCCGGTGGGTTATGCCATGGACCTGTGCCTGCGCCTGGCCGAGGTGGTGCGCAAGAAAACCGGCAAGAAGGACATGGAGGTCGAGCTTGTAGCGGTCACGCCGGCCAACCGTATCGCCATGATCGAGCAGGGCAAAGCCGACATGGAGTGTGGCTCTACCACCAACAACGCCGAGCGGCGCCAGAAGGTTGCGTTCACCATCCCCCATTTCATCACCGGTGCGCGGTTGCTGGTGAAGACCTCCAGCCCCATCGACCGCGTGGAAGACCTCAATGGCAAGAAGCTGGTGTCCACCAAGGGCACGACACCGCTCAAGGCCGCCGATCAGGCCAACCGCGAGCGCCTCATGGGGATCACCATTGTTGAGGCGCCGGACCACGCCAAGGCGGTCGAGATGGTCGAGAAGGGCGAGGCCGATGCTTTTGTGATGGACGACGTGCTGTTGTATGGCCTGGCCGCCGGGCGGCCTGACCCCAAGGCGCTCAAGGTGGTGGGCCGCTTCATGACCACCGAGCCACTGGCCATCATGCTGCCCAAGAACGACCCCGAGTTCAAAAAGCTGATTGATGAAGAGATGCGCCGCCTGATCACCAGCCGGGACATCTACCCCATTTATGACAAGTGGTTTAACAAACCCATCCCTCCCAACAACACGGTGCTGAACCTCCCGGTCAGCTACTTGTTGCGCGACTTCTGGAAATACCCCACCGACCAGGTTCCGTTCTGACTAATATCCCGGTCGAGGTTTCTGTTTTTGGAGAATGCGACCTGCCGGCACTGCCGGCGTGGGCGAATCTCTAGAATCCCCCCGTTTTTAGCTTCACACACAAGGAGATACCAATGAAGAAGCATTTGCTCGCGGTTGCCGTGACCGCCCTGGCTGCAGGTAGCGCTTTCGCTCAAGCCACCGATACCCTGGCCAAGATCAAGGCCTCGGGTAGCGTGACGCTGGGCGTTCGCGAATCTTCCGGTCTTTCCTACACCCTGGGTAACGGCAAGTTTGTGGGCTTCCATACCGAAATGGGCGAAATCGTCCTGGCCGATATCCAGAAGCAACTGGGCCTGCCCAAGCTGGAAGTCAAGTACCAGCCCGTCACCTCGCAAAACCGCATTCCCCTGGTGACCAACGGTACTGTGGACCTGGAGTGTGGCTCCACCACCAACAACGCAGCCCGCCAAAAGGACGTTGCCTTTGCCGTGACCACCTACGTGGAAGAAGTGCGCACCGTTGTTAAGGCCAACTCGGGCATCACGTCCATCAAGGACCTGAACGGCAAGACCATCGCCACCACCACGGGCACCACTTCGGTGCAAACCCTGCGCAAGCATGAGCGTGCTGGCGGCATCGACTTCAAGGAAGTCTTTGGCAAAGACCACGCTGACAGCTTCCTGATGCTGGAAACCGGCCGCGCCGATGCGTTTGTGATGGACGGCTCTATCCTGGCTGCCAACATCTCCAAGTCCAAGAACCCTGCCGACTACAAGATCGTCGGTGAAGTTCTGAGCGTGGAGCCTATCGCCTGCATGCTGCGCAAGGACGATCCAGCCTTCAAGAAGGCCGTGGACGACTCCATCAAGCGCCAGATTGCAGACGGTTCGCTGGCCAAGCTGTACGACAAGTGGTTCATGCAACCCGTGCCACCGACCAACACCAAGATTGGTCTGCCGATGTCCGACGCTACCAAGGCAGCATGGGCATCGCCCAATGACAAGCCCATGGAAGACTACGCAAAGAAGTAATTTTCTGAACGCTTGTGCCCCTTCGGCCAACCGGTTTGAAGGGGCTTTTTTGTTGGGCTCGCAAAGGGTTGCGCCCAACGCAATACCAAGAATTTAAGGGGTGCTCCTATGAGTTGGGATTGGCAGGTGTTCTGCCAGGACACCATGGACAGGGAAGTCGTGCAAAGCTGCTTTGGCAAGGGCGGCGATATCACCTACCTGGACTGGATGCTGTCGGCCTGGGGTTGGACGGTGTCTGTTTCGGTGCTGGCCTTGGTGCTGGCGCTTGTGTTGGGTTCCTTGATCGGGACGCTGCGTACCTTGCAGGACCGGCCCATGATCGTGCGCTTGGGCAATGCCTGGGTCGAGCTGTTTCGCAATATTCCGTTGCTGGTGCAGATTTTCCTGTGGTACCACGTGCTACCCAGCCTGTTTCCGGTGCTCAGGGGCGTTCCTGGCTTTGCGCTGGTGGTGCTGGCACTGGGCTTCTTCACGTCGGCACGTATTGCCGAGCAGGTGCGCTCCGGCATCCAGGCGTTGCCACGCGGCCAGCGGTACGCAGGTCTGGCCGTAGGCTTCACCACGTTCCAGACCTACCGCTATGTGCTTCTGCCCATGGCGTTTCGCATCATCATCCCGCCGCTGACCAGCGAGACGATGAACATCTTCAAGAACTCGTCCGTGGCGTTTGCCGTGTCGGTGGCTGAACTCACGATGTTTGCCATGCAGGCGCAGGAAGAAACCTCGCGCGGCATCGAGGTCTACCTGGCGGTGACGACGCTGTACATCATCTCGGCATTTGCCATCAACCGCATCATGGCCTTCATCGAAAAACGCGCACGCATCCCTGGCATGGTCGTGAGCGGCGCGGCCGGAGGGGGGCATTGATATGAATATCGATTTCTCCTTCTACAACTGGGAGCTGATCTCCAACTTTGTGCTCAAAGGGCTGTATTTCAGCCTGCTGCTCACGCTCATCGCCACCATCGGTGGCGTGATCTTCGGCACGGTGCTGGCGCTCATGCGCCTGTCGGGCAAGAAGTGGCTGGATGTTCCTGCGACCATCTACGTCAACGGCATGCGATCCATTCCGCTGGTGATGGTGATCCTGTGGTTCTTCCTGCTGGTGCCCGCCATCATCGGCCGCCCGATTGGCGCGGAAGTGTCGGCGATCATTACCTTCATCGCCTTTGAAGCGGCCTACTTCAGCGAAATCATGCGCGCTGGCATCCAGTCCATCCCACGCGGCCAGGTGTATGCCGGCCAGGCGCTGGGCATGACGTACGGCCAGAACATGAAGCTGGTGGTGCTGCCCCAGGCGTTCCGCAACATGCTGCCGGTGCTGCTCACGCAGACCATCATCCTGTTCCAGGACACGTCGCTGGTCTACGCCATCGGTGCCTACGACATGCTCAAGGGCTTTGAAGTGGCGGGCAAGAACTTTGGTCGTCCGATCGAGGCATACCTGGCCGCTGCGGTCCTGTACTTCATCATGTGCTACGCGCTGTCCTGGGCGGTCAAGCGCCTGCACCAGAAGATCGCGATCATCCGCTGATCGATGCTGGTGCAAAAGAGATTGGATTGAGGAAAAAGAAATGATCGAACTCAAAAACGTATCCAAGTGGTATGGCCCGGTGCAGGTGCTCAACGAATGCACGGCCACCATCCAAAAGGGTGAAGTGGTGGTGGTGTGCGGCCCCTCGGGCTCAGGCAAGTCCACGCTGATCAAGACCATCAACGCGCTCGAACCCTTCCAGAAGGGCGAGATCACGGTGGACGGAATTGCACTGCACGACCCCAAGACCGACCTGCCCAAGCTGCGCAGCCGCGTAGGCATGGTGTTCCAGCATTTCGAGTTGTTCCCGCACCTGTCGGTGACGGACAACCTGACCATTGCGCAGATCAAGGTGCTGGGCCGCAGTGCGGACGACGCCAAGAAGCGCGGTCTGAAGATGCTCGAACGTGTGGGCCTGATGGCGCACAAGGACAAGTTCCCCGGCCAGCTCTCGGGCGGCCAGCAGCAGCGTGTGGCCATTGCGCGCGCGCTGTCGATGGACCCCATCGTGATGCTGTTCGACGAGCCCACCTCCGCGCTCGACCCCGAAATGGTCGGTGAAGTGCTGGACGTCATGGTGGGCCTGGCCAACGAAGGCATGACCATGATGTGCGTGACCCACGAAATGGGCTTTGCCCGCAAGGTGAGCAACCGCGTGATCTTCATGGACGTGGGCGGCAAGATCCTGGAAGACTGCTCCAAGGACGACTTCTTCAACAACCCCGACGCACGCCAGCCGCGTACCAAGGACTTCCTCAACAAGATCCTGCAGCACTGATGGCTCCCCCCTGAGTCGCCTGCGGCGCCTTCCCCCAGGGGACGCCGCCAGCGCGGCGGGGCGGCCCTTGCGCGGCGGCCACTGGTCTGGGCCTCGCCAGTTCCACGGGGTGTGGGTTGTGCGCAGGTTTGGGTTGAGGCTGGGAAGCAAAAAGCGCTCCTCGGAGCGCTTTTTTTATGGGAGCATGCAATGCCAAGGAGCCCAGGCTAACGCTTGCCCCGCCGACCGGCTGGCGGGTGGCCTTCCACGATGAGCTGCGACTCGAAATCCGTCCACAGATCGTCGCGCCGTTTCAGTGCTTCTGACACCGCCTTGTGCCGCAGCTGGGCCACAGCCGAGACCAGCGCGTTGCACAGGAAGAACGCGGCGGTGTACGAGTCGAACGGCGATGCGTTGGACGTGCGCACCTGCAGCCGGTGGTGGGACAGCGCGGCCAATGGCGCTGCGGCGCTGTCGGTGATGGCCAGCACCTGGGCCCCCGCGTCGCGAAAGCGCTGCGCCACTTTCACCGGCCCGCTGGCGTAGCGGCGGATGCTGAAGACCAGCAAGGCGTCCTCGGGTTGGATCCACAGCAGCTGGTCGGTGGCGTCCACCGCGCCAGCCCCCAGTTCGTGCACGCCGGGGCGGCACATGTTCAGGTGCAGCGCCAGCCAGGCGGCCACCGGGGCGCTGTTGATCTGCGCCAGCACAAAGATGCGTCCCTTGCCCTGTGCGATGCGCGTCACCATGGCCTCGAAGGCCGCCATGTCCAGTCCATCGCGCGTGGTGGTGAGGTTGTGCTGGTCGTGCAGCAGCGCATCGTCCACGCACTGTTGCAGGCTGCGCCGGGTGCCGATGGTGACGGGTGCGCGCTGCCCGGCCGTTTGCAGCAGGGCGGTGACCTCGGCCCGCGCCTCGCGCTGGGCCTCGGCATAGCTGCCGTAGCCCAGCTTGGCAAACAGCCGCACCACGGTCGATGCACTGGTGCCAGTGCGCGCAGCGAGGGCAGTGGCGGACTCCAGCAGGGCGTGGGGGTAGTCGCGCCCCAGGGCCTCGGCCAGCGCCCGTTCGCTGGCTGTCAGGTCGGCGTCCTGGCGGGCCAGCCGCTCGGTCAGCAAGGCGCTGGATTCGTGCAATGATGATTTCATAAAATTCTCATTCGTGCAAAATACGTTGCAGAAGCCCGGGTCGCGTGCAACACTGCGGCCCAAATTTTGCCCCTACCTGGGGCTTGCCCAAGGACAACGATGCTCAATACCCCCAACGAAAGCCAGCTGCCGGTGCATGCGCAGGTCCTGGACTGGC
The DNA here is from genome assembly GCF_057597245.1 of Acidovorax sp. NN32. Lineage (NCBI taxonomy): Bacteria > Pseudomonadati > Pseudomonadota > Betaproteobacteria > Burkholderiales > Comamonadaceae > Acidovorax > Acidovorax sp. NN32. Next base: position 914,318 of record NZ_CP199679.1, read on the forward strand.
TGGCCAGGCAGCAGCAGGCCATGCAAGACCTGTTGCAAAAAGTGGTCAATATCGAGAGTGGCAGCCGCAATGAGGCGGGCGTGACGGCCGTGGCGCATGCCCTGGCCGAGCGCCTGCAGGCGGCCGGTGTGCCGGTGCAGTTTGAGCCCGTGCCCGGCTATGGCGTGCTGCTGCATGCGCAGGTCAACCCGGCAGAGGGCGCTGCAGCCGATGGCGCGCCCATCATCCTCATGGGGCACATGGACACGGTGTTTCCAGATGGCACCGTGGCCAAGCGCCCCTACCGCGAAGAAGCGGGGCGCGCCTATGGCCCTGGCGTGGCCGACATGAAGTCCGGTCTGGTGCTCAACGTGTTTGTGGCCGAGGCCTTTGCGCGCTGTGGCGGCCTGCAGGCGCCGCTGCACCTGTTCTTCTCGTGCGATGAAGAGATCGGTTCGCCCGCCACGCGTGACCTCATCATGGCCCGCGTGCGGGGGGCGCGTGCCGTGTTCAACGCCGAGCCCGGCCGCGTGAGCGGCAACGTGGTCACCAGCCGCAAGGGCTCGATGGTGGTGGAATTCGAGGTGCAGGGCGTGGCCGCGCATGCAGGCATCAACCACGCCGCTGGCGCCAGCGCCATCGAAGCCTTGGCCCGCAAGACCTTGGCGCTGCATGCGCTGACTGACCCGGCCACGGGCATCACCTGCAACGTGGGCGTGGTGCAGGGCGGCATCGTGCCCAACATGGTCGCCCCACACGCACGCGCCGAGGTGGACCTGCGCTTTACTGCCGACACCAACCCCGACGCGCTGCTGGAGCGCGTGCGCGCCATCGTCGAAGAAGAGTCCGTGCCCCGCACCCAGGGCCGTGTCATCACCGCGCGCCGCACGATGCCCATGAAGCCCACCCCGGACGACTTGCTGGCGCTGTACCAGCAAGGCGCAAGCGCGCTGGGCTTTGAGGTGCAAGGCGAATTCACCGGCGGCGCGGCCGACAGCGGCCTGACCGCATCGGTGGGCGTGCCCACGCTGTGTGCCACGGGCCCGGTGGGCGGACATGCACACACCGAACGCGAGTACTGCGAGCTGTCCACCTTTGTCCCGCGCGCGCAGGCCGTGGCGCTGGCCGTGCTGTCACACCCTTGATTCTTTCCGTATCTTTTCAACCTGTTTCTTGAGTTCTTTGACCGCCATGAACACCACACCTTCCCGCCGCCACCTTCTGACTACCGGACTGGGCCTTGCCGGTCTTGCCGCGCTGCCCGCCATGGCACAAGACAAGTTCCCTTCGCGCCCGATCACGCTGGTGGTGCCGTTCCCACCCGGTGGGTCGGTGGACATCATGGCGCGCCAGTATTCCGAGCCGCTGTCGCGCGTGCTGGGCGTGCCCATCGTGGTGGAAAACCGCGCCGGCGCGGGTGGCTCGGTGGGCGCGCAGTATGTGGCGCGCTCCAAGGCCGATGGCTACACCCTGGTGGTGTCGTCGCAAAGCAGCCACCTGGCCAACCCGCTCACCCAGCCCAAGATTGGCTACGACCCGGTCAAGGATTTTGAAAACATCGCCATCCTGGGCCGCCAGCCCAACGCCCTGGTGGTGCACAGCAGCCTGCCTTTCAAGACCTTCAAGGAGTTCATCGACTACGCCAAGAAGAACCCCGGCAAGCTCAACTATGGCAGCGGTGGCGTGGGCAGCATGGGCCAGCTCAACGTGGAAATGCTCAAGGTCTCCACGGGCGTGTTCACCACGCACATTCCCTACCGTGGGGGCACGCCGCTGATTACGGGCGTGCTGGGCAACGAGGTGCAGTTCATCCTCGACAACCTGGTCATCATGCTGCCGCACATCCAGGCGGGCAAGGTGCGCGCCCTGGCCGTAGCGGCCGACCAGCGCCTGCCCCAGCTGCCCGATGTGCCCACCATGGCCGAGGTCGGTCACCCCGAGCTGAACCTCACCTCCTGGACGGGCCTGGCCGCGCCCGCGGGCACGCCTGAAGCGGTGGTGCAGACGCTGTACAAAGCCGTGCGCCAGGTTGCCACATCGCCCGCCATGGTGACGAACCTCAAGGAGCGCGGCGTGATCGTGCCCGAAGAGATGCCACCCGCCGCGTTCGAAAAGATGATGGCAGAGCGCCTGGTGAAGTTTGGCGACGTGGTGCGCAAGGCAGGCATCACTGCCGAATGACGCGGTGTTGCTCTGAATTTTGAGTGTTTTTGGCTGCTGGCGCTTATTGGATAAGCGTTAGCAGCTATCAAAAAAATAGTTGATAACCCGATGGGACAATGCTGCCCATGACAGCCGCACTCCACACCCCCACCGCGCCCACCACCCTCACCATCACCCGCCCCGACGACTGGCACCTGCACGTGCGCGACGGCGAGCCCCTGCACACCGTCGTGCCCCACACCGCCGCCCAGTTCGGTCGCGCGATCATCATGCCCAACCTGCGCCCGCCGGTCACCACGGCCGAGCAGGCCATGGCCTACAAGCAGCGCATCCTGGCCGCCGTGCCCGCAGGCATGAGCTTTGAGCCGCTGATGACGCTCTACCTCACCGACAACCTGCCGCCCGAAGAAATCGTGCGTGCCAAGGCCGCGGGCGTGGTGGCCTGCAAGCTTTACCCCGCCGGCGCCACCACCAACAGCGACGCGGGCGTGACCGACCTGCGTAAGACCTACAAGACGCTCGAAGCCATGCAGAAGGCAGGGATGCTGCTGCTGGTGCACGGCGAGGTGACCAGCAGCGACATCGACCTGTTCGACCGCGAGGCGGTGTTCATCGAGCAGCAGCTCATCCCGCTGCGCCGCGACTTCCCCGAGCTGAAGATCGTCTTCGAGCACATCACCACCAAGGATGCGGCCGACTACGTGATGCAGGCCGACCGCTTCACCGCCGCCACCATCACTGCGCACCACCTGCTGTACAACCGCAACGCCATCTTCATTGGTGGCGTGCGCCCGCACTATTACTGCCTGCCGGTGCTCAAGCGCGAAACGCACCGCGTGGCTCTGGTGCAGGCTGCCACCAGCGGCAGCAGCAAGTTCTTCCTGGGCACCGACAGCGCACCGCACCCCGCGCACCTCAAGGAACACGCCAGCGGCTGCGCGGGCTGCTACACCGCCCACGCCGCCATTGAGATGTATGCCGAGGCGTTCGACAACGCCGGTGCGCTCGACAAGCTCGAAGGTTTCGCCAGCTTCCACGGCCCCGACTTCTACAGCCTGCCGCGCAACACCGGCAGCATCACCCTGCGCCGCGAGTCGTGGACACCGCCCGATAGCTTTGCGTTTGGCGAAGCTGAGCTCAAGCCCCTGCGCGCTGGTGAAGCCCTGCCGTGGCGGCTGGTGTAAGCGAAGCCTTCGACGCCATCGACTGGAGCGCTCCCTGGCTGGCGCCGTGGCGCGGCCGGGGCCAGCCTGTGGCGCAGCAGCTGCAGCGCGATCCGTCAGTGCATCGGGCGTTGCAGGCCGCGGCGCCGCCGGGGGCGCCTGTGGGCTTTGCGCCGCAAGACGAGCTGCCGGACGGCGCCGCCTACGAGCAGTACATCTGGGACACCCACAGGGTGCCCACGCGCGACAACCTGCACGACTTCTTCAACGGCCTGGTCTGGCAACAGTTTCCGCACACCAAGCGGCGCCTGAACGAGCTGCAGGCCCAGGCCATCGCCGCCGACGGCGTGCAGGCCGTGCGCGGCCCGCTGCGCGATGCGCTCACGGTGTTTGATGAAAACGGCGCCGTGCTGCAGGCGCCCGACGTGCTGTGGGCCGCGCTCAGGGTGCGAGACTGGCAGCGCCTGTTCATCGACCTGCGCCCGCTGTGGGGGCAGGCCCGGCTGGTGGTGTTCGGGCACGCGCTGCTTGAAAAGCTGGTTATCCCTCGAAAACCCATGGTGGCGCATGTGTATCAGGCGCCAGTAGCTATTGAATCCATAGCGATTCTGGATGCCTGGTTGGCGGGGGCGATTCATGCGCAGCAGTGGGCCACCAAGCCCTTCACCCCGCTGCCCGTGCTGGGCGTACCCGGCTGGTGGCCCCCTAACGAGACGCCGGACTTTTATGCCGACACCCAGGTGTTCCGCCTGCCCCGGGCTGTGTCAGGGGGCTAATTCCCGTCAACGCTTGTGTGATAAGGCCTGTGCGCGGGTTTGCACCTACCATAGCGCGATGAAATCGCGGCCATGGGGCTGCCAGGGGCGTGCAGTGGCCCCAGCAGCGGGTGTTTGGTGCTTGAAGCGCAGCACCCGGCCCCCATCTGAGCCAGCAAACACTTGTTGTTGTTTACCCCACGGAGAAACCATTCCATGAAGCGGATCCTTTTGTTTGTGATGACCAACCTGGCCGTCGTTGTCGTGCTGGGGGTGGTGGCCAGCCTGCTGGGCGTCAACCGCTACCTCACGGCCAACGGGCTCAACCTGGGCGCGCTGCTGGGCTTTGCGCTCGTCATGGGCTTTGGCGGCGCCATCATCTCGCTGCTCATCAGCAAGCCCATGGCCAAGTGGACCTCGGGCGTGCGCGTGATCGACGGCTCCGGCTCGCCCGACGAGCGCTGGATCGTCGAGACCGTGCGCAAGTTCGCCACCGAAGCCAAGATCGGCATGCCTGAAGTCGGCATCTTCGAAGGCGACCCCAATGCGTTTGCCACGGGCGCGTTCAAGAACTCGGCTCTGGTGGCGGTGTCCACGGGCCTGCTGCAAGGCATGACGCGTGAAGAGGTCGAGGCCGTGATCGGCCACGAGGTGGCCCACATCGCCAACGGTGACATGGTCACCATGACGCTGATCCAGGGCGTGATGAACACCTTTGTGGTGTTCCTGTCGCGGGTGATCGGCTATGCGGTCGACAGCTTTCTGCGCAAGAACGACGAGAGCAGCTCGGGCCCCGGCATCGGCTACTACGTGACCACCATCGTGCTCGACATCCTGCTGGGCTTTGTGGCCGCGATGATCGTCGCCTGGTTCAGCCGCCAGCGCGAGTTCCGTGCCGATGCAGGCGCGGCGCAACTGATGGGCCGCCGCCAGCCCATGATCAATGCCCTGGCCCGCCTGGGTGGCATGCACCCGGCCGAGCTGCCCAAGAGCATGGCTGCCATGGGCATTGCCGGTGGCATTGGCAAGCTGTTCAGCACCCACCCGCCCATCGAAGAGCGCATTGCTGCGCTGCAGAACGCGCAGCAGCAAGGCTGATCCGGTTCAACCTGGCCCTTGATTGAAGGCCGCTGCAGGGGTTGCCCCTGCGGCGGCCTTTTTGTTTGTGGGTGGGTTGTTGGCCTTGTGGGGCGGCTCAAGGGCTTGTAACCTTTTGTCGATAACCAGTGGAAACCCAATCCCGCATGCCGTGCGGGCAGCAGCGGGTTGCCGATCCTTATTCCCACGAGAACACCTTATGTCCATCTCCCACGCACGTGTTGCGGTCCGCCTGGCTCTGGCCTTTGGCGTTGTCTGTCTGGTCATGTCGCTCTCGGCCGCCGTCGGTATCTGGCGGCTGGCGGGGCTGCAGGACATTGCCGACGACCTGGGCGGCGCATCGTCCGAGCGCGCGCTGCTGGCGCGTGAGCTGCACGCCATCGTGGTGCTGAGTTCCGCACGCGCCGAAACACTGCTGGAGATCGACAACCCCGCCTACGCGGCGCGCATCGACGCGGACCGCAAAACCACGTCGGCCCGTTCGTCCGAAGTGCGCAAGCGCCTGGACGAGCTGGCGGCAGACCCGGAATCCCAGGCCTTGTTCGATGCCATCGACAAGGCAGGCAACGGTTTTCGCACGGTGCGGGACGACCTTGTCAAGCGCCGCAAGGCGGGCGAGGCCCTGCCGCCCGACGCCATTGCCAACCAGCTGCGCCCTGCGGCCGATGCCTATGCCGCGTCGGTGAACAAGCTGGCCGAGTACCAGCGCCAGCGTGTGGCCGAGGCCCGCGAGGCTGCCGCCCGCAGCGAGAGCCAGGGCATCACGCTGCTGGCCGCAGGCTCGCTGGTGGGGCTTCTGCTGAGCCTTGCCTGCGCCTGGCTGCTGTCGCGGTCCATCCTGCAGCCGCTGGCCCATGCGTCCGAGGTGACCGACCGCATTGCCGAGGGCGACCTCACCTCTCCCGTGCCCGCGCCGCAGGCGGGCAGCCGCGACGAACTGCAAGCCCTGCTGGCGCGCCTGGGGGGTATGCAGGCGCGGCTGGCGGAACTGGTGGTGGGCATGCGCCAGGCCAGCACCTCGGTGGCCGGTGCCAGCAGCGAGATCGCGGCGGGCAACAGCGACCTGTCGGCCCGCACCGAGCACACAGCTTCCAATCTGGAAGAAATCGCCGCCAGCATGGAAGAACTGCTGGCCACCGTGCGCCACAGCGCCGACGCCGCAGCGCAGGCCAGCACCCTGGCCACCGGTGCCAGCAGCGTTGCCCAGCGCGGGCGCGAGGCAGTGGACCGCGTGGTGGGCACCATGGATGGCATCGCGCTGTCGTCGCGCCGCATTGCCGACATCACCAGCGTGATCGATGGCATTGCGTTCCAGACCAATATCCTGGCGCTGAACGCGGCCGTGGAAGCGGCCCGTGCCGGTGAGCAGGGGCGGGGCTTTGCGGTGGTGGCCAGCGAGGTGCGCAGCCTGGCCCAGCGTTCGGCAACGGCGGCCAAGGAGATCGGGGGCCTGATCAGCGACAGCGTGCGGCAGGTGGACGAAGGAACCAAGCTGGTCCATGCAGCAGGCGGCACCATGGGCGAGATCGTGAACTCGGTGCAGCAGGTGGCCACCATCATTGGCGAGATCAGCACGGCGGCGCGTGAGCAGACCACGGGCCTGAGCCAGGTGGGCGAGGCCGTCTCGCAGCTCGACCAGATGACTCAGCAGAACGCCGCGCTGGTGGAAGAATCATCCGCCGCCGCGCAGGGCCTGCGGGTTCAGGCGCAGCAACTGGCCGAGCTGGTGGAGGCCTTCCGTCTGCCCGCTGGCAACGCGCTGCGCTGAGCTGGGCAGGGCTGGGCTGGGCGGAGAGCAGGAGCGTACCGCTCTACTTCACCTCCACCCGCCAGCGCCGCCGTGGCGCACGCAGCGCATGGCGCTTGCGGTACTCGGCCGGGGCCATGCCGGTGTAGCGCACAAAGATGCGCCGGAACGCCGCCGGGTCAGCGTAGCCGCAGGCCACGGCAATGCTGGGCACGCTTTCCAGCGTCACCTCCAGCATCACCCGGGCACGCGCGCAGCGCAGGCCGTGCAGGTGGTCCAGCGGCGACTGCGACAGCTCCTGCTGGAAATGCCGCAGCAGGGTGCGCGTGCTCACCGATGCGGCCTCGGCCAGCCGGTCCAGCGAGTAAGGCTGGTCCAGGTGCGCCTCCATCCAGGCAATGGCGCGGGCGAGTGTGCTGTCGCGGGTGGCGGGGATGTGCTGCTGTGCGTTGGCCTGCAGCGCCGCGCGGGCGCGCTGGTGGTCGGGGGTCATCACGGTCTCGCAGGCGGCGGCCAGCTCCGGCCCCAGCGCCTGGTGCACCAGGGCGATGGCCAGCAGGTTCACGTTGCTGGGCAGCGCGCAGCTCATCCAGGGGCCGTCGTCTGACAGATCCTGACCCAGGCTGTGGCCGATGCCCGGGAAGTCCCGTTCAAACCCCGCGATGTAGAACCAGGGCAGGCAGGCCTGGCGCCCATTCAGCCGCCCGCTTTGCGCCGCCAGCCAGGCGCCATTGCCCATGGTGAGCAGCTTTTGCCCTGCGTCCAGCGCAATGCCCAGCTGGCGTGACAGCGCCTGGTGGCGGGCTGCCACGGCACGGATGGCCGGGATGTCCGGCGCGTGGAACGAGGGGATGAACAGCGCCCGGGTGGTGGCCAGTGCCGCATCCTTGTCATCTGGCACCGTGTAGGCTGCCAGGGGGCTCGGCAAGGGTGCCAGGGGCAGGCCCTCGGCGTCCAGTAGGCGCCATGCCAGGCGGGGTGCTTGTGCACCCATCCGCTGGCTGGCCAGCAGGTTGGCGCCGCGCAGCAGGTCGATGAGCTGCAGGGCACTGCCTGCGGCCGATTCGGGCAGCAGCGGGATGTCCACGCGGAACACCGGGGGCTTGGGCGGCGCCGAAGGCAAGGACGAAGGTGGCGGTGGCATGGCGATATTGGCTCTGTGTATGGCGATTTTCGCTTGTCATGAAGGCAGCGTGCGCTTTTAGCATGAACGTGCTTTTCGCTTCCCCACCCAGGCCCTCGTGGCTGTTCACTCCCTACGGATCTGCCCATGCACAAACCCTTCTCTGCCATCGCACTTGCCGCCGGCCTCGTCGCCAGCGGGCTGACTTTTGTCTCTTCGGCTCAGGCCCAGGCGCTGGATGCCGCGGGCCTGCAGACCATCGACGCCGCCGTGAACGCCGTGGCGCCCAAGATGGTCAACTGGCGCCGCGACATCCATGCCCACCCCGAACTCTCGGGCCAGGAAGTGCGCACCGCCAAGCTGGTGGCCGAGCACCTGAAGAAGCTGGGCATGGAGGTGCAGACCGGCGTGGGCGGCACCGGCGTGGTGGGCACGCTCAAGGGCGGCCTGCCCGGCAAGGTGGTGGCCCTGCGCGCCGACATGGACGCGCTGCCCGTGCTGGAGAACACCGGCCTGCCATTTGCCAGCAAGGCCAAGGCCAACTACCTGGGCAAGGAAGTGCCCGTGATGCACGCCTGCGGCCATGACGCCCACACCGCCATGCTGATGGGCGCGGCCGAGGTGCTGGCGGGCATGAAGGCCCAGCTGCCCGGCACGATCAAGTTCATCTTCCAGCCCGCCGAAGAGGGCGCGCCGGTGGAGCCCGACGCCAGCGGCAAGGTGCCCAGCTTCGGCGCCAAGGCCATGATCGAAGCCGGTGCGCTCAAGGACGTGCAGGCCATCTACGGCCTGCATATCACCTCCAACCTGCCCGGTGGTGTGGTGGGCTACCGCAGCGGCCCGCTGATGGCCGGGTCGGACAACATCACCATCCATGTGGAAGGGCGCGGCGGCCATGGCTCGTCGCCCTGGGCCACCATCGACCCCATCGTCGCCGCCAGCCAGGTGGTGATGGGCCTGCAGACTGTGGTGAGCCGCCAGCTCAACATCAGCCAGGAACCGGCCGTGGTCACCATCGGCCAGATCCAGGGCGGCACGCGCTACAACATCATCCCCGACAAGGTGGAGATGCTGGGCACGCTGCGCACGTTTGACGAAGACATGCGCCAGGAAGCACTCAAGCGCATCACCACCACGGCCGAGTCAATCGCTGCCGCCAGCGGCGCCAAGGCCAGCGTGCGTTTTGGCCCCGTGGCCTACCCCGTGACCACCAACCCTGCGCAACTCACGCAGGCCTCGCTGCCCGCGCTGAACCTGGCCATGGGCGGCAAGACCATGGTGATCCCCAAGGTGGCGGGCTCGGAGGACTTCTCGGAGTTCCAGAAGGTCGTGCCCGGCTTCTTCTACTTCCTGGGCGCACCGCCCAAGGGCAAGGAGTTTGCCAAGGCGCCACCCAACCACTCCGCGCTGTTCGACATCGACGAAGACCAGCTGCCGACCGGCGCACGCAGCCTGGCCGCACTGGCCGTGGACTTCCTGCAGCGCAAGTAAGAAGCGAAAAGAAGAGGGGCGCCGCGCGGCTCAGGCCGTGCGGCGGGGCGACGCCAGTCGGCTGCCGATGAGCAGGCGAAACGGCAGCAGCAGCGCCACGCCCAGCCCCAACTTCACCGCGAGGTCACCCAGTGCCCAGGTGATCCACGGGTCGCTGGTGTCCCCAAACGCAATGCTCCAGAACACGGCCGTGTCCAGCATGGCCGCCAGAAATGTGGCCACCAGCGGCGCGCGCCACCAGATGCCGTGGCGCAGGCGGTCAAACACGCTGATGTCCAGCCACTGCGAGAGCAAAAACGCCGAGCCCGACGCGATGGCAATGCGCACCGGCGCCAGCACCAGCGAGGCCGCAACGGCCACCGCAAACCCCACCCACGCCACCCGCCGCGCCTGCTGCGGGCCGTGGGCGCGGTTGACCAGCTCGCTCACCAAAAAGGCCACCGGGTAAGTGATGGCACCCCAGGTGAGCCAGTCATTGAGGGGGAACTGGACTAGGATGTTGGACGCCAGCACCACGGCGGCCATGGCCAGGGCCGCTGCTGCAAACTGCAGCGGGGTGGGCGAACGCATCATGTGGCGGCACCGAGCAGGCTGCGCGCTACGGCTTCGCCGACCTTGATGCCATCCACGCCCGCCGACAGAATGCCGCCCGCGTAGCTGGCGCCTTCGCCCGCCGGGTACAGGCCCGGCGTGTTCAGGCTTTGCAGGTTCTCGCCACGCCCGATCTTCAGGGGCGATGAGGTGCGCGTCTCCACGCCCGTCAGCACCGCGTCGTGCATGTCAAAGCCCTTGATCTTGCGGCCGAACACGGGCAGTGCCTCGCGCAGCGCCTCGATGGCGTAGCCGGGCAGGGCGGCGTGCAGGTCGCCCAGGGCCACGCCCGGCTTGTACGAGGGCTCCACGCTGCCCAGCTGGGTCGAAGGCTTGCCCGCAATGAACTCGCCCACCAGCTGGCCCGGTGCGCTGTAGTCGCGGCCGCCCAGCACAAACGCATTCGATTCGAGCTGGCGCTGCAGCACGCTGCCCGACAGGGGGTGGAACTGACCGGCGGGCAAGGCTTCCACACCGTAGGTCTGGCCCAGGTGGGTCTCAAACGCCTGCGCGTCCTGCGGATAGTCGCGTGGGTCGATGCCCACCACCATGCCCGCGTTGGCATTGCGCTCGTTGCGCGAATACTGGCTCATTCCGTTGGTCACCACGCGGTTGGGCTCGCTGGTAGCGGCCACCACGGTGCCACCGGGGCACATGCAGAAGCTGTACACCGCGCGCCCGTTGGCGGCGTGGTGCACCAGCTTGTAGTCGGCCGCGCCCAGCAGCGGGTGGCCCGCGTGACGGCCCCATCGGGCGCGGTCGATCACGCCCTGCGGGTGCTCAATGCGGAAACCGATGGAAAACGGCTTGGCCTCCATGGCCACGCCGCGCTGGTACAGCATGGCAAAGGTGTCGCGCGAGCTGTGGCCCAGCGCCATCACCACGTGGTCGGCACGCAGCTCGGTGGTCTCGCCCGTGGCCTGGTTCAGCACCTTCAGGCCGCGCAGGTGGCGGGCTTCACCGGTGCCTTCGATGATCACGTCCGTCACGCGCTGCTCAAAGCGGATCTCGCCGCCCAGCGCAATGATCTGCTCGCGCAGGTTCTCCACCACCTTCACCAGCTTGAAGGTGCCGATGTGCGGGTGGGCGACGTACAAAATCTCTTCGGGCGCACCGGCTTTGACGAACTCGTTCATCACTTTGCGGCCCAGGTGGCGCGGGTCCTTGATCTGGCTGTATAGCTTGCCGTCGCTGAAGGTGCCTGCGCCGCCTTCGCCAAATTGCACGTTGCTCTCGGCATGCAGCTCGCGTTTGCGCCACAGGCCCCAGGTGTCTTTGGTGCGCTCGCGCACGGTCTTGCCGCGCTCCAGCACGATGGGCTTGAAGCCCATCTGCGCCAGCACCAGGGCCGCAAAGATGCCGCAGGGGCCAAAGCCCACCACCACGGGGCGCAGGGGCAGGTCTGCCGGGGCCTGGCCCACAGGGTGCCAGGCCATGTCGGGCGTGGGCTGGATGTGCGGGTTGCCCGCAAACTGGGCCAGGAGGGCGGCTTCGCGCGCGGGCTGCGTGAGGGTGATGTCCACGATGTAGACCGCCAGCAGGTCGGCCTTGCGCGCATCAAAGCTGCGCTTGAAGACGTGCAGGTGGGCGATGTCGGTGTCCGCCAGGCCCAGGATTTGGGTGGCTGCGGCGCGCAGGGGCGCCTCGGGGGCTTCGGCCACGGTGAAGGGCAGCCGGATTTCGGAGAGTCGGATCATGTTCTTGCGGGCCCGTGTCGATCGGGCGGGTTGCAATGGCGTGGGGCCGCGATGATACGGGGTGCTCGCCACCCACGGAAGCCCTGGCGTGCAGGGGGCGTGGAGCCGTGTGCCTAAAAAGCTATCAAATCAATAGCTTCTAGCGCTTTATGGATAAGCGACAGAGGCATTTTTGAATCATATTTTTCGAGCTGTTGGAACTTCATCATCGCTGCCCGACTGCTGGCGCCAGCGCAGCTCTGCCACACCAAAGGCTATGGCCGCGAGCACCAGTGGCCCAAAGTAATACAGCGCGCGGTAGGCCAGCAGGGCCGCCAGCACTTCTTCCTGCCCCAGCGCCTGGGAGGCCAGCAGCGCCACGCCCACGGCCTCCAGCACACCCAGGCCCGCAGGCACGCGCAGCACCAGCCCGGCCACCGCCCCCAGCAACACGGTGGCCAGCGCGGCAGGGTAGCTCACCTGGTGTTGCAGCACCGTCCACAGCGCGGCGCCCATCAACATCCAGTTGGCGGCCGACACGGCCACCTGCCACAGCGCCACGGGCCAGCCGGGCAGCGGGAACGCGTGGCCTCTCAGCGTGAGGGCGCGGCCACTGCGCAGGCCACACAGCGCCACATAGGCCAGTGGCAGCAATCCCAACACGGTGCCGCCCAGGCGCCACTGCCAGGACTCTACAGCCCACCCGGCCAACGCAGGCGGCTGCCACGTCCACGCCAGCACGCCCGCCAGCAACAGGTAACCCACCCAGTTCGTCACGATGCTGGTGCCCACCACCTGACCGATCGTGCCGGGGTCCACGCCACGCCGGTCATACAGCCGGTAGCGCACGCCCACGCCGCCAATCAGCGAGCCCAGGTTGAGCGTGAACGGGTAGCTCGTCATGGCGATGGCCAGCGTGGTGGTGCGCGCCAAGCGGTGGCCGCTGCAATGGCGGCCCACCCAGTCAAAGCTGCCATAGGTGAAGTGGCTCAGCAGCGCCAGCGCGCCACCCACGGCCAGTGCGGTGGTGGGCAGGTCGCGCAGCGCCTGCAGCACGGCGGGCCAGTCCACGGTGCGCGCCTGCCGAAAGATCAGCCCGGCCACCACCGCAAAAAAAGCGGCAGCGAACCCCCGGGTGACCCATGGCCACCAGGCCTGCTCCGGCCAGTGGCGCCAACCGGGTGGGCTGCTGCTACTGGTGCTGCTGCTGGTGGCAGGTGATGCCATGGCGTCGGCGGTGCCCGTCTGGGTGTCCGCGGGCAGTGTGGAGGTGGCCATGGCGGGGGCTCCGGGGCGCCGTCAGGTGGCCGCGCTGCTGGCGGGCTCGGCCGACGACGTATCTGGGCTGGCCAGCGTGATCGTGGGCTCATGGTGGGGCAGCCAGCCCGCCCACGCCGGGAACCAGCGCATCAGGTGGTACACCGCATAGCTGCGCAGCAGACGCAGTCCATTCCAATGGCTGGGCGCTGCAGCTTCGATCTGCTTGCAACTGGTGTCCATCAGGTGCGACAGGCGGCGGTGCAGGTGGGCGTTGAAGTCGCGGTCCTGGATGATCACGTTGGCCTCCAGGTTCAGCGACAGGCTCAACGGGTCGAGGTTGCTGGAGCCCACGGTGGACCAGTCCTCATCCACCAGCGCAACCTTGCCGTGCAGCGGGCGGTCGCAGTATTCGTACACCCGCACGCCCGCGCGTTGCAGGTGGTCGTACAGCAGGCTGGCTGCCGTCTTCACGATGGGCATGTCGGGCTGGCCTTGCAGGATCAGCCGCACATCCACGCCCCGCTTTGCGGCCCGCCGCATCTCGCGGATGAAGCGGTAGCCCGGGAAGAAGTAGGCGTTGGCAATCACCACTCGGCTGCGCGCGGCGCGCAGGGCCACGCGGTACTGGCGCTCGATATCGTTGGTGTGCTGCTGGTTGTCGCGCGTCACAAACATGGCGTTGGCTGTGCCTGCGTGGGGGCGGCCGGTAATGTCTGTGGCGTGGGGACGTTGGTGCGCGCTGCGGTCCAGTACCGCCTCGCGCGTGAAGCGGTGCATCTGCGCCACAACCGGGCCGCGCACCTGCACGGCGTAGTCCTGCTTGGCCTCGGGGCCGAAGTCGGCCATGTGGTCAGCTGAATAGTTGATGCCGCCGATGAAACCCAGCTGGCCGTCCACCACCACGATCTTGCGGTGCATGCGGCGCAGCACGTTCAGGCGCTGCCCCAGAAAGCGGCGGCCCGGGTCAAAGATGCGAAACCGCACACCGGCCTCAACCAGGCTGCCCACAAATGTGTCGGACAGGTCGGGCGAGCCAAAGCCATCCACCAGCACATGCACCTCGACACCGCGCTTGGCTGCGGCCAGCAGGGCTGCATGCAGTTCCTGCCCGATCTTGTCCTCGAACAGGATGAAGGTCTCCAGCATCACCTCGCGCCGGGCCTGGGCAATGGCGTTGAACACACGCGGGAAGAACTCCTCGCCGTTTTCCAGCAACTCGAAGTGGTTGCCCGGAACCCAGCGGGATGAGCGTGGCAGGCTGAAAGCAGGGCGCTTCATAGCAGGATCTCCGCCGCCAAAGGCGCATGGTCCGAGAGCTTGTCCCAGGGTTTTTTGGGCAGTGACAGCGGCGCATGCACAGCGGCGTTGCGCACGTAGATGCGGTCCAGTGCCAGCAGCGGCATGGAGGCTGGAAACGTGCGCACCGCACGGCCAAAGGCCTGCACAAACACCTCTTGCAGGTCCGCTTCGCGGTGCAGGATGTCGTGCGCGCGGTTGCGCCAGTCGTTGAAATCCCCCGCCAGCACCACGGGCTCGTTGGCTGGGAAGCTGCGCAGCAGATCGCACACACGCAGCAGCTGCCGCTGTCGATGGGATTCCTGCAGGCCCAGGTGCACGCAGACCGCATGCACCGGCAGGTGGTGGCCCGGCGGCTGCAGCACGCAATGCAGCATGCCGCGCCGCTCAGGCCCGCTGATGGAGATATCGTGGTTCTCGTAGTGCGTGATCGGAAACTTGGACAACAGCGCATTGCCGTGGTCGCCGTTGTCATACACCGCGTTGCGCCCGTAGGCGTATTGCGACCAGATGGTGTCCGCCAGAAACTCGTAGTGCGGCACTTGCGGAAAGTTGGAGAACCGGCTGGCATGGCGGTGGTGCGTGCCCAGCACCTCCTGCAGAAACACCAGATCGGCTGCCACATCCCGCACGGCATCCCGCAGCTCATGCAGCATGAAACGCCGGTTGAAGGTGGTAAAGCCCTTGTGCACGTTCACGGTGAGCACCTTGAACGCGATGGGCTGGGGATCGGTAGCGGCGGTGGTGGCCATGGGCAGTCAAACAATCTTTGGAGTGGGACCCCCGCGAAGCCGCCGCGGTGTGCGCAATGGCCACCAGGGGCAGGCCGAGGGATGACTTGATTGTTTGGGCTGCACTGCCTTGCCGCTGTAGGACGGCTGGCCGTGGTTTTGTGCTGCTGGGGACGAAAAAAATGGGGCCTGATAGCCCCATTTCGTTCTGCAAAGTGCTGCCCTGGCGGCAGCGGCGCTTACGCCGGCAGGAACCCTTCGACCGACAGGTAGCGCTCGCCCGTGTCGTAGTTGAAGCCCAGCACCTTGGCGCCCGCAGGCAGCTCGGGCAGCTTTTGCGCAATGGCGGCGAGCGTGGCGCCCGACGAAATACCCACCAGGATGCCTTCTTCGCGCGCAGAGCGGCGTGCGTATTCGCGCGCCGGTTCGGCATCGACCTGGATCACACCGTCGAGCAGGCTGGTGTCGAGGTTCTTGGGGATGAACCCCGCGCCAATGCCCTGGATGGGGTGGGGCGACGGTGCGCCCCCCGAGATCACGGGCGACGCCGTGGGCTCCACCGCAAACACCTTGAGGTTGGGGAACTTGGCCTTGAGCACCCGTGCCACGCCGGTGATGTGGCCGCCCGTGCCCACGCCGGTGATCAGCACGTCGATGCCATCGGGGAAGTCCGCCAGGATCTCCTGCGCCGTGGTGCGCACATGCACATCGATGTTGGCGGGGTTCTCGAACTGCTGGGGAACCCACGCGCCGGGTGTCTGCGCCTGCAGTTCTTGTGCGCGGGCAATCGCGCCCTTCATGCCCTTTTCGCGCGGGGTCAGGTCAAACTGCGCGCCATAGGCCAGCATCAGGCGGCGGCGCTCGATGCTCATGCTGTCGGGCATCACCAAAATCAGCTTGTAGCCCTTGACGGCTGCCACCAGCGCCAGGCCGATGCCGGTGTTGCCGCTGGTGGGCTCGATGATCGTGCCGCCGGGCTGCAGGGCGCCCGACTTTTCGGCGTCTTCCACCATCGACAGCGCAATGCGGTCCTTGATGGAGCCGCCCGGGTTGCTGCGCTCGGACTTCACCCACACGTTGGCCGCCGGGCCAAACAGGCGGTTGATGCGCACGTGGGGCGTGTTGCCGATGGTTTGCAGAATGTTGTCAACTTTCATGGCGTCTCCTGTGAGGGGCAAAGAAGGGGGTTGATGCAATCCAGCCCTTCAGAACAAATCCGTTCGGGCTGAGCCTGTCGAAGCGGGGCGCGATGGCGAACTCTTCCACAAACTCAAGCGAACGAGTTCCCGGGCTGGCATTGCGGCACCACGCGCATTCTGAACCAGTTGTTCTACAGCCTTGGTGATATGGATATAGCCAAGGCATCCACCCCAGTCTCTGCAACCCGGCTTACAGCTGCGGGCTGATCTCCACCAGCATGGCCTGCTTGACCGGCGTGATCTGCACCCGCACGGGCAACCCCAGCGCGATGGTCTGCGCGTTGGTGGCAGTGTGCTGCGTCACCTCGGTGCAGGTATAGCGGGCGGCCTGCCCGCTGCGCCACACCGCCAGGGCCAGCGGCAGCATCCACTGATCGGCTAGGTGCGGACCCAGGGTACCCGCGCTGCGCTGGTAGGCGCGCACCTCATCCACCAGCCGCTTGGCAACCTGCTCGGCCGACAGGCTGCGCTCGCCCAGCTGGCAGAACACCTCGGTGACGTGCTCGTACTCCAGCGTGGCGATCAACGCGTTGCCCGGGCCTTCGTTCTGGCGCGTAGGGGGCTGGCGCAGTCGGCCGGATTCAAAGGTCCAGCCCATGCGCTGGCCCAGCGCGTCCAGCTCCCGCGTGGCAATGTTGCGCGCCAGGCCCGGCACCAGTGCCTCGCCCCAGGCGTCTTGCAGCGGGCCGCGCTCCAGCACATCCACGGGCGTCAACGGCAGCGCTGCGGGCGTGATGTGCGCCAGCAGCTCGCCACCCCCGGCGGGGTAGAAGCCGCGCCGCTGCAGTTGCAGATCCAGGCCCACGCCCAGCCGCCGCACCAGCGGTGCAAACGCCCGCTCCAGAAAGTCAAACGGCGGCGCCATCGGGTTGTGCGTGCCGCCCGAGAGCTGCACGCGGCTTTCGCCCTCCGTCAGCATCAGTGCGGGCAGCACGGTCTGCAGCACCAGCAGGCAACTGCCCGCCGTGGCGATCTGAAAGCGGTAGTCGCCTGCGCGCACGGCGCCGGGCGTGAACAGCAGCGTTTGCGACCCCAGTTCCGCGCCTTCTGCATCGCCGCCGCATACCGCCACCGCCGCCTGCACGCAGGCCAGGTGCTGGCGCATCAGCCCCGGCTTGGGCCGCCCGGCGCGAATGCGTGTGATGTGCAGCGGGCGGCCGGTGACCATGGCAAGGGCCAGGCCGGTGCGGAGGATCTGGCCGCCGCCTTCGCCGGTGGAGCCGTCGAGGGTGAGGGGGGACAAGGTCAATTCCGTCATGGCGATGTCTCCGCTGCACCGGCGTTCCGGGCGTCGTAGTGCAACACCGTGTCGTACAGCAACGCGTCCAGCGCGGCATGGCCCGGTACCGGCAAGGCTTGCACAGGCTCGGCCGCGTTGCGCGCCAGTTCGGCTTCGATGAACGCATGGATGCGGGGCCAGCGTGGGCTGGTGGCGGCTTCGCCCGCGCGCATCTTCACCTCTAGCAGTGCATTGATCTCATCGACCAGCGCCGCATCGTGCACGGGGTGCAGCGTGTGCTGGGCCAGCTCGGCAAAGCGCATGGGCGGCACGCCGGGCTGCGTGCGTATCCAGCGCGCAGCCAGCAGCGGGCGCAGCACGTAGAGGTACTTCTTGTAGCGCACCTCATCGGCCTGCAAATGCTCACGAAAGTTCTTCTTGGCCATGGAGGCGTAGTGGTGCCAGCCCTTGGCGTTGGAGAACACTTGCGCCGCCAGCGCGCGGAACTGCGCCATGGTGTCCGCCTCTTCGCGGTACACGATGGGTGAGTCCAGCCATTCGAGCAGCGTGGGGTTCGATTCGCGCATCAGGCCCAGTGCCTTGCGCAGGTCCCAGCCGTTCACATCCAGGTCGCCGCTGATCGGCAGCTCGATCACGTCGCGCCCGGGCGCCACCGTGAGGTACCACGGCAGCCGGTTCACGTAGATGAAGCGCACGTCGTAGTCGCTGTCGGGCGAGGCAAAGCCCCAGCCGCGGCTGCCGGACTCGCACGCGAAGAGCACCGTTACGTTGTGCGTGGCTTCGATGCGCTGCAAGGCCTCAAGCACTTGCGCGCGCATGTGGGGCTCCACTGGGTGGGCGGAACGCAGGAGTTCTTGTTTTTGTTCTGATTTATGCATGAGAATTGGCTGTAGCGCTTATTGGATAAGCGCTAGCAGCTATTAAAAATGTAGTAATGTCGAAATCATTCGCAACTGTCGCGGCCCAGGCGAGAGACGCCAAGCAAGGGCCGCCCCGCAGCGAGGGCGTCGTCCCCCTGGAGGGAAGCCGCGCAGCGGCTCAGGAGGGTTACCCTTTTACGCAGACGACCTGCTTGAGTGTGTAAACCACCTCCACCAGATCCTGCTGCGCCGCCATCACCGCGTCAATGTTCTTGTAGGCCATCGGAATCTCATCGATCACGTCGGCATCCTTTCGGCATTCCACGCCTTCGGTCGCCTTGATCTGGTCCGCGACCGTGAACATCTTCTTGGCCTTGGTGCGGCTCATGGTGCGCCCTGCGCCGTGGCTGCAGCTGTTGAAGCTCTCGGGGTTACCTTTTCCGCGCACGATGAAGCTCTTGGCCCCCATGCTCCCCGGGATGATCCCCAGCTTGCCTTGCTCGGCACTCACCGCGCCCTTGCGGGTCACGAACACGTCCTGCCCGAAGTGCGTTTCGCGCTGCACGTAATTGTGGTGGCAGTTCACCGCCTCCACGTGCGTCTCGAACGGCTTGGTGATCACTTTGCGCAGCGCGGCAATCACCCGGCCCATCATCACTTCGCGGTTGGCGGCGGCGAACTTCTGCGCCCACCCCACGGCCTTCACGTAGTCACCGAAGTACTGCGCGCCTTCCTCGAAGTACGCCAGGTCCTTGTCGGGCAGGTTGCGCTGGTTCATCTCGGCGTCCTTTTTGGCCAGCTCGATGAAGTGGGTGCCGATGGCGTTCCCTACACCGCGCGAACCGGAATGCAGCATCACCCACACGGACTGGTGTTCGTCCAGGCAGATTTCGATGAAGTGGTTACCCGTTCCGAGCGTTCCCAGGTGTTTGTAGTTGTTGGTCTTCTCAATGCGCGGGTGCGCTTCGCAGATTTCCTTGAACTCGTCCACCAGCGCCGACCATGCGCGGTCGGTCTCGGCAGGCGGGGTATCCCAGCTTCCCTTGTCGCGGCCGAAGTGCTTGGGCGTCATCCCTACCGGCACGGCGCGCTCGATGGCGGCACGCACGCCGGACAGGTTGTCTGGCAGGTCGCTCGCGGTCAGCGTGGTCTTGCACGCCATCATTCCGCACCCCAGGTCCACCCCCACTGCAGCGGGAATGATGGCCTTGAGGGTCGGCACCACCGAGCCGATGGTGGCGCCAATCCCCAGGTGCACATCGGGCATCACCGCCACGTGCTTGAACACGATGGGCAGGCGCGCGATGTTGCGCAGTTGGTTGCGGGCTTCTTCTTCCACGGGAACGCCGTTGGTCCACATCTTCACGGGGACGCCATTGGGGACTTCGTATTGTTCGTAGTTGTTGTTCATATTGTTCTTTCGTCTTTGTTGTTCATTGAACCATTCCACGCGCTGCGGCTTGGGCATAGTTTTTCAGTTCGTCGTCGTTCTTCACCTGGCGGATGAAAGCATCCATGTGTGCCTGCAATTCCTGGTGCCGGTTCAGGCGGTTGCCCTCATGGCCGATCCCGTGCAACGCCGATATCTGCGCTTCGCGCCAGGGCATAGCCAGCATCTCGCAAAACACCTTCCACATCGCGTCGCACCATTCGGGAACGTGCTTGGCATTCCAGAACGTGGGCCATACGTCAAACCACATGTAGCTCACGAAGTAGAGGCGGTCGCTCCGGCTTCCGATTGCGCTCTGCTCGGCAGTGCTCAGGCGCGGGCCAAGGCAATCGCGCCACAGGGTGGGCAAGGCCCGCACCATGCGCATCGCGTCGTCCAGCGGCACGGTCGGGTCGTTCACCATGTGCGGGATGTCGCCCGCGTTGTTGCTCATCACATGGTTCAGGCCCATGCCGACCTGATCGTCGCTGTACGGCGCCAGGTCGTTTCCAGCGTTGGCGAACAGCACGGTCTGGATGTGCGTCCATTGCAGCGGCGTGGCTTCGAACTCGGGCTCGTCAATATCCCAGTACCACTCTTGCCCGCCTTTTTCTGGCACGGGGCGGTCGAAAAGGTAGCGCAATGCTGCGTGGTAGACCGCCGGGTCCAGCCCCACGGACTCGCAACTCAATGAAGTGGTTTCCCGGCTCAGACGCCTTTCACGCGCAGACAGTTTCTTTGCTTTCATCACGATCTTCTCTTTGTCTATTTGCGCTCAACGCATCTTCACCAGGCCGTTCAGCACCTGATCCAGTCCACCAAACACCGAGATCTTGTCGATCCGTTCAGCCACCCGCTCCAGCGTCTCCAGCTCCTTCATGCGCAGGGCAACAGGGTTGTCCTCCATCACCTTCGCCGTGTTGAGCAGTGAGCGCGTAGCGGCAGTCTCTTCGCGGCGGCGGATCACGTTGGCCTGGGCCTGTTTCTCCGCCTGCACCACCTGGGTCAGGATGGTTTTCATCTCGCCGGGCAGCACGATGTCCTTCACGCCCACGCTTTCCAGCTGCATGCCGTAGGGCGATAGCTTGGCGGCCATGTGCGCGGTCACCACGTCGTCGATCACCGTCTTGTTCTCCAGCAGCTCATCGAGCGTGCGGGTGCCCACGGCGGCGCGCAGCGCAAACTGCAGTTCGCGATACAGGTGATCGGCAGGCTTTTGCAACTGGGCAAAGGCGCGCAGCACATCGGTGTAGCGAAAGGTGGCAGACAGGTTCAGCCGCAGGCTCACCTTGTCACGGGTCATGATGTCCTGGCCTGAGACCTCTACGGCTTGCAGGCGCAGGTCCACCAGCTCCACGGCGATGGTGCGGCCGTACTTCCAGAACGCGTAGGCGCCTGCAGGCAGCAGCCGATCCACTTTGCCGTCGATGGTGAGCAGCGCGCACTGGCCCTCGGGCACCTGCACTTGCAGCACGCCGGTCAATCCGGTCACGCTGCGCTGGCGCAGTTGTGTGTGCGTGAGGCGCGCCACCAGGGCGGCGGGCAGCTCGGGGCCTGCGTCGAGGTCGATCACCTGCACGCTTACCTCCACCAGGCCTTTCCAATACAGGCGGCGTGTGCCGGGCGGCAGCACCTCGACCAGCACGCCGTTTTCGCTGCGCAGGCCCACTTGCTGCTCCGACAGGTTCACTTGCACAAACTCTGCCGCCACCACGGCAGGCTCCTGCGCCATCAGGTAGTCGGCCAGGCCGTGGGTGAAAGCGGGTTGTTCCAGGGCGAAGGTTTCCACGCGCAGTTGGTCCATGCCCGCAAACAACCAGTAGGTGCCGCTTTGGAGCACGCGGTCAAAGCTGCCGTTGCGCAGCAGCAGGGCGCGTTCGTTCTTCTTCACGGTCACTCGTTGGATCAGCTTCATCATTTTTCTTCTCCTCGTTCTTTTGTTGTCGTTACTTCGTCGTCGTCATTGCAATCAGGGTGCCGTTACAGCAATGGCGGGGTGCCAGGGGGCACAGCCAGGGCCCTGCAGTGCGCCGTGGTTGCTGCCCTGCAAGCAGGGCGGCAGCGTGGCTGGCTGCGGGCGCGGGCCGTGCCGGGTGCTGGCACAAACCGCCACCGGCTGACGGGGCCTTGCCTTGCGGTTGCGTCAAGAAAAAACGCAACCCTGGGGCAACTCCCCGCGTTCGGCGGGTGGTCTTTCGACCGTTACTTCCAAGTACTGGCCTTGCGGCCATGGGCAGGAATCGAACCTGCGACAACCCCTTTCGGGGGGCTCTACCAGACTGAGCTACCAGTGGTGGCAAGCCGGGAGTCGAACCCGGCACGTCCTCTTGCGAGGCGTCACCGCGACCTTGCCGTTACCCAGCGTTTGCGGAGTGCGGCATGCGGGGAATCGACAAGGCCTTGAGAGCCCGGACTCCCTGCACCGGCGGGGCGAACGTTGGTCCTAACCCCGGCCTGTGAGCGGTCACCGCTTGCGCTGGATGTCTTATCTATTGCCAGATGTGTGCCAGCCTGAGTTTTGTCGGTTGAATTTCTTCAAGCCGTTGATTTGTATGGGGAAATTCATCCGTAAGATTTTTTGCTTCTTAGATGAATTTGAAATAACTAGAATTAAAGCTAGCTAAATAGATGAACAGCATGCGCAAAAACAAGGTCGTGATCGGTTTCCTTGGCACCCAGCTCGACTCCGGCCGGGGCGCGGGGCGGTGGGAGAAGTGGCGCCCCACCGTATCGCTGGTGCAGCATGAGGACGTGGTGATCGAGCGGCTGGAGCTTCTCTATACGCCGCCCCACCAGGACTTGGCGCAACAGGTGCGCGCGGACATGGTGATCGCGTCCCCCGAAACCACGGTGAACCTGGTACCCCTGCCCATTGCCGACCCGTGGGACTTTGGCGAGGTGTATGCGAAGCTCTTTGATTGGGCGCAGCGCTACCGCTTTGACACCGAGCGCGAGGAATACTGGACCCACATCACCACCGGCACCCACGTGGCGCAGATCTGCCTGTTCCTGCTGGTGGAGTCGCGCCGCATTCCGGGCGTGCTGGCGCAGACCTCGCCGCCCAAGCGCCAGCAGATGGGCGACCCGGGCAGCTACGCGCTGATTGATCTGGACCTCTCGCGCTACGACGTGATCGCGCAGCGCTTTGGCGCCGAGCAGCAGGACGCGGTGCAGTTCCTCAAAAGCGGTATTGCCACGCGCAACGCGCGCTTCAACGCGCTGATCGACGAGGTGGAGCGCGTGGCGGTGCGCTCGCGCGCGCCCATCCTGTTCACCGGGCCCACAGGCGCGGGCAAGTCGCACCTGGCGCGGCGCATGTACGAGCTGAAGAAGGCGCGCCACCAGGTCGAGGGCGAATTTGTGGAGGTGAACTGCGCCACGCTGCACGGCGATGGCGCCGCGTCCACGCTGTTCGGCCACAAGAAAGGCGCCTTCACAGGCGCGGCAGCCGACCGTGCGGGTTTGCTGCGCACGGCGCACAAGGGCGTGCTGTTCCTCGACGAGATCGGCGAGCTGGGCCTGGACGAGCAAGCCATGCTGCTCAAGGCCGTGGAAGAAAAACGCTTCTACCCCATGGGCAGCGACCGCGAGGTGGCCAGCGATTTCGAGCTGATCGCCGGCACCAACCGCGACCTGCGCGCCGAGGTGGCGGCCGGGCGCTTTCGCGAAGACCTGTATGCGCGCATCAACCTCTGGAGCTATGTGCTGCCGGGCCTGGCGCAGCGGCCTGAAGACATCGAACCCAATGTGGACCACCAGCTGGCCCGCGCAGGCGCCGAGCTGGGCCGCAGCGTGCGCTTTTCCAACGAGGCGCGCGCCGCCTACCTGCGCTACGCCCAGTCGCCGGAGGCCCTGTGGACCGGCAACTTCCGCGACCTTTCGGCCAGCGTGACGCGCCTGGCTACGCTGGCCGACAGCGGCCGCATCGGCCTGCCGCTGGTCGAGGCCGAAATGGCCCGCCTGCGCTGGCTGTGGCAACCCGCCAGCGATGCGCGCAACGGTTTGGCGTCCACGCCCGGCGCGTTGGGCCGCGACGATCTTGCGGATCTGCTCGGCAAGGATGCCGTGGAGTCCATGGATCTCTTCGACCAGCTGCAACTCGCTGCCGTGCTGCAGGTCTGCCGCCAGGCCCGCACCCTGTCGGACGCAGGGCGCCTGCTGTTCCAAGCCTCGCGCACGCAGCGCACGGTGGTCAATGATGCGGACCGGCTGCGCAAGTACCTGGCGCGGTTTGGGCTGGACTGGGAGCGGTTGACTTCGGCGTCGTTCCCGTCATGGTTGGGACGACGCCATTAGACACAGCGCGTGGTCCCGCGCGGTGTTTGCAGCGCAAGCCTCGGCGGCCGCCCTACGATGGCTGGCGGGGCAGCGCCCAGCCGCGCAGCAGGGCGGTGATGCGGGAAGCGTCTCACTGCTCGCGCGCGAAATGGTGAGTCTGGCCATCTGTCCAGGTGATGATTCCTGTTCCCAGCAGGTCGAGCTGCCAGTGAAGTTGGCGTTCGCCCCGAGCGTTTACTGCGAACCCTTCCGCGTAGCAGCCAGACCAGTCACGTTGCGCGAACCCTTCTTCCGGGACGCGCTTGGCTTCGTGCAGAAAGTACGTCCTTAATTCGGCTTCACTGAAGCGCGGTGCATCGCAGCGGTTACGTGTGCCTTCTTTGACGGCGAAACTCTGTACCCAATGAAGCTTGGATGGCTGTGCCACTGCAGTCGCACAGGCCCAACAAGACAAGAGGGTGATCAGCGCCGCTCTCATTGGAACACCAGGCTCTTGGCCTCATCGGCCTGTTTGTAGGAAATATCGGAGTGACGGTAAACGTCTGTTTGCAGGTCCAGCCCGTAGTGGCGACCGAGTGCCTGCGTCAGCCATTTCAGCGATTCCGTCTGCTCTGCCGTGGGACGTTCGAACAGTTTTGTCTTTGGGTCGAACTTGGCTACCACTTCAATGGCCACGGAGTCGCCGTTGGTTGGATATCGATCGGGGTAGGCCTTGGCCTGCTCCCGGGTGTTGAGCGCTTTGACTTTGGCGCCGTAGCTTGCAGACGAGTTCATGAGCGTGTCGATCGCCGTTTTCTCTTCTTTGCTGCAGGTTCGGCTGTCATCGCATCGGGAGCGGATTTTTCCGACGCTGTAGACGC
This sequence comes from Acidovorax sp. NN32, assembly GCF_057597245.1. Taxonomy (NCBI): domain Bacteria; kingdom Pseudomonadati; phylum Pseudomonadota; class Betaproteobacteria; order Burkholderiales; family Comamonadaceae; genus Acidovorax; species Acidovorax sp. NN32. Next base: position 939,257 of record NZ_CP199679.1, read on the forward strand.
TCTGGTCCAGTCGCGCAGTTTGGTAAATGGTGCCGTCTTTTTCGATGTAGAAGTGCGCGCCGATCCCGTCGGTCTTGGCGTGTTCTAGATTCATGGTGCTGCTGTCGGTTTGGTGCAGCACGATGGCATCGACCCTGGTCATGGCGCCGTGTTCCAGTGCCGCAACGCGCTTATCGACTACGCGTGGGTCGACGATAAAGCCGTCCTTGATGGTCAAATCTTCATTGACCCCGTGGCCACCCGGAACTCCTCCCGCATGGGTCGTTGCAGTCACGTTCATTGGCATTCCTCCTGATGTTGCTGTGGTAAACGGTGCGGGGCCAGTGTGCCCATTGAGAACCCATGGCGCCATATGTGTGATTCCCAGTGAGACAGTGTTTCTGGTTTCATCCTGTAAGTAGTCATTGCACGGCCTGTCACGATCTAGGACCAGTTTTCAATGGCTGCATACCGTTTATGCACGCAAAGCCGGAAAGCGACTCAGGCAGGTCAACAAGTGGCCACCGGCCTACCGGGGCGCATTAAGTAGATTTTTGAGACAGGTGCAGCTGGCGGATGGCGCAGCGCAGTGCGCAGTGCGCTGTGGCCCGGGGCGATGCGATAATCGACAGCGTGAAGCGCGCCAGACCGCCGCTGGTGCAATCTGGGAAACCAGGCACTGGAGGAACGTCCGGACTGCACAGGACAGCGTAGCAGCTAACGGCTGCCCACCGTGAGGTGAGGATCAGAGCAACAGAGACGAGTCCCGGGGGAGTGCCGCAAGGCAAACCACCGGGGGTGAAACGGGCAATCTCTACGCGCAGCAATACCAAGTAGGCCAACGTTGATGTGGTTCCGCAGAGTTGGCGGGTAGGTAGCACCGAGCCGTGGTGGCGACACCCGGCCCAGATTAATGGCGGTCACACTGCGGGCAACCGTGGTGCACAGAATCCGGCTTATCGGCGCGCTTCACACTTTATTTCCCATCCCCGGTTTCCCCACCGCGGTTCCCAGGCCCCTCGCGCTTCAAGCTCTGCCGATGGCGGGAATCAGCCCGCCTTGCCCAGCAAGAGGCGAGGGCTGGCTCAGTTTTTCGTGCAATGGGGCGCATGCCCCTTTTCCAGCTCGCTGGCTCGCGCCACGGTGTCGGGGTGGCTGCTGAGCAGCGACCAGACAGGGTGCGACGCCATCTCTTCGGCCGTCTTGCGCTGGCGCGAGCGTTCGGGGCTGCTGGCGCCGGGCTTGGCCGTGGGTGCGGCTGCCTGGTTCTGGCCTGCTTTCTCTTCTTCTTCTTCTTCTTCTTTCTTCTTGTTTTCTTCTTCTTCCTCTTCGTCATGGGCAATGGCCAGCAGCAGCTTGCCCATGGGTGCCGTGGGCAGGGCCGTGTGGTTCATGAGGGCGATGGCGTAGCAGTCGGCTTCGCGTTCGTGGCTGCGGCTGTAGGCCAGGCCGGTGAGCAACGATGCGCCTGTGGACACCACGGCCGAAACGTCCCCGAGCGCCAGGCCCAGGCCCATGTTGAGCACGCCTTGTTCCACCACCATGCGCGTAGTGTGGCGGTACATCACATGGCCGATCTCGTGGGCCAGCACGCCCACCAGGGCGTCGTCGGGCAGGCCCTGGTCGGTGGCGGTTTTCACGATGCCGTCGGTCATCACGATCTTGCCGCCGGGCAGGGCAAACGCATTGGCGCCCATGCCTGATCGGAACTCCAGCGACAGCGGCGGACGGTAGTCGGGGTAGCGGTGCATGGTTGTGGGCGTCTGCTGCACCAGGGCGTCAAAGCGGGCCTTGAGCTGCTCCTGCCGCTCCTTGGGGAGCTTGCTGGGCTTCAAGGTGCCGTCGTCCATCTGCTTGAGCACGTTCTCGGCCACGCTGGTTTCCCAGCCCAGGGGCACAAAGCGGGTGAGCTGGGTGGCGGCCCAGGGCGTGCCATAGCGGTAGAACAGCGTGAGGCCGATGACGGCGGCAGCCGTTACACCCAGCAGTACGGGCCAGCGGGTCTGCATCCGCTGGGCCAGGCCGGGGCGTTCGCCAGCGGCTGCGAGGGCGGCACGCCAGTCGCTCACGGCATCGATCTCCAGGCTGCCGTGGTCCCGCAAGTCCACGACCACCCGGGGCTGGGGCTTGTGTTCGTTCCAGGCCTCTGGCCAGCCCACGTCCTTCCAGGCGAACACGACCGGCTCGGCGCCCGGCTGTGAGAGCGGGTGGAGCACCAGCGACGGGCCCTGCGGCGTGGGCCGCAGGCTCACCATCACGGGGCGGGCTCTGCTGCTCTGGCCGTCGAACCAGCGTCCTTGGATCAGGTCTGCGTTCACGGGGGCGGGCATGCTCAACCGATGAGGTCCAGGCCTGCCGCATCGGCCAGCGCATCGCCCAGGCCGTTTTGCTGCTGGCGCACCATGGCGCCCGCAACCTGTTCGACGCCGCCCTTGACGTGCAGGGTGACGGATTCGCATTTCATGCGGTATTCACTCACCCGTGCAAATGGGCGGTAGAGGCCGAGCGTGAGCAGGGTAAGCAGCATGTTCTTGATGCGCAGCCCCACGTAGCTGCCGCTCTTGAGGTGGCACTTGAACCGTGCCACATGGCTCACGCCGATGTTGTTCCACATGAGCTGGAACATGCGCGCCTCGCGGTAGGCGCGGGCGGGGGCCGAAGCCAGGATCAGCATGAAGATGCCCGCGATGATGGACACGATGATCACCAGAATCATCCACAGGCCCATGCGGCTGCTCTGACCGGCGAACAGGGCGATGGAGCTGCCCGCCAGCACGCCAATCAGCACCGAGAACCCCACCACGGTCAGCACGAAAACGGCCACCGTGGCCAGCCACACCTTGACGAAATCCATGTACACCGGCTTCCAGCGGCCTTTTTCGGCGCCTACCTGGGCCTTGAGCACCAGCAGGCTCTTGTAGTTGTATTCCAGGCGGATGAAGCACAGCACGGTCAGCACCAGGCCCAGCAGCAGCAGGGCGCCCATGGCCGGGGTGAACGAAGGCATCTTGGGGTTGGCGGCTTCGTCCTCCACCTCCTGCAAGACGTCGGCCAGTTCGGGCGAGAGGATCTGCATGCCAAAAAACACGCCAAACCACACCAATGCCAGCGCAAACAGGGGCCAGCTCGCGAGGTAGACCTCTTTCCAGTGGGCGGTGAACTGCAGGCGCAGGCCGCGCCAGCGCGTGGCGCCCAGCCGAAAGCGCATGGCACTGCCCCAGATCAGCGGCGAGAGCACGGCGCCCGTCAGCAGCAAGACGCCCACGGCAGCATCCTGCCCCGTGTTGGCGGCAATGTTGTAGGCCAGGGTGATAAGCATCAGCAGCACGAAGCCCATCACCATCTTGCGCTGCTGCGCAGTGAATTCGAGCGGGCTGCCCGCCACCAGCGTGTGGCTGTAGAAGTACTGCGCCGTGCGGCGCCGGGCCCAGGGGGTGTAGATGCCCAGCGTGACGATGGACAGCAGCACGTTGACGATCCACACCCGAAAGTATTCGCCCCCGCTGCCCGTGAACTCCATCGGGTGTGCATCGATGTTCTGCGGCATGAACGTAGACATCGGCCCCGCAGCGCTGTCTCTGTCTGATGAAACTTGGCTCATGAACTCCCTCCTGTTTGCGCGCAGTGTAGCAGCGGTCAGTGGAAGATAAATTTATGCCAAATTGGCATCTAGCGCTTTTCCAACAAGCGCTGGCAGCTATGAATTTGATAGCTGTGAGCTTGTCGCTTGGAAGCTGGGGCTTACCGTTCGGGCCGAGCATGTCCAAGCTTGGCGCCGTGCTTCGACAAGCTCAGCGTGAACGGTTTGGGTTGGTCTGATACCGAACCCGTCGGCAGGGTCGCCAAGCGGACGGTCGCACCGACGTAGCCACGGGGCGCGCGGCCAGACCAGTGCCACCGTGGAACTGGCTTTGCCAGGCCACCGGTGGCGTCCCCCCGGGGGGGGGACGGCGCCGAAGGCGACTCAGGGGGGATTCAAAATCTTTCCCAAGGCTGCAAATACCGCCACTGCCCTTCAGGCACCTTCGCCAGCGGCACGCGGCCAATGCGAATGCGCTTCAAGGCCACCACAGTGAGGCCCACGGCCTCGCACATGGCCGGGATCTGGCCGGGGCGGATGCCCTTGAGGGCAAAGCGCAGCTTGGTCTCGTTTTGCCAGCTCACCTTGATGGGCGGCAGCGGGCGGCCGTTGAACGAGAGGCCGTGGCACAGGCGCTGCAGCCCGTTCGGTGCAATGTCGCCTTTCACCTCCACGATGCATTCCTGCTCCAGCGACTCGATGTCTTCCGCCAGCTTGCGCGCGATGCGCTTGTCCTGCGTATAGACCACCAAGCCACTGGCCTCCGTGGGCAGCGGGGTGAAACATTCCAGCTGCTTGAAGTGGCGCTGCAGCACGCGGATGCCTGAGGCGTCCTCAGGCAGGTGGGATGCCGGGCCCAGCAGGGTGGCGGCCGCAGTGGCGCCCTGGCTGCGGCTGGCGTGGGCCGCCTGCCCGGCGGGCAGACCCAGGCCCGCTTCAAACCCCACTGGCTTATGTAGCAGCAAGGTCACCGTGGTCAACTCCAGCAGGCTGGCGTCTGGCGCCACCGTCACGGCCTGGTCGGGGCGCACGCGTGCGCCGGGGGCTTCCACCACCTGGCCGTCCACGCTCACAAAGCCGCCTTCGACGAACTGCTCGGCCGTGCTGCGCGAGCAGTTCAGTTGGTCGGCCACACGCTTGGCCAGGCGGATGTGGGAGGGGTTGGGGTTTTTGTCATTCATGGGTTGGGGCGGCTTTCTTTGTAGGATGGATTGTGTGGGCACGCCTCTTGTTGTTCGTGGCGCGTGCAGCGGGCGCGCTCTCCGCCAGGGACGCCAAGCAAGGGCCGCCCCGCAGCGAGGGCGTCGTCCCCCGGATGGGGGAAGGCGCCGCAGGCGACTCAGGGGGCGAACATTCTTATTCGCTCCACATGCGCCAGGAGCGAGCGCTGCGCAACGGGCCACATGCGCGGCGGCACGTCGGCGTAGGCGTGCCGCACCCAGTCTTCCATGCTGCCCTGGGGCAGCGCCTGCATGGCGGCCAGCACCTTGGCCTCGCGTGCCAGGCGGTGGGACTTGAGCTTGGCGATGGCGCTACGGGCATCGCCCAGAACATAACCGTGCGCAGGCAGGATGAACCCCACGCCATGCTCGGCGCACACGGCGTCGAGCTTGTCCAGCGAATCGAGGTAGTCGGCCATGTTGCCGTCGGGTGGGTCCACCACCGTGGTGCTGCCGTTCAGGATGTGGTCACCGCTGAACAGCAGGGCGTCTTCCACCAGCAGCAGGCACAGGTGGTTGGCGGCGTGGCCCGGGGTGTAGATGACCCGCAAAGTATGGGTAATATTGCCCTCTGGCGCTTGTCCATCAAGCGCGAGTAGCTCATTATTTTGTAGCGATCTGTCGGGTGTGAATGTGCTGGCCGTGCGCGCGGTGGGCGCCGAGGGCAGGCCCAGGATGGGGGGCCGGGCTTTGCCCGCCTGCACACACAGTGCCTGCAGCGGCGCGGCGCCCGGCGAGTGGTCGGGGTGCGAGTGGGTGCACACGATCATGCGGATGTCGCCCCCGGCGGCGCGCCAGAGCTTGTCCAGGTGTTCGGGGTCTGCCGGGCCGGGGTCGATGGCGATATAGCCCGTGGCGGGGTCGCCCACCAGGTAGCTGTTGGTGCCGGGGCCGGTCATCACACCGGGGTTGGGGGCGGTCAACCGCTGTACGTTGCGCAGCAGCGGCACGGGGCGCTCGGTTTGCCAGTCCAGCGGGTGCACGATCTGGCCGTCGGGGCACACCAGGGCCAGCTCGCCGTAGGGCATGTCGCTTTCCATGTACCGCGCTTCCTTGCCCGCCAGCGTGCCCGCGCGCGGGCAGCTGGTCCACAGGGGCAGCTCGTGGGCCAGCGCGTCAAACACGGCCTGGGTGGTGGCAAACGTGGCCAGCCGCTGCAGCGTGCGGATGGTTGGAAAGATCATGAAGAACTGCCCCGCCTCATGCCGCGCCAGCGCATCGGCCGGGCGCACCCAGACGGGCTCGAACTGCTCGGCCTCGTCAGCCACAGGCTCCTGGCCCTCGGGCATGCGGGCGACGAGAAATGGCACGTCGAAGCGGCGCGGCAGGTCGCGGTCGGTGATCCAGTGGGCCAGCATGAAAACGCTGTCGGCCGCCAGCCGCAGGCCGCGCGCGGTGCATTGCGCCACAAAGGGCTGGTGGCGGTCGATGGCGGCGATGTCCTGCGCATCGGCCATCAACCCCTTGCGGGGGCCGTCGGCATGGCGGGCCAGCAGCACACCCAGTTCTTCAAAACTCTCACGGATGGCGGCGATGGCCTGGGTGAGGTGCAGGTCGCTTTGGGTGGGGCGGCGGTCGGCGGCGGTGTGCGATTGCGCATCCAGCGCATCGATGCCCCCGCCCGGGAACACATAGGCACCCGGTGCAAAGCTGGCCTTGTCGGAGCGCCGGGTCATGAGGACTTCGATGCCTTCCGCATTGCCGGGCGCATCGCGCAGCAGCAGCACAGTGGCGGCCAGGCGGGTGGCTACAGGTTCGCGGTAGGGGTGCAGTTGTTGGCTGGTGCGGGGCATCGGGCCATTATCGAGGGGAGGCGCGCCATGTGCACACCTCCCACTTCGGTACGGCCCATGGGCCGTACTACGGCGGATGTGCTGGGGTTGGCCACTCAGCGCAACGCCCGCAGCTGCTGCAGGCGCAGCAGCACCGCATCAATGACGGCGTTGGCGCCTTCCACGTCGCAGCTCCACAGCATCTCCAGCAGCTCGATCAATGCGATGGCGTTGGTCTCCTGCAGTGCCGCCTGGGCCGCTGCCTGAAGGTTGTGCGCGCCCAGATCGTCCAGAACGTTGACGGTCAATCCCATGAGGTACTCCCTGTTTTTTAAGGAGGTCCATCGTAGGTGCGCGGCGGCCGTGCGGCAGGCTGGCGGGCATGATCAATATCAAGGGCGGGCGAGAAAGAAAGCGCCAGTGCGCACCCTCTCTTCTCTCAACCGCGTGCCGGAATTGCCAGACCCCTGACCACCGCAGGGCGTGCCACAAACACGTCCAGCACGCGCTGCACGTCGGTGAACTGGCCAAACTCCACCAGGTCGCCCGCGCCGTAGAAACCAATCAGGTTGCGCACCCAGGGCAGGATGGCGATGTCGGCAATGGTGTACTGGTCGCCCATCACCCACTGGCGGCCTGCCAGGCGCTGGTTCAGCACGCCCAGCAGGCGTTTGGATTCGGCCACATAGCGGTCGCGCGGGCGCTTGTCTTCATAGTCCTTGCCCGCAAACTTGTGGAAGAAGCCGAGCTGGCCGAACATCGGGCCCAGGCCGCCCATCTGCCACATCACCCACTGGATGGTTTCGTAGCGCGCAGCGGCCTCCTGCGGGATCAGCTGGCCGGTTTTCTCTGCCAGGTACAACAGGATGGCGCCGGATTCGAACAGCGCCAGCGGCTGGCCGCCCGGGCCATTCGGGTCCAGGATGGCGGGGATCTTGTTGTTGGGGTTGAGCGACAGGAACTCGGGCGAGGTCTGGTCGTTGGTGTCAAAGCTCACCAGGTGGGGCTCATAAGGCAGGCCCAGCTCTTCGAGCGCAATCGACACCTTCACGCCGTTGGGCGTGGGCAGCGAATACAGCTGGAGGCGGTCGGGGTGCTGGGCGGGCCATTTGTGGGTGATGGCGAAGGCGGAAAGATCGGGCATCAAAGAGTCCTTGGCGGGTGGCAGCCAGAGCGGCGCCCAAAGAGCGCAAGCCTAATGGGGCCGTGAAACCGGCGCTGCCTGAGGTTATTGGTTGCCCACCGACGATAATCTGACGGATGCAGATTCGCTTCACCAAAATGCAGGGCGCGGGCAACGATTTCGTGGTGCTCGACGAAACCCAGGGCCGCCTGGGGCTCAGCACCGCCCAATACCGTTTTCTGGCCGACCGCCACTTCGGCGTGGGGGCCGACCAGATCCTCACCGTGCGTCCTTCGCCCGCTGACGGTATCGACTTCGAATACGTGATCCACAACGCCGATGGCGGAGAGGTGGAGCAGTGTGGCAACGGCGCCCGCTGCTTTGCGCGCTTTGTGCACGACAAAGGCCTGTCGGGCAAAGACACCCTGCGGGTGCAGACCAAAAGCGGCGTGATCGCCCCCCGCCTCACGCCCGATGGCCGTGTCACCGTGGACATGGGCCGCCCGCAGTTCGATCCCGCGCAGGTACCGTTCGATGCCAGCGGCCTGAGCCCTGTAGAGCAAGGATCAGGGCAAAAATGGCCTCTAGCGCTGGATGGTAAAGCGCTAGTAGCTACTTTTTTGATAGCAGTGGTCTCCATGGGCAACCCCCACGCCGTACAACTGGTGGACAACGTGGACACCGCCCCCGTCGCCGAAGCGGGCCCTTTGATCGAGCGCCACGCGCGTTTTCCGCAGCGCGTGAACGCAGGCTTTTTGCAGATCGTGGACCGCACCCACGTGCGGCTGCGCGTGTTCGAGCGCGGTGCCGGTGAGACCCTGGCCTGCGGCACGGGCGCCTGCGCCGCCGTGTCGGCCGGCATCCGCCTCGGCCTGCTCGATAACGAGGTGCATGTGGACACGCGCGGCGGACGCCTCACCATTGCCTGGAGCGGTGCCGACACCGATTCCGTTTTCATGACAGGCCCCGCCACCACGGTGTTCGAAGGCCAGATCGATATTCCTGACACCCTCCTATGACGTCCCACATCCCACCGATCACCGAAGACGACATCGCCCAGTTCCTCACCAACACACCGGGCTTTTTCGAACGCCATGCCGAGGTGCTGGCCAGCGTGCAGATCACCAGCCCCCACGGCGCGCGCGCCGTGAGCTTGCAGGAGCGACAGGCCGAGATGCTGCGCGAAAAGATCAAGGGCCTGGAGCAGCGCATCATGGAAATGGTGCGCAACAGCACCGAAAACGCTGCCATTGCCAACAAGGTCCACCAATGGACCGGCAGCCTGCTGCAGGTGCGCGACCCGTTCGACCTGCCCCAGGCCGTGGTGGATGGTGTGCGCACCCTTTTCGACGTGCCCCAGGCGGCGGTCCGCGTGTGGGAGGTGGCTGCGCCGTACATCGACGCCGACTTCACCCAGGGCGCCAGCGAAGACGCTCGCGCGTTCGCCTCGTCGCTCACCATGCCGTTCTGCGGCCCAAACCTGGGTTTCGAGCCCGCCGCCTGGCTGGCCAACGAGGCGGGCGAACCCGCCCAGTCGCTGGCTCTGCTGCCGCTGCGCGCAGGCGCCATCGACAGCGCCACGCCCGCCTTTGGCCTGCTGGTGCTGGGCTCGCAAGACCCGCAGCGTTTTGATGCCACGATGGGCACCGAATTTCTGTCGCGCATGGCAGAACTCGCCAGCGCCGCATTGCTTCGTCTGAAGTAGCCAGACGGCCAGCGGCCACTCTGCGGCGGCTCAGCCACGGTAACCATGTCTGACACGCCCACTGCGCCCACCACGCTCGACCCCCACGTCCTGCGCTACCTGGAGCACGTGCGCGTCGAAAAGCGGCTGGCAGCGCGCACGCTCACGCTCTACGCGCTGGACCTTGAAAAGCTCGCGCAGTTTGCGGCGGCGGTCAGCGTGCCGCTGCTGCAGCTGCAGACTGCACACATCCGCCGTTTTGTGGCGCAGATGCACAGCGGCGGGCGCAGCGGGCGCGGCATTGCGCTCATCCTCTCGGGCTGGCGCGGTTTTTTCATCTGGGCGGGGCGGCAGGGGCTGATTCCGCACAACCCGGTGCAGGACGTGCGCGCCCCCAAGGCGCCCAAGCCACTGCCCAAGGCGCTGGGCGTGGACGACGCCGTCCGGCTGGCCGAATTCGACAACACCGGCGCCGACCCCTGGCTGGAGGCGCGCGATGCTGCGATGGTCGAGCTGCTCTACGGCTGCGGCCTGCGCGTGGGTGAACTCGCGGGGCTCGACGCCATCCCCAATGCCGACACCCAGCGCCAGGGCCGGGGCTGGGTCGATCTGCAAGCGGGTGAGGCCCATGTGTTCGGCAAAGGCAGCAAGCGCCGCAGCGTGCCCGTGGGGCGCGCGGCCACCGCAGCGCTGCAGGCTTGGCTGCTACTGCGGGCCACGCCCTTCGGCGGTGAAGGATCGGCGCGGCTTGACACCGCACTGTTCGTCGGCCGGCGCGGCAAGCGGCTCACGGCACAGTCGATCTGGCTGCGCCTGCGCCAGCGCAGCCAGCAGGCGGGTTTGACCACGCCGGTGCACCCGCACATGCTGCGCCACTCCTTTGCCAGCCACCTGCTGCAAAGCAGCGGCGACCTGCGTGCGGTGCAGGAGCTGCTGGGCCACGCCAACATCACGACCACGCAGGTCTACACGCGCCTCGATTTTCAGCACCTGGCCAAGGTGTATGACGCGGCGCATCCCCGAGCTAGAAAAAAGCCCCCCTGAGCGGCTGCGCCGCTTCCCCCAAGGGGGACGCACCCCCTGGCCCGGCAAAGCCGGTTCCACGGGTGCACTGGAATTGGCTGCGCTCACAGCAAGTGCTGTGGGAGATTCGCAATGGCCTGTCTCACGGAACCAAGTTGCAACAGGGCGCATCCGAGCAGAGCGCTTGCTTTGAAGCTACTTGGAGTTGTCGTCATGCTGCTGAACTGGATCAAATCGAACCGTGGGTTCATCGTGCTGCTGCTGTGCTTCGGCATCTTCCGCACGGCGGTGGCCGACTGGAACCCCATCCCTTCGGGGTCCATGCGCCCCACGCTGCTCGAAGGCGACGTCGTTTTTGTCAACCGCCTGGCCTACGATCTGAAGCTGCCGCTGACCGATGTGGTGCTCGCCCGCCTGGGCGAGCCCGAGCGGGGCGATGTGGTCACCTTCTCGTCGCCGCGCGATGGCACGCGGCTCATCAAGCGCATTGCGGCGTTGCCCGGCGACACTGTGGAAATGCGCGACGAGGTGCTGTACCTCAACGGCGAGGCGGCGCGCTATGACGCGCCCGAGGCGGTGACCGAAACCCTGCTGGAATGGGGCGCCCAGGTGCCCGCCACCCGCTGGACGGAGCACCTGCAGGGCCACGAGCGCCGTGTGCAGTGGCTGCAGGGCGTGACCGCGCACCGCAGCTTCGGCCCGGTGACGGTGCCCGAGGGCGAATACCTGGTGCTGGGCGACAACCGCGACAACAGCGCCGACTCACGCTACATCGGGTTTGTGCCGCGCCACTTGCTCATCGGCCAGGCGCGCCGGGTGCTGGTGTCGGCCGACATCCTTGCCAACTGGGCCCCGCGCCTGGGGCGTTTCGGTCACGCGCTTTGATTCGGCGTGAGCGCTGAACCGCCTTCTGCGGTGGGCGCTGAGAGGCATCGTGGCCACGTCCGCGACTCGGGAAACGCTTCACTTTCGCCTTGATTGGTCGCATGCAAGCATGGGGTTGAGCTCGCTGGAGGCGTGAGGGACGGGGCTGCTGACCCCGCATTCAGAGGGAGTCACTCTGGAGCTTGCGGCCGCCGCAGGTAGCAGATTGTCAACAAATGTTGCATTTCGGTGGCGCTTGTCGCTTTGCGTAACAGCCCTCCTATGATCGCGGCCACACTTTTGAGCCTGTCCCGATCTATGCGCTTCTCTGGTTCTCTGCTGCGTCCCCCGACCTTGTCTGCAGTGCTGATTGGCGCGGCTTGTTTGCTGAGCGGCTTTAACGCTGGCGCTCAGACTCTGGACGTATACCTTTCACCGCCCGGCGAACAGAACACGACGCGATCGGGCGCCATCGTGGAAACCTTCTCGGATGCAGCAGGGGCAATTGGTGCGACGGGGAGTTTTGCCATCGGGGCTTGGACGGGTGCCACCGGGGGTGTCAACCGCACTGCGGCTGACCAGTATGGTGGCGCAGATGGGACAGGGAACTACCTTGCTATAGGAAACGGCAACCAGGTCACCATCACCCTGATTGGCGACCGGAAGTACGTTGGATTCTGGTGGTCGGCGGGCAACGCCGGCAACACCATCGAGTTCTATGACGACACCAACACCTTGTTGGCGCAGTTCACGACGAACTCGCTGACAACGCTGCTGGGTGGGGGCGGCAACATCACGGCGATCGACGGCAATTCGTACGCCAAGGCGGACTACTTTGGCAACCCCAACCCGCCTGCGGGTCGCAATACAGGAGAGCCCTATGGCTACATCAACCTGTTGCTGCGGGGGGCCAGCGTCAATTTCAGGACCATCGTTGTCCGCCACGCTGGAGGAGGGGGCTTCGAGCTGGACAACCTGGCCGTGACCGATGCAGCCACGGTGCCAGGCACCTGGGTGGATGTTGGAACCGTGACGGTGACCTTGCCGCCTGGAGCCATCGGCGCTGTGGACGACACGGCCACCACCCCGTTCAACACCCCTGTGCCGGGCAATGTGGCCACCAACGATACGGCCGTGGCGGGCTCCACTTTTGCCGTGGTTGCGACACCCGCCAACGGTTCTGTGGTGCTCGGTCCATCCACGGGGGCCTACACCTACACGCCGCAACCTGGTTTTTCAGGCCAGGATACGTTCACCTATCAACAGTGCAAGCCAGCACCTGATCAGGCAACCTGCGTCCCCGCTACGGTCACAGTGACCGTCGGCCCGAATGCGGTAGATGACAATGCAGGCCCCGCCACCCAAGGGGTGCCGTTCAATGCTTCGGTGACGGGCAATGATTCCGCCCCGGTGGGTTCCACGTACGCGGTGCTCGCGAGCACCGCCAACGGCACCCTGAATCTGAACAGCGCGACGGGTGCTTACACCTACACGCCGAATGCTGGCTTCAGCGGGACCGACACATTCACCTACCGGGTGTGCCTGCCTGCTCCGAACGCGGCTCTTTGTGACGATGCGACGGTGCAAATCTCGGTGGTTGCGCAGGTGCCCCCCGTGGCCCTGTCCGTGTCCGTTGCGGGCGTGCCGACCATTGGGCAACCCGCCACAGGCAACTACACCTACACGGACGCCAATGCAGACGTGCAGGGTGCGTCCACCTTCCGCTGGGTGCGCAGCCCCAGCAACAGCGTGGCGGCAGGAACGAATGTCGCCACAACGATGGGGTATACCCCGATGGCAGGCGATATGGGCAACTTCCTGTTTTTCTGTGTGACGCCAGTGGCCGCTACCGGGGCCACGCCGGGTCTGGAAGTGTGTTCGCCGGCAAGCCAGATCGGGTTTGCGTCACCCATTCCTACGCTGTCCCAGTGGGGGATGATCATTTTGTCGATTCTGATGGGCTGTTTCACCACGGCCTTTGCACGCCGTCGCCGCTGATGCATAACCAATAAACCTCTGCGGTGTATCGGCCCCGCAGTGGTAAGCAATGCGGCTTATGCGAAGTGCGGGGCGGCTTTCGGCGGAATTTGCAGCGGCAGCGACAGCGTAAATGTGGAGCCCTCGCCCACCCGGGACCTGACGGTTAACGTGCCGCCCAGCAGTTGGGCAAGCGCACGAGACAGCGACAGCCCCAGTCCGGTGCCCCCGTGTTGGTAGCTGACGCGGGCGTGGCCCTGGCTGAACTTTTCGAAAATGACCTCGTGCAGGTTTTCCGGGATACCCGGGCCTGTGTCTGTGACATGGAACTGCACATGGTGACCGTCTGCGCTGGTATCCACGGCCAGGCACACGGTGCCCGACGGGGTGAATTTGATGGCATTGGACAAGAGATTGTTCAGGATCTGCTTGAGCTTGAGGCGGTCGGTTAGCAGAGAGTTCGGGACGTTGGCGGCCGTGGTCGACGTGAGCGCCAGCGATTTGGCCACTGCACTGACACGGAACAGCTCGATCACATCGTGCAGCAGACCGGGCAGTTCCACGGACTCGGGGTGCGTTGGCATGGCACCCGCTTCAATTCGCGCCAGATCGAGGATTTCCGTCAGCAGAGCGTTCAGGTGCTCAGCGCCCTGGCGGATAAGGCTCGATTGCTCCCGGGTCTGTGGATCGTTGCTGCGCAGCTCCATGAGTTCAGCAAAGCCGCGGATGCTCGTCAGCGGAGTGCGCAGCTCGTGCGACATGGCGGCCAGGAATTCGCTTTTGGCCTGGTTGGCGCGCTGGGCTTCGGCCTCGCTGCGGGTCAGGGCCGCGTGGCTGACCGCCAGCTTGCGTATGCTTCCCAGAAATACGGCGACAAAGGCCACAACCGCCAGGCTCAACAGTGCCGTCAACCACAGGATCGTGTCGCGTGTGGTGCGCCAGCGGGCGAAAGAGTGTTCTTCTGAGGTGCCGCTGAGTACGGCAAGCGGGTAACTTCCGACACGGCTGAAACCAATGATGCGCAGTCTGGCGTCGGACGATGGCGACAACATGGCCCCGCTGTCCTGGCTGCGCAGTGCTTGCAGGAGGGGCGCGGGCAGTTGCATCCCAACCTCTGTGCTGGCACCTCCCAACACGCGCACACGGATCACTCCGTCAAGCCCCGCAAGTCCCACACCGCCGTCGCTGCCCAGTTGCACGCCCCGGTACACGTCGGCGAAATGGCGTGGATTGAGTGACGCCACCACCACCCCCAGCACGCGCCCATCAGCGGCCGTGACTTTGCGTGAGAGCTGGATGGTCGATACCCCCGACACCTTGCCCAGCAGGGACTTGCTGATGAAAAGGCCGTTGTGCAGCATGCCAGAGCTGGGCGGGGCCGCTTCGGCGGGCAGCAAGTGCACCCGGATATGGTCGCGGTCCATCAGGCTCACATGGTTGCTGCGCGAGCCGTCGGGGTCGAGGTTGCTGCCCTGAAAGCGGCCATCGGGGCCCACGAAGGACAACTGCGTCAGGATGTGCGGCACCATGCCGGTTTCATTGGCGATGGTTGCCAGGTCCTCGCCGTTGAGTGGTCCGTCTTCGGCGGTATGCTGCAAACGCCACATGGCCTGGTCCACCGTGTCCAGGATGCGCAGCGTGTGCTCCTTCAGTGCCAGGGCGGTGTTGGTGTTCTGGCGCATCTCGGCGTCCAGGGTTTCCTTCCACTGCCAGCGCAGCATGGCGGCCATGGTGGCCCAGGCACCTAGCAGCACTACAGCGCTGAAAACGCAGGCCACCACAAAGTACATCAGCGCCGGGCTGCTGCGCCAGTCGGAGGATTGGGGCTTGCTGGGCTTCCTGTTCATGTGAGCGGGGCTGGCATCGTGTCCGTGTAGCCTGCGGTGAGCAGCATGATATGGAAGATGGTACCGCCGTCGGGCCCGTTGGTGGCATGGATGCGCCCCCCATGTGCTTCGACGATCTTGCGGCATATCGCCAGGCCCAGGCCCGTTCCGCCGGAGCCATCGCGCGTCTTGCTCGATTGCACGAAGGCCTGGAACACGGTCTCCAGCTCTGAGGGAGGTATGCCCGGGCCTTGATCGCGCACCTGGATGTGGATGCTGTGGTCGTCCGAGACTCCGGCGGTGATGTCGATGATGCTGTCTTCGGGCGAGAACTTGATGGCGTTGCTCAAGACATTGCGTACCACTTGCTGAAAGCGCGATGGATCCACTTTGGCGATCAAAGGCATGCGGCCCAGGCGCAAGCCCAGGCCCAGGCGTTTGCGGTCCAGCAGCAACTCCATCTCTGCCGCCACTTCCTCGATGAGATCGCGCACGTCGGCGCGCTCGAATTGGAAGGCTCCAACCGTGCTCTCGATCTTTGCGATGTCGAGCAGGTCATTGACCAGCACCAGCATGCGCTGGCCCGCGTCGTGGATGTCACTGAACATGGATGCCAGCTTGGATTGATGGCGACCCCGCGCCAGTCCGAGTTCGGAGAAGCCCAGGATGGATTGCAGGGGCGTGCGCAACTCATGGCTGATGTTGGCCACAAATTCCGACTTGGAGCGCGACGCCTCTTCGGCCAGATCGCGTGCGGCCCGGAATTCCGTGATGTCCATCTTGGCGGTCAGGATACCGATGGGCTGCTTGCCGTTGGTGGTGACGAGCACCTTGGTGACCTGCACATCCCGGAAGCTGCCATCGGGTCGGCGCATGCGCTCTTCGTAGCGGACACGACCGCCCTCGCGCAACAGTTGTTCTTGGTGTGCGCAGTACGCCTGCGCCTCTTGCTTGGGCAGAAAGTCGATGTTGCGCATCCCCAGGACGCTTTTGCGCGACAGCCCCATGAAACTTTCCCAGGCCTGGTTGACCGAGAGAAGACGTCCTTCGGTGTCGGTCATGCAGATGGGCAACGGGTTGCATTCGAGCACCTGGCTTGTGAGGGCCAACTGCTCTTGCAGGCTTTGCTGGGCGGCCAGCAGGGCTGTCACATCCACCGCGCTGCCCGCAAAGCCGCGCAACTGACCCGACCGGTCACGCAGCGGAACCACCGAGATGTCCAGCGCGCGCGTTTCTCCTGCGGGTCCCGTGAGGCGGACCTGCGCCATGCGCACGCCCGGGGGCTGGGTGGCGTCGAACAGGGCATCCACGCCATCGCGGCACTCGGGGTGGACGACGTCCCGCAGACGCTGGCCTCGGGCCATTTCAGCGGGCTGGTTGGTAATGGCATGCCAGCGGGGATTGACGAACCGGATGGTCCCTTGGGCATCGGTGCGGAAGATCAGCTCCTGAACACTTCGGAACAGGACCGACAGCTCTTGTTCGCGCCGTGCGGTTTCTTGCTGGGCCTCATCGCGTTCACGTTGCGCAACTTCTTTTGCGCGGGCATTGCGCCAGGACGCATGCGTGAGAAGTCCTATCAGCGCCAAGGCCACCCCCATGAACAGCAGCGGTCCTCGCATTGCGTCCAGCCACTGCTGGGTCGTGGCTTCATAGGGTTGCTCTACAAACGCCACCAGAGGCTGGCTATTGGAGCTGCGCCAGGCGCCCAGGCTGCGCGCCTGAAAGGTTTGCAGCGGGCCGTAGGTTCCTTTGTGCGCTGGCAGCAAACCCTGGAACAAAGGGTGGGTGCCCAGGCTGCTTCCAAGATTCAGGGTGTCGTTGCCCACCTGGGTGAGCAAGGTCCCGTTGTCCAACGCCAGCATGACCTGTGTGCCAGGGTGGCCCGCCTCCATCAACTGCCGCTGGTAGGTGGCCAGGGCGTCGGGATTGATCTGTGCCACCAACGTCACCACAGCGTTCGATGGCAGGCGAACCAGGCGCACCATGGGAATGTAGCCAAGGCCCGCTGGCACGGCTGCATTGCGCATATCTTGGGCGAGTGTGCGGCCATGCACCCAGGCTCCAATGACCACCCGCTCATCGGTCGCTGGTGAAGGAGGCAGGCGCTGCAGATCCACCCGGCCACCCCGGTCCGAGGCGGTCGTGGAGGCCAGCACCAGCCCTTCGGAGCTGACGATGGCGATGCTGCGCAGAAAAGGCAGGCCTTGCAAGCGGTAAGACTGCTGTGCTTCGAGCTGCGCGGGAGTGTGGTTCTCGGTGGTCAGGTTTTTCGCAAGGCTGTCGAGGGTGAGCTTGGTGTTGTCGAAAACCTGGCTGGCGTGCGACTCCATGACGCTGGCCAGTAGTTCGAGCTGCTTGCGGTCCTGAGCTTCTGTGCGGCGGAACTCCAGCCACATCAGCGATGCGGTGCCGACGATTACGGCCAGCATGAGAAGTGTGCCCCCGAAGAGCGCCCTGCTGCTGGCAACTTCCAGCAAGCTGAGCTTGGCAAAGGGAATGGATCGTTTCATGGCAGGGGCATCAGTTCAGGAGGATGCTTTCGAGTCCGTGGCGCCGTGCTGCCGTTTCCAGGCGACCGTCCTGCCGAATCCGGGCGACAAAAGCGTTGAGCACGGCTCGCCATTCGACGTCGCCTGGTTTGCTGGCATGGGCGTAGGGGAGCGTATAGAACGGCTTGGGGGGGGGCACCAGTGCGGCCCATTCCGTGCTTTCGATCAGTGCGCGACCGTAGGGGTAATCGGTCATGAAGACGTCCACGCGGCCCGCAATGAGCTCGCGTTCGCGTGTCTGTGGCAGGTGGATGGAGACGAGACCTGCATGCTTGAGGCGTTGCCGCATGACTGGCTCCATGAATGTTCCAGCCTGCACGCCTACCTGCACGCCGGGTTGGTCGATGTCGCTCCACTGCCGCACGATGCGGCTGGTGCGTGTGGTTACGGCATAGATATCGCTTTGCAAATAGGGCGTGGAGAACTGGAGTTGCTCCATGCGCTGCGGCAGCATGGCGATGCCGAACATCGCTACATCGCATGTGCCTGCCTGCAGGTCCTGCACCAAGGTGACAAAGGAGGAGTCCACGAATCGCAGCTTGACGCGCAGATCAGACGCCAGTGCCGTAGCCAGATCGATGTCCAGGCCGCTGAGCTGGCCGGAGCGCGGGTCCCGAAACGAGATGCGCTGGTACGCGGGCCAGATACAGACCCTGACTTCACCCCGGGCCTGAACGCGGTCCTGAACCTCACCTGCTGTGGCGCCCCAGGAGGCCAGAGCGGTAGCCAGGAGCATGAGCACCGCAGCCTGCACTCGGTATGTACGGAAGATCATGGTGCCTCCTGCTTGCGGTTGATCAGGTCGGCGAAGGTCATGCGTCCGACCGTGACTTGCTCACGCAAGGCCGAAATGGCGGCGCTGTTGCGCAGGAAGCAGTCCACGATATCCGGGTCGAAGGCTTTGCCTCGTTCTGCCAGGAGCATCTCCAGCGCTTTTTCGTGGCTGAAGGCCGGGCGGTAGACGCGGTCCATGGTCAGGGCGTCGTAGAAGTCCACGATGGTCACAATGCGCCCCGACAGGGGGATGGCTTGGCCTGCCAACTGGTTCGGGTAACCCTTGCCATCCCAGCGTTCATGGTGTGCAAGCGCAATTTCGGCGGCCACCTGGAACAGCTCGATGCGCGATTTTCCCAGGATGTCTGCCCCGATGGCAGGGTGCCGGTTCATGATCATGCGCTCCTGAGGCGTGAAGGCACCAGGTTTCTTCAGCACGTCGTCAGGAATGCCGATCTTGCCAATGTCATGCATGGGGGCCGCCTTGCGCAGCATCAGGGCGTAGTCCTTGGATTCGCCCAGAAAAAGTGCCAGGGCCTCGGCCAGGAATCCGATGCGCACGATGTGGATGCCTGTGTCATCGTCTTTGTATTCCGCCGCCATGGACAGCAGAAACAGTGCCTCATGGTGGGCGCGGGCCACTTCCTGCAACGCCTCGTTGCGTTCCTGGTACATGCGCCCCAGATCGAAGACGATCTTCTCCATCTGGTCGGCCGCCGCAGGGCTGAACTGGGTATTTTCGCGTGCAGCTGCAACCATGTTCATGGCGCCTCGCCGGGGGTTGTGCCCAGGTGGTTGATGGTTTCGATCAGTTTGAGGGGGCTGAAGGGCTTGAGCAGATAGGCGTCGGCCCCGGCCATCATCCCCGCCTCGATATCCTGGCTTTGCCCGCGAGCCGTCAGCAGCACCACCCAAGGTTTGCCCAGCGATGGGTCGCTTTTGACAAGGCGGCACAGATCGAGTCCGTCCATGCTCCCGGGCATCATGATGTCCAGCAACAGTAACTGGGGGCGCAGCGTTCGCACGGCCTCCAGGCCCTCGTCGGCGTTGACGGCTTCATGGATGTCGTGGTCTTCGAACTCCAGGGTCATGCGGATCAGTCGGCGGATATCCGCATGGTCTTCGATGATCAGAATGCGTTTGTTCATGGTTGGGCGCTTGTTGTAACTAGTTTTATCAATTTTATCACAAAAGTGATTTTTCGAAGTGATAAAATTCGCCGCTATGGAACTCAGTCTTCTCTCTTCGCTGCCGGTGGATTGCAGTACCCGTGATGTGGCGCGGGTGCTGGGCATGGCGGTTCGTTCTGTTCAGCTGATGGTGGACCGGGGTGAGCTGGAGGCCTGGAAAACACCAGGAGGTCATCGGCGCATCGCGAAGGCATCGGTCGAGCGGTGGCTGGCCCAGCGGCAGGGTCAGGGCCAGCCCGTTGTACCGGTTGCCGAAGTTGCCGTGTCTGGTGTGGTGGTCGCGCCAGACGATGGGGTGGTCAAAGCTGCTCCCAGGCGCGCCGAGCAGGTCGGCGCTTCTCGCGAACCAGCGGGTACACACGGCCAGCGGGTGTTGCTGATCGAGGATTCCGCACATTTCCAGACCCTGGTGAAGCTGTTGATGGCGCACGATTTCCCGCAAGTGGAACTGCATGTGGCAGACGACGGCATCGTTGGCTTGGCTATGGCGGGCGAACTGCAGCCGGATGTGCTGATTGTGGACATCCTTCTTCCTGGCATTGATGGCGCAACGCTGATTGCGCGTCTGCGCTCGCATCCCCAGTTCCAGCGCAGCCGTCTGATCGTTGTGACCTCGCTCGACGAAGAGCAGCGCAGTCCCTACGCCTTTGCGCTGGCCGGGCTGCCTGTGGTGCACAAGCCCCGCTTGGTGCAGGAGCTGCCTGCGTTGCTGGCGGGGTTCCTGCGTCCTGTGGCCGAGAAGGCCTGAGCGCCGTCGTGACGCAGCCGCGCGTGCTGTTGGTGGAGGACGATCCGTCAGTGCGCCGGTTTGTCCAGATGGCGCTCGATCCCCTCGGCGTGAATCTGGTGCCATGCGCCACGCTCGTCGAGGCGAAGCAGGCGCTGACCACCGAAGTGGCACCCCTGGTCCTCACGGATCTGACCCTGCCCGATGGCTCCGGCCTTGATCTACTGGTATGGATGCAGACAAATCTTTCGCCTCAGGGAGCGGCCTGCCGCACCGTGGTGTTCAGTGGTGGGATTGACCCAGCCACGCAGCGCACGCTGGAGTCGCTCAACGTCTGGCGCGTTCTGCACAAACCCGCCTCCGTGGGGGCGCTGATGGCGTGTGTTTCTGAGACTCTGGCCAGCCTCGAATTGGGGGCGCAGGCCGATTCCGCCGTCGTCACCGTTGCTCAACACAATCCAGTGGCCGAGTTTTTCGGCGGCAACCGAGCGCTTTACCAAGCTTATCGACAGGCATGCCTGGCCCGATTTCCTCAAGATGTGATGGAAGGCGATCAGGCCGTGGCGGCGCAAGATGTACAGGCCCTGCGGCGCGTGGCGCACAACCTCAAGTCAGTGTTGACGATGCTGGGTGAGGCGCCAGCTGCCCAGTGTGCGCGAAGCACCGAGGAGTGGGCTGCAGGGGGCCATTCTGACCTTATGCAACAGGGATGGCGACAGTTGCGGCAGCAGGTGCTGCGTGTGGTTTCTGTTCAAGGCGAAAGTTGAATTCTTTGCATCTCGCAAGCGGCAGCCTATTGCCGGTACGTGGATCATTTCACAGCTTCTGAACAATAGAAAAACCACCCGAAGGTGGTGATTCCAAGGGGACTTCAACAGCTGACGCTTGGCGTCCGGCGTCTGGCCTTTATTCTTTCGGGCTTGGAGTGCCGATAGCGAAAGTTGCCCCTGGGGGGCAACTTGCAACAGACGTTTTCCAAGTCCGGCGGGTTCCTAGAAGTTTTCCCACTCTTTCTCTGCATGTGGAGCGGCAGTCACGAGTTTTGCCGAAGGCAGATGCGCTACGCCCGATTTCGCCATTGCCACACTTCGGACAGCCGCCTTGATGGCGGAGGTCGCGGATCGCTGGTTTGGGGCTTTCCGGGCCATCGGCGGCCGTGAAGCATATGTGGTGGATGTGCTGAGCGCTCCTTGTGGGGGCACCACCGCAGGGCGCTCTTCCAAAGCCAAGGGCGAAATCTTGAAGGAGGAAACCACGTTGACCAGCTCCGCTGCCTGGGTGTTGAGGCTGCTGGCTGCTGCCGCCATTTCCTCCACCAGTGCCGCGTTCTGCTGGGTGGCCTGGTCCATCTGGGTGACGGCTTCGTTCACCTGGTCCACGCCCTGGCTCTGCTCGGAACTGGCTGCGCTGATCTCCGCCATGATGTCGGTAACGCGGCCAATTGCCGAAACCACGTCGCTCATGGTCTGGCCTGCCCGGTCCACGAGGGCGGAGCCGGCTTCTACCCGTTCCACACTGGCACCGATCAGCACTTTGATTTCGCGCGCGGCGTCTGCGGATCGGCTTGCCAGGCTACGAACCTCGCTCGCAACCACCGCAAAGCCCCGGCCTTGTTCACCCGCACGGGCGGCCTCCACGGCGGCGTTCAGGGCCAGGATGTTCGTCTGGAAGGCGATGCCGTCAATGACACCGATGATGTCCGAGATCTTGCGGGAGCTGTCGTTGATGTCTTTCATCGTGCGGACCACGTCTGCGACAACCTCGCCGCCTTGGCTTGCCACGTTCGACGCGTTCTGCGCGAGCTGATTGGCTTGCCGGGCGTTCTCGGCGTTCTGGCGAACCGTCGAATTCAGCTCCTCCATCGATGCTGCGGTTTCTTCCAGTGCACTGGCCTGGTTTTCGGTGCGTGCCGAGAGATCGCTGTTGCCCGCCGATATCTCCGCGCTGGCAGTGGCCACGCTGTCGGAGCCTTGGCGTACCTGCGAGACAACCTGTGTCAGCGATGTCTGCATGTCGGAGAGCGCTTGCAGCAGCGGACTGAATTCATCGTTGGCGTTGTCAATGACCTCTCCGGTCAGGTCGCCATCGCGCACGCGGGCTGCGATCACTTGCGCTTCTGACACCCGGCGCTGAAGGACGCTGCCGACATACCAGGAAAACACCATCAAACCGGCTGCAATCGCCGCGACGGCTGCCACCAGGCTGTAAAGCGTTTGTTTCGCATCTGACTCGATCTTTCCAATGCTCTCGGTCAGCGATGTGTTCTGGCGCTGCTTTTGTTGGCTCAGCATCTCGAGCACCACGTTCCGGGCAGGAATCGTCTTGGCGACCAGAAAGTCGAAGCCTTCTTCCTTGTTACCTTGCTCAATCAACTGGATGTTTTGCCCTGCGATCTGCCAGAACGTGCCCAGCGCCTGAACGAGTGCAGCGTACTCAGTCTTTTCGGTCGTGGTGACAGCAGTTTTTTCCAGTGCCAACTGGTCGGTGTCGATCAGCTTCTTTTTCTCCGCAATGTCTGCCAAGGTGGCCTTCACGTCGCTGGGTGTCCTGACCAGCAGCGCATGGCGCAACTGGAGAGATGATCGTGTGACGTTGAGCTCCATGGCTGCCAGCCGCAACTGGTGGGGAACGGACTCTGTGGCGACTTTTCGGGTTTGGGCGGTGACCTCGGAGAGGTTGAACCATGCGAGAAGCGCGACCAGGGTCAGGCCACTGATGAGTGCGAAGGACAGCAGGTGCAGGCGTTTCGCAATGCCGAATGCTCTGAAGAAGTTCATAGGGATTCCGTGTAGGTGTGTTTGTGTTTCGTGGCAATGCGACAGCGCGTCATTGCACGGTGAGGGGCGATGGCAACGAGGGTGCCAAGAGCTTTTCGATGTCGAGCAGGATGAGCATCCGGTCATCGACCGATCCGATGGCCAGCAGGTGGTCCCGATCCACGTCCATGTCGAGTGCGGGGACAGGGCGCAATTGCTCTCTCTGCAGCGTGAGCACATCAGACACGCCATCCACCACAACGCCCACGACGCGCTGACCAATGTTGAGGACGATCACCACGGTCAGATGGTCATAGCGAGCCTCTGGCAAGCCCAGTTTCAGGCGCAGGTCGATGATGGGCACGATCACGCCGCGCAGGTTGACCACGCCCTTCAGGTCGGCGGCGGCATTGGCGATGGTGGTGGGCTTTTCGTACGAACGGATTTCCTGCACCCGCAGGATATCTACGCCGTACTCCTCGTTGCCGATCTTGAATGCCAGGAACTCGCGAAGATCCGTCAAGACCGTTGGGGCTGCATCAGGGATAGAACCCAGGCTGGATAGGGTGTGAAGATTCGCTGACATGTTTGTTTGATATAAATGATAGTTGTGCGAATTTTATGAGAGATGAATCAAATTTGTCAAATAAATGATTCCAAAAAATGATAAATATGCTTTCTCGCCAGCGCTGTGGGTGGTCTTTTGTGCAAACGGGCGGGCTTATCGCAGGGTCCGCGCATGCTGTTTTTCAAGGGATGATGGTTGGACGGCAGCGGTGAGCCCGCACAATCCGGGGCATGAAAACCCTTCGCCTTCGCCCTGGCAAAGAGCGCTCGCTCCTGCGCCGCCACCCCTGGATCTTCGAATCGGCCATCGCCAAGGGCGGCGGCGACAGCGGCGAGACCGTGCGTGTGGAGTCGCACGAAGGCCAGTTCCTTGCCTGGGCCGCCTTCAGTCCCAGCTCGCGCATACGCGCGCGGGTGTGGAGCTTTGACGAAGCACAGCGCATTGATGCTCCGTTTTTTATAGCTGCTTGCGCCCGATCCATAATCGCCAGAGCCCGATTTGACGTGCAAAGCGATGGCGTGCGTCTGGTGCACGGTGAATCCGACGGTCTGCCGGGGCTCATCGTGGACCGCTATGGCGATACGCTGGTGGCCCAGTTCACCAGCGCGGGCACCGAGCGCTGGAAGGATGTGATCGCCGACGCGCTGCTGCGCGAGACGGGCCTGACCAAGCTGTATGAACGCTCAGACGCCAGCGTGCGTGCGCTGGAAGGTCTGGAGCCCGCCACGGGCTGGCTGCGCGGCGGGCCCACGGGCACGGCGGGCGATAGCGAAGGGCCGCCGCTTGAACTCACCATCCACGAACACCAGTGGAGCCTGACGCTCAACATCGCCGAGGGCCACAAGACCGGCTTCTACCTGGACCAGCGCGACAGCCGCAAGCGGTTTGCCGACTACACCCAGCGCCTGGGCTTCAAGCATGTGCTCAACTGCTTTTGCTACACCGGCGGCTTCAGCGTGGCGGCGCTGGCGGGCATGCGTGCGGCAGGCACCGTGGCCGATGGGCATGTGACGTCCATCGACTCGTCCGGTCCTGCCTTGGAGCGTGCCCGTGCGCACGTGGCGCTCAACGGCTTCGACCCGAACCGCGCGAGCTTTATGGACGCCGACGTGAACGCTTCACTGCGCCAGTTCCTCAAGGAAGGCCAGCGGTTTGACGCCATCATCCTCGACCCGCCCAAGTTTGCGCCGACCGCAGCGCACGCCGAACGCGCGGCCCGCGCTTACAAGGACATCAACCGGCTGGCGCTGCAACTGCTGACCCCGGGCGGGGTGCTGTTCACCTTCTCGTGTTCGGGCGGCATCAGCGCCGACCTGTTCCACAAGATCGTGGCGTCGGCGGGCGCGGATGCGGGCGTGGACGGCTACATCCTGGAGCGCCTGGGCGGCGCGCCCGACCACCCGATGACGCTGGAGTTTCCGGAGGGCGAGTACCTCAAGGGGCTGGCGGTGATGCGCAAGGCGTGAGCTATCCGTGCCCTGCAAGGGCTTGACAGCCTCGGTACACTGAAAAATGAGTCCCTCCGCAGGGAGGTCGCGCTGAGTGGCATCGGGCCGCAGCGCAGGTATTGATCCCCTTGAAAGACAGATTTATGGCACTGATCCCCGTCACTATCCTCACCGGCTTCCTGGGCTCGGGCAAAACCACGCTGCTCAAGCGCCTGCTCTCCGAAGCCCATGGCCAGAAGATCGCCGTGATCGAGAACGAATTCGGCGAAGAGAACATTGACAACGACATCCTCGTGACCGAGTCCAAGGAGCAGATCGTGCAGATGAGCAACGGCTGCATCTGCTGCACCATCCGCGAAGACCTGCGCGAGACGCTGCAGCTACTGGCCGCCAAGAAGCGCAAGAACCTGCTGGAGTTCGACCGCATCGTGATCGAGACCACCGGCGTGGCCGACCCGGGGCCAGTGGCGCAAACCTTCTTCATGGACGAAGAAATTGCCGAGACCTACCTCATCGACTCCATCATCACCCTGGTGGACGCCAAGCATGCGCCCCAGCAGCTCAACGACCGCCAGGAAGCGCGCCGCCAAGTGGGTTTTGCGGACCAGATCTTCCTGTCCAAGACCGACCTGGTGTCCAAGGACGAGACCGACGCGCTGATCCATCGCCTCAAGCACATGAACCCGCGCGCACCCATCAAGGCCGTGCATTTTGGCGAAGTGCCGCTCAAGGAGGTGTTGGACCTGCGCGGCTTCAACCTCAATGCCAAGCTGGACATCGACCCGGACTTCCTGAAGGAAGAAGGGGATGGGCATGACCACCACGACCATGACCACGAACATGGCGAGCACTGCAGCCACCCCTCGCACCAGCATGAACATGGCCATGGTCACCACCATCACCACGACGATGATGTGAAGAGCTTCGTTTACCGCTCCGACCGGCCATTCGACCCGGCCAAGCTGGAGGACTTCCTGGGGGCCATCGTGAATATTTACGGCCCGCGCATGCTGCGCTACAAAGGTGTGCTTAATATGAAGGGCACTGAACGCAAGGTGATCTTCCAGGGGGTGCACCAGCTCATGGGAAGCGATCTGGGCCCCCAATGGGCCGAGGGTGAGACGCGCACGAGCAAGATGGTCTTTATTGGCATTGACCTGCCCAAGGACATCTTCCTGCAGGGGCTGGAACAAAGCCTGGTCTGACCCTCACCGGGGCCTGTGCCGCCCAGGGGAGAACGGCGTGTTTGTGTTGTATCTGCAACGTTTTCGTTTGCGTCAGCCCAGGTCGATACAATCGCGCCCCGGTAAAACCCCGGAAGGCTTGCCACCCGCCCTTGGCTGCGAATGCAGCTAGGGCCCGCCCGTACTGCGAGGAGACCAGGAAGTGAAAGCCGACACCAGCAAATCCAAGGGGGCCACCAAGGCAACCCCTGCCGCGGCGAAAAGCGCCGCCGCCCCAGCGGCACCCAAAGTTGCTGCGAAGGCCACTGCCAAGGCTGCTGCGGCGCCCAAGGTGGCCGCACCCCCCGCCGTGGCGGCGCCTGCTCCGGCACCCGTGCTGCAAGCAGGCTCGCAGGTACCCGTGCGCACAACCCGGCCTTCTTCACGATTGGCCCAATTGACCGTACCATCCATGGCACAGACAGTGGCTTCGACCGCTGCCAAAGCCAGTTATCTACATACCATGCCCACGACCGCGCAAGCACAGCCTACGTATACGGCTGCCAAAAAAGACCCCAAGCTGGCGAACAACTGGAAAACCAAGTCCGCCGCTGAGTTGACCGATGCTGAAGTCATGGCCATGCCTGACGACGAGTACATGAACGACAAGCAGATGGCCTTCTTCCGCCTGAAGCTGGTGCAGCTCAAGCAGGAGATCCACAACAGCGCTGGTGAAACGACCGAACACCTTCGTGAAGACACCGTGGTGGTGCCCGATCCGGCCGACCGCGCCACGATCGAAGAGGAACATGCCCTGGAGCTGCGCACCCGCGACCGCGAGCGCAAGCTGCTCAAGAAGATCGAGCAGTCCATTGCCCGCATCGACGCAGGTGACTATGGCTACTGCGACGAAACCGGCGAACCCATTGGTGTGGGCCGCCTGATTGCCCGTCCTACTGCCACGTTGTCCCTCGAAGCACAACAACGCCGCGAACTCAAGCAGAAGATGTTTGGTGATTGACCGGGCCGTCTGGCCTGATCAACCCCAAGCGCACCCTGAGCCATGAGCAAGGAAGAAACCACCCCCGGAGGCCTGCTGTCGAAGGTGGTTCGGTTCGTGAAGAACCCGACGGTGAACTGGACCGAGCTGGACTCCATCCAGGACGACCGGGAGAGCCAGTACAGCAAGCAGATGCTCAAGGAGATGATCGAGCGCAAGCGCCGCAACGATTTCGTGCGGCGCCGCGAGTTCGATCAGCTGCGCAAGCTGCGTCAGCGCGAGGTGCTGCAAGGCCAGCGTGTGGAAGACGCCGCAGGGCGCCCCTCGTTCTTTCAGAGCAGCATGGCATCGCCCGACGAGCGGGCCGTCACGCTCAAGAAGATCGACGAGATCGAAGCGCAGATGTCGCAGCAGTGGTGGAAGAGCAAGCAAGGTGCAGAGGCTCCCACGCAACCCGGCACTATGCCTGTTGCTGCCGACGCAGCTGCGTCCTCTGATTCCGCCCACGCAAGGGCGTATGCGCCCACGGCACCCGGCAGCCTGCCAGCGCCCCTCGAAAACAAGGCCGGTGTCCAGCCGCTGTTTGCCGATGACAGCATGGCAATTGGCCGGTTTGGCGGCACCGATGCGCAAATGCTCGCGGGCGCAGGTCCTGGCGAAGCGTCCTTCAGCCTTGCGGCAGCTACTGCGGTAACGCCAGCGCCCGCATCCGAACCGGAGGAATTCGTGCACGAACCCGATTTAGAAGAAGCTGCCATCCGGTTTGCCAATGGCGACCACGCCGGGGCTGAGTCCGGCCTGCTCGATGTGCTGGCCCAGCACCAGCAGGATGCGCCCGACGACCAGCTCGAAATCTGGATGACACTGTTCGACCTGTACCGTGCAACGGGCCAGCACGACCGGTTTGACACCCTGGCCATCGACTTCGCCGCCCAGTACAGCCGCTCCGCTCCGCTGTGGTTTTCCATGCCCGAGCAATTGGGCATGGCGCCGCCCGCTGCAGCGGCTGCGCCTGGAACGGCTGCAGCCGCACCGGCAGGCGCGGTGCGCCGCGATTTCAGCTGGAACGCGCCGCCCACGCTGGCTGTGTCTTCGGTGGCCGCACTCCAGGCCTCGCTGGCACGCGCCGCCTCGCCCTGGACCCTGTCCTGGGCCCGCTTGGGCGCTATTGATGACGCTGCCGTGCCTTTGCTGGCGGACCAGTTCACCCAGTGGGCCGAGCGTGATGTTCAGCTGGTGTTCTCCGGGGTAGAAAAGCTCAACGCCCTGCTGGATGCCAAAACCCAGTCTGGCGACCGCGCCACCAGCCCCGAGTGGTGGCGCCTGCGCATGGCGGCACTGCGGCTCATGGGCAAGCCGGATGAGTTCGAGCTGGTTGCGTTGGATTACTGCGTGACCTACGAAGTCTCTCCGCCGTCGTGGGCGTCGCCGCGCTGCGGGTATTCGGACAACGAAGGTGTGTCTTCGGGCTCGGCGCCTCTGGCGGCCGACAGTGACTTCATGGCCTCCGACCTGGGTGAGTTGTCCGCCCCCGCTCCGCTGGAGGCGGGCCCCGTGGCGCAGCTCAGCGGCTATATCGATGGTGATGCCACGCCATTGCTGGAGCCTTTCCAGGCCTTCCTGCGCCCGGGTGTGCCGCTGACCATTGCCTGCGACAAGCTCATTCGTGTGGACTTCGCGGCTGCGGGCTCGGTGCTCAACTGGGCGGCCGAGCAGCAGGGCCACGGCCATGTGATCCAGTTCCAGAACCTGCAGCGGCTGGTGGCAATTTTCTTCAACGTTATCGGTATCAACGAGCACGCTTGGGTGGTACCCCGAAAGAACTGAAACCTCCATGGGGCGCACCACCAGCGCGGCGGAGCAACCCTTGCGCGGCGGCTGGGTGCGGGCTGTGACCGTTGCATAGTTTTTGGGTGGGCTGCAGGGCCACAGATTCCCTGGCTGCTCGTGGCAGTTAGCGTTCGGCTTCGCCTTGAAAGCGCTGCCCGTGCCCTCAACTGCCGCAGCTATGGACTCATCAAACGACAACCACCCGGTGTTCCACGGCACCACCATCCTGAGCGTACGCCGCCAGACGCCCCAGGGCGTTCAAGTGGCCATTGGCGGGGATGGCCAGGTCACCCTGGGCAACATCGTGGTCAAGGGCACGGCGCGCAAGGTGCGCAAGCTGCACCACGGCAAGGTGCTGGCCGGTTTTGCGGGCGCCACGGCCGATGCCTTCACCCTGTTTGAGCGCTTTGAAGCCAAGCTCGAAAAACACCAGGGCCACCTGGTGCGGGCAGCCATTGAACTCACCAAGGACTGGCGCACCGATCGCGTGCTGCGCCGCCTCGAAGCCATGCTTGCCGTGGCCGATCTGGAGGCCTCGCTCATCATCACCGGCAATGGCGACGTGCTGGAGCCCGAGCAGGGCATCGTGGCCATTGGATCGGGCGGGGCCTACGCGCACTCGGCCGCCAAGGCGTTGCTCAACCACACCGACCTCTCTGCGCAGGACATCGTCAAGAAGTCGCTGGAGATTGCTGGCGAGTTGTGCATCTACACCAACATGAACCACACCATCGAGACCTTGTAGGTCGGGTGTTTTTTGCAGGGCGGTCTTGACCGCATTTGATACGTTTTTGATAGCTGCTAGCGCTTGATAGATAAGCGCTAGAGCCCAATTTGACTGGAATTTTCGCCATGTCGTCCATGACCCCCCAGGAAATCGTCTCCGAGCTGGACCACCATATCGTGGGCCAGGCCAGCGCCAAGCGTGCCGTGGCCATTGCGCTGCGCAACCGCTGGCGCCGCCAGCAGGTCGAAGGCAGCCTGCGCCAGGAGATCACACCCAAGAACATCCTCATGATCGGCCCGACCGGCGTGGGCAAGACCGAGATTGCGCGCCGCCTGGCCAAGCTGGCCGATGCGCCCTTCATCAAGGTCGAAGCCACCAAGTTCACCGAGGTCGGCTATGTCGGCAAGGACGTGGATTCCATCATCCGCGACCTGGCGGAGATGGCCGTCAAGCAGACGCGCGAATCCGAGATGAAAAAGGTGCGCGCCCGCGCCGAAGATGCTGCCGAGGAGCGCATCCTGGACGTGCTGATTCCCCCTGCCCGCGCAGCCGCAGGCACCGAGCCCGCGGCTGACAACACGGCCCGCCAAGTCTTTCGCAAGAAACTGCGCGAAGGCGCGCTGGCCGACAAGGAGATCGAGATCGATGTCGCCGAAGGCCGCCCGCAACTCGAAATCATGGGCCCCCAGGGCATGGAAGAAATGGCCGAGCAGTTGCGTGGCATGTTCAGCCAGATGGGGCAGGACAAGCGCAAGACCCGCAAGCTCAAGATTGCCGAGGCCCTCAAGCTCATCACCGACGAAGAGGCGGGCAAGCTCGTCAACGAGGAAGAGATCAAGACCCGCGCCGTTGCCAATGCCGAGCAGAACGGCATCGTCTTCATCGACGAGATCGACAAGGTGGCTGCGCGCCAGGAAACCAGTGGTGCCGACGTGTCGCGCCAGGGCGTACAGCGCGACCTGCTGCCGCTGGTGGAGGGCACCACGGTGTCCACCAAGTACGGCATGATCAAGACGGACCACATCCTGTTCATCGCATCCGGGGCGTTCCACCTGTCCAAACCCAGCGACCTGATTCCGGAGCTGCAGGGGCGCTTCCCCATCCGGGTCGAGCTGGAGTCGCTGTCGGTCAAGGACTTTGAGGCCATCCTCACGCAGACCCATGCGTCCCTGGTCAAGCAGTACCAGGCCCTGCTGGCCACCGAAGGCGTCACGCTCGAATTTGCACCCGAGGGCATCACGCGCCTGGCGCACATCGCCTTTGAGGTGAACGAGCGCACGGAGAACATCGGTGCACGCCGCCTGTCCACGGTGATGGAGCGCTTGCTGGACGAGGTGAGTTTTGATGCGACTCGCCTATCGGGTCAGACCATCACCATTGACGCAGCCTATGTGGACGCCCGCCTGCAGACACTGAGCCAGGACGAGGACCTTTCGCGCTACATCCTGTGACCACTCGGCCAAGCCTTGAGAGGTCACTTTCATAGGCCTCTCTAAGTGCTTATTTTTCAACGACTTTTGGCTTTTTAATCTCTGCAAAGTCGCGTCTAAGTCGTTGATTTCATTACAAAAGTTTGTTGGACACCCTCTTGTTCGGTGTGCTTTTCCTGCTACAGTGCAAAAAAGTGCAATTAAGTGGTGAAAAGTGCCCTCAAGGTCCATTGCACGGACCCCCGAGGCGCAAAACCGAATTGGAAATCTGTCCGTGTTTCAAGGTGCCTCGTCGCTGAGTCTCGATGCGAAGGGTCGGCTGTCTGTGCCGACCCGGCATCGTGACGTCCTGGCGGCCACGGCATCCGGTCAGCTCACCATCACCAAACACCCGCACGGCTGCCTGATGGTGTTCCCCCGCCCCGAGTGGGAGAAGTTCCGCGAGCGCATTGCCCAGCTGCCCATGTCCGCCCAGTGGTGGAAGCGCATTTTTCTGGGCAACGCCATGGATGTGGAAATGGACGCCACGGGCCGCGTGCTGGTTTCGCCCGAGCTGCGTGAAGCAGCCGGTATCTCCAAAGACACCATGCTGCTGGGCATGGGCAACCATTTCGAACTTTGGGACAAGGCCACCTACGACGAGCAGGAGGCCAAGGCCATGCAGGGCGAGATGCCGGATGTCTTCAAGGACTTCTCCTTCTAAGGCGCGCTGTGACATCCCCCTTGCAACATACCACCGTCCTGCTCAATGAGGCCGTGGATTCTCTCCTGGGCGGCGCAAGCCCTGAGCCTGCGGGCACCTGGGTCGATGCGACCTTTGGGCGCGGTGGGCACTCTCGCCTCATCCTCCTTCGGCTGGGGCCGCAGGGGTGCCTTGTGGCCTTCGACAAGGACCCCGAAGCCATCGCCGAAGCAACGCGCATCACCGATGCGCGTTTTTCCATTCGGCACGAGGGTTTCCGCCATCTGGCCGATCTGCCGCCCGCCAGTGCTGCGGGCGTGCTGATGGACCTGGGCGTGAGCTCGCCCCAGATCGACAGCCCCGAGCGGGGCTTCAGTTTCCGTTTTGACGGCCCGCTGGACATGCGCATGGATACCACGCGCGGCGAAAGCGTGGCCGATTGGTTGGCCACGGCCGAAGTCGGTCAGATTGCGGAGGTGATACGTGACTACGGTGAAGAACGGTTTGCTGGCCCCATTGCAAAGGCGATTGTTGCTCGGCGCGAAGAACGGGGTCCTCTTTCAACCACCGCAGAACTTGCCGATCTCGTGGCTGGCGCGGTCAAAACCCGCGAAGCGGGCCAGAACCCTGCAACGCGCACATTTCAAGCTCTTCGGATTTTCATCAACGCCGAGCTTGAAGAGCTGCAACAGGCGCTAGAGGCCAGCCTCTCGGTGCTGCAGCCGGGCGGGCGGCTGGTAGTCATCAGCTTTCACTCGCTCGAAGACCGCATCGTCAAACAGTTCATCGCCAAACACTCCAAGGAGGTGTACGACCGCCGTGCGCCGTTTGCCGCACCCCAGGCCATGAAGCTCATCGCGCTGGACCGCATCAAGCCCAGTGCTGCCGAAGTGGCCGCCAACCCCCGCTCACGCAGCGCCATCATGCGCGTGGCCGAGCGCACGGCGGTCGTCTGACATGACGAGGCTCAACGTGGTCCTGTTGCTGGCGGTGCTGGCCAGCGCGATCTATCTGGTGCACACCCAGTATGAATCGCGCCGCCTGTTCACCGAGCTGGACCGCGCTGTGGCCGAGGCCCGTCGTCTGGAAACCGAGCACCAGCGCCTGCAGGTGGAAAAGCGCGCCCAGGCCACGCCGCTGCGGGTGGAGAAGATCGCGCGTGCCCAGCTGAACATGCGCACGGCCACGCCGGCCATCACGCAGTATGTATCTGACCCACAGGGTGTTGCGGCGGCGGCTGCAGCGGCCGCATCGCAACCGGCAGGGGTGCAGCCATGAGCCGCAGCGTGCTCTACACCTCCAGCCCGCTGCTGGCCAGCAAGACACCGGTCTGGCGCAGCAAGTTCATCGTGGCGATGATTGCGCTGGGTTTTCTGGGGCTGGCGGGGCGCGCTGCCTATGTGCAGGTGTTTGGCAACGCGTTTTTTCAGCGCCAGGGCGAAGTGCGTTTTGCGCGCACGCTGGAGCTGCCCGCCAACCGCGGCAAGATTGTGGACCGCAATGGATTGATCCTCGCCTCCAGCGTGCCGGCGGCCAGCATCTGGGCCATCCCTGAAGACGTGGACCAGGACAGGCCCGAGGTGCGCGCCAAGCTCAAGCAGCTGGCCAAACTGCTCGACATGCCGCAGGCCGAGCTGCAGAAAAAGCTGGCGGATGAAGACAAGACCTTTGTCTGGATCAAGCGCCAGCTCGACTGGGATGTGGGCCAGCAGATTGCTGCACTCGACATCAAGGGCATCTACCAGCGCAAGGAATACAAACGCCAGTACCCCGAGGGTGAAGCCGCTGCGCACGTGGTGGGCTTCACCAACGTGGAAGACCATGGCCAGGAAGGCATGGAACTGGCGTTCGACAAGGAGCTCGCGGGCAAGCCGGGCTCGCGCCGCGTGATCAAGGACCGCCTGGGTCGCGTGGTCGAAAGCGTGGGCGAAACCGTGCCGCCGGTCGATGGCAAGGACATGCAGCTGTCCATCGACAGCAAGGTGCAGTTCTTTGCCTACCAGAAGCTGCGCGACCAGGTGGCCGCGCACAAGGCCAAGGCGGGCAGTGTGGTGGTGCTCGATGCGCACACAGGCGAGCTGCTGGCGCTGGCCAACTACCCGAGCTACGTACCCGACAGGCGCCAGAACCTCACGGGCGAACAGCTGCGCAACCGCGCACTGACCGACGTGTTCGAGCCCGGTTCGACCATGAAGCCCTTCACCATCGGCCTGGCACTGGAGACGGGCCGCGTGCGTCCCGAAACCATCGTGGACACCACACCGGGGCGCATCAACATTACCGGCTCCACCATCTCCGACACGCACAACTACGGCGTGCTGACGGTGGAAGGCGTGATCCAGAAGTCCAGCAACGTGGGCACCACCAAGCTGGCCATGCAGATGCCTGCACGCGAAATGTGGGAGACCTTCTCAGCCGCTGGTTTTGGCCAGAAGCCGCAACTGCATTTCCCCGGTGTGGTGACGGGTCGTCTGCGCCCGTACAAGACCTGGCGCCCGGTGGAGCAGGCCACCATGTCGTATGGCTACGGCCTGTCGGCCAGCCTGTTCCAGATGGCGCGCTCGTACACGGTGTTTGCCAACGGTGGCCGGGTGATTCCCGCCACCATGCTCAAGACGGCCGAGCCCGCCGTGGGCGTGCCGGTATTTTCCGAGCGCACGGCCGACCAGGTGCGCAAGATGCTGCAGATGGCTGCAGGCCCTGGTGGCACCGGCCAGAAGGCCCAGACCCTGGGCTACTCGGTGGGCGGCAAGTCGGGCACGGCGCGCAAGCAGGTGGGCAAGAACTACGCTTCGGGCAAGTACCGCGCGTGGTTCACCGGCATGGCGCCCATCGACAAGCCCCGCATCATCGTGGCCGTGATGATTGACGAGCCCAGCAATGGCGTGTTCTACGGCGGTGCCGTGGCTGCACCGGTGTTCAGCGAAGTCGTGCAGCAGACGCTGCGCATGATGGGCGTGCAGCCCGACATGGCGGTCAAGCCACAGATCGTGGCCAACGCGGTGGAGGAATCGCTATGACGACGGTGCCTTTGCTCCAATCGGTGCACGATGCCGTGGCCTGGCTGCGCGAGCGGGTGACCGGCACCCTGCAGACCGACAGCCGCCAGATCCGTCCCGGCGATGGTTTCATCGCCTGGCCTGGTGCCGCTACCGACGGCCGCGCCCACATCGGGGATGCGCTGTCGCGCGGCGCTGTGGCTTGCCTGGTGGAGCACGAGGGTGTCGAGGCCTTTGCGCTGCAAGGTCTGCCCGTGGCGGCACTCCATGGCCTGAAGGCCGCCACCGGCCTGATTGCGGCCGACTGGTTCGACCAGCCCACGCAGCGCTTGGACGTGCTGGCCGTGACGGGCACCAACGGCAAGACCAGCACCAGCTGGTGGCTGGCCGAAGCCCTCAATGTGCTATCAAAACATGAGCTTGCTACGCAAGGTGGATGCGCGCTGGTAGGCACTTTGGGCATGGGAACGCCGCCTGCACTCACCAGCACGGGCATGACCACCCCCGACCCGGTGCGCTTGCAGCGCGCGTTCCAGCAGTTCGCCGACTCGGGCCGCACGGCCTGCGCCATAGAGGCCTCTTCCATCGGCCTGGCCGAACACCGCATGGCAGGCACACGCATCCGTGTTGCCTTGTTCACCAACTTCACGCAGGACCATCTGGACTACCACCCCGGCATGGCGGCCTACTGGCAGGCCAAGAGCGTGCTCTTTGACTGGCCGGGCCTGCAGGCTGCGGTGGTCAACATCGACGATGCACGCGGCGCCGAGCTGCATGCCACGTTGGCAGACCGGCTGCTGGACCTGTGGAGTGTGTCCATCACCGGCCCCGCGCGTCTGGCGGCGCGCGACATCAGCATGGGCGAAGGCGGGCTGCGCTTCACCGTGGCCGAAGGTGTGCACACGCATGTGCTGCAGACCCGTGTGATCGGGCAGTACAACGTCTCCAACCTGCTGGGCGTGCTGGCCGGGCTGCGCGCGCTGGGCGTGCCGCTGCAGCATGCGCTGTATGCCTGTGCCCAGCTTTCCCCGGTGCCAGGCCGCATGGAGCAGATCCACCACCCTGGCCAACCCCTGGTGGCCGTGGACTATGCCCATACGCCCGATGCGCTGGACAAGGCCCTGCAAGCCCTGCGCCCGATCGCGCAGGAGCGCGGCGGCCAGCTCTGGTGCGTTTTTGGCTGTGGCGGCGACCGCGATGCAGGCAAGCGCCCGTTGATGGGCGCCGTCGCCCAGCACCACGCCGACCGGGTGGTGGTGACCAGCGACAACCCGCGCAGCGAAGACCCTGCGGCCATCCTGCACCAGATTCTGCAAGGCACCATCGCTGGCAACACCGTGCGCGCCGAGCCCGACCGCGCCGCCGCCATTGCGCTGGCCATTGCCGAGGCAGCGCCAGCCGATGTGGTACTGATCGCCGGCAAGGGCCACGAAGACACCCAGGAGACGGCCGGTGTGCGCCAGCCGTTCTCCGACATGGCCCATGCGCAGACCGCGCTGCAGGCCCGAGGAGCCCGTCCATGACCGCCACCCCTGGGGTGATGATGACCCTGGCGCAGGCGTTTGCGCTGCTTCAGCCGCGCATTCCTGCCGCCCGCCTGGTGGGCGATGGCGCCACGCCGCTCGCACGCGTGCACACCGACACGCGCACGCTGCAGGCGGGGGACCTGTTTGTGGCGCTCAAGGGCGAGCGGTTTGACGCCAATGCGTTCTTGCCCGACGCCCGTGCTGGTGGCGCCGCTGCTGCCATCGCCCATGGCGGCCTTGCCGCCGCAGGCCTGCCGGGCATCGAGGTGCCGGACAGCCTGGCAGCGCTGGGCGCGCTGGCTGCAGCGTGGCGGGCGCAGTTCAGCCTTTCGTTGGTCGGCGTGACGGGCAGCAACGGCAAAACCACGGTGACGCAGATGATTGCGTCCATCCTGCGCGCCTGGAAGGGTGACGCTGCCTTTGCCACGCAGGGCAATTTCAACAACGACATCGGCGTGCCGCTGATGCTTCTGCGCCTGCGGGCCAGCCACGCCGCCGCCGTGATCGAAATGGGCATGAACCACCCGGGCGAGATCGCCACGCTGGCCGCCATGGCGCAGCCCACGGTGGCGCTGGTCAACAACGCGCAGCGTGAGCACCTGGAGTTCATGCACACGGTGGAAGCCGTGGCCCGCGAGAACGGCTCGGTGTTCGCCAGCCTGCCTGCCGACGGTGTGGCCGTGTTCCCTGCGGAGGATGCCTACACGGGCCTCTGGCGCTCGTTGGCGGCAGGGCGCCGCGTTGTCACTTTTGGCGACGGTGGCGATGTGGCCTGCGCGCAAGCTGCGTGGGGCCAGGGCGCTTGGGCCGTCACACTGGCCACGCCACAAGGCGAAGTGGCCACCCACCTGCACATTGCGGGGCGCCACAATGTGACCAATGCACTGGCAGCCGCTGCCTGCACGCTGGCGGCGGGGGCGCCCCTGGCCGCCATCGCCCAAGGGCTGAACGACTTTGTGCCAGTCAAGGGCCGCTCGCGCGCTTTCAGCGTGCACTGCGCGGGCCGCGACATCACCGTGGTGGACGACACCTACAACGCCAACCCCGACTCCATGCGCGCCGCCATCGACGTACTGGCCGAGCTGCCCGGCCCGCAACTGCTGGTGCTGGGCGACATGGGCGAGGTGGGCGACCAGGGCCCGCAGTTCCACGCCGAGGCCGGTGCCCATGCGCGTGCGGCAGGCATCCCCCTGCTGTTCGCGCTGGGCGCGCAGTCGGTGCACGCCGCCACGGCCTATGGAGGTGCCCGGCATTTCAACGATATGAGTGCGCTGCTGGTGGCAATGCGCGATGCCCTGTCCACCGTGGGCAGTGTGCTGGTCAAGGGATCGAGATTCATGAAGATGGAACAGGTGGTGGAGGCGATTGCCGCCACTGCAGCCGCCGCAGCGCAGCCGCAAGAACAACAACAAAAGCAGAACCGGGCACTGGAGGGACACCATGGCGCAACACTCTGAAGTCACCCGTGTGGTGGCGGCACCCAAGGCCGTGCAAGCGGGGGAGGCCACATGCTGCTGATGTTGTCGCAATGGCTGCAGGGTCTGTCGCCCGAGTTCGGCTTTTTCCGCGTGTTCCAGTACCTCACGTTCCGCGCGGTGATGGCCGCCATGACGGCGCTGCTCATCGGCCTGATTGCGGGCCCCAAGGTGATCCGTGTGCTCACCTCGCTCAAGATCGGCCAGCCCATCCGGGGCTATGCCATGCAGACGCACCTGTCCAAGAGCGGAACGCCCACGATGGGTGGCGTGCTGATCCTGCTGTCGATTGCGATTTCCACGCTGTTGTGGTTCGACCTGTCCAACCGCTTTGTGTGGATCGTGCTCATCGTCACGCTGGGTTTTGGCGCCATCGGCTGGGTGGACGACTGGCGCAAGGTGGTCAACAAGGACCCCGAAGGCATGCGCTCACGCGAGAAGTATTTCTGGCAGTCGGTGATCGGCTTGATTGCTGCGCTGTATCTGGTGTTCAGCATTTCCGAAAGCTCCAACGCCAAGGTGTGGGAGCTGTTCGTGGGCTGGGTGCAGTCGGGCTTCTCGCTGGACCTGCCGCCCAAGGCAGGCTTGCAACTGCCGTTCTTCAAGGAGATCAGCTACCCGCTGGGCGTGCTGGGCTTCGTGATCCTCACCTACCTCGTCATCGTCGGCTCCAGCAATGCCGTGAACCTGACAGACGGCCTGGACGGCCTGGCCATCATGCCGGTGGTGATGGTGGGTTCGGCCCTGGGCGTGTTTGCCTATGTCACGGGCAGCTCGGTGTACTCCAAGTACCTGTTTTTCCCGCACATTCCGGGCGCGGGCGAACTCTTGATCTTCTGCGCCGCCATGGCGGGGGCGGGCCTTGCCTTCCTGTGGTTCAACGCGCATCCAGCCCAGGTGTTCATGGGCGACGTGGGCGCACTGGCGCTGGGTGCTGCGCTGGGCACCATCGCCATCATCGTGCGGCAGGAAATCGTGCTGGCCATCATGGGCGGCATCTTCGTGGTTGAAGCACTGTCGGTGATGCTGCAGGTGACCTGGTTCAAGTTCACCAAGAAGCGCTATGGAGAAGGCCGCCGCCTGCTCAAGATGGCGCCCCTGCACCACCACTTTGAAAAGAGCGGCTGGAAGGAAACGCAGGTGGTCGTGCGCTTCTGGATCATCACCATGCTGCTGTGCCTCATCGGCCTGTCCACCTTGAAACTGAGATGAACGCTGACGAGCCTCTCATCCGTCCCACGCCCGCCGAACCCGGGGCGCCCGATGCCGCGCGGCCGTTGGCAGGGCCGGGCGCGGACGCCGACGTGAACGCGCCCGCCGGTGACGACTTTTTTGCACCGGACCCCACGGAAACTGTCGATACCGATACCGATGCGCTGAACACCGATGCGCAGCAGCCCAGCGTGGGCATTGCGGCTGAGCCGTCGTCCCGGGCTGGCGAACCCGTCGCCGCAGTGCCGCCTGAAATGGCCACGCCGGACGTGACCCCTGCGGCCGGGAACGCACCCTCCAAGGGCCATACCTGGGACCCTGAAGCCGTGCCCGCCATCTCGGCTGCCAAGGCTGCCGCCGATTTCGTGGCGCAGATCTTTGCCGACGTATCGGCGCCCGAGGCCGCGCCCGTCGAGCACAGTGTCGACGTTGAAGACGTTGACGCCCCGGGTGCATCCGGCGCAGAGGCCGAGCCGCAGGTCGCGCCGCGCGAAGCCATGGCCCAACTGCTGCAAGGTCAGAACATCCTCATCCTGGGGCTGGGCGCCTCGGGCCTGGCCATGGCCCGCTGGTGCGTGCGCTGCGGGGCCGAGGTCACCGTGGCCGACACCCGCGCTGCGCCGCCACAGCTGCCCCTGCTGCAGCAGGAGCTGCCCCAGGTGCGTTTTGTCGCCGGTGCCTTTGATGCCAGCCTGGTGGAAGGCCAAGGCCTGAACGCGGTCTACCGTTCTCCCGGTTTGAGTCCTGAGGCAATAGATCCTGTTTGGATAGCTGCCAGTGCTTGTGGAATAAGCGCTGGGGGCGAACTAAGTTTGTATTCCATGGCGCTGAACGCGCTGCGGGCATCCCACGGCTACGCACCGGCGGTGCTGGCGATCACCGGTACCAACGGCAAAACCACGGTCACATCGCTCACGGGCCAGCTCGTGGAGCGCTCGGGCAAGAGCGTGGCTGTGGCTGGCAACATCGGCCCTACGCTGCTCGATACCCTGGCGGGCCACATCGACGCCGACACGTTGCCCGAGGTGTGGGTGCTGGAGCTATCAAGCTTCCAGCTCGATGGTGTGACCAACTTTGAGCCCACTGCGGCGACCGTGCTCAACATCACGCAGGACCACCTGGACTGGCACGGTGACATGGCGGCCTACGCGGCGGCCAAGGCGCGCATCTTTGGCCAGACGGGGCTCATGATTTTGAACCGCGAAGACGTGGCCGTGATGCAGATGCTGCCGCCTCCGGTCAAGGTCAAGCTGCAAAAGCCCCAGGTGCGTGAGCACCTGACCTTTGGCGCCGACATGCCCCGGCGCCCCGGCGACTTTGGCATTGAGGTCGTGAGCGGCATGCCCTGGCTGGTACGCGCGATGGACGCGGATGAAACCCGCAAGCGCGGCCGCAACGAAGTGGCGGAAGACCTGCACATCCAGCGCCTGATGCCCGCCGATGCGCTGCGCATCCGGGGTCGCCACAACGCGGTGAACGCGCTGGCTGCGCTGGCCCTGGCCTCGGCCGCAGGCTGCACCTTGGCCCCGCTGCTCTACGGGCTGCGCGAATACCGGGGTGAGCCGCACCGTGTGGAGCCCGTGGCCATCATCAACGGCATTGAGTACTTTGACGACAGCAAGGGCACCAACGTGGGTGCCACGGTGGCGGCCCTTACGGGCCTGGGCGCAGAGCGCCGCATCGTGGTCATCCTGGGTGGCGAAGGCAAGGGGCAGGACTTCTCGCCGCTCGCAGCGCCGGTGTCGCGCTATGCGCGCGCTGCGGTGCTCATCGGGCGCGATGCGCCGCAGATCCGCGCTGCGCTGCAGGACTGCGGTGTGGTACTGCTGGATGCCGAGACGTTGCCTCAGGCTGTGGCTCTGGCCACGCAGCGGGCCCATGCGGGCGATGCCGTGCTGATGTCGCCCGCCTGCGCCAGCTTTGACATGTTCAAGGACTACGAACACCGCGCACAGGTCTTCTGCGACGCGGTGCGCACGCTGGCAGACGATGCCGGGCAATCCCTGGAGGGCATGGCATGACCGCCGACGTGCGCAATTCCACATTGCTGCAGCGGGTGACCGGCTGGTTTGGCGGCCTGCCCGGCAAGGCGGCCGACGTATTGCCGGTGCGCGTGGGTGGCACCGAGTACCGCCAGTCGTCGAGCACGCCGGCCAGCGTGCTGGGCTTCGACCAGGCCCTGCTGTGGGTGGTGGTCGCGTTGCTGGCCTGGGGGCTGGTGATGGTGTATTCGGCCTCGATTGCCATGCCGGACAACCCGCGTTTTGCCAACTATGCCTCCACCCATTTTCTGACCCGCCACGCGATGTATCTGGTGATCGGGTTTGTGGTGGCCTTGCTGGCCTTCCAGGTGCCGATGGCGCTGTGGGAGCGTGCGGCGCCGTGGTTGTTCGTGGTCGCATTGCTGCTGCTGATCGCGGTGCTGATCCCCGGCGTGGGCAAGGTCGTCAACGGCGCGCGGCGCTGGTTGTCCATCGGACCCATTGGCTTTCAGCCCTCTGAAGTGGCCAAGTTTGCCGTGCTCATCTATGCGGCCGACTACATGGTGCGCAAGATGGAAGTGAAGGAGCGGTTTTTCCGCGCCGTGCTGCCCATGGGCGCTGCCGTGGGCATTGTGGGCGTGCTGCTGCTGGCCGAACCCGACATGGGCGCGTTCATGGTGGTGGCGGTCATCGCCATGGGCATTCTGTTCCTGGGGGGCGTCAACGCCCGCATGTTCTTTCTCATCGCCGGGGTGCTGGTGGCGGCTTTTGGCGTGATGATCGCCAGCTCGCCTTGGCGCCGCGAACGCGTGTTTGCCTACCTCGACCCCTTCAGCGAGGAGCACGCTCTGGGCAAGGGCTACCAGCTCTCGCACTCGCTCATCGCCATCGGGCGCGGCGAGATTTTTGGTGTGGGCCTGGGCGGCAGCGTGGAAAAGCTGCACTGGCTGCCCGAAGCGCACACCGACTTTTTGCTCGCCGTGATCGGCGAGGAGTTTGGACTGGTGGGCGTGGTCACGCTCATCGTGCTGTTCTTGTGGATGACGCGCCGCATCATGCACATCGGCCGCCAGGCGATTGCCCTGGACCGCGTGTTCGCTGGATTGGTGGCGCAGGGCGTGGCGATCTGGATCGGCTTTCAGGCCTTCATCAACATGGGTGTGAACCTGGGCGCGTTGCCGACCAAGGGGCTCACGCTGCCGTTGATGAGCTTTGGGGGCTCGGCGATCTTGATGAATCTGGTGGCGCTTGCGGTGGTATTGCGGGTCGACTACGAGAACAAGCTCCTCATGAGAGGGGGCCGCGTATGAGCGCGCAGAAAACTGCTCTGATCATGGCCGGTGGTACCGGTGGCCACATCTTTCCGGGCCTTGCGGTGGCCGAAGAGCTGCGCACGCGTGGCTGGCGTGTGCACTGGCTGGGCGCGCCCGGCAGCATGGAGGCGCGCATCGTGCCCACGCACGGTTTCGCCCTCGAACTGATCGACTTCTCGGGCGTGCGCGGCAAAGGCATCGTGACGCTGGCCCTGCTGCCGCTGCGCCTGCTGCGTGCGTTCTGGCAAGCCCTGCAGGTGGTGCGGCGCGTCAAGCCCGATGTGGTGGTGGGCCTGGGCGGATACATCACCTTTCCGGGCGGCATGATGGGTGTGCTGGCAGGCAAGCCGCTGGTGCTGCACGAGCAGAACTCGGTGGCGGGCATGGCCAACAAGGTGCTGGCCGGTGTGGCCGACCGGGTGTTTACCGCCTTCCCCAACGTGTTCAAACAAGGCCAGTGGGTGGGCAACCCCCTGCGCACGCCGTTCACGCAGCAGCCCGGTCCGGCCGAGCGGTTTGCGGGGCGCACCGGTCCGCTGCGCCTGCTGGTGGTGGGTGGCAGCCTGGGGGCGCGCGCACTCAACGAGATCGTGCCAAAGGCTATTGCCCTGATGCCTGCCGACCAGCGCCCGCAG
This sequence comes from Acidovorax sp. NN32, assembly GCF_057597245.1. NCBI lineage: Bacteria > Pseudomonadati > Pseudomonadota > Betaproteobacteria > Burkholderiales > Comamonadaceae > Acidovorax > Acidovorax sp. NN32. The sequence continues at coordinate 982,294 of NZ_CP199679.1, forward strand.
GTGATTCACCAGAGCGGCGCCACGCAGATCGACGCCCTGCGGGCCAACTATGCGGCTGCAGGGGTCGAGGCGGAGTGCACGCCCTTCATCGATGACACCGCCAGCGCGTTTGCGGCGGCCGACATCGTCGTCTGCCGCTCTGGCGCGAGCACGGTCACCGAGATTGCTGCCGTGGGCGCTGCTGCCTTGTTTGTGCCCTTCCCGTCGGCGGTGGACGACCACCAGACCACCAATGCCAGGTTCCTCGTGGATGCCGGTGGCGGCTGGCTGGTGCAGCAGCGCGACCTGACGCCCGAAGGGCTGTCGCAAATGCTATTGAAATTGGAGCGCCCTGCGCTTGTAGATATTGCGCTGAAGGCCAAAAACATGCAAAAAATCAACGCCACCCGCGAAGTGGTGACTGCCTGCGAGGAGTTGGCATGAAACACGCGATTCGCCATATCCATTTTGTGGGCCTGGGCGGCGCGGGCATGAGCGGCATCGCCGAGGTGCTGTTCAACCTGGGCTACCGCATCTCGGGCTCGGACCTGGCCGACAGCGCCACGCTGCGCCGCCTGGAGGGGCTGGGCATCAAGACCTGCCTGGGCCATGCGGCTGCGCACATTGATGGTGCCGATGCGGTGGTCACCTCCACCGCCGTCACGCCCGACAACCCCGAGGTGCTGGCAGCGCGCGAGAAAAAAATTCCCGTGGTGCCCCGCGCGCTGATGCTCGCCGAGCTGATGCGCCTGAAGCAGGGCATCGCCATTGCAGGCACCCACGGCAAGACCACCACCACCAGCCTGGTGACCAGCGTGCTGGCCGAGGCGGGCCTGGACCCGACCTTTGTGATCGGCGGCAAGCTCAACAGCGCAGGCGCCAATGCCAAGCTGGGCAGCGGCGACTACATCGTGGTCGAGGCCGATGAGTCCGACGCATCGTTCCTGAACCTGCTGCCCGTGATGGCCGTGGTGACCAACATCGACGCAGACCACATGGAGACCTACGGCCACGACTTCGGCCGGCTCAAGGGCGCGTTTGTCGATTTTCTGCACCGCATGCCGTTCTACGGCACGGCCATCCTGTGTGTGGACAGTCCCGCCGTGCGCGACATCCTGCAAAGCGTGACCTGCCCCATCACCAGCTACGGCTTTTCGGAAGACGCGCAGGTGCGCGCCATCAACGTGCGCGCCGAGGCGGGCCAGATGCGCTTTACCGTGCAGCGGCGCAACGGCGTCACGCTGCCCGACATGGAGATCGTGCTCAACCTCGCGGGCGAGCACAACGTGCTCAACGCGCTGTCGGCCATTGCCGTGGCGGTGGAGCTGAACATTCCGGACGAAGCCGTACAGCGTGCGCTGGCAGGCTTCAAGGGTGTGGGCCGGCGCTTCCAGCGTTATGGCGACCTGCCCGCCAAGGACGGCGGCCAGTTCACCGTGATCGACGACTACGGCCACCACCCGGTGGAGATGGCGGCCACCTTGGCTGCCGCACGGGGTGCCTTCCCGGGGCGCCGCCTGGTGCTGGCTTTCCAGCCGCACCGTTACAGCCGCACGCGCGATTGCTTCGAGGATTTTGTGAAGGTTATTGGCAATGCCGATGCCGTGCTGCTCACCGAGGTGTATGCCGCTGGGGAGGCGCCTGTGGTGGCCGCCGATGGTCGATCGCTGGCCCGTGCGCTGCGCGTGGCGGGCCGCGTGGAGCCGGTGTTCATCGACAACGTGGCCGACCTGCCGCAAGCCATTGCCGACAACGCGAAGGACGGCGACGTGGTGATGTGCATGGGCGCAGGGTCGATTGGCGCCGTACCTGGCAAGGTGGTGGAGATGCTACAAAATAGTGAGCTTTCAGCGCTTGAAGGGAGCGCGCTATGACCGTTTTTGATTCCAATTTTGATGTGAAATCCCTGGGCAAGGTTGCCGTACTGATGGGCGGTGACTCGGCCGAGCGCGAGGTCTCGCTGATGTCTGGCAGCGGGGTGCTGCAGGCGCTGCGTTCGCGCGGGGTGGATGCCCATGCCTTCGACCCCGCGCAGAACGCGCTGGGCGACCTGAAGCGCGACGGCTATGCACGCTGCTTCATCGCGCTGCACGGCCGCCATGGTGAAGACGGCACGGTGCAGGGCGCGCTGGAGCTGCTGCGCATCCCGTACACCGGTCCGGGCGTGATGGCCTCGGCCATCGCCATGGACAAGGTCATGACCAAGCGCGTGTGGCTGGCCGAGGGCCTGCCCACACCACGCTACGTGTGGCTGGCGCCCGACCGCCAGCAGCGCGAGGTGGTGCGCACCGTGCCCGATGAGCTGGGCCTGCCCCTCATCGTGAAGCCGCCGCGCGAAGGCTCCTCCATCGGCGTGACCAAGGTGCGTGGCTACTCGGACATGCAGGAGGCCGTGCAGCTGTCTGCCCAGTACGACCCCGATGTGTTGTGCGAAGAGTTCATCGAAGGCGAAGAAGTGACCTGCCCCGTGCTGGGCCAGGGCGCCAGTGCCCGTGCGCTGCCAGTGATCCGCATCGTGGCACCCGATGGCGCCTACGACTACCAGAACAAGTATTTCACCGACGACGTGAAGTACCAGTGCCCGAGCGGCCTGCCCGAAGCCGAGGAGCGCGAGATCCAGCGCATCGTGCTGGAGGCTTACCGCACCCTGGGCTGCCGGGGCTGGGGCCGTGCCGACCTGATGATCCGCGCCAGTGACCGCAAGCCCTTCCTGCTGGAGATGAACACGTCCCCCGGCATGACCGGGCATTCGCTGGTGCCGATGTCCGCACGGGCTTCGGGCATCAGCTACGAAGAGCTGTGCCTGCGCATCCTGGCCGATGCCGCCTTGGACACACCGACAAGGTCGAAGGCCGACTGATGACCCCAACGTTGCCCGCACCGCTGGACGTCAAGCTCATGAACCTGACCGCATCGGTCTTGTTCGTGGGCTGCGTCCTGCTCGTGCTGGCGGCGGGGGCCTGGTGGGTGCTGCGCTACCCGGGCTTTGCGATTGCGCGCATCGTGGTGCAGGGCGAGCTGGTGCACAACAACGCGGTGACCTTGCGGGCCAATGTCGCGCCGCACCTGGTGGGCAATTTCTTCACGGTGGATTTGCGTGCCGCGCGCGAGGCCTTCGAGCAAGTGCCCTGGGTGCGCCGCGCCCAGGTGCGGCGGGTGTACCCCGGCAGCCTGCGCGTGGAACTGCAGGAGCATGACGCGGTGGCGTACTGGGGGCCGGACACCGGCTCTGCGCTGGTCAACAGCCAGGGCGAAGTGTTCGAGGCCAACGTGGGTGATGTGGAACAGGACGGCCTGCCGCGCCTGCTGGGACCTGCGGGCAGCTCCCCCGAGGTGCTGCAGATGTTTGGCCTGCTGCAGCCGGTGTTCAAACCGCTCGGGCTGGAGGTCGAGACGCTGGAGCTGACGGGGCGGGGCGGTTGGCGGGCCACGCTGGACAGCGACGCCGTGGTGGAGCTGGGCGGCGGCACACCGCAGGAGGTGGTGCAGCGCACGCAACGCTTCACGCGCACCCTGACACAGGTGGCTGCGCAGTACGGGCGGCGCGTGGATGCCCTGGAGTCCGCCGACCTGCGGCATGCCGGGGGCTACGCCCTGCGCATGCGCGGTGTGACCACGGTGGTGACCGATACCGCAGCGGCGGCTGCTTCGGCAAGTGCCGTGCGCAGGAGGTAATGGCATGCAGCAACAGCAACAGCGCTGGTATGTGGAGCGGGACGCAGGTGGGTTCGTGAATGGGGCCGTGGGGCGGCGGGACAGAACAGAGAAGGGCAGAGACTGATATGGCAAGAGAATACAAAGACGTTGTGGTGGGGCTGGATATCGGCACCGCCAAGGTCATGGCCGTGGTGGCCGAGGTCCTGCCCAATGGCGAGCTCAAGCTTGCAGGCTTGGGCGTGGCCCCGAGCAATGGCCTCAAGCGCGGTGTGGTGGTGAACATCGACGCTACCGTGCAAAGCATCCAGCAGGCCCTGAAAGAGGCCGAGCTGATGGCCGACTGCAAGATCCAGCGTGTGTACACCGGCATCACCGGCAGCCATATCCGGGGGCTCAACTCCAGCGGCATGGTGGCCGTGAAGGACAAGGAAGTCACCTCGGCCGACGTGGCGCGCGTGGTCGAGACGGCCAAGGCCATCAACATCAGCAGCGACCAGCGCCTGCTGCTGGTGGAGCCGCAAGAGTTTGTGATCGACGGGCAGGATGTGAAAGAGCCTATCGGCATGAGCGGCATCCGCCTGGAGGCCAAGATCCACATCGTGACCGGTGCGCAGAGCGCGGCCGAAAACATCATCAAGTGCGTACGCCGCTGCGGCCTGGAGGTCGAGCAACTCATGCTGAACCCGCTGGCCAGCAGCCAGGCCGTGCTGACCGACGATGAGCGCGAGCTGGGTGTGGTGGTGGTGGACATTGGCGCGGGCACGACCGATGTGGCCATCTTCACCGGCGGCGCGATCCGCCACACGGCAGTGATTCCGATTGCGGGCGACCTCATCACCAGCGACATCGCGATGGCGCTGCGCACGCCCACCAAGGACGCTGAAGACATCAAGGTGGAAAGCGGTTACGCCAAACAACTGCTGGCCGACCCCGAGGCGCAGGTGGAAGTGCCGGGCCTGGGCGACCGCAGCCCGCGCATGCTGAGCAAGCAGGCGCTGGCCGGTGTGATCGAGCCGCGGGTGGAAGAAATTTTCTCGCTCGTGCAGCAGGTGGTGCGCGAGTCGGGCTATGAAGAAGTGCTGTCGTCGGGCATCGTGCTCACAGGCGGCAGCTCGGTGATGCCCGGCATGATCGAGCTGGGGGAAGACATCTTCCTCAAGCCCGTGCGCCGAGGCATTCCCAAGTATTCCAGCGCGTTGTCTGACATGGTGGCCCAGCCCCGTGCTGCTACCGTCATGGGCCTTCTCGAAGAGGCCCGGCTGGCCCGTTTGCGCGGCTTCAAGGTGGCGCAAAAGAGCGGGTCCATGAAGACGGCGTTCGGCCGTTTCAAAGATTTCATCGTGGGGAATTTCTGACCATGAAATACCCAGGAATGAGCGCCGCCGGGCCGCCCCAAGGTGCGAAGGCCCCCTTGGGGGGCAGCGCAGCACACGCAGTGGCAAGCGTGGGGGCCTTGTGGTTAGCCCGTGGTAGCCCGCACGGCACTGCGCGAGAGCGATGGCGATGTACAGGACCGCCTCGTTCTCCAGCCACCAGTACCCCCTTCCCCATATGGCAATTGCCTACGAATTTAGAAACAGGAGCTCCAAGATGACCATCGAAATGATCGAAGCCGAAGAATTCAACCAGGGCACCCAGATCAAGGTGATCGGTGTGGGCGGTGGCGGCAGCAATGCCGTCGAGCACATGATTTCCCGCAGCGTGCAGGGCGTGGAGTTTGTCAGCGCCAATACCGACGCGCAGGCGCTCACGCGCAGCTCGGCCCACCGTGTCATCCAGCTGGGTGGCAGTGGTCTGGGGGCAGGCGGCAAGCCTGAAAAGGCGCGCGATGCCGCCGAAGCCGCAGTGGAAGACATCCGCGACGCCATCTCGGGCGCGCACATGCTGTTCATCACGGCGGGCATGGGCGGTGGCACGGGCACCGGGGCTGCCCCGGTGATCGCGCGCATCGCCAAGGAAATGGGCATCCTGACCGTGGGTGTGGTCACCAAGCCGTTCGACTGGGAAGGCGGCCGCCGCATGAAGAACGCGGACGAAGGCCTGGCTGAGCTCGAAGCCAATGTGGACTCGCTGATCGTGGTGCTCAACGAGAAGCTGCTCGATGTGCTGGGCGATGACATCACCCAGGACGAGGCCTTTGCGCACGCCAACGACGTGCTCAAGAACGCCGTGGGCGGCATCGCTGAAATCATCAACGAGTACGGCCAGGTGAACGTGGACTTCGAAGACGTGCGCACCGTGATGGGCGAGCCCGGCAAGGCCATGATGGGCACGGCCACGGCCAGCGGCCCGGACCGTGCGCGCATCGCCGCCGAGCAGGCCATCGCCTGCCCGCTGCTCGAAGGCATCGACCTGTCGGGTGCCAAGGGCGTGCTGGTGTTGGTCACCGCGAGCAAGGGCAGCCTCAAGCTGTCCGAGTCGCGCCAGGCCATGAACACCATCAATGCCTACGCATCGACCGACGCTCATGTGATCTTCGGCGCTGCCTACGACGAAACCCTGGGCGACGAGATCCGCGTGACCGTGGTGGCCACAGGCCTGTCGCGTGTCAACGCACGCCGCCAGCCCATCTCGGTGGTGCAAGGTGGCCTGCGCACGGGCACGGACAATATGGCCTACCAGATGCCCATGGCCGGTGTGGGAACGCTGGGGGGGGCTGTGGGTGTGCAAGGCGGCCACACGGGCAGCGCGCAAGCCGACTACGGCAGCATGTCGGTGCCCAGCGTGTGGCGCACCAACCGCACCCAGGCTGCGGCCCGTGTGGACGCGCTGTCCTCGGGTGGCATGGATGACCTGGAGATCCCGGCTTTCCTGCGCAAGCAAGCCGACTGATCGACAACAGGCTCTTCCATGGGCCGCAAGACAAGAAGCCCTGCCAGCACAAGCTGGCAGGGCTTCTCTTTTTTTGCAGCGAGGTTTGCTTGCGCTGTGCTTGTGCTGCTTCAGGTCCTTGGGGTCAGAAGGACTCCCAGTCGTCGTTGTTGTTGTCCGCTGCAGGTTTGGGGCTGCTGGCCTTGGGCGGCAGCGCCGCTGCCGGGGCCTTGGCGGGCGACGCAGGGCGGGGTGCAGCGGCCTTGGCCAGTGCGGGGCGTGGTGCGGCAGCGCGTACTGGAGCGGGTGTGGGGCGGGGTGTGGCCGCAGGGGCGGGCCGGCTTGCCGGGGACGGCGCTGGGGCATTGCTGCCATTGACCCGGAACAGCGCGACCACCTGGGTGAGCTTCATGGCCTGCTCGCGCAGACTGTCTGCGGCGGCAGTGGATTGCTCCACCAAGGCAGAGTTCTGCTGCGTCATCTGGTCGAGCTGGTTCATGGCCGTGTTGACCTGGGCAATGCCCTGGCTCTGCTCGGACGTGGCTGAGCGGATTTCGCCAATGATGTCGGTCACGCGCTGAACGCTTTCCACGATCTCGGTCATGGTGGCGCCCGCATTGCCCACCAGCTGCGTGCCCGACTCCACCTTTTCGACCGACGCGCCAATCAAGGCCTTGATCTCCTTGGCGGCTTCGGCACTGCGTCCGGCCAGGCTGCGCACCTCGCTGGCCACCACGGCAAAGCCCCGGCCTTGCTCGCCCGCGCGGGCCGCCTCGACGGCGGCATTCAAGGCCAGGATATTGGTCTGAAAGGCGATGCCATCGATCACGCCGATGATGTCGCTGATCTTGTTGCTGCTGGCGTTGATGTCCTGCATGGTGGCCACCACCCGCGACACCACTTCGCCCCCACGCGCCGCGACCGCAGCGGCCGATGTGGCCATCTGGTTGGCCGTCTGGGCGGAGTCCGAGGTCTGCTTGACGGTGCTGGTCAGCTCCTCCATGCTGCTGGCCGTGCTTTGCAGGTTGCTGGCGGTGTCTTCGGTGCGGTGAGCCAGGTCGTTGTTGCCCTGCGCGATTTCGCTCGACGCGGTGGCGATGCTGTCGGTGGCGGCGCGCACGTCGGTGACCAGCTTGCGCAGCGAAGTGACCATGTGGGCGAGCCCGTCGAGCATCGAGCCGGGGTGGGCCGTGGGGATGTGTGTATCGAGATTGCCTTCGGCCACTTCCGACATGATCGCGATGGCGTCAGTAGGCTCTCCCCCGATCTGGCGCAGCACGGAGCGCGATACGAACAGGCCGATGGCCCCCACCACAAGAATCACCACCACCACCATGGCCAGGCTCGACAGCAGGGCCTTGCGCAGCAGCATGTCTACGTCATCGGTATACAGCCCCGAGCCCACCATCCAGTTCCACCCGTCTACACGGACGATGTACTGGAGCTTGGGCACCGGGGTGGTCTGGTTGGGGCGGGCAAACATGGTGGGGACAAACGCCTTGCCATCCTTGCTGCTGCGCATGCCGTTCACCAGCAGGGCGATGATGTCCACCCCCGAGCCGTCCTTGACCTTGCCCAGCATGTTCTGCCCATCCCACTCGGGTTTGAAGGGGTGCATCACCCCCACGCCCTCGGTGGTCCAGATGTAGAAATACTCGGTCTTGCCCTCGGGGCCACCATAGCGCGCAATGCGCAGGGCGTCCTTGGCGGCCTTTTGGGCCTCCTCCTGGGGCATGGCGCCGCTGGCGGCCTTGGCCTGGTAGGCGGCCACTATGCTGTGGGCGGACTGGACGGCGGTGGTCAGCAGCTCTTTTCGGGACTCGGTGATGAGTCGTCGCTCCTGCAGGAGGGAGGTGACGGCCATGATCAGCAGCGCGACAAGCGCAGTGCCGATCATGAGCATGATTTTCATTTTGAAGCTGAGCTTGCTCATGGGAGTCTCCTGGGGGGCATTTGTGGTGTGTTCATGTTGTATCTTTTCAAGGCCCTCTGGCCCCAAATTGTGCGGCGAACCCGGTGGCCTGCGCAGTAGGTGAAAACGCGGCGGTAGCTCTACGTACGGGCCCCAAGCGCTCCGGGCATGGCGTCTGCAAGGCAGGCAAGACCTCAGCCCGTGCGGGACAGGGCGCCAGAAACTAAAATGGCGGGATGCTCCAGCAACGCACCCTCAAGACACTGACCCGCGCCGTAGGCGTCGGGCTGCACAGCGGCCAGCGGGTCGAGTTGACCCTGCGGCCAGCGCAGCCGGACACGGGGATTGTCTTTCGGCGGGTGGATCTGCCACAGCCCGTGGACATCCCGATCCGCGCCGAGGCCGTGACGGACACCCGGCTGGCATCCACCATCGCGGTCGGCAATGCCAAGGTGCACACGGTGGAACACCTGATGTCGGCCTGTGCCGGGTTGGGGCTGGATAACCTTTATGTGGACATCACGGCCGAAGAGGTGCCTATCCTCGACGGATCTTCCGCATCTTTCGTTTTCCTGCTCCAAAGCGCAGGGGTCGAGCTGCAAAACGCGCCCAAGCGCTTCATCCGCGTCCTGCGGCCGGTGGAGGTCCGCGAGGGCGAGGGCGCCAATGCCAAATGGGCACGTTTGACGCCTTACCACGGCTACAAGCTCAGTTTCGAGATCGACTTTGACCACCCGGCCGTGGACTCCACCGGCCAGCGTGTGGAGTTTGACCTGGGGCAAGGCAACTACAGCCGCGACATTGCCCGCGCCCGCACCTTCGGCTTTACCCGCGATGTGGAGATGATGCGCTCCAACGGCCTGGCGCTGGGAGGCGGGCTGGACAACGCCATCGTGATGGACGATTACAAGGTGCTCAACAGCGACGGCCTGCGCTACGACGACGAGTTCGTGAAACACAAGATCCTGGATGCCATGGGCGACCTGTACCTCATTGGCAAGCCCCTGCTGGCGGCCTACAGCGCTTTCCGCTCGGGCCACGCCATGAACAACCTCTTGCTGCGCGAGCTGCTGGCCCAGCGTGATGCCTGGGAGGTGGTCACGTTCGAGGATGAGCGCCAGGCCCCCACCGGCTTCGCTCAGCCCGCGCGCGCCTGGTAGCACGCACATGTTGATCTTTCGCTGGCTGGCCATGCTGCTGCTTCTGGCGGCTGCCGTGTCGTTTGCGTTTTATGCCGGTACGGGGCAGGCGCGCTACAAGCGCCTGGGGCTCATCATCCTCAAGTGGACGGTGATTGCCGCCGTCTTTTTCTTTGCGGTGATCCTCATTGGCCGACTCGCGTGATGCGCGGGCTCTGCAACGCAGTTTTTTCTCTGGCCTATACTCGCGCCTGCTCCGGGGTGTGCTGATGCGCTGAGATGCAAGAGGCCTGAAGAAATTCAGACCAGCTTGCGAACCCGACGAACTTGATCCGGTTCATACCGGCGGAAGAAGAGCCGACCTCCTTGTCCCCGTGCCCGCAGTCCCTGTGGGCACGTCATGCCCCAGGCGCTGCCGCCCCTGGGGGGCGCACAGGTCCATTCCGGAGCAGACCCCACCGCCACCGGAACCAGGAGACCTGCCCATGAACGCCCCCGATCCCATCGCTCGCGAGAAATTTGCTGAATTGCTGGCGCTGACGCGCGAGCCCTTCCCCGCATCGCGCAAAGCCTATATTCCCGGCCAACTGCACACCGACCTGCGTGTGCCCGTGCGCGACATCGCGTTGACCAACGGCGAGCTGGTCAGCGTGTACGACACCTCCGGCCCTTACACCGACCCTGAAGCCGTGATCGACGTGCGCAAGGGCCTGGCCAGCGTGCGCGGGGGTTGGATCACCGGCCGTGGCGATGTGGAGCACTACGAAGGCCGCGCGCCCGTGGCGCTGGACGATGGGCAAAAGAGCGAAGACGCCACGCGCCTGGCCCAGCTGCGCGCCGAGGCCGCCGCCCTGCAGCGCAAGCCCCTGCGCGCCAAGGCCGGTGCCAACGTCACGCAGATGCACTACGCCAAGAAAGGCATCATCACGCCCGAGATGGAGTACGTGGCCATCCGCGAAAACGGCAAGCGTGAGTGGATGGAGCAGTACATGGCTGACGCAGGCCGCGAGCAGCGCCTGATGGGCAACCCGATGGGTGCCAGCATCCCGCGCATCATCACCCCCGAATTCGTGCGCGACGAAGTGGCCCGGGGCCGCGCCATCATCCCCGCCAACATCAACCACCCCGAAGTGGAGCCGATGGCAATCGGCCGCAATTTCCTGGTCAAGATCAACGCCAACATCGGCAACTCGGCCGTCACGTCGAGCATTGAAGAAGAGGTGGAAAAGCTCGTGTGGGCGATCCGCTGGGGTGCCGACAATGTGATGGATCTTTCCACCGGCAAGAACATCCACACCACACGCGACTGGATCGTGCGCAACTCGCCGGTGCCGATTGGCACGGTGCCGATCTACCAGGCGCTCGAAAAGGTGGGCGGCGTGGCAGAAGACCTGACCTGGGAAATCTTCCGCGACACGCTGATCGAGCAGGCCGAGCAGGGCGTGGACTACTTCACCATCCACGCCGGTGTGCGCCTGGCCTACATCCACCTCACGGCGCAACGGCGCACGGGCATCGTCTCGCGCGGCGGCTCCATCATGGCCAAGTGGTGCATGGCACACCACCGCGAGAGCTTCCTGTACGAGCACTTCGAGGACATCTGCGACATCATGAAGGCGTACGACGTGTCGTTCAGCCTGGGCGATGGCCTGCGTCCCGGCTGCGCGTCTGACGCCAATGACGAAGCGCAATTCGCCGAGCTGCACACGCTGGGCGAACTCACGCAAGTGGCTTGGAAGCATGACGTGCAGACCATGATCGAAGGCCCCGGCCATGTGCCCATGCACATGATCCAGGCCAACATGACCGAGCAGCTCAAGACCTGCCACGAAGCGCCGTTCTACACCCTGGGCCCGTTGACCATCGACATCGCACCGGGCTATGACCACATTGCCAGCGCGATTGGCGCGGCCATGATCGGCTGGATGGGCACGGCCATGCTGTGCTACGTGACGCCCAAGGAACACCTGGGGCTGCCCGACCGTGATGACGTGAAGCAGGGCATCATTGCCTACAAGATCGCCGCCCACGCGGCCGACGTGGCCAAGGGGCACCCGGGCGCCCGCTCGCGCGACGATGCGCTGAGCCAGGCGCGCTTCGACTTCCGCTGGCAGGACCAGTTCAACCTGGGCCTGGACCCGGAAACAGCGAAGGAGTACCACGACGAAACCCTGCCCAAGGACTCGGCCAAGGTGGCGCATTTCTGCTCGATGTGCGGCCCCAAGTTCTGCTCGATGAAGATCACGCAGGAAGTGCGTGACTTTGCAAAACAAAAGGGTGTGGCCGAGGCTGAAGCCCTGGCCCAGGGCATGCAGACCAAGGCGGCAGAGTTTCAGAAGGGCGGGGGCGAGTTGTACATCCCCCTGAAGCCCGTTTGAGAACAGTGCAATAAGCGCAGCTACTGGCCCCGAGGATTCCCTGAAGCAGGGCCACGGGGCCGTGCTTACCCTGTGCGGTGGATAGCCCCGCCCGGCATATAGTCCCGCCCACCCCCGGTTCAGAAGACCGGGAGGAAGGGCGTGTGGCACTAAATTTGCTATGCTGAGTTATCTGTTAAAAAATGTAAGGAAGAGCCATGAATGCTCTCGGCCGCTTCTCTATCCGCACACGTCTTTACTTCGGAACCGTTTTTTCGCTGATTCTTCTGATCGTCATTGGCGCCATGGGCTATGTGGCCCTGGACCGCACCCGGGGCACATTGCAGGAGCTGTTTTCGCAGCGGGTGCAAACCCTGACCGATATGTCCGACCTGCGCACGACCCTGGGTGACCTGCGCCGGACCGAAAAAGACATCATCATCAATTTCAACAACTCGGTCGAGGTCTCTGCCCTGCGCGAGTCCTGGGCCAAGACCCTGGCTGCGCTGCGCAAGAGCCTGGCCGAGGTGCGCCAGGTGCAGTCGGGCGATGCAGAGTTTGTGGCCTCCATCGACAAATCCCTGGACGAGATCAAGCAGTACGAAACCGGCATTGCCCCCATCTTCGAGAAGATCGAGGGCGCGCAGCTCGATGGTGCGGGGGGCGGTGCCTACGCCGACCGCCTGAAGGTCCACATGGAGGCCACCGACAAGCTGTTCTCCAGCCTGGCCAGCGCGGCCCGCTCGCAGATGGACGAGGCCCGTGCGGGGGTTGAATCGCGCACTTCCACCATGTCGGCGTTGATTGGCATCGGGCTGGTGCTGGGGTTGGCGGTGCTGATTCCGCTCACCTTCTTCAGCGTGCGCTCCATCACCAAGTCGCTGGGGCAGGCGCAGGAACTGGCCGACCGCATTGCCAGTGGTGACCTCTCTCGCGATGTGGCGGCCATGAACCAGGACGAGGTGGGCCAGCTGGTGTCAGCCATGGGCCGCATGCAGGACGCCTTGCGCGGCCTGGTGCGCCAGGTGCAGGACGCGGCAGGCAACATCACCACCGCCAGTTCCGAGATCGCCAGCGGCAACCATGACCTGAGCCACCGCACCGAGCAGACCGCGGCCAATCTGGAGGAAACCGCTTCGTCCATGGAGCTGCTGACCAGCACCGTGCAGCAAAGCGCCCAGTCCTCCCGCCAGGCCAGCGACTTCGCTTCGTCGGCCGCCGAAGTGGCCGCACGCGGTGGTGCCGTGGTGTCCCAGGTGGTGACCACCATGGACCAGATCACCACCAGCTCGCGCAAGATTGCCGACATCACCGGCGTGATCGACTCCATTGCCTTCCAGACCAACATCCTCGCGCTCAACGCGGCCGTGGAAGCCGCGCGCGCCGGTGAACAGGGCCGGGGCTTTGCCGTGGTGGCCAGCGAGGTGCGCAACCTCGCGCAGCGCAGCGCCGAGGCGGCCAAGGAGATCAAGGGTCTGATCGGTTCGTCGGTGGAACGCGTCGAAGATGGATCGCGCCTGGTCAGCCAGGCCGGGCAGACCATGACCGAGATTGTCAGCAGCGTGCGCCGGGTGTCTGACATCATTGCCGAGATCACAGCCTCGTCGGCCGAGCAAAGTGACAACATCGGCCAGATCAGTCAGTCCGTGAGCCAGCTCGACCAGATGACGCAGCAGAACGCCGCGCTAGTGGAAGAGTCCACCGCTGCCTCTGAATCGCTGCGCGAACAGGCGCTGCACCTGAGCAGTGCGGTCAGCCAGTTCAAGCTGCAAGACGGCGGGGCTCCTGCACCCTCAGTCTTCAGCGCGGCAGCGGCGCCCGCTGCGCCAGCCGTGGCCCAGGCGCAGCGCAGGCCTGCGCTGCGCATACGTTAATTTTGAGCATTTTTGACCGCTAGGGACCCTCTGCACGAATCACCGCGCCGTGTGCATCTGCGGTCTCGGGCGGTCTGCGGCGTTGCAAAACCTCGCAATAGCTACGGCGATTGCTGCGTTTTGCGCCTTGCAGCCCATCACGATCCGCAGCGCACACTTGCCGCTCGATTCGTGCAGAGGATCCCTAGCGCTTATCTATTAAGCGCTAGTTGCTATCAAAATAATATCAAACTGGCCTCTGCGGCTGGCTAGTCCCGCGTCACCCGCAGCAATTCCTCGCGGCTGGTGATGCCTGCTGCAATCAGCCGTTCCCCATCCTCGCGCATCAGCGCCATGCCGTCGGCCAGCGCGGCGGTGCGGATGTCGGCTTCGGACGCCTGGTTGTGGATTTGCGCGCGGATCGCGTCGGTGGTCACCAGCAACTCGAACACACCAGTGCGGCCCGTGTAGCCCGTCTGGCCGCAGTGCTCGCACCCGCTGCCGTGGCAATGGCTGCAGTATTTGCGCACCAGCCGCTGGGCCAGCACGCCGAGCAGGGACGACGACAGCAGGAACGGCTCCACCCCCATGTCGGTCAGCCGCGTGACGGCGCTGGCTGCGTCGTTGGTGTGCAGCGTGGCCAGCACCAGGTGGCCCGTGAGTGAGGCCTGGATGGCGATCTGTGCGGTTTCGAAGTCGCGGATTTCGCCGATCATGATGATGTCCGGGTCCTGGCGCAGGATGGCGCGCAGGGCCTTGGCAAAGGTCAGCTCGATCTTGCTGTTGACCTGCGTTTGCCCCACCCCGGGCAGCTCGTACTCGATGGGATCTTCCACCGTCATGATGTTGTTGCGCGTGGCATCGAGCCGCCCCAGCGCCGCATACAGCGTGGTCGTCTTGCCCGAGCCCGTGGGCCCTGTCACCAGGATGATGCCGTGCGGCTGGCTGATCAGCCCCTCGAAGCGGCGCAGCGTCTCACCCTGCATGCCCACGGCTTCCAGGCTAAGTTTGCTTTCGCTCTTGTCCAAGAGGCGCAGCACCGCGCGTTCGCCATGGGCGCTGGGCAGGGTGGAAACGCGTACGTCGATGGCGCGGGTGCCCAGGCGCAGGCTGATGCGGCCGTCCTGCGGCAGGCGTTTCTCAGAGATGTCCAGGTCGGCCATGATCTTCAGGCGCGAGATCAGCGCGGCGTGCAGTGCGCGGTTGGGTTGCACCACCTCGCGCAGGGTGCCGTCCACGCGAAAACGCACGCTGGAATGGCGCTCGTAGGGCTCGATGTGGATATCGCTCGCGCCGTCGCGCGCGGCCTGCGTGAGCAGGGCGTTGAGCATGCGGATGATGGGTGCGTCGCCAGCCGATTCCAGCAGGTCTTCCACGGCGGGCAGCTCCTGCATCATGCGCGAGAGGTCCGCGTCGCTCTCGACCTCGCTCACCACGGTGGCGGCGCTTGATTCGCTGTGCGAATACACGGCGCTGATGCGCTGGGCCAGGGCCGGGGCGTCCAGCGGCAGCAACTGCTGCACCGGGTGTTTGCGCAGCACTTCGGACAGCGCACCGGCGTCGGGGTGGGGGCCATGCCACAGCACCAGCTGGTGGCCGTCGTCCTCCAGCAGCAGCTGGGCGGTGCGGGCAAAGGCGTAGGGCAGGGGGTGGCGCATGGGCGTGGGTCCGTCAGAGCGCCTTGGGCGAGACCGTAGCGTTGAGTGCCAGACTGCGCACGGTGGCGGCAGCGGCATTGGCAGCGTCTTCGGTGTTGTAGGGGCCCACACGCACGCGGGTGAGTGTGCCCCGGTTGGTGTCTACCGCCTGGATGGACAGGGGCAGTGCCGTGCTGCGCAGCTTGGTCATGGCGCTGCGCGATTCCGCATCCTTGCCGAACACACCCACGTTCACGTAGTACAGCGGCGCGGGGACCTGCGCCTGGGCTGTGGGGCTGGACTGCTCCACAGGCGCGCTGCTTTGGGGAGCAGTACCCGGTGTGGGTAGAGGGGGCGCTACAGGGGTGAGCTGCTGCATGGGAACGGGCACCGGCGCGGCGGGCTGCACAGGCATGGGGCTGGCGACCGAAGGCGCCCGCTCGGGCAGCGAGGGAAGGATGGGGGCGCCAGAGACCGACTTCATGACGGTGCTGGCGGCGGGCTGCGTGGCCTGCTGCAGCGCGCGGATCGCTTCGTAGCGGTCCATCATCAGTGCGTCGCTGGTGGCGTTGTCACGCACCACAATGGGGCGCAGGAAGACCATGAGATTGGTCTTGTTGCGCGAGCGGGTTTCGCTGCGGAACAGGTTGCCCACCACCGGCAGGTCGCCCATCACCGGCACCTTGTCCTGGCCTTGTTGGTAGCTGTCTTCCAGCAGGCCGCCGATCACGATGATGCTGCCGTCGTCCACTACCACGTTCGACTCGATGGAGCGCTTGCTGGTGCTAGGGCCGTTGGCATTGCTGAGGGTGGCGGTGTCGATCTTGGACACCTCCTGGTAGATCGCCATCTTCACCGTGCCGTTTTCGCTGATTTGCGGACGCACCTTGAGCATCAGGCCCACGTCCTTGCGTTCCACGGTCTGGAACGGGCTCACGGTGCTGCTGCCCGTGGTGTTGGCGTACGAGCCGGTGACGAAGGGCACGTTGTTGCCGATGATGATGCGCGCTTCCTCGTTGTCCAGCGTCATCAGGTTGGGAGTGGAGAGCACGTTGGCATCGCCGCTGTTCTGCAAAAAGTTGGCCAGTGCGCCCAGGTAGTACTGGCCGTTGATGCGTGGCGCCAGCGCCAGGTTCATGCCCTGACCCAGCGTGCCCGCCGCCGTTGCGATGCTGGATGCATTTCCGGTCGCCAGTGCCGCAGTGATGCCCAGGATGTTGGCGCCCGCCTGTCCGGAATTGGTGCCGATCACGCCCACGGTGCCATCGCCTTGTTTGCCCAGAATGCCTTGCCACTGGATGCCGAACTCGGCGAGCTTGTTGGCCGAGACTTCCACGATCAGGCTTTCCACCAGCACCTGTGCGCGGCGTCCGTCGAGCTTGTCGATCACTGCACGCAGCTGGCGGTACAGGGGCTCGGGCGCCGTGATGATGAGCGAGTTGGTGGTGGGGTCGGCCTGGATCTGGCCGCCCGTGGACGGCTGGTTGTTGTTGGTGCTGCTGGTGCCCATGCCACTGCTTCCCGAGCCCAGTCCCCCGCTGCTGCCACCTGATAGACCGCTGCCGGTGGACAGCATGTTGCCGCTGGTGCCGCCACCGCCCAGGACTCCACTGGGCGCGGCCGGTGCGGCGCTTGCGCCCGCGCTGCCACCGCCCGTGTTGCCGGTGCCGCCCATGGCTGCCATGGCGGCACGCAGCGTGGTGGCCAGCTTGGTGGCGTCGGCGTTCTTCAGGTACACCACATGGATGTTGCCGGTGGACGCACTGCTGCCGGGCGCAGGCGCCTGGTCCAGCTGTGCCACCAGCGCGCGCACCTGGGCCACACGGGCCGGGTTGGCGGCGCGCAGGATCAGCGCGTTGCTGCGCGGCTCGGCAATCAGCGTGGTCTTGAACGAGGTGTCCGCCTGCCCCTGTGCGGCGACCGGCGCGGCACCGCTGCCCCCGTCGATCAGGCGCGCCACCAGCGGCGCAAGGTCAGTGGCGACGGCGTTGCGCAGCGGGATCACTTCCACATCGCTGGCGTTGGAGACATCCATGGCCGCCACGATGCGCGCCAGGCGCTGCAGGTTGTCCGCGTAATCGGTGATCACCAGCGAGTTGTTGCCGGGGTTCACGTTGATGGTGTTGTTGGGGCTGATCAGCGGGCGCAGCACGGGCACCAGATTGGCGGCGTTTTCAAAGTTGAGCTTGAAGATCTGGGTGACGATCTGACCGCCACCGGGCGCGCTGCCAGAGCTGCCCTGCACCACGCTCACGCTGCCGCCTTGCAGCTTGGCGTCGGCCTCGGGCACCACCTTGTACAGGCCTGCAGCCTCCACCACCGTAAAGCCCTGCAGACGCAGCGCGGCCAGGAACTGCTGGAAGGCGGCGGCGGGGGGCACGGCGCGTTCAGTGACCAGGTTGAGCTGGCCCTTCACGCGCGGGTCGACCACCACGTTGCGGCCCGTGATGGTGGCCATGGTGCGGGCCACGGCTTCGATCTCGGCGTTGGCGAAGTTCAGGGTGACGGGCTCGCCGGCGCGCACGCTGCCGGTACCGGTATCAATTGCGGTTTGGGCAATAATTTGGCCGCTCGCGCACGCCAGTAGTGCGCTAGCTGCTATTGCTTTAAGAGCAAAACCCAGACGTGGTGACAACAAGGAGTTCATAGGTTCAACCC
This sequence comes from Acidovorax sp. NN32, assembly GCF_057597245.1. Taxonomy (NCBI): domain Bacteria; kingdom Pseudomonadati; phylum Pseudomonadota; class Betaproteobacteria; order Burkholderiales; family Comamonadaceae; genus Acidovorax; species Acidovorax sp. NN32. The sequence goes on from NZ_CP199679.1 coordinate 1,000,297, forward strand.
ACGGTGATGATGGAGCGCGCGCCGTTGCGCCGTCCAATGATGTTCAGAAGATTCGACAGGGCGGCTTCGCGCTCGGGGGTGGCGCTGGCCTCGCCCGCAAAGCGCAGGCGGTTGCCCACCCACTGGCCGGTGCCGTTGAGCTGCAGGTGCCCGTCCAGCGTGCTCAGCGTGAGCGTGGGCGCCTCGCCGCCCTGCACTGCCAGCCGGTAGCTGCCCATGGGGCGCAGGGTGGACAGGCGGGACGACATGGCCCGTGCATCCAGCTGCACCTGGCCTGCCAGGGACATGCGTCCGGCACTCCAGCGCATGGTGAAGCCACGGGTCTGCAGCGCCAGCTGGCCCTGGGGCTGCAGCGTGTTCCAGGGCGTGCCCAGCCCGGTCAGCACGGAGGCCGGCCACAGGCTCTCGCCGTCGATGATGGTCAGGCGCGTACCGGACCAGCCGGCACTCGCCTGCAGTCGCAGGGGTGTAGGGGTGCAGCAGCTGGCATTCAGTTGCGCGTGCAAGCCACCCCAGCCGGGGCGGATGCGCCAGTCCAGGCGGCTGGGCAGGGCGGCGCTGTCCTGGCTGGCCGAGCCCCCCGTCAGAACCAGTTGGGCCGAACCTGTCCAGACCGTACCGCGTGCCTGCAGCAACTGTACCTGTCCGCCCGTTGCGCTGGCGACGCTTTGTGCCAGCCAATGCGCGGGTGCAAACGCCACCACGGCAGGCACTACGCCCGCCACAGCGCCGACCAGCGCCCAGCCCCATGCGCTACGGGGAGTGCGGGGTACGGGTTTTCGGTGTCGTGAGGAGGTGGCCACGGGAGAGAGTGTCTGTGCGGGGGCTGATTCAGGGCTGGGCAGGCGGCAGGGCCAGCACCAGGGTGCCGTCCCAACGTGGCATCGCCGTGGCCGCGTTGCCCAGTTTGACCGGTGCAGGGGCGTTGGGCGCGGAGCCTGCAGGGGCAGCGCTGCGCGTCAGGCGCGCCTCCACCGGGGCGGCGCGGGCGTTGCTGCGTGCCTGGGCCAGCCATTGGGCCAGCGCATCGGCGGGAGCGCCTTTGAGCGTGACCGTGGCGCGGTCTCCCACCACATTGAGCTGGGCCGTATTGCCCAGGCGCTGTGTGAGCGCGGTGCGCAGCGCACCGACGGAATCGCCGCGCGTGTTGCGCGGGGCCGACTGCAGCTGCTGCGCTTCGGCGCGCAGGCCTTGCATGCGCTGCAGCTGTGAGTCCAGCTCGGCATGGCGCGCGGGTGCGGCGCGCAACGTGGACAGGGCCGGGGCCACGGCCAGCCACCACAGCAGGGCGAACGCGACGAGGCCACCTGCGGCCAGGACCAGGGTCTGCTCACGGGGGGCCAGGGCCTGCCAGCGGGCGCGCAGGGCGGGGGAGGTGATGACAGTCATGGTGTGCCTTCAGCGCGCAGCAGCAGGCTGCCATCGTCCAGCCGGGCCCGGTAGCCCGCAGCCTGCAGGCGGGCCGAGAGCACGGTTTCTTCATCGGGGGCCAGCGTGACGCCGCGCAGGCGCAGCTCGCCGGGGGCGTATTCGATGCCCGTGGGCTGGCGGCCGCTGGGCAGGGAGGCTCCGGCCGCGGCAAGCAGGGGCTCCAGGTCGCGGGCCGAAACGGCGCCGGCCGCCTGCCGCAGCTGGGCCAGTTCGCGCTCCATCTGCACCGGGGCATCCACCACCACCTGCACCTTGGGAAAAGTCTGCGTCAGCGTGGACCGCACGGCCGCCTGTTTGGCGGCCAGCGCCTTGCGCTCCTGCCAGGCCCAGGCATTGAGCCCCACCAGATGCGCCACCACCAGCAGTGCTGCGCCCCAGCGCGCTGCGCGCCACTGTGGGGCGTTCAGCAGTGCGCTGGCCAGGCTGCCCGCCTTGCGCAGCGCCCGGGTGCGGCCGGTGCTGGCCAGATCGAACTGGGCCAGATCCCAGTCGCCACGCGCGGCGTCCAGCGCCCGCTGGCTGGCCGTGTGCAGTGCCACGCGCTGGCCCAGCGTGCGCTCTGCCAGGGCCGCGACCGCAGGCTCGGCGCGCACCACGGGCGCATCGTCTCCGTCCGTGGCCGCATCCTGGGGGAGCCCGGCACGGGCCAGCATCACGGAGGCAATGGACAGGGGCAACACGGCCACGCCGTGGTCGGCGCCTTGCCCAGTCAGCACCACGCAGGCGTCTTCGGGGGTGCCCAGGGCGCACAGCTCGGGGCGGCCACTTTGGGTGGGGCCGGGGGCGAATTCAGGCACGACACGCGACACGCGGCGACCAGCGGCTTCCAGGGCCTGCAGGTTGTCGCGCAGCCAGGTGCGGTCGCACACCGCTACCCACACGGGTTCTCCGGGATTGGCATCCGGCTGGATGGCAAAGTGCAGTTGCGATGCGTCGTCGAGCAGGCGGTCTTCAAGCAGACCCTCCAGCACCGACCGCAGGCGCGGTGTCTGCTGGCCCGCGCCCAGTGCCAGGCCGGGCGGCAGTTGCACCCGTTGCCAGGACAGCGCCCGGGCGGGCACCACGGCCACCACTTCGCCGCCGGGGCGCGTGGGTTCGGGCAGCAGCGCGGCCGGGGCAGTGGCGTGGCGAAGGGCAGTGTGGCCGTCCGCCGTCAGCGTGTAGCTGTACTCGGTGGCCGGCCCCGGACGGGCCGGCGGCAGGAAAAGGATGAGGGTGCTCATGGACAGGTTTTGCGGGCCATTTTAGGGGGCGGGCTTGACAGTGCGGGCCGAACCTGCGGATGTGTTGCAGATGTGTCAGATTTCAGCGCTGCGCCTCCCGAGCGCCCGGGGCGGTTTCGCGGTCAAAAGCACCCCGTTCGCGCCACAGTGTGGTGACCTCGATGCCCTGTTTGCGCACCAGGGATCGCTCGTCCACCATGGCATCGCCCAGGCGCAGGCGGCCGCGCACCTCAAAGTACGAAGAGGCCACGGCATGGGCGCCTTCATTGATGTCGATGCTGGCACCCAGCAGGTCGCGCACCTCGCTGAGCGTGCGGAAATGCCGGGCCTCGCGGGCCTGCAGCATCTTTTGGGCGCTGGCCATGTCCAGGCCGTCGATGGCGGCCAGCAGCACGTCGATGTCGGCGGTGTTGAGGTTGACCGGCGCGCGCACGGGCAGCAGCGTCACGTGGGGCGCCAGGCGGGCCACGGTGGTGGGCGCCAGGCCCAGCCAGCCCAGTTGCGACATGGTGGGGGGCAGCAGCGGGGCGTTCGTGCTGTCGGTGCCGGTGGTGGCCTGCGCGCGCCGCAGGGCGTCGGTGAGCAGGCTCAGCTCCTGCAGCGGCAGGCCCAGGCGCTCGAACAGCCGCGTGAACTGCCGCAGTGCCAAGGTCTGCACATTGCCGTTGTCGACCAGGTTGGTCAGATTCAGGCGGCCCTGCATGTCCGAGATTTGCCCCGACAAAAAGGCCTCGGTGGTGTCGGTGGTGGCGTCGTCCACCTGGCTGACGTTCTTGTCGGCCGCGAGAAAGGTGGACAGCCGTGCCTCCTGCAGCGGCACGGCCCAGGGCTCGGCCAGGTGGTCCGCACCACCCGAGCGCCCGTCTTCGCGCAGGATCAGGCGCGACCAGTCGAGCGCGCCGACCAGAATCCAGGTGGACTGCACGCGGCCGCGCTCGGCCGTCTCGACCTCGACCGCGCGCCATTGCTGCCACATGGACGCCGCTGCAAAGGTTGCCACGAGGGTGACCGTGAGCATGGCCAGCAGCAGCGCCGCACCGCGTTCCCTGCGGACTGGGCGCGGCCCCATGTGGCGTCCCCCTGGGTCGCTGTGAAACTGGCGCGGCCCAGGCCAGTGCCACCGTGGAGCTTGCCTTGCCAGGCCACCGGTGGCATCCCCTTGGGGGGAGGCGGCGCAGCCGCTCAGGGGGGGGCTGATCATGTCCGACCCCCACCCAGCACGGGGTTCACCCAATCGCGTGTGAGCCGCCCCACCAGGGCCTGACCGGGCGGCAGGGTGATCTGCAGGCGCACGCCATCGGGGATGGCCGAGGTGCCCACCGGGGTGGTGCCACTACTGGACAGCGGGTTGGACCACGCACCGCCCCGGTAGTAGAAGATCTGCCAGTCCTCCAGCGGCAGCAGCGTCATCTCATGGCGCCGCTCGGCGTCGCCCGGGCTGCGCGCCCACTGCGCGGCCAGCTGCCACGCCTCCTGCCACTCGGCGCGCGTGCGCACCGGGGGCGACTGCCAGCGCATCCACTGGCCCACACCCTGGCCGCCCCGGCGCGTCCAGGCCACCACCAGGGCGCCCTCGTCGGGCACTGCGCTGGTGCGCCGCGTCAAACGCAGCACCTGGCCGTCCCAGTCGAGCGGCGTGGTATTGGCAATGGGCAGCAGTGCATCCAGGTCCGTGCCCCACTGGCCCAGGGCAGACTGCAGCACCAGCATCTCGTCGGCCCGCTGGCGCGTGATCTCCTGCGCCCGCACCATGCCATCCAGCCCCCGCCAGCTCAGGATGGCCAGCAGGCTCATCACCGCAATGGCCAGCAGCAGCTCCACCAGCGTGAAGCCGCTGTGAGTGCGCCGCTGCAGGTGTCTTCCGGCTTGCCACCGAGAGCCGCGCAGGGCCGTCGAAACTGGCGCCCGCTCATGCGAGTGCCACCGTGGAACTGGCTCTGCCAGGCCACGGGTGGCGTCCCCCTGGGGGGAAGACGCGAAGCGGCTCAGGGGGGCCATTTAGCTAGTACCTTCCGATGATGGTCGAGATGCGCAGGATCGAGTTGTCGCCATCCAGCACCTGCGCGTCCATCCGGCGAAAGCTCGGGTTGGGCGTGGGCCGCACGATCAGGGCCACGGTGAGCTGGCGCCCGGCCTGTTCGCAGGTGACCTGGCTGTCGCCCACGCTGGGCATCTGGCGCGACAGGCGCGCATAGACCAGTTCGTTCTCGGCACACAACTGGGCCAGCACGATGTCTGACTGGCGCAGCGCGTTGCGCGTGAGCGCCGTGGTGGCCTGCAGCCCCGCCATCAGTGCAATAGCCACGATGCTGAGCGCCACCAGCACCTCCACCAGCGTGAAGCCGCGCTGCCGCCTGCAACGGCGTTGGGGGGGCAGGGTGGACTTCATTGGACGGTCTCGACGGTGAAGGGGCGCACCCCGTCGGTGGCAATGCGCAGCGTGCGCTCGGGATAGGCCTGGTGGGTGATCAGCACCTGCTGGGGGCCAATGAGGGGCTCTGGCCCCAGCACCAGCAGCGTGGGCGCGCGCACCGTGGTGCCCGCATCCAGCCACTGGCCGGGCATCGCCGCCAGTGCGCTGGGCGGCAGGCCCTCGAACCGGAACCCTCCGGCATCGGCACGCCAGCGCACGGGCATTCCCCCGGCGCGCGACTGCGCACGCGCAGATTCCAGCAACGCCGCCAGCCGGGCTGCCTCGCGCTCGACCAGCGTCTGCCCGCTGTCGCGCATGGCGATGCTCACACCGGCGGTGGCCAGGGCAATGATGCTGATGACCACCAGCAACTCAAGGAGGGTGAAGCCCCCCTGAGCCGCCGCGCGGCTTCCCTTCGGGGGGGAGATGCCGATGGCCTGGCGAAGCCAGTTCCACGACATCCCTGGCCGAGGGAGCGCCAGCTTCATGGAGCAGGGGTCTGTCGCGAAGAGCCGGTCGTCATTGCCAACTGCCAATATCAGCATCCTTGCCTTCACCGCCCGACTGCCCATCGGCGCCGAACGACATCACGTCGATCTCGCCCTTGATGCCAGGGTTCAGGTACTGGTACGGACGGCCCCAGGGGTCGTTGGGCAGTTTTTCGAGGTACAGCTTCCAGTTGTTGGGCACGGGGCCCGAGCTGGGCTTGACGATCAGCGATTGCAGGCCTTGCTCGGCCGTGGGGTAGCGCTGGTTGTCCAGGCGGTACAGCTTGAGCGCCTGCATGATGTTGGTGATGTCGGTGCGGGCAGCGGTCACGCGGGCGTCGTCGGCGCGTTCCAGCACATTGGGCACGATGAGGGCGGCCAGCACGCCGATGATGACGAGCACCACCATCAGCTCGATGAGGGTGAAGCCACGGGCCACGTTCGTGGCCAGGCGGTGGCGGGCGGAGCGCAAGAGGAGGGGGAAAGAAGTGTTCACTGCTGGCGGTCTCTCGGATGGTCGAATCGCGTGAATCATAATCCCCGCATGGTGACCAATACGTACAGCAAATGGGGCGTCCGCCTGGGGACTCTGGCGCTATGGGCCGCCGCAGGCGCCAGCGTGGTTTTTTGGGGGCTGCGCCTGTCGGCCCCTGCGGCCGGAGCGGCTGCGCCCGTGGTGCTGCCACCCCCCGTGGCGCCCGATGCGCAGGCTCTGGCCCGGCTGCTGGGGGCTGCGCCCGCTGCCCCGGGGGTGGTCGCAGCCGCCCCGGTGGCAACACTGGCCAGCCGCTTCGCACTGATCGGAGTGCTCTCGGGCCGCAACAGCGGGGGCGGCGCCGCGCTGATCGCGGTGGATGGCAAACCCGCCAAACCGTTCCGCGTGGGTGCCGCGGTGGATGACGGGCTGGTGCTGCAGGCGCTGGGTCCGCGCCAGGCGCAGCTGGGGCGCGATGCTGATGGCCCCGCCACGCTGACGCTGGACATGCCGCTCAAGCGTTGATGCTTGATGCCGGGGCAGGGGGCTCCGGCTCCTATCCCAGTTCGATCCTCTCCCACTCGCCCCAGCCCGGCGCGGCTACGGGCCATTCTTCCGAGCGCGGCAGCACGCCGTTGCCGTGCGCCTTCAGCCACGCCACGCTGCGGATGACCCCGGCGTGGGTGATCCACACCACATCCTGTGTGGCCCCGGGGCCGTGGTCCTGCAGCGCAGCCGCCACGCGGGCCAGCACCGCTGCCAGGTTTTCCCCCAGGCCAGGGCGGTAGCTCGCGAAGGCGGTCGTCCAGGCGTCGATGTCGCTGCGGGCAATGGACTCCCAGGCCTGCCCCTCCCAGCTGCCAAAGTCCATTTCGCGCAGGCGGGCGTCGGGTTTTGATACCAAATCGGGCCGCAGCGCTTGAAGCTCTAGCGCAAGCTGCTCGCATCTTTGCAGGGTGGAGTGAATCACCCGCGACTGGGGTGGCAGCGCGGCGGCCAGGTGCTCTGCGGCAGCGCGCGTGGCGGCGGGGTCGGCGGGGATGTCCAGCGCCCCATAGCAGGTGCCGGGTGCCACCAGCGGCTGGGCGTGGCGCACCAGCCAAAGGCGAGTTCTGGGGGGGGCGCCGGTCACATCCAGCGCAAGGCCAGCGCCGCGCCCAGGTAAAAGCCGATTTCGCTGACCTGCTGCGTGGCACCCAGGCAGTCGCCGGTAAAACCCTGCAGCCTGCGCGCGAACCAGCGGGCCATCCAGGCGGCGGCAAGGGCGCTGCAGAATACAGACGCTATAAAATAAATAGCTGATTGCGCTTGATAGACAAGCGCTAGCGGCACAAAACACCACAAAAATGCCGCCAGCAGCGCGCCGCCCGAAATCTGGTCGGCCAGCGGCTTGCTTTTGGACCGGGCGGTGTCGCCCACATGCGGCAGGCTGCGCACGATGAGCAGCGGCCAGAAACGCGACAGCACATGTGCCCCCACCAGCGCGGCCACAGCAGCCAGCAGGCTGTGGGCCCCCAGCAGCGCCAGCAGGCTGAGCTTGGCCAGCAGCGCCAGCACCAGCGCCATGGCCCCGAAGGCGCCAATGCGTGAGTCCTTCATGATGTCGAGTGCCCGCTCGCGATCGGCGCTGCCGCCCAGGCCATCGGCCACGTCGGCAAGCCCATCCTCGTGAAAGCCGCCGGTCATCAGCACCGTGGCGATGGTGCAGAACACGGCGGCCACGGCCGGGGCCAGCGGGCTGGGCGCCAGGGCCCAATGCAGCGCGGCATAGACAGCCGTGGACAGCAACGCCGCCAGCCAGCCAATGCCCGGAAAGTGTGCCGCGCTGGCCCGCAGCATGGCGGGGCTGTAGCCGACCCAGTCTGCCAGCCGACCAGTGACCGGGATGCGGGTGAAAAACTGCACGGCCAGCAGATAGTGGCGCAGGGCTTGCATGGGTTGGCTGGGGCTATGTCAGATTTGATAGCTGCCAGCGCTTGATGGATAAGCGCTGGAGGCCAATTTGGCTCATACTTTGGTTACTTGGATCGCAGGAACAGCCGGTAGGCCGGGTTCAGCGTCTCTTCCACATACGGATAGCCCAGCGTGGCCAGGAAGGCGTCGAACGTGGCGGCGTCCTCGGGTGGCACCTGCATGCCCACGAGGATGCGGCCATAGTCGGCGCCCTGGTTGCGGTAGTGGAACAGGCTGATGTTCCAGGTCGGCTGCATCAGGCTCAAAAACTTGAGCAGCGCGCCGGGCCGCTCGGGGAAGGTAAAGCGCATCAGCCGCTCGTCCTGCGCGAGCGCCGAATGGCCGCCCACCAGGTGGCGCAGATGCTCCTTGGCCAGTTCGTCGTGGGTCAGGTCCAGTGCCTCGAAGCCGTGGCGGCCGAAGTTTTTGGCGATTTTCTCCGACTCGCCCTTGCCATTGGTGGTGATGCCCACAAACACATGGGCCTGGGCGGCATCGCTGATGCGGTAGTTGAACTCGGTCACGTTGCGCGGGCCGCCGGGCAGGCCGCCCACCACCTCGCAAAAGCGGCGAAAGCTGCCGCGTTCTTCGGGGATGGTGACGGCCAGCAGCGCCTCGCGCTCTTCGCCCACCTCGGCGCGCTCGGCCACAAAGCGCAGGCGGTCGAAGTTCATGTTGGCGCCGCACAGGATGGCGGCATAGGTTTCGCCCTTGGTTTTCTTTTCAGCAACGTACTGCTTGATGGCCGCCACGGCCAAGGCCCCGGCAGGCTCGACAATGCTGCGCGTATCCACAAAGATGTCCTTGATGGCGGCGCAGACGGCGTCGGTGTCCACCGTGATGAATTCGTCCACCAGACCGCTGTGGGCGATGCGGAAGGTCTCCTCGCCCACCAGCTTGACGGCGGTGCCGTCCGAGAACAAACCCACGTCGGCCAGCGTCACGCGCTCATGTGCCTTGACGGACTGGATCATGGCGTCCGAGTCGTTCATCTGCACGCCGATCACCTTGATCTCGGGCCGCACGGCCTTGATGTAGTTGGCCACGCCCGAGATGAGCCCGCCGCCGCCAATGGCCACGAACACGGCATCGAGCTGGTTGCTGCCCAGGCTTTGCAGCTGGCGCAGGATCTCCATGGCGATGGTGCCCTGGCCGGCAATGACGTCCGGGTCGTCGAACGGGTGCACGAAGGTCAGGCCCTGTTCCTTCTCCAGCTTCACCGAATGGCCGTAGGCATCGGAATAGCTCTCGCCAAACAGCACGACCTCGCCGCCCAGCGTCTTCACGGCGTCGATCTTGAGCTGCGGCGTGGTGGTGGGCATCACGATGACGGCGCGCGTGCCCAGCTTGTGGGCGCTCATGGCCACGCCTTGCGCGTGGTTGCCGGCCGAGGCGCAGATCACCCCGCGTGCCAACTGCTCGGGCGTGAGGTGCGCCATCTTGTTGTAGGCACCCCGCAGCTTGAAGCTGAACACGGGCTGCTGGTCTTCGCGCTTGAGCAGCACTTTGTTGTGCAGGCGGCGGCTGAGGTTCTTGGCGGGCTCCAGCGCCGACTCCACCGCCACGTCGTACACGCGGGCGGTCAGGATTTTTTTCAGGTAGTCGGCGGGGGTGAGGTGCTGGGTCATGGCAGGGCAGGTGGGGCCGCCACGGGGCAGCGGCGGGGGTCCACATCATAGGGGGTCGGTTTTTGGGGGGGCGATGCGCCGCTGAGGGAAGCTATCGAGGCCAGTTCAGCCAAAAAAAAGCCCCAAGCCGTGAGGCCTGGGGCTAATCCATCCTTTGAGGAGATGGAGGAGACAATCGGTGCGGGACAAGTGCCGAAAACCGGGCTTCTTGCCATCTGCCTTTTCCATCCAGAAAAAGCAGCGCTTGGTGGAAGTTTAGCGCGAGTCTTGTTGCATTGCAGCAAAATCAACACCAAATTTTTATTTCGCCGGGCCATTCCGTGCGAAAAAAACCACGCACCAAAAAGGAGATACCCCATGGAATGCACAGTCAGCTGGACCGGAGGCACAGGAACACGTTCTGGCATGGGCTTTGTGGCCGAGACCGGCAGCGGCCATGTTTTGACAATGGATGGCGCGCCCGATGCTGCCAATCCGGCCAACGGCGGTCTGAACCTGGCGCCCCGGCCCATGGAGACAGTGCTGGCCGGTACAGGCGGCTGCACGGCCTACGACGTGGTGCTCATCCTCAAGCGGGGCCGCCACGATGTGCGCGGCTGCAGTGTCAAGCTGACCACCGAACGTGCCCAGACGGACCCCAAGGTGTTCACCAAGATCCATATGCATTTCACCGTGACCGGCAAGGGTATCCCGCCCGCTGCGGTAGAGCGCGCGATCGCCATGAGCCATGACAAATACTGCTCGGCCAGCATCATGCTGGGCAAGACGGCGGAGATCACCACCGGGTTTGAAGTGGTCGAAGCATGAGATAGACCCCCCCTGAGTCGCCTGCGGCGCCTTCCCCCCAGGGGGACGACGCCAGTGGCCTGGCAAAGCCAGTTCCACGGCGTCTGCTGGCTTGGGCTGCGCCAGTTTTTGAGGTCGTCACGCGCGCGATGCCCCCTGGCGCACGCGGTCAGTGCGTGCGCAGTGCGGCCAGTGCTCAGAGGTAGTGCGCGGTGGTGGTCATCACCTTGGCTGCTACCTTCATCGCCGCCCGGGCGGGGGGCGGCAGTTCCAGCGCTCCCGATGCCCGTGCCTGGGCTGCATGGCGCTCCTCGTCGTCCTTCATGCGTGCCACCACGGCCCGTGAGGGCAGGTCTTGTGCGGGAAGCCGTGCGAGGTGGCTTTGAAGGTGCGCCGCCACCTGGTTTTCCGTTTCCGCCACAAATCCCAGGCTTGCCCGGTCGCTGACCTTGGCGGCGACCAGCCCCAGCGCGAAGGCGCCCGCAAACCACAGGGGGTTCAGCAGGCTGGGCCGGGCGCCCAGCGCGTCCAGGCGCTGCTGGGTCCAGGCCAAGTGGTCGGTTTCTTCGCGGGCGGCCTCCAACAGGTGGGCACGGAGCGCGGGATCGCGCGTGACGGCTGCCTGCGCGGTGTACAGGGCTTGTGCGCAGACTTCGCCCACATGGTTGACACGCATCAGCGCCCCCGCCAGCTTCTTCTGGGTGGGGTCGAGCGCTCCTTCGTCCATGCCGCGCGCCGGCGTGGGCTCCGATGCCCGGGGTGTTGCAAAAAGTGTGCGCAGTGCGGTGTCAGCCGCAATAAGCAAAGAGTCCATGGAGGCTTTCAGGTTGGCAAGAGCGCAGAAACACAATTTTCACTTGGATACAAATCTCAGGCGTTGGCAGGAGCTGCCACAAGGCGCAGCAGATCGATTTGCCGGGGTTCATGGAAATGTTGCAACACTGCAACGATTTTTCCCTTTCGGGTCGATTGTGGGTGAATTCCTTTGCGAAACCTGGCCGGGTCTGGTGCAATAAGAGCAACTTCCCCACCAGGAGGTTGGCCCGGGGAACCGGCGGGACTGTGCAGGTGCTTTCACCATAGACCCCCCGTACCGGAGCCCGATGTTTAACCTTGGAGTAACTCGCAATGAAAAAATCCCTGATTGCCCTGGCTGTGCTGGCTGCTTCCGGCGCTGCAATGGCTCAATCGTCCGTAACCCTGTTCGGTATCGTTGACGCTACCTACGCATACGGTTCCGGCAGCGTCGCCAACAAGTCCCAACTGACGAACTCCGGCTACAACAGCAGCCGTCTGGGCTTCCGCGGTGTTGAAGATCTGGGTGGCGGCATGTCCGCTTCGTTCTGGCTCGAAGCTGGCGTGAACAACGACAACGGTTCCGGTGGCACCACCAGCACCAACAACCAAGGCGCAAGCGGCGTCACCGGCGGTGGCGGCTTGACCTTCAACCGTCGTTCGACCGTCAGCCTGAACGGCGGCTTCGGTGAAGTGCGTCTGGGCCGTGACTACACGCCCCAATTCTGGAACCTGACCGTGTTCGATCCGTTCGGCACGAACGGTGTTGGCACGACCCAAACCCTGAACTCCAGCCTGGGTGGCCCAACCACCGTGCGCGCTTCGAACTCCATCGGCTACTTCCTGCCTGGCAACCTGGGCGGTTTCTACGGCCAAGCCCAGTACTACATGGGTGAAAACCTGAGCAACGCAGCCAACAAGAAGGACGGCAACGGCCTGGCTCTGCGCGCTGGTTACGCCAATGGCCCCATCAACGTGGCTCTGGCTTTCTCTGACACCAAGTTCCTGTCGGGCAACATCAAGGCTGTGAACCTGGGCGGTCAATACGACCTGGGCGTGGCCAAGATCATGGCTCACTACAACCAAGACGACGTCAAGGGCGGCGCTGAAGGTAAGGGCTTCCTGATCGGTGGTCTGGTGCCCGTGGGCGCTGGCGAAATCCGTCTGGCTTACTCCACCTACAAGATCGACCAAGTTGGTGCTGACCCACGTTCGAACAAGATCGCTCTGGGCTACGTGCACAACCTGTCCAAGCGCACGGCTCTGTACGCAACGTACGCTCACGTGAGCAACAAGAACGGCGCTGCTCAGTCCCTGAACGGTTCCGTGACTGCTGCTGGCGACAACTCCAACGGCTACGACTTCGGTATCCGTCACAGCTTCTAATATCGAGACTGGCTTCTGGCCAGTTACCGGTATCAAAGCTAAAAAAGCCGCCTTCGGGCGGCTTTTTTTTGTCTGCTGATTTGTGCTTGGTGGTTGGTTGTTCGGACTTCCTGTATGTAACTCCGGGTACATCCTCCCTACAGATCGGTCGGTTGACGTCGGGCAATGGCATCCTTCGCACTGTCTCCGAGGTTTCTTCCTCTTGTTTGCTTTGGTGCAGATTCTTGGCACCATCCTTGCGTGCTGCTTCCCTACAAAATCAGCCCTTAGAGGCCCTTCGTAGTGCCCGGGATTCAGGGATTTCCCGTTGGCTATAGAGCAACCTTTACTGCATAGTAAAACTTTTATTCAAGAGGGTTCCATGAAACTCAAATACAGTCTTTTGTCGGTGGCCGCGGCTGCTGCACTGCTTGCAGCACCAGCCCTGCATGCCAAGCCCTTCAAATGGGCTAGCCAGGGGGAAATCGCGACCTGGGATATCCATTCCCAGAACAACGCGCTCCAGAATGGCATCCATGCGAATGTGTATGAAAGCCTGGTTTACTACAACAGCAAGACCTTTGACGTAGAACCCGTGCTGGCAACGGCCTGGAAAGAAATCAGCCCCACGCAGGTGCGTTTCACGCTGCGCCAAGGCGTGAAGTTCCATGATGGTTCAGCCTTCACCGCCGACGACGCGGTGTATTCGCTGCAGCGCGCGATGGCCAAGACATCGAACTTCACTCCCTACATCCAGGGCATCAGCAAGATCAACAAGGTGGATGCGCAAACCATCGACGTCATCCTGACCGCGCCCAACCCCGTGCTGCTGCGCCAGATGACCGAACTGCGCATGATGAGCAAGGCCTGGGCGGAAAAGAACAAGTCGGTCGACCCCAAAGACATCAAGGGCAGCGATGAAAACTTTGCCCACCGCAATGCCATGGGCACCGGTCCCTACACGCTGGAATCGTGGCAGCCTGATGTGAAGATGGTGTTCAAGCGCAACCCCAACTGGTGGGGCAAGATGGACGGGAACGTGACTGAAATCGTCTACACCCCGATCAAGTCTGCTGCCACACGCATTGCAGCCCTGCTGTCGGGCGAAGTGGACATGGTGCTCGACCCCACTCCCCAGGATCTGGGCCGCTTGCGCGCCAGCCCCGACCTCAAGGTGATTGACGGCATTGAGAACCGCACCATCTTCCTGGGTATGGATCAGTTCCGCGACGAACTGCCAGGCTCCAACATCAAGGGCAAAAATCCGCTCAAGGACGTGCGCGTGCGCAAGGCCCTGTACCAGGCGATTGACGCAGAAACCATTTCCCGCAACATCATGCGTGGCCTGGGCAAGCCCACGGGCACCATCGTGGCCCCACAGGTGGCGGGTTATACCGAGGCCGTTGGCAAGCGTTTCCCCTACAGCGTTGAAGCCTCCAAGAAGCTGCTGGCCGAGGCTGGTTACCCCGATGGTTTTGAGGTGGACTTTGCCTGCCCCAACAACCGCTACATCAATGACGAAGCCATCTGCCAGGCCGTGACCGCCATGTGGTCGCGCGTGGGCGTGAAGGCCAAGCTGCGCACGCTGCCCCTGGTCAATTACTTCCCGATGATCCAGCGCTACGAAGCCAGCATCTACATGCTGGGCTGGGGCGTGCCGACCTTCGATGCGCTGTACAGCCTGCAATCGCTGGTCCGCACTGTGGGCCAAGGTGGTGACGGCAACTACAACGTGGGTCGCTACAGCAACCAGCGCATGGACTATCTGGTGGACCGCATCAAGGCAGAAACCGATGCACCCGTGCGCGCCCGCATGCTGACGGAAGCGCTGCAACTGTCCAACGACACCGTGTCCCACATTCCTCTGCATGACCAGGTGATCCCATGGGCCGTGAAGAAGAACATTGAACTGGTTCACCGCGCGGATAACCGCGTGGACATGCGCACCGTCAAGGTGAATTGACCGGTGCCTGACACACTGAGAGCAAGGGCCTAGGGATGACCTGCATAACCCTCGTGAGGCTGTGGTAGTGCGGATCGGGATGGGCCGCAAGGCGTCTTTTTGCAGCCAATAGCCAAGCTATTGGCAAGAAAAGCAACGCGGCGGACCGCCCGAGGCCGCGCTATCACAGACCGCAGGGAGTGATACAGGTCATCCCTAGAGGCCCTTGCTTTCTTTGTTTTGTTTTCTGGTCCGGTTTGACGACCGCATATTGCCTGCCAGCGCCCTGCCATCAAAAGTGGCTGTGGCGTTCCCATCGAACACTCAATCGACTCTCCGATGCTCGCCTTTATATTGCGCCGCCTGATACAGGCTGTGATTGTCATGGTCACGGTGGCCTTCATCTCCTTCATGCTGTTCCAGTACGTGGGAGACCCTGTGGTGTTCCTGCTGGGCCAGGACGCCACTCCCGAGCAGATCCGCGAACTGCGCGCCTCGCTCGGTCTGGACAAGCCCTTTTTCATACAGTTCTGGCATTTCTTGGTCAACGCAGCCCAGGGCGAATTCGGCCTGAGCCTGCGCCAGGGTGCCAAGGTTTCGCGGCTGATTGCAGAGCGTTTTCCTGCCACACTGGAGCTGGCCTTGGTGGCTGCTTTCCTGGCCCTGGTCATTGGCGTGCCCATGGGCGTGTATGCAGCCCTCAAGCGCGGCACCTTCACAAGCCAGCTGTTCATGACCATCTCACTGCTGGGCGTGTCGCTGCCAACGTTCCTGATCGGCATCCTGCTGATCCTGGTGTTCGCTGTCACCCTGGGCTGGTTCCCCAGCTTCGGGCGCGGTGAAGTGGTACAGATGGGATGGTGGAGCACGGGCCTGCTCAAGGCCAAGGGCTGGCACCACATCACGCTGCCTGCCATCACGCTGGCGATTTTCCAGCTCACGCTGATCATGCGGCTGGTGCGCGCAGAAATGCTGGAGGTGCTGCGCACAGACTACATCAAGTTCGCACGCGCCCGGGGCCTGTCCAATCGCGCCATTCACTTCGGCCATGCGCTCAAGAACACGCTGGTGCCCGTGATGACCATCACCGGACTGCAGCTGGGTGGTCTGATTGCCTTCGCCATCATCACCGAGACCGTGTTCCAGTGGCCCGGCATGGGCCTGCTGTTCATCCAGGCCGTGACCTTTGCCGACATTCCGGTGATGGCCGCCTACCTGTGCCTGATCGCCTTGATCTTTGTGGTGATCAATCTGGTGGTGGACCTGTTGTATTTTGCGGTCGACCCACGCCTGCGCGTAGGCAAGGCAGGAGGGCATTGAATGAACTCCCCCTTGAGTCGCTTCGCGCCATCCCCCCAAAGGGGGGACGCTCCCAGCGCGGCGGGGCGGCCCTTGCGCGGGAGCGCTGGCCTGTGCCGCGCCGGTTTTGCCGGCTGCTGGCGCTGCACGAGCTTTCGGGACGCCTGACATGCAGTCGCTTCGATACAAAGCCGGAGGCCGGGCGTTTGCGCACATTGCGCAGTACCACCCCGAGCTGACCGCGCTGCGCCGGGACCTGCATGCCCACCCTGAGCTGGGTTTCGAGGAGATCTACACCAGCACGCGCGTCAAAGAGGCCCTGAAGCTCTGCGGCGTGGACGAGATCCACGACGGCATTGGCCGCACGGGAGTCGTGGGCGTGATCCGCGGCCGCAGCACCTCCAGTGGCAGCATGGTCGGCCTGCGTGCCGACATGGATGCGCTGCCGCTGGCCGAGCACAACGATTTCTCCTGGAAGTCGTGCAAGCCCGGCCTCATGCATGGCTGCGGCCACGACGGCCACACCGCCATGCTGGTGGGGGCTGCGCGCTACCTGGCCGAGACCCGCAACTTCGACGGCACAGCCGTGCTCGTGTTTCAGCCGGGTGAAGAAGGTTTTGCTGGCGCCCGCGTCATGATGGAAGACGGGCTGTTTGACCGCTTCCCGGTGCAATCCATCTACGCCATGCACAACTGGCCCGCGATGAAGCCCGGCACCGTGGGTATCAACTCCGGCCCCATGATGGCTGCGGCGGATCGCTTCACCATCGAGATCACGGGACGTGGCGGCCACGGTGCCCATGCCTATCAGACGGTGGACGTGCTGGTTGTGGCCGCGCACATCATTACGGCCGCGCAAAGCATTGTCTCGCGCAATGTGCGCCCCATTGAAAGCGCCGTGGTCAGCATCTGCGCCGCACAGGCTGGCGACCTGGGGGCCTTCAGTGTGCTGCCGGGCTCTGCCACGCTGGTGGGCACCGTGCGGACATTCGATCCGGTCGTGCAGGAGATGGTGGAAAAGCGCCTCAAGGAGCTGTGCAACGCCATCGCCCTGGGCTTTGGCGCCACGGCCACGGTGCACTACGAGCGCATCTACCCGGCCACGATCAACAGCGAAAGCGAAGCCATCTTTGCCGGCGACGTGGCCGAATCCCTGCTGGGTGCCGACCATGTGGTGCGTGACCTGGAGCCCAGTATGGGCGCCGAGGACTTCGCCTTCATGCTCCAGACCCGCCCCGGTGCCTATCTGCGCATCGGCCAGGGCACAGGGGCCAGTGGCAGCGCCTTGCACAACAGCCGCTACGACTTCAACGACGACATCCTGCCCCTGGGCTCAGCGCTGCACGCAAGCCTTATCGAGCAGGCCATGCCTTTGGCGGCAGCTTGAAGCACCGTCCAGCCAGCCTGCCCATTTGCACGACCGTGCCACGGCCCAACCCTTTCACCCCGCTTTCCCCAACCTGGAGGTTTCCATGAAATTCCATAAAAAAATCGCTCTGACCGCTCTCTTTACCGCGTTGGCGGCGGCGAGCCTGGTGGCCCAAGCTCAGACCATCCGCATCGCCAACCAGGGTGACTCGCTGTCGATGGACCCCCACTCGCTCAATGAGTCGCTGCAGCTGAGCGTCACCGGCAACGTCTATGAGCCGCTGGTCGGCCGCAACAAGGACCTGAGCCTGGCGCCTGCCCTGGCGACGAGCTGGAAGCAGACGTCGCCCACCGTGTGGCGTTTCGAGTTGCGCAAGGGCGTGCAATTCCACGACGGCACCCCTTTCACGGCCGATGACGTGGTGTTCAGCTTCGGGCGCACCCAGGTGGAAGGCTCGGACATGAAGAGCTACACCAACGACTTCAAGGAAGTGCGCAAGATCGACGACCACACGGTCGAAATCGAAACCAAGACCCCCTTCCCGATCCTGCCGGATGTGATCTCGCTCGTGTACATGATGAGCAAGAAGTGGTGCGAGACCAACCAGGCCCTGGGCCCGGTGGACCGCCGCAAGGGCATCGAGAACGCCGCCTCGTTCCGTGCCAACGGCACGGGCCCCTTCCGCCTGCGTGAGCGCCAGCCCAACGTGCGCTCGGTGTTTACACGCAACGGCAGCTACTGGGGCAAGATCGAAGGCAACGTCAGCGAAGTCGTTTTCACCCCCATCGGCAACGATGCGACCCGTGTGGCCGCCCTGCTTTCGGGCGAGGTGGACGTGATGGAACCCGTACCCGTGCAGGACATCGAACGCGTGAACGGCAGCGCCAACACCCGTGCCATCACCGGCCCCGAACTGCGCACCATCTTCCTGGGCATGGACCAAAAGCGTGACGAGCTGCTGTACTCCAACGTCAAGGGCAAGAACCCCTTCAAGGACAAGCGTGTGCGCCAGGCCTTCTACCAGGCCATCGACATCGAAGGGATCAAGAAGACCGTGATGCGTGGTGCATCCAACCCCTCGGCCCTGCTCGTGGGTCCCGGCATCAATGGCTTCCAGCCTGACGCGAAGCGCCTTCCCTACGACGTCGAAGCTGCCAAGAAGCTGATGGCCGAAGCCGGCTATCCCAACGGCTTCGAAGTGGCCATGAACTGCCCGAACGACCGCTACGTGAATGATGGCCGCATCTGCCAGACGGTGGCCGCCAACCTCTCGCGCATCAACGTCAAGATCAACCTGCAGGCCGAAACCAAGGGCACCTACTTCCCCAAGGTGCTGCGCCGCGACACCAGCTTTTACATGCTGGGCTGGACGCCCGCCACCTACGAC
Source organism: Acidovorax sp. NN32 (assembly GCF_057597245.1). Classification (NCBI taxonomy): domain Bacteria; kingdom Pseudomonadati; phylum Pseudomonadota; class Betaproteobacteria; order Burkholderiales; family Comamonadaceae; genus Acidovorax; species Acidovorax sp. NN32. The sequence continues at coordinate 1,018,851 of NZ_CP199679.1, forward strand.
TCGCACAACGCGCTCAACGCCCTCATGCGCTGCGTGGATGACAAGGGGTCCGGCCAGTTCAACCTGGGCGCCTACTGCAACCCCAAGGTCGATGAGCTGACACTCAAGATCCAGGCCGAGACCGACAAGGTCAAGCGCAACGCGATGATCAAGGAAGTCTTCGATCTGCACGCTGCCGATGTTGGCCACATTCCCCTGCACCAGCAAGCGCTGGCCTGGGGCGTGGGCAAGAACGTCAAGCTTGTGCAGCTGGCCGACAACTTCATGCACTTCAAGTGGATGAGCATCACCAAGTAAGAAGGGGTGCAGAAGTCCCTACGTTAGTCGATCGCAGAGAAAAGAGAGAACGACCGGTTCTTTGAAAGTCCACACCAACGCATGGCCGCTACCCGGGCTCTGCGTTGGTGCTTGTTTACTGGTTTCCCACAATGAAAACAACCCTTGCCCGCTGGTTTGACAGCGATGTTGGCTACAGCTTCCGCACATCGCCCATGGCGATGGTGGCCGCTGCCATCGCGCTGATCTGTGTGTTCTGTTCGGTATTTGCCGGATGGGTCGCGCCCCATAACCCCTTTGACCTGGCCACGCTCGAACTCAGCGACGCGCGGCTGCCACCGGCCTGGAGCGCCGAGGGCTCCATGAAGTACCCCCTGGGCACCGACGACCAGGGCCGGGACATCCTTTCCGCCCTCATCTATGGAGCGCGCATTTCCCTTGTGGTGGGCCTCGCCTCGGTGGTGCTCTCCGTGGTGGTGGGCGTGGCGTTTGGACTGCTGGCCGGCTTTCGCGGCGGCTGGATCGATGCCGTGCTCATGCGCCTGTGCGACGTGATGCTGTCGTTCCCCGCCATCCTGGTGGCGCTGCTGATTGCGGGTGTGGGCCGTGCGCTGTTCCCCAACGCGCACGAGTCGCTGGCATTTGGTGTGCTGATCATCTCCATCTCGCTCACGGGCTGGGTGCAGTACGCGCGCACGGTGCGCGGCTCCACCCTGGTCGAGCGCAACAAGGAATACGTGCAGGCTGCCCGCGTGACGGGCGTTTCGCCGCTGCGCATCATGCGCAAGCACGTGCTGCCCAACGTCATGGGCCCTGTGATGGTGCTGGCCACCATCCAGGTGGCCACGGCCATCATCACCGAGGCCACATTGTCCTTCCTGGGCGTGGGCGCACCGCCCACCTCGCCTTCGCTGGGCACGCTAATCCGCATCGGCAACGACTACCTGTTCTCCGGCGAATGGTGGATCACCGTGTTCCCCGGTGCCATGCTGGTGCTGATCGCCCTGAGTGTGAACTTGCTCGGCGACTGGTTGCGTGATGCCCTCAATCCGCGCCTGCGCTGAACAAGAACAAGAAAAGCGATATCCCCATGAGTCTCCTAGAAGTCAAAAACCTCGTTGTCGAATTCCCGGGCCGTCGCGGTACCCTGCGCGCCCTGGACGACATTTCCTTCTCCATTGCACCCGGCGAGATCCTGGGCGTGGTGGGGGAGTCCGGCGCGGGCAAATCGCTCACTGGCGCTGCCATCATCGGCCTGCTGGAGCCCCCGGGCCGCGTGGCATCTGGCCAGATACTGCTCGAAGGCCAGCGCATCGACAACCTGAGCAATGAGGAAATGCGCCACATCCGTGGCCGCCGCATCGGCGCGATCTTTCAAGACCCGCTGACCTCGCTGAACCCGCTGTACACCGTGGGCCGACAGCTCACCGAAACCATCCTGGCCCACCTGCCGGTCACGCCCGCCGAGGCGCGCCAGCGTGCCATTGCGCTGCTGCAAGACACCGGCATTCCGGCCGCTGCAGAGCGCATCGACCACTACCCGCACCAGTTCTCCGGTGGCATGCGCCAGCGCGTGGTGATTGCCCTGGCCCTGGCGGCCGAGCCCAAGCTCATCGTGGCCGATGAGCCCACCACGGCGCTCGACGTGTCCATCCAGGCGCAGATCATCACGCTGCTGAAAAACATCTGCAAATCGCGCGGTGCCGCGGTGATGCTGATCACCCACGACATGGGCGTGATCGCCGAGACCTGCGACCGCGTGGCCGTGCTGTATGCCGGGCGCGTGGCCGAGATCGGCCCCGTGCACGACGTCATCAACAAGCCCTCGCACCCGTACACCAGCGGCCTCATGGCCTCCATCCCCGACATGACGGTGGACCGTGAACGCCTGAACCAGATCGACGGCGCCATGCCCCGTCTGAACGCCATTCCCCAGGGCTGTGCCTACAACCCGCGCTGCCCCCAGACTTTTGACCGCTGCATGACTGATCGCCCCGACCTGATGGACGCAGGCTCCACCCGCGCCGCCTGCTGGCTGCACGCTGGTGCCACGACAAAAACCGAGGTGACCGCATGAGCGCAGCAATGAAGAGCAAGGCTTTGGTGCAGGCGCACGACCTGGCCAAGACTTTTGACGTGTCCGCCCCCTGGCTCAACCGCGTGATCGAGCGCAAGCCCCGCACGCTGCTGCATGCGGTGGACGGCGTGAGTTTCGAGATCGAAAAAGGCAAGACCCTGGCCCTGGTGGGTGAGTCCGGCTGCGGCAAAAGCACCGTGGCGCGCCTGCTGGTGGGTTTGTACGAGCCCACACGCGGCGGCCTCACGTTTGACAACCAGGATGCGCACGCCGCCTTCAAGGGCAACGACGCCAAGGCCATGCGCCGCCGCATCCAGATGATCTTCCAGGACCCGTATGCCAGCCTGAACCCCCGCTGGCTGGTCGAAGACATCATTGGCGAGCCGCTCAAGGAGCATGGCCTCATTACCGACAAGGCTGAGCTCAAGCAGCGCGTGGGTGAACTGCTCAAGTCCGTGGGCCTGTCGCCGCTGGACATGGTGAAATACCCGCACCAGTTCTCCGGCGGCCAGCGTCAGCGCATCTCCATCGCGCGCGCCTTGGCCACCGAGCCCGAGTTCCTGGTGTGCGACGAGCCGACGAGTGCACTTGACGTGTCGGTGCAGGCCCAGGTGCTCAACATCATGAAGGACCTGCAGCGCGAGCGGCATCTCACCTACCTGTTCATCAGCCACAACCTGGCCGTGGTGCGCCACGTCAGCGACCAGGTCGGCGTGATGTACTTGGGCCGCCTGGTGGAGCTGGCCGACAAACACACGTTGTTTGACACGCCCCGCCACCCGTACACCCGCATGCTGCTCGATGCCATCCCCAAGATGCACGACACCGGCAAGGCCCGCACCCCCGTGCAGGGCGAGGTGCCCAACCCGCTGAACCCACCACCCGGTTGCGCCTTCAACCCCCGCTGCCCGCATGTGAACGACCGCTGCCGCACCGAGCGCCCCCAGCTCAAGAGCATTGGTGGCATCCGCATTGCGTGCCATGCGGTGGAGGAAGGGCGGATCTGATGCCAGCCGCCACGCGGGTTTGCTGACGCGCGGCGGAGGGACTCATCCGGCATTGCTACTGTCGCAGTAGCGATTGCTATCAATAAAATAGCTGCTAGCGCAATGAATACCTGCGCTTGCGGCTATTTTTTCTTGTAAACGCGCAGAAGATGCTCATCCTGGCTCCGCAGTCACTCCTTGGCCGGCTGCCGGCAGGGCCCGCCCCAGCAGGTAGTCAATGCAGGTGCGCACCGCACGCGTCTGGTGGCGGTTGGGCATGTAGAGCATGAACATCTGGGTGCCAAAAATGCTCAACCGCCAGTCGTCCAGCGTGGTCAGCACTTCCCCACTGGACACGGCGTCCTGCACCACGTAATCCGGTACCAGCCCTACGCCCAGCCCTGCCAGGATGCCTTGGCGCAGAAACGGAAAGTGCTCCGAAATGAGGGTGGGCTCCAGCAGGGCTTCCTGGCGCTGGTCACCCCGGTACCCGCGCAGGCGCAGCTGCTTGCCCACCACCCCTGCGGTGATCACCGGCGCGGCCTGCAGCGCTTCAAAGCTTTGGGGCAGCCCATGCGCCTCGGCGTACCCCCGCGATGCGCAGGCGATGTAGCGCACGCTGCCTAGGTCGCGCGCCACCAGCGTGGGTGGGGGCTCGGGCATCACGCGGATGGCGATGTCCACCTCATCGCGGATGAGGTCGTCCACCCGATTTTCAAAGCGCACATCCAGCACGATGCCAGGGTACAGCCGCTTGAAGTCGATCAGCCAGTCTGACATCACCATCTGCCCGTAGCCACTGGGCACGCTCAGGCCCACGCGGCCCTGCAGGCCCTGGCCCAGCGTGGCAATGGTCTCGCGCGCGGCCAACATCTCGTTCTGAATGGCGCGGCCATGGGCATACAGGCGCAGGCCCACCTCGGTGGGCTCCACCCGGCGCGTGGTGCGGCGCACCAGCTGCACACCCACTGACTTTTCGAGCTGGTGCAGGTGGTAGCTGACGTTGGCACGGGACATCTTCAGGTTGCGGGCGGCCTGGCTGAGGTTGCCGGCATCGAGGATGTCGACCAGCACGGTGAGGGAGGTGAGTTCCATTGAACAGGGAGGTGGCGCGGGATGCCGTTGCGGGGGTGTTTGTCAAAAGGCGTTTGACAGTCTGTCAACGGGCTATGTAATTGTCAAGATAACTTCACGCATCAACAATCACCGAGTCATTCACAGGCAGTCAATAGCCATCGACCAGGAGACTTTCCAGCATGGGCGCCGCCATTCCCGCATCTTCCGTTGTCACCACCGCGCTGCAGGGCGATGTGCTTGTCGTCACCATCGACAACCCACCCGTCAACGCCCTGGGCGCCGCCGTGCGCCAGGGCCTGTTGGCCGCCATGCAGCAGGCGCAGGCCGACGCCGCAGTGGCGGCCGTGCTGCTGGTGGGCGCTGGCAAGGCCTTCATTGCCGGGGCGGATATCCGCGAATTCGGCAAGCCACCGGTTGCCCCCATCCTGCCCGAGGTCTGCCGCGCCATCGAAAACCTGAACAAGCCCGTGGTGGCCGTGCTGCACGGTGCGGCGCTGGGCGGCGGTCTCGAAGTGGCTCTGTCAGCCCATTACCGCCTGGCATTGCCTGCCGCTACGCTGGGCCTGCCCGAGGTGAACCTGGGCCTGCTGCCCGGCTCGGGAGGCACCCAGCGCGCCCCGCGCTTGATGGGCGTGCAGGCCGCCACCACCCTCATGCTCAGCGGCCAGCCCCTCAAGGCCCAGGCCGCGCTGCAGGCTGGGCTGGTGGACAAGCTGGTGGAAGGCACCGACCCGCTGGCCGCAGGCCTGGCCTACTTGCGCGAACTGCTGGCTGCCAATGCCCCCGTGCGCCGCACGCGTGACCTGGCCATTGCCGAGCCGCAGGCTGCACTGGCCTGGCTGGACGCACAGAAGGCTGAGACCGCCAAAAAGTCGCGCGGCCTGTTCTCACCCCTCAAGATCATCGAATGCGTGCAGGCCGCCGTGCAGCTCCCGTTTGACGGAGGCTTAGCGCGCGAACGCGCCCTGTTCATGGAATGCATCGACAGCCCGCAGCGCGCCGGTCTCATCCACGCCTTTTTTGCCGAACGCGAGGTCGTCAAGGTGCCCGAAGCCCAGGCCACACAGCCGCGCCCCGTGGCCAGCATTGCCGTGATCGGCGGCGGCACCATGGGGGCGGGCATTGCCGTGGCCGCACTGGATGCCGGTTTGCCCGTGACCATGATCGAGCGCGATGCCGAGTCCATCGCCCGTGGCCGCGCCAATGTCGAGAAGGTCTACAACGGCCTGGTGGCCAAGGGCCGCATGACCGATGCCGCCAAGGCCGCCGTGATGGCGCGCTACAGCGGCAGCACCAACTACGCCGACATCGCCCAGGTGGACCTGGTGATCGAAGCCGTGTTTGAAGACCTGGAGGTGAAGAAGGCCGTGTTCCGCGAGCTGGACCGCGTGTGCAAGCCCGGTGCCGTGCTGGCCACCAACACGTCTTACCTCGATATCGACGCGATTGCCGCAGCCACCAGCCGCCCGCAGGACGTGATCGGCCTGCACTTCTTCAGCCCCGCCAACATCATGAAGCTGCTGGAGATCGTGGTGCCCGCCAAGGTGGCGGCCGACGTGGTGGCCACGGCGTTCGAGCTGGCCAAGAAGCTCAAGAAGGTGCCCGTGCGCGCCGGTGTGTGCGACGGCTTCATCGGCAACCGCATCCTGGCCGTGTACAAGCAGGCGGCTGACTACCTCATGGAAGACGGCGCCAGCCCCTACGAAATCGACGCGGCTGTGCGCGGCTTTGGTTTCGCCATGGGCCCGTGCCAGGTGACGGACCTGGCCGGTGGCGACATTGGCTGGGCCACGCGCAAGCGCCGCGCTGCCACACGCGACCCGAAGGCCCGGTACGTGGAAATTGCCGACCGCATCTGCGAGCGCGGCTGGTTCGGCCAGAAGACCGGGCGCGGTTTTTACCTCTACCCCGAAGGCGCCCGCGTGGGCCAGCCCGACCCTGAAGTGCTGGCCATTGTGGATTCCGAACGCGCCAAGAAGGGCATCACGCCGCGCAGCTTCAGCGCCGACGACATCATGCGCCGCTACATGGCCGCCATGGTCAACGAAGGCGCCAAAGTGGTGGCCGAAGGCATTGCCCTGCGCCCGCTGGATGTGGACGTGACCTTCGTCGCGGGCTACGGCTTTCCGCGCCACCGTGGCGGCCCCATGAAGTGGGCCGACATGACCGGACTGGACAAGGTGCTGGCCGACATCCAGGCCTTTGCCAAGGAAGACCCGCTGTTCTGGAAGCCCTCGCCCTTGCTGGTGCAACTGGTGCGGGAAGGGCGCAACTTTGACAGCCTGAACCAGGCTGAAAAGAGCTGAGCCCGCCTCGCGATTCGATTTTTCAGATTCATCAAATTCAAATCATTTTGGCCTCTAGCGCTTGATTAATAAGCGCAAGCAGCTATTCAATCAGGAGCAAATCATGCGTGAAGCCGTCATCGTTTCCACTGCCCGCACCCCGCTGACCAAGTCGCACCGGGGCGAGTTCAACGCCACGCCCGGCCCGCAGCTGGCGGCCTTTTCCGTCAAGGCGGCGGTCGAGCGCTCGGGCATCGACCCCGAGCTGATCGAAGACCTGGTGATGGGCTGCGGCTACCCCGAGGGCATCACGGGTAAGAACATTGGTCGTCAGACGGCACTGCGCGCCGGCTTGCCGCTGTCGGTGGCGGGCATGGTGGCCAGCCGGTTTTGCGCATCGGGTCTGCAGTCGGTGGCGATTGCCGCAGGCCGCATCGTGGCCGAGGGCGTACCCGCCATGGTGGCCGGTGGGGTGGAAAGCATTTCGGCCATCCGCGCAGGCAACCCGGCAGACATCGACCCCTGGCTGCAAGAGCACAAGCCCGACCTCTACATGGCCATGATCGATACCGCCGACATCGTGGCCCACCGCTACGGCATCAGCCGCGAAGACCAGGACCTGTTCTCGCTGCAAAGCCAGCAACGCACCGCCGCCGCACAGCAAGGCGGCGTGTTCGCCGACGAGATCGTGCCCTGCACCACGCGCATGATGGAAAAGAACAAGGAGACCGGCGAGGTCACCTACCGCGAAGTGACGGCCACGCACGACAACTGCAATCGCGCCAGCACCACGCTGGAAGGCCTTGCCAAGCTGGAGCCGGTGAAAGGTCCGGGCCAGTTCATCACCGCAGGCAACGCCTCGCAGCTGTCCGACGGCTCCAGCGCCTGCGTGCTCATGGAAGCGAAAGAAGCCGAGCGCCGGGGCCTGCAGCCCCTGGGCGCGTTCCGTGGCTTTGCGGTGGCCGGTTGCGAGCCCGACGAAATGGGCATTGGCCCCGTGTTTGCCGTGCCCAAGCTGCTGGCGCGCCACGGCCTCACGGTGCAGGACATTGACCTGTGGGAGATGAACGAAGCCTTTGCCTCGCAGGCCCTGTACTGCCAGCGCCGCCTGGGCATTCCGTCCGAGCGGCTGAACGTGAACGGCGGAGCGATTGCCATTGGCCACCCCTTCGGCATGACCGGCGCGCGCCTGGTGGGCCACCTGCTGCTCGAAGGCCGCCGCCGCAAGGCCAAGTACGGCGTGGTGACGATGTGCATTGCCGGTGGCATGGGCGCTGCAGGCCTGTTTGAAATCTTCTGACCGTGCGCCACACCACCGAACTCTGAAACTGCAAGCGACCCGATATGGACCTGAATTTCACCCCCCAAGAGGAAGCCTTCCGCGCCGAGGTGCAGGCTTTCTTGAAAGCCAAGCTGCCCGAACGCATCGCCACCAAGGTCAAGGCCGGGCAGCGCCTGTCCAAGGCCGACCAGGATGAGTGGCACGCCATCCTGAACGAGCGCGGCTGGCTTGCCAACCACTGGCCCGAAGCCTATGGCGGCCCCGGCTGGGGCGCGGTCGAGAAGTTCATTTTCGACACCGAATGCGCGCTGGCCGGTGGCCCGCGCATCGTGCCCTTTGGCGTGAACATGCTGGGCCCGGTGCTCATCAAGTTTGGCAACGAAGCGCAGAAGCAATACTGGCTGCCGCGCATCCTGAGTGGTGAGGACTGGTGGTGCCAGGGCTACTCCGAGCCCGGCGCGGGCTCGGACCTGGCTTCCGTGAAGACCACGGCAGTGCGAGTCACGGACGAAACAGGTGACCACTACATCGTCAACGGCCAGAAGACCTGGACCACCCAGGGCCAGCACGCCAACATGATCTTCTGCCTGGTGCGCACCGACCGCGAGGCCAAGGCGCAATCGGGTATCAGCTTCTTGCTGGTGGACATGCAATCGCCCGGCGTGGAGCTGCGTCCCATCCGCACGCTCGATGGCGACAAGGAAGTCAACGAAGTGTTCTTCACCGACGTGAAGGTGCCCGTGGAAAACCTGGTGGGCGAGGAAAACAAGGGCTGGACGTATGCCAAGTACCTGCTGACCTACGAGCGCACCGGCATCGCAGGCGTGGGCTTCTGCATTGCCGCACTGGCCAAGCTCAAGGTGGTGGCCGCCAAGGTGATGAAGAACGGCCAGCCGCTGGACCAGGACCCGCTGTTTGCCGCCCGCATGGCCCAGGTCGAGATTGACCTGGAGAACATGAAGACCACCAACCTGCGCGTGATTGCCGCCGTGGCGGGTGGCGGAGTGCCGGGGGCTGAAAGCTCCATGCTCAAGATCCGTGGCACCGAGATCCGCCAGGAAATCCTGTCGCTCATCCGTCGCGCGATGGGTCCGTATGCGCTGCCTTTCATCGAAGAAGCGCAGTACGAAGGCTATGCCGATGAACCCGTGGGGCCGAAGGAGGCAGCGACGGCAGCCGCGAATTACTTCAACTACCGCAAGCTGTCGATCTTTGGCGGCTCCAATGAAATTCAGAAGAACATCATTTCCAAAATGATCCTTGGTTTGTGAGGTTGCCGCGATGAACTTTGAACATACCGAAGACCGCCGCATGCTGGCGGACACCCTGAACCGTTTTGTGGCCGAGCAGTACGGGATCGAAATCCGCAACCACATCGCCTACGGCGACAGCGGCATGGACGCAGCGCTGTGGGGACGCTTTGCGGAGCTGGGTGCGATTGGCGCGCTTTTCCCCGAGGCCGATGGCGGCTTTGGCGGTGCGGGCTTTGATGTGGCCGTGGTGTTTGAAGCCCTGGGCAGTGGCCTGGTGGTCGAGCCGTTTGTGGGTGCACTCATGGTGGGCCGGGCATTGGGCCTGGCGGGCAGCGCTGCGCAAAAGGAACACATCGCCAGCATCATCGACGGCAGCACCGTGGTGACCCTGGCGCACGAGGAAGCCGGCGCGCACTACGCCCTGAACCGCGTGACCACCCGCGCCGTGCGCAATGGCGACGGCTGGTTGCTCACCGGCCACAAGGCCGTGGTGCTGCATGGCGACCAGGCTCAACTGCTGTTGGTCAGTGCCCGCACAGCGGGCGCCGTGGACGATGAAGAGGGTATCTCGCTGTTCCTGGTGCCCACCGATGCCGCGGGCCTGAGCCGCCGTGGCATGGGCCGTGTTGACGGAGGGCGTATGGCTGAAATCACGCTGCAAAACGTGCAAGTCGGCGCCGGCGCGCTGGTGGGCTCGGAAGGCCAAGGTTTTGCCACACTGGAACATGCCGCGGGCTGGGGCATTCTGGCCGTGTGCGCCGAGGCGCTGGGCGCCATGGATGTGGCCAAGAAGCACACGCTGGAATACCTGCAAACGCGCAAGCAGTTTGGTGTGCCCATTGGCAGCTTTCAGGCCCTGCAGCACCGCATGGCCGACCTGCTGCTGGAAGTGGAGCAGGCGCGCTCTGCCGTCATCAACGCAGCGGCCGCGATGGACAGCACCGACCGCACCGAGCGCGAGCGCGCGCTGTCGGCCGCCAAGGTCACCATGGGCCGCATCGGAGCGTTGGTGGCTGAAGAAAGCATTCAGCTGCACGGCGGCATTGGCATGACGTGGGAGCTGCCCCTGTCCCACTACGCCAAGCGCCTCATCATGGTGGACCACCAGTTTGGCGATGAAGACCACCACCTGGCGCGCTTTATCGCGCTGGGTCGGAGCTGAAGCCATGGAGCAGCCACTGCCTCTGCTGCAACGCCGTGAGGGCGCGGTGCTCGTGCTCTCCAACAACAACCCTGCCGCGCGCAATGCGCTGTCGCCCGCGTTCTATGCGGCGCTGACCGAGGCACTGGCACAGGCCGAGGCCGACCCCACCGTGGGCGCCATCGTGCTCACGGGTGAAGGCGGGCACTTTTGCGCGGGCGGCGACCTGCGCCAACTGGCCAAGCGGCGCGAGCTGCCCGTGGAAGAGCGCCGCGCCAAGCTCGAAGGCCTGCACGACCTGATCCGCACCGTGCGCGATTGCCGCAAGCCGGTCATTGCCGCGGTGGAGGGCGCTGCGGCGGGCGCCGGCCTGTCGCTGGCGCTGGCCTGCGACATGCTGGTGGCTGCGCGCAATGCCGTGTTCTCGGTCGCGTATGTGAAGGTGGGCCTCACGCCCGACGGCGGTGCCACCGCCTTCCTGGCCGAGTTTGTGTCCCGCCAGGTGTTGACCGAGCTGTGCCTCACGGGCGAACGCATCTCCGGCGAGCGGCTGCATGCGCTCGGCCCCGTCAACCGCCTGGCCGAGCCGGGCGAGGCACTCGCCCAGGCCGTGGCCCTGGCTGCGCAAGTTGCCACCGGGCCTGACACCGCGATGGCGAACATCAAGGCCCTGTGCCGCAGCGCCTATGTGCAGCCGCTGGCTGACCAGCTGGAGCTGGAGGCACAGCTGATGGTGCTGTCACAGGCCACCGAAGAATCCCGCGAAGGCATCGCTGCGTTTCTGGAAAAGCGCCCGGCCGATTTCGCACGCTTGCGCCAGGCTCCTGCCACTGCCGCTACCCAACCCGACACTACGAAATGACCACTACAACACCGACACCCCCGCTGCCCGAGGGCATGGACTTCCCGCTCGACGGCGTGCGCGTGCTCGACCTCTCGCGCGTGTTTGCCGGGCCGCTGTGCGGCCAGGTGCTGGCCGACTTTGGCGCTGACGTCATCAAGGTGGAGCACCCCGGCCGGGGCGACGACACCCGCGACTGGGGCATGCGCATCGGCAAGACCGAGACCACCTACTACAACAGCATGAACCGCAACAAGCGGTCCATCACGGTGGATTTGCAGACGCCCGAAGGCGTGAAGATCATCCGCGATTTGCTGCCGCAGTGCGATGTGGTGATCCAGAACTTCAAGACCGGTGGTGCCGAGAAGCTGGGCCTGGGCTACGAGCAGCTCAAGGCCATCAAGCCCGACCTCATCTACTGCTCGGTGGCGGGCTACGACAGCTCCGGCCCCGAGGCCAAGCGACCCGGCTACGACCTGGTGATTCAGGGCGAGGCGGGTCTGATGGCCATCAACGGTGAGGCCAGCCAGCCCCCGCTGAAGTTCGGCGTGGCCGCGGTGGACATGATGACCGGCATGTATGCGGCGCAGGCCGTGCTGGCCGCGCTGTTCCGGCGGGAGCGCACGGGCAAGGGCCGCCACATCGAGATGGCGCTGTACGACTGCGGTCTGATGATCACCGGCTACTACGGCCTGGACGCCATGCTGCTGGGCCACGACCCGCAGCGCTACGGCAACGCCCACCCGTCCATCGTGCCCTACGGCATGTTCGAGGCACAGGATGGTCCGCTCATCATCGCCGTGGGCAACAACAGCCAGTTCGACAAGTTCTGCCGCCAGGTGGTGATGCGTCCGGATATCGTCGAAGACCCCCGTTTTGCCACCAATGTCGAGCGTGCCCGCAATCGACTGATCCTGCTGCCCCAGATGAAGGCGTTGATTGCCAGCTTCCCGCGTGATGTGCTGCTCGAACGCCTGACCGCTGCTGGCATCCCTTGCGGCAGGGTGGCCGGCCTGCACGAGGCGCTGACCAGCGAGCGCACGCGCCGCGGCGGCCTGCTGCAGGAAATGCCCCACCCCGTGGCGGGCACTACGCATGTGTTCGCGCCGCCTTATCGACTCGATGGGCAGCGCCTGCCCATCCGCAACGCCCCGCCCACGCTGGGCGCCGCCACGCGGGAGGTGCTGCAGCAACTGCTGCAGCTGCCCGAGGCAGAGCTTGAAGCCCTGCGCGACAAGGGCGTGCTCACGCTTCCATCGCTCTAAATACTATAAAAATAATAGCTTCAATCGCTTGTTAGGTAAGCGCTAGAGCAAATTTCAACCTCAACCAGGAGACAAACATGAACATCACCCGCATTCACCGCCGCCGCGTCCTGCAGGGCTTGGCCGCCTTGGCCAGCACCGGCCTGCTGGGTTCCGCACTGGCCCAGTCGGGCAAAGATGCCTGGCCCAGCAAGCCCATCAAGCTGATCGTGCCCTACCAGGCCGGTGGCGCCACCGACATCACCGCCCGCACGCTGGGCGAGAAGCTCTCGGCCCGCCTGGGCCAGCCCGTGTTGGTAGACAACCGTGGCGGCGCTGGCGGTGTGACCGGCACCGACCAGGCGCTCAAGTCACCGGCCGACGGCTACACGCTGCTGGTGTCGCTGGGCACCACCATGCTGATCAACCAGTACCTGTACGAGCGCCTGCCGTACCAGCCGCAAAAGGACCAGGCCCTCATCACGCAGATCGCCCTGGCTCCGGTGGTGCTGCTGGTGCATCCGCAGCTGCCGGTGTCCACCGCGGCCGAGCTGATGAGCTATATCGACCGCAACAAGGGCAAGGTCGCCTACGGCTCGTGGGGCATGGGCTCGTATGCCCACCTGGCTGGCGCCTGGCTGTCCGACAAGCACAAGGCCGACATGAATCATGTGGCCTACAGGGGCGAGGCGCCCATGCTGCAGGACCTGGTGGGCGGGCAGTTGCAAATGGCATTTGCCAGCCTGCAGTCGGCCCGGCCGTACATTGATTCGGGCCGTCTCAAGCCGCTGGCCGTGACGGGCACCCAGCGCATGGATGCGCTTCCCAAGCTGGCCACCATGGCCGAGCAGGGCATCAAGGACGAGGTGTTCCAGGTGACAGGCTGGTTGGGCATGAGCGCCCCGGCCAACACCCCGCCGGAGGTCGTGGCCCGCCTGGGCCGCGAGCTGCAGGCCGTGATTGCGCTGCCTGAGGTGCGTGAGCGCATCCAGCAGATGGGTTTCATCCCCGTCGGCAGTAGCCCCGAACAGTTCGGCGCCCAGTTCAAAAAAGATGCACCCGTCTGGGAGCGCGTGGTCAAGGTGTCCGGCGCCAAGCTGGACTGATGCAACCCCTCCAACAACCTGTGCCCGTTTTGACCCCAATGTTTGTCTCTCGCACCTTCGCAGCCCGCCGCGCCGTGCTGGCCGTGTCCGCCGCTCTGGCGGCCAGCGTCCTGTGGGGCACGGCCCCGGCACACGCCCAAGCCTGGCCCACCAGGATGATCAAGCTGGTGGTGCCCTTCCCGGCAGGCGGCCCTACCGATACTGCCTCGCGCATCGTGGGCCAACGCCTGGCCGAACGGCTGGGCCAGCCCGTGGTGGTGGAAAACCGTGCAGGGGCTTCGGGCTCCATCGCTGCCGCCCAGGTGGCCAAGAGCCCGGCCGACGGCTACACGCTCATGATGCTGGCCACGCCCACGCTGCTGGCGCCGCATCTGTACAAGAAGGCGGGCTACGACACGGTGAAAGACTTCACGCCCGTGGCCACGGTGTACGACCTGCCCATCGTCGTGGTGGTCAATCCTGCCCAGATGCCTTCTGTGACCGACCTGCAAAAGCTCATTACCCATGCCAAGGCCCGGCCAGGTCAGCTCAACTACACCAGCTCAGGTGCGGGCAGCTTTGGCCATTTGAGCATGGAGCTGCTCAAGCAGATGGGGGGCTTTGAAATGCAGCACATTCCCTACAAAGGGGGCGTGCCCGCCATTACCGACACCATCGGCGGCCAGGTGCCGCTGATGTACGCCGATCTGGTGGCTGCGCTGCCGCACATCCAGACGGGGAAGCTGCGCGCCATCGCAGTAGGATCACCCCAGCGCGTGGCCATGCTGCCCGATGTCAAGACCATCGCCGAGCAGGGCTTCAAGGGCTACGAGGCCGTCTCGTGGGGTGGTCTGCTGGCGCCGCCCGGTACGCCCAAAGCCGTGGTGGACCGCATCGCAACCGAGGTGCAGCAAATCCTGGCCGAGAAGGACACGCAGGACAAGTTGTTGAATGCAGGCGCCATCGCTGCATACCAAGCGCCCGACAAGATGGCCCGCCGCATTCAGCAGGACTACGTCAAGTGGGGTACTGTGATCCGCGACAAGGGCATCTCGAACGAGTAAGCCTGCGCACCCGCACTCCCACAACAAAAATCAAGGAAAACAATCCCATGAAAGTTCTCGTCCCTGTCAAGCGCGTGGTGGACTACAACGTGAAGGTCCGCGTCAAATCGGACAACTCGGGTGTGGACATCGCCAACGTGAAGATGAGCATGAACCCCTTTGACGAAATCGCCGTTGAAGAGGCCGTGCGCCTGAAAGAAAAAGGCCTGGTGACCGAAGTCATCGCAGTCTCCTGCGGCGTGGCCCAGTGCCAGGAAACCCTGCGCACTGCCATGGCCATCGGTGCAGACCGCTCCATCCTGGTGGAAACCGACGTCGAGCTGCAGCCCCTGGCCGTGGCCAAGCTCTTGAAGGCCCTGGTCGACAAAGAACAGCCTTCTCTCATCATCTTGGGCAAGCAAGCCATCGACGACGACGCCAACCAGACCGGCCAGATGCTCGCGGCCCTGGCAGACCTGCCCCAGGCCACGTTCGCCAACAAAGTCGAACTGTCGGCCGACAAGGTCAGCGTGACGCGCGAAGTGGACGGCGGCCTGGAAACCCTGCAGCTGTCGCTGCCAGCGGTCATCACCACCGACCTGCGCCTGAACGAGCCCCGCTACGTCACCTTGCCCAACATCATGAAGGCCAAGAAAAAGCAGCTCGATACCGTCAAGCCCGAAGACCTCGGCGTGGACGTGGCTCCGCGCCTGAAGACCCTGAAGGTGACCGAGCCCGCCAAGCGCGGTGCTGGCATCAAGGTGGCCGACGTAGCGGCACTCGTTGAAAAACTCAAGAACGAAGCGAAGGTGATCTAAATGTCGGTACTCGTGATTGCTGAACACAACAACGCGTCCATCAAGGGCGCCACGCTGAACACCGTGACGGCCGCTGTGGCCTGCGGTGGCGACGTGCACGTGCTGGTGGCCGGCCACAACGCCGGTGCAGCCGCCGCCGCAGCCGCCCAGATCGCCGGTGTCGCCAAGGTCATCCACGCCGACGCCCCTGGCCTGGAACACGGCCTGGCCGAGAACGTGGCCGCGCAAGTGCTCGCCATCGCAGGCAACTACAGCCACATCCTGTTCCCGGCCACCGCCAGCGGCCGCAACGTGGCGCCCCGCGTGGCCGCCAAGCTGGACGTGGCGCAGGTCAGCGACATCACCAAGGTGATTTCTGGCGACACCTTCGAGCGCCCCATCTACGCCGGCAACGCCATTGCCACCGTGCAAAGCGCCGACAGCGTAAAGGTCATCACCGTGCGCGCCACGGGCTTTGACGCCGCAGCCGCCACGGGCGGTTCCGCAGCCGTTGAAACCGCCGCAGCCACCGCAGACGCTGGCAAGAGCAGCTTCATGGGCAGCGAAATCGCCAAGAGCGACCGCCCCGAACTCACGGCCGCCAAGATCATCGTCTCCGGTGGCCGAGCCCTCGGCAGCAAGGAAAAGTTCGACGAAGTGATGACGCCGCTGGCCGACAAGCTGGGCGCCGCTTTGGGTGCCAGCCGGGCCGCAGTGGACGCAGGCTACGCCCCCAACGACTGGCAAGTGGGCCAGACCGGCAAGATCGTGGCGCCGCAGCTGTACATCGCAGCGGGTATCTCGGGCGCCATCCAGCATTTGGCGGGCATGAAGGACTCCAAGGTGATCGTGGCGATCAACAAGGACCCTGAGGCGCCGATCTTCAGCGTGGCCGACTATGGGCTGGAAGCGGATCTGTTCACGGCCGTGCCGGAGCTGGTGAAGGCGCTGTAGGGGCAGCGCATACGGAGCAAGGCATCCGGCACCGCGATTCGGGTGCTATTGAAAACATAGCTGTTTGCGCCTGATTGGAAAGCGCTACAGCCTGTTTTGACTAAAAAAACCAAGGAGACAAGACCATGAACGCTTCCCTTTCCCGCCGCCGTGTCGTGCAAGCCGCTGGCGCAGCGCTGGCCAGCGCTGCCCTGCCCGCGCTGGCACAAACGGCCTGGCCGAGCAAGCCGATCAAGATCATCGTGCCCTACACGGCGGGCGGCTTTACCGACCAGATGGCGCGTCTGCTGACTTTGGGCCTGCAAAAGCAGTTCGGTCAGTCGGTTGTCATCGACAACAAGCCCGGCGCCAACAGCATCATCGGCGTGGATGCTGTCGCCAAGTCCACTCCGGACGGTCACACCTTTGGCGTGGTCATTCCGGCCTTTACCGCCAACACCACGCTCTACCCCAAGCTGCCCTACAACCCGCGCAAGGACCTGGTGGGGGTGTCGCTGCTGGGTGTTTCTCCACTGGTGGCAGCGGTGGCCCCCAATGCACCGTTCAAGACGGTGAAGGAACTCGTGGCCTATGCCAAGGCCAACCCGGGCAAGGTGAGTTTTGCCTCTTCAGGCACGGGCTCTGCCGCGCACCTGACCAGCGAGTTGCTCAAGTCACTCACCAAGACCTTCATGGTCCATATACCCTACCGCGGCGCCGCGCCGGCGCTGACGGATTTGCTCGGCGGCCAGGTGCCTTTGTTCCTCGACCCTCCGCCCAACCTGATTCAGCCCGCCAAGGCAGGCCGCATCACTCTCATCGGCGTGGCCAGCGAAAAGCGCTTGCCCATGTTGCCCGACGTGCCCACCTTCATCGAGCAGGGCGTGCCCGGCATGCTGGGCAGCACCTGGGCCAGCATGATTGCTCCCGCCGGCACGTCGCGCGACGTTGTCAAGCGCATGTCGGACGCGGTGAACGCCATCATCCAGAGTGAAGAGACCAAAGCCAAGCTCGAAACCATGGGTACCTTCGGAGAGGGCACCACACCGGAGGCGTGCGATGCCTTCTTGGCTGCTGAAACGACCAAGTGGGGCAAGGTGATCCGCGACGCGGGTGTCACGCTGGACTGAGAAGGTGTGCACCCGGCCTGGCCTGACGGCCAGGATTTACGCGTAGCGCTTGGCCCGCAGGTTCTCTTTCATCTGCTGCAGGATCGGCTGCAGCGAGCTGCCAATGCGCAGCGCCACGCAGGTGGCCAGCACGTCGATGATGAGCAGGTGCATCAGCCGCGACACCATGGGGCTGTAGCGGTCGTAGCCCTCGGGGTGGTCGGCGGCCAGGTGGATCTGGCAGGTGCTGGCCAGGGGCGAGCCGCTGGCGGTGATGGCGATGGTGGTGGCGCCGTTCTTGCGGGCGATGTCGGCGGCGTCCATCAAATCGCGGGTGCGGCCCGAGTTGGAGATGATCACCGCGCAATCGCCCGGGCCGAGCAGGGTCGCGCTCATCACCTGCATGTGGCCGTCGCTGGTGGCAATGGACGTGACGCCCAGACGGAAGAACTTGTGCTGCGCGTCCTGTGCCACGATGCCCGAGTTGCCCACGCCGTAGAACTCGATGCGTTTGCCGGTTTTCCAGGTGGCTGCAATCGCCTCGGCCGCACGCTCCAGCGCCACGGTGCTGGCGGCATTGCGGTATTGCAAAAAGGCCGCCACGGCGTTGTCCACCACCTTCACCAGCACGTCGCCGGTCTTGTCGTCGGCGTCCACGCTGCGGTGGATGAAGGGCACGCCTTCGCTCACGCTGCCTGCCAGCTTGAGCTTGAAATCTGCCAGTCCGTCATACCCCATGCTGCGGCAAAAGCGCACCACAGTGGGCTTGCTCACGTGCGCGCGTTCGGCCAATTCACGCACGGGCAGGCGTGCAAAAGTGCGTGGGTCGGTCAGCACCAGCCGGGCAACGCGCTGTTCGGCGGGGGCCAGGGAGGGCAGGGAGGCGGTGATGCGGTCGAGCATGTCTCGGTCAGGGTGTGCAGCGCGGGTTGCTCAGGTGAGGCCTTCGAACAGGTTTGGGGGAACCATTCTTAATGTAACTTGGTTCCCAAGGCGGCGGGGAGGGCGCCATCCCTGCCTTTCAACCTGCTTGCACCCGGTCTGGGAGTTTCCCCCCTGACCCTGGCCTGCCTGCAGGACTAGCATCCTTGCATCACGTTATCCAGATACTGAGGAGACTCCCATGCGCAAACATTTGCTGACGAAACTTCTGGCCGGTGCGGCCCTGGTGGCCACCGCCTCCGGCAGCTGGGCCCAGGGCCAGGTCAACATCATCTGTTCGGTGCAGGCCGAGTGGTGCAACCTGATGTCCACGGTGTACGCCAAGACCACCGGCACCAAGGTCAACATGACGGCCAAGGGCTCAGGCGAGGCCCTGGCGCAACTCAACGCCGAGCGCGCCAACCCCAAGACCGACATCTGGTTTGGTGGCACAGGCGACCCGCACCTGCAGGCGGCCGAGCAGGGCCTCACGCTCGAATACAAATCGCCCCAGTTGCCGCAGCTGTACCCCTGGGCGCAAAAGCAGGCGGCGGATTCCAAGTACCGCACGGTGGGCGTGTACCTGGGCCCGCTGGGCTTTGGCTACAACAAGGAGCTGCTGGCCAAGCGCAAGCTCAACCCCCCGCAGTCGTGGGCCGACCTGCTCAAGCCCGAGTTCAAGGGCGAGGTGCAGATGGCCAACCCGGCATCGAGTGGCACGGCCTACACCATGATCGCTACGCTGGTGCAGATCATGGGCGAGGAAAAGGCGTTTGAATACCTCAAGGCCCTGCACCCCAACATCAGCACCTACACCCGCTCGGGCACGGCGCCCGTCAAGGCGGCCGCCCGGGGCGAGACCACGGTGTCGGTGAGCTTCGTGCACGACGTGACCACTGAGGCGGTCAACGGCTTCCCCGTGGGCTCGGTCACGCCTTCGGAAGGCACGGGCGCCGAGGTGGGCTCCATGAGCATCGTCAAGAACGGCCCCAACACCGAGGCCGCCAAGAAGTTCTACGAATGGGCACTCACGCCAGGCGGCCAGCAGTTTGGCCTGGCGGCCAAGCAGTTCCAGCTGCCCAGCAACACGCAGGTGCCCAAGGACCCGCGCATGACCGACCCTTCCAAGATGAAGCTCATCAACTACGACTACGCCAAATACGGCGCCAGCGCCGAGCGTCGCCGCCTGATTGCGCGCTGGGAAAAAGACGTGCAGAACGCGGCGCGCTAAGGGGTGGTGGTGTCGGCAGCAGCAGCGGCGGCGCACGCAACCCTCCGAACCACGGCACCCAGCGCCTCGGTCAACCGGCCCCTGTGGGTCTGGCTGGTCGTGGGCGTGCTGGGTTATCTCGTGTTTCCCTGGTATGCGCAGCAGGATGCCAATGGCCTGCTCGCGGTGGGCCAGATTTTCAGCGGCGAACAGGCGGCCAACGGGCTCATGCAGGCGGCATTGTTTGGTCGGCCCTGGCTCTGGCTAGGCCTGGCCGGTCTGGCCGTGGCGGGGCTCGGCGCCTGCCTGCCTGCGGGACGCAAGCAGGGCGCCGTGCTTGCGGCGGGGGGCGCGCTGGGGCTTGTGGCCTTGTTGCTCAGTGGCTTTGCGATTGGCGCACGAGGCTGGGCCTTTGAGTGGATGAACACCAGCCTGGGTGAACTGGGCGCGCGCCAGCCCGGCATGGGCTGGGGCGGGTTTGTGGTGTTGTCAGCACTGCTGGTGCTGCTGTCGTTCGGCGTGGCACGGCGAGGATTTTTCAAAGGCGATCTGTTCGTAGCGGCTGCGGTGGTGGGCTGTGGAAGCCTGCTCGCGCTGTTCATCGTGTTCCCCGTGCTCAAGGCGTTGTCGGCTGCGTTTTTTCTGGAGGACGGCCCGTTCTCGCTGGCCGTGGTGTGGGAGCGCATTGCGCACGAGCGCAACTTTGGTCTCTCGTGCCTGGCCAACCTGGGTGGAGGCCAGCGCTGCGGCGTGGCCTGGAACACGCTGTTCCTGGGGCTGATGACCGCCACCAGCACCACGCTGCTGGGCACTTTCATGGCGCTGATGGCCGAGCGCGCGTCGCGCCGCTATGCGCGGCCTTTGAGCATCGTGGCGCTGCTGCCCATCATCACGCCACCGTTTGTGGTGGGCCTGGGGCTCATCCTGCTGTTTGGCCGTGCCGGGGTGTTCAACCAGTTTCTGGAATACGCATTTGGCATCACGCCGTCGCGCTGGTTCTACGGCTGGCTGGGCGTGTGGGTGGCGCAGACCTTTGCCTTCACACCCATTGCTTTCATGATCATGCGTGGCGTGGTGCAGGGCGTGGCGCCCAGCCTGGAAGAGGCCGCGCAAACGCTGCGTGCCAGCCCGCACCGCACCTTCATGACAGTGACCCTGCCGCTGCTCAAGCCGGGCCTGGCCAATGCGTTCCTGGTGGGCTTCATCGAAAGCATGGCCGACTTCGGCAACCCCATCGTGGTGGGCGGGCAGTTCTCGGTGCTGTCCACCGAAATCTTCTTTGCCATCGTGGGTGCGCAGTACGACCAGGGCCGTGCCGCGTCGCTGGCCTGGATCCTCACCTTCTTTGCGCTCACCGTGTTTGCCATCCAGCGCGGCTTGCTGGGCAAGCAGAACTTCACCACCGTCTCGGGCAAGGGTGATGCAGGCATTGCCATGCCGCTGCCCACCGGTGTGCGCCGCGTGGTGCACTCGATTGCACTGCCCTGGATGGCGTTCACCCTCATCGTGTACCTGTTTGCACTGGCCGGTGGCTTTGTGCAGACCTGGGGGCGTGACTACACGATCACGCTGGCGCATTTCCGTACCGCGTTCAGCGTGGAATGGGGCGAGTTTGGTGTGGTGTGGGCGGGTACGGCGTGGAACTCGTTCTTCACCACGCTCAAGCTCGCCGCCATCTCGGCGCCGCTCACGGCCACGCTGGGCATCGGCATTGCGTGGCTGCTGGCGCGCACCGAGTTCCGGGGGCAGGGCGCGTTCGAGTTTGCAGCGCTGCTGGCTTTTGCCATTCCGGGCACGGTGCTGGGCGTGAGCTACATCCTGGCCTTCAACGTGCCACCGTTCGAGCTGACAGGCACGGCGCTCATCATCGTGCTGTGCTTCATGTTCCGTAACCTGCCGGTGGGCGTGCGTGCGGGCACGGCGGCGTTCAAGCAGCTGGACCGGTCGCTGGATGAAGCGTCCGTCATGCTGCGCGCAGGCAGTGTGCAGACGCTGCGCCATGTGGTGCTGCCGCTGCTCAAGCCCGCCCTGGTGGCGGCGCTGGTCTACAGCTTTGTGCGCGCCATCACCACCGTGAGTGCGGTGATCTTCCTGGTCACGGCCGAAAACGAGCTGGCCACCACCTACATCATTGGCCGCGTGGGCAATGGCGACTATGGCGTGGCGCTGGCGTACTGCACGGTGCTCATCATCCTCATGTCGGCCTCCATCGGGCTCATTCAGCTGCTGGTGGGTGACCGCAAACTCGGTCGGCGCGGTGGCTTATGAGCCCCCCTGAGTCGCCTTCGGCGCCTTCCCCCCAGGGGGACGACGCCCTCGCTGCGGGGCGGCCCTTGCTCGGCGTCCCACGCCTGGACCGCGCCAGTTGCCAGGCGCAATCGTCAATTGAGAAGACAACCATGAACAACAACGACGCGGGCATCGTGTTCCGCAACATCACCAAGCGCTACGGCAGCGACAGCAGTGCGGCCCTGGCCGTCAAGGGCATCAGCTTTGAGGTGCCGCGCGGCACGCTCACCACCATCCTCGGCCCCTCGGGCTGCGGCAAGACCACCACCTTGCGCATGATCGCGGGGCTGGAGTCGCCCACCTCGGGCGAGATCTTCATTGCCGGCAAGGACGTGACCACACTCGGCCCCGCGCAGCGCAACGTGAGCATGATGTTCCAGAGCTACGCGCTGTTCCCACACATGAGCGTGGTGGAAAACGTGATGTACGGCCTGCGCATGTCAGGCCAGCCCAAGGAGCAGGCACGGACCAAGGCGGTGGAGGCGCTGCGCGGCGTGGGCCTGGTGGGCTATGACGACCGCCTGCCCAGTGAACTCTCGGGCGGACAGCAGCAGCGCGTGGCCCTGGCCCGCGCGCTGGTGCTGGAGCCCGAGGTGCTGCTGTTCGACGAGCCCCTGTCCAACCTCGACGCCCGCCTGCGCCGTGAGATGCGTGAGGAAATCCGTGCCTTGCAGCAGCGCCTGTCGCTCACCGTGGCTTACGTCACACACGACCAGGCCGAGGCCATGGCCGTGAGCGACCAGATCATTGTGATGAACCAGGGCCTGATTGCGCAAAAGGGCTCGCCGCGCGCGCTGTACGAAACCCCGCACAGTGAGTTTGTGGCCGGTTTCATGGGTGAGGCGATGCTGTTCCCCGCCGTGGCCGACGCGGACGGCACGGTGGCACTCGGCCCGCTGGTGCTGCGCCCCCGCATGGCGGTGAAGAGCGGCCCGGTAAAGGTGGCGGTGCGGCCGGAGGCCTGGCGCATTCATCGCCAGGGCGCGGGCCTGCTGCCCGCCCGGCTGGACAAGCGGGCCTATCTGGGCGCGGTGCACGAATACACCTTTGACACCACGCTCGGCCACATCTTTGTGGTGTCGTCCGACCTGGATGATGTGCTGGCCGTGGGTGATGACGTGCAGCTGAGCCTGGGTGCCCACGGCGTATCGGTGGTTGGTAGTACCGAAGGTGCCCAACGTGATGCGGAATAATGGCGCCATGAACCAACTCGACGCCCTCAAACAGTTCACCACCGTGGTTGCCGACACTGGCGACTTTCTGCAACTGGCCCAGTTCCGTCCGCAGGACGCCACGACCAATCCCTCGCTGATCCTCAAGGCGGTGCAAAAGCCAGAATACGCGCCCCTGCTCAAGGACACCGTCGCCAAGTGGCAAGGGCGCGCCATGGACGAGGTGATTGACCGCCTGCTGGTGCGTTTTGGTTGCGAAATCCTGACCCACGTGCCCGGCCGCGTCTCCACCGAAGTGGATGCGCGTCTGAGCTTTGACACCAGCGCCACCGTCACGCGCGCCGAGCGCATCATCGAGCTGTACCAGGCCGAAGGCATCCACATCGACCGCGTGCTCATCAAGATCGCCGCTACGTGGGAAGGCATCCAGGCCGCTGCCCAGCTCGAGCGCAAGGGCATCCATACCAACCTCACGCTGCTGTTCTCGTTCGCCCAGGCCGTGGCTTGCGGCCAGGCCAAGGTACAGCTGATTTCCCCGTTTGTGGGCCGCATTTACGACTGGTACAAGAAGCAGGCGGGCGCGAGCTGGGATGAGGCCGCGCGCGCGGGCGCCAACGACCCGGGCGTGCAGTCGGTCACGCAGATCTACAACCACTACAAGCGTTTTGGCATTGCCACCGAGGTGATGGGTGCAAGCTTCCGCAACGTGGGCCAGATCACGGCGCTGGCTGGGTGCGACCTGCTGACCATTGCGCCCGAACTGCTGGCGCAGCTGGCGGCGAGCGAGGCGCCGTTGCAGCGGGCGCTGGATGCAGAGGCTGCCAAGGCGATGGATTTGCCTGCGGTGAACTATGGCGAGGCGGGGTTCCGTTATGCGTTGAATGAGGACGCGATGGCGACTGAGAAGCTGGCCGAGGGGATTCGGGCGTTTGCGGTGGATGCGGTGAAGCTGGAGAAGCTGATTCTGGCGGCTTGAGGTCAGCATTTTTAGTGGTTTTGGCGGCTAGCGCTTGTGTAGAAAGCGCTAGCCGCTATTGTTTTTATAGCTACGCGGTTTGCCCCATAGCGTTCGGGCTGAGCTTGTCGAGGCCTTGGCGCGCTGGTTTGAAAAGCATGCTTGTGTTGAGGGCGGAGGCCGGGTTGTCGCCCCGGCGGGCGACTCACTTTTCTTTGCTTCGCCAAGAGGGTGTAGAAGAAATCTATCTCAACCGCCCCAGCAGCATCCGCGCCTGCGCCAGCCACACCCATGCCTGCGCATAGAACGGCTTGCGATCATGGTGCATCACAAGCCTTCGGTTACGCTCCAGCCATGCATGGGTGCGCTCCACCACCCAACGCTTCTTGGGCATGGCCACCGGCTGCTCTTCGCTCCACAACGATTGCTGAGCGTCATCCCAACGGTGACGGCCACTGTTTCGCACTATCTGCACCTGCACCCGGTGCACCTTTTCGATCTCCTGAGCACATTGCCCGGCATATGCACTGTCGGCCCACAACACCTTCAACGACCCGCCTGTGCGTGCGCACGCCTGTGCCACTGCTTGCCCAGCCGCTGCGCGGTCCGGTACAGCGGCGCTGGTGACCACCACCGCCAGCAGCAATCCCAGCGTATCCACGACCAGATGGCGCTTGCGCCCTTGAACCTTCTTGCCCGCATCAAAGCCCAGCGTTCCGCCCTGAGGGCTGCCACGGTTGGATTGGGAGTCGATCACGGCTTCACTGGGCTGCTCTGCGCGCTCCACACGTTGCCGCCACTGCTGGCGCAGACGCTCGTGCAGCGCTTCAAACTTGCCTTGACGGGCCCAGCGTACAAAGGCTTTTTGCACCGACTGCCAGGGAGGATAGATCTGGGTGGGCAGGTTGCGCCAGGACGAGCCGGTGCGCAGCACGTAGCAGCACGCTTCAACCACGCTGCGTCGAGAGTACGTTGCAGGCCGACCTCGCGCGCCGGGCTCTGGTTCGAACAAGTCCTGGGCCAGTGCCCATTCAGCGTCTGTGAGGGCAAGGGCCATGCCCGAGTCGCTGCTGGGGCGATGCAGGGCGGTGTAGCCGTAGCGGGTGCCAGGCTGCTGGGGGTTGGCGCGTGCCAGTTGCTGCTTGGGTCGTGTCCGCTGTAACCCAGCGGCCTTGAGCGCTGCACGCAGGGTCACTGTGCTGGGGGCGTTGCGGCCCATGCGTTCGCCCCAGACCAGGGCCAACTCCGGCAGTGTCGCCTGGGGGTTGTCGCGCACTACCTCGCGCAAGGCTGCGTACTCCCCAGTGGATATCACGGGCGGTCGGCCTGTCTTTGCCATTGCATTGCTCCTGCTTGGTCAGTGCGACAGGATTTTAATTTATTTCTTCTACACCCTCCAAAGAAAAGTAAGCAAAAGAAAGGCGCCCCCCAGTCTGCGACCCCTGCGCTTCGCTACGGGGTAAACCTGCGCCGGGGCGGTTGCGGGGTGCGCCGTGGAACTCGCTTTGCGCTGGCGCGCGCCGCTCGGACAACCACGGCGAGTCAGTTAGCGAGGCATGGGCGCTCCGACGCCCATGCTCACCCCCCAACCGCCCCGCCGCAGGCGCAGCCAGCAGGGGGGTTGGGCAGCCGAACATCCACACGGGCCGTTGCTGCGCTCGGCCCAGGTTGCGCAGCGCGTGGCGCTTGCGCCCGCGAGACGCGGCCGAGCGCAGCAATGGCCCGAATGGATGTTCTGGGTTCCCTTCTGTATGCGCCTGGGGCGCGCAGGGCGCGGGGTGGCATGCGCGTCGGAGCGCGCATGCTTCGTGAACTGACTCACCGCAGTTGTCCGAGCGGAGCGCCGCAGGCGCGCAGCGAGTTCTGCGGTGCACCCCGTGACCGAGCACCCCAGGTTGCCCCGCAGCGCAGCGAAGGGGTCGCAGACAGCAGGGTCGCCCTTTCTTTGGTGACTTTCTTTCGGAGGGTGTAGAAGAAATCTATCTCAACCGCCCCAGCAGCATCCGCGCCTGCGCCAGCCACACCCATGCCTGCGCATAGAACGGCTTGCGATCATGGTGCATCACAAGCCTTCGGTTACGCTCCAGCCATGCATGGGTGCGCTCCACCACCCAACGCTTCTTGGGCATGGCCACCGGCTGCTCTTCGCTCCACAACGATTGCTGAGCGTCATCCCAACGGTGACGGCCACTGTTTCGCACTATCTGCACCTGCACCCGGTGCACCTTTTCGATCTCCTGAGCACATTGCCCGGCATATGCACTGTCGGCCCACAACACCTTCAACGACCCGCCTGTGCGTGCGCACGCCTGTGCCACTGCTTGCCCAGCCGCTGCGCGGTCCGGTACAGCGGCGCTGGTGACCACCACCGCCAGCAGCAATCCCAGCGTATCCACGACCAGATGGCGCTTGCGCCCTTGAACCTTCTTGCCCGCATCAAAGCCCAGCGTTCCGCCCTGAGGGCTGCCACGGTTGGATTGGGAGTCGATCACGGCTTCACTGGGCTGCTCTGCGCGCTCCACACGTTGCCGCCACTGCTGGCGCAGACGCTCGTGCAGCGCTTCAAACTTGCCTTGACGGGCCCAGCGTACAAAGGCTTTTTGCACCGACTGCCAGGGAGGATAGATCTGGGTGGGCAGGTTGCGCCAGGACGAGCCGGTGCGCAGCACGTAGCAGCACGCTTCAACCACGCTGCGTCGAGAGTACGTTGCAGGCCGACCTCGCGCGCCGGGCTCTGGTTCGAACAAGTCCTGGGCCAGTGCCCATTCAGCGTCTGTGAGGGCAAGGGCCATGCCCGAGTCGCTGCTGGGGCGATGCAGGGCGGTGTAGCCGTAGCGGGTGCCAGGCTGCTGGGGGTTGGCGCGTGCCAGTTGCTGCTTGGGTCGTGTCCGCTGTAACCCAGCGGCCTTGAGCGCTGCACGCAGGGTCACTGTGCTGGGGGCGTTGCGGCCCATGCGTTCGCCCCAGACCAGGGCCAACTCCGGCAGTGTCGCCTGGGGGTTGTCGCGCACTACCTCGCGCAAGGCTGCGTACTCCCCAGTGGATATCACGGGCGGTCGGCCTGTCTTTGCCATTGCATTGCTCCTGCTTGGTCAGTGCGACAGGATTTTAATTTATTTCTTCTACACCCTCTCGGCGACGCGAAAGAAAGTTACTCGCATGCCGGGCGACTCCCGGCCTTCGCCCTTGACCCAAGCACGCTGCATAAACCAGAGAACGAGCTTGCCCTGGCTTTGACAGGCTCAGTCCGAATGGTACGTGCAAGATGCTATGAAAAAAGCAGCTTCCCGCGCTTGTAGGTCAAGCGCCAGACCCCAAAAAAGCCAAAAATTCACCCCGCAGGCAGCCGCATCCCCACCCGCAACCCCCTCGGCACCACCCCCTCCGCCACCGTCCGGCCGCCATGCCGCAGCGCGATCTCCTCCACGATCGACAGCCCGAGCCCACACCCCCCCGCCTTGTCCGACCCGCGCCAGAAGCGCGCAAACAGATCGCCCAGGTGTTCGGCTGGCACGCCCGGCCCGTCGTCCTCCACCAGCAGCAAGGCCCAGCGCCCGGGCTCCTCGTGGCCCACACGCACTGTCACCGTGGCGCCGGGGCCTGCGTAGTGCAGTGCGTTGTCGATGAGGTTGTTGAGCGCCTCGCGCAGCAGCACCGGGTGGCCTTGCACGGGCAGGCTGTCGTCACCCTCGTAGCCCAGGTCCATGCCTTGCGCCAGGGCGCGGGCTGCCCATTCGCGAGCGACTTCGCGGGCCAGGCAGGCCAGGTCGATGGCCTGCATCTCCACGTTCGATTCGGAGCGCGCCAGCTGCAGCAGCTGGTGCACCAAGTGGGCGCTGCGCTGGGCGGCCGAAAGCACTTTCTGCAGCCGTTCCTGCACGGCGGGCTCATGGCTTTCGTGCAGGGCCAGCTCGGTCTGGCCGATGAGCCCGGCCAGCGGGGTGCGCAGTTGGTGCGCAGCGTCGTTGAGAAAGCGCTTTTCCTTTTGCTGGCCGCGCGCCACGGTCTCCAGCAGCCGGTTGATGGTGCTGGCCAGCGAATGCACCTCCTGCGGAGCCGAGGTCAGCTCGATGGGGGGCAGCGGCGTGGTGCCAGCCTGCGGCAGGGCGCCGGCGCGCTCGATCTGGGCCTCCAGGCGCTTCAAGGGCTGCAGGCCGCGCAGCACGCCCGCATACACCACGGCGCTCAGCGCCAGGCCCATCAGCCCCATGGGGAACACCATCTGCTCCAGCAGCTCCTGCGCGATGCGCTCGCGCACGGTGAGGCTCTGCGCCACCTGCACGCGCAGGGTCTGGCGCGTCTGGGGTGTGCCGTAGTCCACGTCCAGCAGCGCCACGCGCACGGGGCGGTCATCCACGCGGGCGTGGTACAGGTAGGGGTCGCCCACGCGCACCTCCACGGGCGGCGGCGGAGGCAGCTGGGCATTGCCCAGCAGAAAGCGGCCGGGCGGGGACGACACCATGTAGGTGATGCGGTCGGCCGGGTCCTGCTCCAGGATGTCCTGCGCGGCCTTGGGAAAGTCCACCAGCAACCCGTCCCCGATCGGCTTGATCTGCCGCGCGAGCGCCCGCACCGACTGCGTCAGCGTCTGGTCAATGCCCTTCTCGCCGTTCTGCAGCGCAATGCGCCACGCCAGAAACCCGCCAGACAGCCACAACACCAGCTGCGGCAGCAACAGCCACAGCAGCAGCTTGCGTTGAAGAGAAACCCCCGGTACGTGGCGCATGAATTACCAATACAAGTTTGTCTGATGGAAGACTTGCCGCAGAGGGAGTATTCGCCCTGAGGTTGTCGAAGGGCTGTTTGCAAAAACACTCCCCGGCTTCGACAGGCTCAGCCCGAACGGGTGGGGGCAATTTGGGTGATGCAGCCAGTCAAGTGAGTTTGCGGCACAGCGGGCGAAACCGGTGCGGCCTGGCCAGGGCCGCCGCGCAAGGGCCGCCCCGCCGCGCTGGCGGCGTCCCCCTGGGGGGAAGGCGCGCAGCGACTCAGGGGGGCACTCCACTTCACGGCCTGTTCAGCATGTACCCCAGCCCCCGGATGTTGCGGATGGCCAGCGGCGAGGTGTCGAGCTTCTTGCGCAGGCGGTGCACATAAACCTCCAGCGCGTTGGAGTTGAGCGGGGGCGCGGCGGTTTGTCCGGGCTCCGGGGGGCTGGCGCGCCAGGCGGCCAGCACATCGTCGCGCGTGACGACTTCGCCACAGCGGTTGACCAGCAACTCCAGCAGCTCCCATTCGCGCTGGGTCAGGTCGAGCAGGTCGCCATTGAGCGCCGCCGAATGGCTGGCGTGGTCCAGCACCAGCGGGCCGATGGTGGTGCTGGCGCCGCCTGCGGCGCTGCTGGCCTGGGTAAAGGCGGGCTGGCGCGCACGGCGCAGCATGGCCTGCAGGCGGGCCTGTAGCTCCTGCATGTTGAAGGGCTTGGTGATGTAGTCGTCAGCCCCGGCATTGAGACCCAGCACGCGGTCTTCCACGCCATCGCGCGCGGTCAGAATCAGCACGGGCAGGCCGGCAATGTGGGTGCGCGCCCAGGTCAGAAGCTCCATGCCGTCGGCGCCGGGCAGGCCCAGGTCCAGGATGATGCCGTCCACCGCCTGCGACTGCAGCAGCGTGGTGGCCTCGGCCACACTGGAGGCCGTGTGCACGCCGAATTCCAGCTGCTGGAGCTGGCCAGTCAGCGCGTCCAGCAGCAGGGCATCATCTTCAACAATCAGTATCGTGGCCATGGGATTGAGCATAACAAAGCACCCCGCCAGCGGCTCCTGCAGCACGGCAATGCTTGCACCCGCAGCGGTTGGTAATTCAATAACGGGCCAATGGCGTTGGTATGTAACCCACACCCGGGAAAGCCCTGATATGTTCATTAATTATTGTAATTAAAGTACCGACTGCGCTGAACAGCACCGGATTGCGGCGCACCAACGGATTCAAACATCGAGGAGACACGGGTATGTGGAAGATGACAAAAATCGCCGCAGTGGCGGTGGGCCTGGCGGCAGCGATGTCGGCCAGCGCGGGGGAGGTGGAGGTCCTGCACTACTGGACTTCGGGCGGCGAAGCCAAGTCGGTGGCCGAGCTCAAGAAGATCATGCAGGGCAAGGGCCACACCTGGCGCGACTTTGCCGTGGCCGGTGGCGGTGGCGACAGCGCCATGACCGTGCTCAAGAGCCGCGTGATCTCGGGCAACCCACCGTCGGCTGCGCAGACCAAGGGCCCGGCCATTCAGGAGTGGGCGTCCGAAGGCGTGCTGGCCAACATGGACACCCTGGCCAAGGCTGAAAAATGGGATGACCTGCTGCCCAAGGTGGTCGCCGATGTCATGAAGTACAAGGGCGCTTACGTGGCCGCCCCGGTCAACGTGCACCGTGTGAACTGGATGTGGGGCAGTTCTGAGGCCCTGAAGAAGGCTGGCGTGGCCGCCATGCCCAAGACCTGGGACGAGTTCTTTGCGGCGGCCGATAAGCTCAAGGCCGCAGGCCTGGTGCCCGTGGCCCACGGTGGCCAGAACTGGCAGGACTTCACCACGTTTGAATCGGTGGTGCTCGGCGTGGGTGGCCCCAAGTTCTACCAGGACGCCTTGGTCAAGCTTGACGACAAGGCCATCAACAGCGACACCATGAAGAAGTCGCTGGAGACCTTCCGCCGCATCAAGGGCTACACCGACCCCGGCGCCCCTGGCCGCGACTGGAACCTGGCCACGGCCATGCTGATCCAGGGCAAGGCAGGCTTTCAGCTGATGGGCGACTGGGCCAAGGGCGAGTTCCTGGCCGCAGGCAAGGCGCCGGGCAAAGACTTCCTGTGTGCTGCTGCACCGGGCTCGGCCAACGCGTTCACCTTCAACGTCGATTCGTTCATTCTGTTCAAGCTGAAGGATGCTGCCGCACAGAAGGCGCAGAGCGACCTCGCCAGCGCCATCATGAGCCCGGCTTTCCAGGAAGTGTTCAACCTGAACAAAGGCTCCATCCCCGTGCGTGCGGGCCAGCCCATGGACAAGTTTGACGACTGCGCCAAGGCCTCGGCCAAGGACTTCGTGGACACCGCCAAGAGCGGCGGCCTGGTGCCCAGCGCGGCCCACGGGATGGCAATTGCCCCGGCCACCGAAGGCGCCATCAAGGACGTGGTCAGCCAGTTCTGGAACGACGACAAGGTCAGCGTCGCCGATGCCATGAAGAAGATCGCGGCCGCCGCGAAAACCAAGTAAGCCGTGCAAGACACACGCGCACACACGCACTAAAACCAACCCCAGAGGGATCCCATCATGAAGACAAGAAACCGCCTTACGGCGGTGGCTTTGGCCGCCGCATGCGCGAATGGCGCCTTTGCTATGGATGTAGCAGGCTTTGAGTTCAACGGTTACTCGCGGGGCGGCCCGGTGTTCAACCACTCCGACGGCGTCAAGGGCAACCTTTCGCTCGGTGGCGAGCTGCAAAAATACCGCCTGGGCAACGAGGGTGACAACGGCATCGAAGTCAACTTTGCACGCGGTTTTGAAGCCGGCGGTGTCAAGTGGAAGGTCAACTACATGCCCGCCAAGTGGGGCAGTGGCGACATCAGCACCGAACAGGCATTTGTGGAAATGAGCGGCTTCTCGTTCTCACCCGAAGCCAAGTTCTGGGTCGGCCAGCGCCGCCTGCGGATCCAGGACGTGCACATCGTCGACTACTTCCTGCTGAACTACGGCGACAACATCGGCGCCGGTGTGACCGACGTGCCCGTCGGCGGCATGAAGCTGGGCCTGGGTGTGTTCACCGGCGACAAGTTCGACGGTGGCCTGCCCAACAACGTGAAGGCACACCGCATCAACGCCGACCTGTCGGAGATCAACACCAACCCGGGCGGCAAGCTGCGGGTGCTGCTGACGGCGGTGGGGGGCAAGGGCCAGGTCAATGGCGGTTCGGGCTCGGGCATCTCCTTCATGCACACGCAAAAGGAATTCCTGCTGCCCAGCATCACCAACACGCTGTACCTGCAAACATCGCGGGGCCATGCGCGCATCGACGGAGAGTTCGAGGCCATCGAGGGCACCAGCGCTGGCAAGCGCGCCACCCGCATCGCCGACTCCATCAATTGGCAAAGCGGCCCGTTTGGTGGTCAGGCCCTCATTGGCTACCAGACCAACAAGGCTGATCTGACGGGCGTGGAGACCAAGGACTTCTCGCTGGGCGGCCGTGGCTCCTATGCGTTCACCAAGAACTTCAAGGGCCTGGTGGAACTGTCCACCACCACCCGCAAGGGCACTGGTGCTGACCAGCGCCTGTCCAAGGTCACGCTGGCGGGCGCCTTGGCCCTGTCGGAAGACTTCTGGTCACGTCCCGAGTTGCGTCTGTACGTGACCAAGGCCAACTGGAACCAGGCAGCGGCACTGGCCAATGCCGCAACCTTTGGCGCCAATGGCAAGACCTCGCGCACGCTGGTGGGCGTGCAGTACGAGGTGTGGTGGTGATCCGTTGAGTAGGTAGTGAGTTAGCGAGTTAGTCAGAGGTTACTTTGTTCATTTGGGGGGCACTCCTGCGTGTCCCCCGCTTTTTTTACATGCAGGACGATGACAAACACATACCGTGGCCATGAGCAAAAACACGTTTGAAACATGGCTGCCCAAGCTGGTCGTGACACCGGCTTTTGTACTGGGCTTTGCCTTCATCTATGGCCTGATGGTCTGGAATGGCGTGCTGAGCCTCTCCGCATCGCGCATGCTCCCCAACTACGAGTGGGTGGGCCTCGCGCAGTACGAAAAACTCTGGGAGATGGACCGCTGGTGGGTCGCGCTCAAGAACCTCGGCATCTTCGGCGTGGGCTACGTGGGCGGGTCCCTGGCCATCGGCGTCGTGCTGGCCGTGCTGCTGGACCAGAAGATCCGCGCTGAGGGCGCGCTGCGCACCATTTACCTGTACCCCATGGCCCTGTCGTTTGTGGTCACGGGCACGGCCTGGAAGTGGCTGCTGAACCCGGGCCTGGGCATCGAAAAAATGGTGCGCGACTGGGGCTTTCCGAATTTTGAGTTTGGCTGGCTGGTGGACACCGAGATGGCCATCTACTGCGTGGTGATTGCAGGCATCTGGCAAAGCGCTGGTTTTGCGATGGCGCTGTTCCTGGCGGGCCTGCGGGGCATCGACGACAGCATCATCAAGGCCGCGCAGGTCGATGGTGCATCCTTGCCACGCATCTACTGGCGCATCGTGCTGCCAGCACTGCGGCCCGTGTTCTTCTCCACGGTCATGGTGCTGTCGCACCTGGCGATCAAGAGCTTTGACCTTGTGATGGCGCTCACCGCCGGTGGCCCTGGTTTTTCCACCGACGTGCCCGCAACGTTCATGTACACCATGTCGTTCTCGCGCGGCCAGATCGGCCTGGGCGCCGCCAGTGCCACCATGATGCTGGCCACCGTGGCGGCACTGGTCATCCCTTACCTTTACAGCGAACTGCGGACCAAGCCCCATGACCGCTAAGCCCTCCCTCTTTCCATCGCTTGGCCGCTTGCTGGTCTATGCCGTGCTGGCCCTGGCCACCGCGTTCTTCCTGCTGCCGCTGTACGCCATGCTGGTCACCTCGTTCAAGGATGCCGAGGAGATCCGCAGCACCTCGCTGCTGGCGCTGCCCGCTGCGCTGAACGGGGCAGCCTGGGGCACGGCCTGGTCCAGCGCCTGCACGGGCGTGGACTGCAATGGCCTGCGCCCGTTCTTCTGGAATTCGGTGGCCATGGCCGTGCCGGCCGTGATGATCTCCACCGTGTGGGGTGCGCTCAATGGTTATGTGCTGAGCCTGTGGAAGTTTCGCGGCAGCGATGCGCTGTTCGGCATGCTGCTGTTTGGTGTGTTCATGCCGTTCCAGGTGGTGCTGCTGCCCATGAGCCAGGTGCTGGGATGGCTAGGGCTTTCGAGTTCCATCACCGGGCTGGTGCTGGTGCACTGCCTGGCGGGGCTGGCGGGCACCACGCTGTTCTTTCGCAATTACTACGCGGCGATCCCGAAGGAGCTGGTGAACGCGGCGCGCATGGATGGCGCCAGCTTCTTCCAGATCTTCTGGCGCATCGTGCTGCCGCTGTCCACGCCCATCATCATGGTCACGCTGATCTGGCAGTTCACCAACATCTGGAACGATTTCCTGTTCGGTGTGGTGTTCTCGGGCACGGACTCGAAGCCCGTGACGGTGGGCCTGAACAACCTGGCCAACACCAGCAGCAGTGTGAAGGCCTACAACGTGGACATGGCGGCCGCGATCATCGCAGGCTTGCCCACCATGGTGATCTATGTTCTCGCAGGCAAGTTTTTTGTGCGCGGCCTGACGGCTGGCGCGGTGAAAGGTTAAGGAAAATCATGGCGTCTTCATTGGACATCGCGGGCATCAACAAGCGCTTTGGCAAGGGTGACAAGAGCGTGGAAGTGCTGCGCAAGATCGACATCCACGTGGCACCGGGCGAGTTCCTGATCCTGGTCGGCCCCTCGGGCTGCGGCAAATCCACGTTGCTCAACATCATTGCGGGCCTGGACGAGCCCACCGAAGGCGAGATCCGCATCGGTGGCAAGAACGTGGTGGGCATGCCCCCGCGCGACCGTGACATCGCCATGGTGTTCCAGAGCTACGCGCTGTACCCCACGCTCTCTGTGGCCGACAACATTGGCTTTGCGCTGGAGATGCGCAAGATGCCCAAGCCAGAGCGCCAAAAGCGCATCGACGAAGTCGCAGCCATGCTGCAGATCAGTCACCTGCTCGACCGCCGCCCCAGCCAGCTCTCGGGCGGCCAGCGCCAGCGCGTGGCCATGGGCCGGGCCCTGGCGCGCCAGCCGCAGCTCTTCTTGTTTGACGAACCGCTGTCCAACCTCGACGCCAAGCTGCGCGTGGAGATGCGCGCCGAGATCAAGCGCCTGCACCAGGCCAGCGGCATCACCAGCGTGTACGTGACGCATGACCAGGTCGAAGCCATGACCCTGGGTTCGCGCATCGCGGTGATGAAGGGCGGCGTGGTGCAGCAGCTGGGCACGCCCGACGAGATCTACAACCGCCCGGCCAATACCTACGTGGCCACCTTCATCGGCTCGCCCACCATGAACCTGCTGCGTGGCGCGGTCACGGGCGGGCAGTTTGGCATCCAGGGCGCGGCGTTGAACCTGGCACCTCCATCCCCCCCACAAAGCGGTTCCAACGAAGTGCTGCTGGGCGTGCGCCCTGAGCACCTGGTGATGCAGGAGACTGCCCCCTGGCGCGGCAGGGTCAGCGTGGTGGAGCCCACGGGCCCCGACACCTATGTGATGGTGGACACCGCCGCAGGCAGCGTCACGCTGCGCACCGATGCGCAGACCCGTGTGCAGCCCGGCGACGCCGTGGGCCTGGCGGTAGAGCCCGCCAACGCCCACTGGTTCGACGCCAAGTCCGAAGATCGATTGACAGGCTGAGCGGTTGGGAACCCCGGCCCCTGGGTCGCTGCAAGAAGGGGCTTTGGTCTTTGCCTGAAGCGGTAATTCAGGTAAAAAGAGGCTCCATCGCTTATCCATCAAGCGCCAATAGCTATATAAATAATAGCGTTAGCGATCCGCAGGCCGCCGTCTGCCGCAGGGCAACGGGGGCGTGTGACCTTTGGTTTTCATCTTTTTCCCATGCACCCTCAGCGCCTCCTTGCCGACATCGGCGGCACCAATATCCGACTGGCCTGGCAGAACGAACCGGGCGGCCCCTTGCACGACACGCGCGTGTTGCCCTGTGCGCAGTTCCCCACCGTGGATGCTGCGCTGGCGGCCTATCTGACAGAAGTGGGCGTACCCACCCCGCGCGAGGCGGCGTTCGGCATTGCCAACCCCGTCACGGGCGACGCCATCCGCATGACCAACCACAGCTGGAGCTTCTCGCAGCGCGCGGTGCGCGAGGCGTTTGGTTTTGAGCGCCTGGTGGTCATCAACGACTTCACCGCGCTGGCACTGGCGCTGCCCCTGCTGACGCCCGACCTGCTGCGCCCCGTGGGCGGCGGCGAGGCCGTGCCGGGCGCTGCCATCGCGCTGCTGGGCCCGGGCACGGGCCTGGGCGTGTCGGGTCTGGTCTTCCCGCCGGGGTCTAGCAACGGTGTGCCCTTGTCGGGCGAGGGCGGGCACGTGTCGCTGGCCGCGCAGACGCAGCGCGAATTCGACGTGCTGGCCATCCTGCAAGAACGCTATGGCCATGTGTCCGCAGAGCGCGCGGTGTCGGGTGCGGGGCTGGTGGACCTGTACCACGCGCTGCGCAGGCTGGCCCAGCGCGGCGGCAAGGAGATCAGTTCGGCCGCCGAAGTGACCGAGCTGGCCCTGCAGTCCAACGATGCCTTGGCGCTGGAGGCGCTGGACCTGTTCTGCGGCTTTCTGGGCAGCGTTGCGGGTAACCTGGCGCTTACCCTGGGCGCGCGCGGCGGCGTGTTCATTGGCGGCGGCATGGTGCCGCGCTTGGGCACGTGGTTCGACAAATCCTCGTTCCGCGCACGGTTCGAGTCCAAGGGGCGCTTTCAGCCCTACCTCGCGTCCATCCCCTGCTGGATCATTGACCCGAGCGCCACGCCTGCGCTGTATGGCGCTTCGCGTGCGCTCGATATTGCCGGCTCCGAAGGATGAGCAGCGAAGTTGCCGCACCGCCCGCGCCGGGGCCTGCGCTACAGGTCAGCGGTGTGCACCATGTGGCCATCATCGCCAGCGACTATGTCCGCTCGCGCCGCTTCTACACCGAGGTGCTCGGCCTGCGGGTGGTGCACGAAGTCTTTCGGGCGGAGCGGCAGTCGTACAAGCTGGACCTGCAGTTACCCGATGGAACGCAGGTGGAGCTTTTTTCCTTCCCCCACCCACCCGCACGCCCGTCCTACCCCGAGGCCTGTGGCCTGCGCCATCTGGCGTTGCGCGTAGCCGATATGGAAGCCAGCGTGGGCACGCTGGTAGCGCATGGCGTGGCGGTGGAGCCGGTGCGGGTCGATCCGTTTACCGGCGCGTTGTTCACCTTTTTTGCCGACCCTGATGGGTTGCCGATCGAGCTGGTGGAAGAAGTCCGGGCGCGTTAAGCGGCACATTGCCGCGAGGCTGTGCGGCGCCTTGACCAGACGCCGCGGGTGCGGACCTGCCCCCCTGAGATGCCGTCCTATTGCAACCACGCCTTGACGCGCGTCGACAGCGCCTCGGTGCTGATGCCGTAGCGGTCGTGCAATGTGGGCAAGGCGCCCGCATCGAGGTAGGCATCGGGCAGCCCCGCCAGGCGGAACCGTGTGGGCTGCACACCGTTTTGCAGCAGTGCGCTGGCCACGGCTTCACCCAGGCCGCCGACCACTGAGTGGTTCTCGGCCACCACCACCAGGCGCGGCTTGCGCTGCACCTCGGCCAGGATGGTCGCAACATCGAGTGGCTTGATGGTGGGGCAGTGCAGCACGCCCACGCCGATGCGGTCGGCCTGCAGCGCCTTGGCCACCTCCAGCGCGCGCATGGTCAGGAAGCCGCTGGAGATGATGAGCACCTCGTCGCCATCCACCAGGCGCTTGGCTTTGCCCAGTTCGAACTGGTAGTCGTACTCGTCCAGCACCAGAGGCACGTTGCCGCGCAGCAGGCGCATGTAGACGGGGCCGTTGTGGGCGGCCATCTGCGGCACGGCCTGCTCGATGTCGAGCGCATCGCAGGGGTCGATGATGGTCAGGCCCGGGATGCCACGCATCATGGCCAGGTCTTCGGTGGCCTGGTGGCTGGGGCCGTAGCCGGTGGTCAGGCCGGGCAGCGCGCAGCACATCTTCACGTTCAGGTTTTCTTCGGCGATCACCTGGTGAATGAAGTCGTACGCACGGCGCGTGCCGAACACGGCATAGGTGGTGGCAAAGGGAATCAGCCCTTCCTTGGCCATGCCGCCCGCCGCGCCCATCAGCAGCTGCTCGGCCATGCCCATCTGGTAGAAGCGCTCGGGGTAGGCCTGCGCAAACAGGTGCAGGTCGGTGTACTTGGCCAGGTCTGCGGTCATGCCCACGATCTCAGGGCGGGTGGCGGCCAGTTCGACCAGGGCCTTGCCAAACGGTGCGGCCTTGACGCGCTGCCCCTCACCCGCGATGGAGGCGATCATGGCGGAGGTGGTCAGGCGCGGTTTTTTCTCGGCGACGGTGTTCATACGGCGGCTCCTTCGGGTGCGTTCTGGTCGAGGATGGCGAGGGCCTGCTGCCACTCGGGCGGATCGACGCGGATGAAGTGGTTCTTGTCGCGCGTCTCCAGGAAGGGCACGCCCTTGCCCATGAGCGTGTTGAACAGGATCACGCGCGGCTTGGCTTCTTTCAGGTGGCGCGCGGTGTCGAAAGCGGCCAGCACGGCGGCCAAGTCGTTGCCGTCCACGCGCTGCACGTGCCAGCCGAACGCGGCCCACTTGTCGGCCAGCGGCTCGAAGCCCAGCACTTTGCTGCTGGGGCCGTCAGCTTGCTGGTTGTTGATGTCCACCAGGCAGATCAGGTTGTCGAGCTGGTGGTGGGCGGCCGACATGGCGGCCTCCCAGGTCGAGCCTTCGTCCAGCTCGCCGTCGCTCATAGAGTTGTAGACGAACGCGGGGTTCTTTTTCTGCTTCAGGCCCAGTGCCATGCCCACACCGATCACCAGGCCTTGGCCCAGCGAGCCACCCGAGATTTCCATGCCTGGCGTGTACGTGGCCATGCCGCTCATGGGCAGGCGGCTGTCGTCGCTGCCGTAGGTTTCGAGTTCGTCCTGCGGGATCACGCCCGCTTCGATCAGCGCCGCGTAGTGCGCGATGGCGTAGTGGCCGTGCGACAGCAGGAAGCGGTCGCGGCCCTCCCATTCAGGGTTCTGCGGCTGCAGGTGGAGGGCATGGCCGTAAGCCACGGCCAGCACGTCGGCCCAGCCCAGGGCCTGGCCGATGTAGCCCTGGCCCTGAACCTCACCCATGCGAACGGCGTAGCGGCGGATGCGATGGGCGCACCGGGCCAGCGCCTGCAGTTTGTCTGCGGCGGAAGTCATGGAGTTCTCCTGTGTGAAAGCGTGGGAAGAAAAGCGTTTAGCGAAGGATCGAGGCGGGCACGTAAGACACCAGCGCCAGCACCAGGAAGGCCACGAAGTAAAACGGCCCCAGCTCGCGCACCGTCTGGCCCACCTTGACCTTGGCCAGTGCACTGGTGATGAACAGCGTGGTGCCCACCGGCGGGGTGTAGAGGCCCACAGCCAGGTTGACCACCATCATGATTCCCAGCTGCACCGGGTCCATGCCAATGCTCTGGGCCAGGGGCAGGAACACCGGGGTCAGCAGCAGCACAGCGGCTGGCAGGTCGATGAACATGCCGATGAACAGCATCAGCAGGTTCATGATCAGGATCACGATCCAGCCCTGGCTCACGTTCTGCTGGATCCAGTGGGCCACGCCCGTGGGCATCTGGTCGTAGGTGAGCAGCCAGCCGATGGCGGCGGACGCCATGATCACCAGCAGCACCACACCGGTGGCGAGGCCAGCGGACACCACGGCGTCGTTCAGGCGCTTGAACGAGAGGTCGCGGTACACCACCACCGACACGACCCCGGCGTACAGCGTGGACAGCACGGCCACCTCGGTCGGCGTTGCAATGCCAAAGCGCAGGAACAGCACGATCAGCACCGGCAGCAGCAGCGCGGGTGACGAGTACAGCAGGTGCACGCGGAATACGCGCCAGTCGATGGGCGTGAGATCCCGGGGGAAGTTGCGGCGCTTGCCGACCCACCAGCACATGAACATGAAGCCACCGCACATCAGCATGCCGGGCAGGATGCCCGCGACAAACAGTGCCGCAATGGAGGCATTGGCCGTCAGCGCGAACAGGATCATCGGGATCGAGGGTGGGATCAGGATGTCAATGGTGGCGGCCGCAGCCAGCGTGGCCGCAGAGAAGGCGGGCGGATAGCCCAGGCGCTTGTGCCAGGGGATCAGCAGCGAGCCGATGGCCGAGGCGTCGGCCACGGCCGAGCCCGAGACACCGCCGAACAGTGTGGACGACAGCACGCCCACCTGCGCTGGCCCGCCATGAAAGCGGCCGATCAGCGTGCTGAGCACGCCCACCAGCGCGGCCCCGAGGCGACCGCCCATCATGAGCGAGCCGGTGAGCATGAAGAACGGGATCGCGATCAGCGGAAAGCTCTGCACCTGCGCCACCATCTGCTGCACCAGCAGGTCAAGCGGCACGCGGTCGGAGGTGGCGGCTGCGGCCATGGCCGCGACCAGCAGCGCATGGGCGATGGGCATGGCCAGCACGGCCGCACCGAGAAAGACGAAAAGAATGAGGGCGCTCATGGTGAGATCCTTGGCGTGGGTGGCGGGGCTTACCAGTGCGCCTCGGGCACGGCGGTCTCAGCATTGGGGGCACTGGGCACCGGCGGCGTGGCCCACGCATTCCAGGCCGACTTGAGTGCCAGCAGCGCCAGCATCACCAGCCCACCCATCACGCAGCCGTAGGTCAGCGACCCGGGCACCTGCAAGATGGGCGACTTCTCGTCGTGCACGATCTCCAGCATCTGGTACGTGGCCCGGGCAAGCGTGCCGTACAGCGCAGCCACCACCAGCCAGCTGCCAATGGACGCCCAGCGGCGCAGCGCGGGGGGCACAGCGTCCATCAGAAAGCTGGTGGTGATATGGGCGCCGTGCGCAGCCGCCAGCACCACACCGGACATGACCAGCCAAGGGAATAGCAGCTCTGGCACCTCATTGGCCCATTGCAGGCTGGTGCCGGTGGCGTAGCGCAACACGGTGTTGGCCACCAGGATGATGAAGATGACGGACGTGCTGATCCACAGCAGCACTCGGCACACGCCGACAACGGCCCATTCGATGAAGTTCATCGGGAGACTCCTTGGGCTGCAAGGGCCGGGGCCCATGCAGCGGCTTCGGGGAAATGAGGACAGGCGCAGCAGCGGCCAGAACAATCAGCGCGCGGCGGCGATGACTTTCTTGAGGTAGGGTCCGATGGGCGTGGTCAGCCACTTGGCGTCCACCGCAGACGTGGCCTTGGCAAACGCGGTCTTGTCCACCGTGGTCACCTGCACGCCCTTGGCCTTGAGGTCGTCCAACAGCTTGTCGTCGGCCTCTTGCGACATCTTGCGCTGCAGCGCTGTGGCTTCGGCAGCGGCCTCGGTCACGGCCTTGCGGTCGGCGTCGGACAGGCGGTCCCAGGTGCGCTTGCTCATCAGGAACGGCGTCATCTGGAACATGTGGCTCGTCAGGGCCAGGTGCTTTTGCACTTCGTAGAGCTTGCTCGCATGGATGTTGACCAGCGGGTTCTCCTGCCCATCGACCACACCCTGCTGCAGCGCGACGTACAGCTCGGCAAACTTGATCTGCTGCGCCTCGGCGCCCAGCGCCTGCATGATGTCCACCAGCACCGCGTCGGGCGGAGTGCGCATCTTCAGGCCCTTCATGTCTTCGACCTTGGTGATGGGCCGCTTGCTGTTGGTCATGTGGCGGATGCCGTTGTCCCAATAGCCCAGCACCACCATGCCCTTCTCTGCGGATTTTTGCGCCAGCTCCTGGCCCAGCGGGCCGTCCAGCAGCTTGAAGGCCTGCGCGGGAGTGGAGAACATGAACGGCATGCCGTAAGCGGCGTACTCGGGCACGGCCACCGACACGGCGCCTTGCGAGTTCGCCGTCATGTCCAGCGCGCCGGTACGCACGGCCGTGACCATGGCAGCGTCGTCGCCCAACTGGGCGGAGGGCGCCACCTGCACTTCGATGCGACCCGCCGTCTTGGCCTTGAGGGTTTCGGCGAACTTGACGGCGGCCTCGTGGCGCGGATTGCCGGGCGCGGCGCCATGGCCCAGCGTGAGCTTCATGGTTTGCGCCTGCGCGAGCCCGGGCAGTGCCACCGCCAAGGCAGCGGCTGCCAACAGGGTGCGGGTGAAGGTTTTGCGTTGCATGGTTTGTCTCCTGGTTTATGTTTGTTGACAGGTCGTGAGGGCGGTCAGTGAATGAGCATGCCGCCGTTCACGTCCAGCGTGATACCGGTGCAGTAGGTGGATAGCGGGCTGGCGAGAAACACGCAGGCTCCGGCAATGTCATCGGCCCGGCCCAGGCGGGCGAGCGGAATCGTCTCTGCAATCTCCGCCTTCTTCTCTTCTGTCAGCTTGCCCTTGATGATGTCCGTGCCGATCAGGCCGGGCGTGATGCAGTTGACGCGAATGTTCTCAGGACCAAACTCGCGGGCCATGGCGCGGGCTAGGCCCAGCACACCTGCCTTGGCGGCCGAGTAGTGGGGCCCGCCCAGAATGCCGCCGCCGCGCTGGGCCGACACCGACGAGATGCAGATGATGGAGCCACTTTGCTGCGCGCGCAGCGTGGGCAGCACAGCCTGGGACATGTACAGCGTGCCACGCAGGCTGACGTTGAGAATGCGGTCGTAGTCGGCGCCGGTGATCTCCAGCGTCTTGACGGGCTGGGTGATGCCCGCGTTGTTGACCAGCGTGTCGATGCGGCCGAAATGGGCGCGCACTTGGGCCGCCGCCGCTTCGCACGACGCCTTGTCCGTCACATCGGCTACCAGGCCCAGATGACCCTCGCCCAGCCGAGCGGCGGCGCCCGCTGGGTCGGCATCTTCGAGGTCGAGGATCGCGACCTTGGCCCCTTGCTCGGCCATCAAACGGGCGGTGGCAAACCCGAGGCCATTGATACCCGCCCCTCCGGTAATGATGGCAACCTGGTTCTTGAGCAGCATGTGTCTTGTCTCCTGTGGTGTGAAGGCGTCAGGAGACGCGGACGCTGCCCGATGGGCCGCTGTCAACGCGATGTCTCCTGTTCTGGGAGCCGATTCTCAAAGCCGCTCAAGATGATGACAAGCGATGAATCATCAGCGTAAGATGATATTCCGTCATCTAACGTCAGGGTTCACCCCATGCCCACCTTGCCGCCCATTGCCAACCTGCAGGCCTTCGAGGCCGTGGCGCGCCGCCGCAGCTTTGCGCTGGCAGCGGCGGAGCTGAACCTCACGGCGTCGGCCATCAGCCACCAGGTTTCCAGGCTGGAGGCCCAACTGGACATTCGCCTGTTCGAGCGCAGTGCCCACGGGGTGCGCCTGAGCCCTGCGGGCGAGCACTACCTGATGCACGTGGGCTCCGCGCTCAACGCCATTGCCACGGCCACGGATGATTTGCGGCATGGCATCCGCAACAGCCTGTATGTGCACTCGGCACCCAGCATTGCCAGTCTGTGGCTCATGCCGCGCCTGCACCACTTTGCGCAGGCCTACCCGGAGATATCGCTCAACCTCTCGGCCGCTCACACACCCAGCGATTTCGCGCTTGGCCAGGCCGACATCGACATCCGCTACGGCATTCCGCAGTGGGGCGATCTGGTGGTGGAGCCGTTGTTTGAGGAGGCGATCGTGCCGCTGGCCAGCCCAGCATTCATCAAGGCGCACAAGCTCAAGCGCGCGGAGCAGCTGCTGGACCTGCCGCTGATCCAGAGCAACGTGAGCATCGTGCAGTGGTCCGACTGGTTTGGCCGGTTCACCAAACTGCGGGCGCCCGACCGTTTCTCCCTGCGGTTTGACCGCGCCCA
Organism: Acidovorax sp. NN32; assembly: GCF_057597245.1. Taxonomy (NCBI): domain Bacteria; kingdom Pseudomonadati; phylum Pseudomonadota; class Betaproteobacteria; order Burkholderiales; family Comamonadaceae; genus Acidovorax; species Acidovorax sp. NN32. Next base: position 1,062,315 of record NZ_CP199679.1, read on the forward strand.
GATGTCGCTGGATGCTGCCACGCAGGGCCTGGGCGTGGCGCTAGAGAGCGCCGTCAACGCAGGCGGTCACCTGGCCGATGGCAGGCTGAAGGCCCCGTTCGGCATGGAGCAGGCCGTGCGGGTGAAGGCGCATTTCGCGGTGTATCCCGAGCGGCACGCCAAGCGCCCGGCGGTGGAGGCGTTTCTGTCGTGGCTGCACAGCGAGGCTGCGCAGACCTAAAGGCCCAGCAACCAGGACTGCGATGGTCTGCAGCCCCGGTGGCGAGGCTCTCACATCTCCTCGCTCCAGCAATACCCATCGCGCGCAATCATCGCGCTGGCCGAGCTAGGCCCCCAACTGCCCGCCGTGTACGGGCGCGGCCCCACGGGGTCGTTTTTCCAGTGCTGCAGGATGGGCTCGACCCAGCGCCAGGCTTCTTCCTGCTCGTCGCTGCGCACAAACAGGTTCAGGCGGCCTGCAATCACGTCGAGCAGCAGGCGCTCGTAGGCGCCCACGCGCTCGGTGCCAAAGCGCTGGTCGAAGTCCAGGTTCAGGTGCACCTGCGACAGCGCGGGCTCCGTCTGGTGCTGGGCGGCGCCTTGGGCCAGCAGGTGCAGCTCCAGCCCGTCCTTGGGCTGCAGGTTGATCACCAGGCGGTTGGCGGCGCCCACCGGGGTCTTGAAGATGGGATGCGGCACCGGGCGGAAGTTGACGACGATGTGCGCGTCGCGCCCGGCGAGGCGCTTGCCGGTGCGGATGTAGAACGGCACTCCGGCCCAGCGCCAGTTGCTGATCTCGGTGCGCAGCGCGACAAAGGTTTCGGTGGTGCTGCCGGGGGCCACGCCTTTTTCCTGCGCGTAGCCGGGCACTTGCGCGCCGTGCACGTTGCCCGCCGCGTACTGACCGCGAATCACGTGCTGGCCGATGGTCTCCATGCTCCATGGCTTGAGCGATTGCAGCACCTTGAGCTTTTCATCGCGGATGGCGTTGGCGCTGGAGTTGATGGGCGGCTCCATGCCGATGGCGCACAGCAGTTGCAGCGCGTGGTTCTGCACCATGTCGCGCAGGGCGCCGGTCTGGTCATAGAACGCGCCGCGCGTTTCCACGCCCAGTTCTTCGGCAATGGTGATCTGGATGTTGGCAATGGTTTCGCGCCGCCACAGGGGCTCGAACAGTGCGTTGCCAAAGCGCATGGCAAACAGGTTCTGCACCGAGGGCTTGCCCAGGTAGTGGTCGATGCGAAAGACCTGCTCTTCCTTGAGCACGCGGCGCAGCGTGTCGTTGATGGCCTGGTTCGATTGGAGGTCGTGGCCCAGCGGTTTTTCCAGCACCACGCGGGTAGTGGGGCCGTTCAGGCCCACGGCGGCGATCTGCTCGCACACGTTGGTGAACAGGCTGGGCGCGGTGGCCACATACATCACCACCGAGTCGGCGCCGCGTTCATGCAGCATGGCGGCCAGCTTGGTGTAGTCCTCGGTTTTGGACAGATCCATGCGCAGGTAGTGCAGCAGCGCGCCAAAGCGTTCGAACTCGTCCGGGGTGGGGCGCTTGGCCAGTTCCACGCTGTCAAACCGCGCCTTTATCAGGCTGCGGTATTGTTCGTGGCTCAGCTCGTCACGCGCCACGGCAATGATGCGCCCCCCCTCGGGCAGCGTTCCGTGCCGGAACGCCTGAAACAATGCGGGCATGAGCTTGCGCCAAGCCAGGTCACCTGTTCCACCAAACAGGACAAGGTCAAAACTCATGGGGTCTCCGTATCAGGGTGTTGTTGTGCGTCTGAGGCTGGAAATTGTAATCTCGTTACATTGAATTGTGTAGCTGTAGAGGCTGTAAAACGTTTTTTGACAGTTCGTGCGCAGAAAATTATTAGATAAATTGTGTAATCAAGTTACTATCTCGCCGGTTTTCACCTCCCCACATCCTGAATCCACCATGTCCTCCCTCCGTTGCGACCAAACTCCGCAGTGGCCTCAGTTGCAGGCCGCGTTCTCCGCAGATGGCAGCCGTCTGGACCTGCGGAAGGCCTTTGCCAGCGATGCGCAGCGCTTTGAGCGCTTCAGCCAGCATGCGCCCGAGGTGTTTGCGGATCTTTCCAAGAACCTCTGGGACGCCGCCACCGAAGCGCTGCTGCTGGACATGGCCCGTGCCAGTGGACTCACCCGGCACCGCGACGCCATGTTCGGCGGCCAGCCCATCAACAGCACCGAAGGCCGCGCCGTGCTGCACACGCTGCTGCGCCGCCCCCGGGGCCTGGCGTTGCCCAGCGACGGGCCAGACATTGCACACAAGCTGGCCCAGGTGCACACCACGCTGGATGCCATGCTGGCCTATGCCGACACGGTGCGTGCTCATGAGTCCATCACCGATGTGGTGAACATCGGCATCGGCGGTTCGGACCTGGGCCCGCACATGGCCGTGCTGGCGCTGGAGCAGTTCCGTGCACCGGGCAAGCGGCTGCACTTTGTCTCCAACGTGGACGGGCATGAGCTGCACACCACACTGCGCACGCTCAAGCCCGAGAGCACGCTGTTCCTCATCGCCTCCAAGACCTTCACCACGGCAGAGACCATGACCAACGCGCGCTCGGCGCTGGCCTGGTTTGCAGCGCAAGGCGGTCAGGATGTGGGGCGCCACTTTGCGGCACTGACCACCAATGTCGATGCCGCGCAGGCGCTGGGCATCACCACCAACTTCGGCTTCTGGGACTGGGTGGGTGGGCGCTATTCGCTCTGGTCCGCCATTGGCCTGCCGATCGCGATTGCGATTGGCTCGGCGGGCTTTCGCGATCTGCTGGCCGGTGCCCATGCCATGGACGAGCATTTCCGCACAGCTCCGCTGGCGCAGAACCTGCCGGTGCGGCTGGGTCTGCTGGACATCTGGTACCGCAACTTCCATGGCTTCACCAGCCGCTGCATTGCGCCCTACCATGCCGCATTGCGCCGCCTGCCGGCCTATCTACAGCAACTGGAGATGGAGAGCAATGGCAAGCGCGTGGGGCTGGACGGCCAGCCGCTGCCCTATGCCACGTCGCCCGTGCTGTGGGGCGAGCCGGGCACCAACGGCCAACACGCGTTCTTCCAGATGCTGCATCAGGGCACCGATGTGCTGCCGCTGGAACTCATCGCCGTGCGCCAGCCCACCCACCCACTCCCGGGCCACCACAACAAGCTGCTGGCCAACGCCCTGGCGCAGGCCCAGGCGCTGATGGTGGGCAAGGAGAGCGTCGCCGCCGGGCCGCCCCAAGGCGGTGCAGCCCCCTCGGGGGGCAGCGAGCCACACGAAGTGGGCAAGCGTGGGGGCGACATCCAGGATGGGCACCGCCACTTCCCGGGCAACCGGCCCAGCACCTTCTTGCTGCTGGATGCGCTCACCCCCGCATCGCTGGGCGCGCTGATTGCGCTGCAGGAGCACCGCGTGTTTGTGAGCGGCAGCCTGTGGGGCATCAACAGCTTTGACCAGTGGGGCGTGGAGCTGGGCAAGGTCCTGGCCAAGGACCTGGAAGCGCGGCTGGAGAGTGGCGATGTGGCGGGGCTGGATGGCTCGACCGCCGGCCTGCTGGGCCTTCTGCGCAGCGCGGCCTGACCCCCGGAACATTGCTCGTTTTGGGGCAGCGCTGGCGGCAGACCAGGCCCCCACCGACAGAGGCCTGCACGGTTTCTGGCCTACAGCTAACGCATCAGGAGACACCCCCTATGGCGATTCCGCCCTATCCGGACTTCCGCTCCGCAGCCTTTTTGCGCCAGCATCTGCGTGACACCATGGCGTTCTACGACCCCGTGGCCACCGACGCGAGCGGCGGGCAGTACCACTTCTTCCTGGATGACGGCACGGTGTACGACACGCGCACCCGCCACCTGGTCAGCGCTACCCGTTTTGTGGTCACGCACGCCATGCTGTACCGCACCACGGGCGAGCAGCGCTACCAGGCCGGCATGTTGCACGCGCTGCAGTTTCTGCGCACCGCGTTCCTCGACCCCGCCACGGGCGGCTACGCCTGGCTGATCGACTGGAATGAAGGGCGAGCCACCGTACAAGACGCCGCGCGCCACTGCTACGGCATGGCCTTTGTGATGCTGGCCTACGCCCGCGCCTTTGAAGCCGGAGTGCCCGAAGCCCGCCAGTGGCTGGCCCAGGCCTTTGATACCGCCGAACAGCATTTCTGGCAACCCGCCGCAGGCTTGTACGCCGACGAGGCCAGTCCCGATTGGCAGCTCACAGGCTATCGGGGCCAGAACGCCAACATGCACGCCTGCGAGGCCCTGATCTCGGCCTTCCGCGCCACGGGCGAGCGCCGCTACATCGAGCGTGCCGAGCAACTGGCGCAAGGCATCTGCCAGCGGCAGGCGGCGTTATCCAACCCTGCCAGCGCCCCGGCTGCGGAAGGCTGGGTGTGGGAGCATTTCCACGCCGACTGGTCGGTGGACTGGGACTACAACCGCCACGACCGCAGCAACATCTTCCGCCCCTGGGGCTACCAGATCGGCCACCAGACCGAATGGGCCAAGCTGCTGCTGCAACTTGATGCCCTGTTACCCGCCGACTGGCACCTGCCCTGCGCACAGCGCCTGTTCGATGCCGCTGTAGAACGCGGCTGGGATGCCGAACACGGCGGCCTGTACTACGGCATGGCGCCTGACGGCAGCATCTGCGACGACGGCAAATACCACTGGGTGCAGGCCGAGAGCATGGCCGCCGCTGTCGTTCTGGCTGTGCGCACGGGCGACGATCGGTATTGGCAGTGGTACGACCGCATCTGGGCCTACTGCTGGGAGCACTTCGTGGACCACGAACATGGTGCGTGGTTTCGCATCCTGCATCGGGACAACCGCAACACCACCCGCGAGAAAAGCAATGCGGGGAAGGTGGACTATCACAACATGGGGGCGTGTTGTGACGTGTTGGGGGCGCTGGGAGGGGTGTGAGTAAGAATGATGGCTATGGGCCAATTTCGGGCAAGGGAGTCACAAGTGTCACTCGAATGGAAACACTCTACTGATGGGATCGACTGGGAAGAACTTTCTGCCCTTTATCGAGCAGCCCCTCTGGGCGAGAAGAGCCCGCTTCATCTGCAGAAGGTCTTCTCAAACAGCATGTTCAAGTGTTTCGTCTACGAGAATGAGAAGCTCGTAGCGGTGGGGCGCGCGCTCGCGGATGGGGCAGATTGCTCGTATATCTGCGACATTGCGGTATCGCCTGGTCATCAAGGTACAGGCCTCGGCAAACAGGTTGTCAGCAAGTTGATGGAAATGTCATGCGGACACAAGAAAATCATCTTGTATGCAGTTCCTGGCAAAGAGCCTTTCTATAGAAAGTTTGGCTTCTTGCGAATGAAGACTGCCATGGCCATTTTTGATAATCAGAAGCAGCAAGTTGAGAAGGGCTACCTCAGTGAAGCCTAGTTCTTCTGTCGTGAGGGTCGGCGTACGTGGTAGGTGCCAACCTTCAGGGAAGCCAAACGTCTGCAATGGTCCTTGAACTGCCAAGCGTCCTTAATACGTGAAGAGGTTCACTGGTAGTCCAGCAGTCTCCACCCGCACGCTGAACAGCGACCCTGCCGGCACCGCCGCCTCCTGCTCCTCCACCGGCCTCCCCGCCCGTGCCGACGTGATGTACAGCGTCCGCAAATCCTCCCCCCCAAAACACACCATGGTCGGGCACTGCACTGGCACTGCAATGCGCTGCAGCACCTCACCCGATGGCGAGAGTTGCAACACACAAGCGCCTTCGTACATCGCCACCCAGTAGTTGCCTTCCACATCCACCGCCGCGCCATCGGGCCTGCCGCCGTAAGGCTGGCCTTCCACCTTGCGGTCAAACTGCACCCAGAGGCGGCGGTTCGTGATCTCACCCGTGGCCACATCAAAGTCAAACCGGTCAATGCGGTGCTCGGGCGTGTTGGACCAGTACAGCGTGCGGTTGTCGGGGCTGAAGGCCAGGCCGTTGGCGGTGAAGTTGTCGCCTGCCATATGGCGCACGCGGTAGCCCGTGGCGCTGGCCGGGTCGGCCTGCAGGCGCCACAGCGCGGCATGGGGCGCAATGCGGGGCGTGACGACGGAGCCCGCCCAGAATCGCCCTGCGGTGTCGCAGCGGCCATCATTCAGGCGCAGCACAGCGGTGTCGTGCTGCTCAGGTGGCAGCAGGGCCAGGCAGGTGAGGGCGGTGGGGTCGGCACTGTCCTTCGCCGTATCCAGAAGGTAGAAACCGTTTCGTAACCCGATTACCAATCGCCCGCCCGCTGCAGGCGCGCAGCAGCCGGGCTCACTGGGCATGCGCCATTGCCGGTGGCGACCGCTTTCAGGATGCCATGCGTGTACTGCTTGTCCCTGAATGTCACACCAGTAAAGGGATTTTTCCGTGGGGTGCCAGAAGGGTGATTCGCCCAGTTCGGAGGGCGGCAGGGGCAGGGTTTGCAGGGGCATGGGTTGAAGTGGGGTGGTTATCGAGTTACATTCTAGGGCCTCAGACAACGGGCTCCGGCGCCATGCACGGGGTCCTGCCACCCACCGATGGAGACTTCCATGCACCCAGTTGTAGCGCGCGTGACCGAGCGCATTGTCCAGCGCAGCGCAGACACCCGCGGCGCTTACCTCGCAGGCATCGACGCCATGATCGCCCGCAAGCCCGCACAAGACCGCATGGGCTGCGCCAATCTGGCCCACGCCTATGCCGCGCTGCCCGGCGCTGACAAGTTCAAGGTCACGGTCGAAAAGGCGCCCAACATCGGCGTGGTCACGGCCTACAACGACATGTTGTCGGCCCACCAGCCCTACCAAAGTTACCCCACCGTGCTGCGCGATGAGGCCACCCAGCACGGCGCCACGGTGCAGGTGGCAGGCGGTGTGCCTGCGATGTGCGACGGCGTGACGCAGGGCACGCCCGGCATGGAGCTGTCGCTGTTCTCCCGCGATGCCATTGCCATGGCCACTGCGGTAGCGCTGTCCCATGACGTGTTCGATGGCGCGCTGCTGCTGGGCGTGTGCGACAAGATCGTGCCCGGCCTTTTGATCGGTGCGCTGCACTACGGGCACCTGCCTTGCGTGTTTGTGCCCGCAGGCCCCATGGGCACGGGCCTGTCGAACAAGGACAAATCCAAGGTGCGCGAACAGTACGCGCAAGGGCTGGTGGGGCGCGATGAGCTGCTGAAAGCCGAATCGGCCGCGTACCACAGCCCCGGCACCTGCACGTTCTACGGCACGGCCAACAGCAACCAGATGCTGCTGGAAGCCATGGGCCTGCACGTGCCCGGCGCGGCTTTTGCGCCGCCGGGCACCGAAGAGCGCGAAGCCTTCACGCGCAAGGCGGTGCGCACGGTGCTCGACATTGGCAAGCGCGGTGCGCGCTTCACGCCCATCGGGCGCGTGGTGGACGAGCGCTGCATCGTCAACGCCATGGTGGCTTTGCTGGCCACGGGCGGCTCTACCAACCATTTGATCCACTGGGTGGCCATTGCGCGCAGTGCGGGCATCTTGATCGACTGGTCGGACTTTGACGAACTGTCGTCCGCCGTGCCGCTGCTGGCCCGCGTGTACCCCAATGGCGATGCCGACGTGAACCAGTTCCAGGCCGCAGGCGGCCCCGCGTGGATCCTGCGCGAGCTGCTGTCCGGCGGCTTCATGCACCCCGATGTGATGAGCGTGAACACCGGCGGCATTGCCGCAGGCGGGCAGGGCGCCCCGGCGGTGTCGGGTGACGAAACCGTGTTGCGCCCCGTGACCCGGCCGTTCTCGCCCACCGGCGGGTTGCGCCTGCTGCAAGGGCGCCTGGGTCGCGCGGTGATCAAGGTGTCGGCCGTGCCCGAAGACCGCCACATCATCGAAGCGCCTGCGCGCGTGTTCGATTCGCAAGAGGCTTTGCTCGCCGCCTTTGCTGCGGGCGAGGTGCAGCAGGACATGGTGGCCGTGGTGCGCTTTCAGGGCCCGCAGGCCAATGGCATGCCCGAGCTGCACAAGCTCACCCCGCCGCTGGCCGTGCTGCAGAACCAAGGCTTCAAAGTGGCGCTGGTCACCGACGGCCGCATGAGCGGCGCATCGGGCAAGGTGCCTGCCGCCATCCACGTCACGCCCGAGGCGCTGGCCGGTGGCCCGCTGGCCAAGGTGCTGGACGGCGACATTGTGCGGGTGGACGCCGTTGCCGGCACGCTGGATGTGCTGGTCGATGAAGCCACCTGGGCGGCACGCCCCGTGGCGCCTTACACCGCCCCTCCCGCGACCGGCTTTGGCCGTGAGCTTTTCACCAACTTTCGCCGCCACGCAGGCGGTGCCGAACAAGGAGCCTGCACATGGTTGTAGCAGGATGCACCCCCTGAGTCGCTGCGCGCCTTCCCCCTCTCTCGCTGCGCGGGAGGGGGACGCACCCGGTGGCCTGGCGAAGCCAGTTCCACGGGTGCACTGGTATGGGCCGCGCCCCTGTCATACGCCGCGTGCGGCATCCAACATCAAGGAGTATTTCCATGAATCCCATTGACATCGCCAGCCATGGCCCCGTCATCCCCGTCATCGTGATCGACCGCGTGGAAGACGCGCTGCCCCTGGCCGAGGCGCTGCTGGCCGGTGGCGTGAAGGTGCTGGAAGTCACACTGCGCACCGCTGCTGGCCTGCCCGCCATCGAAGCCATTGCGCGCAATTTGCCCGAGGCCGTGGTGGGCGTGGGCACGGTGCTCAACGCCGACGATGCGCGCCGCGCGAGCGAGGCCGGTGCACGTTTTGCGGTGAGCCCTGGCTACACCTCCGAAGTGGGCGGCGCCTGCAAGGGCCTGAATTTGCCGCTTCTGCCCGGTGTGGCCACGTCCAGCGAAATCATGGCCGCGCTGGCCGATGGGTTCTCGTTCCTCAAGCTCTTCCCGGCCGAGGCCGCGGGCGGCATCCCTTTGCTCAAGGCCTGGGCCAGTCCGTTTGGCCAGGTCAGCTTTTGCCCCACGGGTGGCATCAGCCTGGCCACTGCGCCCAACTACCTGGCGCTGCCCAATGTGCGCTGCGTGGGCGGTTCGTGGCTGACGCCCGCCGACGCCGTGCGTGCGGGCGACTGGGCGCGCATCACCCAGCTGGCGCGCGAGACGCATGCGCTGCGCAAGGCCGTGTGAGTTTTCCAGGATTTGAGGCGAAATAGGGCTCTAGCGCTTTTCCTGTAAGCGCTGATAGCTATAAGAATAGAAGCATCCGTTGTTCCCTGGTCTGCCTGCAGAGAGAGGCGTAGTCGGTGGGGTGACTGGGCGTGTGGACTTGCTGCCCTGCGCGCCCCTATCATGGCGCGGGGCTTGGCCCTGCCACAACGGCTTTACGTTTCAAAGAGAGGGAGTTCAGTATGGATTTTGTTTCGGCTATCAAAAGCTGCCTGGGGCAGTACGCGGGTTTCTCGGGTCGCGCCGTGCGCTCCGAGTTCTGGTGGTTTTTCCTGTTCCAGGTCATCGTCATGGTGATCGCCAGCTTCCTGGGTGACGTGGTCTCCGGCATCGTCTCCATTGCACTGCTGCTGCCCGCATTCGCCGTGGGCGCGCGCCGACTGCACGACATTGGCCGCTCGGGTTGGTGGCAACTGCTGACGCTGACCGGCATCGGCGTGCTGCTGCTGATCTACTGGTGGGTGCAGCCCAGCGAGGGCTGATCTTTGCGACGCCGCTGCGGGCTCTCTCTGAGTCCGCCCGCGCCAAGCCCGCTGGTCTTACGGTCAGCGGGCTTTTTTGTGGGGGTGTGGCGGGGGCTCCGGGGTGCCAGAGAGGTACCGCAACCTTGTGCAGCGCGAATATTGGTCAAAAGTGGCTCTGACGGTTTCTTGATAAGCGCAAACAGCTATAAAAATAGAAGCAATCTCACTACAACCCGAGCACAAATTGTTGCTGTTGTACGACATCTTCTGTCTGAAACGCGCACCTGTGTGGTTTGATTTTTAGAATAGTAATCATTCTTATTTCTATTCTTGAAAATCATGAAACTCCAGCATCAGCGGACCGCAGTCTGCATGGGTATTGCGTTGGCTTTTGGAGGCGTCCCCGCCTGGGTCGCGGCCCAGGCCCAGGACGTGGGGGCCACCTTGTCCGAGGTGCGTGTGGACGCGAGCGCCGAGAAAGAATCGGCCACCGCGCCGGTGGTAGGCTACCGTGCCCGCAACGCGGCCACGGCCACCAAGACCGACACGCCCCTGGCCGAAACCCCCCAGTCCGTCACCGTGGTCACGCGCGACCAGATCGTGGACCAGGGCGCGACGACCTTCCAAGAGGCGCTGCTGTATGCCGCCGGGGTGCGCAGCGACGCCTATGGCCTGGACAGCCGCGCCGACAGTGTGCGGGTGCGCGGCAGCTCCCCCGACACGTACCTGGATGGTTTGCGCCAGAACTACAACTGGTACACCAGCACCACCCCCGCCGAACCCTACACGCTCGAGCGCATTGAAGTGCTGCGCGGCCCGTCGGGCATGCTGTTTGGCGCGGGCACGGTGGCGGGCGTGGTCAACATGGTCAGCAAGCGCCCGTTGCAGGAAGCGCAGCGCGAAGTGGGCGTGCAGCTGGGCAGCTGGAGCCGCAAGCAGCTGCAGGCCGACCTGACCGGCCCGCTCACGAAGGACGGCGAATGGTCCTACCGTTTGGTGGCCGTGGCGCGCGATGCGGACACGCAGACGGACTATGTGCAGAACGACCGCCGACTGATCGCGCCATCGCTGGCCTGGCGCCCCAATGCCGCCACCTCGCTGGTCCTGCAGGCCCACTGGCAGCAGGACCGCACGGGCACCACGGCGCAGTTCCTGCCCTGGTCGGGCACGCTGTTGCCCAACCCCAATGGCCAGCTTCCTATCAACCGCTTTATCGGCGAGCCGGGCGACTATTACGACAGCGACCGGCAATCCCTCGGCTACCTGTTCGAGCACCGCTTCAACGACGCATGGGCGGTGCGCCAGAACCTGCGCCTGGCACGCAATGAGAACCGCGGTGGCTACCACTATGCCGATTTCTTCACCATCCCGGGTGGCTGGGGCGCAGACCCTGTCAACCAGCGGCTGATTGACCGCGTCTACGGCAAGAACGTCACGCGCACCCGCATGGCAGCGGTGGACACCCATCTGCAGGGCAACCTCACCACCGGCGCCCTCAGCCACCAACTGCTGCTGGGTGTGGACTGGAACCGGCAGACCGAGAACAAGAACGAGGCCGACGATGCGTACAACACGCCCATCGATGCCTACGCCCCGGTGTACGGCAACGTTCTGAACCCGACGCTCATCGCACGGCCCGAGAACGTGCAGCGCCAAAGCGGCCTGTATGTGCAGGACCAGATGAAGTGGGGCAACTGGATGTTCATCGCCGGCCTGCGCCACGACCGTGCTGTGAACAGCCTGGCGGGCCAGTCCGACGACCGCACCAGCGACACCACCAAACGCCTGGGTGTGATGTACCAGTTGGGGGGCGGCTGGACGCCCTACATCAGTTATGCCGAATCCTTCAGCCCTGTGAGCGGCACCAACGCCTCGGGCCAGCGCTTCAAGCCGCTGGAGGGCGAACAGATCGAGGTGGGCGTGAAATATGCCCCCTCAGGCGGCACCACCCAGTTCACGGCGGCGGTGTACGACCTCAAGGAAAAGAACCAGAAGGTGGCCGACCCGACCAACCCCGACAACTCGCTGCAGGTGGGCCAGACCCGCAACAAGGGCCTGGAGCTGGAATACAAGGCGCGCGTGGCCACAGCGTTTGACCTGACCGCCCACTACAACTACACGGACGTCGATCCGCTGCTGGAAAACCTGCCGCGCCACCAGGCGGCCGTGTGGGGCGTGTACCGGTTCTCCATTGGCGGCGTGCGCGGCTTCTCGGCCGGTGCGGGGTACCGCTGGCTGTCGTCGTTCCGCGACGGCACGGGGCCGAAGGTTCCGGCGGCCGGTGTGGTGGATGCGCTGCTGGCCTACGACAGCCAGGACTGGCGCTACGCGCTCAATATCAGCAACCTGGCCGACAAGAAGTACATGAGCACCTGTCTGGCGCGTGGTGACTGCTGGTGGGCGACACGGCGCAATGTGGTGCTGAGCGCGACCTACAGGTTCTGACCGACCCGTTGGGGCGATCTGCTGCTCCGGCGGCATTCACCCGTGGATGTCGGCCCGGCAAGGAAAAACCCCGCAGGTTTTGCAACCTGCGGGGTTTTTTTTGGGGCTACCGGGCAGAACCTGGGTTCCACCCGGAGCGGCCGGCCATTACATGCCCATGCCGCCCATGCCACCCATGCCACCCATGTCGGGCATGCCGCCGCCAGCACCGGCCTCGTCCTTGGGTGCTTCAGCAACCATGGCTTCGGTCGTCAGCAGCAACGATGCCACGGAGGCAGCGTTTTGCAGGGCCGTACGGGTGACCTTCGTGGGGTCCAGAATGCCCAGTTCGAGCATGTCGCCGTAGGTGTCGTTCGAGGCGTTGAAGCCGTAGTTGCCCTTGCCGGCCAACACAGCGTTCACCACGACGGAGGCTTCGCCACCAGCGTTGTTCACGATTTCGCGCAGAGGCGCTTCGATGGCCTTCAGAACCAGCTTGATACCGGCTTCCTGGTCAGCGTTGTCGCCCTTGACCGAGTCGCCCACAGCTTGCTTGGCACGCAGCAGAGCCACGCCGCCGCCAGCCACAACGCCTTCTTCCACAGCTGCACGGGTAGCGTGCAGTGCGTCTTCCACGCGGGCCTTCTTTTCCTTCATTTCGACTTCGGTGGCAGCGCCGACCTTGATCACGGCCACACCGCCAGCCAGCTTGGCCACGCGCTCTTGCAGCTTTTCGCGGTCGTAGTCGGACGTGGCTTCTTCGATCTGCACGCGCACTTGCTTGACGCGGGCTTCGATGTCAGCAGCAGCACCGGCGCCGTCGATGATGATGGTGTTTTCCTTGCCCACTTCGATGCGCTTGGCTTGGCCCAGGTCGGCCAGGGTCACCTTTTCGAGCGTCAGGCCCACTTCTTCAGCGATGACCTTGCCGCCCGTCAGGATGGCGATGTCTTCCAGCATGGCCTTGCGACGGTCGCCAAAGCCTGGAGCCTTCACAGCCACAACCTTCAGGATGCCGCGAATCGTGTTGACCACCAGCGTAGCCAGGGCTTCGCCTTCGACTTCTTCGGCAATGATCAGCAGGGGACGGCCAGCCTTGGCAACTTGCTCCAGCGTAGGCAGCAGGTCGCGGATGTTGCTGATCTTCTTGTCGAACAGCAGCACGAAGGGGTTGTCCAGAATCGCGGATTGCTTTTCTGGGTTGTTGATGAAGTAGGGCGACAGGTAGCCGCGGTCAAACTGCATGCCTTCCACGACGTCCAGTTCGCTGTCCAGCGACTTGCCGTCTTCCACGGTGATCACGCCTTCCTTGCCAACCTTGTCCATGGCGTCAGCGATCAGCTTGCCAATGGTTTCGTCGGAGTTGGCGGAGATCGAACCCACTTGGGCGATTTCCTTGGAGGTGGTGGTGGGCTTGGAAGCCTTCTTCAGCTCGGCAACCAGGGCCGTCACAGCCTTGTCGATACCGCGCTTCAAGTCCATCGGGTTGATGCCGGCGGCCACGTACTTGAAGCCTTCGCGAACGATGGCTTGTGCCAGCACCGTAGCGGTGGTGGTGCCGTCACCAGCGTTGTCGCTGGTCTTGGAGGCCACTTCCTTCACGAGCTGGGCGCCCATGTTCTGCAGCTTGTCCTTGAGTTCGATTTCCTTGGCCACGGACACACCGTCCTTGGTCACGGTAGGGGCGCCGAACGAGCGCTCCAGCACCACATTGCGACCCTTGGGGCCCAGAGTCACCTTAACCGCGTTGGCCAGGATGTTCACGCCTTCAACCATGCGTGCGCGGGCTTCGCCGCCGAAAACTACGTCTTTTGCTGCCATGTTTGGCTCCTAAATTCTGAAAATCGTTAAACGGATAACGGGTTGTGGGGAAAGAAAGCGTAGCGAGCAGGTGTCAGGCTAGGCGCACGGAGTGCAGCAACCGGAACGTACTTCCTGTACGTGAGGATTGCGAGCACCGCGCAACGACGCCTGGCGCCTGCGCAGTAGCTTTATTTCTCCACAACTGCGAACAGATCGTCTTCCTTCATGACCAGCAGCTCATCGCCGTTGACCTTGACAGTCTGGCCCGAGTACTTGCCGAACAGAACGCGGTCACCGACCTTCACGTTCAGGGCGATCACGTCGCCCTTGTCGTTCTTCTTGCCGGGGCCGACGGCCAGCACTTCACCTTGATCGGGCTTTTCAGCGGCGTTGTCAGGGATCACGATGCCGGAGGCCGTCGTGGTTTCGCTTTCGATACGCTTGACGATCACGCGATCGTGCAGAGGGCGAAGGTTCATTGCAATGCTCCTGTTTTCAGTAAAAAGCTGACGTACTCAGCGCCTGGAGGCCCAGGCGCTACCAAACTTCCGGCAGCCGAGGCGGTGTTAGCACTCGTCTGCGGTGAGTGCTAATGATACGGGCATTTGTGGCGGTTTCAAGATGCCCTACAGATTTCGGAACCTCGTGGGCGGTGCGGTGGCTGCTTGCACAGGTGCGCTGCAGAGGGGGTTTGCGATCTGGCGGACGATGGGTTCAAAGATATAGTGAGTGGCCCCTGCCTGCATTGATTCATGAGCCCTTGCTGTCAGTCGAGAGGTTCCACATGCTGGTCTGTGGGCCTTCATTCGGCGGGGTTGGGGCGCGTGTTGCGCCATCCGCCGTTGCATAGCTAGGCCAGCTTTTGAGAAGTGCATAAGAGGTGCGTTGAATGGCTCCCCTCTCGCCATCATCTTGATGTCCATTTCCGTTCTGATCGTGTCTCGAATTCTCTAATCTTCGAATAGATATATTTGTTATGAAATTCTCAGATATCCGCTGTACCGCGGACGGCGATCAGCATGGCGAACTATCCGGCTTTAAGACTCCATTTGCGTTCGTGCACATACCGAAATGCTCCGGGACCGCATTCGAAAACTATATTTTGTCTCAAGGCGTAGGTTTTGAGAAATCTCGGGCTTTTACTGGACTTGACAGAAATGACAAGCCGGAGTCGCTTGAAATGTATTTTCGAAATGAAGGGGCATCGCCATTTGTTTTTGGTCACTTTTACTATAAAGATCTCCTGCGATTCTGCCCGGGCGCGTTTTTGGCAACTTTTGTTCGTGATCCGTTGAAGCGCACTATTTCTCAATATAAATCTTGGCACGACGAGAAAAACTTCCAACCTGATGATCCTCATTATAAGGTTGCAAATACCGTGGAGCGTGACGCGCTTGTCTTTGCGCAGCGGGCCTCCCTGGAGGAGTTTGTGTGTTCAGATAATGCCGTGATTGTGGGTGGTGCATTGGGTAATCAGCAAACCATGTATCTTTCTACCTATTCCGGTGATGATCTGGCGCAGCATCTTGAGAGTGCCAAGAAGAATCTGGCAGCTTTGGATTTTTTTGGAATCACTGAGAGTTTTCCAGAGTCGCTGGAACTTTTGCGTTGCATGATTCCAGATCTGAGTGATTATAAAATCGGCCCTGAAATGGAAAACAGATCTCGAATTTCAGTCGATCAAGTGAGTAATCGAGCAAGGGAAATAATTGCCGGGCAGGTTGAATACGATCAAAAGTTGTATGAGTACGCGTGCCAACTCTTCAAGGAGCGTCTTCAGGAGTGGCGTGCTAGCCCGCAGTCAACCTATTCAGTGAAGGGGTTTGGCCGAAGGGCCGAGGACACCCAGGAATATGCGCCCGACGGCCAGCCATCCGGGGGTAAAAATGAGGCCACGCAATTAGAGATTTCAGCGTTGAAATCCGAAAACGAGAGAATTGAGACTGAAAACAGGATGTTGCGTTCTCAATTGGAGCAACTGGAAGTAGCGCACTTGCGGGCGTCAGAACTGAATCAAAATGCCGTGAGGGTAGCGCAGGAGAGCGCCGCAGAGGTTGACGCGGAGAATGGTTTGCTTCGCACTCAGCTGGCGCATCTCGGTGCAAGTCACATGCAACTTCAGCAGGTTTACCGGGATATTGTGGGATCGCGATCGTGGCGCGTGATGCAAACACTTCAGTCTGTGTTAAAGCCATTCCTGAAAAAGTAGGCTACTAAGTAAGCTGAATTTGAATGCGCGAATTTTCTGAATGCATTAAAACTATATTTAAAATCTATTGGCATTAAAAATGCTGTTCACATGGCAGTGCATTTTTTGCGCGTCTGAGAGTCTGGCGTCTTGGCGCGAGCGTAGCTGGGTTGGGCTTTGGATGGTCCTGGGGCCGGGAAGGGGTGGGAGGCGCAGGCGCACTCAGACTGGGTGTGGTGGACGCCACTGATAAGTGGCTTGCAGATGTTGCGGGATGGGCGTTGTTCCGTGAACATAGGAATTGCCTTTTTGCCTGATTTGGACCGCATCTCAGGAGCGCCTGGCTAGTGAAGATGCTCTTGCTGTTCTTACGCATTTGCGCTAGATTTTTGAGCTGCAGTCTTTGGGGTGCAAATCCTCACGTGTTGGGGTTGAGCGACCATGGGTGTGCTAAATTAATTTGGTGATCGTTTATCACTATGAAAAATAAAACAATGTTCGATAAATTGAGTTGGCGATTCACCAAATCTCTGGCAGTTGCTGCGTTTGCCTTCTATTTGGTGGGGGCTCATGCCCAGCAGATTCTGGAGCTTACGCCGGGAGAGGCACCGTCTGAAAAACTAGCGCTTACGGCCATGAGTATCAAGCCTGGCGAAGCCCTTCATATTCAAAATCTCAAAATTAATGATGAACTTCCTTCTGTTGTTAATCTCATATTGCGTCGCTCGGAAGTAATAAACGGGGATACGCAGTTCATTGTTGTTGATGAAAAGGGTTCTAGGGCATTTCCGCTTGCTGCCAGTGCTCATTTCGTGGGAGCACTCGAGGGCAATTCTGATAGCTACGCCTTCGTCACGGTGAACCCTAGTGGCGAGATCAGGACAATCATTCACCGAGGAAAAGAAACCGTTGTCAATGAATTATTGCCTGCAAGGGGCGGCGGCTCAGGGGGAGCTGTTTCGCGCCTTGTCGATCATCAAAAGGATTTTGTCAACAGAGAATTCTCTTGCGGAGTAAGCCCGGAATTTCTTCAATCCGATCCTGGGCAGCGGAAGCTCGGCATTGAAAATCTACTGAAAACCGGCAGAGAGAATTCACAAAAGATCCTGGGTGAAGAGAAAGCGGGAAGCCCACGGCGTGCTGACATAATTATCGATAGCGACTACGAGTTCTATCAAAATTTTGGCTCTGAATCGGCTGCGTTCACATACGTCACGGACCTGCTTACTTATGTCGGCAGTAGGTACCAGGCCGAAGTGGCTACCCGCTTCAATCTGAAGCAAATTGTGATCAGAACGACATCGGCCGACCCGTGGACCCAGACTGCCACAAGTGCAATGCTCGATGAGTTGCGGACTTTTTGGAACGCAGGGGCCAATGCATCTATTTCCCGGCACCATGTTCACTTGCTAAGTGGTAAAAATTCTGGAGGTGGCATTGCCTATGTAGGTAGCCTGTCCAACCAGGCGATCGCTTACGGGGTAAGTGCAAATATCGAAGGAAATTTCAATCCGTCAAATCCGCAAGTCATTTGGGATTCGGTTGTAGTTGCCCATGAAATCGGGCATGCGTTTGGTAGCTCCCATACGCATGATTACGATAATCCCTATATTGCACCAACTCCCAATACCGGTGGCGCGATTGATTGCTGCTATTCGGGCAACTCCACTGGGCAGTGTGGAATCGCCCTCGGGGGGGCAGGTCGTTTTGGCTTTTTACCGGGCCTGTCGTCAACTACGGGCGGTGGAGCCGGCCAGGGCAATGGGACCATCATGAGCTACTGCCATTTGCTCAGTGGCGGGATGAGCAATATCGCATGGACGTTTGGAACCAATCACGCCTATGGAGTGAATGCTGGTCGGGTTCCCACTGTGATGTCAGATCAAGCGCAGACAAAGCTGCCCCTGGATACTTCGGGCACCTTTGACCTGAGTGTGAGCAAAACGGGGACGGGCACGGTAACCAGCTCCCCAGCGGGTATTAATTGTGGCGTGGACTGCAACGAAAGCTACGCAGCGGGCACTGTAGTCACGCTGTCTGCAGTCGTGGGAACTGGGTACACCTTCTCTGGGTGGGGTGGCGATTGTTCAGGAACTGGGTCTTGCACCGTAACCATGAGTGCGGCAAGGAATGTGACCGCCACGTTCATTCCAACTCCCCAAGGCGTACTTTCCGTAGCCAAGATCGGCACGGGGACGGGCACAGTAAGCCGTACAGGGGGACTGCTCAATTGCGGTAGCACCTGTAGCGAATCACTGACCCCAGGCACCATCGCGACGCTGACTGCAAGCCCCTCGGCCGGAAGTGCTTTTGTTGGATGGAGCGGAGGTGCTTGTAGTGGGACGGGCGCTTGCTCATTCACGGTCAATGCCAATACCACCGTGACCGCGAACTTCAAGTCAAACAACGCAGGTGGCCCTGCCACAACGCCTCTTCTGGAGACAAATCTGACAGGGGCTGCGGGCTCTGTTCTCTACCGCACTGTAACCATTCCAGCAGGTGCCAAAAACCTGATTGTCCAGATAAGTGGCGGAATTGGGGATGTGGATCTCTTCGTCAAGTTCGGGCAGGTACCAACGACCACTTCATACGATTGCCGGCCCTATTTGCCAGGAAACGAGGAGAGCTGTACGTTCCCAACACCGGCTGCGGGTACGTACCATGTGATGCTGCGCGGGTATAGTCAATATAGTGGAGTTACATTGGCGGCGTCATATCACAAAAAACCAATTAATCTTGCTCCGATACTGCAACTTCTTTTGGACTGAGGGATTTATATGAAAATAGTTAAAAAAGCTTCGTTCGCCGCTTGTGCCATACTGCTTGCATTTAATGTTCAGGCAGGAACGTCTTCTGGCAAAGTCACTACGATGATTATTAATGCCAGTAATTTTCTTTTCTTTACTGCTGGTACCAAGACGGGATCTCCTACTTGTGGAAACAACAATCAGTGGGCTATCAATCTAGCTACTGCGCAAGGAAAGACGATATACGCGTTGTTGCTTTCTGCGCAAGCACAAGACAAGACCGTATCTGTTTTTGGTAATAACACCTGCAACAATTGGGGTGATCGTGAAGATGTTCTTTATGCCATTTCAGAGTGAATATCTGTTTGGTTGAAGGAGCGCCGTGACGGGAGTTGGGGGCAGGCCACGCTACATCGAGACCCGTGCGCAATCCCCCCTGCTGGCGATTTGCGCGAAGATTCAATAGTGGCACGCTCAATTGCAAGGGACGCCTCTGCGAACCTCGGCGTGTGCCTCCCCTTGAGGGCGGGCTTCAATGGTTGTTCGGCCCTGACTTAGCAGTTGGCACAGATCAGCAGGGCCACAGCGCGGTTTTCGTACGGGCAGGTCGTGTGCTTTACAGTCGAGTCGAGCGCTGTGCGATTGCCGGGGCCACACGGGTCTGAAAAACAATGCAGAGCGGCACACTTTTTGGTGGCCGATATCCCGTCGCAACGAGGTCTTGTGGATTGATCCGCTCGGTCATAGCGGACAGCCGAACCTTCAGACTGGGGGAAGGAAACCCGATGTAACCTTGGCTGGCGCGTATAGGGGCAAAGATACAATGCGTTAAAGAAGTGCCGGACCGCTAGACCGGTGTCAAGTCTTCTTCTACGCGTGCGGCGCAGAGTCTGCCGCCATGGCTCCCCCAATTTTGAACGGGTCAGTTTCCAAGCGGTTAGGGCCGCAGCGAACACTGAAGCGCTCCTTTTTTGTCCCTTTTCATGAAGCACACACTGGTTCCTGTCGTCTTGTGTGGAGGTTCCGGCACCCGGCTGTGGCCTTTGTCGCGTGAAACCTATCCGAAACAGTTTCTGGCTTTTAACGGTGAGTTCACCTTGCTCCAGGACACCGTGTTGCGTCTGCACGGACTGCCAGAATGCGTTTCGCTGACACCGCCTGTGCTCGTATGCAACGTCGAGCACCGTTTTCTCGCCGCTAGTCAGCTGGTTGCCGCCAAAATAGACAGCGCAAGCATCGTCCTGGAGCCTTCGGGGCGGAACACGGCCCCTGCCCTTACCCTCGCAGCCTTGCAAGCTTGTCGTGACGGGGGTGACCCGATACTGCTGGCCATGCCTGCGGATCATGTGTTCACTGATCGGCCCGCCCTGCACGCTGCAATCCTTCGAGCTTTGGGGATAGCTGCGCAAGGTGCCATGGTCACGTTTGGCATCGTGGCGGACAGGCCCGAGACGGGTTATGGATACATTCAGCGGGGCACAGAGTATGAGCCCGGGACTTACCGTGTCGCCAATTTTGCGGAGAAGCCTGATGGTGATACCGCCCAAAGGTACATCGACTCAGGAGAGTATCTGTGGAACAGCGGGCTCTTCATGGTGCGTGCAAGTGTCTGGCTGAAAGCGTTGGGCGCTTGCAATCCGGAGATCCTCCAGGCGTGCACCCGTGCGATGGCGGAGGCGAAGTGCGATCTGGATTTTGTACGGCCTGAGGTGAGCGCCTTCTCGGCTTGCCCGTCGGATTCCATTGACTACGCCGTCATGGAGCGTCTGCCGAAACGCCCAGACCTGGATATTCCTGCGTGTGTCGTACCGCTGCAGGCCGGGTGGTCTGACCTTGGCGCCTGGGATGCCTTGTGGGAAGTCCTGGGCCATGACGCCAATGGCAATGCCGTAGTCGGCGACGCAGTGTTAACCGATTCGACTGGGTCACTAGTAATGACGAGCAGCCGTCTGGTTGCAGGCGTTGGCTTGAAGAATATCGTGGTGATTGAAACTCCCGACGCCGTACTTGTTGCCGACAAGTCACAGACCCAGAGCGTCAAACATGTCGTGGCTCACCTCAAAGCGCACAAACGCGCTTTGGCGGACACCCACCGGAAAGTACATCGGCCTTGGGGTTGGTACGACAGTATCGACAGCGGTGAGCGGTTCCAAGTCAAACGCATCGTGGTCAATCCTGGTGCAAGCCTCAGTCTGCAAATGCACCACCACCGCGCCGAACACTGGGTGGTTGTTAAGGGGACGGCTCAGGTCACCAATGGGGACAAGGTCTTTCTCTTGGGGGAGAACGAATCGACTTATATCCCAGTGGGCCACATTCACCGACTTTCTAATCCCGGAAAAGTACCGCTTGAGATTATTGAAATCCAATCGGGAAGTTATTTGGGGGAGGATGATATCGTGAGATTTGACGATACTTACGGGCGGATGTGCTCCTAATCTAAGAAATCTATATTCTGGAGAGTGAATTGAAAAAGAAAATAGCACTTATTACTGGCATTACAGGGCAGGATGGAGCGTATTTGGCCGAGTTGTTGCTCAGCAAAGGCTACTCTGTTCATGGTATTCGCCGGCGTGCTTCGTTGTTCAATACGGATCGTATTGATCATCTGTATCACGACCCCCATAGCGAAGGGCTGGATTTAACGCTCCATTATGGGGATCTCACAGACTCCTCCAGTCTTATTCGTATTGTCCAACAGGTTCAACCAGACGAAATTTATAATCTCGCGGCCCAAAGCCATGTCGCGGTGTCGTTTGAAGAGCCCGAATACACAGCCAATTCCGATGCCTTGGGTACGTTGCGCATACTAGAAGCCATACGTATTGCCGGTTTGGAAAAGAAGTCCCGCTTTTATCAAGCATCTACCTCTGAGCTTTATGGCTTGGTGCAGGAGGTTCCCCAAAAGGAAACCACCCCGTTTTACCCTCGATCTCCTTATGCGGTCGCAAAGATGTACGCCTATTGGATCACGGTGAACTACCGTGAAGCATACGGAATGTACGCTTGCAACGGTATTTTGTTCAATCACGAATCTCCCTTGAGGGGTGAGACTTTCGTAACACGCAAGATCACGCGCGCACTTGCGAGAATCAAACTTGGATTACAGGAATGCCTGTACCTCGGGAATATGAACGCTCTGCGCGACTGGGGTCACGCGCGCGATTATGTAGAGATGCAATGGCTAATGCTGCAGCAGGAAACAGCGGAAGATTTTGTAATTGCGACCGGAGAGCAGCACTCAGTTCGCGAATTTGTGGATCTTGCAGCGAAAGAGATCGATATCCAAATCCAGTGGCAGGGGCAGGGTGTGGAGGAAAAAGGCTACGACACGGCAACGGGTAAGTGTATTGTGGCGGTCGATCCCAGGTATTTCCGTCCCTCAGAGGTTGAAACACTCCTTGGCGATCCAACCAAGGCCAAGCAGAAATTGGGCTGGGTACCGACTACCACTTTCGCCGAGCTGGTTTCAGAAATGATGCGGGAAGACCTTAAGGAGGCACAACGCGACGAGCTGGTCAAGCAGAATGGTTTTAAATACTTCAACCATCACGAATGATCGGCCAGACATGATTCCGGTATACCAACCTTATTTCAACGGACGCGAAAAAGAGTACGTCAATCAGTGCCTGGACTCCACTTGGATTTCCTCCAAGGGGGAATTCATTGGCAAGTTCGAGTCGGCCTTTGCAAATTATGTGGGTGCGCAAGGAGGTGCAACCAGTGTCTGCAATGGCACCGTGGCCATTCATCTGGCCCTGGCCGCATTGGGCATTGGTCCTGGCGATGAGGTCATTGTGCCAACCTTCACCTACATTGCTTCGGTCAACACCATCATCCAAACGGGCGCAACTCCCGTATTTGTGGACTCGTTGCAAGCTACATGGCAGGTAGACCCCGAAGATATACGGAAAAAAATAACACCAAGAACCAAGGCGGTGATGGCCGTTCATTTGTATGGGCAATCCTGTGACATGGATCCGATTGTTCAAATTTGCAAAGAGAACAATCTTCTCTTGGTTGAGGATTGCGCTGAGGCCTTTGGTAGCTATTACAAAGGGCGACATGTTGGCACCTTTGGTGATGTCGCCACTTTCAGCTTCTTTGGCAACAAAACCATTACCACGGGCGAAGGAGGTATGGTAATTGCCAAAGATGCAGCAGTGCTAGCGAAAGCATTTCACCTGAAAAATCAAGGCGTATCGTCAAGCCGGGAATATTGGCACGATATCGTTGCCTATAACTACCGAATGACTAATATCTGTGCCGCGATTGGATTGGCACAGCTGGAACAAGCAGACGTCATTCTTGAAAAGAAACGCCAAATTGCACTTTGGTATGAAGAAGCCCTGCAGGGATTGCCGCTGGAGGTGCATCGTGAAGAGTCCGGAACGACACATTCCTTCTGGATGTGCTCCGTTCTGGTGAACGATGCCACCCAACGTGACGGGCTTCGCCAGCACCTGCGCGAGCAAGGCGTTGAAACACGGCCCGTTTTCTATCCTGCGCACACCATGCCTCATTGTCAGGCTGAAGGCGTATTTCCTGTTGCTGAATATCTAGGGGCTAGAGGAATCAATCTGCCGAGCTTCCCCGCGCTTGCGTTTGAAAATGTACAAGATATCGCTAAGCACTTGCGACTGTTTTTTGAGAATCTTGTGTAATGAAGTATGCGCTAGTCGCCACCACTGGCTATATTTTGCTGGTCGATCTAGATTCGAAGCGCGTTACCCCTTTGAAAAAAGATCAGCCAGAATATTATGGAATATCCTGGTTCCCGGGAGATTCGGAGCTGGTTCTTTCACATTCAGGTGTGAATAATTCAGATCTCATCGACATAGCATCTTATGCCCAATCTGAACAGGGCTGGCTCTCCAAAGGTAATCAGAGTGGGAGGCGTTTCTTATCTGCTCCTCACCAGATATTGTGTGCGCCTGATGGTCGAATTATTTGTACGAACACGGGCAGAAATGTTATTTCGATAGTTGACTTGAATCGTCTTAATCTATTTCAAGAGGCGGGTATCAGTAACGCGCGATGGGACCGATTGTCGCTGGAAAAAATTACAGGCGATCACCTGAATTCCGTATTTCTCCAGGATGATCAACTGTTTGTAGTAGCGCATGGCCACAATAAAGGCTCTAAGTTGGCTGTTTTTTCATACCCGGATCTTGACTTGTTATCAGTCACTCCTCTCGGTGAGAGAACGGGGCTTCACAATATTTGGATCACCTCTGAAGGCCAGCGTATAAGCTGTCATTCCGAAATTGGGGCCCTGATCGATATCGATTGCGCAGAGCCTCTTTGGGAATCAGGCTCACCTGTATATACGCGCGGGCTGGCTGCTACCGATGATTACGTGCTTGTAGGAGAGAGCCAAAAGACCGGGAGAGATTTGCGTCGCAATTCGCTGAGTGCGATTTGGGTATTGGATCGAAAGCAATGGCAAGCGATTGACTACATCTGCTTGGGGCCTTATGGAGCAGTGAATGAGGTGAGATTGTTGGATGTACCCGATCTAGCCCACCATGGCACTCCATTGCATAATATCCAGAATTTCCTCGCGGAAAGTGGGTTCCGGGATCTTCCCCCGGCTGAAATGGAAAAAAGCGAAAAAAATGGCCAGAATTTTGCAATGTCTAATGCCGATTTGGTTCAGGGCAAGCTTGATTTGGCTCGCGCTGTTTGGGGCGGGAAAGCCACCTGGTCGTCATACCCTTTGGTCCTCGGGTCACCAGAAACGTTAAATGATGGAAGTAAGCGAGCCGCTGTAGATAACCTGTGCCTAGCTTTGAAAAAGGACTCTGATAATCAATCTATGGCGTGCTTTTCCTATGCCCTTGAAGCTGGGCAGGTGTCGCATGTCTCTGCAGTGCTTGGTTACACGGGTAAGGGTGGGGATACCCATATGGCTGCATTACTGATTCAGAGTTCGGTCGGAGGAGGGGTATTGTCTGCATGGCGCCACAAAGGAGACGGGTGGAGGCAGTTGACGGAAATTGCAAATGTATTTGGACTTCCTCTGGAGGGAGATGTTCAGCTAAAAACTAGCCATTTGACGGCGATTCTATCTGTAGGAGGTACCGAGATATTGCGTCTGGATGCATCCACGTTGGGGCTGGACCACTGCAACAAAGGGCTGGGTATTCGATGGATAGGTGCAACGGTCAAACCACTGGATTAGTTTAATGAATCGATACTGGAAAGGGATATGGCAATCCCGCTATTTTTGGACCCATCTCGCTCTGGCTGATCTGCGCTCGCGTTGGCGGCGTTCCTTCTTTGGGGCCTTGTGGTCAATTATTCAACCCCTCGGCATGACGGCGTTACTGGCGGTGGTGTTCAGCCAGATGTTCAAGTCAGACATCACAACTTATGCCCCTTACATTCTCTCTGGCTTGATTGTGTGGGAATTTGTGGTTGCCAACGTTACGGGGGGAGCCCTATCGTTCGTTCAGGCAGATGCATATATCAAGCAGTGTAAACACCCATTGGCCATATATACCCTCCGCACCGTTTTAGGGAGCCTGGCTGTTCTGATGTTGGCAAGCGTTGCTCTGTTTGGATGGTCGCTGGTTGTGCTTCCGCAGAACTTCGGCTGGAGTTGGTTGGCGACGCTCACCATCTTCCCTGTTTTGGGTCTGATCGCGTGGCCCTTGGCTACGACACTGGCGTATATTGGTGTGCGCTTTCGGGACGTGCCCCACGCTATGGGGCTATTGATGCAGGCCTTATGGTTTATATCGCCGGTCTATTTTGAAGCCAAAATGTTTAGGCAAGGGGGGATGGGTTTTCTGGTGGACTTCAATCCCATTTACCACGTGCTCCAGTTGGTTAGAGCGCCGTTGCTGGAGGGGGCATGGCCTACCGTCGAAAACTACAGCTATTCCTTTGCAATAGCTCTGGTGTTTGGTCTTTTCGCCTGGTTGGTGGGGCGGAAGGCTGAGAGCAAGGTTATCTTTTATTTATGAACCAGCCTGAAATCAATCTTCAAGCAGTCAATCTGCATTATGCATCGGTTGCGTTCAAAGAGCGTTCGCTTAAATCTTTATTATCACGGCCGTTTGGGAAAAGTGGTGCACGTGAGATCAAAGATGTTCATGCGCTCAAGAATATAACTCTTGAAATCAAAGGTGGAGAGCGTGTGGGGCTCCTGGGGCACAACGGCGCTGGAAAAAGCACTTTCCTCAAAACCGTTGCCGGTTTGTATCCAGTCTCCAGTGGCCAGGTCAATGTTCGAGGGCAGGTGCGTTCGCTATTTGATTTGAGCTTAGGGTTCGAGCCGGATGCTACCGGTCGTGAAAATATTCTATATCGGGGACTGTTGTTGGGATTAACGCCGCGGTTCATGCGTGAAAAACAGGCCGAGATCGTTGAATTCGCAGATCTCCGGGAATTTATAGATTATCCTATTAAGACATATTCTGCAGGCATGCAAGTGCGATTAGCATTTGCTATATCTACTGCGGTTGGTGGGGATATATTATTGCTGGATGAAGTTATTGGGGCGGGGGATGCGAATTTTATGGGTAAAGCGAGGCAGAGAATTGCGGAGTTGATTGAGCGCGCAGAAATTCTTCTGCTGGCTTCTCATGATTTTGGCGCCCTTAATAGCCTTTGCCAGAGAGGATTGGTTTTTCACCGTGGTGAGATAGTTTTTGACGGCTCCATTTCCAAGGCGGTAGTCGAGTACAAGAAGGTGAATAATATTCCATGAGGAATGATCAGCCCTTGCGTGTAATGTGGTTGCTTAACCACACGTCAGCACGAAAATTCGAGATTCCAATGCTGAAACGCATTGGCGTGGAGCAGATATTCCAGCCAAAAATATTTCCAGCTGACCCAAGCTTTCGGAGTGCAAATGTTGACTTCTCAGAGGACGATAGACTGGCTATATCAGTGCATGATCTGCAGGTTTTAAATGCGGCGGATTGGTATGCTGGAGCAAGTCAAGATGCCTGGGAGATTGCAAATCGACACTTTGATGTTGTTTTCTTGATATTGCATTCAGCGGAGGTTTTGGTATCTGCTGCGAAGTATTTTCGTGGGGCCATCGTTTTAAGGGCGTTCGGGACGGAAAAACCAGTCACTTATGAGAAAATAATAGCGCACTACGGAATCGCTTCAACTGTGAGGGGTTTGGGTGGGCGATTCTATTTTGGTGAGGCCTATCCACATCTGGGGGATCAAGAGGCTAAGTATCTTCGTGACAGAAGATGCTATCTGCCTTTGGGTATGGAAAGTGTTGATTATAAGGATAGCTGGGAAGGTGCGCTAAAACAGGTTGTTTTTGTCTGCCCAGATATTGGATTCAATTTTTACTATCGGCAGATATATGAATCGTTTTGCCGAAGTTTTGGGGATCTACCCTATATCGTCGCTGGCGCACAACCGATTCAAGTGGATGACCCGAGGGTTCTCGGCTTCGTGAGCAATGAGCAGCATGCTCATAACATGACTCAAAGCCGCGTTATGTTTTATCACAGCCAAGAATCACATCATATTCATTACCACCCCTTTGAGGCTGTTCGCATCGGCATGCCGCTTGTATTCATGGGGGGCGGTATGTTGGATCGGATGGGCGGCTCGAAGCTTCCGGGGCGTTGCGAAACCATCCGTGAAGCGCGGCTAAAAATTGAACGTATCCTGAATGACGACCAAGATCTGATCCGGAGCATCCGAGGAAGTCAAACGATGCTTCTGGATGCGATGAATCCAGCGAACTGTGAAGGTGCATGGCAGGCTGGTTTTGCCCGCATCGCCTCAGAACTCGCCCTGGCGCGCGCAGAACAAGCGCGTCGACCCCTCGTGACGAAGCGCAAACGCATTGCGGTGATCTTGCCTGTGGGGTATCGCGGTGGCAGCCTACGAGGCGCGTTGTTGCTAGCCAAGGCGCTGTATATCGGCAGTCGCCAAGCAGGAGAGCCGACAGATGTTGTGTTTCTGCATCTGGACGACCCTGCGGTGTATTCGACAACTGATTTTGATGACTTGGCCGAAGGGGTCCAGCGAAGACCATATAAGTGGAAGTCCCTGCGAGCTGGCGAGGCACGCCGTGCCATGCGGTACGCGGGCTTTCCGGAGTGGGAGCCCCTAGTGCAGCAATACCTCGTGCCCGACGACGGAATTCAGCAGCTGCAAGATTGTGACCTTTGGCTTGTCGTCAGCGACCGTTTGTCGAGTCCTTTGCTTCCACTGAAGCCCAATGTGCTCATGGTGTATGACTATTTGCAGCGCTATGAAGCCGTCATGCCGCAGGGCGCGGACTACTTTTTTCTACTGGCTGCTCAGTCTGCTGCGCGCGTGCTTGTGACCACAGACTTCACTTGGCGAGACGCAACCCAATATGCGGGTCTTCAGCCTCGCTTGGTTCGTCGGGTTCCTATGTTGGCGCCTGAGTTTCCCATACGTAGGGCAGCCCACAATAAGGAACGAGGTTCGGGTCGGGGCTACTTTATCTGGACCACCAATGCTTCCCTGCACAAGAATCATGCTCGCGCGGCGCAGGCCTTAGAGATCTACTACGGCGAATTGGGCGGAAAGCTGGATTGCCGCGTTACGGGGGTCAACACCCGGGACATGCTGACCAGTCAGACTCCTCATTTGCGAGAAATGGCCAAGGTCTTTGAACGCAGTGAACTGTTGAAGGCGCGGGTTCAGTGGTGCGGCGAGTTGTTAGACGCCACTTATCGCGAACTCGTGGAAGGGGCCGTGTTCCTATGGCATGCAGGTAATATTGATAACGGAACGTTCAGCGTGATTGAGGCTGCTTGCTTGGGGGTTCCATCGCTGTCCAGCGACTATCCCGCTATGCGTGAGATGGATACGCAGTTTGCACTGAACCTCGCGTGGATGGACGCCAAGTCTCCCCGCGATATGGCGGTTCAGCTTAAGCAAATGGAGTCTGACGCCCCTGGCAGGCGTGCCCACCTGCCTTCACCACAACAACTTGCCGGCCAGAGTGTGGAGGCGCTTGCACGCCAGTACTGGGAAGAGGTGCGCTCGTGCCTGTAAAAGAATACGGAATTTACGTCGCATATCCCCCCACGGTTGATTTGAGGGTGGAAGGTCTAGGTAGATACTTGGCGGCATTTCTCAAAGGGGCGGAGGGGCGCACTGACGTGCGCTTCACGATTGTTTGCCCCAGTTGGTCTCATGATTCATTGGAACAGCTATTCCTGAGCGAGGACGTTCCCATGGATCGCGTGCGCGTCATTGGACCTAAAGGAAAGCCGTACGCGCTCTACGTTTATGAGGCCTGGAAAAGTTACCTGAAACGCGAGCGAGGTTCGAGCTGGCTTCGGCGTCTGTCTCGTGGCATGGATAAAGTAGCCACTAGGGCGCAGATGCGCTTAGAGCGGCGGGGCATCACGGTAAACAGCTTATCCACGCTTTTGATGTTCTGCGTGGAGGCGCTGCCAGTGGGGGCCCTGCTTCTGATGCTGGCTCCCCTGTGGATTCCCATGCTGCTGGTCAATCGCTGGAAACCTCTCCTTCAACGCGGATTTCAGCGGCTGGCTCCCAGAATTGCTGTCAAAAGAGCTCGGCTGAAAGCTTTGCTGGATGAGCCGCAAGGGATAGGACTTGTTCAGCGTCTGTTTGCTGACATGGAGCACTCTGAGTCCCAGCGCATGCAGAAAGTCATTGAGCGGCTGCACGAGGTAACAGCTTGGTACTGCCCTACGGCCTTCTGGCCAGCGTTCAATGAGATCAAGGCCCCAAGGTTGATGTGTGTGCCGGATGTTGTATTGACTGATTTTCCCGTGGGTTTCTCATCGGTCAATGGAAACTACACTCTGCAGGTTTTTGAGAAGGTTCAAGAATCGATTCATTCTGCACACAACTTGGTGACCTACAGTGATGCAGTGAAATGGGGTACGCTGGTGGATCGCTATGGCGTTGATGCGGAAAAAATTTCTGTGATTCATCATGCTGCCAATAAATTGAACCGCTCTGTGGAAATTACAGGGTTTCCCGACACCAAAAAAACGGCAAAGCACCATTGTCAGAAGCTGCTATTCCAAGCACTACTACGTGCCACCAATATTGACTATACCTCTGGACTGGTCAATGGAGAGCTGCAGTTTATATTCTATGCGAGTCAGTTCAGGCCGAATAAAAATATTATTACCCTGCTTCGGGCATATGAGTATCTTTTGCGTAATCGCTATATTTCGCATAAACTGATATTGACTGGGCATCCGCGTTCGGCACCTGAGATACAAGATTTTATTTCTATCAATCGATTAGAGAATGATGTTCTATGCTTGCCCAAGCTCAGTATTGCTGAGTTGGCTGCTTGTTACAAGCTGGCGACATTGGCTGTTAATCCAAGTCTGAGCGAAGGAGGATGTCCCTTTACCTTTACTGAGGCGCTGTCCGTTGACACTCCAGTGGTTATGGCGCGTATACCGGTCACAGAGGAAGTTTTGACAGATCCTCAATTGCAAGAGATTAGTTTTTTTGACCCTTATGATTGGCAGGACTGCGCACGGCGCATTGAATGGGGACTTGCTCATCCGCAGGAGTTGCTAGCACGGCAGCGCATAACCTATGATCAACTTAGCCAGCGTTCCTGGTCTGATGTTGTGAATGAGCACATCGAAGTTCTGGACCGAATTTCCAGGGTAGATCGAATCAAGAATCTGCAATGATGTCTCAAAAACTGATAATTTTCGGATATGGTGGCCATGCGCGTAGTGCAGCCGATTTGGCGCTGGCATGCGGGTACATCAGTTTATTGTTTGTCGACGAAAATGCACGGCCTGGGGAGAGTTTTTTAGGGCATTCCGTAGTTTCGTCTCTGGCGATAGATGATTTTCAAGAATATAGCGCTTTTCCCGCTGCCGGTGACAATAAACGCCGAAGTCAGCAGTGTCTGGCTATTGAGCAGCTGGGTTTGCCTTTGGTTTCCCTTGTTTCTCCGCTCGCCAGTGTGGGGGTTGGAAGTTCCATCGGAGCAGGCTGCTTCGTAGGCCATCATGCGCACATCGGTCCTTTGGCGTCCATAGCCACTGGTTGTATTGTCAATACGGGAGCTGTCGTTGAGCATGAAGCTCAGGTTGGCGAGTATGCCCATATCTCAGTGAATAGCACGATTGCCGGAAGAAGCAGCTTGGGAGCATATTCAATGCTGGGGGCTGGCGCTGTCATCATCGATGGCGTGTCAGTTGCCAGCGGAGTTATGGTGGGTGCGGGAGGCGTGGTGCATCGATCAATAGCCGAGCCAGGCATCTACACAGGTGTTCCGGCTCGAAAGAGCAAGTAGATGGATGAATTGACTTAGGTGGCGTGTGCTGGATGTTTGCGAGAAGTCGGAAAAGCCATCAGCATGATGTGCGGGCACGGCAGCATCACATAAAAAAGGCTCCTTGATGGAGCCATTTTTATTCGCTGCTTACTGCAGACTCAACGTGCTTGTAGGTGCTCCGTTGCCGCCATAATTTCCAGAATTCCTATTGTTCCCAAAACTCCGGATTTGTCCTCCCGATAATGTTTCTAGGCCCAGTCCGGTGTTGTTGGTAATGGTGCTGGACGAAATGCGAATTGACGATTGCGCACCAAACGAGCGCACACCACTTTGAATATTGCCGTCGGAGACCGAATTTTCGATGCTCATGCTGACAGGGCGCGATACGCTATTCGAAATAAAACCTGCATTGGTATTGGAGCTCACGATCGTATTCACGATGGATACGTCGCTTCCGTCATCAGCCCGGATACCGCGTTGACTTTGGTCGATACGAGTGTCGGAAATAGATACGGTAGCCAATGTGGCCGGACCAGGAACGATCCAGATGCCCCCGCCACCACAGTGGTCACCGAGAAATTTGCGAATGGCGAGATTGCTATCTGCCGGGGTTGTAGGTGCAAAATTGACGCATTGGCCGGTAACTCGGGACACTCTGACATTGTCGAGGATGACTCCCGCCGCGCTCAAGACATTGATGCCGTTGATGCCCGTGCCCGCACCGTCGATGACAACATTGCGAATGACAACATGTGCCGCCGCGTTATTGATGATGATGCCATTTGTCCCGGCAGAGAGTATGCCTCCAGCCTGCCCACCTGCCCCATCAATAGTGATGCTCTTGGTGATTGTGACTGCCCCAAAACCACCTGGGTCAAGTACGTTGATGGCCCCGTTGGTTGCAGTTTTGGAGATTGCACCCGCAAAGGTTTTGCAAGGAGCCGTTCGGCTGCAGGGATTTGCGTCGTCTCCTACCCCAGACACCCACGTACGCGTGGCTTGAGCATGGGCTGCGGACGCGGCCAGAAGAAGGCCGCAGATGAAGATGTAAATGTTGGGTTTGCGCATCGGAACCTCCAGTTGGATATTTGCTATCACTACTCTCTGTAACGCGTGCTGAGCTTACGCTGAATTAACCGCTTTGCAAGTGATGTTGGTACCAGTTGGTGTCCTAACGATCTAGCGGCCTGAAGGAGGGAAACGGTTTGTGGGCGAACGTTAAAATCCATCGCTCCGTTCAGAGGTTTGGATGCCTAGGTGACGGGGCGCATTGCGAATGTGGCCGGCGGACGCACAGGCGTCTGCATGCAACTGGTTTTCTTACAACACTCAATCATGGCGCCACTTCAAATCACGACCACCTTGCTGGGCATCGGCCTTGCTGCCGTCATTCTGCTGCTCGTCCGGCGTGATCACCTCTACCTTCTGCACGGCCTGTTCTGGATATTGGTCGCGGGGGCTGCGGCCGTCTTGGGAGTCTGGCCGGGTCTGATTGATCGTCTCGCGGTGGTGGTGGGCATCAGTTACCCGCCCGCTCTGCTTTTGCTGGTGGCTGTGGTGATCGTCCTCGTCAAGACGCTGCACACCGACATCGTCAATACCCGGGTGGAAAGAGATGTGAGGCGCCTCAACCAGCGGCTTGCCATATTGGAGGCGGATAACGCTGCTTTGCGAGAACTCCGGCAGCGTTAGTTGTCGCCGAAAGCAGGCATCGGAGGGGCGTTGCTTGCGGTCCGCCGCTTAGTTGCGGCGCTAGCGTAGATAAACCGATGCCAAGGGGTGATGGTGGGCGAGTTTCCACGCCTTGGCCAATGAAACGCTGCTGAGAATCAAGGAGCAGCGCGACGGCTTGCTCGGCGCACTTGCCACCGCGCAAGGCATAGCAGCGTGGTGGCCGCCATGTACTTGGCCACACTGAACCATGAGTTGAAAATTCGCGACTTGCCGACCGCGCGCAGATTCATGGAAACGGGCACTTCGACAATACGCAAGCCAGCGCGGCGCACCAGTAGCAGGGCGCCCAGGTCCTGATAGTCCAGCAAGGTGGCTTCACGCGATGCGAGTACCTGCATGGCTTCGGCGTTGTAGAGCCTGAATCCCGAGGTGAGGTCGCGCAAGTCAAAACCTGCCAGGTGGCGAAACCAGTTCCAGGCCAGTTGCCGCGTGCGACTGGCGCGCTCTGGGTATGCTCCTATCACCAGGTCGGCCTGATCCCGCGCTCGCAGCAAAACAGGAATCTCGTTGACCTCATGCTGGCCATCGGCATCCATGGTGATGACTGCTTGGTAGCCATGCAGCAACGCATAGCGAATCCCCGCTTGCATGCCACCCCATGCGCCCATGGGGAGCACAGGATTCAGCACGCGGGCACCTGCCGCGCTGGCAATGGCTGCCGTATCGTCCGTGCTCTGGTCATTGATGACCAGCACATCGTGCCAGCCCTGCGCATGCAGATGCTGCAGCACGCTGCCGATGGTGCCGGCTTCGTTGCGCGCGGGGATTACCACCAGGAGGTCCTTGCCCCGAGCCGGTTTTTCCGCCTCTGGGGTCACCAGCTTATAGCTGGTGGCGAGCGCTTTTGCGCAGGCGGCAATCGAGAAATATTCAAGCAAGGCACGCTGTCCCGCCGCACCAAATGCCGCGCGTTGTTCGGGCAGGTCTTGCAAGTGCTGGAACGCCGCCCGCCAGCCCGAAATACCGTCTTCCGGGGGAACGCGCAAGCCAGCATCGGCCTTTGAGACGACCCAGGGCATGCCGGATCCGGGCAGGTCGCTCACGATGCAAGGCCGGGCATGGTGCATGGCTTCTAGCAGCACCATTCCGAAGGCCTCGGTCCGTTCGCACGAAGCAAGGCAGAAAACGTCACAACTCTGAAGCAGGGCATGTTTCTCGTTGTCACCCACGTTCCCCAAAAGGCGCACATTGGGCGGCTCGCCGGACCGGGTTTGGGTTGCAATGAGGGTCTCCAGCTCTTGGCGGGACTCGCCTTCTCCAATGATCAGCAGTTCCAGCCCTGGCTGGCCCGTCACAGCGCGGACCAGTGTCTCAAAACCTTTGTAGTAGGTGAGGCGCCCGATCGACAACAGGCGCAGTGCGCCGCCATCTTCGGCTGACCAGCTTTTCAGCGGTTCGGTGTCGTCGGGTGGTGCCGGGTTCGTGCAATCCAGGCCCAGGGGAACTACATCGCATTTGTCCCGCCATGTTCGAAGCGGCTCGCTGGCTTCCAGGTACGGCGTGGATGTGGCAATGACCCGCGCCGCCTGGCTGAGTACGGCTTGTTCAAAAGGCCTGTAAAGGCGGTAGGCGATGGCAACTGCCGTGCGGATGCGTGATACCACCACGTCGGAATGCCAGTGCACCACCCACGGAATGTCGCGCGCCTGCGCCAGGGTGAGCGCCCAGAAAACAGAGTTGTTGGGCATGTGCAGGTGCAGCACATCGGGCTGGATGCGCTGAATGGCCTGTGCCAGGGCTCTTCGAAATCCCAGTGCGATGGGTGCGTAGATCACGCTGAACTGCACAGGCACCCGCTGCAACCAGACGGGATCATCGGGCAGGGGATCGCCGTGCACCAATGCATGGACATCCAGGCCCTGGCGCCGCTGCTCTTGAATCAGGTCGGCAAGAAACACTTCCATCCCCCCTCGGTGCGGGGGATAAAACTTGCCAATGTGTAATACGCGCAAAGTCACAGCCTGCCTGTCGCTACTTCTTCGGGGCAGCGATGACGGCACGCATCTGGTTGTACTGCGGGTTCCGAGGGTCCAGCTTGATGGCCTGATCGATGTCACTCAAGCTTGCTGCCTGCTGGCCCGCCTGGTGGTGGGCGATGGCGCGGCCGTAGTAGACCGGGGCACCGGGGTTGGTGGCAATGAGTTGATCAAACACCTCAATGGCTGCCTTGGTCTCGCCTTTGCCCACCCGTGCCATGCCAAGGCCGAGCAGCAGGCGCGGATCTTTGGGGTTTGTCTGCAGCAGCACCTTAAAACCGCTGATGGCCTCGTCATACCTTTGCAGGGCCATCGCGGTCTCCACCAGCCGTATGCGCACTGTGGGTACCGTACTCCGCAGTTGAGGATCTTTTTCAGCCTTGGCCACGGCAGTGTTGAAGCTCTCCAGCGCGGGTGCAAGTTGCCCCAGCGCTGCTTGGGATTCGCCTCGGTGGTAATACAGGGCGGGCTCTGTGTACCCCTGCGCCTCTGCCGCGGCAAAAGCCTGAAGTGCTTCCGCGTGCTTTTTCTTGAGCTGCAGAACCACGCCCGCGTTAAAGCGTGCACTGCGTCCCAGTTCGCCCAGGTCTCCAAGGGCTGCCGCAGTAGACAGGTTCCACTGCGCTTGGTCTGTCATGCCCTTGCGCAGGTAGTAGGCCCCCAGATTCAGAAAAGGGCGGCTGCGCCCAACGGCATTGGCGGGGGCTTTGACATCAATCTTCTCGGCGGCATCGGTCCATGCGGCGACTTCGTCGCTCAAAGAAAGGTTGCGCTCCAGGGCCAGCGCCCCAAACAACAACCCCAGCACAGCGCCCAAGGCATAGATTGCTTTGGGCTTGAAGCCGGTGAGCACAATCGCCAGCAAGCCAGGAAGCGCCACTGCCCACAGGTAGCTGCGATAAAGCACAAAAGGGTCTTGCACCCAGACGGTGATGAACTCCGTGGCAAACCACAAAAGTGGAAAAAGAAGGAGTACCGCAGCAAGACTCAATGCGCCTGTGCGACGAAGCAGCAGCCACGCGGCCCCTGCAAAGAGCGCCAGATATGCCACCGCGCCAGCCAGGTGCCAGGACGATGCAAAGCCCAGCGGAAAGGCGGGACGCAGGTCGATAGACATCCAGCCAACATAGGGCACGATCCAGAGCAACCCGTATGCAAAGAAGAGCCCTGCTTGATTCAGGATGCTCAGGGGAAAAATCTGCTGCGTAATGCCCGGGCGAAGCGCTTCGAGCTGCTGCGCAAAGGCCACAGATTGCGCATCAAAGAGCTGACCAATCAAGTCGCCGCGAAAGTGCAGCAGTGCGGCAGTGGCCACGCCCATCAGCAAAAGTGCAGCACCCAACACGACGGCAATGCTCTTCCAGCTGGGGCGCCGTATGTGGATGTAGATAGGAATGGTCAGGGCGGCGGTCATCACAGCATGCTCTTTGGACAACATGGCCAGCAGATAGGCCAGCAGTGCGCCTGCGTACCAGACCATTCGCTTGGTTTGCAGCCCACGCACAAAGGCCCAGCATGCGAGCACGGCAAACAGGGTTGCCATGAGGATGGATCGTTGGATCAGGTAGCCCACCGCGTAAACCGCCATGGGGTGGAGTGCAAACAGTGCCACCCCAACCTGCAATGCAGCCCTTTGCGATGCGGCAAAGTGCGCCTGGTCCTCCATGTCCTGCGGGAAACGGGTGCTGGCCATCAGCGCTTTGAAGAACGCATACATGGCAGCCACCACACCCAGGTGCAAGGCAATGTTGACGATGCGTTGCTTCCACCAGCCAGCGCCTGCGATCTGCTCCACCCAGACGAAGCTGCCGTACGAGACCATGCGCGCCTTGAGGTCGAGCAGGCTGCCATAGCCACTAAAGATGGAGCCTTCCGTGAGCCGAATGTCGTCAAACAGCAGCTCGTTGTTCAGTCCTGGCACATACACGCCCAGCACAGCCAATACCAAAACCAGGGCGAAAAAGTAGGGGGCTTTGCCGGATTGGGCCATGGAAGGGCGTTTGGAGGAGGGCCAGAGCCCAGGTGGGACGGTAGACCGAACCAGTTTAGCAGACCAAAAAACGTCTCAAATCGTGAAAAATGTCGCAGAAGAGAGCCGTTAGATGGAGCGCGCTGCGGTGGTTTGTAGTGCCGGCCGCTTTGGGCGTGACCGCATATGTCTGTCTTGTCTCCGGAGGGCGGTTACGGTTGGGATTTCTGTGGGCCCCGTCCGATCATCAAATCCAGGTTCTGAACAGCCGCCCCCGATGCCCCCTTGCCCAGGTTGTCGAACACGGCAGTCAGCAGCACCTGGCCATGGCGGGCGTTGCTGAAAACGCCCAACTGCAGCTGGTTGGTGCCGTTGAGGGCCTGCGGGTCCAGGTGCTGGGTGTCTTGCGCTTGCGCCAGGCCCAGGACTTCAACATGGTCCGCACCGAGAAAGTGCTGGGCCAGGCAAGCGTGCAAACGCTCTCCGGTGGTGCCTGCGGGCAGCTGGCGCAGATGCAGCGCAATGGTGAGCGCAATCCCCTGGCGGAACGAACCATAGGCCGGAAGAAAAAACGGGCGTTGCGACAGCCCGGCATGCAGGGCGATTTCCGGCGTGTGCTTGTGTTCCAGGCCCAGGCCGTAGAGCTGGAAGGCCGGGGCGTTGGCAGCGTTCGTGCCTTCATGTTCGTCCACGCGAGCCCGTCCGCCGCCCGAATACCCCGACACCGCGTGGATGGTGATGGGAAGGTCAGCGGGCACGAGCCCCGCTTGCACCAGGGGCCGCAGCAGGGCGATGGCGCCCGTGGGGTAGCAGCCTGGGTTGCTGACCCGCTTGGCGCCAGCAATGCGCGCGGCCTGGGCAGCGCCCATCTCTGGAAAGCCATACACCCACTGCGGGTCCGTGCGGTGCGCCGAGCTGGCGTCGATCACGCGCACGGCGGGGTTGACGATGGAGGCGGCTGCTTCGCGGGCAGGGGCATCGGGCAGGCACAGGATGGCGATATCGCAGCTGTTGATGGCCTCGGCGCGGCGGGTGGCGTTCTTGCGTTCGGCCTCGGGCAGGGTCAGCAGCTGCAGATCCATGCGGCCACGCAGGCGTTCGTGGATCTGCAAACCGGTGGTGCCTTGGTCGCCATCGATGAAGACAAGGGGTGGGGTGGTCATGGGGCGGGTTCCTGCAATGGGGGGGATGTGGAATCTTCGGTCCCGGTCTAAACTTTGAAAAGTTGAATTTCACAAACATCAGGATCAGGTTTACTGAACGTCATGCGCGAACTCAATCTCGACCGGCTGCGCACCCTGGTCACCATTGCCGACCTGGGCTCCTTCGCAGAAGCCGCGCGCACGCTGCACCTGGCGCCACCCACGGTGAGCCTGCACATCGCGGACCTGGAGGCCCACATCGGTGCGCCATTGCTGGTGCGCAAGCGGGGCGAGGTGCGTCCGTCCGCCGTGGGTGAGGTGCTGGTCGAACGTGCCCGGCGCTTGCTGGCGGACGCGGATGAAGCGATGGACCTGGTGCAACGCCAGGTGCAGGGACTGGCGGGGCGTGTGCGCCTGGGCGCCTCCACGGGGGCCATTGCGCACCTGCTGCCCCAGGCCCTGGAGGCGCTGGGCCAGCACCACCCCGGCATCGACGTGCAGGTGGCCGTGCTCACTTCGCACGAAACCATGTCGCGGCTGGCCAATGGTGTGCTGGACGTGGGCCTGGTGGCCCTGCCACAGGCAGCCCTGCGCGGTGTGGCGGTGCTGCCGTGGCGGCGCGACCCCGTCATGGCGTTTGTGCCGTCCACCTGGCCTTTGCCCACGCGGGTCACTCCCGGCTGGCTGGCGAGCCAGCCGCTGATCCTCAACGACGATGGCACCAGCCTGTCACGGCTGACGGGCGAGTGGTTTGCGCAAGCCGGCGAACACCCGAAGGCGCGCATCCAGCTGAACTACAACGACGCCATCAAAAGCCTGGTGGCGGCAGGCTATGGTGCAACGCTGCTGCCACAAGAGGCTTCCACCTCCGTGCCACGGGACCCCCGCATCCGCATGCTGCCGCTGCAGCCCCGCCTGTGGCGGCCGCTGGGTATCGCGCACCGTGCAGGGCCAGTCGAGCGGGCCACCCAGCATGTGCTGGATGTGCTGTGGCAGCAAAAGCAGGGGTAGGGCAGTGGCAAGGCGGGGGCGGTACCGCCCATGCCCATCGTGTTGCTCACCATGCGGCGCAAGATCGGATGCGCAAATTACAGATAAAAATCGGCTCTAGCGCTTATCTATAAGGCGCAAGTAGCTATCAATATAGTAGCGTTGGTGGCTGCTTCAGAGGGGGTTCTCGGGCGCCAGCGCGCTGAGCACCATGCGCACGATCAGGTCCTCGGCCTTTTCGTAGTCGCGTTCTGTCAGTGCCGGTTTGCCCAGCAGCAGGGCGAACTGGGCCTCCTGCTCCGCATAGGCCTGCGTGACCGACCAGATGATGAACATCAGGTGCGTGAAGTTGACCTTGGCGATGCGGCCTTCTCGGGCCCAGCGTTCGAAGGTGCGCACCTCGGTCTTGAGCAGCGGCGCCACGCGCTCGATGATGGCGTTGCCATAACGTGGTGCACCGGCAATCACCTCTTTGGTGAAGACCTTGGCGCCCTGGGGGCGCGTGCGCGAATACTGCAGCTTGGCGCGGATATAGCGCCGCAGCGCCTGCTGGGGGTCGTCGCTGTGCGACAAGTCTTCCATCCCGGCCAGCCACTGGGTGAGCACGTCGTCGAGCACGCGTTGGTACAGCGCCTCTTTGCTCGGAAAGTAATACAGCAGGTTGTGGCGGCTGATGCCGATGGCGGCTGCGATGTTTTCCAGCGAGGCGCCCTCAAAGCCGAACTGCGCAAAATGGTTCTCGGCCTCAGTGAGGATGCCCTGTTCCTTGAGCAAGCGCGAGGCGGTGGGCGCGCGGGGCGTTGTCTCGTCGCTGGAAGTGGCGCGCGTTGTCCTGGGAGCGCGGGGGGCTGTGTCTGCGGGGGACGGGCGGGCGTCGGTCATCGCACCATTGTGGAACAAGCCAGGGGCCAAAAACTGGCATTTCGCTGGCGTGGGACGGAGATTTGTGGCGATTTGGCTGGCACGGGGTTTGCTGTAGGGATTTTACCAATTGGTAAATTTTTACGGGTTGGTAAATTGACCCACCACACAGGGCACCGCTGCGCCAAAGCAGCGGGCACCTGAATCCTACAGCGAGGCCCACGATGAAACCTCCGAAGTTAGCAAGCACAGGCGCCTGCGCCTGCGCTGCATTGGCTGGCCCCAGCCGCATGCGCAGCCAGCGCTGCGTGGCACGGGCGCATTGGAGCGTCTGCATGGCCTGCGCCCAGACCCTCACCCTGACCCTCTCGGAGGAAACCTGATGGACACACCCGCAAGCCGTGCCTGCGGCATTCATGCCGCACGCCTGAACCTGGCCGACTACGCCGCCAACTTCAGCGACGCGCACCCGCCGCTCACCCGCCCTCAGGCCCTGATCGAGGCCGAACGCTGTTACTACTGCCACGACGCCCCCTGTGCCACGGCCTGCCCCACGGGCATAGACATCCCCTCGTTCATCCACCGCATTGCGCAGGACAACAACCGGGGCGCAGCCCGCGCCATCCTGGAGGCCAACCCGCTGGGCGGCATGTGCGCCCGCGTGTGCCCCACCGAAGTGCTGTGCGAACAGGCTTGCGTGCGCAACACCAACGAGGACAAGCCGGTGGAGATCGGCTCGTTGCAGCGCTATGCGACTGACGCATTTTTTGAAAAGCCCGGTGCACCGTTGTTTCATCGCGCAGCCGCTACCGGCAAGCGCGTGGCCGTGGTGGGCGCAGGGCCGGCGGGCCTGGCCTGCGCGCATGGTCTGGCCGTGCGGGGGCATGACGTGGTGTTGTTCGAGGCGCGCCCAAAGCTGGGCGGCCTGAATGAATACGGCCTCGCCAGCTACAAAACCACCAACAACTTCGCGCAGAAGGAGGTGGAGTGGCTGCTGTCCATCGGCGGCATCGAGGTGCGCACGGGCCAGCAACTGGGCCGTGACATCACGCTCGACAGCCTGCTGGGCGCTTACGACGCGGTGTTCCTGGGCCTGGGCCTGCAGGGCGTGAATGCGCTGGGCGTGGCCGAACCCACGGCCACAGGCTTGCGCAATGCCGTGGATTTCATTGCCGAGCTGCGCCAGAGCGTCGACCTCTCGACCCTGCCCGTGGGCCGCCGGGTGGTGGTGATTGGTGGCGGCATGACAGCGGTGGATGCCGCCGTGCAGTCGCGCAAGCTGGGCGCCGAAGAAGTAACCATCGTCTACCGCCGGGGCGCGGAGGCCATGTCGGCATCGGCCGTGGAACAGCAATGGGCGCAGACGAACGGCGTGACCATCCGCCACTGGGCTGCACCGAAAGAGGTGCTGAGCGAAGGCGGCGCTGTCAAGGGCGTGCGTTTTGCCGCCACGGCGCTGAGCGGCGGCAAGCTGGTGGAAACCGGCGAAACCTTCACGCTCGATGCCGACATGGTGCTCAAGGCCATCGGCCAGACCTTTGTGGCCGAGCCTGTGGGCAAAAGCATTGCGCTGGAGGGCGGGCGCATCGCCACCGATGCCGAAGGCCAAACCAGCCTGCTGCGCGTGTGGGCCGGTGGCGACTGCCGTGTGGGCGGCCGCGACCTCACGGTGGAAGCGGTGGAGCACGGCAAGGTCGCCGCTGTCTCCATCCACGCCGCATTGATGGCTTGAACCCCTTCACCCCAGTTTTCACGGGAGCACCCCATGGCAGACATTCGCAGCAATTTCCTGGGCATCCAGAGCCCCAACCCCTTCTGGCTCGCGTCCGCACCACCCACCGACAAAGAGATCAACGTCACCCGCGCCTTCGAGGCGGGCTGGGGCGGCGTGGTGTGGAAGACGCTGGGTGAGGACCCAGCCGTGGTGAACGTCAACGGCCCGCGCTACTCCACGCTGATGTCGCAAGACCGCCGCGTGATCGGCCTGAACAATATCGAGCTGATCACCGATCGGCCGCTGCAGACCAACCTCGAAGAGATCAAACGTGTCAAACGCAACTGGCCGGACCGCGCCATGATCGTCTCGCTGATGGTGCCGTGCGAGGAGCAGAGCTGGAAGGCCATCCTGCCGCTCGTGGAAGACACCGGCGCCGACGGCATCGAACTCAACTTCGGCTGCCCGCACGGCATGAGCGAGCGCGGCATGGGCGCGGCCGTGGGCCAGGTGCCTGAATACATCCAGATGGTCACGGCCTGGTGCAAGCACTACAGCAAGCTGCCCGTGATCGTGAAGCTCACCCCCAACATCACCGACGTGCGCCAGCCCGCACGCGCCGCCAAGGCGGGCGGGGCGGATGCCGTGTCGCTCATCAACACCATCAACTCCATCATGGGCGTGGACCTGGACCGCATGGTGATGAGCCCTAGCACCGACGGCTGGGGCTCGCACGGCGGCTACTGCGGACCGGCCGTCAAGCCTATCGCGCTGAACATGGTGGCGGAGATTGCACGCGATGCGCAAACTGCGGGCCTGCCCATCAGCGGCATTGGCGGCATCACCACCTGGCGCGATGCGGCCGAATACATTGCGCTGGGCTGCGGCACGGTGCAGGTGTGCACGGCGGCCATGGTGTACGGCTTCAAGATCGTGCAGGACATGTGCGACGGACTGTCCAACTTCATGGACGAGCACGGCTACGCCACCTTGGATGACTTCAAGGGCCAGGCCGTGCCCACGGTCAAGGACTGGAAGAACCTCAACCTCAACCACATCGAAAAAGCCGTCATCAACCAGGATGCCTGCATCCAGTGCGGCCGCTGCCATGTGGTGTGCGAGGACACCTCGCACCAGGCCATCACCTTCACCAAAGAGGGTGGCGTGCGCAAGTTCGAGATCAACGAGGCCGAGTGCGTGGGTTGCAACCTGTGCGTGTCGATCTGCCCCGTGCCCGAGTGCATCACCATGCGCGCGCTGGAGCCGGGCGAAGTCGATGTCCGTACGGGCAAGAAGGTGACGGGCGAATACGCCAACTGGACCACGCACCCCAACAACCCGCAGCGCGTGTCTGCCGCAGCTTGATATGTGCCCCTGCGTGCGTGTGCCACAGACCCTGCAAGGCGTTGTGACAGCACCCGTTGTGGTGCTGATTTGCAACGCATGCTGCACTGCATCTGGTGCAGTTCTTGCGTGATCTCTAGCATCGCTCGCTTCCCTTTGCCCGCCATCTGCCAGCGTGAGGGCGCTGAAACAGACGGCGGGTTGTGTGCAACCCCAACGACGTCTTTGACAGGAGTACAGGCATGACCAACAGTACCGGCAGCGCTGCCCACGTGGCGGGGCTAATGCCCGGCGGAGCCTCCAACACGCTCGCCAATGAAGATCTGCTCCCCACCACCGCCGCGCAGCGACACTGGACCTGGAAAGACTTCGCTGCACTCTGGGTGGGCATGGTGGTGTGTGTGCCCACCTACACCATGGCC
Source organism: Acidovorax sp. NN32 (assembly GCF_057597245.1). Classification (NCBI taxonomy): domain Bacteria; kingdom Pseudomonadati; phylum Pseudomonadota; class Betaproteobacteria; order Burkholderiales; family Comamonadaceae; genus Acidovorax; species Acidovorax sp. NN32. Next base: position 1,105,441 of record NZ_CP199679.1, read on the forward strand.
AGCTCCATGCTCGACCAGGGCTTCACCTGGCAGATGGCGGTGTGGCTGGTGTTCCTGGCCAACTGCATCGTGCTCGTGCCCATGGTGCTGATCGGCCGTGTGGGACCCAAATATGGTGTGCCGTTCCCGGTGCTGGCGCGCGCTTCGTTCGGTGTGAAAGGCGCCAACCTGCCTGCCGTGTTGCGGGGCCTGGTGGCGTGTGGCTGGTTCTCCATCAACTGCTATTTCGGCGCGCTGGCGCTGCATGGCTTCCTGAACATCCTGGGCATGGGGCTCGCGGGCCCGGCCGAGGGGCAGACCATCAGCACCTCGCAGTTCATGTGTTTCCTCGCGTTCTGGGCAGTGCACATCTACTTCATCTGGAAGGGCCCAGAGTCCATCCGCAAGCTCGAAGTGATCGCCGCGCCGCTGATGATCATTGCGTCCATCGTGCTCGTCGTGGTGCTGATGATGAAGGTGCCTTCGGGCCAGCTCTTCAACCTGCCTGCCAAGGTGGTCGAGGGTGGCCCCAAGACCTGGGCGGCGCTGACGGGCCTGGTCGGCTTCTGGGCTACGCTTGCGCTCAACATCCCGGACTTCACGCGCTTTGCCAAGTCGCAAAAGGACCAGGTCATGGGCCAAGCCATCGGCCTGCCGATTCCCATGGCACTGTTCTCCATGGTGGGTGTGATTGGTTTCTCGGCCTCAGCCATCCTGTATGGCAAGGCACAGTTGTTCCCCGACGGCCTGCTCACGCAAATGGGCAGCGTGGCTGCGGGCGTGGGCCTGCTGGTGATCCTGCTGGCCAACCTGACCACCAACGTCGCCGCCAACCTGGTGTCGCCGTCGTATGACTTCAGCCAGGTCGCACCGTCCAAGATCAGCTTCCGCATGGGTGGCCTGATCGCCGCGCTGATTGGCCTGGTGTTCATGCCCTGGAAGCTGCTGGCCACCTCGGGCGGCTACCTGTTCACCTGGCTGGGCGGCTACGGCACGCTGCTGGGCGCCATCGCGGGCATCCTGCTGGTGGACTACTACCTGGTGCGCAAGAGCGAGCTGAAGGTGGACGACCTGTACCGCCGCGGCGGCGAATACGAGTACAGCAATGGCTGGAACGTGCAGGCGCTGATTGCCTTTGCGCTGGGTGTGCTGCCCTGCCTGCCGGGCTACTTGGCCGTGTCGGGCGTGATCGACAAAGCGGCTGTGCCCGGCCTGCTGCTCGCGCTGTTTGACTTTGGCTGGTTCTTCAGCCTGGCCGTGGCCGGCACCTATTACTACCTGACTGCCAAGAAAAAGTGACCCCTTGGCCCTGCCTGGGCCTGGTGCCAGTGCAGGGCCTTTTTTTTGATCTGATCCGCATCCTTGAAGGAGACCCCCATGACCCAAGCCCTTGTGATCCGCGGTGGTACCGTGGTCAACGCCGACCGTGAACAGCGCGCCGATGTGTTGTGCGTCGATGGCCGCATCGTGGCTGTGGGCGATGGGGCGGCTGCGCAGGCGCCGGTAGGGGCGCAGACGCTGGACGCCAGCGGCCAGTACGTGCTGCCCGGTGGCATCGACCCGCACACCCACATGCAGCTGCCGTTCATGGGCACCGTCACCATGGACGACTTCTACACTGGCACGGCCGCCGCGCTGGCCGGCGGCACCACGAGCATCATCGACTTCGTGATCCCCGATCCGCAAGAACCCATCCTGGATGCTTATCGCAAGTGGCGCGGCTGGGCGGAGAAATCGGCCGCCGACTATTCCTTCCACGTCGCCATCACCTGGTGGAGCGAGCAGGTGCGCGCCGACATGGGCACGCTGGTGCAGGACGAGGGTGTGAACAGCTTCAAGCACTTCATGGCCTACAAGAACGCCATCATGTGCGACGACGAAACCCTGGTGAACAGCTTCAAGCGCGCGCTGGAGCTGGGCGCAATGCCCACGGTGCATGCCGAAAACGGCGAGCTGGTGTACCTGCTGCAGCAGGAGGTCGCCAAGATGGGCATCACCGGCCCCGAGGGCCACCCATTGTCGCGCCCACCCATGGTCGAGGCCGAGGCCGCCAACCGCGCCATCGCGATTGCCGACGTGCTGGGCGTTCCCATCTACGTGGTGCATGTGAGCTGCATGGAGTCGGCCGACGCGATTGCCCGCGCCCGTGCGCGCGGCCAGCGCGTGTACGGCGAGGTGCTGGCGGGCCACCTGCTGGTGGACGACAGCGTCTACCGCGACCCCGATTTCGCCAAGGCCGCCGCCTATGTGATGAGCCCGCCCTTCCGCCCCAAGGGCCACCAGGAGGCGCTGTGGCGCGGCCTGCAGTCGGGCCAGCTGCACACCACGGCCACGGACCACTGCACCTTCTGCGCCGCGCAAAAGGCCATGGGCAAAGAGAACTTCGCAAAGATTCCCAACGGCACCGGCGGCGTGGAAGAACGCATGGCCGCGCTGTGGGATGGTGGCGTGAACACCGGGCGCCTCACGCCCAGCGAGTTTGTGGCCATCACCTCGGCCAATGCGGCCAAGCTGTTCAACATCTATCCGCGCAAGGGCTACATCGGAGAAGGTGCCGATGCCGACCTGGTGCTGTGGGACCCGCAGGGCACCAAGACCTTCTCGGCCAAGACGCAGTTCAGCAAGGGCGACTTCAACATCTTTGAAGGCCGCACCGTGCGCGGCATCCCCAGCCACACCGTGAGCCAGGGCCGCGTGGTGTTTGCCAACGGCGACCTGCGGGCTGAACAAGGCAAGGGCCGCTACATCAAGCGCCCTGCGTTTGGCGCCAACTTCCAGGCCGTGCAAAAGCGTGCACAGGACCTGGCCCCTACCGCCGTTGCGCGCTGACCGCCGCAATGTATCCGGAGAACACCATGGACACCAAAGTGAAGACTGACATCGAGAACCTGCGCATCAACGGAGACCGCCTGTGGGCGTCACTCATGGAGCTGGCGCAGATCGGCGCCACGCCCAAGGGCGGCGTCTGCCGCCTCACCCTCACCGACCTGGACAAGCAAGGCCGTGACCTCGTGACCCGCTGGGCGCGCGAAGCGGGTATGACCGTCACCATTGACAAGATCGGCAACGGCTTCATGCGCCGCCCCGGGCGCAACAACAGCCTGCCCCCCATCATGACCGGCAGCCACATCGACACCCAGCCCACGGGCGGGAAGTTCGATGGCAACTACGGCGTGCTGGCTGGCATCGAGGTGGTGCGCACGCTCAACGACCACGGCATCGAGACCGAGGCCCCCATCGAAGTCGCCTTCTGGACCAACGAAGAAGGCAGCCGCTTCGTGCCCGTGATGATGGGCTCGGGCGTGTTCGCCAAGGCCTTCACGCTGGAGCACGCTTACGCCGCCACCGACACCGAAGGCAAGACGGTGAAGGGCGAGCTGGAGCGCATCGGCTACATCGGAGACCAGGAACCGGGAGACCACCCCATCGGCGCCTACTTCGAGACCCACATCGAACAAGGCCCCGTACTCGAAGACAACGACAAGACCATCGGCGTGGTCAGCGGCGTGCTAGGCATTCGCTGGTTCGACTGCACCGTGACCGGCATGGAAGCCCACGCAGGCCCCACCCCCATGGCCCTGCGCAAGGACGCGATGCTGGCCGCCACGCGCATCATGCAAGACGTAGTCGCTGCCGCCCACCGCCACCCGCCGCACGGGCGCGGCACCGTGGGCATGGTGCAAGTGTTCCCCAACAGCCGCAACGTCATCCCCGGCCGGGTCAAGTTCAGCATCGACCTGCGCAACAGCACCGACGCGCTGGTCGATGCCATGGCCGCTGAGGTCAAGGCCTTCGCCGACCAGGTGGCCCAAGAGCACGGTGTGCAGGTTCATATCGAAATGGTGTCCAGCTATCCCGCGCAACTCTTCCAGCCCGAGTGTGTGGAGGCCGTGGGTCGCGCCGCAGCCAAGCTGGGCTACAGCCACATGCCCGCTGTCTCGGGTGCGGGGCACGATGCGGTGTACATGGCCAAGCTCGCACCCAGCGGCATGATCTTCATCCCCTGCAAGGACGGTATCAGCCATAACGAGATCGAGGACGCCAAGCCCGAGCACATCGAGGCGGGCTGCAACGTGCTGCTGCATGCCATGCTGGAGAGGGCTGGGACTTGATGCTATTCAAATAATAGCTTTATGCGCTTATTGGATAAGCGCTAGAGGCTGTTCTGGCTTGAAGTCTGGCTGCACGTTGTCAGTGCAGCTCCGTCAACCCCAGGAAGTGGTCCAGCATGTGGAAGTGGTCTTCAAAGAATTCCTCTTCCATCCCCGCCAGCTGGTCGATGCGTGTCCACTGCACCTGCAGCGCGTCGTCGTCTGCTTGCACGTTTGGAAACTGCGCATCTCCCAAATCAAAGTAGTGCGCATGCGTGATGGTGCGGCCACGCTGGCTGCGGTCGGGGTGGTCGAACACGGCCACGGACTGCAGCGCGGCGCGCATGGTGGCCTCGGGCAGGTGGCAGTGGGTTTCTTCCACCAGTTCGCGCAGGCAGGACTGCCACACCGTTTCGCGCTGTTCGATGAAGCCACCGGGCACGGCCAGCTGGCCCTTGCCGGGTGCGTGTGCGCGGCGGATCAGCAGCACATGGTCCTGGCAGCGCAGCACCGCGTCCACCGTCACGAAGACGGGTGGGTAGGGCGCGGCGGCCCAGGCCTGGCGGTAGCCGCGCAGCATCTGCCACTCCTGCTGCAGCGCCAGGTAGTGCGGGGTCTGCGCAAACTCGGTCAGCGTGGCCAGGGTGCTGGCAGGCATCTGGTCGGCCAGGGGGGCGAGGGCAGACTGCACCGTGTCGGGTGTGGCGCCAAACCAGGCGTCGCGGATGGCGGTGGCGTCGATGGGGCCCTGGCGCTCCACATGGATCAGCTCCCAGCCCGGGAACGCGCTCAGGTAGCCGCTGGTGGCGTCCTTGAAGTGGCCCACCAGACCGATCCGCGCACCGGGTGTCGTCAGCCGCGTCACGCCCTGGCGCACGGCCTGCACCCAGACCGCCTCGTTGTAGTAGTCGCGCATGGGCAGCACCACCATGCGGCTGCGGTCGGCCTCGGGCAGCGCATTGCGCAGCATGGCCTCGCGTTCTTGCCAAGTGAAGGGGTTCTTGGGCGAGCGCGCCTGCCAGGCCGAGCCCACCACCACGATGACCTGCTGCGCGCTGTCGAGCGCGCGCTGCAGCAGCGCCATGTGGCCGTTGTGCACGGGTTCAAAACGCCCGATGTAGATGGCGGTATCGACCATGTGTCTCCAGTCGTTGTCGGGTTCTAAGAGCGGCTCACAAAACCCCACTGGCGTCGTTGTTCCGTCTTGTCGTACCGCTTGTACTGCCTGCGACGGAACGCCTAGCCAGGGCCGCTGCGCTGAGTTTTGTGAGCCGCTCCCAATGTTCTTGGCCGCTAGCGCTTATCCATAAAGCGCTAACAGCTATCGTTTTAGTAGTGATTTTACCGTGGACCGATTTCACACATACCGCGCTGCAATCGGCATCTGCCGCCCGCTGCCAAAAGCCCGCGCCCGCACGCGCACGATGGGCGGGGCCTGACGGCGCTTGTATTCGTTGCGCGCCACCATCATGCGCACGCGCTGCACCAGGGCGCGGCCCGCGTCGTCGGTTTGCAGCTGGGCCACAAAATTCTGCGCCGCCTGGTGCTCCGCGGCAGAAAGTCGGTCGCCTTCGATCAGCAGCTTGAGCACTTCGTCGAGCACGGAGTAGGGCGGAAGGCTGTCCACATCGCGCTGGCCGGGGGCCAGTTCGGCAGAGGGTTCCTTGTCGATGATGGCCTGTGGAATCAGCACGCGCCCGGCGTGTTCGTTGACGTGGCGCGACAGGGCAAACACCTCCGTCTTGTAGAGGTCGCCAATCAGGCCCAGCCCACCGTTGGTGTCGCCATACAGCGTGCAGTAACCCACCGAGATCTCACTCTTGTTGCCCGTGGTGAGCAGCAGGTGGCCGAAGGCGTTGGAGTACTCCATCAGCACCGTTCCGCGAATGCGCGCCTGCAGATTTTCGAGTGGCAGGCCCGCCAGTGGCTTGCCAAAGCTGGCCTCGAACTGCTGCGCATAGCCCGCCACCAGCTCGGCAATCGGGTGGGTGTGCAGCTGTACACCCAGGTTCCGGCACAGCGCCACCGAGTCATCGACCGAGCCGCTGCTGGAGTAGCGCGAGGGCATGGTCACGCCCACCACGTTGTCCGCACCCAGAGCCTCCACAGCAAGCGCCAGCGTGAGCGCGCTGTCGATGCCGCCCGAGCTGCCCACCACCACCTGCGTAAAGCCGCAACGCCGTGCGTAGTCGCGCAGGCCCAGCACGATTTGCTGGCGGTAGAAGTCCATGGTGGGCAGACCTTGTGCGGGCACGGGGGCGGGGCGTGCGCCTTCCGCGCTCAGAAAATGCCCGTTGTCGAACTGCAGCGTGCGCACGTCTTCCACAAACCGCTGCGCTTCAAAGACGACACCCGCATCGGGCTCGGCCGCGAACGATGCGCCGTCGTACACCACCTGGTCATGCCCACCGATTTGGTTCACGTACAGGATCGGCAGGCCGTGGCGGCGCGCGGCGTCGGCAAAGATCTGGTGGCGCTGCTCGCGTTTGCCGGTGTGGCTGGGACTGGCGTTGATGCTCACCACCAGGTCGGGCGCGGCGTCGCGCATGCGCTCGAAAGGGTTGGTGGCGTAGTCAGCGCCGTGGTCGTTCCAGCCGTCTTCGCAGATCAGCAGGCCCACCTGCGTGCTGCCCACACGCAGCACCTTGGCGACGTCCGGGCCGGGCTCGAAGTGGCGGCGCTCGTCAAAGATGTTGTACGTGGGCAGCAGCTGCTTGGCGTATTGCAGGCGCACAGCCCCGCCTTGCAGCACCAGCAGGCTGTTGTGCAAGCGCTTGCCGGGGCCGCGCGCGGGCGTGGGCGCGCCCAACACCCAGTGCAGCTGGGGTAATTCAGCAGAGGCCTGTTGTAACGCGGAGATACCGGCTTCGATTCGTTGCTGAAAGCCGGTTTCCTCTAGCATGTCGCCGGGGTAGTAGCCGCACAGCGACAGCTCGCTGAACACGACGAGGTCGGCCTGTTCGCGCGCCGCCTGCTGCGCGGCGGCCACCATGCGGGCCACGTTGCCTTCGATGTCGCCGACAGTGAAGTTGAGCTGTGCAAGGGTGATGCGGAGCATGGTGTCAGTCCTTCACGTTGAAAACCTGACGCAGGTAGGCCAGGTAGGTTTCATCGTCGCACAGCGTCTTGCCGGGTGTGTCTGAGAGTTTCGCCACAGGTTGTCCGTTGGCGCGCACAAGTTTCATCACGATGTTGAGCGGCTTGTGGTCTGCACCCATGTCGTTGGTCAGGTTGGTGCCAATGCCAAACCCGAGCTGCGTGCGGTCGCCAAAGTGGCGGTACAGCATCAGGGCGCGTTCCAGGTCGAGGCCGTCGGAGAACACCAGCCGCTTGGTGTGCGCGTCGATGCGCAGGCGGGTGTAGTGCGCGAGGGCCTTTTCGCCCCAGGCCACCGGGTCGCCTGAGTCGTGCCGCAGGCCGTCGAACAGCTTGGTGAAGTACAGGTCGAAGTCGGCCAGAAAGGCGTCCATGCCCACGGTGTCGGTCAGCGCAATGCCCAGGTCGCCCCGGTACTCCTGCACCCAGTCTTCGAGCGCGGCCTTTTGAAAGTCGCGCAGCCGCACGCCCAGCGCCTGGTAGGTCTGCAGGTATTCGTGCGCCATGGTGCCGATGGGCACTAGGCCCAGGTCGCGCGCCAGCAGCACGTTGCTGGTGCCCTTGAACCACTGCGGCGTTTGTGTGGCAAAGGTCTGCACCACCTCGCGCTGCCAGGCGCCGCTGTAGCGGCGGCGCAGGCCAAAGTCGAACAGCTCGAAAGGGTGGCGCAGCGTGGCCTGCCGGGCCAGGGCCTGCAGCTGATGCACTTTGGCGGCCAGCCGTGCGCGGCCGCTGGCGAGGGCCTGGGCCGCGTCAAAACGGCGAAAGTACAGCTCGTTCACGATGGCCAGCACGAAGATCTCAAACCCCATCACATGCACCTGTGGGCCTTGCGCCACGATGTGCAGTTGCTCGCCCTCGGCCCAGGCGCTGATGAAACTGCGCTGGAACTGGAAGATGCGCAGAAAGTCCACGAAGTCGCTCTTGATGTAGCGCAGTCCGCCCACGTAGGCCAGCTCGCCCTGCGTGAAGCGCAGGGTGCACAGGTGGTCCAGCGCGGCGTTCACCTCGGGCAGCAGCTCGGCCAGCGGGTAGGCCGGGGTGTTGCGGCACACAAAGCGATATTCGCTTTGTGTTTGTGGGTGGCGGTGCAGCAGCGCCTGCCACATCGTGAACTTGTAGAGGTCGGTGTCGAGCAGGCTGGTGATGACGGGGTTCATGGTGTTGCTCCAAAATTGGTAGCTAATAGCGCTTTATGGATAAGCGCTAGAGCCTGATTTCATTCATATTGGCGAGCTGTGCACCGGCTGTGCGCATGGCGTCCAGAAACGCCCGGTGTTGCGCCTCGAAGCCGCCCACGGGGCTCATCCCGTCGGTCAGCAGCACGATGCGGCTGGCTTGCCAGCCGGGCAACAGGCGGGGCAGGTGCCGCACGATGTGTTCGGTGGTCGAGCGCACGCAGTGGCTGCTGGCCTCGCCCGCAATCAGCAGCACATCGGCCTGGCCCAGCGACTGCAGCAGGGCGGTGTTGAGTGCGGTGCCTTCGTCGTCCGCATCGGGCACCTCGGCCTCGATGGCGCTGTAGTGCTCCGTCCAGGGGTTGGTGCCCTTGAACACATTGCGCACCGCGCGCTGGCGCTGGAGCTGCCAGGCCCCGCAGGCGGCCAGTACATCGGCGTGCACGCCATGGCCCCAGCTGCCCACCTCGCAGTGCACCGGCCACACCATCAGCGTATAGCGGCCCTGGGCTTCGAGTGCGTCCAGATACCCCAGGGTGCGGGGCAGGGCCGTGGTATCGCGCGGTGTGTAGTCGCCTGCGCGCACCTGGGCGGCGGTGATGGGGGTGAAGGGCGCCACATCGGCACCCGCGCCGGTCTGCCAGAAGCCAGGGTGGGCGATATCAAAGCGCTGGTGCGAATCGAGCGTGACGATGATCCCATCAAGCTGGTCGCCCTGGTTGCGGATGAACTGGGCCAGGCGCTGCATGTCGGCATGGGCACCCGGCACGGGCAGTGTGGGGGCGGTGTGCTGGCCGGTGAGCGCATCCACAGGCTGCCATGCGGCAGGCAGGTCGCAAAAGTCGTTTTGCGGGTCAATCACCAGCAGCTGGATGTTGCGGGGCATGGTCTTCTCCTGGGTTGTTGGATGCAGTGTAATCTTGTTAGTAAAAAAAATAAACTAACTAAGTTGAAAGCACTTGTTTCGTATTGGTCTCAAAGAATTTGCGCTAGGGAATGTGGTTCGCGATCTGGGTGCCGGTTTGTTCATGCTTGTGACAAACTCGGTGCATGACCGAATCCGCTTTGCCCACTGTGATCTGTACCGTCGATGTGGTGTTGCTGACCTTGCAGCAAGGGGCGTTGCAAGTGGCCCTGTTGCGCCGTGAGCGCGCGCCGTTTGCCGGGGCTCTGGCGCTGCCGGGTGGCTACATCCATGCGCAAGAAGATGTCGATGCCCAGGCCAGCGCGGCCCGGGTGCTGCGCGACAAGGCGGGCTTGCAGAGCCCGTACCTGGAGCAGTTGGCCACCTTCTCCGGCCCGGTGCGCGACCCCCGGGGCTGGTCGCTGGCCGTCGCTTACTGTGCCCTGGTGCCGCCTGAGGTGCTGGAGCAGGCACCGCTAACGCTGGTACCCGTGGCCGAATTGCCTGCGCTGCCTTTTGACCACCGTGCCATGGTCGATGCCGCCGTGGCCCGCGTGCGCAGCAAAAGCCAGTATTCGTCCATGCCCGTGCACCTGTGCGCCGAGCCGTTCACGCTGCCGCAGCTGCAGGCTGTGTACGAGGCGGTGCTGGGCGAGCCGGTCAACAAGGTGAGTTTTCGCCGCAAGATGGACGAGTTGGCCATGCTGGAGCCGGTGCCGGGAGCGCTGCAAGGCGGAGGCGCCCACCGCCCCGCGCAGCTGTACCGGGTGCGCCCGGCCTACCGGCGCAATCTGTCGCTGAGCGCACGCGGGCTGTAGCGCGGGCGCAGCGCACAAACTATTGGACCGCCGCACGGAAATCTGGCACAAACGCAAACTTTGTGTCCCACGAACGGTGGGTGCGTCGCGCGGGCCAGGGTGGCTGCCGTTGCATCACCAACAACAAGCCGGCACAACGCTGGCACCTGAGGGAAATCCATGTCTTTGCGGCTCAAATTCAACCTGGTGCTGGCGGCCGTGCTGCTGGTGGCAGCGGCGGGGGCGGGAGTTTATGTACACCGCTTTCTGCAGCAGTCGGCCATCGAGGAGGTGCAGCACAACTCGCAGATCATGATGCACGCGGCCATGGCGATCCGCGACTACACGACAGAGCTGGTCAAGCCCCACCTGGACGTGACGCTGGCCGAGAAATTCCTGCCGCAGACGGTGCCTGCCTATGCGGCCACCGAAACCCTGCGCCGCCTGCAGAACCGGTTTCCGGGCTATGAGTACAAGGAGGCGGTGCTCAACCCCACCAACCTGCGCGACCGTGCCAACGAGTGGGAAGAGCGCATCATCAGCGACTTTCGCGAAGGCCGGTCCGACCTCAAGAAAGAGGTCACCGGCGAGGTGGGCGAGGGCATGCACCGCGCCATGTACGTGGCCCGCCCCATCACCATCAAGCAGGCGCAATGCATGGCCTGTCACAGCACACCGGCCGTGGCGCCGCCCACCATGCTCAAGGTCTATGGCGACAAGAACGGCTTTGGCTGGGGCATGAACGAGACGGTGGGCATCCAGGTGGTGAAGGTGCCGATGTACTTCCCGCTGGAGAAGGCGCGTCAGACCTTCAACACGGTGATGGCGGCGCTGGTGGGTAGTTTTGTGCTGCTTTTCGTCGGGCTCAACCTGTCGCTGTCGTCGCTGGTGATCGAGCCCATGGCGCGGCTCAACCGCAAGCTGGAAGACTTGGCCACCAAGGACTTCCTGACGGACTTGGTCAACCGCCGCCGCTTCTTTGAGAGGCTGGAGACCGAGATGGCCGACACCCGCATCAAGAAGGGCAGTCTGTCGGTGGTGATGTTTGACATCGACTTTTTCAAACGCATCAACGATACCTTTGGGCATGACTCGGGCGATGTGGTGCTCAAGAGCACGGCGCTGCGCGTGCGCGAGCTGCTGCGCTCGTCCGACTGCGCTGCGCGTTTCGGGGGCGAGGAGTTCATCATCCTGCTCAAGGAAACCCCGGTGGATGCCGCCATGGCCATGGCCGAGGCGGTGCGCGCGCGCATTGCAGGCGTGCCGTTCGACGCGGTGGGCCATGTCAGCGCCAGTTTTGGCGTGGCCACCTGGGACCACAAGGAAGACAGCCACGCCCTGATCAAGCGCGCGGACACGGCGCTGTACAAGGCCAAGTCCAGCGGTCGTAATTGCGTGGTGCAGGCCGAAGAGTCCGTATGACCCCTTGCGTGTCTCCGGGCAGAGCCCGGCACGCTCAGGCCATGGCGGCCTTGGCCTCCTCATAGTCAGCCCGGTAGTCCGCCGCCAGCGCGGTTTTTTGCTTCTCCGTCAGCAGCTTGCCAGCCATCTGGAAGAAGCGGTGTTCTTCTTCCTTGAGGTGGTGTTCCACCTTCTCCGCCAGTTTCTTGGCCAGCGGCAGCCAGCTGGGGGTGGCCGGATCTGCCTCTTCCAGTGACTCCAGCAGTTCATCGAGCTGGTGGTGCTCTGAAATTGCGTGGCGGGACAGGTCGATGCCCGCGTCGTGCGCCATCAGCGGAATATAAAAATGCCGTTCCTCAGCCCGTTCATGGGCCGTCAGTTCCTGCTTGAGCTGGTCAAACAGCTCGCGACGCTCGGGGGTGTCTCCGCTGGTGTCGGTGAGTGCGGTGTACAGCGCTCGCTGGCGTTCGTGGCTCTCGCGCAGGGCTTCAAAGATATTGGTGGTGTCGGTCATGGTGCGGCTGTGTGGGGAATGTGGGGCTGTGACAAAGGTGCGCTGGGCTACTTGAGGACCTTGCGCGCGGCACCCACGCCGATGGCGGCCAGCACCACAAACACCACGGCAATCACCAGGAACAGCACAAACAGGACCTTGGCGATGCCCGCCGCGCCTGCGGCGACTCCGCTGAATCCCAGGGCGCCGGCGACCAGGGAGATCAGGGCAAAAATGATGGCGTACTTCAGCATGGTGGTCGCTCCTTGCAGTGGATGTTCAGGCAGCGTGGGGCTGCGAAAGGGTGTGCAGGAACGATACCGAGGGGCCGTCGGCAGCGCCGTCAGTGCGGGCGGGCGGTGGGTGTAGGAGAGGGCCGCTGGCGGGCAGTGGTGAAGGGTCAAAAGAAAAGCCGCAACGCGGAGCGTTGCGGCTTTGGAGGTGGGACGGCTCTGACGGTCTTTTGGTCTGCGCTCACATCGCTGACGCGATATGAGCTTCGTCACGTACGGAAAGCTGCACGTGCCGCGCAGCAGCCTTGTCCGTACGTTGGCTGCGGCACGGGCCTTGCGGCCCTTCACATCGCTGCGCGATATGAGCCTGCGCCGAAAGCCGGACAAGCTCGCTTCGCTCGGGGCCTTTACAGGCCCGCTGCTGCGCGCAGCGCAGCAGCCTTGTCCGTCTTTTCCCAGCTGAACTCCGGCTCTTCGCGGCCGAAGTGGCCGTAGGCTGCGGTCTTCTCATAGATCGGACGTAGCAGGTCCAGCATCTGGATGATGCCCTTGGGGCGCAGGTCGAAATGCTCACGCACCAGCGCTGCCAGACGCTCGTCCGACACCACGCCCGTGCCTTCTGTGTAGACCGTGATGTTCATCGGCTCGGCCACACCAATGGCGTACGCCACCTGGATCTGGCACTGGCGTGCTAGGCCCGCAGCCACGATGTTCTTGGCCACATAACGGGCAGCGTAGGCTGCCGAGCGGTCCACCTTCGTTGGGTCCTTGCCGCTGAAGGCGCCGCCGCCGTGGGGGCAGGCACCGCCGTAGGTGTCCACGATGATCTTGCGGCCGGTCAGGCCACAGTCACCTTGTGGACCGCCGATGACAAAGCGGCCGGTGGGGTTGATCAGGTAGCGGGTGTTTTGCAGCCATTCCTTGGGCAGCACGGGCTTGATGATCTCTTCGATGATGGCTTCGGTGAACGAGGCCTTCATCTTGGTTTGCGTTTCGCTCTGGTCGGGGTGGTGCTGAGTGGAGAGCACCACGGTGTCGATGCTGTGGGGCTTGCCGTCCACGTAGCGCATCGTCACTTGCGACTTGGCATCGGGGCGCAGGAACGGCAGGCGGCCGTCCTTGCGCAGCTGGGCCTGGCGCTCGACGAGGCGGTGCGCGTAGTAGATGGGCGCGGGCATCAGCTCGGGCGTTTCGTCGCAGGCGTAGCCGAACATCAGGCCCTGGTCGCCAGCGCCGGTGTTCAGGTGGTCGTCGCTCGCGTGGTCCACGCCCTGGGCGATGTCGTTGGACTGCTTGTCATAGGCCACGAGCACGGCGCAACCCTTGTAGTCGATGCCGTAGTCGGTGTTGTCGTATCCGATGCGCTTGATGGTGTCGCGCGCCACCTGGATGTAGTCCACGTGGGCGTTGGTGGTGATTTCGCCCGCCAGCACGACGAGGCCGGTGTTGGTCAGCGTTTCGGCCGCCACGCGGCTGCGGGGGTCTTGTTTGAAGATCGCGTCGAGAATCGCGTCCGAGATCTGATCGGCCACCTTGTCGGGGTGGCCTTCGGAGACGGATTCCGAGGTAAAGAGAAAGTCGTTCGCCATTTGAATAAACTCCAGTGTTCCGGCATTTGGGGCGTTGCCCTCACCCCGAAGGAGCTTTGGCGAACGCTTTAGCAGATTTTTTTAACGTCGCCCTGCAAGTTGCTCATTTAACTCAGCGACCCCGTCATTTTAATGCCAGTCGTCTTTCGATTCTTTTCCGTGTTTCCACTGTGGTTGCTGCACATCATGGGCGCGGCCATGGGCTGGGTGGCGTTTGTCGCATCCCCCACGTACCGGCGCCGGTTCCTCGCCCATTCGGCGCTGGCGGGGTATGCGTTCGGGGATGTGCGTGCCGCCGTGGCCCACGCCGGCCGCATGGTCGCCGAGCTGCCGCGCCTTTGGCTGGGGGCGCCACTGCCCTGCCGCATCGAAGGCGAGGCCTGTGTGGAGCAGGCGTATGCGGCCGGGCGCGGCATTTTGTACCTCACGCCGCACCAGGGGTGCTTCGAGCTGTCGGCCCAGGCAGCGGCCCGGCGCTGGAGCGCGGAGCGCGGCCCCATCACCGTGCTGTACCGCCCCGCGCGCCAGGCCTGGCTGGCCAAGGTGATGGAGACCGCACGCAACCGGCCCGGCATGCTGGCCGTGCCCACCACGCTGGCGGGTGTGCGCCAGATGATCAAGGCCCTGCGCCGGGGTGAGGCCGTGGGGCTGCTGCCCGACCAGGTCCCGCCGGACGGGCAGGGCCTTTGGGCGCCGTTTTTTGGCCGCGATGCCTACACCATGACCCTGGCCGTGCGCCTGGCGCAGCAGACGGGTGCTGCCGTTGTGCTGGTGCGCTGCGAGCGGCTGCCCTGGGGCCGTGGTTTTGTCACCCATTTCGAGCCGCTGGCGCAACCGCTGTCGGACCAGCTGGACGTTGCCGTTGTGCAGATCAACCAGGCCATTGAACACCTTATCCGCCAGTGCCCCGAGCAATACCTGTGGGGCTATGCCCGCTACAAGCAGCCGCGCGCCGAGGCAGCGCCTGCTGCGGGAGCTGCCGTATGACGGGCCGCCTGGGTGTGTGGTTCATGCGGGTGCTGGCGCACCTGCCGCTGCCCGTGCTGCGCGGCATGGGGTGGCTGCTGGGGCAGGTGGCCTTTGTGCTGGTGGCGCCCCGGCGCAAGGTGGCGCTGCGCAACCTGGAGTTGTGTTTTCCGGACTGGACCGAGGCGCGCCGCCGCGCCGTGGCGCGCGCCAGTTTTGTGGTGTTCTGCCAGACCTGGCTGGACCGCAGCTGGCTCTGGGCCGCGCCCCGCGAGGTGGTCGAGCGGCGCGTGCAACTCAGAGGTGCCGTGCACGAGCTCGACGGCGACACGCCCACCATCCTGTTTGCCCCGCACTTCTATGGCATGGACGCGGGTGGCCTGGCGCTGCCGCTGCATTCGGGCCGAGCGTTCACGTCCATTTTTGCCACCCATCCCGATCCGGCGGTGGACGGCTGGTTCATGGCCGGGCGCCAGCGTTTTGGCGACGTGCGCATGCTCAACCGCTCGGACGGCGTCAAACCCATCATCGCCAACCTGCGCAAGGGCGGCCTGCTGTACCTGCTGCCCGACATGGACTACGGGCGCAATGATTCGGTGTTTGTGCCGTTCTACGGCGTGACGGCGGCCACCATCCCGTCGCTGTCGCGGTTTGCGCGGCTGGGGCGGGCCAAGGTGGTGGGCGTGTATTCGCGCATGACGCCCACAGGCTACGTGGCCGAGGTCTCGCCCGCCTGGGCGAACTACCCCACCGACGATGCCGAGGCCGACACCCTGCGCATGAACCACGAACTGCAGGCCGTCATCAACACCATGCCCGAGCAGTACTACTGGGTGCACAAGCGTTTCAAGACACGGCCCGAAGGCGAACCGTCTTTTTACGCCTGAAAATTTGAGTCAAATCAGCATCTAGCGCCTATCTGTCAAGCGCTGGTAGCTATCATTTTGATTGCAAAAATCGCTGCAGTTCCAGGGCCACGCGCTCAGGGTGCTCGTGCACGATCCAGTGCGAGGCCTTCTCCACCTGCCGTAGCTGCAGCTGTGGCACCCAGCCCGGCAGGCCGTCGAGCAGGCCGGGCAGCAGGGCCGGGTCGTCCATGCCCCACAGGACCAGCGTGGGCACCGTCACCGTCAACATGGATTCGGGCAGGGTGATGGCCTGCGCGCCCGGGTCACCATCGCGGGGTGGGCGCAGGGGGCTGGCGCGGTAGTAGTTGCAGGCACCCGTCAGGCCCTGCTGCCACAGCGCGCGGTACTGGGCGCGCACGCTCTCGGTCAGCCACGTGGGTGCGCTGCCGTCTGGGGCGTTGAAAAATGCGAACAGGCGGCGAAAGTCGTCCTCGGCCAGCAGGGCCTCGGCATCAGGCCTGCACAGGAAGTGCATGTACTGGCTGCCCGCCTGCTGCGCAGCGTTGTGTGCCAACTCCCGCACAAAGGCGCCAGGGTGGGGGGAGTTGATGATGGCCAGCCGCTTCATGAGCTGCGGCTGCTGGTTGGCCAGGTTCCAGGCCACGGCGCCACCCCAGTCGTGCGCCACCAGGCATTCCAGCGCGCCGCCGGGGCATTCGTGGGCAATCAGCGCCACCAGGTCCTGCACCAGATGCTTGGCACGGTAGGCATCCACTTCGGCGGGGCTGCTGGAGGGGCCAAACCCGCGCAGGTAGGGCGCCACGCAGTGGTAGCCACCGTTTTCGGGGCGGGCAAAGTGCAGCAGCAGCTCATCCCAGATGAAGGCACCCTCGGGGAAGCCGTGCAAAAACAGCAGCACTGGGCGGCCCGCCACGCCGCTTACGCGGCAGTGCAGGGTGGTTCCGTGGGGCAGGGGAGCGGAGACGGTCTGGATCATGGCGCTATGCATTTAATAGCTGGTAGCGCTTGATGGATAAGCGCTAGGGCCTAATTTGACTGAATATCCTCAGAATCACCGAGCTCTGGGGGCTCAACGGCGGGGGCAGGGGCTGCGTCGCCCGAGGCTTGCACCGGGTGCGCCCACTGCCACAGCAGCTGTGCCACCTCGTCCACGCCTTGTTTCTTGAGGGCCGAGAACATCATCACCTCTCCGCCGGCCGCGTTCAGTCGCGTAATCGACAGGATCTTGGCTTGCTCCGAGCGTGTGAGCTTGTCCGCCTTGGTCAGCACGATGAGGAATTTCAGGCCCTCTTCGACCCGTGGTCGCAGCACTTCAAGCAAGGCCTCGTCCAGCTCGGTCAATCCCAGCCGGGGGTCACACAGCAAGACGATGCCGGTGAGTCCAGGGCGGCTCACCAGGTAATTGACCATCACCTGCTGCCAACGCACCTTGTCGGACCGCGACACCTTCGCGTAGCCGTAGCCGGGCAGATCGGCCAGCACCGCATCGGTCGCGCCGTGCTTGCCCAGCGAGAAAAGGTTGATGTGCTGCGTGCGCCCGGGCCGTTTGGAGGCGAAGGCCAGCTGCTTTTGCTGCGTGAGCGTGTTGATGCAGGTGGATTTGCCCGCGTTGGAGCGGCCCACAAAAGCGATCTCGGGCACATGGATGGGCGGCAGGTGGTGCAGCTGGGCGGCCGTGGTCAGGAACCTGGCGGTGTGCATCCAGCCCATGGCGATCTTGGCGTCGGGAGCGGGCGGAAGGGAGCCAGCAACTGGCGCGGTGGAAGAGGTCGTCATGGAATATTGGGAGGCTTGGGAGCCTCATTGTAGAATCGCGAGGTTTTGCGCACATAAACACAGACCCTCGATATGAAGTTGCTCGCCTCTTTGCTGACGGCTGCCGCACTGGCAGCACCTGTTTTTTCGGCCTATGCGGCGGGCGATGCCCCCAAAGCGGCCAAGCCGGATCTCGTCAAAGGCGAGGCCAGCTACACCGCAGTGTGTGCTGCCTGCCATGGCGCCGATGGCAATTCGGCCATTGCGGCCAACCCCAAGCTGTCGCAGCAACACCCCGAATACCTGGTCAAGCAGTTGCAGGAATTCAAGTCCGGCAAGCGCAACAACGCCATCATGAAGGGTTTCGCCACCGCGCTGTCGGACGAGGACATGAAGAACATTTCGTACTGGGTGGCTTCCAAGGCGGCCAAACCCGGCTTCGCCAAGGACAAGAACCTGGTCTCCCTGGGTGAGCGCATCTACCGTGGCGGCATCGCCGACCGCCAGATCGCTGCCTGCGCTGGCTGCCACAGCCCCAACGGCGCGGGCATCCCTGCCCAGTACCCCCGCCTGTCGGGTCAGCACGCTGACTACACCGTGGCCCAGCTCAACACCTTCCGCGATGGCTCGCGTGCCAACAGCACCCAGATGACGCAGGTGGCGGCCAAGCTGAACGACAAGGAAATCAAGGCCGTGGCGGACTACATCGCTGGCCTGCGCTGATTGACTTGATTTTCGTCAATCTTGTGGCCCGCTAGACCGGGTTGCACGGAACCTACCGCCAATAACAATCCCAAAACGGGCGGGCCCATCGCACAGATGGTCCCGCCCTTTTTCTTTCCTTCTCTCGCGCCTCCTCGCCGTCTCCTTTCTTTTTCATCCATGTCCGATAACACCCAAGGCCTTCGCATCCAGTCTGGTTCCCAGGCCTGGCGCGCCGGGATCGAGCTGCTGTCCTCCATGCGGTTCGCGATCTCGCTGCTGACGGTGATCTGCATTGCCTCGGTGATCGGCACGGTGCTCAAGCAGCACGAGCCGGCGGTCAACTACGTCAACCAGTTCGGTCCTTTCTGGGCGGAGTTGTTTGGCGCCATCCAGCTCAATGCCGTCTACAGCGCCTGGTGGTTCTTGCTGATCCTGGCGTTTCTGGTGATCAGCACATCGCTGTGCATCGCCCGCAATACACCCAAGATCCTCATCGACCTCAAGGTCTACAAGGAAAACATCCGCGAACAAAGCCTGAAGGCTTTTCACCACAAGGCCGAGGCAACGCTTAGCGGCTCTGCCGAGGTCGAGGCGCGCCGCATTGGCACCCTGCTGGCCGGTGGCGGATGGAAGGTGCGCCTGCAGCAGCGCGACACCACCTCTGGCCCCGGCACTGGCTGGATGGTGGCGGCCAAGGCGGGTGCTGCCAACAAGCTGGGCTACATCGCCGCGCACAGCGCCATCGTGCTGGTGTGTGTGGGCGGTCTGCTGGACGGAGATCTCATCGTGCGCGCCCAGATGTTGCTGGGGGGCAAGACACCGTATCAGGGCGGCGGCCTGATTGCCGATGTGAAGCCCGAGCACCGGCTTTCCGAGCGCAACCCCACCTTTCGGGGCAACCTGCTGGTGGCTGAGGGCACACAGTCGAGCACAGCCATCCTGAATCAGTCCGACGGCGTGCTGCTGCAGGACCTGCCGTTTGCCATCGAACTCAAGAAGTTCATCGTGGAGCACTACTCCACCGGCATGCCCAAGCTGTTTGCCAGCGAGATCATCATCCACGACAAGGCCACGGGCGAGAAGACGCCCGCGCGTGTGGAGGTGAACCACCCGGCCAGCTACAAAGGCATCGAGATCTACCAGTCGAGTTTTGACGACGGCGGCTCGCACCTCAAGCTGCGCGGCGTGCCCATGGTGGCAGGCGCCAAGCCCATTGAGGTCGAAGGAGTGGTCGGCAATTCCACCCAGCTGACCAACAACAGTGGCGGCCCGGGCAGCGAGACGCTGACGCTGGAGTTCACAGCACTGCGCACCATCAATGTCGAGAACTTCGGGGGTGCAGGCCCCGGAGGCAGCGGTGTGGATGTGCGCAAGGTGGACCTGCGCGAGTCGGTGGAATCCCGCCTGGGCGCCGCCAACAAGACCGTCACCAAAAAAGAACTGCGCAACGTGGGCCCGAGCGTGAGCTACAAGCTTCGGGACGCAGCGGGCCAGGCGCGTGAGTTCCACAACTACATGCTGCCTGTGGACACGGGCGATGGCGTGCCGGTGTTTCTGCTGGGTGTGCGCGAAACCCCTGCAGAGCCATTCCGGTACCTGCGGGTGCCAGCCGATGACAAGGGCAGCATGGATGGCTTCGTTCGCATGAAGGCCACCTTGGCCGACCCCGCAGCGCGCGAGCAGGCCGTGCGCCGCTATGTGGCGCAGGCCATCGACACCTCGCGCCCGGATCTGGCCGAGCAGTTGCAGCAGTCTGCACTGCGGGCCTTGGCCCTGTTTGCGGGCCAGGGCATGGTCGATGGCAAGCCCACTGGTGGCCTGCAGGCGGTGTCGGACTTCATGGAGGCCAACGTGCCCGAGGCCGAGCGCGCGCGGGCGGGTGAGGTGCTGGTGCGCATTTTGAACGGCACGCTGTTCGAGGTGGCGCAGTTGTCGCGCCAGCGTGCCGGCCTGCCGCCGCTTCCCCAGGACGATCAGACGCAGGGCTTCATGACGCAGGCCGTGCTCTCGCTCAGCGACGCGCAGATCTACCCCGCACCGCTGGCGTTTGAACTCAAGGACTTCACCCAGGTACAGGCCAGTGTTTTCCAGGTGGCGCGAGCCCCTGGCAAGAATGTTGTCTATCTGGGATGTGCCTTGCTGATCCTGGGCGTTTTTGCCATGCTCTACGTCCGCGAACGGCGCGTCTGGGTCTGGGTGGCGCCGCAGGACGGGCGTACCCACGCCACCATGGCCCTGTCCACCAACCGCAAGACCATGGACGGCGACCAGGAGTTTGTCCAGCTCGCACAAAAACTGATCGGGGCATCGCCCCGCGAAGGCACTGCATGAATACCGCGACTTCTTCCTCCACGGCCACCACGATCACCCTGAACGAGGGTTTTTTTGCCCGCCGCAACTGGTTCGACTGGCTGTTTGCCGCCATCGTGGCCGTGGGCGGGCTGTATGCGTTGCAGCGCTACGGCGCCTTCATGGACGTCTACGAGAAAGGTATTTTGCTGGGTGCCATTCCGTGCACGATCTGGCTGGGCTGGTTCTGGCGCCCCTTGCGTGCGCTGATGCTGATCGTGGCTGCGGTGGCGCTGTTGGCCATCGGCCTGTACCAGCAAGACGGTGCGGGTAGCCTGGCGCGGGCCGATACGGTGTTCGGCCTCAAGTATTTCCTGTCGAGCCAATCTGCCATCCTGTGGATGAGCATGCTGTTCTTCATGAGCACCATCTTTTACTGGGTGGGCATGTTCTCCCGCGGCGAGGGCCGCACCATGAGCATGCTGGGCTCGCGCATTGCCTGGGTGGCTGTGGCCATGGCGCTCATTGGCACGCTGGTGCGCTGGTACGAAAGCTACCTCATCGGCCCGGACATCGGCCACATTCCTGTGAGTAATTTGTACGAGGTGTTCGTGCTGTTCTGCTGGATGACGGCGGCGTTCTACCTGTATTACGAACAGCAGTACGACACGCGTGCACTGGGCGGGTTCGTGATGTTGGTAGTCAGTGCTGCCGTGGGCTTCCTGCTCTGGTACACCGTGGTGCGCGAAGCGCACGAGATCCAGCCCCTGGTGCCTGCCCTCAAGAGCTGGTGGATGAAGCTGCATGTGCCCGCCAACTTCATCGGCTACGGCACGTTTGCGCTGGCCGCCATGGTGGCCTTTGCCTACCTCATCAAGCAGCAGGCCACCGAAACCCGCTGGTACAAGCTGGCGCCGCTGTGGCTGCTGGGCGTGGTGCTGTGTTTCGAGCCCATCGTGTTCCGCCAAGGCGCGACCGAGAACGGTGGCAGCTACTGGATGGTGTACTTCGGCATTTCGGCTTTCATCGTGGCTGGCATCCTGCTGGGCCGCAAGCGCATCGCGGCGCGCCTCCCCTCGTTTGAGATCCTGGACGACGTGATGTACAAGTCCATCGCCGTGGGCTTTGCGTTCTTCACCATTGCTACCGTGCTCGGCGCGCTGTGGGCGGCCGAGGCCTGGGGCGGCTACTGGAGCTGGGACCCGAAGGAAACCTGGGCGCTGATCGTCTGGCTCAACTACGCCGCCTGGCTGCACATGCGACTGATGAAGGGGCTGCGCGGCACCGTGTCGGCCTGGTGGGCGCTGGTGGGCCTGGCGGTGACCACGTTCGCGTTTCTGGGGGTGAACATGTTCCTGAGCGGTTTGCACAGCTACGGCACGCTGTGACGGGGTGAAGGCTCAGTCGGGCATCGGGGTGGGGCCGACAACTATTGCGTCTTCGGTGTAACCTGCGCGGTCTAGGGAACGAACTAACAGTTGTGCTGCTCTACTGTTGCAGCTGTTTCCACAAGACCATGACCGGAGCCTCCCCATGCTGATCCCTTCGCGCGATTCGGGTTTCAACCACCCCCACTCCTCCGAAATCACACCCCGCGCGGTCTACGAAGACCGGCGCCAGATGCTCAAGCTCATGGCGGGCGGCGCTGCAGGTGCCGCGATGGCGGCCTGGGCAGGCCGCGAGGCGCTGGCGCAGCAGGCGCAGGTGGTGCGGCCCAACAAGCTGGCTGCGCTGGCGGGTGCCAAGTCCACCGTGGCGGGCGCGGTCACAATGGAAAAGCTCACTGACTACAAAGACGCAAGCACCTACAACAACTTCTACGAATTCGGCACCGACAAGGCCGACCCCGCGCGCAACGCCCACACACTCAAGACCACGCCCTGGACGGTGGAAGTGGAAGGGCTGGTCAAGAAGCCGGGTAAATACGGCATCGAAGACCTGATCAAGCTCAGCGCACAGGAGGAGCGCATCTACCGCCTGCGCTGTGTGGAGGGCTGGTCCATGGTCATCCCCTGGGTGGGCTATTCGCTGGCCGAACTGATCAAGCGTGTGGAGCCCCAGGGTAGCGCCAAGTATGTGGAATTTGTGACGCTGGCCGACAAGGCCACCATGCCTTTTGTCGGATCGCGCGTGCTCGACTGGCCCTATGTGGAAGGCCTGCGCATGGACGAGGCAATGAACCCTCTCACACTGCTGGCTTTTGGCATGTATGGCGAAGTGCTGCCCAACCAGAACGGGGCGCCTGTTCGCCTGGTGGTGCCGTGGAAGTACGGCTTCAAGAGCGCCAAAAGCATTGTCAAGATCCGCTTTGTCGAGAAAGAACCCGGCACGGCATGGAACAAGGCGGCCAAGCAGGAATACGGCTTTTACTCAAACGTGAACCCTGAGGTGGACCACCCTCGCTGGAGCCAGGCCACCGAGCGACGCATTGGCGAAGATGGCCTGTTTGCCAAAAAGCGCAAGACGCTCATGTTCAACGGCTATGAAGCCCAGGTGGGGCAGCTGTACGCGGGCATGGACCTCAAGAAGTTCTACTGATCTTCATTCGCCTTTTTTCTCCGCTTGACGTGTAGGTAAAGCGGCAGAAGAGGGGCGCGGATCACCATGCGCAAACTCTTCCTCCATTCTGCCGCCAAGCCCGTGATCTTTGCACTGTGCCTGCTTCCGTTGGCGTGGCTGGTCTACGCTGCGGCGGCCAATCAGCTGGGCGCCAATCCGGCCGAGGCCCTGATCCGCGCCACGGGTGACTGGACGCTGCGCGCGCTCTGTCTGGTGCTGGCCGTTACGCCGCTGCGCGTGGTGACTTCCACGCCCCAGCTTGCGCGCTTTCGGCGCATGCTGGGCCTGTTCGTGTTTTTCTACGGCCTGCTGCACCTGCTGAGCTACGCCTGGTTCGACATGGGTTT
Source organism: Acidovorax sp. NN32 (assembly GCF_057597245.1). Taxonomy (NCBI): domain Bacteria; kingdom Pseudomonadati; phylum Pseudomonadota; class Betaproteobacteria; order Burkholderiales; family Comamonadaceae; genus Acidovorax; species Acidovorax sp. NN32. The sequence continues at coordinate 1,128,692 of NZ_CP199679.1, forward strand.
TGATGGGACCGACATCGTGCGCGACATCATCAAGCGGCCTTTCATCCTGGTCGGGTCTCTGGCGCTGCTGGTGCTCACGCTGCTTGCCGCCACATCGTTCAACCGCGCGATCAAGGCTTTGGGCGCAAAGCGCTGGCAGGCGCTGCACCGCAGCGTATACGCAGTGGCGGGCCTGGCCATCCTGCACTTCTTCTGGATGCGCGCTGGCAAGAATGATTTTGGCGAGGTGGCGGTGTATGCGGCGGTTTTGTCAGCTTTGCTGGGCTGGCGGCTGTGGCACCGGCTGCGCAAGCGTCGGCCAACCCAGGGTACGGCGGGGGCCAAGGCATCCCAAGCCGCCCGCACGTCGTAGCGCTGTGCTTGTGGAATTATTTGCTATATAAATAATAGCTGCTGGAGCTTGATGGTAAAGCGCCAGCAGCAAATTTAGCCTGAAATTCCAAGACCTGCGGCTACCGCGCCGGTGCCGCGCGCATCTGCCGGGTCACAGGATCGATGTAACCGGTGGGAATCTGGTACGCCCGATCGTCAAACAGGTCGATGCCACACATGAGGTTCTCGATCCAGCTGAAGAAATCGCTGATCGCCTGCTTGCCCATGATGGGCGCGCCGTGCTGTGGCACCAGCATGGCGATATCAAGTTGCCGTGCCATGCGGACCCAGAGCCGCAGGATCTTGTTGGACACCATATAGCGGCGGTGAAATCCCTCCATGCGCGGGATGTGAGCCTTGAGGTCGGTCACCGGCACACGAGCCTCGGCGCCCGACATCATCGACACCCCCAGGTCGCCGGTGAACAGGATGCGGCTGACCGGGTCGTAGAAGTGAAAGTTGCCCTCGGAGTGCATGAAGTGCGCAGGCAGCAGCACCAGTTCATGGCGGCCCAGGGGCAGATGCCCCCCACTGTCGGGCACACCGATGACGCGATTTTCCGTCTTGCCTACCTTGGTGAAGTGGGGCGCAAAACGTTCCCAGACGCGTGAGATCACCAGGTCGGCCTTGGTGCTGGTCATCCAGCGATCCAGCGAGGCAATGATGTCTGGGTCTGCATGCGAAGCGATCAGGTACGACAGCTTGTGCGGTGGGAAGTGCTTGGTCATCCCCATGAACAGCTCGTTGAAGGCCAGGTTGCCACCGGGGTCGATGATGGCGCCGGTGTCGTCGTCCACGATCAGAAACTGGTTGGCCTGAACGGCCTGACCGTCTTCTTCGATGAGGTCGGTGAACATCAGACAAGCATGGTTCTTGTCGCGGTAGAGTTCGAGGGCCATGGCCATCCTGCGGTGCAATAAAGCACGAACTGTACGATTGACCCTCTGAGACGTCCTTGATAGAAATCAAGTGCCCTGGTGGTATTGGTGATCAGAACCGTTGTCCCGGTCCTTCTGCCGCTTTTCAGCGCGGCGCTGACGCTGAAGCTGCGGGGGGCTGCGCAGGGCTGGCGGTACCGACGCCGGGGGTCAAGGTCTGGGGCAGGGTCGCACGCTGCGCAGCTGCCGGACTGCTGGGCAAATACAGGGGGCCCCGTTGACCGCAACCTGCAAGGGCTGCCGCACTGGCAGCAAGGACAAGCGTCCTGACTAGAATTTGGGAAGCTTTCAACATGCGTAAATTGTAATGACCGACCTCGAATTCATGGACCACGCCGAAAAACTGCTGCTTGCCGTCGAGCGCAGCTGCGATCGCATCAACGATGCGACCGATGCCGATGTGGACGCCCAGCGCTCCGGGGGCATGGTGACATTGACGTTCCCCAACCGTAGCCAGATCGTCATCAATCTGCAAAAACCTCTGCACGAGGTGTGGATGGCCGCGCGGTCCGGTGGTTACCACTACCGGTTTGACGGCCAAGCCTGGCAGGACACCAAAGGAGCAGGCGAGTTCTTTGACTGCCTGAGCCGCGACGCAGCCGCCCAAGCGGGTTTGCCACTGCAGTTTTCAGCTTGAGCCACCCTCCTGGGTGGCTCACGTCTCTCAGGTAGATGGAAGAGCGTCCGCAACGCCATCAGTTGCGGAACAGGTCCAGGATGCGGTTTCGCTCTTCGGTGGGCGGTGGCGCTTGTGGAGCCACAGCGGGTGATGCGGATCGGTCATCGAGACCCACACTTGGGATACCGCTGTTGCGCGCGTACTCGTCGTAGAACCATTCCCCGCCTACATTGACCACGCCGGCGGGCACTGTGGGCTCCATGACGGGGACACCCTTGAGTGCACGTTCCATGAAATTGATCCATACCGGCAGGCTGAGGCCGCCCCCTGTTTCGCGGCTTCCCAGGTTACGCGGCGTGTCGTAGCCAATCCAGGTCACTGCAGCGATCGTGGGTTGATATCCGGCAAACCATGCGTCCACAGAATCGTTGGTGGTCCCGGTTTTTCCGTAGAGGTCTGGCCGCTTCAGCGTAGCTTGCGCCCGCGCTGCGGTACCGGAGCGCGTGACCTCTTGCAGCAGGCTGTTCATCACGAAGGCGTTGCGGGCGTCAATGGCACGCGGTTGTTCGCCGGTGACCGGCGGAGTCGTTTCAGAGATGACACGGCCCTTGTGGTCGGTGACCTTGGTGATCAGCCAGGGGTTCACGCGGTATCCGCCGTTGGCAAAGACGGAATAGGCCGTAGCCATTTGCAGGGGTGTGACGGAGCCCGCGCCCAACGCCATGGTGAGGTAGGCCGGGTGCTTTTCAGCATCGAAGCCAAAGCGGGATACCCACTCCTGCGCGGTCTTCGGCCCGACGGCCTGCAAGATGCGGATCGAGATCATGTTCTTGGACTTGGCCAGTCCCGTGCGCATGCTCATGGGGCCGTCGTACTTGCCATCGTAGTTCTTGGGCTCCCATGGTTGGCCACCGGTCACCCCTGCATCAAAGAACAGAGGGGCGTCGTTGATGACCGTTGCGGGCGTGAACCCTTTCTCCAGTGCCGCTGAGTAGATGAAGGGTTTGAAGCTCGACCCGGGTTGGCGCCATGCCTGTGCGGCGTGGTTGAACTTGTTCTTGTCGAAATCAAATCCGCCGACCAGCGCCCGGATGGCTCCAGTGCGCGGGTCCAGTGCCACCAGGGCGCCTTCGACTTCGGGAAGCTGTGTAATTTCCCAGGCGTTCTTGGGTGTTTTCACCACCCGGATCACTGCTCCACGGCGGATCTTGATGTTGGGCGCGGCCTTGTCACTCAGGCCGGACTGTGCGGGCTTCAGTCCATCGCCGGTGATTTCCAGTGTGTCGCCGTTCGCGCGGGCCGCAACGATCTTGCGCGGCGAGGCCTCCAGAACCACGGCAGAAAGGACGTCGCCGTTGTCCGGGTGGTTGGCCAGCGCGTCGTCAATGGCGTCTTCCACCTCCTGGGCCGCCGTCGGCAACACCACGAACTTTTCCGGGCCGCGGTACTGCTGGCGTCGTTCGTAGTCCATGATGCCTCGGCGCAGCGCCGCATACGCAGCCTCTTGTTCCGCAGCGTTAAGTGTCGTGTAGACGTTGAGCCCGCGTGTGTAGGCCTCGTTGCCATACTGCGTGAAGATCAGCTGGCGCGCCATCTCGGCCACGTACTCTGCATGAATCCGGGTACTGTCCGGGCCGGTACGGATCTTGAGTTCTTCTTTCTTGGCATCTGTCGCCTGCTCGGCGGTGATGAAGCCGTTTTCCTCCATGCGCTCAATGATGTAAAGCTGCCTGGAGCGAGCCCGCTTGGGGTTGCTGATGGGGTTGTACGCAGAGGGCGCTTTGGGCAGACCTGCAAGCATGGCCGCCTCAGCCACGGACACCGATTTCAGGGGCTTGCCAAAATAGGCTTCTGACGCCGCAGCGAATCCATAGGCGCGATTGCCCAAATAAATCTGATTCATGTAAATCTCAAGAATCTGATCTTTGGTCAGTAAATGCTCGAGTTTGAATGTCAGTAAGATTTCGTAAATTTTGCGTGTAAATGTTTTCTCTGACGAGAGGTAAACATTCCGCGCCACCTGCATTGTGATAGTAGAGGCGCCCTGGCTTTTTACCCGGCCAAGATTAGCCAAGGCTGCGCGAATTACGCCTTTGTAGTCAACGCCGCCATGCTGGAAGAAGCGGGCATCTTCAATGGCCAATACCGCGTCCTTCATGACCTTCGGGATTTCACCAATGGGGGTGAGGTTGCGGCGCTCCTCGCCGAATTCGCCCAGCAAAGCGCCTTCGGCAGAGTAAACGCGCAAAGGCAACTTGGGGCGATAGTCAGCGAGATCAGAGATGTCCGGCAGGTTCGGATAGGCCACCGCCAGCGCCACTGCAATGGTCAGAGCCAATCCCACGGCGGCCGCAGTCGCCAGGCCCACCATCCAAAGAGTGGCGCGCACCAGCCAACGGAGCCAAGTGGGGCGGGAGGGAGCGGAAGGAGAGTCCTGCTTGTCAGAGGACTTCGATGAAGAGGGCGGCATATCGCTCCGGAGGGGTAAGACGGCCCATTATAAAAATGTCCGCTGCACCCCACTGAAAATCACAATGCCCGGCCCGTGCCCGTCTGCCCAAAGGTGCGTCATCGTTGCCAAACGGTGTTGCAAGGGCGGCTAAATTCGTCTGCTTTTGGCAACGCTCCGCAAGTGTTACGCGGGGAAAAATCTTTGCTGGAGAACTATCTTACTGATAGCATTCATGTGAAGTGTTAAGTTTTGTTGCCTCATTTTGGCAAGTTACAGGGGACCAATCTTGAGCTCAATGGGGTCTTTGTTCAGTCGCCAGTCTCCGCCGCTGCTGGGAATCGACATCAGTTCCTCCAGTGTCAAACTGGTGGAGCTTGGGCGCGATAAGGCAGGCGGCTTGGTTCTGGAGCGTTGCGCGATCGAACCGCTGGAGCGTGGCTGGATCACGGATGGCAACATCGAAAAATTCGACGAAGTTGCGGACGCACTGCGCCGCTTGGTCAAAAAAAGTGGAACGCGCACGAAGAACGTCGCCTTGGCACTGCCGCCATCGGCCGTCATCACCAAGAAGATTACGCTGCCAGGGGGCATGACAGAACAAGAGCTTGAGGTTCAAGTCGAGTCGGAGGCCAATCAGTACATTCCTTTCTCGCTCGACGAAGTGAGTTTGGACTTCTGCGTCATCGGCCCCAGCAAAAATGCGCCGGGGGACGTCGATGTTCTCATTGCCGCATCTCGGCGAGAGAAGGTCCAAGACCGCCAAGGTTTGGCAGAGGCTGCAGGCCTCAAGCCGGTAGTGGTGGACATTGAATCCCATGCCTCCCGATTGGCTGCGGGGCGTCTCATTGAGGCCTTGCCCAAGAAAGGCGTCGACGCAATGGTTGCGCTTTTTGAGGTGGGAGCACTTACCACCAGCATGCAGGTTATCCGCAACGAAGAAGTTCTTTATGACCGGGACCAAGCTTTTGGAGGAGCGCAGCTGACCCAATTGATCGTCCGTCAATACGGTTTCTCAGTGGAAGAGGCGGAAAGTAAAAAGCGAAATGGTGACCTCCCAGAAGACTACCAATCGGCTGTGCTGCGGCCGTTTGTAGACAGCATGGCCCAGGAGATAGGTCGAGCTTTGCAGTTTTTCTTCACCAGTACACCCCATAACCGTGTTGATCACATCATGCTTGCAGGTGGCTCCGCGCCACTGCCAGGCCTGACAGAGGCTGTTACCCAGCAGACCGGCTTTGCGTGCAGCGCAGTCAATCCTTTTGACGGTATGGAAATCGGAAGTTCCGTTCGTTTGAAAAAAATGGTGCGTGAGGCGCCGTCCTATCTGACCTCGTGCGGTCTGGCCATGCGGAGGTTCCTGCAGTGATTCTGATCAATTTACTTCCGCACCGGGAAGCTGCGCGCAAACGTCGGAAGGAAGCCTTTCAGGCGACGATGTTTGCATCATTTCTGATTGGTCTGGCAATCGCTGGGGCAGTGTATTGGTGGTTTCAAATGATGATCACCGCCCAGCAAGAGCGAAATGCTTTTCTTCAGAGTGAAATTAAGGTCCTTGAAGAACAAATCAAGGAAATTGCCACCATAGAAGACGAAATTGCGGCTTTGCGGGCTAGGCAGAAGGCTGTGGAAGATCTTCAGTCAGATCGAAATCTCCCTGTTCACTTGCTCAATGAGCTTGTGCGTCAGATACCGGAAGGCGCGTATGTGACAAGCATTAAGCAAACTGAACAAGTAATCGCTATGCAGGGGGTTGCCCAGTCCAACGAGCGTGTTTCTGAAATGCTTCGGAATTTGACCGATAACACCCCTTGGCTGTCAAAGCCGGAGTTGGTGGAAATTGTGGCGAGCAATATTGCTTTGTCGTCCAGAGACCAGCGTCGAGTGTCCACGTTCAATTTGCGTTTCCGGCTGATGCGTACCGGTGAAGTGCAAAAAGCCAAAGACTCGGCTAGCGCCGCGATTGGGAAATAAACATGGCAAAAAAATCAAAAAAAGATATTGATTTCTCTGCCTTGCAGGAGAGTATTTCTCGGCAATTTCGGAATTTGGATCCCAAAGATCCCTCATTGTGGCCCGTAGCTCCAAAGATCCTGTTGTGTCTTTTTATCTCCATTGCGGTGGCTGCTGTTCTTTGGTTTGCCAAGATCAATGAGTATGAAGTCGAACTTGAAACAGAGATCGCTAAAGAGCAAACCCTGCGTCAAGACTATCAAGCAAAATTGACTAAAGCTGTGAGTTTGGAGGCTTTAAAGCGTCAACGAGAACAGGTCCAGCAGTACGTTATTCAACTGGAAAAGCAACTGCCAAGCAAGGCCGAGATGGCAGCGTTGCTCTCTGATATCAATCAAGCGGGGCTTGGAAGAAGTTTGCAGTTTGATTTGTTTCGACCAGGCCAAGTGGTGGTTAAAGAGTATTATGCTGAATTGCCTATCCAAGTTCGTGTGACTGGAAAATATCACGATATGGGATCGTTTGCATCTGATATTGCGCATTTGTCTCGAATTGTTACCTTAAACAATATTTCCATTGCCCCATTGGGGAAGGAGAAGGGTGGGGCTGCGTTAACTATGGAGGCCACAGCCCGTACGTTTAGGTACCTCGATTCTGAGGAAATTCAGGCTCAAAAGCAGGTGGCGAAGGGCGGCAAAAAATGACGTCACATAGACTGATTTCATTAATAGTGGTTGCTCTTGGCTTGTCCGGTTGTGGTTCTTCGGGTGACGACGAATTGCGTCAGTGGATGTCGGAGTTGCGGGCAACAACCAAGCCCAAGGTAACCCCTTTGACTGAGCCCAAGCAATTTTTACCCCAAACTTATGCAATGGATTCAGGGGTTGAGCCGTTCAATTCTATAAAGTTAACACAGGCGTTGAGACGGGAGTCTACCCAGTCTGCCTCTAACGCTGCTTTGATTGCCCCAGAGATGGCCAGGCGAAAGGAGCCTCTGGAGTCTTATCCGCTGGATGTAATGGCGATGGTAGGCAGTCTTGATAAAAAGGGTGCGCCGACTGCACTATTGAAAGTTGATAAGCTACTTTATCAAGTGCGAGTTGGAAACTATATTGGTCAAAACTACGGGCGAATAACGAAAATTACTGAGAATTCGATTCAGTTGCGCGAAATTGTTCAAGATGCAACTGGTGATTGGATTGAACGTGCGGCCTCCCTCGATCTGCAAGAGGACAAGAAATGAAATATCTGAAAATTTATCCATCAAAGATTTGTCAAATTGCAGTGGGATTCACATTTGCTGTATTGACACCCATCAGTGTGTTCGCGCAGGTTGTAGTTCAATCTGTAATGGGGAGCGTGCAGAACGGTGTAGATGTAGTCCGTATTGATTTTTCTGAGCCACTGAAGTCTGTGCCCACAGGATTTTCCATCCAATCGCCTCCTCGCATTGCTTTGGACTTTCCTGATGCGTCCAATGCGACTGGAAAAAATGTTTTTGAAGTGAATCAGGGCAACGTTAAGTCTGTCAATGTGGTGCAGGCCGGTGACCGCTCCCGAATTGTCTTGAATCTTAAGCAATCTACTTCCTATCAGGCTGAAATTCAAGGGAAATCACTCCTGATTTCTTTGGGGACGGTGCAGTCTGCCAATTCAGCAACTCAAGCGGTGTCTGCTCCAGTGTTTGCTGATCCTGCTAATTCTGATATTCAGACACTGAAAGATGTTGACTTCAGACGAGGCGCGGATGGCTCTGGGCGTGTGGTGGTGATGCTTCCTTCAAGCCAAGTGGGTGTTGATATTCGTCAGCAGGGAAAAGGCTTGGTGGTGGATTTCCTAAAATCCTCATTGCCGGAAGGGCTGCGTCGGCGTTTGGATGTGGGTGATTTTGGCACGCCAGTGCAAGCTATTACAACCGTTCAGCAAGGTGAGCGGGTTCGCATGACCATCGATCCTATTGGTGATTGGGAGCATAGCGCGTATCAGAGTGATAGCCAGTTCGTAGTTGAAATCCGGCAAAAGAAGGTCGACCTGAATAAGCTAACACAAGGCCCTGGATATAGTGGTGAGAAGCTCTCGCTGAATTTTCAGAATATTGAGGTTCGATCTCTTCTGCAAGTTATTGCTGATTTTACCAATTTCAATATTGTGACCTCGGATACGGTCACTGGTTCGCTGACATTGCGTCTCAAAGATGTGCCTTGGGATCAAGCGCTTCAAATCATAATGGAGGCCAAAGGCTTGGGGATGCGAAAATCTGGAACGGTGTTGTGGATTGCGCCTAAAGATGAAATTGATGATAGGACGAAGAAGGATTACGAGGCTGCGTTAGCTATTCAAAAACTGGAGCCGCTTCGAACGCAAGCGTTCCAAATGAATTATGCAAAAGCGGTTGATATGGTCGCTCAACTGACGGCCCAAAGCGGTGGTACATCGGGGGGGACTTCAAATAGATTCCTGTCGGAGCGAGGTAGCGCTATTGCGGAACCCAGAACCAATCAGCTTTTTGTGACTGACACGGCAAGTAAACTGGAAGAAGTGCGTCAGCTCCTCTCGACCTTGGATGTTGCTGTTCGGCAAGTGATGATTGAAGCGAGAATTGTTGAGGCATCCGATACGTTCGGGCGCTCCTTGGGCGTTCGACTAGGTGGAACAGATTTGCGTGCTAATCGTGGCGGTACCGGTGGATACAATATCGGTGGCGGCAATAGCATGGCGTTTGGTACTAGTTATAGCAATGCGGTAGCTTCGTCTGGTGCTGGTGGAACTACTAATACTCTGGGTAATTTTGTTAATCTTCCTGCGCAGGCCCAAGGTGGGTTCGATCCGGCTAGCTTCGCTATATCGATTTTTAACTCAGCGGCCAACAGATTTTTGAATCTTGAAATATCTGCGATGGAGGCAGACGGTAAAGGTAAGATTGTGTCTAGCCCCCGTGTTGTGACAGCTGATCAAACCAAAGCATCTATCGAGCAAGGAACCGAGTTCCCATACCCTGTGACAGCTCCAAATGGTGGAACGGTTATAGCGTTCAAGAAGGCAGTTTTGAAGTTGGAGGTCCTGCCTCAAATAACTCCAGAGGGTAATATCATCTTGGATCTTGATGTAAATAAAGATAGCCCGGGTGAGATTCTTCAGAATGTGCGAGCTATTAATACTAAGCACATTAAAACACAAGTATTGGTTGAAAATGGTGGTACGGTCGTAATTGGCGGAATTTTTGAATTGTTCGAGGATGATGCTGAGGCAAAGGTTCCGTTTTTGGGTGATATTCCTGGTGTAGGCAATTTATTCAAAACAAAAACTAAGCAAGCCAATAAGCAAGAAATGTTGATTTTCATTACCCCGAAGGTTCTCACTGAGCGTGCTGCGGCTCGCTAATTTTATATTGAATGGATGAGCAATGTTGAAAAATGTTAAATTTTTAACCCTTGCGTTAGCGGCAATCTTGTCGGCATGTGGTGGTGGCGGTAGCGGTGGCTCGGGCGAGACGCAGGAAAATTACAGCATCACGCTTCGGGCTGAGAAGACGCAATTGCCGTTAAATATTGCAGGCGCTATGCCTGGCATTGGGGCATATCGGCCATATACCACATCTCTATATGTGGAGGCTCGCAAGGGCAGTGTGCTGATACCTGGCGGTGAGAATGTCTTTGGCTGTAATGTAGCGGGTGGGTTGGATTCGGGGTCGCTGTATTATTTGGATGGCGATCCAGATCATCAAACGGAAGTTGATGATGGGAATGGTGGGAAAATAATAATTCCAAATTCCTATCGAAATATTACTCTCGGTGCAAATTCGGGTGGAAGTTCTTTCCATTTTCATGCTGGTGACCAGGCTGGAACTGCGCGCATCACATGCTCTGTGACTGATCCGCGTGACAATCAACAAAAATCTGCCAGCGTGACAATTTCTGTGGGCGGTACTACCGGAAAACCGGCTAGTGTTCGGATGGCAGCGCAGGTGCCTGGATACTTGGGTACTAAAAACAATGCAAATGGCTTGCTGAGGCAGATGGGTATCCAAGTTTTTGTAATGGATGATGCCAACCAGCCTGTCGCAAGTGGCTCGGGTGCCAGCGTTCAGGTTCGTATTCTTGCGGGCACGGAAGCGGCTCAAGGTGCACGTCTTCTGGCGGGTTCGCAGAGCGGCAGCGTTCTGCAGTTACCTTCAGTGGGTGGGATTGCGACTTTCTCGCTGCTTAGTGGCATGGAGACCGGGCCCATTTTCATGGAGATGACAACCGATCGCTTCGACAACAACGTGAGCAACGGTATTACCGACCCGATCACCTCCATTGAGGCGGTGTCTGTGCTTGCTGCAGTGACTGATCTTCCTGCGGTGGAGGATGCCAACTTGGGCGAAGCTACGAAGGGCATCGCGTTCACCGCTTTCATGACAGTTAAGGGCGGGTTGCCGCCGTACACTTGGTCCGCAACCGGGCTGCCACCGGGCCTGTCAATCGACGCGAGTACCGGCATGATCAGTGGCAAGGCCAGTGAAGAAGCAGAGGAGCGTACCTATCGCGCAACAGTTACGGTGGTCGATAGAAACAAGATGGCTGCGTCAGCAACTGTCACCATCAAGGTGGTGGGGGGCCTGCCGGAAGACTTTGCCATCGGTGATTGCAACGTGAACACTGTATGTTCGCTTGGCGAGACGCCTGTTGGCATCAATTTCACCTACTCGTTCATCGCCTCCGTCGATAATGTGACATGGACCTTTACTGGGTTGCCCGCATGGCTGTCCGCCGGGACGACGGGATCGGCGGGGGTGCTCAACGGGGCTCCGACTGTCGCTGACTGCGGCCGGCGCGAGTTCGTGGTGACGGCCACCAAGGGGGCGGCTTCGGTGACTCGTAGGTTTAGCGTTACTGTGGTCGATGGTGCCCTGCCTACGCAGCTATGCGGCGCTGTGGTGCCGTGAGATGCCGAGCGTTCTAGGTGGAGCAAGCGTTGCCACCGTAATGGTTCTAGCTAACATATGATTCTCGAACCCCGGCTTGCCGGGGTTCGTTGTTTTTGGAGCACCGACAACAGCTGCAACGACTACCTCGCCTTGGGTATCAGGGTATGTAGCACCCCCTAGCTCGACAGATAAACCCGATTTCGCCCCAGCGTTCAAACCGATTTACATATAGATCAACGAGTTAAAGGATCTTTGGTGACGGTTTTTCGCGGAAATTTGGGTGGCGAAGGACACTTTGCAGCGGCCGTTTGGGATCTACTGTGGTTGCCGTTGTCTGCAGCTCTTGAGAGTGCAGCCCGACCAGGCAGAATCGGGTGAATCAATGTGGCGCAGGCTTGCGACCCTTTAATTTACGTGTAACAACATTTCATGCCCCATGCTTGATCAAGCAGTCACCATTGAACTGGCTGAGCGCAGCTATCACATCCTCATTGGCGGTGGTCTTTTGGCCAATGTCGCTTCCTACGCAGATTTGCCCCGGGCCAGCACAGCGCTGATCGTGAGTAACACAACGGTAGCCCCTTTATACGCAGAGGCTTTGCGGGCTGCGCTTGCTGGGCGCTATCCACAGATTCATGAGCTGCGACTGCCGGATGGTGAGGAATACAAAAACTGGCAAACATTGCAGCGGATCTTTGATTCGCTGCTGTCCACCGCATGCGACCGCAAGACAACCATCTTTGCGCTGGGCGGCGGGGTCGTTGGTGACATGACGGGTTTTGCCGCAGCCAGCTACATGCGGGGTGTGCCCTTTGTGCAGGTGCCCACCACGCTGCTGGCCCAAGTGGACTCTTCGGTGGGCGGCAAGACGGCCATCAACCACCCTTTGGGCAAGAACATGATTGGCGCGTTCTACCAGCCGCAGTTGGTGGTGTGCGACCTTGCGGTGCTCGATACGTTGCCAGCGCGTGAGTTCAGTGCCGGTCTTGCAGAGGTCATCAAATACGGACCAATCTCGGACATGGCCTTCTTTGATTGGCTGGAACGGAATATGGATGCCCTGATCGCGCACGACCGCGACGCCCTGGCGCACGCTGTACGGCGCAGTTGCGAGATCAAGGCCTGGGTTGTCGGCCAGGATGAAAAAGAGACGGGCCTTCGTGCCATCCTCAATTTTGGCCATACCTTTGGGCACGCCATTGAAGCTGGCATGGGTTATGGCGTGTGGCTGCATGGTGAGGGCGTTGGTGCCGGCATGGTGATGGCGGCAGAGCTTTCTCGCAGGCTTGGCTTGGTGGACGGCGAGTTTGTGGCCCGCCTGAATCTGCTGATCCAGCGCGCGGGGTTGCCCACCAAGGGGCCCATTCTGGACGCCGCAGACAATGCCGGCCGTTATTTGGAACTGATGCGCATCGATAAGAAATCCGAAGCCGGTGAGATCCGATTTGTCGTGATCGATGGCCCGGGCAAGGCGGCAGTGCGCGCTGCACCGGACAGCCTGGTGCGCGAAGTGATTGATGCCTGTTGTGCCTAGAAGGTGCTTGTCACCAATTGCTATAAATAGTATAGCTATTTGCGCTTTATAGATAAGCACTGGCGGCAATTTTGATTCCGATCTCTGACCTGGCCCCGTACGCCTGCCACCCTGCTGCGACCAGGGGGCGGCGCTACCCTGAAACACCGGCACCCACACGGACCGAATACCAGCGTGATCGGGACCGGATCGTGCACTCCACTGCATTTCGGCGATTGGTCTACAAGACGCAGGTCTTTCTCAACCATGAAGGGGACCTGTTTCGCACACGCCTGACGCACTCGCTGGAGGTCGCCCAATTGGGGCGGTCCATCGCTCGCTCCTTGCGCATCAACGAAGACCTGGTGGAAGCGATCTCGTTGGCCCACGATCTTGGGCACACGCCGTTTGGACATGCCGGCCAGGATGCGCTGCATGGGTGCATGGCGGAGCACGGGGGCTTTGAGCACAACCTGCAGAGTTTGCGGGTGGTGGACAAGCTGGAGGAGCGTTATCCACAGTACGATGGACTGAACTTGACCTTCGAGACGCGTGAAGGCGTGCTCAAGCACTGTTCCAGGCAACACGCACAGCAGTTGGAGCGGGAAGAGCCCGGTGGCGTCGGTGCAAGGTTTTTGCGCCGGGAGCAGCCCAGCCTGGAGGCGCAGCTGTGCAACCTAGCCGATGAAATCGCCTACAACGCGCACGACATCGATGACGGCGTGCGCTCTGGGCTGATCACGCTGGCGCAATTGCAGGACGTGCCCCTGTTCGACCAGTACCGCGCTGCGGCCCAGGCCGAGTACCCGGATCTTGTGCAGCCGCTCCTGCAGCGGCGCCTGTTGTTTGAAGCCATACGGCGCATGCTCAGCGCGCAGGTTTATGACGTGATTGATGCCACGCAGGCAGCGCTGGCCAGGCACGCGCCCACTGATGTGCAGGCCGTGCGCCAATCGCCGTCGCTCGTGATGTTTGGCGATGCCATGCGTGCGCGCTCGCTGGAACTCAAGCAGTTCCTCTTTAAAAACCTGTACCGCCATCCACGCGTCATGGAGACCACGGGACGTGCGCAGGAGGTCGTGCGCGACCTGTTTGCAGCGTACACGGCCTCCCCCCAAGAAATGAAGGCGGCGTTTGCCGAGCAGGCCTCTGTGGATTGCGGCCCGCTGCGGGCAAGGGCTGTGGCGGATTTCATTGCGGGCATGACAGACCGGTTTGCAGCGCGGGAGCATGAGCGCCTGACGGGACGGCGGCTTTTCGACTAGCGGCTGTGGGGGCGGGCAGGGCGCCCGGTAAAATCAACCCCGCACTTCTTCGCGCCCCGTGCGCCCGTTTCATGACTTCCTCCCCCCCCTTTACGGCCTCGGCGGTCTCTTCGGAGCCTGCCGATTTGTTCGTTCGCAACACCGTCCGTTGGCTGGAGCGAGCTGTGATCGGGCTCAACCTGTGCCCTTTTGCCAAGGGTGTTCATGTCAAAGGGCAGATTCACTACGTGGTCGCGCTGACCGAAGACTTGACGGACGTGCTGGCTCTTCTGCGCAGTGAGCTGTCCGCCCTGGTGGCGACCCCTGCCGAAACGCGGGACACCACCTTGCTGATACTCCCTCACTGCCTCCAGGATTTTCTTGATTTCAACGATTTTCTGGGAGATGCGGAGGCACTGCTGGAGGCCATGGGGCTCGACGGCACGCTGCAGATCGCGAGTTTTCACCCCCAGTTTCAGTTTGCGGGCACCGATGTGGATGACGTGACCAATTGCACCAACCGTTCGCCATACCCCACACTGCATCTGCTGCGGGAGGAGAGCATCGACCGCGCCGTGGAGGTGTTTCCGGAGGCGGAAACAATTTTTGAGCGAAATATTGAGGTGCTGCAGGCATTGGGCATGCAGGGCTGGTCTGCGCTGGATGTGGGCCCCAGCGCTGGCACGCCATCGCTGCCGGAAGCGAACCAGGACGTTCGATGATGAGAAAGACCAAAGACCTCTCTGCAGCCCGCGTGCAGCAGCCACATGCTTCCCGCCCGAAGGCGGCCGCCTCCAAGGCCGAGTCTGCGGAGCTTTCCGAACTGCGGCCGGGCCAGTCGATAGAACTGCTCAAGGAATTGCACATCCTCACGCGCGATGGACGCCTGAATCAGGACTCGCGGCGCAAGCTCAAGCAGGTCTACCACCTGTTCAACTTCATCGAGCCGCTGCTCACGGAGCTTGCCACCACCGACCAGGGGCCGACGCTCGCAGACCATGGGGCGGGCAAGTCGTATCTGGGTTTTATCCTGTACGACCTGTACTTCAAGGCCCTGGGGCATGGGCACATCTACGGGGTGGAAACGCGCGCCGAGCTGGTGGACAAATCCCGCCTGCTGGCGCAGAAGCTGGGCTTTGAACGCATGTCGTTCCTGAATGTGTCGGTGGCGGAATCCACCGGCGCAGATGAATTGCCAGCCCGGATCGATGTGGTCACCGCCCTGCATGCCTGTGACACCGCCACGGACGATGCCATTGCTTTCGGCCTGCAGAAACAGGCCCGGGCGATGGTGCTGGTGCCGTGCTGCCAGGCTGAGATGGCCGCCTGCCTGCGGCAGGACAAGGCCTTGCAGCTGTCGCGCACGCCCTTGGCCGAGCTGTGGCGCCACCCGCTGCACACGCGCGAACTGGGCAGCCAGGTCACCAATGTGTTGCGCTGTCTGTACCTAGAGGCGAGTGGCTACCAGGTCACCGTGACGGAGCTGGTAGGCTGGGAGCACAGCATGAAGAATGAGCTGATCATTGCCCGCTACACGGGGCAGAAAAAGCGCAGTGCCTCGGAGCGCCTGCGCGCCATTCTGGAAGAGTTTGGCCTCGACAAGGCGCTGGGGGCTCGCTTTGGTCTGAAGTCGGAGGCTCGCGATACCCAGGTTGCCGTGGAATTGGTGCAGGACTGACGTCGCGCCATACGTTGTTGCCGGGGTGAGAATAAATCGGGGACGGATTTATGATCATCCTCCCCCTAGCTCCCATCAACATCCATGGCCCGCCTGCCGCGCCTGACCCTGCCGGGTCATCTGCACCACGTCATCCAGCGCGGAAACAACCGCCAAAGCATCTTCGCGGACCGCGAAGACTTCGAGACCATGCTTTCGCTGCTGGCAGACAATGCGCAGAAATTTGGTGTTGCTGTGCATGCCTATGTGCTGATGGACAACCACTTTCATCTGCTGGCCACGCCCACTACTGCTGACGGCCTTCCGCAGATGATGCAGGCGGTAGGGCGGCGCTACGTGCAGTATTTCAACCGGCGCCACGCCCGTACGGGCACCCTGTGGGAGGGGCGCTATCGTTCCACGGTGCTACAGCCCGAGCGGTATCTCCTGCCTTGCATGATCTACCTCGATCTGAATCCGGTGCGGGCCGGGCAGGTGGTGCAGCCTGGCGACTACCCGTGGTCCAGCCATGCCCATTGGCTGGGACTGCGCCATGACCGTTTGCTCACACCGCACGCTTTGTACTGGGCGCTGGGCAACACGCCGTTTGCGCGCGAGGCGGCTTACGCCGCGCTGGTGCAGGCGGGCATTGGGTCGCAGGAGCAGGCTGTGCTGACGTCATCCGCACTCAGTGGTTGGGCGCTGGGCGACCCAGAATTTGTGCAAGAGTTGCAAAAGCACACACCGCGCCGGGTAACCAAGGGACAAGCCGGTAGGCCGGCGCTTCGTAAAACGTCTGAATAAATATGGCGTTAGCGCTTGATGTTATTGATTTAGTTGCTATGAAATTTGATATGTCCCTAATAAAAAATGAAATTCAATTTTCACTCGTGAATTAAGAATCTGACCCCAATTAATTTTCTTGCCAAAAGATGTTGCAATGCACTAATCTTCCACTCCCTGCGAAAATATAGGAGTGCGCCATGACCACGGCTGCCGAGATCCAGCATCTGCAACAACACGGTTTGTATTCATCGGGTAACGAACACGACGCCTGCGGCCTCGGGTTTGTGGCCCACATCAAGGGCATCAAGCGCCACGACATCGTGACGCAGGCGCTGAAGATTCTGGAAAACATCGACCACCGTGGCGCGGTGGGTGCCGACCCGCTGATGGGCGACGGCGCCGGCATCCTGATCCAGATCCCTGACGCTCTGTACCGCGAAGAGATGGCCAAGCAAGGCGTGACCTTGCCAGCGGCTGGTGAATACGGTGTGGGCATGATCTTTCTGCCCAAGGAGCATGCTTCCCGCTTGGCTTGCGAGCAGGAGATGGAGCGCGCCATCAAGGCCGAAGGCCAGGTCCTGCTGGGCTGGCGCGATGTGCCGGTCAATGTGGACATGCCCATGTCCCCCACTGTGCGCAAGAAGGAGCCCATCCTGCGCCAGGTGTTCATCGGCCGTGGCAATGACGTGATCGTGCAGGACGCGCTGGAGCGCAAGCTGTACGTGATCCGCAAGACGGCCAGCGCCAACATCCAGGCCCTCAAGCTCAAGCACAGCAAGGAATACTACGTTCCCTCCATGTCCAGCCGCACGGTGGTCTACAAGGGCCTGCTGCTGGCCGACCAGGTGGGCGTGTACTACAAGGACCTGTCCGACGAGCGCTGCGTCTCGGCCATCGGTCTGGTGCACCAGCGTTTCTCCACCAACACCTTCCCCGAGTGGCCGCTGGCCCACCCCTACCGCTATGTGGCGCACAACGGTGAAATCAACACCGTCAAGGGCAACTACAACTGGATGAAGGCCCGCGAAGGCGTGATGGCCTCGCCCGTGCTCGCGGCCGACCTGCAAAAGCTCTACCCCATCAGCTTCGCCGACCAGTCCGACACCGCCACGTTCGACAACTGCCTCGAACTGCTGACCATGGCTGGCTACCCCATCAGCCAAGCCGTGATGATGATGATCCCCGAGCCCTGGGAGCAGCACACCACCATGGACGAGCGCCGCCGCGCCTTCTATGAATACCACGCTGCCATGCTGGAGCCGTGGGACGGCCCCGCCTCCATCGTGTTCACCGACGGACGCCAGATCGGCGCTACGCTGGACCGCAACGGCCTGCGCCCCTCGCGCTACTGCATCACCGATGACGATCTGGTCATCATGGGCTCCGAGTCGGGCGTGCTGCCTGTGCCCGAGAACAAGATCGTGCGCAAGTGGCGCCTGCAGCCCGGCAAGATGTTCCTGATCGACCTGGAACAAGGCCGCATGATCGACGACGACGAACTAAAAGCCAACATCGTCAACACCAAGCCCTACAAGCAGTGGATCGAAAACCTGCGGATCAAGCTCGACAGCATTGACGCGGGCGCGCAAGTGGCCGCACCGCAGCCTGCCGATCTGCCGCTGCTCGACCGCCAGCAGGCCTTCGGTTACACGCAGGAAGACATCAAGTTCCTGATGGCGCCCATGGCCAAGAATGGTGAAGAGGGCATTGGCTCGATGGGCAATGACAGTCCGCTGGCTGTGCTGTCGGGCAAGAACAAGCCGCTGTACAACTACTTCAAGCAGCTGTTCGCCCAGGTGACGAACCCGCCGATCGATCCGATCCGCGAAGCCATCGTGATGTCGCTCAACAGCTTCATCGGACCCAAGCCGAACCTGCTGGACATCAACCAGGTCAACCCGCCGATGCGGCTCGAAGTGAGCCAGCCCGTGCTCGACTTTGCCGGCATGGCCAAGCTGCGCGACATCGAAAAGTACACGCAGGGCAAGTTCAAGAGCGTGACCATCGACATCACCTACCCACTGAACTGGGGCCGTGAGGGGGTGGAAGCCAAGCTCGCCTCGTTGTGCGCGCAGGCTGTGGATGCCATCAAGGGCGGCGCCAACATCCTGATCGTGAGCGACCGCGCCGTGAGCGCTACCCAGGTGGCAATCCCTGCGCTGCTGGCGCTGTCCGCCATCCACCAGCACCTGGTGGGAGCGGGCCTGCGCACCACGGCCGGCCTCGTGGTCGAAACGGGCACCGCGCGCGAAGTGCACCACTTTGCCGTGCTGGCGGGCTACGGCGCCGAGGCCGTGCATCCCTACCTGGCCATGGAAACCCTGGCCGAGATGCACAAGGACCTGGGCGGCGACCTGTCGGCCGACAAGGCCATCTACAACTACGTCAAGGCGATCGGCAAGGGTCTGTCCAAGATCATGTCCAAGATGGGCGTGAGCACCTACATGAGCTACTGCGGCGCCCAGCTGTTCGAGGCCATCGGCCTGAACACCGACACCGTGGGCAAGTACTTCACCGGCACCGCCAGCCGCGTGGAAGGCATCGGCGTGTTCGAGATCGCCGAAGAGGCCATCCGCATGCACAAGGCCGCGTTTGGTGACGACCCCGTGCTCGAGACCATGCTGGACGCCGGTGGCGAATACGCCTGGCGCGCCCGGGGCGAAGACCACATGTGGACGCCCGATGCGATTGCCAAGCTGCAGCACAGCACGCGCGCCAACAACTGGAACACGTACAAAGAATACGCCCAGCTGATCAACGACCAGAGCAAGCGCCACATGACGCTGCGCGGTCTGTTCGAGTTCAAGATCGACCCCGCCAAGGCGATCCCGGTCGACGAAGTCGAGCCCGCCAAGGAAATCGTCAAGCGCTTCGCCACGGGCGCCATGTCGCTGGGTTCCATCTCCACCGAGGCCCACGCCACGCTCGCCGTGGCCATGAACCGCATCGGCGGCAAGAGCAACACCGGCGAAGGTGGTGAGGACGCCGCACGCTACCGCAACGAACTCAAGGGCATCCCGATCAAGAAGGGCGATACGCTCAAGAGCGTGATTGGTGCCGAGAACGTTGAGGTCGACCTGCCCCTGCAGGACGGCGACTCGCTGCGCAGCCGCATCAAGCAGGTGGCCTCGGGCCGCTTTGGTGTCACGGCCGAATACCTGTCGTCGGCCGACCAGATCCAGATCAAGATGGCCCAGGGTGCCAAGCCCGGCGAGGGTGGTCAGCTGCCGGGTGGCAAGGTTTCCAACTACATCGGCAAGCTGCGCCACAGCGTGCCCGGCGTGGGCCTGATCTCGCCCCCGCCGCACCACGACATCTACTCCATTGAGGATCTGGCCCAGCTGATCCACGATCTGAAGAACGTGGCACCACACGCTGGCATCAGCGTCAAGCTGGTCTCTGAAGTGGGCGTGGGCACCATCGCCGCAGGCGTGGCCAAGTGCAAGAGCGATCACGTGGTGATCGCGGGGCATGACGGCGGGACGGGCGCTTCGCCCTGGTCGTCCATCAAGCACGCGGGTGGTCCGTGGGAAATCGGCCTGGCCGAAACCCAGCAGACCCTGGTGCTCAACCGCCTGCGCGGCCGCATCCGTGTGCAGGCCGACGGCCAGATGAAGACCGGCCGCGACGTCGCCATCGGCGCACTGCTGGGCGCTGACGAGTTCGGCTTTGCCACGGCACCGCTGGTGGTGGAAGGTTGCATCATGATGCGCAAGTGCCACCTGAACACCTGCCCCGTGGGCGTGGCCACCCAAGACCCCGAACTGCGCAAGAAGTTCTCGGGCAAGCCCGAGCACGTGGTGAACTATTTCTTCTTCATCGCCGAAGAAGTGCGCCAGATCATGGCCCAACTGGGCATTCGCAAGTTCGACGACCTGATCGGCCGCACCGATCTGCTCGACATGCGCCAGGGACTGGAACACTGGAAGGCACGTGGCCTGGACTTCAGCCGCCTGTTCGCCCAGCCCAACGTGCCCGCCGATGTGCCGCGCTTCCACGTGGACGTGCAGGACCACAACATCGAGCACACGCTGGACCGCAAGCTCATCGAGCGCAGCAAGCCCGCCATTGAAAAGGGCGAGCGCGTGCAGTTCATCGAGGTGGCGCGCAACGTGAACCGCTCGGTCGGCGCCATGCTGTCCGGCGCTGTCACCCGCGTGCACCCCGAAGGCCTGCCCGACGATAGCATCCGTATCCAGCTCGAAGGCACGGGCGGCCAGTCGTTCGGTGCGTTCCTCACGCGCGGCATCACGCTGTACCTGATCGGCGACGCCAACGACTACACGGGCAAGGGTCTGTCGGGAGGCCGCGTGGTCGTGCGCCCCAGCATCGATTTCCGCGGTGACGCCGTGCGCAATACCATCGTTGGCAACACCGTGATGTACGGCGCCACCACGGGCGAAGCCTTCTTCAGCGGCGTTGCCGGTGAGCGTTTCGCCGTGCGTCTATCGGGCGCCACCGCAGTGGTAGAGGGCACGGGCGACCACGGTTGCGAATACATGACCGGGGGCACCGTGGTGGTGCTTGGCAAGACCGGCCGCAACTTTGCGGCGGGCATGAGCGGCGGCGTGGCATACGTGTACGACGAAGACGGTCAGTTCGACACCCGCTGCAACATGTCCATGGTGACGCTGGAGCGCATCCTGCCCGCCACCGAGCAGGAAGCCACGGTGCCACGCTCGATCTGGCACAACGGACAGACCGACGAAGCCCAGCTCAAGAAGCTGCTGGAAGACCACAACCGCTGGACGGGCAGCAAGCGCGCACGCGAACTGCTCGACAACTGGGCCGCATCGCGCAGCAAGTTCGTCAAGGTCTTCCCGACCGAGTACAAGCGTGCGTTGGCTGAAATTTATGAACGAAAAGTGCTGGAGGAGTCCGCTACACCAGCGGTAGCTGCTACCAAAAAAGAAGTGGCACCCGCCAAGTAAGGCGACGTCACCCACTTTCGCACAGCATTCATAGACAAGGACATCGTCATGGGAAAAACTACCGGCTTCATGGAATACGAGCGCATCGAAGAGGGCTATAAGCCTGTGCCCGAGCGCTTGAAGCACTACAAGGAATTTGTCATCGGGCTGGATGAAAGCCAGGCCAAGGTGCAAGGCGCGCGCTGCATGGACTGCGGCACTCCGTTCTGCAACAACGGCTGCCCGGTGAACAACATCATTCCGGACTTCAACGATCTGGTGTACCACGCGGACTGGAAGAGCGCGATCGAGGTGCTGCACAGCACCAACAACTTCCCCGAGTTCACCGGCCGCATCTGCCCCGCACCCTGCGAGGCCGCCTGCGTGCTCAATGTGAACGACGACGCCGTGGGCATCAAGTCCATCGAGCACGCGATCATTGACCGTGCGTGGGAGGAGGGCTGGGTACAGCCACGCGTTGCCAAGCACAAAACGGGCAAGAAGGTGGCCGTGGTGGGCTCTGGCCCTGCGGGCATGGCGGCAGCACAGCAACTCGCGCGCGCTGGCCACAGCGTCACGCTGTTTGAAAAGAACGACCGCGTGGGCGGGCTGCTGCGCTACGGCATTCCGGACTTCAAGATGGAGAAGTCGCACATTGACCGCCGCGTCAAGCAGATGGAAGCCGAAGGCGTGGTGTTTCGCACCGGCGTGTTCGTGGGCGCCGCCAAGGACGGACTGGGCAAAGATTCCAAGGTCACCAACTGGGCCAAGGAAACCGTCACGCCCGAGCAGTTGAACAAAGAGTTCGATGCCGTGCTGCTGACCGGTGGCGCCGAGCAATCGCGCGATCTGCCCGTGCCGGGCCGTGACCTCGACGGCATCCACTTCGCCATGGAGTTCTTGCCGCAGCAGAACAAGGTCAACGCGGGCGACAAGCTCAAGGGCCAGCTGCGCGCCGATGGCAAACACGTCATTGTGATTGGTGGCGGCGACACCGGTAGCGACTGCGTGGGTACCAGCAACCGCCATGGCGCCGTGAGCGTCACCCAGTTTGAGTTGATGCCCCAGCCGCCCGAAGAGGAAAACCGCCCGCTGACCTGGCCCTACTGGCCGATCAAGCTGCGCACCAGCTCCAGCCACGAAGAGGGCTGCGAGCGCGAGTTCGCCATCTCCACCAAGGAGTTCATCGGCGAAAAGGGCAAGGTCACCGGCCTCAAGACCGTGCGTGTGGAGTTCAAGGACGGCAAGATGGTCGAGGTGGCTGGGTCTGAGAAGATCCTGAAGGCCGATCTGGTGCTGCTGGCCATGGGCTTCGTGAGCCCGGTGGCTGCCGTGCTGGAAGCTTTTGGCGTGGACAAGGATGCCCGGGGCAATGCCCGCGCCACGACCGACTTCGATGGCGGTTATGCCACCAACGTGCCCAAGGTGTTCGCAGCTGGCGACATTCGGCGTGGTCAGTCGCTGGTCGTCTGGGCCATCCGCGAAGGCCGTCAGGCCGCGCGTGCAGTCGATGAGTTCCTCATGGGCTACTCAGATCTGCCGCGCTGATCGGCTGCGGAACATGCAATCGAAACGGCGCTGCGGCGCCGTTTTTCATGGCGGGTTGGTCAGGGCGTAAGGCGATCGGTGGATATGCCCCTGGAAGTTGGGAGGGGAGGGGCTGCGGACGCATTATTGGGCGAGGCCACCGACTGGACCCGGCGCGCGCCCGCCAGTCCAGGTGGATGGCCCCGCCTTCCACGTCTGCGCATCTTTATTGGCACAATCGAGGGTTCTGTCAATCCGGGGTTGCATGGCGTCTGAGCCACCATCCATCTCATGATGCAGATGCTTCAAGATGCAAACATACATGTATGTATGTTTGCATCTTGAGCTACCATCGCGGCTTCCTGCGGCCCGAGGAATCACTGTGTGGTAACTGATGACCCGGAATCCTGAATCTTTTTTGCATGCCTGACCCCTCCCTCCTTGCCGAACTGCGCAATGTCACGTTCTCCTACGGAGACCGCGACATCCTGCGCGACGTTTCGCTGACCGTGCCGCGTGGCAAGGTCACGGCGCTGATGGGTGCCTCCGGTGGGGGCAAGACCACGGTGCTGCGCCTGATAGGGGGGCAGCAGCGGGCTTCGGGCGGTGAAGTCCTGTTTGATGGGCAGGACGTGGGTCGCCTTGATGCGTCTGGCTTGTACGCCGTCCGCCGCCGGATGGGGATGCTGTTCCAGTTCGGGGCGTTGTTCACTGACCTGAGTGTTTTCGAGAATGTGGCCTTTCCGCTCAGGGAGCACACCGACCTTTCCGAAGCGCTGATCCGCGACGTGGTCCTCATGAAACTGCATGCCGTGGGCCTGCGCGGCGCACGTGATCTCATGCCCAGCGAGATTTCGGGGGGAATGGCCCGGCGGGTGGCTCTGGCCCGTGCCATTGCGCTGGACCCGGAGCTGGTCATGTATGACGAGCCTTTTGCGGGGCTGGACCCCATTTCCCTGGGTACGGCGGCGCAGCTGATCCGCCAGCTCAATGATGCCATGGGCCTCACGAGCATCGTGGTCTCGCACGACCTGGAGGAAACCTTCCGGCTGGCAGACCACGTGATCATCCTCGGGGCTGGCGTGGTGGCTGCTCAGGGCACGCCAGATGAGGTGCGTGCCAGCACGGACCCCCTGGTCCACCAGTTTGTCAATGCCTTGCCCACAGGGCCGGTACCCTTTCATTACCCTGGCCCTGACGAGGTGCAGGACTTCGGACCTGTGGGAGGGCGTGCACGGTGAGCTGGTACAACCCCTCCGATGTCGGTTTTGCCGTGCGCCAAAAGCTGGCCGACATTGGCATGGGCGCGCGTCTTTTTGTACGGCTGGTGCGGATGGTGGGTGCCACCTTCATGCGGCCTTCGCTGGTGCGCGACCAGGTGCATTTTCTGGGCAACTACTCGCTGGCCATCATCGCAGTGTCCGGCCTGTTTGTAGGGCTGGTGCTGGGGCTGCAGGGGTATTACACGCTGCAGCGCTACGGTTCAGCAGAAGCGCTGGGTCTTCTGGTCACGCTGTCGCTGGTGCGGGAGCTGGGGCCCGTGGTCACCGCCTTGCTGTTTGCGGGGCGGGCGGGCACGTCGCTGACGGCCGAGATTGGTTTGATGCGTGCTGGCGAGCAGCTCAGCGCGATGGAAATGATGGCGGTGGACCCCGTCCAGCGCATTCTGGCGCCCCGCTTCTGGGCCGGCGTGATCACCATGCCCCTGCTGGCGGCGGTGTTCAGTGCGGTGGGGGTGATTGGTGGCTGGAGCGTGGGCGTGCTCATGATCGGCATCGACCCCGGCGCTTTCTGGAGCCAGACGCAGGGCGGCGTTGACGTGTGGAAAGACGTGGGCAACGGGGTGCTCAAAAGCGTGGTGTTCGGCGTTGCCGTCACCTTTGTGGCACTGCTGCAGGGCTTTACTGCCAAGCCCACGCCCGAGGGCGTGTCGCGTGCCACCACGCGCACCGTGGTGATGGCGTGCCTGGCCGTGCTGGGGCTCGACTTCGTCCTCACGGCCCTGATGTTCAGTATCTGAGGCTGGCGATGCTGGCAGTGAAGAGGAAATAAACAATGCAACGCTCCAAAAACGATCTCTGGGTTGGGCTGTTCGTGATGCTGGGGGCCGTGGCGCTGGTGTTTCTGGCGCTCCAGTCCGCCAATTTGCTGAGCCTGAATTTCCAGTCCGGCTACCGCATCACGGCGCGTTTTGACAACATCGGCGGGCTCAAGCCCCAGGCTGCGGTGCGCGGTGCGGGCGTGGTGGTCGGGCGTGTGGAGTCCATCACGTTCGACGACAAGACCTACCAGGCGCGGGTGACGCTGGCGATGGAAAACCGCTACGCTTTCCCGAAGGACAGCTCCCTCAAGATTCTTACAAGCGGCCTGTTGGGTGAGCAGTACATCGGTATTGAGGCCGGGGCGGACGAGAAGAACCTTGTTGCGGGCGACATGGTCACCGCGACCCAGTCTGCCGTGGTGCTCGAAAACCTCATTGGACAGTTTCTCTACAGCAAAGCCGAAGACGGCGGTAAGCCCGCAGGGGCAGGTGACAAGAAATGAAGAACTTTGAAACAACCACCCTGCCCACCGGCTCCAAGCAGCAGGGCTTGCCACGTGCGCTGGGCGGTTCGGCGCTGCTGTTGGCCGGTGCGCTGCTTTCGGGCTGTGCCACCGTGGCCAATCCTGACCCGCGTGATCCGCTGGAATCCTATAACCGGAGCATGACCAACTTCAACGAGCAAGTTGATGCCATGGTGCTCAAGCCGGTAGCGATTGCCTACCAGGACATCGCGCCCGCCCCCGTGCGCACGGGGGTGAGCAACTTTTTCGCCAACATCGGCGATGTCTGGTCGTTTGTGAACAACGTGCTGCAGCTGCGCGCGGAGGCCGCCGCCTCGACGTTCATGCGCGTCAATGTCAACACCTTCATGGGTCTCGGCGGGGTGCTGGATATCGCCAGCGAGCTGGGCATAGACCGCTACAAGCAGGACTTTGGCCTGACGCTGGGCCGATGGGGCGTGGGAACCGGCCCATACCTGGTGCTGCCGGTTCTCGGCCCGTCCACGGTGCGCGACACCTTTGCGCTGCCGGTGGACATGAAAGGCAACGTGGTGAGCTATGTGGACCCGGTCTCGGCCCGGAACACGCTGTATGCACTGCGGGTGGTGGACACGCGCGCCAATCTTTTGCGGGCAAGCTCCGTCCTCGACAGTGCCGCGCTGGACAAGTACAGCTTCACGCGGGACGTTTTCCTGCAGGTGCGCAGCCAGGCTGGCGAGCCCCAGAACAGCAAGGGCTCGGATGGCAAAGACGGCAACGACGGCGTGCTGCCGCAAGAGCCTCCCCGTTGAGGTGATTTCCAGGGGGCTGCCCGCCGATGGAGGCCATAGCGCGGGCGATCGTGTTGCACTTGCTTGCACACCGCAACGCCCGCGACGCATGCGTTGTTTCTGCGGCCACCACAATGCAACACGGGCATGCCGGATGGCGGCTCATGACTGAATGAGAAAGTAGAGGATAGAGGACATGATGAACCGACGTTCCCTGGGCCACCTGGCACTGTGTGCTGCCGCCGTGGCATCTCTGGGCTTGCCGCTGGCCGCTCTGGCGGCAGACGAAGCGCCGGACGCGATGATCAAGCGCCTGTCCACCGACGTGCTCAACACTGTGAAGTCCGACAAGGCGATTCAGGGCGGCGACTTGACCAAGGTGATCGCGCTGGTGGACAAGACCGTGATGCCCAACGTCAACTTTCGCCGCATGACCGCCGCTGCCGTGGGGCCAGGCTGGCGCCAGGCCACGCCCGAGCAGCAAAAACGCCTGCAGGACGAGTTCAAGATCTTGCTGGTGCGCACCTACGCGGGTGCGCTGGCGCAGGTCAACGACCAAAGCATCCAGGTCAAGCCCCTGCGCGCTGCGCCCGAAGACAAGGACGTGCTGGTGCGCACCGAAATCGTGGGCCGTGGCGACCCCATTCAGCTGGACTACCGCCTCGAAAAAACCCCTGGCGACGGCGCAGGCTGGAAGATCTACAACCTGAATGTGCTGGGTGTCTGGCTGGTGGAAACCTACCGGGGCCAGTTTGCCCAGGAGATCAACGCCAAGGGCATTGATGGCCTGATCGAGACCCTGGCTGCGCGCAACAAAGCCAATTCCACCGCCAAGGGCTGAGCCTCCTCCATGCTGGTTCTCCCCCCCGAGCTGACCCACCGCCAGGCCACGGCCTGCCTGCAGATGCTTCTGCAGGGGCTGCGCGTGCACCGTGAAAGTGGTGTGGTGGTGGATGCGAGCGCGATGACGGTGTTTGACAGCTCGGCCCTGGCCGTGCTGCTGGAATGCCGGCGTGAGGCGCTGTCCGTGGGCAAGACCTTTGCGGTGCAGGGGTTGCCCACGGCACTGCGCGGCATGGCGGGCTTGTACGGCGTTGGCACCTTGCTCACGCCCGTGTCCTGAGGGTGCATACCCTCCGCCATAACGCAGTTCGGGGCAAGGCCGTAAAATCAGGGGCTTCATGCCCGCAGTCTCCTTCCAAGCCATCTCCAAGACCTTTGCCACGCCCAAAGGCCCTTTTCAGGCACTGAACCAGGTCAACCTGGACATTGAGGAGGGCGAGTTCTTCGGACTCCTCGGCCCCAACGGTGCCGGTAAAACCACCCTGATCAGCATCCTCGCGGGCCTGGCGCGCGCCAGCAGCGGCCGTGTGCTGGTGCAGGGCAGCGACGTGCAGGCCGACTTCGCCGAGGCGCGCCGCAAGCTCGGTGTGGTGCCGCAGGAACTGGTGTTCGACCCCTTCTTCAATGTGCGCGAATCGCTGCGCATCCAGTCCGGCTATTTCGGCGTGAAGAACAACGACGCCTGGATCGACGAGCTGCTGGAGAACCTGGGCCTTACCGACAAGGCCAACGCCAACATGCGGCAACTGTCGGGCGGCATGAAGCGCCGCGTGCTCGTGGCGCAGGCGCTGGTGCACAAGCCGCCCATCATCGTGCTCGATGAACCAACGGCTGGCGTGGACGTGGAGCTGCGCCAGACCCTTTGGCACTTTGTCGCGCGCCTGAACAAGGAAGGCCACACGGTGTTGCTGACCACGCATTACCTGGAAGAAGCCGAAGCCCTGTGTGGCCGCATTGCCATGCTCAAGTCCGGCCAGATCGTAGCGCTGAACCGCACCAGCGAACTGCTGCAGGCGGCTTCAGGCAGCATCCTGCAGTTCAAGACCGATGCGGCTTTGCCACCCGCCCTGGCGATGGCGGCGCGTGTCACCGGTCGTATCGTGCAACTGCCCGCGCACGACGCCGCAGAGATCGAAAGCCACCTGGCAGCGCTACGCGTAGCGGGCGTGGAGGTGCATGACATGGAGATCCGCAGGCCGGACCTGGAGGATGTGTTCTTGCAGGTGATGTCCGGTACGTCTGCGTCCAACATCCCACTCGAAGGTGTCGCGCTATGACCGGCTGGCAGACCCTGTTCTACAAGGAAGTCCTGCGGTTCTGGAAGGTCAGCTTCCAGACCGTTGCCGCGCCGGTGCTCACGGCCGTGTTGTACCTGCTGATCTTCGGTCACGTGCTCGAAGACCACGTCAAGGTCTACGACCGCATCAGCTACACCGCCTTTCTGGTGCCCGGCCTCGTGATGATGAGCGTGCTGCAAAACGCCTTTGCCAACAGCTCGTCGAGCCTGATCCAGAGCAAGATCATGGGCAGCCTGGTGTTTGTGCTGCTCACGCCGCTGTCGCACTGGGCCTGGTTTGTGGCCTATGTGGGCTCGTCCATGGTGCGCGGGCTGGTGGTGGGGCTGGGTGTGTTCATCGTCACGCTGGCTTTTGCGCGGCCAGAGTTTGCGGCGCCGCTGTGGATACTGGTGTTTGCGGTGCTGGGCGCGGGCCTGCTGGCCACGTTGGGGCTCATTGCCGGGCTGTGGGCCGACAAGTTTGATCAGCTCGCCGCGTTCCAAAACTTCGTGGTCGTGCCCATGACGTTCCTCTCGGGCGTGTTCTATTCCATCCAGTCGCTGCCGCCGTTCTGGCAGACCGTGAGCCACCTCAACCCGTTTTTCTACATGATTGACGGGTTCCGCTATGGCTTCTTTGGCCAGAGCGATACCTCGCCCTGGCTCAGCCTCAGCATCGTGGGCATCGCCTGGCTGGCCGTGAGCTTTCTCGCCGTGCACCTGCTGCGCACCGGCTACAAAATTCGCAACTGATTCCGAGCCCAACATGACCGCTGACCAACTCAAAGACATCATCGCCGCCGGCCTGGCCTGCGAACACATCACGCTGGAGGGCGATGGGCGCCACTGGTACGCCACCATCGTCTCGGCCGAGTTCGAGGGCAAGCGCGCCATCCAACGCCACCAGCGCGTGTACGCCACGCTGGGCGCGAAAATGCATACGGATGAAGTTCACGCGCTGTCGATGAAGACCTTCACCCCCGCCGAGTGGGCGGCGCAAGCGCAGTGACACTGCCTGTCTGGTTACTCATTTATTGATAGCATTTGGTGCTTGATAGATAAGCGCTAAGGGCCATTTTCATTCATATTTTGGTTGTTAGATAGAGATGGACAAACTCCTGATTCGCGGCGGACGCACCTTGCAAGGCGAGGTGCTGGTCTCTGGCGCCAAGAACGCCGCCTTGCCGGAGTTGTGTGCCGCGCTGCTCACCGCCGACCCGGTGACCCTGCTCAACGTGCCCCAGCTGCAGGATGTGAGCACCATGCTCAAGCTCATCCGCAATATGGGCGTGACCGCAGAGCGCGCCGACGACGGCACGGTGCGCATCGACGCCAGTGCGCTCAACACGCCCGAGGCGCCGTACGAGTTGGTCAAGACCATGCGTGCCTCGGTGCTGGCGCTGGGCCCGCTGCTGGCCCGCTTTGGCGAGGCCACGGTGTCGCTGCCCGGCGGCTGCGCCATCGGTTCGCGCCCGGTGGACCAGCACATCAAGGGCCTGGCCGCCATGGGCGCCGAGATCGTGGTCGAACACGGCTACATGATCGCCAAGTTGCCTGCGGGTTGGACGCGTTTGAAGGGCGCGCGCATCACCACCGACATGGTCACGGTGACGGGCACCGAAAACTTCCTCATGGCCGCTGCGCTGGCCGAAGGCGAGACGGTGCTGGAAAACGCCGCGCAAGAACCTGAGATTTCGGACCTGGCCGAGATGCTGATCGCCATGGGCGCGAAGATCGAAGGCCATGGCACCAGCCGCATCCGCATCCAGGGCGTGGACCAACTGCACGGCTGCACCCACCGCGTGGTGGCCGACCGCATCGAGGCTGGCACCTTCCTTTGCGCTGTGGCAGCCACGGGCGGTGATGTGGTGCTGCGCCATGGCCGCGCCGACCACCTCGACGCCGTGATCGAAAAGCTGCGCGAGGCCGGCGCTACCGTGCAAGCGGTGGACGGCGGCATTCGTGTGCAAAGCGCTGGCGGCGCCACGCTCAAGGCCCAGGGCTTTCGCACCACCGAATATCCGGGTTTCCCCACGGACATGCAGGCGCAGTTCATGGCGCTCAACTGCATCGCGCAGGGCACGGCCACGGTGACCGAGACGATTTTTGAAAACCGCTTCATGCACGTCAATGAGCTGGTGCGGCTGGGTGCCAAGATCCAGACCGATGGCAAGGTGGCGGTCATCGAAGGCGTGCCCCGCCTGTCCGGCGCCACCGTGATGGCCACTGACCTGCGTGCATCGGCCAGCCTCGTCATTGCCGGCCTGGTGGCTGATGGCGAAACCGTGGTGGACCGCATCTACCACCTGGACCGTGGCTACGACTGCATGGAAGCCAAACTGCGCGGCATTGGCGCCGACATTGAAAGAGTGAAAGCATGACGATGATCACCCTGGCGCTTTCCAAGGGCCGCATCTTTGACGAAACCCTGCCCCTGCTGGCCGCCGCCGGCATCGAGGTGCTGGAAGACCCCGAAAAGTCGCGGAAGCTCATCCTGCCCACCAACCAGCCCAACGTGCGCGTGGTGCTGGTGCGTGCCACCGACGTGCCCACCTATGTGGAATACGGCGGTGCCGACATCGGCGTGACCGGCAAGGACACCCTGATCGAACACGGTGGCCAAGGGCTGTACCAGCCGCTGGACCTGCAGATTGCCAAGTGCCGCGTGAGCGTTGCCGTGCGCAACGACTTCGACTACGAGCGCGCTGTCAAGCAGGGCTCGCGCCTGAAGGTCGCCACCAAGTACACCTCGATCGCGCGCGACTTCTTTGCCACCAAGGGCGTGCATGTCGACATGGTCAAGCTCTACGGCAGCATGGAGCTGGCGCCGCTCATCGGCCTGTCCGACGCCATTGTCGACCTGGTGTCCACCGGCAACACGCTCAAGGCCAACCACCTGGTAGAGGTCGAGCGCATCATGGACATCAGCTCGTATCTCGTGGTCAACCAGGCCGCGCTCAAGCTCAAGCAGGCACCGCTGCGCCGCATCATTGATGCGTTTGCTTCGGCCATCCCTGCCCCCAAGAACTGAACCCACCGTAGAACGCACTATGACTTTAGTAGCTGCTCCCGCCCGTCTGTCCACCGCTGCGACCACTTTTGAGGCTGATTTTGCAGCCCGCCTGCATTGGTCTGCCGACACCGACGCGGCCATCGAGCAGCGCGTGGCCGACATCCTGGCCGACGTGCAAAAGCGCGGCGACGCGGCGGTGCTGGAGTACACCGCCCGCTTCGACGGCCTCTCGGCGCCCGACATGGCCGCGCTGGAGCTGACCCAGGCCGACTTCAAGGCCGCGTTCGACGCCATCCCCCAAGCCCAGCGCGACGCGCTGCAGGCCGCCGCCAAGCGCGTGCGCAGCTACCACGAGGCGCAGAAAAAAGCCTCGGGCGAGAGCTGGAGCTACCGCGACGAGGACGGCACCTTGCTGGGCCAGAAGGTCACACCGCTGGACCGCGTGGGCATCTACGTGCCCGGCGGCAAGGCCGCCTACCCGTCGAGCCTACTGATGAACGCCATCCCGGCGCACGTGGCGGGCGTGCAGGAAATCATCATGGTTGTGCCCACGCCCGTGCGCGGCAGCGTGGCCACGGGCGGAACGGGCGAGGGCACCTCGACGAAGGGCGAGCGCAACGAGCTGGTGCTGGCCGCCGCCTACGTGGCCGGTGTGACCCGCGCCTTCACCATCGGCGGCGCCCAGGCCGTGGCCGCGCTGGCCTACGGCACGGCCACCGTGCCCAAGGTGGACAAGATCACCGGCCCCGGCAACGCCTACGTGGCCAGCGCCAAGAAGCGCGTGTTCGGCACCGTGGGCATCGACATGATCGCGGGCCCGAGCGAAATCCTGGTGCTGGCCGATGGCACCACACCGCCCGACTGGGTGGCCATGGACCTCTTCAGCCAGGCGGAACATGACGAGCTGGCCCAGAGCATTCTGCTGTGCCCCGACGCCGCCTACCTCGACGCCGTGCAGCGCGAGATCGACCGCCTGCTGCCCACCATGCCGCGCGCCGAGATCATCGCCAAGAGCCTTACCGGCCGGGGCGCCCTGATCCTCACCAAGGACATGGAAGAAGCCTGCGCGATCAGCAACCGCATCGCACCGGAACACCTGGAAGTGAGCTCTACCTCCCCACACCGCTGGGAGCCTTTGCTGCGCCACGCGGGCGCGATCTTCCTGGGGGCCTACACCTCCGAAAGCCTGGGCGACTACTGCGCAGGCCCCAACCACGTGCTGCCCACCAGCGGCACGGCACGCTTCTCGTCCCCGCTGGGCGTGTACGACTTCCAGAAGCGCAGCAGCATCATCGAAGTGAGCGAAGCCGGTGCCCAGGTGCTGGGCACCATCGCTGCCGAGCTGGCCTACGGCGAGGGCCTGCAGGCCCACGCGCAGGCGGCCGAGATGCGGCTCAAGGCTGGAGTCAAGCCGCGCTGATCGCCCCCCGGGGCAGGGCACCCTGTGTGGGTGCCGACGCCTTGGGCTGAGATGCGGCGGGTGCAGGCGGACAGGCGGCTCCTGCCACTGCCCGGTGCTGCGCCCAGTTCAGCCGCGCGGGCCGGTGGCCTTCGGCACTGACCCGCAGCCGCACCGGTCCGGCGAACGACAGACGCTGTCCGGCCTCCAGAAAGTAATCTTCCAGCAGACCATCACAGGTCACCCAGACGCGGCCTTGTTCGACTTCGAGCAGGGCAATGTCGCCTGCGCGGAAGTCCAGCACCTGGACAGCCTGCAAGGGCGGCAGGGGCTGGCGCTTCCATTGCAGCGTGAGAGGAACCGCAGGCTGGCTGGGCAGTGCGGGCGACGGTGGGGTGGGGGTGTGCAGCGTGTTCATGCCTTCACTGTGCGGCCAGCTGCCGTGGTCCACCAGCCACAGGCGCGTGCGATCTGGCCCAGTACAGAACAGCGAACCGGCCCATCTGTACTGTACGCACTGGGCCGTCTCTGTACTGTCTGTCGGCCAAAGTGCCAGTACAGAATGCAGCATGGCCACCGATGACGCACCCCCGCTGTACCTTCAAATCGCCGAACAGCTCGCGCAGCTGATCCGCAACGGCACCCTGGCGCGCGGCGAAAAGCTGCCCTCGGTGCGTGAGCTGGCGCGCCAGCACGGCGTGGCGCAGACCACGGTGGTGCAGGCCTACCACTGGCTCGAAGATGCGCGCCTGATCACCGCGCGCCCGCGCTCCGGCTTTTTTGTGGCGGCGCGGCCGGTGAGCCTGCCCGAGCCCAGCACACCGCGCCCGATGCGCCGCCCGCGCGAGGTGTCGGTGGACTGGCTGGGCCAGCGCATCCTGGGGCGCAACCAGCCGGTGGACATCATTTCGTACAGCAGCGGCACGCCTGGCCCCGAGCTGTTCAACCCCGACCGCGTGCGCCGCGCCGTGGTGCGCGCCGCACAGCGTCACCGCAACCTGCTGTGCACTTACCCCGGTTCGTCGGGCCATGAGGACGCGCGCCGCGCCCTGGCGCGCTATGCCGTCAGCCTGGGCTGCAGCCTGGACCCCGAGAACATCGTGATCACCGGCGGCTGCATGGACAGCATTGCGCTGTGCCTGCGCGCGGTGACGCAGCCGGGCGACGTGGTGGCGCTGGAGTCACCCACGCATTTTTCGTTTCTGGAGGTGCTGCAGGGCCTGCACCTCAAGGCGCTGGAGATTCCCACCCACCCGCGCAACGGACTGTCTCTTGATGCGCTGCAGCTCGCGCTGGACACCCAGCCCGTCAAGGCCGTGATGGTGGTGCCCACGCTCAGCAACCCGCTGGGCAGCTGCATGCCCCAGGCCGAGCGCAGGCGCCTGGTGCAGATGGCGGCGCGGCACGACATGGCGGTCATCGAGGACGCGATCTACAACGATCTGGTCGAGGTGGGCGAGATGCGCCGCACCGTCAAGTCGTACGACACCACAGGCCATGTGATGTTGTGCGACTCGTTCTCCAAGACGCTGGCGCCGGGCCTGCGCCTGGGCTGGCTGGAGGCCGGCCGCTGGGCCGACAAGCTGCGCGCCATCAAGGACCTGCAGGCGGGTGGCCAGTCCGCCGTGCTGGAGCTGGCCCTGGCCGACCTCATCACTCAGACGGGTCACGCCGCCGCCATGCGCCAGCTGCGTGCGGCCGTGGCGGCGCGCATGGATGAGGTGCGCCACGTGATTGCCGCGCACTTCCCGCAGGGTACGCGCGTGAGTGACCCGCCCGGCGGCCTGCTGCTGTGGCTGGAGCTGCCTCGCGCGCTCGATTCCGTGCAACTGCACGAGGCCTGCCTGGCCCGGCAGATCCTGATCGCACCCGGCACGGTGTTCAGCGCCAGCGGGCGGTTCCGCAACTGCCTGCGCATTGGCGTGGGCGGCGACTGGTCGCCTGCCCATCTGGAGGCGCTGCGCACCGTGGGTGACATGGCGTGCCAGATGCTGCAGGGCGGGGCACAGCGCAAGGCGGCTTGATTGTGGTGTTTTAATCAACACGAAATTCGTGGTACACGAAGTTCGTGTAATATTTAGTCCATGAAAAACATCACCGTGACCATGGACGACACCGTTGCCGAATGGGTCCGCGTGGAAGCCGCCAAGCGCGGCAGCAGCGTCTCGCGCCTGCTCGGTGAATGGCTGGCCGAAAAGATGCGCCAAGAAGACGCCTACGCACAGGCCATGCGCGAGGCACTTGGGTTTGAATCCTGGGGCGCGTCCAGCGGGCCCTATGTGCCGCGCGAAACCCTGTTTCTGCGCTAAACCGGGCAAAACGCATGGCCACCGTCCCCATCTTTGTCGATACCGAAATCCTGCTCGCCAGCGTGGACGACCGCGATGCCGGGCGCCAGGCGCGGGCGCGTGAATGGATCAGCTTTTGCTGGCAGACGCGCAGCGGCCGCATCAGCTCGCAGGTGCTCAACGAGCTGTACAACCAGGCCATCCAGCGTTTTGATGGCCCCCACGTGCTGCAGCAGGTGCGCGCCCAGGTGCGCCGCCTGCGCGTGTGGCTGCCGCCGCACCTCGACTCCTACACGGTGGACGGCGCCTGGGACCTGCAGGACCGCTACCGCCTGGGCTACTGGGATGCGCTCATCCTCTCGTCCGCCCATCAGCAGGGCTGCCGCTACCTGCTCACCGAAGCGTTGCCACACGACCAGCCGATGGACGCCGTGCGGCCGATCAACCCTTTTCTTGTCACCCCCAACGAACTGGACACCACCGAATGACTACTCCTGCGTCGTCTCCTCTCCAAGCCCTGGCCCGTATCCGCCCCGACGTGCGCGCCATGCACGCTTACGGCGTGCAGCCCTCCACCGGCATGCTCAAGATGGACGCGATGGAGAACCCGTTCCGCCTGCCCGCGCACCTCCAGGCCGCGCTGGGCCAGCGCCTGGGCGCGGTGGCGCTCAACCGCTATCCCGGCGACCGCCTGCTGGACCTCAAGGCCGCCCTCGCCAAATATGCAGGCATGCCCGAGGGCTACGGCGTGGTGCTGGGCAACGGGTCGGACGAACTCATCACCCTGCTGGCCCTGGCCTGCGCCCAACCCGGCACGGGCCAGCGCGCCACCATGCTCGCGCCCATGCCGGGTTTTGTGATGTACCCGCTGTCCGCGCAGCTGCAGGGTCTGGACTTCGTTGGCGTGCCGCTCACGCCCGACTTTGAGCTGGATGAGCCCGCCATGCTGGCGGCCATCGCCCAGCACAACCCCGCCATCACCTACATCGCCTACCCCAACAACCCCACGGCCACACTGTGGGACGAGGGCGCGGTGCAGCGCATCATCGACGCCGCGGGCGCACAGGGCGGTATCGTGGTCATGGACGAGGCCTACCAGCCCTTTGCCAGCCGCACCTGGATCGACCGCATGCGCGCTGAGCCCGCGCGCAACGCGCACGTGCTGCTCATGCGCACGCTCAGCAAGTTTGGCCTCGCAGGCGTGCGGCTGGGCTACCTCATCGGGCCCTCGGCGTTCGTGAGCGAGATCGACAAGGTGCGCCCGCCCTACAACGTGAGCGTGCTCAACTGCGAAGCCGCCCTGTTTGCTCTGGAACACGCCGAAGTTTTCGCCGCCCAGGCGGCGGAAATCCGTGCCGAACGCACCACGCTCATCGCAGCCCTGCGCCAGATGCCGGGTGTCGAAAAGTGCTGGGACAGCGAGGCCAACATGGTGCTGATCCGTGTGGCGGATTCCGCCAAGGCCTACGAGGGTATGAAAAACCGCAAGGTGCTCGTCAAGAACGTTTCTACAATGCACCCATTGCTGGCCAACTGCCTGCGCCTGACGGTAGGCAATGCCGAAGACAACGCGCAGATGCTGGCCGCACTCCAAGCCTCCCTATGACTTCCTCCGCACTCGTACCTTCCGCCCCATCGGCCGACCCGATGGCAGACCGCATCGCCGAGGTCAGCCGCAACACCGCCGAAACGCGCATCAGTGTGCGCATCAACCTCGACGGCACCGGCCAGGCGAAGCTGCACACCGGCATCGGCTTCTTCGACCACATGCTCGACCAGATCGCCCGCCATGGGCTGATCGACCTCGACATCGACTGCGAGGGTGACCTGCACATCGACGGCCACCACACCGTGGAAGACGTGGGCATCACGCTGGGCCAGGCTTTTGCGCGCGCCGTGGGCGACAAGAAAGGCATCCGCCGCTACGGGCATGCCTATGTGCCGCTGGACGAAGCGCTGTCGCGTGTGGTGGTGGATTTCTCGGGTCGCCCTGGGCTGCACATGGATGTGAAGTTCACGGCCGGCAGCATCGGCCAGCTCGACACGCAACTGGTGTTCGAGTTCTTCCAGGGCTTTGTGAACCACGCGGGCGTCACGCTGCACATCGACAACCTCAAGGGCGTCAACGCACACCACCAGTGCGAGACCATCTTCAAGGCGTTCGGGCGCACGCTGCGTGCGGCGCTGGAGCGTGATCCGCGATCGGCCGGTGTCATCCCCTCCACCAAGGGTTCGTTGTGAAATTTTGGGTTAAATCAGGCGCTATCGCTTGATGGATAAGCGCTAGTAGCTATGAATATGGAAGCAAAAACAGTGGCGGTCGTGGACTACGGCATGGGCAACCTGCGCTCGGTGTCGCAGGCCGTGCAGGCCGCCGCCGAGGGCACGGGCTGGACCGTGGTCGTCACCCAGCGCCCCGAAGACGTGCGCGCCGCCCAGCGCATCGTGCTGCCAGGGCAGGGCGCCATGCCCGACTGCATGCGCGAGCTGCGCGAGTCCGGCCTGCAGGAATCGGTGCTCGAAGCCGCTGCCTCCAAGCCAATGTTCGGCGTGTGCGTGGGCATGCAGATGCTGCTGGACCATAGCGCCGAGGGGGATACGCCGGGCCTGGGCCTCATCCCTGGCGATGTGCTCAAGTTTGACCTGGCAGGCCGCACCCAGCCCGACGGCAGCCGCTTCAAGGTGCCCCAGATGGGCTGGAACCAGGTGCGGCAGATGCCCCACGCCCACCACGGCGGCGGCGTGCACCCGGTGTGGGCTGGCGTGCCGGACAGCAGCTACTTTTACTTTGTGCACAGTTTCTACGCCGTGCCGCAAAATCCTGCCCACTGCGCAGGCCAAACGGACTACGGCGGTTTGTTCGCCGCCGCCATTGCACGCGATAATATTTTTGCGACCCAGTTTCACCCGGAGAAAAGCGCGGAGCATGGCTTGGCCCTGTACCGCAATTTTCTGCACTGGAATCCCTGATCCCTTAACCGCCACCCGTTCGGGCCGAGCTGCGTCTCGCCCTTTTTCACCCGAACTCCACCACCATGCTGCTCATCCCCGCCATCGACCTCAAAGACGGCCACTGCGTACGCCTCAAACAAGGCGATATGGACCAATCCACCACCTTTGGTGAAGACCCCGCCGCCATGGCGCGCAAATGGGTGGATGCCGGTGCACGCCGCCTGCACCTGGTGGACTTGAACGGTGCGTTTGCGGGCGTGCCCAAGAACTACAGCGCCATCAAGTCCATTCTGAAAGAGGTGGGCGACGACATTCCCGTGCAGTTGGGCGGCGGTATCCGCGACCTGGACACCATCGAGAAATACATCGACGGCGGCCTGCGCTACGTGATCATCGGCACGGCTGCGGTCAAGAACCCTGGCTTCCTCAAAGACGCCTGCAGCGCCTTCGGCGGCCACATCATCGTGGGGCTCGACGCCAAGGACGGCAAAGTCGCTACCGACGGCTGGAGCAAGCTCACCGGCCACGAGGTCGTGGACCTGGCCAAGAAGTTCGAGGACTGGGGCGTCGAATCCATCATCTACACCGACATCGGCCGAGACGGCATGCTCTCGGGCATCAACATCGACGCTACGGTGAAGCTGGCCCAGGCTTTGAGCATCCCCGTGATCGCCTCGGGCGGGCTGTCGAACATGACCGATATCGAGCAGCTGTGCGCGGTGGAGAGCGAAGGCGTCGAAGGTGTGATCTGCGGCCGCGCCATCTACAGCGGCGACCTGGACTTTGCTGCGGCGCAAGCGCGTGCCGACGAACTGAACGGCTGAAACCGATCCCCCCTGAGCGGCTTCGCCGCTTCCCCCAGGGGACGACGCCAGTGGCCTGGCGAAGTCAGTTCCACGGCGTCTGCTGGCCTCGGTAGCGCCTAATCAACGAATCGCTCACTGACATGCTCGCAAAACGAATCATTCCCTGTCTCGACGTCACCGGAGGCCGTGTGGTCAAGGGCGTCAATTTCGTCGAGCTGCGCGACGCAGGCGACCCGGTCGAAATTGCCGCGCGCTACAACGCGCAGGGCGCTGACGAGCTCACCTTCCTCGATATCACCGCCACCAGCGATGGCCGTGACCTCATCCTGCACATCATCGAGGCCGTGGCCAGCCAGGTGTTCATTCCACTCACCGTGGGTGGCGGCGTGCGCACTGTGGAAGACGTGCGCAGGCTGCTCAATGCTGGCGCCGACAAGACCAGTTTCAACTCGGCCGCGATTGCCAACCCTGACGTCATCAACGCCGTGTCTGCCAAGTACGGTGCTCAGTGCATCGTGGTGGCCATCGACGCCAAGCGTCGCTCGGCCGAGGATGCGCAGCGCCTGGGCGCCAATGGTCAGCCCATCGGTGCGGGCTGGGATGTGTATAGCCACGGGGGGCGCAAAAACACCGGCCTGGACGCCATCGCCTGGGCCACCGAGATGGCGCAGCGCGGTGCGGGCGAAATCCTGCTGACCAGCATGGACCGCGACGGCACCAAGGCAGGCTTTGACCTGGAGCTGACCCGCGCGGTGAGCGATGCGGTGAGCGTGCCCGTGATCGCCTCGGGCGGGGTGGGCAACCTCGACCACCTGGCCGACGGCATCCAGACTGGCGGCGCCGACGCGGTGCTGGCCGCCAGCATCTTCCATTACGGCGAATACACCGTGGGCCAGGCCAAGGCCCGCATGGCCGAGCGCGGCATTCCGGTGCGTCTGTGACGACGCCATTCGCGGGCGCGCGTTGGGCGCTGGTGGTGGCCCTGGCGGCCATGGCACTGCCCGCTGCGGCGCAGCAGGTGCCGCCCCCGTCGTACGCGAGTTTTTCTGAGCGCCTGCCCTGTGTGCACCGCATTGGCCGCTGCTTTGACGCGACCATCGGCGGCAAGCCGGTGGAGGTGATTGCCGACAAGGCCGAGTTCGAAAAGCTCAAGGCCCTGCTCCAGACGCTGAACAGCAATGTGCGTGACGTGCACTGGATCGTGCGCGAACCCGTGTTGGGCACGCTCGCGCTGGACGTGGAAACCCGCGCCAACACGCTGGGTTTGCCGCTGGTGGGCGATGAGAAGGAAGAGCCCGATGTCACCGTCTATGCCCTCGACGGCCAAGATCTGGAGAGCGAATCGGAGCTGGTAGCGCAGCAAAGCGTGCGCGTGAATGGCCAGCCCGTGGTGACGCAGCAGGAAACCCTCACGCAGGATTTTCTGCCCCCGGGGCGCTATGCGTTTGCCATCAAGTACCTGGGTCGCAAGAACTGGGATCGCAAGTGGGTGTTTTTGACCGTGGCAAAGTAAATCTTCGATCAAAAGTGGTTCTGGCGCTGAGTGTGAAAGCGCTGATAGCTATTGTTTTTGTAGTCAGATTTACGCGCTGCGCAGTGCTGCAATTGGCTGCAAGCTGCCCGACGATGCATCTGTTTTTTCATTGAACTCTCATTTTGATAGCTGCTGGCGCTTGATGGATAAGCGCTAGAGGCAAAAATGACCTCAAAACCGCTCGCCCGGCAGGCGGGCTGGTCATTCAAATCACCGACAATCCCGCCCATGAACTGGCTCAACGAAGTGAAATGGGACGCGCAGGGCCTGGTGCCCGTGATTGCGCAGGAGCAGGGCACGGGCGACGTGCTGATGTTTGCCTGGATGAACCGCGAGGCCCTTGCCAAGACGGCAGAACTCGGCCGCGCCGTGTACTTCAGCCGCTCGCGCAAGAAGCTGTGGTTCAAGGGCGAAGAGTCCGGCCACGTGCAGACCGTGCACGAGATCCGCCTGGACTGCGACAACGATGTGGTGCTGCTCAAGGTCACCCAGCTTGGCCACGAGCCCGGCATCGCCTGCCACACAGGCCGCCACAGCTGTTTTTTCAGCGTGCTCAAGGACGGAGCCTGGCACGCGGTCGATCCGGTCTTGAAAGACCCTGAATCCATCTACAAGTAATGGCAATGGACGACAAGACCATGAGTTCCAACGATTCCCTCGCACGCCTTGCCGATGTGATTGAAAGCCGCAAGCCTGCCAACGGCGGCGATCCCGACAAGAGCTATGTCTCGCGCCTGCTGCACAAGGGGCCGGACGCGTTTTTGAAGAAGATCGGCGAGGAGGCCACCGAAGTCGTCATGGCGGCCAAGGATGTGGACCACGGCGCCGACAAGTCCAAGCTGGTTTACGAAGTGGCCGACCTCTGGTTCCACTCCATGGTGGCGCTGGCCCACTATGGCCTCACGCCTGCCGATGTATTGACCGAGCTGGAGCGCCGCGAGGGCACCAGCGGCATCGAGGAAAAAGCCT
This sequence comes from Acidovorax sp. NN32, assembly GCF_057597245.1. Classification (NCBI taxonomy): domain Bacteria; kingdom Pseudomonadati; phylum Pseudomonadota; class Betaproteobacteria; order Burkholderiales; family Comamonadaceae; genus Acidovorax; species Acidovorax sp. NN32. The sequence continues at coordinate 1,169,963 of NZ_CP199679.1, forward strand.
TGCGCAAGGTGGTTGCGCGCACTGCCGAAGAAGGGGCCCCATGAACGACATCATCGACGTGCAAAGCAATGAGCAAAAGGCCCAGGGCCTGAAGAACATCGGCTGGGTCAGCTATGTGCTGCACCTCATCGTGGCCGTGGGGGCCGTGCTGCCGGGTGCGCAAGCCAGCGCGCTGCTGCTCGTCATTGCGCTGGTGCTCGATCTCGTCAAACGCGGCGATGCCGAAGGCACCTGGCAGGCCAATCATTTTTCGTGGCGCATCCGCTCGACGATCTGGGCTGGTGTTCTGTATGTGGTGACCGCGCCCCTGTGGCTGCTGCTGATTGCGCCGGGCTGGATTGCCTGGGGGCTGATCTCGCTGTGGTTCCTGTACCGCATCGTGCGCGGCATGCTGGCCATGAGCAAGAACCAGGCAGTGGATGCCTGAACCGACGGCGTCCCTGTCGCACTTGTCATCCCTGCCACGGCTGAACCTGGCCCTGCAAGGTGGGGGCTCCCACGGTGCGCTCACCTGGGGTGTGCTGGATGCCTTGCTGGAGGACGGCCAGTGGCAGTTTGACGGTGTGAGCGGCACCAGCGCCGGCGCGATGAATGCCGTGGCCATGGCGCACGGCTTTGCCAAAGCCGCACAGGAGCACAAAGACCCCCACGAAGCGCACCTGGCTGGTTGCGTCCAGGCGCGTGAAACGCTTACCCGGCTGTGGGAGGGCGTGGGCACGCTGGGCAGCCTGATGTGGGGCTCGCCCCTGTCGGCCGCCAACCCCATGATGGGGCTGATGCGCCAGTGGCTCTCGCCCTACCAGACCAATCCGCTCGACATCAACCCGCTGCGCCGCCTGCTGGAGCGCGAGGTGGACTTTGACCTGCTGTGCTCCGTGCGCCGCGCCAGCGCTGCGGCGGGCGGGCCCAAGGTGTTTGTGTGCGCCACCAACGTGCGCACCGGGCGCGGCGAAATCTTCTCTGGCCCCCGGCTGAGCGCGGATGCCGTGATGGCGTCGGCCTGCTTGCCAGCGCTGTTCAAGGCCGTGGAAATCGACGGTGAGCATTACTGGGACGGCGGCTATTCGGGCAACCCTGCGTTGCACCCGCTGATCTATCAGACCGAGACCTCCGACATACTGCTCGTGCAGATCAACCCCATCGAACATCTGGATCTGCCCCACTCAGGCCAGGAAATCATGGAGCGCATGAACGAAGTCACCTTCAATGCCAGCCTGCTGGCCGAGTTGCGCGCCATCGAGTTCGTGCGCCGTCTGCTGGCCGAGGGCAAGCTGGATGCGCGCCGCTACAAAAGCGTGCGGATGCACCGCATCGACGGCGGCGCCGTGCTGGAGCCCTTTGGCGCCGACAGCAAGGCCCGTGCGGACATGGCCTTTGTGCGCAAACTGTTCGCCCTCGGCCGCACGGCCGGGCAGGAATGGCTGCACGCGCACCGCAAGGATGTGGGTGTGCGGCCGACCATCAATATCGCTGAAAATACGTGAAGCCCCCCTGTGCCGCCTACGGCGCCTTCCCCCTTGGGGGACGCCACCCGTGGCCTGGCAAAGCCAGTTCCACGGTGGCACTGGCTTCGCGCGCGCCGGTTGCGACCGCTTTGGATGGCGAGCAGCGCCTGGTGACCTGTTAATTTTGTACTGACATTTTCCTCATGCACGATCCGAACTGCCTCTTCTGCAAAATCATCGCAGGCCAGATTCCTTCGAAGAAGGTCTATGAAGACGAAGAAATTTTCGCCTTCCACGACATCCACCCCTGGGCGCCGGTGCACTTTCTGATGGTGCCCAAGCTGCATATCCCTTCGATGGCGCAGGTCACCGAGGAACACGCGGGTGTGCTGGGGCGCATGATGGCGCTGGCGCCGAGGCTGGCAATGGAGCAGGGCTGCAACCCGTACCCGGAGGGTGGCTTTCGCGTCGTGGTAAACACGGGGCTTGAAGGTGGTCAGGAAATCCACCACCTCCATATCCATGTGATGGGCGGTCCCCGTCCGTGGCTCAAAGGCTGAACCAGGCTGACGGGTCGTGCAGGGAGATTCCCGCAGTTCTGCTTGGGCTGTGAACTCCTGTCACGCCCCCCGTCTAAAATGATTGCAATTCGTTAGGAGATATTCCATGGGCTCTTTTTCCATCTGGCACTGGCTGATCGTGCTGCTGATCGTCGTCATGGTGTTCGGCACCAAGAAGCTCAAGAACATGGGCTCCGATCTCGGGGGCGCCGTCAAGGGCTTCAAGGACGGCATGAAAGACGGTTCGGCCGACGCGGCAGCCACCACCACCCCACCCGCAGGCCAGGTTGCCAACAACCCTGCGACCGACAAGACCACCATCGATGTCGAAGCCAAGCAAAAGAGCTGAGCGGGCTGTTCCCGCTGGCACCCGCACGCTTTGCGCTTGATCCATGATTGATATTGGCCTGTCCAAGATGGCGCTGATCGGCGCGGTGGCTCTTATAGTCATCGGACCCGAGAAGCTCCCCCGTGTGGCCCGCACGGTGGGCACCCTGCTGGGCAAGGCCCAGCGTTACGTGTCCGATGTGAAGGCCGAGGTCAACCGGTCCATGGAGCTCGACGAGCTCAAGAAAATGAAGGACACGGTGGAGAACGCCGCACGCGATGTGCACAACTCCATCCAGACCAGCGCCAGCGAGTTCGAAAAGGACTGGGCCGAGGCTACCGACACCGCCAGCTCGGCGTTGCAGGACCAGACCGCCGTCGTGCCGGCTTACAAACACCCCGGCAAGAACTGGCGCCTCAAGCGGGGTGCGGTGCCCCAGTGGTACAAGGCCCGAAGCGGTGTGCGCACCAAGGCACAGTCCGGCGCGGCCCGTGTGGCGCGTTTCCGTCCCCGTAAATTCCATTGATGCAGCAGCCACCAGCGCACCGCGCGCTGCATGGGCGGCCCTGACGCCCACGAAAACCCAACATGTCCGAAACCCCTTCCAAAGAAGACGAGCTGGCCGGTACCGAGCAGCCGTTTGTGCAGCACCTGATGGAGCTGCGCGACCGGATGGTCAAGGCCATCATTGCCATCGCGATTGCGGCGGCGATTTTGTTCTTCTTCCCTGGCCCTGGCGCGCTGTATGACTTTCTGGCGGCGCCGCTGGTGGCCCACCTTCCCAAGGGCGCCACGCTGATCGCCACGTCGGTGATCTCGCCGTTCATGGTGCCGCTCAAGATCTTGTTGATGTCGGCCTTTTTGCTGGCACTGCCGTTTGTGCTGTGGCAGGTGTGGGCCTTTGTGGCGCCGGGCCTGTATTCGCACGAAAAGAAGCTGGTGCTGCCGCTCGTGATCTCCAGCACGCTGCTGTTCTTCATCGGGGTGGCGTTTTGCTACTACCTGGTGTTTGGCCAGGTGTTTGCGTTTATCCAGAGCTTTGCGCCCAAGAGCATCACCGCCGCCCCAGACATCGAGGCCTACCTGAGCTTTGTGCTGTCGATGTTCCTGGCGTTTGGCTTGTCCTTCGAGGTGCCGATTGCCGTGGTGGTGCTGGCCCGCATGGGCATCGTGAGCGTGCAGAAGCTGCGGGAGTTTCGTGGCTATTTCATCGTGATCGCCTTTGTGATCGCTGCCATCGTCACGCCGCCCGATGTGGTGTCGCAGCTGTCGCTGGCGATCCCCATGTGTCTGCTGTACGAGGTGGGCATCTGGGCGGCGCAGATCTTCATCAAGCACACCAAAGCCCCGGAAGAGGGTAGCGAGCCCGCCTCCAACGCCTGAAGGTTGAGTTTCTCGTGAAAATGAGCTCTAGCGCTTGTTGGATAAGCGCTCCAAGCTATATTTTTAATAGCTGACGGGTCGCATCAGCGGCCATGTCGCAGTGTTCTGCGCGCAGCCCCTAAAAACTGGCGCGTGCCCAATACCAGTGCCACCGCGGAACCGGCTTTGCGAGGCCGCTGGAGGCGTCTCCCTTTGGGAAAACGCGCAGCGGCTCAGAGGGGGCTTACCGCCTCACATTGCGCTGAGGCTTGGGGCGCACGCCGGGGTTGATGCTCAGTTCCACCATCTTGTCGCCACGCTGCACGTTGAATGGTGCCGCAGTGCCGGGCTTGAGCCCCGCCACGGCGGTCAGCAACTCGGACACATTGCTCACCTTCCTGCCTTCAACCCGCACGATCACATCGCCGGGCCGCATGCCCGCCTGAGCGGCGGGGCCGTCCTGCAGCACGCCGGTGATGATTACGCCCTCGGTGGCTTTCACGCCGAAGGTTTCTGCCAGTTCGGGTGAGAGTTCGTTGGGCTCCACGCCAATCCAGCCGCGTGTGACCTGGCCGTCCTGCACGATGCCATCCAGCACCATGCGGGCCGTAGACACGGGGATTGCAAAGCCAATGCCCATGCTGCCGCCCGAGCGTGAGTAGATGGCCGTGTTGATGCCCATGAGGTTGCCATTCACGTCCACCAGCGCGCCGCCCGAGTTGCCAGGGTTGATGGCCGCATCGGTCTGGATGAAGTTCTCGAAGGTGTTGATCCCGAGCTGTGTGCGGCCCAGCGCGCTCACGATGCCGCTGGTCACCGTCTGGCCCACGCCAAACGGGTTGCCGATGGCCAGCACCTGGTCGCCCACGGCGAGTACGTCCGAGTTGCCCAGCACGATGACGGGAAGCTTGTCGAGTTCGATCTTGAGGATGGCCAGGTCGGTGTCGGGGTCGGTGCCGATCACGCGGGCGCGGGCGCGGCGGCTGTCGGTCAGCGTGACTTCGATCTCGTCGGCGCCTTCCACCACGTGGTTGTTGGTCAGGATGTAGCCGTCGGGGCTCACGATCACCCCGCTGCCCAGCCCGGCCTGCGCCTGGGCACCCTGGTCGCCAAAGAAGAACTGGAACCAGGGGTCGTTGCTGCGCGGATGGCGCACGGCTTTGCTGGTGTTGATGCTGACCACCGCCGGCGCCGCCTGGCGCGCCGCAGCGCTGAAGCTGCCCGCCGCAGGTTGCGCATTGGCCGGGGCAGGGGGTGCTTCGAGCAGCGCAATGCCCGCGCCGGAGCGTGTGGTGGCGCCCCGGCCCAGCCAGCTCGGCTGCAGGGTGGCGACGACGAAGTAGGCCGCAACGAACACCGTGACGGCCTGCGAGAACAACAGCCAGATGCGTTTCATGAAATTCTGTACAGGTGATGGGCTGGAGAAGGGGCGGCGGGCGGTGTGCATGCCACGGCTGCCTCCCGGAGAAAAGCATTGTCCCCCATGTGTGGGCGTGGGCCACGCGCGACAATAGCTGCATGAGCATTTCCCGCACCGAACTTTTGCAGGCGTTTGACAGCCTGCTGCAACCCGAGCGCTTCAAGGACTACGGCCCCAACGGCTTGCAGGTGGAGGGCAAGGCCGAGATCAGCCGCATCGTCAGCGGCGTGACGGCCAGCCGCGCCCTGATCGACGCGGCCATTGCTGCCCAAGCGGATGCCATCTTCGTGCACCATGGCCTGTTCTGGCGCGGGCAAGACGGCCGGGTGACGGGCTGGATGAAGCAGCGTTTGCAGTTGCTGCTCGCGCATGACATCAACCTGTTTGCCTACCACCTGCCGCTGGATGCCCACCCGGAGCTGGGCAACAACGCCCAGCTAGGCCGGGTGCTGGGGCTCGTGGCCGACGCGCGGTTTGGCGAGAACGATCTGGGCTTTGCCGGGCCTGCCGCGTTTGCCGATGGGCAGGCCCTGGCAGACCATGTCGCGCAGGCCCTGGGCCGTCCCGTCACCTGGGTGCCGCCGGAAGGCGCTGCTGCGCAGCGGCCAGTCTGCCGCGTGGCCTGGTGCACAGGAGGCGCGCAGGGCTACTTCGAGGCTGCGATTGCGGCTGGGGCCGACGTGTTCATCACCGGCGAGATTTCCGAGCCCCAGGCGCACTTGGCCCGCGAGATGGGGGTGGGTTTTATCGCCGCAGGGCACCACGCGACCGAGCGTTATGGGGCGCCTGCGGTGGCGGCGCAGGTTGCAGGGCGGTTGGGTCTGGGCCACCAATTCATCGAGATCGACAATCCTGCCTGATCGCTGGTAGCCTGGGTTTTTAGCTATGAAAATAATAGCTATTTGCGCTTATCAATAAAGCGCTAGGGTCACTTTTTATCTGAAATCAAACTTCCATGAAGCCTCTCGCCATTACCCAGGGTGATCCTGCCGGCATCGGCCCCGAAATCGTGGCCAAGGCCTTTCGCGATGCGCCAGCCGATTTGGTGGGTTGCTTCGTGGTGGGCGATGTCGCCACCTTGCGGCGTGCGGCCCAGGCCATCGTGCGGCCCGGCGTGCCCAGGGTACCCGTGGCACAGATTGCTGCGCCCGCCGATGTGCTGGACGTGCCGCCCCGCTGTGTTCCGGTGTTGCAGTTGCCAGGCATTCCTGGCCCGCAGCCCTGGGGGCAGATTGGCGCCGCCGCTGGCCGTGCCGCCGCAGACAGCGTGGTCTGGGCCGCCCGCGCGGCGCTGCGGGGCGAGGTGGCGGGGCTGGTCACGGGGCCCTTGCACAAGGAGGCCCTGGCGGCAGCGGGCGTGGCGTTTCCGGGCCACACCGAGCTGCTGCAGGCCGAGGCCGCCGCGCACCAGGGGGTATCGCTGGCGCAAATGCCCGTGCGCATGATGCTCGCCAGCGACGAGCTGCGTACGGTGCTGGTCAGTATCCACATGTCGCTGCGCGATGCCATTGCGGCGGTCACCACGGACAACGTCCTGCAGACGTTGCAAATCACGCACGCTGCCCTGGTGCGCAGCCTGGGGCGGGCGCCGCGCATCGCGGTGGCGGGGCTCAATCCCCACGCGGGCGAGGGCGGGCTGTTCGGTAACGAGGAAGCCGAGGTGATTGCGCCGGCCATCGCCGCTGCGCGCGCGCAGGGGCTGGATGTACGGGGGCCCTTCGCTCCTGACACGGTGTTCATGCGCGCGCGCAGTACGCCCCATCGCGCTGGAGAGTTCGACGTGGTCATTGCCATGTACCACGACCAGGGGCTTATCCCGGTGAAGTACCTCGGGGTGGACAAGGGGGTGAACGTGACCCTGGGCTTGCCCCTGGTGCGCACCAGCCCCGACCACGGCACCGCGTTTGACATAGCGGGGCAGGGTATTGCCGATGCTGCAAGCCTCATCGAGGCCGTGCGCATGGCGCGGACCCTTTGTGGATGAAACAGTCCCATGGCGCTGTGGCTAAGCGCAAAAACAAAAAACTATCGATTCGATAGCGGATTGTTGAGGGATGGGGCTTCAAACTGGCGCGCCCCGAGCCAGCAGCCACCGCGCAAGGGACACTCCGCCGCGCTGGCGGCGTCCCCCTTCAGGGGGAAGGCGCGTAGCGACTCAAAGGGGCGTTATTTTTTCAAGCTATCTCTGATCTCGCGCAACAGGACGATGTCTTCGGCGGGCGCGGCTGGGGCTTCGGGGGCTGGCGCAGGGGCTTCGCGCTTGAGGCGGTTGATCTGCTTGATCATCATGAAGATGATGAACGCCAGAATGATGAAGTTGACGGCCACGGTCAGGAAGTTTCCATAGGCAAACACCGGCACGCCCGCCTTCTTGAGGGCATCGAGCGTCATGGCCGTGCCCGGTGGCACGGACCCCAGCACCACGAAGAGGTTGGAAAAGTCGAGTTTGCCGAACACCAGCCCCACCACCGGCATGATCAGGTCGGACACGACCGAATCCACAATCTTGCCGAACGCCCCTCCAATGATCACGCCGACGGCAAGGTCGATCACATTGCCCTTGACCGCAAACTCCCTGAACTCCTGCATCATCCCCATGGTGCGCTCCTTGTTTGAATGGTGATGCCGGAGTATTGCCCGGCGCGGTGCCCTGTCAAGACAGTCACCCACTTTGAAATAACCATTTTCACTCCGCTACAATTCGCGGTTGACCCAACAATAGCGATGTTTACCGAGGATCCCCATGAGTGACACACCAGTCGACACCAGTAAAAGGACGTGGCTGATTGCGTCCGGATGTGCCGGTGCCGCTGGCGGAGTGGCAGTTGCAGTGCCTTTCGTCAGTAGTTTTCAGCCTTCGGAAAAAGCCAGAGCGGCCGGTGCCGCTGTAGAGGTGGACATCTCCGCCCTTCAGCCCGGCGAAAAGCTGACCGTTGAATGGCGTGGCAAGCCTGTGTGGATCCTGAAGCGCACTCCCCAGCAGCTGGAGTCTCTCGCTCAGACGGAATCGCAGCTGGCCGATCCCAAGTCGGATCGCAAGACGTACCCCACCCCCGAGTACGCCAAGAACCAGCACCGTTCGATCAAGCCGGAAGTGTTTGTGGGCGTGGGCATCTGCACCCACCTGGGTTGCTCGCCCGGAGACAAGTTCCAGACCGGCCCACAGCCCTCGCTGCCAGACGACTGGCACGGTGGCTTCCTGTGCGCCTGCCACGGCTCCACGTTCGACGTGGCTGGCCGGGTCTTCAAAAACAAGCCGGCGCCTGACAACCTGGAAGTGCCGCCGCACATGTACCTGTCCGACACGCTGCTGTTGATCGGCGAAGACAAGAAGGCCTGAGGTAAATCGACATGGCTGAATTCAAGGAAATCTCCCCCAACGCCTCGGCAGGTGCCAAGGTCACGAACTGGTTCGAGAACCGCTTCCCGACCGCTTTTGACGCCTACAAGGTGCACATGTCGGAGTACTACGCTCCGAAGAACTTCAACTTCTGGTACATCTTCGGCTCGCTGGCCCTTGTTGTGCTGGTGATTCAGATCGTGACCGGCATCTTCCTGGTCATGCACTACAAGCCCGACGCCAGCCTGGCGTTTGCTTCGGTCGAGTACATCATGCGCGATGTGCCCTGGGGCTGGCTGATCCGCTACATGCACTCCACAGGCGCCTCAGCGTTCTTTGTGGTGGTGTACCTCCACATGTTCCGTGGCCTCATCTACGGCAGCTACCGCAAGCCGCGCGAACTGGTCTGGATCTTCGGCTGCGCCATCTTCCTGTGCCTAATGGCCGAGGCCTTCATGGGCTATCTGCTGCCCTGGGGCCAGATGTCGTACTGGGGCGCCCAGGTGATCGTGAACCTGTTCGCTGCCATTCCCTTTATCGGTCCTGATCTGGCCTTGCTGATCCGTGGCGACTTCGTGGTGGGTGATGCCACGCTGAACCGCTTCTTCAGCTTCCATGTGATCGCTGTCCCGCTGGTGCTGCTCGGCTTGGTGGTGGCCCACTTGCTGGCGTTGCACGACGTGGGTTCCAACAATCCTGACGGCGTGGAAATCAAGGGCCCCAAGGCGCCCAAGGATGCCAATGGCAAGCCGCTCGATGGCGTGCCTTTCCACCCCTACTACACGGTGCACGACATCTTCGCGCTGAGCATGTTCCTGATGGCGTTCACGGCCGTGGTGTTCTTTGCGCCTGAGTTTGGTGGCTACTTCCTGGAGTACAACAACTTCATCCCGGCCGATCCGCTGGTGACGCCGTTGCACATCGCGCCGGTTTGGTACTTCACACCGTTCTACTCGATGCTGCGTGCCATTACGACCGAGATGATGTACGTTCTGGTGCTGTGTGTGCTGGCGGGTGCTGCCTTTGGTGTGTTCAAGGCCAAGTTGCCAAGTTTCATCAAGGCCGGCATCGCCGGTGCCGCCGTCGTGGCGGTGGTGCTGATGCTGTCGATCGACGCCAAGTTCTGGGGTGTGGTGGTGATGGGTGGTGCCGTGATCATCCTGTTCTTCCTGCCCTGGCTGGACCACAGCCCGGTGAAGTCGATCCGCTACCGTCCCGACTGGCACAAATACCTGTATGGCGTGTTCGTGATCATCTTCCTGATCCTGGGCTACCTGGGTGTGCAACCCCCTTCGCCCATTGGCGAACGTGTGTCGCAGGTGGGTACGCTGTTCTACTTTGGGTTCTTCCTGCTGATGCCCTGGTGGAGCCGTATTGGCGAGGCCAAGGCCGTGCCCGACCGCGTGACCTTTGTGGCGCACTGAGCCCCAGGAGATAACAACAATGAAGAAAATCATCCTCACGTTGGTGGCCGCCCTGGGTCTGGCTGCTGGCTCTGCACTGGCTGCAGGCGGTGGCATTCCGCTGGACAAGGCCCCCGTCAAGACGAACGATCTGGCCTCGCTGCAAAATGGCGCCAAGGTTTTCGTCAACTATTGCCTGAATTGCCACTCTGCAGCGTTCATGCGGTTCAATCGCCTGAAAGACATCGGTTTGACCGATCAGCAGGTCAAGGACAATCTGCTGTTCACTACGGACAAGGTCGGCGAAACCATGAAGGCGGCGATTGATCCCAAGCAGGCCAAGGCCTGGTTTGGTGCCAATCCCCCCGATCTGACCGTGATCGCCCGTTCGCGTGCTGGCGCGGGTGGTTCGGGTGCGGATTACCTGTACACCTACCTGCGTACTTACTACCGCGACGAAACCAAGCCGACCGGCTGGAACAACCTCGTGTTCCCCAACGTGGGCATGCCCCACGTGTTGTGGGAGCTGCAGGGTGATCGCCGCCCAGTGTTTGAAGAGCACGAAAGCCATGGTCACAAGACCCAGGTTTTCAAGGGTTGGGAGCAGGTCAGGCCTGGTCTGATGACCCCGCTGCAGTACGACCAGACCGTGGGTGACCTGGTGAACTACATGCAGTGGATGGCAGAACCCGCGCAAAACACCCGCAAGCGAGTGGGTGTCTGGGTGCTGATTTTCCTGGGTGTGTTCACGGTGATTGCCTGGAGGCTCAACGCAGCCTTCTGGAAAGATGTGAAGTAACGCGCGCAGCAGTCATATCCATTGAAAGCACCCTTCGGGGTGCCTTGGTTTTTTTGCAGAGTGGGCGCTTTTGGCGTCCCACTCTTTTGATTTTTAGGAGCCTCCCACCATGATGGTGCTTTACTCGGGTACGACCTGTCCCTTCTCCCACCGCTGCCGTTTTGTCTTGTTCGAAAAGGGCATGGACTTTGAAATCCGCGATGTGGACCTGTACAACAAGCCCGAAGACATCAGCGTGATGAACCCCTACGGCCAGGTTCCCATTCTGGTCGAGCGCGATCTGATCCTGTACGAGTCGAACATCATCAACGAGTACATCGACGAGCGCTTCCCCCATCCCCAGCTGATGCCCGGCGACCCCGTAGACCGCGCCCGTGTGCGCCTGTTCCTGCTCAACTTCGAGAAGGAGCTGTTCGTGCACGTGAACATCCTGGAGTCGCGCGCGACCAAGGGCAACGAAAAGGCGCTGGAAAAGGCGCGTGCGCACATACGTGACCGCCTGACGCAGCTGGCTCCTGTGTTCCTCAAGAACAAGTACATGCTGGGCGACAACTTCTCCATGCTCGACGTGGCCATTGCCCCGCTGCTGTGGCGCCTCGACTACTATGGCATCGACCTCAGCAAGAATGCAGCTCCGCTGCTCAAGTATGCAGAACGCATCTTCTCGCGCCCTGCGTACATCGAGGCGTTGACCCCATCCGAGAAGGTCATGCGCAAGTAACTTGCGGCCTGCCCCGCTCCCTATCCACAGCAGTTGCCTTTCACCTTCATGACCGCACAGGAATCCACGTCCACACGCCCGTACCTCATTCGTGCCTTGTACGAGTGGTGCACCGACAACGGGCTGACGCCGTATGTGGCGGTGCGTGTCGATGATTCGGTGCAGGTGCCGCGTGAATACGTGAAGGATGGTGAGATCGTCCTGAACATCAGTTTTGATGCGACGAGTGCCTTGCAACTGGGCAACGATTTCATCGAGTTCAAGGCCCGGTTTGGCGGCAAGCCGCGTGAGATCCTCGTGCCGGTGGGGCGGGTGATCGCCATTTATGCCCGTGAAAACGGGCAGGGTATGGCGTTTCCACCCCCGGTGGATGTGCTTGCTGGTGGTGCAGCTGCTGCCGGGGCCATCGCTCCCGTGCTGGCAGAAGCGGTGTCTTCTGAAGATGCTTCTGCTGCAATTGGAGCGCAAACTTCCGAGGACCGCGTGGTGCAGCTGGTATCTGCGGATGACGGCAGGAAAGATGGCGACGAAGGGGGTGACGCGCCGCGACCACCTCCGGCTGCGGGTGGCGCTCGGCCATCGCTCAAGCGGGTGAAATAACCGCCCCTTGTTTTTTTGAGGCTGCTTTTTCCACGATAAAATGCAGCCTTCGCCGGTTTAGCTCAGTTGGTAGAGCACCCGCCTTGTAAGCGGTAGGTCGTCAGTTCGATTCCGACAACCGGCACCAGTTTTCTCCTGTTCCTCCCCGCATTCCCTGATCCTGGCGTTGACCGTCAGGTTTGAACTTTCAGGCGAATCGCGTTAACCTCCCACCCCCGGCTGCGCAAATGCGCCTGCAAAGCAGGCAGCAGTTGGCGTATTTTTGCCGCGGCGGCATTGCTTTTGACCAGCAGGCACCAGGAGTCTCCATCAATGGGGCCGGCCTGGATCGCTGGGCGCAGCGCCGCAGGAATCAGCATTTCAATGGCCTTGAGCCGATCACTGGAGTCGCGTGTCAGCGCTGTGAGCTTGGCCAGCGTGGGAGAGTCCTCGCTGGCTTGCTGCAGGGTGACGGCATAGTGGCGGCGGTTCATGGTGTGCGTCTTCGGGCGTGGAGAATTCGTAGTGCATCTGATTATCACGGACGCCAGGCTGGCGCGCAGCCGGGCCATTCACTTGTCGGGCACCCGCCTGATCCTGGCAGGGCTCTTGCTGTCGCTGTGCCTCATGCTGGTGGCTGCGACGCTGTACCACTGGGTGTTTCTCAAGGGCGCGCGTGAAGGCTGGCCGATTGTGGGGTCATTGGTACGGCTGGTCGTCAAGGACGAGTTTGCCGAGCGGGACCGTTTCATGCGTGCCAATCTGGATGCCATGGCCCGCCGCGTTGGCGAGATGCAGGCCCGCATGGTGCAGCTGGAATCCTTGGGCGACCGCGTGCTGGGCCTTGCAGGCATGGCGCCAGCCGATGTCCAGAAGTCCGATGGTCGTGGAGGGGTGTTGGTCAGTGCACGCAATCTCTCCATGGAGGAACTGCAATCCACCCTTGACGAGCTGGAGCGCCTGACCAACCAGCGTGTGGATTTGATGACCGTGCTCGAATCGCGCCTTTTTGATCAGCACATCCGCAAGAAGATGATTCCTACCCATGCACCTGTCACCGGACGGGTGCCGGGCTCGGCGTTTGGCTGGCGCGTAGACCCAATCACCGGCCAGTCGGCCTTGCACACGGGCCTGGATTTTCAGGCAGATACCGGAACACCGATCCTGGCAGCTGCGGGGGGTGTAGTCGTGACGCAGGAATACCATCCGGCTTACGGCAACATGATCGAGGTGGACCACGGCAACCAGCTGGTCACGCGCTACGCCCACGCATCGCGCACCTTGGTCAAGCAGGGCGACATCGTGCGCCGTGGCCAGAAGATTGCCGAAGTGGGAACCACAGGGCGTTCCACCGGTCCCCATCTTCACTTTGAGGTGCTGGTGCAAGGGGTTTTCCAGGACCCACAGAAGTTTCTCAGCGCTGGCGGCACGGCTGCGGGTGCGCAGGTTGCGGCGATCCAGCCGCACGCATCGCCCGGCCAGCCGGCCACACTTGCAGCGGGCAGGTAAAATCGCGGGTCCGGTGTTCACGGCCCGGGATTGCAGTGCTTGCAATCCTTGGTGATGGACCCACCTGAACTCAATTCATCTTAGGGATTTCGGTCGCTTGACGCGCTGCTTGCAGCGGGGCAGGCGGTCCTGTTCGCATGGCCACCAACTTCCTCACCAAACTATTCGGCAGCCGCAATGACCGGCTCCTCAAGCAGTACCGCAAGACGGTGACCCGCATCAATGCGATGGAGCCCGACTACGAGAAGCTGTCGGACGAGCAGCTCAAGGCCAAGACGCAGGAGTTCAAGGAGCGTGTGGCCAAGGGCGAATCGCTGGATGACATCCTGCCCGAAGCCTTTGCCGTGGTGCGCGAGGGCTCCAAGCGCATCATGAAGATGCGGCACTTTGATGTGCAGCTGCTGGGTGGCATGGCATTGCATTTTGGCAAGATCTCCGAAATGCGGACGGGTGAGGGCAAGACCCTCACTGCCACCTTGCCCGTGTACCTCAATGCCCTGTCGGGCAAGGGTGTGCATGTGGTGACCGTGAACGACTACCTCGCCAACCGCGATGCGCAGTGGATGGGGCGCCTGTACAACTTCCTGGGCCTCACGGTGGGCATCAACCTGCCCAACATGCCGCGCGAGCAAAAGCAGGAAGCCTACCGAGCTGATATCACTTACGGTACCAACAACGAATACGGCTTTGACTACCTGCGCGACAACATGGTCTACGAAGCGCAGGACCGCGTGCAGCAAGGCCTGAACTTCGCCATCGTCGATGAGGTGGACTCGATCCTGATCGACGAAGCCCGCACACCGCTGATCATCAGCGGCCAGGCCGAAGACCATACGGCGATGTACATCGCCATGAACAAGGTGGTGCCCCTGCTGGTGCGCCAGGAAGGCGAAGCCGACCCGCGCACGGGTGAAGGCGTGACCAAGCCTGGCGACTTCACGCTGGACGAGAAGACGCACCAGGTGTTCCTGACAGAACAGGGCCACGAGAGCGCTGAGCGCATCCTGGCCAGCCAGGGCCTGATTGCCGAGGGGGCCTCGGTGTACGACCCGGCCAACATCACGCTGATGCACCACCTGTATGCCGCGCTGCGTGCCAACCACCTCTACCACCGCGACCAGCACTATGTGGTGCAAAACGGTGAGATCGTGATCGTGGACGAGTTCACCGGCCGCCTGATGTCGGGCCGCCGCTGGAGCGAAGGCCTGCACCAGGCCGTGGAAGCCAAGGAAGGCGTGAACATCCAGGCCGAAAACCAGACGCTGGCTTCGATCACCTTCCAGAACTATTTCCGCCTGTACAACAAGCTCGCCGGCATGACCGGCACGGCCGATACCGAGGCTTACGAGTTCCAGGAAATCTACGGCCTGGAAACCGTGGTCATCCCGCCGAACCGCCCCAGCCGCCGCGACGACCAGCTGGACCGCGTCTACAAGACCACGCGCGAGAAGTACGAAGCCGCCATCAAGGACATCCGTGAATGCCACGAGCGCGGCCAGCCCGTTCTGGTGGGCACCACGTCGATCGAGAACTCTGAAATCATCGACCAGCTCCTGAACAAGGAAGGCCTGCCGCACCAGGTGCTGAACGCCAAGCAGCATGCACGGGAGGCGGACATCGTGGCCCAGGCAGGCCGTGCGGGCATGATCACCATCGCGACCAACATGGCCGGTCGCGGGACCGACATCGTGCTGGGTGGCAACATTGAAAAGGATGTGGCGGCCATCGAGGCCGACGAGTCCTTGTCTGAAACGGAGCGCGCTGCCAAGGTGGCGGCGTTGCGCGAGCAGTGGAAGATCGATCACGAGAAGGTCAAGGAACTGGGTGGCTTGCGCATCATTGCGACCGAGCGCCATGAGTCCCGCCGCATCGACAACCAGCTGCGCGGCCGCTCGGGCCGTCAGGGCGACCCGGGCTCGTCGCGTTTCTACCTGAGCCTGGACGATTCCCTGATGCGCATCTTCGCGGGCGACCGCGTCAAGGCCATCATGGACCGCCTGAAGATGCCCGATGGCGAAGCCATCGAAGCCGGCATCGTGACGCGAAGCATCGAGTCGGCCCAGCGCAAGGTGGAAGCCCGCAACTTCGACATCCGCAAACAGCTGCTGGAATACGACGATGTGTCCAACGACCAGCGCAAGGTGATCTACCAGCAGCGCAACGACATCCTGGATGCTGCCGACCTGTCGGACGTGATCGCTGCCATGCGCGAAGACTGCATGACCGATCTGGTGCGCCAGTATGTGCCCGCCGAATCGGTGGAAGAGCAGTGGGACCTCGCCGCGCTGGAGAAGGTGCTGGCCGAAGAATGGCAGGTGTCGATTGCCTTGCAGCAGGTGGTGCAGGGCGCCAGCGCCATCACCGACGATGAAATCCTGGAGAAGGTGCTGGCCGCTGCCCATGCCTCGTTTGACGCCAAGGTGGCGCAGGTTGGGCGCGAGAACTTCACGCAGTTCGAGCGCATGGTGCTGCTGCAGAGCTTCGACTCCAATTGGCGCGACCACCTCTCCGCACTGGACTATCTGCGCCAGGGCATTCACCTGCGTGGCTATGCGCAGAAGCAACCCAAGCAGGAATACAAGCGCGAGGCCTTCGAACTGTTCCGCCAGCTGATCGACCAGGTCAAGAACGAAGTCACCAAGATCCTCATGACTGTGCAGGTGCAGTCGCAGGAGCAGCTGGACCAGGCCGCACAAGAGATGGAAAGCCGCGGCGAAAGCATTGCCAACGTGACCTATACCGCGCCGACCGAAACGGGCGAGGTCGAAACTACGGTGGATGCGCAGGCGCAGGACTTGGCGCTGCCGGAGGGCATGCGTGTGGGCCGCAACGATCCTTGCCCTTGTGGCAGCGGCAAGAAGTACAAGCAGTGCCACGGCAAGCTCGCCTGATTTCCTGATCCACACAACACGGGCTTCGGCCCGTGTTTTCATTGGCGTGCCACAGTTTTCCGGATAATCGGCCGCAGTTTTTCAGAAGGACCCCCATGCCCGTCAATCTAGTTGCCCCCGTTGCCGCTGATCTGCACCCGATTGCTGGAGTGCGCATTGGCGTTGCCGAAGCTGGTGTGCGCAAAGCCAACCGCAAGGATCTCACCGTGTTCCTGCTGGATGAGGGCGCCAGCGTGGCGGGCGTGTTCACGCAGAACCGTTTTTGCGCGGCGCCGGTGCAGATCAGCCGCGATCACCTTGCCAGCGGACAGCCCATCCGTGCCATGCTGATCAACACCGGCAATGCCAACGCTGGCACGGGCGCTGATGGCCTGGCGCGTGCGCGCGCCACGTGCGTTGCCCTCGCGCGCCAGCTCAGCGTAGCGCCCGAGCAGATCCTGCCGTTTTCCACCGGCGTGATCATGGAGCCGCTGCCCAACGACCGCATCGAGGCAGGCCTGCCCGCCGCCATTGCCGACGCGCAGCCGGGCCACTGGGCGCGCGCCGCAGAAGGCATCATGACCACGGACACCTTGCCCAAGGCCTTTTCTGCCCAAGTGCAGATTGGTGGTGCCACCGTGTCCATCACCGGCATCAGCAAGGGCGCGGGCATGATCCGGCCCAACATGGCCACCATGCTCGGCTTCATGGCCACGGACGCCTGCGTGGCCCCTGTCGTCATGCAGCAGCTGGCCCGCGAGCTGGCCGATGGCTCGTTCAACCGCGTCACCATCGATGGCGACACCTCCACCAACGATTCGTTTGTGGTGGTGGCGACCAACAAGGCCGCGCATGCGCCCATTACGTCTCTGGCAAGCGCCGAGGGCCAAGCCCTCAAGGCCGCCATGCTGGCGGTATCGCAAAAGCTCGCCCAGGCCATTGTGCGCGACGGCGAAGGCGCTACCAAGTTCATCACCGTGCAGGTAGAAGGTGGCAAGACCGGCGAAGAGTGCCGCAAGGTGGCCTACGCCATCGCCCATTCGCCTTTGGTCAAAACCGCGTTCTATGCCAGCGACCCAAACCTGGGCCGCATCCTCGCGGCCGTGGGCTACGCGGGCATTGACGACCTCGACCAGACCGGTATCGATCTCTACCTGGACGACGTACACGTAGCCATTCAGGGCGGACGCAACCCCGCCTACCGCGAGGAAGACGGCCAGCGCGTGATGAAGCAAAGCGAGATCACAGTGCGTGTGCTGCTGGGCCGGGGCGAGGCCTCCGACACGGTGTGGACCTGCGATTTCAGCCACGAATACGTCACGATCAATGCGGACTATCGTTCGTAAAAATGCTCCTATTTTGATAGCTTTTGGCGCTTGATAGATAAGCGCTAGGCCCGAAATGAATCAAAAATTTGAACATCTGATCGAGCGGGCCGAGCAACTGATCGCCCGCATCGAGTCTGTGCTGCCCCAGCCCCTGGGAGCGCCGGACTGGTCTTTGTCCATCGCCTGGCGTTACCGCAAGCGCAGCAGTGGCCACGGCACCCTGGAGCCCGTGCGCCATGTGGCCGCGATGCAGCTGGCGGATCTCAAAGAGATCGACGGACAAAAGGAAAAGATCCAGCGCAACACCGAGCAGTTTGTGTTGGGCAAGCCCGCCAACAACGTGCTGCTAACCGGTGCACGTGGAACCGGCAAGTCATCGCTCATCAAGGCCTGCCTGAATGCGTACGCCGGGCAGGGTCTGCGGCTGATCGAGGTGGACAAGGCGGACCTGGTCGACCTGCCGGATATCGTGGATGTGGTGGCTGACCGGCCCGAGAAATTCATCATCTTTTGCGATGACCTGAGCTTTGAAGACGGCGAGCCAGGCTACAAGGCGCTCAAGTCGATCCTGGATGGATCGGTGGCCGCCTCCACGCCCAATGTGCTGATCTACGCCACCAGCAACCGGCGCCACCTGTTGCCCGAATACATGGCTGAAAACCTCACGTACACCCACACCGCTGATGGCGAAGTGCACCCCGGTGAAGTGGTGGAGGAGAAGATTTCGCTGTCTGAGCGGTTTGGCCTGTGGGTGAGCTTCTACCCCTTCAGCCAGGAGGAGTACCTGACCATCGTCGCCCAGTGGCTGGCCTCCTTCGGGGTCTCTGGCGCCGCGATTGCAGCGGCCCGGCCCGAGGCGCTGGTCTGGGCGCTGGAGCGCGGCTCGCGCAGTGGCCGCGTGGCCTACCAGTTTGCGCGTGACTATGCGGGGCGCCACGATGGTTGATTCTGTTGCCAAATCCGCTGCTGCGCCTGCAACACCGGCCGCGACAACGGCGCGCAAGCACACCGAGGTGGCTGTCGGTATCCTCTTGCGGGCCGATGGCGCGATGTTGCTCTCCACACGCCCGCCGGGAAAGCCTTATGCCGGATATTGGGAGTTTCCGGGCGGCAAGGTCGAAGCGGGCGAAACTGTGGAGCAGGCGCTGCGCAGAGAGCTGGTGGAAGAGCTGGGCGTGACCATCGGCGCTGCCAGTGTCTGGAAAGTCACGGAACACGACTACCCACATGCCCTGGTGCGCTTGCACTGGTGCAAGGTCTGGGAATGGACGGGCGAGTTCGAAATGCGCGAGGGGCAGACCATGGAGTGGCAGCAGATGCCACTGACGGTGTCACCGGTGCTGCCCGGTGCCTACCCGGTGCTGCAGTGGCTCGCTGAAGAGCGTGGCCTGGAACATTCGCCGGAGTGACTTTCGTTTGCTGCTGAATTGATAGCTACTAACGCTTCACTGGTAAGCGCTAGAGCCCAATTTTGTTTGAAATCCTGGGCAATTCCCAGTCGAGGTCAGTGCTGCAGGCGAGGATCGCCATAAGGTTCGTCGGCGGGTGGAGCCTCTGCAGGCATGCGGAAGTCCTCGCTGGCCCAGGCGCCGAGGTCGATCTGCTTGCACCGCTCGCTGCAGAATGGGCGGTACACATTGGTGGGGCTGTAGACACTGTCACCGCCACAACTGGGGCAGGTGACGATGCGTGCTCGTGGTTGGGTGTGCGTAGAGTTGGCCATGCTCGTCGTCGTTCTCAATGTCCTTGCCTGCTGCCTATCCGGCGCCGCAGCTTACGCGCACAGGGTCAGCTCGAAGGCCGCATCTTCATTGCTTGCGTGCAGGCGCCCATCACTTTCCAGGCGCATGAGCCGCACCGAGACGATCAGGCGGTTGCCACTGATCTCGGGAATCAGGTTCAGGGCCGGGTCAATGCGCAGACGCAGCAACTGGAATGTGCGGCCCTGCGGCAGGTTCTGCTGAAATTGACCGCGCTCTGCTGCCACCTTCTGGGGAACGCCAGAGTCGCGCAGCAGCTTGAGCAACACATAGATGGATTCGGCCAGCGGGGCCAGGGTCGATGCCCACTCTTCGAGGGCCTGCTGGCGCACACCCGGTTCATGGTGCTGCCACGCGTAATACGCAGGCAAATCGAACCCGCAGGTGCCACCGGGAATGCCCACCCGGCTGCGGATGCTCATCAGCCAGTCGTTTTCGGTGAGCAAGTGTCCGGACTTGCCTGATTGGGTGTTGAGAGCTGTGAAACAACGGTCGAGCTGGGCAATGACTGCGTCAAGGGCCGCTTCGGAGATCGAGGGATTGCCACGGTAGCTATCGAGCTGGTGCTTGTGCTTCTCGATGTCCTTGAGCACATCCGACTTGAGGTCGGCCCGTGCCGCCACATCCATGATTTCGAAGATGGTTACCAGCGCAAAGTGGTGGTCGAGCGCGTGGGAGCGGGGAATCAGTTCTCCCAACCGGCGGAACAACTGCTCAAGCCGCAGATAGGTTCTGAGACGCTCGTTAAAGGGATATTCGTAAAGGATCACGCTGGCGGGTTCCTGGGGGCTCAGGGAGTATTCTGACGCCGGTGGCGCACGGCATGGGGTGAAAGCACAAACGGTTTCGTTCGCATCATAGCCCGAACAGCGTGGCCACTTGCTGGGTCTGCAGGCGCAGGTCCTCTAGCGAGCAATCCATGTCGTTGGCAATCACCGCATCTGCCACGGCGCGGCGCGCCGTGCGGCTTGCCTGCGAGGCGATGATGCCTTGCACCACCTCTCGCGCCAGGCCGCTGCGTTGCATGACCCGCTTGATCTGCGTTTCTGCAGAGCAATCCACCACCACGACAGCATCGAGCCTGCGGGCCCACCGGCCGGACTCCGCCAGCAACGGGATGTCAAACACGATCAGGGCATGGCCTTGGTCCGCAGCCTGCTGGGCCTTCGCGTTGCTATGCAGGGTAACCAGAGGGTGCACGATCCCTTCGAGCTGGGCGCGTGCCTCGGGGTGGCTGAAGACCAGAGCACGCATTCGCGCGCGGTCCAGTGCGCCGGAGGCATCCACGAAGTCTGCCCCGAAAGTGGCGCTGATTGCGTCCATGGCAGCTCCTTGCGGGCCTGTCACGTCGCGAGCCAGCTGGTCTGCATCGATCAGGCTGCCTCCCAGCGCGGCGAACATGCCGCCCACGGTGCTCTTTCCGCTGCCAATGCCCCCGGTCAAGCCAAGGCGCAAGGGGCGCCTGCGCGGATTCATCGTTTATAGGCCCAGAAGGTTCAAGACAGCGTTAAGGATAGCGTTGGGGCCAAACACCATGGCGGTAAAACCAGCGCCGACCAGGAAGGGGCCGAAAGGGATGTAGCCGCCTTCACGCAGGCTGCTGAAGACTTTCATCCCGATACCGATGACGGCACCGATGACTGAGGACATCAGGATGATGGGGATCAGCGCCTGCCAGCCAAACCAGGCACCCAATGCGGCAAACAGCTTGAAATCCCCATAGCCCATGCCTTCCTTGCCCGTGGCGAGCTTGAATCCCCAGTAAACCAGCCAGAGCGAAAGATACCCCGCTGCCGCGCCGAGCACGGAGGCATACAAGGGCACGTCAATCCACTGCAGCGCGGAAGCGAGCAGTCCAGCCCACAGCAACGGCAAAGTGATGTCGTCCGGGAGCAGGGTCGTGTCCCAGTCGATGAACGCCAAGGCGACCAAGGCTGCCGAGAACCCGCACCAGACGAGCCCCGTGGGCGTCATCCCCCAGCGCTGGATGCACAGGAAAAAAAGGGCCCCCGTCGCCATCTCAATCAAGGGGTAGCGTACCGAGATCCGCACCTCGCACGCGGAGCAACGCCCACGCAGAAAAAGGTAGCTCAAAACAGGGATGTTCTCATACCACTGGACCATGTGCCCACACGATGGGCAGCGGGAACGGGGAACCATGAGGTTGAACCGCTCCTGTTCAGGAGGTGCGGCACCGGCATCTCCTTGCGCGCTCTGCGCCTGCGCTGCCCGGATTTCCTCAGCCCACTGGCGTTCCATGATTTTGGGAAGGCGATAGATGACCACATTGAGAAAACTACCGATCAGAAGTCCCAATATCCCGCCCAAACTTGCATTCCACCAAACGGGCATCTCCATTACACAACTTGGCCGAGTTTGAAGATTGGGAGGTACATGGAGACGACAATGCCGCCAATCAGCGTACCCAGGAACACGATGATGATGGGCTCCATCAGGCTGGACAAGCCCGCCACCATTTCGTCCACTTCGGCCTCATAGAAATCCGCAGCCTTGCCCAGCATGTGGTCAATGGAACCTGATTCTTCCCCGATGGCGCACATCTGAAGGACCATGGAGGGAAAAATATTTGCGTTGCCCATGGCTGCGGTCAGGCTGGTACCGGTAGAGACTTCCTGCTGGATTTTTTCGGTTGCCATGGAATACACCGAATTGCCCGAAGCACCACCGACGGAGTCCAGAGCTTCAACCAGTGGCACCCCTGCCGCAAACATCGTGGACAGAGTACGCGTCCAGCGCGCAACGCAGGATTTATCGATCAAAGCCCCAAAAATTGGAATCTTCAATAGCACGCGGTCCATGAACATCTGCATCTTCTCATTTCTTTTCCAGGCCTGCATGAAAAAGAAAAAACCTCCACCAATTACACCGAAGATCAACCACCACCATTTTACAAAAATTTCACTAATACCCATCACGAAAAGTGTTGGGGCAGGCAAATCGGCTCCAAACGATGAAAAAACCTCCTTGAATGCAGGAATTACAAAAATCATGATGATCGTAACCACCACAAAGGCAACGATGATCACGGAAATGGGATACATCAAAGCCGATCTAATTTTTGATTTGATGGCCTCCGTTTTTTCCATGTAGGTGGCCAAACGGTCCAACAGGGCTTCCAAAATACCGGCTGCTTCGCCTGCTTCCACAAGGTTGCAGTAGAGGCTATCGAAATACATGGGATGCTTGCGGAATGCAGCATTCAGGGAAGTGCCTGTTTCGACATCTGAGCGGATGTCATTGAGTAGTTTGGTAACACTTGCGTTGGTATTCCCTCGTCCCACAATATCAAACGATTGCAGAAGTGGAACGCCTGCTTTCATCATTGTGGCAAGCTGGCGCGTGAACAAAGCGATGTCTTTGGGCTTTATCTTCTTGCCAGAGCGCATCCGGCGTTTTTTGATTTTTGTGGGAAAAACACCCTGGCGGCGGAGCGTGGCTTGCACCTGGTTCTCGCCAGACGCACGCACCTCGCCCCGCACTATCTTGCCGTGGCGATCTTTGCCTTCCCATTCAAAAACAAAATCCTTGATATCCCGTGATGCAGCGGTTGCCATGCTGGACCCTCTAGTCGTTATTCGTTGGTGACGGCAAGCACTTCTTCCAGTGAAGTGAAGCCCAGTCTTGCCTTGTGCAGGCCGGATTCGCGGAGCGAGCGCACGCCTTCTGCTCTCGCCTGTTCGGCGATTTCTAGTGCACTCCCGTCGCGCAGGATGATACGTTGGATGTCCTCAGAGATCGGCATGACTTGGTAGATGCCGACCCGTCCCTTATATCCGTTGTTACAAGCGGAGCAGCCTACGGGGCGGTACGTGACCCAGCTTCCATCAATTTCTTCTTCTTTGTACCCTGCTTCGAGCAGCGATTCATGCGGTATATCGGCCGGCGCTTTGCAGGTGGGGCACAACCTGCGCGCCAAGCGCTGCGCTGTGATGAGAATAACGCTGGAAGCAATATTGAACGGGGCGATCCCCATATTGCGCATGCGCGTCAAAGTGGTGGGGGCATCATTGGTGTGAAGCGTTGATAACACCAAATGCCCCGTTTGTGCTGCCTTGATGGAAATGTCCGCAGTTTCCAGATCACGGATTTCGCCGACCATGATAATGTCGGGATCTTGCCGCAGAAAGGATTTGAGGGCTACCGCAAAGGTTAGTCCAGCCTTTTCATTCACATTGACCTGGTTAACGCCTGGGAGATTGATTTCGGATGGGTCTTCCGCTGTGGCAATATTGACGCCTGGCTTGTTGAGAAGATTCAGGCAGGTATAAAGGGAAACGGTTTTGCCGGAGCCCGTGGGTCCCGTAACCAAGATCATTCCATAGGGCCGCCCAATGGCTTCGAGCAGGCGCTCTTTCTCCTGGGGCTCATAGCCCAATGCATCAATACCCAGCTTGGCGCTGCTGGGGTCCAGAATACGGATAACAATCTTTTCCCCAAACAAGGTCGGGAGGGTGCTGACCCGGAAATCAATGACTCTGTCCGGGCCCACCTTGAGTTTCATGCGTCCGTCTTGCGGTACCCGCTTTTCAGAAATATCCAAGCGAGAAATCACCTTGATGCGAGATGCAAGCTTATCCTTGATGGCTATTGGTGGGGACGCGATTTCTCGCAATTCACCATCAATCCGAAATCTCACGCGGTATTGATGCTCATAAGGTTCAAAATGCAAATCGGATGCACGCATGTTGAATGCGTCCAGCAGCATTTTGTGCAAGAACTTGACGATGGGTGCATCTTCTACATCAGTAGCCCCGGTGTCGTTGTTGTCTGGTGCCTCTTCGATGGGTGCGTCGTCAAATTCAAAATCACCACCACCACCCGTCAGCGTTTCCAAAGACTCACTGGCCGATTTGGTGGTGGTTTCTACCAGGCGGCTGAGCTTGTCGTACTCCGCAATAATCCAGTCCACCCCCATCTGGGTGGTGAATTTTATTTTTTCAGCTGCTTCCTGGTCCGTAGGGTCTGCAGTCGCAACAATCAGCCGATTATTCCGTTTGCTGAGCACAACAACCCGATATGCTTGGCATATCTTGCCGTCCAGCAGTTCTTTCGGAAGCCGTAACGGATCAATCGC
This sequence comes from Acidovorax sp. NN32, assembly GCF_057597245.1. NCBI lineage: Bacteria > Pseudomonadati > Pseudomonadota > Betaproteobacteria > Burkholderiales > Comamonadaceae > Acidovorax > Acidovorax sp. NN32. Next base: position 1,194,482 of record NZ_CP199679.1, read on the forward strand.
ATCCAGATCGAGTAAGGGTGCGCCAAACACAGCCGACACGGTATGGGCCAAGTCGGCAGCTGACACCGCGCCAGAACCGGTCAGTTCGGCAATAAAGCTGGTCCGGCTAGTTTGTGATTTTTTGTAAATGTCCTCTGCTGCCTTTTGGGTCAGCTTGCCAGCAGACATCAGGGCCCTGCCCAATCCGGGGAGGGCCACTGCGGAGGCTTCTTTGGGGGCAGTATCGACAGCGGCCATGTAACCGGAAATATGTTAGGTGTGGAAAAGAAACCATCCTATCATCACCGATCATCTGAAGGCTGTACAGAGATTCGAGATTGGCAACAGCACCACAAAAAGGGCGCTATTGCTGAAAATGCTCTTGTATTTATGGTCGGGGTGAGAGGATTCGAACCTCCGGCCTCTACGTCCCGAACGTAGCGCTCTACCAGGCTAAGCTACACCCCGTGTGCCACGATTGCGCTCAGAAGCTGATGCAATGGGCAGATCAGTTGCGTCTTGTAAGCAACTGTGCAGCCAATTCTAGCAAAGCTGCTGAATATGCGTTGGTTGGTAATTGCGCTGCAGCCGCCATGGCCCGGCGGGCCTCGCCAAAGGCGGCGGCCCGTGTGACTTCTAGTGCGCCGGTCTCGCGGACGATTTGCACGATGTCTGCCAGTTGGTCGGTCGAGCCTTGTTCAATGGCTTGGCGCACGACCTGCGCCTGAATTTCGGTGCCGCGCTCCATGGCGGCGATGAGGGGGAGGGTGGATTTGCCTTCGCGCAGATCGTCCCCCAGGTTTTTCCCCATCTCAGTCGCATCCCCGTCATAGTCGAGGACGTCGTCAATGATCTGGAAAGCGGTGCCCAACGCTTGCCCGTAGGTTGCGCATGCTTCCTCAATTTCAGGCGAGCTCTCGGCGAGTACTGCGCCGAGGCGTGCGCTGGCTTCAAACAGTTTGGCGGTTTTAGAGCGAATGACGCGCAGGTAGCCCGCTTCGTCGAGCGATGCGTCGTGCATGTTCATCAGCTGCAACACCTCACCCTCGGCGATTACGTTGGTGGCCTCCGAGAGTATTTCCATGATCCGCATGCTGCCTGCCTCGACCATCATCTGGAAGGAGCGGGTGTGCAGAAAATCGCCAACAAGCACGCTGGCGGGGTTGCCAAAGGTTTCGTTCGCCGTGGGGCGGCCTCTGCGCAGGGTGGATGCGTCCACGACATCGTCGTGCAGCAGTGTGGCGGTGTGGATCAGTTCCACAACGGCCGCGAGGCCGTGCCGATGTGCGCCCCGATACCCCAGGGCGCCGCAGACCATCAGCAGCAGTGCCGGTCGCAGGCGTTTTCCGCCAGCGGCAATGATGTACTGCGATATCTGGGCCACCAGAGGGACGCTGGACGTCAGGCGCTGACCAATGACCTTGTCGACCTCGTGCATGTCTTGTGCAACGAGCAAGAGAGGGGATGCTGCGGGGGCGGTGTGGTCAGTCAAGATGGTGGTCACAGAAAGAGACCGGATTATAGGAAGCCCCGGAGGCGCTTCGTTGCGACCATCGAGGCGGCGGTGCTGTCGCTGAAAGCGGGGGGTGGTGTGTTGTATTGCAATGCGCTATACTCTTGGGCTCTGCGGAAATTCGTCTGCAGAACTCATATCAAGAGGTCAACATGTACGCGGTCATAAAAACCGGCGGCAAGCAGTATCGCGTTGCTTCCGGCGAAAAAATTAAAGTAGAACAGATTGCTGCGGACGTAGGCCAGGAAATTGTGATCGACCAGGTTCTGGCTGTCGGCAACGGCGCTGAACTGAAGGTTGGTACGCCCCTGGTGTCCGGCGCAACCGTGAAAGCCACTGTCGTGGCCCACGGCAAGCACGACAAGGTGCACATCTTCAAGATGCGCCGTCGCAAGCACTATCAAAAACGCCAAGGCCATCGCCAGCAGTTCACTGAGCTGCAAATCGGTGCGATTGCTGCTTAATCGAAGGAGCTAGTCATGGCACAGAAAAAAGGCGGCGGCTCTACGCGAAACGGACGTGACTCCAAGCCAAAGATGCTGGGTGTCAAGGCGTTCGGTGGTGAACTGATCAGCGCTGGCTCGATCATCGTGCGCCAGCGTGGCACACGTTTCCACCCCGGCAACAATGTCGGCGTGGGCAAGGATCACACCTTGTTCGCCCTGGTGGATGGCCACGTGTCGTTCGGTACCAAGGGTGCGTTGTCCAAGTCCACGGTCAATGTGACTCCTGCCTGAGGTTCATTCCTCCGGTAGCCATCGAAGCCCCGCTTTGCCGGGGCTTTGTTGTTTGGTCTGTACGATGGCGCTCAAGTCGTCGGCAGACGGCGCCTGCAAGGCGTTCCGCAGTTCCGACAGAATCAGGCAGTCTGCTGCCGGCGCTGCGCCCTTTTGTAAACTGGATATCCCATGAAGTTCGTCGATGAAGCCTTTATTGACATTGCCGCCGGTGATGGTGGCAATGGCTGCGTGTCTTTTCGGCACGAAAAGTACAAGGAATTCGGCGGTCCCAACGGTGGGGATGGTGGTCGCGGTGGGCATGTGTTTGCCGTGGCTGATCCGAACCTGAACACCCTGGTGGACTTTCGCTATTCGCGCAGGCACGAGGCCAAGCGGGGCGAGCATGGCATGGGATCGGATATGTTTGGTGCGGCTGGTGCCGACATCACCCTCAAGATGCCGGTCGGCACCATCATCACAGACGCCGAAACGGGCGAGGTGCTCTACGAGCTGCTGAACCCGGGCGAGGTCATCACCATTGCAAAGGGTGGTGATGGCGGCTTTGGCAATATGCGCTTCAAGAGCGCTATCAACCGGGCCCCGCGCCAGAAGACACCGGGCTGGCCCGGCGAGAAGAAGAACCTGAAGCTGGAGTTGAAGGTGCTGGCCGACGTGGGCCTGCTGGGCATGCCCAATGCGGGTAAATCCACCTTCATCACGGCGGTGTCCAACGCCCGCCCCAAGATTGCAGACTACCCCTTTACGACGCTGCACCCCAACTTGGGTGTGGTTCGCGTGGGGCCGGAGCAGAGTTTTGTGGTGGCTGATATTCCCGGTCTCATCGAAGGCGCTTCGGAAGGTGCGGGCCTCGGGCACCAGTTTCTGCGCCATCTGCAGCGCACCCGCCTGCTGCTGCACATTGTGGATCTGGCGCCTTTCGACGATGCGGTGGACCCAGTGGCTCAGGCCAAAGCCATCGTCAACGAGCTCAAGAAGTATGACCAGCAGTTGTACAACAAGCCGCGCTGGCTGGTGCTGAACAAGCTGGACATGGTGCCCACCGAAGGGCGAGAAGCCCGTGTGAAGGATTTCGTCAAGCGCTTTAAGTGGAAGGGGCCGGTGTTTGAGATTTCTGCCCTGACGCGTGAAGGCTGCGAGCCGCTGATCCATGCCATCTTCCGCCATGTGCAGTCCGAACAGCGGGTGGAGAACGAGCCAGTGGAAATTGATCCACGTTTTGCAGGGGATGCGCCAGCCTGATTTGCAGTCACAGTCTGCGTTCTCATTTGCTATATTAATAATAGCTATTGGCGCTTTTTAGATAAGCGCTAGCGGCCAAAAAAACTTAAAAAATGGTTTCCAGCGTATTGCGTGACGCCCGCCGCATCGTGGTCAAGGTGGGCTCCAGTCTTGTGACCAACGAGGGTCGTGGCCTCGACGAAACCGCCATTGGCGAGTGGAGTCGTCAGCTGGCGGCTCTGGTGCGTGGCGATGGCGGGTTGCCGCGCGAGGTTGTGATGGTGTCCAGTGGCGCCATTGCCGAAGGCATGAAGCGCCTGGGCTGGACCACGCGGCCGAACGAAGTTCACGAGCTGCAGGCTGCCGCTGCCGTTGGGCAGATGGGGTTGGCGCAGATGTACGAAACCAAGCTGCGCGAGCAAGGCATGGGCAGCGCGCAGGTGTTGCTCACCCATGCGGACCTTGCCGACCGCGAGCGCTACCTGAATGCGCGCTCGACCCTGCTGACGCTCTTGCGCCTGGGCGTGGTGCCGGTGATCAATGAGAACGACACCGTCGTCAACGACGAAATCAAGTTCGGCGACAACGACACCCTGGGCGCCTTGGTGGCGAACCTGGTCGAGGCCGATGCGCTGATCATCCTCACCGACCAAAAGGGCCTGTACACGGCCGACCCGCGCCGCGATGCGTCCGCGCAGTTTGTGCACGAAGCCAAGGCTGGCGACCCAGCGCTGGAGGCCATGGCCGGTGGTGCGGGTTCCAGCATTGGCAAGGGCGGCATGATCACCAAGATCCTCGCGGCCAAGCGTGCTGCTGGTTCTGGCGCCTCCACGGTCATTGCCTGGGGGCGCGAATCCGATGTGCTGGTTCGCCTCGTTCAAGGGGAGGCGCTGGGTACGCTCCTTGTGGCCCAGACGCAAAAAAAGCAAGCCCGCAAACAGTGGATGGCCGACCACCTTCAATTGCGCGGCTCGGTGGTGGTGGACGCGGGGGCTGCGGCCAAGGTGCGTGATGAAGGCAAGAGTCTGCTGCCTATCGGTATGACGGCTGTGGAGGGTGACTTTTCGCGCGGCGACGTGATTGCCGTGCGCGACGCATCCGGCACCGAAATTGCCCGTGGCCTGGCCAACTATGCTGCGGCCGAAGCCAGAATGTTGTGCCGCAAGCCTTCGACCGAATTCGAAAAGCTTCTGGGTTACGTTGCCGAGCCAGAGATGGTGCATCGAGACAACATGGTGCTGGCCGCCAGCTGACGGCGAAAGCCAGCAGCCAACGTAGCTTCTCAAAGACACCATCAGTCCACCAACAAAAACGCCTGCGATTTGCAGGCGTTTTTCATGGGACTGGCGATCACCTCGCCAATGAATTAACGCGGCGTGGTGACCGCAGGCAGTCCGTCTAGCTCTCCGGGCACACTGTTCTGCGGATCTGGATCGAAACTGGCCCCCGGTGGAAGCTCCATGCCCGGATTGATCAGCATGGACCCCGTCCGAAACATGGTGCCCGCGTGTTCGCCCTCGCGCGTGCGCATGCCACTGCGCAGGTAGCGGTTGCGCTGCTCGTGGCGAGGCAGGAAGCGGGCCAGTTCCGTCAGCGCCATTTCATAGACGCCACGCTTGAATTCGACCACGACATCCAGCGGAACCCAGTAGTCATTCCAGCGCCAGGCGTCGAATTCCGGATGATTGGTGGCACGCAGGTTCAGGTCCCAGTCGTGTCCTACCAGTTGAAGCAGATACCAGATTTGTTTCTGGCCCTTGTAGTGTCCGCGTGCATCGCGGCGGATGTACCGGTCAGGCACCTCATAGCGCAACCAGTCCCGGGTGCGGGCCACCACGCGTACGTGGTTGGGCAATAAGCCCACTTCTTCATGCAGCTCACGGAACATGGCTTGCTCGGGAGTTTCTCCCCGGTCAATGCCACCCTGCGGAAACTGCCAGCTGTGGGTGCGTATACGCTTGCCCCAGAACACCTGGTTTTTCTGGTTGAGCAGGATGATGCCGACGTTCGGCCGAAAGCCGTCCCGGTCAAGCATAATCAAACCCCAAATTTTTAAACTGTGTCCATTATGCACGGCGCCTAGCGCGCAGCAAGTGGACGGCCCCGTTCTGCCTGCAATCGATTCCGATGAAAGCCTCCCAATTCTTTATTTCCACCCTCAAGGAAGCTCCGGCGGATGCCGAAGTGGTCAGCCACAAACTCATGACGCGGGCGGGGCTGATCAAGAAGCTGGGCGCTGGCATCTATAACTACATGCCCATGGGGCTGCGGGTGATCCGCAAGGTGGAAGCCATCGTGCGCGAGGAAATGAACCGTGCAGGCGCCGTGGAACTGACCATGCCCGTAGTCCAGCCTGCTGAGCTGTGGCATGAAACGGGCCGTTTCGACAAGATGGGCCCTGAACTGTTGCGCATTCAGGACCGTCACGGCCGCGACTTCGTGGTGCAGCCCACCAGCGAAGAAGTGATCACTGACATTGCGCGCCAGGAGCTCAAGAGCTACAAGCAGCTGCCGAAGAACTTCTATCAGATCCAGACCAAGTTCCGCGACGAGCGCCGTCCGCGCTTCGGCCTGATGCGCGGACGCGAGTTCATCATGAAGGATGCTTACAGCTTCGACCGTGACCAAGCCTCGGCCAAGGCCAGCTACCAGGTCATGGCGCAGGCTTACCGCCGCATTTTTGACCGCTTTGGCCTGACCTACCGCGCCGTGGCGGCCGACAGTGGTGCCATCGGTGGCGACCTCTCCGAAGAGTTCCAGGTGATCGCTGCCACGGGCGAAGACGCCATCGTCTACTGCCCACAGAGCGACTACGCCGCCAACATGGAAAAAGCCGAAGCGCTGGCCCCTGCCGGCCCACGCGGCGCAGCCACTCAGGAGTTGACCAAAACGGCCACGCCTGGCAAGAGCACTTGCGCCGATGTGGCAGAACTGCTCGGCGTGCCTCTGAACACTACAGTCAAGTCGCTCGTGCTGGCTACAGACGAAACCAACGAAGCCGGCGAAATTGTCAAGACCCAGGTCTGGCTGCTGCTGCTGCGCGGCGACCACGACATGAACGAGATCAAGGTGGGCAAGGTGCCGGGGCTGGCGGGTTTCCGTTTTGCCACGGTGGGCGAAATCGAAGACCATTTCGGCTGCAAGCCCGGTTACCTGGGCCCCATCGGCCTGAAGAAGCCTTTGAAGATCGTGGCCGACCGCGAAGTCGCCCTGATGGCTGACTGGATCTGCGGCGCCAATGAGGTGGACTTCCACATCACCGGCGTGAACTGGGGCCGCGACCTGCCGGAGCCCGACGCCGTGGCCGACCTGCGCAATGTGGTGGCGGGCGACCGCTCGCCCGACGGCAAGGGTGAGCTGGCGATTGAGCGCGGTATTGAAGTGGGTCATGTGTTCTACCTGGGCACCAAATACAGCAAGGACATGAACGCCACCTTCCTTGGTGACGACGGCAGGCCCGCATTTTTTGAAATGGGCTGCTACGGCATTGGCGTCACGCGCTTGCCCGCTGCGGCCATCGAGCAAAACCACGACGAGCGCGGCATCATCTGGCCCGACGCGATTGCCCCTTTCACCGTGGTGGTCTGCCCCGTGGGCATGGACCGCAGCGAAGCCGTCAAGGCCACGGCCGAGCAGCTCTATGCCGATCTGCTGGCTGCGGGTGTGGACGTGATCCTGGATGACCGGGGTGAGCGCCCCGGTGCCATGTTTGCCGACTGGGAACTGATCGGTGTGCCCCACCGCGTGACCATTGGCGACAAGAGCCTCAAAGACGGTGTGGTCGAGTACCAGCACCGCCGCGACCCTGCGGCCACCAAGGTGGCGGTGGCAGACATCCTGGCCCACGTGAAGGGCCGCATGGCGGTATGAACACGGCGCGGCTGGTTTCTGCGGCGGGCAGAGCTCCCGATGATGGGGGCTGTGTCTCCCGGCGCGTGTGCCTGACGGCGCTGTCGGCTCTGTCTGCACCTGCGGCTTGGCTGGCGGCGCCCTCGCTGGCCCATGCGGGCGGGCAGCTGGAAGAGCCCCTGATGGACTCTGTGCGCACCGCCCTCAGTTCGGCCATTGCCAACCAGGCACCGCCAGAGCCCCATTTTTTCACCACCGAAGCCCGCATTCACTACGTGCGCTGGCTCGCCGCCATGAGCGACCGCCTGCGCCGCCGCAAGCCCGAATGGGAGGTCCGTCGCGACTTCCTGCAGACCGCCTGGTACGAATCCAAGCGTGCCGGGCTGGATGTGTCCCTGGTGCTGGGCCTGATCCAGGTGGAGAGTGCGTTCCGCAAATACGCGGTGTCCAGCGTGGGCGCACGTGGTTACATGCAGGTCATGCCCTTCTGGACACGGGTGATTGGGGATGGTGACCCGGGCAAGTTGTTTCACATGCAGACCAATCTGCGCTTTGGTTGTGTGATCTTGCGGCACTACATCGACCGGGAGCGGGGCGACCTGTTCATGGCGCTGGGGCGTTATAACGGCAGCCGCGGGCGTTCACCGTATCCGGACGCCGTGTTTCGCGCACAGCGCAACTGGTTGTTCGCCGAGGGTTCACAGCTGCCCGCTGCCTAGTTTGCTATTGTTTATATAGCTGCTTGCGCTTATCCATCAAGCGCTAAATGCCAATTTGGCTGAATTTCTCAAATTCTGCATGCGGCAACAGGAGTCAGCTCCCGAAAAGCCGATGGAGCCCTTTCGCCCAAAGGCCTAGGTCGAAGTCGGCGCAGCGCTGTCTGCTGGGGAGGCCGGGATGGTGTTGCCGGAACCTGCTGACTGGGCGGTACCGAGGCGAGACACCATGACCTGGTCGATGCGGTAGCTGTCCACGTCCAGCACCTCGAACTTGTAGCCACCCCAGCTCACGCTGTCCGTCCGGCGCGGAACGCGCCGCAGCATCACCATCAGGAACCCGGCCAGGGTTTCGTAGTCGCCCGCGTGGGGCAGCTCGTCCAGCGACAGTGCGCGCAGCACGTCCTCGACCGGTGTGACGCCGTCGATGAGCCACGAGTTTTCATCGCGCCGCACAATCTGCTCTTCATCCGCCGGGCCCACCAGGTCGCCCATCACGGTGCTCATCACATCGTTCAAGGTGACCACGCCCACCACCAGGCTGTATTCATTGACGATGACAGCAAAGTCCTCGTGCACCTGTCGGAACTGCTCCAGCACCTCCGATAGGGTCAGCCGGTCCGGCACGATCAACACTTTGCGCACCAGGCTGTCATCGGCCAACGAAATGGGCTGGTTGTTCAGCACGCGCTGGAACAGGTCCTTGGCATCCACATAGCCCACCACATGGTCGATGTCCCCCTCGCACACGGGGTAGGTGGAGAAAGGCTCGGCCGCAATGCGCAGGCGGATCACGGAGTCCGGCTCGTCGCGCAAGAAGAAGGCCACACGGTCGCGGGGGGACATGGCGCTGGACACCATGCGCGTGTCCAGCTCGAACACATTCGTGATGACCTGCTGCTCGCGGGCGGCCAGAACACCGGCACGCGCACCCGCTTCCATCATCGCCAGGATGTCGTCCGAGGTGATGCGGTCGTCCCGCAGCGACGACATGCCCAGCACCCGGAACAGCGCATCCGCCCCCCGGCTGTAGAACCACACCACAGGGCGCAGCAGCGCCATGCACCAGGCCATGGGCTGCGCCAGCCGCACCACCAGCCGCTCGGGCTCGGCCATGCCCAGGCGCTTGGGGAACAGGTCGGCAAACAGGATGAAAAGGGAGGTGATGACCAGGAACGAGGCGAGAAAGCCCGCCTTCTGCGCGGCTGATTCCGACAGCCACAGGCCGAACAGCGTGGTGAAGTGGGGGCTCAGCGCACCTTCGCCCACGATACCGCCCAGGATGGCCACGGCGTTCTGCCCCACCTGCACCACGGTGAAGTAGTCGCCCGGCTGCTCCTGCATGCGCAGCACCTGGTCCGCCCTGGCATCCCCTTCGTCGGCCATCTGCCGCAGGCGCAGGCGGCGCGCTGCGGCGAGCGAGATCTCGGCCATGGAGAAAAAGGCGCTGGCTGCAATCAGCAGCCCGATGACAAAGAGGCTTTGGGAGAGGGTCATGAATGGCGACGGAGCGTGGCGCTGCGGCACACCGGATGACTGAGTGTATCTGGGCGTTCCGCAGGCACCTACCCCAGGTGTGCACACACCGGGGGGACTGGTGGGCCTTCGGGGTTGGGGCCCCGAAGGCCAGTCCTGCGGGCGAGCGCAGGACTGGCGGCGGGGGCCTTGTTATTGCACGAAACCGATGCGGCTGCGCCCTGACGCCGCCTTGGGCAGATCAGCAATCTCCACGGTGGACCGGCGGTCCAGCCGCGCATTGCCAAAGCCCGTCATCAGCGCACGCCGCATCTCACGGGGGGGCATCTGTGCCAGGTGGTCCAGCACGTCGTCCGTCGGCTCCGGATCCAGCAGGCGGCCCCAGTCGTGCCCTGCGCGGATGCCCTGGTACAGGTTGCGGGCAATGGTGCGCGCCTGCTCCAGCGTGGGCGCCTCCACCTCGAACACGTTCATGCGGTTCAGGATGGGGTCGGGGATGCCGCGCGTGTCGTTGGCGGTGGTGATCCAGATCACCTGGCTGGCGTCGATGGCCACCTCCGCAAACTCATCGGTAAAGCTCTGGGCGGTGTCGTACTCCAGCAAGCTGTACAGCGCGCCCAGCGGGTCGTACTGTGCATCGCTGCTGGCCTTGTCGATCTCGTCCACCACGATCACGGGGTTGGCGTATTCGCCCTCCACCAGCGCCTCGAACACCTTGCCCGGGCGTGCGCCTTTCCATTGTGCGGACGATCCCGACAGCAGCCAGCCTGCGGTCATGGAGCTCATGGGCAAGAGGTTCATGCCCGTGCCCAGCAGCTCGGCCAGGTGGCGCGCAAAGTGGGTCTTGCCGATGCCGGGCGGGCCCAGCAGCAGCATGGGCGTGACCTCCAGGCCATCGCTGCTGTCCTGCGCCAGTGCCACGTGGCGCTTGACGTCGTCCAGCACCTCGGTGAAGTTGGGCAACTGCTCATACAGGCTGGCCATGTCGGGGATGCCCGAGGGCTTGACCTGAAAGCGCTCCGGACCACGCTCCAGCATGCGTTCGTACACGGTGCGCAGGGTTTCGTATTCGCGCTGGTTGCCCGACTCCTGCAACCGTGCGAGCTTGCGCTCGACGTCACCGGGGTGGAACACATTGCGCATCTGGGCCACCGGCAAGCGCAGGGCGGGTGGCTGGGGAACAAGGCTATGGCTGGTCATTGCATGCTCCTGTGATGGTTACGTCACGCAACCATTCAAGCACACAACATGCCCGCTTCAGTACCGGAAAAGCCCCTGATTGGTGCCACTGTTGCGGGCAAACCAAAAGGCCGCCCGAAGGCGGCCTGGTTTGCACGGGGTAGTGGCCGCGTCGATCAGCCTTCGGTGCCCAGCACCTGCTTGAGCTCGCCCGACTCGTACATCTCCATCATGATGTCCGAGCCACCGATGAACTCGCCCTTCACATACAGCTGCGGGATCGTGGGCCAGTTGCTGTATTCCTTGATGCCCTGGCGGATTTCGTCGTCTTCGAGCACGTTGACGGTGACCACGCTCTTGGGGTCCACGCCGCAGGCCTTGAGGATCTGGATTGCGCGGCCCGAGAAGCCACACATGGGGAAGCTGGCGTTGCCCTTCATGAACAGCAGGATGTCGCTGGATTTGACGAGGGTGTCGATGCGTTGTTGGGTGTCGCTCATGGGAATACTCCTTGAAAGGGGCTGGCGGGCGTGGGGTTTTGAAAGCCCGCAATGGGGTGGATTATTTCACTGTCTGCGCCAGCGGCCACTGCCCGCCCGAGCAACGCGCAATGCCCGCGAGGTCATTGCGGCTTTGTACCAAGGCAAAACCCTGGGTGGCGAGCAGGGCCTGCACGGCTTCGGCCTGGTCGTAGCCATGCTCCAGCAGCAGCCAGCCGCCCGGCTGCAGGTGCGCGGGCGCCTGGGCGACGATGGTGCGGATGTCTTCGAGGCCGTCTGCGCCGCTGGCCAGGGCCTGCAGGGGTTCGTGCGTCAGCGCGGCCAGGTGGGGGTCGGCACTGGGGATGTAGGGGGGGTTGGAGATGATCGCGTCAAAAAAACCATCCACGCCTTGCAGCCAATCACTACGCTGAAACCGCGCCGGCAAACCCAGCCGCTGTGCATTGGCCTGGGCCACGGCCAATGCATCGGCACTCGCGTCCACCCCCAGTACCCTGGCGTCAGCGCGCTGGCTTTGCAGCGCCAACGCAATGGCGCCGCTGCCGGTGCCCAGGTCCACCACGCGCGGCGATGTCAGCGGGGCGATCACTTCCAGGGCCCAGTCCACCAGGGTTTCGGTGTCGGGGCGTGGGTCCAGCACGCGGGCGTCCACCTGCAGCGGCAGGCCGTAGAACTCCTTGCGTCCGGTGAGGTAGGCCACTGGCTCGCCCGCCAAGCGGCGCTGGCACAGGGCGATGAACTGGGCATGTGCTGCCTCTTCCATCGCATCCGTGTCGTGCGCCAGCAGCCAGGCGCGGCCTGCGTCGTGGCGCGCCAGGGTGTGCAGCAGCAGCAGTTGCGCGTCGATGCGCGCCAGTCCCAGGGTGTGGGCCTGGTTCAGGGCCTGGGCGAGGGTGGGGGATGTGTTGGTCACTATTGATTTAATAGCGGATAGCGCATGACAGATAAGCGCTAGAGGCCAATATTGTTCAAATTCTGAATATGGTTCAGCTTGCGGTACCCATCTCCAGCTCTTCGAGCTGTTCGGCCTCGCGGGCGTGGGCCAGGGCCTGCAGCACATCGCCCAGGTCGCCTTCCATCACCTGCAGCAGCTTGTACAGCGTGAGGTTGATGCGGTGGTCGGTGAGGCGCCCTTGCGGGAAGTTGTAGGTGCGGATGCGGTCGCTGCGGTCGCCGCTGCCGATCAGGCCCTTGCGCAGCGCGGCCTCCTTGGCGGCGCGCTCGCTGCGCTCCTTCTCCTGGATGCGCGCCTGCAGCACTTGCAGCGCCTTGGCCTTGTTGCTGTGCTGGCTGCGGCCGTCTTGGCATTCGGCCACGATGCCGGTGGGCAAGTGCACCACGCGCACGGCCGAATCGGTCTTGTTGATGTGCTGGCCGCCAGCGCCGCTGGCGCGGAAGGTGTCGATGCGCAGATCGGCCGGGTTGAGCTTGATGGCATCGTGTTCGTCGGGCTCGGGCATCACGGCCACGGTGCAGGCGCTGGTGTGGATGCGGCCTTGCGTTTCGGTGGCGGGCACGCGTTGCACGCGGTGGCCGCCGGATTCGAATTTGAGCGCGCCATACACACCGCTACCGGAGGGGCCCGTACCGGGCTGGCCTTCAATGCGCAGCACGATTTCCTTGTAGCCGCCCAGCTCGGCGGCGTTCTCGCTCACCACCTCCACCTTCCACCCCACGTTGGCGGCGTAGCGGGTGTACATGCGGGTCAAGTCGCCTGCGAACAGAGCGGATTCGTCGCCGCCCGTGCCCGCGCGGATTTCGACGAAGGCGCTGCGGGCGTCGTCGGGGTCCTTGGGCAGCAGCAGGCGCTGCAGTTCGTCTTCGAGCTGCAACAGCTCGGCGGAGGCAGCGGTGATTTCTTCCTGTGCCATCTCGGCCATGTCGGGGTCGGCCAGCATCTCGCGCGCACCCGCCAGGTCGGCCTCGCGCTGCTGGTAGCGGGCGTAGCGGCCTGCGACCTGCGTGACCTCGGCGTGCTCGACGGAGATGCGGCGGTACTGCGCCATGTCGCTCATGATGTCTTCGCGCGAGAGCAGGAAGTCGAGTTCGCCCAGGCGCTGTGCGTAGCGCTCCAGCTGGCTGCGGAGAAAGGGTTTCATGGAATTCTGGAAAAATGGTTTGCTACATATTTGGTAGCTGGTGGCGCTTATCTATCAAGCGCTAGAGGCCGATTTTGATGAAAACCGGGGCGGCTGCGGAGCGGGCGAGCGCCGCTACAGGCCGTTGTTGCTGGGCGTCTTGCTTTGCGAGCGCAGGAACAGGCGCGAGACGGTCTGGGCCGTCTGGGCGCGCATCTCGGCGTCGCCCGCGCGCAGCTCGGCCAAGGTGCCGTGCAGCATCTTCTGCGTGAGGCCGCGCGAGAGGGCTTCGAGCACGGCGTCCACATCCTCGCCCTTGGCCAGCAGCTTCTTGGCGCGCGCGATTTCCAGTGCACGCCACTCGTCGGTCTGGGCGTTGAGCTGCTGAATCAGCGGTACCACACCACCGGCTTGGCCGACAGGGCTGCGCAGCTCCATCCAGTGCATGAAGCTCTGCACGCCCGCGTCGATGATGGCCTCGGCCTGGGCCACGGCGGCCTGGCGGTTGGCCTGCGCGGTCTGCACCACACTGGCCAGGTCGTCCACGGTGTAGAGGTACACGTCGCCCAAGGCCTTGACCTCGGGCTCGATGTCGCGCGGCACGGCCAGATCGACCATGAACATGGGGCGGTGGCGGCGCTTCTTCAAAGCGCGTTCTACGGCGCCCAGGCCGATGATGGGCAGGCTGCTCGCGGTGCAGCTGATGACGGCGTCAAACTCGTGCAGGCGCTCGGGCAGGTCGGCCAGGCGCATCACCTCGCCGCCAAAGCGGGTGGCTAGCTTTTCGCCGCGCTCCAGGGTGCGGTTGGCAATGGCGATGGCCTTGGGGTTCTTGGCGGCGAAGTGCGTGGCACACAGCTCAATCATCTCGCCCGCCCCGACGAACAAAATCTTGGTCTCGGAGATGTCTTCAAATAGCTGGCCCGCCAGACGCACTGCGGCGGCGGCCATGCTGATGCTGTGCGCACCAATCTCTGTGCTGCTGCGCACTTCCTTGGCCACGGCAAAGCTGCGCTGGAACAGCTGGTTGAGCGTGGTGCCCAGGGCGCCAGCGGTTTCGGCGGCGCGCACGGCGTCTTTCATCTGGCCGAGGATCTGGGCCTCGCCCAGCACCATCGAATCGAGCCCGCTGGCCACGCGGAAGGCGTGGCGTGCGACGAGGCTGTCTTCCAAGGTGTACGAGTGCGAGCGCAGCAGCGCGGGGCTGACGCCGCCGCTCTGGGCCAGCCAGCCCAGCGTATGGTCCATGGCTGCTTGCTCGCCCGCGCAGTAAATTTCGGTGCGGTTGCAGGTGGAGATGATGGCTGTTTCCACCCCGGGGTGGCGGCTGGTGGAGCCCAGCGACTGGCGCAAACCGTGCAATGTGGGGGCAATCTGGTCGAGCGCGAACGCGAACCGGCCACGCAGATCGAGCGGCGCGGTGGTGTGGTTGATGCCGAGGGCCCAGACTGCCATAAGCTGCGATTATAAAATTGTTGGCCCGAACAGGCGGCCTTGCTTGTTCAAGCCTTGATTTGGGTCAATTCCATGGGTCCACTGGACATCGCCAACCACCTTCTCAACTTTGTTGCACCCGCCGCCGCCATGGCGCTGGTGTTGGTGCTTTCGGGCCGTCTGGTGGGCTCCCGCAGTGCCTCGGCGATGTCGGTGTGGCTGCGCTGGGTGATTCTGTTTGCCGTGGGTGTGGCGGTGCTCGCAGCTGGGCTGGTGCTGTGGGGGCGTGACGGCAAGATGCTGACCTATGCCGCCCTGGTTGTGGCCTGCGCTACCTGCCAGTGGGTGCTGGTGCGGGGCTGGAAGGCTTGAAGCTTTCAGCAAGCCGTCACGTGTTTTGAGGGTTTGCGAGGGGTGGTTTTGGGGACTCTGGCGCCCTTGTGTCTGATAGCCTTGGTGCCGCCCCCATGGCGTGCCATGTCATGGGTATTGGCGGTTTGACCCGCCGCTGACGAAGCCCCCTACACCGACTGCTGGAGACATTCCCCATGAAGCTGCTGCGTACCTGGATCACCCTGGCTGCGGGCTTGGCCCTTTCCGCTGCCGTGCACGCACAGGCTTTTCCGTCCAAACCCATACGTGTGGTCGTGGGCTTCCCGGCTGGCGGGCCTTTGGACCAGCATGCACGCCTGCTGTCCGATAAGCTGCAGGCCGTGCTCGGCCAGCCGGTGGTGCTGGACTACAAGGCCGGTGCCGGTGGCACCGTGGGCGCGCAGGACGTGATGAAAGCACCGCCCGACGGCCACACCATCATGCTGGCCAACACGGGTGTGATGGTAATCAACCCGGGGCTCTACAGCCGGTTGCCGTATTCGACCCTCAAGGACTTTGTGCCGATTGCGCGCACCGCCATGCAGCCACTGGCGCTGCTGGTGAACCCCAACGTGCCTGCCAAGAGCCTCAAGGAGTTCATGGACTACGCCCGGGCCAAGCCGGGCCAGGTCAACTTTGGCTCGGCGGGCAATGGTGGCATCAGCCACCTGGTGCCCGAGATGTTCAAGACCGCCACGGGTCTGTTCATGGTGCACATCCCCTACCGGGGCAGCGCCCCGGCGTTCACCGACCTCATGGGCGGGCAGGTGCAGTTCATGGCCGAGAGCATTCCCCAGGCCGCCGCGTACCACAAACAGGGCAAGGTGCGCGCCCTGGCGGTGACCAGCAAGGAGCGCAACCCCGCACTGCCCGATGTGCCCACGGTGATCGAGAGCGGCATCAAGGGATTCGAGGTGGTGGGTTTCTATGGCTTTCTGGCCCCGGCCGGCACGCCCAAGGAGGCTGTGAACAAGCTCAGCGAGGCCTTCGGCCAGGTGCTGCAGATGCCCGATGTGCGCAACCGCATGGTGAGCCAGGGGGCCGACCCGGCGTTTCTGGGCTCTGAGGACTTCGCGAAATTCCTGGCGTCCGAGATGCCACGCTGGGCCGAGGCGGTGAAAAAGTCGGGCGCGAAGCTGGACTGACCCCCTGAGGCGCTGCGCGCCTTCCCCCTGAAGGGGGACGCCACCCCTGGCCCGGCGAAGCCGGTTCCACGGTGGCACTGGCTTGGGGCGTGGATGGTTTGAAGGCGCGCCCTATGGCGTGGCGGGCGAAAAGAAGTCCACGCGGTCGGTGATGATGCCGTCCGTGCCCAGGGCGATGAGCCGCTGTGCGGCCCAGTCGTCGTTCACCGTGTAGCTCAGCGCGCGCAGGCCGTCGCCGTGGACGCGCGCAACCAGCGCCGCATCCCACAGCGCGTGGTTGCAGACGATGGCCACGCAGCCCAGCTCGCGGGCCGTGTTGTGCCAGCCGTCCCACAGCGTGTCCAGCAACAGGGCGCGGGGGATGTGGGGTGCTGTGGTGCGGGCGCTAGCCAGCGCTTCGGGTCGGAATGACGAGAACAGGGGCAACACCGCCTGGCCGTGCCACAGCCGCGCCGCATGCTCGCCCACTACCTGGCCAGTCTTTTCCTCCACGCCGGGGGTTGGCTTGATCTCGATGTTCAGCAAGAACCCGTTGGCAATGCAGTAGTGCGCAATGTTCTCCAGCGTGGGTAGCGGCTCGCCTGCGTAGCTGCGTGAATGCCAGGCGCCAGCATCCAGCTGTGACAGGGCCGCCCAGGGGTGATCGCCCCCGACCGCGCTCGCTGCCGAGCCCAGTGCCTGCGCGCCATTGGTCGTGCGGTCCAGCGTGGCGTCGTGCATCAGAAACGGTACGCCGTCGGCACTCAGCTTGGCATCGCACTCGAACATGCGATAGCCATGCTGTGCTCCCAGCCGGAAGGCGGTCAGGGTGTTTTCAGGGGCGAGCTTGCCAGCGCCACGGTGGGCGATCCAGCGGGGGTAGGGCCAGGGGGCGAGGATGGGAGATGGGGCGCTCATGCGGGTTCACCAAATTTCAGCAGGTTGCCGTGGGGGTCGATGACGAACATCTCCTTCATGCCCCAGGGCTGGACAGTGGGAGGAGTCAGTTGCAGGCCCCGTGCCGTGAAATCCGCGTGCAGCGCTTCTGTGTCGGCACGCACATAACACGAGGTGTTCTCTGCAATGTGGCGCTCGGTGCAGGGCCAGAAGTGCAGCTCGCAGCCATCGCGCTGCAGGATCAGGTAGTTGTCCATCTCCAGCAGCGGATCAAAGCCCAGGTGCCTGGTGTAGAACCGCAGGGTTTCTGCAAGGTCCAGCGACGCCAGCACCGGGACTGTGGCCTGAACCTTGCCCCCGGCACTGGCAGCTGGCTTGGGTGGCATCGGCTCAGGCCGCGATGCGCTTGCCGGTGGTGGCATCGAACGCGTGCAGGCGATCTGCGCGGGGCTGAACATGGATCACGGAATCGGGCGCAGGGGAGTGCGTGCCTTCTTCAACGCGCACGATGATCTGCTCGCCATTGATGCGGCCATAGATCAGGCGCTCGGCGCCCAGTAGCTCCACCGTCTCGACCGTGACCGCCCAGCCTTCGCTGCGCACATCCAGGTGCTCGGGGCGGATGCCCAGGATGGTGCCGGGGGCGGCGCTCGGCGCATTCTTGAGCAGGTTCATGGGCGGCGAGCCGATGAAGCTGGCCACGAAGGTGGAGGCGGGCGTGTGGTAGACCTCTTCGGGCGTGCCGAACTGTTCCATGTTGCCGGCGTTCATCACGATCATGCGTTCAGCCAATGTCATGGCCTCGACCTGGTCGTGTGTGACGAACAGGCTGGTGATGCCCAGCTCGCGGTGCAGCTTCTGGATCTCCAGGCGGGTCTGGGCGCGCAGCTTGGCGTCCAGGTTGGACAGCGGCTCGTCGAACAGAAACACCTGGGGCTGGCGCACGATGGCGCGGCCCATGGCCACGCGCTGGCGCTGGCCGCCCGAGAGTTCGCGAGGCTTGCGCTCCAGCAGGTGGCCCAGTTCGAGGATCTTGGCGGCCTTGTCCACGCGCGCCTTGATCTCGTCCTTGGGCACCTTGGCGATCTTCAGGCCATACGCCATGTTGTCGAAGTTCGTCATGTGCGGGTACAGCGCGTAGTTCTGGAACACCATCGCGATGTCGCGCTGGGCAGGTTCCAGGTTGTTCACCACACGGTCGCCGATGCGCAGCTCGCCGCCGGAGATTTCTTCCAGGCCGGCGACCATGCGCAGCAGGGTGGATTTGCCGCAGCCCGAGGGGCCGACGATCACGATGAATTCACCGTCCTTGACCTCGGCGTTCACGCCGTGGATGACCTGGTTGGCCTTGGGGCCGTGCCCGTAGCGCTTGATGATGTTGCGAAGAGAGATGGATGCCATTTTGCTATTAAATATGTAGCTGCTAGCGCAGATGTATGAAGCGGTAGGGCCCGTTTTATCTTTATTTTTCAGTGTCCACCAGGCCCTTGACGAACCAGCGCTGCATGACCACCACCACAAAGGCAGGTGGCAGCATGGCCAGCAGGGCCGTGGCCATCACGATGTTCCACTCGTTGCCTGCGTCGCCGCCGGCCAGCATGCGCTTGATGCCGATCACCACGGGGTACATGTCTTCGGACGTGGTCACCAACAGGGGCCACAGATACTGGTTCCAGCCATAGATGAACTGGATCACGAACAGCGCGGCAATCGAGGTGCGCGACAGCGGCACCAGGATGTCCTTGAAAAAGCGCATCGGACCGGCGCCATCCACACGCGCGGCTTCGACCAGTTCATCGGGCACCGTGAGGAAGAACTGCCGGAACAGGAACGTGGCCGTGGCCGAGGCGATCAGCGGCACCGTGAGGCCCGCATAGGTGTTGAGCATGCCCAGGTCCGACACCACCTGGTAGGTGGGCCCGATACGCACTTCCACGGGCAGCATCAGCGTGATGAAGATCAGCCAGAAGCAGATGCCCTTGAAAGGGAAGCGGAAGTACACGATGGCAAACGCCGACAACAGCGAGATGGCGATCTTGCCCAGCGTGATGACCATGGCGGTGACAAAACTCACCCACATCATGTGCGCCACGGGTGCGGTAGAGCCCGCGCCGGTTCCGCCGCCGAACAAGGCGTCGTGGTAGGTCTGCCAGAAGTTGCCGCCGGGCACCATGGGCATGGGCACCTGCACGATGTCCTGCGCCGTGTGGGTGGAGGCCACGAAGGCCAGGTACAGCGGGAAGCCGACGATGATCACGCCCAGCACCATGATGAGGTGCGAGAACGCGGTGAGGTAGGGACTACGTTCAACCATTGGAATCTTTCAGGATCGAAGCTTGGCCCACTGCGCCCGCAAAAGACACGACGCAGGCGAGGGCCGCCGAGCAAGGGCCGCCCCGCAGTGAGGGCGGCGTCCCCCTGGAGGGGGAAGGCGCGAAGCGACTCAGGGGGTGCTTCATATTCAGTACTGCACTTTCTTCTCGACGTAGCGGAATTGGATGACCGTCAGCACAACGACGATGGCCATCAGCACCACCGACTGTGCGGCCGATCCGCCCATGTCCATGGCCTTGAAGCCATCGTGGTACACCTTGTAGACCAGGATGGAGGTGTCGCGGCCCGGGCCGCCCTGCGTGGTGGCGTCCACGATGGCGAAGGTGTCGAAGAACGCATACACCACATTGATCACCAGCAGGAAGAACGTGGTGGGCGACAGCAGCGGGAACTGGATGCTCCAGAAGCGGCGCCATGGGCCTGCACCGTCAATCGCGGCCGCCTCGATGAGCGACTTGGGGATGGACTGCAAGCCCGCCAGGAAGAACAGGAAGTTGTAGGAGATCTGCTTCCACACCGCCGCAATCACGATCAGCGCCATCGCGTGGTCGGAGTTGAGCATGTGGTTCCAATCGAAACCCGACTGGCGCAGCATGTAGGCCACCACGCCCAGCGAGGGCGAGAACATGAACATCCACAGCACGCCCGCCACCGCAGGCGCCACGGCGTAGGGCAGCAGCAGCGCGGTCTTGTAGATCATGGCGCCCTTGATGATGCGGTCGGCAAAGATCGCGAGGAACAGCGACAGCGTGATGCCGCTCACCGCCACCAGGATCGAGAAGAAGGCCGTGGTCTTGAACGATGCCAGGTAACCCGGGTCCTGGAACAGGTCCCGGAAATTGTCGAAACCGACCCATTCCTTCGAAAACCCGAAGGAGTCCTGCATCTGGAACGACTGCACCAGGGCTTGGCCGGCTGGCCAGAAAAAGAAGACGCTGATGATGGCCAGTTGGGGTGCCAGAAGCACCCATGGCAGCCATGCAGAGCGGAATAAAACGCGTTTTTCCATGTCGAAACTCTTAAAAAGAAAACCCCGCCGCCCCGTGAACCAATAGGGTTGACGGGGCGGCGGGCTTTCGATGCCACCCGGCAGTGCTGCTGGGCGGTATCGGCAGATGTTCGGCAGTGTTTACTTGTTGGCGCGGGCGAAGCGGCCCAGTTGCTCGTTGCCACGGGTCACGGCGGTGTCCAGTGCTTCCTTGGGCGACTTCTTGCCCGACCAGATCTGCTCGGTTTCCTCGTCGATGATGGCGCGGATCTGCACGAAGTTGCCCAGGCGGATGCCGCGCGACTTGTCCGTGGCCTTCTTGATCATCTGCGTCACGGCCACGTCGGTGCCGGGGTTCTTGGTGTAGAAGCCCGAAGCCTCGGTCAGCTGGTAGGCGCCCATGGTCACAGGCAGGTAGCCGGTGCGCTGGTGGCTCGCAGCCTGCACCTTGGTGTCGTTCAGGAAGTTCAGGAAATCGGCCACGCCCTTGTATTCCTCGGCCTTCTTGCCAGACATCACCCACAGGCTGGCACCACCGATGGCGGTGTTCTGGGGAGCACCCTTTACATCAGGGTAGTAGGGCAGGGCCGAGATGCCGTAGGCAAACTTGGCTTCCTTGGCCACGCGGGCGTACAGGCCTGAGGAGCCCGTCATCATGGCGCACTCGCCCGATGGGAAGGATGCGTCCGGCACGTTGCCACGGCCCTTGTAGACGAAGCTGCCGTCCTTGGAGGCCTTGGCCAGGTTCTCGAAGTGGCGCACGTGCAATGGCGAGTTGACCTGCAGCTGGGCGTCGTTGCCGTCAAAGCCGTTGTTCTTGGATGCGAACAGCGTGTTGTGCCACAGCGAGAAGCTTTCCAGCTGCGTCCAGCTGATCCAGCTGGTGGTGAACGGGCAGCTGTGGCCGCTGGCCTTGAGCTTGGACGCGGCGGCAAACACTTCGGGCCAGGTCTTGGGCGGCTTGTCGGCGTCCAGGCCGGCCTTCTTGAAGGCATCCTTGTTGTAATAGAACACCGTGGTGGAGCTGTTGAGCGGGTAGCTCAGCATCTGGCCATTGGGCGCGGTGTAGTAGCCAGCCACAGCCGACACGTACTGGGTGGGGTCGAACTTGAAGCCGCCGTCGTTCAATACCTTGGCGACGGGAACGATGGCGCCCTTGCTGGCCATCATGGTGGCGGTGCCCACTTCAAACACCTGCAGGATGTGGGGGGCGTTGCCCGCACGGAAGGCGGCGATGGCGCCTGTCATGGATTCGTCATACGTGCCCTTGTAAGTGGGCACGACCTTGTACTTGGTCTGGCTGGCGTTGTACTGCTTGGCCAGGTCATTGACCCAGTCGCCCAGCGCTGCGCTCATCGAATGCCACCACTGAATCTCAACTTGCTGCGCCTGGGCTTGCGCAGGTGCGCAGACCGACAGGGCAATGGCAGCGCAGACCGCCAGATGCTTCGTTTGCATGAATATTTCCTCCGAGGATGACGAAAAGCACAAAGGCTGGATGCTATGCAGCCGATGTGACATTGATATGTCGTTGTCGCATGACCCCAGCGCTTGCAACAACCGGGAAACCCCTTGGGTAACCCGCAAGGGGAGCGATTGTGACTCTTTTGTGACAAGGTGTGGCGCATTTGCCGAGGCTTGCAAGGTTTTGTGCAATGCACCATGCTGGTGACTGTTCGCTGGTCCCTGTCGCACCGGTTCGTTCGCGCCGCAGCGCGCCGGTTTCTTTTCTCCATCTCCTTCTTTCTTATTGCCATGGCCACCAATTCGCTGGACAAGAACAAGATCAAATTTCTGCTGCTCGAAGGCATTCACTCCTCTGCGGTGGATGTGATCCGCGCGGCGGGCTATACGCAGATCGAGACGGTGTCTGGCGCACTGCCCGACGATGAGCTCAAGCGCAAGATCGCGGATGTGCACTTTGTGGGCATCCGCTCGCGCACGCAGCTCACCGAGGAAGTGTTTGCCCAGGCCCACAAGCTCGTGGCCGTGGGCTGCTTTTGCATTGGCACCAACCAGGTGGATCTGAACGCAGCGCGCGAGCGTGGCATTGCGGTGTTCAACGCGCCGTACTCCAACACCCGCTCGGTGGCCGAGCTGGTGCTGGCGGAAGCCATCCTGCTGCTGCGCGGTATCCCCGAGAAGAACGCGGTGGCGCACCGGGGCGGTTGGCTCAAGTCGGCCGACAACGCGTATGAAATCCGGGGCAAGACCCTGGGCATCGTGGGCTACGGCTCCATCGGCACCCAGCTGTCGGTGCTGGCCGAAGCAATGGGCATGCAGGTGGCGTTTTTTGACGTGGTCAACAAGCTGCCCTTGGGCAACGCCCGCCAGGTGCAGCACCTGCACGACTTGTTGGGCCAGAGCGACATCGTGAGCCTGCACGTTCCCGAGTTGCCGTCCACCGAGGGAATGATCGGCGCCGCCGAGATCGCGGCCATGAAGCCAGGCGGCATCCTCATCAACGCCGCGCGGGGCACGGTGGTGGATATTGAAGCGCTGGCCGCAGCGCTCAAGGCCAAGAAGCTGCTGGGTGCAGCCATCGACGTGTTTCCGGTCGAACCACGCACCAACAAGGACGAGTTCCAGTCCCCCCTGCGTGGCCTGGACAACGTGATCCTGACTCCCCACATCGGCGGCTCCACCATGGAGGCACAGGCCAACATCGGCCTCGAAGTGGCGGAAAAGTTGGTGAAATACAGCGACAACGGCACCAGCACCTCGTCGGTGAACTTTCCAGAGGTCGCGCTGCCCGCCCACCCCGGCAAGCACCGCCTGCTGCACATTCACCGCAACGTGCCGGGTGTGTTGTCCGAAATCAACCGCATCTTCTCGGACAACCAGATCAACATCTCGGCCCAGTACCTGCAGACCAACGAGAAGATCGGCTATGTGGTGATCGACATCGACGCCGCCTCGTCGGACCTGGCATTGGACAAGCTTGCGCAGGTCGGCGGAACCCTGCGCAGCCGCGTGCTGTTCTGAGCGCCAGAGTGGGGGCCGACGCGGGGAGGGCACCGTGGCATAAAATCACGCCCCCACCCCAGGTAGACCCCCATGAATGTTCCGATCGCGTTGGCGGCCTTGCAGACGCAGGCCGCCGAGCCTGCCCGTCTGCGAGAAATTCCCTATAACTACACCTCGTTCTCCGACCGGGAGATCGTGATCCGCCTGCTGGGGTCCTCATCCTGGGAGGTGCTGGACCAATTGCGCAAAGAGCGCCGCACCGGCCGCTCGGCCCGCATGCTGTATGAAGTGTTGGGCGACATCTGGGTCGTGCAGCGCAACCCTTACCTGCAGGACGACCTGCTGGACAACCCCAACCGCCGCAAGCTGCTGGTCGATGCCCTTCAGCACCGCCTGGGCGAGATCGAAAAGCGCCGCACCCCTGCCGATGACGCCGGACGCGACCGCCTGGTGGGTGAACTGGTCGTCGCTGCGCGCCGCGCAGTGGCCGAGTTCAATGCCACCTTCGAGCAGGCCGCGCAACTGCGCCGCCAGATCCAGAAGACTCTGGGCCGCCTGACGGCCAAGGACAACATCAAGTTCGACGGCCTCTCCCGCGTGAGCCATGTGACCGATGCGACCGACTGGCGCGTCGAGTACCCGTTTGTGGTGCTGACCCCCGACACTGAGGTCGAGATGGCGGGCCTGGTCAAGGGCTGTATCGAGCTGGGCCTGACCATCATTCCCCGTGGGGGCGGCACCGGCTACACCGGCGGCGCCATTCCGTTGACGTGGAAGAGCGTGGTCATCAACACCGAAAAGCTTGAAGCCATGACCGAGGTGGAGATGCGCTGCCTGCCGGGCCTGGACCGCGAGGTGGGCACGGTGTGGACCGAAGCTGGCGTGGTCACCCAGCGCGTGGCCGATGCGGCCGAGCGTGCAGGTTTTGTGTTTGCGGTGGACCCGACCAGTGCCGAGGCATCGTGCATTGGCGGCAATATCGCCATGAACGCGGGCGGCAAGAAGGCCGTGCTGTGGGGCACGGCGCTGGACAACCTGGCCAGTTGGCGCATGGTCACGCCCGACGCCCAGTGGCTGGAGGTGACGCGCCTGGACCACAACATGGGCAAGATCCACGACGTGGAGACGGCCACCTTCGAGCTGCAGTATTTCGAGGCCGATGGCAAGACGCCCGTGCGCACCGAGCGCCTGAGCATCCCGGGCAAGACTTTCCGCAAGGAAGGCCTGGGCAAGGACGTGACGGACAAGTTCCTGGCGGGCCTGCCCGGCATCCAAAAGGAAGGCTGCGACGGCCTGATCACCAGCGCGCGCTGGGTGGTGCACCGCATGCCCGAGCACACGCGCACCGTGTGCCTGGAGTTCTTTGGCAACGCCAAGGACGCCGTGCCCAGCATCGTCGAGATCAAGGACTTCATGTTCGCCGAGCAAAAGCGCAGTGGCGTGCTGCTGGCGGGCCTGGAACACCTGGATGACCGCTATCTGAAGGCCGTGGGCTACGCCACCAAAAGCAAGAAGGGCAACGGCGGCCTGCCCAAGATGGTGCTGATTGGCGACATCGCGGGCGACAACGCCGACGACGTGGCCCGCGTGACCAGCGAGGTCGTGCGCCTGGCCAACACCCGCAGCGGTGAAGGTTTTGTGGCCATCACGGCCGACGCGCGCAAGAAGTTCTGGGCGGACCGCAAGAAGACGGCGGCCATCAGCCGCCACACCAACGCCTTCAAGATCAACGAAGACGTGGTGATCCCGCTGCCGCGCATGGCCGAGTACACCGACGGCATCGAGCGCATCAACATCGAGCTGAGCCTGCGCAACAAGATCAAGCTGTGCGACGCGCTGACCGAGTTCTTCGAGCGCGGCAACCTGCCCCTGGGCAAGCATGACGCCGACGACGAAGTCCCATCGCCCGAGCTGCTGCAGGAGCGCGTGGCCCAGGCCATCGCCCTGGTGGAAGAGGTGCGCGCCCTGTGGCAGGGCTGGCTGCACGATGTGGAAACGCTGTTCCCCCAACTGCAGGACCACACCCTGCGCGCGAGCTGGAAGACCCAGCTGCGGGCGCCGCTGCAAGGCATCTTCACTGGCGCGGCATTCAAACCCATCCTGGACGAGGCTGTGGCCATCCACAAGCGCGTGCTCAAGGGCCGCGTGTGGGTGGCGCTGCACATGCACGCAGGCGACGGCAATGTGCACACCAACATCCCGGTCAACAGCGACGACTACGAGATGCTGCAGACCGCGCACGAGGCCGTGGCGCGCATCATGGTGCTGGCGCGCAGCCTGGACGGCGTGATTTCGGGCGAACACGGCATTGGCATCACCAAGCTGGAGTTCCTCACCGACGAAGAGCTGCGCCCCTTTGCCGAGTACAAGCGCAAGGTGGACCCGGAAGGTCGTTTCAACAAGGGTAAGTTGCTCCGAAATCAGGAGCTGCCAGCGATTGATGGACAAGCGCTGCAGGCCAAAAATGCTTCGAATGCTTCAAACGCTGCGTTGATGCACGCCGATTTGACGAATGCCTACACGCCCAGCTTCGGGCTGATGGGCCACGAGTCGCTGATCATGCAGCAGAGCGACATCGGCGCGATTGCCGACAGCGTGAAGGACTGCCTGCGCTGCGGCAAGTGCAAACCCGTGTGCTCCACGCACGTGCCACGCGCCAATTTGCTCTACAGTCCGCGCAACAAGATCCTGGCCACCTCGCTGCTGGTCGAGGCGTTTTTGTACGAAGAGCAGACCCGCCGGGGCGTGAGCATCAAGCACTGGCAGGAGTTCGAGGACGTGGCCGACCACTGCACGGTGTGCCACAAGTGCGAAAGCCCCTGCCCGGTGAAGATCGACTTCGGCGATGTCACCATGAACATGCGCAACCTGCTGCGCAAGATGGGCAAGAAGACGTTCCGGCCTGGGAACGCGCTGGCGATGACCATGCTCAACGCCACCAACCCGGACACCATCAAGTTCATGCGTTCGGCCATGGTGGATGTGGGCTTCAAGGCTCAGCGCCTGGCCGTGGACCTGTTGCGCAAGGTGGGCCGCAAGCAAACGGCCAAGCCGCCTGCGACGGTGGGCACGGCTCCGATCAAGGAGCAGGTGATCCACTTCATCAACAAGAAGCTGCCGGGCGGCCTGCCCAAGAAGACGGCGCGCGCGCTGCTCGACATCGAGGACAAGGACTACGTGCCGATCATCCGCAACCCACAGGCCACCACGGCCGAGACGGAGGCGGTGTTCTACTTCCCTGGCTGCGGGTCAGAGCGGCTGTTCTCGCAAGTGGGCCTGGCCACCCAGGCCATGCTGTGGCACGCGGGCGTGCAGACGGTGTTGCCGCCTGGGTACCTGTGCTGCGGTTACCCGCAGCGCGGTTCGGGCCAGTTCGACAAAGCCGAAAAGATGATCACGGACAACCGCGTGCTCTTTCACCGCGTGGCGAACACGCTCAACTACCTGGATATCAAGACCGTGGTGGTGAGTTGCGGCACCTGCTACGACCAGCTGCAGGGCTACGAGTTTGACAAGATCTTCCCGGGCAGCCGCATCATCGACATCCACGAGTACCTGCTGGAAAAGGGCATTCAGCTGCAAGGCAAGGGCGCCTATCTGTACCACGAGCCCTGCCACAACCCCATGAAGCTGCAGGACTCTATGAAGACCGTGAAGGCGCTGGTGGGCGAGCAGGTCTTGAAGAGCGAGCGTTGTTGCGGCGAGTCGGGCACGCTGGGTGTGACTCGACCTGACGTGTCCACGCAGGTGCGTTTCCGCAAGGAAGAGGAAATCAAGAAGGGCGAGGCCAAACTGCGCGAGAGCGGTGCCGTGGGCGCCCAGGACAACGTGAAGATTCTCACCAGCTGCCCCAGCTGCCTGCAGGGTCTGAACCGCTATGAAGGCGACCTGAACAATGGCCTGCTCGAAGCCGACTACATCGTGGTCGAGATGGCGCGCGAGATTCTGGGCGAGAACTGGATGCCTGAGTACGTACACCGTGCCAACAACGGCGGCATTGAGCGGGTGCTGGTCTGATGACCTGCCTCTTGTGCGCTGAAGACGGCGGCGCATTGGTCTGGCGTGGCGAGCGCCTGCGTGTCATCCGTGCGCATGAGGCGGGGTTTCCTGCCTTCTATCGCGTGGTGTGGAATGCACATGCGGCCGAGTTCTCGGACCTGGCTGCCGTTGATCGTGTGCACTGCATGGAGGCAGTGGTCCTGGTGGAGCTGGCCCTGCGCCAGCACCTGTCGCCCACCAAGGTCAACATCGCGGCGCTGGGCAACATGGTGCCGCACCTGCACTGGCATGTGATTGCGCGGTTTGACTGGGACAGTCACTTTCCATCGCCCGTGTGGGCGGCGGCACAGCGGCCCAGCCCGGCGGCGCAAGAGGCCGGCGTACGGACCCTGCTGCCCGCGCTGGAGGCGCAGTTGCAATCGCGGCTGGCGCAGTTGCCTACCCGGTAACCCTGTTTGCGGTGTGCCCCGGAGCGGGTGGGACAATCGCGGAGGTCGTTTCTGACAACAGTTTTCTCACAGGTGAATCCATGGCAGGTTTGAAAGCGGGTGCGCCCACGCCGCAGGCAATCACGGTGCACGAGGCATCGCGGGTGCTCGAAGTAGGGTTCTCCGATGGCACCACGTTCCGCATTCCGTTCGAGCTGATGCGTGTGTATTCGCCGTCGGCCGAAGTGCAAGGCCACGGCCCAGGCCAGGAAGTGCTGCAGACGGGCAAGCGGGAGGTCACGCTGGTCAACCTGGAACCCGTGGGCAACTATGCGGTCAAGCCCACGTTTTCTGACGGGCATGACAGCGGCATCTTCACCTGGGACTACCTCTACGAACTGGGCGACAAGCAAGACGCGCTGTGGACCCAGTACACCGAGCGGCTGGCCGCTGCGGGGGCGGACCGCGATGCGCCGATGGCGCCTCAGGGTGGTGCCGGTGGCCATGCCTGTGGCAGCCATTGAGGCTGCGGGCCGGGTGTATTTATGGCGGAGCGCAGAACACGGCGGAAGCCCTTGTCTGTCAAGGTGCTATTGAAATAGTAGCTGTTGGTGCAATATAGAAAAGCGCTGGCGGCTGATTTCTTTTCAATAGCGTTGTCCAAATTGCGACAGATGCCCCATTTCAGTGCGGGGTTGTCGCTGTACCTCTGGCGTTCACGCGCCTAGCATGAATCTTATGAGCACCACGCATTTCGGTTTTCAGTCGGTGGACGAGCAGGAAAAAGCACGCCGCGTGCGCGGCGTGTTCGACTCCGTGGCCTCCAAGTACGACGTGATGAACGACCTCATGTCGGCGGGCCTGCACCGTGCCTGGAAGGCCTACACCGTGATGGTGGCCAACCTCAGCGAAGGCAGCCAGGTGCTCGATATTGCAGGGGGCACGGGCGACCTGGCGCTGGCGTTCTCCAAGAAGGTGGGCGCCACCGGCCGTGTGGTGCACACCGACATCAACGAAGCCATGCTGCGCGTGGGGCGCGACCGCCTGATTGATGCGGGTGTGGTGTTGCCGACACTGGTCTGCGATGCCGAGAAGCTGCCGTTCCCCGACGCACATTTCGATGTGGTGAGCGTTGCTTTTGGCCTGCGCAACATGACGCACAAGGACCAGGCGATTGCCGAAATGTGCCGCGTGCTCAAGCCCGGCGGCAAGCTGCTGGTGCTGGAGTTTTCAAAGGTCGCTAAGCCACTCGAGAAGGTGTACGACTGGTATTCGTTCAAGGTGCTGCCCCAGTTGGGCAAGCTGGTGGCGGGCGACGACGCCAGCTACCGCTACCTGGCCGAGTCCATCCGCATGCACCCCGGGCAGGAAGAGCTCAAAAGCCTCATGCAAAAAAATGGCTTTGGGCATGTGGACTATCACAACATGACAGGGGGCATTGTGGCCTTGCATGTTGGAATCAAGTGCTGAGCGTTTCGCTCAGTCATTAACGGAGACGGAGAAGTCATGATGAAACTGTGGTCTGTGGTGTTGGTTGCGATGCTGGCGTTTGCGCACGCCGATGCCGACGCCCGGCGACTGGGCGGTGGTAAATCGACGGGGCAGCAATCGAGCAACGTTACGCAGCGTGAGTCGGCAGCGCCGGGTGCGCCCGCCCAGAATGCGACCAATGCGGCGGCTGCCAAGCCGCCTGCTGCGGGTGCAGCTCCGGCCGCTGCTGCGGCCAAGAAGCCTTGGGGCGCGATGCTGGGTGGCCTGGCCGCTGGCCTGGGCTTGGCCTGGCTGGCCAGCTCGTTGGGGCTGGGTGCAGGGTTTGCCAACATTCTGATGATTGCGTTGCTGGCAGTGGCCGCGTTTGCCATCTTCAAGATGGTGATGCGCGCACGCAGTGGCGGTGGCAACGGTGGCGCTGCTGCCGGTGGTGCGCCTTTCGCGTTCCAGGGCGCGGGTGCTGCCACGCCCGCCGCAGCGCAGGTGCCTCCGCAGTACAGCCCCAACAACGTGGGCAACGACGCCTCGGCGCGCCCCTGGGAGCGCAGCAGCATGGCGTTTGATGCCTCGCGCGCTGCTCAAGGCGGTGCGGGTTCGGGCGTGGTGATCGGCTCGGGCCTGTCCGGGTCGCAGAACTGGGGGATTCCTGAAGGCTTCGATACCGAGGGCTTCCTGTCTGCCGCCAAGCGCAACTTCGTCACCTTGCAAGCGGCCTGGGACCGTTCGGACATCGCCACCCTGCGCTCCATGATGACCGACAGCATGCTCGGCGAGATTCGCACCCAGCTCACGGAGCGCGAAGACCACCGTGGCATGCAGCCCAACCACACCGATGTGGTCATGATCGAAGCCCAGTTGCTGGGCATTGAAGACCTGGGCGACGGCTACATGGCCAGCGTTGAGTTCTCCGGCATGATCCGCGAAGAGCCCTCAGCCGGCCCGAGCCCCTTCCGCGAGGTCTGGAACATGACCAAGCCCAAGGCCGGCAGCAGCGGCTGGCTGGTGGCCGGCGTGCAGGCCCTGCAGTAATAAAGGAAATGCCCCGCTGTGGGGCTATCCCAGTTCAGGGAATAATCGGGGACTATGGCAACACCACAGTCCCCTTTTTCGTTTCTGGACGGCCTCTTTGAGCGTGTGGCCGCCGGCCCCCAACCCCCCCAGTGGCTCGTGCATGAGATGCAGCAGCGCATGGTGCTGTTCCTCAACCATGTACTGATGCAGGAAAAAGAGGCCATGGACCGCCTGGTGCGTCAGAAGGGCCGCATCGCCCGCGTGCAGTGGCGTGCGTATTCGATGGCCCTGGTCATCACGCCCGCTGGGCTGTTCAACCTGGCGCACGAAACTGCCGCGCCCGATCTGCAGCTTCACGTCACCGAGACGTCTCCCTTTGCGCTGGCCCAGACGGCCCTGCGGGGTGACAAGCCCGCCATCCGCATTGAGGGCGATGTGCAACTGGCCGCCGAAATCAACTGGCTGGTCGATCACGTGCGCTGGGATGTTGAGGAGGACTTGGCGCGTGTGATCGGTGACGCTCCCGCCCACACTGTGGCGCAGGTGGCGAGCCGCGCTGCGCAGGCGCTGCGCCAGTTTGTGGGCACGCGCGTTGCACCAACGTCGTCAGCCGTCGCGCCCATGCCATCCGGACCCTCCACGCCTTCCGCGCCAAACAGCGGTTCCGACCGGGCTGGCGCATGAAGCAGTTCCTGAGGGGCGGCGCCATCCTGTGGGTGGTGTTCCGGTACGGCCTGGACGCCATGGTGCTGGACAGTTTCCAGAAGCCCTGGCTGCGATCGGTATCGCGCGTCCTGTCGTTCGGGCGCAACCTGGATGCACCGCGCGGCCAGCGGCTGCGCTTGGCGCTGGAGCGCCTGGGGCCCATCTTCGTCAAGTTTGGTCAGGTGCTTTCGACACGCCGCGACCTGCTGCCGCCCGATGTGGCCGACGAGCTGGCCCGGCTGCAGGACCGCGTGCCGCCGTTCGACCCGGAGATCGCCATCGCCACGATCGAGCGGGCATTCCGGCGGCCGGTGGATGAGGTCTTCACGTTCTTCGATCGCGTGCCGGTGGCCAGTGCCTCCATTGCGCAGGTGCATTTCGCCACGCTGCGGGACCGCCATGGCATCGAGCGCGAGGTGGCGGTCAAGGTACTGCGCCCGGGCATGTTGCCCGTGATCGAGAAAGACCTGAGTCTCATGCGCATGATGGCCGGGTGGGTGGAGAGCCTGTCGGCCGACGGCAAGCGCCTCAAGCCCCGCGAGGTGGTGGCCGAGTTCGACAACTATCTGCACGACGAACTGGATCTGGTGCGGGAGGCCGCCAACGCCGCGCAGCTACGCCGCAACATGCAGGGGCTGGACCTGGTGCTGATCCCTGAGATTTTCTGGGACTTCTGCCACCCCGAGGTCATGGTGATGCAGCGCATGAACGGTGTGCCCATCAGCCAGATCGAGCGCCTGCGGGAAGCCGGGGTGGACATCCCCAAACTCGCGCGCGACGGCGTCACCATCTTCTTCACCCAGGTGTTCCGTGACGGCTTCTTTCATGCCGACATGCACCCCGGCAACATCCAGGTGAGCCTGGATCCGGCCACCTTTGGGCGCTATATCTCGCTGGATTTCGGCATCGTGGGCACGCTCACCGAGTCTGACAAGGAGTACCTGGCGCAGAACTTCGTGGCGTTCTTCCGGCGCGACTACAAGCGCGTGGCGGAGCTGCACATCGAAAGTGGCTGGGTGCCGCCTGAGACGCGGGTGAACGACCTCGAATCGGCCATCCGCGCCGTGTGCGAGCCGTACTTTGATCGCCCGCTCAAGGAGATCTCATTGGGCATGGTGCTGATGCGCCTGTTCCAGACCTCGCGCCGCTTCCACGTCGAGATTCAGCCCCAGCTGGTGCTGCTGCAAAAGACCCTGCTCAATATCGAAGGCCTGGGCCGCGAGCTGGACCCGGAGCTGGACCTGTGGAGCACGGCCAAGCCCTTCCTGGAAAAGTGGATGCTGGAGCAGATGGGGCCGCAGCGCCTGTGGCGGGAGCTGCGGGCCGAGGCGCCCCACTATGCCAAGCTGATTCCCGAGCTGCCGCGCCTGCTGCACGACGCCTTGCGGCAGCGCCCGGCTGACCAGCAGCAAGCCTTGCGCGAACTGCTGGAAGTCCAGCACCGTACCAACCGGCTGCTCCAGTCCATCATTTATGGCGGCGTCGGTTTTGTGCTGGGCCTTCTGGCGATGCAGTTGTTTGTGCGGATGCGGATTTTCTGAAACGGTGCGAACGGCACGAAAGTTGCCTTCATAATCCGCTGCAACTTTTGTTACGAATTTTGTAGCAAAGTGGTCACCCCTGGATCTGCAGGGGCCTCGGCGTGTCGGCCCACGGCACGCCGGGCGCACACCTGCTTTTTGTAACCTTCCTTGGAGTTTCGGAGCGGCGCCATGCTGATCACATTCATCGTTCTGTACCTGCTGGTCTCGATTGGTATCGGCCTGTATGCCGCCACGCGCGTGCACAACACGGCCGACTATGCGGTGGCGGGCCGCAGCCTGCCCCTGGCTGTGGTGATAGCCACGACCTTTGCGACCTGGTTTGGATCGGAAACCGTTCTCGGCGTGTCAGCCCGGTTTGTGGATGGTGGGCTGGGTGCGGTGGTGGAGGACCCATTTGGCGCCTCCATGTGCCTCGTTCTTGTGGGGCTGTTTTTTGCCTACAAGCTTTATAAGAAAAACCTCATCACCCTGGGTGACTACTACCGCCAGCGTTACGGGCGTGTGATCGAAGTGGCTTGTTCAGCCATCATCATGTTCAGCTACCTGGGCTGGGTGGCAGCGCAGATCACGGCTCTGGGGCTGGTGTTCAACCTGCTGACGCAGGGGTATGTGTCCGTCACCATGGGCATGGTCATCGGTACGGTCATCGTTCTGGTCTACACCCTGTATGGCGGCATGTGGTCGGTGGCCATGACCGACTTTGTCCAGATGATCGTGATCGCCGTGGGGCTGCTGGCCATCGCCTGGTACGCGGCGGACCTGGCCGGGGGTGCGGGCAAGGTTGTGGAATATGCCGCGCGTGAAGGCAAGTTCCAGTTCTTCCCCACAGGTGGGCTCAAGGAGTGGACCTTTTTCTTTGCCGCCGCGATCACGATGATGCTGGGCTCCATACCCCAGCAGGATGTTTTTCAGCGCGTGATGTCGTCCAACAGCGCCGAGACAGCGCGCACCGGCCCGGTCATCGGAGGGGTGCTGTACCTGCTGTTTGCCTTCATCCCCATGTTTGTCGTTACGGCCGCCGTGTTGGTCATGCCCGAAACCGCCCAGGCGCTGCTCAAGGACGATCCCCAGAAAGTGCTGCCCACGCTGGTGATGGAACGCATGCCGCTGATTCTTCAGATCGCCTTCTTTGGCGCGCTGCTGTCGGCCATCATGTCCACCGCATCGGCCACGTTGCTCGCACCGTCCACCACTTTTGTGGAGAACATCCTGCACAACCTGCGGCCTGGCATGACCGATGCCCAGACACTGAAGGCCATGCGCATATCGGTGCTCGTGTTTACCGCCTGCGTGCTCACTTACGCGATCACCATGCAGGGAACGTCGATCTATGAACTGGTGTCGGGCGCTTACCAGGTACCGCTGGTGGGGGCTTTTGTCCCCCTGGTGTTCGGCCTGTACTGGAAGCGCGCGACCACCCAGGGCGCCATCCTGGCGGTGGCCATGGGCCTGGGTGTGTGGCTGCTGTTTGTGGCCAGCCCCATGCTGTCCGAAGCGTTCCCGCAGCAACTGGCTGGGGTGCTGGCGGCATTGGTCGGCATGATCGGGGGCTCGCTGGCACCGCAGTGGATCGACGACCACAAAGGCCACGTCACCCACTACGAGGGCAGCGCCAGCTGATTGCATTACCCCATGCCCAGTGCGTGGGGCTTGAGGATGGGCATGCCGCCTATAATTGAGGGTTTTGCACTTTCCCTCAACACACTGACATGCCTATTTACGCCTACAAATGCGGCTCCTGCGGCCATGCCAAGGATGTGCTGCAAAAAATCTCTGATGCGCCCCTCACGGTGTGCCCCGCCTGCGGCGCGGAAGCATTTTCCAAGCAGGTCACAGCGGCCGGCTTCCAGCTCAAGGGCTCGGGCTGGTATGTGACCGATTTTCGCGGTGGCAGCGGTGGCAGTTCTGCCCCTGCGACGGACAGCAAGACGGAACCGAAAGCCGAGGCCGCGGCGCCGGCAAGTTCTGGTGATGCTCCTAAAAAAGAAGCATCTGGAGCAGCGGCATCAAGCGCTGGTGGCAGTTCTACCACTTCCACCTCCTCTGCGAGCTGAGTGACCCTCATGGCTGCCTTGCGCAAGTGGCTGTTGACCGGCCTTCTGGTGATCGTGCCAGGGGTTATCACGGCCTGGGTGCTCAACTGGATCGTGAGCACGCTGGACCAGACCCTGCAAATCCTGCCTGTTGCATGGCATCCCGACAAGCTGCTGGGCTTTCACGTCCCGGGCTTTGGCGTGGTTCTCACGCTGCTGATCCTGTTGGTGGTCGGTGCCGTCGCCAGCAATTTCGCGGGCCGCAAGCTCGTGCAGTGGGGCGATGCGGTGGTGCACCGCATCCCGGTGGTGCGTTCGATCTATTCCAGCGTCAAGCAGGTGTCCGACACGCTTTTTTCAGAAAGCGGCAATGCCTTTCGCAAGGCCGTGCTGGTGCAGTGGCCGCGCGAGGGCGTCTGGACCGTGGCCTTCGTCACTGGCGCGCCCAATGGCGAGGTGGCGGCATACCTGCGCGATGAATTCGTGAGCGTGTATGTGCCCACCACGCCTAACCCCACCGGCGGGTATTTTGTGATGCTGCGCAAGAGCGACTGCGTCGAGCTCGACATGAGCGTGGACGCCGCCCTCAAATACATTGTTTCGATGGGCGTGGTCGCTCCGGCTGACCCCACGCTTGTTTCCCACAGTAAGTAAATCCCTTTAACGCGCCCCTTGGGCGCCGGAAGTTTCTGCCATGGCCATGCGTTCCCACTATTGCGGTCTTGTGACCGAAGCCCTGATGGGCCAAACCGTTACCCTGTCTGGCTGGGTGAACCGTCGTCGTGACCATGGCGGCGTGATCTTCATCGACCTGCGCGACCGCGAAGGCTACGTGCAGGTGGTGTGCGACCCCGACCGTGCCGAGATGTTCAAGACCGCCGAAGACGTGCGCAACGAGTTCTGCGTGCAGGTGGTGGGCCTGGTGCGCCCCCGCCCTGACGGCACGACCAACGACAAGCTCAAGAGCGGCCAGATCGAAGTGCTGTGCCATGAGCTGAACGTGCTCAACCCCTCGGTCACGCCTCCGTTCCAGATGGACGACGAGAACCTGTCGGAAACCACGCGCCTCACGCACCGTGTGATGGACCTGCGCCGCCCGCACATGCAGCGCAACATGATGCTGCGCTACAAGACCTCCATCCAGGTGCGCAACTTCCTGGACAAGGAAGGCTTCATCGACATCGAAACGCCCATGCTGGGCAAAAGCACGCCCGAAGGCGCGCGCGACTACCTGGTGCCCAGCCGCGTGCACGACGGCCAGTTCTTCGCGCTGCCCCAGTCGCCCCAGCTCTACAAGCAGATGCTGATGGTGGCTGGCTACGACCGCTACTACCAGATCACCAAGTGCTTCCGCGACGAAGACCTGCGCGCCGACCGCCAGCCCGAATTCACGCAGATCGACTGCGAGACGTCGTTCCTGGGCGAAGAAGAAATCCGTGCGATCTTCCAGCGCATGATCACCGAGGTGTTCCAGCAGCAACTGGGCGTGGACCTGGGCGAATTCCCGATCATGACTTACCAGGAAGCGGCTTTCCGCTTTGGCTCGGACAAGCCCGACCTGCGCGTAAAGCTCGAATTCACCGAGCTGACCGAAGTGATGAAGGACGTGGACTTCAAGGTCTTCTCTGCTCCCGCCACCACCAAGGGCGGCCGTGTGGTTGCCCTGCGCGTGCCCGGCGGCGCACAGATCTCGCGCGGTGAGATCGATGCCTACACCGAGTTCGTGAAAATCTACGGAGCCAAGGGCTTGGCCTGGATCAAGGTCAACGAAGTGGCCCAGGGCCGCGAAGGGCTGCAGTCGCCCATCGTGAAGAACCTGCATGACGCGGCCATCGCTGAAATCCTCAAGCGCACGGGTGCGCAGGACGGTGACTTGCTGTTCTTCGGTGCCGACAAGGAAAAGATCGTCAACGATTCCATCGGCGCGCTGCGACTGAAGATCGGCCACAGCGAGTTCGGCAAGAAGAGCGGTCTCTTTGAAAACCGCTGGGCGCCGCTGTGGGTGGTGGACTTTCCCATGTTCGAGCACGACGAGGAAGAAGACCGTTGGACGGCCGTGCACCACCCCTTCACCAGCCCCAAGGACGGCCATGAAGAGTTCATGGCCACCGATCCCGGCAAGTGCATCGCCAAGGCCTACGACATGGTGCTCAACGGCTGGGAGCTGGGCGGTGGCTCTGTGCGTATCCACCGCGCCGATGTGCAAAAGAAGGTGTTCGATGCGCTCAAGATCACACCCGAAGACGCACAGGCCAAGTTCGGCTACCTGCTGGACGCCCTGCAGTACGGCGCGCCCCCACACGGTGGCCTGGCCTTCGGTCTGGACCGCCTTATCACGCTGATGACCGGTGCGGAATCGATCCGTGACGTGATCGCTTTCCCCAAGACCCAGCGCGCCCAGGACCTGCTCACGCAGGCGCCTTCGCCCGTGGACGAAAAGCAGTTGCGCGAGCTGCACATTCGCCTGCGCAACATCGACGCTGTCAAGGCAGCCTGATCCGGGGCTTTCCCCGAACCCGGCGCGGATCCACTCTCGTGGCATCGCACGACAAAGCGGCAAGGGCTTGGCAGCCTGCGCCGCTTTTTTCTTGGCCAGCCCGCGCCCTCGGCGATGTGGCTCTGGCACTGAAAGGACACTTTCCATGCGTTCAATGACGACCCGGGCTTTGTGGATGGGCGCCGTGCTACTGGCCCTGGCAGGTTGCGGTGAAAAGAAGACCGAACTGGGCCAGGGCGGTTCCGTGGTCACTGGCTCGGCAGGGCCGGCGGGGGCCAGCAACGCTGCGCGCGAACTGGTGCGCTGCGAGGCGCCCGTGGCCACGCTGGCGCTGGCAGAAAACCCCAGCGGCTACACCATGGGTTCGGGCTACAGCCTCCCGCCATCCCCCGTGCCCCTGGTCAAGCTGCTGGCCCAGCAAAGTGGCTGCTTTCGTGTGGTGGACCGGTCGGCCGGGCTGCGCGGAACCATCCAGGAGCAGGATCTCAAGGACTCCGGCGTGCTGCGCAAGAACAACTCCACCGTGGCAAAGGGCAAGGGCTACGAGGCGCAGTACACGCTCACACCCAGCCTCACGTTCAGTGAGCAGGACGCGGGACGGGGCCTGGCGGGCGTGATTGCCATGATTCCGGTGCTGCGCGACATCGCGGGCCTGGCCGGCATGGTGGAGCAGGTCAAATTCAAGGAGGCGCAAACGGCACTGCTGCTGTCCGACAACGAAACCACCGAGCAGGTTGCCGCCGCCACCGGGTCCGCACGCACCACTGACCTGGGCGTGGGCGGGCTCGTGTTCGGCAAGCTCGGGGGCGCAGCGGGTGCGGGCTGGAGCAATACCAACGAGGGCAAGGTCATTGCCGCTGCCTTCCTGGACGCGCACAACCAGTTGGTGGTGCAGGTCAGGGCGCTGCAGGCCAAGGAGCTGCCGCCGCCCGTTCCCACCACTTCAGCCCCGCGTTCCAAGGCCGGGTAGAGAGGGAAGGTGTCGCCCATGGTGCCGACCGCGCAGCACAGGCCCTACAAGCTTCCAGAGTCGGTGCTGGTGGTCATCCACACGCCCGCCCTGGAGGTGCTGCTGATCCGCCGCACGGGCGGTGATGGGCACTGGCAATCTGTCACCGGGAGCAAAGACCGCCTTGATGAGTCGTTTGAAGAAACCGCCCGCCGCGAAGTGGCCGAGGAAACCGGCATTGACGCGCGGGCGCCCGGCTGCCTGCTGACCGACTGGGCCTTGGAGAACGTCTACGACATCTGGCCGCAATGGCTGCACCGATACGCCCCGGGGGTCGTGCGCAATCGCGAGCGGGTGTTTGGCTTGTGTGTGCCAGCAGCTACGCCCGTGGTACTGAGTCCTCGTGAACACGATGCTTTCGAATGGTTGCCGTGGCAGCGCGCGGCCGAGCGCTGCTTCTCGGCCTCCAATGCTGAGGCCTGCTTACTGCTTCCTCGTTTTGTGTAGGCAGACGTTGGTGCGCGCCCCGCACTGCGCGCGGCGGCGCCGGCAGCTCACTTGCGCTGGGCGAGGATGCGGATCAGGTGGTCTGCGAAGCCCTCCGCTGCAGGCGAGGTGGCCCGCCGTGCGGGGCTGTAGAGGCACACGTAGCGCATGACTTCGGGCGACAGGATGCGGCGGCGCACCAGTCCGAGTGGCTTGGCCAGTGCACCCACATAGTCGGGCGCCAGCGTAGCGGCCACATCGGCGGCAGCCAGGCCCATGGCGGTGGAGATGTTGTCCACGATCTCTACGGGGGTCACACGCTGCTCGCTGGGCAGCCCGGTGTGCATCTGCGCCACGCTGCGTTCGTGATCCCGCCCGGCAGCCACCAGTGGGTAGGCGTGCAGCTGCGCCCAGGTCACGTTGCGTTTGTGGGCCAGGGGATGGGTGGGCGCACACCACAACACCCAGGGGCTCTCGAACAGCTGGGTACGCACGATGTCATCGCCACAGGCGCGATCCGGACCCAGGGCCAGATCGGCGTCGCCGCTGGCGACTGCATCGACGAGTTTTTCCACCGGCACGTCGCGAATGCGGATGTGCACCTTGGGCCTGGTTTGTGTATAGGCCTTGATGGCTTTGGGCAGGATCACGCTGGCGACGACCAGTGGTGCTGCGATTCGCACGATGCCCGCTGCGCGGTTGCGGACATCGCTGGCGGCCGACTGCGCTATGCGCAGGTGCTTGAGCACCGACTCTGCCGAGGCCAGAAACTCCCGCCCCGCGCTGGTGATGTCAACCCTGCGCGTGCTGCGCTCAAGCAGTTTGAAGCCGAGCGCGTCTTCCAACTCGCTCACGAGTTGGCTTACTGCAGACGGTGTAAGGGCCAAACGCTCTGCGGTGGCCGCGAAGCTGCGCAGTTCTGCCACGTTGACAAAGGCTTCGAGCTGGCGTGGCGTGAAATGGGGCAGAGACATGGCTGGTGCGATGGAATCGCTGGGATTCATGCCATTCATTAGAACATCTTCACAATCCGTCATAAAGCATTGATTGTGGTCAAGGAAGGCGCTGCAGATACTTCGCGACGGATCGGGCAAGGTTGCCCGGCTCTGTTGTCTGACTGGAGAACTCCCTTGAGCAATGACATGCTGAATGTCGCCGGCATCGCGGTGTCGCCCCACCACTACATCGACTGCCAGCGTGTTGCGTCCGAGATGCGGTTCGATCTGCACTCGCCCATCGACCAGGCGCTGCTGGGCTCCATCAGCGAAGGATCGCCTGCCCATGTGGACGCAGCTGTCACCGCGGCGGCGCGCGCCTTCCCTGCCTGGAGCGCGCTCACGGCGGCGGAGCGCAAACCCTACCTGGATCGTTTCGCCGCCGAGATTGGAAAACGCGCCGAGGCCTTCTGCACGCTCGAATCCAACGACGCTGGCGTGCTGCTCTCGCGCATGAAGCATGGCGTGGTGCCGCGCGCCGTGCTCAACATCAGCTGGTTCGCCGAGCATGCGCTCACGCTGCAAGACCGGCCCATCGAGACGGAGCAGGCCACCCACCTCGTGCGCCACGATCCGGCCGGTGTGGTGGCCATCATCACGCCCTGGAATGCGCCGCTGATGTTGGCCACCTGGAAGCTAGGACCGGCCCTGGCCGCGGGCAACTGCGTCATCGTCAAGCCGCCGGAATGGGCACCGCTGACCAGCAGTCTGCTGGCCGACTGTGCGCACGCCGCCGGCCTGCCGCCTGGGGTTTTCAACATCGTGCAGGGCGGGGGCGCCAGCACCGGGGCGCGCCTGGTCAGCGACCCGCGCCTGGCGCGTATCTCGTTCACCGGATCGGTCCCCACCGCCAAGTGGATTGCCCAGTCTGCCGGGGCCAACCTCGTGCCTTGCAGCCTGGAGCTTGGTGGCAAGTCGGCCTTCATCGTGCTGGAGGACGCCGACATCGACAATGCCGCTGCCACCGGCGCTCTGATGTACCGCAACGCTGGCCAGGTGTGCCTGGCGGGCACGCGCTTCCTGGTGCACCGCAAGGTGCACGACGCCTTCGTAGCGGCCTTGCGCGGCCATGTGGAAAAGCTCACCGTGGGCGACCCGCGCGAGGAGGCCACCGAGGTCGGGCCGATCATCCACCCGCGCCAGGTGGAGCGCGTGCACGGTTTTGTGCAGCGCGCCGTGGCCGATGGCGCCACGCTGCTCTGGGGTGGCGCGCACCATTCCTTCGGTGCGCAGTATTACCAGCCCACGCTGCTGGCTGGGGTGCGCCAGGACAGCGAGATCGTGCAGAACGAGGTCTTCGGACCTGTACTCACCCTGCAGGTCTTTGACAGCGACGAAGAAGCTATCGCCCTGGCCAACGGCACGGACTATGGCCTGGGTGGCGTCTGCTACGGCGAGGTGGAGCATGCGAGCGCCGTGGCGCAGCAGGTGCGCACCGGCTTCATCTGGGTCAACAGCTTTGGCATCCGCGACCTGGCTGCGCCGTTTGGCGGCATCAAGCGCAGCGGTGTGGGCCGCGAGGGTGGGGACTGGAGCTTCGAGTTCTTCTGCGATGTCAAGGATGTGGTGCTGCCCAAAAAGCCGTTCCGCGCAAGTTTCAGCCACCGCTGACCCCAACCCAATCACATGCAGGAGAACACCACCATGGGAAGCATTGTTGGCGCAGCCATCGTCTCGCACCATCCCGGCCTGATGCAATGCGAAGAGTTTCGCGTGCTGCAGGGCGCGGGGGCCGACTCGGACCTTATCCCCGGCTATGCCCGGCTGCGCGCCAAGCTCGCCGAAGCCCGGCCTGACGTGGTCGTCATCTTTGATTCACACTGGTTCACCACGGGCTACCACCTGGTGGATGGGGCCTCACGCTATCAGGGCAACTACATCTCGGATGAGATGCCCTGGTATCTGCACGGCGTGCCCTACAACTACCGGGGCCATCCAGGATTGGCGCTGGAGATCGAGGCCGTCTCGCGCGAACTGGGGGGCTACAACCGCGTCATCAACCATCCCGAACTGGGCCGACAGTACGCCACCATCAACCTGGTCAAGCACCTGCGGTTGGAGCACAGCGACACGCCGGTTGTCACCGTGAGTTCATGCCAGAACTGCGACTGGACGCATTTCGTGAAATCGGGAGAGGCCATTGGCGAGGCCGTGCGCCGCAGCAACCTGCGTGTGGCGCTGCTTGCCTCCGGGGCGCTCAGCCACAAGTTCAACCCCATCGACTGGAAGCCCAACCACCCGCGTATCTTCCATGAGAGCAATGTCTCGCGCCCAGAGAACATCGCGAGTGACAAGGGTGCGATCGAGCTGCTGCAGCAGGGCCGCCATGGCACTGTGCTCGACCGTTGGCAAGACGAATACCGAAAGCTCCCCTGGGAGGCCTTTGGCGCCCACTACCTGCAGATGGTGGGTGCCATGGGGGGCGCGGACTGCCGCGCGCGGGGTGAGAGGCTGTCCGCTTACGAGAACGCGCGCGGCACCGGCAATGTGCATATGTGGTTCGATATGCAAGAGGTAGCGGCATGAATTTCGAATTCCCGCTCAAAGAACTGCCCGCCGTGATGCGTGGACCGCGCATGGAGCGCCGCCGCGTTCTGGTGGGTGGCAGTGCCTGCTGGGGCAGCATCGTGGAAGAGGGCGCACAACAAGGGCAATTGCGCCTGGACGATGGCCGCGTGGTGGACTTGGCGACCGTGCAGCACCTGCCACCGGTGTCGCCCAGCAAGATCATCGCCGTGCACATCTCGTACAGATCGCGCAGCTTCGAGACGCGTAACCAGCCCAGGCCGACCGAGACGCCCACCTATTTCACCAAGCCGCCGACTTCGATCAACGGCCATGGCTGCGAGATCCACAAGCCCGCTGACAGCCTGTACCTCAACTACGAAGGCGAATACGCCATTGTCATTGGCAAGACCTGCCGCAACGTGTTGCCCGATGAAGCCTGGGACTACATCGAAGGCTTTTGCCCTGCCCTGGACATGGGCCTGCAGAACTACCGCGACACCGACCAGGGCAGCATGCTGCGTGTCAAAGGCGCGGACACGCTGCTGCCCATCGGCCCCGGCATTGTGCGCGGCGTGAACATTTTCGAACAGACGCTGCGCACCTATCGCAACGGTCTGGTGGTGCAGGAGGCGCACATCGGCGACGAGACCATCTGGGGCCCGCACTACGTGGTGGCCGATATCGCACGCCACATCACCCTGGTGCCGGGTGACGTGATCCTGATGGGGACGCCTTGCCATTCGCGCTCGGTAGACCCGGGTGACCTGGTGGAGTGCGAGATCACAGGCCTGGGGCGCCTGGCAGGCACGGTGGTTGCCATCCCGGCGCCGCGCGCGTCTGCCCTGGGCGTAGGGCACCAGCCCACCGACAGCCCCGAAGTGCGGCGCGTCGCCTTTGGATTTGACGAACGGGTGCCCGACCCCTTGAAAGCCAACTACCGGCAGGCGGCAAGAGGACGGACCCCATCGCCCTAGTGCTCCGCCTTTGCTTTTGCTTCCCCCGTGATCACGCCACAACAACCTGGAGACAAACCATGAAACCTTCCTTTTCCGCTTCGCGCCGCAGTGTTTTGCAATTTGCGCTGGCGGGCGCAGCTGGGTCTTTGCCGCTGATGGGCCGTGCGCAGTCCATCGACACCGTCAAGATACTGGCCGGTTTTGCCGCTGGCGGCACGGTAGACACCCTGGCCCGCCGTGTGGCCACCCAGCTGGCACCGGCCTACGCCAAGTCGGCTGTGGTGGAGAACAAGACCGGGGCAGGCGGGCAGATCGCCATTGCGACCCTCAAGGCGGCTCCGGCAGACGGTGCCACGCTGCTGGTCACCCCCATGTCCATGCTGGGCATCTACCCCCACACCTACAAAAAGCTGCCCTACGACCCGGCGGTCGATGTCACTCCCGTCTCGCTGGGCGTGGTGTTCGACATGGGGTTTGCCGTGGGGCCACAGGTGCCAGCGTCGGTGAAGACCGTGCCGGAGTTTCTGGAGTGGTGCAAGGCCAACTCGAACGGCGCAAATTTTGGCTCTCCTGCGCCAGGCTCGGTCCCTCACTTCGTGGGTGAACTCATCGCCCGCGCCGGCAAGGTGGACATGAGGCACGTGGGCTTTCGCGGATCGCAGCCTGCCATTCTGGATTTGATGGGCGGCCAGATCGCCGCTGTGTCGGCGCCTGTGGGCGAGTTCTTGCCCCACCTGGCGGGCGGCAAGGTGCGTCTGTTGGCCACTTCGGGTGCCACACGCAACAAGTTCGTGCCCGGTGTGAGCACGCTGGTGGAGCAGGGCTTCAAGGACATGGTCTACGGCGAGTGGTTTGGTTTCTTCCTGCCGGGCAAGGCACCTGCGGATCTGGTGCAGAAGGCCAACACCGCCATTCGTGCCGCGCTGGCCGACACGGAGGTGATCGCCGGGCTGGCTGCCATGGGGCTGGAGGCCCGTTCGTCCATGCCTGCCGAGCTGGCGGCGCTGCTCAAGGCCGATGGCGAGAAGTGGGGCCCCATCGTGAAGGCCATTGGCTTCACCGCTGAGTCTTGAATACACCCCTGAGTCGCTTCGCGCCTTCCCCCTCAAGGGGGACGCCGTCAGCGCGGCGGGGCGGCCCTTGCGCGGCGGCCGCGGGCCTTGGTCGCGCCGGTCTTCGCGCGGTTGCCACGGTGCACAACCCTGAAGAGAGAACAACAGATGTTTGACGACGCAGTGATCCAGCAACTGGCCCGTGAACTGCACCAGGCCGAGAAGACCCGCGTGCAGGTAGAGCATTTCTCCAGGCGCTACCCCGGTATGACGGTGCAGGACGGCTATGCCATCTCGCGGGCCTGGGTGGCGATGAAGATCGCCGAGGGGCGCACGGTGCGCGGCCACAAGATCGGGCTGACCTCGCGCGCCATGCAGGTCGCCAGCCAGATCACCGAACCTGACTTCGGCACATTGCTGGACGACATGTTTTTTGCCGAAGGTGGCGACATACCCCTGCAGCGCTTTATCCTGCCGCGCGTGGAGGTGGAGCTGGCCTTCGTGCTCAACAAGCCGCTGCGTGGAGAACCTGGGCGCCCTCCGCTAAACATCTTCGACGTGCTGGCCGCCACCGAGTACGTGGTGCCTGCCATCGAGATCATCGACGCGCGCATCGAACAGCACGACCGCCACACGGGTGTGATGCGCAAGGTGTTCGACACCATCTCCGACAAC
This sequence comes from Acidovorax sp. NN32, assembly GCF_057597245.1. Classification (NCBI taxonomy): domain Bacteria; kingdom Pseudomonadati; phylum Pseudomonadota; class Betaproteobacteria; order Burkholderiales; family Comamonadaceae; genus Acidovorax; species Acidovorax sp. NN32. Next base: position 1,239,175 of record NZ_CP199679.1, read on the forward strand.
GCCGCCAACGCCGGCATCATCACCGGCGGACGCCCGGTGCGCCCCGATGCGGTGGACCTGCGCTGGTGTGGCGCACTGCTCTACAAGAACGGCGTGATCGAAGAGTCCGGGCTGGCGGCTGCCGTGCTCAACCACCCGGCTACTGGCGTGGCGTGGTTGGTCAACAAGCTCGCCCCGTATGGAGAAGGCCTGGCGGCGGGGGAGGTGGTGCTGGGTGGCTCCTTCACGCGCCCCGTGGCCGCCGCAGCGGGCGACACCTTCCATGCGGACTACGGGCCGCTGGGCAATATCGCTTTTCGCTTTGTTTGAGGGCTTGGGTATGCACACCCCTGCGAACACCTTCAAGGCAGCCCTGGCTGCGCGCACGCCGCAGATCGGCCTTTGGTTTGGCCTGGCCCATGGTTATGCGGCCGAGCTGGTGGCGGGTGCTGGTTTTGACTGGTTGCTGCTCGATGGCGAACATGCCCCCAACGATGTGCCGCTCATGCTTGCCCAATTGCAAGGTATTGCCAGCGCGCGTGCCCTGTTGGGCACCGGGCCCCACCCGGTGGCGCGCGTGCCCGTGGGCGACACGGCGTTGATCAAGCAGTACCTGGACATTGGTGCGCAGACGCTGCTGGTGCCCATGGTGGATACCCCCGAACAGGCCGCGCAACTGGTGCGCGCCATGCGCTACCCGCAAGACGACGGGCAAGGCGGCATCCGTGGCCTGGGTGCAGGCCTGGCGCGTGCTTCGCAGTGGATGCGCTACCCGGGCTACCTCACGGAGGCCAATGCTCAGGTCTGTCTGCTGGTGCAGGCCGAGAGCACGCTGGCCATTCAGAACCTGGATGCGATCGCCGCCACGCCGGGGGTGGATGGCGTCTTCTTTGGCCCGGCGGATCTGTCAGCCAGCATGGGTCACGTTGGCAATCCAGGCCATCCTGATGTGCAGGCCGTGATCGAAGACGGAATACGCCGCGTGCTGGCAGCGGGCAAGGCCCCGGGCATTCTGATGGCCGACGAGAAGCTGGCACGCCGCTATCTGGAGCTGGGCGCCCTCTTCGTCGCTGTGGGGGTGGACACCAGCGTTCTGGTGGCGGCTACGCGGGACCTGGCGGCACGCTACGGCAGGCCGGTGAGCCTGGCTCCCTCCCGCAATGCACGATCGGTGGCCGTGTACTGATCTTGGCAGGCGCAGGGCCAGCGACCGGGGGCCTACCCTGGTGGCCGCAGCCGAAGTTTGTCCGCTGGATTGTCTGGCGCAGCGCTGGCAGCGCTGGCAGGGGCCCTGGGATCGTCGCCCAGCGGCGGCCGGGCCGCTGAAGCTGGCTCGGCGGCGTTGCGCGAGCGGATGGCCACGCCCCCTGGGTGCCGCTCGCTGTCCTGCCCCAGGATAGCCCGTGCCGGGGTGGAGCCCACGCGGGCGCGCAGCGTGTCAATGGCCTCCTGCAATGGCTCGGGCGAGGCCATGCGTGCCCGGTGGCGCAGCAGCACCTGCTGGGACATGTCCACCAGCTTGGAGTTGAGCGTTCGCTCGGCCTCTGCCAGCAGATGATGGACGGCACCGGTCGGGTCTCCGTGCAGGCTTTGCGCGATGGCGGCCTCGGCGGTTTTGTTGATGTGGACCAGGCATTCGCGCACAAGGTCGCCATACGGCGTGTGCAGGTTGCAGGCGTTGGCCAGAAGCTCGGTCAGGCCGCGCGTGTTGGCATAGCGCATGCCCAGCGCACGCACCCAGCCTTCGCCGTCGGCCAGATCAATCGACGTGACGGCCAGCACCGCCAGCAGGCTGCCCAGGTTGCAAGCGGCCTCGAAATCAAAGCTGCTGGCCGTGATCTCGCGTGCCATGCTGCGCACCGACTCCACTGCTTGCGAGAACTGCCGCTGCTGGATGAGCTGCAGCGTGCGGGCCACCTCGGCAAAACGCTGCACGCGGGCGCTGCCCTGGTGGCGCTCCAGAATGCGGCCAAAGTCGGCCATGCAGCGTTCGATGCCCTTGCGGTCGTTCTCGGCAAAGTACGAGAACGTGAGCAGCACCAGCGACTGGAAGTCAAACAGCTTGGAGTCGATGCCCAGGATGGCAGCCCGCGCCAGCACCTTGGTGGCGGTTTCGCGGTCGCCCATGTAATACGACATCATCCCCAGCTTCTGCAGCCGCACCACCGAGTCGGGCGTCAGGCCGCTGGCCGTGCGGTAGGTTTCGATGGCCTGCGAGAAATTGCCCAGCTCCACCTGCGCCCGGCCCAGCACGTCGTAGGCATCGGCAAACGAGGCGTCTTCGCCAATCAGCTCCTGCAAGGTGGTCACGGCGCGCGCCGCCTGGCCCGACTCGATCTGCGCGCGGGCCACGCCCAGTTTGGCCCAAGGCAGGGCGCGCGCGGCGATCACGGCTTCAAACAGCGTGCGGGCCTCGTCGTGGCGACCCAGGCGCAGCAGCAACTCGGAGCCAATGCGCGCGGCATACAGCCAATAGGGTTGGCGAGACTCAAATCGCTCCACACACAGTTGGGCGGCACGCTCAAAATCTTCGGCCTCGATGGCGTCAAAAATGGGGCGCAGATGGATCTTGCGCAGCCGCGCCAGGCTGAGGCGCTCGAACAGTGCGCTGGGGGTGAAGGGCTTGAGCAGATACCCGTCCAGCGCCGACTCGGCGGCCTCGGCCACGGCGGCATACGACGCCTCGGCCGTGACCATGAAAAACACGGTGGAAAACGGCAGCAGCTGTGCGCGCCGCAGATCGTCCAGCAAGGTCTGGCCCGAGTAGCCGCTTTCGCCAAAGTATTGTTCGCACAGCACGTAGTCAAACACGGTGTGCTCCAGCCGGTTGCGTGCGTCCTGCACACGGCTGCATTGCACGATGCGGGTCACGCCGTACTCACGCAGCTGCCCCACCAGAATGCTGCGTGATGTGGCATTGCTGTCAACAATCAAGGCCAGCACCTGGGGTGGGGCGGATTGTTCTTTCTCGGTTGCCATCGGTGGTGTGTACCGGCCCTGCTGCTGGCGTGGATAGGGGAAGCCCCCAGTGTAAGGGCGACCCGCACGGCGCAAATGCCGGGCAAACCCGCTGCGTGCGCGGCTTGCGACACAATCCCCCATCGCAGGCCCCGCATGGGGACTGGCAAGCGCGCTCAACTACTCCGATGAGGCTCATGGAACACGACGACATTCTGCGGGTGGCCACCTACAACATCCACAAGGGCGTACAAGGCATCGGCCCGGCGCGCCGGCTGGAGATCCACAACCTGGGGCTGGCGGTGGAGCAGCTCGACGCCGACATCGTCTGCCTGCAGGAGGTGCGCAAACTTCACCGGCGGGAACAGGCGTATTTCCAGCGCTGGCCCGAGTTGCCCCAGGCCGAGTTCCTGGCCCCCGAGGGCTACGAGGCGGTGTACCGCACCAACGCCATCACCAAACACGGCGAGCACGGGAATGCCCTGCTATCGCGCTGGCCCGTGATCGGCCACCAGCACGAAGACATTTCCGACCACCGCTTCGAGCAGCGGGGGCTGCTGCATGTGGAGGTGGACGCCCATGGCCGCCGCGTGCATGTGATCGTGGTGCACCTGGGGCTCATCCCGGGCAGCCGCATCCGCCAGATCGAACGCTTGCAGCGTTTTATCGAACGCGAGGTGCCCGGTGGCGCCCCGTTGGTGGTGGCCGGAGACTTCAACGACTGGGGCCAGCAGATCAAGCGCATGCTCGCGGGCTATTTTCTGTACGAGTTTGATGCACCGCGCACCTTCACCTACCCGGCTCGGCTGCCGCTGGCGCAACTGGACCATGTCTATGTGCGGGGCCTGACGCCGCTGTCCCTGCACGTGCCCAAGGGCCGCATCTGGTGGCGCATGTCCGACCATTTGCCGCTGATTGCTGAGTTCAGGCTGTGATGCTCCCCCCCTGTGTCGCCTTCGGCGCCTTCCCCCTGAGGGGGACGACACCCACGCTGCGGGGCGGCCCTTGCTTGGTGTCCCGCGCCTTGGCCGCGCCAGTTTCGCCGCGAGTTGGTGGCGGCCTGCAGAGATGAGAAGAAAGTCTTCCGCCACGCTGCGTGGATTCGAGTTTGCCGACGACCACCAGGTGCGCCTGCTGCAGGGGGCCGAGGAGCTGTTCCCTGCCTTGATCGAGGCCATGGATGCGGCCTTGTCGGACATCCAGTTCGAGACCTACATTTTTGATTTCACCGGCGCAGGCGCTGCAGTGGCCGAGGCGCTGATGCGGGCTGCCGCGCGCGGCGTGCGCACCCAGCTGGTGGTAGACGGCGTGGGCACCGGCGCCTTGCCGCACGACTGGGCGCAGCGCCTGCAGGCGGCCGGCGTGCAATACCGCGTGTACTCGCCGCTCGGCCCGCTGGGGTTGCTGCTGCCGCACCGGTGGCGCAGGCTGCACCGCAAGCTGTGTGTGGTCGATGGGCGCATGCTGTTTTGCGGCGGCATCAACGTGCTGGATGATTTTCACGACCCCAACTACGGCACGCTGGATGCGCCGCGTTTCGACTTTGCGGTGCTGGCCACGGGCAGCCTGGTGGCGTCGGCCAGCGAGACCATGGACCAGCTGTGGTGGCGCATGCAGGCCGTGCGCGACGCGCGCCAGCGCCGCCTGCCTGAGGCCTTGCAGGCCCTGCGCGCGGCCAGCGCCGCCCAGCACGCGGCCCGGGTCGCCGAGGCAGGCCCGCCCATGCGGGCTGCGCTGGTGCTGCGGGACAACGTGCGCAACCGCAGCCGCATCGAGAAGGCCTACCGCAAGGCCATTGGCGCGGCGCGGCACGAAGTGATCATCGCCAACGCGTATTTCATGCCCGGCGGCAAGCTGCGCCGTGCGCTGGTGATGGCAGCGCGCCGGGGCGTGCGCGTGCGCCTGCTGCTGCAGGGGCGTTATGAATACTTCATGCAGTACCACGCGGCGCGGCCGGTGTATGGCGCGCTGCTGGAGGCGGGGGTGGAGATTCATGAATACGCGCCCAGCTTTTTGCACGCCAAGGTGGCTGTCATCGACGCGCTGGGCGACAAACCCTGGGCCACGGTGGGCTCGTCCAACCTCGACCCCCTGAGCCTGCTGCTGGCGCGCGAGGCCAACGTGGTGGTGGAAGACGCAGCCTTTGCCACCGACCTGCGCCAGCGCCTGGTGCATGCCATGCAGCATGCTGGCCGGCGCATGGACCCGGCCCGGTACGCAGGCCGCCCCCTGCGCCAGCGCGTGCTCGACCGCGTTGCCTTTGGCCTCATGCGGCTGGCGTTGTGGGTTACCGGAAACAGGTATTGAGCAGGCCCCCATGGGGCGCTGCGCGCCCCGCACGCGCCATTTGCCTGCGCCTGGGCCGTGGGCAGGTGGCATGAACGACGGAATCCTGCAAGGTATTGTGCTATTGTTTTGATAGCTTTTTGCGCTTGTCCATCAAGCGCTGGATGCCTAAAACCCTTGAAATCCATGCGCCAGCGTTCGCTGTTACGATTCTGGCCATGTCCAGCCAACCCGCCGCCGATATGACGCCCACCCCGCCGGATGATGAAGGCACGCCTGTCTCCGTGAAGATTCGCGAACGCCTTGCCGCCGCCCGCAAGCGCTTTCACGCCAATGACAACATTGCCGAATTCATCGAGCCCGGCGAGCTGGAAAAGCTGCTCGACGAGGTCGAAGTCAAGATGCAGGGCGTGCTCGACAGCCTGGTGATCAACACCCAGGGCGACCACAACACCAACAACACCGCGCGCCGCGTGGCCAAGATGTACCTCAACGAGGTGTTCAAGGGCCGCTACGTGGCGCAGCCGCCCATCACCGAGTTCCCCAACGCCGAGCACCTGAACGAGCTGATGATCGTGGGCCCGCTCACCGTGCGCAGCGCCTGCAGCCACCACTTCTGCCCCGTCATCGGCAAGATCTGGATCGGCGTGATGCCCAACGAGCACACCAACGTGATCGGCCTGAGCAAATACGCACGCCTGGTGGACTGGATCATGGGCCGCCCCCAGATCCAGGAAGAAGCCGTGGTGCAACTGGCCGACCTGATCATGGAAAAGACCCAGCCCGACGGCCTGGCCATCGTGATGGAGGCCAGCCACTTCTGCATGTCCTGGCGCGGTGTGCGGGACAACGACAGCCGGATGATCAACTCGGTCATGCGCGGCGTGTTCCTCAAGGACAGCGCTCTGCGTCGTGAATTTTTGTCCCTCATTCCTGGAAAGAACTGACCATGCTGGTACGCCTGCTTTACGCCAGTCGCGCGGTCGATACCTCGCCCGCCGCCATCGAAGCCATCCTGACGCAGTCGCGCCAGCACAACCCAGGCTCCGGCATCACCGGCGTGCTGTGCTACGGCGGCGGCGTGTTTCTGCAAGCCATCGAGGGCGGACGCTCTGCGGTGAGCGAGCTGTATGGCCACATCCAGAAGGACCCGCGCCACAAGAACGTGGAACTGCTGCACTACGAAGAAATTGCCGAGCGCCGCTTTGGTGGCTGGACCATGGGACAGGTCAACCTGTCCAAGATCAACCACTCGATCCTGCTGAAATACTCCGAAAAGCCCGAACTGGACCCGTATGCGGTGTCGGGCAAGGTGTCGTTTGCGTTGCTCGAAGAGTTGATGGCCACGGCCTCCATCATCGGAAGGGCTTAGAGATCACCCCCCTGAGGCGCTGTGCGCCTTCCCCCCGCTCTCGCACCGCTGCGCGGTGCGGGCAGGGGGACGCCACCGGTGCGGCGGGGCGGCCCTTGCACGGTGGCCGCCGGATTGGTCCACGCCAGTTGCGGGCGCTGTGGGCGGTACGCAGGTCTTGAATCGACAAACTCTTTAGCGCCACACCAAGCCGCAGCCCCCATGGAGCTGCGGCTTTTTCCATTCAAGCTGCTCCTTTTCACCCGTGACCTTCACCGCCTTCGCCCTCATCATCCTCGCCGGCCTCATCCACGCGTGCTGGAACATCGTGGCCAAGAAGGCCGGGGGGGACTCGCGGTTTGCGTTCTTCACCTCGGTGATCATGATGCTCGTCTGGGCGCCGTTGGGCTGGTACCTGGGGCGCGACGCCGTGCCGCAGTGGGGTGCGGTGGAGTGGGGTTTTGTCGCCGCCAGCGGGCTGCTGCATGTGGCGTATTTCGTCATCTTGCTGCGCGGTTACCGCGTAGCGGACCTCACGGTGGTGTACCCGCTGGCGCGCGGCTCGGGGCCGCTCTTGTCGTCGCTGGTGGCCATCACGCTGCTGGGCGAGCAGATCTCTGCGCTGGGCGCTTTGGGCATCGTGGGTGTGGTCGGGGGCGTGTTTCTGATTGCGGGCGGCCCGGGCCTGCTGCGCGCCGCCCACGACCCCGCTGCGCGGGCTCGGGTGCACAAGGGCATGTTGTATGGCTTGCTCACAGGCGCGTTCATTGCCAGCTACACGGTGGTCGATGGCTATGCCGTCAAGTTTTTGCTGATGTCGCCCATCCTGGTGGACTACATGGGCAACTTTGTGCGCGTGGGTCTGCTGGCGCCCGTGGTGCTGCGCGACCTGCCCACGGCCCGCACGCTCTGGCTGGCGCAGTGGCGTTTTGCGCTGCTGGTGGCGGTAGTGAGCCCAGTGGCCTATGTGCTGGTGCTGTATGCCATGCAGCAGGCGCCCCTGTCGCACGTGGCCCCGGCGCGCGAGGTGTCCATGCTGTTTGCGGCGCTGATTGGCGGGCACCTGCTGGGCGAGGGTGACCGCGTGGCGCGCATCTTTGGCGCGCTGTGCATTGCGGCAGGCGTCACGGCCCTGGCCTTGGGATGACGGCCGCCGCACCACAACCTCTGCTGCTGGGCTGCGACTTCTCCAGCAGCCCCACGCGGCGCAAACCCATCGTGCTTGCGCTGGGCCAGCGCCAGGGCGCGCGCGTGTCGCTCACCGCGCTGCAGCCGTTCGACACCCTGGCCGCGTTCGGCCAATGGCTGTCTCAGCCCGGTGACTGGGTGGGTGGCTTTGACCTGCCCTTTGGCCTGCCGCGCGAGCTGGTGCAGGCGCTGGGTTGGCCCACCGACTGGCATGCCTGCATGCTGCACTATCGCAGCCTCAGCCGCGAGCAGATCCGCGCGCAGTTTGCGGAGTTCTGCGATGCGCGCCCCGTGGGCGGCAAGTTTGCCCACCGCGCCACCGACGGGCCCGCAGGCTCCAGCCCCTCGATGAAATGGGTGAATCCGCCCGTGGCCTACATGCTGCACGCAGGTCTGCCGCTGCTGCTAGATGCCGGGGCGCACCTGCCCGGCCTGCACCCTGGCGCCCCTCACCGCGTGGCGCTGGAGGCCTACCCCGGCCTGCTGGCGCGCGAGGTGCTGCAGCGCCGCAGCTACAAAAGCGACGACCGCGCCAAGCAGACGCCGGATCGCCTCATTGCCCGCAAGGACCTGATCAACGCCTTGGAACTGGGCCAGACCCGCCTGGACCTGCGCCTCAAGCTCAGCCACGCCCAGCGCGATGCGTTGGTGCAGGACGCCAGCGGCGACAGCCTGGACGCTGTGCTGTGCCTGCTGCAGGCCGCCTGGGCCGAGCAGCGCCATGCCGAGGGCGATGCGCTCTATGGCCTGCCCCCAGGGCTGGACCCGCTCGAAGGCTGGATCGTGACGGCGGAAAAGCCGTGACCGGCCATTCCACCGCTTTTCCAGGCATCGGCCCGACGCAGGCTACGTAGCATGGACGGGACACGCCGGATGCTTTGTTTGCCCATGCCTTTCGCCCCCCGCCTTTTGTTCGCGCTGGTCCTGCTGGCCCCGCTGCTGGTGCCGGCCGCCCCCGCGCCGTGGTACTACTGGCGCAGCCTGGTCGATGGCCAGCGCGTGTGCGCGCAAACCTCGCCCGGCCCTGGCTGGGAGCGCGACAGCGCCGCCTACGAAGGCCCCGGCTGCCAGCCGCGCCGCAAAGTGCTCATCGTGCCCATGCGGTAGTGTTTGCCGTTGTTTTGTTATAAAAATAATAGCTATTAAGGCTTGCTGGACGGGCGGTGGCGGCCAAAAAACCTTGCAATCGTGTGTGTACATTCGATAATGGCACGCATGACTGAATTGATCCTGATCCGCCACGGCGAGACCGACTGGAACCGCGAACTGCGTTTTCAGGGCCACGTGGATGTGCCCCTCAACGCCACTGGCCACGAACAGGCCCGCCGCCTGGCTGAGCGCTTGGCTGCAGAGCGCCCCGTGGTGAACCACCTCATCTGCAGCGACCTCATCCGCACCCAGCAGACGGCCACGCCCAGCCTGCAGGTGCTCTTTCCGCAGGCCCGCATCGACACCCTCACCGACAGCGCCCTGCGTGAGCAAAACTTTGGCGTGGTGGACGGCAAGCGCGTGGATGACGTCAAGCTGGAGCACGCCGACGCATGGAACCAGTGGCTGCGTTTTGAAGCTGACTACGGCATGCCCGGCGGCGAGACCACCCGCCAGTTCCACACCCGCGTGATGGACGCTGTCTACCGCATCGCGCAGCAGCACAGCGGCCAGACGGTGATGGTGGTCACCCATGGCGGCGTGCTCGACATGATCTGGCGCACTGCGCGTGGCACCGGGCTGGACGGCCCGCGCCAGAGCGACATTCCCAACGCGGGGCTCAACCGCGTGCGGGTGAGTGGCGAGGCGGTGGAGGTGCTGGACTGGGCCGACGTGCGGCACCTGGCGGATTTGCCGGAGCAGCCGGTGTATGACCAGACGAAGTTGGTGGTGCGGTGAGGTCGAAGTTCAGCGACCGTCAATGGGTGCTCTGAAATGAGCTTGCGGGCTTTCTATGGCAAGAGGAGATCAGCCGTCCAAAGCGCGCCAACAACTGCCATCTGGTGATTCGGCGCCTTCGGCGTACCAGCGACCACCATATTCCATAGAAGACTGACGTCGCTTACCAAGGCAGGATTCTGTTTCAGAAGATCCATGGCTATTAGTGCGTATTCCTTGTTTTTCTTCGACCGCGTGTAGGTTCCGGCTGGTACGCCTTTCACCCGCCCACTTTCGCAGAGGCCTAGGAAGGCGCTGCGAGGACAACCTTTTTCCTGCGAGGACTTGCTGTGTGGGAAAGCTTCCACTACCGCGGTGTCCCACGCGCGAACCGGTGATTGCTCATCGCCCTGACGAACGAGCGCCACCGCTCTTACAGCGGCATCTCCATAGCAAGCCATATTTTTCCAAGCAAAATTTATCTACTAGCAAGTGGTGTGCGATGTGAACGAGACCAGCATTCGCATTTATGGGCGGTTGTCCGCAAAGCCTGCAGACGCCCTCTAGAACAGACATTGAGGCGCCAAAGCATGCCTTGATGAGTCATTGAAAGGCCCGTCCGCCGCAACCCTCCGGCAATCCCAACACCCCATTCACCACCCCCACCTGCCGCGCTAGCCTCTTCGATTCCGGCTGCCCATTCACCAACGGCTGCAACAAATTCTGCACCGCCGCCCACTGCCCATTGCGCTGCAGTGCATCCAGCCAGATCTGGTGAAACAAATCCCGCTGTGCATGGCTACCGCCAATCTCCACCAGCCGGGGCAGGGCCACGCCCAGCTTCTCCACCGCCGTGGCCCAGTCGCCCTGTGCATGTGCCAGAAGGCCGTGCGCTGCAGGCACACACACCTGTTGCCACACGGTGCGCTCGTGCGCCTCGGTGCGGGTGGCGGCGTGGGCTGCGATGTTGTTGTGCAGCGTGCGCGCGGCCTCCATGCGCCCGGCGCGGGCCAGGCCGTAGAGGTATTGCAGGTCCAGGAAGGGCAACACGTGGTCGGCCAGACGCAGTGCCAGGTGGTCGGCCACATCGGCCCAGCGGTTGCCCACGTCTACGCCCGCCAGTTCCAGCCGAGCGAGCAGTGACACGGCGCCGATCTGGTCCTGCGTGTATTCCTTGACCACCCCCCAGACTTGGCTGTCATACAGCGCCAGCACTTCGGCGTGCCGGTCCTGTTCCAGCAAAAACAGCGCCTGATGCCACCAGTTGTGCGTGACCATGAAGGAGTTCAGGCCCGTCCAGGTGTAGCTCATGCTGGCCATGAAGTCGCCTCCTTCGCGGATGCGTCCCTGCGTCAGCATCACGTGGGCCAGGGCGTGGTGCGCCCAGGGCTCCTTGCGGCAAAGGGCGATGGCGTGGCGGGCGGAGGCCTCGGCGCGGTCGAGCAAATGGCATTGCTCCCAGCCAAAGGCCAGCATGCCGTGCAGGTAAGGCACATCGGCGGCGGCAGGCACAGCCTGCAGGGCCAGGCGCAGCATGCCGGGCGAGTCCCCCCGATTGAACAAATGGTATTGACCGAGCTTGAGCGATGCCAGGTCGCGTGGAAACAGGCGCGCCTGCTCTTCATGCAGCGCAATTGCACGGGGCAGGTCGCCATCCACCCAGGCAGCCACGGCGGCGACAAAACGTTGCTCGCGGTCACTGGCTTGTGGGGCGTTGGCCAGCGCCTGGTTGATGAAGGGGCGCGCGTTGCGCGGTGCGTCGGCCGATTCGGCAAACATGTGCAGCGCCGCGCAACTGGCCTGCACGATGGGGCTGGTGTCTGCGGCTGCGTTCAGCACATTCACCGCGCGGGCTTCGCAGGCGATGAAGCCTTCGACAAAGTCATTCAAGGCCGCCGCGCTGGCGGTGTCCTGCAAGGTGACGGGGTTGCCCAGGCTATCGGTCGTGCGGGTGTGCGTGGAGGATGGCATGGGGCATTGTTAGGGGTGGTGGATCAGCCGCCCTTGATCAGCGTCAGATAGGCCTTGCGGGTGTCGGCCGATACAGAGGCCACGAGCTGCTCGTGCGGCGTTTGGTGGCGCGCCAGCATGCGGGCGGTGGCAATGGTCTTGGATTTGCAGAACCAGTGGCAGGTGTGCTGCATGAGGAACAGTTCGGCCGTCATCATGAAGGCACGGTCCTTGGGCGCAAGGTGGCTGGTGTTCTGCACCACGTGCGCAATGCCGCGCGCGTGGATGGCCAGGGCCTTGCGCATGTCGAAGGTGAAGCTGGGCAATATCTTCTCGGCAAAGGGGATCGCCATTGCCAGGCGGCTGACGCGTGTGGTGGCCTCGGGCTCCTTGGCAAATTCGGCGGCAAACCGGCTGAATTGCTCGGTGAGTTGCGCCTCGGTGGTGCTCAGCAGGCTCCAGATCTGCTGGCGGCGCTCGTCCGTGCTTTCGCCCAGTGCGCGCAGGTAGCCGTCGGTCAGGGCCTCCATGAGCTTTTCGATCTGGTAGTTGGCCAGGTGGCTGCCCAGCAGCGCAATGCGCTTGCGCTGCTCTTTGGCGTTGAGCATGTAGGTGCCGGTGGCGATCAGGATCGCCAGGATGAGGATGTCCATGCGGTGTGGTGCGTTCGTACAGGGGGTGGGAGAGTGGTGGCCCAGGGTGGCCCGGTGTCTGCCAACAAACCCCCCAAGGTTACCAACAACCTCCGGCCATGCTTTCAGCTCGCTGGCGGCTGGGGCCAAGCCCGCTGGGGTTCACGGATCAGCTCGAACGCGTGTGCCACCTGCAGCACGCCCAGGTCGTCAAAACGTGCACCCGCAATCTGCAGGCCAATGGGCAGGCCGCTTGTGGTGTAGCCGCAGTTGACCGACGCGGCGGGCTGCTCGGACATGTTGAAGGGCACGGTAAACCCGATGTGCTCCAGCGGGCGCAGCGGGTCGTTGGTGGGCGAGGGCAGTTCGGCCTGGAAGGCGGGCATGGGCGCCACGGGAGAGACCACATAGTCAAAGGCACTGCAGGCCTTCACGGTGTTGACCCGCGTCAGGTGGAACTGGTGGCTGGCGTTGAAGACTTCGGTGCCGCTCATGCCCGCTGCGCTGTCGGCCCAGGTGCGGATGTAGGGCAGCACCTTGTCGCGCCGCGCGGCGGGCAGGGCCTGCAGGTCGATGTGCGAGCGCATCCGCCAGAAATGGTCCATGCCGTCGAGCATGGCCTGGGTCATGAAAGGCGCCATGGGCACGATGGTGGCGCCCGCGGCCTCCATGAGTTTTGCTGCGCGTTCTACGGCGGCTTTCACCTCGGTCTCCACGGGCAGGCCACAGCCCGCATCCAGCAGCAGACCAATGCGCAGGCCGCGCAGGCGTTCGGCGCCCTTGTTGAACTGGCTCCACGCGATGTCCTGGTAGGGCAGGCTCATGCTGTCGCGCGCGTCGGGCTGGCTCAGCACCTGCATCATCAGCGCTGCGTCGGCCACGGTGCGGGTCATGGGGCCTGCGGCGCGGCCGGTGTAGGGTGGATCGATCGGAATGCGGCCCAGGCTGGGCTTCAGGCTGAAGATGCCGCACCAGCTGGCGGGCAGGCGCAGCGAGCCGCCGATGTCGGTGCCGATGTGCAGTGGGCCGTAGCCTGCGGCTGCGGCAGCGCCACCGCCGGCGCTGGAGCCACCGGGGCCCTTGCGGGTGTCCCACGGGTTGCGCGACAGGGGGTGAAAGGTGGACAGGCCCGAGGACAACATGCCGTAGTCAGGCATGGTGGTCTTGGCCACGATGACGGCGCCCGCCTCGCGCATGCGGGCGGCGGGCGGTGCATCGGCAGCGGCGGGCACCAGCTCGACGGCGGCGGTGCCCAGCGGCGTTGGATCGCCTTCGGTGGCGATGTTTTCCTTGATGGTGCTGGGCACGCCGTCCAGCGCGCCCTTGGGCTCACCACGCAGCCAGCGGGCTTCTGATTCGCGGGCTTGCGCCAGGGCCATCTCAGGGCGCAGCAGGTAGGTGGCGCGGATGTGGGGCTCCCACCGCTCAATGTGGGCCAGCACGGCCTGCGTGACCTCGACGGGGGACAGCGTGCGCTGGCGGTAGGCGGCAAGGAGGTCGTGGGCGGGCAGGTCGTGCAGGGCTGTCATGGCGGGGGTTGGGGAGTTTTATCAATAAAAATGGCTGCTAGCGCTTATTGGTAAAGCGCTGGCAGCTATTATTTTGGGAGCTGTCTGCTTCTGCGGGCTTCAGCTATTCACTGCGCTGTGCGCTGCCCGCGAAACTGGCGCGGCCCAGGCGCGGGCAGCCGAGCAAGGGCCGCCCCGCAGCGAGGGCTGCGTCCCCCTGCCCGCATTGCGCAGCAATGCGAGAGCGGGGGGAAGGCCCGAAGGGCCTCAGGGGGGTGCCCCATCTCAAGACCAGGACAGCGCGGAGATGTCGTTCACGAACACGGGCATGTCTTTCCACAGGCCCTTGAGGTTCTTGTTGGCCACCGTGATCCATTGGTTGGAGTACAGGAAGGCGTGCACTGCATCGTTGGCCAACAGGCGCTGCGCATCGCCCAGCAGCTTGGCGCGGTCGGCGGGGCGGGCTGCGTTCTTGATCTGGGTGAACAGGTCGTTGAACTTGGGCGAGTTGTAGGCCCAGTAGTAGTCGGGCTTGGCAAAGTTGCCCAGGTCGAAGGGCTCCACGTGGCTGATGATGGTCAGGTCGTAGTTCTTGCTGCCATAGGTGCCGCTGAGCCACTGCGCCCATTCCACGTTCTGGATCTTGGCGATGATGCCGACCTTGGCCAGCTGGGCGGCCACCACCTCGCCGCCCTGGCGGGCGTAAGGCGTGGGGGGCAGCGTCATGGTCAGCTCCAGCGGTGTCTTGATACCGGCTTCGGCAAGCAGCTTCTTGGCCTTCTCGGGGTCGTAGGGGTTCACGCCCGTGGTGTCCACATAGCCAAAGGCGCCAGGCACGTAGTGGCTGCCAATGGGCGCACCGTAGCCGTCGCCCGCGCCTTCGATCACGGCCTTGCGGTCAATGGCTGCGGCAATGGCGCGGCGCACGCGCACATCGTCCAGCGGCTTCTTGCCGTTGTTGATGGCCAGAATGGTCTTGGCGCGCGAGCCTGCCACGATCACCTGGTACTTCGGGTTGGTCTTGAACTGTGCCACGCTGCGCGGTGTGACGCGCGGGAAGGCGTCCACGTCACCGGCCAGCAGGGCGGCCACCTGGGCGGCGGGGTCGGAGATGAAGCGGAAGGTGGCGCGCTTGATCTTGATGGCCTTGGCGTCGCGGTAGCCGTCCCACGCGGTCAGCACCACGGACGATCCCTTGTTCCAGGCCTGCAGCTGGTAGGGGCCGGTGCCCACGGGCTTGTTCGCGTTGGTGTCGGCGCTCTTGGGCTCCACGATGATGGAGGTGGCCTGGCCGAGGATGAACAGCAGGTCGGGGTCGATCTCCTTGTTGAGCAGCACCACGGTGTAGTCGTCTACCACCTGGGTGGTGATGCCGGCAAAGGTGCGCTTGTCCTTGTTGGTGCTCTTCTCACCGCCTGCGCGGTCGTACGAGAACTTGACGGCCGCAGCGGTGAAGGGCTCGCCGTTCTGGAACTTCACGCCACGGCGCAGCTTGAAGGTGTAGGTCTTGAGGTCGGGCGAGACCTCCCAGCTTTCGGCCAGCAGGGGCGACACGCTGCCGTCGGGGTTGATCTTGGTGAGCGTCTCGAAGATGTTGTACTGAACGATCTCGGCGATGGCAGATGCCGCACCGGCTGTCGGGTCCAGGCCTGGGGGCTCCAGCGTCATCGCCAGCGTCACCGCATCTTTGCGGCTTTGCGCCATGGCGCCAAGCGAGGTGGACAAGGGCACAGCGGCGATGGCGCCAGTGGCAAGGACGGTACGGCGGTTCAGCATGTTCGGACTCTCCAGACAAAAAACCAGACGAAGACCCCGGCGCCTTTGCAATGGGTTACCGGGGAGCACATAAGCTTTTTACACCATCACATCGGTATTTGGTTACACGATTTTTGCTGCGGCCGCAGCAGCGGCACGGCGCGCCCTTGCACGGCCCGGCAGCACCTGCGGCACCGCACCCACCAGCGATTGCGTGTACGGGTGCTGCGCGTTGCGGAACAGCTCTCCGGGAGAGCCCCGCTCTACGATGCGGCCCTGGTACAGCACCACCACCTCGTCGCACAGGTGATTCACCACGGCGAGGTCGTGGCTGATGAGCATGTAGGTGATGCCGAACTGCTGCTGCAGGTCCTGCATCAGGTTGAGCACCTGGGCCTGTACCGACACGTCGAGTGCGCTCACGGGTTCGTCCGCCACGATGAGGCGGGGCCGGGTGATGAGGGCGCGTGCAATGGCGATGCGCTGGCGCTGGCCGCCAGAAAATTCGTGCGGGTACTTGCCCAGGTCGTTGGTGCGCAGGCCCACCTGGGCCAGCACCTGGGCGGCCTGCTCGCGCTGCTCGGCGCGCGTGGTCTGTCCTTGCGCCTGCAGTGGCTCGGTCACGATGCGCTCGACCGTCTGGCGCGGGTCCAGTGATCCATACGGGTCCTGGAACACCATCTGAAAGTCGCGCCGCGCCTGGCGCAGCTGCTCGGCGGGCAACTGGTGCAGGTTGCGGCCCAGCAGCTCGACCGTGCCGGAGGTGGGGGTATCGAGCGCCATTACCAGCCGTGCCAGGGTGGACTTGCCCGAGCCCGATTCGCCAACGATGCCCAGGCTGCGGCCCGAGGCAATGGAGAAGTTCACGCCGTTGAGGGCATGCACCTTGCCCGGTGGCTTGAACAGATGGTCGCGCGGCAGCGTGTACTCACGCACCAGGTCTTTGACCTGCAGCAGCGGCGTTTCTGCGGGATGGGTGCTGTGGAGCGCCTGGGTCATGCGGCCACCTCGACGATGTTTACCACCTGGGCACTCTGGGCTTCGGCAATGGCCTCGCGCCGCAGGCAGCGCACCTCGTGGTCGCCATCGGCATCGGTGGCCACGAGCGTGGCCTCGGGCTGGTTGTGGTGGCAGGCATCCACCGTGTAGCTGCAGCGGCCCGCAAAAGGGCATCCTGAAGGCAGGTCGACCAGCTCAGGCACCGTGCCCGGAATGGTGGACAGGCGCGGGCGCTGGCCGGGCGCGTGCACGGCGCCCAGGTGAGGCCGGGCGGCAAACAGGCCGCGTGTGTAGGGGTGGGCCATGGCCGAGAAGACCGAGGCGGTGGAGCCGCTTTCGACCACGCTGCCGCCGTACATCACCATCATGCGGTCCACGTTCTGCGAGATCACGCCCAGGTCGTGCGAGATCAGGATAAGCGCCATGTTGCGCTCGGCCACCAGGTCGCTGATGAGGTCCAGGATCTGCTGCTGGATGGTCACATCGAGCGCAGTGGTGGGCTCGTCGGCAATCAGCAGGTCGGGCCCGCAGGCCAGCGCCATCGCGATAGTGATGCGCTGGCGCTGCCCGCCGGAGAACTGGTGCGGATAGGCGTCAAAGCGCTGCGCGGCGTTGGGGATGCCCACGCGGTCCAGCAGGGCAATGGCTTCGGTGCGTGCGGCTGCCGCATTCATGCCCCGGTGCAGGCGCAGCGGCTCTGCCACCTGGCGGCCGATGGTGTGCACGGGGTTGAGCGCTGTCATGGGCTCCTGGAACACCATGCCAATGCGGTTGCCGCGCATCTGGCACATCTGCGCATCGGTGCGGCCCACCAGCTCTTGGCCGTCAAAGCGGATGCTGCCCGTGACCTGTGCACTCTCGGGCAGCAGGCCCATGAGCGACATGGCAGTGATGGACTTGCCACAGCCCGATTCACCGATCAGGCCCAGGGTTTCACCGCGCGCCAGCGAAAAGCTCACGCCGCGCACGGCATCGGCCGGGCCCCGGTGCGTCTGCAGGCGGATGCGGAGGTTGGAGACTTCGAGCAGGAAAGACATGGAGAACAGTTCGTGCAAGGTTCGGCGGAGGTTTCAGCGCTTGCGCGACAAGCGTGGGTCCAGCAGGTCGCGCAGACCGTCACCCAGCAGGTTCAGCCCCAGCACGGCCAGCGCAATCGCCACACCAGGCCAGACGGCCAGCAGCGGGGCCTGGAACATCAGCGTCTGTGCTTCGCTGAGCATGCGGCCCCAGGAGGGTTGGGGCGGCTGGGTGCCCAGGCCCAAATAGGAGAGGGCGGCTTCTGCCAGGATGGCAATGGCGAACTGGATGGTGGCCTGCACGATGAGCACCGACAGGATGTTGGGCAGCACATGCTCCAGCGTGATGCGCAAGCTGCCCTTGCCGCAGGCGCGCGACGCCAGGATGTACTCACGCGACCACACCGCGTTGGCCGATGCACGGGTGACGCGCGCAAACGTCGGGATGTTGAAGATGCCGATGGCAATGATGGAGTTGACGATGCCCGCGCCGAACACAGCGGTGAGCATGATGGCGGACAGGATGGCCGGGAAGGCAAACGTAAAGTCGGCCAGCCGCATGATGAGTTCTTCAACCCAGCCGCGCTTGGCCGCAGCCAGCAGGCCCAGCGCCGTGCCAACGGTCAGCCCGATGCCCACGGCGATCACGCCCACCAGAATGGAATTGCGCGCACCCACCAGCAACAGCGACGCCACATCACGCCCAAAGGCATCGGTGCCCAGCCAGTGTGTGCCCGTGGGCGGCTGCAGCTTGGAGGCCAGGTCCATCTCGTAGGGCGACCAGGGTGTCCAGACCAGCGACAGTGCAGCGGCCAGCAGGAGCAGCAGCGACAGGACAGCGCCGATCACGAAGCTGCGGTGGCGCAGCGCGCGGTGCAGCCAGCTGGGGGCAGAGGTGACAGAAGGCGAAGGAATGACAGCGTTCATGGGGGGATCAGATGTCGGAGGCCTTCACGCGCGGGTCGATCACGGCGTAAAGGATGTCCACCACGAAATTCACGATGACCACCATGGCGGCGAGCAGCATCACGCAGTTGCGCACCACGATCAGGTCGCGGTTGGAGATGGACTGGAAGATCAGCCGCCCCAGGCCCGGCAGGTAGAACACGTTCTCCACCACGATGGTGCCCGCCAGCAGGTTGGCAAACTGCAGCCCCATCACGGTGATCACCGGGATCATGGCGTTGCGCAGCACATGGCCCCAGAGCGCCGCGCGCTGCGACAGGCCCTTGGCGCGGGCAGTGCGCACAAAGTCTTCGCGCAGCACCTCCAGCACGGCCGAGCGCGTGATGCGCGCGAGGATGGCGGCCTGCACCACGGCCAGCGCAATGGCGGGCAGCAGCAGGGCCTTGAGGGCTTCGAGTGGACTACCGCCAGCGTCTTCGGTCCAGCCGGGGAAGCCACCGGCCGAGAACCACTGCAGTTTCACGGAGAACAGCAGGATCAGCAGGATGGCGAACCAGAAATTGGGGATGGCGATGCCGATCTGTGCCAGCCCCATCACGCCGACATCACCGATCTTGTTGTGGCGCGATGCTGCATACACACCTGCCACCAGGGCCAGCACGGTGGTGATGACCATGGCCATCAGTGCCAGGGGCACCGTGAGGGCCAGGCGTTCCAGCACCAGGTCGAGCACGGGTGAGCTGTAGGCATAGCTGTCGCCCATGTTGCCGACCACCAGCCCGCTCACCCATTGCCAGTAGCGCAGGCTGGCGGGCTGGTCCAACCCCAGCTTGCTGGCCAGCGCAGCCACGGCTTCGGGCGAGGCGTCGGGTCCCATGAGCATCTGGGCGGCGTTGCCCGGCAGGATCTCCAGGACCAGAAACACAACAATGGACGCGCCGATAAGCGTGGCCAGGAGGGTAATAAACCGCTTGAGAAAAAACAGGCCCATGGGTGAGGTGGGTGAGGAGAGGGGTAGGGCGCGAGGGCGTCAAAATTAATGTGTATACACAGCATAACGGTAAAAACATCCCCGTCTGCGGTGGTGGGTTGCAGTGTGGCATGCAAGGCACATGCCACCAGCGCGGGATAATACGGAGCATGAACCGCGCCGCGTACCCCGTCTCCATTGTTTTTGGCCCTGTGCCCAGGGAGGCCGTATGGCGCTGATGATCACCGACGAGTGCATCAACTGTGATGTGTGCGAGCCCGAATGCCCTAACCAGGCCATCTATCTGGGGCAGGAGATCTACGAGATCGACCCGAACAAGTGCACGGAATGTGTGGGGCACTTTGACGAGCCCCAATGTGTGCAGGTCTGCCCCGTCGCCTGCATCCCCGTGAACCCGCAGCACGTCGAGAACCGCGAAACCCTGTGGCAGAAGTTCCAGCGGTTGCAGGCGCCAGCTTCGAGTTAGTTTGTAGTGTTTTTTGGCTCTAGCGCTTATCTATTAAGCGCAAGAAGCTATAAAAATAATAGCTATTGACAGAAAGGGATGCGACGGACCGTCGTTCCCCTTATCCCTGCCGCGCCGCTCAGTCTTCTGCAGGGCGGGGGGGCTTGGGGCGCGGCGGTTTGGTGGTATGGATGAGCAAGGTGGCCTTGTCCATCTCGCCCGCCAGCATGGCCGGGTAGGCCTTCAGCGAATGGACGATGCTGTCTTCGATCAGCGTGCGCTGGTCGGGGGAGGGCTTTTTGAGCACCCAGTTGGCGACTTCGCTTTTCACACCCGGGTGGCCGATGCCCACGCGCAGGCGCCAATAGTCAGGGGAGCCGAGCTGGCCATGGATGTCGCGCAGGCCGTTGTGCCCTGCATGGCTGCCGCCGCGCTTGAGCTTGACCTGTCCTGGCGGAATGTCCAGTTCGTCATGCACCACCAGGATTTCTTCGGGCTGGATCTTGAAGAAGCGCGCCAGCGAAGCCACCGACTTCCCCGAGAGGTTCATGAAGGTCTGTGGCTGCAGCAGCCAGACGCTTTGCCCATGCACCGTCGTGCGCGCTACCAGCCCGTGGTAGCTGCGCTCGGGCACCAGCGTGGCCTTGAGTTCGCGCGCCAGCGCATCAATCCACCAGAAACCGGCGTTGTGGCGGGTGGCTTCGTAGTCTGGCCCGGGGTTTCCAAGGCCTACAAACAGCTTGATCATTGGCGGGATTATCGGTGGGTGTGGGGTGGTTAGAACCAGACGGTTTGCAGATGCGAATGGCTTTGCGCCAATGAAAACGGCCCACACAAGGTGGGCCGTTGGGGGTCAACGCCGCAGGGCGGGCTGACCGGGTGAAGTCATCGAGGTCGTTGACCGATTACTTCTTGCCCTTGCCCTTGCCCTTGGCATCGGCAGCAGGAGCGGCTTCGGCAGGGGTCTCAACGACCACCACTGGAGGCACCACGGACACCAGCACGGGGTTGTTGTTCTGACCGCCACGGATCTTGGCCGTCACGCCCTTGGGCAGCTTGATGTCCTTCAGGTGCAGGGATGCGCCCTTTTCCAGCTTGGACAGGTCCACAGCGATGAACTCAGGCAGGTCCGAAGGCATGCAGGTCACGTCCAGCTCATTCACGATCGGGTTGACCATGCACTTGTCGACCTTGACGGCGTTGGACTCGTCAGCACCGCTGTAGTGCAGTGGCACCTTCATGTGCAGCTTGGTCTTTTCGTCCACGCGCTGGAAGTCGATGTGCAGCACGAGTTGCTTGTAGGGGTGGTATTGCACGTCACGCAGCAGAACCTTGGAGGTCGTGCCGGCAACTTCCATGTCCAGCACGCTGGAGTGGAAAGCTTCCTTCTTGAGGGCGTGCCACAGTGCATTGTGGTCCACCTCGATGAGTTGGGGTTCGGCGGTGCCACCGTAGACGATGCCAGGCGTCTTGCCCGAATTGCGCAGACGGCGGCTCGCACCCGTACCTTGCTTGGCGCGCTCAAAAGCGACGAAGTTCATAACTAGCTCCTGAAAAGGACAGACCGCGACCAGTCTTGCCCTGTTTTAAAAAGGCCCGCGATAGCAGGCCACACTTCGTTCCCGAACCAACAGACAAGCCTCCCGAAGGAGGCTTGGTGTCCTGTTCAACCGTCTTTCCAAGCCGAAGGCCTCTTGCGAGCCCCGCGTTTGTCAGAACAGGTTGTCTTGGTCCGAGAACAGACTCATCACCGACTCACCCTTGGCAATGCGCTGGATCGTCTCTGCGATCAGCGGGGCCACGGAAAGTTGGCGAATCTTGGCGCATCCCCGGGCGTTGTCGCTCAGCGGGATGGTGTTGGTCACCACCACTTCATCGAGGGCCGAGCCCTTGGCGATGCGTTCGATGGCAGGACCCGAAAAAATAGGGTGCGTGCAGTAGGCGTACACCTTCTTGGCGCCACGCTCCTTGAGCACTTCAGCGGCCTTTACCAGCGTGCCGGCGGTGTCGATCATGTCGTCCATGATCACGCAGTTGCGGCCTTCGATTTCGCCGATCACGTGCATGACTTCGGACACGTTGGCTTTGGGGCGGCGCTTGTCGATGATGGCCAGGTCGCAGTTGAGCTGCTTGGCCAGTGCACGGGCGCGCACCACGCCACCCACGTCGGGCGAGACCACAATCAGGTCTTCATAGTTCTTCTGACGCAGGTCGCCCAGCAGCACGGGCGAAGCGTAGATGTTGTCCACCGGGATGTCGAAAAAGCCCTGGATCTGGTCGGCATGCAAGTCCATGGTCAGCACGCGTGCCACGCCCACGGCTTGCAGCATGTTGGCCACCACCTTGGCGGTGATAGGCACGCGCGTCGAACGCGGGCGGCGGTCCTGGCGGGCATAGCCGAAGTAGGGGATCACGGCGCTGATGCGCTCAGCCGATGCACGCTTGAGCGCATCGACCATGATCAGCAGTTCCATGAGGTTTTCGTTGGTGGGGGCGCAGGTGGACTGCACCACGAAAACATCGCGTGCACGCACGTTTTGCTTGATTTCAACGGTGACTTCACCGTCGGAGAATCGACCCACGTCAGCCGCACCGAGGGTGGTGCCGAGGTGTTGGGCAATTTCAGCTGCCATGCCTGGATTGGCATTGCCGGTGAAAACCATGAAGTCGGGGTGGTTGGCTTGCATGAGCGTCCCAGCAGTCTGAAATAAAAGCCCGTACGCGGAAAGCGTTTGGCAGGGGAAGAAGGATTCGAACCTTCGCATGCCGGAATCAAAATCCGGTGCCTTAACCAGCTTGGCGACTCCCCTACACAGGTCAACTACCGAAGGCAGCTAACCTTAATTCTTGCCTGATGCCCAACCTGCCAGAGGATGGACCATCAGATTTTCACATTCCTTAACTTGCCAGCCCTGTGGGGCTCCACTCAAGTCAACTGCATGTGACATATGCGCAAACACTGCACTTCCTGAGCCTGTCATCCTGCCTTGCAATCCTCGGGCATCGAGCCATTCAATGGCTTCGGTAACCTCGGGGCAAAGTGCCTGGGCAACTGGCTGCAAGTCGTTTCGACCGAAGTCAAAGTGTGCTGCAGCAAAGCCTAAGATTGTAGCACTATCTGAATCGCGTTTCAAACTTGGTGACGAAAAAATTGCTTTTGTCTCCAAGCCTGCAGCAGGCTTCACGATGGCAAAGCGCGCTTGCGGTAGTTGCTGTGCTTTCTCAAGCGGCGTGATTGTCTCACCAATTCCTGCGACCCAGGCGTTGTGGCCGCGTAAAAAAAATGGAATGTCTGCACCGAGCTTCAGGCCAATGGCTTCCAGTGCCGATTGCGACAGGTTCAGACCCCACAACCTGTTAAGGGCAAGCAGGGTGCTTGCTGCATCGGAAGAGCCACCACCCATGCCCGCCTGGGAGGGGATGTCTTTCAAGATGCCAATGTGTGCACCCTGGGTGCAGCCGGTGGCTTGCTGCAGTGCGAGCGCGGCCTTGATCGTCAGGTCTAGCTCTGGCAGTGCCGTGCCCAGGTCTTCGCGTGTGATAGCGCCACCGGCGCGGCGCTCGAAATGGAGGGTGTCGCACCAGTCGATCAACATGAAGACCGACTGTAGCAGGTGGTACCCGTCCGCGCGTTGGCCTGTGATGTGAAGGAACAGGTTGAGCTTTGCCGGAGCCGGCACGTCATACAGGGATTGCATGGCAACGAATTGGGCGCGTGAGGAGGGCGGCTAGCGGGTCAGTGCGATGCGCAAAGTGGCCTGGGGGGCGGGGTCGTCGCGGTGTGCCACCAGTCGCCCCTGTTCCAGGGCCGAAAGATCGGCCCTCCAACCTGGCACAGTGGTTTGTACACCCTTGAGCCAGGCGAACAGGGCGGCCACGGGGATGCGCGTGCCCGTCACATCCTGCAGCAGTGCGTCGAGCGAATCAGAGGTCCGCGATTCCTGCGCGCTGGTCAGCTGTGCATGGCCATCTTTCCATTCCAGCTGTGCGATGCGGCTGCCGAGCGGGCTGATCAGTGCAAGCCCCCCGGTCTGTGCATTGCCCCGCAGTTCAAATATTGCAGAGAACGACTGCGATGCCTGTCCTTCCACCTGCAGGGCGATACGCCCATTCCAGGCATCTTCTTCGCCTGCAGGTACCTGTGGCGGCTGCGCGCAGCCGACCAGCCACAGTGCGCAGGCCACCCACAACAGCAGCCCGGCGAGACGGGGGCCGACCATGAGGCGCGCAACGTGTTGAAAAGGAGTTCCTGAACCACCGTACATCAAAGGCTCACCCCAAGGCGCTTCAGCGTTTCTTTCAGCGTTTCATTGTCAGGGCTTGTCCGCGCGCCTTCTTTCCAGACCTTGAGAGCAGCTTCCTTGTCACCCAGGCTCCAAAGCACCTCACCGAGATGCGCTGCGATTTCTACATCCGGGCGAGCTTTGTAGGCGGTTTCCAGGTGCCGCTTGGCCTCTGCCTTGTTGCCCATGCGAAATTCCACCCAGCCCAGACTGTCGGTAATGAAGGGATCGGAGGGGGCGAACTCCATAGCTTTCAGAATCAGCTGTTTGGCTTCGTCCAGTCGCACGCCCCGGTCTGCCAAGGAATAACCGAGGGCGTTGTAAGCATGGTGGTATTGAGGCTTCTGGGAAATCACCTGCCTCAGCAGCTTCTCCATAGTCTCCGGGTGACCCGCTTTTTCGGCCAGCATGGCTTGGTCATACACCAGTTCGGCGTCATCAGGTGCGAGCGCCACAAGCTCGCTCTGGACTTGGTAGGCTTCCTGGTAAAGCCGCAGGTCACGCAGTAGCTGCACCTCGGCCAGCAGCTTCATGCGTTTGTCGTCAGCAGAGGTTCCTGGCAGGTTTCGCAGCAGTTCCCGCGCCTGGGCCACTTTGCCCTGCCGTGCCAGAAGAGACGCGCGGCGGCTTTGCGCACTGAAGGCTTCGTCCACGTTGTCGATGCGGTTGAGCCACGCTTCTGCAGCGGCAAAATCGCCCTTCTTCTCAGCGACCTGTGCGGACAGCAAATAGGCTTGCGTAAGCCCTTTCTGGCGCACTTCAGGATCGGTCGCGGCGGAGGTGAGCTCCATGAAGCGCTGCAACGCACTCTCTGCGGCGGAGAGCCTGTTGTCTTGCAACTGCAGGGTGGCCAGCACCAGCCAGGCCTCTACCAAGTCCGGTTTCTCTTTGGTGACGTATTCCAGTTGACGGGCAGCATCGGGGTAGCGCTGCAAACCCAAAAGAACCCGCGCATAGCCCATTCGCAACTCTGGCACGGGTTGTTTGGCAAGTGCTTGTGTTACCAGTGGTTCGGCCTCGGGGGTGTTCTCTTCCATCAGCTCCAGTGCCAGCCTGGCGGCCCCCTCGTTAGCGTCGTCAAGGGCCTGCGCTCGCCGAGCGGCATCCAGTGCCCCCGATTTATCGCCCGCCGCGAGGCGAAGGCGACCCAGGGATACCCAGGCCACAGGGCCGGTGGCAGGGTGGGAAAGCTCGTCCACGAGGGCGGCTTCCACCACCTTCGCCGCCAGCGCCTTGTCGCTGGCACGCCCATACATCTGGGGCAGTGCAGACAGGGTCGAAGCCTTTGCGCGGGGGGATGATTGGGCGAGTTCCTGGCGCAGCAGATCGGGTGTTTCGCCAATACGGTTCAGAGCAACAAGAATTTGCAGCACATAGCGATTCGCCTCGCGCGACTGTGGCAGGGCCTCTTTCCATGCCTTGGCAGCTGCCAGTGCATATTCACCCGATCGTGACTGCAAGGCGATATCTGCGGCCCTTTGGTAGAGTTGGCCATCTGCGCTGCGGCGTGCAGCCTCCAGCATGAAGGCATAACCAGCACCGGGGTCGCCTGTCCGGGCGCTGATTTCGCCCAGGAAAATCTCGTAGAACAATTCAGCATCCAGTGCCGGGTTGGATACCACTGGAGATTCATCTGTGGCGGGGCGGCTGTCACTGCCGGTCTGTTGTGCCCATGCTGAGTGGGCGGATACCGCGATCACGGTCGTCAATGCGGCAATCCGAAAGCTGTGAAATAGCACCATCGGGTCATAATAATCCATGCCTGTTAACCCATTGCCGGGGTCTTTGTATGCCTGAGTTGCCCGAAGTGGAAGTGACCCGCCGCAGTTTGGTTCAGGCCATCACTGGCGCCCGCATTGAGGCGGTCACGCTCGGCAAACCCTTGCGCTGGCCTCTGGGGTGCGCGCCACAGACTTTGGTGGGGCAGCAGGTGATGGGCCTGCGCCGGCGCGGAAAATATTTGCTGGCAGATACCAGTCGAGGAGTTCTGCTTGTGCATCTTGGGATGTCGGGCAGCCTGCGCTTCAGCCAGGGGTTACCGGCGGCCGGAGTCCACGATCACTTTGACATGCTGACCAGCCAGGGGACGCTGCGGCTGCACGATCCGCGCCGATTCGGTGCCGTGGTGTACGTTCATGGGGAACAAGACCCTGTTGCGACCAAGCTTCTGGGCGGGCTGGGAATGGAGCCGCTGTCTGACGGATTCTCTCTTGCTGTTTTCCAGGCTGGTCTGAAAAAGAGCCAGATGCCCATCAAACAGTTGCTCTTGGCTGGCCGGCTGGTGGTGGGGGTTGGCAATATCTATGCGTCAGAAGTGCTTTTTCTGGCTGGAATCCGTCCCACGACGAGTGCGTCGCGTATCGGGCCTGCGCGGGTGCTCAAATTGCACGCTGCCATTCGGTCTGTATTGGCGCGGGCCGTGGATATGGGGGGCAGCACGCTGCGCGATTTTTCCAATGCAGATGGAATGGCAGGCCACTTTCAGACCCAGACCAACGTTTATGGACGCGATGGAGCGCCATGCCATGTTTGTGGCACTTCGATAAAGGTGCTGCGCCAGGGGCAGCGGAGCAGCTATTTTTGCCCGATGTGCCAGCGGCCTTGAATCAGGTCAAGCGCCAATTCGCCGTGGCATGACGGCCTGCGAGCGGTCGATGCTATATTTTGTGTATGCCTGCCCTGCAGGCCATTCTTAGATCTCTGGGAGCAAAGTGGGACCTTCATTCAACGAACAGTTCGACCAGCATGGTGCCTGGCGGCGTGAGTTCGCCCAGCAACTCAAGCGGCTGGCCGAGTGGATGTCCTCGCACGAACTCATGGACGCAGCCGTCCAGGAGCGGCTGCAACGCCTGGAGGAGCAGGTTCGCAGCGACAAGGTCATGGTGGCGTTTGTTGCCGAATTTTCGCGCGGCAAATCTGAGTTGATCAACGCGATCTTCTTTGCAGACTATGGCCGCCGCATCATGCCTGCGAGTGCAGGGCGCACCACCATGTGCCCCACCGAACTTGGGTACGATGCCAGCGTGGCGCCCAGCCTTCGGCTGCTGCCCATTGAAACCCGACTGCAGATGCAGAGCCTAGCGGAGTGGCGGGTTAAAACGGACCGGTGGCAGGAGATCCCCCTGGATGTCGGAAACGCGGACCAGATTGCCAAGGCGCTCGAAAAGGTGGCCGAAGTACGAAAGGTCAGCCTGGACAACGCGCGGGCATTGGGCTTTTGGCACGATGATCTGACCGATGAAAACCCTGTGCCTGATGCCCAGGGCTTGGTGGAGGTGCCCATGTGGCGCCACGCCCTCATCAATATTCCCCATCCTTTGCTGAAACAGGGGCTGGTGATTCTGGACACACCAGGGCTGAATGCCGTGGGCGCTGAGCCTGAACTTACCGTCAACCTGATTCCGCAGGCGCATGCGGTGGTCTTCATTCTGAGCGCTGACACCGGAGTTACCCGCTCTGATTTGTCCATCTGGCGCGAGCACCTGGCCATTTCGGCGGACAGCATGGATGCCCGGCTGGTGGTGCTCAACAAGATAGACACCTTGTGGGACACGCTCAATTCTGCAGAGCAGGTGCAGGCGCAGATGGAGCGCCAGTGCAGTACGTCTGCAGAAATGCTGGGTGTTCCGTTGGACAGGGTTGTGCCCGTGTCTGCGCAGAAAGGGTTGGTCGCCAAGATCACTGCTGATGATCTGCTGCTGGAGACCAGCGGCCTGCCTGTTCTGGAAGAGGCGCTGGCCAAAGGAATCATGGGGCGGCGGCAGTCTATTTTGCGGGCGGCTGTGGCCAACGGCGTGGCCAGTTTGCGCACTGAGACTTCTCGGGTCATCAATATCCGACGCCGAGATCTTGACGACCAGATGGCCGAATTGCGAAGCTTGCGCGGCAAGAATGCGTCTGTGATCGAATCGATGCGGCACCGCATCGAACAGGAACAGCGGGAGTTTGACCTGAGCACTTCTAAAATCCAGGCGGTGCGTGCGGTCCATCTGAAGCTGCTTCGAGATGTATTTCAGCAGTTGGGAGCCAAGGCGCTCAAAGTCGAGCTTTCGGAATTGGCACAGACCCTGCAGCAAAAAGGGCTCAAGCTGGGTGTGAAGAAAATCTATCTTCAGACTTTCGACAAGTTGCGCGGTACGCTGGACAAAGCACAAGCGTCAGGCACTGAGATTCAGGCCATGTTGGGTGGCACCTTCAGGCAACTCAATGCCGAGTTCGGCTTTTCTCTGCAGGTCCCCTCGCCTCCGCAGCTGGAGCACTTTACGCACGATCTCAATCAGATCGAACAGAGCCATCTCCAGTACCTCGGCATGGGTAATGCGCTCAAGCTGGCCCAGCCCGAGTTTGCGGAACGTCTGGTCCGGGCTCTTGCCATGCGTTTGCGCACCGTGTACGAATCGGCCGCGAACGATCTTGAACTGTGGAGCAAATCTGCTACGGCCCAACTGGATGCGCAGCTGCGTGAGCGTCGCCGTAGTTTTGCGCGTCGCATCGAGGCTGTGGATCGCATCCAGCAGGCTGCCAGCGGTTTGGTGGAGCGCATTGCTGAAATTGAAGCGAGTGAGGATGAGTTGGTCCAACTGGAGCAAAGGCTGCAGGAGCTGACCTCTCAGCTTGTTGCTCTGCCCGGTCTTGACTCCGTGACATCGGGTAGCCATCTGGTATCTGCATGAGCGGCGGCGGGCGGGAGGATGTGGCTGGGCTCGTGGTCGCATGGCAGGCGTCTCATGGCCGCAATCACCTGCCTTGGCAACAGACGCGCGATCCGTACCGGGTCTGGCTGTCCGAGATCATGCTGCAGCAAACGCAGGTTACTACGGTACTTGACTACTACGCGCGCTTTCTGGAGCGTTTTCCCGACGTAGTGGCCCTGTCGCAGGCAGAGCAGGATGAAGTGATGGGTCTCTGGAGCGGGCTGGGCTACTACACCCGGGCCCGCAACCTGCATCGCTGCGCCCAGCAGGTTGTGGCAGAGCACGGAGGCGCCTTTCCTCGCACCGCCGAGATGCTGGCTACCTTGCCGGGGATTGGTCGCTCCACCGCTGGAGCGATTGCCGCATTCTGTTTCTCGGAACGCGTGCCTATTCTTGATGCCAACGTGCGCAGGGTTTTGACGCGCTTGCTCGGCTTTGAAAAGGACCTCGCGTCGTCGGGGAACGAGCGTCTGCTGTGGAAGGAGGCGGAGTCATTGCTGCCGCAGAAAAATCTGCTTACGGCCATGCCCCGATATACCCAGGGACTTATGGATCTGGGAGCGTCGATTTGTACGCCACGATTGCCACGCTGTGACCGGTGTCCTTTGGTGGGCCGCTGTGTAGCATTCAAAGACGGAGATCCACAACGCTACCCCGTCAAGACGCGCAAGCTGGCACGCCGGTCTGAGTCTTGGCAGCTTCTGGTACTTCGAAATTCTGCTGGCCAGGTGTGGTTGCAACGTCGCCCCTCTGCTGGGATATGGGCTGGCATGCATTGTGTGCCGGTCTTCGCCGACGGCGTCTCTTTGAACGGATATGTCAAATTCTTAGGTGATGCTTCTCGCATTGCCTGCAACGAACTCCAGCCATTTCTCCATGTGCTGACACACAGGGATTTGCATCTTCACCCCGTGTTGGTCACGGGGGAGATTCCGGATCAGCCCACTGAAGAAGGGGCGTGGTTTGGGGTCAATGAGTGGTCCTCTATCGGCCTGCCCGCCCCCATCCGCAAGCTGCTTGATTCGACCCAAGCCCAGTTGCGGTGAGAGTGCCCGGGCTTTGTTGCGTAGATATCAGCGTCCGTCCAGCTCTCGGTGTCTCTTCAGGGTTGCCCAGCGGCTGCTCAAAACATCGGCTAGTCGTTCCACCAAGTAGACCGAGCGGTGCTGGCCGCCAGTGCAGCCTACCGCGACCGTGACATAACTGCGGTGGTTCCGGTCAAGCATTTCTAGCCAGTGCGCGAGAAATTGCTCGATATGCGCCTGCATCAGCGACACATCGGGTTGCTGGCGCAGGAAATGGGCGACAGGTTCGTCCAGCCCCGTCAGATCCCGCAGCGCAGGTTCATAGTGTGGGTTCGGCAACATTCGCACATCAAAGACGTAGTCAGCGTCCATCGGTATGCCACGCTTGAATGCAAAAGACTGGAATACCAGGGTCATCTGTCCCCGGGTGGTGACAAGCAAACTCTTCACGTAGCTTTGGAGCTGTGAAGCCCGTATGGTGCTTGTGTCGATCACATGCGACTGTTCTCGCAGTTCCGCCAGCAGCTCGCGCTCCAGCTCGATAATCTGCACGAGCGCTTTTCGACCCTGTTGGAGATCGTCGTGCGACAGCGGGTGGCGCCTGCGTGTTTCTGAGAAACGCCTGACAAGCGTATCGATGGTGGCGTCGAGGAAAACCGATTGCACCGAAACGCCCTCGCTCCTGAGCCGACTCAGCTCCTGTGGAACCTGATGCAATGAGGTGGCACTTCTAACATCCATCGCGATAGCAACGCGGTTGCCGTGGTGACGGTGTTCCAGCGCCACAAAAGCTGGCAGCAGTTCTGGGGGCAGGTTGTCTACGCAGTAATACCCTGCGTCCTCCAGCGCATGCAGCGCCACGGACTTTCCTGATCCCGACATACCCGTGATCAAAACGATTTCAAGTGCCATCAGCCATGTCCTTCTCGTGCAACGGCCGCGAGATCCAGCATCTCGCTCGCGTGGGCGAGCGTAGTCTGGGTGGATCGTTCGCCGCCCAGCATGCGGGCAATTTCTGCCACACGGTTCTCGCCCTGTACCGTCGATACGGCGCTGGTGGTGCCATTCGGGCTCTTGCGTTTGGCCACCTTGAGGTGGTGGTGTGCGCAAGCCGCCACCTGCGGCAGGTGGGTGACCGCGAGCACCTGACGGTCGCTGCCAAGCTGCTGCATCAGCCGCCCCACTGTTTCAGCCACCGCCCCCCCTACGCCAGAGTCCACTTCATCAAAGATGAGCGTGGGGGCCATACCCAATTCACTGGTTGTTACAGCGATGGCCAGCGAAATGCGGGAGAGTTCGCCGCCCGATGCGACTTTGCCGATGGGTTTCGGTGTCATCCCGGGATGGCCCGCGACGAGGAATACCACGTCATCGATACCGTGGTGCGAGGGCTCGGAGGCCTTGGTCATGGAAACCTCGAATTTTCCTCCCTCCATGCCCAGGCCCTGCATGGCTTGGGTAATGGCGTGAGACAGTTTCGGGGCGGCTTTGGCGCGACCCAGAGACAGCGCGCGTGCCGACGCGTGGTAGGCCTTGGCACTGGCGGCCTCGGCGGCCTCCAGTCGTTCCAGATCTGTCGCTGCGTCCAGCCGGCGCATCTCCTCCTTCCAGCTCTGGTGTAGAGCCGGCAGCTCTGCTGGCGTGCGCTTGTAACGGCGTGCCAAGGTCATCCAGAGCGAAATGCGGGTGTCGAGTTCGGCCAGACGCTGTGGATCTATTTCCACGTGCCTCAGATACAGCTGCAGCGAGTGGAGCACGTCGCTGGCTTGTGCGAGGCTGGAAGAAAGGATGTCTGCGAGCGGTGCGAACTCGGGCTCAATATGCTCGTGGCTTTGGAGAAGATCGTGCGCGCGTGCAAGCCCAGTCAGTGCACCAGCATCTTCATCTTGGAGGGCTTGGATGGCGCCCTCTGCCCCTTCCAGCAGCGCCTGCGCATGTGAGAGGCGTTTATGTTGTGCGTCGAGTTCTTCCCATTCGCCATCAATGGGTGCGAGCTTGTCCACCTCGTTGATCTGCCATTGCAGACGCTCACTTTCCTGCTGCAAATTAGCCTGGGCCAGGCGTGCTTGCTCCAGGGCTTTTTGATCCTTTCGCCATTGTGCCCAGAGCGCTGCGGTTTCTGATGTGTGCACCCCTGCAAATGCGTCCAGCAGGCCGCGTACCGAGTCGGGTCTTGTAAGGCTTTGCCAAGCATGCTGCCCGTGGATGTCTAGCAGGCTGTCTCCCAAAGTCCGCAGCTGGGCAGCAGTGGCTGGGGTGCCATTGATCCAAGCCCTGCTTTTGCCCTGAGAGTCCACGGTCCGACGCAAAAGCAACAGCTCATCAATGTCAAAACCCGCGTCCTCGAGCCATGGCTGGAGATGGGGTGGGCAATCGAACTCAGCGCAAAGATCCGCTTTGTCAGCACCTTCGCGAACCACACCTGCATCGGAGCGTGCGCCCAAAACGAGTTGCAGTGCATCAATCAGGATGGATTTCCCAGCGCCTGTTTCTCCCGTCAGCACGGTGAAGCCGGAACTTAGGTCAAGTTCAAGCGCTTGAACGATCACAAAATCGCGCAGGGTAATCCGCCGGAGCGCCATGGTCAGGAGCCCCCTTCGTTCCAGCGCAATTTTTTGCGCAGGGTGGCAAAGTAGTTCCAGCCTTGAGGATGGAGAAACCGCACGCAGTGCTCTGACCTTTTCACCAGAATGCGGTCACCATGTAGCAGTGAGGCCAGTGACTGCATGTCAAAGTTGGCACTGACATCCCGGCCACTCACAACCTCCACCGCCACCTCGGTGGCATCCGATAGAACAATCGGTCGGTTGGAGAGCGTATGGGGGGCGATGGGCACCAGCACCCATCCAGGAATGGAGGGGTGAAGCATGGGGCCACCGGCTGACAGCGAATACGCCGTTGACCCTGTGGGTGAGGCGATGATGAGCCCGTCTGCGCGTTGGTTCGCCACAAATCGGCCGCCGACCTCGACCCGCAATTCCACCATGCCTGAAGTCGCGCCTCGGTTCACAACGACATCGTTCATCGCGAGGGCTTCGAAGACGACGCGCTCGTCGCGCACGACCGTTGCGTGCATCAGCGGTCGCAAGTCTTCCTCGTATTCGCCCTGGAGCATGGGGGGCAGAGTGGCCTGATAGGTATCGAAAGGAATGTCGGTGATGAAGCCAAGCCGTCCCTGGTTGATGCCGATCAGGGGCGTCCCAAACCGGGCGAGCCGCCGACCTATGCCCAGCATGGTGCCGTCGCCTCCGACCACCAGGCCCAGATCGCATCGACTGCCTATCTCGTCTACATTCAGGACTGGATAGTGTGTGAGCCCGGTGTTGCTTGCGGTCTCAGCTTCCAGCATCACTTCGCAACCCTGGCGTTCAAGAAAATGGGCGATGTCTTCCAGGGCCTGGCGGGAGCTTTCACCGATGGAGCCCGCCGAAGAAGCTTGGTACTTGCCTATCAGTGCGACATGGCGGAAATTGGACGTCATCGCGAAATTACATCATTAAAATCATTCCATGCTCGATGACCGTGCCAAGTTGTTGCTCAAAGCGCTGGTCGAGCGCTACATCGCCGATGGGCAGCCCGTCGGATCCCGCACGTTGTCGCGCGCGTCTGGGCTGGACTTATCTCCAGCCACTATCCGTAACGTCATGGCGGATCTGGAGGAGTTAGGGCTGATCGCGAGTCCCCACACCTCAGCCGGTCGCATTCCTACTGCACGAGGTTATCGGCTGTTTGTGGACACCATGCTGACAGTGCAGCGGGACCCTCTGACCCCCCCCCAGCTTGCGCCCGAACAGCCGCAAAAGGTGATCGCCAACGCTGCCCAGTTGCTATCCAATCTTTCGCAGTTCGTCGGTGTCGTTATGGCACCACGCAGAACATCGGTGTTCCGCCATATTGAGTTCTTGAGGCTGTCCGAACGGAGATTTTTGGTCATCATCGTTTCGCCCGAGGGCGACGTTCAAAATCGCGTGATCTTCACGGACGTGGACTACTCCCAGTCACAACTCATTGAGGCTTCCAACTTTCTGAACGCGCATTACGCGGGACTTGCGATGGAGCAAGTGCGTGAGCGCCTGAAATCTGAGGTGGATGTGCTGCGCGGCGAGATCGCTTCGCTCATGCAGGCTGCGGTGAATGTGGGGTCTGAGGCTTTGTCCCAAGCGCAGGACGAGGTCGTGATTTCTGGTGAGCGCAACCTGCTGGCGGTCAGTGATTTCTCCAGCGACATGGGTAACTTGCGACGTGCCTTCGATCTGTTCGAACAGAAAACCCAGATTCTGCGGTTGCTGGATATCTCCAGCCAGGCCGAGGGAGTGCGCATCTACATTGGCGGCGAAAGCCATGTCGTGCCTTTTGAAGAGCTGTCCATCGTCAGTGCTCCGTATGAGGTGGACGGCAAAGTGGTCGGGACGCTAGGCGTGATCGGCCCCACGCGCATGCCATACGACCGGATGATTCAGATCGTGGACATCACATCAAAGCTGGTGTCCAACGCACTCAGCCATCGCAAGTAAAGCCCCTACAATACGGCGCTTGCCCCGTTGTATAGCGCTGGAGCATGGCCTGGGGCGTTAGCTCAGTTGGTTAGAGCAGAGGACTCATAATCCTTTGGTCGTTGGTTCAAGTCCAACACGCCCTACCACCTATTCATTTGAATGGGCGATCATCACGATCACGGCCAGTTTTCTTGTCGCAATGTGCGCCTTTCTTCTTTTGGAGTCTCTGGAGTGCATTACAATTGCGGCTTGCGTTGAGTTGAGCTTTGCTGATCAGGCCCATGCGGCATGGTTACAGTAAAAAAGTTGATTTCAAGGATTGCCAAGAAATCATGCTATAATTTGAAGCTTAGCGGCTGTAGCTCAGCTGGATAGAGTACTTGGCTACGAACCAAGGGGTCGTGGGTTCGATTCCTGCCAGCCGCACCAATGTTTAAAGCCTGCAATCGCAAGATTGCAGGCTTTTTCATTTGTCAAAGCGTTTCTCGCTGACGGGGGAGATCTTCCATGAGCAAGGCCTTTACCAAAGAAACCGATGCTTCCGATGAGGATGAATTGGTGTTGCCTGCGTTGCCTGCGGGCGGCAAGAACTACATCACTCCGGCAGGATACGCACGCCTGCGTGACGAGTTGCTGGACCTGATTGACAACGAGCGGCCCAAAGTTGTCGAAGCCGTGCACTGGGCTGCCAGCAACGGAGATCGGTCTGAAAATGGCGACTATCTCTACGGCAAGAAACGTTTGCGAGAGATTGATCGGCGCATCCGCTTTCTCACCAAGCGGCTCGAGATTGCCGAAGTGGTGGATCCCAGCCTGCATGCGGGCAGCAATCAGGTGTTTTTCGGCTCCACAGTCACGTACATCGATGACGAAGGTATAAAGCGCACGATCACCATCATGGGCATCGATGAGGCAGACAGCCGGGAATCGCAGGTGAGCTGGATCTCGCCGGTGGCGCGTGCGCTCTTGAAGGCCCATGTGGGTGACGAGGTGCTGCTGCCTACGCCAGGAGGCGTGCGAAGCCTTGAAGTGGTGGCAGTGCAGTATCCGCAGCGCGCCGCGCATGCGGACTGAGCGGGGTCCGCAGCGCCGCTTTGCGCCAAGCCCAGCATGGGTTGATGGCGCCGCTCAGCGCTGTGAAGTGCTTACGTGGCCTGCGGGGTGATGCGTGCAGCGCGAATGACGGCCTGGGTGCGCCGCAAGTTGCGCAGTGCGGTTTCGAGGTGGGTCTGATCTCGCACCGCCACAATGAAGCGCAAGTCCGTGGTGTCGAGGGCCGCCTCGTCATCCATGTCCACATGGGTGATGTCAGCTTCTGAATTGGCCAGTTCAGCGGCCACGCGGGCGAGCACACCTTTGCCGTTGGTGACAGTCACCACGACCCCGGTTTCGAACATGCGCGTGGGCTCGTCCGACCAGTCCACCGCAATGAAGCGCTCGCTGTCCTTGTGCTGCAGCCGCTTGGCCACCGTGCAGTGGGCGTTGTGAACCACCAGGCCCTCGCCACGGCCCAGATAGCCCACGATGCTGTCGCCAGGTACTGGGCGGCAACAGGATGCGTACTGCACCGAGGCATTTTCGCTGCCATCCAGAGTTACCGCTCCTTGCGAAAGCGTCTCGTGGGATGTGTAGCGCTCCCGTGTCATGAGCAGCGCATCAGGACGATGGCCGTGTTCGGACATCAGCACCATGAGTCGCTTGGCCACGATGCTGGCGATGCGCTTGCCCAGGCCCAGGTCCGTCATCAGTTCGCTGCGGGTGCGGTTTCCTGTAAAGCGCAGCAGTTTGTCCCACATCGGTTGGGTCTCTGCGTCCTGGGGAGGGAGCTGCTCCAGGCCTTCCGCCCGGATGGCCTGGGTCAGCAGTTTCTCGCCCAGGCCTTCCGATTCGGTCTGTGCCAGCGTTTTCAGGTAGTGCCGGATCTTGGAGCGTGCGCGGCCCGTGCGCACAAAACCCAGCCACGCCGGGTTGGGCGTGGATACCGGGGCTGTGATGATCTCCACCACATCGCCATTCTTGAGTTCGGTGCGCAGGGGCACTTGCTCATTGTTGATTTTTGCCGCCGTGGTGCGGTCGCCAACGTTGCTGTGGATGGCGTAGGCAAAGTCCACCACGGTAGCTCCGCGAGGCAGGGCCATGATCTGGCTCTTGGGGGTGAAAACGTAGACAGCGTCCGGGAACAGGTCCACCTTGACATGGTCCCAGAACTCGGCGGCATCGCGGGTCTCGTTCTGGATGTCCAGCAGGGACTGCAGCCACTTGGTCCCTAGTCGCTCGGCCGATGTGCCATCGCCGTCCTGCGCCTTGTACAACCAGTGAGCGGCCACACCAGCCTCGGCGATGACATGCATCTCGTCCGTACGCATCTGGAATTCGATGTTCACGCCGGAAGGGCCCACCAAGGTGGTGTGCAGGGATTGGTAGCCATTGAGCTTGGCGATGGCGATGTGGTCCTTGAACTTGCCAGGAACCGGCTTGTACATCTGGTGGAGCACGCCCAGGGCGGTGTAGCAGTCTGTCACCGTGGGTACGATCACCCTGAATCCGTAAATATCGGTGACCTGGGCAAAACTCAGGTGCTTGAGGTCCATCTTCTGGTAGATGGCATACAGCGTTTTCTCGCGGCCGGCAAGGCGGACCTTCATACCGATCTTGGAGAAGGCGGTGTCCACCTCGG
This sequence comes from Acidovorax sp. NN32, assembly GCF_057597245.1. Classification (NCBI taxonomy): domain Bacteria; kingdom Pseudomonadati; phylum Pseudomonadota; class Betaproteobacteria; order Burkholderiales; family Comamonadaceae; genus Acidovorax; species Acidovorax sp. NN32. Next base: position 1,276,180 of record NZ_CP199679.1, read on the forward strand.
CCTGAACCTTTTGCACCAGATCGCGCCTGCGGTTGCGTGATTTGTTGACTGCCTTGGATAGCGTGGCGTAGCGCCATGGGTGCAGGTGCCGAAAGGCCAGATCCTGCAATTCCCGGTAAGTCTGGTTAAGGCCCAGGCGGTGGGCAATGGGTGCATAGATCTCCAGCGTCTCCGAGGAGATGCGGCCCCATTTGCTGCGCGGCATGTCCGACAGCGTGCGCATGTTGTGCGTGCGGTCCGCCAGCTTGATGAGGATGACGCGCACGTCGCGCGCCATGGCCAGCAGCATCTTGCGGAAAGACTCGGCCTGGTTCTCTTCGCGGGTGTTGAACTGCAGCTTGTCGAGCTTGGTCAGCCCATCTACCAGTTCAGCCACGGGGGCGCCAAAGCGGTCTATCAGGTCTGCTTTGGTGACGCCACAGTCTTCCATGGCATCGTGCAGCAGTGCGGCCATCAGCGCCTGGGCGTCCAATTTCCAGGTGGCGCACTGTGCAGCCACGGCAATGGGGTGCGTGATGTAGGGCTCACCGCTGTTGCGCAACTGACCCAGGTGGGCCTCGTCAGCGAAGCGATAGGCTTGGCGCACCTGTTCGATGCTGGTCGCGTCCAGGTAGTCGAGGCTGTCTGTCAGCGCAGCAAAGCTGGCCGCAGCCGCATTGGCTGCCGCTGCGGCTGCCGACAAAGTTCCCGCCGTTGGTACTTCGCCGGGGCGGGCTTGCGTTGCAGAAGGTGAGTTGAGCACCGCGTTCATGCCTTAAATGTAGCGCGGGAGCGCATCAGGAGACTTTGGGGCAAAAAAAAGCACCGCTGTCGCGGTGCTCTTTGCGGGCTGCGCCCAGGAAGAAGCTCAACCAGGAACCTTCTTGAGCATTTCCAGGCCAACCTTGCCTTCTGCGATTTCGCGCAGGGCGGTCACGGCAGGCTTGTTGCGGCTTTCGATGCGGGGGGCGTGGCCCTGGCTCAGCATGCGGGCACGGTACGTGGCGGCCAACACGAGCTGGAAGCGGTTGGGGATCTTTTCCAGACAGTCTTCTACGGTGATGCGTGCCATCGTTTTACTCCGGGGATTCAGGTGATATTGAGCGACTGGAAGGTGTCAGCACGGGCGCGGCGCTGGGCGGCGTACTTGAGTCGCTGGGCGTGAACTACGGCTTTCAGGTCGAAAAGCGCGCGCTCAAACAACTCATTGATTATAACGAAGTCAAATTTGCTCACCTGGGCCATCTCGGTAGCCGCGTTCTTGAGACGGACTTCGATGACATCGGGGGAGTCTTCGCCCCGTCGTTCCAGGCGCGAACGCAGTTCTTCCCAGCTGGGGGGCAGGATGAACACGAGGATGGCATTCGCGAAGGCTTCCTTGATCTGCAGCGCGCCCTGAAAGTCGATTTCCAGGATCACATCCGAGCCTTGTGCAATGCGCTCCTCGATCGCCTTCTTGGAGGTGCCATAGCGGTTGCCATGTACATGCGCCCATTCCACGAAGGCGTTGCCTTCCACCATGGCATCAAACTCGGATTGCGACGCAAAGTAGTAGTCGCGGCCATGTTTTTCTTGCCCGCGCGGAGCGCGGGTGGTGTGGGAGATCGACAGGTGGACGTGGGAGTCCAGTTCCAGCAAGGCCTTGACCAGGCTGGATTTGCCTGCGCCGCTGGGGGCTGCAACTACGATGAGATTTCCGGGATAGTCCATAGTTGATGTGCGCGAAGCGCTATCAAAAAATGAGTGTTATTCGATGTTCTGTACTTGCTCACGCATCTGCTCTATCAGCACTTTCATGTCCACGCTGATGCGGGTCAGGTCAAGAGCGGCAGATTTGGAGCCCAGCGTATTGGCCTCGCGGTGGAGTTCCTGGATCAGGAAGTCCAGGCGCTTGCCCACCTCGCCGCCCTTCTTGAGCAGGCGTTCGATCTCGTCCAGGTGGGAGTCCAGCCGGGTGATTTCCTCCGCCACATCAATGCGGATGGCAAACGCCGTGGCTTCGGTCAGCGCGCGGTCGCGGGCGGCCTCGGGCAGGGTGGCACCGTCGGTCAGCGCCATGGCTTCCTTCCAGCGCTCCATGAAGCGCAGTCGCTGTTGCTCGACCAGCAGCGGCACCATGGGGACGGCCTGTTCGGCCAGGGCGCGCAATTGCTTGACCCGGTCCAGCAGCATGGTGGCCAGGCGCTTGCCCTCCCGTTCGCGGGCGGCCATCAGGGCGGTCAGGGCTTCTTCGGCCAAAGCAGGAACGGCATCGCTCCAGTCTTCAGAGCCCGATGGGGCGTTGGCGCACAGGCGCAGGGCGTCGGCTACCGTGAGGGGCGCCGCGGTCGGCAGCCATGCCTTGACGGAATCTTGCAAAGAATTGAGCCGTTGCAGCAGCCGCGCGGGCGGGTCTTGCAGGGTGTTGCTGTCCTCGTTCTCCAGGGCCGCGCGGACTTCAACCTTGCCGCGCTTGAGGCGGGCGGTCAGCAGGCTGCGCAGCGCGGGCTCCATGGCACGCAGTTCATCGGGGAGGCGGAACGAAAGGTCTAGGAAGCGGCTGTTGACCGAGCGGATTTCCAGCCCCAGTCTGCGTGATTGGGGCGCGCGGGTGTCGTTTTCAGCGCCAGTGGCAGATGCGCCATGCTGTGCGCTGGCGTATCCGGTCATGCTGTAAACTGGCATTGGACTTTTTGATGGTTGCTTGCGATCCGGCGATTATCCGGGTTCCGCTCCACCCCCGAGTCATCTTCGCAAAATATGTCAAAAATCAAGCCGGCTCCTTTGCCGCCCGATACCGCAATTGGCGGCTACCGCGTGGTGCGCCGGTTGTCTTCTGGCGGCTTTGGTGTGGTCTATCTGGCCCTGGATGCCGAAGGGCAACAGGTCGCCATCAAGGAATACCTTCCTTCGTCGCTGGCCACGCGTGCACCGGGCGAGCTGCTGCCCAAGGTGCAGTCCGAAAAACTCTCGCTCTACCGCCTGGGGCTCAAGAGCTTCTTTGAAGAAGGCCGGGCGCTGGCCCAGATCTCGCACGCCTCTGTGGTGAGCGTGCTCAACTTCTTCCGCGAGAACGAAACCGTCTACATGGTGATGAACTACCTGGAGGGTGCGACCCTGCAGGACTTCATCATCACCGCGCGCGACCTGAAAACACAGAAGGTCTTCCGCGAATCCACCATCCGCTCGCTGTTCGACGAGGTGCTGCGCGGGCTGCGCATCGTGCACCAGCACAAGATGCTGCATCTTGATATCAAGCCGGCCAACATCTTCATCACCGACGACAACAAGGCCGTGATGATCGACTTTGGCGCTGCGCGTGAGGTGCTGTCCAAAGAGGGCAACTTTATCCGCCCGATGTACACGCCCGGCTTTGCCGCTCCCGAGATGTACCGGCGCGATTCGTCCATGGGCCCCTGGACCGATATTTACGCGATTGGTGCCTGCATCTACGCCTGCATGCAAGGCTTTCCGCCCAACGAGGCGCCCCAGCGCATCGAAAAGGACCGCCTCTCGCTGGCCTTGACCAAGCTGCGTGGCGTGTACTCCGACAACCTCATCGAGGTGGTGGAATGGTGCATGGCGCTCGATCCGCTGTCGCGCCCGCAGTCGGTGTTTGCGCTGCAAAAGGAACTGAGCCGCGAGGGCGAGCGCCGCTACACCAAACTGACGGTGGCCGAGAAGATGCGCCTGCAGCTCGACACCCTGGTGTCCGACACCAAGAAGAATGTGCAAAAGGTGGGTGAAGCCACCGGTATCGGAGCCAAACCCAAATGAACCCGAAGCCCTCTTTGCGTGAGTCGCTATGAAATTCTCGGTTTTCCAGATCAGCCGCCGTGGTGGCCGCGAGAAGAACGAAGACCGCATGGGCTATTGCTACACGCGCGAATCGGGCCTGTTTGTGTTGGCCGACGGCATGGGTGGCCACCCGGAAGGCGAAGTGGCTGCACAGATTGCACTGCAGACCATCTCGGCTTTGTTCCAGCGCCAAGCCAAGCCGCAGCTCAAGGATGTGCAGGAGTTTCTGTCGGGCGCGCTGCTGGCGGCGCACCACCAGATCCTGCGCTACGCCACCGACAAGGGCATGCTCGACACGCCGCGCACCACGCTGGTGGCAGCGGTTTTGCAGGGCGGCACGGCCACTTGGGTGCATTGTGGCGATTCGCGGCTGTACATGGTGCGCGACGGTGATTTGCTCACACGCACCCGCGACCATTCCTACATGGAGCTGCGCAACTCCCCACCGCCGGGCCTGGAGCGCATCAACCGCAACGTGCTGTTCACCTGCCTGGGCTCGCCCACCAAGCCCATCTATGACATCACCGGCCCGGTTTACCTGGAGCAGGGCGACCGCATTTTGCTGTGTTCGGATGGGCTGTGGGGCACCCTCAGCGACGAGGAGATTTCCACCCAACTCGGCCGCAACACCGTGTCGCATGCTGTGCCCGAGCTGGTGGAAGACGCACTGCGCAAGGCGGGGGACAGCAGCGACAACGTGACCGTTATAGCTCTGGAGTGGGAGACGCCCGACGCCTTCGAATCCACCCAGGGCGTCTCGACCGACAGCATCAGCGACGACGTGTTTGCGTCCACTATCCAGGCAGGGCCACTCGATGGCCTGGTGGATGACCTGGACGATGCCGCCATCGAGCGGTCCATCGCCGAAATCAACGAAGCCATTCGCCGCTCGGCCGCACGGAAAGCATGATACCCCCCTGAGTCGCTGCGCGCCTTCCACCTTCTCTCGAATCGCTGTGCGATTCGGGAAAAGGGACACTGCCAGTGCACGCAAGGGAGACGCAGCTACGCAGCCTGGGCGGCCCTTGCGCGGCGGTCGGTGGCCTTGGCCGCGCGTTTCGGGCGAGCCTTTGGTCATGCATGAGGCACGCCCGTTTTTCTACTGAAAATTTTATGACCACCTTCACCCGCACCGGCGACCGAGCCGCCCACCAGCTGCGCCCTGTGCGCATCACCCGCCACTACACCATGCATGCCGAGGGCTCGGTGCTGATCGAGTTCGGCAACACCAAAGTGCTCTGCACCGCTTCGGTGGAAGAGCGCGTGCCGCCCCACAAGCGCGGCAGCGGCGAGGGTTGGGTCACGGCCGAATACGGCATGTTGCCCCGCGCCACCCACACCCGCAGTGACCGCGAGGCCGCGCGGGGCAAACAAACCGGCCGCACGCAAGAGATCCAGCGCCTCATCGGCCGCAGCCTGCGGGCCGTGTTTGACCTCAAGCTGCTGGGCGAGCGCACCATCCAGCTCGATTGCGACGTGATCCAGGCCGATGGCGGTACCCGTACCGCGGCCATCACCGGCGCCTGGGTGGCCGCGCAGGATGCGGTCAACCAGCTGCTGGCCAGCGGCAAGATCACGCAGTCGCCGCTGCTCCAGCCGGTGGCGGCCATCTCGGTCGGCATCGTGCAGGGCACGCCGCTGCTGGATCTTGAATATGTGGAGGACGTGGACTGCGACACGGACATGAACGTGGTGATGACGGGCGCAGGCCACTTTGTGGAAGTGCAGGGCACGGCCGAAGGCGTGGCGTTTACCCGGGCGGAGATGGACCAGCTGCTCGCGCTGGCCGAAAAAGGCATCGCAGAGCTGGTGCAGTTGCAGCAGCGGGCGCTGCTGCAAACCCCCTAACCCGCTGATACTCACTAATTGATAGCTGCTTGCGCTTGCTGGATAAGCGCTAGATGCCAATTTGAATCATGAAAATCGTTCTTGCATCCAACAACCGTGGCAAGCTGGCCGAGCTGCAGTCCATGTTCGCGCCACTCGGGGTCGAGCTGGTTCGCCAGGCCGACTTGGGCGTGGGTGAGGCCGAAGAGCCATTTCGCACCTTTGTGGAGAATGCCTTGGCCAAAGCCCGCTTTGCCTCGGCCCACACCGGCCTGCCCGCCTTGGCGGATGACGCCGGTATGTGTGTGGATGCCTTTGGCGGCCTGCCGGGCGTCGATACCGCCTACTACTGCACCCAGTTTGGCTACGAGAAAAGCGACGACAACAATGTGCGCGCCCTGCTGGAGCAGCTGCAGGGCGTCGCCAACCGCCGCGCCGCCATGGTCAGCACCCTGGTTGCCGTGCGCAGCCCGCAAGACCCTGAGCCGCTGATTGCTGTGGGCCGGGTGGTGGGCGAGATCACCACCGAACCCCGGGGCAGCAACGGATTTGGTTTCGACCCCGTGATGTTTATCCCCGAATTCGGCAAGACCTTTGCCGAGCTGCCTGTGGAAGTGAAGAACGCCCACAGCCACCGGGGCCGCTCGGCCGCGCAGATGCTGGCGCTGATGCGCGAACGCTGGCTGTAGAAGGGACGACAAGAACGTGGCCCACATCCCGATCACGCCGCAGGCTGAGGCCGAACCCGCCGTGGTGCGCGACATCCAGCACTACATGCGCCCCGGCCTGCTGCAGCTGCCCAGCCTGCCACCGTTGTCGCTGTATGTGCACCTGCCGTGGTGCCTCAAGAAATGCCCGTACTGCGACTTCAACTCGCATGAGTACCGCGAAGGTGGCAGCGATGCGGCGGGCAATGCAGGGGTGCCCGAGCAGCGCTACATCGACGCGCTGATGGCCGACCTGGAGGCCGCGCTGCCGCTCATCTGGGGCCGCACGGTGCACAGCATCTTTATCGGTGGGGGCACGCCCAGCCTGTTTTCACCAGCCGCCATTGACCGGCTGATTGGCGACATCCGCGCCCGCCTGCTCCTTGCGCCCGACTGCGAGATCACCTTGGAGGCCAACCCCGGCACGTTCGAGAAAGACCGCTTCCGCGCCTTCCGGGCGGCGGGCGTCACGCGGCTGTCGGTGGGGGTGCAAAGCTTCAACGACCAGCACCTCAAGGCCCTGGGCCGCGTGCATGACCGCAGCCAGGCCTTGGCGGCGGTGGAGGAGGCCGCCGCGTCGTTTGACACCTACAACCTCGACATCATGTACGCGCTGCCAGGCCAGACGCCGCAAGAGCTGGAGCAGGACATGTTGACGGCATTGGCCTTCAAACCGCCGCACATCTCCATCTACCACCTCACCATCGAGCCCAACACCTACTTCGCCAAGTTTCCGCCGGCCATCCCCGAGGACGACCAGGCCTACGCCATGCTCGACCGCATCACCGAGATGACGGGCCAGGTGGGCATGGCGCGCTACGAAATATCGGCCTACGCGCAGCCCGGCCACCAGTGTTTCCACAACACCAACTACTGGCAGTTTGGCGATTACCTGGGCATTGGCGCGGGCGCACACAGCAAACTCAGTTTTGCGCACCGCGTGGTGCGCCAGGTGCGCTTTCGCGACCCAGGCCGCTACATGGACAACGCCCTGGCCGGCAGGGCTGTGGCGCAGGATGAAGACGTGCGCCGGGCCGAACTTCCGTTTGAATACATGCTCAACGCCCTGCGCCTGCGCGGTGGTTTTGCGCTGCAGGATTTCATGGATCGCACGGGTTTGCCGCTGACCACCATCGCCAAGGGGTTGAGGGCGGCGGAGAGCAAAGGTTTGATCGAGCGCGACCTGACCAATGTGCGCCCGACAGAGCGGGGCTTTGATTTTCTGAGCGACCTGCAGGAGCTGTTCCTGGCGGACTGACCGGCGCTACCGCCGATGCCGTGGCGCCGCAGTGCCTGTCTGCGTTTGGCGCTGCGTGCAGCGCAGCGTCCTCCGTGAGGTTAGCCGCAGCGCACCGCCACAATGCGGCCGTTGGCATCCACCTCCAGATTGAGCCGCTGGGCATTGAATTCCTTGGTGATGACCTGGCCGGGTCGCAAGACGCGGGCCATTTGTGCGCCCGACCGCACCCGGGCCAACTCCACCACCGATGCCGTGCTGTTCTGCCCCACCGCCGACTGGGCCGGCTGGGCGTTGCACAGGCCGCCTGGCGCGGGCTCTGCCGGCGCAGGGCTGCCAGAGGGGGCAGGGGGCTGGCCTTGGCTGGCGCAACCCGTCATCAGCGCCGCAACCACCAGGCTGCCAGAGATGCCAAAAGGGATTTTCGTCATGGGTGAGGCTCCAGAAAACAAGACCCTCACCATACCGGAAGCCCTGTGAGCGCGGGTGTCCACGCGTAACACGGGGGGAGGGCGGTTGTCCCTCCAGCTGGTTGGATGACTTGATGAGGGTCAAGAAAATGTTGACTGAATGCGACAGGCAGTGCGCCTCCCTTGCACGAAGGGTGCCCGGCGATGGTTTGCCGTAAGGCCCTGTCCGCACAATGGACTGTTGGTGGTCTGCGCCCCGCACTGGGTAGGCAGAACACCGGGGCCAGTGTGGAGCGCACGGGCTTCTGGCAACCGAGTTTGTGCATCCCCGAACCACCATGTCCGACGATCCCATCTTCAGCCTCATCCACTCTCTCGGCGACACCCTGGATGGTCTGGACGTCGCCTTGTGCGCGTTTGACGAAAACGATTGCACGCTCGCATGGAACCGTACGTTCTTCAAGTTCTTCCCGGAGCATGAGGGGCATGTCTACGTGGGTGAGCCCTACCACGCGAATCTGCGGCGCTTTTACACCGAGCGGCTGGATGCGCAGGAGTTGCCCAATATCGACCGCTACATTGCGGCAGGCGTGGAGCGGCACCGTGCACAGACGCGCCCCTACAGCTTTGAACACCGGGGCCTGCGGGTCCACGTATCGTCGTTGCCGATCGCCGGGGTGGGGCGCGTGCGGGTCTGGCGTGCAGAGGCGGTGCAAAGTCCACAAGAACAGGAAAAGCTGGAGAAGGTGGGCGATGTCAACATCCACGAGCCCGGATATCCGCGCAGCCCCATGGTGGAAAGCACAGAGCTTTTTGACCGCATTCCCGATGGCTTGATGATCTGTGGGGAGGACCAGCGCATTCAATGGGTAAACGAGCCGTTCATGCAGATGTACAGCCTTGTTGATCGCGCCGCTGCAACGGGCCTGAGCTTTGAGGACATTTACCGGGGGGCCTGGGCTGCGGATGGGCCGGGTGACATGGCGCCCTTTTATGAGGGGCTCACCATCCTGCACGAACACATGCGGTTTGCAGGCGCACCGTTTGAGGTGCCCTTGCCCCGCAACCGCTGGAGCCGCGTGATCGCCAAGCAGGGTTTGGACGGGACCGTGTTCTATGCACATGTGGATATCACCGAGTTCAAGCGCCAGCAACGTCGGCTTGCCCAGGCCGAGCGCAGTGCCCGCGACAGCGAGGCGCAACTGCGTGAGAAGTCCATCCTGCTGGAGGCCACGTTGGAAAACATGGACCAGGGCGTGGCCAAGATCAGCGCCACGGGCATTGTGGAGCTGTGCAATCGCCGCGCGCTAGAGCTGCTGGATTTGCCCGTCGAACTGATGGCCTCCAAGCCCTCGCTGGTGAATGTACTGGCCTACCTGCGCGCACGGGGCGAGTTTGACGGGGCCTCGCAAGAGATCCAAGACATGCTGCTGAACAGTGACGGCGGGGTCGATCAGCAGCAGGTCTATGACCGCCCCCGGCCCGACGGGCGCATCCTGGAGGTCCAGACCGTGCCCATCAAAGATGGAGGTGCGCTGCGCACCTTCACCGACGTGACGCAGCGCAAACAGGCCGAGCGTCGCATACGGCATGTTGCCGAACACGATGGACTCACGGGGTTGCTGAACCGCTCGGCCTTCCTGCAAACCCTTCAGGCGGCGGTGCCCGATGCGCGGCGCCAGGACCAGGGCTTTGCCGTGTTGTATGTGGACCTGGACGGCTTCAAGCCCATCAACGACCGCTTCGGACATGCCGTGGGCGACCAATTGCTGGCGTGGGTGGCCCGGCAGCTCGCCCAGGCGGCGCGCGAAAACGACGTGGTGGCGCGGCTGGGGGGCGACGAATTTGCTCTGCTGCAGCGTGGCGTCTCTGACCCCGACAGCGCTCTCCGGCTGGGCGAGCGCCTGGTGCAGGCCATTGCCCAGCCGACGGAAATTGAATCGCATTTCATCCAGATCGGAGCCTCTGTAGGCATCGTGATGTCGTCTGCCGACGCCACGAACGCCGAAGAGCTGCTGCGCAAGGCCGATTCCGCGATGTACCTGGCGAAAGCCTCTGGGCGCGGTTGTGTGCGGATTTATGGTGCGTGACCGCCCAGCGTGTACGCGCCGGGTCAGCGGGCTTGGAAGACGTCCTTCAGAAAGTCGAAGATGTCCTACACACCTCGGTCACGGGGCGGCCTACTATTTGTCCGTCGATACCCCGTCGACATCCCTCCCGCTTGCACAAGCAAGTGTTCAGCCCGCACCCAGCGGGCTTTTTTTTGCCCGTTTCCCGTCCTGCCAGTGCCTGCACCGCTAACCGCAAGACATGGGACTTGTAATGAATGAGCAGGTGAATACTGGGTTCTTTGACTCCATCCTCTGCACGTTGCGCTAGGGGGCTGCATCATTCACAGCCAGGTGGGGTGTCATCGTGGGGCCACCGCTTTTGATTACAAAACCAGAATGATTCTGTACAAGCCCGGGGCGCAATTCATCTACAAGGGCCGACGTGTCAGCGTGGACTACGTCATCATCCGAAGAACGGGCCTGTGGGTCCGATTGGCCGGCAGTGAGGAGGTGTGCCGACCAGAAGATCTGACACCCATTTCGCCCCATGCTTCTGGCTTGCCCGAAGGCCGCCACTGACGGCGGGTAGGGTGGTGGGGCACAAAGCACAACGGGCCGTGAAGGCCCGTTCTGCTGGATGTTTTGGCGGAGACTGTGAGATTCGAACTCACGGACGGTTGCCCGTCGGCAGTTTTCAAGACTGCTGGTTTAAACCACTCACCCAAGTCTCCGGGAGGGAAGGCGCGAATTCTAGCTGACTGCGGGTGCTGATTTTTTCAGCATGCCCCGGGTCTCGATGAACTTCACCACATCGGCCACGCCTGCCAGGGTTTTGAGATTGGTCATCACAAACGGTTTGAGGCCCTGGGCGTTGGTGCGCATGCGGGTGGTGTCGGCATGCATCACGTCCAGGTTGGCGCCCACGTGGGGGGCCAAGTCGGTCTTGTTGATGATGAACAGATCGCTCTTGGTGATGCCGGGGCCGCCCTTGCGGGGGATTTTTTCGCCAGCGGCCACGTCGATCACGTAGATGGTGAGGTCCGAGAGCTCGGGGCTGAAGGTGGCGGCCAAGTTGTCGCCGCCGCTTTCTACAAACACGATGTCGGCGTTGGGGAACTCGCCCAGCATGCGGTCGATGGCTTCGAGGTTGATGGAGCAGTCTTCGCGGATGGCGGTGTGGGGGCAGCCGCCGGTTTCCACACCCAGGATGCGTTCGGCAGGCAGGGCACCGCTCACAGTCAGCAGGCGCTGGTCTTCCTTGGTGTAGATGTCGTTGGTGATGGCGATGAGGTCGTATTCATCGCGCATGGTCTTGCACAGCATTTCCAGCAGCGTGGTCTTGCCGGAGCCCACGGGGCCGCCGATGCCGACGCGCAGGGGGGGCAGGTTTTTGGTGCGGTTCGGGATGTGGTGCAGTGTGTTGGTCATGGCGTAATTTACTATCAAATCAATAGCTACTAGCGCAGGATTCGCAAGCGCTAGGAGCGAAAAAGTCTTGAATATTGCACTTCGTGCTGGGCGCTCAGGATGGCCAGCATCGGCGAGAAGGCCTGGCGCTCGCTATCCATCAGGCCTATGGCGTGGTCGGCGGCGGCAGGTATGGCATCGGCCAGTTTTGCGAGGATGCGCTGGCCTGCGCTTTGGCCCAGCTGCATGGATTTGAGGGCGGCCTGCACCATGTTTTCGGCCCAGCCGAAGGCGTAGGCCAGCAGAACATCGCGCACGGGCGCCTGGGTGGTGGAGGCGGCCAGTGCAAATGCCACGGGGTACGTGGGGGGCAGTGCGGCCAGGTGGCGGATGGCGGGCAGGGTCTCTTCGTCACCCTGGTGCTGGTTGCGCAGCCAGTCGGTCATCGACCGGCCCATCTGCTCGGTCTGTAGCCGCAGTTCGCTGGTTTCGCGGGTGTGTAGCACCCAGTCGTTGAGTTCGCGCACGTGCGTCCAGTCGGCGCGGCGCCAGGCGCCTGCTGCTTTGGCGATGAGGGCCATGTCGCCGCGCGCCTGCGTGATGTGCAACTGGTCTAGCAGCCAGTCGCCCACGGCGGTTTCGCTGGCGAGGCCCGCGTTTTCAATGGCGCTTTCCAGCCCTTCGGAATACGAGAACCCGCCCACGGGCAGCGCGGGGGAGGCGAGCCACATCAGCTGCAGGAAGCTGGCGGCGGGCAGGGGCGCGGGGCGGTCCAGGCGCATGGAGCGGGGAGTCAGTGGTCGTGGTTGCAGTGGGGGCCGTGCACATGCCCCTGGGCCACCACGGGGATGGACACGGTGCGCCCGGGGCCTGGGGCTGCGGTGTTTGCTGCTGCGTGGCTGTGATCATGGCTGTGATCGTGCCCATGGTCATGTCCGTGATCATGCCCACCATGGTGGTGGTGCCCGCCACCGTGTCCCGCCGCATAGGCCCCGCCTTCGGGTTCAAAGGGCAAGTTCTGCTCGGTCACGATCAGGTGCATCGCGCGCAGCATGTCGGCCAGCACGTGGTCGGGTTCGATCTTGAGGTGGTCGGGCTGCAGCTCGATAGGCACGTGCCGGTTGCCCAAGTGGTAGGCGGCGCGGGTCAGGTCGAAGGGGGTGCCGTGCTGTGTGCAGTGCGTGATGACCAGCACGGGCTGCGGTGCGGCGATGACGCGGACCATGGAGCCGTCTTCGGCCACCAGCACGTCACCGCCGCGCACCAGCGTGCCGCGCGGCAGGAAGATGCCCAGCTCGCGCCCGGCAGAGTCGGTGGCGGCAAAGCGGCTTTTCTGGCGCACGTCCCAGTCCAGCTCGATGGTGGTGGCGCGCTTGACCAGTACGGGCGCAAGGCTCTTGCCTTGGGGGATCAGTTTGGAGGCTTGGATCATGGAGACTCTTTGTTGCAGCGGGCAAACGCGCATTGTGTGCCAGGGGCTCAACCCTGGGCAGCGCGTTTGTTTACAGCGTACGGGTCATGAAGAAGCTGTAAGGGTCGAGGCAGTAGTCGGCAAAAGGGCCGCATTCGACGAAGCCTTTCTGCAGGTAGAGCTGCCGCGCGGGTTCGAAGAAGGGTTGCGTACCGGTCTCCAGGCTCACGCGGGCAAAGCCGCGTGCGCGGGCCTCTTGCAGCAAATGGTTCAGCAGCTGGCGCGCAATGCCCTGGCCGCGATGGCGGGTGCTGGTGCGCATGGATTTGAGTTCAGCGTGGCCGGCATCGAGCCGCTTGAGCGCGCCCGTGCCCACCAGCATGTCGCCATCCGCTCCGGTCAGCCAGGCAGACCAGAACGCGATGTTCGGCTGGCGCAGCTGGTCCATGTCCAGCGCGTGCACGCTTTCAGGCGGTGAAACGGCGCGCATGTCCACCAGGTGCTCTTGCATGAAGGCTTCAATGCGCGGGTCGCTCAGGTCGTCCAGGCGGATCATCAGGTCTTGCAATACGGCGCTCATGGGACGTGGGCCTCAGAACAAAAAGTAGCGCTGCGCCATGGGCAGCACGGTGGCGGGCTCGCAAGTGAGCAGCTGCCCATCAGCGCGTACCGAATAAGTCTGCGCGTCGATTTCCATCTTTGGGGTGTAGCTGTTGTGCACCATGTGCTGTTTGCGCACGCCCCGGATGTTGCGCACGGCGCTCAGCGTTTTGCGCAGGCCGAAGCGCTCACCGATGCCCGCCGCCAAACCCGCCTGCGAGACAAAGGTGAGGGAGGTCTTGGCAATCGCTCCGCCAAACGCGCCAAACATCGGCCGGTAGTGCACGGGCTGGGGCGTGGGGATGGAGGCATTCGGGTCGCCCATCGCCGCCATGGCGATGAGGCCACCCTTCAAGATGAGCGCGGGCTTCACACCGAAGAATGCGGGCTTCCAGATGACGATGTCGGCCCATTTGCCCACTTCGAGCGAACCCACTTCATGGCTGATGCCGTGGGCGATGGCGGGGTTGATGGTGTACTTGGCCACGTAGCGCTTGATGCGCGTGTTGTCGTTGCGGGCGCTGTCGCCTTGCAGGCTGCCGCGCTGCACCTTCATCTTGTGCGCGGTTTGCCAGGTGCGCAGGATGACTTCGCCCACGCGGCCCATGGCCTGGCTGTCGCTGGACATCATGCTGATGGCGCCCAGGTCGTGCAGGATGTCTTCTGCGGCAATCGTCTCCTTGCGGATGCGGCTTTCGGCAAAGGCCAGGTCTTCGGCAATGCTGGCATCGAGGTGGTGGCACACCATGAGCATGTCCACATGCTCGTCGAGCGTGTTGTGCGTGTACGGCATGGTGGGGTTGGTGGAGCTGGGCAGGAAGTTGTCCTCGCCCACCACGCGCAGGATGTCCGGTGCGTGTCCTCCCCCCGCGCCTTCGGTGTGGAAGGCACAGATGCTGCGCCCGCCCACGGCGGCAATGGTGTTCTCCACAAAGCCCGATTCGTTGAGCGTGTCGCTGTGGATGGCCACCTGCGTGTCGGTTTCTTCGGCCACGTCCAGGCAGTTGCTGATGGCCGCGGGCGTAGTGCCCCAGTCTTCGTGCAGCTTGAGGCCAATGGCGCCTGCGTTGATCTGCTCATGCAGGGCATCGGGCAGGCTGGCGTTGCCTTTGCCGAGAAAGCCCAGGTTCATCGGGAAAGCGTCGGCGGCCTGCAGCATGCGCTCCATGTTGAAGGGGCCCGACGTGCAGGTGGTGGCCAGCGTGCCCGTGGCGGGGCCGGTGCCGCCGCCCAGCATGGTGGTCACGCCGCTGGCCAGGGCCTCTTCAATCTGCTGCGGGCAGATGAAGTGGATGTGGCTGTCGATGCCGCCTGCAGTGACGATGTTGCCCTCGCAGCTGATGACCTCGGTGCCGGGTCCGATGATGATGTCCACGCCCGGCTGGGTGTCGGGGTTGCCGGCTTTGCCGATGGATGCGATGCGGCCTGCGCGCAAGCCGATGTCGGCCTTGAAGATGCCGGTGTGGTCCACAACGAGGGCATTGGTCAGCACCGTGTCCACCGCCCCCTGGGCGTTGCTGCGCTGGCTTTGTGCCATGCCGTCGCGAATGGTCTTGCCGCCGCCAAACTTCACCTCTTCGCCGTAGCTGCCTGCGCGCAGCGTGTGATCGGCTTCGACTTCGAGAATGAGTTCGGTGTCGGCCAGGCGCACGCGGTCGCCCACGGTGGGGCCAAACATTTCGGCGTAGGCGCGTCGTCCAATGGTTGCCATGGGTGTGCTCCGCGAGAAACTGATTACTATGTTTTTAATAGCTTCCAGCGCTTATCCATAAAGCGCTAGAGGCTGTTTTGACCTGAATTTTTACAGTGCGCCCTGTACCAGGCCCTGAAAGCCGTACACGCGGCAATCGCCCGCGTAGTCCACCAGCTCTACGGTGCGCTCCTGGCCGGGCTCAAAGCGCACGGCCGTGCCGGATGCAATGTTCAGCCGCATGCCGCGTGCGGCGGCACGGTCAAAACCCAGGGCGTTGTTGGTCTCGGCAAAGTGGTAGTGCGAGCCCACCTGGATCGGGCGGTCGCCGGTGTTGCGTACCACCAGCGTGAGGGTGCGGCGGCCGGTGTTGAGCGGGTGTTCACCGGGTTCGGTGAAGAGTTCGCCTGGGATCATTGCGTGCTCCTGGTGGGTCAACGGGTCAGGCCATTTGCGCGAGCAGCGCACCACCGAACACTGCCACGCCCGCACCTGCGGCGCGCGCCAGCCACACATGGCGGTGGCGCAGTGCCCAGCCCGCCGCGAGGCCCGTGCCATGCAGCAGCACGGTGGCGGTCAGCATGCCCGCCAATGTTTGCCAGGCGCTGCCGCTGCCTGCCAACTCGTAGCCATGGGCCACGCCGTGGAAGACTGCGAACACGCCCACACCCAGCGCCGCCAGCAGTCCGGGCACGCGCAGGCGCGACACGACGAGCAGGCCTGTGACCAGCAGCGACGCAGCAATCATCGGCTCCACAGCAGGCAGCGCCACGCCCCGCAGGCCCAGCACGGCGCCCACCAGCAGCATGGCCGCAAAGCCCACGGGGCCCCATAGCAGTTCGCGCCCGGCGCTGCGTGCGGCCAGGGCGCTCCACAGGCCCACGGCCACCATGGCGGCCAGGTGGTCCAGGCCGAACAGGGGGTGGGCAAGGCCGCTGAAGAAACTGTTGTGGATGTGGGATTCAGCGCCTGTATGGGCGTTGGCGCACGTGCTGATTGCGCTGGCAGCTATGAAAAGGAGAGCGGCTGTGTGGCGGTGTGAGAGTGCGATGCGCATGGGGGCTCCACAGAGAGAACGAGGGACAGAGAGAAAGGGGGTCAGACGATCGGTTGATGGACGGTGACCAGCTTGGTGCCGTCAGGGAAGGTGGCCTCGACCTGGATGTCCGGAATCATCTCGGCGATGCCGTCCATCACGTCCGCGCGGGTGAGCACGGTGCGGCCCTCGCTCATCAATTGCGCCACGGTCTTGCCGTCGCGGGCGCCTTCCATCACGGCGGCGCTGATCAGGGCCATGGCCTCGGGGTAGTTGAGCTTCAGGCCCCGGGCCTTGCGGCGCTCGGCCAGCAGGGCGGCGGTAAAGATCAGCAGCTTGTCTTTCTCACGAGGGGTCAGTTCCATGTCGTTCTGCTCAATGTAAGGAGGGGTGGGCTCGTGTGGCGGGTTGTCCAGGCCGGACACACGGGGCAATCGTCATCGATGGCCGTGCGGTCCGAAGGGCAGCGGATTCATCATAGGCAGCAAGCCCCGTGCCCGCCATACGCCAGAGGGCGCAGGGGTGGTGCCCACCCGCGGCGGCCGTGGCATGGAAACTGCACTTGCAGGGCTTGTCGCAACCCCTGTCCATGCCTCCCTCCACCGCCTCTCTTGTCCCGCCCGACGTGGCCTCGGCGCCCGCATTGGGGCCGGATGCCGACGCGCAAGCGCCGCAGCAGGTCGTCAAGGTGCGCCGCGACTACAACAGCTGGGTCGCCACCGAGACCATGGAGGACTACGCACTGCGCTACACCCCCCAGCGCTTTCGCAAATGGTCTGAATGGCGGGTGGCCAACACCGCGTTTGGCGCGGCCTCCTTCCTGATCCTGGAGGCCGTGGGCGCCACGCTGCTGGTGCAGTACGGCTTCATCAACGCGTTCTGGGCCATCGTGGCCACGGGGCTCATCATCTTCCTGGCGGGGCTGCCCATCAGCGTGTATGCGGCGCGCTACGGGGTGGACATGGACCTGCTCACGCGCGGCGCGGGCTTTGGCTACATCGGCTCCACGCTCACCTCGCTGATCTACGCGAGCTTCACCTTCATCTTCTTCGCGCTAGAGGCGGCCGTGATGGCCTATGCGCTGGAGCTGGCACTCGACATCCCGCCCACCTGGGGCTACCTGATCTGCGCCATTGTGGTGATTCCGCTGGTCACCCACGGCGTGTCGGCCATCAGCCGCCTGCAGATGTGGACGCAGCCGCTGTGGCTGGTGATGCTGGTGGTGCCGTTTGTGTATGTGATTGTGCGCGATCCTGGTGCGTTTTCCGGCATCGTGCACTACGGTGGTGAATCAATGCGGGGCGCCACATTCCAGCTGCCCTTGTTTGGTGCGGCGCTCACGGTCGGTATTGCGCTCATTACCCAGATGGGGGAGCAGGCCGACTACCTGCGCTTCATGCCCGCATCCACCCCCGCCACACGTGGGCGCTGGTGGCTGGGCGTGCTGGTGGGCGGGCCGGGCTGGGTGGTGCTGGGCGTGCTCAAGATGCTGGGCGGCGCGCTGCTGGCTTATCTGGCGCTCACGCACATGGTGCCTGCCGAGCGTGCGGTGGACCCCAACCAGATGTACCTGGCCGCGTATGAATACGTGTTCCCCCACTACGGCTGGGCGGTGGCGGCCACGGCGTTGTTTGTGGTGGTCTCGCAGCTCAAGATCAATGTGACCAACGCCTACGCAGGCTCGCTGGCGTGGTCGAACTTCTTTTCGCGCCTTACCCACAGCCACCCGGGGCGCGTGGTGTGGGTGGTGTTCAACACCCTCATCGCCTTCATGCTGATGGAGATGAACGTGTTCCGCGCCATGGGCGAGGTGCTGGGGCTGTACTCCAACATCGCCATCGCCTGGATCATGTCGGTGGTGGCCGACCTCGTCATCAACAAGCCGCTGGGTCTGTCGCCCAAGGGCATCGAGTTCAAGCGCGCGCACCTGTACGACATCAATCCAGTGGGCGTGGGCTCGATGGCGCTCGCGTCCATCCTGTCCATCAGCGCGCACCTGGGCCTGTTCGGACCGCTGCCGCAGGCGTTCTCGGCGGTGATTGCGATGGCGGTGGCCTTTGTCACCGCACCGCTCATTGCCTGGGCCACTGGAGGGCGCTACTACATTGCGCGCCAGCCCGATCCCACTGCGGTGACCGATGTGGTGGCGGTGCCCATGCACGGTCCGGTCAGCGGCAAACAAGGTGCTGACCTGGGCAGCTACGTGCGCTACACCGTGCAGCGCTGCGTGATCTGCGAGCGCGAGTACGAAGCCCCGGACATGGCCCAGTGCCCTGCTTACCGGGGGGCTATCTGCTCGCTGTGCTGCACGCTCGATGCGCGCTGCGGCGACCTGTGCAAACCCCACGCGAGCATGGCGGTGCAGTGGTCGGCCGCGCTGCGCTGGGTGCTGCCGCGCGCCATGTGGCGCTACCTGGACACGGGCCTGGGTCACTTCCTGCTGCTGATGCTGGTGATCGCGCCGCTGCTGGCCTCGGTGATGGGGCTGCTGTACCACCAGGAGCTCAACACCATCGCCCAGGCGGCCACTGACACCGAGGTGATGGCGGCACCCGAAGTGGCGCTGCGCTCGGGCCTGCTCAAGGCCTATCTTGCACTGCTGGTCATTTCGGGCATCGTGGCCTGGTGGCTGGTGCTGGCGCACAAAAGCCGCCAGGTGGCTCAGGAGGAATCCAACCGCCAGACCGGCCTTCTGGTGCGCGAGATCGAGCTACACCGCCAGACCGACGAGGCCCTGCAGACCGCGCGCAGCGTGGCCGAGCAGGCGCGCCAGGTGGCCGAAGAAGCCAAGCGTGCTGCCGACCAGGCCAACCACGCCAAAAGCCGCTACATCAGCGCCATCAGCCACGAGATCCGCACGCCGCTCAACTCCATCCTGGGCTACGCGCAGCTGATGGGCGAGGACGCGGGCGTGCCCCCGCACCGCAAGCAGGCGGTGCATGTGATCCGCCGGGGGGGCGAGCACCTGCTCTCGCTCATCGAGGGCACGCTCGATATTGCGCGCATCGAATCCGGCAAGCTCACGCTGGACGTGACGCCCATGCGTTTTTCCGATGGCCTGCACGAGATGGCCAGCCTGTTTGAACTGCAGGCCGCGGCCAAGGGCCTGGCCTTCCAGTTTGATGTGCTGGGCGTGATTCCGGAAGTGGTGCGTGCCGACGAAAAGCGTCTGCGCCAGATCCTCATCAACCTGCTGGGCAACGCCGTCAAGTTCACCTCGCACGGCACCGTCACGCTGCGCGTGCGCTATGCACGCGAAATGGCGCGCATCGAGGTGCAGGACACGGGGCCAGGCCTCACAGCCGAGGAGATCGAGCGCATCTTCGAGCCCTTTGCGCGCGGCGGCTCGGGCGGTGGCAACACCGCGGCCGCGCCGGGCGCAGGCCTGGGCCTGACCATTGCCAAGATGCTCACCGCGCTCATGGGCGGCGAGCTGACGGTGAGCAGCACCCCAGGCGTGGGCTCTGTGTTCCACGTCAAGCTGTTTCTGCCCGAGGTGCATGGGGATGCGCTGGGCAAGGCGGCGGCGCCTGTGGCTGTGCAAGCCCAGCGCGCGCGCAGAGGGTATGCCGGCGAGCGCCGCCGCATCCTGGTCGTGGACAACGAAGAGCCCGACCGCGAGCTGCTGGTGCAACTGCTCGAACCCCTGGGCTTTGAGCTGCGCCAGGCGGCCAGCGGCCACGATGCGCTGGATCTCCTGGCCACCGGCTACCGGCCGCACGCAATCTTCATGGACCTGGCCATGCCGGGCATCGACGGGTGGGAGACCTTGCGGCGCGTGCGGCAGATGCGGTTGCCGAACGTGCATTGCGCCATTGTTTCCGCCAATGCGTTTGACAAGGCGCTGGACAACGACGTGGACATCCGCCCCGAAGACTTCATCGTCAAGCCCGTGCGCCATAGCGAGCTGCTCGACTGGCTGGAGCGCCGTTTGGGGTTGCTGTGGCAATACGGCGAAGCCAATACGACCCCCGCCTTGCCTGCGGCAGCGGATGCGCCCCTCACATACCCCGACACCACCGCCCTTGCCGCCTTGGCCCAGGCAGTGTCTTTGGGCTACTACCGTGGCATCCTCAACACGCTGGACGACATTGAACGCAGCCAGCCCGCGCACAGCGCTTTTGTGGGCACCATGCGGCAGCTGGCCAAGCAGTTCCAGTTCGATGCCATGGGCCAGATCCTGGAGCAGGCGCCATAGTGATGACCACCGCCAACCCATCTTCCTTGCACGCGTCTGCAGCGCCCGGTGCAGCGCTGGACCGCACCGACAGCGACGTGGTGCTGATCGTGGACGACGTTCCCGACAACCTGGCCGTGCTGCACGACGCGCTGGATGAATCGGGCTACACCGTGCTGGTCGCCACGCATGGCGAGGCGGCCTTGCAGCGTGCCGCGCAGGCCCTGCCCGACATTGTTCTGCTCGACGCCATGATGCCCGGCATGGACGGTTTTGAAGTCGCCCGGCGCCTGAAGGCATCGCCCGCCACGGCGCACATCCCCATCATCTTCATGACCGGCCTGACCGAGACCGAGCACCTCGTGGCCGCGCTGGAGGCGGGTGGCGTGGACTACGTCACCAAGCCCATCAAGCCCCGCGAGGTGATGGCGCGCATGGGCGTGCACCTGGGCGCAGCCCGCAAGGCCCGGCAGGACGCCCGCCAGGCCCGCGAGGCGCGCAACGCGCTCGATGCGTTTGGCTACGCCAGCATCACCGTGCGTGCGTCGGACGGCCGCATCGTCTGGCAAACCCCGCTGGCGCGCGAGCTGCTGCAAAGCTACTTTGGCGAAGTGAGCCCCGAAGGCACGCCCACCGCATTTGGCCAATGGGCGCCCGAGCCGGTGCAGGCCTGGCTGCGCCGCCATGTGCTGGCCGACAACGCCGCCGAGCTGCTGGCCGCATCGCTGGCGGAACCGCCACGTCTGGCGGTGGAACAGGGCGCGCGCCGCCTCACCTTCCGCCTGCACCAGCAGGCGGGGGACAGCGCCGGCGGCGGCGACTGGCTCATCGTGATGCGCGAGGTGTCGGACGCGAAGATCATCGAATCCATGAGCCTGTCCTTCAAGCTCACCGCGCGCGAGGCCGAGGTGCTGTACTGGGTGGTCAAGGGCAAGATCAACCGCGACATCGGCGACATCCTGGGCGCAAGCCCCGCCACGGTGAAGAAACACTTGGAGCGCGTGTTCGCCAAGCTGGGGGTGGAGACGCGCACCGCAGCGGCGGCCATGGCCATGAACCGCATCCGGCAGCTGCACCCGCAGTTTGAGGGATAGATTTTGGTGTTTTTGGCCGCTAGCGCTGGTTGCTAAAGCGCTGGTAGCTATGAATTTTGAAGAGCCAGTGTGACCGCCTAGGCCGCGCGTCAGCGGCCCACAGCCTTCTCCAGCTCTTGCTTGTTCATCTTTGAGCGCCCCTTGATCCCCTGCCGTTTGGCGTCTTCGTAGAGCTGATCCCGGGTGCGCCCCTGCGGGCCACGGTGCGAGTTCCTGCCTCCGCGCACGGGCGCAGGCGTGGCATGCAGGGTCTGAGGGGCGGCGGTTTTACTTTCGCCGTGCTGTGCGCGTTCCTTGTTGACCGTGCGGGCCGCGATTTCCTCGGCCGTGTCTTCGTCCTTGCCGCGTTCCAGCAGGCTGTCCTTGATGTGTTCGTACTGGCGCTCGCGTTTGGCGCTCCAGGTTCCGCGTGGCATGGTGGGCTCCTTCGAGTGGCAGGGTGATGAGCGTTTCAGCTTAGGCCCTGGCCCGGCGGCCCCGGTCAGTGTTGCGCGGGGGCGGGTGTAGGACGCATGCCCCGCATGTCTTCTGAAGGGAGTGGTAGCCCTAGTCCACTGAAACCGAGAAATCGGCTGAGCGTGAGGGTCTGGCAGGGCCGCACTCTAGGCGGCGGGCGCAGCCGGGTTGCACACCCGGCGAGCACGGCAACGACGAGGGCGGCCCTGCCAGACCCTCACCCTTCGGGCCGGGGTGGCAGCAGGCGCATCGCGGCGTTGCGGACTTTGCCAAGGCGGTCAGCCTTGGCCGCAGTCCGCGCCTTGCGCTGCACCCGCTGCCACCTCGGCGCACAGCCGATTTCTCGGTTTCAGTGGACTAGTTGGGTCAAAAATCGGCTTTAGCGCTTATTTGACAAGCGCTTATAGCTATTATTTTTGAATCAACTACATCCCCAGCGACTTCAGCAGCGCGTCTGTGTCGTCCTGCCCCGCAGGCGGTGGCGCGGGCACGGGAGGGGCTTCTTGCGACTGGGCCATCAGCGCGTCGGCATCCGGCACTTCCTGCGCCTCGAAGTCGTAGAGCTTGATGAACTCGGTGCGGTCGATGGCCAGTTCCAGGTAGAAGATGTTGTTGTTGCTGGTGTAGAAGGTCACACGCCGGGCTTCGGGCTTGTCCAGGTTGGCGTCCACGCTCAGCATCACCTGCTTGTTCAGCACCAGCATCTTGGGCTGGTTCTGGGTGATGTGGGTCTGCAGCTCGCGGCGCACCTTGCCGGTGAAGTCGCCCACCACCTGGTTCATCAGCTCGCCCATCACGTTGCTCACTTCGTCCGACGTGTAGGAGCTGACCAGATCGTCCTTGGACATGCCCATGTTCAGCAGGTAGTTGGCATACAGCTCCATCGCGGCCTGGGCCGAGAAGTTGATGATGACCAGCCCCGAGAAGCCGCCATCGAACAGCACAAAACAGCCGATGTCGGGCTTGAGGCACGTCTTGCTGATGCGTTGCACCATGCCGGAGTAGTGGATCTGGCTGTGGGTGGCCACGTTCAAGACCCGGGTGACGGAGTTGCACAGGCTGATCAGCAGATCTTCGGTGCCGTAGACGGGGGATTTATCGGGGAGGCTCATGGTGTGGGTAGGCATCTGCCAGGAAAAACAACAACAAAACTGCAACGCAGACAGAGCATAGGCGATGGCGCACCGCGAGGCCAGAGTGCTTTCCGCCCTGGTGCGCTCAGCTGCGGGTGTTGGCCGTGCGGTTCTTGGGCGTGGAACTTGCGTGCCCTTGATCCGGGTCATACCACGTTGGCGCCCTGGGCCCGCATGGGATGCAGCGGATTGACAACCAACCGGGCAGGCGTATCGTGCCTCCCATACCAAAAGAGAGGGGCGCCAGATGGGTGTTGTCTATAACTATGGGTTGGCCGATTTCCAATCGATTGCGGCGGGCGCAGCGGTTTTGGCCAGTGGGGGGGGCGGCAGCTACCACGACGCTTGTTCGATCCTTCAGGAGCTGGCTGGTCAGGGCTGGAGCGGCACGGTCACGGTGCAGGACTATGACGGCGCCACCAACGCCTGTGTGCTCGCCATCATGGGCTCGCCCGATGCGGCCGACAGCCTCACGCTGTCTGCGGTGCAGAACTCGGTCAGCAACACCGTGGCCGTGATGGAGGCCAGTACCGGTGCCCTGCTGGGCGCCTTGATCCCTGTGGAGATCGGGCCCATCAATTCGCTCGTGCCGCTCATTGGCGCGGCCATGTCGCAGGGCGCGGTCTGGGTGGTCAACGGCGATGGCGCCGGCCGTGCCGTGCCCGAACTGCCCCAGACCACCTTCACCGGCGGTGCGCAGCTTGCGCCGTGCCCCGCTGTGCTGGCCAGCGATGCCTCTACGCTGGTGGATCTGGAATCCGCTGTGCTGGGCGCTTCTACCGCTGCGCGCGTGGAGACCCTGGCGGGTGGCGTGGTGGCCGGGTTTGGCGGGTATTCGGGCATTGCCATGTGGCCCTCCAACGCGGGCAACGGTTTTGCGTTGTCGGGCAGCTACATTCCGGGCACGCTGGAGCAGGCGCGGGGGCTGGGGCAGTTTCTGCTGCAGGCCGCCACGCCGCCCGCCACCGCTGCAGTGGCCGGTGCGATCACCACGATCACCGGCCGCTCTGCCAGCGCGGTGGTGACCAACTTTTTCATCACCTCGGTCACGCAGTCCACGTCCAGCGCGTCGCTGGATTCGGGCATCATCCGCCTGGACAACACACAGGACCCGAGCCTGAGCACCGAGACGCACTATCTGTACAACCTGAACGAGAACCTCATCATGTACTCGTCTGCGAGCGTGGCGCCCGATGTCATCGCCCCCGACTCCATCTGCTACTACTCGGAAAGCACGGGCCGAGGCTTCTCCAACGCCAGTGACGACCTGGCCCTGTACTTTGACGCCGCCACGGGCAAAAGCACGGGCCAGATGGTGAGCGTGATCGCCGTACGGACGGCCCCCCAGCTTTACAACACCCCGGGTGTCGTGGCTTCGTTTGCCGGTTTGCTGCGCAACATGGGTTACGCCGGGGCCATGCCGTCGGCCTGAAGAATCAAGGGTTTTTGCCGCCATGGGTGATGAAGCAGACCTGAACAAGGAGCGGCTGGAGCTGGTGCTGGAGGCCGCCGGGCTGGACCTGTGGGAGAACGATCTGGTCAGCGGCCAGGTCACCCACAAGGCCACCAAGACCTTTGAGGAGCTGGGTTTTACCCAGGACGAAATCGTGACGGGCGTGCAGGACATCTTTGGCCTGTTCCACCCTGGCGACCTGGAAAGCGTCAAGCAGGCGGTGGCCGACCACGTGGCAGGCATCACACCGCAGTACCGTGCCGAGTTCCGGCTGCGCTCCAAGGCGGGCGAGTGGATCTGGTTTGCCAACTACGGCCGCATCATGGACCGAAGCAGCGCCACGCCCGGCAAGCGGTTGATTGGCGTCACCTTCAACATCCATGACCGCAAGCAGAAGGAAGACGAGATTGCGCAGATCAACCAGCAGCTGCTGGAGCAGAACAAGCTGCTGCAAGAGCTCAATACCGCGCTGGAGCTGCTGGCCGCCAATGACTCGCTGACGGGCCTGGCCAACCGGCGCACGCTGATGGAACTGGGCGCGAACGAATGCAAACGCACCGAGCGTTTTGACCACCCGCTGTCCCTGCTGGTGGTGGACATTGACCTGTTCAAGACGGTCAACGACGCCTGGGGGCACCTTGCGGGAGACCGCGTGATCTGCGCCGTGGCCCAGGCCTGCGCGGCGCGCAAGCGCAGTGGTGTGGACATCGTGGCGCGGTTCGGGGGCGAGGAGTTTGTGATCGTATTGCCCGAAACCGATGGCGTCAGCGCCTTGCGTGTGGCCGAATCACTGCGCCACGATGTGGCCGCGTTGAGCGTGCCCGTGAATGAGCAGGGTGCGAGCGCTTCGGTCACCGTGAGCATCGGTGTGGCCACGATGCACAAGGGCTCGGGCATCGGCTTTGAAGAGCTGGTCAACCGTGCCGACAAGGCCCTGTACCGCGCCAAGGGCACGGGGCGCAACGCCGTGTACTGCGCCGATGTGCAGCAGGGTGGGGCCCCTGCGGTCCATGTACTCATCGAGCCGGACGAAGACGCAGACGGCGTTGTCACCGCCTGAGCACCGTCCGCTCCTCACTCCTCGCTCGTCCACTCCACCTGCACGCCCAGGCTGCGCAGGTTCTCCACGAAGTGCGG
Source organism: Acidovorax sp. NN32 (assembly GCF_057597245.1). Lineage (NCBI taxonomy): Bacteria > Pseudomonadati > Pseudomonadota > Betaproteobacteria > Burkholderiales > Comamonadaceae > Acidovorax > Acidovorax sp. NN32. The sequence goes on from NZ_CP199679.1 coordinate 1,301,762, forward strand.
GTGGGCGCGGCGGATGGGTGTGGCGTTGCGGATCTCCGAGCGCCCGGGGGTGCTCGCCGCCACCATGAAGAGCGCAATCGCCACGCGGATGATGTAGGGGCTCTCGACCACGGCCGGGGTCAGCGGGTTGCCGCCAAAGGTCACCAGACGGTGCGGGTCGGACTGGAACACATGCGCGCCAAACTTCGACAGCTCGCCCGCCCAGCCTAAAGCGCCGTCGTACACCTTGTTCCAGAACAGCGCATTGCCCTCAGCCCGCACACCGAGGGCGATGAAAATGGGCAGCAGGTCCACCGGAAAGTACGGCCAGGGCGCCGCCTCCACCTTGGTCAGCACATTGCTGGTGAACGGCGTCTGCACCTTGAGCGGGCCCGCGCAGTGCGCGCGCGACCAGCCGTCCTCGTGCGTGATCGTGACGCCAAACTTGGCGAACGTGCGGTCGATGAGCGGAAAGTTCTCGGGCGCGCTGTTCTTCACCACCACGTCACCCCCCGTGATCGCGCCCAAGGCGAGGAAGGTGGTGATCTCGTGAAAATCCTCGTCGAAACGGAACTCCCCGCCGCGCAGTTGCGTGCCGCCATGCACCGTGATGCGCGAGGTGCCCATGCCCTCAATGCGCACGCCGATCATGGTCATGAAGCGGCAGAACTCCTGCACGTGGGGCTCCGACGCGGCGTTCGTCAGCACCGACGTGCCCTCGGCCGTGGCGGCGCACAACACGAAGTTCTCGGTGGTGGTGACCGATGCGTAGTCCAGCCAGTGGTGGTTGGCCTGCAGCCTGCCGTCGCAGCGGATCAGCAGCGAGCCTTCGGCCCGTTCCACGCGCCCGCCAAAGCGGTGGAACACCTCCACATGCGGATCGATCTCGCGCACGCCCAGGGTGCAACCCTTGACGTTGTCCTCCAGCCGCGCCACGCCAAAGCGCGCCAGCAGCGGGGGCACCAGCATGATGGACGAGCGCATTTCCTCGGGCAGGCGGTGGAGGGCGGCATCGAACGTGGTGGCGTGGTGGTGCAACTCCAGCGTGCCGGTGGCGTGGTCCATGCGCACATCGCTGCCCAGCGTGCGGAAGATGTCGAGGATCTTGCGCACATCGGTGATGTCGGGCACGCCGAGCAGCCTGAGTGGCTCGTTGGTGAGCAGCGTGGCGCACAGCACGGGCAGTACCGCGTTCTTGTTGGCAGAAGGAATGATGCGGCCCCGCAGCGGGGTGCCGCCGTGGACGACGAGGTTGGACATGGGGAGGGAGGATAAGAGGCCTGGGCGGGCCAGGGGTTGCGCGAGGTCGATACTCTAACTGGGTTGTGTGTATGGGGGCGGTGTGCCTGGTTTGTGGGCGGAGGCCGGGGAGCGCGCCCGGCAGCGCGGTAACTTTCTTTCGCGTCGCCGAGAGGGTGTAGAAGAAATCTATCTCAACCGCCCCAGCAGCATCCGCGCCTGCGCCAGCCACACCCATGCCTGCGCATAGAACGGCTTGCGATCATGGTGCATCACAAGCCTTCGGTTACGCTCCAGCCATGCATGGGTGCGCTCCACCACCCAACGCTTCTTGGGCATGGCCACCGGCTGCTCTTCGCTCCACAACGATTGCTGAGCGTCATCCCAACGGTGACGGCCACTGTTTCGCACTATCTGCACCTGCACCCGGTGCACCTTTTCGATCTCCTGAGCACATTGCCCGGCATATGCACTGTCGGCCCACAACACCTTCAACGACCCGCCTGTGCGTGCGCACGCCTGTGCCACTGCTTGCCCAGCCGCTGCGCGGTCCGGTACAGCGGCGCTGGTGACCACCACCGCCAGCAGCAATCCCAGCGTATCCACGACCAGATGGCGCTTGCGCCCTTGAACCTTCTTGCCCGCATCAAAGCCCAGCGTTCCGCCCTGAGGGCTGCCACGGTTGGATTGGGAGTCGATCACGGCTTCACTGGGCTGCTCTGCGCGCTCCACACGTTGCCGCCACTGCTGGCGCAGACGCTCGTGCAGCGCTTCAAACTTGCCTTGACGGGCCCAGCGTACAAAGGCTTTTTGCACCGACTGCCAGGGAGGATAGATCTGGGTGGGCAGGTTGCGCCAGGACGAGCCGGTGCGCAGCACGTAGCAGCACGCTTCAACCACGCTGCGTCGAGAGTACGTTGCAGGCCGACCTCGCGCGCCGGGCTCTGGTTCGAACAAGTCCTGGGCCAGTGCCCATTCAGCGTCTGTGAGGGCAAGGGCCATGCCCGAGTCGCTGCTGGGGCGATGCAGGGCGGTGTAGCCGTAGCGGGTGCCAGGCTGCTGGGGGTTGGCGCGTGCCAGTTGCTGCTTGGGTCGTGTCCGCTGTAACCCAGCGGCCTTGAGCGCTGCACGCAGGGTCACTGTGCTGGGGGCGTTGCGGCCCATGCGTTCGCCCCAGACCAGGGCCAACTCCGGCAGTGTCGCCTGGGGGTTGTCGCGCACTACCTCGCGCAAGGCTGCGTACTCCCCAGTGGATATCACGGGCGGTCGGCCTGTCTTTGCCATTGCATTGCTCCTGCTTGGTCAGTGCGACAGGATTTTAATTTATTTCTTCTACACCCTCCGAAAGAAAGTCACCAAAGAAAGGGCGACCCCCAGTCTGCGACCCCTTCGCGTTGCGAAGGGGCAACCTGCGGCGGGGCGGTTGCGGGGTGCGCCGTGGAACTCGCTTTGCGCTGGCGCGCGCCGCTCGGACAACCACGGCGAGTCAGTTCACAAGGCATGGGCGCTTCGACGCCCATGCTCACCCCACATCCGCCCCGCCGCAGGCGCAGCCAGCAGGGGGTTGGGCACCCGAACATCCAACAGCCGAACAGCCACACGGGCTGTTGCTTCGCTCGGCCTCACCTCGCGGGCGCAAGCGCCACGCGCTGCGCAAACTGGGCCGAGCGAAGCAATGGCCCGAATGGATGTCCGCTCCCCGGGTTCCCTTCAGGATGCGCCGAGGAGCGCAGCGGCCAGCGGATCAGGGCTCGCGATTGTCTGAGCGCAACGCAGTGGAGCGAGTTCGAGCGAGACCCCGCTGGACGCGAGCACCGCAGGTTTCCCCACACGCCCGCAAGGGCGTGTGGGGACGCAGCGTGTAGGGTCGCCTTCTCTTTGGTGACTTTCTCTTGGCGAGGCAAGAGAAAGTTACTGCGCCGCCGGGCGCACACCCCGGCCTCCGCCCTCCAACCAGGCATGCGGCAAATCCAGTGCACAAGCCCAGGCTTCGTCAAGCTCAGCCCGAACGGGCAGATGAACCGATCAGACCCTGACAAACTCAGCCCGAATGGCCGACAGCCTGGGATGTGCTACAAAAATAATAGCTATAAGCGATTTATGGACAAGCGCCAGCGGCAGAAACAACCAAAAATCAACCCCGCCCCTCAGCCGCCCGATGAATCGCCGCCCGAATCCTCGGATACGTCCCGCACCGGCACGCATTGCCCCCCATTGCCGCATCAATTTCCGCATCGCTGGGCTTGGGGTTTTTCTTGAGCAGCGCGCAGGCCGACATGAGCTGCCCGCTCTGGCAGTAGCCACATTGCGCCACGTCCAGCACCGTCCACGCGCTGCGCAGGGCGGTGGCCTCGGGGCCTTGTAGCCCCTCAATGGTCGTGATGTCGGCATCGCCCACGGCCGACAGGGGCGTGATGCAGGTGCGCACGGGCTCGCCATTCAGATGCACGGTGCAGGCGCCGCACAGCGCCATGCCGCAGCCAAACTTGGTGCCGTTCATGTGAAGCTCGCCGCGCAGCACCCACAGCAACGGGGTGTCGGGTTCGGCGGTGACGGCGATGGCTTTGCCGTTGATGCGCAAGGTTGTGGACATGGTGGTTCCTTGAATCGATTCAGGCCAGCTTCAGGGGCAGGGCGCGCAGGCGCTGGCCGGTGAGTGCGAAGAGGGCGTTGGCCACCGCAGGCGCAATGGGCGGCACGCCGGGCTCGCCCACGCCCTCGGGCGGTTCGGCGCTGTCGATGATGTGGGTCTCCACCCGTGGGCAGTCGGCCATGCGCAGCAGCGGCACGTCGTGAAAATTACTCTGCTGCACCTGCCCGTCCTTCAGGGTGATCTCGCCATACAGCGCCGCCGTGAGGCCAAACACCACGCCGCTTTCCATCTGCTGCGCTATCAGGTTGGGGTTGATGGCCGCGCCGCAGTCGATCACACACAGCACGCGGTGCACGCGGATGGCCTTGTCCGCCCCCACCGACACCTCGGCCACCTGCGCCACGATGGAGCCGAACGACTGGTGCAGTGCCACACCGCGCGCACGCTTCTCGCCCGCTGCACCCGGAGCCAGCGGTTTTCCCCAGTCCGCGAGCTCGGCCGCCTTTTGCAGCACCTTCAGATGGCGCGGGTGCTTTTGCAGCAGTGCTGCGCGAAAGGCCACGGGGTCCTGCTTGGCCGCGTGAGCCGCTTCATCGACAAAACTTTCCTTGAAGAACGCCTGGTGCGAATGCCCGACCGAGCGCCAGAAGCCCACCGGCAGCGGCAGGTCGACGATCTCGTGCGCAATGCGCGCGTGGGGCCATTCGTAGGGCTGGTCAAACGCGCCTTCGGACGTGGTCTTGTCCGGCCCTGCGCCTGCGAGGCCAAAGGTGCGCACCAGCACCTGCGGCACGATGGCCTGGCCCACCGACACGTTGTGCCACGCCACCAGCTGGCCCTGGGCATCAAACCCGGCCTTGAAGCGCGCCATGCACGCGGGGCGGTAGAAGTCGTGCTGCGTGTCCTGCTCGCGGCTCCACAGCGTTTGCACCGGCGCACCACCGGCCACCTTGGCGATGGCGGCGGCCTGGGCCACGTAGTCGGCCTCCAGCCGGCGGCCAAAGCCGCCACCCAGCAGCAGCTGGTGCACGGTCACTTTTTCGTCGTCGATGCCTAGCGCCTTGGCCGCCGCGCGGCGCGCCAGGCCCGGCACCTGGGTGGATGTCCACACGGTGGCAGCGCCGTCTTTGAACTGCACCGTGCAGTTGATCGGCTCCAGCGCGGCGTGGGCCAGGTAGGGCGCGCGGTAGTCGGCGGTGATGGTGGTCGCAGCGCCTTGCATGGCCGCGTCCAAATCGCCCGCGCTGTGGTAGCCAAAGCCTTTGGCCTGGTCCAGCGCCTGGGCCAGTCGCGCCATCACGGTGTCGCTCGACAAGGCGGCGGCGGGGCCGTGGTCCCATTCCACGGTGACTGCGGCGGCGGCCTTTTTGGCGTGCCACGGCGTGTCGGCAATCACGGCCACACCGCCCGTGCCGCCGTGGTAGGGCGCCACTTCGAGCACGTGCTTCACGCCGGGCAGCTTCTGGGCGGCGGCTGCATCAAAGCGGGCCACCTTGCCGCCGCGCGTGGGGCACATTACGAGACTGGCGTGCAGCAGGCCGGGCGGGTTGGCGTCGATGCCGAAGACGGCCGTGCCATCGAGTTTGGACGGCGCCTCGATGCGCGTGAGCGGCTTGCCGATCAGCTTGAACTGCGCGGGCTCTTTCAGCGTGACCTTGCCCGGCATGGGCTGCTGCGCGGCCAGGGCGGCCAGTTCGCCAAAGGTGGCGCGCTGGCCTGCAGAGTGTTCTACCCAGCCTGCGTTGGCCGTGCACTCGGTCGCCTGCACGCCCCACTGCGAAGCGGCAGCGCGGATCAGCATCGCACGCGCATGGGCGCCAGCTTCGCGCATGGGCAGCCACAGGTCCTTGATGCTGCTCGATCCGCCCGTCATCATCACGCCCACCTCGCGCATCGTCTTGGCAGTCAGCCAGCCGGCCACGGCCTTCATCGAACCATCGTTGTCGGGGTGAAAGGGCAGGCCGTCCACCACCGTGGCGAGGTTGTTGTAGATATCGTCGATGGGCGTCATCTCCAGCCGCACCTGCGCCCAGTCGGCGTCCAGCTCTTCGGCCAGGATGGCGGCCAGGCCCGTGTGGGCGCCCTGGCCCATTTCGGACTTGGCCATCATCACCGTCACGGTGTTGTCGGCCCCCACTTTGACCCAGCCGTTCAAGGCGGCCTGCCCGCTGGTCTGCGGCAGCGGGTCGGACGGGTGCAGGCGCTGGCGCGGCGGCATCACGCCCCAGCCAATGACCAGCGCGCCCGCTGTTGCGGCGCCGCCGAGGAGCACTGTGCGTCGTTTCACCATGGGTTCATTCCTTGTTGGGGCCTTAGCCGCCCATCGTAAATCCGAGGGGCGTTTGTCCACCATCGGGATTGCCGCAGATTTTGAGTGTTTTTGGCCTTCAGCGCTTATATATCAAGCGCTATTAGCTACTGATTGCATAGCGTTTCGCCTACCCGACACAACGCGGCTGACCTAGCGTTGCGCGTTCGCGCCGGGACGCCGTGTACGCCACCCGGCGTATTTCCCAAGCAGGCCCCGCTCTCCAGAATCCATTCCATCGCTCGATCACCCAGGGCCCCGCAAGAGACTGGCGAGCGAAGCGGTTTGATTGATTGAAACCACCACCGGAGAAGCACACATGCAACGTCGTTATTCCCTCAAGGCCCTCGCGGCCGTCGCTACGCTCGCTGGCCTGTCTGCGCTGCCAGCCCACGCACAGGAGACCATCAAGGTCGGCATCCTGCACAGCCTGTCGGGCACCATGGCCATCTCCGAGACCGTGTTGAAAGACACCGTGCTCATGGCCATCGACGAGATCAACGCCAAGGGCGGTGTGCTGGGCAAGAAGCTCGAACCCGTGGTGGTGGACCCGGCCTCCAACTGGCCCCTGTTCGCCGAAAAGACCAAGCAGCTGCTCGGCCAGGACAAGGTCTCGGTCATCTTCGGCTGCTGGACCTCGGTGTCGCGCAAGTCGGTGCTGCCAGTGGTTGAAGAAATGAACGGCCTGCTGTTCTACCCCGTGCAGTACGAGGGTGAAGAGCTGTCCAAGAACGTGTTCTACACCGGCGCCGCGCCCAACCAGCAAGCCATCCCTGCGGTGGACTACCTGATGAGCAAGGACGGCGGCAGCGCCAAGCGCTGGGTGCTCTTGGGCACAGACTATGTGTACCCCCGCACCACCAACAAGATCCTGCGCGCCTACCTCAAGTCCAAGGGCGTGAAGGACAGCGACATCGACGAGAAGTACACCCCGTTCGGCCACTCGGACTACCAGACCATCGTGGCCGACATCAAGAAGTTCAGCCAGGGCGGCAAGACGGCGGTGGTCTCCACCATCAACGGCGACTCTAACGTGCCCTTCTACAAGGAACTGGGCAACGCAGGCCTGAAGGCCAAGGACGTGCCTGTGGTCGCCTTCTCGGTGGGCGAGGAAGAACTGCGCGGCGTGGACACCAAGCCGCTGGTGGGCCACTTGGCCGCATGGAACTACTTCCAGTCCATCAAGAGCCCGGCCAACACCGAGTTCATCAAGAAGTGGAGCGACTACGCCAAGGCCAAGGGCATTGCCGGCCACAAAGACAAGCCGCTCACCAACGACCCGATGGAAGCTACCTACATCGGTATCAACATGTGGGCCCAGGCCGTGACCAAGGCCAAGAGCACTGACACCGACAAGGTGATTGCCGCCATGGCCGGCCAGACCTTCAAGGCGCCCTCGGGCATCGTGAGCAAGATGGACGAGAAGAACCACCACCTGCACAAGAGCGTGTTCATCGGAGAGATCAAGGCCGACGGCCAGTTCAACGTGGTGTGGAAGACCCCCGGCCCGGTAAAGGCCAAGCCATGGTCTCCATATATCGAAGGCAACGACAAGAAGAAGGACGAGCCGGACGGCAAGTCGAAGCTGTGACACCCCCCTGAGGCGCTTCGCGCCTTCACCCCCTCTCTCACGCTTGCGCGTGGGAGGGGGGACGCCGCCAGCGCGGCGGGGCGGCCCTTGCGCGGCGGCCCTGGTCTTGGCCCTGCGCGCTGCACAGGCCTGTTTCTATTTGACCTACCGGCCCTCTCATGTTTGCCTCTTTCTTTCAACGCCTGATCGCCTGCCTGCTGCTGTGTGCAGCCGTGCAGGCGCACGCACTCACGGCCGAGGCGGCGCGGGCCATGGCCAGTGGCGATACCGACGAGCGCATCGCCGCGCTGCAGCAGGCCATTGCCACCCCCGACGACGCCACGCTGGCCTTTATCCGCGCCATGGGTGAAGACGCCGTCAAGATCGCAGGCGACAAGGCCATCGTCATGAAAGACGACAAGGGCTACGACCCGGTGAGTGGCGCCGAGGTGCCCGTGCCCGACGATGCCGAAGACATCGTCAACAACAACCGCATGCGGGGCGAGTTCGACGCAGCGCTGGCTTCGCTGCAACTGCTGTCGCCCGATGTGGCCCAGCGCCGCACCGCCATCGACGCGCTGCGCGAAGAGACCGACGAGGCGCGTCTGCCCCTCATCGAGAAGGCCCTGGCCGCCGAGAAGGACGTTGCCCTGCAAGCCCGGCTCGAAGCCATCCGCGCGCGCATCCTGCTGGCCGGCAGCGACGCGTCGCAGCGCCTGAAGGCCGCGCAGTATCTGGCCACCAGCGGCAACCCTGGCACGCGCACCGTGCTGCTGGAGCAGCTGCGCAATGAACAGGATCCTCAGGTCAAAGCCGCCATCCAGGCCGCGCTGACAGCGGTGGAAGGCCGCCTGCAGTGGGGCGAGAAGCTGGCCGCGCTTTTCACTGGCATCAGCCTGGGCTCCATCCTGCTGTTGGTGGCGCTGGGCCTTGCCATTACCTACGGGCTGATGGGTGTGATCAACATGGCCCACGGCGAGCTGATGATGATCGGCGCCTATGCCACCTATGTGATGCAGGGTGTGTTCCAGCGGTACTTTCCGGGTGCGTTCGACTGGTACCTGGTCGCGGCCGTGCCGGTGGCATTCATGGCGTCGGCCCTGATGGGCGCGGTGCTGGAGCGCAGCGTGATCCGCTTCTTGTATGGCCGCCCGCTGGAGACGCTGCTGGCCACCTGGGGCATCAGCCTGATGCTGCAGCAACTGGTACGCACCGTGTTCGGCGCGCAGAACGTGGGTGTGGAAAACCCCGCGTGGATGAGCGGCGGCGTGCAGCTCATGGAAAACCTGCAGCTGCCCTGGAACCGCGTGATCATCGTCGCCTTCGCGCTGGCGGTGCTGGCCGGTGTGGCCTTCCTCATCAGCAAAACGCGCCTTGGCCTGTTTGTGCGCGGCGTGACGCAGAACCGGCCCATTGCCTCGTGCATGGGCGTGAACACGGCTCGGGTGGATACCTATGCCTTTGCACTGGGCTCGGGCATCGCGGGTCTCGCGGGCTGCGCGCTGAGCCAGGTGGGCAACGTGGGGCCCGACCTGGGGCAGAGCTACATCGTGGACTCGTTCATGGTGGTGGTGCTGGGCGGCGTGGGTCAGCTGGCCGGCACCGTGTATGCCGCGCTGGGCCTGGGTGTGCTCAACAAGTTCCTCGAAGGCTGGACGGGCGCCGTGCTGGCCAAGATCGCCGTGCTGGTATTCATCATCATCTTCATCCAGAAGCGACCGCAGGGCATCTTTGCGGTCAAGGGGCGTACGGCCGATTGAGGCCGATAGAGACAGACTGATATGACTACGCCATCTCCTATCCAACTTCCTGCTCCGGCACCGCTGCTCACCCGCAGCGGCTGGTCAGCCTTTATCGTGGCGCTCATCGTGGTGTGCGCCGTGGCGCCCGTACTCAATCTGTGGGTGCCCGCAGGCAGCGCATTCCACCTCAGCGACTACGCCGTGGCGCTGCTCGGCAAGATCATGTGCTACGCCATCTGCGCACTCGCCATGGACTTGATCTGGGGCTACACCGGCATCCTGAGCCTGGGCCACGGCCTGTTCTTCGCTTTGGGTGGCTATGTGATGGGCATGTATCTCATGCGCCAGATCGGCCGCGACGGCAACTACAAGAGCGACCTGCCCGACTTCATGGTGTTCCTCGACTGGAAGGAGCTGCCCTGGCACTGGGCGCTGTCCGACAGCTTTGTGGCCACCTTAATCCTCATCGTGGCGGTGCCCGGCGTGATCGCGTTTGTGTTCGGCTACTTCGCCTTCCGCTCGCGCATCAAGGGTGTGTATTTCTCCATTATCACCCAGGCCATGACCTATGCGGCCATGCTGCTGTTCTTTCGCAACGAGACGGGCTTTGGCGGCAACAACGGCTTTACCGACTTCAAGCGCATTCTGGGCATGCCCCTGGCCACGCAGAACATGCGCATGGCGCTGTTCGTGCTCACGGGCGTGACGTTGCTGGTGTTCTTTTTGCTGGCCCGCTGGCTGGTGCGCAGCAAGTTTGGCCGCGTGCTGCAGGCGGTGCGCGATGCCGAAACGCGCGTCATGTTCTCGGGCTATTCGCCGCTGCCCTACAAGCTCACCATCTGGACCATCAGCGCCATGATGTGTGGCGTGGCGGGCGCGCTGTATGTGCCCCAGGTCGGCATCATCAACCCCGGCGAGATGAGTGCCGCCAACTCCATCGAGATCGCGGTGTGGGCTGCAGTGGGTGGCCGCGCCACGCTGATCGGGCCCATCGTGGGGGCGTTCATCGTCAATGGTGCCAAGAGCTGGCTCACCGTGACGGCGCCAGAATTCTGGCTGTACTTTCTGGGCGCGCTGTTCATCGCCGTCACGCTGTTCCTGCCCGATGGTGTGGTGGGCCTGGTGAAGAAGTTGAAGAAGAACAACAACCAAAAGAAGACCGAAGGAGCCGCGCCATGACGCCTGATCTGATGGACGAAGGCGCGCGGCGCATTCAGGCCAAGCTGGCACCTGCTGCCCTGGGCCAGACCGAATCCGGTGGCCGCACTGCAGGCTTCTCGCGCATCGCCACGCCCGGCGAGGTGGATATCACCCACGGCCGCATCCTGTATTTGGAAGACGTGAACGTGAGCTTTGACGGCTTCAAGGCCATCAACAACCTGAGCCTCGATATCGCACCCGGCGAGTTGCGCTGCATCATCGGCCCCAACGGTGCGGGCAAGACGACGATGATGGACATCATCACCGGCAAGACGCGGCCGGACAGCGGCACGGTGTATTTCGGCTCGACCATCGACCTGCTGCGCCACAACGAGCCGGAGATCGCCAGCCTGGGCATCGGCCGCAAGTTTCAGAAGCCCACGGTGTTTGAGCAGCTCAGCGTGTTTGAAAACCTGGAACTGGCCTTGAAGACGCACAAGGGTGTGACGTCGAGCATGTTCTTCCGTCTCGATTCAATGCAGTCGGACCGGCTGGCCGAGATCCTGCACACGATTCATCTGGCAGACAGCGTGGCGCGCATGGCGGGGAATCTGAGCCATGGGCAAAAGCAGTGGCTCGAGATTGGCATGCTGCTGATGCAGGACCCCAAGTTGTTGTTGCTGGATGAGCCGGTGGCGGGGATGACGGATGAGGAAACTGCGCGCACTGCGGAGCTGTTTTTGACACTCAAGGGCAAGCATTCGCTGATGGTGGTAGAGCACGACATGTCTTTCATTCGCACCATTTCTGAGATCGTGACGGTGTTGTGCGATGGGTCTGTGCTGGCGCAGGGGACCCTGGACCAGGTGCAGGCGGATGAGCGGGTGATTGAGGTTTATTTGGGGCGGTGATGGTGCTTTGCCGCTCTGGTTCCTTTGGTCTTGAGAACGTCCGCTATCCGTTCGGGCTGAGCTTGTCGAAGCCGGGGCTTGCGCGCTGGTTTGGGCGGTGTGCTTGTGTTGAGTGCGGAGGCCGGGTTGTCGCCCCGGCAGGCGACTCACTTTTCTTTGCTTCGCCAAAGAAAAGTAAGCAAAAGAAAGGCGACCCCCAGTCTGCGACCCCTTCGCGTTGCGAAGGGGCAAACCTGCGGCGGGGCGGTTGCGGGGTGCGCCGTGGAACTCGCTTTGCGCCTGCGGCGCGCCGCTCGGACAACCACGGCGAGTCAGTTCACGAAGCATGGGCGCTTCGACGCCCATGCTCACCCCGCAACCGCCCCGTCGCAGGCGCAGCCAGCAGGGGAGGGACAGCCGAACATCCAAACATCCACACGGGCCTTTGCTTCGCTCGGCCGCGTGTGCGCAGCGCGTGGCGTTTGCGCCCGCGAGATGGGGCCGAGCGCAGCGCAGCGAAGCAATGGCCCGTGTGGATGTCCGCTCCCCGGGTTCCCTTCTGTGCGTGCCGAGAAGCGCAGGGCAGGGGGTGCGTGCGTGTGCCGAAGGACACACGCACTTCGTGCACTGACTCACCGCAGTTGTCCGAGCGGAGCGCCACAGGCGCGCAGCGAGTTCTGCGGTGGCACCCTCTGCCCGAGCATCACAGGTTGCCCGTAGCGCAGCGAAGGGACGCGCACAGTAGGGTCGCCTTCTCTTTGGTGACTTTCTCTTGGCGAGGCAAGAGAAAGTTACTGCGCCGCCGGGCGCACACCCCGGCTCCCGCCCTCAACAAAGGCACGCGGCCAGATCAGCACGAGAGCCCCGGCTTCGACAAGCTCAGCCCAAACGGGTAGTGAAAGCTATCAAAAATATAGCTATTACCGCTTGCTGAATAAGCGCCATAGGCCAAAAACACTCAAGAAACCACCATGCTCACCGTCCAAAACATCAACCAGTACTACGGCGGCTCCCACATCCTGCGCGACGTGAGCCTCACCGCCCAGGCCGGCAAAGTCACCGTCCTGCTAGGCCGCAACGGTGTGGGCAAGACCACGCTACTCAAAAGCCTCATGGGCCTCGTCCCTATCAAAAGCGGGGGCATCACGTTCGACGGAAAACCCATCGACAAAACCACTCCCTACGACCGGGCGAGAGCAGGCATCGGCTTCGTCCCCCAAGGCCGCGAGATCTTCGGCCGCCTCACGGTCGAAGAAAACCTGCGCATGGGCCTGGCGTACAAAAGCGGTTCCACCCCCGTGCCCCCGCACCTGTATGAGCTGTTCCCCGTGCTCAAGCAGATGCTCAAGCGCCGGGGTGGTGACCTATCCGGCGGGCAACAGCAGCAGCTGGCCATCGCCCGTGCCCTGGCCCCCGGCCCGCGTTTGCTGATCCTCGACGAGCCCACCGAAGGAATCCAGCCCAGCATCATCAAAGACATCGGTCGCGTCATTCGCATGCTGGCCGACAAGGGTGAAATGGCCATCCTGCTGTGCGAGCAGTACTACGACTTCGCGCAGGAGCTGGCCGACGAATACCTGGTGATGGAGCGCGGCGAAGTGATTGCGCGCGGCCCGGGCAGCGAGATGGAAGCCAAGGGAATTCGCAATCTGGTCGCCATCTGAATGAAGGCGACAGACGTTCAGGCCTGCACCAGGCGGTTTTGTGAACCACGCCAGCGCGACACACTCTCCATGATCAGCACCGTGCACAGCACCCAGGTGCCCGCCAGCAGCCAGCCCGCCAGCACATCGCTGGCGTAGTGCACCTGCAGCACCACGCGGCTCCAGCCAGTGGTGAAGGTGAGCGCGCCCGCTGCCAGCACCGCTGGCAGGTGCCAGGGCCTTGGCAGCAGGCGGGTAGCCAGGTAGGCCAGCATGGCGAAGGCCGCCATCGACGCGCTGCTGTGCCCGCTTGGAAAGCTGAAACCGTGGGCCTGTGCAATGCCATGTTCGTGTTCCGGCCGCACGCGTTCGAACAGTTTTTTCAGGATCTTGGTCAGTGCACCATTGCCCGCCAGGGCCACCAGCCAACCGATGGCCAGTAGGCGGTGTTGGCACGCCCACAGCAGCACCGCCACCACCACGGTGCACCCGGCCAGCACCCACGAATCGCCCAGGTGCGTTAGCACCGCAAACCACTGCAGCACGGCCGTGTCGGCGTGCGTGCGCAGTCCTTGCGCAATGGCATCGTCCAGTGTTCCCCAACGGCCGCCCTCGCTCCAGCTTTCGGCCAGTTCGGCCATCGTGGCGCCCGCCAGCACCAGCGTGAATGCGCTGGCGCCCATGGCGGCCAGCACCACCCCATACGCCTGCGCGGGCAAAAACCGGCGCAGCGGCGGGCTGTGGTGTTGCACAGTGCGCAAGCCGACCAGGGCCAGCGCGCCCACCAGGGCCGAGGCCACCATGCCTGCCACCCACCATTCCATCGGGTAGCGCGCCAGCAGCGCCCCCAGCGCGGCAAGGTCCATCGGGGTCGTGAGTGTCGTTGTCGTCATCGGGTGCTGGTGGCTTTCTGCGTTTTGTTTTGGAAGTCAATAGGAGGGAGCCGGGCGTTGTAACCGAGTTCCCTACACCCCGCCACAGCGAAGGTGTATGCCCCCTTGCCATGCGGCGTTTGTCGGCAAACTCTGACAGGGCAAGGGCGCAGCTGCTGGCTGCGGCAGGGGCGCGGCGGGGCGATCATTCAGGTCACCGCATTACACAATTCAGGATGGCTGCAGGGGGCTCCCGGGCACAATCCGTGCCCGACGCTCCAGGCGTTGCCTCCTGACGCAGCCGTCGAACCATGACCCCTTCCGAGCATCCCCATCCTGTCCGTCCCCACGGGCCCATCCACCTGGTGGTGCCCAAGCGCCCCGGGGCCGACCTGGACCTGCTGCGCGCCAAGCTGGAAGGCGTGCCCGCCTTGCAGGAGCACGACGTGGTCTGGCATGTGCCCGACCAGCGCGGCGACATCGTGCAGCTGGCGCGCGATGCCGCGCAGGCTGCGCTGGCCGATGGCGGGCTGGTGGTGGCGGCAGGGGGTGACGGCACCATCAACGCCGTGGCCTCGGCGGCGCTGCTGGCGGGGGTGCCACTGGGGGTGGTGCCCATGGGCACGTTCAACTACTTCAGTCGCGAACACGGCCTGGCGCTGGACCCCGAAGCCGCCGTGCAAGACATGCTGCAGGCGCTGCGCAACGGCGACCTGCGCCCCGTGCAGGTCGGTTTTGTCAACCGGCGCATGTTTGTCGTCAACGCCAGTGTGGGCCTGTACCCCAAGATGTTGGCCGACCGCGAAATGGCCTCGCGCCGCTTTGGTCGAAAGCGCTGGGTGGCCGTGGCGGCTGCGGTTTGGAGCATGTTCCGCCCCTCGGCGGGCCGCCGCTGGCGCGTAGTGATGAAGACCGACCGTGGTGCCCAGGCGCAGCAAGAGGAGCACCTGGTCACCACGCTGTTTGTGGGCAACAACCCTTTGCAGCTCGACCGCATGGGCCTGCCGCAGGCGCAAACCGTGGCCGACGGCGGCAAGCTGGCCGTGGTCATGCTTAAGCCCCAAGGCCGCTGGGCCATAGCGCGCACCGTGTGGAACGCGGCCACGGGGCAGCTGCACAAAGACAATGCCGTGGTCAGCATGGCCTGTACCGAGCTGACCGTCACCCCCGCCAGTTGGCGCCCACCGCAAGTCAAGCTGGCGTTTGATGGCGAGCGCGAATGGATGGTGCCGCCCCTCCATTTCCGCCTGAGCGAGCGCCCGCTGTGGCTGGTGGCGCCCACCACCTTGATGCGTGATGATGAGCAGGAGGGCGAGACCCAGGGTGCACCAGTTGCAGCGCCAGAGCCCGCGTCGGTGCCCGGTCTCATGCCTGCATGACATTGGCCTGAAAGCACCGATGACCGTTTTGATGCACCTCTCGGATCTGCACTTTGGTGCACACGATCCTGCGGTGTGTGCGGCGGCCCAACGGCTGGCGCAGCGGCTGGGCGTGGCGATGGTGGTGGTGTCCGGCGACCTGACGCAGCGCGCCACCGCCGTGCAGTTTGAGCAGGCCGCGCGTTTTGTCAAAGGCCTGCATGCCCGCTCTACCCTGGTGCTGGCGGGCAACCACGACCTGCCGCTGTTTGCCTGGTGGATGCGCTGGGGCCGCGCCTACGAGCGCTATGCCCACCAGTTCGGCATCGACCAGGAGCCCGTGCGGCAGATGGGCGCCTTTTATGTGGTGGGCGTGAACACCACCCGCGCCTGGCGGCACGAGCGGGGCAGCCTGTCGTCGGCGCAGATCGATCATGTGGCCATGCTGCTGGCGCGCGCCCCGCCAGATGCCTGGCGCATCGTGGCCAGCCACCACCCCCTGGTGTCCCGCGACGCCGCCGACCGCGCGCACCGGCCCCACCGGGCGGACGAAGCGTTGCAACGCTGGCGCGCGGCGGGCGCCCATATGCTGCTGTCAGGCCACGTGCATGAACCCAGCGTGTTGCAGCCCCTGCCGGGCCTGTGGGCCTGCCGCGCGGGCACGGCGGTGTCGCACCGCCTGCGCCACGGCAGCCCCAACAGCCTGGTGGTGCTGACGGTAGAAGCCTCAGGCGCAGCCGTGGGGGGCTGGGCCCGCTATGCCGCGCGCTGGGACTACGACGAAGCGGCGGGGGAGTTTGTGCGTGTGCTGCGGCAGGCGGTGGGGGCGGAGTGAGCCACACGCTGTATAAGCAGTGTTGCCCATCAAGATACTCCTATTTTGGTAGCTACAAGCGATTTCTGGATAAGCGCTAGATGCCAAAAAAACACTAAATATTCAGAGCGCAGGTTCTGAGCAGGCGCATCGCTCCTCCCTCTTGTGCGAAAGGTGCAGGGGACGGGGCTGTACCGGCGTGGCGCTTGGCCCGCCCCTCTCCCAAATCCTCCACCGCGGGGGAAGGGAGCCCGGCCGCGCTCGCTGTTGCGGTTTTGCCCGGAGTGTTTTCACTGGTTGACCGTCGGGGTCTGCCCCGCCTATTCTGGCTGGCGGGGGTCGGTGATGCCCCCTATACCAACGAACTCCCCCACCTCCCCCGCGCCATGCACAAAGAATTCCACCACGATGCGGTGCGCCGCCTGCAGACGCTGATCGAGCGCGAGACCGGCACGCCGCTGCGCGAAGAAGCCCTCGCCGAGATGGCTGCCATCCTGCGCCAGGGCGACGGCCCGGAAGGTGCCGCCACCGATGACCGGTCTGTGGCCCCGCGCGAGGTCACCATCCTGCTGGCCGACCTGCGCGGGTTCACCGCTCTGTCGGGCTCGCAACCGGCGTCGGTGGTGATTGCGGCGCTCAACCGCTGCCTGTCGCGGTTGTCTGAAGTTGTGTTCAAGTACCAGGGCAGCATCGACAAGTTCATGGGCGACTCGATCATGGTGCTGTTCGGTGCGCCTGTGGCGCGCGAGGACGATGTGGATCGCGCGCTGTTGTGTGCCGTGGAGATGCAGATGGCAATGCGCGAGCTGAACCTCGCCCACCTGCGCGAGCGGCTGCCCGAGGTCTTCCTGGGCATTGGCGTGAACACGGGCACGGTGATGGCGGGGCGTTTTGGCTCGGACGTGTATTCCGAATACACCGTGATCGGCGAGGCCGTCAACCTGGCCTCGCGCATTGAGGCACTGAGCCTGCGCGGCCAGGTGCTCATCAGCGACACGACGTACCAGCGCTGCTGGGGTCTGGTCTCGGCGTCTGCCCCCATGCAGGTCTACGTCAAGGGCCGCACGCAGCCCGTGAGCCTGCGCGAGCTGATCGCCATCCCTTCTCAAAAGCTCAAGGTGCCGCGCCAGGAGTTTCGCCGCAGCCACCGTGTGGATGCGCGCCTGCCCTGCCTGTGCCAGCGCATGCAGGACAAGATCGTGGTACCCCACATCGTGCACGGCGCCATTCGCGACATCGGTTACCACGGCCTGCTGGTGGAGCTGATCGAGCCGCTGGAGCCGCACAGCGAGATCAAGCTGGAGTTTGAGCTGCCGCTGGTGGACTACCGCGTGGCTGATGTTTACGCGCGCGTCATCACCCTCAAGCAGGAAGGCGACGAGTGGGTGGCGGGCTTGGAGTTCACCTCGATCAGCGCCGAATGCCATGCCAAGGTGCAGATGTTTGTGCAGCTGCTGGTAGCGCACTGATCGACGCGGGTGTGCCCCGGGGCACATTCAACAGCCCAGCATCTGCGCTAGATCGTTCAGGTCTGTGGCGTGCAGATCGTTGCCAGGCTGTGGCGTACTGTCCTTGGGCTGTGCGGCGCCCAGTTCCAGGGGGCGCTCGACGTAGGCGGTGCGCAGGCCACATGCGCGGGCAGCGGCCAAGTCGTCGTGGTGCGTGGCTACCAGCGCCACCTGTTCGGGCTGCAGGTCAAACACGCGCGCTACGCCCAGGTAGGTCTCGGGGCTGGGTTTGTAGGCCTTGAACACCTCGGCGCTTAGCACGCAGTCCCACGGTAGCCTGGCGCGCTTGGCCATGTTGGTGAGCAGGCCGATGTTGCCGTTGGACAGCGTGGTGATGGTGAAGCGTGTCTTGAGCCGCGTGAGGCCTTCCACGCTGTCGGGCCAGGCATCGAGCCGGTGCCACACATGGTTGAGGTGGCGGCGCTCGGCCTCGGGCAGGTGCGCTAGGCCAAAGCGCGGCAGGATCTCGTCGAGGATGCTTCGGTGCAGGTCGTCGACCAGTGTCCAGCCCTGCTCACCCCGCATCACGCGGGCCATTGCCGGCTGGTAGCCGGCGCGCCACGCCAGCGCAAACGCGTCTCCATCTACCGCAGGGTACAGCGACTGCATCTCGCGCACGATGCTGCCGTGCCAGTCCACCACGGTGCCAAAGATGTCGAACGCCAGCACCTTCACGGTGCTGGCGATGTGGTCTGCTGTGCTTGGGGTGGTCGTCATTCGCAGTCCTTGAAAAAGGAGGAAGGGCGTGGTCAGGGCGTCAGCGTAGCAGCCATAGCTGAAATGGCTTTGAACCTGGGTTACATATTTCCCCGCTTCAGCAAGGCGGTGCTTTGCATGCTATGGTTACAAAAATCGGGTTTACCCCCGTAACTGCGTTTCTTTCTCTCCTTCTCCCTGTCTCGTCTACCTCCTGCGCCCTGCCGTCGCTTGCCGGTGCAGCGTCTCCTCTGTTGTTGCCATGACCGCGCCCCTTTCCTCCACGTCCATCGCCGCCACCCCCACCGACGACCGCACCCTGGTGCGTGCCGTGCTGGCCCTCGGGGTCGGCGGCTTTTCCATCGGCACGGGTGAGTTCGTCATCATGGGCCTGTTGCCTGAGGTGGCGCGCGATATTGGTGTGAGCATTCCGCAGGCCGGGCATGTCATCAGCGCCTATGCGCTGGGCGTAGTGGTGGGCGCGCCGGTGCTGGCAGTGCTATGTGCCCACTGGGGGCGGCGCGCGCTGCTGATGGCGCTGATGGCGGTGTATGCGCTGGGCAATTTCGCGTCGGCGCTGGCTCCGGGCTATGGGTCGCTGAGCGCCATGCGCCTGTTCACCGGTCTGCCACACGGCACCTACTTTGGTGTGGCCGCGCTGGTGGCCGCCGCACTGGCGCCACCGGGGCGCCGCGCACGCGCAGTGGGCTGGGTCATGCTGGGCCTTACCACCGCCACGCTGGTGGGTGTGCCCATTGCCGCCGCGCTGGGCGAGGCGTTTGGCTGGCGCGCTGCGTTTGTGTTTGTGGGGTTGATCGCGGTGGCCGCAGTCATCATGGTGCGCCTTTGGGTGCCCGCCATGCCCGCATCGCACGGCGCCAGCCCGCTGCGCGAGCTGGGCGCGCTGGCGCGCAAGCAGGTGTGGTTCACGCTGGGTATTGGCGCCATCGGTTTTGGTGGCATGTTTGCAGTGTTCAGCTACATCAAGCCCACCTTGATCGAGGTGGCCGGCATGCCGCCCGCGCTCATGCCCTTTGTGCTGTCGCTGTTTGGCCTGGGTATGGTGGTGGGCAACATCGTGGGTTCGCGCATGGCCGACAAGGCGCTGATGCCTGCTGTGGGCAAGGTGCTGGTGTGGTCCATCCTCGTACTGGCGCTGTTTGTGCCCGCCGCACACCACCCTGCCAGCGCCGCGCTGGCCACGTTCTTTTTGGGAACCCTGGTGGCCATCGGCCCCGCGCTGCAGATCCGCCTGATGGACGTGGCGGGCGACGCGCAGACCCTGGCCGCCGCGCTCAACCACTCGGCCTTCAACGCCGCCAATGCGCTGGGCGCGTGGCTGGGCGGCGTGGGCATTGCGGCAGGCTTGGGCTGGACGTCTACCGGGTGGGTGGGCGTGTTGCTGGGGCTTGGCGGCGTGGGCATGTTCGCGTGGGCGCTGGTTAGCGAGCGAAACACCAGGCGCGTCGCCGCCTGAAGACCACGGGCCACTGACCTGTGTTGTGTCGCGGCGGTGCGACACTGCTGCAATCCACGGAGAAATGACCGCGTTGTGGCTTAAAGTGGCAGCGGGCCGGCCTTTCTGCCAGCCACGTCGCTCGGACGGTTCCGGGCGCTTACGTGAAAGTCACCACAGCATGTCTGCTTCTCAAGGCAAGCGCCGCTTTGCGCGCATCGATCGCCTCCCTCCTTACGTCTTCAACATCACGGCCGAGTTGAAACTCGCTGCCCGCCGCCGTGGCGAAGACATCATCGACATGAGCATGGGCAACCCCGACGGGGCCACGCCACCGCACATCGTCGCCAAGCTCACCGAAGTGGCCCAGCGGCCCGACACCCACGGCTACAGCGCCAGCAAGGGCATCCCGCGCCTGCGCCGCGCCATCAGCCACTGGTACAAAGACCGCTACGCGGTGGACATCAATCCCGACACCGAGGCCATCGTCACCATCGGCTCCAAAGAAGGGTTGGCCCACCTCATGCTGGCCACGCTCGACAGGGGCGACACCGTGCTGGTGCCCGACCCGAGCTACCCCATCCACATCTACGGTGCGGTGATTGCCGGTGCGGACATCCGCAGCGTGCCCGTGGCGCCCGACGTGGACTTTTTTGCCGAGCTGGAAAAGGCCATCCGTGGCAGCTACCCCAAGCCCAAGATGATGATCTTCGGCTTTCCCAGCAACCCCACCGCGCAGTGCGTGGAACTGAGTTTCTTCGAGCGCGTGATCGCCCTGGCCAAGAAGCACGACATCCTGGTGGTGCACGACCTGGCCTATGCCGACATCGTGTACGACGGCTACCGCGCCCCCAGCATCATGGAAGTGCCCGGTGCTAAGGACGTGGCGGTGGAGTTTTTCACCCTGAGCAAAAGCTACAACATGGCTGGCTGGCGCGTGGGCTTCATGGTGGGCAACCCTGACCTGGTGGCCGCCCTGGCGCGCATCAAGAGCTACCACGACTACGGCACCTTCACTCCCCTGCAAGTGGCTGCGATTGCTGCGCTAGAGGGCGACCAGCAGTGCGTGAAAGACATCGCCGCCCAGTACCAGCGCCGCCGCGACGTGCTTTACAAGGGCCTCACTGAGTCTGGCTGGGCCGTGGACTGCCCCAAGGCCAGCATGTACATCTGGGCACGCATCCCCGAGCCCTACCGCGCGCTGGGTTCGCTGGAGTTCGCGCGGCAACTGCTCGACAAAGCCAAGGTGTGTGTGTCGCCTGGCATTGGGTTTGGCGACCAAGGGGACGAGTACGTGCGCTTTGCGCTGATCGAGAACGAGGCGCGGATTCGGCAGGCGGTGCGGGGAATTCGCGCAATGTTCAAGGCCGATGGTTTACTGAAGGTGCCTGCGGCCGCTGCGGCTTGAGGCCTGCCGAAAACACCTGCAGTGATGACTGCGGGCACCTGCGGGACGGCTTGCAGCTGAACTGGCGGGTGCGCACGGGCCCATCAGCGTATAGGTATTGCTGGCGAATGCCTATACGATCCCTCTCCTGTTGCTTAACAAAACGCGGAGGGGGGTCCATGAAGGAACGTATGAAGAATTGGCTCGTGGCGCTTGTGATGCTGTGCGCCGCAGCGGCGTCCCATGCGCAGTCCACGACCTACGTTGCCACCGCGACGGGCAACTACACCGCACTCATCAATTTCACGCTCTGTGTGGCGGGCCCCTGCCAGAACTTCAATACCGGCATAGGTGCATCCGGCTCGTTCACGACGTCCGCCCCGCTGGCGGCCAATCTGTCTGCCGCGAACGTGGCGCCTCTGGTCACGGCCTTCAGCTTCTCGGATGGAATCCACACCTATTCCAGCGGAGACCCTGCTGCCCGCATCTTCCTTTTCAACGTATCCACCAACGCCTCCGGCGCCATCACCATCACGGACATCCGGATCCAGCGCTGGCTGACCGGAACCTCTCCCCATGTACCGGGAGACCGGCATTCCTGGATCTTCTTTCAGGCAACAGGGGAGGTCGATCACAACGCGCAGTGCCTCACCGTCGGCGCCTCACCCGCGGGTGTGCTGGATTCGTGCGTTCTCGTCCTGGGTGCTGACACCAGCCGGTCGCTGGCATTTGGGTCCACCCGGGCTTGGGCCGTGGCGCCCTCTGCCGTCACCGCTGTTCCCACCCTGGCCGAATGGGGCCTGGTCCTGATGGGCGTGTTGATGGGGGTTGCCGCTTTGGCGCCCCTGAACCGTCGTTTCCGGGCGAGCGCTGGCACTGTGGCCTCTTGACGGGGCGCGGCCTAGAGTCGCCGGGCGCACCGTTGCAATGCTTTGGCAGTGCCGCGTGCGCCGCCTTGGTCAGGCCTCGCCGGTGGGCACGCAGGCCCGCCAGCCTTACATCGCCCAGATGCGGGGCGCTTCTCCGTTCAACCCCCACATCACCTCCCGCCAAGCCACCCGTACCGCCTTGAGCAGTTTCATCGCGGGCTCCACCTGCGGTGCCAACACGCGCACCACCACCATGCGGTCGTTGGGGCTGGTGGCGCCTGCGGTGGCTTTGACCTGGGGGTGTTGATCCATCACTGCGCGGGCCGCGTCCAGGGCAGCGTCGCGGCGCGTGCGGTCGAGCGGCGTGCCTGCGGCAAAGAACATGCTGGCCATGCAGCGGTGGCCCGCTAAACCCAAGGGGCTGCTCAGCAGCCGGTCGTCTGCGGCGTCGATCACGCCGCGCTCCAGCCACAGGCCGGGCACTTCCAGGTGCTGGGTGAAGCGGCCTTGTTCAAACGGCTGGCCCGCGTGGGGCAGGCCCAGCGCGGTCACGTCCCAGGCGATGCATTCGGCGCCGGGGGCCAGGTTCAGCGTGAGGTGGTTTTCGGCGTGGCAGGCGCTGTAGCACAGGGCCTCCAGCGGCAGCCATTCCAGGCGCGCGCCCTCGGCCAGGGTGAGGCGGCTGCGCTGCAGCGCCAGCGGGCCGGTGGAGCGGTAGAAGCGCGTGGCGCCGGGCGTGGTGACCAGGCCGTGGGCGCCGGGGCCCACGGTGGCCGTGATGTCCAGCGTGTCGCCGCCCACCAGGCCGCCGGGCGGGTGCACCAGCACGTTGTGGCAGATGGCGTCGCCCTCGGGGTACAGGCTTTGCAGGATGCGCAGCGGCCCGTTGTGCTCATAGCGGGCTATGGTGCGGGCGTTGTTGGTTTCTGCCGTGTAGTCGAGCTGCAAGCGGGCGTGCCAGGACATGGAGAAGTCTTTGCTATCAAATGAGTAGCTTATTGCGCAATGCAGATAAGCGCTAGGGGCCTTTTGGGCAGAATAATAGCTGACGGTAGGTGGGTGCTTGGTTTGTTTTCGGAGAGGGGCCGGCGGCGGGGCTGCACAGCATCGTCTGCTCCTCCCTTTGGCAGGCCCTCCCTCGCGACAACGGCGCGAGGGGGGGCTTTTGTGAGCTGTTCTAAAACTCCAGGTTGTCAATCAGCCTCGTGCTGCCCAGCCGCGCAGCCCCCAGTGCAACCAGCGAGCCCGCTGCATCGGCCGCTGTGGCGGGCAACAGGTCGGCGCGGCGGCGCACGGTGAGGTAGTCCGGTGCCCAGCCCCGCGCGCGCAGGGCGTCCAAGGCCCGGGGCTCCACCGCGCTGCGGTCGTTGGGCGCAGCGTTCAGCCATTGCTGTGCCAGTTGCTTCAATGCCTGCGACAGGGCTACGGCTTCTTGCCGCTCTTCCAGGCTGAGGTAGCCGTTGCGTGAACTCAGTGCCAGGCCATCGGCCGCGCGGCAGGTCTCGCCCGCTACCACCTCAATCGGCAGCGCAAACTGCTGCACCATGTGGCGGATCACCATGAGCTGCTGGTAGTCCTTTTTGCCGAACACGGCGGTGCCGCCCGTCTGGCCGAGCACGCAGGCAAAGAGCTTCATCACCACCGTGCTCACGCCTGTGAAGAAGCCGGGGCGGAAATGGCCTTCCAGCATGTCGGCCAGTGCTGCGTCGGGGTGCACCTTGAAGGTCTGGGGCTGTGGGTACAGGTCGGCCTCGCGCGGGGCAAACAGCACATCGCAGCCCGCAGCTTGCAGTTGTGCGCAATCGGCCTCCCAGGTGCGAGGGTAGCTGTCAAAGTCCTCGTGCGGCAAAAACTGCAGGCGATTCACAAAGATGCTGGCCACCGTCACGTCGCCCAGGGGCTTGGCCTGGCGCACCAGGGCGATGTGCCCGTCGTGCAGGTTGCCCATGGTGGGCACAAAGGCGGGGCGGCGATAGGAGGCCAGGGCCTGGCGCAGGTCTGCAATGGAACGGGCAATCAGCATGGGGTGGGAGAGGTCGAAAAGAAATGAGGAAATGCGGTGAAGGCTCACCAGGCGTGCAAGGCGTTGTCCGGGAACTGCCCCTGCTTCACGGCCTGCACATAAGCCTCCATGGCGCCGCGCACGCTGCCTGCGTCCTGCATGAAGTTGTGGACGAACTTCGGCATCTTTCCGAGGTTCATGCCCAGCATGTCGTGCAACACCAGCACCTGGCCGGCCGTGCCGTTGCCCGCGCCGATGCCGATGGTGTGGCAGTGCAGCAGCTCGGCCGTCAGCTCGGCGGCCAGCGCGGCGGGCACCATCTCCAGCACCAGCATGGTGGCGCCTGCGTCTTGCAGCTCATGCGCCTCCTTGCGCAGGGTGCGGGCTGCGTCGTCCGTCTTGCCCTGCACGCGGTAGCCACCCAGCGCGTGCACCGTTTGTGGCGTCAGGCCCAGGTGGGCGCACACCGGCACGCCGCGCCGCACTAAAAACTCCACCGTGGGCGCTGTCCAGCCCCCGCCTTCGAGCTTGACCATGTGCGCTCCCGCCTGCATCAGCACGCAGGCGCTGCGCAGCGCCTGCTCTCGGCTCTCGGCATAGGTGCCATAGGGCAGGTCGGCCACGAGCCAGGCCGTGCCCTGCACGCGGTGCAGGCCACGCGCTACGCTGGCCGTGTGGTAGGCCATGGTGTCCAGCGTCACGCCCACCGTGCTGGGCAGGCCCTGGCACACCATGCCCAGCGAATCCCCCACCAGAATGCATTCCACCCTCGCCGCATCGGCCACGGCCGCAAACGTGGCGTCGTAGGCGGTGAGCATGGTGATCTTCTCGCCTGCTGCGCGCATCTGCGCCAGGCGCGGCAGGCTGACCGGGCGGCGTTGGGGCAAGGGGGATGCGGGCGGCAGGGGGCCGTAGGGCGTGGCTGGGGGGGCTGCAGGGCTGGTCATGGGGCGCTCCGGTCGGGGGCTGTGAAATTGCGGCCGAGTCTATGCGAGATGGGCGCGGCGCTTGCCACACCCCATACTTGAGAAAGTGCTATTTATTTGATAGCTAATTGCGCTTTATTTGCGATGCTCAGAAGGCTATTTGGCTTGAGTTGGGGCTGCACGGCGTACGCCCCCAGGGCGGGTGTCAACGCTCGGGCAGTGCGCGCCAACGACGCCACAGGGGCGACAAGGCGGCCACCAGCAGGGCCGTGCTGACGGCCACGGCGGGCGCGCCCGTCAGTAGCTCCGGCCACGAACCGTCGGGCAGCTCCAGCGCGCGGGCGGCTTCGTCCCACACGCTGGCCGACCCCGCCAGGGACAGCGCCAGGCCCAGGCCCAGCAGCGTGGAGCCCCCCCAGGGGCGGCGCAGCAGCGCAATGCGCACCCAGGCCAGCGCCAGCAGCGTGGCCGGCACCAGCGGCAGCATGATGTTGTTGGCCAGGCCCGCCACGCCCAGAAGCATCAGTGCAGGGGCGGCCAGCGTGAGCGCGCCACACAGGGCAGCAATCTGCCGCAGCGACAGCAGCCGCGCGGCGACCAGCGCCAGCGCCGCGAAGAAGCCCGCGCTGGCGGCGGCCAGCACACTGCTGCGTTGGCGCTCCTGCGCCCTTTGCGACGGCGTGGCGCCTTCCAGGTGGTGGGCGACGAGGCCGGGCTGTGCCATGCCGTAGCGGGGATGTGCCCATTGCACCAGGCGGGGCGGCGGACTGAGGTGCTGTTGCAGCGCGCTGTGCAGGTTGTCGCGCCATTGGCTGGGCGAACGCGCGAGGTCGCTGGCAAAGCAGGCACGGGGGTCGCGAGAAACAGCGACATCGCAATCCCGCCCATCCCGGGGAGACTGGGCAGCCCGGGCAGCCCGTGCGCGGTCCTGCGGCTGCGCGGTGCCTGCATGCTGCGCCTTGTAGTTGCGCCACTCTTGGGCCAGGGACGATTTCAGGGCGGCTTGGTAGGCGCTGACAAGCTGCTGCGCCTGGTCCTGCGCCGACGCCCCCGGCCGCACGGGTGCGTATCCCCATCGGCCCAGCGCCGCGCCGTAGTGCGCCAGTTGCTGCGCAATGGCATCGGTGTCGGCCTGGGCCAGCCAATGCAGGGATTGCAGCGCGTTGGTTGCGCAGCCGGGGTCGTATTCCCTGTACCTCTGGTTCTCGTTGCACTTGTCGTTGTCATGGATCTCGGCGGCGGTTGTGGCCGGCTCAGCAGTCTGCATGGCCTGTGCGGCCTGTGTCCACTCGACCAGCCGCGCCGCGTTGTCCGGCGCCAGCAGCAGCTCCCAGCGGCGCACATGCCATGCCGCCTGCTGCTGGGCGGCGGTGTCCTGGCCCTGCCACAGGCGCTGGATGCGGTCGCGGTAGGCCGCGTCCAGCAGCAGCGTGGGGGCCAGCAGCAGGGCGAAAAACAGTGCGCCCCACAGGTATTCGCACCACAGGCCCAGGCGCGGCGCGGGTGCGATCTCGCGCCAGCGGTTGTGGATGCGCACGCGCCACAGCCACCACAGCGCCAGGCCAAAGGCGATGATCCAGGCGATGATGCCGCCCACCTGCCGCGTGGTGTCCTCGGGCCGGTTCCACGTGGCGACCACTGTGCCTTCGGGGCTGCCCATCCAGCGCGCGGGTTCGGCCGTCCAGCCAATCCACCCGCCGAACATCAGCAGGCACCACAGCAGCGCCAGCGGCAGATACCAGTGCAGGCGCAACTGCCACAGCAGCGGGCTGTGCATCAAAAACCATTGATCCCAGGCATTGGTCAGGCGGCGCATGGTGTGTCAATCTTTCACGAAAAGGCGGCGGGTCGAGTCGGTGATGTCGCGCAAATAGCCCAGCGGCAGCCCCGCATCCACGGCGGCGCGCAGGAAGTCGGCGGCGCTGGTGTCGCCCGGAAAGCTCACGATGTGTGTGTGCCCGTTGACCTGGTGCGTGTGCGGGGGCAACTGGCCCAGCCAGGCGCTCAGGGCGGGCTCCGGCCAGCTTGTCTCGAACTCGATCGCGCAACCCGCCATCTGCGCAAAGCGTTCCTGCACGCTGCGCGGCTGGCCGTGCTCCAGGAACAGCACGGCATCGGCCACTTTCTCCACCTCATACAGTTGCTGAGAGCTGAGCACCAGTGCCATCGGGCGCCAGGGCGAGCGCGCCAGCGATTGCAGATCGGACAGCAGGGTCTGCTGGGCGTTGATGTCCAGGTTGGCCAGCGGTTCATCAAGCAACAGCACGCACGGCTGGGTGAGCAGCGCGCGGGCGAGTTCAAAGCGCATCTTGTAGCCCGATGAGAGCTGCTTCCACTGGTGGCCGCGAAAGGGCCGCAGCGACAGCCGGGCAATCACCAGCTCCACCAGGCAGCGATTGGCCTCGCCCACCACACCGTAGCTGCGCGCGGCGAACTGCAGGTGGTCCATGAGCCGCCCGCCCCAGGGGTGTGGGCGCTGCGGGATGTAAGCCAGCTGTGATCGCAAGGCATAGGGGTCGCGGGCAGTGGCGCCCCAGTCGAGCTGGCCAGCGTCTGGAGCCAGGTCGGCCGCGAGCAGGCGCAGCAGGGTGGTCTTGCCATTACCGTTCTCGCCCACCAGGCCCAGGATGTGGCCTGGCGCCACCTGCACGTCCACCGGGCCCAGGGTGAAAGCCCCCTTGCGAAAGCGCTTGACCAGCCCCGAGCCCTGCACCCGCCGGGGCTGCCTGCCTGCTGCTGTAAGCGTTGCGCTGTGGGTGTGGTGGTGGGCGCCGCGTACGGCGGCGAGGGCGGTGTGCAGCAGCGCGGCGCGTTGTGCTGCCGGGGCCTGGGCTGGCAGGGCATCCCAGGCATCCAGGCTGGCAAGCACCTGCTGCTGCACGGACAGAGGTACGGGCAGGGCTGCGTCCAGCAGCGTGCTCCAGGCGCCGTGCCATTGGCCTGCGCCCAGTGCGTGCTCGGCCGCCAGCGCCCATGGCGGCGCGTGCGCAGGGGCGGGCTGCGCCGAAGCCGTGGCATTGTTTTCCATGTGGACTCCCTCTGTGGATAGGCCCGTCTGTGCGGGCTGCGGGTGCCGGCGTGCGGGCCGCACCCGGCACGTCGGTGGCGGGGCTTTATAGCATTTGCCCCGGTGGGGGAGCGATGCCGCTATGCTTGGCGCCCCATGAACAAACGCCGCGACAACCCGATGACTCCTGAAGCCCTGGCGACACTGGCGCACGAGGATGTGCACCGCGCCCTGCAAGAAGACGTGGGCAGCGGTGACCTGACCGCCGGCCTGATCGACCCCACCCGCCGCGCCCGTGCCCGCATCCTGGCGCGCGAATCCGCCGTGATCTGCGGCGCTCCCTGGGCCGAAGCCGCGCTGCGCGCACTCGACCCTACGGTGCAGATCACCTGGCATGTGGCCGAAGGCCAGCGCTGCGCGCCCGACCAGGTGGTGCTGGAGCTGGAAGGCAATGCCCGCGCACTACTGTCGGCCGAGCGCACTGCGCTCAACTTTCTGCAGCTGCTGTCGGCCGTGGCCACCAAGACCCGCACCTATGTGGATGTGGTGGCGGGCACCCGCGCCCACATCGTGGACACGCGCAAGACCATCCCCGGCCTGCGCCTCGCGCAAAAGTACGCCGTGCGCGTGGGCGGCGGCACCAATCACCGGATCGGTCTGCACGACGCAGTGCTCATCAAGGAAAACCACATCGCCGCCGCCGGTGGCGTGACGGCGGTGCTCAAAGCCGCCCAGACTGTGGCAGCTCAAGCAAAGTTCGTCGAGATTGAAGTGGAAACCCTGGAGCAACTGACCGAGGCGCTCGATGCCGGTGCCAAGATGGTGCTGCTCGACAACATGCCGCTACCCACGCTGCGCGAGGCGGTGCGCATCAACGCGGGCCGTGCAATTTTGGAAATATCGGGTGGCGTCACGCTCGAAGGCTTGCGCGAACTGGCCGAGACGGGGGTGGATCGCATCTCCATCGGCACGCTGACCAAAGACGTCAAGGCGACGGACTTTTCCATGCGCCTGCAGGAGCTGTCATGACCACCGCTGTAATGAACCGCATCGACGTGGAGTACGAGCAGCCGCTCGATACCGAGGAAGGCTCCGTCTGCTCCACCAAACACGCCTGGGCCCGCGTGCCGCCCGAGCCTTCGCAGGCCGAACGCCTCGCGCTCAAGGACAAAATCCGCCGCCTGCTCAAAGAGAAAAATGCGGTGATGGTGTCGCACTACTACGTGCACCCCGACCTGCAGGACCTGGCCGAGGAAACCGGCGGCCTGGTGAGCGACTCGCTGGAGATGGCGCGGTTTGGCCGCGACCATGCCGCGCAGACCCTGGTGGTGAGCGGCGTACGCTTCATGGGTGAGACGGCCAAGATTTTGAGCCCCGAAAAGACGGTGCTCATGCCCGACCTGGATGCGACCTGCTCGCTCGATCTGGGCTGTCCTGTGGAGGAATTCAGCGCGTTCTGCGACGCCCACCCCGACCGCACCGTGGTGGTCTACGCCAACACCAGCGCGGCCGTGAAGGCGCGGGCCGATTGGCTGGTCACATCCAGCTGCGCGCTCGACATCGTCGGCGCCTTGAAGGCAGCAGGGCAAAAGATCCTGTGGGCGCCCGATCGCCACCTGGGCGCCTACATCCAGCGCGAAACCGGGGCCGACATGGTGTTCTGGAACGGCGCCTGCATCGTGCACGACGAGTTCAAAGCCTTCGAGCTGGAGGCGCTCAAAAAAGAACACCCCCACGCCAAGGTGCTGGTCCACCCCGAAAGCCCTGCGGACGTGATCGCCTTGGCCGACGCCGTGGGCTCCACCAGTGCCATCCTGAAAGCCGCGCGCGAGATGGAAGCCACCGAATTCATCGTGGCCACCGACAACGGCATGATGCACAAGCTGCGCACTCTGAACCCCGGCAAGGTGTTCATTGAGGCGCCCACCGCCGGCAACAGCGCCACCTGCAAAAGCTGCGCGCACTGCCCCTGGATGGCGATGAACGGCCTGGCCGATGTGGCGCGGGTGCTGGAGACCGGCGCCAACGCGATCCATGTGGACCCGGCGCTGATCCCGCGCGCGCGCCAGCCGATTGACCGCATGCTGGCCTTCACGGCCGCGCTGAGGAACGGGCAGCCCACGGCGGGCCTGGTCCCTGGCATCGGGGCCGCCTGAGGCATCACGCAGGTATTGAGTCGTGGCGGACCGGGCGGGCGCTGGCTACGCCACGCCGTCCACAATGACGTGCCGCGTGCCCACCGAGCAGCTTTCAATGCGGGCCCGGATGCGATAGACATCGCGCAGCATGGCTGCAGTAATCACCTGCTCGCAAGGCCCGCTGTGCTGCGCCTGGCCGTTGGCGATCACCAGGGCGTGGTCGCAGTAGCGCAGCGCCTGGTTGATGTCGTGCAGCGCGATGAACACGATCAGCCCCCGCTCCTGTGCCAGCGAGCGCATGAAGTCCAGCACCTGGATCTGACGGTGCAGGTCGAGCGCGCTGGTGGGCTCGTCCATGAGCAGGATCTCGGGGTCGCGCGCCAGCGTCTGGGCGATGGACACCAGTTGCCGCTGGCCGCCACTGAGTTCCCCCAGGTTGCGAAAGGCCAGGTCTGCGATGCCCAGTGACACGGTGATGGCGTCCACCTGTGCCAGTTCGGCATCGCTCACTGCCCAGCCCTGGTGCTGCTGTTTGGCGGCCAGCAGTATGGATTCAACCACCGTGAGCCGCGCGGTGGCGCTGATGTCCTGCGGCATGTAGCAGATGCCCTCGGGCCCCTTGCGGGTGCCCTGCAGCACGATCTGGCCCGGCCCCTTGAGCATGCCGGCCACGCGCTTGAACAGGGTGGATTTGCCCGTCGCATTGGGCCCGATCACTGCCACCACCTGGCCCGCGTGGAAGACGGGGGTGTTGACGTTCGCAAGTACCGTGCGGCTGCCATAGTGCGCTCCCACCCCTTGCAACTGGAGCGTCACCATGAGCGCTCCCTGCGGCCCAGGATGAGCGAGATGAAGAAGGGCACACCTATGAGCGAGGTCACGACGCCGATGGGAAAGATGGCCCCAGGGATCAGCGTTTTGCTGACCACCGAGCTGATCGACAGAAGCAATGCGCCGGTCATGACCGACGCGGGCAGAAAGAACCGCTGGTCTTCGCCGATCAGCATACGTGCAATGTGCGGGCCCACCAGGCCTACAAAGCCGATGGTGCCCACAAACGCCACCGGGAAGGCCGCCAGAAGGCTGATCAGCACCAGCGTTTGCAGCCGCAGGCGCGCCACGTTGATGCCGAAGCTGGCGGCCTTGTCATCGCCCAGGCGCAGGGCCGTCAGTGCCCAGCTGTTGCGCGCAAAAAGGGGCAGCGTGACCACGAGAACCAGGCAGGTCACACCCAGCTTCGGCCAGGTGGTCTTGGTCAGGCTGCCCATGGTCCAGAACACCACGGCCGCCACGGCTTGCTCGGTGGCGAAATACTGCACCAGCGCCAGCAGTGCATTGAAAGTGAACACCAGCGCAATGCCCAGCAGCACGATGGTCTCGGTAGTCACGCCGCGTTTCATGCTCAGCAGGTGGATCAACCCGGCCGACAGCATCGCCATCACAAAGGCATTCAGCGGCACCACATACCCGGCCACCGTGGGGAACAGGGCAACGCCGAAGGCCAGCCCGAGCGCGGCGCCAAAGCTGGCCGCCGCCGAAATACCCAGCGTAAACGGACTGGCCAGCGGGTTGTTGAGCGTGGTCTGCATCTGTGCGCCCGCCACCGACAGCGCAGCACCCACAGCCAGCGCCATGAGCGCGGTGGGCAGGCGGATGTCCCAAACCACCACGCGCAGTTGCACTGGCACGCTGTCGGGCCACAGCACAGCCTGCACCACGTCCCTCACGCTGTAGCCCACCGGCCCGAGTGCCAGGTCCAGCAGCAGGCTCAAGGTCGTCAGCACGAAAAACCCCAGCAGCAGCCAGCGCTTGCGGCGCACCAGGGCACGGTAGCCAGCGCCCTGGCTTGCAGGGGGTGCCATCGCTGTGGTCGTCATGGGGCAGCCTTGGTGGTGGAGGGCGCTGCGGAGGCTGCGGGTGTTGCGCCGTCCAGGCTCACGAAGTAGCCGGGTTCATAGGGCACGGGCAGAAAGCGTTCGTGCATCTCACGGTAGGTGGCGTCCGGGTCGAGGTCTGTGAACAAGTCCGGGTGGAACCACTTGGCCAACTGCTGGATGGCCACAAACTCGTACGGGCTGTTGTAGAACTGGTGCCAGATGGCGTGGAACGCGCGGTCTTGCGCAGCCCGGGTGCCGGTGTAGGCGGGGCGGCGGGTATAGGTTTCGAGCTTGCGTCGGGCCTCTGCCAGGTCGGCACCAGGGCCCACGCCAATCCAGTGGCCCGAGGGTACGTAGGCCTCCCAGTTGGCGCTGGTGACCACGACCTGGTCGGGGTTGGAGGCGATTACCTGCTCAGGGTTGAGCTGGCCGAAGGTGCCGGGAATCACGCCCTTGGCAACGTTCGTGCCCCCCGCCACTTCCACGTATTTGCCGAAGTTCTCGTTGCCAAAGCTCAAGCAGCAGTCTTCGGTGTAGCCGCCGATGCGTTCGATGAACACCTTGGGGCGCGGGGGCTGCTCGGCGGCGATGGTGTCTGCCACGCGCCGGATCTGCGACGCGCGGTACGCGATGAACTCTTCAGCGCGCGCTTCCTTGCCAAGCAGCCGGCCCATCAGGCGCATGGTGGGCTCGGTGTTCTCCATGGGGCGATGGCGAAAGTCCACATACACCACCGGAATTCCCAGCGCCGCCAGTTTCTCGATGTAGCGCGCGTCATCGGTGGCCCGTTGAGCCTCGATGTTCAGCAGGATCACGTCGGGCTTCTGCGCAATGGCCTGCTCGATGTCGAAGGTGCCGTCTTCAAAGCCCCCAAAGGTGGGAATGTCGGCGATGCGCGGGAATTTCTTGGCGTACGCCGAATAGGTGTCAGGGTCGGCCTGGATCAGATCCTTGCGCCAGCCCACGATGCGCTGGATCGGGTTGTCCGTATCGAGTGCGGCCACCAGGTACAACTGCCGCCCTTCGCCCAGGATCACGCGCTGCACAGGTAACCGCACCTGCACGTTGCGCCCCAGCAGGTCGGTCACCGTGACGTGGTGGCTGCTGGAGGTCGGGGGGGATGCAGCGCCTTCGGGGGCTGCGGCCGGAGAAACCAGAAAAATGCCGGCGGCGGCGATGCCTGCCAGTACAAGGATAAGAAGCGCGATGCGCCAGCGGTGACCCATTGCCATGTCAAAGACTCTTTGTGAATGAAGGGGTGGGGAGGAAAAAGATGTGATGCGCCGTGGAGGTCATGGCCCGGCAAGGCCGGCTGCGCCTTGCCGGGTGCCGCGCATGCGCAGTACGGCGACGATGACCGCGAGGGCGCAGGCATAGGCCCCCGCTACGAGGAAGTAGGTGGTGTGCAGGCCCAGCAGTTGGGTCAGGCCCCCGCCCAGTGCGATGCCGGCCATGGACGAGAACTGGGCGGTGCTCTGCGCCACGCCCAGAATGCGCCCCTGGTGTTGCCCGCTCGTGGCATGCGAAATCTGGGCCATCAGCACCGGTGTGGTGGCACCCAGCAGCACACCCCAGGCAAAGTGCAGTGCGATAAAAAAAGCCACGCTGTGGGTGGCCCCCGCCAGCACCATCAGCAAGGCGCAGGCGGCAGCCACCCAGGCCATGCGGACCAGGGCGTCGGGGCGCTGCAGGCGCTCGAAGTAGCGCGCCCAGAGCGTGGCCGACACGATGAATCCCAGGGAGAGAAGCCCGTAACACAGGCCCACCACCCAGTTGTCCACGGCAAACACCGAGCGGACATACATCGCAAAAGGGGTTTGCGTGAGCATGCGGGCCACCAGCAGGATGCCCAGCACGGCCAGCAGCCCTGCCACGGGGGATGCAAACCAGGATGGTGGTTGCAGCGGCGCTGCGTTGCCCGACGTGGGTGGCAGTGATGGCACTGCCTTCACGCCCTGGGCGCTGCCTGCGGCAGGACGGGGCGGCAGCAGCACGGCCACGGCTGCAGCACACACTGCGCACAGCAGCGCTGCAATGAGGTTGATCCAGAAGAACGTGGCGTGGTCCAGGATGAGCCCGCCCGCCAGCGCCCCTGCCAGCGAGCCCACGTTGGTGGACACCTGCAGGTAGGCAAACAGGCGCCCCCGGACCGCAGGCACCACGGCGCTCACACCGTAGGCCTGCGCCGGTGCCAGATAGCCTGCGCACGCCCCTTGCAGAAAGCGCAGTGCAAGGATTGTCCAGACATCCTGCGTAAAGGCCAGGGCCAGCTGTGTGATGGCCAGCCCCAGAAGCGCCCGGACCATCATGGGCTTGTGCCCGAAGCGGTCCCCCACCTTGCCCCAGAACGTGCTGGTGAGCGCCACGCCCAGCATGGGGCCCACATACACGGCAATGGCCGCAAACGCCAGGACGCCGGGCGATGCGCCCAGGGACTGCAGGTGCACCGGCCAGAAAGGCCCGCTCATTTCCATGGCGCCCATGGAAATGAGCTGGATCACGAACAGCGCGTGAACCAGGCGGGGCAGGGCCCCGGAGGCGGCTGGCGTGGGGGCCATCACACCTTCCCGCAGGTCGGGGGCGCGCCCAGCGGATTGGGCAGCCGGTGCTGCAGGCGGTAGTCTGCGTATTGCTGCAGGTGCATGCGCAACACCGAGCGGGTGGGCCAGGCCGCATGCAGGAACTGCTCGCGCTCCGCGCGCCACAACTGCGGCTCGACACGCGCCTGCACCGCATCGAAGGCGCCCTCGGTTTCCTCGCGAAGAATCTCCCACAGCAAGGTGGTGGGCAATTGGTACTCGTGCGTGAGCGCCAGGGCCAGCTCATGCAGATGGCACACAAAACAGGCGTCGAGCACGAAGGTGCGCACGGGTTCGATGTCGTCCCGGAAAACAGTGGGCAGGATGCCCGGGTGCACATAGGGCTGCAGTGTGTAGCCGCGCGCTTCCAGGAGCGGGGCAAACGTGCGTCCGTCGCCAAAGTCCCGGATCAGCAAACCCCGGGGGCTGCCATCCTCGGAACACAGCACGGACGTGTTTTGCTGGTGGGCCTCCAGGCCGATGCCGTAAAGCAGGTAGATCGCCACCACAGGCCGTGTGACGGCGCGCGCGTACTGCCTGAAATACGCGCCCACCGTTTCAGGCGTGGCACGGCCCGCTGCGCGTTCGATCAGTTCCGTCACCAGCGGCCGTGCGTCCAGCGGCGAAGCCGTGAACAAGGTGGCCACCGTGATGGGCAGCAGACCGTCGCTGCGGTCCAGCGCTTGGCGGGCCCCGCGGTAGGCCACCGAGAGGTGCCGCCCCGGGCGGTCCTCCTGGCGGACCGCGTGGCGGTAGTGCAGCGCCACTTCTTCGGGAAAAATTTCAAGGCGGCGGTCAAAGCCGTTTTCCTCGGCCAGGATGCGTTCGATCACTGCGCTGATGCGCGGCCCCATGTGGATCGATTTGGCCTGCAGGCTGCGCTGTTCGCTGGTGAGCCACAGCGCCAGGGGCAGCTTGATGAACGGCGTGGCCCCGGGCAGCTGCGGCACCATCGTGCGAAAAGACATAGTGGGGCGGGTGTCGATGTCGATGCCGTCGGTGATGAGCACACCCTCGGCAATTTCGTCCGCGTAGGCTTCCTTCACGTAGTGCTCCAGGTGCCACGTGTGGATGGGCAGGGGCAGCCAGTCGTCAGCGTTCTGCTGCCGTGCCCGAAGGCTATCGCTCCAGCGCTGCCACACATCTGGGAACTGCTGGGAAAACCAGGTGCGGTAATCCCGCACATGGGGCATGCGTTCCACATAGGCCATGTCGGCCCGCAGTGCTGCGATGCGCACGGGCACGCACGCATTGAATTCCGGTGACAGCTGTGCGACTTCGGCGGGGCTCAGCTGGGGCTTGGTTTTCCAGGTGGGGTAGAAGGGGTGCCCTTCGAGCGAGCCCCACTGCTCCAGCAGCACCGCAGCATCCCGCGCGGTGCGGTGGTGGCGCACATAGTCCACCAGGCCCTTGGAGCCGGTGTCCAAAATGGCTTGCCGCAGTTCTTCGTTCCAGTGGCGGCGGTGGCCGCGTGCCAGTGCGTCATTGGCGACGCTGTTGGCCATGTCGTTCTTCAGCCCGGCGAGGCCCTGCGCTGTGGCGGTGAAATCAAAACAGGGCGCGAGCAGATCGATGAGCTGGTCGGGTGTGTCGATGGCTGTCTTCTTGCCGCTCGGCTCCACGAGGGTGATCGTGCCGTCGAGAAGGAAGGTGCGGGCGGGCGCAGCCCGCAGCGCGGAGAAATACACCAGGGCATGGTGCTCCCACAGCGGGAACCAGGCCGTATTGCCGTGCGGAGCAAAGACCAGTGATCCACTGTCGAGAATGCCTTCGGCAAACAGGCAGCGCACCAGGCGCCGCAGCGCGTTGTGCTGCGCGAAAGCCTGTGCGTCTTGTGGTGGTGAAGTGTAGGCAGAAGTTGGTTCCGGCCGGGCCAGGGTGTTGGTAGAGAGGTGCATGGGACAACAGGGCTGGGCACGCCCGTCAGGCGGGCCAGGTGGATGGGAAGTAGTCGAGCGCTGAGCCGCGCAGGCCCTGCATGTAGCCCACGTTCCAGTCGAAGATCTCCTGGATGTGGGGTAGTGGCACGTTGAGCCGCCGTCCCATTTCCACCAGCACGGCCAAGCCATAGGCGACATCCTCCTGGAATGCGCGGCTGTCCTTGTCGATCACGTAGCCGGGCTGGCCAGCGGCCTGCACCATCGGGGCTTCGATCGCGTCATAGGCCTGGTTGGAGCGCAGCACGGACAGCAGCGTGCGGGGGTCGCGTATCTGGTCTCCGTAGGCTTCGACGATCTCCTGGTGCAGGGGTTTGACCGACGACAGGTTGATGCCAAGGCGCTGTTCGGCGGCCTTGCGCAGGCGCTGGTTTTCTTCGTCGCTGCGCGCGAGGAAATACGCGCCCAGCTCGGTGCAGTCCGTCCACCAGCAGACGGGGGCGGGAAAGGGGCGTCCATGCCACTGGCTGTAGGGGCCTGCCAATCCATAGACCACCGAGCTGTGCATGATGGGGTTGCCCGGCGTCAGCGTGATTTCGAGGTAGTGGTCGAGCAACTCCACCGGTGCTGCGTACAGGCGCTGCAGCATCCGTTGCAGGGCAGTGCGTGCGCTGGCGCCCTCTCGGGCGTGGGTGCCCACGTGCAGCACCTGCTTGGCGCCCCCCATGCGCACCGAGACACCGGGGTGCAGGTCGTACGCGGTGTGGGGCACGTCCTTCATGCCCCAGATCACGGCGTTGGGCCGTTCTGCCAGGATGTTCTCGGCCAGCCAGTCAAAGCCGCAAAAGCCCGGAATGGCCCCCACATACACGGGTTTGTCGCGCGGCAGCGCCTGCACCATGCCGCGCAGCCAGGCGGCACGCACGTGGGCCGGCACGGTGAGGATCACCAGGTCTGCGTGGGCGACCAAGGTGGCATCGTGGCCCACTGTGTCCAGCCGCGCCCGCAGCGGGGGCGAGTCCGGCACCAAGGCGGTCAGGCCGTCGGGACTCTTCTGGTGGCGCGCGATGACGTCCTGCCGCGTGGTGAGTAGCGACACGCGAACGCCGGGCACCTGCTTGAACAGCACCGCGTTCAGGTGCCCCGTTCGCCCGCCGCCGCAGACAACCACGTCCAGGTCTTGCATGGCATCCACGTTCAGGCCACCTTCAGCCGGTCGTTGGTACGCGGCAGTTCTTCCACCACGTCCTTGGCCAGCCAGCCGTCGAGCTGCGCCCAGACCGTGGGGTCGATGATGTTGCGTTCCTTGAGCCATGCCTCGTTGAACACGGTGTGCAGGTACTTCTCGCCCCCGTCCGCCACCACCGCCACCACGTTGCCCGCGATCATGCCGCTGTGGATGAACTCCAGGGCCTTGTAGAGCACGCCGCCGGTGGAGCCGCCCACCAGCAGGCCCGTGTGCTGCGCGAAGTAGCGGGCGGTTTCAAAGGCCTGCGCATCGGTCACCTGCACGCCCAGGTCGATGCAGCTGTAGTCCAGCACCAGGCCCACGGTGTCTCCCTTGGGTGTGCCTGTGCCCGACTGGTAGTACGGCCGCCCAGGCTGCCCGAAGATGATGGAGCCCGCAGGCTCGACCGCGATGGTGCGGGTGCGGGGGTTGTGCAGCTTGAGTCCGCGTGCAATGCCCGTCATCGAGCCACCCGTGCCCACGCAGCCCACATACGCGTCCACCGGGCCTTGGACCTGGTCGATCACTTCGCGCACGAAGTCGAAGTAGCCGCCCGCATTGGCCACGTTGTCCGACTGGTTCATGAACACCGCACCGGGAATCTTGGAGGCCACCTCGGCCGCCAGGCGCTGGCGCTCCACCACGGCTACCTCGTCCTCGCGGTAGTCGCCCTCCACGTAGCGGATCTCCGCGCCCAGTGCGCGCATCACGGCGATCTTGTCGGGCGCGGCATGGTGGTCTACCACCGCGATAAAGCGCAGGCCGAACTCGATGGCGGCAATGGCCAGTCCAATGCCGGTGTTGCCTGACGAAGACTCCACCACCACGCCCCCGGGCTGCAGGCGGCCGGAGCGCATCGCCGCGACGATCATGTTGCGCGCCATGCGGTCCTTGATGCTCCCGCCCGGGTTGTTCTTCTCGATCTTGAGCAGCAGCCGCGTTTTCTTCGAAGGAATCGGGATGCCCAGGATGGGCGTGTTTCCGATCAGGTCCGTCACTTTGCTGAGAATCATGTCTTTACTCCGTTCGGTCGTCGTCTGGCGAAAAGGCCATGGCACCTGCCGCAGTGCGGGTGACTGCAATGCGGCGGGGCATGGGATGGCGGTGAAACTCGTTTTCCAGCAGGTCCAT
This sequence comes from Acidovorax sp. NN32, assembly GCF_057597245.1. Classification (NCBI taxonomy): domain Bacteria; kingdom Pseudomonadati; phylum Pseudomonadota; class Betaproteobacteria; order Burkholderiales; family Comamonadaceae; genus Acidovorax; species Acidovorax sp. NN32. The sequence continues at coordinate 1,340,591 of NZ_CP199679.1, forward strand.
CTGGTAACCCGCGGTGTTGGCATACACCAGCAGGTCACCGGCCTGCGGCACACGCGCAAAGCCGATCCAGCGGTGGGTCAGAACATCGTCGTCCAGGCAGCTGTGCCCGGCGATGTAGGCATGACAAGCCTGTGGCGGCGTGGAGGGCGATCCGCTGCTATCCCCTGGCACCAGCAGGGGGTCCACCAGGAACTCGGAGCCGAACCAGGTCTCGCAGGCGCTGAAGCTGCTGCCTTCCACAAAAATCACATACCGCCCGTCGCCCAGGGGTTTCACCCGCGTGGCGCGAAAGACCGAAATGGCGGCCTGGTCCACCAGGCTGCGCCCGGGTTCGATGGCCAGCGTCAGGCCTGCCGCGTGCAGGGCCTGTGCCACGGTCATGCCCTCCGTGCACGCCGAGCACAGCAGTTGCTCCAGCCACATGCAGGCGTCCACAGGCCCGCCATAGGGGTAGAACGATGTGGGCACCTTGCCGTTGCGGTAGTGCGCGCCATCCTGCGCTGCGAGAAAAGCGCTGTAGGCGGCGGTGTCCACATACCGAATGGGCAGGCCGCCGCCGATGTCCAGCATCCGGGCGTTCAGCCCCATGCGGCGGGCTTCATGCACCCAGGGCAGCAGCTCGCGCACGGCTTGCACACGCGGCTCGACCGCATAGCCCGACAGATGAAAGTGAAAGCCTTCCAGAACCATGCGTGCCTCTGGGTTGGCCAATCGGGCAAGGCCCGCGCGCAGGTCGCCCGTGTCCATGCCAAAGCGACTGGTGTCCAAGGCCTGGGGCCGGTAGCGCAGCAGTACGCGCGCCCGCTGGCCCGCGCCAGCAGACTGCAGGCAGTGATCCAGGTCTTGCAGCTCCTGCAGCGAGTCGATGGAAATGAGGGATGCGTTGTCCAGCAGCAGCTTGTGGAACGCCCGGGTCTTGGCCGGGCCGGTGGCGCACAGCCGCGTGGGGTCTGCACCCGCACGCAGTGCGTCACCCGCCTCGTAGAGGCTGGATACGTCCACGCCAATGCCAGCCTGCACGGCCGCGCGGACCAGGGCGGGCGACTTGTTGACCTTGGCCCCGTAAAAAATCTCAAAGGGCATAGGGTGGGACTGCAGCACGGCCGCCAGCTTGCGCACGTTGTCTTCCAGCCGCTGGGGCCAGACGAGGTGCAGCGGCGAGCTGTATTGGGCAACCAGGCGCGGCAGCATCGCGGGTGATGCGAGCACCAGTGCTGCCACCGCTTCATCCAGCAGCGGTGGCAGGGCTGGGTACACCTTGGCTGCAGTGGCCGCTGGCGGGGGCAGCGGCGTTGGCGCCGCCGCGGGTACAGGGACTGCATGCCGGTGCGCCGCCGTAACCTTGTTCATGCCCGCCAGGTCCGCCAATTCACCATGGTGCTGGGCTCGCATGTGGGCGCCTCAGAAATCAATGGTGGCCGACACCACCAGGGAACGTGGCGCACCCTGCACCAGGCTGCCGTACTGCGATACGCTGGCCCAGTAAGCGCGGTCTGCCACGTTGCGCAGGTTGGCACGGAACGTCGTGGGCTTGCCGGCGATCTGTGTGCGGTAGCGGGCTCCCAGGTCTGCGGTGGTCCACGATGGAATGCCCAGCGTGTTCGCGCGGTCCACATACTGCTTTCCGGTGTGGGTGATACCCCCGCTCAGTGCCAGGCCCGGCACCCAGGGCAGATCCCACTCCAGCCCCAGGTTGGCCTGCACCGAGGGGACGCCGATGGCTTTCTTGCCCTGCGTGGCGGCGCTGTTGGTCTGGCTCAGCACACCTTGCAGCAGCGTCACGCCGCCGGTGACGGAGACGCCAGGCACCACACGGCCGGAGGCGTTCAGTTCCACACCCCGATTGCGCTGCTTGGCATCCACTGCAAACAGGCCGTTGGTCTGCTGGCCGCTGGGCTTGGTGATCTCGAACAGGCTCAGCGAGCTGATCATCCGGCCCCATTCGAACTTGGCGCCGATTTCCTTTTGTTTGGCCTTGTAGGGCGCAAACACCTCGCCTGCGTTGGAGGCCGTGGCCGGAGCGATGTCGCCTTTGCTCAGGCCTTCGATGTAGTTGGCGTAGAGCGATACGTTCTGCCAGGGCTTGACGACCAGGCCCGCCAGCGGCGTCACTGCGCTCTGGTCGTACGACGAGGCGACGGCGCCCGTGGTGGTGTTGAAGTTGTCGGATTCCACACGCTGGCGGCGCACGCCCAGCAGCACCTGCACCCGGTCGTCCAGCATCGACAGGGTGTCGGCCAGCGCGATGCTGGACAGCTCTGTGTCGGCCACCTGCGCGACCTGGGCCGGGGCGGCCACGTTCTGCGCCGGGCTGTTCACCGGCGCGTAGATGTTGGACAACACGGTGGTGCCGTTGACGGAACCACGACCCAGGCGGTCGTGGTAGGTGCTGGCCTGCAGCGTGACCGTGTGGCGGACGCCGCCGGTGGCGAACTTGGTGCGCAGCCCGGCGTCCGCCGTGCTCCGGTCCACCTCGAACTGAAAGCGTTGCGGCAACGTGCTGGTGTCGCCCTGCACATTGAGCAGGGTGGGGTTGCCAAAGAGCCGGTCTACCCGTGTGCGTCCGCCGCCTGCGTTGGCGAAGGCGGTGGTCTGGTCGTTCAGGTCGTATTCCAGGCGCAGCAGCAGGGAGCGGTCGGTGGTTTCAAACCATTCCCAGGGCTGGCTCACGTTGCGCCGGCCATCGGGTGCGGCCGGTACGGCCGTGGCCCCTGCGGCCAGAAATGGCCGGCGCTGTGGCGCATCGACACTTTCCTTTTGCGCGATGGCGTCCACGGTGGCGCGCAGCCGTTCTCCCTGGTAGTCGAGCGCGATCGCTCCCACGTCCGCCTTGCGCGACTGGTTGTCCAGCAGCGTGTCGCCCTGGTGGTGGCTGCCGTTGATGCGCACGCCCCACTGGCGTTCGGGGCCAAACCGGCGGCTCAGGTCGATCTGGCCACCGCCCTGTGCGGAGGGGCCGATGTCGGCGGAGATCCGTGTCAGCGGGGCGCTGGTGGCGCGCTTGGGCACGAGGTTGATGGTGCCGCCCACGCTGCTGGCCGGGGACATGCCAAACAGCAGCGCTGCAGGCCCTTTGACCAGCTCGATGCGCTCCGCGTAGTCGGCCAGCACGCGGTAGTTGGGGGCGATGCCATAGACGCCGTCAAAGGCGATTTCGCCCGAGTTCTGGTCGCCCACCGGGAAGCCTCGGATGAAGAACGAGTCCAGTTGGTCGCCGGAGTGGCCTGAGAGCCGGACCGATGAATCGTTCTTCACGATGTCGGCAATGGTGACGGCCTGTTGGTCCTGCACCATCTGCGAGGTGTAGCTGGTGGCGCTGAGCGGTGCGTTCAGGGTGTCGGTGTTGCCCAGCAGCCCCAGCCGGCCGCCGCGCGCTGTGTGCCCGTTGCCGATGGTGGCGGGCAGCCCTGCATCGCCGTCTGCCGTGACCTGGACCTCGGGCAGGGTACGGGGGCGGTCGGCGGCGTCCGGAGATGCGGTCTGAGCGCCTGCCGGGGCCATGATGCCGGCCGTGACCAGACTGGCGAGCGCCAGGCGTGTGGCGGCCGCGAGGGGGTGAAGGGGGGCCGCGCGAGCGGCGTCCAACGAAGAAGAAGGCAGAGAGCCTGGCACGGTCGGTGGCAGCACAGTGGTTCCTTGAGGGGGCAGGAGGCTGGCTGGCGACGGCTGGCTGCTTGGGGTGCATGTCAATGCACCGTATGGCAAAAATTATAAACAAGAATTATTCGCATTTGATGGATTTTTTGCTTGCACTTGCAACAGGACCGCGCTGCCCACCCTCCGCAGAGTCCAGCCCTGCGGCGTTTACGATAGGCGGCTGCCCCTGCTTGCCGCAGGGCGCTCGTTTCCTTCAAGGTGCTGCCGCCGCGCCCGCCATTTCCATGAATTCCTGCATCGACTTCAGTGCCGCGCTGGCCCCGTCAGCGCCCCGCCTTCGCCATGCCTTCCGCGCGCCCCGCGCCGTGCTGTCGGCCCGTGACCTGGCCGAGGTGCGCCCCGTTCTCGATGCCGTGTTTGCTGCCGCGCAGGCAGGCGCATGGTGCGTGGGCTACGTGCGCTACGAGGCGGCTCCGGCCTTCGATGCAGCCTTGCAGGTGCATGCCGCCCAGGGGCCGCTGGCCTGGTTTGCCGTCCATGACGAAGCGCTGCCGTGGCCCGGGGAAGCCGCTGCAGATTCGGCCGATGGGGCCCATGTGGAGTGGACCTCGGGCCCCTCGCGCGCGGAGTTCGATGCAGCCCTGAACCGCATTCACCAGGCCATCGGCGATGGCGAGCTGTACCAGGTCAACTACACCGCGCCGCTGTCGGGCCAGTTGCTGCAGGGCAGCGCGCAGGCCTTGTTCCAGGCCTTGCAGCGCTCACAGCCCGGCGGCTATGCCGCGTTCATCGACACCGGCAACGAACAGGTGCTTTCGGTGTCGCCCGAATTGTTCTTTGACTGGGAAAGCGGAGCCCATGGTGACCCGGCGGGTGGAGCCATCCTGGCGCGCCCCATGAAAGGCACCGCGCCACGTGGCGCCACGCCTGCGCAGGATGTTGCCAACGCTGAGCACCTGCGCTCGTCGCCCAAGGAGCGGGCTGAGAACGTGATGATCGTGGACCTGCTGCGCAACGACATATCCCGCATCGCGCTGCCGCACAGCGTGCGTGTGCCCGCGCTGTTTGCCACCGAAGCCCTGCCCACCGTGTGGCAGATGACGTCGGACGTGACGGCCCGCACGCGGCCCGGTACCACGCTGACCGACGTGTTTGCTGCGCTGTTTCCCTGCGGCTCCATCACCGGTGCGCCCAAGGTGCGCGCCATGCAGATGATCCATGCGGTGGAGCCCGCACCGCGCGGCGTGTACTGCGGCGCCGTGGGCGTGGTGCGGCCTCTGGGTGCCGCCGGGGCGGATGGGCAGCACCGCGTGGCGGCCACCTTCAACGTACCCATTCGCACCGTGGTGCTGCGCACCGACGGCGGCCACACCCAGGCCACCTGCGGCATTGGCAGTGGCATCACCTCGGGCGCGCAAGCGGACGCCGAATGGAACGAGTGGCGCCACAAGCGCGCCTTCGTGGAGCGTGCGAGCCAGCCTTTTGACCTGCTCGAAACCCTGGCGCTGGTGGACGGCCAGTGGCGGCATCTGCCCGAACACCTGGCGCGCCTGCAGGCAGCGGCGGTGCATTTTGGCTACCCCTTCGATGGGGAGAAGGTTGGGCAGTGCCTGAGGATGCTGGCCTCAGGGCACGGCACGGGCCCTTGGCGTGTGCGTTTGCTGCTCAATGCCACTGGCGAGCCCCGGGCCGAGGCCTTTGCACTGGCCCCCACGCCCGAGCCCGTGCGCCTGCAGCTGGCGCGCAGCCCGCTACCGGAGGCCCATGGCGAATTCGTGCGCCACAAGACCACGCGCCGCGCGCACTACGCGGCCTTTGCGCCCACGGCAGCCGGGATGTTCGACACGGTGTTGTGGAACGAGGCGGGTGAGATCACCGAAAGTACCTTCGGCAATATCGCCCTGCTGCTCGATGGCCGCTGGGTCACGCCGCCGCTGGCCTGTGGCCTGCTGCCTGGCGTGGGCCGCGCGGTGGCGCTGCGCGAGGGGCGTGTGGCAGAAGCCGTGGTGCGGCTGCAGGACCTGCCCCGCGTGCAGGGCTGGGCGTTCATCAACAGCCTGCGCGGCTGGTTGGCTGCGGAGTTGGTGGCAGAAGACCCAGGCTGATGCATCAGGGCACCCGCCGGGCTTTAGGGGTACAGAGTTTTGCTATCGAAATAATAGCTATCAATGACTATGGATAAGCGATAGGGCTAAATTTATTCAAAAATTGTCGCCGCTGGTTCAGAGCCGCTCTTTGGCGTACGAGCCCCGGTCCATATCGACGATCTCCACGCTCAGCTGCACCATCACGCCCTGGGGCTTGGGCGTGCGTTCGCGCAGCACGGCGGCGATGCGGTCGGACAGCTCCTTCTTGGCCTCGGGCGTGCGGCCCGCGAGCAGGCGCAGTTGGGCATGCACAAAAGCGCGGTTGGCGGGCGCGATGCCGATCTCGAAGCTGTCGGCCACGATGAAGCGGGTCTTCAGGTCCGCCTCGTCCTGCACCTGGGGGTGGGCGCACAGGGTGGCATTCAGGGCCGTCAGCGTTTCGGCCTCTGGGTAGTGGGGCAGGTTGGCCGAGTATTCAATGGTCAGGTGGGGCATGGAGTGGGTCCGGTTCGGTCGAGTGAATTCACTTCAAAGCCATGGTAGACAGGTTCTAAGAACCTGTTGAAGTTCTTTTCAGGGTCGCACAAGCGCCGCAACGCCGCAGGCCGCCCGGCAAGGTACTTGCCCGAAGGGTTGGAGTGAAATCGGGCGATTGGAAGCCTCTGCTGCTTGCATGGGCACGAGCCCATGCGGCGCCTCCGAAGCATCCACGTCCATCACGATGGCACTCCAATGCGATCCCCGAAAAGATTCTGAACAGGTTCTAAAGCCAGCAACCCTTGGGCCGTCAGTGGCACCCAGCAGTTTAAGCCGCCGTTAAGCAAGGCTGCTGACTATCACGCGGCTGCTTGCAGCAGCTTGTTTTTCATCAACTTGTTGTTCCTTAAGAGCCATGACACCCCCCTTCTTGATCCAAAAAACCACATTGTTTGCCCTCCTGCTGTGCGCCGCCACCTGGGCCAGCGCCGAGGGCGCCCACCCGCACTGGGAATACAAGGGCAAACACGGCGCCGCCCACTGGGGCGCGCTGGAGCCTGGTTTTGAGGCCTGTGCACGTGGTGCGGCGCAAAGCCCCATCGACATTCGCAATACCGTGAAAGAGGCGCTGCCTGCGCTGGATTTCCAGTACACGGCAGGTGCCCCCACGCTGGTCAACAACGGGCACACGGTGCAGGTGAACATGCCTGCGGGCAGCAAGCTGGTGGTGGACGGCAAGGCGATGGAGCTGCTGCAGTTCCACTTCCACACCCCCAGCGAAGAGGCCATTGGCGGCAAGCACGCGGCCATGGTGGCCCACTTTGTGCACAAGGCTGCGGACGGAGGACTGGGCGTGGTGGCGGTGCTGATCCAGCCGGGCAAGACGAATGCGGCCTGGGCCCCCATCTTTGCGCACCTGCCGCGTGTGGGTGAGCAGGTGACGGTGGACGGGCTCACGCTGGACGCCAGCACCCTGTTGCCCGCCAAGAAGGGTTACTACAGCTTTGCAGGGTCGTTGACCACGCCGCCCTGTTCCGAAGGCGTGCAGTGGATGGTGCTCAAGGAACCCGTGAAACTGGGTGCCCAGCAGATCAAGGCGTTCCGCCAGCTCTATAACGCCAACGCGCGCCCAGTGCAGCCGCTCAATGGCCGCATCGTGAAAGAAAGTACCTGACTGTGACCAGCCGGTCCGCTGGTTCCAGGGGGCGGCTGAGTCGCAGGTCGATGTTCAGGCCATAGTCAGGCTGTAGCGGCCGCAGGCGCCACGCTGGTGTCTTCGGTTTTTTGGTGAAGAGCCACCACGCAGTCGGCGGCATGTGCCGCCAGCGCTGCCAGCAACGCATCCACATCCGCCGCCGTGTGCGCGGCAGACAGCGCAATGCGCAACCGGGCCGTACCCACGGGCACCGTGGGCGGGCGGATGGCGGGCACCCACAGGCCCCGCTGGCGCAGGCTTTCCATCGCGGCCAGGGCCGCTTCGTTGCTGCCGATGACGAGCGCCTGCACCGCCGTGTGGGATGGCAGCAGGTGCCAGCCCAGTTCCGGGGGCAGCGCGGCCAGGCCTTCGCGCAGTTGCGCAATGCGCTTGCAAAGCCCCTCTCGCAGGTCGTCCGCAGTCGCGATCAGCTCCAGGCTTTTGCGCAATGCGCTTGCCAGCAGGGGTGGTGCGGCCGTGGCAAAGATGTAGGTGCGGGTCTTTTGCAGCAGCCATTCAATGAGTGCAGCATCTCCCGCCACAAAGGCGCCCGCCACGCCCGCTGCCTTGCCCAGCGTGGCCATGTAGAGCACGCGGCGCGAGGCGGTGGTACCCGTCAGGCCCGCTTGCGCGAGGCTGCCGCGCCCTTGGGGGCCGAGCACGCCAAAACCATGGGCGTCGTCCAGCAGCAGCAGCGCGTCGTAGCGCTCGCACAGCGCCAGCAGGGCGGGGATGTCGATCAGGTCGCCATCCATGCTGAACACTGCGTCGCTGACCACTAGCTTGCGCCGTGCAGGGCTGGCGGCCAGAGCAGTCTCCAGCGCGGCCAGGTCGGCGTGGGCGTAGCGGTCGATGGTGGCGCGCGACAGGCGCGCGCCATCGATCAGGCAGGCGTGGTTGAGCGCGTCGGAGAACAGCGCATCGCCAGCGCCCACCAGCGCGGGGATGATGCCGGCGTTGGTGGCGTAGCCCGCGTAGAAGTACAGCGCACGGGGCAGCTGCACAAAGGCGGCCAGGTCGCGCTCCAGTGCATCGTTCGCGGCGCTGTGGCCGCTGACCAGGGGTGATCCGCCCGAGCCCACGCCAAAGGTGTGCGTGGCGTCCCGAGCGGCCTCGGCCAGCGCGGGGTGGCCGGCCAGGCCCAGGTAGTCGTTGCTGCAAAAGGCCAGCATGGGCTGGCCGTCCACCAGCAGGTGGGCACCGCCCGCGGGTTGCACCACGCGGCGGCGGCGCAGCAGGTGGGCGCGCTCGATGTCGGCCAGGCGCCCCGGGATCTCGTCGAGCCAGGAGGTGGGGTGGGATTCCTGCGTCATAGCCATTCCCCGGGCAGTTCAAACACCAGGCTGCGCGCATCGGGAAGGTCCTGGTACGGCACCTCGGCCAGCAGCGGCACGCCCAGGCGCGCACGCAGGTAGGCGATGTTCTCGTCAGCCGCCTCCATCTCGGGGTCCACACGGTTGGCCACCCAACCCACCAGCACGAGGCCACGCGCCCGGATGGCCTCGGCAGTCAGCAACGCATGGCTGAGGCAGCCCAGCCGTAAACCCACCACCAGCACCACGGGCAGGGCCAGGGCCTGGGCCAGGTCGGCACCGGTCTGGGTGTCGGTCAGCGGCACATGAAAACCGCCCGCGCCCTCCACCACCACGGCATCCGCCTGGGCGGCCAGCGCCTGGTAGCTGCGCACGATGGCCGCGATATCAATCTGCACCCCGGCACGTTCGGCCGCAATGTGGGGCGACAACGGGTCGAGCAGCAGCACGGGGTTGTCCAGCTCGGGTGCGACGGCCAGGGTGGAGGCCGAGCGCAGCGCGATCGCGTCCTCGCTGGCCCAGTCCTCGCCCCAGGGCACCACACCGGCCGCCACGGGCTTCATGCCGACCACACGGCGGTGGTGCGGCGCCAGGGCGTGCAACAGGCCGGTGGACACCAGCGTCTTGCCGACGCCGGTGTCGGTGCCGGTGACAAAACATCCAATCATCAATTCTCCTCTTGCAGCGTGGCGTTCAGCGCAGCGAGCGCGCCGCTGGCCAGGCATTGCACGGCTTCGTCGTCGAGCACGTAGGGCGGCATGGCATACAGCGTCTTGCCGATGGGACGCAGCACCAGCCCCCGCGCCATGGCGTGCTGGTGGTAGCGGCGGGAAAAGTCGGGCAGCGTGGTGTCCACATCCCAGGCCCAGATCATTCCGAGGCGGCGCGCATGGCGCACACGTGGATGCTGTGCCAAGGGTGCGCACGCCGCATCGATGCGTTGCGCCAGTGCCTTGTTGGCATTCAGCGCATCCAGCTGTTCAAACAGCTCCAGCGTGGCCAGCGCTGCGCGGCAGGCCAGGGGGTTGCCGGTGTACGAGTGCGAATGCAGAAAGCCGCGCGCCACATCGTCGTCGTAGAACGCGGCGTACACCACATCCGTGGTCAGCACGGCCGAGAGCGGCAGCGTGCCGCCAGTCAGTCCCTTGGACAGGCATATGAAATCCGGTCGGATGCCCGCCTGTTGGTGCGCGAACATCGTGCCCGTGCGGCCAAAGCCGACGGCGATCTCGTCCACCACCAGGTGCACCTCGTAGCGGTCGCACAGTGCGCGCGCCAGGCGCAGGTATTCGGGGTCGTGCATCGCCATGCCTGCTGCACATTGCACCAGGGGCTCGACGATGAAGGCTGCGGTGGTGCTGTGGTGCTCTTGCAACCACGCCTCCAGCGCCGCAGCAGCGCACCGGGCCACATCCTGGGCGGTTTCGCCCGGGCCTGCGCCGCGTGCATCGGGGCTGGGCACGGTGTCGGCCAGGCGCACCAGGGGCGCATAGGCCTCGCGGAAGATCGCGATGTCGGTCACGGCCAGCGCGCCCACGGTTTCGCCGTGGTAGCCACCGGCCAGACCCACAAAGCGGCTCTTGGCGGGGCGGCCTGTGTTGCGCCAGTAGTGCGCGCTCATCTTCAAGGCGATCTCGGTCGCGGCTGCGCCGTCGCTGCCATAGAACGCGTGGCCCAGGCCGGTAAGCGCAGCAAGGCGCTCCGACAGTTCCACCACAGGCGCATGGGTGAAGCCCGCCAGCATCACATGGTCCAGTTGGCCCAGCTGGTCCACGAGCGACGCCTGGATGTGCGGGTGGCTGTGCCCAAACAGGTTGACCCACCAGGAGCTGATGCCGTCCAGATAACGCTGGCCGTCGGTGCCGTAGAGCCACGGGCCTTGGGCGCGTGCAACGGCCACGGGTGGCTGAGCCTCGTGCCGCTTCATCTGCGTGCACGGGTGCCAGACGGCGGCCAAGCTGCGGGCCACCAGTCCGTCGTGTTGTGGCTGCATGGTTAGAGGGCCTGGGTGGGCACCGCGTGGCGCAGTTCGGTCTGGCGGTTGTGGTCGTCCACAAACACCAGCTGGGGCTGGTGGGTGGGCACCTGGTCTTCATGCACCTGCGCAAAGGCCGCAATGATGATGAGGTCGCCTGCAGACGCGCGGCGTGCGGCTGAGCCGTTCACCGAGATCATGCCGCTGCCGCGCTGGCCCTTGATGGCATAGGTGACGAAGCGCTCGCCGTTGTTGATGTTCCAGATGTGGATCTGCTCGTTCTCGGCGATGTTGGCGGTGTCCAGCAGGTCTTCGTCGATGGCGCAGGAGCCTTCGTAGTGCAGCTCGCACTGGGTCACGGCCACGCGGTGGATCTTGGATTTGAGCAGGGTGCGGAACATGGGCTTCCTTCAGTGAAGACTGTGAGTGGGGGAGGGCCTGCCGGCGGCAGGGCCGTGGTCGGTCAGGGCTGCGGAAAGTCCAGCATGCAGCTGTCGCCCAGCGCTTCGCGCCACACGCGCACGCGACTCACGCTGGCGCGCAGGTCGGCGGGCAGCGCCTGGGCGATGAAAACGCACAGGTTCTCCAGCGTCGGCGTGCCCAGGCCAGGCACGTCGTCCAGCATGTGGTGGTCCAGCTGCTCGCGCACCACGGCCAAGCCCTGGCGCAGCAGGCCCAGGTCCAACACCATGCCGGTGGCCGGGTCGCGCGGGCCGCTCAAAAAGACCTCGGCGTGGTAGGTATGGCCGTGCACGCGGCGGCTGCCTTCGGCCTCGATCTCGCGGCGCAGGGTGTGGGCAGCGTCGAAGAAGAAGCGCTGGGAGATGGTGAACAACATACGGGAACCAAAAAGAAAACCGCTCACCGGATACCGGTGAGCTTGTGAGTTTGCAGGCTCAGGCGCCATGCGGGGTGGGCCAGGCAGGCGTCAATGCAAGCGGCAGTGTTCTGTCGCTGCAGAAGGCCATCCATGGGCTGCAGAAAGCGGTGGGTGAACTGCGTGTCCTGCTCCAGCGCCTGCAGGTCAAAGCCCGGCTGGGGCCACACGAGCTTCAGTTCCTGCCCGCTGCGCTGCACCCACGGGGCACCCGCCTTGGGGCTGATGCACAACCAGTCGATGCCCTCGGGCGCAATCACGGTGCCGTTGCTTTCAACCGCAATGCGAAATTGCTGCGCGTGCAGCGCGTCGATGAGTGCCGTATCGACCTGCAGAAGGGGTTCTCCACCCGTCAGCACCACCAGGCGATGGCCCGCGTCTGCAGGCCATTGGGCGGCGATCAATTCCGCCAGTGCCGTGGCCGTTTCGAACTTGCCGCCCAGCGTGCCGTCGGTGCCCACAAAGTCGGTGTCGCAGAACTGGCAGATGGCCTGCGCGCGGTCCTGCTCGCGGCCAGTCCAGAGGTTGCAGCCCGCAAAGCGACAGAACACCGCGGGTGTGCCCGCCTGGCCGCCTTCGCCTTGCAGGGTGTAGAAAATTTCTTTGACGCTGTAGGTCATCGGGCCACCGGTGGTACGAGAAGGGTGGGGGCCGCAGGCGCGGCCATCTCGGGGTAATCGCGGCTGAAATGCAGGCCCCGGCTTTCGCGGCGCAGCTGGGCGCTTTTCACGATCAGGTCGGCCACCTGCACCAGGTTGCGCAGCTCCAGCAGGTCGCGCGTGACGTGGAAATGGGCGTAGAACTCCTGAATCTCGCCCTGCAGCATGGCAATGCGGTGGGCGGCACGTTCCAGGCGCTTGTTGGTACGCACGATGCCCACGTAGTCCCACATGAAGCGGCGCAGCTCGTCCCAGTTGTGGGAGATGACGACGGATTCATCCGCATCGGTCACGCGGCTGTCGTCCCAGGCGGGAACGGTGGGCAGTTCTGTGGTCGGGGCTGCTGCGATGGCCTGCGCGGCGGCGCGGGCGAACACCATGCATTCGAGCAGCGAGTTGCTGGCCAGGCGGTTGGCGCCATGCAGGCCGGTGCAGGCCACCTCGCCCACGGCGTACAGACCGGGCAGGTCGGTGCGGCCCGCCAGGTCGGTCAGCACGCCGCCGCAGGTGAAGTGGGCCGTGGGCACCACGGGGATGGGCTCCTTGGTGATGTCGATGCCCAGCGACGCGCAGTGCGCGAGGATGTTGGGGAAGTGCTCTTGCAGAAACGCGGGGCTCTGGTGCGAGATGTCCAGGTGTACGCAGTCCAGGCCGTGTTTCTTCATCTCGAAGTCGATGGCGCGGGCCACCACGTCGCGCGGGGCCAGTTCGGCGCGCGGGTCGTGGTCGAGCATGAAGCGGGTGCCGCCGGCCGAGGGGGGCAGCTTGAGTTGCCCGCCCTCGCCGCGCACGGCCTCGCTGATGAGGAAGGACTTTTCGTGCGGGTGGTACAGGCCTGTGGGGTGGAACTGGATGAACTCCATGTTCGCCACGCGGCAGCCCGCGCGCCAGGCGGCGGCAATGCCGTCGCCCGTGGCGGTGTCGGGGTTGGTGGTGTACAGGTACACCTTGCCCGCGCCGCCCGTGGCCAGGATGGTTTGCGGCGCGCGGAAGGTGACGACCTCGTCGGTGTCGCTGTCGAGCGCATACAGCCCCAGGCAGCGGTTGCCAGGCAGGCCCAGCTTGCGCGTGGTGATCAGGTCCACCAGCGTGTGCTGCTCAAACAGCGTGATGCCGGGCGTGCTGCGCACCACGTCGATCAGTGTGCGCTGCACGGCCGCGCCGGTGGCGTCGGTCACGTGGGCAATGCGGCGCGCGCTGTGGCCGCCTTCGCGCGTCAGGTGCAGCTGGTCGCCTTCGAGCGTGAAGGGCACACCCAGCTTGCGCAGCCAGGCAATCGAGGCGGGGGCGTTCTCCACCACAAAGCGCGTGGTGGCCAGGTCGCACAGGCCTGCGCCGGCGACCAGCGTGTCTTCAATGTGGGCGGCAAAGCTGTCGTCGTCAGCCAGCACGGCGGCAATGCCGCCCTGGGCCCAGCCGCTCGATCCATCTTGCAGCGTGCGCTTGGTGATGACGGCCACGCGGTGGGTGGGCGCCAGGTGCAAGGCAGCCGAGAGGCCAGCGAGGCCGCTGCCTACGATGAGAACGTCGAAGTCGTGGGATGCCATGGCTTGCGGGTGAAGAAAGGGGTAACGCCACGGCCACCGGCCAGGGCGGTGAACAGGGGAGCCAGCCTAGACCGGCGTGTAAGCGAGGCGCACGTAAATGGGGGCAAAAGCCTCGGCCTGCGTGATCTCGATCAGCGTCTCTTTGGCCAGCTCCAGCAGCGCGATGAAGGTCACCACCAGCACGGTGCTGCCTTTTTCGGGTTCGAAGAGTTCTTCAAATTCCACAAAGCGGCGGCCCTGCAGCGTTTTGAGCACCATGCTCATGTATTCGCGCACCGAAAGTTCCTCGCGCGTGATCTTGTGGTGCTGCACAAGCTTGGCGCGTTTGAGGATGTCGCGCCAGGCGTCCTGCAGCTCCACCACGTGCACGTCTGGAAAGCGCGGCTGCAGGCTTTGTTCGATGTAGACCTGGGCCTTCAGGAAGTCGCGGCCGTACTGCGGCATGTGCGACAGGCGCATGGCCGCCATCTTCATTTGCTCGTATTCGAGCAGGCGGCGCACCAGCTCGGCGCGGGGGTCTTCGGGCTCCTCGCCGCCTTCCTGCTTCTTGGGCGGCAGCAGCATGCGCGACTTGATCTCGATGAGCATCGCCGCCATCAGCAGGTACTCGGCTGCCAGCTCCAGGTTGCGGCTGCGGATCTCGTCCACATACGCCAGGTACTGCTTGGTGACCCCCACCATGGGGATGTCGAGGATGTTGAAGTTCTGCTTGCGGATCAGGTACAGCAGCAAATCGAGCGGGCCTTCGAAGGCTTCCAGGAAGACTTCGAGCGCATCGGGCGGGATGTACAGGTCTTGCGGCAGCGCAAACAGCGGCTCGCCGTACAGGCGTGCCAGCGCCACCTGATCCACCACCACGGGCATGCCTGCCGCGTCCAGCGCGGACAGATCCGGCGAATCGGCCACGTCGGCTTCGTTCGCTGTGGTCATGGTTTGCTATAAAAAAATGAGCTTATAGCGCTTTTTGGATAAGCGCTAGAGGCCATTTTTATGCTTAATCTGCGTTGGTCTGGTAGACGTACGGCTTTTGCTCGACCTGGCCTTCGCGGTACTCGGTCCAGATGCTGCGGTCCACCTTCTTGTCCCACAGCAGGGCACGGCCTGCCAGCTGCTGGCTTTCCAGTTCGGGGCGGCTGGCCTTGAGCTGGTTGATGAACTGGGTGGCGTCGGATTGGTAATCGGGGCGGCGGAAAATAGACATGGACTGTGAATCTCTTTCTTGGAACGCATCAGGCACAGTGACGCACCAAAGGTCCAAGATTTTACCGGGACGAATTTATGCGCTTGATATATCGCGCCGCTGCCCTGGCAGCTGCCGCTTTTTCCCTGATCGCTCTTACCGCCTGCGACCCCCAGCGCATCAGCGAGCTGAAAGAGGGCGTATCGACCGAAGCCGATGTGCGTGACCGCTTTGGCGCCCCCGAGAACGTGTGGGACGAACCCGGCGGTGCCCGCACCTTCGAATACAACCGCCAGCCCGCAGGCCAGGTCAACTACATGATCACCATCGGCCCCGACGGCCGCATGACCGCGCTGCGCCAGGTGCTCACGCCCGAGACCTTTGCGCGCGTGGTGCCTGGCATGCGCATGGACGAGGTGCGCCGCCTGCTGGGCAAGCCCGCCAAGGCCACGCCCTACGAGCTGAAGAAAGAGACCTGGGTGGACTGGCGCTATATGGAGGCGCCCAACCAGGCCAAGGTGTTCACGGTGGTCCATGGGCCTGACCTCGTGGTGCTGCGCACGCAGACGGGGGCCGACCTGGACGCGCCGGAGTTCAAGGGCGGCAAGTAAACCGTTGCCCCGCGCCCTGCCGACAACTACACATCCACGCTGGCGCCTCCCTGGGCGGCCAGCCGGTCGGCAAAGCCCGATCGCTCGATCAGCGAGCGTGGCTGCTCGTGCAGGTTCACCACCGACATGCGCCCACCGCGCGCTGCCACGGCTTTGAGGATCTGCTCCAGCGCATCCAGCCCGGTCGTGTCCAGCGCCACCAGCTCGCAGGCGTCCAGCACCACATCCATGCCGGGCGGGCCGGTTTCCACCGCCTGCACGATGGGGTCGATCTTGGCGGCTGCACCAAAAAACAGCGCGCCGTGCAGGCGCCAGCGGGCCACAGTGCGCTGGCCCGGCGGTGTTGGAGTGGGCTCGGGCTCGCGCACCGCGCGAAACAACCCGCTCATGCGCCGCACAAACAGCGCGCAGGCCATGAACAGGCCCACCTCCACCGCCACCGTGAGGTCGAACACCACCGTGAGGAAAAACGTGCCCAGCATCAGCAGCCGATAGTGGTTGCTGAAATGCTTGAGCCGCACAAACTCGTGCCACTCGCCCATGTTCCAGGCCACAAACAGCAAGATGCCCGCCAGCACCGCCAGCGGAATGTGCAGCGCCAGCGGCGCAGCCACCAGCACGATCGCCAGCAGCGTGAGTGCATGCACCATGCCCGCTACCGGCGACGTGGCGCCCGCGCGGATGTTGGTCACCGTGCGCGCAATGGTGCCGGTGGCCGGCATGCCGCCAAAAAACGGCACGATCATGTTGGCCGCGCCCTGGGCCATCAGCTCCTGGTTGGGGTCGTGTTTTTTGTGGTGCGGGTCGGTGGCCAGCTGGTCGGCCACGCGGGCGCACAGCAGCGACTCGATGGCACCCAGCAACGCGATGGTGAGTGTGGGGGTGACCAGCAGCCGCACCGTCTCCCACGAAAAATCGGGCAGCGCAAACACCGGCAGCGCCTGCGGAATGCCTCCAAAGCGCGAGCCGATGGTCTCCACCGGAAACCTGAGCCCCCAGGCCAGCAGGCTCAGCACCACCAGCGCCACCACGGGTGCGGGCACGCGGGCAAACCTGCGCACCGTGTGCCCCTCCATGAGCCGGATCACCGGCGAGCCCTTGAGGAACAGCCGTGGCCAGAGGAACAGCAGCGCCACACACGCCAGCCCCAGCCCGAACGCATAGGGGTTGAAGGTGCCGATGTGCTGCGCCAGCGTGCTCACCTGCGAGAAGAAGTTGCCCGGCATGCGGTCAATCGACAAGCCCAGCCAGTCTTTCACCTGTGACAGCGCAATCAGCACCGCAATGCCGTTGGTAAAGCCGATCACGATGCTGACCGGCACAAACCGCACCAGCGTGCCCAGGCGAAACAACCCCAGCAGCACCAGAATCACGCCCGCGCAGGCGGTAGAGATCAGCAGATTGGCCACGCCATAGCGCTCCACAATGCCGTAGACGATCACGATGAACGCGCCCGCCGGCCCACCAATCTGCGTGTTGGCGCCCCCCAGGGCCGAGATGAGGAAGCCCGCAATGATGGCCGTCCACAGCCCCGCCTCGGGCTTGAGGCCACTGGCAATCGCAAACGCCATGGCCAGCGGCAGCGCCACAATGCCCACCGTGACCCCCGCACCCACGTCGGCCAGCCAGCGGCTCTTGGTGTAGCCGCGCAGGGCGTCGATCAGGCGGGGGCGAAAGGCGGGCGAAAACGGCATGGAGGCAACCAGTGTAGTGAGCGCTTCTTGAAGTGCAACCGATGGCGGTCCCAACCACCCGATGGCGTCACACCGGCGCTGCAATAGCGCCACAACAGGGCCACAAACAGAGTCTCCGCAACTTCGATAGCTTCAGCTCCATGTCGGTGTCGTACCGAATTTGCTCCTGATTTGATAGCTATTGACGCTTGCTGTATAAGCGATGTATGACAAAAATGCCTGAAATCTGCCAAGACTGGCAAGGGAAAGCAGCCCCTGCGCACTGGCGCGTTGCTTGCTAGTTGTGGTGCACTGCATCCCCACCTGCTCCCATGCCCGACACCGTTCACCCTCCTGCCATGCCGACGCCCGAAATGTCCCCCCCGCCATCGCTGCGCCACGGCCTGTTCGAAGACGCGCAGGCCCTGTTCGCGGGCACCTTGTTTGTGGCCATGGCGCTCATGCTTTTCAACCAGGCGGGCCTGCTGGTGGGCGGCACCGCGGGCGTGGCGTTTTTGCTGCACTACGTCACGGGCATTTCGTTCGGCAAGCTGTTTTTTGTGGTCAATCTGCCGTTCTACTGGTTTGCCTGGACGCGCATGGGCCACGAGTTCACCATCAAGACCTTTGTCTGCGTGGGCCTGCTGTCGCTGCTGACCGAGCTGTTTCCGCACGTGATGCATGTGGACTACCTGAACCCGCTGTTCGCCTCACTGCTGGGCGGGCTGCTGCTGGGCACGGGCTGTTTGTTTCTGGCGCGCCACCGCTCCAGCCTGGGCGGTGCCACGGTGGTGTCGCTGTACCTGCAAAGCCGCTATGGCATGCGGGCGGGCAAGGTGCAGATGATGATCGACGGCTCCGTGGTGCTGCTGGCGCTGTTCGTGGTGCCGGTCGAGCGTGTGGCGTATTCGGTGCTGGCCGTACTGGTGATGAGCGGGTTCTTGTGGATCAGCCACCGGCCAGGGCGCTACGTGGGGCATTAAGGGACGGGGCCGCCAGCGCGACGGCCGCCTGTCTCCGATCGTGACCGAGTCCTCAGGGGCCTGAGCTCCCGCCGAACGCCCCTGCGCGACTCCATTGCACCCGTCAACCCTGCTTCAGTGGGGGTGTGTTTGCGCGTCCACCCACCATAGAGTTCGTGCCACCCCGCCTGCGCCCGCACGGGGGGCGCCGGGCTCGCCCACGCCTCCTAAATGGGTGAAGTGCCCACCCCGTTCACATGCCCGGAGAACCCTTGATGTACCGAACTTTTTCCGCCAGCGCTGAAGCACTGTGGGCGAGGCTTGGTGGGGCGGCAAGGCTGCTTCTTCTGATTGCGAGCGGAGTCTTGATGGCCTGCGGCGGTGGCGAAGACCCTGCTGCGCCCCCTCCGCCCCCGCCCGTGGCGCAACATGCTGTGGGCGGCACTGTGACGGGGCTGGTGGGCACGCTCGTCCTGGCCAATGGCACGGAGGCGGAGCTGACCATCACGGCGAACGGCAGCTATGCCACCAACCTTTTGCAGGGCCAGGCCTACAACATTGTTGTGCGTACCCAGCCCGCCGGGCAGACCTGTGTTGTGGAAAACGGTTCGGGTGTGGTGGCAGGCCCGGTTACCAACATCTTGGTGACATGCACCACCAATACCTACACCGTCGGTGGATCGATCACGGGCCTGCTGGGCGTGGTGACGTTGCGGCTCAACGGCGCTGCGGATCTGTTGGTGGCCACCAATGGCGTTTTCGGGTTTGCCTCACCGCTGACCCATGGCAGCTCTTACGCCGTGACGGTGCATGTGCAGCCTGCGAATCAGGTTTGCACAGTAGAGGCTGGCACCGGGGTTGTCGTGGCGCCCGTGACCCAAGTGAGAGTGCGTTGCAGCACCGTCTCATCGCCTCCACCTCCTGCTCCCCCCCCTCCACCGGCTCCCCCCACGCCGGATGGCCTGGGGATTGCCTATGGGACAAAGGCACTGGTCTTTTCGTGGACCTCGACGCCCGGCGCAACCCGCTACACGGTTTACGAAGACCCGGACGGCGCGGGCCCGCTGGCACCCGCGCAAATCGGGTCGACCGCGGCCACCGGGCTGACCTACGCAGTTCCGGTGCTGCTGCACCTTCGGGTGAATGCGACGTACACTGTGCAAGCCTGCAACGCGGGCGGGTGCAGTGCCCCATCGACCTCGATGGCGGCAGACATGGTGCGTGCCATTGGCTACTTCAAGGGATCGACTACCACCTCCGAAGGCCGGTTTGGCAACCGCGTGGCCTTGTCCAGCAACGGCACCACCCTGGCAGTGGGGGCGTATGGAGAGGGTGGCAACACGGGGGCGGTATACGTATTCACGAAGAGCGGCGCCACGTGGTCGCAGCAGGCGCGCATTGCGGCCCCCAACGGCGAGGCCAACGATTATTTTGGCAATGCCGTGGCCTTGTCGGCCGACGGCAACACGCTGGCCATTGGCGCGGATGGCGAGAGCGGCGACCAGAAGGGCACGTTTGCGACGATGCCCGCCACCAACAACCTGGCCAGCAACTCAGGCGCCGTCTATGTATATGCCCGCACGGGCGCCGTCTGGTCGCAGCAGGCATTCATCAAGGCGAACAACGCGGATGCCGACGATCTTTTCGGTTCATTCGTAGCCCTCTCGAACGACGGCAACACCCTGGCGGTGGGGGCCTATAACGAGGATGGTGACCTGACTGGAACACACGGCAATGGAGCTTATGCTGCGTCCGGGGCTGCCTATGTCTTTGCCCGCACGGGCACCAGCTGGGCGCAGCAAAGTTACCTCAAGGCCTCCAACGCAGGGGCGGGAGATTTCTTCGGCATCTACCTCAGCCTGTCTGGCGCAGGCGACACCCTGGCGGTGGGCGCGTTCTTTGAGCGCAGCGCCTTGGCGAGTGATCCTGCGGACGACACCCTGGCCAATGCCGGTGCGGCCTACGTGTTCCAGCGCAATGCGGGGACATGGTCGCAGCAGGCCTATCTGAAGGCTCCGAATCCCAAGGCGCAGGACCGCTTCGGCGTCTCGGTCATCCTGTCAGGCGACGGCAACACGCTGGCGGTTGGCATGGATGGAGACAGCAGCAACTACACAGGCACCTTCGTGGTGCCGCCACCCAGCAACACCCTTGCACTCAACTCTGGCGCGGTGTTTGTGTTCATTCGCGCAGGTGGCGTCTGGCAGTCACAGGCGTACTTGAAAGCCTCCAACACCCGCACCCCCCACCGGTTTGGCAACAACTTGGCGATGTCCAGCGACGGCAACACGCTGGTGGTGCCGTCGTACCGCGACGACAGCAATGCGCGCGGATTCAGTGGCGACCAGGCCAACACCGCCGCTGCGGATGCGGGCGCTGTGCTGGTGTTCCGCCGCAGCGCGGGCACCTGGGCGCAACAAGCCTACCTGAAGGCACCCAATACGGGCGCTGGGGACCGGTTTGGTGGACGTGTGGCGATATCGGGTGACGGCACTACCCTGGCCGTGGGGGCATCCACCGAAGACAGTGGATCGACTGGCATTGGGGGCAATCAGTCGGACGAAAGCAGCACCAACGCGGGCGCGGTGTACCTTTACTGAGAGCTTGCTTCAGGGCGGCAGTCAACATGCCGCCCCTTCCTCTATCGGCGGATGGCGAGGGGCTCAGCACCCCTCGGCATCCTTGACGGTTGCTTTGTCTATGAGCGTTGCACGCCTTACCGCACCCGCATGCCGGGCGTGGCGCCGGGCCATGGGTTGAGCACGTAGATGCCGGGGTTGGCCTTTTCGTCGCCATGGCTGGCGGCCAGCACCATGCCTTCGCTCACGCCAAACTTCATCTTGCGCGGCGCCAGGTTGGCCACCATCACGGTGTGCTTGCCCACCAGATCTTCGGGCTTGTAAGCGCTGGCAATGCCGCTGAACACGTTGCGCGTACGGCCTTCGCCCACGTCCAGCGTCAGGCGCAGCAGCTTGGTGGAGCCCTCGACCGGCTCACAGTTCACGATCAGCGCAATGCGCAGGTCGATCTTGGTGAAGTCGTCGATGGTGATAGTGGGGGCGAGTTCTTCGCCACCAGGATGGGAGTTGGCTGCTACGGTTTCAGTAGCTGCTGGCGCTTGTTCTGCTTGCGCTGGGGCCTCAAACAGTGCTTCAAGCTGTTCTGGGGTCACGCGCTGCATCAGGTGCTGGTAGGGCTGGATGGCTTGCACGTCCCCCGCCACGTTCCACTGCTGCATGTTCACCCCCACAAAGCCTTGCACCGCCTGGGCCAGCCCCGGCAGTACGGGGGCCAGGTAGCGGGTGAGCGCGGCAAAGGCGTTGACGAGCACCGAGCACACCTGGTGCAGTGCCTCGTTGTTGCCCGCGTCCTTGGCCAGATCCCAGGGCTTGTTCTGGTCCACATAAGCGTTGACCTTGTCGGCCAGCAGCATGATCTCGCGCGTGGCCTTGCTGTATTCCCGCGTTTCGTACATCTGCGCGATGGCGTCACTGGCGCCGCGCACCTCGGCCAGCAGGGCTGTGCCCGTGGTGCCAAATTGGTCGGTCAGCTTGCCGTCAAAGCGCTTGGTCAAGAAGCCCGCCGCGCGGCTGGCAATGTTCACGTACTTGCCAATCAAATCGCTGTTCACCCGCAGCATGAAGTCTTCGGCATTGAAGTCGATGTCTTCGTTGCGTGCGCTCAGCTTGGCGGCCAGGTAATACCGCAGCCATTCGGCATTCATGTTCAGGCTCAGGTACTTGAGCGGGTCCAGGCCCGTGCCCCGGCTCTTGCTCATCTTCTCGCCGTTGTTCACGGTCAAGAAGCCGTGCACAAACACGTTGTTGGGTGTCTTGCGGCCGCTGAAGTGCAGCATGGCGGGCCAGAACAGCGTGTGGAAGGTGACGATGTCCTTGCCGATGAAGTGGTACTGCTCCATCGCCGGGTCGGCCATGTAGGCGTCGTAGCTTTCGCCGCGTTTTTCCAGCAGGTTCTTCAGTGACGCGAGGTAGCCCACGGGGGCATCCAGCCACACGTAGAAGTATTTGCCGGGCGCGTCGGGGATCTCGATGCCGAAGTAGGGCGCGTCGCGGCTGATGTCCCAATCGCCCAGGCCTTCGCTGGTGGTGCCGTCGGGGTTGGTGCGGACGGTGAACCATTCCTTGATCTTGTTGGCCACCTCGGGCTGCAGCTTGCCGTCCTGCGTCCAGTTCTCCAGAAACTCCACGCAGCGCGGGTCCGACAGCTTGAAGAAGAAGTGCTCTGAATTCTTCAGCTCGGGCTTGGCACCCGACAGGGCCGAGAAGGGGTTGATCAGGTCGGTGGGGGCGTACACCGTGCCGCACACCTCGCAGTTGTCGCCATACTGGTCCTTGGCGTGGCACTTGGGGCATTCGCCCTTGATGTACCGGTCGGGCAGGAACATGTTCTTCTCGGGGTCGAAGAACTGCTCGATGGTGCGTACTTCGATCAGGCTGCCATCGGCGCGGTCGCGCAGGTCGCGGTAGATCTGGCGGGCCAGTTCATGGTTTTCGGGCGCATCGGTGCTGTGCCAGTTGTCAAAGCTGATGTGAAAGCCATCGAGGTACTGCTTGCGACCGGCGGCGATGTCGGCCACGAACTGCTGGGGCGTCTTGCCGGCCTTTTCGGCGGCAATCATGATGGGCGCACCGTGGGTGTCGTCCGCACCCACAAAGTTGACCGCGTTGCCCTGCATCCTTTGGTACCGCACCCAGATGTCGGCCTGGATGTATTCCATGATGTGGCCGATGTGGAAGTTGCCGTTGGCATACGGCAGGGCGGTGGTAACGAAGAGTTTGCGGGCGGAGGTCGTCATGAAAAGCGGCTTTCTCAGGCGGAACCCGCGATTTTAGGCGGTCGTCAGTATCCCTGGCCATTGCGGGCGCTGCGGTGGCCTCCCCAGGTCGCGCAGGTGCCAATCAGGGCGTGCGTGCAGGCCGCCTATGGCGCCACAATGCCCCGCATTCCAACAATCAACAGGAGACGACACATGGCCAGCACATGGGCAAAACGGGTGGGGTGGGGCGTGGGTGGCGCGATATTGGCGGTGGCTGCCTATCTGGCGGCGTGGCCTGTGCCCATTCAGCCGGTGGCCTGGACCGCGCCTGCCGCCCCCGGCTACCAGGGCGTCCATGCCCCCAACCAGCGCCTGGCCCAGCTGAACATCATCGACCTCAAGGGCGAGGTGGGCCCCGAGCACATCGCCTTTGGCAAGGACGGCAAGCTCTACACCACCGTGCTCAGCGGCAGAATTTTGCGCATGAACCCCGACGGCTCGGGTCAGGAGGTGTTTGCCAACACCGGCGGGCGGGTGCTGGGGTTCGACTTCGATGCGGCGGGCCACCTGATTGCGGCCGATGCGGTCAAGGGGCTGCTGTCCATCGCGCCCGATGGCAAGGTCACCCTGCTGGCCGACAAGGTGGGCAACGACCCCATCCGCTATGCCGACGCCGTGGTGGTGGCCCAAAGCGGAAAGATGTACCTGAGCGACGCCTCCACCCGTTTTGCCCCCAAGGACTGGGGCGGTACGTTTGAGGCCAGCGTGCTCGATATCCTGGAGCAGGCCAGCACGGGCCGGGTGATCGAATACGACCCCGCCACCCGCACCGCACGCGTGGTGGCCCGGGGCATCAGCTTTGCCAACGGCGTGGCGCTGAGCCAGGACGAGAAAAGCCTGTTCGTCAACGAAACCGGCAAATACCGGGTGTGGAAGATTGCGGTGGATGCGAATGACCTCGACATCGCCCAGCCCAGTCCCCAGGCCCGCGTGCTGCTCGACAACCTGCCCGGCTACCCCGACAACCTGATGCGCGGGCAGGGCGGCAAGGTGTGGCTGGGCTTTGCCAAGCCGCGTGGGGCGGCCATCGACAACATGGCGGGCAAGCCCTGGCTGCGCAGCCTGACCCTGCGCCTGCCGCGTGCGCTGTGGCCCATTCCCCAGCCCTACGGCCATGTGATTGCGTTCACCGACGATGGCAAGGTGGTGGCCGACCTGCAGGACCCGAGTGGCGCCTACCCCGAGACCACTGCGATCACCGAGACGGCGGACCGGCTGTATGTGCAGAGCCTGCACGCGCACGGCCTGGGGTGGCTGCCCAAGCCGTAGGGTTCAGGCCTGGGGCGTTTCAGGCGGTTTCCCCATGGTGCCGGGTCTTCACCTCGGCGCCGGTGTCCGTCCAGCCAAAGAACCTGCACACCTCGGCCCGCATGGCCAGGGTGTCGGCCCGGCCCAGGGCCATCAGCTCCTGGGTGTAGCCGGATTCGAAGAGCAGGTAGCTGGCCAGCGCCGCGCCGCGCACATCGGCCATGTTGGACGTGACGCCCAGGGCGCCCAGCATGGTGCGCACGGGCGTGGGCAGGTCGCCCACATGGCGCGCGGCCACGGCATCCAGGCGCTGCGAGGGGGCAATCACCAGCAGCTCGATGGGGCGCAGTGCGCTGTGCAGGCGCTTTTCTTCGGGGATGAGGGACAGGGTCTGGTTGATGCGCTGCACGCGCTCCACATCCACGGCCAGCGCATCCAGAAAGATGTTGGACAGCGCATGACCCGCAATCTGCGCCAGCGTGGGGTAGGTGGCCGTGGGGTTGGCGGCGGCATCGCCCTTGGGCTCGTGCATGCGGCCAGCGCCGATCACCAGGATGCGCTCGGCCCCCAGGTGAATGGCCGGAGCAATGGGCGCCGACTGGCGCATGGAGCCGTCGCCGAAATATTCGATGTGGTCATCCACCTCGATGCCCTTGGCCGGAAAGATGAACGGAATGGCCGAGGACGCCAGCAGATGCTCGTGCGTGATGCGGTCGCTGGCCGCCTTGCGCTGCGAGCGCACCCAGGGCTTGACGGGTGCGGCGGCTTCAAAAAAGGTGACATGCTCGCCCGAGCTGTAGCTCGACGCTGTGACGGCAAGCGCCGTGAGGTGGCCCTTGCGGATCAGCCGGGGCAGGCGCACCAGCGGCACCATCTTGACCAGCAGTTTTTCGAGCGGGGTGTTGTCCAGCAGCGAGCGCGGTCGCATGCGCCGCCAGCGCGCCAGGGCCCAGCCCAGCGACACCAGCGTGAGCCAGCGCGCGCCGCTGCGCATCACGCTGAGCGAGTCGGCGCCATACACCTGGCTGGCGTGGAACTGCCGCCACACGCGCGCAATGCGGCGCACGGCGCGGTCAAAATTGTCGGCCCCGCAGGCCAGCGCCGCCGCGTTGATGGCCCCGGCCGAGGTGCCGGTGATGATGGGGAAGGGGTTGGGTCCGCTCCCCTCGCCACAGGCCTGGCGCAGGTCGGCAATGGCTTCGAGCACGCCCACCTGGTAAGCAGCGCGGGCACCGCCGCCGGTGAGCAGCAAGCCGGTGGCGGGTCGGGCTTCGGCGGGGATATCAGAAGTTACCAAGGGCGGCATGAATGTGTGTGGGGTGGTGTCCCAAGTGTCGGTGGGTGGCTGGGAGCCTTTCATGTGGGAAAACCCGCATGGTTGAGGCGACACTTCGCTTTTAGCTGGGGCGTTTAAGCTTGCCAGGGGAAGTCAATTGTTTGCGCCAGAGGTGGGTTCGTGCTGCTCCCCGGCCTGTGGCATGCTCAAACGCACTTTTTTGGGGAGATGGCTTGAATCCGAGCATCATCGTTTCGCTTGATTTCCCTGCTGCTGCGCCTGCGGTAGATCTGGTCGGGCAGCTGGGCTCTGCTGCGTCTGTCTACAAGGTGGGTTTGCAATTGCTCACGGCGGCTGGACCGTCCTTCGTCCGCGATCTGTTGGATGCTGGCAAGCAGGTCTTTTTGGACCTCAAACTGTTTGAAATCCCGAGCTCGGTGGCTGACGCAGTTGCGGCGGCGGGGCAACTGGGGGCTTCTATGGTGACGGTTCATGCGTCGGCAGGATCTTCTGTGCTGGAGGCTGCAGTGGCGTCGGCAGCACACTTCCCTGAGCTCAAAGTGCTGGCACTCACTGTGATCACCAGCATGGACGACGAGGCGCTGCGCGAAGTGGGCGTGGCATCGACAGTGCCAGAACAGGTGCTGCGTCTTGCGCGTCTTGCACACGCAGCAGGCTGCCACGGTGTGGTCGCGTCGCCGCTAGAAGCCAGGCTTCTGCGCAACGCGCTGCCGCAGGGCGCGCTGATCGTCACGCCTGGTATACAGCCGCTGGAGTTTGCAAAAGGCGACCACGCCCGTTTCACCACCGCCAGCGAGGCCATCAAGGCGGGTGCAACGCACGTCGTGGTGGGGCGGCCGATATCGCGCGCTTTGAACCCTGCCGCTTCTTTTGCTGCCCTGTGCGCAGAACTAGAAGGTTGAAACTTTGGCCCGGGATGGGGCGGATCGCCGTTTTTCTGCAGCGTTACAGCTGTGATTCTGTGGGCCGGAGGCCCCGGCACATCGCTGTCTACGGTTGGCGCAGCAGCAGCTGTGCCACCGCGTCACCCTGCAGCACCACAATGCCGTGCTCCCGGGCAAACGCCTGGGCGTTGTCGCTGACCTGCCCCAGGGCAGCCACATAGACGCCTGCGGGGGCCTCGCTGGCCAGCATGGCCGCGTGCAGCTCGCGCAGGGGCTCTACGCCGTGGGTGGCGGCTTTCCAGCGTTTGGCGCTGACCAGCGTGGTTTTGCCACCTTGGGTCAGTCGCATGTCAGCGCCTGCGTTGTTGCCGTTGATCCGCTCTACAGAGTAGCCCGCCCGTGCCCAGGCCGATGCCAGGGTGTCGGCAAAGCTGCGCCAGGGCATGCTGGCCACGGCCTCCAGCATCTCGGCAACCCGGGCGGGGTTGGGGGCGCGCAGCTGCTTCCACGCGGCGATGCATCCCACTACGAAGATGGGGAAACCGGCCAGCGCACCCACCACGAAATACTCCTTGGGCAGCAGCGCACCTGCCGCCAGAACGATGAGGCCGACCACCACAAAGCTGATCCACCAGGGCGAGCGCAGCAGCATGGCAAACAGGGATTTCTCGGCCATCTTGAATTTCACGGGGGTCCTTTTCGTTCGGTTTCTCAGGGTGCCGGCTGCTGTGGAGCCAGGGGCAAAGCGTGCGCATTGTCCTTCACGCGCCGGGGGAACAGCGCTTGGATAGACTACCGGCCCCACAGGAGTTAATTGAATGGCAGTCACCGAACAGGGCCTTTTGGCCGCACTTTCCAGCGTGCTGGACCCCCACACGGGCAAGGATTTCGTCAGCACCCGCGCCCTGCGCAATGTGCAGATCAGCGGCGGCGACGTGGCCTTCGATGTGGAGCTGGGTTACCCCGCCAAGAGCCTGGTGCCCGAACTGCGCCGCAGTCTGGTGGCCGCCGCCAAGGGCGTGGCGGGCGTGGACAACGTGTCGGTCAACATCACCACCAAGGTCATCGCCCATGCCGTGCAGCGCGGCGTGCAGCTCTTGCCCCAGGTCAAGAACATCATCGCCGTGGCCTCGGGCAAGGGCGGCGTGGGCAAAAGCACAACGGCCGCCAACCTGGCCCTGGCGCTGGCAGCCGAGGGCGCCAGCGTGGGCGTGCTCGACGCCGACATCTACGGCCCCAGCCAGCCCATGATGCTGGGTATCAACCGCCGCCCTGAAAGCGACGACGGCAAGACCATGGAGCCGCTGGAAAACTACGGCGTGCAGGTCATGTCCATCGGTTTCCTGGTGGACCAGGACGAAGCCATGATCTGGCGCGGCCCCATGGCCACCCAGGCGCTGGAGCAGCTGCTGCGCCAGACCAACTGGAAAGACCTCGACTACCTCATCATCGACATGCCCCCCGGCACCGGCGACATCCAGCTCACCCTGAGCCAGCGCGTGCCCATGACCGGCGCCGTGATCGTGACCACCCCGCAGGACATCGCCCTGCTGGACGCCAAGAAGGGCATCAAGATGTTCGAAAAGGTGGGCGTGCCCATCCTGGGCATCGTCGAGAACATGGCGGCCCACGTGTGCAGCAACTGCGGCCATGTGGAACACATCTTTGGCGCCGATGGCGGCAAGAAGATGGCAGCCGAGTACAACATGGACTACCTGGGCGCGCTGCCGCTCGATATGAGCATCCGCCTGCAGGCCGACAGCGGCAAGCCCACCGTGGTGGCCGACCCCGACGGGGACGTGGCCAAGATCTACAAGAAGGTGGCGCGCGACGTGGCGGTGAAGATCGCCCAGCAGGCCAAGGACTTCTCCAGCAAGTTCCCCACCATCTCGATCAGCAAGAACACCTGATCTTCCTGAGTCGCCCCACCGTGCCATGAACCTGCTCGCGTCCCTGCGCTACCTGGTGGCGCTGCACGAGCACCGGCACTTTGGCCGGGCGGCGCTGGCCTGCCATATCACGCAGCCGGCGCTCTCCAATGCGCTGCGTGCGCTGGAAAAGGAGTTTGGCGTGGTGGTGGTGCGCCGGGGCCGCAGCTTCGAGGGCTTCACTCCCGAGGGCGAACGCGTGCTGGCCACGGCCCAGCGCATGCTGCACGAGCACCAGGTGCTGCAGCAGGACCTGAGCAGCGACGCGGCCCACCCGCGCGGCACGCTGCGCCTGGGCGCGGTGCCCACGGCCATGCCCATCCTGGCGCGGTTTGCCGCGCAGCTGCAAGCGCGGCACCCGGGCATCGTGCCGGTGGCGCTGTCGATGAGCTCGCAGGCGCTGGAGGCGGGGCTCGAAAATATTGCACTGGACTTGGCCCTGGGCTACACCGAGCGCATGCCTGTACGCGGCGGCACGCTACGGGCTTGGCCGCAGTATGTGGAGCACTACTTTCTGCTGCGCCGTGCGCCCCGGCCGCCCAAAGGCGCAGCGCGCGGGCTGCAGATCGGCCCACCCATGGCCTGGGCCGATGCGGCGGCGCTGCCGCTGTGCCTGCTCACCCCCGAGATGCACAACCGTAGCTTGGTGGATGGTGCCTTCCGCGCTACAGGCGCCACGGTCATGCCCGCCATGGAAACCGATTCGGTACTGACCCTGGCGCTCAGCGTGGTGGCGGGCCATGTGTGCAGCGTCCTGCCCGGTGCGCTGGTGGACGCCGTGCGCGGCCATGATGGACTGGAGGCCCTGCCGTTGACGAGCCCGGTGCTCACCACCCCCATTGGATTCATGTCGCACCGGCAGGTGCAGCCCACCCGGGCGCTGGATGCGGCACTGGCGCTGTCGCAAGATCGTGAGTGGTTGCAGCACGCCGCAGCGCACAGCGGATTGCTGGCGGCGGAGCCGCTGTAGGCTCAGGTTTCTCAGGCCCTACCCACGCGAAATGGGCCGGGCCACCCCAGTGCTGGTAGCCACGCGCCGCTGCCACGCGATGAAGGCCGGCGCACCCACCAGCTCCAGCACCGTGAACCCGATAAATGGCGCGGGCGGCAGGCCCAGAAAGGCCATCGACAGCGCCCGGCCCACGCCGCCCAGAAACACCGCGCCCCACAACACCGCAAACAACCGGCCCTCGCGCTCGATGCGCGGCACCAGCGACCCCATTGCCAGGCCCAGCGCCAGCCACACGCCGCCAAAAAACCGCAGGTTGCCATCGAGCAGCGCATCGCTCGGGAGGCCGCTGGTGCGGTAGATCGGGTCGTAGATGCCCATCATCGTCAGCACGCCAGTGGCAACTGGGATCAGCGCCATCACGGCGGTAGTGGCTTGGAGCAGGCGTCGGGTCATGGGCTATCTTTACGGTGTCAGGATGGGGTATTGTTGGGGTGTATCTTGACTGTGTCAAGATTGCCGCCATGAACTCAGCTGAAATTCCGCGCGCCACTTACCACCATGGCGACTTGCGCACCGCACTGGTGTCTGCCGCCGAGGGGTTGCTGGCGTCCGGGGCCACGCTCAGCCTCCGCGCGGTGGCCAAAGCGGCGGGGGTGTCGCATGCGGCCCCATACCACCATTTCGCCAATCTGGATGCGTTGCTGGCTGCCGTGGCCACGCGCGGTTTTCACGACCTGGCGGCCGACATGGAGGCCGCACACCCCGGTGTGGACACCGCCGCCAGACTGGTGGGGCACTGCACCGCCTACGTGGCCTTTGCGCTCGCGCGTCCCGCCGCGTTCCGGCTGATGTTCAGCCCGCTGCTGCAACACAAGGCCGACCACCCGGCGTTGCAAGCGGCGGCGGACGGGGCTTTTGAGGTGCTGCGCAAAGCCGCCCATGCCCATGTGGCCGAAGGGGCGGACGAGCTGGCACTGGCGGGGTGGAGCCTGGCCCACGGGCTGGCAAGCCTGGCGATCGATGGCGCCCTGTCCACCGCGCCCGTGCCCATGCCTTCGGCGCAAGACCTGGCGGCGCTGCTGGCGAGCCGGTTGCTGGAGAACCTGCCAATGGGCAGAGCAGGCAGTGCAGGTGGCGGATGAGTTGGCCCCACGCTGTACAGCGCAATGCCAAGGTGCGCAGCTCATTTGTTTTTGTGATCGACCCATGTGCATCCGCAATTTGACGCACCGGGGTGCCTCGCCGACACTGCGACCGCCCAGCCGCCTTATGCAGGCGGCTTCATAAGCACCACAACAAGACATCCCACGATTTCGCTCCATGCACCTTGCCCCCGAAGCCCCCACCGCAACCGTCGTGGCCGCCGTGTCGGTCAACGACATGCGCGAGCGCATCCGCCGCAAAAGCCGCCTCAAGGGCCGCCAGCCCGAAGACGCGGCCATGGCCGAGGTGGCGCAACTGCTGGGCCCCCGCCCGGCCAGCGGTTTCCGGCGCGACCTGCTCATCGAATACCTGCACCGCCTGAACGACCACTTTGGTGTGCTGCACGACCGGCACCTGGTGGCTCTCGCCAAGCAGATGAACCTGCCGATGGCCGAGGTGTACGAGGTGGCGAGCTTCTACCACCACTTCGGCATCGTGCGCGGCGAGGATGCCCATGCCCCGCGCCTGGTGCTGCGGGTGTGCGACAGCCTGAGCTGCAGCCTGGCCGGTGCCCGCGAGCTGTTGGCCACGCTGCCCGAGCGGCTGCGCGCGGCCGGGCAGGGCGATGTGCAGGTGCAGGCCGTGCCCTGCGTGGGCCGCTGCGAACAAGCGCCGGTGGCGGTGGTGCACCAGTGCCCCGTGCCGCGCGCCACAGTGGATTCAGTGCTGGAGGTAGTGAAATCCAAGACAAATCGGGCTCTAGCGCTTCATCCACAAGCGCTAGTAGCTATCAATTTTGATATTTCTGAGCTGTCCGAGAAGAGCGTGCCAACGCAGCCGGACGGGATCAGCCCCGCGCACACCGACCTCGTCACCTACCGTGCCCACGGCGGCTACCAGACCGCCGCCGCGCTGGTCAACGGAGAGATGGACGCCGAGGCCGTGCTCGCTGCCATGGAGGACTCGGGTTTGCGCGGCCTGGGCGGCGCGGGCTTCCCGGCGGGGCGCAAGTGGCGCATCGTGCGGGACCAGCCCGCGCCACGCCTGATGGCCGTCAACATCGACGAAGGCGAGCCCGGCACCTTCAAGGACCGCACTTATCTGGAACGCGACCCGCACCGTTTTCTGGAAGGCGTGCTCATCGCCGCCCAGGTGGTGGGTACCGAGGCTATCTATATCTACCTGCGCGACGAATACCACGGCTGCCGCGCACTGCTGCAAACGGCGCTGGACGACCTGCGTGCCGAGCCGCCATGCCCGCTGCCGCACATCGAGCTGCGGCGCGGTGCGGGCGCCTACATCTGCGGCGAAGAGTCGGCCATGATCGAGAGCATCGAAGGCAAACGCGGCGAACCCCGCATGCGCCCGCCCTACATCGCGCAGGTCGGCCTGTTCGGCCGGCCCACGCTGGAGCACAACTTCGAGACGCTGTACTGGGTGCGCGACATCGTGGAACGTGGCCCGCAGTGGTTTGCCAGCTTTGGTCGCCACGGGCGCAAGGGGCTGCGTAGTTTCAGCGTGAGCGGGCGCGTGAAGCACCCCGGTGTCAAGCTCGCGCCCGCGGGCATCACGGTGCAGGAACTCATCGACGAATACTGCGGCGGCATGCTGGACGGCCACCAGCTCTACGCCTACCTGCCGGGCGGCGCGTCGGGCGGTATCCTGCCCGCCAGCCTGAGCCACATACCGCTCGACTTCGACACGCTGCAGCCCTACGGCTGTTTCATCGGTTCGGCCGCCGTCATCGTGCTCAGCCAGCACGACCGGGCGCGCGATGCGGCGCTGAACGTGATGCGGTTTTTTGAACACGAAAGCTGCGGCCAGTGCACGCCCTGCCGCGTGGGCACGGCCAAGGCGGCCGCGCTGATGCAGGCCCGGCAGTGGGACGCCGACCTGCTGGACGACTTGGCGCAGGTGATGGCCGATGCGTCCATCTGCGGCCTGGGCCAGGCGGCGCCCAACCCCATCCGTTGCATCCACAAATACTTTCCGCATGAGGTGGGCGAGGGGCCCTGGCCGGGCGATTTGCCCAAGCCGCGCAACAGCCCGCTCACCGAGCAATTGCCCGGAGGGTTGAAACCATGAGCGCCGTGTTGACATCTACTGCTGCGGCGCAGCCCGCCGTGGCCTTCGAGCTGGACGGCCAGCCCGTGACAGCCCATCCCGGCGAAACCATCCTGAAGGCCGCGCAGCGCCACGGCGTGGAAATTCCGCACCTGTGCTACAGCGACGGCCTGCGTCCCGACGGCAACTGCCGCGCCTGCGTGGTCGAAATCGCGGGCGAACGCACGCTGGCCCCCAGCTGCTGCCGCGCACCGACTGAAGGCATGAAGGTGCAGGCGGCCAGCCCGCGCGCCCGCAAGAGCCAACAGATGGTGGTGGAGATGCTGCTGTCCGACATGCCGGACGTGGGATACCGGTGGAACGACCAAAAGGCAAATACTCCTGAATTGATAGCTGGTGGCGCTTATCTATCAAGCGCTAGTGGACAATTTGACTCAAAAAATCCAGAAACGATAGGCCAGCACGGCGAGCTGAGCGCCTGGGCGGACCGCCTGGGCGTGGCCGTGCGCCCCGCGCTCCAGGCCCTGCGCCGCGAGCAGCCCGCGCCCGACCTGAGCCACCCGGCCATGGCCGTGAATCTGGATGCCTGCATCCAGTGCAACCGCTGCGTGCGCGCCTGCCGCGAAGAGCAGGTCAACGACGTGATCGGCTACGCGCTGCGCGGGGCCGACAGCAAGATCGTCTTCGACCTCGACGACCCCATGGCCGAGAGCACCTGCGTGGCCTGCGGCGAATGTGTGCAGGCCTGCCCCACGGGCGCGCTCAGCCCCAAGACCCACGTCGGCTCGCAAAAGGTGGACCGCAAGGTCGATTCGGTCTGCCCCTTCTGCGGCGTGGGCTGCCTCATCACCTACAACGTGCGCGATGAAAAGATCATCAGCGTCGAGGGCCGCGACGGCCCGGCCAACCACGGCCGCCTGTGCGTGAAAGGGCGCTTCGGTTTCGACTACGCCCACCACCCCGACCGCCTCACGGTGCCGCTGATCCGCAAGCCCGGCGTACCCAAGGAGGTGCGGCCCTACGGCGCTGACTGGCGCGACACCTTCCGCGAAGCGACCTGGGACGAGGCGCTGGACCTGGCTGCTGGCGCGCTCAAAGCCCTGCGCGACACCCACGGCCCCAAGGCGCTGGCGGGCTTTGGCTCCGCCAAGGGCAGCAATGAAGAAGCGTATTTGTTCCAGAAGCTGGTGCGCACCGGCTTCGGCAGCAACAACGTGGACCACTGCACCCGGCTGTGCCATGCGTCCAGCGTGGCCGCGCTGCTCGAAGGCGTGGGCTCGGGTGCGGTGAGCAACCCAGTGAACGATGTGGAGCATGCGGAGCTGATCTTCGTGATCGGATCCAACCCCACGGCCAACCACCCGGTGGCCGCTACCTGGATGAAGAACGCCGCCCAGCGGGGTGCAAAGATCGTGCTGGCAGACCCGCGCGTGACCGACATTGGCCGCCACGCCTGGCGCACGCTGCAGTTCAAGGCCGATACCGATGTGGCCATGCTCAACGCGCTCATCCACACGGTGATCGACGAGGGCTTGGTGGATGAGGCCTTCATCCGGGATCGCGCCAACAACTTCGAGGCGCTCAAGGCCAACGTGATGGGCTGCAGCCCTGAGGCCATGGCGCCCGTGTGCGGCATTCCGGCCGAGACGCTGCGCGAAGTGGCGCGCGCGTTTGCCACGGCCAAGTCCTCGATGATCCTCTGGGGCATGGGCGTGAGCCAGCACGTGCACGGCACCGACAACGCGCGCTGCCTGATTGCGCTGTGCGCCGTCACCGGCCAGATCGGCAAGCCCGGCTCGGGCCTGCACCCGCTGCGCGGCCAGAACAACGTGCAGGGCGCGAGCGACGCGGGCCTGATCCCCATGATGTTCCCGAACTACCAGCGCGTGGACAATGCCGGGGCGCATGCGTGGTTTGAACAGTTCTGGGGCACTCCGCTGGACGAGACCCCCGGCTACACCGTGGTCGAGATCATGCACAAGGCCCTGGCCGACGACAGCGACCCGCACAAGGTGCGCGGCATGTACATCATGGGCGAGAACCCCGCCATGAGCGACCCCGACCTGAACCACGCGCGCCACGCGCTGGCCAGCCTGTCGCACCTGGTGGTGCAAGACATTTTTCTGACCGAAACCGCCTGGCTGGCCGACGTGGTGCTGCCCGCCAGCGCCTGGCCCGAAAAGACCGGCACCGCCAGCAACACCGACCGCATGGTGCAGATGGGCCGCCGCGCGTTGAACCCGCCGGGCGATGCGCAGCCGGACCTGTGGATCATTCAGCAACTTGCTCGACGGATGGGGCTGGATTGGAACTACGAAGGCGAAGAGTCCGGCGTGGCCGCTGTCTACGACGAAATGCGCCAGGCCATGCACGCCAGCATTGAGGGCATCACCTGGAACCGGCTGGAGCGGGACTCCAGCGTGACCTACCCCTGCCTCACGCCCGACGACCCCGGCCAGCCCATCGTGTTCACCGAGAAATTCCCCACCCCCACGGGTCGCCTGCAACTGGTGCCCGCCAGCGTGATCCCGGCCGCCGAAAAGCCCGATGCCGACTACCCCC
The DNA here is from genome assembly GCF_057597245.1 of Acidovorax sp. NN32. Taxonomy (NCBI): domain Bacteria; kingdom Pseudomonadati; phylum Pseudomonadota; class Betaproteobacteria; order Burkholderiales; family Comamonadaceae; genus Acidovorax; species Acidovorax sp. NN32. Next base: position 1,375,659 of record NZ_CP199679.1, read on the forward strand.
TGGTGCTCATCACGGGCCGCCAGCTGGAGCACTGGCACACGGGCAGCATGACGCGGCGCAGCACCGTGCTCGACGCCATCGAGCCTATGGCCACCGCATCGCTGCATGGCGACGAACTTGACCGGCTTGGCGTGGCGCCCGGTGCGCTGGTGGGCATCCGCTCGCGGCGCGGCATGGTGCAGGTGCGCGTGCGGCGCGACGACGGCACGCCGCGCGGCACGGTGTTCATGCCTTTTGCGTACGTGGAGGCGGCAGCCAACTTGCTCACCAACGCGGCGCTGGACCCGTTTGGAAAGATCCCGGAGTTCAAGTACTGCGCGGTGGCGGTGGAGGTGCTGGAGGGGGCTGCAAGCTGACCGTGCGCAGAGGGGCTTTACGGACAAAGCTGCTGGTGGCCTTGCGCCGGGGTAAAGTCTCCGCCCATGACTGAGCGCCCCTACACCGACGTTGCCGTGATCATGCGGTGCGAGCACATCGACAACCGCTGGCAGCCCTGGCGGTGGTCGCTGGCCGAGGTGGTGATCAACGAGCCCGCCTTTGGCACCGAGCCGCGCCAGATCCTCCGGGACGAGCGCGAGCAGCGCTGGTTGTTCCCGGGGTTCCGGGCAGAGCTGTTCCGCGACGACGCCGAGGGCTACCACCTCAATCTCACCTCGCCCGCCCCGTGCTGGTTTGTGATGTGGCGCCGCGATGACGACCCCGGCACTGGCGAGATCCCGCTGGCCCGCCCCGTGGCCGTGAGCCTGAGCTACCACGACGCAGGCCGCTGGCTGGACGCGCAGGAAACCGTGGAACAGGTGCCCGCAGTGCCCGAGGTGGTGGAAGCGCTGCACGCCTTTGTGGCCGAGCACTACCAGCCCGAACCCAAACGCCGCAAGCGGCCGGACAGTTTCCGCACGCTGCAAGACCGGTTTGGAAACCCAGCATCCGTGTCCACTGAAAAAACGCGTGGTGGAGGTGGCGGTCATGGCTGACGGGTTCCTGGGCCGCTGGTCGCGCCGCAAGCAGGAGGTGCGCGAAGGCAAGCCGGTGGAGGAACCACCACCACCCGCGCCGTCGTTGCCACCGGCCGCGTCTTCGTCGTCACCGCCTAACCCGTCCTCCGTGGCAGCCGGCGCCCCCCCCACCGCCGCAGAAGGCGCTGCGCCCGCTGCAGAAGCCCCTCCGCCACCCACGCTGGCCGATGCCCAGGCGCTTACGCCCGCGTCCGATTTCAAGGCCTTTGTGGCCCGCGATGTATCGCCCGAGGTGCGCAACCTGGCCATGAAGAAGCTCTTTGCCGACCCGCACTTCAATGTGATGGATGGCCTCGATATCTACATCGGCGACTACACCCAGCCCGACCCGCTGCCCGAAGGCATGCTGCGCAAAATGGCCAGCGCCCATGCGATGGGCTTTTTTGATCACGAAAAAAAGGCTGATGCAGCGCCTGATGTTCCAGTCAATGGCGCCGCCGTAGAAGCCAGTGCAGACGCAGAGGCAATAGCCCCTGCCCTTGCTCAGCCTCGGGATGATGCGGAGGGGCACGCCCCCGCAGACGTGGCACAGTCCGGGGTATGCAACGCTATTCCTAGCGCCCCCTCCAGCGAGCTTGAGATGGCCGCCCGCCCCCATAAGGATGCGGTGGCCCTGCCAGCCAGCCACATAGAACATGACCACGACGCTCATCTGCGACTGCAACCAGACGATGCCCCTCAACGCGAAGGCGTTGGGCGCGGCGCTGCATGAAGACCTGACACTCCACTCCACCCTGTGCCGCCGCGAGGCGGGGGCCTTTCAAAAGGCCATCCAGTCGGGTGACGATGTGGTGGTGGCTTGCACCCAGGAGCAGCGCTTGTTTGGCGATCTGGGCCAGCAGACCGAAGGCGCGGTGTCGCCCATCCGGTTTGTGAACATCCGCGAAACCGGTGGCTGGAGCCGCGATGCCGCCAAGGCCAGCCCCAAGATCGCCGCGCTGCTGGCCGCCGCCCGCCTGCCTGATCCACCGCCCGTGCCCACGGTCACTTACAAGAGCACGGGCCGCTTGCTCATCATCGGCCCCCTCGACCAGGCCGAACAGGCTGCCGCCCTGGTGTCGGATGTGCTGGATGCGACCCTGTTCACCCAAGGCCCCGGCAATGCGGGTGGTGCGCAGGCGCGGCGTTTTCCCGTGCTGGGTGGGCGCATTACGGGCCTTACCGGCTGGCTGGGTGCGTTTGAGCTGCAGTGGAAGGCCGACAACCCCATTGACCTGGACCTGTGTACACGCTGCAACGCCTGTGTGGCGGCCTGCCCCGAGAACGCCATCGGCCTCGATTACCAGATCGACATGGCGGCCTGCAGCTCGCACCGCGACTGTGTGAAGGTGTGCCAGGTGGCGGGTGCCATCGACTTCACCCGTGACGCCACGGCGCAGACCGAGCGTTTTGACCTGGTGCTCGACCTGCGTTCGCCCACCGCCACGCCCACCTTCTTGCAGCACGCGCTGCCGCAGGGTTACCTGCGCTGGGACGGGCGTAGTGATGGGGTCAATATGGCCACGCTGCTGAAGCTGCGCGAGCTGGTGGGCGAGTTCGAAAAGCCCAAGTTTTTTGTCTACAAACAAAAGCTTTGCGCCCACAGCCGCAACGAAACCGTGGGCTGCAATGCCTGCGTGGACATCTGCTCGGCCGAAGCCATTGCCAGCGACAAAAGCCGTCAGCAAATCAAGGTGAACCCCAACCTGTGTGTCGGCTGCGGCGCCTGCACCACCGTGTGCCCCACGGGCGCGCTGACCTATGCCTACCCCAGTGCGACCGAGCAGGGCACCAAGCTCAAAACCCTTTTGTCCACCTACGCCGCTGCAGGTGGCAAGGATGCTGTGCTGCTGCTGCACAGCCAGGAGCGCGGACAGGCGCTGGTGGAAGAGCTGGGTCGTGCCGCCCAGTTGAAACTGGCGCAGGGCGTGCCTGCCAACGTGATCCCGGTGGCGCTGTGGCACACCGCCAGCACCGGGGTGGACCTGTGGCTCAGCGCCATTGCCTACGGCGCCTCGCAGGTAGTGTTGCTGACGACACAGGAGGAAGCACCGCAGTACCTCGACGGCCTGCAGGCGCAGATGGATGTGGCGCAAGCCATCTTGCGGGGCCTGGGCTACACGGGCACCCATGTGCAGCTGCTGCGCGCCACCCATCCCACCGAGCTGGACGCCGCCTTGCAGGCCCTGGGCCAGACGCGCCAGAAGACCCCGGCCGTGGCCGCTCGCTTTGCCGTGGCGCAGGAAAAGCGCAGCACGCTGGAGATGGCGCTGGACCATCTCATCGAGCAGGCCCCGATGGCCGTGGCCGAGCGGCCCGCAGCCATCGCTTTGCCCGCAGTGGGTTCGCCCCTGGGCACGATTGAAGTCAACAAGGACCGCTGCACCCTGTGCCTGAGCTGCGTGAGCGCCTGCCCCGCCAGTGCGCTGCAGGACAACCCGCAGCTGCCACAGCTGCGCTTTATCGAAAAGAATTGCGTGCAGTGTGGCCTGTGTGCCACCACCTGCCCGGAAGACGCCATCACCCTGCAGCCGCGCCTGCTGCTGGCGCCGGAGCGTGCGCAACTGCGCGTGCTCAACGAGGCCAAACCTTGGGCCTGTGTGCGCTGCAGCAAGCCCTTTGGCACCGTCAAGGCCATCGAGGCCATGCTGGGCAAACTGTCAGGCCACGCGATGTTCCAGGGCGACGCGCTGGAGCGCCTGAAGATGTGCAGCGACTGCCGCGTGATTGACCTGTATTCCTCTCAAAGCGAAACGAAAGTGACGGACCTGTGAGCGCCCAACCTGCTTCTTTGACCCCCCCTGGCGGCAGCTCTGCGCTGGATGAAGAAACGGCACGCGCCGAACTCTATGGTCTGCTGTCGCAGCTGTACTACGCCGCGCCCAGCGCCGAGTTGTTGCCTGCCTTGCGGGTAGCCGTGACCGAGGCGCCCGCCGACGGCGCCTTTTTGCAAGAGCCTTGGCAGGTGCTGGTGGGCGCGGCCCGCGAACTGAGCGATGCTGCCATCGCGCAGGAGTTCGACCGTCTCTTTGGCGGTGTGGGCAAGCCCGAGGTGTTTTTGTATGGCTCGCATTACCTGAGCGGTTTTCTGAACGAAAAGCCACTGGCCCGTTTGCGCACCGACCTGGATCGGCTGGGGCTGGCACGCGACGATTCCATGTCCGAAACCGAAGACCACATCGCGTACCTGTGCGAGGTGATGCGCTACCTGATCGCGGGGGATGACGTAGCTGTCTGCAACCTGACGACACAGCGCGACTTTTTCGCAACGCATCTGCAGCCCTGGGTTTTGCAGTTGTGTGATGCCCTGGCTGCCCAACCTCAGGCGCGCTTCTATGCAGCGCTGGCCCAGTTCACACGGGCCTTCGTGTCGGTGGAGGCCCAAGGCTTCGACATGCTCGACTAACCTCTGGGAGGCTCGAAAAGCCTGCTCAGGTTGCTACAAAAGATGAGTGTCTTAGTGGGAGGTGTAAAGCTCGATTGCAGGCTTTTACACACTGACATAGACTGTATGAATTCCGTTTCATAGCTGCCAGCCATTCTGGAGACAAGCATGCAGAACCGCCAGCCCAATTCCTCACGCCGGAGCTTCTTCTCCGGCGCCGCCACCGTAGGGGCTGCAGCCGCAGCCGTCGTGGCACTCCCCCATGTAGTTCCCTCAGATGCCGTCGTGTCTGAACCCGCTCGGGTGGCGCCAGAAAAAGGCGGTGGCTATCACCTGTCTGCGCACGTGAAGCAGTACTACAAGACCACCCAACTCTGAAGCGGGGCGTGCCATGTTGCTAACCAAGAAGTCCTCCCACGCTGCGCAGGTCGCATCGTCTCCTTTTGTGCACAGCTTGCGCCGTGGCCTGTCGCAGGCGCTGCCCACGATGGACCGCCGCTCGTTCCTGCGCCGCTCCGGCCTGGGGGTGGGCGTGGGTATTGCGGCGTCGCAGCTCACGCTGGTCAAAAAATCCAATGCTGCCGAGGGTGCCAAGGTGGGCATCGGCGACAGCAAGATCGAAGTACGCCGCACCATCTGCACCCACTGCTCGGTGGGTTGTGCGGTGGATGCGGTCGTCGAAAACGGCGTGTGGGTGCGGCAAGAGCCTGTGTTCGATTCGCCCATCAACCTGGGCGCCCACTGCGCCAAGGGTGCGGCACTGCGTGAACACGGCCACGGGGAGTACCGCCTGCGCTACCCCATGAAGCTCGTCAACGGCAAATACGAGCGCATCAGCTGGGACACGGCCCTGAACGAAATCACGGCCAAGATGAAAGAGCTGCGTGCCGCCAGCGGCCCGGATAGCGTGTACTTCGTCGGCTCGTCCAAGCACAACAACGAGCAGGCCTATCTGCTGCGCAAGTTTGTGAGCTTCTGGGGCACCAACAACTGCGACCACCAGGCGCGCATCTGCCACTCGACCACCGTGGCGGGCGTGGCCAACACATGGGGCTATGGCGCCATGACCAACTCGTACAACGACATGCAAAACAGCAAGGTCGCTCTGTACATCGGCTCCAACGCGGCCGAGGCCCACCCGGTGAGCATGCTGCACATGCTGCACGCCAAGGAAACCGGCTGCAAGATGATCGTGGTGGACCCACGCTTCACCCGCACCGCAGCCAAGGCCGACGAGTACGTACGCATCCGCTCGGGCACCGACATCCCGTTCCTCTTCGGCCTGCTGTACCACATCTTCAAGAACGGCTGGGAAGACAAGAAGTACATCAACGACCGTGTCTATGGCATGGAGAAGGTGCGCGAGGATGTGCTGGCCAAGTGGACTCCCGACAAGGTGGAAGAGGCCTGCGGCGTCAAGGAAGACCAGATGTTCAAGGTCGCCAAGATGCTGCACGACAACAACCCTGGCACCATCGTGTGGTGCATGGGCCAGACCCAGCACACCATCGGCAACGCCATGGTGCGTGCCTCGTGCATTTTGCAACTGGCACTGGGCAATGTGGGCAAAACAGGCGGCGGCACCAACATCTTCCGCGGCCACGACAACGTGCAAGGTGCCACCGATGTCGGTCCCAACCCCGATTCGCTGCCCGGCTACTACGGCCTGGCCGAAGGCTCGTGGAAGCACTTCGCCGCAGTCTGGGGGGTGGACTTCGAGTGGATCAAAAAGCAGTACGCATCGCCCGCGATGATGACCAAGAGCGGCATCACCGTATCGCGCTGGATCGATGGTGTGCTGGAGAAGAATGAGCTGATCGACCAGGACTCCAACCTGCGCGGCGTGTTCTTCTGGGGCCACGCGCCCAATTCGCAGACCCGTGGCCTTGAAATGAAGCGGGCCATGGACAAGCTGGATCTGCTCGTGGTGGTGGACCCGTACCCCTCGGCCACCGCCGCCATGGCCGCCATGCCCGGCAAGGCCGAAGACCTGAACCCCAACCGTGCGGTGTACCTGTTGCCAGCCGCCACGCAGTTTGAAACCAGTGGATCGTGCACGGCCTCCAACCGCTCCATCCAGTGGCGCGAGAAGGTGATCGAGCCGCTGTGGGAGAGCCGTTCGGACCACATGATCATGCACCAGTTCGCTGAGAAGCTGGGCTTTGCCGCCGAGCTGTCCAAGAACTACAAGATGCAAAAGGTCAAGGGCATGGACGAGCCCGTGATCGAAGACATCCTGCGCGAAATCAACAAGTCGGTCTGGACCATTGGCTACACGGGCCAGAGCCCCGAGCGCCTGAAGGCCCACATGCGGAACATGCATCTGTTCGATGTGAAAACCCTGAAATCGAAGGGTGGCAAGGACAAGGAAACCGGCTACGACTTTGGGGGTGACTACTTTGGCTTGCCATGGCCCTGCTACGGCACGCCGGAGCTCAAGCACCCTGGCTCGCCCAACCTGTACGACACCTCCAAACACGTGATGGAAGGCGGTGGCAACTTCCGCGCCAACTTCGGCGTCGAGAAGGATGGCGTCAATCTGCTGGCCGAGGACGGCTCGCATTCGGTGGGCAGCGAGATCACCACGGGCTACCCCGAGTTCGACCATGTGCTGCTGAAAAAGCTGGGCTGGTGGGACGACCTGAGTGACGCCGAGAAGGCCAAGGCCGAAGGCAAGAACTGGAAGACCGACCCTACTGGCGCGATCATTCGCGTGGCCATGAAGCATGGCTGCCATCCGTTTGGCAACGCCAAGGCCCGCGCTGTGGTGTGGAACTTCCCCGATGCCATTCCGCAGCACCGCGAACCGCTGTATGGCACCCGGCCCGACCTCATGGCCAAGTACCCCACCCACGACGACAAGAAGGCCTTCTGGCGCCTGCCCACGCTGTACAAGAGCGTCCAGGAGAAAAACGTGGCGGACAAGGTGCACGAGAAGTTCCCGCTCATCCTCAGCTCTGGCCGTCTGGTCGAGTACGAAGGCGGTGGCGAGGAAACCCGCTCCAACCCCTGGCTGGCCGAGCTGCAGCAGGAGTCGTTTGTCGAGATCAACCCCAAGACTGCCGCAGACCGGGGCATCCGCAACGGCGAGCGTGTGTGGCTCAGCTCTCCCACTGGCGCACGGATCAACGTGCAGGCCCTGGTCACCGAGCGCGTGGCGCCCGATACGGTGTGGATGCCGTTCCACTTCTCGGGCCGCTGGCAGGGCGCGGACATGCTGGCTTATTACCCCAAGGGCGCGGCGCCTGTGGTGCGCGGTGAAGCCGTGAACACCGCAACGACGTATGGCTACGACAGCGTGACCATGATGCAAGAAACCAAGACCACGATCTGCAACGTGGAACGCGCCTGATCGCGCCACGCAAGGAGACACACATGGCACGAATGAAATTCATCTGTGACGCAGAGCGCTGCATCGAATGCAACGGCTGCGTGACCGCCTGCAAAAACGAACACGAGGTGCCCTGGGGCGTGAACCGCCGCCGCGTGGTCACGCTCAATGACGGTGTACCGGGTGAAAAATCCATCTCGGTCGCGTGCATGCACTGCAGCGATGCACCCTGCATGGCTGTTTGCCCCGTCAATTGCTTTTATCGCACCGAAGAAGGTGTGGTGCTGCACGACAAGGATGTGTGCATTGGTTGCGGCTATTGCAGCTACGCCTGCCCCTTTGGCGCGCCGCAGTTCCCTTCGTCCGGTACCTTCGGCGTGCGTGGCAAGATGGACAAGTGCACCTTCTGCGCCGGTGGCCCCGAGGCCCACGGCAGCCAGGCCGAGTTTGAAAAATACGGCCGCAACCGCCTGGCCGAGGGCAAGCTGCCCGCCTGTGCAGAAATGTGCTCCACCAAGGCCCTGCTGGCCGGTGATGGCGATGTGGTGGCAGATATTTTCCGCAACCGTGTGGTACAGCGTGGCAAGGGCGCCGAAGTGTGGGGCTGGGGCACGGCCTATGGGTCACAACAGGCAGGCCAGCCTGCAGGAGGCAAGTCATGATGATGAAGCGTCTTGTTCATTCGGCCCTGGCCGCCGCTGTGGCGCTGGTGGCGCTGACCGCCTGTGGCGAGAAGCCGCAGACCGGCGCGGGCATCCGTAGCGATGCAGCTCCCTATGCAGGTACGGGCAGCAATTTCATGCAGCCCGGCTGGAAGGCCGGAGACAAAGCCGGTTGGGAAGCGCAGTTGAAGGCGCGTCAGCTGTACGGCCAGAACGAATACACCCGCACCCAGTCCAAGTGAGGCCCGCCATGAAACACATCATGTGGTCCCTGGCTTTGGCGGCGGGATGTGCCTGGGGGCCAGCTGGTGCCCAGGCTCCGGCAGCGCCAGATGCCGCCGCGCCTGCGGTCACGGCACCGGCTGCTCCCGCAGCGACCGGCGGCATTCAAAGCCAAAACATTTTCGAGGTCAAGCCAGACGCCAGCGCAGACCCCAAATACGCCGAGCAGACCAATGGCGAACGCGCCAAGGTGCAGCCCGGCAACAACGCGCCCATGTGGCGCCAGGTGGGGCAGGGCGTGACGGGCTATAGCAGCCTGCCGAAAAGCCAGGCGCCCGAGGCGGGCAACCTGATCCAGCCGTTCGTGCAGTACCCAGGCTCGCGTTTCACCAACGCAGGCGAGGCATGGCGCCAGGTACGCAACCACTGGATCATTCCTTACGGTGCGGCCTTGTTTGCCATCGTGTTGCTGGCGTTGGGCATCTTCTACTTTGTCAAAGGTCCGCTGGGGCATGAGCACCCTGACGGCACCGGCGCCCGCCGCATCGAACGCTTCACACCTTTCGAGCGTGCTGCGCACTGGTCCAATGCCTTTGCGTTCATCGCGTTGGCCATCTCTGGCATCGTCATGGCGTTTGGCAAGTTCTTCCTGCTGCCCATCATGGGGGCCACGCTGTTTGGCTGGCTTACGTATGCGCTCAAGAACGTACACAACTTCATGGGACCGCTGTTTGCTGTCTCATTGCTGGTGATCATCCTTACCTTCGTCAAGGACAACATCGCCAACCGGGCCGACTTTGTGTGGCTGTCCAAGGGCGGCGGCATGCTGGGGGGTGATCACCAGGTTCCTTCCCACCGCTTCAACGCCGGCGAGAAGGGCCTGTTCTGGTGGGGTATCACCATCCCCGGCATCTTTGTGGTGGCCACCGGCTTGGTGCTCGACAAGCTCATTCCTGGCTTTGGTGACGTGCGCGGCGACATGCAGATCGCCCACATGATCCACGCCACCCTGGCGATCTGGATGATGGCGCTGATCTGCGGCCACATCTATATGGGCACGGTGGGCATGCGCGGCGCCTACAAGGCCATGAGGACGGGGTACGTGAGCGAGGGGTGGGCCAAGGAGCACCACGAGCTTTGGTACGACGACGTGCAAGCGGGCAAGATTCCCCGCCAGCGCAGCGCCAATCCATCCGCAGCCGATGCTGCAGCTACACCATCTGCGGGCCAGCCCGCGCAGGTATGAGGTTTCGCACCATGATGCAATTTTCTCGATCTTCCCTGCTGGCGTTGTGCGCGGCCAGCGTCTGTACCCTGGCATCGGCCAAGCTGCCTGCGCCTTCACCGGAGGCTGCCGCCAAAGCTGCAGAGGCGGCGGCCAAAGCCGCCTGGGCCGGCAAGGTGGACAACTACAAGTTGTGCCTGTCACAAGACCGTGTGGCGGCCCACTACCGCAAAACCACGCCAACAGCCAAGCCTGCAACGGCAGCAGGCGCTGCGTGCACCGACCCCGGCCCCTTCGCCTACACACCGCCCGCTGCCAAGCCCATTGAAGCGGCGGGTGCCCATTCGCCACCGGGCACGGCCAGCAGTCCACCCAGCACGCTGGCACCTGCCGCAGCTGCGTCAGCGCCCAAGTCCTGACGCCAGCCACTGTCCCGCCGTCAAAAAGAGCCGCGCCCACTTGGTGGAGCGCGGCTTTTTTGTGGTGGTCGCAGTACGTGCTTTTCCCCGATTCAGATGCCCCATGCCCCTCCTTGGGGAGAGGTACTGCGTATATTCGCCCTATGTCTCTTTCATCACCTTCCGCCTCCCCGGCTGCGCCCGTGCTGCCGCGCCTGACGCAGGCGCATGCGCCCCTTACCCACAGCGTGGAGGTCGTGAACGAACTGGGCGAGCGCGAGCAGGTGCAGATCCCCGCCGAGCGGCCGCTCACCATCTATGTCGACAAGCGTGAACTCGTCACCCTCATGACCCTGGGCGCGCAGCCGGAACTGCTGGTGCTGGGCTATCTGCGCAACCAGCGGCTGGTGGAGTCCGTGTTCGACATCGAATCCATCACCGTCGATTGGGAGGTGCACGCCGCCGCCGTGCGCACGCGCCACGGCATCGCCCGCATTGAAGAGCGCACCGCGAGCATGGTGGTCACCACCGGCTGCGGCCAAGGCAGTGTGTTTGGCGGGCTCATGGACGAGGTGGACCGCATCACCTTGCCTGAGGCACGCCTGACGCAAGGCGAGCTGTACGGCATCGTCAATGCCATCCGCCTCAAGGAAACCACCTACAAGTCCGCGGGCTCCGTGCACGGTTGCGCCTTGTTCCGGGGGGAGGCGCTGCTCACCTTCGTGGAAGACGTGGGGCGCCACAACGCCATCGACACCATTGCAGGGTGGATGTGGATGAATACAGATGGCAAGGGTCCGGAAAGTGGCGTTTCCTCCACGCTATCCGGCGGCACGCCTGCAGAAAATGCTGCTTCGGAGAGCCTGCACGCGCCCATGTCCGGTGCAGACAAGGTGTTCTACACCACGGGCCGACTCACCAGCGAAATGGTCATCAAATCTGCGCAGATGGGTGTCCCCATCGTGGTGTCCCGCAGCGGCATGACCCAGATGGGGCACGCCGTAGCGCAGCAACTGGGCCTGTGCGCCATCGGGCGCGCCACCAATCGCCGGTTTGTCTGCTACAGCGGTACAGATCGGCTGGTGCTGCAGCCGGAGCTGGCGCAGGTACCCGTCGTACCGGTGGCCAGAGGCGGAGCTGGAACGGCCTCCTGAGGAGGCGGGGCTGTGTGAAGGGGGCGTTACGCGATTTCGGGAAACATCGCAGTCCGAACTGCCGGCTGGTGATTGAAAGAAACCGCTCCCGCAATGGCATGATCGCCCCATGAAAGACCTGAACGCCAAGAGCGCCTGGGCCGATACCCTGCCCAGCCAGTGGGGGCCTGAGTCCGCCAAGATCGAAATTCCCTTGGGGGAGCAGCCGCCCGCGCCATCTGCCGGCGCCGCATCCACCATGGCCCCGGCTCCCGCCAAGTTGTCCCTGTGGGACTGGATGCGTGAAGGCCTGCGGGCCGCGTTGTTCCTGTCGCCGCGCACTGCTGCTGCAGCGCCTTCACCCTGGCAGGTGCTGGTGCTGTCGCTGCTGGGTGGCGCGTTGCTGGTGGGGGCTGCGCGGTTTCAGGTGGCGGGGCCTGTGCAGTTCAATCTGCGGGGCTGGCTGGCGCCGATGTGGAGCAGCCTGGTGCTGATGTGGCTGGCCTGGTGGGCCATGGCCCCGGCACAGCGTGCGGCGGCACAAGAGCCCTCGGAGGGTGTTTCGGGGCCTTCGGGCGGGCTGGCGGCCTGGTATGTGTTGTCCGCGTGGGCTCCGCTGGCGCCTTTGTTGCTGCTGTATGCCTTGATGGGGGCCGTGGCGCACAAGCCAGACCTGTGGGGCGGGGCGGTGGCTGGCAATATTTTCTGGGTGGCCTATGGCGTGCTCACGCTGTGGGTGCTGGCCACGCTGGTGGTGGTGAGTGCACGCTTCATCCGCTCGCGGCTGCGCACGGCCATCTTTTCGGTGGCGATGGCAGCCGTGATCGGGGTGGGCATGTGGCAGTTCCAGGACCAGCCCTGGGAGCTGGACGCCTTGGCCGCTGCATCTGCCCAGTCGGGCGAGGAGGGACAGGCACAACCGGAGCCCGCGCACCTTGTGCTCTCGCAAGCAGTCTTTGAAAACCAGCAGGTGCTCTGGGATCGGCTAGTGCAGGCCCTGCCTGCTGGCCGCGATGGCGTGGTGGATGTCTATGGGCTCGTGTTCGCCCCCTACGCCAGCGAAAACGTGTTCCGGCGTGAAAGCACCATGGTCAGCACGCTGCTGCAAGAGCGCTTTGACGCCCAGGGCCGTGTGGTTCACCTGCTCAACCACGCAGAAACCGCAGACACCCATGCCTGGGCCACGCCGCAGAACCTGCAGCGTGCCATCGCTGCGCTGGCCCAGCGCATGGACCGTGACAGCGATGTGCTGGTGATCTACATGACCTCGCACGGTGCGCGCAACCATGAGTTGGCGGCCTCGCACTGGCCGCTGGAGGTGCCCCCCGTCACGCCCGAAATGCTTCGCGCCATGCTGGACGAGGCGGGCATCCGCCACCGCGTGATTGCCGTGTCGGCCTGTTTCTCGGGCGGCTGGATCGAGCCCCTGGCCACCGACAGCAGCCTCATCATGACCGCCGCCGATGCCACGCACACGTCATATGGCTGCGGCACGCGCTCCGAGCTGACCTTCTTTGGCCGGGCGGTGTTCCACGAACAGCTGCGCCAGACGCATTCGTTCACCGAAGCCTTTGCCAAGGCCATCCCCGTGATTGCGCAGCGCGAGGTGGAGGCGGGCAAGCAAGACGGCTTCTCCAACCCGCAAATCCATGTGGGCGCGCAGATTGTGCCGGTGCTGCGTGCGCTGGAGCATCGCCTGCAAACGGCAGAGGCAGACGGCAGCGCAGAGGCCCAGGTGGCCGCAGCGGGCGCAAAGCCCTGAGCTTCGCCAGAGCGTTCCATTTGCGCTAAGGTTCAGCGCCATGAACCTGTCTTTTTTACGCTTGGGCTGGCGCACGCTGGCCCGTGACCTGCGCGCGGGCGAGTTGCGGCTGCTGATCGTGGCCGTTACGCTGGCGGTGGCAGCCCTCACGTCGGTCGGTTTTTTTGCCGACCGCCTGCAAGGTGGCCTGCAGCGCGATGCCTTGCAGCTGCTCGGCGGCGATGCCGTAGTGGCCAGCGACAACCCCACGCCCCCCGCCTTTGTCGAGCAGGCCAAGGCCCTGGGTCTGCAGACAGTGACCACGCTGGGCTTTCCGACCATGGGCCGCGCCAGTGACGCCCAGGGCGGCGCCAGCAAGCTGGTGGCGCTCAAAAGCGTGCCCCCGGGCTACCCGCTGCGTGGCAGCCTCAAGGTGGCAGACGCCCCCGGCGCGCTCGACCAGCCCACCCGCGACATCCCGGCGCGCGGCGAGGTGTGGGTGGATGCCCCGCTGCTCGAATCGTTGAACCTGGCGATGGGCGACATGCTGCTGCTGGGCGATGCGCAGCTGCGCATTGCACGCATCATCGTGATCGAGCCCGACCGCGGCGCCGGTTTCATGAGCTTCGCCCCACGGGTGATGGTGAACGAGGCCGACCTGCCGGCCACCGGCTTGGTGCAGCCCGCAAGCCGCCTGACCTACCGCTTCGCCGTCATCGGGTCGGCCCCTGCGGTCAAGGCGTTCAGCGAATGGGCTGTTGCCGAATCGAAAAAGCCCGACGTGCACGGCGTGCGCGTGGAGTCGCTCGAAAGCGGCCGCCCGGAAATGCGCCAGACGCTGGACCGCGCGCAGAAATTCCTGAGCCTGGTGGCCCTGCTGGCAGCGCTGCTGTCGGCCGTGGCCGTGGCCCTGGCCGCGCGCGGCTTTGCGGCCGAGCACCTGGATGCCTCGGCCATGCTGCGGGTGCTGGGCCAGAGCCAGCGCACCATTGCGGGCGCCTACACGGCCGAATTTGCGTTGGTGGGCCTGTTTGCCAGCTCATTGGGCGTGGCGCTGGGCTATCTGGTGCACTACGCCTTTGTGCTGCTGCTGGCGGGCCTGGTCGAGCCGGCCCTGCCGCCGCCCAGCCTGTGGCCCGTGGCGTTTGGGCTGGGCATGGGGCTCACGCTGCTGTTTGCCTTTGGTCTGCCGCCTGTGCTGCAGCTGGCCCAGGTGCCGCCGCTGCGGGTGATCCGGCGCGACGTGGGGGGGCTCAAGCCTGCCTCGCTGGCGGTGCTGGGCATTGGGGTGGCAGGCTTTGCCGCCTTGCTGCTCACGGTCAGCAGCGACATCACGCTGGGCCTGATTGCCGTGGGTGGCTTTGGCGGGGCGGTGGCCCTCTTTGCCGGGCTGTCGTGGGTGGCGGTGAAGCTGCTGCGCAAAAGTGTGAACGAGGCCACCGCGCCCCGCTGGCTGGTACTGGCCACACGGCAGATTTCTGCGCGCCCGGCCTATGCCGTGGTGCAGGTGAGCAGCCTGGCCGTGGGGCTGCTGGCGCTGGTGCTGCTGGTGCTGCTGCGCACCGACCTGGTGGACAGCTGGCGCAAGGCCACCCCGCCCGATGCGCCCAACCGTTTTGTGATCAACGTGATGCCCGACCAGGCCGACGCTTTCCAGCAGACGCTCAAGGACGGTGGCGTGGCCAAGTACGACTGGTACCCCATGATCCGGGGCCGCCTGCTGGCCGTGAACGGCAAACCCGTGGGCCCGGCGGACTACACCGACGACCGCGCCAAGCGCCTGGTGGACCGTGAGTTCAACCTGTCGAACGCCGTGGAGGCACCGCCCCACAACCAGGTGGTGGCCGGTGCTTGGACGCCGGGCGAAGAGGGCGCGATCAGCGTCGAAGAAGGCATTGCCGAAACCCTGGGCCTGAAGATGGGCGACCGCCTGCTGTTCGACATGGGCGGCGTGCAGAACGAGGCACGCATCACCAGCCTGCGCAAGGTGGACTGGGGCTCGATGCGGGCCAACTTCTTCGTGATGTACCCCGTGGCCACCGTCAAGGACGTGCCCGTGACCTACCTGGCGGCCTACCGTGCGCCCGAGACCAACGGCTTTGACAACGGTCTGGTGCGCCAGTTTCCCAACATCACCAACGTGGACATGGGCGCCACCATTGCCCAGGTGCAGCGCGTGCTGGAGCAGGTGATCCGCGCGGTCGAATTCCTGTTCGCCTTCACCCTGGCTGCTGGGCTGGTGGTGCTGTTCGCCGCCGTCACGGCCACGCGCGAAGAGCGTGCTCGCGAATACGCCATCATGCGCGCCGTGGGCGCCCGCGCCAGCCTGCTGCGGCAGGTGCAGCGCGCCGAGCTGATGGGCGTGGGCCTGCTCGCGGGCTTTCTGGCCAGCGCCGTGGCGGTGGGCGTGGGCTGGGCGTTGGCGCGCTTTGTGTTCGACTTCACCTGGACGGCTGCCCCCTGGGTGCCCCTGGCGGGCGCCGTGGCTGGGGCCGTGCTGGCGCTGGCTGCGGGCTGGTGGGGCCTGCGTGAGGTGTTGCTGCGCCCGGTGGTCGATACGCTGCGGCGCTCGGCAGAGTGAGCAGGTGCATGGCCTTGGCCTGTGTTGTAGTTGATTTGCTATATTTTCGATAGCTTGTTGCGCTTTATGGATAAGCGCTAGGGCCTGTTTTGCTATGAATTCTGATACCCCCCAAGCTGGTAGCGAAGGCACCGAAGCCGTGGCTGCCGTCATCCCCTTCGAATGGATCGGTGGCGAAAGCCGGGTGCGCGCTCTGGTCGAGCGCTTTTACGACCTGATGGACCTGGAGCCAGGCTACGCGGAGCTGCGGGCCGCCCACGGCAGCGACCTGGGTCAGGCGCGGCAAAAGCTGTTCATGTTCCTCTGCGGCTGGCTTGGCGGCCCCTCGTACTACACCGACCAGTTCGGCCACCCCCGGCTGCGCGCGCGCCACATGCCGTTTTCCATCGGTATCAAGGAGCGCGACCAGTGGGTGGCCTGCATGGACCAGGCCATGGGCGAGACCGGCGTGCCCGAAGACCTGCGCGCGCGCTTGAAGGAGAGCTTCATGGGCACGGCCGACTGGATGAGGAATCGGGGCGCCCCCTGAGCGGATGCGCTGGTTTACCCCTGAAGGGGGATGCACCCGGTGGACTGGCAGAGCCAGACCCTCGGGTGCACTGGCGGGGCCGCTGTCGCTGGCTTCGCGGGTGGACCCGTTCGCACGGCACGCCTGACGCGATGCGCCTGTTAAATTCGGGCTCCTCCCGTTACCCCGCCGGTTTCGCCGCCGCTGCGCCATGCCCCTGACCACCGTCCGCAAGACCACTGCACGCAAGACAGCAACGCCCTCCAAAGCGCGCAAGTCCGGCGAGCGCTCCGGTTTTCGCTGCGGCAGTTGCGGCGAGTGGCATGAAGAGCTGGCCACGGACATCGGCTGCGGCCTGCCCGACGCCGTGTTCGAGCTCAGCTACCTGGACCGCTACCGGCGCGCCCGCTACAACCAGGATTTCTGCACGCTCGACGGCAAGCGATGGTTCATCCGCTGCGTGCTGCCCGTGCCCTTCACCTATCGGGATGACTATTTCGGCTGGGGCGTCTGGGTAGAGGTGACGCAGCAGCAGCACGACCAATACCTCGTCTTCTTCGAGGAGAGTGGCGGCACACCGCCGGTCATTCAAGGCACGGTCGCCAACCAGCTCAAGGGCTACCGCGCCACGCAGGGCCTGTCCGTGCGCCTGGACATGGACCCGGACCGCCGCCCGCTGGCCTACCTGCTGCCCACATCGCGCCATGCGCTGGCGCGGGAGCAGCGCAAGGGCATGGACGCCGAGCGCCACCATGCGCTGATAAGGCCCTTCGAGGGGTGATGTGACGTTGCCGTCGTCGCCCTTCTTCATTGTCTGCACTCCACTTGTTTGTCTTCATATGTCACGCGACCAACGTTTTCAGGAACAGGCCCAGGCCCTGGGCTACAGCTTCGATGGCGAGATCAAGATCGGCGGCAACTACGTGCCGCTGGTCCGTGATGGGCACCACATCTACCTGAGCGGCCAGATCCCGCGTGTGGGCGACACGGTGGTGGTCACCGGGGACGCGGGTGCCGGGGCGTCGCTGGCCGATGCGCAGAAGGCTGCGAAGGTGTGCGCGATGCGCGCACTGGCGCTGTTGCAACGCGCGCTGGGCTCGCTTGATGCGGTGCAATCCATCCTGCGCATCACGGTCTACGTGCAGTCGGCGCCGACATTCACGCAGCAAAGCGAGGTGGCCGACGGTGCGTCGGAAATCCTGTTTACCGTGCTGGGTGAGGCGGGCGCGCACACCCGCACGTCGGTGGGCGTGCTGCAGCTGCCCAAGAACGCGACGGTGGAGGTGGACCTGATCGCTTCAGTGAGCCCCTCTGCCGCAGCTGCTGCACCTTGAGCCTACACGGTCACTGCATCGCATCGCGCCCATCCCCCAAGGAAGAACGGCCATGAACAACCCCGTTGTGCACCAAGGAAGCTGTCTGTGTGGCGGCGTCCGCTATGAGACCACCGCGCCCGTCAAGGCCTCATCGCATTGCCACTGCGCCATGTGCCGCAAGGCCCATGGCGCAGCGTTCGCCAGCTATGGCAACGTGCGGCGCGAGCACCACCGCTTCGTCCAGGGCCAGGCGCTGGTGCGCACCTACCAGTCTTCGGCCCAGGTCACACGCACGTTCTGCTCGGTGTGTGGCTCGCCCCTGCTGTGGCACAGCGAGGGCGCCCACGCCGACTGGGTGGCCGTGCCGCTGGGCACGCTGGACACGCCCTACGACACGCCGCCCCAAAAACACATCTACGTGGACTCCAAAGCCCCCTGGGTCGTGATCGGGGATGGCTATCCGCAAGAGCCGCAGGGGTAGGGGCCATGGCGGTCAGAGACCTTGTTGATCAGGACCTTCCGCAGGTGTATGCCTTGCTGGTTGCGCACGGCTGGTCGCACCGGCTAGGCACCCTGTCGAAGTTCGAGGCGCTGGTGGCTGCGTCGCAGTGCAACTTGGTGGCGCTGCACGGGGACGAGGTGGTGGGCTATGCGCGCGCCATTACTGACGGGCTGAGCAATGGTTATTTGTCCATGCTGGTCGTGGCCCCTGCGTTTCGGGGCCGGGGGCTGGGGCGCGCGTTGGTGCAACAAGCATTGGCCAAGGCGCCCGCAGCCACCTGGGTGTTGCGCGCTGGCCGTCCAGGTGCATCCGAATTTTTTGCGAGAATGGGTTTTGCTCCGTCGGCGATTGCAATGGAGCGCACACGCTCCACCTGACACGCTTGAATCCCATGAACCACCCGCGTTTCCATGTTTTTGGCCGCATCGTCGAGGTGCGGCGCGAAGGTGCGCTGTGGCAGGCCTACCGCGTGGGCGCTGATGGTAAACGCACACCCTCAGGCTTTGTGATCCCCGACTTTGTCGAAGAACATGAACTGGCGCAGTTCCTCGATGACCTGTTCCACGAAAGTGCTTCGCCGCACAACGGCGACGTGCACCGCATCGACTGACATCCTGACGACGGGGTGCCGCGTCACACCGCTGTCAAACCCCTGCCAGACACTCGGTCCCTTCTTTCACCCAGGGACTGTTCATGTCTGCGCGCACTCCAATCCATTCGCTTCTTTCTTCGCACATGTCGCGCCGCGTTGCCGCGCTAGGCATGGTGGCACTGGCGGCTTCGCTGGCTGCTTGCGGTGGCAGCGACGACAGCAGTAACAATGCGGGCGCCACGGCCACGCTGGCCGTGCTGGAGACCACCGACCTGCACTTCAACGTGCGCAGCTACGACTACTTCAAGCTGGCCGAGGACAAGAGCTATGGCTTTGAGCGCACGGCCACGCTGGTGCGCGCCGCGCGCAAGGAGTTTGCCAATACGCTGCTGGTGGACAACGGCGACACCATCCAGGGCACGGCGCTGGCCGACTACGAAGCCACTATCAACCCCATCCCCTGCACGCAGCAGCTGTCGATGTACAAGGCCATGGGCTCCCTGGGCTTTGACGCGGGCACCCTCGGCAACCACGAATTCAACTACGGCTTGCCCTTTCTGAACCAGGTGCTGGGCGGCGGCCTGGATGTGGACGGCGTGGATGGCTCCAAGAAGTGCGCTGGCGCGGGCTTCCCGGTGGTGCTGGCCAATGTGGTCAGCAACAAGACCAAGAAGCCGCTGGTGCAGCCCTACACGCTGCTGGAGCGCACCCTGGTGGCCAAGAGCGCGGATGGCAAGGACGTGAAGCTGCCCATCAAGATCGGCGTGATCGGCTTCACCACGCCGGGCATCATGAACTGGGACAAGCGCTACCTCGAAGGCAAGGTCACTACCGAAGGCGCGGTGGAGGCGGCCAGCAAGTACGTGCCCGAACTGCGCGCCAAGGGCGCTGACCTCGTGGTGGCTCTTCTGCACGGCGGGCTGGACGGCGCGGCGTATTCGCCCACCATGGAGAACCCCGGCCTGTACCTGTCGAAGGTGGCTGGCATCGATGCGATGGTGATGGGCCACCAGCACGGCGTGTTCCCCGACACGGCGGCCATCCCCGGCTTCAAGCTGCCGGGGGTGGACCACAAGGCTGGCACCATCAACGGCGTGCCAGCGGTGATGGCCAGCTCCTGGGGCAAGGCCTTGGGTGTGGTGCAGCTCGCGCTGCAGTGGGATGGCACCAAGTGGGTGGTCAACAAGTCCGCCAGCAAGAGCGAGTTGCGCAACATCCAGAGCAAGAACGCTGCGGGCACGACGGTCACCGTGGATGCCGACCCTGCCATCGCCCCGCTGATCGAGACGCAGCACCAGGCCGCGATCCAGTACGTGAAGACGCCCATCGGCCAGACCGACTTCCGCATGAGCACGCTGTTTGCCGATGTGGGTGACCCGGGCGCGATTCAGATCGTGAACCAGGCCCAGCAGGCCTATGTGGCGGCCTATGTCAAGGCCAACCTGCCGCAGTATGCGCAGCTGCCCGTGCTGTCGGTGAGTGCGCCGTTCAAGAGCGGCTTCCAGGGCGGCGCTGACTACACCGACGTGGCCGTGGGCCCGCTGGCCATCAACAACGCAGCTGACCTCTACCTGTACCCCAACACGGTGTATGCGGTGAAGGTCAATGGTGGCGACATCAAGAACTGGCTGGAGGCCGCCGCCAAGCGCTTCAACCAGATCGACCCTGCCAAGACCGGCGAGCAGCAGCTCATCAGCACGTTCCCTGGGTACAACTTTGACATGTTCACCACCGCCGACGTGCAGTACGAGATCGACGTGACGCAGCCCGTGGGCAGCCGCATCAAGAACTTGAGCTACCTGGGCAAGCCCATCGACGTGGCGCAGGAGTTTGTGATCGCCACCAACAACTACCGCGCCACCAGCGGCAAGAGCTTTATCGACAAGCTCGATGGATCGGGCACGATCTGGGCCTCACCCGATGCGAACCGGGATGTGGTGATCGACTACATCCGCAAGAACCCGGCGGTGACCCGCGTGGCCAACGGCGCGGCCAAGAGCTGGCGCTTTGCCAAGGCCACGGTGGCGAGCCCGGTGGTGTTCAGCTCGGGCGCCAATGCGCTGAGCGTGGCACAGGCGGGCGGGCTGGCCAATGTGTCGCTGCTGGCGGCCGATGATGGATCGGGCAAGGGCACGTCGAAGTACGCGATCGACCTCTCGAAGTAAGTCTGGACGGACACAAATACCGCTCTTGGAGACAAAGTGTTACGTGTTAGAGTGACCGCCATGGGTGGAGCAGGCTCCTCTATTGGGGGCTCATTGCCCGCCATTCTCTTTTTGGAGTCACTATGAACCGAACCGCTATCCGCCGCTGGGCCTGTGCTGGCCTGGGGCTGTTTTCCTCTTTGGCAGCGCTGGCGCAGCCGGCTTCCGGCGGAGTCATCAGCTTTGGACTGAGTTCCTCGATCCCCACGTTGTCTGACTTGGGGATGCTGGCTTTGGTGGGTGCCCTGGGATTGCTGGCTTGGAATGCCTTTCGGCGCCAGGGGCAGAGCGGCAGGTTCTACTCACTGCTGGCGGCAGCCGTGGGGGTGACCCTGGTGCTGGGCAGCGTCTTTGGTGCACGCAATGCGTACTCGAACGGCAGCATTGATGCGGCCAACTACATCGGGTCTTCGTACAACTTCCCTGCCAATATTGATGAGGTGGTCTACAACTCCGGGGATGAAGATGTGTTGATCCTGGGCATCCAGGCGACCCCCGGTTACACCATCGTTACGCCAAATACCTTGCCCCAGTGCCAGGTAGGTATGCGGATCCCTGCCCACAGCGCCATCCCCTTCTGCTACGTCAGAGTGCAGGGTGGTCCGGTTTGACCGGAAGCTTCACGGCCAAATTCTGGAAGCGTATCGTGCAGATGATGCTGTAGTGATTGCTCTGAAATAGATAGCGCCCAGTGCTTTTCTGTCAAGCGCTAGGCCCTATTTTCGCAGCATCTTCTGCGCCGAGCGTAGCAGGACCACCAACGCACCTGCTCCACCTTCATCCCCCCGGGCTTGCACAAAGGCCAGGACTTCGTTCTTCTGCACCAGCCAACTGTGCACCCGGCCTTTGAGGACCGGGCTCTTTCCCGGTGAGCCCAGGCCCTTGCCGTGCACCACGCGCACGCAGCGCAGGCCGGTCTTGTGGGCGTGGCGGATGAAGTCGCCCAGCGCCTCGCGCGCCTCGTCCACGCGCAGGCCGTGCAGGTCCAGCTGGCGCTGGATGCTCCAATGGCCCGCGCGCAGGCGGCTCGTCACTTCCACGCCGATGCCGGGGCGGCGGAAGCTCAACTGGTCGTCTGTGTCCAGCAGCGTGGTCACGTCAAAGTCGTCGCTGATGGATTCGCGCAGCACGCGCTCTTCGTCCAGCCAGTGCTGCACGGGCAGCGGCGGGGGCTGGTGCTTGCGCAGCCGCGCCACGTTGGGGTTGCGCAGCGGCGTGACGGGGCCCACGCTGCGGCTGAAGAGGTGGCGCTCGGCCTCGGCCCGGGCTGCTGCTTCGCGCCGGGCTTTGTCTTCGGCCTCGCGGCGCTCCTGGTCCTCGCGCAGGCGGCGGGCCACGGTGGCCAGGTCCTGCAGTTGGGTGATGCGTTCGCCTGCCCGGCGAGGGGCAGGGGGTGCGCGGCGTCGGGGCGGTGCCGGGTTGTCACCGATGCCGGGCGGCGTAGGGGCATGACGAATAGGCCGCATCGCCGCCTTGGCCGCTGCCTTCTTGTCGGCCAAACCTGCGCGCCGGGCGGACCGGGGCACGGCGGTTGGGGCAGGGGCAGGCTGGGCGGCGCCCATAGGGCCTTCGGAGCCGCGCGCAGCGCGTGCCAGTGCGGCGTGCAGTGCCGTAGGCGGGTGGGCCGGTGCAGGCGCAGTCACACCAGGCCCTTTTCCGCCATCGACAGCGCCTGGCCGGGCGCCACGATCACATGGTCGAGCACGCGCACATCCACCAGTGCCAGCGTGGTCTTCAGGGTCTGCGTCAGCGCCTCGTCGGCCCGGCTGGGCTGCACGCTGCCGCTGGGGTGGTTGTGGGCCAGCACCACGGCGGCGGCCTGGTGGTGCAGGGCGCGCAGCACCACCTCGCGCGGGTACACGCTGGTCTGCGTGAGCGTGCCGCGAAACAGCTCCTCCAGCGCCAGCAGGCGGTTTTGTGCATCGAGGAACAGCACCGCAAACACCTCGTGCCCCTTGGCCGCCAGGTGCAGTTGCAGGTAGTGTTTGACGGTATCGGGCGAGTCGAACACCTCGCGCTCGCGCAGTTGCTGGGCCAGGGCGCGGCGAGCCAGCTCCAGCACCGCCACCAGTTCGGCGCGTTTGGCGGGGCCCAGGCCCTTGATGCGCTCCAGGTCGGCCGCGCTGGTGTGCAACAGCCCGGCAATGCCCCCGAAGCCGCCGTTGATGGCACCGGTGTCCGGGTCGATACCGGGCGGGTCCAGCAGCTCCTGCGCCATCTGCAGCACGCCCTTGCCCACGATGCCGGTGCGCAGCAGGATGGCCAGCAGCTCGGCATCGGCCAGCGCGGCGGGGCCGCGCGCCAGCAGTTTTTCGCGGGGCTGTGCGTCGGCGGGCAGGTCTTTGATGGCCATGGAAGAGGAGGTGGGACGCGCCAGCAGCGGTGGCGGCGGTAGGGGTTTGCCCGGTTTTCTACAATCGCGGCAGTTTATCGGGACTCTCATGACCTCTATTTCCACCTCCCTTCCCACTGTTCAGCCGGGTTCCTTCCTCACGCTGCACTACCGCCTGGCCGGTCCGGCGGGGGATGTGATCAACACCTTCACTGACAAACCCGCCACCCTGTCGCTGGGCACCGGCGAGTTGTCGCCCGCCATGGAACAGCGCCTGCTAGGCCTGGCCGAAGGCACGCGCACCACCTTTGAGCTGGCTGCTGGCGAAGCCTTTGGCGAGCGCAATGCCGACATGCAGCAGTGGGTGGCGCGCAAGCTGATGAACGAGCTGGGCGACCCCGACGAAAATTACAACGTGGGCGACGTGGTGCAGTTCCCCACGCCCGACGGCCAGGGCAGCTACGCGGGGGCCGTGATGCAGGTGCGTGACGACGGCGCGGTGCTGTTCGACTTCAATCACCCTCTGGCGGGCCAGCCGGTGACCTTTGAAGTGCAACTGATCGGGATCCTGTGATGCAGGCGCCGCAAGAGATCCTGCTGGCCGAGCCGCGCGGGTTTTGCGCAGGGGTGGACCGCGCCATCGAGATCGTGGAGCGCGCCATCCAGAAGTTTGGCGCCCCCATCTACGTGCGCCACGAGATCGTGCACAACACCTACGTGGTGAACGACCTCAAGGCCAAGGGCGCGATCTTTATTGAAGAGCTGTCGGACGTGCCCCCGGGCGCCACGCTGGTCTTCAGCGCCCACGGCGTGAGCAAGGCCGTGCAGCAAGAGGCCGTGGCGCGTGGCTTCAGCATTTTTGACGCCACCTGCCCGCTGGTGACCAAGGTGCACGTCGAAGTGGCCAAGCTCGCCAAAGAGGGCTACGAGTTCATCATGATCGGCCACAAGGGCCACCCCGAGGTCGAGGGCACCATGGGCCAGCTCGACCATGGCATCCACCTGGTGGAAGACGTGGAAGACGTGGCCCGGGTGCAGCCGCGGCAGACCGAGAAGCTGGCCGTGGTCACGCAGACCACACTGAGCGTGGACGATGCGGCCGAAATCTCTGCCGCCGTGCGCGCGCGCTTTCCCAGCGTGCGCGAGCCCAAGCAGCAGGACATCTGCTACGCCACCCAGAACCGCCAGGATGCCGTCAAGGTGCTGAGTCCGCAGGTGGATGTGGTGATCGTGGTGGGGAGCCCCACCAGCTCCAACAGCAACCGCCTGCGCGAGCTGGCCGCCAAGCTGGGCACCACCGCCTACATGGTGGACAGCGCCGACGAGCTGAAGGGCGAATGGTTTGATGGCCTCGCCCGCGTGGGGCTGACCGCCGGAGCCTCGGCGCCGGAAATCCTGGTGCAGCAGGTCATCGACCGCATCAAGGCGCTGGGCGCTGTGTCGGTACGCACCATGGCGGGCATCGAGGAAACCATCAAGTTCCCGCTGCCCAAGGGGCTCAAAATCGACGCGACCACCGGCTTGAGCATCACCGAACGCACGCCAGAGACCGGGCCTGCGGGGCATTGATCTGGGGCAGCGGGCACCTCATGGGAAGGTGTTTGTTGGTTTTTGCTTCTTAATTGATAGCTGTTAGCGCTTGATGGATAAGCGCTAGGGCCTGATTTGAATCCTGTTTTGTCGCCGTGCAGGATGGGTTGCGCTACAGCGCCATCGCAGGCCCGCTCCACAAATCCAGCGGTGGGTCCGCCGCCACCGCGCGCAGGATGTCGGTGCGGGAGATAAAACCCGACAGCACGCCCGCCTCGTCGGTCACCGGCAGGCCGGGCAGGCCCGTGTCCAGCAGCACGGCGGCCACGCGGCGCAGCTCGGTGTCGGGCGACACGGTGGGCACGGGGCTCACCATCACCTCGGATACCGGGCGGCGCGCCAGGTCGATGGCCTGCTTGACGGCACCGGGCTCGGGCAGCAGGTCCAGCGGCGCCATGTCGGCTCGCAGCAGCAGGCCAATCACGCGGCCCAGCGCATCCACGACCGGCGCCTGCGCCACCTTGTGCTCGGCCAGGGTCTGCCAGGCATCGTTCACGCGCACACCGGGCGCCACACTCACGCCACCGGTGGTCATCACGTCGCTCACCTTGGTCAGCGGCTGGCGGGCGGTGGCCTGGGGGCCTTGTTCGGTTTGCGCATAGGCGCTCACGGCGTCGTGCATGCGCAGGTTGACGATGGCGGCAGGTGCGGCAGCGCTGGCATGGGCTGCAGTGGGGCGGGGCGAGGCCGTGAAGATGGGCCCCGGCTGACCATCTTGCGCGTCCATGGCCCGCGTGCGCAGGGCCTGCGGGCGCTGCACGCTGCGCACCGCAGAAATACGCGCCAGGTTTTCAGGGCCACCCCGGTACATCTGGCCCGACGGGCCGAACACAAAGAACATGCTTTTTCTCCTGCGCGCAGGCCGACCACCGCGTTGGGGTGGGAACTGCTCTGCCCATGTTATCGGCAGTTGTGCGGCGCGCGTGCAGTCAGCGTTGTGTCTGCATGTTGCGGGCAACCCCTACACTGCCCCTTCTTTTGACCCCACCAGCTTCACCGGAGCCCCTGCATGATCGACCGCGCCGCCATCGCCGCCGCCCGCCACCAACTGGCCACCCAGCCTGATTTTTTGCGCACCACGCCGCTGATGCGCGTTTCTGGCAAGTCCCTGGGCGTGGATTGCGCCGAGGTCTGGCTCAAGCTGGAGCACCTGCAGGTGGGCGGCAGCTTCAAGGCGCGCGGCATGTTGTACCGCCTCCTGGCCAACCCGGTGCCCGAGAGTGGCGTGATCATTGCCTCAGGCGGCAACGCCGGAATTGCCGTGGCTGCTGCCGCCAAGGCGCTGGGTGTGCGCTGCGAGGTGTTTGTGCCCGAGGTGTCGCCCGAGGCCAAGCGCGCCCGGCTGCGCGCGCTGGGCGCCGAGGTGGTCGTCACCGGCGCTGCCTATTCACAAGCCTTCGAGGCCTGCGTGGCCCGCCAGAAGGCCACCGGCGCGCTGCAGGCCCACGCCTACGACCAGCCCGAGGTGGTGGCCGGTGCAGGCACCTTGGCACTGGAGATGGAAGAGCAGGGTGGCCGTCTGCCCGACACGGTGCTGGTCAGTGTGGGCGGCGGTGGCCTCATCGGCGGCGTGGCCGCGTGGGTGGAGAGCCGCGCCCATGTTGTCGCGTTGGAGCCGGAACTTGCGCCCACCCTGCACGCGGCGCGCGCCGCAGGCCAGCCGGTGGATGTGGACGTGGGTGGCGTGGCCGCTGATTCCCTCGGCGCGCGCCGCATCGGCGCCATTGGCTGGGAGGTCAGCCAGCGCCATGTGCACGATGCCCTGCTGCTGCCCGACGACGCCATCCGCGCCGCCCAGCTGTGGCTGTGGAAAGAGCTGAAACTGGCCGTGGAGCCCGCTGCCGCGCTGGGCCTGGCGGCGCTGCAGATCGGTGCCTACAAGCCCCAGCCGCAGGAAACGGTGGCCCTCATTCTCTGCGGCGCCAACTTCGACCCGGCAATCCTTGCCTGAGCCCAGTCCGACCACCCCTTTAAAATCCAGCCATGCTTGACATTCTTCTCCTCCGCAAAGACCTCGACACCGCCATCGCGCGGCTGGAAACCCGCAAAAAGCCCCAGGCCTTCCTAGACGTCTCCGCTTTCCAGGCCCTGGAGTCCGAGCGCAAGACGCTGCAGACCCGCACCGAAGAGCTGCGGGCTCAGCACAACCAGCTGTCCAAGCAGGTCGGCATGCTCATAAGCCGGGGCGACAAGGATGGTGCCGAAGCCATCAAGGCCCAGGTGGCTGCAGGCAAGGTGGAACTGGAGCAATCCGCCGCCCGCCTGGAACAGATCCTGTCCGAACTTCAGGCCATGTTGGTGGCCGTGCCCAACCTGCCGCATGAATCGGTGCCTGTGGGCAGCGACGAAGCGGGCAACGTGGAAGTGCGTCGCTGGGGTACGCCCGGCACCTTTGCCTTCGAAGTGAAAGACCACGTTGACGTAGGTACCCCGCTGGGGCTCGATTTCGACATGGGCGTCAAGCTCTCGGGCTCGCGCTTCACCGTGATGAAGGGGCCCATTGCCCGCCTGCACCGTGCCCTCAGCCAGTTCATGCTGGACGTTCAGACCCAGGAGCATGGCTACACCGAGTGCTATGTGCCCTACGCGGTGAACGCCGATTCCCTCAAGGGCACCGGCCAGCTGCCCAAGTTTGAAGGCGATCTGTTTGCCGCCAAGAAGGGCGGCCAGGACGGCGAGCCTGTGCCGGACAACGCTGCGCTGTACCTGATCCCCACCAGCGAAGTACCGCTGACCAACTTTGTGCGCGACGTGGTAGTGGCCGAATCCGACCTGCCCATCAAGCTCACGGCCCACACGCCGTGCTTCCGTTCTGAGGCTGGCAGCTACGGCCGCGACACGCGCGGCATGATCCGCCAGCACCAGTTCGACAAGGTCGAGATGGTGCAGATCGTGCATCCCGACAAGAGCTACGAAGCGCTGGAAGAAATGACCCGCCACGCAGAGACCGTCCTGCAGAAGCTGGGCCTGCCCTACCGCGTGATGAGCTTGTGCACCGGCGACATGGGCTTTGGCGCCGCCAAGACCTACGACCTGGAAGTGTGGCTGCCCGCACAGAACACTTACCGCGAGATCAGCTCGGTGAGCAACTGCGAAGCTTTCCAGGCACGCCGCCTGCAGGCCCGTTTCAAGAACGCACAAGGCAAAAACGAACTGCTGCACACCCTGAACGGCTCTGGTCTGGCCGTGGGCCGCACGCTGGTGGCGGTGCTGGAAAACTATCAGCGTGCGGACGGAACCGTCGAGGTTCCGGCCGTTCTCCGTCCCTACATGGGCGGAGTGTCGGAGCTGACACCCGCGGCCTGACCGGCCTACGTGTTGCGCCCCGGATCGGCTTTGGCCGGGCGCACCCCGCAGGGCCTGCCCACGCAAATCAAATGCGCGGGCAGGCCCTGTTGTTTTTGCGGCCCCGCAATGGTTGTGGGCGCCGATTCGGGACAATGCGGCCATGACTTCTCCCGACACCCCTCCTGGCAACGCCTCCCCCAGCACCCCCATCCGTCTCACCCAATACAGCCACGGTGCAGGCTGTGGCTGCAAGATCAGCCCCAAGGTGCTCGACGTGATCCTGGCGGGCAGCGGCGCCCAGAACCTGGACCCGCGCCTGTGGGTGGGCAATGCGTCGCGGGACGACGCTGCCGTGTACGCGCTGGACGACGAACGCGGTGTGGTGTCCACCACCGACTTTTTCATGCCCATCGTGGACGACCCGTTCGACTTCGGGCGTATTGCTGCCACCAATGCCATCAGTGACATCTATGCCATGGGTGCAGACCCCCTGATGGCCATTGCCATCCTGGGTTGGCCGGTGAATGTGCTGCCGGCCGAGGTGGCACGCGAGGTGGTACGCGGCGGACGCGCGGTGTGCGACGCTGCAGGCATTCCGCTGGCCGGCGGGCATTCGATAGATGCGCCGGAGCCCATCTTCGGGCTGGCCGTGACGGGCGTGGTGGAAAAACGCCACCTCAAACGCAACGACACCGCCACGGCGGGCTGCCGCCTGTACCTGACCAAGCCGCTGGGGATCGGCATCCTCACCACCGCAGAGAAAAAGGCCAAGCTGCGGCCCGAGGACGTAGGCCGCGCGCGCGACTTGATGTGCACCCTCAACCAGCCCGGCAGCCGTTTTGGCAAGTTGCCGGGCGTCATGGCCATGACCGATGTCACGGGCTTTGGCTTGCTGGGCCACCTGGTCGAGATGGCCGAGGGCAGTGGCCTGACGGCGGTCCTTGACTATGCCGCCGTACCGCGCCTGAGCGGCGTGGAGTACTACCTGGCCGAAGGCTGCGTGCCCGGCGGCACCCAGCGCAACTTCGACAGCTATGGCGCCAGGATTGCGCCGCTGGACGACACGCAGAAGCAACTGTTGTGCGACCCACAGACCAGCGGCGGCTTGTTGGTTGCCGTGGCACCCGAAGGCGAAAGCGATTTTCTGCAAGTGGCAGCCGGGTGTGGCTTGCAGCTTGCGCCCATCGGCCACTTGACGGCGCGACAGGCCTTCGCTGTCGTTTTGGGTTGACCATGGAGAACCTGGCCGACTACCGGCACATCTTTCTGAACGATGTGCCCATGATGGATGTGCGTGCACCCGTGGAGTTTGCCCAGGGGGCTTTCCCTGCAGTGGTCAACCTACCCTTGATGGACGATGCCGAGCGCCAGCAGGTGGGAACCTGCTACAAGCAGCGGGGCCAGCAGGCGGCCATTGCGCTGGGGCACTCGCTGGTATCCCGCGACATCAAGCGGGCGCGCATCCAGGCCTGGGCCGAGTTTGCGCGGGCACATCCGCAGGGCGTGCTCTATTGTTTTCGCGGCGGCTTGCGCTCCCAGATCGTCCAGCAGTGGCTGCAGAGCGAAGCGGGCATCGACTACCCCCGCGTGATTGGTGGTTACAAGGCCATGCGCACCTTCCTGCTGCAGACCACGCAGGCTGCTGCCCAGGAATGCCGGTTTGTGGTGCTTGGCGGGCTCACGGGCACCGGCAAGACCGAGTTGATTGAACAGCTGGCCAGCGGACTTGACCTGGAGCGGCACGCGAACCACCGGGGATCCAGCTTTGGCCAGCGTGTGAGCGGCCAGCCCGCGCAGATTGATTTCGAGAACCAGCTGGCCATCGACATCCTCAAGAAGCGCGCGGCAGGGCAGCGGCTGTTCGTCGTCGAGGACGAGGGCCGGCATGTGGGGCGCTGCGCTGTGCCGCTGGAGCTGAGGCTGTGCCTGGAGCAGGCCCCGATGGTGTATGTCGAGGAGCCCTTTGAAGCCAGGGTCGAGCGCATCCTGCGGGACTACGTGGTCGCGCAGTGCGCCGAGTTTTGTGCTGCGCAGGGCGAGGTGCAGGGGTTTGACGCCTTCTCTGCCCGCCTGCTGGAAAGCCTGGACAAACTGCACAAGCGCCTGGGGGGAGATCGTCACCAGATGCTGCGGGCGACGATGCTCCGCGCCCTGGCCCAGCAGAAGGCGCAGGGCGATGCTGCGCAGCACCGCGACTGGATCACGGCGCTGCTGCGGTGTTACTACGACCCCATGTACGCCTACCAGCGCGAGAGCCGGGCTGACCGCATTGAGTTTCAAGGGGCATACGGTGAAGTCCTGGCGTATTTGCGGGAACGCGCCGGGCCCTCAAGCTGCCAGTCGTAGGGACCCTCTGCACGAATCACCGCGCCGTGTGCATCTGCGGCCTCGGGCGGTCTGTGGCGTTGCAAATACTCGCGCTAGCTACGGCTATTGCTGCGTTTTTGCGCCTTGCAGCCCATCCCGCTCCGCAGCGCCCACTTGCCGTTCAATTCGTGCAGAGGATCCCTAGGGATGTCCTGCATAACTCCCTGCGGTCTGTGATAGCGCGGTCTCGGGCAGTCCGCTGCGTTGCTTTTCTTGCCAATAGCCCGGCTATTGGCTGCCAAAAGACGCCTTGCGGCCCCACCCGATCCGCACTACCACCGACTCGCGAGGGTTATGCAGGACATCCCTAGCGCAGGCGACACCGAAAAGTCCACCTCTGCCTGCGCCAGGCGTTGCATGGCGGGGATCAGTGCCCGCGCATCACCTCGGCGCCACTGGAAGCTGTATTGCAGCGGCGCTAGTGGCGTGCGTGCGCCCGGGGCGCGTAAACCCAGCGGGCCCACCCACCCCGAGGGCAGAAACCCCACACCCACTCCTGCGCGCAGCATGCCCGCCACGGCCCCCAGGCTGTTGCACAGGATGTGCTCGCGGACGGTGACACCTTGCGCCAGCAACCAGTCGTCCAGCAGCCGCGTGGTGCCAGCGCCTGGCGGCAGCGTGACGAGGGGATACTGCTGCAGCAACGCTTTGATGCCCAGGCGGCTGGCGCCCGCCAGCCTGGGTGACAGGGCCCAGGCGAAGCGCGCGGCGCCCACGGGCTGAGATAGCAGTGTGCTGCGCGACGAGCGTCCTGCGATCACGGCGAAGTCCAGTTCGCCGTCGTCCAGGCGGCGCTCCAGCGCCCCGCCCACATCCACGCAAGGTTCCAGAGCCAGGCGTGGGTGCGTTCGCCGCACTGCCGCCACCAAGGTGGGCAGCCACGTGAGCGCAGAGAGGTCGCCCACGCCAAAACGGCAGCGGCCCGCAAGCTCCTCGCGGGAGCCCAGCGTATGGCCCAGCGCCGCCATGGCGTTGAGTACTTCCAGTGCGGCCGGCAGCAGACGCTCCCCCGCCTCGGTGAGCACGGCACGGTGCCCGCTGCGGTCGAACAGCGACTGGCCCAGCGTGGACTCCAGTTCGCTGATGCGTTTGGACAGCGACGAGACCGACAGGTGCACCCGCTCCGCTGCCGTGGCGAAATTGGCGCAGGTGGCCGCCCACCAGAAGGCTTCAAGTTGTTTGACCGAGGGATGGGGCATGTGCAGAGATATTGGCAAAAAGCGAACAAAGTCATTCTAAATATTCCGCTTTTATTCACTGATACGGAAATCTACAGTGGCGCTGATCCCTCAACGCAATGACCATCTGCCATGCCCGTCTCCACTGCTACGCCGTTTACCACCGCGCCGCGCTCGCCTGCTGTATTGCGCCGCATGCTGTCGCTGCACGACTTTGAGGACGCCGCGCGCAGGCGTCTGCCCCGGCCCATCTTCGGGTACATCGCCGGTGCGGCGGAGGACAACGCCTCGCTGCGCGACAACCGCGCGGCGTTTGGAGACTTTGCCTTCGTGACGCGGGTCCTGCGAGATGTATCGCAACGGTCGCAATCCGTCGAACTCTTTGGCGAACGCTACAGCAGCCCTTTCGGGATAGCGCCCATGGGCATCAATGCGCTGTCCACCTACCGGGGCGATCTTGTGCTGGCGAGTGCTGCACGGCGCATGGGCATTGCGTCTGTGATGAGCGGTACGTCGCTGATTCCGATGGAAGACGTGGCCCGCGACAGCCCGGGCACCTGGTTCCAGGCCTACCTACCTGGCGACCAGGCACGCATTGATGCGCTCATCGACCGCGTGGAGCGTGCGGGTTTTCGCACCCTCGTCGTCACGGTGGATATCCCCATCTCCGCCAACCGCGAGAACAACATCCGCACGGGTTTCTCCACACCCTTGCGCCCCAGCCTGCGTCTGGCATGGGATGGCCTCGTTCGGCCGCGTTGGGTGGCGGGAACCTTTTTGCGCACGCTGCTGCGCCACGGCATGCCGCACTTTGAAAATTCGTTCGCCACGCGCGGTGCGCCCATTGTTTCTTCCACGGTCCTGCGCGACTTCTCGGCGCGCGACCATTTGAGCTGGCGCCACATTGAGGCCATTCGCCGCCGCTGGAAGGGGCCCTTGGTCGTGAAGGGCCTGCTCAGCGTGGAGGACGCGTTGCAGGCGCAGCATGCCGGGGCCGATGGCGTGGTGCTGTCCAACCACGGGGGGCGCCAGCTCGACGGGGCCATATCGCCCATGCGCGTGCTGGAAGACGTGGTCGCGGCCGTGGGCCCGAGTTACCCGGTGCTGGTGGATGGGGGCTTTCGGCGCGGCTCCGACGTGCTCAAGGCCATCGCGCTGGGTGCGCGCCTAGTTCTGGTGGGCCGACCCTTCAACTATGCCGCCGCCGTTGCCGGTGAAGCGGGGGTGCTCCACGCAATCACCCTGCTGCGCGACGAGGTCGATCGCAACCTCGCCATGCTCGGCGCCACGGGTTGCAGCGAACTGGGGCCCCAGCACATCGCGCGCCAGAGAAGCTGAGGGATGGATTACAAGGGACGGCGGTGGTGTCGCCCTTGTCCGTTCACGATGCGCCAAAGAAAAAGCCCTGCGCTATCGATTAAATAGCATCAGGGCTTTGTCAGTGGCGGAGAGGGTGGGATTCGAACCCACGGTAGTGTTGCCACTACGCCTGATTTCGAGTCAGGTACATTCGACCACTCTGCCACCTCTCCTGTGTGTCGAAGCCTGCGAGTATAGCAAGTTTTTCAGGGACACCAGCGCCTCTCTCTATCTTCCACGCCAAATGCGGTCGCTTGCCGTGGGCCAGCGCGCGCCGTCTGGTGGAGCTCCCGCCTGTAATTGCCTGTAATCGCTTTGCTTTGCGGGCCTGCCTACAGTCGCATCACTGCTTCAAAAACGCAGTGCCAAGCAACCCAGCGACAGGACATCAGGTAGGAGTCCCCATGGATATCAAGCTGCGATTTGTGAACCAGTCCCGCGACGGCAATAAGTCGGAGGTGGTGATGTATCAGAAGAACCAGCTCACCGGCATGGCCTCGCTGGCAATGGCCTGGAAGGTGATCCGGTTCTGCGGGCGTGACTGCTATCACCCCTTTGCGTTTCCGGCAGGTTTCGAGGTGGGTGTTGCCGATGAGTACGGCAATTTTTCACCCCGCATGGCCGCAGAGAACGGCCAGATGCTCCGGCTGGAGTCCACCGCATCGGGGGGACGGCGCCTGCGGCGTGCAGGGCTGGCCAGCGCATCCTCTGAAATCGATGTGCTCAACGACCTGGGCCAGGGCGCGGTCAATATCTGCGTCTTCAGAGATGGTCGGATGGTGGGCATGAAAACTGCCGTCACACCGGGCCAAAAGGCAGTTTTTCAATACCAGCCGGTGCTGTGGATTGGCGTGGCGTCCCAGGTTGCGCAGGGCTCGGCCATCAGCTCTGCTGTCATGAGCAATGCCAATACCGAGCTGTCGTTATTGGGCATCGCCAGCGCAGACATCGTGATGTCGGGCGGGGGGCCTGGCGAGGGCTCCACACCCTACGAATTCAATCTCGAAAACATCGTGCAGATCTGACCATCCGGGCAGGTCTGCATCCACAGAGTTCGCTTTTCGGGCTTCAAGGCCGGGGGGCAAACGGGCAACGCATGGCGTGTTGCCACCACTTTCACCAACAGGAGAAACTCATGGGCGTTCAACTCAATTTCATCAACAACTCCAACGACACGAACAACTCGGAGGTCGTGATATTCCAGAAGAATGTCGCCACCAATTTTGACGAACTGGCGGTGGCCTGGCAGGTCATCAAGTACTGTGGCCAGGGCGA
Source organism: Acidovorax sp. NN32 (assembly GCF_057597245.1). Taxonomy (NCBI): domain Bacteria; kingdom Pseudomonadati; phylum Pseudomonadota; class Betaproteobacteria; order Burkholderiales; family Comamonadaceae; genus Acidovorax; species Acidovorax sp. NN32. Next base: position 1,409,843 of record NZ_CP199679.1, read on the forward strand.
CAACCATCCGTTCACCTTCCCCATGGGCATGCAGGTGGGGGCCAGTGACAGCTACGGCAACTACACGCCCCAGCTGGATGCCCAGAACGGCGAACTGTTCCAGATGTCCTTGACCACGTCTGGCGACCGGCTCGTGCGCGCAGGCAGCGGCACCAGTTCCAAGGAAGTGCAGGTGCTCAACGCGCTGCCCAAGGGGGCCATCAACGCCAGTTGCTACAAGGACGGGAAGCTCCTGGCCATCAAGACCTCGATCGCGCCCCAGCAAAAAGCGGTGTTTGAGTTCAAACCCACCATCTGGATTGGTGTGGCCTCCCAGGTCGTGCAGGGCCAGGTCATGAACTCGGCCATCATCTCCAACATCAACACCGAGCTGTCCCTCCTGGGCATTGCTAGCGCGGACATTGTGATGACGGGTGGCGGCCCTGGCGCCAACTCGACGCCGTTCGCGTTCAACCTCGAAAACATTGTGATGTGCTGAAGCGGTGCGTCGGTGCGGGGGGCTGTTCAGCGCCCCCGCGCCGATGCTCCGCAGCTCTCCCCGTCCACCCAGGAAGCATGCCGTGAACGAAATGGTCCAAAGAAGATGGAGCGCCATGGATGGCTGCCTGATCTTCGACATCACCATCAACCGTGCACCCCACGACGATGTCCCTTCCTGTGTCAGCGTTTCCTGCAGTTCGGGGGAGTCGGAGCGCCAGCGGGTCACCGTCACCAGACACTGGCCCGCACAGCCGTTTGAATTCAGATTCTCCTCGGGCTGCTATGTGTCGGGCTACCTGCAGCAGAAAACGCCGGTGCACATCGACGGCGTCCCCAATACGGCCATCTTTGCCGACATCCACTATGGAATGCGGGGGCAGGCGGATGACCACCACTTTGAAGGCCTTATGGCAGCGTGCCCCATGCGTGGGCCCCTTCCGCCCCCCCAGCCTCCCAGTCCATTGCCGCCTGTTCCCACGCCGGTGCCGCCAGCCCCGCCGGTCGATCCCGTCGAGCCGCTGCCTGTCCTCAACAGCCATCCGGAGGAGCTGTTTCCTTACGTGTACGTGCGCCGGTGGCCCAAGATCTCGGCCTCAGATCTTTTGTATGGCTTTGTCCAGTACGCCAGTGCCAGCCCTCCTTGCTGCAATTTCTTTGAGGACCTGGTAGCGGCACGCGCCCCAGGCCGCGAAGCCGTGCAGTCACTGGCGCTTCGGTTCATTGACGGGGATGCCCCTTACCAGGGACTCTTCATCGGAGACCTGGACCGCCTTCCCGGGCCCGTGGGCCAGTTTGCGTCCTTGCTGGAACAACTGCCCTCGCCCCATGACAAGCCGCTTGAGTGGCTGGCGACCGCCCGTGCAGAAGTCGTGCAGTTGCTGCAGCGGTACGCCCTGACCTGGAGCTATTTGGAATCTGGAAATTACCTGCAGACCTTGGACAGGGTCTGGCAGAGTTACTTCGCCCTGGTCATCACCCTGGGGTATGACGCTGCCTTGCTGGATGGGTTGACCCGCACCTTGCAGATGGCCCATCTGATCGCGGTGGCATTGCAGCCCAAAGCCCAGGACATAGCTGCAGTCGGCGCCGCATCAGAGACGCCAGAGCCCTTGCAGCCGGCCCCCATCAGTGCCGCCCAGATTGCATTGCTGCGCGAGGCCACTGTGGTGCTGCCGGCCCAGGTTTTTCCTTTGCCACCGGCCCGCACTGCAGAAAGATCTCCGCCCGTGGCCCCCGACGGTTGGATCGAGCCCTATGCCATTGGCGACTTGCAGATGGTGCGCCAGCGCCTTCTGCGTTACCAAAGCGGAGAGATCGCACGCATAGAAAACGTGATGCGCGGTGAGCGCCGGGAGGTCACGCATAAACGCACCCACCGGCAAAAGGATGAGCAAAAGCAGACGCTGGCCGAGATGCAGGTCCTGCAGAACGATGCGGCGGACGAACGCAGCAATCTGCAGGAAGAGTCTCGCAAGACCGTGGCTGAGGCGACCGAGACCCACCAGTACAACAAGTTCACCAGCAGCTACGGCCCTCCCACGCAGGCCACCCTGGATGGTTCCTGGACCAAGGCCGTGCAGCAAGGCGCCAACCCGGGGCTGGACGACACCACCCGCTTTGCACGCGACATCCTGAACAAGACGGTCAACCGCATCAGCCGCAGTGTCAGCCACACGCGCTCCAGCAGCACGATGAGCCAGACCGAAGATGCGGTGGTCAGCCTGATCGACAACACCGCGGGCACCCGGAACATGCGCTCCGTGTTCCGCTGGGTGAACAAGGTGTACGAGGCGTGCGTTGTGAACTACGGCCAGCGGTTGATGATGGAGTTCATGGTGTGCCAGCCGGCGGCGGGCTTCATCGCACAGGAGCAGGCGCTGGCGGGGCAGGACTTCGCCAAGCCAGTGCCACCGCTGCAACTGGGGGTTGCCACCTTTGAGGACATCAAGGTGGACGGCCCGCGCAACTACGCACAGCTCGGGGCCTACTATGGTGTGCTGGATCTGGATCCGCCCCCGCTGGCAGAGCGCTTCGCCTCGGCCACACTGCGCAACGGTGAAGAAAAGCAGATCGCCGTTCCCGCAGGGTACGGCGCTACCCAGGCCTTTGTCAGCTGGGTAGGAGCGTCCCCTGGCCAACAGGCGCCTGTCGTGCTGGTGGGGCGGCAAACCGTGACCCCTGGCGCTGCGGCCAGTCCCGTGGCGCTTCACGGAGAGGACGAAACCGTACCGGTGTCCGTGATGGACTATCCACCCGGCTTCTCGCCACCCGGCGACCAACCGTTGCAGGTCAACGTGGAGATCGGCTGCGCACCTTCCAGTCGATGCTTGGACCAGTGGCGCATCCGTACCTACGCCAGCATCGTGCGTGGCTATCAGGAACGGATGGCGGCATACCATGGCCGCGCCCAAGGCGGCGCGCCGTCGTCTCCCGCACCGGCCTGTTCGCCGCTGGCCCGTCGGCAGATCGAGCAGCGTGTGTTGAAGAATGCCTGTCTGCGCCTGTTGCTGGAACGCCTGCTGACCCTGACTGGCATGTCCGCAGGTGCCGCGTGGGGGTCTCCGCCATCGCAATTCATGGTCAATGAGCCCCGCTATCTGCAGTTCTTCGACGAAGTGCTGGAGTGGAACGAGATGGCCTACAGCTTCTATGCCAGCCCTGGCCTGAGCGCTTCGGGCGGGGTGCCGGAGCTGGGGAGCCTTGCGGCCGACGACGATGCCTTGTTCGCCAGTTTCTTGCAGGCTGGTCAGGCGCGCGTGCTGCTGCCCGTGCAGCCAGCGCATGTCCTGGCCTTTCTCTATTTTTACTCGGCGGGCATGCTCTGGAGCGCCCCGGATGGGCTTGCCCCCGTCAATGCGGACGACATCGCACTGGTCAACGACCTCAAGCATGCAGGGCCCCGGCAGCAGAGTCCTGCGCACCGTCTGGGGCCGTGCTGGCAGGTGGTGGTGCCTACCTCCATGCAGGTGCTGGATGCGCCGGGCGACGAAGGGGGGGCGGACCTGCCCGCCGTGGGGGGGGCTGCGCCATGATCGTGACACCGGGGGCGGCCAGCCCTTTCTTCAGTCGGCCGGGTTTTGGCGATCTGCCCGTGGGTTCGGTGACAGCATTTGCCGGCACATTGGGGCCGCCCGACAGCGCGAGCCCTGCCGCAGTGGTGAGCCCAGCCGCTTACACCACCAACCCGCTGGAGGCGTGGGGATGGATGGTTTGCGATGGCAGATCGCTGCCCTGCGTGGACTACCCCGAACTGTTTGCCGTGCTGGGCTACGTGTATGGCGGTGCCGACGACAGCTTCAACATCCCCGACTACCGTGGCTACTTTCTTCGCGGAATTGGCGCGGGCACCCGCAACGATCCGGACATCGACCAACGCAGCAAGCCGCCGGGCGGTCAGGGGGCGAGCGATGGTGTGGGCTCCATCCAGCCGTTTGCTGTGCAGACGCATGAGCACACCTACAGCAGCGCACCAGCCCCCTCGGCCACGTCCCCCAGTGGAACTGCAGCAGGCGCGCCCAGCGTCGCCAGCACGCTGACCACGGGTGGTCCGGTCGCGGGCGCGGGCCAGGCGCAGGCGGTGCAGGTGAGCCCGAACGAGACGCGCCCCCTCAATGTGTACGTCAACTACCTCATCAAGTTCACCTACGGACTGCCCCCGCTTTTGAGATGACCGCGCACGTGTCCCCAGAACCCTTTCCAAGGAGAAAATTGCATGGCATACACCAACGTCCAATTCATCGGCTACGTGCTCGACACGGCGCCCCAGGTGAACCCCGATGGATCCAAGACCTATCTGGGGCTGAGCGATCCCAAGCTCGACATTGAAGCGCGCTGCGATGTGATGTTGCGCGCCATGCAAACGGCCCGGGATGTGCTGCCGCAGGCGTCTCCACCGACACCCGAGGGGGAAACCCTGAAGGTCTTCATGGCTCCTGAGTTCTTTTTTCGAGGTGCCTCGGGGGCTTACCAGATGGACGATGTCCAACGCGCCATTACCTCCTTGCAGCGCATGGCGGCCGATGACCAGTGGGTGGACTGGGTGTTTGTGTTCGGCACCATTTTGGGCGCGTCGTCGGCCACCCAGCAGACGCCGCCGTACGACATCGACCCACTCGCGAGCACCGAGATCTACAACTTTGCGCTGGTGCAGCAAGGGGGCGTGGCGGCGCAGGGCGATGCGGGGGCGCGGATGGTGATGAAGGAGTTGATGTCGGGGGTTGATTTCATCGCCACTGCCGTGAATCCGGGCGGCCTGTTGTTGGGCGACGTGGAATACTGGCCTGCATCGACCGGCGGTGGGCTGGGACGTGAGCAGCAAGAGGTCAACTATGACGGTGCCGGCGTGTTCGAGTTGGCAGGCATCACCTGGGGGCTGGAGGTCTGCCTGGACCACAGCGGCACGGTGCGCCGACTACAGAGGTCGCCGCAATTGCCGGGCCAGAAGCTGATTCAGCTGCAGGTGGTGCCATCGTGTGGCATGGGCATCCAGGCGCCGAGCGTGATCACGCAGGCGGGCGGCTATGTCTTCAATTGCGATGGATCGGGCGCGGCAAGCCACTCCAACCTGGTGCAGCAGGTGCCACCGTTGGCCAATGTGCCCATGCTTTGCAGTGCGCCGGTCAGCGATGCCGATGTCGCGCTGCAAAGCACCTCGCCGGTGGAGGATGTTGCTCTCAGTGCCCTGTACGCCAGGGGACCGGGCGTGGTCAATATCTATCCGGCACAGGCCTTGCCTGCACAGCAGGTGGTGGTGGGCAACACCGTATGCCTCGACTGGCCCGCCAGCCCCGACTACCGTTTCATCTTCCAGCTGGTCTACAACAGCAGTGGCAATTTCGTGACGCTGGTGTGCGAAATACGCAGCAAGAAGGCCAACTTCTACGGGAACAACTATTTCCTGCCGCTTTCGCTGCAGACGCAGGATTCGTGGAAGCAGGATGTGCGCATCCAGATGACCTTGGCGGCGGGCAGCAGCCCCTACGCTGGTGCCGTGTGGTGCAAGATCAACGTGCCCGGATTCATCTTTGAAGGCAATGCCTTTGAGTTCAGCGCCACGTATGGCGGCCCCGCGCCGTTCACCATCTGGCAGTCTACGGATGGCGCGGGCGATGACAACCTGTGACCCTGGCGCCGAGAGCGCACTGCAAGCACTGAGCGTGTCGGTGGGCCCGCAGGCCTTCCTGGTGCGCGCCAATGCGGCCCGGTGCGCGTTCTGGCACCGGGTGCAGGCCGGCGCGTGGGAGCCGCAAACCTTCGAGGTCTTCCGGCGTTTTCTGCAACCAGACCGCTCCTACATTGACCTGGGTGCCTGGATCGGCCCTACGGTGCTCTATGGCGCGACGCTGTCGCGCAGCGTGCATGCCCTGGAGCCTGACCCGGTCGCCTTTGCAGAGCTGGACCGCAACGTGCAAGCCAACCCTGGGCTGTGCAAAAAAATCCATCTGTACTCCTTCGGCATTGGCGCCGAGTCTGGTCCGCTGCAACTCTATGCCGGTGGCCTTTACTACGCAGGGCACAGCGAGTTCGGGGACAGTATGTCGGGCATGTTGGCCGCGCCGGATGTGCCTGGCCAGCCTTGCCACGAGGCGCGTGGTGTGGACATGGAGCGCTTTCTGGACATGTATGCCGGGAAGGACTGCAACTTCATCAAGATGGACATAGAGGGTGGTGAATACGCTGTGATCCCCGGCCTCTGGCGCCGCCTGTGGCGTTGGGGCCCGCCCACCCTTTGTGTGTCTTTCCATGCTCCGGAGATCGCCCGGCGCGAGTCCTTGGTGCGGGCCTGCATCGAAGAGTTGCTGCTGTGTTACCCGCGCTTTTATGCGGCTGCCGACACCAAGGCCGTTGCGCTCGAAGAACTGGCGGACGCGGTGCATGACTGGGCCGACGAAGCCCCTGGCAGCCCCTGGCGCAAGCTGGAAGCGCTGCTCGGAGCCGGTTTGGTGGCGACCAGTGAGGAGTGGTGAATGACTGCTGCACCAGATCGCCAAATCCTGATTGGGGTGCATGTGACAGGGGCGGGCGAAGGCCTGGCCGCCACGCTGTCCAGTGTTTTCGAGAACACGCCGCTGCCCTTCGGGCTGCGGATATTGCCGGACAGTGCCGCCGCATCCCGGCCCCCGGGTTTGCTGCAGTTGCGGCTTGCCCCTGTGTCTATGGTGCAGCGGCCCAGCCCGGCGCAGCCGGGGGCTGCTGCCTGCTTCAACCAGCTGGTGAGCGAGCCTGCCGACATCTATGTGTTTCTGGAAAACGGCGTGCGGGTCTGCCCCGGCTGGCTGGAGCTGCTCTTGGCCGCGCTGGACAGCGACGCCAGCCATGGCTTGGCGGGCCCCTCCACCAACCGGGGGTGGAATGAACAGGCCGTGGCACCAAACTGTGGCAGCACCCAGGAAGCGCTGTGGGACCAGGCGGATGCCTTGCTGGCGCGCTATGGCAATGCCTGGGTACCCCTGTCACCTCTGCACAGCCTGGCGGACTTCTGCTATGTGGTGAAGAACGAGGTGGTGGCCGCCATTGGCGCAGCGGACACGGCGTACACGCAGGGTCCTTGCTGGGAGATGGACTACAACGTGCGCGCCGCCCGCGCCGGCTTCCTGGGTGTTTGGGTGCAGGGCGCCTTTGTGCACCGTGCGCCCCGCTGCGCGGTGCTGGCGCCTGTCCACGATGGACTGCTGGAGGCGAACAAACGGCTGTACCAGGACCGGTTCTGTGCCTGGCGCCGCGAGAGCCACCCGCAGGCGCCGCCCTACCACGGCCACTGCGTGGGAGACGATTGCCGCTACTTTGCCGTGCCCGAGCAGATGCGTATCTTCGTGCCACTGCCTGGCAATGTGGAACCCGCACCACTGGTGCCTGCGGCCACCTCATCACCTTTGCTGAGCTGTGTCATGCCCACGCGGGGGCGGGCGGCCTTTGTTGCGCAGTCGATCCGCTACTTCCAGCGGCAAGACTATCCCGCGCTGGAACTCATCATCGTTTACGAGGAGGAGTCCGACCTCCCTGCTGGCATTGATGACCCGCGCATCCGCTGCATCCGAATGCCGGCCCGCACCAGCATCGGCGCCAAGCGCAATGAAGCGGTCCGCGTGGCGTGGGGCGAACTGATCGCGCATTGGGACGATGACGACTGGTATGGCGCGCAGCGCCTGAGCCGCCAGGCCGCGCCCATTTTGCACAACCTGGCGGATGTCACCGGGCTCAACGACATGCTGTTTATGGCCCGGCCGCTGGCCGAGTTCTGGGCCAGCAGCCGGGCACTGTTTCGCCGGTTGTTTGTAGAAAACGTGAGCGGCGGCACTTTGGTTTTCAGGCGCAGCCTGTGGGAGCATCATGGGCGGTATCCCGATACCTCGCTGCGGGAGGATGCGGATTTCCTGCTGAAGACCCTGCGGGGCGGTGCGCGGCTGTGCCGCATCTCGGGGCGTTCGCTGTGCATCTATGTGCGCCACGATGGCAACACCTGGAAGTTCAAGGAAGGCCATTACCTGCAGCAGGCCGCCTGGACCCTGGTGCCTGCACCAGAATGCCTGTCGGACGATGATCGCGATTTCTACTTTCCTGCCGCCCCCGGTGGCACAGGCGACACCGGGGGCGCTGTTGGCACAGAGGGCTCGCCGACGCCCGCGATGCCGCTGGTGTCGTGCATCATGCCCACCGCAGACCGGCGTGAGTTTGTGCCCCAGGCCATTCGGAACTTTCTGGCGCAGGACTATGAGCCCCGCGAACTGATCGTGCTGGACGACGGGCGCGACAGCGTCGCCGATCTGATCCCATCGCACGGCAGCATCCGATACCTGCGCCTGGACCGCAAATCCACCCTTGGTGCCAAGCGCAACATGGCTTGTGAGTTGGCGCGCGGCGAGGTGATTGCACACTGGGACGACGACGACTGGATGGCGCCCACCTGGCTCAGTTCGCAGGTCAAGGCCTTGCGCAGCCAGGGGGCCGACATCTGCGGCCTGGACAAGGTGTTCTTCTATGCGCCAGACGCGCGCCGGGCCTGGCAGTATGTGTATGACGGGCGCACACCCTGGGTGTGTGGCGGCACGCTGTGTTACTTGCGCGAGTTCTGGCGCAGTGCGCCGTTTGCCAATATCGATGTGGGCGAGGACAACGCTTTTGTCTGGTCGGTGCGGGACAAGCGCATTGCCACCAACCCGGACCAGCACCTGTATGTTGCCCGCGTCCACGACCGCAACACCAGCCCCAAAGACACCTGGAACCGGCGCTGGCACAGTTACCCGGTGGAGCATGTCGAGAGGCTCATTCGCTGACTCTGTTCAGGCCTACTGGAGGGTGACGGGTGCCAGCCGGTACACCGGATCGGGTTCCGGCGGGTGGGTCTTGCTGGTACTGGCGTAGGCCTCCATTTTCACGCTGCCAGCCAACTCGTGGTGCGCGCGGTGGCTCAGCAGAACGGTTCCGGGGCCTGCCAGGCTGTTCAGGTGCAGCGTTACGTTGGCCGCGTGGTGGCTGTCCAACGGCTCACCGTGGGCTTGCAGGGTGGCCGTGTGCATGCTCCCTGATATTTCCAGGCGCACGCCATGCTGCACCTCCAGCATGCGGCTTCTTCGTTGCACCCGGATGCACAGGTCCTGTGCCAAGGCTGCTGCCTGCTGCAGGTTCTGTGCGCTGCTGGGGCCCTGCTCGAAGTGGAACAGCATGCAGTCTCCCAGCGTCCCCGCGCCATGGCCCTGGCCCGACTGCACGGCGTTGGCGCACCAGCGCAACTGCTGTTCGCGAATCTCCTGCAGGTCGGACAGGGCAAGTGACGCATCGCGGGCGGGGTACAGGCGCAGGGTCAGGCACAGGATGGCGCGCGAAGCAGCCCCGAGGTTCTGCGACCTGGCACGTTCCAGCGAATCCATGGTGGCGTGCTGCGCCTGGCCGGATGTGGACGGACCTGCAGGGCTCGGCCCTGCCGCGTGGCTGGGTGGGCGAAGTTGGCGCACCTGCGCTGCGCACTGGGCAAGGTCACCGTACAGTTGCGCGGCATCGGCGGTACGCCGGCGCACGTCTTTTTGCAAGGCCCGCTGGAGCAGCGCGGCCAGCGGACTGCCCTCTAGTTCCTCTGGCAAGGCGACGATATCTGTGCTCAGCTGGCGCTGCAGCACCTCGGTCAGGCTGGAGCCCTGGATGCTTGGTCGTGCGCTCAGGCACTCCACGAACATCAAGGCCCAGGCATAGATGTCGGTGGCGGGCCCGCACACCTCGCCGCGCAGCTGTTCGGGTGCGCAGTAGGCGGGCGTGCCCTCGGCTCCCGCGGTGAACTGGGGTTCTCCGTGGTGGCTGGCAAGCCCAAAGTCCACCACCTTGGCGTGCAAGGTGGTGCCGCTGGAGATCACCATCACGTTCTCTGGCTTCAGGTCGCGGTGCACGATATGGTGGGCATGCAGGAAAGCCAGGGCATCGAGCAGCTGCGCCATCAGCCCCACCGTGTCCGGCAATGAGAGCTGGCCCTGGCGCTGCAGGAATTCGCGCAGCGTTTCGCCAGTCACGTACTCCAGCACGGCAAACGGCACGCCCTCCTGGGCCAGGCCTTTATCGATGAGCCGGACCACATGGATGTGGTGCAACAAAGACAGCACCCGGGTTTCCTGGTGCAGCCGCTGCTGCACACGCCGCCGGTTGGCGGGATCGCGCGCGGTTGGGGTGCTCGGAATCTTGATGGCCACGAACTGGCCGGTGCTGCGCTGCCGGGCCTTGAAAACCTGGCCCGATGCGCCCTGGCCCAGCAAACCCAACGATTGATAGCCCGGCACACCCACGGGAAAACCGTGCGTGGGCACTCGTGTCATTGCGATGGGGGGCAGGCTCAGGCCGCAAGCGACTCTTCAGCGTGGATGGGGCTGATCAGGGCCAAGGGGTCGAAATCGGCTTCCCGCTGGGTACCCCGTGTGATGCTGAAACGCAGGCAACCAAAGCGCAAGGAGCCACGGCGCCTTTCGATCAGCTCGGGGACATGGGAGTCGCCGGGCATGGCCAGTGCAAGTTGCTTGCGCATGCGGAAGATCTGGATGTTGAGGTGCCCGGGCTCCACACCCAGCATCTTCGCCAGGCGCTCCAGCTCGACCCAGCCATGGGCCTGGCTGTCCCGGTGGCGCTGCGCATCGGCCCATCGCAAACGTGCCAGCGTCAGCAGAGCGTAGTGGTGGGTGCGCTCGCCCAGGTCGAACTGCCGGTCTCCCTCCTGCACCTGCAGGCGCACATGTTCCTCATCCAGGCTGACGTTGAAATGCAGGCTCGTGCGTGGACGAATACACGGCGCTGCGCCAACCATGGCCTCCATGGTCGATGTGACCTCCTGCGCCGCAAGGAAGCACCAGGCCTGGTTGGAAAATCGGACCTCGTCGCCGTCCTCCAGCACCCAGCTGCCCTGGGGCGTGGTGCATATCCACCGGCCTTGCTCGGCGCAGTGGATGGACACTTCGGCATGCTGGCCCTGGGGCAGCAGGTTGGACCGCTCCAGTGGCACGGGAGCGCTGTCGTGCCCCAGCGGCCAGAGCAGATTGGCGGGGGCTGCAAGATCTTCCACAACCCAGCCAGAGCCGTCGTCACGCCCGAAGCCAATGGTGCTTCCCACGCGGAGTGCAAAGGCTCCGCTATGGGACAGCAGCTCGCCATCGAGCAGGGTTCCGTTGCGGCTGTGGTCGTGCAGTTCCCAGGTGCTGCCTGTCCAGCGGATCGATGCATGCAGTTGCGAGGCATCCGGGTTTTCCAGCAAGGTGTCCGAGGAACGGCCTCGCCCAAACACGTGAAGTGTTCGCAAATGGATCTTGCGCTGTGTTGCGCGGTTTTTTAGGATTGCCATCAGTCAGTCCCTCATTTTTTCTTCGTCACACCTTGCGGCGCGGTTTCCTTTGGCCCCGCGCATGGCTGAATGTGATGCCTCGCAGCCCGTGGCATGCCGCTGTGCAGCGGACGCCGGTTTCCTGTCCGGGCGTTCGCCAAGAAATCCCGATGCAGCCCAATGAGTGTGTTGGCGCTGTCCTCCCCACGCAACTACCAAATCTGGTAGTTAACTTTCTGTTTGCAATTGCGCGGGATCTCAACGGCGTGACGCCCCGTTGCAAGGCATCGCGCAGCCCAGCCATTCAACTGACTTTTGACCCCGCTGTTTGCAGGGCCAGGTAGTTTTGGGATTGACTGCAGCGGCACGACGGTGCAAAGAATCTGCTCCCCAGGCCGGCTGCAGACTGGTGTGCAGAGCGGTGGGTCAGTACCTGTGATGGCGTGTAATGGGCTGTAATCGCCAAGCGAGAAAAGGGTCTCCACAATGTATCGAGCGAGATGCGCTTGCCATCCGCACCGATCCATTGACGGAGAAAACCATGCCTTACCTGTCTGACACTCAACGCAATTTGCTGGCTCCTGCGGGCCAGCCACATCCTCGCAACGGTGCCACGGTGCCAACCTCGCAGCAGGCGCCCTTTGTGAACGCCGCCTGCTGGGGTTGGGCGTTGAATGGTGAATACGTGAATGCCGACGACCCCTACGCAGCCACCACCATCTATACCTCGGACAACGGCGCCTTAGTGTTCAATGCCGAGCGTGTTCCCACCGGTCTGAATGCGGCGTTTTTTGCGGTCACCGATGTGATCTTTCCGCAGACGGTGCCTTACCACACCACACTGGCCGCCAATTTCGCCAACGCACTGGGTGGCAATGTGGCAGCGCAGGACGCCTGCCGTTTTGCCCTGATGAAGCTCACGGCAGAAGTCAATGGGCACACGGTGTTGCCTGACGACGGCTCTGCGGTCTACACCATGGTCATGAAGTCGCCGAGCTGGTACGGCTGGTGCCATTGGGGGATCGGCATCCAGGGGGCAGGCGGTGGGGACACTACCTACCAGCAAAAGGTCAACGGCAGCGTCCTGAACCCCAACACCCTGCAATACAACTGCGGCGTGATGTGGGATGAAGGCCAGCCGCTGACCACGACGATCCGCATCGACGGCCTGTTGCAGACACAGGTCACCATGCTCAACAACGTGGTGTGACGCCATGACTGCGCAAACCCGTGGTATCGACGTCAGCCACTACCAGGGCAATGTCGACTGGCCGAGTGTGGCTGGCAGCGACGTGGCCTTCTGCTTCATCAAGGCCACCGAAGGCATTGCTTATGTGGACCCGCTTTTCCGCGCCAACTGGACGGGCAGCGCGGCCGCAGGATTGCGCCGCGGCGCCTACCACTTCGGCCATGCTGGCAGCGATGCCGTCGCCCAGGCACAGTTTTTCTACAACACGGTCAGCGCCGATGGGACGGTGGGGCCTGCGGATCTGCCACCGGTGCTGGATCTGGAAACCCTGGATGGGCAAAACCCCTCCGAAGTCCTGCAGTGGGCCCTGGCATTCCTGTCCGAGGCCGATGCGCTGTTTGGGCGCCAGACCATGGTCTACACCGACACGGGCTTCTGGCAGGCGCTTCAGGCGCTGCCCGGTTGCCAGGCGCTGGCCTCCCGCCCGCTGTGGCTGGCTGCGTACTCGGCCTACCCGCACGTGCCGCCGCCCTGGTCGTCCTGGACGTTCTGGCAGTACAGCGATGGCTCCTCCAATGGCGGCAGCCCGGTGGCGGGTGTGGTGGGTGCCGTGGACCAGAACTGGTTTGCCGGCTCCGTGGCGCAGCTTGGCCAGCTGGGCTAGTCCACTGAAACCGAGAAATCGGCTGTTCGTGAGGGTCTGGCAGGGCCGCCCTCTAGGCGGCGGGCGCAGGCGGGTGCATACCCGGCGAGCACGGCAACGACGAGGGCGGCCCTGCCAGACCCTCACCCTTCGGGCCGGGGTGGCAGCAGGCGCAGCGCGGCGTTGCGGGCCTTGCCAAGGCGGCCAGCCTTGGCCACAGCCCGCGCCTTGCGCTGCACCCGCTGCCACCTCGGCGCACAGCCGATTTCTCGGTTTCAGTGGACTGGCGAGTTCTTTCCTGGGTCAAGTGCCCAGAGGCAATACCAGCCTGAACTCCGCTCCCCGTCCCACATCGCTGTCCACCTCCAGCGTTCCGCCGTGCCGGTGGATCACGGTGTGCACCAGGGCCAGCCCCAGGCCGACACCGCCGATGGCGGGGTGGCTGCGGTCGTGCAGCCGCTGGAAGGGTGCGAACAGCTGGCCCTGCAGTTCCGGGGCGATGCCGGGGCCTTCGTCGCGCACTGACACGATCCAGTGTGCCCCCCGTTGCACGATGGAGCACTGCACCGTGCCTTCTTCGGGGCTGAACTTGACGGCGTTGTTCAGCACGTTGGTCAGCGCGCGGGACAGCAGGGCGCGGTCTCCCACGGTGAGGGCGGTTTCCGGCGCGCTGGCGATGGTTACCTCCACGCCCCGGTCGCGGGCCAAGGCCCAGATGTCGTCCACGGTTTCGGCCAGCACGGCCACCAGGTCCAGGGGCGCCATGCGGTATTCCTGCGACTCGGCGCTGGCGAGCTTGACGAAGTTTTCGGCCATGCCCAGCGACGCGCGTGCATAGCGCTCGATGCGCAGCATCAGCTCGTCATCCGGCATGCGGCCAGGGTAGGCTCGCTGCATCTCCAGCAGCGTGAGGATGGATGCATTGGGTGCACGGATGTCGTGCGAGATGAAGTTCATCGCCTGGTCGCGCTGCAGCTGGGCGCGGCGCATGTCCGTCAGGTCCACCAGGGTCAGCAGCCAGCCGGCCTTGGCCAGGTCGGTGAAGGGCTTGCACAGCACCAGCAGGTTGCGGCCCTGGGCATCGCGGCCTTCGCTCTGTTCGGGCATGTGGTGGTTGTGCAGTTTGTCCTGCGTGACCAGGGGCTGGCCGGTGCCGGTGTGCACCAGATCGTGCAGCAGTTCGACCACGGACTGGCCCTGCAGCGGCACCTGGGGGTCTCCGCCCACGTGCCGGCGTGCCGCCATGTTGGTGAGCAGGATGCGCCCCTGCGGGTCGCAGACGATGGTGGGGGAGGGCAGCTGCTGCAGGCTTTCGCTTACGAAGTGGTGCAGGTCGCGCAACTGGCGCGATGCGCGTTCCACAGCATTGATGCGTTTTTCCAGAAAGTCACCGGAATCCCCGGGGCGTTGCTGCAGCCGCATCGACAGGCCGTCGCGTTGCAGGCGCTCCATCTCCAGTCGCAGGAAGTGTGCGGCTGCGCTCAGGCGCCGCCAGCTCCACAGCGGATAGGCCAGCACCAGCCCAGTCAGAGCCGCAGCGGGTGCGAACTGCAGGCCTATCCACGAAGGCAGGGCCACGCTGAGCAGCAGGGTGACCACGCCCAGCGCTGCGCTGGTGAGCAAGGCCACGAAGGGGCCCAGCAACAGCAGAGCCAGCAGCGCGCACACCACGGGCGCCAGGTTGAACAGGGTGTTGAGGGCGTTGGCGGCAGGCTCGATCCGCACGCCCGACAGGCGGCCGTCCAGCACCTGGGCCACCACCTCCACGCCGGGCATCAGCCGCGATTGCTCGCTCACGGGGGTGGCAAACATGTCGCCCAGGCCCGAGGCCGCAGCGCCCACGATCACGTACTTGCCGCGAAACGCATCTGCCGGCACCTGGCCGCGCAGCACATCGATGTAGGAGTACGTGGTGAAGTGACCAGGGCCGCCGGCATAGGCAATCAGCGTGCGGTCAGCGCGTTGCCAGGGGCCACTGCCTGGACGCTCTGTGGCTGCAGCGCCATCGGCCACCGGTGCGGCGCGCGCTGCATTGCACTGGGGCGATTTTTGTGATGCGGATGTGGAAGCGGCCACGCATTTCAGCGCCATGCTGAAGTGCTGCCAGGACGCGGCGGCGGGTCCTTCCTGCAGGTACAGGCTGCGCACCACGCCGTCGTTGTCGGGGGCCACATGCACATGGCCCAGGCCGGCTGCGGCGTCTGCAAATGCGGGCCAGGGCAGGTCGGCTATGTTGGCTGCCGGGCCGTGACCGCGCCGCAGCACCGGAAGCACCACCCGCCCACTGCGCCGCATGGCGTCGGCCAGCAGCACATCGTCCTCGGGGTAGTCCAGGTCTTCTTCGTTGAACAGCACGTCCATGCCGATGGCGCGGGGCTGCTGTGCCGATACGCGCGCGATCAACTCTGCGTGTAGCGCCCGGCGCCAGGGCCAGCGGCCAATGGCCGCGATGCTAGGGTCGTCGATGGCAACGATGACGATGTCGGGGTGCGCGGGGCGCGAAAGCAGGCGCAGGCCAGCGTCCTGCACCAGGTGGTTCATCCGGCTCAGGCTGTCGGCGGTGCTGAGCCAGGCCACCAGCCCCAGCAAGGCGGCGGCCAGAAGGCTCCATTCCAGGCGCCGTTGCTGGCCCCGGGTGCGTCCGGCGGTGATCATGGGCTCAGAACCCTCGGGCCCGGGGCAAACGGCGTGCGCGGCTCAAGGGCGTGCCACGGGCTGGCCGTTCGAGGTGGAGACCGGCAGACCCGAACCCGTGCTGATGCCCGAGCCGACCCGGATCTGGCGCGGCGGCGAGAAGTCGCTCTGCAGCCCCGTGGGATCCAGCACCTGGATGCGCACGAGGTAGTCGCCTGCAGGCAGGTTGCTGGCGGTCCATGCAGGGGTGTCGAGCTGGGTGTCGAGCACGACCTTGTCAAACGCCAGGTCGTTGGCTGGGGCCAGTTGCAGGCGGAACCGCTGGCCAGGCTGCGCGGGCCAGTGCACCCGCACCGTGGTGTCGCCATCCTGCGCTTGCAATGACTGGGGCGACAGCGTGGCGGGGCGGTCTGCCACCGAGAAGGGCTGGGGCGGGGCAAACGGACCTTGGTCGGCCTGACTGCTCGGACTGTTTGGCAGCTGCAGCAGGCTGGCCGCACGCCAGAAATAGTTGCCTACCGGCAGCGTGTTCAGCGGCAGGCGGCATTCGGTGAGGCGTTGCTCGTCCAGCACGGGCTGGGTGAACTGCGCATCGCGGGCCACCTGCAGGCGGTACCAGGCCACACCGGGCACCTGCGTGCACCGCAGCTCGCCCGTGCCGCTGGCCAGCACCGCGCCGGGCGCAGGTTGCTGGTACAGCGGGGCCACGGGGCGCGTCTTGACCACAAAAGGCTGCACGGCAGGCACACCGGGGATGCCCGCGTCGTCCAGGGCGCGCACCGACAGGTAGTAGCGCCCGTCTTCCACGGCTTTCCAGCGCAGCTGGCCGTCGGCAAAACTGCCGTGGCGCAGCACCTGGGTGAAGTCGGCGTCCTGCGCCACCTGGGCCTGGTAGCGCGCGGCGCCCGGCAGTGGTGGCACGTTGATGGCCAGAATGCTCGCATCGCTGAGCATGGCAGGGACGCCCGATGTGTCGGGCGCCACCAGCAGCGGGCGGGGTGCGCCCACGCTGCCATCGGCCGCCACTGCCAGCCCTTGCCCCGGAGCCAGCATCGAGGCCGCTGCCGCAGACGAATTGGATGGGCCAGTGGTTTCTTGCTGGCGGGACTGTACGGCCACCGAGCCGCTAAGCACCGATGCGGTGGTCTGGCCCGATTCGCCCATCGCAACGCCAAAGTGGGTGCCGCGCACACTGGTCACGGCCAGGGGCGTGCGCAGCTCAAAGCGGCGAAAAGCCTCGGCATTGGGTGGCACGCTGGATTCCACCGCACCGCTGCGCATCTCCAGCACCGACTGCAGGCTGCCCGCACGCCCCCGGCGGCGCAGCTGCCGCAGTAGCAGTTCGGACTGCGCCTGCACCCGCACCACCGTGCCGTCGGCCAGCTTGACGGAGACAAAAGCATCCGGCCCCACCTGCAGCGCGGTGCCCTCTTCAAGCTTGCCGCCCTGGGTGACGGGCGCCGGTGCGTCGCCCGCGCGGGCTTGGGCGGTGACCGTGCCGTGCACGAACTCCACCGTGGCCGACTCGGCGGGTTGCAGGCGCACCGGAATCCACACCACCGAACCCGGCACCAGGCGCCGGGGGTTGGCCACCTTGTTGCGGGCCTGCAGCAGCGGCCACTGCCGGGGCGCGGCCAGATAGGCCTTGGCCAAGCCTTCGAGCGTGTCCCCTTCCTGCACGGTGTGGGCAATTTCATCGCCCTGCGGCGTGGTGGCGGCAGGGGGAGCCGCCTGGGCGCTGGTGCCCGCCACGCTACCGAGGAAACCCAGGGTGAGTGCCGCGCTGGCGCGCAGGGCCCAGCGGGGGCGGCCGGTGTTCGTTGCCACGTGAAATCTCCTTCGTGCCGCTCGGTGCAGGCGGGCTGGCGATGGCATGCCGTGAGGATGCCGCCGTTGATAGTTGGGGGTCAGGCCCTTCGCTGGGCCTCAACAGCTTCAAAACGGTAACCCACACCGTAGACCGCCGAGACGATGAAGCCGTTGGCGGGCCGCAGGTCCAGCAGGGTGCGCAGGCGCGAGATGTGGGTGTCCAGCGAGCGCGACATGACATCCGCCACCTGGCCCCAGACGATGTCCTTGAGGTGGTCGCGCGACAACAGTCTGCCCATGTTCTGAAACAGAAACAGGGCGAGATCGTACTCGCGGTTCTTGAGCTCCACGGGCACGCCGTCAATTTCGATGGACCGGGTTTCGGACAGGAAGCGGTAGCGCCCGAACTCCACCACGCCCCCCACATTGGCTGGGTAGGCCCGCCGCAGCAGGGCCGAGACGCGGGCATTGAGCTCGCCAATGCGCACCGGCTTGACCATGAAGTCGTCGGCGCCACTGCCCAGGCCTTCGACGATGTCGCGCTCTTCCTGGCGGTGCGTGACGAACAGGATGGGCAACTGGGTGCCCACATTTTTGCGCACCCAGCGCACCACTTCAGGCCCCGTCGTGTCTGGCAGGTGCCAGTCCACGATCAACAGGTCAAAGGTCTCGCGGCGCATCTCGCGCAGGAAGTCGGCACCGTTGAGGTGGGTGTGGCAGACGTGGCCCATTGCCTCCGTGGCCTGTTTGATCAGATCCAGCTGGAGCGCATCGTCGTCCAACGCGGCTATGCGCATGGTTTTCTCCCCTGTCGAAAATGCAATTGCGGATTATTCGCGATAACCGCCGTCTGCGCTGCTGCGCACCGGCCTACCGCCCGGCAGTTGACATTTGTTAACGCTCTCTCGTTCGCCGCGACCGGGGAAGGGGCTGGGGAGAGATTTCGCGCACCAGCCGCATGCCGACCAGGGTGTACCGGGTTTGAGGGCTGTTCCAGTTGCGGTAGCCGCAGCGGGCATAAAACGACCAAGTGTGCCACGAGCCCCCCCGGCGCACGCGCACCGTGCCGTCTGCGGGGCCTTGTGGATCATTGCGCGGGGAGTGCGCATAGTAGGTGTCCCCGTGCCAGTCCGACACCCACTCCCAGGCATTGCCCAGCATGTCGTGCAGGCCAAAGGCATTGGGCGCATAGCTGCCCACCGGGGCGGTGAAAACATGGCCGTCGCTGCCCGCCAAGGCGTGCTGCTGCCAGCGGGGCCACAGCGGGGCGACCTCCTGGTCAAAGGTGTTGGCGGTGTGCAGCAGGCCCTGCGGGTCGTCGCCATGCGGATAGCGGGTGCGGGTGCCAGCGCGGCAGGCGTATTCCCATTCGGCCTCGGTGGGCAGGCGGTAGTGGTGGCCTTCGGTGCGGCTCAGCCATTGGGCCAAGGCCTGGGCGTCGTTCCAGGTGACGTTCACGACGGGATGGTCTTGCCCCTGCGCAAAACCCGGGTTGCGCCACGAATAGCGAGGGTCCCGGCCCTCAAAGGCATCGCCGCGCTGGGTGGTGGAGGGGTCGTACTGCGCGTTGTAGCCGTAGCCGCCCGTGCCATCGGCTTCCGATTCGGGCTGGTAGCCCGAGGCCTCCAGAAAGCGCTGGAACTGCCCCACGGTGACCTCGTGCCGACCCAGGTAGAACGCCCGCCGGATGTGCACCGTGTGCGCGGGGCCTTCATCGGTCAACTCGGTAAAGCGCCTGGCCTCCAGCGCCGGGTACGCGCGTGCCAGGGTATCGGGCGGCTCCACGCCTCCCATCGTGAAGCGGCCTGCCGGGACCTGCTGGAAGACCATGCCCAGGCTGTTGGTCCAGGTGGCGGGTGCGGTGGTTTGCGCAGGCCCCGCATGGGCGCAGGCGCAGACCAGCGCGGCTGTCAGGCCCACGCCATGCGCCCTGAGGGGGCGCCGCAGAAACCAGACCATGGCAGGGATCAGGGTTGGCGGTCGGGGGCTTCGCTCACGCATTCAAAAATCAGGCGCGAGCCATCGTTGCGCAGCAGCTTGGGGAACAGCGCCAGCCGCTGGCATTCGCGCGTGGCCGCTGCATAGGCGGGGGACGTGTCGGTGCCGTACACGGGCACGCTGAAGGTGCGGTCACGGCCCGATGCCATGGGCCCCGAGGGGTGGTGGGGGCTGGTAGCGTTGCAGCCCGCCAGCACGGCGAGCACGGAGAGGGTGGCAACTGGCAGTTTCATGGGAGTCTCCAAGAACAGAACGGACAGTTTACGCACAAGGCCCACGCCGACAGCGTAGGCGCATTGCGCACACACCACCATCTTCTGTCGCAGCCAGGCGGGTATTCTGCGGATTCACCCTGGAGATGAATATTTGAATAATTTTGGCCGCTAGCGCTTATTGGTAAAGCGCAAGCAGCTATCAAAAAGTGACCGCTTCCCCCCAGCGCATTCCGACCCCGGATCCCGCGTTGGACAGGGACAGAGCGGTTTACGCGGCGGCTGCAGCCTCTGCCAGCGCCTGCAGCGCGGCTGCCACATCGTCGGCGCTCACGCCCTCCACCGGTGCCAGGCGCGGTGCCAGTGTCTGCAGTGCGTCCGGGTCTTTTTGCAACTGGGCAATGGCCTGGCCTGCTTCCTTGGGCGCGTCAAAACCGGTGCTTTGCAGCAGCAGGCGGCCATCGGCATCCACCAGCTTGAAGTAGAACTTGCCGTCGGCTTCGCGGTATTGCTTGAACGAAGGCAGCGCTGTCTTCGCGGCCTTGGCGGGCTTGGGCGCCGCAGTGGCCTGGGCCAGACTGCGCAGGCCCACAGCGGCGCGCAGCTCGCGGATGAACGGCGTGGCCAGCGCACGGGCGCGTTCGGCACCGGCCAGCAGGGTCTGCTCGATGCGGGCGGGGTTGTGGATGAGTTCTTCGTACTGCGCACGCATGGGGGCGATCACCTGGTCCACACGTTCGAACAGGGTGTTCTTGGCATCACCCCAGGCGATGCCGTCGGCGTAGGCCTGGCGCAGGGCGGCGGTTTCGTCGGGCGTGGCAAACGCCTGGTAGATCTGGAACAGCGCCGATCCCTCGGTATCCTTGGGCTCGCCGGGTGCGCGCGAATCGGTCAGGATGCCGCCGATCAGCTTCTTGAGCTGCTCGCGCGAGCTGAACAGCGGGATGGTGTTGTCGTAGCTCTTGCTCATCTTGCGCCCGTCCAGGCCGGGAAGCGTGGCCACATGGTCGTCAATGGCGGCCTCGGGCAGCACAAAGTGTTCGCCATACAGGTGGTTGAAGCTCGCAGCCATGTCACGCGCCATTTCGATGTGCTGGATCTGGTCGCGGCCCACGGGCACCTTGTGCGCCTTGAACATCAGGATGTCGGCGCCCATCAGCACGGGGTACATGAACAGGCCGGCCGTCACGCCGTCGTCTGCATCGCGGTCGGCGGCAGTGTTCTTGTCCACGCTGGCCTTGTAGGCGTGGGCGCGGTTGAGCACGCCCTTGCCCGTCACGCAGGTCAGCAGCCAGGTCAGTTCGGGGATCTCGGGGATGTCGGACTGGCGGTAGAACGTGACCTTCTCGGGGTTCAGCCCTGCGGCCAGCCAGCTGGCGGCGATCTCCAGCGTGGAGCGCTGGATGCGCACCGGGTCTTCGCACTTGATGAGCGCGTGGTAGTCGGCCAGAAAGTAAAAGCTCTGCACGCCGGGCGTGAGGCTGGCGGCCACCGAGGGGCGGATGGAGCCCACGAAGTTGCCCAGGTGGGGTGTGCCCGTGGTGGTAATGCCGGTGAGAAAACGCGTGATGCTCATGGGAAGGATGTCAGCAAGAAACGGGGGGAGAAGAATTAACGCAACAGTGCTGTGAGCGGGGTGAGCAGAAACTGGATGACGCCGTAGCCCAGCGACATCAGCGGGCGTAGCCACAGCGTGCCCACCACCCCAGCGATCACCAGGCCCATCACAATGAAAAAGCCCCAGGGTTCGATGCGAGAGACCATGTGCGCCTGTTTCCAGGGCAGCAGGCCCACCAGGATGCGCCCGCCATCCAGCGGCGGCAGCGGAAACAGGTTGAACGCCCACATCACGAGGTTGACCAGCACGCCAGCGCGGGCCATCTCGATGAAAAAGCGCTCCTCCACGCCAGAGCCCACCAGTGCCACCAGCAGCACGGCCCAGCCAATGGCCTGGATGAAGTTGGACGCCGGGCCCGCCAGCGCCACCCAGACCATGTGTTTCTTGGGATTGCGCAGGTTGCCGAAATTGACCGGCACCGGCTTGGCATAGCCAAACAGGAAGGCTCCCGAGGTCGCAAAGTACAGCAGCAGCGGCATCAGGATGGTGCCCACCGGGTCGATGTGTTTGATCGGGTTGAGGGTGATCCGGCCCATCATGTACGCAGTGTTGTCGCCAAAGTGGCGCGCGGCGTAGCCGTGGGCTGCCTCGTGCACGGTGATGGCAAACAGCACCGGCAGGGCGTAGATCAGAACGGTTTGGATGAGATTGGAGATGTCCACCCGGTGATTGTCTCAGACGCCCGCCACCCCAGCCGTTGCCGGGGCGACCCGCGCGGAGTACACGGTATGCCGGTGGTGGGATGACTGGCGCACAACAGGACTCGGGCAAGTGGCTCACCCCCAGGCAAGGCGGTTGTTGCATCCCGATTCGCGCAAGTTCTATGTGGGATGTACGTATGCCGAGGGCGCCCGCAGCGCCGTGATCATTGCTAGCATCTGACAGTTGCCCCCGGGGCGACCCAAAAAACCAAAACAACAGCCCTGGAGAGGCACGACATCATGTGGAACAACCTGAAAATTGGAACGCGCCTGGCCCTGGCGTTTGGCGGTATGGCACTGCTGGTGCTGCTGTTGATGGTCATGGCGCTGGCTGGCATCGGCGGGGCCGAGCAGGCACTGCAGGGCGCGCCTGTGACGGCGCCCCAGGCCCAGGCAGCACAGGCGCACCTGCAAAGCGCCCGGGCATGGATCATCGGCTGCAGCTGTGTGGCGTTTGTGCTGGCGCTGCTGGCTGTGTTCAGCCTGCGCATGAGCATCGTGGCGCCGCTCAACCAGGCCATCCTGATTGCAGAAACCGTGGCTTCGGGCGACCTGAGCCAGGAATTCAGCTCCGATTTGCAGGGCGACTTTGGCCGGCTCCTGAACGCCCTGGGCACCATGGAGGACACGCTGACCGACCTGGTATCGCGCATCAAGCAGGACGCCGATGCCATCAGCGCCTCTGCCGCAGACATCGACCATGGCAACACCGACCTTTCCCGCCATGCGGAAGACCAGGTCTCTTCACTCACCGAAACTGCTGCCAGCATGGAGCAGCTGACCGCCACCGTGCGCCAGAACGCCGAGCGCGCCCATTCCGCCAGCGACCTCGCGGTGAAGGCCTCGGGCATTGCAGAGCAAGGGGGCGCGGTGGTGGGCGATGTGGTGTTGACCATGCAGGCCATCAGTGGCAGCTCGCGCAAGATCGTGGACATCATCCAGGTCATCGAAGGCATTGCCTTCCAGACCAACATCCTGGCGCTGAACGCCGCTGTCGAAGCCGCCCGCGCGGGCGAGCAGGGCCGTGGCTTCGCGGTGGTGGCCAGCGAGGTGCGCAACCTGGCCCAGCGCAGCGCCGTGGCCGCGCGCGAGATCAAGACGCTGATCAGCGCGTCGGTCGAGCAGGTGGAAAGCGGGGCGGGCCAGGTGGGCAAGGCGGGCAAGACCATGCAGGAGATCGTGGCGGCCGTCGGGCAGGTCAGCGCACTGCTTGGCGAAATCTCCCACGCCCTGCGCGAGCAGAGCGATGCCATCAGCCATGTGAACGGCGCCGTGTCGCACATGGACGGCACCACCCAGGAAACGGCTGCGCTGGTTCAGAACGCGGTTTCTACCGCCACCTCGCTCACGGCCCAGGCGCGCGATCTGGAGCAGGCTGTGGGTGCGTTCAAGTTATAGCCCCCTGAGCGGCTGCGCCGCTTCCCCCTCAGGGGGACGCCACCGGTGGCCTGGCAAAGCCACAGTTCCACGGTGGCGCTGGGATGGGGCCGCGCCAGTTGTGGAGGCCCCGGGCAAGCGCTATGGCAGTCGAGGTGAGGAGCTGCGGCTACAACCCCAGCGCCTGCAAGCTACCCCGGCCTTCGCGCACCACTTCGGGTTCGCCGCCGCTGCCCATGGGCGTCAGGTCCACCACGGTGGTGGGTTCCAGCGGGCAGGCGCCTGCGTCCACGATGGCGTCCACCAGCTTTTCGTAGCGTTCGCGGATTTCCTGCGGGTCGTTCAGGGGCTCGGTCTCGCCGGCCGGGATCAGCGTGGTGGCCAGCAGCGGGGCGCCGTGCAGCTCCAGCAGCAGCTGCAGGCCCTTGCGGTCGGGTACGCGCAGACCGATGGTCTTGCGCGAAGGGTGGCTCACGCGGCGCGGCACTTCCTTGGTCGCTTCGAGGATAAAGGTGTAGGGCCCGGGCGTGCCCAGCTTGAGCAGGCGGTACTGGCGGTTGTCCACGCGGGCATAGTTGGCCAGTTCCGACAGGTCACGGCACAACAGGGTGAGGTGGTGCTTATCGTCCACCTGGCGGATGCGGCGCATGCGATCGACGGCATCCTTGTCGTCCAGGTGGCAGACCAGCGCATAGCTGGAATCGGTGGGCACGGCCAGAATGCCGCCCTTTTGCAGCAGCATGGCGCCCTGCTTGAGCAGGCGCGGCTGGGGGTTGTCGGGGTGGACTTCGAAATACTGGGCCATGAAATGGTGCGTCTCGTCTCAAACGGCAGCGGGGTGCCGGATGCGTTCAGCCAGCAGTTCCCAGACCGGGGTGAGCTGGCCGGGTAGCAGCGGCAAGGTCCCCAGGTCGGTGTGGGACTCGTCCGGGCTGTGGAAGTCGCTGCCGCGCGAGGCGGCCAGCCCAAACTCCTTCGCCATCGCGGCGTAGGTGACATATTCGGCTGCGCTGTGGCTTCCGGTGACGACTTCCACCCCGCGCCCGCCGTGGGCCTTGAATTCGGAAAACAGCGCAAATTCTTCGTTGGCACTGAACTTGTAGCGCGCCGGGTGGGCAATGATGGCCATGCCGCCTGCCTCGGTGATCCAGCGCACGGCGTTGCCCAGCGACGCCCAACGGTGCGGTACATAACCGGGCTTGCCTTCGATGAGGTATTTGCGAAATACCTCGGAGGTGTCCTTGCAGACCCCGGTCTCCACCAGAAAGCGGGCGAAATGGGTGCGTGAAATCAATGCCGGGTTGCCTACGAACTGCAGCGCGCCCTCGTAAGCGCCCGGAATACCCGCCTGGGCCAGTTGTTCGGCCATGTCCTTGGCGCGTTCGCCGCGCCCACCGCGCGTAGCGGCCAGGCCCTCGGCCAGTCGGGTGTCGTGGGGGTCGAAACCCAGGCCGACGATGTGGACGGTGGTGTCGGCAAAGGTGACCGAGATTTCAACGCCCGTGAGGTAGGCCATGCCCTGCGCATGGGCAGCGGCGGCGGCGCGGTGCTGGCCGCCGATTTCGTCATGGTCGGTGAGTGCCCACAGCTCGACACCGTTGGCTTTCGCGCGGGCGGCCAGATCCTCCGGGGTCAGGGTTCCGTCGGATACCACGGAATGGCAATGCAGGTCGGCGTTCAGTATGGATGTCACCGTGCCATTTTAGGGCTTGTACCGATATCGCGCGCCACCGCGCAACCCCTGTGCCGTCGTGGACGGGTTCTCCGGAGTCCTGCCAGGTGCCGCTGACCCCCGGGTGGGCCGTCCTGTCACCTCCGGCACCTTGGGTGCGGGTTTCTCCCGGGAAAAAGAGGGCAGGGCAGTGCCTGGGCTGGCGTAGGCTTGTGGCCTGCTGTTGACGCAATCGGATGTTGCGTGCCGCGCGTTGGCCGCACACTTACATTTCCAGGTCCACGAGGAAAAAGAACCATGCAAATCGACAATATCCGCGTTTCGCGCAAGCTGTGGGGAGCATTCATCCTGCTGATGCTGGCCATGCTGTTGATCTCCGGCTTCCAACAGTACCGGGCCAACAGCTCCATGTCGGCTGCGATGGACCAGGTGGTCGAGATCGAAGAGCGCATCTCGGCGGCCATACGCTGGCGGGGTGCCACCGAAACCGCCGTCAACATGGTGATGGGCGGTGCCGTCACCACCGACGCGGTGCTGGCCCAGCAGTACGACGCCAAGGTCAAGGAAATCATTGGCGGCATCAACAAGATTCAAGAGGGGATCGTGGCCGGTGCCACGGCGCCCGATGAAAAAGCGGCGCTCGACAAGGTGCTGGCCGAACGCAAGCTGGTGCTGGCCGCCACTGCCAAGACCTGGGAGCTCAAGGGCGCGGGCGATGGTGTGGCCACCCAGCAGTTTGCGGACAACGAACTCACCCCCATGGTCGGGCGCTACCTCAAGGCACAGGACGAGTTTGTCGCCGTGCTGCAAAAGCGCCGCGACGAGATCCGGGCCGAGACCACGCAACGGCGCGTTGCCTACGCCATCCAGGGCCTGGTGGTGT
This sequence comes from Acidovorax sp. NN32, assembly GCF_057597245.1. NCBI lineage: Bacteria > Pseudomonadati > Pseudomonadota > Betaproteobacteria > Burkholderiales > Comamonadaceae > Acidovorax > Acidovorax sp. NN32. Next base: position 1,435,848 of record NZ_CP199679.1, read on the forward strand.
CGGCCGTGCTGATTGTGGTGGTGCTGCTGCTGGCCTGGAAGCTGGTGCGTTCCATCACCGTTCCACTGGACGAGGCGGTAGAAACCATCGACGCCATCGCCGCTGGCGACCTCACGCGCGAGCTGCAATCCACCCGCAAGGACGAGTTCGGCCACATGCTGAGATCCCTGTCGGCCATGTCCACCCGCTTGCGCGGTGTGGTGAGCGAGGTGCGGGTGGGTGTGGATTCAGTCTCGTCGGCTTCGATCCAGATCGCCAACGGCAACCATGACCTGTCGGCCCGCACCGAGCAGACCGCCTCGAACCTGGAGGAAACGGCCGCCAGCATGGAAGAACTTACGGCCACGGTGAGCCAGTCGGCCGACACCGCGCGCCAGGCCAACCAGCTCGCGGGCACGGCGGCCCAGGCGGCGGCACGCGGCGGCGAAGTGGTGGGCCAGGTGGTCACCAGCATGCAGCAGATCACCGACAGCTCGCGCAAGATCAGCGACATCATCGGCGTGATCGATGGCATCGCCTTTCAGACCAACATCCTGGCGCTGAACGCCGCCGTGGAAGCCGCCCGAGCAGGCGAACAGGGCCGGGGCTTTGCCGTGGTGGCCAGCGAGGTGCGCAGCCTGGCCGGGCGCAGCGCCGAGGCCGCCAAGGAGATCAAGAACCTGATCAGTGCCTCGGTCGAAAACGTCGAGTCGGGCTCTGCCCAGGTCGCGCAGGCGGGCCAGACCATGGGCGAGATCGTGGCCAGCGTGCAGCGCGTGAGCGACCTCATCGGCGAAATCACGGCATCCTCCTCCGAGCAGCGCGACGGGATTGCCCAGGTCAACCAGGCCGTGACGCACCTCGACCAGATGACGCAGCAGAATGCGGCACTGGTGGAAGAGTCCACCGCCGCAGCAGCCTCGATGCGCGACCAGGCCCAGCGGCTGGCCGAAGTGGTGGCGGTGTTCAACGTGGGTGCGCTGGCAGTTCGCGCGCCGGCAGCGTCCCGCCTGGCGCCGACGGCGGCAGCACGGCCCGCGCCAGCGGCCAGGACAGCCCTGGGCAACAAACCTGCAACCGCCAAGGCGCCACAGCCCCTCAAGGCTCCCCAGGCCCCCAAGGCCCCTGTAGCGGCCCGGCTGGCGTCTTCGGCCCCCTCCCCAGCCCGCCGGCCCGCCGCTGCGCCGGCACCATCGGCCACGCCCGCCGCACCGGCACCCCGGGCTGTGGCCAAAGGCGGGGATGACGACTGGGAAAGCTTCTGAAGTTCGCCGAGCGTGGCGAAGGTTTGCTATAAAAATAATAGCTAATAGCGCTTTCCCATTCGGCGCTAGAGGCCAAAAAGCCTCAAAATTTTTTGCACCACGCCCCCAAGGCAGCCCCGGCTGCCTTTTGTTTTGTTTTTTGTGTATGACGAAAGGACCTGCCCATGCCCCTGGTCAACATCCGCCTTGCGCGCCGCGACCTGCCCACCACGGCAGCCCAGAAAGCCGCCTTGATTGCGGGCGTCACCCAGCTTATGCAGCAGGTGCTGGACAAGCGCCCTGAAACTGTCACTGTCATCATCGACGAGGTGGACCCGGAGAACTGGGGTCAGGGCGGCGAGCCGGTCACGGTGATCCGCCAGCGCAACAAGGGCCCTGCGCAGGCCTGAGTGGGGTGGGGCCTTGCCCTAGGAGTCTGTCGGACTTGGAAATCGTCGGCTGCAAATTGACCTCAGCGGTCCATTTTCCACCGTCTTTTTGCCCCATAGCTCGGCTATGGGACTGCAAATCCGGCAAAAACTGTCCTCGCTGGGGCCAATTTTCGCTTCGACGCTCCAAGTCCGACAGACTCCTAGATCTGAGCCCCCTCGACCAGAAACTGTACCTTGCGCTCGCCCTTCCACTCGTTCACATCGAGCCGGAAGGCCAGCAGCACGCGTGCGGGTAGCTGCTCGGTGTGGCCGAACCAGATGGCGTCCACCGGGTTGCCCTGGTGCATGAGCTTGATCGACAGGTGGTTCTTGGATTCGCCCACCAGGCGCTGGCTCACGATCTGCACTTCTTCGCTGAAGGTGGGGGGCGCAAAGCCCTGGCCCCAGACCTCGTGGTGCAGGGTGTCCACCATGTCGGCGCGGCAGTATTCCGGGGCCAATGGGCCGTCGGTCTCGATGCGGCGGGTGAGCGTGGCGGCGTCCAGCCACTCCTGCGCCACCTGGGCCAGAGCGCGCTCAAACACCTCGAACGCTTCTTCGGCCACCGTGCAGCCCGCCGCCATGGCGTGGCCGCCAAATTTCAGCAAGACGCCAGGGTGGCGCTTGGCCACCAGGTCCAGCGCATCGCGCAGGTGAAAGCCTGGGATGGAGCGGCCGGAGCCCTTGAGCTCGTGCTCCTTGCCCGGCGCGCTGCTGGCCGCAAAGACAAAGGTGGGGCGGTGCAGTTTGTCCTTGATGCGGCTGGCCACGATGCCCACCACGCCTTCGTGAAAGTCCGGGTCGAACACGCTGATGGCCGGGGGCGGTTCTTCGTCTTCCTGGAACAGGCTTTCGGCCATCAGCATTGCTTGGTCGCGCATGCCGCCTTCGATCTCGCGGCGCTCGCGGTTGATGCCGTCCAGCAGGCCCGCCAGCTCGGCGGCGCGGCCTGCGTCGTCGGTGAGCAGGCATTCGATGCCCAGCGTCATGTCGGCCAGGCGCCCTGCGGCGTTGATGCGCGGTCCTAAGGCGAAGCCAAAGTCGAAGGTGGTGGCCACGGGCGCCTTGCGGCCGGCAGCGGTGAACAGCGCGGCTACCCCGGCGGGCATCTGGCCTGCGCGGATGCGCTTCAGGCCCTGGGCGACCAGGCGGCGGTTGTTGGCGTCGAGCTTGACCACGTCGGCCACCGTGCCCAGCGCCACCAGGGTGAGCAGCGGGTCGAGCTTGGGTTGGGTGGCCGCGTCAAAAATGCCGCGCGCCCGCAGCTCGGCGCGCAGGGCCAGCAGCACGTAGAACATCACGCCCACACCGGCCATGGACTTGCTCTCGAACGTGCAGCCGGGCTGATTGGGGTTGACGATGGCATCGGCCGTGGGCAGCTCGGGGCCGGGCAGGTGGTGGTCGGTGACGACGACCGTGAGGCCCAGCGCCTTGGCCTCGGCCACGCCGTCCACGCTGGCGATGCCGTTGTCCACGGTGATCAGCACATCGGCCCCGCGCTCGGCCACGCGGCTGGCGATGGATGCGGTGAGGCCATAACCGTCCGTCACGCGGTCCGGCACGAGGTAATCCACCTGTTGAGCGCCCAGCAGCCGCAGGCCGCGCACGCCCACGGCGCAGGCGGTGGCGCCATCGCAGTCGTAGTCGGCCACGATGATGAGGCGCTTGTTCTGCGCCATGGCGTCGGCCAGCAGGCGCGCGGCGGTGTCAATGCCTTTGAGGCCCGCGGGGGGCAACAACCTGCCCAGGCCGTCGTCCAGCTCGTCCTTGGCACGCACACCGCGCGCGGCATACAGGCGCGCCAGCAGCGGGTGCACACCGGCCTGTTCCAGCGCCCAGGCGGCACGGGGGGGAATGTCTCTTGCTACTATTTTCATAGCTTTTCGCGCAGGTCTGTAAAGCGCTGGGTCCTGAAAAGGCTTTGAAAACGCTGGGCCAGGGTGCGGGGGGCGGTGTGGAAGGCCAGCGTGTTGCGCTCGCCGCACAGGGTCAGTTGCACCGGCACGCCGCCTTCGGACTTGCGCAGCAGATCGGCCACCGGGCCTGCGTCCAATGCGGTCCACGCGGCGGCCCAGGCGCGCCAGTCCTCGTTCAGTGCCGCATCGCGCAAGGTGGTGGGCACCGTCGGCGTGGGGAGGGCAGACGGGGCAGGGGTGGGAATTGGGCCGGTACCATGCACCCAGAACGAGTTGATCACCGGCAGCCCGCGCTCCGAGCGCTCGTCGTTGAAGGCGTGGGTGTAGAGCAGCATCTGCATCTCGCTGTGCAAACGGTGCAGGGTCCGGGCCGCCTTTGCGTCCGGCATCCAGGCGCGCACATCGCGCTGCAGCACGCGCTCCAGCGAGGCGGTAGCCAGGTCGGAAAACAGGGGGCTGGTGGCCAGCCAGCGTGTGGGCTGGTCGTAGTGCAGGGTGATGCCATCTTCGGCAAACCAGGGTGAGACGATGGCCAGCAGCGCGCGCGACGCGGCTTCATCCAGCGCGAGGTGCTCGGGGTTGCGCAGCGTGACGTGGTCGGTGCTGACCTGCCACTGGCAGGGCGTGACAAACGCCCAGACGTCACCGTTGGGTGACTGGCCTTGCTGGTGGCGGTGCCACGCGGCCCAGGGGATGCGCCCGTCCTGCGCTGGCAGTCCCAGCGCGCGCGCCAGGGCGCGTTCGTGGGGGGCAGAAAAGCTGGTTTCCTCGCCGCTGTCACTGTGGGTGGGATGGGGGCTGAGCCGGGCCAGAAGCCGGTCCAGGTGGGGCAGGGCCAGGCCCTGCAGGGCTTGCTGGCATCCGGTGGCTGCGCTGGCGGCGTAGGGAATGAGCAAATGGTTGGTGTCCGACATGGCTAGAGCGAGTGGAACACTTTTACGTGCCCACGAAAGCCGGGGAAAGGCCCGGCAACAAGGCGCAGGACGCGCAGCGGTTGGGATACCGCAAGCGGACTGCAACGCAGTGGCCGGGCCTTTCCCCGGCTTTCCCGAAGGGTTGGGCCTCCAGGCCAGCGCTCGCGGCGTTGCGGACCTTGCCAAGGCATCCAGCCTTGGCAGCGGTCCGCGCCTTGCGATCACTGGCCTGGAGGCCCAACGTGGGTATGTAAAAGTGTTTCACTCGCTCTATTGTCCGGGATGCCACAATCTGGCCGGCCTGTGGCGTGCATTCCGCACCCTGCAGTGCCTTCTTTCCTTATTCATGCAAATCCCTTACGAACTGGCCCTGGGCTGGCGCTACACGCGCGCGGGCCGCGCCACGCGGCGCAACGGCTTCATCTCGTTCATCTCGGGCGTGTCCATGCTGGGCATCGCACTCGGGGTGGCGGCGCTCATCATCGTGTTGTCGGTGATGAACGGCTTTCAGAAGGAAGTGCGCGACCGCATGCTCAGCGTGGTCTCGCACATCGAGATTTTTGCGCCCCAGGGCGCGGCGCTGCCCGACCCAGCGCGCACGCTGGCCGAGGCCAAGCAGAACCCCAACGTGGTGGGCGCGGCGCCGTTCGTGGCGGCGCAGGCGCTGCTGGCGCGCGGCGAGGACATGAAGGGCGCGCTGGTGCGCGGCATCGACCCGGCGCTGGAAGGCGCCGTGACGGACCTGGCCGCCACCAACGAAAAAACGCTCAACCTGCTGGTGCCCGGCGAGTTTCGCGTGGTGCTGGGCGGTGAGCTGGCCCGCGCTTTAGGCGTGCGCGCTGGCGATGTGGTCACCCTGATCGCGCCCGCAGGCCAGGTCACTCCCGCCGGGGTAGTGCCTCGGCTCAAGCAGATGACGGTGGCAGGCACCTTCGACTCGGGCCACTACGAATACGACTCGGCCCTGGTGCTGCTGCACCACGAGGACGCGCAGCGCATCTTCCGCCTCGAAGGCCCCACCGGCGTGCGCCTGAAGCTCAAGGACCTGCACCAGGCGCGCGAGGTGGCCCAGCAATTGGCGCAGTCCTTGAGCGGCCAACTGCTGATCCGCGACTGGACCCAACAAAACCGCACCTGGTTCGCTGCGGTGCAGTTGGAAAAACGCATGATGTTCATCATCCTCACGCTCATCGTGGCGGTGGCTGCGTTCAACCTGGTGTCCACGCTGGTGATGACGGTGACCGACAAGCGCGCCGACATCGCCATCCTGCGCACGCTGGGCGCCAGCCCCAAGAGCATCATGGGCATCTTTGTGGTGCAGGGCGCCATGGTGGGCGTGATCGGCACAGCCGTGGGCCTGTTGCTGGGCCTTGGCATTGCGCTCAACATCGACGTGATCGTGCCCGCCATCGAGAAAGCGCTGAACGCGAGCTTCCTGCCCAAGGACATCTACCTCATCAGCAAGATGCCCAGCGAGCCGCAAAGCAGCGACATCCTGCCCATTGGCATCATCTCGCTCGTGCTGGCCTTTGTCGCCACCCTGTACCCCAGCTGGCGCGCCAGCCGTGTGAACCCTGCCGAGGCGCTGCGTTATGAGTGATCAGAAAGTTGGAGTGGTGGTACTGGAGGCCAAGGGCCTCACCAAGCGATTCACCGAAGGCCGCCTCGACGTGACGGTGCTCAAAGGCGTGGACCTTCAGATCCATGCCGGGGAAACGCTGGCCATCGTCGGCGCGTCGGGCTCGGGCAAGAGCACGCTGCTGCACCTGCTGGGCGGGCTGGATGCGCCCACGGCAGGCACCGTGCGCCTCAAGGGTGAAGAGATGTCTTCGCTGTCAGCAGAGCGCCAGGGCCAGCTGCGCAACCAGCACCTGGGTTTTATCTACCAGTTCCACCACCTGCTGCCCGAGTTCAGCGCGCTGGACAACGTGGCCATGCCGCTGCGCATCCGTCGTCTGCCGCTGGCGCAGTGCCATGCCGAGGCTGAGCGGGTGCTCACCTCCGTCGGTTTGAAAGAGCGTCTGATGCACCGACCCGCCGAGCTATCGGGCGGCGAGCGCCAGCGTGTGGCGATTGCGCGTGCCTTGGTGACGCGGCCCGCGTGTGTGCTGGCGGATGAGCCCACGGGCAACCTGGATCGCAGCACCGCCGACGGCGTGTTTGACCTGATGCTGCAGCTGGCGCGCGACCAAGGCACGGCGTTTGTGATGGTGACTCACGATGAGTCGCTGGCAGCGCGGTGTGATCGCGTCTTGCGGCTGGTGTCTGGGGTTTTGGGGTGATTTTGGACCCTGGCGCTTGTCTGGAGAGCGCTGGGTGCTATTGTTTTTGTGGTTTTGTGGTGCCCTCCAGTCCGTTGGGGCTGAGCTTGTCGAAGCCTGGGCTTGTGCGCTGGTTGGGCGGCGTGCCTGTTTTGAGGGCGGAGGCCGGGATGTCGCCCCGGCGGGCGAGTAACTTTCTTTTGGGTCGCCAAAAGAAAGTCACCAAAGAAAAGGCGACCCCCAGTCTGCGGCCCCCACGCGGTGCGTGGGGGCAACCTGCGTCGGGGCGGTTGCGGGGTGCGCCGTGGAACTCGCTTTGCGCTGGCGCGCGCCGCTCGGACAACCACGGCGAGTCAGTTCACGAGGCATGGGCGCTGCGACGCCCATGCTCACCCCGCAACCGCCCCGCCGCAGGCGCAGCCAGCAGGGGTGGGGAGCCGAACAGCCACACGGGCCATTGCTGCGCTCGGCCCCGCCTGCGCAGCGCGAGGCGCTTGCGCCCGCGAGATGGGGCCGAGCGCTGCGCAGCGAAGCAATGGCCCGCGTGGAAGCCCGCTCCCCGGGTTCCCTTCAGGATGCGCCGAGGAGCGCAGGTTTTGGCGGATCAGGGCTCGCGTCTGTTTGAGTGACGCGAAGCGGCGCGAGTTTAGCGAGACCCCGCCAAAACAGAGCACCGCAGGTTGCCCGCAGCGAAGCGAAGGGACGCAGCGTGTAGGGTCGCCTTCTCTTTGGTGACTTTCTCTTGGCGACGCAAGAGAAAGTTACTGCGCCGCCGGGCGCACACCCCGGCTCCCGCCCTGAAACCAGACATGCGGCAAATCCAGCGCTCAAACCCTGGCTTCGACAGGCCCGGCCCGAACGGTCAGGGTGACGCCCCGGCTTCGACGAGCTCAGCCCGAACGGATCGTGCGGTGAAACGGTCGGGAGGCAGGCCCTTCACGCGCCCAATTTACCCAAGGCGCGCAACACATTCTCCGCAGTCGCCGGTGCCATCAACACCACGGGCTCTGTAGCGTCCCGCCCCTCACGTCCCGCAGCCACCGCATTGCGCAGCGCCTCGTACACACTGATCGCCAGCATGAACGGCGGCTCGCCCACCGCCTTGCTGCCTCCCACGTTGTCTTCCCGGTTGGCCTCGGGCCACAGTTCCACCTTGAAGTGTTGGGGGATGTCCCCTGTCGCCGGGATCTTGTAGGTGCTCGGCGCGTGCGTGGCCAGATACCCTTTGTCGTTCCACACCAACTGCTCCGTGGTCAGCCAGCCCATGCCCTGCACAAAACCACCTTCTATCTGCCCGATGTCGATGGCCGGGTTGATGCTGTGGCCCACGTCGTGCAGGATGTCCACGCGCGCCACGCGGCTTTCGCCGGTCAGCGTGTCGATGACCACCTCGGAGCAGGCAGCGCCGTAGCTGAAGTAGTAGAACGGCCGGCCCGTGAGCGTGGCCTTGTCGTAGTGGATCTTTGGCGTGCGGTAAAAGCCATCGCTCCACAGCTGGATGCGGTTGGCGTACGCCTCCTTCACCACATCGTCGAACGGGCGCACCTTCTTGGGCGAGATCACCTGGCCGCCCTCGAAGCGAATGGCACCCGCACCGCAGCCATCGAGCCCGCACACGAACGAGGCCAGGTTGTCCCGCACATTGCGGGCTGCGAACTGCGCCGCGCGGCCGTTCAGGTCGGTGCCGCTGCTGGCGGCCGTGGCGCTGGCGTTGGGCACCTTGCTGGTGTCGCTGGCCGTGACCAGCACGCGGTGCAGCGGCACACCCAGCTCGTCGGCCACGATCTGCGCCACCTTGGTGTGCAGGCCCTGGCCCATTTCGGTGCCGCCGTGGTTCACCTGCACGCTGCCGTCGGTGTACACATGCACCAGCGCGCCCGCCTGGTTGAACAGCGTGGCGGTAAAGCTGATGCCGAACTTGACGGGCGTGATGGCGATGCCGCGCTTGAGCACGGGGCTTGTGGCGTTCCACGCGGCGATGGCGGCCTGGCGCTGGCGGTAGTTGGCATCGCGCTCCAGCTTGGGCATCAGCGCGTGGAGGATGTTGTCCTCCACCTTCATCTGGTAGTGCGTGACGTTGCGGCCGTCGGCTGCATCCTTGCCGTACAGGTTGACCATGCGCACGTCCTGCGCATCGCGACCCAGCGCGCGGGCGATGTCGCCCAGGATGGCCTCGATCACGATCACGCCCTGCGGTCCGCCGAAGCCGCGAAACGCCGTGTGGCTCTGCGTATTCGTCTTGCAGCGGTAGGAGGCGATTTCCACATCGCTCAGGTAGTACGCGTTGTCGGCATGGAACACGGCCCGGTCGGCCACCGGGCCGGACAGGTCGGCGCTGAAACCGCAGTTGGCGGCCATCTGAAGCTTCAGGCCCGTGATGCGGCCGGTGTCGTCAAAGCCCACGTCGTACTCGTACGCAAACGGGTGGCGCTTGCCGGTGACCATGAAGTCTTCATCGCGGTCCAGCCGCAGCTTGACGGCGCGGCCGAACTTATTGGCAGCCACGGCGGCCCACACGGCCAGGTGACCGGCCTGGGTCTCCTTGCCGCCAAAGCCGCCGCCCATGCGGCGGCATTCCACCTTGACCGCGTGGTTGTCGATGCCCAGCGCGTGCGCCACCCAGTGCTGCACCTCGCCGGGGTGCTGGGTGCTGGAGTAGATCCACCACTGCTTTTGCTCCAGCGGCAGCGCGTAGGCGATCTGGCCTTCCAGATAGAAGTGCTCTTGCCCGCCCACCTCGAACGCGCCTTGCAGGCGGTGCGCCGATTGGGCAAGGCCCGTGGCGGCGTCACCCCGGCGCACGAACACGGGGGGCAGCACGTAGCTCTGGGCCTGGAGCGCGTCGTGCACGTTCAGCACGGCGGGCAGGGGGGTGATGTCGAGCTTTACGGCACGCACCGCGCGACGCGCCTGCATGACCGAGTCGGCCACCACCAGGCCGATGACCTGGCCGATGTGCTGCACGGTGTCGACTGCAAAAACGGGCTCGTCGTGCGCAAAGGCGGCCAGCAACTTGTCGCCTGGCACGTCGGACGACAGCACCACGCCGCGCACGCCGGGCAGGGCCAGGGCGGCGCTGGCATCCACGCTGTTCAACGTGCCGTGGGCCACGGTGGAGAGGATGGGCGCAGCGTACAACGTGCCCTTCACCTCCGGCAGGTCGTCGATGTAGTGGGCGGCACCGGCCACCTGGGCGCGCGCGCTTTCATGGATGTGCGACTGGCCCATGGCGCGGGGACTGGCGGGTGCGCTGGTCTGCTGCGGGGCTTGGGGCTCGGCGGCGTGGGCGTCGGCGGTGGCAGCCACCGGGTCGTCCACGGCGTCGCGGCTCACCGGGAGGTCCGTGGGGAGAGATTCGCGCTGGTTCATATCGCAGCCTCCAGTCGGAAGTTCTCCACGCTCACGGCCTCTTCGCCCTGGCTCTCCAGCCAGAAGCGCTGCAGCAGGCTGGCCAGCACCGTGCGGCGGTAGGTGCCGCTGGCGCGCATGTCAGAGATGGGGTTGAACTCGCCTTGCAGCGCTTGCGCAGCGCGGGCGATGGTGTCGGCATTCCAGGGCTGGCCGGTCAGCGCGGCTTCGGTCTGGCGCGCGCGGGCTGGTGTGGCAGCCACACCGCCCGCGCCGATGCTGGCGCGGCGCACCACGTCGGCTTCGATATCGAGGTTGATGACAAGGCAGACGGCAGAAATATCGTCGTCGAAGCGCTTGGAAATCTTATAGGCCCGAAGCACTTCCGTGACACCCGGCCTGGGCACCACGATGCGTGCCAGCAGTTCGTCGGGCGCCATCACGTTCTGCCGGTAGCCGGTGTACAGGTCTTCCAGCGCCATGGCGCGTTCGCCGCGCACGCTGGCCAGCACCACCTGGGCGCGCAGTGCGATCAAAAGCGGCATCGAGTCGCCAATGGGCGAGCCGTTGGCCACGTTGCCCCCCAGCGTGCCCGAGTTGCGCACGGGCAGGCCCGCAAAGCGCGTGGCAAAGCTGTGCAGCTGTGGCCACTGCGCGGTCAGTGCCGCAAAGGCGTCGGTCAGCGTGACGGCGGCGCCGATGGTGATGTGGTGTGCGTCCTGCTGGATCTGCCGCAGCTCTGCCGCGCGAGTCACATCCAGAATCTGCGCGTACTGTTTGTGCTGCTTGGTCACCCACAGGCCCACATCGGTGCAGCCTGCCACGACCTGCGCCGCAGGGTGCGCGGCGCGTGCGGCCAGCAGGTCGGGCAGCGTGGTGGGTGAAATATAAGAAGAATTGGCATCTGGCGCTTGATGGTCAAGCGCGAGCAGCTCTAATTTTTGTAGCAAAAGCGGCTCGTTCACCGCCATCGCTGGCAGGGCGGCCATCTGCTGTGCGGCGTCCAGGATGGGGCGGTAGCCGGTGCAGCGGCACAGGTTGCCCGAGAGTTCTTCCTGCGCCAGCTCGCGGGTGATGGGTTGGCCATGGCACACATGGTTTTGGTACATGCCAAAGAGGCTCATCACGAAGCCGGGGGTACAAAAGCCGCATTGCGAGCCGTGGCACTGCACCATGGCTTCTTGTGCTGGATGGAGCGTGATGGTTTGACCAGGAGCCGTTGCGGCATCGCCCACTGGCTGGATCAGTGGGTCTTCCGCCAGGTCCTCCACCGTCCACAGCGCCATGCCATCCACCGAATGCGCCAGGCGGATGCAGCTGTTCACCGCGCTGTAGTGCAGCTTGCCGTCCCGCGCCTCTCCCAGCACCACGGTGCAGGCGCCGCAGTCGCCTTCGCCGCAGCCTTCCTTGGTGCCGGTGCAGCCCAGGTCTTCGCGCAGCACCTCCAGCAAGGTGCGGTCGGGTGGTACATTGCCCAGCGCCACGGGCTGGCCTCGGCGCAGGAATTGCAAGGGTCTTGTTGTCATGACAAACGCCACTTCGATCTTGGATGGAAAGGTTCAGCAGAGGGTAGAACGCAGTACCGTTACCGGCATATGCGCAAGCTTATGGCACCCATGCCCACACCGCTATGAGAGACCACGCCCTTTTCGACAAGATAGACCTCCATCTCATAAGGGTCTTGCACACCGTGCTCACAGAACGCAGCGTATCGAGGGCCGCCGTCCGCCTGGGCATGCACCAGCCGGCGGTGTCGGCTGCGCTCAAGCGGCTGCGCGACCTGGCGGGCGACCCGCTGCTCGTGCGCTCGGGTGCCAGCATGATGCCCACCGATGCTGCGCTGCGCATGGTGGAGCCTGCAGGGGCCATCCTGCGTTCCGCAGAAGCCTTGTTTTCGGATGCGCGGGGATTTGATCCGCGCACTGCCACCCGCACCTTCCGCGTCGCCGCCAGCGACTACCTCGACCCGCTGTTCCTGCCCCAGCTCGTGGCCCGCATCAAGGTCGAAGCGCCCTTGTGCCCCATCGAAATCCTGCCCCTGTCGGCCGACACGCACTATCACGCGCACCTGGCGCAGGGCGAGGTGGACGTGGTGATCGGCAACTGGCCCCAGCCGCCGGACGACCTGCACATGGGCCGCCTGTTTGGTGACGAAGTGGTCTGCCTGGTCGGCAAAGACCACCCCGCCGTGCGGCGCGGCTGGGACGTGGAAAGCTGGCTGGCCGCCGAACACATCGCGCCCACGCCCACCCACCCCGGCGCGCGCGGCGTGATCGACGCCCACCTGGACAGCTTGGGCATGCAGCGCCACATCACGGCGCGCTGCGCACATTTCAGCCTCATCCCCAGCATCGTGGCATCGAGCTTGCTTGTGCTGACCACCGGCCGCCAGTACTGCGAGCGGTATGTGGAGCAACTTCCGCTGGCCATATTGCCGTGCCCGGTGCCGTTTCCTCGGCTCATGTACTACCAGCTGTGGCACGCCCGCACGCACCACTCGGCGGCGGCCGCCTGGCTGCGTGACTGTGTGAAAACCGTGGCTGCTTCGCTACGAAAAGAATAGCTGCTTGAGTATGCTGAACAAGCGCCATGAGGTATTTTCATTCTTATAACAAGTTGTAAAACTGAGAGACAATCCCCGCATGAGTTCTCCCCCCAATCCTTCAGCGCCTGGTGCGGCGCCGCCACGGCTGCAGCTGGTGGGCATCACCAAGCGCTACCCGGCCGTGGTGGCCAACAGCGGCGTGTCGCTCACGGTGCTGCCGGGTGAAATCCACGCCGTGCTGGGCGAAAACGGCGCGGGCAAGTCCACGCTGATGAAAATCATCTACGGCTCGGTCAAGCCCGATGAAGGCAGCGTGTTCTTCAACGGCCAGGCCGTGCAGGTGCGCAACCCGCAAGAAGCGCGGGCCCTGGGCATCGCCATGGTGTTCCAGCATTTCAGCCTGTTCGACACCCTCACGGTGGCCGAGAACGTGTGGTTGGGCCTGGACAAGAGCCTGACGCTGGCCGAAGTGACCGGCCGCATCACCGCCAAGGCCACCGAATACGGCCTTGACATCGACCCCCTGCGCCCCGTGCACACCCTGAGCGTGGGCGAGATGCAGCGGGTGGAGATCATCCGTGCGCTGCTCACCAACCCCAAGGTGCTGATCCTGGACGAGCCCACCTCGGTGCTCACGCCCCAGGCGGTCGAAAAGCTTTTTGTGGTGCTGCGCAAGCTGGCTTCGGAAGGCTGCAGCATCCTCTACATCAGCCACAAGCTGCACGAAATTCGCGCGCTGTGCACCGCCTGCACCGTGCTGCGCGGCGGCAAGGTGACGGGCGTGTGCAACCCGGCGGAGGAATCCAATGCCTCCCTGTCGCGCCTGATGATTGGCGCCGAGCCGCCCGCGCTGGAGCACCGCGCGGTGCAGACCGGCGCCACGGTGCTGCGCGTCAAGGGCCTGTCGCTGCCGCGTGCCGACCAGTTCGGCGTGGACTTGATCGACCTGCAGTTCGAGGTCAAGGCGGGCGAAGTGGTGGGCATTGCCGGCGTGTCCGGCAATGGGCAAAAAGAGCTGCTGTATGCGCTGTCGGGTGAAGACCAACGGGCCGAGCCTGCGAGCATCCAGGTCTCGGGCCAGAACGCAGGCCGCATGGGCCCCGGCCAGCGCCGTGCGCTGGGCCTGCACTTTGTGCCCGAAGAGCGTTTGGGCCGGGGCGCCGTGCCCACCATGGGGCTGGCGCACAACCTGCTGCTCACGCGCACCAATGCGGTCAGCGGCAGTGGCTGGATCAAGGTGGGCGCGCTGCAAAAGCATGCCGAGGACATCATCCGGCGATTCAATGTGAAGGCGGGTGGCCCCAACGCGGCGGCCAAGTCGCTGTCGGGCGGCAACCTGCAGAAGTTCATCGTGGGGCGCGAGATCGATGCCAACCCGAAGCTGCTCATCGTCTCGCAACCCACCTGGGGTGTGGACGTGGGGGCTGCGGCGCAGATTCGCGGCTCCATCCTGGCGCTGCGTGATGCGGGCTGCGCCGTGCTGGTGGTGAGTGAGGAGCTGGACGAATTGTTTGAGATCTGTGACCGGCTGCACGTGGTGGCCAAGGGGCATTTGTCGCCTTCCGTGCCGCGCGCCGAGGCCACGGTAGAGCGCATTGGCGAATGGATGAGCGGGCTGTGGCATGCCGATGTCCAAGCGCACCTCGCACAACAGGCCAAGGCAGCGGAGGTGCAGCATGCTTAAGCTGGAACCGCGCCCCCAGGCTTCTGGCTGGTGGACCTATGGCTCGCCGCTGCTGGCGCTGGCCGTCACGGTGTTGATTGGTGTGGCCTTGTTCGTGGCGCTGGGCAAAGACCCGGTGCGCGGGTTGCAGGTCTTCTTCTGGGAGCCGATCAAGACGCCTTATGCCGTGGGTGAACTCATGGTCAAGGCCACGCCGCTGTTATTGATTGCGCTGGGGCTGGCCGTGTGTTTCCGCTCCAACGTGTGGAACATCGGTGCCGAGGGCCAGTTCGTGATCGGTGCCGTGGTGGCGGGCGGCGTGGCGCTGCTGGCCGACAAGACCACCGGGCCGTGGATCGTGCCCGCCATCCTGCTCGCCGGGGTGCTGGGTGGCATGGCCTGGGCGGGGCTCACGGCCCTGCTGCGCGACAAGTTCAACGCCAATGAAATCCTGGTGAGCCTGATGCTGGTCTATGTGGCCACGCTGGTGCTGGGCTATCTGGTCTATGGTCCGTGGAAGGACCCGATGGGCTACAACTTTCCGCAGACCAAGACGTTCGAGAAAGTCACGCAGATCCCGCGCCTGATGCAGGGCTCGCGCGTGTCCATCGGGTTGCTGCTGGCGCTGGCGGGGGCCGCGGCGTTGTGGGTGTTTCTGTTCCGCACCCGGGCCGGTTTTGCCCAGCAGGTGGGCGGGCTGGCCCCTGCAGCGGCGCGTTATGCGGGCTTCTCGTCGCGCAAGGCACTGTGGACGGCGCTGCTGATCTCAGGCGGTGCGGCGGGCCTGGCGGGCGCGCTGGAGGTGGCCGGGCCCATTGGCCAGCTCACGCCGTATGTGCCCGCAGGCTACGGCTTTGCCGCCATCATCGTGGCCTTTGTGGGGCGGCTGCACCCGGTGGGCATGATTTTGTCGGCCATCCTCATGAGCATGTTCTACATCGGCGGCGAGCTGGCGCAGTCGCGCATGGGCCTGCCCAAGTCGCTCACGGGCGTGTTCCAGGGCCTGCTGCTGTTTACGCTGCTGGCCTGTGACACCTTGATCGCCTACCGCATCCGCTGGGTGGCCGCGAAGGGAGGCAAGTAATGGAATCCTATGCACTCCTGATCGGCGCCACGCTGAGCGCGGGCACCGTTCTGGCCATCGCGGCCCTGGGCCTCTTGATCAATGAAAAAGCTGGCATCGTCAACCTGGGCGCCGAGGGCATGATGCTCTGCGCCGCCATTGCAGGGTTTGCCACCGTGGTGCACACGGGCAACACCTGGCTGGGGTTTGCGGCGGGCATGGCCGCTGGCGCGCTGCTGGCGGCCATCTTTGGTGTGCTGGTGATCTGGCTCAACACCAACCAGTACGCCACGGGGCTGGCGCTCAGCCTGTTCGGCGTGGGTTTTTCGGCCTTTGCGGGCATCAGCTACGTCCAGGCCAAGCTGCCAGAGCTGCCCAAATACGTGATCCCGGTGCTGGGCGATGTGCCGCTGCTCGGCCCTGCGCTGTTCCGGCAGCACCCGCTGGTGTATCTCACCATGCTGCTGGTGGCGGGGCTGATCTGGTTCCTGTACCGCACGCGCGCCGGGCTGGTGCTGCGCTCGGTGGGCGAGTCGCCCGAGTCGGCCCATGCACTGGGCTACCCCGTCCGCCGTATTCGCTTGGCCGCCGTGGTGGCCGGTGGCTCGCTGTGCGGGCTGGCCGGGGCGTACATCTCTACCGTTTACACCCCGCTGTGGGTGGAGGGTATGGTGGCCGGGCGCGGCTGGATCGCGCTGGCGCTGACCACCTTTGCCACGTGGCGCCCGGCACGGGTGTTGCTTGGTGCTTACCTGTTTGGCGGCGTGACCATGCTGCAGTTCCATTTGCAGGCCACGGGCGTGCAAGTGGCCAGCCAGTTGCTGAGCATGCTGCCCTATGTGGCGACCATCGTGGTGCTGGCGCTGATCTCGCGCAATCCGGCGTGGATCCGCATCAACATGCCGGCATCGCTCGGCAAGCCGTTTTATCCGGGTTCGTGAACAAGCGCTGGTCCCAAGAATTGCTGGTTACCCGGTGGTAGATCGCCCCATAATTAGTGTTTTCGTCCCTCAACCTTTGCAAGTCTTACTTCTTCAATAAGGAAACCGACATGACTGATCTGCAGAAACGCTCCATGCTCAAGGTGGCAGCGCTCTCCGCCGTGGCCGCTGCCGCCCTCGTGGGCTGTGGCAAGAAGGAAGAACCGGCACCGGCCCCCGCGCCCGCACCGGCTCCCGTGGCAGAAGCACCGGCGCCCAAGCCCGAGCCTCTGAAGATCGCGTTTGCCTACGTCGGCCCGGTGGGCGATGGTGGCTGGTCGTTCGCCCACGACAACGGCCGCAAGGCCATCGAGAAGGAATTCGGCGACAAGGTCGTGACGAGCTTTGTGGAAAGCGTGCCCGAGTCCGCCGACGCCGAGCGCGTGCTGCGCGACCTGGCCGGCCAGGGCAACAAGCTGATCTTCGGCACCACCTTCGGCTACATGGAGTCCATGCTTAAGGTCGCGGAAGACAACAAGGGCGTGAAGTTCGAGCATGCCACCGGCTACAAGACGGCGGAAAACATGCGCACCTATGACAGCCGCACCTACGAAGGCGCGTACATGGCGGGCATCATTGCCGGTGCCATGACCAAGTCCAACACTCTGGGCGTGGTGGGCTCGGTGCCGATTCCTGAAGTGATCCGCAACATCAACAGCTTCACGCTGGGTGCGCAGTCGGTCAACCCCAAGATCAAGACCAAGGTGGTCTGGGTGAACGAATGGTTCAGCCCACCCAAGGAAACCGAAGCCGCCACCAGCCTGATCAACGGTGGCGCGGACGTGTTGTTCCAGAACACCGATTCGCCTGCTGTGCTCAAGACCGCACAAGAGAAGGGCAAGCGTGCCTTCGGTTGGGACAGCGACATGACCGCCTACGGTCCCAAGGCCCACCTGGCTTCGGCCGTCATCAACTGGGGCCCGTACTACATCAAGGCCACCAAGGACGCGCTGGAAGGCCAGTGGGCCACGGGCCAGAGCTGGTGGGGCGTGAAGGAAGGCGCCATCGACATCGTCTCCATTGCCGAAGACGTGCCTGCCGACACCAAGGCCAAGGTCGAAGCCGTGAAGAAGGGCCTGGCCGACGGGTCGTTCCAGATCTGGAAGGGCCCGATCGTGGGTCAGGACGGCAAGGAAGTGCTGGCCAAAGACACGGTGGCTGATGACAAGTTTCTGGGCGGTGTGAACTTCTACGTCAAGGGCGTGGAAGGCAAGATCCCCGGCGGCGAGAAGAAGTAAGCACTTCTGACCCGTCATCAGGCAGCCTCTTGGGGCTGCCAGTTCAAAAGGGCTACCTTCCTGGGTGGCCCTTTTTCATTGTTGAGTGCTTTTTTTGGAGCAGGGACGATGGTCGAATCGACGTTGTGGCACCCCGTGGCACTGGCGGGTGATGTGGCGAACACCCCACTGGCCGTGCAGTTGCTGGACCAGCCGCTGGTGCTGTGGCGTGATGGCCTGGGTGGGGTGCAGGCCTTGGCCGATCGGTGTCCGCACCGGGGTGCGCGCTTGTCGCTGGGCCGGGTGACGGTGCAGGGGCGGCTGGAGTGCCCGTACCACGGTTGGCAGTTCGAGGGCTCGGGCCAGTGCACGCATGTGCCCGCACTGCCTGCGTTTGTGCCGCCCACCACGCACTGCGCCCGGCACCATGAGGCCTGCGAGGCCCATGGCCTGGTGTGGGTGCGCATTGCGCCGGGCAGTGCAGCGCTGCCCCCATTCGCCGCCGAAGTGGACTTGCGCTTGCGCAAGCTCAACTGCGGCCCTTACGACGTGGCCACCAGTGCGCCGCGCATCATCGAGAATTTTCTCGATATGTCGCACTTTGGTTTTGTGCACGAAGGCTGGCTGGGCAGCCGCGACGTCCCTGCCATTGATGACTACCGCGTTGAGGCCACAACCACTGGCTTGCTGGCCACCGGCTGCAAGGCCTGGCAACCCCAGTCCAACCTGCACTCCACCGCCCCGGCCCAGGTGGAGTACACCTACGAAGTCACGGCACCCTACGCGGCCGTGCTGACCAAGGTGCCCGAGGCGGGCACCACGGCCGTGGATGGCTGGCGGGAGTCCATTGCGCTGTTCATCTGCCCGATCACCCCGGTGCGCAGCCGCGTGTGGTTTCGCCTGGCCGTGGCAGATTTCGATTCGCCCGATGAGAAGCTGCAGGCCTTTCAGCACACCATCTTCACGCAAGACCAGCCCGTGCTGGAGTCGCAGACGCCACAGTGTCTGCCGCTGGACCTGCGGGCGGAGTTGCATACCGCCGCCGACAAGGCATCATCTGCCTACCGCCGCTTTTTGCGCCAGAGCGGCATCACCTTTGGAGTCTGCTGATGTTTAAAGTGCCCCCCATTTCCGCCGAGCGCCTGCCCACGCTGCTGCGCGCCATGCCCAAGGCCGAGCTGCATATCCATATCGAGGGCTCCCTGGAGCCTGAGCTGATCTTTGCACTGGCGCAGCGCAACGAATTGACCTTGCCCTATGCCAGTGTGGAGGGACTGCGCAGCGCCTATGCGTTCACCAATCTGCAAAGTTTTCTGGACATCTACTACGCGGGTGCCAGCGTGCTGCTGCACGAGCAGGACTTTTATGACATGGCGCGCGCCTACCTGGGGCGAGCAGCGCGCGACAACGTGCTGCACGCCGAAATCTTCTTCGACCCGCAAACCCACACCGCACGCGGCGTTGCCATGGAGACGGTCATCAACGGCCTGTACCGGGCCTGTGAAGATGCACGCAGGGAGCTGGGCATCAGTGCCACGCTCATCCTGTGTTTCCTGCGGCACCTCAGTGAGGAGTCCGCCTTCGAGACCCTGGAGCAGGCGATGCCCCTGCTCGACAAGATCGTTGGCGTAGGGCTGGATTCCAGCGAACTGGGCCACCCGCCCGAAAAGTTTGCCCGCGTGTTCGCCCGCTGCCGCGAACTGGGCCTGCACCTGGTGGCCCATGCGGGCGAGGAGGGCCCCCCTGCCTACATCTGGAGTGCGCTCGATGTGCTCAAGGTCGAGCGCATCGACCACGGGGTGCAGGCGGTGCACGACGCGGCACTGATGCAGCGCCTGGCGCAGGACCGCATTGCGCTAACGGTGTGCCCCCTGTCCAACCAGAAGCTGTGCGTGTTTCCCAACCTGGCGGACCACAACCTGGGCAAGTTGCTCGACGCCGGGCTGGCCGCCACGGTCAACTCGGATGATCCCGCTTACTTTGGCGGCTACATGAACGAGAACTTCACCCAGGTGTTTGCCGCCACGGGCCTCACGGCGAAACACGCCTACCAATTGGCGTTCAACAGCTTTGAGGCGAGTTTTGCCAGCAATGCCGACAAGCGTGTGTGGGAGCACAAGCTCAAGGAAACCTTTGAGCGGTGCGTGGAGCACGACTACTGAGCTTTGTGCGGCGGGCATAGCGCGGATTGCCAGTGCGAATCGATGGGTTGGTGCGCTGTCACCCGCGCGGCAGGGCGGAGGCGTGGGTAAACCCTTAAAATAGTAAGTATTCGTTCGAATTGCGTCCGGCCCAGGCCCACGGGGTGATCCACCACCATGGCCCTTACCCAGCGCTCCCTTGCGGAGTGCACGGGTGCCGTGTTGCCCCCTTTTTTGGAGCCTTCCATGTTTCTCAGTCAAATCTCCATTGGCAAGCGCCTGACCCTGGTGCTCGGCCTCATCCTGGCGCTGTTTTTTGCCAGCAGCGTGGTGGCCGTGGTCAAGCTCAGCCAGTTGGGCAAAGAGATCGACGCCATGGTCAACGACAACATCAAGACCGAGCGCGCTGGCTCGGACTGGCTGCGCCACACCACATCGGGCGTGCAGCGCGCGGCAGCCATTGCCAAGAGCAGTGATGCCAGCCTGATCCCCTACTTTGCGCCCGCCACGGCCGCGTCGATCCGCGATACCAACGAGCTGCAGAAATTCATCGAATCCAAGATGGACACGCCGGAGAAGAAGCAGCATTTTGCCAAGGTGGGTGACCTGCGCAAAGACTACCTGGCGGCCCGCGAGGAAGTGAGCAAGTTCAAACAGGCGGGCGATGCCGAGAACGCCAACAAGGTTTTCACCGAGCGGTTTGAGCCCACCTCCCGCAGCTACCTGGCGGGTGTGCAGCAGATGGTGGATGGCCAACGTGCCGAGCTCGATGCTGCCGGCAAGCGCAGCGAAGAGCTGCGTGCCCAGACCACGCTGCTGCTGCAGATCTGCACCGGGGTGTCGCTGCTGCTGGGCGCCTTGCTGGCCTGGCTGCTGACCACCAGCATCACGCGCCCGCTGCGCAAGGCCGAGTCCATTGCAGAGACCATCGCCAACATGGACCTGACGGGTGCCCCCCAGGCCAGCTACGCCAATGACGAAACCGGCCACCTGCTGCGCGCCCTGGATGCCATGCGCAGCGCTCTGCACCGTTCGCTGCAGCAAGTGCGGGGTGTGGTGGACAGCATCTCCACCGCCAGCACCCAGATCGCCATCGGCAACCAGGACCTGAGCGCACGCACCGAGCAAACGGCCAGCAGCCTGCAGGAGACCGCCAGCTCGATGGAAGAGCTGACCAGCACCGTGCGCCAGAGCGCCGATTCGGCCGTGCAGGCCAACCAGCTGGCGGTGTCGGCCGCACAAGTGGCCCAGCGCGGCGGTGAAGTGGTGGCGCAGGTGGTGACCACCATGGACGAGATCAACACCAGCAGCAAGAAGATTGCCGACATCATCGGCACCATCGACGGCATTGCGTTCCAGACCAATATCCTGGCCCTCAACGCCGCCGTGGAAGCCGCCCGTGCGGGCGAGCAGGGCCGTGGCTTTGCCGTGGTGGCCAGCGAAGTGCGCTCACTGGCCCAGCGCTCGGCCCAGGCGGCCAAGGAGATCAAGACACTGATCGGCGTGTCGGTGGAGAAGGTCGAGTCGGGTGCTGCCCTGGTGCAGAACGCCGGCACCACCATGGGCGAGATCGTGAGCTCCGTGCGCCGCGTGACCGACATCATTGGCGAGATCAGCGCAGCCGCTTCGGAACAGAGCCAGGGCATTGGCCAGGTGAATGTGGCGGTGACCCAGCTGGACCAGATGACCCAGCAGAATGCCGCCCTGGTGGAAGAGTCCACCGCCGCCGCCGAGAGCCTGAAGGACCAGGCGTCGCGCCTGGCCGAGGTGGTGGGTGCCTTCCGCCTGGGCGCAGGCCCGCAGGCGCTGCGGCTGAACTGAGTTCCTATGGAGGGCTCTGCGCACTGCAGCAGGGCCTACCCTCCGGCTTCAATCCATACAGTTCCAACCTAGTTTCAGCGCAGTTTGATTCCCCTCGGCAGCACCGTCGTCCTGCGGTGCTGCCGTTCCATTCCATCAGGGCCATGTAGAGGAACACCATGTACAAAAACCTCGCAGCCACGCTCGTGGCCGCCTGTTTTTTCTCCCCCGTTTTTTCCCAGACCACGCCCGCCAAGGGCAGTACGGCCGAGCCTGTCAGAGCAGGTTTTGTCTATGTCTCGCCCATCACCGAGGCAGGCTGGACGCGCCAGCATGACGAAGGCCGCAAGGCCGTCGAGGCCGCGCTGGGCAACCAGGTGAAGACCACCTTTGTCGAGAACGTGGCCGAAGGCGCCGATGCCGAACGCGTGATCCGTGATCTGGCGGCCACGGGCCACCAGATCATCTTCACCCCCAGTTTTGGCTACATGGAGCCCACGCTCAAGGTGGCGCAGGACTTCCCGCATGTGAAGTTCGAGTCCATCACCGGCTATAAGACCACGCCCAATGTGGCCGCTGCCAACGCGCGCTACTACGAGGGGCGTTACCTCGCAGGTATTGCAGCCGGCCGCATGAGCAAGACCGGCGTGGCCGGTTTTGTGGCGGGCTTCCCCATCCCGGAGGTGCTGCAGGGCATCAATGCCTTCACATTGGGCATGCGCTCGGTCAACCCGCAGGCCACGGTGAAGGTGGTGTGGCTCAATGTATGGTTCGACCCGCCCAAGGAGCGCGACGCGGCCATGGCGCTGTTCAACCAGGACGTGGACGTGATTGCGTTTCACACGGGCTCCACCGCCGTGATGGCGGCCGCGCAAGAGCGCGGCAAGATGGCCGTGGCCTACCACTCGGACATGCGCAAGACCGGGCCTGACGCCCAGATCGTGGCCGTGACGCACCAGTGGGGCAGTTACTACACCGAGCGCGTGCGCGCCGTGCAGAACGGTACCTGGAAGAGTGCCAACCTCTGGGGCGGCGTGCGCGAGGGCATGATCCGCGTCGGCGACTTTGGAACCCGGGTGCCGGCGGCCGTGCAGCAGGAGGTGTTGGCCGCACAGAAGGCCATTGGGGCGGGCAAGCTCCAGCCCTTCCGTGCGGGCAAGGCGCCGGTGCGCGACAACGAGGGGCAAGAGCGGATCCCCGCAGGCCAGGCGCTGTCGGATGCACAGATCCTGCAGATGAACTGGCTGGTGGAAGGTGTCGTGGGCAAGGTGTCCCGCTGATCCTGCAAGGCATATCGCCCGTCGTTATCACCTGTCGGCGCTCCCCCAACCCCATAGCCACTATGGGGTGCTGCATATACAAACGGCGCCCCCTGCCGCTAAGCTTGCCGTCATGCCTGTTTACCGTTCCGCCCTTTTGCGATTTGCCGATGATGGCCGCGCCCTCTATGACGAAGATGGCCTGCTGGCCATTGGCCCGGATGCCCAGGGCCGCCAGCGGGTGCTGGCAGCCGGCGCCTGGCAGGCGCTGTCCCACCAGTACGCCCACGAGCCCGTCACGCACCTGCCGGGTCGCATCCTGGCCCCTGGGTTTGTGGACATGCACATCCACTTTCCGCAGACCGACGTGATTGGCTCGCCCGCGGATGGTCTGCTGCCCTGGCTGGAGAACTACACCTTTCCCCATGAATCGCGCTTTGTCGCATCCGACTACAGCGCGCAGGTGGCAGAGTTCTTTGTGGCCGAGCTGCTGCGCCATGGCGTGACTACGGCGCTGGCGTTTGCTACCTCGCACCCCGCCTCGGTGGATGCCTTGTTCACCGAGGGGCAACGCCAGCACATGCGCCTGATCACTGGCAAGGTGCTGCAGGACCGCCACTCGCCCGATGGCGTGCGCGACGATACCGAACAAAGCCTCATCGACACCGAGGCGCTGATCCAGCGCTGGCACGGCGTGGACCGCCTGGGCTATGCCATCACCCCGCGTTTTGCGCCCACCAGCACCCATGAACAACTGCGCGGCGCGGGCGAGCTGGCTGCGCGCTACCCCGATGTGTGGATTCAGTCCCACGTGGCCGAGAACCGCGACGAGATCCGCTGGGCGCGCGAGCTGTTCCCCGCCGCACGCAGCTACCTGGGCGTGTACGACGACTTTGGCCTGATGCGCGAACGCGCTGTGTACGCGCACTGCATCCACTTTGACGACGACGACCGCGCGCTGATGCGCGACACCGGTGCGGTGGCGGCGGTCAGCCCCACCAGCAACCTCTTTCTGGGCAGTGGCTTTTTTGACTACGCCAGCGCCGACCGCGTGGGCTTTGGCTACGGCCTGGCCAGCGATGTGGGCGGGGGTACTAGCTTCAGCCCGTTCCACACCATGCTGGCGGCGTATTACGTGGGGCGTGAGGGGCAGACCAAGCAGGGTCTGAGCCTGTCGCCGCAGCAGCTGTGGTGGCAACACACGGCCGGGGCGGCCAAGGCGCTGGGTCTGACGGGTGTGGTGGGCAATTTGCAGCCGGGCTGCGAGGCCGACTTTGTGGTGCTCAACCCTCGGGCTACGCCTCTGCTGGAGCGCAAGACCTGCCAGGCGCGCAGCCTGGATGAGCTTTTGTTTGCGCTGATCGTGCTCGGCGATGACCGGGTGGTGGAGCAAACCGTGATTTCTCAAGCAAAATACGGCCCCAGCGCATGATCATCAAGCGCTAATAGCTACATATTTAATAGCGCCCGGCTGTTTGCCGACGGCCAGGGCCACAGCGCAGGAAATTCAGCCATGAGCATCAAGAGCGACAAGTGGATCCGCCGCATGGCGGCCGAGCACGGAATGATCGAACCCTTCGAGCCGGGCCAGGTGCGCGAGGTGGAGGGCCGCAAGATCATCAGCTACGGCACCAGCAGCTACGGCTACGACATCCGCTGCGCACCCGAATTCAAGGTGTTCACCAACATCCACAGCACGGTGGTGGACCCGAAGAATTTCGACGAGAAGAGCTTTGTGGATTTCGAGGGCGACAGCTGCATCATCCCGCCCAACAGCTTTGCGCTGGCGCGCACGATGGAGTACTTCCGCATCCCGCGCAACGTGCTCACCATCTGCCTGGGCAAAAGCACCTATGCACGCTGCGGCATCATCGTCAACGTGACGCCGTTCGAGCCCGAGTGGGAAGGCTATGTGACGCTGGAGTTCAGCAACACCACGCCGCTGCCCGCACGCATCTACGCGGGCGAGGGCTGCGCGCAGGTGCTGTTCTTCGAGAGCGACAAGGACGATGTGTGTGAGGTCAGCTACCGTGACCGGGGCGGCAAGTACCAGGGGCAGGTCGGCGTGACACTGCCCAAGGCCTGACCTCCCCTTCGGCATGCGCTGGAACGTGTTCGCAAGGGCTGCGTCCTACAGCGCCAGTGCCCATTGGCTGAAATGCAAGCGCAGGTAAGGTTCTTAGCATGGTGTCATGCCGCCGGGCCCTCCGGTGGCCACGGAGTCGACCATGCTGACCTTTGCTGCGATGACCACACCCGCCAAGGCCCGGGGTGCTGCGCTTTCTCTACATGACCCTGCAGGTGCCACAGGCGACTTGGCCTCGGACCACGGCGCATTGCGCCCGGCAGCCGTGTCCCACGCCTACTATTGGCCCTGCGAGCTTCTCAACGCTTTCGTTCTGAAGATGGCCGCCACGGGCCACTGTGTGAATACCGCCATGATGCTGGGGCACCGGCCCTACGCGCTCGAACAGCTGGCCGTGGCGCGGGCCGTTCAGGACCACAGCCTGAATGCGCTGGCCTTGCGGCTGCAAGCCTATTTTGATGCGGCCGCGCCCCAGGGCTGCGCCGTGGTGGCCGAGATCAGCGAGGTTTAGAACAGGCTACTGGCGGGTCTCTTGCACGCCGCCGGCCTTGCTGTGCGCTGACCGCTGTTCATGGACTGTGGTCATGCCTCCACGCAGACCCTGTTGCGCCCCTGGCCCTTGGCTTCATAAAGCGCCGCATCGCCCCGGCGCAGGATATCGAGGCCGTTGTCCTGCAGGCCGCGCATGCTGGCCACACCCGCGCTCACGGTGATGCGGCCCACGACCGGGTCGTGTTGTTCGGCCATGGCTTCGACCAGGGCCTGGGCGATGGCTTGGGCCCCCAGAAGGTCGGTGTCGGGCAGCAGCACCACAAACTCTTCACCCCCCAGCCGTGCGATCACATCCGAGTTGCGCAGGCGCATTTCCAGCGTGCGGGCCAGCCGGCGCAGGACTTCGTCGCCGGTTTCGTGTCCATAGGTGTCGTTCACGCGCTTGAAATGGTCCACGTCGACTGTGATCAGGCTCAACGGCCGGCCGCTGCGCCGCGCCAGCGCCAGGGCAAACGCCATCTGCGTTTCAAAACCCCGGCGGTTGAGCAGGCCCGTCAGAGCATCGGTGCGGGCCTGCAGGTCCAGGGCGCGGTTGGCAGCCTCCAGCTCCAGCGTGCGCAGGCGCACTTTTTCCTCCATGGCTTCGTGGGCTGTCAGAAGCCGGTGCGTCATGCGGCCCAGTGCGCCTGAAAGCTTGCTCACTTCCCGGCTGCTGTGGGCCTGGGGAATGCGGGTGCCGGGCTTGTCGGCCTCCACGGCGCTTGCGGCATCGGCCAGCGCGTACAGGTCATCGCTCAGGCGGCGTGCCGCCAGCCACGCCAGCACCGAGGCCAAAAGCGCGGCGCCGAGCCCGATGGCCAGTGCCAGTTGCACGGTGCGGTGGGCCTCGGCGAAGGCCAGTTCCACGGGTTCGCGGGCGACAATGCGCCAGCCGAGGTCGCTGGTGCTGTTGCGTGCCTGCATCGGTGCGGTGGCCGTGAGGTAGCTGCGGCCGTCCAGCCACCTCGCCACGACGGCCCGGCCTGCGGCGCGGTCAGACGCCACCGGGTTGTTGGCCTCGACGGGCAGGCGCTGCCCGGCTACTTGCAGGGCCCGGGTCAGGCCCCCAGGGGCGTAGATAAGCTCGCCTTTGCGGTCGAAGACGAACAGTTCTACCGCCTTGTCGTCCGTACGTGCCGGGGTCAGGCTTTCCATGACCTCATGGGTCCATTCCCAGCTGCCGTGGATACCCACCACGCCGATGGTGGTCGGGCCCAGGCGAATGGGCGCCGCAAAATCCACAAACCGGTAGGGCTCGCCCGAAGGCGGCGGGGCCAGCAGCTGCTCCAGCAGCTTGGCCGGGTGGACATCTCCCACGTGCAGTGTTTGCAGGCCTTCCTTGAACCACGGGCGCTCTGCGACGCTCTGGCCCACCAGCAGTCCGCCCGTGGCGGCGCGCACCACGCCCTGGGCATCGGCCACACCGATCCAGGCGCTGTGGGGGTGGGTGGCCTGACTGCGTGCCAGCATGTGGTGGGCTTCGGCACTGTCGAGCCCTTTGGTCCAGACGGCCTCGGCGGCCGCCAGGACCTCGGCCTCGCGGCTGCGCTCCTGCAGGCCGTTGGCCAGCAGCTTGCCTGCATTTTCGGCAATGACCTGCAGGGCAGTCCCGGCATCGCGCTCGATGCGCAGCTTGAGCAGTTCGCCAAATCCCAGTGACAGCAGCACCGCCAGGCCCACCACTAACGTACCGAACACCAGCGCGATCTGCGAGCGCAGGCTGTGGTCCGAGAACCGGAGCAGGCTCATGGCGTGGCCTGCGTGGGTGGTGCGCCCTCTGTGTCCAGGCGCATCGCCAGGCGGGCCGCAGCCAGGTCCCAGCCGGCCCAGCCGCAGCTCTTGAACAGCACCGGCCCTGCGGACGGAGCGCGCAGGCGTTGCAGAGCTTCCCGCAGTGTGGGCAGCATGCCCACGTCGAGGCCCGCCTGCAGCAGATCGCCCGCCTCGTGGCGTGCGTCTTCACTGTCCACCACGATATGCCCGTGTGCGGCCACATGGCGGCAGAAGGCGGGGGCCAGTTCTGCCATGGCCGGGGTGAAGGCTCCCACCGCTGCCACAAAGGCGTCGGGGCGTGGTGGCGCGCTCAGCGCCACGCTGTGCGCCGGGGTGCACACGGCAATCAGCGGGCAATGGGGCACCGCAGCGTCTGCATCGGCCACCGTGCGTGCCTGGGCGCCCAGCGCCTGGGCCCGCAGGACCAGGGCCTCGGCGCTGGCGGCACTGCGCGAGGCCACCCACACATCACGCACCCCCAGGCCCTGCACAAAGGCTTCCAGGTGGGCCAGGCCCTGCACGCCCGCGCCGACGATGAGCAGCGGCCCCTGGGCCTGCGGCGCCAGATGCTGTGCCGCCAGCAGCGACACCGCCGCTGTGCGCCGTGCAGTGATGGTGGGGCCGTCCAGCACCAGGCGGCGTTCGCCCGTGGTCACGTCAAACACCACGACGTCGCCCTGGATCGCGGGGCGGCCGGTGCCCGTGTTGGCAGGGGTCAGCGTGATGAGCTTGGCCATCGCCACGCGGCTGTCGGTGGCAGGCATGACAAACAGGCTGCCGCCCTGGGGCAGTGGCAGCACCGTGCGGGCAGGCACCGAGACGGTGCTGTCCCGCAAGAGGGCCGCGATCTCGGTGGCCAGCGCGTCCCATGGCAGACACGCCGCTGTGGCTGCTGCGTCCAGCGTGCCGGGGGCCGGGGAGAGGGAGGTGAAGGACATGCGCCGACTTTACACAGCGAGGGCGGAGCCGGGGAGCGGGCAAGTCCCCAGTCCAAGGCCATGATTTCAGTGCGTGGCACCCGCCCCGAGCGCTATGTCGCTCTGGTGAAGCACAGCGGCCCACAGGGCTGCGTGGATGCCGCGCACCATGTCCCGCAGTGCCAGGGAGGGTGTGCCTTGCCCGGGCAGCCAGGGCACGTGCACAAAGCCGCCCCGGGCGCCCGCAGGGCCAACGCCTTGTGCCTGCAGCATGTGCATCAGTCCGTACAGCACATGGTTGCAGACAAAGGTGCCCGCTGTTTGTGAGACCTCGCAAGGCACGCCAGCCTGCTGTACGGAGCGCAGCATGGCCTTGAGTGGCAGGCTCGCAAAGTAGGCGGCAGGCCCGCCGGGCACCACCGGCGTGTCGATGGGCTGGGCGCCCACGTTGTCGGGAATGCGGGCGTCGTTGATATTGATGCCCACCCGCTCCAGCGACAGCGCGCTGCGCCCTCCTGCCTGGCCCAGGCAGATGGTCAGCGCGGGCCGGTGGGCCGTGGCCAGCGCCCGCAGCTGTTGCAGCGATTCGCCAAAGACGGTGGGCAGTTGCGCCGCCACCACGCGGTGGCCCGCGATGCGCTGCCCGTCCAGCGCCTGTGCCACCAGCCAGCTGGGGTTCAGGCTGTCGCCGCCAAAGGGGTCAAAGCCTGTGATCAGAATCACCTTGTCGCCGATGGGGGCGTAGTGCGAGGCGTCGTGGAGCATGGGGCGGTTCGGGTGGGGCGTGGAAGGGTGGAATCGTGCCAGCGGGCGCCGACAGGCAGGCCATCGTAATCGGCCCCTCCGGTTCCTGCACCGCGCGTAATATGCGCCATGTCCTCCGCACGGTGAGGGCGCTGGAGATACGGCATGAAATGGGAAGGCAATCGCGAGTCGGACAATGTGGAAGACCGGCGCGGTGGGGGCGGCGGCTCGCCGATTTTCGGAGGGCGCAGCATTGGCATCGGCACCATCGTCATCGCACTGGTGGGCGGGTGGGTGCTGGGCATCAATCCGCTGACGATCCTGGGGCTGCTCAGTGGCGGTGGGCCACCCGCGCAGGTGCAGTCGCAGGGGCCTGCCCAGCGCCCCCCGGCCGACGACACCATGGCCCGTTTTGTATCGACCGTTCTGGCCGATACCGAAGACGTGTGGCAGGCCGTGTTCCGCCAGGGTGGCGGCACCTACCAGGAGCCGCGCCTGGTGCTGTTTCGGGGCGCTACGGCCACGGCTTGCGGCACCGGGCAGGCGGCGATGGGCCCGTTCTACTGCCCGGCGGACCAGAAGGTCTACATCGACCTGGGCTTTTATGAAACCCTCAAGAACCGCCTGGGCGCGCCCGGCGATTTTGCCCAGGCGTATGTGATTGCCCACGAGGTAGGCCACCATGTGCAGAACCAGCTGGGCATCAGCGGCAAGGTGGACCAGATGCGTGGCCGCGTGAGCAAGGCGGAGTACAACGCGCTCTCGGTCCGGCTGGAGCTGCAGGCCGACTGTTTTGCCGGGGTGTGGGCACACCATGCGCAGAACGCGCGCCAGATTCTGGAGCAGGGCGATGTGGAAGAGGCCATGAACGCAGCGGCCAAGATCGGTGACGACGCCCTGCAGCGCTCGAGCGGCGGGGCGGTGGTGCCCGAAAGCTTCACCCACGGCACCAGTGCTCAGCGGCAGCGCTGGTTTCACAACGGGCTGCAGAATGGCAGCGTCAAAGCCTGCGATACCTTCGCGGCGCGGAGTCTTTGAAACACCCCCTGAGCCGCTTCGCGGCTTCCCCCCGCTCTCGCAACACTGCGCGTTGCGGGCAGGGGGACGCAGCCAGCGCGGCGGGGCGGCCCTTGCGCGGCTGCCCGGGCATGGGCCGCGCCGGTTTTGTGGGGTGTGGGTGACCTATGGCGCTATGGAGAACCGAGATGTCCCCGGCTGAGTCCCTGCAGCCTCTCCGGTCGCCGGGCATCGCCGCCGCGTGGTCGGCGGCGGCGGTCACGGTGCCGCATGCCGTCGGCCTGGGCCTGCTGGCTTTTGCACCCCTGGCGGCCGACCATTCCCTCGCAGCGCTGGCGCTGTGGTCGGCGGCCCTGCCGGGTTTGCTGCTCACGCTGGTGGTGCCACGTGCCGGGGTGGTCTACGCACCCACCACGGTGGTGGCGCTGCTGTTTGCGGCCGTGCTGGCCACCGCCCATGGTGCGGCCCCTGCGCTGGGCCTGAGTGCGCGCCAGGTGTTGGCCGTGAGCGGGGCCACGGTGGCGCTGGCGTTTGTTTTTCAGTGGCTGCTGGGGGTGCTGCGGCTGGCCTCGGTGGCGCGGTTTCTGCCCGTTTCGGTGACGCATGGTTTCGCGGCCGGGGTGGGGCTGTCGATGGTGGTGGGCCAGGTGCGCAACGGCTTTGGCGCGGGGGGCGACACCCTGTGGAACGCCCGCACCGGCTGGCACCTGCTGGCGGCGCTCGCCGTGGTGGGGCTGGCCTGGGCGTTGCGCTGGCGCTGGCCCCGCATGCCGGGGCTGCTGTCGGCTGTGGTCCTGGTGGCGCTGGCCGTGGCGGTGGCGGGGGTGTGGGGTGGTGGCCTGGGGGATGTGTTTGCACCCGCCGTGCAGCCCAGCCAGTTTGCCGGCCCGCTGTGGCCCGACTGGACGGGTGTCCCCTGGATGGCGCTGGCGCAACAGCACGGGTCGGACCTGGTGGTGCTGGCGCTGTTGATGGCGCTGGTCAACAGCCTGGAGATACTGGTGTTCAACCAGGAGCTGGAGCTGGACCACGGTCTGCGTGGCAACGCCAACCTGACCCTGCGCCGCGAGAGCCTGTTGGGCGTTTTGTGCGGGCTGGCCGGGATGATTCCTGCATCCACCAGCGCATCGCGCTCGCGCATTGTGCTGGCGCAGGCGGGCCCCTCCCGCGACGCACCGCGCTGGCATGCCGGCATCATGCTGGGCGTGGCAGTGACGGGCGCCTGGTGGCTGCACTGGGTGCCCATGGCCTGCCTGGCGGGGGGGCTGGTGCTGGCCGGGCTCATGCAGGTGCCGGGTCTCATGTGGTCGCTGCGCTACGCGCAACGCTCGCGGGTGACCTGGGCGCAGAGCTGGCTGGTGGCGCTGGTGTTTGCCGTGATGGGCGGCGTGGGGGCTCTGGTTGCGGGCCTGGTGGTGGCCACCTTTGTGTTGCTGCACGACTCCGCCGCCAAGGTGCTGCGCCATGTGCGGCTCGATGGCGAACTGCGCTCGCGCCGGCTGCGCCGGGCGGGCTCGGACACCTGGCTCTCGCCGCGGATGAACCAGGTGGCTGTGTTTGAACTGCAGGGCGTGATGTCGTTCGGCGTGGCGGCCCACTTGGCCGAGCAGGTGCGTTTGCTGCTGCAGCCGCGCCACCGCTGGGTGATTCTGGATGCGGGCCGCGTGCCCGCCTGGGACAGCACGGCATTGGCGCAGCTGCGCGCGCTGGTGCGCGACCTGGGCCAGCAGGGCATTGCCGCTGCCGTGGCCGCGCTCGATCCTGTGGCCGCTGAACATGCAGGCGACCAGGTACGCGCCTTTGCCGACCTGGACCGCGCCTTGGAATGGGCCGAGGCCGGTATCCTCTCGCAACGCCCCATTGAGCAACGCCCCGCGCGTCCCGAAAGGGATCTGCTGGGCGAGATTGGCGAGGGCGTGCCCCGGGTGGCGGCCAATGCCCTGATGGCCTTGCTGGAGCCTCTGGCCGTGCCGCCCCACGGGGTGGTGTTCAGCGCGGGAGACACCGACCACGACCTGCTGGTGGTGAAGTCGGGCCACATCACGCTGGTGACCCAGTGGCCGCCCGACAAGGGGCTGCGCTTGGCCACGGTCGGTCCGGGCATGGCGTTTGGCGAGATGGCGTTCCTCAACGGCGCTGCGCGCAGCGCTTGTGCGGGGTCTGAGCGGGGGCCTGCGCACCTGGTGCGCCTGTCGCGGGCGCACTTTGATGCCTGGGCCCGGCAATACCCCGAGGCAGCGCTCACCGTGATGAATAACCTCGCCCAGATCGGGGCGAGGCGTCTGGCGGTGACCACACGCCAATTGCGGGCGGTGTTGGAGTAATTTTGAATAAATAGTGCCACTAGCGCTCGATGGGTAAGCGCTGATAGCTATAAAAAATGTAGCTTATCGCTGTGACTTGCTCAATGAATAAATGCGCTCTGTACCACGCCCCCATGGTGAAAAATCGCTTTTTGGGCCACCGGTGCGACAATAGAGGGCTAAATGACAAGTTCCTTTTCCAATCTATCGCTGGCTGAACCGCTCGCGCGCGCCGTAGCCGAAATGGGCTACGAGTCCATGACGCCCATCCAGGAGCAGGCCATTCCGGTGGTGCTCACAGGGCAAGACGTGATGGGCGCAGCCCAGACCGGCACCGGCAAGACGGCGGCTTTCTCGCTGCCCCTGCTGCAACGCCTGCTCAAGCACGAAAGCAGCTCCACATCCCCGGCCCGCCACCCCGTGCGTGCCCTGGTGCTGTTGCCCACGCGCGAACTGGCCGACCAGGTGGCCCAGCAGATCGCCCTGTACGCCAAGTACACCAAGCTGCGCAGCACCGTGGTGTTTGGCGGCATGGACATGAAGCCCCAGACCATCGAGCTGAAAAAAGGCGTCGAAGTGCTGGTGGCCACGCCAGGCCGCCTGCTGGACCACATCGAAGCCAAGAACGCCGTGCTCAACCAGGTCGAGTACGTCGTGCTCGACGAGGCCGACCGCATGCTGGACATCGGTTTCCTGCCCGACCTGCAGCGCATCCTGAGCTACCTGCCCAAGCAGCGCACCACGCTCCTGTTCAGTGCCACGTTCTCGCCCGAGATCAAGCGTCTGGCCAGCAGCTACCTGCAAAACCCCATCACCATCGAGGTGGCCCGCCCGAACGAAACGGCCTCCACCGTGGAGCAGCGCTTCTACAGCGCCAACGATGACGACAAGCGCCGTGCCATCCACCAGGTGCTCAAGACCCGGGGTATCAAGCAGGCGTTCATCTTCGTCAACAGCAAGCTCGGTTGTGCCCGTCTGGCGCGCAGCCTGGAGCGCGAAGGCCTCAAAACCACCGCGCTGCATGGCGACAAGAGCCAGGACGAGCGCCTGAAGGCGCTCGAAGCCTTCAAGAGCGGCGAGGTCGATCTGCTGGTGTGTACCGATGTGGCCGCGCGCGGCCTGGACATCAAGGACGTGCCTGCGGTGTTCAACTTCGACGTGCCATTCAACGCCGAAGACTATGTGCACCGCATCGGCCGCACGGGCCGTGCGGGCGCCTCGGGCCTGGCGGTGACGCTGGTGTCGGGCAGCGATGCCCGCCTGGTGGCCGACATCGAGAAGCTGATCAAGAAGAAGATCGATCTCGAAGCCATCGAATACGAAGAAGACCAGCCCCGCGGCCGTATCAACGACGGCCGCCGTGCCTGGCGCGAAGCCGGTGAGACGGGCGACGGGCGCGATGCGCTGCCGGCCGCCCCCGCTGCGCCACGGCGCGAGCGTGACCAGCGCGTCGGGCGCGAGGGGCGCGAACAACACCGGGGCTTTCGCCCGGCCTTGGCATCGCGCGACCCCTTCTTCGAGAAGCCGTATGAGGCCAGCGCAGCTGCCGACGCAACCCCCGCCTGGGAAGCTGCCAAGTCGGCCCCGCGCAGCAGCGTGTCGGCCAACATCAAGCCCAAGCGCAAGGTGGCAGCGCTGTTCAAGGCTGCCCAGCCAGAGACTTCGGTGCAATGATGAAATACAGGCCTTTTTAGGCCTGTAGCGCTTGATGGATAAGCGCGAGAAGCTATATTTTTAATAGCAATTGAGGCCCCGTCAGTCTGAATGCAAACGGTGGTCGGCCCGGAGGTTTGGGGCCAGCCTGCGCAGCAAGGCCCCATCGATGGCGCCGAAGGGGATCGCCCGCCCCCCACGCTGCTGCACAAACTCCTGTGCAGCCTCCGCATCGGCAAACGCGGGCAGATTGCCCGCCCGCATCGGCCCCATGGCCGAAGACTCTGTCACATACACCGCCTCGTGCGCGTTCAGCCAACCACCCGTATCGGTATCGGTGACATACCGCGCCACGATGGCGTCGGCCGTGCGGCCCCGCGTGTAGTGGGCCACGTTGCCAAGGTACAGCATGAGGCTGAGCGGTGAGTCAAAAAAATACGCATCCCCGTCCGCAAAAATGACCTGCGCCGCCCAAGCCCGTGCGCGGGCTGGGTACATGCCACACACCGGGCAGCGTGCGTCGGCGGGCACCTCGCGGGCGGCGGTCAGGGGCTGGCCCAGCGCAGGGTCGTAGGGCGTGGGCGGCGCCACCACGCACACATCGTCGCCGATGCCCTCCAGGGCGGCGTTGCCGGATGGACGGGGCGGAGTGCGCTGGGGCCATTGCCATGCCACCAGGCCTGCCGAGCCCAGCAGCAGGGCTGCAAGGGCTGTGCGCCGGGTGGTTGCGTGTGGGCGGGGCATCAGCGCAGGTATGGGCGGCTCACATCCGCGTGTCGTGCAGTGCCCCGCCGCTCAGGTCCACCATGGCGGGCGTGATCTCGGCAAAGCGCAACACTTTGCCGCCATATTCAGCAGTAAACTTTTTCGCGTCGGCCTCTTGCGCAAAGCTGCCGATGGTGGGGCCCATGGAGCCGTGGCGCTTGCCGCCCACTACGTAGAGGGCGGTCTTGCCGTCGATCCAGTGGCCCTGTGGTGCGTTCCAGTCGGCCTGGCCCATGTCCTGCACATACACGGCCTGCACGGCACGCACCTGTTCGCCCGCCAGCAGGGTGCTGAACAGCTCCACCGTGTCGCAGAAGAACGAGGGCTTGTCCTGCCCCGCGAAGCGCACCTGAGCCTTGGGGCCGGGGTAGTCGGCCAGCAGCATGCCGTCGAGTTCGCAGCTGGTGGTGCGGTCGATCTCCTGGGGTTGGAGAGATTGCGCGCTGTTGTCCGCCTGGCTGCAGCCCGTGAGGCCAGTCAGGCCCGTGAGTGTGCCGAGCGAAGCGAGTGCGGCCCAGCCCAGCAATTGCCGGCGCGTGGTGCAGCCGCACCGGGGTTGGTAAGAATGGTTCATGGTTTGAATCTCCAGCTTGCAAGACCGAGCGGCACCACGATCCAGCCCGCCATCACCGCGCCCATCAGCCATGGCTTGGCCAGGGCAGGGGGCACGATGCTGGTCAGGCCGTACAGGGTGCGCACGTCGTCGAGCGAGAACACGTTGAGGATGCGGAAAACGTCGGCCGGGTTGAGCAGCAGCAGGTAGGCCATGGCTTCGCCGCCCACGCTGCCGCCCGTAGCCACCAGGGCGCCCAGCAGCAGCAGGTCAAACACCAGCACAAAAAAGAACCAGGCGGCAATCGCCAGACCGGAGGCGCGTGTGCGCTCGTGCGTGAGCACCGACAGCAGCACCGCCATGCTCAAAAAGGCCAGCCCCAGCAGCACTGAGCTGATCATGAAGCCGCCGTAGTGGAATAGCGCAGCCCCGCTGAACTGCCGCACCAGCAGCACGGCCACCAGGCCAAACCCCGCCAGGGTTGAGAGCGTGAGCGCCGCCGCCAGCCCCAGGTACTTGCCCAGCAACAGCTCCAGCCGCGTGATGGGCAGCGACAGCAACAGGTCGAGCGAGCCGCGCTCGCGTTCGCCGACGATGGCATCAAAGCCCAGCAACAGCGCGATCAGCGGGATGAGGTAGATCACCAGGCTGACCAGGCTGGCGATGGTGAACTCGATGGACCGAAAGCCCACGGTGCCCTGCTGCGCGCCGCCAAAGTAGGCGATGGCCAGCGAGAACACGGTGAACACGAGCGCCACGGCCAGCACCCAGCGGTTGCGCATGCGGTCGCGGAACTCTTTCCCCGCGATGGTGAAAATTTGTTGGAATTCCATGGCTAGCCCTTGCGCAGGTCGAAGTACACATCCTCAAGCGAGGGTTCCTGGATCTGCAGGTCCTGCAGCGCGGTGCCCAGCGGTGCCATCGCACCCAGCACGGCCATCTTGCTGCCGCGTGGGCAGTCCACGTGCAGGCCTTCCGGCGTTTCCGCTGCGGTGATGCCGGGCACTGCAGAGAGCAGCCCCAGCGCGGCAGGCCGGTCGTCCGAAGCCAGGGTGAGGTGGATGGTCAGCGGCATGTGCGCCTGCTCGCGCAGCGCCTGCACGCTGCCCAGGGCCTGCAGCTTGCCCGAGGCCAGGATGGCAAGGCGGTCCACGCGCTCCTGCAGTTCGGCCAGGATGTGCGAAGTGATGACGATGGTCACGCCCCCCGCCTGCAACTCGCGCAGCGTGGCGTAGAAGTCGCGGATGGCCTGCGGGTCTAGGCCGTTGGTGGGTTCGTCCAGCAGCAGCACCTGCGGATCGCCCAGCAGGGCCTGCGCGAAGCCCAGGCGCTGGCGCATGCCCTTGGAGTAGTCCCGCACGGCACGCTTGCCCGCGTGGGCCAGGCCCACTTGCTCCAGCAGTGCAGGGCACTGCGCGAGCGGGGCGCCCTTGAGGCGGGCGAAGAAGTGCAGCGTCTCCAGCCCGTTCAGGTTGTCGTAGAGCACCACGTTCTCGGGCAGGTAGCCCAGGTGGCGGCGAGCGGCGCGAAAGTCGCGGCCCTGCACGGTGGCGCCGCCCACCCGGATCTCGCCCGAGGTGGCGGGCGTGAGGCCCAGGATCATCTTGAACAGCGTGCTCTTGCCCGCGCCGTTGTGGCCGATGAGGCCGAAGATCTCGCCGCGCGCAATGCGCAGGTCAATGCCGTCCACGGCGTGCAATGCGCCGTAGTGCTTGTGCGCGCCCCGCACCTCGATGGCGGGGGGCTCGCTCAGGTCAATGGGGGGAGGGTTGCGTGTCACGCTGAAAATTCCGTTGGGGTTGGTTCGGTTGCATGCGGGGCTTGGGGTCCACCACGGTGGGCACGCGCAGCACCGGAAACTGCTGGCCCACCAGGCGCAGTGCCTGCACGGCGGGGCTGGCCAGCAGCAGCTTGATGGTGGGGTGGCGCCAGGTCAGGCGGTCCACCATGTCGTTGGCCTCGTAGGGCACGTCGCCCACGCCGTTGCCGTCGCGGTCCCAGCCCAGGTAGTTGCTCCAGTGGTTGCCGCCTTCGGTGCCCCAGCGCTCGTCGCGGGCGCCCACATAGCGCACCTGCTCGCGGTTGCCGATGAAGTCGTTGCCTTCGACCTTGTTGTTTTTGGAGCCGGCCGACAGGTGCACGCCCACCGTGTTGCGGGTCACCAGGTTGCCGCGCAGGGTGATGTACTCCACGTCGTAGATGAAGAAGCCTCGGGAGTTCTCGGCCACCACGTTGTTCTCGATCACCGAGTCCTGCAGGGTGCGCAGCATGATGCCGTGGTCGCTGTTGCCCCTCGCGCGGTTGTTGCGCACCACCTGGTCGCGTACCTCCATCAGCGCCAGGCCGCCACGGTTGAGGTAGGTATCGTTGTCTTCCCACAGGTTGTAGTAGGAGTTCATGTAGTGCGTGCCGTAGCGGCTGTGGTGCAGCCGGTTGCCGCGAAACACCGCGTGGTGCGACACGTCCACATACAGCGCGTCGCGCACAAAGCTGATGTGATTGCCCTCGATGCGTGCGCCCGTGGTGTTGTACAGCTGTACGCCGTTGCCGCGCTGCGATGAGTTCACATCGCGCAGGCCGGTGATGGTGTTGTGCAGCACCTGTACATCGTTGGCCTTCTCAATCCACAGGCCAAAGAGGTTGTAGGTGAGGTCGTTGTGGCGCACCACGGCGCGGTGCGCGCCGGGGTACACGTAGATGCCTGCGTTCTGGTCCTTCAAGCTGGTGCCCGAGTCGCGCACGATCAGGCCTTCGATCACCACGTCGGGCGCGGTGACGCGGATGGTGTCGCCCGTCTGGCCGCCGCTGAGCGTGGGGCGGTCGATGCCGCGCAGGGTGAGCTGCTTGTCGATGCGCAGGTTCACGCGGTAAAAGCCCCGCTGCACCTCCACCGTGTCGCCCGGTTTGGCGGCCGTGATGGCAGCTTGCAGGTCTTGCCCGGGGCGCACCTGCACGGTGGCAGCGTGGGCGGGCAGGGCCAGCAGGCACGCAGCCAGCGCCACGAGTGCGGTGAATGCGGTGGCAGCAAGAGGGGACTTCATCACGCCAGTCCCACCAAGGCCTTGATGGCCAGGAAGAGTGCTGCGCCGATCAGCAGGTTCTTGAAGCCCACGTAGCTCAGCATGTCCATCACGCCCGCCCGGCGGTACTGGTCGCGCCACCACGGGCCGTCCTTCACATAGCGCTTGCCCGACAGGCGGATCAGCACCTCGTACACGCTCCAGCCAAACCACCAGCCGATGATGGCGCCCGACGACAACGTGCCCAGGGCGGTCATCACCCAGGCCACGCTGGCAGCCAGGGCGAGCGAGAAGCCCGCGATCTGCAGCGCGCGCCGCGACGCCCAGCCTTCGCGGCTCCAGGGCCACAGATGGTCCACCAGCTCCTTCGCCATCCAGCGCAGGCCGCGCGAGCCTGCCTTGGTCTGCGGCAGCACTGGCGCCGTAGGCCAGCGTGGGTCCGGCCCCTTCGCGGCCTTGGCCGAGATCTGGTCCTGCACCGTGGCAGGGTGGATCGGGATGAAATAGCCGTTCTTGCCGATGGGCGTGATTTCCAGACCATCTTTCTCGCGGCGCTTGCGTTCCTTGGCCAGGGGCGGGCAGCCCTTGGTGTCGGTGTACAGAATCATGCAGTCGAGGCAGTGCAGGCATTCGCGGTGGTCGATGCGGCCGTCGGCGTCGATGGCCTGTGCACCGCAGCCCACGGCGCAGGCCTTGCAGCTGTTGCAGTCCTGCTTGCGCTTGAGGCCAAACCAGCGGAACGTGCTGGGCATGGCCAGCGAGGCACCCAGCGGGCAGATGTATTTGCAGTAGGGTCGCTCGATGAAGATCGAAACGCCCAGGATGGCCGCCACAAACAGGCTGTAGGGCCAGGCGCGATTCATTACACCGACCAGGAAGGTCGTCTTGAACGGCTCCACCTCGGCCAGCTTCTCAGCCAGGCCCATGGAGAACATCGACACCGCGAGCAGCCCGAAGAACACCGCGTACTTGACCCACTTGAGCCGGTCGTGCCACTTCTGCGGCAGCTGCGTCTGAAAGCGCTTGAAGCCCACCGCACGCGCGATCTTGTAGATGCCCTCCTGCAGCGAGCCAAACGGGCACATCCAGCCGCAAAACAACCCGCGCCCGAACAGGAACACGGTGACGATGATGAAGATCCAGAACAGGAAGATGAACGGGTCGGACAGGAACAGCGACCAAGTCCACTGGAACAGCAGCGCGTGGAACCAGGTCAGCACCTGCGTGATGGAAGGCTGTGCCATGGCGCCAAAGCCGATCCAGCCGATGCTGAGGGCCCAGAAGCTGTACTTGAAGGCGTTGACCGGCCACTTGTTCTTGTGGGTGGACAGGCGCGTGAGCTTCTCGCGCAGGGCGTACACCACGGTGACGGCAATCAGCAGCGCGGCGAACAGCGCAATCTCTACCGCACGCGACTTCCACACGCGCACCCAGGGGTCGTCGGGCTCGTTGATGGTGGGGCGCCCGCCTTGCAGCATGGCGGCGGGCAGCCAGTAGGGCGTGTCAAAGCTGGTGAAGCTGCGTGTGCCCGTGGCCCGGTCCACGCGGTTGCCCAGAAAGCTCAGCTTCCACGGGTAGGCGGCCGAGAAGGCGGGTGAGCGGATGATGAAGATGACCGATTCGTTGTAGCTGGGTGCGCCTGCGGCCTCGATGCCGTACAGGTTGAGCGCGTCCAGGTCGCGGAAGGTGAACGAATCCGCCCCCTGGCGCACCTGCACGCGGTCGTAGATGCCGCCGCGCACAAAGCCCGAGCCCTTGAACGATTCCTTGCCGCCGGTGCGGACGATGAAGAAGGCGTGCTCGCCCTCCTTGAGCTGCAGGCGCAGGTTGTTCCAGCCGTTCTCGCCCAGCAGGCTCTTGCCAATGTCGGGGTGGTTCAGGTCGCCAAACCACAGCTCGATGAACGGGTCGGGGCCCTTGTCCAGGCCCACCTGTTCGGGCTGCACGCGCAGGCGCTGCACGGTGCCTTGTTGCACCAGCTCGGCCCAGCTCAGGCGCCTGCCGGTTTCGGCATAGCGTGCGGGCTCGCGCACCGTGGGCGCGAGGATGCCCACCTGCCGCGCCACGGCGGAGCCCGAGGCCATCATGACCTGGTTCTGAGCGATGACGGTGACGGTGGCGCCCGAGATGGCGTCGAGACCCAGCACGTTTTCATCAGGGCGCGACTGGCCCACCTCGATCTTGTCGGCCACGGACTTGCCCAGGTACTGGGCGTTGAACTTCAGCAGCGCAGATTCAGGGATGCCCAGCAGCAGGATGGGCTCGGAATGCTTGAGCACCTTCACGCCCACGAAGCGGCCCTGTGTGTCCATGCCGATCAGCGTGACCACGGGCTTGCCCGAGTAGGCAGGGGTGTCGGTGATGTCGGTGGAGAGCATCACGTAGCCCAGCAGCTTCTTTTGCGCGCTGTCGTTGTCGTAAGCCTCTACGTAGGGCGGCTGGCCCTTG
Source organism: Acidovorax sp. NN32 (assembly GCF_057597245.1). Taxonomy (NCBI): domain Bacteria; kingdom Pseudomonadati; phylum Pseudomonadota; class Betaproteobacteria; order Burkholderiales; family Comamonadaceae; genus Acidovorax; species Acidovorax sp. NN32. The sequence goes on from NZ_CP199679.1 coordinate 1,476,419, forward strand.
CGTTCAGAGAAATGGCTGGCGCCGGGAAACACGTCCTTGCACGGCACCAGCGCGCACATGTCGCGCGCGGTAGAGAGTTCCGCAGGCAGTTCGGCCTCGTAGGCGCCTGCCGCAGCATGCGCGCGCGGCGCCAGCCAAAGTGCTACCAACAAGACCAGAAGAAGCGTGGCGAACAGCCGACGGAGGGAAATCATGGGACTATCTTTTTGATAGCTGCTAGCGCTTATTCATCAAGCGCTAGCGGCCAATATGATGCGAAGTGGAGCGCAGTCGTCGCAACTGGCGCGCCCCAGGCCAGGGATGCAGAGCAAGGGCCGCCCCGCAGCGAGTGCATCGTCCCCCTTCCCGAATCGCGCAGCGATTCGAGAGAAGGGGGAAGGCGCGGCAGCGCCTCAGGGGGATCGCCCCCTCAAGCTTCCACAATCATCCGAGTGCGCATTTCCAGGTGGAGTGCGTGGCAGAAGTGCGTGCAGTAGCACCAGAACACACCGGGCTTGTCGGCCACGAAGCTCACCGACTTGGTCTCCAGCGGGTTCACGATGAAGTTCACGTTGTAGTTCGGGATCGCAAAGCCGTGCGTCAGGTCTTCGATCTTGTCCAGGTTGGTCAGGATCAGCGTGACCTCGTCACCCTTCTTGAGCTTGAACTCGCGCAGGCTGAAGGCCGGTGCTTGCGAAGTCATCTTCACAGTGACCTTCTTGCCGTTGCGGAACACGCCGGATTCCTTGGGGTCCTTGACCGCCAGCGGGAACTCGTCGAGCGTGTAGACCTGCTTGGGGCGCACCAGGTCGCGCTTGAAGATGATGAAGTCATGTGGCTCGCCACGCACGGGGTGGTCGGCCAGCAGCACCATCTTCTCGCCCGAGATGTCGATGAGCTGCTCGTTCTCGGGGTGCAGCGGGCCCACAGGCAGGAAGCGGTCCTTGGAGAACTTGCAACCCACGGCCAGGTACTTGCCGTCGGCGGCCTTGGTCTCGGACTGCGAGGCGTTCAAGTGGCCCGGCTGGTATTGCACATCGAGGCGGTCCACCACGTACTTAGCGGTCTTGTCGCCCGCGTGGAACTTGATGGCGGCCTCCACGTTCCACTTTACGACCTGGCTGTCCAGGAACAGGGTGGTGTAGGCATTGCCACGGCCGTCGAAGGCGGTGTGCAGCGGGCCCAGGCCAAGCTCCACCTCGGCCACGATGGCGGAGTCCAGCTTTTCAAGCTTGCCTTCGAAATAGTCCAGCACCTTGGCCAGCTCGATCACGGTGCCGGTGGGCGACAGCTTGCCGGCGCAGATGAAGTATTTGCCATCGGGGCTGGCGTTCACGCCGTGGGGGTTCTTGGGCACCGAAACGTAGGCAGTGAGTGCTGTCTTGGGGTCCTTGTTGGCTTCATGGGTGCCGTCCACCACGGGCACCTTGCTGGTGCCGATGGTCTTGAACTTGCCAGCCTTCACGGCAGCCTCGATGCGGCCCACGTTGAAGAACAGGCAGGCATCGCGTTCGGCGGACATCATGTCCTCGTACTTCGCGCCCATTTCCACGTTGTACTGGTTGGTGGCGGCCAGCTTGCCGTCGTATGACGTGGCGACCAGATCGCAGTTACCGTCGATCAGCACTTGCCAGCGCACTTCCATCGTTTCTGCATCGACGCAGCTGAACATCGAACGGTATTTGCCCGAGTCTTCCGTGCCCGCGTTGGGCAGGGGGATGGCGAACTCACCGCCGCAGAACACGCGCGTGGTGTAGTTGATGGCAGGGTCCACCGGGTCGGCCTTGTCCGGGAAGATGCCGTGAAAGCCCTGCACGTTGGGCAGCTCGGTAATCTTGTCGCACACGAAGTAGTCGAGGCGGATGCGCGCGATGCGGCTGTTGATCTTGTCGTTGATCCAGGCGTAGCGGCCGTCGTAGTTGCCGTCCTTGTACGAGGCATGTGTGTGGTGGGTGTCCGCCACCGTGTACTTCAGGCTGCCATCGGCCTTGGTGCCCATCACAGCTTTGGATTCATTCGTGATGCCCCAGCCCACCAGGGCGTCGGGTACGAAGCAGGGGATGCGGGTGATCTCGCGGCCCGAGGGCAGGCCCAGCACGCGCATGTCGCCCGTGTGGCCGCCGCTCCAGAGGCCGTAGTAGGTGTCCAGCTCGCCGGGCTTGAGGTGCACGTTGGCGCCAGCGGCGGCATGGCTGGCCGCAGGTGCTGCAGGGGCGGGGGCCGCAGGCGTTGCAGCGCTGGGCTTTTCGTTGCAGGCGGCAACGCCTGCAGTCAGCCCGACCAGGGCCGCCGTGTTGATGAAGCTGCGTCGGCCCAGGCCAGCAGCGGGAAGGGGACTGTCTTTTCTCTCGGTCATGGTTTTCCTCTTTGGGATCGCTCAGTTGAAAAGGGGTGGTGCGCGTGCAGGGGGGCTGAACGCCACTCCTGTGCGTGGAAAAAGTGGTGTGTGAAAACGGGGCTGGAAGGTGGGGGCTGCAGCAGTGGTTGCCGCTGCGAGATGGGTGGTGGGTGGCGTGTCGGCCGCGAGGCACACAGGGCAATCGAGACCGGTGGCGTCTGCCGCTACCAGGCCCTCAGCGGTCTTCACCACCAGCTTGGCGCTGCCTGTGCCGGAGCCGGAGCAGACCAGCTCCATGCTTCGCGGCACTACCAGCGGTGAAGCCACCGCAGCAGCCAGCGCCATGACAAACCACGCCAGCACCCAAAGGCGCAGTGTTCGCAGGTTGTGATGGCTTTGCATGGCACGAATAATAGATTCACGTAATATGAATCAATTTGATCTGGATCATGCTTTGGCGGCGCTCGCCTATGCCCAAAAGTGCCTCTTGCACCTACAGTCAATGCACCGGTCTGAAGCGGTGCCTGTGCAATGCCCGTAGGGGTTTTTCAGGCCGAGTGCTGGACGCATTTCGTCGCGTTTCTCGCGCAGCCACAGGCCCTCTCAGATTTTTCTAACCCCAAGAACAGGATGTATGCGATGCAAAAGAAAACCGTGATGGTCGCCGTAGCGATCTTGGCCACACTGCTGGCCGGTTGTGGCGACAAGAAGTCGGAACCTGCTCCGGTGGCTGCACCCGCTGCGGTGACGGCCCCAGCGCCCGCAGCGGCCCCCGCCGCACCGGCTGCCGCAGAGAACGAACTGGGCAAGAGCGTGTTTGGCAAGACCTGCGCCATGTGCCATGCCGCTGGCGTGGCCGGTGCCCCCAAGCCGGGCGACAAGGCCGACTGGGGTCCACGCATTGCCCAGGGCAAGGACACGATGTACAAGCACGCGATCGAGGGCTTTACCGGGGCGAAAGGCATGATGCCTGCCAAGGGGGGCTCCGCCAATCTGACCGACGCTGAGGTCAAGGCCGCCGTGGATTACATGGCCGACAAGTCGCTCTGAGCGGAGGCGCCATGCAGCATGCTTCTCTGCCCCCTCAGGGTCTGTCGCGCCGTCGCATGGTGATGGCATTGCCCTTGCTGGGTGGTGCGGTCTGGGGTGGTGGCGCGTCAGCGGGCGCACGGGTGGTGTCTGAACGCAGCTCGCGTCCCCTGATGGGAACGCAGGTGGATATGGCGGTGGAGGGCTTTGATGGCCCGCAGCTGCGCCGCGCCATGGACCGGGCCTATGCAGAGATGCAGAGGCTGGAGGCGCTCATGAGCCGCTACCAACCCCGCAGCGTGGTCAGTCGCATCAACCTGGCTGCGGGCGTGACGCCAGTGATGGTTCCGGCCGAGGTCATGGCGGTGCTGCAGAGTGCGCAGCGTGTGTCGGCAACAAGCCGTGGGGCCTTTGATGTGACCGTGGGGGCTTTCAAGTCCTGGAACTTTGGCCCTGGCGAAAAGGTGGTGCCCGGCGCCAGCGAGATCGCGCGGCAACTGCCCCTGGTGGATGCGCGCAGCCTGGTGCTGGACGTGGCCGCTGGCACGGCCTTCCTGGCCCGCCAGGGCATGGCGCTGGACCTGGGGGGCATCGCCAAGCTACCGATCCTGGAAGCCGGCATGAACATGCTGCGCTCCGAAGGGGTTGAGAACGCCATGGTCAACGGTGGTGGTGACGTGCTGACCCACGGGCTGTGGCAAGGCAGGCCTTGGCGTGTGGGGCTGCGCGACCCGCGTTCCCCCGAGCGCCTGCTGGGTGTTGTGGCCGTGGCGGGCGCCGGTGTGGTGGCCTCGTCGGGCGACTATGAACGCTTCTTCTTCCACCAAGGCCAGCGCCAGCACCATGTGCTCAATCCGCGAACAGGGCGCCCGGCATCGGGCGTGCATGGCGTGAGCCTGGTGGCGCGCGACGTGGCGGCCGTCAACGGACTGGGCGCCGCGCTGATGGTGCAGGGCTCGCAGGCGGGCAGGGCACTGGCGCAGCGCATGCCGGGGCTGGCCGTGCTGATCGCCGGACAGGACGGCGGGGTCTGGCAGTCGGAGGCCATGTCGGCCCTGCTGGAGCCCGTGCCGTCCTGAGGGTGCGTTCAGCCCGGGGCCTGGGCCTGCTCGCAATGCACCTGCAGCAGCTCACGCTCGGCCAGCGTCGCGCCAAAACGCACGGCGCTCAGGCAGCCGCCCCACACGCAGCCCGTGTCCAGTCCGAGCAGATCGCTGCGGTTGAGCCAGCCCAGCGTGGACCAGTGACCGAAGGCCATCAGCGTGCCCGCTGTGCGCCGCCCTGGCACGTCGAACCAGGGCATGAGGCCGGGCGGGGCGGCGCTGGCGCTTTCGGTGCTTTCAAAATCCATCACGCCGTCGGCCGAGCAAAAGCGCAGCCGGGTGAGCGCATTCACGATCACCCGCAGGCGATCCGTGCCGGTCAGATCGTCACTCCAGTGGTCGGGGATGTTGCCGTACATGGCGTGCAGAAAATCGGGCAGGTCTGGGCCGCGCAGTACTGCATGGACTTCGTCCGCGTACGCGAGAGTCTCTGCGGCCGTCCAGGTGGGCAGCACACCGGCATGCACCATCAGCAGCGTTTGCCCCGCATGCATGTGGGTGCGGGCCAGGGGCTGCTGGCGCACCCAGTCGAGCAGGGCAGCGCGGTCGGGGGCGTCCAGCACCGTGCCCAGCGTGTCGCGCCGCGAGGGCTTGCGTGCACCGTGTGCGGCGGCCAGCAGGTGCAGGTCGTGATTGCCCAGCAGGCATCGGATGGCGTCGCCATGGCGCATGCAGCGGCGCAGCACGGCGGCCGAGTCAGGCCCTCGGTTGACGAGGTCACCCAGCAGGTAGACCGTGTCGCGGCTAGGGGAAAAGCCGATGGTGTCCAGCAGGCGGTCCAGCGCGGCGTCGCAGCCCTGGATGTCGCCGATACAGTAAAGCGCCATGGTGATCTTTATGAGTGAAGCACGGATTTTCTGCTGATCGCGTCGCCGACCTTGCTCAGCTTGTGCCGGAGTTGGGCGTTGAGGCCGGGGACGCGCGGTGTCCGCATGGACGGGCGGCGAAATTTCTGCCCGAAACCCTCGGTGGGGTGGAGTTGCTGGAGCAGTTACGGGCCCGTTCTGGGCGCTTGGTGTTTGTGGGCGATGAATATGGCGTGGCGCAATGCATCATGACCCGCGCCATTTACTGAAAGCCATTCCCGTTGAATTGCAGCCGGGGGGCCGCGATGCCTGGGCCCCGCAGCGTGATGAAGGGGCCTGGCGGTTGGATGGCTGGATACCGGTGTCGGAACTCAAGGTGCGCCTGGATATTCGCAATTTACCGGGTGAGGGCCGTGGTTGCTATAACACGCGGGCGGCCCGTTTGAGGGAAGAAACGGGGCATTTGATGGAAGTGGGCGACCGCATTCGGTGCATGGGCTGGGTATTTGAGGTGCTGGCGCTGGAATGCAATCGTATCGACAACGTATTGCCCCAGCCAGAAGACGGAACCGCGGTCGCCTCCAGCAAGCATCAATACCCCGGTTGTTCAGCCAGACGCAAACCATGCATCAATGGGTGTTGGGGGTTAATGCCAAGAATTTTTAATGAAATTCTGAAAGTGGTTGCACAAAAAAGGCACATTATTCTTATAATTCGCGGGTCTTCACCCTTATCCAAAATCCAGACACCATGACCAGCTACAAAGAACTGTTGAAGCAGCGCGAAGCCCTTGAGCAACAAATCAGTGAAGCCCGGCGCCGGGAACTGTCGGACGCTGTGTCGCAGGTCCGCTCACTGGTGGCCGAATATGGGCTGACTGCCCAGGACGTGTTCCCCACCGGCAAGGCGTCTGGCAAGACAGGCCGCAGTTCTACGGCCGGCACCAAGGTGGCGCCCAAGTACCGCAACCCCGCCACCGGCGAAACCTGGACAGGCCGTGGCAAGGCTCCCAAGTGGATTCAAAACGAAAACCGCGAAAAGTTTGTGATTTAAGGGTCTTTGCCCTGCATTAAAAAAGCCCGCTGATGCGGGCTTTTTTAATGGGCTACTCTTGGCCAGGACAAAAGGTGCTCAGGCGGGTGGCGCCTCGACAACTGTACGCACTGTGCGACGAACAGGAAATGCATGTGCGGTAACTTCGCGCGCAGTGTCTGCGATTTATCGGCAGCGCAATGTGCTTTGTGGAGCCATTTGTTGAATCGGATGGTCATCGTTTAATTTTGCACTGCGCGCATTGATTGCACCCTGACAGTGCACGGGCATTACGTTCAGCCTTCTGCAACCCCGGGGTTTTCCTGCGCAATCTTGCGCAATACCTGTGCCGTGAAATCGTCCGCCGGAAAGAAGGATTCCACAGCCAGCTCCTGCAAGGTCACATCCACCGGCGTTCCGAATATCGTGGTGGTGCTGATGAGGGAGAGCATTCCATGCACGCTTTCAAAGCAGAACGGCATTACCACGCCCAGCATTTCACCTGCCAGTACCAGGGCATCGGATTCCGGCGGGGCGGGATATTGCAGCAGTTCTGCCTGCAGTGCGATCAGTGCCGGGTCGGCCGTGGCCTGTATCTGCTGGCGCAGGCGTTCAAACAGGTGCGCCCGCCACTGCGCCAGATTGGCGATGCGCGGCGCCAGCCCCTGGGGGTGCAGGCTCAGCCGGAACACGTTGACAGGTGGCACCAGCAGTTCGGGACTGACGTGGGCAGACAGCAGGGCCAGCGCGGCGCGGTTGGTGGCCACCACGTTCCAGCAGCGGTCGAGGGCAATGGCGGGGCAGGGTTCGTGGCCCTTGAGCACCAGTTCCACCGCCTGGCGCGCCGCGGCCAGCGCAGGGTCGTCCAGCGCGCGTTCGCGGTACATGGGGGCGTAGCCGGCGGCCACCAGCAGGGCATTGCGCTCACGCAGTGGAATGGCCAGGCGCTCGCACAGGCGCAGCACCATGTCGCGGCTGGGGTTGGTGCGGCCGGTTTCCATGAAGCTCACATGGCGCGTAGAGATGTCCGCCTCGTCGGCCAGCTCCAGCTGGCTCAGGTGCCGCTGCTGGCGCCAGGTGCGCAGGTGGTCGCCAAACGAGGTGGGCCCCGCCGGTGCCACGCGGTGCGGCAAAGGATGGCGCGGAGAGCGGTGAGAGGACGGTGCGGTGGAGGTCATGGCCGCCATCCTAGGCGCTAACCGCACACGGGCCATTACCTGGCAGGTCATCGACGCGGTGCGCCAGGGCGGGAACGATGGAGCCTTCTTTCTTCCTCAACCAAGGAGCTTTCCATGTTCAAGCTGATGTCCTCCCCCCGATTCCTGCGTGCCGTGGTCTGGTTCGATGCCTCCACGGGGGTTCTGCTCGGCGCCCTGCACCTGCTGCTGACAGCGCCCCTTGCTGAGTGGCTGGGCCTGCCGCCCGGGCTGCTGCAGGTGACGGGCGCCATGCTGCTGGGCTATGCCGCCCTGGCGATAGCGATTGCCCGGTCTGAGCCCATGCCGCGTGGCTGGCTGTGGGTGCTGATCGTGGGCAACTTGGCCTGGGCGTTGGCCAGCCTGTTGCTGCTGCTGGGCTCCACGCTCACGCCCACCTTGCTGGGCCAGGCCTATTTGCTGGTGCATGTGGTCTCGGTGGCCATGCTGGCCGAGCTGCAGTGGTTTGGCGTGCGCCGCCTGCCAACCTGGGCTGCGGCGTGATGGAGATTGGTTGTTTGCTCCTGAAAATATAGCTGCTTGCGCTTGTCCATCAGGCGCCAGGGGCATTTTTTTTGCCGATATCGGGCACGGGTGGCGTGGATCGGGCGACCCGACCACGCCGCACAGGGTTGGGGGCCTCGTTTGCATAGCCCCACGATTGCACCGCCATGCAAGACTGCCAGAATAGGCTTTGTTGCCTTTCACAGGAGTTTGCCATGGCCGTATCACGCAAGTTGTCGCCCAAGCCCGCCCGCCACGCGTTTGCCAACACCCTCAAGAGTTTCAAGACAGTGTCTGGCAAAGAAGGCCAGTTCTACTCGCTGCCCGCGCTGGCCAAGCAGTTCCCCCAGATCCAGCGCTTGCCCGTGTCGATCCGCATCGTGCTCGAATCGGTGCTGCGCAATTGCGATGGCCGCAAGGTGACCGCCGAGCATGTGCAACAGCTTGCGCACTGGGCGCCCAATGCCGCGCGTACGGACGAGATTCCATTTGTCGTCTCCCGCGTGGTGCTGCAGGACTTCACCGGCGTGCCGCTCTTGGCCGACTTGGCCGCCATGCGCAGCGTGGCCGTGAAACTGGGCAAGAACCCCAAGAAGATCGAGCCGCTGGTGCCCGTGGACCTGGTGGTGGACCACTCCATCATGGTCGACCACTACGGCAAGAAGAATTCGCTCGACCTGAACATGAAGCTCGAATTCCAGCGCAACCGCGAGCGCTACGAGTTCATGAAGTGGGGCATGCAGGCCTTCGACACGTTTGGCGTGGTGCCGCCGGGCTTTGGCATCGTGCACCAGGTCAACCTCGAATACCTAGCGCGTGGCGTGCACAAGCGCAAGGACAACGTCTACTACCCCGACACCCTCGTGGGCACCGACAGCCACACCACCATGATCAACGGCATTGGCGTGGTGGGCTGGGGCGTGGGTGGCATCGAGGCCGAGGCCGCCATGCTGGGCCAGCCGGTGTACTTCCTAACGCCCGACGTCGTGGGCTTTGAGATGACGGGCCAGCTGCGCGAGGGCGTGACCGCCACCGACCTGGTACTCACGGTGACCGAACTGCTGCGCCAGCACAAGGTGGTGGGCAAGTTCGTGGAGTTTTTTGGTGAAGGCACGCGCACCCTGGCGTTGCCCGACCGGGCCACCATCGGCAACATGGCGCCCGAATACGGCGCGACCATGGGGTTCTTCCCGGTGGACGAAAAGACCATCGACTACTTCAAGGGCACGGGCCGCACCAAGGCCGAGATCGAAGCGTTTGAGGCCTACTTCAAGGCCCAGGGCCTGTTCGGCGTGCCGCTGGCGGGCGAGGTGGACTATTCGCAGGTGGTGAAGCTCGACCTTGGCAGCGTCACCCCCAGCCTGGCTGGCCCCAAGCGCCCGCAAGACCGCATCGAGCTGGGCAAGGTCTGCAGCCAGTTTGCCGACCTGTTCAGCAAGCCCAATGCACAAAATGGTTTCAACCGCCCGGCCGAGCTGCTGCACACGCGCCACCATGTCCGGGCCAGTGATGCTCCTGTCGATGTGGGCGCTCCGGCAGAGGTGCCAGCGCCATCGGGTGCACCGCGATTCATCGTGGAGATGGAGCAGAACAAGCCCACGCTGGCGGCCGCGCATGCCGAAGTCCCCGCCCAGCAAGCCAGCCGCACGGGTGACGTGACCGTGGGCAATGGCGACGTGCTGATTGCCGCCATCACCAGCTGTACCAACACCAGCAACCCCAGCGTGCTGCTGGCCGCAGGCCTCTTGGCCAAGAAGGCAGTGGAGGCGGGGCTCAAGGTCAAGCCGCACATCAAGACCTCGCTCGCCCCTGGCTCGCGCATCGTCACCGAATACCTCACGCAGACCGGCTTGCTCCCTTACCTGGAAAAGCTGGGTTTTGCGCTGGCGGGTTACGGCTGCACCACCTGTATCGGGAATGCGGGCGACCTCACGCCCGAGCTGAACGAGGCCATCACCAGCAACGACCTGGTGTGTGCCGCGGTGCTGTCGGGCAACCGCAACTTCGAGGCGCGCATCCATCCCAACCTCAAGGCCAACTTCCTGGCCAGTCCGCCGCTGGTGGTGGCCTATGCCATCGCCGGCACGGTGCTCAAGGACCTGATGACCGAGCCGGTGGGCAAGGGCAAGGGTGGCAAGGACATCTACCTGGGCGACATCTGGCCCAGCAGCGAAGAGGTGCACGCCCTGCTCAAGTTCGCCATGAACGGCAAGGCCTTCCGCGAGAACTACGCCAAGGTGGCCACCGACCCTGGCAAGCTGTGGGAAAAGATCAAGGGCGTGAGCGGCACCGCCTACACCTGGCCCGCCAGCACCTACATTGCAGAGCCTCCGTTTTTTGCACAGTTTGCTCTTGAAAAAGGAGCTGCTAACGCAGATCCATCAAGCGCTGGAGGCCAAAATGATGCCAAACTTCCATCGGTGATCGGTGCCCGCATCATGGCGCTGTTTGGCGACTCCATCACCACTGACCACATCTCGCCCGCAGGCTCCATCAAGGAAAGCTCACCCGCTGGCCAGTGGCTGCGGCAGCATGGCGTTCAAAAGGCTGACTTCAACAGCTACGGCGCGCGCCGGGGCAACCACGACGTGATGGTGCGCGGCACCTTTGCCAACGTGCGCATCAAGAACCTGATGATCCCGCCCACTGCCGACGGCTCGCGCGAAGAGGGTGGGGTGACGGTGTTCCAGAACGAAGGCGCGCTGCAGGGCGAGAAGATGTTCATCTTCGATGCCGCCATGCAGTACATGGCGCAAAAGACGCCCACGGTGATCTTTGCGGGCGAGGAATACGGCACCGGCTCCAGCCGCGACTGGGCCGCCAAGGGCACGCAGCTGCTCGGCATCAAGGCCGTGGTGGCGCGCAGCTTTGAGCGCATTCACCGCTCCAACCTGGTGGGCATGGGGGTGCTGCCGCTGCAGTTCAAGGCGGGCGAATCGTGGGAGACGCTGGGCCTCACGGGCAATGAGCTGATCGATGTGGTGCCCGACCCGGCGCTCACGCCACAAAGCGACGCGCAACTGGTCATCCGCCGCGCGGACGGCTCGCGCCAGGAAGTCACCGTCACGCTGCGCATCGACACGCCCATCGAGGTGGACTACTACCAGGCCGGCGGCATCCTGCCGTTTGTGCTGCGCCAGTTGTTGCAGGGGTGACACTGCCCTGTCGGCGGTGCAGGGCACCGGCATCGTCGGCAACGGGGCTTCGGCCCCGTTTTGCATGGAGCCCGATGGTGGGGGGAAACACGCACCCCCGCGCCTTACTCGTCGATACACTTGTGACGCTATGTAGAACCCGGTAGAAACACTCCAGACCATGCCGCTGTCGTCCTCTCCCACCCGCACCCCGCCTGCGCGTTCACCGTGGGCGGATGCGCCCGCCCTGACGGTGGTGCTGGTGGTCGCAGCATTGACGCTGGTGATCGTGCCAGTGGCCCAGATGCTGGGGCCGGGGGCGGGTTCCCAGCACGGCCTGGAGCCATTTATGGAACTGGTGGCAGTGCTGTTGGGGTTGCTGGTGGTATCGGTATCCCTGCACACACTGGACCCGTCCGAGCAGGCCCGGGCCAATGTGCTGGTGGCAGGCTTTGGTGTCGCGGCGGTGTGCAATTTTCTGCACGGCGTGCTGGCACATTCCACGCCCGTGCACATGCCATCGGGCACGGCCCACATCTCACTGTGGCTGAGCAGCTGGGCGCGGGTGGTCGAAGTCGTCACCCTGCTGCTCACAGCCGCGCGGCTGGCAATGCCCGGCCCGGCCAAGGTCTGGCTGGCCGCCTCGGGCGTGGTGGCGCTGCTGCTGGTGGGCTCGGCCATGGGGCCCCTGCCGGGCTGGTTTGCCGCTGCGGCGGGCGGGTCATTGCGGCAATACCTGGCCTTTGTGCTCGTGGTGGCGCTGGGCGTAGCCGCGGTGTGGCTCCACCGCAATCCGGGCCGGCGCGAACGGGTGTTTGCCTGGGCGGCCGTGGCCTTTCTGGGGGGTGAGCTGGTGGTGGGCCTGATGGGTGGGCATTCGTCCATCGGGGGGCCGTTGGCGCACGGTCTGCGGGTTTTGGCGTATGCGTTGTTGTACCAGGCCGTTTTTGATGCGGGCATACGGGCGCCGTTTGCCCGTGTGCAGGAGGCCGAGCGGCGCCTGCGCGAGAGTGAAGGGCGTCTGTCGCTGCTTGGGCGCAACCTGCCCCACAGCGTGTTGTTCCAGGTGGTGCGCGAGCTGGATGGCAGCTCACACTTTGTGCACATGGGCGATGCGATCGAGCGGCTCAATGGGGTGACGGTGCAAGAGGTCATGGCCGATTTCCGGGTGTTGTATCGCCAGGTGTTGCCCGAAGACATCGACCGCCTGCGACAGGCCGAGCGGCAGTCTTTTCTGACCATGACCAGCATGGAGGCCGTTTTTCGCGTGCGCCGCACCGATGGCCAGATACGCTGGATGCACCTGAGTTCATCGCCCCGTCTGCTCGACGACGGGCGTGTGCTGTGGGATGGTGTACAGACCGACATCACGGCCCACCGTCTGGCCGAGGAGGCTGCGCATGCCCACGAAGCCCTGATGGCCAACATGCTGCGCCAGGTGCCCGGCGGTGTGGCGCGCTTGGACCGGGATCTGCGCGTCTTGTATGTCAATGCGCAGCAGGCCAGCTGGCTCTACCGCAAGCCCGAGGAGCTGCAAGACCGCCTGCTGCAGGAGGTGATCCCGGCCGATGTTTTCGCCCGCATGCAACCCCATTTCGCCAAGGCCTTTGCGGGCGAGACGGCCGTGTTCGAGAACCGTATGGACGGGCCTGACGGCCTGCAGGTTCGCCACACCACCATCGCGCCCGAGAGCGTTACCGAGCAAGGCGTGCCTGCCGTTGTGCTGTTTGCCTACGATCTGACCGGGCTCAAGCGCGTGGAGGCCGAGCTGGCCGACCAGAAGGCCCATCTGGCCCGCGTGGTCAACGCCATGCCCGACATGGTGTTCTTGAAGGATGCCAGCGGCGTGTACCTGTCCGTCAATCCGGTGTTCGAGCGATTTGCGGGCAGGTCGGAGCGGCAGATCGTGGGCTGCAACGATTTTGACCTGGTGGCCCCCGCCGAGGCTGAGCGCTTTCGCAAATACGACCAACGCGCCATGCAGGCCTGGCAGCCGCTGGTTTACGAAGAAACACTGACCTTTGCCGAAGATGGCTACCGAGGCCAGTTCGAGACCATCAAGACCCCCATCCGTGACCTGACCGGCCGGGTGACGGGGGTGCTGGGGGTGTGCCGCGACATCACAGACCGCAAGCGCGCAGAACAAGAAATCGAGCGCCTGGCCTTCTTTGACGCCCTCACAGGCCTGCCCAACCGCCGCCTGCTGCTGGACCGCCTGCAACGCTCCATCGCCGCCTGCCAGCGCACCAAGAACCTCGGCGCCCTGCTGTTCATCGACCTCGATAACTTCAAAGACCTCAACGACACCCTGGGCCACGACATGGGCGACCAGCTCCTGTCCCAGGTCGCCACCCGCCTGGTGGGCAGCGTGCGCGAAGCCGACACCGTGGCCCGCTTTGGCGGCGACGAATTCGTCGTCATGCTCGAAGCCCTGGCCCCCGACCTGCAAGACGCCGCCACCCAGGCAGAAACCGTGGCCGAGAAACTCCTGGCCAGCCTGAACCAGCCCTTCGAACTCGACGGCGCCCAGCACTACAGCACCCCCAGCATCGGCATCACCCTCTTTGGCGACGAACGCCTCACGGTGGACGAACTCCTCAAACGCGCCGACCTGGCCATGTACCAGGCCAAGGCCGCAGGGCGCAACACCCAGCGCTTCTTCGACCCCGACATGCAAGCGGCCGTCAACGCCCGCTCCAACCTGGAAGCCGACCTGCGCCAGGGCCTGGCCCGGGGCGAACTGCTGGTGCACTACCAGCCCGTCGTGGACCACCAGTCCCAGCTCATGGGCGCAGAAGCCCTGGTGCGCTGGCGCCACCCACAGCGCGGCATGATCAGCCCCGGCGACTTCATCCCCCTGGCCGAACAGACCGGCCTGATCCTCCCTTTAGGCCAATACGTGCTGCAAACCGCCTGCGAACAACTGCAGCGCTGGGGCCAGCACGAAGCCACCGCCCACCTGTCCATCTCGGTCAACGTCAGCGCCCGGCAGTTCAGGCAACCGGGCTTCGTGGCCGAAGTGCTGCAGACCCTCAAGAACCACCACGCAGACCCCCGCAAACTCAAGCTCGAACTCACCGAAAGCCTGCTGCTGGGAGACATCGAAGACACCATCGCACGCATGGTGCAGCTCAAGAGCGAAGGCGTGGGCTTTGCGCTGGATGACTTTGGCACCGGCTACTCCTCCCTGTCCTACCTCAAGAGATTGCCCCTGGACCAGGTCAAGATCGACCAGAGCTTTGTGCGGGACGTGCTGACGGACCCCAACGACGCGGCGATTGTGAGGACCATCCTGGCGCTGGCCAAGAGCCTGGACCTGGAGGTGGTGGCCGAGGGGGTGGAGACGACGGGGCAGCTGAGTTTCCTGAGGCTGCATGGGTGTGAGGGGTTTCAGGGGTATCTGTTTGGGCGCCCGGTACCCATGGATGTGTTTGCGCGCGAACACCAGCTGGGCTTGTTTGCCCAGCCCGCGCTGGCCCTGCCGGAAGGACGCAAGCCATGACCGAGCCGGGCATTCTCTGGGTGGACAGCGACACGCAGCATGCAGCGGCAGCGCGGCATCTGATCGCCATCCGCTACCCCGACTGGCGTGTCGTGAACAGCCCCACACCCGAGGCCGCCCGGGCGCCGCTGGCGTCGCAGGCCTGGGATGCCGTGGTGTTGTGCCTCAAGCCTTCGGTGCAGGACCTGCCCGGCGTGCTGGAGCTGTGCGCGGGCCGTCCGGTGCTGATGTGCATCGACGCCCACCAGGAGGCATTGGCCGCACGCGCGTTTCGCTGCGGGCTGGGTGACTACATGGTGCGCGAGGCAGATGGTGTGGCACACCTGCCGGAGCTTTTGCACCGTCTGGCCGTGCTGCTGCAGGGAGCCCAGGGGCAGGGCCAGCCCGTGCGCATGGTGGACGCCCGCATCTGGCAAGAAGCGCTGACTTTGCTGCAGGAGCAGCGCACGGCTCTGCAGGCCACCCTGGCCAGCATGAGCCAGGGCATCTTCAAGACGGCGCCGGATGGCAGCATCACCGTCTACAACCAGCGTGTACTGGAACTGCTCAACCTGCCCGAATCGCTGATGGCCACGCGGCCCACGCTGGCCGACTTGACCCGCATCCAGGCCGAGCGTGGTGACTTTGGCGAAGGCCACCGCCTGGTGGACCGGCGCGGGCATGACTACGTGGCAGGGGGGGCCGTGGCGCCTGCGCCCGCCGTCTACTGGCGCACCACATCCGATGGCCGTACGTTTGAAGTGCGCACCACCGGGCTGCCCGATGGGGGTCTCGTGCGCACTTTTGCGGATGTCAGCGACTACGTGCGCGTTGAGAACGAGTTGCGTGAGAGCGAGGCGCGCTTTCGATCGCTGAGTGACCTGTCGTCCGACTGGTACTGGGAGCACGACGCCGAAGGGCGCTTTGTGCAGCTGGCGGGCGACCTGAGCGTCAATGGCATCCCGCTGTCCAACGTGATGGGCCGCACGCGCTGGGAGATCGGCGCGCTCAACATGACCGAGACCGACTGGGCTGCGCACCGCGCGGTGCTGCAGGCCCACCAGCCGTTTCGCGACCTGGAGCTGCAGCGTCAGCGGCCCGATGGCACCATGCACTGGATCTCGGTCAGCGGTGTGCCTGTGTTTGACGCGCAGGGCGCCCTGTGGGGCTACCGGGGCGTGGGCCGCGACATTACCGAGCGCAAGCGGGTCGAGAGCCAGATCGAGCAGCTGGCGTTTTACGATGTGCTCACCGGCCTGCCCAACCGCCGCTTGCTGGTGGACCGGCTGCAGCGCGCCACGGCGGCCGTGGCACGCTCAGGCGCGCAAGGGGCTCTGCTGTTCATCGACCTGGACAACTTCAAGGACCTCAACGACACCCTGGGCCACGATACAGGCGATCAGCTGCTGGTGCAGGCGGCCCAGCGTCTGAAGGCTTGCGTGCGCGAGGCTGACACCGTGGCACGGTTTGGCGGCGATGAATTCGTGGTGCTGGTGGAAGGCCTGAGTGCCGATGGCCCGCACGCCAGTGCCGAGGCCGCGCTGGTGGCCAGCCATATCGCCACCACGCTGGGCAAGCCCTACGCGCTGGGCGATACCAGCCACCACAGCACCCCGAGCATCGGTATTGCGCTGTTTGGCCAGCAGACCGTGAGTGTGGACGAGCTGCTCAAGCACGCGGACCTGGCGATGTACCAGGCCAAAGCTGCAGGGCGCAACACCCAGCGCTTCTTCGACCCCGACATGCAGGCCGCAGTGAGCAACCGTGCGGCCCTGGAGGCCGACCTGCGCCGAGGTCTGCAAGACAAGGAACTGGTGCTGTACTACCAGCCCGTGGTGGACGGCAAGGGCCGCCTGCAGGGCGCGGAAGCCCTGGTGCGCTGGAAGCACCCCCGGCGTGGGCTGGTGTCGCCAGCTGAATTCATCCCGCTGGCCGAGCAGACAGGGCTCATCCTGCCGCTGGGGCAATGGGTGTTGCAGGCCGCTTGCGAGCAGCTGGTCGTGTGGTCACGCAGCTCGCTCACGCGACAGTTCTTCCTGTCGGTGAACGTGAGCGTGCGGCAGTTTCGCCAGCCCGATTTTGTGGAGCAGGTGCTGGGCTCGCTGCAGTCCAGCGGGGCCAACCCCGAGCGCCTGAAGCTGGAACTGACGGAAAGCCTGCTGCTGGCCGATGTGGAGGATGTGATCTCGCGCATGGAGTACCTGCGGCGCTATGGTGTGGGCTTCTCGCTGGACGACTTTGGCACCGGCTATTCCTCCCTGAGCTACTTGAAGCGCCTGCCGCTGGACCAGCTCAAGATCGACCAGAGTTTTGTGCGCGACCTGCAGACCGACCCCAACGATGCTGCCATCGTGCGAACCATTCTTGCTCTGGCGCACAGCCTGGATCTGGCCGTGGTGGCCGAAGGCGTGGAGACCACGGGCCAGCTGGAGTTCCTGCAGCGCCATGGCTGCCAGGCTTTCCAGGGCTACCTGTTTGGCCGCCCCATGCCACCAGAGGTTCTGGAGCGGGCGCTGCGGCCTGCGCTGTGACGAGCGACGTATGGCGTGGTGTGGTGTCTGGATGTGGTTGCAGGGGCCCTGCGCCATGACAAACATCCAGGCACGCCCGCACGGCACAATCGGTGCATGAAGAAGCAGGTATTGGTCGCCGGTGGCGGCATTGGCGGCTTGGCCGCCGCGTTGGGCGCATCGCGCGCGGGGTGGGACGTGCGGCTGTACGAACGCGCGGCAGCATTCAGCGAAGTGGGCGCCGGCGTGCAGATCGGGCCGAACGTAGTGCGCCGCCTACAGGCCTGGGGCCTGCAGCAGCCGTTGCAGGCAGTAGCCGCGTTCCCCAGCCGCTTGCAGGTGCGCAACGCCGTCAGTGGCAAGGAACTGGCCGTGCTGCCGTTGGGCCCCACGGCGGTGCAGCGCTATGGGGCGGCCTATGCCACCATCCACCGCGCCGACCTGCATGGCCTGCTGCTTTCCGCCGTGACCAAATACACCGACACGCAGTTGCATCTGGAGCACGCCATCGACGGATTCACCGATGCCGAGGGGGTCGTGACTGTTCGCACCAGCCGGGGCAAGGAGGTGGAAGGCGATGCGCTCATTGGTGCCGATGGCCTGTGGAGCCGCACGCGCACCCAGCTGCTCGGTGCCGTGCCGCCCCGCGTGACGGGGCACCTGGCCTACCGCGCGCTGGTGCCGCAGCATGCGCTGCCCGATGCATTGCGCACAGGCCAGGTCACCGCCTGGCTGGGTCCGCGCCTGCATGCTGTGCAGTACCCCGTGCGCCGGGGCGAGCTGCAGAACATCGTCGTCATTGTGCAAGGCCCCGCGCCGCACGATCTGGAAAACTGGGACCACGCTGCCAATGCTGCGGGCCTGGAGCACGCCCTGCAAGGCACCTGCACGGCGCTGCAGGATGTCGTGCGCAGCGTGGGTGCCGCCGGTGGCCCCGGCTGGCGCCTGTGGCCGCTGTGCGACCGCCCACCGGTGCGCGCTGCCGACGAGATGGCGCAAGGCCTGGTGGCCCTGCTGGGCGATGCGGCCCACCCCATGCGCCCCTACCTGGCCCAGGGCGCTGGCATGGCCATTGAAGACGCGGCCGAGCTGCAGCGTGCGCTGGCCATGCACGACCTGGACGTGCCGCTGCGCCTTACCCGCTACGCCCTTAACCGCTGGGAGCGAAACGCCCGGGTGCAGGCGCGCTCCATCCGCAACGGCCGCATCTTCCATGCCACCGGGCCTGTGCGCTGGGGCCGCGATCTGTCGCTGCGCCTGCTGGGCGAGCGGTTGCTGGATGTGCCCTGGTTGTACCGGGGCGATGGCTCCAGCGCCAGTTCGTTGTGAGTTCATTGCGGTGGGCGGGGTGGTGGTAACTGCCCGCCCCGAGCCGCCCGGTTCATGACCCTGCAAGGTGGGTGAACAGCGCCGCCAGGTTGTCAGGATATTCCCTATCCGGGGCAACCCCTGCATGCGCTGCGCGGGATGAACTTTGCGCAGTGTGCCACGCTCTATCCCTGTGTGTGCAAAGCCCCGAAAAGGCAACGGATGCGCCAGCGAATTTGCTGTTCAAGCGCACGCCGTGGTGCTACAAAGGGCCAAGCCGGTAGCGATTCCCACTGCAACACCGTGGCACCACCCGAGCCCGCCGGGGGTGCCGCCACAGGAGGTCGTATGGATGCCATCAGCAGTTTCGCCGCGCGTTATGCCCGTAGCCGCGAAGAGGAAATGTCGATTGACGAGTACCTCGCCGAGTGCAAGCGCGATCCCATGGCCTACGCCACGGCCGCCCAGCGCATGCTGGCCGCCATTGGCGAGCCCGAGATGGTGGACACGCGCAATGACCCGCGCATGTCACGGCTTTTTGCCAACAAGGTCATCAAGCGCTACCCGGCCTTTGCCGAGTTCTACGGCATGGAGGACGCCATCGAGCAGGCGGTGAGTTTCTTTCGCCATGCTGCGCAAGGGCTGGAAGAGCGCAAGCAGATTCTTTATCTGTTGGGCCCTGTGGGTGGCGGCAAGAGTTCGATCGCGGAGCGGCTCAAGCACCTGATGCAGAAGGTGCCTTTCTATGCGCTCAAGGGTTCGCCGGTGAACGAATCGCCGCTGGGCCTGTTTGATGCGCTAGAGGACGGCCCGGTTTTGGAGGAACAGTTCGGCATTCCGCGCCGCTACCTGCAGCGTGTGCTCTCGCCGTGGGCGGTCAAGCGGCTCGACGAGTTTGGCGGCGACATCCGCCAGTTCCGCGTGGTCAAGCGCTACCCCAGCATCTTGAAGCAGGTGGGCATTGCCAAGACCGAGCCGGGCGATGAAAACAACCAGGACATCTCCAGCCTGGTGGGCAAGGTGGACATCCGCAAGCTAGAAACCTTTGCGCAGGACGACACCGACGCCTACAGTTACAGCGGAGGCCTCTGCCTGGCCAACCAGGGCTTGCTCGAATTTGTCGAGATGTTCAAGGCGCCCATCAAGGTGCTGCACCCGCTGCTCACCGCCACGCAGGAGGGCAACTACAAGGGCACGGAGGGCTTTGGCGCCATTCCATTTGACGGCGTGGTGCTGGCGCACAGCAACGAGAGCGAGTGGAAGGCATTTCGCAACAACAAGAACAACGAGGCGTTTCTGGACCGCATCTACATCGTCAAGGTGCCGTACTGCCTGCGCGTGAGTGAAGAGACCCGCATCTACGAAAAACTCATCCGCGAGTCGTCGCTGGGCAACGCCGTGTGTGCGCCGGGCACGCTCAAGATGATGGCGCAGTTCGCCATCCTCACGCGGCTGAAGGAGCCCGAGAACTCCAGCATCTTCAGCAAGATGCAGGTGTACGACGGCGAGAGCCTGAAAGACACCGACCCGCGCGCCAAGAGCTACCAGGAGTACCGCGACTACGCAGGCGTGGACGAGGGCATGACGGGTATATCGACCCGCTTTGCGTTCAAGATTTTGTCGAAGGTGTTCAACTTTGACAGTGCCGAGGTGGCCGCCAACCCGGTGCACCTGATGTATGTGCTGGAGCAGCAGATCGAGCGCGAGCAGTTCCCTGCCGAGCTGGAGACCAAGTACACCAGCTACATCAAGGAGTTCCTGTCCCCCCGCTATGCCGAGTTCATTGGCAAGGAGATCCAGACCGCCTACCTGGAGAGCTACAGCGAGTACGGCCAGAACATTTTTGACCGCTACGTGACCTACGCAGACTACTGGATCCAGGACAACGAGTACCGCGACACCGACACCGGCGAGGTGTTTGACCGGGGCGCACTCAACGCCGAGCTGGAAAAGATCGAGAAGCCCGCAGGCATTGCCAACCCGAAGGACTTTCGCAACGAGATCGTCAATTTTGTGCTGCGCGCGCGCGCCAACAACCAGGGCCAGAACCCCAGCTGGACCAGCTACGAGAAGCTGCGCCTGGTGATCGAGAAGAAGATGTTCTCCAACACCGAAGAGCTGCTGCCCGTGATCAGCTTCAACGCCAAGGCCAGCGCCGAAGAGGCGCGCAAGCACGAGGACTTTGTCACCCGCATGGTGAACAAGGGCTACACGCCCAAGCAGGTGCGGCTGTTGTGTGAGTGGTACTTGCGTGTGCGCAAAAGCAGCTGATCAAGGGACTGGATTGCCAGCGCAGCCCTGCGGGCGCTGGTTCATGCATGGGGGCAACGGATGGCATTGCAAATCATCGATCGCAGGCTCGCTGGCAAGAACAAGTCGGTGGGCAACCGCGAGCGATTTGTTCGCCGTTACAAGGAACAGATCGCGGACGCGGTGCGCCGTGCTGTCTCGCAGCGCGGCATCCGCGACATGGAGCAGGCCGAGAGCATCACCATACCGCGCAAGGACATCAGCGAGCCCGTGTTCCACCATGGCCAGGGCGGCATCCGAGACACGGTGCACCCCGGTAACGCAGAGCATGTGCGCGGCGACCGCATCGAACGGCCCCAGGGTGGAGCGGGCGGGCGCGGCTCGCAGGCCAGCGACAGTGGGGAGGGCGAGGACGACTTCACCTTCACGCTGACCAAGGAAGAGTTCATGCAGCTCTTTTTTGAAGACCTGGCGCTGCCGCACCTGCTGCGCACCCACATCGGCGAGAACCCGCAGTGGAAGTCGCGCCGCGCAGGCTACAGCCAGGACGGCATCCCCAACAACCTGGCTGTGCTGCGCACCATGCGCGGGGCGCTGGGGCGGCGCATTGCGCTGGGCAAGTCGACCCACCGCGAGCTGCTGGCGCTGCAGGCCGAGCTGGACGCCCTGCAGGCGCAGGACGACGGCACGAGCGAAGCGGTGGCCGAGCTGCAGCGCCGCATCGATGCGCTGACGGCGCGCATCGGCAAGATTCCCTACCTCGACCCCATCGACCTGCGCTTTCGTGCGCGTACGCCGGTGCCAGTGCCCAGCAGCCAGGCGGTGATGTTCTGCGTGATGGACGTTTCGGGTTCCATGGACGAGACGCGCAAGGACCTGGCCAAGCGGTTCTTCATCCTGCTGTACCTGTTTCTCACGCGGCACTACGAGACCATCGACATCGTGTTCATCCGCCACCACACCCAGGCGGCCGAGGTGAGCGAGGAGCAGTTCTTTCACTCCACCGAGAGCGGCGGCACCGTGGTCAGCAGCGCGCTGGCGCTGCTGGACCAGATCATCCGTGCGCGCTATCCGCAGGGCGACTGGAACATCTACGTGGCCCAGGCCAGTGATGGCGACAACTTCACCAACGACAGTGGCATCTGCCGCAACCTGCTGGTGGACAAGATCCTGCCGCTGGTGCGCTACTTTGCCTATGTGCAGGTGGCAGAAGAGGAGCAGAACCTGTGGGACGAGTACAGCCAGTTGATGCCGCTGTTCTCCCACTTTGCAATGCGCAAGGTCGCCGCACCCGGCGACATCTACCCGGTGTTCCGCGACCTCTTCAAGAAAGAGGGGGTGGCCGCATGAACAACGTTGTGCAGTATCCGGTGCTGGAGCGCCGTGTCAGCGACAACCCCTGGAAGGCCGCCGCCGTGGGTGAGCGCCGCCACCGCGCCGTGCCCGGCCAGCCCCTGCCTGCGGGCGCGCGGCCTGCCGAGCCGTTGCCCGACCCGAGCGACTGGACGTTCGAGCTGATCGAGCGCTACCACGCCGCCATTGCCGCCACGGCAGAGCGCTTTGGCCTCGACACCTACCCCAACCAGCTGGAGATCATCACCGCCGAGCAGATGATGGATGCCTACTCCAGCGTCGGCATGCCGGTGAACTACCGGCACTGGAGCTACGGCAAGGAGTTTCTGGCCACCGAGCGGCGCTACCGGCGCGGGCACATGGGGCTGGCGTATGAGATCGTCATCAACTCCAACCCCTGCATCAGCTACCTGATGGAGGAGAACACCACCGCCATGCAGGCGCTGGTGATTGCGCATGCGGCCTACGGGCACAACAGCTTCTTCAAGGGCAACTACCTGTTTCGCATGTGGACCGACGCGTCCAGCATCATCGACTACCTGGTGTATGCCAAGGACTACGTGGCCCAGTGCGAAGAGCGCTACGGCATGGCCGAAGTGGAGCGGCTCATGGATTCGTGCCACGCGCTGGCCAACTTTGGAGTGGACCGCTACCGCCGCCCCTCCAAGAAGAACCTGGCGCGCGAACGGCTGGAGCGCGCGCAGCGCGAGGCCTATGCCCAGCAGCAGGTGAACGAGCTGTGGCGCACCCTGCCCATGCGTCCCGGCAAGGAGGATGCCACGCAGGAGCACAACCGCTTTCCGCAGGAGCCGCAAGAGAACATCCTGTACTTCATCGAAAAAAACGCGCCCCTGCTGGAACCCTGGCAGCGCGAGATCGTGCGCATCGTGCGCAAGATTGCGCAGTATTTCTACCCGCAGCGCCAGACCCAGGTGATGAACGAAGGCTGGGCCACGTTCTGGCACTACACGCTGCTCAATACGCTGTACGACGAGGGCTACCTGAGCGACGGGGTGATGATCGAATGGCTGGGCTCGCACACCAACGTCATCTACCAGCCGCCCGTGGGCCACCGCGCCTACAGCGGCATCAACCCCTATGCGCTGGGGTTTGCCATGTACCGCGACATCCAGCGCATCTGCCAGAACCCCACGGAGGAGGATCGGCACTGGTTCCCCGACATCGCAGGCACACCCTGGCTGCCCGCGCTGGACCACGCCATGCGCAACTTCAAGGACGAGAGTTTCATCGGCCAGTACCTCAGCCCGCATCTGATGCGCGAGATGCGTCTGTTTGCGCTGCACGACGATGCCAACGAGCGCGAGCTGGTGGTCAGCGAGATCCACGATGAGAACGGCTACCGCCGCCTGCGCCAGATGCTGTCGCAGCAGTACGACCTGGGCACGCGCGAGCCCAACATCCAGGTCTGGAACGTGAACCTGCGCGGCGACCGCAGCCTGACCCTGCGCCACACCCAGTTCCAGGGCCGCCCCCTGGCCGACGACACGCAGGAGGTGCTGCGGCATGTGGCGCGCCTGTGGGGTTTTGGGGTGCAGATCGAGAGTGTGGATGCCGATGGCAACCACCCCGTGCTGCTGCACTCGGTGTCCGCATCGGCCGCGTGAACAACAGGGGCTGAGCGGGGGCAGCGCGATGCGCGCCTGCAGACCTGCTGTACGCGCCATGGGCCAGCGCCCATTTTTTGTAGGATGATTGCTATTAAATATATAGCTGTAGACGCTTGTTGGATAAGCGCTAATGCCTGTTTTTGCTTGATATTTTGGAGGCTGCCGACGATGAGGGACCATTGCGCCATTCAGGCGGCGGCAGCGGCCCCACGCAGTGGGCAGTCTGTGGCCACCCGCTCGGCCAGAGTCTGGCGCAGGGCCTGCAGCGCGGCAATGCGTGCGTCGATCTCCTGCAGCTTCACTGCCAGCACCTGGGCCAGCGCTGGGCCGGGGTCGGCGGCATCCCAGATGGCGGGCAGCCGGTCGCCAATCTCTGCCAGCGTAAAGCCCAGCTGCTGCGCGGTGCGGATGTACTGCACCAGCATCGCCGTTTCGGCCGGGTAGTCGCGGTAGCCATTGGCCAGGCGTCGCGATCGGATGAGGCCTTGTTGTTCGTAAAAGCGCAGTGCCTCGCGGCTCAGGCCGGAAGCAGTGGCGAGTTCACCGATCAGCATGGGGGGTCCTTGTGGCGTGAAAACAAATGCCACCTCTGGAAGCGGCTTGACCCTGAAGCGTACTTCAGGGCTGAACCTCGGGGCTTCTTTCATCCCCAGGTTGATCCTCATGCCCTTATCTTCAATTTCCACTCCGCGCTACCTGCGTATCGTGCGCGCCAGCGGCTGGTACGACCTGCTGGTGACCTGGCCTTTTGCGCTGCCGTGGACCTTTGCGTGGCTGTATGCCCAGCTGGGCATGTTGGCCGCCGTGCTGGGCCTGCCCGGCACCCTGCACCCGTTGGACACCACCCACATGTTGCTGGCCAACCTGCTGGGGTCGGTGGTGGTGGTGTGGTCTATCGCGCGCATGGTTGCGCCCAGCTTGCTGCTGGGGCGCTTGGATGGCGTGGCGCGGTTTCTGTTTGCGGCCTGGCAGATCTATGCCGTGGCCCACGGCGCCAATGTGATCGTGCTGGGCTTCACGCTGTTTGAGCTGCTGTTTGGTGTGCTGCAGTGGTGGCGCGTGGCGGGCATGTCCCCAGCACGGGTCAGTGTGCTGGCACCGGCAGGCACCTGAACGCCAGGGCGCCCGCCGCCAGCATGGCCGCAATGGTCAGCATCACGGCCACGTAAGGGTCCGCACCCTGCGCCGCGGCGATGGAGGCTGCCACGCCGGTTACCCACTGCATCAGTGCCACGCCCAGAAACAGCGCCATGGTGAACACCGCCATGGCGCGCCCGGTGACGGCGGGTGCGTAGGCCGAACGCACGTCTGAATACTGCAGCACCATGTAGCCCGACAACAGGCCCACCGCGATGGAGCCCGCCACGTCCAGCCACTCGGCGTGGAGCAGGCCGATGGCACCGAAGAGGGTTGCCAGCAGCACCGTGAAGCCCGTGATCCAGCGGCGGCGTTGGCCAGGCCCCGGGTCGAGCCGCCCGAACAATGCCGGTGTGAACAGCGACACCAGCGACGACAACATGGCCACGTTGCCGCTGGCCACCAGCGAATAGCCATGCCGCTCAATGAGCAGCGGCCCCAGCCACAGCCCGCGCAGCGTGAGGAAGGAGGCATACGTCGTCAGCGCCAGCAGCATGATTCCGGCGGTGTGCGGCAGCAAGAACAGCGCGCCAAACCCGCGCACCGCCTGCAGCACCGATTCGCGCGGGGGCGCATTGTGCGTGGGCTGCACGGGCTCGTGCACTTTCCAGAAGATCAGCAGCCAGGCCAGTGCCGCAAAACCCGCCAGCACCGCAAAACCCATGCGCCAGGACGACAGCTGCACCAGCCACGCCAGCGGCGTGCCCGTGAACAACATGCCCAGCCCACCCACACCCATGGCCACGCCCGAGACCATCGCAAACCGGCTGGCCGGAAAGTAGCGCGCAATGAACACCGTGCACACCAAAAACGCGGGCGCGCAGCCGACGCCGATCAGCACCTGCCCCAGCAGCACCGCGCCATAGCCAGGCGCCAGCGCCGACAGCACCGAGCCCGCAATCGCCAGCGGAAACGCCACCAGCAGCGTGCGCCGCACGCCATAGAGGTCGATGCCGATGCCCATGAAGAGCTGCATGGTGCCGAAGGCGAATGCGAACGCGCCGGCAAACACGCCCAGCGCCTGCGCCGACAGGCCGAACTCTGCCCGCAGGCCCGTGGCCATGATGGCCGTGATGGTGCGAAACGCCTGGCTCAGCGCAAAACCCGTCACCAGTGCCAGCAGCATGGCCCAGGCGGCGCGGAGGGGGAGCAGTGGGGTAGTGGGTGTGGGGGGCGGGGGCACCTGCACGGTGGTGGGTCTCCAAAAAGGGGTGGCAACAGACTGCCCCGTTCCGAGCGTACATCGACAGGGCGGTGACCGCTGTCTCGCGTGAATCGCACGGGTTGCCGGGTCCGCCAATCTGCACCAGATGGGAGCGGCCGACGGGCGCGTGGGGCAGGCAGTACGGGCGTTGGGCGAGGGATAAGGGTCATGACGTGCGCAAACCAGGGCTCGGGCCAGCAGTTCACCGTTGGGCAAGGGCCGCCGTTGCATCCCGATTTGCGGAGGTACTAAGGGTATGTCCCGAGCCGTCGCCGCAGGCGCTCCAGTCGCCAAGGTGACGTGGCGTTTTGGGGCCAGGCTGCGCGCAATCGGGTGTCAGGTCCGTGCATTGCAACCATGCGTGCCTGCAATGCCGTGTTGGACGGGGCAGTCTTGCCCGTCATCGGGGCGCCACGGAGCGAAGTCAGACTTTAGAGAAGGCTCTCGATGTGGGGATCACCCCAATCGACGGGGCGTGGACCGTGCGGCACTCTCATGGGCATGCCCTGCGCTGGGTGTGGATGGCGGCTGAAACCGTTCCTCGGTTTCGGCTTCTCGCCTGCAGCGGAGTGGTGGCAAGGTTTGTGCTTGGAAGCCCCCAGTGACCCCGGTGGTCGGTGGCCACAAGCAGTTTGCAGGTTGGAGTGTGTGCCGCAATGCACATCGCTACTCAGGAGTGACTGATGAAGAAGATGGTTTCGCTGTGTTCAGGTGCGCTGGCAACGCTGTTGATGTCGGGATGTGCGAGCCAGCCACCCGTGATGCAGGCCTTTAGCGAGCCAACGGACCGCGGCAGCATGCAGTTCGCCTGCGGCAATGGCGAAAAGGTGGAGATGCAGTTCTACCCCGAGCAAGGCCGTAGCGTGTTGCGGCGCAGCGGCTGGACGGTGGAACTGCCCAAACAGGCCACGGAAACCGGCTACGCCTTCAGCAACGGCCCCACCACCGTGCTCGGCAAGGGCAATGAGCTGACCATCCAGATTGGCCATCTGGCACCGATCTGGTGCCGTAGCAACCGCCCCATGATGGTGGCGGGCGTGCAATAGGCGGGCTGCAGAGCAGGCCACCCCCGCGCCCGGTAGTTTCGGGTTGCGGCATTCTTCAAAAACAATAGCTGCCAGCGCCTATGAACAAGGCGCTGGTGGCTTTTTTTGTGGGTAATTTCTAGGTCGCTTTTCCAGGTGGTGGGGTGATGCGGGTCGGCACTCTCACGCTGCCGCTGTGAACGAATTCATGCACCACTGCGCAGCCGCTGCAACTCGGCCTCCGCAACGTCGATGCGCACCGTGCCCTGCGCCACCAGCACCTGCGCAACGCGGTCGATCTCGTCGCCCGCGGCGCCCGCCATCATCGCGATGTTCTGCGCGTGCAGGGCCATGTGCCCCTTCTGGATGCCGGTGGTGGCCAGGGCCTTCATGGCCGAGAAGTTTTGCGCCAGGCCCACGGCCGCAATGATCTGGGCCAGCTCGCGGGCCGACGTGACACCCAGAATCTTGAGCGCTGTCTTGGCCGTGGGGTGCAGCTTGGTGGCGCCGCCCACCAAGCCCACGGCCATGGGCAGCTCGATGGAGCCTGCCAGGTCGCCGTCGTTGGTCACCTCCCACGTTGTCAGGCTGGTGTAGTGGCCGCCGCGTGCGGCATAGGCGTGGGCACCGGCTTCTACGGCGCGCGTGTCGTTGCCGGTGGCCAGCACCACGGCGCTCACGCCGTTCATGATGCCCTTGTTGTGCGTAGCCGCGCGGTAGGGGTCGGCCGCCGCAAAGTGGTAGGCCGCCAGCATGCCGTCGCGCACTGATTCGCCGCCGATATCGGCCGAGCGCCACACGCAGCGCGCGCGCGCCAGACGGCGGTCAGCCAGGTTCGACAGGATGCGCAGGTTGGTCTGCCCGCCCGTCCATGCCGCAATCTGCGGCGCAATCTTTTCGGCCATGGTGTTGACGGCATTGGCGCCCATGGCGTCGCGCGTGTCCACGATGAGGTGGGTGATCACCATGGTGCCGCCGCGGGTGTCGATCACCCGCACCTCCAGGTCCCGGAAGCCGCCGCCCAGCTTGACGAGGATGGGGTCGCAGGCATCGCACAGCGCGCGGATTTCTTCCTTGTGCTCCAGGATGCGGATGCGCGCGTGCTGCGGGTCAGACACCTGCGTGAGCTGGATCTGCGCAATCATCTCGGTGCCCGACATGGAGGTAACGAAGCCGCCGTGGTCATAACACTGGCGCGCCGCGTTGCACACCGCGGCCACCACCGACGATTCTTCGGTGGCCATGGGGATCAGCCGGTCTCGGCCGTCGATCTTCATGTTGGTGGCAATGCCCACGGGGATGTTCATCGTGCCGATGACGTTCTCGATGAGGTGGTCGGCCAGTTCGGCAGGCAGGTTGCCGGTGTTCAGCAGGTGGGCCTTGTCGTCGTCGCCAAGGCCCGCAAACTGGGCCACGGCATCGATGCGTGCGGGAATGGCGAGCTTGTGAAAACCGCCGATGCGGCTGCTGGGGTGTGCGGTGGAAGTCATGGACGTGTTTGGGATAAATGGGTGAACAAGCGGCTCAGCGCGACGCCATCAGCCGGGGCAGGTAGGTGACCAGATCGGGGAAGGCCGCGCAGATGAGCAGGCCGACGAACTGCAGCCCGAAGAACGGCAAGATGCCCCAGTACACGGCGTTCATTCCAATGTGGCTGGGCAGCGTCCCCTTGATGTAGAACAGCGTGTAGCCGAACGGCGGGCTGATGTAGCCCATCTGGATGGTGATGGCGTACAGCACGCCAAACCACAGCTCGTCAAAGCCCAGCAGCCGCACGATGGGCAGGAACACCGGGACCGTGAGCAGGATGATTCCCAGCTCGTCCAGCACCGTGCCCAGGAACACCAGCAACAGCATCATGGCCGCCAGGATGAGCCAGCGGTTCACGTCCAGCCCCTGGATGAACTGCAGCAGCGTGTCCGCCCCGCCCAGGCCCGTGAAGATGGCCACATAGGCCTTGGCGCCCAGCGTGATCCACAGGATCATCGCCGTAGCTTTCAGCGCATCGGTCGCTGCGCCGCGCAGCATGCCGCGCTCCCACCGGCGCTTGATGAGGCTGGGCAGCAGCGCTCCTGCCACGCCCACGGCAGCGGATTCGGTGGGCGTCGCGATGCCGAAGAAGATGGAGCCGAGGATCATCACGATCAGCATGGCGGGTATCACCAGGGCCTTCAGTGCCACCAGCTTGTCGCGCAGCGGTGCCTTGCGGGTGCTGGGGTCCAGGGGCACCCACTCGGGCTTCACCCAGCCCACCACGATGATGTAGGCGATGTACAGCGCGGCCAGGATGAGGCCCGGCACGATGCCTGCAATCAGCATCTGGCCGATGGATATCTGGGCCGTGACGGCGTACACGATGGTCAGCACCGATGGCGGGATCAGGATACCCAGCGTGCCCGACGCGCAGATCGTGCCTAGCGCCAGCTCGGGCTTGTAGCCGCGCCGCAGCATCTCTGGCAGGGCGAGGATGCCCATGGCCGTCACGGCCGCACCCACCACGCCGGTCATGGCCGCCATCACCACGCAGATGATGACGGTGCCGATGGCGAGGCCGCCTTTGAGACGCCCAAACCACAGCTCCATCGCGCGGTACAGGTCTTCGATGACACCCGAGCGCTGCAGGATGCAGGCCATCAGGATGAACAGCGGGATCGCGAGCAGTGCCTCGGACTTCATCGTGTCGAAGATCTGCAGCACCAGCACGATGACCGCGTTGGGCTCCCACAGCGTCACAGTGAACAGCAGCGACAGGCCGCCCAGCACGAAGGCAATGGGCAGACCGGTGAGCATGAACAGCGTGAGGCTGCCGAACATCAGCACCAGAATCATGTTGGAGGTCATGGGTGGGCCTCCGCGGGGGACGCGTCAACGGTTGCTTCGCCAAACAGCGTGCGAAAGAACTCCACCACGGCCTGCAGCAGCATCAGCGCCAGGGCCAGCGGCACGGCGGCCTTCACCGGCCAGATAGGTGGGTTCCAGGCTGAAAAGCTGGTCTCGCGGTAGGTGAAGGCGCTGTAGGCTGCGGGTGCGCTGAAGTACAGCAGGATGGCGCAGAACAGCACGATGATGGGAAAGTTCACCAGGTCCAGCCGCCGCTGCCATGCGGGGCTCAGGCGCTGGCGCGCCACGTCGAGCGCCACATGGCCCTTGAGGTGCAGCAGGTACGGGCCGCCCAGCAGAAAGTAGGGGCCGAACAGCAGCACGGCCAGCTCCATGCCCCACACGGTGGGCGCATTGAACACATAGCGTGCAATGACTTCATAAAGCATGACGGGGACCACGATGGCCATCAACCACACCGTGGCCTGGAAGATCCAGCGGTTGAGTGTGGTGATGGCAGACGTGGAGACAGAGAGCCATGACGGCATGGGGTGACTCCTCAGAACAGTGGGGGCGAGCCCATGCGCACTGGCGCGCACAAAGGGCGCCAGTGCAAGGTCCGCCGCGTGCGATCAGGCCAGCAGGCCCAGTTCTTTCATGAAGGCCACCTGGCTGTCCAGGATCTTGGTGGCGAGGGCGTCGCCCTTGGTGGCGGTGCGCCACGCGGCCATGGCCTTGGGCCGTGCAGCGGCGATGTCGGCTGCGCTGAATCGGATGATCTCGCAGCCCTTGGCCTGGTACTTGGCCAGCACGGTGGCATCGCTCACCAGAATGTGCTGGCGCAGTGCCGCCGAAATCTCGCGCGCGGCCACGGCCAGCGCGGCCTTGAACTCGGCGGGCAGCTTGTCGTGTGCTGCACGGTTGGCCACGTAGCTGGTGGCGGTGGTGGGCTGGTGAAAGCCCGGCACCACTACAAACTTGGCCACCTCTGCTAGGCCGGCTTCAAAGTTGGCCGTCAGGTCGCCCCGATCGGCCATGTCGATCACGCCCTTGTCCAGCGCCGAATACACCTCGCCCGTGGGCAGCGGCGTCACCGACACGCCCATGGCGCCCATCACGGCCGAGGCCAGGCCCACAAAGCGCCCCTTCTTGCCCGTGAGGTCGGCGATCTTGCGGATTGGCACCTTGGAGTGCAGCGGCTCCTGGCCGTACACGGTGGGGGCGATGTAGTGCAGGCCTGCGGGCGCATACGCCTGGCGCACCAGGTCAAGCCCGCCACGCTCGTAGAACCAGGCTTCGTATTCGTCGCTCTCGGCAAAGCCGAACGGAATGGTGCTGGTGAACGCAAACGCAGGGATCTTGCCAGCCTCGTAGCCGTCGAAGGTTTTCATCAGCTCAAACGCGCCGCCGCGCACGGCATCAAACGCTTGCGCGGCGGGCACGATCTGGCCGGCCGCAAACAGGTTGATCTTGAAGCGGCCACCGGTCAACTCTGCCACGCGGGCCACAAAACGCTCTTCAAACTTTTGTGGCGTGGTGCCGCCATCCCACAGTGCCTGCATGCGCCAGGTGACGGTGGCCTGCGCGTGGCTGGCCAGGGGCGCCGCTGCGCCCACGGCAGCGGCTGCAGCCAGGGTGGATTTGAGGATGTTGCGTCGTTGGACGGCTTTGTCTGCCATGTCTTGTCTCCGGTTGGTTTGGAATGTGTGCACCCATCGCCGTGGGTTTGCTGCCTCGGCCCAATGCGCAGTGTGGGCTGCGGGCGAGTTCGAAAAGTATATGGACAATGCAGCCGGTGGTTGGATACAGTTTGGGCACAGATCACAAAACTGTACCCATCAATAAACGGGTACAGATCAGGAGACAGACCCATGCCCCACCCCGAAGAAGACGCATCGCCCGACAGCAAGGTCGAAGCGCTGGCGCGCCGCATTGCGCAGTCCATCGAACAAGGCACCGTGCTACCCGGCACCCGCCTGCGGTCCATCCGCGATGCAGCCGCCAAGGACGGTGTGGGACGCAACACGGTGGTGGAGGCCTACAACCGCCTGGCCGCGCGCGGCTATGTGGAAGCGCGGCCCGGCTCGGGCTATTACGTGCGCAAGCCCAGCAGCGTACATGCCCAGGCCCCTGCGCCGCATGTGACCGAAGCGGTGGACGTGGTGTCGCTGCTGCGTGAGCAACTGGAGCAGCACTACGAGGTGCGTGTGGGCGATGGCCGCCCGCCCGCGTCGTGGATGGAGGGGTCCGAGCTGGGCAGCTCGCTGCGCCGCGCGCGCTCGCAAGGGTTGACGGACATCGAGCATGGCTACGGCACTCCCTGGGGCTACCTGCCACTGCGCGAGACCATTGCGCGCATGCTGGGCGAGCGCACCATCCCCGTCAGCCCGCGCCAGGTGCTGCTGACCCAGGGCGCCAACCACGCGCTGGACCTCATCGTGCGGCACCTGCTGGACGCGGGCGATGAGGTGCTGGTGGATTCACCCGGCTACTACCCGCTGTTTGGCAAGCTCAAGCTCGCCAAGGTGGAGATGCTGGGCGTGCCTCGGCTGGCCGATGGCCCCGACCTGGATGCGCTGCAGGCGCTGCTGGAAAAGCACCGGCCCAAGGTGTTCTTCACGCAGTCGCTGGCGCACAACCCCACAGGCGGGTCGATCAGCCTGCCCAAGGCCCACCGCCTGTTGCAGATGGCTGCGGCCCACGGGTTTCTGGTGGTGGAGGATGACCCATTTGCCGACCTGCAGCCGCCCAACGCCCCGCGCCTGGCAGCGCTGGACCAGCTGGAGCGCGTGATCTACGTGAGCAGCTTTTCCAAAACGCTGTCGGCCGGTCTGCGCGTGGGCTACATCGCAGGGGCGGCGCACCGCATCAATGCGCTGTGTGACCTGAAGATGGTGACGGTGGTGTCCACGTCCGATTTTGTAGAGCGCGTGGTGCACCAGCTGATCTCTGCGGGCCAGTACCGGCGCCATCTGAGCCGTCTCAAGGCCCGGCTGGACAGTGCGTTGGGCCCTGCGCAAAAAGCATTGGCACGCCTGGGCCTCACCGTGCACCCCAGCCCCCCGGGCGGCTATTACCTGTGGGTGGAGTTGCCGCATGGCATCACCGAGCTGGGCCTGGCCCGCAGTGCGGCAGAGCGGGGCATTTTTCTGGCGCCGGGCGCCGTGTTCTTTCCGCAGCGGCAGGGCCAGCAGCAGCCTTTGCAGGCCATGCGGGTGAACGTGGCCTATGCCAACGACCCGCGGTTTTTGCGCTTTCTGCAGGGCGCGCTCAAGGCGGCGTCTTGAAGGCGCGCCGAACCCGGTTCACAAGTCCGTGCGCAGCTTCCAGATCTCGGGGAACAGCACCACGTCGAGCATCTTGCGCAAGTAACTCACCCCGCCCGTGCCACCCGTGCCGCGCTTGAAGCCGATCACGCGCTCCACCGTGGTCACGTGGCGGAATCGCCAGAGGCGGAAGGCGTCTTCCAGGTCGGTCAGCTCCTCGCCCAGCTGGTACAGGTCCCAGTGCTTCTCGGGGTTGCGGTACACGGTGAGCCAGGCCTGCTCCACCGCATCGTTTTCCACATAGGGCTGTGTCCAGTCGCGTTCGGTGTGGCTGGCGGGCACGGCCAGGCCGCGCCGGGCCAGCAGCCGCAGGGCCTCGTCGTACAGCGACGGTGCCTCGTACGCCGCCTGCACCAGGGCGAGCAGGTCGGCGCGGTGCTCGTGGGGCTTGAGCATGGCGCGGTTCTTGTTGCCCATCGAGAACTCGATGCAGCGGTACTGATAACTCTGGAAGCCGCTGGACTGGCCCAGGTACGGCCGCATGGCGCTGTACTCGGGCGGTGTCATGGTGGCCAGCACGTCCCAGGCGTGCACCAGCTGCTCCATGATCTTGCTGACCCGCGCCAGCATCTTGAACGCGGGCGGCAGCTCGTCGCGCGCAATGTGGCCGATGGCCGCCCGCAGCTCGTGCAGCATGAGCTTCATCCACAGCTCGCTGGTCTGGTGCTGCACGATGAACAGCATCTCGTCGTGTGCGGGCGACAGCGGCTTTTGCGCGGTGAGGATGGCGTCGAGCTGCAGGTAGTCGCCATAGCTCATGCTTTGGCTGAAGTCGAGCTGGGCGCGCTCTTCGTGCACGATGGATTCGGGCAGGGCGGCAGACGCCGGGTTGTTGCCGTCGGCAGGAGTTTGCGAGAAAGGGCACATGGTGGTTTGCCTTTCCGATCAGGTGACGGCGTGCGTCTGGTTGAACTCGGCCTTCTTCCACTCGCCACTCTCCAGCACCTGGCGCAAGTGCTCCACGGCATTCCACACATCCTCAAAGCCCAGGTACAGCGGCGTGAAGCCAAAGCGCAGGATGTCCTTGTGGCGGCCAGTGCCGCCGTCGCCCTTGCGGAAATCGCCGATCACACCGCGCGCAATCAGCGCCTGCACGATGGCGTAGGCGCCGCTACCCTGGCCGTTCACGCCCGCACCCTCGTCGCGCGTCAGGCACACCTGCGAGCCGCGCTGGGCATGCTCGCGCGGCGTGGCCAGGCCCAGGCCGTGGCCTGCGCAGCGCTCTTCCACCAGCTGGATGAACAGGTCAGTGAGCGCCAGCGACTTGGCGCGCAGCGCGGCCATGCCGCCCAGGCTTTGCGCAGCGGTGAACACATCCAGCCCGCATTGCAGGGCCGACAAGCTGATGATGGGCTGCGTGCCACACAGGTAGCGCGTGATGCCCGGGGCGGGCTGGTAGTCGGGCGTGAAGGCAAACGGTGCGGCATGGCCCCACCAGCCGGACAGCGGCTGCCAGAAGCGGCTGGCATGGCGCGGGTGCACCCAGGCAAAGGCCGGTGCGCCGGGGCCGCCGTTCAAATATTTGTAGCCGCAGCCAATCGAGAAATCCGCGCCTGCACCGTTCAGATCGACCGGCACCGCGCCCGCGCTGTGCGCCAGGTCCCACACGCACAAAATGCCCTGGGCGTGCGCGGCGGCGGTGATGGAGGCCATGTCGTGCATGGCGCCGGTGCGGTAGTTCACGTGCGTGAGCATCAGCACGGCCACGTCGCCGGTGAGTGCTGCGGTGATCTCTTCAGGCTCCACCAGCACCAGCTCCAGGCCGCGCTCCTTGCACAGGCCTTCGGCAATGTAGAGGTCGGTGGGGAAGTTGCTGCGCTCGCTCACGATGCGCTTGCGGGCAGGGCTGTCTTCGCGCGCGATGTTGAGTGCTGCGCTCAGCACCTTGTAGAGGTTGATGGACGTGCTGTCGGTGCACACCACTTCGTCCTGGCCCGCGCCAATCAGCGAGGCCAGCTGGTTGCCCAGGCGCTGGGGCAGGTCGAACCAGCTGGCGGTGTTCCACGATTTGATGAGGTCCGTGCCCCATTCGCGGGTGACCACATCGGCCACGCGCGCGGCGGCGGCCTTGGGGGCCACGCCCAGTGAATTGCCGTCCAGGTAGATCACGCCCGGGGGCAGGGCGAAGTGGCTGCGCAGCGGCGCCAGGGGGTCTTGCGCGTCGAGCGCGCGGCAGTCTTGCAAGGTGGTGGTCATGGTGTTCAGAGTGGTTTGCTTCTGTTTTGATAGCTACTAGCGCTTTATGGGCGCGCGGTAGAGGCCAAAAAAGCTTGAAATTTTTGGGCTACAGCGCCCGCAGCACGGCGCGCACGGGCGATGCGTCGGCCGTGGTCAGCTTGAGCGGCAGGGCAATGAGTTCGTAGTCGCCCTCGGGCACGGCGTCGAGCACCAGGTTCTCCAGCACCCGCAGACCCCGGCGGCGAATGACCTGATGGCTGTCCAGGGTCTTGCTGTCGGCCGGGTCGATGCTGGCGGTGTCGATGCCCACCAGCAGCACGCCCAGGTCGGCCAGGCGTTCGATGGTGCCGGGCGCATAGGCGGCCAGCTGGCCATCCCAGCGGTCCACAGGCATGTGTTCATAGGTACGCACCAGCACGCGCTGCGGCAGGGAGCCGTTCACCGCGTGGGCAATGTGCTCCCAGGTGATCAGCGGGCCGCAGCCGATGGCGTGGATCACGCGGCAGGGGCCCAGAAAGGCGTCGAGCGACACGTCACCGATGGTGGCGCCCTGCGCGTCATAGTGCAGCGGCGCATCGGCGTGCGCGCCGACATGGGGCGACATGGTGATCGCGCTCACGTTGACCGGGCAGCCCGGGCCGATGGTGGCGCACCACTGCTGGCTGTAGGCCGTGTCGCCGGGGAACACGGGGCTGCCCGCATGCACGGGCGGCGAGATGTCCCAGAGCCGGCGGGCGGTGGGTGAGGAGGGCGTTGACATGGGACAAAGTTTGCATGTCCCGAAAAACCCGTGGTGTCGGTTATTTCCAACACCTGGTCGATTTTTTGTTGAAGCCTAAACTATTTTGATGCGGCAGTAGCCCGGCTGCTGGAGGGTGTCACTTCACATGCCGGTGCCTTCCGCCAGCGGCGCCAGCCCGTGCCGCGCGCGCGCCTTGTGGCAGGCGTAGTCGCCCGCCGAGAACTCGCGGCAGGGCGCCGGGCGCAGTTCGTAGATGCTGCACGCCACCTGCTGGCCCACTTGGCCGGTCAGCGCGGCGCAGCGGATGGGCACCTGCTCCGTGCCCCGCATTCGGCAGGTGCTGCCGTTCACATCCAGGGCCAGACCGTCGGGCACCGTGCCACCCATTGCCTGCATCTCGTACACGGCAAAGTCCACACGAAAGCTGGCGCAGCAG
The DNA here is from genome assembly GCF_057597245.1 of Acidovorax sp. NN32. NCBI lineage: Bacteria > Pseudomonadati > Pseudomonadota > Betaproteobacteria > Burkholderiales > Comamonadaceae > Acidovorax > Acidovorax sp. NN32. The sequence goes on from NZ_CP199679.1 coordinate 1,512,938, forward strand.
GCGCCGCAGCTCAGGCACGGGTGGGTGGAATCGGCGGTGGTGGTGGCGTCGGACATGCAGGACGGGCGGTGGGCCTGCGGCGGAGCCATCAGGCGCTGTGGGGGAGCGGAATGCTAACGAAAAAGCCCACGCCTTTGCCATTCAAACCCACGCCGATCTGCACCTGCCCGCCCATGCGCAGCACTGCCTGCCGCACGATGGCCAGGCCCAGGCCCGAGCCGTTGGCGGCATGGCCCAGGCCCCGGTAGAAGCGCTCGAACACATGCGATTGCTCAGTGGCCGCGATGCCCGGTCCGTCGTCCTGCACCGACAGGTGCAGCGCCGTGCCCTCGCGCCACAGTGCCACCGCCACGTTGCCGCCGTCAGGCGTGTAGCGCACCGCGTTGTCGATGAGGTTGTGGGCGATGGATTCGAGCGCAGGCTGGTCTAGCCGGGCGGGCAAGGTGTCGGGCGCGTCCAGCGACAGCTCGATCTGCCGTGCCATCGCATCAGGCGCGGCCTGCGCCAGCGCGCCCCGCAGCCATTGCGCCACGTCCAGGTCACGCGGTGCGGGGCGCTGTGCGTCGTCCAGCGCGGCCAGGTCGAGCAGTTGCTGTGCCAGGTGCGAGGTGCGGGCGATGGCCTGCTCCAGGTGGGCCTGGGCTTGCATGCGTTCCTCTTCGATGGGCGAGCGGGCCATCACGTGGGCCTGGGCAGTGATAACGGCCAGCGGCGTGCGGATCTCGTGCGCAGCGTCCTGCACAAAGGCGCGCTCGCGCTCCACCTTCTGGCGCAACTGGGCGAAGAGGTGGTCCAGTGACTGCTCCAGCGGCTTGAGTTCGCGGTGGCGGGCGTTGAAGCCCACAGGCTGCAGGTCGTCCTTGCCGCGCTGGGCAATGAGGCGTGCTAGTCGCTGCAAGGGGCGCAGGCCGTTGCGCACCGAGAGCCAGACGGGAAGCAGTACGAACGGCATGGCCAGTAGCAGATAGGGAAGGATGAATCGGCCGTTGTAGGCCAGAAACGCGGAATCCGTACGTTTGGGCTCGAAAACCTGCAAGGCCCACCGGGCGTTGCGGCCCGTATAGATTCGATAAACGCTGCCGCCCGCGCTTGTTTCAATGATCACGCCGACTGCTGTGGGTTGCGCGGAAGGCAATGTCAGGTCCTTTAGCTCAGGCGAGGTATACACCGGCTGCCCCGCCGCATCGCTGAGTGCATGCAACGTCTTGCCAGGAAAAACACCGCCTTGCCTGCGCCGTATGTACGTCCATGCTTCGGTAGATGCGATAGCTGCGGCCGCTTGCCCGGGGTCTGCAATGTTATGTAGCGATACGAGCAGCGCATCGCCATACTTTTGAAGCCCTGGGTCATTGGCAATCGCATGCTTGTAGGTGACGAAGATGTAGGCCAGCAGAACCGCCCACACCAGCACAAAGGCCAGCAGCACCGACACCACACTACGGCGCACCAGCGTGGGCTCGGTCAGCTTGGCCCAGGTAGTTTGCAGATGGCGTGAAAGAGAGAAGGGACGTGTCATGGCTGCAGCAAGTAGCCCACGCCGCGCACCGTGCGGATCAGCTCCGCCCCGATCTTGCGCCGCAGGTTGGACACATGCACTTCGATGGCGCCAAAGTCCACGGGCTCGCCCAGCGGGTCCAGCCGCTGCGACAGCACGCTTTTGGACACCACCACCCCCGGCTCGCGCGCCAGCTCCAGCAGCAGCTGGAACTCGCGCGGTGACACATCCAGCACTGTGCCGTTGCGCTGCACTGCGTGGCGGCGGGGCTCGATCACCAGCTCGCCCAGCACCCAGCGCTCGCTGGCCTGGCGGGCGCTGCGGCGCAGCACGGCGCGGATGCGCGAGAGCAGTTCGGCCGTAGCAAAAGGCTTGACCACGAAATCATCGGCCCCGCCATCCAGCCCGGCCAGCCGGTCTTCCACGGCCGAGCGCGCGGTGATCACGATGATGGGCACCTGCTCGCCCTGCGCCCGCCAGCGCGCCAGCAGGTCGAAGCCGCTGCCGTCGGGCAAGGTCAGGTCCAGCAGCACACAGTCCACCGTGGTCGCATCGACCGTGGCGGGCGCGTCCACCGCGCGGCGCAGCCATTCGCTGGTCAGGCCCTCCACCTTCAGCGCCGACTGCAGGGCGCGGCCGAGGTCCAGGTCGTCTTCGATGAGCAGGATGTGCATGGGGTGGGATTGTGGCGGGTGCTGTGGCGCCTGCGCGCTGTTTGAAGCGGTGCCTTTGGCTGGCGTTAAGGCAGCACTTTGCACAATGGCTGCGGGCTTGGTGCAACGCGGCCGTTTGATTGAGAAGAAGAATGAATGGATGGAACTGGGGAGGATGCCCTTGTGGGTGATGACCAATCGATGATGAATTTATCCGCCCCTTCAGGGCTGGCACTGCGGCCGTTTCGCGGCGCGTCGGACTTCCCGGCCATGGCCGAGGTGGCCAATGCCAGCTTTGATGCCGACGGGGTGCTCGCGCGGCGCACGCCCGAAGACCTGGCGCGCGACTACGCCGCTTTCACCCAGTGCGATCCGTACCAGGACGCCGTGATGGCCGAGCTGGATGGCGAGCTGGTGGGCTATGGCCGGTGCTGGCGGTTCACGCAGGCCGACGGGTTGACGCTGCACGCGCACATAGGTTTTGTGCCCGGGCGTTGGCGCGGGCGCGGCATTGGCCGTGTGCTGCAAGACTGGATCGAGCAGCGGCACCACGCCGTGGCAGCGCAGCAGCCAGCCGGCCCGCACGTGCACCATGCCTTTGTGCAGCAAGGCGAGGAAGCGCGCACCAGACTTCTGCGGGCGAGCGGCTATGCGCCGATGCGGTATTTCTTCGAAATGCTCAACACAGAACTGCATGCTGCGCCCGTCTTTCCCATGCCGCAAGGGCTGGAGTTGCGGCCGGTGCTCCCCGAGCATTACCGCGCCATTTGGGACGCGCACCACACTGCGTTTGAAGACCATTGGGGAATGGCGCCGCCCTTGCCACGCGACTACGACACCTGGCTGGAGAGCAAGATTTTTCGGCTCGCGCGCTGGCAGGTGGCGTGGGAGGGCAATGAGGTCGCAGGCCAAGTCCGCACGTATATCAACGAGGATGAGAACCGCAATCTGTCCCGCCGCCGGGGCTACACCGAGTTCATCAGCGTGGGGCGCAAGTGGCGCAGACGCGGTCTTGCAAGGGCATTGATCGCCCGCAGCCTCCGCCTGTTGGCCGACGAAGGGATGGCCGAGTCGGCGCTGGCGGTGGACGGTGAGAACCTGACGGGCGCTAATCGTGTGTATGCGGACTGCTGCTTTCAGGTGGTCAAGCGCAACACGATTTACCGCAAGCCGCTGGAGGTGCCCAAGCTGTAGTCGCGGCGTGCGTTGGCTCCGGAATCACCTGTCGCGTGGATGCTGCAGTTCAGCGACGCCCAGGGGCACAGGCATAGGTCTTAGGCTGCGCTTAAGCCTTGCCCTCGGACAATCTGGCGCAGAGAGGGCATCTATGAAGCAAACAATAAACAACAGCCATCGCATTGCCATCTGGGCGACGTGCTTGGCCTCTGCGGCAGGGAGTTCGTCATGGGCGCAGGGTACGCCGGAGGGAACGGGCGGCGCTACGCCATCGCTTGATGGCGTCACGGTCACGGCACGCAGGTCGTTGGAGCAGCGTTTTTTTGCAGCCGGGTCGCTTGTGGTGGTGGACCGCAGCGACATCGAGCAAATGGGCGCGTTCTCGGTGGCCGATGTTCTGCGCCAGCTGCCAGGCGTGCAGGTGACGCCAAGTGCTGACGGCAGCGTGGAGATCCGCATGCGCGGCATGGAGCGCGGTGCCACGCAGTTGCTCATCGATGGCCAGCGCGTGGGCGGCAAACGCACGCAGCTGCCCATTGACCAGCTGCCGCCCGAGCTGATCGAACGCATCGAGGTGGTGCGCGCGCCCAGCGCAGAGTTCTCGGGCGCCACGGGCGGCACGCTCAACATCGTGTTGCGCCAGGCCACCGTGAAGCGTGAAACCACGCTGCGCCTGACCGACAACCACGTGTGGGGCCGCAATGCGGGGCAGGCGTTTTTCTCGCGCACCGGCCCCTTGGGGCCAACTTCCACGGGCGCCGACGAGCCTCGCGAAGCGGAGGCCAGCCAGCCCTGGTCGTACTTCGTCGCTGCGTCTGCAACAGGCCTGCTGCTGGGTTCAGACACGCACCGCAGCACGCAGCGTGACGGGGCTGACGTGGCGCAGTCCGACACCAGCGCCCGCTACAAGCGCACCGACTACGCGCTGGTGCCGCGCATCAGCGGGAAGCTGGGGGCGGCAGACCAGGTGACGATGCGGGCAACCCTCAGCAAGGCTGACTTTGGCGGCACAGCCGACAGCGTGGGCAGTGGCGATGGCACATATGCCCTGAACTCGCAGGAGTCGCACCAGTACGACCGTCGCTATCTGCAAGCAGCCGCCGACTGGACACACCGCTTTGCTGCCAGCAAGCTCGAAACCACGCTGACCGCCAGCCGGGCCAGCGACACCGTGGACCGCAGAGGAGATCTGTGGCGCAACATTGGCGCGGGCGGTGCAGTGGTCACCGACAGCTACAGCTTTGTGGACGACCGGCGCGAGGATGTCTGGAGCCTCAGCAGCAAGCTCACCGGCACGGCCGATGCACTGCTGTGGAGTGCCGGGGCGCAATTTGAAGACCGCAAACTCTTCGTCAGCACCACCGCGAGCGGCGCCCTGCCGGTGAACTCGGGCCTGGACGCTGGCATCCGCCGGTGGGTGGTCTGGGGGCAGAACGAATGGGAGCTGCCGGCCAGCACCACGCTCACGCTGGGCCTGCGCGGCGAGCGTGTGGAGCTGAACGGGGGAAGCTCTGCAGTGGCGGGCAGCAAGCAGTGGAGCATCCTCCAGCCATCGCTGCACACCCGCACGCCGCTGTCCGACGACCTGCAGTGGCGTGTGAACCTCGCCCGCGTCACCCAGCTGCCGCGTGTGTGGGACTTGGTGGACCGGGTCATCCCCAGCCAGGGCAGCAACAGCCTGGGCAACCCCGACACCATCGGCAACCCCAACCTGCGCCCGCAGGAGGCCTGGACGCTGGACACCGGCTTCGAGCGGCGCCTGGCCAGCGGCCACGCAGGCCTGAACCTGTTTGTGCGGCAGATGAGCGATGTGCTGGCGCCCACGCTGGCATTGAACGGATCGCGATGGGTAGAGCAACGTGCGAACGTGGGCGACGCGATGGTTTGGGGCCTGGAGGCCGATGCCCGCACTGGGTTGGCGTGGCTGGGCCTGGGGCGCGACTGGACGCTGTCGGCCAACGCCAGCCTGCTGCAATCGCGCATGACCAGCGGGCCCAATGAAGGGCGTCGCATTCCCGGGCAGGCCCGCTACGTGGCCACACTGACCGCTGCCAAGCCCATGCCACGTGGCGGCGGTTGGTACGGCGGCACCACGTTGACCATGACGGGGCGCGCCGACCAGGACATCAACGCCGCGCTGACCGGCCAGAACCGCGCGAGCGCCATGCTGGACTTTTACTTGGGTCAGCTGGTGCGCGGACTGGGGTATTGGCGGCTGGGGGTATACAACGTGGGCGACGCGCATTTCCGCCGAGATCGCGTGGATGCGTCGGGTGCGGTGCCCCTGGTCAGTCGTAGCAGCATGCAGTGGACGCCACGCGCATACCTCACGGTGGGGACGCAGTTTTGATGTTTGTGCAGGGCGGCGCGGAGGCGTCTGTATCTGTATTGGCACTCAGTCAAACCGCTTAGTCAGTGAGAAAGGTCAGTATGAAAGCAGGAATCGGAGTTGCAGGCGCGTTTGGCCACGTTGCAAAGCTGGTTGCGACAGCGTCACTGTGCGGCGCCTTGGCAGCGAATGCCGTTGCCGCACCGCCTGCCCCGGCGGCGGCGGGCGGCACCGGCGCCGCGACCGTGGAGCCGGTGTACACGCGGGCGCGGCTGGTATCCGTAGACAAGGAATCGGACGGCCGCATTCTCGTGCGTTTGAAGTTGCTACCGCGTTCCAAGATTCCGTTTTCCACGCTGACGTTTGTGGTGCGCGACAAGGCACTTCTGGCCGACATTCCGGAAGGTGCCTGGGTCAAGTTCCAAGCCCGGTCTGAGGATGGTGTGAATGTGTTGACCTCCATCCATGTCGTGGAAGAATGCCGACGGTTTCAGCCCTGCGATTGACGATAGGCCTGCAAACGGTGCTGGTTACTGCTCCATTTTTACAAGGGTTGTCCATGTTCAGTTTTCGTCTCAGGCTTGCATTTCAAAAGCCTTTGCAAAATGCCCGGGCCGCCGCTTTTTTTGGGCTTCAGATCATCTTGTGTGGACCGTCCGTGGCGCAGCAGCCTGACCCCGTTCCGGCAACCATCACCGCATGGCCGAGTTACATGCCCGATTTGGTCGCTGGCTTTTCGGAGAGCTCGGTCGCGGCAGTTTTACCGGCCGACGTCGTGATCACCCTTCCAGATGCATCGCTGCCCGTGGACAAGGCCCGCTGGAGCGGTGTCTGGCAGGGGTGGGCCTGCATTTTCCGAGCGTGCGATATCAGCGTTGCTATCGAATCCGTCACCGCGACCGGTGCCACCGTCGTATATGCCGGCGTCAGCGATCAACAACCCCAGTTGACCGGCCGTTCGCAGGGAAGCTTCGTTGGCAATGAATTGCACGCGCGGCTTCATACCGGTGCGCGGTTGGTGCTTCGTCTGCGAGAGGGGGCAGCCGGTGAAATGGAGATGTCTGTTTGGCGCGCAGGGGCGCAGCTGCTTTTTGCGGGCGTGCTGAGCACTAGGGGAGTACCGGTTTACACGCGTCGGGTGGAGCGTATTCCGACCCCTTGGAAAGATGCTGATGGCCGAACTCAGACCCTTGAGGCTGTGGCGTATCGCCCCATAGGTGTGGAAGGCCCGTTGCCCACGCTCGTCTTCAACCATGGCTCTACGGGCGTTGGCAATCGCCCCAGCTGGTTTACGCACACCTGGACCAGCCCTGAGGTGGCGCAGCATTTCACCTCCAAGGGTTGGCAGGTCGTGTTCCCGCAACGCCGGGGGCGTGGCAAGTCTGATGGCTTGTACGACGAAGGTTTTGGTGCCAACCGTGCGGCGGGTTACACCTGCGAGCCCGAACCATCACTGAAGGGGCTGGACCGAGCGCTGGCCGACATGGATGTGGTAATGGAGCATGTGCAGAAACGCCCTGATGTCGACAAGGCGCGTTTGCTGATCGGCGGGGTGTCGCGCGGCGGCCTGCTGTCGGTCGCGTATGCGGGTACCCGGCCAGACATGTTCCTGGGCGTCGTGAATTTTGTGGGCGGCTGGTTGGGCGAAGCTTGCCAAGAGGCTGCGCTTATCAATCGCACTGGATTTGTGCGAGGCGTCGCCATGCAACGGCCAACATTGTGGCTGTATGGAGAGCGTGATTCCTACTATTCGCTCGCACACAGTCGCGCAAGCTTCGAAGCGTTTCGCGCGGCGGGTGGGCGGGGGAAGATGGTTAGCTATACGCTGCAGCCTAGGCAGAACGGCCACGGTATCGATAGCTTGCCTGCTTTGTGGAAGTCAGAGTTGGACGGTTACCTTTCGCAGATTCTTGCGGGACCCAATCGGTAGGCGCGACCGCGATAACCAACTCTTCCAAGCTCACGGCAAGCGCTCCGACCCCGGAGCCACGGTTATCCGATTAGCCGTACAGCCGCCCTTCGCGCAGCGCCTCCAGCGCATGGCTCAGGTTCGTGCGCGCCTGGGCTTCGTGCCGTTGGTAAAGCAGTTCCGTGCCGTAAATGCGCGGCCGATCAAGAAACCCCTGCAGCACCGCACTGCGCCCCGCCACATAACGCGGCCAGCGCACAAAAAAGTATTCGCGCCGCACATTGCGTTCGAACTGGCGGTACACCGCGTCGCTCTGGCCGAGGATGGACAGGTCGATATCGACCACCCACTGCGCATCGCCGGTGAGCGGGCCAGGAGTGTGGCGGGTGTCGAGGATGTGCTGGTGCACGGTTTGCGCCAGCGTGGCGGGCAGGCCCTGGCTCAGGATGAAGCGGCTTGCCCAGTCGGCGCTGCGCTCTTCGTTGTGTTTGCTCCACGGCCAGTAAATGGCATCGTGATACCACAGGGCCAGCACAACAGCGTGGGGGTTGTCGAGTGCGGCGGGTTGCTGATCCTGCAGCACGTGCCAATGCCGCAGGCAGGCCCAGAGGTGGGTGGTGTCGTGGTAGGCGCGCGGCCAGCGCGCCCAACTGAGCACAAGCCGTCGCCCCTCTTTACGCCACGCCGGTGTATCCCGGCCGAGTGCTTGGCCCAGCGATGCCCAGTGTGCCAGCAGTTCAGCGCTGTGGGCGGGCTGGCGACGCCAAGGCATGGAGAGCCAAAAAATCAGGCTATGCGGCCGAGCAGAAGGTACTCCATGAGTGCCTTCTGCACGTGCATCCTGTTTTCTGCCTCATCCCACACCACCGACTGCGGCCCGTCGATCACATCCGCCTCGACTTCCTCGCCCCGGTGCGCAGGCAGGCAGTGCATGAACAGCGCATCAGGCTTGGCGGCGGCCATCATCTCGGCGTCTACGCACCAGTCGGCAAACGCCTTTTTGCGCTCTTCGTTTTCTGCCTCGTAGCCCATGCTGGTCCACACATCGGTAGTGACCAAGTCGGCGCCTTGGCAGGCTTCAAGCGGGTTGCTAAAAAATTGATAGCTGCTTGCGCTTGTCCCACCTGCGCCAGCGGCCAATTTCTCATCAATTTCGTAGCCACGGGGTGTGCTCACATGCACCTTGAAGCCCAGCAGCGCAGCCGCCTGCAGCCAAGTATTGGCCATGTTGTTGCCGTCGCCCACCCAGGCCACCGTCTTGCCCTGGATGGAGCCGCGGTGCTCGATGTAGGTGAAGATGTCCGCCAGGATCTGGCAGGGGTGGTATTCGTTCGTCAGACCATTGATGACCGGCACGCGGGAGTTGGCGGCAAAACGCTCGATCTTGGCCTGCTCGTAGGTCCGGATCATCACCAGGTCCACCATGCGGCTGATGACCTTGGCGCTGTCTTCAATCGGCTCGGCGCGGCCCAGCTGGCTGTCGCCGGTGGTCAGGTGCACCACGCTGCCGCCGAGCTGGTACATGCCGGCCTCGAAGCTCACGCGAGTGCGCGTGCTGGCCTTCTCGAAGATCATGGCCAGCGTGCGGTCTACCAGAGGGTGGTGCTTCTCGTAGGCCTTGAACTTCTTCTTGATGAGCGCGGCACGCTCGAACAGGTAGGTGTATTCGTCGGCGGTGAGGTCGTTGAACTGCAGGTAATGTTTCATGGGCTTGTGTCTCGGTGCCGGCCGATTACTCGGCCAGGATAGCTTTGACCAGCGGGGTCAGTTTGGCGACGATTTCGTCGGCCTCGGCGGTGGTCAGGATCAGCGGGGGAACCAAACGGATCACGCTGTCGGCCGTCACCGACAGGAGCAGGCCGGCTTCGGCAGCGCGGCCAATCAGTGCGCCGCAGGGCTTGTTCAGTTCGATGCCCAGCATCAGGCCCTGGCCGCGAATTTCCTTCACGCCGGGCAGGCTGCCCAGTTCGCGCTGCAGCGCTGCCCGCAGGTGGTCGCCCACCGTGGCCGCATTTTGCAGCAGGCCTTCTTCTTCCATGATGCGGATGGTCTCGACCCCTGCGCGCATGGCCAGGGGGTTGCCTCCAAAGGTGGTGCCGTGGTTGCCGGGCTGCAGTACGTTGGCGGCCTTGGGGCCAGCCACCACCGCGCCAATCGGCACGCCCGAGCCCAGGCCCTTGGCCAAGGGCATCACGTCGGGCACGATGCCTGCCCATTGGTGCGCAAACCACTTGCCAGTGCGGCCCACGCCACACTGCACCTCGTCAATCATCATGAGCCAGCCGCGCTCGTCGCACAGCTTTCGCAGCTGCTGCAGATATTCCACGCGCATCGAATTGATGCCACCTTCGCCCTGGATGGTTTCAAAGAACACGGCCACCACATTGGGGTTGCCTTCGGTAGCCTTTTTGATGGCCTCGATGTCGTTCATGGGCACGCGGATGAAACCTTCGACCAGCGGGCCAAAGCCGCTGTGGATCTTGGGGTTGCCCGTGGCCGACATGGTGGCAATCGACCGACCGTGGAAGGCCTTCTCGTACACCACGATCTCGGGCTTGGCGATGCCTTTGTCCACGCCGAACTTTCGCGCGATCTTGAGCGCGGCTTCGTTGGCTTCCAGGCCCGAGTTGCAGAAGAACACGTTCTGCATGCCCGACAGCTCCACCAGCTTGGCGGCCAGTTGCTCTTGCAGCGGCACGTGGTAGTAGTTGGAGGTGTGGATCAGCTTGGTGATCTGGTCCTGCAGCGCGGGCACCAGCTTGGCGTGGTTGTGCCCCAGCGTGTTCACGGCGATGCCACCCAGACCATCGAGGTATTCCTTGCCGTTCACGTCCCAGACTCGGCAGCCTTGCCCACGGGCCAGCGCGATAGGTACGCGGCCATAGGTGTTCATCACGTGGGGCGAAGCTGCCGGGGTGGTAGCGGTCATGCAGAAATCTCCAGACGGTGCGGTGATGGGTTGGCTTGTGGCCTGTATGAAACCCGAAAAAGCGAAGCACGATTCTAGGGGGAGCCCGGTGCATGGCTGTTGAAGATTGCGCATCACTGCAATGCGGGCACTACCTGAGCTTTGGCCCCTATGTGCAGCCCGATGCAGGGTTTAGGGAGCCAGCTCTTATATAAGAGTTAGAATGTCGCGCTGCGGTGCAGCATGCAGTGATCCTGTGTCTGGCGCGCTCACTACCACTCCAATCCCCGATGGTTTCCCCCTCCTCCAAAGAAGTTTTCATTCAGGGCATCACCCACGATGGGAAAACCTTTCGGCCCAGCGACTGGGCCGAGCGGCTGGCCGGGGTGATGAGTAGTTTCCGCCCCGGCGGAGCGCGCCCTGGCAGCCATCTGAGCTACTCGCCCTGGTGCATTCCCACCACGCTCAATGGCGTGAAATGTGTGGTGGTGCACCGCGACCTGCAGGGCCACGAGCCCATGGCCTGGGACTTTGTCATCAATTTCGCGCGCGACAACAATCTGCAGGTGGCTGAAGCCTGCCTGCTGCCCGACCCCCCGTCCTCCAAGCTCTGAGCCGGCTTGTGGCCTGACCGCTTGCGGGCCAGGGGTGTCTTTTTCGGCCTTTGCGCTGGCTCTCTCACGGATTTCAGCATGGGCTGCCGCAAAGCGGGGCCCTCACGCGTCCGGCTCTTTTGGCTCGGCCCTTCCTTCCCGTCCAGAAACGAAAAAACCGCCCGAAGGCGGTTTAATTCGTTTTTCTTTTGCTGGCAGCGCACCCGTTACAAACGGCGAACGGCACATGCCGTTCGGGCTGTTTGCCTGCCGGGGCAGGCGGAGGGGTTGGTTTAGGCGGCTGCCAGTGCCAGGGCTTTCACCTTGGCAGACAGACGGCTCTTGTCGCGAGCAGCCTTGTTCTTGTGGAAGATGCCCTTGTCAGCCACGGTGTCCACCACGGCTTGCATCTTGGCGAACAGTTCGGTCGCCTTGGTCTTGTCGCCAGCCAGAACAGCCTTTTCGACGTTCTTGACAGCGGTACGGTATTTGGAGCGCAGCGAGGTATTCGCAGCGTTGAGCTTGATGTCCTGACGGACGCGCTTGCGGCCCGACGCCAGGCGCGGGTTCTTTTTCTTGGGTTTAGCGGATGCCATGATTTAGTTCCTTGGGTCTGTGGATGATGCCAGCAAAGCCCGCGATTATAGCCCAAGGCTGTTTGTTCATCGCCATGGTGTTCAACACCGGCGTAGCGCCATCGCTAGCGTACCCCTGGAACCGGCTCTGCCAGGCCACAGGGTGCGTCCCCCTCTGGGGGAAGGCGCGAAGCGGCTCAGGGGGAATACACTCCCGCCCGTGTCACTGTTCAAAGCCGCCTCCACCGTTTCCCTTTTGACCCTTGCCTCCCGCATCACCGGGCTGGTGCGAGAGCTTCTCATGGCTTCCGTCTTTGGGGTTAGTGCCATGACGGACGCCTTCAATGTGGCATTTCGTATCCCCAATCTGTTCCGGCGGGTGCTGGGCGAGGGCGCCTTCAGCCAGGCTTTTGTCCCGGTGCTGTCCGCCACCCGTGCCCAGGAGGGCGAAGAGAGTGCCCGCGCGCTGATCGACCATGTGGGCACCTTGCTGGCATGGACGCTGGTGCTGCTGTGTATTGCTGGCGTGCTGGGCGCCCCCTGGATGGTGTGGGGCATGGCCAGCGGGCTCAAGCAGTCGCCCCAGGGCTTTGACGCCGCCGTCACCATGACGCGCTGGATGTTCCCGTACATCGGCTTCATGTCGCTGGTGGCGCTGGCGGGGGGCATTCTCAATACTTGGAAGAAGTTTGCAGTGCCGGCGGCGTCGCCGGTGCTGCTCAACATCGCACTGATCCTGTCCATCACGGTGGGCGCACCCTGGTTTTCCCGCCATGGCATCGAGCCCATTTACGCCCAGGCGGCGGGGGTGATGCTGGGTGGCTTGCTGCAACTGGCCATCCAGGTGCCTGCGCTGGTGCGCCTGGGGTTGCTGCCGCGCATTGGGGTGCGCTGGGCGGCCATTCGTGCCGCCTGGTCCGACCCCACCACGCGCAAAGTGGCACGGCTGATGCTGCCCGCGCTGCTGGGGGTGAGCGTGGCGCAGATATCCCTGCTGATCAATACGCAGATTGCCTCGCACCTGCCCACAGGCAGCGTGAGCTGGATCACCTACGCAGACCGCCTGATGGAGCTGCCGACCGCGCTGCTGGGCGTGGCGCTGGGTGTGGTACTGATGCCGCAACTGGCCAGCGCCCGCGCCAAGCAAGACGACGACCAGTACTCGGCCATGCTTGACTGGGGGCTGCGCTTGGTGGTGCTGTTGTCCGTGCCCTGCATGGTGGCCTTGCTGGTCTTTTCAGAGCCGCTGGTGGCGGTGCTGTACCACTATGGGGCCTTTGGCGACCAGGACGTGCGCCAAACCACCCTGGCCCTCACGGGTTACGGTGTGGGCCTGGTGGGCATTGTGGCCATCAAGGTGCTGGCGCCGGGCTTCTATGCCAAACACGACATGCGCACCCCCATGCTCATTGCGGTGGCGGTGCTGGTGCTGACCCAGTTGATGAACCTGGTGCTGGTGCGTTACCTGCAGCATGCGGCCCTGACGTTGACCATCGGCATTGGGGCGCTCATCAATGCCGGTTGGCTGTTGATCGGTCTGCTGCGGCGCGGCAGCTACCGGCCCCTGCCGGGGTGGGGCAAGTTCGCCCTGCAGGTGATCGCTGCGAGCGCCTTGCTGGCCGTGCTGCTGGTATGGGGTGCGCAGCATTTCGACTGGGTGGAAATGAGGGGGCAAACCCCGCAGCGGATAGGGTTGCTGGCGGCGCTCATGGCTGCTGCTGCCGTGCTGTACTTTGGCGCGCTGTGGGCAGCCGGGCTCAAACTGCGCCAGCTGTTGCGGCGCTGATTTCACCGAAGGCCACAAATGCCCTGTCAAGAAGGGCTTTCTGTCGCTTGACGCCGCCCGCCCCGGCACTTACAACACCACCATGTCACTGAGCTATTCCGTACCCACCTCGCTGGAGTACTTTGCATCGCTGGTGCAAAGCGATGATCACTTCCCGCTGCTGGAGGCAGCGGCCAGCCTGGCGCAGGACGAATACCCTGAGCTCGACATGCAGCAACTGCTGGGCGACATGGATCAGTTGCTTGCGCGCATCAAGCGCCGCCTGCCTGCCGACGCACCTGCGCTGCAGCGCCTGCGCACGCTCAACCAGTTTTTCTTTGTCGACCTGGGCTTTGGCGGCAACATCAATAACTACTACGACCCCGAAAACAGCTATCTCAACGCCGTGCTGCGAACGCGCCGGGGCATCCCCATCAGCCTGGCCGTGTTGTGGATGGAGCTGGCCCAGGGCCTGGGCCTGCACGCCCGGGGCATTGCATTCCCCGGGCACTTCATGGTCAAGGTGCTGCTGCCCAAAGGACAGGTGGTGCTGGACCCGATCTCGGGCCAGTCGCTCAGCCGCGAAGAGCTTGCCGAACGGCTGGAGCCTTACAAGCGCCGCAACGGCCTGGTGGACGACTACGACGTGCCGCTGGGCCTGTACCTGCAGGCGGCCACACCGCGCGACATCATTGCGCGCATGCTGCGCAATCTGAAAGAGGTGCACCGCACGCAGCACGACTGGCAGCGCTTGATCACCGTGCTCGACCGGCTCATCGTGCTGCTGCCTGACGCCTGGGGCGAGCGGCGCGATCGGGGGCTGGCCCATGCCGAGCGGGGCAACACCCTCGAAGCGATGGCCGATCTGGAAGCCTACCTGGCCCACGCCGAAGACGGGCTCGACATCGACCTGATCGCTGACCGGCTGAGCGCGCTGCGCAACGCCAACGGCTGACGCTCAGAACGGCGCGCTGCCTTCTGGCAGTGCCGCCTGCAATTGCGCCACCTGCCGACGCAGCTCGGTGTTCTCTGCCGTCAGTTCTGCCACGCGGGCCCGCAGGGCCTGCAGTTCATCGGCGCCCGCTTCGGTGCCCGGGCTGGCGTCCTTGGCCGCAGGGCTTTCGTCCGATGGCGCTTCTTCGCGTGGCTTGCGCTTGTTGAGTTCGCGCACGCGCTTGGCGGCCTGCTTGAGTTCGTCCTTGCCTGCCACCACCGCCGCCACTTGCTCTTCGGCCGGAAGGGTGGCCACAGCCGCTGCCGCATTGATGGAGATGGTGCCGGACTTCACGGCCGCCACCAGTTCCGGTGCGGCCTGCTTCTGGATTTTTTCGATCATCACCACCTGGCTGCTGCTCAGGCGCGCGGCCTTGGCAATGGCTTCGCGGCTGTCCAGGGGCGAGGGTGCGGGCAGGGCGGCCGCAGCTTCGGGGGTGTCAGGGGTGGTGGCCGCTTCGGTGTCTGCGGCCGTCGTTGCGCGGGCCTTGCGGTCGGCCATGATCTCGCGCTTGCGCAGCGCCAGTACACCGCGCTGGAAATCCGATACGCTGCGGCGCCCCAGGTGCTGGTCGATCATCCACAGGTGCACGTCTTCCATCGACTGAAAGCGCGGGTTCTGTACCGTCTGGAACGGCAGGCCATGTTTCTGGCAGATGCCATAGCGGTTGTGGCCGTCCACCAGCACATCGCCCCACAGCACCAGCGCGTCGCGGCAGCCTTCGGCCAGGATGCTGCGCTCCAGCGCCTCGTGTTCGTCGGGGGTCAGGGGTTCGATATAGGCTTTGAGTTCTTCGTTGACGACGATGTTCATGGCAGGGCAGGCAATCGGGAGCGGGGAAGGGGCGCGATTGTAGAGGCCCCGACAAGAGTCCTTGGCCAGGGCGCCGCCCTGGGCACTACGGGTCTCGCGTGCCCCGCAGCGCCAGCCAGCCCGCTACCGCAGTAAAGGCCGCCACCACGGCCACGATGATCCAGAAGCCATGCTCGTTGTCGGCCAGCGGCACGCCGCCCACGTTCATGCCGAACAGGCCAGCCAGGATGTTGATGGGCAGGGCCAGCACGGTCACCACCGTCAGCACAAAGAGGCTGCGGCTGTTGGCTTCCTGCACGCTGGCTGCGATCTCTTCCTGCAGCAGCTTGATGCGCTCTTGCAGTCCCTGCATGTCGCGCAGCACCACCGAGAACTCTTCCGTGGAGTCGCGCAGCTCCTGCGCATCGTCCGAGCCCATCCAGGCCGGGGGATGCTGCAGCAGGCGGAACAATGCAGCAGGTTCGGGCGCCAGCAGCCGCTGCAGCCGCACCAGCAGCCGCCGCAGCACACCCAGGCGTGCGCGTTTGTGGTCCAGGCGCCCGGCCAGCAGCGCGTCTTCCACGTCGTCGATGCGCTGCGTCACGCCGCGCACGATGTCCACCAGGCCCGAGGCCTGCGTGCGCATCAGCTCGGCCAGCAGGGCCACGCTGGAGCAGGGCGCATTGCCGCTGCGCACGGCGGTGCGCAGTGCGTCCACCGACCGCAACGGGCGTGTGCGCCCAGTCACCATCAGGTGCGGCGCCACGCTGGTCCACAGGGTGGCGATGTCCGAGGGCTCGAACGCAAAGTCAAAGTGCGCGTCGTTGAGCACCGCGATCAGCGTGTCGTCGTCGCGCTCGATGCGGGTGGACACAGAACGGTCCTTGAGCGCGTCAAAAAAGGCTTCGGGCAGATCGGCATGCCGCTCCATCCAGCGCACGGCCTGCGCGTGGCTGAGGTTGAAATGCAGCCACAGGAACTGCCCTTGCGGTGCGGCTCCTGATGGAATGCTTGCCAGCCACTGCGCCGCCAGCATGGTATCGACCTCGCGCGGCGCGGTGTTTGCGGCGAGCAGGTAGCCGCAGATGAGCCCGGCGGCATCACCCCCATAGTTCAGGCTGTTGCCTGCAGGCGCAGCGTTGGGGCGGTGAGGGGCGGGGGGAGCGGAGGGCACGGGCGTGCATCCTGGCTGCTGCACATGACATGGCCGTGACAGATCACCCCCGTGTCACGGTCCTGTCACCTTGCGGTACCACCATGGCGCCATCTTTTTTTGCACCGCCGGACGGCACCATGTTCCACAGCAACACCCTTGACACCCAGGAGCTGATGCAGCGCATCGCCAACGACCTCATCGACAGCTACGACGAAGAGCTGGAGCTGGAGATCGAGGACCGCAATGTGGACGACATCGGCGCGCCGCAGCCCACCGACCGCCTGGCGCGCCAGCAGTATTTCAAGGATCTGTTCCAGCTGCAGGGCGAACTCGTCAAGCTGCAGGACTGGGTGCAGCACAGCCGCCAGAAGGTGGTGATCCTGTTCGAGGGACGTGATGCAGCCGGCAAGGGCGGCGTGATCAAGCGCATCACCCAGCGTCTGAACCCGCGCGTGGCCCGTGTGGCGGCACTGCCTGCGCCCAACGACCGCGAGCGCACCCAGTGGTACTTCCAGCGCTATGTGGCGCACCTGCCTGCGGCCGGCGAGATGGTGCTGTTTGACCGCAGCTGGTACAACCGTGCGGGCGTCGAGCGGGTGATGGGCTTTTGCAGCGACGACGAATACGAAGAGTTCTTCCGCACCGTGCCTGAGTTTGAAAAGATGCTCGTGCGCTCGGGCATCACTCTCGTCAAATACTGGTTCTCCATCACCGACGAAGAGCAGCATCTGCGCTTTCTGGGCCGCATCCACGACCCACTCAAGCAGTGGAAGCTCAGCCCCATGGACCTGGAAAGCCGCGTGCGCTGGGAGGCCTACACGAAGGCCAAAGAGACGATGCTGGAGCGCACCCACATCCCCGAGGCGCCTTGGTGGGTCGTGCAGGCGGTGGACAAGAAAAAGGCCCGCCTCAATTGCATCGCCCACCTGCTGTCGCAACTGCCCTACCAGGACGTGCCCCACCCGACCGTGGTGCTGCCCGAGCGGGTGCGCAACCCCGAATACCTGCGTCAGCCGGTGCCCGCAAGCATGTACGTGCCCGAGGTGTATTGAAGAATTGCTATTAAATTGATAGCTTTCTGCGCTTTTCTATCAAGCGCTAGCGGCCAAAATCAGCGCGCCAACTCCTCTCGCACAGCCGCGACTTGCCGGCGGGAGACCGCCAGCAATTCGGTGGATCCCTGCAGCCGCACCGCCCAGCCTTCGCCTTCTTCGGGGTCGTAGTGTTTCTCCAGTGCGCGTACGGCGCGGCGGGCCACGAGCGCATTGCGGTGGATGCGCAGGAAGCGCGGGGCGAACTTGGTTTCTATCTCGCTGAGCGAGCCGTCCATGATGTAGCTGCGGGTGGTGGTGCGCACGGTCACGTACTTCTGCTCGGCCTTGAAGTACAGCACCTCGGCCAGGGGCAGGCGTTCGGTGCGGCCCCGGTCCTGGATCAGCAGGGTTTCGCCTTCGGGCAGGCTGGGCGCCTGGGCGGGTGCGGAAGGGCGTGCGCTGCGCTGCGCCTTGGCCAGTGCCTGCTGCAAGCGTTCGCGGCGCACGGGCTTGGTCAGGTAGTCGGTGGCGTCCAGCTCGAACGCGCTCACGGCGTGGTCGGCGTGGGCCGTCACAAACACCACCGCCGGGGGCTGGGGCAGGGTCTGCAGTGTGTGGGCCAGGGCCAGGCCGTCCTGGCCGGGCATGTGGATGTCGAGCAGCACCAGGTCAAAACCCCGTCCGCCCGTGGGCCCCAGCAGCGCCATGGTTTCGCTCGCGTTGGAGGCCTCGGCCACCGTCATGCGCTGAGCGGGCTGGGCCTGGGCGCAATCGGCCAGCAGGGTCCGCAGGCGGCTGCGCGCAAGGGCTTCATCGTCAACGATCAGGATGTTCATGGTCTCTCAAGGGGCTGTTGTTGTCGTTGGGGCTGTCCACGATGCGGCGCTGCAACGGCGCCGCGCGGCTGCCATGGCGGTTGCCGGGGTTGCCAGAACTGCGGCGCGCGGGCGGTGCTGTGCTGCGCCCATCCCGGGCGCGGGGCTGGGGGGCGGGCAGGGTAATGCGCACCTGGTAGAGGCCGTCCTGCACGCCAGCGGTGAACTCGCCCTGCACATCGTGCAGCAGCGCCAGCCGCGCACGTACATTGGCCAGCGCAATGCCGTGGCCCCGGGGCGCGGTGTCTTCGCCATTGCCATGGCCGTTCTTGCCTTCCTTGGGGGGAAGGGTGTTGGTGATGCGCACCACCACACGGCTGCCGCGCAGCTCGGTCAGCACGCGGAGCTTGCCACCCCGGTCGCTGGGCTCCACGCCGTGTTTGACGGCGTTCTCCACCAGGGGCTGCAGCAGCAGCGGAGGCAGGCGGGCGCCGTCGGTGCGGGGGTCCAGGTTCCACTGCACCTGCAGGCGTTTGCCAAAGCGCACCTCTTCGATGCCCAGGTAGCGGCGCGCGAGCGTGATTTCTTCGGCCAGCGTGGTCGATTCACCCTGCTCGATGAGGGCGACCCGAAACAGGTCGGACAGGTCTTCCAGCAGCGATTCGGCCTTGGCCGGTTCTTCGCGCACCAGCGCGATGGCGCTGTTGAGCGTGTTGAAAAGAAAATGGGGGCGGATGCGTGACTGCAGCTCCGTCAGGCGCGCCGTGGTGGCTGCGGGCGTGCGGCCCCGCGCGCGCAGCACCAGCGCGGCCACCAGCATGGCTGCCAGCAGCGCACCTGTGGCGGCGCTGGCCAGCCAGGGCGCCGAGGTGGGTTGTGCCACCAGCGCCAGCATGCCGCATGCATAGGCCCCGGCCAGGGCACCCAGCAGCACGCCCGCCAGGTATTGCTGCACGGTGGTCAGGCGCTGCAGCACGGTCTTGAGGCTGCAGGCCGTGACCAGCCACAGCAGCGTGGCGGGCAGCGCACCGCCCGTCAGCAGTGCCAGGGTGGCCAGCCATTCCACAGGGTTGCCCGCCCCATACATCGCGCCCACGCCCACCACCAGCTCCACGAACAGCACGGCCCGCAGCACCACGCCCACCTGGCAGGCGTCAAACACCAGGGCCCGCCCGCGCGGCGGCTGGCCGCCCGGCCCGGCGCCAGCGGCCGCCCGCACGCTGCGCGCAGACCTTTCTGGCGGGCCAGAATCGGGCAGCGGGGGCTGGGTCGATAAAATTTGCGTGTTTTGCATTGCGGCGCCCGGGTTGTCCGGGTGTCTGAACCTCCGGATTATTGCCCTCCTTATGTCCAAAGCCCAAGCCACCAGCGCTGACTCTGCGCCGTCCCATAACCAGCTCGACACCAAGGCCCAGGCCTGGTCGGCGTTGTTTTCCGAGCCCATGAGCGACCTGGTCAAGCGCTACACCTCCAGCGTGTTCTTCGACAAGCGCCTGTGGCAGGCCGATATTGCAGGCAGCCTGGCACATGCCGAGATGCTCGCCGCGCAGGGCATCATCTCTGCCTCCGACCACGCCTCCATCCAGCGTGGCATGGCACAGATCACTTCGGAAATCGAGTCCGGTGCGTTCGAGTGGAAGCTCGACCTCGAAGACGTGCACCTGAACATCGAAGCCCGCCTGACCCAGCTGGTGGGTGATGCCGGCAAGCGCCTGCACACCGGCCGCAGCCGCAATGACCAGGTGGCCACGGACGTGCGCTTGTGGCTGCGCGGCGAGATTGATTTGATCGGCGACCTGCTCAAAGAGCTGCAGGTGTCGCTGGTGGATGTGGCCGAGCAGAACGTCGAGGTGATCCTGCCCGGCTTCACCCACCTGCAAGTGGCTCAGCCGGTGAGCTTTGGCCACCACATGCTCGCCTATGTGGAAATGTTCAAGCGCGACGCAGAGCGCATGGCCGACGTGCGCCGCCGCACCAACGTGCTGCCCCTGGGCAGCGCGGCCCTGGCCGGCACCACCTACCCGCTGGACCGCGAGCGCGTCGCAAAAACTCTGGGCATGGAGGGCGTGTGCCAGAACAGCCTGGACGCCGTGAGCGACCGCGACTTCGCCATCGAATTCACCGCCGCCGCCAGCCTGTGCATGGTGCACGTGAGCCGCTTGAGCGAAGAACTCATCATCTGGATGAGCCAGAACTTCGGCTTCATCAAGATCGCCGACCGCTTCACCACCGGCTCTTCCATCATGCCGCAGAAGAAGAACCCCGACGTGCCGGAACTGGCGCGCGGCAAGACCGGCCGCGTGGTGGGCCACCTCATGGGCCTCATCACCCTGATGAAGGGCCAGCCCCTGGCCTACAACAAGGACAACCAAGAAGACAAGGAGCCGCTGTTCGACACGGTGGACACGCTCAAGGACACGCTGCGCATCTTTGCCGAGATGGTGGGCGGCCAGCTGAACCCCGCCACGGGCCAAAAAGAAGGCGGCATCACCGTGAACGCCCAGGCCATGGAGCAGGCCGCCCTCAAGGGCTACGCCACGGCCACCGACCTGGCCGACTATCTGGTGAAAAAGGGCCTGCCCTTCCGCGACGCGCACGAAACCGTGGCCCATGCAGTGAAGGCGGCCACCTCGCACGCGTGCGACCTGTCGGAGCTGCCTTTGACGGTGCTGCAGGGCTTTCACCCCGCCATCGAGAAGGATGTGTACGAGTGCCTGAGCCTGCGTGGCTCGCTCAATGCCCGCAATACGCTGGGAGGTACGGCCCCGGCCCAGGTGCGTGCACAGCTTGCGCGCCACCGGGTACGCCTGGCCTGATTTTTGCGGTGCCCATTGCACATCCTTTTGGAGCTTTTGCCATGACCCCATCCCGCCGCAGCCTGTTGTCCCGTCTTTTGCGCACCAGCGCCTTTCTGGGGGCTGCGCTGACCGTGGGGCTCGCGTCGGCGCAGTCGGCCAAGCCCATTCGCCTGCTGGTGGGGTTCCCGCCCGGCGGTGGTTCGGACGCCATTGCGCGCACCTTGTCCGAGAAGCTCAAGGACGAACTGGGCGTGCCAGTGGTGGTGGAAAACCGCCCTGGCGCCGGGGGCCAGATTGCGGCCCAGGCGCTCAAAGCCGCAGTGCCCGATGGGACCACGCTGTTCATCACGCACGACCACACCATCTCCATCCTGCCCCAGGTGGTCAAGAACGCTGGCTTCGACCCGGTGCGCGACTTCGTTCCCGTCGGTGGCTTTGCCACCTTTGTGAATGCATTCGCCGTCTCGGGCGGCACGCCCGCCAAGTCGTTCGGCGACTACGTCAACTGGGTGCGCACGGCGGGCCAGGGCAAGGGGGCCGTGGGTATCCCGGCGCCAGCTTCCACCCCCGAATTCCTGGTCAAGCTGATCGGGCAGAAATACCAGATCGACCTGGTGTCCGCCCCCTACCGGGGCAGCGCGCCCATGATGGCCGACATGCTGGGCAACCAGATCGGTGCAGGCGTCGCCTCGGTGCAGGATTTCATCGAGAACCACAAGGCGGGCAAGGTGCGCGTGGTGGGCGTGCTCGGCACCAAGCGCCAGGCCGCCATGCCCGATGTGCCCACGTTCGACGAAATGGGCCTCAAGGGCTTTGAAGACCTGCCGTACTACGGCATCTACGCCCCCACCGGCACACCGCAGAAGTTCATCACCGAGTTCTCCATCGCCCTGTCCAAGGTGGTGGCGATGCCGGATGTGCGCGAGCACCTGACGGCCATGGGCCTCACGGTGGGCTACATGACACCGCAGCAGCTGGCCACCCGCCAGGCGGCCTACACCGAGGCTTGGACGCGCATCATCAAGACCAGCGGGTTTGTGGCGCAGTAGGCCAGGGCGTGATTGGTGTGGTCATTCGAGCGGATGCCGCTGCATCCTCCAGTTCCTGAGAACGGTCGAATTGCGGAAATTCAAACTTCGGATTCACGTGCTGCAGATTTCTAAGGCTGGGCCGGGCCTTTGAATTGGTGCGCCGCAAAAACCGTGACCCGGTCAAAGCGCTCCTCGGGCAGGGTGTCCAGAGTCTGCTGCGGGCGCGGGGCCTGCAGACGTTCATTCTCATCGGCGCGATGGCTTTTTCATGGCAGTGTCTGTGCCGTCGCGGCGGGTGTCTTTTGGGGCCGTGGCCGAGGCTGCGAAGCGGGCCGGTGCCCGCAGTTCAGTGCGCGCGCGCCCGGCCCGTACCCTGCGACGGCGTGCCTCCGCGCCCGAACTGGTGCCAGGCCCGGCGCAGCTGGGTGTCGGAGCTGAACCCCGCCATCAGTGCCGCCTGCGTCACGTTCTGGCCAGACCGCAGCGCGGCCTCGGCCGTGGCCAGGCGGATGCGCCGCAGGTACTGCAGCGGGGCGATGCCTGCATGTTCCAGAAACAGCCGCGTGAGGTGGCGCGGCGAGGTATGTGCCACCTCGGCCATCTGCGGCACGCTCCAGTCGGCCTGCGGTTGCTGGCCCACGGCGTCCTGCACGCGGTGCAGTGCGGGGTGCATGTGGTTGCGGTGGTGCAGAAACGGCGAGAACTGCGGGTCGTCCGGCCCCCGGCGCAGCCCGATCACCATGGCCTGCGCCACCTGCACCGCCACTGTGGGGCCGCAGATGTCGGAGATGCGGTGGAGCAGCAGGTCGATGCCGGTGGTCACGCCTGCGCTGGTGTAGATGGGGCCATCGGCCACGAACACGCGGTTGGCGGCCACGTCGCAGCGTGGGTCTACCAGGGCCAGCTCGTCCAGGTGCAGGTGGTGCGTGGTGGCGCGCCGGCCGGTCAGCAGCCCTGCATGGGCGGCCAGCACCGCGCCCGCGCACACGGTGACCAGCTCCAGCTGCCCCGCCACCGGGCGCAGTCCCCGCAGCCAGTGCAGCAGCGCCTGGGCTTCGGCGCCGCTCACGTCGATGTGGTGGCCTGCCAGGCCCACCAGCACCACCCACGCGGGGCTGGGCAGTGTGTCAGGCAGCGGCGCCAGCCCGGTGACAGCGACCCCCACGGACGACATCGACTCGGGCGTGGGGCTCACGAAGTGCTGCACAAAGCGCTCTGGTTGGCCCAGGGCGACCAGGGTCTGGTTGGCAATCCGCAGCGCCTCTGCGGGGCCCGCCCAGTCCAGCACCAGGCTGCCAGGCAGCAGTGCGAAGTACACGTGGATGGGGGAATGTGTTGTGTCCTGCATGACAAGTTCTTGAAAACGGGGCCGCTCCCAAGGGGTTTATGGCTCCCTGTTCCACGGGGTGTCCATCTGGCGGGCGGTGCGCTCCGCAAGTGCTGCGCCCGCCAGCCGGGTGACCAGGTGCAGGCTCATGTCAATGCCGGCGCTGATGCCAGCCGACGTGACCAGCGCCCCCCGGTCTACCCAGCGCACATTTTCCCGCACATCCAGCGCGGGAAACTGCGCGCGCAGGTCGGCAATGTCCTCCCAGTGGGTGGTCGCGGGCCCTTCGGTGAGTACGCCAGCGGCCGCCAGGATGAACGCACCCGTGCACACCGAGGCAGTGATCTGCGCGCCATGCGCCGCCTGTGCCACCCAGGCACGGGTGTCTGCGCAGGCTGCGGCGGCGTCCACCACGCCGCCGGGCACGATGAGCACATCGGGCGCGGTGGCGCTGGTGAAGTCCGCGTCCGGCAGTACGCGCAGGCCAGCGCGGGCCTGTACGGGGGCCAGGCTGCGGGCCACGCACTGCACGGCAAAGGGCGTGGGTGCGCCAGGCTGCAGGCGCTGCGCCATGCGCATGGCGGTGGTGAACACTTCGTAGGGGCCGCCCAGGTCCAGGGCTTCCACCTCGTCAAAAACGAGGATGGCGACTTGCAGGGGCTTTGGGGGTTCGATGGCAGATGGCGTGGTCATGGTGTGGTGCGGGGAGGGTGGTGGGCAAACACATAACGCGGATAGGTGCCGTGCGCAGTCGTTGTGGCCTTCAGGTCGATATCGACGGTGCAAAAGGGTTGTTCTGCCGTGGTGCGGGCGAGCGGGGCGCCATCGGGGCTGATGACCCAGCCTGCGCCGCCATAGGTGCCTGCGGTGTGGTCCGCGCGGTTGGACGACAGGCTGTAAGCGCCAGTGCGCACGGCCGCAACGGTGCCCACGGCCAGCCATTTGTCGGTGGTGGCGGCCGCTGTGGCGCGCGGCGACAGGATGGCCTGCAGCCCGCCCAGCGCCGCATAGTGGGCATAGGTGTCCAGCGCCCAGAGTTCGGTGCAAATATTCAGGCCGAAGGCCAGCGGCCCGGCGTTGAAACGGGGAAATGCTGCATCACCGCGCTCAAACCACTGGGCCTCCCAGCCACCCGGTTCATCGGGCAGGTGAAACTTGCGCCGCAGGGGCGCGTAGCCGGTCTGCGCGGACCAGAGAAAGCCTTCGTTCAGGCGCTGCCCGCCCGCAGTGACCGGGCGCGCGCCCACCACCCAGTCGGCGCCCAGCTCGGGCAGGCGGGTCGCCCAGGTGTCGCTGAGTGCGACGGCGGCGCCCCAGCGTGCAGGATCGGCGGGGAGCGATTCCCACACCGGCTCGACAAAGGCGAACTCGGGCAGCAGCACCAGCTCGGATTGCGCGCTGTGGGTGTGGGCGCACAGCGCGGCCCAGGCGGCTTCGAGCTGGTCTGGTTGATAGGGCAATTCGCAGACAGTGGCGCGCATGGTGTTCTCCGGCGGTCAGGCTGCGGCCGCTTCCAGGGCGTCCAGGGCTTCCCGCACGGTGCGCAGGGTGGCAAAGCGGCCCTGCAGCACCGTGGCGGTGCGGGTCTTGATGTCGGCGGCTGCCAGCGTCTGGCCGTCGGGCTGCACCATGTCCCAGGTCAAGGTGGCGTCGGTCACGTAGTCCACCTCCCAGCCCAGATCCGAGGCGTGGCGCGTGGTGGTTTCGCAGCATTGTTCGGTGCGGATGCCGCTGATGATGAGGCGCTGGATGCCATGGCGCGTCAGCCACACGTCCAGTCCCGTGCCCACCAGCGCGCTGTGGCGCGACTTGGTGAAGGTGGCGGCCGCCTCGAAGGGCGCCAAGCCATCGAGTGCGCGCACCTCGCCTGACACCTGCGAAAACGCATTCTCTGGCACTTCGGGGCCTTCGCTGTGGAACACCCGCACCACCGGCACGCCGCGCGCCACGCAGCCTTCGATCAGGGCGTTCTGGGCCTGCAGATAGGCGGGCAGGTCGTGCGTGGTGAAGTAAGGGCGGTGGCGAAAGGACTCCTGGACGTCAATCACAATCAGACATGTCTTCATGGTGTGCTTCTTTCGATGGATGGTTTGAAGCCTTTATTTTTATTGCGCTAAGGCGTGGAGTCCGCGCCAGACGGGACAGGTTTCGATCAATTTACGCCATCGGTGGAGTTCTTGGCGAGGTTTCGCAGGGAATGGTGAGCAAGCGGTCCATGGGGTTGTCTGGAAAAAGCGAAAATCGCTGTATGGGTAATGTTTTGTAGCTATCAAATTGATAGTTTTGCGCGGTGAGCCGCATAAGCTGTTATGGTGATTAGGGTTTCCCCTAAATTTTTGACCTCTACAGCCCACCCACTACACAACTCCTTGCCATGGCCAGACGCTCCCGCTTGTTTTCCCTGTCAGCGCTGACGCGGGCCTACCAGCGCAACCTGAAGGCCTTTGCCCGGGCGGCGCGCCCTGTGCGCGCCAAGGCCCCGGCTGCGCCGCGCCGGGTGGTGCCTGCGCCAGCCGTGCCAGCCCGGCGCGCGGCCAGCAAGCCCGTGCCCGCTCGCGGAGAGTGGGTCGGTGGCGTTGCACCCGGGCCTGCGGGCGCGCGGCGCTACCACCTCTACATCCCGCCAGGGCTGGCGCTGAAAGCAGACGAGAAACTGCCCTTGCTGGTCATGCTGCATGGCTGCGGCCAGACGGGGGGCGATCTGGCTGCCGCCACGCGCATGAACCGGCTGGCCGCGCGCGAGCGTTTTCTGGTGCTGTACCCCGAGCAGGAGCGCATGGCCAACGCCCATGGTTGCTGGAACTGGTTTGAGCGCCGCAACGGCAAGGCCCAGGCCGAGGCAGCCACGCTGCTGGCTGCGATGGACAAGGTGGCGCGCCGCTACCCGGTGGACCTGGCCCGTGTGGCCGTGGCGGGCTTGTCGGCCGGTGCCAGCATGGCCGTGCTGATGGCCGCGCTCTATCCCCAGCGGTTCTGTGCCGTGGCCATGCATTCCGGGGTGGCACCTGGCACGGCTGAATCGGCCGCCACGGCGCTGGCTGCCATGCACGGGCGGCGCGCTGCGCACCTGCCAGAGCCCCTGGGTGTCTCCCTCAACCAGGGCGCAACCCCTTCCGCGCTGCCGCTGCCGCCCCTGCTGGTGCTGCATGGCGATGCCGATGGTGTGGTCTCGGTGCGTAACGCGGCGGCCACGGCCCTGCTGTGGGCGGACGCGCTGGGCGCGCGGGCCGGAGCCTTGCGCACCCTGCAGCGTGGCCAGCGCCATGCCATGCGGGTGACCGAATTCAAGACCCGGGGCCGCACCGTGGTGGCACTGCGCGAAGTGGCGGGGCTGGCCCACGCCTGGAGCGGCGGCGTGGCGCAATTGCCGTTCAGCGACCCGGCTGGGCCGGATGCCTCCGCCCTGGTGTGGGCCTTTGTGGCGCGGCAGTTTGCAAAAAAATGAATAAAAATAGGCTCTAGCGCTTATCTGTCAAGCGCGAGCAGCTATTAAATTTGTAGTGAATGTGGTGTTTGATGCTGCCGGTGGCAGCATCCATGGCCGGCTACACCAGCCGCGCTGCCACCAGTTCCTTCTTGAGGTAGGCATAAAACAGCGGGGCCGCCACCAGCCCGGCGGGGCCAAACACGGCCTCGGCCACGAACATCACGCTCAGCAGCTCCCACACGCCCATCTGCGTGCGGCGGCCCACCACCTTGGCGTTGATCACGTATTCGGCCTTGTGGATCAGGATCAGAAAGCCCAGGCAGGCGGCCGCCGCCAGCGGCGACACCGACAGCCCCACGATGGTGATCACCACGTTGCACACCAGGTTGCCCACGATGGGCACGAGCCCGGCAATGAACGTGAACGTGATCAGCACGGGCGTGTAGGGCAGCTCCAGATTCCACAGCGGCAGCACAAACAGCAGGAACAGCGCGGTGAGCAGGGTGTTGAACGCCGCAATCCAGAACTGCGCGGCCACGATCTGCCGGAACGCCTCGCCAAACAGTGTGATGCGCAGCTTGAGCTGCTGGGCCAGCGGGCCGCGCGCGAGGGCTGGTGGGCGCACGGCCGCCAGCGCGCCGATGAGCAGGCCCACATAGGCAAACAGCAGCCCGGCCAGCCAGGCGCGCCCGGCCATGGCCAGCGCGCCAGCCTTGGCGCCCAGGTAGTTGGCGATGATGCGCTGGATTTCAGCCGCGCCCTCGGGCAGGTGGGCCGCCATGTCGGCAGGCAGCTTCAGCCGCAGCTCCAGCACCGTGCGCGCCATGTAGTTGAGCAGCTCACGGTATTGCTGCGGGGCATCGACCAGATAACCCCGCGAGTGCGTCAGTCCGGCGGCCAGCAGCGCCAGCGGCAGCAGCATGACCAGACCTGCCGCCACCACCTGCGCCACCCGCAGGCTGCGGGCGGAAGGTGTGGACTGGCGCTGCACCCGTCCCAGGCCCTGCGCAAACCAGCGCGTGAGGGCCCGCGTGAGCAGAAAGCCCAGGCACACGCACAACAGGCCCGGCAGCAGGCCGCGCCACATCACCAGCAGCAGCACGGCCGCCACCAGCAGGTAGCTGGCCACCACAACACCCCGGGTCAGGGCGCGCGGTGGCAGCGTGGTGGGCTCGGGCGGTGCGGGGGCGACGGGGGCAGAAGGGGGGCGCTGCGCCATGCGCTGAAACTGGTCGTGTGCGGTGGGGTTGAATGAACGCGGGCGGGGGCGATCAGGCCACCACCACGGCGGCGCCTTCGGCGCGCGCAGCGATCGTGCCAATCGTGTACACCTGCTCGCCCGCAGCACGCAGTGTGGCGGCTGTGGCCTCAGCGTTGGCGGCATCCACCACCACCACCATGCCAATGCCGTTGTTGAAGGTGCGGTTCATCTCGATGTCGTCGATGCCGGCGGTCTTTTGCAGCCAGGCAAACAGCTCGGTCTGGGGCCAGCTGCCCTTGGTCAGATGGGCGGCCGTGCCTTCGGGCAGCACGCGGGGGATGTTCTCCAGCAGGCCGCCACCGGTGATGTGGGCCAGGGCCTTGATCGGATGGACCGCCAGCGCAGCCAGCACGTTCTTCACGTACAGGCGGGTGGGTTCCATGATGGCCTGCTTGAAGGGCTTGCCGTCCAGCGTGGCGGGCAGGGTGCCAGCGGCTTCGGCGCGGTCGATGCACTTGCGCACCAGGCTGAAACCGTTGGAATGCACACCATGGCTGGCCAGACCCAGCACCACGTCGCCGGGCTTGACGTCCTTGCCGGTCAGGATCTTGGACTTTTCGACCGCGCCCACGGCAAAGCCGGCCAGATCGTATTCACCGGCAGGGTACATGCCGGGCATTTCGGCCGTTTCGCCGCCGATCAGCGCGCAGCCGCTCAGTTCGCAACCCTTGGCGATGCCGCCCACCACGGCCGCAGCCGTGTCCACATCGAGCTTGCCGCAGGCGAAGTAGTCCAGGAAGAACAGGGGCTCGGCGCCTTGCACCAGCACGTCGTTCACGCTCATGGCCACCAGGTCGATGCCCACGGTGTCGTGCATGTTCCATTCAAACGCCAGCTTGAGCTTGGTGCCCACGCCGTCGGTGCCGGAGACCAGCACCGGCTCCTTGTAGCGCTTGGGCACTTCGAACAGCGCGCCAAAGCCGCCAATACCCGCCAGCACACCTTCGCGCATGGTCTTCTTGGCCAGGGGTTTGATGCGTTCGACCAGGGCATCGCCCGCGTCGATGTCAACGCCAGCGTCTTTGTAGGACAGGGGGGTGGGGGAGGTGGCAGAGGTGCTCATAGGGGTGCTCAAGGCAGGGACGGCACGGAACAGCGTGCGCAGCAGACTAAAATTTGCCCAGATTTTACGGGTTGCGCACCCAGTGCCACCCGCTCACCCCTTCACACCGCCCTGTTTTGTCCTTCAAGCCCATGCTGTTTCATGCCCCAACCCTCTGCCTGCGTGCCTGTGGGCGGCAGCCATGATGAAGCAACTGGCACTGGACATCGGCCTGGCCACAGGGCCCACGCTGGCCCGGTTTTATGCAGGCCCCAATGAAGCCGCCCTGCAACATCTGCGCCTGGCCGCCGGCGAGGGCAGCAGCGAGGCCACCCGCTCCCCCGTGCCCACCTACCTGTGGGGCGAGCCCGGCAGTGGCAAGACCCATTTGCTCCAGGCCGTGCGCCAGGCCCTGCGCGAGCAGGGCTCCAGCGTAGGCTGGCTCGACCCGGCCGTCGCCGAACCCCCTGATTTCGACGAAAACTGGGCAGCCGTGCTCATGGACGACGTGCACCTGTACAGCACCGCCCAGCAGGCCACGGCCTTCAATTGGTTTGTTAACGCCATCAGCCCCGCCAGCGGCAGCCAGCGCTGGGTGCTGGCTGCTGGCAACCTGCCCCCGGCAGACCTGCCCTTGCGCGACGACCTGCGCAGCCGCC
Source organism: Acidovorax sp. NN32 (assembly GCF_057597245.1). Taxonomy (NCBI): domain Bacteria; kingdom Pseudomonadati; phylum Pseudomonadota; class Betaproteobacteria; order Burkholderiales; family Comamonadaceae; genus Acidovorax; species Acidovorax sp. NN32. The sequence goes on from NZ_CP199679.1 coordinate 1,542,677, forward strand.
TGGGCTGGGGCCACGTGTTCCAGCTGCAGCTGCTGGGCGAGGCCGAGCGCCGCGCCGTGCTGCGCCAGGAGGCCGACGCACGCGGCGTGTTCCTGGGCGATGAAGTTATGGACTACATGCTCAACCGCTTCTCGCGCGACCTGGGCAGCCTCATGCAGCTCTTGGACCAGCTGGATGCCTTTGCCTTGCGCACCCAGCGCGCCATCACGATTCCCTTGCTCAAGACAATGTTGGAATCGGAATAACGCCGTGCCCCCACGTCTTTTTTTACGTGTGAACCTGAATGACTTCTGAACCCCGCCGCTTGCGGCTTGCGCTGTTTGACCTGGACCACACGCTGCTGCCGCTCGACTCTGACTACGAGTGGGGTGAATTCACCATCCGCATCGGCTGGAACGACCCCGTGGAGTTCGCGCGCCGCAACGACGAGTTCTACGCCCACTACCAGGCTGGCACGCTCGATGTGCACGACTACGTGCTTTTTGCGACCGAGGCGGTGCGCCTGCGCGGGCCCGAGGCGGCGGCGGCCGCGCACCAGCAGTTCATGCGCGAGGTCATCACCCCGGCCATCAAACCCCGGGCGCTCCACCTCATCCGCCAGCACCAGGCTGCAGGCGACGAGGTGCTGATCGTCACTGCCACGAACGAATTTGTGACCACGCCCATCGCGCAGGCGCTGGGCGTGTCGCAACTGCTGGCCGTGCAACTGGTGCGCGACGCCAGCGGCTGGTACACCGGCGAGATCGACGGCATTCCCACCATGCGCGAAGGCAAGGTGCGCCGCATGGAACAATGGCTGGCCGAGCGGCAACTGGCCTGGGGAGACGTCGAAAGCACGTTCTACAGCGACTCGATGAACGACGTGCCCCTGCTGGAGAAGGTGAACCACCCGGTGGCCACCAACCCCGACCCGCGCCTGCGCGCCCTGGCCCAGGAGCGCGGCTGGCGCATACTGGACCTGTTTGCGGCCGATGCCGAAACGCCTGCACCACCAGCTGAATGATGAGCGCCTTGCAGCCCCCACCAGCCGCCGTTTCGTGCCCGACCCCCTGAAACCTTTCACTCCATGATCAAGAAGTTCCTAGACAAACTGATGGGCAAATCGACGCCCGGCACCTCGGGCGGCAAGCCCCACTTCGGCAAGCGCGAGGAGGTGCCCGCCTCGGTGCACGGCATCAACCCCGAGCTGGTGGACCGTCGTGCTGCCGAGGTGGTTGCCACGCTCAAGCAAGCAGGTTTTGAGGCCTACATCGTCGGCGGCGCCGTGCGCGACCTGCTGCTGGGCCTGCGCCCCAAGGACTTTGACGTGGCCACCAACGCCACGCCCGAGCAGGTCAAGGGGCTGTTCCGCCGCGCCTTCATCATCGGCAAGCGCTTTCGCATCGTGCACGTGGTGCACGGCCGGGGGCGTGAGCATGAAGTGATCGAGGTCTCCACCTTCCGCGCTTACCTGGACAACGCCGCTGCAGGCCAGGTGGCGGGCAACGAAAAGACCAGCAAGGCCCAGCTGTCGGGCATGCAGCACGCTGTGGATGCCAGCGGACGCGTGCTGCGCGACAACGTCTGGGGCCCGCAGGACGAAGACGCCACGCGCCGCGACTTCACCGTGAACGCCATGTACTACGACCCGGTGAGCCAGATCGTGGTCGACTACCACAAGGGCCTGCAGGACGCCAAGAAGAAGACACTGCGCATGATTGGCGACCCCGCCACGCGTTACCGCGAAGACCCGGTGCGCATCATCCGTGCCGTGCGCTTTGCAGCCAAGCTCAGCGGCCTGGGTTTCAGCATCGAGGCCAAGTCGGCCGCGCCGCTGGTGCAGTCGCAGGCGCTGCTGGCCGAGGTGCCGCAGAGCCGCATGTTCGACGAAATGCTCAAGCTGCTGCAAACCGGCCACGCCATTGCCACCATTGAACAGTTGCGCAAGCTGGGCATGGCCAAGGGCATCTACCCGCTGCTGGACGTGGCCGTGGAGCGCGCCGATACGCCGTTTGTCAAAGCCGCCCTGGTGGACACCGACCGCCGCGTCAACGAAGGCAAGCCCGTCGCCCCGAGCTTCCTCCTGGCCTGCGTGCTGTGGGAAGACGTGCGCAATGGCTGGCAGGCGCGCCTGAACCAGCGCCAGCACCCGCTTCCCGCGCTGCAGGAGGCCATCGACGAGGTGTTCGACAAGCGCATTGGTGATGTGTCCGGCCGGGGCAAACTGGCCGCCGACATGCGCGAGATCTGGGTCATGCAACCGCGTTTTGAAAAGCGCGTGGGCAACACACCGTTTGGCATGGTGATGCAGCCGCGCTTTCGCGCCGGTTTCGACTTCATGCGCTTGCGCGCCGATGTGGGCGAGGTGGAAGAAGCGCTGGCCGAGTGGTGGCAGGACTTCCAGACCGCCGACGACGAGCGCCGTGATGACCTGATGGACCAGGCCAAAGAAGAACAGAAAGCCCGCCAGAAAGCGCAGCCCGTGGTCAAGCGCGTGCCCCGCGCTGCACCCGCCGCCGATCCGCGCGGCTTGCCCCAAGGGTCAGACGCCGGACCGGTCGACAGCGACGCTGAGTTCCCCTCCGAAGGTGGTGCCCCCAAGAAGCGCCGCCGCCGCCGTCGCAAGCCCGGTGGTGCGGGAGGCGGCGAAGGCGCAGCCCCTGCGTCGGCGGGCGAGTGAATCTGCCGGACCTCGGCGAGGAGGGCGAACGGCCCGCCCTGGTCTACGTGGGCCTGGGCGCCAATCTGGGCGAGCGTGAGGCTGCCTTGCGCAATGCTTTGGCGGCCATTGGCCAGTTGCCAGGCACCCGGGTCACACGCGTGTCGCCGCTCTACGGCAGCGCGCCGGTCGATGCCGGTGGGCCCGACTACCTCAATGCCGTGGCCGAGCTGACCACGGCCCTGGCCCCGCAGCCCCTGCTGCAGGCCCTGCAATCCATCGAACAAGCCGCTGGCCGCCAGCGCCCCTACCGCAACGCCCCGCGCACGCTGGACCTGGACATCCTGTGGTTTGGCGGCCAGGCCATCGACACCCCCGAGCTCACCGTGCCCCACCCTCGGATGGCCGAGCGCGCGTTTGTGCTGCGCCCCCTGGCCGATCTTGCGCCCGAGCGCGTGGACGCCGCAGCATTGCAGGCCGTGGCATCGCAGGACATCCACCGGCTGGAAGGCCCGGGTTGGGCGGACGCTGTGGTGGGTGGATAAATTGCTCCTGAATCAGGAGCTGCTAGCGCTTTTTAGATAAGCGCTAGAGGCTAAAAAAGCTTAAAAATATTACCCTGCGCGACGGATGGACCCGCACCGGATGAAACTGGCGCAGCCCAACGCCAGTGCCACCGTGGAACCGGCTTTGCCGGGCCACGGGTGGCGTCCCTCTTGGGGGTTGGGATGCTGCGGCTCAGGGGGTCAATCCACCTTCGCGCCGGACGCCTTCACCACCTGCTGGTACTTCGCGCGTTCGCTGGCCATGAAACTGTCGAACTGCTGCGGTGTGGTGGGTACGGGTTCGGCCAGCAGCGCGCCAAAGCGGGTCTTGGTTTCTGGCGCATTGAGGGCGGCTACAAAGGCCTTGTTCAGCTTGTCGATGATGGGCTTGGGCGTGGCTGCAGGCGCCACGAGGCCCCACCAGGTGTCGATGGAAAAGCCCTTGAAAGTAGCAGACAGGGGCGGCACGCCCGGCAGCGAGGGCGAGGCGTCCAGCGAGGTCACGGCCAGGGCCTTGAGCTTGCCGGCACGGATGTTGGGTGCGGCGGCCGCCAGGTTGTCGATGTTGAAGTCCACCTCGCCCGCGAGCAGTGCCAGCTGCGCGGGGTTGGCGCCGCGGTAGGGGATGTGCAGCGCAAAGATGCCCGCGCGCTGCTTGAACATCTCACCTGCCAAGTGGCCCGCGCTGCCGTTGCCGCCGCTGCCGTAGTTGAGCTTGGCGGGGTTGGCCTTGGCGTAGGCGATCAGGTCGGCCAGGGTGTTGATCTTGAGCTGCTCGGCTTTGGCGGCGTTGATGACCAGCACGTTGGGAACGCGCACCATCTGCGTGATGCCCGCGAAGTCCTTGCCCGCGTCGTAGGGCATCTTGGCGTACAGCCAGGGGTTCACTGCGTGCGTGGCCGTGGCGGCGATGCCGATGGTCAGGCCATCGGGTGCGGCTTTGGCAATGGCGTCGGCACCGATGTTGCCGCCTGCACCGCCCTTGTTTTCAATGATCACGGTGCCCAGCGAGTCGCGCACGCGCTCGGCCAGTGCACGCGCCGTCACGTCGATGGGCCCGCCGGGTGCGTAGGGCACGACCAGACGGATGGGCTGGCCGGAGTCCTGCGCAAGCGCGACCGAGGCCGCGAAGGGGGATGAAAAAGCCGCTGCAACAGCGGCACTGGCGATGAGGTGGTTTCTGCGGTTCATGGTGCCATTGTGCAAAAAATAATAAGACTGCTTACGAAAACTGGTGGACGGCAGCTGTGGAGGGTGCCTGTGGAGGGCTGTCACAGCGTGCGCAACGTGTTTTCTGCCAGCCCCAGATCTTCCACCAGCATGCCCAGCTCGTGCGACGAGCGGATGTCCAGTTTCAGGAAGATGGCAGAGCGGTGCGTGTCCACCGTGCGCGGGTCGATAGGCCGCTCCGGGTCGCGCTGGGCCAGCGCGCGGGCCACCTCCTTGCTGCTGATGCCGGTGGCCAGCAGGCGCGCCACCTCTTGCTGGCGCGGGCTTAGCGTGTTCCAGCGCTCCCGCAGGGTGTTGCGCCGCTGTGCGCGCTGTGCGTCTTCCAGCGACAGGTTCGCGGCCCGGAGCACGGCGGCCAGCAGGGTTTGCTCGTCGCAGGGTTTTTCGAGCCAGTCCACGGCCCCTTGCTTGACGGCGGTGACGGCGGAGGTCAGTTCGCCATGGGCGGACAGGAACACGGTTTTGAGCACGGCATTGCGCTCGCGCAGGGCATCGAACACCTGCAGGCCGCTCATGCCGTCCATGCGCAGGTCAAGCAGCACGCAGCCCGGGTGGGCGAGGTCGGCGCGGGCCAGGAACTCAGGGCCGCTGGCAAACGTGCGGGGCGCATGGCCACCGGCCAGCAGCAGGGCTGCCAGGGAGTTGCGCACGCCCTCGTCGTCGTCCACGACGTAGACATTCGCGGAAACTGTGGTGTTGACGGCGACGGGAGTGGTCGGATGGCTGTCGGTCATGGTGGGGGCAAGAAAATGCGGGGCAACCGGATTTCAAACACGGCGCCGCCGCCGTCGCGGTTGCGCGCCAGCAGCTCGCCGCCCATGCTTTCGACAATGGAGCGGCAGATGTTCAGGCCCAGCCCCAGGCCGTCGGAACGGGTGGTGAAGAAGGGCTCGAACAGGCGTTCGGCGATCTCGGGTGGCAGGCCAGGTCCCCGGTCCAGCACTTCGAGGCAGGCAAACCGGGTATCGGCCGTGGTGCGCAGCAATAGTTCGTGCGCCTCGGGCAGCGTGGCATCTGCGCGCATCGCCTGCATGGCCTGCAAGGCGTTGAGACCCAGGTTCAGCACCACCTGTTCGAGCAGCACGCGGTCGGCATTCACGCGCAGCGGGCCGTGGGCCAGGTCCAGCCGCACCGCCACCCCGTGCCGCCGCGCCTCGGCGCGCAGGAGCAGGCCCAGGGACTGGTCCACGGCGGCATTGAGGTCGCAGGGCTCGCGAGCCTCGGGGTGCTGGCGCACCCAGCGGCGGATGCGGCCGACGATGTCGGCGGCGCGCAGGGCCTGGCTGGAGAGTGCGGTGAGGCTGTCGTTCAGCAGCTCGGTTTTGCCCTGCGCCGCCAGGGAGCGCGCTGCGGCCGCGTAGTTGACCAGGGCGGCCAGTGGCTGGTTCAGCTCGTGCGCCAGCGTGGAGGCCATCTCGCCCACGGTGATCACACGCTGCACGCGCTGCAGCTGGGCCTCGCGCTGCTGCTGCTGTTCTTCGGCGCGTTTTTGGGCGGTGATGTCCACCACCGAACTCATCCAGCCGATGTGCTGGCCGTTGCCGTCGATGAGGCGTGCGGTGTAGAACATGGTGTACACGTCGGAGCCATTGCGATGCCGCAGCCGGTTTTCGTTGCCCTGGGGCGCGGCTTTGCCGGCCAGGGCGGTGTCGCTGTCGTTCCAGTGCCGGTCCAGGTCGTCCGGGTGCCAGTAGGGGTAGGGCGGCAGGCAGCCGATCAGCTCGTCTGCGCTGTAGCCCACCATGTCGCACATGGCGGCGTTCACGTAGACGATGCGGCCTTCGAGGTCGCGCGCGCGCATGCCCACCAGCAGCGAGTCTTCCATCGACTGGCGAAATGCCTGCGCCTGCTGCAGTGCATGGGTGCGCTCCTGGACGCGCTGCTCCAGCTCGATGCGGGCCTGCCGGTTCTCTTGCAGGCGCCGTTCGCGCAACTGCCAGTACAGGGCGCCGAGCACCAGCAGGCCCGACGCCAGGCTCGCCAGTGCCCAGGCCTGTTGGCGCGCCAGGGCGATGGCCTTGCTGTCGGCCGTGAGGGTCAGCGTCCAGCCCAGATCGGGCAGGCGCTCTTCAAGGGCCAGATAGCGCTTGCCGGTGCCGGGCACGAGGATCTCGGTGCCTGGCTGGCCGTCGCGCTGGAGCGTTTTCCAGGGCACGGGCTGGGGTGTCCAGCGTGCGCCATACTGCTCGTCGAATTGCACCTGCTGCACGTCCTGTTCGGGCAGTGGGCGCGTGGTCTGGTACAGCCAGGGGAGGACAGAGCCGAGGAAGATAATGCCGCGCTCATCGGTCACGAAGACCGGGTCGCGCAGTTGCGCCCAGGTGTCCACGATGGGCTGCATCCACACCTTCACGGCCACGACGCCGATCACCCGGCCGTTTTCCACCACGGGTGCCGATGCAAAAAGCCCAGGCTCGCCGGTGGTCTTGCCCACGCCGTAGAACCGCCCCGGCTGCCCTTGCAGTGCATCGCGGAAATACGGGCGGTTGCCGTAGTTCTGGTTGACGAAACTGGTGGGGGTATCCCAGTTGCTGGAGGCTACCGTGAGCCCGTCGGTGTTCATCACATACAGCGTGTCTGAGCCCGCATTGGCATTGATGGTCTGCAGGTAGGCGTTGGCAGCGCTGCGCAGCGGTTGTGCGCCGGGGTTGTGCAGCAACTCGGCAATCAGCGGCTGCTGCGCCGCCGTGAAGGGCAGATAGCTGTAGCGGGTGGCCACGCCGCGCAGGGCCAAGGCCTGCACTTCACCCGAGCGGCGCAGGTTGTCCCACTGGTTGTCGAGTTCGCTCTGGGTCGCCCACTCTCCCGCGCCCAGCACCAGGAGCACCGCCAGCCCCACCACGGCCGCCATGGGGCCCGTGCCGCGCACTGCGGCGCGCCATCGCGAAATCCGCCCTGGTGGGAGCGCAGTGCCGGGAGGCGGCAGCGCCAGCGGCGCACGGGGTGCAGCGGGCTCAGCCGGGGTGGTTGGCATGTGCGCCCCGGTCAGCCGCCGTGCTTGTCCGCCTCGGAGGTGAAGGAGTCTGCATAGAACTCTTCTGCGGGCAGGCCGCGCTGTGCACTGTAGGCATCGCGGGCCGAGTCCACCACGATGGGCGCCCCGCAGGCATACACCTGGTGGCCCGAGAGGTCGGCAAAGTCGTCCATCACCGCCTGGTGCACAAAGCCGGTGCGGCCAGTCCAACCGTCTTCGGGCGTGGCATCGGACACCACGGGCACGTAGGTGAGGTGGGGCATTTCGGCCGCACGCGCCAGCACCCAGTCATGCAGGTACAGGTCGCCCGGCCGGCGGCCGCCCCAATACAGCGCGGTCGGGCGTGTGATGCCCTTGAACTGCATGTGCTCGATCAGCGCCTTGATGGGCGCAAAGCCCGTGCCCGAGGCCAGCAGCACGATGGGCTTGTCGGAGTCCTCGCGCAGGAAAAAACTGCCAAACGGGCCTTCCACCCGCAGGATTTCCTTTTCCTTCATCGCGCCGAACACATGGTCGGTGAACTTGCCGCCCGGCATGTGGCGGATGTGCAGCTCCACGCCCGGCGCTTCAGCCTGCGTGTGGGGCGCGTTGGCCATCGAGTAGGCCCGGCGGGCGCCATCCCGCAGGATGAATTCGATGTACTGGCCCGCGTGGTAGCGGAAGGTATCGGCGGCGGGCAGCTGCAGGCGCACCTGCATCACGTCGTGGGATTTTTTTTCCAGGGTAGATACGCGCACCGGCATCTTCTTGATCGGATACGCGCTTTCGTCAGTGACCTGGCGTGATTCGAGCACCACGTCGGTCAGCGGTTGCGCGCAGCAGGTTAGCACCAAGCCTGCAGCCTCTTCATCGGCCGTGAGTGCCTTGGACTGGTGTTCGCCGTGGTGCACGGCGCCGCTGATCTTCTTGCACTTGCACGAACCACAGGCGCCGTCCTTGCAGCCGTAGGGCAGGCCCACGCCGCTGCGGATGGCGGCGGACAGGATGGCCTCGCCCGCATTGGCACTGAAAGCGCGGCCGCTGGGCTGCACGGTGATCTGGAACGCTGCGGGAGTTGCAGCCTCTGCGCTGGTCATGTGTGGGTATCCTTGGAATCGTCTTCGATCAAACTATCGGCCCAGCAAAAGCCAAGCAAACGGACCCAATTTTGCCTTCAATACAAAGCCCCCTTGGCGCCCTCCCTGCGCGCTTTCGCCGTGAACGCCTCCTGATCGTGGGTTGCGGTGATGTAGGTCAACGCATCCTGCGCGATCTGCAATCAGGCCCCGGCGCAGCACGCATGCGGGTGATGGCGCTCACGTCCAGCCCCTCGCGGGTCGCGGGGCTGCGCGCCCTGGGAGCCAGGCCCATCCTGGGCAATTTGGACGATGCGCCTTCGCTGCGCAGGCTTGCCGGGCTGGCCACCCGGGTGTTGCACCTGGCGCCCCCTCCGGGCGAAGGGGCCGGAGGAAATGCCTGGTGGCTGGACCCCCGCACCGTGGCCTTGGCCCGCGCGCTGCGGCTGCGAAGCCTGCCGGTGTCCTTGGTGTATGCATCGACGAGTGGGGTGTACGGCGATTGCCAAGGGGCCCTGGTGCCTGAGACGCGGGCCGTGGCTCCCGGCACCCCGCGGGCGCAGCGCCGCGTGAACGCAGAAACTGCGGTACGCCACCTGGGCCGTGCCGGTGTGCAGGCCAGCGTGCTGCGCATTCCGGGTATCTACGCACCTGACCGTGAAGGCGGCACGCCCGAGGCCCGTCTGCGCCGAGGCACGCCGGTGCTGGTGGCCGAAGACGATGTGTTTACCAACCACATCCATGCCGATGACCTGGCGCGTGCCTGTGTGGCCGCCATGTGGAAAGGGCGGCCACAGCGCACTTACAACGTGAGCGACGCCACCCACCTGAAGATGGGCGATTACTTTGACCTGGCCGCCGACCTGTACGGCCTGCCGCGCCCCCCGCGTGTGCCCCGCACTGCAGCGCAGGAGCAGTTGTCGCTGATGCTGCTGAGCTTCATGAGCGAGTCACGCCGGCTCGACAACCAGCGCATGGTGCGGGAACTGGGGTTGCGGCTGCGCTACCCCAGCGTGGCCGAGGGGCTGAGCGGGCAGCCGCAGCGTTAGGGCCTGCTGCTGCGCGCCCGTGACATCAGCAGGGCGCCTGGCCGCCGTTTGAGCGGCAGACCCCACCGGGCCCGGGAAACCGCCCTGGACCTGTGCGGGGGTAGGTGTTGCCCAGGTTGTCGGTGCAGCGAAAGTCGCCACATTGGGTGAGGCGTGGTGGGGGTTGTGGGTTACCTGCCTGGGGAAACGGATCGGGGTAGAGAGGGCGGTGCCTGGAGGGTGGGACCACCACCACACGCGGCTGGTTGGCACGTGCCTTTTCGACCTCGGCATAGCCCTGGGGGCCCAGGCAGTCCAGGTCCACCTGCCTCTGGGCCGCTTCGAGCCGCAGTTCCTGCTCATAGGTCGAGCGCGACAGGCCTGCAGCCACCATGTCGAAATTGCGCCGCGAACGTGCACATTCCGGGGAGCGGGCGTAGTCCTGCGGTTGTGGGGCTGCGGCAGCGGCCTGCGCAGCGCGTGCCCGGTCGCGCTCGGCGTTGCGGCGGGCCTCGGTCTCTGCGGCGGTGGCCTCGGCCTGCAGCCGCTGCTGCTTGCGCTCCAGCGCCTCAGCGGCCTGTTCGCGTTCCAGTTGGAGTTCTTCCGGCGTTTTGCGCGCTTCCACTTCGCGCGCCGCCGCTCCGCCCGTACAGGCCCCGTCGGTATAGGTCACCTTGCCGGTGCGGGTGTCGGTGCATCGCACCACTTGTGCGTGGGCCACTGTGCCGAGCCAGGCTGCGCACACACAGAGGAAGAGGGCGAGATGGCGGTTGCGGAGGCTCATGGTCTGCGGCCAAGGTGGGCAAAAGCGTGGCGGTGGGAGCCCTGGTCAGCCCCTGTCAGGGCTTGTCGGGGCTGTTGGACTGTTGGCGGGAGCGCCAGTCGTGGGGGTCAAACGAGTAGCTGCCTGGCGCAACACGGCCTGGAGGGGGTTGGCGGTTGCGGCGATCGTCTGCGGCGCGGCGGTCGCGCTCAGCCTGCTCGCGCAGGGCCTGGTCACGGTCGCGCTGGCGGCGGTCGAGCTCGCGGGCCTGCTGTTCGCGGCGATCACGCTCGCGTTCCCGGGCCTGCCGGTCGCGCTCGGCACGTTCCCGTTCGCGTTCACGTTCTCGCCAGTCGTTACGGTTGCGGTCTCGTTCCCAGCGATCGTCCCGATCACGTCCGCCGTAGTAGATAACGGCTGGGGGCGCCGAATACGCGGGGTACACCGGCGGGGCGTTGTTGTAGATGTAACCCGGCTGCTCATAAACACGGTACGGAGTGGGTTCGTAGTACGGGTCACCCTGCACCGTGGCGCAGCCGGTCACCGCGGCGCCCAGGACCGTGGCAGAAATAAGGCAGGCAAGTGTGTTTGTCATGGTGGTCAGACCCTGGCAGGGAGTGGCCGTTCCACCCTGCTCGTAAAGCCCCCGAAAAGCACCCCGGCGGAGTGTTACAAATTTCGGAGGCTGGCGCGTTGAAGCCGCTTTCAATGTAGCGCGTGGCCCCCCGTTTTGGTTGACCTGCCTGCCGATGTGCCGGGTAGGACGGCGCCTATTGTCCCATCCGTCGGGACCGGGCGCTGCCGTGGAGAAACTTCAAAAACAATAGCTATAAACCATTGCCCGATTAGCGGAAGCGGCCAATTTTTTACCCAATATCTGACCGTGGAGGCGGGGCGCCTGCTCCGCGGCAGGCCGCCCTGCCTTTAAGGCTTGGGCAGCACCCGGCGGATGGTTTCGGCCAGGTCTTCCGCCACAAACTTGGCGACGTACCCATCGGCTCCGACGCTGCGCACGTGGTCTTCGTTGGCCGAGCCCGACAGCGAGGAGTGAATGACCACGGGCAGCCCATGAAAACGCGCGTCCTGCTTGATGTTGCGTGTCAGGGTAAACCCGTCCATTTCTGGCATTTCCAGGTCGGTCAGTACCATGGCGACGCGGTCCAAGACCGTTTTTCCCTCAGCTTCGGCGCTTTTCGCGATGGCGTTGAGACGGTCCCAGGCTTCCTTGCCGGACTTCACCATTTCATATGGGGCGTTGAGCACTTTGAGCTCTTGCTCGATGAGCGAGCGGGCCACGAACGAGTCGTCGGCCGCCAGGATGATGCAGCCGGGCTTGAGCTTGAGCTTGGCCCCAACCTTTTCTTCGGTGACCTCGTGGCCGTCCGAGGGCGAGATCATCTGAAGGATGGCCTCCACGTCCAGCACCTGGGCCAGGCGGGATTCATCCGTGTTGCCGTCCAGGCGGGCAATGCTGGTGACCAGCTTGCCAGCGGCGCCGCTCGTTTCGGCCGAGAGCACCTGTTTCCAGTCCAGTCGCACGATGTCTTCCACCGACTCGACCGCAAACGCCTGCGTGGTGCGCGCGTATTCGGTCACCAGCATGATGTTCAGGCCCGTCTGGGGCTTGCAGCCCACGATGGACGGCAGGTCCAGCACCGGAATCACCTGCCCGCGCAGGTTGACCACGCCCAGCGAATGGGCCGTGGTGCCCGCGATCGGCGTGATGCTGGGCATGGCCACGATCTCGCGGATCTTGAACACGTTGATGCCAAACAGCTCTGACTTGCCCAGGGCACTGTCGGTGCCCAGGCGAAACAGCAGCAGTTCGAACTTGTTGGTGCTGGTGAGGTTGGTCCGCTCGTCGATATCCTGCTGCACTGCTTTCATGATGGGTCCTTCGCGCAGAAAAGAAGAAGATACGCGCGTTTACAAATTCTAGGATCAGAACGGGGTGCGCAGTGCGCTAAATGTTCAGGCAATACCCGAATAGTGCACTGCCGCATCCTTGCGTGGCAGCGCTGTCACACGTTGGAGCCGGGTTGCGGGCTCAAGCCGGGGCTGGCAGGGCCACCGGCCCAAAGTGCAATACCGTGGGGAAAGGGTCGTAGACGTGGTGCAGGAGCTGTTTCCAGTCCTGGTACCGGGCCGACTGGCGAAAGCCGATCTCATGGTCCTCCAGGGTGACCCAGCGCACCTGCAGCACGTAGTCCTGCGGGCGCTCCAGACAATGGCCCAGTTCGTGTGACAGGTAACCGGGCATCGAGGCAATGATCTGTTGCGCCTGGGCAAAGGCGTGCTCGAAGGCCGCGTTCTGGCCGGGGCGGATGGTGAGGTGGGCGATTTCGAGAACCATGGTGGGCTGGGGCGTGCTGTGCGCTAGGGAAGTGCCTGTTTCTACCGCAAGACTGCCGGGGTACCGTATGCAGCCTGTTGTTCTGCGCCCACCCACACCGGGAGGCGGGAGGCTCAGGCAACGCTGCTCTGGGGAATCACAGAGGCCTTCAAACTGTCGGCCAGGCGGCCCAGCAGTGCGAGCATGGGGGCATCCGAGGCATCGCAGGCCAGACCCAGGTGGCGCGAGAACGCCAGGGGGCCATCGAGGGGGCGCGTGACCGAGCGGCGAGCATGCGCCGCGTGGGACTGTGGCACCACCGCCACGCCCAGGCCGCTGTCCACCATGTGCAGCAACAGCTCTTCGCGTGCGGCGCTGGCCTGTACCTCCAGGGCGATGCCGCGCTCGGCCAGCAGGCGGATGAACGACTGGTGCAGCGGGCAGTAGGGCCATTCAAGAAGCGGCACCCCTTGCAGGTCCGCCAGACCGAATTTCTTCTTGAAGCGCAGGGGATGCTGCTCGGGCAACAGCATCACATAGGGCTCGCGCCACAACGACACAAACGTGTCGCCGGGCGGTTTGCAGTGCTCCGCCACCAGGCGCAACCGGGCCTCCTGCGCCGTGGCCGTGAGTCGGACCAGCGTGTTGGGCAGGAGGTCGGCAATCTGCGCAAACAGCGGCGCGGCTGGGCCCACCATCAGGTCGTCCTGCAGGAACACGCCCAGCGTTTCGCGGGGCGCATCGCGAAAGTCGCGCACCATGGCGCTGGACTGCGCCAGCAGGCTGCAGGCGCGCGGGTACAGGCGGTGGGCGGCGGGGGTGGGCGCCAGACCCTGGCGGCTTCGCTCGAACAGCACGGTGTCCAGCGCGTCCTCCAGCCCCTTGATGGCCATGCTGATGGACGGCTGCGCCACAAAGCAGCGGCGCGCCGCCGTGGTTACGGATCGTTCTTCGTAGGCCGCGACGAAGTAGCCGAGGGCGCGCAGGTCAAACAGCATGGGGTTTCAGGGGCCGGGGCCACAGTCAGGTAGGGGTGATCGTGGTGACGGTTTCGCGAAAGTAGTCGAGCTGGCCGTTTTGCGAGTGGCTCAGGATCCAGGTCAGCGACTCCACTTCGCGCTGTTGTACTCCATAAAAGAAGCGTTGGCTTAGCTGGGTCATCACCCAGTCGTCGCCCAGCGGCTGGCTGTGGGTGTGAACGATTTGCGTGCCTTGCGGAAAGATCTCCGTGCCCAGGCGCTGCAGCACCGTCAGCAGATCGGCCTGGTTGCGCGCGACCTGCCAGCTGGTGTCTGCATCATCGCGGTAGTGGTCGATGCGGAAATCCAGGTCATCGGCAACGCTCCCGAGCAGCGTGGGGACATCGCCTTTTTCAAAGGCGGCCAGTACGCGGTCGATGGGGAAGTTTGTGGTGAGGTTGGTCGTCATGTGCGCTCTCCAGTCGGGGGGTTAAAAGGGCCAGAAGCAGGCCCTTGGGGGGCGACTGTAGGCAGCCGGCGCTGCCTACACAACGATGGAATTTGTGGGTCTGAACGATAAAAAAATGATGGATAAAAAGTGGCAGCGATGTCCCGGCGAAGGAAGGCGCCGAAGGCAGTCACCCACGGACTGTTCCCCTCTCATTCCGTGACGCCGGGCAGCTGGCTCAGATAGCGGTGCAGCGCGGCAATGGTCTGGCGCACCTTGGCGGGCTGGGCGTCGCGCTGGGGCGTCATGGCCCAGATGTCCAGGGTGCCAAACGACCAGTCGGGCAGCAGCCGCACCAGCCGCCCGGCCTGCAGCGCATCCTGCGAATCCATGCTGCCCACCAGCGCCAGGCCCAGCCCGGCCTCGCACATCTGCTGGATCGAAAGCTGGTTGTTGCTGGCAATGCGCGGCTCCACCCGCAGGGCCCGGGGATCGCCCGTGGGGCTGCGCAGGTCGATCAGCAGGCCGCCGTTCTCGCGCGCAAAGCCCAGCCAGCTGTGCGAGAGCAGTGCGTCCGGGTGCTGTGGCACGCCGTGGGCAGCCACCCAGCCGGGCGCCGCGCACAGGTACCACTGCATGCCTCCCAGGCGCCGTGCTGCCCAGGTGGAGTCCTGCAGGCGCCCGTAGCGCACGGCCAGATCGATGCGGGCATTGATGAGGTCAATGGGCGAATCGTCTACCAGCAGGCGCAGGCGCAGCGCCGGGTGGGCGGCCAGCAGCTCGCCCAGCGCTGGGGCAATGTGGCGTGCAAACCCGACGGTAGCCGACAGCCGCAGCTCGCCACTGGGGGCATCGCGCGAAGCGGCCAGCTCGGCCCGCGCCTGGTCGGCTGCGGCACACATGGCGGCGCAGCGCGCGTGGTAGCGCTGGCCTGCTTCAGTGAGTGCAAGCTTGCGCGTAGAGCGGTGAAGCAGGGTCACACCGCCATCGCTTTCCAGCTTGCGCACCTGCTGGCTCACGGCGGAAGTGCTCATGCCCAAGGCGCGGGCGGCGCCGCTCATCGAGCCGTGCTGCACCACGGCGGCAAACACCGCCATGCGTTTGAGGTCTTCCATATCAGGTCCTCTCGTCAATCCCCACTGGCCTGTTGTCCGTCCCCAGACCTTGGAACTGGCGCGACCAAGTCCAGTGCCCCCGCGCAAGGGCCGCCAAGCTGCTTGTGCGGCGCTTCGCTTGAGTGCGCTGGGGGTGTCCCCATCCCGCATGGCGCAGCCATGCGAGAGAGGGGGAAGGCGCAAAGCGGCTCAGGAGGTGATTCATCCATTGTGAAGTTGAACTTCAAAGAGAAGGCCAATTTAGCCATCTACCGCCAGCTTTGACAATCTCCTATTCTCACTACATCGCAACTTCGACCCCAAGGACATCGATATGAACATCGCCCTGATTGGCGCCTCCGGCTTTGTTGGCGCTGCCGTGCTGAATGAACTGCTGCAACGCGGCCACCGCGTGACGGTACTGGCCCGCAACCCCGCCAAGCTCGCCGCGCGCGAAGGCCTCGCGGTAGTGGCGGCCGACGCGCAAGACGCCGCCCAGGTCGCCAAGGCCGCTGCCGGCCATGATGCTGTGGTCAGCGCCTATAACCCCGGCTGGGAGAACCCCAACATCCACGACGAGTTCCTGAAAGGTACCCGCGCCATCATCGACGGCACCAAAGCGGCTGGTGTGCGCCGCTTTCTGATGGTGGGTGGCGCTGGCAGCCTGTTTGTGGCGCCCGGCGTGCAGCTGGTGGATACGCCCCAGTTCCCCGCCGAATGGAAGCAGGGCGCCCTGGCCGCGCGCGAGGCGCTGAACTGGATTCGCACCGAAAACACGCTGGACTGGACCTTCCTCTCGCCGCCCATCCTGCTGCAGCCTGGCGAACGCACGGGCCAATACCGCCTGGGCGACGAAGCGCCGCTGATGAATGGCGAGCAACCCGGCAGCATCAGCGTGGCCGACCTGTCTGTTGCCATCGTGGACGAGCTGGAGACGCCGCGCCACGTGCAAAAGCGCTTTACGGTGGCGAACTGAGTTTTTCTTGTCATCGGGACGATGCAGCGTTTCTCGGGCGCTGCCTTTTTTCTGTCAGACAAAAACAGCCATGTCGATCAGCGTGTGGCCCAGCACCACGGGCCACAGGGTTCTCCAGTACAGGAACCAACGGCACATCACACAATGCGCAAAGAAGGCTGCAATCACGCCGTGCCTGCCGTGCTCCCAGTGCGCCAGCGCGAAGATGGCCGATACCGCGAGTGTGAACAGTAGCTCTGAAGGGCGTTGGCGTGCACTCGAATACCAGAGCCATGGCAGCCCAATGAAAAAGATGCTTTCCACCAGCCCTGCGCTGACCGCTGCGTAGGTCTGCACCGCCGCGCCCGCCAAGCCCCGGGGGGAAAACTGCGCCAGCTGGAAGCTGCCGGGTGACGGTCCGAGCGTCCGCCACGACAGGTTCCGCGCCACCAGAAAAACCAGCCCCGCGGTGACAAACACCATCAGGCTCTGCCATGCAAGGGGCCAAAGGTTCTTTTCTGGCGGTACGAGTCCGTAGTGTTGGGGGCGCAGCGCTGCTTTGTGGGCAAGAAGGCCAAGCAAGACTGCAGGAAGCACTACCCACTGAATCCCGTCAACCGCCCAAAAGAGCAGTGCGCCTCCGCGCCCCAAGATAGGCAGGTAAAAGCCGTTGAGTTGCCAGACGGCCAACACCGGTAGCAGGGCCCAGCCCACGAGCACCTGCTGGCGGGTGTTGAGAGTAACCGGCCGTTTCTGTGTTGAGATCAAGCGCCCCTCCGGGATCAAGGTTTTTGGTGATCCCGTTCAGACGTCACGGTAAGCGCTGGCCGAAGCGGGGAAGGCCTATCTTCTCGATAAATAGACGCGCCATTTGTATCGTTCATCTCCCCGGTGTGAAATAGTCCGCGATTGGTCTCCCGCAGCGATTCAGCTGGACTGTCTGTGAAGAGCCTTCATCCCACAAACCACCGCATCGGCACCAGCACGATGGACGGGAACAGCACCATCAGGAACATCATCGCGAACTGCGCGCCCATGAAGGGGAGCACGCCCCGGGTGACTTCGTCCATGCGCATGCGTCCCACCCCCGCCACCACGTTCAGCACCGTGCCCACCGGCGGAGTGATCAAGCCGATGGCGTTGTTCATGATGAACAGCACGCCGAAGTAGACAGGGTCGATGCCTGCGGCTTTGACCACCGGCATCAGCATGGGCGCCAGGATCAGGATGGTGGGCGTCATGTCCATGGCTGTGCCCACGGCCATCACCAGCAGCATGATGGCCATCATCAGCAGGATGGGGTTGTCCATGAAGGGCTTCAGCAGCGAAACCAGCTGTCTGGGGATGTCGGCCACGGTGATGAGCCACGCGCTCACCATGGCGGCGGCCACCAGGAACATGATCACGGCCGTCGTTTTGGCAGCGCTCACGAACACGGCGGTCAGCTGGCGCCAGTGCAGCTCGCGGTACACCACCGTGGCCACGAAGAGCGCATAGACGGCGGCCACGGCGGCGGCTTCGGTAGGGGTGAACACGCCCATCTTCAGACCCACGATCACGATCACCGGCAGGAACAGCGCCCAGGTGGATTCCTTCAAGGCCTGCAGCTTCTCTGCGGTCGTTGCTCGGGGCGGCGGCAAAATGCTCTCGCGCTGCGATACCCAGTACCAGGCCGCAGCAATGGACAGTCCCATCAGCAGGCCCGGCACGATGCCCGCCAGAAACAGCTTGCTGATCGACACGTTGGCCGCGACGCCAAACACCACAAAACCAATGGAAGGCGGAATCACCGGCGCGATGATGCCCGCCGAGGCAATCAGCCCCCCGGCGCGCGCCTTGTCATGCCCGGCCTTTACCATCATGGGCAGCAGCAACGCGGCCAGCGCAGCGGTGTCTGCCACGGCAGAGCCCGACAGCGCCGCCAGTATGCAGGCCGCGAGGATGGCCACAAAGCCCAGCCCGCCGCGCTTATGACCCACCAGCGTGAGCGCCAGCTTGACGATGCGCTGCGACAGGCCGCCCGCATTCATGATCTCGCCTGCCAACATAAAAAACGGCACGGCCAGCAGCGGGAACGAGTCCGCGCCGTTGATGACGTTCTGCGCAAGGATCTGCGCGTCAAACAGGTCCAGGTGCCACATCAGCGCCACGCCAGACACCAGCAGCGCGTAGGCAATGGGCACACCAATGGCCATGGCCGCCAGCAGGGAGCCGAGAAAGATGAATACGGTCATGCGAGTGTCTCCGGGGGGCTCAATGGGATGGCGGCTTGCGTGACGGCAACGCCGCGCGGTCCAGCTGCATGTCGGGCAGGGTGGCCACATCCTCCGACCCGGAGGTCTGCACCAGCTGGTCGTCTGGTACCTGCCCCGACAGCAGCCTCCACAGGTTGAGCAACAACAACAGGCCCGACGCCACGGCAAACACCACCCCGGACGCATAGAAGATCGCCACCGATGCGCCGGTTACCGGCGCTTCCACATCCCAGTTGATGCGTGCCTGCGACAGGGCGCCACTGAACAGCAGCCAGGTGCAAAACAGCATGAGCCCGTGGCTGATGACCAGGCACACCCGTTGCGCGATGGGTGGAAGCTTGGTGAGAACCAGGTCGGTGCCCAGGTGGCCGTGTTCCTTCACCGCCACGATGGCGCCCAGGAACGTGATCCACACGAACAGCCAGCGCGACACCTCTTCGCTGACCGCAATGCCCGAGTTGAATGCGTAGCGCAGCACCACGTTGCCGAACACCATCACCACCATCACGGCCAGTGCCAGCGCGATGAGAACGTTGATCCACCGACAGCACCGGTCTATGAGGGCGTTGAGCATGGGTGTCTCCTGGTTCATTTTTTTGTGTGCGTGCCGTTGCGGCCTGTGGCTCAGAGCGCTGCGTCGCGCAACAGGCCGCGCTGCGTCAGGTTACTGATAAAGGCGCGCAAACCAAAGCGCCAGGGCGCCGCCGCCTCGCTATGCGCCACGCGGTTGTGCAGGCCACCCAGCCACGCGCTCTGGATGGACACCAGGTCGCCCAGGTGGTGGGTGAAGCCACCGCCCGGCTGGTCGCGGTCTTCAATGGGCGCGAACAGCGTGCCCAGAAACAGCATGAATCCATCCGGGTACTGGTGCGCGGCCAGGGTCTGCGCCACGAGGTCGCTGGGGTCGCGGCTGATGCTGGCCATGGTGTTGATGCCACGCAACTCATAGCCATCCACCCCTGCAACGCTCAGGTGCACGGTTTCGCTGCGCACCTTGTCCATCCCGAAGCTCGCGTCGAACAGGCGGATGAACGGGCCTAACGCGCACGAGGCGTTGTTGTCCTTGGCCTTGCCCAGCAGCAGGGCGCTGCGGCCCTCGATGTCCCGCAGGTTCACGTCGTTGCCCAGCGTGGCGCCCACGATCTGGCCTCGGCTGTTCACGGCCAGCACCACCTCGGGCTCGGGGTTGTTCCAGGCCGAATCGGAGCGGATCCCGATGTCGTCCCCGCAGCCGACTGACGCCAGCACCGGCGCCTTGGTGAACACCTCGGCATCGGGGCCAATACCCACCTCCAGATACTGCGACCACAGGCCTTTCTCTTGCAACAACGTTTTGAGTTCCATGGCCTCGGGCGAACCAGGGCGGATGTCGGCAAGGTTCTCGCCGATCAACTCGATGACCTGGCTTCGCAAGGCTTGCGCACGGCTGGCGTCGCCCCGGGCCTGTTCTTCGATCACGCGCTCGATCAGGCTGGCGGCAAACGTGACGCCCGCCGCCTTGACCACCTGCAGGTCGCACGGCGCCAGCAGCCAGGGGCGGCTCTTGTCGCGCGTTCCGGGCAGGCTGTTGGCCAGCAGGTCATCCACGCTGCACAGGTACTGGCCGGTGGCTGCACGCACCGCCTCGGCGGGCGCCAGGGTGTCGAGCAGCGTGCTCATGGTGGGGTAGTGCGCGCTGAGGTCGAACACGCCTTCGGGCCGCAGGGCCACCACAGCCGGGCCCGCAACGGCGCCTTGGGGTGCCCACACCCGGCCCACCAGCGAGCCCTGCAGGCCATCTTCGGGAAGCACTTGCAATGCGGTCTGGGGCGCACGGGCCCGTTCGGCAACTGCCGCCGCCGTCATGTTGTTCATGGAGAGTCCTTCGAAAAAATCCGGGTGTGGCGCCGGTGGCCCGCCCGCTCGTTGTCAGTGGTTGTGGCGTGGTGTCTTTTCGGAAATGCGCTGGAATGCCAGCGCGAAGTCCAGCGTCGCGCCATCGGCCAGCTGCCCTGTCTTCTCGCGGTACAGCGCTTCCCAGGGGGACTGGCTCGCGGGCACGGGTGGGGCGGGCAGGTCGCGCTGTCGGCGGGCGATTTCCTCGGGCGCGACCAGCGCATCGCAGCGTCCGGTGTTGAGGTCGATGCGGATGGTGTCGCCGCTTTGCAGCCAGGAGAGGCCCCCACCCACGGCGCTCTCGGGCGATGCGTTCAGGATGGAAGGGCTGTCTGCCGTGCCCGACTGCCGTCCGTCCCCCAGCGTGGGCAATGTGTTGATGCCGCGCCGGATCAGCGCATCGGGCGGCTGCATGTTGACCACCTCGGCCGAACCCGGCCAGCCGATGGGCCCGGCGCCGCGCATGACCAGGATGCAGCCCTCGTCGATGTCGAGCGCCGGGTCGTTGATGCGTGCGTGGTAGTCGTCCGCGCCTTCAAAAACCACGGCACGGGCTTCGAAGATGCCCTCGCGGCCCGGCTGGCTCAGGTAGCGCTCGCGAAACGCGGGCGATATCACCGAGGTTTTCATGATGCCGAAGTCAAACAGGTTGCCGCTGAGCACCAGGAACCCAGCTTTTTCCATCAGCGGCGCGTTGAAGGGGCGAATCACTTCACGGTCGCGCGCTTCGTGGCCCTGCAGGTTGTCGCCGATGGTTTTGCCCGTCACGCTGGCGCAGTCGTTGTGCAGGCGGCCCGCTTGCTGCAGCTCCCACATCAGCGCAGGCACACCGCCCGCGCGAAAGAACCGTTCGCCCAGGAACTGGCCTGCAGGCTGCATGTTCAGCAGCAGGGGCAGGTCGTAGGCGTGGTCCGTCCAGTCCTGGGCCTCCAGTACCACGCCTGCATGGCGCGCCATGGCCATCACGTGCACCTGCGCATTGCTGGAGCCCCCGGCCACACTGATGACCGACAGCGCGTTCAAGAAGCTCTCGCGCGTCAGGATGCGCGAGGGGCGCAGGTCTTCATAGGCCATATCAACAATGCACCGCCCGGTTTCGTACGCCATCTGACCGCGTTCTCGGTACGGTGCAGGAATGGCCGCGCAGCCGGGCAGCGACAGGCCCAGCGCTTCGGCCACCGCGTTCATGGTGGATGCCGTGCCCATGGTGTTGCAGTGGCCCGCCGACGGTGCGCTGCTGCAGGCGCGCTGCAGAAACTCTTCTTCATCAATCTCGCCCGCTGCCAGCTGGCGGCGGCTGCGCCAGATGACGGTGCCCGAACCCACCAGTTGTCCGTCGTGCCAGCCATCGAGCATCGGCCCGCCCGAGAGCACGATGGCCGGAATGTCCACCGTGGACGCGGCCATGACGCCAGCAGGCGTGGTCTTGTCGCAGCCCGTGGTCAGCACCACCGCGTCGATGGGGTAGCCGTACAGGATCTCCACCAGCCCCAGATAGGCCAGGTTGCGGTCCAGTGCGGCCGTGGGCCGGCGGCAGTTTTCAAAGATGGGGTGAACAGGGAACTCCATCGGAATGCCGCCCGCATCGCGGATGCCGTCGCGCACGCGGCGCGCCAGGTCCAGGTGGATGCGGTTGCAGGGCGACAAGTCGCTGCCCGTCTGCGCGATGCCGATGATGGGCCGGCCCGAGCGCAGTTCCTCGGGCGTGAGCCCGTAGTTCATGAAGCGTTCGAGGTACATCGCGGTCATGTCCGAGCGCTCGGGGGCGGCAAACCAGTCGCGGGAGCGGAAGGGGCGGCGGGGTGTTTTGGTCATGGGGTCGGGACGTCGCAAAAGGAGGGGCGTGGCGCAGCTGCAACCAGCTGCGCCCCGGGAGGCGAATCGCTTACTTCCCGCCCCGCGCCTTCGCCAGCTCGCCCATCATTTCGCTGGTGGTCTCTTCACCAAACTCCTTGCCGTACTTGGCCAGCACGGGCTGCAGCTTGGTGCGCAGCTTGGCCTGCTCGGCGGCGGGCAGCTCGGTGATCTGCATGCCGGCCTTCTTCAGCTCGCCCAGGGCGGTCTCGCTGAAGGCACGGATGGTCTTGCGTTCGAACAGCGTGGCCTCGCGCGCGGCCTCCTGCACGATCTTCTTCTCGTCGGCCGAAAGGCCGTCCCAGGTCTTCTTGGAGATGAGCAGCACCCACGCGCTGTACATGTGGCGCGACAGCACCAGGTGCTTTTGCACCTCATAGAACTTGCTGGCCAGGATGGTGGCAGGCGGGTTCTCCTGGCCGTCGACGGCCTTTTGTTCCATGGCCGTGTACAGCTCGGTGAACGGCATGGGCGTGGCGTTGGTGCCCAGCGCGTTGAAGGTGTCGAGGAACAAGGGGCTCTGGATCACGCGCAGCTTCAGGCCTGCCAGATCATCGGCCGTATTGATGGGGCGGCGCGAGTTGGTTACATGGCGAAAGCCGTTTTCCCAAAAGCCCAGGCCGATCAGGCCCTTGTCGGGCAGCATGGCCAGCAGCTTCTGGCCGAAGGGGCCGTCGAGCAAGGCGTCGGCTTCGGCCTCGGTGTTGAAGGTGAGCGGCAGGTTCAGCACGCCAAAGGGCTTGATCAGCGACATCAGCGTGGATGAATCCGGAATCGTCATCTCCAGCGTGCCGCCGCGCAGGGCCGAGGTCATGCTCACGTCGTTGCCCAGGGCGCCGCTGGCAAACAGCTTGGCGTTCATCTTGCCGCCGCTCTTGGCCTGCAGGCGCTCGGCAAAGTGGCGCACGGCCTGGGCCTGCGGGTGGTCGTCGCTCAGGCCGATGCCGACCTTGAAGGTGTGTTCCTTGACTTGGGCCGCGACGGGGGCGGCAAAGGCGGCCAGCAGCGTGGCAGCAAGCGCCAAGGATTTAGCGAGGGTCTTGAATTGCATGGTGTCTTGTCTCCGTTGGAATGGCTGACCCCGTTGGCGAGGCCGTCGGCGTATGCAGCTTTTTTTGGGCAAGCCGTCATGAACGCAAGGCGAAGGTTAGGTTTCGCGCCCTGCCGGGTCCACTGAATGTTTTGCGACAATCCATTCCAAACGCTTATGAGTCCAGACGAATTTCCGGGTAAACCCTTGTCTTTGGCGCAGGCCTGCGCGCGGCTGCGCTTTCGGCATTTGCAGTTTCTGGACATCCTGGGCCGTACGCGCAACCTGCGGCTGACGGCCGAGCAGATGCACGTCACGCAGCCTGCGGCCACCAAGATCCTCATGGACATCGAGGAGATCCTGGAGGCGCGGTTGTTCGACCGCCTCTCGCGCGGCATGCGGCCGAACGAGCTGGGGCTTTTTACGCTGCGCTATGCCAGCGCCGCGCTCGATGGGCAGCGCAAGTTTGTGGACGAGTTCAACGCCCTCAAGCAGGGCGGCCATGGCCATGTGACGGTGGGCGCCATCACCGGCTCGGCCGCGCATGTGCTGGTGGCCTCGGTGGTGGAGATCCAGCGCCTGCGGCCCCTGCTGGTCATCAAGATCCTGGAGCAGAGCAGCGACCAGCTCATTGCCTGGCTGGCCGAGCGCAAGATCGATCTGATGATCGGCCGCTTCACCACCGAGGAGCAGCGCGGCCAGTTCCACTACGAGCACCTGTCCGCCGAGCCGCTGCATGTGGTGGGCGGGCAGCACCACCCGCTGCGCGGCGCCACCGACCTGTCGCTGACCGAGCTGGCCCACTGGCCCTGGATTCTGTACCCCGCCTCCACGGCGGTGCGCAAGGTGTCGGACGACCTGTTTGGCGGAGCGGGCCTGGCGCTCACGGCGGGGGTGGTGGAGACGCCGTCCTTTTTGTTTGCGCTGGAGCTGATGAACACCACCCACATGATGTCGCTGCAGCCCGCTGCGCTGATCCAGAAATATGTGGACCGGGGGCTGCTCTCGCGCATCCCCGTCGAGCTGCCCGACCGCATGCCTAGCTACGGCCTCATCACCCGGCTGGGCGAGCCGCCCACCCCTTCGGCACAGGCCTTTATCGATGTGCTGCGCGAGGCGGCGGGCGTGGCGCCGGACGCTTTGGGGGAGTGACCAGACCTGCGCTATGCACGGCCTTTTTCGATAACCAATGGTTATTGAAAATCCAGGCTACCGGGCCCTGCCGTTATGCTCTGCGCCCTTTCCCGCCATCCAGACCTTTTTCTCCATGACCGACGCACCCGACACGCCCGACACCATCCAGGAACCCCGCTGCTGGAGCGATGGGCGCTGGACGGCGCAGGTCATCAAGAACGAAGACGACGATGGCTGGGCCGTGTCCATGACGCTGAAGGGGGAGTCCGAACCCGCACTGGTGGGCCCCTGGACCATGGGGCGCGACAAGAAGAACCCCAAACCGCTGGATGTGTCGGCCTTCCACACCCTGGTCAAGACCGCGAGCGAGGTGGTGCGCCGCCATGAGCAGCAGCTGCACGCGCAGTTGAACAAGAGCGTGCACATCACCACCGCCGACGGCCAGCGCCTGCGCGTGGCGCTGGCCATCGTGCCCGACGAGGAAGGCGCCACGGCCACGCTGAGCGCCGAGGATGCACTGGGCCAGGAAATCGCCCGCGTGCCTGCGCCGCCCACCTTCCGCCTGACGGCCGCCAGCGCCACCGTCTGGGCGGACGGGGGCTTTGCGCGGCCCCGTTGACCTCGGCGCCCAGCGCTTTTGCACGCCCCCGACAAGGTACCGAAGAGTTTCTTGCAGCCCTGCGCGCTGCCAGGTGCTGCGCGCAGGGCGACGTTTGGGTAGATTGGAGGGCATGGCCCAGTGGCCCGTCGGAGTCCTGCCGTGCGTTCCTCATTTCCACCCCTGCTGCCATTGCCTTCCCCGTCCGAGGGCTTGTTCCCGCCACCACCGCGAGCCGGCTGTGCTGGAGCCGCCCTGCTGGCCTGCTGCGCGCTGTTGCCCCTGCCGGCCCTGGCGCAGCAGGGGGCTGGCGCGCCGCAGCCCTCCGCCCGGGCCCAGGAGCTTGCGGCCTCCGCTACCCCCGAGCCGCGCCGCATCTTCATCGACGGCGCACGCGCGGCCAGCGACGTCGGGCTGGCCTCGGTGGGTGTGCAATGGCCCTGGGCCTGGCGCCGCGATTTTTTGGGCGGCGAACTGACGGGGCACTGGGATACCCACATCGCGCACTGGCGCGTGCCGCCCGGCACCGCCGTGCCGGGCGGGCGCCGCCACTGGACGCAGCTGGCGGTGGTGCCGACACTGCGTTGGCGATTCGACGGCGGGCGGTCCACCTGGTTCATGGAAGGCGGCATCGGCCTGTCGGCGCTGGACGGGCACTACGCCACCCGGCACAAGGCCTTCAGCACCCGTTTCAACTTTGCCGACCACCAGGGCGTGGGCTTCAACTTTGGCGCCCGCCGCCAGCACGAACTGATGCTGATCGTGCGCCACATTTCCAACGGCGGCATCCGCAAGCCCAACCCGGGCGAAGACTTTGTGCAGGTGCGCTACAGCCGGTCTTTTGAATGATCCGGCTTCCGTCAACTTGAACCGTTCGCTGAGCGCCGTTCAAGCGCCGCGCCTGGCTTGGGCAGGCTCAGCCAGAACGGGTGAACGGGATCGGCGCCGGAGGGCCAATCGCATTGGCGACGGCGCGAATGTCACCAAGCTCCTAGAATCCCCCTGCAGGCCCTGGATCCACTCCAGGGCCGGCAGCGTTCTCAGGGCGGGGTGGAATTCCCCACCGGCGGTATTTGAGGGCTGAAAAGCCAACAAGAGCCCGCGAGCGCCTGTGGTGCCGTTCTTTGGAACAGGCCCGCAGGGTCAGCAGATCTGGTGCGAAACCAGAGCCGACGGTCACAGTCCGGATGAAAGAGATCGCGAAACTAGGGATGTCCTGCATAACCCTCGCGAGTCGGTGGTAGTGCGGATCGGGATGGGCCGCAAGGCGACTTTTTGCAACCAATAGCGCGGCTAATGGTAAGAAAAGCAACGCAGCGGACCGCCCGAGACCGCGCTATCACGGACCGCAGGGAGTTATGCAGGACATCCCTAGAGCACCCGCCATGGGTGGCTGGGCCCTTGGCGTTTGCCTGCGTGTTTTTTGCCCGCTCGCAAGCGCCGTGAGGCCTGCGCCGCCCTGTGCAGGCGCCGTGTTCGCGCGCGCCCTGATTCTGGTCTGACCTGTTTTGAGGAACCCATGAATCAGTCTTCTGCTACTTCTCCCGTCTCTCCCCTCGCGCCTGTGGCCGCACACCGTGGCGCCCGCGTGGCCATCATCAGTGCCAGCTGGCACCAGGACATCGTGCACCAGGCGCGCGACGCGGCCCTGGCCGAGTTCGACCGCCACGGCCTGCCGCCCGCGCAGGTGGCGCTGTTCGATGTGCCCGGTGCGTTCGAGATCCCGCTGTTGGCCCGCAAGCTCGCGCGCAGCGGGCGCTACGACGCCATCGTGGCCTGCGCGCTGGTGGTCAACGGCGGCATCTACCGCCACGAGTTCGTCACCACAGCTGTCATCGACGGCCTGATGCGCGTGCAGCTAGACACCGAGGTGCCCGTGATGTCGGCTGTGCTCACCCCGCGCGACTTTCACGACCACGAGGACCATGTGCGCTTCTTTCGCGAGCATTTCGTGAAGAAGGGCACCGAGGTGGCCCAGGCCTGCCTGCAGACCATGGCCTACCTGCGCAAGCTCGCCTCGCCCACGTTGGCCTCCGTGCAGCAGGCTTCGCCGGTGCTGGCAGAAGTCTGAGTCGGTGGTTTTTTGATTGCTATCTTTTGGATAGCTTTTAGCGCTTGATGGTAAAGCGCTAGAGGCCGATTTGGCCTGAAATTTTTGCGCCGCCTCAGCCAGCGGCCAGACGGGGCTGGTGCTGCCCGGGCACTGGCAAGTGGGCGCGTGTGGGAGCGCTGGCTTCAGAGTCCGCCAGTCGGAACACCGCCACCGCCTGCACCAGCTGCTGCGCCTGCACCTTCAGGCTGTCGGCAGCTGCCGCGCTCTGTTCGACCAGCGCCGCGTTCTGCTGCGTGGCCTGGTCCATTTCGGTGATGGCGTCCCCCACCTGGGCCACGCCTGCACTTTGCTCACTGCTCGCGGCGCTGATCTCGCCCACGATGTCCGTCACACGGCGGATGGCGCTGACCACCTCGCTCATCGTGGCGCCCGCCTTGTCTACCAGCGTGGTGCCCAGCTCTACGCGCTCCACGCTGGCGTGGATCAGGGTCTTGATCTCCTTGGCGGCGTTTGCGCTGCGCTGGGCCAGGTTGCGCACCTCGCTGGCAACCACCGCAAAGCCCCGGCCCTGCTCGCCCGCGCGGGCTGCTTCCACGGCGGCGTTCAGCGCGAGGATGTTGGTCTGGAAGGCGATGCCGTCGATCACGCTGATGATGTCGGCAATCTTCTTGCTGCTGTCGTTGATGCCCTTCATGGTGGTCACCACCTCGGCCACCACATCGCCGCCCTGCACGGCCACGGTGCTGGCGCTCACGGCCAGCTGGTTGGCGGTGCGCGCGTTTTCGGCATTGGCCTGCACGGTGGAACTCAACTCCTCCATCGACGCCGAGGTTTCTTCCAGCGCGCTGGCCTGCTGCTCGGTGCGGGCGCTCAGGTCGTTGTTGCCCTGTGCGATTTCGGTGCTGGCGGCGGCCACGCTGTCGGCATTGTTGCGCACATTGCTCACCACGTGCGACAGGCTGATCTGCATGTCGTGCAGGGCATTCAGCAGCAGGGCGATTTCGTCCTTGCCCTGCACTTGCCGTGCCACGGTGAGGTCGCCGCTGGCCACGGCCTGCGACACGCGCACCGCGTTGTCCAGCGGGTTCACTACGGTGCGGCTGAAGGCAATGGCGCCCGCAATGCCCAGGGCGCACACCACCAGCATCACCACCAGGCTGATGGTGGTGGCGCGCTGCGCTGCTTTGGCGGCGCGCTCGGCCACTTCGCTGCTGGCCTTGGCGATCAGGCCACCGGCCTGGTCCAGCAGCTGCGAGGGCTCGCGGTCCATGCCCGCGACGGCCTTGTCACCCGCCTGCGGGTCGTGGTCGGCGGCCTTGAAGGCCTCAAACCCCTTGCGATAGGCCGCGCCCATGCGCTCGTGGGCCTGGGCAAATTGCTGCACGCGTTCACGGCCTTCGCCGGGGGGCAGAGCGACCACGAGCTTTTGCGCCTCGTCCTTGATGGCCTTTTCCTGCTTTTCAAACGCGGCCCAGTAGCGCGTGAGCTGGGCCGGGTCATTGCCGCGCAGCAGTACATTCTTCCATTCCTGCACCTGCACCTTGAAGTTGTTGAGCATGTCCGCCGCCATGCGCTCGTGCTCAAAACTCTGGGCCACGGTGGTCTGGTAGGTGTCGAGCGCCTGGTTCAGGCGGCTGATGCCAAACAGCGCCGCCGCAAACAGCAAAAGCAGCGACACGGTAAAGGCCAGGGGGAGCTTGAGGCTGAGCTTCATGGGGAACTCCTGTGGGGTCCACGATTCGCCGCTGGGGCGGGGCAAAGTGCATGCGGCGCAGCCGGACTTCCCCGTACGTTGCGGCGGTTGTCCCACTGCGCCTCTCGTCTCGGTCAACCGGCGCGTGCTGTGCGCCGTGCCGGAGAGAATCCCGCTGCCATTATGGAGAGATGTGTAAATTTTTGTACATGTCTTTTTTACCAAGGTGCGAACACATGTAGGCGCCGAGAGCACCAAAATTTGTTATCAAATTAATAGCTGTTGGCGCTTATTGGATAAGCGCTAGAGCCTGATTTGGTTCAGATGGTGCAGACAAAAAAGCCTTGCCGGTCAGGGCAAGGCTGTTCAATGGCGGGGGCGTTGCGCAGCTCGGTGCCGCGCGGGTCTGGCTACAAAACCCCGTTGGCCCGCAGCGCTGCAATGCGCGCCGCGTCCAGCCCCATCTCCCGCAGCACTTCGTCGGTATGCTGGCCCAGTGCCGGTGGCGCGTTGCGCAGCACGGGTGGCGTGGCCGACAGGCGCAGCGGGCTGGCCACGCCGGTGATCTGCAACACGTTGTCGGTGGCGGCCTCGCCGTCCTTCCAGCGCGGCAGCGTCACGGCCAGGCCACGGGCCTGCGCCTGCGCGTCGTCAAACGCCTGGGCAATGGTGTTGATGGGGCCGCAGGGCACGGCCTTGTCTTCCAGCAGTGTGATCCAGTCGGCCGTGGTGCGCGTGCGGGTCACGGCCTCCATGGCGGGGATCAGGTCGGTGCGGTTTTGCACGCGCAGCGTGTTGGTGGCATAGCGCGGATCGCTGGCCCACTGGGGCTGCTCGGCGGCGGCGCAAAAGCGCTGAAACTGGCCGTCGTTGCCAATGGCCAGCAGCATGTTGCCGTCGGCGGTGGGGAAGTCCTGGTAGGGCGCGAGGCTTGGGTGGCTGTTGCCCATGCGGCCGGGCGCCTTGCCGGTGGCAAGGAAGCCCGAGGCCTGGTTGGCCAGCACGGCCATGCCCACGTCCAGCAGCGCCATGTCGATGTGCTGGCCCTGGCCCGTGCCATTGGTGGCGTTGTCGCGCACGTGCAGCGCGGCCAGGATGGCGTTGCTGGCGTACAGGCCGGTGAACAGGTCGATCACGGCCACACCCACGCGCATGGGGCCGCCGCCGGGCTGGCTGTCGGCCTGGCCGGTGATGCTCATCAGGCCCGTCATGGCCTGCACCATCAGGTCGTAGCCCGCGCGCTCGGCATACGGCCCGTCTTGCCCGAAGCCGGTGACGGAGCAGTAGATGAGGCGCGGGTTGAGCGCGCGCAGGCTTTCATGGTCCAGGCCGTATTGCTTCAGGCCGCCAACCTTGAAGTTCTCCACCACGATGTCGGCCTCTTGCGCCATCTGTCGGATGAGCGCCTGCCCGTCGGGCGAGGCCATGTCGATGGTGACGGAACGCTTGTTGCGATTGCAGGCGGTGTAGTAGCTGGCCTGGTTGGTGTCGTTGCCCTCTGCGTCCTTCAAGAAGGGCGGGCCCCACTGGCGCGTGTCGTCGCCCACACCGGGGCGCTCCACCTTGACCACGTCCGCGCCCAGGTCGGCCAGGATCTGCGTGCACCACGGCCCGGCCAGCACGCGGGAGAGGTCGAGCACCTTGATGCCTGCGAGGGCGCCTGCGTTGGGGGTGGGTGTGGTCATGGGGGAGTGGTTTACTATTAAATTGATAGCTTCTTGCGCTTATCTATCAAGCGCTAGAAGCCAAAAATACTTGAAATGTGCGTATGAGAACCCCGTTTAACTCCCTCTCCCCTCGCGGGAGAGGGTTGGGGAGAGGGGGCGATCGGGCACAGTGCACGCCGCTACCCC
The DNA here is from genome assembly GCF_057597245.1 of Acidovorax sp. NN32. NCBI lineage: Bacteria > Pseudomonadati > Pseudomonadota > Betaproteobacteria > Burkholderiales > Comamonadaceae > Acidovorax > Acidovorax sp. NN32. Next base: position 1,573,043 of record NZ_CP199679.1, read on the forward strand.
CTCTCCCCCGGCCCCTCTCCCGCGAGGGGAGAGGGGAGTTGGTCAGGGCTCAGTTCGCGAACGCTGCGATACCCGTCTGGGCGCGGCCCAGGATGAGGGCGTGCACATCGTGCGTGCCTTCGTAGGTGTTCACCACCTCCAGGTTGACCAGGTGCCTTGCCACGCCGAACTCGTCGCTGATGCCGTTGCCGCCCATCATGTCGCGCGCCAGGCGGGCAATGTCCAGCGCCTTGCCGCAGCTGTTGCGCTTGATGATGGAGGTGCCTTCCACGCTGGCCGTGCCCGCGTCCTTCATGCGGCCGAACTGCAGGCAGGCCTGCAGGCCAATCGCGATCTCGGTCTGCATATCGGCCAGCTTCTTCTGGATGAGCTGGTTGGCCGCCAGGGGGCGGCCGAACTGCTTGCGGTCCAGCGTGTACTGGCGGGCGGTGTGCCAGCAGAACTCGGCCGCACCCAGGGCGCCCCAGGCGATGCCGTAGCGTGCGCTGTTCAGGCAGGTGAAGGGGCCCTTCAAGCCCTGCACTTCAGGGAAGGCGTTTTCTTCCGGAACGAACACGTCGTCCATCACGATCTCGCCGGTGATGGAGGCGCGCAGGCCCACCTTGCCGTGGATGGCGGGGGCTGTCAGGCCCTTCATGCCCTTTTCCAGCACAAAGCCGCGGATGGGGCCCACTGCGCCGCCTTCCGACACTTCCTTGGCCCAGACCACGAACACGTCGGCCACGGGGCTGTTGGTGATCCACATCTTGCTGCCCTTGAGCTTGTAGCCGCCGTCCACCTTGTAGGCGCGCGTGGCCATGCTGCCGGGGTCGGAGCCGTGGTCGGGCTCGGTCAGGCCAAAGCAGCCAATCCATTCGCCGCTCGCGAGCTTGGGCAGGTACTTCTGCTTTTGTGCTTCGGTGCCGAATTCATGAATGGGCACCATCACCAGCGACGACTGCACGCTGGCCATCGAGCGGTAGCCCGAATCCACGCGCTCCACTTCGCGGGCGATCAAGCCATAGGCCACGTAGCTCAGGCCGGGGCCGCCGTACTGCTCGGGGATGGTGGGGCCGAGCAGGCCCACTTCGCCCATCTCGCGGAAGATGCTCACGTCCATCTTTTCATGGCGGAAGGCGTCCAGCACGCGGGGCGCCAGCTTGTCCTGGCAATACGCTGCGGCGGCGTCGCGGATGGCGCGCTCGTCGTCGGTCAGTTGCTGGCTCAGGAGGAAAGGGTCATCCCATTGAAAAGCGGCGTGGGCCATGTGTGTCTCCGGTCGGAAAGAAGGTGAAAGAAACGGGTCTGAAGCGCATCGTAGGCCCTGGTGTGCCAGCCCGCAAGCGAGTTCTTTTCATCCAGATATGCGTTGTTGGAATGTATGGAATACTCGCGTCCATAGGTTGCAAGTGAGATAACCTCGTTAAAAGTTCCTCTTCATCATGCGCCGCAACATCCCATCGACCCAGGCCCTGGCCTGTTTTGAAGTCGCCGCCCGACACGAGAGCTACACCCGCGCCGCGCAGGAGCTGTCGCTCACCCAAAGCGCGGTGTCGCGCCAGATCCAGGCGCTGGAAGAATTTTTGGGCGTGGCGCTGTTTCGCCGCACGCGCCACGGCGTGGTGCTGACGCCTGCGGGCGCCCACTACGGCCGCCAGGTGGCGCGCTGGCTGCAGGGCTTGGAGCGCGATACGCTGGACGTGATGGCCCACCAGGGCGAGGGTGGCGCTCTGTCGCTGGCCGCAGTGCCCACCTTTGCCACGCGCTGGCTCATCCCACGCCTGCCGCTGCTGGCGCAGGAGCATCCGGACATCGTGGTGCACATCGACACGCAAACGCGGCCTTTTCTGTTTGCCGACACCACCTTCGATGCCGCCTTGTATGCAGGCACCCCCGAGCAGGTCGCCAACTGGCCCGGCGTGCAGGCCCTGCTGCTGATGCACGAAGACGTGGTGCCCGTGTGTTGCCCCCGCCTGCTCGAATCCGCCGCGCCCCGGGGCCGCGGCCGCGCCCACCAGCCGATCGCTGCCGAGGCGCTGGCCGACCTGCCGCTGCTGCAGCAAAGCACACGCCCCTATGGCTGGCGCCAGTGGTTTGATGCGATGGGTGTGGATGCCCCGCATGCGCTGGATGGCCCGCGCTACGAGCTGTTCTCCATGCTGGCAGTGGCCGCCACGCATGGCATGGGGGTGGCGCTGATGCCGCCTTTGTTGATCGAGGCGGAACTGGCCAGCGGCGAGCTGGTGGTGGCCTGCAACCGCCCGCTGCGTGGCGAGCGTGCCTACTACCTCATCAGCCCCGCGCAAGCCCAGCCGCCGGTGTTGGGGGCGTTTGCACGGTGGCTGCAGGGCATGGCAGTGGCGGCAGGCGGAGTGCCGCCGGTCGCCGGGGCAGACGGCAAGGGATGACGCGCTTGCATCCGCCCAGGGGCTGAACTAATCTGGTGGCGCTGGAGTCTGTCTGCACATACCGATCCGGGAGTGACCCCATGACCACCTACCATGCCCCGCATTTCGACCCCACCGTGGACGAGATCGAGACCCTCAAACAACTCGAAATGGGCCAAGTCATTACGTTGCCCCATGCGCTCAAGGACCACGTGTCTGGCCGCCTGCTCGAATGGGGCTTCATCACCAAAGGCTCCGGCGGCGAACTGGCCATTACGCCCAGCGGTCGGCAACTGATTCGCCGACAGGACAACTAGTGTGGTGTTGCACGCTATCCGGCACTTAAAACCGCGTCTTTTCGACCAGGGCTGCGCTGCAAATCCGCGCGATACCTACGGGTATCGCTGTGGTTTGCGCCTTGCCCTGGCCAAAAAATTCATCGGTTTTCAATGTGCCGTCAAGCATGCAACAACACACTAGCCCCAAGGCGCCGCAGAGCGCCCCCGATGGATAGGTCACCGCCGCTTGCTCCCCAGTGCCGGGGCTGTCGCCAATCCTCGCGCAGTTGGCGGGGTATTGCAGCCCGCAAATTTCGCCGTGCAGCATTGGCCCTATCCTGCCTCTCTTGCTTTCCTTTCTTCACGAGGAGCTTCTGTGCGCGCACCGTCCCTGATTCGCAAAGCGCTGTGTGCTGCCACCCTGGCGGCATGTGGTCTGCTGTTGCAAGGCTGCAGCACTGTCAAGCTGGCCTACAACCAGGTGCCGCACCTGGCCTACTGGCAGCTGAACAGCTACCTCGGCCTGTCAGAAACCCAGACCGAGCGCGTGCGCGACGAACTGGGCGACCTGCACCAGTGGCACCGTGACACCATGCTGCCCCGGCATGCCGAGCTGCTGCAAAAAGTACAGCAACAACTGCCATCCGCCATATCGCCCGGCCAGGCCTGCCGCACCTACGACGCAGTGCGCACCCAGATCGACAAGGTCATCGCCCAGGCCGAACCCAAACTGGCCTGGCTGGCCGCCCAGCTCACCGACACCCAGATCCGCAACCTGCAAAAGAAGCAGGCCGACAGCAACGCCGACTGGAAGAAGGAATGGGTAGATATCACGCCCGACAAGCTGCGAGAGCAGCGCTTCAAGCAGCTCTTGTCCCGCGCCGAAGGCTTCTACGGCGCCTTGGACGAACCGCAAAAATCCGCACTGCGCACCTTCATCGCCCAGTCGTCCTTTGACCCACAGCGCACCTATGCCGAACGCCTGCGCCGCCAGAAAGACCTGGTGCAGGTGCTGCAGAAAATCGCCGAAGACCGCACCAACACCGACCAGGCCCGGAGCCTGCTGCGCGGTTACCTCGCACGTTTTCAAACATCGCCCGACGCGGCCTACCAGCGTTATGCGCAGGCGCTGGTGGAAGAGGGCTGCGAAGGCTTCTCTAATGTGCACAACGCGATGACGGCTGCGCAGCGGTTGAAGGCAGTGCAGTCGGTAAAGGGGTATGAGCAGGACTTTCTGGTGCTGGCGGCGCAGTGAGTGTTGGAAGGTAGAAATACGAACAAGAGATGAACAAAAGGCCGCGTTGCCCCTGAAGCCGCTCAGGGCCGCCTGTGACGCCCGACCATGTCCCGCATGTGGCATCGAGGCCGCCTGCGCAAATTGCTGTCATGCTCAGCCCCCATTCCCTCAGGTACTTACTTGTATGCGTTTCAGCGGCTATTGCACTTTGGTCATCGCGATAACCGTGGCAGGTTTCGCTATCGCTCAGCCTGCGAATCCGGTGGACAACCACACGTCGTGCACTGCAGAAAAGGCGGACGTCGAAAAACGCATGGAAGTCGCGCGATCCAAGGGGCAGATGCTGCTACGTAGGCAACTGGCTGACCAACTGGCGGCGCTGCAATCGAGCTGTCAGCCGCTCGCGGTTGATCAGGGCCACACGGCGAATATTGAAAGGCTGGAGAAGGAAGTCCGAGCGCTCAGGGCAGAGCTTGAAGCTGCCGAGGAGCAGTTGCGCAAGCTGAAAAGCGAAGCAAATCGCTAGACGGTGAATGGACTGCAGGAGCCGCGCCAGGGGCCGCAGACTCGGCGTCACGCTGCGGGTTGAAAGATTTCCACGCCAGATGGCAGCCGTAAAAATGAACCCGGGGTGTGGGGCTGGTTGGGCTCTCTGTGCCGGTGACTGTGGCCTCGCAGACTACCTCAAAGTAACGCGCTGAAATAGCACTTTAGAAAATGAAAGCCCCTGTGAATCAACCTGTTGCCCATGCCGAGCTGATCGCCACTTTCAAAAGGGCGCAGGCTGACGCCGCCCACAAGCAGGGACTCATCAAGGCTGTCGGCGCCAAGGGCCCAAAAGCCATTCAGGCGGCTGTTGATACGGCAGCCAAAGCAGCGAAGCGCAGGGATTCGTATGCGGAAAAGCTCGCTGCGCTGGGGGTGGTTCTCGAGGATTGAGCGGGGTACGGCGATGGCATCTGCCATGCCAAGGCGATCGGAATCGCCGAGGTACCGGCTGTGGGCACCGGGAACGTATCAATCTGCCCCTCTTTTTTGAAAATGTACCCCCAGATATGCCCCCACCCGTTGCGGATGGGATGGATAGGTCTGGGCGGGTATGGGCAGCTAAGGTGCGGATTTCAAAGGCGCAAGAAAAAAGTCCGTAAGAGCCTGCGCTCTTACGGACTTGTTCGTGGTGCCCGGGGCCGGAATCGAACCGGCACGCCTTGCGGCGGGGGATTTTGAGTCCCCTGCGTCTACCAATTTCACCACCCGGGCTGGAATTCGTGAAGCCCCAAATTATGGCACAGTAGGGCGCATGAAATATCCGACGATTGAAGATGCAGTGGGTAACACCCCTCTGGTCGCTTTGCAGCGCATTGGGGCCAAGGACAACGCGGCGCGCGGCAATGTGGTGCTGGGCAAGCTGGAGGGCAACAACCCGGCCGGGTCAGTCAAGGACAGGCCCGCGCTGTCGATGATCCGCCGGGCCGAGGAGCGTGGCGACATCCGCCCCGGCGACACGCTGATCGAGGCCACGTCGGGCAACACCGGCATTGCGCTGGCGATGGCGGCGGCCATCAAGGGTTACCGCATGGTGCTGGTGATGCCCGAAGACTTGTCCATCGAACGCGCACAGACCATGAAGGCCTTTGGTGCCGAACTTGTGCTCACGCCCAAGAGCGGCGGCATGGAGCACGCACGCGACCTGGCCGAGGCCATGCAAAAGCGCGGCGAGGGCAAGGTGCTCGACCAGTTCGGCAACCCCGACAACCCACGCATCCACTACGAAACCACCGGCCCGGAGATCTGGGAGCAGACGGGCGGGCGCATCACGCACTTTGTGAGCGCCATGGGGACCACGGGCACCATCACCGGCGTGTCGCGTTTCCTCAAGGAGAAGAACCCCGGCATCCAGATCATCGGCGCGCAGCCAGAGGAAGGCTCGCGCATCCCGGGCATCCGCAAGTGGCCGCAAGAGTACCTGCCCAAGATCTATGACCCGAGCACGGTGGACGAGCTGGTCTATGTGAACCAGGACAGCGCCGAAGACATGTGCCGCCGTCTCGCGCGCGAAGAGGGCATCTTTGCAGGCATCTCGGCCGCAGGCGCGTGCTGGGTGGCGCAGCAGATTGCGGCGCGCGACAGCAATGCCACCATCGTGTTCATCGTGTGCGACCGGGGCGACCGATATCTGTCTACCGGTGTGTTTCCTGCGTGACAGGCGGCCATTGGCTGCCGGGTTCGAAGGTTTTAATGAAATTGGCTGCTGGCGCTTGATGAATAAGCGCTGGCAGCTATAAAAATAATAGCTCTACCATGCACTACGAAGTCCGCCACTGCACCCACTGCGGTACCGCGCTACAGCCCATCACCCTGGCCGAAGACGGAGGCGACAAGGAGCGGCTGCGCTGCCCCGCCTGCGGCTGGACCCACTGGAACAACCCCACGCCCGTGCTGGCAGCGATTGTCGAGATCGACGGCAAGGTGCTGCTGGCGCGCAACGCGGCCTGGCCGGGCAAGATGTTCGCGCTGATCACCGGCTTCATGGAGGCAGGCGAGTCGCCTCAGGAAGGCATTGCGCGCGAGGTGAAGGAGGAAACCAACCTCGACGTGCAGTCCACCACCCTGGTGGGCGCCTATGAGTTCCTGCGCATGAACCAGATCATCATTGCCTACCATGTGGTGGCCACGGGGCAGGTTCAGTTGTCGCCCGAGCTGGTGGATTACCGGCTGTACGATCTGGCAGACCTCAAATGCTGGCCGGCGGGCACGGGCTACGCGCTGGCCGACTGGCTGCGCACCAAGGGGCACGAGCCGGTGTTTTTTACCGCTGAAGAAAATGCAGAACGGCGGCGCGGCCTGGACGAACAACCGCCGCCGCCAAAGGATTGACGACCATGGACATTCACAAAGAAATCGACACCCGGGGCCTGAACTGCCCCTTGCCCATCCTCAAGGCCAAGAAGGCGCTGTCCGACATGGCCAGCGGCCAGTTGCTGAAGGTGGTGGCCACCGATGGCGGGTCGCTGCGGGATTTTCAGGCGTTTGCCAAGCAGACGGGCAACGAGCTGGTGGAGCAGCAGACGGTGGGCGAGGAATACATCCACATCCTGCGTCGTCGGTAGATTTAAGAAAAAATAGCTGCCAGCGCTCTATGGATAAGCGCTGGCAGCTATTAATTGGGAAGCGTTTGAGGCGCTTCCAGTGTGAGCCCGGACTGTGGCTTACAGCGCCAAGGTCTTCAGATATTCCCGGAACTGCGCGCCCACCTGCGGGTGTTGCAAAGCCAGCTCCACCGTCGCTTCCAGAAACCCTTCCTTGCTGCCGCAGTCGTAGCGCTTGCCTTCGTATTGAAAGGCGTACACGGCTTCGTGCTGCATCAGGCGGGCGATACCGTCGGTGAGCTGGATCTCGCCGCCCACGCCGCGTGGCTGGTTGCGGATCTCGTCGAACACGCCGGGCGTGAGGATGTAGCGGCCGGCCACGCCCATGCGCGAGGGGGCGACATCGGCCTTGGGCTTTTCGACGATGCGTTCAATGCGGATCAGCGGGCCGCCAGCGGGCTCGCCGGCCACGATGCCGTATTTGTGGACCTGGTCTTCCGGCACTTCCTGCACCGCGATGACCGAGCGGCCTTGCTGGCGGAAGGCGGTGGCCATCTGGGCCAGCACGGGCTGGCCGCCTGGGGGGCCCACCATCAGGTCGTCGGCCAGCAGCACGGCAAAGGGCTCCTTGCCCACCAGCGGCTCGGCGCACAGCACGGCGTGGCCCAGGCCCAGCGAGCGGGGCTGGCGCACGAACGCGCAGTCCATGTCGTCGGGCTGGATGGAGCGCACCAGCGCCAGCAGTTCCTTCTTGCCGGCGGCTTCGAGTTCGGCCTCCAGCTCATACGCCGTGTCGAAATGGTCTTCGATGGCGCGCTTGCTGCGGCCGGTCACGAAGATCATGTGGCGGATGCCAGCGGCATAAGCCTCTTCCACAGCGTACTGAATCAGCGGCTTGTCAACCACGGGCAGCATTTCCTTCGGAGACGCCTTGGTGGCAGGCAGAAAACGGGTGCCCAGGCCAGCGACGGGAAATACGGCTTTGCGAACGGTGGTGGCAACAGTCATGAGACTCCTTGAGTGAAGACAGGGATTCGGGGTGTTGTGGTCGTCGTGGATATGCAAGTGTCAGGCCAGAGCTGCCCGGCCCTTCACTTTTGTTCTCTCAGCCCAGGCGACCCAGCTGGTCGCGCAGGCGGGTCAGCGTGGCGCCGAAGTCAGCGATGCGCTTCTTTTCCTGGTCGATCACGGCCGGTGGGGCCTTGGCCACAAAGGCTTCATTCGAGAGCTTGTTGTTGGCCTTGGCGACTTCGCCTTCGATGCGGGCGATTTCCTTGGACAAGCGGGCCTTCTCGGCGGCCACGTCAATCTCCATGTACAGCGCCAGCCGAGCTTCGCCCACCACGGCCACAGGCGCCGCCTGCGCGGCAGCGGCCCAGGCGGCCTCGTCGTCAAACACCTTGACCTCGCTGAGCTTGGCCAGGGCCTGCAGCACCGGGCCCACGCCGCGCATGAAGTCGGTGTCGCCCACGGTGTACAGCGGCAGGCGGGTGGACGGGGACACGTTCATTTCGCCACGCAACGCGCGGCAAGCGTCCACCAGGCCCTTCACGCGGCCCATGTGGGCAATCGCGGCCTCGTCGATCTTCTCGGGCTGGGCCTGGGGGTAGCGCGCAATGCTGACCGACTCGCCCGGGATGCCTGCCACAGGCGCCACCACCTGCCACAGGGCTTCGGTGATGAACGGGATGATGGGGTGCGCCAAGCGCAGGATGGCTTCGAGCGTGCGGATCAGTGTGCGGCGCGTGGCGCGTTGCTGCGCTTCGGTGCCGTTCTGGATCTGCACCTTGGCGATCTCAAGGTACCAGTCGCAGTACTCGTTCCAGACAAAGTCGTAGATCGTGTTGGCCACGTTGTCCAGGCGGTATTCCTCAAAGCCCTTGGCGACTTCGGCCTCGGTCTTTTGCAGCAGCGAGCTGATCCAGCGGTCGGCCTGGCTGAACTGCATGTAGCCGTGGGCCGGGCCGCCGGGCTGGCACTCTTCCTTGGTGTGCTCTTTCAGGCCACAGTCCTGGCCTTCGCAGTTCATCAGCACAAAGCGGCTGGCGTTCCAGAGCTTGTTGCAGAAGTTGCGGTAGCCCTCGCAGCGCTTGCTGTCGAAGTTGATGCTGCGGCCCAGCGATGCCAGTGCGGCAAACGTGAAGCGCAGCGCATCGGCGCCATAGGCCGGAATGCCCTCGGGGAATTCCTTTTGCGTGTTCTTGCGCACGGTGGGCGCGGTCTCTGGCTTGCGCAGGCCGGTGGTGCGCTTGTCGAGCAGGGGCTCCAGCGCAATGCCGTCGATCAGGTCCACCGGGTCGAGCACGTTGCCTTCGGACTTGGACATCTTCTTGCCCTGCGCGTCGCGCACCAGGCCGTGGATGTACACATGCTTGAACGGCACGCGGCCCGTGAAGTGCGTGGTCATCATGATCATCCGGGCGACCCAGAAGAAGATGATGTCGTAGCCCGTCACCAGCACGGTGCTGGGCAGGTACAGGTTGAAGTCATCGGTGGCGCTGTCGCCCTGGTTGGGCCAGCCCATGGTGCTGAAGGGCACGAGGGCGGACGAGTACCAGGTGTCCAGCACATCCTCGTCGCGACGCAGCTTTTTGCCGGGCGCCTTGGCCTGGGCTTCGGCTTCGTCGCGGGCCACGATCACGTTGCCGTCTTCGTCGTACCACGCCGGGATCTGGTGGCCCCACCACAGCTGGCGGCTGATGCACCAGTCCTGGATGTTGTTCATCCACTGGTTGTAGGTGTTCACCCAGTTCTCGGGCACAAAGGTCACTTCGCCACTGGCCACGGCATCGATGGCCTTTTGCGCAATGCTCTTGCCGGTGGGGTCGCCTTCGCCCACCTTGCTCATGGCCACGAACCACTGGTCGGTCAGCATGGGCTCGATCACCTGGCCGGTGCGGGTGCAGATCGGCACCATGAGCTTGTGCTTCTTCACCTCGACCAGCGCGCCGATGGCTTCCAGGTCGGCCACCACGGCCTTGCGGGCCACGAAGCGGTCCATGCCCTGGTACTTGGCGGGGGCGTTCTCGTTGATGGTGGCTTGCAGCGTGAGTACCACGATCATGGGCAGCTTGTGGCGCTGGCCCACGGCATAGTCGTTCTGGTCGTGCGCAGGCGTTACCTTCACCACGCCCGTGCCGAATTCCTTGTCCACGTACTCGTCGGCAATCACCGGGATCTGGCGGTCGCACAGCGGCAGGTTGACCATCTTGCCGATCAAGTGCGTGTAGCGTGAATCCTCGGGGTGAACCATCAGCGCCACGTCGCCCAGCATGGTTTCAGGCCGGGTGGTGGCCACCGTCAGGCTGCCCGATCCATCGGCCAGTGGGTAGGCGATGTGCCACAGCGAGCCGTCTTTTTCTTCGCTCTCGACTTCCAGGTCGGACACGGCGGACTGCAGCTTCGGGTCCCAGTTCACCAGGCGCTTGCCGCGGTAGATCAGGCCCTGCTCGTACAGCTTCACGAAGGTGTCGGTCACCACCTTGGAGAGCTTGTCATCCATGGTGAAGTACTCGCGGCTCCAGTCCACGCTGTCGCCCATGCGGCGCATCTGCGTGGTGATGGTGTTGCCGGACTTCTCCTTCCACTCCCACACTTTGCTCACAAAGTTCTTGCGCGCCTCGGGCGGTGTGGGGCCCATGTCGTAGCGGCTGATGCCCTGCTCCTGCAGCTGGCGTTCCACGACGATCTGCGTGGCGATGCCCGCGTGGTCGGTGCCCGGCACCCAGACGGTGTTGAAGCCACGCATGCGGTGGTAGCGCGTGAGGCTGTCCATGATCGTCTGGTTGAACGCATGGCCCATGTGCAGCGTGCCCGTCACGTTGGGCGGGGGCAGCTGGATGGAAAAGGCGGGCTCGCCCGCCTGGGGCTGGCCCGTGCCACGGTGGCCTGCGGTGCCATACCCGCGCTTTTCCCATTCGGGGCCCCAGTGGGCTTCCAGCGCGGCGGGTTCAAAGGACTTGGACAGGCTGTCGAGGCCGGGTTGTGCTTGGGGCGTGCTCATGGGGTTTGGCAGAAGGAAGAGGCAGGCACAGGGCGTGCCTCAACGGTCAAGAGGGTGGACCGGGCATTTTACGGGAGCGCCAGCCGGTCTTCCCCTGCGCTCGCATCCCACCGGCATTCCGTCTGTCGGGCATTTCTCGCCAATTGTTACCTTGTCGCTCGACCTGCCCGCCGTGGCGTCTTGATAATCCCGCCCGGTGGAGCGAGAGGGCCCCTGGAGAGGGGGCGGGCTCCACGCATTGCCCGGGTCAAAAACATACAACCAATCGTTCCCATCCATGCATCTTCCATCCGCACTCCGCGCGGGCCTTGCCAAGGTCTTTGTCTACGCGCTGCTGGCGCTTTTTCTCATCCCGGCGTTGACCTATGGGTTCACCGTCTACGCGCAGCGCGACCAGGACGCGAACTTTGTGGCCGGCATCAGCCAGCGCATCGACGCTGAAAAGGGCATGCCGCCCGCCGAGAAGCAGGCGCGCAAGGATTACTACCGCAGCAATCCGCCGTCCACCATTTGCAGCAGCCAAGACCCCGAGGCGCAGGACTACCGCGAAGCCCTGTGCGAGCGCTATTCCGACGTGTGGCAGTTCCACATGGCGCGAGCAGTGTCGTTCTGGACCCTGGTGGCCAGTGGCGTGCTGCTGGTGGCCGTGCTGGGCCTGGGCGCGCTGGCCTTTGCCGACCGCACGCTGCAGTACACCAGCTTTGTCGCGGGGTGGCGCCTGACCACCTGGGCCAGTGCCGCCGCGCTGGTGGTGCAGGGGGCGATGGCGGTGTGGCTGTCGTTCTGGGTCACGGCGTTCTTCTTTCACAAGTATTCGCCCAAGCTCATCATCGTCGTGGGGCTGGCCGTGGCGGTGGGTGTGTTTGTGGCGGTGGCGGGCATCTTCAAGCGCGTGCAGTCTGACAACCAAGCCGTGGGCGAGCTGGTGTCCGAAGACGATGCGCCCCTGCTGTGGAAGCGCATCCGCCACATGGCCCAGCGCCTGAAGACCGAGCCTCCGCAGAACATCGTGGCGGGCATCGATGCCAACTTTTTCGTGACCGAGGCACCGCTCACGGTGGGCAACCACACGCTCACGGGCCGCACGCTGTTTGTCAGCCTGCCCCTGCTGCGCATCCTGGACCAGGCCGAGGCCGACGCCGTGTTTGGCCACGAGCTGGCCCACCTGCGCGGCGGCGACACCCAGAGCAGCGCCCGGCTGGGCCCGAAGCTGGTGCAGTTTGACCACTACCGCCACGCGATTCGCAGCGGGGGGCTCTCGGCCGTGGTGTCGCCAGTGCTGGACCTGTACCGCACCATCTTCGAAATCGCCCTGGCGCGCGACAGCCGCGAGCGCGAGTTCAAGGCTGACCGCATCGCTGCCAAGCTCATCTCGCCAGCGGCCATTGCGCAGTCGCTGGTCAAGATCGCGGCCTACGCGCAATACCGTTTCAAGATCGAGGACGAGCTGTTTGGCCGCAATGAGCGGCACGACACCACCACGCTGGGCATCGCCCGCTTTGTGGCCCAGGGGCTGGCGCCCTATGCGGCCTCCGACGATTTTCTGGATGCGATGAAGACGGCCAACGTGCCCCACCCCTTTGACTCGCACCCCGCCATGCCCGAGCGCCTGCGCAACGTGGGCATGGCGCTGAAAGAGCAGGACTACGGTGCCATCGCCGTGCGCGCGCCCGCTGCCACCTGGGTGCAAGAGATATTGACGGCGGACGCGATCGAGCAGCGCCTGTGGAGTGACTACGAACAGCAGTTTGCGCAAGACCATGAGCGCAGCCTGGCCTACCGCTACGAGCCCGCCACCGACGAAGAGCGCGCGCTGGTGCTGCGCTACTTTCCGCCCGTGGTGTTTGCGCTCAAGGGGGAGAACACGGTGGAGGTCAGCATCGACGGCATCCGCACCTCGGCCGACGAGACCACGGTGTTCTGGGACGCCATCAAGGCGCTGGAATTCAAGGAAAGCAGCTTCGGCAATGCACTGGTCGTGACGCACCCCGAAAAGAACGCCCTGGGCCTGGGCGCCAAGACCAGCAAGATCAAGCTGTCCGGCCTCACCAAGGAAAAGGACCAGTTCAACGCCGTGGTGGGGGCCTACTGGCAGCGCCACCAGATCATGCGGGCGCAGCAGCAACAGCCTCAGGAAGGCTGATTGCGACCGGCGGAGTGGTTGGTGGAGCTTTGCTACCAAATAAATAGCTGTTAGCGCTTGTTGGTAAAGCGCTGGAGGCTATTTTTACCTGTATTTTTATCGCTGACGCCACGTTGCACGTTGGGTGTGCAACGTGGCGGCGCCAAAGGCTTGTCAGCCTTTGACGAACTCTGGCCGGTCGTTCTGCTGCGGCTTGAGCGGTTCCACCGCCTTGCCTTCAGCGCGCTCCTTGCGCCACTGCTCCTTGCGCGCCGTCCACTCGTTCAGGCGGGCGTGGGCCACGGTGCTGTCCTTGGCCATCTGTTCTTCGTCGGCCAGCTGGGCCGACAGCTCCAGACGGATACCGTTCGGGTCAAAGAAATAGATGCTGTGAAAGATGTGGTGGTCCGTTACGCCCAGCACCTCGATGCCGTGGGCCTCCAGGCGCCTCTTGGTGTTCTCCAGCTCCTGCACCGTGTCCACGCGAAAAGCAATGTGGTTGACCCACAGCGGCGTGTTCGGCGAGGGCTCTGCCTTCACGTCGTCGCCCAGGTCGAAGAAGGCGATGAAAGAACCGTCCTTGAGGCGAAAGAAGAAGTGCGTGTAGGGGCAGTATTCGCCCGTGCTCGGCACGTAGTCGCTCTGGATGATGTGGTACAGCGGCAGGCCCAGGATGTCCTCATAGAACTGGCGCGTTTCTTCAGCGTCACGCGCCTTGTAGGCGTAGTGGTGCAGTTGCTGGATGGGCGCGGGCGGGGGCAGGGTGGCCAGATCAGGTTTCAGGATGGCGTTCATGCAGAGTCTCCTCAAATCGGTTTTGCGATTCTACTATTCGTAATTGATTTACGTTAAGTTAATTTTTTGAGGGCCGGGATTGCGGTACATTCCGCAGTCGTCCTTCTTTGCCCCTGAGGTATTCGTCCGATGCGCCTGTAAGCCCCTCAAGCCTTTCCTTCCTGCTTGCCCATTGCCGGGCCAGGCGGTTGTATGTCTTGTCTGGAGTGCTTTTGCATGGCGACACCTTCAATGCCGGGCGATTCCGCCCATCGCAGCCGCAGCGCTGCCGCAGCCTCGACGGCTGCCTTCCCTCCTCGGCCCTCTAATGCCGCGCCCCGCAGTGCGGCTTCGTCTGCGGGTCCCGTTGTCCTTCAGTTCCACGACGTCACATTCAGCTTGCCTGACGGGCAGGCACTGTGGGCACGCCCGCTGAATGTGGCCCTGGGCCAAGGCGTGACCGGCTTGGTGGGCGCCAACGGCGTTGGCAAAAGCGTTTTCTTGCAGCTTGCGCAGCGCATGCTGCAGCCTGCAAGCGGTGTGGTGGCGGGCTGCCCTTCCGTGCACGCGGTGGCGCAGGAGGTCGGTGCAGCCCCTTCGGCCACCGTCGCCGATATTGCGGGCCTGGGCCCGGTTCTGGGTGCACTCGACCGACTGGAAGCGGGCAGGGGCTCGCCCGATGATCTGCTTTTGGCCGACGGGCGGTGGGACCTGCCCTCGCAATGGCAGCAGGCGCTGCACGCGCTGGGGTTGGGCCACCTGCCGCCGGGACACGCGGCGCAGCACCTTAGCGGTGGCGAGCGCATGCGCGTGGCGCTGGCGGGGGCATTCCTGTCGGGCGCCGATCTGCTGGTGCTGGATGAGCCCACCAACCACCTGGACCGGCCGGGTCGGCGCTGGTTGATGGAGTCGCTGGCGCAGTGGCGCGGTGGCGTGCTGGTGGCCAGCCACGACCGCGAATTGCTGGGCATGGCGAACAACATGGTTGCGTTGTCTGCAGCGGGGCTGCAGCGCTACGGCGGAAACTGGTCCGTGTACGAGGCACAGCGCCAGGCCGAGGCTGCTGCTGCCCAGGCCGCGCTGGACCACGCGCGCACCGAGCGCGAGCGGGGCATGCGGGCGCTGCAGCGCGAGCACGATGCCCAGCAGAGCCGCGCCGCGCGGGGGCGCGAGGCCGGCCGCACTGCCAACCAGGCATCCGTCCTGCTGGACCGCAAGAAGAACAACGCCCAGGCCCACGCGGGTCGCGAGCACGAGCGGCAGCAGCAGGAGCGCCTGCGGCTGAACGATGCGGTGCGCGAGGCCGCTCAGCGTGTTCCTGCAGGGGGCGCTACGGCGCTGGTGCTGCCCCAAAGCGCCGTGCCTGCGGGCAAGCAGGTGCTGGCGTTCGAACAGGTCCATGTGCCGCATGCGCCGCCCGGCTTTCCTCCGCTCCATGGAGTCTGGAACGGGCCCATCCGCATCGCCATCACTGGGCCCAACGGCTGCGGCAAAAGCAGCCTGCTGCGCACCATTGCCAACCCTGCGTTGGCCACTGCGGGGCGGGTGTTGCGGGGTGTGCGGGCCGCCTGGCTGGACCAGCACAACGCCGACCTGCTTCCACCCCAGCACGGTGTGTTGGCGCGCCTGCAGGCGCTCGGCACGCCCCTGCCCGAAGCGGCGCTGCGCACGCACCTGGCCCAGATGGGGTTGGGCGCGGACAAAGTGCAGCGGCCTGCGGGCGTGCTCAGCGGTGGAGAGCGCATCAAGGCCGCCCTGGCCTGCGCCCTGTGGTTGGGCGAGCCCGCGCAAATGCTGCTGCTCGACGAGCCCACCAACCATCTCGATGTGGATGCCATCGAAGCGCTTCAGTCTGCCTTGCAAGCCTTCACGGGCGCGCTGGCCGTGGTGTCGCACGACGTCACCTTCCTGCGTGCGCTTGGGCCTGATGTGGTGTGGGCATGGCAGCCGCAAGGCTGGAATCTGGATGCCACGCTGGACGCTGCCTGACACTCTTGGCGAAGTGCGCGTGCATGAAAAAGCCACCCGCTGCGTGAACGCAGGGGTGGCCCGTGGGTTTGGCGCGCAGCAGCCGCCCTTCAGGGGCGAGCAGCCCGCGTGCCTGCCGATGGTGGATTACTGCTTCACAGCTTCAATCTGCACCACCAGGCGCACGTTCTTGGGGAAGCCCCATTCCACGCCGTAGTTCATGCCCCACTGGGTGCGGTCGATGGTGGTTTCAAAGTCGCCACCGCACACTTCGCGCTTGAGCATGGGGCTGTCGTAGCAGTTGAACTGCGTGGCCTTGAGGGTGACGGGCGCGGTCTTGCCCAGCAGCGTGAGCTGGCCGGTCACTTCGCTGACCTTGTCGCCGTTGAAGCTGAACTTGTCGGACACGAACTTGATCGTGGGGTGCTTGGCGGCGTCAAACAGGTCGGCGCTTTGCAGGTGCTTGTCAAAGGGAGGCGTGCCGGTATTCACCGAGGTGGTGTCGATGGTGATGTCCACCTTCCCGGTCTTGGCGGCGCGGTCAAATTCCACAGTGCCTTGCTTCTTGTCGAAGCGGCCACGGTTGGTGGTGGCGCCAAAGTGGCTGATCTCGAACGTCACGAAGGTGTGCGTGGGGTCGATGGCGTAGTTGGCGGCCTGGGCAGCGCCAGCGGTCATTGCGGTGGCAGCGGCCACGGCGAGCAGGGAGAAGAGGGACTTGCGCATGAAAAAGACTCCTTGAAAAGAGGAACTACGAAACGAACCAGGGGAAAAACGGAGGATGAAAGAGGCGTAGCTGGAGCCAGAAGCTGGTCAAAGCTTGCCGACGCCCGTCAGTGCGAGCTTGAACTTCACGGTGACGTCGTCTGCCACCATCGAGGTGTCGGCCCACTCGTTTTCGCCGATCTTGAAAGCCAGCCGCTTGATCGGCAGCGTGCCGGTGGCCGTGGTGGTGGGGCCGCTTTGCGTGAGCGCCACGGGCACCACCACGTTCTGCGCGGTGCCCTTGATGGTGAGCTTGCCCGCCACCTCAAACTTGCCGCCGCCCAGTGCCTTGATGGCAGTGGATTCGAACTGCGCCTGCGGGAACTTGGGCACGTTGAACCAGGTGGGCTTGGGCAGCTCTGCATCGGTTTCGCGCGAGCCCAGCGTAGCGCTGCCGGTGTCTACGGTGAAGGCGATCTTGCTCGTGGCCAGCTTGGCGGGGTCAAACGCCACCTGGGCGTTGAACTTCTTGAAATGGCCATCCAGCGGCACGCCCATCTGGCGCGCGGTGAACTGCACCTCGCTCTGGGCGGGGACCAGTTGCTGCTGGGCCAGTGCGGCCTGCGCGCTCAAGGCTACGGCGGCCACCAGGAGGGTGCGAGACAGTTGGGAAGACAGGTTCATGCAAAAAACTCCGTTCAAAAGACAGAAAGTGAAAACCAGATCCATGATCTGGAGGGCGGTGCGTTGCCCCGCCCTGCACGCGACTCAGGGGTGTTTCATCTGCCCGGCAGCATGCGGGCGATGAGCCCATCGCGGTCCACGATCTGGTGCTTGAGCGCGCCTGCGATGTGCAGCAGCACCAGGCCCGCCATCGCAAAGGCGGTGTACTGGTGCCAGGGTTTGATCGCCTCGGCCAGCTCCTTGCTCACGGGCACGAAGTCGGGCAACTGCCACAGGCCCAGAAACACGATGGGAAAGCCTGCTGCCGAGCTGTAGGCCCAGCCAATCAACGGCACGGCGAAAAACAGCGTGTACAGCAGCCCGTGCGTGGCGTGGTGCGCCAGCTTTTGCCAGCCCGGCATGGCGTTTTCGATGGCTGGCGGCAGCGCGGGAGGGCGGTGCGTGACGCGCCACAGCAGGCGCAGCACCGACAGCACGAGGATGGTGACCCCCGCCCACTTGTGCCAGTTGTAGAGCTTGAGCCGCTGCGGCGAGAACGGCAGCCCGGTCATGTAAATACCCACGCCAAACAGCCCGATCAGTGCCAGGCCCAGCACCCAGTGCAAAAGCATGGCGGTGCGCGTATAGCGGCGGGGCGGTGCGTCGGCAGCGGTGCGGGTGGCGGTGGCAGTCATCAGGAAAGAATGGGAGGGTCTGGCAAACAGGGGGCTGGGCGAACCTGCCAGCCCGTTCGGGGCTGACATCCGTCAAGCGATGGGGCAGTGTAGGAAGCCGTTGCCGCATTCGGCTTCAGGCAGATTGATGCTTCAATTCAAAAAAAATGAATTGATAAGGCCTGAGCGCTCAAAGTTCCCCAATGCTGTGCACGCTGCACCAGCGTGTATCCGACGGGGTGTGAGGGCGGCGGATTCACCAGGGATGCCCTGGTTCGGTGCGGCCCAGAGCGCTGCGGCCCGGGCTTTTTTACGCAAAGGGCTGCGCCTGGAAGGCGCAGCCTTGCAAAGAAGGCCGTTTACCGGCCGAGCGCGGCCTTCTTCCAGGCCTCGGCGGCGGCGCCGTCGTCGCCACGTTTTTCTGCCAGCTCGGCCAAGTGGCGCCAGGCGCTGGCCCGCAGGCTGCTGTCGCCCAGCTGCTGCGCCGCCTGTGTGAGCAACTGCTGGGCCTTGCCCCACAGCTGGCGCTTGAGGCAGGCCATGCCCGCCAGGTACTGCAGGCGGGCGTCGCGGGGATTTCCCTGGTAGGCCGATTCGATGCGCGCCAGCCAGGGGGCGTCGAGGTCGTCCAGCCCGGCTTCGAGTGCGCGCACCAGCTTCAGCGCATGGTGTTCGGCCAGCGCGTCGGGCAGGTCCACCATGCGGTCCCACACGGGCAGCAGCCAGGCGCGTACCTGCGTCGCGTCACCGCCCAGGGCTGCCAGCCGCTGTGCGGCGTGGATGGCCAGCTCGGGCATGCTGCGCTCGGACGATTCCAGCGACATCCAGGTCTGCTGCAGCTGCGCGGTGTCGTGTGCGCTGTTGATGAGTTCAATGGCCAGGCCCCGCACGATGCTCTGGGCCGCAGCGGGAGAGAAGGCGCGGTGCTTGCCCAGCAGGCGTGCGGTGTCCAGCGCCTCTTGCGTCTGGCGTGCCAGGCGCGTGGCCTTGAGCTTGATGCGCAGCGACAGCGTGCGCCGGGCGGCACCTTGCGGCAGTGCGGCCAGGCGGTCGAGCGCAGCGTTGGCATCGCGGTCGTCCAGCGACCAGCGGGCGGCACGCATCTGGGCGCCCTCGCGCATTTCCTGCTCATTCACGGTGCCGCGCAGCGGTGCCTCTTGCAGGGCGTCCTGCAGATGGCTTTCGCGCGTGGCGCTGTCTTGCAGCGCGTGCGAGGCCTCGGCCGCAATCATGTGGGCCAGGGCGCGCAACTGGCGGCCGTGGGGCACGGCCTCGCCAGCGGTGGCCAGCGCGTTTTCTTGCGACAGCGCCGCCACCGCGGCCTTGCGCGAGCGGATGAAGCGCCCGCCCAGCATGTGCGTCAGGGCGTCCAGCAAGGCCGCGTGCATGGCGCGCTCCTTTTGCTGCACGCGCCAGCGCC
Organism: Acidovorax sp. NN32; assembly: GCF_057597245.1. Lineage (NCBI taxonomy): Bacteria > Pseudomonadati > Pseudomonadota > Betaproteobacteria > Burkholderiales > Comamonadaceae > Acidovorax > Acidovorax sp. NN32. Next base: position 1,592,342 of record NZ_CP199679.1, read on the forward strand.
GGGCCTGGTGGGGCAGCTCCAGCAGCGCCGCCAGGGCGCGCAGCGCGGCGTACACGGTGACAAACCCGCCCACCAGCAACAGCACGACCAGGTTCAGCGACAGGTCGATGCGGTACGGCGGCCAGTACAGGGTGACGGTGCCCTGGTTGTTGCCCGCAAACAGCGCGGCGGCCACCGCCACGCCAAACAACGCCAAAAGCCAAAGAGCTGCTCGCATATCAGTTCAGTTGTCCGTTGCGCTGTGCGCAAATTGCTGAAACTGGCGCGACCAAGGCCAGTGCCCCCGCGCAAGGGCCGCCCCGCCGCGCTGGGGGCGTCCCCCTCCCGCATTGCGCAGCAATGCGAGAGAGGGGGAAGGCGCGAAGCGACTCAGGGGGTGTGTCATCTTCCGGCTGCAGCTGTTGCCAGCGCAGAGAGCGTTTCGTCCAGGCGCGGCTGTTCGGCCGCTTTCATGCTGGCCTGGGCGGTCTGCAGCGTGCTGGCAGCGTTCTGCGTGCGGCGCGATGCCGGGTCAAAGTACTTGTTGAGCGCAGCGTTGGCGGCGGCCAGGTCGGCGCGGGCCGATTCGAACTGGCGCGCCAGCACGCCCAGGCGGGCGTTGAGCAGCTTGAGCTTGAGGTTCTCGCGCAGGAAGAAGGTCTGCTCGGGCGCCAGCAAAATGGCCTCGGGCTGGTCGATGCGGCTCACGCGCACCAGGCCCCGGGCCTCGTCGCGCACCACTTCCCAGCTGCGCTGCAGGGCTGCCTGCCACCAGGCCAGGTCGCCCTGGTTGAGCGGTGGCGTGTTTGTGGGAGCGGGTGTGGCTGCCAGGCGGCGTGTGGCGGCCGCCTGGGCCACGGCGTTCAGCACGGGCAGCTCGTCCACCTGGCGTACCAGGTCGTCCAGACGGGCCAGCAGGCCGGCGGTGTCGGTCACGGTGGCGCGGGTCAGGCGGTCCAGGTCGCGGCCAATGGCGCGCTGCACGGGGGCCAGGCGGGGCTGGGCGGCGCGTTCGATGCGCTGGTTGGCGCTTTTGAGCGCGGCCACCAGGGGCTCCAGGCTGCCGGTGAGCTGGGCCTGTTGCTGGGCCAGGCGGATGGCGGATTCGATGTCCACCACCAGGTTTTCGTCGCGCGAGCGCGACAGGCTTTGCATCAATTCTTCAAGCTGGCTGCGCTGCAGCGCCACTTCGCTCACCCGCGCTTCGGCCACCGACAGGCGCGCCGCTGTCTCGCGCACCAGTTCTTCGGCCTGGCGGGCCATGGTGCGGGCCTCGATGGCCTGCGCGCCCGAGTCGGCGGACTGACGGGCGAGCTGCTCCTGGATGGCGCTGAGCTTTTGCCACAGCATGCCGCTGCTGACCAGCGCGGCAGCGGCCACCGCGCCCAGCAGCAGCGTGACGGCGCCACCCCGGCCCGGGGTAGGTGCTGGAGGTGCGGGCGCGGCTGCCGGGCCCACGGCCGGTGCGCCCACGGATGCCGCGGCAGGTGCCGCCATGGGCGCTGCGGTGGGTGCGGGGGGCAGATCGTTGGGGGGCACGGAACTCATGCGGCCGATTCTATCGAGGCCACCACATCCTCCAGCGCCGGACGGCATTCCCGCACGGTGCCAAAGCCCGCAGCGCGGGCCGCTTCGGCGATGCGCGGGTGTGTGGCCAGCGCGTGCGCGGCGCCCCAGTGCTGGCCGGGCAGGGCTTCGGCCAGGTGGGCTACGGCTTCAGAGCTGCTCAGCAGCCAGATGGAGCCATCGCACGCTGCCTGTTGCGCCAGCGCCACCTCGCGCGCTGAAAAATGCGGCGCGCCGCGTTGGTAGGCCACCACAAACTCCACCGTGCCGCCCGCCGCCTCGATCTGGCGCGCCAGCCAGTCGCGGCCGTTGCCGGGGCTTTCATGTACGCACTGGGGCGTGGAGGACCTCCCGCGCACGATCAGCACGCAGTCGCCGGGCCGGATCTGCCCCGAGACCTGCTGCCACAGCGCTTCCGAGTCGAACTGGGGGGCATCCGGTGCCGGGCCGTCGATGCAGCCAGGCGGCACACCGGCCTGCTCCAGCGCACGCGCCGTGCCGGGGCCTGGAGCCCATGCTCTTGTTTTGATAGCTGCTAGCGCTTGTCCATCAAGCGCTAGGGCCTTATTTGGCTCAAAAAAATGAAACACCGCATTGCCACTGACAAACATCAGGGCCCGGTACTGCGCAAGCCGCGCATGCGCCTGGGTGAGTGCTTGCTCTGCCGCTGCGTCACGGCAGGGGCCGATCGCGATGAGCGGCAGGGCCACGGCATCCACACCACGCGCGCCCAGCAGCTTGACCCAGTGCGCAGCCTCGCGGGCGGGCCGCGTGACGATCACCCGGGGCATGGCATGCGCGTTCAAACCAGGGGTTCTGCGCCCCGTGCGCCACCGGCACGCAGGCGCTGCGCAATCGCGTCGCCCAGCGCTTCGGCCTGCGCCAGCGTGGTGACGGCGGCGCTGGCCGCTGCGCGCACCAGGGGCGCCTGCGCATCCACATCGCCCCAGGCGGCGTGGAGCTGCAGCACGCCATCGGTGAACGTGCCGTGCGCTGCCAGCGGCATGGAGCAGCTGCCGCCCATGGCGCGGCTCACGGCGCGCTCTGCGGCCACGGTCAGCCAGGTGGTCTGGTGCGCCAGCGGCGCCAGTGCTGCGATCAGGTCTTGCCGGTCGCTGCGCACTTCAATGCCCAAGGCACCCTGGCCGGCTGCGGGCAGCATGGCCGTGGGCGCAAACGTGGCGCGGATGCGGGATTCGAGCCCCAGGCGCTTCAGGCCCGCAGCCGCCAGCACGATGGCGTCGTACTGGCCTTCGTCCAGCTTGCGCAGGCGGGTGTCCAGGTTGCCACGCAGGGGTTCGATCTTGAGGTCGGGCCGCAAGGCCTGCAGCAGCACCTGGCGGCGCAGGCTGGAGGTGCCCACCACCGCGCCCTGGGGCAGGGCATCAATGTTCGGGTAGTTGGGTGAGACAAACGCATCGCGTGGGTCTTCGCGCTCCATCACGCAGGCCAGGGCAAAACCCTCGGGCAGCTCCATGGGCACGTCCTTGAGCGAATGCACAGCAATGTGCGCGCGGCCTTCTTCCAGCGCCACCTCCAGCTCTTTCACAAACAGGCCCTTGCCGCCCACCTTGCTGAGCGAGCGGTCCAGGATCTGGTCGCCCTTGGTGGTCATGCCCAGCAGCTCCACCGTGTGGCCCTGTGCGCGCAAAAGAGCCTGTACATGCTCGGCCTGCCACAGCGCCAGGCGGCTCTCTCGGGTGGCAATGACGATGGAAAGGGGGGAATGGGCGAGGCTCAAGTTCGTAACCTGTTTGTAATCATTCAGGGGCGGGCGATGCTAGCATGCGCCCGCACTGGGGCCGGTGCGCCCCGGGGGACGCGGGGGCAGGCGGCGCCAGGTCACCTACCCACCTCCGGAGACCCACGCACCATGAAACGATCCGACAAGGACCAGCCCCTGATTGACGACATCCGCCTGCTTGGCCGCATTCTGGGCGATGTGATCCGGGACCAGGAGGGCGTGGCCGCCTATGAACTGGTCGAGCAGGTGCGCAAGCTTTCGGTGGCGTTCCGCCGCGACGCCGACCAGGAGGCCGACCGTGCGCTCAAGAAGCTGCTCAAGTCCCTGTCGGGCGACCAGACGGTGAGCGTGATCCGCGCCTTCACCTACTTCAGTCACCTGGCCAACCTGGCCGAAGACCGCCACCACATCCGCCGCCGCGCCGTGCACGAACGCGCGGGCGACACGCAAGAGGGCAGCATCGAAGTGGCCCTGTCGCGCCTGCGCTGGGCTGGCATTGCGCCCAAGACCATCTCGCAGACGCTGGCGGGCAGCTACGTGGCCCCCGTGCTCACCGCGCACCCCACCGAAGTGCAGCGCAAGAGCATTCTGGATGCCGAGCGCGACATCGCCCAACTGCTGGCCACGCGCGACGACATCCAGGTGCGCGCCCAGCTCTACAACAGCGCCAAGGATGCCCTGACCCCCCGCGAGCTGGCCGCCAACGAAGCCCTGCTGCGCGCCCGCGTGGCGCAGTTGTGGCAGACGCGCCTGCTGCGCTACAGCAAGCTCACCGTGGCCGACGAGATCGAGAACGCGCTCTCTTATTACGAAGCCACCTTCCTGCGCGAGATTCCCAAGATCTATGCGGACCTGGAGAACGAGCTGGGCCAGTACCCCGTACACAGCTTTCTGCGCATGGGCCAGTGGATCGGCGGCGACCGCGACGGCAACCCCAATGTCACTGCGCAAACGCTGCAATACGCCCTGGGCCGCCAGGCCGAGGTGGCCTTGCGCCACTACCTGACCGAGGTGCACTACCTGGGGGGCGAGCTGTCGCTGTCGGCCCGTCTGGTGCAGGTGTCGGCCGAGATGGAGGCCCTGGCCCAGCGCTCGCCCGACACCAACGAACACCGCGTGGACGAGCCCTACCGCCGCGCCCTCACCGGCATCTACGCGCGCCTAGCTGCATCGCTCAAGGACTTGACCGGTGGTGAGGCCGCCCGCCATGCCGTGGCCCCACAAAACGCCTACGCCAGCGCCGAAGAGTTCCTGGCCGACCTGCGCGTGATCGAAGCGTCATTGAAGTCGCACCACGGCGAAGCCCTGGCTGCCGAGCGCCTGCACCCGCTGATCCGCGCCGTGCAGGTGTTTGGCTTTCACCTGGCCACGGTGGATTTGCGCCAAAGCTCTGACAAACACGAAGAAGTGGTGGCCGAGCTGCTGGCCAAGGCGCGCATTGAGCCCAACTACGCCAGCCTGCAAGAGGCCGCCAAGCGTGCCCTGCTGATCAAGCTGCTGAACGACGCCCGCCCCCTGCGCGTGGTGGGTGCCGAATACTCTGCCCATGCCAAGGGCGAGCTGGCCATCTTCGAAACCGCCCGCGTCATGCGCGAGCGCTTCGGCCACGAAGCCATCCGCCACTACATCATCAGCCACACCGAAACGGTGAGCGACCTGCTCGAAGTGCTGCTGCTGCAAAAGGAAGTGGGCCTGATGAATGGAACCTTGGACACCGAGTCCAAGAACCACCTCATCGTGGTGCCGCTGTTCGAAACCATTGAAGACCTGCGCAACGCCGCGCCCATCATGCGGGAGTTCTATGCACTGCCCGGCGTGGCGGCCCTGGTGCAGCGCAGCGGTGGCGAGCAGGACATCATGCTGGGCTACAGCGACAGCAACAAAGACGGCGGCATCTTCACCAGCAACTGGGAGCTGTACCGCGCCGAGATTGCACTCGTTGAACTCTTCGACGAACTCGCCACCAGCCACGGCATTCAGCTGCGCATGTTCCACGGCCGGGGCGGCACCGTGGGCCGGGGCGGCGGCCCCAGCTACCAGGCCATCCTGGCGCAACCCCCCGGCACCGTGCGCGGCCAGATCCGCCTGACCGAGCAGGGCGAAGTCATCGCCTCCAAATACGCCAACCCCGAGATCGGCCGCCGCAACCTCGAAACCCTGGTGGCCGCCACGCTCGAAGCCACGCTGCTGCAGCCCACCAAGCCCGCCACCAAGGCGTTTCTGGACGCCGCCGCCCAGCTCTCGCTGGCCAGCATGGGCAGCTACCGCGCGCTGGTGTACGAGACGCCCGGCTTCACCGAGTATTTCTTCAACTCCACCCCCATCCGCGAGATCGCCGAGCTCAACATCGGCTCCCGCCCCGCCAGCCGCAAGGCCAGCCAGAAGATCGAAGACCTGCGCGCCATCCCCTGGGGCTTCAGCTGGGGCCAGTGCCGCCTCACGCTGCCCGGCTGGTACGGCTTTGGCTCGGCGGTGGACGCCTTTGTGAATACCGAGGGCAAAGACCCCAAGACCCAGCTGGCCCTGCTGCAAAAGATGTACCGCCAATGGCCGTTCTTCCGCACCCTGCTGTCCAACATGGACATGGTGCTCGCCAAAAGCGACCTGGCCCTGGCCTCACGCTACAGCGAACTCGTCACCGACGCCCGCCTGCGCAAAAAGGTGTTCACCAGCATCGAAGCCGAATGGCACCGCACCGCCGAGGCCCTTACCCGCATCACCGGCGACAAACAGCGCCTCACCCACAACACGGCCCTGGCCCGCTCCATCAAACACCGCTTCCCGTACATCGACCCGCTGCACCACTTGCAGGTTGAGCTGGTGCGCCGCTGGCGCGCAGGGCAGGGGGATGAGCGGGTGCAGACGGGGATTCACATTTCCATTAATGGGATTGCTGCGGGGTTGCGTAATACCGGCTGAGTGGCGGACAGCGCAGCGCGTTCGAACCTGCGCATCGCGGCCTGTTTTGATCGCAGGCACCCATAACAAAAAGGGCTCCCAAAGGGAGCCCTTTTTGCCTGCCCGCCCCTGCGGTTCAGTTAACACTCCCCATGGCAACAGCACCCGCAAATGCGAAGTGCCACCGCCATGGGAAGTCCCGCAACTGCTTCAACCAAACTCAAGCAGTTGGTCTGCCAATTACATGGCGCTGAATTCGCCGTGGGGGATCTGGCCGGTGCGCAGGGCTTCGGCAGCCTGGGCACGCACGGCAGCGCGGTCAGCGGTGGAGGTGTAGGTCACCACACGCGAACCAGCAGGTTCCTGGCTGCGGGTCTGGGCGACGGTGGCGGCTTCAGCGGCCACTTCAGCGCGGGTGCGGTTCGTTTCGAACTTCAGGGCGAATTGCGAGCTGTCGGCTTCGTCAGCCTGGGCGCCAAAAGAAGCGAAAGCGGCAACAGCAGCGACGGAGAGGAAACGGGCGGTCTTGTTCATGATGAAAATCCTTGAAGGTTAAAAAGCGTCTCAAAAAAGCCGGGTCAAGAACCATTCCTGAACCGGGTTCGGTGAGTCGCCTTGCGGGTTCGGCTCATCGATGGGATGAACTGTACGCCGATGGTGTTCACGGAAAAACTACCTGGTCGCGAACTAACTGTTCCAGTATTGGAAACAATCTTTGAGGCCGCCTTGACCTCCTGGGCCACGCCGGTGCGCCGTGATAGCGAGCGATATGGGTGGCGTGGGTGAGGTGGGGGCTGATATGGCATCGCCCACGCAGCGTGGCGGGGGGGGCATCTGCCGGTTTGCGGCAGATGCCGGGTATCAATCCCCCAGCAATTCGCCCACGGCCTTCAGGTCTTCGACCCGGTCGCACACGGCCTTCACGGCCATCATCACCGGGATGCCCAGCAGCAGGCCCCACAGGCCCCACAGCCAGCCCCAGGCGAGCACGCTGACGAACACGGCCACGGGGCTCATGCTGCTGGTGCGGCTGGTGAGCCAGGGGGTGAGCAGGTTGCCCACCAGGGTGTGGATGACCAGCGATGCACCGCCGATGGCCAGGGCCATGTCCAGGGTGCCGAACTGCAGGAAGGCCACCAGGGCCGATGCGCCGGTGACCAGGGCGGAGCCGATGTAGGGCGCGAGGTTGAGCACCCCGGCCGCCACACCCCACACGGCGGCGTTCTCCAGGCCCAGGGCCCAGTAGGCAAGGCCGGTGGCCACGCCCACCAGCACGCTGGTGAACACCTGCACCATCAGGTAGCGCTGGATCTGGTTGGTGATGTCTTCCAGCACGTGGATGGTGACCTTGCGCCGCTCCAGGCTGGTGCCCGCGATGCGCAGCAGCTTGTTGCGAAACAGGTTGCCCGAGGCCAGCGCAAAGTAGGTAAGGAACACCACCACCGTGAGCTGCCCCAGCGCGGACATGAGCCCCATGGTGCCGCTCCACAGGTAGTCGCGGATGTTGAAGGGCGGGCGCTCTACCACCACGCGCTGCACGCCGCGCCGGGGGGGGCTGGCGGTGGCGCTGTTTTCGTTGGCGGCCTGTTCGATCTGCGTGGCGGCCTTTTGCATGGTGTCGAGCGGGCTGCTGGCGCCGGTGCGCGCCTTGAGGCTGTCGCGCACCTTCTTGGCGGCCACGGGCAGCGAGTCCACCAGTTGCGCGGCGCCGTCGCTCAGCGACCAGGCGGCGCTGGCCAGGCCCAGAACGATGGCGATCAGCAGCACACCGGCCCCCAGCCAGCGGGGCACGTAGCAGCGCCGCAAGACCTCCACCACGGGCCGCAGCGCCGTGGTGAGCAGCAGGCTGAGCATGATGGGGATGAACACGGCGCTGGCCCAGTGCAGCAGGGCCACGCTGGCAAACAGCGCCAGCAGCGCGAGCGAGAGGTTGCGCACGTCCACGGGCATGTGGAGCATGAGCGGGCCGGGGAGGGATGCGGTGGCTGCGGGCGCGCCGCTTGGTGGTTGCGCAGGCGGTGGGGGGCTGTCAGGGGTTGACCGGGCTTGGGCGAGTGGGGCCGCTTGATCCGCATCGTCGGCTTGGGCCATTTGGGCCGCTGGTGCGGGGCCGTCCCCCGCAGGCGCGTGGGGGGGCATGGTCGGGGCTGCTTCAGCGGCGGGGCTGTCTGGCTGTGGCGGCTCGGCAGCGGGGGCGGGCGGGGATGCAGGGGTGGGCTCGGTCATCATGCGCGGATTGTGATGGGACTCGGGCCTGCTGGGTTGTAGGTCGGGCTGACATGCAGCGTGTCGGCGGGGGGATGTGGCGGTTCGGAAGCTCTGGCGGGTGGTATGCCCGGCACCCCGCCAGCGGTGCCTGTGTGGCAGGGTTCGGCGCCCTGCCCGTTGGCATCAGCACAGCGGCAGCGGGCGCTTCTTGTTGAGTGCATCCACCGTGCCCAGCAGCTGCTGCCAGTAGGTGGGCAGTGACGACCACGAGGCGCCGATGGCCAGGTTGGTGGCATAGACCATGCCGGTGTTCAGGCGGGGCCGGTGGGCGTGCTTCACGGCAGCCTGCATGTCGGTGCAGGTGCTGGCGGTGTGGACCAGCATGGCCTGGGCGGTGTTGTCCTTGGCGTAGACCCAGGTGCTGGCGGGCTGGGGGTCTGTGGCCTGGTAGGCGGCGGCATTGCCAGCGTAGGTGACCAGCGTGTCGGCCACACCCGCATAGGCCGCTACGGGGTAGGTGCCTGGGTTGCCGATCACCGTGGGTGCGTTGGGCGGCGTGGCGCCTTTGCTCATGCCCGAGGCCCGGGCCTTGGCGTAGTTGTAGACGTCCTGAAAGTACGCCAGCCGTGCGCTGTCGGTGGCCATGCCGTCCAGGAAGAAGCCGTCGAGCTGGTCGGGGTAGAGGCGGATGTAGTTGTCGATGGTGGCCTTCACGTCGGCCACCGAGCGCGACCCGCCGCTGCCCGAGGTGGCCACGTAGGCGACGACTTTGTTGGTGGTGCCCGCCACGGCCTTGAAGTCTTTGATGGCCGTGAGCAGGTCGTCGTCAACCTCGGAGTCCGCGGTCAGCACGCCGTCGCTGGCGCTGGCCACGGCGGTGATCTGCACGTCCGGGTAGCTGGCTGCGCCGCTGGTGAGGGTGGCCCAGGGCGATGAGGTGCCGCTGGCGCTGAAATACGCGGGCACCAGCACCTGCAGGTTTTTGTGGGTGGGGCGCACGTAGTACGTGAGGCTGTCGCCCGCCGTGTTGGCGCTGCTGGTGGCCGTGGCGCTGACCTGGAAGGTGGCGCTGGGCGGCAGGCTGCTCACGGTGAGCGTGGTGCTGGCCACGCTGGCCACGGTGGTGGGCGCCACGGGGGAGAAGGTGGCGGCTGCGGAGGGGTTGACGGTAAAGGTGACCACCGTTCCGTTGGGGGCTGCGCCGCCGTTGACGCTAACGTCGGCCGCCAGCGGCTCAGATGCGCCGGGTTCGAGCACGTTCTCGGTGGGCTGCACGAAATGCAGCGTGACGGGCGCGCTCGCGGGTGGCGGTGGGGCGGTCGTGTTGTTGTCCTTGTCCGTGGCGCCGCCGCAGCCCGCCAGAGCCGCAGTGAGGGCCATCAAGGACGCGAGGCGGTGGGTGCGGGTTGTGGTGAGCATGGTCTTCACGGAGGGTTGGTATGAATGGGTTGATTGTGAAGGCTTGCGCCAGCAGCTCCAAGGGCTGAAACGGCCGCTTTGGCCGGGAAAAACGGCCTTGTTGCGCCGATTGCCGCAGGCGGGCGCCAGTACCATGGCCCACATGCCATCCTTCCTTCACCGCATTACGGCCGCCGCAGCAGCCTTGCTGTGCGCAGCGCTGCTGGTCGGCTGCGGCACGCTGGACGTGCCGCGTGCCGACAACTACCCCGCCACCGGCCAGAAGAAAGCCCGCGCCGTGCACCACTGGGATGTGCTGGCGGGCGATGTGGCCGGGCGCGTGGCCGAAAAGATCGCATCCTGGCCCGAGGGCGAATACCCGCTGTACGTCACGGTGGCAGACAACTCCAGTTTCAACCAGAGCTTTCTCAAGTTGCTCAAGGTGCACCTGCTGAACCGGGGCGTGGCGGTGTCCACGGTGCCCACGGCGGTGGAGCTGGAGGTGCAGACGCAACTGGTGCAGCACGGGTCTGGCTCACCGCGCGGCTTGCCCGTGCCCATGGCCGGCACCATCATCGGCACTGGCGTGGGCGTGTGGCGCGACTGGGCGGTGCACTATTCCGACCGCACCCTGTTGCCGGGTGTGGCCACGGCCCTGGGCGTGGGGGCAGGGGTGGCGCTGGACATGGCCCAGCTCTACACCCAGGGCGCCGCCGCAGGCGGACCCACGCGCACCGAGGTGCTGATCACATCCACGCTCAAGTCGCGCGACCGGTACCTGGCCGGAACGGCCGATCTGTATTACATCGAGGGGGCCGACGCGGTGCTGTATCAGCCCGAGCGGCCGCCCGCGCCTGCACCGATGACGCCCGTCAAGACTTGGCGGGTGGTGGCGCCATGAAGGGGCTGTGGATGTCGCAACAAGCTCCCCGGGGTGCACGCGCCGCCAGCTGGTGGGCGGCTGCCGCCCTTGCGCTGGGGGGGCTGCAGGGCTGCGAGACCACCAACCCCATGCACAGCTACTACTACGGTGACCGGGCGGGCGGAATATCGCGCTCCAACCTCATCGAGCTGAATGAACGCGCCACCGATGCGCTGCTGCAGACCGCACCGCTGGATGCCAACCAGCCCGTGCTGGTGGCCACGCTGGTCAATGTGGACCGGCTCACTGAATCGTCGCGGCTGGGCCGCATCTTCTCGGAGCAGATCGCGGGCCGCATGGTGCACCGGGGTCTGAAGGTGACCGAGGTGAAACTGCGCGAGAACCTGCTGCTGCAGCGCGACCAGGGTGAGCTGCTGCTGTCGCGCGAAGTGCGCGAGGTGAGCCAGTCGCAGAACGCGCAGGCCGTGGTGGTGGGCACGTATGCGGTATCCACGTCGGTGGTGTACATCAGCCTCAAGCTGGTGAACCCGGTAGGCAACACCGTGGTGGCGGCGCACAGCTATGCCGTGCCAATGGATGAAAACGTGCGCGCGCTGCTGGCTGGAAGATAGATGACATCCCCCTGAGCGGCTTCGCCGCTTCCCCCTTCTCTCGCGCTACGCGCGGGAAGTGGGACGCCGCCAGCGCGGCGGGGCGGCCCTTGCGCGGCGGCCCTGGCGGGTGCAGCGCCCATTTTTTCGGTCGGGGTGGGAATCAGGCTAGCGCGCCCGTTTGGTAGGTGCAAAAAGCTAATGCTTTGATATCCATCTCAGTGCAACATGAGTGCGCCTGCCGTCTTGCTCTTGCCGGCGCGGGCGGGTGGGTTGCACAGGCCGCAGGTGAAGTGGCGGTTCTCATACAGCTCGGTCACGAACTGGCCGCTGCACTGGCTGCACTTGGTGCGCGTCAGCATGCCAGCGTCCACAAATTTCACCAGGCGCCAGGCGCGTGTGAAGGAGAGCAGGGGTTCGATCTCGGCCGTGGCGACCTGTTCGTTGTACAGGCGGTAGGCTTTGGTCAGCAGCTCCACCGAATCCAGGTCCACGCCCTTGGACAGGTATTCGTAGATGTTCAGGAACAGCGAGCTGTGGATGTTCTCTTGCCAGGTCAGGAACCAGTCGGTGGAGAAGGGCAGCTGGCCTTTCGAGGGTGACTTGCCCGCGATCTCTTTGTACAGCCGGATCAGCCGTTCATACGACAGCGTGGTTTCCGATTCCAGCACCTGCATGCGGGCGCCCATCTGGATCAGCATGGCCGCGCGTTCGATCTGCTTGGATTCGTTCAGCACGCTCTTGGCGGGGGCTTTGGCAGCGGGTGCGTTGGTGGACATGGCGGGCTTTCGGTGGAGACTGGGGGAAGAGGGCTGCGGGCAAGTGCTTCAGAGCACTTCCGACACGCGGCTGGCCATCAGGATGTTGGCGTGCAGCGTGTTGGTGGCTTCGTTGCCCACCTTCTTGGCTGAGTGGTTGGTGAGCAAGCTCCACACCAGGTTGTCGTCCACGCGGAAGCTGCAAAGAAGCGTGTTGCGGGAGGCCAGTTTCATCACTTGCGCTGGCGACAGCGATGCCAGAATGTCGGCAGACTCTTCGTTCATGCCCAAGCGGAACACGGCTTCGGCCTTGTCCTGACGGATCAGGGTTTGGGCCAACATCAGGTAGGTGAGGTTGGCTTCGCGGATTTCAGCGAGAATTTGTTCGTTGGTCATGGCAGCTTCCTTTTTCCAGTACCGGGTCTTGCGTTGCCTGCTGATTGCAGGTTTTGCGTGATCCGTTGAAATGGATTGTGAAACCGCCCCAATCAGAAATTAAGTCGGGGTTTGGCTGTGCCGCGTGTCTGGTTCTGCGGTGGGCCGTGTAGGAATTTGCCCTACACGCACATCAGGTGCAGGCTGGCATTTCAGGCGATGGCCGCTGCTGTGGCAGTGGGCCCAGGCTGCCCACTTCTGTTCATGGTTTTGATAGCACCCTCAAAACCATCTTTTTTGCACTTTTACAACCTGCGCTGCCGTGCTGGACGCTGGATCAGCCTTTTTCGACCGGGCGCGTGGGGTCTGAACACCACTCGCTCCAGCTGCCGGCAAACAATGCCGTCGGGCCGAGGCCGGCTATCTCCATGCCCAGCAGATTGGGCACGGCGCTCACGCCGCTGCCGCACTGGTGCACCACGGTGGCGGGGTCACGGCCGCCCAGCAGCGCTTCAAATTCAGCGCGCAGCACGTCGGCAGGCTTGAAGCGGCCATCCGCGCCGATGTTTTCGGCAAAGGGGCGGTTCAGCGCGCCCGGAATGTGGCCGGCCACGGGGTCCAGCGGCTCCACCTCTCCCCGGTAGCGGGCACCTGCACGGGCGTCGATCACGGTCTGGCCGGGCTGCTGCAGGCGCGCAAGCACCTCGCTGGCCGTGGCCAGCTGGCGCAAGGGGGCACCCAGCTGGAAGTTGGTCTGGAAGTGCGCGGGCTCTTCGCCGCTGTTCACCGCCCCACCGGCGGCCTGCCAGGCTTGCAGCCCACCGTCGAGCACGGCCACGGCTTCATGCCCCGCCCACTTGAGCATCCACCACAGGCGGCCACAGTAGTTGGCGCCCTGGCGGTCGTACACCACGGCCTGCATGCCATTGGCAAAACCCACGCTGGAGAGCCACATGGCAAAACGCTCGCGGCTGGGCAGGGGGTGGCGTCCACCGGATGCCGGCTGGTCGGCTTCCTGGGCGGTCAGCGTGCCGTGAGCGCCGGGGGCACCGTGTTTGGCGCTGAGGTCGTTGTCAAGGTTGGCGTACACCGCGCCGGGGATGTGCGCCTGTGCGTACTGCTGGGCACCGGCCGTGGGTTGCATCAGTTCGAAGCTGCAGTCAAACACCATCAGCGGCGCACCGCTGGCGATCAGGGATTGCAGGTCGGGGGCAGAGATGAGCGTGGTGTAGGTGGTCATCGGCAGAAAATGGGCAAAGTGACGGAGTGCGTCGAAAGGGGCTCCATTGTGGCCATCCCGGTGGGGCGTGTCCTCGTGTGGCCGTATCTGTTTTTGTATCCGTCAGTGTTCTTCGGCAGGTGCCCCGGGCGCAGCCCGCGCGCGCAGGATGGTGGCCACAATGCCGCTGCCCACGATGAGGGCCATGCCGAACCAGCCGATGGGCGGGATCTTGTCACCAAACAGCAGCACGCTGTAGACGGCGGCAAACACGATGCCCGAATACTGCAGGTTGGCGACCACCAGCGTGCCGCGCTGGGTCTTGGCGCTGGCGTAAGCCTTGGTCATGCACAGCTGGCCGCCCGCAGCCAGCACACCGATGGGCAGCAGCCACAGCGCCTGCCAGCCTGGCCAGTCCGACACGCCGGTAAACAGCATGGCCCCGCCCCCCGCCACCGCAGAGCCCACGGCGAAGTAAAAAACGGTGCGCGATTCGGGCTCGCCCAGGCGCGACAGCGCTACCACCTGCATGTAGGCAAATGCAGCCGTCAGGCCCGACATCAGCCCGATCAGTCCGGCAAAGGCCTGGTTCTGGTCCAGGCTGGGGCGCAGCATCAGCACCACGCCCACGAATCCGGTGAGTACGGTGAGAATCAGCGGCCCTTGCAGGGCGGGCCGTGGCGATGCCGCAGAAGGGCGCCAGGCCAGCAGCGTGCCGCCGACCAGGAAGGCGGCGATCCACACGCTGCTCATGTAGTTGAGCGTCATGGCCGTGGCCAGCGGCAGGTGGGCAATGGCGTAGAACCATGCGCCCAGCGACGCCACCCCCACCAGGCTACGCCAGGCGTGCATGCCGGGGTATTGCGTGGCCAGCGTCACTTTTTGAGAGCGTGCCAGCAGCCACAGGATGGCCATGCCGATCAGGCCCCGGTAACACACCAGTTCGGCCGAGTTGAAGAAGTCCGATGCGATCTTGACGCACACGCCCATGCTGGCAAACAAGAACGCGGCCAACACCATCCAGAGGGCTTGCATCGTGACGTGATCCTGTGAAAGGCCGCGCGCCGCACGTGGGGCATGGGATTGCACGGCTTGAAATAAAAATAGCTGCCAGCGCTTGCGGATCAAGCGGTGGCAGCTATTGTAATGAGAGCGGTCAGGGTAGTCGTCGCGAATGGATAGCGTTTACCTCGCTGTTCGAGACTTCACGGATCGACGGCACAGACTCAGGTTGGGGCCTCTCAAAACTGGCGGTGCCCAGGCCAGTGCCCCCGCGCGAGGGCCGCCAAGCCGCGGATGCGGCACTTCGCTTGCGTACGCCGGGGGGCGTCCCCCGTGGGGGGAAGACGCGAAGTGGCTCAGGGGGGGCTTCCCATGACCTGGCGGTACCACTCGTGGAAGTGCTGCATGCCATCTTCCATGGGGCTCTGGTAGGGGCCGACTTCGTTGTCGCCGCGCGCCAGCAGGGCCTTGCGGCCTGCGTCCATGCGCTCGCCGATTTCGTCGTCCTCGATGCAGGTCTCCATGTAGGCGGCCTTTTGCGCCTCGACGAATTCGCGCTCGAAGGCAGCGATCTCCTCGGGGTAGTAGAACTCCACCATGTTCAGCGTCTTGGTGGGGCTGATGGGGTGCAGCGTGGACACGGTGAGCACATGCGGGTACCACTCGATCATGATGTGCGGGTACAGCGTGAGCCAGATGGCGCCGTACTTCGGCGGCTTGCCTTCGCGATAGTCCAGCAGCGCCTTGTGCCAGCGCTCGTACACCGGGCTGCCGGCCTTGCCCAGGCGGTTGGCCACACCCACGGTTTGTACCGAGTAGTTCTTGCCGAACTCCCAGCGCAGGTCGTCACACGTCACAAAGCTGCCCAGGCCCGGGTGGAAGGGGCCAACGTGGTAGTCCTCCAGATAGACCTCGATGAAGGTCTTCCAGTTGTAGTTGCACTCGTGCAGCTCCACGTGGTCGAGCACGTACCCGTCAAAGTCCAGGTCGGCACGCGGGCCCATCTGGGCCAGGTCGGCGGCCACGTCGTAGCCGTTGTCTTCAAACAGCAGGCCGTTCCACTCGCGCAGCTTGTAGTTGTTGAGGTTCAGGCACGGGTCATGCGCAAAGTGGGGTGCGCCCAGCAGCTCGCCCTGGGGGCTGTACGTCCAGCGGTGCAATGGGCACACGATGTTGCCGCCCGCGCTGCCCTTTTGCTGGGTGTTCAGCGAGCCTTTGCCCTTGAGCATGACGGCCTGGCGGTGGCGGCACACGTTGGACACCAGCTCAATGCCGCCTTGGGCGTTGCGCACCAAGGCGCGGCCCTCGCCCTCCTGGGGCAGTGCGTAATAGTCGCCCGTGTTGGGCACCGCCAATTGGTGCCCCACATAGCGGGGCCCGCGCTGGAAGATGGTGTCCAGCTCGCGCTGGAACAGCGCATCGTCAAAGTAGCTTGAAACTGGTAGTTGGCTTGCGGCCTGCTGCAGTTGAAGACTTAAATCAGACATGGGTGACCTGACCTAAAGACTCCCCACAGGGAGAAAGTGCGGGAGGTGCGCCGGGGAATGCGCATCTGGAAAAAAGGAAACCGGCTAGGGTGGCTAGCCGGCTCGACTGGAATGGGATTATAGGCGGTGGGGTTATTCCCGCACCCCCGCTACGTGAATAGAAAACATCGCTTTCTGAAAATAGAGCGGCGTCACGCATCGGACCGCGTCTGACACGAAGGGCGTACCGGTGCGCCTAAAATCATCGGTTTTTCACCCGCGCTCTGCCGCCCCCTCCATGCCCAAGGCCCCCGCAACCCCCGCTCCTCCCGCCGAACCTGCCAGCTACGAGGCGGCCCTGGAAGAGCTGGAGCAACTCGTGGCCCGCATCGAGTCGGGCCAGTTGCCGCTGGACCAGATGCTGGCCGGCTACCAGCGCGGCGCCACGTTGCTGGCGTTTTGCCGCCAGCGGCTCGAAGCCGTGCAGGACCAGATCAAGGTGCTGGATGAAGGGCAACTGCAACCATGGAACCAGGAATGAGCGCGGTGCCAACGAATTTCGAGAGCCAGCCGCTGGACATGAACCTCTGGAGCCAGAACCACCTGGCCCGGGTGGAGCAGGCCCTGTCGCAATGGGTGGGCGATGGCGCACCCGCCGGGCTGGGCGACGCCATGCGCTATGCCGTGCTCGATGGCGGCAAGCGGCTGCGGCCCCTGCTGGTGCTGGCGGCCTATGAGGCGGTCTGCAGTGGCGCACCGGCCTCTGCGGTGGTTGACGATGCCGCGCTGCGCGCTGGCCTGGACGAGGCGGCCCTGCGGGCCGCGTGCGCGGTGGAACTCATTCATGCCTACTCGCTGGTGCACGACGACATGCCCTGCATGGACAACGACGTGCTGCGCCGTGGCAAGCCCACCGTGCATGTGCAGTTTGGCGAGGCCCAGGCGCTGCTGGCGGGCGATGCCTTGCAGGCCTTTGCATTTGAGTTGCTCACGCCCGACAACACCCTCATCCCCGCCGCCACGCAGGCCACGCTGTGCAGGCTGCTGGCGCGGGCCGCCGGATCGGCCGGCATGGCGGGCGGGCAGGCCATCGACCTGGCCAGCGTGGGTGTGGCGCTGACCGAAGACCAGTTGCGCCAGATGCACCGGCTCAAGACCGGCGCGCTGCTGCAGGGCAGTGTGCTCATGGGGGCGGCGTGCGGCCACGCCGTGGGCGCGGCCTACCAGGCGCTGTCCGACTATGGCGCCGCCATGGGTCTTGCGTTCCAGGTGGTGGATGACATCCTGGACGTGGTGGCCGATTCGGCCACGCTGGGCAAGACGGCCGGCAAGGATGCTGCGGCCGACAAGCCCACCTATGTGTCTTTGCTGGGGCTAGCGCGGGCGCAGGCCTATGCCCAGGAGCTGCTGGCCGAGGCCTATGCGGCCCTGGCCCGCAGTGGCCTGCCCGATAGCCGCGCGCTGGCGGCCCTGGCGGACATGGTGGTGCGCCGCTCGCACTGAGCCTGGCCCGATGATCCGTGCTGCACCCTGTTCATGCCCGTTGCAGTGAAATCAATGCCAAATTGGCCTCCAGCGCTTTCCTGTAAAGCGCTGGCAGCTATGAAAAGAATAGTAAATGTCCACGATGTCCTTTCCCCTGCTGCAGACCATCAATGACCCGGCCGACCTGCGCCAGCTATCGCGCGCAGATCTCAAGGCCCTGGCGACCGAGTTGCGCGGGTTCGTGATCGAAAGTGTTGCGCGCACGGGCGGACACCTCAGCTCCAACCTGGGCACGGTGGAACTGACGATCGCGCTGCACCATGTCTTCAACACCCCTGAAGACCGCCTGGTGTGGGACGTGGGCCACCAGACCTATCCGCACAAGATCCTGACCGGCCGCCGCGACCGCATGCACACGCTGCGCCAGTTGGGCGGTATCTCGGGCTTTCCGCAGCGGGCCGAGAGCATTTACGACACCTTTGGCACGGCGCATTCGAGCACCAGCATCTCGGCCGCGTTGGGCATGGCGCTGGCCGCCAAGCGCAAGGGCGAAAACCGCCACGCCGTGGCGATCATCGGCGATGGCGCCATGAGTGCGGGCATGGCGTTTGAGGCACTGAACAACGGCGGTGTGGCCGATGCCAACCTGCTCGTGGTGCTGAACGACAACGACATGAGCATCAGCCCGCCCGTGGGCGCGCTCAATCGCTACCTCGCTCAGCTCATGAGCGGGCAGTTCTACGCGGCTGCCAAGAACGTGGGCAAGACCGTGCTGCGCCCCGTGCCGCCCCTGCTGGAGCTGGCCAAGCGCTTTGAGCAGCAGGCCAAGGGCATGGTGGTGCCTGCCACGTTGTTCGAGAAGTTCGGCTTCAACTACATCGGCCCCATTGATGGGCATGACCTCGATTCGCTGATCCCCACGCTGGAGAACATCAAGGGCCTCAAAGGCCCGCAGTTCCTGCACGTGGTCACCAAAAAAGGCCAGGGCTACAAGCTGGCCGAGGCCGACCCCGTGGCCTACCATGGCCCCGGCAAGTTCGACCCCTCCGTGGGCCTCACCAAGCCCGCCACGCCGCCCAAGCAGACGTTCACGCAGGTGTTTGGTCAGTGGCTGTGCGACATGGCCGCACACGACTCTCGCCTGGTGGGCATCACGCCCGCCATGCGCGAGGGCTCGGGCATGGTGGAGTTTGAAAAACGTTTCCCGGACCGCTACTACGACGTGGGCATTGCCGAGCAGCATGCCGTAACCTTTGCCGCCGGCATGGCCTGCGAAGGCGTCAAGCCGGTGGTGGCGATTTACTCCACCTTCTTGCAGCGCGGTTATGACCAGCTGATCCACGACGTGGCCCTGCAAAACCTGCCCGTGGTGTTTGCGCTGGACCGCGCGGGCCTGGTAGGCGCCGACGGTGCCACGCATGCAGGCGCGTACGACATCCCGTTTGTGCGCTGTATTCCCAACATGAGCATGGCCTGCCCGGCTGACGAGCGCGAATGCCGCCAACTGCTCAGCAGCGCCTTCGAGCAGGACCACCCTGTGGCCGTGCGTTACCCGCGTGGCAGCGGTGCTGGTGTGGCACCACTGGCGGCGTTGGATGGCCTGCCTTTTGGCAAAGGCGAGATCCGTCGCGAGCGCCAGGGCACCGATGCCAAGGCGCCGCGCATCGCGATCCTGTCGTTTGGCACGTTGCTGTACCCCGCGCTGGAAGCGGCCGAGGCTCTGGACGCCACGGTGGTCAACATGCGCTGGGCCAAACCCATCGACGAGGCCTTGTTGCGCGAGGTGGCCGAGCGCCACGATGCGCTGGTCACGCTGGAAGAGGGGGCGATCATGGGCGGTGCGGGCAGCGCCGTGACCGAGGCGCTCCACAGCATGGGCATCGTGCGGCCCGTGCTGCAGCTGGGCCTGCCGGACGTGTTCATCGAACATGGCGACCCGGCCAAGCTGCTTGCGTTGCAAGGGCTCGATGCCGAGGGAATCCGCCTTGCGATCGAGCGGCGGTTTTTGCCCGCGCTGCAGTCGGTGCGGGCTGCCTGATCTGCCAGGGTGGTCTGCTGCAGTCCCGTTTTGCAGCGGGGTGTGTGCGGCTGTCCCCAAGATGCTTGCAGAAGCCTGAAGCCATGTGCAAGGGCAGGGATTTTCGCGGGAAAACCCGCAAAAGTCTGAGGGGGCATGTTTCTACAATGAACCCGGCTCAAACAAGTCCTTGACGGCGCCGTGCACAACGCGTGCGCCCAAGTTTCGCAATCACTATATCGGAGAGAACCTCATGGATCGTCGTTCAATCATCAAGCAGGCTGGCATCGCTGGCGTGCTGGCTGCAGGCGTTGCGCCTGCCGTCCACGCCCAGGCTGCCATTCGTTGGCGTCTGGCTTCCAGCTTCCCCAAGTCGCTGGACACCATCTATGGCGGCGCTGATGTGTTCTCCAAGGCCGTCAAGGCCATGTCGGGTGGCAAGTTTGAAATCTCCGTGCACGCTGGTGGCGAGTTGATGCCCCCCTTTGGCGTGATGGACGGCGTGCAGCAGGGCACCGTGGAGATGTGCCACACCGTGCCTTACTACTTCTACGGCAAGAACCCCGCCTTCGCGCTGGGTTCGGCAGTGCCCTTCGGCTTCAATGCCCGCCAGATGAATGCCTGGATGCTGCATGGCAATGGCCGCAAGCTGATGAACGAGTTCTACGCGAACTACAACGCCATCAGCTTCGCTGGCGGCAACACCGGCACCCAGATGGGTGGCTGGTTCCGCAAGGAGATCAAGTCGCCGGATGATTTCAAGGGCATGAAGATGCGCCTGGGCGGTGGTCTGGTCGGTGAAGTGATGCAAAAGCTGGGCGCTGTGCCCCAGAGCATCCCTGGCGGCGAAATCTACCAGGCCCTCGAAAAGGGCACGCTGGACGCTGCTGAATGGGTGGGTCCGTACGACGACCAGAAGCTGGGCTTCAACAAGGTGGCTCCGTTCTACTACTACCCCGGCTGGTGGGAAGGTGGCCCGGAAGTGGACTTCTTCGTCAACCAGAAGGCCTTCGACGGCCTGTCTGCCGAGAACAAGGCCATCATCGAAGCCGCAACCAACGTGGCCCACATCGACATGCTGGCCAAGTACGATGCGCTGAACCCCACGGCCCTCAAGCAACTGGTGGCTGCCAAGACCAAGGTGCTGCCGTTCTCGCAAGCCGTGATGGACGCTTCGTTCAAGGCCTCCATGGAAGTCTTCGCTGCCAACGACGCGAAAAGCCCCGAGTGGAAGAAGATCTACGCCGACATGCGCGCATTCCAGCGTGATCAGGTGCTCTGGTTCCGTTTTGCCGAAGCCCGCTACGACTCGTTCATGTCTTCGCAGAAGCTCTGATCCCGAGTGGCTCTGGAGTGGCGGCGCAAGCTGCCATTCCAAGGTCTGCAAAACCCGTCCACTTTTGGGCGGGTTTTTTTTCGTCCCTGTGTTCTGTGAGGCGGCACCTTGCTGCGGCCATGCGGCCCCCTCAACCGCAGGAACGTGGGCGAGGTCCCAAGCCCCCAAGCCCAGCCCGACCAGGCTGCTTGACTCTCGATGCCTTGGAGTGCGCGGCCGGTGCCTGTTTCCTGCTGAAGCCTCTCGATTCGTGAAGAGGCTTCCTTGGGGCTGTTCGCCGCCAAGAAAGGGGGTAGGGGATCAAGAGTCTCGTCTGCTTGCGCGATGTGCCAAAGTCGATGCCCCACCGCTACCTCCATGATCCATGGCGCACCGGACCCCCTCCGCGTCTGCTCCATAAAAAAACCTCCGCAGAGGTTTCCCATCTGCGGAGGTTTGAGGACCAGGGCGCGGGGCCCGGGTCAGACTGAATCACGGTCGTCTTGCAAGCGGTGTACTCACTTCTTGTCGGTGGACATGGAGTCTTGCAGTGCCTTCAGGGGGTCGTCTGCTGCAGGAGCAGGCGCGGGGTCCGCAGCGCCTGCCATGCCGGCAGTCGGATCGGCCGCTTCGGCGCTAGCGTCGGGCATGGCGGCTTCCATTTCCATGCGGACCTTGTCGAGGTCATAGACCTGCTTCTCGTCGAGCCCGCTGGAGACAATGCCCGGGAAGGCGATCACCAGAGCCACCATCAGCAGTTGGATGCACAGGAAGGGAATGGCACCCCAGTAGATCTGGGGGGTGGTGACCGGCGCAATCATCTTCTTGGTGACCTTGTCCATGTACTCCTTCGCCGGGGCCACGCTGCGCAGGTAGAACAGCGCAAAGCCAAACGGTGGGTGCATGAACGACGTCTGCATGTTGATGGCCAGCAGCACGCCAAACCAGATCAGGTCAATGCCCAGCTTGTCGGCCACGGGGGCCAGCAGGGGCACGACGATGAAGGACAGTTCAAAGAAGTCCAGGAAGAACGCCAGGAAGAACACCATGACGTTAACGACGATCAGGAAGCCCAGCTGGCCACCGGGCAGGCCGGTCAGCAGGTGCTCCACCCACAGCGGGCCGTCCACGCCCTGGAAGGTCAGGCCGAACATGGTGGCGCCCACCAGGATGAACACCACAAAACATGACAGCTTGGTGGTGGTGGTGACAGCCTGGCGCAGCAGCGACATCGTGAGGCGGCCACGGATGATGGCCATGATGCCCGCGCCCAATGCGCCCATGGCGCCGCCTTCTGTGGGGGTTGCAACGCCCAGGAAGATGGTGCCCAGCACCAGGAAGATCAGCAGCAGTGGCGGGATCAGCACAAACGTCACGCGCTCGGCTGCGCGGGACAGCAGGCCCATGCGGGTGATCTTGTTGATGCTGGCTGCCACGAAGGCCAGTGCCACACCAAAACACATGGACACCACGATGGTTTCGTCCAGCGCCACGCGGTCCACGGCTTCACCGGACCACCAGGTGTGCAGGGCGGGCATGTTCTTGGCCACATACATCGATGCGGCCACGCAGATGCCGGTCAGCACCAGCAGCGAGGTCACACCGCTCTTGCCATTGTCGTCCCGCAACGTGCGCGCTTCGGGCGGGATGGCAGGCACCCACTGGGGCTTGAAGATGGCCAGCAGGATCACGTAGCCTGCATAAAAACCCGTCAGCATCAGGCCGGGCAGGAACGCGCCCTTGTACATGTCGCCCACGCTGCGGCCCATCTGGTCGGCAATGATGATGAGCACCAGAGAGGGCGGAATGATCTGTGCCAGCGTGCCGGAGGCTGCGATCACCCCTGCCGCGAGTCGCCGGTCATAGCCGTAGCGCAGCATGATGGGCAGCGAGATCAGGCCCATCGAGATCACCGATGCGGCCACCACGCCTGTGGTGGCTGCCAGCAGCGCACCCACGAAGATCACGGCCAGTGCCAGGCCGCCGCGGATGGGGCCAAACAGCTGTCCGATGGTGTCGAGCAGGTCCTCCGCCATCCCGCTTCGCTCCAGTATGAGCCCCATGAGCGTGAAGAACGGAATGGCCAGCAAGGTATCGTTTTGCATGATGCCGAAGATGCGCAGCGGCACTGCTTGCAGCAGGGCTTCGGGCAGCACGTTCAATTCAATGCCGATGAAGGCGAAGAACAGTCCGCAGGCGCCCAGGCTGAAGGCGACCGGGAAGCCCACCAGCAAAAAGCAGATGAGCCCCGCGAACATGATGGGGGCAAGGTTGTGGGTAAGAAATTCCATGGTGTGTGTCTCCGCTTGGTGGGGCCGCTCAGTGGGCCTCGGCCTTGTTCTTGCCGTTGCCCTTGGCGGCTTCGGCCAGGTTGCGGATGGATTCGGCCAGTTCTTCTTCAGCCGTTTTTTCAATCTTCTTGACCGTGGGGTCTTCGATGAGGCCCTGGAGGAAACCCAGGCGCTTGATGAGTTCGGAGATGCCTTGCAGCCACAGCAGGGCAAAACCCAGCGGCATCATCAGGTACACGGGCCAGCGGATCAGCCCGCCAGCGTTGTTCGACATTTCGCCCGACGCGAGGGCGCGGGTGAAGAAGGGAATGCCATACCAGAGCACGGCCAGGCACATGGGCGTGAGGAAGACGATGTAGCCGAATACGTCGATCCAGATCTGGGTGCGCTTGGAAAAGCGGCTGGAGATCACGTCCACCTTGACGTGTTCGCCCTGGAGCAGCGTGTAGCCAGCGGCCAGCAGGAACGACGCGGCAAACAGGTACCACTGGATTTCCAGAAAACCGTTGGAGCTGATGTTGAACGCTTTGCGCACTATCGCGTTCACGCCGCTGATCACCGTGGAGGCCAGGATGAGCCAGACCACGTATTTGCCGACCTGGGTGTTAAGCCAGTCGATCCCCCTTGATAACTTCAGTAGAGCCTGCATGGTGTCTCCAATAAAAAGGCTTTGCGTGCGATATGCCGACCCACGCGCCGGTAAGCGCAACGATTCGACAAACTTTTACAACGGCGCGATTCTACGGAGCACTGTAGGCCCAGGCTGACGGCAGCGTGACGGTGTTATCCCGCAGCCGGTACTCATTCTGCAGCTATAAAAAAAGTAGCAATTAGGGTTTCTTCCTAGGCTCGGAAGTGCGCTTTTTGCGGGTGAACTGCCACCACGGCAGCACCGTGTTCATGGCCTGCACCTCACCGCACTGCCAGGGGCTGTAGCCCGGCAAGGTGGCCATCTGGGCCAGCCATTCGGGGGTTTGCAGCAAGTTGCGCAGGGCCAGCGTGGCGGGTTGGTCCAGGCTGGCTTTCAGGCAGGCCAGGTGGTAGCGCTCGTGCACCAGCGGCACAAAATCCAGCCCACGCGCCCGGGCTGCCACTTCAATGCCCATGCCCACATCGGCCGCGCCCGCAGCCACGGCCTGGGCAATGGCGGTGTGCGACGGTTCGTTGAGCGCATAGCCTCGAATGGCCTGGGCCTCCACGCCAGCCTGGGCCAGCAGGTCGTCGAGCAGCACGCGGGTGCCGGTGCCCAGTGGCCGGTTGAGAAATCGGGCGCTGGTGCGGGCCACGTCGGCCAGACTGCTCAGCCCGAGCGGGTTGCCCGGTGCCACGATGAGGCCCTGGGTGCGCTGGGCAAAGCCGATGATCTTGTGCAACCCGGGCTGCAGCAGGGGCTTGTAGGTGCGCGCAGTCAATGAATCGGCTGCGGGGTGCTCCACCGTGTGAAAACCCGCCAGCGTGCAACGCCCCTCGTTCAGCGCGCGGATGGCGTCCACGCTGCCCGTGAAGCGGATATCGAGGTGCAGTGCCCCCGCATCGGCCTGCGCGGCGGCGTGGGTGCGCAGCGCCACCAGCGCATCGTCATGGCTGGCGTACAGGGTGAGCACGTGGGCGTTGGGGTCAAAGGCCACGGCAAAGGCGCGCTCCAGGTCGGCATGCAGCGCGGCGATCTGCGGCGCGAGCCGCGCCTGGGCCTGGCGCTCGGCCCACAGCAACTTGGTGCCGAACTCGCTGAGCTGCGCCGACTGCCCCTTGCCCCAGATGATCAGCTCGCCGCCCAATTGCTCCTCCCAGCGCTTGAGGGCGCCCCAGACATGGCGGTAGGACAGGTCCAGCGCGCGCGCCGCGCCCGAGATGGAGCCCTGCTCGGCCACGGCCTGCAGCAGTTCGGGCAGTGGATTGCGGATCAGCGCATTGCCTGCATCGCGGCTGAGCGTGTAGTGAAGTTGGACCCTATGCACGGACGTTCATATCGCTGGATATTGGTGAGGTGCCTACGATAGCTGAACCCGATCACAAGGCCCCATGTCCACCCTCACCGAAAGCGCGAGCACAGCGCTGCAACTCACCCTCTCCTCCGACCCCGTCCTGTGGACCATCGTGGGCCGCTCCTTGTCCGTCAGCGCCACCGCCTGCCTGATCGCCTGTGGCGTGGGCCTGGTGCTGGGCGCCTGGCTCGGCGTCGCCCGCTTTGCCGGGCGCGGTGCCGTGCTGGCGGTACTCAACACCTTGCTGGCGGTACCGTCGGTGGTGGTGGGGCTCGTGGTGTACCTGGTGCTCTCGCGCAGCGGGCCGCTGGGTGCGCTGGGCTGGCTGTTCAGCTTCAAGGCCATGGTGCTGGCGCAGGCCATTTTGGTGCTGCCGGTGGTCACGGCGCTGACGCGGCAGGCGGTGGAAGACGCCGAGCGCGCGCATGGCGAACAACTGCGGTCGATGGGCGCGAGCCCGCTGCTGCGCAGCCTGCTGCTGGCCTGGGACGAGCGATATGCCCTGCTCACCGTGTTGCTGGCCTCGTTTGGCCGAGCGATCTCCGAGGTGGGCGCGGTGATGATCGTGGGCGGCAACATCGACGGCTTCACGCGTGTGATGACCACCGCCATTGCGCTGGAGACCAGCAAGGGTGACCTGCCCCTGGCGCTGGCGCTGGGCATCATCCTGCTGGCCGTGGTGCTGGCGCTCAATGTGTTGATCGCGCTGGTGCGCCGCTGGCGAGAACGGGTGGATGGCTCTGCGTCCAGCACGCCGGTGGGGGTGGCCGCGTGAACGCGCCGTTGGCCCCTTCGTGGGTGGATCTGCGCCAGGTGTCCGTGCGCTACGGCCGCGTGCAGGCGCTGGACCAGGTCTCGCTGTGCATCGCGCCCGGCGAGCGCGTGGCACTGGTGGGCGCCAATGGCAGTGGCAAAAGCACGCTGCTGCGCGTGCTGCACGGCTTGGCGGATGCGGCGGGCGGAGGCTTTCAGTGCGATGCCACCTTGCAGCAGGCCATGCTGTTCCAGCGCCCGCACATGCTGCGCACCAGCGCGCAGAACAACGTGGCGCTGGCGCTGTGGCTGCGCGGCACGCGCTGGCGCGATGCGCGGCTGCAGGCCCTCACGGCACTGCAGCGCGTGGGCCTGGCCGACATCGCCGCGCAGAACGCGCGCACCCTGTCGGGCGGGCAGCAGCAGCGTGTGGCGCTGGCCCGCGCCTGGGCGCTGCGGCCCGACGTGCTGCTGCTGGACGAACCCACCGCGAGCCTCGATCCCCATGCCAAGCGCGAGGTCGAAGCCCTGATGGCCGACTTTGCCGCCAGCCACAGCGCAGCCGGCCCGGCCCACCCCGTGACCATGGTCTTCAGCAGCCACAACCTGGGCCAGGTCAAACGTCTGGCCAGCCGCGTGATCTACCTGGAGCACGGCCGCCTGGTGGCCGACCTGCCCGTGCACGACTTTTTCAACGGCCCCTTGCCGGAGGCCGCCCGTCTGTTTGTCAAAGGAGAACTGGTATGACAAGAATTGACCCCCACGCTCCCCACTTCGGGGGGTCGCTGCCCCCCAGGGGGCTTTTTCATCGTGGGGCGGCCCGGCGATGAAAAACTCCAAGCCTTTTTATGGCCTAGCGCTTATCCCTAAAGCGCTAGCAGCTATAGTATTTGTAGCATCCGGCCCGGTACTTGCCCAGAACATCACCATGGCGTCCACCACCTCCACCGAGCAGTCGGGCCTGTTCGGCCACCTGATGCCCGAGTTCAAGAAGGCCAGCGGCCTGGACGTGAAGGTGGTGGCCCTGGGCACCGGCCAGGCCCTCGACATGGCGCGCCGGGGTGATGCCGACGTGCTGTTCGTGCACGACCAGGTGGCCGAAGAGAAGTTTGTGGCCGACGGCTGGGGCGTGAAGCGCTACCCCGTGATGTACAACGACTTCATTCTGATCGGCCCCAAGAACGACCCGGTGGGCACCCAGGGCAAGGACATCGTTCAGGCCCTGCAGAAGCTGTCTGCCGCCAATGGCAACTTCATCTCGCGCGGCGACAAGAGCGGCACGCACGCGGCCGAGCTGCGCTACTGGAAGCTCGCGGGCGCCGACGCCGCAAATACCTCAAAAGGCAGCGGCTACAAGGAGTGTGGCTGCGGCATGGGCCCTGCGCTCAACATTGCGGCATCGAGCGGCGCCTATGTGCTGGCCGACCGTGGCACCTGGCTCAACTTCAAGAACCGCGCCGACCTGGCCGTGTTGGTCGAAGGTGACACCAAGCTCTTCAACCAGTACGGCGTGATGGTCGTGAACCCCGCCAAGCATCCCCATGTGAAGGCGCAGGATGCGCAGAAGTTTGTGGACTGGGTGGTGTCGCCCGCAGGCCAGGCGGCCATTGCGGGCTACAAGATCGGCGGCGAACAGCTGTTCTTCCCGAACGCGGGCAGGTAAATCCCCCTGAGTCGCTTCGCGCCTTCCCCCAAAGGGGGACGCCAGCGGTGGTCCGGCAAGGCCGGTTCCGCGGCATCGGCTTTGGTCGCGCCAGTTTCCTGGCGGCGGGGAGAAGGGCTGCCGCCTCAGCGCCGTAGATCGGGCTGGCCCGAAGGGCGTAACCCGACAGCTGCATGCTCAGTCATCGTCGCGGTGGTGGCTGCTGCGCCAGATGGCCCGCACCAGCCACAGGCCACACACCACGGCACCAAAGAACCCCAGGAAGCCAAACGCTGGCAGGCCAAACAGCGTAGGCCCACCCTTCACGGTCATCACGATGGACGAGCCAATGATGAGCGCTGCAATTACCAGCGCCATCGCCAGCCGGTTGGCCGACCGGTCGATCTGGTCGCCCACACGTTTGAGGTGGGCCAGCTCGATGCCCACCTGCAGGTGCCCGCGCCGCGCATTGCGCAGCAGCCGCCCGAGGTCGTCCGGCAACTGCTCCACCGTGGCCAGTGCACGCCGCAGGGTGCTCCACGCGCGCCCGGCGAGCACCTTGGGCTCGTAGCGCTCGCGCACCACCTGCTTGAGCAGCGGCAGCGCTTCGCTGGCCATATGGAAGTCCGGGTCCAGGTTGCGGCCCATGCCTTCGAGCGAGATGAAGGCCTTGATGAGCAGCGCGAGGTCGGACGGCAGCCCCAGGTGGTGTTCGCGCAGGATGGCCGTCACGTCGGCCAGCATCTGCCCCAGGCTCAGCTGTGCCAGCGGCACGCCGTGGTACTGGTCCACAAAGGCCTCGATCTCGGTTTCGAGCTGGCCCAGGTTCAGGCCCTGCGCGTCGCCCGTCCAGTCCAGCAGCACGTCGGCCACGGCCTGGGGCTGGTGTTCGACCAGGCCCAGCAGCAGTTGCAGCAGCTCGTCGCGCCGGCGCTGCGACAGGCGGCCCACCATGCCGAAGTCGATGAAGGCAATGCGGTTGCCGGGCAGGTAGAACACGTTACCGGGGTGCGGATCGGCGTGGAAAACGCCGTCCTTCACGATCATCTGCAGCACTGCCTGCGCGCCCCGCTGCGCCAGCACGGTACGGTCAAAACCGGCCTCGGACGTCAGCGCCGCGAGAGCGCCACCGGGTGTGCCGTCGATGAAATCCTGCACGTTGATGCGCTCGCGCGTGTAGGTCCAGTGCACGCGCGGGATCACGATGTGGGGCAGTGCGGCCATGTTGGTGGCAATGCGTTCGGCCTGGCGGCATTCGCCGGCCAGGTCCAGCTCGCGGCGCAATGAGCGCGCGAACTCGCGCACCAGTTGCTGGGGCCGGTAGGGCTTGAGCGCGGGCAGCTCTGCCTCGGCCAGCGCAGCCAGGCGCTGCAGCAGGCGCAGGTCGGCCTGGATGGTGTCCGCAACGCCGGGGCGGCGGATCTTGACGATGACTTCGCTGCCGTCCTGCAGGCGCGCGCGGTGCACTTGCGCAATCGATGCGGCGGCCAGCGGCGTGGTGTCAAACCAGGCAAAGACGGCTTCGGGATCGGCGCCCAGGTCTTCGCGCAGTTGCGGGCGCAGGGCATCGATGGGCACGGCAGGCACCTGGCTGTGCAGCTTCTCGAATTCTGCGATCCACTCCGGGCCAAACAGGTCAGCCCGGCCCGCAAGGATCTGGCCAAACTTGACGAACGCGGGGCCCAGCTCTTCGAGTGCCAGCCGCACCTGCACGGGCGGCTCCACGCGGGCCAGGTCGGCGGCGTGGGTCCAGTTCAGCGCCTGGCCCGCGCGCTCCAGCCGGTCGGCCAGGCCCAGGCGGCGCACGGTGTCGCCAAACCCGTGGCGCACCATCACGCCCAGGATTTCCTTCAGGCGCCCCAGGTCACGGGCGGTGTCCAGCGTCTCAATCAGCATGGGGCGATGATAGGTTCAGAAGTTCAGGGCCGGTTTGTTCACCATCAGGTAGAACACCACGGCCATGGCCACAAAGGCCGGGTAGCCCAGTGCCTCCCACCAGCGGGCGTAGCGCCAGTACAGAGGTGGCAGCACCCCGTCGCCCTGGGGCGCCTGTGCCGCCTCAACCGCCATGTCGCGCATGCGCAGCTGCAGCCACACCACGGGCAGCCAGCAGGCACCAGCCACCAGGTACAGAGCAATGGACACTGCGAGCCACGGCGTGCTCCAGGGCAGCCCGGCCATGGCCGCCATGGCAAGCCCCGTGGCGGGCTGGATGAACACCGTGGGCGTGGTGAACCACCAGTCCGCCCGCACCACCAGGCGTGTGACCACCGCCTGCGCCTGCACATTGCCGCTGCGGTTGGTAAAGAACATGTAGAACGCCGAGCCCAGCCCGGTGCCCACCAGCAGCACGCTGGAGATGATGTGCAGCCATTTGAGGGTGAGGTACAGGCTCATGGCTTGGGTGGTGTCGTAGACGTGTCTTGCAGCAGCACCCACAGGATGGCAGCAATGGGCAGGTTTTTGGTCAGTGGCCCGAAGGGGTGCAGCCACCATGCAGGGTGTATGGCCGTGGCCAGCAGTGTCATGGCCAGCATCACCAGCAGGGCCGCTCCATACGCCTTACGGCCGGGGCGGAGCGCCAGCCACAGCCCCAGCACCGCATCGGTAGCCGCCCCGGCCAGGATGATGGCGGTGGGTAGCCACGATGTGTTGCCCTCGGTCCACGCGGCGGGTAGGCCCGCCAGCAGCTCGCGGCTTTGGCCGTGCAGCTCCCACACGCTGACCACGGCGGTGGCCAGCCAGACGAGCACGAGGCTGGCGCGCAGCAGTTGGGTGGACGCGCGGTTCATGGGCTGGCCTTGTGCGCGGCAGAGGGCGCGGGGCCCTGCGCCTGTTGCCAGTCTGCAATGTCGGCAGCGCGGATCGCCAGGAACTGCGCCAGGCGCTGGAAACGCTGGCGCGTCTTGCGGACAAAGATCCAGTCCACCAAAGGCTCCATGACAGCCCGAAAGGCTGCCGGGCCCACTTGAAAGGTATAGGTGTAGATCAGCAGGGACTGGTGGGGGCCTTGGCCCTGGTGGCGCATGGAGGCTGCCCACTGGGTGAAAGGGAACGAACGGCCAACCATGGCCGCAGCCGCGAGCACGGGGCGGTCATAGCTGATGAACTGTGTGCGCATGGACAGCGCCCGCAACGCGCCGGCACCCAGGTTCTCGGTGGTGGCGCCCACACTGGGACAGGGCGCACCACGTTCCACGCTGGTACGGCGCACCAGCGAATCCCACTGGCACCGCCACTCGTGGTAGTGGAAGGCATCAAAAACAATGTCGGCACGCGCTGGCATCGGGAAGGTCAATTTCCGGTGGGCCATGGCCTCATTCCTCCACCACATCGGTCACCATGCCCCACTTCGCAAACTCGGGTGCAAAGGCCGACAGCGGCAGCAGGCTGGTGCTGGTGTGTGCGCCGGTGGGCAAGGGTTGTCCAACAGCCAGTTGGCGCGCCAGCAGGATGGCGGCCATGCAGGGGATCTCGGGGCCATGGTCGTGGTCGGCTGCAATGTGCCAGGCGCGGCGGCGGGGCTGGCCTTGCGCACCGGTGCCCGCCACGCGCACCACCATGCCGCCCAGTGGCGTGCCCAGAAAGTCCAGCGCGCCGCCCGCGTGGTGTATCAGCCAAGCCAGCTTTTCGGGGTGGGGCAGCACGCCCCAATGGCGCAGCGCTGCAAGGGTGGCGAAGGCTCTCTGTGCCAGGCCCACCTCCAGCGCTGCGCGGAAGGTGACGCAGTCGCGGGCTTTGTAATGGGCCGGGAAAATTTCCAGATCCGGGATGTCGCAGACCGCCCCCAGGCGCGGTTGCAGCCGCTGGAACTGGACCGGCGTGGGCTGCGCCCAGCCCCGTTTCGGCTGCCAGCGGCCGTCTTGCCACACATCGATGGCCAGGCCGCAGTAGCTCAGCACGGCCGCCAGCGTGGCCTGTCCGCGTGGCGCGCGTTGCGCGGGGGCGATGCAGATATCGATGCTGTCAATGCACTGCCAGTCCGCGCACAGGTGGTCGATGACGGCTGAGGACAGCGCGGGCACGGTGCTGGCGCCAGCGATGGCGGTGCGTCCGGCGGCAGTAAACGCGGCCTGCAGGGCAGCTGGAAAGTCGCACACAAAACGGCGGCCATCGGCCAGGTCGATGTAGTGCGCGCCCGCCTCAGCAGCGGCCTGGGCCACGCTGTAACCCTGTGCCTGAAAAGGCCCCGCAGTGTGGATGACCAGATCCACGCCCCATTCGCGCAAGCTGGCAGCCAGACCCGGGGCCTGGTGGTCGAGGACCACGCCCTGAGCGCCGTGGCCCAATGTGTTCGCCAAGGCCTGGGCGCGGGATGCATCGCGGCCTGCCACCAGCAGGGCGATGTGGTGGCGCGTGGCCGCGTCGCCTGCCAGCGCGCGGCAGATGCGTGCGCCAAAGTTGCCGTACCCGCCCAGGACCAGTGTTTTGAGTGTTGCCATGGGTTCAGAGTCCGGGGGCTGGCGCGATGGCGGGCGGGAGTGCTGAAATCGGTGTGGAACCCGCCGGGCGCAGCAAGGCCTGCAGCGCTGCGCGCTGGGGCTGCATGTGGGTGTGGTGCCAGTCGGGTACGTGGGCTGCTGGAATGGGTTTGCTGAACACGTAGCCCTGGATGCAGTGCAGCCCAATGGCGGCCAGCGTCTGCAGCTCCTCCACGGTCTCCACGCCTTCCACCACCACAGACAGGCCGAACTCGCCGGCCAGCGCGCTGATATGCCGCAGCAGCATCTGCCGCCGGCTGTCCTGCGGCAGCTTTCGCACAAAGAGCCGGTCGCATTTGATGCCTGCAATCGGCAGGTCGGCCAGCATGCCCAGCGACGAGTAGCCGGCGCCAAAGTCGTCCATCCACACCACAACACCCATGGCGCTGAGTGTGTGGATGGCGGCCACCATCTCCGTGCCCAGCGCAATGATGGCGTGTTCGGTCATTTCGAGTTTGAGGGTGCGCGGCGGCAGGCCGCGCAGGGCCAGTTCTTCACGCAGCCACGGGGCAAAGCGGTCGTCCAGCAGCGTGATTGGGGCCACGTTCACGCTGATGGTCGTTTCGTTCAGTCCCTGGGCTTGCCAGGCCTTGGCACTGTCGAGTGCGTTGCGCAGGATCATCCGGTCCACTTCGGGCGTCTTGCCCTGCAGCTCGCACACCAGCAGGAAGGTTTCAGGATTGATGGCGCCCAGGGTCTTGTCGGTTATGCGCAGCAGGGCTTCGAACTGCACGCCACGCTGCTGAAAATCGACGATGGGCTGAAAGTGCAGCGCCAGGTTCTCCGGGTGCAGCAGCCGGTGCAAATGGTCCGCAATGAGCGACAGCTGCATGTCGCGCTGGGCGTTTTGCGCCGTGGCCGATGACCGCATCATCGACAGCCCGCGTCGCAAGAGCTGCTGGCGGCCAGCGTCCGAGCGCATGTTGCTCATCTGTTCCAACGCTACGGCAATGGCAAAGGCCAGCACGGTGACCAGCAGCGCAATGCCGTCGGACTCACCGCTCGGGTCGCCCAGGTGCAGTGCAAAGGTGTTGACCAGCATCCAGTGCAGCACCAGGATGGCGGCGCCGCACAGCACCTTGTCTTCCCAGGTTTGTGCGCGGTAGCGGGGCGTGAGCATGCTGAGCTTGGCCGACCGGTGCCGGATTGCGGTGCACGCCGCAAGGGCCACGGCCGTGGCCATGGACGCCATGATTGCCAGCACATTGACCTGCGAAAAACTCTGCACGTGGCCCCAGGTGATCGCAAAGTGCCCCGTCAGCATGCCAGCCGCCAGCCACACACCGGCCACCACAATGCGCGCCTTGCTGGCGCTGGTGCTGAGTGTCGGAATGGTGAGTCGCGCACTCACCGCCATGATCAGCAGGCCACTGAGGGCGGGCACCAGCTCCAGCACGTGGTGCGCCAGCTCGGCATACATGAACAGACCCACCACATCCAGGGCCCAGACAATGCAGCCAATGCACAGGGCAGCTTGCGAGGCGCTGATGCGGCGGCTCGATGGATCGACCGAAAACGCCGTGTGTTCGACCAGGCGCTGGCACACATGCACCACCAGCGACGCGAAGATCCAGAACAGCAGGCTTTGGAGCAGCGGCGGAAACCCCACTGCAAACGCCACGGTGGCGTCGTGCCAGATTGAAACCATTTCCACCCCTTGTTCCCACCCTTGTTTTTTGACGGTCATCATACGACCGATGGGAGGCCCCGGTGGCCACTGGGTTCGCCTGTGGGGCCTTCGGTGGGGAGGCCCGGATTGCGCTGCCCATCAGTTGACGATGGCAATGCCCTTCACCTGCGCAAATACGGGTTGGCCGGGCGCCAGCGCCAGCGCCCGGGCCGAGCGTTGCGTGACCCGCGCCAGCAGCCGTGTGGTGCCTGCATCCAGGGCCACCATCATTTGCCCGGGGCTGTCTTCGCCCAGCGCCACCACCGTGGCTGGAAGCACATTGAGGATGCTGGTGTCGCTGGGTGCGGTGAGTGCCAGGCTTACATCACGCGCCTGCACCCGCAGCCGGATGGGCTCGCCCGTGGCGTGTGCCCTGGGGCTGACCAGCATCAGGTGCCCACCGCTGAATGCCACGGTCGTGATGTGGTCCTGCGGGTCGTGCTGTTGCACCGTGCCTTCGATCACCGAGGCGGCGGTGTCGCCATGGGCCAGGGGCAGGTCCAACCGCACGATCAGTTCGCTGGTGCGGCCCTGTGCCAGTACACGGCCCTCACGCAACAGCACCATGTGCCCGGCCAGACTTGCCACCTCGTCGATGGCGTGGCTCACATACAGCATGGGGATGTCGAGGGTGTGTTGTAACCGTTCCAGATAGGGCAGGACCTCCGCCTTGCGCTGGGCGTCCAGCGCAGCCAGGGGCTCGTCCATCAGCAGCAGGCGGGGGCTGGTGGCCAGCGCGCGGGCGATGGCCACGCGCTGGCGTTCGCCGCCCGACAAGGCCTGGGGCTTGCGGTCCATCAGGGGGGCGATGCCCAGCAAGTCCACCGCCTGCTCCAGCGCCACCTTGCGGCGTGCGGGGGGCGTGCGCTTCAGGCCGTAGTCGATGTTTCCACGCACGCTCAGGTGGTCGAACAGACTGGCCTCCTGGAACACATAGCCCAGGCCCCGCTCGTGTGTGGCGCGCCAGATGGTCTGTGCTTCGTCCTGCCACACCTCGCCGTTGACCTCCACACGCCCAGGCTGCGCGCGCTCCAGACCGGCAATCGCGCGCAGGCAGGTGGTCTTGCCGCAGCCCGAGGGGCCGAAGAGGGCGGTCACACCCCGGCCGGGCAAATGCAGGTCCACATCCAGCGCAAACCCGGGGCGAGCCAGCTTCAGTTGCGCGGTGATCTGTGATAAGGAGGCTGGGGCTTCCATCACTGCACCATCGACAAGGTTTTGCGGCGGGTGAGGTTCAGCCCCAGCAGCACCACAAACGAAAACAGCACCATGCCGCCCGCCAGCCAGTGCGCCTGGGTGTATTCCAGCGCCTCGACGTGGTCGTAAATCTGCACAGACACCACGCGCGTGACACCCGGGATGTTGCCGCCCAGCATGAGCACCACACCAAACTCGCCCACGGTGTGCGCAAAGCTCAGGATCGCGGCGGTGATGAACCCGGGGCGCGCCAGCGGCAGCGCTACGGTGAAGAAACGGTCCAACGGCCCTGCGCCCAGCGTGGCCGCAGCCTCCAGCGGGCGCCGGCCGATGGCTTCAAAAGCGTGCTGCAGAGGCTGCACCGCAAAAGGCAGCGAATAGATGAGCGAGCCCACCACCAACCCCCAGAAGGTAAAGGGTAGGGTGCCGAACCCCAACCACTGCGTGAACTGCCCCAGGGGGCCGTTGGGGCCGAGCGTGACCAGCAGGTAAAAGCCGATCACCGTGGGCGGCAGCACCAGCGGCAGCGCCACCACGGCCGACACCGGGCCGCGCCAGCGCGACGGCGTGTGCGCCAGCCACCAGGCCAGGGGCGTGCACAGTACCAGCAGCAACACCATGGTGGTGCCCGCCAGCCGCAGCGTGAGGCCGATGGCAGCCAGATCAGCGCTGGAAAATGGCATGAAGATGGGCGATCCGTCGATGGGGCTATAGGCGGTCAGAAACTATAGCCGTACGATTGAATGATTGCGCGCGCCTTGCTGCCGCGCAGGTAGGTCAGCAGTGCGCTGGCCGCCGCGCTGTCCTTGCCTGGCATCAGCAGCACGGCATCTTGCCGGATGGGTTCGTGCAGGCTGGCCGGCACCTGCCAGGCCGAGCCACTGCGGATCTTGCCATCGGCCATCACCTGCGACAGCGCCACAAAGCCCAGCTGCGCATTGCCGGTGGAGACAAACTGGAAGGTCTGGGCGATGTTCTCGCCTTGCACCAGGCGCGGCTGCAGGGCCGTCGCCACGCCCAGCTTTTCCATCACCTGCAGGGCCGCCGCGCCATAGGGCGCCAGCTTGGGGTTGGCAATGGCCAGGTGCTTGAAATCACCCGACTTGAGCACATCGCCCTTGGCATCCACGGTGCCGGGTTGTGCGCTCCACAGCACCAGCGTGCCGATGGCATAGGTAAAGCGCGAGTGGGCTACGGCCTTGCCCTCGCGCTCCAGCCGGGCAGGCGTGGTGTCGTCGGCCGACAGCAGCACCTGAAACGGCGCCCCGTGGGTGATCTGTGCGTAAAACTTGCCGGTGGCACCGAACGAGAGCTCGGCCTTGTGGCCCGTGTCGGCCTCAAAAGCTGCGGCGATCTTCTGCATGGGCGCCGTGAAATTGGCGGCCACCGCGACCGAGACGGTGCCGGCATGTGCCACCCCTAGCATGGCCCATGCAACACCAGCACAGGCGAGGGTGCGGATCATGGATGCGGCGAGGTGGGGCATGGCGGTTGGCGCAAAAGCGCTATTCGTTTATGGAATAGCGAGAGTATAGGCAAGGTCGTGCGTTTTCCCTGCCTGCCTCTGTCTATCCTTCACGCGCGACGACCCGCGCCACCAGCTTGCGAGCCAGCGGCGCCGCCAGCATGACCGCCGGGAAGGCGAACAGCCACCCCGTGAGCCACGCGCCCGCCCAGAGGCCTAGAAACCCCTGGTCCACCTGCGCGGCTCGAAAGGTGGAGATGCCGGACACCAGCAGCGACATCACGCCCGACAGGATGAAGCTGAACAGCACGGGGCCGTAGCGGGCGGGGATCATGCAGCCACCGCCTCGGCGGGTTGGTGTGCCGCCACACCGCCCAGGCGCTGCAAGGTCTCGGCGAAATGCCGCCCAAACATGCGGGCGGTCTTGGTATCGCCTGGCACAAACGCATCCGCTGCCGCCCCATGGCCTGCCTGCGCCATCAGGCCCGACCAGGATCCGAGCCGGTTGGCTGCTTCGTCATACGGAACCCCGGTGTGCTGCTCGGGCAGGATGGGGTTGCCCACCCACACCATGCCGTGCTGCATGGCAAACACCCACATCGACAGCAGTGTGGACTGCTTGTCGCCCGCAGGCAGCGACGACACGGTGAAGCCCGCCGCGAGCTTGTTCTTGAGCTGCTGCGTTTTCCACAGACGGCCGGTGGCGTCCATGAAGGTCTTGAACGGCCCGGAGACTCCGCCCAGATAGGTGGGCGAGCCCAGGATGAAGCCGTCGTAGTGCAACAGGCTGTCGGGTGCATGGGCCAGGTCTTCGGCTTGGCGTAACTCGGCATGGATGCCGGAAACGCCCTGGGCGCCCTCCAGAACGTGGCGGGCGATGTGTGCGGTGTGCCCGTGGGCGCTGTGATAAATGATGGCGATGGTTTTCATGGCATGGGTTTCAAACAAGTGATTTCGAGGGGAAAAACGCGCAGAACCGTCATCGAGAAATCAGTGCGATGGCGAGCGCAGACAGGTACAGGCCGAAGCCAAAGACGGTGTGGTTGGCCAAGCTGCGCAGACAGTTCTTGAGCGGCGTGGGCGTGCGCGATGCCGCAAAGCCCGAGCCCATGGCGGGCTGCATCACCAGCAGCGGCGCCGCCACGGTGCAGACGCCCACGGCCAACGCGGGCAGCAGGGTGGGGCTGCGTACCCAGTCGGCGCCCTGGAGGCCGACCAGCACGGTGGCAAACGCCATGCCCACGGCGTAGTGCGTGAGCCAGCCCCAGGCCAATTCCCCCCGGATGGGCACCGCCTTGGCGATGGCGGCATGGGCAAACTGGCCCCGAAACAGATGGCCCACCCAGCGGCCGATGAAGGCGAAGTTGAGGGTGGGGACGCCCAGATGCTTGAGCAGCAAAAGCCATGCGTCCATGACGGCGGTGGCGCCGATGCCTATCAGCATCGCGAGGGGAAATTCTTGCAGTGGGAGTGTCATCAAAGCACCTCGAAAGTTGACGGAAGGAGGTTTTGAAGGGAATATAGAAGTTCAAGTCAACTTGAAGTCAAGGGGTTTTTTGATGGACATTGCCGAAGTCGCCAAACGCTCCGGGCTGCCGGCCTCCACGCTGCGGTATTACGAGGAAAAGGGGTTGATCCACTCTGTAGGCCAACCTGGTGAGCGCCGCCGTTTTGCGACGGGCGTGCTGGACCAGCTGGCGCTGATTGCATTGGGGCAATCGGCCGGGTTCTCTCTGGACGACATCCGTGCCATGTTTTTGCCCAGCGGCGAGCCCAGCATTGACCGGCAACTGCTGTCGGCCAAGGCTGATGAACTCGATACCATGGTCAAACGCCTCAAGGCCATGAGCAACGGCCTGCGGCATGCGGCAGCCTGCCCGGCGGAGAGCCATGCGCAATGCCCCTCCTTCCAGCGGCTGCTGAAGGCCGCAGCGACTGGCGCGCTGGAGCGCCAGCAGAAGCTGGCAAAGCCCGTCACGGGGCTGCGCCGCAAGGCGGCGTGAAGGGAGCGCTCAGGCATCATCCGCGCATGCCTGTTTCTCTTTCTCTCACGGATGCGCTGGGCCATGCCCTGGCCGACAAACGCATCGACATCCTGCGCCAGATTGGCACCTGCGGCTCCATCTCGCAGGCCGCGCGTGCCGTGGGCGTGAGCTACAAGGCCGCGTGGCAGGCGGTGGACACGCTGACCAATCTGGCGGGCACGCCGCTGGTTGCACGCGCGGTGGGTGGGGCAGGGGGCGGCGGTGCGCAGCTGACCGAGGCGGGGCACCAGCTGCTGGCGGCGGCAAATGCGATGGCGCAGGCGCGAGGCGCTGTGCTGTCGCGCTGGCAGGCTACGCCCCATGCGGGCCCTGCGCTGGCGCGGCTGGCGGTGCGCACCAGCATGCGCAACCAGTTGCCGTGTGTGGTGGAGCGGCTGGTGGTGCAGGGGCAGATCGTGGCGGTGCACCTGCGGTTGGGCAATGCGGGCGATGGCGACGGTGCCGCAATGGGCGTGCCTGCAGCACTGGCCGCGCGCATCACCCGCGAGAGTGCGGAGCTGCTGGGCCTGCAGCCGGGGCTGGCCGTGCAGGCGCTGTGCAAGGCCACGGCCGTGCGCGTGGATCGGGGTGGTCGTTTGGCATCAGCGTCTGGGTCTGCGGTGGCCGATGCACCCGGCATCCACCGCCTGCCTGCAAAAGCCACGCGCGTGGTGCGGGGCGAGTCGGGCGATGAGGTGTCTGCCGAGCTGTCGGGTGGCTTGCAGATGGTGGGTTTTGCGGCGCCCGGCAGTGGCCTGCGCGCGGGCAGCC
This sequence comes from Acidovorax sp. NN32, assembly GCF_057597245.1. Lineage (NCBI taxonomy): Bacteria > Pseudomonadati > Pseudomonadota > Betaproteobacteria > Burkholderiales > Comamonadaceae > Acidovorax > Acidovorax sp. NN32. The sequence continues at coordinate 1,631,523 of NZ_CP199679.1, forward strand.
CGGTCGTGCTGGTGGTGGAAGACAACGCCGTGGTCCTGGCCTTGGCCGAGGTCTGATACTGGGCCCATTGTGGGAATTGCGCTATATATTTTATAGCTATTGGCGCTTGCTGAAGAAGCGCTAGCGGCCAATTTGATGCAAATGTCTGCTGCGCCTTGTTGGCAGGTGCCGCAGTCGCCGATCACAGCCCCTTGGGATGGCCCAGTTTGCGGTACACCGTGGCGCGGCTGATGCCGAGCACCCGGGCAGCTTCTGCCACATTGCCACGGGCGTCTTGCACGGCTTGGCGAATCAGGGCGGTTTCAGCCTCGCGCAGCGGTGCGGCCGTGGGCGAGGCGCCCACCAGCGCCGGGGACAGGGTGGCAACAGGCTGGCTGGCGCCACGGGCGTTTTCTGGCCGTTGCGCTAGCGCCTGCAGGCGCAGGCCCGACCACAGGGGCAAATCGATCGGCTGCGCCGGGTGCCACCGCGCAGCATCGAACAACATGGCCCACGGCATGGCCAGCAGGTCGCTGGCGTGGGTGGGCGCACCCGGGGTGCGCAGTGGCTGGGGCACCAGTTGGCGTGCCATGCTGTTGCAGCCCACTACAAATCCATCGCCGTCCAGTGCCAGCAGGCCGTCGCCCTCGCTGCCCAGCGGGCCGCCGGGCCAGTTCACGCGCAGCAGCAGGGCATGGGGCAATTGCAGCAGCAAAGCGTCTTCCATGGCGCGGGCCGATCGGGCCACCAGGTGGCGCAGCTCGGGCCGCTCCGGCACGTCCACGCCGGTCAGGTCCAGCATGCCCACACATTGGCCGTGTGGGTCGAACAGCGGTGCCCCTGCACAGCTGTAGCTGGCGTTGTCATCAAAGAAGTGTTCGCCCCGGTGCAGCCACACCGGCTGCAGCTCGGCCAGCGCAGCGCCGATGGCTGTGGTGCCCACTGCCGCTTCCGACAGGTCGATGCCCACGCGGCCAATGGCGCTGGCGCGCGGGTCGCCCGGGTCGCAATGGCCTTGCACGTCTACCACGATGCCGCGTACGTCCGTCAGCATGGCGAAGTAGTGCATGCCCGCAATCGCGCGGGTGAGCTGTTGCAGCACGGGCCGTGCCGCGCGCAGCAGGTGGTGGTTTTGCTCCTGGCTACGGCGCAACGCCGTGGCGCTGACGGCGTCAAATGCCACACGGTGAGTGGGGTTGAGTCCCTGGGCCAGGCAGCGTTGCCACGACCGTGCAATCCATGGCTCCACCTCGGCCCGCAGGGGCGCTGCGCCATCCGCCAGCAAGCTTTGGCGCGCCTGTGCAATCAGTGCATGGCGGTGGGCGGGGGTGGTGGGCGCGGAGGACAGCATGGTGAACCGAATCCTTGAGCTGCGCATGATGCGCTGGTGTGCGCTGCAACATGTTTCATTTTGAGAATATCCGGCCGGGGCTGCCGGAAATCTAGGGTTGTCCCTAGGGATGGGTGGTGGGGCGCGGCAGAAGATGCGCGAGGTCAGTCCAGCCAAAACCTATTCAGGAGACAGCCAGATGCAAGTCCAGTTCACGGTCAACGGGCGCGCTGCCAGTGTTGACGTCCCCCCCAATACCCTGCTTGTCCATGCGCTGCGAGAGCACCTGCTGCTCACCGGCACCCATGTGGGTTGTGACACCAGCCAGTGCGGGGCGTGTACGGTGCATGTGAACGGCAGGGCCGTCAAATCCTGCGCCATGCTGGTGGTGCAGGCCCAGGGGGCCGAGGTGACCACCATCGAAGGCATGGCCACCCCCGACGGCACCATGCACCCCATGCAGGCCGCGTTCAAGGAGTGCCATGGCCTTCAGTGCGGCTTCTGCACCCCGGGCATGGTGATGAGCGCGGTGGACTTGTGCAAAAACCACCCCAACGCCAGCGAAGGCGAGATCCGCGAGCTGCTCGAAGGGAACATCTGCCGCTGCACGGGCTACCAGAACATCGTGCGCGCAGTGCAGGTTGGCCAAAAGGCCATGGCTTCAGCGTAAACACACAGGAGAAGAACCATGGGTGCATCCGACTTTTCCAAGCTGCCGCACATCGGCGAATCGCTCAAGCGCAAGGAAGACTACCGCTTCCTGACCGGCGCGGGCCAGTACACCGACGACGTGGTGCTGGCGGCGCAAAGCCATGCGGTGTTTGTGCGCTCGCCGCACGCACACGCCAAGATCAACAGCATCAATGTGGAAGCGGCCAAGGCCGCGCCGGGCGTGCTGGGCGTGTTCACCGGTGCCGACGTGGCGGCCGACAACATCAACGGCCTGCCTTGCGGCTGGCTCATCACCAGCACCGACGGTCAGCCCATGAAGGAGCCGCCGCACCCCATCCTGGCGCAGGGCAAGGTGCGCTATGTGGGCGACCACGTGGCCATCGTCGTGGCGCTGACGCAGCAGCAGGCGCGTGATGCGGCCGAGCTGGTGGAGGTGGATTACGACGTGTTGCCCGCCGTGGTCAGTGTGGCCGATGCGGCCGCAGGCACCGTGGCCGGCGCAGGGCTGCATGATGCAGCGCCGGACAACCACTGCTACAAATGGGCCATTGGCGACAAGGGCGCGGTGGACGCCGCATTTGCCAACGCCGCGCACGTGACGAAGCTGGATCTGGTCAACAACCGCCTCATCCCTAATGCGATGGAGCCCCGCGCCGCCATTGGCTCGTACAGCCGCGCCAACGACGAATACACGCTGTACGTCAGCAACCAGAACCCGCACGTCGAGCGCTTGCTCATGACGGCGTTCGTGATGGGGCTGCCCGAGCACAAGGTACGCGTGATTGCGCCCGACGTGGGCGGCGGCTTTGGCTCCAAGATCTTCTTGTATGCCGAGGACGTGTGCCTGACCTGGGCGGCCAAGAAGCTCAACCGCAACATCAAGTGGGTGGCCGATCGCAGTGAGTCTTTTGTGTCGGACGCGCATGGCCGCGACCATGTGAGCCATGCCGAAATGGCGATGGACAAAGACGGCAAATTCCTGGCCATGCGCGTGCATACCGACGCCAACATGGGCGCCTACCTCAGCACCTTTGCCAGCGCCGTGCCCACCATCCTGTATGCCACCTTGCTGGCAGGCCAGTACACAACGCCGCAGATCTATGTGGAGGTGGATGCCTGGTTCACCAACACCGCGCCGGTCGATGCCTACCGGGGCGCGGGCCGGCCCGAGGCCACCTACCTGCTGGAACGGCTGGTGTCGCGCTGTGGCTGGGAGATGGGCCTGGGCCAGGACGAAATCCGCAAACGTAACTTCATCACCAGCTGGCCCTACCAGACGCCCGTGGCACTGCAGTACGACGTGGGCGATTACCACGCCTGTATGACGCAAGCGCAGGAACTGGCCGACGTGGCGGGCTTTGCGGCGCGCAAGGCGGCCAGCGAGGCCAAGGGCTTGAAGCGTGGCATCGGCTACAGCAGCTACATCGAAGCGTGTGGGATTGCGCCGTCCAACATCGCGGGCGCCCTGGGCGCGCGCGCAGGTCTGTTTGAATGCGGCGAAGTGCGTGTGCATCCCACGGGCAGCGTGACGGTGTTCACCGGCTCGCACAGCCACGGCCAGGGGCACGAGACCACCTTTGCGCAGGTGGTGGCCGCGCGCCTGGGCATCCCGGTGGAGAACGTTGACATCGTGCACGGCGACACGGGCCGCGTGCCGTTTGGCATGGGTACCTATGGCTCGCGCTCCATCAGCGTGGGCGGCGCGGCCATCATGAAGGCGCTGGACAAGATCGAGGCCAAGGCCAAGAAAATCGCCGCGCACTTGATGGAGGCCAGCGACGCGGACATCGACTTCAGCGGCGGTGAGTTCACCGTGCGCGGCACGGACAAGAAGATCCCGTTCGGGCAGGTGGCACTTACGGCCTATGTGCCGCACAACTACCCGCTCGACAAGCTCGAACCGGGCCTCAACGAAACCGCGTTCTACGACCCGACCAACTTCACCTTCCCTGCAGGCACCTACATCTGCGAAGTGGAGGTGGACCCGGCCACAGGCAGCACCCGCGTAGACAAGTTCACGGCCGTGGACGACTTCGGCACCATCATCAACCCCATGATCGTGGAGGGCCAGGTGCACGGAGGCCTGGTGCAGGGCATCGGCCAGGCGCTGATGGAAAACTGCGTGTACGACCGCGAGACGGGTCAGCTCCTGACCGGCAGCTTCATGGACTACGCCATGCCGCGCGCTGATGACTTCCCCGAGTTCAAGCTGGGCCATGTGTGTACCCCCTGCACGCACAACCCGCTGGGTACCAAAGGCTGCGGCGAGGCGGGGGCGATTGGCTCGCCACCGGCGGTGATCAATGCGGTGCTGGATGCACTGCGCCCGCTGGGGGTTAAAGAGTTCGACATGCCCGCATCGCCACACCGTGTGTGGGAAGCGATTCAGAGTGCCAAAGCCTGAGGAGAACCAGCATGTACGCATTCACCTTTGAAAATCCCTCCTCCACCGCCGCCGCTGCACAGCTCATCGCCCAGGGCGGCAAGCTGCTGGCCGGTGGCCAAAGCCTGCTGCCGTCGATGCGGCTGCGCCTGGCCAACCCCGAGAAGATCGTTGACCTCAACAACATCCCCGAGCTGGCGGGCATCCGCCGCGAGGGCAACGCGCTGGTCATCGGCGCCATGACGCGCCACATGGACGTGGCCAACAGCGCCGATGTCAAGGCCGCCATCCCCGCGCTGGCCGACTTGGCGGCGCACATCGGCGACCGGCAGGTGCGCGCACGCGGCACGCTGGGTGGTTCGGTGGCCAACAACGACCCAGCGGCGTGCTACCCCAGCGCCGTGCTGGGCCTGGGCGCCACAGTCATCACCAACCAGCGCGAGATTGCGGCCGACGACTTTTTTGTGGGCATGTACACCACGGCGTTGGAAGAGGGCGAGATCATCACCGCCATCCGCTTCCCCATCCCCAAGCGCGCTGCGTACCTCAAGTTCAAGCAGGCGGCCTCGCGCTTCTCGCTGGTGGGCGTGTTTGTGGCACAGACCGATGCCGGCGTGCGCGTGGCCATCACCGGCGCGGCCAGCAGTGTGTTCCGCCACGCGGGGCTGGAAGCAGCGCTGAACCAGAGTTTTACGCCCGCATCGGCGGCGGCGGTGAAGATCGATGCAAGCGATCTCAACGCTGACATCCACGCCAGTGCGGCCTATCGCGCCAACCTCATCAGCGTGCAGACCCAAAGAGCAGTAGCGCAAATCCTGGGCTGATGGGGGATAGCACCCGCGCCCTGCATACTGCATCCAGGGGCGGGTGTTTGAATGAAATTGGCCTCTAGCGCTTTTCTATCAAGCGCTATTAGCTATAGAAACTATAGTAATGAACGTTTCCCCTCCCGTGCCCATGACCGCGCCTGCGCTGTCCTCCATCGACGCCCTGGTGTCTGCCTTGCAGGGCGTGGGCTATTTTGCCGACCGGCGGCTGGCCACGGCCGTGTTCCTGGCGCTCAAGCTGCAGCGCCCGCTGCTGCTGGAGGGCGAGCCCGGCGTGGGAAAGACGGCGCTGGCCCAGGCGCTTGCCAAGGTGCTGGAACGCAGCCTGATCCGCCTGCAGTGCTACGACGGGCTGGAGCAGCGCGAGGCGCTGTATGAATGGAACTACGCGGCCCAGCTCTTGCACATGCGCGCAGCGGAAGGCAAAGGCAGCGCCGACATGGCGCAGGTGGAACGCGAGGTCTACCAGGACCGCTACCTCATCCGACGCCCTTTGCTGCAAGCGCTGCAGGCGCCCGCACCTGGCGCCGTGCTGCTCATCGACGAAGTGGACCGCGCCGACGAGCCCTTCGAGGCCTTCCTGCTCGAATACCTGGGCGAGTACCAGGTCAGCATCCCCGAGATCGGCACCGTGCGCGCCACGGCCACGCCGGTCACCATCCTCACCAGCAACCGCACGCGGGATCTGCACGACGCCGTCAAACGCCGCTGCCTGTACCACTGGCTGGACTACCCCGAGCGCGAGCGCGAACTGGCCATCGTGCGTGCGCAGGTGCCGGATGCCAGCGCCGCCTTGGCCATCCAGGTGGCGGATTTTGTGGGCCGTTTGCGCAGCCAGCCATTTGCCAATGCCTTCCAGCGCGCGCCGGGCATCCCAGAGAGCGTGGAGTGGGCCAAGGCGCTGGTCGCGCTCGACACCATCGTGGTGGACCCCGAAGTGGTGTCCGACACCGCAGGCATCTTGTTCAAGCAGCGCGAGGACGTGGCTGCGCTCACGCGCGACATCGCGGCGCAGTTGCTGCAACCCGCTGAGGCCGATGCCTGAGGGCTCAACCGTGGCAGAGGTCAAAACGATCTCCCAGCTGGGCGATGCCCGCACGGGCAAGCTCGCCGACAACCTGAGCGGTTTTGGCCGCACCCTGCGCCGCGCCGGCGTGCGCGTGGACGCCGCCCGCATGGCGCTGGCCCAGCAAGCCGTGATGCTGGTAGGGCTGCAGCGCGAGGACTTTTGCGCCGCGCTGGAGGCCGTGCTGGTCAGCCGCGAGCAGGACCGTTTGGTCTTCCGCGAGTTGTTCGACGCGTACTTTCGCAACCCCAACGTGGCGCAAAAGCTGCTGGCGCAGATGCTGCCCAGCGCTGAGTCCAAGGCCGAGCCCGCCAAACGCCGCCCGCGCGTGAGCGAGGCGTTGGCCCCCGTGCGTGCGGCCAGCAACGCCCCCCCGCCGCGCGAGGACGAGAAAATCGATTTCGACGCCGCCATGACGGCCAGTGACCTGCAGCGCCTGCGGCAGGCCGACTTCAACCAGCTCTCGGCCAGCGAATACCTGCTGGTGGAGCGCCTGGCGCGCGAGGTGCCCTTGCCTCTGCCGCGCTACGCCGCCCGCCGCACCCGCCCCGGTGTGCGCGGAAGCCGCCCGCACTGGCCCGGCGCCATGCACCACGCGGCCCGCAACGGGGGCGAGGTGCTGCGCATCCCGCTGCTGCAGCGGCGTAAGCAACCGCTGCCGCTGCTGGTGCTGGTGGATGTGTCGGGCTCTATGGAGCGTTACGCGCGGCTGCTGCTGGCGTTTTTGCATGCCGCCACGGCACCGCGCCACACCGGCGATGCCGTGCGCCGCGACGTGTTTGCGTTTGGCACCGGGCTGACCGACCTCACGCCCGCCTTTCGCCTGGCCGACACCGACGCGATGCTGCAGGTGGCCAGCCATTCCATCAATGATTTTGCGGGGGGCACCCGCATGGGCGACAGCCTGGCCCAGCTGCGTTTGCAGCATGCCCGGAGGCTGGTGGGGCGGCGCACCCTGGTGCTGCTGATCAGCGACGGGCTGGACACAGGCACGCCCGAGGTGCTGGCGCAGGAACTGGGCTGGCTGCGCCGCCATTGCGGACGCCTGCTGTGGCTCAACCCGCTGCTGCGATTTGAGGGCTATGCGCCCACGGCACGCGGCGCCTCCGAACTGCACCGCCAGGCCCACGGCACGGTGGCCGTGCACAACCTGAGCCGCCTGCAGGATCTGGCGGCCAGCCTGGCGGCCGTGCTGCGGCAGTGACCGATTTCAGAGATAACCAGACAACACCAGACAACACAAGGAACCCACCATGGAAATGCAAGCCAGCCGCACCCTTGCCGTGAGCCAGCAGCAGGCCTGGGAGGCACTCAACGATCCTGAGGTGCTCAAGCTGTGCATCCCCGGCTGCGACAAGGTCGAGGCGATCGGTGAGAACCAATACGCGGTCGCCATGGCACTCAAGATCGGCCCCGTGTCGGCCAAGTTTGCGGGCAAGATCACGCTGTCGGACATCGTGCCACCAGAGAGCTACACCATCGCCTTCGACGGATCGGGTGGTGTGGCGGGTTTTGGCAAGGGCAATGCGCAGGTCAAACTGGTGCCTTTGCCCGCGGATGCCGTTGGGCAGGAAAGCTGCGAGCTGCACTACACCGTGCATGCCACGGTGGGCGGCAAGATCGCGCAGCTGGGACAGCGGCTCATCGACGGCGCGGCCAAGAGCATGGCGGAGGATTTTTTCAAGCGCTTTGACAACGAAATGCAAAGCCGCAATTCGCGCGCGCCGGCAGACGATGGTGCGGCATCCTCCGAAGCGCCCACCGAGCCTGGGGCACTGGCGGCGTCGGCGGGGGAGGATATTCCCCCCAGCGGCATTCCGGTTTGGGTGTGGGTGGTGGGCGCGGCGGCGCTGGTGCTGATAGCCTGGGCAATCAATTGACTCCCCCTGAGCCGCTTCGCGTCTTCCCCCGGGGGGGACGCCTCCGGTGGACCGGCAAAGCCGGATCCACGGTGGCGCTGGCCTGGGCGCCGCGCGGTTTCAGACGCAGCGGGCGTAGATGGGAATATCTGAATAAGCGGTAGAAATGAATTGGTGACGGAACGATGGAAAACCTGGATGTGATGGTGTTGCGCACGCTGCAGGGCTGGCGGGCCGCCGGGCGGCGGGCGTTGCTGGCGACGGTGGTGCGCACGTGGGGCTCTTCACCCCGGCCGGTGGGCTCCATCATGGCGCTGTGCGAAGACGGTTCGGTGGTGGGGTCTGTGTCGGGCGGGTGCATTGAGGACGATCTGATCGATCGCCATACACGGGCCTATGCACAGGGCGCGCCCACGGCGAATGCGGTCGGAGACAAGGATCACCGCATTCCCAGCGGCCCGCCGACGTTTGTGAAATACGGCCTCACTGCCGACGAGGCGCACCGCTTCGGCTTGCCCTGTGGCGGAACGCTGGAGCTGCTGCTGGAGTACGACCCGGCCCCGGACAGCCTGGCAACACTGATCACCGCGCTGGAGGCTGGGCGCCTGATGCAGCGCAGCGTGCGCTTGGTCGACGGCGCGGTCACGCTAACGCCTGCGGCAGCGCCCACCGAGCTGGTGGTGGATGCTGAGCGGCTTACCAACACCTTTGGCCCCGAGTACCGCATGCTGCTGATCGGCGCGGGCCAGCTGGCGGAATACCTGGCCACCATGGCGCTGTTCAACGGGTTTGCGGTAACGGTGTGCGACCCGCGCGAGGAATACCGGGGCAGCTGGAACGTGCCTGCCGCCACGGTGGTGAGTGACATGCCCGACGACGTGGTGCTGGCCTTCAAGCCCGACCGGCGCAGTTGCGTGGTGGCCCTCACGCACGACCCCAAGCTCGACGACCTGGCGCTGCTGGAGGCGCTGAATACCGACGCGTTTTATGTGGGCGGCATAGGCTCGCGCCGCAACAACGAGGCGCGCCGCGCCCGCATGATCGAACACTTCGACCAGACCGAGGAGAGCCTGGCCCGCCTGCGCGGACCGATCGGCATCTACATCGGCAGCAAGACACCACCCGAGATTGCGGTGAGCGTGATGGCCGAAATTTTGGCCGTCAAAAACGGTGTCACCCTGCCGCGCGACATGGAAGTGGCCCAGGCCAAGAATGACCGGGAGCTGGCGCACAACGACCCCGGTGCGCTGGTGTGTGGGGTGCGCGCCGCGTAGTGCTAAAGCGGCCTGGACCGCAGCTGCAACTCCTGCCGCACATGGTGCAGCAGGCCATCACAGGCGTCTTCCACCAGGTCCAGCACCTCCTCAAAACCAGCGGCCCCGCCGTAGTACGGATCGGGCACCACGGGGCTGTCGAACCGTTGGCAGAACTCTGTCATACGGCGCAACTTGCGGGCGTGTTCGGGTGGGCAAAGGTCTTGCGCAAGGGCCAAGTTGTCCCAGTCCATCGCCAGAACCAGATCGTGGCGTTCAAAGTCGTTGGCCAGCATCTGCCGAGCGCGCAGATCCGACAGGTCGTAGCCCCGTTGCGCTGCGTGGCGTTGGGTCCGCTCGTCCGGTGCCTTGCCGGGGTGGTAGTTGTGGGTGCCTGCCGAGTCCACACGCACCTGGCTGGCCAAACCACTGTGAACCACCTTGTGCCGGAACACGCCGTGGGCCGTGGGGCTGCGGCAGATGTTGCCCATGCACACAAAAAGCACCGAGTAGGTAGCGACGCGGTCAGGCATCTCTGTGATCCCGACGATGTTCAGGCGGACATCACCACCGGGCCACCCTTGGCAATGCCGCGCTGGTACGCGGGGCGGGCCTCCATGCGCTGCTTGTAGGCCAGAAGGTAGGGGCACGCACCGGCCTTGCTGGCGCGTGAGAGGGCAGCCTCCACCGCAAAGCTCATCTGAAAATCGGCCATGGTGAGGTGCTCGCCCGCAAACCAGCGGTGCGTGCCCAGGTGCTGCTCCATGAAGTCGAGCGCGGTGTTCACATTGGGGTCGATCAATTTCTCCTGCACCGTGCCGCACAGTGCCTTGGCGATGGGCTTGACGAAGAACGGCATGGGCTGGGTGGGGATGGTCATGAACACCAGCTTCATCACCAGCCAGTTCATGAGCGAGCCTTCGGCGTAGTGCATCCAGAAGCGGCACTGGCGGTACTCTGGCGTGCGCGGCGCCGGTTGCAGGTGGGCCAGGTCGCCGCCCGCCTGGGCTCCGTAGGTTTCCACCAGGTATTCGATGATCGCGCCCGACTCGGCGATGACCTCTTTGCCGTCGGTGATCACCGGTGATTTGCCCAGCGGGTGGATCTTCTTGAGTTCGGGCGGGGCCAGCTTGGTGGCCTTGTCGCGCTGGTAGATTTTCAGCTCGTAGGGAACACCCAGTTCTTCGAGCAGCCAGAGAACGCGCTGCGAGCGCGAGGTTTCGAGGTGGTGGACGGTGATCATGGGTGAATATTGGCACAGGTTGCCGGAGCAAGGCGCCACCGGCCGGGTGGTGTGAAAGCCCCAGAAAGCAAAAAGCCCTCTGGCGAGGGCTTTCTTGCAAGGAACCAACCGCAGTCGGCCCGTGGCGATCTGGCGATCAGCCGCCCTTCTTGGAGCGCTTGCCAGGGTTCTTCTTGCTGCGGGTTGCCACACCGCGTTCCAGGCTCACGCGCTGGCCACGGCCGGGAGTGGCCAGGGTGTAGCCGGGCACGGGCGTAGGGCGGGGGGTGCGCTTGCGGTCTGCTTCGGTGACGATCTTGTTGCCCATGGTAGGTCTCTGAGTTGGTGGAAAAAGGAGAGATTTTAGGCCACAGCCGGGTTGCCGGGCTTTCAAAGGTGTTTGGCAGGTGTTTTGTGGGTGCTCAGGCCGCCACAAAACCTGCGGCCACACCCGCCGCCACACCTGCGCCGTGGTCGGTGGACAGCGCTTGTGTGCAATGGCGGGGCAACTCAAAACCCCGCGCGGCATCCTGAATGGCCATCGTACGGATCACGGGGGGCTTGGCCCACACGCCACCGAAGATGGTGGCAAAGGCCACATCGGCCGCATCCCTCCCCACACCAAACCGCAGCAGGCCCATGGGGATCGCCGTGCCAGACGGGTCAAAGATGTACCAGCGGTCGCCCAGGTACACCTCGACATAGGCATGAAAGTCGGGGGGGCCCAGGGCCGGGTCAGCGCCGTAGTCGGTTCCGGTGGTGAAGCGGGCCGGGATGTTGATGGCGCGGCACAAGGCAATCATGAGGTGGGCGAAGTCACGGCACACGCCCACCTGCTCCACCAGCGTGTCCACCGCAGAGGTGTTGGAGTTGGAAGTGTTGGAGGTGAACGCCACGTGCCGCTGCACCCAGTCGCAGATCGCCTGCACGCGGCTGTGCCCTTGCCACAGCGCACCAAACTCGTTCGTCGCCAGGCGCAGCAGCCGGTCGGACTGGCAATACCGGCTGGGGTAGATGTAGCCCATTACCTCTTGCGGCAGGCGCCGCACCGGTACTTCTGCCAATTGGGAGGGGTCGATGCGGTAGTGGTTGATATCGACCGTGGCTGAATACGACAACTCCAGCGTGCCGGGCTCGCCATGCAGCCGCAGATAGCGGTTTCCAGTGGCTGGGTCGGTATGAATGTGGTGGGCAATGGGCTGGTTGATGACCAGGCGCTCTGCGCTTACCGACTGGTTGGGTGTCTGCGCCGCGTGGATGTTGAAGACAAAATCGGCACCATACTGGTCCACCTCGTAGCTCAGATCAATCTGCAGCTCCATGCGTACGCGGTCATGGCTTGGCTGGTCTGCAGGGACTGTGCCGACTTGCTGGGCGGGGTAGGGGGCAGGCCAGGTGGCAGCGTTGCGGGTATTTGACTGCGGGGGAGGGCTTTGGGTGTTTGCCATGGGCATGTCCTTCGTGCACCGCGTCCCGGGGCATCCGGCACAGCAGCGTGGCTTGAGGATAGTCCTTTCCCCCGCGCCCGATGTAGGCGAACGACCCGCCGCCATGCCCGCCCGCTACCCATTCGCGGGAAGCCGCCAGGTCACCCCGTCAGGCGGGTATGGAAAGACGCGCCAGGACCTCGACGTTGCCACTGCGATCTGCCCGGAGAATCAGCCCCTCGCCCGAGCTGGTGTTGGTACTTGCCAGGTCGGACAGCACAAACATGTGGGTGAACCACACTTCGAAACGACCGGGCTGAGACGACGCTGTGGCCAGCGCTGTACGCAGTTCACGCAGGTGGGCCGCACCGGTGGTCTCCGGGCTACCCCGGGGCGACCCGAGTGCCGCCCAGACCTGCGGCGTACCAAAGGCGAGGGCGGCACTGTCCACGCAGCGGCACCAGGGGCTTGATAAAACCTTGCCAGGTTGGAGTTGCCGTTGCTGAAACCACGCGCCCACGCTGCGTGCCTGTGCGCGGCCTTCTTCGCTCAGATTGCGCTGGGTGCTGCATTCACCCAGGCGGAATCCTGGGGGGTCGAATGTGCCGGGGGCCAGCGAGTGGCGGAAGGCGGCCACCACCCCGCCCTTGCGCAACAATGCTTCGGCATCCGCGTCTTGCGCCGCCCAGCCACGCAGGCTGGCCAAGGCTAGCCCGGCGCCCAGCACCGCACGGCGGGCAATGCGGGGCTCAGGCGGCAGGCTGGAAGGCATAGCCATTGCCAGAAACCGCCATGCGGCCAAACGCAGGGAACGGGAAGTGGAAGCCGCCCAGCATGGCATTGCTGGCGGTGATGCGCTGGAACACATCGCGCCGCACCTTGCGCGCAGCCTCGGCGTCCATGTCAAAGGTCACAGCCCAGTCGGGATTGCGTGCGAACAGTGCAGGCACATTGGTCAGGTCTGCCACGTAGAAGAACTTCTGGCCCGACGAGGTCAGCTCGAACAGCGTATGGCCCGGCGTGTGGCCATAGGCCGCCACAGACTTGATGCCCGGCGCCACTTCCGCATCGGCCGCAAACTGCACCAGCGTGTCTGCGGGCATGGTGGCAAAGGTGCGGCGCACGTTATCGAATGCACCCTTCATGCCTGCGGGCGCAGCTGCCATGCGGGCGTCGTCCATCCAGAACGCGTGTTCGGCGGCGGGCACCATCACCTTGGCCTTGGGGAAAACCAACTCACCGGCCTTGTTGCGGATGCCGTTGATGTGGTCGCCGTGGTAGTGGCTGATCAGCACGGTGTCGATGTCGGCTGCCTGCATGCCTGCCGCGCGCAAGCTGTCGATCAGCTTGCCGGTGGTGGCGCCACCAAACTCGCCCAAGCCGGTGTCGATGAGGATCTTGCGCGCGCCTGCCACCACCAGAAAGGGTGTGTAGGGCACGTCGATGTAGTCGGTGGGCAGTCCTTGCGATGCCAGCAGCGCACGTACCTCGGTCAGCGGCGCGTTCTTCACAAATTCCTCTCCGAGCGGGCGGCGCGTGATGCCATCGTTCAGCGCAATCACCTCCACATCGCCCACCTTCATGCGGCGAAAGCCGGGGCTGGGCAAGGTGGGGGTTCCGAAGTTGGGCGCGTTCTGGGCCCACACGGGGACAAACGAGCCCGCTGCGTAAACGGTGGTGGCCAGGCTTGCACCCAGGAAGTGGCGGCGTGACAGCATGAAACTCTCCGGTCTTGAGTTGAACTGAGGAGTCGCAACTGTAGCGATGCCGGAGAGATTGCCGCTTGCCGACGCGCTAACCTGTTCGCAACGTGGGGCTTTTGCTGGTAATTGGGGCTATGGAGGCTATTTGATCGCGAAGGCGTCGCGCAACGCACCGCAAAAGTCAGCATTTCCGCTGATTGTCAAGGTGATCGTGGTCCGGGGTGGGGCGGGGTTGCCTGGCGCCGCACGCAGTTGCCCGGCGTTGTCATCAAACGTCAGCACAAGCGGTGTGCTGATCTCCTGCACGCCTTGCAGGTCGTAGTGCCATATGCCCCCATCTTCCGACGGGCCGCAGGCATCGGGCCAATGCTGGTGCGCCCAGACCAGCACGGCGCTGATCTCGGCATGTAATGCGGGAATCTGCGCGGGCTGCACGCTCGCCATGGCGTCAAACGTACCTACGCCGTCCGCGTCTTCGCTGTAGTCAAAATCCAGGTAGTTCAGGTTCATATGTGTCATTCAAGGTCATGTCCAGGTGCGTCCCAGTGCCTGCGCGGCTTCGCTCAAGCGGGACACCTGCTGGAGTGCCTGGGCCAGTGGCATGCGGGCGGCAGGCGCTTGCAGGGCCACGGCGCTGCGGACCTGGCGCCGCGCCCCGGCCAGCACAGGCACAGCCACACAGACGAGACCGTCCACAAACTCTTCGGCATCTGTGGCGTAACCCTGCCGCAGGATCTGCTCCAGCTCGGCCTCTAGGGCGGTGCGGTCGGTCAAAGTGGTGGCCGTGTGGCGGGTCAGCGGCAGTCCGTCCAGGATCGCCGCCCGGCGCGCGGCCGACAGGTGGGCCAGAAACAGCTTGCCGCTGGCCGAGCAGTGGATGGGCACGCGCGTGCCGGGCCGCAGCTCCATGCGCAGCGGAAAGGCCGACTCCACGCGGTCCAGGTAGATCACCTCGGCGCCGCTGAGCGCCGTGAGGTTGCAGCTCTCGCCAATATCGGCCACCAGCTGGCGCAGCACCGCATGGCGCACGCCATGCTGGGTGCCCGCGCTGAGCGTGCTTTCGGCCAGGCGCAGCAGGCGGGGTGCGGGGGTGTAGCGGCGCCCATCGGGCTCGCGCGCCAGCAGGCCACCGCTTTCGAGCTGGCCCAGCATGCGATGCACGCTGGGTTTGGGCCAGCCTGTGGCCTCGATGGCGTCCGCCAGGCTGAACGGGCGGCCATGGGTGCACATGATTTCCAGCAGTTCAAACAGGCGCAGGCTGGGGGATGAGTTGGTCATAAATCCCGGAATTCGAGACGAATCCATAAAACATTTCGGGATTATTGAGCATTGTGGCTAAGCTGCAAACCAACATTTCACGGGGTGCTCATGGCGGCGACTTTTCAGAACGCGGTACTCACAGGCGCTTGTGGTGGCCTGGGCCAGGCCCTGGCGCGGGAGCTGATTGGCCAGGGCGCCGCCGTGGCGCTGGTGGGGCTTCACTTGCCCACGTTGCAGGCACTGGCTGCGCTGGCGCCTGGGCGCTGCGCGGTGTACACGCCCGATGTGTCCGACAGCATCGCGATGCAGGCCATGGCGGCCGACTGGATGGCGCGCTCGGGCGCGGTGCCCGACCTCGTCATTGCCAACGCGGGCGTGGCAGGCGGCTTTGACACTGCCGAAGCCGACGACCTCGCGGTGTTGCGCCGCATGCTGGAGATCAACCTGCTGGGCGCGGCCACCACCTTTCAGCCGTTTGTGAAAGCCATGCGCGCGCAGCGGCGAGGCGCCCTGGTGGGTGTGGCCAGCATTGCAGGCTGGCGCGGCATGCCGGGCAACGGCGCCTATTGCGCGAGCAAGGGCGGGCTCATCCGCTACCTGGAGAGCCTGCGTGCCGAGCTGCGCGGCGAATCCATTGTGGTCAGCACGGTGAGCCCTGGCTACCTTCGCACCGCGCTCACGGCGGGCAACCGTTTTGCCATGCCGGGCCTGATGGAGCCCGAAGCCGCTGCCCGGGCTCTGCTGGCGGGTGTCGCGCAAGGTCGTACCCACATCGTGCTGCCCGCGCGCATCGGCTGGCTGGCCCGCTTGCTGAACCTATTGCCCGACGCCCTGCACGACCGCCTGCTGCTGGGCCAGCCGCGCAAGCCGCGCGTGGGCGAGGCGGGGGCCACGGCCATTCCGGGCCTGCCGTTGCCTACGGAGACACCGATACACAACGAAAGCAAAAACGCATGACAACGGAGACAACACCCACTGTGGCAGATACCCGCACCCAGATCGCCCTGATAGGCGCAGGCCCCAGTGGCCTGGCGGCTGCGCGCAACCTGCAAAAGCTGGGCGTGCCCTTCCAGGGCTTTGAAGCACACACCGACGTGGGCGGCCTGTGGAACATCGAGAACCCGCGCAGCACGGTCTACGAATCGGCACACCTCATCTCCAGCAAACACACCACGGAGTTCACCGAATTCCCCATGCGACCCGAGGTGGCCGACTACCCCAGCCACCGCGAGATGCGGCAGTACTTCATGGACTTTGCCGAGCACTTTGGCCTGCGTCCCTGCTACTGGTTTGGCACCCGCGTCTTGAAGGTGGAACCCGTGGGCGAGGGCGCAGCGCCGCTGTGGCGCATCACCTGGAGCCAGCACGGCGGACCCGCGCAGACCGCAGAGTTCAAGGGCGTGGTGATTGCCAATGGCACGCTGGCCGAGCCCAACATGCCGCGCTTTGAAGGCCAGTTTGATGGCGAACTGCTGCACACCAGCGCCTACAAAAGCGCCGAGCTGTTCAAGGGCAAACGCGTGTTGGTGGTGGGCGCTGGCAACTCGGGCTGCGACATAGCCGTGGATGCGGTGCATTACGCGCGCAGCGTGGATCTGTCGGTGCGGCGCGGCTACTACTTTGTGCCCAAATATGTGTTCGGCCAGCCCGCCGACACGCTGGGGGGCAAGCTCAAGATGCCGCCCTGGCTGAAGCAGAAGATCGACAGCGTGGTGCTGCAGTGGTTCACCGGCGACCCGGCGCGCTTTGGCCTGCCCAAGCCCGACTACAAGATGTACGAATCGCACCCCGTGGTCAACTCTCTGGTGCTGCACCACCTGGGCCATGGTGACATCCATGTGAAGCCCGATATTGCACGCCTGCAGGGCCACACCGTGTTCTTCAAGGACGGTAGCGCGCAAGACTACGACCTGGTGCTCTGCGCCACCGGCTATAAGCTGCACTACCCCTTCATCGACCACAGCCTGCTCAACTGGAACGGCATGGCGCCGCAGCTGTACCTCAACATCCTGTCGCCGCGTTTCGACAACCTGGCCGTGATGGGGATGATCGAGGCCAGCGGCATCGGCTGGCAGGGCCGTTACGAGCAGGCTGAGCTGGTAGCGCGCTTTTTCAAGGCGCAGTCTGAAGGATCACCGCGCGCCGAGGCCCTGCGCCAGGCCAAGGCTGGGCCTCCACCCGATCTGTCTGGCGGCTTCAAGTACCTGAAGCTCGAACGCATGGCGTACTACGTGCACAAGGACACCTACCGCAACGCGGTGCGGGCAGCGGCCGCTGCCCTGGCATGAAAGCCCCCCTGAGGCGCTGCGCGCCTTCCCCCCGCTCTCGCAGCGCTGCGCACTGCGGGCAAGGGGACGACGCCCTCGCTGCGGGGCGGCCCTTGCTCGGCGTCCCGCGCTGTCGCTGCGACAGTCTCGTGCGTTGCGCGTTGCGCAATACGCGGTGAAGAACTGAACTCAAAGGTTATCTATGCTGCCCGTGGACGAAATACGCCTCAACTTCAACCCCGCATCGCTCGTGGTGCTCAACGTGGTGCTGGGTTTCCTCATGTTCGGCATTGCGCTGGATACGCGCGTGGCCGACTTCAAGCGCGTGCTGCGCATGCCCGGCGCCATGGCGGTGGGCATTGCCGCGCAGTTCATCGTGCTGCCTGCGGTGACCTTTGTGCTCACGCTGCTGCTCCAGCCCGGGCCTAGCATCGCGCTGGGCATGATCCTGGTGGCCTGCTGTCCGCCCGGCAATGTGAGCAACATCCTTACGCACCGCGCTGGGGGGAACGTGGCGCTGTCGGTGTCGATGACGGCCATCTCCAATGCGCTGGCCATTGTGCTCATGCCGCTCAACTTCGCGTTCTGGGGCGGTTTGCACCCCACGGCGGCGCCGTTGTTGCGCAGTATTGCGCTCGACCCGCTGGAGATGGCGGGGCACATCGTCGCCATCATCGGGCTGCCGTTTGCGCTGGGCATTCTGTGTGCGGAGAAGCTGCCGCGTTTCACGCAGCGGGTGAACAAGCCCGTGCGCATCCTCAGCTTTGTCTGCCTGATCGGTTTCATCGTCGGGGCCGTGGCGGGCAACTGGCGCTACTTCCTCGACTACGTGGGGCTGGTGCTGCTGGCCGTGGTGTTGCATGACGCGCTGGCCTTTGGCACTGGCTATGCCTGCGCACGGCTCAGCGGCTTGTCGGACTACGACCGGCGCGCGGTGAGCATTGAGGTGGGCATCCGCAACGCGGGCCTGGGCCTGGTGCTGATCTTCAGTTTTTTTGGAGGTCTGGGGGGCATGGCCGTGGTGGCGGGTGTCTGGGGCTTCTGGGACATCATTGCCGGCCTGGCGCTGGCGGGTTGGTGGGGCCGCAGACCTGCGGGGGTGCCGCTGGGGGCTTCGGCCAAGGAGCACGGTGCATGACGGCTTCTTCATTGGCAACGCGCCGCATCCTGGTGACCGGGGCCGACGGTTTTCTGGGCCGGGGTGTAGTGGCCGCCCTTGCGCGCGAGGGTGTGCACACGCTGGTGGCGGCCGATGTGCGCGAGGTGCCTGCCGAGCGCCGCCTGCCTGGCGTGATCTATCTGGTACAGGACGTGCGTGACCCCGCGCTGGCGCAGACGCTCGCCGACCATGCCATCGACAGCGTGGTGCACCTGGCCTCCATCGTCACGCCGGGCAAAGGATCCAACCGCGAATTCGAATACTCCGTGGATGTGCTTGGCAGCCAGAATGTGCTCAACGCCTGCGTGGCCACGGGTGTCAAGCACATCGTCGTCAGCTCCAGCGGCGCGGCCTATGGCTACCACGTCGACAACCCGGCCTGGCTGCGGGAGACCGATGCGCTGCGCGGCAATGAAGTTTTTGCCTATGCCCACCACAAGCGGCTGGTGGAAGAGATGCTGGCGCAGTACCGCGCGGACCACCCCGCGCTGGCGCAGACGGTGCTGCGCATCGGCACCATCCTGGGCGAGCGGGTGGACAACCAGATCACCGCGCTGTTCGACAAACGCCGCCTGCTGGCCATCCGTGGCAGCGAGAGCCCGTTTGTTTTCATCTGGGACGAGGACGTGACCGGCGCCATCCTGCATGCGTTGCGCACGCAGCGCGCTGGCTGTTTCAACTTGGCGGGCGATGGTGCGCTGCCGCTGCGCGAGATCGCCCGGCGCCTGGGTAAACCGGTGCTGGAGTTGCCTGCGGGCCTGCTGCGTGCCGCGCTGGCGGTGGGCTCCGCGCTGGGCCTGAGCCGCTACGGGCCAGAGCAGCTGGATTTTCTGCGTTACCGCCCCGTGCTGCTCAATGCCGCGCTCAAGGAGGTGCTGGGCTACGTGCCCGGCAAGACCAGCGCAGAGGCGTTCGAAGCCTTTGTGGCTGCCCGGGCGCGCCAAGGGCGGCCGGTGGCTGCGGCGGTGGCTGCATGACGGCGCGGGCGCTGAGCCGTGGCGACTTGCTGCGCGCGCTGGCCGTGGTGGTTATCTGGGGGCTGAACTTTGTGGTGATGAAGCTGGGCTTGCAGGGGCTCAGCCCCATGCTGCTGGGTGCCCTGCGTTTCACTGCGGCATCCCTGCCGTTTCTGCTGTTCGTGCCTCGCCCATCGATGCCCTGGCGCTTTGTGGTGGGCTACGGGCTGGCGCAGGGGCTGGGGCAGTTCGGCTTTCTGTTCCTGGGTCTGCAACTGGGCATGACGGCGGGCATGGCCTCGGTGGTCATGCAGACGCAGGCGTATTTTACGCTGCTGCTGGCTGCACCGCTGCTGGGTGAGCGCGCCAAACCCTGGCAGTGGTGGGGGCTGCTGCTGGCGTTTGGCGGGCTCATGACGATTGGTCTTGCCCATGGAGAAGGGCCAGGGCAGATGACGCTGGCCGGTTTTGTGCTCACCCTCGGCGCGGCCTTCATGTGGGCGGTGTCCAACCTGGTGGCACGCCGAGCTGCGCAGGCAGGGGCTTACGCGCCGTTTCCGTTCATCGTGTGGAGCAGCGTGGTGCCCATCGTTCCGTTCTTTGCGCTGGCGGTGTGGACCGAAGGCGCCAGCGGTGTCGTGGCGCAATTGCAGGCGGTGGACGGCAGGGCTTTGCTCGCAGTGCTTTACCTCGCATTGCTGGCCACCTTGCTGGCCTACACGCTGTGGACGCAGCTGCTGCAACGCCACGCGGCCGGGCGGGTGACGCCGTTTTCGCTGCTGGTGCCAGTGGTGGGGCTGTGGGCTGCGTATGCGTTTTTGGGCGAAACGCCCTTGCCGCTGCAGTGGGCGGGCGCAGCCGCTGTGTTGTGTGGCCTGGTGGTCAACCAGACCGGTGGCTGGCTGTGGGCACGGTGGCGGCGCAAAGCCGAGACCCACTCGACCGCTCTCTAGAATCCTGGACCGGCGCAGGCTTGTACGGAATGTCCTGCGCAACAAACCCAAGGAAGCAGGATGTCTGAGAACGTGGTGTTGCAGGTGGAGGGGCTGTGTTTTGCCTATCCCGAATGTGGGGTGCTCAACCAGTGGTCGGTGGCGCTGCCTGCAGGCCTGGCGCTGGTGCGTGGCGACGAAAGCAGTGGCAAGACCACGCTGCTGCGCCTGCTTGCGGGTGAACTCACGGCACAGGCCGGGCGCATCACGCTGCAGGGTGTGAGCCTGGGCGACGCGCCCAAGGCCTTTGCGCACATGGTGTTCTGGGTTGATCCCCGTGCTGGCGACCTGGACAAACTCACCGCCCGTGGCTGGCTGGACAGCCTGCCCGCGCACTACCCGCTGTGGGATGCGGCAGCGCTGGCCACGCACATTGAAGGCTTCACGCTGCACGAGCATCTGGACAAGCCGTTCTACGCGCTGTCCACCGGCAGCAAGCGCAATGTGCTCATGGCCGGGGCGCTGGCCTCGGGCGCGCCGCTGACCTTGATCGACGAGCCTGTGGGCGGGCTGGACAAGCCGTCGGCCACCTACCTGGGCCGCGCCCTGGCGCAGGTGGCGGGCCAGCCCGGGCGCGTGGTGGTCGTGGCGCACTACGAGGCTTTGCCAGGCGTGCCCTGGGGCACGGTGGTGGAACTGAACAGTTGAGTGGTGTCCGGGGCACCGAGCGCCTGCGCCTTCCGCCCCCGCTTGTTTTAGACTGGGCCGCTATCGGGTGTTTTCCCGTTCTCTGAAGGACTGTTCCATGGACGCGCTTCTTTTTGCCCCGGTGGCGGTTGCCATTGCGCTCACGCCCGGCCCCAACAATTTCTGTGGCCTCAACAACGGCATTCGCGCGGGGATTGGTGCGGCCATGGTGGCGACGCTGGGGCGGGTGGCTGCGTTCGCGATTTTCCTGACGGTGTCTGCGGTGGGCTTGGGGGCCATGCTGCTGGCGTCCGAGACGGCCTTCACGGCCGTGAAGTGGGTAGGGGCCTGCTACCTGTTCTGGCTGGGCTGGCGCGCGTGGCGCAGCCGCGAGTTCAGCGGGCTGGATGTGGTGGATGGCGCAGACGGAGGTGCGGTCAAAGCGGGCGGTGCACCGGTGCGCCTGCAGTCGCTCATCGCGCAGGAGTTCTTGCTGGGCATCACCAATCCCAAGGCCATCATCCTGTTTGCAGCGGTCTTTCCGCAGTTCATCGACCCCGGCCAGCCGGCCCTGCGCCAGTTTGTGGTGCTGGGGGCGGTGTACCTGGGGGCTGAGTTTGTCTCCACGGCGGTGTATGCGGCGGGGGGCCGGCAGATCCGCCGGTTTATCCGCACCTCACGGGGTGTGGTGCGTCTCAACAAGGCCACCGGCGGGTTCTTCATGGGGGCGGGTGGCCTGCTGCTGGCCACCAATCGGTAACTCGGGGACTACATCGCCTTGAAAAGGTGCGCGTAAAGGCGGCTCACGGGCAGCTTCTCGGTCCGGCCCGCCAGCTCCAGATGCAGCTTGCCCGCCTCGTCGCGCGTCACCGTGGTGATGGCGCTGGCGCGCACCAGGGTGCTGCGATGGATCTGCCAGAACACCTGCGTATCAAGCTGGCTCGTCAGCTCCTTGAGCGGCGTGCGGATCAGGTACTCGCGCGCCGCAGTCAGCACCCGCACGTATTTGTCGGCCGCTTCAAAGTACAGCACGTCGGCCACCGGCACCATGTGGATCTGGCTGCCGCTGCTGGCCTGGATGAGGGTGAGGGGGGCGGTGCTGCTTGGTGCCGCTGCAGCGGATGGCGAGGCAATGCCGGGCGCTGCCAGCAGGTGGCGCAGCTGCTCCATGGTTGCTTCTAAATTGATAGCTGGTTGCGCTTTATTCATAATCGCTAGCTGCAGTTTTTGCACTGTTTTTTGCAGCCGGGCCGCCTGCACGGGCTTGAGCAGGTAGTCCACAGCCTGGGCTTCAAACGCTTGCACGGCGTACTGGTCGTAGGCCGTCACGAATACGAGTGCGGGAAACGGTTTGTCGTCGGGCCAGGCGTCGGCCAGTTCCACGGCGGCATCCAGCCCGCTTTGGCCCGGCATGCGGATGTCAAAGAAGAGCACGTCGGGGAGCAGGGCCAGCGCCTGCCTGACGGCCGACAGGCCGTCGCCCACGGTCGCGGCGATCTGCAGCGCGGGCCAGGCGCGGGCCAGCTCCTGCTGCAGTGCGGCAGCCAGCAGGTGTTCATCCTCGGCAATCAGGGCGCGAGCGGCGGGTTGGTTCATGGGCTTGGAGCGGATTTCAAAGGAAAAACGACGCTAGAGCTTGTCCCACCTGCGCTAGCAGCTATCAAATCAAGAGTGCCTGATGCGCCGTGCAAGGTGGCCAGGCGTTCGCGCACCTGGGTCAGACCAAAGCTTTGACCGGGGCCCGGCGTGGGCAGGGTGCCGGGCAGGCCCACGCCGGTGTCGTTGACCTCGATCACCAGCAGCGGGCCATTGGCGCCCGGGCGCGTGCTGGCGCGCACGGTGATGTGGCCGCCTTCCACCTGGGGCTCCAGGCCGTGGCGGATGGCGTTTTCCACCAGGGGCTGCAGCAGCAGTGGCGGTACGGGCACATCCCGCAGTGCCTCGGGCAGGTCCAGCGTGTAGGCCATGCGTGGGCCCATGCGCACCGCCATCAGCTCCAGGTAGTCGCGCAGGCGCTCAAACTCGTTGGACAGCGGGTGCTGGGTGCTGCGCGACGCGGTGAGTGTGGCGCGCAGGTAGGCAATCATGCGGTCCAGCATCTCTTGCGCACGCGCGGGGTCTGTGCCGATCAGCACGCGCAGGTTGGCCAGCGTGTTGAACAGCATGTGCGGTTCGAGCTGGGTTTCCAGCAGCTTCAGGCGCGCCTCGCTCGCGTGCATGCGCGCCTCGGCCATCTTGTCTTCCAGATACGCCGATTTGTGGATGGCGTAGAAGTAGTAGCTGCCCACCAGCCCGGCAATGGCCGTGATGAGAATGGATGTGCGCTGGTCGGACCCGGTAGTGGACGTGCCCGGTGGGTAGAAGTGAAAGTAGTACACGCACAAGGCGTTGGCCAGCGCCGTGCCTGCCACGTACCCCACAACGATGCCCCCCGCCACCAGCGCCATGCCCTGCCACCCATGCGGCCAGCCCGTTTCGGCGGCAGACGGTATCAGTTCGCGCCCCAGGTCGATCACGGCCCAGGTGAAGGTGCCGATCAGTATCGAATACACCACCGGCGGCCCGTAGGGCTTGTCGGGCATGAAGGCATATTGGATAGTCGCAACGACCAGGGTGAAGGCGAGCACCTGAAGGAAGTGCCGCAGCTTGCTGATGCCGTTGAAGGGGCGTCGCAGCATCATGGCCGGTGCTGATCTTGCTGCTTTTGGGCTTGTTCGCGCTGCAGGGCTTCGCGCTCGCGCTGCACCATGCGTTCGCGCAGGCCGTCGCCGCTGCCCAGCAGGAACACCGACACCCCATGCAGCACCAGCCCCAGGCCCCAGCCCAGCAGTGGATAGATCGACCAGGGGCGCGTACCGAATGCGTAGCGCGACATGGCAAAGAGCAGCGCGTTGACCAGCACGAACGCTGCAGCGTGCACGTACCAACCCAGCTTGGCGCTGGCGCGCCGGCGGGCCAGCGTTTCGATTTCTTCGGGGCTAAGAGGGGAGGTCATGGCGGGGCGGTCGGGGGTGAAAAGCTTGGGGCGCTGCAGGGATTCTAGGGGCGGGCTACGCCGGGCAGGCGTGGCGCGCCACCGTGGCCACAGCCTGGGCGTCCAGCGTCAGCCCCATGTGGTTCACGCCGGGCACCAGGGTCACGGGCACAGGCTTGCCCGACTGGGCAAACAGGTCGGCAAAGCGGTCGGCGTAAAAAAGCTCATCGTCCTGCCCGGCCACGATGCAGACCGTGCCCCGGGCATTGCGGATGTTGGATTGGTAGTCGTCGTGGGGGCGGAAGTTGGTGGCCACCGTGTACGAATAGCGGGGCGTGAGCAGCTCGCGGGCCACGTCGTTGAGGGCAAAGCTCAGCACGGGCAGGTGGTTCCACCGGGTGATGCCGATCTGATTGAGCAGCGTGATGGCAACCATGCGGGGCAGGCCCACCGACACCCAGCCGCCGCTGTCAGGCCGCGATGTGGGGGCGTTGTGGTGCAAAAAAGGCGAAAGCAGCACATAGCGGTCGAACAGGTCCTGCCGCGCGCTGCCCGCAAAACGCAGCGCAAACCCGCCGCCTGCCGAAAACCCCATCAGCGTTTGCGGGCCAGCGTACGGCACGGCGCGCAGAAAATCCTCGATGTCGTCTTCCATCTGGCCGATGTACGCGGCCTGGCCCCTGAGGCCGGACGCGCCGTGCCCCCGCATGTCCAGGGATGCCACGGCATAGCCCTCAGCCGCCAGCGCCTGTGCCAGCACGTGGTTGGACTGCCCGCGTGCGGAAGACCCATGCACCAATACCACCCGGCGCTGTGGTGTGGCTGCTGTTGCCGGACTGGGGCTGTAGCCATGCCACGCCAGTGAAGTGCCGTCGCGCGCTGTGTAGCGCTGGGCTGGTGGAACACCGCTGTAGTCCACGCCCTTGAACGGATTGTTGATGCTGGACAGTGGCGGGATGTCGTGGGGGCCGCCCCAGGCGATGGCGGCAGCAAGTCCGGCAAGCCCCATGGTCAGCAAGGCGGCAGCGATGAACAAGGGGTACCGGCTGCGGGGCCGCAATCTGGAGGTTTGCGTCATGGTGGCGAGCAGGCCGAGGGTGGCGGCAGAGATGAGGAGCATGGGGGCGTGTGACGCAGGATGGCCGCGTTAGGGCACTGGTTGAAAGGGGTGCAAGGGTTGCAGGTGCTGGGCGAAGAACGCCACGATGCGTGCATCCACCTCGGGCAGCACCTTGCGGTCAAAGCCGGGTGGGTCGCCCAGCAGCGCGGTCTGCACGTCGTTGAACAGGTGCAGCGGTGGCATGGGCGACAGCATGGCGCCGTGGCTGGCGTCCGGCAGGTGGGCTACGTGGGTGCAGCGGTCCTGGCAGGCCGCGAGCACGGCGTCACTGTGAAAGCGCGGTATCTGGTTCACATCCATGCCCACAGTCACCAGCCCCAGCGCGATGCTTGGGGTGGCAAGGGTGGCCATGTCAAAGTCGGCTGCAAAGGGCACGCTGGCCACGGCGGCTTGTATGCGGGGGTCCTGGTGTGTGTAGGCGGTGTCATCGCCAAAGCGGTGCCGTATCACGGTCAGTGCAAACCACTTCTTCAGGCCATCCAGCAGGTTGCCGTGCAAACGGGTGATGAACCCGACACAGGATGAAAAATCATCGGCAATGTGGGCCTCGCAGTGCTGACGAAAGCGCGCGGGCGACCACGCGCCGCCCGCCAGCGTCAGCGCCGTGTGGCCACCGGCGGAACCACCGAAGACCCCCACCTTGTCCAGGGTGAGCAACGGGGCCAGGCGGTTGTCTTGGGCCACGGCGTCGATGGCGCGGGAGACCTCGGCGGGGCGGCGCTTCCAGCTCTCGGGGCCGGGGGTGGATGGGTCTTTGGAGTTGTCTCCCGCATGTTCGGGCAATGCCACGACAAAACCTGCGGCCACCATTGCACGCGCAAGGTCGGTGTGGACCCACGGATTGCCGCCCGAACCGTGTGTGATGACGATCAGGCGGCCGTTGCCCCGCACGGGGCTGCCCTGCCAGGCCAGCTGCAGCTGGAAGGGGCCGCGCTGCACGGGTTCGTCGGCACTGCTGCTGGGGTAGAACACCGTGATGGGGCCATCCCCCAGCAAGCCGGGCAATTCCATCAGCCCCGTGCCCGCCTGGGAGGCGGTGGCCGCACCCCATGTCGCCAGTGTCAGCAGGGTCAGGGTCAGTCGTCGGAGCATCTTCATGGGATTTCTTTCGTGCGGAAGGAGGGTGTAGACAGGGTCAAGGACGTTGCCCCTGCTGCGCCAGACGGTCGCGTTCGGCCTGCACCATGCGCTCATGCAGCCCGCCGCCAGCGATCAGGAACACCACCGCCCCATGCACCACCAGGCCGATGCCCCATCCCAGGGCGGGGTACACCGCCCAGTGCCGCCCGCTGGCGGCCGACAAGGTGATCAGCAGCAGGTTGACCAGCAGATAGACGCCGGCGTGCATGTACCAGCCGAGTTTGGCCCCGGCGCGCTTGCGGGCCAGGCGTTCGATGGGGTCTTGGGTGGGGTGGATGTAGTGCATGGTGATGTCTCCAGACAAGGTGAGTCAGTTCGATGGGAGGGCAGGGTTCTGGCGGGGCTCAGGCGCCCATGGGGGATGCGCCGTAGACCACGCTTTGCTGCGCCAGGCGCCACATCCGCAGGGCTCGGGCGGCGAACAGGCCGTTGAACACCCCATAAAGGGCCGAGATCTGCAGCGCGAAGGTGCCGTCCCGTGCCAGGGTGGGTTGCATGGCCAGCTCCACCCCTACGAAATACTTGGTCAGGAAGATGCCGACGATCAGCGCGAGCGGCATGGCGCTGCCCGGAATGTAAAAACTGCGCGAAGAGGCGCTGTAGAGCGTGCCGGTGGGCGCCGTGGGCTGGAACCACAGGGCCAGCGCCGTGGTCGCCTTGGCGGCTGCCAGCCAGAGACCCACTGCCTGTACGCCGGAGGAGGCAGAACCGCCGAATGCCGACAGCAGGCCTGCCACCGAAAAGGCGGCCATGCCCAGCGGCATGAGCTGGGTTCGCAGCAGGCTGGCGCTGCGGTCGCGCAGCTGGCTGGCGCCCAGCCCCACCAGGCCGGCCAGCATGCCCCATACCCAGTAGGGGGTGTGACTGATGACCTGGAGCATTGCTTGGGGTTGGTGAACAATCAAATTGAGCAGCATGGGGATCTCCTGAGTGGAAAGGACAGATGGAGAGGGAACGGCAGGGTCAGATCACGCCCAGTGCCGACCAGAGCGAATGGCCGAGAAAGCGATCAGGCAGCAGAGTGAAGCCACCGGCCACCACGCAGGCGCCGATGTAGACGCGCTGCATGGTTTTGCGATGCCCGTCGATGTTGCGCCGGGCCAGGAAGACAAAAGACAGCACCAGCATCCCCAGCGTGACCGGTATCAGCAGGTGGATCAGCCCGAAGCTGCCCCAGCGCGGGCCCGGACCCCCACTGATGAAAATGGCCGACACGGCTGTGGCCACCATCAGGGTTACCCAGGCATACCCGGCGGCGCGGTGCAGGCGCGGGCGTTGGGTGGCACCCTTGCGGGCCCACAGGGCGATGGGGCCGATGGCGGTCGCGGCGAGCGCTGCGGCAAGGTGGATGGCGATGACGGGGGTGAGTTGCATGGTGTGGCTCCGGGCTCGTTCTTCAATGGAGCGGACTGTGCCGACACCGCCCCGTCGCTGCCAGCGGCTTGCGACGAAATGCGCCAGGGCCGCCGCGAAATGCAGGAGCGCGGCGTGACTTGCGGGGCATTTTTGGTGGTCGGCCCGTTGGTGGATGTGCCTTCCCTACGAATTGCTTTGACCCCAAGGTTTACTTTTCTTCGCACAGCGTTCAAAGCAACGCGTGAACTGAGCCTCTACGATCCGGTACGGTTGACCGTGCTGACACCCGCCCTGCACGCACCCCGAGAACACGAATCAAGACCGCCATGAACCCCCAAGAAGTCAACGCGCCCCCGCCATCGGCCATTCCTCCCGCTCCCCCCGGCAAACCGCCACGCCGATCCCGATGGGTAGGAAGCCTGCTGGCGCTGGTGTTGGTGGGGCTGGTAGGAGGGGCGGCGTGGTATCTCATCCAGCGGGCCAATGGTGAATCCAGCGGCGGTCCGGGCTTTCCGGGGGGCGGGCGCCCCATGGTCACGGTGGGGGATGCCGTGGTGCGCAAGGCTGAACTGCCGGTGATCATCGATGCGCTGGGCACCGTGATCCCCGCCACCACGGTCACGCTGCGGCCCCAGGTGTCGGGCATGCTGACCCAGGTGCTGTTCACCGAGGGGCAGATGGTCAAAAAAGGGCAGTTGCTGGCGCAGATCGACCCCCGCCCCTTCGAGCAGGCGCTGATGCAGGCCCAGGGCACCCGCCAGCGCGACGAGGCGCAGCTGGAGAACGCGCGCCTCACGCTGGAGCGCTACCGCACATTGCTGTCGCAAGACTCCATCGCCCGCCAGGACGTGGACACGCAGGCCGCGCTGGTCAAACAGCTTGAAGGCACGGTGATGACCGACAAGGCCCAGGAGGGCACGGCGCGCCTGAACCTGGACTACACACGCATCACCGCGCCCGCGTCGGGGCGCATCGGTCTTCGCACCGTGGATGCGGGCAACTACGTGACCTCGGGCGACACGGCGGGCCTGGCCACCATCACGCAGGTGGCGCCCATCGACGTGCAGTTCTCGGTGCCGCAGGACCGCGTGGCCGACATCCAGGCAGCGCAGGGCGCAGCGGACGCCCTGGCCGTGACGGCGCTGGACCGCACGCGCAAGGCCGAACTCGACAAGGGGCGTTTCTCTACGCTGGACAACCAGGTGGACACCACCACCGGCACCGTCAAGGCCAAGGCTCGGTTCGAGAACGCGGCGGGTGCGCTGTTTCCCAACCAGTTTGTGAACGTGCAACTGCTGCTGCGCAACGTGCCCGCGCTGGTGGTGCCCGTGACCGCCGTGCGCACCGGCGCCAATGGCGACTACGTCTATGTCATCAACGAAGACCGCACGGTGTCGCTGCGCAAGGTCAAGCGCGGTCAGGCCACGGTGGGGCTGATGGCGATCACCGAAGGCCTGAAGGAAGGCGAACGTGTGGTGACCGAGGGCGGGGACCGCTTGCAGGATGGCATGGCCGTGCAGCTGCCGGGTGCGCAGGCCGCCCGTGCACCGCGTGCGGGGGGCAGCGGGCCGCGAGGGGAGCGTGGAGAAGGTGGCCAGCGCCGCCAGCGTCCTCCTCAGAATCCCTGAGCGCGACACGACAACATGAGTCCTTCACGTCCATTCATTGAAAGGCCCGTGGCCACTGCGCTGCTGATGATTGCCATCGTGCTGGCAGGGCTGGTGGGTTTCCGCTTTCTGCCGCTGTCGGCCTTGCCCGAGGTGGATTACCCCACCATCCAGGTGCAGACCTTGTACCCGGGTGCCAGCCCCGAGGTCATGAGCCGCACGGTGAGTGCGCCGCTGGAGCGCCAGTTTGGCCAGATGCCCGGGCTCACGCGCATGGCGTCCACCAGCGCCTCGGGGGTGTCCATCATCACGCTGCAGTTTGGCCTGGGGCTGGCGCTGGATGTGGCCGAGCAGGAGGTGCAGGCGGCCATCAACGCGGGCAATTCGCTGCTGCCCGCAGACCTGCCCGCACCCCCGGTGTACGCCAAGGTGAACCCTGCCGACGCGCCGGTGCTCACGCTGGCCATCAGCTCTGACACGCTGCCGCTCACCGAAGTGCAGAACCTGGTGAACACGCGCCTGGCGCAGAAGATCAGCCAGGTTTCCGGTGTGGGGCTGGTGTCGCTGGCGGGTGGGCAGCGGCCTGCCGTGCGCATCCAGGCCGACACCAAGGCGCTGGCGTCGTACGGCATTGGCCTCGATACCCTGCGCACGGCCATCACGTCGGCCAACGCCAACAGTGCCAAGGGCAGCTTTGACGGCCCGCAGCGCTCGTACACCATCAATGCCAACGACCAGTTGCTGACGGTGGACGACTACAAGAACCTCATCGTGTCGTGGCGCAACGGCGCGCCGGTGCGCATGCTGGAGGTGGCGCGTGTGGTGGAGAGTGCGGAGAACAACCGGCTGGGCGCGTGGGCGGGGGTCAACGACCTCCAGAGCGCGGCGCCGGGCCGCCCCAAGCAAGCGAGCGCCCCCCCGGGGGGCAGCGAACCACACGAAGTGGGGAGCGTGGGGGCTTCCATCACTCCAGCGATCATCCTCAACGTGCAGCGCCAGCCGGGCGCCAACGTGATCGCCACGGTGGACAACATCAAGAAGCTGTTGCCCGAGCTGCAGGCGGGCCTGCCCGCATCGCTCAAGGTGCAGGTGCTGTCGGACCGCACCACGGGCATCCGGGGCTCGGTCCACCATGTGGAACTGGAACTGGTGCTGGCCGTGCTCATGGTGGTGCTGGTGATCTTCTTCTTTCTGCACAGCCTGCGCGCCACGGTGATTGCCAGCCTGGCCGTGCCCATTTCGCTCATTGGCACCTGCGGCGTGATGTACCTGCTGGGCTACAGCCTCAACAACCTGAGCCTGATGGCGCTGACGATTGCCACCGGCTTTGTGGTGGACGATGCCAT
The DNA here is from genome assembly GCF_057597245.1 of Acidovorax sp. NN32. NCBI lineage: Bacteria > Pseudomonadati > Pseudomonadota > Betaproteobacteria > Burkholderiales > Comamonadaceae > Acidovorax > Acidovorax sp. NN32. The sequence goes on from NZ_CP199679.1 coordinate 1,662,048, forward strand.
CGTGATGATCGAGAACATCGCGCGCTACCTGGAGGAGGGCGAGCCGCCGTTCCAGGCGGCGCTCAAGGGCGCGACGCAGATTGGCTTCACCATCATCTCGCTCACGGTGTCGCTGATCGCGGTGCTGATCCCGCTGCTCTTCATGAGCGATGTGGTCGGGCGGCTCTTTCGCGAGTTCGCGGTCACGCTGGCCATCACCATTCTCATCTCGGGCGTGGTGTCGCTCACCCTCGTGCCCATGATGGCTGCGCGCTGGCTGCGCGCCGAGCCCGCTGGGGGCCCGAAGGGCGTGGCGGGCCGTATCAACCGGGGTTTCGAGCGGGTGATTGGCGGCTATGACCGCTGGCTGCAGTGGGTGCTGCGCCACCAGGGCGCCACTCTGGTGGTGGCGGTGATGACGCTGGCCCTCACGGCGCTCTTGTATGTGGTCATCCCGAAGGGGCTTTTTCCCACGCAGGACACCGGGCAACTGCAGGCGCGCGTCGAGGCGTCGCAGGATGTCTCGTACGCCCGCATGAGTGAACTCCAGCAAGCCGCCGTACGCGCCATCTTGCAAGACCCCGACGTGTTGTCGCTCAGCTCGTTTGTGGGTGTGGATGCGGCCAACAACACCATGCTCAACGCCGGGCGCATGCTGATCAATCTCAAGCCTGACCGCGACGGGCAGGAAGCCATCATGCAGCGGCTGCGCGAGCGTGTGCGGTCGGTGGCGGGTGTCACGCTATACCTGCAGCCCACGCAGGATCTGACGATCGATGCGGAAACCGGCCCCACCGAGTACCGCGTGTCGATTGGCGGTGTGGATGCCGCGCAGGTCAACGACTGGACCCGCAAGCTCGCCGAGCGACTGCAGCGCGAGCCCAAGGTGCGCAACGCCACGACCGATGCGGGCGCGCAGGGCCTGTCGGCCTTTGTGGACATTGACCGCAACACGGCATCCCGCCTGTCGGTCACGGCCAGCAGCGTGGACGACACGCTCTACAGCGCGTTTGGCCAGCGCATCGTGTCCACCATTTTCACCGAGACCAACCAGTACCGCGTGATCCTGGAAGCCCAGCAGGAAGGCATGAACACGCCCGAGGCTCTGGGCACCTTGCAGCTGCGCACAGGCTCCGGCACGCCCACGCCGCTGGCGGCTGTGGCCACCATCCGCGAGCAACTGGCGCCGCTGCAGATCACGCGCGTGGCCCAGTACCCGGCGGCAACGCTGGGGTTTGACAAGGCCGAGGGCGTGTCCTTGGGCAGTGCGGTGGACGCCATCCGCGCTGCCGCGAAGGAAATCGGCATGCCGCAGGGCTTGTCGATGGAGTTCCTGGGGGCCGCGGGGGCGTATGAAAAATCGTTGTCGAGCCAGCTGTGGCTCATTCTGGCGGCCATGGTGTGCGTGTACATCGTGCTCGGCGTGCTGTACGAGAGCTATATCCACCCGGTCACGATCCTCTCCACCCTGCCTTCCGCCGGGGTGGGGGCGCTGCTGGCGCTCATGGTGTCGGGCAACGACCTGGGGGTGATCGGCATCATCGGCATCATCCTGCTGATCGGCATCGTCAAGAAGAACGCGATCATGATGATCGACTTCGCCATCGACGCCGAGCGCCACCAGGGCATGGGGCCGCAGCAGGCCATCCACCAGGCCGCGCTGCTGCGTTTTCGCCCCATCCTCATGACCACGCTGGCGGCGCTGTTTGCCGCGCTGCCGCTGATGCTGGGCTGGGGCGAGGGCGCGGAACTGCGCCGGCCCCTGGGGCTGGCGATTTTTGGCGGCCTGATCCTGAGCCAGATGCTCACCCTTTTCACCACGCCGGTGATCTATCTGGCGTTTGACCGGCTGGGCCGCCGCTGGACGGGCCGGGGCACGGCGGCGGCGCCGGTCCAGGCCGGGGAGGTGTCGTGAATCTCTCGCGCCCCTTCGTCGAGCGGCCGGTCGCCACCGTGCTGCTGACCATTGGCGTGGCCCTGGCGGGGATCGCCGCATTTTTTGTGCTGCCCGTATCGCCTTTGCCGCAGGTGGACTATCCGGCCATTTCGGTCTCGGCCAGCCTGGCGGGCGCCAGCCCCGAAACCATGGCCACCAGCGTGGCCACCCCTCTGGAGCGGCGGCTGGGGGTGATTGCCGGGGTCAACGAAATGACCTCGACCAGCTCCAACGGATCGGCGCGCGTGAGCCTGCAGTTCGACCTGAACCGCAATATCGACGCGGCTGCGCGCGAGGTGCAGGCCGCCATCAACGCGGCGCGGGCCGACCTGCCCGCCACGCTGCGCAGCAACCCCACGTACCGCAAGCGCAACTCGGCGGCATCACCCGTCATCATTCTGGCGCTGACCTCCAAGACGCGCACGCCGGGTGAGATCTACGATGCCGTCTCCAACGTGGTGAGCCAGCGCCTGTCGCAGGTGGACGGTGTGGGCGAGGTGGAGATTGGCGGCGGCTCGCTGCCCGCCGTGCGGGTGGAGCTGCTGCCCTTTGCGCTCAACCGCTACGGCATCAGCACCGAAGACGTGCGCGCTGCCATCCAGGCCTCCAACGCCAACCGTCCCAAGGGCGCCATCGAAGGCGACGGGCGCCGCCTGCAGATCTACACGCCATCGCCCGCGCGCAAGGCGGCAGAGTACGAATCGCTCATCGTCGCCTGGCGCAACAATGCCGCCGTGCGGCTGGGGGATGTGGCGCGCGTGGTGGACGGGGTGGAAAACCGCCGCACCGTGGGGCTGTTCAACGGCGATCCCGCCATCATCGTGCTGGTCACGCGCCAGCCGGGTGCCAACATCATCGAAACGGTGGATGCCGTGCGCGCGCTGTTGCCCGACCTGCAGGCCCAGCTGCCGCAGGACATCCAGGTGGCCGTGGCGTCGGACAGCACCAACTCCATCCGTTCGTCCCTGCATGAAATCGAGCTGACCCTGATGGTCTCCATTGCCCTCGTGGTGCTGGTGGTGGGCCTCTTCCTGCGCAAGGCGCGGGCCACGGTGATCCCGGCGGTGGCCACTGTGGTGTCGCTGCTGGGAACCTTCGGCGTGATGTACTTCCTGGGCTTCAGCCTGAACAACCTGAGCCTGATGGCGCTGACCGTGGCCACAGGTTTTGTGGTGGACGATGCCATCGTGGTGCTGGAAAACACCATGCGCCACATCGAGGCCGGCATGGACCGCATGCAGGCCGCGCTGCAGGGTGCGCGGGAGGTGGGCTTCACCGTGCTGTCCATCAGCCTGTCGCTGGTGGCGGTGTTCATTCCGCTGCTGTTCATGGAGGGCCAGGTGGGGCGGCTGTTCCGCGAATTCGCCATCACGTTGTCAGCGGCGGTGATGATTTCGCTGGTGATCTCGCTCACCACCACGCCCATGATGTGTGCGTGGCTGCTGCGGGCGCACGACCCGGCCAGCGACAAGCCCCCGTCGCGCCTGGCGCGGTGGGCAGAGCGTGGCTACCAGGGCGTGCTGCGCGGGTATGGACACAGCCTGGACTGGGCCCTGGCCAGCAAAGGCCTGGTGGTGCTCATCCTGCTGGCGGTGATCGGGCTCAACGTGTACTTGTTCGCGAAGATCCCCAAAGGGTACTTCCCCGAGCAGGACAACGGCCAGCTCAACGCGGGCCTCAGGGCCGACCAGAGCATTTCGTCCGAAGCCCTGGCGCGCAAGCTACGCCAGGCCGTGGAGATCATCCGCAAGGACCCAGCGGTGGACACCGTCGTCGGCTTCTCGGGTGGCAGCCGGGCCGGGGGTGGGTTCATGTTTGTGAACCTCAAGCCTTTGAAGCAGCGCACGGACAGCACACCGTCCGTCATTGCGCGGCTGCGGCCGCAGCTCAACCAGATCACCGGCCTCAGGGTGTTTCTGAACCCCGTGCAGGACCTGCGCATGGGCGGGCGCTCCAGCAACTCCACCTACCAGTACACGCTCAAGAGCGACAACATGGCGGACCTCAAGCAATGGGCGGGCAAGCTGGCCGACCGGCTCAAGGACGAAAGCCTGCTCAAGGACGTGGACACCGACCAGGCGGAAAACGGCGTGGAGACCTATGTGGAGGTGGACCGCGACAGCGCTTCGCGCCTGGGCGTGAGCGCCTCGGCCATCGACAATGCGCTGTACAACGCCTTCGGCCAGCGTTCGGTGGCCACGATCTATGGCGAACTCAACCAGTACGCCGTCATCATGGAGTGGGCGCCGGAGTACACCCGGGGCCCGCCGGCCCTGAAAGATATCTACGTGGCCAGCAACCCGACCGGTGCCACGGGTACGGCCGCCAACCCGGGCCAGCGCGGTGCGTCCACGGGCAATGTCATCAGCACTGCGGCATCGACCATGGTGCCGCTGAGCGCCGTGGCGCGCGTGGTGGAGCGGGCCTCACCCACGTCCATCAGCCACCAGGATGGCGAGCTGGCCACTACCATCTCGTTCAACATCGACCCCGGAACCTCGCTGGCGCAGGCGCGCCAGGTCATCGAGCAGGCCGAGGCCGACATTGCCATGCCCACCAACGTGCGCGGCAGCTTCCAGGGCACGGCGCTCAGCGCCCAGCAGTCGCAGGGGCAACAGCTGTTCCTGATCCTCACCGCCATCGTGGTGATCTACATCGTGCTGGGTGTTCTGTATGAAAGCCTGATCCACCCGATCACGGTGCTGACCACGCTGCCGTCGGCGGGGGTGGGCGCCGTGCTGGCGCTGCTGCTGTTCAACATGCAGTTCACCATCATTGCGCTCATCGGCGTGTTCCTGCTGATCGGCATCGTCAAGAAGAACGCGATCATGATCATCGACTTTGCGCTGGACGCCGAGCGCGCGCGCGGGCTCACGGCTCTGGAGGCCGTGCGCGAAGCCTGCCTGCTGCGGTTTCGCCCCATCCTGATGACCACGATGGCTGCTGCACTGGGTGCACTGCCGCTGGCCATCGGCTTCGGGCAGGGCTCGGAGCTGCGCCAGCCGCTGGGCGTGGCGATCATCGGCGGGCTCATTGCGAGCCAGTTGCTCACTTTGCTGACGACGCCGGTGGTCTATGTGCTGCTCGACAAGCTGCGCAAGCCCGCACCCAACGAACAACAACTGAGCCGCGCCGGAGCCCCCGGTGCCGCTGTCTGATTGCGCACCATGACCCGTCCCATCATCCCCCTCGCACCGGGTGTACGCGCCGCACGCTTGGCCAGCCTCGGGCTCGCGCTGACGCTGCTGTCTGCCTGCTCCGTCACTCCGCCGTACCAGCGCCCCGAGATGCCAGTGCCGGCCACGTTCAAGGAGGCGGGCGCCACCTGGGCGCCAGCCGCGCCTGCCGACGCGCTGGACCGTGGACCCTGGTGGGAGCTGTTCGGAGACGCCGAGCTGAACCGGCTGGCGGAGCAGGTGCAGCTATCCAACCAGAACATTGCCGCAGCAGTGGCTGCCTATGCCCAGGCGCAGGCCGTGGTGCGGCAGCAGCGCGCGGGGCTGCTGCCTTCCGTCAGCCTGTCGGGCGGTGCCACGCGTTCGGGTGGCGAGGGCGCCAGCCGGTCCGGCACCACGACCCAAGCCTCGTTGGGGGTGGACTGGGCCCCGGACCTCTGGGGGCGGCTCGAAAGCGGCGTCAACAATGCCCAGGCCAGTGCGCAAGCCAGCGAGGCCGACCTTGCGTCGGCCCGCCTGTCCGCCGTGGGCAGCCTGGCCTCCGCCTATTTCCAGCTGCGCGAGGCTGATGCGGAAATCGGGCTGCTGCAGGCCACGGTGGAGGGCTACGAGCGCAGCCTGCAGATCGCCAGGAATCGTTATTCCGCCGGAGTGGTGGCCCAGACCGACGTGCTGCAGGCGCAGACCCAGCTGGCAAACGCGCGGGCCGACCTGGCCACCGCGCGCCAGAACCGGGCGCGGTTCGAGCACGCGCTGGCGGTGCTGACGGGGCAGGCGCCCTCCGACTTTGTCGTGCCCAGTGCGCCGTGGGTGGTCCAAGTGCCCGAGGTGCCACCAGGCGTCCCCTCAACCCTGCTGCAGCGCCGCCCCGACATCGCGTCGGCAGAGCGGGCCGTGGCCGCTGCCAACGCGCAGATCGGCATCCAGCGCGCCGCGTACTTTCCCAGCCTGAGCCTGGGCGCCACCCTCGGCAGCGGTGGCAGCAGCGTGGCGGATCTGTTCAAGGCGTCGGGCACTGTGTGGTCGCTGGGGCTGTCCATTGCACAGACTGTGTTTGATGCAGGTGCCACCGCCGCCCGCGTGGAGGAGGCGCAGGCTGCACGCGATGCCCGTGTGGCCGTCTACCGCCAGACCGTGCTGACGGCCTTCCAGAGCGTGGAAGACCAGCTCACCGTGCTGCGCACCCTGCGAGAACAGGAGCCCCTGCGGCGCGAGGCCGTATCGGCCGCCGAACGCACGGCGCAGCAGCAGCTCAACCGCTATCGCGAAGGCCAGGTGGGCTACACCGAGGTGGTGACCGCGCAAGTATCAGCGCTGTCTGCCCAGCGCGCCCTGCTGCAGCTGCAGGTCAACCGCCAACTGGCCGTGGTGGCGCTGGTGCAGGCGCTGGGGGGCGGGTGGCAGGCGCCGTGGCAGCCCCCCGCCTGAAGGCTGCGCGGGGCTGCTCGGCATATACTCCTGTTTTGATAGCTGCTAGCGCTTGATAGATAAGCGGTAGAGCCTTGTTTGATTCAAATTTTCTCAAGGAGTGTGCGTGGACGTTGTATTGCTGGTCAAGGCTGCCATCATGGGCGTGGTCGAAGGCCTGACGGAGTTCCTGCCCATTTCTTCCACGGGGCACCTGATCCTGGCGGGCTCTCTGCTGGGATTTGATGATGCCAAGGCCAAGGTGTTTGACATTGCCATCCAGACCGGTGCCATCTTTGCGGTGATCCTGGTGTATTGGCAGAAGATCCGCGCCACGCTGGTGGCCTTGCCCACGCAGCGGCAGGCGCAGCGGTTTGTACTCAATGTGCTCATCGGGTTTTTGCCCGCTGTGGTGCTGGGCCTGTTGTTTGGCAAAGCCATCAAGGCCCATCTGTTTACCCCTGTGGTGGTGGCCAGCACCTTCATCATTGGGGGCTTCATCATTTTGTGGGCAGAGCGCCGATCTCCTGCGGCCACCCGCATCCAGTCGGTGGATGACATGACGCCGCTGGACGCCCTCAAGGTGGGCCTGGTGCAGTGTCTCGCCATGGTGCCGGGCACCAGCCGCAGCGGCTCCACCATCATCGGGGGCATGCTGCTGGGCCTGTCGCGCAAAGCAGCCACCGATTTTTCGTTCTTTCTGGCCATTCCCACGCTCATTGGCGCGGGGGTGTACAGCCTGTACAAGGAGCGCGCGCTGCTGTCGGTGGCCGATCTGCCCATGTTCATCACCGGGCTGGTCTTTTCGTTCCTGAGCGCCTGGCTGTGTGTGCGCTGGTTGTTGCGCTACATCAGTACCCATAGCTTTGTACCGTTTGCGTACTACCGCATCGTGTTTGGCATCGTTGTTCTGGTGACAGCATGGACTGGATGGGTGCAGTGGGCGGACTGATAATCCACCCATGAGCCGTTTTGCCCCCATTGCACCCCTGGTTTCTTGTGCTTCGTTGCTGGCCTGCCTGTGCTCCTGGCCGGCGGCGCACGCAGCGGATGCGCCTGCAGCCGAAGAGCCGCCCAAACCGTTGTTCAACTACGCGCTGGGCGCCATCGTGGGCTCCAGCCCGGACTACGCGGGCGGTGATGGGCGCAAGAACAGCTTGCGGCCCGCATGGGCCATCGAATATGGACGCTTCAGGCTCAGTACCTCGCGTGGCAGCGCCTTCATGGGACATGGGCTGGGTCCGCGCGAATCGGGTGCCAGCGCCACGCTGGCGCAGGGAGATCAATTCAACCTGAGCGCCTCGCTGCGCATCGACAAAGGCCGTGACGGCTCGGACGCACCGATCCTGGTGGGGCTGCCCTCGGTCCGGTCCACGCTGCGCGCGCGGGTGAGCGCTGGGTATGCGCTGACGCCACGGTGGTCTGTGGGCGCCGGGCTTTCGCAGGACATTCTGGGGCGCGACGGCGGCGCGCAGTTGTCCACCAGCGTGGGCTATACCTGGCCCGTGACCGAGCAGACCAAAGTCACTTTCGGCGCAGGCGCGAGCTTTGGGGATCGCACCTATCTGCGTGGTCATTTTGGCGTGCCTGCGGGTGGTTCCAGGGCCTTGCCTGCCTTTGATCCGGGCGCAGGCCTGTACAGCGTGGATGCCGGTGTGGAGGTCATGTCTGCCATCAATCGCCACTGGGTGATTCTGGGTGCGGCGCGTGTATCGCAGCTCAAGGGCGACGCCCGCCGCAGCCCGCTCACCGTCGAGCCCACAGGGTATTCCGTGTCCGTCGGCCTGGCATACCGCTGCTGCCGTTAGTCCACTGAAACCGAGAAATCGGCTGTGCGTGAGGGTCTGGCAGGGCCGCACTCTAGGCGGCGGGCGCAGGCGGGTTGCATACCCGGCGAGCACGGCAACGACGAGGGCGGCCCTGCCAGGCCCTCACCCTTCGGGCCGGGGTGGCAGCAGGCAGCATCGCTGCGTTGCGGGCCTTGCCAAGGCGGCCAGCCTTGGCAAGGCCCGCGCCTTGCGCTGCACCCGCTTCCACCTCGGCACACAGCCGATTTCTAGGTTTCAGTGGACTAGCGTGCAACACCGTGCGGGAGCTGGCCTTTTGCGAAGGCCCGTGGAGCCTGCGGGGGCTCCATTGGCCGAAAGTGATAAGCTGGTGCTGACACACTGTTACCTGTAGCAGGGCGATGCAAAGCGGCCACCGCGAAGGAGGTGCAGCGTTGGATCGCCCCCCTGTCGATGACCATCTCCCCGCCGGGGCTATCGCCGCATGATGCAAGACGAGCCTGAGTTGTCGCAGCCCCCCACAGCCGTCCATCAGGATTCCTGGTCCAAGGCTGAATTGCTGGATCTGATCACCCGCAGCGCGGGTGCCACCATGGCCGTGATCGACCGCAGTCTGGCCATGATCTATGTCAACGAGGAATACGCCCGCTGGTTCGGCGCCGTGCCCCAGCAGTTGGTGGGAAAAACCCTTGTCGAGGTGTATGGTGAGAGCGACTGCGCCCGATTCATGCCCTTCGTCGAGCGTGTGCTGCAGGGCGAGCGGGTGCAGTACCAGCGCCTTCTGCGCACACCGTATGGCATTGATGAATGGCGCACCATCTGCCTGACCCCCTGGCACAACCGGCAGGGGCTGGTGGACGGCTTCATCACCACGGCGCTCGACGTTCATGAACTGCAGGTCACCATGAATGCGCTGCGCGCAGCCAACCAGCGGCTTTCCTCGCACATGGAAAACAGCCCGCTTGCGGTGCTGGAGATGGACCATAACCTCAGGCTCCTGCACTGTTCGCAGCGCGCTGTGCAGCTCATGGGCTGGCTGCAGGTGGCGGGGCTGGAGGGGCGGTTGCTGACGGAACTGGTGGACCCCTCACTTCAGGACGACGGGCTTCAGAGTGCGCTACAGCGCCTGCAGACGGGGCAGGAGTCCCAGAACCGCGCGGAGACCTGCTTTGTGCGGGAGGACGGTAGCGAAGTGCATTGCGAGTGGTTCAACTCCGCACTGACCGACGCCCAGGGGCAGGTCACATCGATCATGGCGCTGGTCCAGGATGTCTCGGCCAAGATCCAGATCGCCCGCCAGCAGCACTATTTGGCCAACCACGATTCACTCACGGGCCTGCTCAATCGTGCGGCTTTTCAGAGCCGTCTGGAGCAGTCCCTGACGCAGGCGCGATGCAATGCCGGGTCTGTGGCCTTGCTGTTCATCGACCTCGATGGGTTCAAGGGGGTGAACGACGCCGAAGGCCATCGCGCAGGTGACGAAGTGCTGCGCATTGTGGCCCAACGCATTGCCAGCACGGTGCGTGCGGGCGACACCATGGCACGCCTGGGTGGCGACGAATTCCTGGTCATGCTCGACCGAGATGTCACCCGCGACGTGACCGACACCATCGGCCACCGCATCATCGAGGCATTGCACCAGCCCATGGTTGTGGAAGGGCGTGACCTTTTCATCGGCGCCAGCATTGGCGTGGCCGTGTATCCGCCACTGGAGGGGGATATCGACGCCCTGATGAATCGGGCCGACCAGGCGATGTACTCAGCCAAACGCGCGGGCAAAGGCCGGCTCCATTACGCTGAAACGGCCTCTTCCTGAGCGCAGGGGATGGCCTGCATAACTCCCTGCGGTCGGTGATAGCGCGGTCTCGGGCGGTCCGCTGCGTTGCTTTTTTTGCCAATAGCGGGGCTATTGGCTGCAAAAAGACGCCTTGCGGCCCTTCCCGATCCGCACTACCACTGACTCGCGAGGGTGAGGCAGGACATCCCTGAGGCTCTTGTCCCAGAGGGCTTCTCTCAGGACCTGCATTCCTATTTCTGTGGCAGCCGGACGCTCTGCTGAAAGTGGAAGAAATTCCCGGGGTCGTACTGCGCCTTGATCTGCTGAAGTTGCGGGTATGCAGGGCCCCAATAGGCCTGGGCAAAGTCCTGCAGGCTTGCGTCGGGATAGTTCTGGTACACGTGGCCGTTCAGGAAGGGTTTGACCAGGTTCATGAACCCATCGAGCCAGGCTTCCATCTGGGCCCGCTCGGTGTCATTGGTCCAGAACACGTCCACCACGAGGTCCGCATCCACATGGCGGTGGATGAAAGCGCTGTCGGCCACCGGATAGCGGTTGATGGCGCCGCCATAGGGTTCCAGATAAGCCAGCGACCAGGGGTTGGGCGAGGTCTTGAAGTAATCGATGATGCGTTGCCAGTCGGCTGTTGACAGCGGCGTGCTGATGTAGCCGCAGGCCTTGGTTTCCGCCACGCCGTCGGGCAGGTTGTCTGGCAAGGTGTAGGGGTGGTCTTCCAGCCAGATGTTCATGTCGGGGTAGGTGCCCGTCTTGTCCACCAGCAGCTGTGCGCTCGGTATCGCCATGAGGCGTGCAATGGCCTTCATGCCCTCATCGCGCGTGCCGCAGAACATGCCTTGCACCATGTAGACCGGCGTACTGTTCTGGTAGCCCAGGTTCATCATGTAGCCCAGGGCATCGGGTGCGCCGGTTTTCATGTAGTGGGCTTGCATCGTTGTCAGGACTTCGGCGGCATGCGCGGCGTCCCAGCTGATGGCCCAGGCCCACACCTGGTCCAGCCGGTGCATGCGGTAGGTGACCTGCAGCAACACACCAAAGTTGCCGCCCGTGCCACCGCGCATGGCCCAGTAGAGCCCCGGGTTCTCCTGCGCGCTGGCCGTGACGATGCTGCCGTTGGCAAGCGCCACCCGGAACGATTCCACCAGATCGCTCTGGATGCCGAAGGCCCGCGACGTATAGCCGTAGCCGCCACCCTGCACGAAGCCCCCCACGCACACGCTGCCGCACGCTCCCGTGGGCACATGCCAGCCGGTGTGGTTCATCGCGCCGTTGAAATGGTCGAAATCGGTGCCCGGCAGCACATGCACGCGCTCGCGGGGTGGGTCCAGCACCACGCCTTTCAGGTCGCTCAGGTCCACCACCATGCCGCTGTTGACGGAGTAGCCTGCCGTGCTGTGCCCGCCGCAGCGCACGGCCACCCACAGGTTGTAGGTGCGGGCCACGGCAAGGCATTCGAGCACATCGTGTTCGCAGGCGCAGTAGACGATGATCTCGGGATAAGCCTGAAACGCGGGGTTGGACTCTTGCCGTGCAGCGTTGTAGTCGGGGCTGGATGGCAGCACGATGCGGCCCACCAGCTTGGCCTCCAGCGCCGCCACGGCGTCCCAGGTCAGGGTTGCGCCCGGTGCGTTTGGTGCGGCCTGGCGTGTAGCCAACGACTCAAAATGCGCAATTCGGGCGTCTTTGGCAATGCGGGCGGGACTTTTGCGATGGGCCATGGTGAACAATCCTTGGGTGGTAACGCGAAGCCCCGTGTTTAACGGAAGCCAGGCCGTTTGACCAGTTCGGAATGGCCCTTGGGGCTCAGCCGCAGGGTGCGGTGTGCACTGGTAGCGCTCAGGCCGACGACAGCGCCAGGTCCCCGGTGTTGCGGCGAAGGCAGAATTTCCCCCCTTGCTTGCCGCTGTACATTGCCGCATCCGCCAGCTTCAGCAGGCCCAGTGCATCGTTGCTGTCGTCCGGTGCAATCGCGTAGCCGATGGTCAATCCCACTTCCACCTGTAGATCGCCCAGCGAGAAAGGGGTGCGAAAAGCTTCCAGCAGTTTGAGCCCCAGCTCCTGGGCTTGCTGGCTGCTGCCAAGGTGGCCCGCCATCACCACAAATTCATCGCCGCCCAGGCGCGCTACCACGTCACTTTGGCGCACATGGCCTTGCAGCCGACGGGTCACGGCGATCAGCAGTTCATCGCCCACATCGTGGCCGTGCCGGTCGTTGACGGGCTTGAAACCATCGAGGTCCATCACGTACACGGCCAGCAGGCTGTTGGGGCCACTGTGGGGCAGGGCGGAGGCCAGGGCAATGCTCAGGCCACGCCGATTGGGCAAGCCGGTCAAGGGGTCGGTATGGGCCAGCGAGTGCATCGCGTCGCGCTCGCGGTTGGCATCCAGCGCCTCCAGCCGCAATGCCTTGGTGCGCAGGCCCAGCACGCGCATGAAGAGCAGCATGTCCAGCGTTGCACCAAACTGGAAGGAATGCAAAGTCCAGAAATTCACCGGCACCCAGCCGTTGATGACGCCGATGACGATCGCGGTCGCAATGAAGTAGACCAACCAGGCCAGCAGCAGGCTGGTGCCGACCCCATCACCCCGGATCGCACGGCGTGCCGCACCGGGTATGCCCATCAGGGCGGGTACAAGGCCCAGGATGCTCACAATGGCTGCAATGGCGCGGGTGGAGATGGCATCCAGTCCGTATGCCAGTGCAAGGAGCACACACAGTGCCGCTCCACAGCGCATGAAGCGCAGAAAGCGTTTGTTGGAGTCGGGCTCCGACAGGGCCTGTCCGATGAAGAGGAACGAACCACAGGTGGCGAGCAAGGCAGAGAGCCCTCCCATGTGGACTTCATGCCAGAGGCTGTCGCTCCAGAGGAACTGCCGACCCACGCCGAACAGGTGCATCGAAAACAGCAGGCTGCCGGATGTGAGCAATGCGTAGTAGATGAACAGTGGCTCGCGCAGGCTCAGCCACTGGCCCACGCTGTACACAAGCAGGCACAGGGCCAGCCCGGTCAATACGCCCTGCAGCATTTGCTCGTTGACCGCCTTGCTGAGCATGGCTGCAGGCTTGTAGAACGAGATTGGCAGGATCATCGCTCCCCGGGTCTGGATGCGCACCAACAGTTCGTACTGCAACCCGGGCCTCAGATTCAGCGTGAGCGCGTGGGATCGGCTTTGCAATGGACGGTGCGCGTAAGGGTGCAGGCTGCCCAGGGTTGCTTGCTGGACCACATAGCCGCTGGTCGTGAGGTAGACGCCGATGTGGTTCAGGTCGGAGTGGTTGACATCCAGGATCCACTGGGCGTCAGACGTCGAGGCCACTTCGAACGGGATGCGCAGCCAGACTGCATCGGGCCTCACCCCCAACGTGGCGCCCACGCTAGGGGGCGGGGCGAACTTGTCGGACTGCGCCAGTACATCTTCCACTGAAAGCTGAAGGCTGGGATCGCTCAGTAGCGTGACGGCTGGCCATGCATCGATGGCTCCCCGCTCGTCGTTCAGCAGCAAGGGGGAGCTACCTGCCCACGCCCAGGGGCATACCATCAACGCCCAGAGCAAAGCCAGCCAAGGGAGGTGGTGGGGCCGGGGCCGGTTCGGCATGGGGTGACGGCGGGGCATGGTCGGGCTGGTTCAGTATAGGCAAGGCACCACGGTGCAGGAGGCCTGTTTCATGGTGCAAGCGCCAGTTCGCCACTGTTGCGCAGGATGGAGCTTTTGCCCCCTTGCTTGCCGGCATACATGGCTGCATCGGCAAGACGGATCAACCCATGGGAGTCGTCGCTGTCCAGGGGGGCCAGGGCATAGCCGATGGTCAGTCCCACCTTCAGGTTCAGGTCGCCCAGGGAGAACGGCGCATCGAAAGCGTGCAGCAGGGATCGGCCCAGCTCTTCGGCATGGTGCGGACTTTCGAGATGGCAGGCCATGACGATGAATTCATCCCCGCCCAGCCTTGCTACCAGGTCGGTCTGCTGGCGGACACTGGCTTGCAGCCGCTGGCCCACAGCCACCAGCAGGTCGTCGCCCACATCGTGGCCATGTGAGTCATTGATGGGCTTGAACCCGTCCAGATCGATCAGATACACCGCGACCAGGTGGCTTGGTGAGCTGGAAGACAGCGCAAGTTGCAGCGCATGCTGCAGCCCACGCCGGTTGCTCAGACCTGTCAGTGGGTCGCTGTGCGCCAGCGAATGCATGATGTCGCGCTCGCGCAGCGCCTCCTGTGCTTTCATCCGCATGGCTTTGGCACGCAGCCCCATGACGCGCAAGAACAGCAGCATGTCCAGCGTGGCGCCGAACTGGAATGAGTGCAGCGTCCAGAAGTTCGCGGGCACCCAGCCCTGCACCAGGCACACCATGAGTGCGGCAGCCACACCGTAGGCAATCCAGGCCGCCAGCAGGGTGGTGCCGATGGGGTCTTTTTGCCGCACCCGCGTGATGGCAGCAGGCACGCTGATGAGAGAAGGCAGGGGGCCTACCAGACTCATGAAGGCGATGGCGATGGCGATGCTCAGCCAGCCCAGCGTGACGGCAACGCAGACCGCTGCTGTGATCGCTGCACCTGCGCGCATGGCGCGTGCGTACCGGCTTTGCGGGTTGTCTGCCAGTGCGGCACTCAGGAACAGGAACGAGCCCGCCAGGGCAATCAACCCAGCGGCCAGTCCTGCATACCGGCTCATCCACAGATTGCCCGGCCATAAAAACTGGTCGCCAATGCCGAAGAACTGCAGCGAAAAACCCGCGCTGCCCAGCACCACCAGTGCATAAAAGCCGAACAAGTGCTCGCGCTGCGTGAACCACTGGATCAGGCTGTACGCCAGCAGGCACAACGCCAGCCCGTTGAGCAGACCCTGCAACATCTGCTCGCGCAGGGCCTGGTGCATCTGGTAGGGCATTTCGCCGACCGTGATGGGCAGGATCAGTGGTCCGGTGGCTTGCACCCGTATCAGCAGGTCGTAAGCCTGTCCGGCCTGCAGGTCGAATGCCATCGCTGGCGTGCGGCTGGATAGCTGCATCTGATCACGCTGGCTGGTGCGAATCTGCTGGAGCACCCGGCCGCCACGGACCAGGTAAATCTCGGCCTGCAGCGAGCTGTAGCCGATATCCACCATCCAGGGGGCGCGCGGTGTCTTGGGCGCGACGATGGGAATGTGCAGCCACATGGCTGCCTTGTGCACACCCAGCGAGCCACCGCGCCGGGCAGGCGCCTCGAACTCATTCAGGCGTTCCAGCATGTCCTGCACCGAAAGCTGGTATGTGGGATCGGCCTTGAGCGTGATGGCTTCCCAGGCATTCATCTGCGGCCGATCCTGCGTCAGCACCAGAGGCGCGTTCGCGTGCACGCCCGCAGGCAGAGCCATGATGACGAACAGCCAAAGCAGGCTGGACGCCACGCCGCAGCGCGCACGACCAAGCCGGGTGATCGTCAGGAGGGCGCAGACCAGCGGGGACATTGGCGTGGGAACAACGGCTATGTGGGTTGCTGCGCCTGGGCGGGGTGTGCGGCAGGGGCCTGGGCGGCCAGGCCCGCGCTCCAGCTGCCGCGCGTTGTCAGCCGGTCTTCGATCCGGTTGATCCAGCCCGGCGCGTGGGGGTCATCGCTCCAGCTGTGCACCACCTCGTCCACCTGGTTGAGCAACTCGGTGGGCAGTTGGAGGGGGCGGGTCTGGCTCATCAGCACGCGGCTCATGAAGTGGTAGCCCAGGATGCGCGTGAGTGTCCTCACGATCGAGAACCGGGGCAGCACCAGGCGCAGCACGGTGTCGATGGCACGGGCGATCAGCAACACCCCCCAGAACAGCAGCGCCGATGGCCACGGAACAGGCTGGGTCAGGCCCAGGTCGCTGGCCGTGTCGCGCCCGCACAGGTAGCGGGTCATGAGTTCGGGAAAGGGTTTCACAATGTTCCAGGGCAGCGAGTTCTCCATGGTCTGCATCAAGGCCCGGCCCAGGGCAGGGCGGGGGTCCGGTGTGACGGGTTCGGCGCGGCCCCGGGCCTGCATGCGCGCCATCAGGGCCTGGCCCTGGTCCATGGTGTCCACCATCAAGGCCCGGTCGATGCCCAGGATGTGGCCCACCACGTTCCAGGCGTGCAGGTAGGCCTCTTCGTCGGCCGTGCGCAACCTCAGCCCCAAGCGGCGCAAGCTGCGCAAAAACACATAGCCAAACGTTAGCAAGGTGTAGGCCAGCTCTTCCTGGTTGCAGGGCAGTCCATCGCCTTTCAGGTTCCAGCCGCGGGCGTACAGCGTCTGGAACATGGCCTGACGCCCGCCCCCGCTGGGCAGGGCTTGTGGTGCCACCTGCCCGCTGCCCCCGGCCAGCAGCTGTTTGACGGCACTTTGCGGGCTGCCGTGCAGGATCAGGTTGCGGATGGTGGCGTGGATCAGCCGCACCTTGAGCACCTGCGCCACGCCCGCGCCGCGCTGGCTGAGGCCACCGTGCAGCATCACGGGGAAGATCATCGCGGCCGTGGACCGGATGCGGTACTCGGCGTTCTGCTCCAGCTGGCCCGAGGTGTGCAGCACGCTGGAGAGGTCGGGGATCACATAACACTCGGGCAGGCTGGCGCAAAACAGCAGGATGCACGACAGCGCCCCATGCTCCATGAACAGCTTCTCGGCACGCTCGATCTTTTTCGCATCGGCCCAGGACGGCAGCGCTTGCGCGGTCTGCACGTAGTGGTTCAGTGCCCGGGCCATGGCTGCATCCACCCCGTCACCTTGGGCGGTCCAGCCCACCAGGCTCTTGTTGTCCGTCCATTGGCCGAACAGGCGGTTCACGGTGTCGATGCGCGCCCATTGCGGCGCATCCACCGCGACGTCCCCTGCGGGCCAGTCGCCCAGGATGTCGGCGATGGTCTGGTCGGCCAGGGGGTCGGCGTGGTGCTGCATACCCGCCAGTTCGGCGTCCGAGATGGTGTTGGAGTGTGACGTGTTCTGGTTCATACGCTGGCCTTTGCGGGGGCTGCCCAGCGCTGGTACCCGGCCAGCGCGCACAACAAGGGGATGCCCATCGCAAACGGCGCAATGGAGCGGATTTCCACCGGATTGCCCAGGATCATCTGAAACACCATATTGCTCCCATACAGTACCAGCGGAACCAGGGCATGGTGGCGCAAGAACGGGCTGGATGGCTGCAGGGCCTGTTTGCGAACCGACATGCGGAAACCGAAGATGATGACGAAGGACACGAACACCCAGCCAAAAAACCCCTGCACCGTCTCCCCAAACCATGCGCCATCGGTCTTGGTCATGATCCAGGCCTTGAGGGTGTACACCATGTAAGGGTCGGCGCCCAGATCAAACGCCGTGACGATCATCGCTGCCAGAAATGACAGCATGGCGGCATTGCCCAGGCCCCGCGCGCCGTCCACCGCGCTTTGCCAGACGATGAGGTTGCAGATCACATACCCCGCATAGGTCAGCGAAAACCACATCAGCGGGATGACCAGGGGCACGTCCCCCAGACGGGGACCCAGCACGTCGGTGTAGGTGTACTGGCCAAAGAACCAGCCGCGCGAGGAGCCCATCTGCTCGGCAAACCAGCCAAAACTCACGGCAATCAGCACAAACTGCAGCGCTGGCCGCGCGCCCAGCAAATGGGTGGCACTGGCCCAGCAGCAGGCAAACATCACGACCGAGGCAATCACCAGGGCAATGGTGGTGTCGTTGTGGGTGCGGACTGCGAGGATGACCAGATAGACGGCCAGCAGCACATAGCTGAGCACAGGCAATCGCGAGGCAAAGTGAGGCAGGGTGGGCATGGGGGTGTATCACACTGTAACAACTCCCCCAGTGTAGGGGATTGCTCCACTCCGGGCGAACCTTGTTTGCCCTGATCGAAGGCCGTCTTGGCGGGGCTTTTCGGCGCTATTCGGGGCATTGCAGGAGGTATTGGGTGCTATGCCGCCCCAAACCCCGCAGCCCCCCAACACTGCGGGTGGGTCGTCAGTGCTTGACCGGGTTCAGCGCCGCCAGATTGAGCAGCGCCGCCTCAATGGCCGCCGCCGTGGCCACGGGCTGCTCCATCGGAAACAGATGGCTGCCGTCCAGCATCATGGTGCGGCCTTTGGTGATGCGCAGTGTCATGGCCATGCCCACCTGCCGCATCTCGTCCGAATCGCGCCCGCCGATGAAGGCGGCCGGGCACTGCAGGGGGTGGGTGCTGAGCAGCCGTCCCAGGTTGTGCGGCAGCGTGTTGTAGATGGCGGTTTCCACTGCGCGGTCAAAGCCCAACACGCGCTTGCCGTCGTGGTCCACCAAGCCGTGGGTGATGTAGTCGCCCAGCACTTCGGGGTCCCAGTGCGCAAAGGCCTTTTTCTTGCGAAAGTGTTCCAGCGCCTCTTCGTTGCTGGCCCAGCTGAAGCGCCGTTGTCGGCTGACCTTGCCCGGCGAGATGGAGCCCACGACCTGCGTGCGTTTGGCCACATCGACCGCGTTGGCCTTCCAGCCGCCCAGCAGGGGCGAATCGATCAACAGCACACCGCGCACCAGGTGGGGGTGGCGGGCGGCGGCCATCACGCTCAAAAAGCCGCCCAGCGAATGGCCCACCAGAAATACAGGCTGGCCCAGGCGCTCCACCTGCGGCGTGGCGAAGTCTGCCAGCTGCTGCACCAGATGGGGCCAGTTGTTGGTCACCGGGTACTTGGGGTCGTGGCCGTAGCGTTCCACCGCGCTGACCTCAATCCCCCGGGCCTTGAGGTGCTGGAAGAGCACGCGGTACGTGCTGGCCGGGAAGCTGTTGGCGTGCGAGAAAACGATGGGGAGCATGGGGATACCGGCGGGGCAGGGCGAACCCCGCCGTCAGAGAAATCAGATGAGCTTGTCGGTGTGGTTGGTGATCTTCTTGAGCGGCTTGCTGCGGGCCGGGTTCACCATGATGGGCACGGTGGTGGCGCCACCCCCCCAGGCCGGGTCTTCGATGCTGTCGAACACCTGGCGCAGCTTCTGGCCCCAGCTGTCGTGCAGCATGCGGAAGTAGGGGTTGTTCTCGTCGATGCAGACCACCTTGGAGGTCGAGAAGCTGTCGGCCTCGTACACCACCAGGTCCAGCGGCAGGCCCACCGACAGGTTGGACTTGAGCGTGCTGTCCATGGACACCAGCGCGCACTTGGCGGCTTCGTCCAGCGGGGTTTCGGGGGTGAGCACCCGGTCGAGCACGGGCTTGCCGTATTTGGATTCGCCGACCTGGAAGTACGGTGTCTCGGACGTGGCCTCGATGAAGTTGCCGGCCGAATACACCTGGAACAGGCGCATGCCTTCACCCTTGATCTGGCCGCCGAACACCATGGACACATTGAAGTCCACGCCCGAGCGCTTGAGCGCTGCGCCGTCGCGTTCGTGCACATGGCGCACCGCAGCACCGAGCACGCGGGCCGCGTCGAACATGCTCTTGGCGTTCCAGATCGAGATCGTCTCGCCCGAGTCACCGTCCTTGAGCTGCTCGGTCTGCAGGATTTCGCGCACCGACTGTGAAATGGACAGGTTGCCTGCCGACAGCAGCACCATGAAGCGGTCGCCCGCCTTCTCGTAGACCATCATCTTGCGGAAAGAGCTGATCTGGTCCAGGCCGGCATTGGTGCGCGAATCGGACAGGAAAACCAGCCCGGCGTTGAGTTTGATGGCGACGCAATACGTCATGGAAGAAGTGGGGTCGTTGTAAGAGGGTAACCCGCGAGTTTAGTCCGGCGTGGGAAGGCACCCTTGGGCAGGGTGCGGGCCAGTCATCGCGTGTGCAGTAGCCGGTATCCTGTATTGATAGCAACCAACGCTTGGTGGATAAGCGCTGGAGGCCATTTTTACTCAAGAATTGGCAGGTCCCAACCTTTTGCGTTCACCCGAAGTTCCGGCGGCAGCCAAGGCAACTGCCGCCCCGGGGGTAAAGGGCTATTGCTTACGGGCCAGGCAGTGTGTGCCCGTCGCTCCTATCATCCGCCGCTTCACCTGGAGGGGCCTTGCCGTGTTGAACCCACTGATTTTGTCTGTAACCCGCCGCGCCTGCGCGCTGGCCTTGGTGGCATTGCTGGCGGCCTGTGGCGGGGGCAGCGCGCAAGACCCCGGCGATGGCGGCAACACTCCGGAGCCACCTCCCGCACCGGCGCGTTCCGGCCAGCTCGAATCCGCCGCCTTGCTTGGCACCGTGCCGGCCGCTGATATCGCTGCAGCGCTGGCCGCCAAGGAGTCGCTGGCCCAGGACGTGGTGCCGCGCTACAGCGTCACTTCTTACCGGATCGAGTACCTCACCACCGATGCCGACGGCAAAGAGGTGCGCGCCTCGGGGCTGGTCAGCGTTCCGCAAAAGCCAGCGGGCGCCAAAAGCCCGGTGCTCAGTTACCAGCATGGCACCCTCTTTCGCGATGCCGAGGCGCCCAGCAACAACGCGGTTGCGTCCGAGGTGGCGGTGGTGCTCGCATCGCTGGGCTATATCGTGCTGGCGCCCGACTACGTGGGCTTTGGCGCTTCCAAGGGCACGCCCCACCCCTACCTGCTGGCGGCGCCGTCCGCAGCCGCCACGGTGGATTTTCTGACCGCCACCCGCACCTGGCGCAGCCAGGCCAACGTGGCGGACAACGGGCAGCTCTTTCTGACCGGCTACTCCGAAGGCGGCTACGTCACCATGGCCACACACCGCGCGCTGCAAGCAAGCGCATCGCCCCACCTGCAGCAGCTGCGCATGGTGGTGCCGGGCGCGGGGCCTTACAACGTGCAGACCACCATGGATGGCCTGGTGGACCTCGTGCGGCAAGAACAGCCGGTGATCGGCGCGCTCATCAACCCGGGCTTCCTGCGCTACCTGGGCGGCAGCGTGCAGCGTGAGGTGCGCCGCCTGCTGCTGCGCGCGCTGATCCCGGGCGATGCCGATGTGGCCTACGACACGCGTTTCATCGACCACTTCCTGGCCGACGACGTGCAGGCACTGGCCAGCGCCAGCAACGTCTACGACTGGAAACCCAATGTGCCCGTGCGCCTGTACCACGGCCGCGATGACCGCACCGTGCCCTACGCCAGCTCGGTCAGCACCGTGCGCGCGATGCAAAGTCGCGGCGCGGGCGACCTGGTCAGCCTGACTGAATGCCGCGCACAACCGGTGGCCGGGCACCTGCCCTGTGTGCCGCCGTTCATCACCTTCATGCTGGGGCAGCTGGCGCCGGTGGCGCAGGATTTGTAAATCCAGTCACCGCTTTGATCAGACCTCCCAGAACGCCTCGATCAGTTCACCCTGCGCGTCCAGCAGCCACCACTCGATCACCACATCCCGCTGGCCCACACCCAGAATGCCCAGCACCCCGCGTGGTGCCGACAGGCGGGGGCAGCGCCACAGCTGGTCGCCGGGCTGGGCCATAGCCAGCACCTGGGTGCGGATGGAGTGCGGCACCTCGGGGCTGTGGACATCCACCAGCCGGTCCTCGCCGTCTCCAACTTCCTCGGGTGTCGCAGGGATGGGGTGCACGTCAGGCTCCTTCAGATGTGCTGCGTTGCAGGTTCAGCGCCAGGAGGCGGCGCAGGATTTCATCATCGGGCATGTTCGCCGTGTAGTCGGCCCAGCCGTAGGCCGCTGCCACGGCTGCGTCCAGTAGCGCGTGCGCAGCGGCCAGCCAGGCGGGCCGCAGGTTATAGAGGTTGGTCAGCGTGCGTTTGGCCAGCTCTTTTTCGAACCCCGGCTTGGGCACGATGCGGTCGGGGTAGGGCGATGCGCTCAGACCCAGCGGCACCACCTCGGGCACGGTGTGCGTCCACTCGGGCGGGTTCAGCCACGCCTGGCGCAGGGTGTTCAGGCGCTGGGCGGCTTGGGCGACGGCCATGGCCGCAGACCGAAGTGCTATTGGTGTGATAGCGGCTTGCGCTTGATGGACGGGCGCTGGAGGCTGATTTGGCTTGAATTTTTCGGCAGGCAGGGTGTCGGGCAGGTCGGCCGGGATGAGCGCGCCGCCCTCCAGTGCTTCGGTGCGCTGGTGTGCGGTGTCTGCCGGGGTGAGGCCTGCGGGGAAGGGGAAGGTTTCGAAACAGGTGGTGGGGGTGTAGCGGGGCCGGTCTTCCAGCGAGGTGCCCATGCGCAGCGACCAGAGTTCGTGGAGGCGGCTGTGGAGGATGCCGAAGGTGGTGTCGTCGGCGCGGGCGATGCTGACGACAGCACTATCGGGAAGAACCGCGGACGAAAACCACGCAAAAACTCTGTGCTTGGCTACACGCGGGGTGATGATTTGGCGGGTAATTGCTTCAAGCGAAGCCTTGAGTGCGGGGCGCGGGTCACCATGGCACCACCAATGCAAACGATGCCAGTCACGACGCAAATTGTCTCGTGTCGGTTTTACGTATTGCTTGACGTGCCCAAACGGTATTTCAAAAAGACTCGCATCGTTTTCGCTCATCTTGTCAAAGTCGATTACCCAAGTGTGTTCATCTCTTCGAACGACACTCAAGCCATTGGCCCACGGGCGCAGGATTTCGGCGTTGGAGCGGCCATGCGGGTTGGGTAGTTGCAGCCAGTCAGCGGCGGTGTCGTGGTCGATGTCAAAGGGGCCGTTCTTCTGAGTGCCAATGAAGGACGTATTTGCGTTGGGGCGCAACCGCTGGGCTCGTGTCAGGTCGCTGGTCTGGGTGTCAGCGTGGGGCGTTAGGTCGGCTGCTATGGTGTTAACTGCAACACCATCAAGGCACGTTGCCTGATGTGCGTGCCCAAAGGCCACCAGCGACACATGCACTGCCGCGCCATCGTTCACCCATGGCTCGTTGCTCCAAGCCTCGAAGATGCGCATTTGTGCGCAGATGGCATCAAGCACCCTGCGGTTGGCGCCACCGCGAATGGAGTTGGTGGTGACCAGCCCGGCACGCTCCAACTGACCCACCGCAATCTGCGCTCGGGCCTTGTCGAACCAGTAGCACACCAGATCGGCGCCGCCGGGCACGCGGCCTTCGTAGGTTTTACGCAGCAGGGTGGTGTACTCCTCACCCAACTCGCGAATCATTTTGCGGTCGCCCAAAAACGGCGGGTTGCCAATGACCACATCGGCGCGCGGCCATGCGGCCTCTGGCATTGTGTGCGATGCACCGGATTGGTGCGGGGGGGGGGGGTGAAGATATTGACCAACAGTGCATCGCGGCATTCGATGTGCTCCAGCGTGTCGAGCACAGGGTTGGTCTTGAACTCGTAGCCGTGCGCCAGGCGCCATTGCAGTTCGCCAATCCACACGGTCACGCGGGCCAGTTCGGCGGCGTATTCGTTCAGCTCGATGCCCAGCACGTTGTGCGGTCCGGTCACCAGGTCGGCCTCGCGGTCCAGGCCCAGTTCGGCGGCCTGCAGGTGGCTGTGGTGCTCCACATCTTTCAGGCACTTGAGCGCAAGGTACAGAAAGTTGCCGCTGCCACAGGCAGGGTCGAGGGCGCGGTAGTTTTTCAGCTCATCGAGCCAGGTGATGAACAGCGCGTGGGCTGCACGGTAGTGCCTGTCACCTTTTTTGGTAATTTTGGCCGCCAGCGCTTGTATCTGTTGCGCTACTAGCTCCCACTTTTGCAGCAAAGGGCGGCGGATGACAGGGTCGATCAGGCGCTCGATGGTGGCCGGGTCGGTGTAGTGCGCGCCCAGTTGGCTGCGCTTGGCGGGGTCCAGACCGCGCTCAAACAGGGTGCCGAAGATGGAGACGTCGATGGCGCTCCAGTTCAGGTCGGCGGCGCGGCGCAGCTCGGTCAGGTCGGGCGCGGAGAGGGGCGGCACGGCAATGGTCTGAAACAGCCCACCGTTGAACCACGGAATATCGTCCACGCCATACAGGCCACCGCTTTGCATGGTGCCAAAGAGCTGCGTGAGGCCCTGCGTCAGTCGCTCGGGCGTGGCTTGTTTGTTGTTCACCAGACGCTCGAACATGCGACCAGGCAGCAGGCCCACGTCTTCCGCAAAAAAGCAGAACAGGCACTGCGTGAGAAAGTGCGCCACTTGGTTGGCGCGCTGTTGCTGGCTGGCGATGCTTTCACCGGGCGTGGCGCCGCGCTGGCGCAAACCTTCTGCAAGGGCGGCAAAGCTTTGGGCTGCGGCTTCGGTGATGTCGCGGTTGGTTTGCTGGGGTTTGAAGCTCTCGGGCGCGGTCCATATGCGGCGCAGCAGGGCCAGGTTGGCTGGCTGGTCCATCTCGGCAATGCGCACCTCGTGCGTGGCACTGGGGTGGCCGGTGAACTGGGTGTGGATGCGAATCGTGAGCCGGTCAGACACCACCAGAATGGGCGGGTTGGAGAGCGCCAGGCTGTAGGTGAGCAGCTGCTTGAGCGCGGTGTCGAGGTTTTTGCCCGGAGCCTTGTTCTCCCACGCAAACACGCCGCGCATGAAGACGTCGGCATAACCCGTCTTGCCGCCAATGACGGTACTCTTTTCTTCAAACCGGTAGCCCTCTGAACTGCCGGGCTTGGGCACACGGAGCAGTTCGCACAGGTCCAGAAAGTGGCTTTGCGCGCCTTGCTCTTCGTTGAGGGCGTAGGCCGGGCCGGGCACGCCACCGGGCGCGCCCCATTTGGCGATGAAGTCTTGAGGGGTCATGGAATAAGGTTGTGAGTCCGCTGAGGCGCAGGTGGGACGGGAAGGCTGCAAAGTTGCCTCAAGCCCCCACCATCTTCTTGAGCTGGTACAGCGCATCCAGGGCCTCGCGCGGGCTCAGCGCATCGGGGTTGATGCCTGCCAGCGCCGCTTCCAGCGGGCTGGCGCCCGCACTCTCCGGCACCTCGGGCGCAGCGAACAGGTCCACCTGCAATTCATCCTCGCCCGCCCGCTCTTCCAGCGCCGCCAGCGCATGCCTTGCGTGGTGCAGCACGGGCGAGGGCATGCCGGCCAGCTTGGCCACCTGGATGCCGTAGCTGCGGCTGGCCGGGCCGGGCTGGATCTCGTGCAGGAAGACGATGTCCGTGCCTGACTCAGTGGCGCTCACATGCATATTGATCGCGTGGCGCGCTTTGGCGGGCAGGTCGGTCAGCTCGAAATAATGCGTGGCAAACAGCGTGAAGGCACGGGTCTTGTCGTGCAGGTGCGTGGCAATGCCGCTGGCCAGGGCCAGGCCGTCGAACGTGCTGGTGCCTCGGCCGATCTCGTCCATCAGCACCAGGCTGTGGGGCGTGGCGGCGTGCAATATCTGCGCGGCCTCGGTCATCTCCAGCATGAAGGTCGATTGCGCATTGGCCAGGTCGTCCGCCGCGCCGATGCGGGTGTGGATGGCGTCGATGGGCCCCAGGCGGCAACTGGCGGCGGGCACGTGGCTGCCCATGCTGGCCAGCAGCACGATCAGCGCGACCTGGCGCATGTAGGTTGATTTACCGCCCATGTTGGGGCCGGTGATGACCTGCATGCGCGTGTTGGCGTTCAGGCGCGTGTGGTTGGCGATGAAGCTGCCGCTGGATGTCTCAGCCAGACGGGCTTCGACCACGGGGTGGCGGCCGCCTTCGATCTCGATGCAGGGCTCGGGCACGAACTGCGGCGCGCACCAGTTCAGCGTGAGCGAGCGTTCGGCCAGTGTGCACAGCACATCCAGCGTGGCCAGCGCCTGGGCCAGGCGGGTGAGGGCGGGCACGTGGGGTTGGAGCTGGTCGAGGATCTGTTCGTACAGCCACTTCTCGCGGGCCAGGGCACGCTCGTTGGCCGACAGGGCCTTGTCCTCGAAGGTTTTCAGCTCGGGTGTGATGAAGCGCTCGGCGTTCTTCAGCGTCTGGCGGCGGCGGTAGTCGTCGGGTACACGGTCGAGGTGGCTGCCGGTCACTTCAATATAGAAGCCGTGCACCTTGTTAAATTGCACGCGCAGGTTGGGGATGCCGGTGCGCGCCTTCTCGCGGGTTTCCAGATCCAGCAGAAAGGCATCGCAGTTGGTCTGGATGGCGCGCAACTCGTCCAGCTCGGTGTCAAAGCCGTTGGCGATCACACCGCCGTCGCGCACCAGGGCGGCGGGCTCTTCGGCGATGGCGGCCTGCAGCAGGCCGGTGCAGCCCTCGGGCGGCTGCAGGTGGCCGAAGATTTGAATCAAATAGGGCTCCAGCGCTTGTCCATTCAGCGCGAGCAGCTCTGCTTTTTGTAGCGTTTTGCCCAGGCCCACCAATTCGCGCGGGCGCACCTGGCGCAAGGCGATGCGGGCGGTGATGCGCTCCACATCGCTCACCCCTTTGAGTTCGCCGCGCAGCAAGGCCCAGGGGCCGCTGCCGCCACCGGCGCCGCCCGCACCGCGCAGCGCGGTGGTGGCCGACAGGCGCTGGCGCGCCTCGGCGCGGTCGCGGCGCGGCTCCAACAGCCAGGTCTTGAGCAGGCGGCTGCCCATGCCGGTCATGCAGGTGTCGAGCAGCGAAAACAGCGTGGGCGCATCGTCGCCGCGCAGGGTTTTGACGAGTTCCAGGTTGCGGCGCGTGGTGGCGGGCAGGTCGATGAGGTCGTCGTTGCGCTGCACCTGCACGCTGTGCACGTGGGTGAGGGTGCGGCCCTGCGTGTGCTCGGCATAGGTCAGCAGCCCGGCGGCGGCGGCGTGCGATTCGCCCAGGTCTTGCGCGCCCCAGGCCTGCAGGCTGGCGGCGCCCAGGTTTTCGAGCAGCTTGCGTTCGCCCAAGGCGCTGTCGAATTGCCAGTCGGGGCGGGGGCTCATGGGGCAGGTGAAGGCGCCGCCCTGGCGCAGCACTTGCAGCTGTTGCTCAAAGCGCTCTGTCACGCCCGCGCTGTAGATCAGCTCGCTGGGCGCCACGCGCGCCAGCCAGGCGCCCAGTTCGTCCTGCGCACATTCGGCCAGGAAGACGCGGCCCTGCGTCACGCTCAGCCAGGCCAGTCCACAGCGCGCACGCGGCGCCTGGTGCACGGCCATCAGCAGCGATTCGGATTTGTCGGACAGCAGCTCCGTGTCGGTCAGCGTGCCGGGCGTGACCACGCGCACCACCTTGCGCTCCACGGGGCCCTTGGTGGCGCCCACCTCGCCCACCTGCTCGGCAATGGCCACCGACTCGCCCATCTTGATCAGGCGCGCCAGGTAGTTCTCCAGCGCATGAAAGGGCACCCCCGCCATCACCACCGGCTGACCGCCCGACTGGCCGCGCTGCGTGAGCGTGATGTCGAGCAGCCGCGCGGCCTTCTCGGCGTCTTGCCAGAAGACCTCGTAGAAGTCGCCCATGCGGTAGAACAGAAGCGTCTCGGGATACCCGGCCTTGAGGGCCAAGTATTGCTGCATCATGGGGGTGTGGTGTTCGAGCGTGTCGGACATGCTGGGGGCCGAGAAATGAGGCGTGGACTGTAGCAGTTCGCTCCACGGGCCTGCACTGCATGCGGCAGAGGGCGGAGCCCGTTGGCCCAGGCGGATACGGTCATCGCCGTGCTGCACGAAGGGCTCCGGGTTTTCCCTTGGGCAAATGCCACAGGTTTTTATTGTTCGTTACGTTTTGACATACTCTTGCCTGTATGCTGGCACATTGGCTGTGACCCTCGGCCCCGCCTTGCGCAGGCGGGATTCCTACCCACCGCAGGCTTCAAAGGTTTCAGAGCGACCGTGATCTCGTCCGAACTGTTGACCGATCTCCTTGCCCCCGTTGGCGAGGGCCACATAGAGCCGATGGCGCAGGCGCGTCTGCAGGCGCTGGTCGATGCCGTTCCGGTGGCCTTGATGGAGTTCCGGCTGCAGCACGGCCGTCTGCTGCTGCTGGCCGCCAACGCTGCCGCACGGCGCATGCCCGGCCTGGGGGCGGTGCGCAACCCCGGAGCGGATGCCTGCGAGGTGTTTGACCTGCTGGCGGGCACCCCCCTCATGGACCAACTGCAAGGCGTGGCCCGCGTGGGTGCGCCGCTCGAATGCCGCCAGGTGGTGCGCGAGCCGGGTCGGCTGCTGCTGGCCTGGGATCTGTCAGCGCGCCGTGTGACCAGCGATTGCATCGTGGTCACCGTGCGCGATGCCACCGAGGCCGAAACCCTGCGTGCCGCGCTGGCAGCGTCCGAACGTGCCCTGGAAGAAGTGCGCCGCGAACTGCGCGAACAGACCGAGGTCTTCAACACCATGGAGAGCCTGGCCCGCACGGGCCATTGGCGCCGCATCGAAGACCCGGGCGAAACGGTGCTGCTGTGGTCGCCCGGCCTGTGCGACATCGCTGGCTTCGAACAGCAGGAATGGGTGGACCCCGAGCGCGCCGTGAGCGGCATCCTGCCCGAGGACCGCCATGTGTTCGACAAGGCCCGCATGCCAGGTGCCGGCCTGGATGTGGAATACCGCTGGCGCCGGCCCGATGGCGAAGTGCGGTGGATGCGGTCGCGCGTGCAGCGCACGTTGCCGCGCGATGGGGTGCAGGTGGTGATGGGCGTGGTGCAGGACGTGACGGACGAACACCGCGCGGCCGAACAGCTGCGCGAGCAGCTGCTGTTCATCCAGCGCATTGCCAGCCGCATACCGGGCTTTATCTACGAGTACCGACTGCATGCGGATGGCGGCACCAGCGTGCAGTACATCAGCGATGCGGTGCGTGACTTCATGGGGGTGGAGCCGAGCCAGGTGACCGCCGACCACGGCGTGCTCATGCACCGTGTGTTGCCCGAAGACCTGCCGCAGGTGCAGCGCTCGGCGATCACGTCGGTGCGCAGGCTGGTGCCCTGGCAGTGTGAGTACCGTGTGCGCATGCCCGACGGCAGCGTGCGCTGGCACATGACCAATGCCATTCCGCACCGAGAGCCCGATGGCTCGGTGGTGTCCCATGGCTTCACCATGGACATCACAGACCGCAAGCGCGCAGAACAAGAAATCGAGCGCCTGGCCTTCTTCGACGCCCTCACAGGCCTGCCCAACCGCCGCCTGCTGCTGGACCGCCTGCAGCGCTCCATCGCCGCCTGCCAGCGCACCAAGAACCTCGGCGCCCTGCTGTTCATCGACCTCGATAACTTCAAAGACCTCAACGACACCCTGGGCCACGACATGGGCGACCAGCTCCTGTCCCAGGTCGCCACCCGCCTGGTGGGCAGCGTGCGCGAAGCCGACACCGTGGCCCGCTTTGGCGGCGACGAATTCGTCGTCATGCTCGAAGCCCTGGCCCCCGACCTGCAAGACGCCGCCACCCAGGCAGAAACCGTGGCCGAGAAACTCCTGGCCAGCCTGAACCAGCCCTTCGAACTCGACGGCGCTCAGCACTACAGCACCCCCAGCATCGGCATCACCCTCTTTGGCGACGAACGCCTCACGGTGGACGAACTCCTCAAACGCGCCGACCTGGCCATGTACCAGGCCAAGGCCGCAGGGCGCAACACCCAGCGCTTCTTCGACCCCGACATGCAAGCGGCCGTCAACGCCCGCTCCAACCTGGAAGCCGACCTGCGCCAGGGCCTGGCCCGGGGCGAACTGCTGGTGCACTACCAGCCCGTCGTGGACCACCAATCCCAGCTCTTGGGCGCAGAAGCCCTGGTGCGCTGGCGCCACCCCCAGCGCGGAATGATCAGCCCCGGCGACTTCATCCCCCTGGCCGAACAGACCGGCCTGATCCTCCCTTTAGGCCAATACGTGCTGCAAACCGCCTGCGAACAACTGCAGCGCTGGGGCCAGCACGAAGCCACCGCCCACCTGTCCATCTCGGTCAACGTCAGCGCCCGGCAGTTCAGGCAACCGGGCTTCGTGGCCGAAGTGCTGCAGACCCTCAAGAACCACCACGCAGACCCCCGCAAACTCAAGCTCGAACTCACCGAAAGCCTGCTGCTGGGAGACATCGAAGACACCATCGCACGCATGGTGCAGCTCAAGAGCGAAGGCGTGGGCTTTGCGCTGGATGACTTTGGCACCGGCTACTCCTCCCTGTCCTACCTCAAGAGATTGCCCCTGGACCAGGTCAAGATCGACCAGAGCTTTGTGCGGGACGTGCTGACGGACCCCAACGACGCGGCGATTGTGAGGACCATCCTGGCGCTGGCCAAGAGCCTGGACCTGGAGGTGGTGGCCGAGGGGGTGGAGACGACGGGGCAGCTGAGTTTCCTGAGGCTGCATGGGTGTGAGGGGTTTCAGGGGTATCTGTTTGGGCGGCCCGGGCCGGTGGGGGATATTGATGCCTTGCTGTATCCCGCTCGGTAAGAGCCGCTCGCTGGTTGGCCAGGGCTTGGACGGAGGTTCCGCGTGACGCGGGTGGGTGAGGGCGTGGGCGGATTTCTGGACAAGGTGCTGGACCGCAATGCCCCTGGCGTGCGCGGTCTGGTGCTGGTGGTGGCTGCGGCACTGGTGGGGGCCTGGCTGGTGGTGCTGGGGGCCATGCACTGGCAAGGTGCCCAACGTGCTGACGAGCGCGCCAAGCTGCTGCAGCAGACCGTGGACACGCTGCAGGCCCGGATCACGGGTGGCGGCATGCTGGGCGCGGTGTCGTTGCTGGGCCTGAGCGAGCCGCTGCTCAAGGCCATGGCCCTGGGGCAGCTGGCACCGGACGACCCTGAAGCCCTGGCGCGGCTGGGGGTGGCCCGGGGGCGGTTTCTGGTCAACGGCGTGTATGTCATGGCGGCCGATGGCACGGTGGTGGCGCACGAGACGCCGGGGGGCCGATCCACCGGCATCAACCTGGCGTTTCGTCCGTATTTTCAGCAAGCCATCAAGGGCGCCATCAGCGTGTATGCCGCCATTGGCAGCAACTCGCAGGAGCGTGGCCTCTATTACGCCGCGCCGCTGTATGAAAACGACACGCCTTCCAGCTCCATCATCGGTGTGGTGATGTTCAAGGTGGGGTTCGAGTTGTTTGACGAGGTGCTCAAGAGCACCCAGTTGCCCACGGTGCTGTTGTCTCCGCAAGGCGTGGTGTTCGCATCGACGCGGCCCGAGTGGCTGTTTGCGGTGGCGCCGCCGCTCACGCAGGCGCGCATTGATTCGATCCGCGCTTCGCGCCAGTTTGGCAACCACTTCGACAAGGGCCTGGCTTCTTCCCTGCCCTTCGCGCCAGATGCGGGCGAGGTTGTCATCGACGGGGTGAACTACGCAGTGGAGCGCCGCCAGGTCGATTGGAGCGACCCCGGCGGCCAATGGCAGCTGGCGATGCTGGATGACGTGAGCACCCTGATGACGGGGGCTGAGCGCCTGAAGGTGGGAGGGGCTGCCTTCGTGCTGCTGAGCCTGCTGGGGCTGCTGCTGCTGGAGCTGCTGCGCAGCCGGGCGCGAGTGAGCGCTGCGCTGGAGCGCTTCAGGGTATTGGGCGCTGCGCTGGGGAGCAGCCCAGTCTCGGTGGTCATCACCGATGGAGACGGGCGCATCGACTGGGTCAATCCGCAGTACGAGCGCAACTCCGGCTACACACTGCAAGAGGTGCGTGGCAAGAAGCCGTCAGTGGTGTCCAGTGGCCAGACCCCGGCGCAGACCTACCAGGAGATGTGGTCCACGCTGCTCTCGGGCCGCTCGTGGCAAGGGCAGTTTGTCAACCGCCGCAAGGACGGAAGCCTCTACCACGACGAGGCTACGCTCTCGC
This sequence comes from Acidovorax sp. NN32, assembly GCF_057597245.1. Taxonomy (NCBI): domain Bacteria; kingdom Pseudomonadati; phylum Pseudomonadota; class Betaproteobacteria; order Burkholderiales; family Comamonadaceae; genus Acidovorax; species Acidovorax sp. NN32. Next base: position 1,693,522 of record NZ_CP199679.1, read on the forward strand.
CCGTGTTTGACGAGCGTGGCAAGCGCATTGCCATCGTTGGCCTGCACGAAGACGCCTCGGGGCGTATCCAGGCACAGAAGGAGCTGGAGCGGCGTGAGCGTCTGCTCAACGAGCTGCTGGAGCAGCAGACTGCCATCTTTGACAACGCGCCCCCCATTGCGCTGGTGGGGGACGGGAAGTTCCGGCAGTTCAACCCGGCGTTTGTGGAGCTGATGGGCAGCACGGCGTCCGAGCTGCTGGGGCTGGACGTCGGGGTGTTGCTGGGTGGGGAAGACCGCGCAAGGCAGTTCTACGGCCAGGTCGGTCCCGTGCTGAACGCCGGGGGCGCCGTGCGGCAGGTGTCGACGCTGTTTCGCCTCGATGGCCACAGCTTTGAGGCACGCATGGCAGGACGCAGCGTGCAAATGGAGGGGTTCAAGAACGCATCCCTCTGGGTGATCGAGGACGTCAGCGAGCAGCGCCGGGCCGAGATCGCCATGCAGCAGGCCAAAGACCGGCTGGAGCTGGCGCAGGAGGCCGGAAAGATCGGTGTGTTCGACATTGATCTGCTCACCTCCCAGGTACTGTGGAGCGAGAAGCTGCTGGCGTTGCTCGGCCTGGCGCCGGGCACGGAGGTGCGCTCCCAGCGTGACTGGCAGGCGGTTCTGCACCCCGATGATCGCGCCCGCGCGGTGGCCGCCTTTTCGAGTGCCCTGGCGGGCGGCGAGACCCACCTTCGCGATTCCTGGCGCATCGTGCGGCCGGACGGTGAGGTGCGATGGTTCCTGTCGGCGGCCCGCATATTTCGCGATGGCAACGGGCGGGCGGTGCGGGTGGTGGGCGTCAACGTGGATATCCACGAACAAAAGCTGCTGGAACAGCAGGTGGCCGAGCAGCTGGATTTTCAGCAGGCACTGATTGACGCCATCCCCGTGCCGCTGTTCTACAAGGGCGCGGACGGCCGGTACATCGGCTTTAACCGTGCCTACGAGCAGGCCTTTGGGGTGCAGCGCGAGGCACTGATCGGAAAGACCGTGCGGGACCTGGCGTTCCTGCCCGAGACCGAGCGCGAACGCTTCGATGCGGACGCGCAGGAGGCCTTGCACGGGGTCCAGTCGGTGCACAAGGAGGTGGACCTGCCGTATGCCGACGGAAAGGTGCACCACACGCTGTTCTGGCTGCACGGCTTCTCGCGGCCCGACGGCTCGCCGGGCGGGGCCATCGGGACCTTTGTCGACATCACCGACCGTCAGCGTGCCGAGCAGGACCTGCGCCGCGCCAAGGAGCTGGCCGAGGAGTCCACCGCACTCAAGTCCAACTTCCTGGCCAACATGAGCCACGAGATCCGCACGCCGATGAACGCGATCATCGGCATGTCGCACCTGGCACTCAAGTCGGGCCTGACAGCACGCCAGCACGACTACGTGAGCAAGATCCAGCAGGCCGGCCAGCACCTGCTGGGCGTGATCAACGACATCCTGGATTTTTCCAAGATCGAGGCGGGCAAGCTCATGGTGGAGAAGCAGCCCTTTGTGCTCGACCGCATGCTGGAGAGTGTGTCCGACGTGGTGGGCTACAAGGCCGGTGCCAAGGGGCTGGAGCTGGTTTGCGATGTGGCGGCCGACGTGCCCCCCAACCTGGTGGGTGACTCGCTGCGCCTGGGCCAGATCCTCATCAACTTTGCCAACAACGCCATCAAGTTCACAGAAACGGGCGAGATCAGCATTGCCGTGCGGCTGCTGGAGGCAGAGGGCAACCGGGTGGTGCTGCGGTTTGAAGTGCGTGACACCGGTATCGGACTTACGCCGGAACAGATGGGACGGCTTTTCCAGAGCTTCCAGCAGGCGGACACCTCCACCACGCGCCGCTATGGCGGCACGGGCCTGGGCCTGGCTATCTGCAAGAGCCTGGCGGAGCTGATGGGCGGCGAGGTGGGGGTGCAGAGCACCTATGGCCAGGGCTCCACGTTCTGGGTCACTGTGCCGCTCGAACGCGGTGCACCCGCGCGCGTGCTGCTGCCACCCCCGGACCTCCGGGGCCGCCGTGTGCTGGTGGTGGACGACAACCAGACAGCGGCCACCGTGCTGTCCGACATGCTGCTGGCCATGGGTTTTGAGGTGGAGCAAGCCCACTCCGGCCTGGAGGCACTCGACCGGCTGCGCGAGTCCATGGCACGGCACCAACCGTTTGGCCTGCTACTGCTGGACTGGCACATGCCGGGCATGGACGGCGTGGAGCTGGCGGGCCACATCCGGGGCCTGGGCATGGCGCAGGTGCCCAAGATGCTCATGGTCACGGCCTACGGCCGTGAGGACGTGATGCGTGCCGCCCGCGTTCAGGGCATCGACACGGTGCTGATCAAACCCGTCAACGCATCGCTGCTGTTCGACACGCTGATGCAGCCGCTGGAACACTCCACCTACAGCCCGCGCCGCGCCGTCACCCCCGCGCCTGCTGCCGACGAGCTGCCGCTGGAGATCCGGGGAGCGTCGGTGCTGCTGGTGGAGGACAACGAGCTCAACCAGATGGTGGCGGTCGAACTCTTGCTCGAAGCCGGTTTTGCCGTGGATGTTGCCGAGAACGGCCAGATCGCCCTCGACCGCATCGAGCGCAAGGCTTATGACGTGGTGCTGATGGACATGCAGATGCCTGTCATGGACGGCGAAACGGCCACGCGGCAATTGCGCAGCAATCCGCGCCATGCCCACCTGCCCATCGTGGCCATGACGGCCAACGCGATGGAGTCCGATCGCCAGCGCTGTTTTGCGGCCGGCATGAACGACCATGTGGCCAAACCCATCGAGCCTGCGGCCTTGTGGGCCGCCCTGAGCCGCTGGATTCGACCCCGGCCGGGGCTGGGCAAACCGCCTGTGGAGGGGGTGCCCCGCGCAGCAGGCGTTGGTGCCAGTTCGGATTGGGGGGCTGATGGGATGGCGCCGGAGGGGGCTGACGCTGCGGTGGCGGCAGCTTTCCCCGCAGTTGCCGGGCTGTACACCCGCCTGGGTCTGCAGCGCGCCTTGGGCAAGCCGGGCTTGTACGCCGAGATGCTGCGGCGATTTGTGCAAGGCCAGTCGTCGGTGATTGCGCACCTGGAGCAGGCCGTCGCCAGCGCAGATTTGGTGCTGGCCGAGCGGCTGGCCCACACCCTGCGCTCGGTCGCGGCCAACATTGGCGCGCAGGAGGTGTCGGCCCATGCACAAGCGCTGGAGCAGGCCTTGCGCAGTGAGGCGCATGCCGAAATGTCCGCGGGACTGACGGCCACCCTGGGCGCTGCGTTGCAGCCCCTGCTGGCGGGATTGCAGGCGTGGATGCAGGGGCAGCAAACGGGGCGGCCGGAAGTCCTGGAAACCCCTACTGGGGCCGCGCTGCAGGGCATGGGCGCCACGGCGGTCCTGCAAAAGCTGCGCACGCTGCTGGAGCAGGACGACCCTGCAGCTCCGGAGTTTTTCCAACACAATGTCCAGGTGCTCCGATCCGCGCTGGGGAGCAGCTTCACGGTGGTCGAGATGCACACCCAGAATTTTGATTTTGAGCAAGCACTGTCGGCAATGGCCGCCGTGTCAGGCCCCGAACACCCTGCCGTTCACACCCCTTGAGCGGCACAACACCCAGGAACTTCCATGGACAACGCGCCCTTTGCCTCCCCACAGGCCGCTCTTGTTGACAAGCCGATCGCCACGGTGCTGGTGGTGGACGACACGCCGGACAATCTCACCCTCATGGGCAGCCTGCTGCGCGAGCATTTCCTGGTGAAGGTGGCCAACCATGGAGAGAAGGCCCTGAAGATCGCGCAGTCCGACACCCCTCCCGACCTGATCCTGCTCGACATCATGATGCCCGAGATGGATGGTTATGAAGTCTGCCGGCGCCTGAAGGCTGCGGCGGCCACGCGCGACATCCCGGTGATCTTTCTCACGGCGCGTTCCGACACCGACGACGAGCGCGCGGGCCTGGCCCTGGGGGCCGTGGACTACATCACCAAGCCCATCAGCCCGCCGATCCTGCTGGCGCGGGTCAACACCCATCTGGCGCTCAAGGCCACGGCGGATTTCCTGCGCGACAAAAGCTCGTACTTGGAGCGCGAAGTGGCCATGCGCACGCTGGAGGTGCAGGCCATCCAGGACGTGACCATCATGGCCATGACATCGCTGGCAGAGACGCGCGACAACGAAACCGGCAACCACATTCGCCGCACCCAGCTGTACGTGAAGACGCTGGCCGAGCGGCTGCGCCACCACCCGCGTTTCGAGCCCGTGCTCAACGACCGCATGATCGAGCTGCTCTACAAGTCCGCCCCGTTGCATGACATCGGCAAGATCGGCATCCCCGACAGCATCTTGCTGAAACCCGGCAAACTCACGGTGGAAGAGTTCGAGATCATGAAAACCCACACCACCCTGGGCCGCAACGCCATCGACGAAGCCGAGCGGCGCCTGGGCATGCGCGTGGCGTTCTTGAGCGTGTCCAAGGAGATCGCCTACAGCCACCAGGAGAAGTGGGATGGCTCAGGCTACCCGCAGGGCCTGGCGGGCGATGCCATCCCGGTGTCGGCGCGCCTCATGGCCGTGGCCGATGTGTACGACGCACTCATCAGCAAGCGCGTCTACAAGCCCGCGTTTTCACACGACCAGGCCTGCAACACCATCATTCGCGGCAAGGGCACGCACTTTGACCCCGACATGGTGGATGCGTTTGTGGACATTGCGGAAGACTTCCGCAGCATTGCCCAGAAATACCCCGACCCTGGATAAAGGACAACCCCCTGAGCGACTTCGTCGCTTCCCCCTTCCCGAATTGCTACGCAATTCGGGAAGGGGGACGCAGCCAGTGCGGCGGGGCGGCCCTTGCACGGCTGCACTGGTGTGCGTCTCGCCCGCTGCACGGTTCAGCTAGGAGATCTCACCATTGGTCATCGTGTGCTGGCCTAACTGCCGTGCGCGGTGGATGGGTTTAGAACGGCGCGTCTTCGCTTTTGGGGGCGTCGGCCTGTGGGGCGGCACCCGTGGTGTCGGACTCCACTTCGGCTGCAGCCTCGGCTTCAGAGCTGACGGGTGCGTCTGCCGCAGCCGCCTGGCGCACAGCCGCCTTGTCGCCAGCGCTCGCAAACTTGCTGTATTTGCCCAGGATGGGCACCAGCTGGCCGTAGATGCGGGGGCTGCCGGCCAGGCACTCGCGCTGCTCCAGAAAGTCCGCTTCGCCCGTGAAATTGCCCACCAGGCCACCGGCCTCGGTCACCAGCAGCGAGCCCGCAGCCACGTCCCAGATCGACAGGCCGGTTTCAAAGAAACCATCGGTGAAGCCCGCAGCCACATAGGCCAGGTCCAGCGCGGCGGCGCCGGGGCGGCGCAGGCCGGCGGTGCGCTGCATCACGTCGGCCATCATGTTCAGGTAGCTCTTGAAGTTGTCGCCCGGGCGGAAGGGGAAGCCGGTGGAGATCAGGCAGTCCTTGAGCTGGGTGCGCTTGCTTACGCGGATGCGGCGCTCGTTCAGGTAGGCGCCACGGCCCTTGGTGGCGGTGAACAGGTCGTTGCGCGAGGGGTCATAGATGACGGCCTGCTCGACCTTGCCGCGCACAGCCAGCGCGATGCTGATGCAGTACACGGGAAAGCCGTGGATGAAGTTGGTGGTGCCGTCCAGCGGGTCGATGATCCAGACAAATTCCGAATCCTTGGCGCCGTATTCGCTGCCCGACTCTTCGGCCAGGATGCCGTGGCCGGGGTAGGCCGTCAGCAGCGTCTCGATGATGATTTTTTCGGACGCGTGGTCCACTTCGGTCACAAAGTCGTTGATCTGCTTTTGCGAGATCCGCACCGATTCCACGTCAAGGGCCGCGCGGTTGATGATGGCGCCGGCGGCGCGTGCGGCCTTGATGGCCACGTTAAGCATGGGGTGCAGGTTGGACGACATAAATTGTGGTGGTGAGCAGGGCGCCGTGCGTCAACAATGAAGCGAGGCAGCCTGCGAATCAGGAGCGGTGCGATCCGACCCGGCGATGCGGGCGGCGACAATGAGGGCAGGATTTTACCCGCAGAGCCTCTTTTTCGCCTAACCGCTTGCCTTTTCCCTTGTCCTGCACCTGCCCATGAAGACCCGTTTTGTCCTGATCAACACCAGCCACGCCGGCAATGTGGGCGCTGCCGCCCGCGCCATGAAAACCATGGGTTTTGATGACCTGGTGCTGGTGGCCCCGCGCTGGGCCAACGTGCTGCGGCGCGAGGAAACCATCCAGCGTGCCAGTGGCGCGCTCGACGTGCTGGAGAACGCCCGCATCGTGGCAACGCTCGATGAGGCGCTGGACGGCATGAGCCACCTGTGCGCCACGGCGATGACCCCGCGCGACTTCGGGCCGCCCACGGCTGCGCCGCGTGCCCATTTCGAGTTGCTATTAAAACAAGAGCTGTTAGCGCTTGGTGGAAAAGCGCTAGAGGTCAAAAACACCTCAAATCCAGAAGATCCATCGGCTGCGGCAGCCGGCCAGGCCGGTGTCGCCTTCCTGTTTGGCTCCGAGCGTTTTGGCATGACCAACGAGGATGTTTACCGCTGCCATGTGGCACTGTCGATTCCCACCAACCCCGGCTTTGGCTCGCTCAACCTGGGCGCCGCCATCCAGGTGATTGCCTACGAATGGCGCATGGCGCTGGGCGGGTTCCCGGTGCTGGATGCCACACCACAGCGCGCCCTGGCCGACGCCGCGCAGGTAGCGGGCATGCTGGGCCACTGGGAGCAGGCGCTCACCACCATCGGCTTTCTGGACCCCGCCGCACCCAAGAAGCTCATGCCCCGCCTTAACCAGCTTTTCAATCGCGCGCAGCTGAGCCCTGAAGAAATCCACATCTTGAGAGGTGTCGCCAAAGCCATGATCGAGGCCGCTGAGGCGAAACGCTAGACTGTGCGGCCATAAACACATAACGAAAAGAACCGATGTTCGCCCGCCTGCGCTCCGATATCCAGTGCATCCTCGACCGCGATCCTGCCGCGCGCAGCACGTGGGAGGTGATCACCTGTTATCCGGGCCTGCACGCGATCTGGCTGCATCGCCCCGCGCACTGGTGCTGGCACCACGGCCTGAAATGGCTCGGTCGCTTTATTTCGCACTTTGCGCGCTGGTTCACGGGCATCGAGATTCACCCCGGCGCGAAGATTGGAGAGCGCGTGTTCTTCGACCATGCGATGGGCGTGGTGGTGGGCGAGACCGCCGAGATCGGCGACGGCTGCACCATCTACCAGGGCGTCACGCTGGGCGGTACCTCGCTGTACAAAGGTGCCAAGCGCCATCCCACGTTGGGCAAGGACGTGGTGGTGAGTGCGGGCGCCAAGGTGCTCGGCGGCTTTGAAGTGGGTGACGGCGCGAAGATCGGCAGCAATGCCGTGGTCATCAAGCCGGTGCCTGCGGGCGCCACGGCGGTGGGCATTCCGGCCCGGATCATCCCGTCCAAAGCTGGCGAAAGCGCGGACGTGACCGAGCCGCAGCAGGCGCGCAAGTTCACGGCCTATGGCATCACGCAGGAGGACGATCCGCTCTCGCAGGCCATGCGCGGGTTGATCGACAACGCCTCGTCGCAGGAGCACCAGATCGCGCTGCTGTGGCAGGCCATCGAGAAGCTGTCCACCAACCCGCAGAACAAGGACTGCGTGCCGTGTGATGCTGCGCTCAAGGAGCAGTTCGAGGCGGGCAAGCTGAACGAACTGGTGGGCAAGTAGCGGCGTGCCTGCGCTGCCCTGTCTTATTTTGTTGCTATGAAAAATATAGCTACTTGCGCTTATCGGGCAAGCGCTAGCGGCTATATTTGCTTCAAATTCTGAAGTATCAAGCTGGGCGAGTTGCCCGCACAGCGCTCTTGGGGCGGAACGCTTTGCAGACCTCGTCGCGCGTTTCCAGATACGGCCCGCCAATCAGATCCACGCAGTAGGGTACGGCCGCAAAGATGCCCGGCACGATTTGCTTGCCATCCGCATCCTTCAAGCCTTCCAGCGTCTCGGCAATCGCCTTGGGCTGGCCGGGCAGGTTGATGATGAGGCTCTGGTCGCGCACCACGGCCACCTGGCGCGAGAGGATGGCGGTGGGCACGAACTTCAGGCTGATCTGGCGCATCTGCTCGCCAAAGCCCGGCATCTCCTTGTGCGCCACGGCCAACGTGGCCTCCGGCGTCACGTCGCGCAAGGCAGGGCCCGTGCCGCCGGTGGTCAGCACCAGGCAACAGCCTGCGTTGACCAATTCGATCAGCGCCGCGCTGATGCCTTCCTGCTCGTCGGGGATCAGGCGCGATTCGAAGGTGATGGGGTTGTGCAGTGCGCGCGTGAGCCAGTCCTGCAGCGCGGGCAGGCCCTTGTCTTCATAGACACCGCTGCTGGCGCGGTCGCTGATGGAGACGATGCCGATCTTCACCGGGTCGTGCAGGGCGGAAGGCTCACTCATCGCCGTGGTCCTCATCGATATCGCTGGCGTCGTCTGCACCCGTGCCGCCCAGGTGCTCGCGCACCAGCTGGAACAGCTCGCGGTAGGCGCGGCCCTTGCGCGGGGCCAGGCCTTGCGAGACCTGGACATTGGCCTCCTTGCCCGCAGGCTGTGCGTCCTTGCGGGCTTGGCGGATTAGCGCGCGCAACTGCTGCGTGTCGGTGGTGGGGTGCTCGGCCATCCAGGGGGCCAGCGCGTCATCGTCGGCAATCAGGCGGTCGCGCCAGTGTTCGGCCAGGTGCAACTGCATCTTTTCGGTGGCCGAGCCCTTGTGCTGCTCTTCCAGCGCCTGGCGGGCGGCCTGCACCAGCTCGGGTTCGAGCTTGCGCATGATCTTGCCCACGTACTGCATCTGGCGGCGCTTGCCTTCAAAGTTGGTGATGCGCTTGGCCTCGGCCAGCGCGTCCACCAGCTTGTCGGGCAGTCCCACCGCCTCGAACAGGTCGGCGCGCAAGCTCAAAAGCTCTTTGCCCAGCTCCTGCAGTTCGTCGCTTTCGCGCTTGAGATCGGTGCGGCTGGCATCGGGCGTGCCTTTGAGTTCGGCCTTGAGCTGAATGTCCATTTCGCTGCCTTCGGCAACGAACTGGCCTCGCACAAAGTAGCCTTTTTTGGGTTTGCGTGACATGGGTGGGGGCAAAAAGAGAAGCGGCGCAGAGCGCGCCACAGCGGCAAGTATCATAGCTGCCGCTATGAATAAACCCTCCACCCGCGCCGCGCGCGCCCAAAGCGCGGCTGCCGCAGCGCCCGCGCCTGCCACCTCCCGCACCCCTGACAACGGCTTCAGCTACAGCCGCGCGTTCTTTGAAGACCTGGTGGACCGCGCCCTGGCCCATGCCAAAAAGCTCGGCGCCACCGACGCAGGCGCCGAGGCGTCTGAGGGCTGCGGCCTGTCGGTCAGCGTGCGCAAGGGCGAGCTGGAGAACGTGGAGCGCAACCGCGATAAATCCCTGGGCGTGACGGTGTACCTTGGCAAACGCCGTGGCAACGCCAGCACTTCCGATTTCTCGAACAAGGCCATCGAGCAGACCGTGCAGGCAGCCTACGATATCGCCCGTTTCACGGCCGAAGATCCCATGGCAGGCCTGCCAGAAGCCGATGACATCGCCCCGGCCGACACGCACCGTGACCTGGACCTGTTCCACCCCTGGGCCATCACCAGCGAAGAGGCCGCTGAAATCGCCAAGGCCTGCGAGGCCGCCGCGCTCAAGACGCACCGCCGCATCACCAACAGCGAAGGCGCGGGCGTGTCGGCCCAGCAAAGCCATTTCTTCAGCGCCCACACACGCGGCTTTCGTGGCGGTTATGCCAGCTCGCGCCACAGCTTCTCTGTGGCACCCATTGCCTCGCTGCCGGGCAAGAACGCCGAGATGCAGCGCGATGCCTGGTACAGCTCCATGCGCAACGCGGCCGACCTGGCCTCGCCCGAGGCCGTGGGCCGCTACGCCGCGCAGCGCGCCCTGAGCCGCCTGGGCAGCCGCAAGATCCCCACCACCCAATGCCCCGTGCTGTTTGAATCCACCCTGGCCGCCGGCCTGCTGGGCGGTTTTGTGCAGGCCGTGAGTGGCGGCGCGCTCTACCGCAAGAGCACTTTCCTGCTCGATTCGCTGGGCAAGATGGTCTTCCCCAAGCACATCGACATCCTCGAAGACCCCTTCATCCTGGGCGGCAAGGGCAGCTCGCCCTTTGACGAAGAGGGCGTGCGCGTGGCACCGCGCAAGGTGGTCAAGGGCGGGCGGGTGGAGGGCTACTTCCTGTCCAGCTACTCGGCGCGAAAGCTGGGCATGAAGACCACGGGCAACGCCGGTGGCTCGCACAACCTGGTGATGACCTCACGCCTCACGCAAGCCAGCGACAACCTCGACGCCATGCTGCAAAAGCTGGGCACCGGCCTCTTCGTGGTGGAGCTGATGGGCCAGGGCGTGAACTACGTGACCGGCGACTATTCGCGCGGCGCGAGCGGCTTCTGGGTGGAGAACGGCAAGATTGCCTACCCGGTGCACGAGATCACCATCGCGGGCAACCTCAAAGACATGCTCAAAGGCATTGAGGCCGTGGGCGCCGACGCCTACAACTACGGTGCCAAGACGGTGGGTTCCATCCTGGTGAACCGCATGAAGGTGGCCGGGAGCTGATGCCCGGTCCGTAGCGCAGCCGCCGCAAAGGGCCGCGCTGATGCAAAAAAGGCCCTCGTGATGAGCAAGGGCCTTTTTTGCTTTTTTTAGCAGCTGTTGCGCTACGTGTTGCCTGCCCGCGCACCCGCCAGCAAGGCCTGCACTGCTGCTTGCAGCACGGGTGTCGCTTCCTCGCCGCTGAGCAGGCCTGAACTCACAAAAGCCCCATTGATGAGCACAGCCAGCTGGGCCGCCAGGGCCTCGGGCCGGGGCACGCCCAGCCGCTGGGCAATGCCGTGCAGGCGGCTGCGCAGCGCCACCATGTGCTGCCGGGCCACCTGGCGGGCAGGGTGGTCCTGCTCGGCAAATTCGGCCGCCACGTTGATCTGTGGGCAGCCCCGGTAGTTGGACCGCCCCAGCCGCTCGCCGATCCACTGCATGTGGGCCTGCAACTCGCCTGCGGGGTCCTCGGCATGCTGCGCCGCCACCGCATCCCACAGGCCCCAGAAGTCCACGTCTTCACGTTCCAGAAACGCCACGATGAGGTCGTCCTTGGTGGGGAAGTAGCGGTACAGGCTGGTCTTGGCCACGGCGGCTTCGGCCACCACCAGGTCCACCCCCACGGCGCGCACACCGCGTTGGTAGAACAGGCTCGACGCCGTGTCGAGGATGCGCTCGCGCACGTCCTGCACGGGCTCGCTGGAGGCCGTCGCAGCGCGCCGTGACGAAGGCTTGGGGCGAGCGCTTGGCGCGGTTGCCGGGAGGGGATGGGAAAAAGAATGTGCAGCCATGCTTGACATGATACAGACCTGTCTGTAATCTTCAAACAACAGACAGGTCTGTATCGTTAATTTTCCCTCCACTTCTTTCCCGAAAGGTTCTCCATGACATCCTCTGTTCCTTCCATCGCGGTGTACGGTGCCAGCGGCCATACCGGCCAGTTTGTGGTGCAGGAGGCCTTGCGCCGTGGCCTGCGCGTGGTGGCCGTGGGGCGCAATGCCGCCCGGCTGGCTGCGCTGTTTCCATCAGGCGTGGAGTGCCGCGTGGCGGCGCTGGACGACCCGGCGGCGCTGGTGCAGGCGTTTGCCGGTTGTGGCGTGGTCATCCATTGCGCGGGGCCTTTCATGGACACGGCCGCCCCGGTGGCGCAGGCCGCGCTGCAGGCGGGCGCCCACTACATCGATGTGACCGCCGAGCAGCCCAGCGCCCAGGCCACCTTTGCCGATCTGCAGGCGCCCGCCGTGGCTGCCGGGCGCGTGGTGGTGCCCGCTGCCGGTTTCTACGGTGGCTTGGCCGACCTGCTGGCCAGCGCGCTCGCCGCTCCCGGCCCCATCGACGAGATCACCGTGGCCATGGGGCTGGACCGCTGGTGGCCCACCGAAGGCACGCGCCTGACGGGCGAGCGCAACAAGGCGCAGCGCCAGGTGGTACAGGGCGGGCGCCTGGTGCCGCTGGTCCCCGCTGCCGACGTGCCCGACTGGACCTTTGCTGCACCCCTGGCGACCTATGCCATGGTGGAGCTGCCGTTTAGCGAGACCATCACCCTGGCCCACCACCTGCAGGCCGACACCATCCGCTCGCTCATCAACCGCTCGGCCCTGGCCGACATCCGCGATGCCAGCACCCCGCCACCCACGGCGGTGGATGGCAGCGGCCGGTCGGCCCAGCGTTTTGAGCTGGTGGTGCGGCTGGTGCAAAACGGCGTGGCGCGAACGGCCGGTGTGCGCGGCCAGGACATCTATGCCGTGACGGCGCCCCTCGTGCTGGAGGCCGCGCAGCGTCTGATGGCCCCGGCGTACCAGCGCAGCGGTGCGCTGGCCTTGGGCGAGGCGGTGGACTCCATGGACGCGTTGCGGGCGCTGAACGGCCAGGCGCTCGAAGTCTTTGGCGATGTGCAGGTAGCCTGAAAAGCGACCCCGAGTGCGGGTGCCAGCCGCGATCCCTGCCCGGGAAAATCGGGCGGGTCACCAGAATCCAAGGCGATATGCTTCGCGCATGCCCTTTGAGCGCCCGCACCCATTGCCCTCCAGCGCGCCCTCTGCGCCATCGAAGCAGACATCGGGTGCGGCTATTGCGCCGCAAGACCCGGCCTTGCTGCGCCGCCTGCTGCGCGCCAAGGACCGCATGGACGCCGCATCGCACGAGGCCTGGCCCGTGCAGCGGCTGGCCGAGGTCAGCGGCGTGTCGGAGGCGCACTTCGCCCGCTCGTTCCGGCAGGCGTTCGGCCTTCCGCCCCACCGCTACCTGCTGACCCGCCGCATTGAGCAGGCCACCACGCTGCTGCGCGATACGAACCTGCCCATCATCGAGATTGCGTTTGCCACCGGCTGGGAAAGCCTGGGCACCTTCGGGCGCATCTTTCGCGACATCACGGGGATGAGCCCCAGTGCGGTACGGCTGGAGGCCCGGGCCAGTGCCACGCCACTGGACCGGGTGCCCGCCTGTGTCTTGAAGGCCGCGCAACGTCCCGACCTCACCACAGCAGTTTTGGAGAAGCGCCGCCGCCTGGCGGAAGGTACAAATCGGCCATCAGCAACCAAGGAGATCTGATGACGAAGAACCAAGGCATTGGTGTGGTGGGGGTGTATGTGGACGACCAGGACGAAGCGCTCGCGTTCTATGTGGGCAAGCTCGGGTTTCAGGTGCACACGGACGTGCGCAACGGCCCCTACCGCTGGCTGACGGTGCAGCACCCCGATCAGCCAGACTTTCAGCTGGGGCTGTTCACACCCGGCCCTCCCATCCACGATGCCGCCACGGCGCAGACGCTGCGCGCCATGGTGGCCAAGGGCGCCATGCCGCCGCTGGTGTTGCATGTGGCAGATTGCCGCGCTGCGTATGCCCGGCTGCGCGACCAGGGTGTGGAGTTCACGCAGGAGCCCGTGGACCGGTACGGCAATGTGGATGCGGGTTTTCGGGACCCTGCGGGCAATGGCTGGAAGATGATCCAACTCGCGGCCGGAGGTGCGCAATGAGCGCCAGCGTGGGCATTCGGCGGTTTCACCGCTGGGTGTCGATGGCGTTCACGCCAGGGCGTGCCACTCTTCAATTCCCCCACGCGCTGGCCGCGCAATGCGGATGGATGCGCGAAGGGGGGCGCAGCCCATAGTCATCTATGGGCAAGCCACGCGACAAAGCAGACGCCGCATTGCGCGGCCAGCCCGGAGGGAAAGCCAGCCAGGCCGCGCATTGCGTCTTTGCCCTTCGCTTGTGTAGCCAAGCTACACGGCACTCAGGGCGCCTAGCACTGCACGGCCTGGCTGGCTTTCGCGTGGGGGAATTGAAGGGTGACACGCCCTAGCCGTCATTGGCAATTTTGTGGTCCGTGCGCAGGGTGCAGGCAACCCGCCGGATTGGTTGACGTATGCACCCCTGCCGCCGCTGGCGCTGCTGCTGTTGACGGGGCTGTACCTGTTTTGTGCAGCCCTATTTGCGGCGGTCTGCGGTGCAGCGTGCCCCAGGCGCTCCAGTCTTACCACCCGTGTGATGGCGGGCGGCAAGCCCAGCTGTTACTCCCCACAGTCCGCAAATTCGGCCAGCAGTTGCAGCACGCCCTCCACCGCAGGTGAGGGCGGTGGCTGGTGGCGGTGCGCCACAGCCATGGGGCGCATGAGCGGCGGCTGCAGAGGGCGGATCTGCACATTGGGCGTGCCCTGCAGGTCCTCCACCTCCTCCATCGGCAGCAGCGCGGCGCACTGGCTGGCCACCGCCAGGCTCTTGAGCGCGCCGGGGTAGCTCAGCGCCAGGAAGGGGCGCGGGTGGTGGCCCGCCTGGCCAAACCAGTTGGCAATCAGTCCGTGCATCTGTGTGGCGGGCGCAAACGATGCCCAGCGGCGGGTGGCCAGCCAGTCAGGGGTTGCGAACGCGGGCGCATCCCAGGCCGCAGGCAGCAGCGCCACCATGGGGTCGTTGCGCCAAGGGGTCTGGCGCACCTCGGCCAAAGGCGGTTGGGGGCTGGCGATGATGCTGATGTCCAGCGTGCCGGCCTTGAGCCGCTGCATCGAGTCGGCTGAGCCCACGGCCTCCAGCCGTATCTCCACACCGGGGCAGCGCGCCGCCAGCGCTTCCAGCATGCGCGGCAGCAGACGCGTGCTCACGCCCGCCGACACGCCCACACGCACGATGCCCTCGCGCCCCGAGGCGCGGCGGCGCACGCGCTCCATCAGGTCGTCGCAGGCAAGCAGCAGCTGGCGCCCCTCCTGCACCAGCACCTCGCCTGCGGGCGTCAGCTCGGCCTGCCGCCGACCCCGCACCACCAGGTCGGCCTGCAGGCGTGATTCCAGTTCCTTGATGTGCAGGCTGACGGTGGGCGGCGCCAGGTGCAGCGCCTGCGCGGCCGCTGCAAAGTTGCCCAGGTCGGCGATGGCAATCAGCGTCTGCAGGTGGTCCAGGTTGAAGTTACGCATCAGTTTTTATGAATTGAGGCTTCATTGAATTCAACTTTACAGATGGTAAGCCAAGCCTGAGCATGCGGGCCATGTTGCATCCCAACCGTCTGGACCCCGAAAGCACGACCCGCCTATCCCACGCCTGCCAGCCGCCGGGGGCTGTGCCACAGTATCCGGCCCATGGGGGCCGCTGGCCCCGGCGGGTGCTGCGTCTGGGCGGGCGGTGGCTGCGGGCGCTGGGTGCCGCCCTGGTGCGGGCGGAAAAACACATCAGCGAGAACTTCCGGGTGCCGCCCCATGGGGGGTGACGGGGGCGGGCCTCCTCACTGCGTGCACTGGTGAGGCGGCGGGGATCGGCCTACACTGCACCACCGGTCAGGCGGCCCGGACCGGGGCCTGGTGCGCACCAGGGGGCAAGGCCCAGGGCCGGATTGAGCGAAAGGACCTGGTATGTTGTCCGATGCTTCCGTAACCACCATGCTGCCTGTGATGGACATGGACCGTGCCCGCGCCTTCTACGAGGGTTGCCTGGGGCTCAAGCCCGGCGGGTTCCGGCCCGATGGCAAGTTTGTCTATGCCGTGGGGGGCAGCACGCTGGCGCTGTTCCCCAAGCCGGAAGGCACCAAGGCCGACCACACGGCCATCAGTTTCCAGGTGGCCGACATAGCGGCCACCATCGACGCGCTGAAATGCGCGAAGGTGGTCTTCGAGGACTACGACTTCCCGGGCCTCAAGACCGTCAATCACGTGTGTGTGCTGGGCGCCGAGAAGGCCGCGTGGTTCAAGGACACCGAGGGCAACTACCTCTGTCTGCACGAGGACATTGCAACATAACCCGTTTTTTTTCAAGCAAAAATGGCCGCTACCGCTCGGTGGGTATGCCTTTTAAGCTATAAAAATAGGAGCATTTTGGCGAGGGCCGTGGCTCAGTGCCCAGCCACCCGCGCCGCAATCGCCTCGCCCACCTGCGTGGTGCTGGCCGTGCCCCCCAGGTCCGGCGTGCGCGGGCCGCTCTTGATGACTTCTTCGATGGCCGTGACGATGGCGTCATGTGCCGCCCGTCCTGCACCCACGCCTTGTGTCAGGAAGTCCAGCATCAGCGCGCCCGACCAGATCATGGCGATCGGGTTGGCAATGTTCTTGCCATAGATGTCGGGTGCCGAGCCATGCACGGGCTCGAACAGGCTGGGGAAGTTGCGCT
The DNA here is from genome assembly GCF_057597245.1 of Acidovorax sp. NN32. Classification (NCBI taxonomy): domain Bacteria; kingdom Pseudomonadati; phylum Pseudomonadota; class Betaproteobacteria; order Burkholderiales; family Comamonadaceae; genus Acidovorax; species Acidovorax sp. NN32. Next base: position 1,709,656 of record NZ_CP199679.1, read on the forward strand.
CGGGGTTCAGGTTGGCCGAAGGCGCCAGGCCGATGGTGCCGGTGGTGGCCGGGCCCAGGTCGCTCAAGATGTCGCCAAACAGGTTGGTGGCCGCCACCACGTCAAAACGGCCGGGCTGCAGCACAAAGCGGGCGGTGAGGATGTCGATGTGCTGCTTGTCCAGCGTGACCTCGGGGTAGCCCTTGGCCACGTCGTCGGCACGCTGATCCCACCAGGGCATGCTGATGGCAATGCCGTTGCTTTTGGTGGCCAGGGTGACGTGCTTTTTGGGGCGGCTTTGGGCCAGGTCGAAGGCGAACTTCAAGAGGCGGTTGGCACCGTGGCGCGAGTAGACCGATTCCTGGATGACGATTTCACGGTCGGTGCCTTCGTACATGATGCCGCCGAGCGATGTGTATTCACCCTCGGTGTTCTCGCGCACCACGTAGTAGTCGATGTCGCCGGGCTTGCGGCCGGCCAGGGGGCAAGGCACGCCTTCAAACAGGCGCACGGGGCGCAGGTTGATGTACTGGTCGAACTCGCGGCGGAATTTGAGCAGCGATCCCCACAGCGACACATGGTCGGGCACGGTGGCGGGCCAGCCCACGGCACCGAAGAAGATGGCGTCCATGCCCGACAGTTGCGCCTTCCAGTCGTCGGGCATCATTTTTCCGTGGGCGGCGTAGTAGTCGCAGCTGGCCCAGTCGAATTCGTGCAACTGCAGTTCAAAGCCAAAGCGGGCGGCGGCGGCCTGGATGGCGCGCAGGCCCTCGGGCATGACTTCTTTGCCGATGCCGTCTCCGGGCAGGACGGCGATGCGGTAGGTCTTGGTGGTGGGTGCGTTCATGGTGCGGGCAGGGGGTAGGGTAGAGGGAAGCCGTAGGTGGGTGCGGTCGGTGTGTGCACTGCATTATTCCGAGCGCCATCAAAAACTACAATCCGTCAACTGTGGCTCCATCATTCACATATCGTGCATAAAAACCCAGCGGCCGACGACTTGCGCGTTTTCACGGCGGTGGTGCGCAAGTCCAGCTTTGGCGCGGCTGCTGCCGAGCTCGGCACGTCGCCCGCCTACGTGAGCAAGCGCATTCGCCTGCTGGAGCAGGACCTGCAGGTCAAGCTGCTGCATCGCACCACCCGCCGGGTGGCGGTGACGGAGGAAGGCGAGCGCGTTTTCCACTGGGCGCAGCGCATCCTGGACGACATGGAGCAACTCATGCAGGAGGTGGCCATCACGCGCAGCGAGCCGCGCGGGCTGCTGCGCGTGAGCAGCAGCTTCGGCTTTGGGCGGCAGATCGTGGCGCCTGCGCTGTCGCGTCTGGTGGAGCAGCACCCGGGGCTGCAGGTGCGGCTGGAGGTATTTGACCGGCTGGTGGATGTGGCGGGCGAGGGGTTTGACCTGGATGTGCGCGTGGGCGATGAGATCGCGCCACACCTCATCGCGCGCCGCCTTGCCGACAACCACCGCGTGCTCTGCGCATCGCCCACTTACCTGCAGCGCAAGGGCGCTCCGCGCACGGTGGCGGACCTGGCCGCGCATGACTGCCTGGTGATCAAGGAGCGCGACCACCCGTTTGGCGTGTGGCGCCTGCGCAGCGGCGCGCAGGAAGAGTCGGTCAAGGTGCGCGGCCCGCTGTCGGCCAACAACGGCGAGATGGCCGTGCAGTGGGCGGTGGACGGGCGTGGCGTGGTGCTGCGCTCGTTGTGGGATGTGGGCGCGCACCTGCAGATCGGGCGCCTTGTGCAGGTGCTGCCGCAATGGCAGCAGGAGGCCAATGTGTGGGCCGTGTTCCCGACGCGGCTGGAGCGGTCGGCCAAGGTGCGCGTGTGTGTGGAGTTTCTGCAGGAGCATTTCCGCTCCGGGTGGATGGCGCGGGATGCCGACGCGGGGGTAAGCACCCCGGTTTGAAGCAAAAATAGCTGCTACCGCCCGTCTGACAAGCGGTAGCAGCTATCAAAAAAATACTGACTGGGTGGTGGTGAGGGGGCGATCAGCCTGCCAGCGCAGCCTTCACCGCAGCCGACACCTGGCCCATGTCGGCCTTGCCCGCAAGGCGGGTCTTGACCACGCCCATCACCTTGCCCATGTCGCCAGGGCCTGATGCGCCGATTTCGGCCACGATGGCCTTCACGGCAGCCAGCGTTTCTTCGGCCGACATGCGCTCGGGCAGGTAGGCCTGCAGCACGGCCATCTCGGCCTTTTCCTTGTCCGCCAGGTCCTGGCGGCCAGCGCCTTCAAAAGCGGTGATGGAATCCTTGCGCTGCTTGATGAGCTTGTCCACGATGGCGACCACGGCGGCGTCGTCCAGCACGATGCGCTCGTCCACTTCCTTTTGCTTCATCGCAGCCTGCAGCAGGCGGATGGTGCCCAGGCGCTCACTGTCCTTGGCGCGCATGGCGGTTTTCATGTCTTCGGTGATCTGGTCCTTGAGGCTCATGGCGGCTTCCTTTTTTGGGTTTCAAACAGGGACAAGGGTTTGCCAAAAGGCTTTCTGGCTAGGCGTCAACGCCGCAGACAGTAGTCTCGCTACGGCAAGGCGTTGCAACGACGCCAGAAAGCCTTTTGGCAAACCCGAAAAACAAAAACCCGCGCTTGGCGTCCCTAGCGCGGGTTCTGGGACCCAAGCAAAAGGCTCGGGGCCGAAGATGGATCAGTACATCTTCTTGGGCAGTTGCATGCTGCGAACGCGCTTGTAGTGGCGCTTCACGGCGGCTGCCTTCTTGCGCTTGCGCTCTGCGGTGGGCTTTTCGTAGAACTCACGGGCGCGCAGGTCGGTCAGCAGGCCGAGCTTTTCAATGGTGCGCTTGAAGCGGCGCAGTGCAACGTCAAAGGGTTCGTTTTCTTTTACGCGGATCGTAGTCATTAGCTAATGGTTTTCCAAATGGTGCCTGCAGAGGGGCTTGGGGAGATCGGGCCTCAAGTCCGTACAAAGCGGTTTCCCCGTCTGTAACTAGTATTTGGCCGACGGGGCATTGCCAGCAAAGCCGGAGATTATAGCCTTTGTGGCGCGGATGGGAAGTACCCCTGTGCAGCTCCCTGCGTCCCGTCCCGCGCTGCGGGACGCCGCCACTGGTGGCCTGGTTGGGCATGGGCCATGTGGCACTGCAGTGGGCCGCGCCCGAACAAGGACTGAGGTCGTTCTCACCGGAGGCATTGCCTCCGTCCATCCTCAGGCCGCGCAATGGCGTGGAAATTGCTTCACGTTGTAACAATCACTTACCACCGTCGGTGGGTTGCCCAGGTCATCCGCCCGGGTGGGCCTGCCGCCACAGACACCATGGCATTCATGCACCGCGTTTCGGGCTGGCTGGGCCGCCTCAGTGTGGGGCGCAAGCTCATGCTCATCTACCTGCTGGACCTGTCGGCGGTGATCTATGTGTCCAGCATCCTGATCCACGAAAAGTACGTGGCCATCGATTTCACACGCAAGGAGATCGTGGGCACCACGTATGCGGCGGTGCTGCGCGACGGGCTCATGGGGCAGTTTCTGGATGCATCCCAGCAGCCGCCGCTGGCGGGCGATGTGATTGCACGGCTGACGGGTGTGCGCAAGGCGTATGACGAGCAGTTGCGCACACAGGAAGTGGGCGAACGCTTCAGCATGGTGCTCGGGCAACTGGCCGCCAGGCCGCCGTCTGCAACGGATGCGCAGGTGCTGACCGGGATGCGCAGCCAGCTGCTGCGTGAGGGCCGCGAGCTGCTGACCACGGTAGGCAACCAGTCCAACCTGATTCTGGACCCCGATCTCGACAGCTACTACGGCATGTCGCTGGTGGTGCTGCGGTTTCCAGAACTGCTGCAGGCGGTGCACGACACGGTGGTGTTCTTGAACGCGGCGCAGACCGGGCGCGGTCCGCAGTGGTCCTTTGAGCTGCTCACGCTGGTGGGGCGGCTGGATGCTGTGATGCAGGGCATTGAGGCGGACTACAACCAGGCATTCATCGCAGGCTCGCCCGAAATGCGGGCCGCCTTGCAGGGTCCGCGCGAGGCGCTCCACCAATCCCTGGAGGGCTTCCAGGCGTTGTTGCAGGGTGTGGCGGCGGGGGAGTCGCGCCTGACCATGGCGCAGGTGGGCACGCAGCAGATGCAGGTGCTGGGCGCGCTGCGCGATGCCTGGACCGTGGGCATCGTGGACCTGGAGCGGCTGCTCAACCGCCGTGTGGATGGGCTCTTCGCTCGCATGTGGCTGCATTTGGGCACCGCGCTGGTGCTGCTGGGCTGCATCCTCTCCCTCGTGACGCTGGTGGCGCGGCAGATCGCCAAGCCGCTGCAGCAACTGGCGCGGGTGGCCGACGAGGTGCGCAAAAGCGGCGACCACACACTGCGCGCGCACTGGGTAAGCCGTGACGAGATCGGGCGTCTCGTCACGGCTTTCAATGAAATGCTGTCCCAGCTTGACCGCGACCGCGTGCTACAGCAGGAGCTGGCCGCCAGCGCGCGCGCGGCCGAGGCCCAGCGCGAGCTGGTCGAGGCCTTCCCCATCCCCATGGTGGTCACCTCGGTGCCCGAGCACGAAGTGCTGCACTCCAACGCCCCGGCTGCCCATTGGCTGGGTGACCGCAAGACCGACCCGTGGGCCGTGGGTCTGGAGCCCGGCGTGCGGGCGCGCTTCTTCCAGCGCCTGGCGGATCAGGGCTCGGTCGATGAGTTCGAGGTGCGCTGGAAGGGCACCGCCGAGCCTTCCTGGGCCGTGCTGTCGGCGCGGCGCCTGCAGTTCCAGGGGCGCGATTCGGTGCTCACCGCGTTCACGCCCATCAATGTGCTCAAAGTGATGGAGCAGCGGCTGGAGCTGTGGGCCAAGGTGTTCGAGGCCTCGTCCGAGGGCATCATCATCATGAACGCCGATCAGCAGATCATCAGCGTGAACAAGGCGTTCTGCCGCAGCACGCACTACGACTTTTACGAGGTCATCGGCGAGGACCTGGGCTTTCTGCTGGAAGAGTCGGGTGCCGAGCCGCTGTCGGCGCAGATCCACCGCACCATGCTCGACAAGGAGTCGTGGCAGGGCGAGGTGCGGTTTCGCCGCCGCTCGGGCGAGACCTATCCGGCCTGGCTCATGGTGTCGGCCGTGCGCGAGACCAAGGGTGGTACGTTGGCCAACCACATCGGCATCGCCATCGACATCACCGACCGCAAGCGCAGCGAAGAGCGCATTCAGTTCCTGGCGCACCACGACGTGCTCACCGAGTTGCCCAACCGTTCGCTGTGCGTGCAGCGTCTGCAGATGGCGCTGGCGCAGGCGCCGATCACGGGCGAGAAGGTGGCCGTGCTGTTCATCGACCTGGACCGCTTCAAGGCCATCAACGACACGCTGGGTCACCACATCGGCGACGGCCTGCTGCGCTCGGTGGCCGGGCGCCTCACGCAGGCCGTGCGCAGCCGCGACACGGTCAGCCGTCTGGGCGGCGACGAGTTCGTGGTGGTGATGCGCGACGTGGCCGGGCGCGAGGATGTGCAGCAGCTGGTGGAGCGGCGCCTGATTCCGCTCATCCGCCAGAGCCACCCGGTGGAAGGGCACGAGTTGAACGTGTCGTGCAGTGTGGGCATCGCCGTCTACCCCGAGGACGGCAGCGACATCGACGAGCTCATGCGCCGTGCCGACGCCGCCATGTACGAGGCCAAGACCACGGGCCGCGACATGGCGCTGTTCTATTCGGCCGAGACCGACCAGCGCGCGCTGGCCCGCCAGACGATGGAGCAGCAACTGCGCCGCGCGCTGGAGCGCCAGGAACTGAGCCTGCACTACCAGCCGCGCCTGTCCGCCAAGGGCGGCGGCCTGCTGGGCGTGGAGGCCCTGCTGCGGTGGAACAACGCCACCCTGGGCCACATCCCGCCCAGCGAATTCATCCCCATTGCCGAGGAGACCGGCATGATCCGCGCGATCGGCGGCTGGGTGCTGCAGCAGGCATGCGAGCAATGGGTGCGATGGCAGGTGCCGCTGTCGGGCCCCTCCGCGCGCGGGCTGGTCCATCCGCTGGCGCATGTCTCCATCTCGGTCAACCTCTCGGCCGCGCAGCTGGCTGACCCGCTGCTGGTCAGCGACATCGAGGCACTGCTGGCGCGCACCGGCATGCCGGCCCACCGGCTGGAGCTGGAGATCACCGAGTCACAGCTCATGGACAACGCCCACGCGGCCGAGCAGCAACTGGCCGCGCTCAAATCGCTGGGCGTGCAGCTGTCCATCGACGACTTTGGCACCGGGTATTCCAGCCTGGCCTACCTCAAGCGCTTTGACATCGACCGGCTCAAGGTGGACAAGTCCTTCGTGCACGACATGCTGAGCAACCCCGCCGACATGGCGATCACGCGCGCCATCATCGCGCTGGGCCACACGCTGGGCCTCAAGATTGTGGCCGAGGGGGTGGAAGACCTGGCCACGGCGCAGGTGCTGAGCGCGCTGGACTGCGAGGAGCTGCAGGGCTACCACTTCAGCCGCCCGCTGCCTGCGGACCATTTGGAGGCCTGGGCCCGACAGCATCGCGGATTGTTAACGCGAGAGGTCGCGGCAGCGTAGGGAGAGCGGGGGAAGGCCCGCGGGGCCTCAGGGGGGTGTCGCTGCCAGCGCCTGCGCGCACGCCGCAGCGCTGGCCCAGGCCCACTGGAAGTTGTAGCCCCCCAGCCAGCCCGTCACGTCCACCACTTCGCCAATGAAGTACAGGCCGGGCTGCGTCTTGCACTCCATGGTCTGCTGCGACAGCGCCTTGGTGTCCACGCCGCCCAGCGTGACCTCGGCCTTCTTGTAGCCCTCGGTGCCCGTGGGCGTCAGCTCCCAGCGCGCCAGCTGCTCGGCCAGCCGCGCCAGGGCCTTGTCGCTGGCCTCGTTGATGGGGCGCTGCCAGTCGGCCTCGCGCTGCGCCCAGGCGTCGGCCAGGCGGCTGGGGACCAGGGTGGCCAGCTCGTTGGCGATCAGCTTGCGCGAGCGGGCCTTGCCCTGCGCCAGCGCGGCGGGCAGATCCACCGTGGGCGCGAGGTTGATGGCCAGCGGCGCGCCTTCCTGCCAGTAGCTGGAGATCTGCAGCACGGCCGGGCCCGAAAGGCCCCGGTGGGTGAACAGCAGGTCTTCGTCGAAGGCCATACGGGCTTTCTTGGCACCGGTGCTGATTTGCACCGGAAGCGCCAAGCCGGCCAGCTGTGCATACGGCGCCCAGCCCGTGCCATCAAAAGTCAGCGGTACCAGGCCTGGGCGGCGCTCGACAAGCGGGATGTTGAACTGCTGCGCCAGCCGGTAGCCAAAGTCGGTGGCGCCGATCTTGGGAATGGACAACCCGCCCGTGGCAATGACCAGCGAGCGCGCTTGCACCGGGCCACGGTCAGTATCAATTTGATAGCTGCTAGCGCTTGATGGATAAGCGCTAGATGCCAAGAACGCTATATTTTTGACCGCACAAGGTTGCCAGTGCGTCACCTGGCCCGCTGCGCACTCGGCCAGCAGCATGGCAATGATGTCCTCGGCCGAGCGGTCGGCAAACAGCTGTCCCTTGTGTTTTTCGTGGAAGGCAATGCCGTGCTTTTGCACCAGCGCAATGAAGTCGGCGGGGGTGTAGCGCGACAGCGCCGAGCGGCAGAACTGCGGGTTTTGCCCCACAAAGTGTTTGTGGGGCGCGGCGGGGTCCAGGTCGCGGTTGGTGAAGTTGCAGCGTCCGCCGCCCGAGATGCGTATCTTTTCGGCCACCTTTTCGGCATGGTCGATCAGCAGCACCTTCAGGCCCCGCTGGCCCGCCTGGCCCGCGCAGAACAGGCCGGCAGCACCGGCGCCGATGATGACGACGTCAAAAACAGGGGAAGTGTGGGACACAGTGATGAACAGGCAGCGGTGACAGGGCCGCCATTGTCGCCGCAGCGTTCATCGGGCCCTCACGCCATCACTGCCGGTACACCCCGCCAGAGCCCACCACCGCGATGTCCACGTAGTTCGAGCCGTGGTGGTTCTGTGGGCTGAACTGGTAGCTGTAGCCGCCCAGGTCAAGGTTGCCCAGGCCTTCCATGGCCTGGACCAGGCTGGCCCGGGTGACGCCCGGCCCTGCTGCGCGCAGGCCTTCAATCAGCACGCGCGCATCCATGTAGCCGGTGTAGCGGTCGTAGTCCACGGGCTTGTCGTGGCGCTTCATGGAGGCCTGGAAGTCCCGCGTGAGCGCAATGGTGGGCTTGGTGGGCGAGGGGCCGGTGCGTGCCACGGCCAGACCGCGCGCGTCGTCACCCAGCGCCTTGAGCACTGCGGAGCCTGCGCCCAGCGACAAGGTGTAGACCGGCACTCCCAGGTGCGCGCGGTTGGCCCGCACGTAGGCCACCACAGGCGGCCCCGCCGCCACCAGCAGCACGGCTTGTGGTTTCTGGGCGGCCAGGGCCTTGGCGGCGTCGTTGGCGTCTGCCCCGGTTGGCGCGATGGCATGCGAGCCAGCCAGCGTCGCGCCTTCGGCGGCAATGGTTTTTTCGACCAGCGGCAGCAGCAGCTTGCCAAAGTCGTTGTTCTCGTAGGCCACGGCAATGCGGGAGGTCTGCACTGCCACCAGGTTGCGCACGATCTTGACCAGCTCGTCGGCATAGCTGGCGCGTGTGGTGAAGAGGTAGGGATGCTGCTGCGCCCGGATGGCAGGGCTGCCCGTGTACACCGAGATCAGTGGCAGCTTGGCTTGCACCAAGTAGGGCAGCAGCGCCATTACCTGAGAGGTGCCCGACACGCCCAACAAGGCCAGCACGCCCTCTCTTTCGCTCAACTGCCTGGCGTTCTCCAGCGTGCGGCGCGGATCGAACCCGTCGTCGAGCGTCACCAGGCGAATCTTGCGTCCGCCAATGCCGCCTTTGGCATTGGCGTCTTCCACTGCAGCGTCCTGTCCTTCATGGATGGGTGCAAGAAAAGGGGCCATGCCACCCGATAGCGCGGTAGACCGGCCAATGAGGATGTCGCCCTTGCCCGGAGCGGGTTGCGCCCTGGCAGACAGGCTGGCCAAGGCCGCACCGCCTGCCAGCGCCAGCATGAGGCTGCGGCGGCGCGCTTGGGAAAGCCGCTGGCTAACGGGCAAGGCAACGTGGGTCTTCATCAAACAGCTCCTCCTGGTCGTGGCCACCGTGGCCTCAAGGTGCGGCGATGGTAGGAGTGCGGTAGCCGCGCACCCACCGGGTTTTTACCGGGGGTGCGTCAAGTTAGGGACAGGCGTCTATCCCTATCCCTTTTTGAAACTGGAGCGGCTGCCCCCAGCCCTGGGGCACGCCTTGTTGGTGTCGGTCAAGGCCTCGATGCCACTAAGGAGGCTCTGAACTGGTCGTGCGCGGCGCGGTAGCATGTGGCATCCACCCGCCGAGGACTATTCCATGAATCCGATACGCTGTGCCGCCTGCGCCCTGGTGCTGGGCTTTCTGGCCCCGGCCTGGGCCGTCAACAAATGCACGGATGCCGATGGCAAGGTGTCGTTCCAGGATGGCCCTTGCCTGGGCCAGGGCGAGAAGATCGAGGTGAAGCCAGCCATGCAGGGCGCCACCCCTGTTCCACCTGGCCCCTCCACCGCGAAGGAGGGCGCCTTCGGCCCCACCTGGCAGCGCAAACACTATCTGCAGAACCAGGGCGTGCCGCAGGCGCGCGCGGCCCTCGAACGCAACCAGCAGGAATGCGCGGCAACGGCACCGGATGCCGCAGTGGCCCATGCAGGCCCGCTGCGGCGCAGCACCCTGGCACAAGGCTCCCAGTTCGCGCAGGAACGCGCGGCTGCAGCGGGCAAGGACAAAGCCGCGTGTGAGGCCCGAACCGAGGAGCTGCGCAACCAGCTCAAAGCGCTCGAAGCCGAACTCGGCAAGCTGTAGCCCTCTTAGGTGGGGAGGGGGGGAGGCGAATCAGCCTCTCAGCCCTTCCATGTGAACGGAAACTTGAACTGCTTCACAAACCCGTTGGGCACGTAGTCGCCCAGCACGCCGTAGTGTTCGGGCCAGAGCTTGGTGCTTTTGACGGCAGTGCCAAACAGGTAGTCCAGAAACGCAAAGTGCGCCGCGTAGTTCTTGTCCAGCGCCTCCTGGTCCTGGCTGTGGTGCCAGTGGTGGAAGTTGGGCGTGACGAGCACGTAGCGCAGCGGGCCCAGGCGCACGCTCACGTTGGCGTGGTTGAACACGGCCTGGAAGCCGACGATGACGATGTAGGCGTCGATCACTTCCTTGCTGAAACCCAGAACGTAGATGGGCGCCAGCACCAGTGTGCGGGTGATGAGCAGCTCCAGGATGTGCTGGCGCGAGCCGGCCATCCAGTCCATGCTTTTCACGCTGTGGTGCACCGCATGCAGGCGCCACAGCAGCGGCACCTCGTGGTAGGCGCGGTGCGTCCAGTACTGCACCAGGTCGGCCACCAGCACGATGAGGAACAGCGCCACCCAGAAGTTCAGGCCCTGTACCCAGCCGCGAATACCGTCGTTGGCCGCCCAGCCAAAAAATTTGTGCACGATGAGGTTGGTGGCCAGGAGCACAAAGCCCACCACCATGTGGTTCACGATGAAGTGGTGGAAGTCGGTTTGCCACTCGGCGCGGAAGATGGGCTGGTCCTTGCGCAGTGCAAAGAGTTTCTCGATGAATATGAAGATCAGTGAGCTGCCCAGCAGGTCGAGGATGAACCAGTCCAGGCCGATGTACGGTGTGTTGTCAGGGAAGTTCGGGTCCACCTCCACCTTGTGGCCGCCCAGTAACGCCGCCAGCGCCACCATGGCAAAGGCAAACGTGGCCAGCCAGCGCGAACGGTTGAAGAGGATGTTGACGAGGGAGATGCCCCCCGCGATGGCCATGGCGGTCAGCATGATGGTGCGAATCACCGTCACGTCGTAGCTCTTGCGCAGCTGTGGTGTCGTCAGGTACTCGGGGAAGTGGAAGGCCAGCACGCCCAGAAAACACAGGATGGCCAGCGTGAGTGCAATCACGCCCGACACCAGCCCGCGCCCGGTGCGCAGCGCGCCATGGCTTTCGGTGAATTCATTGAGCTTGTCGATTTCGAGCATGGTTTCCCCTCTGGCCTCCCGGCCTGCTTGGCTTTTTTGATGGGCCGTGATCTGGCTTGTGTGGCGCGAGTGTAGCGGCCTGCAGCGTTGCGCCTGCGACACGGGGGAGCCCTAAAATCGCGGCATGAACATCCCTTCACACCAACTCAGCATGACGGTGCTGATGTCCCCCGACATGGCCAATTTTTCGGGCAATGTGCACGGCGGGGCCATTCTCAAGCTGCTGGACCAGGTGGCCTATTCGTGCGCAAGCCGCTATTCGGCCTGCTATGTGGTGACGTTGAGTGTGGACCAGGTGATGTTTCTGCAGCCCATCCATGTGGGAGAGCTGGTGACCTTCCTGGCTAGCGTGAACTACACCGGTTCCTCGTCGATGGAGGTTGGTATCAAGGTGGTGGCCGAAGACATCCGCTCGCAGGTGGTGCGGCATGTGAACAGCTGCTTCTTCACGATGGTGGCAGTGGACGAGGCGCGCAAACCGGTGCAGGTGCCGCCGCTGTCGCCTTCCACGCCCGACGAACGCCGCCGCTGGGATGCGGCACTGCTGCGCAAATCCTTGCGCAAGGAGCTGGCGGAGCGTTTCAGGCAGGTGCGCGAGACTGCTGGCGGGTAGGCCGGGAACCCGGAACAAAAAAGGGCCCCTGCATGGCAGGAGCCCTTGTTCCATCGGGGCGAAAGTTGCTCAGCGCGCGGCGCAGAAACCGAATTCGGCCGCTGCCCCGGGGGCGAGGGTCTTGTTCCAGTCCACGCCGGACGCGTTCAGGTTGCTGCCAGCCTGCGTCCATGTGGCATTCCAAAGATTGTTGATGGTGCCGCTCACGGGGATGGTGATCGCCCAGTTGCCAGCGGCGGTGCCCTGGTTGGTGACGCGGACCCGCTGGCAATAGCCTGCGTTCCAGACACTGTCCATCATCTCCTGCACCGAGAAGCCACCGGTAGGCGTCGGTGGGGTTGGCGTTGTCGGCGTTGTGGGGGTGGTTGGCGTCGTAGGTGTTGTTGGCGTCGAACCATCGCCCCAGAGGCGCTGCAGCAACTGGACCTTGTCGGTGCGCACGGTGGTCCAGTCATCGTCCAGAATGCCGCCGGTGTCGCCGCTGTTGGGGTTCCACGACCAGTAGAAGCCGCTGCGCATGCCCTTGCCGACCATGTAGTCCACCAGCGCGTTCTGCCACTGCACATCCCGCGCATCGCCCCGGCCAAATTTGCCGCCGAACTCGCCCAGCATGACGGCATAACCGGCCTGCACGAACTGGCCAAAATGCTGGTCCCAGATGGCCGGCATGTTGCTTGGGAAGTTCGATGCATTGAAGTAAGGCTGCACGTAGACATCCGGCCCGTAGGTGTGCGGCGCCAGCAGCAGGCGGTTGGCGGGGATGTTCAGGGGCGTGCAGGCCAGAGGTTCGAGGTTTCCACCCCAGAAGTGCGCGTTGCTGCCCGAGCAGCTGGGGTTCTCGCCGATGCCTTCCACGGCAATCAGCCAATGGGGAGCCAGCGGCAATATGGCAGCGGCTGCGCGCTCGGCGGCGCGATTCCAGTCGGTGGCGTTGTTGCCCGTGCCCCAGGTGGCGGCACCGTGGGGTTCGTTCTTGATATCGATGCCGATGACGCCGGGTACGCCTGCGTAGCGCTGGGCGACAAAGGTCAGATCACTGATCCATTGCTGTTCGCTGTAGCTCTGGGTGTACCAGAGTTCACTGATGGTCTGGCAATCGGGGGTGTGATGGTCCAGCAGCACATACATGCCACGGTTGCTCAGTTCCGTGACCACCTTGTCCATCACCTGGATGGCCGAGAGGCCCTGCAGGTCGGCATTGCGGCCGTAATCGATGCTGCTGGGCGGCGCCGAGCCGTGCAGGGTGGCGGGGCAGAACGGCAGGCGCACGGCGTTGAAGCCCTGGGCCTGCATTTGCGTGATCATTTCAGTCCAGTTGCGCGCCCACAGGCCATGCACCACATGGTTGTTGGTCTCAAAGCCAAACCAGTTGACGCCGCGCAGCTGGATGGCCTTGCCCGCACCGTCCAGCACCTTGCCTGCGTTGATTTCGTAGCTCCAGGCCATGCTGGTACTTGCCAGCAGGCAACCGGCCAACGCCAGGCTCTTGCACAGGGTGGTGATCTTCATGGCTTACGCATCTCCCGAAAGTGTTGTGTGTCTGGCGTGAAAGAGGACAGGCCCGCTACAGCCGGGCTACGGCCCGGTGGTGGGCTGAGTGTGGGCGCTCTGCCCATCGGCCACCGTTTCCAATGGCTGCAATTGTAAGTGCCTGTTGCGCCCTTTTCAGGCTGCGCCACGGCTGCGTCCAGCCAGCGATACTGCCTGTAGCGAAAGGCCGTCTATTTCGTTGGTGATACCCGACAGTACGTTGGCCACCACCGCAAATTCCCGTCCGTGCTGGCCTGCGCGGGCGGCCATGACCTGGGCATTGAAGCTGACCACCTTGGCTTCGCGGGCCACGGTCTGGATGGACGCCACGATGCCCGCCAGTTCTTTCATGAGGGTTTCGGACTTGGCCTTACCCACTTGATCGAATGCGGTGGTGGCGGTATTCAAGGCCTCCAGTGCGCTGTCGGTGGACTCCACCAGCCGCGCCAGCGCGTCTTCCACACGCGGGCTGTGGCGCTCTGCCAAGTCCAGCGTGGTGCCCACCTGCTGTGCAAACGCATCAATCGTGGCGCCAACGCCGTTGGGGCCGTGGTAGGCCTTGCGGATGATGTCGCCGTTGGCGGCATCCAAGTGACCGGCAGTGTCTACCAGCCTGGCTTGGCTGTCGGTGAACAGCGTCAATGAGCTGCGCGCCGCCTTCATGTGCAGATCGCTGCCGCGTGCGGCCAGCACCGTCTGCAACACCATGCGCTGCGACAGCATGCGCTGGCGTGCCGCCAGGTTGACCAGCGACATCTCGCCGTCACGGCCGGTTGAAGACCCGGCCTTGGGCGCCAAAGACAGCGTCGAAGAGGGGGGCGAAAAGGACGTCGAAGCTGGCGTTGAGGAAGTGGCCATGCCGTTGCGGGTGGAGATGGGGAAGGCTGCCATGGTGTTCCTTGTGCTGATTGCATTCAGATACATCCGGTCAAGCAATACCCGGGCCAGTGTCATGCGTCGCAGCCGCTTTCGATGCGATGGATGCAGACGCACTGACGAGGTTTGACCCGCACCCGCTACCGGCCGCGCACGGTGCTCTGGCACGTTGGCGGCAGGGAAGGGCGCGTGCGGCGCGGCGCTGGGCGCTCAGTACAACGCTGCGAAGCGCTCCACCATGCGCGTGGGGCCTGCCACGATGAGGTGGTCGCCCGGTTTGATTTCGGTTTCTGCCTTGGCGTAGATGAAGTCGAGGTGGCGGCGTTTGATGCCCACCACCGTAATGCCATGGCGTTTGCGCACGTCGGACTGGGACAATGGCTTGTTGTGTGTCTCCATCGGCGCCCGGGTTTTGGCAATGGCAAAGCCGTCGTCAAACTCGATGAAGTCGATCATCTTGCCGGTAACCAAGTGCGCCACGCGCTCGCCCATGTCCGCCTCGGGGTAGACGACATGGTGCGCACCCACCCGCTCGGCAATGCGGCCGTGCTGGGGGTCAATGGCCTTGGCCCAGATGTCCTTGAGCCCCAGCTGGCTCAGGTTCAGGATGGTGAGCACGCTCGCCTCCAGGTTGCCGCCGATGCTCACCACCGCATGCGCAAAGTCGGGCACGGCCAGCTGGCGCAGGGTTTCCAGGTCGGTGGCGTCGGCCTGCACCACATGGGGTAGCACGCTCGCCAGCGACTGCACCGTCTCGGCATCGCTCTCGATGGCCAGCACGTCGTGGCCCAGCTCCACCAGTGATTTGGCAACCCCGGTGCCAAAGCGGCCCAGGCCAATCACCACCACGCTGCCCGACAGGTTCTTTACGGCTTTATCCAACAATGGGTTTCTCCTCGGGGTAACGGTAGTTGCGGCGCATCTGGTTGGTGGCCAGGGCCACGGCCAGGGTGACCACGCCCACGCGCCCAATGAACATGAGCGCAATGATGATGGCCTGCGCCCCCGGCACCAGGTCGGCGGTGATGCCCGTAGACAGCCCCACGGTGCCGAACGCTGAAATCACTTCGAACAGCACTTTTTCCAGCGGTAGTGGCGTGAGCGGCAAGATGAGCAAAATGGCCAGCCCTACCACGGCCGCGCTGAGCACCAAGATGGTGATGGCCTGGCGTTGCACCGAATCGGCGATGCGACGGCCGCGAAACTCGATGTCGCGGTGCCCACGGATTTCGTTCCACACCACCAGTACCAACACAAAAAACGTGGTCACCTTGACGCCCCCGGCGGTGCCCGCGCTGCCCCCGCCGATGAACATGAGGATGTAGTGCAGCGCCAGTGATTCGGTGCTCAGCGCTCCGATATCGACTGCATTGAACCCTGCCGTGCGTGCCGATACCGAGGTGAACAGTGCCACCAGCCCCTTGTGCGCCCAGCCCATGGGCCCCAGCGTTCCCGGATTGTCGAACTCGGCCAGAAAGATCACCACCGTGCCCAGTGCGATCAACGCCAGCGAGCCCCACACCGTGAGGGCGGTGTGCATGGACCACAGTGGGCGTTTGCGTCCGCGTTCGGCCAGCAGCTCGTGCAGCACCGGAAACCCCAGGCCTCCGATGATGATCGCCAGCATCAGCGGAGCCAGCACCAGCACATCGGACGAGAACCGCACCACGCTGTCTGCCCAGGTCGAAAAGCCCGCATTGTTGAAGGCCGATATGGAGTGGAACATGCCTTGCCAGGCAGCCTCTCCCCAGGGCATGCCATAGCCCAGTGCGAACCGCAGGCCCAGTGCCAGCGCCATCAGCAGCTCGACGGCAACCGTCACTTGGAGCACGATCTTGGCAACACTCTTTACGTCTCCCAGCGCCAGCGAATGGGTCTCTGCCTGCAGCAGCAGCCGGGTGCGTATGCGCATTTGCCCGCTGATGAGCAGCCCCATCAGCGTCGCCGACGTCATCATGCCGAAGCCGCCCAGCTGAAACAGGCCCATGATGAGGGCCTGGCCCGTGCCGCTCCAATAGGTGCCGGTGTCCACCACCACCAGCCCTGTCACGCACACTGCGGAGGTGGCGGTGAACAATGCCGTGAGAAATGGCGCGCTCTGCCCCTGGGCGTGCGAGAGCGGCAGCATGAGCAAGACCGTGCCGGCAGCGATGACGGTCAGAAAAGACAGCACCAGAACCGCTGCGGGGTGCACGACACGTTGGTTCAAACGAATTCCTGGGCGGGTGGCAACAATGCGCGGCCCGTGAGGGTCGGGGCTTGGCGAAGACTCTCTTCAGAGTCTGCGCGCGGCGATGCTATCAGCTTTGGATAGATCGCTCGCCTGCTGCGGCGCTGTGGAGGCGGCCGATGCCGCGCACAGCCGCAGGCACCCCCACGTCGTCAGACAGCGCGCCGCGCCCGGGGTGCTTCGGATTTTTCTGACGTGGAATGCATCGCGTCCTGCGACGCCAGCGCCACACCCCGCACCACATCCCCCACAACGATCACCGAGGGGCTGGCGAGCCCGTCGCGCGTGATGGTGGTGTGCAGTGCGCCCAGTGTGGTCACTGCGTGGCGCTGCTGGGGCAAGCTGGCATGCTGGATGATGGCCACGGGTGTGCTGGCGGGCAGGCCGGTGAGCAGTTCCTGCTCGATGGCGGCGGCGCCGCTCACGCCCATGTAGATCACGAGCGTGAGCTTGGCGTCGCGGGCCGTGGCGGCCAGTTGGCGCCAGTCGGTGCCCGCATCGCCGGGCTTGGCGTGGCCGGTGACGAACACCACGCCGTGGGCATGCTCGCGGTGGGTGAGCGGCGCGCCCAGCGAGGTCAGGCCCGCCAGGCCCGCCGTGATGCCGTTGATGACGGTGACCGGCACGCCTGCCGCGCGCAGGTGCTCCACTTCTTCTCCACCCCGGCCAAAGATGAACGGGTCGCCGCCCTTAAGCCGCACTACGTTCTCGCCCTCGTTCACCGCCATCAGCATCAGCTTCTCGATGAAGGCCTGCGGCGTGCTCTTGCAGCCGCCGCGTTTGCCCACGTAGACGATGCGGGCCGTGGGCGACGCGTGCGCCACGATGGCGTCGCTCACCAGGTCATCCACCAGCAGCACGGTGGCGGCCTGGATGGCCTTGAGCGCCTTGATGGTGAGCAGTTCCGGATCGCCGGGGCCAGCGCCCACCAGCGTGCAGCTGCCTCCCGTTCCGAGGTGGGGCTTGGAAGGGGGCAGGGTGTTGGTGTGCGTGGGGCGGCTCATGGGGATGTCTCCGAATTGGTTTGTTCCGCAAGTCGCAAGATATGTTCCACCTGGCGCTCAATCGCAGGCGGAATCGGCAACTCGCCCGCCAGCACGCAGCGGGTGTAAGTGGCCGTTGTGGCCACGTCGATCTCGGTGGGTAAGCCGGGCACCTCGCTGGCGGTCCCGGGCTGCTGTGATTCCAGCACCGCGTGCATGCCGTGCACAAAACCGTCGTATCGCGGTGTGCGGCGCGGATCAGTAGCGACCTCGCCCTCCAGCCCGCGCGAGAGCAGCGCGCTCACGCCCAGTGTGCGAAAGGTGGTCTGCAGCATCTCGAAATATTCAGGGTGTGTGTACGCAGTGACCACCACCGACGGCCCCGCGCACGGGCTCATCAGCTTGACCACGCTGTGCCCCGGGTTGCGCAAGCCCACCACCTCGCGCACTGAGAGCAGGCGCGCCAGGCCTGCGTGCAGGTGTTGGGTGTGGATATGGCGCACGGTGCCGTTTGCTATTTTTTCAGGAGCTGTTAGCGCAGGTACATCAAGCGCCAGCAGCACATCGGATGCCAAAATGCGCCGCGCCTCGGTGCGCATGCCGTGCAGCAGCACGGGCAGCCCCTCGCGCGCCAGCAGCAGCGCCAGCAGCGGCGTCAGCACCGGCAGCTTGCGCGCGCCGTTGTAGCTGGGCAGCACGATGAGCGGGCGGTCGGTGGCGGGCAGCAGGGCCAGGCGCTGGTGCGTGGCATCCAGAAAGCCGCACATCTCTTCTGACGTCTCCCCCTTGATGCGCATGGCCAGGCAGAACGCGCCGATCTCCAGGTCACTCACCTGCCCGTCCAGCACCTGGCCGAACAGGTCGGTGGCCTGCTCGCGCGACAGTGGCTTGGCGCCGCGCGCGCCGCGGCCGATTTCCTTGATGTACTGGGCGATGGCCATGGTCTTTGGTGGCGGGACTTGTGAAACAGGGCTTCAGCGTCGTTGTTTCGGCTTGCCGTACAGGCGTACTGTCTGTGCCGAAAGCGCCTGGCTGCAGCCCTGTTGCACAAGTCCTGGTGGGGTTTGTTGGTTTGAAGGCTATTTTCTCGCAACCCAGAGAACTTTTGGTTATATGGTGGCCTGCGCCAGGGGCTTGGACGCCAGTGGCCCCGTAGCGCGCACCATGCGCTTGAGTTCGGGCAGACACGAGCCGCAGTTGGTGCCGCAGCGCAGCTTGCCCTGTAGTTGCGCCAGGCGGTCGTCGTCGGTTCCGTGGCAGTGCGCCAGCTCGGCGGTGATGGCCGCATCCGTCACGTTGAAGCAGGTGCACACCGATTTTCCGCGCGACTGCACGGCCACGGGTGCTTTGGCGCCGGGCACGAGCAGCAGGCGGCCATAGGTCTGCGCGGGCAATTCTTCCTGCAGCAGGGTCTTGAGCCAGCCCTCGGCGCTGGTGTCGCCTGCGAGCACTATGCCTTCGAGCGTGGTGGTGTCCCCATGGCGAGCCAGCCGCGCGGCGCGGCGCTGGCCGCGTTTCTTGTCGGCATAGCGCAGCGTGTCGGCGCCAGTCAGGCCCATCAGAGATTCGATGCGTTCCACAGTGGCGTCGGGCGGTGCCTCGTGCGCGGCGGCGCGCAGCAGCACACCCACGCGCTCACGGCCTGGTTCGCCCAGCGGTGTGTTGTTGCTGAAGGGAACGCAGCTCGCAAACGGAAACTGCGCCATCAGCGCGGACAGCGCCTCGCGCGTGGCCTGGGCGCTGTCGGCGGGCAGCCAGGCCATGGCCAGCAGCGTCCAGGGCAGCTCGGCCTTGAGCACCTTGACGGCCGCGTGCTTGAGCTCGGGTTGCTTGGAGGTGGGGCAATACGCCGAGGTGGTGAGCGCGTTCACGCCTGCCAAGCGCTCGCCGGTGGACGAGCAGCCGCTCAAAAATTCGCTGCCCCAGTGCATGGCCATGAACGCCTGCGACAGGCCCACGGTGGTGTCGGCCTGCGCGGGCACCACGATGGTGCCGCGCTTGCTCGTCACGTAGACCAGGTCGCCGTTCTTCAGGCCGCGCCGCTCCATGTCCTGTGGGTGCAGTTGCACGCTGGGCTCGGCCACATGGCCGAACAGGCGGCCCAGTGTGCCGGTGCGCGTCATGCCGTGCCACTGGTCGCGCAGGCGGCCGGTGGTCAGGCTGAAGGGGTAACGCGACTCGCGCTGCTCGGCCGTGGGTTGCCAGGCGTGTGCGGCAAAACGGGCGCGGCCATCGGGGGTGGGGAACACGCCGTCTTCGTACAGGCGGGCCTTGCCCGTGGTGGATCCCTCAGGCAATGGCCACTGTTGGGGGCCTGCAGATTCGAGCATGTCCCACGACAGACCGGTGATGTCCAGGTCGCGTCCGCGGGTGCTCTCGCGGTGCTCATTCCACACAGTTTCGGCGCCTTGGTCGGCGTCGTCAGTGGTGTAGGGGAACAGCGTGGGCTGGCCGGGGCGCAGGCGGGCCTCCAGCTGGTGCGCAAACTGCACCGCAATGGCCCAGTCGTGGCGGGCCTCGCCCGGTGCGGACACGGCAGTGCGCACGCGCGAGATGCGGCGTTCACTGTTGGTCACCGTGCCAGTCTTCTCGCCCCAGGTGGTGGCGGGCAGCAGTAGGTCGGCATAGGCACAGGTGGCGGCGGTGGCAAAGGCCTCTTGCACCACCACAAACTCGGCGCGCTGCAGTGCGCGGCGCACGGTGGCCTGGTCGGGCATGCTTTGCGCGGGGTTGGTGCAGGCAATCCACAGCGCCTTGATCTCGCCATCGGCGGCGGCCTGGAACATCTCCACGGCCGTCTTGCCCGGCTTGCTGGGCACATCAGCCACGCCCCACAGCGCGGCGACTTCGGCGCGGTGCTGCGGGTTGGCCAGATCACGGTGGGCGGTCAGCAAATTGGCCAGGCCGCCCACTTCGCGCCCGCCCATGGCGTTGGGCTGGCCGGTCAGGCTGAACGGGCCCGCGCCGGGCTTGCCGATCTGGGCGGTGGCCAGGTGTAGGTTGATGAGCGCCGCGTTCTTGGCCGTGCCGCTGCTGCTCTGGTTCAGGCCCTGGCAGTACAGGCTGAGCGTGGCTTTGGACTGCGCAAACCACTTGGCGGCGGTGGTCAGGTCGGCCACGCTGATGCCACAGGTCTGCGCCACACGCTCGGGTGTGTAGTCGCGCACCAGGGCCTTGAGTTCGTCAAAGCCCGTGGTGTGTGCAGCGATGTACGCGGCGTCCGTCCATCCCTCCCACAGCATCAGGTGCAGCATGCCGTTGAACAGCATCACGTCGCTGCCGGGCTGGATGGGCAGGAACAGGTCAGCCATGCCGGCCGTATCGGTGCGGCGCGGGTCGGCCACGATGACCTTCATGCCGGGGTTGCTGGCGCGCGCGTCTTCGATGCGGCGGAACAAGATGGGGTGTGCCCAGGCCGCGTTGCTGCCCACGATGAACAGGCACTGCGCGTGTTTCACATCGTCGTAGCAGGCGGGCGGCGCGTCGGCGCCCAGGGTCTGCTTGTAGCCCGCCACCGCGCTGCTCATGCACAGGCGCGAGTTGGTGTCGATGTTGTTCGTGCCGATCAGGCCCTTGGCCAGCTTGTTGAAGACGTAGTAGTCCTCGGTGAGCAATTGGCCGCTCACGTAAAAGCCCACGGCATCGGGGCCGTGGTTCTGGATGGTGTTTGCGAATTTTTCGGTGGCCAGGTTCAGCGCGGCGTCCCATGGCAGGGGCTGGGGAGCATCGCTGCGTTGCGCGCGGTGCAGGGGCTGTAGCAAGCGGGTCTGCAGCGTGATGGGGCTGCTGGCCGTGAGGTGCAGGGTCGAGCCCTTGGTGCACAGGCGGCCAAAGTTGGCGGGGTGGGTGGGGTCGCCGCGCACGCCGGTGATCTGCGCGCCTTCGGATTCGATGATCACGCCGCAGCCTACGCCACAGTAGGGGCAGGTGGATTTCGTTTCTTGCATGGCGTGGATTCCAGATGTTTTTGGGCTCTAGCGCTTAATGGAAAAGCGCTGATAGCTATGTATTTAATAGCTTTGGTGTTCGATGGGCGTTGCGGGGTGATCAGGCCGCCAGGCCGCGCCGCGCCGGCCCTGCTACGGGGCGCGTCAAATCGACCGCATGCTCGTCCAGCTCCAGGGCATCCAGATACACCGCGCCATCTTCCACCTTCACGGCGAATTTGGGCGTGCAGCCTTCGTCGGGAGCCGATGCCTGCCCATCGCACAACCCAATCGTCCAGTTGTGCAGCGGGCACGCCACCTGCGTGCCAAACACAATGCCCTGCGACAGCGGGCCGCCCTTGTGAGGGCAGCGGTCGAGCAGTGCGAACACGCCTCCGGCATCGTTGCGGAACACGGCCACATCCAGGCCCTGTGGGCGCGCCACACGGCGCGAGCCCAGCACGGGGATGTCGTCCACGCGGCAGATCAGCTTCCATTGCGGGCTGTTGGTTGTGGTCATCATGGTTCCTTCGGTGTCTTTGGGTGTTGTCGGGGAGCCTGCCAGGGTCATCGTGGGGCGGCTCGTTATTTTTTTGAGTAAGTCTTGGGTGGGCTCAGGCCGCCAGCGCCGCATACATGCCGGTCACGCGGTCCATGCTGGAGAGCAGGTTTTCGCTGGCCACGTACACCTCGGCCACTTGGCGGTTCACGTTGCCGCCGCCCTGCATGCGCTGCAGCGCAGCGTCAAAAAACACCCACTGGCCGTCGGCCAGCTGCAGTTCCTGGCGGATGCGGTTGGTGGCCTGGGGGGCATTGCGCAGCAGCTCAGTGGCTGCGATGAATTCACTGCGGGCCTTGGCGATTTCGGTGGTGGCGGTGGACGCGTCCACCGGCAGCATGGCGGCCAGGTAGAACTTGGCCATGCGCTGGCTCAGCATGCGCTGACGGCCTGCAATGTTCACCAGGTGGCCCACGGGCTTGCCCGAGGCTGCCTCGTACTGCGTGGTGCCCAGATGGGCCAGGGCCAGCACCTTGGCATCGGCCTGCAGCATGGCGCTGGCATTGTCGGTGGACGATGTGGCGGCAGCCAGCGTGGTCTTGTGGGCGGCCCACGCGGTTTCCAGCTTGGTGTACGTTTCGCGGATGGTGGGCGAGGGCGCATAGGCCTTGAGTTCCACCAGCTGGCGCTCGAACAGCGCGATGGACTGCTCCATCACCTGGCGTGCCGTGGGCGTGTCGGCCTTGTGGGCCAGGGCCAGCCAGGCCTTGCCCACACGCTGGCTCAGCATGCGCTGGCGCCCAGCCTTGTTGATGGCGTCGTTGAGGTCGGTGACCTGGGCGTGGGCGCTGCCCAGCGGGGCGAGGGCGCTGCACGCAGCGGCGCAGCTGGCGGCGGTCAAAAGGGTTCTGCGGTGCATGGTGGGTGTCTCTCCGGACTTGGGGCGATCAGGCGCTCAAGGGCGCGAACTGGCGTGTGTCCACGGCCGCCTTGTCAAAGTCGAACCAGGGATCGGGCTCGCCGTCCAGCGCAAACTGCAGCTGCTCCCACAGCGCCTTGCGGCCTTCGTGGTCTTCCAAAATGCGCTTCTTCACATAGTCCAGGCCCACACGGTTCACGTAGTGCACGGTGCGCTCCAGGTACCAGCCTTCCTGGCGGTACAGCTCGCAAAACGCGCCGGTGTACTCCAGCACTTCCTCGGCGGTTTTGAGCTTGGTGAAGAAGTGCGCCACCTCGGTCTTGATGCCGCCGTTGCCAGCCACATACATCTCCCAGCCGCTGTCCACGCCGATGATGCCCACGTCCTTGATGCCCGCCTCGGCGCAGTTGCGGGGGCAGCCGCTCACCGCAAACTTCACCTTGTGCGGTGCATACATGCGCCACATGGCGCGCTCCAGATCCTTGCCCATCTGGGTGCTGTCTTGTGTGCCCATGCGGCACCACTCGCTGCCCACGCAGGTCTTCACGGTGCGCAGGGCCTTGGCGTAGGCATGGCCGCTGGGCATGCCGATGTCCTTCCACACGTTGACCAGGTCTTCCTTCTTCACGCCGAGCAGATCAATACGCTGGCCGCCCGTGACCTTGACGGTGGGGATCTTGTATTTGTCCACCGCATCGGCAATGCGGCGCAACTCATCGGCCGTGGTCTCCCCGCCCCACATGCGGGGGATCACGCTGTAGGTGCCGTCTTTCTGGATGTTGGCGTGGCTGCGTTCGTTGATGAAGCGGCTTTGCGGGTCGTCCTTGGCTTCTTTCGGCCAGGTGCTGATGAGGTAGTAATTGACCGCCGGGCGGCAGGTGGCGCAGCCGTTGGGCGTCTTCCATTCCATGAACTTGAACACCTCGGCAATGCTGACCAGCTTGCTGCCGCGGATCGCGTCACGCACGGCCTGGTGGCCGTGGTCGGTGCAGCCGCAGATGGCCTTGGTCTTGGGCGTGGCGCTGTAGTCGCCACCGGCGGTGAACATGATGATCTGTTCCACCAGCCCCGTGCACGAGCCACAGCTGGCGCTGGCCTTCGTATGCTTGCGTACTTCATCCAGTGTGAACAGGCCTTTGTCCTTGATGGCCTTGCAGATGGCGCCCTTGGTCACGCCGTTGCAGCCGCATACCTCGTCGCTGTCCTGCATGGCGGCAGCCTTGCTCTGGCCCTGGTGGCCGGTGTCGCCCAGGTGCGATTCGCCAAACATCAGCTTGTCGCGGATGTCAGTCACGCTGCGGCCATCGCGCAGCAGCTTGAAGTACCAGCTGCCGTCCACAGTGTCGCCATACAGGCAGGCGCCCACGAGCTTGTCGTCTTTGATGACGAGCTTTTTGTACACGCCACCGAAGGGGTCGCTCATCACGATCTCCTCGGTGTCGTCTCCTCCTTGAAAGTCTCCGGCCGAGAACAGGTCGATGCCCGTCACCTTGAGCTTGGTGGACGTGAGCGAGCCCTGGTAGCGGCCGATGCCGAATTCGGCCAAATGGTTGGCCAGCACCTTGCCCTGCTCGAACAGCGGGGCCACCAGGCCATAGGCAATGCCCCGGTGCGCGGCGCATTCGCCCACGGCGTAGATGCGGGCGTCGGTGGTGGTCTGCAGCGTGTCGCTCACCACGATGCCGCGGTTCACGTGCAGGCGCATCTTTTCGGCCAGGGCGGTGTTGGGGCGGATGCCCACGGCCATCACCACCAGGTCGGCGGGCACCTCGGTGCCGTCCTTGAACTTCACGCTGGCCACGCGGCCTTCGGCGTTGCCCACCAGCTCCTGCGTCTGCGCCTTCATCAAGAACTGCATGCCGCGCTCCTGCAGCGACTTTTGCAGCATCTTCCCGGCCACGTCGTCCAGCTGCCGTTCCATCAGCCAGTCGCCCACATGCACCACGCTCACTTGCATGCCGCGCTTCATCAGGCCGTTGGCGGCCTCCAGGCCCAGCAGGCCGCCGCCGATGACCACGGCATGCTTGTACGTGGCGGCCGCGTCGATCATGGCCTGTGTGTCGGCAATGTCGCGGTAGGCCAACACGCCCTGCAAGTCTTTGCCGGGGATGGGCAGGATGAAGGGGTTGGAGCCTGTGGCGAGGATCAGTCGGTCGTATTCGGCGGTGACCACCGTGCCATCCTTGCTGGTGGCGCTGACCACGCGGCGCACGCGGTCCACGTCAGTCACCGTAAAACCGGTGTGCAGCGTGATGTGATTGTCGGCATACCAGGACCAATCGTTCAGAATGATCTCGTCGATGGTCTGCTCGCCGGCCAGCACGGGCGAGAGCAGGATGCGGTTGTAGTTGGGGTGGGGCTCGGCCCCAAACACCGTGATGTCGTAAAGATCCGGGGCAATCTTGAGCAGCTCTTCCAGCGTGCGCACACCGGCCATGCCGTTTCCTACCATCACCAGCTTGAGCTTTTTCATCGTGACTCCGTCGGTTCTATCGCCTGGGCGATTCGAAAAACAAAAAAGGCGTCCACACGATGCCGTTTCGAATTCCTGTCGAAACCGCATGTGCGGACGCCTTCGTCCGGGCAATCCACCCCTGCGCCATTGCACGGGTGGATTGCGTGACCCTGTGGGGTCGTTGCTGGAGTTAAGCAATGCTTGTGCCAGTCGATTTGCACTGAGGTGGGGCGGCTTCTGGGGGTGTTTTGAGACCCGGGTGTGGGGGGTGGTGCAGTGCTGCCCCGGCTCTGCGCAGGCGCCACGGGGGTATGCCCTTGTCTGGCGCGGGGCGCACCACCTTGGGCACGGAACCTGCAAGGAGCTGGTGCATGACTTTTGAACTGGATTTCGGCCACACCTCGCAGGCCGGGCGCAAGGAGGTGAACGAAGACTTCGCCGCGCTCGTGTTGGGCCAGGGGCGCGACCGTGAGCGCGGAGCCATCGCGGCCATCGCCGACGGCGTGAGTACCGGCGGCAATGGCCGCGAGGCCGCCCAGACTTCAGTGAACACACTGGTGAACGACTATTTCGCCACGCCCGACACCTGGGACACCACGGTGGCGCTGGACCGCATCCTGTCCGCCCACAACGGCTGGCTCGCCTCCATGAACCGGCGCCGCCAGCCTGCGGTGGGGCTGACCACGCTGACCGCGCTGGTGCTGTGTGGCCAGTCGTACACGCTGGCCCATGTGGGAGACACGCGCGCCTACCTGGTGCGCGAGGGCCGCCTGCAGCAGCTGACCACCGACCATGTCATGGCGCAGCACGATCTCAGGCACCAGCTCACCCGCGCCATGGGCCTGGACGACCACGTGGTGGTGGACTACAGCCAGGGCGAGCTGCGCAGCGGCGACCTGTTTGTGCTGCTGTCGGACGGCGTGCACGGCAGCATGCCCGAGCGCGAACTGCGCCAGCTGCTGCGCCAGGAGATACCGGCCCAGGCGCTCACCGACGAGCTGGTGCAGGTAGCCCTGCGCCGTGGCAGCAGCGACAACGTGACCGCGCTGGTGGTGCGGGTGCAGGGCGCGCTGGAGGCCACGCTGCAAGACGAATCGCGCCGCGCCCAGGACCTGCCCGTGCTGCCCCTGCTCAAGGTGGGCGACACCGTGGACGGCCTCACGGTGACAGCCATCGTGGCCGACAACGGCATCCACCGGCTGTACCAGGTGCGCGATGGAGCCACGCAGCGGCTGTATGCCCTCAAGACCCTGCTGCCCGCGCGCGCTCACGACGCCGAAGAACGCGCCACGCTGGCGCACGAGGCCTGGGTGGCGCGGCGCATGCAGTCGGGCCAGGCCGCCGCCCATCTGGCGCGGCTCAACGACTGGCCGGTGGGAGACGGCGGCTTTGGCGATGGCGTCGCAGCCAGCGCGTTTTACCTGCTGTACGACTGGCATTCCGGTGACACGCTGGGGCAGCGCCTGCGCCATCGCCAGCACCTGGCCGTGGGGCAGGCTGTGACGGTGACCGTGCAGGCCGCGCGCGTGCTGGGCTGGCTGCACCGCCAGGGCGTGGTGCACCGCGACATCAAGCCCGACAACCTGCACCTGGGCGACGACGGGGTGCTGCGTGTGCTGGACCTGGGCGTGGCCCTCTCAGGCCGCGAGCCCGAGGCCACCCGCCGCCTGCACGCCGGAACCCCCAGCTACATGAACCCGGAGCAGTGGCCGGGCTATGAAAAGGGCGGCGACCCCTCCGGTCAGTTGCCCGACGCGGGCAGCGACCTGTTTGCGCTGGGAGTCACGCTGTACCAGCTGCTCAGCCACGGGCGCCTGCCCTATGGCGAGGTGGTGCAGTACCAGCTGGGCCGCTACCACCGCGACCCGGTGCCCCCCAGCCGCCACAACCCGGGCGTGCCGATCTGGCTCGACCAGATTGCCCTGAAGGCCGTGGCCCGCAACCGCGCCCAGCGTTTTGAAACTGCCGAGGAACTGCTGCTGGCCCTGGAGCGCGGCGCCTCACGCCCCCTGTCGGCGACCGGGCCCCAGCCGCTGATGCAGCGCGATGCCACGGCCCTGTGGAAGATCGCTCTGGCCGTGAGCGTGCTGGTGAATGTGCTGTTGATTTATTGGCTGCTGTTTTTGCCGCGATGAGCTTTCGCGGCGATTTGCTATTAAAAACATAGCTTTTAGCGCTTATGAGATAAGCGCTGGGGCTTGTTTTGGTCAAAGACCGTGCATGCACGACGCCCATTGAGCGAGTGCCCTTTTGCTGGAAGTGTGGCGAGCGTTTGCGCGCTCACCGGCTACGCCGGTCATGCGCTGCGCGCACGTCCACCCTTCTCCGCCCACGTGCGCGTCCAGCGGATCTGCATCACCCGCAGTAGCACCAGCATGGCCAGCGCGCACACCGCAATGCCCACAAAGCCCCAGAGGTAGGTGCCGGTGTACTGGCGCGAGATGCCCATGCCATTGGGGATGAGGCCGCCGCCCAGCGCGCCGATCTCGCCGATCATCGAGCCTGCCACCGCCGTGGCCAATGGCCAGCGCAGCGGCACCAGCTGGAACAGGGCGCCGTTGCCCGCGCCCAGGGCCGCAAAACACACCAGGAACAGCAGCATGGTCACGGGCAGTGATTTTTCGGCCAAGCCACACAGCACCATGCTGGCGGCGGTGATGGCCAGCACGCCGGTCAGGGTGTTCACACCGCCCCAGTGGTCCGACAGCCAGCCACCAAACACGCGCAGGGCCGCGCCCAGGAATGCCGCCATCATTGTGAGTTGGCCGGCTGCCACCTTGCTCACGCCGAACTGGTCATAAAAGTAGCTGGGCAAGAAGGTAGTCAGGCCAATGAAGCCGCCAAAAGTCACGGCGTAGATCAGGCTGAAGGCCCAGCCGTCTTTTTCAAACAGGCAGGCGATGTGCTCACGGAAGCTGGCGTGGGGTGCCAGGTCGGGCGGCTCCTTGGCATACACCGCCATCACCAGCGCGGGTATCGCCACACTCACGGCAGCAAAGCCATACACGGCCTGCCAGCCAAATTTCTGCGCCAGCATGGGCGCGAGCAGGGCTGCCACCGCAGTGCCCACGTTGCCGGCGCCCACGATACCCATGGCCAGGCCTTTGTAGCGCGGCGGGAACGAGCCCGAGCCCAGTGACAGGGCCACCCCAAAGCTGGCACCCGCCACGCCCAGCAGGATGCCCATGGCGAGCAGGTCGTTGTACGAATGCACGAACAGGTAGCCATAGCCCATGGCCACAAAGATCCCCGCCATCTCGACCAGCGTGGCGTTCTTGCGACCGATGTACTGCGCCAGGATGCCCAGCGGAAACCGCATGAGGGCGCCCGCAAAGATGGGAATGGACAGCATCATGCCCATCTGCGTCGGCGTGAGCTGGAAGGCATCGCGGATGAACGGTGCCATGGCACCGTTGATCACCCAGACTGCGCACGAGAAACCGAAATACAGAAAGGACGACCACAGTGTTGGGGCGTGGCCGGACTTGAGAAATTCTCGAAATTGAAGCATGGCGATCTAGCGCAAAGAGGCTGCTGTGCTGCTGCAAGCACACCCACAACCGGGCAGAAAAACAAAAAGGCGCCAACACGGGCCGCGCGGGCTTGCTGGTTTGTTTGCAAGCCCCACACATCCCATGAAGACGCCAACGTCTTGTTCGCCCAATCCGCCGTTGCACCGGGCTGACACACGGCCAGCGTTGACCGTAGTGCTGAACATGCAAAGGATGTGCCAAGTTCTGGTGGCACTTGGTTTGAGTAAAAACGGCAGCTGGCGCTTGCGTATCGAGAGTTTTTTGCTATCAAATTTGAAGTTAAAATTGCCTGCCAGTCCAAGTTAGTGCAGCGTGCTCCGGTGTGATGCACTTTTTTGGCGCGATGCACCAATTTGGTGGCTGCAAACCAGCAGAGCCACTTAGGTGTTTCAAATCATAAAAATTCAACATAGGATGTATTCGGTTCATCCGTTGCCGTGTTGCCCGGTTCTGGGGTGACGAGGCATTCCCTGAGGAGGGTCCCCATGCGCGTCAATCTCCCGATCAGCACGCAGGAATATGCGTTCCCCAAAGGCCAGACCCTGGTGTCCACCACCGATCTCAAGGGCCGCATCCTGTACTGCAACCCGATGTTCATCGAGGTCAGCGGGTACGAGAAGGAAGAGCTGCTGGGCCAGCCCCACAACATCGTCAGACACCCCGACATGCCCGAGGAGGCCTACCGCGACATGTGGGAGACCATTGCCAGCGGCAACCCGTGGTCGGCCCCGGTCAAGAACCGGCGCAAGGACGGCACGTTCTACTGGGTGATGGCCAACGTCACCCCGCTCATGCAGGGCGACCAGCCCACGGGCTACATGTCCGTGCGCACCGAGGCCACCCGCGACCAGATACAGGCCGCCGACCAGCTCTACCGCCAGATGCAGGCCGAAAAACAGGCTGGAACCCTGGTGCACGTGCTGCGCGAGGGGCAGATCGTCAAGAACACGCTCTGGGGGCGCATGGCCCGCGCAGTGCAGCTCGGGCCGCTAGGCAAGATCATGCTGTGCACGCTGCTGCTGGTGTTCGCGTCGTGGGGGGCTGCGCTGCTGGGCGGGCACACCATGACCGTCGCAGCGGGCGCAGCCTGGCTGGGCGTGGTGCTGCTGGCCCTGGGCATGGCGGTGTACCTGCACCGGGCCACCGTGGCGCCGTTGTCGCAGATGCTGCGCTGGGCCAACCGCATGGCCGCAGGCGACCTTACCCAGAAGATTGCGGCGTCGCGCAGCGACACCGTGGGTCAACTGCAAAAGGCGCTGGCCCAACTCAATGTGAACCTGTTGTCCATCGTGCGCGATGCGCGCCAGGAGAGCGAACACATGCAGCTTTCCACCCGCGAGATCGCGCAGGGCAACCAGGACCTGTCGGAACGCACCGAAGCCCAGGCCAGCAATTTGGAGCAGACGGCGGCGTCGATGGAGGAAATCACCGGCACCGTCAAGCAGACGGCCGAATCGGCCCGCCAGGCCACCGTGCTGGCCACCCAGGCCACCCAGGTGGCTGAGCGCAGCAGCGAGGCCGTGGACGGCGTGGCCAGCACCATGAAGCAGATCCAGACTGCCTCCGGCCGCATCAGCGAGATCACCCAGCTCATCGACTCCATTGCGTTTCAGACCAATATCCTCGCGCTCAACGCCGCCGTGGAGGCCGCGCGTGCGGGTGAGCAGGGGCGCGGGTTTGCGGTGGTGGCCTCCGAGGTGCGCAGCCTGTCGCACCGCACGCTCTCGGCCGCCAAGGAAATCCGCCAGCTCATCGACGACTCGGCCACCAAGGTGAGCGAAGGCCACGCAAAGACCGACGCAGCGCAGAAGACCATGACCGAATCGCTGGAGCTGGTGCGCCGCGTGAACACGCTGATCGGTGAAATTCACAGCGCGTCCAACGAGCAGCTCAGCGGCATCTCTCAGGTCAACGCCGCCGTGGCGCAACTGGACACCATCACGCAGCAGAACGCCGCGCTGGTGGAGGAAAACGCCGCCTCGGCGATGCAGCTCAACGGGCAGGCGCAGACGATGACCGAGACGGTGCAGGTGTTCCGCATCGATGCGTCGGCGCCCAGCCAGGCGCGGGATGCGGTGGCGTTGCGCAAGGAGATGAAGGCTGGCAAGGGCGCATCGTCGTCCAGCCGCGCCTTGGCGGCGCTCTGAGCGCCAAGGGATTTCACGCAGTCCTGGAAACTGGCACGGTGCCATCACCAGTGCCACCGTGGAACGGCTTCGCAAGGCCACAGGTGGCGTCCCCCTGGGGGAAGACGCGAAGCGGCTCAGGGGGCTTATGTACTTGCCCGCACTGTCAGCTCAAACCCCAGATTCACTGAATTTTTCTCCGGCATCTCGCCCCGCATCAGCGTCAGCAGCATCTGCGCACTGGCCTCTCCGATGGCCGAGCGCGGGGTGCGTACGGTGGTTAGCGGCGGCAGCATCTGGTCGCTGCCTGCCAGATCGTTAAAGCCGGCGATGGCCACGCGGCCAGGCACGTCCAGACCCAGACGCTGGGCGGCCAGCAGACCACCCTGCGCGAGGTCGTCGTTGCAGAAGAACACGGCGTCCACGCCAGGGCGGGTGCGCAGCACCTCTTCCAGCAGCTCTGCACCCAGGCGGATGGATGAAGGCTGTGGGCTGAGCAGCTCCAGCCGCGGGTCGTACATCCCCGCCTCGCGCAGGCAACGGCGGTAGCCTTCGGCGCGCTGCATGGTGCGTGGGTCCAGCTGGGCGGCAACGAATGCGATGTTCTTGTGGCCGCGCGACAGTAGGTGGGTTGTCATCGCATGGCCTGCGTCCTGCTGTGAAAAGCCCACGCAGAACACGCCGGGTGCGGGCGTCATTTCCATCAAGTGCACGCAGGGCACGCCGCTGGTGGCAATCATGCGGCGGGCGGCCTCGGTGCGGTCAAAGCCCGTGACGAGCAGGCCCGCGGGGCGATGGGCCAGGTAGGTGCGCAGCAGCTGCTCTTCTTCCTGCGGGTCGTAGTGCGTCACGCCAATCAGGGCTTGGTAGCCGTGCGGGAAGAGGGTGCGGTGCACGGCCTCCAGCACGTCTACAAACAGTGCGTTGGACAGCAGCGGCACCAGCACCGGCACCTGCACACTGCGCTGCGAGGCCAGTGCGCGGGCGGCGGGGTCGGGCACGTAGCCCAGTTGTGCGGCGGCGTCTTTCACACGCTGCACCAGTTCTTGCGCCACGCCGCGCTCGCCGCGCAGGGCACGGGACGCGGTGATGGGGCTCACCTCGGCGGCCTTGGCCACGTCGTTCAGCGTGATGCGGCCGCTGGAGCGGCGTCTTGTCTCGGGTTTGTTCAAGGGTTAACCCTCATGGGGGTTGAGGTTGATCTGGTTAGGATAGCGCTGTCCAAGCGATGGAGCAAGGCGATACCCGCCATTTTGGATGAAGTTGAAGAACTTGCCACAGTTTGGGCGGCATCCGGGACCGGATGCCTTTTTTACGGCTTGCTTGGATAGCGCTACCAATATGAGTGTTTTGCCGTCAACGGTTTATCTGGTGGTCATGGGTGTGGCCGGATGTGGCAAGTCCAGCCTCGGCGCTGCGCTGGCGCAGGCCGAAGGGCTGCCCCTGATCGAAGGGGACGACCACCACAGCCCGGCCAGTCGCGAAAAGATGCGCCAGGGTATTGCCCTGACCGACGAAGACCGCGAGGGCTGGCTGGCCACGCTGGGGCAATTGCTGCAGGCGCACCCGCACGGCGCGGTGCTGACCTGCTCTTCGCTCAAGAAGGCCTACCGAGACCGGCTGCGCGGCGCCTGTCCGGGGTTGCGGTTCGTGTTCCTGGAGATCGACCGCGCCAACGCAGGCCAACGTGTGGCGGCGCGCGCGGGCACCCATTTCTTTTCCAGCGCGCTGGTGGACAGCCAGTTCGCCACGCTGGAGTCACCGGTGGGCGAGGCGGGCGTGTTGCGGCTCGATGCGCTGTTGGATCTGGCCACGCTGCAGCAACAGGCTTCGGCCTGGATCGCCGCCCAGGAGTCTGCATGAATTCCCCTGCACAACAAGCGCAACTGCAGCCGTCGCTCAGCCGGTTCGCCAGGATCTCCCAGCTGCTGATGGCCAGTTGCCTCGGCGTGATGGCCGTGGCGGTGTTCATCAACGTGGTGCTGCGCTACGGCTTTGGCAGCGGTGTGGCGGCGAGCGAAGAGCTGTCGCGCCTGCTGTTTGTCTGGATGGTTTTTATCGGTGCCGCAGCGGCCTACCCCGCCGGTGAGCACATGGCTTTTACCAGTCTGGCGGGCCTGTTGGCAAAGCGCCCGGTGGCCTTTGGCCTGTTGACGGCCGTGATCCGGCTGCTCGTGATCAGCGCCAGCGCCATGTTGGCCTGGGGCGCCTGGCAGCAGGTAGTGGTGGGCATGGGCAGCCGCTCCGTCGTCATGGCCTACCCGGCAGCGTTGCTACCACTGCCGGCCTTTTTGTGCGCGGTGGCCATCGGAGTGATGGCGGTCATCGAGTTGTTTCAACGCAAGCCGCTGGACCTCGGTCACGGCGCCGAGGTGGAGTAAGTGATGATGGCCATGGGACCCGAAGCGCAGGCTTTTATCGTTTTTTCGCTGGGCATGCTGGTGCTGATGGGCACCGGCATGAACATGGGCCTGGCCCTGGTGCTCACTGGCGCTGGCATGGCCTGGGTGCTGGATTTTTTCGATACGCAATTGCTCGCGCAGAACCTCGTGGCCGGGGTGGACAGCTTTCCGCTGCTGGCCGTGCCGTTCTTCATCCTGGCCGGTGAGCTGATGAACTCAGGCGGCATCAGCCGTCGCATCATCGACATGGCGCAGGCATGGGTGGGGCATATCCGGGGTGGGCTGGGTTATGTGGCCATCGGCGCTGCGGTGCTGATGGCCAGCATGAGCGGGTCGGCCCTGGCCGACACGGCCGCGCTGGCCACCATCCTGCTGCCCATGATGCGCCAGCAGGGCTACCCGATGAACACCTCGGCAGGGCTGATCGCCTCGGGCGGGATCATTGCGCCCATCATTCCGCCGTCCATGCCGTTCGTGATCTATGGCGTGACGACCAACACCTCGATCTCGGCGCTGTTTGTGTCGGGCATCGTGCCTGGCTTGATGATGGGCGCGGGCCTTATCTTTGCCTGGCGCTGGGTGCTGCGCGGCTTGGATCTGCCCAAGGGCGAACCCTTGCCCGCCAAGGACCGCTTGCGCGCCACGGCACGCGCCTTCTGGGCCATGCTGATGCCGCTCATCATCATCGGCGGCATGAAGACGGGGGTTTTCACCCCCACCGAGGCCGCCGTGGTGGCCGCGTTCTATGCGCTGGCGGTGGCACTTTTCATCCACCGCGAGATGAAGCTGGCGGACATCTATGGCGTGCTGGTGCGTGCGGCCAAGACGACTTCCATCGTGATGTTCTTGTGCGCAGGCGCCCAGGTGGCCAGCTACATGATCACGCTGGCCGACCTGCCCAATGTGCTGACCAGCTGGCTGGGCCCGCTGGTGGAGAACCCGCGCCTGTTGATGGCCGTGATGATGATCGTGCTGGTGCTCATCGGCACGGCGCTGGACCTCACGCCCACCATCCTGATCTTTGCGCCCGTGATGCTGCCCATCGCCGTCAAGGCGGGGATCGACCCGGTGTACTTCGGCCTGATGTTTGTGCTCAACGGCGCCATCGGCCTCATCACGCCGCCCGTGGGCACCGTGCTCAACGTGGTGGCCGGGGTGGGGCGCATCTCGATGCACAGCGTGATCAAAGGCGTGAACCCGTTCCTCTTCACCTATGTGCTGATCCTGGCACTGCTGGTCGTGTTTCCGCAGATCGTGACCGCTCCGGTTCTGTGGATGCGTTGACGATGCTGCGCCTCTTTTCCCGTGCCTTTCTTTCCTTCGCCAATGGAGACAACCATGAAAACTTTCCGCCGTACCCTGCTCGCCGCCCTGTCGGTGGCCGCCATCACCTGCTCGTTCCAGGTCGCTGCGCAAGACATCAAGCCGCGCATCATCCGTTTTGGCTATGGCCTCAACGAGGTGTCCAACCAGGGCCGCGCCACCAAGCTGTTTGCCGAAGAGGTCGAAAAAGCCTCGGGCGGCAAGATGAAGGTGCGCGCCATCGGTGCTGCGGCGCTGGGCTCTGATGTGCAGATGCAGCAGGCCCTGATCGGCGGCGCGCAGGAAATGATGGTCGGCTCCACCGCCACGCTGGTGGGTATCACCAAAGAAATGGCGATCTGGGACACGCCCTTCCTGTTCAACAACGCCAAGGAAGCCGACGTGGTGCTGGATGGCCCCGTGGGCCAGAAGGTGATGGACAAGCTGCAGGAAAAGGGCCTGGTGGGCCTGGTGTACTGGGAGAACGGCTTTCGCAACCTCACCAACAGCAAGCGCCCCGTCAACAAGCTGGAAGACATGGACGGCATCAAGCTGCGCGTGATGCAGAACAACGTGTTCCTCGACAGCTTCAAGACCCTGGGTGCCAACGCGGTGCCATTGCCGTTCTCCGAACTCTTCACCGCGCTCGAAACCAAGACGGTTGACGGCCAGGAGAACCCCTACAACACCATCCTGTCGAGCAAGTTCTATGAGGTGCAGAAGTACCTCACGGTGACCAACCACGTCTACAGCCCCTGGATCGTGCTGGTGAGCAAGAAGTACTGGGATGGCCTGTCGAAGGCTGAGCAGAAGGTGCTGCTCGACGCCGCCAAGAAGAGCCGCGACTTCGAGCGCCAGGACACGCGTGCCGAAGCCGACAAGGCCCTGGCCGACCTCAAGGGCAAAGGCATGCAAGTGAACGAGCTGCCTGCCGCCGAAGCCAACCGCATGCGCGAAAAGCTCAGCGCCGTGAACGCGAGCATCGCTACCAATGTGGGTGAAAGCCTGTGGAAGGATGTGCAGGGCGCTGTGGCGCAGGCGCGGGCTGGCAAGTAAACCAACGCTTGTTGACGGGGCTCAGCCCCGGCAATAGAAAAGGCCGAGGCCCCATGCGGGGCCTCGGCCTTTTTGCATTTGCAATTCAGGGTCTGCACCACGGCGCAGACCCTGCAAATTACAGCGAACCGATTTCGCCGGAAGAGATCTTGCCGGTGCGCAGCGCGTCCACAGCCTGAGCATTCACTGCATTGCGGTCAGCCGTGGAGGTGTAGACCAGAGCACGCGAACCGACGGGGATGGCGCCGCTGGTCTGGGGCACGGTGGAGGCTTCAGCCATCACTTCAGCGCGGGTGCGGCTGGTTTCGAACTTCGTGGCGAATTGCGATGCATCGGCTTCGTCAGCCTGGGCACCGAAGGAAGCGAAAGCGGCAACAGCAGCGATGGAGAGGAAACGTGCGGTCTTGTTCATGGTGAAACTCCTGTGAAATTCAAAAAATGGGGACGAGGTGTCTGGAATACGTGAAGCGCGAGCCGTGGATTCAAAAAGGTGAATCAACCGCCTTCAGCGGGGCCCACGCGGCCAGTGCGCATGGCTTGTGCGGCAGCTTCGGCACGCACTGCAGCGCGGTCTACCGTGGACTTGTAGGTCACCACGCGGGAGCCTGCTGGCTCCTGGCTGCGCATTTGGACTGCGGCGGCGGCTTCG
Source organism: Acidovorax sp. NN32 (assembly GCF_057597245.1). Classification (NCBI taxonomy): domain Bacteria; kingdom Pseudomonadati; phylum Pseudomonadota; class Betaproteobacteria; order Burkholderiales; family Comamonadaceae; genus Acidovorax; species Acidovorax sp. NN32. Next base: position 1,745,702 of record NZ_CP199679.1, read on the forward strand.
GCAACCACTTCGGCACGGGTGCGGTTCGTGTCGAATTGCAGGGCAAATTGCGAACCATCAGCTTCGTCAGCCTGCGCACCGAACGAAGCGAAAGCAGCCACAGCGGCGATAGAGAGAAAACGTGCAGTCTTGTTCATGATGAAAGTCCTTGAAGTTAAAAAAAGCGTCTCAAAAAAGCCGGAGCGAAGATCAAAAACAACGTGCTTCGCACCGGGTTCGGTGAGTCGCCTTGCGGGTTCGGCTCATCGATGGGATGAACTGTACGCCGCAGGTGGATGAAGAAAAACCAGCTGGTCGCAAACTAACTGTTCCAGTTTTGGAAACAATCTGGACGCTTGTTTCCTGCCTGTGGCCGATGAGAAGAATCTCAGGCCCGCAGCCGGTCGCAAGCGATCGATCCGAGGCAAGAAGGGTGGGCGTTGATTCCTTTGGAAGTGCGTTGGACATGGGCTGTATCGTGCCCGCCCGGCGCTGCGGCGTCGTCTCGTCGCCGTTTCGGTTCTTTTCAGTTTGTTTCGGGTTCGGCCGAATGCAACAGGGTCGAAACATATGCATCGCTGTTGCCACACCGGGCCCAAAAGGGGGATAAATCGGGCTTGCGCGGCTTGCGCCCGTTGGGCTTATGGGCTGAAATCTCTCTGTACCTGTTCCAGGTGTTACGAGGGAGGTTCCATGACCGTAGTCGCCAAAATTCTTCAGTCCAAACCGGACGCCACTGTCCACACCATTGCGCCCACGGCGTCGGTGTTCGATGCGCTCAAGCTCATGGCCGACAAGGGCATCGGCGCCCTGGTGGTTACCGAGGGGGATGCCATCGTGGGCATCTTCACAGAGCGCGATTACGCGCGAAAGATCGCCCTGCTGGGCCGCACGTCAGCCGCCACGCTGGCGCGCGATGTGATGACCACCTCGGTACGCTTTGTGCGGCCCGAGCAGACCAGCGAGCAGTGCATGCAGATCATGAGTACCGGCCGTCTGCGCCACCTGCCCGTGGTGGACAACAACGGCAAACTCGTGGGCATGATCTCGATCGGGGACTTGGTCAAGGACATCATCTCCGAGCAGAAATTCATCATTGAACAGCTGGAGCAGTACATCACTGGTAGCCATTAGAGGACAACCCCCTGAGGCGCTGCGCGCCTTCCCCCTTCTCTCGAATTGCTTCGCAATTCGGGAAGGGGGACGCACCCAGCGCGGCGGGGCGGCCCTTGCGCGGGTGCACTGGTCTGGGAAAGCGAGCTTGCGGAGGCTTTGCCCTTGGCGCACACCAAAAAAAAGGGCTCTGACCGTATCTGGTTAGAGCCCTTCTTGCTTCGAGTACATGGGTCGCCGCCGCCCGTTGACTCAAGCGGCTTTTTCTACGTGCCCTTGACGCGTGTAGAGGAAGTCGATCACCGCCTTGCGGTAGTGCACGTACTGGGGGTCTTCGGCCAGCTCCACGCGTTTGCGGGGGCGGGGCAGGTCTACCGACAGCACCTCGCCAATGGTGGCTGCGGGGCCGTTGGTCATCATCACGATCTTGTCGGACAGCAGCACGGCTTCGTCCACGTCGTGGGTCACCATGACCACCGTGCTCTGGGTGCGCGCCACGATCTCCAGCAGCTCGTCCTGCAGTTTGGCGCGGGTGAGGGCGTCCAGCGCGCCAAAGGGCTCGTCCATCAGCAGCACCTGGGGCTCCATCGACAGCGCCCGGGCAATGCCCACGCGCTGCTTCATGCCGCCAGAGATTTCACCGGGGCGTTTTTGTCCAGCGGGCGTGAGGCCCACCAGGGCCAGTGCGGCGTCGGTGCGGGCCTTGAGCTGGGCTTTGGTTTCCTTGGCGCCAAACACGCGCTCCACGGCCAGGTAGACGTTGTCGAAGCAGGTGAGCCAGGGCAGCAGCGAGTGGTTCTGGAACACCACGGCGCGCTCGGGGCCGGGGCCCTTGATCTCCTTGTTGGCACACAGCAGTGCACCGTTGGTGGGCGTGGTCAGCCCGGCGATCAGATTCAAGAGCGTGGACTTGCCGCAGCCCGAGTGGCCGATCAGCGCCACGAACTCGCCCTTGGCAATCGTCAGGTTGATGTCGCGCAGCGCGGGGAACAGGCCCTTGGCCGTCTTGAAGGTCTGCTCGACGCCGTGGACTTCGATGAACTTGGTGCTCATGGAGGGGTGTGTGGATGCTGCCGTGGTGGTCGTGTTCATGCTTTCACCTCTTCAAACGTAAATGCGGTGGCCAGCTTGATGAGCGCAAACTCCAGCACCAGCCCGACGATGCCGATCACGAAGATCGCGATGATGATGTTCTTGACGTTGAGGTTGTTCCACTCGTCCCACACCCAGAAGCCGATGCCCACGCCGCCGGTCAGCATCTCGGCAGCTACGATCACCAGCCATGCGGTGCCCACGGCCAGGCGCACGCCGGTCAGCATGTAGGGCAGCACGGCGGGGAAGAGGATCTTGGTGGCGATCTTCCATTCGCTCAGGTTCAGCACGCGGGCCACGTTCATGTAGTCCTGCGGCACGCGCTGCACGCCCACGGCGGTGTTGATGATCATGGGCCAGATGGAGCAGATGAAGATGGTCCAGATGGCGGCGGGGTTGGCGCCCTTGAAGACCAGCAGGCCAATGGGCAGCCAGGCCAGCGGCGACACCGGCCGCAGCAGGCTGATGAGCGGGTTGAACATGCGCGACAGGAAGTTGAACCGCCCGATCACGAAGCCCGCCGGAATGCCCACCAGCGCCGCCATGCCAAAGCCCACGGCCACGCGCTCCAGCGACATCAGCACGTTCCAGCCCACGCCCTGGTCATTGGGGCCATTGCGGTAGAACGGGTTGCTGAAGATTTCCAGCGCCTGCTTCCACGTCTCCACCGGGCTGGGGATGCTGCCGCCCGTGGTGGTGGATACCACCGCCCACAGACCGATGAGCAGGCCCAGGCCACAGAGCGGCGGCAGCACCGCCATCCAGAAACTGCGCGACAGGGCCGCCCAGTCGCGACTGGCAGGGGCGGGGCTCGCCGTTGTTTCGGATTTGGACTGTTTTTGGCTTCTGCCGCTTGCTGGTGAAGCGCTGATAGCTACATTATTCATAGCGTTCTGTGCAGCCACGGGGGCTGCATCCAACGGGGAGTGAAAGACGGCACTGACCATGGTGTTCTCCTTGGCAGGGTGGGCGGGGCAGGGCGCTTACGCCTTGATCTTGAAGCTGTCGGCGTACTTGGCGGGGTCTTTGCCGTCCCACACCACGCCGTCCATGAGCTTGGCGGTGCGCATCGGGTCCTTGGGCACGTTGATCTTCATGGCGCTGGCAACCGACTTGTACAGGTCCACCTGGTTGATCTCTTTGGCCACGGCCAGGTAATCGGGGTGGCTCTTGATCAAACCCCAGCGCTTGTGCTGCGTCAGGAACCACATGCCGTCCGACAGGTAGGGGAAGTTCACCGCGCCGTCGTTGAAGAATTTCATGTGGTTGGGATCGTCCCAGGTCTTGCCCATGCCGTTCTGGTAGCGGCCCAGGATGCGCTGGTTGATGGCGTCCACGCTGGTGTTGATGTAGGACTTCTGGGCCACCGTTTCGGCCATCTTCATCTTGTTGGACAGGCTGGCGTCAATCCACTGGCTGGCTTCCAGCACGGCCATCATCACGGCGCGGGTGGTGTTGGGGTTCTTCTTGACGAAATCGGCCGAGGTGCCCAGCACCTTCTCGGGGTGGTCCTTCCAGATGTCCTGGGTGGTGTTGGCGGTCACTCCGATGCCATCCATGATGGCGCGGTGGTTCCAGGGTTCGCCCACGCAGAATCCATCCATGTTGCCCACGCGCATGTTGGCCACCATCTGGGGTGGCGGCACGGTGATCAGCTTGGCGCCCGACAGCGGGTTGATGCCGGCGGCGGCCAACCAGTAGTGCATCCACATCGCGTGGGTGCCGGTCGGGAAGGTGCCTGCGAAGGTGTACTCGCGCTTGTTGGCGGCCATGAACTTGGCCAGGGACGGGCCATCCACTGCGCCCTTGTCGGCCAGTGCCTTGGACAGCGTGATCGCCTGGCCGTTGTTGTTCAGGCTCATCAGCACGGCCATGTCCTTCTTGGGGCCGGCCGTGCCCATGTGCACGCCGTACACCAGGCCATACAGCACGTGGGCAAAGTCGAGTTCGCCATTCACCAGCTTGTCGCGCACACCGGCCCACGACGCTTCCTTGGTGGGGATGATGGTCACGCCATACTTCTTGTCAAAGCCCAGCACCGAGGCCATCACCACGCTGGCGCAGTCGGTCAGCGGGATGAAGCCAATCTTGACTTCCTTTTTCTCGGGGGCGTCCGAGCCCTGGGCGTGCACCAGGGCGCGCAGGGCGGGGCTCACGCCCACGGCGCCCACGGTAGCTGCCTGCAGCACGGTGCGGCGGTTGAGGCTGGTTTTCAACAGATCGGTCATGGGGCGGTTCCTCGGTGCGTTAGAAAACAAAAAAGGCGTCCTCTCCTGGCCGGGTTGCATGCGCAAACGGGCTCGGAGAGGGACGCCTTTGTCCATGGCAAAGCCCATTGGGGGGCCTTGTGTCAGCACCGGCCCGCCATTGGGTCAGTGCTGTCAGTGGTGGGACCGTCTTTGGTCTTGCCAGGGTTAATGCAAGCAGCGTGCCAGCCTTTTTCATACCGGCTTTGCTCCAATACAGCGCATGATCTGCTACCAAATTAGTAGCTGCTTGTGCTTATTTATCAAGCGGTAGCGGCCAGTTTGGCTTGAAAATTTGCGATGATGGTGCGCGCGCCGAGTGCTGCACTGCATTTGTGCGGCGCACCATTTGGGGAGAAGCCGGTGGACCCGGGCGCGACCCAGGCGAGGGATGCCAAGCAAGGGCCGCCCCGCTGCGAGGGCATCGTCCCCCTTCCCGAATTGCGCAGCGATTCGAGAGAAGGGGGAAGGCGCACAGCGCCTCAGGGGGAAGTCACCTATTCAACCCAGCAGATCCATCACATCGAGCATGCGCTGGGCCACGTCCACCAGCTTGAGGCCCTTGTCCATGGCGGTCTTGCGCAGTTTCTCGTACGCGGCTTGTTCGCTCAGGCCCTGGCGCTGCATGAGCAGGCCCTTGGCGCGGTCGATGGTCTTGCGGTCTTTCAGTTCGGTCTTGGCGTCGGCCAGTTCGGCACGCAGGGCCTGTTCGTGCTGGAAGCGCGCCATGGCCACGTCCAGGATGGGGCGGATGCGCTGGGGGGCCAGGCCCGCCACGATGTAGGCTGACACGCCCGCCGCCACCGCGTCCTTCACGTGCGAGGTGTCCTCGTCGTTGGTGAACATCACGATGGGGCGGCGCTCGTCGCGCGTGGCCATCACCACATGTTCGAGCGCGTCGCGCGCCTCGCTTTCGGCGTCCACGATGATGAGGTCGGGCTGCAGCTGGGCGATGCGCTCGCTCAGGAAGACATCGGCAGGCAGGGTGGCCACCAGGTTGAAGTTGTTCTCCAGCAACCCAATGCGCAGCGCACGCGACCGTTCCGCCTGAAGTACGGCGTGTTCGTCGGCGGGGTCGGCGACTGCCAGATCCGGGGCAACCACCACGATGCGCAGAGACTCGTTCATACCCAGGAGCATAAGCAATTTTTACGCCACAAAATGGTGCATCGAAGCGGTGCGTTCCGGGGCTGAAGGCTGGCAGCAGGTTGCGGCAGCTTCCAAGGCCTGAAACTTGCTAATAGTTTGTCGATGGGCAGGGCATACCCGATAGCAGCTACCCGGTCGCATCGCATATACATCTGGTCACATTGACCCATTCAAGAGGATTTGCATGAACAAGCACATTGACCGGCGGCGTATCTCTGCCGGCTTGGCCCTGACCACCGTGGCGGTATCCGCGCTGCTGGTGCTGACAGGCTGCAGCAAGGTGCCCGACACCATCAAGATCGGCGTGGCCCAGCCCCTCTCCGGCCCCTTGGGCGCGCTGGGGCAGGATTTGCTCAACGGCGTCAACCTGGCCGTGGCGGAACTGAACAAGGGTGGCTACACCGTGGACGGCAAGCGTGTGACGCTGGAGGTGGTGTCGGTGGACGACAAGGCCGACGCCGCCACCGGCAAGACCGTGGCGCAGCAGCTGGTGGACTCGGGCGTGGTGGCGGTGATCGGGCACCTGAATTCGGGGGTGAGCATTGAGACGGCTCCGATTTACGCCGCCAAGGACATCGCCCAGATCGCCATCTCCACCAACCCCAAGTTCACGCAACTCGGCTTCCCAACCACCTTCCGCATGGTGGCCAATGACACCTTGCAGGCGCGCGCTATCGGCTCGTTTGCCGCCACACAGCTGGGTGCCGCCCGCTACGCTGCGCTGGACGATGGCACGCCCTACGGCAAGGGCCTGGCCGACGGTGCTGCCGAGCAGCTCAAGGCTGAAAAGAAGGAAGTGGTGGTGCGCAAGTCGTTTGACGACAAGACGGTGGCTTTCGATGAACTGGCTGGCGAGCTGAAGGCCGCCAAGGTCGAGGTCATCGTGTCCACCCTCAACGACTTTCAGGCCCTGGCTCTGCTCGAAGCCCTGCGCAAGGTTGACCACACCAAGGTCAGCCTGCTGGGCGGGGACACCATCAAGACCACCGACATGACCAAGGCCATGGGCATGGTCGAAGGCGTCTACGCCACATCGCCCGTACTGGAAGCCAAGGAGTTCACCACCGGCAAGCCCTTCCTTGAAAAGTACATCGAGGCCTACAAGAAGCCCCCGGCCTATGGCGGCCACTACAGCTACGACAGCACCTATGTGCTGTCAGCCGCCATCCAGAAGGCCAAGTCGGCCGATCCGAAAGCGATCACCAAGGCCATGCACAGCATCAACGGCTATGCGCCCGTGATCGGCACCATGACCTGGGACGACAAGGGCGAACAGCGCTACGGCGCCGTGGGCGTGTATGAACTGCGCAGCGGAAGCTGGGAACTGCGCATGCGTTCGGACCGCTGGTAAGCAAGCCGCCGCGTCGGCAAGCGCCATCCATCCGCACAACCCCTGCTGGCGACTGCCAGCAGGGGTTTTTGCATCCGACCCTGAACGGGGCCGGGTTTTACACTCGGGGCATGAGTTTGCTGATCCTCGGTATTGAATCTTCGTGCGACGAAACGGGCGTGGCATTGGTCCGTTCCACGGGCAATGCCGTGCCCACGTTGCTGTCGCACGCGCTGCACAGCCAGATTGAGATGCACCAGGCCTACGGTGGCGTGGTGCCCGAGCTGGCCAGCCGTGACCACATCCGCCGCGTGTTGCCGTTGGCCACGCAGGTGCTGACCGAGTCCGGCCAGTCGCTGGCCGATGTGGACGTGGTGGCCTACACCCGCGGGCCGGGCCTGGCCGGTGCGCTGCTGGTGGGGGCGGGCGTGGCGTGCGCGTTGGGCGCTGCACTGGACAAGCCGGTGCTGGGCGTGCACCACCTGGAGGGGCACCTGCTGTCGCCCTTCCTCAGCGCCGACCCGCCTGAATTCCCTTTTGTGGCCCTGTTGGTATCAGGCGGTCACACCCAGCTGATGCGTGTGGACGGCGTGGGCCGCTACGAGATCCTGGGTGAGACCATTGACGATGCGGCTGGCGAGGCGTTCGACAAGTCCGCCAAGCTCATGGGCCTGGGCTACCCGGGTGGGCCAGCGCTCTCGCGCCTGGCTGAGCAGGGCGATGCCGCAGCCTTCAAGCTGCCGCGCCCGCTGTTGCACAGTGGCAACCTCGATTTCTCTTTTGCCGGGCTCAAGACGGCGGTGCTCACGCAGGCCAAGAAGCTGGGTGACGAACTGGAGGCACGCAAGGCCGACTTGGCCGCCAGCACGGAGGCTGCGATTGTCGAAGTGCTGGTGAAGAAGACGCTGGCCGCGCTCAAGCAGACCGGCCTGAAGCGCGTGGTGGTGGCCGGTGGTGTGGGGGCCAACCGGCACCTGCGCGCGCAGCTCAACACGTCCTGTGCCGCCGCCAAGGTGCGGGTGCACTACCCTGAGCTGCACCTGTGCACCGACAACGGCGCCATGATTGCCATGGCGGCGGCCATGCGGCTGCAGGCAGGGCAGCAGCAGGCCAACACCGACTACGCCTTTGACGTGAAGCCGCGCTGGCCGCTGGATGCGATCACGGTTTGACTATCTGAATAAAAAAGGCCGCTACCGCCTGTCCAGCAAGCGTTAGCAGCTATCTTTTTTGATTTTCAAAAGGGGTAGTGGCGGGGTGTCGTCTGCACCGTGATCCAGCGCAACTCGGTGAACTCGCGCACGCCCGCCATGCCGCCAAAGCGGCCGTAACCCGAACTTTTCACGCCACCAAACGGCATCTGCCCTTCGTCGTGCACCGTGGGGCCGTTGATGTGGCAGATGCCCGACTCGATGCGCGCCGCCACATTCCAGGCCTTGGCTACGTCGCGGCTGAACACGGCGGATGACAGGCCGAACTCGTTGTCGTTGGCGCAGGCAATGGCTTCCTCGACACCATTCACGCGCACCACGGGTTTGACGGGGCCGAAGGATTCTTCGCGGTAGATGTCCATCGCGGACGTCACGTGGTCGAGCACCGTGGCCTGCATCAGCGTGCTGTCGCTCTTGCCGCCGCAGACCAGCTTGGCGCCCTTGGCCAGCGCGTCGTCGATGAGGGCGTTGCAGCGGTGCACGGTGGCCATGTCCACCACCGATCCCAGCACCACTGGGCCCTTGCGTGGGTCGCCCAGGGGCAGGGATTGGGCACGCGCACCGAGCTTCGCCACGAACTCGTCGGCCACGGCGTTGTCCACGATGATGCGTTCGGTGGACATGCAGATCTGGCCCGAGTTGGCGAATGCGCCGAACACGGTGCCTGCGACAGCGGCGTCGATGTCCGCGTCATCCAGCACCAGCAGAGGGGCCTTGCCGCCCAGCTCCAGCACCACGGGCTTGAGGTACTTGGCGCAGGTCTGCGCAATGATGCGGCCCACCTTGGTGGAGCCGGTGAAGTTGACGCGGCGCACTGCCGGATGGGCCACGATGGCTTCGACCACAGCGCCTGCATCCGCCGGAGCGTTGGTCACAAAGTTCACCACGCCAGCAGGCAAACCGGCCTCCTGCAGCGCCTCGATGATGAGGCCGTGTGTGGCAGGGCACAGTTCCGACCCTTTCAGGATCACCGTGTTGCCGCAGGCCAGCGGGGTGGCGATGGCGCGCACGCCCAGGATGACAGGTGCGTTCCACGGTGCAATGCCCAGCACTACGCCCGCCGCCTGGCGCACACCCATGGCCAGGCTGCCGGGCACGTCGGACGGAATCACTTCGCCTGCAATCTGCGTGGTCAGGGCGGCGGCTTCTTGCAGCAGGCCGGCAGCCAGGTGCACGTTGAAACCGGCCCACATGCCCGAGGCGCCGGTCTCGGCCGCCATGGCCACCGCAAAGTCGGCCGTGCGGGCCTCCAGCGCATGTGCTGCCTTGAGCAGCAGCGCGCGGCGCGCGTTGGGGCCCAGGGCCGACCAGGCCGGGAAGGCCTTGGCGGCCGCGTCGGCAGCGGCCTTGGCGTCTGCCACGCTGGCAGCGGGTGCCGTGGTGGCGACCGATCCGTCCAGCGGGTTGCGACGCTCAAACGTGGCGCCGCCCGTGGCTTGCACGCGCTCGCCGTTGATCAACATGGCAATGGCAGTCATGGATGAAAGCTCCTAAAAAGAACGGATGAAAAAAGGTGGGGAAGGTATTCAGGCCACGCCCAGGTAGGCCTGGCGGACCACGTCGGACTGCAGCAGGGTTGATGCTTCGCCCGAGGCCACGATGCGCCCGCGTTCCAGCACATAGCCGCGCTGGGCCACCTGCAGCGCCTTGCGCACGTTCTGCTCCACCATGAGCACGGTGACGCCTTGTGCGGCGATGCGCTGCACGATGGCGAGCAGCTCATCGACCATGCGGGGTGCCAGGCCCAGCGAGGGCTCGTCCAGCATCAGCAGGCGCGGGCCGCTCATCATGGCGCGGGCCACGGCGACCATCTGCTGCTCGCCGCCGCTCATGGTGCCGGCTAGCTGTGAGGCGCGTTCTTTGAGGCGGGGAAAGTCTTCAAACGCCTGGTGCAACCGCTCGGCGCGCACCCGCGACGGCACCAGCCAGCCGCCCAGCTCCAGGTTTTCGGCCACCGTCATCTGCGGGAACAGCTGGCGACCTTCGGCGACCAGCGCCAGGCCGCGTTGCACGCAGGCCGTGGCGTTCATCGCAGGCACGGCCTGGCCGTCGAGCGTCACCACGCCCTGGCGCGGCAGCAGGCCCGCCAGGGCCTTGAGCAGCGTGGTCTTGCCCGCGCCGTTGGGGCCCACGATGACGGTGATGCCGGGCGCGGCTTCCAGTGCCAGGTCTTGCAGCACCTGAAAGCCGTGGTAGCCCGTGGTCAGGTTCTGCACGGAGAGGTGTGCGCCGCTCATGCCGTGGCTCCTTGTTCTTTGCCGCTGGTCATTTCGTCACCCAGATAGGCCTCGATCACCTGCGGGTCGCGCACCACCTCGGCGGGTGTGCCGTCGGCAATCTTGCGGCCCTGGTGCAGCACCAGCACGCGCTCCACGTACTTGAGCAGCGTGGTCACCGCGTGCTCGATCCACACCACCGTCAGACCCCAGTCGTCGCGCAGGCGGCGGATGCGCTGGGCCATGGCGTCCACCTCGGCCTCTGTCAGGCCCGCAGCCACCTCGTCGAGCAGCAGCAGGCGCGGGCGTGTGCCCAGGGCCATGCCAATCTCCAACAGGCGCTGCTGCGACGGCGTCACGTCGGCGGCGGGGCGGTCGGCCAGGTGCGCCAGGCCCAGCATGGCCAGGATCTCGCCCTCGCTGCGCAGGCCCTCGGGCCCCTGGCGGTGGCGGCCTGCGAACTGCATGCCAAAGCGCAAGTTGTCGCGCACCGTCATGTCGGGGAACACGCGCGGCGTCTGGAAGGTGCGGGCAATACCGTGGGCTGCATAGTGGTGCGGGCCCTTGCCGGTCAGGTTGTCGGCACCACAGTGCAGCGTGCCCGAGGTAGGCGGTTGCACGCCCGAGATGGCGTTGAAGAACGTGGTCTTGCCCGCACCGTTGGGGCCGATGATGCCGATCAGCTCGCCCGTGTGCAGCGTGGCGCTCACGCCATCCACGGCAGTCAGGCCGCCAAAGCGCACGGTCACGCTGTCAATGGTCAAAAGTGCTTCAGCCATGGTGCGCTCCCTCGGCAGGCTTGCGCCGTTGCCACAGTGTGGCCAGGCCATTGGGCAGGTACATCACGCACAGAATCAGCAGCAGGCCCAGCACCATCATGTAGCCGTAAGGCAGCTGCAGGCGCAGGGTTTCGGCCAGCAGGCTGAAAACGATGGCCGCCAGGATGGGGCCGCCAATGCTGGTCGCGCCGCCAATCAGTGCGATCAGCACGGTCTGGAAGCCGATGAAGGGGCTGAACACGGCTGCGGGCTCGATGTAGGTCCAGCGCACGGCCATGGCCGCGCCCACGGCGCCTGCAAAGGCGGCGGTGATGCCAAAGCCCGCGATCTTGGCTAGGCGCGTGTCCACGCCCAGCGTCTGGGCGCGCTGCTCGTCGGCGCCGATGCCTGCCAGTGCGAGGCCAAACCGGCTGCGCTGGATGGCAATGGCCGCGGCAATAGCCGCTGCGGCAATCAGCAGCACCGTGAGGTACACCGTCTCGTTGCTGGGCACCACCGTGAGCACGCGGCCCACGGTGCCAGAGACCTGCTTTTCGACAAAGGTGACGGCATGGCGGATCAACTCCGTCATGCCGAAGGTGAGCACTGCAAAGTAGGTGCCGCGCAGGTGCAGGACGGCAGCCCCCATCACCACGGCCACGATGGAGGCGATCAGTGCGCCGCTCAGTATCACCAGCGGCCAGGGCAGCACGCCCAGTAGCGTGGCGCTGGTGTACGCACCAATGCCGAAGAAAGCCGACGTGGCGAGTGAGAGGTAGCGGGTGGCACCGCAGAACAGCGACCAGCTGGTGGCCAGCGCGATGTACATCAGGCAGCTGAGCAGCACCGAGGTGGCGAACTCGGACACCAGCCAGGGCAAGGTGGCGACCACGGCCACCCCCGCTGCCAGTGCGAGCCAGGGCTTGTTGGAATGGAGGAGTTTCATTTCTTGCTAAACAAACCGTTGGGGCGCCAGATCAGCACGCCGATGAACACTGCATAGCTCAGTAACATCTTGAGAGACGGGCTGCTGAAGTGCATACCCAAAGCCTCGACCACGCCCAGCAGCAAGCCACCGGCCAGACTGCCTGCCAGGCTGCCAAAGCCGCCCAGCGTGATCACGATCAGCGCCGTCACGGTGTAGGGCTCACCCATCGACGGAGAAATCTCATACGTCATCGACAGCAACGCCCCCGCCACGCCCGAGAGGCCCAGGCCAATGCCAAACATCATCGGGTGCAGCCGCCGCGTGTTGATGCCCACCAGCTGCGCGCCCGTGGGCGACTGCATCAGCGCCCTCACCGCCTTGCCCAGCAGCGTGAGCTTGAGCAGCGCAATCAGCGCGGCCGACAGCGCCAGTGCCACGCCAAACAGCACCAGCTTGTTTTCAGTGAAGCGCATGCCTGCAATCTGCACCGGGTCGGCCAGGTATTCATAGCCACGCAGGTCACCGCCCCAGATCAGGAGCGCGGTGTTCTGCACCAGGAACATGAGGCCAAAGCCCACCATCAGGCTGCGCGCCTCGAACACATCCACATTGGGTGCGCGGGCGGCCAGGCGCTTGAAGCACAGCGCATGCACCACCACGCCCAGCGCAAACAGCGCGATGAAAGCCAGCGGCATCAGCAGCAGCGGCGAGATGCCCCACAGGGTGTGCGCGGACCAGGTGAGGAAGGCGCCCAGCATCAGGAACTCGCCATGCGAGATGTTCATGATGCGCATCAGCCCGTACTGCAGGTTCAGGCCCATGGCCACCAGCGCATAGATGCCACCGGTAATGAGGCCACTGGCGACCAGTTCGGCCCAGGAGGTCAGGGACATTCCGGGTTACTTCCAGGCTGGCTTGTTGGTGTTGAGCTGCGCCGTGGCGCGGTCTTTGGGCCACACGACTTCGAAGTCGCTGCCCTGCCACTGGCTCACGGTGCCGGGGATGGAGGCGTTCTCGCTGCCCTGGAATCGAATACCACCCAGGATGGTTTGGAACTCGTTCTTGGCGATGTGTTCGCGCAGTGCCTTGCGGTCCAGGCCCACCTTTTCCACGGCCTGCTGCAGGATCTGCAGGCCGGCCCACGCGTGGCCGCTGGCCCAGCGGTCGGGCTCCTTGTTGAACTTCTTCACGTGGGCGTCGAAGTACGCCTTGGCCTCGGGGCTGGTCTTCACGCTCCACGAGCCCATGCCAATCACGCCCTCGGTGTTGGCCTGCATCACGTTCTTGTAGAGCTGGAAGGCCGTGCCCACCGATGCGTAGAAGAACTTGGGGTTCAGTCCCACCTCGCGCGCCTGGCGGCTGGCCAGGATGGTGTCGGGAGGGTAGGTGATACCGATGAAGGCGTCAGGGTTCTGGTCCTTGATGCCGCGCAGCACGGGCGCCAGGTCCTTCACGCCCAGCGGGTAGCTTTTGCGCTCCAGCACCTGGATGCTGGTCTTCTTGAGGGCGTTGTTCAGCGCGGCGAAGTTCTCCAGGCCAAACAGGTCGTCCATGTAGACGATGGCAATGGTCTTGACATTGTTGGCCACCAGCATGTCCACCAGCGCACCCATCATCTTGTCGGGCTGCTGCAGCAGCGAGAAGAAGTAGGGCAGGTTCATGTCGATCAGCTTGCGCGACAGCGCCGTGGGCGCCAGCAGCGGGTAGCCAAAGCGGTTGGCCAGCGGCGCGATGGCGAAGTTGGCGCCCGAACCCCAGGGCGGCAGGATCAGGTCCACCTTGTCGCTGCCCATCAGCTTTTCGTAGGTGCGCACGCAGGTCTCGGTCTCGCTGCGGTCGTCGTAGCCGATGAGTTCGATGGGGCGCTTGGTGCCCTTCACACTCAGGCCGCCCGCCGCGTTCACCTGTTCGGCCCACAGCAGGTAGTTGGGCTCCTGGCTGACCTGGGCGCCGGCCGCCCATGGGCCGGTGCGGGCGATGGCGTAGCCGATGCGCACGGGTGCCGCGCTGCTGCCTTGGGCCCACAGTTGCGGGGCCACGGCCAGGGTGCCGACCGTGGCGGCGGCCCCTTTGATCCACTGGCGCTTGGAGGGTTGGTGTGCTGTCATTGTGTGTCTCCTCGGATGGGGCCTGCGTGGTGCACGCCGTGCCGGGAATCGTAGGCAGACGCGTTCATGTGCGCTGCGCTCAGCGTGCACAAAACGCTTGCCTCAGCGTGCAGGCGGCAGCGGGTTTACCCGGATTTCCCTCGGTGGCACGGGGTAACGGGGCGTCCGATAATTCAGCCGCATAACCATCAGGCTTGCGCAACCCGCACTGGAGACACCATGGCCCATCCCCTGACCGAGGTATCCACCGACGCCGTGCCTGCGCGCGACCGCCTGCACCTGTGGGGCGATGCGGTGTGGCGCCTGATTGGCGGGCTGGAGTCCGACGCGTTTGGTGACGATGCCTTTGCAGGCCACATCACCTCGGGCCAGGCGGGCTATGTGAACCTGTGCCAGCTGGACGTGAGCCGCCACCGCGTGGTGCGCACCCCCAGCCTCATCCGGGGCAGCGACCGGGCCTACATCAAGGTGGTGGCGCAGCTGGAGGGGCGCGCGTGCTTTGAGCAGAACGGCCGCCAGGTATGGTTGTCGCCGGGTGAGTGGAGCGTGTACGACACCACACGCGCCTACGCCGTGAGCAACCCCGAGGCCGTGCGCCAGATGGTGCTGATGATCCCCAAGGAACAACTGCCCGAGCGCAAGCTCAAGCTCGATGACCTGATGGTGCAGCGCTTCTCGGGTACATCGGGCGTGTCGCGGCTGGCCTGGGACACCATGCGCGCCGCGTTTGCCGAGCTGCCCACCATGTCCGACGCAGCCGCCGATGGCGTGGCCGATGTGATCACGCACCTGGTGCAGCTGTCGCTGCTGGAGCGCAACGGGCAGCAGAGCCTGCTGTCGCAGCGCGAGGCCCTGCGTGACCGCATCAGCCAGTACATCGACCGCCACCTGGGTGACCCCGACCTCACCATCGACCGCATGGCCCAGGCGCTCAACTGCAGCAAGCGGCACCTGTACAACGCGGTGGCTGATGACGAGGAAACCCTGGCCGCGATGATCCAGCGCCGCCGCCTGGAGGCCTGTCTGCGCGACCTGCGCCACCCGGCGCATGCGCAGCGCTCGGTCACCGACATTGCACTGTCATGGGGCTTCAGCAACAGCGCGCATTTCAGCCGCGCGTTCCGCTCGCATGTGGGGTGCAGCCCCAGCGAGTACAGGGTGCGAGCGGGGCTGTCTCTGGGCTTGGCGCACGCGCACTGAGGGCCAGGTGTTCCGAGCTGGAGATTCGTTTTATATAGACGCCGAGAATCGCCGCCATGCAGCGTTGCAAATCCTCGCGATAGATATGGCTATCGCTGCGGTTTGCGCCTTGCCTGACGACGATTTCGGCATCTTTATTTCATCAACGAACTTCCAACTCGGGACACTCGCGAGGCGGGCGTCGGCCGTCTGTCCGCTGGCGAACCGATAGCCAAGTTTTTTGATGGGGCCACGCCGGTGGTTGGTGACGCCTTTGCGTTGCATCAATTCTTTACCTGGGGTTGACCCTTTCGGTACGTTTTGACCTGAATGGCTCCTCACAATCGGGTTTTCCCTCGAGCGATGCCTTTCCATGAGTCCTTCCCATCGCGTCACTGTCGACGTCTTGCGCGCCCACCCCAGGTGCAGCGCACCGCGTGTACAGATAGCGCTCGCCGCGCTGCTGGTATTGGTGATCTCGGGCTGTGCAAGCCTGGAGCCCAAGGATAGCCAGTTGCCCGCCGTCGCCGTGCCAGCGGCGTGGGCTGCGGGCGCGGGTGGCAATACAACTCCCGATCAGGGTGCCACGTCTTTGGCCCAGTGGTGGCAGCGTTTTGACGACCCTTCGCTCACCACGCTGGTAGAACAAGCCCTGCGGGCCAACACCAACGTGCGCACCGCCCAGGCCGCGCTGCAGCAGGCGCGTGCGCAGGTGGATGTGCAATCGGCCGGCCTGTTGCCCAGCGTGGGTGCATCGGCTTCGGCACAGCGCAGCAGGGCCAGCAACAGCACGGGCAACACCTTCCAGGCCGGTTTTGATGCGAGCTGGGAGCCCGATGTGTTTGGCCGCCTGCGCAGCGGCGTGAGCGCCAGCGAGGCTGACGCCCGCGCGGCAGAGGCCAGCCTGGCCGATGTGCAGGTGTCGCTGGCGGCCGAGG
Source organism: Acidovorax sp. NN32 (assembly GCF_057597245.1). NCBI lineage: Bacteria > Pseudomonadati > Pseudomonadota > Betaproteobacteria > Burkholderiales > Comamonadaceae > Acidovorax > Acidovorax sp. NN32. The sequence goes on from NZ_CP199679.1 coordinate 1,761,949, forward strand.
TGGCCGTCAACTACATCGAGCTGCGCGGGCTGCAGCAGCGCCTGGCCATTGCGCGCAGCAACCTGGCCAGCCAGCAGGAGACCTTGCAGATCACCCAGTGGCGCCTGCAGGCCGGGCTCACCACCTCGCTCGTCACCGAGCAGGCCCGTGCAGCGGCCGAGCAGACCGCGGCGCAGATTCCCAGCCTGGAAGCCAGTCTGGCTCAGTCGCGCTACAGCCTGGCCGTGCTGACAGGCCAGGTGCCCGGCGCGCTCGACGCTCCCCTGGCAGCCAGTGCCCCCGTACCGCAGCCAACTGCAGAACTGGCGCTGGCGATCCCGGCCGAGACGCTGCGCCAGCGGCCCGATGTGCGTGTGGCCGAGCAGCGCATTGCCGCCGCCCTGGCGCGTGTGTCGCAGGCAGATGCCGCGCGCTACCCCAGCTTCTCTCTTGGTGGCTCGCTGGGCCTGCGCGCCCTCACGCTGGGGGCCTTGTCGGGCGGCAGTGCCGTGACCAGTGCCTTGCTGGGCAGCGTGTCCATCCCGCTGCTGGATGGCGGCGCCGCCCGCGCGCAGGTGCGTGTGCAGTCTGCCGCGCTGGAGCAGGCCCGTGTGGCCTACGAAGCCACCGTGCTCACGGCCCTGCAGGATGTGGAGAACGCGCTGGTGGCCTTGCGTGGCGACAGGGAAAAACTGGAACGACTGACGGCGGCCGCTGACGCCGCCCGCAACGCCGCGCTGCTGGCGCAGCAGCGCTACAGCAGTGGGCTGATCGACTTTCAGGCGGTGCTGGAGACCCAGCGCACGCTGCTGTCCACGCAAGAGAGCGTGGCCACCACCACCGCTGCCGTCGCGGCAGACCATGTGCGTCTCTACAAGGCGTTGGGCGGCGGCTGGGCTGTAGCCGAATGAACAGCTGACAGCCCTTCCACACGCCCACTCCATTGCCTGCCAGCCCCCATTTTCTGATTCACGTCCCATGCCAAATTCCGACACTTCAGCTTCTTCTGCACCCGCCAAATCCGCCCCTGCCGACCTGAGCGCCTTGCTGGGTGCCGACCGGCCCTGCCGCTGGTGGCAGCGCACTACCGTGTGGCTGGGGGTGGCCGCGCTCGTGGTGGTGGGCGGTGGCTTGTACGCATGGCAATCGCGCCAGAGCGCCAGCACTGCACCCACCTATGTCACCGAAGAGCTGCGCCGGGGCAATCTCACACTCACCGTGTCTGCCAACGGCACGCTGCAGCCCACGCGCTCGGTCACCATTGGCAGCGAGCTGTCGGGCACCGTGCGCAACGTGCTGGTGGACGTGAACGACAAGGTCAAGAAGGGACAGCTGCTGGTGGAGCTGGACACCGCCAAGCTCGAATCGCAGGTGCTGCGCTCGCGCGCCTCGCTGGCGTCGGCGCAGGCCCGCCTGGCCCAGGCCGTGGCCACCACCAAGGAGGCCATTGCCAACTTTGGCCGGCTCGAAGAAGTGGCCCGCCTGTCCGGCGGCAAGGTGCCCTCGGCCTCCGAGCTGGACGCAGGCCGCGCCACGCTGGACCGCGCCCGCGCCGATGAAACCAGCGCCCGCGCCACGGTGGAAGACGCACGCGCCGCGCTGTCCACCGACGAGACCAACCTGTCCAAGGCCTCCATCCGCTCGCCCATCGACGGTGTGGTGCTGACCCGCACGGTGGAGCCTGGCAACGCCGTGGCCGCTTCGCTGCAAGCGGTGACGCTGTTCACCGTGGCCGAGGACCTCACGCGGCTGCGGCTGGATGTGAGCGTGGACGAGGCCGACGTGGGATCGGTCAAGGTGGGTCAGGACGCGAGCTTCACGGTCAGTGCCTATCCCTCGCGCCGCTACCCGGCCCAGGTCACGCGCGTTTCGTTTGGTTCCACCAAGACGGACAACGTGGTCACCTACATCACTTGGCTGGAGGTGAACAACAGCGACATGAGCCTGCGCCCTGGCATGACGGCGGCGGCCACCATCACTTCCACTGAACGCAAGGACGTGCTGCTGGTGCCCAACACGGCGCTGCGCTTCACGCCTGCGCAGGCCGCAGGGGCCGATGCGAAGCCCGGAGCGGGTGGTGCCAAGCCCGGCGCGTCGGGCAGCGGCAGTGGTGGCGGCATCATGTCGCAGCTCATGCCGCGCATGCCACGGTCTGGCTCGGGCCCACGCAAGCCGGGTGCGGGGGGCGAGGCGGGCGATGGCGCGGGCAAGACGCGGCAGGTGTGGGTGCTGCAGGACGGTGCCGCCAAGCCCATCGATGTGCAGGTGGGCATCAGCGATGGCCGCCATACCGAGGTCACGGGCGAGGGCCTCACGCCCGGCATGGCCGTGATCACCGACCAGCGCGCGGCCGGGGCCAAGCCATGAGCGTGGCGGGCGACACCCCCATCATCCGCCTGCGTGGCGTGACCAAGGTCTATGGCGAAGGGGCGCTGGCCTTTCAGGCGCTCAAGGGCGTGGACCTGGACATTGCACAGGGCGACTTTGTGGCCATCATGGGCCCCAGCGGCTCGGGCAAGTCCACGGCCATGAACACGCTGGGCTGCCTGGACCGGCCCACCACGGGCGAATACCTGTTCAAGGGCGTGCATGTGGAGTCGCTCTCGCGCGACGAGCGGGCACGGCTGCGGCGGCGCTACTTTGGCTTTGTGTTCCAGGGCTTCAACCTGCTGGCGCGCACCTCGGCGCAAGAGAATGTGGAGCTGCCTCTGCTGTACCGGGGCGAGTCCGCCACCGCGCGCCACGCGGCGGCCGCGCGTGCGCTGGAGGCCGTGGGCCTCAAGGGCTGGGAGCACCACACGCCCGCCGAGCTGTCGGGCGGGCAGCAGCAGCGCGTGGCTATTGCGCGCGCCATCGTCACCGAGCCCGATGTGCTGCTGGCCGACGAGCCCACCGGCAACCTCGACACCCAGCGCAGTGTCGAGATCATGGAACTGCTGTGGCGCCTGAACGCCGACCACGGCATCACCGTGCTAATGGTCACGCACGAGCCCGACATGGCGCAGTATGCGCGGCGCATCGTGCGGTTTGTGGATGGCGTGGTGGACAGCGACGCGCCCAACCCGCACCCCAAGGGCCTGGACGCTGATGCTGTATCGAACGTATCGAATGTGGTCACTGCGGATTCAGGGGGCCACTGATGTTGCTCAACACCCTGCTGCTGGCGCTGCGCTCCATCCGGCGCAACCTGATGCGCTCTTTCCTCACCATCCTGGGCATCGTGATCGGCGTGAGCGCGGTGATCACCATGGTCACGCTGGGCAACGGCGCCACGCTGGCCATTCAGAACCAGATATCCGGCCTGGGCACCAACCTGCTGCAGGTGCGCCCCGGCCAGCGCATGGGGCCCGGCGGCGGCACCGGCGCCCCGGCCTTCAAGGACACCGATGCCGACGTGATCGCGCAGCAGATCGGCGGCATCCTGGCCGTGGCGCCCGAGGCGCGCGCCGCCGCCACCGCCGTGGTGGGCGGGCGCAACTGGACGACCAGCGTGATCGGCAGCACCAACGCCTGGCTGGAGACCGGCAATTGGACGGTGCGCACTGGCCGCGTCTTTACCGACGCCGAATTGCGCGCGGGCGCCGCCGTGTGCCTGATCGGCGAAACCGTGCGGCGCGAGCTGTTTGGCACGGCCGATGCCGTGGGCGGCCAGTTGCGCGTGAAGGCGTTTTCGTGCGAAGTGGTGGGTGTGCTCGCGTCCAAAGGGCAGGGCGCGTTTGGCAACGACCAGGACGACACCGTGCTGGTGCCGCTGCGCACGCTGCAGCGCCGCGTGACGGGCAACACGCGGGTGAACACGCTGCTGGTGTCGATGAAGGACGGCAGCGACCCCGAGCGGGTGAAGGCCAGCCTCACGCAGTTGCTGCGCGAGCTGCGCAAGCTGTCGGACTCGGACGAAGACAACTTCAATGTGCTCGACACCAAGCAGCTGGCCGACACGCTCTCGGGCACCACCAAGGTGCTGACCACGCTGCTGGGCGCCGTGGCCGCAGTGAGTCTGCTGGTGGGCGGCATCGGCATCATGAACATCATGCTGGTGAGCGTGACCGAGCGCACGCGCGAGATCGGCCTGCGCCTAGCCATCGGTGCGCTGGAGCGCGAGGTGCTGCTGCAGTTTCTGATCGAGGCCGTGGTGCTGGCCGCGCTGGGCGGGCTTATCGGCATCGTGCTGGCCACGGGCGCGTCGCTCGCGCTGTCGGGGCTGATGGGGGTGCCCTACCTGTTCAACCCCGGCGTGAACCTGCTGTCGTTCCTTTTCTCTGCGGGCATTGGCGTGGTGTTTGGCTACTTCCCGGCACGGCGCGCTGCCCGCATGGACCCCATCGATGCGCTGCGGCATGAGTAATGCATCGGGTCTGGAAAGAGAATTTGAATGAAAAACGCCCGTACCGCTGATGGTACGGGCGTTTTTAGCTATTAATTCAATAGTTAGTGGATCGTCAGCGTGGTGGCCTTGCTGGCAGGCTCCACCTTGGCCAGGGTCAGCGTCAGTACGCCGTTTTCCAGTTTGGCGCTACTGTTGGCGGCGTCGATGTCGGCGGCAAGCTCCCAGGCGCGCTGCACCTTGCGGGGGGCTCCTTCCACACTTTGCAGGCGCACCACGTTGCCTTCAATGCTGATCTGCAACTGCTCGCGGGCCAGGCCGGGCACATCCAGCTGCAAGGTGGTGGCTTTGTCGTCCTGCGTGACAGTGCAGCCTGCTGCAGAACGTGCGGCAGCGGGGTCGGCCAGCGTGCCCATCAGAAAACGCTGCAGTGCCAGGTCGGCGGAACGGGGTGCTTGGGCGTAGGCGGCGCGGCGGATCACGGGGGCGAAGATCATGGGGTACTCCTATACACTGCGCGGCTCTCGACGTGGTCGCCGCATGCCAAAGAGGTGTGTGCGGCCACGCCGCATTTCAAGGGAAAAATGGCATGAATAAATTGCACTCCGTGGGCTTGAAAACAGGCGCAGCGGCACTATGTCAATCCGTTTTGGCCGCAGCAGCCACGCTGTGCTGCGTGCTGCTGCCGGTGTCCGCCAGCCATGCCCAGGCTGCAGCGCCAGCCACTGCCGTGGCGCAGGCCAAGCCCGTGAAGGTGGCGCTCATCGAAAGCCTGTCGGGCGCATTTGCCAACACGGGCGAAGCGGTTTACCGCAACATCTACTGGGCCATGGAACGTGTGAACGCGCGGGGTGGCGTGCAGTTGCCAGCCGCTGCGGGTGGCCCCCGCCCGCTGGCGCTGGAGCGCTACGACAGCAAGGGCCAGAACGAAGAGGCGCTGTCGGCCCTGCGTGCGGCCATCGACGATGGCGCGCAGGTCATCCTGCAGGGCAATTCATCGGCTACGGCGGCGGTGCTGATCGAGGCGATCAACAAACACAACGAGCGTGAGCCGAACAAGCGCGTGATCTTTTTGAACTACTCGGCGGTGGACCCCATCCTCACCAACGAGAAGTGCAGCTTCTGGCACTTTCGTTTTGACGCCCATGCCGACATGCGCATGGCCGCGCTGATGGATGTGATGCGCGAAGACAAGTCCCTCAAAAGTGTGTACCTCATCGGCCAGGACTACAGCTTTGGCCAGGCCGTGCTGCGCGAGGCCAAGAAGCAGCTGGCCGCACAACGCCCAGATGTGGCGGTGGTGGGCGACGAGCTGCACCCGGTGGGCCGCGTGAAGGACTTTGCGCCCTACGCCGTCAAGATCAAGACCAGCGGCGCGCAGGCGGTGGTCACAGGCAACTGGGGCAATGACCTGACCCTGCTGGTGAAGGCCGCGCGGGAAGTGGGCTACGAGGGCAGCTTCTACACCTTCTATGGCAACGCGCTGGGTGCGCCCGCTGCCATGGGTGATGCAGGCATTGGCAAGGTGGTGGCGGTGGCCGACTGGCTGCCCAATGTGCCAGGCGCCCAGAGCGAGGCGTTCTACCAGTCTTTCCGCGAGCGTTTTCCCAAGCCGCAGGACGACTACGTGCACATGCGCATGCAGCTCATGGTGGAGGCGCTGGCCCAGTCCATCGAGCGTGCCGGCAGCACCGACGCCGTGGCCGTGGCGCGCCAGATGGAGAAGGCCGATGTGCGGCTCTCGGGCCAGGGCGGCAGCATGCGCGCGGCGGACCACCAGTTCCAACAGGCGCTGGTGGTGGGCGTGATGGACAAAAAAGGCGCACCGGGCGTGAAGTTTGATGTGGAAGGCTCGGGCTACGGCTTTCGCGTGGTGCGGCAGATTCCTGCTGCCAAGGCGCAGCAGCCGCACAGCTGCAGCATGCAGCGGTATTGAGTCCACGTCCTGAACCGTTCACGCTGAGCCCGCCGAAGGGGTCAGCGTGAATGTTTTTTGGGGCGGTGGGCTCAACGCCGGATGCGGCGCCCCGTCTTGAACACCCACCACACCACGACGAGGCACGCGGCCATGAACACCAGCGTCATGCCCGTGCTCACGCCAATGTGGACATCGGCCTGGCCATAGAACGCCCAGCGCAGTCCGCTGATGAGATAGACCACCGGGTTGAACAGCGAAACGGTCTGCCAGAACGGCGGCAGCATGTTGATGCTGTAGAACGCCCCGCCCAGAAAGGTCAGCGGCGTGATCACCAGCAGTGGGATGACCTGCAGCTTTTGGAAGCTGTCGGCCCACAGGCCGATGATGAAACCGAACAGGCAGAACGTGACTGCGGTGAGCACCAGGAAGCCCACCATCCACACCGGGTGCGCCACTTCGTAGGGCACAAACACCCGGGCCGTGGTGAGGATGAGCACCGACACCAGCAGCGATTTGCTGGCCGCTGCGCCCACGTAGCCCAGCAGCACCTCCACCCAGTTTACCGGCGCGCTGAGCAGCTCGTAGATGGTGCCGGACCACTTGGGCATGTAGATCCCGAAGGCCGAGTTGGAGATGCTCTCGGACAGCAGCGACAGCATGAGCAGGCCGGGGATGATGTAGGCGCCGTAACTTACGCCGCCGATGTCGCCCATGCGCGAGCCGATGGCAGAGCCGAACACGATGAAGTAGAGAGCGGTGGTGAGCACCGGCGCGATCAGGCTCTGCATCCAGGTGCGAAACGCACGGTTCATCTCAAAGCGGTAGATGGCGCTGACGCCATGCCAGTTCAGGCCGTTCATGCTTGGGGTGCTTTCTGCTGAGGGGTGTCCTGGTGCACCAGGCTCACAAAGATGTCTTCGAGCGAGCTTTCGCTGGAGTGCAGATCCTTGAAGTCAATGCCGTGCTCGGCCAGTGCGCGCAACAGTGCGGCAATGCCCGTGTCCTCCTGCTGCGTGTCGAAGGTGTAGGTCAGCGCGGTGCCGCCCTGGCTCAGCACGAGCGGCCAGCGTGCCAGCGCGTCGGGCACTTGGTCCATCGGCTGCTGCAGGGTGAGCGTGAGCTGCTTCTTGCCCAGCTTGCGCATCAGCACGTCCTTGTCTTCCACCACGATCAGCTCACCCTTGCGGATCACACCGATGCGGTCGGCCATGTCTTCGGCTTCTTCGATGTAGTGGGTGGTGAGGATGATGGTGGTTCCCGCGTCGCGCAACTCGCGTACCAGGCGCCACATGTCATGGCGCAGCTCCACGTCGACGCCAGCACTGGGTTCGTCCAGGAACAGGATCTTGGGCTCGTGCGACAGCGCCTTGGCGATCAGCACGCGGCGTTTCATGCCGCCCGACAGCGCGAGGATCTTGCTGTCCTTCTTGTCCCACAGCGACAGGTCCTTGAGGATCTTCTCGATGAACGCCGGGTTGGGCGCCTTGCCAAACAGGCCCCGGCTGAAGTTGACTGTGGCCCACACGGTTTCAAACGAATCGGTGTGCAGCTCTTGCGGCACGAGGCCAATGGCCGCGCGGGCGGCGCGGTAGTCGCGCACGGTGTCGTGGCCGTCTGCAGTGATGGAGCCAGCCGTGGCATTGCTCATGCCGCAGATCACGCTGATGAGCGTGGTCTTGCCCGCGCCGTTGGGCCCGAGCAGGGCAAATATTTCGCCGCGCCGGATGTCCAGGTCGATGTTCTTGAGCGCCTGAAAGCCGCCCGCGTAGGTTTTACTCACGCCGCGCACCCGGACGATGGCGTCCACAGCGGGCGTTGGAGAAGGTGATACAGGCATGAAGAAAAGGGGTGGGGTGGGGGTGGGCAAAGAGGTGTGCCGCTGCTGCAGGGCTGCCGGGCCAGCGGTCCAAGCCGGGCATTGTGGACTGACTTGCGCAAGCGCGCTTGCAGGCGCCGCCAAACCCCGCATCGGCCGCCCGGCCGTCCTCATGTCGGGCCTGCGGTGCGCCGCAGCGCCTCCCCCAAAAAACGCCCCGGTGCGCCTGCGCGGGTCAGCGCGCGCGCGCCGCCGCCACTTCGCGGCCCAGCTCGATCACCGCCATCGCGTAGTAGCTCGACCAGTTGTAGCGGGTGATGGCGTAGAAATTTTCGGTGCCCGCCACATAGCTCGGCGCCTCTGCGCCGTTTTGCAGCTCCACCAGCGCGAGCGGGCCGTTGTGTTGTACGCCAGCCGCGTCGAGCACAGCGCCCTTGGCTTGCATGCTGGCCACGCTGAAGGTGGGCAGGATGTCGGGCGCCAGCAGGTCATCCATCTGCAGTCGTGCCGTGTCGAACTGCACGCCAAAGTGCGTGGGCATGCCCGGCGTCCAGCCGTGGCCCCGGAAGTAGTTGGCTACCGAGCCGATGGCGTCGGCCGGGCTGTTGAACAGGTCCACGCGGCCATCGCCGTCATAGTCCACGGCGTAACGCACCCAGCTCGACGGCATGAACTGTCCCAGGCCCATGGCACCAGCGTAGCTGCCGCGCGGCTCGAACGGGTCGGTGTTGCTGCGGTTGGTGAGGCTCAGGAACTGCTCCAGCTCGCGGCGGAAAAATTCGGTGCGCTCCTTGGCACGAGGATGGGCTGACGGGAAATCAAACGCCAGCGTGGCCAGCGCGTCCATCACGCGGAACGTACCCATCTGCTGGCCGTAGATGGTCTCCACGCCGATGATGCCCACGATGATCTCGGCGGGCACGCCGTACTCGCGCTCGGCGCGCTCCAGCGTGGCCTGGTTCTCCTGCCAGAACCGCTGGCCGGCGCGGATGCGGATGGGGTCGATGAAGCGGCTGCGGTACACGCGCCAGTTCTTGGCCGTGCCCTTGGGTGGCGGCAGCATGAGCCGGGGCACCTGCGGCAAAAAATGCGCCTGCCCGATGGCCTGGCGCACCCATTCGCGGTCCAGGTCGCGGCGCGCAGCCAGGTCGTCGGCAAACTGCAGCGCCTCGGGGCGCGATGCGTAGAGCACGGCTGGCTTTTGCTTTGTGATGCTGGTTTTGGAGGATTTTTGCGGGCTAGCGCTTACTGGTAGTGCGCAAGCAGCTATCAAAAATATAGCTGTTGTGATCCATGGAGCTGTCTTCTTCATTTGGGTTGTTCGTTACTTTGTTTTGTCCCTGCGCCCCGAAACCGACGCGACCCAGGCCAGGGATGCCAAGCAAGGGCCGCCCCGCAGCAAGGGCATCGTCCCCTTGGGGGGAAGCGGCGAAGCCGCTCAGGGGGGATTCATCGGTTTGGCCAGGGCAGTGCGCGAAACTCGCGCCGCAGGGCTCCCAGTTCGGTGTCGGGGTGGGGGGAGTAGCGCAGGCGTTCCAGCCGCAGCAGCCAGTCTGCCACCCCAGCAGCCTGCGGGCCGAAGTGCGCGCGCACCCGTTCGGCCATGGCGCGAGGGGGCAGGGTTTCGGGCAGCGTCAGGCCGGCGCGCGCCAGGCGCTGGCGCGTGCGGGCCAGCAGCCGCAGCCAGGGGTCGTGCTGGGCACGTTCCCAAAGGCTCCAGCCCATGCCGCCCAGTGCAGCCGCGATGACCAGGCTGCCCAGCACGGTGGTGAGGTCCTGCCAGCTGGGGGATTCAAACCCCAGCGCCTTGAGCAGGTCCATCTGGCGGCTCTGGGTGTAGTTGAGCACCCACTGGTTCCAGCCGTTGTTGACGGCTTCCCACACGGCCCGCAGGTTCTGCACCATGCCCGGGCTGAGGGTGCCCAGGGCGTTGGCGAACGCACCCTGGGGCGCGCGCAAACGCTGGAACTGGCCCACGCGGTTCGGCGAGACGGCGCCTGTGGGATCTACACGCACCCAGCCACGCCCCTCCATCCAGACTTCGGACCAGGCATGGGCATCGGCGTTGCGCACCGTCCAGTAGCCATCCACGGGGTTGCGCTCGCCGCCCTGGTAGCCCGTGACGATGCGTGCTGGCACATCCATCGCGCGCATCAGCACCACGAAGGCCGAGGCGATGTGTTCGCAAAAACCTTCCTTGCGGTCAAACCAGAACTCGTCGGCGGTGTGCTGGCCATAGACGCCTGGATCGAGGGAGTAGTTGTAGCCCCCTGTGCGCAGGCGTTGCAGGACGGCATTGACCAGAACTTCCGTGCGGGCGTTGGCCAGTGCAGGGTCTGCCCGCATCTGTGCCGCCAGCTCCAGGGTGCGCGGATTGAAGCCGGGCGGCAGCTCGGTGTACACGCGCAGTTGCCGCACCGACTGCTGGGGGCCGTGGCGGAACTCGGGGTAGCTCACGGCCTGGTAGCGCATCACCTCGGTGATGGGACGTGCCGTCATCCACTGCAGATCCTGCGTCATGTAGGCCTGCATGTTGTTGGGCAGCTGGGGCGCCTCGGGGGTGGCCTCCAGCACCATCAGCCAGGGCTGGCGCTGGGGTTCGAGCGTCACCTCATAGCGCACCGCCGGGCCGCTGACCTGCAGATTGGCGGGCAGGGCTGCACGTGCGGCCCAGGCGCTGTCTTCGCGGAAGGGCTCGGCCTGCCATTCCCGGCCATCGAACGCGGTCATGACGGGCCCGCGAAAGTACAGCGTGGATTGCGCAGGCACATCGGTGGGAGCCCCCTCGAAGCGCAGGCGGATGGCCACGCGCTCATCCAGTGCGATCTCGGCCATGTCCCCGATCTTCATCGTGCCCGAGAGGCCGCTACGCCCCGAGAGGTTTTCGCCGGGCATGCCCCACAACGGTGACATGCGTGGGAACAGCATGAACAGCGCCACCATGATGGGCGCGCCCAGCAGTGCCATGGTGCCCGCCATGCGAAAGGTCTGCGCCAGCGGCGGGCGCCCTACCGGCATGTGGGCATTGACCAGTGCCATGAGCAGCCCCAGCAGCGCCACCAGCATGGCGGCGGCAGTCAGCAGAGATTGCGAGAAGAAGAAATTGCTGAGCATCGTGAAGAAGCCCAGGAAGAACACCACCATGGCATCGCGGCGTGCGCGCAGCTCCAGCATCTTGAGGGCGAGCAGCATGACGATCAAGGTGACACCCGCATCCCGCCCGAGGATGGTGCGGTGCGTGAACAGTGTGCCTGCCACCGCTACCAGGAGCAGGGCGGCCACTGTCCAGCGGCCGGGCAGGGGGCGGCCCGTCCAGGCCAGCCAGCCGCGCCACAGCAGCAGGCCGCCAGCCAGCAGGCTGGTCCACACCGGCAGGTTGGACACCTGCGGCGCGATGACCCAGACGATCACGAACAGCAGAAAAAGCGTGTCGCGGGCGTCGCGAGGCAGGGAAACAAGGGTCTGTCGCAGGTTCATGGCAAGGGGGCACGCCGGACAGGTGGTGATTGATTTGCTATCAAAAATGTAGCTTTCTGCGCCTTTCTAGCAAGCGCAAGGTGCCATTTTGATCTAAATTTTGAGGGACGAATCAGCACAATGCCAGTGCCTCCAGGCAATTTCTGCGATGGGCCGCTCCCGTGTCCGGTGCGATCTCCACACCCGGCAGGCGCAGGCCATAGTCCAGCCCCAGCCGGTCGGCCTGCAGCACCCAGGCGGTCAGGCGCGAGATGCGGGCTTCGTGGTCGGGCAGTGAGGCACGGGCCAGGTCCAGCCACAGCTCGTGCCGCTGGGCCTGCTGGGCGTCGCGGCTCACCAGGTCGTCTGTGCCAGTGGCCAGCGACTTGGCGGCCTTCTTCCAGACCACGAGCTTGAGCGGATCGCCCCGGCGGTAGGCACGCACACCGTCGAATTCGCCAATGCCCTGTGTGGGCGTGTTGCCCGCTCCGCCCGCGCGCGGTTCGCCAGACGGCAGGGGCGGTGTCGGGGTTTCGGGTGCGGGGTAGACCAGCACCTGGGCAGCGGGGCGCCAGTAGGTCCAGACGCGGAAGGTGCCCAGCGGAAAGCGCGTCTCGGCGGTCAATGTGGGAACGCGGTGCAGGCCCCGGCGCTCGGGCTTGAAAGCGACTTGCACGCTGGACTGCCCTTGCGCTGGCACGTCGGTCCAGGCCCAATGATGGGGTTCCTTTTGCGCCTCCTTGCCCGTGCCGTGCACCGACAGGGCGATGCCGTAGCGCGGGGTCTTGCGCTCGCTGGACAGCTGGATGTCAAACGCGGTGCTGCTGCCCATGAAGTGCGGCTCGGGTGCTTTCAGGTGCAGGGTCAGGCCGCGCAGGTTGGCGTGGCAGATGTGCATGCCGATCACCGCACTGCCCGCCAGTAAAAAGGTGAGCAGGTAGCCCAGGTTGAGCTGGTAGTTGATGGACGCGATGAGCAGCACGATCAGCGTCAACGCCAGCATCCAGCCCGAACCGGTGGGCAGGATGTAGACATTGCGCTGCGTGAGCGCCAGCGTGTCGCTCAGCGGCAGGCGCGCCTGCCACCAGCGCTGGAAGCGGCGGCGCAGCGGCGCCAATGGGTTGAGCGTGGCGGCCAGGCTGCGCCAGCGCGCAAGGGGTGGGAGGGGCGGTGGGGTGGCGGATTCCATGGGTCAGGGCAACGGAACCGCTTCGACCATCGCGCGCACCTGCTCCACCGCGCCGCGTCCGGCGTCGCCCACGGGCACCAGGCGGTGGGCAATGGTCTGGGGCAGCACCGCCTGCACATCATCGGGCGCCACATAGTCGCGCCCGCTGATGAGGGCCTGCGCCTTGGCCGCGCGCACCAGGGCAATGCCCGCGCGGGGCGAGAGCCCTTGCAGAAACCACCGGCCCGAGCGGGTGGCCGCAATCAGGTCCTGCACATAGTTGAGCAGCGGATCGGCCGTGTGGATGGCCTGCACCTGGCGCTGCAGCTCGGCCAGTTCCTCGTCGGACAGCAGGGGCAGCATGGTGTCCACCATGTCGCGCCGGTCCGCGCCCGCCAGCAGCACACGTTCCGCGGCGCGGTCGGGGTAGCCGATGGAGATGCGCATCAAAAAGCGGTCGAGCTGCGACTCGGGCAGCGCGAAGGTGCCTAGCTGGTCGTGCGGGTTCTGCGTGGCGATCACGAAGAACGGGTGGGGCAGGGCGCGGGTTTCGCCCTCCACCGACACCTGCTTTTCTTCCATGGCTTCGAGCAGCGCGCTTTGCGTCTTGGGGCTGGCGCGGTTGATTTCGTCGGCCAGCAGCACCTGGGCAAACACCGGGCCGGGGTGGAACACGAAGGCTTCCTTGCCGCGTTCGTACACCGACACGCCGGTCAGGTCGCTGGGCATCAGGTCGGCCGTGAACTGCACGCGCGAGAACTGCAGGCCGAAGGTGCGTGACAAGGCGTGGGCCAGGGTGGTCTTGCCCACCCCGGGCACGTCTTCGATCAGCAGGTGCCCCCCCGCCAGCAGGCAGGCCACGCAGTCCTGGACCTGGGCCTGTTTGCCCACGATCACCGTGTTAAGCTGATCCAGAAGTGATTTGATTTTGTGCTGTGCGTTCATGGCATGACGTTATCCGAAAAATTGAGAAAAATGCGACACGCGGGGACAAGACTGTGAGCAAGACGGGCTATTTCACCCATCGGGATTGTTGGAAGCACGAGATGGGCCCGGGCCACCCCGAATGCCCCGAACGGCTGGACGCCATTGAGGATCGCTTGCTGATCACCGGCGTGGCCGACGCGCTGGAGCGCTACGACGCCCCCGAGGCCTCGCTGGCCGACATCGAGCTGGCCCACGGCCGCATGCACATTGCGGCGTTGCGCGGCCTGTCGGACCGGCTCAACGAAGAGCTGATGGCGGGCGGCCCCAACTACGCGCAGATCGACACCGACACCTCTATCAACGCCCACACCTGGAAGGCGTCGCTGCGCGCTGCGGGGGCGGCACTGGCCGCCACCGATGCTGTGATGGCGGGCGAGGTGGAAAACGCGTTCTGCTCGGTGCGCCCCCCCGGCCACCATGCCTGCCGCGACAAGGCCATGGGTTTCTGCTTTTTCAACAACGTGGCCGTTGCGGCCAAATATGCGCTGCAGCGCTACAACCTGCAGCGCGTGGCGGTGGTGGACTTTGACGTGCACCACGGCAATGGCACCGAGGACATCCTGGCCAATGACCCCCGGGCGCTGATGGTCAGCATCTTCCAGCACCCGTTCTACCCCTACAGCGGCGACCATGATCCCGCCCCGAACATGGTCAACGTGCCCGTGCCCGCCTACACGCGGGGCATGGACATCCGCGAGATCATCGAAATGATGTGGATGCCCCGGCTGGAAGCCTTCAAGCCCGAGATGATTTTTGTGAGTGCGGGTTTTGACGGCCACCGCGAGGACGACATGGGCCAGCTGGGCCTGACCGAGCAGGATTACGCCTGGATCACCCAGCGCGTGAAGGACGTGGCCCGCCGCTATGCCAAGGGCCGCATCGTGTCGTGCCTGGAGGGCGGCTATGTGATGGGGCCGCTGGCGCGCAGTGTGGAGGCACATTTGCGGGTCCTCGCGGATTTGTGACTAACCCCCTGAGCGGCTTCGCCGCTTCCCCCTTCTCTTGCATCGCTGCGCGATGCGGAAGGGGGACGCCGCCAGCGCGGCGGGGCGGCCCTTGCGCGGCGGCCCCCCGCCTGGGCAGTGCCAGTTTCAGTCGGCGTGCAGATGGCTGAGAGGAGCAAACTATGACGACAAAGAACTTCGATGATGTGCTGACAACCACCCGCGACGCCCGCGGCGTGGTCACCTTGACCCTGAACGACCCGGCCCGCTTCAACGCGCTGGGTGCAGAGATGCTCTCTGCGCTGCAACAGGCGCTGGGCGATGCGGGCCGCGACGAATCTGTGCGCGTGGTCGTGCTGGCCGCAGCAGGCAAAGCCTTCTGTGCCGGGCACAACCTCAAGGACATGGCGGCGAACCCGGAGCTGGCGTACTACCAGAAGCTGTTTGCGCAATGCAGCCGCATGATGCTGACCATCCACAAGCTGCCAGTACCCGTGATCGCCAGGGTGCAGGGCATGGCGACGGCGGCGGGCTGCCAGCTGGTGGCGCAGTGCGACCTGGCGGTGGCGGCCGACAGCGCCAGCTTTGCCACCAGTGGCATCCACTACGGTCTGTTCTGCGCAACGCCGAGCGTGCCGCTCGTGCGCAATGTGCCCGCCAAGCGGGCTATGGAAATGTTGCTCACCGGCGATTTCATCGATGCGCCCACCGCGCTGGCGCAGGGTCTGGTGAACCGTGTGGTGCCCGCCGATGCGCTGGATGCCGAGGTCGAAAAGTTGGTGGAGTCCATCCTGCAAAAGCCCCGCGTGGCCGTAGCCATGGGCAAGGCGCTGGTGTACCAGCAGCGGGAGCTGGGCATCGATGCGGCCTACCAGCTGGCGGGCCAGACCATGGCCACCAACATGATGGACGACGCCGCGCAGGAAGGCGCGCGCGCCTTCGCCGAAAAGCGCCAGCCTACCTGGAAGCGCTGAGAGCCATGGCCACGACAGAAACCCCCATGCTGGAAGATGTGGGCCGCTGGGCCGAGGCGTTTCTTCGACCCACGGTGCTGGTGGAGTTTGCCGCCCTGGCCGCCTGCCTGGGCCTGGCCTGGTTGCTGGTGTCGCTGCTGCAGCGTGGGCTGCACCGGGGTGACCCGCGCTCCATCCTGTTCGGCACGCGGATTGTCGATGGCGCACTGTTTCCGCTGGCGTTGCTGTGCCTGGCTTATGTGGCGCGCACCGTGCTGCTGCAGTGGGTTCCGCTGGCCGTGTTCAAGGTCGCCGTGCCGGTGCTGGTGTCGCTGGTGGTCATCCGCATCGGGGTGAAGGTGCTGCAGGTGGCCTACCCGGATGCCGCCTGGGTGCGGCCGATTGAACGTTCCATCTCGTGGCTGGCCTGGCTGGGCATGGTGCTGTGGGTCACAGGGCTCTTGCCCTTGGTGCTCGAAGAGCTGGACCAGATCCACTGGAAGGTGGGAGGCGCCACGCTGTCGGTGCGCACCATGATTGAAGGGGCACTGACGGCTGCTGCCGTGCTGCTGATCGCGCTTTGGATATCTGCCGCCATCGAGTCGCGCCTGCTGCGCTCGGCCACCGGGGCCGAGCTGTCGCTGCGCAAGGCCGTGAGCAATGCCGTGCGGGCGCTGCTGATCTTCGTCGGGCTCATCATGGCCCTGTCGGCCGTGGGCATTGACCTGACCGCGTTGTCTGTGCTGGGCGGCGCTGTGGGGGTGGGGATTGGCTTTGGCCTGCAGAAGCTGGCGTCCAACTATGTGAGCGGTTTTGTGATCCTGGCCGAGCGCAGCATGCGCATTGGCGACAATGTGCGGGTGGACAACTTCGAGGGGCGCATCACCGATATCAATGCGCGCTACACGGTGGTGCGCTCGTCCACGGGCCGCGAGTCCATCGTGCCCAATGAGATGCTGATCATCCAGCGGGTGGAAAACCTGTCGCTGGCGGACCCCCGCGTCTGGTTGTCCACCGTGGTGAGCGTGGGCTATGACAGCGATGTGGACCTGGTGACGCGGCTGCTGGGCGAGGCCGCCTTTGCCAGCAGTCGTGTGCTGCGCGATCCGGCGCCCAGTGTGTCCTTGTCGGCGTTTGGTGCCGATGGGCTGGAGTTCACCGTGGGCTTCTGGATTGCCGACCCCGAGAACGGTTCGCTGGGCCTGCGCTCGGAGATCAACCGCGCCATCCTGAGTGCACTGCGCGCCCACAAGATCGAAATCCCTTATCCGCAGCGGGTCATGCATGTGCAGGTCGAGGGAGCACTGCCCCCAGCTGTGTCGAATGCGGCGGTGGGCCGCGCACTGGCGGGTTCTGAGTAGCCTTGCCCGCTTGTCCGGCAGCTGCAGGTTGCCCAAGGCGACAGCAAACTCTAGACAGGTACTGCGCCCACTCGCCTATAATCCACAAAAAGCACGATCGTTCTTTTTTCTAATCGTTTGATCTGTGTGCTGGGCCCGTAGCGCTTTCGTTGCAGTGCCGCATAGAATGTTCCAGTTTACGTAAACGTCAATTCAACCAACTCTAGGAGCCGCAGCAATGAAGGTCTTGGTCCCTGTCAAGCGCGTGGTGGACTACAACGTGAAGGTCCGCGTCAAATCGGACAACACGGGTGTGGACATCGCCAACGTGAAGATGAGCATGAACCCCTTTGACGAAATCGCCGTTGAAGAGGCCGTGCGCCTGAAAGAAAAAGGCCTGGTGACCGAAGTCATCGCAGTCTCCTGCGGCGTGGCCCAGTGCCAGGAAACCCTGCGCACTGCCATGGCCATCGGTGCAGACCGCGCCATCCTGGTGGAAACCGACGTCGAGCTGCAGCCCCTGGCCGTGGCCAAGATCCTCAAGGCCCTGGTGGACAAAGAGCAGCCCGGTCTCATCATCCTGGGCAAACAAGCCATCGACGACGACGCCAACCAGACCGGCCAGATGCTCGCGGCCCTGGCCGACCTGCCCCAGGCCACGTTCGCCAACAAGGTCGAACTGTCGGCCGACAAGGTCAGCGTGACGCGTGAAGTGGACGGCGGCCTGGAAACCCTGCAGCTGTCGCTGCCAGCGGTCATCACCACCGACCTGCGCCTGAACGAGCCCCGCTACGTCACCTTGCCCAACATCATGAAGGCCAAGAAAAAGCAGCTCGATACCGTCAAGCCCGAAGACCTCGGCGTGGACGTGGCTCCGCGCCTGAAGACCCTCAAGGTGACCGAGCCCGCCAAGCGCGGTGCTGGCATCAAGGTGGCCGACGTAGCGGCACTCGTTGAAAAACTCAAGAACGAAGCGAAGGTGATCTAAATGTCGGTACTCGTTATTGCTGAACACAACAACGCGTCCATCAAGGGCGCCACGCTGAACACCGTGACGGCCGCTGTGGCCTGCGGTGGCGACGTGCACGTGCTGGTGGCCGGCCACAACGCCGGTGCAGCCGCCGCCGCAGCCGCCCAGATCGCCGGTGTCGCCAAGGTCATCCACGCCGACGCCCCTGGTCTGGAACACGGCCTGGCCGAGAACGTGGCCGCGCAAGTGCTCGCCATCGCAGGCAACTACAGCCACATCCTGTTCCCCGCCACCGCCAGCGGCCGCAACGTGGCCCCCCGCGTGGCCGCCAAGCTGGACGTGGCGCAGGTCAGCGACATCACCAAGGTGATTTCTGGCGACACCTTCGAGCGCCCCATCTACGCCGGCAACGCCATTGCCACCGTGCAAAGCGCCGACAGCGTAAAGGTCATCACCGTGCGCGCCACGGGCTTTGACGCCGCAGCCGCCACGGGCGGTTCCGCAGCCGTTGAAACCGCCGCAGCCACCGCAGACGCTGGCAAGAGCAGCTTCATGGGCAGCGAAATCGCCAAGAGCGATCGCCCCGAACTCACGGCCGCCAAGATCATCGTCTCCGGTGGCCGAGCCCTCGGCAGCAAGGAAAAGTTCGACGAAGTGATGACCCCGCTGGCCGACAAGCTGGGCGCCGCCCTGGGTGCCAGCCGGGCCGCAGTGGACGCAGGCTACGCCCCCAACGACTGGCAAGTGGGCCAGACCGGCAAGATCGTGGCGCCGCAGCTGTATATCGCAGCGGGTATCTCGGGCGCCATCCAGCATTTGGCGGGCATGAAGGACTCCAAGGTGATCGTGGCGATCAACAAGGACCCTGAGGCGCCGATCTTCAGCGTGGCCGACTATGGGCTGGAAGCGGATCTGTTCACGGCCGTGCCAGAACTGGTCAAGGCCCTGTAAGAACGCCACTGTGCGCACAAAGGCATCGCTCGCGATGCCTTTTTTTTGACGAAATTTCGCTTTCCCGGAGACACCCATGAGCTACACCGCCCCCGTCAAGGACATGCTGTTCGCCATCGAGCACCTGGCCAACATTGAACAGATTGCGCAGATTCCCGGCTTTGAAGACGCCGGCCTGGACACGGCGGCTGCCGTGCTGGAAGAGTGCGCCAAGTTCAATGAAGGGGTGCTGTCGCCGCTCAACTGGGAAGGCGACAAGAATCCATCGAGCTTTCAATCCGGCGTGGTCACCACCACCCCCGGTTTCAAGGAAGCCTTCCGCCAATACGCCGAAGGCGGCTGGCAAGGCCTGCAGCACCCGGCCGACTTTGGCGGCCAGGGCCTGCCCAAGACCATTGGCGCGGCCTGCATCGAGATGACCAACAGCGCCAACATGAGCTTCGCGCTGTGCCCGCTGCTGACCGATGGTGCCATTGAGGCGCTGCTCACCGCAGGCAGTGACGAGCTCAAGGCCACGTACCTTGAAAAGCTGGTGACCGGCGAATGGACCGGCACCATGAACCTGACCGAACCCCAGGCTGGTTCGGACCTGGCCCTGGTGCGCACGCGCGCCGAACCCCAGCCCGACGGGACGTACAAGATTTTCGGCACCAAGATCTTCATCACCTACGGTGAGCACGACATGGCCGAGAACATCGTCCACCTGGTGCTGGCCCGTGTGCAGGGCGCACCCGAGGGCGTCAAGGGCATCAGCCTCTTCGTCGTGCCCAAGTTCATGGTCAACAAGGATGGAAGCCTGGGCGCGCGGAATGACGCGCATTGCGTGAGCATCGAGCACAAGCTGGGCATCAAGGCCAGCCCCACGGCCGTGCTGCAGTTTGGCGACCATGGCGGCGCCGTGGGCTACCTCGTGGGCCAGGAAAACCGCGGACTCGAATACATGTTCATCATGATGAACGCGGCTCGCTACGCCGTGGGCATGCAGGGCATTGCGATTTCCGAGCGCGCCTACCAGAAGGCTGTGCAGTACGCCAAAGACCGCGTGCAGAGCCGCCCCGTGGACGGCAGCATCAACGCCAGCGCCGCCATCATCCACCACCCCGATGTGAAGCGCATGCTCATGACGATGCGCGCCACCGTGGAAGGCTGCCGTGCCATGGCCACCGTGGCCGCAGCAGCGTTCGATGCTGCCCACCACCACCCCGATGCGGAAACGCGCAAGCAGAACCAGGCGTTCTATGAATTCATGGTGCCGCTGGTCAAGGGCTACAGCACCGAGACCAGCCTGGAAGTGACCAGCCTGGGCGTGCAGGTGCATGGCGGCATGGGCTTCATCGAAGAAACCGGCGCGGCCCAGTACTACCGCGACGCCAAGATCCTGACCATCTACGAAGGCACCACGGCCATCCAGGCCAACGACCTCGTGGGCCGCAAGACGGCGCGTGACGGCGGCCAGACCGCCAAGGGCATCGCAGCACAGATCGAGAAGACCGAGGCCGATCTGTTGGCCAGCGGCACCCCCGCCGCGCTGGCAGTGGCCAAGCGCCTCACGGCGGCGCGCAAGGCGCTGCTCGATGTGATTGACTTTGTGGCCGGTGGCACCAAGGCCCAGCCCAACGCCGTGTTTGCGGGCAGCGTGCCTTACCTGATGCTGGCGGGCAATGTGGTGGCGGGCTGGCAGCTGGCGCGCAGCCTGCTGGTGGCACAGGACCTGTTGCAAAAGGGACAGGACGAAGCGTTCATGCGCGCAAAAATCACTACGGCCCAGTTCTACGCTGATCACATCCTGGTGAAGGCCCCGGGCCTGCGCGACAGCATTGTGGAAGGCGCGGCCAGCGTTACCGAGTTGGCGCTGGAAGCCTTTTGAAGGTTGAGCGTGTTGTGAGGAGACGGACTGCCCGCAGAGCGGGCAGCTCATTGATATAAAAATGATAGCTGCTAGCGCTTGATGAATAAGCGCTAGAGCCCTATTTCATCCAAAAACCTGTTCAGGAAGTTGTTGCCATGTCCAAACTGCCCTCCGCGCTGCAAAACCTCTCGCTGCCTGTCATCGGCTCGCCGCTGTTCATCATCAGCAACCCCACGCTCGTCATTGAGCAGTGCAAGGCGGGTGTGGTGGGCTCCATGCCCGCGCTCAATGCCCGCCCCGCTGAGCTGCTCGACGAATGGCTGGCCGAGATCACGGAGACGCTGGCTGCCTACAACAAGGCCAACCCCGACAAGCCGGCCGCGCCTTTTGCCATCAACCAGATCGTGCACAAGAGCAACGACCGGCTGGAGCACGACATGCAGGTGTGCGCCAAGTACAAGGTGCCGATCATCATCACCAGCCTGGGCGCGCGCGAGGATGTGAACCAGGCCGTGCATGCCTGGGGTGGCATCGTGCTGCACGACATCATCAACAACAAGTTTGCCCACAAGGCGATTGAGAAGGGCGCCGATGGCCTGATCGCCGTGGCCGCCGGTGCGGGCGGCCATGCGGGTGTGAAGAGCCCGTTTGCGCTCATCCAGGAAATCCGCCAGTGGTTCGACGGCCCCGTAGCGCTGAGTGGTTCCATCGCCAGCGGCGACGCAGTGCTGGCCGCGCAGGCCATGGGTGCAGACTTTGGCTACATCGGCTCGGCCTTCATCGCCACGCACGAAGCGCGTGCCAGCGATGCCTACAAGCAGGCCATCGTGGACGGCAACTCCGACGACATCGTCTACAGCAACCTGTTCACCGGCGTGCACGGCAACTACCTGGCTCCGTCGATTCGCGCTGCGGGCATGGACCCCGACAACCTGCCCGAGTCCGACCCCAGCAAGATGAACTTTGGCGGCGATGCCAAGAAGGCCTGGAAAGACATCTGGGGCTGCGGCCAGGGCATTGGTGCCATCAACGCCGTGACCAGCACCGCCGAGCTGGTGGGCAAGCTGCGCCGCGAGTACGAGGCTGCGCGCGCGCGCCTCAAGCTCTGATGCTGCGCTGAGCTTTTTGGGCTCCACACCGCCGCCGCTGCCCAGGGCGTGGTGGCCTTGGGCAAGAGGGCTTCATTCGCCCGCAGTGCGCCTGGTGTGCACTGCGGGCGAAGCTGTTTCTGGCGCTCCCGAGGCAAGGGCAAACCCCCATAAGCCGGTTCTGGTGGCTGCGGATAATGATGATGATCAATAACCAAAGCGCGTGTGCTTGGGTTGCTCGGTCAGCACATTCTTTGCAAGGTGGGTGCGTGATGTTTCGTTCTTTTCTGGTGCTGCTGGTTGCCTTGTGCACAGGTGGCCTGGGCCATGCCCGCAACGAGGGCGTGACCGCCGATGAAATCCGCCTCGGCGCATCGGCGGTGCTGTCGGGGCCGCTCGGGCCCCAGACTGCGCAGTATGGCGAGGGCTCGCGGCTCATGTTCGACGCGGTGAATGCGCAGGGCGGCGTGCATGGCCGCATGATCCGATACACCACACTTGACGACGGCTTCGATCCCCAGAAAGCGGTGGAGAACACGCGCCAGCTGCTGGAGACCGACAAGGTCTTCATGATCTACAACAGCACCGGCACGGCGCAGACGGCCGCCATATTGCCCCTGATCAAGGAGCACCGCACCCTGCTGTTTGGCCCGGTCACGGGCGCTTCGGTGTTTCGGGAAACCCTCAACCCCTACGTCTTTCATGTGCGCGCAGGGTATGCGAGCGAGGCTGCAAAAATCGTCTCACAGCTGCGCCAGCAGGGCATCAGCCGCGTGGCCGTGTTCTACCAGGACGACGGGCTGGGCAAAACCTTGCTGGCCGAACTCAAGAAAGCCTCCGATGAGGAAAAGCTGGCCTTCGTGGCGGAGATCAAGGTAGATCCCAAACAGCCGGACTTCGCGGCTGCGGCGCAGGCCACCGAAAAGGCACAGCCCCAGGCCGTGATCGTTGCAACCGCAGGAACCACGTTCACCAGCTACATCAAGGCCGTGCAATCGACAGCGGCGCGGCCCGCGTACTACGGGTTCTCTGTAGCCAGCATGGACGTGATCCACCGCGAACTTAAAGAAAGGGCGCGCGGCATCATCCTCGCGCAGATCATGCCGTCGCTGCGCAGCACCACGGTGCCCGTGGTGGCCGAATACCTGGCCCTGCTGCGCGCCAAGTCCCCCAGCGCCCAGCCTTCGGCTTCACAGTTCGAGGGATTCGTGCATGCCCGGCTGCTGGTGGAGGGGTTGCGCCGCACGGGGCGCAACCTGACCACGGAGTCTTTCATCAAGACAATGGAGGATGCCGGTGAAATATCCTTTGGGCGCTTTAACGTCAAATACTCGCCCAAGAGCCACAACGGCTCGACTTATGTGGAGCTGGCCATTGTGGACGCTGAAGGGAGTCTACGGTATTGAGCGGAGGTTTCACAACCCGTACGTCAGCTCCCGCGCCTTGCCCCAGAACACCCGGTACATGAAGATGGTGTAGGCAATGATCGCTGGCAGCGTGATGGCCACGCCGATGCCGATCACCACCAGCGATTCCGTGGCGCTGGCGGCCTGCCACACGGTCAGGCGGTCGATCACGATGTAGGGATAGATGCTGTAGGCCAGCCCCAGGAAGGCCAGCACAAAGATCAGCACGGTGGCGCCGAACACGATCCAGCCGTAGCCGGACTGCACCACGCGCGGCGTGGCCAGCACATGGCGGATGGCAAAGAAGGCTGCCACACAGGCCAGCGGGATGGGCAGCAGCGCAAACAGCTCGGGCAGTACAAACCACTTGGCAAACACCGTCGGGCTGACCAGCGGCGTGGCCAGCGAAATCCCCATGAGCGCAAACCCCATGGGCCACAGCGCACCCTGGCCCCAGCGGGCGGCCTTGCGCTGAAGATCGCCATCGGTCTTCATGAGGAGCCAGCCCGCGCCCAGCATCGCGTAGGCCGCAGGCAGGGTGATGGCAATGCCTGCAGAAAACAGCAGGCCCCAGGTGTCGTTCTGAAAGCCGGTGATGTAGGCCCCCAGCATCCAGCCCTGGGCCAGGGTGGTCGCCAGTGAGCCTGCCGCAAACAGGCGGTTCCAGGTGGTCTTGTGCGAGTCGCGGGCCTTCACGCGAAAGTCGAACGCCACGCCGCGCAATATCAGCCCCACCAGCATCACGGCCACCGGCAGGTACAGGGCCGACAGCACCACGCCGTGCGCGGTCGGAAAACAGATGAGCAGCACCCCCACGCCCAACACCAGCCAGGTCTCGTTGGCGTCCCAGAAAGGGCCGATGCTGGACACCATCACGTCCTTCTCCGCATCGGTGGCAAAGGGCAGGAGGATGCCCACGCCCAGGTCGTAGCCGTCGAGGATCACATAGGCCAGCAGGGCCAGGCCCATTACGGCCATGAAGATCAGGGGCAGGGCGGTGGCCCAGTTCAGTGCGTCCATGGAGGCCTCCTTAAACGGCGCGAGGGGCTGGAGCTGGATGGGACGCCGCCGGTGTGGGCATGGCTGGGTGTTCGGCCATGTACTTGATCACGCCCACATAGGCCACCAGCAGCAGCCCATAGACGATGAGATAGGCCGCCAGCGTGCTGGCCACCATGGCGGGCGCGTGGGGGGCCACGGCGTCGGCGGTCTTGAAAAGGCCATAGACCAGGTAAGGCTGGCGACCGATTTCGGTCACGTACCACCCGGCCAGTGTGGCCACCCAGCCTGAGAACGCCATACCCACCAGCGTGTAGAGCAGTGGCCGGGGCAGGGTGGCCAGGTCTTGCTTGCGGCGGCAATACAGCACAAAAGCACCCACCCAGGCCACGGCCAGCATGAGCAGGCCCACACCCACCATCACGCGGAACCCCCAGAAAACGGGCGCCACGGGCGGATGGGCCCCTGGGAATTCGTTGAGCCCCTTCAGCTCGGCGTCGATGTCGTGCGCCAGGATCAGGCTGGCCGCCTTGGGGATCTGCAAGGCGTAGTCGGTGCGACCTTCCTTCTCGTTGGGCAGGCCAAACAGCGTAAGTGGCGCACCCTTCTCGGTGTGCCAGATGCCCTCGATGGCGGCGATCTTGGCGGGCTGGTGCTCCAGCGTGTTGAGACCATGCAGGTCGCCCATGAAGATCTGCAGCGGGATCACGACGGCCACGGCGGTGATGGCCGTGCGCAGGGCCTTGCGCGTGCCTTCGTTGGCCGTGCCCTTGATGAACTGCCAGGCACTCACCCCGGCGATCAAGAAGCCTGCCGTGAGGGCCGATGCCAGCAGCTTGTGGCCCAGTCGGTAGGGGAAGGACGGGTTGAACACAATCGCCAGCCAGTCCACCGCGTGGAACTTGCCATCGATGATCTCGTAGCCCACGGGCGTCTGCATCCACGAGTTCAAACTCAAGATCCAGAAAGCCGACAGCGTGGTGCCAAAAGCCACCATGAGCGTGGCGACAAGGTGCATGCGCTCGGACACGCGCCCCCGGCCAAACAGCATGATCCCCAGGAAGGTGGCCTCCAGAAAGAACGCCGTCAGCACCTCATAGCCCAGCAGCGGTCCGGCAATGTTGCCCACATGCTCCATGAAGCCCGGCCAGTTCGTGCCGAACTGAAAACTCATGGTGATGCCCGACACCACGCCCAGCGCAAAGGTCAGCGCAAACACCTTGGTCCAGAAGTAGTAGGCCTGCTCCCAGCCCAGCGCCGCCGGTGTGCCGCGCGTGGCCGTGTGCCGCAGGCGGAAGAACACCAGAAACCAGCACAGCGCAATCGTGATGGTGGGGAACAGGATGTGAAAGCTGATGTTGGCCGCGAACTGGATGCGCGAGAGCGTGAAGGCGTCCATGGGGTCAAACTCCTGAGGGATTGCTCTTTGGCGAGTGACTGCCCTTGCCGGTCAGCCGGTCCTTGAATTCGAGCACCCGGGTAACGGCGGTGCCCATGCCCATGAGCTGCATCGCTGTTTCAGGCGCCAGGCGCTGCACGTCGTCGAACCATGTCATGAGCCGGTCGATCAGTTCGTGCATCTCGCGCATGCGTTCCTGGGCGTGGCGCTCTTCATCGGAGGAGGGCTCTTCGAGTAGCGCCATGCGCAGCATCGACAAGGTGGGTTCGATCTCGCGGCGGCGGCGTTCCTCGGCCAGCACACGGAAGATCTCCCACACGTCCTTGGGTGCCTCGAAGTATTCGCGCCGGTCGCCCGGCTGGTGGCTCAGTTTCACCAGCCGCCAAGCCTGAAGCTCCTTGAGCCCCATGCTCACGTTGGAGCGCGAAAACTCCAGCGTTTCAGCAATCTCGTCGGCGTTGAGCGGGCGAGGAGACAGGAAGATGAGTGCATACATCTGGCCGACCGTGCGGTTGATGCCCCAGCGGCTGCCCATCTCGCCAAAGTGGGCCACGAACTGGCGGTTCAGAGGTGGTAAATGGTTGACGTAGGTCATATAGGCACGTATTGTGCGCTTGATTTTTTGAAATTTCAGTAATTTCTGAAAATTCAGGAAATTGCACCTTCAGAAGGCGGGGTATCGCGGCAGGCTCTAGGGCTGCGCAGACTGCTGGATGCGGGGGACAATAGAGGTTTTTGTCTGCCGGTGCGGCCCCGCCTCGGCACATGCCCTACCTCCCCGCTGCCATGTCTTCGTCTCCTTCCCGCATGCCCCTGATCGATATGGTCAAGGGCGTGGCGTGCATCACCATCGTCTGGCACCACCTGGCCTTTTATGGCCCGATGTCGGACATCGCCCAGCCTCTCGCCCCCGCCTTGATGGCCTGGCTGTATGACTATGGGCGCATGGCGGTGCAGATGTTTCTGGTGCTGGGCGGCTACCTTGCCGCAGCCAGCCTGGCGCCCCAGGGCGTGGCGCGGTTTGACCATGCTGGCAATGCAGTGGCCAAGCGTTTTGTGCGGTTGGTGGTTCCCTACGCGGTGGCGTTGTTGCTGACGGTGGTGGTGGCTGCCTTGGTGCGCCCCTGGATGGAGCACCCTTCTGTGCCGCAAGAACCCACCTTGGCGCAATTGCTGGCCAATGCCTTGCTGCTGCAGGACATCGTGGACGAAGATGCCCTGTCTGCCGGTGTCTGGTATGTGGCCATCGACTTCCAGCTTTTTGCATTGAGCGTGCTGCTCTGGGCGGGCGTCAGGGCCCTGCCGGGCGCGTGGGCCCAGCGGCACAGGGCTGTTTTGGCCCGGGTGCTCATCGTGGCAGGTGTGGCGGCGTCGCTGTGGGTTTTCAACCGCATGGCCGGGCTCGACATGTGGGCGATCTACTTCCTGGGTGCCTATGGCCTGGGCATGCTGGCGTACTGGGCTGTGCGCGCAGCCAGCCCGGTGGGGTGGCTGAGCGCCATGGTGCTGCTGGGCGGTGTGGCCCTGGCGCTGGACTTCCGGGGCCGCATCGTGGTGGCGCTCGTCACGGCGCTGTGCCTGGTGGTGGCGTTGCGGTCCGAACGTCTGCGTGCCTGGGGCGGTTTTGCGCCGCTGGTTCGCGTGGGGCAGATGTCTTACTCCATCTTCCTCGTGCACTTTGCCGTGTGCCTGCTGGTCAATGCCGTGGTCAGCCACTTGTGGCCTGCTTCGCCGGTGCCCAATGCACTGGGCATGCTGCTGGCGTTTGTCCTGTCCCTCGCCGCCGGGCGCCTGCTCTACCTGCGGGTGGAGCGGCATGTGCCCACCTGGTCCACCGCATTGCGCTGGCAGGCGGGGCTGGTGGGCACCGGTCTGCTGGTGGCTGTTACCAACAACGGGTTCTGAATGAGGGCTCGTGAAGAGCTCTTCAACGCTGTAGCTTGCGCTCGCGCCGCTTGCGCTGCCGGTCCAGAAACCAGGCCATGAAGGGCAGGATCAGCATCGAGCCCGGAATCACCCAGATGAACAGGTAGGGACTCACGGACGAGGCTGACCGCATCACATCCCGCAAATGGGCGCGCTCTGCGGCATCCCAGTTGCCCTGGCGGCGCTGCTGCACCAGCCACACCACCGAGCCCTTCATTGTTGCCATCTCGCGCTTGAGGCGGCTCTTTTCGCGGCTGTTTCCCGCCAGGAAGGAGCAGAACCATTCAGGAGCCCGCTCCATTCGCCGCTGGAATGCGACCGTCGAGTCCGGGTCGAACTGGTCAATCGATGGAGGGATGTCTGGCGTGTGCGGTGCGGGCGGTGTGGTCATGGCGGCTGCCATTGTCGCGGCTCATGGCGCTTTGCACCACCCCAATCCGTGGCACTCACTTGCACCCTCCAGGCAGGGCTCGCCGGGAATAGAAGGCGCGCAGTGCTCCAGCGGGCTCCAGCTACCCAATAGCCTCAAAAACCGGCGTGCTCAAAGGCCAGGGCAGCCAAGCAGGGGCCGCCCCGCAGCGAGGGCGGCGTCCCCCCGCCCGCAGTGCGCAGCGCTGTGAGAGCGAGGGGAAGGCGCGCAGCGCCTCAGGGGGTGTCCCGAATTCAACGATGCAGTTCGCCGGCACTTTCAGGCTGGTACAGGATGTCTTTCACGCGCACCGTCATCGACTTGCCGCCCGGTCCGGGCCAGGCCAGTTCATCGCCCACCGCCAGGCCCAGCAGGGCGCTGCCCACGGGCGCGAAGATCGAGATGCGGTCCGCAGTGCCATCCGCGTCGCGCGGGTAGACCAGGGTCAGGCAGAACTCCTTGCCCGTCTCCAGGATGGAGAACTGCACGGTGGAGTTCATGGTCACCACGTTGGGCGGGATGTCCTCGGGCGGCACCACATCGGCCCGGTCCAGCTCTGCTTGCAGGTCCGCCTTGCCCGGGAAGACACTGGCCGGGATGGCGGCCAGCAGGGCTTCGATGCGGTCAACGTCGAGCGACGACAGGATGATCTGGGGCTTGCGCGCCATGGCAGTACCTCTAGGGTGGTGACAAAGCGCGGGACTGTAGACCATCGCGAATCTCGCACTGCCGCGCGCGGTCAATCTCCCTGGATGTTGCGCGCGTTGATCAGGGCGCCAAACCGAGCGCTGTCGATGGAAGCCCGTGCGTTGAAGTCGGTGGGCGACATGGGGGCGGGCACCCCGCCCAGCGCCGTGATGCGGTCCTTGACGGCCTGCGTGCCCAGCACCTTGTTGATCTCGCGGTTCAGGCGCGTGACCACGTCGGGCGGTGTGCCCGCAGGTGCATAAAAACCAAACCAGGTGTCTGCGTCAAAGCCCTTCAGGCCCACTTCGTCCAGTGTGGGAACGTCCGGGAAGAGGGGTGAGCGCTTGGCGCTGCCCACGGCCAGCAGCCGGAGCTTGCCCGCTTTCACATGCGAGAGGCCGATACCCGGGTCGAACATGAAGTCCAGCTGCCCACCCAGCAGGTCCTGCATGGCCGGTGCCGCGCCCCGGTAGGGCACATGCACCGCAAATACATTGGCCTGGGTCTTGAGCATCTCGGCCGCCAGGTGGGGCGAGCTGCCGTTGCCCGGCGTGCCAAAGCTCAGCTTGCCGGGGTTGGCCTTCAGGTGCGCGAGGAACTCCTGGATGGTGTTGACCGGCAGTGTGGGGCGCACCTCCAGGAAGACCAGCACCCGTGCAGCAGCAGCCACGGGTGTCAGGTCCTTGACGGGGTCGAAAGGCATCTTGGGATACAGGTGCGGGTTGACCGACACCATGCCGCCCGAACTCATGAGCAGGGTATAGCCGTCGGCCGGGGATTTGGCCACGGCCTCCCCGCCGATGTTGCCGCCCGCACCGCCCCGGTTTTCCACCACCACCGGCTGTCCCAGCACGGCCTGCAGGGGCTGGGTGACGGCGCGCGCAATCTGGTCGGCGGCGCCCCCGGCGGGGAAGTTGACGATGACTTTAATCGGCTTGCTGGGCCAGGTGTCTGCCATGGCGGCGGTGCTGAGCAGCACGCTGGCAGCGGCGCATGCCAGCGTGCGCAGCAGGTGGCGGGTGGTTGGGGAGGGCGGGTTGTGAAGGGGGTGCATGGTTGTCTCCAGTCAAGGTGAGCGCCCGGGTGCGCCGGGTCTGGTGTGTTGTGGTGATGGGGTGAGCCGGGAAGAACGGTTTGTGCAGGGCCTGTCAGGCCACGTCCACCTCAACCAGGATGGCGCGCGGGCTGGCCAGTGCATCGCGCAGCGCCTGGTGCAGCAAGGCGGGGTCGCTCACACGCACAGCCTCGCAGCCCTGGCCACGGGCGAGCGCGAGGAAGTCGAGATCCGGCAGGTCGGTGCCTTCGAGCTTGTCGCCTTCGTGGAAGCCGAAGGTGGGGGCAAACTCCTGCAGCGCCGCGTAGCGGCGGTTCTTGAGGATGATGAAGGTGATAGGCAGCTTCAGCTGCGCCGCGCTCCACAGGGCCTGGATGGAATACATCGCCGAGCCGTCACCCAGCAGTCCGATCACCTTCTTGTCGGGTTTGGCCAGCGCCACGCCCACGGCGGCAGGCATGCCATAGCCCAGGCCGCCGCTGCACATGGTGTAGAAGGTTTCGCTTTGCACAATGGGCAGGTAGGCGTGCATGGCTGCGCGCGAGCTGGGCGCTTCTTCCACCACGATGGAGGCCGCGTCGCGCACCTCGGCCAGGGTCTGCATCACATAGGGCACGCTCATCAGCGGCCCCGTGGGCTCCACACGCGGGCGTGCGGGGCGCGGTTGTGGCAAGGCGCGTGGCGGTGGTGCGGGGCGCGCCAGCAGGTCGAGCACCCCGAGCCGGATGCCGCCCACGGCCGAGGTGCCTTCAGGCGTCCAGGCGGCGGTGCCGGGGTCTTCAATCAGCTGCACCAGTTGCGCGCCCGGCGGCACATGCGGGCCAAAGCCTTCCACGTGGTAGGTGAAGGCGGCGGCGCCCAGCGCAAACACCAGGTCGTGGCCGGCGAGCAGCGCGACGATTTTCTCGCGCATGGCGGGCAGCACCCCGGCGAACAGGCGGTGGTCCTGCGGAAAGCCGCAGCGGCCCGCCATGGGGGCAATCCACACGGCAGCGTTGTGCCGCTCGGCCAGCGTCACCACCTCGTCCCAGGCACGGTCGCGGTCCACGGCGGCACCCACCACGAAGACGGGGTGCCGCGCGGCATCCAGCGCATCGCCGATGGCCTGCAGCACGCGGGGCTCGGGACGCGTTTCGGTGCTCACGGTGCGCGCCTTCAGCGGCTCGCAAGGCTTGTCCCAATCGTCTGCGGGTATGGACACCAGCACCGGCCCACGCGGCTGCTGCATGGCGATGTAGTAGGCGCGGGCGATGGCCAGGGGTACGTCTTCGGCGCGCGCGGGCTCCACGCTCCACTTCACGTAGGGCTTGGGCAGCTCGGTGGCCTGGCCCGAGAACAGGAAGGGGTCGAACGGCAGGATGGAGCGCGCCTGCTGCCCGGCCGTGATGACCATGGGCGTGCGGTTCTTGTGTGCCGTGAAGATATTGCCCATGGCGTGCCCCACGCCGGCCGCCGAGTGCAGGTTCACAAAGGCGGCGTTGTGGGTGGCCTGCGCATAGCCGTCGGCCATGCCCACCACCACCGATTCCTGCAGGCCCAGGATGTAACGGAAGTCGCTGGGAAAGTCGAGGAACAGTGGCAGCTCGGTGGAGCCCGGGTTGCCAAAGATGGTATCGATGTGAAAGCCGCGCAGCAGGTCGAGCACGGCCTCGCGCACGGTGGGGAGATGGGGGTGTTCTGAAGGCATCCCCGCATCTTCGGATGGCTTAATCTATCCATCAATACAATGAAGTGACTAAGCGGTATTCACTCAATGCATATCAAAGACATCGACCTCAACCTGCTGCGCCTGTTCGATGCCGTCTACCGCACGCGCAACGTGAGCCGCGCCGCCGACCTGCTGGACCTGACACAGCCGGCAGCCAGCCAGGCGCTGACGCGGCTGCGCCTGCTCATCAAAGACCCGCTGTTTGTGCGCGCAGGCGGCGGCGTGCAGCCCACCCCCAAGGCCGACCGGCTGGCCGACGCCGTGCGCAGCGCGCTGGGTTTGCTGGAAGAGGCCCTCAACGAGTCGGCCCTGTTTGACCCTTTGCAGTCGCACAAGGTGTTCCGCATTCACATGAGCGATATTGGCGAAGGCCGTTTTCTGCCCGACCTGATGGTGGCACTGCAGCATCAGGCGCCCGGAGTGCGTCTGGAGACCCTGCCCGTGCCACGCCACGAGATCCCCCAGCGGCTGGACAGTGGTGCCATCGACTTCGCCTTTGGCTTTTTGCCCACGGTGAAGGATACGCAGCGTGTGCAGCTCCTCCAGGACCGCTACGTGGTGCTGCTGCGCGCAGGCCACCCCTTCGCCGCCACCAGGCGCAGCGGCCCCGTCCTGCTCAGCGCCCTGCGCCAGCTGGAGTTTGTGGCCGTGCGCACCCACTCGGACACCCTGCGCATTCTGGAGATGCAACAGTTGCAGGACCACATCCGCCTGACCACCGAACACTTCCTGGTGCTGCCCGCCATCGTGCGGGCCACGGACCTGGCCGTGGTCATGCCCCGCAACATCGCACGCACTTTTGCGGCCGACGGTGGCTACACCCTGATCGAGCCCGCACTGCCGCTGCGCGACTTCACGGTGTCGCTGCACTGGAGCCGCCGCTTTGAAAGCGACCCCGGCAACCAGTGGATGCGGGGGCTGATCGAGCAGCTGTTCAAGGAGTAAACCGGGCCAAGGCCACGCGCATGCTTGCGGGGGCGGAGGGGCAAGCACGCAGCGCCAAATATCTGTACATTTATACAGTTATGTCTCGCACCTTCACGGACAAGTCCGACATCCCCGCGCCGCCCGAAGAGGTCCGCATCCCGCTGCAGGCCATCCGTGGCCGGGGCGCGGCCACGGCCCTGGCGCACCGGTTTGCGCGGGATGTGCGCGAGGCGGCCGACGACGGCTGGGGCCAGCCGGCTGGTGATGAGGGCGGTGCAGGCGATGTCCCAGCCACCCCCGCCGCCACCCGCGTGCACCTCGAAACCGCGCGCAGCGCCATCTGCGCCAACGACTCGCCGGACATCTTCTTTGAACTCTCGGTGAACCCCTACCGGGGCTGCGAACACGGATGCATCTACTGCTACGCGCGGCCTACCCACAGCTACCTCAACTTCTCACCGGGGCTCGACTTTGAAACGCAGATCGTGGCCAAACACAACATTGCCGAACTGCTGCGTAGCGAGCTGTGCGCGCCGCGCTACGTGCCCCGTTTGATCAATATCGGCTCGGCCACCGACTGCTATCAACCTGTGGAGCGCGAACTGAAGCTCACCCGCAGCCTCATCGAAGTGATGCGCGACGCGCGCCACCCGTTTTCGCTCATCACCAAATCCAGCGGTGTGGAGCGTGACCTGGATTTGCTGGCTCCGCTCGCAGCGCAACGCCTAGCGGCGGTGTACGTCACCATCACCACGCTCGATGCCACGCTGGCCCGCCGCATGGAGCCCCGTGCCGCCGCGCCCCACCGGCGCCTGCGCACCATCCGCGCGCTGGCCGAGGCGGGCGTGCCCGTGGGCGTGAGCGTGGCGCCGCAGATCCCCTTCATCAACGAAGACATGGAGCAGGTGCTGGAGGCTGCGCGCGACGCGGGCGCGCGCAGCGCCTTCTACACCGTGCTGCGCCTGCCGTGGGAGCTGGATGCGCTGTTTCGCGAATGGCTGCAGGTGCACTACCCCCAGCGCGCCGCGCGCGTGATGGCCCGCGTGCAAGACCTGCACCACCTGAGCGACGCCGAGCGCCGCGCGGGCAAAACCTACAACAGCGACTTCGCCACCCGCATGAAAGGCACCGGCCTGTGGGCCGACCTGGTGCGCCAGCGTTTTGCCACCACCTGCCGCAGGCTGGGCCTGAACCGCGAACGCGTGGAGCTGGACCTGGGCCAGTTCCGCCCCGGGCTGCTGCAGGGGCAAAGCAGCCTGTTCTGACCGGCTGTGTGGCGCAGTGGATTGAAAATTTGAATAAAAATGGCCGTTTCCGCTCGTCCAGTATGACTTAATAGCTATATAAATAATAGCAATTGAGCCAAGCTCTACAAGCGCACACCAGGGGCCACGTGTGGGCTGTATGCATCGCCCCTCACACGGCCCACAGGCCTTGCACCACCTGCGTGTACAGCGGAATGCCCAGCACGATGTTGAGCGGAAACGTCAGCCCCAGCGACAGGCTCACATACAGCGACGGGTCGGCCTCGGGGATGGCATAGCGCACCACCGCAGGCACGGCGATGTACGAGGCACTGGCCGCCAGCACCATCAGCAGCACCGCATCGCCTGCAGGCACCGCCACCAGCCAGGCCAGGCCCAGCGCCAGCGTGGCGTGGGTGATGGGGCCCAGCACCGCATAGGCCAGCAGCCAGGGCGACTGCTGGCGCACCGCAGGCAGGTTCCGTGCGGTCGATAGGCCCATGTCCAGCAAGAACAGGCACAGCATGCCCTTGAACAGATCACCCGAAAACGGCTGCATGGCCGCCTTGCCCGCATCGCCCGTCAGCAGGCCAATCAGCATCGCGCCCAGCAGCAGCAACTGCGTGCCATCGGTGAACGACTCGTGCAGGATCTTGCCCACCGACAGGTGGGGGCCGCCCTTCCCACTGACGCTGCCCGGGCCATGACCGCCCAGCGTGGCGGCGCCCCCGCCTGTCATCGCCACCGCCTGCTGTTTTTGCCGCAGTGCATTCGCCAGCAGCACTGCGAGGATGATGGCGGGCGACTCCATCAGCGCCATCGCCGCCGCCATGTGGCCGCCGTAGGCGATGTGTTGCGACTCCAGGTACTGCGTGGCCGTCACAAACGTCACCGCGCTCACCGATCCATAGGTGGCTGCCACCGCCGCCGCATTGAAGCCCGACAGCATCCGCCGCAAGAGCGCATAGCCCACCAGCGGCACCACGATGGCCAGCAGCACCGCCAGCCCCAGGCTGGTGGCCACGTTGGACGTAAAGCCCGACGCCGCCAGCGCAAACCCGCCCTTGAGGCCCAGTGCCATCAGCAGGTAGATCGACAAGAACTTCGAGATCGCCGCAGGCATCTCCAGGTTGGACCGCACCAGGCCCGCAAACACACCCAGGGCAAAAAACAGGATCGCAGGGTCCAGCAAGCTTTGCATCATTCAACTCCTTGGGCGCCAATGCTATGCAGTGCAGGGTGCAAAGTAAAATCGATTCGAATGCGCTTATCTATAGATAAAAATCTATGAACATCACCTTTCGCCAGCTGCGCCTTTTTCTGGCACTGGCCGAAACCGGCAGCGTCAGCGCCGCCGCCCGGGTCATGCACGTCACCCAGCCCACCGCCTCCATGCAGCTGCGCGAGGTGTCTCAGGCCGTGGGCCTGCCGCTGTACGAAGTCATCTCGCGCCGCGTGCACCTCACCGAAGCGGGGCATGCCCTGGCCCGCACCGCGCGCGCCATTGCGGGCGAGTGGGATGCGTTTGAGCAGCGGGTGTCTGGCGCCAAGGGCCTCACCAGCGGACGCCTCAAGGTCGCCGTGGTCAGCACCGCCAAGTACTTTGTGCCGCGTCTGCTGGGCAGCTTCTGCAAGCTGCACCCGCAGATCGACATCTCGCTGGAGGTGCTCAACCGCGACCATGTCATCAACCGGCTGCGCAGCAACCTGGACGACCTCTACGTCATGTCCATGCCGCCAGCCGATTTGCCGCTGGAAGACCACATCCTCATGCCCAACCCGCTCGTCGTCATCGCCGCCGCAGGCCACCCACTCGCCGCGAAAAAGCGCGTCAAGTTCACGCAATTGCAGGCCGAGCGCTTCATCCTGCGCGAAAAAGGCTCCGGTACCCGTATGGCCACCGACGCGCACCTGCGCCAGCTGGGCTTTGTTCCCAGCGCCGTACTTGAGCTGGGCAGCAACGAGGCCATCAAGGAATCGGTGGAAGGCCAGCTGGGCGTCTCCATCGTTTCCCGCCACAGCCTCGGCCCCCACCACGAGGGCCTGGCCGTGCTCAACGTGCAAGGCTTCCCCATCCAGTCGCAATGGCACCTGGTCTGGCCCAAGGGCAAGCAGCTGTCACCGATTGCGGAGGTATTCCGGGGGCATCTGATGGGCGAGGTGAAGGGGTGGATGGAAGGACGGTGAGGGCGACGCTTCTGGCTTGAATGGCTGATATCGGCCACCCAAGACCCCATCACCGACGTGGAGTCCTCTGCACAGCCGCATTCACTGATGGGCGTTGCAAGCCAGGCATGGGTTCTGGCAGATCACGGTCCAGCAGGCAGTCGATGAAAGCCGTCAATGCCGGGGATGGATGGCGCCGGTTGGAGTAGTACAGGAACAGGCCAGGCTTTGCCACCGACCAGTCGGCAAGCACCTGCACCAGCTGCCCCTGGTCGATGTGGTTGTCCACCCGCTCACGGTCAAACGCATAGGCAATGCCCAGGCCCTGCACGGCCGCAGCCACGCCCATGTCCGAGTGGTTGGTCACCAGCGGTCCTTCTGCCGCAATCTCCACCCGTTTTCCTTTTTTCTCGAACTCCCAGCGGTAGGTCCGGCCATCCATCTGAAGCCGCCAGTTGATGCACGCGTGGCCGTGCAGGTCGGCGGGCGCCTTTGGCGTGCCGCGCTGCGCCAGGTAGTCGGGCGAGGCCACGGCAATCATCTTCACGTCCGGTGTCAGGCGCACGGCGATCATGTCTTTTTCCAGCCGCCCGCCCACGCGGATGCCCGCATCAAAGCGGCCCGCAACGATGTCGCTCAGCCCGTCGTCCACCACGATGTCCAGCACCACATCCGGGTGGGCCTGGTGAAACCGCCCAAGCCGTGGCGCGATGACCTGTGTGGCGGCCATGCCCAGCGTGTTGATGCGCAGCGTGCCCCCCATCTGGCCGGCCGACGCACTGGCTTCGGCCACTGCGTCGGCCATGTCCCGAAATAGCGGGGCCATGCGCGCATACAGCTGTGCCCCGGTGGCCGTGGGCGCCACGCTGCGCGTGGTGCGGTTCAGCAATCGCGCGCCCAAGCGGGCTTCCAGCTGGCGAATCGTCTGGCTCAGCGCCGACGGCGACAGCCCCAGTTGCTCCGCCGCGCGCGCAAAGCTCGCGCGCTCGACCACGGCGGCAAAGGCCTTCAGTTCTGCAAAATCCGATCCGCGCATTCTGTATTGTTTTCTACATAGCCTATTTAAATTCTAGGCCATTCACTAATTGGTGCTGCAGGCGCATCCTGACGACTCCACAACCCGATGACTAGCCCATCGACCAACCCAAGGAGATCGTCACCATGACCCCTTTGAGCCTCCCCGACCCCATTGCCGCCTACTTTGCGGCCGACCAACAAAAGAACGCTGAGGCCATTGCCCGGTGCTTCACGGCACAGGCCGTCGTCAAGGACGAGGGCCGCACCCATTCGGGCATCGACGCCATCAAGGCCTGGAAGGCCGCGGCATCGACAAAGTACACGTACACCACCGAACCCTTTGCGCTGCAGCAGAGCGACGGCCACCAGGTCGTCACCAGCCGCGTCGAGGGCAACTTCCCCGGTAGCCCGGTCGATCTGCGCTACCGCTTTCGCCTTGAGCGTGGCCTGATTGCGTCGCTGGAGATCACGGTATGAGCTTCGACCTTCAACTGCGCGGCCAGCGCGCACTCGTCACGGGCGGCACCAAAGGCGTGGGCGCTGCAGTGGTGCAGGCTTTGGTGGACGCAGGTGTGCAGGCGATGGCTACCGCGCGTTCAGCCCCTGCGCACCCGATTGGCGGCGTGCTGTACGTGCCTGCCGACGTCTCCACCGCAGAGGGCGCTGCAGAGGTTGCGCAGGCGGTGCTCACGCACTGGGGCTGCGTGGACATTCTGGTCAACGTGGTGGGCGGCTCCAGCGCGCCAGGCGGGGGCTTTGCAGCGCTGGACGATGCGCAGTGGTTCAACGAACTGAACCAGAACCTGATGCCCGCCGTGCGCCTGGACCGCGCTTTGTTGCCCGCCATGCTGGCCCAGGGCGCGGGCGTCATTGTCCACGTCAGCTCCATCCAGCGCGTGCTGCCGCTGCCCGAGTCCACCACCGCCTACGCCGCTGCCAAGGCGGCTTTGTCCACCTACAGCAAGGCCTTGTCGAAAGAGGTCACGCCACAAGGCGTTCGCGTGCTGAGCGTCTCGCCCGGCTGGGTCGAAACCGAAGCCGCCGTCGCCCTGGCCGAGCGCGTGGCCACCCAGGCGGGCACGGACTACGAAGGCGGCCAGCGGATCATCATGCAGTCGCTGGGCGGCATCCCGCTGGGCCGCCCCGCCAGGCCGCAAGAGGTGGCCGACCTGATCACTTTTTTGGT
Organism: Acidovorax sp. NN32; assembly: GCF_057597245.1. Taxonomy (NCBI): domain Bacteria; kingdom Pseudomonadati; phylum Pseudomonadota; class Betaproteobacteria; order Burkholderiales; family Comamonadaceae; genus Acidovorax; species Acidovorax sp. NN32. The sequence goes on from NZ_CP199679.1 coordinate 1,799,820, forward strand.
GTCACCGCGTGCGGGAGCGATATCGGGCTCGGAGCATGTGATTGATGGGGGCACGGTGCCGACGGTTTAGAGGCGCAGCAATGCGGCTTCTCACATCAGCCCTCGTGGAGCGCCAGGAACTGACACCCGGTTGAGCTGCGGTCCGTCTTACCGCACCCCTGCCAGGCCCCCGCCACCGACAGCCCGCGTTACGGGGCAGTTGATGACGATATCGGTGACTTCGAGCGAGAGCAGGCCTTTTTCTTCGGCAGCCAATAGCTCCTCCTCCGATGTCAGCTCGGGCCCCGGATCGTGTGTCGTTCTCGTCACCAGGACGAGGCGCCACAGTGGGCTGTAGCTTCGGTCCGTGTTCGCTGCGCCCACGGGACGTGGCGCAGATTGAAAGATGCTGATCTGTTCGCCCTGCGAGAATTTGTACACACGCTCCAGCACTGAGGGGCGCGCGGCGATGGCGTCGCGCAGGCGAGGGACATGGTTCACACCGGCGGCCTCCGCCATGGCGCCGTCCGAGATATCTGTCGTGATGTATTCCACCTGTCGCCCGTCAACCCAGGCTCGGTGCAGTGGAAGTACCGTTTCTGTCCGTCCGGCATCAAAACGGGGCCCCGCGCATCCGATGAGCAGAACCACGGATGCAATGGCGATGGTGAGACGAATCAAGTGCGACGCTCCTGGTGAGGCTGAACGTTGATCCTGAGCAGCATGTGGTGGCTATCCGACGTGAGTCGGCTCGTGCGACGGATTGGAGTGCTGGCGCATGGTGCTGCCATTTTGCCCAAGCGACCTCTGACACCAAGAAGCAAAAAAACCCCGGCGAGCGGATCCAATCAGTGGGTTGAGGCTGTCGCGTCCCCGTCATAGGGCCTGCCTAAACCAGCACATCGCGAATAGCCACGTCCTTGTCAAACTGTGCCTTGGCAAACGGGCACAGCGGGACCACTTTGGTACCCGTAGCCCGCGCCCACAGCACCAGCGCGTCGAGCAACTCGCGCCCGACACCTTGCCCGCTGAGTGATGGATCTACCTCGGTGTGGTCCACGATGACCATCGTGGCGTTGGTGCGGCTGTAGGTCATCTCGGCCAGGCGCTGGCCGCTGTTCTCGATGGTGAAGGCGCCTTTGGCGTCTTGCTCCTGGTGCTGGATGGTGTGCTGCATGGGGTGGTGAATGAAGCAGAGGGAATAGGTGCCGGAGTATGGCGCAGCAGGTATTGCCGCCGCTGACCGACTGATGAATGGGTTGCTTCTTCGGTCGGTCGGCCAGTTCAGGTTTGCTGATGCCTTGGTTGCGAAGGCAGCGCCAAGCAGCATGCCGTTTGCCGCTACGCCTGACCAAATGCCTCCGACAGAAACTCTGCCGTGGCGCGGACGCGTGCGGTGCGCTGCAGGTCGGGGTGCATGACTTGCCAGACCTCGTAATCGGTGGCGCGGCGGCGTTGGGGCCAGATGCGGACCAGGCCTTCGCGATCGCCCATCCACACCGGCATTTCACCCAGGCCAATGCCCGCTGCCACCGCCTTGCGCACCAGCAGGCTGGAGCGCACGGCCATGGCGATGCGGGCTTGGCGGGCGGGCACACCGGCCATGGTCAGAAACGGGCTGTGCTCCAGGTAGGGGCCATAGGCCACCAGGTGGTGGCCCCGCAGCTCGTCGTCGGGCACGGGTTCGCCAAAGTGCTCGATATAGCCCGCGCTGGCAAACAGGCCCACCGGCCATGACACCACGCGGCGCACGACCAGGTCGGGCGTCTCCGGGCGGACGTTGCGAAACGCTATGTCCACCTGCCTGCGGCTGAGGCTGAGCAACTGGGTGGAGACCTCCAGGTCCACACGGATGTGGGGCCAGCGCCGCTGCAGGCGCTCGACGGCGGGCAGCAGCAGGTCGATGGCGATGGAGTCGGTACTGGTGACGCGCACGATGCCGCCGGGGTTTTCGTCCTGGCCTTCGATTTTGGTGCGCAAGTCGAGGGCTGCGCTTTCCATGCGGCGGGCGGCTGCCAGGGCCGTTTCGCCTGCCGGCGTGAGCAGGTATCCATCTTTGGCACGCAGGAACAGCTTGGCGCCCAGCTCGGCCTCCAGTGCATTCAGCCGCCGCCCCACGGTGGCCTGGTCGATGCCCAGGCTGCGCGCGGCGGCGCGCAAGGAGGGGGCTCTTGTCAGCGCGAGAAAGACGCGGGTGTCGTCCCAGTTCATGGTGGTATTCATCGGGTGGGAGTGATGCAATTTTGCATCACTACAGAGCGAAATTGCTGCGTTTGAATTGTGCGTTGGCGCTGTAACCTTGCAGGCCTGAATGATATTTTTGAGGACTGCAACCCATGCCCACCGCTTTGAGTGAACAACATACCGCCACTGTGCAGACCGCCGTACCACCCACCATGCAGGCCATCGTGTTCGACGACTTCGGTGGGCCTGAGGTGCTGGTGGCCCGTGAGGTCCCGACCCCCGAGGCGCGTCCGCATGACCTGTTGGTGCGCAACGCCTCCATCGGCGTGAACCGCGCTGATCTGTTGCACCGCAAGGGGGCTTACGGTCGCGCCTACTTTGGCGATGCGGACACCATGGGGCTGGAGATCGCGGGCACGGTGGTCGCGGTGGGCCCGCTGGTGCGCGGCTTTGCCGTGGGCGACCGTGTGATGGGCATTGTGGGCGGCGGGGCCTACGCCGAGCTGTCGCGCATCGACCACCGCATGGCCATGCATGTGCCGGACGGCCTGGGCCTGGTGGCAGCGGGTGCGGTGGCAGAGGTGTTTGTGACTGCACACGAGGCGCTGTTCCACCTGGCCAACCTGCAGGCGGGCGAGTCGGTGCTGATCCACGCAGCCGCAGGCGGCGTGGGCTCGGCGGCGGTGCAACTGGCGAAAGCGGCGGGCGCACGGGTGTTTGGCACAGCAAGCGGTGACAAGCGCGAAGCAGTGCTGGGCTTTGGCGCGGATGTGTTCATTGATTACCGCAGCGAGGACTTTGCGGCCGTGGTGGCGCAGGCAACGGACGGCAAAGGTGTGGACGTGGTGATCGACTTCATTGGTGCGCCATACCTGGAGCGCAACGTGCGGTCGTTGGCCGTGGGCGGGCGCATGGTGGCCGTGGGCTTGCTGGGTGGCGCGCAAGGCGCCACGTTGCCGATGGACGCCGTTCTGTACCGCCATCTGCAGATCTTTGGCACGGTGATGAAGTCGCGCCCGCCCGAGGTCAAGCAGGCCATGGTGCAGCGCTTTGCCGAGCGGTGGCTGCCTGCGCTGGCGGCCGGTGCGATCTGGCCGGTGATTGACAGCACCTACCCGTTGGCAGATGCCGCGCAGGCCCACAGTCGCATGGAATCTGGCGTCAACGTCGGCAAGATTCTGCTGCTGCCAGGGGCGGCGTGAGGCGCGCAGAAGTTCATTGTTGCGGTTGGGGCATGGCGCCCGGGCAGGCCCGACTCCGCGTCAGCCCGCCGCTCTGGCCGCCCCCGCCGCCTGTCGGCAACCTGCAAACATGTCCAGCCCCGCGCTGTACGCCCCGGTCTTCACATCCATCAGCCCCAGCACCGAGTGAAAGTAGTTGTCGTGGGTGATGCGCCGCTCGGCCAGCTCGTGCTGCAGGCAGCCGGTGGCGACCTGGGTGCGCGCCTCCATGGCGGGCGAGAGCCAGGTGATCCACGGCACATGCTTTTGCACGTCGGGCGCAATGGAGTAGGGCAGGCCGTGCAGGTAGAGGTTGTTCTCGCCCAGTGATTCGCCATGGTCCGCTACATAAATCATAGCTGTTTGCGCTTTGCTATCCTGCGCTGTGAGCCATTTGAGCACTGAATCGAGGAAAAAGTCCGTCTCCACGACGCTGTTGTCATACGCGTTGACGACCTGCTGGCGCTCACACTCCTGCAGGGAAGTGGATGTGCATTCGGGGCCAAACTTCTTGTTGTCGGGCGCCGAGCGTTTGTAGTACGCGGGGCCGTGGCTGCCCATCTGGTGCAGCACGACCACGGTGCCGCGCTGGCGCTGTTCTGCGGGCAGGGCGGCGATGCGGGTGTCCAGGTCTTGCAGCATCACGCGGTCCAGGCACTCGCCGCCGGGGCACAGGGCGGGGTCGGGCGTCGGGCTTTTTGGCGCGTTGGTGAGGGTCTCGCCAATGCGGTCGCACACGCCTTTGCAGCCGGACTGGTTGTCCACCCACAGCACGGCCAGGCCTGCGTGGTGCAGCACGTCAATGAGGCTTTCAAAGTTGGCAGCGCGCGCTTCATAGCCCGTGCGGCCCAGGTGCGAGAACATGCAGGGCACCGATGCTGCGGTGCTGGTGCCGCACGACCACGCATTGCGGGCGCTGACGAGGTCTGTGCGGGCCGCGAGCAGCGGTGTGGTGTTGCGCTCATAGCCGTTGATGCCGAAGTTGCCGCTGCGGCCGGTTTCGCCCAGCACCAGCACCAGCAGCGGGGGTTTGGCCTGGCCCGCATAGCTGGCGCCCAGCTGTGCATCGCGCCCCAGGGGCAGCAGCTTGCTGGTGTCCATGCGCAGGGGCTTGGTGGCGATGTTGCCCAGCGCGTACACGCTGTTGAGCGGGTTGATCAGGTAGCGCAGCTTGGTGTGGTTGCGCATGGTCGATGCAAAGTCCTGGAACACCAGCAGCAGGCACACCACGATGAGGGCGATGGCGCCCGCCAGCAGCAGCCCGTTGTGTGCCACGTGGCGCAGGGTGCTCAGCCGCAACACGGGGCGGCGCAGCAGCCACCACAGCGGTGGCACGGCCAGCGCCAGCACGGTGGCCAGCATGCGCCAGTTGAGCAGGTCGCCCGCCTCTTTGACGTCGGTTTGCAGCACGTTGGTGAGCATGCTGGCGTCAATGGCCACGCCGTAGGCCAGCATGAAATACGCGCCAAACGCAGCCATCACCACCAGCACGGAGGCGGCGGGCTTGAGCGTCCAGCGCCAGGCCAGCAGGCTCAGCAGTGCGGCATTGCCCGCTGCCACGATGAGCGCAAACGCGATGGCAAAGCCCCAGCCGCGCAGGCTGCCCTGGCCCGGCAACTGCGCCACCTCGCGCCACAGCGGCACATTGCAGGCCGTGGCCAGCCAGGTGCTGATGAGCACCACCACCCAGGCGGGGTGCAGGTGGCGTGTTGCGGTGGAAACGGGCCGGGGCGCGGTGCCCGTGGCCAGGTGGGGAAGCAGCAGGCGCTGCAGTATCAAAGGCATGGGGCGCACTGTGGCGCCCGAGGCTTAAGGCCGCATTAACGTTCGGACTGCGGCAGCAGGTTTCTGGCGTGGTGCGCCAGGTGGTCGGCCATGAAGGTTTGAATGAAGTAGTAGCCGTGGTCGTAGCCCGCGTGGCGGCGCAGGCTGAGCGGCTGGCCGATGGCCTGGCACGCAGCTTCGAACAGGTGTGGGTGCAGTTGGTCGGCCAGAAACTTGTCGGACAGGCCTTGGTCGATGAGGATGCCCGCAGGGTAAGGCGCGACCGGCTGGTGCTGCATGAGCACCGTGGCGTCGTGCTCGATCCAGCCCGTGCGGTCTGCGCCCAGGTAGCCCGTGAAGGCTTTCTCACCCCATGGGCACTGGGTGGGCGCGCAGATGGGGGCAAAGGCCGACAGGCTCTGGAAACGGCCCGGATGGCGCAGCGCCAGCGTGAGCGCGCCATGCCCGCCCATCGAGTGGCCGGTGATGCCCAGGCGGGTGCCGTCGATGGGCAACTGGGCTGAGACCAGCGGCAGCAGCTCTTTCAGGAGGTAGCTCTCCATGCGCCAGTGGGTGCGCCACGGCGCCTGCGTGGCGTCCAGATAAAAGCCTGCGCCCACCCCAAAGTCCCAGCTGTCGGCCTCGCCCGGCACGTTGGCGCCACGCGGGCTGGTGTCGGGCGCAATGAGGGCCAGGCCCAGCTCGGCGGCCAGGCGCTGGGCGCCGGCCTTGACCATGAAGGTCTCTTCGGTGCAGGTCAGCCCCGCCAGGAAGAGCAGGGCGGGCACGGGCCCTTGCTGCGCTTGCGGGGGAAGGAACACCGAGAACTTCATGGGCAGCCCGATCTCGGAGGAGGCGTGCTGGTAGAAGCGCTGCTCGCCGCCAAAGCAGGCGTGGGTGCTGAGGAGTTCCAGGGAGGTGGTCATGGTGGATGCTCTGAAAATAATAGCTGCTAGCGCTTGATGGATAAGCGCTGGAGGTCTTTTTTGCTTGAATTAAAAATTGACCTTAGACCGAGCCCGTTTGCCCTGAGCCTGTCGAAGGGTTGGTGGTAAGGCGTGCCATGGCTTCGACAGGCTCAGCCCGAACGGGTAACGGGGCGTTCGGGCGTCTCAAACGCTGGCTGCTCTGCAGGGCTCAGGCCACTGCGTATTTAACGACGGAGCGTATCGACTTGCCTTCGTGCATCAAATCAAACGCTTCGTTGATGTCCTTGAGGCCCATGGTGTGCGTGACAAACGGCGCGAGCTGGATCTTGCCCGCCATCGCGTCTTCGACCATGCCGGGCAACTCGCTGCGGCCCTTGACGCCGCCAAATGCCGTGCCCATCCACTTGCGGCCGGTGACGAGCTGGAAGGGGCGGGTGCTGATCTCTTGTCCCGCGCCCGCCACGCCGATGATGACCGACTGGCCCCAGCCGCGGTGCGCGCATTCGAGGGCGGCGCGCATCACGTTGACGTTGCCAATGCACTCAAAGCTGTGGTCCACGCCCCAGGTCGTCATCTCCACAATGACTTGCTGGATAGGCTTGTCATGGTCCTTGGGGTTCACGCAGTCGGTGGCGCCAAAGGTGCGGGCCAGATCGAACTTGGAGGGGTTGGTGTCCACGGCGATGATGCGCCCAGCCTTGGCCAGCTTGGCGCCTTGAATGACCGCCAGGCCGATGCCGCCCAGGCCGAACACGGCGACCGTATCGCCCTCTTGCACCTTTGCGGTGTTCTTGACGGCGCCCAGGCCCGTGGTCACGCCGCAGCCCAGCAGGCAGACCTGCTCGGGGTTGGCGTTGGAGTTGACCTTGGCGAGCGACACCTCGGCCACCACGGTGTATTCGCTGAAGGTGCTGCAGCCCATGTAGTGGTAGATGGGCTGGCCGTTGTAGCTGAAGCGCGTGGTGCCGTCGGGCATCACACCCTTACCCTGTGTGGCGCGCACGCTCACGCACAGGTTGGTCTTGCCGCTCTTGCAGAACAGGCACTCCCCACATTCGGCGGTGTAGAGCGGGATCACGTGATCGCCCGGCTTCACGCTGGTCACGCCTTCGCCCACCTCCACCACGATGCCAGCGCCTTCATGGCCCAGCACCACGGGGAACAGTCCTTCGGGGTCGTCACCGCTCAGGGTGAAGGCGTCGGTGTGGCACACACCGGTGTCGGTGATCTTGATGAGCACTTCGCCCTTTTTGGGCGGGGCTACGTCGATCTCGACGATCTGCAGGGGTTCTCCGGCTTTGAAGGCGACGGCGGCACGGGATTTCATGGGGTGTTCCTTTCGGTCAATCGGATGGGGACGGTCTATTTGAGGTAGGAGCGAAGCAACGCCAGTGTTTCGTCAATGGCCTGCTGCGACGGTGCTGGTTTTTCCGCCAGCGTCTCGCGCACATGGCTGTCGAGCAGGTCGGCCATCAGTCCGTGCACGGCGCCCCGCATGGCCGCCAGCTGCTGCAGGATGGGGGCACAGTCGCTGCCCGCCTCCACCGCGCGTTCCAGCGCCTCGGCCTGGCCCTTGATGCGGCGCAGTCGGGTGATGGCGCGTTGCTTGTCTTCGGGGGTGTGGGGCATGGGTTGCGGGGGCTGCCTTTGTACTGGGTAGCAGTATAAAAGATAGCCCCATACTGGTCGTGCGCTAGGTCGTCAAAAAGCCTTTTAACTAGGGGGGAGTATGTGCATCCGGCACGGCTTGGCCTGTGTGGGGCGCCCATGAAAAAAGCCCGCAGGCACTGCCTGCGGGCTTCGGGAGGGGGTGGACGGCGCGCGGGGCGCCGTACCGGTCAACGCTTGGCCAGTGGTGGCACGTCGCGGCGCTCGGAGCCGGTGAACAGCTGGCGGGGGCGGCCGATCTTGTACTCGGGGTCGCCGATCATTTCGTTGAGCTGGGCGATCCAGCCCACGGTGCGGGCCAGGCTGAAGATGCCGGTGAACAGGTTCACAGGAATGCCGATGGCGCGCTGCACGATGCCGGAGTAGAAGTCCACGTTCGGGTAGAGCTTGCGCTGCACGAAGTAGTCGTCTTCCAGGGCGATCTTTTCCAGTTCCTTGGCCAGCTTGAACAGCGGGTCGTTTTCAAGGCCCAGCTCGGCCAGCACTTCATTGCAAGTCTCTTGCATGAGCTTGGCGCGGGGGTCGTAGTTCTTGTACACGCGGTGGCCAAAGCCCATGAGCTTGACGCCGGAGTTCTTGTCCTTGACCTGCTTGATGAAGTCGCCGATCTTTTCCACGCCGCCTTGGGCCTGGATGTCGTACAGCATGTTCAGTGCTGCTTCGTTGGCGCCGCCGTGGGCAGGGCCCCACAGGCAGGCCACGCCCGCCGCGATAGCCGCAAACGGGTTGGTGCCCGACGAGCCGCACAGGCGCACGGTGGAGGTCGAAGCGTTCTGCTCGTGGTCTGCGTGCAGGATGAAGATGCGGTCGAGCGCGCGTTCCAGCACGGGGTTGACCTTGTACTCTTCGCAGGGCGTACCGAACATCATGCGCAGGAAGTTGCCGGCGTACGAGAGGTTGTTCTGTGGGTACATGTAGGGCTGGCCCATGCCGTACTTGTAGGCCATGGCGACCAGCGTGGGCATCTTGGCGATCAGGCGGATGGCGGCGATCTCACGGTGCTGCGGATTGTTGATGTCCGTGCTGTCGTGGTAGAAGGCCGACAGGGCGCCCACCAGGCCGGTCAGTACGGCCATGGGGTGCGCGTCACGGCGGAAGCCACGCAGGAAGAACTGCATCTGCTCGTTGACCATGGTGTGGTTGGTCACGCGGCTCGTGAAGTCGGTCTTCTGCGCTGCGTTGGGCAGGTCACCGTACAGCAGCAGGTGGCAGGTTTCCAGGAAGTCGCAGTTTTCAGCCAGCTGCTCAATGGGGTAGCCGCGGTACAGCAGTTCGCCCTTGTCGCCGTCAATGTAAGTGATGGCCGACTGGGTGGCTGCCGTTGACAGGAAGCCTGGGTCATAGGTGAACATGCCCGTCTGCGCATACAGCTTGCGGATGTCGATGACATCCGGGCCAATGGTGCCCTGGTAGACCGGCAGGTCCACGCTGGGACCGCCGTTACTGAACGACAGGGTGGCTTTGTTGTCAGCTAGCTTCATTGTTACTTTCCTTAGGTTTGCCGATGATCATCCGGTCTGGTGGGGCTGGGATCTTTTCAGAGCGAGAAAACCCGCTCGTCAGGTGCCCAGCACGGGGGTGCCGCCGCTTTCCCGCAGCATGCCCAGCACTTCATGCACCTCGGGCGCATCCAGCGTCTCACTGGGTTCCTTGCGGCAAAGCAGCAGGTCCAGGAGGTCGTTGTCGGCGAGGTCCATCAGGGCCGCAAGGCCCTGGGCGTGGCGCTGGTTCAGCTCAGGCTCGAAACGGGTGAAGAACTGTTCGATGAACAGATCGTTTTCCAGCAGGCCGCGCCGGCAGCGCCAGTGCAGCTTGCTGAGTTCGCGTTCCGTCAGCAGCGGCGAGGCTGCTGAGGGGGCGGTGGTGGCGGTTGCACCCATGGCGGTCCTGGGCCCCGGTCAGATGGCGCGACGCACCATCAGTTCCTTGATCTTGCCGATGGCCTTCGTGGGGTTCAGGCCCTTGGGGCACACGTCCACGCAGTTCATGATGGTGTGGCAACGGAACAGGCGGTACGGGTCTTCGAGGTTATCGAGGCGCTGGCCGGTGGCGTCATCGCGGCTGTCGGCGATGAAGCGGTAGGCCTGCAGCAGTCCGGCAGGGCCCACGAACTTGTCGGGGTTCCACCAGAAGCTGGGGCAGCTCGTGGAGCAACTGGCACACAGGATGCACTCGTACAGGCCGTTGAGCTCTTCGCGCTCTTCGGGAGACTGCAGGCGCTCGCGGTCGGGTGGAATCTGCTCGTTGATCAGGTAGGGCTTGATCGAGTTGTACTGCTTGAAGAACTGCGTCATGTCCACGATCAGGTCGCGGATCACTGGCAGGCCGGGCAGGGGCTTGAGAACAATCGTGCCCTTCAGGGTATTCATGTTCGTCAGGCACGCCAGGCCGTTCTTGCCATTGATGTTCATCGCGTCGGAGCCACAGACGCCTTCACGGCACGAACGGCGGAACGACAGCGTGGGGTCCTGCTCCTTGAGCTTCATCAGGGCGTCCAGCAGCATGCGTTCATGGCCGTCGAGTTCGATCTCGATGGTCTGCATGTAAGGCTTGGCGTCCTTGTCCGGGTCGTAGCGGTAGATTTGGAATGTGCGCTTTTGCATGGTTCTTCTCTCGTGGGGCTACTGTTTAGAACGTACGGACCTTGGGGGGCACGCTGTCCACCGTCAGGGGCTTGAGGTTGACCGGCTTGTAGGCGAGGCGGTTGCCTTCGCTGTACCACAGGGTGTGCTTCATCCACTCCTGGTCATTGCGGCCCAGGGGGAACTCGGCGTGGTCGGCTGGGTGCTCGTAGTCGTACACGGTGTGGGCGCCACGGCATTCCTTGCGGGCGGCGGCCGACACCATGGTGGCCTGCGCCACTTCGATCAGGTTGTCCACTTCGAGCGCTTCGATGCGGGCGGTGTTGAACACCTTGGACTTGTCCTTCAGCGTCACGTTGGCCACGCGGCTGCGGATCTCGGCGATCTTCTTGACGCCTTCGTCCATGCTGGCCTGGGTGCGGAACACGCCGGCATGCTGCTGCATGGTGGAGCGGATGTCGCCTGCCAGGTTTTGCGCGTAGATGCCTTCGTTCGACTTGTCGAGCTGGTTCAAGCGCTCCAAGGTGCGGTCGGCCGCATCCTTGGGCAGGGGCTTGTGCTCCTTGTTCTTGTTGTTGAACTCGACGATGTGGCGGCCAGCGGCCTTGCCGAACACCAGCAGGTCCAGCAGCGAGTTGGTACCCAGGCGGTTGGCGCCGTGCACCGACACGCAGGCGCATTCGCCCACGGCGTACAGGCCGTTGACCACTTCGTTGTTGATGCCGTTGGCTTGTGCAACCACCTGGCCGTTGATGTTGGTAGGCACGCCACCCATCTGGTAGTGGATGGTGGGCACCACAGGAATAGGTTCCTTGGTGATGTCCACGTTGGCGAAGTTGACGCCGATTTCGTACACCGAAGGCAGGCGCTTATGGATGGTGTCTGCACCCAGGTGGTCGAGCTTGAGCAGGATGTAGTCCTTGTTGGGACCGCAGCCGCGACCTTCCTTGATTTCCTGGTCCATGCAGCGGGACACGAAGTCGCGCGGGGCCAGGTCCTTCATGGTGGGCGCATAACGCTCCATGAAGCGCTCGCCGTTGCTGTTGAGCAAAATAGCGCCTTCGCCACGGCAGCCTTCGGTCAGCAGCACGCCGGCGCCGGCCACGCCGGTGGGGTGGAACTGCCAGAACTCCATGTCCTGCAGCGCAATGCCGGCACGTGCCGCCATGCCCAGGCCGTCACCGGTGTTGATGAAGGCGTTGGTCGATGCCGCAAAGATGCGACCTGCACCGCCGGTGGCCAGCAGCACGGTCTTGGCTTCCAGGATGTACAGGTCGCCGGTTTCCATTTCCAGGGCGGTTACGCCCACCACGTCGCCGTCGGCGTCGCGGACCAGGTCCAGCGCCATCCATTCGACGAAGAAGTTGGTCTTGGCCTTCACGTTCTGCTGGTACAGCGTGTGCAGCATGGCGTGGCCGGTGCGGTCGGCAGCGGCGCAGGCGCGTTGCACGGGCTTTTCGCCATAGTTGGCGGTGTGGCCGCCAAAGGGGCGCTGGTAGATGGTGCCGTCGGGGTTGCGGTCGAACGGCATGCCGAAGTGTTCCAGCTCATACACCACCTTGGGTGCTTCGCGGCACATGAACTCGATGGCGTCCTGGTCGCCCAGCCAGTCGGAGCCCTTGATGGTGTCGTAGAAGTGGTAGTGCCAGTTGTCTTCGGACATGTTGCCCAGCGATGCGCTTACGCCGCCTTGTGCAGCCACGGTGTGCGAACGGGTGGGGAAAACCTTGGACAGCGAGGCCACGTTCAGGCCTGCGCGGGAGAGTTCAAGCGCGGCACGCATGCCGGAGCCGCCTGCGCCGACGATGACGACATCGAACTTGCGGCGGGTGATGTTAGCGTTGGTGTAGCTCATTATTTTTTGCCTTCAGTCGCGGGGATCAATCAGAGACGCCACAAAACCTGGATACCCCAGCCGGCACAGCCGACCAGCCAGACGATGCTGAACACCTGCAGTGCCAAGCGCAGGCCCACGGGCTTGATGTAGTCCATCAAGACTTCACGCAGGCCGATCCAGGCGTGCCAAGCCAGTGCAACGATCACGGAGAAGGTCAGCACCTTCATCCACTGGGCCGAGAAGATACCGGCCCATTTGTCGTAGCCGATGGGGCCTTTGGAGAAGATCACCTGGGCCAGCAGTGCCAGGGTGAACAGGGCCATCAGGACTGCCGTGACGCGCTGGCTGAGCCAGTCGCGCAGGCCATAGTGGGCGCCGACGACGACGCGCTTGGAACCGTAATTGACGGACATGGGAATTTCCTCTCGTTCTTCGGCGGGCACTGCCTGGCAGCAGCCGCCGCTTTTTGGGGTTGATCGATCAGTACAGGCCGAAAAGCTTGGCGCCCAGCACCAGGGTCAGCGTGATGCTGATGGCCAGGACGGCAAAGGCCGAGGACTTGCCGAATTCCTTGTTCACGGCGCTGTGGCTCACATCCATCCACAGGTGGCGCAGGCCAGCGGTGAAGTGGTGCAGGTAGGCCCAGATCAGTGCCAGGGCCACCAGTTTGATGAACCAGCCGGGCACGAAGCCAATGCCGATGTTGAAAGCCGCCGAGAACCGGGCGAACGAGATTTCAGACGACACCGAGGTGTCGAACATCCAGATGATGAAGGGCAGCAGCAGGAACATGATCAGCCCGCTGCCGCGGTGCAGGATCGAAACCCACGCGGCAGGAGTCATGCGGTAGGTGGTCAGGTCCTTGAAGGCATTGATGTTGCGGAATTCAGGCCGTTTTTTGGCGAGTTCTGTCATGTTGTGTGCTTTCGTGGATGTAACTGCTTTGTAATTTGAAGATGCAAAGAACGCAAAATTCTATTGCAACGCAACAAGAAGGGTTTGCTCCAGCCCGAATGTTCTACGTTTCCGCTCAGTTGCCAGGGTGGTGTCAGCTCAGTTCGTTACGGTAATGGTGCGTGTCGGTCAGGTACAGGCCGCGCCGTAACTCCATCGGAACGTCGTTGTAGGTGTAGGCGATGCGCTCCACGCTCAGCAGCGGCGTGGCCTGTGGGATCTGCAGCATCGCCGCCTGGTCGGCATCGGGCAGTACGGCACGTATTTTCTCCTCGGCACGTACCATGCGTACGCCGAAGTCGAGTTCAAACATGGCGTAAGTAGGGCCTTGGTAGTTGGCCAATTGTTCGGCCGTCAGCCCTTTGAAAGCCTGGCCGGGCAGCCAGATGTCTTCCAGGATGGTGGGTACGCCTGCGAATGACAGGACACGCCGCGCCTGGACCACCGGATCGGCGCTGCGCAGTGCCAGTGCGCGCGCCACGTCAGCGCTGGCACGCACACGCCGACAATCGATCACCTTGCGCTGTGCAGGGCCCTCCACGCGGACGTCACCCGTGTCGGGCATGAGCTTGAGAAAACGGTACTGCACATGCTGCTCGGCATGGGTGGCCACAAAGGTACCCTTGCCCTGGCGCCGCATCACGAGGTTTTCGGCCGCCAGCTCGTCAATGGCCTTGCGCACCGTGCCCTGACTCACGCGAAAGCGTGCAGCCAGCTCCATCTCGCTGGGGATGGATTCGCCCGGTTTCCACTCGCCCTGTTGCAGACTTTGCAGGATGAGCCCTTTGATCTGCTGGTACAGGGGGCTGAACGCGGGCGTGGCAGAGCCCGTGCCTGCCAAAGGCTGCGCAGGGTTGTCGGCGTTGAGCGGAAGCGAGGACATGGCGATCGGGAGAAGGGCGGGCCGCACGCGAAGTGATATGCGGGCTGTGTCAGGGTGTTAATCATATCTTATATAAGACATAAGACAAATTGACCGAGGTGTCCAATCAGCGGTACACTCCAAGGCTGTTTTGCGGGGCACGGGCTGCTGGTAACAGGCGCTGGTGCTTGCGTTGCACTCACACCTGTTTTCCTCACTTCCCTGGAGTTTTCACCATGAGCAAGAAGCCTGTTCGCGTCGCCGTCACCGGTGCCGCTGGTCAAATTGGTTACGCCCTGCTGTTCCGCATCGCCTCCGGCGAAATGCTGGGCAAGGACCAGCCCGTCATCCTGCAATTGCTCGAAGTGCCTGTCGAAGGCCCCCAGAAGGCGCTCAAGGGCGTGATGATGGAACTGGACGATTGCGCGTTCCCCCTGCTGGTGGGCATGGAAGCCCACAGCGACCCCATGACCGCTTTCAAGGACGCCGACTACGCCCTGTTGGTCGGTTCGCGCCCCCGCGGCCCGGGCATGGAACGCGCCGAACTGCTGGCTGTCAACGGCGCCATCTTCACGGCACAGGGCAAGGCCCTGAATGCCGTGGCTTCGCGCAACGTGAAGGTGCTGGTCGTAGGCAACCCTGCCAACACCAACGCCTACATCGCCATGAAGTCGGCCCCCGACCTGCCACGCAAGAACTTCACCGCCATGCTGCGCCTGGACCACAACCGCGCTGCCAGCCAGATCGCTGCCAAGACCGGCAAGGCCGTGGCGGACATCGAAAAGCTGACCGTCTGGGGCAACCATTCGCCCACGATGTACGCCGACTACCGCTTCGCGACCATCAACGGTGAAAGCGTCGCCAAGATGATCAACGACCAGGAATGGAACGCCAACACTTTCCTGCCCACCGTGGGCAAGCGCGGCGCTGCCATTATCGAAGCGCGTGGCCTGTCGTCGGCTGCTTCGGCTGCCAACGCCGCCATCGACCACATGCGTGACTGGGCCCTGGGCACCAACGGCAAGTGGGTCACCATGGGCATTCCTTCGGACGGCCAGTACGGCATCCCCAAGGACACCATGTTCGGTTTCCCCGTGACGTGCGAAAACGGCGAGTACAAGATCGTTGAAGGTCTGGAAATCGACGCGTTCTCGCAAGAGCGCATCAACATCACGCTGGCTGAGCTGCAAGGCGAGCAAGACGGCGTCAAGCACCTGCTGTAAACCAGGTGAGCGCCATGCAGCCGACGCCACAGGCATCGGGCCTTCGGGCCGCCCGGGTCCCCGCGCAGGGGCAGGGCGCTGCGCCATCCCATCCACGCGATGTGTTGCTGGGCGCCCAGGCGCAGACAGGCTTCCTGCCGGTCTGTGACCACTACAGCGGCGTCGAAGCGCGCATGCGCAAGAGCCTGCAGCTGCAGGCCGAGATGACGCAGGAGTTCGGTACCTGCGTCTTTGATGTCACCCTCGATTGCGAAGACGGCGCCCCCGTCGGCCTTGAAGCCGACCACGCCCGGCTGGTTGCCCGTCTGGCCCTGGGCGCTGCACCCGGTGCCCGCGTGGCCGCCCGGGTCCACGCGGTGGACCACCCGGCATTCGCCAACGATGTCGCCACGATAGCGGGCGAAGCAGGCCATCGGCTCAGCCACATCATGGTTCCCAAGGTGGAATCTGTGGACGATGTACTGGCCGCGGAGCGGGCGCTGGAGAAAGCCTCTGCCGCCCCAGTACCGATCCATGTCCTCATCGAATCCCCTACTGCGGTGCACCGTGCTTTTGAAATCGCAGCCCACCCGCGCGTGCAGAGCCTGAGTTTTGGCCTCATGGATTTTGTGTCGGCCCATGGTGGCGCCATCCCTGCGCATGGCATGACTTCGGTGGGGCAGTTTTCGCACCCACTGGTGGTGCGTGCCAAGCTGGAGATTGCCGCTGCCTGCCATGCCCACGGCAAGGTGCCATCGCACTGTGTGGTGACGGAGTTCGCCGATACGGTGGCCATGCAAGGCGCCGCCAGCCGTGCCGCGCGCGAGCTGGGCTATACCCGCATGTGGAGCATCCATCCCGCACAGATCCGATCCATCCTGCAGGCGTTTGCGCCTCAGCAGGATGACATCGAAGTTGCTTCAAAAATAATAGCTGCTGCCGTAGATTCTGATTGGGCTCCCATCAGTTTTGAAGGCACGTTGCACGACCGCGCCAGCTATCGCTTTTACTGGCAGGTGCTGGAGCGCGCTCACCGTACCGGGCGCACACTTCCTCTTGCCGTGCGCCATTGGTTTGGCGCGTCGGCCTCCGTTCCGTTGTGAACATTCCTGAATTTTTCCACGCAGGACCTCCCATGAAATCCTTTATCGCCTCTGCCCTGATGCTGCTGGCTCCAGCCCTCGCCCTGGCGCAAACCCCTGCCAAGACCGAAGCCAAACCCGAGACCAAGGCTGCCGCCAAACCTGCAGCAAAGCCCGCTGCCAAGCCCGATGCGAAGTCTGCCAAGGCTGCGGACAAGGCGCCTGCCGCCAAGAAATCTTCGGTAGCCAAAACCGAAGGCACCAGCAGCCGCAGCCAGCTCAAGAGCGCGGCGAACCAGGTGGCCACCGGCATCATTGCTGCCGAAGCCGCGCTGTCCCCCGAAGAACTGGCCATTGCCGAACGTGTGCACGTGGGCCGCATTCCCTGCGAACTCGGTGCCTTTGTCACCGTGACCGCCGAGCCCGCGAGCCCAGGCCACTTCCATGTGGAAGGCAAGGGCTTCAAGTACTTCATGGCCCCGGTCGCTACCACCACGGGCACGGTGCGCCTGGAAGACCAGAAGGGTGGCGCCGTCTGGCTGCAGATCGCCAACAAGTCCATGCTGATGAACCAGAAGCTGGGTCAACGCCTGGCCGACGAATGCATGAGCCCGCAGCAGGTGGTGGTGGCCGAGGCCATCAAGAAAAACCCGCCCGTGAGTGTGCTGGAACCCCTGAAGTAAGTCCTTCACCAGCGCAGCGCCACAGAGAAGAAAACCGCACGACCCCGCGCATGCAGGCGCCCCGGCTATCGAAAAACGCCGCCGCGCTGCACGCCGCCCCACTTTAGAACGCAACCGGAGAAAAATGATGTTGAAAGCCTACCGTGACCACGTGGCCGAGCGCGCCGCCCTCGGCATCCCGCCCCTGCCGCTGACCGCCAAGCAGACCGGCGAGCTGATCGAGCTGCTCAAGAACCCTCCTGCGGGCGAAGAAGCCACGCTGGTGGACCTGATCACGCACCGCGTGCCTGCCGGTGTGGACGACGCCGCCAAGGTCAAGGCCAGCTACCTGGCTGCCGTGGCGCACGGTACGGAGGTGTGCACGCTGATTGGCCGTGAGCGCGCCACGCAGCTTTTGGGCACCATGCTGGGCGGCTACAACCTCACCCCCCTGATCGACCTGCTGGACGACGCTGCGGTGGCCTCCGTCGCCGCCGAAGCGCTCAAGAAGACGCTGCTCATGTTCGATCAGTTCCATGACGTCAAGGAAAAGGCCGACAAGGGCAACACCTTCGCCAAGGCCGTGCTGCAGAGCTGGGCCGATGCCGAGTGGTTCACCAGCCGCCCCGAAGTGCCCCAGAGCATCAAGCTCACCGTGCTCAAGGTCACTGGCGAAACCAACACCGACGACCTGTCGCCCGCCCCTGACGCGTGGAGCCGCCCTGACATCCCGCTGCACGCGTTGGCCATGCTCAAGAACAAGCGCGACGGCATCACGCCCGAAGAAGACGGCAAGCGCGGCCCGGTGAAGTTCATCGAAGACCTGCGCGCGCGTGGCAACCTGGTGGCCTACGTGGGCGACGTGGTCGGCACGGGTTCGAGCCGCAAGTCCGCCACCAACAGCGTGCTGTGGTTCACGGGCGAAGACATCCCTTTCGTGCCCAACAAGCGCTTCGGCGGCGTGTGCCTGGGCAGCAAGATTGCGCCCATCTTCTACAACACCATGGAAGACGCTGGTGCACTGCCCATCGAACTGGATGTAAGCCAGATGCACATGGGCGACGAGATCGAACTGCTGCCCTACGCTGGCAAGGCGCTCAAGGACGGTAACGTGATTGCCGAATTCGAAGTCAAGAGCGAAGTCCTGTTCGACGAAGTGCGTGCCGGTGGCCGCATTCCGCTGATCATTGGCCGTGGCCTGACTGCCAAGGCCCGCGAAGCCCTGGGCCTGCCGCCTTCCACGCTGTTCCGCCTGCCGCAAGTGCCTGCCGCCACCGGCAAGGGTTTCACGCTGGCCCAGAAGATGGTCGGCCGCGCCTGCGGACTGCCCGAAGGCCTGGGTGTGGTGCCCGGCACCTACTGCGAACCCCGCATGACCTCGGTGGGCTCGCAGGACACCACCGGACCCATGACCCGCGACGAACTCAAGGACCTGGCCTGCCTGGGCTTCAGCTCCGATCTGGTGATGCAGTCCTTCTGCCACACGGCTGCGTACCCCAAGCCCGTGGACGTGAAGATGCACCACGAGCTGCCTGACTTCATCAGCACGCGCGGCGGCATCTCGCTCAAGCCTGGCGACGGCATCATCCACAGCTGGCTCAACCGCATGCTGCTGCCCGACACCGTGGGAACGGGCGGCGACTCGCATACGCGTTTCCCTATCGGCATCAGCTTCCCTGCAGGTTCGGGCCTGGTGGCGTTCGCCGCAGCCACGGGCGTGATGCCGCTGGACATGCCTGAGTCGGTGCTGGTGCGCTTCAAGGGCCAGATGCAGCCCGGCGTCACGCTGCGTGACCTGGTGCACGCGATTCCGCTGTACGCCATCAAGCAAGGCCTGCTCACAGTGGCCAAGCAGGGCAAGAAGAACATCTTCTCGGGCCGGATCCTGGAAATCGAAGGCCTGCCTGACATGAAGGTCGAGCAAGCGTTCGAACTGTCTGACGCCTCGGCCGAGCGCTCTGCCGCTGGCTGCACGGTGCGCCTGAACAAGGAACCCGTGATCGAGTACATCAACTCGAACATCGTGCTGCTCAAGAACATGATCGCCCAGGGCTATGCCGACGCACGCACCATCGGCCGCCGTATCAAGGCCATGGAAGCCTGGCTGGCCAACCCCCAGCTGCTGGCACCTGATGAAGATGCCGAGTACGCGGCCGTCATCGAGATCGACCTGGCCGAAATTACCGAGCCCATCGTTTGCTGCCCCAACGACCCCGACGACGCCAAGACGCTGTCGGACGTGGCGGGTGCTGCCATCGACGAAGTGTTCATCGGCTCGTGCATGACCAACATCGGCCACTTCCGTGCAGCCTCCAAGCTGCTCGAAGGCAAGAAGGACATCCCCGTCAAGCTGTGGATGGCCCCGCCCACGAAGATGGATGCGCACCAGCTCACCGAAGAAGGCCACTACGGCGTGTTCGGCGCGGCCGGTGCCCGCATGGAAATGCCCGGCTGCTCGCTGTGCATGGGCAACCAGGCGCAGGTGAAGGAAGGCGCTACCGTGATGTCCACCAGCACCCGCAACTTCCCCAACCGTCTGGGCAAGAACACCAACGTGTACCTGGGCTCGGCCGAGCTCTCGGCCATCTGCTCCAAGCTGGGTCGCATTCCTTCCAAGGAAGAGTACCTGGCAGATATCGGCGTCATCAACCAGAACGGCGACAAGATCTACAAGTACATGAACTTCGACCAGATCGCCGAGTTCAAGGAAGTGGCAGACGGCGTGACCGCCTGATCCTTCCCCTCGGGGATGGATAGACCAGCAAAAAGCGGCTCTTCGGAGCCGCTTTTTTTTGGCGCTGGATGTTTGTTGCAAACCACGCAATCGCCAAGCCATGCCACGGCGTGTCACGCAATGGACGCGTGTTTGTCATGTAAATGTCATGATTTCGTCGCTATGCTCCAGCCATAAAAACAAAACGAAATGGGGGGACATCCATGGCAAGAGAGAAAAACAATGCCGACAAGACCAGCAGCGTAGGGGCACGCCTCGCGGCGCTGCTGATCAGCGCGGTCTTCGCTCTGGGGTTTGGGTTGGGCGGCTACCACGCCGGGCTCAAGCCCCTCGCCCGTACGCTCGATACTGCCCTGCAGGTGCGTGGCTGGCAGCCTGTGCAGGCCGAAGTCCTGTCGGCTGAACTCAAGACGCACCACAGCAGCGATGGCGCCACCTACGAAGTGCAGGCCCGCTACCGCTATCAGATGGCGGGCAAGGCCTACGAAGGCACCCGCGTCGGCCTGGACGCGCGGGGCAACAGCGACAACATCGACGACTGGCCACGGCAGTGGGCGGGGCGTCTTCAGAGCGCGCAGGCACGGGGGCAGGGCATCACGGTCCTGGTCAATCCCAACAATCCGTCGCAGTCGCTTATCGATCCCACCATCCGCTGGTCGCTGCAGATTTTCCGCATTCCGTTTGCCCTGGTTTTTACCTTGGTGGGGCTGGTGGCGGCCTGGTTTTTTCTGCACACCCTGCTGGGTCTGGTCAGGGCCGGGGGGACATCGCCGGCAGCTGGCAGTGGCGGCCTGCAGCCGGGCTCGTCGCCCACCAGCTTGTTCGCGAAGGGCGCTTCCGGCACTTCGGTGGGTGCCATCTGGTTTTTCACCATCTTCTGGTGCGGTATTGCGTTCCCTATGGCGGCCTTGCTGTGGACACAATCCAGCGCCCCCTGGTTTGCCAAGGCCTTCATCTCCCTCTTCGTGATGATCGGCCTGGGGCTGGTGACCCTGTCGGTGCGCCATACCCACATGGCCTGGCGCTACGCGGGCGCAGAGCTGACCGCACTGCCCACAGTCCCGCGTGCGGGCCACCCGGTCGAGATGACACTGCTCCTGCCCGAGCGTGCCGCCGCCTACCAGCAGGGCCAGCAGCTGCAGCTGCGCCTGGCCCAGTACCGGGTGGATGAATCGAGCTCCGGTTCGCCGGAGCGTTGTGTGGAGTCTTTCTCTGAAACCGCGCGTGTGCAGCCCACGGACGATGGCGGGCTGCGGCTGACGGCACGTTTTGACCTGCCACCCGACGCGCCCCCGCACGGCGCGCAGCGCTCTGGTGAACGTGTGGACTGGCGGCTGGAGTTGCTGCGCACCCCGGGCGGGGACGTAGAACTGACCTACGACGTGCCCGTGCAGGCAGCCCCACAGGCGTTTGGTCACGAGCAGGCCGATCGCTTTGACCGGCGCGCTATCTGGAAGAAAGTGACCCCCATCGCGCCCGCTGATCCGGCCCACGGAGAAGGAGAAGCGGGCCTGGATGGTGAGGGCGCCTTGCTCCTGCCCGCTTCCGTTACGCTGCTGGAGACCCCGCATGCGTGGCAGTTTGAATTCAACCGTCGCGGCTGGCGCTGGGCTGCAGGCCTGGTGCTGGCGGGTCTTGTGGTGGAGGCCTTCCTGAACGGCCGCTTCGGCTCTGGCGGCATCGCATTGCCACACTTCTTTGTGGCCACCGGCGCCTGGTGGCTGCTGGTTGCCTTTGTCCTGCAGGCTGCCACCTGCCGCTGGACTCTGTCTGTGCGGGATGAGGGCATCACCGTGCGCCGCTACTCTGCGCTGTGGTCGCGGGCAGACGCCCTGCCCGGACAGGCCAGCCAGAGCCTGGTGCACAAGCTGCTGTATTCCACCGGCAGCGGCGCCAGCGAGACCCCTTATTTCGCTGTCTATGCGCGCGAGCGCGATGGCACCCTGGTTCGGTTGACCCCCGGCGTCAGTGGCGAAGGGGCTGCCACTGCGTTGGGCCAATCCATCGCGCGGGCCTGGTCGCACCGTCGGGGCCATTTCAGCCCTGGCGCACAGCGGCCTGCCCGCTCCGGGCATTCGCGCCCGGCCTGGGGATTGCTGCTGCTGGCAGTTGCTCTGGCCTGGTGGATCTGGGGGCCGTCCCTTGTCGGCCTGGTGCGCCCGGCTCTGCCCGGGCCATCGGCTGCGCCCGTCGCCGCCGCCGTACAGCCATCTGCGTCGTATTCTGCTGCGGACGACGCGCTGCTCGACGCGCAGGACGCCGGTGATGCCCGGGCCCTGGGCGCAGCCCTGGCAGCGGGCGCCAACCCCAATCTGCTCGCGCCCAGCGGCTCGTCCGTGCTCATGCTGGCGGCCCACCGGGGGCAGCTGGAGCACATCGAGCTGCTGTTGCAGGCTGGTGCACAGCCCGACCTTCGCCAGACACACAAAGACAGCGAGCGTGGCGACACCGCGTTGTTGCGCGCCTTCTACGGCGGCCACCTCGCTGCCGCCCAACGCCTGGTGCAGGCCGGGGCCAGCATGGCGGCCCGCAACCGGTGGGACTGGGGCCCGGCGCATATGGCAGCGCAAAGTGGTTGTGTGCCTTGTTTGCAGTGGCTGGCCGAACAGGGGCAGCCCCTGGACGAGCCCGCACCCGCAAGCCGGGGCGAGACGCCTGCGATGCTGGCTGCTGCCAAAGGGCGCATCCAGACGCTGGAGTGGTTGGAGGTGCGGGGTGTGGACCTTTGGCGCAAAGACCCGCATGGCAAGAATGCGCTGGATTGGGCGCAGTTTGGAAAGCAGCAAGAGGCGGAGCACTGGCTGGTGCAGCGCCAGCGCTGATGTGAGGCCAGGCCTCAGGCGCAAAGGGTGTCTATGGATGGGCTGAGGCGGTTGATGGCTGCCCTCATGGGATTTGCTATAAAAAATATAGCTAACAATGAAGCCCTCTAAGCGCTAGCAGCCAATTATTCTTGAAATATTGAGCCCTGGTTCCAGTGCCCGCCTAACGAACCTGTTTCTTTTCCAGCTTGCGGGTCAGGGTGCGGCGGTGCATGCCCAGGCGCCTTGCCGCTTCCGAGAGATTGAAGCCGGTTTCTGCCAGCACCTCGTTGATGCGCTCCCATTCCAGCGTCTTGATGGAGCTGGAGCGGTTGGTCAGCTCCACTTCGGTGTTGCCCGCCTTCAGGCCAAAAGCGGCCTCGATGTCGTCGGTATTGGACGGCTTGGCGAGGTAGTGGCAGGCGCCCAGTTTCACGGCCTCCACGGCGGTGGCGATGCTGGCAAAGCCGGTCAGCACCACGATCAGCATGTCTTCGCTGGCGGCATGCAGCTTTTGTACGCAGGCCAGGCCCGAGGCTTCGCCCTTGAGCTTGAGGTCCACCACCGCAAAGCCGGGCGTGTGGTGTGCGAGCAGGGTTTCGACCTCGGGCAGGCTGGCAGCCTGCAGCACGCGGTAGCCGCGCCGTTCGAAAGAACGGGCGAGCGTGCGGGCAAAGGCCTCGTCGTCTTCCACGATGAGCAGCAGTGGTTGCGCTTGTTCTCGTTCTTCGTCGTCGGTAGGGCTCATGGCTTCAGGCTTTGGCTTCAGGCAGTGCGATCGCCGCCAGTGGCAGTTCGATGGTTACTTCGGCACCCCCTTCGGGGCGGTTGCGTGCCGCCACGCTGCCACCCAACGTGCGTGCCACGTTGAGCACAAGGTACAGGCCCAGCCCACCGCCAGGGCGGTTTTTGGAGGACTGGTAGGGCGTGCCCAGCTTGGCCAGCATGTCGGGGGCAAAGCCCGGCCCTGCGTCGGTCACCGTGATGCGCAGTGCATCGGCGTTGCGGGTGACGGCCAGGCGCACCCAGCCGGGCGAGGCGTCGCGTGCATTGTCCAGCACATTGAAAACCATCTGCTGGAGCGTGGTGTCAGACACCATGGGCGTATCTGCGCCGAAGTCGTTGTCGTAGACGAACTGCGGCATCGACCGGGTGCTGCGCCATTCTTCGGCCAGGGCATCCACAAAGGTGCGCACGGTGGTCTGCATGGAGGCTTCGCCGCGTGTCTCTCCGGCCGAAAGCAGGATGCCGCTCACGATGCTCTTGCAGCGCTGCACCTGGGCCTGCATTTCGTCGATGTCTTCCTTCAGCGCTGGGTAGGCCGCCAGCTGCTTGTCGTGCTGCCAGTCCCCCAGGATCACGGCCAGCGTGGACAGCGGCGTGCCCAGCTCGTGGGCCGCGCCTGAGGCCAGCAGGCCCATGCGCACGATGTGCTCTTCTTCCACGCGGCGGCGGCGTGCTGCGGCCAGGCGCGCATCGCGTTCACGCAGGTTCAGGTTGATGCGGGTGATGAAGACCACCACCAGCGTGGCGTTGAGCACAAAGCACACCAGCAACCCGATCACGTAAAGGCTCGACAGGCCCTGGTGCAGGTCCTGCGGCAACTCCAGGGGCAGGTGGTGTGTGGCCAGCACGCCAAAACACAGCAGCGTGATGATCACGATGGACCAGATGTAGGCGCCGCGCAGCAGCACGGCCCCCAGCGTGATCTGCAGCAGGTACAGGAAGACGAATGGGTTGCTGGTGCCCCCGCTCAGGTACAGCTGCACTGTGAGCACGGCCACATCGATCAGCAGGGCCAGAAAAAGCTCCACATTGCGCACCATCACACCGGTGCGCAGCCGCAGCAGGCTCACCACGTTGAACACCGCCAGGCAGCCCACCACCAGCAGCATCTCGCGCACAGGCAGCGTGAGGTTCAGGCTGTAGTGCGCCATCTCGATGGTGAACACCTGGCCGACCACGGCAATCCAGCGTAGCTCGATCAGCTGCTGCAGGTTCTTGATGCCTGCGGCGGCATCGGCCGAGCGTGCGTTGCGCTGCGGCGCGGCGGTCGCAGTATCAGGACGAAGAGGTGTCATCAGGGGCGAAGGTGGTGGCAGGGCGCGCAAAGCCGCGCAGGCGGCGCTCGTAGCGTGCCACATACCAGCCAGCACCCGCAACCATGAGGGCCAGACCGTACCAGGTCAGTGCGTAGACCAGGTGGCTGTTATGGAAACGGATCACCGTCATGCCAGCGCGCGGCCAACGGGTGTCCGCTGCCGGGGGCACAGCGGCGCCTGGTACGGGAGGCAACCCCGCATCGATGAAGAAGGGGGCAGTCTCGGGCAACTGCAGCCAATGGCCGATGGCCGCAATGTCGCGCGAGTACCAGCGCTGCTCAGCCGGGGCATTGGTGCGCAGAAAACCACCGTCAGGCTCGCTCATGCGCAGCAGGCCCTGGACAGTCGCGGTGGTGGATGTAGGGGGGGTAGAGGCGGGCATAGGCGTTGCCAGCCATTGGGCGCGCTGCTCCTGCGGCACAAAACCCCGATTCACCAGCACCTGCGAGCCATCGGCCAGCTGCAAGGGCGTCATCACCCAGAAGCCCGAGCCCAGCTCGGTCAGGGCCTGGGTAAGCACGGTTTTCTCGGCCAGCCACCGGCCCTGCGCGGTGACAGGCAGGTATTCGTGGCTGGCTGCACTCACCTGGGGCCACTCTGGGCGGGAGGGCAGGGGTACAGGAGCAGCGTGCACGCGTTGATCGACGCGCTCGATCAGCGCGAGCTTCCAGGCGCGGCGCTGCACCTGCCAGGTACCCAGCGCGATAAAGCCCAAAAACAAGGCGATGCCCACCACTGCGAGCACCGCCTGGCGAAGCCGCCAGGCCTGGGGGGCCGGGGCTGTGGGATGGGACGGCATCAGGGCGTCGAGTGGCCCGGCGCCTCATGCGTTGCGGGCGTGGGGGTGGGGTGCTCGGGCATCATGTTCGCGTTCATGTGGAACATGACCCACAGCGTGCCCGCAATGGCAATGGCTACGAACACCACCGTGAAGATGGTGGACAACATGGTCCAGCCGCCTTCAACCTTGCCGTTCATGTGCAGGAAATACACCATGTGCACCAGGATCTGGATCACGGCGAAGCCGCCCAGTACCAGCA
Organism: Acidovorax sp. NN32; assembly: GCF_057597245.1. Lineage (NCBI taxonomy): Bacteria > Pseudomonadati > Pseudomonadota > Betaproteobacteria > Burkholderiales > Comamonadaceae > Acidovorax > Acidovorax sp. NN32. The sequence goes on from NZ_CP199679.1 coordinate 1,825,422, forward strand.
CGGCGGTGTTGCGGTCGGCGATGACCTTGGCCATGACGAGCCAGAAGGGAATGGCCGTGAGGATGACCGAGAGCACGAAGCCGATCGTGTAGTCGCGCAGGCTGCTGTGCGGTTCCGCGTCGCCGTGGTGGTCGTGGCCGCCCTGGTCATGCGCGCCGTGTGCGTGTGTTGTGTGTTGTGCGCTCATAGTTACAGCACTCCCATCAGGTACACAAAGGTGAAGACGCCAATCCAGACCACGTCCAGAAAGTGCCAGAACATCGACAGGCACATCAGGCGGCGGGTGTTGGCAGGGATCAGGCCGTGTTTGCCGATCTGCACCATCAGCACCACCAGCCAGATCAGACCAAAGGTCACGTGCAGGCCGTGGGTGCCCACCAGCGTGAAGAAGGCCGACAGGAAGGCGCTGCGCTGGGGCGTGGCACCCTGGTGGATCAGGTGGGCAAACTCATAGAGTTCGAGGCCCAGGAAGCACAGGCCGAAGAAGCCGGTGACGGCCAGCCACAGCAGCGTGCCTTTCACATCCTTTTGCTGCTTGCGCAGCATGGCAAAACCGAAGGTGATGGACGACAGCAGCAGGAAGGCCGTGTTGATGGCCACCAGCGTCAGGTCAAACAGCTGCGCACCGGTGGGGCCGGCCGCATAGCTGCGGCCCAGCACGCCATAGGTGGCAAACAGGGCGGCAAAGATGAGGCAGTCGCTCATCAGGTAGAGCCAGAAGCCCAGTGCGGTGCCGTTTTCGGGATGGGGCTCGTGCGCAAGGTGGTAGTCGCGCGGGGCCAGGGCGCCTGCGGCGGCGCCAGCGTTAAGGCGGAGTTCAGACATGGCGTGCCAGTTGGAGTGTGCGGGCTTCTTCGGTGGCGGCGACTTGGGACGCCGGGATGTAGAAGTCACGCTTGTAGTTGAACGTGTGGATGATCGAAGCCAGCAGCAGCGCGGCAAACGACACGCCCGCGAGCAGCCACATGTGCCAGATCAGCGCGAAGCCAAAGACCAGCGACAAGGCCGAGATGACCGCGCCCGAGCCGGTGTTGGCAGGCATGTGGATGGGCGCAAAGCCGCCGAGCGGGCGCTTGTATCCATGCTTCTTCATGTCCCACCACGCATCGATTTCATGCACGACAGGGGTGAAGGCAAAGTTGTAGTCGGGCGGGGGCGACGAGGTGGCCCATTCGAGCGTGCGCGCATCCCACGGGTCGCCCGTGTGGTCGCGCAGCTGGTCGCGCTTGAGGTAGCTCACCACGATCTGGATCAGGAAGCAGGCGATGCCCGCAGCAATCATTGCGGCGCCGATGGCGGCGATCACGAACCAGATCTGCAGCGACGGGTCTTCAAAATGGTTGGCACGGCGCGTGACACCCATCAGGCCCAGCACATACAGCGGGCCGAACGCCACCCAGAAGCCCACCACCCACAGCCAGAAGGAGCGCACGCCCCAGGTGCGGTCGAGCTTGTAGCCAAAGGCCTTGGGATACCAGTAGTTGATGCCGGCGAACAGCCCGAACAGCACACCACCGATGATCACGTTGTGGAAGTGGGCGATCAGGAACAGGCTGTTGTGCAGCACGAAGTCGGCCGGGGGCACGGCCAGCAGCACGCCGGTCATGCCGCCAATGGCAAAGGTCACCATGAAGGCCACGGTCCACATCATGGGCAGCTCGAAGCGGATGCGGCCCTTGTACATGGTGAACAGCCAGTTGAAGATCTTCGCGCCCGTGGGGATCGAGATGATCATCGTGGTGATGCCAAAGAAGGTATTCACGCTCGCACCGGAGCCCATGGTGAAGAAGTGGTGCAGCCACACCAGGTACGACAGGATGGTGATCACCACCGTGGCGTAGACCATGGAGGTGTAGCCGAACAGCCGCTTCTTGCAGAACGTGGCCACCACTTCAGAGAAGATGCCAAAGCACGGCAGGATCAGGATGTAGACCTCGGGGTGTCCCCAGATCCAGATCAGGTTCACGTACAGCATGGCGTTGCCGCCCAGGTCGTTCGTGAAGAAGTTGGTGCCGACATAGCGGTCCAGCGACATCAGCACGAGCGCTGCCGTCAGCACCGGGAACGAGGCCACGATCAGCGCGTTGGTGCACAGGGCAGTCCAGGTGAAGACGGGCATGCGCATCAGGTTCATGCCGGGTGCGCGCATCTTGATGATGGTGACGATCAGGTTGATGCCCGAGAGCGTGGTGCCCACCCCCGCAATCTGCAGGGCCCAGATGTAGTAGTCGAGCCCCACGCCGGGGTCCTGTGCCCCCAGGTTGGACAGTGCCAGCCAGCCGGATGTGGAGAACTCGCCCAGAAACAGCGACACCATCACCAGGATCGCGCCTGCCGTGGTCATCCAGAAGCTGAAGTTGTTGAGGAACGGGAACGACACGTCGCGCGCGCCGATCTGCAGCGGCACGAGGTAGTTCATGAGGCCCGTGACCAGCGGCATCGCCACGAAGAAGATCATGATCACGCCGTGGGCGGTGAAGATCTGGTCATAGTGGTGCGGCGGCAGGTAGCCCATGTTGTCGCCAAAGGCCATGGCCTGCTGCAGGCGCATCATCACGGCGTCGGCAAAGCCGCGCAGCAGCATCACGAGGCCGAGGATCATGTACATGATGCCGATGCGCTTGTGGTCGATGCTGCAGATCCAGTCGCGCCACAGCGTGCCCCACAGGCGGAATTTGGTGATGGCGGCCATCACGGCCAGGCCACCCAGCACGGTGGCGACAAAGGTCCAGAGCACGATGGGCTCGTGCGCCATCGGTATGGAATCCCAGGTGATTCGGCCCAAGGCCCAATGGGATGCGGTATCAGGTGCGGAGGACATAAAGGTCTTTGGAAGATGCCAACACCCGCTTGGCACGGGCGCCGACATGGCAAATCAAGGGCGGGTCATTGGGCGGAGTTGGCGCGCGGTGCGTGGCGGGCTTCCAGGCTGGCCACCACCTGGGCGGCGTTCTGCGAGGTGCATACGTCCTGCGGCAGATTCAGGCCCACGGCGCGCACATAGGCGTCACCGCCGTTCTCGTCGATGGCCATCATGTGGTGCATGCACATCTTGCCGTCTTCGACACAGCGGTTCAGTACCTTGTCATACAGGCCTTCTTCCACGCTGGCAAAGCGCTGCACGGGGTCGCGCTCGCTGGGCTTGGCCAGGTCCATGTAGGCCTGGCGTGTAAGTGGCTTGCCTTCGGACTTGGTCTTGGCCACCCACTGCGCGAAGTCGCTCTCGCTCAGGCCATGGAACTTGAACGTCATGCCAGAGAAGCCAGCGCCGCTGTAGTGCGAGGACATGCCCTTGTACACGCCCGGTTGGTTGATCACGGCGTTCAGCTCGGTCTGCATGCCGGGCATCGCGTAGATCATGCCGGCGAGGTCGGGCACGTAAAACGCGTTCATCGTGGACGTGGCCGTGAGCTTGAACAGGATGGGGCGGTCCACCGGCGCAGCCAGTTCATTCACGGTGGCAATGCCCAGCTCAGGGTAGAAGAACAGCCACTTCCAGTCCATGGCCACCACCTGCACTTCCATGGGGGTGGATTGGGCGTCCAGCGGTTTGCTGGCCGAGATGCGGTCCAGCGGGCGGTAGGGGTCGAGCTTGTGGGTGCCGATCCAGGTCAGGGCGCCGAGGGCGATGACGATCAAGAGCGGCACGGTCCAGATCACCAGCTCCAGCGTGGTGGAGTGGTGCCAGTCGGGGTCGTAGTCGGCCTCGGTGTTGGCAGTGTTGTTCTGGCGGTACTTCCAGGCAAACCACAGGGTGAGGGCAATCACCGGAACGATGATGATCAGCATCAGCAGCGTGGCCTGGATGACCATGTGGCCTTGCTGGGCCGCGATGTCGCCGGCGGGGTTGAGGACGACCGCCTTGCTGCAGCCAGCCAGGCTGCCCAGGGCGGCCATGGCGGCGAGCCAGACAGGCACGCGAGGTAAAGGTAGTTTGGACATGTGACAGGCGCAACCAAGGCGTTTAAGGGTAAACGCGGATAACGAAGTGCCGTCGAATGTAATAGCCCTAGCTTTTTTGTACATTGGACATTTTGTCCAAGGTCAAAGTAATGCGCCCCACTTTGGTGCATTTCCGGTCCCTGCGGTGTTGTCCTGCACACGGCATAGTGAAACCGCACTTGTCCCAGATCAAACTTGCGTGTAGAACACAGAATGTCTTATCCAAACAACGACAAGGAGCCCTGTTCATGAGCAGCCCCGCCTCTGCCACTTACCCTGCGGCCGGCTTTGAAGAAAGCCCCGCCTCTCTCTCGCGGGCTGATACGCATGAAGACGTGACCCCCAGCGAAATTGCTGTGGGCGTGATCATCGGACGCTCGTCCGAGTATTTCGACTTCTTCGTTTTCGGGATCGCCTGCGTTCTCGTCTTCCCGTCCTTCCTCTTTCCATTCCTCTCGCGCCTGGATGGCACGCTGATGGCGTTTGCGCTGCTGGCGGTCGCTTTTGTCGTGCGCCCGGTGGGCACGGCCATTTCCATGGCCATCCAGCGGCGCTGGGGCCGGGGCACCAAGCTGACCATTGCACTATTCTTGCTGGGCGTGTGCACGGTGGGGATGGCGTTCTTGCCGGGCTACAAGGACGCGGGCCTGACTGCCGTGGTGGCGCTGCTGATCCTGCGCATTGGCCAGGGTCTGGCGCTCGGCGGTTCTTGGGACGGCCTGCCGTCGCTGCTGGCCATGTCGGCGCCCAAGGAACGGCGGGGCTGGTTTGCCATGATCGGGCAATTGGGCGCGCCTGTCGGGTTTGTGCTGGCGGCGGGTCTGTTTGCCTATCTGTACAGCAGCCTCAGCGTGCAGGAATTTCTGGCCTGGGGCTGGCGTTATCCCTTCTTCGTGGCCTTTGCCGTGAACGTGGTGGCCCTGTTTGCCCGCCTGCGCCTGGTGGTGGGGCAGTCATACGCCGAGCTGCTGCAAGAGCGTGAACTGCAGCCCGTGCCTGTGAGCCGTGTGATACGTGACGAAGGCAGCAATGTGGTACTGGGTGCTTTTGCCGCGCTGGCGAGCTTTGCGCTGTTCCACTTGGTCACGGTGTTCCCGCTGTCTTGGATCACGCTGTATTCGGACCAGCCGGTGACCCAGATTCTGGGCGTGCAGATCGTAGGCGCCTTCCTGGCAGCTGGGGCCATCATGGTGTCTGGCTGGCTGTCGGACCACCTGGGCCGCCGCAAGCTGCTGGGCGGCATGGCGGTGTTGATCGGTGTGTTCAGCTTCATGGCCCCCGTTCTGCTCAACTCGGGCGAGGTGGGCAGCACCATGTTCCTTCTACTGGGTTTTGTGCTGCTGGGCTTGTCGTATGGCCAGGCGTCGGGCACGGTCACGGCCAATTTTTCGCCCCAATACCGCTACACGGGCGCCGCTCTCTCGGCCGACCTTGCCTGGATCATTGGCGCCGCGTTTGCACCGCTGGTGGCCTTGTACCTGTCGGCCCAGTTCGGGCTGCTGGCGGTCACGGTGTATTTGCTGTCGGGCGTGGCCTGCACGCTGGGCGCGCTGAACCTGAATCGGCGCATGGAGCGCCGGGACCGGTAAGGGGCAGAGATTTGCTATTGTTTGTATAGCTGTTTGCGCTTTTCTACAAAGCGCTAGAGGCTAAAAATGCTCTAAAAAAAAGCGCCCGGTACTACCGGGCGCTTTTTTTTGTGAAGGCTCAGTCCTGTGGTCTGAAGCCAATGGTCAGTGAAGGCGGCACGCGGCCATCCACATCGCGCGGCAGGGTCTCGGTCTTGTCCAGGGCGCGGAGCACTGCGTCATCCCAGGCCTTGTTGCCGCTGGACTGCACCAGGCGTTTGCCCACGATGGTGCCATCGGGCGAAAGGCGGACTTCCACCTCGGCGCGCGGGTTGCCTGAGATCGCGTCGGGGTACACGATGTTGGGCTTGACCTTGGCTGCAACCTTGCCGCCATAGCTGCCCGACGGACCAGCGCTGCGCTGGGCTGTGCCTGTGGCGTTCTCGCCGCCCGTGGCCCCCGCCAGGCCCTGGAGGCGGCGCAGGTTGGCTTCCCGCTGTTCTGCCAGCTGTTTGGCCTCCGCGTCGGCCTTGCGCTTGGCGGCTTCGTCCGCCTTGCGCTTGTCTTCGGCCAGCTTCTTTTGCTTGTCCTGCTCGGCCTTCTTCTGCTCAGCCAGCTGCTTTTCGCGCTGTTCCTTTTCTTTTTCCTTTTCCTTTTGCAGGCGTTCCTTCTTTTCCTGCTCCAGGCGGTCGCGGCGTTCGTCTTCCTTGCGCTCACGTTCGCGCTTTTCACGTTCCAGCTGCTGCTCGCGCGCCTTCTTCTCCTGCTCCAGGCGCTTTTTTTCGCGTTCGATGGCGATGTCCGCCTCGCGCGTGTCGGGCGGCTCCACGGCGCGGGGGGGCGGTGGTGGTGGCGGAGCGGGCGGACGCACTTCCGGGGGAGCGGGTGGTGGCGGCGGGGGCTCCACGGCGCGTGGTGCGGCCTGCTGGGGCACCGCAGCCCACAGTTCGGCCTCCACCGCAGGCTGGTCGGCGCTGTTCTTCCAGTTCACGCCCCAGGTGAGCGCACCGATGAGCACGACATGCACAAGCACCGCCAGTGAAATGGCGCGCAAGCGTGCCGGGGGGCGGGGCGGGGAAAACTGGTCGCGGTCGTTGTGGGCGTGCATGGGCTTCAGAGCGGCGGGCGTGCGTTCGGTTCAACCACCCTGTTTGACGGAAAGACCCACGCGTTGCACGCCCGCCTTTTGCAAGGCATCCATGGCTTTCACCACGTTTTCGTACTGCACTCCCTTGTCGGCGCTGATGACCACGGCACTGGCGCTGTCAGCACCCTGGGCCTTCTGCCAGCGGCTGGCCGCGTCGCCGATCTCGCGCTGGTTCAGACTGCGTGTGGCTTCGGGCGTCTTGAACTGCAGCGTGCCGTCCTTGTTGACGATGACCTGGGCCACCACCTTGGGCATGTTCTTGCCTTTGCCCACGCTGGGCACATCAACAACGCCCGGCGTCAGCATGGGCGCCGTCACCATGAAGATGATGAGCAGCACCAGCATCACGTCGATGAACGGGACCATGTTGATCTCGTTGATGGTGCGGCGGCCTCGACCGCGGGATGCCATGGCGGGCATGTGGGCCTCCGTGCTCAGTGGCCCGAGGCCGTATGGCCTGCGGGTGCGGGCTGGGCGCCCAGATTGCGCTGCAGGATGTTGGAGAACTCTTCGATGAAGGTCTCCTGGTGCGTGGCCACGCGGTCGATGTCGCGGGCAAAGCGGTTGTAGGCGATCACAGCGGGGATGGCGGCAAACAGGCCGATCGCGGTGGCCACCAGGGCTTCGGCAATGCCAGGCGCCACGGTGGCCAGCGTGACCTGCTCCATGCCCGCAAAGCCGGTGAACGCGTGCATGATGCCCCACACGGTGCCAAACAGGCCTACGTACGGCGACACGGAGCCGACCGACGCCAGGAATGAAAGGCTCGATTCGACCACGTCCATCTCGCGCTGGAAGCTCGCGCGCATGGCGCGGCGTGCGCCGTCGAGCAGGGTGCCGGGGTCCACGATGCGGCGCTCACGCAGCTTCTGGTATTCACGCATGCCGCTGGCAAAAATACGTTCCATGGGACCGGCCTGCTTGGCGTTTTGTGCGGCACTGGCGTACAGGTCGTTCAGGCTGGTGCCCGACCAGAACTCGCGCTCGAAATCCTCATTGAGCGCTTTCACGCGCTTGAGCGAAAACAGCTTTCGGAAGATGGCTGCCCAACTGGCGACGGAGACGCCCAGCAACAGCAGCATCACGAGTTGCACCACCCAGCTGGCGTGCAGCACCAGGGTGATGATGGACATGTCTTGGGAGTTCATGGTGAGAGTTGTTCCAGCAGGGTGTTCGGAATTCTTGCGGGGCGCATGGTGGCAGCATCAACCCATCCGATGCGGATGGTGCCTTCGCTCAGCAACAACGGGGCTTGTTCGGTCATCTGCTCTGGTTTCAGGAGCGCGCGCTGCACTATTGTCAACGATGCGCGGCCCGAGGCCTGCAGGGCGGCGGTAACAATCAGTTCATCGTCCAGCCGTGCAGGCCGGTGGTAGCGAAGCTGGGCATCGGTTACGACAAACATGCCCCCGGTTTGTTCCCGCAATCGCTGCTGACCCACGCCCAGCGACCGCAGCCATTCGGTGCGAGCGCGCTCGAAGAATTTTAGGTAGTTGGCATAGAACACGATGCCGCCGGCATCGGTGTCCTCCCAATACACGCGGATGGGGAACTCGAATGCCATCGCGCGTTACCCCAGCACGCTGCGCAGCCGCGCCACAGACTCTTGGAGTTGCGCCATGGAGTTGGCGGTGGAAAAGCGCACAAAACGTTCTGGCTCGGCCGTGCCGAAGTCACGCCCTGGCGTCACGGCGATGTGCGCACGGCGCATCAGCTCAAAAGCAAAGTCCCAGCTGCCGCTGACACCCAGGCGCTCGGCGGCCTGCGTGCAGTCCGCCCAGGCGTAGAAGGCACCGTCGGGCATCACCGGCACCGAAAGGCCCATGGACTGCAGGGCGGGGATAAAGAAGTCGCGCCGGGCCTTGAACTCGGCGCGGCGGCGTTCGTATTCAGCAATGCTCTCTGCCTCGAAGCAGGCCAGCGCCGCGTGTTGCGACACGGTGCTGGCGCAGATGAACAGGTTCTGCGCCAGGCGCTCGACCACCGGCACCATGGCTTCCGGCACCACCATCCAGCCCAGGCGCCAGCCGGTCATATTGAAGTATTTGCTGAAGCTGTTGATGCTGATGATGTTGTCGTCGATGGCCAGTGCGGTGTGGCCAAACTCTTCCTCGTACGACAGGCCCAGGTAGATCTCGTCGATCATCGTGATGCCGTCATGCGCACGCACCACGTCGTGGATTCGGCGCAGCTCACCGGGCGCGATGGAAGTGCCGGTGGGGTTGGATGGCGATGCGAGCAGCACACCCCGCGTCTTGTCCGTCCAGGCCGCACGCACCTTGTCGGCGCTCAGCTGGTAGCGCTCGGCCGCCGTGGTGGGCAGCAGCACGGCCTTGCCTTCTGCAGCGCTCACGAAGTGGCGGTTGCAGGGGTAGCTCGGGTCGGGCATCAGGATCTCGTCGCCCGACTCGATCAGCGCTAGGCACGCCAGCTGCAGCGCGGCCGAAGCACCGGCCGTGACCACGATGCGGCGTGCAGGCACATTGACGCCAAAGCGGCTCTGGTACCAGCCGCTGATGCGCTCGCGCAGCGCATCCAGCCCCAGCGCATTGGTGTACTGCGTGGCGCCGCTGTGCACGGCGCGCGCGGCGGCCTCTTGCACCAGGGGCGGCGCGGTGAAGTCCGGCTCGCCAATGTTCAGGAAGATCATCGGCTCGCGCGTGCCCGCCACCTCGCGGGCCAGGGCCTGCGCGGCCTTGGCGACCTCCATCACATAGAACGGTTCGATGCGCTCAGCGCGCGTGGAAAACTTCATGGGAAGGTGTCCTGCCCGTGCGGGTCGGGTGTTACTCGGAAACTCAAGAAAGAAGGCCCCGTGCGTGGCAGTGGGCTGCACGCGCGGGAGCCTTTCGGCGGGGCGCTCAGGCTTCGCCGACGGGCGCGCCAGGCATTGCGCCCGGAGCCTTGTCGGCCGCCACTTCCAGCGCACGCAGCTTGGGGGCCAGGCCGTTGAGCACGGCATTCACGTACTTGTGGCCGTCGGTGCCGCCAAACTCTTTGGCAAGCTCAATGCACTCGTTCAGCACCACACGCCACGGCACGTCCAGGCAGTGCTGAAACTCGTACACGCCGATCCACATCACGGCATGCTCGATGGGCGAGATCTCGGCCATCTTGCGGTCCAGCAGCGGGGTGATCAGCGCGTCCAGGTCGGCGGCGGTGTTGATGCAGCCGTGCAGCAGTGCGTCGTAGTGCACCGAATCGGCCTTGTGAAAGCCCGCCAGGTCGCGGGTGAACGCGTCGATGGCGTGCGCATCGTTCCCGCCCACCAGGTGCTGGTACAGCGCCTGCAGCGCGAATTCGCGCGCACGGCTGCGGTTGGACTTGGAGGCTGCCTTGCGCGTGCCCGTGCTCTTGAGCCCGGTGCGGGCCTGCTTGGGCGGGCGTGCCGAGGACGGCGTGGGGGTGTTTTCGCTCATGACAGCTCGTCCAGCAGGTTGGCCATTTCCACCGCAACGCGGGCGGCATCGGTGCCTTTTTCGGTCTGGCGGGCGATGGCCTGCTCGACGTTTTCGGTGGTGATGATGGCGTTGGCAATCGGGATCTGGTAGTCCAGCGACAGGCGCGTGACGCCCGCGCCGGATTCGTTGGCCACCAGTTCGAAGTGGTAGGTCTCGCCACGGATGATGCAGCCCAGCGCAATCAGCGCGTCGAATTCATCGCTTTCGGCCATGGCCTGCAAGGCCACGGGCACCTCCAGCGCGCCGGGCACCAGCACGTGCTTGATGTTTTTCTCTTGCACACCCAGCGCGAGCAACTCGGCGCGGCAGGCGGCCGCCAGCGTGTTGGTGATGCTCTCGTTGAAGCGGGCCTGCACGATGCCGATGTGCAATTTCTTGCCGTCCAGCTTGTCCGCTGTTCCTTTGTCTGCGCCAAACATAGTTAGAGTGGGTTATGCACTTTTACGTGCTCGCGAAAGCCGGGGAAAGGCCCGGCAACTAGGCGCAGGACGCGCCGCGGTATGGATACCGCAAGCGTTCTGCAACAACGTGGCCGGGCCTTTCCCCGGCTTTCCCAAAGGGTTGGCCCCAGGGGCCGGCGCTCGCGGCGTTGCAGCGCTTGCCAAGGCCCCGGCCTTGGCTGCGCACTGCGCCTTGCGATCACCAGCCCCTAGGGCCAACGCGAGTACGTAAAAGTGCATAACCCACTCTATTATTCCTTGGGGATGAAGCCGGTGATTTCGAGGCCGTAGCCGGCCATGCTGGGCATGCGGCGGGGCTGACCCATCAGAGCCATCTTGTGCACGCCACATTCGCGCAGGATCTGCGCGCCCACGCCATAGGTGCGCAGGTCCATGCGGCCGCGTTCAGGCGCTTGGGCTGCGCGGGCGGTGCCTTCAAACTGCGCCAGCAGCTGGGCGGCGCTTTCACCGCAGTTCAGCAGCACGGCCACGCCCTTGCCTTGCTTGACGAGGTATTGCAGGCTGGTATCGAGGCCCCACGAGTGCATGGAGCGGTTGACCTCCAGCGCGTCGAACACCGACAGCGGCTCGTGCACGCGCACAGGCACCACGTCGTCGGCGCTCCACTGGCCCTTGACCAGCGCCAGGTGCACGGCCTGGCTGGGTTTGTCGCGGAAAGCGTGGGCGGTAAATTCGCCGTAGGCGGTCTGCAGCGTGCGCGTGCCGACCTTTTCGACCAGCGACTCGTTGCGGCTGCGGTATTCGATGAGGTCGGCAATGGTGCCGATCTTCAGGCCGTGCTCGGCCGCAAACAGCTGCAGGTCGGGCAGGCGGGCCATGGTGCCGTCGTCCTTCATGATCTCGCAGATCACCGATGCGGGGCTGCAGCCTGCCATGGCGGCCAGGTCGCAACCGGCTTCGGTATGGCCTGCGCGCATGAGCACGCCGCCGTCCACCGCCTGCAGCGGGAAGATGTGGCCGGGTTGGACCAGGTCGGTGGGCTTGGAGTTGCGGTCCACCGCCACCTGCACGGTGCGGGCACGGTCGGCCGCCGAGATGCCGGTGGTCACACCCTCGGCCGCCTCGATGGAGACGGTGAACGCCGTGCTGTACACCGTGCCATTGCGCGCGGCCATGGGTGGCAGCTTGAGGAACTCGCAGCGCTCACGGCTCAATGTCAGGCAGATCAGGCCCCGGCCGAAGCGGGCCATGAAGTTGATGGCCTCGGGCGTCACGTGGTCGGCGGCCAGGACGAGGTCGCCTTCGTTTTCGCGGTCTTCTTCATCCACCAGGATGACGATGCGCCCGGCGCGCATCTCGGCCACGATGTCCTCGACGGGGGAGATCGGCACGGGGGTGAGGGGGGAGGTCATGGAAGGGCGGGCTTTCGGTGGGCCGCGCGGGTGGCGCGCACCGCACGCTGTCCGGCCACGACCCGGGCGGGTCGATTCCAAAGAGCGGGCAGTGCGGGGCTGGCCGCACGGTGCGGGAGCGCTCTGCGCCCCGAAAGCCGAGATTTTAGTTCACTTGGGGCGCGGCCAAAGCGGATCACGCAGTCGAGCGGCCGCCGCCATGCCGGGCCAGCGCGCCGGCCACGATCAAGCCGACCAGCAGCATCAGGGACAGCATCTTGACGCCGCTGGCCACCGTCAGCACTGTGGGCCAGTGGGCGAGGTGCATGTGCAGCGTGGCAAAGTTTTCCACGAGGTCCGACACCACGAGCGTGCCCATCGCCCAGTGTGCATGGCGCGAAATGCCACCCAGGGCCCGGCCCTGCGGCACGGCCCGCGCGACCAACCGCCGTACGGCCCACGCCACCGGGTAGGCCAGCCACAGGGTGTAGCAGGCGAGCAGGGCCCAATCCAAGGCGATGACGCGGCGCACGCCCTCGGCGTTGCACATCACCTCCCAGCTGGCATGCCAGTGGGCCGACAGCTGAAAGCCCGTGGGCAGGATCTGCAGCCACAACGGCGCGGTATCCAGGTCGCAGGCGCGGTAGCCAGCGAGGGTGGTGATGGCGTACAGCACGGCCGTGGCGGCTGCCAGCGCTATGCCCATCCAGCGCCAGGGTTGCGTGCGCGGCACGGTGCTCGCGGGCACGGCGCCGTCCACCGGGCGGGCCGTGGGGTCGATGAAGTCGCTGGTCTCACGGTCACGGGCGTTCAGGCCGGTCCAGACCCAGTAGGGGCAGTCATACGCCTGGTCGTGCATGGCGGTGAGCGGGTCGCCGGGCTGCAGCCGGCTCTTGTCCACCCGCAAGCCCTGGGCAGCGGCTTCGTCCACCATCCAGGCCAGCGTGATGTTGGACAGCCCGTCGCGCGCGTACGAGCCGCCCACGTCGCTGTGCACGCCGCGGAACCAGCGCTGGTCGTAGCTGCGCCAGGGCTGCTCCTCGGCGGTGAAGTGCGGGTCTTCGTAGCGGCGGGGCGTGTACTTGCTGCGCGATTCATACAGCGACATGGCATGGCGCACGTGGGCAAAGCGCTTGCAGTCGAAGTCGGTGGAGTTGCTGATCTTGATGCTGCCCAGTCCGCCCAGGCCGATGGCCTCCACCGTGTCCCACACGCCCACGAAGTGCACCAGCGGCGTGCGGCCCAGCGAGAAGTTGTTGATCACGTCCTCCGCAAATTTCTCCCGGTCTTTGGTGCCAGCCTGGTTTTTGTGGCCGCGCGGCGCAAAGTAGGTGCGCACCAGCGTTTCGATGAGCGGCAGCCCCTCGGTGTGGATCAGGCCGTACATGTTGATCATCCCGGCCACCGACCGCGCCGTGAATGCGCCGCGCGAGAAGCCGAACAGGTAGATCCGGTCGCCCCGCTGGTACGTATTGACGAGGAACCGGTAGGCCTCTGCGATGTTGGGGAACACGCCGTTGCCCAGTGCCAGACCTGCCAGTTGCCGCAGCTGGTTCTTGGCCTCGGACACGATGCCGTCCGCCGGGAACTCGTTGGTGGTGCCCACGCCGGGGTCGTAGTAAACGAGCTGGGTGGGCTCCTTGCCCGATGGGTCGTGGCCCTTGCCGAGCATGCGCAGCAGTTTGACCACGTTGGTGTCCTGCTGGTTGCCCAGAATGTTGCCGGTGCCGTCGAACAGCAGCACCAGGTTGCGGCCGGGCTTTTCGGCCCATTGCGCGTCCGCCGCGATGCACTGGGTCAGGATGTCCTCGCGGGTGGGGGGACGGTAGGCGGCGCGCGGTGGATTCGTGGCTACTGCGGCCGGTGTGGCAAATGCGTTCATGAAGTCCCCCCTCGCTCTGCAACCAATCATGACTGACGCAAACAGTGCTCAGGCAAGCGACACGCCCACGGCAAAGCCGGTTGCTGCATCCCGATTGGCGTAAGTCCTCAATGTATGTGCCGCAGATTCTGGGTGACTACTGCCGGGCATGGCAAGCAGGAAAGCGCCATTCGGGGGGGGCGAGCCGGGGCAGGGGGCAGGCCCCTTCAGCCAACGTCAGATGCTTTGCGCTTGCAACCGCACGTCGCTTGCCGGGTAGGCCACGCAGGGCAGCACGCAGCCCTCGGCCTTTTCTTCGGCAGACAGGCCGGGCCATTCGATGGCATAACGCACTTCGCCTTCGATCAGCATGCCGAGGCAGGTGCGGCAGGTGCCGTTGCGGCAGGAGCTGGGCCAGTCGATGCCGCCTTGCTCCAGCGACAACAGCAGGGGCTGCTCGGGCCAGGCGTCGCATTGCTGGCCGTCGGGCTCGACCTTGGCGGTGAAAAACGGGGCTGCGGTGGGTGTGTTCATGGGGTGCGTTTCTTCAAGCGTTGCGGGAGGCGTGTGTCCAAACCAGCAGCAGGTTGTTGGCGGGCATCGCATGCCGTGCGGCCAGTTGCAGGTCGGCCTGGGCGGCGACGGCGGCCACGTCTTCGATGCGGCGGATGCCCCAGTCGCCGTCTTGTGCGCGCAGGCTGGCGTCGAAAGACAGGTTGCCAGGCGCGGTGGGCACGCCATCTTCCAGATACGGGCCGTAGGTGACGAGGTGGCCGCCCGGCGTCAGGTGGCGGGCGGCGCCTTGCATCAGCCCCGTGCAGCAGGCCCAGGGCGCGATGTGCAGCATGTTGGCGCAGTAGACCAGGTCGAACGACGCGGCGCCGAACGCCGGGCCTTCGCTGGGCCAGCGGTCATGCAGCACGTCCAGCCGCTGTGGCGCCCGCACGTTGCGGGCACCTGCCTGCTCGGCCCAGGCGGTGATCGATGCGAAGTGGGTGTTGTGCAGGTCTGTGGGCTGCCAGGTCCAGCCGGGCAGGGCGGTTGCAAAGTGCGCGGCGTGCTGGCCGGTGCCGCTGGCAATCTCCAGCGCGGCGCCGGTAGGTGGCAACAGGGCCAGCAGCTTCGCCAGGATGGGGCCCTGGTTGCGTTCGGCGGCGGGGCTGTGCTGGAGGGGGGCGGTGGTCACTAAATATTCTGGTATTTTTAGCCTCTAGTGCTTATCTGGTAAGCGCTATTAGCTATGAAATAAAGAGCGCTTCGAAGAATGCCGACGGGGACTGTACCCCAGATGCTTTGTCCAGGCTGCGCTGCCTGTTTTTTAAGCGGCATAAGAAGTTTCCTTGTAAATCAATGACTTAAAACTGTCATACAAGGCTTGTTCAGAGTTATCCACAAGATTGTCCAGTCCGGGAAGGGATAACCGGGGGTTTTGGGGGCCGTTTGAGGGCGTTGGCGGCGGGGGCGGATCGGGTTTTGTAATTGCCTGTTTTTTGAGCGTCACAAGGATATTCCTTGTAAATCAATCACTTAAAGCGTCCATACAAGGCTTATCCAAGGTTATCCACACCATTGTCCAGTGCAGAACGGGATAACCATCGCCATGGTGTTCTGCGTTGCCTAAAAATGAGGCAGTGCAGGGTGGTTCTTTACAAATCAAGCACTTGGCGTTGTCATACAGGGCTTGTCAAAACTTATCCACATGATTGTCCAGTGCTGACAGGGATAACCCGCAGGTGGTGGGCTGCGGGGTGTTCAGGGGGTGACCTTCACGCCCTTCCAGAACGCCACGCGGCCTTTGATTTCTTCGGCTTCGGGCTTGGGGTCCGCGTAGAACCAGGCGGCGTCGGTGTTCATTTCGCCGTTGACCAGCAGCGACAGGTAGCTGGCCTGGCCCTTCCAGGCGCAGGTGGTCTTGTGGTTGCTGAAGGTGAAGTAGTCGCGGTGGAGCGCGCTTTCGGGGAAGTAGTGGTTGCCCTCCACCACCACGGTGTCGTCGCTTTCGGCGACTACTACGCCGTTCCAGACTGCTTTCATGGGGAATCCTTGGTAAAAATGGCCGCTGGCGCTCGATTTATTAGCGCTGGTAGCTATGAAATTGTGAGTAATGGGGTGCCGCTGCAGCAGCAAGCCCCCGGAACGGGATTGCGAGGCCGATTATTCCCAATGCGCCGCAGCTGTGCACGGGCTTCTGCGAACGCAGGGTTTTAGACGGATATGCCTTCATTTATTCAGTCGCCTGCGCAACCGGCGGCCAGCGCCGCGTGGCTTACAGTGCAGCGCGCGGTGCCCGCACATTGGGGCTGGGCGCCAGAGGCGGTTTAGAGAGATGTGTTTCGCTTCTATTCCACTGATTGATGGACCAACCAAGACAACAGGACAGGAGAACCTTCACCATGGGTATTGATTTCAAAGGCCGTGTGGCCATCGTGACGGGCGCAGGCGGTGGCCTGGGCCGCCAGCATGCATTGGCTTTGGCAGCGCGCGGCGCCAAGGTGCTGGTCAACGATCTGGGCGGCGCGGTGGACGGCAGCGGCGGTACCGTGAGTGCTGCGCAGGCCGTGGTCGATGAGATCCGTGCTGCGGGCGGTGAGGCGCTGGCCAACGGCGCATCCGTCACTGACTTGGCCGCAGTCGAGGCCATGGTGCAGCAGGCCATTGATGCCTGGGGCAGGGTGGATGTGCTGGTCAACAACGCGGGCATCCTGCGCGACAAGTCATTTTCCAAGATGAGCATGGACGACTTCCGCCTGGTGGTGGATGTGCACCTGATGGGCGCCGCCAACTGCTGCAAGGCCGTGTGGCCGCACATGGTGGCCCAGCAATATGGCCGCATCGTGATGACCACGTCGTCCACCGGCCTGTACGGCAACTTCGGCCAGGCCAACTACGGTGCGGCCAAGCTGGCCCAGGTGGGGCTGATGCAGACCCTGGCCATCGAGGGCGCCAAGTACAACATCCACGTGAACGCCCTGGCCCCCACGGCCGCCACGCGCATGACCGAGGGCCTGATGCCCCAGGAAGTGCTGGA
The DNA here is from genome assembly GCF_057597245.1 of Acidovorax sp. NN32. Classification (NCBI taxonomy): domain Bacteria; kingdom Pseudomonadati; phylum Pseudomonadota; class Betaproteobacteria; order Burkholderiales; family Comamonadaceae; genus Acidovorax; species Acidovorax sp. NN32. The sequence goes on from NZ_CP199679.1 coordinate 1,842,221, forward strand.
CGCCCTGAAGCCCGAGGCCGTGGTGCCCGCCATGCTGGTGCTGGCGCACGAAAGCGCGCCCACGCGCACCATTCTGTGTGCGGGCGCGGGCACGTTCGAGGCCGCCCACATCACCCTGACGCAGGGCGTTCATCTGGGCATTGGCGCCGATGTGCCCGAGCAACTGGCGGCCCACCTGGCCCAGGTGACGGACCGTGCCGGCGAGCAAGTACCACAAAGTGGCGCAGCCCAAGGAACCAACGAAGTTGGAAAGGCCTTGGCCACAAGGGCTTGATTTCCCCAGAGGCGGGCCAGCGCTCAACGTGCTAAGTTCCGGGCCGACAGAAGTTGGATCGGTATAAACATATGAGCACACTGCACGAGAGACTGGCCGCCTACCCGGCGGACGCCCTGGGGGGGATTCGCCGCGGCATCGAAAAGGAAGGGCTGCGCGTGCTGCCCACCGGCGGCCTGGCCCTCACACCCCACCCGCTGGCGCTGGGCTCGGCCCTCACACATCCCCTGATCACCACGGACTACAGCGAGTCGCAGCTGGAGCTGATCACCGGCGCCCACAAGGGCGTGCAGCAGTGCCTGGATGAGCTGACCGAGGTGCATCAGTTTGTGCACCACACCCTCAAGGACAGCGGCGGCGAGCTACTGTGGGCCTCCAGCATGCCCTGCGGCCTGCCCACCGACGAGACGATTCCGATTGGCCGCTACGGCAGCTCCAATGTGGGCCGCGCCAAGAGCGTGTACCGCATGGGCCTGGGCCACCGCTATGGCCGCCGCATGCAGACCATCTCGGGCATTCACTACAACTGGTCGCTCCCGGGCGTGGACAGCGAGCAGTATTTCGCTCTCATCCGCAACTTCCGCCGCCACGCGTTTGTGCTGCTGTACCTGTTCGGCGCGTCGCCCGCCTTGTGCCCCTGTTTTGTGGAAGGGCGCGAGCACCGACTGGAGCGCATGGAGGGCGGCAGCGCGCTGTACCTGCCCCACGCCACGTCGCTGCGCATGGGCCGCCTGGGCTACCAGAGCGACGCGCAGGCCACGCTGGCCGTGAGCTACAACGGCCTGACGGGCTACGCCAACTCGCTCCACGAGGCGTTGACCAAGCCGTACCCCGCCTACGAAACCGTCGGCGTGCGCAACCCCGGTGGCGACTACAACCAGCTGGGCACCAGCCTGCTGCAGATCGAAAATGAGTTCTACGGCACCATCCGCCCCAAGCGCACCGTGCGCACCGGTGAGCGCCCGCTGCACGCGCTGCGCGAGCGGGGTGTGGAATACGTGGAAGTGCGCCTGATGGACCTGGACCCATTCGTGCCCGTGGGCATCACCGCGCCCACCATGCGCCTGCTGGATGTGTTCCTGCTGCACTGCCTGCTGTCCGACAGCCCGCCCGACACACCGGCCGAAATTGCCGAACTCAAGCAGAACCAGCACCTCACCGCAGAGCGTGGCCGCGAGCCCGGTTTGCACCTGTCGCGCAACGGCCAGAGCGTGCCGCTGACCGAATGGGGTGCCGAGGTACTGGCCGCCTGCGAGCCGCTGGCTGCCGCGCTGGATGCCACCCATGGCACCGACGACTACAGCACCGCGCTGCGCGATGCCCGCGCGCTGATGGCTGCGCCCGAGCGCACACCATCGGCCCGCGTTCTCGACAGCATCGTGCAGAGTCACCACAACAGCTTTGAATCCTTTGCCCGCCAGCAGTCCATCGCTGCGCGCGACGCGTTGCTGGGCCTGCCGTGGACGCCTGAACAGCAGGCGCGCTACCTGGCGATGGCAGATGAATCGATTGCCGCGCAGAAAGCCATCGAGGCGGCAGACACGCTGCCGTTTGAAGAATGGCGCGAGCAGTACATGGCGGTGAAGGAGCTCGGGTGATGGGGCGCGCAGGCGTCAGGAAACTCCTGATTTGATAGCTGCTTGCGCTTATTCATCAAGCGCTAGAGGCTGTTTAGACGCTAATTTCAGCCTTGCAGCTGCAGCAGCGCCTCTTGCCGCCAGTATTCGGCCGCGTCCAGAAACCCCTCCCATACGCAGCCATTGCACCCGCGCCCACAGCAGGTCGTTGGCTCGGGCGGCGGGGTGCGCAGCGCAATGCCCATGTCTGCAGCGCATTGCTGCAGCGACTGGAACATCTGCTGCGCGGTCGCGCCGTCTACAGCGCGGGCCGGGGTTGCCATGGTGAGTGAAGTCACGGCTTGTGGCGCCCGGACTTGGCGCGGCGCACGGCGTACTGCACCCCAAACGCAATGCCCAGCACCAGCGCAAACCAGCCCACCAGGGCCGCCTGGCTCATCAGATCGCGCACGCTGGCAGAGCGGGCGACGTACGGCGCCAGCAGGATGACCAGGCCAATCAGGGCCAAGGTCACGCTCTTGAACAGCAGATCCTTGTGGGCCTTGGTGGCGGTGGCTTTGCGCGGGGTGTCGAGAGGGGCTGGCATGAAGGTCAAACAACGCCGTGGCGTAGGGCAAGTGGGACCGCGATTATCCTTGCCACCCTTAGAACCTGTTGAACCAAGAAGAAAGTACCCCCGCATGGCCATCCAGTGGTTCCCCGGTCACATGCACCTGACCCGTAAAGCCATCACCGAACGCATCAAGGACATTGACGTGGTGATCGAGGTGCTGGACGCCCGCTTGCCCGGCTCCAGCGCCAACCCGCTGCTGGCCGAGATCACCGGCCACAAGCCCACGCTCAAGGTGCTCAACAAGCAGGACGTGGCCGACCCCGAGCGCACTGCGCAGTGGGTGGACTGGTACAACGCCCAGAGCGACACGCGCGCCTTGCCACTCGATGCGTCCGACCCGGCCCCCACGCGCAAGCTGATTGACGCGTGCCACCTGCTGTCGCCCAACCGGGGCGGCATGGCCAAGCCCATGCGGGTGCTGATCTGCGGCGTGCCCAACGTGGGCAAGTCCACGCTCATCAACACGCTCAGCAACAAGCGCCAGGCCAAGACGGGCGACGAGGCCGGCATCACCAAGCTGGAACAGCGCATCACCCTGGCCGACGACTTCTACCTGTGGGACACGCCCGGCATGCTGTGGCCGCGCATTGTGGTGCCCGAAAGCGGCTACAACCTGGCCGCCAGCGGCGCGGTGGGCCGCAATGCCTACGACGAGGAGCTGGTGGCCCTGGAGCTGCTGCGCCGCCTGCAGAAAAACTACGCCCCACTGTTGGAGGCTCGCTACAAACTGGGCCTGCCCGAGGGGGCCGTGGCAACGATGCACGACGAGGAACTGCTCGAAGCCATTGGCCGCAAACGCGGTGCCATGCTGGGCGGCGGCAAGGTCAACCTGCAAAAGACGGCCGAGATCGTGATGACGGATTTCCGCACCGCCATCCTGGGCCGCATCACGCTGGAGACGCCCACCGAGTTTGAAGCCTGGCGCGCTGCGGGCCTGGCCGAAGACGCCAAGCGCCAGGCCAAGAAGGATGCGCGCGCCAAGTCCAAAGGCAAGGGCTCGGGTGTGCGCGAGCCTGCACCGGGCAGCGACGACGGCACGGACTGACCGGGTTCCCGGCGCATCCCAGCGGGCGCGCAGGATGCCCGCCGTCGGCGTTGCGTGGCCGCCGCTGCTGGCGTTTTGCAGGCAGCCGATCCGTAAGAACTTGAACAGGTTCTAGGGCTGCGGTTACGATGGCCTTCCCCCTGCAACCCCCGTCGCCATGGCCGAAGCCCCCGCTGTTCCGCTGCCCGACCACGAAGACGCCACCACACGCCATCTGGTGCGTGTGGCAGGGTGGGCCGTGATGCTGCTCGGTGGCGTCATCGGCGTGCTGCTGATGTTTGACGACCCCGTGCAGCCTGCGCGTGTGGCGCTCAATCTGGTGGCGGGCTTGGTGGGGGGCTCAGCGCTGTGGCTGGCGCGCCAGCAGCGCTGGACGCAGGCGGCCCACCTGCTGGTGTGGGGCGTGTGGGTATCGGTGTCGTTGGTGGCGGCCCGCAATGGCGGTGTGAACGGCCCCAACCTGCTCAACTACCCGGTGATCATCGTACTGGCCGGCTGGCTGCTGGGGGCCAGGGCCACCCTGACGCTGGTGGGGCTCACGGCGCTGCTGTTCCTGGGGTTCATCTGGGCCGACATCCAGGGCATGTTCAAGCCGGTGCAGGTGGCCAACCGGGTGGCCGGTGCGGTGTACCTGGCAGGCATTCTGGTGCTGACGGCAGCGGCCACGCTGCTGTCGCGCCGCAACTACATGAGCCGGGTGCAGGAGGCGCAGCAGACCGCTACCAACCTGGCTGCCAGCGAGGCTGCACTGCGCAAGCTGCTGCGGGCGGTGGAGCAGAGCCCCGAGAGCATCGTTATTACCGATCTGAAAGAAGACATCGAGTACGTGAACGACGCCTTCGTGCGCCGCACGGGTTATGAGCGCGATGAAGTGGTGGGCAAGGCATCGGCCGACTATTCCAGCAATGGCCTGGCGCCCGCGCAGCGGGACGGCCTGCGCGCCACCCTGGCACGCGGCGAGAGCTGGGCGGGCGAGCAGGTCAACCGCCGCAAGGACGGCGCCGAGATTGCCGAGGCCGTGGTGGTGGCCCCCATCCGCCAGCCCGACGGCCACATCAGCCACTATGTAGAGCTCAAGCAGGACGTCACCGAGCGCAAGCGCGCAGCGCAGGAAATCCACCGCCTGGCGCATTTCGACAGCCTCACCAGCCTGCCCAACCGCTTCACGCTGATGGAGCGGCTGTCTGCGCTGCAGGGCCGCGCGGGCCGCCCGCCCACCACGCAACACGCGCTGCTGCTGCTGGACCTGGACCGCTTCACCACCTTCAACGATGCACGCGGCAGCGAGATGGGCGACCGCCTGCTGTGCGCCGTGGCGCTGCGCCTGTCCGAGATACTGCCCCCCCAGGGCCTGCTGGTGCGTGTGGCGGGCGACGAATTTGCCGTGGTGCTCCACGGCCTGGGCGCCGATGCCTCGCTGGCGGGCCGGCGTGCCCTGGCCTTTGCCGAAAAGCTGCAGACAGCGTTGCTGCGGCCGCTGCACCTGCAAGACAACGACACCGAAGAAGCCCAGCTGGGTGCGAGCGTGGGCATCACGCTCTATCCGCAAAGCGCCAACGATGTTGCGCACGACGCCCTGCGCCGTGCAGGCACGGCGCTGCACCGCGCCAAGCAGGCCGGTGGTGGGCGGGCGGCCTTCTTCGAGCAGGGCATGGGCGAGGCGGCCGAGCAGCGCTTTCGCGTGGAGCGCGAGCTGCGCCAGGCCATCGGCGCGGGCGAGCTGCGGCTGTACCTGCAGTCGCAGGTAGACGTGTTGGGCCAGATCACCGGGGCTGAGGTGCTGGTGCGCTGGCAGCATCCGCGCGACGGCCTGGTGGCGCCGGGGGTGTTCATCCCCGTGGCGGAAGAGTCGGACCTGATCGTGAGCCTGGGCGGCTGGGTACTCTCCCATGCCTGCGCGCTGCTGGCGCAGCCATTGTTTCAGGAGCGGCGACTGCGGCTGTCGGTCAACCTGAGTGCCCGGCAGTTCCGGCAGGCGGGTTTTGTGCCGCAGCTGCGCGCCATGCTGGCTGCCAGCGGTGCCGACCCGCGCCTGCTCACGCTGGAGGTGACCGAAGGCTTGGTGATCGACGATTTTGACGACGCCGTGGCCAAGATGGGCGAGCTGGCGGCGCTGGGGGTGGACATGTCGCTGGACGACTTTGGCACGGGCTATTCGTCGCTGGCCTATCTCAAGCGCCTGCCGATCCAGGAGATCAAGATCGACCGCTCCTTTGTGCGCGACGCACCCACCAATGCCGACGATGGCGTGCTGGTGGAAGGCATCCTGTCGGTGGCCCGCCACTTCGGCCTGCGCGTGGTGGCGGAAGGGGTCGAGACCCGCGACCAGGCGGATTTCCTGAGCCAACGCGCTCCCGACATCGTGTACCAGGGCTACCTCTTCGGGCGCCCCGAGCCCGACACCGACTGGCTGGCCCGTGCAGCGCTGGTGGGCACCGCCACCGTGGAGGATGAAGGCTGAATTTCAAGACAAAAATAGCTGCCAGCGCTTATTGGTAAAGCGCTGGCAGCTATTTTTATGATAGCAAACGGCTTGTTGGCGCATGCGCGCCTCAGCGCAACGGCCTGCGGGTGCTGGGTGACTTACTTGTTCTTCTCTTTGCCACGCGGGATGACGGCGGTCACCGGTGGCATGGGGCGGTCAGAGCCGCCGCTTTCCTTGGGCAGCGAAGTGTCCTTCTTGGGTTTCTTTGCCATCTTGTTGCTGCGTTGTTCGCCTTTGGCCATGGTGCCTCCTGTAAAGGTCTCGGAATGGGACCGTGCCGGGATGGTACGTCACAAACCGGCCCCTTTCAGCGTATGGCGGGCTGCGCCGCAGCGGGGTTCGCTGCCGCAGGATGCGCTCGCAGAGCCAGGCGCTGGTCATGCGCCAGCGCCAGGGCGTTGAGCACCGCGATGCCCCCACCCAGCGCACAGGTGGCGCCCCAACCGCCCCACAGCCAGGCCACAGACCCGAGCGCCGACCCGCTGGCCGCGCCGGTGAAGTAACTGGTCATGTACACCGCGTTGATGCGCGCACGGGCCGTGGGGTCCAGCCGGTAGATCACGTTCTGATTGCTGATGTGCACGCCCTGCAGCGCCAGGTCCACCACCAGCATGCCCACTACAAACCACACCAGGCTGGTGGCGCCCAGCCAGAGCGCGCCCCAGCCCAGCAGCAGCAACCCCACCGAAACGGCCGTGGCCACCTGGGCCTGACCACGGTCGGCCATGCGGCCCGCCACATTGGCCATGAGCGCACCGGCCACGCCCGCCAGCCCCACCAGGCCGATGCCCGCATCGCCCAGGCGGTGGGCAGGCCCCGCCAGCAACAGCGCCATGGTGGAGAACAACACGCTGACCGACGCAAACGACAGCCCACCCAGCAAGGCCCGGCTGCGCAGCCGAGGGTGGCGCAGGGCCAGCGTGCCCAGAGAGCGCAGCACCTGGCCATACCCCTGGGCCCGCCCAGCGTTTCGCGAGCGGGGCATTGCCCACCACAGCGCCAGCGCCACGGCCACCATGGCCACGCCCGCCACGCGGTACACCAGCGTCCAGCCACCCAGTTCAGACAGCAGTCCTGCCACACTGCGCGCCGCCAGAATGCCTACAAGCAGCCCGCTCATCACCAGCCCCACCGCGCGCCCACTGCGGCCCGGCGCAGCCAGCGTGGCCGCCAACGGCACCAGCACCTGCGCAGCCACCGAGAACAGCCCCGTCAGCACCGTGCCCAGCGCCAGCAGGGTGTAGCTGCCCGCAAACCCGCTGGTGAACAGCCCCAGAGCCGCCAGCAACATCAGCGTGGTGATGAGCCGCCGCCGCTCCAGCATGTCACCCAGCGGCACCAAAAACAACAAACCCGCCGCGTAGGCTACCTGCGCCAGCGTGACGATGAGCGCCGCCGAGGCGTCACGCACCTGCAACTGCGTGGCAATGGAGTGCAGAAGGGGCTGGTTGAAGTAATTGCTGCCCGCGCACAACCCGCAGGCCACGGCCATGAGCAGCAGCACCGGCGTGCTGAGGCCTGGCGCCTCTGCGCGGGGCGTGCTGGGCGGTGTGGTGGATGCGGAGCGGGAGTGCGGTGGAGTGCTCATCTTGGGGACAGTGGTTGCCTGGGGTGGTGTGCATGCACAGCTCATGCCTGCATCACTGCTGTGGCCTCGATTTCAATCAGCATGCCGTCGAGCGCCAGCCGGGGCACCGGGATCAGCGTGCAGGCTGGTGCCGCCCCATCGGGCCACAGGCTGCGCACCGCCTGGCTGAACAGCGCCAGCCGCTGCTCGGTGTGGTCCACCACCAGCACGGTGAGCTTGGCCACATCGTGCACGCTGGCCCCCGCGCCTGCCAATGCGATACGCAGGTTGGTGAACGCCTGGCGCAGCTGCTCGCCAAAGTTGGCAGACAGCTGGCCCGCCGCGTTCTCGCCACCTTGGCCCGCCACAAAGACAGTGCGTGCCGGGGCGGGCGCCACCACCACATGGGTGTAGCCATTGGCACGCGGGTCGTACAGGCCCGGCGGGTTGATGAAGCGCAGCGTGGAAGTTGCCGTGGCGGGGTGCTGGGTTGTTGCGGTATCAAGGCGCATGGTGCAGAAATCCTGAGAGGGGATGTGAAGGTGAAACCCAAGGTGGAATTGCCGGAAAGCCTGGGCGACCGCAGTCGCAGCGGCATCGGCGGCGGTTGCAAGGGCTTCATGGGTTAGTATCAAACCTCAAGTTAAATTGAGGTCAATCGCCGTGAAGAAAGCCCTTGCAGAAGCTGTTGTGAAACCAGGCAAGCCTCGCATTCCCGTTGCCCGCGTGGTAGCGGACGCGCAGACTGATACGTCCGAGCTGTGCGAAAAATCCGAGCTGTCGGTGGGCGAGGTCGCCAGCCGCAGCGGGCTGGCCGTGTCGGCCCTGCATTTTTATGAATCGCGCGGGCTGATCGCCAGCGTGCGCAATGCGGGCAACCAGCGGCGCTACCCGCGCTCCGTGCTGCGCCGCGTGGCGGTGATCAAGGTGGCGCAGCGCATGGGCGTGCCGCTGGCCGCCATCGCCGAGGCCCTGCAGGCGCTGCCCGCCGGGCGCACGCCCACGGTGGCCGACTGGCGCCGCCTGTCCGCCCGCTGGCGCGACGATCTGGACGAGCGCATCCGCACGCTGACGGCGCTGCGCGACCAGCTGGATGGATGCATTGGCTGCGGTTGTTTGTCGCTCAAGGTCTGCCCGCTGCGCAATGCGCAGGATGCGCTCGCAGAGGAGGGGCCTGGGCCGCATTTTTGAGGGAGGGGTGTGGGTTGCTGCGTACGTGTCTCACAGCCGGGGTCCTCCATGAAACGAGAAGAGTCGCCGCAGGCCACATTACCGCTACGTGGTAGGTCATCGTGCGGACTACTATGGCTCCGCAACTGCTCAGAAACTGGGAGTCCAATCCAGGGGTGTTGCGCATAATGCATGACAGCCGTGCAAAGCCGAATGTCGGGCATTCCCTAGCGCGCGCGACTGCCTTGCCCTGTGGGCCGCAGTTCACTCCAACGAGGTTTTCTGACTCCATGAATGCTTGTGCCCTTTGCTTGCTGCTTGTCTTGCGTCTGATAGACCCCAATCATTAGCGCTCGCAGAACAACCGTAGTTCCCGCACTGCATAGGAAAGTGGAAGCATGACCACCATTCGAGTATTGGTTCCAGACGATGATCAAAGTGAAGAGGGCATCAATCTTGCCTTTGGCTATGCGGACGAAATCTGCAAGTGGAGCCAAGGAAGGGTTCAAGAGGCGATCCTGTTTGTCCCGGGAAAAGACAGTGTTAAGTACACTACCCTCGCATCGGCTTTGGGAGAAAAAAGTGCGAAGAAGCTGCACGATGGTGGTGTTGTCGCTTTGCCATCTGGAGTGCCTATGCGCTTGGAGACCGTTCGAACACTGAGGTGGGTCGCCAAGCCCAGCGTGCTTATCTCTGTCTACTCGGATCAGAAGATGCTTGATCAGGTAGATTCGATAAAAAATCTACTCGGAATCGTAGCCGTTCCACACATTCCAGGAGCTCTAGAAGGGTGGAAAAGGACTTGGTCCCCTGCCGTTCATGGTGCTCCAAAGCAATCCTCACAGAGGCTGATTGGCGACCCTATTGTTGAACAAGCTCTCCTCGCACTTACCCGGGGCATCAACTTGTCGCACAGCCTGCTGAATCCTCGCGACAAGGAGCAGGCCGACAGAACGTTACGCATCCTTCGAGCAAATGATCACTTCGAGAAGCCGGAGAATATCCGGTCGTGGGCTATCCAGAACGGATGGCACCATAAGGCTGCAGACGAATTCGAGAAGTTGGCCCTCAGAGTATTCGCGCTGAAATCAAAGCCCCGGCTGCCAGACTCTGATGCCGCCAAAAGAACATATGACTACTGGAGCTCGAAGGTCTGAGATGGGTCGGCGAGCACTAGCCCATCATCGCCGAATCTGCGCGAAAAGCTGCGCAGTCCGCTCAATTCAAACATCAGGCCTCAAATGAAGACCGTTCACCCGTTCGCATTGGGCAAGCGCAGCCGCTACCCTGCCATCTTCTTGGTCACGGTAGCCGGGTTGGCGACAGGTATCCTTCTGATCGCTCCCCCTGCAAAGCAGGCGGAATTCTTTCTGCCAGCAGTAGCCGCAGCTGCTGGATTCGCCTACTTCCTCTACAGCCAGCACCTGCAAGAGACTCGGCTGTTCACAGAGCTCTTTCGTCAGTTCAATGCCAAGTACGACTCGTTGAACGAGCGGCTGAACGAGATTGCAGCCGGTGATGCAGTCTCAATGCTTGCCCTTGCTGACAAGCAGGTCCTGTTTGATTACTTCAACTTGTGTGCCGAAGAGTATCTCTACTACAAGACCGGTTTCATCGATGAAGAGGTTTGGGCCTCATGGCTGCGAGGGATGGGCGCATTCGCGAAAGTGGAGCACATTCGCTCCCTTTGGCAAGCAGAGCTTGAAGCAGGTTCCTACTATGGCTTTACGCTCGATCTGCTTCCTTCCGCTGGTTAGCGAATTCACTCTCAGGGTTCCCTAGACCCCTTGAGCTCAATCCCCGACGCTCGTGAGCCTGCCACTCGGCAAACCATTCACCACATCGCCTACCACCGCAACGGCCCCGTTTCATCGCTCCAGAAGATCCACCGCCGCACCTCCGCATACGGCGATGTGCCGATGGAATACGGGTCCATCCCCGTCTCAACGCGCTCCAGGTGCGCCAGGTAGCCGCCGTAGCTGGCGGCCCACAGCGTGCTGCCGTCGGGCGACATGTCCATGGCGCTGATGGTGCTGCCGATGTGGTGGCGCCACAGCGGGCGCCCTTCGTCGCTGATGGCGTGCAGGTAGCCGTTGGCATCGCCCAGCACCACCATGCCCGGCAGGGTGGCAGATGCATACACGCGCCACTGGGTGTTGATGGCCGGGGCTTCGTGTGTTTCTTCTTCTCCACTGTCTGCCGCGAGGTCTGGCAACGCTGCACTCACTGGCGCGGCCAGCGTGCAGCCCCCGTAGAAGTGGCAGGAGTTGGCAAACAGCTGCGTGCCGTCGTGTGAGAAGGTGGTGTGGTGCGGGTAGGACGACAGGGGCTCGTAGCGGCGCACCACCTGGCCTCGGACGTTCAGCAGGAGGTGCACGCTGTCCTGGTCGCCCACGGCGATGTAGCGCTCGTCCGGTGACAGGGCCATGTGCAGCATGTCAAGCGCCAGCATCGTGGCCTCGGCGCCGTTCACCGATTCGTCCTGCTGGTTCTTGGGCCAGGTGTAGGGGCCGTCTTCGTCAAAGGTTTGCGGGTGGATGCGCTGCACGGGGCTGCTGGCTCCCGCGGCACCCTCGGCGTGCAACAGATAGACGCCCGTGGGGTTGCGCAGCAGCACACGCTGGCCGTCGTTGAAGGGGATCAGCTCGTCGCAGCGCTGGCCCAGGGGACCGGGCGATACCACCACATGAGGCGGCAGTGCTTCGTTGCCCTGGGGCAGTGCAAAGCGGGCGATGACGGGGCCGTCAAAACCATCGTGCGTGGTGATGTGCTGGCCGTCGCTTTGCGCAAAGCAGCGCCGGTTGGGCGAGCGGCCGAGGCCGCGCAGTGCGGGCAAGGGGATGTGCCGCAGGCCCTGCAGGGCCACCCAGTGCGCCGTGTCGTCGTAGGGGGCGCCGATGCGCGCCAGCACGCGGCCGTCGTCCAGCGCGAACACCGGGCCGATGAAGCGGCCCGCATCGGCGGCGTGCCGCACGAAGGCGTCGGGGGCAAATGCAAAGCGCTGGCGAAAGCGGTCGGCCAGGTCTTCGTCGGCGTGGGTGTTGACCACGCGGGCCAGTTGCAGCACGGTGGCTGCGGCCGCCTTGCGCGGGTCGGAGGGCAGGTCGCTGTCTTCGTTTTCTTCTTCTTCTTCTTCTTCTTCGGTATCGCCATTGCCTTCCTGCACCTCGGCCGAATCCAGTGCGAGCTGGTGCGCGCGGATGGCGGCCACATAGCTTTGCCCATCGGCCTGCCATTGGTCGGACAGCGTCATCAGCTCGACGGGGAAGACCGCTGCATCGGGCAGGTCGGGTGCCAGCGGGGGCGTGGCCAGCAGGTGCACGGCGGCTTCGATGCGCCGCGCCTCGGCCTGACGGGCCTGCTCCTGTTCGTGCTGATCGCGCACGCGCAATTGGACCGCACCGTAAAAACGCAGCAGCCGCGTTATGTGGTCGGCGGCGCTGCGGGGCAGGGTGGTGCGGGCATCGCTCTGGCGCTGCGCATAGGTGAACTCCACCACGGCAGGCCCGTCCAGCGCGGCTTCCACGTTGATCTGGTAGGCGCTGTGGGCGTTGTCGTCTTCGTCGCCAGGGGCTTCGTCGCCGTTTTCCCAGCTGAGCTTGAGGGCGCGGCCCCAAGGCTCGCCTTCGTGCATGCAGGGCTGGCGCGCACCCACCCACACGTCGCCTTCCCACCAGCCGTTCTTGTCGCTGTCCCACCAGTCGTTGTAGCGCTCGGTGAACACGGGCAGGGTGGTGAATTCTTCGATGCGCTCTGCGGTCAGCTCGGTCACCAGGCGCTGGTAGAGCGGGTAGCGGGCGCGGTGTTGGCCCACTGCCTTGCGCAGGTAGTCCAACACGCCGCGCCAGGCCTTTGTGCAGGCCTGCCACGCTTCGGGATGGGTGCCGGCCGCCAGCGGCGACCACTCGCCGGGCTCGCCTTCGCTATAGGCGCGGTACAACAGCGTGAGCTGCGCGGTGGTCGGCACCTTGCGGCCCCGCACGGCGGCGGCCAGGCGCGCCAGCAATCCTTGGCGCTCGGGCTCTTGCGATACCGACAGGTAGAAGTCCCAGGTCTTCCAGACGGTGATGAACACGTTGTCATCGCGCTGGTCGCCATCGGCGTCCACATGCCGCTGGCACAGCGAGAAATCAGTCTGCTGAAACCACCCGGTGGCCGTGTGCTCCTTGGGGCCGATCACGGGCGTGTGCGCGGCGGCCAGGATGTTGCGCACGCTGATGACCTCATCGGCGAACAGGTCGGCCTCCAGGGGCATCAGCGCGTGGATCTCGGCGCTGCTGCGCGTGGCGTTGTCGCCCGCGCGCACGGCGGCCACCACGCGGGCGCGGTCCAGCACGTAGCTGACGCCGCTTTCGCCATCGTCGATGCCGTCATGGAACTCGGGCGCGAACACGATGCCGGCGATCTCGCTTGCGAACTCCGCCCGGTGCGGCACGCCGCGCACCTCGTCCATGAGGAACTCCACCTGCTCCGGCCCGGTGATGTCTACGGGGTATTCATCCGTGAACAGTGCCACCCGCACCGTGAGCCCGCCACGCACGGTGAGCCCGCCGTGGTTGTAGTCGCCCCACAGCAGGTCGGCCACTTGCAGCGCGCCCTGCACATAGAGCAGCTGGCCGCCCACCACGGCGTTGTGCATGCGCGCGTCGCCCAGTACGACCAGGTGCGTGGCGCCATCGGTGTCGTCGCAGGTGAGTGCGCCGTCAATCTGCAGATGCCCTTCTATCAGGATCAGAAAGGGCTGGCCCGTGGGTGCTTGGTTGGTGTTGTTGCCGTCCTGCAGCAGCGCCCGCAGCGGGCTGCCGCTGGCCAGGGGCGCATCCAGATGCAGCTCGGGCACCTGCGCATCGCCGGTGATGCAGAGCACGGTTTCCGTGGCCAGCGCATCCGGGTCCTCTGCAAGGCGCTGGGCGATCCAGCTGTCGGCGGGCAGCAAGGCGGCCACATCGGCCAGCGGGCAAAGTCGTGCAGTGGGCATGGTGCGGCAGGGCGGTGGAACAACGGGCGGGGCATCGTACACCGCGCGCTATGTGGTTTTTGCTTTGCGCAGAGAATGATGTGTTGTCTTATTAATTGCCCGCCATGACGCAAAACTCTCCCGTTTTCGAAGTCCTTCCCCGCGACTTGTCTGCCTACCGCCAGGGCAATGTGGGCATCGACTACGTGCACCGTTTTGAATCGGGCCAGCCAGGCCCCCACGTGCTCATCAATGCGCTCACGCATGGCAACGAGATCTGCGGCATGGTGGCGGCCACGCACCTGCTGGACACGGGCGTGCGCCCGCGGATTGGCACGCTGACCATCAGCTTTGCCAACGTGGCGGCGTATGCATCGTTTGACCCGACCCGTCCGTTTGAAAGCCGCCAGCTGGTGCACAACCTCAACCGCATCTGGTCCGCCGGTGAACTGGACGGCACGGCCGCAAGCCCCGAGCTGGACCGCGCCCGTGCGTTGCGCCCGGTGGTGGCTGCGGCCGATCACATCCTGGACATCCACTCCACCAGCCAGGATGTGCAGCCTTTCTGGGTGTACCCCGCCTATCCGCGCAATGCGCAGGTGGCGCTGGCCATTGGCAGTCCGCCGGTGCACCTGGTGATGCCCAGCGGGCTGGGCTCGGGCACGCCGCTCATCCAGCACGGCCGCCATGGGCTGGCTGAGAGCGATGGGGTGGCTTTGGTGGTGGAGTGTGGCCAGCATTTCCGCCAGTCGGCGGCGGACATGGCCACGGCCGTGGCGTTGGATTTTCTGGCGCATTTCGGGCTGGTCGAAGCCGCTGCCAACCGCCCAGCGCCAGGCCCGCAGCGCCGCTATGAACTGCTGGAGACCTGCATGGTGCGCACGCCGGACTTCCGCTTCACACGGCCTGTGCAAGGCTTTGAGGTGTTTGCCCAGGGCGAACTCATCGCCACCGATGGTCCGCACGAGATCCGCGCGCTGTGCGACGACTGCACGGTGATGATGCCCACGCGCGAGCCCATCGTGGGCCGCGAGGCGGTGTACCTGACCCGGCCGATCTGACCGGCAAGGACCGGCAAGCTCAGAAGGACGAGCCGGGCTGCGCGAGGAAGGCCAGCTCCTGCGCCGTGGACGAGCGCCCCAGCACGGCGTTACGGTGCGGGTAGCGCCCGAAGCGCGCAATGATGTCGCGGTGCGCCACCTCGAACTTCAGGTTGTTTTCCAGCCCCGGCTGGTCAAAGAGCACCATCGCCTGGGCGTGGATGGCGGCGGATTCGCTGTGCATGTAGGGCATGTAGGCAAAGGCGCGTTCGGTGGGGGCCAGTGCCTTGTCGTGCTGCCCGGCCACCAGCTCCTGCGCCAGGACCAGCGCCTGGGCGTCTTGCGCAAACGCAAGTGGCGAGCCGCGGTGGATGTTGCGCGAGAACTGGTCCAGCACCAGGATCTCTGCCAGGCGGCCTTGGGGCGTGCCGCGCCAGTTCCACAACTCGCACTGCCGCGCTGCCTGCCAGGTGGCACCGAAGCGGACACGGATCATCGCGTCGATGGCGTCCTCTTGTGCGAAGTGCTGGGCGGGGGTGAGTTCTTCGAACCAGAAATGAAGGATGTCTTCGGCTTGCATCGTGAATATCGCATGAAATAAGGCTCTGGCGCTTGATCATAAAGCGCTGGATGCTATCAATTTCATAGTATTCGATGCGAACCGCTCAGTTCTGGATGCGGATTTTTCCCTCGCGCACGTATTGGTTGAACTGGTCCTTCGGGATCGCGGCGGAGCCCACGGCATCGTTGTCTGCGGTCCAGCTCAAGGTGGTGCTGTCTTTGGAAGGCTCCAGCTCCACGGGGCCTTTCGGAATGGTCAACGGGGCTCCGTCACCCGGGGTGTAGGTAACGTGGCCTGCAATGGTGGCGTGCTGGGTCATGGTGAATTCCTTTTTGGTGGTGCCGATGTGATGGAGCTTCCATTGCACTGCGCGCACGCGTACCGGGGTGTAAGACCATGCCGTGCCACCGCGCGGGCCGTGGCCGCCACCCGTAGCCCTTGAAACTGGCGCGGCCCAGGCGGGGGACGCCAAGCAAGGGCCGCCCCGCAGCGAGGGCGTCGTCCCCCTGGGGGGAAGGCGCGCAGCGACTCAGGGGGCACTCCTGCTCACGGAGGCACCACCGCCTGCGTCCGCTCCTGCCGCACCAGATACAACCCGCTGCCGATGATGATCGCGCCGCCCAGCAATGTGGAAACCCCCGGCACGGC
Organism: Acidovorax sp. NN32; assembly: GCF_057597245.1. Lineage (NCBI taxonomy): Bacteria > Pseudomonadati > Pseudomonadota > Betaproteobacteria > Burkholderiales > Comamonadaceae > Acidovorax > Acidovorax sp. NN32. Next base: position 1,858,159 of record NZ_CP199679.1, read on the forward strand.
CTGCCACAGCACCCAGTCGAGCCCCATGCCCCAGGCCAGGGCCGTGTATTCAAACGGTGCCACCACCGACGCCTGCCCATGCCGGAACGCCTCGGTGATGGCCAGCTGCCCCAGAAACCCCGTGACCGCCAGGCCCGCCACCAGCGGCCAGTGTGCAGCGTCCACGCCCACCCAGCCCGGCCAGGCCAGCGTGCCCGCGCCCAGCGCCAGCAAGGCGGTGGTCCAGAAGACCAGGCTGGCGCTGGAGTCCGTGCGGCTGAGCACGCGCCCCGTGATGGCCGAAACGGCGTATCCACACGCTGCGCCCAGCACCGCCAGCGCGCCCAGCGTGAAAAAGGCGTCCTGGCTGGGCCGCAGGGCCACCACCACGCCCACCATGCCCAGCACGATCGCCACCCAGTGAGCGGCGCGCACCTTCTCGCCCAGCACCACGGTGGACAGCGCCGTGATCAGCAACGGGGCGATGAAAAACAGCGTGTAGGCCTCGGCCAGGCCCAACTCCTTGAGTGCGTAGGTGAACAGGCCCAGCATGGTCACGTTGAGCACGCCACGCAGCAGGTGCAGCGGCCAGCGCACCTTGAGCAAGCCCCGCACCTCGCCGCGCCACAGCACATACAGCGCCACCAGCGGCAACGCAGCCCAGCCGCGCAGCGCCGCCACCTGCATGGCGGGGTAGCTGGCCGACAGGGTCTTGAGCAGGGCGTCCATCAGCGAAAAACACCCCACCGCCGCGACCATGGCGACGATGCCGCACAGGTTGCCCGAGGCTGCCGCCTGCGCTGTGGTGGCCGTCGCAGTCGCAGTTGTGGTCGCGGCTGCAGATGCCGCAGGCTGAGCCTCGGTGTCGCTCGTCCGCGTCATGGTTGTACCGCCGCAGGAAGGCTGCAGGCTGTGGTGGGTGGCAGGGTGGCAAATGGCGCAGGAGCTGTGCCGCCAAGGCAGCGGTGCTGCGCTGGAAGACTGTGCATGGGGTAACGAGATGTGGCTGACTGCGGCGCGTGGGCCTGCGCCGCAGTCAGGGGGTCGGTGGGCCAAAAAGTGTAGCGCAGCCCGCGCCAGCGCGCTGCCTCGGCTCGGCTCAGTCCGCCTTGTGGTTGGCTGCGTTGCGGCTCACCTTGTCGTGCAGCATCGGAATGGCCCACAGCACCACTAGCGCCAGCACCGTGCTCAGCACCGCAGTGGCTTCGCGGCCCAGCCCGGCGGCCACGCCGATGGCGGCCGTGAGCCAGATGCCAGCGGCTGTGGTCAGGCCCTTGACCTGGCTTTCGGCATCGCCCTTGAGGATGGTGCCTGCGCCCAGAAACCCCACGCCCGCGATGATGCCCTGCAGCACGCGGCTGTTGTCTGCCGCTTCAATGCCGGCCTGCTGCGCGACCAGCACGAACAGGGCCGCGCCCATGGCCACCAGCATGTGCGTGCGCACGCCGGCGGCTTTGCCCGCGTGTTCGCGTTCCCAACCCAGCAGCCCGCCCAGCAGCGCTGCCATGGCCAGGCGCACCACGATGCGCGTGGCCTGTGTCGCATCGGGCACGTCCGAGAATTCCGAGGCCACCGTGCTGGCGATCTCCTGCCAGAGGTCAGCCATGGCCATGGTCCTTGCACCCGGTGACCGGCGTTGTGACGAGGGAGGGCGGTGTGCTCTGAGAGCGGTACGCGTGTGGTGGCATGGCGGGGAGTCCAGCGGAGGAGGGGGCGCAGCAACAGTGCTGCCCTGCGACTGTGCTGCTCCTACGCGGCAGCGTCTACCGGTGGCGGGCGAGCGCGGGGGTAGGACACTGCCGACGCACGCCAACGACCGCTTGGCGGGGTGTGGGCGCCAGGTTTTGATAGAAATTGGCACCTGGCGCTTGATGGTAAAGCGCTGGTAGCTATCAAAAGTGAAGCGTCTGGCGGTTGCCGCCCATGGCCACGTTCCTCCCGTGCCTTCCCAACCCGTCCCTGCGGGTGGCGCCATCTGCTCGGCGCTTGCACCTCGGGGTTGCGCGTGTCACGATTTGCCTTGGTGCCTGCAGCGGCCTCCATCACCGGCGGGCCTGGCGCCGCGAGGAGTTTTTGCCATGACGCCCCAACGCATTCTTCTGATACAGGGCCACCCGGACGCGAGTGCGCCCCACCTGTGCCACGCGCTGGCGCAGGCCTATGCGCAAGGGGCCATCGCGGCGGGCCACGAGGTGCGCGAGATCGAGGTGGCTGCCATCGACTTTGCGCTGCTGCGCAGCCAGCACGAGTGGGAGCTGGGCCTGCTGCCCGCATCGCTCAAGCCTGCTCAGGCGGACATCGGCTGGGCGCAGCACATCGTGCTGTTTTTTCCGCTGTGGCTGGGCGACATGCCAGCCCTGCTTAAGGGTTTTCTGGAGCAGGTGGCACGACCCGGGTTTGCCTTCAATACCGAAGGCAGCAACCCCTTTGGCCGCAAGGGGCTCACAGGGCGCAGTGCGCGGGTGGTAGTCACCATGGGCATGCCAGCGCTGGTCTACCGCTGGTACTTCCGCGCGCACAGCGTGAAGTTGCTGGAGCGCAATATCCTGGGCTTTGTGGGCATTGCGCCGGTGCATGAGACGCTGGTGGGCAGCGTGGAGCAACTGGGCGACGATGGGATTGCCAAGTGGAAGGCGCGCATGCGTGCGCTGGGCGCGAAGGCGGCGTAGAGCCCTGGCCCTACCTCTGCGCTGTGATGGCGATCAGCCAAATAACCGCGCTGCAGCCATGGCGCCCATGCGTTGGCTGATGGCAAAAAACTCTGCCACGGTGTCATCAATGATCTGCTGCGCGGTCTTGACGGAATCGATGAGCCCGGCGGTCTGCCCCGCGAGGGCCGGTGCGGCCTCCATCTCGCCGTCAAAGTACACGCGCTGGATGCCCGCAAAGCTGTCGGCGGGCATGAGGCCTGCCTCATGGATGGCCTGGGTGCGCTGCGACTTGAGCGCGCGGATGCAAGGGCTGGCCTTGGTGTTGAGCATCCAGGTGCCGGTCACGCCCGCATCGATGATGGCGTTCTTGTAGTTGGCGTGCACGGGGCTTTCGGCGCAGCTCACAAACCGTGTGCCCATCTGCACCGCCTCGGCCCCCAGTGCAAAGGCCGCCGCCATGCCGCGCCCGTCGCAGATGCCCCCGGCGGCCACCAGCGGCACATCCACCCGCGCGCGGATGGCTTGCAGCAGCACCAGGGTGGAGACTTCTTCGGGGTTCTTGAAACCGCCGCCTTCGCCGCCCTCGACCACCAGGCCGTCGATGCCTGCGTCCACGCATTTGAGCGCCGCGTCCACCGTGGGCACCGCGTGGTACACGGTGATGCCCGCATCCTTGAGCGGCGCGATGAACTTGGCCGGGCTGCCCGCCGAGGTGGTCACAAACTTCACGCCCGACGCGCACACAAAGCGCAGCATGGCGTCGTCTTTCAGAAAACGGATGGGCAGGTTCACGCCGAAGGGCAGGCCCAGTGCGCTCATCTTGGTGATCTCGGCCTGGCAGTTGGCCGTCTCGCCCGACGATGTCTCGATGATGCCCAGCCCGCCCGCGCGGGACACTGCCGATGCCAGCTGCGTGCGCGCGATCCAGCCCATGGGCGCCTGGATGATGGGGTAGCGCACGCCCGTGTGGGCGAGGACGCGGTTGGTGGCGGGTGCGGTCATGGGCGGAGTCTCCTGATTTTTGGAGTGCCCATTATTTCGACGGGTGCGCTGTCGTCGTGTCGCCCGGGTTACGGTGCAGCGGGCGTGCCTTGCGTCTCTTCCCACGGCAAGCGTGCAAACAGCCGCTGCCAATCGGAGACGGGGCTGGCGTTGGCAATCTCTGCCGTGTCGTGCCCGGGGCCCCAGCCCGCAGGCCCCGGCCATGGCAGCCCGCTGTCAAACGTCATCACAGCGCCCGACACGGGGTGTGGCACCGTCAGCTGCCACGCATGCAGCCACAGCCTCTGCTGCCCCAGCCGCTCGGCCCACCAGCGGTTGAGGGGGCCTTTGCCGTGTGTCGCGTCGCCGATGATGGGGTGGGCCAGGTGCTTGAGGTGGCGGCGTATCTGGTGGCGCCGCCCGGTGGTGGGGATCGCCTCGACCAGCGAGGCGCGGGTGGTGGCAAAACGCACATCGCTGGCCTCGTCGAGCGTGAGCTGCGCCAGGCGCCGAAAGCGGGTGTGGGCGTCCTGGACGGCCGCATCGGCCGGGGCATCGTCGGGCTTCAAGGCGTGGTCCACCTCGATGGCCTCGGGCGCCCAGCCGCGCACCAGGGCCAGGTAGCGCTTGTGCGTGGCGCCGTGCTCGAAGGCCTGTGAAAGTGCCCGCGCCGCGTCGCTGTGCAGCGCCATCACCAGCACGCCGCAGGTGCCCTTGTCGAGCCGGTGCACCGGGAACACATGCTGGCCCAGCTGGTCGCGCAGGGTCTGCATCACAAACCGCGTCTCGCCCGCGTCCAGCCCCGTGCGGTGCACCAGCCAGCCCGCAGGCTTGTAGACGGCCACCAGGTGCTCGTCGCGCCAAAGGATGTGCAGAGGGGGCATGGAAGAAGGTAGAGAAAAAAGGGGCGGGAGGCCGTGGACAGGGGCCCAACCGCACGACAGCACGGCCGATGCCGGGGCTGGCGCAGGGCTCATGCGGCGGCATCGTTTCTACTATACGGCGGTGGGTAGGGCGCCCGCGTGGCCTGGCCTGCACACTGCTGACAAATTCTGGCAGCAGGGGCGATAAGCTCCCGGTCCATCAGAGGGGGCTTCATGATCCACCGCTTTCAATGCCAGTGTGCCAAGGTCGTCGGCGAGGTGGCCGACACGCGCTCCGCCATCCACGCCGTCTGTTATTGCCGAGACTGCCAGGCCTATGCCCACCATCTGGGGCAGCCCGACGCGGTGCTGAACCCTCTGGCCGGCACCGAGGTGGTGGGCACGCATGCCCGCAACGTGTCTTTCACCCGCGGCGCCGAACAGCTGGCCTGCCTGTCGCTGTCCGAGGCGGGATTGCTGCGCTGGTATGCGCGCTGCTGCAATACCCCCTTGGCCAATACGGGGCGCGACTGGCGCATGCCCTATGTGGGGCTGGTCCACCTGTGCCTGCGCGCGGGCGGCGAGCCGCTTGCGCCCGCGTTTGGGCCGGTGCAGATGCACCTGGAGACCGCCAGCGCCAAGGGCACGCCGCCCCGCATGCGCTGGAGCCAGCTGAAGGCGCTGCTGGGCTTCATGCCCCGCATTGCGGCGGCGCGATTCACCGGTAGCTACCGCTGTACACCATTCTTCACGGCCACTGGCGCGCCTGTGGTGGCGGTGCGTGTGCTGTCCGCCGCCGAACGCGAAAAGGCCGTGGCAGCGGTGTAGCAGCTGGGCCGGGTGCCGTAGTTCTTTGCGCTACTACCCACGCGCCAGGGCGTGCCAGAATGCCGACGGTTTGCCATGGAGCCCCTGGTCTGGAGGCATGTGCATCGGCCCGCGCTGCGCTCCTCGCAAAACCGAAAAACAATACAAGGAGACCCCATGTCCGCTGGAGACTGGAAAGACATGTACGCCGCCGCAGTGGAGGGCGACCTGGCACTGGTGCGCCACCACATCAGCGCGGGCGTCAACCCCAACTACCAGCACCCCGAGATTCTGTGCACGCCCCTGGTGGCTAGCCTGATCCATGGGCACAGCGAGATCGCGCACTATCTGTTGGCCCACGGCGCCGACCCCGGGTTGCGCTCCGACTTTGACGACATGACCCCGCTGGAGGCCGCACGCAGGTACCGGCGCACCGAGTTCATCGCCTTGCTGCAGGCACGGGGTGCCAAGGAAGAGCGCAAACCGTTCTGGTGGCGCTGGTTGCCGGTGTAGGCGATGCGGCGGGGTGATGGACCACCCTGTTGCCCACAGGTTCTCAGAGGCCGGCCAGGCAGCGCGCGAGGGCCGCATTGAACTGCTGCGGGGCTTCCAGTGAAGGCAAATGCGCCACACCCGGTAGCACGGTGCCTTGCGCGGCAGGGATGCGCTGCGCGAGCAGCCTGCATCGGTCTTGCAAATGCGGCAGGTCGAGATCTCCCCACAGCACGGCCGTGGGGGTTTGGATGGACTCCAGCCGCCCCCATGCCGACGGCTCTTCGACGGCCACGCCCGGGTGAGGTGCTCGCAGTGCGGTCCCGTTCATCGACAGAAAAAGGGAGCGTGCCTCGCCTCCGACCCGGCCCGGCGGGCTCAGGGGGCCGTCCAGCCACAGCTGGGCCTGCAGTTCGTTTTTGGCATCCAGGTCGCCACGCGATGCGGTTGCATGGATGGTGTCCATGAGCGCTTTCACCGTGGCGACGGGCTCCGGCATCGGTGCGCCGCCGACACCGGGCGACACCAGCACCAAGCCACCCACGCGCGCAGGCTGAGCCATGGCTGCATCGATGGCAATACGACCACCCATGGAGCAGCCGACGAGAACTGCCTGCTCATATCCAAGAGCATCCATTACCGACCACAGGTCGGCCACGTGAGAATGCGGCGTGGGTGCGAGAGTGCGCGATTCGCCAAACCCTCGGCGGTCATAGCTGATGGCAGGGCGGAACGAGGCCAGCCAGCTGCTGGACGCCCGCCACATGCGTCGGTCTGCGACGTTGGCGTGCAGGAAAAGGACCGGCACACCCGCAGCACAGGGGTGAGCCTCCTGCTCTGCAGCCAGCAACGCACCGCTGACTTGCACCTGCATCGTTTTCCTTGTTGTCATGCGGGGGAAGATACCGACCGCCGACTCGGGGTGTCAAGGCGAAGTGTCAAGCGGCTTGCTGCACAGGGTCACAGCAGCGCGGCTTCCTTCGCCCGCATCTTGGCAGCTATGTACTCCCCATGCGTCACATGCAGCAGCCCTGCCACCTTGCTGATGGTGTGCATCTCGTTCTCGTCCAGGCGCGCATCGGCATACGCCACCTGCCACATGGCCTCCACGAGCTGGATCTTCTGGTCCTGCGTGAAGTGATCGTTGAGGCTGCTGGTAAATCGCTGGTAGTCGTAGGCAGTCTTCGATGTGGTTACGGCCAGCTCCAGCAGGCGCTCCAGCTCATCATCGCTCAGCGCAAATTTGCTGCGCAGGGCGGTCACCATGGTGGAGCGCTCGGCGTCGTCCATGGCGGCATCAAACCGCACCACCTCCACCAGCAGCACGGCGGCTGCCAGTTGCACGGCGTGGGCGCGCGCGGCGGGCGACTGGGTGGTAGAGGGCTGCGTGAAGCTATCAAACAGGTCTTTGAGGGTTCGGAACATCGGGTGCTTTTCGGTATGCGGGGCAAATGGGGTGGAGGCGCGGTGGATGGGTTGGTTCCCGCAGCGCGCGCGGGCGGGCTGCGCACTTTGCGCTCGCGTGGTGCACCGCCCCGGCGACAATCGGGGGCCATGACGAAGAAAACCATACTCCCCCTGCAACTGCTGGTTGCCCCCGACAAGAACGATCCCAAGCCGCTGATCCTGTACCACGGGCGCAATTGCCCCGACGGTTTTGGCGCGGCGCTGGCCGCATGGCTGTACTACGGCGACAGTGCTGAATACGTGGGGCTCGACCACGGCGATGTCAAGTCTGCGGACGACCTGCCGCCCCTGCAAGGCCGTGCGGTTTACATCCTCGACTTTTCCTTTGCCGCCGAGGTGATGGCTGCCATCGACGAGCGGGCCGCCAAGCTGGTGATGCTGGACCACCACAAGAGCGCCGCCGAAAAACTCACTGGCTTTGCCTGCCGCTGCGGTGTTGTGCACTTCGACATGAGCAAGTCGGGCGCGCGCCTGGCGTGGGAGTTCTTTCACCCGCACGAGCCTATCCCTGAGCTGCTCAAGTACGTGGAAGACCGCGACATCTGGAAGTGGGAGTTTGCCGAGAGCGCCGCGTTCTTGTCGGCCCTCGACATGGAAGAACAGGGCTTTGCGCGCTGGCGCGAGATCGCGGCCTTCACGCCCGAGCAGCTCCAACAGTTCATGGTGCGCGGTGAGGCCATGGACCAGAAGTACAAGAAGCTCTGCGCCGACATTGCCGAAGGCGCGCAGCCGCTGGTGTTCAACGGCATCACCGGGCTGATGGTGAATGCGCCCGGCATGTTCCACAGCCTGGTGGGCGACATCCTCTCGGCCAAGACCGGCACCTTTGCACTGATGTGGAGCGCTGGCGAAAAAGGTGTGAAGGTGGGGCTGCGTGCGCAGCGCAACTTTGACTGCATCGCGCTGGCCGAAAGCATGGGCGGCGGCGGGCATGCGCAGGCCTGCGGCTTCAAGATGAAGGTGGAGCGCCTGCCCGAGCTGCTCTCTGGCACCTTCAACGCCTGAAGCAGGGGGCGGTTCTGAATAAAAATCGGCCTTTGCGCGCGATGGATAAGCGCTGATAGCTATTAAATTTATAGCAATCGGCGCAAGCTACACCAGCCGCAAGTCCGCCCCCTTGGTCCCTGGAAACACCCGCGCCACGGCGGCTGCGTTCAGTCCGTACATGCGCGCAAACAGCCCGCCCAGCACGACGCGGTAGTCGTTGAGCACGGGGTAGTCGCGGTTCTGGAGCAAGGTGGTGGCCGTCAGTGCCTGCTGCTCGCCCACAATGCGCCCGCCGCCCACACCACCGCCCAGCACCCAGAACACGGTGCCGTGGCCGTGGTCGGTGCCCCGGTTGCCGTTTTCGCGGAAGGTGCGGCCAAACTCGCTGACCACCACGACCACGGTGCTCTTCCATGCCGGGCCCATCTCGTCGGCAAAGCCTGCCAGGCCCCGGCCCAGCTCTTCAAACCGGTTGGCCAGCGCGCCCGTGGCTGCACCTTGGCCCACATGGGTGTCCCAGCCGCCCACGTCCACAAAGCCGATCTGGTAGCGCGTCTGCATCAGCCGCGCCATACGCCGGGCCGTGCCTTCAAAACCCTTGGTGCTCAGCGCATTGCGGCTGGCGGCTTCCATCTCGCCCTGCATGGTGCGGGCGACTTCTTCGCGCGTGGCAAAACCTTCGACCACGGGTGTGGCCAGTGGCGTGCCCCGGTACATGGATTCGATGAGCTGCGCCTGCCGCGCATCCACGCCGCTGCGGCCCGCCGCCGCGCTCAGCAGCGTGTTGGGCACATCCACTGCGCCGCGCAGCACCAGGGGCAAGGTGCTGGTGAAGGCCATGGGCTGCCGCGTGGCCGTGGCTGGGGTGTTGCCGGTGCGCGGGTTCAGCTCGGCCACCAGCCGGTTCAAAAAACCCGAGCGGTAGTCGCGCCGCCCGCCCACGGGCTGGCCCAGCTCCATGCTGTCTTGCGTGTCGAAGTGGCTGCGCGAGAGGTCGTCGGTGCCCGCAAAGGGCACAAAGGCCAGCTGGCGCTGCTGGTACAGCGGCAGCATCGATTCGGCCAGCGCGGGGTGCAGGCCCCAGTCGGGCGTGAGCGGCAGCGCGCCGCCGTCCTGCCCGGGTCGGGCGATGGCGATGTTCGGGCGCGTCTCGTAGTAGTAGCTGCTGGCCGTGGGCACCAGCAGGCTGGCGCAGTCATAACCACCGCGCAAGAACACAAGCAGAAAACGCACGTCCTGCGCGCCGGGGGTGGCCATCGCGCTGGCGCTGTGCACGCCGAGGGCGCTGGCGCCCAGAGCTTGAAGAAGGTGTCTGCGTCGCATGGTGGTTTCCTCAGCCGTGCATGAATTCCGGTGATGCAAGGAACAACAGGTTCCACTCACGCGGTGATGTTGCCTGCGCCAGCGCATTGCGCGTGGCGGCCGACCAGGCGGGCTGCAGGGCGCGCACATAGGCACTCTGCGCCAGCGGTGGGGGCGTGCGCTGCGATGCCGACTGTTCGGCCATCCTCATCTCCTTCTCGCGCGGGGTGGGCATGGGGGCGGTGGCCACACCGGCCCCGATGGCGCGGGCGATCTCGAAGCGCGTGGACATTTGCCCTGAGCCTGCCCATGCCGCCGTATCCAGCGGGTAGCCGTCGGGCGTGGCGCGGCCATACAGGGGCTCGGCCAGGCGCTGCAGCCAGCCCAGTGCGGGCTCGGCGCCAGGCAGCACGGCGTCGCCATGGGCCAGGCGCAGGCTGGCCAGCACATAGTGCACCGGGTCGCGAAAGCGCTGGCCCAGCGATGCCCGAAATTCCGGAGCGCTGAACAGTGCCTCCAGCACGGCGGCGATATCGCCATCGGTGCGCTCGAACGTGCGGGCCAGCGTCTGCAGCAGTGCGGGCGGTGGCTTGTCGCCCACCAGGAAGAGCGCGATCTTGCGGGTGATGAAACGCGCCGTGGCCGGTGCGCGGGCCAGACGGTCCAGCGCTTCGTCCACCTCGCCCAGGCCTTCGGCGCGCAGGGGCTGGCCCAGCAGGGTCTTGGGCTCCCAGTCATGCCGCTGGGGGTTGAACTCGAACAGGCCGTCGCGCACGTAGTGGCGGCGCAGCGCGGGCTTCATGCGCGGGGGCTCGTCGCTGTCTGGCTGGCGCGCAATGCCCACACCGGTCAGCACGCGTGCCAGCTCCTGCACGTCCTGCTGGCTGTAGCCGCCGTCCACGCCCAGCGTGTGCAGCTCCATCAGCTCGCGCGCGTAGTTTTCGTTGATGCGGCCCGCTGCGTTGCGGGCGTTGTCCAGGTAGTGCAGCATGGCCGGGTGGCGCACCGTGGTACCCAGCAGGTCGCGAAAGCGGCCCAGGGCATGGGGGCGGATGGCGCGTTCCTCATAGTCGCCCACCAGCACACGCAGGTTGCCTTTGCCCGCAAACACGCTGAAGTGGTTCATCCAGAACCAGGTCATCTTCTCGCGCAGCTGGGTGGGCGAATACAGCGCGCGCAGCACAAAACGCTCGGCCGCCTCCTGCTGTAGCGCGCGCATGTCCTGCTGCCAGGCCTTGAGCGCGGCCTTGCGGCCATCCTCGGTGGGCTGGGCCTTGGCGGCCTGGTGCTGGGCCTCCATGCGCGCGGCCAGCTCGGGCAGGGGCGTGCGGGTGATGGCCATGGCGTCGATCTGCGCCTGGGCCGCGCGCGGCAGCGTGGCGGGCGGCGGGCGCAGCTGCGCGGCCAGATAGGCCGCAACCCCTTGCGGTGGCAGCGCCTGTGCGCCTTGGGGGGTGTTGCCCCAGGTCACGCGGTCCAGCAGGCGGGCAAGGGTGGGCTCGTCGGCGGTGTTCCAGGCAGCGGCGCCCGCCGGGGTGGTGGCGCGGGCCAGGCCCAGCGGGGCGGTGGCAGCCATGCCCAGCAGGCCTGCGAGCACGGTGCGGCGTTGAAGAGGACCTTGGGGCGGGGCGGAAGGAGCGTTCATGGGGTGCGCTTGGGGACAGGCAGTGGGCGCATGGTGCTCCGCCTCAATGCGCCGTGCAAGCCTGCCGCGCGGGTTTTACCTGCGCGACACAAACGCCCCGGAGCTTGTTTACACGGGCTGTCGCACCGTCGCTGAACCGCTCAGCTGCTGGCCTGCGCAGCTTCCTCGAAACGGTCCACCGTGCGCAGTGTCTTGAAGGCCAGCATCCAGCCGCCCACCACGCCCAGCGTGCACAGCCCGCCCACCACGGCGGCGGGCACCACGCCCAGCCACGCGGCGCTGGTGCCCGCGCGGAACTCGCCCAGCTCGTTGGACGAGCCGATGAACAGCATGTTGACCGCGTTCACCCGCCCGCGCATGGTGTCGGGGGTGGAGAACTGCACCAGCGCGCCGCGGATGTACACGCTTACCATGTCGGCCGCGCCAGCCACCATCAGCGCCGCAAACGACAGCCAGAACCAGTGCGAGAGCGCAAACACCAGGTTGGCCACGCCAAACACCGCCACGGCGATGAACATGGTGCGGCCCACATGGCGGTTGAAGGGCCGCATGCTCAGGTACAACCCCGCACCCACCTCGCCCACGGCCATGGCGCTGCGCAGCGCGCCCAGGCCCGCCGGGCCTACATGCAGCACCTCCTGCGCATAGATAGGCAGCAGGGCCACCACGCCGCCCAGCAGCACGGCGAACAGGTCCAGCGAAATGGTGCCCAGGATGATGGGCCGGGTGCGGATGAAGGTGATGCCTGCGCCAAAGCGCTCGAACATCGTTCCCTGCGCGGGGCCGGGCGCAGTGGCATGGGCCACCACCACACGCAGCAGCAGCGCCACGCCCAGCACAAAACACGCGCAGCACACGGCATAGGTCAACTCGCCCCCGCCCAGCGCATACAGCAGCCCGCCCAGCATCGGCCCTCCGATGCTGGCCACGCGCATCAGCATGCTGTTGGCGGCAATGGCCTGCGCGAGCTGCCCGCGCGGCACGATCTGCGGCAGCAGGCTTTGCATGGCTGGCCCCGAAAAAGCGCGTGCGCAGCCATACAGCATCAGCACCGCATAAATGCCCGCCACGCCGCTGGCCCCATGGCCCGCCAGCCACCACAGCAGGGCACTGCACACGCCGCCCACCGACCAGGCCAGCGCCAGGATGCGCCTGCGGTCAAAGCGGTCGATCAAATCGCCTGCTGGCAGCAGCAGGGCCAGCATGGGCAGAAACTGCGCCAGACCCACATAGGCCAGTGCCAGCGGCTCGCGGGTGAGGTCATACACCTGCCAGGCCACCACCACGGCCTGCACCTGGGTGGCGACCACGGCCACCACGCGGGCGATCAGAAAGGAAATGAAGCCGGAGTGGCCGTAGACGCTGGAGGTCTCCGCATCGGGTGCTGCAGGGGGGGAATGGGGGACTGTCATGAAAACGGAGCGGGTCGGCCGGGGCAGCGCATGCTGGGGGCCAGATGGGAAAGACCCCAGGATGCTAGCGGCTGTGCGGCCTGCACGCTCGGGCTTGGGGAAAGACCCGCAGAAATGGGTCTTCAGGTTTTGCCCTGGCCCGCCGATAAGGCAGAGAGGAAGAAGCGGGTTTGCGGCCTCGGCGCTGCTGCTGCGTGGGGCTGGGCGTGCCGCTTCGACCGGTTCGTACCGTTTGTCTATTCATCTGCTTTGACCAGGAGTCCCCGGGGCGTGCCATGGCGTTGACGATCAACACCAACATGATGTCGCTGAATGCGCAGCGCCGGCTTGGCGGTGCACAAAGTGACATGGCCACGACCGTGCAGCGCCTGTCCTCGGGCCTGCGCATCAACAGCGCCAAGGACGACGCGGCGGGCCTGGCGATCTCCGAGCGGTTCACTTCCCAGATCCGGGGGCTGAACCAGGCGGTACGCAATGCCAACGATGGCCTGTCGCTCATGCAGACGGCCGAGGGCGCGCTGCAGAGCGTCACGGCCAGCCTGCAGCGCATCCGCGAACTGGCTGTGCAGGCCGCCAACGACACCAACAGCGCGTCCGACCGCCAGGCCATCCAGGCCGAGGTGACGCGGCTGGCGCAAGAGATCGACCGCACCGGGCGCACCACGCAGTTCAACGGCATGGACGTGTTCGACCGCTCCGACGCCAGCGTGGTGGGCGACGAGAATCTGCTGTCCGTGTTTGACGGCCTGACCAGCGCGGGCAGCTGGCTGGAGAGCAGCGAAAACCTCATCCGCAGCTACTTTGGCCTGCAGGGCGATGGCGCGGCCATCGACATCCGCTACACCGGCTTTACCGACAACGCGGGCGGTGTGGCCGCCTATGTGCAGGTCACCGGGTTTGACGGGCAGGGGCGGGGCAACAACCTGGTGCTGCAGGTGGACATGGCCGACTTCGTGCCACCCAACCCGCCCAATGGCGGCGCTGCGCCGTTCTACAACGACCGTGTGATTGCCCACGAAATGGTGCACGCGGTGATGGCCCGCTCCACCAACTGGCAGAACATCACCGGCAGCCACCTGTGGTTTGCCGAAGGCGCGGCCGAGTTCATCCACGGCGCCGAAGAGCGCGTGCGCAACGACGTGGCCAACCTGGGCGTGGCGGCCGTGGTGGCGGCCATTGGCGGGCCCAGCAATACCAGCGAGTTCTACTCGTCCAGCTACTCGGCCGTGCGCTACATGCACGACCGCATCAAGACGGCGGGCGGCACCGGCATCAAGGATGTGCTCACCTACATGAGCAACAACCCCGGTTCCACGCTGGACGCGGCCATTGGCGCAGCCTCGGCCGGGGCCTTCACCAACGCGGGGGATGTGCTCACGCAGTATGGGCTCAACGGCGCGGCTTTCATCGGCGGTTTTGACCTGAACAATGCCGACACCGGCGCCATTGGCGGCGCCGACGTGGACGGCGGCATGGTGCGCGACGCCAAGGCGGCGCTGCCCAACCAGGGCAGCCGCTCGGGCAAGGACGCGCTGCAGGGCTTCACCGAGACCTACGAAAACATTGCCTCGACCAGCGGCGCCATCAGCACCAAGGTGTTCCAGGTGGGCGCCAATGCCAACCAGACCCTGGAAACCCGCGTGGGCGCGATTGGCCTGGGGGCCATGGGCCTGCGCAACACGCTGGACGTGACCACCTCGGCCGCACAGGCCATCGTGTCGGTAGACCGCGCGCTCGACTACGTGAACAGCCAGCGCGCCGTCATCGGCGCCCAGTCCTCGCGGCTGGAGTCGGCCATTGCCAACCTGCAGATCGGCAGCGAAAACCTGTCGGCCAGCCGCTCGCGCATTGTCGACACGGATTTCGCGGTAGAGACCGCCAGCCTGGCCCGCCAGCAGATCCTGCAGCAGGCGGGCAACGCCATGGTGGTGCAGGCCAACCAGATGCCCCAGGGCGTGCTGGCACTGCTGCGCACCTGAGGCAGTGTGACAAGAGGGTCAGCGCTGGCTGTGCCGGTGCCGGTAGGTCCACGGCGCCAGCGGCCGCTTCTGTGACCACAACCCTGTGCCGCTGCTGCGCGCCTGGCGCTGCAGCGCCACCAGCTGCGGGCGGGATTCGGCATAGGGCGTGTACACCCAGGCCAGGCCGGCACGCACCTGGGCGGTGGCCACATCGGCGCTGCCGCAGCGCACATGGGCCACCGTGCGGCCATAGCTGTCTTCGTCCACCGGCTGCAGCGCGGCGCGTTGCCTGAAGCACAGCTGCGCCAGGTGCTGCCGTGACTTCTGGCCAAAGGCCTGGCGTGACTCGGGCGCGTCGATGGCGGCGATACGCACCTTCACCTGCTGGTAGGCACCGGGCGCGCCGCAGCGCACGGTCAGGGTGTCGCCGTCGCTGATGGCGACGACCAGGCAGAGCAGGGAGGCAAGGGGCACGGCAGCAGAGGGAGAGAGAAATGGTGGAAGGCGAGCAAGAAGGCAGGTGACAGAATGTTGTGCCAAATTGCCACTTTGCGCTTTATGGATAAGCGCTAACAGCTATCAATAGTGTAGCATCTGGCGTGTTGTCTCTACGGGCTGCTGCAAATTGATACCTTGACGCGTGCAATGCCCGAAATGGTGCGCAGGGCATGTGTGCAGGGCTTTGGGCTGTGGTTACCACGCTTTCAGCCCCTCCACGGGCAAGGGCGTTGTGCCAGGCTGGGCATAGGGCTTTCTAGAATCGACGGGAACCGGGTGTGGTGCAGACTGTCAGAACGCCATGGCAGCCGTTCTGCGCCGCTATGGCAACCGGAAATGCCCCCCGCAATGACGACTTTCTTGATGATGTTGATGACCCCGAAGGAGTGCCCGCCCTTGCGTTTGTGCCTTTTCCCGACCCGCTTTACTGTTCGTTCTGGCGCCGCTGCAGGTAGCTTGGCTCTGGCCGCATTGCTGGCAGGCTGTGTGGGCACCACGCCCAAGACGTTTGGGGTGCAGGAGAGTTTTGGTTCGGTGGCCACCTACTCGCGCCTGTTTGACGCCACGCCCGCCCAGACCTGCGAGGCATCGCGCCGCGCGCTGCTGAGCCAGGGCTACATCATCTCCACCCACCAGCCGGAGCTGGTGGAGGGCAAAAAGAGCTTCCAGCCCGAAGCCGAGTCGCACCTGCAGATGGTGGTGCGCGTGGTGTGTGTGCCCGAGGCCAATGACGGCAAGGTGAGCCTGGGCTTTGTGACGGCGCTGCAGGACACCTATGCCCTGCGCAAGACCAACAACTCGGCCAGCGTGGGCGTGGGTGCCATCGGGTCCGTGTCGCTGCCGTTTTCTGCCAGCAGCGAATCGCTGGTCAAGGTGGGCAGCGAGACCATCTCGAAGGACGCTTTCTACGAGAGCTTCTTCGATCTGGTCAAGCGCTACCTCGTGATGGACCAGGCGCAAGCCATCGGTGGCTGACGCGGAGGTTCCAGGCACTGGGGCCTGAGCGCTCTGGGCCTGCGCTCTCAGAGGGGCGTGGCAATCCCCGCAGCGGTTCTCACTCTCCGCGCCAGCGCGCCACCAGCTCCCATCCCTGCGGCCAGTCACCCAGGCCACTGTCGGCATTGAGGTGGCCCCGCGCACCCAGCACCACGTGCTCGGCGTTCCAGGCGCTGGCGCACTGCGCCGAAAAGCCGGGGGTGGAATACGGGTCGCTGGTGCTGCTCATCAGCACCCGTCTCGGCAGGTCGGGCTGGGCGGGCAGCACGGCAGGCAGTGGGGCAAAGCCTTTGGCGTCGGCCGGAAAATTCGGCCCCCCGGGGTCTGGCACCGCCACCAGCAGCAGCGCTTGCACGGGCCGGTGGTGGCGCGCGGCCCAGTGCACCGCGACCAGGCAGCCCAGGCTGTGTGCCACCAGGATGGGGGGCTGGGGCGATGCAGCAATGGCGTCATCGAGCGTGCGCACCCAGGTGTCGCAATCGGGGTGGTCCCAGTCGGCCTGCTCCACCCGCGCCGCGCCCGCGTGCCGGGTTTGCCACAATGACTGCCAATGTGTCGGGCCCGAGTTGTAGATGCCCGGAATCAGCAAAACAGGTCGCGTCGTCATTCAATGTCCATGTTCTCAAAGCAGATCCATCACTGCCCGCCAACAATAGGAAACCGCCGCTGTTCCGGCCAGGGGGGCTCATCGGAAATCGCCCGCCCAAACCTTGAAGTCATCGTTAAGAGCCTGTTCAAAGTTTTTTTGGAGATCGCATTGGAGTGCAATCGGTATGAGTGATGCTTCGGATGCGCTGCATGGGCTCATGCCCATGCAAGCAGCCGAGGCGCCAAACACTTCCAAGTTCGTCGGCCCGATTTCACTCCAACCCTTCGGGCAAGGCACTTGTGCGACTCCAAAAAGACTTTGAACAGGCTCTAAGAAAGCACCCCGTGGAACTGGACAAAAAAGACCGGCAGATCCTCATGGCCCTGCAGCACGACGCGCGGCAAAGCCTGTCGGCGCTGGGCAAGCAGATCGGCCTGTCGCAGCCTGCGATGAGCGAGCGTGTGAAAAAGCTCGAAGACGCGGGCGTGATTGCAGGCTACGCGGCCCGCATCAACCTGGACGCCGTGGGCCTGGGCCTGCAGGCGGTGGTGCGGGTGCGCACCACGCATGAGCACATCCAGCGCTATGTATTGCTGTTCCAGTCCCTGCCCGAAGTGCTGGGTGTGGTGCGCGTGACCGGCGAAGACTGCTTCGTGGTGCGCTGCGCCTTCGGCCAGCCCGCCGACCTGGAGCGTGTGGTGGATGCGCTGGCCGCGTTTGGCAGCGTCTCCACATCACTGGTACTGTCGCACCCGGTGAACAAGGCGGTGCCACTGGGTTAAGAATTTTTGCGTCCAAAGAGCCGCTGACGCTTGATGGATAAGCGCAAATAGCTATAAAAACAATAGCTTCAAGAGAGTGGCTATGGGTTGCGTTGCGAGGCTGGCGGCACCTTGTACCGCAGCTCTGCAAAGAGGCCGCCCAGCGTTGTCACCGACTGCAGGCGCAGCGCCGGTTGTGTGATCCGGCGTGGCAACAGCGGCTTGCCCGCACCCAGTGTGACCTGTGCGATCTGCACGATCAACTCGTCCAGCAGGCCCGCATCATAAAACTGCCCCACCAGCTCGCCCCCGCCCACGATCCACACATTGCGCCCCGCTGCGGCCCGCACCATGGACTGGTGCACGGGCCGCACATCGCCATGCACAAAGCGCACATCGGCGCCCGGGATGGCGCGCAGAGTGCGCGTGCTGAACACCCATGTGGGCTGCACGTAGGGCCATGGCTGGCCTGCGTCGATGGCGTGTTTCAGCATCCATTCGTAGGTGTGCGAGCCCATGGCCAGCGCACCCACGTCGCGGATGAAAGCGGGGTAGCTGGAGCCCTCGATCTCGCCGAACTGCAAGAGCCAGCCAAGGTCATGGTCTGCCGTGGCAATGAAGCCGTCGAGGCTGGAAGCGCCGTAGAACTGTGTGATGGTCATGGGCGCTCACTGTGAAGACCGGCTGCTGACAACGTGCTGGCAGCAAGCTGGGAGGGAGACGGGAAGGCCCGAGTGCGTCAGGGCAACTGCACCGTCTCCGCGAGATGCCCGTACACCGCGGCAATGCGCCGCAGGTGCCGCGACTCGGGGTGCGTCAGCAGCCACAGCTCGGTTTCACAGTCGGCCAGCGACCCGGTGAGTGGGCGCAGGTCGCTGCGGCCCTGGGCCAGAAAGAGGGGCAGCACCCCCACGCCCATGCCCAGGGCCACCAGCTCCATCACGGTGAGCAGGCTGTTGACGCGGTAGGTGGGCTGCGACTTGGGGTATTGCTTTTTGCGCCAGCGCACCGAGGGGTGGTCGGGCAGCGCGTCGTCGGGCGCAATCCAGGCTGCGCGGCCCGCCTCCACGTCGGACAGGACCAGCGGGCTGGCGGTGCCTGCGTACAGCGCGGATCGGATCATGCCCAGTTGCCGACCCACCAGGTGTTGTGGCGGACGCTTGGTGGCGCGCACGGCGATGTCGGTGTCTCGGCGCGTCAGGCTCACCAGTTCATTGCCCGCATGCAGTTCGTATACCAGGGCCGGGTGCCGGGGCTGCAGCACCTGCAGGGCGGGGGCGATGAGGCCGTGCAGGAGGGTGTCGGTGGTGGAGATGCGCACCGTGCCCGACACCTGCTCGGGCTGTGCCTGCGTGGCCGTGCGGGCGGCCTCCAGGGCGGCTTCCACGCGCTCGGCCTGCTCGGCCAGGGCCTGGGCCAGCTCTGAGGCGCGGTAGCCCGCGCGCGAGCGCTCGAACAGCGACTGGCCCAGCCCGCGCTCGATGCGCTGGATGGCACGGAACACCGTGGACGCATCCACGCCAAGTCGTTCACCGGCTGCTGCCAAGGTGCCGGTGCGCACCATGGCCAGTAGCACTTCCAGCTCTGCGGCGCCCAATTGGTATTGCGTGGATGCAATTGATGTTTTCATATTTGCTTATTTTGCTTGCGTCATTGCAATCATAAATTCTGCTGGTCGCCATACGTCGGTAGATACACCGCGGGCGATGTCTACCCCCTTGCCATAGAAAGCCCGCCTATGAAACACACCTGCACCTGCATTGCCTGCCTGTTGAACACCCTCTGTGCCCCACACGCTCAAGGATGGGCCGCATGAGCTCGCGAACAGCCGCATCCGCACTCACCCTGGTCTCGCACGCGCTGTGCCCCTATGTGCAGCGCGTGGCCATCGTTCTGCACGAAAAAGGGCTGGCGTTTGAGCGCCGCACCATCGACCTGGCCCGCAAGCCCGACTGGTTTCTGGCCATCTCGCCGCTGGGCAAGACCCCGGTCTTGCAGGTGCAGGGCCAAAGCCTGTTCGAGTCGGCCGTGATCTGCGAATACCTGGAGGAGGTGGCCATGCCCGTGTTGCACCCGTCAGATCCGCTGCAACGCGCACGCCACCGGGCATGGATGGAGTTTGGCTCTGCCGTGCTGAACACTATCGGCGGCTTCTACGCCGCGCCGGATGAGGCCACGCTGCAGGCCCGCGCGCAGGACCTGCGCAGCCGTTTTGTGCAGATCGAAGAGGCCCTGGGCCAGCGCAGCGTGCCGGGGCCGTACTTTGCGGGGCCGCACTTTGGCATGGTGGACGCGGTGTTTGGCCCGGTGTTCCGGTACTTCGACGTCATCGACACCTTGCCGGGCATGGATGACCTGGCGCTCTGGCAAGGCTTGCCGCTGGTGCAGCTGTGGCGGGCTGCACTGGCTGCGCGCCCTTCGGTGCAGCAGGCCGTGGGGGCCGACTATGCCGAGGGCTTGCGGGCCTTTTTGCGCGCGCGTGGGTCAGCCCTGTCGCGGCGCATGCATGCGGTGGCCGCCTAGGCCCTTCACGCCTACCAGCTCAATCTGCCCAGGTGCCGGGCGCCAGCCCGTCCAGCGTGTACGGCCCGATGGCCGCGCGGATCAGCCGCAGCGTGGGGTGGCCCACGGCGGCCGTCATGCGGCGCACCTGGCGGTTGCGGCCTTCGCGGATGATCAGCTCGATCCAGGCAGTGGGGATGGCCTTGCGTTCGCGGATGGGCGGGTTGCGGTCCCAAACCTCGGGCGCGGGCTCCAGCAGCCGTGCGCGGGCGGGCAGGGTGGGGCCGTCGTTCAGCACCACGCCGCTGCGCAGCGCGGCCAGCGCGGCCTCATCGGGGATGCCCTCCACCTGCACCCAGTAGGTCTTCTCCATCTTGAAACGTGGGTCGGCAATGCGGGCCTGTTGCTTGCCGTCGTTGGTCAGCAGCAGCAGGCCCTCGCTGTCGGCATCCAGTCGCCCGGCCACGTATACGCCGGGCAGGTCGATGTAGTCCTTCAGGCCCTGCCATTTGCCCTCGGCCGTGAACTGGCTGAGCACGCCGTAGGGTTTGTTGAAACGGATCAGGCGGGCGGTCATCGACGACGCGGTGGGAGCGGTGAGGGTGGATCGGGGGGCGCAGGGCTGCCGAGCATAGCCGCAGCGAGGGAGGAAAGAACCAGTGTGGCGCTGAGTGAACAGGGTGGCGTCTGACACCTGCTTCATCCTCCGGCCTGGTCGGGGAGGCGGAGCTTGACAGGTAAAATAGGCTTCCAGCGCTACGCTAGCTTGCGCTGGCAGCTATTTAATCCATAGCTGATTCATCTGGGCAAGTGTTGCCTGACCCTCTCATCCAGGCCTCAAGGAGACACCGCCATGACCACCATTGAACTCGACATTGCCCAGACCATCGGCATCGCTGCCGTGCTGCTGGTGGTGGGCGATTTCATCAAAAACCGCGTGGGCTTGCTCTCGCGTTACTTCATTCCCGGGCCCATCGTCGGCGGACTGGTGTTTTCGCTGATTGCGCTGGTGGGCCACCAGACGGGCCTGTTCACCTTTCAGTTCTACGACAACATGCGCGCCTTTTTGCTGCTGGTGTTTTTCACCACCATCGGCTTTTCGGCCAGCTTCGAGCTGCTCAAGAAAGGCGGTGTCGGCGTAGCGCTGTTTCTGGCCGCCGCCGTGGGCCTGGTGGTGCTGCAGAACCTGCTGGGCGCCGGGCTGGCTGCTGCGCTGGGCGTGCATCCGCTCATCGGCGTGGCGGCGGGGTCCATATCGCTCACGGGTGGGCACGGCACCTCGGCCGCGTTTGGCCCGCTGCTGGAGCAGGCGGGCGCCGCAGGTGCGTTGCCCGCCGCCATTGCGGCGGCCACCTATGGCCTGGTGGCAGGTTGTGTGATTGGCGGCCCGCTGGGCACCCTGCTGATGCGGCGCAATGGCCTGCACACCTCGGGGTTGGCTGCGGGCACGCCAGCCGCTGCCACCGCCACGGCGGCTGGCGCTGTCGACGCCGCCAATGCCTCCACCGCCCGCCCTGCAGCCCCGGCCCCCATGGGCAACAGCGACACTGTGATGTACGCCAGCATCCTGATTGCCGTGTCCATCGGGGCAGGCACGTTGCTGGTCAACTGGCTCAAGGGCCTGGGCATTACGCTGCCTTCGTACCTGGGCCCGATGCTGGTGGCGGCGGTGGTGCGCAACATCATCGACTGGCGCGACAGTGCGTTGCCCCTGCGCCAGTTCGAGGTGGTGGGCAACGTGTCGCTGGCGTTCTTCCTGGCCATGGCGCTCATGTCCATGAAGCTGTGGGAGCTGGCCGAGGTGGCCGGGCCGCTGCTGGTCATCCTGCTTGCCCAGACCGTGCTGATGTTTGCGTATGGCTACTTTGTCACCTTCCGCGTGATGGGGCGCGACTATGATGCCGCCGTCATCGCCGCCGGCCACTGCGGCTTTGGCATGGGCGCCACGCCCAACGCCATGGCCAACATGCAGGCGTTCACCGCCGTCAATGGGCCATCGGTGAAGGCGTTTTTTGTGATCCCGCTCGTGGGTTCGCTCTTCATCGACTTTTTCAACGCCGTGATCATCACGGGCTTCATGAATTATTTGAAGTAGCCCGTTGAAGCGTGGTGCGGCTCAACGGGCTGCATGGGTTTCAGCGCGGCGCACCGGCCCGCAGCCGCGAAGCGGGCACGGCCCGAGCAAGGGCCGTCCCGCAGTGAGGGGCGTCATCCCGCGTAGCGACTCAGGGGCTACAAGAACAATGCGGGGTCCACCATGGTGCGGTTCAGCATCACGCCCCAGTGCAGGTGCGGGCCGGTCACGCGGCCGGTGGCGCCCACCTTGCAGAACGCGTCGCCTGCCTGCAGCACATCGCCCACGCGCACCTCCATGCTGCTCAGGTGGCAGTACATGGTGAGCAGGCCTTGGCCGTGGTCCAGCCACACCGTGCCGCCGTTGAAGAAGTAGTCGCCCACGTCAATCACCCGGCCCGGCAGCGGCGCCACGATGGGCGTACCGGTGGCGGCGGCAATGTCCATGCCGCTGTGCGGATTGCGCGGCTGGCCGTTGAACACGCGGCGCAGCCCGAACGAGCTGGACCGCCGCCCCGGCACGGGCACGCGCATGCGCAGCGATGCCAGCGCCACGCCTGCGGGCTGCTCGGTGAAGGTCGCCATCACCTTCGCCTGGTGGTCGCGCTCGCGCTCGTAGCGGGCCTGGTCCTCGGGAGAGAGGTCCACCGTGCGGGGCGATACCTTGAGGTGCTGCTCCTTGTATTGCTTGGGGGCTACGGCGTAGTGCACCAGGCGCGGGCTGCCGCCGCTTTCGGCCAGCACGGTGATAAACGCATCGCCGGGTGCTGCGGCCAGCGGTATGCCCACGATGGCTGTCCACTCAATGGCATCGCCCACCACCCGCAGCGGCACATCCGCATCGCCCTGGCGCACCTGCGCCACCGGCCGTGTGGCCGCTGGGCCCAGCGACAGCCGCGCCACACCACCGGGCACCTGCAGCGCCTGGGGCCACACCGTGGGCGCGGGTGGCAAGGGCTTGGCGTGCAGCAGCCCCACCAGGGCGGGCTGGGCGAGAAGGCCCGCCGTGCCGATCAAGGCGCTGCGGCGGTTAATGGGGTTGGCTGGGCGGATGAGGGAAGGGCGGGCAGGTTCAGACACGGCAGGGCAACGGTAAGAAAAAAGCGCGGGGGGATGGCAAGCGTGCTGCAGCCGCGCGTGCACGGCGAGCACCCCGCAATTGTGCCGCCCAGCGTTGGCGGCGTCCGCCTACATCGCCACCCCCAGGCCGCCACCTACCATCGCGCCATGCCACCTGCCGCCCCCCGCCGCTTCACCATGTTCACTGTCTTGCTCACGGCCCTGGCCACGGGGGCCCTTGTCTTGTTGGCGCTCAACTTCACGGCGGGCGAGAAAAAGGTGCAGCAACAGCTGCCGCGCCTGTACAACACCGCCCACCCGCAGTTCGAACGTGCCCTGGGCAGTCTGCTGGGCCCGGGCATTGTGGGCGGCAATGCGGTGACCGAGCTGCTCAACGGCGACCAGATCTTTCCGCCCATGCTGGCCGCGATCAAATCCGCGCAAAAAAGCGTCACCTTCGAAACCTACATCTACTGGTCGGGCGACATCGGCAAGCAGTTTGCCGACGCCCTGAGCGAGCGCGCCCGCGCGGGTGTGCCCGTGCATGTGCTGCTCGACTGGGTGGGCAGCGCCAAGATGGAAGAGAGCTACCTGGCCGAAATGAAAGCGGCCGGGGTGCAGATCGAAAAATTCCACAAACCCCACTGGTACAACCTGGCACGCCTGAACAACCGCACCCACCGCAAGCTTTTGGTGGTGGATGGACAGGTGGGCTTTACCGGTGGCGTGGGCATTGCGCCTGAGTGGACGGGCCACGCGCAAGACCCGGAGCACTGGCGCGACTCGCACTACCTGGTGCGTGGCCCCGTGGTGGCGCAGATGCAGGCCACGTTTTTGGACAACTGGCTCAAGGTCACCGGCAAGGTGCTGCATGGCGAGGCGTACTTTCCGGCCATCGCACAAGACCCTCCCGTGGGCACGCAAAAGGCGCAGATGTTCTCCAGCTCGCCATCGAGTGGCAGCGAGAGCATGCAGCTCATGTACCACTTGGCCATCACCGCGGCCGAGCGCAGCATCGACCTGTCGGTGGCGTACTTCGTGCCCGATGAACTGACCCACAAGTTGCTGATGGATGCCCTGGCGCGCGGCGTGCGCCTGCGTCTGGTGACCCCCGGCGAACACACCGACACCGAAACGGTGAAGGCTGCATCCCGCGCCACCTGGGGCCCGCTGCTGCAGGCGGGCGCCGAGATTTATGAATACACGCCCACCATGTACCACTGCAAGGTCATGATCGTGGACCAGCTGCTGGTGTCGGTGGGCTCCACCAATTTTGACAACCGCTCGTTCCGCCTCAACGATGAGGCCAACCTGAACGTGTACGACGCGGCGTTTGCGCAGCGCCAGACCCAGGTGTTTGAAGACGATATCCAGCGGTCACGCCGCGTGACCTACCAGGCCTGGTTGGACCGGCCGCTGCGCGAGAAAGCGCACGAGAAACTGACGGCCTTGTTACGGTCGCAGTTGTGATGGGGTTTGAATGAAATCAGGTGCTGGTGCTTTTGGGTAAAACGCCAGACGCTATCAATAGTGTAGTTTTCTGCGTCTGATGCGGGGGGCGAAGACGCAGCCCGGACTCTTCAACCCAAGCAGGCATTTGCCCCTAGTCCACTGAAACCGAGAAATCGGCTGTGCGCCGGGGTGGCAGCGGGTGCAGCGCAAGGCGCGGGCTGCGGCCAAGGCTGGCCGCCTTGGCAAAGCCCGCAACGCAGCGATGCGCCTGCTACCACCCTGGCCCGAAGGGTGAGGGCCTGGCAGGGCCGCCCTCGTCGTTGCCGTGCTCGCCGGGTGTGCAACCCGCCTGCGCCCGCCGCCTAGAGTGCGGCCCTGCCAGACCCTCACGCACAGCCGATTTCTCGGTTTCAGTGGACTAGTGTCCCAAGTTTCTAACTCGGGACCCTCGTCCATCAGTGCGTCACAAACTCATACGTTACTGCCTCGCTGTCCACCATGTCGAGGATGTCGTCCAGCACATCTTCATCTTCGGTGCTGGCCCACAGGTCTTCGGGGTCTGCCGCAAACAGGGGTTCGATGGCAATGTCCATGAACTTGCCGTCGGGCAGCTTGATGACAGGCGTGCCTTCGGAGGTATCGACCAGCTCCCAGTCGTCGGGCACGGTCATTTCGAGTTGGATGGTGACGTTGAGTTTTTTCATGGCGATTCCTTGTTGCTAACCGGGCAGGGTAACCCACTTTGAGAAGAATGGGTGTGTAGCGCTTACTGCACCAGCGCAATGTGCTATAAAAAATAGAGCATTGGAAGAGGCCTTGTACCTGCGCAGCCTGGCACCGGTACGGGGCGGGCTGCATGGCATGCCACTTGCGTTGCTTGGAGCCTGCTGGTGTCGAAGCCCGCAGATGCTCATGACCGCCCGCAAATGCTCGCGCAGAAACCACCAACGACCATCCCGTGCATAACGCTGCGGGATGCACGCAGGCCTGCTGTATTGTTGGTGGCGATTCCCGTGCCAGGCACCCCCTTCACCAAACTGTCCCTCACCCACCGGAGAACCTCGAAATGATCACCCAAAAAATCTTCGCCGTGGCCGCAGCCGCCGTGGCCGCCACCCTCGCCTTCAGCCAGGCCGCACAAGCCGGCCCCCGGCTCGACAAGATCATGGAGGCCAAGGTCATCCGCGTGGGCACGCCTGGCGACTACCGCCCGTTTGCCATCAAGACCGACGCGGGCTACAGCGGCCACGACATCGATGTGATCGAAACCATGGCCAAGGAGCTGGGCGTGAAGATCGAATACGTGCCCACCACCTGGCCCAACTTGGTGAAGGACCTGCAGGGCGACAAGTTTGATGTGGCGGTGGGCGGCATCACCCGCAACGTCAACCGCATGCGCATCTTTGACATGCTGCCCGGCTACGCTCCCTTTGGCAAAGTGGCCCTGGTGCGCGCGGCCGACAAGGCCAAATACACCAGCGTGGATGCCATGAACCAGCCCGCTGTGCGCGTCATCAAGAACCCCGGCGGCACCAACGAAACCTATGTGCTGGCCAACCTCAAGGCCGCTCAGGTCAGCACGCACGACAGGAACGCCGAGATCCCCGCGCTGATCGCCGAAGGCAAGGGCGACGTGATGATCACCGAAACCTACGAAGCCCTGCACTACGCCAAGGCCGACCCGCGCCTGCACGCCGCGTTTGTGGATGCGCCGCTCACGCCCAAGAACTACCTGGGCTTCATGTTGCCCACCGACGACGCTGACTATGTGCGTGTGATGGGCTTTGTGTGGGGCCTGGTGGACAGTCGGGGCACCATCAAGCAGGCGGCTGACAAGTGGTTGAAGTGATGCGGTTGAAGTGACCAGGGCCGAGGGCTGTGGGCGTTACTCGCCCGGAATCTCCGGCTCCACCAGCAGTGCCAGCAGCTGCAGCGACTCCTGCCAGCCTAGGTAGCACATCTCGGTGGGGATCACCGCCGGGATGCCCGCCTGCACGATGGACACCTCGGTCCCCGCGATCACCTTTTTCAGCTGGATCGTGGTGCGCATCTCGCCCGGCAGGTTGGGGTCGTCAAACCGGTCGGTGTGCACGATGCGCTCGCCCGGCACCAGCTCCACATACTCGCCGCCAAACGCATGCGTGCCGCCACTGCTGAAGTTGGTGAACTGCATGCGGTAACTGCCGCCCACGCGTGCGTCCATGCTCAGCACCCGGCCGGTAAACCCGTGGGGCGGCAGCCATTTGCACATGGCGTCTGGGTCCAGAAAGGCGCGGTAGATGCGCTCTGCCGGGGCGCGCAGCACGCGGTGCAGGGTGACGGTACCGGTGTTGGTGTTGGTCGTCATGCTCGGGTCTCCTTGGGGTGTAGATCTGTGGTGGATGAAAGCGTGAACCGCCAAACCATATCGGTTATTCAACGTGTTCACACCCCTACGACGAACGGACCTGCGCGTTTTCGACACGCCGCTGTTGCAACGGCAAACTTTTTGGCAAAGCCTCAGCCTTTCAGGCCACAACCGTCCGCACCCCAAAGCTCTCGCTGCCCTGCGCCCAGGCCAGCAGCCGGTCAATGTTGGGGTGCTTGCCGGGGAAGGTGCGCGCATCGGCTACATGTTCGGCATACCACTCCAGCCCCAGGGCGGCGGCCGCAGGCGTGATGCGGCCGCCGTACAAGGCAGCCAACGCGGCATACACCACCAGCGACCCGGTCTGTCCGGGCTTGTTCTCGATGGTGGCCAGCACTTGCCCATCCGGGCCCAGCAGGTGCAGGGCGGCGAGGTGGCTGGCGGAGGGGAGTTGCTTGAGACGGTCTGCGAAGTTCATGGGCAAGGACAAAGGGTGGATACCACGGGCGGATTCCCCGGCCCGCAGCGGGTGGATGGGTCGTGTGGGCCTGCATTGTCGTGCCGCCCCGGTGGGCCGCACAAACCATCCCGTGTTCTGCGCAGCGCGCCTGCATCTTTTTGTGGAGGGTTGACCAACTCATAGCCATTTGGTTATTATTGGTTATCCATAACCAATGAGTTATATTTTGTGAAATCCCCTGAAGACCTGACCTTCGCGGCGTTGGCAGACCCCACGCGCCGTTCCATCTTTCAGCAGCTATCCCGGGAAGGGCAGCAGACCGTGAATGTGCTGACGGGGCATTCCCACATTTCCCAACCGGCGGTGTCCAAGCACCTGGCCGTGCTCAAGCGTGCGGGGCTGGTGGAAGACCGCCGTGCCGGGCGCGAAACCTACTACCAGGTGCGGCGCGAAGGATTGGCGCCCCTGGTGGACTGGATGAGCGTCTATGCCGGCTTCTGGAACCAGCGCCTGGATGACCTGGAGAACCTGCTGGGACGCATGGACCAATGACTGCGCAACTCCACACCACCGAAAACACCATGCAGAACCGCCATCACCTTTCCTGCCCTGCACCTGCCGTTGCGTTTACCTTGCAGGCGGTGCGCCATGGCTGACGCAACCCGATCCCACGCCACCGCCCCCACGGCGCCAGGCACGCAGTCCCTGGTGTTCGAGCGGCAGATACCCCACCCGCGCGAGAAGGTCTGGCGGGCGCTCACGCAGTCCTGGCTGATGGAGGAATGGCTCATGGAGAACGACTTCGTGGCCGAAGTGGGGCATCGCTTCACGGTGCGCGCGCAGCCGCTGCCCGGCTGGTCGGGCGTGACGCATTGCGAGGTGACGCTGGTGGAGGAACCCAGCCAGCTTGCCTACCGCTGGGGCAACGGCACCGAGTCGGCCAACGGGCTCATCACCCACATCACCTGGACCTTGCAGGAGCGCGGCGGCGGCACGCTGCTGCGCATGGAGCAGGCGGGCTTCCGGCCCAACGACGGCATCAGCTTCGAGCGCATGGGTGGCCTGTGGCCGCGCATTCTGGAGCGCCTGGAGCAGGTGGTGCTTGGCCACTAAAGCCCACCCAACATCCCCGTCCCCTCACCCACAGTTTTCTCAACCCATGAACTCAAGCATGAACATGACTACGCCCACTCCCCAAACCACCAGCACCCCCGGTGTGCGCATTGCGATCGTCTTTCACAGCGGCTACGGCCACACGGCGCGGCAAGCGCAGGCCGTGAAAGAAGGCGTGGCGCAGGTGGAGGGCACGGAGCCCCTCCTCATGACGGTGGAGGAAGCGCCTTCACGATGGAATGACCTGGCGTCCGCCGACGCGATCATCTTCGGCGCGCCCACCTATGTCGCCAGCGCCTCCGCGCAGTTCAAGGCCTTCCAGGAGGCCACGTCCAACGTGGTGATGGCCAAGGGCCTGGGCTGGAAGGACAAGATCGCCGCAGGCTTCACCAACTCTGGTTCGCGCTCAGGGGACAAGCTTTCCACCCTGATGCAGATGGCCCTGTTTGCCGCGCAGCACGGCATGCACTGGGTGAACCTGGCGCTGCCCCCTGGCAACTGCTCGTCCACCGGTTCGGAAGAAGACCTAAACCGCCTGGGCTTCTGGCTGGGTGCCGCCGCGCAGTCGAACACCGACCAGGGCGCCGACCTGGTGCCGCCGGAGGCAGACCTGGCCACGGCGCGGCACCTGGGGGAACGCGTGGCCCACACCACGCTGCAATTTGTGCGGGGGCGTGTGCACTGAAGCTGGCGGTGTGTGGCCTCTTGTGCTGGCCGCGGAAGGGCACTGCCGGACGCCGGCCGCGAAGCCCATGGCCCATGAATTTGAATGAAATTGGCCGCCAGCGCTTGATAGGTAATCGCTAGCAGCTATCAAAAGTAGAGCGCAACCGATTCGAAGGAAGTTCGTCCACTGCAGGGAGCGACCATCGGGTTCATGCCTGCCACACCCCAAACCCCGCCGACCGCAGGTCGATGCCAATCTCGATCTCGCGGTCCACTGCATCCTCGTAGCTCATGGGGTTGAAGCCTTCGTACAGATCGGGCAGCAGGCGCAGGCCGTATTGCGTCACGAACCGGTTGGCCTGGATGCCCGCCTTGTGCTTGTCAAAGCGCACATCCGGGTCCAGCCCGGTCATGCCCACGTATACGCAGGGCTTGCCCTCGATGTAGCCCGGGTTGCACCGGCGAAAGCGCGGCTCCAGCAGCACGTCTTTGGAGAGTTCGACCACGTAGACGTGGTGGTGGAGCTTGCGGCGGCGCATGGGTGGATGGGATAGACGCGGGTAGTAGGGCTGCGGTGAAGCGCTCTGCGCGGTGCTACTTTTTACTCGTCATCGTCCGCCTGGCCGTCATCGCTCAGGCGGCGGTCCAGCTTGCTGCGCAGCGATTCGGTTTCTTGCAGAAACTGCTCTACTGGCACGGCCGTGGCCACGCGCAGGCTGGGCGGGAACAGGCTGCTCATGTAGAGCGTTTGCGACAAGCGCATGTTGTTGAGCCACTGCGCACCCAGCCACGACGGCACGCCCAGGGCCACCACTGCAGCCACCATCCACGCCAGGCCCACGCGGCGGCGCGGCAGCACGGTCGCCAGGTGGGCATACAGCGCACCAGCCAGCACCAGCACGATCAACACACTGGCGAACTGCGAAAAAACCTCCAGCGAGAAAACGAATGCAGTCAGGTGGGCCACCAGATGCACCACATCCACCCCCAGGGCCGCAGCGCAGGCAATGCGCACGTGGCGCCAGAACTGCAGGTGGCCCGCAAACACTTTGTTGGCCGCCGCCCACACACCCGACCAGGCGCCCAGCACCACCAGCAGCGTGAGCAACACGCCCGGCACGGCCTTCAGGTATTGCGAACTGTCGCGCGCATCCAGCCACGACTCCCCCAGCCCCGCCAGCAGCACCAGCGCCACCAGCGCCGCCGTGGTGCCCACCGTGCGCCACGGAAACTGCGGCAGCGGCTGCTCGTCAGCAATCGGTGCATCGGCCAGGCGCAGCGTGATGTGGGTGTGGCCCAGGTCGATGGGCGCGCCGTCGGGCCAGTCAAAGTGCTCGCCCGGGCCGTGCTGCTTGCGCTGCAGGCGTGCGCCATTGCGCGTCTCCAGCACCTCCACCTGCACGGTGCGTGGCTCGTTCACCGCGCGGTCGATGCGCAGGTGCCGGGGCGCCACAAAGGGGTCGTCCAGCACCAGGTCGCAGTCCAGCGCCCGGCCTACTGTGACGGGCCAGCGCGTGATAGGCGCGCGCGCCAGCAACGCGCCGTGGCGGTCAAAGGCTTCGATAAGCCCCAGGGTCGTCGGCATCGTGCTCATGGTGCGGCCTCCCAGCGGAAGGCCTTGAGGTAGTGGCTGGCCAGCTTCATGCCGTTGTCAAAAGCGATGCCCTGCACGTCCAGGCGGCCCAGCACGCCTTGCGTAGGCTGGTTGATGGACGCGGCCAGAACCGTCATGTTGTACAGACCGGGCAGCTTGCGGTAGGCCGACAGGCAGACCACCGCGCGCAGCGGCAGGCTACCGGGGTCCACAAAGCGCTCGCTGCACTCTGCGGCCGTCTGGTGGCGGTTGCCGCGCCGCTGCAGCTGTTCGTTGGCAAAGCTCTGGGAAAACATCCGGGCGAACCGTGCAGCGCCCAGGGTGGGGGCGTTGTAGGCCTCATAGCTCAGGCGCACTGCGCCGGTGTTGAATTCACCCGCCACCACATCGCTGTCGGCCCGGCATTGCGTGCGCTCCAGGTTCAGGCCCGGAAACGCCGGGTCGCGCCCCGATCCCCAGCACCGCGCCAGCGCATCGTCTGGCACGGGCACGCGGTAGTTGCCGTGGCGCTGCTCGCGAAACGGTGCTTTCAGGAACCGGTCTGTCAGAAGCTGCTGGTGCTCCATCAGTTGCCGCGTCATCTCGGCATGTGCGGCCTGGGTGATGGGCTGGGCGTTGGCCGCACGCTGCACCAGCGCCTGCGCAAACTCGGCCGGGATCAGAAAGCTTACCTGCTCGCCGTCGAGCCGCTTGGCCACGTTCACGCCCAGCACGCGGCCTGCGTCGTCCACCGCCGGGCCGCCGCTCATGCCGGGGTTGAGCGTGCCGCCAAAAAAGATGCGCGGGTAAAAGCTGCGCTTGACCAGCCCGTTGTAGGTGCCCTCGGTCACGGCAAAGCCGATATCGAGCGGGTTGCCCAGCGAGTAGATGCGCTCGCCCTGTGCCAGCGCCTCGTCGGCGGGCCGAAAGCCCAGCACCGGCGCAGCGGCCGTGCGTCCCTTGGCGCGCAGCACGGCCAGGTCGCGCTGCACGTCAAACGCCAGCAGCTCCACCTCGCCCTCCTGCCCCGCCATCGTCACGTACACGCCCCGGTAGCGCTCGGGCTCCAGCGCCAGCTGGCTGGCCACGTGGAAGTTCGTCACGATCAGCCCGTCGGCCGATACAAAAAAACCCGAGCCAATCGACGCCTGCGTGTTGGCATTGCGCAGCAGCGTGCGGATCTGCACCAGCTTGTCGCGCGACAGCTCATAAATGCGCCGGGCATCGCGCGACAGCAGGGCGGCATCCGCCCCGGTGGGTACAGAGGCTGCAGCGGCCCCCGGTGGCGGTGTGGTGCCGTCTGCCGGGTCACTGCCCGCAGGGCGAGTTGCCGGGGGGGCGGCGGGTGGAGGGGCATTCTGTGCTCGGGCGACCAGGGCGCAGAGCAGCAGAACCAAGGACGAGGTAGCCAGCCGCAGGGGCCGGATCAGGGGGAAGGGCATCGCGGTATTCTATGAATGCCCTGCACCTCCCCAGGTTCTGCCTGGGCAACCCATCCAATATCTACGCACCCACGCACCCATGCCAGAAACCCACACCTATCCCATTGGCACGCCCGGCCAGCCCTGGGGCGCCGCAGAGCGCGACCAGTGGCGCGCGCGCCAGGTGCGCCAGCGCAGCTACGCCGACGACGTGCTCACCGCCATCGAGGCACTGCGGGGCCGGTTTGATGTGGAGCTGTATGGCGATGTTGTCTATGCCGATGCTCAGCACCCGGCCGAGCGCTTTCCGCTGCGCGCCATCCGCAGCCGCAACTGGCAACCCGGCCTGCCCAGCGTGCTCGTCACCGGCGGGGTGCACGGCTACGAAACCAGCGGCGTGCACGGCGCGCTGCGTTTTGTAGATTCCCAGGCCGAACGCTTTGCGGGCCGCGCCAACCTGCTGGTGGTGCCCTGCGTCAGCCCCTGGGCGTATGAGCGGTTTCAGCGCTGGAACTTTGACGCCATCGACCCCAACCGCTCGTTCAAAGAAGGCTCCTCCGCGCAGGAATCCCTCGCCCTCATGCGGCTGGTGGCGCAGCACCAAGGCCAATATGGTCAGTTCACTGCCCACATCGATCTGCACGAAACCACCGACACCGACGAATCCGAATACCGCCCCGCCGTGGCCGCGCGCGACGGCAAGGTGTTCGAGCCCGGCAGCATCCCCGACGGCTTCTACCTGGTGGACGACACCGAGAACCCGCAGCCCGCCTTCCAGCAAGCCATCATCGAGGCCGTGGGCCGCGTCACGCACATCGCGCCTGCGGACGACAAGAACGAAATCATCGGCTCGCCCGTGGTGGCCCCCGGCGTGATCCGCTACGAATTCAAGGCCTGGGGCCTGTGCGCCAGCGTGACCGGGGCGCGCTACACCACGACCACCGAGGTCTACCCCGACAGCCCCCGCGCCACGCCCGAGCAGTGCATCGCGGCGCAGGTGGCGGCGGTGTGCGCGGCGGTGGAGTTTGTGTGTGGGGCGCAGTAAACCTGTACCACCGTTTTTTTGAGGGCCAAATTGGCCGCTACCGCCTGATAGATAAGCACTGATAGCTATAAAAATAGAAGCAATAGGGCGCTGAGGCGCTTAAGCACCAAAGCCCAAGCCCACCCACCACCCGCATTGAACAGAGACGCCCATGGACTGGCCCCAGATGCTGGACACCTTCGCCCGCATGCCCGCCGCCGAGCAGCAGGCCTGGTGGCGCATGGCCGCCGGGCTGCTGGCCGTGGTGGTAGCGCTGCTGTGGCTGGAGAGCCGCTACTTCAAGCCCAGCCGCCGCGTGGGCAGTTGGTTGGCGGTGCGCCTGGTGTCGTTGCTGGCCGCGCTTCTGGCGGTGGCGGCCGTGCTGCTGCCCGCGCGCGCCGTGGGCGGGCCCGCTGCGCTGGGCGTGTTTGTGCTGTCGCTCTACACCCTGGGGCCGGTGGTGTGGTTTGGCGGCCATGTGCTGGCCGGGCGCTGGGTGCGGCCCGCACTCTCGCGCGCCGAAAGCTTGGTGCTGGGCCTCACCGGCCTGGCCATCGCCGCCGTGCCCGTCTATGCCAGCCTGCTGGCGCAAAGCGCCCTGCAAACCGCCGCACGCGACGTGGCCCAGCGCCGCGAGCTGCCCGCCAGCAACCCGCCGCTGGCCCACACCGTGCAGCCTGTGCAGCGCTACCAGCTGCCCGGCGTGGGGCTCATCTACACCCAGTCACTTCTGGGCACCCCCGACAACCGCCTGCTGCGCGTGGAGCAGCGCCACGGCGGCGGCCAATGGCCCACGCACCCCCACCCCGTGGCCCACCCCAGCTACTGCACCCACGGCAACGACGTGCACCTGATGTGGTCCGCCCAGGAACCCCCACCCTACCTGCGCCTGCACTGGGCCCAGAGCAACGGTGCACGCACCAAGGCCGAATTCACGCCCCAGCTGGTGTTCGACCCGGCCACTCCCGTGCCCGACTTCCCCCTCACCCTGCGCCCCGACGGCGCCGACCCCGCCGCCCCCATTGCGCGCGAAAGGGCATACCTGGTGCTGGTGAAAGAGGGGCAGGCGGCGCAGCCGCAGCAAGCTCAGCCGCAGCAACCGCCGCAGACCTACACCCAGATGCTGGGCAACCCACCCGAAGCAGGCGAGGTGCGCACGACCGATTGCGTGATGGCGGGCTTCCAGCTCAGCCCCACCGTGGCCAAACAAGGCTGGCAGGTGCAGGCCATGGGGCTGGTGTTTCAGCTGTCCACCGGTGGGCAGCCGTTGCGGGCGTTGGTGGAGCGGAAATAGAGGCGAAATGGGCCATTTCCGCCTGATGAGATTGCCTTTGTTGCTATCAAATTGAAAGCAATAAGGGTTTGGCAAGTAAGTGCAAGTGCCTGCTAGGGATGGCCGCCCAAAGCGCCCAGCAACCGCGCACTCACCTCGGCCGCATCCAGCGTGGCGAACTGCATGTTGTGCTGCTCAGTCAGCGGGCCGTGGCCCGGCTCCATGCGGCCCGCAGCGTCGTAGCCCATGGCCTTGAACTTCCACACCCCGCCAACCAGCTTGAGGGAACCCACATGTGCGCCATCGGCGGTGTGGACGGACACTGCGGCGGCGTTGATGGGGAGCAACTGCAAGGGGCCCGCCAGCGGGCCGGGCGGTATGTGGGCGAAGGTGGGGGGGAGCGGAGGCGTCATGGATGGGCTTTGGTGCTGCGGCAGTTCTTTGGATGAAATTTGCCTCCAACGCTTGTTGGATAAGCGCTACCAGCTATCGAAATAGAAGCAACCTACAGCGAGAGTGCTGCTATTTGCGCTCTGAGCGCTGGCAGATCGTTTTGCACGGTTTGCCACACGATGCTTAGATCCACAGTGAAGTAGCCGTGGGCCAGTGCATTGCGCATTTCATAAGCAAAGCCCCACGGCACATGGGCGTGTTTCTGCGCAAAGTCGGGGTGGTTCTTGGCCACGTTGTTGCAGGCCTCCCCAATCACCTCCAGGTTGCGAATCACAGCGTCGCAGGTCTTGCGGTCTGCCAAAAACGCAGCCAGATCCATACCAGCCGTGTACTCCTGAATGTTGCCGATGGCCTCCAGGATGTGCTGCACGTAGTCCGCCACCCGCAGCGGATGCGCCCGGCTCATACGGTGATCGCCTCGCGCAGCACTTGGTCCCGAAAGCTGGCGGGCAGGCTGTTGGGGGTGAGTACATCCACCTCCATGCCCAGCAACTGTTTCAGTTCAAACCGAATCGCGCCAATGTCCAGCAGCGTGGTTTGCGCGGTGGGCTCCACCAGCAGGTCCAGGTCGCTGTCGGCTGTGTCGTCCCCATGCAGCGCCGAGCCAAACACCCGCACGTTGCTCACACGGTGGCGCAGCGCAATCTCGCGGATTTGCGAGCGGTGGAGGGACAGGGCTTCGGAGGGGCGCATGTTTTGGAGTTTAGCGGCGCAG
The DNA here is from genome assembly GCF_057597245.1 of Acidovorax sp. NN32. Taxonomy (NCBI): domain Bacteria; kingdom Pseudomonadati; phylum Pseudomonadota; class Betaproteobacteria; order Burkholderiales; family Comamonadaceae; genus Acidovorax; species Acidovorax sp. NN32. The sequence goes on from NZ_CP199679.1 coordinate 1,893,681, forward strand.
CGGGTTTTTTAGCCAAATTGGCCGATAGCGCTTGTGAAGCCTACGCTGGAAGCTACTAAAAATATAGCTAGGCTCCTGTAGAAAAATGGTTTCGTGCCCGCTGCCGTTGTTCGCTGTCACGCAAGGAGCGCGCACTACGTCCTGCTCCACCAAGTCCGAAGTGAAATAGGCAAAAGACAAGACCTGACCCCATTGCTCGTACAGATAAAAAAAGCTGAAGGTATTTAATCAACAACCACTTGCAATTAATTGCGCTTCAATTGCTGCCAAACCTAGATTTGTCGTCATTGCATGATTTTTCATCACTGAGGGATTTGGGATTGTTGAATATCCCTTGGGATAAGGGCTGCTAACGTCGAAGTGTGTGTGCGCGTAGTGGTTTCGGAGTTTTGCAAGATAATCGAGAGTTGACTCTAAGGCGTATACTGGTGCGCCAGCATTGCTTTCAGCTTGTTCCAATATTCTGTAGCCAACGACCGAGATTATCATTTTTTCAAAGTGATTTTTGTATGAAAAACCAGACGTGGGTTTTACATATTTATCTGAAATCTGTGCTATTCGTTGTGGCGAGAGTGCACATCGTTGTGCTGTTTCAAGAACGATGGCGTCCATTGCTTGCTCTACCCAGCCGCAGACCTCAAGTATTGCAGCCTTGGAGCTGAGCAGCATAACTCGCAGATTTTGAGGTGACGATGCGTATATTCCCTCATGGTACGTCAGGCTGAGTTGCAATTCTGCATCGCTAAGCATAGCTAGTTGGCGAATATTTTTTTGGAGATTGCTATTCTTTTGATGACCGACTCTTTTGAGGTTGTGTCGTTGCTTGTTAGCGATACTTCGGTGCTGTTTATGAGACGTGTAAGCAAGCTTCCGAGCATCACGTCATTGGTTCTCTTTAATCGTTCTAGGTTGTGGGCAATACCGATTAAAGCTGCCTCAAATACAATGTAACCAAATTTCGTTTCTTTTGAGTTGTCCGTGGCTTTTACCAACTTTTCTACCGTCTCGTTAAAAAGTTTGGAGAGATCTTCTCTGGTAAATTTATCCGCATTGCGGTTTTCTCGCATGAAAGAGTTCAGGAAAGTTGGCATTGTCCCTGTGTAGTTTGCTTGATTTTGATAAAGTGCGAAAAAACGCAATATTAATTCCAGGGATCTAAACCTGCTGCCCTTTCCTGGGAGTAGATTTTTTATTAATTTCCATTTTGGAGATTTGTCTAAATCTTTTAATAAATCGTTGAAACTCCCGGAGTAAATGCAATTTCTGATCTCTTGGTGATTTAGTCTGGATCCTCCGGAGTTAAGTCTGTGAAATATAGTGAATAGATATTCTGCATGCTCTGTTTTGTTTAGATCGCAGCGAATTACTGTTATTGGAAGACTGAGATTTTGTATTTTTTTGTACAAAATTGCAGTTTCTGTGTCGCCGTCGCGAATGTCGAAATTGGTTCGGCCTGATATTTTTGAGTGAATATCTTTTCGTCGAGAAAGTCGCCACTCTTTTTGTTCGTCTAGAAAATTGACGATACTTGTCATTCGCTGCAGGCCGTCGACGACTTGCCATTTTTGAGTGTTGAAGTCTAGACTAAAACACATACTTGGAATGGGTAGCTGTTTTATTAAAGAGTCAATAAATACGGTCTGCTCTGGGAGCTTCCATACAACATCTCTTTGAAAATCCGGCTGAATATCAAGAGTCCCTTCTTTGTATAGCCGGTATAGGTCTGCGCATGATCGAAGTTCATTAAATGCGACAACATCTTTCGGCGGATGCATGTCAGGCAGGGTACCGCTAAATTCTTCGTCTTTGTCGATGCTCATAAATGATCCGGTTTAAATCGCGATATTAATTGATTTTGATCTGCCATTCAGCTTGGGCGCAAATTGGCATAGGCCTCTCTGTTTTGGATCCACGCCGTCCGCAAAAACTACCCGTATCGCTCGATCATGTATTTTTCAGATGCCTCCACTCTCACCAGCACCCTCAGTGCTATGTCAATGGATTCTTTGCAGCTCAGTGATGGGAGGGCGTCTTGGGTAGGTCGACGCTGTGGCGCTTATGCTGCCGGATTCTTGACAGCAGTTCCCGCCCAACTTTGCGTGGGCAACTTGAGCCCATTGGCGATAAGTTGCTTCTTTGCCTGCTTGGAGGCTTGCTTGAGAGCCTCTTCCACCCGGTCTTGCATGGATGCAGCGGGCTTGCTGGGTGCGGCGCGTACTACTGCCCGAGTCGTTGAAGATTCAGCCATTTGTCCGGGTCCTCTACATAGGTGCGGTGTGCAGTGCCGCGTGCGATGGATGTTAGCGCGCCGGTTGCGTTATTCAGAACGCGCCAGCGGTCTGCCAAGGGTAAATACAGGGCGAACAGGTTGTGCAGGCTGCGCTGAAAGCGGCGGGTAATGTCGGCGGGCGGGATGTTGTGCCCGCCCAGTTTCACGCGCAGGGCTACACGTTGGGTGGCCAGCTCTGCGCTGGGCAAGGCCACGTAATAGATATGTACTTGGTAGCCCTGTGCTTTGCAGCGGGCCAGAAACAGCGCAAAGGTGCGGCTGGACAGCGTGGATTCAAAGGCAAAGCTGACTTTGGCTGCTGCCAGCGTGCGCAAGCGCTGCAGCATGATGCGCCCGGCCTCGAACGCCACGGTTTCTGGGGCGTAGGCTGAGAGACCAGCCGCAATCTGGTCTGCATTGACGAACTCCAGAATGCCCAAGGCGTCCTTGAGCAGATAGGGCGCCGCTGTAGATTTGCCCGCGCCGTTCGGCCCGGCAATCACCACCACGGTGGGTTGCTTGGGCCTGGGTTGTGGCTTTGTGGCGCGGGCGGGCATGGCTTACTTGCCCCAGCTGTCCTTCAACCCCACCGCCAAGTTAAACACCGGCTTCCCTACCTTGTGGTCAATACGATCCGCCACAAAGTACCCGTGCCGCTCAAACTGAAACTTGTCGTCCGGCTTGGCATTGGCCAATGACGGCTCCACGATGGCGGTCACCACCTTCAGGCTGTTCGGGTTCAGGCTTTCAATAAAGTCCTTGCCGCCCGCGTCGGGGTGGGCGTCCAGGAACAGGCGGTCGTACATGCGCACTTCGGCATTCACGCCGTCGGCCACGCCCACCCAGGTGATGGCGGCTTTCACCTTCACGCTGTCGGCGCCGGGGGTGCCGCTCTTGGTGTCGGGCACCACGGTGGCCAGCACTTCGGTGATGACTCCGTCAGCATCCTTGGTGCAGCCGGTGCATTCGATGACGTAGCCGCCCTTCAGGCGCACCTTGTTGCCGGGGAAGAGTCGCTTGTAGCCTTTGGGGGGCACTTCTTCAAAGTCTTCGCGCTCGATCCAGACTTCTTTGCCGATGGTGAAGTGGCGCACGGGGCTTTCCACGCCTTCGGGTGGGTGGGGCAGGGCGGGCAGGCTGCAGGGCTCCAGGTGGCCTGCGCCCATCACGTCGTCCCAGTTGGTCAGCACCAGCTTGACGGGGTTGAGCACGGCCATGCCACGGTGGGCCTTCAGCTCCAGGTCTTCGCGCAGGCAGCCTTCCAGGGTGCTGTAGTCGATCCAGCTGTCGGACTTGGTCACGCCGATGCGTTCGGCAAAGGTCTGGATGGAGGCGGGCGTGTAGCCGCGGCGGCGCAGGCCCACGATGGTGGGCATGCGGGGGTCGTCCCAGCCACTGACCTTGTGGTCGTACACCAGCTGGGCGAGCTTGCGCTTGCTGGTGATGACGTAGGTGAGGTTCAGGCGCGCAAATTCGTACTGGCGGGGGGGCGGGCTGGCCAGGAGGCCACCTTCGGTCAAGCGCTCCAGCAGCCAGTCGTAGAAGGGGCGCTGGTCTTCAAACTCCAGCGTGCACAGGCTGTGGGTGATCTGCTCCAGCGCGTCCTCAATGGGGTGCGCGTAGGTGTACATGGGGTAGATGCACCAGGTGTCGCCCGTGTTGTGGTGGGTGGCGCGGCGGATGCGGTAGATGGCCGGGTCGCGCATGTTGATGTTGGGGCTGGCCATGTCGATCTTGGCGCGCAGCACCATGGAGCCATCTTCGTGCTGGCCGTCGCGCATTTCGCGGAACTTGGCCAGGTTTTCGGCCGGGGTGCGGCTGCGGAAGGGGCTGTCCACGCCGGGCTTGCTGAAGTCGCCCCGGTTGATGCGGATCTGCTCCACCGTCTGTTCGTCCACGTAGGCGTGGCCGGCTTCGATCAGGTACTCGGCGGCGCGGTACATGAAGTCGAAGTAGTCGCTGGCCTGGTAGGGAGCGGCGTCGGGTGCGCCGTTCCAGTCAAAGCCCAGCCATTTCACCGCGTCGATGATGCTGTTGACGTATTCGGTGTCTTCTTTTTCGGGGTTGGTGTCGTCAAAGCGCAGGTGGCAGATGCCGCCGTAGTCGCGCGCCAGGCCAAAGTTGATGCAGATGCTCTTGGCATGGCCCACGTGCAGGTAGCCGTTGGGCTCGGGCGGGAAGCGGGTGCGGATTTTGGCGGGGTCGGGCTCGCCCTGGGCGTGGTGGGCGGCGTCGCCGGGGGTGCCTGCCCAGCGGCGGGTTGTGTAGGTGCCTTTTTCCAGGTCATGCTCGATGATCTGGCGCAAAAAGTTGCTGGGCTTGACGGTTTCAGGGGCCGCAGAAGTGGGCGTGGCGGCGGTATTGGCGGGGGAGGGGGTGCTCATACAGCCATTTTAGGCGCCGGTTTCGTGATGGTTTACGCATAGAAACAGGCGCGTATACGTCCAGACACAACGTAAAGACGATTTTGTGCCATCCTTTTGCCTACTTGGTGCGTTATGTACCGGTGAGGTGAGTCCATTTGGCTGGCTGCCCTCGCTCAAACAGGAGATTTCCATGACGAAAACCCGTTCTATCTATGCCATGGCCGCTTCGGCTGGCGTGGCGCTGGCATTGCTGGCCGGCACGGGCGCAGCCCAGGCCCGCGACGTAAATTGGTCGGTTGGCATTGGCGTGCCTGGCGTGGTGGTGGGGGCCAGCAATGGCTACTACGCCCCCGCCCCGGTGTATGTGGCACCGCCCCCGCCCGTTTATTACGCGCCCCCTCGGCCCGTGTACTACGCGCCTCCCCCAGCGTATTACGCACCGCCCCCGGTCGTGTACTACGGTGATCGCGGCTACCGCCACCATCGGCACCACCGCCACCACGGATATGGCCATGGGTATGGCCACGGCCGCTGGGATCGTTGATCCCTCGTCTGATCCGCTGGCAGCCTGACCGGGTTGCCGCGTTGTGTAACCAACCTCTTGGGCGCCAGTCGCTCACAGGCAGCGTCTTTGCACAGGCTGCCTTTTACAGCGGCCCTTCGGGGCCGCTTTTCTTTTGACGCGGGAATTTTGGCGCGCGCACGGTGCGCGCGGGGCGCCGCATAATCGCGCACTCTGGCCTGCCAGCTTGGCAGGCGCAACGCCCCCGGAGTGCCGCATGTCTGTGAAGAAAAAAACCGTTTTTGTCCTGAATGGCCCCAACCTGAACCTGCTGGGTACGCGCGAGCCCGCTGTGTATGGCGCGGCCACGCTGGCCGATGTCGAAAAGCTGTGCGCCGATGCGTGCGAGCGCCATGGTTTTGCGCTGCGTTTTCACCAAAGCAACCACGAAGGCGCGCTGGTGGACTGGATTCACGAGGCAGGCCGCCTGCACGCAGCGGGCGAGCTGGCGGGCGTGGTCATCAACGCCGGGGCCTACACCCACACCAGCATTGCGTTGCACGATGCCACCAAGGGCACGGGCATCACGCTGATTGAGCTGCATATCAGCAATGTGCATGCGCGCGAGGCGTTCCGCCACCACTCGTACATGGCGGCAGCCGCCAAGGCGGTGATGTGCGGCTTTGGCGTGCTGGGCTATGGCCTGGCGATTGACGGCCTGGCGCAGTTGCTGGCCCAACAACCTGCGGCCTGACGTGGGGCGGGCAAGGGGACCCATAGATCTGTAGATATATGGCCCCGCCATTGCCCCTGCAGGTGTCTGAGGACGAGGTGGAGATCACCGCCATGCGCGCACAGGGCGCGGGTGGGCAGAACGTCAACAAGGTATCAAGCGCCGTCCACCTGCGTTTTGATGTGGCAGCCTCGTCGCTGCCCGAGGATGTGAAAGAGCGCCTGCTGGCCCTGCGCGACACGCGCATCACGCAAGAGGGTGTGGTGGTCATCAAGGCCCAGCAGTACCGCAGCCAGGAGCAAAACCGCACCGATGCGCTCGCGCGGCTGAACGCGCTGATCAACACTGTGGCCGTGCCGCCCCGGGTGCGCCGCGCCACCAAACCCACCTACGGGTCGAAACAGCGGCGGCTGGAGGGCAAGACCCAGCGCAGCGAGACCAAGGCACTGCGGGGCAGGGTACGCGACGGGTCTTGAACCGGGGCTCCCTGTGTGGTGGGTATCTCCACGGCCATCGTCGATGGCGCATTGGCATCATCTGTAGAACAATCTGTCCGGCCAGCAGGGCTTGGTACCAGGTGCTATCAGTCCTACATTCATTGCATTCACGGATGGAATTGCCATGACTGCCTTTGCCCAAGCCCCCCTCACTGCTCCCGCTGTGGTTCCCGCCTTGTTCGTATCGCACGGCGCGCCGCTGTTTGCCATCGATGCTGGCACCACCGGCCCCGCGCTCACGCAGTGGGGTGAAAACCTCAAGGCGCAGTACCCTGGCCTGCGGGGCGTGGTCATCATGTCGCCGCACTGGATGGCGCGTTCTGCCCAGGTCATGACCGGCCCGCAGCCCGCCACGTGGCACGACTTTGGCGGTTTCCCGCCCGCGCTGTACCAGCTGCAATACCCCGCCTCAGGCTCGCCTGCGCTGGCGCAAGAGGTGCTGGGCCTGCTGCAGGCCGCCGGTGTGGCCGCACAGGGCGATGCCGCGCGCCCCTTTGACCATGGCGCCTGGGTGCCGCTGATGCATTTGTTCCCGCAGGCCGACGTGCCCGTGGTGCAGGTGGCTCTGCCCGTGGGCGCAGGCCCGGCCGATGTGTATGCACTGGGTGCCGCGCTACGCAGCCTGCGCAGCCAGGGCGTGCTGGTGGTGGGGTCCGGCAGCATGACGCACAACCTGGCCGAATTCTTTGGCGGCGAGCGTGCGCCCGCGCCGTATGTGCTGGAGTTCAGCCGCTGGATCGAGGATGCGCTGGCCCGTGGCGACATGGCCGCGCTGCTCAACTACCGTACCCAGGCCCCCCATGCCAGCCGCGCCCACCCGACCGAAGACCATTTCTTGCCCATCTTCTTCGCGCTGGGCGCGGCGGGCGACGATCTGCACGCAAACTACTTGAGCCGCGAGGTGATGTACAGCATGCTGTCGATGGATGCTTTTGCCCTGGAGCCTGTCGCAGGACGGGCGGGTTAAGTAAGTTTTTTAGCTAAAAATGCCGCTGGCGCTTGTCTATGCTCAATCTACCGCTCACATTTTTGCAGCGCCCCGCTGCTTCCACCACCCCCCGCCCCTGGCTGCTGGTGCTGATGCACGGCGTGGGCAGCAACGAGCAGGACCTGTTCAGCCTGGCGCCGCAGATCCCGGATCGGTTCCACGTGCTCAGCCTGCGCGCACCGTTTCGCATGGGGCCGGGCGCGCACGCGTGGTTTGATTTTTCCATCGAACCGGGAGGCGAGCGCACCATCAACGAAGAGCAAGAGGCGCAAAGCCGAGCCCTGGTGGCCCAGGCGGTCGAATCTGCCGCCGAGCAACTGGGCATTCCGCCCGAGCGCGTGGTGGTGGGCGGCTTCAGCCAGGGCGGCATCATGGCGCTGTCGCTGCTGCTGACCCGGCCCGCGCTGATGCAGGCCGCGCTGGTGTGGCACAGCCGGCTGCTGCAGCAGGTGGTGCCTTTGAGTGCACCTGCCGATGCGCTGCGGGGCAAACGGCTGTGGCTGAGCCACGGTACGCACGACAACGTGATCCCGCTGGCCCACGCGCAGGCCATTGCGCACCACATGGCGCCGCTGCCGGTGACGGTGACGTACCACGAGTTCCCCAGCGCGCACGAGATCCGACCTTCTGAGCTGGCGGCCACGGTGGCGTGGCTGGAGTCATTGTCGACAACGCCAACGGCGTTTTAGTCGCGGGCTTCCGGGGCGCGGTCTACATCGCGTTGCCGGCGCCTCATCCAGCAGGTTTCCAATCCAGCAGATCCCCAGGGGGGATTGATAGGGAACGCCCTGCGCCGCAGCCGCTCGGACAAGGGTTGTTCCCGTCTTGAAGGAGATCCGATGCCTGAAAACGAAACCGCCGAGTTCCGCCCCGCGCCACCGCGCGCATCCTCCACACCGTGGATCATTGCCGCCGTGCTGGCCTGTGCGGTCGGCGCCGGAGCCGCCTGGTGGTTTTGGCTGCGCCCGGTGGAGGCCCCGGTGGCGCCGCCCCCCGTGGCCAGCGTACCCGAAGCGCCCGTGGCCCCACCGCCCATGCCCGAGGCATCGGGTCCCCAGAACCCTGTGGATGCGCTGGCCCCGGCAGACACCGCCTTGCCCGCATTGGCTGAATCCGACAAGCGAGTGGCGGAGCTGCTGGCCGAATTGCTCGGTAGCGACAAGGTCGCGTCGTTCTTGTTGACCGAAGGTTTTGTCCGCCGCGTGGTGGCCACGGTAGACAACCTGGGCCGCGCCCAGGCCCCGTCGCGCATGTGGCCGGTACAGCCCATGCCGCAGCGCTTTGCGGTGGACGGCGAGGGCGATGCGCCCACTACCATTGCCACCGCCAATGCGGCCCGCTACGGCGCCTTTTTGACCTTTGCCGAAGCCGTGCCGCTCGAATCTGCCGTGGCCTTGTATGCGCGGCTGTACCCGCTGTTCCAGCAGGCGTATGAAGAGCTGGGCTACCCCAAGCGCTACTTCAACGACCGCCTGGTGGCCGTGCTGGACCACTTGCTGCTGGCGCCCGAACCCAAAAGCCCGCTGCGCGTGAAGCTCACGCCCGTCAACACCGATGTGCCCAACCTGCGCCCGTGGGTGCGCTATGAGTTTGTGGACCCGGCGCTGGAATCGCTCTCCAGCGGGCAGAAGATTCTGGTGCGGATGGGGCCTGCGAACCAGGCGCGCGCGAAAGCGCTGGTCCGTGATCTGCGCAAGCGCGTGGCAACCAGCGAGTTGCAGCTCCCCCAGCGGTGAAGGATGTGAGGGGCTGCTGCGCGCTGGCTACAGCGGCAGTGCCATGGTGCGCTTGACCTCCTTGAGCGAGAAGCTCGTGGAAATCTCACGCACCCCGGGCAGGCTGCGCACATGGGTGCGCACATAGTCGGCGAACGATGCGAGGTCGGCCGCCACCACCTCCAGCTGGTAGTCGTAGCGTCCCGAAAGGTTGTGGCACGACAACACCTGGGGCATCGCCATGACCTCGCGCTCCAGGGCCGAAGTGGTGTCAGCCGTGTGGTCGTGCAGCGCCAGCTGCACAAAGCCCAGCACGCCCCAGCCCACACGCTGGCGGTGCAGATGGGCGTGGTAGCCCGCAATCACGCCCGCATCCTCCAGCGCGCGCACGCGCCTCCAGCACGGGGAGGTGGACAGCGAAACCGCTTCGGCCAGATCGCCCACGGTGGCGCGACCATCGCGTTGCAGGGCGTTGAGGATCGTGCGGTCCACGGGGTCGAGTGGATGAGGGTGCATGGCAGTGTGTCCTGCAGATTGGGTAATTTGAGGCAAATTTTGCCTTCTTTGATCGTATGTAGGGCAAATAAGGCGAAAACTTACCCGTTGATGGGTTGAAGAATCTCCCTATTCCAAGGAGACCACCATGACCCGCACATCCGCCACCGGCTTCAGCACCCGCGCCATCCACCATGGCTACAACCCGGCCGACCACCAGGGCGCACTGGTGCCGCCCATCCACACCTCGGCCACTTTTGCCTTCCCCGATGTGGCCTATGGCGCGCGCTGCTTTGCAGGCGAGGAGCCCGGCTACTTCTACACCCGCATCGCCAACCCCACGCTGGCGCTGCTGGAGGGGCGCCTGGCCAGCCTGGAGCAGGGCGCAGGCGCCGTGGTGTTCGGCTCGGGCATGGGGGCCATCACGGCCACGCTGTGGTCTATGCTGGAGCCGGGCGATGAAATCCTGGCCGACCTTACGCTGTATGGCTGCACCTTCTCGTTTTTGCACCACGGGCTGGGCCGCTTTGGCGTGAGCGTGCGCCATGTGGACATGACCGACCCGGCCCACGTGGCCGCCGCGCTGAGCCAGAAGACGCGCGTGGTCTACCTGGAAACCCCGGCCAACCCCAACATGCGGCTGGTGGACATTGCCGCCGTTTCGGCCCTGGCCCACGCCCAGGGCGCCAAGGTGGTGGTGGACAACACCTACTGCACGCCTTACCTGCAGCAGCCCCTGCTGTTGGGTGCCGATGTGAGCGTGCATTCCATGACGAAGTACCTCGGTGGCCATGGTGACCTGACCGCAGGCGCGGCCGTGTTTGCCGATGCAGAACTGGCCCAGCGCGTGCGCCTGTATGGTCTTAAAGACATGACGGGTGCTGTGATGTCGGCGCAGGACGCGCACCTTGTGATGCGCGGCCTCAAGACGCTGGCGCTGCGCATGGACCGCCACTGCCAGAGCGCTCAGAAAGTGGCCGAGTTCATCGCCGCCCACCCGGCTGCGGCGGCCGTGCACTACCCCGGCTTGCCCAGCTTTGCCCAGCACGCGCTGGCAAAGCAGCAGATGCGCCAGATGGGCGGGATGATCGCTTTTGAGCTGCGTGGTGGCCTGCAGGCGGGCGTGCGCTTCATGGACGCGTTGCAGCTCGTCACCCGCGCCGTGAGCCTGGGCGATGCCGAGACGCTGGCCCAGCATCCGGCCAGCATGACGCATTCCACCTACACGCCCGAGCAGCGTGCCGCCCACGGCATTGCCGAAGGGCTGGTGCGCCTGTCGGTCGGCCTGGAGGACCTGGATGACCTGCTGGCCGATATTGGCCAGGCACTGGACCTGGTGCAGGCGCTGGATTTCAAGGCCGAGCCCACTACGGGGAAGACTGCGGCAGCGGCAGCGCCGTCTTGTAACGCACCTGCTTGAGCGCGAAGCTGGAGCGGATCTTCTCCAGCCCTGGAATGGGGGAAAGCTGTTCGACGATGAAGCGCTCCAGCGCCGCAATGTCGGGCAGTGCCACGCGGATGAGGTAGTCCGAGTCGCCGCTCATCAGGTAGCACTCCATCACCTCATCGTGCTCGGCAATGCGCTGTTCAAAGTCGGCCAGCGCTTCCTTGCTCTGGCTTTTCAGGCTGATGCTGATGAACACGTTCAGTCCCAGCCCCAGTGCGGCGGCGTTGGCCAGCGCTACATAACGGGCGATGACACCCTCGGTCTCCAGTGCCTTCACGCGTGCCAGGCAGGGAGACGGCGAGAGATGCACACGCCGGGCCAGCTCCACGTTGGAGAGCGAGCCATCGGCCTGCAGTTCGGCCAGTATGCGCAGATCGGTGGTGTCGAGCTTCATATGCTGCAATATTGGTTTTTGGTGGAATATTGTGCTGCTATAGATGGCTAATTTTCGCGATTCGGCATCACATTTTTTGCAAATCCTTCTAGAGTGTGCTCCTATGAACGCCCCCTTGCCTTCCCATCTGCTCCACACCCAGGATGCCCTGGCCGACACTGACCCCCAGGAGACCGCCGAATGGCGCGACGCCTTTCTGGCCCTGGTCGCCACCGAAGGCCCCGAGCGGGCGCGGCACATGCTGCAGGAGCTGGTGCGGGTGGCGCGCGCACAGCGGATTGGCTGGCAGCCCGACCTGAACACGCCGTACGTGAACACCGTGGCGGTACACAACCAGCCCGTGTTTCCCGGCGACTTGGCCATCGAGGAGCGCGTGGCCTCCATCGTGCGCTGGAACGCGCTGGCCATGGTGGTGCGCGCGAACCAGGCGTATGGCGAACTGGGTGGCCACATCGCCAGTTATGCGAGCGCGGCCGACTTGTTCGAGAGCGGCTTTAACCATTTCTTCCGTGCACGTGAGGGTGTGGGTGAAGGCCAGCACCGGGGCGACCTGGTGTTCTTCCAGCCCCACAGCGCGCCGGGCGTGTATGCACGCGCATTCCTCGAAGGGCGTTTGTCCGAAAAAGATCTGATGCATTACCGCCAGGAGCTGACCGCTCCGGCTGCGGGCGCACAAGGCCTTTCGAGCTACCCACACCCGTGGCTGATGCCGGACTTCTGGCAGTTTCCCACCGGCTCGATGGGCATCGGCCCCATCAGCAGCATCTACCACGCGCGCTTCATGCGCTACCTCACGCACCGCAATCTGCTCGACTGCAGCCAACGCAAGGTGTGGGGCGTGTTTGGCGATGGCGAGATGGACGAGCCCGAATCCATGAGTGCCTTGACTCTGGCCGCGCGCGAGGGCCTGGACAACCTGGTCTGGGTGGTCAACTGCAACCTGCAGCGGCTGGACGGCCCGGTGCGCGGCAACGGCCGCATCATCGACGAGCTGGAGCGCCTGTTCGCCGGTGCGGGCTGGAACGTGGTCAAGCTGGTCTGGGGCAGCGACTGGGACGGCTTGTTCGCCCGCGATCTGACCGGCGCCCTGGTGCGAACGCTGGAAGGTACGGTGGACGGCCAGATGCAGACCTTTGCCGCCAAGGACGGACGCTTCAACCGCGACAACTTCTTCGGCCAGAACCCCGAGCTGGCGGCCCTGGCCCAGGGCATGACGGACGAGCAGATCGACCGCTTGAAGCGCGGTGGGCACGACCTGGTGAAGATCCACGCTGCCTACGCTGCTGCCAGCGCGCACAAAGGCCAGCCCACGGTGATCCTGGCGCACACCAAGAAGGGCTACGGCATGGGCACGGCCGGCCAGGGCAAGATGACCACGCACAGCCAGAAGAAGCTGGACGAGACGGACCTCATCGAGTTCCGCAACCGCTTCAACCTGCCGCTGTCCGACGAGCAGGCTACGAGCCTCGCCTTCTTCAAACCTGCCGAAGACAGCCCCGAGATGCGCTACCTGCGCAGCCATCGCCAGAACCTGGGCGGCTACCTGCCGCGCCGCGAGACGGCCTGCGAGGCGCTGCCCGTGCCGGCGATCGAAAGCTACGCCCAGTTCGCGCTACAAGCCGATGGCAAGGAGATGAGCACCACCATGGCCTTCGTGCGCATGCTGGGTACCTTGCTCAAGGACGCCACGCTGGGCCCGCGCATCGTGCCCATCGTGGCCGACGAGGCGCGCACCTTTGGCATGGCCAATCTGTTCAAGCAGGTCGGCATCTACAGCAGCGTGGGCCAACGCTACGCGCCCGAGGACATCGGCTCGGTGCTGAGCTACCGCGAGGCGCTGGACGGCCAGATTCTGGAAGAAGGCATCAGCGAAGCCGGCGCCATTGCGAGCTGGACGGCAGCCGCCACCAGCTACAGCGTGCACGGCCTGGCCATGCTGCCGTTTTACATTTACTACTCAATGTTCGGCTTCCAGCGCGTGGGCGATGCCATCTGGGCCGCGGCCGACCAGCGTGCGCGCGGCTTCTTGCTGGGCGCCACGTCGGGCCGCACCACGCTGGGCGGAGAGGGGCTGCAGCACCAGGATGGATCGAGCCACTTGGTGGCGGCCACCATCCCCAACTGCAAGGCCTACGACCCAGCCTACGCAGGCGAGATGGCCGTGATCATCGATGCTGGCATGCGCGAGATGGTGACCGAGCAGCGCGACGTTTTCTACTACGTGACACTGATGAACGAGAACTACGCCCAGCCCGACCTGCCCGCCGGTGCGGCAGAAGGTGTGTTGCGTGGTTGCTATGTTTTTAAGAGCTACTCGCGCTTGATAGATAGGCGCGAGAGCACGATTTCATCCAAATCCGTCACCCTGATGGGCTCTGGCGCCATCCTGACCGAGGTGGTCAAGGCCGCCGAACTGCTGGCCGCAGAAGGCGTGGAAGTGACAGTGCTCAGCGTGACCAGCTGGAGCGAGCTGGCGCGCGATGGTGTGGCGTGCGAGCAGCGTTGGCTGGCGGGCGAATCCGCGCCTGCATCCGCATGGCTGGCGCAGCAGCTGGCCCCAACACGCGGGCCTGTGATTGCAGCCACCGACTACGTGCGCGCCGTGCCCGAGACGGTGCGGGCACTTGTCCCCGAGGGCCGCAAGTATGTGACCCTGGGCACGGACGGATTTGGACGCAGCGACACGCGCGCTGCACTGCGCCAATTTTTTGGCGTAGACGCTTCCAGCGTGGCCCAAGCTGCACGACGCGCGATGGCCGCTGGCTGACGAACACGGGCGCCATGTGGGCGCCTGCTGTCGTTCCGCGACTTCGCAATTCCGCCGCCGGGGTGGGGTGGGTGAATGCCGTTGCCCAATTCGGCGCAGGCTTCCTACAATGGCCCAGCAACCGCGAGAGGGCGCCATGACACACGTCACCTGGGACCACAACCCGCCGACCACCTGGACAGCCATGATGGATGGGCAAGCACTTTGCTCCATCAAGCGCAAGGACATTGGCGGCTGGACGGCGGTCTGGATGGATGAGCGCCTGTGGCCAGCGCCACCCCATCTGCCCAAGGCCATGCCCCAGCCCACACGGTTTTTCAGCAGTCTGGAAGAAGCCAAACTGGCGGTCGAGCAGGCGCTGTCGGCGTGAACCGTTGTCGGGCCTGAATCCGTCAGGCATCCAGCAGCTGGCTGGATTCCAGCAGGTGTTGAAGTGCCTTGTTTTTTATAGCGGCCAACGCAATACCAACGGGCGCCAGGGCCGACACTGATTCGTGGAACTGCTTTTTTGCAGCGCCCACCCGCCATGCCGACTGCAAGGCGCCAAAGGCGCCTTGCACCTTGGCCCTTTCGGTGCGCCAGGGGCCGCAGCCACATGGTCAGGGCAGTTTGACGGCCGCCACGGCGTTGGACGTGGAGATGAAGAGTGTGGTGTCGCGCACGGCAAGGCCCCTGGGCTCGTCGATGAGGCCGGGCAGGTCTCCTGCCGCAAATCCCTGGCCCCAGGGTTTGCCCACCAGCGTGCTGACCTGGCCATCGACGCCAATCTTGCGCACCACATGGTGGCGCGGATCGGTCACATAGACGTTGCCCTTTGCGTCGGCTGCCAGGTGGGCCTGAGAGTCGGAGAGTGCCGCGCCTGTGTCCACGGCCAGTTGCGCCGACGATACGGGGCCATCCACCAGCCCGGGGGGCATGTCCGCGCGGCCTGCAACGGTGCTCACGCTGCCTGCGGGGGTGATCTTGCGGATGGTGGGGCCCACGCCCGTGATGTTGTGGTGGCGCCCATCGACCACATACAGGTTGCCCGCAGGGTCCAGCACCATATGGCCCAGCGCCGAGAACAGCGCCGAACCGGCAGGGCCGTCTGCATGCCCCCGTGCGTTGGGGTTGCCTGCAAACAGGCTGACGGCACCGGTCGGGCTGATCTTGAAGATCACGCCTTGCAGCGACGATGCGTACAAGGTGCCCGCATCGTCGGCGACCAGGCCCGTGATGCCAAGATCCAGAAATGCTGGGATGGCATTCAACTGAGCGGACAGGTCGGCAAAAACTGCGACGTTGCCTGCGGGCGTGGCCTTCAGGATGCGCTTGAGAGAGTACGAGTAGATGTTTCCGGCACCATCCACGGTGAGTGCTTCAGGGCCGCAGAAGGCGACTTCGTTGATTGGCCCCGTGATTTGCGAGCACGGGTTTTTAACCCTGCCCAGGGTGCCCACCATGCCATCCGGCTGAATAGTTCGAATGGCTGCATTGTTGCGGTCGCGCACATACAGGGTGCCTGATTTGCCCACGGCCAGCGCCCCCGGGCCGTCAAACCGGGCTGTGCTCCCGCTGCCATCGGCCCAGCCAGGACTGGGTGCCGTTCCCACTTTCAAGTCGGCAGCGCCATCGCGGGGGTAGCGGTGGACCAGTGCGTAGCTTTGGAAGCTGCTGGACGCGCTGTTTTCGGTGACGAGGAAGCGCCCTTGGGCATCCACCGCGAGGCGTTTGGCAGCGCAAAAGGCAGGCGGCAGGCCATCGGCGCCGAAGGCGCAGTCCGCTGCGCGCCGCACGGTGGTGACGGAACCATCGGCAGCGATCTCGCGCAGCGGCGTGCCCAGGTGCCTGTCCAGCACAAATATCCGGTTGGAGCGGTCTATGGCAATGGCTTGCAGTTCGCCAAACTTGGCCGCTGATGCCGAACCGTCCACATGGCCAGCGTTGCCCTGGGCCACGGTGCCTGAGAGCACCGTGGCCTGTCCACCGGGCGCAAATTTGCGCACCACATGGTCGTTGGGATCGGCGGCGTACAAGGCCCCGGCGGAGTCGGTCGCCAATTGCACCGGGTAGAAGCGCGCGGGGTTGTTGCGCCCTTGTCCTGGCGTCGGAATCTGGCTGACCTTGAACACCACGGTGCTGACCACGCCGGCTGGTGTGATTTTGCGGATGGGGTTGCCCGTGGGCTCGGCAGGCAGGGTCTGCGTCAAAGGTGCCCATTCAGAGACATAGACATTGCCATCCTTGTCCACGGCAATGCTGGTGGGGCTACACAGCGTAGCCGCCGTGCCGGTGCCGTCGGCATTGCCACACACGCCCACCTGGCCGGCCAGCGTGGTGACGTTGCCGGATGCATCGATCTTGCGCACCAGGTGGTTCCCGGCGTCGGCCACGTAGGCGTTGCCCGCCGCATCCACCGCCACGGCCAGCGGCGCGTTGAAACGGGATGCTGTGCCTGCGGCGTCCAGGTAGCGCGTCTCGATGCTGCTCGCGCCACTCCGTGTGGGGCCGCCGCCTGCGACTGTGGTGAGCTGCCCGGTGGGGGAGAGTTTGCGAATGGTGTTGTTGCCGGTGTCTGCCATCAGCACATCGCCCGCGGGGGTGAGCGCCATACCGCCCGTTTCGACGCTGATTTTTGCGAAAGCCCCGGTGCCATCCTGGTTGCCCGGGCCGTCGGTGCTACCTGCCAACAAGGACAGGGCTGTGGCGGGCGGCGGTGGCGGGGCTGGTGTATCGCTGGAACCCCCGCCGCAGGATGCAAGCACAGGGATTGCCAGCGAGGCCAGCAGCCTCCAGCGGGCTCGGTGTGGGGTGCGTGGTTTGCTTTGCATAAAAATCCTATGAAAATGTTGGGTCAGAGTCGCAGACTGGCCATCAGCCCGATGAAAACGCATGGGAGGGGAAGTTGGTCACCGCCATCTCATCCAGGCTGACTCCAAAGCGGGCCGTCGCGAGTGCGGCGCTAGCGCTGAGGTAGGGGTGTCAGAAGAGCTGTCCCCAGACGCGGCGACCACGGGGACTCCCAATGCAGCAAGCAGGCCAATGCGTCGCAGTCGATCCTTGGATGCGGTGTTGGGCATGAAGCTCCCTATCGCGAATTTCGGTTTTGACTTTCGCAAAGCAGTGCCCAGGCAAACAGCGCGCCTCAAGACAAGGCGGTTGTTGCATCCCTGTTTGCATAAGAGCGGCTAACAAAACTCTTCTGGCGTGGTTGCCGCGTCTTGTCGTACTGCTCGTACAGCCTGCGACGCAACGCTAGCCAGAACCGCTTCGCTGAGTTTGTTCGCCGCTCTAAGTCCTATCGGTGATGTTGGGGCAACGATACATGACGGGACGAGTTTATGGGCTGTGTATCACAGCGGCCAAGTAACTGTCGGTTACGGCAGGCGGGCATACGTTAAAACACCCGGCCCTCCCCAATTGGCATGAGGATTTTGAGATGGCTGTGGGGTTAGCGCACAGGCGGGCAGAAAAATGCATCCAGCACCGGCATCAACACCGGAAACTCCTGCGCAAACCTGTCGCGGTTCACAAAGTACGCCTCGCAGGCCACCGCAAAAAACTCGGACTGTGATGTGGCCCCGTAGGCGTCCAGCCAGGGGCGTTCTGCTCCAAAGCGCTCGGCCAGGATCACACGCTCGCGGAACTGCTCGTACGCTGGCTCCCAGGCGGCCCACCAGGCTTCGTAGGCGGCGCGTCCGGTGCGTGTCTCCATGAAGCCTGCGGGCAAGGGCGGGCAGCCGTTGGGTTCGCCACTCTTCATGTCGAGCTTGTGCACGAACTCGTGCACCACCACGTTGTGGCCGCGCGCCGTGTTCTCGGTGGCATTGGCCACGTGCTCCCAGCTGAGCATGATGGGGCCGCGCTCCATGGCCTCGCCCAGCAGCACCTGGGTGTGTTCATGCACCACGCCGGCCTCGTCCACCGTCTGGCGGCGCGCCACGGCTTCGCCAGGGTGCAGCACGATGCCCACAAAATCGTCGTACCAGTCGAGCGCCTTGGCCGGGTCGCCCCAATGCAGCAGGGGAAGGCAGGCCTGCGCCGCAATGTCGATGGCCATGGCGTCGGTCACCACCAGGCCGTGGGCGCCGTGGAACTCCTTGTGGTGCAGAAAGAGGGCGCTCAAGGCGCGCAGCTTGGACTGGTCGTGCAGCGAGAGCGCCGCCAGAAACGGGTAACGCTGCAGGGTCTGCAGCCACAGCGTGGCCGAGATGTCGGGCACGGGGGCCACCGTGGCGCGGACGCGGCTCCAGAGCCGATGGAAAAGAGGGGGCATGGCGATCAGGCAGCGGGTGGTGAAACCCCGCGCAGTTCAGGATCGCGAGTACTTGGGGGCCGGGGACAGCCGTTCCAACCCCGCGCGGGACAAACGCAGTGTTTCCACGCGGGGCGGTAATGCCGCGGCATCCCAGTCGCTGAGCACCACGCGCTGCAAGCCGGGCGCCAGCGCGTGGTTGTTGGGGCGGTGGGTGTGGCCGTGAATGAGCGTATGCGCCTGGGCCGCCTGGAGCCAGGTGATGGCGGCCGGGCCGTCTACATCGGCATAGATCGCGCCCGACTGTTTGCGCGCCTCACTCTCCTGGCGGATGCCACGCGCCTGCGCGCGACGTGTGGCCAGGGGCTGCGCCAGAAACTGCCGCTGCCACTCGGTGCTGCGCGCCTGCACGCGAAAGCGCTGGTACTCGACATCGTCCAGGCACAGCAGGTCGCCGTGGCTGAGCACGAAGCGCTGGCCGCCAAACACCAGTACCGTGGGGTCTGCCAGGCCAGTGATGCCACACTGCGCCAGGAACCCCGGGCCCGCCAGAAAGTCGCGGTTGCCGTGCATGAAGTACACGGGCAGGCGCTGCGCGGCGGCCCGCAGGGCGGCGCAGCCTTCGGCCTCGAAACTGCCAGGTTCGCCCATGGCGTCATCGCCCACCCATACCTCGAACAGGTCGCCCAGGATGAAGAGGGCATCGGCCGTGGTGGTGGCCAGGTAGTGCTCGAAAGCGGCCACTGTGGCGGGCTCGCTGGCCTGCAGGTGCAGGTCCGAAATGAAATCGACCGTGCGCCAGTGCGATGGAGCGACAAGCTCCTCGAACCGGGGCACGGTCGTGGTCACGGAGATCGCGGTCAGATCAGAGTGCGATCAAAGCGCAACAGCCTTTTCGATCACAACGTCTTCCTTCGGCACGTCGTCATGGAAACCCTTGCGGCCCGTCTTCACGGCCTTGATCTTGTCCACCACGTCGGTGCCCGACACGACCTTGCCGAACACGGCATAGCCCCAGCCCTGGGCCGAGGGTGCGGTGTGGTTCAGGAAGCCGTTGTCGGCCACGTTGATGAAGAACTGGGCGGTGGCCGAGTGCGGGTCGCTGGTGCGGGCCATGGCCACGGTGTAGTTGGCGTTCTTGAGGCCATTGTTGGCTTCGTTTTCGATGGGCGCGTCAGTGCCCTTCTGGGTCATGCCGGGCTCAAAGCCGCCGCCTTGCACCATGAAGCCAGGAATCACGCGGTGGAAGATGGTGTTGTTGTAATGGCCCTTGTTCACATAGGCCAGAAAGTTCTCGACCGACTTGGGGGCCTTGGCGGCATCGAGTTCGAGGGTGATGACACCGTAGCCGGTGATGTGCAGTTCGACCTGGGGGTTGCTCATGGCAATGCTTCCTTCAAAAAAATGGCGGGTTCACTTCACCAGGGTGGCGGAGTTGATGGTGACGGGAGTGGTGGGCACGTTCTGGTGCGGGCCCTTGTTGCCGGTGGCCACGGCCTTGATCTTGTCCACCACGGCCGTGCCTTCGACCACCTTGCCGAACACGGCATAGCCATGGCCGTCGGGGCTCGGGGCGTTGAGCATGGCGTTGTCCTTCACGTTGATGAAGAACTGCGATGTGGCCGAGTTGGGGTTGCCCGTGCGCGCCATTGCGATGGTGTAGGTGTCGTTCTTGAGGCCGTTGTTGGCTTCAAGGGGAATAGGGGCCTTGGTGGGCTTGGGAATCAGGTCAGCGGTGTAGCCACCGCCCTGGATCATGAAACCATCGATCACGCGGTGGAACACGGTGCCGTCATAGGTCTTGTCCTTGACGTAGCCCAGGAAGTTTTCCACCGTCTTGGGCGCCTTGGCCGGGTCGAGTTGCACCACGATGTCGCCCATCGAGGTAGACAGCTTGACCTTGGGGGCGTCTTGCGCCTGTACGGACGCTACTGAAAAAATAGCTGTCAGCGCAATACCTGCAAGCGCCAGGGTCGAATTTCTTCTGGAAATCATCCAATCACTCCTTCGAAAAATATCTGCCATTGTTGGCCCCGCCGCGCCCAGTACTGGCGTTTGACGGGACCCGTGCGGGCGCCTTCGGCGACTTCGCCGAACGTTACCACCATGGTGTCGGCGGAGTCTGTCCAGCGCAGGTAAGACTTGTCCTTGAGGTGGAGTTCCCGGCCTTTCAGGGCGCGGGTCTCCGCCTGGAGCACCTGGGTCCATTCGTTGAGCGGTTTTTTGCGGTAACTCTGGAAGTCTGGCGCGTAAAAGCCCAGCAACCGGTTCATGTCGCCCTGGGTTTTGGCGTTGCGCCAGGCATTGAGCACCGCGTCAAAAGACTTGCGGTCCGCCTGCACGGCGTGGGGCGCTACCCACTGCAGCTGGCGCGCAATGACCACGGGGGTGGAACGGGGCTCCACCGTGCGCAGAATGCGTTCCAGGTCGGGATTGGCCAGCACCAGGCAGCCATCGGTGGCCAGGGGCGCGCGGGCAAACTGGTCGGGTGGCGTGCCATGCAGCCAGATGCCGCTGCCGGTCTTGCCCCGGCTCTGGTCCAGGGGGTTGGGGTAGTTGATGGGCAGCGCGCCTGCGCCGTAGAAGTCTTTGAGCGTGGCGGGGTCCAGGCGGCTGGTGATGAAGTACACACCAAGCGGTGTGCGCTGGTCGCCCTCCAGGCTTTTCTCGATACCCAGCTTGCCGACCGAGGCGTAGTAGTCGGCCACCAACTGCAGGCCCTTGGGCGTGTTCTCGAAAAGGTACAGGCGCGAGCGCGAAGCGTCCACTGCAATGGCATGGCGCGAGCGGGGCGAGAGTTCCAGGAACTGGGCGGGAATGCTGTGCGCGGGCGGGCGGCTGCGCTGGGCGTCCACGCGCTGGCGCGATTCGTTGCGCAGCTCTTCCAGGGTGGTGGCTACCTGCAGGCTGCGTGCAGTGTCGGGCTCTGGCACATCGCCCATGCGGCGGATGGGCCGCGTGCGCGACATCAGCAGGTCGCCCACGGCCAGTTGCGCCAGCTGGAAGTTGGGATAGTCACGCGCCAGGGTTTCGGCCTGGGCCAGTGCCTCGCGGCTGCGGCCTTCTGCGATGAGCTTGTACACGGCCAGCAGGCGTGTTTCTGCCTGTCCGTCGCGCAGGTTGGGCGCCTTGGTGTCGGCCGGTTCTGTAGAAGGCTGGGTGGCGGCGCGGCGCACTTTTCCGCTCTGGGCGTGCGCCGGTGCTGCCTGCAGCAGTGCGGCGAGGAACAGGGTGCCTGCCGCAGCCCGGCGGCTTGGTGCGGACAACTCCACAAACATGCGCGGTTTCAGGTTCAGGCCTTCAGGGGCTCGGCAGCAGGCACAGCCCGCGCACGCTGCGCAGGCCCAGGGTCGGGGTTCACAGTCAACCGCCTGTGGATTCGCGGACGATGGTCCAGCGGCCGTTGTGGTTCACCAGGTCCAGCGTCTTGCGGCTCGTGACGTTGAGCGCATCAGCGGTATAGGCCTGCCGAAAACGGGCGGTGGCCTTGTCGCCATTGACCGCAACGGTAACGTCGGACAGCTGCACGTTGATCTTGGACTTGCCCACGATGCGCGCCTCGCGCTCCTTTTCCCACGCTGAGCGCGTCTGGCGGCCGGGTGGATCGAACGATTTGTCGTAGGCGCCCAGATAGGCCTGCATGTCTTTGGCCGACCAGGCGGCCGCCCATGCCTGAACGGCCGAGGTCACAGCCTGAACGGCTGCGGCGTCGCTTGCTGCTGCCGGGGTGGCTGCGGGTGCTGCGGTGGGGGCTTGGGCGATAGCAGGCGCAGGAGCAGGAGCTGCACTGGGCGCAGATGCGGGTACGGGTGTGGCTGCCGGGGTCGGTGCAGGGGCGGGGGCCACTGCTGCGGGTGGCGCTGGCCGCTGCGTGGCCACCACGGCAGGGGCCGTTGCCGGGGCTGCGGCGGCGGGGCGGCCTGGCTTGCCGGCGGCTTCTGGCGCGAACAGCTCGCGGATCAGTGCCAGCTTGGGCTTGACGGAATTGGCGTTGGTGGCGTCCAACTGCAGCGCCTTGTTGTAGGCCTGGCTGGCCAGCTTGGCGTAGATGTCGCCCAGATTTTCGTGGGCAGTGGCGTAGCTGGGGTTGGTGCGGATTGCCATCTCCAGCGCCGTGCGTGCCTTGTCCAGCTGGTTCTGGTTGGCGTAGAGCACTGCCAGATTGTTGTAGGGCTCGGGCAGCTCTGGGTATTCTTCCGTCAGCTTGGTGAAGGTGGTGATGGCATCAGCAGGCTTGCCCGAATCTGCCTGTGCCACGCCACGCAGGAAGCGCAGCTGCGGGTCGCGTGGGTTGGCGGCCAAGCGCTGATCGGCCTTGGCGAGCGCGTCGGCGGGCTTGCCTGCTTTGATCAGCTGGGTGATTTCTGTGTAGTCGTCGGCCTGGGCCGCGCCAGTGCCCAGCAGCGCGGTCAGTGCCAGCAGGCGCAGGAGGCGTGGAAGTGTGCGGCGGACTTGCTTCATGGGGGCTTCAAAGGTGTGGGGCAGCGTCTGTCCCGGGCGGGGGCTTATACTGCGGCGGATTGTAGCTGAGGGGGTTGTCATGACGGAACGCTGTTGCCGCGGGTGATTTCGCTGTAGGCCCCTCGCTGGGCCAACCCTTCGCCAGGGGCCTTTGCCCCCAGCTGCCGGGTGGATTTTCATTCACCCACCACCCCATCCCCCGTTACTGAAATCCCATGAGTTTGCGCATCTACAACACGCTGTCGCGTGCATTGGAAGACTTTTCCCCGCTCGAACCTGGCCATGTGCGCATGTATGTGTGCGGCATGACCATCTATGACCTGTGCCACATCGGCCACGCCCGCATGATGATGGCCTTTGACGTGGTGCAGCGCTGGCTCAAAAGCAGTGGCTACCGCGTCACCTACGTGCGCAACATCACCGATATCGATGACAAGATCATCAAGCGCGCGCTGGAGCGCGGCATCACCATCCGTCAGCTGACCGACGAGATGATTGCCGCCATGCACCAGGACATCGGCCTGCTGGGCATCGAGCCGCCCTCGGCCGAGCCCCGCGCCACCGAATACGTGCCCCAGATGCTGTCGCTGATCGGCCAGCTTGAGGGCAAAGGCCTGGCCTACCGTGCCAGCAATGGCGATGTGAATTACTCCGTGCGCAAGTTCGACGGCTACGGCAAGCTCTCGGGCAAGTCGCTCGATGAACTGCGTGCGGGTGAACGTGTGGCCGTGCTCGATGGCAAGGAAGACCCGCTCGACTTTGTGTTGTGGAAGTCTGCCAAGGCCGAGGAACCACCCGAGGCCAAGTGGGAAAGCGCTTTTGGCGCCGGCCGCCCCGGCTGGCACATCGAATGCTCGGCCATGAGCTGCGCTACGCTGGGCGAAACCTTTGACATCCACGGCGGCGGGGCGGATTTGCAATTCCCCCACCACGAAAACGAAATCGCCCAGAGCGAAGGCGCCACGGGCAAGCCGCTCGCGAAGTTCTGGGTGCACAACGGTTTTGTGCGCGTGGACAACGAGAAGATGTCCAAGAGTCTGGGCAATTTCTTCACCATCCGCGACGTGCTCCAGCAGTATGACGCCGAGACGGTGCGGTTCTTCATCGTGCGGGCCCACTACCGCAGCGCGCTGAACTACAGCGATGCCCATCTGGACGACGCGCGCCAAGCGCTCAAGCGCCTTTACACGGCGCTGAGCCTGGTGGCGCCCGCCGATGTGGCAGCCATCAACTGGGCCGACCCCTACGCCGCGCGTTTCAAGGCGGCCATGGACGAGGACTTTGGCACGCCCGAGGCCGTGGCCGTGCTGTTTGATCTGGCCGGTGAAGTCAACAAGACGCGATCGGCCGCGCTGGCGGGGCTGCTCAAGGCGCTGGGGGGATGCCTGGGCATTCTGCAAGCTGACCCCAAAGCCTTTCTGCAAGCGGGTGCCAGTGGCGTGGACGAGGCCGACATCCAGGCGCAGATCGCCGCCCGGGCTGCCGCCAAGGCTGCCAAGAACTTCGCCGAGGCCGACCGCATCCGCCAGGCGCTGCTTGCCCAGGGCATCGTGCTCAAGGATTCCGCCGCAGGCACGACCTGGGAAGCTGCGCAGTGAAGCTGGTTTTTATGTCAAAACTGCCTCTGGCGCAGGTGGGGTAAGCGGTGGCAGCTCTTAAAAAGATAGCGAGCGATGCCGCAACGCCGCCGCTGGTGCTGGCCACGCCCGACTATTGGGCCGAGGCCTGCAAGCACTTGGTGAAGAAGGACCGGGTGATGAAGCGCCTGATCCCGCAGTTGGGCGATGCCGCGCTGCGTACGCGGGGTGATGCGTTCGTCACGCTGGCGCGCAGCATCGTGGGCCAGCAGGTGTCCGTCGCGGCGGCGCAGGCCGTGTGGGAGCGCTTCGTCGCGCTGCTGCCGCGCGGCATGAAGCCCGCCAGCGTGCTCAAGCTCAAGATCGACGACATGCGGGCCGCAGGCTTGTCGGCGCGCAAGGTGGATTACCTGGTGGACCTGGCCATCCACTTTGAACAAGGCAAGCTGCACGTGAAGGACTGGGCGGCGATGGACGACGAAGCCATCATTGCCGAACTGGTAGCGATCCGAGGCATTGGCCGCTGGACGGCCGAGATGTTCCTGATCTTCTACCTGATGCGCCCCAACGTACTGCCCTTGGATGACCCAGGGTTGATCGCAGGGATCAGTCACAACTATTTCTCGGGCGATCCCGTCAGCCGCAGCGATGCGCGCGAGGTGGCCGAGGCCTGGAAGCCATGGTGCAGCGTGGCAACTTGGTATATTTGGCGATCGCTCGACCCCCTGCCGGTGGCTTATTGAAAACGCTGACCCAGCCTGACGCGCTTTACAAAACTCGTTAACCGTCGGTTACAGTGCGTGCCATTCGTATTCGTGGCAGCCGCAACCGGCGCGATCCCCTAGGAGAAAAACGTTGGCGAAAAAGACCTTTCTGGATTTCGAGCAGCCCATCGCCGAACTCGAATCCAAAATTGAAGAACTGCGCTACGTGCAGACCGAGAGTGCCGTCGATATCTCGGAAGAAATCGACCAGCTGAGCAAGAAGAGCCAGCAGCTCACGAAAGACATCTACAGCGAACTGTCGCCCTGGCAGATCACCAAGATTGCCCGGCACCCCGAGCGCCCCTACACGCTCGACTACGTGCGCGACATCTTCACCGACTTCGTGGAACTGCACGGCGATCGCCATTACGCGGACGACCTGTCCATCGTGGGCGGCCTCGCGCGCTTCAACGGCCATGCCTGCATGGTGCTGGGCCACCAGAAGGGGCGCGACACCAAGGAGCGCGCCATGCGCAACTTTGGCATGAGCAAGCCCGAGGGCTATCGCAAGGCCCTGCGCCTCATGAAAACGGCCGAGAAGTTCAAGCTGCCCGTGTTCACCTTTGTGGACACGCCCGGCGCCTACCCCGGCATCGACGCCGAAGAACGCGGCCAGTCTGAAGCCATCGGCCGCAACATTTTCGAGATGGCGCAGCTCGAAGTGCCCATCATTACCACCATCATTGGTGAAGGCGGCTCTGGCGGCGCACTGGCCATCAGCGTGGGTGACCAGGTCGTCATGCTGCAATACGCCATCTACTCCGTGATCAGCCCTGAGGGCTGCGCTTCCATCCTCTGGAAGACCAGCGACAAGGCACAGGAGGCTGCCGATGCTCTGGGCATCACCGCCCACCGCTTGAAGGCCCTGGGCCTGGTGGACAAGATCGTGAGCGAGCCCGTGGGCGGCGCCCACCGCGACCACAAGCAGATGGCGGCCTTCTTGAAGCGTGCCCTGGGCGATGCCTTCCGCCAGGTGGCCGACCTCAAGACCAAAGACCTGCTGGACCGCCGCTACGAGCGTCTGCAGAGCTATGGCCGCTTCAGCGACACCAAGGCCGATAGCCGCTGAGCGGTTGACTGCCCACCGCGCATTGCGCCCACGGCCCTCCGGGGCCGTTGTTGTTTTTGTGGTCAGAACCTAGCGCTCTGCGGGCTAACCTCCACTGGCGCGCAGACTGATACCGGATGTAACATGGCCCACGCCCGTCCGTGCGGGTGGATCAAGAAGGGGTGCCCCATGTCGCTTCTGAAGACGCTCAAAGGCCAGATTCTGGTGTTGTCCGCCCTGTGTATGGTGGCCGCCCTGCTGGTACTGACCCTGGTCAACTACTTTTCGGCGCGCGGGCAGGCGCAGGTGTCGCTGGCGGAAGAGGGGCTGGCCACGGCCAAAAGCCACGCCGAGACCATTGAGGAATGGGCGCGGGGCAAGTCGGCGATCATTGCGGCGTCCGTCACCGCCTTTGAAGAGCCCGAGCCCGCCAAGCCGCTGGCCATGCTGCGGGACGCTGGCAAGTTCAGTACCGCCTATTTTGGCTATGCCGACAAAAAATACGTGTTCTCTGAAACACGCAATTTGCCGGCAGATTACGACCCCACTGCGCGGCCCTGGTACAAGCAGGCGGCGCAGGCGGGCACGTCGGTCGTCACGCCGCCCTACATTTCAGCGTCGGACCAGAAGCTCGTGGTGACGTTTGCCACCCCGGTGGGCGCAGGCGCAGCCCTCAAGGGGGTGGCGGCGGGAGATGTGTATATGGAGTCGGTGGTGGCAAATGTGGCCTCCATCCGGCCCACGCCCCAGAGCTTTGGGTTCCTGGTGTCAGCCGACGGCAAGATCATTGCCCACCGCGATCAGGCGCTCACCCTCAAGCCCATTGCGGAGCTGTCCAAAGACCTTGCGGTGGACAAATTGGTCGCAGCCGCCAAGGACAGTACCAGCCTGTTGCAAGCCGACATTGGAGGGCGCAACCGCCTGCTGAGTGTGGTTCCCATCGCTGGCACCTCGTGGATGCTGGTGGTGGCCCTGGATGAGAGCGAAGCGATGGCGCCCATCCGCTCCATGCTGGCCACATCCTTGATTTCCAGCGTGTTGGTGTTGCTGGTAGCCGTCGGGCTGCTGGGCGTGATCCTGACCCGGCGCCTGCGCCAGTTGACCCTGGTGCGCGACGCCATGCACGAGATCGGCACAGGCGACGGTGATCTGTCGCGCCGCATTGACGCACAGGGCGAAGACGAACTGGCGCAGATTGCTGCCAGCTTCAACAGCTTTGCGGGCAAGCTCTCGGGTGTGCTGGCGCAGATTCGTGATGCCAGCAGCTCGGTGCGCGTGGCGGCCGAAGAGATCGCCACGGGCAACCAGGACCTGAGCGGGCGCACCGAACTCACGGCCTCCAGCCTGGAGGAAACCTCCGCATCGATGCAGCAGCTGACCGAAACCGTGCGCCACAACGCGGATTCAGCCCGCCAGGCCAACCAGCTGGTGGCACAGGCATCCAGCGTGGCGCAGCACGGTGGCCAGGTGGTGGGCAATGTGGTGACCACCATGGAGCAGATCAATGCCGCGTCGCGCAAGATCAACGACATCATCGGAGTCATTGACGGCATCGCCTTCCAGACCAACATCCTCGCATTGAATGCGGCGGTGGAGGCAGCGCGCGCTGGCGAGCAAGGGCGTGGCTTTGCCGTGGTCGCGAGTGAAGTGCGCAGCCTGGCAGGGCGCAGTGCGGAGGCTGCCAAGGAAATCAAGCAACTCATCAGCGCGTCGGTGGAACAGGTGGAAAACGGCTCGCGCCTGGTGCATGACGCGGGCACCACGATGAAAGACATCGTGACCTCGGTGCAGCGCGTCACGGACATCATGGCCGAGATCACGGCCTCGACCAATGAGCAAAGCACCAGCATCAACGAGGTCGGGCAGGCGGTATCGCACCTGGACCAGATGACCCAGCAGAACGCGGCGCTGGTGGAGCAAAGCGCCGCCGCAGCCCAGAGCCTCAAGGACCAGTCGGTGCGGCTGTCGGAGGTGGTGGGCACGTTCCGCCTGTCCGCCGATGCCTCACGCGCCGGGCCGCGTTTGTCCGCGCCAGCCGGTTGATGGGATGAAGGGGGCAGGCGAGGGGAAGGTGCCCGCGATAATCGGCGCCCATGCATTCCCGCTCTGTCCATCGCTTTTGTGTGCTTGATGCGCCACCACCGCTCCGTGGCGCGGGCCGGGTGCCGCAGTGACCCAGTCTTTCGACGCTGCCATGCAGGCCTTTGCCCCCGCACTGCCACTGGCTGTGGGGCTGAGTGGCGGGGCTGACTCCACGGCGCTGCTGCTGGCTTGTGCGCGCCGGTGGCCTGGGCAGGTGCAGGCCATCCATGTGCACCACGGCCTGCAGGCGGCGGCCGATGGGTTTGAACGGCATTGCACTGCCTTGTGCCAAGGCCTTGGCGTGCCGCTGTGGGTGGAACGGTTGGATGCCCGCCATGCACCGGGCCAGAGCCCCGAAGATGCCGCCCGACAGGCAAGATACAAGGCTTTTGAGGCTGTAGCGCTTGCCAGTCAATCGCAAATAGCTATCAAATCAATAGCAATTGCGCAACATGCGGATGACCAGGTTGAGACGCTGCTGCTGGCGTTGTCACGTGGTGCAGGCGTTGCCGGGCTGGCCGCCATGCCTGCCCGCTGGGAACGCGCTGGCGTGGTGTGGCACCGCCCGTTGCTGCCGGTGGCCGCCGGAGACATTCGCAGCTGGCTGCGAGCGCAGGAACAGGGCTGGGTGGAAGACCCCACCAACACCGACGAACGCTACACCCGCAACCGTATCCGCGCGCAGCTACTGCCTGCGCTGGAGGCCGCCTTTCCGGCGTTTCGCGACACGTTCGCCCGCTCGGCCTCCAACGCCGCGCAGGCCGCTGAGCTGCTCGAAGAACTGGCGCAGCAGGACCTGGCGCGCGTCGGTGCACCGCCGCAGATCGCTGCACTGCAGGGCTTGAGCCGCTCGCGCCAGGCCAACGTGCTGCGCCACTGGTTGCGCCAGTTCCACCACACCACACCCGCGGCGGCGCAACTGGGCGAGCTGTTGGACCAGATTGCGGCCTGCACCACGCGCGGCCACCGCATCCACATCAAGGTGGGGCGTGGCTTTGTGGTGCGGACCGGGCCAGCCCTTGACTGGTGCGACCCCCAAGTTGGGGAGCTCTAGTTGCCCGAACATCGCAAGGCACCCTGCGAGGAAGACAAAAAATGGAACAAGCCGTCGTACCAGGCATCGTGGTCAACCGCGACGAGGCCAAGATCTCCGTGCTGGGCGTGCCTGGCAAGCGCGGCCTTGCCCGCGAGATCCTGGGCGCGGTGGGTGATGCCAACATCGAAGTCGGCGTGATCATCCAGAACGTGAACAAGGACGGAAAAACCGACTTCAGCTTCACCGTGCACTGCACTGACTATGCTCGCACCATGGACCTGCTCCAGGAGAAGGTGGTACCCACACTGGGGGTGCAGGAACTGGTGGGGGACACCACCATCTGCGCGGTGAGCATCGCCGGTATCGGCATGCACAGCCCTGTGGGGATGGCCAGCAAGATGTTTAGTGCCCTGAGAGAAGAGGGCATCAACATCCAGATGATCTCCACGTCCGCAATCAAGACCTCGGTGGTGATCGACGAAAAGTACGCCGAGTTGGCCGTGCAAAGCCTGTGCAGAGCATTCGAGTGTGACCAGCAAGCCGTACCAGACTGCCAGAATCGGCTCAGAAATGGGGCATAATAGCGGGATTGGAAACGTGACCGAGTGGCCGAAGGTGCTCCCCTGCTAAGGGAGTATGGGGTGTAGAGCCTCATCGAGGGTTCGAATCCCTCCGTTTCCGCCAAGATAAAGCCCAAGTGATTCATTCACTTGGGCTTTTTTCTTGTGATGCATCCGTCTTGGCGCCTTGTCTGCCGCGCCCGGCGAATCCGCAAGGCCCACGCTGCGCTCATTCGTCGATGGACGCGCTCCAGCGGCTGCCCCAATCGCCCCCCTTGTTGCTCACCTTGTCGATCTCGCGCCGGTCCCGTTTGGTAGGGCGGCCTTCGTGCAGCGTGGCGGCGGGTTCTGGTGCCAAGCGGCGCAACTCCGCAGCCTTTTCGCGGGTGGCGATGCTATCGGGCGTTTCCTGGTACAGCTGTTGGGCGACAGGTGCTGGGCCGCGCGCTCCGCTCAGGCCCATCACCAGCACCGTACGGGCAACCGGCCCCTGGCGCAGCGCGACGGTATCGCCGCATCGCAGGTCCCGCGCGGGTTTGGCCAGTTGGCCATTGACGGTGACGCGGCCTTTGCCGATTTCTTCGGTGGCCAGGCTGCGGGTTTTGTAAAAGCGCGCGCACCAGAGCCATTTGTCCAGCCGCATTGTCTCCAGGGTGTTCATGCCGGGGATTGTGCCGCGTGTGCGGGGTTGCCCATGTCAGCCGATGGCGCGGCCAGTGGCAGGCGCACCACGGCGTCCAGCCCTGTCAGTCTGCTGCCCACCATGCGGTTGGTTAAGGCGATGCTGCCACCGAGGGCTTGCACGATCTCATGGCAGATCGCCAGGCCCAGGCCGCTGCCCGCGCGCACGTCGCCGGCCGAAAAGGGCTGAAAGAGGCGTGTCGCCAGTTCGTCGTCGATGCCGGGGCCGTGGTCGCTGATGGTCAGCGCCACATGGTGGCTGTCGGTGCGCAGATCCACCGTGAGTTCACTGCCCTGTGGGGCGTGGCGCACGGCGTTGTGCAACAGGTTGCGGCTCAGCTCGCGCAGCATCCACTCATGAGCCTGCACCCGGGCGGGCTCGGTGTGTATGCCGAAATCCAGGTCGCGCTGGGCGATCAGTGGCGAGATTTCTAGCGCCACGGTACGCAGCATTTCGTCCAGCCGTGTGGTCGGTGGGGTACTTTGCTGGCGCAGTTGCTCCACCTTGGCGAGAGCCAGCATCTGGTTCGCCAGCTGAGTCGCGCGGTCCACGGTGTCGCTGATCTCATGCAGGGCCTGCTGGGGCTCCACGTCGCCGCGCAGGGCGGACTGCACCTGGGTCTTGAGCACCGCCAAGGGCGTGCGCAACTGGTGCGAGGCATCGCGCACAAAGCGCTTCTGGTGCCGCAGCAGGTGGCGCAGGCGCTGCATGACCTCGTTGGTGGCATCGATCAGCGGCTGCAGCTCGCGTGGGGTGGAGGGGGCTGCGATGGGGCTCAGGTCGCCCTCCCTGCGCCCTTGTAGCTGCAGGCTCAGCTGCCGCACAGGGTGGATGGCCCGCTGCACCACCAGCACCACGGTCAACGCGATCACGGCGACGAGCAGGGCCTGGCGCAGCAGGGTGTTGCGCAGAATCTGCAAGGCCAGGGTTTCGCGCACCTCCAGGGTTTCGGCCACCTGGATCACGGCCATGGTGCGGCCTTCCGAACTGGCCACGGGCTGCAGCAGCACGGCCACGCGCACATCGCGCTCCCGAAAGCGGTCGTCGTAGAAATCCACCAATGCCGCATACGGCGGGCGGGCCGGTATCTGGCCGCGCCATACCGGCAGTTCGGCAAATCCAGAAACCAGGTCGCCTTGCAAGGTGGACACGCGGTAGAACATCTGGCTCTGGTTGTCCGCCTCAAAGGCTTCCAGCGCGGAGTAGGGCACCGTGGCGCGCAACTCTGCTGCTTCGTCGTAGCCCCGCACATCGAGTTGCTCGCTGATGCTTTTGGCCGATGCCAGCAGGGTGCGGTCATAGGCCGTATTGAGCGAGGCCAGGGTCTGCTGGTAGAGGCTGTAGGTGTTGAAACCGATGAACAGCACCACGGGCAGCAGAATACCCAGCAGCAGGCGCCTGCGCAACGAAGGGTGGCGGCCCGAGTCCGTTGCAGCGCTCATGTGTCGGCCCGCAGCAGGTAGCCCAGCCCGCGCAGGGTCATCAGCGTGAGGCCTGTGCCTGCCAGCTTCTTGCGCAGGCGGTACACCACGACCTCAATGGCCTCGTACTGCACATCCAGCTGGCCGGGGAACACCAGTTCGTACAGCCGCTCCTTCGTTACAGCATGGCCGGGCTGGGCGAGCAGGGCGTGCATCAGCGCCAGTTCGCGCGGTGTCAGCTCCATCACTTCGCCATTCAGGTAGAGCGCGCCGCTGTCCTTGTCGTAACGGATGGCGCCGATCTGCACGGTACTGGGCGCCAGCGGCGCCACGGTGGGATCTGCGCTGCGCCGCACCAGGGCGCGCAGGCGCGCCTCCAGCTCGTCCAGGTCAAAGGGTTTGGGCAGGTAGTCATCGGCACCCGCGTTCAGGCCCATCACGCGGTCGCCCACAGTGCCGCGTGCAGTGAGGATGAGCACGGGGGTGCGCAGCCCGCGCGAGCGCGCCTGCTGCAGCACCTGCAGGCCGTCGAGCCCGGGCAGGGTCAGGTCCAGGATCACCGCGTCGGGCTGCCGTGCGGCCCACTGGCTGAGCGCCGCGCGGCCGTCGCCCACGGCGGTGACTTCCATGCCACGGCGTGTCAGGGCGCGGTGCAGCGTGGCTTGCATGGTGGGGTCGTCTTCAACAAGAAGCAATTGCATGCGCGGCACCATAGCACCGTCTCATCGGGCCGGTCGCATGAGTGTTTTCCCTGAGTTCATGGACAGCCGTTTGACAGGCAGGGCGCGCATCATCGAGCGGTTCGCAAACCTTACAAGGAGACACCATGCGTCGCGATACCTTCCTCAAATCACTGGCTGCCATGGCCGCCGCAGGCGTGTTGCCTGTGTCGGCCCAGAGCGCTCCGGCCCTCAAGATGATGATTCCCGCCAACCCCGGCGGTGGCTGGGATTCCACCGGCCGTGCCCTGGGCAAGGCCATGCAGGATGCGGGCGCAGCGGCGTCGGTCTCCTATGACAACAAGGGTGGCGCCGCCGGTGCGATCGGTCTGGCCCAGTTCGTCAATGCCAGCAAGGGCGATCCCAACGCGATGATGGTGATGGGCGCCGTGATGCTGGGCGGCATCATCACCGGCAAGCCTCCGGTCGGCCTGGACAAGGTCACGCCCCTGGCGCGCCTGACCAGCGAATACAACGTGTTCGTGCTGCCCGCGAACTCGCCTTTCAAGACCATGAAGGATGTGGTGGACCAACTCAAGAAGGACCCCGGCAGCGTGAAGTGGGGCGGTGGTTCGCGCGGCTCTACCGAGCACATTGCGGCAGCCATGATTGCGCGCGAAGTGGGCGTGGACCCCGCCAAGATCAACTACGTGGCGTTCCGTGGGGGTGGTGAGGCCACCGCCGCTATCCTGGGCGGCAACGTCACCGTGGGCGGCAGCGGCTACAGCGAGTTTGCCGAGTACATCTCTGCGGGCAAGATGCGCGCCGTGGGCGTCACCTCGGGCTCGCGCCTGAAGGGCGTGAACGTGGCCACGCTCAAGGAGCAGGGCATCAACGTGGAAATCGGCAACTGGCGCGGCGTGTATGGCGCGCCCGGCATCACGGCCGAGCAGCGCAAGGCACTGATCGACGCCCTGTCCAAGACCTTCAAGCACAAGGCCTGGCAGGATGCCATGGAGAAGAACGGCTGGACCCCTGCATGGATGGCGGGTGACGAGTTTGCCAACTTTGTGGACGCCGAGTTCGCCAGCATGCGCGCCACGATGGCCAAGTCTGGAATGATCTGATCTGAGACAAGCAAGCAGGTCAAGGCGCTGGCTGCGCGCCCCTGACAGGGGTGTGCGGCCATGCCGCCGGCCGCTCGGTGCGAAAGAAAAACATGACACAACAACATTCATCGCGCTCCAAGCCTTTGCAGACCTTGATCGGTGCGGGGCTGGTGGTGCTGGCGCTGTGCCTGGCCTGGGGGGCCAGTTCGGTCAGCTCTGAGGCTGGCTATGGCGGTGTAGGCCCCAATTTCTTTCCCTGGGTGGTCAGCATTGCCATCCTGATTTGTGGTGTGCTTTGCGTGGTGCACGCGCTGACGGGCGGGTTTCGCGACCTGGAAGAAGGTTCCGGCGACACGCACGCCCACTGGAAGGGCTTCATCTGGGTGTCGGCTGGGCTGCTGCTCAATGCCTTGCTCATCACCACGCTGGGCTTCATCCTGAGTTGCGCACTGTGCTTTGTGCTGTCGGTGCGGGGCTTCAGGAGTTCGGAAGGCGAGTTGGACCTGCGCCTGCAGGCCTGGATCAAAGACTCCGCCATCGGAGTGGCCGTGTCTGCGCCTGTGTTCTGGATGTTTACGCAATTGCTGGCCATCAACCTGCCCGGCCTGACCAATACGGGGTGGCTGTAAAGCCTGCATGTTATGGATACCTTAAACCTTTTGATGCAGGGTTTTGCGACCGCTGCAACACCCATCAACCTGATGTGGGCCTTTGTGGGCTGCATCATCGGCACCGCCGTGGGCGTGTTGCCTGGCATTGGCCCGGCCGTGGCCGTGGCCATGTTGCTGCCCATCACCGTCAAAGTCGAGGCCACGGCCTCCATGATCTTCTTTGCGGGCATCTACTACGGCGCCATGTACGGCGGCTCCACCACGTCCATTTTGCTCAATACGCCCGGTGAGGCCGGGTCCATGGTCACGGCCATGGAGGGCAACAAGATGGCCAAAAGCGGCCGCGCTGGTGCGGCGCTGGCCACCGCTGCCATTGGCTCGTTTGTGGCGGGCACCATTGCCACCATCCTGGTCACGTTCTTTGCGCCCCTGGTCGCGGAATACGCTGTGCGCCTTGGTCCGCCCGAATACTTCATGCTGATGGTGCTGGCCTTCACCACCGTGAGCGCGGTGCTGGGCAAGAGCACGCTGCGCGGCATGGTCGCGCTGTTCGTTGGCCTGGCCATGGGCCTCATTGGTATCGACCAACTCACCGGGCAAGCTCGCTACACCGGCGGTGTGCCAGAGTTGATGGACGGCATCGAGGTCGTGCTGATCGCCGTGGGCCTGTTTGCCGTGGGTGAAGCCCTGTACAACGTGATGTACGAAGGCCGCACCGACGAAACGCAGAACCGCCTGACCAGCACGCACATGACCAAGGAAGAGTGGAAGCGCTCCTGGCCTGCGTGGATTCGCGCCACGTTCATCGGTTTTCCGTTTGGCACCGTGCCCGCTGGCGGTAGCGAGATCCCGACCTTCCTGAGCTATGCCGCTGAAAAGAAGCTGAGCAAGAACCCCGAAGAGTTCGGCACCACCGGCGCCATCGAAGGTGTGGCCGGCCCCGAAGCCGCCAACAACGCGGCCATCACAGCCACGCTGATCCCGCTGCTCACGCTGGGCATTCCCACATCGAATACCACGGCCATCCTGCTTGGCGCGTTCCAGAACTACGGCATCCAGCCCGGCCCCCAGTTGTTTGACACCAACGGTGCGCTGGTGTGGGCGCTGATCGCGTCGATGTACATCGGCAACGTGATGCTGCTCATCCTGAACCTGCCTTTGGTGGGCCTGTGGGTCAAGCTGCTGAACATTCCCAAGTCGTACCTGTACGCGGGCATTCTGGTGTTCTCCACGCTCGGTGTGTATGGCATGCGCCAAAGCGCGTTCGACCTGGTGCTGCTGTATGCGATTGGCCTGCTGGGCGTGGTGATGCGCCGCTTTGACTTCCCGGCTGCGCCGGTGGTGGTGGGCATGATCCTGGGTCCCTTGGCGGAAGCCCAGATGCGCAATGCCGTGGCCATTGGCGAAGGCAAGTGGAGCATCTTCGTGGAGCGTCCAGGCTCGCTGACCCTGATCGTCATCGTGCTGGCCGTGCTGATCGTGCCGCGCCTGCTGCGGCGCTGGGCGGCGCGCAAGCTGGCATTGGTGCAGGCCTGACCGGCGCTCGCCATTCACCCACAAAAAAACCGCGCTGCAATGGCGCGGTTTTTTGTTTCTTGGGGCACCCGTTGGCGCGGGTGTTTTTTCAGCATCCGCGCAAGCCAGACACCGGGGGCTGGACGCCCCCGGTGCCCTCCCCACCAAGGTGACTTGCGTGCTCACAAGCCGTGAATCGTACCATAAAATGCGAATAGTTCTTATTTGCAAAGGTGGCGCATGCATTCACTTCCGCAGGAGTTTCTGGCACTTTGCCGCCACTTGGGCGATGTGCAAAAGCGCTGCAGTGCCACGGTGGCAGCCCAGGCGGCGCAGATCGATGCCCTCCAGGCCCAGGTGCTGCGGCTGCGTGCCGAGGTGATCGTGCGGGACACGCGCCTGGCCATGGCGCAGGATGCGCTGGCGCAGTGGAAAGCGGCCCACCCCAGCCTGCCGCGCCGCAAGGCGATGGCCCGCCACATCAGCATGCTGGCCGAGCGCATTGCCAGTCTGTCGCGCGAATGCCTGCGCTGGCGGCTGGCGGCCGAGGCGCCCGCCCAGCCCGTGCAGCCCGAACGTAGTCTGGACGTGGCAGGCCATCCTTCTGCGGGCAAAGGTTGCGCCGAGCCCGATGCCGCGCTGGACGGCACCCTGGACGCCAATCTGGCCGCTGCCGACCTGGTGATCTGCCAGACGGGCTGCATCAGCCATGACGAGTACTGGCGCGTGCAGGACCACTGCCGCCGCACGGGCAAGCCCTGCATCCTGGTGGACCAACCCCTGGCCGTGCGCGAGGCCGAGGCGCTGGCCGCCGTTCAGCCCATGGTGGTTCTGCGCATGACGCGCGCGCAGCGCCTGGTGGGCAATGCACAGGCGACCGACGGGTATGTGGTTCTGGATAAAAATAGCCTCTAGCGCTTGATGATATTACGCTGATAGCTATAAAAAAAGTAGCATCTGGATTTGCAGGTAAATGCGCGGCAGCTGCGCGGTGACAGCGGCGTGACTGTTCTTCGGCCCACCCCGCCGCGCTACCATCCGCAGATGCCTTTGCTCACCGATGACGCCCCCGCACTGCCGCTGGATGCCCAGGGCATCTTGGAATTGGCGGCGCGCTCCATGTTTCAGCTGTTTTCCAGCGTCAGCCAGGGCATGTTCCTGGTGGACCGCAGTGGCCGCATCGTGTGGGTGAATGAGGGCTACCAGCGTTTTCTGCCCGACCTTGGGTTCTCTTCGGTGGACCAGTTTGTCGGCCGCACGGTGGAGGAGGTCATCCCCAACACCCAGATGCGCCGCGTGCTGGAGACCGGCCAGCCCGTGCTCATTGACCTGCTCACCAACAAAGCGGGCACGTTTGTGGTCAGCCGCATCCCGCTGCGCGACGATGCGGATCGCGTGATCGGCGCCATCGGCATCGTGTTGTTCGACCACCCCGAGACCACGCTGCAGCCGCTGATCAGCAAGTTTGCCCTGCTGCAGCGCGATCTGGACGATGCCCGGCGCGAGCTGGCCAGCCAGCGGCGGCGCAGCCTGACGGTGGCGGGTGACGGCGAGCGGCGGTCCAAATACACCTTTGCCAGCTTCATCGGGTCGAGCCCCGCTGCGGCTGAGGTCAAGCGCCAGGCACGCCGTGCAGCGCAGTCCACCAGCCCGGTGCTGCTGCTGGGCGAGACAGGCACCGGCAAAGAGCTGCTGGCCCACGCCATCCACGCTGCATCCAGCCGTGCAAGCGGCCCGTTTGTCAGCGTCAACATCGCTGCCGTGCCCGACACGCTGCTGGAGGCAGAGTTCTTTGGCGTGGCGCCCGGCGCCTACACCGGCGCGTCGGCCAAGGGGCGCGATGGCAAGTTCAAGCTGGCCGACGGCGGCACGCTGTTCCTCGACGAAATCGGCGATATGCCCCAAAGCCTGCAGGCCAAGCTGCTGCGCGCGCTGCAGGAAGGGGAGATCGAGCCGCTGGGCAGCAACAAGCTCGTGCCCTTCAACGTACGCATCCTGGCCGCCACCTCGCGCGACCTGGCTGGCCTGGTGCGTGAAGGCAAGTTCCGCGAAGACTTGTTCTACCGCCTGCACGTGCTGCCGGTGCGCGTGCCACCATTGCGTGCCCGGCGCAGCGACATTCCGGCACTGGTCGAGGCTCTGGGCGATGACCTGGCGCTGCGCAACGGCACGCCACCGCCCGAGCTGATGCCCGAGGCCATGGCCTTGCTCGCTGGCCAGCCCTGGCGCGGCAACATCCGCGAGCTGCGCAACGTGCTGGAGCAGGCCGTGATGCGCAGCGAGGGCCAGTCCATCGACGCGGCGCAGCTCGAACGCATCCTGCGCGAAGCGGGCGTGGAGCCCGCCGCGCCGGTGCAGGACACCACCGCCGTGGTGGTCGAGGCCGAGGACGAGTCGCGCTACCTGCGGCCCCTTGCCGAGCAGGTGGCCGAACTGGAGCAGCGGGCCATCCATGCCGCCATGAAGGCCCATGGCGGCAACAAGCTGGCCACGGCGCGGCAGCTCGGTATCTCACGCGCCACGCTCTATGGACGTCTGGAAAACCCTGAATAAATTTCAGGCAATTGTCTGAAATTTAGACATTTATTGTGTATTGAATTCAGGCATCGCCTCCAGTGTGTGAGGAAAAGTTTCTTTGAAATCAAGCACTTGGCTGCTGGCACAGACTGTGCAATAAAGAAGCATCACAACAGGAGACATCGCCATGCACCGTCGCACTCTGGTCGCCCTCGCTTCCGCAGCCGTTACCGCCGCCACACTTTCCGCCCCCGCATTCGCACAGACCGGCGAAATCCGCATTGCCCACGTGTACAGCAAGACCGGCCCTCTGGAGGCCTATGGCAAGCAGACCCAGACTGGCCTGATGATGGGGCTGAACTACGCCACCGGCGGCAGCATGACGGTCAATGGCAAGAAGCTGGTGGTGATCGAGAAAGACGACCAGGGCAAGCCCGACCTGGGCAAGAGCCTGCTGGCCACCGCGTACTCTGACGACAAGGCTGACATCGCCGTCGGCCCCACCGCATCGGGCGTGGCCCTGGCCATGCTGCCGGTGGCCGAGGAATACAAAAAGATCCTGCTGGTCGAGCCCGCCGTGGCCGACTCGATCACCGGCGACAAGTGGAACAAGTACATCTTCCGCACGGGCCGCAACAGCAGCCAGGATGCCATCTCCAACGCCGTGGCGGTGGACAAGGAAGGCGTGACCATTGCCACCCTCGCGCAAGACAACGCGTTTGGCCGCGATGGCGTGAAAGCCTTCAAGGACTCGGTCAAGAAGGCCAAGCTTGCCCACGAGGAATACCTGCCCGCTGCCACCACCGACTTCACCGCCGGTGCCCAGCGCCTGATCGACAAGCTCAAGGACCAGCCCGGCCGCAAGATCATCTGGGTGGTCTGGGCCGGTGCAGGCAACCCCTTCAAGATCGCCGACATGGACTTGAAGCGCTATGGCATCGAGATCTCCACGGGCGGCAACATCCTGCCCGCCATGGCCGCGTACAAGAACTTCCCCGGCATGGAAGGCGCCACGTACTACTACTTCGGCATCCCCAAGAACCCCGTGAACGAAGCCCTGGTGGCTGCGCATTACAAGGAGTTCAAGACCCCGCCAGACTTCTTCACCGCCGGTGGTTTCAGCTCGGCCATGGCGCTGGTCACGGCGCTCAAGGCCACGGGTGGCGACACCAACACCAACAAGCTCATCAAGACCATGGAGGGCATGAGCTTTGACACCCCCAAGGGCAAGATGACTTTCCGCAAGGAAGACCACCAGGCCATGCAGAGCATGTACCACTTCAAGATCAAGGTGGACCCGGCCTTTGCCTGGGGCGTGCCCGAACTGGTGCGCGAGATCAAGCCTGAAGAAATGAACGTGCCGATTCGCAACAAGCGATAAGCCGGTCTTTTCGATGCGTTAGCGAGGCCCGTCGGACAGGATCACCGTCCTGCTCCTTCGGGGTTCATCCCGCAGGGGCGGCCGCCCCTCTTTTTCCAGTGAATTGATGCATGAACCCCCGGATTACACGGGGGCTGGGTCAGACTTTCTCAAAATTATTTGGAGACAAGACAACATGGCTTTCAATTTCATCCGGGCGGCAGCAGCAGGGGCTGCGATTGCACTCTGTGGCGTGGCCAGTGTTCACGCTGCCGTCAACCTCCCCGCCCTCAAGATCGACAAGACGCAGACCACCGTTTCCGGCCTGTCCTCGGGCGGCTTCATGGCCGTGCAGCTGCATGTGGCGTACTCGGCCACGTTTGCCAAAGGCGTGGGGGTGGTGGCGGGCGGCCCGTTCTATTGCGCTGAGGGCTCAGTCGTCAATGCCACGGGGCGCTGCATGGCCAGCCCCACGGGTATTCCCACCAGCACGCTGGTGAATACCACCAACACCTGGGCCGGCCAGGGCGTGATCGACCCCGTGGCCAACCTGCAGAACTCCAAGGTCTACCTGTTCTCGGGCACGCTCGACAGCGTGGTCAAGACGGGGGTGATGGATGCACTGCGCACCTACTACAACAGCTTTGTGCCAGCGGCCAACGTGGTCTACAAGAAGGACATCGCATCCGAGCACGCGATGGTGACGGACGACTATGGCAACGGCTGCTCCACCAAGGGTGCTCCCTACATCAGCGACTGCAACTTCGACCTGGCAGGCGCCATGCTGCAGCACCTGTACGGCACGCTGAACGCACGCAACAACGCCACGCTGCCCAGCGGCAATTTCATCGAGTTCAACCAGAGCGAATTCATCTCCAACCACGGCATGGCCACCACGGGCTGGGCCTATGTGCCCCAGGCCTGCCAGGCGGGTGGCACGGCCACCTGCAAGCTGCATGTGGTGCTGCATGGCTGCAAGCAGAACGTGAACGACGTGCAGCAGCAGTACGTGCGCAACACGGGCTACAACCGCTGGGCCGACAGTAACAACATCGTGATGCTGTACCCGCAGACCAGCCTGGCCGCCACCAACAGCTGCTGGGACTGGTGGGGCTATGACAGCGCCAACTATTCCAAGAAGTCCGGCCCGCAGATGGCTGCCATCAAGGCCATGGTGGACCGCGTGGGAAGCGGCGGAACCACCAACCCGCCGGTGGACCTGCCAGCCCCCACGGGCGTGAGCACCTCGGGCGCCACGGCCAGCAGCATGGCGATTGGCTGGAACGCCGTGAGCGGAGCGGCCAGCTACAACGTGTACCGCAATGGCAACAAGACCAATGCGCTGCCCGTGACTGCCACGAACTTCACCGACACCGGCCTGGCCGCATCCACCACCTACAGCTGGACGGTGCGTGCCGCTGATGGCAACGGCGCCGAGGGCGCCGTGTCCGCCGCTGCATCCGGCACCACGCTGGCCGCATCGGGCGGCGGCACGGGCACCTGCACCACGGCCAGCAACTATGCGCACACCATGGCGGGCCGTGCCTACGTGTATGGCGGCTACACCTTCGCGCTGGGTTCCAACCAGAGCATGGGGCTGTGGAACATCTTTGTGAACAACACGCTGAAACAGACCAGCCCCAACTACTACGTCATCGGAACTTGCCCTTGACGTGAAAAAGGGGGCGGCCGCCCCCTCGACCAACGATGACTACCGTGAAAGTGAACCACCACCCATGAGCACCTTGGCCACCAAGGACTTGACCATCCGCTTTGGCGGCCACGTGGCGGTCAATGCCGTGACCTGCTCTTTCGAGCCCGGCACGCTGACCGCCATCGTGGGCCCCAATGGCGCGGGCAAGACCACGTACTTCAACCTCATCTCGGGGCAACTCAAGGCCACCAGC
This sequence comes from Acidovorax sp. NN32, assembly GCF_057597245.1. NCBI lineage: Bacteria > Pseudomonadati > Pseudomonadota > Betaproteobacteria > Burkholderiales > Comamonadaceae > Acidovorax > Acidovorax sp. NN32. Next base: position 1,935,397 of record NZ_CP199679.1, read on the forward strand.
GGCAGCGTCACGCTGGGCGGGCAGGACCTGACCGGCCAGTCCGTCTCGGCACGCACGCATGCGGGCCTGGGCCGGGCGTTCCAGCTCACCAACCTGTTCCCCAACCTCAGCGTGCTGGAGAACGTGCGCCTGGCCGTGCAGGCCACGCAAGAGGGCAAGCACCGCCGGGGCCTGAACCTGTGGAGCATCTGGAGCGACCACCGTGCGCTGACCGAGCGTGCTGAATCCATCCTGCAGACGGTGGCCATGTACGAGCGTCGCGACACGCCCGTGGCCAGCCTGCCGCATGGCGACCAGCGCAAGCTCGAAGTGGCGCTGCTCATGGCGCTGGAGCCGCAGGTCTACATGTTCGACGAGCCCACGGCCGGCATGAGCCACGACGAGGCGCCCGTGATCCTGAACCTGATCCGCGCGTTGAAGAAGGACAAGACCAAGATCATCCTGCTGGTGGAGCACAAGATGGACGTGGTGCGCGAGCTGGCCGACCGCATCATCGTGCTGACCAACGGCACGCTGGTGGCCGACGGCCCACCGGCCGAGGTGATCGCATCGCCCGTGGTGCAGGAAGCCTACCTCGGTGTGACGAAGGAGGCCGCTGCATGACCACCACCATCAACAACACGGGCAACCTGCTCGAACTCCAGGGCGTGCACACGCACATCGGCGCGTACCACATCCTGCACGGTGTGGATCTGGCCGTGCCCAAGGGCCAGCTCACCATGCTGCTGGGCCGCAACGGCGCGGGCAAGACGACCACGCTGCGCACCATCATGGGCCTGTGGCATGCGTCCAAAGGCTCGGTCCACTTTGCAGGCAAAGACATCACGGCGCTGAACACCCCGCAGATCGCGGGCATGAACATCGCCTACGTGCCCGAGAACATGGGCATCTTCGCCGACCTCACGGTGAAGGAAAACATGCTGCTGGCCGCCCGCAGTGCGCGCAATGCCGCGCAGATGGACGAGGCGCGGCTGCAGTGGATCTTCAAGCTCTTCCCCGCCGTGGAGAAGTTCTGGAACCACCCGGCCGGCAAGCTCAGCGGCGGGCAAAAGCAGATGGTGGCCGTGAGCCGCGCCATCGTCGAGCCGCGCGACCTGCTCATCGTGGATGAGCCCAGCAAAGGCCTGGCGCCCGCCATCATCAACAACATGATCGAGGCGTTCGACCAGCTCAAAAAGAGCGGCGTGACCATCCTGCTGGTCGAGCAGAACATCAACTTTGCCAAGCGGCTCGGCGACACCGTGGCCGTGATGGACAACGGCCAGGTGGTGCATGCAGGCAGCATGGCTGCGCTGGCCGAAGACGAAGCACTGCAGCGCTCGCTGCTGGGGTTGGCACTATGAGTTTTGCACCGGATTTCAAGCCTTTTGGGCTGCTAGCGCTTGATGGTAAAGCGATAGCAGCTATTAAAAATGTAGCAGATGCGCAGATGTCGCCTGCCATGCAAGGAGGCCGCGTATGAGCGCCATCACCCGCGACTTCGACTGGAAGCCCCTGGCCCTGGTGCCCGCGCTCGCGCTGCTGGTGCTGCCCTTCATCGGCTCACCCAGCACCTGGCTCACGCTCACCGTGGCGGGCCTGGCGATGGGCATGATCATCTTCATCATCGCCTCGGGCCTCACGCTGGTGTTCGGCCTGATGGACGTGCTCAACTTCGGCCACGGCGTGTTCATCGCCTTGGGCGCCTTCGTGGCCACCAGCGTGCTGGGCGCCATGGGCGACTACACCCAAAGCGCTGACCTGTGGCGCAACCTGATGGCCGTGCTGCCCGCCATGCTCGTGGCCATGGCCGTGGCGGGGGCCGTGGGCCTGGCGTTCGAGCGCTTCATCGTGCGGCCCGTGTACGGCCAGCATTTGAAGCAGATCCTCATCACCATGGGCGGCATGATCATTGGTGAAGAACTCATCAAGGTCATCTGGGGCCCCGCGCAGATTCCGCTGCCGCTGCCTGAGGGCATGCGCGGCTCGCTGCTGATTGGTGACGCCGCCATCGAGAAATACCGCCTGATCGCCGTGGCGGTGGGCCTGGTGGTCTTCGGCGTACTGGCCTGGACGCTGTCGCGCACCAAGGTCGGCCTGCTCATCCGCGCTGGCGTGCAAGACCGCGAGATGGTGGAGAGCCTGGGCTACCGCATCCGCCGCCTGTTCGTGGGCGTGTTCGTGGTGGGCTCGGCCCTGGCGGGCCTGGGCGGCGTGATGTGGGGGCTTTACCAGCAGAACGTGATCCCGCAGATGGGCGCACAGGTCAATGTGCTGATCTTCATCGTGATCATCATCGGAGGCCTCGGCAGCACGGGTGGCGCGCTCATCGGCGCGCTGCTGGTGGGGCTGATGGCGAACTACACCGGCTTTCTGGTGCCCAAGGTGGCGCTGTTCTCCAACATCGCGTTGATGGTGGCCATCTTGCTGTGGCGACCCCAGGGCGTCTATCCGGTCGCTAACCGCTGAGGAAACAAGACCATGTTGAACCGTCTTCTTTCCAACGACTACCCGCGCAGCAAGGTGCTGGCGGTGATCCTGGTGGCTATCCTCATCGGGCTGGCGTTTGCCCCGTTCCTGTTCCCGGGCGTCAAGGCGCTGTCGGTGGCGGCCAAGGTGCTGATCTTTGTGGTGCTGGTCGCCAGTTTTGACCTGCTGCTGGGCTACACCGGCATCGTGAGCTTTGCGCACACCATGTTCTTTGGCATCGGGGCCTATGGCATCGCAGTGGCCACCACGCGCCTGGGCCCCACCTGGACGGCGCTGGGCGTGGGCATTGGTGGCGCGCTGCTGTTGTCGCTGCTGCTGTCGCTGGCGGTGGGGCTGTTCTCGCTGCGCGTGCGCGCCATCTTCTTTGCCATGATCACGCTGGCGGTGGCCGCTGCGTTCCAGACGCTGGCCTCGCAGCTGTCCGACATCACCGGCGGTGAAGACGGCCTCACCTTCAAGGTGCCCGAATTCCTGTCGCCCAGTTTCGAGCCCTTCGAAGAGCCCTTTCTGGGCGTGACCATCGACGGGCGCCTGATCTGCTACTACCTTCTGTTCGTCACCGCGGTGGCGCTGGTGCTGGCCCTGCTGCGCATCGTCAACTCGCCGTTTGGCCGCGTGCTGCAGGCCATCCGCGAGAACGAATTCCGTGCAGAGGCTATTGGCTACCGCGTGGTGGTGTACCGCACCACATCGAGCGTGCTGTCTGCCCTGTTCGCCACGCTGGCGGGTTGCATGCTGGCGCTCTGGCTGCGCTACAACGGGCCGGACACTTCGCTGAGCTTCGAAATCATGATGGACTGCCTGCTCATCGTGGTGATCGGTGGCATGGGCACCATCTATGGCTCTGCCATCGGGGCGGTGCTTTTCCTGGTGGCGCAAAGCTACCTGCAAGACTTGCTGCGGCTAGGCAGCGAGGCTGCCACGGGTCTGCCCTGGCTGTCGGCATTGCTCTCGCCTGACCGCTGGCTGCTGTGGCTGGGAGTGCTCTTCGTTCTTTCGGTCTATTACTTCCCTACCGGTGTGGTGGGGCGTCTGCGCGCGGCAGCTGCGCGCAAGGCGGGGTGAGTGGCCCCGGCCGCGCCGGGTGACCGGCGTGGCCTGGGTGTGTGGATGAGCTGTGCAACCAGAAGCAAAGAAAAACTCCAGGAGACAAGCACATGAAGATGAACATCAAGAACCCGCGTTTCCGTCCCCTTTCTCGTCCCCTTTCCCGTCCGTTCCTGCCCGCAGCGCTGGCCGCTGCGGTGCTGGCTGCCTGCGGTGGCAGCAGTGGCGACAGTGCCGCCCCCAACACCAAGCCCGGCTACCTCGGCACCATCAGCGAGACCACGTACGACGGCGCCAGCAATGACCTGCTCACGGCGGGCCTGGGAGCCACGGGCCTGGCCGCTGCCGCGCCCCCTGCGTTCGCTGATCCCCTCAAGCCCACGGCGGCCGAGCTGCGCCGCACGGCCATCCACACCAACTACCGCGCCATGCTCGACATGACGGCAGCCGGTGGTTACGGCACGCTCTACGGCCCCAATGTGGATGCGCAGGGCAAGGTCACCACGGGCGAAGGCAAGGTGGCGGGCACCGAATACATCGCGTTTGCCGACGACGGCACAGGCCGCAAGAACGTCACCCTCATGGTGCAGGTGCCCGCCAGCTTCGACCCCAAGAAGCCCTGCATGATCACCGCCACCACCTCGGGCTCGCGCGGCGTGTATGGCGGCATCTCCACGGGCGAGTGGGGCCTCAAGAAGGGCTGCGCCGTGGCCTACTCGGACAAGGGCACGGGCGGCGCGCCGCACGACCTCATGAACGACACCGTGCCGCTGATCGACGGCACGCGCACCACGGCCACCGCAGCGGGCAAGAACGCAGCCTTCAACGCGGGTCTCACGGCCACCGAGCTGGCCGCCTTCAACACCGCCACACCCAATCGCTTTGCGTTCAAGCACGCCCACTCGGGCCAGAACTCTGAGAAGGACTGGGGCACCACCACCTTGCAGGCCGTGGAGTTTGGCTACTACGTGCTCAACCAGCGCTACGGCGCCACCGACGCAGCGGGCCAGCGCCTCAAGACGCTGACCCCGGCCAACACCATCGTCATCGCATCGAGCATCTCCAACGGCGGTGGCGCGGCCATTGCGGCGGCCGAGTTGGACACGCAGGGCCTGATCAGCGGCGTGGCCGTGTCCGAGCCTGCCATCGAGATGCCGGCCAATCCCGGCGTCACGGTGCGCCGTGGCAGCGCCGATGTGGCTGTCACCGGCAAGACGCTGGTGGACTTCACCACCTACGCCAACCTCTACCAGGCCTGCGCGTCGCTCGCGCCCTCGGTCAGCACCAGCCCTTTTGCGGCGGCGTTTGCGGCCGGGTTTGCCAGCGCTGCGTTGCCCATCGCGCCCAACCGCTGCGCGTCGCTCAAGGCGGCAGGTTTGCTCACAGCCAGCACCACGGCCGCGCAGGCCGAAGAGGCTTTGCAAAAGCTGCGGGCCTATGGCTGGGAACCCGAGTCCAACGACCTGCATGCCTCCATGGCCGCGTTTGAAGTGTCCCCCGCCGTGGCCGTGACCTTTGCCAACGGCCTCTCGCGCGCCAGCGTGCAAGACAACCTCTGCGGCTTCAGCTACGCCGCCACCGCGGCCACTGGCGGGGTCACCCCGCTGGCCGCCGCTGCATTGCCAGGCATGTTTGCCACCGGCAACGGCGTGCCTCCCTCGGGCGGCATCAACCTGGTCAACAACCTTGGCAAGTTAGGGCCCGCGCGAGACTTTCTGTCGTTCTCGGACGCCGGTGTAGCCGACTGGAACCTGAGCGGCGCGCTGTGCCTGCGCAACCTCGTCACGGGCAATGACGCCGCCGCCAAGAAGCTGCAGGCCGGTGTTCAGGAAACCCGCCGCAACGGCAACCTGCGTGGCAAGCCCACCGTCATCGTGCACGGCCGCGCCGACGCACTGCTGCCGGTGAGCCACACCTCGCGCCCCTATGCCGCGCTGAACAAGAAGGTCGAAGGCGCCGCCAGCAAGCTCAGCTATGTGGAAGTGGCCAACGCCCAGCACTTCGACAGCTTCATAGGCCTGCCCACGGTGCTGCCGGGCTATGACAGCCGCTACGTGCCGCTGCATGTGTACCTGAACCACGCGCTCGACGCCGTGTACGACCACCTCGCCAGCGGCAAGGCGCTGCCCGCCAGCCAGGTGGTGCGCACCGTGCCGCGCGGCGGCACACCGGGCAGCGCCCCGGCCATCACCGCCGCCAACGTGCCGCCGCTGGCTACCACGCCTGCTGCCGCCAACGCCATCGCCATCACGGCGGGCGCCATTGCCATCCCCGACTGACCCAAGGAGCTTTGCCAGACGACACACCGTCACCGCCGCCCACCGGGCACGCGTGGGGGCCATCGGCCCTTGCGCCGCCCGTGGGCGCGGCTGCAAGCAACACAAACAGGGGATGAACCGAATGGACAAGGTCAAGACATGGAGCCGCCGTGCGGCGGCGGCACTGGCGGTGCTGTGGGGCGGGGCCACGGCGCCCTTGCTGCACGCCGCCGAGATTGTGGTGGGGCAGGTGGCACCGCTCACCGGAGTGCTGGCCAGCACTGGCGCACAGATGGTGCTGGGCGGCAAGATCTACTTTGACTGGGTGAACGCCCAGGGCGGCGTGCACGGCGCGACCATCCGCCAGGAGGTGGTCGACGACGCTTACAAGGTGGCCGACACCGTGAAGCTCACCCGCGAGATGCTGGCCAAGCCCGAGGTGGTGGCGCTGTATGGCTTTGCGGGCACGGCCAACATCACCCAACTGCTGGCAGACGGCGTGTTGCAAGAGGGCGGTGCGGCGTTGGTGGCGCCTTACACGGGGGGCGAATCGCTGCGCAACCCGTTCAACCCCTGGATCTTTCATGTGCGCGCAGGCTATGTCGATGAGACCGAGCACATGGTGCAGCAGCTCACCACCCTGGGCATGAACCGTGTGGCCGTGATGTACCAGGACGACGGTTTTGGCAAGGCGGGCCTGGCGGGGGTCGAGGCGGCCCTCGCCAAGCGCAACCTCAAGGTGGTGGTGGCTGCGGGCTACGAGCGCAATACCGACAAGGTCGATGAAGCCGTCAAAGCCATCAAGGCCGCCGATGTGCATGCGGTCATCATGATTGCGGTGAACAAGCCTGCGGCGGCCTTCATCCAGCGCTACCGCGAGCAGGGCGGCGGCGCGCAGCTGTACAACATCTCGGTGGTGGACCCGACGGAGCTGGTGAAGCTCGCGGGCCTGAAGAACGCCCACGGCCTGGGCATCAGCCAGGTGGTGCCGTACCCCTACCGGCCCCAGTTGCCAGTGGTGCGTGAATACCAGTCGCTGCTCAAGAAATACGCCCCCGAGGCCGAGGTCAACTACACCAGCTTCGAGCAGTTTTTGGGCGCCAAGGTGCTGGTCGAGGCTCTGCGCCGCGCCGGGCCCGCGCCCACGCGCGCCAAGGTCGTCAAGGCGCTGGAGTCGCTGCAAAGCTTTGACCTCGGCGGCATCACGCTGGGCTACTCCCCCACCAACCGCATCGGCTCACGGTATGTCGAGGTCACTGTCATTGGCAGCAATGGTCGCCTCATGAAGTGAGCCGCCGATCCTTTTTTATTCTTTGTTCCACAAGGTCGCCATCATGTCCCCCACCTCGCGCTACCTCACCTGCGCTGGCTATGAAATCCACACCACGGAGTGGGGTGCGCCCGACGCGCCGGTGGTGATTGCCTGGCACGGCCTGGCGCGCACCGGGCGCGACATGGACCCCCTGGCCGCCCACCTCGCGTCCCGCTATCGCGTGATCTGCCCCGACACCCTGGGTCGGGGCCTGAGCCAGTGGGCGCGTGCACCGCAGGACGAATACCGCCTCTCGTTCTACGCGCGCATTGCGGCCGATTTGTTCGACCAATTGGGTGTCGAGAAAGCGCACTGGGTGGGCACGTCGATGGGCGGGGCCATCGGCACCGTGTGCGCCTCGGGTTTGTTCGAGCCGCAGCTCAAGGGCCGCATCCAGAGCCTGCTGCTCAATGACAACGCCCCGCGCCTGGCCGACGCCGCGCTGGAGCGCATCAAGGCCTACGCAGGCCACCCGCCCGCGTTCGACACCGTGCGGGAGCTGGAGGCGTTCTTCCGGCAGGTCTACACGCCCTACGGCTGGCTCAGCGATGCGCAGTGGCGCCTGCTGACCGAGAGCAGCACCCGCCGCCTGCCCGACGGCCGCGTGACGCCGCATTACGACCCGGCCATGGTGCAGCAGTTCACCCACCACACCAACGACTACCTGATCTGGGACCACTACGACGCACTCGACATCCCCGTGTTGTGCCTGCGTGGCGAAGAGTCGGACCTGGTGCTGCGCGACACCACCGCCGAGATGCTGACCCGGGGCCCCGGCGCACGTGGCCTGGCGCAGGTGGTGGAGGTGCCCGGCTGCGGCCACGCGCCCGCGCTCAATGTGCCGGAGCACTACGCACTGGTGGATGGCTTTCTGGCCCGCGCATCCTGAGCGGACAGCGGGGAGCTGCGCAGCGTTGAACGGGAGGGCGCGGCGCAGTACATTGGGCTCAGTCCACTGAACCCGTTGCCATGAAACCTCTGCTGCTCATCGCCTCGCACCTGCTCACCCTGGTCATCGGGTTTGCGCTGGGTGTGTATGTGCTGCCGATCCTGATCGCGCCCGACGCCCCCACGCAGCAGGAGATCCAGTCAAGCCAGCCCGCTGCGCAATGGACTGCCACGTTCCGCCGTGACCTGAAAGACAGCGACGCCCTGCACTGGGGCGAAGGCGCCGTGTCCATCAGCCCGCAGGCCATCAGCCTAGTGGGCAAGCTGGCCCCGGGGCCGGACTACAAGCTCTACCTGTCGCCCGAGTTTGTCGAGACCGAGGCCGACTTCAAACGCCTCAAGCCCCAGATGCTGCGCGTGGGCGATGTGAAGACGTTCAACAACTTCATCGTCCCGCTGCCGCAGGGCGTGGACCCGGCCAAGTTCAACACGGTGATTGTGTGGTGCGAAACCTTCAGCGAGTTCATCACCGCTGCGAAGTACCAATAACCAGGGGACGGACGAAAGCGGGTGTCACTGGCCGATCTGCGCCAGCGCAGCCTGCAGCCCCGCCAGCCCGCCCACGCGCTGGTTGTTGATGAAGATCTGCGGCATCTGCCGCACCGAAGGCCCGCACTTGGCATAAAACGCCAGGCGCTCGGCCTCGTCGTCGATCTTGATTTCCTCAAAAGGCAGGGAGCGCGACTGCAGCAGCTTCTTGGCCGAATCGCATTGGGGGCAGGCGGATTTGGAGTAAACGGTGATTTGAAAAGTCATGGCCGGAGTTTACGGGTGGGCCATGGCAAGCGCCCGCGCCGGGCTTTCGCCACAACAGCGTTTGTGATGGCAGAATACCAACTGGTTTGTTTTGTGACCAATTGGTAATTTATGCCCTTCTTCCTATCCTGCTTCCGCCGCTGCGCCTGGTTGGGGCTTGCTGTGGCGTTGCTTGCCTTGAGTGGCTGCTCGTCCACCCGCCCGCCCGAGGGCATCACCCCCGTCACCCCGTTTGACCTAGCCCGTTATGAGGGCCGCTGGTACGAGGTGGCCCGGCTTGACCACTCGTTCGAGCGCGGCATGACGGATGTGAGCGCCACTTACCAGCGCCAGGCGGACGGCAGCGTGCGCGTGCTCAACCGGGGCTTTGACACCGGCAAGAACGACTGGCGCCAGGCGGAAGGCAAAGCGCTGTTCACGGGCGATGCCAACACTGCATCGCTCAAGGTGTCGTTCTTTGGTCCCTTTTACGGCGGCTACCACGTGGCCGCGCTGGATGCCAACTACCAGTGGGCTCTGGTGGTGGGGCCGGACCGCAGCTACTGCTGGATCCTGTCGCGCACCAAGCAGCTGCCCCCTGGCGTGCGCGAACAACTCATCGCCCGCGCACAGGCCCTGGGCATCGACACCCAGGCGCTGATCTGGGTGACCCATGAACGAACCGACCCACAACCATGAGCCTTGCTACGCCACAAACCATCGCCGTCATTGGCGCAGGCCTGGCAGGCTTGTCGTGCGCGCAGGCGCTGCTGCAGGCGGGCCACACGGTGCATGTGTTCGACAAGTCTCGTGGCCCGTCTGGCCGCATGAGCACCCGCCGCGCCGAAGACGATAACGGCCCCTGGCAGTGCGACCACGGCGCCCAATACTTCACCGCCCGCGACCCTGCCTTCCGCGCCGAGGTGGCCCGCTGGCAGCAGGCCGGTGTGGCTGCGTTGTGGAATGCCCGGCTGGCCAGCTTTGACGGCAACGCTTGGTCCACCCCGGCCACCCCGCTGGAGCGGTTTGTGGGCACACCGCGCATGACGACGCCCGCAGCCTGGCTGGTGCAGCACCTGGGCGAGCCTGCGCTGGCGCAGTGGCAAACCACCGTGCAGCGGCTGGACCATAGCGAGGGCGGGTGGGCCGTCACCTCGGCAGAACATGGCCTGCACAGCCATCACTACAGCGCCGTGCTGCTGGCCGTGCCTGCCCCGCAGACTGTGCCCTTGCTGGCGCCCTTGGCCCCTGCAGGCGCCGCCTTGGCCGCCAGCGCACGCATGCGTGGCAGCTGGGCGGTGATGCTGCGCTACGCAAGCCCTGTGGCCCTGCCCTGGGAGGGGGCGTTCATCAACACCGGCCCCTTGCGCTGGGTGGCGCGCGACAGCAGCAAACCCGGCCGCACGGGGCAAGAAACCTGGCTGCTGCACGCCAGCGCCGAGTGGAGCGAGGCCCATATCGAAGACAGTGCCGATGCCGTTACGGCCGCACTGCTCGCCGCCTTTGCAGCTCTCGGGGGCCCTGCGCCCGTTGCGGCCACCGCCCACCGATGGCGCTATGCCGACACCGAACCCGCGCTCACGCAGGGCAGCTGGTGGGATGCGCAAATGCGCCTGGGCCTGTGTGGCGACTGGTTGCACGGCGGCAAGGTCGAAGGCGCGTGGCTCAGCGGGCGTGCGCTGGCGCAGCAGGTGTTGAAGCTTGCGTAACCCAACCACAGGCTCGCCATGCGCATGCGCAAAAAATCAGACCTTCCGCAGAAGACCTGCCAACACTGCGGCCTGCCCTTCACTTGGCGCAAGAAGTGGGAGAAGGTGTGGGACGAGGTGAAATATTGCTCCGACCGCTGCCGCAGTGAACGCAAGCGCAGCAGCACTTCGCAAGGCGTGGCAGGGGAGGGCACCGCATGAGCACCGTGCTCTTCTGGTTTCGCAATGACCTGCGCCTGCACGACCAGCCCGCGCTGCGCGCAGCGCTCACCAGCGGGGCCACACACCTGCTGCCCGTGGTGTGCCTGCCCGCGCCCGATGAACGCACGCCCTGGGGTTTTGCCCGCGTCGGCCCACACCGCCGCGCCTTCACCGCCGCAGCGCTGCGCTGGCTTCATCAACAGACGAGTGCATTGGGCAACCCGCTGCTCATCTGCCAAGCCCCGCCTGCCACCGCCTTGCCGCAACTGGCCCAGGCTGTGGGGGCCACCACCGTGGTGTGCGAAGACATGGCCGCCCCCTACGAACAGGCCGAGGTCGCAGCCCTGCGCGCGGCAGGCCTGCAAGTACGTACCGTATGGCACAGCAGTCTGCTGCACCCGGCCGACATGCCCTGGCCTGCCTCTGACCTGCCCGGTGTGTTCACCAGCTTCCGCCAGAAGGTCGAGCGTGCAGGCATCACCCCCGCTGCACCACTGCCAGCACCCGCCCGGCTGCCGCCGCCGTCCCAAGTGCCTGCACCCGTGTTGCAGGCCGTGGGCGCAGAGCAGGGCGCTGCCAGCATCCAGCAACCCACACTGCCCCAGGGCACCGATGCCCGCTCGTCCTTTCCCTACGGAACGCCTGCATGTGATGGCAGCGAGGCTGCCGCGCTGGCCCATCTGGCGCAGTACCTGGCCCGCAAGCTGCCCCACAGCTACAAGGACACGCGCAACGGGCTCACGGGGCTCCATTACTCCAGCAAGTTCTCGCCCTGGCTGGCCACGGGGGCGCTCTCGCCGCGCCAGATCTATGCCGATCTAAAAACCTTTGAGCGCGACCACGGCGCCAACGATGGCACCTACTGGCTGTGGTTTGAACTGCTGTGGCGCGACTACTTTCGGCTGCTGCACCTGCAATACGGCGCAGCGCTGTACCGGGCGCGGGGGCTGTCAGAACTGCCACACGCCCCACTCAACCCGCGCGGCTTTGAACGCTGGTGCCGGGGCGAGACCGGCGAGCCGCTGGTCGATGCCGCCATGCGCGAGCTGGCTGCCACCGGGTATCTGAGCAACCGCCTGCGCCAGGTGGTGGCCAGCTACCTCATTTACGACCTGCACAGCGACTGGCGCGCAGGCGCCGCGTGGTTTGAATCACAACTGGTGGACTACGACGTGTACAGCAACCAGGCCAACTGGCTCTACATCGCCGGGCGCGGCACCGACCCGCGCGGTGGGCGTCGCTTCAACCCGATCAAGCAGGCGCAAGACCACGATGCCGACGGCAGCTACCGCCGCATGTGGGGCATGGCATGAGCACCCCGCAACCGCGCACCCACACGTTGCGCTTACTGCTGGGTGACCAGCTCAGCCCCGAGCATTCATGGTTTGCCACGCAGAACGAAGGCGTGGTCTATGTGCTGATGGAAGTGCGGCAAGAGACCGACTATGTGCTGCACCACGCGCAAAAAATCCTCGCCATCTTTGCCGCCATGCGCGATCTGGCCCGGCATCTGCGCGAGGCGGGGCACCGCGTGCGCTACGTGGCGATTGGCGACGCGAGCAACCGCCAGTCGATCCCCGACAACCTGGCCGCCCTCATGGCCCACTACGGTGCCCACACGCTGCAATACCAGCACCCCGATGAATGGCGGCTGGACGAGCAACTGCGCACCTGGGGTGCAGAGCAACCCTTTGCCGTGCAGGCCGTCAGCAGCGAGCACTTCTACACCACCCGCACCGAAATGGCCGAGGTGTTCCAAGGCCGCAAGCAGTGGCTGATGGAGCATTTCTACCGCCGCATGCGCCTGCGCCACGGCGTGCTGATCGACGAGGCTGGCGAGCCCGAAGGTGGCCAGTGGAACTACGACCACGACAACCGCAAGCCCTGGCCAGATACCAAGGACGCGCCCGCATTGCCGCCCGACGCCCGCCCCACGCACGACCACAGCGCCCTGTGGGCCACCATCCAGGCCGCAGGTGTGCAGAGCTTTGGCAACCCGCAGGCCCATGCACTGCGCTGGCCTCTGAACCGGGCCGAGGCGCTGGCGTGGCTCGACCAATTCATCACCACCACGCTGCCGCACTTTGGCGCGTACGAAGACGCCATGAGCACGAAGAGCGCGCGGCTCTTTCACTCCTTGCTGTCCTTCGCGCTCAACACCAAAATGCTGCGCCCGCACGAGGTAGTGCAACGCGCCCAAGCCGCCTACCACGCAGGCGCTGCACCTCTGCCTGCGGTGGAGGGCTTCATCCGCCAGATTCTTGGCTGGCGCGAATATGTGCGCGGCATCTACTGGGCCTATGTGCCCGGCTATGACGAGCGCAACGCCCTGGGCCACAGCACACCGCTGCCGGAGTGGTTCTGGACGGGCAAGACCCGCATGCACTGCATGCAGCACGCCGTGGGCCAGTCGCTGGAGTTTGCGTACGCCCACCACATCCAGCGCCTCATGGTCATCGGCAACTTTGCGCTGCTGGCGGGGCTCGACCCCGCTGCCGTGCACCGCTGGTACCTGGGCGTGTACATCGACGCCTTTGAATGGGTGGAAGTGCCCAACACCGTGGGCATGAGCCAGTTTGCCGACGGCGGCCTGCTGGCCACCAAGCCCTATGTGAGCAGCGCCGCCTACATCGACCGCATGAGCGACTACTGCGGCGGCTGCCACTACGACAAGAAGCTCAAGGTGGGTGACCGCGCCTGCCCGTACAACGCCCTGTACTGGGATTTTTTTGCGCGCAACGAAGGCACGCTGGGCAACAACTTCCGCCTCGGCATGGTGTACCGCCAGCTGCAAAAGATGCAGGGCCCGCAGCTTGATGCGTTGCGTGAGCATGCGGCCAGCTCGCGCACGCGGCTGGATTCGCTGTAGCCCGCTTGCCTAACCATCTCAAGTCCCCTCACCGCAGGACCGCACCATGTCTTCAGCCCAGCCTACGTCAACATCCTTCACCTCTTTGCAGTCATTGCCTGACGGCTACCGCGCCCTTGTCATCGGCGCCACCGGTGCCATCGGCAGCGCCTTCCTCGCCCACCTGCAGGCCGACCCGCGCTGCGCCCTGGCCGTGGGCCTGGGCCGCCACACCAGCCCGGCGGTGGACCTGGATGACGAAGCCACCATTGCCGCCGCCGCCCACCAGCTCAAGGCCCAGGGCCCGTGGCACTGCATCATCCACGCCGCTGGCATGCTGCACGGCCCCCACGGCATGCCTGAAAAGCGCCTCGGCCAGTTGAACTACGCGCAGATGGAGGCCACCTTCCGCACCAACACCTTCGGCCCCGCGCTGGTGCTGGCCCACTTTGCACCGCTGCTGCCCAAGCAGGGGCGCGGCCTGCTGGCCGTGCTCTCGGCCAAGGTGGGCAGCATTGGCGACAACCGCCTGGGCGGCTGGTACAGCTACCGCGCCAGCAAGGCCGCGCTCAACATGCTGGTAAAAACAGCGTCCATCGAAGTGGCCCGCACCCACCCGCAGGCCGTGCTGGTGGCGCTGCACCCGGGCACCGTCAACTCAGCGTTGTCGGCCCCGTTCAACGGCGCAGAAATTGGCCGCCCGGCTGCGGATGCTGCGGGCGACATGCTGTGCGTGCTGGACGGGTTACCGGTGGAGGAAACGGGGTGCTTTTACGCGTACAGCGGCGACAAGCTGCCGTGGTGATAGAGACATTGATTGCTATGGTTTTGATGCCGATGGTGCAATACCAGCGTGCGGTAGCAGCCCTTTTAGGCAACTTTTTTGTGACGTGGCTGTTTTCCGGCTTGCACCAGCCTGGGTGGTTCAGCAAAAAATTCTTGACGCAACCGCATCGAACCAGGTCGCACGGGTGTTTCATGCTGCATCCATGGAGAATGCCGCATGCTTTCACCCACCTCCCGTGACCTCAATCTGGTCGTCTCCCACACTACAGCCGCTGCCTCTTCCGTGAGTGATTGGGTGGCGCAGCACTACGGCCTGCAAGTGCAGCAGTGCTACCTGATCCGCCGCAACCTCAACGACAACTACGCCGTGTGGGGCACGGATGGCAGCCGCTACGTGGCGCGGCTTTGTGCCATCCGGCCGCGTGGCGCGTTCAATGTGGATTTTGAAGTCGCGCTGCTGGCCCACCTGCACGCAAACGGCGTGGGCGTGGCCACGCCGGTGCTGGCTGCGAAAGGAGCTGCCAGCGTTACCCTGCCGTTCCCTGAGGGCCCGCGTGCGCTGGTGCTGTTTCGCCACTGCGATGGTGCCGTGCCCGATACGCCCGAGGAACTGCATCTGACCGGCGCCACGCTGGCCCAGATTCACAGCGCCGCGCAAAGCTACGCAGGCCCCGCAAGCCGCTATGTGCTGGACGGTCACCATCTTGCAGGCCGCACGCTAGGCTACCTCAGCGCCCATCCCGAGATCGACCCCACCGTGCTGGATGCCTACCGGCAACTGATTGAGTGCCTTCTGAGCGAGTTGGCGAATGTTGAGGGCACCTTGACCCGCGTGATGTGCCACGGCGACACGCATGGCTTCAACAACCATGTGACCACCGATGCCGATGGTGTGCAGCGCGCCGCCTTCTTTGACTTTGACGACGCCGGACCGGGGTTCCTTGCTTATGACCTGTGTGTGTGGCTGTGGTCGAACCTGCCGCGCAAGGCCCCCATGGAGCCCGACGAAGCCTTGCTCAAGCGCTGGCAGCAGTACCTGGCCGGCTACCGCGCAGGCGGCGGCCATATCACCGATGCCGACCTCGCCGCCTTGCCGCTCTTCGTGCAGTTGCGGCACCTGTGGAACATGGGGGAGGGCGTGGCGCGCATCCACCACTGGGGCGCCAACATGATGTCTGCCGACTGGATCAAGAAGCAGCTCGATGTGATGGCCGCTTGGGCCCGTCTGGAGCTGCCACCCGGCTGATGCGGCAATCTCCTCGTGCAGGCCATCCCTAAATCGCAGGGTAGCTGCCCGTGCCCCCCGGCCATGCTGTCAGCACCTCAAAGCCGCTGTCTGTCACCGCCACCATGTGCTCCCACTGGGCCGAGAGCGACCGGTCCTTGGTCACCACCGTCCAGCCATCGGCCAGCTCCTTGGTTTCTCGCTGGCCTGCGTTCAGCATGGGCTCGATGGTGAAGACCATGCCCGCCTCCAGCCGCAGCCCCTGGCCGCGCCGCCCATAGTGCAGCACCTGGGGCTCATCGTGGTACACCGTGCCAATGCCGTGGCCGCAGTATTCGCGCACCACGCTGAAGTTCTCGCGCTGCGCCACCGTGGCAATGGCGTGGCCCACATCGCCCAGCGTGGCCCCCGGCTTCACCTCGCGGATGCCCGCGCACAGCGCCTCGTACGTGGTGCGCACCAGCCGCTGGGCCAGCACGCTGGGCGCGCCCACGCAGAACATGCGGCTGGTGTCGCCATACCAGCCGTCTTTTTCCACCGCCACATCAATGTTCACGATGTCACCCTTCTTCAGCATCTGCTGGGGCGAGGGGATGCCGTGGCACACGACATGGTTCACCGAGGTCAGCACCGTCTTGGGGTAGCCCAGGTAGCCCACATTGGCAGGCCGCGCGCCCTGCACGTTCACGATGTGGTCGTGGCACAGGCGGTCCAGCGCGTCGGTGGTCACGCCCGGCACCACATGCGGCTCGATCATCGCCAGCACCTCGGCCGCTAGTTGTGCGGCCCGCCGCGCCATCACCAGTTCTTCGGCCGAGCGGATCGGCACCCCACGGTCAGCGCGGGCCATCAGTGCGGCTGCTTTCTGGCGCGGGCGGCAGGGGCGTCTGCGGCAGGCTTGCTGTCCAGCTCACCCCGCGCCGCCAGCGCCACATCCAGCCCACCCGCCAGCTCGGCCCGCACCAGCATCTGGCAAATCTCGCGGTGGTCCAGGTCGGGGTACATCTCGGCCAGCATGCCCACGCGCATCCAGTGCTCGGCCTGAGAGTTGATGGAACGGCTCAGCGCCGTGCTGGCCAGACGCAGGTTTTCGTGCATCTGGTCGGAAATTTTGACTATGCCCATGGGTGCTGCCTTTAAGCGAAACGTATTTGAATTGTATATGTTTCGCATAATATGAGAGTGTGCGGCACCCAGGTACCGTCAGTTCAACTCTTGCAACCCTGGTCAACGGTGCAGGGATTGGTCGCCCGACTGCCGGTGCAGCTGGAACAAGCTGCAGATGCGGGAAGGGTTGCCAGTGAGAAGAGTGGGCAGCTTCTACGTTTACACCGATGACCGGCTGCTATCGTGAATGCGGCGTGGTTTGCTATGATTTTGATACCGCATACGCCGATCTATCAAGCGCTAGCAGGCGTTTTGGCCAGAACTCCAATGCTGGCCTCGTCAGACATGACTACCGCAGCTTGGAGAGACTGCTGCAAGTACGAGAAGGCGTCTTACTCCGTTCCTTCAGATTTCTTGGCACACCATTCAGAGTATGGGAGTTTGGACTTGCTGCTGCGGTACTCGGCCATGAGGTCGAGCTGTCGATCAAAGCCGACTTCTTTACGTTGCAACGACAAGAAGCGGTCCTCTTTCTGCTCTCTGGTTTGAAGATAGGCGACTGAGCGAAAGCCGTTCATCTTCCACTCCCCTTTTCTCAAGGGATAGGGGCCCGGAGTGCCTTTTCGTCTGGGCATGTGGCCAAGTTGAATGAAGGACATCTCGATCATGGTTCCAGCCAGTACCCCAACGACCTCGTCTATCGAATCTGCTAGCTCCAGATGCTCTTTGCCGTTTTGCAAACATCGAGATACCTCCAGCATCCATTCGTCGTCATAGATCTCCACGGAGTCTTTTACGGATAGTTCAACCGCTTTTAATGTCCTGTCTGCATATTTACGCCAAGTTCCGACGTGATTGGATTCTTTCAGTGCGTACCACACACCACTTCCAAAAAGATCTTCGAGCGCAGATTTCACGGAGAGATATTTGGTGTATTCGTTCATGACGAGGCTGCAATGGTTAGTTAGTTCTCTCAATACGCCATTCGACGGGTCGACCCATCTTTCAAGTCGAGCAGTTGTACCGCTAGTTGCTCTGAAGGCAGATGCGACCTCTTTGGATGGTCGAAAACAGGTTTTCGCAGTCGCACCTGTGCAGCCCGGCTTCACGTCATCGCCTCCCAATCCCAAACTTCCTCACCCGATAAGCCATCGTCGCCCGGCTTATCCCTAACAACCGCCCAGCCAGCGCCACATTTCCCCCCGCGCTCTGCAACGCCTGCCGCAGCATCTGCTCTTCCGCTTGGTGCAGCGGTGCCACCACGGGCGCTGCTGCTGGCGCTAGCCCCGCACCGCCCCGCGCACTTGCTGCTGCAGCGGCTTGCGGAACCTGCATCGCAGCAGCCCCCACACCCGCCACCCCCTGCGCATGCAACGTCCCCCCGCTGTTGCCCTGCAAGTGCAGCGACATCACCCCCCCGCCACTTTGTTCACCGCCTGCAAACAGGTGGTGCGGCTCAATGGGCTCTCCATCCGTCGCCAAGATCACCGCCCGTTCAATCAGGTTCTGCAGCTCGCGGATGTTGCCGGGGAAGGGGTAGTGAAACATCGCCTTCACGGCAGCCTGGCTAAAGCCGGGCACCTGCCGCTGGTGCTTGCGCTGGTAGTGGGCCAAGAAGTGGCTCATCAGCAGGGGGATGTCGTCGCGCCGGTCGCGCAGTGGGGGCAGGTGGATGGGGAAGACGTTCAGGCGGTAGAACAGGTCTTCGCGGAAGCTGCCTTCGCGCACGGCCTGGCGCAGGTCCACGTTGGTGGCGGCCACCAGGCGCACGTCCACACGCACGGTGCGGGTGCCGCCCACACGTTCTACCTCGCCTTCTTGCAGGGCGCGCAGCAGCTTGCCTTGGGCCACCAGGCTGAGCGTGCCGATTTCGTCAAGGAAGAGGGTGCCGCCGTGCGCGCGCTCAAACCGGCCGGGGCGCGATGTGCCTGCGCCGGTGTAGGCGCCGCGCTCCGCGCCGAAGAGTTCGCTCTCGACCAGTGTCTCGGGGATGGCCGCGCAGTTGATGGCCACAAAGGGCTGGCTGCTGCGCGGGCTGATGCGGTGGAGCATGCTGGCAAACATCTCCTTGCCCACGCCCGATTCGCCGGTGAAAAGCACCGTGGCGGCGGTGGGTGCCACGCGCTGCAGCATGTGGCAGGCAGCGTTGAAGGCAGATGAGGCGCCGACCATGGTGGCGCTTGCCGTGGGGTCGGCGGCGGTGCCTGCATTGCCGGATGCCGCCTTGCCCGGCGGTACGCCCAGGTAGGTGGTGCGTGCCTTGGTCCGCGCGCCTTCTGGCATGGAGGTGGGCAGCGAAGCGGGCGGGGTGCCCACAAAGTCCTGGGCGTTCAGATAGAACAGGTCTTGCTCGGGGTCGTCCCACAGTTCGGCCGATTTGCCCACCACGCGGCAGTGCGCGGCGCCGGAGGACCGGCACTCCACCTCGCGGAAGACGATCATGCGGCCAAACAAGGTGCTGACGTAGCCGGTGGCGTAGCCCACCTGCATCCAGCACGCGGGCGAGCCGCCCACGCCGTAGGCGGCGATGTGTTCGTCGTCTTCGCTGGAGTTGTGCCAGATGAACTCGCCGTCGTATTCGCCCAGCTCGGCGTTGTAGCGGGCGTGCACCACCTCCACCTGCACCACGCCCTCCAGCGCGTGCAGGCGGGTGCCGGCCATGGCGGCGGCGGTGGGCTCGGCATCGGGCCACTGCTGGCGCACCAGGCGGGCGTCGCGCGCGCCGCTTACGTAGCCCGCGCGGGTGAGCAGGCCGCGTGCCTTGTCCAGGCCAATGCTATCGATCAGCTCGCGCCGCAGCGAGCCCAGGGCCTCGGAGTGCAGCAGGATCATGCGCTGGTCTTGCAGCCAGATACGCCCGTCGCCGGGCGAGAAGAACAGGCATTCGCTGATGTCGGCCACCGTGGGGTGGGTGTGCTGGCTGATGCCATGGGTGTCAAACCCGCCCAGGGCGCGGGGGGCTTCAGCAGGCACGGTGCCCAGCAAGGCCTGGCCTTGGCCCACGGCGGTGCGGTGCAGGTCGGCCAGAGAGACGCGGCGCTTCGGCATGGGGGCCTCCGGTTGTGGATCAGAAAGTGATCAAAAAGTGATCATTTGATCAATCTTTGCAGTGCTATTTGTTTATGAATGGTAACTATTTGGTGGCAAAAAGTCGCCAGTGCCAGTCATGTTTTGGCCTAGGGAAAGTCCGTAGCGCTCCCTCTCAAAAAGCCCGTGTTTCATGCGTTTTGGTGCTTGGTGGCAGGCGGGGCTGGTACGCCCGTTGCAATTTCAGACCACGCCGCTGCAGCCATGCGGTGGGTTTTGATTTCAACCAAGGAGCAATGCAATGGGTGTTTCAGAAAAACCAGGCCTGCTGGACAACCGCCTGTGGGCGGGCAAGGCCTTTGATGGTGCATGGTCTACCGCGCTGAGCACGGCGCGTGATGCGGTGGAGCCTGCCACGGGCCAGGTGCTCAGCCGCGTGGGCATTGCCAATGCTGCCGACATGCAGGCCGCCATTGGCCGTGCGCAGCAAGCCCAGGCCGCGTGGGCGGCCACAGGGCCGCGCGAGCGTGCGGCAGTCTTCCACCGTGCGGCCAGCATTTTTGAGCAGCACTTTGACGAACTGGCCATGGCGGTCGCCCGCGAAACCGGCGGCATCGTGCCCAAGGGCCAGCACGAGGTGCGCGAGGCCATTACGCTGTGCCACCTCGCTGCAGCCCTGCCCATGCAGGCCCAAGGCCAGGTGCTGCCCAGCACGCCGGGGCGCCTGTCGATTGCGCGGCGCGTGCCGCACGGCGTGGTGGGCGTGATCTCGCCATTCAACTTCCCGCTCATCCTGGGCCTGCGTTCGGTGGCCCCGGCGCTGGCGCTGGGCAACGCGGTGGTGCTCAAGCCCGACACGCGCACGCCGGTGAGTGGCGGCTTCATCATGGCCCGCGTATTTGAAGAGGCCGGCCTGCCCAAGGGCTTGCTGCAGGTGGTGCCCGGCGATGCCGAGGCGGGCGAGGCGCTGGTGGTGGACGAGCGCGTGCCCATGATCGCCTTCACCGGCTCGCCCACGGTGGGCCGCCGCATTGGCGCGCTGGCGGGGCAGCACCTGAAAAAGGTGTCGCTGGAGCTGGGCGGGGCCAACAACCTCATCATTCTGGAAGACGCCGACCTGGATGCCGCAGCCAGTGCTGCCGCGTTTGGCGCGTGGTTCCACCAGGGGCAGATCTGCATGGCATCCAATCGCATCCTCGTGCACGAGTCGATTGCCGAAGGAATCCTGCAGCGCATGGTGGGCAAGGCCACGCACCTGCCGGTGGGCGACGGCGCCAGCGGTCAGGTGGCCCTGGGGCCGATGATCGATGCCAAGCAACTGCAGCGCTTTGACCAGGTCATAAAGGACAGCGTGGCGCAGGGCGCCAAGCTCGAAGCAGGGGGCACCTACGAGGGGCTTTGCTACAAGCCCACGGTGCTCTCGGGCGTCAAGCCCGGCATTCGTTCGTTTGACGAAGAGCCGTTTGGACCGGTGGCCAACCTTGTCACCTTCCGCTCCGACGACGAGGCCGTGCAACTGGCCAACACCAGCCAGGGCGGCCTGGCG
Organism: Acidovorax sp. NN32; assembly: GCF_057597245.1. NCBI lineage: Bacteria > Pseudomonadati > Pseudomonadota > Betaproteobacteria > Burkholderiales > Comamonadaceae > Acidovorax > Acidovorax sp. NN32. The sequence goes on from NZ_CP199679.1 coordinate 1,956,615, forward strand.
GCTGCCGTCATCAGCCCCAGCGTGGGCCGCGCCATGGCCATCGGCCAGCGCCTGCGCGCGGGCATGGTCCACATCAACGACCAGACGGTGAACGATGAATGCACCAACCCCTTTGGCGGCCCCGGTGTGGGTGGCAACGGGGGCAGCGTGGGCGGGCCTGCCGATATTGATGAATACACGCAGTGGCAGTGGATCACGGTCAAGGACGCGCTGCCCGCATTCCCGTTCTGACATCGCAAGCCCTCGGTTCGGTTGGGCTGCTCCGAGGGCTTGTGCCCCCCAAAAAAATCAGGAGACAACTTTCATGACCCTACACAACAAAACCATCGTCGTCACCGGCTGCTGCTCCGGCATCGGCGCAGACTTTGCCAAGCTTGCCCGCCAGCAGGGCGCCCGCGTGATTGGTGTGGACCGCAATGTGCCCACGCTCACGCTCGACGGCTTTGTGCAGGTGGATTTGGGCGACCCTGCCGCCATCAACGATGCTGTGGCGCAATTGCCTGCCAAGGTGGATGCGCTGGCCAACATTGCGGGCGTGCCGGGCACATCGCCCGCCGAGCTGGTCGGCCGCGTCAACTACCTGGGCCTGCGGCACTTCACACACCGCGTGCTGGAACGCATGGGCGAGGGCGGCTCCATCGTCAATATCTCTTCCATCCTGGGGGCCGAGTGGCCCCAGCGCCTGGACCCACACCGCGCCCTGGGTGCCACCACCAGCTTTGAAGAAGGCGCGAAGTGGCTGGCTGCCCACCCCGTGCCGCAGGAGACTTGCTACCAGTACTTCAAAGAAGCGCTGATCGTATGGACGTACACCCAGTCGCAAAAGATCTTCATGGAGCGCGGTGTGCGCATGAACTGCGTGGCCCCCGGCCCGGTGTTCACGCCCATTCTGGGCGACTTCGTGCAGATGCTGGGCCAGGAGCGCGTGGAGAAAGACGCCCACCGCATGAAGCGCCCGGCTTTCAGTGACGAAGTGGCGCCGGTGATCGCCTTCCTGTGCAGCGACGCGGCACGCTGGGTGAGCGGCATCAACCTGCCGGTGGATGGCGGGCTCGCTTCCACCTACCTCTGAGCGAAGGGGCCACACATGTCCGCACAACAGCTTGAGGCCATCTTGCAGATGGCCGCGCAAAACCCGCCGCCACCACAAGCCACCCCCGCGCAGCTGCGTGCGTGGTTTGACGCCAGCAACTCGCGAATGCCCCTGGCCCAGGGGCTTCCCATCCAGACGCTGCGCATCCCCAACGGGGCGGGCGGCACCATGGCGGCGGAGCTGCTGAGCACGCCGCAGGCGGACCCGCGCAGGCTGGTCATCTACTACCACGCGGGTGGCTTTGTGTTCGGCTCGCTGACATCACACCGGGCGCTGTGCTCGTACCTCGCGCAGTTCAGCGGTGCACAGGTGCTGAACGTGGACTACCGGCTGGCACCAGAGCACCCGGCCCCCGCAGCACACGACGATGCGCTGGCGGCCTACCAGTGGGCGCTGGCCAACGGCTATGCCGCTTCGGCCATCGCGCTGATGGGTGACTCGGCGGGCGGTAACCTGGCCTTGTCTACGGCCGTGCGTGCACGCAACCAGGACCTGCCCCTGCCTGCGGCCATCGTGGCCTTGTCACCCGCGCTGGACCTGGCGTCCGAAGGTGTGTCCCACCACACGGTGGACGACCCGTTCATCACGCGCGAGCTCATGGGCTTTTTCAACGCCATGTACGTGCCCGGTGGCGATGTGCGTTCACCCACGGTCACCCCGTTCTACAGCGCCGATCTGCAAGGGTTGCCCCCTGTGCAACTGCAAGTGGGCGGCTGGGAACGCCTGCGCGACGACGCCGTGACCATGGCCGCCCGCTTGAAGGCGGCGGGCGTGCAAGCGGACTGCACCGTGTGGGACGGCATGGTGCATTGCTGGCAGCTGTTTGCGCCCGCGCTGGATGAAGCGCTGGCCTCGCTGGAGCAGGCGGGCCGGTTCATTGCCGCGCACCAGCGCACGGCGGTGGCGGCTGCTGCATAGCGCAGCGGCGTCCTCCAACCCCAACGACCCCAAGGGCCGACGCATCGGCCGCGCCCCACCGGCACAGGCCGGGGCGCGAGCCTGCGCGCCACCCAGCCATGGCCTGCGCGGAGCCACAGAAAACCGATCGACATAACAACGAGGAGACAAACGACATGAAAACACTGCAGAGACTGAAAGCATCGCCCCCCAAGACAAGCCGCCTCGCCGCGCTGGCCCTGGCCAGCACGCTGGGTGCAGCGGCCTTCGCCACCGAGGGCGGGGGCTCCACCTACCCGCTGGGCACTGAGAACTTCGTGGCAGGCGCTGCGCCGCCGCCCGGGCTGTATGTGCTGGAGTACGTCAACTACTACACCACCAGCCGCGTGAACGATGGCCAGGGAAACGCCGTGCCCATCCCCGGTTTCAAGGTGCGGGCCGCCGCCGCTGCCACGCGCCTGATCTGGATCACCCCCCAGCAGGCGCTGGGCGGCCATGTGGCGGCCCACGCCATCTTCCCGCTGGTGGATCTGTCGGTGCGAGCCGGGGGCGCGAGCGATTCGCGCACCGGACTGGGCGATGTGACGGTGGGGGGCTCGGTGGCCTGGCACCACTCCCCGCAGCTTCACAGCGTGCTGGGGCTCGATGCCGTGCTGCCCACCGGGGCGTATGACCGCACGCGCCAGGCCAACATTGGGCGCAACTACCTGTCGCTGCAGCCCCTGGGCGTGCTGACCTGGATGGGCCCCAGCGGCTTCAACGGCGACGTGAAGGCCACCCTCAACTTCAACCGCACCAACAGCGACACCAACTACCGCTCGGGCCGTGAACTCATCGTGGACTACGCCGCAGGCTGGGGCCTGGGCAATGGCTGGGTAGTGGGTGTGGGCGGCTATGTCTACCGGCAGTGGAGCGACGACAAGGTGGGCGGTGTGGCGCTGGCGGGATCGCGTGGCCGCAGCCAGTCCATCGGCCCCTCGGTGCGCTACGCCAATGGCAAGGGCTGGCTCATCACCGCCAAGGTGGAAAAGGAGTTCGGCGTGCGCAACCGCGCCCAGGGCTCGCAGTTCTGGCTCAAGACCACCATCCCTTTCTGAACCCCGCAACCGATCGCTGGAGAACTTCACCATGACAACCAACACCCCTGAATCCACGGTGCCCGCCGCAGACGCTGCGCAGGCCGCATCCCCCACCATCTCGCGCCGTGGGCTGATCGCTGCTGCAGGCGCTGGCGGCCTGGTGCTGGGTGCCGGCCCGCTGTGGGCCCAGGCCGCAGGCCCTGCGCACGTGCTCAAGGTCGGCTTCATCAGCCCACGCACCGGCCCGCTGGGCGCGCTGGGCGAAACCGACACCTTCATCCTGGCCCAGGTGCGCAAGACGCTGGCGGCGGGCCTGACCATTGGCGGCGTGAAGTACGCGGTGGAGATTCTGGACCGCGACACGCAGTCCGACCCGGCCCGCGCGAGCCAGCTGGCCAAGGCCTTGATCAACAGCGACAAGATCGACCTCATGCTGACCACCACCACACCCGAAACGGTGAACCCGGTGTCGGATGCGTGCGAGGCGGCGGGCGTGCCCTGCCTGTCTACGGTGATGCCGTGGGAGGCCTGGTACTTTGGCCGGGGCGCCAAGCCCGGCGCGCCATCGCCCTTCAAGTGGACGTACCACTTCTCGTTTGGCGGAGGCAGCTTCACCACGTCGTACACGTCGCAGTTCGCGGCGTTGCCCACCAACAAGAAGATTGGCGTGCTGTACCCCAACGATGCCGATGGCAACGCGATTCGCGCCACGTTGGCGCCTGAGCTGGCCAAGGCGGGCTTCACCGTGGTGGACGCCGGGCCGTATGAGAACGGCACCACCGACTATTCCGCGCAGATCGCCAAGTTCAAGGCCGAGCGCTGCGAGATATTCAACACCTTCCCCATTCCGCCAGACTTCGCCACCTTCTGGCGGCAGGCGGCCCAGCAGGGCTACACGCGCATGGTGAAGATTGCGCAGATCGCCAAGACGGGCCTCGTTCCATCGCAGGTGGAGGCCCTGGGCCCGCTGGCGCTGAAACTGGGCGCTGGGTGCTTCTGGCACAAGAGCTTCCCCTACGCATCGGCGCTCACTGGCCTGACGGGCGTGCAACTGGCCGACGCGTATGAGGCCACCACCGGCAAGCAGTGGACGCAGATGCTGGGCTCCACCATGTCGCTGTTCGATGCGGGCACCGAGGCGCTCAAAGCCAGCACCAACCCGCGCGACAAGGCGGCGCTGGCCAAGGCCATCAGCACGCTCAAGGCCACCACCATGCAAGGCCCGGTGGACTTTGCCAAAGGGCCTGTGCCAAATGTGTCGGTGACACCGGTGGTGGGCGCGCAGTGGGTCAAGCCCGCAGCGGGCAGCAAGTACAAGCTCGACCTCCTCATCACCGAGAACGCCACCGACCGCAACATCCCCGTGGCGGCGGCGCTCAAGTCCTACAGCTGATCTCCATGCGACATCCACAACCCCTTGGGAGCCCGTCAGCGGGCGGGCCACAGCAGCAGCCGTTGCTGCTGCAGGCGCAGGGCATCGACATGCGATTTGGTGCGCTCAAAGTGCTGGATCAGCTCGATTTTTCGGTGGGCAGTGACGAGGCCGTGGGCATCGTCGGGCCCAACGGTGCAGGCAAGACCACGCTGCTGAACGTGTTGGCCGGAGCGTTTGCGCCAAGCCAGGGCACCGTCTGGTTCCAGGGGGTGGATGTGAGCGCCCGCAGTGCGGCAGACCGCTGCCGTGCAGGTATTGCGCGCACCCACCAGGTGCCCCGGCCGTTTCTGGGCATGACGGTGTTTGAAAACGTGCTCACCGGCGCCACGCATGGCGCGGCCCTGCACGCCCGCGACGCGGGTGACCGGGCCATGGAGTGCCTGCGCCTGTGTGGTATGGAGGCGCTGGCCAACCGCCGTGCCGAAACGCTGGGCCTGCTGGGCCGCAAGCGGCTGGAGCTGGTGCGGGCGCTGGCCACCGGCCCCCAGGTGCTGCTGCTCGACGAGATCGGCGGCGGGCTGACCGATGCCGAGGCCAGTGAATTGGTGGACCTGGTGCGCACCCTTCGCAGCCAGCGCATCGCCATCGTCTGGATCGAACACATGGTGCATGTGTTGCTGCAGGTGGCCACACGCCTAGTGTGCATGGATGGCGGGCGGATCATTGCCAACGGTGATCCGCAGGCCGTGTTGAACGATGCGACCGTGGTCGAGGCCTATCTGGGCGGGGTGGCGGCATGAGCGTGTTGTTGAGTATTGACAACCTGAACGCCCACCACGGCCAGCTGCCCGCTGTGCGCAATGTGTCGCTGCAGGTGCGCCAGGGCGACATCCTGGCCCTGGTGGGGGCCAACGGCGCGGGCAAGACCACGCTGCTGCGCACGCTGGCCGGTGCCCACCGCGCCAGCAGCGGCACGGTGCGGTGGGAGGGCGTGGACATCACCCGCCTGCCCGCCCACCAGCGTGTGGCTGAGGGCCTGGCCCTGGTGCCCGAGGGGCGGCGCCTGTTTGCGGGCATGACGGTGCGGGAAAACCTGCTGGTGGCCCGCGCGGCGGGCCGGCGCGGACAGTGGAGTTTTGACACCGTGCTGGACGCTTTCCCGCAGCTTGCGCCGAAGCTGAACGCCCGCGCGGGCGAGCTGTCGGGCGGGCAACAACAGGCCGTGGCCATTGGCCGCGCGCTCATGACCAACCCGCGCGTGCTGCTGCTCGACGAGGTCTCGCTGGGCCTGTCGCCCCTGGCCGTGCAGGGCGTGTACGACGCGCTGCGTGGCGTGGTGGGGCAGGGCACTACGCTGGTATTGGTAGAGCAGGATTTGCAGCGCGTGCAGGCCGTGGCCAGCCGCATTGTCTGCATGCTCGAAGGCAGCGTGGTGGCCGACGCGCCCGCCAGCCAGCTCACCCGCACGCAGATCACCGCGTTTTACTTTGGCGCGCAGCGGCCCGAAGCTGCGCCCGTCAGCCACACCACGGGCAGTGCCGACGGCGAAGCTGCCAACAACGCGATCCACTTCCACCCCGCCCACAAGGAGGCCGCATGAACCTTCTCAATCAGATCGTCCAGGGCCTATTGCTCGGCGGCTACTACGCCTTGCTCGCCTGCGGCCTGTCGTTCATGTTCGGGGTGATGCGCATCATCAACCTGGCCCACGGCAGCCTGACGGTGGTGGCGGCCTACCTGCTGTGGGTGCTGGCCGAACCGATGGGCTGGCATCCGCTGCTGGCCCTGCTGGCGGTGGTGCCTGCCATGGCACTGCTGGGCTGGCTGCTGCACAAGCTGGTGCTGGAGCGCAGCGGGCGCCTGGGCGCACTGGTGCCCCTGCTGGCCACGTTTGGCCTGGCCAGCGTGATCGACAACGTGCTGTTCCAGCACTTTGGCGCCGACACGCGTTCGCTGGCCACCTCGATCGGCACGTTGGCCTACGACAGCTGGGAGCTGCCCGGCGGCCTATATGTCGGGCAGCTGCCCACCTTGGTGCTGGTGCTGGCGGTGCTGCTGCTGGGCGGGTTGCACGCCATGCTGGCGCACACGGCGCTGGGGCGGCAGATCCGCGCAGCGTCGGAAGACGCCGACACCGCGCGCCTGGTGGGCGTGCGCACCGGTACGGTGTTTGCGGCGGCCTCGGCCATCACCATGGTCACCGTCACGCTGGCCGGGGCGTCGCTGGCCCTTCGCGCCACGTTCGATCCGTTCTCGGGCCCGCAGCAACTGATCTTCGCGTTCGAGGCCGTGATCATCGGCGGCGCCGGATCGCTGTGGGGCACCTTGCTGGGCGGCGTGGTGCTGGGCGTGGCGCAGAACCTGGGGGCGCAGGTGCATCCCCAGGGGTTTCTGATCGCCGGGCACGCCACCTTTCTTGTCATCCTGTTGGCCCGGCTCTACGCGAGCGGTGCGCTGCGCAGGTTCTTCTCCTCCCGCCGCAGGGCTGTGCCATGACTGTTCCAACGATCTCTGTTCCCTCCGCAATCACGGGCCCATCCCCATGGGTCATCCAGCGCTGGACGCGCGCTTCCAGCGCCTTCGCCAGCGCCACCGTGCTGCTGTTGGCCGTGCTTTGCCTGGGCCCACTGTGGCTGCAAGCAGGCACGGTAGACCGGCTCACTACGTTGTTCATCTACGTGATCCTGGCCGTGATGTGGAACGCTTTGGCGGGCTACGCCGGACTGGTGTCGATTGGTCACCAGGCGTTCTTTGGCCTCGGGGCCTACGCCATGGTGCGGCTGGCCGATGCGGGCCTGGGGCCGTACCCGGCGCTGCTGGTGGGCGCTGTGCTGGTGGCGCTGGTGGCGGTGCCGTTGGCGGCCTTCATGCTGCGCCTGCAGGGCGGCGAATTCGCCATCGGCATGTGGGTGGTGGCGGCGCTCGCGCACCTGTGTGTGAACCTGGACAGCCTGGTGCAGGGCGAGACGGGTACCTCGATGATTGCGCTGCAGCAGTACGCGGCCGATGACCGGCGTGCCTATACCTACTGGGCGGCTCTCGCTGCGATGGCGGGGCTGTGCTGGGTGGTCTTCCTGCTTTTGCGCAGCAAGGTGGGCACGGCCGCGCAGGCGATTCGTGACAACGAGGTGGCAGCCATCTCGCTGGGCGTGCGCGTGGTCGCCATCAAACGGCTGGTGTTCGTGCTGTCGGCCTTTGGCTGCGCCCTGGCGGGCGGGCTGTGGCTGGCCACGTCCATCAGCTTTCAGCCCAAGACCTATTTCAGCGTGCAGTGGACGGCCTACATGATCTTCATGGTGTTGGTGGGGGGGATAGGCACCATGGAAGGCCCCATCCTCGGCGCGCTGCTTTTCTTTGCGGTGGAGACTGCGTGGGGCGGGCAGGGTGTGCTGTACCTCATCGGCCTGGGCGCCATTGCCATGCTGTTTGCGCTGTTCCTGCCCAAGGGCATATGGGGGGCGGTACAGCAGCGCTGGGATGTGCATTTGCTGTCGGCGGGGTACCGGGTGCGCTCGCGGGCGCCGCACAGGGGCGATGCAGGGCAGGCCGCAGCAGGGGCGGGCGCGAGTGAGGGACACCCATAGGCGCTACCAGCCTTGGCCGGTGTCGCGCTCAGTTCTCATCCAGCAACCCCGCCGCCAGCGCCTCAAACACCACCCGGATCCGCCGCGAGGTGCGCAGCTCGCGATGGGACACCAGCCAGATGGGAAAGCGCACTGGCGGCAGGTCGTCCAGCACCCGGACCATGCCCGGCGTCTTGCGCGCGATCTCGGTCATCATGGCGCCGATGCCCATGCCCTGGCACACCAGCGCCCAGTGGGCCACGGTGTGGTCGGAGTAGCAGCTGAAGTTGTCCTCGCTCAGGTTCAGCCCGTGCAGGCGCAGGTACGCCAGGTATTGGCCATTGCGGTCTGAGCCCACAAAGGGCAAGCGTGCGGCCTCCTGTGCGTTGCGTGGATGGCCGTGGGCCTGGACCCAGTCCTCTGAGGCGTAGAAGTAGGCCTGTGCCTCACGGATCAGGCGGGCGATCAGGTCGGGCTGCTCGGGCTTGACGTGGCGGATGGCAATGTCGGCCTCGCGGCGCAGCAGGTCGCTCAGCGCGTTGGACGAGATCACTTCAACGGCAATGCCAGGCTCCTGTGCGCGCAGGCGCTGCACGATGGGCGGCAGCAGGTAGGCGGCCACGGCGTCTGTGGCCGACACCGACACCACGCCCCCGACCGCTTGCGACCGTCCGCTGGCAGCCAGGCCCAGGGCCTCGGCGGCAGCGCCCATGGCGCGGGCGTGTTCCAACAGGTCCAGCCCCGTGGGCGTGAGCACCATGGCCTTGCCCACGCGCTCGAACAGCGTCACCCCCATCTGCTGCTCAATGGCGGCCACCTGCCGGCTCAGGGTGGGTTGGGTCAGGCCCAGCTTGCGCGCGGCGGCAGACAGTGAGCCGGTCTGGGCCGTTTGCAGAAAGGCTTTTAGCTGATTCCAGTCGAGGTTATCCATGCGTAAACGTATAAGTTCACTGCAATTTACCGCAGTTTCCTGCTCTTCAATGCATGGATAGCATCCGGGTGTTGTTCGTTGCATTCCTGCATTCCACCGCGTCAGCACTTCCCCCGAACCGTGTCCATGTCTTTGCCCGCCATTGCTCCCGCCTCCAGCGCTTCTCCCTCTGCGGTCCGTTCCGCTGCGGCGTCCCAAGCGCGGTTCTGGGACCGCATCGCGCCCAAGTACGCAGCCGACCCCATTGCCGACCTGGCGGGGTATGAGGCCACACTGCAGCGCGTGCAGGGCCTGCTGTCCACGCAGCATGACGTGCTGGAGATTGGCTGCGGCACGGGCAGCACGGCGCTGCGCCTGGCGCCTTTCACCCGCAGCTTGCTGGCCACCGATGTCTCGCCCCAGATGATTGCCATTGCCCACCAGCGGCTGGCCGCGCAGCCCTCGCCGCAGCTGAGTTTTGCCGTGGCCGACGCCGAGGCCGCGGCCTTTGGGCAGGCGGCGTACGACGCGGTGCTGGCCTTCAACGTGCTGCACCTGACGAGCGACCTCGACGGTGCGCTCAAGCAGGTGGTGCAGGTGCTGCGGCCGGGTGGGTTGCTGATCTCCAAGACGGCTTGCCTTGCCGAGATGAACCCGCTGATTCCCTACCTGGCCGTGCCGCTGATGCGCGCCATTGGCAAGGCCCCGCCCGTGCTGTGTTTTGGCGAACAGCGGCTGCAGTCGGCCATGGTGCAGCAGGGCCTGCAGATCGTCTGCGCCGAGCGGCATGGCACGCGGGGCAAGGACATCCGCGCCTTTGTCGTGGCCCGCAAACCGGGCTGATTTTTCCCCTTTCACGTCAACGCATGCGGCCCTTTTGGGGGACGCAGGGAGTTGTTTTGCCTGCTGGTTTTTGCCGAGCCGTTTTGTTCATTCCCCATTGATCCCAAGGAGCCTGTCATGTCTGTTTCTTCCCACTCATCGCACCGCACCCGCTTTGTTCGCTGGTCTGCGGGGGCGCTGACCCTGGCGCTCTTCGCCGGTTGCGCTTCCACCCTCGACCAGTCGGGCCTGGAGCAGCGTACGGCGCAAGCCATCGGGCGGACTGCCGACCAGTTCACCATCACCGATCGCCAGGAGGAAACCGGTGGCCGGGTCAACTACACCGTCAACACCCGCGACGGCGCCACCTACCGGTGCTACGTGTACGGCGCCACAGGCTTTCAGAAGGCCATGAGCTTTGGGCAAACACCCCATTCCGACGCCATCTGCACAGCCATGGTGGGCAGCAAGAGCGGTAGCAGCAGCCCTGCAGCCGCAGCGCCAGCAGCAGCCACGGCGCCTGCCGCCCGTGGCCGCAATGCCAGCCCCGAGTGCAACGCCTTGCTGAAAGCGGCCGGGCGGTGCTGATGTTTGCGCTCCCACCTTCCACGCAGCCCCGCAAGCAGAACGCCATGAAGGGGATCCACACCACCTTGTTGATGGCTGCGGCCTGGCTGCCCCTGGCGGCCAGCGCGGCGGACCTGCGGGTTGCCGTGACCGACGGCCCCGCTGCGCCAGCCACGCTCTACCTGGCCGTGTTTGACTCGGCCGATGCATTTGCCAGCAACCAGGCCGTGGTCTCGCAAAAGATCGAACTGCGCGACGGTGCCGCGCAACTGGTGTTCAGTGGCTTGCCCGCCGGGCGCTACGTGGTCAAGTCGTTTGCCGACGAAAACGGCAACGCCAAGCTGGACACCAACCTGCTGGGCCTGCCCACAGAGCGGTATGGCTTCTCCAATGACGCCCGGGGCCGCATGGGCCCGCCCGGTTTCGACGCGGCGGCCGTGCCGCTGGATGCCGACCACAGCATCACCATCCGCCTGCGCTGAACCCCCTGGAGGCGTACTCATGTCCATCCATCGTCGTGATCTGGTGCTGCGGCTCATGGCCGCTGGCGGCGGCCCCTTGCTTGCGTCCCTGGCATCCCAGGTGCCCCGCGCGGCGCACGCGCAAGCGTCGTCCCCCAGCTGGCACGCCCAGTTCGAAGCGTCCCAGGCGCCGTGGAAGCCGGCGTTTGCCACTGCGGCGGCAGACATTCCTCTGACAGCAGCCAGGGTGCGCGGGCGCTTCCCGGATGCCGTGGCGGGCACGTTGTACCGCGTGGGCCCGGCGGGCCACGACCTGGGTGGAGAGCGCTACAAGCACTGGTTTGACGGCGACGGGATGGCCCACCGTTTTGTGATCGACGGCACCATGGTGCACCACCAGGGCCGCTATGTGGCCACCGCCAAGCGGCTGGCTGAAGTCCAGGCGGGCCGCAGGCTGACCGAAGGCTTTGGCACCGTGTTCCCGGGCCGCGAGCCACCCAGCTCGCCCGACAGCATGAACGCCGCCAACATCAGCATGCTGCCTGTGGGGGGCGACATGCTGGCGCTGTGGGAGGGCGGCTCGGCCACGCGCCTGGACCCCCACACGCTGGAGACCCGGGGCCTCAAGACCTGGCGCGCAGACCTGGCGGGCGTGCCCTTCTCGGCCCACCCTCGGGTGGAGCCCGATGGAACGATCTGGAACTTTGGCGTGGACGCCCACCACGGCCTGTTGCTGCTGTACGAAATCACGCCTGCAGGGGCTCTGCGGCGTGCCGATGCGTTCCCGCTCAGCCACATGCCCATGGTGCACGACTTTGCGGTCACGGCCGGGCACCTCGTCTTCCTGCTGCCCCCGCTGGTGTACGACGCGCAGCGCCGCCTGGCCGGTGCGAGTGTGCTGGACGCGCACCAATGGCGCCCCGAGCTGGGCATGCGTGTGCTGGTGGTCAACAAGCAGGACTGGAAGCGGCAGCAGATGTTCCACTTGCCTGCGGGTTTCCTGTTCCACCTGGGCAACGCCTGGGAGGAGCACACCGCCAGCGGCACGGTGATTCACCTCGACTACGCGCGCGCAGCCGACGCATCCGGCGTCCTCACCGACACGCGCGAGGTAATGCGCGCCCGGCTGGCGGGCTCGGCAGGCCCGGTGCTGACGGTGGCCCGCCTGGATCTGCACACCGGCCAGGCCACGCAGGCCAGCCTGGGTGTGGAGGCGGAGTTTCCGCGCATCGACCCCCGGCGGGTCGGGCAGCGGCACCGCCAGGTCGTCCATGCCACCGGCACCCAGGGCGGCCTGCCGCTGTGGGGCGCCATTGCCTCCACCAACGTAGAGAGCGGCGTGTCGCAGCGCTACCGCTACGGCCCCCACACCATCGTGGAAGAGCATGTCTGGGTGCCCGACGCGCGCGGCCCCGGCTGGGTGCTGGGCACCGCGCTGGACTACGCCCGCAAGCAAACCCTGCTGTCGTGTTTTGCCGCCGACGCGCTGGCCGAAGGCCCCGTGGCGCAGGCCACGCTGCCGTATGCGCTGCCGCTGGGGCTGCACGGCGTGTTTGTGGCGGCCTGATGTGCAGCCTTGGCGCGCCCCCGGCAGGTTTGCAAAAGCCCTGGCTTGCACCGGCAGATGGGGCGGCTTCACTCAACAAAATGGTCAAGGCGAAATGAAAAGATGGCGGTGGGTGGGCTTGTGGTTGTCCGTGTGTCTGGCGGGCTGTGCCACCGTGCCGGGCGTGGTCACCGACACGGCGGGCGGCCGCACGGTGGAACATGCCCTGGCCGGGCAGGGCGCACCGGTGGTGGTGTTCGAGAACGGGCTGGGGGCAAGCCTCGATTGGTGGGCCAAGGTCTGGCCCGACACCGTGCAGGAGACCACCGCGCTGGCCTACAACCGCGCAGGCTACGGCCACAGCGAGGCATCGCCAGGCCCCCGCGACGGCGCCCATGTGGTGGAGGAACTGAGGGCGCTGCTCCAGGCACGCAAGCTGCCGCCGCCCTACGTGCTGGTGGGCCATTCGCTGGGCGGCTTGTACATGCAGCTGTTTGCGCGCCAATACCCCGGCGAGGTGGCCGCGCTGGTGCTGGTGGACTCCACCCACCCCGACCAGATGCGCGGCGCGGGCAACCCCGACCTGTGGCCCACGTGGCTCAAAGTGGCCTTCCGCCTGAGCACGTCTGACGTGGTCAAGCAGGAGCTGGCAGCGCTGGATGCCACCGGGCAACTCGTTGCCAGCCTGCCGGTGGACCCCTCTATGCCCGTGTTTGTGCTCAGCGCGTTGCGCACCCCGGGGGCTTCCCCTGCGCTGGCCGACGATGTGCACCGAAAACGCGCCGACATCGCGCACCTCTATCCAGGCTCCACCCAGGTGTGGGTGGACAGTGGGCACGGCATCCCCCTGGAGAAGCCCGAGGCGGTGGTGCAGGCGATTCGGGATGCGATGCAGGCTGCCCGTGCCTCTCAAGCGACCCGCGCTGCTGCGCCGGGGTGCGCTCCTGCGGCAGGCGGGTTGCCGGGTGCGTGCGCACAGGGCGTGCAATCTGGTGGGTAATTGTTTGCTATAAATTGGATAGCTAACAATGAATACAGACGGGCGGTAAGCACCTTTTTGACTCAAAAAACCCGCGTTGCCTGCCCCAAGCCGGTGGCTAGGGCGCACAGGCAAGGGCAGGCCGTGGGTTGTCACTGGCCCCAGAACGCGTCTTCCTGCGCCGGATTGCTGGAGAACAGGCGGACCTCGACGATCCTTCCATCCACGATGTGCAGCACATCCACACCCGCCTGCTGGAGCGTGAGGCCGTCGCGCTCGCCTGCAAACTCGATGCTCACTGCCACCCAGTCTCCGTTGGCCATGTAGTGGTCGGCCCGGGTGATCGCAAACGTACCTTTCGACACGGCCATCATCTGGCCGAGCATCTGGCCCACGGCGGCCATGCCACGGTGCGTGCCCGAGAACTGGTTGTGGCCCGGCTGGTGCCAGACCACATCGGGCGAGATGACGCGGCCGAGGGTGGCCTGGTCGCCGGTTTGTGCGGCTTGGATGTAGGTCTTGGCGATTTCAATGGCGTGCATGGGGATTCCTTGGTGAATTTAGGGCAACGCCCAGTGGGCGCTGTGAGGTCATTGTTGGACAATCAAAGCCCTTATAGGCGGTGTAAACCGGGCGATTTACTGTCACTTCAGGACAAACTCCTGCGCCCCGCCGTTGCTGACCCATGACCCCACGCCACCACAAATCCGCCGCAGCCCGCCACCCCGACATCCAGCACCTGAGCTACCAGCCCGAGGGGCTGTACCCGCTCGACCTGGAGATATTCCGGGTATCGGACCTGCGGCAACGGGTGGGCGGCGAGGCGCTGGCGTCCACCTACCGCTACGCCTTTCCGACCCTGATCTTTGTGACGCAGGGAACCTGCCTCCACCTGGTGGACTTCGAGCACGTGCGCTGCGGCCCGGGCTCGGTGCTGGTCCTGCGGCCTGGCAAAGCCCACAGTTTTGGAGACACCCAGGACTGGGATGGCTGGATGGTGCTGTTCCGCCCCGAATTTCTGTGGGCAGCCGCACCCGCCGCGCAGGCGCAGACCCCTCTCGACGGGCTGGACGGCCTGCCCACCGCGTGGGCGCTGGGCAGCGAAAGCGCACCGGTGATCGCCCACGCCATTGCGCAGATGCAGCAGGACACGCAGACCCACGCCGCATCGCTGCATGCCCATGCCCTGTTGCGCTATCAGCTCTATGCGTTGCTGACGCGGCTGCGCATGGCGCACGAGCAGCAGTCCGCGCAGCGCGTTCCTCCGGGGCGCGCGCTGCAGAGATTCAAGGCATTCGAGTTGCTGGTGGAGAAGCACTTTGCCACCTGGCACCAGCTGCCCCGGTATGCGCAGCAGCTGGGCTGCTCCGAGAAAAGCCTGGTGCGCGCATCGCTGGAAGCAGCCGGGGTTACGCCCAAGGCCTTCATTTCTGCCCGCGTCGTTCTGGAGGCCAAGCGCCTGCTGGCCCACACCACCTGGCCGGTGGCGCGCGTCGCCGAGGGGCTGGGCTATAGCGATCTGGCGAATTTCGCCAAGTTCTTCAAGCGGGAGGCGGGGTGCACCCCGACCGAATTTCGCTGCAGGCAGACGGCCCATCAGCAGGGGATGGTGGGGCGCCTGCAGGCAACGGCTTCGCACCCGATTCCCCCACGGCCCACAGCCTGAACGGCCCGGCCGCTGCGCCGGGGCATGCCCTGCTCGAGACACACGGCGCCCGCAGCTGCGCAGCCAGCGAGCAGCAAGCTACCCAAGCAGTTGGACTGTGCGCGGGTCTTTTTCCCCGCCGAAATACTTTTGCAGCACCGCCTCGAACACGCTGCCCGGCGCAGAAGCTTCGCCAAACAGCGTCATGCTGGAGCGCAGCTTGAGGTCGTCTGGCGAGCCCAACACATCCAGCGCAGAAGACGTCTCCAGGTCCAGCAGGATCTGGCAGCACTCACGCAAACGGCCTGCGAGCACCGGGTGCGCCAGGTAAGCCTGCGCCTCGGCCATCGATTGAATGGCATAGCGCAGGGCCATGTCGCTGTGCCCCAGCCCCTGTATCTGCGGAAACACAAACCACATCCAATGCGTGCGCTTTTTGCCCGCCCGCAGCTCAGCGATCACACGGGGCAAGACGGGCTCCTGGGCTTGGAGGAAACGGTCGAGAACTGGGGGGAGCGGCATGCTGGGGTGGGTGGTGGGCTGGTTGCAGTGGATGGTGACTGCGAACCCTTGGCAGGGCAAGAATTGAATGGTGATGGCAGTGCAGGGGAGGGGGCGCGTGCGCGTGACACGCAGTCAGACCCCATGCCAGAATGAACCGATGAGCACCACCACCACCTCCTTCCAATCCAACGCAGACGGCACCCAGGTCACCACCTACACCTGGGCCCAAACCCCGGGCCAACCTGTGGGCGTCGTTCAAATTTCCCACGGGCTCGCCGAGCATGGCGAGCGCTACGACCGCTTTGCGCGGGCCTTGAACGCCGCAGGCTTCATCGTCCACGCCGTGGACCATCGCGGCCACGGGCGCACTGCCGGTGGGCGGCTGGGAGACTTTGGCAGCGCTGGTTTCAGCGGACTCATTGCCGATGTGGCCCAGTTCGGCGCGCTGCTGCGTGCGCAGCACGCCGGCCTGCCGCTCTTCCTGTTCGGCCACTCCATGGGCTCGTTCGCAGCGCAGGCGGCCATCCTCGACCACTCTTCCACCTGGTCCGGCGTCATCCTGTCAGGCTCCACCGCCCTCGACCTGTTTGCCGCCGCCATGGCCAACGCCCCGGCCGACGCGCCCGCCGGGCTCGCGGCCTTCAACGCGGGGTTCGAGCACCGCACCGGCTACGAATGGCTGTCGCGCGACGCAGCAGAGGTCGATGCCTACGTGGCCGACCCGTGGTGCGGCTGGGACATGCCGGACGACGTGATCCCCTCACTCTTCGCACCCGCGCCCCGGCTGGCCGATCCCGCGCTGCTCGCGCGCATCCGCAGTGACTTGCCCATCCTGATTGCATCCGGCGATGCGGACCCGCTGGCCGCAGGCGGGGTCTTATTGGAGCAACTGGGGCAGCGGTATCGGGATGCCGGTGTGGCCGATGTGACGGTCAAGCTGTACCCGGCGGCGCGGCATGAAATCTTGAATGAGACCAATCGGGACGAGGTGACGGGGGATATCGTGGCGTGGCTGCGGGCGCGTTCCCGCATTGCGTAGTCACGGCTCCCGTAGCAGCAGTCTGTTGAAGCGGCTCCCACGCCAGTTCATGCGAACAGCTCTGCCACCCTCTCCAGGAATGCCTGCATGTTCAGCTCGGCATCCAGCGTTTCGCGGGCGATAACGTCGGCGTTCCCGTGGCGCACGCCGTACTCAATGCGCAGCTGCATTTGGCCGTCGTCGTCCAGTCCGTTTTCGTAGCCCATGCGGAACATGCGTGATATGTCGCCGCGGCGAGCCAGTGCCAGGAATCGATGCTCGTCGAGGCCCGTGATGGGTGGAAAGCAAAGGCACACCACTTTGATCGCGCCCTCACCAGCCCTGCCGGGCAGAGTAACCACATGGCATCTGAGGCCGTCCGGGTGGATGCGTTCTGCGACAGGCAAGGTGGAGGCCTTGTCTTGCCACACACACGTGAGTTCGGATGCACCATCCGGGCCGGCGAACCTGGCCCAAAAGCCGCCTGGGTCTTTGCGCAGGTCCTGGTGCAAGGCTTCGGTCACTTCATAGTGGTGACAGCGCCGCCCACGCGGGTCGGGGGTGTGGGACTGCAGCGATGCAGGAATAGGGCGCAGTGCGGCCCGCCAGGCAGCTATGTCGTTCCAGCGGACCAGTGGCTGCGTGTGGGCCAGCGTGGCGCGCACGGCCGCCAGGGCCTCGCGTTCCTGAGGCGCGCGCCAATGGCTGCTGTGCTGCCAGTGGTTCTCCAGCTCGCGGGCGATGTTGGCTGCCAGTGGGTTGCCATTGAGGTGGGCGATGACGAGGCGCTGCGCATGCGGGAAGACCTCTTCACGCAGGCTGCGCGAGCCGTCGGAGCCGTCAGGGCGGTCCGACCAGGTGTAGGCGTTGCGGTAGGGAGTACGCACTGTGTCGGCGCTGGCGTCGTTGAGCAGTTGGTCCAGCCCATGCAGTTCAGTGCACAGGCCCGCCAGGGGCAGCACGCGACCACATACCAGCGCGAGGACAGCAGGCAACTGCGACAGACGTTCGAGTGTCCACCGGTGCAGGGAGCCCGGCCCGGGCTCGAAGAACGCCATGTCCAGATCGAAGGCGGTGTCCTGGTGAGGCTTGGGGCCCAAGGCTTGTGCCAGCACAGCGGTGCAAGCGTCATGCCACACACGCAGGGTCAGGTTCAGCACTTCATAGCGCATCAGATTCACTGCCAGCACCTGGCGCACAGCACCAAGCCGTCGGGCGAGGACGATGGGGGCGTCGGGCTTGTCGGGTGGCGCAGCTTCCAGCTCAAAACCGCTGCCTGCCATAGCGCGCGCCAGGGCAGGGGCCAAAACTTCTCGCACCTCGCTCTCGCCGCGCAGCGCGTCTGGCGGGAGCGCCCCCCAGGGCAGCTTTTGGGCGGGCGCCACAGGCGCGGCGGCTTGCGCGAACTCGGTCGGCACTACCCGGCCGTCGGGCAGAAAACCTACGCCCAGCGTCGCGTCATACGCCACCAATCCCAGTGCACCGGCAATCTCCACAGCCGCCCGGTATGCAGGCATCTCGTCCACATTCGGCAGGTCAAACTGCCATGCCGCGCGACGGCAGGCGTTGGCCTGCTGCAAGGGCGTGGTGCGGCCCGCGTCCTTGAAGCGATCCTCGAACCGCAGCGCGAACTCGACAAAGCGCAAGTTCTTACCATCGGCACGCGCGTGCAGTAACTCGCGCATGGCCTCGAGCGCCGCAAAGCTCTCAGGCAGCGGCAGGGCATGGCGATCGGGGTCGAAGAGGTGAAGGCTAGAGGGCATGGCTGAGCGAAGACAAAGGGTTGGCTCACGCAGCTTAGCCGCTATCAGGGCCTGGCAGCTTCGCCGTACGAGAGGGACTTCACGCTCACGTCGCGTAGCAGCATGCTGGCCTCCCGCTCTTGCTGTTCGGGCACTCCATGGGCTAGTTCGCAGCGCAGGCGGCGATTCTGGACCAAGCATCCACCTGGTCCGGCGCCGTACTGTCAGGCTCCACCGCTCTCGACCTGTTCGCCGCCGGCATGGCCACCGCCCCCGCCGACGCGCCCGCCGGGCTCGCGGCATTCAACGCGGGCTTTGAGCACCGCACCGGCTACGAATGGCTGTCGCGCGACGCCGCAGAGGTAGACGCCTACGTGGCAGACCCCTGGTGCGGCTGGGACGTGCCGGAGGACGTGATCCCTTCACTCTTCGCCCCCGCGCCCCGGCTGGGCGACCCCGCGCTGCTCGCGCGTATCCGCAGCGACTTGCCCATCCTCATCGCATCCGGCGACGCGGACCCGGTGGCCGCAGGCGGGGTATTGATTCAGCAACTGGGGTAGCGGTATCGGGATGCCGGTGTGACCGATGTGATGGTCAAGCTGTACCCTGCGGCGCGCATGAGATCTTGAATGAGTCCAATCGGGTTGAGGTGACGGGGGATGTTGTGGCGTGGCTGCGAGCGCGTTGACTTTGCGTAGTCGATGCTCGACGCCGTGGCGGCGATCTGGTCATGCCTGCTTTCGGCCAGAAGCGGACATTCACTATGAAGGAATTTTCTTGCGGCGCTATTGGAGCGATTCAGAACAGTACCAAGCCCGGCCACATGGTTCGGATTGATGACGACAGTGCGAACTCCGGTGGTTTCCCGATACTTGAGTGGTGGGAAGGCTCAACCGGCCCTAACGTCAACGGCGCTTTCGACTCTTGGGTCGAGAACGAGTTGGCCGTATCGAAATTCTTGCAAGAGACCGGTTGGTGCATTGTGTGGCACTGACATTTCACCTATCGGCCATAACCTGCCCGTCACCAATGGCCGATATGAGGTGCGTCTACGCCGCGCGAAGGATATTGACTCGGCTATCCTCCGGAACGAAGCACTGCCAGAAATCTTGGCAGAAGAAGTCGGGCTCCAACCTTCGTTTTAACTACAAAGGTGTGTGCGCAAACCATTCGTCAACTTAGTCACTCAACAATGACTGATATCTCACTGCCGGTATCCAACGGGGTTGTCAACGTGCCAGGCAAGCGACCGCTTGTCATCATCGGGCCCAACGGGGTTGGAAAGACTCGACTGGGTGTCGAACTCACACGCAGGAACGGAGCTGAACGTGTGGCTGCTCTGCGCAATGTCGAGATTTCTGGCATCCCAATGCAGACAATGCAGCAGGCCAGCCAAGAGGTCAAGAACGCACTCAACGAGCTACTGAACTCACACTGGCGCCAGTCATACGAACTGCAAAACCTGCTTTCAGAAATACTAGCTGATGATCGAGAGCAAGCCGTCGCCTACCGGGCAGCCGACCTGATGCACCCGGGTAGCCAAAAGGATGTCAGTCTGTCGAATACCCGACTCATCCGCATCGTAAAAATCTGGAATCGACACTTTCCCGGTCGCGCAATCAATCTGGACTATGCACCAATGGTTGTCAGAACCATGAGCGACGGTCAGGAGGCACGCTATTCGATTGCTCAAATGAGCGAGGGGGAGCGTACAGCCCTCTATCTGGCTGCAAGGGTAGTGAGCTGCAACACGCCGATCATGCTGGTTGACGAGCCAGAGACATTCTTTCATCCGGTCCTTGCTAAGAACCTGTGGGACGATCTGGAGAGAGAAGCGCCAAATGTCCGCTTCGTCTACATCACTCACGACATTCCATTTGCATTGTCACGGCATGACGCGCGTTTCGCGATTGCTCGACCGGACAATCGGGCGGAACTCTTGCCTGAGACTAACGCGATTCCAAGCGACGTGATCACCGAGGTTCTTGGCGCAGCGTCGTTCTCGATCAGCGCGTCGCGCCTTGTGTTTTGCGAAGGCAGACCTGGAAGTCTCGATCTTCCCATCCTTCGTGCTTGGCACAAATGTCCAAACACCGCAGTTGTCCCCGCTGGAGGATGTAACGCCGTGCGCGAATGTGTAGCAGTTTTTCGTGCCGGCCAAATTACAGGCGGGTTGACAGCAGTTGGATATGTAGATCGTGATGCTTGGCCCGACTCCTACCTGAATTCTGATCCGAATGTGCATCCGCACACATTTAGCGAGATCGAAGGAATTTTCTGCAGCGAGCCTGTATTTGTGGCACTGGCCAAGAAGAACGGTGTTGCTGACCCGCAAGCCGCGTTTCATTCGTTCATGACGGAGGCAAGGGGCAGGTTTGCTGGCCCAATATTGAACAAGGAGATTCTGCAGCGCGCCAAGCTTCGCGTTGAGATCGAACAGCGGTCGTTGCTCAACCCGATTAGAACGAATCCGGATCTGTCACAGGTGAAGCAAGCGTTCGTATCGGCGGCGCCTGTCGGTGGATGGACCTCCTACATGCAGTCCGTCTTCGATCAGGAGGACGTGCGGTTGCAAGCGTCGAGAAATGGCCCTGCCGAGGACTTTATCCGTGACTTCCCCGCGAAGTCGTATTACAAGGCGGCTGCTCAACACATGGGCTATTTGCCGGAAAAGATGGTCGAGGTACTCATTAGCGCGCTGGAACTATCTGATGCTGAGGCCGCTAAAGAGGGATCTCTTTGCGAACTCCGAGATGCTTTGGTCGCTTACTTGACGCCTCGCATGTTGCCTCGCACTGTTTGAAGGCATTGCGAACCCTCAGTTCTATGTTCGCATTGCGGTGCTGGACTTGTCTGCCGGGGATTCTCATCCGGCGCGCACCTAAAGGCTCGACACGTTCAACGTCCGGTTTTGGCAGGTTGCGCGCCTCAACGATTGGCCGCTTCGGGCCCTGAGCCGACGTTCAATAAAGTCCCATTGCCTGCATGAACGGAAGAAGTTGCACTTGCATCTGATTGGCGGAGTTCAGTGTTCCGTTGTGCAAATAGATTGGGCGGCCGGATTCGGCATCTAAGACTTCAGCGTGATAGTCACCAGTCTCCCAGCATGTAACGCGACCACTAGCGCTGGGTGAGTCCACATCAATGCGGGCTGAAAGATTGTCTGAAGGTGCGGCTGTCGTGACATGTGCGTTCGGGATTGATTTCGCCCAAACAAGAAATTGCTGCAACACTTCACCGTCTCCAATGTCGACGTCTGGCCGGATTTAACCCGATGCCGTTGGAGCGCTGGGGACCATCCGGGAAGTGCTGCGCATTCCTCATGCGAGGCGCCCTGAGTCTAGGAGATGATCTACGAAGCTCTCGTGCAGTCCCTCTCCAATGCTCTTGCCGTCCCCGTCAACGACGTAAAGACGACCATGCTCAGCAAGGCGTGTACCTCCGTCGAGCGCGACAAAAATGGTATGAGCAAAGCCACGCAACCCCTCGCTTAGGACCGCGCGTACGGCTTGAGGAGCGACGCCAGCAGCGGTGAGAGCCTCCGAAATCACGCGATATGGTCCAACATCGTCTACCCATTCGAGCGGCGCCTCTGTGTTCGTCAGGGAATCCGTCATGTCGGACACCCAGCCGTCGAGGGCCATGGAAACATCATCAAATAGGTGCTCTTTGGTTGCCATGTGAGTCGAGTTTGAATTTGCGCAACGTCCGCTTCTGGCCGAATTCTGCCTCACGGCGAGGGACGCTAGCGGGCCCAAAGCGGTCGCAGGGCTTTCTCCCAAACGGTCCTACGGCCTTTCAAAATGGGCAAGTCTACGCAGCTGCGGCCACGGCATCACCTACGTATATAGCTGTAGATGGCAAGTCAGTCTGGGCAGATATCACATCGGCAACAGGCTCACTTGTGGCTGCATTGAAGAAGGAGTTCAGCAACTTGGCTGCTAAGGTTTTCGTACGAATTGCGAAGATCCGGGGAGGCCTGCGAAGCTGGCCAAGATGAGCGAATTCCTATCCTGTCCTCAGATATCGCCACAACGTGCAGCGTCATGTGCGTCGTTCCCGAGAATGAAACGATAAGTCCACCCATCCCATCATCAGTAATCGCGACCGCTTTCCCACTAGAGCGAAGCGTCTCTACGCCACACGTTCGCATCTTGTGCTCCGCCAAATGAATATGCGTTTCGCTCCCTTCAACCGTTTTGTCAGCGAGCATTTGCTCAAAGGCAATGGAGCCGCCGAAAACGAGAGTGAGAGTTAAGACTGCGACTACCAAGCGCAAACGTTTTGACATAACAGACGCTGATACATAGCTTTTGAATCAAGCGGGACCAATGCGATGTCCGCTATTGGCCGATAGTACGTGTTCGATGGCAATCGTCGGATGATGGCAACCACTGCTAAGCAGCTAGAACCCCGAGCATTCAATTTCGTCGGCCACCGAGCTATATCTACCGACCCCGCACCGCTCGCCCCCTCCGCGCAGCCCCCGCAATCTGACAAGCCCGCCGGTACGCCCGCAAGGTCAACTCCGCCCGCTGCATCACCGTGTCTTCCACGGCCGCAGCACGGTGGGCCAGCTCGTCGGCCTGGGCCTGCAGCAACTCCGCCGGACTCATCCCCGACGCCTCGCCCGTCAGCAGCGCAATCCCCTCGCTCACATGTCCCATGGTGTAGACATGGAACAGCCCGCGCTCCACCGCGTCCAGCACGCTACGGTCCAGCATCAGGTGGCGCTGGTTGCGTGCGGGGATCAGTACGCCCTGCGTGCCATCGAGCCCTGCGGTGCTGCAGGCGCGGAACCAGCCTTCGATCTTTTCGTTGATACCGCCCACGGGCAGCACCTCGCCGTGCTGGTTCAATGCGCCTGTCACGGCAATGCCCTGGCGCAGAGGCAGGCCTGACAGGCTGGACAGCAGCGCATACAGCTCGGCGCACGAGGCCGAGTCGCCCTCCACGCCGCTGTATTCCTGCTCGAACACGATGGACGCGTTGAGCGCCAGCGGCGCGACGTGGCTGAACAGCGCGGTGAGGTAGCTGTGCAGGATGAGCACGCCTTTGTCGTGGATGGGGCCGGACATATCGACCTCGCGCTCGATGTTGAGCAGGCCCTCTTGCCCGGCAAAGGTGCGCGCGGTGATGCGCACGGGGAAGCCGAAGCGGTAGTCGCCCAGGTCGATCTGCGTCATGGCGTTGATCTGGCCGGTGATGGAGCCTGCCAGCGAGATCAGGCGCTCGCCCTCGGTGATGGAGTCGTGCAGTTCTTCTTCAGGCTGGTTGTGGCGCTGGGTGCGGGCGGCCAGGGCGGCCAACACGTCGGCGGCCTGCACCAGCGTGCCGCCGCGCGCCTTGCACAGGGCGGCGCTTTCAATGGCCAGCGCTTCGGTGTGGGCAAAGCGGGCGCTCTGGCGGTGCTGGTCGTCGGCCTCGCGGTGGGTTTGTTCCAGCAGCAGGGCCACGGCGTCGGCGCCGAAGTGGGGCAGGCCGCGCTTTTTGCAGACTTGGGCCACCAGGATGGCGGTGGCGTGGTGGGTGGCGGGCGTGGCGGCAAAGTGGTCGGAAAAATCGACCTTCACGCGAAAGCGGCGCGCGGCGTCGGGGTCGGCGTCTTGCAGGGCGTAGTACTCGTCCACCGATCCGATCAGCACGATCTTCACATCCACATCCACGGGCTCGGGCTGCAGTGCCACGGCACCGCCGGGGGCATGGCCGGGGCCGCCGCCTCCTTCTTCGATCTGCAGGCGGCCGCAGCGCAAGAAGCGGCGCAGGCGTTGCCACAGGCCCTCTTCGGCAGCCAGGTCGTGCAGGTGCAGCAGGATGAAGCCGCCGTGCGCCTTGAGCAGGCTGCCCGCGTGGATGCTGGTGTGGTCGGCCTGCACGGTGTCGGCCTCGGAGCCATGCTCGATGCTGCCGAACAGTGTGCGCTGGGTGGGGTTGTCTTCCACCACCACGGGGGCGGCGGTGCGGCCGTGGTTGTCCACCACCAGGTTCACCTGGCAGCGGGCCAGCAGGTCGTCGAGCGCGTCCTTGCGGTCGTCTTCGGCATCGGCGCCCTGGTCGCCACCTCGTTCGGTGTCCAGGGGCTCGAACAGGTCGATGTCGTCCAGCACCGCGTGCTCCACCTGGTCGAGCCAGTGGGCGAGCTTGACGGTGTCCTTGATCTGTTTGCGCAGGCCTTGGCGGATGTCGTGCAGAGCGTGGTCCACCAGGGGCTTGATGGTCTGGCGGCGCAGCGCGGCCAGGGCTTCGTCGCGGGCGCGCTCCAGCGGGCGGACGGCTTCCAGAAAGCGGGCGATCTCGGTGCGCAGTGCGTGTTCGGCGGCGTCGATCTCTGCGCGGCGCTCGCGCGGCAGGGCGCGGGCTTCGGCTTCGGTCAGCGCCTGGCCTTTGGGGCCTGTGAGGGTGAACACCATTTGCCCGCCCTCGCGGTTCAGGCGAAATTGGCGCGCCTCGGCAAACGCGTCGAGCACGGCAAAGGCCTCGCCTTCTTGCGCCTGCCAGGCTTTCTCGATGCGCTCCGCCTCGGCCTTGAAGTCGGCGGCGGCCAGGCGCTTGGGGATGTCGGCCTGCAGGTTCTTGGCCATGTCGGCCAGGCCCTGGCGCAGTTGGCGGCCCTGGCCCGCTGGCAGGCGCAGGGCGCGGGGGCGGTCGGGCGTGTCGAAGTTGTGCAGGTAGCACAGGTCGGGCGGCACGGCGCGTTCTGCCGCAGCAGCCTGCATGGCCTGGCGCATCAGTGATGCGCGCCCGCTGCCCACTTCGCCCAGCACGAACAGGTGGTAGTCGGGCTGGTGCAGCCCCAGGCCAAACTGCGCGGCGGCCTGCGCGCGCTCCTGGCCGATCCAGGGCAGGGGCAGGTCTTGCAGCTCGGCCGTGCTGGCAAAGCCCAGCGTGGCGGGGTCAATGGTCAGCCGCAGCTGGTGGGGGGCGAGGGCAGAAGCGGGCATCAGTACAGGTGTTGGGGGAGGGCAGGTCACCACAGTGTGTCTGCCATCTCAAAATATGAGTCAAATTGGCTGCTAGCGCTTGATGGATAAGCGCAAGCAGCTATAAAAATAGTAGTAACCAGCAGTCAGTGCGCCACGGGGCACACGCCTTTGGGTGCCCCACCGGCCAGCGCATGGCTGCGCGCATCGGCCAGCGCCGCAGCGGTGGGCACCTCGGTGGGCCAGCCCGCCAGGTGCTGTTGCGCCACGCGGCTCAGCGCCGTGATCCAGTGGCTGTTGTCGTTCAGGCAGGGGATGTAGTGAAACTCCTGCCCGCCCGCGTGCAAAAAGGCCTCGCGCACTTCCATGTTGATTTCTTCCAGCGTTTCCAGGCAGTCGCTGGTGAAGCCCGGGCACACCACGTCCACGCGCCGCGTGCCGGCTTTGCCCAGCGCTTCGATGGTGGGCTGGGTGTAGGGTTCCAGCCATTTGGCCTTGCCAAAGCGCGACTGGAAGGTGATGCGGTAGCGGTCTTCGCGCAGGCCCAGGCGCTCGGCCAGCAGGCGGCCCGTCTTGCGCGATTCGCAGTGGTAGGGGTCGCCCAGGTGCAGCGTACGTTCGGGCACGCCGTGAAAGCTCATCACCAGCTGGTCGGGCTGGCCGTGGGTCTTCCAGTGCGATTCGATGGTGCGGGCCAGCGCGTCGATGTAGCCGGGGGCGTCGTGGTACCGGTTCACAAACCGCAGCTCGGGCACGTTGCGGGTGGCGGCAGCCCAGGCGTAGACGGCGTCGAACACGCTGGCGGTGGTGGTGGCCGAATACTGCGGGTACAGCGGCAGGATGAGGATGCGCGTGGCGCCTTCGGCCTTGAGCGCATCGAGCTGGCTGGCGATGGACGGGTTGCCATAGCGCATGGCATGGCGCACCAGCACCGCGTGCCCCGCTTCGCCCAGCCAGCCGCGCAGCAGCGTGGCCTGCTTGGCCGTCCAGTGGGCCAGGGGCGAGCCCTCGGGCGTCCAGATGCTGGCATATTTGGCGGCCGATTTGGCCGGGCGCGTGCGCAGGATGATGCCGTGCAGGATGGGTAGCCACACGAGTTTGGGGATCTCCACCACGCGGTGGTCACCCAGGAACTGCGCCAGATAGCGGCGCACGGCGGGGGCCGTGGGTTCGTCGGGCGTGCCGAGGTTGCACAGCAGCACTCCAGTGCGTTCGGCCTGGCCGTGGGTGTAAGGGGGTTCGGTGTGGAAGGGTGAGCGCATGCCCCGATTGTGGCAAACGGACCGGCCCTTCGGTGACCGTGGAGTATTCTCTGCAGACCATGCCCGATTCCCCCGCTGAACTGCCCGCCGCCCAGCCCACCGCGCTGCAGCTGGACACCTCCCGCATCCGCGCCATCTCCATCGACCTGGATGACACGCTCTGGCCCATCTGGCCCACCATCACGCGGGCTGAACGCGTGCTGCTGGACTGGCTCACGCGCCACGCGCCCGCCACGGCAACCTTGTTCTCCAGCACCGAATCGCTGCGCGCCATCCGCAACCAGATGGTGGCGCTGCGGCCCGACCTGCTGCACGACCTGAGCGCGCTGCGGCGCGAGTCCATCCGCCTGGCGCTGACCCAGGCGGGCGACGAGCCCGCGCTGGCCGAACCGGCGTTTGACCTGTTTTTTGCCGAGCGCATGCGCGTGGAGCTGTTTGACGACGCACACGACACGCTGGCCTTCTTGTCGGCGCGCTACCCGGTGGTGGCGGTATCCAACGGCAATGCCGACGTGCACCGCATCGGCATCGGCCACTACTTTCGCCACAGCATCAGCGCATCGGAGTTTGGCGTGGCCAAGCCCGATGCGCGCATTTTTCACGCTGCCGCCACGGCCGTCGATGTGCTGCCCCACGAGGTGCTGCACGTGGGCGACGATGCCACGCTGGATGCGCAGGGCGCGCTGAACGCGGGCATGCAGGCCGTGTGGATCAACAGCGCCAACCACCCCTGGCCGCACGACGACACACCGCCCCATGCCACGGTGGACAGCCTCACTGCGCTGTGCAGGCTGCTCGCCTGACCGGCTGCGCTGGCCCAGTTTCTTGCCTCAGGTCAAGGTTTGGGCGTGCGGTGGTTGAAGCCGTTGCCCGATAAGGTCACACTCCATCGTCGCTCGGCGACCCTTCCCACCATGCCCCGTACTCCCCCCCCGTTGCCCACCATCCGCACCATCGGCCTCATGCAACCCATGGCCTGGCTGGTGCTGGCCTGGCGCGACATGGCGCGGGCGGGCTGGATCAGCTTTGCGCATGGGCTGGCGCTCACGCTGTTCGGGGCCGCGATCTTTGCGGTGGGGCACCACCGCTTCTGGCTGCTGGCGGGGGCGCTGTCGGGCTTTCTGGTGGTGGCGCCGGTGCTGGCCACCAGCCTGTATGCGCTGAGCCGCGCGCTGGAGCGCCGCGAAAGCGCCAACCTGGGCGTGGTGCTCAAGACCTGGTTCAACTGGCAGAACAGCCACGTGAACAAATGGGGCAACGACTACTGGTGCATGGTGCAGTTTGGCGCCTTGCTGGCGCTGGCCGCCTCGGGTTGGGTGATGACCTCGGCGGCGCTCATCACGCTGCTGGCACCGGTGCCGATCGAGACCCCGCTCGACTTTCTGCGCCACGTGGTCATGGCCCGCGACGGCTGGTTGTTTGAAATCTGGCTGGCCCTGGGCAGCTTGATGGCCGCGCCGATTTTTGCGTCCAGCGTGGTGGCCATGCCGCTGCTGCTGGACCGCCGCGCCACGCTATTGCAGGCCGTGCTGACCAGCTGGCAGGCCGTGGTGGTCAACCCGCTGCCCATGGCGTTCTGGGCGGCGATCATCCTGGGCTTTACCTTGCTGGGCCTGGGCTCGCTGCTGCTGGGCCTGATCGCCGTGATGCCCATGCTGGGCCACGCCAGCTGGCACGCTTACCGCGACCTGGTGGATGCCTCCAGCCTGCCCGAGCGCGACCTGGCTGCACCCGCTGCACCCGCCCGAACGCCTGGAGGGGCATCGTGATTTTTGGCTTCACCGAGGCGCAGATCTCGGGCTTCTTCCTCACCTACGGCGTGGGGGCGTTCATCGCCTACATGCTGTTCATCATCGGGCAGCTGGCGTGGGAATCGAAGGCAGGGCGGTTTGGCACCTTTGTGCTGTTTCTGGGCCTGGGTGTGGGGTTTCTGGGGTTCCTGGCCAAGGTGGTGATTCAGTGGTGGCTGGAGAAGTGAGCGGGCCAGAGGTTCGCTGAAACCGTTCCGCTCGAACGGCAGCAGCCGCCTCAGCGCGGCCAGGACCGCAGGCCCAGCTCCTGCGCCAGCTGGCGGTAGTCGGCCAGACTGCGTTGCACGAACTCCTCCAGCGCCGCGCCGGTGCGCGCAAACGGGTACAGGCCGTACTGGCTGCACAGCGCGGCATAACCGGGGGCGGCCAGCGCATCGGCAAACGCGGCCACCCAGGCGCGCACGGCGGCATCGGGGGCGCTGGCGGCCATGTACAGGCCGCGCACCGTGGGCCAGACCAGGTCCACGCCCTGCTCGCGCGCCGTGGGCAGGTCGGCCAGGGCGCCGGGCAGGCGGGCCTGGGCCAGCACGGCCAGAAAGCGCAGGGGCGCGCCTTTTTCCAGGGCCTGCCGAGCTTCAGCGGCATCGCCGGTGAAGACGCCGATATGGCCGCCGCGCAGGGCCTTGAGTGCCTCGCCGCCGCCT
Organism: Acidovorax sp. NN32; assembly: GCF_057597245.1. Taxonomy (NCBI): domain Bacteria; kingdom Pseudomonadati; phylum Pseudomonadota; class Betaproteobacteria; order Burkholderiales; family Comamonadaceae; genus Acidovorax; species Acidovorax sp. NN32. The sequence continues at coordinate 1,985,453 of NZ_CP199679.1, forward strand.
TCAAACGAGACAAACCGCATGCGCTTGGGGTCCTGCCCGGCGGCACGGGTCAGCAGCGCGGCCTTCATCCAGTCTTGGCTGCCCAGGGTGCCACCGGCGCCAAACACCACGCGGGCCGGGTCCTTGCGCAGCGCGGTCACCACGTCTTGCAGGCGCTGGTGGGGCGAATCGCGGTGCACGGCCACCACGCCGTAGTCGGTGCCCAGGGTGGCGATCCAGCGCACGGCGCTCACCGGGTGCGGGCCAAAGCGGCCCTGTGCGATGTTGAGCAGCGAGCCGCTGGAGAACGCCACCAGCGTGCCCGGCCCGCCCAGCCGCCCGGTAGCGATCTGGTCAAACGCCATGGCACCGATGCCCCCGGGTAGATAGCGTGTGTGCAGCGGTGGGCGTGCGGGGCGCACGGCTTGCACGGCCTGCGTGGCCAGGCCGCAGGTCAGGTCGAACCCGCCGCCGGGGCGGGAGGGGGCGATGCATTCGGCGGGCTCCAGCGATGCGTCGGCCGCCCACGCAGCTGGCGTGTGCGCAGCGCCTGCGGTGCCCGCCAGTGCTGCCAGCCACTGCAGGGCGCGGCGGCGGGGCAGGGTGGGGAGAGGGTGTGGTGCGGACGGCATGCGGGGCGAATTCTGGCGGAATCTGGGGTGCTGCGGGATGGGGGTTTTCAGCCCCGGGGCCACCACAGGATGGCCAGCAGGCCGGGCCCACCCGCGCGTTCTTCGAGCCGCAGGCCGCCCCGATGCCGCTCGGCGATGGAGCGCGCGATTGCCAGCCCCAGGCCTGAGCCGCCTGCCGCCGCCTGCGAGCCACGCCGGTAGCGCTGGCCAAGTGCATCGCGTTCGCTGGCGGGCAGGCCGGGGCCGTTGTCTTCCACGCTAAGGCTCCAGCCGAGGTCATCGCCTGCGGCTGACACGGTGACCGTGCCGTGTTCAGGTGTGTAGGCAATCGCGTTGGCCGCCAGGTTGGCAAGCGCCTCGCGCAGCAAGCCGCTGTCGCCCACGGCCATGAACTCGGGCGTGGGGGTGTGGATGCCAAAGTCGATCTGCCGAGCGCGGGCGCGGGGCAGCAGCTCCAGCGCCACGGCGCGCAGCAGCGCGGCCAGGTCGAATGGGGCCAGCTCCACTGCGGCCGTGTCGCTGCGGCCCAGGGCCAGCAGCTGTTGGGTGCTGCGCGTGGCGCGCGCGACTTCGCCGCCGATGGCTTCCAGGGTGTGCTGCACCTGGGTGGCGTCGGCCTCGCGCCGGGCGTAGTCGATCTGCATCTGCAGCGTGGTGAGGTGGGTGCGCAGCTGGTGCGAGGCATCGTCCAGAAACTGCCGCTGCTGGGCCACCAGGTCTTGCGTGCGCGCCATCTGCTGGTTGGCGGCGGCCACCAGGGGGCGGATGTCGGCGGGCAGGTCGGTGTCGGCCATGGGGGTCATGTCGTCGGGGCTGCGCGCCTGCACCTCGCGCGCCAGGCGCGCCAGCGGCCGCAGCGCCACGGCCAGCGTGGCGGCTGTGCCCAGCACCATGAGCGCCAGCACCAGCGTGTCGCGCAGCGCTGCCCGGCGCACAAAGCGGCGCGTGAACTCCTGCCGCGAGCGGGTGCTTTCTGCCACCTGCACCAGCACGCTGCTGGCATCGGCTCCGGGCGCGGCGCCGTCTACCGCCCGGCGGTAGGCGGCCAGCCGCACGGATTCGCCGAAGTAGGTGGCGTCATAAAAAAGTGGCACGCCGGGCGTGAGTGGGCCGGGCGGCAGGGGCAGGTCGGCGTTGCCCAGCTCCACCAGCCCGTCGGACGACGCCACGCGGAAGTACACATTGCCGCTGGCCGTGAGTTCAAAAAATTCGAGCATGCTGTACGGCAGCTCGGCCGACAGGCCGCCCGACGCCGTGGAGATATTGGCGTCAATGGATTTGAGCGCCCCGAGCAGCGAGCGGTCGTAGGCCGCGTTGGCCGCCTCCAGCGCGTCGTGTCGCGTCATCCACAGCTCCACGCCCGTCACCACGGCCAGCAGCGGCAGCAGCAGCAGGGCCAGCAGCCGCCACAGGCTGGCGCGGCGCAGGCGTTGTATCAAAGACATGGCAGCGGACTCCGCCGCAAAGAACAGGGAGCGGTCCTGAACATGCGCGTGGCCCACGCCAGTGCCACCGTGGAACTGGCTTTGCCAGGCCACAGGTGGCGTCCCCCCTCAGGGGGGAAGACGCGCAGCGTCTCAGGGGGGAGCCACATCATTTGCTTCGAGCGCGTAGCCCAGGCCGCGCAGGGTGGTGATGCGCACACCGCTGCCATCGAGCCGCTTGCGCAGGCGGTGCACAAAAACTTCCACGGCTTCGGGGTGCACGTCCTCGTCGTCAGAGAACACGCGGTCCAGGATCTGCTGCTTGGAAAACGGCTCGCCGCTGCGCTGCACCAGCACGCGCAGCACGGCGTGCTCGCGCGGCGACAGGGCCAGGGGCTCGCCGTGCAGCGTGAACTGCTTGCGCGGGTTGTCGTACACCAGCGCGCCGCAGGCCAGGCGCGGGTGTTCGTTGCCGCGTGCGCGGCGCACCAGGGCGTGCAGGCGGGCCTCCAGCTCGGCCAGCTCGAAAGGCTTGGCCAGAAAGTCGTCAGCCCCCGCGTTGAGCGAGCGAACGCGTTCATCGAGCGAATCGCGGGCCGTCAGGATCAGCGCGGGCAGGCGCTGGTCGCGGTCGCGCAGGCGCTGCAGCACGGCCTGGCCATCCAGCCCGGGCAGGCCCAGGTCCAGCACCAGCGCATCGTAGTTGTCGTGCTGCTGCAGCGCACGGTCGGCCAGGCGCCCATCGTTCACCCATTCCACCTGAATGCCCGCATGCTCCAGCGCGCGGCTGAGCCAGGTGCCCAGGTTGTGGTCGTCTTCTGCCAGGAGGATGCGCATGGGGGGATGCTAATGCCGTTGTGCCGTGGCCCGGCCCGCCAGCAGGCTGTTGAAACTGGCGCGCCCCCAAAGCCAGTGCCACCGTGGAGCGGGCTTTGCCCTGCCACCGGTGGCGTCCCCCACGGGGGAAGACGCGAAGCGGCTCAGGGGGGCTTCTCTAGTCCGGCTTGATCTGTGCGCGCTTGATGACTTTCTGCCAGCGCGCCTGCTCCGCCGCAATGAACTGTGCAAACTGCGCGGGCGTGCCGCCGATGGCTTCGGCGGCGTCGCCGTTCAGGCGCTTGAGGGCTTCGGGTGCCTTGACGGCCTTCATGGTTTCGGCTGCCAGCTTGTCCAGGTGTTCCTTGGGCAGGCTCGCGGGGGCCAGCATGCCGTACCACTGCGTCATCTCGAAGCCGGGGAAGCCCTGTTCGGCCACGGTGGCCACGTCGGGCAGCTGCGGCAGGCGCTGCGTGGAGCCGGTGGCGATGCAGCGCACCTTGCCGGACTTGATGAACGGAAGCAGGGCCGCAGCGCCCACCGAAGCGGCGTCAAGGCGGCCCGAGAGCAGGTCGGTCATCATGGGGCCGGTGCCCCGGTAGGGCACGTGCAGCATGAAGATCTCGGCGGTCATCTTGAGGTATTCAAACGCGAGGTGGCCCGCGCTTCCGTTGCCTGCCGAGCCGTAGCTGAGCTTGCCCGGGTTCTTCTTGGCGTAGGCGATGAACTCCTTGAGGTTCTTGGCAGGCACGTCGGGGTGCACCACGTACAGGCTGGGCACCTTGGCCAGCAGGCTCACGGGCTTGAAGTCCTTGTTGGCGTCGTAGGGAAGTTTGTCAAAGATGTAGGGGTTGACGGCCAGCGTGCCGATGTGGCCCAGGATGAGGGTGTGCTGGTCTTCGGCGCGGGCGACTTCCTGCATGGCGATGTTGCCTGCGGCGCCGGGTTTGTTGTCCACAAACACGCTCTGGCCCAGGGTCTTGCTCAGCTCGGCCGCTGTGGAACGCGCCACGATTTCGGAGCTGCCGCCCGGTGCAAAGGGCACGACGAAGCGGATGGACTTGGCGGGCCATGCGGTCTGGGCCGACGCAGCGGCGGGCAGCAGGCCGCCCAGGGCCAGGGCGCTGCCTGCGCCCAGCAGGTGGCGGCGGGTGGGGTGGAAGGCGGGGGAAATGTCGTTGTCGAACAGCATGGGTGTCTCCGTAAAAGCCATTGCGGCGTTGCCGGGCGTATGGTGTGCGCAGCGTGCTTTCGGAATGCTGTCAGTCGGCCTGGGGTTTACCCGATACACCCCGCGCCGACGGAGCGAGGATTACGCCAGTGCCGCTACTGCCGTGCCGCTCAGCACGGCCCCTTCCAGTGTGGCGGGGTAGGGGCCGTCCACATAGTCCCCGCAGGCCGTCAGCCCCGGCAGCACCTGCATGCCGGGCCGTTGCAGGCCGGGGGTGCAGGCAAAGGTGGCTCGTTTCTCGACCACGGTCCGTACAGGCTGCAGGCCGGGCAGGCCCAGCTGCACGGCGGCCTGCTGCAGCACCTGCTGCTCGATCAAGGCGCGGTCCCCATCACTGGCACTCACCACAAAGGCCAGCAGCCCGTGCTGGCCGTCGAGCTGGCCCCGGTCGAACACAAACTGCGCCGGGTGGGCAGCGGTGTTGCGCAGCGCCAGCATGGGCTGGGGCAGGTGGGCGCCCGGGGCGTGGGCATAGACGGTGGTGATGGCCTCAAACCGCAGGGCGCTTGTGGTGGCGCTCCAGCGGGCTGCACTGGCCAGGCCCGCAGTGCCTGCCAGGCCTTCGACCAGGCGGCTAGCCTCCCAGGACGGGCAGGCCAGGGTGACGTGGTCGAACGCTCCGGGTTCTTCGGTGCCGTTGGCGGCCACGACCGGCTGCCAACGCCCGCCGGGCAACGGCTGCAGGCGCTGAATGCGCTGGCCGGTGAGGACCTGGCTGCCTTGCTGCTGCAGCCAGCGCGCAGCGGCTTCGGGAAAGAGGGCGCCTAAGTCCGCACGTGGCAGCAATAGGTTGGAGCCGCCGCGCCCGCTGAACAGGCTGTCCTGCAGCACGCGCAGAAACACCTGGCCGCTGGCCTGGTTGGCGGGGGTGTTGAGGGCCGACACACACAGCGGGTCGATGAACTCGGCCATGAGCCGGGGTGTGAGCGGCGCGCACAGCGTGGCCACCGATGTGGCGGGCGCGCAGCGAAAGCCGCGCAGCTGCCAGGCCGTGGCTGTGCGCAGCAGTGCCAGCTTGTCGCGCCAGCCCCAGCCCTTGGCGCGGGCAATGCCCAGCAGCGCATCGAGCGGCGGTGGCAGGTCAGGCAGTTGCAGGCCCTGGCCATCAGGGAATTGCAGCGTGAGCGGCAGGCGCAGCAGGGCGGTATCGATGTCCACGCCCACCAGTCGCATCAGGCGCAGGCTTTCGAAGTAGGCGCCGATCAGGATGTGCTGGCCGTTGTCGAGCGTGGCGGGCGTGCCATCGGGCAGCGCGCCCGGCACGGCGCGCGCCCGGCCGCCCACGGTGCGCGCGGCCTCGAACACGGTGACCTGGCGGCCTGCCTGCGCATGGGCGATGGCGGCGGCCATGCCGGCCCAGCCTGCGCCGATGACGGCGACCTTCATGGACGCGGGCCCACGGCTAAGACATCCGGCCCAGGGCTTGCACCTTCCACGCCAGCCAGAACTTGCGCAGCGGCGTGAGGCGGATGCGCTGGTGCAGCACCTGGAAGTTCTCGTGCTCGATCTCGCGCAGCAGGGTGCGGTAGATGTTGGCCATCATCAGGCCGGGCTTCTGGGCGCGGCGGTCGGCATCGGGCAGCAGGGCGAAGGCCTCGTCGTACAGCCGGTGCGCGCGCTCGGCCTGAAAGCGCATCAGCGCCGTGAAGCGGTCGGAGTAGGTGCGCTTCAAGATCTCATGTGCCTTCACATCAAACTGCTGCAGTTCGTTCACCGGCAGGTAGATGCGTCCCAGCATCGCGTCTTCGCCCACGTCGCGGATGATATTGGTGAGCTGGAAGGCCAGGCCCAGCTTGTGGGCGTATTCGGTGGTGCGCGGGTCGGTCTGGCCGAAGATGCGTGCGGCGACTTCGCCCACGATGCCCGCCACCAGGTGGCAGTAGCCCTTGAGGCCGGCAAAGTCGAGGTAGCGGGTCTGCTCCAGGTCCATCTGGCAGCCGTCGATCACGGCCTGCAGGTGGCGTTGTGCAATGCCATAGTCGGCGGCCAGCGGCATCAGTGCCAGCATCACGGGGTGGGTGGGCTGGCCCGCATAGGCCTTGGCCACCTCGGCCTGCCACCAGGCGAGCTTGGTGCGCGCCACGCCAGGGTCGGAGACTTCGTCCACCACATCGTCCACTTCGCGGCAGAAGGCATAAAACGCCGTGATCGCGGCGCGGCGCGGGGCCGGCAGGAACAGGAAGGCGTAGTAGAAGCTGCTGCCTGAGGCCACGGCTTTTTGCTGTACGTATTGCTGTGGGGTCATGGGGCGCGATTGTCCCATGGCGGACATGGCCCGCGAATGCAACCTGGCAGCTGGTGGAGGCCGCAGTTCCCCAGTTTTGCCTGCCTGTTCTGCGGCAGTTCTGCGGCAGGCCGAAGGGCATCAAAAGGCGATCTGTTCCACGCCCACGTCGCTGGGCCGCTTGAGCGCTTCGCGCATGAAGACGCTCATGGGGAGCGTGCCTTGGTCCGAGTGGAACCACTTTTTGTAGAGAGCCGCCATCTCCCCGGTCTGGATCAGGCGGCGGGTGACTTGGTCTACCAGCTCCTTGAAACGAGGGTCTTGCCTGCGCAGGCCAATGCTGTAGGGCTCTACCGAAAGGCGCTTTTCCAGAAACTGGTAGTCCCCCATGGCCTTGCCCAGCCGGGTCATGGGGCTCCACAGGCCTGCATCGTCTGCAAAAACCGCATCTGCCTCCCTGCGCGTGAGTGCATCCAGTCCCTGGGTGGTGCTGTCTACCGGCACGTAGATGAATTTGCGGTGGTAGGTGCGTTCGTTCGTGGCCAGCAGGCCGTCATTGGTGGTTTTCCGTTCGACGGCAATGCGTTTGCCGTTCAGATCGTCCACCGTCTTGATGCCCGAGTCCTTGCGCACGAGGAACGCAGTGGTGGCGATGAAGATGTGGTGGCTGAAGGCGACTTCCTTCTGGCGCTCCAGGGTGTTGGTGGTCGTGCCGCATTCCAGGTCCACTACGTTGTTTTTCAGGTCCGCAAGGCGGTTCTTGCCGTCTACCAGTACATAGGTCAGGCGCAGGTCGGGGCGCTTGAGTTCCTTCTTGAGCTCCTCGTAAATCTTGGTGCAGATATCAACGCTGTAGCCACGCACCTGCCCAGTGGCTGGGTCTTTGTAGGAGAAGGGGTGGGATGCCTCGCGGTGCCCCAGTCGCAATTCGCCGGTCTTGGCAATGTGGGTCAGGGTGTCTTGCGCCCAGGCGCCAGGGGACATCCAGGACAGGGGAAGGATCAGTAGCAGGGCTCGCAGCGCAGAGAAGAGGTGCATAGGAAACGGAAAAGGTGACGGGGCCATGCATGCCAGGCGTCGCAGGAAGCGCGCGAGGCTGCACGCCGCGCATTGTGCTGCGGCACCTGCTGTTGTGTCACATTGGCGACAGGTTTGTCAGCATTCCACAACATTCACCGCCAGCCCGCCACGCGATGTCTCCTTGTATTTGACCTTCATGTCCGCGCCGGTCTGCATCATGGTCTTGATGACCTTGTCGAGCGAGACCACATGCTGGCCGTCGCCACGCAGCGCCATGCGGGCGGCGTTGATGGCCTTGATGGCGCCCATGGCGTTGCGTTCGATGCAGGGGATCTGCACCAGGCCGCCCACGGGGTCGCAGGTCATGCCCAGGTTGTGCTCCATGCCGATCTCGGCGGCGTTCTCGATCTGCTCGGGGGTGCCCCCCATCACCGCAGCCAGCGCGCCTGCTGCCATGGAGCAGGCCACGCCCACTTCGCCCTGGCAGCCCACTTCGGCTCCCGAGAGCGATGCGTTTTCCTTGTAAATGATGCCGATGGCGCCTGCCGTGAGCAAAAAGGTGGCAATGCCGTCGTCGTTGGCCGGGATGGGGCCTTGCAGGAAGTTGACGTAGTAATGCAGTACGGCGGGGATCACGCCTGCAGCGCCGTTGGTGGGCGCCGTCACCACGCGGCCTCCGGCGGCGTTTTCTTCGTTGACGGCCATGGCATAGAGGTTCACCCAGTCGAGCATCGAGAGGGGATCGCGCAGTGCGGCCTCGGGCTGCGTGCTGAGCTTGTGGTGCAGCTCGGCCGCGCGGCGGCGCACGTGCATGGGGCCAGGCAACGTACCGGTGCTGGCGCAGCCGCGCTGCACGGCACCGGCCATGGTCTTCCAGATGGCCATGAGCTGGCGGCGCACCTCGGAGGCGCTGCGCCAGTGTTGCTCATTGGCCGCCATGAGCTGGGCGGGGGTGAGGCCGGTGGCCTGGCACTGGGCCAGCAGCTCGGCCCCGGTGCGGAAGGGGTGGGGCAGGCCTTGGGCATGGCCGGCCGCATCGGGCCCAGCGGTGGCGGCGCTGTTGAGTACACGCTCGCCCGCCGCGTCGATCACAAAACCGCCACCCACCGAGTAGTACTCACGCGCCGCAATCTCGTTGCCCTGCGCGTCGAACGCGTGAAACGCCATGCCGTTGGGGTGCAGCGGCAGGCTTTTGCGGCGAAACAGCAGGTGCTCTTTTTCGACAAACGGCACCATATGCTCGCCCAGCAGCTCCAGCGTTTGCCGGATGCGGATGTCGGCAATGGCAGGCTGGATCTGGTCCGGGTCGATGTGGTCGGGCTCGTGCCCGGCCAGGCCCAGCAGCACGGCCTTGTCGGTGCCGTGGCCCACGCCGGTGGCCGACAGCGAGCCGAAGAGTTCTACGGTGACGTGGTGCACGGCGGCCAGGCCCAGTGTGTCACGCACATGGCAGGCAAACTGCCGCGCCGCAATCATGGGGCCCACGGTGTGGGAGCTGGACGGGCCGACGCCAATCTTGAAGAGGTCGAAAACGCTGACGGACATGGTGAAAAGGTTCTCAGGAGCGGCGCAGTGGTTTGGCCGATGGGTGGGGGCGGACTGGCGGCCGGGTAGGCTGCGACAGGTGCGATTTCAGGGCATAGGTGGCCACGATCAGTGCCAGCCAGCCCAGCAGGACATCCCAGAACCCCATGACCAGCCACACGGGCGCCAGCAAGGGGCCTGCGAGGGGAAGGACGTACAGGGAGAGGCGGGGCGTCCAGAAGCCGGGGGCTCTCATGCAGGGGGATGAGAAGGGGTCGAAGGTGCCGGGCGAGCAGCCCAGGCTTTCAAGGATGGCGCGCGCGGTCTGGTTGCCCACGATGGGCAGGCTCAGCGCAAAAATGAACACGATGAAGCCCGCCAGCAACAGCCAGAACAGGCCGACCACACCCCAGCGCAGTACGTCTGCTGGGGTGGCGTTGCTGCGGCGCGGCAGCCAGCGCTGCAGCAGGTCCGCTGTTGCGGCCGGGTGGCGGTCAGCCCAGCGTGCGGCATACAGCGCCAGCCCCCACGCCAGCAGCAGCGCCCAGAAGTTGCGCACCAGCACGAAGGGGTAGTCCACGATGCTGCCTGCCGACAGAAAAGGCATCAGCCGCAGCCCGATGGCATTGGTCAGCCACGTGCAGGTGCCCAGCGTGGGGTTGGTGTGGGGTTGGCAGTGCAGCACATCCAGCACCCGCTCCGCCGCCACGCCCCCGACGATGGAAAACACTAGGCAAAAAAGGATGAGCCCCCACTGCAGGGTCTTGAATAGATGTCTGGCGGTCAACGGTGGGCCCTCCTGGCAAGCCACGGGTAGTGGCTTGCGGACATTGTTGTCTTTGTTGTTGTGTTCCGGAACGGGTAAGTCCCGGGCGGCTGGCCGCAGTGGGCGCAAGACTAGCGCGCTGTAAAGGCGGCGCCATGCGCGCTATCCCTGCCCCGCCCAGGGTCCGCCCGCCGCCGTCCCCCCGGCGTAGGCGGCTAGTTGCTCATAAAATGATAGCTTAAAAGGCAATATGGATGGGCGGTGGGAGCGATTTCTGCCTCAAATTCATGGACAGAGCAAGCACCGATGTCAGCGCGCCTTGTGGCCCATGAATCTTTCTTACATCACCAGCGCGCGGCCCAGCATCACGCACCAATCCCACGCATGCAGGCGTGGACGGGTGTGCAGGCTGCCGCCTTTGAGGGCGTCCACCTTGTCCAGAATGCGCAGGCCGCCTTGCACCACCAGGCGCAGCTCCCACCCGGCGCGGCCGGGCAGGCGGTGCACCAAGGGGGCGCCTATTTGCATGCTGGCGCGGGCCCAGCGGGCGCAATCGGTTATGAGGCGCACGTTCTCGGGGGTACTTCTGAGTGCCAGCAGTTCGGCCTGGCAGGCGCGATGGGCGGCGCAGTCGGCGCGGGGCAGGTAGTGGCGCCCTCGGGGGATGTCCACGGAGAGGTCCTGCCAGAAGTTGATGAGCTGCAGCGCGGTGCAGATGGCATCGCTTTCTTGCAGCGCCTGGGCGTCTGTTACGCCGTACAGGTGCAGCAGCAGCCGGCCCACGGGGTTGGCGGAGCGGCGGCAGTAGTCCAGCAGCTCGGCGCGGTCGGCATAGCCCTCGGCATCACGGGTTTTTTCAACATCCTGGGCAAAGGCGCTGAGCAGGTCTTCCAGCAGTGGTACAGGCAGCTGGTGGCTATGCAACACCGCTTGCAGCGGCAAGAACACGCTGGCCCAGCGGGGCGAGGGCGGCTGGCCTTGGGCGACGGCCATCAGGTCGGCATGGTAGGCGGCCAGGTCGGCCAGGCGGTCTGCGGCGGGGGCGTCCCCTTCGTCGGCAATGTCGTCAGCGGTGCGGGCAAAGCCGTAGATGGCGGCAATGGGCTGGCGCAGGTGCGGTGGGCACAGCAGGGACGCGACCGGGAAGTTCTCGTAGTGCGTGACAGGAGCGGCCAGGGTGGCAGACGCATGGTGTGGAGCAGTCTGGAGCGGCTGTGGCGCGGAAGTTGCAGAGGACGCCACTTCAGGCTGGGGAGGGAGGGATCGGTCGTTCACACCCTGGATTGTCGCTTGACAATGCCAAGGGCTTCTCATAGATTACTAACCGGTCAGTCAGTAATCAAAAAACCAATTCAATCAGGGACAAGGAGGCTGGCCGGTAACTGCTACTGCAGTTCCGTTTTCAGCGCAGGCATTCGTGCCTGCGTTTTGCGTGCAGCCCCTGCAACTCCTTGTAGCCCTTCTCTATTCACCGGATTTCCCATGCGCACATCCTCCGCTTCGCGGCCTTTTCAACGGCACTGCCGGACCTTGCTGATGGTGGCCGCCGCTGCTTTGCTGGCCGCCTGTTCCCGCCCCGCGCCGCCCGAAGAGCCGGTGCGCTCCGTCAAGTTGCTGACGGTGGGGGTGGGTGCGCTGCAGTCCAGCCTGGAGTATTCGGGTGAGGTGCGGGCGCGCGTGGAGTCGCGCTTGGGGTTCCGCGTGGCGGGCAAGATCGTGCAGCGCCAGGCCGAACTGGGCCAGCGTGTGCGGGCCGGACAGGTGCTGGCCCAGCTGGATCCCAAGGATTACCAACTGGCCACCGACGCCGCGCGCGCACAGTTGGCATCGGCCACCACGCAGCGTGATCTGGCCGCTGCCGACTACAAGCGCTACCAAGCCCTGAAGGACCAGAACTTCATCAGCGGCGCCGAGCTGGAGCGCCGCGACGCGACGCTGAAAGCCGCCCAGGCCACGCTGGACCAGGCCCGCGCGCAGCTGTCATCGCAAGGCAACCAGGCGGCCTACACCACGCTGGTGGCCGACGTGGCGGGCGTTGTCACTGGCATTGACGCCGAGCCTGGCCAGGTGGTGTCGGCCGGAACGCCTGTGGTGCGCATTGCGCAGGATGGCCCCCGCGATGTGGTGTTTGCGGTGCCGGAGGACAAGGTGGGGCAGATCACCCCAGGCTCAGAAGTGGCGGTGCGCGGCTGGTCCGGTGGCGCCAACCTGACGGGCCGCGTGCGGGAAGTGGCCGCCAGTGCCGACGCCGCCACGCGCACTTACCAAATCAAGGTGGCCATCGACGGTGCCGATGCGCCTGCGCTGGGCTCCACCGTGTACGTCACGCCCAAGGCGCTCAGCCATGCGGGCATTCCGGCCATCAAGCTGCCCACCAGTGCGCTGCGCCAGGAGGGGCAGTCCACGGCGGTGTGGGTGTATGACGCGGCCAGCAGCACGGTGAAGTCGCAGGTGGTGCAGATTGCCACGGCCGATGGCAACGAGGCCGTGGTGGCTGCGGGTCTAGCCCCCGGCATGCAGGTGGTGGCCACGGGTGTGCATGTGCTCTCGCCTGGGCAGAAAGTGCTGATTTATCAGCCAAAAACGGCCTCAGCGCCCGCCAGTAAAGCGCAGACAGCTACCAATCCAGTAGCAATGCCTGCCGCGCCTGCTGCCACAGCAGCGGCACCCGCAGCTTCCACAGCCAACTGAGGCCGGCCATGACGCAAGTACAACCCAAAGAGGGGTTCAACCTCTCCAAGTGGGCGCTCGACCATCCCGCCCTCACGCGCTACCTGATGGTGGTGCTGATGCTGCTGGGGTTTGCCGCCTATTTCCAGCTGGGGCAGGACGAGGACCCGCCGTTCACCTTCCGTGCCATGGTGGTGCGTACCTACTGGCCGGGCGCCACGGCGCAGCAGGTGGCCGAGCAGGTCACTGACAAGATCGAGCGCACGCTGCAAGAGGTGCCCTACGCCGACAAGATCCGCAGTTATTCGAAGCCCGGCGAGTCGCAGATCATCTTTCAGATCAAGGATTCGTCCAAGGCGAGCGAGGTGGCCAACGTCTGGTACAGCGTGCGCAAGAAGGTGGGCGACATGCGCTACACCTTGCCGCAGGGCATCCAGGGCCCGTTCTTCAACGACGACTTTGGCGATGTGTATGGCGTGATCTACGCGCTGGAGTCCGAGGGCTTCAGCTACGCCGAACTCAAGCAGTTTGCCGATGACGCACGCCAGCAGCTGCTGCGTGTGCCCGATGTCGCCAAGGTTGAGCTGTTTGGCGTGCAAGACGAAAAACTGTTCATCGAAATCTCGCAAAAACGCCTGTCGCAACTGGGCCTGGACATGAACCAGGTGCTGGCCCAGCTGGGCCAGCAAAACGCCGTGGAGAGCGCCGGAGCTATTCAGACCCCGCAAGACCAGGTGCAGGTGCGGGTGCAGGGTCAGTTCAACGCCATTGAAGACCTGCGCGCCATGCCGATCCGTGGCCCGTCGGGCGCACAACTGCGCCTGGGCGATATCGCCGAGGTCAAGCGCGGCTATGTGGACCCGGCCACCGTGAAGGTGCGTCACCAGGGGCAGGAAGTGATTGCGCTGGGCGTCTCCATGGCCAAGGGCGGCGACATCATTGCGCTGGGCAAGGCGCTGCATGCCGCCACCGACCGCATCGGCGGCACGCTGCCAGCGGGGGTGAAGCTCGTTAACGTGCAAGACCAGCCCAAGGCGGTGGCCACCTCGGTGAATGAATTCGTCAAGGTGCTGATCGAGGCCGTGGTCATCGTGCTGGCGGTAAGCTTCATCGCGCTGGGCCTGCACAAGCGCCCCGGCAAGAACCCGCTATGGAAGCGCTGGTACATCGATCCGCGCCCGGGGCTGGTGGTGGGCATCACCATTCCGCTGGTGCTTGCCGTGACCTTCCTGGCCATGTGGTACTGGGGCATCGGCCTGCACAAGATATCGCTGGGCTCGCTCATCATCGCACTGGGCCTGCTGGTGGATGACGCGATCATTGCGGTCGAAATGATGGTGCTCAAGCTTGAAGAGGGCTACGACAAGGTGCGTGCCGCTACCTTTGCCTATGAGATCACGGCCATGCCGATGCTGACGGGCACGCTGATCACGGCGGCGGGCTTTTTGCCCATCGGCCTGGCCAAGTCCACTACGGGCGAATACACCTTCGCCATTTTTGCGGTCACCGTGATCGCGCTGGTGCTCAGCTGGTTCGTGTCGGTGTACTTTGTGCCGTACCTGGGCACGCTACTGCTCAAGGTGCCCCCGCATGTGCTGGCTGCCCAGGCCAACAAGGGCATCACCGACGATCCGCACGAAGTGTTTGACAGCCCGTTCTACCGCACTTTCCGCCGCCTGGTGGACTGGTGTGTCTTGCACCGCTGGATCACCATCGGCGCCACGGTACTGACCTTTGCGCTGGGCATTGTGGGCATGGGCAAGGTGCAGCAGCAGTTCTTCCCCGATTCGAGCCGGCCTGAAATTCTGGTGGACATCTGGTTCCCCGAGGGCACCTCATTTGCAGGCAATGAAGAAGTGACCAAACGTGTGGAGCAGCGCTTGCTCTCTGAACCTGGTGTCAGTTCTGTCAGCACCTGGGTCGGTTCCGGCGTGCCGCGTTTCTATTTGCCGCTGGATCAGGTGTTTCCCCAGAGCAACGTGTCGCAGTTCATCGTTCTGCCCCAGGATCTGAAGGTGCGTGAGTCCCTGCGCGTGAAGTTGCCTGCGCTGCTGGCTGAGGAGTTCCCGGAGGTGCGTGGTCGCGTCAAGCTGCTGCCCAATGGACCGCCGGTGCCTTACCCCGTGCAGTTCCGCGTGGTGGGGCCTGATCCGCTGGTGCTGCGTGAGCGCGCCGATGAAGTGAAAGCCCAGCTGCGCAAGAACCCGGACATGCGCGGTGTGAATGACAACTGGAACGAGTCTGTGAAGGTGCTGCGTCTGGAAGTGGACCAGGCCAAGGCGCGCGCTCTGGGTGTCACCAGCCAGTCGATTGCCCAGGCGTCCAAGACTATCCTGTCGGGTACGCAGGTGGGCCAGTACCGCGAGGGTGACAAGCTCATCGACATTCTGCTGCGCCAGCCGCTGGACGAGCGCAACGCCATCACCGACATCGCCAACGCCTACCTGCCCACGGCCTCGGGCAAGTCGATCCCGCTCACGCAGATCGCAAAGCCGGTCTTCACCTGGGAGCCCGGTGTGATGTGGCGCGAGAACCGCGACTACGCCATCACCGTGCAGGGGGACGTGACTGAGGGGCTGCAGGGGGCCACCGTGACGGCGCAATTGCTGCCCGGTCTGCGCGCCATCGAGGCCAAGTGGCGCGAGGCCGGGCAGGGCGGCTATCGCATCGAGGTGGCGGGCGCCGTGGAGGAAAGCTCCAAGGGAACCAGCTCCATCGTTGCTGGCGTTCCCATCATGCTGTTCCTTGTGTTTACGCTGCTCATGCTGCAGTTGCAAAGCTTTAGTCGTGCGTTCCTTGTTTACATCACCGGGTTCCTTGGGATCGCTGGTGTTTCGGGCGCGCTGCTGCTGCTCAACCGCCCGTTCGGCTTCGTGGCGCTGCTCGGCGTGATCGCGCTGATGGGCATGATCCAGCGCAATTCTGTGATCCTGATCGACCAGATCGAGCAGGACCGCGCGCGGGGCGTGCCTGCGTGGGATGCGATTGTCGAATCTGCCGTGCGCCGCCTGCGTCCTATCGTGCTGACGGCTGCGGCTGCGGTGCTGGCCATGATCCCGCTGTCACGCAGCGTGTTCTGGGGGCCGATGGCTGTGGCCATCATGGGCGGACTGGTGGTGGCCACCGTGCTGACGCTGCTGGCGCTGCCCGCGATGTATGCCGCGTGGTTCCGTGTGAAAAGGCCTGCGCCGGAGGTCCTTGGAGGGGTTTGATTCCCACCCTGCCCGCATCAGGGTAAAATAGAAGGTTGACCGATTTCACACAGGCGGCAGCTGAGGTTGCCGCCTGTTTGTTTGTTGTAGAACCGCGCGGGTGGCGAAATTGGTAGACGCACCAGGTTTAGGTCCTGACGCCAGCAATGGTGTGGGGGTTCGAGTCCCCCCCCGCGCACCACCCATGTGAGACTTTGCGGAACACGGCGCTGCTGCGCTGCAGCCAGCACGATCCACATTCATAAGAGGAATAGCCATGGCCGTTACTGTTGAAACCCTTGAGAAGCTCGAGCGCAAGATTACGCTGAGCGTGCCCGTCACCCTGATCCAGTCCGAAGTCGACACGCGCCTCAAGCGCCTGGCCCGCACGGTCAAGATGGACGGTTTCCGTCCCGGCAAGGTGCCCATGAACGTGGTGGCCCAGCGTTACGGCTACTCGGTGCAGTACGAAGTGCTGAACGACAAGGTGGGTGAAGCCTTTGCCGTGGCAGCCAACGAAGCCAACCTGCGTGTTGCTGGCCAGCCCCGCATCACCGAAAAGGAAGGCGCTCCTGAAGGCCAGGTCACTTTCGATGCCATTTTCGAAGTGTTCCCAGAAGTCAAGATTGCCGATCTGTCTGATGCCGAAGTCGAAAAGCTGTCGGCTGAAGTGACGGACGCCGCCATCGACAAGACCATCGACATCCTGCGCAAGCAGCGCCGCAGCTTCGCCCAGCGCGCCATGGATGCTGCTGCGCAAGACGGCGACCGCGTGACGGTCGATTTCGAAGGCAAGATCGATGGCGAGCCGTTTGAAGGCGGCAAGGCCGAAGACTTCCAGTTCCTGGTGGGCGAAGGCCAGATGCTCAAGGAGTTCGAAGACGCCGTGCGTGGCATGAAGTCTGGCGAAAGCAAGACCTTCCCCCTGGCATTCCCTGCGGAGTACCACGGCAAGGATGTGGCTGGCAAGACCGCTGACTTCCTGGTGACCATCAAGAAGATCGAAGCTGCCCACCTGCCCGAAGTGAACGATGCCCTGGCCAAGTCGCTCGGTATTGCCGATGGCTCCGTGGAAGGCCTGCGCGCCGACATCAAGAAGAACCTGGAGCGTGAAGTCAAGTTCCGTCTGCTGGCCCGCAACAAGCAAGCCGTGATGGACGCCCTGGTGGCCAAGGCTGAGCTGGACCTGCCCAACTCCAGCGTGCAAGCTGAAATCGCCCGCCTGCTGGAAGGTGCCCGCGCTGAACTCAAGCAACGCGGCATCAAGGACGCCGACAAGGCCGAGATCCCTGAAGACGTGTTCCGCCCCCAGGCTGAGCGCCGCGTGCGCCTGGGCCTGGTGCTGGCCGAGCTGGTGCGTGCCAATGAGCTGCAGGCCAAGCCCGAACAGCTCAAGGCCCACATCGATGAGCTGGCTGCCAGCTACGAGAAGCCCGAAGACGTGGTGCGCTGGTACTTCGGCGACCGCCAGCGCCTGGCGGAAGTCGAAGCCGTTGTGATCGAAAACAACGTGACCGAGTTTGTGCTGTCCAAGGCCAAGGTGGTCGAGAAGGCCGTGTCGTTTGACGAACTGATGGCCCAGCAAGGCTGATAGGCTGTCGACTGGGCGGCTTGTTATCGAATTGCCCGGTTGTTGCCGTTACATACAGGGGCTTGTGCTTTCGTGCACAAGCCCCAATTCATTTCTGGGTACAGTACCTGCTTGTCTGGAGAAAAACATGAGCGCATTGGAAACACAAGGCCTGGGCATGGTTCCCATGGTCATCGAGCAGTCGGGCCGTGGCGAACGGTCCTACGACATCTACTCGCGCCTGCTCAAGGAGCGCGTGATTTTTCTGGTGGGTCCGGTCAACGACCAGACCGCCAACCTGGTGGTGGCTCAGCTGCTGTTCCTGGAGAGTGAAAACCCCGACAAAGACATTTCGTTCTACATCAACTCCCCAGGTGGCTCGGTAAGCGCCGGCATGGCGATCTTTGACACCATGAACTTCATCAAGCCTGATGTCTCGACCCTGTGCACCGGCATGGCCGCCAGCATGGGCGCCTTCCTGCTGGCCGCAGGAGCCAAGGGCAAGCGTTTTGCGCTACCCAACTCCAAGGTCATGATCCACCAGCCTCTGGGCGGCATGCAGGGCCAGGCAACCGAGATTGAGATCCACGCCCGCGAAATCCTCAAGACCCGCGAGCAGCTCAACAAGATCCTTGCCGAGCGCACAGGCCAGCCGCTGGAAAAGATCCAGCGCGACACCGAGCGTGACTATTTCCTGTCGGCTGATGAGTCCAAGGAATACGGTTTGGTCGATCAGGTGATCAGCAAGCGCTCCTGATAGCCAGAGGGTCAAACAGCGGCGTTTTCCTTTGGGGAAGACGCCGTTTTTTATTTGGTTATCATCCCGACAACTTTCCGTAACAAGCAAGGCATTGCCCCCATGGCCGAGAAAAAAGGCTCTTCCAGCGAAAAAACCCTTTACTGCTCTTTCTGCGGCAAAAGCCAGCATGAAGTGAAGAAGCTGATCGCCGGTCCGTCGGTCTTTATCTGCGACGAGTGCATTGACCTGTGCAACGAGATCATTCGCGATGAGCTCCCGGCTGGCGACCTGGCGCGCGAAGGCCGCAGTGACCTGCCCACCCCCGTAGAGATCAAGACCAACCTCGACAACTATGTGATTGGTCAGGACGTGGCCAAGCGCACGCTGGCGGTGGCGGTGTACAACCACTACAAGCGCCTGCGCCACAAGGACAAGGCCCACAAAGACGATGTGGAGCTGTCCAAGAGCAACATTTTGCTGATTGGGCCCACGGGTTCGGGCAAGACGCTGCTGGCGCAGACCCTGGCGCGCATGCTGGACGTTCCCTTTGTGATGGCCGACGCCACCACGCTGACGGAAGCCGGTTATGTGGGCGAAGATGTGGAGAACATCGTCCAGAAGCTGCTGCAAAGCTGCAACTATGAGGTGGAGCGCGCGCAGCGCGGCATCGTCTACATCGACGAGATCGACAAGATCTCGCGCAAGTCGGACAACCCCAGCATCACGCGTGACGTTTCGGGCGAGGGCGTCCAGCAGGCGCTGCTCAAGCTCATCGAAGGCACGATGGCCAGCGTGCCGCCGCAGGGCGGACGCAAGCACCCGAATCAGGACTTCCTGCAGATCGACACGACCAACATTCTGTTTATCTGTGGCGGTGCGTTTGCGGGACTGGAGAAGGTCATCGAGAACCGCACCGAAGCGTCGGGCATCGGGTTTGGCGCATCGGTCAAGAGCAAGAAGCAGCGTTCGCTGACAGAGGTGTTCACCGAGATCGAACCCGAAGATCTGATCAAGTTCGGCCTGATTCCTGAGCTCGTGGGGCGCATGCCCGTGGTGACGGCTCTGGCTGAACTCAGCGAGGATGCTCTGGTGCAGATCCTGACGGAGCCCAAGAACGCGCTGGTCAAGCAATACAGCAAGCTCCTGGCCATGGAAGGTGTGGACCTCGAAATCCGTCCTGCCGCGCTTAAGGCCATTGCTCGCAAGGCCTTGGCCCGCAAGACCGGAGCCCGCGGCCTGCGCTCAATCCTGGAGCAATCGCTGATTGGCACGATGTTCGACTTGCCCAATACAAGCAACGTTGAAAAAGTGGTGGTGGACGAGTCCACCATCGAAGAAAACAAGCCGCCGCTGCTCGTTTATCGCGAAGCGGCCAAGAAGGCCTGAGAAGGCGTGAAGGAGTCTGCGATGCCCGCATGGACACGCCGGAATCCTTCACACCGTCTGAGATGACCGGAGCGGGCGCCTTGGTGTCGCCCATTGAACCATCAACCCTTGTGCCAGCGCGGCTTGCGCGTAAGGGTTGAAAATCCCCACATGTGGACCCATTTCCACAGAGCACTTTGAGGATTTCCATGTCCGGACATACCCCCCTGCCAGCCACCCCTATCGATCTACCGCTGTTGCCTTTGCGTGACGTGGTGGTGTTTCCCCACATGGTCATCCCGCTTTTTGTGGGGCGTCCCAAGAGCATTAAGGCGCTTGAGTTGGCCATGGAGGCCGACCGTCGCATCATGCTTGTGGCACAGAAAGCTGCAGCCAAGGACGAGCCTTCGGTGTCGGACATGTTCGATGTCGGCTGCGTCTCCACCATCCTGCAGATGCTCAAGTTGCCTGACGGCACCGTGAAGGTGCTGGTCGAAGGCCAGCAGCGCGCTCTGGTGACGTCCATCGAGGACGCTGAGACCCATTTCACGGCCACCGTCACGCCGGTAGAAGCCACACCCGAGGCCAACAAGCCTAGCGAGATTGAAGCGCTGCGCCGTGCTGTGATGCAGCAGTTTGACCAGTACGTCAAACTCAACAAAAAAATTCCCCCGGAGATCCTCACATCGATCTCCAGCATCGACGATCCAGGCCGTCTGGCCGACACCATCGCCGCGCACCTGCCGCTCAAGCTCGAGAACAAGCAGGTGGTGCTGGACCTGTCGGATGTGAAGGCGCGCCTTGAAAACCTGTTCGAGCAGCTTGACCGCGAGGTGGACATCCTCAACGTGGACAAGAAGATCCGTGGGCGTGTGAAGCGCCAGATGGAGAAGAACCAGCGCGACTTCTACTTGAACGAGCAGGTCAAGGCCATCCAGAAGGAGTTGGGCGAAGGGGATGAAGGCGCGGACATCGAGGAGATCGAGAAAAAGATCAAGCTCGCCAAGATGCCTGCCGAGGCGCGCAAGAAGGCTGATGCAGAACTCAAGAAGCTCAAGCTGATGTCGCCCATGTCGGCCGAGGCCACCGTGGTGCGTAACTACATTGACGTGCTCACCGCACTCCCCTGGAGCAAGAAGACCAAGATCAAGCACGATCTGGTCAATGCCGAAGGCGTGCTCAACGAAGACCACTTTGGCCTGGACAAGGTAAAGGACCGCATCCTTGAATATCTTGCGGTGCAGCAGCGCGTGGACAAGGTGAAGGCTCCCATCCTGTGCCTGGTGGGGCCACCGGGCGTGGGCAAGACCTCGTTGGGGCAATCCATTGCCAAGGCCACGGGCCGCAAGTACGTGCGCATGGCCTTGGGTGGCATGCGCGACGAAGCTGAAATCCGTGGGCACCGCCGCACGTACATCGGCGCGCTGCCTGGCAAGGTGCTGCAGAGCCTGTCGAAGGTGGGCACGCGCAATCCGCTGTTCCTGCTGGACGAGATCGACAAGCTGGGCACGGACTTCCGAGGCGACCCGTCGAGCGCGCTGCTGGAGGTGCTGGACCCCGAGCAGAACCACACTTTTGGCGATCACTACGTCGAAGTGGACTTCGACCTGAGCGACGTGATGTTCGTCGCCACGTCGAACTCGATGAACATTCCGCCGGCCCTGCTCGACCGCATGGAAGTGATCCGCCTGTCGGGTTACACCGAGGACGAGAAGACCAGCATCGCCATGAAGTACTTGCTGCCCAAGCAGCTCAAGAACAATGGCGTGAAGGACGAAGAACTGCTGATCACCGAGCCCGCCGTGCGCGACATGGTGCGTTACTACACGCGGGAAGCCGGCGTACGTTCGCTGGAGCGCGAGTTGTCCAAGATCTGCCGCAAGGTGGTCAAGGGTCTGCAGCTCAAGAAGCTCGAACCCCAGGTCGTTGTCACCGCCGACAACCTGCCTGACTTCCTGGGCGTGCGCAAGTACACCTACGGTCGTGCCGAGGCGCAGAACCAAGTGGGTCAGGTGGTCGGTCTGGCCTGGACCGAGGTGGGTGGCGATCTGCTGACCATCGAAGCCGCCGCCATGCCCGGCAAGGGTGTGATCACGCGCACCGGTTCTTTGGGTGATGTGATGAAGGAGTCGGTGGAGGCTGCCCGCACGGTGGTGCGCAGCCGCTCGCGCATTCTGGGCATCAAGGACGAAGCGTTTGAGAAGCGCGACATCCACATCCATGTGCCAGACGGGGCAACCCCTAAGGATGGTCCGAGTGCGGGCGCTGCGATGACGACGGCGTTTGTTTCGGCCCTCACGGGTATTCCCGTGCGCGGCGATGTTGCCATGACCGGTGAGATCACGTTGCGCGGTGAAGTTACCGCCATTGGTGGACTCAAGGAAAAGCTGCTGGCGGCTCTGCGCGGCGGCATCAAGACGGTGCTGATCCCCGAAGAGAACGTCAAAGATCTGGCCGAGATTCCTGACAACGTGAAGAGTGGGCTGGAGATCGTGCCGGTGCGCTGGATCGACAAGGTGCTGGAAGTGGCCTTGGAAACCAAGCCTGTGCCCCTGACGGATGAGGAAGTGGCGGTCGTGGCAGCGCCCTCGACGGACAAGGCCGTTGCAGCGTCGTCCGCGACAGATGGCCTGAAACATTGACGCAAATTTTTTTGAGAACCCCAAAAAATGCGCTACAATTCATCCCATCGCAGCAAACGTTGTACAATGTGAGGCTTCGGTAAAATGCGGGAATAGCTCAGTTGGTAGAGCGCAACCTTGCCAAGGTTGAGGTCGAGAGTTCGAGACTCTTTTCCCGCTCCAATTTCCACAAAAAGGGAAGCAAATGCTTCCCTTTTTTGTCAGAGAAATGTGAATTTCTGGCGCGGTAGCAAAGCGGTTATGCCCCGGATTGCAAATCCGGTTAGTCCGGTTCGACTCCGGACCGCGCCTCCAGATACGGTCTGTGTCTTGATGTCTGAAGATCTTCTGTGATCGTCGTAATCAAGATGACTGTTGAAGGATGGATGGTGATTGGTTGATTTTTTGGTTTGCAATCGAATAGAGCCAAAAAATAGCGATATAATTTGAGGCTTGCTGATTAGCTCTGATGGAAACGTCGGGTGCAGTAGGCGAATGCGGGAATAGCTCAGTTGGTAGAGCGCAACCTTGCCAAGGTTGAGGTCGAGAGTTCGAGACTCTTTTCCCGCTCCATATTTGTAAGGGAAGCTTCGGCTTCCCTTTTTTCTTGGTGGTGCAAGGCGGGCGGCTCGGCAGGGCGTCGGCCCTGTGACCAGAGATACGACAGGGCATTGCGCGCATGCGCTGCCCGGGTTACGCTGCGACGCAGGAGTGCGTTGGGCAGCCGGCGCCCCGATGGTGAAATTGGTAGACACTGCGGACTTAAAATCCGCCGCTTTCCTGAAAAGGGGCGTGCCGGTTCGACCCCGGCTCGGGGCACCACGAAGAGCCTGTTCAATGTCCTTTTGGAGATCGCATTGGAGTGCAATCGGGAAGAGTGGATGCGCTGGCTGCGCAGTATGGGCTCATGCCCATGCAAGCAGCCGGGGCGTCCAGTCGCCCGATTTCACTCCAACCCTTTGGGCAAGTGCCTTGCCGGGCGGTATGCGCCGCGCCTAGCAGCCCATCCCGGTAAGGTACTTGTGCGACTCCAAAAAGACATTGAACAGGCTCTAGGATTCAATCATGTCAAGTTACAACGCTCCCTTCGAAATCCACGTCCACGGACAAGTCCAGCTTCGCGCTGATGCGAGCTTTGACCAACTCCAGGAGGCGCTCAAACCCCTGTGGAAGTACGCCGGAGCCCGCTCGCTGGCTGATGGCGCAGCCAGCGCCTACGAAGAAGAGCCCGGCATCAAATACGACGCGCAGGAACACTTGCTGCAGATGTGCTGGACGGTGCGGGGGGATGAAGACTTTCGCCAAGTTCTGGACGAAATGTGCATGAGCCTCAATGAGCTTGCCGAGCAAGGTGCTGCCATCGAAGTCACGTTCTACGACGCAGATTTCGACGAGGACGAGGAAGAGCAGGGTGCGGAGTCGCGCGACGATTTCGTCATGCTGTTTGTTGGCCCCACGCCCGCCGCCATCATGCAGGTGCAGCGTGATTTGCTGGTGCAGGACGTTGTCAACATGATGGAGCGCCACTTTGATGGTGCCGAACTGGGCGGCGTGGTGGCCGAGATCGACAAGCTGTTCAGCCAGCGCTTTGATGCACTGGTGAACTCGCTGGAGATCGGAAAACCGCCGCGTGGCCCTGGTGGGGGCGGCTCCGGCAGTGGTCATGGTGGCGGTGGTGGTCGCCGTCCGCGCCACCTGCACTGATTCTTTCATTCAACCTCACACTGGTGTCCCCGTGTGGGGTTGCCTTGCATGTGCTGGTGGCAACAGTTGATCGACAGGCTGTGGCAATGACTTGTGCCCGTGTGCGTTGTATTCAATGCGGTCCTGCGCAGTTCTGTGATCTCTTCGAACTGTCGTGCTTTCCATGACCTCTGATCTACCGTATCTGCGTTCCTATCCGGTGTCTTTGCAGGACCAGGCGCGTGATCTGCTTGCGCAGGGGCGGCTGGGGAGCATGTTGCAGCGCAAGTATCCCCAGGCCCATGCGGTGCGCAGCGACAAGGCGCTGTATGACTACGCGCAGGAACTCAAGGCGCGGTACCTGCGCAATGCGGGCACCGTCAACAAGGTCCTTTTTGACAACAAGATCCACGTGGTGCGCCATGCCTTGGGGTTGCACACGGCGGTCTCGCGCGTGCAGGGCAACCGGCTGGCGGCCAAGCATGAGATCCGAATTGCGTCGATGTTCAAACAGGCACCCGACGAGTTTCTGCGCATGATTGTGGTCCACGAGCTGGCCCATCTGCGTGAGAAGGACCACGGCAAGGCTTTTTACCAACTGTGTACCCACATGGAGCCGCAGTACCACCAATACGAGTTCGACCTGCGCCTGTACCTCACCCATGTGGAGCATGCGGGTGAACGGCTGTGGAGCGCTGCTGCTGAAACTAGTTCTGGGTAGAAGAAAAGTTGAACGCCACTTTGTTGATGGCACTTTGCAATTTGCGCTTGCTGGCAAAGCGCCAGGCCCTAAAACAGCGGTTGGTCAAGGCACAGACACCGTTTCACAGCAGTCTGCTGGCAAACCCAGCCAGCGCTCTGCAGCCGCCTGAAGCATGGCCAACGGCCCGCTGGTCAACAGGCGGATGCGTGGTGCATCCGTGGCCACGGCACCATCGGGCGCGGCCTGCAGCCCCGCCGTCTCCAGCAAGCGCCGCGTCTGGCGGGCGACGGGCTCACCGGTCTCGATGAACTGCACGCCCGGCCCGACCAGTGCGCGCAGCTCGTGCGCCACAAAGATGTAGTGCGTGCAGCCCAGTACCAGCGTGTCCATCTGCCCCGGGGCGGTGCCAAAACTACCCATGGCTTGGACATAACGCGCGCATAGCGCCCCGGTCTCCGTGGCATGGGCGGGGCTGCCTTGGTCGGCCACTGGCAGCGCCACACTGCGCTCGATGGCATGGGCCAGGCCGTCACAGGGTTGCACCACAAAATGCGCCTGATCAGCCAGCGAGGCCATGAGCTTGCCGAACTTCGCACTGGTCAGCGTGCCCCGGGTGCCGATCACGCCCACGTGGCCTGTCTTTGTCACCGCGAGGGCGGGCTTGATGGCGGGCTCCAGGCCCACGAGGGGTAATTCCGGGTGGCTGCTGCGCACTTCGTGGATGGCCGCTGCCGTGGCGGTATTGCAGGCTACCACCAGCGCCTTGATGTGGTGCTGCTCGCGCAGGTACTCGGTGATGGCGTGGGTGCGGGCGGCCACAAAGGCATCGCCGCGCTCGCCATAGGGGGCGTTGGCGCTGTCTGCCAGGTACACGAAACGTTCGTGGGGCATGGCGGCCAGCAGGGCGCGCAGCACGCTCAGCCCACCGACGCCACTGTCAAAAACACCGATGGGAGAAGAGGCCTGCGGCATCGAGGAACCAAGCTCTGGCAGTTGGAGGAAAGCGTGGATTGTAGGAAAGACGCAGCCTTCGTGCCGGAGTGGGCGAGCCCCAAGAAAAAACCGCCCGAAGGCGGTTGGGAGAGCGGTTACCCTGGTACCAGCGTCGAGTCTGCCGCCAGGGCGACGCCGAGTGGGGCCTCAGGCCGCGGCGACCCCGATGCCCTTGAATTCGCCCGAGGCAATGCGCTTTTGCCATTCGGCCGGGCCGGTGATGTGGGCGCTGGTGCCGCCGGCATCCACGGCCACGGTCACGGGCATGTCCACCACGTCAAATTCGTAGATGGCTTCCATGCCCAGGTCTTCAAAACCCACGACCTTGGCGGCCTTGATGGCCTTGGAGACCAGGTAGGCGGCGCCGCCCACGGCCATCAGGTAGGCGCTTTGGTGCTTCTTGATGGCCTCGATGGCGACCGGGCCGCGCTCGGCCTTGCCCACCATGGCGATCAGGCCGGTCTGGGCCAGCATCATTTCGGTGAAGCCGTCCATGCGTGTGGCGGTGGTGGGGCCTGCAGGGCCGACGGCTTCGCCCTTCACGGGGTCCACCGGGCCCACGTAATAGATGACGCGGTTGGTGAAGTCCACGGGCAGCTTCTCGCCCTTGGCCAGCATGTCCTGAATGCGCTTGTGCGCGGCATCGCGGCCCGTCAGCATCTTGCCGTTGAGCAGCAGCGTGTCGCCGGGCTTCCAGCTGGCGACTTCTTCCTTGGTCAGCGTGTCGAGGTTGACCTTCTTGCTCTTGTTGTAGTCGGGCGCCCAGTTCACGTTGGGCCACAGGTCCAGGCTCGGGGGCGTGAGGTAAACCGGGCCCGAGCCGTCCATCACGAAGTGCGCGTGGCGTGTGGCGGCGCAGTTGGGGATCATCGCAATCGGCTTGCTCGCCGCGTGCGTAGGGTACATCTTGATCTTGACGTCCAGCACCGTGGTCAGGCCGCCCAGGCCTTGTGCGCCAATGCCCAGGGCGTTGACCTTTTCAAACAGCTCCAGGCGCAGCTCTTCGACCTTGTCGAGCGCGGGGCCGCCGGTCTTGGCGGCTTCGGCCTTGGCCTGCAGTTCATACATGTCCAGGTCGTCCATCAGGCTTTCCTTGGCCATGAGCACGGCCTTTTCGGCCGTACCGCCAATGCCGATGCCCAGCATGCCAGGCGGGCACCAGCCAGCGCCCATGGTGGGTACGGTCTTGAGCACCCAGTCCACCACGTTGTCGCCGGGGTTGAGCATGTACATCTTGGACTTGTTCTCCGAGCCGCCGCCCTTGGCTGCCACGGTGATGTCCACGGTGTTGCCGGGCACGATCTCGGTGAAGATCACGGCAGGGGTGTTGTCCTTGGTGTTCTTGCGGGCGAACTGCGGGTCGGCCACGACCGAGGCGCGCAGCGTGTTGTCGGGGTGGTTGTAGCCCCGGCGCACGCCTTCGTTGATGGCGTCGTCCAGGCTGCGGGCCTTGCCATCGACGCCAGCATCGAAGCCATCCCAGCGCACGTCCATGCCCACTTTCAGGAAGACGTTGACGATGCCGGTGTCCTGGCAGATGGGGCGCTGGCCGGTGGCGCTCATCTTGCTGTTGGTCAGGATCTGGGCGATCGCATCCTTGGCCGCCGGGCTCTGCTCGCGCTCATAGGCACGGGCCAGGTGGGCGATGTAGTCGGTGGGGTGGTAGTAGCTGATGTACTGCAGCGCGGCAGCAATGGACTCGACGAGGTCGTCGTATTGGATTGTGGTGGTCATCGTGGTTCTGTCGTGAGGCGGGAACGAACGCATGCCGGGGCACGCAGCCCGCAATTATCCCACCCACCTGCTGACACGGCGCTGGCGCGGCCTTGGCGCAGACTACCTGTGGACAACGCGACTATCGCAGTCTGGCCCGCCTCTCAAAGCTCAGCAGCCCCAACGGCAGACTGGCTGGAGGCCACGCCATGCTTTTTACGCTTCGGCACCGTCGCCGGAGTCCGGATCCAGCTCCGGGTCGTCCGCCGGGTCGTCCGCCGGGTCATCGGCCGGATACTGGTCGGCTCCCGCCCGCACATCGCCGTTTTCAGCCGTGTCGTCGTCGGTGTCCATCGACTCCAGGTGGTCGGGCAGGATGTCGCGCGACTCCAGCTGCAGTTCGGGCTCCACGCTCGCGCGTTCGCCGGTTCCGTAGCGGTCGGTGTCGTTGTCGGGGTCGGTGCCATACAACCCGGTGCTGTCGCTGCCCGAGTCGGATGCATCGCTGGGACCCAGGCTGTCGTTGCCCTTGGCGCTGTGAAGGGGAGAAAGGTTGTCGGCATCGATGCCAAGCAGGCTGCTTTTGGCCATGGTGGTCTCCGTGGATTCGCGGCGAGGAAAGTTGCTGCACCGCCATGGTGTGCCCACTGGCGTCCGTGCGGTGTAAGAACAAGCCGACGATTGAGCGCGAGAAGGTGTGGGGTCTTGTCAAGACCTCACAGCGGGCCGGAGCGAAGCCCCCACCGGCAGTGATGACGGCACCGCTTTTCTGCGCTCTGCAGCGGGGCTTGCCACACACTGACGAGCGCATGCTTGCGCACCAGCAGTGCAGTGTATTAAATGAGAATGGTTATTTTTTGCATTATTCTGCCGGGCGCGGCCCCGTTGCCAGGTCGCACCTGTTGTTTCACTTGGAGAACCGCTGTCCATGACCACCCGCACCGAACGCGACACCTTTGGCCCCATCGAAGTCCCGGCCGACAAACTCTGGGGCGCGCAGACGCAGCGCTCGCTGCAGAACTTCGACATCTCTGGCGAGCAGCAGCCGCGCGAGATCATCAAGGCGCTGGCCCAGGTCAAGCGCGCCTCGGCCGTTGTCAACCAGGCGCTGGGCCTGCAGGACGCGCAGAAGACCGAGGCCATCGTGGCCGCTGCTGACGAGGTGATTGCTGGCAAACATTCCGGTGAGTTTCCGCTGGTGGTCTGGCAGACGGGCTCGGGCACGCAGACCAACATGAACGTCAATGAAGTGCTGGCCAACCGCGCGAGCGAACTCCTGGGTGGCGAGCGCGGCGAAGGCCGCCTGGTGCACCCCAACGACGACGTAAACCGCAGCCAGTCGAGCAACGACGTGTTCCCCACCGCCATGCACGTGGCCGCCGTGGAAGCCCTCACGCACCGCCTGCTGCCCGCCATTGCCAAGCTGCGCGCCACGCTGGCGAAGAAGGCGCAGGACTTCGACGGCATTGTCAAGATCGGCCGCACCCATCTGCAGGACGCCACCCCGCTCACGCTGGGCCAGGAGTTCTCGGGCTACGTGGCCCAGCTCGACCATGGCGAGCGCCATGTGCGCGCGGCGCTGCCCCACCTGTACGAGCTGGCGCTGGGCGGCACCGCCGTAGGTACGGGGCTGAACGCGCCCAAGGGCTATGCCGAGCAGGCCGCCGCCGAGCTGGCGCGCCTGACGGGTCTGCCCTTCGTCACCGCGCCTAACAAGTTCGAGGCCCTGGCCTCGGTGGATGGCCTGGTGTTTGCCCACGGCGCGCTCAAGACCCTCGCCGCCAGCATGATGAAGATCGCCAACGACGTGCGCTGGCTCGCCAGCGGCCCGCGCAGCGGCATTGGTGAACTCAGCATCCCCGAGAACGAACCCGGCTCCTCGATCATGCCCGGCAAGGTCAATCCCACCCAGAGCGAGGCGGTGACGATGCTGGCCGCCCAGGTGTTCGGCAACGACGTGGCCATCAACTTCGGCGGCGCCTCGGGCAACTTCGAGCTCAATGTCTTCCGCCCCATGGTGGCCCACAACTTTCTGCAGAGCGTGCGCCTGCTGGCCGACGGGATGGTGAGCTTCAATGATCACTGCGCCGTGGGTATCGAGCCCAACCGCGAGCGCATCACCGAACTGGTGGATCGCTCGCTGATGCTGGTGACCGCGCTCAACACCCACATCGGCTACGACAAGGCCGCTTTCATCGCCAAGAAGGCGCACAAGGAAGGCACCAGCCTGCGCGAAGCGGCCGTGGCCTCGGGCCATGTGACGGGCGAGCAGTTCGACCAGTGGGTGGTGCCGGGCAATATGGTGGGGCGCTGAGGGTCAGCGCGGTGTGGCGTGGGTCAAAAGTTCAAGAAAAAATGACCGCCAGCGCTTGTCCAATAAGCGCAAGGTGCTATTGTTTTTGATTGGCCGGTCGCAAGGCGGCAGGACTATTCCTGCTGCGCCAGCGCTTCGAGTTGGTCTTGCTGGTAGACGACGATGCTGCGCTGGTGGATGCCGATGATGCCCTCACGCTCCATCCACTTGAGTTCCACATTGATGCGCTGGCGTGAGCCGCCCAGCAGTTGTGCCAGCTCGTCCTGCACCAGTGCCAGCCCGATGGCCCCGCGCTGGCCGGGCACGGCCGCACGCTCGCCAAAACGGCGCAGCACGTGCAGCAGCTGCTTGGCCAGCCGCGCGCGCAGGGGCAGGGTGGCCATGTCTTCCATCATCCAGTACAGGTAGCGCATGCGGCGTGCCTGCAGCGTGAGCAGGGCCTCGCCGAACTCGGGGTGTTCGCGCAGCAACTGGCGGAACACGCCCTCGGCCACGCTCAGCACCGTGGTGGGGCCGTGGGCGTGCGCGTCGTAGGTGTTGGGCCCCCGGTGCAGCACCTCGGCCTCGCCCACCCAGATGCCGGGCTCCACATAGGCCAGCGTCACCTGCTTGCCCGACGGCGTGGTGCGCCGAAACCGGATGGCACCACTGGCACAGGCAAACCAGTCCTGCGCCAGATCACCCTGCTCCACGATCATCTGGCCGTGTGTGTAGCGCGTGATGCGGCCCAGCCGGAAGATGTCATGCCGCAGCGACGGCGTAAGCGCGGCGAACCAGCGGCCCCGGTTGATGGCTTCACGCTCCGTCTGGCTGAGGAACGGGCGTTGCAGGTGGTGGTCGGCCAGGGAATGGGCGGACTCTGGCAAGGCAATGGTGGCGGTGGGCATGGCGGCAGGCTGGAGTTGCGGGGCCGGCCTGTGCGCGGGGCCGGGCTGAAAGACGGTGACAAGGCGCAGCATGCCAGTTTAGCGAGACAGCGCTCACTGCGATGGCCCTGTACGGCACTTGTGCGACACCCCAGCAGCGGCACCATGCTTACGCTTTGGTGGTGGGGCGCGCCTTGTGCAGCTTTTGCGGCTTGCGCAGAAACGCCAGCAATCGGCGCTCCGCCGCGCTCAAGCCCCGTGGCGATGTGGTACCGCCAATGTGATTCCACACCGCCTGCAGGCCGGGCCCCGCGTCAGATGCCAATCGTGTGCCCAGCTCCAGCACAGCCGGGTGCACGTACGACTTCTTGCACACGGCGGGCGTGTTGCCCAGCTGGCGCGCCACCTCGGCCAGGATGGCCTTGGCGTTGTAGCGCACGTTTTTATCGGCGGCGGTGGCTACTGGTTGCGTACAGGCCAGGCGCGTCAGCTCCAGCGCCTGCGTGGTGCCGTGCCAGGTGCGAAAGTCCTTGGCAGTGAAATGATCACCTTCTGAGTTTGCCGCGCCGTCCGTGATCTCGCGCAGATAGTCGTTCACGTCGCCCGAGCCTACGGTGCGCAAGCTACCGTCTTCGTCCTCGTATTGAAAGAGTTCCTGCCCCGGCAGTTGTTGGCAGCGTCGCACCACGCGGGCCACGCGCGGGTCGTCCAGCTCGACCTCTTGCAACACGCCGCTCTTGCCGCGAAATCGCAGCTTGAGCTGACTGCCTTTGAGTTGCACATGCCGCGTGCGCAGCGTGGTCAGGCCATACGAGCGGTTGGTGGCGGCGTATTCCTCATTGCCCACGCGCAGGTAGGTGGTGTCCAGCAGGCGCACCAGCGTGGCCAGCACCAGCGTGCGAGTCAGAGGCTGGCCGTTGCGGTGCGCGGCAAGGTCGCGCGCCACGCGGCTGCGCAGGCGCGGGAGCACGCGGCCAAACGCCTGCATGTGTTCGAACTTGCCCTCGTCGCGCTGCACGCGCCACTGCGGGTGGTAACGGTATTGGCGCCGTCCGCGCGCGTCCAGCCCCGTGGCCTGCAGGTGCCCGTGGGGCAGGGGACAAATCCACACATCGGTATATGCCGGTGGGATAGCCAGGCGTTTGATGCGGGCGACCTCGTCCGGGTCTTGCAGCCACTGGCCATCGGGCAAACGGTAGCGGAAAGCCTTGGCACCGCTGCGCACGCGGGTAAGGCCGGGCATGGCGGGTGTGACGTACACCAGGCCTCCAGGGAGCTTCTGGGGGCGGCTGGTGGGCCGGGGTGGTGCTGGTGCGCGGGGCGATGGGGGCAGGGCGGGCATCGGGGCGAACAGGTAAAAGTGGCCAGGGTGTGGCCCCGATCACACCCGTGCCCGGGCGGAGGTGGTGTAGGTGCGCTGCGTGCGTTGGGGTGAGACAGGGGCGGAATAGGCGGCCCGCCACACCACTGTCTCGTGGTTAAAAATGGCCCCTGCGCATATTGGATAAGCGGCAACGCTATTAAAAATGTAGCAATCTGCCCATCGGGCCAGGCTCACTCGGCCGCCGTCGGGTCCAGCGCAAAACCCACGCCGTACACCGAACGAATCCAGTCGCTGCCATCCGCGCTGGCGGTCTTGAGTTTTTTGCGCAGATTCTTGATATGGCTGTCGATCGCGCGCTCGTTCACATCGAGGGTGTCTTCATAGGCCTGGTCCAGAAGCTGCGCGCGCGAGAAGATGCGCCCCTGCTGGCGTGCCAGCACTTGCAGCAAGCGGAACTCGCGCCGCGTCAGACCCAGCGGCGTGCCGTGCAACGTGGCCTGCCAGTGCGATTCGTCCAGCATCAGCGCTGCCACCGTAGTGGTGGCTGCCGGTAGCTCCTGCGCGGCGGCGGTGCGGCGCAGCACGGCCTTGACGCGGGCCACCACCTCGCGCGGCGAAAACGGCTTGCAGATGTAGTCGTCCGCGCCCAGCTCCAGGCCGATGAGGCGGTCTACCTCTTCGACGCGGGCGGTCAGCATGATGATGGGGTGCTGGGTGTGGCGGCGCGCCTGGCGCAGGATTTCAAGCCCATCCAGGCCGGGCAGCATGATGTCCAGCAGCGTGAGGTCCGGCGGCGCGGCCATCATGCTGGCGAGCGCCGCGCGGCCCTCGGCCTGGTGTTCCACGGTGTAGCCTGCGTGGCGCAGGTAGTCCACCACGATGGCGGCGATGTCGGGTTCGTCTTCGATGACGAGGATGCGGTGGCTCATGAGGGGTTGTCCAGCAATGGCAGTTGCAGCGTGATGCGCAGGCCGCCCAGGGGTGAGGTGTCGGCCGTCAGCGTGCCGCCGTGCGCGAGCACGATGGCGCGGCAGATCGCCAGGCCCAGGCCCGAGCCGCCATGGTCGCGGTTGCGCGAGGTTTCGGCGCGGTACAGGCGGTCAAAGATGCGTGGCAGCTCGTGCGCGGGCACGCCGGGCGCGCTATCGTCCAGCTGCACCTGCAGTTGGGCGGCTCCATCGGCCGGTGGCAACAGGCGTGCCGAGAGGCGCAGCAGGCCACCCGCGTCGGTGTAACGCAGGCTGTTTTCCAGCAAGTTCAAGAACACCTGGTGCAGTTGCTGCGCATCGCCCCGCACCAGGGGTGCAGGCTGCGCCGGAACCTGCGCGGTCAGGGCGTCCAGGCCGGTGGTGTCCACGTCGATGCCCGCCTGCGCCAAGCGCGGGCGCATGGATGCGAGCGCCTCGTTCAGCAGCGACAGCGGGTGCACGGGCACCTGGGCCGAGGGTGCACTGGTGCCCGCCGCGTCCAGGCTGGCGCGCAGGTCGCCCACCAGCTGGATCAGGCGCATCACCTGCCGGTGCAGGCGCAGCGCGGTCTTGTCGTCAAACGGGCGGATGCCGTCCTGCACGGCCTCGATTTCGGCGCGCATGGCGGCCAGGGGGGTGCGCAGCTCGTGGGCTACGTCGCCCAGCCACTGGCGGCGGCTGGCCTCGATGCTGCTCAGTTGTTCGGCCATGGTGTTGAAGGTGCGGGCCAGCTGGGCCAGTTCGTCGTTGCCGTGCACGGGCACGCGGGTGTGCAGGTGGCCCTGCGCAATGCCGCGTGCGCCGTTGGCCAGGGCCTCGACGGGGGCCAGCCAGCGCCGAGCCAGCCAGCCCGACAGCAGCAGTGCCAGTGCCAGCCCGGCCAGGCCGGTCCATGCCACAAAGCCCAGGTGTTGCGCCAGAAAGGCCTGGTCGGCTTCGCTGCGCACACCTTGCGGAGGTGCCAGCACCAGCTGGCCGATGGTCTTGCCGTCGGCTCCCGCAAGGGCCAGCCGCGCGCTACCCGGCTGGGGCGCCGTGCCAGCCACCAGGTGTTGCTGTGCGTCCACCAGACCCAGGCGGGGGAACAGGTCGTCGGGGTGACGTTGTGGGCCACCCGCGCCGCGCTCGCCCGGGGGCGGCCCGCCATCGGGGGGCGGTGGTGGGGGCTGCTGCATGCTGCGGTCCGCTGGCGGGTTGCCGTTCGCCAGTTCGGGGGGCGTTCCGGGCGAACCGCTCCGGTCGGTGGGCGGGGTGCCTTCTGCGCCTTGGGTGTTTGATCGGCGCAGGCCGCTGCCAGGGTGGCTGAGCTGGCCCCAGAGGCGGGGCTGGTTGCGCAGGGTGTCCCAGCCGCCCGTCTGCGTGTGGTGGGCCTGCAGGCGCTCGGCCAGCCAGTCCATGCGGGCCAGTTCAATCTCTGCCACGTACGGGCCCAGGCCCCGCTGCAAGCCCAGCCGCGAAAAGCCTGCAAAGATCAACAACAAGGCCACCAGCAGGGCTGCCAGGGCGATGAAGGCTTTGCGGTGAAGGGTCAGGTGGGGCATCGATGGGGCTGCAGGACGGTCTAGCGGGCGGGGGGCGGGCCGCCTGCACCGCCGGGGCCGCCAGGCCCGCCTGCGGGCATGGCCACCAGGGTGCCACCCATTGTGCGGCATGTGCCTGCGAGCGATTTGCCGTCGGGCATGGTCAGCGTCACGCTGGCGCCTTCGGTCTTGCCCTTGCAGGCGGCATAGGCTTCGGGCGGCGGAGCGGGCGGCTCTTGCCGGCCCTGCGATTGCGCCAGCACAGGGGCGGCCGATGTTGCTGCCAGTACGGTCGCGAGGGTCATGCGGGCCAGCAAGTGGAGACGAAGAGAGTGCAAAGTCATCGTTTTTCCGTAGGTGTAGTGAAGAAATGCGTTCAATGAGTGGATTCGCCGCCAGAAACCGGCGCGGCCCAGGCCAGTGCACCCGTAGAACCGGCTTTGGCGGGCCACCGGGTGCGTCCCCCTCCGGGGGATGGCGCCGAAGGCGACTGAAGGGGCTTTCAGTCAAGCCGCAATCGAGATCGTGATGCTGGCCGAGTACCCGCCGCCGCTGTTGGCCTGCATCGTGGTCATCTCCAGCGTGGTGCCATCGCTGAAGACGTTGTCGGTGGCAAAAGTGATGGAAGCCAGGTTGCGCACGCTGGCGCTGTAGCCGGAATTGGCGCTGTAGATGCTGCTGAGCAGCTCGGTGGGGAAGGCCAGCTGCGTGGTCTTGACCTTGTTGCGCGCATTGTTGGCCGACGCGAGCGTGGGGTAGATCTCCAGGTGCATGTGCGGCATGCGGCCCGCATAACAGCCGGGCACGATGGTGGTGAAGGTCACGGTGCCGCTGGCATCCGTCGCCTGCACGCCGCGCAGGTAGTTGTCGGCAATGTTGTTCGAGCTGTAGACCGAGTAGTTGCCGTCCTGCGTGCAGTGCCACAGGTAGATCGCGTAGCCTGATAGCGCTGCGCAGCTGGCGCTGGTGTTCGTCAGCGTGATGGTGATGGTCAGCGGCACCCCACTGACCTGCGTGGACGAGCCGATGGAGCTGCGGATGTCCGATCGCACGATGCCGCTGAGCGCCAGCACGTTGTAGGTGTTGTTGCTGGCCGTGGAGCCATCGGCGGGGTAGGGGCCTGCGGTTTCTTCGGGGACAACCGAGCAGGTGGTTGTGGTGCCTGTCCCCGTTCCGGTGCCTGTACCTGTGCCGGTGGTGTCGGTCGTGTCCGTGGTTTCGGTGTCTCCGCCCCCGCAGCCGAACAAGGTGGCCACGCCCAGGGAACCCAGGGCGTTCAGGGCAAAACGGCGGTTGGTGGGTGCCTGCGTGGCGGTGGCGAGGGGGGCGACGATGGCTTGGGCGGCGGTGCTGCGGTCCATGGATTTCTCCTGCAAGTGGGTATGGCCTGCACTGTGCCGCCCGATTGGGGAGAAATTTGGGAGCAGATATCGACCTAAGTTGCTACTTTTTTTGTAGCTGTAAATCAATGCCAGTTAAGCGTTAGCACTATTTTCAACTCGAAAATAAGCAAAGAGGCCGCAATGGGCGGCCTCTTTCGGGTGCGGAGGGGGGAGGGGCCGTCAGTGGCGCGCGGGCGGTGTGGAATGCGCCATCAGGCGGTCTGTCAGGGCAATGGCCAACGCGCTGAGGAGGAACACCACATGAATGATGGTCTGCCACATCAGCACCTTGATGTCGTAGTTGGCGGCGTTGATGAAGGTCTTGAGCAGGTGGATCGAGCTGATGCCGATGATGGCGGTGGCCAGCTTGACCTTGAGTACCGAGGCGTTCACATGGCTCAGCCACTCGGGCTGGTCGGGGTGGTCTTCCAGGTGCAGGCGCGAGACGAAGGTTTCATAGCCCCCCACGATCACCATGATCAGCAGGTTCGAGATCATCACCACGTCGATCAGCGCCAGCACCACCAGCATGATGATGGTTTCGTTGAGCGAGGTCACCTCGAAGTCGCTCTTGTAGCCAATGCTGGAGACCAGGCTCTTGAGCGCGGTGGTGTTGCCAAAAGCGGCCTCGATCAGATGCACCAGCTCCACCCAGAAGTGGAAAACGTACACCGCCTGGGCCAGGATCAGGCCCAGGTACAGGGGCAGCTGCAGCCACCGGCTGGCAAAAATCAGCGAGGGCAGGGGACGCATGGGCGCCGGGGGGACGGGTTTTTTGGGGAGGGACATGAAATGAAGGGTGGATCTTGGGTCGCGCGATTTTAGGGGGGCCGCGTGACACCCCTCATCCGCAAGCGCTCTTCCGCCTGGTTGCAGGTGGCCTATTCTGTAAGCTTCGTGCCAGTCAGTGGCTTGTAAGTGCCACGGCCGACAGTACCGCCCAATTCCAATTCCATCAGACCCAGGAGACAACACCATGAGTGCGCCCACATCCGCCATCGAGTCCGTATTGGTTGAGAACCGCGTGTTCCCGCCCTCCGATGCGATCGTCAAAGCCGCCCGCGTGTCAGGCATGGCGGGCTACGATGCGCTGTGTGCCGAAGCCGAGAAGGACTTCGAAGGCTTCTGGGCGCGCCTGGCGCGCGAGAACGTGCAGTGGTCCAAGCCGTTCACGCGCACGCTGGATGAATCCAACGCACCGTTTTACCAGTGGTTTGCCGACGGCGAACTCAATGCCTCGGCCAACTGCCTGGACCGCCACATCGGCACGCCCACCGAGAACAAGACCGCCATCCTATTTGAGGCCGACGATGGCACGGTCACCAAGATCACCTACAAAGAGTTGCTGGCCCGTGTGAGCCAGTTTGCCAACGCCCTGAAGGCCCATGGCGTGAGCAAGGGCGACCGGGTGCTGATCTATATGCCGATGACCATCGAAGGTGTGGTGGCGATGCAGGCCTGTGCCCGCATTGGCGCCACGCACAGCGTGGTGTTTGGCGGCTTCAGCGCCAAGGCGGTGCACGAGCGCATCATTGACGCGGGTGCCGTGGCCGTGATCACCGCCAATTACCAGATGCGGGGCGGCAAAGAGCTGCCGCTCAAAGCCATCATCGACGAAGCCCTGGCCATGGGCGGCTGCGACACACTCCGCAATGTGTTTGTCTACCAGCGCACGGCCACGGCCTGCAACATGGTAGCCGGGCGCGACAAGACCTTTGCCGAGGCACTGGCGGGGCAAAGCACCGAATGCGCACCCGTGGCCGTGGGCGCCGAGCACCCTTTGTTCATCCTCTATACCAGCGGCTCCACCGGCAAGCCCAAGGGCGTGCAGCACAGCACCGGCGGCTACCTGCTGTGGGCCAAGATGACGATGGACTGGACGTTCGACCTGCGCGCCGACGACGTGTTCTGGTGCACGGCCGACATTGGCTGGATCACGGGCCACACCTACGTCGCCTACGGCCCACTGGCTGCAGGCGCCACGCAGATCATCTTTGAAGGCATTCCCACCTTCCCGAACGCTGGCCGCTTCTGGCAGATGATCGAGCGCCACAAGTGCACCATCTTCTACACCGCCCCCACCGCCATCCGTTCGCTCATCAAGGCGGCCGAGGCTGACGAGGCGGTACACCCCGCGCGCTCCGACCTGTCGAGCCTGCGCATCCTGGGCAGCGTGGGCGAGCCCATCAACCCTGAAGCCTGGATGTGGTATCACAAGAACGTGGGCGGCGAACGCTGCCCCATCGTGGACACCTTCTGGCAGACCGAAACCGGCGGCCATGTCATCACCCCGCTGCCCGGCGCCACGCCGCTGGTGCCCGGCAGCTGCACGTTGCCTTTGCCCGGCATCACCGCAGCCATCGTGGACGAAATGGGCAACGACGTACCCAACGGCGCGGGTGGCATCCTGGTGATCAAGCGCCCCTGGCCCAGCATGATCCGCACCATCTGGAACGACCCCGAGCGCTTCAAGAAGAGCTACTTCCCCGAAGAACTCAAGGGCTACTACCTGGCGGGCGACGGCGCGGTGCGCAGTGCCGACCGGGGCTACTTCCGCATCACCGGCCGCATTGACGACGTGCTGAACGTGTCCGGTCACCGCATGGGCACGATGGAGATCGAATCCGCCCTGGTCGCCAAGACGGATCTGGTGGCCGAGGCCGCCGTGGTGGGCCGCCCTGACGACGTGACCGGCGAAGCCATTTGTGCGTTTGTGGTGCTCAAGCGCTCGCGCCCCACCGGCGAGGAAGCCAAGCAGATCGCCAACGAACTGCGCAACTGGGTGGCCAAGGAGATTGGCCCCATTGCCAAGCCGAAGGACATCCGCTTTGGCGACAACCTGCCCAAGACCCGCAGCGGCAAGATCATGCGCCGCCTGCTGCGCAGCATTGCCAAGGGCGAGGCCATCACCCAGGACACCAGCACGTTGGAAAACCCCGCAATCCTGGATCAGTTGGCTCAGACCAACTGATCCAGAAGGTGCCGTGTAACGGCGCCAGCGCGCAGCGCTTGCGGGGTTTGGGGGCACTCATATCGCGTAGCGATGTGATGTGGCCACACAATCCCGTCGCTGGTCCTCCGCGCTTGTGAGGCGCTCTCGGGCTCCTCTGCACGAATCGGCGCGCCGTGTGCATCTGCGGTCTCGGGCGGTCTGCGGCGTTGCAAAACCTCGCAATAGCTGCGGCTATTGCTGCGTTTTGCGCCTTGCAGTCCATCCCGATCCGCAGCGCACGCTTTCCGCTCGATTCGTGCAGAGAATCCCTAGGGCTCCGCGCCTCCCTAGTTCTCTTTGTAGGACACCGCCTGAAATCTCCCGCCTGCGGTCGGTGACGGCCCGTGCATGCGTTACAACGGCGCATGGCGCTTGCGGATCTTCGCCTGGGCGCTGCCTACAGGAGGTTTTCATGCATCTGCGTTCCATCGTTCTTTGGGTGACGGTTTTAGCCATTGCTGCACTCGCCGCCCTCAATTGGCCCGCTCTGGCCGCACCGTCCCTGGTATCGCTTGGCATTGTGGTCTTTGAGGCTCCGCTGGGGCTTATCATGCTGGGCCTTACGGGCTTGCTGGGCATCTTTTTTATCGTCTATGTCTTGTCGCTCCAGGGTTCGGTATTGATGGAGACGCGACGTCATACCAAGGAAATGCAGGTCCAGCGCGAACTGGCGGACAAGGCGGAAGCCTCGCGTTTTACGGAGTTGCGGGCTTTTCTGGATGCTCAGCACCAGCAGGCGCACGCCACTGTGCTGGCGCGGCTGGATGAACTGGAAGCGCACCTAGCAGCGCGTGCCACTGAGTCCGACAACTCCACCGCAGCGTATGTGGGGCAGCTTGAGCACCAGCTGCGAACGCGCGGGCTGGAGGCGGTGCCGGTCGTTTCTCGGGTGTGATCAGAGGGGCTCGCAGCTTTTCGTTGCTGTGTCCTGCAATTTGCCCGCGCCCTGAAAAGCAAAACAGGTTCTAGAAACTATAAAGGCCGCGTCACAGTGCGTGGCGCGGCCTTTCACCAAGGGGCTATGCCGCCCCCGGGGTGAGGTTGAGGCGATTTACTTCTGCGTCAGCACCCACGCAGCCAGCTTCTTGGCTTCTGCATCGTTGACCTGGGCGTTGGCAGGCATCGGAACTGGACCCCACACCCCCGCGCCGCCCTTGACGATCTTGGCTGCCAGCTTGTCCACAGCATCTTTCTGACCGGAGTATTTGGCAGCCACATCCTTGTACGAAGGGCCCACCAGCTTTTTGTCCACAGCGTGGCAAGCCATGCAGTTCTTCGAGGTTGCCAAGGCCAGATCGGCCATGGCGGGTGCCGCAACCGACAGCGTCATGGCAAGGGTGATCAGGGTACGCTTCATGGTGGGAATTCCTGTGGTTGAGTTACAGTTCTTTAATGGAATTGTAGTGGCTTGGGTTGACAGGGATTTGTCCGAGGTCAACCGGGCGGTTTCGGCCTTTTCTGGAGATCGCGATGTACCTGCTGGGTCTTTCACTGTTGCTTCTGGCATTGAAGTATTTCGAGGTTGGACCCGTGGCCGCCTGGTCCTGGTGGTGGGTGCTGGCGCCCTTTGGTGCCACGGTCTTATGGTGGGCCTGGGCTGATTCCACGGGATATACGAAACGTAAAGCCATGGAAAAGATGGAGCAGCGCAAGCAGGATCGGATCAACAAGAACAAGGAAGCCCTGGGCATGCGCCCGCGCAAGCCTCGTTGACTTCAAGACTCTGCAGCCGCCGGTCTTCGCTCCGATCCTGGGGCGGGTATGGCAAGGTTGTGTTACAGAAAAGAGCCCATCATCGCTGCACGTGGCAAGACGGCCATCATTACGGGTGTCACCGGGCAGGATGGCGCCTATCTGGCAGCGTTTCTGCTGAACAAGGGTTACCAGGTCATAGGCACCCATCGACGCACCAGCAGTGTGAATACCTGGCGCCTTCAGGAGCTGGGCGTGATGGGCCATCCCCATTTGCTGCTGGTTGATTTTGATCTGACCGACCCCGGCTCTGCCATTGCACTTCTGCAAAAATTCCGTCCGGACGAGTTGTACAACCTGGCGGCACAGAGCTTTGTGGGAGCGAGTTTTGACGCTCCGACCACTACGGCGCTGGTTAACGGCCAGGGGGCATTGAATCTGCTGGAAGCTGTCCGGCTGGTGGACCCCCATATACGCTACTACCAGGCCAGTTCCTCAGAGATGTTCGGTGGGGTGGGTCAAACGCCGCAGTGCGAGTCCACCCCCTTTTGTCCGCGCAGCCCTTATGCGGTGTCCAAGCTGTTTGCCCACTGGATGACCATCAACTACCGGGAAGCTTATGGCATGTATGCCGTCAGCGGCATTCTGTTCAACCATGAAAGCCCCCTTCGGGGCAGTGAATTTGTGACACGCAAGATATCGAATGCGGTGGCCCGCATGGCCCATGGCGAAAGGGGTGTGCTCGAATTGGGCAACCTGGATGCGCGTCGCGACTGGGGTTTTGCGGCCGAGTACGTCGAAGGCATGTGGCAGATGATGCAGGCAGACAGGCCTGGTACCTACGTGCTGGCAACCGGCCGCCAGCAGACCGTGCGCGACTTTGTGCGTATGGCGTTCTCGATTACTGGCATATCCCTGGAGTTTGCGGGTGCCGCTGCTTCGGAAGTGGCCGTGGATGTGGGGACGGGGCGCGTTGTGGCGAGCGTGGATCCCAGTTTCTTTCGCCCAGCAGAGGTGGATATCCTGGTGGGCGACGCCTCCCGGGCCCGGGCCGAACTGGGTTGGGAGGCGCGCACCTCCGTAGAGCAGGTCTGTCGAATGATGGTGGAAGCAGACTTGCGGCGCACTTATCCCGGGGCCCGATGATGGTGAACCACTACTGTGCGCCCTGCTGGCTGCTGTGTGAGGTGGCCCGATGAGGGTAGCTTTTGGCGTCAGCGTGCTGGCACGTACTGTCCAGCAGGGTGGTGTGGATGGCATTGGTACCTACACCCGGGAGCTGATGGCTGCCATGCCGCCGTCAGCGCAACTGCAGCCGTATCTGTTCGATGCTCCGGCGAGCCTCTGGCAGGGCGCGACACCTGCGATGTCCTTTGGACCTTTTGCGCGGCAGGCCCTGGCCGCCACGCTGCCGGGGGTGGACTTTGGCAGGGTGCGCCGCGCGCTCTGCGCGGGGATTGATGTCATCCATGCCACCGACCATCTGGTCCCGCGCTTGCGTGGAACGCCGGTGGTGGCGACGATTTTTGATGCGATCCCGCTTTCTCACCCCGAGTGGGTCCGATACCGGTTCAAGGGCCTGAAAAACGAATTGTGGCGGCGTACTGCGTTCTGGGCGCAGCAGGTCATCACGATTTCCAATTACTCCCGCCAGGAGATCGCTACGCACTTCCGCCTGCCCGAAGAGCGGATCACTGCCATTCCTCTGGGTGTAGGTCCGCAGTGGTTTGCTCCGGTCGATGAGTCCGTGGAAAAAGCCGTGCGGGATCGGCATGGATTGCCAGACCTCTATTTTGTGAGCGTCGGTACCCTGCAGCCGCGCAAGAACATCAGCCGCCTGCTTTTGGCCCACGCCAGCCTGCCCGAGCCTCTGCAGCGGGAGTTTCCGTTGGTGGTGGTCGGCAAACCGGGCTGGGGGTGCGAAGACGTTGTCGCCCAATTCACCGGGGGCGCGCTCAAACATGTCCGCTGGCTGCAGCACTTGCCGGATGCCGATCTTCAGGTGGTTATCAAGCGTGCAACGGCCTTGGTGTTCCCGTCGCTCCACGAGGGATTCGGACTGCCGGTTCTGGAAGCCTTTGCGGCGGGGGTGCCGGTGGTGGCGTCCAACACGACCTCCATCCCGGAGGTTGCGGGGGATGCGGCCTTGCTGATTGATCCTCTGCGCATCGACGAACTTGCGGATGCGATGCGCCGAGTTGCCGAGAACTCAGAACTGGCGGGCCAGCTGGTTGCGCGCGGGCGTGATCGCGTGCGCGCTTTCACCTGGCAAGCGTGCGCAGAAAAAACCCTGCGCGTCTACGAGTCGATGGCTTGATATTGCTGTGATGGCTCATTCAACCGCCAATCCCCCCGTGTCTGCGCGTCAGAGGCAAGTTCAATTGTTGGGGCTTGACATCTGGAGCGCCATGGTGGCGTGGCGCTTCTGGTGTTTTATGGGCTGGAACGATGTCGCCAAGCAGTATCGGCGGACCTTTCTGGGGCCTGTCTGGATTACGCTGCACACGGCCATTTTCATCGTTGCATTTGGCTTGATCGGCGCCCAACTGTTCAAGTACCCGGCCGAGTGGTACCTGCCGTATTTTTGTGCCGGGCATGTGCTGTTCGGGTACTTCAGTGCGCTGATCAATGAGGGCTGCTTGACCTATATCGGCTCGGACGCGTTTTTGAAGCAGACGCCTTACCCCAAGATGGCGTTTGTGTTCCGCACCGTGTTTCGATGCTCCATCCTGATGCTGCACAGCGCGGTCATTGTGTTGGCCGTGTTGTGGTGGGCGGGGCGGCTGGGGGCTGTGCAGTGGGGGGCGCTGCTTGGCGCCACCGCCCTGACTTTGCTGGCTGCCAGTTTTGTGGTTGCCATTCTGGGGGGGCTTGCGGCCCGCTTCCGCGACGTGACGGTGGCCCTGGGCAGCCTGATGCAGGTCAGTTTTTTTGTGACCCCCGTGCTCTGGGTGCCTGACCAGCTGACCGAACGTGCACAGTGGGTGGTACGCCTGAATCCATTGGCGCTTTTCCTGGACCTGACGCGCAGCCCCTTGATGGGAGAGATCCCCAGCCTGCAGACCTGGGGTGCCGCAGTGGGGGTGGTCTTGCTGTTGGGTTTGATTTTCTTTTGGCAGTACGTCGCGATTCGGCGGCGGATTGTTTACTGGCTGTAGGCGCCGCCACCCTTCGGTATCCCAAGATGGCCCATATCCAGTTGTCCAACGTATCCATCGACTTTCCCGTGTTCACTACGCGGTCACGGGGCCTGCTCAATACGGTGCTGGGGCTTCCTATGCGTGACAAGGCCCGTGTGGAGGCCAGCGGTTTGCGGCAGGTCAGCGTGCATGCGTTGCGTGATGTGAGCCTGTTGCTGCGTCCGGGGGATCGGGTCGGCCTGATTGGTTCGAACGGCGCTGGCAAAACCACGCTGCTTCGCGTGCTCTCGGGCGTCTATGAGCCCATGCAAGGCGAGCTGTCCTTCAGTGGCCGGATTGCAGCGCTCACAGACATCATGCTGGGCATGGATGTCGATGCCACTGGGTACGACAACATCATCATGCGAGGCATCGTGATGGGTCTGACGCGCAAGCAGGCGATGGGCCTCATACCCTCGGTAGAGGCATTCACACAGCTGGGCGAGCATCTTCAGTTGCCGGTCAGGACGTACTCACAGGGCATGCTGCTGCGCCTGGCGTTTGCCGTTTCCACGAGCGTGGTTCCCGATATTCTGCTCATGGACGAGATGATTGGTGCTGGTGATGCGAAGTTTTTCAGCCAGGCCAAGGAGCGCATCAACGGGCTGATCGAGCAGGTCTCCATTCTGGTGCTGGCATCCCATAACGAGGTCATTCTCAAGAGCTTTTGCAACAGAGCGTTGGTCCTTAAAGATGGATGCGTGGTGATGGATGGCAGTGTGGACGATGCCTTGGCGTTTCACAACATCCAGCAAGGAGTTTCGCCATGAGACTGGCATGCATCGGCCCCGCAGAGGTGTTGGACGCCATTGCATCCATGGGGCGAACCGAAGATGTGAGCTGGTCGCCCGACGGACGCCGTGTGGCGCTTGCTGCCATCACCCTCGACAGGGTGCTGGTCGTGGGGATGGACTGCCAGTTTGAAAACGGGCAGAAGGTGCTCTACCTGACGGATGCCGTGGAGGTTGCGTCCACCAGCCTCCAGCGCCCCCATGGCCTGTGCTGGATCAGCAACAGCATCATCGCGGTCGCCAGCCGGGAGGGCAATGTATCGCTGTTCGACATTCCACGGGCGGATGGTCTGACCGCGTTGCACACGTTGGAGCCCCTGTCCGTGATCGGCAAGCAGGAAACGGAACTCCTGAGCACCCCAGGAAGCCTGT
Organism: Acidovorax sp. NN32; assembly: GCF_057597245.1. NCBI lineage: Bacteria > Pseudomonadati > Pseudomonadota > Betaproteobacteria > Burkholderiales > Comamonadaceae > Acidovorax > Acidovorax sp. NN32. The sequence continues at coordinate 2,029,717 of NZ_CP199679.1, forward strand.
GCGCACGGGATCTGGGCGCGGGCTTGCACGAGCTGTGGGTGTGCAACGGCTTTTCCCATTACGTGACCCATCACCTGCTGAACGCGGCTGCCGGTTTTTCCCATCTGGATGCGCAGCTTCTCATGCAGCACGGGCTGGAGGTTCCGGATGGTGTGGCGCTGGACCCCAATGCTGAATGGGTGGCGGTCAGCAACCACGACCGCCACATTGTCGCGCTCTACCGCAACGATGAGTTTCTTGCGCCTGGCAACGCGCCAGCGGCACAACTGCGTGGCGTCAGCTACCCCCATGGGCTGTGTTTCCTGGCGGGCGGGCGCATTCTGCTGGTGGCGGATGCTGGCGCCCCCCATGTGGCCGTGTTTCACCGAGATCCTTCCGGGTGGTGCAGTCTGGCCGAGCCGGATGCCGTGTTCCGCGTGCTGGAGGACGCTGTGTTTGAGCGGGGGCACCACAACCCGCGCGAGGGCGGCCCCAAGGGCATCGATGTGCACGAGCCCTGGGGCCTGATGGTGACCACCTGTGCAGAGCAGCCTCTGGCCTTTTTCGACATCCGCGACATCGCGGCGGGTGTGGAAGCCTCGGCGCCAGAAGATGCGGTGAACCCAGGCTCGCCCAGTGCCTCACCTGCAGACCGTACACGGGTGACCGTACTTCGGCTGGTGCGGGATGTAGCGGCCCGTGAGGCTGCCGTGACGGCGGCCGTGCGAAAGGAAGTGGGATTGATGCGCGCGAGCTGGTCCTGGCGTGTGACAGCACCATTGAGAGCTTTGGCGGGCGGCTGGATCCGGTGGCGGTCGAGGCGGCGCGGGTTTTAAGACGCAAGTCACGCGGGGGCACACAACGCGGATGCCATGGTCTTGGCAGCAAAAAAAAGCCCGCCGGGAGCGGCGGGCTTTTGCTTTTTTGAAAGCGCTGGACGTCAATACGCGTCGAGCACCGCACCCTTGCTGGCGCTCGATGCATTGAACGCGAACTTGGCCTGCACCCCGCGCGTATAGCGCGGTGCGGGTGCCGTCCAGGCAGCGCGGCGCTTGGCGATCTCTTCTTCGCTCACGTTCAGCTCCAGCAGCAGTTGGCGTGCGTCGATGGTGATGCTGTCGCCTTCGTTCACGAAGGCGATGGTGCCACCGGCTGCCGCTTCGGGCGCCACGTGGCCGACCACCATGCCCCAGGTGCCGCCCGAGAAGCGGCCGTCGGTGATCAGGCCCACGCTTTCACCCAGGCCAGCACCAATCAGCGCGCCAGTGGGGGCCAGCATTTCGGGCATGCCGGGGCCGCCCTTGGGGCCCAGATAGCGCAGCACCATCACGTCCCCCGCCTTGATCTTGCCGGCCAGGATGGCTTCCAGCGCCGATTGTTCGTCGTCAAACACGCGGGCCGGTCCGGTGATCACGGGGTTCTTCAGGCCCGTGATCTTGGCCACAGCGCCCTCGGGGCTGAGGTTGCCTTTGAGGATGGCCAGGTGGCCTTGGGCGTACATCGGGTTGCTGATGGGGCGGATCACGTCCTGGTCGGCGCGCGGCTCGTCTGGCACATCCTTGAGCACTTCGGCAATTGTCTTGCCTTCGATGGTGATGCAGTCGCCATGCAGCAGGCCTGCGTTCAGCAAGATCTTCATGACCTGCGGGATGCCGCCTGCGCGGTGCAGGTCCACGGCCAGGTATTTGCCGCTGGGCTTGAGGTCGCACAGCACGGGGGTCTTCACGCGCACGCGTTCGAAGTCGTCAATGGTCCATTCCACGCCCGCTGCGTGGGCAATGGCCAGGAAGTGCAGCACCGCGTTGGTGGAGCCACCCGTGGCCATGATGACGGCCACAGCGTTCTCGATGGACTTCTTGGTCACGATGTCGCGCGGCTTCAGGTCCATCTTGATGGCCTCGATCAGCACCTTGGCCGATTCCTTGGCCGAGTTCATCTTTTCGTCGTGCGGGTTGGCCATGGTGGACGAGTAGGGCAGGCTGATGCCCAGGGCCTCAAACGCGCTGGACATGGTGTTGGCGGTGTACATGCCGCCGCACGAGCCCGTGCCGGGGATAGCGCGCTTCTCGATCTCCTTCAGGTCAAAGTCGCTCATCTTGCCGGCGGCGTTCTCGCCCACGGCCTCGAACACGCTCACGATGTTCAGGTCCTTGCCCTGGTAGTGGCCGGGCAGGATGGTGCCGCCATAGACATAGATGGCGGGCACATTGGCGCGCAGCATGCCCATCAGGCCGCCCGGCATGTTCTTGTCGCAGCCGCCTACCACCAGCACGCCGTCCATCCACTGACCGCCCACGCAGGTCTCGATGCAGTCGCTGATGACTTCGCGGCTCACCAGGCTGTATTTCATGCCTTCGGTGCCCATGGCCATGCCGTCGCTGATGGTGGGGGTGCCGAATACCTGGGCGTTGCCACCGGCTTCCTCGATACCTGCGATGGCCGCGTCTGCCAGCTTCTGTAGGCCGCTGTTGCAGGGCGTGATGGTGCTGTGGCCGTTGGCCACGCCCACCATGGGTTTCACGAAGTCGCCTTCCTCGTAGCCCATGGCGTAGTACATGGAGCGGTTGGGTGCGCGCGACTTGCCCTGGGTGATGTTGGCGCTGCGGCGGTTGATGGGCTGGATCGGGATGACTTTGTTGTCTGCCATGGTGTGTTTTCCTTCGTGGAGCGAATCTTGTGAGTGGAGAAACTTTTCGCAGCCGCGAGTATGCGGCGATTGGTGGGCGCCATCCAATCCATTTGTACAGGGCGATTAATATGTACAGCATATGAAAGAGCCATTCATTGATATGCGTTTGTGGCGGCAGTTTGCCGCAGTGGCTGAGGAGCTGCACTTTGGCCGCGCGGCGCAGCGCCTGCACATGACACAACCGCCGCTCACGCAGGCCATCGCCGGGCTGGAGCGCACGCTGGGCCTTCAACTGTTCGACCGCACCAAACGCAGCGTGCAGCTCACTCCAGCCGGGGCTGCCCTGTTGCCGCAGGTGCTGGATTTGCTCGACCGCGCCCAGGCGCTCCCTGCACAGGCGCGCGCGGCGGCAGCGGGCGAGGTGGGGCGGCTGCGTCTGGCGTTTGTCTCGACCGTGGGTTTTGGGATGCTGCCGCAGTGGGTGCGAGTCTTCCGGGCCCAGTGGCCCGGGGTGCGGCTTGAATTGATCGAGGCGACGGGCGACGTGCAACTTCAGGCGCTGGAGCGGGGGGAGATTGATGCCGGGCTGCTTTTGCACACGCCCGGCCAGGCGCCACCTGCCCTGCGAAGCCTGTGTGTGGCGCAAGAGCCGCTGGTGCTTGCGCTGCCTGAGCATCACCCGCTGGCGCGCACGCCCACCGTCCGGTTCTCTGACCTGCTGCGGGAGCCTCTGGTGATTTTCCCCCGCCCGATCCTGCCATCGCTGTACGACGCGATCGTGGCGCTGTACCACGCAGCGGGGCAGGTGCCGCAGGTGGCCCAGGAGGCCATCCAGATGCAGACCATCGTCAACCTGGTGTCGGCCGACCTGGGGCTGGCCTGGGTGCCTGCCAGCGTGCAGCAGTTTCAGCGGCCGGGCGTTGTCTACCGGCAGCTGGGCGGCAAGTCTCCCCTGGCGCCCGTGTGCGAAACCAGCCTGGTCTGGGGCGCCACTGTGCCGCCCGCACTGGCCCGGTGGATCGACTTTGTGGCCCATGAGGTGCAGGCCAGCGCCCTGAAAGGGTAGTGCTGCGCGTGCACAATCGCCCCCATGCTGACTTATCCCCACATCGACCCTGTCGCCCTGCAGATCGGCCCGCTGGCCATCCACTGGTACGGCCTGACCTATCTTGCGGCTTTTGGCCTGTTCATGCTGCTGGGCATCCGGCGCCTGCGGCACGAACCGTTTGCCTCCATCACCGGCCCTGGCGCATGGTCGCGCAAGGACGTGGAAGACATCCTGTTCCTGGGGGTGGCGGGTGTGGTGGTGGGGGGGCGCCTGGGGTATTGCCTGTTCTACAAACCTGCGTATTACCTGAGTCACCCCCTGGAAATCTTTGCCGTGTGGCAAGGGGGTATGGCCTTTCACGGTGGCTTGTTGGGCGTGATCGTGGCCATGTTGTGGTTCGCACATTCGCGCAAGCGCCCCTGGCTGCAGGTGGCCGACTTTGTGGCGCCCTGCGTGCCCACGGGTTTGGCCGCAGGGCGGGTGGGAAATTTCATCAACGGCGAACTGTGGGGCCGTTTTGCCAGCCCGGACCTGCCGTGGGGCATGGTGTTTGCACACAGCGGTTCCCTGCAGCCACGCCATCCGTCGCAGGTTTACCAGTTCCTCTTGGAGGGCTTGCTGCTGTTCATCCTGCTGTGGCTGTATGCGCGCAAAGAACGTCGCCAGGGCCAGGTGGCCGCCGCATTCCTGGTGGGTTATGGCACCTTCCGCTTTATTGCCGAATACTTCCGCGAGCCCGATGCGTTCCTCGGCATCCTGTCCTTGGGTATGAGCATGGGCCAGTGGCTGTGCGTGCCGATGATTGCAGCGGGCGTCCTGCTGTGGGTCTGGGCGCAGCGCCAGCCCGTGGTAAGGCAAAAAATCAAGTAAAAATGGCCTCTAGCGCTTAACTGGTAAGCGCTGGATGCTATGAAAATGGTAGCTATTGCCGTTGCAAGGTAAGTGCTCTGCCGGTGGGTAGGCGGGGCGATGTGTTGACCCGCCTCCGCCGCGCTTCCCATGCGGCTTTTTACCGAAATGAAACGGCCCTCGTGTTGCATCTCTGCACCATGGGTGCACCGTTTGTCGCCCCATCAGCACATTTCAGGGTTTTCCTCTTGTGATTTTGCGTAATTATGAGAAATTACGAGCTATTCAGAGTGATGTTGACGTTTGGCAGCATTTGAAGCCGCGTTGGCAGCAATAGATGCAGGCGTATTGCCTGCGCACCCTGACACCCTGGAGTTTTCCCCGCACCATGCGCCCGGTTCCCAACTCACTGCACGACGAAGCCGCCTCGCGCCTGCGCGAGCAAATCTTCGCGGGCGCCTTGCCACCCGGGAGTTTTCTGGACGAAGCGGCCTTGTGTGAGCGGCTCGCTATTTCGCGCACGCCGCTGCGCGAGGCGCTCAAAGTGCTGGTGGCGGAGGGCTTGCTGCGCCACGAGCCACGCCGGGGATGTTTTGTGGCCGAGATCACCGAACGCGACCTGGATGACCTTTTTCCGGTGATCGCACTGCTTGAAGGCCGCGCAGCGCATGAGGCCACGCGCAAGGCGGTGGCGGCGGATGTTGCGGCGCTTGAGGTGTTGCACCAGCGGCTGCAGCAATTTGCGTCCGAAGGCCTGATCGCCGACTACTACGAAGCCAACTACGCCATTCACGAGGCCTTCATCACACTGGCGGACAACCGCTGGCTGGCCCAGGTGATTGGCGATCTGCGAAAGATCCTGCGCCTGGCGCGAGCGCAAACATTGCATGTGCCGGGCCGCCTGCAGCAAAGCCTGGCCGAGCACCTGGCGGTGTTCGCCGCGCTCAAGGCGCGCGACTGCGACGCCGCCGAAGAGGCCATGCGCAACCATCTGTTGCGCCAGCGCGATGCGCTGCGCGACGTAGCCCGCAACCAGCAATCGAGGCTCACCCCATGATCAACAGCACCCCCGAATGGATCACCCGCAGCGTGTCGCGCCTGCGCACGACAGCGCCCGCCGCAGACAAGCCCGCTGACAAGACCGGCGAGAAGGCAAGCGAGAAGGCGGCCGACAAACCGGTCCGCGCCGGGCTCGACAAATCGGTGACCGATGTGGTGGCCAAGGTCGCCGTACCGCGTTCCACCAACGAGCGGCTGCAGGCCACGCTGCGGCGCGGGCAGGAGGCTCTGTCGCCCCGCGCGCTGCGCCGCCTGCTGGCCGACCTGCAGGAGGTGGTGGCCCCGCAGGTGAGCGAGATCGAAGGCGGCCGCCGCGCCCAGGCCGTGGCCGAGTGGTATGCCAAGGCCGAGCCCGAAGAGCGCCGCGACATGTGGCTGCTGATGTGCGAGCAGTTCGCCCCCGACGCCACGCGCTTCAAATCGGCCCGCCAGCGCTACGAAGCGGCGGCTGGCACGGCCGAAGAAGGCCAGGCCGAGATCAGCCTGCGCCGCGCACTGGTGTCGCCGCGCACGCGGCTGCTGCAGCGTTTTTCTGCGTTCCCTGAAGGCATGCGGTTCTTGCTGGACATGCGTGCCGAGCTGCTGCCCCTGCTCAAGTCCGACAAGCGCCTGTTGGCGCTGGATGCCGAACTGGAGCACCTGTTCTCGACCTGGTTTGACGTGGCTTTTCTGGAGCTACGCCGCCTGTCGTGGGACTCGCCCGCCTCGCTGATCGAAAAGCTCATCAAGTACGAGGCCGTGCACGACATCCGCAGCTGGGCCGATCTGAAAAACCGGCTCGACAGCGACCGCCGCTGCTACGGCTTCTTTCATCCGCGTTTGCCCAACGAGCCGCTGATCTTTGTGGAGGTGGCGCTGGTGGACAAAATCTCGTCCAGCATCACGCCTTTGCTCGACGAAGCGGCGGCACCCGCTGACATCGGGCGGGCCACCACGGCGATTTTCTATTCGATCAGCAACACCCAGACCGGGCTGCGCGGCGTGAGCTTTGGCGATTCACTCATCAAGCATGTGGTGGAGACCCTCACGGCCGAATTTCCCCGGTTGCGCACCTTTGCCACGTTGTCGCCGATTCCGGGTTTCCGCGCTTGGCTGGGCAAGCATGCCGGTGCGATGCTGGAGCGCCTGGATGACAAGCGCCGCACCGAGCTGGGCCGGGCCGTGGGCTTTGAACCCCCGCAGGCCACCCATCTGCTGGCTGCGCTCGACAAGGCCACCGACCTCGATGCCCGATCGCCCGTGCGCCAGATGCTGATGGAGTGCGCCGCACGCTACCTGGCCCGTGAGCTGCAGGACGGAAAGCCAGTGGACCCGGTGGCCCGCTTCCACCTGGGCAACGGAGCGCGGGTGGAACGCCTGAACTGGGCGGGAGACCCGTCCAGCAAAGGACTGAAACAATCGTACGGGCTGATGGTGAATTACCTGTACGACCTCAAGCGCATCGACAAGCACCGCAGCTTGCTCGCGCAAGGCAAGGTGCCGGTGTCGGGGGACATCGACAGCCTGTGCCGTGACTGACCGCAGGCCCCGGTGCCGCGCAATGCCATCATCGTCATCATCGGCGCAGACAATGGCCGATGGACCCCCTCAGAGGGGAGCCAGCCGATGGTGGCAGGTGCCTGGCACGGTTTTGAACGGTGGGGCACCGTAGGCCTGCTTTCCTTTTTTACAACGACGACAGGAGACAAGGAATGAAAGACATGCGAATTCAGCGCCGTGAGGTGTTGCTGGGGGCTGCTGCCACAGGTTTGGGGCTGGCCACGGGCACGGTGCCTGCATGGGCCCAGGCATCGGCCTGGCCCACCAAGCCGGTGAACCTGGTGGTGCCGTTCCCAGCGGGCGGCGGCACCGATGCCTTTGCGCGCCCCTTGGCAGCGCAGTTCTCCAAGGCCACCGGCAAGACGCTGGTGATCGACAACCGAGGGGGCGCGGGCGGCACCGTGGGGGCCAGCTTTGCCTCCAAGGCCGCACCAGACGGCTACACGCTCTTCATGGGGGCCGTGCACCACGCGATCGCCCCGTCGATGTACCCCAAGCTCGACTACGACCTGGAGAAGGACTTCATTCCGCTGTTCTTGCTGGCCAACGTGCCCCAGGTGGTGGTGGTCAACCCCAAGAACGTGCCGGTCAACAACTTCCAGCAGTTCATGGACTATGTGAAGCGCAACCCCGCCAAGCTCAATTACGGGTCTGCGGGCGCTGGCACGTCGCACCACCTGGCGGGCGAGCTGTTCAAGCAGCAGACGGGCACCTTCATCACCCACATCCCCTACCGGGGTGCCGGCCCCGCGCTGCAGGACCTGATTGGTGGGCAAGTGGACATGATGTTTGACGGGCTGGGTTCCTCGGCGTCCCACATCAAAGGTGGGCGTATCAAGGCGCTCATGGTGTCGGGCCCCAAGCGCAATGCCGCGTTCCCAGACGTACCCTGCGCCGCCGAAGTTGGCCTGCCCGACTACACCGTCACCACCTGGTACGGCCTGTGGGCACCCAAGGGCACCCCCGCCGATGTGCAGGCGCGCATCGTGGACGAGGTGCGCAAGCTGGGCAGCGCCGACGAACTCAAAACGATCTGGGCCAACAACGGCGCCGAATACGGCGGCATGACCCAGCAGCAGTTTGCGGGCATGGTCAGCAGCGAGGTCAAGCGCTGGGCGGCGGTGGTGAAGGCCTCTGGCGCAAAGCTTGATTAACCCCCTGTGGCGCTTTGCGCCTTCCCCCTGAAGGGGGACGCCACCCGTGGCCCGGCAAAGCCGGTTCCACGGTGGCACACGCGATGGTGTAGCGCGGGCTTTCAGGGCTGAGTAATGTGCATAACTTGATAGGTTGCCGAGATGTCGGGTGAAGTGTTGATGGAATCGGGTGAGCGTGGAGTGGCGCACGTCACCCTGCGCCACTCCGGGCGGCTGAACGCCATGTCGCGTGGCATGTGGCGGCAGCTGCGTGTGGTGTTTGAAGACATCCAGCAGCGCAGCGATGTGCGCTGCGTGCTCATTGCGGGGGAGGGCGATGCCTTCTGTGCGGGCGGTGACATTTCGGAGTACCCCGGCTTTCGGTTTGACGCCGCTGCCTTGCGCGACTTTCATGAGAACGATGTCTGGGGTGGGCTCAACACCATGCTCCAGTGCGACGTGCCCATCGTGGCGCAGATCCGTGGCGCCTGCATGGGTGCCGGGGTGGAGATTGCCAGCTGCTGCGACATCCGCGTGGCGGGCAGTGGTGCGCGTTTTGGCGCGCCGATTGCCAAGCTCGGTTTCCCGATGGCCCCGCGCGAGGCGCAGCTGGTGGCGGGTGCTGTGGGTGACGTGACCGCACGCCAGATGCTGCTGGAGGCCGCCACCTTCAGCGCCCCTGACATGCTGGCACGCGGCTTTCTGAGCCGTGTGGTGGCCGACGACATGGTGGCCACCGAGGCCCTGGGCAGCGCACAGCGGATCGCCGCATTGGCGCCGCAGGCAGCCCGTATGAACAAACAGACATTTCGGGCATTAAAAATGCATCTGGCGCTTGATGGTAAAGCACAAGCAGCTATGAAAAATATAGTAAACGGGGCGCCTGACCCCTATGCCTACGCGGACAGCGCCGAGCACCGCGAAGGCATCACCGCGTTCCTTGAAAAACGCGCGCCGTTGTTTTGACGGGCCCCGCCCGCCTTGTTGATCCAAACCTTTAAAACCGTCCAACTGCCATGAGCCAAAACAACCTCTTCAGCGCCCTGCGCGCAGCCTTCCCGTCTGACCTGGACAGCACCGCCGTCGAGACCATGGCGGCAGACGGCACCCCGCTGTTCTACACCTGGCGCGACCTGGACCGCGCCAGCGCCCGCATCGCCAACCTGCTCGCATCGCTCAAGCTGCCCCAAGGCAGCCGCGTGGCCGTGCAGGTGGAAAAGTCCGTCGAAGCCATGGCCCTGTACCTGGCCACGCTGCGCGCGGGCTACGTGTTCCTGCCACTCAACACCGCCTACCAAAGCGCCGAGATCGAATACTTCATCGGCAACGCCGAGCCCGCGGTGGTGGTGTGCTCGCCCGGCAACTTCGGCTGGGTCAGCAAGATTGCCTTCACGCTGGGCACGCAGCATGTGTTCACCCTGGGCGACGACCGCACCGGCAGCCTGCTCGAGCGCGCCACCCACCACAGCGATGAGCACCAGGCCGTGGCCCGCAGTGCCGACGACCTGGCCGCCATCCTCTACACCAGCGGCACCACCGGCCGCAGCAAGGGCGCCATGCTCACGCACGGCAACATGCTCAGCAACGCCGTGATGCTGAAGGATTACTGGGGTTGGAAGAAGGGCGATGTGCTCATCCACGCGCTGCCCATCTTCCACGTCCACGGCCTGTTCGTCGCCATCCACGGTGCGCTCATCAACGGCAGCAAGATGATCTGGATGGCCAAGTTCGACCCCAAGGCCGTCATCGGCGCCATGCCCCGCGCCACCGTGTTCATGGGCGTGCCCACGCTGTACGTGCGCATGCTGGCAGAGCCCGGCCTGACCAAAGAGGCCGTGAAGAACATGCGCCTGTTCATTGCAGGCTCTGCACCGCTGCTCATCGAAACCTTCAAGGAATGGCAGCAACGCACCGGCCACACCATTCTGGAGCGTTACGGCATGAGCGAAACCATCATGCTCACCAGCAACCCCTACAGCGCCGACAAGCGATACAAAGGCGAGGATGAGCGCCGTGGTGGCACCGTCGGCTTCCCCCTGCCGGGCGTGAGCCTGCGCGTGCAGGGCGACGACGGCAAAGACCTGCCCGTGGGCGAGATCGGCGGCATCCAGGTCAAGGGCCCCAACGTGTTCAAGGGCTACTGGCGCATGCCCGAGAAGACGGCGGAAGAGTTCACCAAAGACGGCTACTTCAAGACCGGTGACGTGGGCAAGGTCGATGAGCGCGGCTACGTCCACATCGTAGGCCGCAGCAAAGACCTCATCATCAGCGGCGGCTACAACGTCTATCCGGCAGAGATCGAGGGCTACATCAACGACATGCCCGGCGTGGCCGAAAGCGCCCTGGTCGGCGTGCCGCACCCCGACTTTGGCGAAGTGGGCGTTGCTGTGGTCATCGCCAAGCCCGGTGCCAAACTGGATGCCGATGCCATCGTGGCCCAGCTTAAGTCGCAGCTGGCCAACTTCAAGATTCCCAAGAAGTGTTTTGTGGTGGCGGAGCTGCCGCGCAATACGATGGGGAAGGTGCAGAAGAACTTGTTGCGGGATCAGTACAAGGGGTTGTTTGCCTGAAGTTGAAAGGCTGACATCCAGGCCCGCCTTGGCGGGCCCGATCAGAACAAGCATCGGAATGCGTCCATCCGCAGAATTTTAGGTTTGCCTAAAAGGCGAGGGCATGCATACTGCCAGCGAAATAGCCGTGTCGAAATGCGTTGTCAGACTTCTGTTGTTTTGATTTTTTCGCCTAAATCTAGTTAGGCATTGCAATGGAGAATTTCGTGAGCCAAGAAGCACCGGTTCAAACTAGTGACCCATTCATTCAAAAACTTCATGAGTTCTACGGCTCCACCCTTTTCCAGCAGAAGGTCAGCTTTTGGAGCAGTGTCGTTGCTTCTGCGGCGGGCCTAATCGTTGTGATTCTTGCGTTCATTGCCTATTTCTACGACCGGAATAAATTGAGCGAATCCGTAGTTCTTGGGGTCGCTGGCGTAGTCGCGCAATTCATTTCAGCTGCATTCTTTTACGTACACAACAAGAGTACTTCGCAAGCCCTTGAAGGCTTCGGCAAGCTCGTGAAACTTCAAGATACAAAGCTTGCAGTTGATCTCGTCGCGCGTATGGACCCCAAGAACCACGACTATATGTATATGAGCATCATCAACGTCCTCATTCTTCGTAATGAACCAAATCGTGACCTCACTCCAGACCTTGTCCGAGCATTGCAGGAGACTGGTAAACAGAACAAGCCCTAACAATTTATTCAAGCCGATGCCGCTTTGCGTCTCGGCTTAACTCAGGCGTTAGGCCATGAAGAATCGCATCCCCTTCGCAGTGATCGCCTTGGCCTTGGTTACTGGCCTCGGGTACTTTGTGGCCGGCGAAAAAATCGATAGACAGCTTTGTGGTGTTCGAAATGGAAAGTGGGCATCCGTCGATGGGGTGTGCATAGCGCGGACTTGTTTTAAAAATGGAAGCTGTGGATCTTGGGCCAACCCGGTTGCTTCCTGCAAAAATCTTAGCGCGGGCTCTCCAAGATCAGCGGTGTATTTCCAATTGGGTATGCCAGAAAGCTCAACCGAATCTTTGGCGACATGGAGTGCAGCCAAGGGAAGTGACAAGAAAATTACCGCCGATTTTAAAGGAGACCGTCTTGCTTCGCTCAGTTGCCCCGCCTAACCCGGCAGTCAAGCTGACCCGCCAAAGGCGGGCAGCTTACTTTGTCCGTTATGCTTCAGCGAACCAAGTCAATGATTGAGCGTCTGGCGGAACTTCTGGATCTTCCCGATGCGGACTATTGGTCTGATGTTGGGTGTATCGAGGCGCGTTCCATCATTGATGCAGACCCGCAGTTGGTTATGTGCCAGATCAAAAGCCAATGGAGATCGTGGCCGGAACCACGACAGGAGCACCTGGCTTACATACTTGGCGAGGGAACGCATCCACTGGAAAGGGAAGTCCTCCTCGAGATGGCATCCTCTAGTGCTCCCGGCGTCGTTATGTCCGCCCGAGAAGCGCTACGTGGAATTCCTGGCAGTGAGGCATAACCTGGCAGTCAACCGGACACCCAAATGCTGCGCATTTGGGTTCCCTTCGCTGGCGCTTCGGTGCCGGTTACTTCTACGTTATGCCTCATGAGGTGGCCGCAATGAGCGTCTGGCAAGTACTTGGCATCGGCGAAGGTTTCGTCCGCTCCGGAAAAGTTGACTCGTTCGATTTGTCCGGATTTGTTCAAGCTCCCAGCGTACGTGAAGCGGCGAGCCGAGCCCTGTCAATTGCAAAGCAGCAGGTCGCTGAGCTGACTCAGATGAACGAAGCGGCTCAGCGCTGGCCGCCGATCAACTGGAACGAAATCCAAGAAGCGGACGCGCTCGCATTGAGCCCAGGGCAGCTAGACAAGGTTGAACTTCACTGGGCGAGCGATGCGGCATAACCATTCATTGCAGCCGACCTGCGCCAGCTTCGCTGGCTGGTCGGCTGAATTCAAACGTTATGTTTTATTAAAGTAATATCGTCATCCGAAATATGGGGAGTCTATGAACACTGGTCGCAATACACTTTTGATATTTATCGTTTCTGTACTTCTTAGCGCCTGTGTTGCGCCAACAACAATCGCTTCCAATAAGGCGGAAAATTACACTAAAGAGCCCAAACGTATTTTTGTACTGACCGATGTAGGTAGTGAATTTGGGAAAGATTTTTTCGATTCCTTCCAAGCAAAGCTGGGTGCTATTGCAAGAGATTGCGGTGCTGCTTTGGAGGTGAGTAGAATTTCTTCATTAGAGCTGGATGAGAAAGTTCATCTCAATAAAATGAAAACGTTTAAAGCCGATACTATTATGAGTGTTCGCCGAAATGGTGGAACAAGAAATGAATACGGCATTTTTCATGCAATCTATAATGTCAAATTGGTTGATGTGCAAACCAATAAAACGGTGTGGAGGGCAGATACGAATTTTTATCGCGGTGGAACTGCTATTCCAATAAAGGAGCGTGGTGAAGCTCTTGCCGTTGATATAACTAATAAAATAAAGGAAGACAAAATATTTCGCTCCTGCGAAATTATAAAATCTAAAACATAACAGGTCGCTCAACCTGACTCGCATATCCAGGCCGCCATTAACTCCAGCGCTTCGCCCTTCTCAAAGGTTTCTCTTTGGGGGTTTTGGCGCTCTGCTGGGCTCCGCCTGCGTTCGCTTCGTCAGTTTCAGGCTTTTTTGGCCTCTGGGTGCCTGTGCTGCAAGCGCTAAAAGCTATCAATATTGTAGCGCCGTGCACCCTTCGGTACCCAGCGCTTTTGCGTGGGCTGCGCCCTTCTCCAATTCAGGGCGCTCCCTTTTGGCCTTCGGGTCTCAATGTTCGTCGCAGCCGACCGCTACGCGGCGGCTGAACTCAGAGCGTTGGAGAGAATTCGATGCGCTTTGAGAGGTTCATGAATTGGTTTTGCTGCTTGGCCGTCGTTGACAGCATAAAGCTGTGTGCATCGTCATATGCGGTCCGTCAAATACCATCGGTAGCAATGCGGAATCAGTCCATTTCAGCCTCGTCAGACCCCATCAATGAATCGCCGCATCCTCGCCGTCGCCCTCGCAATTGCCCTGTTTGCGATTATTGGGGCATCCCTTGCACCCCTATTTTTGACTCCTCCGGTTCCCCAATGTGCCTACTTGAGCACACCGGTGCGGTTTACCAAAATTGATAGTCGCCCAGTGCAAGTACGTAGAGGAACGCGCCAGTTCATCGCCCAGTTTCCGGTGGTGGAATACAGCTACGTCGTTTCCGGCAAGGGCTACACCAGCACCAGGATGTTCTGCTCAGACAGTGATGGTTTCAGAGCGGATTGGTCCAAGGTGGACCGCTTCTTTCACATTGCCAGAAATGGCGGTGAACTGGTGGCGTGGTTTCCGCCGTCATCACCCGAGTCGGCGTGCATCTCCATCGATGCAGACTTCGATTACTCCGTGGTTTCCAGCACCTCTTCGCAGTGCCGGGCGCATTGAAATTTGCCCTTGGGTGGGTGGGTGAGGGGGCTTCGTGCCCGCGCGGGCGGATGCTGCCGAATGCTTCGTTGGCAGCTGGGTCGTGCAAACAGTGGTTGCTATATTGTTGATAGCTGTTTGCGCTTGATGGATAAGCGTCAGAGCCCTATTTGATTAAAAAATGTTCGCGCCGCGCCATAGGCTGCTATCCCACGCGCAGGCCTGCCAGCGCACGGATCTGGCTTTGTCAACCCGCCGTGACCTTGGCCGTGGTGACGGTGTTGGCGCTCCCCAGTCCTTGCGGTGGCGCGCAAAAGATGCAGCCCGCCCCGGCCTCTGCAGCCACAGGCGCAGCAGCCCCATCCCCATGGTTGCAGCAATGCTCCAGCCACCCGGCCACCAGCCGGTACACCGACAAGTTGGTGCGGGCCGTGGGCGCGCACAGGTAGTAGCCCAGGGGGCTGTCAAAGCGGTCTTTCAGGGGCTCTACCAGCGTGCCTGCCTGCAATTCGTCTTCCACCAGGCACGTGGGCACGATGCCCACGCCAAAGCCTGAGACTGCCGCGCGGATGATGAGCGAGTAGAGGTTGAAGCCCGGCCCGAAGCGGCTGGCGCTGGTGTCCAGGCCGTTAGCCTCCATCCAGTCTTGCCAGGCCAGGGGTACTTCGATGTGTTGCAGCAGCGTGGCGCGCACCAGGTCTTGCGGGGTGCGCAAGGGCAGGGCGTCGCGCAGTTGGGGGCTGCAGACGATGCTGGTCTCTTTGCCGATCAGGTAGCGCGCATTGGCGCTG
This sequence comes from Acidovorax sp. NN32, assembly GCF_057597245.1. Classification (NCBI taxonomy): domain Bacteria; kingdom Pseudomonadati; phylum Pseudomonadota; class Betaproteobacteria; order Burkholderiales; family Comamonadaceae; genus Acidovorax; species Acidovorax sp. NN32. The sequence continues at coordinate 2,044,718 of NZ_CP199679.1, forward strand.
GGCCAGTTGCCGTAGCCGTACTGGATGGCGGCGTCAAACTCGTGCGGCGTCGCAAAGTCGTGCGCGTGCTGGTAGCGCACAAAGTTCAGCGACACCTGCGGCAGCGTGCGCTTGAAGTGGCCCAGGCGCGGAAACAGCCACTGCGCCGCAAACGTGGGCGGCACGGACAGGTTGAGCGAGCCGCCATCGCCCCCGTACGACATGAGCTGTGCCGTGGCCGATTCCAGCGCGGCCATGGCGGGGCGGGTGGCGTTGAGGTAAGTGGCGCCCGCCTCGGTCAGCTCCAGCCCCGTCGCCTTGCGGATGAACAGCTTCTGGCCCAGGTAGTCCTCCAGCGCGGCAATGTGGCGGCTGATGGCGCTTTGCGTCACGCACAGCTCGCGCGCGGCCATGGTGAAGGCCTGGTGCTTGGCGGCGGAGTGAAAGGCGTTCAGCTCAGAGATGGTGGGGCACAGGCGGCGCATGGGTGTGACTTACAGGGTATGAGTACAGCTCATGGGATGGTGAGATTTTAGGCGTTGCGGAGAAGGGCAATTGGCCCGATAAATGCGTCCTGTGACAGCAACGTGTCAAGTGTCTCACTCTGTAGAGGCTGCATTGCACCAGATGGATGCTTGATGGTGCTCATGCCCCCAGTAAAGCCGGGCTATGAGTAATTTGAAGCCATGGCGCCCACTTTGACGAATCTCATGACCTCTTTGTTGATTGAAAACAGCCGTGTGCTGGATGTTCATGCACTCACCCTGCGCACCGGCTTGTCCGTTTTGGTGCAGGACGGCCGCATTGCGGCGGTAGGCACCGACCTGCAGGTGCCAGAAGGCATAACCACGCTCGACGCCAAGGGCATGACCCTGATGCCCGGCCTGATCGACTGCCACGTGCACGTGGTGGCGTCGTCGTTCAACCTTGGCGCCGTGGCCAAGATGCCCAATGTGTTCACCATGATGCGCTCGCTGCCCATCATGAAGGGCATGCTGGAGCGGGGCTTTACCACCGTGCGCGATGCGGGCGGGGCGGATTGGTCGCTGGCCGAGGCGGTGCGCACGGGGCTGGTGCAGGGGCCGCGCATCTTTCCTGCGGGCAAGGCGCTGTCGCAAACCGGCGGGCATGCGGATTTCCGGCCGCGCAACGATGACCTGGATGTGTGTTCGTGCGCCTACAAGCTCGGCAACATCGGCCGCGTGGTCGATGGCGTGGATGCTTGCCGCCTGGCGGTGCGTGAAGAAATCCTGAAGGGCGCCACGCAGATCAAGGTGATGGCATCGGGCGGCGTGGCGTCGCCCAACGACCCGATTGGCAATCTGGGCTATTCCGAAGCCGAGCTGCACGCCATTGTGGAAGAGGCCTCCAATGCCAACACCTACGTCATGGCCCACGCATACACGCCCCGCGCCATTGCCCGCGCGGTGCGCTGCGGGGTGCGCACCATCGAGCATGGCAATCTGGTGGATGCGCCTACGGCAGAGTTCATGGCCGAGATGGGGGCTTTCATGGTGCCCACGCTCATCACTTATGAAGGCCTGGCCAATGAGGGTGAGCGTTATGGCTTGCCCGCAGCCTCGGTCGCCAAGATTGACAGCGTGCGCGGGCAGGGCAAAGAGGCCATCAAGATTTTGGCTAAAGCGGGCGTGAAGATGGGCCTGGGCAGCGACCTGCTGGCCGAAACGCATTACCTGCAGTCCGACGAGTTGCGCCTGCGCGCGGAGATTCTGGGCAACGGCCCCGTGCTGCAGCAGGCCACGCTGATTGGCGCCGAGATTTTGGGCCAGCAAGGCCAGCTGGGCGAGATCACGGCGGGTGCCGTGGCCGATCTGTTGCTGGTCGATGGCGACCCGCTGACCGACGTCACCTGCCTGTTGAACCAGGGCGAGCGCATTCGCGCCATCGCCAAGGACGGCGTGTGGGTCAAGAACACGCTTTGATTTCCTCTCAACCCCATCCCACCCCCTCACCGGAGAACACCATGCAACGTAGAAATTTCGTCAAACTCGGCGGCGCGGCTGCTGCCCTGCAGTGCCTTCCCTCCATCAGCTTCAGCCAGCAAGGCGATGTGTTTCGCATCGGCTCGCTCACGCCCATCACGGGCGCAGGCAGCCCCTACGGCCCTGGCATGCAGCAGGCCATTCGCCTGGCGGTGGATGAGGTCAATGCCGCTGGCGGGGCCGGTGGTCGAAAGCTGGAGTTGTTCACAGAAGACTCGCAAACCAAGCCCGACGCGGCCGTGCTGGCCGCCAAGAAACTGATCGAAGTGAACAAGGTGCAGGCGGTGCTGGGCACCTGGGCATCGGGCGTGTCGCTGGCGGTGATGCCGCTGACCGATGCCGCAGGCATCATCGAGATGAATGTGTCGGGCGCGCCCGCCATCTCTACGCTGGACACCAAGGACCTGGTGTGGCGCTTTCAGGCCACCAACGACCGCTTTGGCGCGGCGTTTGCCGAGATCTGCACCAAGCGCGGCTTCAAGCGCCCGGCCACCATGGCGTTCAACAACGCATCCGGCCTGGGCAATGTGGAGGGCTTCACCAAGGCTTGGGAAAAGCGGGGTGGCAAGGTGGCGGCGCATGTCACCTACGAGCCCAGCCGCCCCAGCTACCGCAGCGAGCTGCAGAAGATTCTGGCGGCCAAGCCCGATGTGATCGTGATGGGCTCGTACCTGCCCGACACCACCATCATCCTGCGCGAGTGGTTCCAGTCGGGCGCCGATAACAAATGGGTCATCCCCGGCTGGGCGGCCAATCCCGATCTGGTGAAGGCCCTGGGCGCTGAGGTGTGCGAGGGCATCATTTCGGTGGAGACGGTGTCCAACGAAAAGAGCGCCTCCTACGCCCAATTTGATGCCGCCTTCACCAAGGCTACGGGCAAGGCGGCCTCCACCAACATCTACGCCGCCATGGCGTACGACATGGTGATCTCGCTGGCGCTGGCCATGGAGGCCGCTGGTCCCAAGGCCACGGTAGAGCAGATCAACGCCAAGCTGCGCGATGTCTCCAACGCCCCCGGCACGGCCGTGTTCACCTTTGCCGAAGGCAAGGCGCAACTGGCCAAAAAGGCCAAGGTGAACTACGAAGGCGCATCGAGCAAGCTGGACTTTGACAAGGCGGGCGATGTGACGCCGGACTTTGGCGTGTTCATCATCGAAAAGGGCCAACTGGTGCGGCGCGACGTGGTGTCCATCATGATGTGATGGACAGCGCCCGGTGCGCCTGCCAGGTGCAGGCCCCGGGCATTTTTTTGCGGCGCACAGCGCAGATGTGCATGGGATGACGGAATGACGCAATGACCTGGATCGACTTTGTAAACCTGCTGATCAACGGATTGATCGAAGGCCTGGTGGTGGCACTGCCTGCCCTGGCCATGACCCTGGTGATGGGCGTCAACCGCTTTCCCAACGCAGCCACGGGCGACATGCTCACTACTGGCGCCTACGCTGCCGTGGCGGTGCAGCTGCTGGGGGGCTGGCCGCTGTGGGCTGCGGCGCTCATCTGCATGGTGGTCACGGCTGTGGTGTCGGCGGGCTCGTACACGCTGATCTTTCGCAAGCTGGCCGGGCGGCCCATGGTGTCGTCCATGCTCGCGGCCATTGGCCTCGGGTTTTTGCTGCGCAGCCTGATCGGCTTTTTTGCCGGGCATGACCAGCGCACGTTTGACCTGCCCCTGGTGCGCGCCTGGAACTTTGGCGGCATTCGCGTGTTGCCCACCGACCTGGCCATTGCGGCGGTGGCCGCCGTTTGCCTGATGGTGGTGTTTGTGCTGATCTACCGCACCAGCTTTGGCCGCCAGCTGCGCGCCGTGGCCGACAGTGCGGACTTGGCGCGGGCCAGCGGCATTCGCGCCAATGGGTTGATGCTGAGCCTTTGGTTGCTGGTGGGTGCATTGTCCTCGCTGGGCGGCGTGCTGCTGGGCATGAAGGCCGTGGTCAGCCCCGAGATGGGGTGGGAGAGCCTGATCCCCGCGTTTGCCGCCATGGTGCTGGGTGGCATCGGTAGCCCGGTGGGCGCGGTGCTGGGTGCGCTGCTGCTGTGCGTGGCGCAAGAGCTGGCGGTGCCACTGATGGGGCCGTCGTACAAGCTGGTGCTGTCGTTTGTGGTGTTGGCCCTGGTGCTGCTGGTGCGCCCGGCGGGCATCATGGGCCGCGTGCAACTGGTGCGGTAAGGAGTTCGACCGATGATTGCCTACCTGTGTGCCATTGGCATCGTTGCGCTTATCTATTGCCTGCTGGCGCTGGGCCTGAACCTGCAGTTCGGCCTGACCCGGCTGGTCAATTTTGGCGTCGTGGCGTTCTTTGCCGTGGGCGCCTACACCTCGGGCTTGCTGGCGCTGCAAGGCGTGCCGCTGGTGCTGTGTTTTGTGGCGGCGGCTGTGCTCTCGGGCTTGCTGGCGCTGCCCATTGGCCTGCTGTCGCTGCGCCTGCGCGATGATTACCTGGCCATCGTGACGCTGGGTTTTTCGGAGGCGGTGCGTATTTCCATCCAGCAAGAAAGCTGGCTCACCAAGGGCGTGCAGGGCTTGCCCGGCTTGCCCAAGCTGTTTGCGTCCTGGGGCAGTGGTGTGTCGGACATGGCGATTTTTGCCACGCTGCTGGCTGTGGTTGCGGTGGTGGCCTGGGGCACGGTGCGCCTGGCGGCCAGCCCGTTTGGGCGGCTGCTCAAGGCCATTGGCGACGATGAGCCCGCGTTGTCGGCCCTGGGCAAGGACCCTGCCTGGTTCAAGGTGCAGGTGTTCATGCTGGGGGCGGCGCTGGCGGGTGTGGCGGGGGCGTTCTATGCGCACTTCATCACCTTCATCACGCCAGAGCAGTTCATCCCGCTCATCACGTTTTATGTGTGGATGGGGCTGGTGATGGGCGGCTCGGGCACGGTGCGTGGTGCGGTGTTTGGCTCGCTGCTGCTCATGGTGTTTCTGGAGGGCTCGCGCTTTGCCAAGGACTGGGTGCCGGGCGTGTCAGAAGTTGGCATGGCCAGCCTGCGTTTGGCTGCGGTGGGCCTGGCGCTGATTCTGGTCACTCTGTACAAGCCCAACGGCCTGTTCGGTGGCTCGGGAGTGAGCAAATGACAACGATGCTGAAAGTAGATGCCGTCACGCGGCAATTCGGGGGCTTCAAGGCGGTGGACGGTGTGTCGCTGCAACTGGGCACGGGCGAGATTCTGGGCATTGCAGGCACCAACGGTGCGGGCAAAAGCACATTGTTTGCGGCCATTGCCGGGCAGCAGCCAGCGGATGCAGGGCAGATCCACTTTGAGGGGCAGGACATTACCCGCATGCCCCCCTATCGCCGCGCGCGGCTGGGGCTGGTGCGCACCTTTCAGATTCCGCGCGAGTTCAAGAGCCTCACGGTGCACGAGAACCTGATGGCGGCTGCCGCCAACCCGCAAGGGGAGCGGCTGGTGAATGCCTTCTTCCAGACGCGCAGCCTGCGCGAGCACGAGGCGCAGTTGTCTGCCAAGGCGGACCGCATCCTGCAGTTTTTGAACCTGGCGCGGGTGCGCGATGTGAAGGCGGGGGGCTTGTCGGGCGGGCAGAAGAAGCTGGTGGAGTTGGGCCGGGTGCTGATGCTGGACCCGCGCTGCATCTTGCTGGACGAGCCGTTTGCCGGGGTGAACCCGGTGCTGATCGAAGAGATCTGTGACCGCGTGCGCGAGCTGAACGGGCAGGGCATCGCGTTCATCGTGATCGAGCACCACCTGCAGGCGCTCAAGTCGCTGTCCAATCGCATGATCGTGATGGACCGGGGCTCCATCCTGGCCGAGGGGGACCCGCACACGGTGCTGGACGACCCGCGCGTGCAGGAAGCCTACATGGGAGGGGTGGTATGAGCGGCGCAGACAACTTGCTGCAGATCGCGCAATTGCGCGGCGGGTATTCCGAGGTGGACATCATCCACGGCATTGACTTGGCCGTGGCACCGGGCGAGATCGTGACCATTGCAGGCACCAACGGCGCGGGCAAGTCCACGCTGGTGAAGGCCCTGCTGGGCCTGCTGCCACGGGTGGCGGGCACCATCCACCTGGGCGGGCGCGACATCACGGCCTTGTCGGCCGAAGACCGCTTTGACGCAGGGCTGGCCTATGTGCCGCAGGTGGCGAATGTGTTCCCGTCCCTCACCGTGCGCGAGAACCTGCAAGTGGTGCGGGGCGTGAAGCACCTCAAGCAGCGCATGGATGAGGTGCTGGCGGACTTTCCGGCGCTGGTGGAACGATTGCCTCAGCCCGCCAGCAATCTCTCGGGCGGCGAGCGCCAGCAGCTGGCTTTTGCGCGGGCCCTCATGCCTTCGCCCCGCATCATGGTGTTGGACGAACCCACGGCAGCGCTGGCGCCCTCGCTGGTCGGCAAGGTGTTCGACATGGTGCAAAAGCTGCCCGCCGCAGGCGTGGCGGTGCTGATGGTGGAGCAGCGCGCGCGCCAGGCGCTGCAGATCAGCCAGCAGGGCTACATCCTGGACCAGGGGCGGTGCGTGCTGCAGGGCCCCGCACAGGGGCTGCTGGCCGATGAGCGCATGGCGCAGCTGTATCTGGGCAACCACTGAGCTGTCGGCAATCCAGCCGGGAATGAAAAAACCCCGAGAAGGCGTCTTGCCTTTTTGGGGTTTGCTATGTATTTAATAGCTTTCAGTGCTTTGTGGATAAGCGATAGGCCCTGTTTTGATGCTCAACGCAGCACCAAAACGGGGATGTGCGAGTGCGTCAGCACATGCTGCGTCTCGCTGCCCAGCAACAGGCGCTTGAGGCCCTTGCGGCCGTGCGATGCCATCACGATCAGGTCGCACTTGTGCTTCTTGGCGGCCGAGATGATGGCTTCGGCCACGAGGTCGGACTTGGCGATGACGGCCTTGACTGCCACGCCTTGGGCGTCGCCCTGGGCCTTCACGCCATCGACCATGGCCTGTGCCGCATCGCCCCATTGGGTTTCGATGCGCTTGACGTCGTTGGTATCGACGGGCATGCCGCCCTCGAAGTAACTGCGGGGGTAGCGGGGCACCACCTTGAGAGCCACGGCAGAGGCGCCGGTGAGCGCGGCCAGCGACAGTCCGTGTTCCACGGCCTTGTCGGAAAGGGGTGAGCCGTCCGTTGCGATCAGGATGCGTTTGTACATAAAGGTCTCCTCAAAGTGATGGAACAAGCTTAGGATGAATCATGTTCTGGGACTTGATGCAGGTCAATGTACCTGTCATGCCCGAACGATAGGCTTGAACCATGTCAATGTTTCGACCCGGTGCGCCGGCCTCCTCCCCGGCACATCCGCCCGATGCTGTTTCCAATGCGGAGCCTGCCGCGCACGCCGTGCTGCTGGACGACCCGCAGGAGTGGTCGGCGTTCGGTCGGCCTGTGGGGCCAACGGGCCAGGCTGCCGAAGATCCCGCCAGCTGTGCCTGGGACTCCCAGGTGGTGCTGGACGGCATGCACTGCGCGGCCTGTGCCCTCACCATCGAAGATGCCCTGCGCAGCGTGCCCGGCGTGCTGCAGGCGGATGTGAGCGCTGCCACGCGCCGTGCGCGCGTGGTGTGGCAGCCTTCGCAAGTTCGGCCCTCTCAGTGGATGGACGCTGTGCACAAGGCAGGCTACCGCGCCATGCCCGCCATGGATGCCTTTGCGCGCGAGCAGCGCCAGCGTGAGAACCGCCGTGCCCTGTGGCGCTGGCTGGTGGCAGGCTTTTGCATGATGCAGGTGATGATGTACGCGTGGCCCGCGTACGTGGCGCAACCTGGCGACCTGACGGGCGAGATGGAGCAGTTGCTGCGCTGGGCCTCGTGGGTCATCACGCTGCCCATGGTGGTGTTCTCGTGTGGGCCGTTCTTCAGCAGTGCGCTGCGCGATATTCGCCTGCGCCGCGTCAGCATGGACCTGCCCGTGGCGCTGGGCATGGCCATCACCTTTGTGGTGAGCACGGCGGGCACCTTCGACCCTGCAGGCATCTTCGGCAAGGAGGTGTACTACGACTCGCTGACGATGTTTGTTTTCTTCCTGCTCACGGGCCGCTGGCTGGAGCTGCGCCTGCGCGACCGCACCGCCGGTGCGCTGGAAGCTGTGATGAACCGCCTGCCCGATAGCGTAGAGCGGCGCACGGCCGATGGCAGCTTTGTACGCGTGGCCACGCGCCGTGTGGTGGCGGGAGACACCATTCGTGTGCTGCCGGGCGAGGCGTTTCCGGCCGATGGGCGCATCACGCTGGGCAGCACGCACGCCGATGAATCCCTGCTGACGGGCGAGTCCACCCCCGTGGCGCGCCCCGTGGGCAGCACGGTCACGGCGGGCAGCTACAACCTGCAGGCGCCGGTGGAGGTGCATGTGGAAGGCACGGGCGGGCAGACCCGCTTCGCCCAGATCGTGGCGCTGATGGAAAGCGCGTCGCTGCAAAAGCCACGCCTTGCCCAATTGGCGGATCGCATTGCGCGGCCGTTTCTGGTGGCGGTGCTCGTGGCAGCGGGCCTGGCTGCGGTGTACTGGTGGCCGTCCGACCCGGGGCATGCCCTGATGGTGGCGGTGGCTGTGCTCATCGTCACCTGCCCCTGCGCGCTGTCGCTGGCCACGCCGGTGGCCATGCTCACCGCCGCTGGCACGCTGGCGCGCCATGGTGTGCTGGTGCGCAACCTGCAGGGGCTGGAGGCACTGGCCCATGTGGACACCGTGGTGTTCGACAAGACCGGCACGCTCACGCGGGACGGCATGGCCTTGCAGGCCGTACACACGGCCCATGGGTGGAACACGGAAGAGGTGTTGGCTCTGGCGGCGTCTCTGGCGCGCCACTCGATGCACCCTGCATCGCGAGCGGTGGTGGCTGCGGCTGCTGCGCTGGACGATGGTCGCTGGGCGGTGACCGATCTGCAGGAAGAAGCCGGGCAGGGCCTGGTGGCCAGGGTGCACGACAGATTGGGGGCCGGACAGCCCGCGCGCCAGGTCCGGCTGGGGTCTGCGCACCATGCAGGCGTGGCGCCTGAAGAAGCGGGGTCGGCGCTGCAGGTGGTGCTGTCGGAGCAGCATGTCAGCGGCGCAGTGTCCGAGCTGGCCCGCTTTGATCTGGTGGAGGACCTGCGCGCAGAGGCACCGGCTGTAGTGACTGCGCTGGAGCAGGGCGGCGTGGCGGTGCAACTGCTGTCGGGCGACCGCGTGGGCGCGGTGCAACGTGTGGCGGCGCAAGCGGGCATTGCCCAGGCTGCGGGCGAGTGCACGCCCCAGGGCAAGCTGGCTGCGTTGCAGTCCTTGCAGGCCGGTGGCCACCAGGTGGCCATGGTGGGCGATGGGCTGAACGATGGCCCGGTGCTGGCAGGGGCCCATGTGTCGTTTGCATTTGGCCGTGCGGTGCCGCTGGCGCAGTCGCAGGCCGATTTTGTGGTGCTGGGCGACAGCTTGGCACTGGTGCCCCAGACCGTGCTGCTGGCGCGCCGTACCTTGCGTGTGGTGCGCCAGAACCTGTGGTGGGCTGCCGGCTACAACGCGTTGTGTGTTCCGCTGGCGGTGGTGGGCTGGATGCCAGCCTGGTTGGCCGGGCTGGGCATGGCGCTCAGCTCGCTGCTGGTGGTGCTCAACGCCGCGCGCCTTGCGCGCGACCTGCCGGCTTTGCCTGCGCAAGGCGAAGACCTGCGGCCACAACAGGGCGCTGTGCCGATTGATATCTCAAAAACAAGCTGGCTGGAGGCTGCCTGATGGACATTCTTTATCTGCTGATTCCACTGTCCGTGGTGCTGGTGCTGATGATTCTGGCGGGCCTGTGGTGGGCGGTCTACCACGGCCAGTTCGAGAGTGTCGAGCAAGAGGGAGAGCGGATTCTCCGAGACGGTTGACTTGTGTCAATGCCCAAAAAAGCTGACTGCAACAAACTCTTACTGCATTACAAAGAGGTGCCCGATGGATTCTCCAAAAACAAATGCTGCGCACTACAACGATACAGTGGTGCGGCAGTTTTCTATCCTGGCCGTGGTTGTGGGGGTGGTTGGCATGCTGGTGGGCGTCATCATCGCCGCCCAGCTTGCCTGGCCTGAACTCAACTTTGGCATTCCGTGGCTCAGTTATGGCCGCTTGCGACCCTTGCACACCAATGCGGTGATCTTTGGGTTTGGTGGCAGTGCGCTGTTCGCCACCAGTTACTACGTGGTGCAACGCACCTGCCAGGTTCGCCTGTTTGCCGGGCCCCTGGCGGCCTTCACCTTCTGGGGATGGGTGCTGGTCATTGCCGGGGCCGTCATCAGCCTGCCAATGGGCTACACCCAGGGCAAGGAATACGCTGAACTCGAATGGCCGATTGACATCCTGATAACGCTGGTCTGGGTGTCCTATGCCATCGTGTTCTTTGGCACCATCGGTGTGCGCAAGGTCAAGCACATCTATGTGGCTAACTGGTTCTTTGGCGCGTTCATCCTGGCTGTGGCATTGCTGCACGTGGTCAACAGCGCTGCGATCCCGGCTGACCTCATGAAGAGCTACTCGGCCTACGCCGGTGTGCAGGATGCCATGGTGCAGTGGTGGTATGGTCACAACGCCGTGGGCTTCTTCCTGACCGCAGGCTTCCTGGGCATGATGTACTACTTCATCCCCAAGCAGGCGGGACGACCCGTGTATTCGTATCGCCTGTCGATCGTGCACTTCTGGGCCTTGATCTTCACCTACATGTGGGCCGGCCCTCACCACCTGCACTACACCGCGCTGCCTGACTGGACGCAATCGGTGGGCATGGTGTTCTCGCTGATCCTGCTGGCACCCAGCTGGGGCGGGATGATCAACGGCATCATGACCCTGTCGGGCGCATGGCACAAGCTGCGTGACGACCCCATCCTGCGTTTCCTGATCGTGTCGCTCTCGTTCTACGGCATGTCCACGTTCGAAGGTCCGATGATGTCCATCAAGACCGTCAACGCCCTGAGCCACTACACCGACTGGACCGTGGGCCACGTGCACTCTGGCGCGTTGGGCTGGGTGGGTCTGATCTCGATGGGCTCGCTGTACTACCTGGTGCCCCGACTGTTTGGCCGCGAAAAGATGCACTCCATCAAGGCCATTGAGCTGCACTTCTGGATGGCCACCATTGGCATCGTGCTGTACATCGCCGCGATGTGGATTGCCGGTGTGATGCAAGGCCTGATGTGGCGCGCCATCAACCCCGACGGCACGCTGACCTACACCTTTGTGGAAAGCGTGAAGGCGACCTATCCGTTCTATGTGATCCGCGTGGCCGGTGGCCTGCTGTATCTGGGTGGCATGTTGGTCATGGCCTGGAACGTGTGGATGACAGCGATCTCGGGCCGTTCGGTCAAGGTGGCGATTCCTGCCGTGAATGCGGCCCACGCCTGAGCCGAAGGAGATAACTCATGTCTAACAACAACCCATCGAATTCGACCGGCTTCTCCCATGAAAAGGTGGAAACCAACAACTTCCTGATGATCGTGCTGATCCTCCTGGTCATCGCCATCGGCGGCCTGGTAGAGATCGTGCCACTGTTCTTCCAGAAGTCCACAACCGAGGCGGTCAAGGGCGTGGAGCCTTACAACGCCATGCAACTCGTGGGCCGCGACGTCTACATCCGTGAAGGTTGCTACAACTGCCACTCGCAGATGATCCGCCCCTTCCGCGCTGAAACCCTGCGCTATGGGCACTATTCGGTGGCGGGTGAGTTTGTGTACGACCACCCCTTCCAGTGGGGCAGCAAGCGCACAGGCCCCGACCTGCACCGCGTGGGAGGCAAGTACAGCGACGAATGGCACCGCATCCACCTGAACAACCCGCGTGATGTGGTGCCCGAGTCGAACATGCCTGCCTACCCCTGGCTGGAGAAGAACGCCGTGGACCCCGCCAGCGTGGCGCCGCGCATGAAGGCCCTGCGCACTGTGGGTGTGCCGTACACCGACGAACAGATCGCTGCGTCTGCCGCTGATGTCAAGGGCAAGACGGAAATGGAAGCGCTGATTGCGTACCTACAAGTCATGGGCCGCGCGCTCAAGTAAAGGAGATATCCCCATGGACATCACCACCATGCGCATTGTGGCCACGTTGGCTTCAATGGCCTGTTTCATTGGCATCTGGGTCTGGGCCTACCGAGGCCGCAATAAGGCCCGGTTCGACGAGGCAGCCCAGCTGCCTTTCGAGCAAGATTGACCTTCACCAGAACGAGAACACCCCATGAGTGACTTCACCAGCAATTTCTGGTCGGTCTTTGTGACCACGCTGACCCTGGTCGGCATCATCGCCTGCGGCATTCTGCTTTGGATGGCAGGCCGTAAGAAGGTGATGGCCACGTCCGACAACACCACCGGCCACGTCTGGGACGAAGACCTGGTCGAGATGAACAACCCCCTGCCACGCTGGTGGGTGTGGCTGTTTGTCATCACCATCATCTTCGGCCTGGGCTACCTGGCCGCCTATCCTGGCCTGGGTAGCTTTTCCGGCAAGCTCAACTGGACACAGAAGGGTGAATACGAAGCTGAGATGGCCAAGGCCAAGGCCGAGCTGGAGCCGCTGTATGCCCGCTTTGCCTCGATGAAGCCGGAAGACATTGCCAAGGATCCTCAGGCCCAGGCCATTGGCGAGCGCCTGTTCATGAACAACTGCGCGCAGTGCCATGGCTCGGACGCCCGGGGTAGCAAGGGTTTCCCCAATCTGGCTGATGGCGATTGGTTGCATGGCGGTGCACCCGAGAAGATCCGTGAAACCATCGAGAAGGGCCGTATCGGCAACATGCCTCCCATGGCTGCCGCAGTGGGCTCCCCCGAAGATGTGCGCAATCTTTCGCACTATGTGTTGAGTCTTTCGGGCAGCCCGCATGACTCGCTGCGTGCTTCGTTGGGCAAGTCCAAGTTCACGGCGTGTGCAGCCTGCCACGGAATGGACGGCAAGGGTAATCAGGCACTGGGTGCACCCAACCTGACCGACGACATCTGGCTGCATGGCTGGGGTGAGGCGGCCATCACTGCCATGGTCAACAACGGCAAGGTCAACCAGATGCCCGCACAGGCGGACAAGCTGACAGAAGCGCAGATCGGTGTGCTGTCGGCCTATGTCTGGGGCTTGTCGAACGGCACCCAGGCCGCTGCACGCTGAGCCTTGGCCACTTGGAGCAGTGCCCAGGCACTGCTCCAGGGGGCAGCGCAAACTGAGAACCACGAAGCAAACGGACCGATACCATCATGAACCCACCCAGCGAGCCTGCTCGCAAGGTCATCCCGATAGCGCCGGTTGCGTCCGATGCCTCATCACAGGGCGAGATTGTTTCCCTGTACGAAGCGCAAAAGAAGATCTACCCGCGTTCCATCAGTGGCCTGTTCGCGCGTTGGCGCTGGGGGATGGTGTTTCTCACGCAGATCGTTTTCTACGGGCTGCCCTGGTTTGAATGGGGGCAGCGCCAGATGGTGCTGTTTGATCTGGGGGCTCGGCGGTTCTACATCTTCGGCCTGGTTCTGTACCCCCAGGATTTCATTTACCTTACGGGCCTGCTCATCATCTCGGCGTTGTCGCTGTTCCTGTTTACGGCAGTGGCGGGGCGGCTTTGGTGTGGATTTGCGTGCCCGCAAACGGTCTACACCGAAATGTTCATGTGGATCGAGCACAAGATCGAAGGCGATCGCAGTGCGCGGCTTCGGCTGGACAATGGGCCCTGGACCTTCGAGAAGGTTCGCAAGAAGTTTTTCAAGCAGGTCATCTGGATTGCCGTGGCGTTGTGGACGGGGTTCACGTTCGTGGGCTATTTCGTGCCCATCCGCGAACTCGGGGCAGAGCTGCTGGCGGTGCAGGGTGGCTGGCAGATTTTCTGGGTACTGTTCTATGGCTTTGCCACCTATGGCAATGCCGGCTATATGCGCGAACAGGTGTGCAAATACATGTGTCCCTATGCGCGCTTTCAGAGCGCCATGTTTGACAAGGACACGCTGATCGTTACCTACGACCCAGAACGCGGTGAGCAGCGTGGGCCGCGCAAGAAGAACATCGACTACAAGGCCCAGGGGTTGGGCGATTGCATTGACTGCTCGCTGTGTGTGCAGGTGTGCCCCGTGGGCATCGACATTCGCAAGGGCTTGCAGTACGAATGCATCGGCTGCGGCCTGTGCGTGGACGCCTGCAATACCGTGATGGACAAGATGCAGTATCCGCGCGGGCTCATCCGGTTTTCTACGCAGAACGGCGTGGCCAAACGGTGGAGTCAGTCGCAGATCCTGCGCCGCGTGCTGCGGCCGCGTGTGCTGATATACAGCGCGGTCCTGGTGGCCCTGTGCGTAGGCATGATGGCCAGCCTTGTCACACGCACGCCCTTGAAGGTGGATGTGGTGCGTGATCGGGCGGCGCTGTCGCGCATCGTGGCGGGTGGAAAGCTGGAGAACATCTACCGCCTGCAGATCATGAACGCCACTGAAGGCCCCCAGCGCTATCGCATCAGTGTGCGTGGCCTTGAAGGGCTGGAAGTCGCTTCTGATGCCGAGGTGGACATCGGTGCGGCGGAGTCCCGGTGGGTGGCCGTCCGTTTGCAGATACCCTATGGATCAGCCCCTTCAGGATCACATGCCGTGCAGTTCGATGTCCAGGCTTTGAGCGCGGACGCCCATGTGAGCGAGAAATCCGTGTTTCTGGTGCCGCGATAACGCAGCGCGCGCCCGGGTGCAAGACCTTCGCGGGTCTTGCTTTGAGCAAGATAATTTTTGAGGAGTAAGCACCATGCCATCCAGTTCCGCCCTCGGCACTGCCCCTTCTGCCGCTGCACCCTGGTGGAGGTTTGGCCATGTGTGGCTGATCATCGCCGGTCCCGTGATCGTGATCATTGCAGGGTTTGTGACCCTGTGGCTCGCGATATCGCGCCCCGACCCTGTAGTCGCGGAAGATTATTACCGCCAGGGCATCGAGATCAACAAGACACTGGCCACCCCAGAAAAAAGCCTGTTGCCAGCCATGAAGGGCCGCAACCACGCTGCCACCCCGGTCCAGGACCAGCCGCGCTGAACCCACCTGGCCGGGCGGCATGCCTGCACGGCCTTACCAGGAGACAAACCAATGTGGATGCAACGCGTGATGTGGATTGCCTGGCCGGCCTTTTTGATGGCCGGTGTGATGGAAATGCTGGTTTTTGCGATGGTGGATCCGCAAGACCTGCACTGGTTTGGGCAGCCGTTGGCATTGTCACGGCAGGGCGTGTACACGCTTGCCTTTTTTGCGTTCTGGATGATCACGATGGCATCCAGCGCGTTGACCACGCTGCTGGCGATGTCACCGTTTGAACTTAACCGTTGCCCGGTTCCCGAAGGCGAACGTCCCGATGACTGCCGCAAGACATCATCGTGCCCTTGAGCGGTAGTGCCACCTATTGGCTAAGGTCAATGTGGTAAGGACTGCCAGGATGGCAGACCACAGCAGGTTCAGTGGCAGGCTTGCTGGTTGTTCACGATGCGCTTGAGGGCCTCGGTCTCCAGGATGCGCACATGGCGCTGCTTGACCTCGACAATGCCTTCTTCCACAAACTTGGAGAAGGTGCGGCTCACGGTTTCGAGCTTGAGGCCCAGGTAGCTACCGATCTCTTCGCGGGTCATGCGCAGCACGAGCTCGGACTGCGAGAACCCCCGGGCGTGCAGGCGCTGAACCAGGTTGAGCAGGAACGCAGCCAGGCGCTCCTCAGCGCGCATGCTGCCCAAGAGCAGCATCACGCCATGCTCGCGGACAATCTCGCGGCTCATGATCTTGTGCACATGGTGCTGCAAGGCGGTGACTTCGCGGGACAGCTCTTCGATGCGGTCAAACGGCATGACGCAGACTTCCGCGTCTTCCAGGGCCACCGCATCGCAGGTGTGGTGGTCATTCACGATGCCATCAAGGCCGATGATCTCGCCTGCCATCTGAAAACCCGTGACCTGGTCACGCCCGTCTTCGGTGGCTACACATGTTTTGAAGAAGCCGGTTCGAATGGCATAGAGCGAGGTGAAGGATTCGCCGTTGCGGAAAAGGGTTCCACCGCGTTTGATCTTGCGGCGAACGGCAACGACCTCGTCAATGCGTTGCAGCTGTTCCTCGCTCAGCCCCACCGGCATGCACAGCTCGCGCAGGTTGCAGTTGGAGCAGGCGACTTTGATGGTGAGCGGGTTCATAGGCACAGAGGCTGGGTAAGGTTTGAGCATATCGCCCCATATGCCTAACAGGCTGGGCCTTTGGTTGCGGGTGGGCGACTGATGTGCATCAAATTGTCGCTGTTCGTCCCGGCCCATCACTTGATGCAGGTCAAGGACATGGAGTGCAGCTTACGGCACAGTCGAAGTGTACGCAAGGAATTTGCCCATGACCGCTGTTTCGCCCGAGCTGCTGCGCCGTTTCGACGTGCCAGGGCCCCGTTATACCTCTTACCCAACAGCTGACCGTTTCGTCGAGGCCTTTGGGCAGGACGACTACGCGCTTGCCTTGGAGCAGCGCAGGCTGGGCTCCATGACGAAGGCCTTGCCGCTGTCTTTGTACGTGCACATCCCCTTTTGCGAGTCCCTTTGTTACTACTGCGCCTGCAACAAGATCATCACCAAACACCATGATCGGGCAGAGGTGTATTTGCGGTATTTGAGCCGCGAGATTGACTTGCACACAGCACACTGCGGCACGGGGCAGGTGGTGAGTCAGCTTCACCTGGGTGGTGGCACGCCCACTTTTCTATCGGACGAGGGCTTGCGGGAGCTGATGGGCATGCTCAAACGCAGCTTTTCGTTGGCGCCGGGCGGGGAGTATTCGATTGAGGTGGACCCTCGCACCGTCAATGCGGACCGCCTTGCAGTGCTGGCGGAACTGGGGTTCAACCGACTGAGCTTTGGGGTGCAGGATTTCGATCCCGAGGTTCAAAAGGCCGTTCACCGCATACAGCCTGCCGAGCAGGTGTTTTCGCTGGTGGAGTCCGCACGTTCGCTGGGTTTTGAATCCATCAATGTGGATTTGATCTACGGCCTGCCTCGGCAGACGCCAGAGTCGTTTGACCGCACGCTGGCCCAGGTTACGCAGCTGCGGCCTGACCGTATCGCGTTGTACGCGTATGCCCATCTGCCAGAACGTTTCAAGCCTCAGCGCCGTATTGTTTCGGCCGAGTTGCCAGCGGCTGCAGGCAAGGTGTCGATGCTCTCCCGTTCGCTGGACGCCTTCATGGATGCTGGGTACGTGTATGTGGGCATGGACCACTTTGCATTGCCTGAGGATGCATTGGCAGTCGCCAAGCGCCAGGGGCGTCTGCACCGCAACTTCCAGGGCTACAGTACGCAACCTGATTGCGACCTGATCGGCCTGGGGGTGTCTGCGATTGGCCGGGTCGGAGCCACCTACAGCCAAAATGCCAAGACCCTGGATGAGTATTACGATTTTCTGAATCAGGGGCGCCTGCCCGTCGTTCGTGGGTTGGCCCTGACGCGCGACGATCTTGTGCGCCGCGCCGTCATCATGGCCTTGATGTGCCAAGGCGAGCTGTTGTTTGAGCCCATGGAGCAAGCGTGGTTGATCGACTTTCGCCACTACTTCTCTGCGGAGCTGGCGCAACTGGAAACCATGGCCGAGCAGGGGCTTGTGGTGGTGCGGCCCGATGGGGTCGAGGTCACTGCCATGGGCTGGTTCTTTGTGCGTGGCATTGCCATGGTCTTTGACCGTTACCTGCAGGCTGACCGCAACCGCGCCCGTTTTTCGCGCATCATCTGATCCTCATGATTGCTACGGTCGCCTCAACCGCCTTGCTGATGGGGCTCGTTGGCGGGTCCCATTGTTTGGTCATGTGTTCTGCGCCTTGTGGGGCATTGATCGGGCAGGGCGGTGTGGGCATGGCGTCCACAGCCGGTGGCGATGCGCAGCCACAGGCAACTCCCCCGACGGTGCAGACAGTGCAGTGGGTGCCCCGTGGCGGTGTCATTCGGCGCGCCGTCGCTTTTCATGCTGGCCGCTTGGCCGGGTACGCTGTGGCGGGTGGCTTGGCTGCATGGGCCATGGACAGCCTGGCATGGTTGACCCAGCAAACCGTGGCACTTCGCCCTGCGTGGACCCTGATGCATGTTGCGGTGATGGCGTGGGGTTTGATGATGGTGATCCAGGCGCGCCAGCCCCTGTGGGTAGAGCAGGCGGGCCGTACCGTATGGGCGCGTGTGCGGCCTCTGGTCAGTGCACCAGGCGGGGTTCTGGTTGCTGGTGGGCTTTGGGCCTTGATGCCCTGTGGCCTGCTCTATTCCGCGCTGCTCGTGGCTGCGCTGAGCGGAGGGCCTCTGGAAGGGGCGCTCAGCATGGCGCTTTTTGGCCTGGGCAGTGGTGTGTGGCTGGTGGGTGGGCCCTTGGTGTGGATTCGGCTGAAAGCAGGGGTCAATGCGAAACGTGCGGACTGGGGAACGCGCATCGCAGGAGGTTTGCTGTGCGCAGTGGCCAGCTGGGCACTCTGGATGGACCTGATCTACAAACCGTCGTTGTGGTGCCGCTAGCCAGCAGTTCCCCGATTCGCAAGCTGCGGTGCGACGGGGTTCGGGAGGCCTCGTAAATCCATGTCTATACAAGGGTGATCAACGCTTGCCCTTGGTGAGAAAGGCAAGTGTTGCCGTGCCGCTGCGGCGCAGGCGCACTCCTTCGACAAGACCCTCGATCTGGCGATAATCTGTGTAACTATTGGTGGCATTGACGTCGCCATGTTTCACACGCCTTGAAGTGAACTCCTCCATCCTCATCGACATCAGCCAACTGCGTGTCGGCATGTACATCCAGCTCGACGTGGGTTGGTTGCACCATCCGTTCCCGGTGAGCAGCTTTCGTGTGGCGGCAGCGGAGCAGATTGCCACCTTGCGTGAGCTGGGGCTCACCGAGGTGCGGTACTTTCCCAAAAAGAGCGATCCAGAACTGAGGGAACTCGTGCCTGCAGCCTGGAGCGTGCCGGAAATGAAGGCATCGTCTTCGAGTGCTCCTGAGGCTGCGACAGCTACTGCCACGGTGGACCCAGAGGCGCAGCGCAGGCGTGAATTGCTGGAGGCCCAGAACCGGACGCTGGCGGCCTGCAATCAGCGGTTTGGGGAGGCCACGCGGCAATACCAGGCGCTGGAGCGTGTCGTCTCGGAGCACCCCGACCAGGCCCGGACCAAAGGCGAAACGCTGGTGTCAGGTTGCGTGGCCGAACTCCTGGAAAACGGTGATTCTGTCATCCGGCTGTTGTCGGAAGGTGTGGGCGAGCGCAATGCCCTGCACCCGATCAACGTGATGGTGATCTCTTTGCTGCTGGGCCGTGCGTTGGGCATGAAAAGCGCCGAGCTGCACGACCTTGGCATTGCCGCGCTCATTCATGATCTGGGTAAGCTCAAGCTGCCGCCGAATCTCAGGCAACCTACGCCCTCCATGATTCCGATGGAGCGTACGCGTTACGAGACCCATGTGGCTGAGTCCGTGACACTGGCCACGCGCATGGGGCTGCCCGAACCTGTGATTACCGCCGTTGCTCGGCACCATGAGATGGCCGATGGCAGTGGGTTTCCACTGCGGTTGTCGGGGTCCGATCTGGGGCGCGCGAGCCAGGTGCTCGCCCTCGTCAATCGCTACGATCGCATGTGCAATCCCGCCAATGGAGTGGATGCGCTCACACCCCACGAGGCTTTGTCGGTCATCTTTGCACAGCTCAAGGCGCGCTTCGATTCCGTGGTGCTCGGGGCGTTCATCCGCATGATGGGGGTGTACCCGCCGGGCTCCATCGTCCAGCTGGTGAACGACCGCTATGCGATTGTTGCCTCGGTCAACTCTTCGCGCCCGCTGCGGCCCAAGGTCATCGTCCATGACTCCCGGGTGCCCAAGGATGAGGCTCCCATCCTGGACCTGGAAACTGTGCCCGAGCTGGGTATCCGGCGCAGCCTCAAGCCTGCGCAACTGCCGCGCGATGCGCTGGACTACCTCTCTCCGCGGCAGCGTATCTGTTACTTTTTCGAGCGTGCGGTCAGCCCCGGTCCCGAAGAGGCAGGGTCGTGACCGTTTCGCAGTCCCACGGCTGGCTCGACGGTTTACAGGAGGCCGTCTGGCTGGTCGATGAGACCAGCCTGCTCATCCTTCACGCGAATGCCGCCGCGCAGCGGCTGGTGGGCTTGCCTGTGGCCGAGATGGTGGGTACGCCCGTGTTGCGTCTGGCCTCCACACCGCAGGACATGGCGTTCTGGGGGGAGTCGGCCCAGGTGGTTGCAGATGGCATTCATTCCCACACCAGCCTTTTGCGCGCTGACGGCACCCTGGTTCCGGTCAATCGTCAGGTGACGCGCGTTCCTTCAGAGGTCGCTTCTGGCACGGTCTTCATGCTGACCATGCTGGATCGCAGTGTCCAGGAATCGACCGAGCGCGAGCTGGAAACTTTGCTGTCTGAGCTGCGCGCCACGCTGGATTCTGCCGCTGACGGCATGCTCGTGTGCAGCCTCGATGGCCGGGTGCGGGCTTTCAATCAGCGGCTTGCGCAACTGTGGAATATTCCGCGCGATTTGCTGGTGCGGCGCGACGATGCGGCTGTCTATGCGCACATGGAGGCCCAGGTTGAGGACGCACGTGCCTACGCGGAGCGTTTGGCTGCCATCGCCCGAGAACCGATGCAGGAGAGCACCGACATTCTGGTGTTGCGAAATGGCTTGGTGCTGGAGTTGCGCACCGTACCGCAGTTCAGCCAGGGGCGGCCCGTGGGGCGGGTGTATTCGTACCGGGACATCACCCGCCAGACCGAGATACAGGCCAGCCTGAGACTGGCCGCACGGGTGTTCGAGTCCAGCCTGGACGCCATCTTCATCGCCGACAGCCAGCACAGGGTCTTGCGCATGAACCCAGGCTGCGAGCGGCTGGTGGGGCCGTCTGCCAAATCGTTTGAAGGGTGCCTGGCGGCGTCGTTGTTCGGTGGTGGGTCGGACGCGGCTTTCATGGAGCAGGTGCTGCAGGGGTGGGCCAAGGAGGGTTTCTGGGAAGGCGAGCTGTGGCTGCCCCGTGACAACGGCACCTATTGCGCAGTGCAGTTGTCATGGGTGGCGCTGCGCGACGACGAACAGCGTCTGGTGCAGAGCATCGGCTTCATGCGGGATCTGACGCTGCAGCACGCCGCCCAGAAGCGCATTGAGGAGCTGGCCTACAGCGACGTACTCACGGGCCTGCCCAACCGTCTGCTGTTGTCGCAGCGTGTGGACACTGCCATCCAGGGGGCGCGCCAGAGCGACACGGGCTTTGCCATCCTGTTTCTGGATCTCGACCGCTTCAAGATCATCAATGACTCCCTCGGCCACCCTTTCGGTGACCGTGTGCTGCAACTGGTGGCCGAGCGCCTGCAGGCCTGCCTGCGCCAGACGGACATGTTGTGCCGACTGGGTGGCGATGAATTTGTCATCTACCTGCATGGCGGTGATGCCGTGGTGGCTGAGAGCGTGGCGCGCCGCATCCTGGAAGACATGCTCAGGCCCTTCATGCTTGACGGCATGGGCTTCTCCATCCAGTGCAGCATTGGCATGGCGCTGTACCCACAGGACGGTGCGACGCTGGACGATCTCATCAAGCAGGCTGACACGGCCATGTACCGTGTCAAAGAGCGCGGCCGGGGTAGCTATGGCTTTTACCAGCCGCAGATGAATGCCAATCTGCTGTCGCGCATGCAGATGGAGCATGCGATGCGCCAGGCGCTGGGGCTTGACCGCATGGCAGTGCACTACCAACCACAGGTCAACATGGCCACCGGGCGCATCACGGGGGCCGAAGCGCTGATACGCTGGACCGACCCGGAGTTCGGTGCAGTATCACCTGGGCAGTTCATCCCCCTGGCGGAGGAGTCTGGCTACATCGTGACGCTGGGCGCGTGGGTCATGGAGCAGGCCGTGCGTGAGGCGGCGGTGTGGATGCACAGTGGCATGCCGATCATGATTTCGGTGAACGTGTCGGCGCTGGAGTTCCGGCAGCCTGATTTCGTGGACCGCATCACCCGGCTACTGGCGGTGCACCAGTTGCCGCCCACGCTGCTGGAACTGGAGCTGACGGAAACCATCCTGCTGCAGGATGCACAGGAAATGGAGCAGCGCCTGCGTGTGCTCGCCGGGCTTGGCATTGGACTCGCCATCGACGATTTCGGCACCGGGTATTCCAGCCTGGCGTACCTGAAGAAGCTGCCGATCCACAAGCTCAAGATCGACCAGTCCTTTGTGCGTGGCCTGCCCGACGATGATGGAGACCGGGCCATCGTGAGTGCCATCATCAGCATGGGGCGTGCCATGCACATTGAGGTGGTGGCAGAGGGGGTGGAAACAGAAACCCAGCAGGCGGTGTTGCTGCAGATGCAGTGCGACCACTACCAGGGATTTCTCTGCGCGCCAGGGCTTCCTGCCCAGGAGTTTCGCGCCATGCTTGCCAGGCCCTTGCCTTTGAATGCGCGGGGGCGGCGCAGTTCGGTCCAGAACTAAGGCAACCTGGTGCTAGGGCCCCCCGGTAGCATGGAGGTCGGTCCAGAGACGCTTAAAACGCCGCGATGCCCTTCCAGAGCATGTACGCCGCCAGCCCGAACAACAGCGATGCGAATACACGCTTGAGCTGCTTGACTGGCAGGCTGTGTGCTGCTTTGGCGCCCAGTGGCGCGGTGAGCACGCTGCAGGTCGCTATCACGGCCAGGGCGGGGAGCCAGATGTAGCCCAGCGAGGCGGTTGGCAATCCCTCCACGTTCTGCCCTCCGATCACATAGCCCACCACGTTGGCCAGTGCGATGGGAAAACCCAGCGCCGCACTGGTGGCTACCGCGTTGTGGATGGGCACGTTGCACCAGGTCATGAATGGCACGCTCACGAACCCGCCACCAGCACCCACCAGGCCCGACAGGAATCCGATCACGCCACCTGCCGCCACCTGGCCTGCACCACCGGGCATCTGGCGCGTGGGGGCGGGTTTTTTGTCCAGAAACATCTGTGTGGCCGAAAAACTCACGAACAACGCGAAGAAGATGGCTAGGAACGAACCCTTGAGCAGCGCAAACACGCCCAGGCTCGCAATGAAACCACCGAGCACGATGCCAGGCGCCAGCCGCTTGACGATGTCCCAGCGCACGGCGCCGCGCTGGTGGTGGGCCCGCACACTGGAGATCGACGTGAACATGATGGTGGCCATCGAGGTGGCAATCGCCATCTTCACCGCCAGATCGGGTGCGACCTTTTGCGCGCCCAGGATGTAGGTCAAGAACGGGACCAGCAGCATCCCGCCGCCAATGCCCAGTAGGCCCGCCAGAAAACCTGTGGCCAGGCCCAGGACACCGAGTTCAACAATCAGCAGGGGATCGAGCATTGCGCGACGTCAGACAAAGGGGTGGAAAGAGGGGAGGGAAGGCGGGGAGATGCCCTGTCGGAGATGCTGCAGCGTGGGGTTGCGTGGACAGGGGCATGGGGAAGAAGGTGTCTGCGAATGCCACCGGACTCTCATCCTGAACCGGGGGTTCAGGTGGGCGAGGGCAGCCAAGCGTTGGGTTCATCTGACGCGAGATGATCACGCTCACCGGGCAATGTACCAAGCCCGAGCTCGTTGAGCATTGGTTCAAGGAAATATAAAGCCCGGCGGCTTCGCAGACACCGCCATTGTAGGCGCTGCCTGCACGGGTTGAGTGTTTGGGGCCATGTAAAGCCCGTAAGCTTTGAGGGGTGCAGATCGGGGGCAATCCGGCAGGCTTGGCGCTGTGCTGGGGGGCTGTCAAAGAAGGCGGCCGTCGTCGCCCAATGCCTGATCCAGGCGCTGCACCAGGGCATGAAGGCGCTGCTGGTCTTCGTCGGGTAGGAGGGTTTCCTGCGTACCCGTGCTGGCAGCGGTTGCGATGGTGGGGCTGGCCGTTTTGGCGGCGGCACCTGCTGCCAGGTCGGCAGCCTCGCGGTCGGCGATTTCGAAAGCCAGGTTCAAGGCCGCCAGCACCGCAATGCGTTCGCGGGCGCGGACCTTGCCCGCATCGCGGATGCGGATCATCGCGGTATCGACACGCTCCACAGCATCCAGCAGGCGGCTTTCGTGGCCCTCGGGGCAGGTCAGCAGGTAGCTTTGCTGCAGGATCTGCACCTCGATTTGCTTCATTCGACTTCCTTGGTGACAGCGGCAGGGGCTGCGGCGGGCAGGCGCTCCAGCAGTGCATCCACGCGGGCGCGGGCGGCACTGAGGCGGGATTTGAGGGAGTCCCGTTCTTGCGTCAGCGCGGCCACCTGATCGGTCAGCAGCGCGTTGGTGCGTTGCAGTTCTGCGTGGCGCAGCAGCAAGCGGTCGACGCGCTCGGCGATCTGGTCGGTGGGGGACGGTGTTGCCATACAGCCCCCGATTGTAGGGTTGCAGGCTGTAAACAGCCGTAAAATCGCGCGGTTGGTGCTCGCGGTGTGGTTCACATGCCGCAGTTCAACGGGAAGCAGGGAGGCGCAGTACCACCGGTACACGCCCAGCCTGCGCTGCCCCCGCAACGGTCAGCGGACGAGTCTTTCGACTCTCTCTCCATCCATACGCCACTGAGCGCCTTGAACAAGCGCATGGGAAGGCATTGGGGGGTGTTCCGCCAGCCCGGATACCGGCCAACACGGTGGCTGCGTGCGCCCTTTTTTGGAGCTGCGCGGCTGTATCACCCACATGCTGGCGGGAGGCCGGCCCGGGTTGTTTGTTGACGATGATCCCCATGAAAATCCGTACCCTTCGTGCGCGCCCCGTGGCGCTGCTGCGCCTGCCTGCCCACCGTGTGGCCCTGTTGACCCTGGCGGTTGGCAGCGCCTGCAGTGCGCTGGCCCAGAGTGCCCCGGCAACCGGCGAACTGCTGGCCCAGAACCTGCGCGCGCCCTCGCTCGCCGAAACCGTGGTGGCCGCCACGCGCACGCCGCAGCCGCTGTCCGACCTGGTGGCCGACATCTCCATCGTGGACCGCGAAACCATCGAAAGCAGCGGCGCCACCGGCCTGGCCGACCTGCTGGCCCGTCTGCCGGGTGTGGAGTTCTCGCGCAATGGCGGCCCGGGTGCCACCACGGGTGTATTCCTGCGCGGTGCTGAATCGCGCTTCACAGCGGTGTATATCGACGGGGTGCGCATCGATTCGCAGTCCACCGGGGGGGCGCCGTGGGAGAGCATTCCGCTCGGCCTCATCGATCGCATCGAAGTGCTGCGCGGCCCCGCAGGCGCCGTATACGGATCGGATGCCATGGGTGGCGTGGTGCAGATTTTCACCAAGCGCGGCGAGAACGGCACGGCGCCGTATGTGGGCGTGGGCATTGGCAACCACAACACCACCAAGGTGGAGGCCGGCATCAGCGGGGCCAGCGGCACCGTGGACTACGCGCTGGGCTTTGCGCGCGATGACAGCAAGGGCTTCAACGCCCGCACGGTGGCCACCCAGAACCCTGACCGCGACGGCTACCGCACCACGGCAGGCCATGCCCGCGTGGGCCTGCAGGTCGATGCGGCGCACCGGCTGGAGGGAACGCTCATGGTCAATGACTCCAACAGCGGCTACGACAGCGGGCTGGGCAAGGACGACCGCAACCTGCACACCATGCACGCCCTGGGCCTCAACTGGATCGCCCAGTGGAGCAGCGCCTACAAGACGCGCCTGTCCATCACCGACTCGCGCGATGAATACGAAACCCGCCCCTCGCCCTACCTGAGCGACACGCGCCTGCGTGGCTACTACTTCCAGAACGAATGGCGCCAGGGCGCGCACCTGGTCACGGCCGCGTTGGAGCGCCGTGAAGACCGCCTCGAAAACGCCCCCATCGATGCCAAGCGCTCGCAGGACGCGCTGGCCCTGGGCTACGGCTACAACGCTGCAGGCCACACCGTGCAGCTCAACCTGCGCCACGATTCCGACAGCGAGTTTGGCGGCAAGAGCACCGGCAGCGTGGCCTACGGCTATGCCATCACACCGCAGTGGCGCGCTACGGCGTCGGTGGGCACGGCCTTCCGCGCGCCCACGCTGTACCACCGCTTCAGCGAATACGGCGTGGCCACGCTGCGCCCCGAAAGCAGCCGCAATGCCGAAGTGGCGCTGCGCTATGCCCAGGGCAACAGCACCTTCTCTGCCACGCTGTTCCGCAACCGTGTGAGCAACCTGATTTCGTTCTCTGGCCCCGGCACCTGCCTGTCGGACTTTGGCTGCTACGCCAACACGGCCCGGGCCGAATACAAGGGCGTGACGTTTGCTGGCTCGCACCGCCTGGGCGATGTGCAGCTGCACGGCTCCATCGACCTGCAGCGCCCGCGTGACCTGGACACCGGCAAGCAGCTGGCGCGCCGTGCCAAGCAGCACGCCACCTTCGGCGCCGACACCCGCCTGGCGGGGTGGACCGTGGGCGCCGAAGTGCAGGCATCCGGCCGCCGCTTCGACACCGTGGCCAACACCAATGTGCTGGGTGGCTACACGCTGGTCAACCTGTACGCCAGCACCCGCATTGCGCGCGACTACACGCTGCTGGCCCGCATCGACAACCTGGCCGACAAGGACTACCAGCTGGCCCGCACCTACGCCACCGCAGGCCGCACGGTGTACGTCGGTGTGAAGTGGGCACCTCAATGAAGCCCCCCCTGAGTCGCTGCGCGCCTTCCCCCCGGAGGGGGGACGCCACCCGTGGCCTGGCGGAGCCAGTTCCACGGTGGCACTGGCTTGGGGCGCGCCAGTTTCGTCGGCCGCTGGGTGAGTACCGCACTGGGGGTGGGGTGTGACACGCTGTCCCGCGCTGCTGATTGCAGCCCCGGCCTCGGGACAAGGCAAGACCACCGTCACCGCCGCCCTGGCGCGCCTGCACACACGCCAGGGGCGGCGCGTGCGGGTTTTCAAGTGCGGGCCGGATTTTCTGGACCCGCACTGGCACCTGCTGGCCAGCGGGGCGCCAGTGCACCAGCTCGATTTGTGGATGAACGGTGAGGCCGACTGCGCGCAGCGACTGCACGACGCCGCCGTCGAGTCGGACCTGATCCTCATCGAAGGCGTGATGGGCCTGTTTGACGGCAGCCCCAGCGCGGCCGACCTGGCCCGGCACTTTGGTGTACCGGTGCTGGCGGTGGTCGATGCCTCGGCCATGGCGGGCACGTTTGGCGCGCTGGCCTATGGCCTGCGCCACTACCGGCCGGGCCTGCCCTGGGCGGGGGTGCTGGCCAACCGCGTAGGCAGCGCGCGCCATGCCGACATGTTGCGTGACGGCTTGCAAGATGCCGACGACTGGATGGGCGCGCTGATGCGGGTGCAGCCAGGCAATGCGCCTTTAGCCGCCAAGGCCGGTGCGGCGCTGCTGCCCGAGCGCCACCTGGGCCTGGTGGCCGCGCACGAGCTGGACGACAGCCTGCAGCGGCTGGACGCAGCGGCCGATGCGCTGGCTGCTACGCCGCTGGGCCAGATGACGCTGGAGGACCTGCAGCGCTGGGCCGTGGACTTTCCGGCGCCTGCATCCACGGTTGCCGTGCCTGCTTTGCTCGCAGGCCGTACGGTGGCCGTGGGGCGTGATGCGGCGTTCTGCTTCATCTACGCTGCCAACGTGCAATGCTTGGAGCAGATGGGCGCGAGCGTGGTGTTCTTCTCGCCCTTGCACGATGCGGTGCTGCCCGATTGCGACGCGGTGTGGCTGCCCGGCGGTTACCCCGAGCTGTACACCGCGAAGATCGCGGCCAACACCGGGATGCAAGCCAGCCTGCGCGCCCATGTGGCCGCAGGTAAACCGCTGTGGGCCGAGTGCGGCGGCATGATGGCGCTGTTTGAATCCATCACCCTGGCCGATGGCAGCACGGCCACTTTGTGGGGCCTGCTGCTCGGTCACGTCACCATGCAAAAGCGCCTGGCAGCGCTGGGGCCGCAGCAACTGACCGTGGCAGGACACACGTTGCGCGGCCACACCTTCCACTATTCGACCAGCGACAGCAGCGCCCCCGTGGTGGCCCGCACGGCGCGCCCGAACGAGGCGGTTGCGCGGGATGCTGGCGAGGCGCTGTACCAGCAGGGCAGCATCCACGCGAGCTATTTCCACGCATGGTTTCCGTCCAGCCCCGAAGCCGTGGCGCAACTGCTGGGGGGCGCATCGGTATGACCATCACCACCGAACTGATTCTGGGCGGCCAGAAAAGCGGCAAGTCCCGCCGCGCCGAGCTGCTGGCGCGCGACTGGCTGGCGCAATCGACCGACCACCGCGCCGTGCTGATCGCCACGGGGCAAGCCTGGGACGACGAGATGCGCGAGCGCATCGCCCGCCACCAGCGCGATCGTGCCGAGCGCGTGCCCGGCCTGCAGACGGTGGAAGAGCCGCACGACGTGGCCGCAGCCCTCACGCGGCTCAGCACGCCGCACACCCTGCTGGTGGTGGACTGCCTCACGCTGTGGCTCACCCACTGGACCATGCCCCTGGGCGCAGAGGCGATGAATTTTGAGCAAAAACAGGCTCTTGCGCGCGACTGGAAGGCGCAGGCTGCTATGTTTTTGGAAGCGGTTCGGAAATCCCCTGGCCCCGTTGTTCTGGTGGGCAACGAAATTGGCCTGGGGGTTATCCCGATGGGGCGCGAGGTGCGCGCTTTTGTGGATGCACTCGGCACGCTCAACCAGCAGGTGGCGCAGGTGTGCCCCCGCGTGACGCTCATGGCGGCTGGCCTGCCGCTTACCTTGAAAGAACCTCGCTGATGAAACCCACCCCCGTGCGCCGCATCCTCTGGGTGATCGCAATCGTGATTGCGCTGGGCCTGCTCATGGCTGGCCTGGCGCGTGCACAGCCCGTGCACATCAAGGACGACAAGGGCCGCGAGGTCTCGCTGCCCCGTCCGCCGCAGCGCATCGTGAGTCTGCTGCCCTCTTTGACCGAAAGTGTGTGCGAGCTGGAGCAATGCCACCGGATCGTGGGGGTGGACCGCTATTCCAACTGGCCGGAGGCCGTGATTGCCAAGCTGCCCAAGGTGGGCGGCGGGCTGGACCCGAGCATCGAGGCCATCGTAGCGCTCAAGCCGGACCTGGTGCTCATGTCCGTCAGCTCGCGTGCCAGCGACCGGCTGGAGGCGCTGGGCCTCACGGTGGTGCAGCTCGAGCCCAAGACCCACGCTGACGTGCGCCGCGTACTGGGCACCGTGAGCGACCTGCTGGGCGTGCCTCGCGCACAAGGCTCTGACCGCCTCTGGCGGGTGATCGATGCGGGCGTGCTGGCGGCGGCGCAGTCCCTGCCACCCAAGGCCAAAAATGCGCGCGTGTACTTCGAGGTGAGCCGGGGGCCCTATGCGGCGGGCGAGGCGTCGTTCATCGGCGAATCGCTCACCCGGCTGGGGGTGCGCAATGTGGTGCCCGCATCGCTGGGCCCGTTTCCGCGCCTGAACCCCGAGTTCGTCGTGCGCGCCAACCCCGACATCATCATGATCGGCAACCGCAGCATGCAGGCTATGGTGCCGTACCCCGGCTGGGCCACCATGCGCGCAATCCGCGAGAACCGGCTGTGCGTGTTTGGTCCTGGCGACTCCGATGTGGTGGTGCGCCCTGGGCCGCGCATGGCCGAAGCCGCGCGCATCATGGCACGCTGCCTGGTGGAAAAGGCCCCATGACCGGCGCTTCCATCGGTGTGCCCACCAGTTCCGCCACCCGCCGCGCCGCTTGGTGCGCTGCCTGGTTGCTGCTGGCCAGCGCCTTGCTGGCCCTGTGTGGCGCCAGCGTGGGCAGCACGGGTTTTGACAGCGTGCTGCGCATGCACGGCGACCCCGTGGCTTGGCAGATCGTGTGGGACATCCGCCTGCCGCGCACGCTGGGTGCGTGGCTGGCGGGTGCGCTGCTGGGCCTGTCGGGTGCGGTAGCGCAGGGGTTGTTTCGCAACCCACTGGCCGACCCGTACCTGCTGGGCAGCGCCTCGGGCGCAGCGCTGGGCGGGGCTGTCGCCATGGCGCTCTTCGGGGTGTCACCGGTGGCGGCGCAGTGGATGGCCCGCATCGGCATCACGGGCATGGCATTTTTGGGCGCGGCGGGGGCGGTGGTTCTCACGCTGCTGCTCGCCAAGGGCGTGCAGCACACGCTGCGCTTGTTGCTTGCGGGGGTGATTGTGGGCGTGGTGCTGGGCGCGCTGCGTGACCTCGTGGAGCTGGCCTCGCCCGACATCCTGCAGGCCATGCAGGCCTTCACGCTGGGCAGCACGGCTTTTGTGGGCTGGGCGGCCTGCTTGCTCATGGCCGTGGCCTGGGCGCTGTGCTCGGTGGTTGCCTGGATGCTGGCACGTGCGCTGGACGGCCTCACGCTGGGCGAGGCCACGGCCGCCAGCCTGGGCCTGCCGCTCATGCCCATGCGTGTGGGGCTGGTGGCTGCCATGGCGCTGGCCACGGGCACGGCGGTGGCGCAGACGGGGCTCATCGCCTTTGTGGGGCTGGCGGCCCCGCACCTGGTGCGCTCCATCGTGCGCGTGACGCACGAACGGCACATCGTGCTCTCCAGCCTGATGGGCGCGGTGCTGCTCATGGCGGCCGACATCCTGGCGCGCTGGCTGCTGGCGCCGCAGGAGCTGCCCGTGGGCGTGCTCACGGCGGCGCTGGGCGGCACCTATCTGCTGTGGCTCATGCACCGGCGCACCTCGCAAGGGGGTGCACTATGAAATCAATAGCTATCAGTGCAAATGGAATAAGCGCCAGCATCGGGAATCGCTCGATATTGCAGGGCATTGACCTGCAATTGCCTGCCGGGCGCTGGACCAGCATCGTCGGCCCCAACGGCGCGGGCAAGTCCACCCTGCTCAAGGTGCTGGCGGGCCTGCTGTCGCGCGCCGCCGTGCAGGGCGAAGTGTTGCTGCTGGGCCGCCCGCTGGCGCAGATCCCCGCGCGCGAACGTGCCCGCCAGCTCGCCTGGCTGGGGCAGAACGAAGGCTCGGCCGACGACCTGACCAGTTATGACGTGGCCATGCTCGGCCGCCTGCCGCACCAGCCCTGGCTGGCCCCGCCAAGTGCTGGCGACCATGCCGCCGTCGAGCAGGCGCTGCGCACCACGCAGGCCTGGGACTGGCGCCACCGCCCGTTGTCGCAGCTGTCGGGTGGCGAACGCCAGCGCGTGCTGCTGGCCCGCGCCCTGGCGGTGCAGGCGCAGGTGCTGCTGATGGACGAGCCCCTGGCCAACCTCGACCCGCCGCACCAGACCGACTGGCTGCACACCATGCGCGCGCTGGTCGATGCGGGGGGCACGGTGGTCAGCGTGCTGCACGAGGTGTCGCTGGCGCTGCAGGCCGACGACATGGTGGTGATGGCACAGGGCTGCGTGCTGCACCAGGGCGCCTGTGATGCGCCCGATACCCACGCCGCGCTGGAGAGCGTGTTTGACCACCGCATCCACGTGCGGCATCTGGATGGCATGTGGATGGCGCTGCCCTCCCTGCAACGCAAGAACAACGATCAAGGAATGAAGGAAGTGCAAGCATGAACATCGAATCGGGTTTTTCGCAGGTCGCGCAATCGCTGCTGTGGCCGGTGCTGGTGCTGGTGGGGCTGGCGTTTGTCTACGCGCTGTGGGCAGGCGGCGCCACGCTGATGGAAGCCTGGCAGCGCTGGCGCCAGCCGCAGTACCGCTCGCTGCGCGTGGCTCCGGGTTTGTCGATGGAAGAGCTGGAGCTGCAACTGGTGCGCCAGGTGGAGCCCGTGCGCCTGCTCAGCCGCCTGTCGCCCATGTTGGGGCTGATCGCCACGATGATCCCGCTGGGCCCCGCGCTGCAGAGCGTGGCGGCGGGCAACGGCCAGCAGGCCCTCGCCGTGTTCAGCGGCGCCTTTGCGGG
Source organism: Acidovorax sp. NN32 (assembly GCF_057597245.1). Classification (NCBI taxonomy): domain Bacteria; kingdom Pseudomonadati; phylum Pseudomonadota; class Betaproteobacteria; order Burkholderiales; family Comamonadaceae; genus Acidovorax; species Acidovorax sp. NN32. Next base: position 2,076,345 of record NZ_CP199679.1, read on the forward strand.
TGTGGTGCTGGCGCTGGCTGCCGCGTCGGTGGGCCTGGTGGTGTACTCGGTGCGCCGCCGCTGGCTGCTGGCCGAGCTGCTGGTGGTGCGCAAGGAGCGCGGGGTGGCGCAATGAGCTTGAAGCACCTGAATGTGCTGGCGGAGGACGACGACGACCCGATGCTGTCCGCCGTCAACCTGGTGGACGTGTTTCTGGTGCTGGTGGTGGCCCTTCTGACGGCCGTGGCCGTGCAGAGCCAGACCAGCGCCAACGAGAGTGTGACCATCATCCGCAACGCGGGCCAGCCTGACATGGAAGTGGTGGTGCGCGAGCAGGGCAAGGAAGTGCGCTTCAAGGGCGCGGGCAGCGCAGCGCAAGGGCAGGGCGTGCGCGCAGGCGTGGCCTACAAGCTGGAAGACGGCAATATCGTCTACATCCCTGAAACGGGCGCTGCTCCTGCCGGCGCTTCGGCCGGTGGCGCGGGTGGCGCCGCCACGCCGGCACCCGCCAAGCCATGAAGGCACTGATCTTGCGCGCGGCACTGTGGTGCCTGCTGCTGGCTGCGCCGCTGGTGCATGCCGTCCAGGCTGAGAAAGCCTTGGCAGCGGGCGGCGCCGATAAAACAGCGCCGGTGCTGCTCTGGCTCACGTCCGACATCACCACCGCCCCGCGCACGGCCATGGTGCAGCGTCTGGCCTCCGAGGCGGGTCTGGGCTTTGTGCACATCGACTACCCGTTGGGTGGCCCAGCGGTGCTGGACGCGGCACAGGCCCAGAAGCTGGAGCGCGCGCTGGCGGGCGCTGCGCTGGTGTGGGTGGATGCGCCACATGCCAGCGTGGAGGCACGCTTGCGCCGCATGGCGGGGGCGCAGCTCGATGCGCGTGCGGTGCGCACCCCTGGCCGCGTGGTCTGGGTGCCTGCGGGCACCCCCGCCGCTGACCTGACCGCGCTCGATGCGTCCGGCCACATGGTGGCCTACCTGCAGGCCGGCGGCCCGCGCAACCTGAAGAACGCCATCGCCCTGGCGCGCGCCACGGTGGCAGGTGTTGGGATGCCGACCTTGCCCGCGCCCGATATCCTGCCCCCCCGGGGCATCTACCACCCCGACGCGCCCCGCCTGCTGCCCAACGCCGCTGCGCTGGAGGCCTGGCGCCAGGGCCAGCCCGCACTGCGCGGCCTGCCCGCCGTGGCCGTGTTGATGCACCGCCACCATTTTGTGGATGGCAGTACCGAATGGCTCGATGCCTGGCTGCACACCTTCCGCCAGGAGGGCCTGTTCGCCTATGCGGCCTTTGGCCAGCAGGTCACGGCGCAGACCCTGGCCGAGGTGCTGGAGCTGCCCCCCGAAAGCGGCGCCGGCCCGGGCCGCCTGCATGCCTCTGCCCTGGTGCTGCACCAGCTCGTGCCTCAGGCCGCCGCGCTGCAGCCCTTGCTGGCCCGCTGGGGCGTGCCCCTGCTGGGCACGCAGCCTTACCGCGCGGGCGATGCCTCCGCGTGGGAGGCCAGCGACACGGGCCTGTCGCTGTCCGATGTGCCGTTCTACCTGGCGCAGCCCGAAGCGGCCGGTGCCATCGACCCCATCCTGGTGGCAGCCCACGGCGCCGAGGGCCGGGACTTCCGCCTCATCGAACGACAGGCCCAGGCCGTGGCGGCCAAGGCGCGGCGGCTGATCGCACTGCAGACCAAACCCGCCGCCGACAAGCGCCTGGTGGCCATGGTCTACAACTACCCGCCGGGTGGCACCAACTTTGGCGCCTCGTTCCTCAACGTGCCGCGCAGCCTGGAACAGGTCTCTGGCGGCCTGGCCCAGGCGGGCTACCGTACTGAGCGTGTGCCCGAGCAGGGCTGGATTGATGGGCTCAAACCGCTGCTCGCCGCCTACTACCCCGGCGCCGATGTGCGCGCGCTGCTGCAAAACGGCCAGGCCGCCGCGCTGCCACTGGCGCGTTATGAGCAGCACTTGGCCACGCTGCCGAAGGCCGTGCGCGAGCGCATGAACGCGCACTGGGGCACTCCCGCAAAGAGCCGCTACGTGGTCGAGTGGCAGGGCGAAAAGGTGTTCGTCATCCCGCGCCTGCAGGTGGGCAAACTCTCGGTATTGCCCCAGCCCCCGCGCGAAGAAACACTGCGCCTGGGCCAGAACCCGTTCATGCACAAGTCCAAGGCGCCGCTGTCGCACCACTACCTGGCCGTGTACCTGTGGGCGCAGCTGGAGGCCGATGCGCTCATCCACTTCGGCACCCATGGCACGCAGGAATGGGCCGGTGGCAAGGCGCGTGCGCTGGATGTGCACGACGACGCGCTGCTGCCCCTGGGCGATCTGCCCGTGGTCTATCCCTACATCGTGGACAACCTGGGCGAGGCCCTCACGGCCAAGCGCCGGGGCCGCGCCGTGCTGGTGAGCCACCGCACGCCCGTGTTCGCCCCGGCAGGTTTCGAGGCCCGCATGGCCCACATGCACGAGGTGATGCACGAATGGGAAACCGTGGACGAAGGCCCCACGCGCCGCGCGCTCGAAAAGCAGCTGGTGGCGCAGTTTGTAGAACACCAGCTGCACCGCGACCTGGGCTGGAGCGCCGAGCGCATAGCGGCCGACTTCCACGGCTTTTTGGAAATCCTGCACCCCTACCTGGACCAGCTCGCGCAAAGCTCGCAGCCCAAGGGCCTGGCCGTGTTCGGCCGCGTGCCCGCGCCCGAGCAGCGGCGCGAGACCATCCTGCAGGCGCTGCGCAAGCCGCTGATCGAGGCGCTGGGTGAGGACATCGATGAGGCCTTTCTCATCAAGCACGACGCGGTGCTGGCTGCACGCCCTGCGCGCTGGCTGGAAGTGGCCTTGAAGGATGCGCAGGCCGCCAGCGTGCTGGACCTGCGCCCCGTGCTGCCTGACGCACCGCCAGCACAGGACGGCTTGGTGCGCGCCGAAGACCATGTGCCCAACCGCGCCGCGCGCAAACCCATCGACACGCCCGCGCTGCTGCAGCTGGCCCAGCGCGCGCAGGAGCTGGAGCGCCTGCTGGCCACGGAGGGCGAGCTGCCCGGCATGCTGGCTGCGCTGGAAGGTCGCTACCTGCCCGCTGCGTACGGCGGCGACCCCATCCGCAACCCCGACAGCCTGCCCACAGGCCGCAACCTCACGGGGCTGGACCCGAGCCGCCTGCCCACACGCCAGGCCTATGCCGTGGCGCAGACGCTATTCAACGACTGGTTCAAGGACTACCAGGCGCGCCATGGCGGCCAGGCGCCAGAGCGCATGGCGCTGTCGCTGTGGGCGGGTGAAACGCTGCGCCACCAGGGCATCATGGAAGCCCAGGCGCTGGTGGCGCTGGGCGTGCGCCCGGTGTGGGATGACTCGGGCCGCCCGGTGCGCGTCGAGACCATTGCCGCAGAAGAGCTCAAACGCCCGCGCGTCGATGTGCTCATGAGCATCACCGGCTCGTACCGCGACCAGTTTCCCGCGCTGATGGCGCTGCTCGACCGCGCGGTGGCCCAGGCCGCCACGGCCGAGCCCGGCAATGTGATCGCACGCAATACCGCGCAGATCGGCCAGGAGCTGCGCAAGCAGGGCGTGCCCCGCGCGCAGGCCGAGCAACTGGCGCGCGTGCGCTCGTTCGGCAATGCGGTGGGCGACTATGGAACCGGCCTGTCGGACGCGGTGCAAAGCGACGGCTTGCAAACCAACGATGCGCGCCTGGGCCAGATGTTCCTCGAACGCATGAGCCAGCCTTATCTGGAGGGCGAACCGGTGACGGGCGTGGCGGGCGGTGTGGCGGCTCAGGCATTGGGTGCCCACCTGCGCCGCACTGATGCCGCCATCCTGTCGCGCAGCTCGCACCTGTATGCCATGGTCAGCTCGGACGACCCGTTCCAGTACCTGGGCGGCCTGTCGGCGGCCGCCCGCGTGGCCGGGCGAGCACAGGGGCTGGAGCTGCATGTGGCCCAGCTGCAGGATGCAGGCGAGCCCACCACCGAGACTGCGCAGCGCGCCATTGCGCTGGAGATGCAGTCGCGCTACCTGCACCCGGGCTGGCTCCAGGCGCAGAAGGCCGAGGGCTATTCGGGCACGCTGCAGGTGCTCAAGGCCGTGCAGTTCGCCTGGGGCTGGCAGGCCGTGGCGCCCGACACGGTGCGCAGCGATCATTGGCAAAGCTTTTATGACGTGCTGGTGCGCGACAAGCACCAGCTGGGCCTGCCCGAGTGGCTCAAAGAGCATCCGCAGGCCTATGCCCAGTCGCTGGAGCGCCTGGTGCAGGCCCAGCGCCAGGGCTATTGGCAGGCCGATGCCGACACGCAAAAACAACTGGCGCAGATGTACCAGGAGCTGACGCGTGCCGCGCCGCTGGCGGCCGAGCTGCCCAGCGTGCGCCGCTGGGTGGAGCGAGCGGCGCGTGGTGAGTCCGTAGAGCTGACCCCGCCTGCTGGCATGGCCATTGCCGCGCCGCAGTCGCCAGCCCTGGCAGCGCCACAGCCTGCGCCCCCCGCCGCTGACCTGCCCGCGCCGCCCGCCCAGGCAGAAGCACCACCTTCTGCGCCCGCCGTGCCTACCATGGGCGTGTTGCTGGAGCGGCAGCCGGAGCCAGCCCCTTCTGACAGCGCCACCGAACCCAGCCCCGTGGAGCGCATGGCCGGCATCGTGGCCCTGCTGGTCATGGCCCTGGTGGCGATGGCGGGTGCCGCGTGGCAGGCGCGCCGTCCGTCCTCGCTGTCTTCCCCGTTGCAACCGGCCGGCGTTTGATGCCCGGTCTCTCTGAAAGAATCGACACCATGCAGATCGAAACCCCGCCCACCGAAAAACGCTACGAAAAACCCGAGGGCGAACGCCGGGGCCTTGTCATCGTCAACACCGGCGACGGCAAGGGCAAAAGCACGGCCGCCTTTGGCCTGGCGCTGCGCGCCCATGGCCGGGGCAAGGCTGTGAAGATCTTCCAGTTCATGAAGGTGCCCACGGCGCGCTTTGGCGAGCACCGCATGTTCGAGCAGATTGGTCTGCCCATCGAGGGGCTGGGCGACGGCTTCAGCTGGAAGAGCAAAGACCTGGAGCACTCGGCCCAGCTCGCGCTCGACGGCTGGGAAAAGGCGCGCGCCGCCATCCTGTCGGGCGAGCATTTTCTGGTGGTGCTGGACGAGATCACCTACCCGCTGATCTACGGCTGGCTGCCGCTCGACGGCGTGTTGCAGACCCTGCGCGATCGGCCCAAGGACGTGCACGTGTGCCTCACCGGCCGCCGCTGCCCCCCCGAGATCATCGAGCTGGCCGACACCGTGACCGAGATGCAGCTGATCAAGCACGCGTTCAAGGCGGGCATTCCCGCGCAGCGCGGCATTGAAGATTAGTGAGGCCGCCGTGTCTGACCACTGGCTTTTGTTGCTCACACCCGCCGGGGGCTGGCCCATGGTGGCGGTGTGGATCGGCGTGCCGCTGCTGGCGCTGGCGGTGGACTGGTGGCTGGGCGAGCCGCCCGCTGCCTGGCACCCGGTGGTCTGGATGGGGCGGGCGCTGCAGTGGTGGGGTGAGCGCCTGGCGCCCCGGATGCCAGTGGCCCGAGATTTCAAGCTATTTTGGCGCGCAGCGCTTGTCTGGTGTGCGCTGGCTGCTATTGTTTTTATACTCGGTTGGGCGGCGCAGAAGCTGGTGCTGATGCTGCACGGTTTTGTGGCGGCCGCGTTGCTGGCACTGCTGCTCAAGCCCCTGCTGGCCTGGCGCATGCTGCACGATGAAGTGCTGGCGGTGGAGGTGGCGCTAGGCCAATCGCTGCCCGCCGGGCGTGCGCAGCTGGCCCGGCTGGTGAGCCGGGATGTGAGCGCACTCACTGCCGTGCAGGTGCGCGAGTCGGCTATCGAATCGCTGGCAGAAAATCTCAACGACTCGGTCGTGGCACCGCTGTTCTGGTTTGCTCTGCTGGGATTGCCGGGCGCTGCGCTGTACCGCTTTGCCAACACGGCCGACGCCATGTGGGGCTACCCCGGCATGCGCGGCGGGCGGTACTGGCAATGGGCGGGCAAGTGGGCGGCGCGGGCGGACGACGTGCTGTCGTGGGTGCCTGCACGCATCACCGCCTTGTTGTTGGCGGTGGTCGCCAAGGGCCTGCCTTTTTCCATTCTGGCCCGCCAGGCGCGCAAGACGCCATCGCCCAACAGCGGCTGGCCCATGGCGGCCATGGCACTGGCGTTGAACGTGCGCCTGGCCAAGCCGGGTGTGTACACGCTGCACAGCAAGGGCCACCGGGCTGGGCCACTCGATACGCGTCGTGCCGCGCGCCTGGGCACTCAGGTGGTGCTGGCGATGGTGCCGGTGGCGGCCGCCCTTCAGCTGCTGGTCCTGGTTGCCTTTGCCTGGGTGCATGCATGACATTCCCAGGTCCTTTTTGCTTGCCTGTGCAATTGCATGGTGGGCCGGACGCTGCGGGCATCCCGGTGTTTGATTTTTCGACCAACAGCAACGCCTGCGGGCCCTGCCCGGAGGCGCTGCACGCCCTCCAGTCGGCCGATGCCACGCGCTACCCCGACCCGGCCTACACGGCCCTGCGCGAGGCCCTCGGCGCCTTCCATTGCGTGGTGCCGGGGCGCATCGTGCTGGCTGCGAGTGCCAGCGAGTTCATCCACCGCATCACCGCGCTGGCCGCACAGCAGGGCGCCGTGCAGGTGGCGGTGCCGCCGCACAGCTATGGCGACTATGCCCAGGCTGCGCAGGTGCGGGGGCTGGATGTGCTGCGCAGCGGCGGTGCTGCGGCGGGTTTGCAATGGGCGTGCGAGCCGTCGAGCCCTTTGGGGCAAGAAGATCCCGCGCTGGGCGCTTGGCGGCCGGGCGATGCTGCTGCCTGGCGTGTGCTCGACTGCGCGTATGTCCCACTGAGGTTGGACCCCGAGGGCGCATGGACGGGCGCACCGCAGCCGTACCTGCCATCGGCCTGCTGGCAGCTCTGGACCCCCAACAAGGCCCTGGGGCTGACGGGCGTGCGCGCGGCCTATGCGATTGCGCCGCCAGACTCTGAAGGGCAGGCGCTGGGCCTGACGGCCCTGGCGTCTTCCTGGCCTGTGGGCGCCCACGGCGTGGCACTGCTGCAGGCGTGGACGCAGGCCACCGTGCAGCAATGGCTGGTGCACAGCCTGCGCACCCTGCGCGACTGGAAGGCGCGCCAGCAGACGCTGTGCACCGATCTGGGCTGGGCCTTGCACGCAGGCAGCCTGGCCAACTATTTCTGCGCGCAGCCCGCCACCAACACGTTGCAAAGCGATCTGGCCGCGCTGCGAGCCAGCGGCATCAAGCTGCGGGATGCGACGTCGTTCGGCCTCCCCGGCACCGTGCGCCTGGGGGTGCTGGCGCCCGCGGCACAAGATGCGCTGCAGGCCGCATGGCAGGCGCTGCCGGGCCGTACCATCCCGCATTCCATCGGATCGAGGGAGACCTTGTGAGAACCATCACCGTCAATCGCTACGTCACGCCGCTGCGTGAAGGTGGCTCCATGCCCGCCATCGTCGAAGGCGACGACCTGGGCACCTACGTGCTCAAGTTCCGGGGCGCAGGGCAGGGCGTGCGCGCCCTGCTGGCTGAAATGATCGCGGGTGGCATCGCCCGTGCGCTGGGCCTGCCCGTGCCCGACATCGTGCTGGCCCTGCTCGACCCCGCCCTGGCGCAGACCGAGCCCGACCCGGAGATCCAGGACCTGGTGCGCGCCAGCGGTGGCCTGAACGTGGGGCTGGATTACCTGTCGGGCGCGCTCAATTTCGACCCGGCGGTGGATGTCGTGTCGGATGATTTTGCCTCGCGCCTCGTGTGGTTCGATGCCTTGGTGGGCAATGTGGACCGCACTGCGCGCAACACCAATCTGCTGATGTGGCACCGCCAGCCCTGGCTCATCGACCACGGTGCGGCGCTGACCTTTCACCACGCCTGGAACGGCACGGTGGCCCTGCCCGCCAAACCTTTTGCGCCCATTGCCGACCATGTGCTGCTGGCCCGGGCCACGCTGCTCGCGCAGGTGGATGCCGAGCTGGCCGCGCGCCTCACGCCCGAGGTGGTGGCGGGCATCCTGGCCGAGGTGCCCGACGAGTTTTTGGTGCTGGCCGGTGCAGATCACGAAGAAGGCCTGCTGACCGCTGCCGCCACCCATCGCCAGGCCTATGTGGACTACTTCTGCGCCCGCCTGGCCGGGCGCGCCACCTGGGTGAATGCACTGAAGGAGGCCGTCGATGCACGCGCCTGAGGTGTATGACTACGCCATCGTGCGCGTGGTACCGCGTGTGGAGCGCGAAGAGTTCATCAACGCAGGCGTGATCCTGTCGTGCCAGCGCACCGGCTTTCTGCAGGCTGCCATCGCGCTCGATGAAGCGCGCCTGCTGGCCATGGATCCGCACGCCGACATCGACACCGTGCGCCGCCACCTGTCCGCCATCGTGGCCATCTGTGCGGGCGACGAAGGCTGTGGCCCCATTGCGCGCCTGCCGTACCGCCAGCGCTTTCACTGGCTCACCGCCAAACGCAGCGCCATCATCCAGACCTCTCCCGTGCACACGGGCCGTTGCACCGATGCGGCCGCAGCACTTGAACACATCATGGACCGCATGGTCCGCCCACTGCCTTGACTGAAAACTCTGCTCCCCAATTGGCCCGTTGCGTGATGGTGCTGGGCACCACCAGCGGCGCCGGCAAAAGCTGGCTCACCACGGCGCTGTGCCGCTATTACAGCAACCTGGGCCTCAAGGTGGCGCCGTTCAAGGCGCAGAACATGAGCAACAACGCGCGTGTGGTGCCCGGCCCTGCGGGTGTGATGGGCGAAATCGGCAGTGCCCAGTATTTCCAGGCCCTCGCAGCCCGCACCGAACCCGAGGTGCGCATGAACCCGTTGCTGCTCAAGCCCGAGGCCGACACGCACAGCCAGGTCGTGCTGATGGGCCAGGTGAGCGCCGAGCTGACCGCCATGCCCTGGCGCGGCCGCAGCGAAAAGGTGTGGCCGCAGATCGCTGCTGCGCTGGATGCACTGCGCGCTGAAAACGATGTGGTCGTGATCGAAGGTGCAGGCTCGCCCGCAGAGATCAATCTGCACGCGAGTGACATCGTCAACATGCGCGTGGCCCGCCATGCCAACGCGCGCTGCCTGCTGGTGACCGACATCGACCGGGGCGGCGCGTTTGCCCACCTGTACGGCACCTGGGCACTGCTGCCCGAGGACGAGCGCGCGCTGATCCATGGCTTTGTGCTCAACAAGTTTCGCGGTGATGCCAGCCTGCTGGCCCCTGCGCCGCAGATGCTGCAAGACCTGACCGGCGTGCCCACTGTGGCCACCATCCCCATGCAATGGCGCCACGGCCTGCCCGAGGAAGACGGCGTGTTCGATGACCGCACGTTGTCAGCGGGCGCGGTGCACACCACGGTGGCCGTCATCGCCTACCCCCGCATCAGCAACCTCGACGAGTTCCAGCCGCTCAAGAACGTGCCCGGCGTGCGCCTGCTGTGGGCGCGCAGCCCGGCCGACCTGGGCGGGTTGAAGCCCACCGATTGGGTGGTGTTGCCCGGCTCCAAGGCCACCGCCGCCGACCTAGCCTGGCTGCGCGCGCAAGGGCTGGACCAGGCTGTTGCCCATCACGCGGAGCAGGGCGGCACGGTGCTGGGCGTGTGTGGCGGCCTGCAGATGCTGGGCGAGGCGCTGATTGACACCGCAGGTATCGACGGCAATGCGCCGGGCCTGGGCCTGCTGCCGCTGGTCACCACCTTCGAGGTTGCCAAGACCGTGCAACGCACCCAGGCGCAGTTTGGCGCGGTGTGGGGTGCCTGGGCCGCGCTGGCGGGTGTGTCCGCCACAGGCTACGAAATCCACCACGGACAAACCGCCCAGCACCCGGCCATGGCTGCCAAGGGCGATGTGGCGCGCGAGGTTATCCCCGGCATCGCTTGGCAGAACCCGGCGGGCAACGTGCTGGGCGTGTACCTGCATGGCTTGCTGGAAGACCCCGCTGCGCTGCAGGCCCTGTTTGGCCGCGTGGGTGCGGCGCCCGTGCCCACGCTCGATGCGGTGTTTGAAGGGCTGGCCCGCATGGCGGACGCCAGCTTTGCGCCCGGTGCGCTGCGGGCGTTGATCGCCCCAGATCCGGCCACCGCCTGAGTGCAGTTGCCCACGGCCTTCAGCCCTTCCTGTTTCCTTTTTCATTCTGTTGTCTCACACACCATGCACTCCCTGGCCCAGTTCACCGTCCCCGCCATCGCCGATATTTCCGACGCTCCGTTGACCGCCCGTCTGCAGCACCTGCTCGACAACAAGACCAAACCACTCGGTTCACTGGGTCGGCTGGAGTCGCTGGCCCTGCGCATCGGCCAGGTGCTGGGCACCGAGGCCCCCGCGCTGCTGCAGCCGCAAATGCTGGTGTGCGCGGGCGACCATGGCCTGGCGGCCAAGGGGGTGTCGGCCTTCCCCAGTGACGTGACTTGGCAGATGGTGGAGAACTTTCTGGCCGGTGGCGCTGCCGTGAGCGTGCTGGCTCGCCAACACGGCCTGGCCCTCACCGTGGTGGACTGCGGCGTGGCCAAGCCCATCGCGCCGCGCGATACCGCCCCGGGAGCGCCCCAGTTGCTGCTGCGCAAGGTGGCGCCCGGCACGGCCGACGCATCGGTCGGCCCAGCCATGACTGCGGAGCAATGCGCTCAAGCGATCACTAACGGTATAGAGGTGGTGCGCGCCTTGCCCGGCAATGCGCTGCTGCTCGGCGAGATGGGCATTGCCAACACCTCGGTCGCATCGCTGCTGCTGGCGCGCCTGGCGGGCCTGCCCCTGGCGGACGTCACGGGCGCTGGCACGGGCCTGGATGCTGCAGGCATCGAGCGCAAACGCGCCGTGTTGCAGCAGGCGCTGGACGCGAATGCCGAGGCCACCACGCCGCTGGCCGCATTGGCCGCGCTGGGCGGCTATGAGGTGGCCACGCTGGTGGGCGCTGTGTTGCAGGCAGCGCTTGAGCGGCGCGTGATTGTGGTGGATGGCTTTATCACCAGCGCTGCCGTGCTGGTAGCCAGCCGTCTGCAGCCTGCGGTGCTGCAGCGCTGCGTGTTTGCGCACCGCTCGGGCGAGCGCGGCCACAGCCTCATGCTGGCGCAAATGCAGGCCGAACCGCTGCTGGACCTGGGCCTGCGCCTGGGCGAGGGTTCGGGCGCTGCGTTGGCGTGGCCGCTGTTGCAGTCCGCCTGCGCGGTGCTGGCGGAAATGGCGAGCTTTGAATCGGCCGGTGTGGCCACGCAGACGGCTTGAACCTGCTGGACTTCCCTGCGTCGTATCAAGCGATGCAGGTCCGGTTGCGCCCCTCGTTCTTGGCGCGGTACAGCGCCGCATCGGCACGCGACAGCATGGCATCCAGCGTTTCGTGGGGGCCGGTCCAGCTGGTCAGCCCGATGCTGACCTCGCAGTCCAGGGGATGGCCGGCGGACAGCGTGGCGTGGATGCGCTGGGCCACGCCCTGGGCGGCGGCAGTGTCTGCGTCGGGTAGCAGCACCAGAAACTCCTCGCCGCCGTAGCGCCCTAGCCGGTCCGCGCGGCGCAGCACCTGGCGGGTGCATTCTGCAAAATGCACCAGCACCGCATCGCCATGCTGGTGGCCTCGGGTGTCGTTCACGGCCTTGAAGTTGTCCAGGTCCACCATCATGATGGACGGCCCGTTGCCGTAGCGCTGTGCGCGCTCCAGCTCTTCATCGCAGCGCTGCAGCAGCGCTCGGCGGTTCAGGGTGTTGGTAAGGGAGTCGTGGGTGGCCAGGTGTTCCAGCTCGGTACGCAGGCGGTCTGTGGCCATGAGCACCGCGCCGATGGACAGCATGAGCACTGTGATCACATAGGCCCCGATGTACAGCGTCTGGAACAGCGAAGGCTCCATCAGGTCGGCACCGGCATTCCCGGTCACGATCGAGATCAGCCGCACGGCCAGCACCGCCATGTGCAGGGCCAGCACCACCTCCACCAGCCGCACGGGGAAGTTGCGCCCACCGTGGCGCAGCATGAAGCGCATCTGTGCGATGTAGATCACCTCCATGACCACCGTGAAGAAGCCGACCCGCATGGCGTAGTTGGGCGCCCAGTAAGTGAGCACGATGAACACCAGGGTGGTGCCCACCATCAGCCAGTTCCAGGGCCGCCAGACGGTTGGCTGCCCCATGAAGCTGCGCGTGCCCATGTAGTAGGTGACGGTGCCCAGCACCAGCAGTTGGTTGGCGAGCACCAGGCTGAGCCAGTCTGGGATGAGCCCGCGCGCGCCGAACAGCACGGTGGACACCAGCCACAGCAGCGGCGCTGCGGCCCAGGCGCCCACGCCGCGGATGGAAGGCGGGTAGTAGCGCCGCATGAACAGCAGCACGATGGCCATGATGGCGGACATGAAGCCCGCCATGGCAATCATCGAGCGTGGGTCGAGGTTCATGCGGCGAGCGCGGAAGGGCTGTACGTAAGAAATTGTTTCTTGATGCCGAGGCCAGTATAGCCACGCACCTGCGTGCGGACGTAGGGTGATTTACTAAATCCCGCAGTGCACCGTGTGCACCATAACGAGCTGCGTCTGGGCCTACTGTGGTGCACAAGCGCTTTGGTGCAGGTGTGGCCGCGCACAGTGGTGGTGCATTTTGTATGCAAAACAAATAAAACATTGTGTACAAAGTTGGCACAGGCTTTGCGTACGGCAAGTTCATGCAAAGCCTCACCCCCGAGCAGACTCCGGCCGCCATCGAGATCGTCGCCCTCACCAAACGCTACGCCCAGGGCAAGCCGGCGGTGGATGCGATCAACCTGCGCATTGCCAGCGGGAGCTACTGCTGCCTGCTGGGCCCCTCGGGCTGCGGCAAGAGCACCACGCTGCGCATGATCGCAGGGCATGAGTCGGTGACCAGCGGAGACATCCTGCTGGAGAACCGCAACATCACTGACCTGCCCGCCGCCGCGCGCGGCACGGCCATGATGTTCCAGAGCTTTGCGCTGTTCCCGCACCTGTCTGCGCTGGACAACGTGGCTTTCAGCCTCAAGATGAAGGGCGTAGCCAAGGCCGAGCGCCAGGCCAAGGCGCGTGACCTGCTGGAGCGCGTCGCGATGGGCCACCTGGCCGAGCGAAAGCCCGCCGAACTCTCTGGCGGGCAGCAGCAGCGCGTAGCGCTGGCGCGGGCCCTCATCACCCAGCCGCGTGTCTTGCTGCTGGACGAACCTTTGTCGGCACTCGACCCCTTCCTGCGCATCCAGATGCGCGCCGAGCTGCGTCGCTGGCAGAAGGAACTGGGCCTGACGTTTATCCATGTGACCCACAGCCAGGAAGAAGCCATGGCCCTGGCCGACACCATGGTGGTGATGAACCACGGCGTGATCGAGCAAGTGGGCAGCCCGCATGAGGTCTACAACCGGCCCGCCAGCGAATTCGTGGCGCGCTTCATGGGGGGGCACAACGTGATCGACACGCCCGAAGGCAAGGTGGGCGTGCGCACCGACCACCTGCAGATTGCCCCCGCCAGTGCCGAATTGCCCGGGGGTGCCCAGCGCATGCAGGCCGTGGTGACCGACGTGGAGTACCAGGGCACCTATGTGCTGCTGGGCTTGCAAAAGCAGGGCGTGGCCCTGTCGGCCAACGCCACGGCGGCGTATTCGGTGATGGTGTCCGAGGCCGCCTTTGCCGCGCAGCCCTACCAGGTGAGGCAGGGCGTGCAACTGCACTGGACGCTTGACCAGGCGCACCCGCTGTCTGTGCCCGCTCCCGCAATGGCCGTAGCCGCCTGACCGCGTCGCCACGCTCCTCTTTTTTCACCCGTCCCCTTCCGCAACCCAAGGAGTTTTCCCATGTCCGATGCTTCCCGTGCTGATTCCCCTGTTGTTGTCCCTGAAGCCACTGGTGTGGCGCGCCGCTCGCTGCTCAAGGGCACGGCGGGCATCCTGGCCGCTGGCATGTTCCCGGCCGTGCATGCGCAAGAGAAGATCGTGCTGCGCTACTTGGGCACGGCGGTGAACCAGGACAAGGCGATTGCCGAGAAGTTCAAGGCCGACACCGGCATCGAGATCCAGTACGTGGCCGTGACCACGGACGACGTGACCAAGCGCGCCGTCACCGCGCCCAACAGCTTTGACCTGATCGACACCGAGTACTTCTCGCTCAAGAAGATCGTGCCCACGGGCAACCTCAAGGGCATCGATACCAAGAAGATCAAGAACGCCGACAAGATCACCACGCTGTTCACCACCGGCATGGTGGCGGGCAAGGCCGTGGGCGACCAGGGCACCGCGCCCAAGAAAGTGATCTACCTGGAAGGCGAGAAGTCCAAGAAGTTCGCGACTGCGCCCACGCAGTTCATGAGCCTGATCCCCACCGTGTACAACGCCGACACCCTGGGCATCCGCCCCGACCTGATCAAGCGCCCCATCAACTCCTGGGCCGAGCTGCTCAACCCCGAGTTCAAGGGCAAGACCGCGATTTTGAACATCCCCTCCATCGGCATCATGGACGCCGCCATGGTGGTTGAGGCCATGGGCATCTACAAGTACCCCGACAAGGGCAACATGACCAAGAAGGAGATTGATCTCACGATCAAGACCCTGATCGAAGCCAAGAAGCAGGGCCAGTTCCGTGCGCTGTGGAAGGACTTCAACGAGTCGGTGAACCTGATGGCTTCGGGCGAAGTGGTGATCCAGTCGATGTGGAGCCCGGCCGTCACCGCCGTGCGCACCAAGGGCATCGCCTGCAACTTCCAGCCCCTGAAGGAAGGCTACCGCGCCTGGGCCGCAGGCTTTGGCCTGCCCTCCACGCTGAGTGGCCGCAAGCTCGATGGCGCGTACGAGTTCATCAACTGGTTCCTCGACGGCTGGGCCGGTGCCTACCTGAACCGCCAGGGCTACTACAGCGCCGTGCTGGAGACCGCCAAGTCCAAGATGGAAGCCTACGAGTGGGCCTACTGGATGGAAGGCAAGCCCGCCACGCAGGACATCAAGAGCCCCAATGGCGATGTGCTGGCCAAGGCCGGTGCAGTGCGCGACGGCGGCAGTTATGAGTCGCGCATGGGCGGCATCGCTTGCTGGAACGCGTTGATGGACGAGAACAACTACATGGTGCAGAAGTGGAATGAATTCGTTGCTGCATAAGGAGTGCACCCCCTGAGGCGCTGCGCGCCTTCACCCCTCTCTCGACCCGCTGTGCGGGTCGGGAGGGGGACGCTCCCGGCGCGGCGGGGCGGCCCTTGCGCGGGAGCACTGGCATTGGGCCGCGACGGTTTCAACAGCCGGCTGCGAAGCACAGCCCGCTAGATATTTGATTGCAAACACCATGAGCACGACCACACAGTCCTTACCTGCTGCAGCTGTCCCCGGCCGCAGCATTGCCGCCTGGTGGCAGGCCGCGCCGTTCACGCTGGTGTTCGCACTGTTCTTCCTGGTGCCGCTGGCGCTGATCGTGATGGTCAGCTTCTGGGACTTCAACGAATACGAGCTGTTGCCGGGCTTCACGTTCAAGAACTACGTGTCGATCTTCGCGGGCTGTGGCGATGCGTCAGACGGCCTGTGTGTCACGCTCAAGACGTATTGGTCCACGCTCAAGTTCAGTTTTCTGGTGTGGCTGATCACGCTGGTGATCGGCTTCACCGTGGCCTATTTTTTGGCCTTCCATGTGCGCTCTTCGGGCATGCAGACGCTGCTGTTCGTGCTGTGCACCATTCCGTTCTGGACGTCGAATGTGATCCGCATGATCTCGTGGGTGCCGCTGCTGGGGCGCAACGGTTTGGTGAACCAAACCTTGATGGGCATGAACCTCATCGAGACACCTGTGGAGTGGCTGCTGTTCTCGGACTTCTCGGTGGTGCTGGCCTTTGTGCACCTGTACACCATGTTCATGATCGTGCCCATCTTCAACAGCATGATGCGCATCGACCGCAGCCTCATCGAGGCGGCCAGCGACAGTGGCGCGAGTGGCTGGCAGACGCTGTGGAACGTGATCGTGCCGCTCTCGCGCACCGGCATCATCATCGGCTCGATCTTTGTGATCACCATCGTCATGGGCGATTTCGTGACAATCGGCGTGATGGGCGGGCAGCAGATCGCATCGATTGGCAAGATCATCCAGGTGCAGACGTCCTACCTGCAGTTCCCGCTGGCGGCGGCCAATGCCGTGATCCTGCTGGCCGTGGTGCTGATGATCATCTGGGGCCTCACGCGCCTCGTCGATATCCGCAAGGAGCTGTGAGATGAAAGTGCACGATTCCCGCCCCGCCAGCTTCTGGCCCCTGGCCATCTTCTTTGCGCTGTTCGTGCTGTTCATGTACGGGCCCATGTTCGTCATCTTCATCCTGAGCTTCCAGGGGCCTGAAGGTGGGCTCACGTTTCCTATGCGCGGCGTGTCGTTGCACTGGTTCACCAAGCTGGCCGAGGGCCTGGGCGTGGTGGACATCGGTGCGGCGCTGTGGCGCTCACTGGGTCTGGGTGTGGCGGTGATGCTGTGCACCGTGGTGTTGTCGGTGCTGGCCGGGCTGGCGTTTCGCAAGCGGCTGGCGGGCGGCAACACGCTGTTCTTCATCGTGGTGGCCAGCCTCATCATGCCGTCCATCATCGTGTCGCTGGGCATCGGGCTGGAGTTCCGGCTTATCGACAACGGCATCAAGGCGGCCCTTGAATGGCTGGGCATGGAGAGTGCGCTGGAGGGCTACGGCACGTCGCTGGGCCTGTTCACCTCGGCCCTGGGCGCGCACCTGACCTGGACGCTGCCGTTTGGCCTGCTCATCATGTTTGCGGTGTTCAACCGCTTCAACCCTGCGTACGAAGAAGCCGCACGCGACCTGGGCGCCACGCCCTGGCAGGGCTTTGCGCATGTGGTGCTGCCGCTGATCGCTCCCTCGGTCGTGGGCATTGGCATGTTCGGCTTCACGCTCAGCTGGGACGAGATCGCCCGCACCTCGCAGGCCATTGGCGACGTGAACACGCTGCCGCTGGAGCTGCAGGGCCTCACCAGCACAGTGACCACTCCCTCCATCTACGCACTGGGAACGCTGACCACCGTGGTCTCCTTCGTTGTCATGGGTATCACGCTGGCGCTGGTGTGGGCCTTGGGCCGCAGGCGCAAGGGCCGTTCGGGGTAAAAACGGCGCCCTTATGACAACCACCCTCCCCAAGCCCCGACGCGCGCGCGCTGCGGTCACCGAACCGCCCGTGCAGCCCGACACGACAGGCCAGCTCAGCGACAACGACATGTACGACCGCATGATCTCGGCCATCCTCGACCACCGCCTGCCACCCGGCACCAAGCTGGTGGAGGACAAGCTGGCGGCGGCCTTTGGCGTGTCGCGCACACGCGTGCGGCCCGTGCTGGTGCGGCTGGCCAACGAACAGGTCGTCACGCTCACACCCAACCGGGGCGCATCGATAGCGCAGCCCACGCCGCAAGAGGCGCTGGAAGTGTTCGAGGCCCGCCGCCTGCTCGAGCCGCGTCTGGTGGAGCTGTTCATCGCCAACGCCACCGATGCCGACATCGCCGCACTGCGCACCTGCATCGACGACGAAGAGGCCGCGCGCGCCAGCGGTGACATGCGTCGTGCGATCCGCCTGTCGGGTGATTTCCACCTGCACATCGCGCAGGCCGCAGGGCACCAGACGCTGGGCCGTATCCTGCGCGAGCTGGTCTCGCGCACCTCGCTCATCCTCATGACTTACAGCCCCAGCCACGCGCGAGAGCGCGAGGAGGCTACCGCCTGCGGCTGCCGCGAGCACCGTGCGTTGATTGATGCGATCCGCCTGCGCGATGCGCGCGAGGCCGCGCGCCTCATGCTCAAGCATTTGGCGCGCATTGAAACGCAGCTGGAGTTCACGCCACCGGCTGCCGACACGCCCGACCTGGCACAACTGCTGGGCGCCTGAATCCTGCCACCTTGTTATGCGCCAACTGCTCGTCATCAACCCCAATACATCGGCCAGCGTCAGCGCCTTGCTTCAGCGGCATGTGCAGGCTGCAGCGGGCTTGCATGTAGCGGTGCGCACGGCCACGGCGCGTTTCGGCGCCCCCTACATCGCCTGCGAGGCCAGCTATGCAGTGGCGGCCCACGCCGCGCTGGATGCCTGGGCGAATGAACTGTCACAACACCAGCCGCAGCCTGATGCCGTGCTGATAGGCTGTTTTGGCGACCCGGGCCTGATGGCACTGCGCGAAAGCAGCCCCGTGCCTGTGACTGGGCTGGCCGAAGCGTCTTTCATCGAAGCCGCTCGCCACGGGCGCTATGCCATCGTTACGGGCGGCGAGCGCTGGGGGCCCATGCTGCAGCGCCTGGCACAGGCGCTGGGCCACGCGCACGCGCTGGCTGGAATCCACACCGTGGCACCCACCGGCGCTCAGCTGGCGGCCGACCCCGAAGCCGCCCGCACGCTGCTCGCCCAGGCCTGCCGCGACGTGGTGCGGCAAATGGGTGTGCAGGCCGTCATCCTGGGCGGGGCGGGGCTGGCCGGCATGGCTGCTCTGGTGCAGCCGCAGGTGACGGTACCGGTGATCGATAGTGTGGTGGCTGGTGCCACCTGGGCGCTGCGTGCGCACCCCGTGCCTCCAGAGCGCAAAGTGCCTGGATTCGATGTGGCGTGGGCGGGGGTGTCGGGGGAGATGACAGCGCTGGGAGTGGCCGGGGTGGTTTGACGCGGGGTGGTAGAAAGTCTAGTATTACGTTTGTAATTACTCGGGGTTTCCCATGCACACTCTCAAACTCACCCAGGTGGGCAACTCTGTCGGCGCGATTTTCCCAAAGGAACTGCTGGCGCGGTTGCAGCTGGAAAAGGGCGACGAGCTGTATGTGACGGAATCGCCTGACGGTTTGCGGATCACCACCCATAACCCCGAATTTGAAGCGCAGATGCGCGTGGCGCGCGAGATTATGAAAGAGCGCCGGGCCGTACTGCACGAGCTGGCCAAATGAGCGAATGGGTCTGGCTGAACCGCGCCGTCATCATTGCCATCCACGAAGTGCAACTGGCCGAACATGGGGGCGGGACAGGCGTTCGCGATCCAGGCTTGCTGGATTCGGCCCTGGGCAAGCCGCAGCAGCTGAACAACTATGGCGAGCCGCCGCCTGATGCAGCCGCGCTGGCAGCCTCGTATGGCTATGGAATTTCGCGCAACCATCCGTTTATTGATGGAAACAAGCGAACGGGCTATGTGTCTGCCGAATTGTTTCTGCGGCTCAATGGCTGGCGCCTCACCGCCGACGATGCATCGTGCGTGGTCACCATGCTCGCTGTTGCCGCTGGCGATATCACCGAAGAGGCCTTCGCCGCCTGGCTGCGGGCACATGCCGTCGCTTGCTAACGGAGATTTCAAGCATTTTCCGCCCTAGCGCTTGACCAATAAGCGCTAGTTGCTATAAAAACAGAAGCAATTTACCTGGTTCGCTCAACTCAAGGCGCCAACGTCTTCGGCTGGTAGTCGCAATACCTGCTCACCGCACACTCCCAGCAGCGCGGCTTGCGTGCCTGGCACACGTAGCGGCCGTGCAGGATGAGCCAGTGGTGCGAATCCACCGCATAGGCGGCGGGCACGCGCTTCATCAGCTGCAGTTCCACCGCCAGCGGGTTCTTGCCGGGCGCGAGGCCCGTGCGGTTGCTTACGCGAAAGATGTGCGTATCGACCGCCATGGTCGGCTCGCCGAAGGCCACGTTCAGCACCACATTGGCCGTCTTGCGGCCCACACCGGGCAGGGCTTCCAGGGCTTCGCGCGTGCGCGGCACCTGGCCCCCATGCTGCTCCACCAGGATGCGGCAGGTCTCCATCAGGTTCTTGGCCTTGGTGCGGTACAGGCCGATGGTCTTGACATAGCCCTCCAGTCGCTCAAGCCCCAGGTCCAGGATGGCCTGCGGCGTGCCCGCTACCGGGAACAGCTTGCGCGTGGCCTTGTTCACGCCCACGTCCGTGGCCTGGGCCGACAGCAGCACGGCAGCCAGCAGCTCGAACGGCGTCGTGTATTCGAGCTCCGTGTTGGGCATGGGGTTGGCGGCCTTCAAGGTGGCAAAGAAAGGCTCGATGTCAGACGTCTTCATGGGGGGCGGGGTGGGTTGTTTATGTACTGCGGCATGCGGGGCTGCGCCCGCGCCTGCATCGTTTTCGCGAGGGTTAGAACGAACTGCCTCAGTGGGTGCGCTGCACCGCCAGGCACAGCCAGCAGGGGAACGCGCCCGTAGCGGGGTTGACGGCAAAGTCTTCGTCGTAGACCTCGATGGCGGGCCGGAGGGCAGCTTCCCAGCCTGCGGGGATCTGGCCTGGGGCCATCATGCTGGCCCAGGCTGCGCCAATCTCCGGCCCGGTACCGACGAAACGCAGGCAGGCGTAATCGCCACCGGCAAAGTCCTGGATCATGGCCTCCGTGCCGGTGCGCAGCCCCACGCCCACTTGCACGCAGGCGTCGTAGCGGCATTGCGCGGGCGGGGTGCATGCGGGGTTGTCCAGGCTGATGCCGTAGTACTTGGGGCGTGGCTCGCTCAAACGATTTGCTTCGCACCAGCGGCCGAACCGCTCCCAAAGTTGCGTGAGCGAAGGGCCATAAGGGCCTGTCTGGCGCATATAGGCAAGGCGCATGCGGGGCAACTGACGGATTTCGAGGGGCATGGTTAGTCTCGGTGGTTGTGCGGTCGGCCAGGTTTTTGCCCCTGCAGTCTAAGCCGCAGGAAACCTGCACGCCAATTGGCGACAATGCGGAATCCTTTGCCACCAACTCCTGCCCACGCCATGCAATTCGCCGACCGCCTGAACAACGTAGAAACCTCCGCCATCCGCGAACTCTTCAAGCTGCTGGGCAAGCCCGGCATCATCAGCTTTGCGGGCGGCTTCCCTGACAGCGCCATGTTCGACGTGGAGGGCATCCGCGCTGCCAGCAACGCCGCCCTGGCCGAAGAACCCGGCGCCGCGCTGCAATACGGTGCGACCGAAGGCTACAACCCATTGCGCGAGCAGCTGGCCGCCTTCATGAACAGCAAGGGCACCAGGGATGTCGCGGCCGACAACCTCATCGTCACCACTGGCAGCCAGCAGGCGCTGGATCTGCTGGGCAAAACCCTCATCAGCCCCGGCGACAAGGTGATTGTGGAAGGCCCGACCTTCCTCGCCACCATCCAGTGCTTTCGCCTGTACGGCGCCGAACTCATCAGCGCGCCCATCGATGGCAACGGCGTGAAGACCGACGAGCTGGAAAAGCTCATCGCCGAGCACAAACCCAAGTTCGTCTACCTGATCCCCACCTTCGGCAACCCCAGCGGTGCCATGCTGAGCCTGGAACGCCGCAAGGCCGTGCTGGAGATGGCCGTCAAGCACAACACGCTGATCGTCGAAGACGATCCTTATGGCGACCTGTACTTTGGCGATGCACCCCCGCCCAGTCTGCTCAACCTGTCGGCTACCGTGCCCGGCAGCCGCGATCTGCTGGTGCACTGCGGCAGCTTGAGCAAGGTGCTGTCGCCCGGCCTGCGCGTGGGCTGGATGATTGCCCCCGCCGAGCTGCTGGGCAAAGCCACCATGTGCAAGCAGTTCAGCGATGCACACACCAGCACCTTTGCCCAGGCCACGGCCGCGCAGTACCTCAAGGCCGGCCGCATGCCCGCCACGCTGGCCCATGTGCGCAAGGTGTACGCCGAGCGCGCACAGGCCATGGGCGATGCGCTGCGCAAGGAGCTGGGGAACGCCATCGAGTTTGTGCAGCCCCAGGGCGGCCTGTTTGTGTGGGCGCGCCTGACGGGTGCTGGCGGCAAGGTGGCTGACGGCAATGTGCTGGCCAAGCGCGCGATTGAAAAGGGTGTGGCCTTTGTGCCCGGCACGCCGTTCTTCTGCGCCAACCCCGACCACGCCACCTTCCGCCTGTCGTTCGCCACGGCCGATGTGGACAAGATCCGCGAAGGCGTGGCGCGCCTGGGCCAGGCCATCTGAAGCGTCGATGTCTGACGCCAACGATCTCGCCAACGTTCTCCAGCGCCTAGAAAGCCTGGAGATCAAGGCCAGCTTTACCGAAGACCTGCTGGACCAGTTGAACATGACCATCTACCAGCAGCAGCAACTGATCGACCGGTTGACGCACGAGGTCATCCAGTTGCGCCAGCAGGCGCCCGAAGGTGGCTCGAACGGCCCGCGCAACCTGCGCGACGAGCTGCCGCCGCATTACTGATCGGAGCTGATCCGATCGCTCGGTCTACGCCCTGACGGACCGCCACGCTGCGTCCGCCAGCTCTGCGCGGTACGTGGTGGGCGAGGGCAGGCCGCCCTGGCCTGCATTGCCTGACAGCCACGCCCTGCAATAGCTCTGCACCGGCCCCATCACCAGCGACGGCATCAGCTCGCACGGCAGGTTGCGCAGCGCGCCCGATTGGCGGTGGGGCTCGAACCAGGCCACCAGCGCCTGGTTGCGGCGCCGCGCTGCCTCGGCCAGGTCGGGCGTTCGCGGGCCCGCTGCCATGGCGCCCCGGGACTGGAAAAGAAAACGCGCCCGCTCGGGCTGCGCCACCACCCAGTCCAGATAGCCGGTGACCAGGGCCAACACGCCCGCCTCCACGCCCTGGGCGGCATCCAGTTGCGCCTGCACGCTGCGCGACTGGTCGTGAAAGATGTCAAAGAACAGCGCCGCCACGATGCCGTCGCGGTTGCCAAAGTGGTGATAAATGCTGCCCACGCTGGCCCCGCAGCGCGCACGCACGCCGTCGATGGTCACCGCGTCCACGCCCCCTTCGGCCGCACAGGCCAGGGCGGCGTTCAGGATGTCCTGGCGGCGGTCGGTGGTTGCGTCGGCAGGGGATGAGGTGGGGGTCGGGGAATTGCGGCTTGCCATGGAACGGGATTCTAGAATAAAGTTCTAGAAAATACTTCTAGTCCACGATCCTTCCATGCATTCCTCTCCCATTGCCGCCCCTGCAGCCGCTGCCTCCATGCCCGGCACTGCCTTGTACCCGCACCTGCTTGCCCCGCTCGATCTGGGCTTCACCACCCTCAAGAACCGTGTGCTCATGGGCTCCATGCACACGGGCCTGGAGGACGGGCGCGACCTGTCTCGCATGGCGGCGTACTTCCGCGAGCGGGCCGAGGGGGATGTGGGCCTGATCGTGACGGGTGGCTTTGCGCCCAACATCGCGGGCTGGGCCAAGCCGTTTGCGGGCACGCTGGCGACCTCGGGCGCCGCCAAACGCCACCGCGTGGTGACGGACGCGGTGCATGGTGCGGGCGGCAAGATCGCGCTGCAGATCCTGCACACGGGGCGCTACGCCTACCATCCGCTGGCGGTGGCGCCCTCGCGGCTGCAGTCGCCCATCTCGCCGTTCACACCGTTCGCGCTGTCGGCGCGCGGGGTGGAGCGGCAAATTCGTGCGTTTGTGAACTGTGCCGTGAAAGCGCGCGAGGCGGGCTACGACGGCGTGGAGGTGATGGGATCGGAGGGCTATTTCATCAACCAGTTCCTGTCGCAAACCACCAACCTGCGCACCGACGCCTGGGGCGGCGACTACAGCCACCGCATGCGCCTGCCGGTGGAGATCCTGGCCCGCATGCGCGAGGCCGTTGGCAAGGACTTCATCATCATCTACCGCCTGTCGATGATCGACCTGGTGCCCGGCGGCAGTGCGTGGGACGAGATCGTCACTCTGGGCAAGGCCGTCGCTACGGGCGGGGCCAACATCGTCAACACCGGCATCGGCTGGCACGAGGCGCGGGTGCCCACTATTGCCACCAGCGTGCCGCGCGCAGCGTTTGCCTGGGTCACGCAGAAGATGAAAGCCGAGTTTGCAGCGGCGGGCATTTCCACGCCGCTGGTCACCTCCAACCGCATCAACACGCCCGAGGTGGCCGAGCAGGTGCTGGCCGATGGCTGCGCCGACATGGTGTCGATGGCGCGGCCACTGCTGGCTGATGCGGCGTTTGTGAAAAAGGCCGCCGAGGGTCGGGCAGACCGCATCAACACCTGCATCGCGTGCAACCAAGCCTGCCTGGACCACGTGTTCCAGAACAAGACCAGCAGCTGTCTGGTGAACCCGCGCGCTTGCCACGAGACCGAACTGGTGTACCGCCCGGTGTCGTCGCGCAAGCGTGTGGCGGTGGTGGGCGCAGGGCCAGCGGGCCTGACCGCCGCCACCGTGGCCGCCGAACGCGGGCACGAGGTGCATCTGTTCGACGCCGCGCCCGCCATCGGTGGTCAGCTCAACATGGCCAAGGTGATTCCTGGCAAGGAAGAGTTCCACGAAATGCTGCGCTACCTGGCCACGCGGGTGGAGGACACCGGCGTGCAATTGCACCTGAACCAGCGCATGTTGGCCACCGACCTGGCGGGCTATGACGAGGTGGTGATTGCCACTGGTGTGGAGCCACGCGACCCGAAGATCCCCGGCCAGGACCACCCCAAGGTGCTGAGCTACATCGACGTGCTGCGCCATGGCAAGCCGGTGGGCGAGCGCGTGGCCATCATCGGCGCGGGCGGCATCGGCTTTGACGTGGCGGAATTCTTGACACATGGCGACCACCCCTCCACCACGCTCGATTTGCCCGCCTGGAAGGCCGAATGGGGCATCACCGACCCGGCTGAGGCGCGCGGTGGCCTGGCCGCCAGCGGCCCGCGCGTGACGCCCCCTGCACGGCAGGTGACGCTGCTGCAGCGCAAGAAGGGCAAGCTGGGCGGCGGCCTGGGCAAGACCACCGGCTGGATCCACCGCACCACGCTCAAGATGAAACAGGTGCAGATGGTGAGCGGCGTGAACTACGAGCGCATTGCCGACGAAGGGCTGCTGGTGTCATACGGCGACAAGCGCGAAGACCCCACCTGGATTGCGTGCGACACCGTGGTGCTGTGCGCGGGGCAGGTGCCGTTGCGCAGCCTGGCGCAGGAACTGGAGGCCCAGGGCCGCAAGCCCCACCTCATCGGTGGTGCGCTGGAGGCCGGCGAGCTGGACGCCAAGCGCGCCATCGACCAGGCGGCGCGGCTGGCAGCCCGGCTGTAGGTCGGTGCGTACATCGCCTGCAGGGGCTCACAGGGCCTCACAGGGCCTGTCAGGCGTGTTGTTGAGGTCTTTTTGGCTGGTAGCGCCAGTGGAATATGTCTGAGCAGCTATATTTTTGATAGTGAATACAGGATGGCGACTGCCGTGATGGGTCACGGCGGCTGTGCCCTCCTTGTCCCTCAGGCGGACAGATTCAAGGCGTTGAACACCCGCAGCGCTGCCCACGCATCGTTGGCTGCGTAGACCAGTTGGGCCTCAGTCAGCCGGGCGTTGGCCCAGTTCGATGTCGCGGCTTTCTTGGACTTGATGAAGCGCTTGTTGAACAGCACGGCCACGGCGCCTTTCACGCCCATGTCTTTGCGGTAACCACGCTGTCGGAACACGGTGTTGAGCTCCAGCACATCGGCTGGTTGCACGCCCAGTTTGTGCTGGATGCGTTTGGTGTCATCCCCCAGCCCAAAGCCCGCCTTGGTCACGCCGCGCAGGGCCAGCAGCTCGGCCACGCGGGCACGGCAACCGGGGTCGTGCAGCTGGAACACCCAGGCGGTTTCCAGCGTGGCCAGCTGCACGATGTGGGGCCCGTCGGACTGTTCGCCCTGCACAAAGGTGGGTTTGGATTCGGTGTCGAACCCCCAGGCGCTGGCCGCTGCCAGAGCATCACAGGCCTTGTCGGCCTGTTCTGGGGTGGCAACGAGGCTGATGCGGTCCGTGCCCAGGCGCTCGAAAGGTTCCAGCAGGGCGATCTGGTCTTTGTCGGGGGTGCTGCGGTGGGCGGTGCGCGAAGGCGGGTGGGTGCGCTGGGGAGGGGGAGATGCCGTCATGGGCCCATTGTGCCGTGCCAACTTGGGAACCCCGCTGTGACCCGCGATGGGGGTACGGCGCGTCTACTGCAGCTACCGCTCTCAGCGCTTGCCCGCCTTGCGCAGGCGGGGCATGTCGGCAAGGTGGGCCAAGGCCTTTTCGCAGTCAGCCACCGTCAACGCCTCCCGTGCAGCCAGCCAGCCCACGCCAAACCAGGCCCGCGGGTCCGTGGCAGCGATGTCGCTGTACAGCACGCGGGCCACACGCTCATCGCCCAGCCGGCCCAGAGCCGTCAGCGCAGGCTGCAGGCTGGCGAGGAACGATTCCCCCTCGGCGTCCAGCGCAGGCGCGACAAATTCCGTCAGGTAGCGCAAACGCTTCAAGCGCTTGCGCAGGCGGTGTTGTTCCTCCACCGGCAGGGCGGCAAAGTCTTGGGAGCCGTGGCGCACCTTGGCGTGCAGGCGGCGCAATCGCTTCTGCAGCAGGCGGCGGGTGTCCTTCGCGTCCAGGGCTTCTTCTGCGGCCGCCGGCGGGGCGTCCTCGCCCTGGGCCGTGAACGCCATGAGGGCGATCAACGCTGCCTGGAACGCTGGCATGCGCACGATGGCTGCGGCGGATGGGGCGGGGGCGTGCCCCGCCGCCACAATCACATCCAGGGCAGGCGCACCCGCATCGCGCAGATCGGCAACGATGGACTGCAGGGCTTGGCCCTGGTCGCGCAGTTGGCCCAGGCGCTGGAACACCTCCACCAGCGGCGGCTCCCAGGCGGGGTCGAATGCGCCGGGTGCCAACGGCGCCAACTCGCGCAAGGCGGTGCGTAAGCGGCGGATGCCGATGCGCAACTGGTGCACATGCTCTTCATCGCCCCCGCCTTCGACGATCTCGCTGGCGTTGGCCAGGATCTGGTGGAGGCAATGGGCCACTGCCGCGCGCTGCAACGCGCGCCCGTTCAGGAAGTGCTTTGGGATGCCACTGGCCTTCATCGGGGTGGCCTTGGTGGCGGGCCGTGCCCATTGCGGGGCCAGCAGACGCTCGCCTCGCTCAGCCTTGGACACCGTGCTCAGAAACAGCCCATGCCGTGTGGCCCACCGGGTGGCGATGGCCACCAGGCCCGCCAGCGGGCCGGCCTTGAGTTCCAGCTCCAGCTCGCAGACGCGGGCCTCTTTCTGATGCGGCGTACCGCGATGGGCGATGACTCGGCCGGTGTCCAGAGCCAGCTCCACCACACCGCCCTTGAAGGCGATGTCCCGTGTCACGCGGTCCATCTCGGTGCCGTAGGTTTCGGTCAGAGGGCCGCTGGCGGCCTGCAGAGCACCCAGCAGCCGTGTGCCCGCCACGGTGCCTGCGTGCAACTCAGGCTGGGGCTCTGGGGCGGGGCCTGTGGCGTGGGCTTGGCCCCGGTCCACGTTGTGCTCCTCGCGGTCCAGCGGTCCGTTGCCCAGGGCCTTGACGGTTTGCACCCACTGGTCGCCCTCGCGGCGCAGCCGAAAAGCAATGCCACGCGACGACAGCGCTGCATCGGGCGTATCGAAGTAGCGGGCCTCCATACGGATGTGCGCGTGTGTGCCCCTGCGCGCGGCGGCCTGCACCGCAGCCAGGCGCTCTGGGGGGATGCAGAACTTGAACTCGATTTCCATGAAGACGGCGCCTGGTGGTGGGGGCGGCAGAGCCTGCCGGTGAAAGATTAATAGAAATCCCAATGATCGATTTTAAGGGTGGAAATCATGAGTGCCGGATTATTGCTGCAAGGGTGCGGACGATGAAATCAGGCTCATGCCCAGGGGAGTGCCATTTTTATCGCGGATGGAGGTAATTGCCTTGAAAGCCGATGCCTGAACCCGGTCTGGTAATCGCACAAAATTGTTTTCATGGACGAGGGTGTCGCCATTGAGAAACGACCAGATAATGAATTTGAGGGCCAGGGTGGTTTGCTCTGGATTTTGAGTGACTTTGGGGAACACCACAAACGTGCCCATGGTGATGGGCCACACGGCTTTGCCGGGTTTTTGTGTCAGCGTATTGTGGAAGGCCCCGGTGGCTGGCCACTCGCTGTTGGCCAGTGCGGATTTGAAAGCGTCGATGGAGGGTTTCACAAAAACACCCTCGGCATTTTTCATCTGCACCGATGCCAGGCCATATTCGGCCACATACCCAAAATCCACATAACCGATGGCACCCGCCGTGTCGCGCACACCCTTGGCCACCCCATCGCTCCCCTTGAAGGCCAGAAATCCTTCGGGCCATTGGATGCTGGTCTTAGCCCCGTGGGAAGCCTTCCATTTCGGGCTGACCTTGCCCAGGTAATCGGCGAAGTTGTAGGTGGTGCCCGAGCCGTCGGCACGCACCACCACCTTGATGGGCATATCGGGCAGCGGAGTCTCGGGGTTCAGCGCGGTGATCTCGGGGGCATTCCAGCGGCTGATTTCGCCCAGGAAGATGCGGCTGAGCACCTCGCCCGTCAGGCGCAGCTGTGCGTTTTGGACTTTGGGCAGGTTGACGATGGGGCTGATGCCGGTGATGGCCACGGGCAGTGCGAGCAAGCCGTGTTCGATGAGGTCCTTGTCAGGCGGGTAGACATCGGTGGCGCCGAAGCCCACGGCCTGTTGCTGGATCTTTTTCATGCCTGCGCTGGAGCCCACCGGGTCGTAGTCCACCCTGGAGCCGGTGGCTCTGGCGTAGGCCTTGGCCCAGCTGCGGTAGATGGGGGCTGCGGCCGACGAGCCCGCGCCCGTTACGGCTTGTGCCCTGGCCTGGTCCGCCTGCAGCAGTGCAAGTGCCAGCATGAATACGGTATAGATATATTTCATGAATTTTTGTGTGTTGGTTTTAATTAATAAGGATGTGGCTGTGAAATTCTGACCATGGGCCTATGCCCGGCAGGGGCATTAGAGTGATTTATGAAGTCTCAGCTTGTCAATGCGGCGCCGATTTTAACCACTGGAATGAATGGGGAATGTTTATCCCATCGTCATTATTTTGTCACTTGAAACAATTAGTATCAGCCGCGGCAGACGTAGACCTTGCTGGCAAGGCGTGCGCGCCAGCTGATGCGGTGGCAATGACCCCGGCTGCCCACCCAGTGAACCTTCATGAGAGATTCAGATGCTTCAAAAAATCAAGATTGGCACCCGGCTGGCGCTGGCGTTTGCAGTGCTTTTGCTGCTGATTTCTGCACTGGCTGCGGGGGGCATCAGCGGTGCCAAGCGCCTGACCGAGCGCAGCGCGGCGCTGTATGGTGACCGCACGGTGCCCCTGGGCGTGCTGGCAGAGATCAGCCACCTCACGCAGCGCAACCGGGTGCTGGTGATGGACATGCTGATGGACCCGGGTACTAGCAACCTGCAGGCCAGCCACGCCGCGTTGACTGCCAACGTGGAGCGCATCCACACGCTGTGGACGGCGTATTCCGGCAAGGCGCTGGTTGCTGAGGAGCAAGGCCTGGCTCAGGCCTTTGCCGATGCCAATGCCACCTACCTGGACAAGGGTCTCATCCCGGCTGCCTCGGCATTGGTGGCAGGCAAGTACGACGATGGTTCCGAGCTTTATATCAACCAGATCCGCCCCAATGCGGCCAAGGTGCAGGACGCCATCGAGAAGCTGGTGGCCCTGCAGATCAACGTGGCGGCGGCAGAGTTTGCCGGCGCACGGGAGATGAGCAACACCATTCACTGGTGGATGCTGGCGGCCACCGGGCTGGCCCTGGTGGCGGGGGCTGCGATGGCGTGGGTCATCACCCGCTCCATCTCGCGCCCTTTGCGCCAGGCGGTGGTGCTGGCCCGCACGGTGGCGGGTGGCGATCTGAGCGCACAGATCGATGTGCGCGGCACGGATGAAACCGCAGAACTGCTGGGCGCTCTGCGGGAGATGAACCACCAGCTGGTGCGCGTGATCACCGAGGTGCGCTCCAGCACCGAAACGGTGGCACAGGAGGCCGTGCTGATTGCGGGCGGCACCGAAGACCTGGCGCGCCGTACCGAGGTGCAGGCGTCCAATCTCCAGGAGACGGCCGCCTCGATGGAGCAGCTCACCATCACCGTGCAACACAACACGGACAACGCCCACCGCGCCACCGAGCTGGCCCAAGAGGCCGCCAAGGTGGCCAACGAGGGCGGTAGCGTGATGCGCGACGTGATCACCACCATGCAGGAGATCAGCGTGCAGTCGCAAAAGGTCACCGACATCATCAAGGTGATTGATGACATCGCGTTCCAGACCAACCTGCTGGCCCTCAATGCGGCGGTGGAGGCGGCCCGCGCGGGTGAGCAGGGACGCGGCTTTGCCGTGGTGGCGGGCGAGGTGCGTGGACTGTCCCAGCGCAGCAGCACGGCCGCCCGCGAGATTCGGGGCCTGATTGCTGCCAGTGTGCGTGGTGTGGAGCGCGGGTCCACCCTGGTGGGCCAGGCGGGCGAGCGGGTGGCCAGCACCGTGCAGCGTGTGGACGAGGTGATGGAACTCATCAGCGAGATCAAGGATGCGGGGCAGGAGCAGGCCCGCGGCATTGCGCAGATCGGCGAAGCCGTGCGGCAGCTGGACGCCGCCACGCAGAAAAATGCCGCGCTGGTGGACGACAGTTCGTCGGCATCCACCGGCATGAAGAACCAGGTTAGGCGCCTGCTGGAGGTCGTTCACCAGTTCAGGCTGGCGCC
Source organism: Acidovorax sp. NN32 (assembly GCF_057597245.1). NCBI lineage: Bacteria > Pseudomonadati > Pseudomonadota > Betaproteobacteria > Burkholderiales > Comamonadaceae > Acidovorax > Acidovorax sp. NN32. Next base: position 2,106,680 of record NZ_CP199679.1, read on the forward strand.
TGACGGCGCTGGGGATGCCTTGGAAGGAGGCTACCGAGGTACGCAGCCACTGCCTGCCCTGCCAGCAAGGGCTTCATCCCCCAAGCAATTGTCCCTGGCACCCCGCTGACTGGACGCACAGGACCGGTGCGGTGCAGGTCATCAGATTCTTTTGCTATGGGGAAGATGCTCCATGAACCGCACAGACGTACTCATCGCCATTGCCGAGATTGCGCGGACGGGCGGTGCCTCTGCGCCCGAAGACGCCATCTCGCAGCTTGCCGTGATCATTGATGGCCTGGAGCTGTCGGGCAGCGGCTCTGAACAGGTGATGGAGATGCTGCTGCGGATTGCCGCCTGCCTGTGGAACCTGCAGCAGGAACGCATGCGTTGGTAAGGCGCAGCCGCAGATAGGTTATTCGGCTACTTGGCGATTCGGCTGTTCGCCCAAGGGTTCCAGCGAAGCGATCTGGTCGCGCCCCTGGTTTTTGGCCAGGTACAGAGCCTGGTCGGCGCGGTCGAGCATGTCGCGCAGGCTGCGGTCTGCCTGGCGGAAGGTGCTCAGGCCCAGGCTGGCCGTGATGCCGTAGGCGTGGCCTGCCTCGTCGCTCAGCTGCAGGGCGCGAACGCCATGCAGGATGCGTTTCGCCACTTCCAGGCCCTCGTCCATGCTGGTCAGCGGCAGCAGCACGCCAAACTCTTCGCCGCCCAGTCGGCCCACGGTGTCGCTGGCGCGCAGCTGGTTTTTGACGGCCTGCGCAAACGCCACCAGGGCGCGGTCGCCTTCCAGGTGGCCAAAACGGTCGTTGATGGATTTGAAATGGTCCAGGTCCAGCATCAGCAGCGTGAGCGGCTCGCCATTGCTGCGTGAATGGGCATACACCGACTCCGCGCATTCCAGAAATGCGCGGCGGTTGGCCATGCCGGTCAGCATGTCGGTGGTGGCCAGGCGCTGCAGCTCACGCTCCAGGTTCTTGCGCTGGGTCACGTCGCGGTAAATGCCCTCCACCCCTGCGAAATTGCCAGCATGGTCGTACAAGGCGTGGCTGCTGATGGAGATGTCGATCACGGTGCCGTCGCGCCGCACCATCTGGCCCGGAAAATCCGACACCTCGCCATGCTCCATGATGGCGGCCTTGAACGCGTCGCGGTCAGTGCTTTGCGGGTAGTACGACTCGGCCGTGCGGCCCTCGATTTCGTGGGGCTCGTAGCCCAGCACCCGGCGCACGCCAGGGCCCACATGCTGCACGATGCCCTGGGCATCGGTGCGGTAGTAGACGTCCTGCATGTTCTCAAAAAGGCGACGGAAGTTCTGCTCGCTCTCGCGCAGCTGGGCCTCGATCTCGCTCTGGTGGGTCATGTCCAGACCACACATCAGCACGGCGGGGGCTCCGTTCCATTCCACAGCTACGCTGCTGATGAGCACCATGCGCAGGTTGCCCTGCAGTGTGCGGATGCGAAATTCAGACGATTTGTTGGGCCGCCCGCCCTGTTCGGGCACAGCGACCTGCTGGATGCGGTTGGTAGAACGCACCCGGTCCATGGGATGCACAAAATCGCCCGAGAGGCGGCCGATCAGGCTATCGGTGCTGGGCGCTTCCAGCAGCGCCATGCTGGCAGCGTTGGCAAAGCGGATGGCGCCCTCCTGCGTGACGAGCACGGCCGCTGGCAGTGTGTGCAGCAGACTGAGGTCGTGGAACATCGGGCTTGGCGGTAACCAAAAGTAATGCACCATTGTGGCACTGGGGTGCCCGGCTGGGAATCCATATCTGTCACAGGCGGTACCATCACCCATGAGAAAAACTTTCCAACTCCATGTTGAAGGCAAGAACCGGGACCGCGTTCTGGATGCCGTCAAGCACGAAATCCGCAAGTACATCAAGCGCGAACGGCGCCGCGACCTGCCCGAAGGCGCTGATTTTTGGGACTTTGACTGCCAGTTTGGCCGCACCAAGGAAGACGCCGCCGTGGCGCACCTGTCGGCCTTGACCGGGCTGATCAACGGTGTGGCCGCTGAGGGCGGTGCGCAGTTCTATGTCGAGATTCTGGCCAAGCCCGCCAAGCGCACGCCACGGGCGCCGGGCGAGCCGCAAGGTGCTGATGCGGATGGCATGGACGACGACGGCGAAGAGGTCTGAGACTGAGGCTGCTTGGGCGGCCGCCCTTCATGGCGCTTCCAAAGGCTCCTCTCAGGAGCCTTTTTTATGGGCGGCGGAGGGCGATTCCGGAGCTACCACTGCTGCTGCGCGCAGCTTGTCCTTTTTGCTGGGCCGCTTGCCCTTGATGCCGCCGGTGCCCTGGGGATCTGTGGATGAAGCGGGCGCAGGGGCCTCGGTGGGTTCAAAACCCGCAATGTGTTCGCGCGGGATGGTGAGGTGCTGACGTTTTTCGATGAGGCGGAAATGTGCTTCGGCATCGGCCGTCACAAAGCTCACGGCCACACCGCTTTCGCCCGCGCGGCCCGTGCGGCCGATGCGGTGCACATAGTCCACGGCCGAGCGTGGCAGGTCGTAATTGACCACCGCAGGCAACTGCGCAATGTCGATGCCGCGTGCGGCCAGGTCGGTGGTCACCACCACCTGCCAGCGTTCATCCTTGAACTCCTGCAGCACCTGTTTGCGCGCGCCCTGGCTCAGGCCGCCGTGGAAGGGCGTGGCAAAGATACCCGCTTTGTAGAGCTTTTCGGCCACATGCTCGGCAGCGTATTGCGTGGCCACAAACACCAGCACGCGCGACCAGTTGTGTTCCTTGACCAGATGGCGCAGCAGTTGGGTGCGGCGCACGGCGTCCACCGCAATGGCCCGTTGCTCGATGGCCGGTTCGTTGCCCGGCGTGTGGGGCACCTCCACGCGCAACGGGTTGTTCAGCAGGCCATCGGCCAGCGCTTGCACGGCGGCAGGGAAGGTGGCCGAGAAGAACAGGTTCTGCCGCTGCGCAGGCAGCAGCGCCAGCACGCGCTGCAGTTCTTCGGCAAAGCCCAGGTCCAGCAGGCGGTCGGCCTCGTCCAGCACCAGGTGCGCCACGGCAGACAGGCGCAGCGCTTTGTGGTCTACCAGGTCCAGCAGGCGGCCCGGCGTGGCCACCACAATGTCTGCGCCGCCACGCAGGCCCAGCATTTGCGGGTTGATCGAGACGCCGCCGAACACAATGGCCACTTTCAGCGGCTGCTGCAGGTGCTGTGCCAGGCTGCGCAGCACCTCGCCCACCTGGGCGGCCAGCTCGCGCGTGGGCACCAGCACCAGGGCGCGCACCCGGCGTGGGCCGCCGGTGGCGCTCAGCTGCAGCTGCTGCAGCAAGGGCAGGGCAAAAGCGGCTGTCTTGCCCGAACCCGTCTGGGCGGCTCCCAGCAGATCAGCCCCCTGCAGGATGGCCGGGATGGCCCCCGCCTGGATGGGCGTGGGCGCTACAAAACCCGCTTTTTCTGCAGCGTGGACAAGGGCAGGGGACAAACCGAGGGAGGCAAAGGGCATGGAGGCAGCGCTGGGGCGGCGTTGAAAGGGGGACGCACAACAGCGCGATTGGGGGGAAAGGGATGGGGCGATTGTCGCCGCAGTTGCTGCCTAAGCCCCTGCACGCGCGTCAGGCAGTCAAGGCCGTGCGCCGCTGAGCCTGGCTGCGCGCGCCATCACCCTGATAATTGGGCCACCGGCGGTTCGCCGGTTTTTCCTTTGTTTCCCAAGCACCATGGCCCTCACCCTTGACTCCTCTGCCATCACCCACGGCATCCAGCTGGCGGTGGCCCCCGTGTTTTTGCTCACGGCCGTGTCCGGCATGATTGGCGCTGTGGCGGGCCGGTTGGCCCGCATCATCGACCGGGCCCGCGTGGTGGAAGACCGCGCCCGCGCCAACACTGAGCCCGAGTTTCTGGCCCGCGCCTACAACGAACTGGCCGACCTGCGGCTGCGTGGGCGGCTGGCCAATGGCTGCATCGGGCTGCTCACGTTCTGTGCGTTCCTGATCGGCATCACCATCATCCTGCTGTTCCTCGGCGAGACCACCAACTTCCAGTCCAACCGCTTGGCCGTGGCGGGTTTTCTGGCGGGGGTGGTGTCGTTTTTGCTGGCGCTGGTGTGTTTTCTGACCGAGACCATGCTGGCCACCCGGCTGCTCAACTTTCACATGCTGCAGCAAGAGGTGGAAGGAAAAAAGCCATGAAGTCGTTGGCTGACCTGGGCGGCCTGGTGTATTCCACCGAGTCCGGCCGCATGTGCCCCGGCTGCCGCCAGCCCGTGGCGCAGTGCACCTGCAAGCAGAACAAGCCTTTGCCCACCGGAGATGGCATCGTGCGGGTGTCGCGTGAAACCAAAGGCCGGGGCGGCAAGGCTGTGACCCTGGTCAAGGGCGTGCTGGTGGACGCGGCCGCACTGGAGCAGCTGGGCAAGCAGCTCAAAGCCGCTTGCGGCAGCGGTGGCACGGTGAAGGACGGCGTGATCGAAGTGCAGGGCGACCATGTGGAGCGCGTGATGGCCGCACTGCAAAAGCTGGGCCACAAGGTCAAGCGGGCAGGCGGCTGAGGAGGGCTGTCCGATGGACTCGGAAAAATTGCAGCGCCTGGTCACCACCGAGATGCCCTACGGCAAATACACAGGCACGCTGTTGGCCGACCTGCCCGGCAACTACCTGAACTGGTTTGCGCGCGAGGGCTTCCCCAAAGGCGAGCTGGGGCAATTGCTGGCGCTGATGCACGAGATTGACCACAATGGGCTGTCGGACCTGCTCGCGCCATTGCGCGCGGTAGGCGGTGTCGCGCCGACCCAGCCACTGAAAAAGGAAATCCCATGAAGGCCACGCCGGTTGTTGTCACGTTGTGTGTGATGGCGCATGTGGGGGCCGCGCAAGCAGCCTTTTGCACCTTTCCTATCTTCGATGGCCCCTATCGCAACGTTTCTGCGGCGGGATACGCATCGGCGGATCGGCCCGTGATCGCTTGCACCATGGTGCAGAGCGATTCCGCCCAGTACGGAGCCACGGCTGTGATGGCCGAGACGCTGGAGGGTGACGCGAAGCTGGAGGTCCGGTATACCGACAAGCCCTATCCCGTCCGGATTGCCGACGACTGGCGGCAAGACCTGTCGCCCTATTACCAGGACGTGCTGAGAGTGCGACTTCGCGCCCCTGCGCGCGAGACCGATGCGGCCCTGGCGCTGACTGCCGCACCCGGCGCACCCCTCGGCATGGGGTTCGGCATGTGTGTCTACGGCTATCCAAAGGCCGGCACGGCCTGGACCAGCGTGTCCATCAGCAGCCTGGGCAAATATGTTGCCGCCAGCGACACCTGCTACGAGCCTCCCCCGCTTTACTTCGAGCGCAACTGATGGCGGCGGCCCAGCGGTCTCCTGCCATGGGCAGGCGTGGGCAGGCATGTGATACTGACTCCAGTCACAACAACTCCGAGGGAATGTACATGAAAGGCCATATCGCAGCGATCGTCCTGGTCGTTTTGGGCGTGTTTTTTTTGCTGACCAATCTGGGGCTGATCAGCATCAGTCTGCGCGAGCTGCTGCGGGTGTGGTGGCCGGTGGCGCTGATCGCGGTGGGCCTGGCGCTGTTCTTCACACCGGGCGACAAGAAGAAGTAGCCCTGGCGCAAAGGCCCAGGCCAGGGCCTTGATTCAGTGCCCGCCGTGCCCAGTGTGTCCGCTGTGCGGCGTCACAAACGCCGGGTCGCTGCCAAAGAAACCCCGGAACAAATTGCGCGCAATGCCGTGTGCTGCTACCTGCAGGTCGTGCGCCACCTTGGGGGCAAACAGGCGGCTGGTGTGCTGCTGCCACAGCCCCACCCAGGCGGCAAAGTGGGCGGGAGTCACGCCCTCCAGCGCCATGTGTTTGCCAAACACGTCGCCCTTGAAGCTGCGCGTGCCCAGTGCCACCGTGCTCCAGAAGTCCACCAGCCGCTGCAGGTGGGCGTCCCACTGGCCGTGCAAGGCTTTTTCAAACACGGGCCCCAGCAGCGGGTCCTGGCGCACATCGCCGTAAAAGCCATGCACCAGCTGCGTGATGCTTTCCACGCTGGGTGGCGCGTGGCTCCCGGGGCTGTCGGATAAAGGCGTTTGCTGCGTCATGCCTGCAGTGTGCCCACACTGCTGCAGGCGCAGCCTGACGGACCGCAACCTTGCGACGAGGGCGCTGCGCCGGCTTCGAACGCCGGGAACAGCACGTTGTTCTCCAGGTGGATGTGGTTGATGAGGTCATCGCCCAGCTGGGCAATGCCTGCATACAACGCGCGCCAGGTATTGCAGGCGCCTTGTGGGGGCGTGGCGTCGTTGGTCAGGGCGTTGAGCTTGTCCAACGCTTCGCCGTGGTCCACGTGTTCGGCTCGCATCATGCCGATGGGCTGGCCCACAAAGGGGTTGCCGCCACTCTTGAGCATGGGGAACAGCACCTGCTCTTCCTTGAGCATGTGCGAGAGCAGCTCTTCGTGCATGGTTTCCAGGTGGTCGGCCAGCCCGGCGGGCACATGGGGGTTGTCGCGGTGCACGGCCTCCACGCGGCGGGCCATGCGGATCAGCTCGGGCAGCTGCTGGCGGTGCACCTCGTGGTAGCGCGCCAGGATGTGGTCGATCAGTGCGCTGGGCGATGCGGCTTCGGGCACGGCGTCGCTGCGTTGCAGGGCCGCCAGCTCGGCCAGCACGGCGTTGGCATCCAGCCCCTTGTCGGCAGCCGCCTTGGCCAGACTCACCTGGCCGCCGCAGCAAAAGTCGAGCTTGAGCCGCCGGAACACCGCCGTGGCACCGGGCAGTTGCACCGCCATCTGGCCGATCTGCTGGTCGGCGCTGAGCGGGGCGGGGTGGGCGGAGGCAGCTTCCAGATGGTCAACACGGGCATTCATGGCAGGTCCTTTTAAAGATTCATTTGATGTGAATATTTTATTCAATAAAATTCGTCCTGCATACCTCTTTCAATTGACCTGCGGCAAAAACCATGCGCCTGACCCAATGGACCGACTACACGCTGCGCGTGCTCATGTACTGCGCAGCCACCGAAGGCCGCGAGCAACCTGTAACGATCATCGAGGTGGCCGAGGGCTACGGCATCTCGCGCAGCCACTTGATGAAGATCGTGCAGCAGCTGGCCGCCCAGGGGCTGCTGGAGACCACGCGCGGGCGGGGCGGTGGCATGCGGCTGATGGTGCCGGCGTCGGCCATCAACATCGGCGCCGTGGTGCGTGCCACCGAGACCGACTTCAACCTGGTGGAATGTTTTGATCCCGGCACCAACCAGTGCCGCCTGAGCAACCACTGTCGCCTCAAGGGCGTGCTGTGGCAGGCCATGCAGGCCTACCTGGCGGTGCTGGACAGCGTGACGTTGGCCGACCTGATGGCACCGGCCGCTGCGGGTGGGTCAGCTGCACGCGCCCTGCTGCCCACGGTGGCGCTGCCCCGGGGCGGCAGCGCCATGCGCAAGCGAGCACCCGTGGCCGGGTTGCCCTCCAAAGCCGAAAATATTGAATAAAATGGCCCATTGCGCTCGATAGATATCGAGTTTTTGCTATCAAATTGATAGTAAATCCGACCCTCGCATGCCTCCGACTGCAAATGCCTGCCGGTAGCGCGCCGGAGTCAGGCCCACATGGCGTGCAAATTCGCGTGTGAAGTGGGGCTGGTCGGAAAAACCGCACGCAAACCCGATTTCTGCGAGGCCATGCGGGCTCTCCAGCAGCCATTGCGCGGCCACGCGAGCGCGGGCCTCGGTCACGATGTGGCGGCAGCTCAGGCCGCTGTCGGTCAGCGCCCGCTGCAGGCTGCGGCGGGCCAGGCCGGTGTGCCGGGCCAGTGCATCCACCGTGTGCTGCGCGGCCGGGTCGTGCAGCACATGGCGCGCCAGCTGGTGCGCCAGCGGCGGCCAGGGCAGGGCATCGCACAGATGGGTGGCGGGCTTGGGCTGCTGAGTGGAGGTTGTGGGTGCGTTGCTGTCGTGAGGTTCCCAGTGCAAGGTCCAATGGCCTAGCAACCTTCGCGCGGCCAGCGGTGCCAGTTGCGCGTGCAGTTCCGCCGGGGTGGCGACAGGGGCTTCCATCCGCAGGTTCACGCGGTGGCCTGCGGCCTCGGGCGCGCCGATCTCCACCCGCACCCCGCGCACGCCCAGGGCCTGGCTGGCACCCACCAGCACGCCCAGCACGGCCAGGCTTTCGGTGGGGTGGGGTTCTTCCGGCACACCGGGGCGCGCGTGGTGGCGCAGTGCCAGCGTGCCCGGGGCGCTGGCGGTGACGCTGACCTGGTGGCGCGAATGCACATATCGCTCCAGCCGCTGCCAGCGCGCCAGTAGCTCTGGCGGGTGGGTGGCGCCCAGCAGCGCACGGTGCACCGGGTCGCCCGCCAGCAGATCCACCCGCTGCGCCAGCTGCAGCAGTGTGCCCAGGCCGCCCTGATGCAGCACGGCTTCGACCACGCTGCGTTTGTAGGCCAGGGGCACGTGGCTCGCGGCCAGCCCGTCGGCACCCGGTGGGGGCGGTGGCGGCACCAGCCCGTGCGCGGCCATGGCGCGCACCAGCAGGCGGACCATGGCGGCGCTGGCAAAGTCTTGCATGGGCGGATTGTGCCGTTGGTGCTGCCCCGCTAGGGATGTCCTGCATAACCCTCGCGAGTCGGTGGTAGTGCGGATCGGGATGGGCCGCAAGGCGTCTTTTCGCAGCCAATAGCCCGGCTATTGGCAAGAAAAGCAACGCAGCGGATCGCCCGAGGCCGCGCTATCACGGACCGCAGGGAGTTATGCAGGACATCCCTAGTCCCGCGTGCTCAAGGCCTGCAGCACATCCGCGCTGCGCACCGGCAGGCGGGCAAAACGCACGCCGGTGGCGTCGCGCAGCGCGTTGGTGATCGCTCCAGCCCCGGCCACCATGGCGGTTTCTCCGGCACCGGTGGGCGGCGCGCTGCTGTCGATCAGGTGCACATGCAGCGGCGGCACGTCGCCCATGCGTGGCAGCGGGTAGTCGGCAAAGCTGGCAGCGGCCACGCCCGAGCGGGCCACGGGCAGTTGCTCGTGCAGCAACATGCCCACGCACCACACGAGGTTGCCCTCGGTCTGCGCACGCACGCCGTCAGGCTGCAGCACCAGGCCGCAGTCGTGCGCGCACCACAGCGCCGTTACGCGCACCTGGCCGGTGGCGCGTTGCACCTCCACGTCGGCCACGGCGGCGGCGTAGCTCACGCCCTTGTAGATACCGCCTGCGATGCCGCGCCCGCGCAAGGTGGTGGCGTCGCTGGCGGGGCGCTCTGGCCAGCGGGCCTCGGCGGCGGCGCGGCGCAGCACCTGGGCCAGGCGTGCATCGGTGGTGTGCTGCAGGCGCCAGTCCAGCGGGTCGGCCCCAACGTGGCGCGCGCATTCGTCCATGGCGCTCTCGACCACCAGGGTGTTGGGCCCCGCACCCAGGCCGCGCCAGGGGCCGGTGTGCACGGGCAGGCGCTGGGCGGTGAACTCGATGCGCTGCTGGGGCACGTCGTACGGCATGTGTGCGCCGCGCGCCACGCCGCTGTCGCCCGCCAGGTCGGCCAGGGTCTGCATCCACACCGGCATGGCGGCGGGTGTGAACAGGATGTGGCTGCTGGCCAGCGCATGCCACCAGTGGGTGATGCGCCCGCCCTGCACCCGTGCCCGCACGCGGTGGCTGGAGGGTGGGCGCTGGAAGCCCTGGGCAAACTCCTGCGCGCGGCTCCATTGCACCTTGACGGGCGCCCCCACAGCCTGGGCGAGCACGGCGGCCTCCAGCTCCACCGTGCACAGCGTGCGGCCGCCAAAGCCGCCGCCGATGCGGCAGGCCTGCACCTCGATACGTTCGGCATCCAGGCCCAGCTGGCGAGCGAGCACGTCGCGCATGTAGAACAGGTCTTGGGTGCCCGCCCATACCTTCAGGGCGATGCCTTGGTCTGCGGCAGCCAGCCAGTGCGCCGTTGCGCTGCGCGGCTCGATGGGCGCGTGGGCGGCCAGGGGCACGTCCATGCGCAGGTCCAGCGTCCATGCTGTGTCTGTGGGCAGGTCGTCCTTGCGCAGCCGGTGCTGCAGCGCGCCCCGGCGCAGGTGGGTGTCGATGTCGATGCGCTCATCGATGGCGGCCTGCTCGAAGGCGCTGCCATCTTCCACCTGCCATTGCACGGCCAGCGCGGCCTCGATGCGGTCGAGAGCCGACGGCGTGCGCGCCACAATGCCCAGCCCCAGGCTGCCCATCTGCGCGAGGCGCGGGTGCTGCACCACGGCCACACAGGCCGGGTCGGCGCGGGCGGCCGCCTCGTCCCACGCCTGCGGGCGCGAGGTGATTTCGGCCGACACCGGTGCGCGCAGCACGCGGCCATAGAGCAGGCCGGGCAGGCGTGTGTCGCCCGCAAACAGCGGCTGGCCGGTGACGAGGGCGTGCAGCTGGCCCGGTGCCACCGCAGTTTCTTTGGTGGCCCCCGTGCGCGGCTGCAGGCTGCGCAGCGCGCTGGGCGCAATGTCGCGCGCGGCCAGCGTGCCCGTGGTCTGGCCTTGCGCCAGGGCCTCGCGCAGCGTGGCGCAGGCACGGGCCAGGGGCAGGGCAAAGTCCTGCACGCTGGCGCTGCCCACGGTGGCGCGCACGCGGGCGATGTGGCGGGTGCTGGGCAGTTGCAGGTGTACCTGCGCGGGCGGCACACCCAGCTCGGCAGCGGCCAGGCCCTGCATGGCGGCGCTGATCTGCTGACCCATTTCGGCGCTGGGCAGCCACAGGGTGTAGCGGCCGTTTTCGTGCCGTATCCAGCCCAGCGCGTCATTGGCGGTGGAAGTGGGGCGCTTGGGGATCACCGGCACCAGGCTGCAGCCCGCCAGCGTGACGGTGAGTACCCCGGCGCCTGCCGCTGCCAAAAACTGGCGGCGCTTCATGACTTCGCACCCTCAGCAGCCTGGTGGATGGCCGCGCGCACCCGGTGCTGGGTGCCGCAGCGGCACAGGTGGGCCGACATGGCGGCGTCGATCTGTGCATCGCTCGGGCGGGGCGTGGCGCGAAGCAAGGCCACGGCGCCCATGATCTGGCCGCTCTGGCAGTAGCCGCACTGGGGCACGCGCAGGTCCAGCCAGGCTTGCTGGATGGGGTGCAGCGTGCCGTCGGGCGCCGCCAGCCCCTCGATGGTGGTGACGGCGCGGCCCTGCAGCCCGCGTGCCGTGTGCAGGCAGGCGCGTTGCGCCACGCCGTCAATGAGCACCGTGCAGGCGCCACATTGGCCCATGCCGCAGCCAAAGCGGGTGCCGGTGAGGCCCAGCGGCTCGCGCAGCAGCCAGAGCAGGGGGTCGTCCTCCCAGCCGGGTGGTACGGGCTGGGGCTGTTGGTTCAGGGTGATGTGCATGCGGGCCTCCGTGGGTGGTACGGGGCCAGTGTGCAAAGGCGGAGGCGGTTGGTCTTGAAGATCTGCGCCAAACAGATCAGAGCGGTAACTTTGGCGTCGGGCCGGGGATTTGAATGAAAATGGCCTCCAGCGCTTTTCCATCAAGCGCTAGAGGCTATCATTTTGGAAGCATTGCACTCCACTGCGGCATGGTTTGCGCCCACCACAGCCGCAGGCGCATGGCCCATTCGGGTGTGTAGCCCGAGGTGGCGAACCGCACTTGGCCGTGCGCGTCGATGACCACCAGCGCGGGCACGGCGCGCACGCCCCAGCTGCGTGACAGGGTGCCCTGCGGGTCCACCGCCGTAGGCCAGACCATGCTGCGCTGGCGCTGCACCTGGGCCACCTTTTCGGCGTTGCCCGACTGCATGGCCACACCCAGCACGGGCCAGTCGGCGGACAGGCTGGCGATGCTGGGCTCTTCCAGCTTGCAGATGGAACACCATTCGGCCCAGAAGTGCACGGCCACGGCCTGACCGGGGTGCTGGGCGCGCCACTGGGCCAGGGTGGTGGGGGCGGTGGCGCCAGCGCTGGGGGCCATCACCAGCGCCACATCGGGCGCAGGGCTCTGGGGCAGGTCGCGCGTGCGCCAGGTGTCTACCGCCACGATGGCGACCCAGGCGAGCGCGAGGGTGGCCAGGTGCTGCTTCCAGCTTTTGCGCAAGGACTGCGCGGCACGGGTGGCAAGGGCCTTCATCATGGCGGGGCTGTGGTGTCGCGAATCAGCGCAGCACTTCCAGCAGCCGGTCCAGCCCGCCCTGGTTGATGGCCACCTTGGCCTGCGCGCGCACGGCGGGCTTGGCGTGGTAGGCCACCGACAGGCCCGCCGCGCCCATCATGGGCAGGTCATTGGCGCCATCGCCCACGGCAATCGCCTGCTGGGGCGAGATGCCCATGAGCGAAGCCACTTCCAGCAACGTGCGGCGCTTTTCGGCGCCATCACAGATATCGCCCCAGGCCTGGTCCACCATGCGGCCGGTGAGTTGGCCATCTTGCACTTCGAGCATGTTGGAGCGGGCGAAATCAATGCCCAGCCCGGCCTTCACGCGGTCGGCAAAAAAGGTGAAACCGCCAGAGACCAGCAGCGTCGTCAGGCCTGCAGCCTTGGCGGCGGTGATCAGCTCCTTGGCGCCTGGGTTAAAGCGCAGGCGCTCGGTGAACACCTGTTCCATGTGCTGCACCGTCACGCCCTTGAGCAGGGCCACGCGCTGGCGCAGGCTTTCCTTGTAGTCGGTGATCACGCCTTGCATGGCCGCTTCGGTGATGGCGGCCACCTCGGCCTTGCGGCCTGCGGCGTCGGCGATTTCGTCCACGCACTCGATGTTGATGAGGGTGGAGTCCATGTCAAACGCGATGAGCTTGTAGCTCGACAGGGACAGGGGGGCTTCAATGCCCTGGACAACAAGGCCGGGCGCGAATTCGGTAGCGTGGGTCATGGCAGAACGTGGGAGTCGATTTTTTGGGGAGCACAACCTGCAATGGTATCGCCCGCGCCTGCGTACTCGACAGCCCCAAACCGTATCGCCCCGCAGGGCATAAATTCCGCGGCTCGCGGCCGAGAGCGGTTGCTTCCAGCTCTTGGGTTTGCCTTGGATGCGGACGATGTGCAGTACGGGCCCATGGGCGCATATGATTTCTGCACAACATGCACTGAGGGTACTGACGATGGCCATGCACAGAGACGGCAACGCGGGAGAGAAAGTCTCCGCGACATGGATCAACCGCAGGCAGGCCACGGCCGTACTGCTGGCCAGCGCGGCGGTGCCTTTTACCCCAGCGGGAGCGCAGGATGCAGCGGCCCCCGCATCACCTGCCGCATCCCCCGCTGCATCGGCTGCCGAAGCCCCTCTCGCCGCTATCTGGCCTGCTGACGACTGGGCAGAAAGCACGCCCGAGGCGCAGGGCATGGACTCCGCAGCGCTGGCCAAGCTCGTCGACTTTGGCGCAGCGCAGGGCATGGACAGCCTGCTCGTCACCCGACACGGCAGCCTGGTGGCCGAGGCCTTCTATGCCCCGTACCGCGAGGGGCTCAAGCATGCCGTCAACTCCACCACCAAGGGTGTCGTCGCCACGCTCACCGGCATGGCCATCCAGGACGGGCTGATCGCCTCGCGCGATGCGCCCGTGCTCGACTTCTTTGCTGACCGCAAGGTCGCCGACGCCGATGCCTCCAAGAAGGCCATGACTGTGGGCCACCTGCTGGACATGACCTCGGGCCTGAACTGGATCGAGCCGCTCAGCGACGCCGTGCCCGAGACCATGCTGCAGCTGACCCGCACGCGCGACTGGCAGGGCTTTGTGCTCGACCGGCCCATGGCCCAGGCGCCCGGCACGGGCTTCAACTACAACAGTGGCAACACCCATCTGCTCTCGGCCATCCTGGCGCACAAGACCGGCGGCAGCACCCTGGCCTATGCGCAAAAACGCCTGTTCGGCCCCCTGGGCATCACCGACGTCCGCTGGCGCAAGGACCCGCAGGGCCTGGAGGTCGGCGGCTGGGGCCTGTACCTGCACCCACGCGACATGGCGCGCATCGGCTACCTCTACCTGCGCAAGGGCCAGTGGAACGGCCGCCAGCTGCTGCCCGCCGCCTGGGTGGAGCAGGTCTTCAATTCCGTGGTGGACATGGGCTTTGGCACCAGCAACGGTGCGCCCGCCTTCAAGTACGCCAACGGCTGGTGGAGCATCCCGTCCAAGCGCGCGTACTTCACGGCCGGCTTCAACCGCCAGCTCATCGTGGTGCTGCCCGACCTCGACGTGGTCGTCGCCGTGACCGGCCGGCGCCACTACCCGCTGCCCCTGTTCATCGACCACATCACCGCCGCCGTGCGCTCGCGCGAGCCCCTGCCTGCTGACGCTGCCGGGCAGGACCATCTGGCCGCCCGTATCCGCGACGCCGGGGTGGAAAAGCCCAGCGCCATCCCCACCACCACGCCCGAACTGGCCGCCACCGTTTCGCGCAAGGCCTGGCTGCTGGAGCGCAACGGCATGGGCATCCAGCGCCTGGTGCTGGATCTCACGCCTGCCAACCCGCGCTATGAGGTCACCTTTGACAGCAGCCGTCCCGATTTGCCGCGCGAGCCGGTTGCCGGCCCGCTGGGCCTGGACGGCAAGTACCGCACCGCGCAGCAGGGACCCAATGCGGTCATCGCCATCAAGGGCCACTGGCTTGATGCGCAGACCTTTCAGCTCATCTCGCGCTCGGTGGCGGATGGCGAGGTCACCGTGGTCACGCTGAAATTCGAGGACGGCGGGAAGGCGGTGAATGTGGGGTTGGAGAACAACTGGGGGTTCAGGGCGCAGGTGCGGGGGCGCGGGGAGTAGCGTTTCGGCTTTGCGCGACCATCGGCAATGAAGCTACCAGGTTCAGCGCCACGGTGACCAGCCCGGCTCTGGCCAGTTTCTTCCATGATCAGGGCTGGATGGTCGCGTTTCCCGAGCGCCGGGGGCTCGGCGTGCCCCGGTTGATATTGGCGCTCTCGGCCGCATGTTGATGGTTGTCAGGTAGCCTTGGGCTTCCACTTCCCAGCACCAGCAGGTGCCCTCGCCAGCAAGACCCGCTACCGATAGACCACCGATGAAGACCATTGACGAAATGCTGCACCTGGACTTGCTCACCGCCGAGCAGCACGTTGACATCAGCGCATGGATTGCGCAGTCAGCCTCTCCCGAAGAAATACTGCAGATGCCTGCGCCCCTGTGGCAGGCCCTGGAGCGCGCCAGCAAAGTGATGGGCATCGACGAGGACCTTTTGCGACCACCGTCGTTCGATGCGGACAGTCTGGCGCTGGGCTAAGACGCTTGTGCCGCTGGCGGCAAGCTTGGCTTGGGTGTCCGGGTCGAAAAGGGCGGCATGCACTGCGCGCTGGAGTTTGGCGGCAACGGGCCGTGGACCATGGCAGAACGTGGGAGCGGTTTTTTAAGGGCTACAGCCCGCAATCGCATCGCCTCCTCGGCTTCCCCGTGCCGGGCTACGGCGCTCAGACCGTGCGGGCCGGATCAGCGCGAAGGCGGCAGGCTCTTGCCGTTGCCCGTGCGCCCGGCGGTGGCGGGGTTGGGCGTAGGTGGTTCGTTCATCTTGACCAGGAACATGCGCAGGAAAAACGCGGCCATGCACAGCATGAACCCGATGCCAATGATGCTCATCAGCCCGTAGTCGGTAGAGAAAAGATCGTTCAGCAGCTTCATGGTGGGGCACTCCTTGTTGGTGTGATGTCCACTATCGCGCTGCAAAGGCGGATACCCCTTGCGCTGTGTCAACCATCGCTGCAGCAGCCGAGGCTCAGTCCGGCCGGGGCAAGTACAGCCGGTCCGACCATGTGGCCAGCCACTCGGGCTTGAAGGCCACAAAAATCGCCGCGAGCATGCCGGTGACAAACCCATCGCCCCAGGCCATCAGCCAGCGCGCCACCAGCGACAGCTCATCGCCCACGCCGGGCAGCAGGTGGCCGCTCCACTGCGACAGGACGCCCGCTGCAAACACACAGACCACGGTGCCCAGAAACGCACGGCCCAGCACATAGACAAACGGTTTGGTGCCCGTGTAGCGCCGCAGCAGCGCACCCAGGCCCAGCCCCAGCGTGGCGGGCACCACGCCCAGCCACACCGTGGCACCCAGCGCATCGGCCCAGGCCATCGCTGGGGAGATCAGGCAGGCCACGATGCCCACGCCCATCAGCACCGGGATCGCCAGCGGCCAGCCCAGCATCAGCACCACCAGGCAGGCGCCCGACCATTGCAGCTGCAGCGGCATGGCGTGCAGTGTGGGCAGGGCCCACAGCCAGGGCAGGAAGACCAGCGTGGCGAGCAGTGGCGTCCACAGCGCAGACGGCGCGCCCTGCGTCTCGTGTGCCAGAGGCTTGCGGTTGGCCAGCATGCGCCAGGGACGGGCCGCCAGAGCGGTAACCAGAGCGACGAGGGCGAGGGCGGCTTCCAGCCACATGGTTCTGTTCGCTATGCTATTAATAGCTACTAGCGCTTTCCAGATAAGCGCTAGAGGCCAATTTCATTAAAAATCAAGCAACCACCAGTGGCTGCCCCAGGCTGCGCAAGATGTCCCGCACCATCTGTGCCCGGTCCTTGGGTTCTTTCAGCTCGCGCTCGATGCGCAGCTTCTCGTTGCCCGCCAGCTTGATGTGCTTGTTTTTCTGGATCAGCTCGATGATGCGCATCGGGTCGATGGGCGGCTGGGGCTTGAAGGTGATGTTGATGACGCCAGGGGCCGCATCCACCTTGACCACGCCGTAGGGCTGGCTCAGCACGCGCAGGCGGTGCACGTCGATGAGGGTCTGGGCCTGCGGCGGCAGCTTGCCGAATCGGTCCACGATCTCTTCGAGCAGGCCGTCGATCTGGTCGGGGTTCTTGGCCGTGGCCAGCTTCTTGTAGAACGACAGGCGCAGGTGCACGTCGCCGCAGTAGTCGTCGGGCAGCAGGGCGGGGGCGTGCAGGTTGATGTCGGTGGTGACGGACAGGGGCGACAGCAGGTCCGGCTCCTTGCCGGCCTTAAGCGCCTTGACGGCTTCGTTGAGCATCTCGTTGTACAGCTGAAAGCCCACCTCCAGCATGTTGCCGCTCTGGTTCTCGCCCAGCACCTCGCCCGCGCCGCGAATCTCCAGGTCGTGCATGGCCAGGTAGAAGCCGCTGCCCAGTTCTTCCATCTGCTGGATGGCTTCGAGCCGCTGCTGCGCTTGCTTGGTCAGTCCTTCCACGTCGGGCACCATGAGATAGGCGTACGCCTGGTGGTGGCTTCGGCCCACGCGCCCGCGCAGCTGGTGCAGCTGCGCCAGGCCGAACTTGTCGGCGCGGCTCATGATGATGGTGTTGGCGGTGGGCACGTCGATCCCGGTCTCGATGATGGTCGAGCACAGGAGGATGTTGTAGCGCTGGGCCACGAAGTCGCGCATCACGCGTTCGAGCTCGCGCTCGGGCATCTGGCCGTGGGCCACGGCGATGCGGGCCTCGGGCAGTATCTCTTCGAGCTTCTGGCGGCGGTTCTCGATGGTCTCCACCTCGTTGTGCAGGAAGTACACCTGCCCGCCGCGCTTCAATTCGCGCAGCACCGCCTCGCGGATCACGCCCGTGCCCTCGTTGCGCACAAAGGTCTTGATCGCCAGGCGCCGCTGCGGCGCGGTGGCGATGACCGACAGGTCGCGCAGGCCTTCGAGTGCCATGCCCAGCGTGCGCGGGATGGGCGTGGCAGTGAGGGTGAGCACGTCCACCTCGGCGCGCAGGGCCTTCATCTGCTCCTTGTGGCGCACGCCAAAGCGGTGCTCCTCGTCGATGATCAAGAGGCCCAGGTTGTGGAACTTGGTGGATTCGCTCAATAGCTTGTGCGTGCCGACCACGATGTCCACCGTGCCGTCGCCGATGCCCTTGATGGCGGCGGTGATCTCCTTGCCCGAGCGAAAGCGCGAGACCTCGGCCACCTTCACCGGCCACTTGGAAAAGCGGTCCACCAGCGTCTGGTAGTGCTGCTCGGCCAGCAGCGTGGTGGGCGCCAGGAAGGCCACCTGCTTGCCGCCCGTGACGGCCACGAAGGCTGCGCGCAGCGCCACCTCGGTCTTGCCGAAGCCCACATCGCCGCAGACCAGGCGGTCCATGGGGCGGGGGCTGATCATGTCCTGGATGACCGCGTGGATGGCGGCGTTCTGGTCGGCCGTTTCTTCAAAGCCGAAGTCGTTGGCAAAGGTCTCGTAGTCTTGCGGGCTGTAGCGGAAGGCATGGCCTTGGCGTAGCGCGCGGCGGGCGTAGATGTTGAGCAGCTCGGCCGCGCTGTCGCGCACCTGTTCGGCGGCCTTGCGCTTGGCCTTTTCCCACTGGCCGCTGCCCAGCTTGTGCAGCGGCGCCTCGTCGGCGCTCACGCCGGTGTAGCGGCTGATGAGCTGCAGCTGACTCACGGGCACATACAGCACCGCCTTGTCGGCGTATTCGAGGTGCAAGAACTCCTGCATGGCGGGCGTGCCGTCGGGGTTCTTGTTGCCCACGTCCATGTTGACCAGGCCGCGGTAGCGCCCGATGCCGTGCTGGCTGTGCACCACCGGGTCGCCCACGTTCAGCTCGGCCAGGTCCTTGATCAGTGCCTCGACATCGCTCACTTGCTCCTGTTTCTTGCGCCGGCGCGTGGTGGGGCCTGCGGCAAACAGCTCGGTCTCGGAGACGAAGTCGATGCCGTCCTCGATCCAGCTGAAGCCCACGGTGAGGCCCGCGGTGGCGATGCCCACCTTTTCGTCGGCTGTGCCCTGGAACTCGGCCAGCGAGTCGAAGGCCGGAGGGTTCACGCCGCTGGCGCGCAGAAAGTCGAGCAGGCTCTCGCGCCGCCCATCGCTCTCGGCCAGCAGCAGCACCCGGTGCTGGGTGTTGCGGAGGTGGGCGTGCAGGCGCGCCAGTGGGTCCTCTGCCCCGCGCACCACCGAGAGGTCGCCGAGCTTCTGGAAGTGGGGGTTGTCGGCAATGTCCTCTACCCCGGGGCGGATGGACAGCTGGGCATGCTCCTTGGCGCGCGTGTAGAACTGATCGGCTGAGAGGAACAGCGCCTCGGGCGGCAGCACTGGGCGCTCCGGGTCGCCTTGCACCAGGCGGAAACGGTCTTTCGTGTCCTGCCAGAAGCGCTGGAACGCGGGCTCCAGGTCGCCATGCAGCACCACCGTGGCCTCGCCGCCCAGGTAATCGAACACGGTGGCCGTTTCGTCGAAGAACAGCGGCAGGTAGTACTCGATGCCGGCCGTGGCCACGCCCGCGCCCATGTCCTTGTAGATGCGGCTCTTGGTCGGGTCGCCCTCGAGCATCTCGCGCCAGCGGCTGCGGAATTTGGCGCGCGCCTCGTCGTCCATGGGGAACTCGCGGCCGGGCAGCAGGCGCACCTCGGGCACGGGGTACAGGCTGCGCTGGCTGTCGGGGTCGAACGTGCGGATGCTGTCAATCTCGTTGTCGAACAGGTCCACGCGGTAGGGCACCAGCGAGCCCATGGGGAACAGGTCGATCAGCCCGCCGCGCACCGCGTATTCGCCAGGGCTGACCACCTGGGACACGTGGCTGTAGCCTGCCAGGGTGAGCTGGGCTTTGAACTTGGCTTCGTCGAGCTTTTGCTTGACCTTGAAGTGGAAGGTGTAGCCCGCCAGGAAGGAGGGCGGCGCGAGGCGGTACAGCGCTGTGGTGGCAGGCACCAGCACCACGTCGGCTTCACCCTGGGAGATGCGCCACAGCGTGGCCAGCCGCTCGCTGATCAGGTCCTGGTGCGGGCTGAAGGTGTCGTAGGGCAGCGTCTCCCAGTCCGGGAACAGCGCGCAGCGCAGGCCCGGCGCAAAAAAGGCCATCTCGTCGATGAGCCGCTGTGCATCGGTGGCGTCGGCCGTGACGATGGCGGTGGTGCGGCCCCCTGCCTTGTCACGTTCGGCCAGACGGGCCAGTAGAAGGGAATCGGCGCTGCCCACGGGGCGGGGCAGGGTGAAACGTTTTCCGGGGGAGAGTTTGGGCAGTTCCATGCGGACGGTGTCGTCTGGGCCCACCGCATCCCCAGGGGCGCGAAACACGCACGGGCTGGATCGGAGGGCAACGGAGGATTTTAGAATGAGCGCTTCATGATTGCTCCCTTGCTCCAACCCCCGCTCGCCCCTTTGTCTGCCCATGGGCGATTCTGGGCGCTGGTGCCCTGTGCCGGAATGGGCCTGCGGGCTGTTGCGGCGGGCGCTGCAGCCCCCGCGTCCGCCTCCGGCAATGCTGCGCCATCGACCTCGACAGTGGCTGCGTTTTCGGCTGTGGACGTTGCGGCGCCCCCGCCCACATCCTCTTTGCCCAAGCAGTACCACCTGGTGGCGGGCCAACCGATGGTGCTGCACACGCTCGCGGCCTTTGCCGGTGTAGGGCGGCTGCTGGGCACCCTGGTCGCGGTGGCCCCCGGGGACCGGTTTTTGGACACGCATGCGCACCCCACCTTTTTTGTGGTGGAGTGTGGCGGCCCTACGCGGGCCGATACGGTGCTGGGCGGCCTCAAGGCGCTGCTGGAACGGGGCGCGCAGCCGGATGACTGGGTGCTGGTGCACGATGCCGCGCGTTGCCTGGTCACGTCCGAGCAGATCGACTCCCTCATCGACCAGTGCGCTGGCGACAGTGTCGGGGGCCTGCTGGCGCACAAGCTGGCCGACACGCTCAAGACCTCCATCGACGGCCCCGGCGGCGTGCGTGTGGCCTCCACGGTGGATCGCAGCGACAAGTGGCTGGCCCAGACGCCGCAGATGTTTCGCATCGGCCCCCTCATGGATGCCATCGACAAGGTGGGTTCCAACGTGACCGACGAGGCCAGCGCCATGGAGGCCATGGGCCTGCACCCGCGCCTGGTGCCAGGTGGGGCGCAGAACTTCAAGGTCACCTATCCGGACGATTTTGCGCTGGCGGCGGCTGTACTGGCTGCGCGTGCGCACGGCACGACGCTGGAGCGTTTTGGGGGCGACCGTGGCCAGGTGACTACCGCACCGGGCAAAAAGAATCTGTTCTAGAACCGTTTCCTTCAGTGCTTTAACCCCGGCCTCACGGCGCCGTGGATGAGTGCGGCGGGGGCGCAAGGCAATACAACGCCGCAAGGCACGCAACAACAAAGGCAAGCGGATGAATTTCAGGATTGGTGAAGGTTGGGACGTGCACGCCCTGGTGCCCGGTCGTCGGCTGGTGATTGGTGGCGTGGACATTGCCCACCCCACGGGGCTGCTGGGCCACTCGGACGCCGATGTGCTGCTGCACGCCATCACCGATGCGCTGCTGGGCGCAGCTGCCCTGGGCGACATTGGCAGCCATTTCCCCGACACCGACGCTGCCTTTCGCGGTGCCGACTCCGGCGTGTTGCTGGCCGAAGCAGCGCGGCGCGTGCGTGCGGCGGGCTATGAGATCGGCAACATCGACAGCACCGTGATCGCGCAAGCTCCGCGACTGGCTGCGCACATTCCCGGCATGCGCGCCGCCATTGCACGGGCCGTGGGCATCGCTGAGGGGCAAGTCAATGTGAAAGCCAAGACGGCCGAGCGCCTTGGGCCCGTGGGGCAGGGACTGGCGATGGAGGCTCGGGCGGCGGCGCTGATCTATGCGGCCTGAATTTTTGCGCTGACCGGGCCGGGCGGCATTGTCTATTCGCAACCTGCGCGGCATCCCCCGTCCGAGGGGGATGTCTGTCTTGCCCACGCTGCGAGGAGTGCGGGGCCTGAACCACCAGGAGAGGGCCACACACTCCGCAATCCGGTATCCAAAGCAAAAAAGAGCGTTGGGGGCTGCGCTGCGTCCCATGGTTTTGCCACGCTTGCCGCGCGACTTCACTCCATCGTGATCTGGGATGTCGTCACGATATCGCGGTACAGCTTCGCCTGCGGTTTGATGAATGTCTTGAATTCAGGACCGTTCAAGGGGGCGACCGTAATGCCTGCTTCCTGCAGCTTCTGCCGCAGCTCGGATTGCGAAAGCGCTTCCTGCAGTGCCTTGTCGGCGGCGTTCACAGTCGCGGCGGGCGTGCCCGCCTTCATGAAGAGGCCTTGCCACAATGGCAGTGCCATGCCGGAGAACCCCTCCTCCTCTCCAATGCGCTTGACGTCAGGCAGCTGCTGCACCCGTGCGGTGTCGGAGACCGACAGCGCCCTGATCTTGCCGTCCTTGAGAAATGGCATGGCCGTGGAGAGCACCAACATGGCGCTGTCCACCTGTCCGCCGACCAGGTCGTTGGTGATGTGGGTGCCACCTCGGTAGGGTACGTGCAGCATGGACACCTTCGCCTGCTTGTTGATCAGCGCGCCGTACAGGTGCTGCATCGTCCCGATGCCCGGCGTGGCGAAGTTGATGCTGTCCTTGCCACCCTTGCGCAGCGCGGCGACAAGATCTTGCAGGTTGGCGTAGGGAGACGCCTTGCGCACGGCAAAGATCATCGGGACGGTGGTCATGCGCCCCACCGGAATGAAATCATTCTCCCAGTCGAGCTTGACCTTGGGGTTGACCATGGGCACGACCACTGTGTCGGTGCCTCCCATGTAGATCAGACTGCCATCGGCCGGGCCGTTGAGCACCCGCTGTGCGGCCAGCATGCCGCTGGCGCCCGCCACGTTCTCGATGATGACGGTACGGCCTAGCCGCTTGCCCAGCTCGGTCGCAACAATGCGCGCGACAAGATCTGCGCTTCCGCCAGCGGAATAGCCCACGATCAGTGAGATGGGTTTGGTATTGCCGCTGTCGCTCTGCGCCTGCGCGGTGTGGTTGATAAGAGTGCCCGTGCTCACAACTGTCATCGCGGCGGCCTGACGGAGGAGTTGTCTGCGTTGCATGTGGTGACTCCTGTTCAGAATGTGTGCTTCACGCCAAAGTCGATGGCTGTGGTGCGTGTGAGGCTGTCGCGCTTGGCTGTGCCGAGGTTGGTGTAGAGCAATGTGCGTTTGCTC
Organism: Acidovorax sp. NN32; assembly: GCF_057597245.1. NCBI lineage: Bacteria > Pseudomonadati > Pseudomonadota > Betaproteobacteria > Burkholderiales > Comamonadaceae > Acidovorax > Acidovorax sp. NN32. The sequence continues at coordinate 2,129,393 of NZ_CP199679.1, forward strand.
AGGTCGTACTGAAGACCAGCGCCGATCATCTGCGAATCGAGTTGGGTGGCGGGTTTCAGGTGCCCAACCATGAGGTAGGTACGACCAAAACTCAGCGGCACCATGGCCGACACGCTGTAGGCCGTGGCATCGCCATTGACCCCGCCTTTGGCGCGGCTGTAGCTGGCCTTGGTGTGAACCACGCCGAAGTCGTACCCGCCTGCCACCAGAGCCAGGTGGGTGCTGGAGTCAAGCCGATCGAACGCAGCGCCCACCCATACGGGCCCGTTCTTGTACTGCAGGTTGCCCGAGGTGGCGTTGCTGCGCACTCCTTCGCCAAAAGCGCCTGCAATCTCCATGCTCACGCCAGAGATCACGGGTGATTTGTAGCCTACGGCGTTTGCCCAACGGATGTTGGATGCTTCTGCGGGAGCCGCCACTGGCGTGTAGTTGGCATAGGTGTAGGCAGAGCCCAACTGGCTCACGTAGCTCCAATAGGTGGGGTCTGCATTGAGAGCCACTGTGTAGGCAGCCGAGTATTCGCGCCCCGCATACACCTCGCCCCACTGCTTGCTGCCTACTGCCACCACCGAGCGGCCCAGCCAGTAGATGCTGGGATTGCTTGGAGCGCCCGTGTCAGCGGCAAAGCGGTGCTCGATCTGAAAGCGGGAGTAGAGACCGCCGTCCATGTCCTCGCGGCCCATGAACCCCAGGCGCGACGTGTTGCCGGCCTTCATGGTCCAGACCCTTGGCGCCACGCCGCGCCCGGGTAGCAGGGCGCCGGGGGTTGTGCCCCCATTGGCACGGGCCAGGCCCTGGTCGACGATGCCATAGATGGTCAGCGAGGACTGGGCCTGCGCTGTACCGCAGGCCCCGAGGCTGGCCAAGGCGACGCACAGCAGTGCGGTGTAGGGCGCTGAAGAGGTTGGGCAAGCCGTGCTTGCCAGGAAATGCCGTGTCATGGATTTGTCTCCGTGGATTGTGGTTTGGCGGTTGCATGTGAATTGTATGTATTGAATTCTGTTAATGCAATACAATGCAATCAAAGGGTGGTCGCTAATTCGCTGGCACTTGGCTTTTGAATGCGGCTTGCCTTCGATGGACAACGCAATACAACACAATCTACGGATATACCCGTAGTTGTATGGATGGAGCACACATGGCGATCGGTATGTTCGAATCTTTCATCACGGGTCACTGGTTCAGTGCACCTGCCAAGGCCATCTGGAGCGATTCGGCCACTCTGCAGGCCTGGCTGGACGTGGAGGCGGCCTTGGCCCACGCCCAGGCCGGGCTGGGGGTGATACCTGCCGAAGTGGCACCGGTGATCGCTGCCCAGGCTCGGGCAGAACTGTTCGACCTGCCGCAATTGGCAAAGGCCATCGCTTTCGCACAACACCCGCTGGTGCCGGTGCTCCACCGGTTCGAGGAGCTGTGCGGTGAGCCTGCGGCTGGCTTCATCCACTGGGGCGCGACCACGCAGAACATCTTCGACACGGCCAGCGCACTGCAGATGGTGCGAACCCACAGGCTGCTGGCAGGGCACTTGGATGCCGCCATAGCAGCATTGGCCGCGCTGGCGTTGGAGCACCAGGCCACGCCCATGGCAGGTCGCACGCATGGCCAGCACGCGTTACCGATGACCCTGGGCTTCAAGCTCGCGGGCTGGGTCGATGAACTGGACCGTGGCCGCCGTCGCCTTGCCGAGCGGCTTGCCTCCTCGTTTCCAGCCAGCATGGGGGGCGCCATCGGCACCTTTGCTGCCACCGGGCCGCTCGGGCCCGCAGTGCAGGCGCTGATGGCGCAGCAACTGGGCCTGCTGTCGGCCGACATGCCGCTGCGGTCGTCCTATGACCGGGCCAGCGACTATCTGGCCGCACTGGGCCTCCTGGCGGGCACGGCACAGAAGATCGCGCAGGACGTGGTCTTCCTGCAGCGCACCGAGGTCGGTGAAGTGGCGGAAGCCTTTCACATCGGGAAGGTGGGCAGTTCCACCATGGCGCAAAAGCGCAACCCTTCCATGGCACTGCTGCTGGTCAGTCTGGCGCGCATGCTGCGTACGCGCACCCAGGCCGCGCTGGAGACCATGGTGCGCATGGACGAGGGTGACTCATCGGCCACCAACGTGGCCGATACGCTGCTGCCCGAGATCGCCATCATCGCCACCTCGGTGGCCGAGACGCTGGCGCGGCTGGCGCAAGGCCTGGCGGTCAACCCGCAGGCAATGTCCCGCAACCTCGCAATGACGCGGGGGTTGATCGCCTCTGAGGCTGTGATGATGCGGCTCACCCGCCTTATGGGCCGGCATGAGGCGCATCGCCTGCTCTACGCGGCGGCGCAGCGCTCGCAGTCTGAGGGCGTGCCTTTCATCGACGCGATCCGCGCACAGCCGCCGTTCAATGGCGGTGCCTTGCCGGATGACTTGCTGCAGGCGCTGGATGCACAAGCCTATGTCGGCGAATCGGCGCGGCTCGTGGTGGACACCGTGGCGCGCGTGGCACCCGGCTGCGTGGAGCCATAGCTACCGCGCAGGGGCTGCTACCGATGTGCCCGCACGGTGCGTGACCGGCGTCAGGTGCACGCCGTAGGGTGTCCCTGCGTCAGCCCAACGCGCCGTGATGGCGCGGTGCAGGGCATCGACCTGGTCAGCCACGCTGCAACCGATCACCTCGAAAAAGTCCGCATGTTCGCTGGCCAGGTCCGTGCGGCCGAGCAATACCACGCTCAGCTGCGCGGGCACTGAAATCCCGCTGTGGGCCAGCAGGCGCTGGAAGAGGGCGCCATCCTCGATGCCCCAGGCCACCAGGGCTGTAAAGGGCAAAGCGCTCGCGCTGTCGGCGCCCTTCGCGCGGACCTGGATCTGTTCCACCAGTCGGGCGGTGTAGTCCTCGTGCGGCAGCATGTCCAGCGTGATTTCCTGCAGCACCACATCGGACAGCGTGGCTTGCAAATACTTAAAGCGCCGACGCCCGAGCTGGGTGGCCAGAAAGGGGTGCGAGGTGCATGCGTAGGCAATGCGCCGGTGGCCTTGCTCCATCAGCAGGGCGATGGCGGCTGCCAGCGGCTCGCCCCACTCGGTGCCCACGGCCTCGACGTCGGCACCCACCAGCGCAGCCCCGTCCACGGCCAGCACGTCGCACTTGTCGCGAAGAGCCGCCAGAAGGGCGATGGGAATGGCCTTGAAGGTGGATTGCACCACGCAGGCATCGAAGCGCGGCAGGCCCTTGAGCACCGTGAGCGCATGGTCCGGGTCGTTGTACGACAGCTCCAGCACCCGGTGCCCGTCGGCCGCAAGGCGGTGCTGCAGACTTTCGATCAGCACGCGCCCGCGCGCAATGCTGATGGAGCGGCGCAGCAGCAGCACCGATTTCACAGTGGAGGTGACTGCCGCAGGGGCTTTGGGATGCGGGCTTTTGCTCGGTAAGGGACTCGTTTCAGTCGTCGTCACAGGTTGCGAACCTGCGCCCAGGAAGTAGGTGCCCCGACCCACCTGGGCATCAATCAGCCCCTTTTCCTTGAGGCCTTGGAAAGCCCGCTGAACCAGCATTTGCGATGCGCCAAAGCGCTTCATCAATTCGCGGATGGTGGGGAGTCGGTCGCCCGGGCGGGCTTCGTGGGCGAGTTGTTCCAGGAATTGCTCGAGATCTGGCGAGGGGCTGCTGCGCATGGTGTTCATACAATACACCACAAATTGAACGGTATTGGCCTGTAGAGATATGCCCGTGCGTCCGACCTGGATCTCTGGTGGTGCCAGGCTACCCGCTATGCGCTCTCGCGCTCCATGATCGAAAAGCCGATATCCACCACCGGCTCCGCCACGGTCTTTCCCTCCGCGCGGTCGGCAATGAATCCTGCCGCCGTCTGGCCCATGCGCGTGCCGTCGATGCGCACGGTCGTGAGGCTGGGGATCACGGTCTGGGCGAACTCGATGTCTCCGAAACCGACGACGGCCAACTGGTCGGGGACCGCCATGGCGCGCGCCCGCGCCTCGGTGAGGACCCCCAAGGCCAGCATGTCGGAGCTGCAGAACACGGCATCGATGTCTGGCTGGGCGGCCAGCAAGGCCGCCAGACCCGCACGCCCTTCGGTGTGGGAGGTGGGTGATTTCTCCAACTGCAAGGCGGGCTCGCGCAAGCCCAGTCGGCCCGCTTCGGCATAAAAGCCTTTTCGCCGCCGCGCGGCGCGCTCATCGTCGCCGCTGAGCAGCCCCAGCCGGCGCCGACCCTTGGCGTGCAGGTGCTTGCACACGGCGGCGCCCAGTTGTTCGTGCGACAGCCCGACCAGCATGTCGATGGGGTTGGGGGTGAAGTCCCAGGTCTCCACCACAGGGATGCCAGAGGCCTGCAGCAGCCGCCGCCCTTCGGGCGAATGCATGATGCCAGTGAGCACAATGCCGTCGGGCCTGCGGCCCACGATGGCGCGCAGCAGTTCGTCTTCGCGCGAATGTGCATAGCCCACCTGGCCCAGCATCACCTGGTAGCCGCGCAACTCCAGCGCGTCGGTGAGCGATTGGACCATCTCGCCGAACAGCTGCCCCGTGGTGGTGGGCACGAGGGCCGTGACCAGGTGGCTGCGTGCTGAGCGCAAGCCCCCCGCAATGAGGTTGGGCACATAGCCCAGGCTGGAGATGGCTGCCTGTACCCGAATGCGTGTGGGCTCGGACACCTGGCTGGGCGTGTTGATGGCGCGAGAGACGGTGATCATGGACACCCCCGCCTGCTCAGCCACTTCACGCAACGTCACCACCGGTCGGTTGCGAATAGGTTCCGGTGTCTCTGGCAGGGTGCTTGGGGGAGGGGGCGGCATCCGCCGAGTCTATCCACGAAGCGATGATTCCTCAGGACGGGCGCCTCGCTGTTGGTCAGAAACTGCCCAGCAGTCCATCCTATGGGGCGCCCGCCGAACCAGTCCTGCTAGATGGCGTACACGTTGATAACGATAGCCCCGGCAGCATGTCCAATCATTGACTGAAATTTGACCGAAATATCGGGCGTGCCAGCGCCGTTGCTCAACTTGTAGATTTCCTCTGTGCTGAATACCGGGATGCCAGGAACGAGCGTCACGTTGGTGAGGCGGTACTGGCCAGGATGCAGGGTGTCGTAGTTGTTGGGGCTGTTTGCCAAAATGCCTGTCTGGCCAAAGCCGGTAGAGAGAGTGCTGGGCATGGTGCTTCCTTGAAAGTGAATAAGTAATGCGGAGACAGCAGTCAAATGCAATTGCATTGACTCTTGTGTACTGCAGGGCCTTTGAAAAAGAGGCCCTTGAGGATGACCTGCACAACTCCCTGCGGTCTGTGATAGCGCGGTCTCGGGCAGTCCACTGCGTTGCTTTTCTTGCCAATAGCGCGGCTATTGGCTGCAAAAAGACGCCTTGTGCCCCATCCCCATCCGCGCTACCACCGTCTCTCGAGGGTTATGCAGGTCATCCTCAACAGCACCACTTCAGAATATCGAGCGGGTTGGGCGCAGGCGATTACAGTCCATTACGCCAGCTGCAAATCCACGCGCGCGAGCGCAACCATCAGGACAGCGGCAAGCTGCGATGCTGTGCACACCCACCCGGGTGCGATGGCCTGCGAGCCTCTTTTTTGCACAGTGGGTGCATATGGCTTTGGCTGAGGGCCACAGGATCAAAGAAGCGCGGTCCGCTGATACCGCTGCTACCGTTTCCGCCTTTTCGCTGAAAAGCGAAGTAGGGCGTGTAGTTACCCAGCCTCAGGTAGATATGCCTTGAAAAGCTGCTCGTGCAAGGCTGCCAGGGAGGGCGTGACCTGCGGATTGCCGAGGTCATAGGGGTAGGCGGGCAGGGCGGTCAGACCCAGGCGCAGAAACCATTGGCGGGTCTCGTCGAACGTTCCGCCGTAGCAACACTGGGTCAGGATGGCACCCGCGATGTTCGCGGTTCCGCACACCGAGAACTGCGCTTCGTTGCTCAGTTGCACCACCACACTGTCGGCAATGGGTGTTGACGACGGCCCGCGCCAGTAGCCAAAGTAATTGCCTTCATCATCGGCTACCACAAAAGCAATGTGGCGGCAGACCTCGGCGATGGCCCGAAGGTTCGCAGCAATCTCGGGGTCGGCCCGCTCGGCTTCGCTCAGGTCGCTGGTGTCCAACCAGGGGGCCCAGTCGGCCGCTGTGCCCATACAGACGCCGGTGCGGCGTTGCAGCTCTTCCTGGTGATGGAGAAGGACTGCAAGGTCCTGTGGCAGAGGCTCGCCCTGCAATCTGAGAAGAGAGAACTGTGTTTGGATGCTCATGGGCTGGCTAGGCGGGTGGATGCCTAGCGTAACGCAGACTGCAGGCCAAACGCTCCGGGGCTTACAAGCGCTTTTCCCATCAATGGGTTGGTGGTCCTATAACTAAGGGTTTTCCATGGTCTTTGATGCAACTGTTAACGTTAACATTTGCCCATCCAGGCATTCAGAATGCGCCTGTTAATAGGTGTTTGAGGCTTGAATCCGGGTTGATTGATTGAATGAATAGCTGCTTGTATGACCTCTTGCTTTTATTGAGCGGATGTTCACGTTGGTGCCAGCTCGTCGTCAACCTGGGCACACACCGGTTCACTTTCCCCAACCAAGGCCTCGTAGAAGGCCCTTTCACAACTGTTCAGGAGACCTCCCCATGTTCAAGAAACTGCTGCTGATTGCCAGTACCTGCACCATCGCTCTGGCTGCATCGGCCCAGACCGCCGCCACCCCCTGGCCCGAAAAACCAGTCACCGTCGTCGTGCCTTTTCCGGCAGGGGGCTCCACCGACATGGTGGCCCGCGCCATGGCGCAGCACATGGGCGACAAGCTGGGCCAGAACTTCGTGGTGGACAACCGCCCCGGTGCCACGGGCACGCTGGGGGCTGGTGCGGTGAAGCGCGCCGCACCCGACGGCTACACGCTGCTGGTGTCGTCGCTCGGTGCGTTTGTGGTGGCGCCGCACTTGCTCAAAAGCGTGCCGTACGACGCCCTCAAGGACTTTGACTACATCACCGTGCCCGTGCAGGCACCCAACGTGCTGGTGGCTGCCCCCAATCAGAAGGCGCGCACCGTGCAAGAGGTGATTGCCCAGCTCAAGGCCAATCCTGGCAAGGTGAGCTTTGCAAGCTCGGGCAACGGCTCGTCGGACCACCTCTCGGCCGAGGTTTTTTGGCAGCAGAGCGGCACCGAAGGCCTGCACATCCCTTACAAGGGCGGCGCACCGGCCATCAACGACCTGCTGGGCGGGCAGGTGGAGTTCTCGTTCCAGAACGTGAACGCCGTGCTGCAGCACATCCGGGCGGGCAAGCTGCACGCGATTGCCGTCACCGGCGACAAGCGCAGCCCCGTGCTGCCCGACGTGCCCACCTTGGCCGAGGCTGGCGTGGCCGGTGCCGAGGTCTACTCGTGGCAAGGCATGGCCGCGCCCAAGGGCCTGCCCGCCGCCGTGAAGAAGAAGCTTTCGGACGCAGCCATCGCCGCCATGAACGACCCCGCCGTGAAGAAGCGCATGCTCGACCAGGGCCTGGAGATCGTGGCCAGCACGCCCGAAGCCTTCACCGCCTACCAGGCGCGCGAATTCGCGCGCTGGAAGACCGTCATCGAAACCCGAAAAATCACTGCCGATTGAGCCTTGTCACGGGGCGCTTTTGCCCGCCCCAACTTCGTTTCCAGACCACCATGACCACCTCCTCCATCCCTTCCGTCGCCAGCACCCCCGTTGTCACCGAGCTGCGCGTGGTGCCCGTGGCGGGCCACGACAGCATGCTCATGAACCTGAGCGGCGCACACGGCCCCTTCTTCACGCGCAACCTGCTCATCCTGCGCGACAGCGCGGGCAACACCGGGGTGGGCGAGGTGCCCGGCGGCGAGAAGATTCGCCAGACCATCGAGGATGCGCGATCGCTGATCATGGGCCGCCCCATCGGGCACCACAACGCCGTGCTCAACGCCATGCGCGCGCAGTTTGCCGACCGCGATGCAGGCGGACGCGGCCTGCAAACCTTTGATCTGCGCATCACCATCCACGCCGTCACGGCCGTGGAGTCCGCCTTCCTGGACCTGCTGGGCCAGCACCTGGATGTGCCGGTGGCCGCGCTGCTGGGCGACGGCGTGCAGCGCGAGGCGGTGCAGATGCTGGGCTACCTGTTCTACGTGGGCGACCGCGAAAAGACCGACCTGGCCTACCGCACCGAGCCCGGTGCCGACAACGACTGGTTCCGCCTGCGCAACGAGAAGGCCATGTCGGCCGACGGCATCGTGCGCCTGGCCGAGGCGGCGTACGAGCGCTATGGCTTTGCCGACTTCAAGCTCAAGGGCGGCGTGCTGCGCGGCGAGGAAGAGGTCGAGGCCATCCGCGCGCTGCATGAGCGCTTTCCCGAAGCGCGCGTCACGCTGGACCCCAATGGCGGCTGGTTGCTGAAAGATGCGATTCGCCTCACGCGTGATCTGCACGGCGTGATGGCCTATGCCGAAGACCCCTGCGGCGCCGAAGGCGTGTTTTCGGGCCGCGAGGTGATGGCGGAATTTCGCCGCGCCACGGGCTTGCCCACCGCCACCAACATGGTCGCCACCGACTGGCGCGAAATGGCGCACAGCCTGGCCCTGCAGTCGGTGGACATCCCGCTGGCCGACCCGCACTTCTGGACCATGGCCGGGTCGGTCCGCGTGGCGCAGATGTGCCAGGCCTTCGGCCTGACCTGGGGTTCGCACTCGAACAACCATTTCGACGTCTCGCTGGCCATGTTCACCCACGTGGGCGCCGCCGCCCCTGGCCGCGTGACGGCGATTGACACGCACTGGATCTGGCAGGACGGTGAGCGGCTGACGAAGGAGCCGTTCCAGATCAAGGACGGCTTCATCCAGCTGCCCAAGAAGCCCGGCCTGGGCGTGGAGCTGGACATGGACGAGGTCGAGCGTGCCCACCGCCTGTACTTGCAGCATGGCCTGGGCGCACGCGACGACGCAGTTGCCATGCAGTTCCTGATCCCAGGCTGGAAGTTCAACAACAAGGCGCCCTGCATGGTGCGCTGAGGGCTCTTGCGGTCTGGTCGCCGCCACCTTCGGATGTCGAGAGGATGCGCCAAAAACAAAGCCCTCCAGGTGAGAGCTTTGTACATGGGGCAGGGCGGGGCGATCACGCCATCCGGTCTTCGGCGCGACGCCGCGGCAGCTGGCGTTTGACAGACGGGCGCTGCAGCCGCTGCTTGGGGTCTGCACCCTCGGGCAGATCAGTGGCCCGCTGCAACTGCAGGTGGGCTACCAGGCCGCCGGTGCTGGAGTTGGCCAGTGCAAAGATGCCGCCCATGCGCTGCACGGTTTTGTCCACGATGGAGAGCCCCAGCCCCGCGCCTGCCGCTGCGGTGCGCGCAGAGTCACCGCGAAAGAAGGGCTTGGTCAGATTCGACAACTGCTCGGGTGGCACGCCGGGGCCATGGTCGCGCAGTTTGACCAGCACCCAGTTCTCACGGCCTTTGGCGGCAATGTCCACGTTGGTGATACCGGTGTCCTCGGCCTTGCCGTAGCGCCGCGCGTTTTCGAGCAGGTTGGAGATCACGCGGGCCAGTTCCACTTCGTCGGCCAGCACGTTGAGGTCTTCGGGCACGGACATCGTGATCTGCAGTTCGCGATGGTCTTGCACCGCATAGACGCAGGACGACACCACAGCATGCAGGTTGACCGGTGTCAGCGTGACATGGTCCGGCCGAGCGTAGTCGAGGAACTTGTCGATCGTGGCGTCGAGCTGCACGATGTCTGCCACCATGTGCTCGCGGGCCACTTCATCGGTCACGCTCATCTCTGTTTCCAGCCGCAGGCGCGCCAGCGGCGTGCGCAGGTCGTGCGAAATGCCTGCCAGCATCACGGCGCGGTCCTGCTCCAGCTTGGCCAATTTTTGCGCCATGCGGTTGAAGCCGATGTTCACTTCGCGGATTTCGCTGGTCACCACTTCCTCGTCGAGGTGGCTGGCTGCGAAGTCGCCGTCCTTGACGCGGTTGGCCGCGTAGGAGAGTTGCTTGAGAGGCCGGTTGATCAGCCGCGCAATGGCCGCCGCACCGGCCAAGGACAACGCCCCTGCCGTGATCAGCCAGATCAGCCAGGTACGGCCACCTGCCGGACTGAAGCGCGAGCGGTCCATCAGCAGCCAGTTGGGGTCGCCATTGATGTTGAAGCCGACCCACAGGCCGGTTTCCCCATTCACGTTCTGCGCCACGATGGTGTCGGGCCCCAGGCGCTGGGTGAGTTCGTCGGTCAGGCGGTTGCCCAGGGCCGTGCCCTCCAGAAGCTCGAACTTGTCGCGCGGCTCGCGCGGCAGGATGCGCACGCCTTCCTGGTCGGCCATGGTCTTGATGAGCGACACACGAGCAATGGCGTCGGAATGCACCAGCGCTGCGCGGCTCAGGTTGACCAGGGATGCGATCTGCTGCGCGGTGTGCAGGGTGCGCGGCTCGAACTCCAGCGCCCGCAGGGTCTGCAGCCACGCCAGAATGCTCCCCACCAACAGCAGCGCCAGCAGGAAGAAAGTGCGCCAGAAGAGATTGAGGCCCACACGCGCCCGCTGCTCCCGGGCCTGTCGCAAGGACTCCAGGGGGGCGGGGCTGGTGGCGTCGGGGGAAGCGGTCACGGACTGCCGGACCGATGATGAAGATCTCGACCTCGAATTGCCGTCGGAATTGTGCATACAGGCAAGGAAAGAGGGGTCAGCTGGTTCCGTCCGGCACGAACACGTAGCCTACCCCCCACACGGTCTGGATGTAGCGCGGGGCGGCGGCATCCACCTCCACCAGCTTGCGCAGGCGCGAGACCTGCACGTCCAGGCTGCGGTCAAACGGCTCAAACTCGCGGCCACGGGCCAGCAGGGCCAGCTTTTCGCGCGAAAGGGGCTGGCGTGGGTGGCGCACCAGCGCCTTGAGCATGGCAAATTCGCCGGTGGTCAGGGGCAGTTCTTCGCCATTGCGCTGCAGTGCGCGGGTGCCCAGGTCGAAGGTAAAGGGACCAAAGGTCACGACCTCGTTGTCGCCCGAGGGGGCGCCAGGCGCTTCCTGTGCGGGGCGGCGGCGCAGCACAGCGTGGATGCGGGCCAACAGTTCGCGGGGGTTGAAGGGCTTGCCCAGGTAGTCGTCGGCGCCCACTTCCAGGCCCACGATGCGGTCCACGTCCTCGCCTTTGGCGGTGAGCATGATGATGGGGGTGCGGTCATTGGCGGCACGCAGGCGGCGGCAGATGGAAAGCCCGTCTTCGCCCGGCATCATCAGGTCGAGCACGATGATGTCCACGGTTTCGCGCAGCAGAAGGCGGTTAAGCGCCTTGCCGTCTTCGGCGACCATGACTTCAAAGCCTTCCTGCGTGAGGTAGCGGCGCAGCAGATCACGGATTCGTGCATCGTCGTCCACCACCAGAACTTTGTCGGTGCGATTGGTTGTTGTGGCCATCTTGATCCCAAGTCCAATTTGTAACAGAGCCGATTCTGACCACTTGGAACGCCGAAGTTCGGGTTTTGGGGCTGGGTTTGACCAACTGTTACAAGTTTTGCCCAGCTTCGCACGCGCGGTGGAGGGGCTTCATCGCAACGCATGGGCAGTGCGGTTAAGGTGGTGCCCCGCATGGCCCGGCCCCGGGCCGTGCACCGATATCAAGGACACCTTTGTGATGAAAATTACTACTAAATTGATAGCTGCTGGCGTTTTGATTGCTTGCGCTGGTGCCTCTTTTGCTCAAAATTCTCCACCCCCCGAGCTGCGCAATGTCGTGCAGCTGTCGGCCACGGGCACGGTGGAGGTGCAGCAGGACCTGCTGGTGCTCAACCTTGCCACCAGCAAGGAGGCTGCCGACGCCGCCACGGTACAGACACAGCTCAAGCAGGCGCTGGACGCAGCCCTGGCCGAAGCCAAGCGCAACGCCCAGCCCGGACAGCTCGATGTGCGTACCGGCCCCTTCGGGCTGTACCCGCGTTATGGCAAGGACGGGAAGATCAACGGCTGGCAGGGTCGTGCCGAGCTGGTGCTGGAAGGCCGCGACTTCGGGCGCATCACGGCCACGGCCGGCAAGATCCAGACGCTGGCCATCAGCAATGTGGCTTTCGGCCTGTCGCGCGAGGCCCGGGCCAAGGTGGAGGGCGAAGCCCAGACCCAGGCCATCGAACAGTTCAAGGCACGCGCGGCCGAACTGGCCAAGGGTTTTGGCTTCAGCAACTACAGCCTGCGCGAGGTGGCGGTGAACAGCAATGAGATGGTGCCCGGGCCACGTCCGCGCATGATGGCCATGGAGGCCAAGGCGGGCTCGTTCTCTGATTCCGCCGTGCCGGTCGAAGCGGGCAAGGCCCAGGTCATCGTGAACGTGTCGGGTTCGGTGCAGATGCGCTGATTTTTTAGGCAATATTGGCCGCCAGCGCATATCTGGTAAGCGCTGGAGGCTATCAATTTTGCAATTTACCGGGCGCCTGTGCGGGCATGCCACCAGCGATCAGACGCTCGCGCGTGCTTTCTCACTGCGCTGCCCAGCCGCCATCCATGTTCCATGCCACGCCACGCACATTGTTGGCGGCGGGGGAGCAGAAGAACACAGCCAGCTCGCCCAGTTCTTCGGGCGTGGTGAACTGCATGGACGGCTCTTTTTCGCCCAGCAGCAGCTTCTTGGCGTCTTCGTTCGACAGGCCGTGTTCGGCCGCCTTGGCATCCACCTGTTTTTGCACCAGGGGCGTCAGCACCCAGCCAGGGCAGATGGCGTTGCAGGTCACGCCGCTGGTGGCGTTCTCCAGCGCCGTCACCTTGGTCAGACCCACGATGCCGTGTTTGGCCGCCACGTACGCAGCCTTCTGTGCCGAGCCCACCAGGCCGTGCACCGATGCCACGTTGATGATGCGGCCCCAGTTGGCACTCTTCATGGCCGGCAGCGCCAGGCGCGATGTGTGAAAGGCGCTTGTGAGGTTGATGGCGATCACTGCATCCCAGCGCTCCACGGGGAAGTCTTCCACATTGGCCACGTGCTGGATGCCTGCGTTGTTCACCAGGATGTCCACGCGCCCGAACTGCGCGGCGCTGTACTTCATCATGTCCTCGATGTCGGCCACCCGGCTCATGTCTGCACCGTGGTAACCCACTTTGGCGCCAGCGGCTTCGCCAGCTGCCAGCACCTCGGCGCGGGGGCCATCCACATCGCCAAAGCCATTGAGCACGATGTTGGCACCTTGGCGGGCCAGCGCCTTGGCGATGCCAAGACCAATGCCACTGGTGGAGCCGGTGACGAGGGCGGTTTTGCCTTTCAGCATGTGAGTCTCTCCGAATGAATTACGATGCAACGCAAGAAAAAGTCGGCACGCATGAACGAACAATGGGTGCCGACGGCTCCTGCATTATCGAGCGCTGCCCCCGGATTTCGCACCCATGATTGAACCTACGCTGAACTACGTACTGTGCCCTGGCCCGGGGGCGCCTGTGGTGTCTTCCGGTAACTCCTCCGCATCTGCGGCTACACACCATCGCATGGCGTATTGGGAGTGGAATGCCACGGGCAACCCGGCGCATCCCCATGTGGTGGTCTGTGTGCATGGCCTCTCGCGCCAGGGGCGCGACTTCGACACCCTGGCCCGTGCGTTGAGCCAGCATGCCCGCGTGATCTGCCCCGACGTGGTCGGGCGCGGCCAGAGCGACTGGCTGGCTGACCCCATGGGCTACCAGATTCCTCAGTACGCCGCCGACATGCTGGCTCTGCTGGCCCAGGTGCACCAGCAGGCCCCCATCACCACCCTCGACTGGGTGGGCACCAGCATGGGGGGGCTCATCGGCATGGGCATTGCGGGCCAGCCGGGGCTGCCTTTGCCGGTGCCTGTGCGCAGGCTGGTACTCAACGACGTGGGCCCCGTCATCCAGTGGGAGGCCCTGCAGCGCATCGGCTTGTACCTGGGGCAACAGGCACGGTTCGAGTCGCTCCAGCAGGCGGCCGACGCCATGTGGGCGATTTCCACCAGCTTTGGCCCCCATACACCCGAGCAGTGGCTGGAACTGTCGCGTGCCATGGTGCGCGCGTTGCCGGAATCTGCGGGTGGTGGCATCACGCTGCACTATGACCCGGCCATCGCGGTGCCGTTCAAAACACTCACGCAAGAGTCCGCAGTGGCTGGTGAGGCCATGCTGTGGCAGCTGTATGACCACATCACGGCCCGCACCTTGCTGTTGCGCGGTGCGCAGTCTGACCTGCTCTTTCGCGAAACCGCGCAGGCCATGGCGCAGCGCGGGCCCCGGGCACACGTGGTCGAATTTGAAGGCGTGGGGCATGCTCCCACGCTGGTGGCGGGCGATCAGGTGGCTGTGGTCACCGGCTTTTTGCTTTCGGCGGAAGGTGTTGTGGCCGGATGAAAACCTACCCTCCCGCACAGGCGTCCCACACACCCCAGGCCGACGCCGTCCCCCAGCTCATTGCCGCTACCGCACACACCCTGCCTGAGCAGGTGAACGCGCTGGCGCGTGCGCGCGCGTTTGCCGAGCCCTTGATGGCTGGCGAAACGCTGGATTCCGGCGAAAACACGCTGGCCCACGCCGACGCTGTAGCTGCCATCCTCAAGGGCATTGGCGGCTCGGAGGCCATGCAGGCCGCCAGCTATCTGGTGCATGCATGCATTCATCTGAACAAGCCTGAAGAGGTGATCGCCAAGGCCTTTGGTGCCAACTTTGCCGCGCTGGCGGTAGAGACCACCAAGCTCATGCGCGTGCAGCAGCAGGCCCGCACCGCAGAGCACCTGGAAGACCCCGCCGTGCAGACTGAGAACGTGCGCAAGATGCTGCTCGCCTTCTCGCGCGACCTGCGTGTGGTGATGCTGCGCCTGGCCTCGCGCCTGCAGACGCTGCGCTTTCATGCGGCCAGCAAGCGCCCCGTATCGCCCAGCCTGGCGCGCGAGTCGCTGCAGGTGTTTGCACCGCTGGCCAACCGCCTTGGTATCTGGCAGGTCAAGTGGGAGCTGGAGGACCTGTCCTTTCGCTTCCTGGAGCCTGACACCTACAAGGAAGTGGCCCGCCTGCTCGACGAAAAGCGGGGCGAGCGCGAGGTGTACATGGAGCAGCTGCGTGGGCGGCTGGAGGCCGATTTGCGCGCGCGCAGCATCAGCGCCAGCGTGCAGGGGCGCCCGAAGCACATCTACAGCATCGTCAAGAAGATGCGCGGCAAGTCGCTCAACTTCGATCAGGTGTTTGACATCCGCGCGCTGCGCGTGGTGGTGCCCACGGTGAAGGACTGCTACGCGGCCCTGAGCTGGGTGCACGAGCAGTTCAAGCCCATCGTGGAGGAGTTTGACGACTACATCGCCAAGCCCAAGCCCAATGGCTACCAGTCGCTGCACACCATCGTGCGCGACGACAACGGCAAGCCCATCGAGATCCAGATCCGTACCCAGGCCATGCACGACCATGCGGAGCACGGAGTGGCGGCGCATTGGGCCTACAAAGAGGCAGGCAGCAAGGGCTATGCAGGGGTTTCGGCCACGGGTGAATACGACGCCAAGATTGCGGTGCTGCGCCAGTTGTTGGCCTGGGAGCGCGATCTGTCGGGTGCCTTGCCCAACCGGGGCCTGTTTGAAGACCGCATCTATGTGCTGACCCCAGATGCTGCTGTGGTGGAGCTGCCCCAGGGCGCCACACCGGTGGACTTTGCGTATGCCGTGCACACGAGTGTCGGGCACCGTTGCCGGGGCGCCCGGGTGGACGGCGCGATGGTGCCGCTCAATACACCGCTGCAAAACGGACAGACGGTGGAGATATCCACCGTCAAGGAAGGCCGCCCCTCACGCGACTGGCTCAATGCTGAGCTGGGCTACCTCACCAGCAACCGCGCCAAAGCCAAGGTGCGTGCCTGGTTCAACGCCCAGGCCACACACGAAACCGTGGCCCGTGGGCGCGAGGCGGTCGAAAAGCTGCTGCAGCGCGAGGGCAAGACTGCCATCAAGCTCGACGATCTGGCGGTGCAACTGGGCTTCAAGTCCGCCGATGCCTTGTTCGAAGTGGTGGGCAAGGATGAATTCTCGCTGCGCAACATCGAAACGGTGCTGCGACCGCCCGAGCCGGTTTTGCAGCCCGACGACTATTTGTTGCTCAAGAAAACACGCACCAACGATGCCGCACCCAAGGGCGGTGTGCTGGTGGTGGGCATTGACTCGCTGATGACCCAGCTGGCCAAGTGCTGCAAGCCAGCCCCGCCGGACCTGATCCGTGGTTTTGTCACGCGGGGCAAGGGCGTGAGCGTGCACCGGGCCGACTGCAGCAACTTCCGCGAAATGGCCGCACGCAGCATTGAGCGGGTGATCGATGTGGAGTGGGGCTCCACCTCCAAATCGGCTGCACTGGCTGCCGTGTACCCCGTGGACGTCGCCGTGGAAGCCGCCGACCGTCAGGGCCTGCTGCGCGATATCTCCGAAGTCTTTGCGCGCGAGAAGACCAATGTGATCGGCGTGCAGACGCAGTCGGTGAAAGGCACGGCGTGGATGACCTTCACGGTGGAGGTTGCCGATTCGGGCCGGCTGAACAAGGTGTTGGGCATCGTGGCCGGCGTGCCCGGTGTGCGCTCCGCGCGCAGACGCTGAGTGGCGGGACGGTAGGCATGGAACAAGACCCACGAACATCTCTTTGCCGTTTGCTGTGCTGTTTTGATCGAAGCACTCGATTTTTATGGCTATAATCGTGGTCTAAACAACGACAGGCGCGTAGCTCAGCTGGTTAGAGCACCACCTTGACATGGTGGGGGTCGTTGGTTCGAGTCCAATCGCGCCTACCAAGTTTTTCCCTGAAGGAAACCAGCTTTCAGACCACTGAAAAACTTGTGGAAACCTTGACCAGGTTTCAAAAAGCACAAAGCCACCTTTTTACAGGTGGCTTTTTCTTTGGTCGCGCTCGAATCAGTCCTCTTTTTTATGCGATGTCGGGCGTCGCGGTCGTTCATCGCCCTGGGGATACCGACGAACTTCTTTGTTGGCTCCTTGCACCCATTGGGTTCACCGAGAGTGATGGCGCCTGCGTGCCTGGCGGCAAATCAATGAATTGGTTTTTGTCTGACACGAAGACGCACGGGGTCGCGATAACTTTGGTGGCTTCAAAGAGAAGGGATGCCACCATGAACACTCCATCCAATTCTTCAAGTGTCCATCAGGGTTTTGTGGACACTGATCCTGAACTCGGTCTGTACGACATCCGGATCTTCTGGCTTGCTGCTCTCGCCGCCATCGTTGCGGTGCTTGCCGTGGCGTACTTCAAGATGGGCTATTGAGGAAGAATGCCCGTGTTCCGGCATGGTTGTTATCGTGGCGACATGTGGCGGGGCTTCTTGTGGGTGCATCGATAGCGCTGCCTTGGCTTAGGCCTTCAACGGGGGCTCTTGCGCGAGTGTTCTTGTCGGTGCTTCAGCCCCCTGTGCAGGCACACGCACTTGTGGAAGGCAGTCCGGGTATTCGCGTTGGATGAAGGTCACCAGCGCTTCGCGCACCCGGCACCGCAGGTCGAACGCCAGGCCGGATGATCGTGCGGAGACCAGCACGCGGATCTGGATGGTGCGCTCGGTCACATCGGTGAGCTGCAGAACGTTCACTCGCCTGTCCCACTCTGGTGCGGTTTCCAGCACCCGCTGCAATTCGGCCCGCAGCGGGTCCAGCGGCAGGCGATAGTCGGCAAACAGGAAAACGGTTCCCAGGATTTCAGAGCTGGTGCGTGTCCAGTTTTGAAACGGGTTTTCAATAAACCACTGCAGCGGGATGATCAAGCGCCGCTCGTCCCAGATGCGCAGCACCACATAGGTGCTGGTGATTTCTTCTACCCGCCCCCATTCCCCTTCGACGATGAGCACATCGTCGATACGGATGGGCTGGGCCAGCGCGATCTGCAGGCCGGCGATCATGTTGCTGAAGACCGGGCGCGCTGCAATGCCCGCCACAATCCCCACCACCCCGGCCGACGCGAGCAAACTGGCACCTACTTGCCGGGCCCCTGGAAAAGTCATGAGCATGAGCGCGAGGCCCGCCATCACCACGCCGGTCATCGCCGTGCGCGACAGCACGCGTGCCTGGGTGGCGATGCGTCGGGCGGTGAGGTTGTCTTCCACATCTGCGGGGTGTTGGGCAATGACCCCATTGGCCAGGCCGCCAATTGCGGCAATCAGCAGCCAGCAGGCCCCGCCAATCACCGCCAGGCCATTGAGATGGCGGATACCGCCGATGTACGGCAGATCATCGCTGGCGGCTTGCCATACCAGTTGCAGCGCGATCAACGGCAGCAGAATCCGCATGACCGGTATGCATGCCAGCACCACGGTCTGCACCACGGGGAGGGGGGTTGTTGCGCGGCGCAGGATGATGGCGACCATCCGATGGGCGATGGCTGCCAAGGTCGTGGCAAACAAGGCCGCTACCGCCGTAGCGAGCCAGGGGGAGAGCTGCAAACTTTCGAGCATCGTGTGGAAAGGAGGGCAAACGCCCACTATCGCACCGGCAAACGTATTCAGCTGTCAGACGGTGCGCCGCACCGGTTGATGGGCTGGTGCAGGCCTGTGACGGCTGCGCCTAGCGTGGTGATGCTACCGGGCCTGGCAAGTGTCACCCCAGCGACAGTGGTGCGCAGCTAGTCATCAGGGTATTCCTTTGCTGGTGCCGGGCTGCCCGTTCCCTAGAATGTGCTGCACTGCAATACATGGGCTTCCAGCCCGAGGAGTTCGTCGTGTCCGAACAGAAAAGTGCCGCGCCCAAGTCGGCGCAGCGTGTCATCAAAAAATACCCCAATCGCCGTCTGTACGACACAGACACCTCCACCTACATCACCCTGGCCGAGGTGCGCCAGTTGGTCATGGCCAACCAGCAGGTGGTAGTGCGCGACGCCAAGACGGGCGAAGACCTCACGCGCAGCATTCTGCTGCAGATCATTCTGGAAGAAGAGGCCGGTGGCGCACCCATGTTCACCGAGGCGGTGCTGGCCAACATCATCCGTTTTTATGGCCATGCCATGCAGGGTTTCATGGGCGCGTACCTGGAGAAGAACGTACAGGCGTTTACCGACGTTCAGGCCAAGCTGGCCGAGCAGTCGCAGAGCGTGACGCCAGAGATGTGGGCCCAGTTCATGAGCCTGCAATCGCCCATGCTCAAGGGCATGATGGGCAACTATGTGGAGCAGTCGCAGTCCATGCTCACGCAGATGCAGGAGCAGATGCAAAAGCAGACGGAGCAGATGCTGGGCGCGTTTGGACTCAAGCGGTAGCCTCCCTGAGCCGCTTCGCGGCTTCCCCCCAGGGGGACGCCGCCAGCGCGGCGGGGCGGCCCTTGCGCGGTGGCCGCTGGCCTAGGAGCGCGCCAGTTTCATAGGTCGCGGCGAGTCGCAAGCATTGCAGGCAATTGCCCGTCCCACCGGTCTGACGCCGGAACTGGGACAATACGGGGATATGAGCGAAGCAATTGCCCCCACCAAAACTCCCAAAGTCGGATTCGTCAGCCTGGGCTGCCCCAAGGCACTGACCGATTCCGAGTTGATTCTCACGCAGCTGAGCGCGGAGGGTTACGAAACCTCCAAGACCTTCCAGGGCGCGGACCTGGTCATCGTCAACACCTGCGGCTTCATTGACGACGCCGTCAAGGAAAGCCTAGACACCATTGGCGAAGCCTTGGCCGAGAACGGCAAGGTCATCGTCACCGGCTGCCTGGGCGCCCGCACGGGCGACGACGGCGGCAACATGGTGCGCCAGATGCACCCCAGCGTGCTGGCCGTGACCGGTCCGCATGCCACACAAGAGGTGATGGATGCCGTCCACCTGAACCTGCCCAAGCCGCACGACCCGTTTGTGGACCTGGTGCCGGGCAGCTTTGGTATTGCGGGCATCAAGCTCACGCCCAAGCACTATGCGTACCTCAAGATCAGCGAAGGCTGCAACCACCGTTGCACCTTCTGCATCATCCCCTCCATGCGCGGTGACTTGGTGTCGCGGCCCATTGGCGATGTGCTCAGCGAGGCCAAGGCCCTGTTTGAAGGTGGCGTCAAGGAGTTGCTGGTCATCAGCCAGGACACGTCGGCCTACGGTGTGGATGTGAAGTACCGCACCGGCTTCTGGGACGGCAAGCCGGTCAAGACGCGCATGCTGGAGCTGGTGCAGGCGCTGGGCGAGATCGCCGAGCCCTACGGCGCCTGGGTGCGGCTGCACTACGTGTACCCGTACCCCAGCGTGGACGAGGTGATCCCGCTCATGGCCACGGGCCGCGTGCTGCCCTACCTGGATGTGCCTTTCCAGCACAGTCATCCCGACGTGCTCAAGCGCATGAAGCGCCCGGCCAGCGGCGAGCGCAACCTGGAGCGCATCCAGCGCTGGCGCGAGGCCTGTCCCGAGATCGTGATCCGCAGCACCTTTATCGCTGGCTTCCCTGGCGAGACGGAAGAAGAGTTCCAGCACCTGCTCGATTTTGTGCGCGAGGCGCAGATCGACCGTGCGGGCTGCTTTGCCTACAGTGATGTGACGGGTGCTGCTGCCAATGAGCTGCCGGGCATGTTGCCTCTGGAAGTGCGCGAAGAGCGCCGTGCCCGCTTCATGGCTGTGGCCGAAGAGGTGTCGATTGCCAAGCTGCAGCGCCGCGTGGGCGCCACCATGCAGGTGCTGGTGGATTCGGCTCCCGGCCTGGGCCGCAAGGGCGGTGTGGGCCGCACCTATGCGGATGCGCCCGAGATCGACGGCACCGTGCAGCTGCTGCCGCCCGAGAAGATCAGCAAGACCATGAAGGTGGGCGAGTTCACCAAGGCGCGCATTGTCGGCGTGCGTGGGCACGATCTGGTGGCGCAACCCATTTGATAGCTATATATTTGATAGCTGTTGGCGCTTTCAGGATGAGCGCTGGCAGCTAAAATGTGACCCGTCCTGGAATAGGTTGACACCTATGCGGGATTGAATCCCAGCCGCAATTGGCTTGCAAGAGACGCCCGGTGCATCGCATCGGGCGTTTTGTATTCTAGGGACAGGTGGGGCCGCTGCTCGTTGTATAGACGCACTGACTCGCTCACCATGGTCTTGGCCTGCTCAAGGTTTGCCGGGCGGTGCAGCAGGAATTCCATCTTCAGGATGCCGTTAACCCGTTCTGCCAAGGCATTCTGGTAGCAGTCGTAGCCATCGGTCATCGAGCAGGTGATCTCATGGCGGTCATGGATGCGTTGGTACTCCGCCGAACAGTATTGGATGCCCCGATCAGAGTGGTGCACCAGCTTCTGGCTGGTCTGCCTGTTGCGCAGAGCCATTTTCAGCGCCTGGCTGACCTGAGCAGTCTCCAGCCCTTCATGTACATGCCAGCCCACGATCTTGCGGGAATAGGCATCCGTTACCAGGCTCAGGTAAGCCGGTTTTTCTTTGGTGGGCAGGTAGGTAATGTCTGCCACCCACAGCTGTTCGCAGCCGCTAGGTACCACCTTGGCTGCTGTGTCTTTAAGCAGGTTGGGATGGCGCCGGAAGCGATGGTGGCTGTTGGTGGTCTTGTGGTACGCCCGCTTGGGCAAGACCAGCATCCGTTCATGACGCAGGATGTCGAACAAGGCATCGCGGCCGAGCTTGATGCCCGCGTGCTGCAGCGGCTCCTTCAGAATGAAGTGCAGCTTGCGTGTGCCGATGCGCGGCTGGTGTCGCCGCTTCTCATCGACCATGGCCACTACGCTGGCCTGTTGTTCATCGCGCAGCCGTTGGCAGGCCAGGGCCTTGTAGTGCGCCTGCCGACTGATGCCCATGTACTGGCAAGCCCTCACAACGCTCAGCCCTTGGACGAGCTTTTCTTGGAGGACTTGCCAGCAGGCTTTTTTGTGATGGTTACCCCATGTTCGCGCTTGAGCACATGGATCACCGCCTCAAAGAACTGCGCTTTCTCCTGCGCCTGCTTCAGTTGCACCTCCAGCTCCTTGATGCGCTGCTCGGGTGTCAGCGGCTTGGATGGCTCTTGCATGGGTGTGGGTCTGACCCGTCCTACCCAGCGTTGACACGTGGACCTTTCAAAAGGGCATGTGTCATGAAATCGAGTGTCAAACGCACGCAGCGCGACTACACGCTGGCCTTTAAATTGGCGGTGGTGGAGCAGGTAGAAAGAGGCGAGCTCACGTACAAAGAGGCGCAGCAGCGCTACGGCATTCAGGGCCGCTCGACGGTGTTGGTGTGGCTGCGCAAGCACGGCCGCCTGGGCTGGAGTCCGGCGGCATCATCCGCAGCCATGCCACTAGACAAGACCAAAGGACCGCTCACGCCCGAGCAGCAGATCAAGGCGCTGCAGGTGCAGCTCGAGCAGGCGCAGGAGAAGGCCAGGCTGTTTGAAGCCGTCATCGATGTGCTGCGCAAGGACTACGGGGTGCGCGTCGTAAAAAAGCCTTTGGGCAAGTTCTCTCGCAAAAACTCATCGCAGGGTTGAGCGTGAAGAGGGCTTGCCAGCATATGGGCCACAGCCGTCAGGCGTACTACCAGGGCAGGCGCCGAGAGGCCGATCACCTCGCGAATGCGCAGGCGGTGGTGGAGTTGGTGCGCGAGCAGCGCATGCGTCAGCCACGCATCGGCACGCGCAAGCTGCACTACCTGCTGCAGGAGCCGCTGCAGCGCCAGGGAATAGGTCTGGGCCGGGATGCGATGTTCGACGTCCTGCGCAACGCCAGGCTGCTGGTGGCGCCCCGGCGGGCGTACCACAAGACCACCAACAGCCACCACCGCTTCAGGCGCCACCCCAACCTGCTCAAAGCCGGGCCACAGCAGATTCGCGCCAGCGCCAGCGAACAGGTCTGGGTAGCAGACATCACCTACTTGCCCACACACGGCAAGTTCGTCTACCTGAGTCTGGTCACGGATGCGTACTCCAGGAAGATCGTCGGCTGGCACGTGCATGAGAGCATGCAGACCGAGGAGGTGGCGCAGGCCATGAAGATGGCGCTATCGGGGCGACAGAGCAGTCGGCAGCTGGTGCACCACTCCGACAGGGGTATCCAGTACTGCTCGACGTATTACCAGGCCCTGCACAAGCGCCACGGAGTGATCTGCTCGATGACCGACGGTTACGACTGCTACCAGAACGCGCTGGCCGAGCGGGTCAACGGCATTCTGAAGACCGAACTCTTGTTGCAGCGCCCTGCGGATCTCGCCCAGGCCAGACGCATGGTCGAGCAGTCGGTGCGCATCTACAACTGCGAGCGGCCACACCTATCGCTGAAAATGCAAACGCCCGATGCGGTGCATCGGGCGTCGTTGGCCGGATAGTCCGGCTGGAGTTTTAAACCGTCCTGGGTGTCAACGCTATTCAGGACGGGTCATCGTTCTCCCGCAAGGGAGAACTGCGCAGGGCAGCTTACACGCGCTTGCGGTATTCGCCGGTGCGGGTGTCGATTTCGATCTTGTCGCCTTGGCTGACAAACAGGGGCACGGGCACTTCAAAGCCGGTGGCGATCTTGGCAGGCTTCATGACCTTGCCGGAGGTATCGCCCTTGACGGCGGGTTCCGTCCAGGTGATTTCGCGCTCGACGCTGGTGGGCAGTTCGACCGAGATGGCCTTGCCGTCGTAGAACACCACTTCCACGGTCATGCCGTCTTCCAGGTAGTTCAGCGAGTCGCCCATGTTTTCGGCTTCCACTTCGTACTGGTTGTACTCGGTGTCCATGCACACGTACATGGGGTCGGCGAAGTAGGAGTAGGTGCACTCCTTCTTGTCCAGGATCACGTTGTCGATCTTGTCGTCGGCCTTGAACACGACTTCGGTGCCGAAGTTGCCGATCAGGCTCTTGAGCTTCATGCGCACGGTGGCTGCACCGCGGCCGCCGCGGGCGTATTCGGTCTTCAGGACCACCATGGGGTCCTTGCCGTGCATGATGACGTTGCCGGCGCGGATTTCTTGAGCGATTTTCATAGCAAGTTGCTTGGGTTGGGGCCGCTCAACGCGCGGGCTGGCAAACCGCCTGGTTTGCGCGCCGGTGCATGTTCTGCGGCGAAAGTGCGCGGGGTGGTGGCACTGCTGTGCCGTACCTGATTTGCGCAAAGCCTCGGATTTTACCGTTTTTCGGCGACAAAGCCCAAAAGTTGTGCGACGAGGTTGTCCTGCATCAGCAGGCGCGCACGGGCGGCCTGGGTGCAGGCCGTCCACTCGGCCAGGGTGTCGTCGCCGGGCCATTGCAGCGGCTCGGCGTCCAGTCCGTTCCAGGTCGCGTGGAACTGCCGCAGCGAGGCGGGGGCCTGCAGCCAGTCCAGAAGCGCCCAGAGCTTGTCGTGGTGCGCGTTGTCATGCTGCGGGTAGATCTGCCACACAAACGCCTGGCCCGCCCACAGCGCCCGCACCAGCGAGTCCTCGCCACGTACGGCGTTGAAGTCACAGGCCCAGAGCATCTCGTCAAACGCAGGCTGGGGGCGGTGGGGTAGATATGAAATTGATAGCTGATCGCGCTTGTCAGATAAGCGTTGGAGACCCTTTTGAGCGATATCTTGATCACAGCCCTCAGCCAATGCAGCCCGCACGGCGGCCGTGGGGCGGCCCGGAGTCACCAGCAACTGTGTGGGCCGCGTCTGGCTGTGCCGCAGCAGCTCCGGCAAGGCGGCGGGTTCGTAGCAGAACAGCGAAACCCAGCGCTGCTCGGCGCAACCATCGCCCAGCCCGAAGGCGGCGGCGTGTTCTGCACGCCAGGCGCTGCGGTCAAACGCCTCGCGCCGTGCCATCAGGTCGGGTTCGCGCAGCAAGCCGCCCGTGCCGGGCGTGAAGCCAGGGTAGAAGAACCAGCGCGTCCACCCTGCGGCGGGGCCGGACAGGATGGGCGACGGCAGCCTGTGGTTGCGCTCCACGTAAGCTTCTGCCGACAGGTATTCCAGGTTGATCCAGACTGGTTTGGAGGATTTTTGGCCTCTAGCGCTGGATGGATAAGCGCTGTAAGCTATGAATTCAGGAGCAATGTCGCAGCCGAAGGCCTCCACCATCACATCGGGGGCGGGTTCATCAGGGCTCGGTGGTGGCGAACCCCAGGCGCGCAACTCCACGCCGGGGCAGCCTTGGGGCGCCATCCACTGCAGGGCCGAAGCGTCGTCCACCCACAGGCGCACGCGGTGGCCCAGCGCGGCCAGTTGCGCCACGAGGCGCCAGCACACGCCGATGTCGCCAAAGTTGTCGATTACGCGGCAGAACACATCCCACTGGAGCGGGGGCAGGGGGCGGCTCATGGTGATGGCCCCGTTGGCTGCGCGCGCAGGTGCTCCACCAGCAGCCGGGCAACGCTGGAGAGCGCTTCTTCAGACCGCACACACAGCGCCAGCCGCCGCTGCGCCCAGGTCTCGTTCAGCGTGACGGTGCGGATGGCCAGCGTGCCCCGGTACAGCGCGGCGCTGCCACGGGGCATCACGCCTACGCCCAGGCCCGCGTTGACCATGAGGCACAGCGCGTCGTAGCTCGTCACCTGCATGCGCAGGCGCAGTGGCAGGCCGGCCTCGGCGGCCGCGCGGGTCAGCTGGTTGTTGATGGCGCTGCCCGGGTGCGCGCCCACAAAGTCAAAAGGCAGGGCGTCTGCCAGGCGCACGGACTTGCGCCGCACCAGCGCGTGGCCGGTGGGTACCACCAGCACCAGTTCGTCGGTGCGGTAGGGCAGCAGCGTCACGCGTTCGCCGTAGCTGCCTTCGTTGAGGATGCCCACGTCGGCGGCGTTCTCGGCCACGGACTGGGCAATCGCGGTGCTGATCTGCTCCTGCAGCCGCACATCCACCTGCGGGTGTTGCTCCAGAAAGCTCTGCAACTCGGCGGGTAAAAACTGCGTGATGGCCGAAATATTGGCCACCACACGCACATGGCCGCGCACGCCCGTGCCGTAGTCGCGCATCTGCGTGGCGATGCCGTCCAGATCGTTCAGCACACCGCGCGCCAGGTTCAGCAGCGCAAACGCGGCGGCGGTGGGCTCGGTGCCTTTGTTGCTGCGGGTGAACAAGGCCACCTGCAGCGCGTCTTCCAAGTCGGCCAGGCGGCGGCTCACGGCCGATGCGGCCAGATGCTCGCGCGCGGCTGCAGCGGCGATGGTGTTTTCTTCCATCACGGCAACGAACAGGCGCAGGGAGACGGGGTCGAGTTTCATGGGGCACCGATGGTAGCAAGCCGCGTAGTCCACTGAATCACAGAAATCGGCGGTGCGTGAGGGTCTGGCAAGGCTGCAATCTAGACGCCGGGCGGAGCCGGGTTGCACACCCGGCGAGCACGGCAACGACGAGTGCGGCCTTGCCAGACACTCACCCTGCGGGCCGGGGTTGCAGCGAGCGCGCGCCGGCGTTGCCTGGCTTGCCAAGGCGGCCTGCCTTGGCTGCCCCAGGCGCCTTGCCGCGCATCCCGCTGCAACCCCGGCGCACCGCTGATTTCTGTGATTCAGTGGACTATTGCCATGCCGGATTGCGATGGTGGCTTGTTGCTTGAGCGTTTTGCAGGAGGGCCGCAGGTGCGCATCATTCCCGCCCAGCATCACCGCCCGCAGGAGACACACATTTCCATGGATTCCATTGCATCCCCCGCCGCACTGCAAGGCGTGCGCGTCATCGAAATGGGCCAGCTGATTGCCGGGCCGTTCTGCGGCAAGACGCTGGGCGAGTTTGGCGCCGACGTGATCAAGATCGAAGCGCCCGAGACCGGCGACCCGCTGCGCAACTGGCGCCTGATCAAGGAAGGCACCTCCGTCTGGTGGCAGGTGCAGTCGCGCAACAAGCGCTCGGTGGCGCTGGACCTGCGCCAGAAAGAGGGCCAAGTAATAGCCCGCCAGCTGATTGCCGAGGCCGATGTGCTGGTCGAAAACTTCCGCCCCGGCACGCTCGAAGGCTGGGGCATGTCGCCCGAGGAACTGCATGCGCTCAACCCCGGCCTGGTCATTCTGCGTATCTCGGGCTACGGACAGACGGGGCCGTACCGCGACCTGCCGGGCTTTGGCGCCATTGGCGAGGCCATGGGCGGCCTGCGCCACCTGACCGGCGAGCCCGGCCGCGTGCCGGTGCGCGTGGGGGTGTCGATTGGCGACACGCTGGCGGCGCTGCACGGCACCATCGGCGTGCTCACGGCGCTGTACCACCGCAAGGTCAACGGCGGCAAAGGCCAGGTGATCGACGTTGCGCTGCACGAGGCGGTGTTCAACGTGATGGAAAGCCTGATCCCCGAATACAGCGCCTTTGGCGCCGTGCGCGAGGCTGCGGGCAGCGCGCTGCCGGGCATTGCGCCGAGCAACGCCTATCCTTGCACGGACGGCTGGGTACTGGTGGCGGGCAATGGCGACAGCATTTTCAAGCGGCTGATGGATGCCATCGGCCGGCCCGACTTGGGCGCCGCGCCGGACCTGGCCAACAACACCGGCCGCGTGGCCCGCGTGGAAGAGATCGACGCTGCGATTGGCGCCTGGAGCGCGCAGCGCACCGTGCAGCAGGTGCTGGACGCGCTGGGCGCCGCCCGCGTGCCGGCGGGCAAGGTCTACACCGCCAAGGACATCGCCGAAGACCCGCACTACCGCGCCCGCGACATGCTGCTGACGCAGCAGACGCGCGACGGCTACAGCGTGGAAGTGCCGGGCATCGTGCCCAAGCTCTCGGGCACGCCCGGAACCATCCGCAGCAGTGCGCCGCATTTGGGCGATGACACCGATGCGGTGCTGGCCGAGGCAGGTTTGACGGCCGAACAGATCGCCCTGCTGCGCAGCAAGGGGGTCATTCAATGAGTGCATCCAACACCGTGTGGCAAGGCGCGAACCGCCGCATCCACATGCAGGAGGTCGGCCTGCGCGACGGCCTGCAGATGGAGAAGGCCTTTGTGCCCACGGCCGACAAGATCGCGCTGTGCAATGCGCTGTCGGCAGCGGGCCTGTCCAAGATCGAGGTGACTTCTTTCACATCGCCCACCGCCATTCCCGCGCTGAAAGACGCCGAGGTCGTCATGCGCGAGATCACGCGCAGCCCTGGCACGGTCTACACCGCGTTGGTGCCCAACCTTCGAGGGGCAGAGCGTGCCATCGAGTCGCGCACGGACGAGTTGAACCTGGTCATGTCGGTCAGCGCCACACACAACCTGGCCAATCTGCGCATGACGCAGGAACAGTCGTTTGCGGCGCTGGCGCAGGTGGTGGCGCTGGCGCAGGGCGACAACGTGGCGGTGAATGTGTCGCTGTCCTGTGTGTTTGGCTGCCCCATGGAAGGCGATGTAACCCAGGCCGATGTGTTCGGCTGGGTGCAGCGTTTTGTGGATATGGGCGTGCGTGGCATCACGCTGTGCGACACCACGGGCATGGCATACCCCACGCAGGTGCACCAGATCACGGCGGCCGCCCGCGCGCGCTGGCCGGGGGTGGAGTTCACCCTGCATTTCCACAACACGCGCGGCATGGGGCTGGCCAATGTGCTGGTGGCCATCGACGCGGGTGCGGACCGGTTCGATGCCTCGCTGGGCGGCCTGGGCGGCTGCCCGTATGCGCCCGGCGCCAGCGGCAATGTGTGCAGCGAAGAGATCGTGCATGCGCTGGCGCTGATGGGCTACGACACGGGCGTGGACCTGGCCCGGCTGGTGGCAGCGGCGCAGCAGTTGCCTGTGCTCATCGGCCACGACATTCCGAGTCAGATCGCCAAGGCGGGTCCGCGCCTGGCGCTGCATTCGGTACCTGCGGATTTCGACGCCATCCGCGAAAGAGCGCTTTCGCGTTGAATGCGGGCGAGCCTGCATTCATTCACAACAACAGGAGACAAAAGCCATGACATTTCAACCGATGCTGTCCCGCCGACTCTTCACGGCGGCTATGTTGTGCTCTGCTGCCTTGGCAGCAGGCGCGCAGGACAAGTACCCGTCCAAGCCCATCACCGTGGTCGTGCCCCAGGCTGCGGGAGGCGCCAATGACGCCATTGCGCGCGTGGTGGCGCAAAAGCTCGGCGAGCAACTGGGCCAGAGCGTGATCGTGGAAAACCGCCCTGGTGCGGGAGGCACCCTGGCCACGGGCACCACGGCCCGCGCGCGCAACGATGGCTACACCCTGCTGCTGACGGCCGACAGCGCCCATGTGATTGGCCCCGCGCTGTACAAGAACCCCGGCTTTGACCCGGTGAAGGATTTTGCCCCCGTGGCCCCTGTCGCCACGGCCGGTTATGTGCTGGTGGCGCACCCGTCTTTTCCCGCCAACAACGTGGCCGAGCTGGTGAACTTGGCCAAGGCCAGCCCTGGCAAGTATTCGATTGCCTCGGCGGGCAACGGCACGCTGAACCACCTGATCGGCGAGATGCTGCAAAAGGCCGCTGGCATCCAGCTGCAGCACATCCCGTACAAGGGCTCTGCCGCAGCCGCCACCGACGTGGTGGGTGGGCAGGTGCCGCTGTCGGTGCAAAGCCTGCCGTCGGCCATCGCCTTCATCAAGGCGGGCAAGCTCAAGGTGCTGGGCGTGGTCAATGAAAAGCGCGTGGCTGCGCTGCCCGATGCGCCCACCATTGGCGAGACGATCAGGGGCTTTGGCCAGGCGCCCTGGTACGCGTTGTTTGCCCCGGCCGGCACGCGTGCGCCCATCGTGGCCCAGCTGCAGGCCGAGGTGGCCCGGGCGCTGGAGCACAAGGACGTGGTGGACAAGCTGGCTACCGTGGGCTGTGAACCCTTCAAGGGCACGGCAGCCCAACTGGCGGCGCTGGTGCAGTCCGACCTGCCCAAGTGGAGCCGCGTGGTGAAGGACACCGGCGCCACCGTGGATTGAGCGCCTGAGATGGCTATGGCGGGTGCTGGCTGCCCAGCCGCCGCCCCGGAACGATATTCAACAACAGAGAAAGCGGAGACATCGCATGAACCTGCATCGCAAGCAATTCACGTCCCTGGCCCTGGCGGCCATCGCCACCGGCTTTTGGGGTTCTGCCCTGGCGCAAGGCGCCTACCCTACCAAGACAGTGACCATGGTGGTGCCCACCGCCGCAGGTGGCACCACCGACCTGTCGGCCCGCATGCTGGCCCAGGCCCTGGCGCCGGTGCTGGGCCAGTCGGTCATCGTGGACAACAAGGGCGGTGGCAACGGCAATATTGCCGCCAGCATCGTCAAACGCGCCGAGCCCGATGGTTACACCGTGTTCATGCAGTACTCGGGCTACCACGTCATCTCGCCCCACATCACCAAACAAAAGCAGTGGGACCAGGCCGACTTTCAGCCCGTGGCCAACGTGATCTCGGCCCCGCAGATCATCGTGGTGCGCAACGACCTGCCCGTGAAGACGCTGCCTGAGCTGATGGCCTATGCCAAGGCCAACCCTGGCAAGCTCAACTACGCCTCGTCGGGCAATGGCTCGCTGCAGCATGTCACGGGCGCCATGCTGGAGCAGCAGGGCGGCATCAAGATGGTCCACGTGCCCTACAAAGGAACGGGCCCCGCGCTGCAGGACCTGCTGGGTGGGCAGGTGGACCTGACTTTTGGCACCGCGCCTCCGTTCATGCCCCACATCGCCAGCGGCAAGCTGCGCGTGCTGGCCGTGACGGGCAAGCAGCGGCTGCCCAGCCTGCCCGATGTGCCCACCACGGCCGAGGCGGGTTACCCCAAGGTCGATGCCACGTCGTGGTTCGCGTTGTTTGTACCCGCTGCAGTGCCCAAGCCGGTGGTGGACAAGCTCACTGCCGACATCCGCACCGTGGTGCAAAGCGCGGCCTTCCAGCAAAAGGCGCAAGAGCAAGGCGCCACGGCCGACTACCAGACCCCGGCGCAGCTGGGTGACAAGGTCAAGGCGGACCTTGCCAACTGGGCGCAGGTGGTGAAAAGCTCGAAGATCGAAGCAGAGTAGTGGTCAAATTGGCTGCTAGCGCTTGATGTGTAAGCGCTAGTAGCTATTTTTTTCATAGTACACAGGCCAGGCTGCGCGCGGGGCCACAATACGCGCCATGTCCCATTCCGAAGAACTGCTGGCGCAGGTGGCTGCGCTGCCCGCGCTGCCGGGCGTGTACCGCTATTTCGACGCCCAGGGCGCGCTGCTGTATGTAGGCAAGGCGCGCCACCTAAAGCGGCGCGTGTCGAGCTACTTCACCAAGAACCATGGCGGCACGCGCATCGGCCACATGGTCAGCAAGATCGTGCGCATGGAGACCACGGTGGTGCGCTCCGAGGCCGAGGCGCTGCTGCTGGAAAACAACCTCATCAAGACGCTGAACCCCAAGTTCAACATCCTGTTCAGGGATGACAAGAGCTATCCCTATCTCAAGATCACAGGCACGCCCACGGCCAGCGGCAATGCGCCCGCTCAAGTGTTTCCGCGCATGGCTTATTACCGGGGTGCGGTCGATAAGAAGCACCGTTATTTCGGTCCGTACCCCAGCGCCTGGGCGGTCAAGGAAACCATCCAGCTGCTGCAAAAGGTGTTTCGCCTGCGTACCTGCGAAGACACGGTGTTTGCCAACCGCACGCGGCCCTGCCTGCTATTCCAGATCAAGCGCTGCACTGGGCCTTGTGTGGACTTGATCTCGCCCGAGGCCTATGCCGCCGACGTGCAGCATGCCGAGGCACTGCTGCGCGGCGAAACGCAGGAGGTGCTTAAGGCCATGGAGGTGCGGATGATGGCGCATTCCGACAAGCTTGAATTTGAGCAGGCCGCCGATGTGCGCAACCAGATCCAGGCGCTGTCGCGGGTGCTGCACCAGCAGTCCATCGAGATTGCGGACGACAAGGATGTGGACATCTTGGCCATACGCGTGCAAGGCGGCCGCGCCTGTGTGAACCTGGCCATGGTGCGCGGCGGGCGGCATCTGGGAGATCGGCCGTATTTCCCGGTGCATGTGGAAGACGCTGCCGCCGTGTTCGAGGAAGAGGTCGGTGATGGCACCGATGAGAATACTCCGGCCGCGCCCATTCGCCGTGTCGAGGTGCTGGTGCTGGAAGCGTTCATCGCCCAGCATTACATCGGCGTGCCGGTGCCGCCGGTGCTGGTCACCAGCGAACCAGTGGACAAGGCGTTGCTGGAGGCACTGGGCGACCAAAGTGGTGTGCGCGTGACCGCCATCCACCAGCCGCGCGAACAGCGCCGCGCCTGGCTGGACATGGCGCAAAAGAACGCCGATCTGCAGTTGGCCCGCCTGCTGGCCGAAGAGGGCTCGCAACAGGCGCGCACGCGTGCCCTGGCCGAGGCGCTGGATCTGCCGCCCGAAGATCTGGACCAGCTCACCATCGAGTGTTTTGACATCTCGCACACGGCGGGTGAATCCACCCAGGCATCGTGCGTGGTGTTCCATCACCACAAGATGCAGAGCAGCGAATACCGCCGCTACAAGATCGAAGGCATTACGGGCGGCGACGACTATGCCGCCATGCGCCAGGTGCTGACGCGCCGCTACAGCAAGGTGGCCGAGGCCGCGCGCGAAGCTGGGGGCATCGACTTTGCGGCCAACCCCGCGCCCGGGGGTGAAGAGCCCACCAAGCCCAAAGGTGTGGCACGCCTGCCCGATCTGGTGCTCATCGACGGTGGCAAGGGCCAGGTGGGCGTGGCGCGCGAGGTGTTCACCGCGCTGGGGCTGGATCTGACCCGCATCGTGGGCGTGGAAAAAGGCGAGGGCCGCAAGGTGGGCCTGGAAGAGCTGGTGTTTGCAGATGGCCGCGAGAAGGTCTACCTGGGCAAGGATTCGGCGGCGCTGATGCTGGTGGCGCAGATCCGCGACGAGGCCCACAGGTTTGCCATCACCGGCATGCGCGCTGCACGGGCCAAGGTGCGGGTGGGTGGTGGTCAGCTCGAAGAAATTGCGGGGGTGGGCCCCAAGAAGCGTGCACGGCTGCTGCAGCGTTTTGGCGGGGTGCGCGGTGTGGCTGCGGCCAGTGTGGAGGACCTGGTTACCGTGGACGGCATCTCGCGTGAGCTGGCCGAAGAGATCTATCGCGCCTTGCGTTGAGTCCCCGGCCGGACTGCTCGCCTGCCGTGACACAATCGACCCATGTTCTGGACTATCCCCACCTTGATGACCTGGACGCGCATCGTCGCGATACCTTTGATCGTGGGGGTGTTCTACGCACCGCTGGACCCGGCCACGCGCAACCTCATTGCCACCGTGATGTTTGTGGTGTTCGCCGCCACCGACTGGCTGGACGGCTACCTGGCCCGCAAACTGAACCAGACCTCGTCGTTTGGCGCCTTTCTGGACCCGGTGGCCGACAAGTTTCTGGTGTGTGCATCGCTGCTGGTGCTGGTGCATCTGCAGCGCGCCGATGTGTTCGTTGCGCTCATCATCATCGGCCGCGAGATCGCCATATCAGCCCTGCGCGAATGGATGGCGCAGATCGGCGCGAGCAAGAGCGTTGCTGTGCACATGATCGGCAAGGTCAAGACTACGGTGCAGATGGTGGCCATCCCCTTCCTTCTCTATGACGGGCGCCTGTTCGGTGTCATCGATACCGGCGTGTGGGGCACCTGGCTCATCTGGGCCTCGGCTGTGCTCACGGTCTGGTCGATGGTGTACTACCTGCAAAAGGCATTGCCAGAAATCCGGGCGCGTGTGAAGTAGCAGGAGTGGGGCGCGCGCATCCCGTCGGTGGTTTTTCGGATGAATGCGAGGGACTGTGGCCTGCGCTGCATTGTCGGAACTGGGGTGTCAATACGGAGTGCTGCCCATACGGCGTGTTTGAGACAAAAACGCCCCACAAGCCCTGTCGCAGCGTGAAATACGACTAGAATTCACCCCAACGCTGCGCCAAACCAGCGTGTTGTATTGACACCCGGAAACTCGATGGCTTTAATCTGATGCAGCAGCCACTGCTGTGTATGCCAGTCATTCCCCCGTCTGTTTTCAACCAGCCTCCGGCTGCGCTTTCGGACGTGTGAAGACCAGATATCCGCGAGACATTCCACCAACTCTTTTCCGAGAGGCTTCTTGTGAACAAAACCGAACTGATTGAGCACATCGCTACCAACGCCGACATCTCCAAGGCCGCCGCTGCTCGTGCCCTGGAATCCACGATCGAGGCCGTCAAGAAGACCCTGAAGAAGGGCGGCACCGTTTCGCTCGTCGGTTTCGGTACCTTTGCGGTCGGCAAACGCGCTGCTCGCACGGGCCGCAATCCCCGTACCGGCGCTACGATTAAAATCAAAGCTGCTAAAGTTCCAAAGTTCCGTCCTGGCAAGGCATTGAAAGATGCCTTGAACTGAGGATCAGTTTAGGTGGGGTCCTTAGCTCAGTTGGTAGAGCGGCTCCTTTACACGGAGTAGGTCGGCGGTTCGAGACCGTCAGGACCCACCACCACCGAACAAAGGCGAACGCAAGTTCGCCTTTTGTTTTTTGCCTTCTGAAAGATCGACCATGTTTGAATCCATCCGCAAGCACTCCAAGATCGTGATGATCTTATTGTTCTTGCTGATCATTCCATCGTTTGTGCTGGTAGGCATTGACAGCAACTACTTCTCTGAAAAGAGCCCAGTGGTGGCGCGCGTCGATGGCGACAAGATCAACCAGACTGACTGGGACAATGCCCATCGCATGGAGACCGACCGCATGCGTGCGCAGTCTCCCTCGGTCGATCCCAAGCTTCTTGACTCTCCCCAGGCCCGCTACGCCACGCTCGAGCGCCTGGTGCGCGACCGCGTGCTGGCAGCTGCCGCCAAGGAAATGCACCTGGTGACGAGTGATTCGCGGCTGGCACGCAGTCTGCAGGAGATTCCAGCCATTGCAGGGCTCAAGCGCGCTGACGGTACGCTGGACGCAGAAGCCTATCGGGCCCTGGTGGGTACGCAAGGTTTGACGCCGGAAGGCTTCGAGGCCAATGTCCGCCGCGATCTGTCGATCAACCAGGTCATTGGTGGTGTGATGGGTACCGCCTTCAGTACCAATGCCCAGGTCAAGCTCGCGCTGGACCCGCTCTATGAGCAGCGAGAAATCCAGGTGGTGCGCTTCAAGTCTGCAGATTTCTCTGCCAAGGTTGCGCCCACGGATGCAGATCTGGAGTCCTACTACAAGGCAAATCCCGCAAAGTTCCTTCAGATGGAGCAGGCTTCGGTGGAGTATGTGGTTCTGGACCTCGACAGCGTGCGTTCCGGTATCACCCTCAATGAGGACGACTTGCGCACCTACTACAAGGAAAACGTTGCGCGCATGGCTGGCAAGGAAGAGCGTCGCGCCAGCCACATCCTGATCAATGCCTCCAAGGACGCATCGTCTGCCGACCGTGAGAAGGCCAAGGCACGTGCGACGGAACTGCTGGCCCAGGTGCGCAAGGCGCCAGCCACGTTTGCGGATGTGGCCAAGAAGGCCTCGGACGACAAAGGATCGGCCACCGCAGGTGGCGATCTGAATTTCTTCGGACGGGGCGCCATGGTCAAGCCGTTTGAAGACGCGGCCTTTGCCCTCAAGAAGGGTGAAATCAGCGATTTGGTGGAAACCGACTTCGGTTACCACATCATCCAGCTGACCGACATCAAGGCACCCCGCCAGCCTTCCTTTGAAGAACTGCGCCCCACCATGGAAGCCGAACTCAAGCAGCAGCAGGCGCAGCGCAAGTTTGCCGAGGTGGCGGAGTCATTCACGAACAGCGTGTATGAACAGGCAGACAGCCTCAAGCCGGTGGCAGACAAGCTCAAGCTCAAGGTGCAGACCGCGTCTGGCCTCACCCGCACGCCAGCTCCTGGCGCGGTGGGGCCACTGGCCAACCCCAAGTTCCTGGAAGCACTCTTCTCTTCGGATTCGGTGCAGAACAAACGCAATACCGAGGCCGTGGAAATAGGCCCGAGTCAACTGGCTGCTGGCCGCGTGGTGCAGTACACCCCGACCAAAACCCTGCCGCTGGACGAAGTGCGAGCCCGCGTGCGCGAACTGTATGTGGGGCAGAAAGCCTCTGAGTTGGCGCGCAAGGAAGGCGAAGCCAAGCTGGCTGCGTGGAAAGCGGCCCCGGCCACCGCCAGCGGCCTGGGTGCTCCCATCCAGATTTCGCGTGAGCAGGCCCAGAACCTGCCCCGCCCTCTGATTGATGCAGCGTTGCACGCGCCGACAGCCGACGCGCTCCCAGCTTGGGTTGGTGTGGACCTGGGGAGCGAGGGCTATGCCGTGGTCAAGGTGAACCGTGTGGTGCCTCGGCCGGCTCCAGAGGGCCAGCGCGCGCAACAGGAGCGGCAGCAATATATGCAGTGGTGGGCTTCGGCCGAAGGCCAGGCGTATTACGAGATGCTCAAGAAGCGTTTCAAGGCAGAGATCAAAGCGCCGCGACCCTCGGCCACTTTGCAGGCCGCTGCAGAAAATTAAGCAAATTGGTCTTGGGACTCAAAATCCCAGGCTATAATACAAAGCTACGGTGGCTGTAGCTCAGTTGGTAGAGTCCAGGATTGTGATTCCTGTTGTCGTGGGTTCGAGCCCCATCAGCCACCCCAAATAAACAAAGCCGCTGCAGCTATAAAAGTTGTAGCGGCTTTTGTCTTTATTCCCATGCGTGGGAATATCCAGCCTAAAGGGCCTCGCGCCTGACGGTCCTGGACCGGTCGTAAACGCGGGCCGTCGTCTCCTTGTTTTTGTGCATGTCGGGCAGGGTGCCGTGGCTCTCTTTGTGCGCTGTGGCGTAGTACGCACGCAGGTCGTGGAACGTGAACCGGTCTTCCTTGGACAGCACTTTCTCCTTGATCGCGAGCAATACACACCGTTGCCATAGGGTTTTAAACCCCCGGGCCGTGTAGGCGTTGTTGTCGCGCGTCGGGAACACATACAGGCAGTCGATCCCCCGCTGGGCACGTAGCACCTTCAGGCGGTCGATCAGGGCCTGCAGCTTGGGAGTGATGGCGATCACCTCGATCACCTCGCCCCGCATCTTCCCGCGCTGCTTTGCCCGCTTGGTGCGGACCACGCCCTCGGCTTCGTCGATCTGGGGCCACGACAGATCCAGAAACTCCACTTTGCGGTTGCCTGCAAGGCTGGCGTATTCCGCGGCCATGCCGATGATGCGGCGCTGGGGGGTCTGCTGTTCCACCCATGCCAAAAACTTGGCCAGGACTTCCGGGGCGACCGCCACCGTGCGCGCCTCGCCCCCGTGCGGTTCAACGCCAGCGGTCGCGTTCACCGTGCAGACGCCGATCTTGATGCCGTGGCCGAACAGGCGGGAAAGCAAACTCTTTTCAATGTCGGCACGGCGTGGCGCACCGGCGCGCTCGACGTGGATGTATCGGGCCACAATGGCTGTACCGATTTCCGCGATGTGCATGTGACCCAGCCGGTCGTCCAGTTGCTTCCATGCGCTTTCGTAGTCGTCGCGCGTGGCCTGGGCGTACTTCTTCCACCTGGGGCTGTTGGCCTTGAAGTCTTCCCAGACCCAGCGCAGCGTGCCCATGGGGTTCTTGCCGTCAGGCTGGCCGTTCATGTCCAGCACCTTGCGCAACGCGGTGGCCTTGTCCGTGCCAAGGTTCACAGGCTTCTTGCCCACCGGGTGGTAACGGTAGGTGATGGTTTTTCCATCAGCCCAAAGTCGAGCCTCCATTCTGGGCAGGAGGCCCGCAGCGCTGGCTCGGTCGCGTGTTCGTCCCATGGTTGGCTATCCTGCTGCTGCCGTTTTCCAGCGCGGCCCATTGCTGGGCGGAGTGGCGCTGCCCTTTGCCGTTTCCAAGGCGGGTCGGCTAGTGTAGTGTCGCTCCCATTCTGCGCGCGCCACCAATGGGCGGCCGTTGGGGCGCTGATCCACACGCAGCCCAAGGCCGCGCAGGTAGCGGACTTTGGCGGCATTCTGGGATAGTCCAGCACAGATCCTGTCGATATCGTCGTCTGTGAGGTCGGGGTTCATGGTGTCTTTCTCCTGTGTTCTCGTTCCGGCTGGCCGCCGTAGTAGATGCGGGCGATCCCGGCTTTCATGGCGCACCGGCCCCAGAGCCAGCCAAACCGCTCTCCACTTCGCCGCCCAGCGCCTCGATCAAGTCCGGGATCAGTTTGACCAGCTCGCCCGTGGCAATCGCCACATCGGTGTCAAAACCGCCGTCATCAGACTTGGTGCCTTCAAATACCGTGTCCAAGAACTGCAGCTTGCGCACCTGCAGCCCATCGGTCAGCAGGAACGACACGCGGTCATCCCAGGTCATTGCCAATCGCGTTGGCAGCTTGCCCGCATCGATGTGGGCTTGGACTTCCTCAATGTCCAGAGGGTGGCGCCCGTAGCGCACCACAGCCTTTTCCTCGCTGGTGCTCTTGAGCTCGCACTCGCGGTCCACCGTGAAGCCCCCGGGCGGCTCCTGTTCCTTGAGCCAGTGGGCCATGGCGGCCTGCGGGCTGGTCTGGGTGTTCAGCAGCGACACCGACAGGCCGGGCAGCGCCTCGACCAGCAGGGTGACAACTTCGTCCGCGCGGCCCTGGCTGGAGGTGTCCAGCACCAGCAGGCGCGAGGTGGTGTCGATCCACACCCACATCGATCCCTGCTTGGTGAAGGCCATGGGCAGCAGGTCCAGCTTGGCCTCGTCTTTCAGCTCCTTGCTTTCCTTCTTGCCGGGCTTGCGGCCGGTTTCCTGCTCGATGCGCTCGGCCTTTTCTTTCACGCGGCGGGCCAGCACGCTGCCGGGCAGCACTTTGGATTCGACCATGAAGCGGGCGATCAATTGGCCGCCAATGCTTTCCACCATGGCGCCGTGGGCCTCGCCGCGCGGCGGAGTCCAGCCCAGAGACTTCTCCTGCGTGGCGCCGCACTCCATGAATGGAGCCTTGGCCAAGGCTTCCTCCACTTGAGCGACGGTTGCCATGAAGCTTGGAGCGATGCGATAGATGATGAGGTTCTTGAACATGAGTGGTCCAAAAAAAATAGGCCCCTCTCGGAGCCCTGGTGTGGTGTGTTTGCCTGTTAGGCGGTGGTGGGTGGTTAGGCAACAGGCCAATTGCTTTGCGAGTAGGCCAGCGAGCGCAGCAGTGGGTCTGCTTTGGTCATCACCTCAAGCAATGCGCGCTTTTCTGCCATGTAGGTGACGGCAAACTTTGGATCGTGCATCACGATGCTGCTGGTGTTGCTGATCAGGTCGGCGCACTTGATTGTCTGAATCCAGCCAGAAGCGCCAGCAAGCCGCTCTCTAGAGGCAGCCTTGCGCTCTGCTCGGTTGCCGACTTCAAAATCAGAAAGCAGCGCCACACCGACAGCCACGCGCATCCCGAAAAGTTCCTCGATAGTCTCGCCGGTTACGCCTTGGTCTTCCCGGCAATCATGGAGCCATGCAACGGCCAATGTTTCCTGACTACTGTCTACGGTAGCGACGATGCCAGCGACTTCGGCAAGGTGGTCAACGTACGGGTTGCCCGTGTACTTGCGCACCTGCTTTGCGTGAGCTCGCCTCGCGAACTCCATTGCCTTGAATGCCAAATCCATATCGTTCCCCAAAAAGAATGCCCCTTAGAGGGGCGGTGTGGTTAGGCCGGGGTTAGTTCCTGGCGTTTCTTTTCCAGGTTGTGCTGGGCGACCATCACTTCCCATTCCTCGTGCAAGATGCGACGGCAGCCGGGCAAGTTCATGTCAAAGGCTTCCTCGACTGTCTCGCCGCGCGCCTCGTAATAGGCGATGTGTGCGGCAACGTCCGGGATCAACAGTGCGTATGGACCATCAGGGCCGAAGTAGAGAAATCGGCAGGCATTGAGCATGCTGCCGATGTGCGTCCACCCTTGTGAGTCGGGGCCTTTGTGGCAGAGGGTCAAAGGTACAGAGAAAGCTTTGGAGATAGTTGCTTCTGGATGCGCGTAACCCACCTGAGCCGCGAACTTATCCGCCGCTTCCGTCTTGCGCTTGGGCCAGCACACTCCGCGCCTGTCGGGCTTCTTGAAGTCGGCGTGGTGCTCGTTTCGCTTGAACATCACGCCGCGCAGGACGCCGGTGATGCGGTCGGTGGTGATCTGTTCGGCGCCGTAAAGGTTTGCCAGCGCACGTACTTCTGCGCGTACCCGCTGCACCTCTGCAATGTGCGTCTTCACCAACGACAGTGCTGGATCTCCTTCGATCATGTAGAGCGCGTCCTTGATTTCGTCATCCATTCCGTTCTCCCATAAAAAAGCCGCTCAGTGGCGGCTAGTGAAAAGTGTGAATCGGTTCCGGTTCCTCCGGCTCCGGTGGTGGCTTGTCGGCTTCATCCCGCTCTTTTCGCCAGTCTGTAGCCTCCCAGCGTTCTGGGTAGTGCTTGGCCTCGTAGGCTTCGCGGTAGTCACGGGCGCGTTTGCTCATGGCATGGCCTTCCCTATTTCGGCGGCTGCACGGACGATGGCGCGACGGGTGGCTGTGTACCAATCAGCAGATCCGGTAGTTGCCCAATTTTCTAAAGCAATACCACCCGGATTAGGCCAGTTACCTGGGTTTATGAAGCCAAGCTTCACGGCCAGTCGCAGCGCATCGCCATCGTCGGTAAGTGGATTCCAAAGAAATCGCCCGCCGCAATTCAAACCCTCTACCCACTCATCGCCATAGGCTTGATGCCAGCGCGCCCACTCACCAGATATCCCCGCAGCCTTAGCCGCCAGCTCCAGCATTTCACGGTCTGTCATTTCCTTCTCCTTCGGTATTGAGGGCGCGGATAGCGGCAACAGCGAGTTTCTTGATATACGCCTGATCGGACGTAAAGCACGACGACGAGTTTTCCACCGCCTTCTCACACCGCTCCCGCGCTCGCGCAGCCACAAGGGCGGCATCCTTGCGCAGCTTCTTGCACTCAGCCTGAGCCAGCCCGTACAGGGTGCATAGCTCGGCCTCCTGGGCTTTGAGTTCGGCAATCTCCCGCGCCTGCGCTTCCAGGGC
The DNA here is from genome assembly GCF_057597245.1 of Acidovorax sp. NN32. Classification (NCBI taxonomy): domain Bacteria; kingdom Pseudomonadati; phylum Pseudomonadota; class Betaproteobacteria; order Burkholderiales; family Comamonadaceae; genus Acidovorax; species Acidovorax sp. NN32. Next base: position 2,169,980 of record NZ_CP199679.1, read on the forward strand.
AGTTGCTGCTTCATTGGCTACGCTATCGCCAACCCAGCGCAACCGCTCAATCAAATCAGTGTGTTGGGTCATGGTGCCGCCCTATCTTGAATGCAGCCGCGCTGCAGCAATTCCGATCAAGATTCCGACGATCATCACAAGGCCCATTTCAAGGCGTAGTGTTTGAAAGACGGAGGTGTATGCCATGCAGGCTTCTGGGATTGTGGTCATGGTGCCTCCTTCGGCCAAACAGTGCGGTACTCGGGCCACGATTCCTTGATCGCATCCTCTGCCACGAGCTGCGGGTGCACATCGTCGTAGCCCTCCGGGCGCTTGAGCGCCACCAGGACTTCGTCGTCTTCGACTTCGATGGTGATGGTCTTCATGGTGCTTTCTCCAGGCGGGCGATGGCGGCTGCGTGCGGGTTGCATGAGTGATAAAAATAGGCTGCATTCTGGTATGCAGAATAAGCGTCCTCCTTTTTGTCAAACCTTCCTATGTATTTCAGCTTTCCTTCGACTTTTATCTGTGCTTCCCATTTTTGAGTGAACTTATGCCAATGGACACCACGGTAGCCGGAAGTGTTATTGGATTGCGCCAATCTGTTCTGCATATTTGTTGATGCAGTTGCTTCGCGCAAGTTAGAAATTCGATTGTCAGCCTTGGTTCTGTTGATGTGGTCTATATCATGTGACGGCCATATTCCATGCTTGATAAACCACGCTAACCTGTGCGCTTGATATGACTTTCCTTTAATGCATATCATGCGATAGCCTTTGTTATTTATAGAGCCAGCTGTTGCGCCTTTAACCGCTTTGCCACGACTTACGCGCCAAACAAAATCACCAGTTTCCGGCGTATAGATCAGCATTTCATTAACGTCATTCACGCTCAACATCCTGTCCTCCTTTCATATCCGCCACGCCATGGACGGTGATGCCGTGTGCGCTCTCTACTTCGTCGACAACCTGCCACCAGTTCACCTCCCATCCGTTATCTCCGATGAAGCAATGTTTGTCGTAGATCGCATTGCGCTGTTCCTCTGTCAGAGGCTTGCGTTGCTGCATCTCTGGTCGCCACCACCCCACAAACCCAGCGAAGTCAACAAACCCACGCTGAGGCTGTGTTCCTTCCACTTGCCGCTCAAAGCAGTAGCCGGTGATAACGAATCCCTTCTCTAGCAAGTCGGCCAGCTTGCGGGCGCCAAGTTCGGTGAAGTCGGGAGGTGTCAAGGATTGCTTGACTATTGCGGTGTTTCCAGACTGCGCTGGTTTGAACAGCATCAAGGTCAAGTCAATCACGCATGACCGCAGCGCGTCGAACTCATCCGTTTTTCGGTCAGCCACATCAATGACGCCTTCCATTGCCGCAAGCGTGCGCTCCAAGAACGCCCGTGTCGGCACCGCCCCGGCCTGCGCCTGGGTGGGCTGCGGGGTGGTGAGTGGCAGGTGGTAATAGTGATTGCGCCAAACGATGCGGTCGCACTTGTCCGGCACCATCTGCACATAGCTTTCAGTAAGCGATTGCCCCACCCCTGCAGGTGTGCCCCACTTTGCAACCATCTCTTCAAGCTTTTGCCGGACCGGATGCACTACAGATTCGCCAATACACCCCGCTTGCCGACCTGCGACAGCGGAGGCGTAACGCTCAATTGCGGCCCACAGTTCCGCATCCGTGGGCTGTGTTTGCTCAGTCATGGCTTGCTCCTTGCAAGGATTTCCCGCTCCAGAATCTCCGTGTGCCGCGTAACTTCATCACTGAGATAGTCAGGAAACGCAATTTTCGATGCCAGCATTGCGCTTTCCATGGCGGAAAGCAGGCGCATCAAGCTGAGTAGTTCAGTGGTTGTCATGTTTGCCTCCTTGCTTGCGGGCTGCGCGAATAGCATCTCGTAGGCTGGGCAGCATTTCGTACTCGTAGTTGGTGAACCCGACAAGCGCCCACTTGCCCTTTCGGTGACGCAGGCTCATTTCTGGATGTTGCTCGATGAAGTCCAATAGCGCCGCATCCTCCAGCACGCTGTCTGCCGCCTGGGCGGGTGGGGTGGGAGCAGCGGAGAGCATTGCGCGGTAAATAGCAGCGCCAAGTGACTGAATGGGGCCGCCGGTGTTTTTTGAGTTGGCTTGCCAGTTCAGAAAAGGCTCGCACGCGGCGTTCAGTTGATCCGAAGTCGGCGTGACTGGCACTGCCTGCCATCCCGCTGGTGCCGTCACGCTGTCTACAACTTTTCCAGAGCCGCCGCACTTCTTACATACGTGGTCGAAGTCTGACTTGCCCTCGAAACAGTTGCCACACTCCGCCAGCACGCTGTCTGCCTGGGCGCGATCAGTTCTTGCAGCATTCCAGAATGGCGCGAGCCAGTGCCCCGCTGGCGGCGGATTTGCATCCTGCGCTCCAAATGCCAATGCACCTGTGATGGCATCTGCCACCATTGCGCGGATGCCTTGCGGGTCCTCGTCGATTGAGTAAGGGTACTGCGCTGGCTGGCTGTCTGCCTGGGCGGCTGGTGCCGTGGGGGCAAGCGCCACGTATCCACCTGGGTTGTGCCCATATATGCGTCCTTGGCCTTGCTCTGCTCGCCAATCTGGGTGCACCCAGCCAATCGCCACGGCTGGTGCTTGCCCATGGGATGCGCGCAGGGCGTGGGTGCGGTCTGCGAAGTCGCGCAGGTCGTACTCACTGTACGAGGCTGGGCGGTAATTTTCTGAGTCGCCGCTCTCCTCGTATGAGGGCTCAGGCAGCTCCGCATAGGCCACGCCCTGTGGTGCTGGATGCGCGGTGGCTGCCGTGAGTGCCGCAGCAATCCGGCTTACAGCATCTTCAATGCCTTCGCCTGGGGCAAGCTGTGCGGCTGCGAATAGTTCGTGTGCCAGCTCTGTCTGGGCGGTGGCTGGGTGGTAAAACCGGCACGCTGCTTCGTCTTGGAACTCAGAGTTGCAGCCTGGGTATGGATTTTCTCCGCACATCTGGCAGGTCGCTTCGTCTTTCACTGGATCGGCCTGCACCCCTAGCGCTGCTGTGAGTGCGGCTACCTGGGCGTGAAGGCGGCGGATGAACGCAGCGGTATTTTTTAGCGGCAATGGGTCGAGCCCGAATCCTGGTGCTCGCTCTGCAAACCATTCGAGGCCTTCCGCATGTTTCAGCGCTTCTGTCTGGGCGTGCTCGCCTTGGGTGGGGGTGGTCATTTTGTTTCCTTCTTGTCTGGCTGCTTGCACTTTGGGCAGACGCGCAGCACATGTTTTGATTCACCTTCGGCTTTGCAATCTGGGCAGCGCCAGCGCAAAACGCCATCGCGGCGGACAAGCAGCCCGCCCATGTTTTCGTAGTGAAGCTTTTGCCCGGTCATCACAGCTCCTTTGCCTCAGATGCGGGAATGGTGCCGATGAGGATGCCGCGAAGTCGCAGCAGCTCAACACCGCACCGCGCGTATGCGGCCCTGAATGCGTCACCCTCTGTGCCAGAGAAATGATCTGGAGGCTCTACGCTTAATTGGTAGTTGTGGGCTGTGTCGCTGAATGCGCGGATGAACTCTTTTGGCACTGCCACCATTCCCTCTGTGGGAGATGGGTGGGTGTACACAGGCACTGCATCGGGGTAGTACTCACGCGTTCTTGCAAAGATCGCGCTGCCGGACGGTAGCCGGGACATCCACGCCACCGGCTCACTCCCCGCGCTTGCTGCGCGATTGCCGTGACAGTTTTCGCAATGCCACATCCCGCTGATTGATGAGACCTTGGCGTTGTCCCCGCATACTGGGCAATCAGGGATTGATTCACCACTAGCATTAGCGGAGATTTCGCCATGCAACTTCGTGATCTGTTCCTCTAGGCGCATGCCAATGGGCGTCTTGGCGAAGTGCTCTGCCCACTCGCCATCCTCAAGCAATTGCACTGCTGCGAGCATGTCGTCACGGTGCGCGTCAGGGTCAACAGGCACAGCCAAATTGTCTAGGTGCACACCGCCGTCGATGCGCTTGAGCGCGGTCATCGCGTCCCACACAAACGCATGGTCTGCGGTGATGCAGCCTTCCATGCCAAGGTGGGTGAACAGGTTGTTCAGTGCCGTGTAGAGCTGCCCATTGATCTCGGCGCTCCCCGCACTTGCTGCGAGAGAGGCGTTTGCATGCTCAGCGATAGGGCGCTTTGCAATAGCCGCGTCTACCTGCTTGATCAGCCACGGAGCCCAAAGGTCTGACTCTTGGCTGCGCACCGTTTTCAATGCGTCGATTAACTGGGCATTCATGGACTTCATATCCACTAATTGCTGCTGCAATTCTGCACAACTCGTTTCGGCGTCGCGTCGACGGTCGATGGAGTCGCACAGTTCGCAATAGAGCGGATCGCCCGTCTCTGCGGACATGAGCATCATCGATGCGGGGTGCCCACAGCTCAGCGGTGCGGCACTTGCTGCGAGAGAGGCGCGGGCCTGCCATCCTTGCCAGCGTTCGCAGTGCGTATGCGCGGCCCAATTGCTGTAGCCGGTCGATGCGTAGCCAGTGCCGCAGCGGATGCACCCTGATGGGAGCGGGAACACCTTCTCGAAGTCGTCGCGCTCTGCTGTATTCGTGTCGTCAGCCATACGGCCTCCTGTGGTGTTAGCGGGGGTGCGGTTATGCGGCCTTCTTCAAACCAGCCCAGACCGTTTCAGGCTTATTGGCCTCTTTCTCGCCAAGCCACCAAACGCCTCCCTTGCCGTCATCGCAGGCGCGCTTGGTGCGGATAACCGGCTGCTTTGCGCCCACGTTCTTCACCAGCCACTTTTCGTAGGCGTGGGCAATGGCCCCGGCTCGGCCTGGTGGGCAGACGATGCGCTGGCCTTGCTTGACCTTGCAGAAGATTTCGGCGTACTTGCCTTCATTCGTGCGCTCGCGCCCGGTGTATGGGTCGTTTGAAATGCTCAGGTCGGATGGGCCAATGGGTTGGTATGTGGTTGGCTTCGTCATATCTGGTCCTGAAATGAGAAGACCCGCTACTGCGGGCCTTTGGGTGGGGTGGGGGATGTCAAGTAATGGACAACCGGTCCTTGCGCACGATGCGGGCTCCGGCCACCGCTTCACCCGCCTTGATCGCGGCCTTGATCTTGGTTTTGCTGGGTGTTGGTGGCTTCGGGTCGTTGCACAGCGATGCAGGAAACTCGGCATCCGCATCAATCTCCACCGATTCGTCACGCTCCACATATAGCTTTGCGGCGAACAGGCCCAGTTCGTGTTTCACCTCATTTATTCCCGTGGCCTTCATGCAGTCTGCAAGGTAGGCTTCAAACCGCTCCAGGCGCTTTTCGCGGGCCTCGATCTTGGCAAGCATGTCCTTGATCATGGCCTTGGCGCTGGCAAGCGTTGTGGCTTCTTCCTTTGCGTAGGCCACGCAAGCCACGGCTTTGTTTTGGAACAGATCGCGGCTCTCGGTGTAGCTCTCCAGCAGTTCGCCGGTTTCTGGATCCATCTGGTTGACAGACTCGCGCACGGCCTGGGCCGCGTCAAACAATGTGATGCTCATTTCTTCCCCAAGAAGTAAGAAGGCCAGCGACTTGTGCAGTGCTGGCCTTCGGTTGCTGATTCAGTTCACGGCGTTTTGCGATGTACCGTGCATGCGCCCTGGCTCTTGCTGCCTTGCCCTTGGGCGATTGGGCGTAGGCTCGGTAATCGCGTACTGGCATGGCTAGGCTGCCATGCGCACCAAGGCATGCGCTTCTTTGTGATGCTTGGCACAAAGCCACACCACATCCAGAGGGCGGCTGTAGTCAGGGTGGTGCCCTTCCGGCTTATCGCAGCATTCCGGCACCGCACACACCGGCCATGGGATAACCCGGCCTTTCCGCACTGCGTTGTCCAGCACGTTGTTTGCGCGGCGGCGCTCAGGATGCTTGGCCGCCCACCGCTTCACAGCGGCTTCATGGCTTTCTGCAAAAGCCGGTGTACGCTGATAAGCAGCTCGGGCCGCGACCCTGTGAGGCATGGAACCTCGCAATCGGTCATATTCCCGGACCCGCTCAAGATTCGCTTGCCGGTAAGCATTGGCACTCGCCTTCACACAGTCCATGCAGCGAGACTTGTTGTTTTTATAGAAGCCCGAAGGCTCCTTGTTCGTGTTGCAGTGTTTGCAGAGCATCGCGCCTCCTACCAAGGGATATCGGACTCGACACCATCAAACCCAGACGATGCAGGGTGCCCAGCTGGAGGCCCGCCAGCGCCATCATCACCATGCGACACGGCGTTATTGCGCGCGCCCTTCAGCGGCCGATGGCGAAGCCCTTCAACCATCTTCGGCAGAGCCGCAGGCTGGGCCTTCTTGTCGAGGATCTCGCTGGCCGTCAGCTCGGTGCTTGCCTGAAACACATTCTTGAGCACCATGCGCGTGCCAACGCTGCCGTCCTGCTTTTCATAGTCTTCTGTTTCCAGCAGCACGCCGATTGGCTTGTGCAGGTCTGGGAACAGGGTGCCGTCTTCCTGCACTTCCTTCTTGTTGTCGTAGTCCCACTTGGTGACCTTTCCTGGCTGTGGCTTGATGCCACGCAGTTGCATGCAGGTCATGATTGCCATCAGCGTGTCATAGCCCTGGTAACGCTCACCGTCCTTGCTGGTGGTGTAGATCGCCAGATTGGCCTTCTGGCCTTGTGCGCTTTTGAAGACGAACGCAACGCCGCGCCCGCCCTTCTTGGTTTTGATGTCTTCTGCTTGAACGAACTCGCCGACATACTTGCCGAGTTCTTTGATGGTTGCGCCTGCGGTGTCTGCGTGGCGTGCTGCTTGTGTGTCGAGTTGATACATGGTGGTTTACTTTCGTCGTTGGGAAATCAAGCTGCTTCGGTAATGCCGTAGAAGTCGCAGATGGCTGCATCTACAGCGGCTAAGTCGTTGGGGATGTGTTGATCTGCGAACATGTCGATGGGCGACTTGCAGCAGTCTTGGCCGTTGGTCTGCGTGGCAAACAGGTACTGGCCGTTGATGATTTCGGTGCGCAGGACGATGGTGAAATATCCTTCCGGCACCAGCGTCTGATCAACCATCTTCCCCACGGTCTTCATGCGAACCTGTCCGAAGTCGTCTGTTTGCGTGTGCGCCAGGATGTACACCCGGCGATGCTCTGGCCGCGCGCCAGCAGCTTGGAACACGTTGAATGCGTGCTTTCCAATGTCGGTGAACTTTTCGTAGCCCTTTTCAGTGCTGCGTGTCATCAGTTCATTGACCATCACGGCTTGATAGTCGTCTACGACAACCACGTCATGCGGCGCGGTGCGAAGAATCTTCTCGATTACGACTGGGTCACTTGTTTGAATCACGTTGCCCTCACCCTTGAGGGTCACGCGCGTCACCCAGCCCTTAGTGCGGAACGGAAGTGGCTTCTTGATGCACTGGATCAGCAGCGTCCGCGCCGGGTCCAGATTGCGCAGGCTGGTGCTCTTGCCGCTGCCGCTGTTTCCCAAAATCAGTGTGGCTATGCTCATTTGATGTTCCTCGGTGTGATTGGTCGAATTCCATTTGTGCGCAGGCCATAGCCTCATCGCATGACTCTTGCAAAACTGGATGCATGGCGCACCTCTCAATAAATCGGTGTTGAATACCCCCGCACAAAAGCAAGTGCGAGAGCTAGAGCGCAGCCAAGGAGCCACGCGGCGACATAGGTGGCGGTTTTCATGTGGTCATCTGAACCCAAGGGCTTTCATCACCCGCTGGCAGTGTTTGTCGCGGTCTTCATCAGTTTTCGCTTGCTCCGCAAGAGATAGCATCCCCGCCAGCACTTCGTCTGGCATCCCTATAGCCTTTGCGATGCCTTGCCGGATAAGCGCTGCATCTGCGCGACTCAGCACTACGCCGCTTTCATTAACCGGGCCAAGGGCGCGGACAAAATCTGCCGCGTGTGTGTATGGGTGTCTGCTCATGTTTTTTCCTTCATGCAATCCACGGCGATGCAACCACCACCGCCAGCAACAGCGCAACGACAAAGGCCAGGGCGATTTCGATTGAGTCGCGCTGGCCTTCGGTTAGGTTGAGTTCGTCTTCTGTCATGGGGATGGCTCCTTTGCTGCGGCTTGCTTGCGGGCTGCTATTGGCGACTTGATGTAGCCGTGCTTGACGCCGTATTCAATAGCATCGAATACGTGCTTGATGGCCTTGCGCGAGTCGGCGCACGGGAGCCCGCTACCAGGGCAAACGCCTGATTCGTCTGCGCAGTCGCGGCACCGGCCACCAAAGCGAGCAACGTAGTCGATGTGGGTAGCCGTGAACACCAGCGCCACATCCTCACGCACGCTGTCTGCGTGGGCCTCCCCCTCTGCTGTGTTGGGACGGGCCTTGGAGAGGGCGGCGCGGGCGTCTCCTATGATTCGCCCAGCTACGACATTCCCCTCGTCAATAGTCCCTGTCGGGTCTGTTACGCCGTTACTGAAATCGCCATGCGTCTCGCACATTGAAGTAATGCAATTCAGCGCTTCCTCCAGCTCCTTCACCCGCTCCACAAGTGGATCGCTGCGACGGTTCCAGGCTGCAATCGCATCCGCTTTTGCCTCTGCCATCCATTCGTCTTTAGTTCCATCGCCAAGCGTCTGGATGCGCGTTTCAGCAAGACTCGCGCCGCAGCCTCCGCAGCTCGCGACGATCCACCGGAAGGTCGAGCCTTCTGCAAAATCGAGCCCGACATGCCCGCAAAAAGGGCACGGCCCCGGTGTCGGCTTTGCTTCACCCATGGCTATCCTCCTTGGTCTGTTGTTCACCGCGCATCTCGCGGACGTAGTTGATGTAGCGTGAAGCCTCTTTGTCGTAGCCTCGAATGCGCAGCGCGAAAGCCGCATCGTCCAGGGCTTCAAGCAGGAACGCCACCTTTGCGCTGTCGCTCATTTCTGCGAGATTGCCCATGATTCGCTCCTTGCTTGCGCCACAGCATCCCGAAGGCTTGCGGCAGTGTTTTCTTCTGATGCCATGTCAACGCATCCGGCCATGACAATGACAGCCAGCACCACAGGCACTAGCAGCCATCCACGGCGCATAAAGGCGTAAAAAAACCGGCGGTAGGCCGGTGTCTTGTAGTAGTAGATTGCGTGCCCGTCGCATCGCGTGGTGCGGGGAAAGCGCAGGGTCCAGTTTGAGTCGTTCATCGGAATGTCCCTCGCTCAATGTTCATAAAGCGTGCGCAACTGCTGGCGCCGTTCTCTGCCATGCACAGGCGTGCTTCATCGCAGCCGCAGTTTGGAAAGCAGCAGTTGATGATCCGGTCTCCGCTCAGCGGGTTGCCGTAGTCATCTACGGGCTCGTCATCGTCGTCAGTCGGCGCACCGGCGTTCTCCGCCTTCACCTTAGCCTGCGCCTCTGCGCTTGCCTTCCGTGCTGCTTGGAGGTCTTTGAGTAGCTTGGTCATGGCTTGGCCTTTCCAAGCTCTGCTGCTGCGCGAACGATGGCGCGGCGCACTGCATGGTCATGGTCTTGATTGACCGTATCTTCTTTAAAGAACTGTCCACGCAATGCCCCAGAAATGGTGTTTGCGGTAGCCTCGCATGGCCCGGTGCTAACAGACATGCACAATCTGTTAGCCAGCCGCAGCGCATCGCCGTCGTCGGTGAGCGGCTCCCAAAAGACGAATTGGTTATTGACCACATGGGTGAGCGTGTCGGCCATCCATCCATATTCTTTTAGCCCCGCAGCCTTCGCTGCCCATTCCAGCAATTCACGGTCACTCATCATCTTCTCCAGGATGGTCAGGATCTCTAGGGTCCGGGTGCTCGCGCATCCGGCGTTCCAGTGCTTTCTCACGCTTTGCTTCTTCGCGGGCAAAGAAGTCAAACTCTGGCGGGATGTTGAAGTGACCGCGCAGGCAGTCGGCTATGTCGGGCTGTACGTGGTCGTTCATTGCTGCCTCCATGAAAAAAGCCCGACTACGCGGGCTGTGGGTTAGGTCTGGTTCAGCACGGTCCATGCTGCTGCCGCCACTCGTGGAACCTGTCCGTTCCCAATGGCTTTAAGTCGGTGTGCCCAATGGGCCACCCCATCAACCACTCTGTCCACTCCGGGTTCAGGTGGCCATCCGAATTGGGAGATTTGTGCCGGACCACCTGACTCAGGCGAACCTGGCTTAGCACTCCGTTCTCCGCCCGGTGTTTGAAGGTGCCGCGTTTCGTCTCGTGCATCGACGCTGACGGCTTTCGGTCGCTGTTGTCCGTCGCGCATGGCGTCGGCCACAATCCAAATTCGGTTTCGCAGGTGGGGAGCTCCGGCGTTGTGCGCTCCCAGCACTCCCCATCTCGCATCCATCCCCAGCGCGGCCAGGTCTCCGAGTACACGCCCAAGTCCCCGGCTAGTGAGAGTTGGGCGTGTACTCCACGAACGCGAATCGTGGTCGTACTTCGCCAATGATCCGAGCCATCTCGGACCAAAGGCCGGAGCGCTCTCCGTCGAGTCCGTCACCTTTCCCTGCCACACTGATGTCCTGGCACGGGAAGCCTCCAGAAACCACATCAACAATGCCTCGCCACGGTCGGCCATCAAAGGTTCGGACGTCATCCCATACCGGGAAAGGCGCGAGTGTTCGGTCGTTTTGTCGGGCCAGCAGAACGCTTCGGGCGTAGGCGTTGTATTCGACTGCGCAGACGCAACGCCATCCAAGCAGGTGGCCGCCGATGATGCCTCCACCAGCGCCCGCGAAAAGTGCCAACTCATTCATAATGCTCCATGAAAAAGCCGCCTCAGAGGGCGGCTAGGGTGGGTGGGTGTTTGAGCCGCTATACCGCAGCCTGTGGAGTTGGTTAGCGCCGTTAACTTTCGTATGCCTGTGCGCGTTCTTCCGGAGGCAAGTCAAAGAAGTTTTCAACACCGCCGCGATCTGCTGCACTGCGCATGCGCTCAGCACGCTCATCTGCCGGGCGATCCCAGAATCCGTTATTGCACTGGTAGCTGTCGTCTGGTTCCATGCTCTCTCTCCTGTTCGTTGATTGGTGGGCTACTCGCATCACAGCACGCAGGCGGGGCCTGGCTCTGGCTGCATCTGCTTTTGCCCGTAATGGCTGGTGATTGCTTTGAAGGGCGGACCCGTCGTCGCTCGGGGTTGCACGCCTTTGCAGGGCCTCGCGGTGCGGCTTGTCCTGCATGTTTGTGGTGGGTTTTGATATCCGGAAATCGGACATCAAGCGCTTGCTCTATCAGCGCCGCCGCCCATCAAAGCAATCACCCCAATGGATAGACCATGGGGTGTAGGGGTGGGTTAATCGCGGTACAAATACGCGACAAGGTCGTTGCTTAGTGCTTCAAGCATTTCTGGCGTTGCCTCTATGGTTGCTACGTCACGACCGCCGTTACCGCGACTTCTTACCGTGATTGCGTGTTTCCCGGCTTCGTCGCGATTGATTGATATATACGCCGGGTAGCCTTCTGGCGGCGTCGGGTCGGTGTGAGCAAATATGTTGTGCTGTGAACTCATCTCTATCTCCTAGTTGAAAACAAAGCGCCTGAGGCGCTGGTGGGGGTTAGGCCGGGATGACAGCGATCACAGTGCGAACGCCGGTGCCGCTGGCCTTGAATGAGTTTTCAGGCAGCTGCTCGATGTGACCGCCGTGGTCTTCCACAAACTGCTTGAATGCAGTCGTGCGCGCATCGGTGCGGAACTCGACACCTGCGGCCATCACCGCCACCAGAAGTCCATCAGGCTTGAGGAACTTGTGCGCGTGCAAAACGTGCTTGATGTCGGACTGCTTGAGGAATGGCGGATTCATCACCACGCGGTCATAGACAGGCTCTGGCGCAATGGTCAAAAAGTCTGCCTTGGTCACTGGGCCTAACTTGGGATCGCCAGCCAGGGCTACAAAGTTCGCGTCCATCAGCTCGTAGCAGTCAACCACGGCGCCCAGTTCTGCGCAGGCATAGGCAATAGCTCCCTTGCCCGCACTTGGCTCCAGCACACGCATCCCGCGCTCAATGTCGGCCAGTTCAACCAGCCGCGCCACAACCGCAGGCGGAGAGGGAAAGAAGTTGAATTCGTCCTTCGGTACTTCGACAGCGCCGGACAAGATGATCTGGTCCATGCGCTCGGCCGCTTCGCCGTCGAACACATGTGCACGGGCTTTCTTGTTCCACTTGCCGCCAGCTGCTTCAAGCACCTTGTTCGTGCGCTCGTACAGCTTGCGGTCAAGCTGACCAGTCAGCACCACGTTGTTGCCTGTTGCTTCGGCGGCGCTCAGGACCGCCAGGACTTCGTCATCTACTAGCATGCATGCTCCTGTTGAAAAATCCAAAGCAGCCTCTGTGAAGCGGCTTTGGGTTTGCCATTCCTGCGAATGGCTCGGGTCTTGCTTTTCTTGGCGACCTAGCCTCACCGCCGTATAGAACCCAGCGTTGGATTTCGCAGTGCTGGGGCAGCCGGTCGTTTCCTTCCTTCGCCCTACATATCTCGTTCGCGTTGCCTGATCCCATCCGGGGGCAGAGCGCTACTAGCCTTCACACCGACGATCTTTTCTATACCGCTACCGCCTGCGGTTGCCTTGTGTTTATCCAGCCGGGCTTGCTGCAAGAACCCGAGGTGTGCGCCGATCCGCTTCACCCGATGCCGCTTTGTTTGCGGCACGGGTGTACTTTAGCAGGCTTAAAGAAATGCGCAAGCGCTAAAGCCCATTAAATTCAGCGGGCTAAATACGTAGGACGATACGTAGTGAAAAACAGGCGTAAAAAAACCGCCTGTTGGGCGGCTGGTTCGGCGTCTGCTTTTTCAGGCTTGCTTTTACGCGGTCATAGTTTGCCGCCGTTGCGGTACTCAATAACCCTGCCAATCACGCGCATGGCCGGGTCATCAATCTCAATGGTGGGGAAGGTGGGGTTGAGTGGCTTGAGAAACCACCTCCCACCATCAAACGCCAAGCGCTTGAATGTCGCTTGCTGAGTGGAAACGTCTTTGGCTACCACGTAGTCACCCGGGCCTGATGCGCGCCCAGGGTCCACGATGATGATGGTGCCAGGCGGAAAAGATAGTTCCCCGGGATAGGGGCTTGTCATGCTCTCACCTTCAACCACCAGTGCAAATGCGTTGTCTCCGGGGCTAGAACTAAACGCGGACTCCCATTCGTCCGCTTCCCCCGCTGCATAGTTATCTTGCACATCACTCCAACTTCCGGCTTGAACCCAAGAAATTAGCGGCACGCGCTTTCTCTCGCTTACCGCGCTCACGTTGCCAATGGCGACCATCTTCGGCCCCTTGCCAGTGGCGATCCATACAGCGCTGAAGCCTGTAACAGCTTGTATGCCTGCCGCAGAGTCTGACTTGATTTCCTTGGTTTCGCCAGAAATCCATTGCGTCACTGCTGCGGCGGACTTGCCTGCGGCGCGCGCAAGAGCCGACTTTCTGTAGCCAGCATCCACGATTTCCTGAATTCGTTCACTGAGTGCCATAGCCGGAAATTAAGCCATCTAAAGTGTTAAGTGGGCTTGCTGCCGTTGCTTAAGTGTGCTTAAATGGCGGCCATGAAGACGCAACAAGCAATCGAACTGGCTGGCAACGCAGCATCGCTCGCCAAGCTGCTGGGGATCACCCCGAGTGCCATCACTCAATGGGGCGAGGAAGTCCCCGAAAAGCGCGTATGGCAGATGCGTTTGCTCAAGCCGCGCTGGTTCCGCAAAGCCAAGCCCCTCGCAACCGAGGCCGCTACCGCTGAGCCCACCACTACTGAGGCCTGAGCCATGAACAACGCACCAATCGACTGGTCCTCGTTGATTGCTCGGCTGAAAAGTGCTGGCATGACGCAGACACAAATTGCAGCGGAATGCGGCGTCAAGCAACAGTCCATTGCCTATCTGTCGAAACCAGGGCATCACGATCCTGGTTACTCGGTAGGCGCTCGGCTTCTCGAACTGGCCGATGCCGCCCCACTGTCCGTAGTCGGCGTACTGGAAACGTGCGAACGCAACTTCGTCTTCATCGGCGGCTGCACCTTGACCGACAGGCCAGACCTCCCACTGTCTGCCGACACAAGCTGGCAGATTGATGTGTCGCACTTGCTGGAGTCCATTCGCTGGGCGAAGCAAGTCTTGGGCGGTGCTCTGGTTTCTCCAACTTCCGGAAAGCGGGGCTGAACCATGACCACATTTCTTTGGCTCCTGTTCTGGTTGCTGGTGTTGGAAAACATCGGCCGAATTATTTGGCTGGCCACTGGGCAAATTCCCGCACGCACTCCCGGCCAAGTCGCCATTGATCTGGTTCTCTCCATCGCCCTCTTGTGCTGGGTGATTTCGCTTCTCGGCAAAGGCGCCTAACCCATGGCCCGCACCCATTCCCTCCGTAGTCGCTTCGCAGCGGCCTTTGCTCTGGGCTTCGGCCTGGAGCGCTTTTCTTTCGGTGACTTGTTTTTTGAACATGCCGCCATCGTCCGTTTTTTTTGCCCAAACAGGGTACTCAACCGGGTTCAAACATCATGACGCAGCTTGTAGACCAGCCCGAACTGGCCCTTGTTCGTGCGCCGCATCGCGGCACTGTCCCTCTTGAAATGGTCCGCGCACAGAAGACTGCAGCAGCAGCTTTCACACTGGCCTGCAGCGTCTCTGGCTTGGAAGACAAGGAGATCTACCTGGCACTTGGTATCGACGCCGGGTACTTCTCCAACATCAAAAAGGGCAAGGCCACGCTGCAGGCTGATCTTGTGGGCCAGTTCTGCGAGCTGGTTGGCAACACGATCTATCCAGAGTGGTCCGCATATCAAGTCGGGTGCACCTTGGTGATGGTGAAGACCGAAGCCGAACGCCGCGCCGAACTGGCAGAGCAGCGCGCCCAGGCCGCCGAAGCTGAGAACCGGCTGATGCGTCAATTGCTGCAGGGGAGGGTTGCAGCATGACCGCCATCAACGCATTCCAGCTGGCCCGCCCACGCGGAAAAGACCTCGAGATCCCCGCAGTACCCCCGCGCAAGACCAACACCAGCCGCGCCCCCATGGACGGCCCTATCCGCGCTCTTGATCGCAATGGGCGCCCAACAGTTGGACTGCCGCCTCGGGTGCTGGGCTCGATCTCGATTCAGAACCGCGAAGACGGCCGCGCCAGCCAGGACCGCAATGACGCGATCAAGCGGGGGACTTCGGTATGAGCAGATTGGTTCGATTCATCAAGTCTTGCATTCGCCTGCGCTCGGTGCGTTTGGCGATCTGGCTGGACCAGTACGACAACCACAACCCCCGATACTGAACATGCTCGAACTTGATCAAATCCGCATAGACGGCGGGACTCAATCCCGCGTTGAACTCAGCCAGGAAACAGTGGCCGAGTACGCACAAGCGTTTCAGGCTGGTGCGCAGTTCCCGGCAGTTGTGGTGTTTTTTGACGGCGCGTCTTATTGGCTGGCCGATGGCTTTCACCGCTATTTCGGCGCGCGCGATGCTGGCGAATCCGCCATTGCCGTACAGATCATCAATGGAACCCAGCGCGATGCTGTTTTGTACAGCCTCAAGGCCAACGCTACACATGGTCTCAAGCGCACGAATGCCGACAAGCGCAAGGCGGTAGAGACGCTGCTGAAGGATTCCGAGTGGGCTACGTGGAGTGACCGCAAGATTGCCGAAATCTGCGGTGTGCATCACGACTTGGCCGGAAAAGTCCGCAATGAGCTATCTGGCGGAAACCGCCAGATAAGCGAGCAGCGCACTGTTGAGCGCAACGGCAAAACATATGAACAGAACACCGCGAACATCGGCAAGAAGAAGCCAGCGGAATCGAATTCGATCTCAGTGGCACCCGTTCATCAAGCGGCTGCGCCAGCTCCAAAGTCAGATTCTCTTGACACTCCCGAGGATGACGGCCCAAGCGCTGAGGAAATAGCCGCGCACGCTGCCGCCGAAGCTGCGGACCGCGAGATGGTTGCGAAGCTGCTGGACTCCAATGAACCACTGGCCGCCCTGGTGGCTGAGAACAAGCAGCTCAAGGCCGAGATTGCCCAGCTGAAGATGGCACGCGACAGCTACATGAACCGCTGCAATGAGGCAATTGCGCTGGTGAAGTCCCGCGACCGAAAGATTGCCAAGCTGGAAAAGCTGGTGGGGACGCCAGCATGAGCGCCGTGATGCACCGCCTGTTCGACGACGCGCCGAACTACGCCAGCACCTCGTTTCCAGAGCCGCGCAAGTTTCAACAAGCCGCGCATGAGCAATTGCGCCAGGGCTTCCGCGAAGGCCACAAGAACCAGCTGATCATGGCCCCAACTGGTGCTGGCAAGACCTACCTTGGCCACAGGATCGCGCACGAGGCGTTGGTGAAGGGCCGCAAGGTTGTTTTCTTGTGCGACCGCACGACGCTGATCAACCAGACCAGCAAAGCGGCAGATGCCTATGGCCTCGCAGCCCATGGGATCGTGCAGGCCAATCACTGGCGCCGCAATGCGGAGATGCCTTACCAGATTGCCAGCGCGCAGACCCTCGCTAAGCGCGGCTACTGGCCCGACGCTGACGTGATCATCATCGACGAAGCCCACACGCAGTTGAAGGTGTGGACTGAGTTCATACAGACGACAAAGGCGGCTTGCATCGGCTTGTCTGCTACCCCGTTTTCTCCGGGTCTTGGCAAGCTCTTCACGAATCTGATCAATGCGACCACGATGCACGACCTCACGCAGTCGGGCGTGCTGGTGCCAATGCGCGTATTCAGCTGCAAGCGTGCCGACATGAGCGGAGCCGCTACTGCTGGTGGCGAATGGACGGATGCAGCCGCAGAAGAACGCGGCATGGAAATCATTGGCGACGTGGTGACGGAATGGCTGAAGTTCGGCGACAACCGCAAGACCATCGTTTTCGGCGCGACCATCAAGCATTGTCAGGAGTTGGCCCGCCAGTTCTTGGACGCTGGCGTGATGGCTGCAGTGTTCACCAGTGAAACCACCGCTGCCGAACGCGAACTGCTGCTGAAGGAATACAGCAAGCGCGATTCCGCTCTGCGTGTGCTGATCAGTGTCGAGGCACTTGCTAAGGGGTTTGATGTGCCTGACGTGGGGTGTGTCGTGGATTGCCGCCCCCTTCGCAAGTCCCTTTCTACCGCTATCCAGATGTGGGGCCGTGGTCTGCGTTCTTCGCTCGATACAGGCAAGGTTGATTGCTTGCTGCTGGATCACAGCGGAAATATCACGCGCTTTGCCGAGGACTACACCAGCATTTTCTTTGATGGCCTGGACGCCTTGGACATGGGCGAAAAGTTGGACAAGACCATTCGCAAGGAGCCCGAGGATTTTGAGGCAAAGGGTTGCCCATCATGCGGATACAAGCCCTTTGCGAAGCGCTGCATGTCCTGTGGCTTTGAAAAGCAGGAGATGGCATTGGTTGAGGCCGTGCCTGGGGAGATGCAGGAAGTGATGCTTGGCAAGAAGAAGCTGGCAGACGACCATTCGCACCTTTGGGCGCAGCTGTGCACCTATGCACGCGCCCACAGCGCACCAGAGAAGCAGGCTGGCCGCGCATGGCACCTGTTCCAAAAGATCATTGGCTCGCCACCGCCAAAGACCTATCAATTCGCCAGCACGCCGAACACTGAGATCACGCGCAACGTGCGCAACAAGATCACAAGTTTGAACGTGGCGTTCTCACGCGGGAAGGCCGCATGAGCTTTGTCAACTTCGCCCGTGCCCACGGTGTCGAAATCGACCCGTCGCGCTTGTATGCGTCCGAGCGCATCAAGCGTTGCGGCACAACAGACAAGCCCAGTGGCAAGAACGGCGCCTATTACTGGGACGGTGAGCGCGGTTGGGTATTCAACTGGGCTGCAGAAGCTCGCGTGCAGTGGTTCCACGATGAGAAGGCCACGCCATGGACCGAAGCGGAAAAGGCCGCATGGAAGGCCAAGCGTCAGGCTGCACAAGCATCGCAGGAACAGGGCTACCAACGTGCTGCCCTGCGTGCTGCTGAACTTTTGCGTTCGGCAAAACCATCGGAACACAACTACTTGCACCGCAAGGGATTCCCTGAAGCGCAAGGTTTTGTCGCCGCTGATGGCGCGCTGCTGATCCCTATGCGCAACCTGACCACGAACAACCTACAGGGTGTGCAGGTGATTCGCTGGGACGAAACCGAAATGGCATTCACCAAGAAGATGAGCCCAGGCATGAAGGCCAAGGGCGCCGCCTTTCGCATGGGCGACAAAACCGCGCCAGAGACGTTTCTGTGCGAAGGCTATGCCACCGGCCTATCCATCGTCGCAGCGCTGCGCAGCGTGGGCCTGCGGGCCTCTGTGCTGGTGTGCTTCAGCGCTAACAACCTCGAATTCATAGCGCCACAGATCAAGGGCCGCGTTTTTGTATTTGCCGACCACGACAAGTCCGGCACAGGTGAGAAATCTGCAAAGGCTACAGGCCTCCCGTACTGCATGAGCCCCGTGATGGGCGAGGACGCAAACGACCTCCATGCACGCGCTGGGCTGTTCGCTGTTTGCCAGCTGCTGATGGAGGTGCGCCGCCGCTGAGGAAAAGCGGGGCCTGCACGGGCCTAAAGCGTGCCGCCTGGATGCGTCGGTATTGGTTTAACGACAGGCGCCGGGGGATAGCTGAACTGTGGGAATAGGGGCTGAGATACAGCAAAGGGTGGCGAAGCCAGAGCCCTTGCCCCGAACGTCTGGCGGGTCATGTAACGCGACGGAGCAGCAAGTCGAGACATGTGAAGGCCAAGCCAGGAATGGCTAGGTCTGTCCGCTCAAGAGCAGATGAGGAATACAGGGGACTAGATGAATGACAACGGAGTACGAAAAGCAGCTAGCCCACCTGATCAAGCTGGCAAGCGATCGATCAACAAAGGCCCATTCGTGGCACAGAGCACAGGAGTTGGAGCGATGCGAAACGGGAATGTGGAACGGAATCAGCGAGGAACTACGACAGCACATGGCAAAGCGTGCCGAGTGGCAGGTGGAGCCGCAAGGAAGGAAGGGGTGAAGTCATGAAGGCACGAAAACAGAGACCGTTGACCAGCCGTCAGCAGCAGGTTCTTGGATTCATGCGGGAGTTCTTCTTGGATAACGACCAAATTCCTCCCATTCATGCGATTCAGGAGAAGTTTGAATTTGCTTCCATCAATGCCGCGACAAGTCATGTCATGGCGCTTGCACGTAAGGGGTTCATTGAAAAGAACCTTGTCGGCAAATGGAGATTTGCCCGGGGCCAAAAGGAGGGCGCATGCTGATCCTTGGAATCGACCCCGGCACCCACACCGGAATCGCCAGCTACATCAACGGCAAGTTGATGAACCTTGCCACAGTCGCCCCGGTTGACATTGCGGAGTGCATCGAGGCCACGCGCCCGGCCCGTGTGGTGTTTGAGGATTCGCGCCTGGAGTCTTACACCTGGACCTCCATCAAGTCCCGGCCGGCCGCTTTGAAGATGGCCCGCAACGTTGGCGAGGTGGATGCTCTCTGCAAGCTGATCGTGGCTATCTGCGCGAAGCTGGACATCCCCGCTCACGGCATCAGCCCGACCCGCAAGGGCGCGAAGGTTGACGCGGCGCGGTTCGCGGAAATCACCGGGTGGTCCGGCGCCAGCAATGAACACACGCGTGACGCTGCGATGGTTGCCTACCCATACAGGAATGCCAAATGAAGGCCGTCCTCATCCGTTCCCCCAAGGGCTTGGTGGGCAGCACGCCCGCCGACCAAGATGCTTGGGCCAAGTTCAAGCGCCGTCTCGAAACCATGAAGCCCGGCACATGGCTGCGCATGGAGTGGAGCCGCCCGCGCAACGGCGCCCATCACCGAAAGATGTTCGCCCTGCTGCAGCTGGTGGCAGAGAACAGCGAGACCTACAGCACGCCAGAAAAGGCGCTGGTGGCCGTGAAGCTGGCGGCCGGGTACTTCGACCCAATGCCTGACCCGCGCACTGGCGAGATTGTCCCGGTTCTGCACAGCGTCAGCTATGACGCCATGGACCAGGACGCATTCGAGAAGTTCTACAGCGCCGCGCTGGATGGTGTGTTGCAAGTCATCTTGCCGACCATGCCGCGTGAGACAGCGGAGCACCTGATGGAAATGATCGTGGAGGGCTGGGCATGAGCAACAAATCAGTGGTTGTCATCGGCTGCACGGTGCTGGCGCTTGCTGGCATGGTCGGCCTGCACTTCGGTGTTGAGTACAGCGGATGGGTGTTGTTTGTTGCGCTGATTGGAGTGCTCGGATCATGACGCCGCTGCAAATCCAGATGATGCTGCACTTTCACTGCAGCCCAACACGGTTCGAGAACTGGAGCCCCGCCGCCTCTGATGCTGTGTCCTGGTTCCGCAAGGAGGGGCTGTTGCAAGAGCCGATCAACTTGGACGCCGTGCGCCTATCCAAGCGCGGGGAGGCCTATGTCCATTTCCTGACGACCATGCCGCTCCCATTCGAGACATGGAGCATCCCCGGGCCTTGGAACCCAAGCCTGCCAGGGGATTCACTGAGGGCTTCAGAATGAAGCGCACCGTCTTCCGCCCCCGCGCGCAACACCGCGAGCCACGCGACCCAGACCGCGTGCGTGCCACTCCCACCGTGACATCGGGAGCATTCCGCGCGCCGCAGTCGGTGGTGGCCGCGCCGGTAGCTGCGCCGAAGTCCGAACCAATCCGCAGCAAGGCCTATCTGCGTCTGGTGGCCCAGCTGCCCTGCAAGCACTGCGGAATCTGGGGGCACAGCCAGGCCGCGCATTCCAACCAAGGAAAAGGAATGGGCACCAAGGCCTGTGACCTGCAGACGTTCCCACTCTGTGCCGACCGGCCGGGCCAGCGCGGATGCCACAGCCTTTTCGACCAGGGAGCGCTGTTCAGCAAGGAAGCCCGCCGCCTGATCGAAGCCGCATGGGTGGCCGACACGCAGCGCCAGATCCATGCCATGGGCGTCTGGCCTGAGAAGTACCCATATCCGCATCTATCGCTTGCCGGACAAGCGCAAGAAGCTATCAAATCAGGAGTGAGCAAATGAAGCGCAACGCAGGGCGTCCGGTGGGCGCGCGCATCCGGGAAGTGCTGGAGATTGCAGAGCAACGCGGCACAGCCAACACCACCGAGATTCGGTTAGCCATGAAAGGCCATGTCGAGTCCGCGAACGTCGGCAAGTATTGCAGCCGTGCGGTGGGCCTTGGCCTGCTGGTTGCCGACAGGAGCAAAAAGCCAATTGTGTATCGCGCAGTGGATGGCTGGCGGGATGAGATCGACGCGCGCCCACCTTCGCGTCGTCGTCCAGAGCCCAAGCGCCAGCCCGCGCCGCCGCGTACATGGGGCATGGCAAACAGCGTCTTTGCACTGGGAGCCGCGCAATGACCCCCAACCAGCGCAAGGTGCACAAGTGCCTGTCCATCGACGAGCCCATGACCCGCATGGCGCTATCTCGCAAGACCGGGCTGAACTACAACGCCGTCCACAAAGCCATGGTGTATCTGATGGAGACAGGCCATGCCACCTCCACCTTCATCGACAAGGTGGCGCACTACACCCTGGCGGCCGAGGTGGCGCCTCATCTAGAAACCACCGTGGCCAAGGCAATTCGGCTGCGGCCGGAGCTTCACTCGATTTGGAGCCCCTGAAAAAGGAAAGCCACCCGAAGGTGGCTATCCCGGCCTATTTGACCTGAGCACTCAAATTGTACCGGGAGAATGATGATGACCGAAACCCTTGAATCTACCGAAGCCATCGCAGCGCCAAACCCGAAGCGGCCAATCGGCCCGATTGTCTGGGAAACCATTCTCCAGATGGAGAACGACGGCCGTTTGATCACCCGCCGCAATCTCCGGGAGGCAACGGGCCTCAGCTATGAGCAGATCGACGAGTGCATCAAACGCCTTGAGGCAGGCGACAAGGTCATCAAGGCTGGCGGCGGGCTCATTGAGGTCGTACCGCAGTACGGCGCGGAGCGCGCGCAGAGCTTAACTTTTATGCCAGACGGGCACGTGAAGTGGGAGATGGCAGACGGTGCTGAGGAGATATTTTCACCGCCAGAGGCCTATAAGCACGGGATGCTGTTTCTGGCCTTCGCGCGAAAGTACGAAGACCTGGAGCAGAGCAACAAGGCGCTGATCAGAACGGCGGAACTCACAGCCGAGGTGCGCGAGCTTCGCCGCCGCCTGGCAGCGTTTGAGGCCGCGATGAGGAAGCCCGAGGATGTGGCGCAGCTGCCGTTGCTGGAGGCTGCATGAGCACCGATTGCTACTTCTTGTTTGTCCCGAGAGACGACGGCGAAGCATTGATGGCCGAGTTGCGTGGCGATGGGGCCACGCCACAAACCGGCGCACCGCTGTTTCGCGGAGAGCTTGGGGTGATAGATGGCGGGTTCAGAATCATCCCATCCGCTGGCTTGCCGCAAGGTGTGCCGAGTCATCTCAACACCCGCCCACTCCCATACCCACCAAACCTGAAAGGCCGCTATGCAAGATAAGACCAACTTCCAATTCAACGAACGGGACGCCCAGCAATGGGCAAGAAAGATGTTCGCACAGAGCATGGGGCCATCACCGCTGCTGAAGCTGATGCCCAAGCCCGCGCCACTAACCCGCACCCAGCGCTGGCGCCGCAACATCCGCTGGAAGATCGAAGCCGCTCGCCTGCGGGTGGGGAGTTGGATCGCAGGGGTGGACCTGGACGAACGATGAATGGAGAATGACGACATGACCTCAACAGACTGGAACTTCACCGGGGCGCCATCGGAGCCCGGGTGGTATGTAGTTGAAGCCAACTGGTTGGAACCCAGATCCCCGCTTGTTTTCGCGGCCGAATACAGGGATGGCAAGCTGATCGACGCGGATTGCAAAATTGAGCGCTGGAGCGGTCCGCACGTGTCACAGGAGGCTGCTGAAGCTTTCGCCGCCCAGGAGATCGAGGATGATCAGGACGCAGACGATTGGAACGACGGGAAATCTCACCAACTGCTCCCGGCTGGTATGTGATTCAGATTTGCTGGGATGTTGAAGAAGGCATCCACGTATATGCTGTGGAGTTTCCCGGCCAAGGTTGGGATGGATTCGCGTCGCATCAGCCGAAGTGGCACGGTCCGCACCCATCAAAGCAAGCCGCCCAGGATTGGGGGTATGCACATGATCCAGAGGGGCCGCTATGACCACCACACCAGAACAAACAGAGTCTGCTGAAAATGCAAGGTTTGAGCCGGTTCAAGGCGGGGTTGTGATCTGGGATTCCATAAGTCACATGATGAAAGAAACCGCAGAACAAGCCGCCCGCGACATGCTTGAACGCATGGGCATAGAGAACGCCCAGAGTTTCACAAGCGGGGATCTTGTGGAGCTGGCAAACCTCATTGCCGCGAGCAAAAAGGCAACTCCAGCCCCTGAATGGGAGCCGCTGACATCTGCGCGGCTGGAGAAGCTCAATCAATCCCGCTCAGAGGAACCCGCCACGTACTGGGTGGCAGCCAAGTGCCAGCATCATGGGGAAAAGCCATATCTCGGCACTTACTCGTATTTCGACCAAGTGTTTTACTGCGACGACGAGCGAGCGATTCATGCATCTAACGTCACTCACATCATGGCCGTATACATCCCCGAGTTGCCAAAGACTTGACACCACCGCAGAGCGCGGCATCATGTTTCGTGCGCGATAGACGGCGGCGGCGGTTTCCGGGACGGCCCTCACCGAGACAACCCAGAGCCCGGGGCGCGCGCCTTGAGTCGTATCACAGGATGCTGCGGCAAGGGACTCTCTAAATATCGCGGTGTAGCTCAGATAGTAGAGCGCCGGGCTCATACCCCGAAAGTCGAGGATGCGAGCGCCTCCACCGCAACCAACACGTATCGGTAGCTCAACTGGCAGAGCGCTGGTCTCCAAAACCAGAGGTTGTAGGTTCGAGGCCTACCCGGTATGCCAGACGGCGCTGCAAAAATAGTTTGCGCGAGTGCTTGACAGTGTAGTTACTACACTGCACAATACACCTCATGCACTCGATTTCCGGGTGTGCAAACAAGGGGCGCGACATGACCACATTCAACTTCTCCGCAAACGCAGTGGACTTTGGCAACTGGGAAGCCGACACGCAAGCCAAAGCACAGGATAAGTTCGCATCTGACTCCGGCTACAAGAATTGGATCGATATGTGTGAGCGCGCCGACGAGTTCGGCGGCAACAGTGTCGAAGTTCGGGAAGTCATGGAAAACGGGCGTCTGAGCAGTGCGCTCGCCTACGCAGAATGACGCCAGAAGACCTCCGCGCTTGGCAAGCTCTCATGGGCTACACATACGAGACAGCAGCTGAGGCATTGGGCATGTCTCGATCAGGATTCGCAAAACTGCTAGCCGGGGACCACCCCATTGACAAGAGAACAGCCCTGGCGTGCAACGCGCTAGCGCACAAGATAGGCGAGTGGTCGCCGCCGCAGTAGCAGCCCCCCCAGTAGGGTTCGCCTGCATAGCCCGTCCTCGGAACACTTCGAGGAATGGTCAAACCCACCGCGCAAGACAAAGCGCCACCCACCGCAACAAAGCCTGTAGCCTCAAAGAAGGCCGCAGGTGCTGCTGTGCCCGCCAAGCGCCGCACGGACTGGGAAGCCGTAGAGCGGGACTACCGCACCGGGAAGTTCACCCTTCGCGAGCTGGAAGAGAAGCATGGCGCATTCAACAGCTCCATCGCACGCAAGGCCAAGAAAGACGGCTGGACGCAAGACCTCTCACGCGCCATCCAGCAGGCAACGAACGCCAAGCTGGCCGAGGCTCTGGTTAGCGACCTTGCTAGCGAAGGTGCGCAAAACGCTAGCGCCACAGTGCTTGCTGCTGCGGAAGTCAATAAACAGGTCATTCTGGGGCACCGGAAGGACGTTACGGCCACCAGAAACGTCGCTGCCGCCCTGCTGGAAGAGCTGAGCAGGTCAGCACTGCTATCAGAAGAGCAGGAATTGCTAACCCAGGTGTTAGCAGGAAGCGGTGCAGAGCCCGCTGATGAAGCGCGGATTCGGGCTGTGGTGCAGAAGGCGCTATCGCTGCCCAGCCGCGTCGGCAGTGTGAAGCAACTCGCGGACACGTTTGACAAGCTGCAGCTGGCAGAGCGCCGGGCTTTTGGGTTGGACGATAAGACCGACCGCCCGGAGAGCAGCCTGGCCGAGATGGCGACGGATGAACTCAAGCGCATGCGCGAGGAGCTGCGCAATGGGGGCTAGCCTGGACCCAATGCTGCGCGAGGCGATGCTTGCCGAGATCGACCGCGAGCTTTCGCGCCGCAAGATTGACGAGATGTACCCCGAGGTGGGGCCGCTGCGCCGGGAGTTGTACCCCAAGCACATGGAGTTTTTCAAGGCTGGCGCTGGCTACCGTGAGCGGTGCGCCATGGCGGCCAACCGTGTCGGGAAAACTGAGGGCATGGGCGGCTATGAGACAGCGCTGCACCTGACTGGGCGCTACCCGCAATGGTGGACAGGACGCAGATTTGAGCATCCTGTGCAGTTCTGGGCAGCTGGCAAGACCAACGAAACGACCCGCGACATCGTGCAGCGCAAGCTGTTCGGCCCTGTGCGTGGTGCTGGACCGGAAAAGCACTTTGACGGCACGGGCCTGATTTACGGCGACTCCATCGGCAAGATCGCATGGAAGCAGGGCGTGTCCGACCTGGCCGACACCGTGCTGATTCAACACGTTTCCGGCGGGTGGTCAGAACTTGGGCTCAAGTCCTACCAGCAGGGGCGCGGGAGCTTTGAGGGCACAGAGCGTCATGGCATTTGGCTTGACGAGGAACCACCGCTTGAGATCTACAGCGAATGCCTGATACGCACGGCAACCACTGACGGCATTGTTTACATCACCTTCACACCCCTGGAGGGCACCACCGGGACGGTGATGATGTTCCTGCAGCCGGACACTGGCCGAAAGGCGGTGCACTGATGCCAGCCGTAACCGCCACCCGCTATCTGGTCACGGCCGGATGGGATGACGTTCCGCACCTGGACGAAAAGACCAAGCGCGAACTCTGGGACAGCTCGCCACCGCACGAGCGCGAAGCCCGTGCCAAAGGCATCCCATCGCTTGGCAGTGGCCGCATCTTCCCTGTGGAGGAAGACGCTATCAAGGTAGCGCCGTTCGCCATGCCTGCGCACTGGCCGCGCATCAACGGCATCGACTTTGGCTGGGATCACCCTACGGCCGCAGTGCAGCTGGCGTGGGACCGAGACGCTGACTGCCTCTACGTGCACAAGGCGCACCGGATGCGCGAGGCCACACCAGTGATGCACGCGGCCACGATCAAGCCTTGGGGCCAATGGGTTCCAACCGCCTGGCCGCATGACGGGCTGCAGCACGACAAGGGCAGCGGGGAGCAGCTTGCCAAGCAGTACGCGTCTGCCGGGCTGCTCATGCTCAAAGACCGCGCCACTTTTGAAGACGGCTCCAACGGTGTCGAGGCCGGATTGATGGAAATGCTCGAAAGGATGCAGACCGGCCGGTTCAAGGTGTTTTCGAACCTCGACGAATGGTTTGGCGAGTTCCGCCTGTACCACCGCAAGGACGGCAAGGTGGTCAAGGTGATGGACGACTTGCTATCCGCCACTCGCTACGCCGTGATGATGAAACGCAAGGCCAAGGTTCGGCCCGTGCAGACCGCTTCGCCTGCTGGCTGGGCTCCTTTGGACAGAGAAATAGGATACTGACATGCAAGCCAACGTACAACACGGGGGCGAGCAGCCCGGCGAAGAAACCAAAGACATGCGCGCGATCTTCGTGCAGACGCTTCTGTCCAAGCGGAGTGAGGCGATTTCCGGTCGCGCCAGCTCAGGCATCGAAGAAGAGTGGACCGAGGATGAGGAACACTACCAAGGCATCGACGACGCCAACCGGGCGTACCAGAACGCCAATCAGCTGTTCCGCAGCCGGAAAGCCGCGCTGACAGGCACAGCTCCAAACACCAACGGCCCAAGCCGTTCCGTGGTGTTTCTGAATATCACCCGGCCATACACCGATGCCGCCAGCGCGCGGGTAGCGGACATGCTGCTGCCTACTGACGACAGGGCGTGGGAGATAAAGCCGACGCCACTGCCAAAACTGAGCCCTTCGCAGCTGACGCAGCTTGCTACGTCGATGGGCATGGCGGACCCAGCCGAAGCGCAGGCCCATATCGAGGCCAACCAGGCGCAGGCAAAGCAGGCCGCCACGAAGATGCAGCAGGCCATTGAAGACCCGCTTGTCGAAAGCAACTGGCACGGCGAGGTTCGCCAAGTGATCGAGGATGCCGCACGCATCGGCTCTGGCGTGCTCAAGGGGCCATTCCCCATCCAGCGCACGCAACGGATGGTTCGGCGCGACCCAATAACGCAGATGACCGCAGTAGTTCGGGTGGACAGCATTCAACCCGGCTCCAAGCGCATTGACCCGTGGAACTTCTTCCCCGACGCAGCCTGTGGCGAGAATCTGCACAACGGCAGTCACACTTGGGAGCGCGAGTACATCGGCAAGCGTCAGATCAAGATGATGCTGTCAGACCCGAGCTATGACCGCGACGAGTTGCTGGCAGCACTGCGGGAAGGCCCGGCGCGCACGCGGCAAGGCACCGAGGCCGTCTACCGCGCCAGCGACGACGAGTATGAAATGTGGATCTTCTACGGCCACTGCGCGAGCGATCAGCTGCGCACCGTGGGCGTGGAATTGGATGAAGGCGATGAGGACCGCGTGCCAACCATGGCAGTTCTCATCAACGACCGTCTGGTGAAGGCCACACAGAGCCCGGTCGAAAACGGCGAATTCCCCTATGACATCCTGGCCTGGCAGCGCCGCCCCGGGATGCCGTGGGGTATGGGCATCAGCCGCCAGATCCGCACCGTGCAACGCATGCTCAATGGCTCAACGCGCGCCATGATGGACAACTCTGGGTTGTCCGCAGCCCCTCAGATCCTCATTGGCAACGGCATCACGCCGGAGGACGGTCGATACGCCCTCACCCCTGGAAAGGTGTGGCGTGTCAATTCTGACGCCGACGCGCCGGATGTGCGCGCAGCCTTCGCTTCTTTTGCAGTGCAAAGTGTCCAGGCCGAAGCGATGAACATCATCAACTTCTGCTTGAAGATGGCCGAGGACACCACGGGGATGCCCGCCATGCTGCAGGGCATCAGGGGCGACGCCCCGAACACGCTGGGCGGGATGCAGATGCAGAACAACAACGCCACCAGCGTTCTGCGCCGTCTTGCCAAGCGCTTCGACGACTACCTGACCCGCCCGCACATCCAGCGCTACTTCGATTGGATGATGAGCTACAGCGACGACGAGAGTATCAAGGGCGACTTCGAGATCGACGTCCGGGCGTCGTCGGCTCTGGTTGAGCGCGACGCGCAGCAGCAGTTCCTGATGTCGTTGCTGCAGGTGGCGAAAGACCCTGTCTATGAGCTGGACCCAGCCAAGCTGGCTGCCGAGCTGTGCAAGGGCCAGCGCCTGGACCCCAAGAACTTCCAGCTGGACGAACAACAGAAGGCGCAGCGCGCGCAACTGCCGCCCGATCCTGTCGCTATCGCAAAAGCCAAGCTGCTAGAGGCCCAGACGCGCAAGGTCGAGTCGGACCGATCCGAGACGGATATGAAGACGCTCTACAGCGGAGTGCAGACCGCCCAGGTGCTCGCAACCGATCCTGGCGTGGCGCCACTGGCCGACGAATTGGCGCAGTCTGTCGGGGTCGAGGACCAAAACGGCGGCACGATTGTTCCCCAGCTGGCAGAGGCCGCAATGACCCAGCCGGAACCCGTTTCCGTGCCTTCCAGCACCGACCCACTCACACCAACAAGCCCCGCGCTTGGGGTCCAAGACGGCATCGAGACACCCGAGGCTGACGGCCTTCGGTGACGCGACCCCCCAGTAGGGTTCGCGCGGAACGCTTGCTCTCGGAACACTGCAGCGCATGAAAGGCATCGACCTCACCTCACCAACGTGGCGCGCCATTGAGCGAATGGCTCAAGAGCAAATCGACACGTTGCGGGTGAAGAACGACAGCTCTTCTATGGACGCCTTGCGCACCGCTGAACTCAGGGGGCGCATCGCGGCTTGGAAAGAACTGCTGGCGCTGGCCAAACCGGCCCCGGCTCCAACCGTTGACGCTGGCGGTTACTGACCCCGGCCTCAGCACAAGCATTTAGGAGTGCATGACGCATGGACGAACAACAGCAGGAGCTGGCCGCTTTCCAAAGCAGCATCAATGACACCCAGGTGATTGAGCCAACCGCCACTGTCGCAGACAACGCGACGGCCGTGGAAAGCCAGGAAACCCAAGCGGTGGATGGTGCTGCTGAGCAAGGAGCTGTAGCGCAAGCCGAAGTCTCAGATGCCGCACAAGGCCAGCCCGACAAGGCCACGCCTGCAGCGGAGGATGACGACCCGGTATTGCTCGACGGCCTCAAGCGAAGCGAACTCCGGCGCCTGTTTGAGAGCGCTGCTGAAGTTGGAACTTTGAAACGCCAGATCGACAAGGCGCATGGGCACATTGGGGAGCTGAACCGCAAGCTTCAGCAAGCCGCCCAGGCAGCACCGGCCCAAGCGCCGGAGTTGCCCGCCGAGATCAAGCAGTTCGAAGCCGACTATCCAGAAGTCGCTCAGTACGTCCGAGCGTTGGGTGTCACACCTCAACAACCGCAGACCGCCCCACCGGCTGATGTGCAGCAACCCGCCCATGCGGATGCACAGCCAGCGCAGGCCGGGCTCGATCCGCTGGATATTGAGCTGGTTGTGATGGACCGCATGCACAAGGGTTGGCGCGAAAAGATCAGCACGCAGGAATTCAACCTGTGGCTGGGATCGCAAGGAGAACAGGCGCAGCAAGTGTTCCACACGGCGCAAACCGCCGATGAACTGTCTGCGGTGTTGGGGCAATACGACCAATGGGCCAGCGCTCGTGCCGCCGCCGCCGACAAGGTGGCGAAGGGGCAGCAGCGGTTGCAACGGGCATTGACCCCAAGCGGAAACGCACCTCTCCCGCAAAGCGCGCCGACCGAATTGGACGCATTTAGGGCCGCGCTCAAGTCGTAGGCCAGGAGTAGACCATGACAGCATTTACCAGCACCAGCCCAGCAGCTCGCATTGGCAAGCTCAAGGGCGACATCCTCAAGCACGCAATGCCTGCTGAGGTACTTGGCATCACTGGCCAGCAACGCATGACGCCCAAAAATCAGGGCAAGACCGTTTCGCATCGCATGTACCTGCCATATGGTGCTGCGAACACGAACTGGGACACGCGCAATCGCCCAACCGTGGACGCTGCAGCGCATGAACTGCAAGAAGGCGTGAC
This sequence comes from Acidovorax sp. NN32, assembly GCF_057597245.1. Taxonomy (NCBI): domain Bacteria; kingdom Pseudomonadati; phylum Pseudomonadota; class Betaproteobacteria; order Burkholderiales; family Comamonadaceae; genus Acidovorax; species Acidovorax sp. NN32. Next base: position 2,200,088 of record NZ_CP199679.1, read on the forward strand.
GCCTACGGCAGACAGCCTGACGCCCTACGACATCAACGTGACGCTCAAACAGTACGGCTGTCTGTATGAGCTGACCGATCAGACCGCCGACACCTACGAGGACGACGTCCCCGAGGAAATGAAAAAGCAGTGCGGCGAACGCATCGCCCTGGTGCGCGAAATGATTCGCTGGGGCACGGTGAAGGCTGGCACCAACGTCTATTACGGCGGTGGCGGTTCGACCCGTGTCAGCGTGAACGCAAAGATCACGCTGCCGATTCTGCGCCGCATCAGCCGCAACCTGCAGGCGAACCATGCCAAGCGCATCACCGGCATTCTGGAGCCCAGCGACAAGATCTCCACGCAATCAGTGGAGGCTGCGTACATGGTGTTTGCGCATACCGATGCTGAATCGGACATTCGCGACCTGCCCGGCTTCAAGCACGTCGCTGAATACGGCTCGCGTAAGGTCGCAAGTCCTTACGAAATCGGCTCCTGCGAGAACTACCGGTTCATCCTGTCGCCTGAGTTGGCACCCTATGCCAACGCGGGTGCGGCGGTGGGCGTGACCGGCCTGTACTCCACAGGCGGTGTGAACGTGGATGTGTACCCGTTCGTCGTGGTGGGCGAAGACGCGTGGGGCCAGCATGCCCTGCGTGGCCTGGACGCTATCGACCCAACCTACATACAACCAGGTGTGAAGGACAAGAGCGATCCACTGGGCCAACGCGGCTACGTGGGCGCCAAGTTCTACATGAGCTGCGTGCTGCTCAACGAAGGTTGGATGGCTGTGGCTGAGGTTGGTGTTTCCAGCCTTGCCTGATGAATAGGGGAGGGCTTCGGCCCTCTCCGAACTACGGGAGAACCACATGACCACATCGATCACGCAGCGCATCAACGCTGCCCCGCTGAGCTCCGCCGAATCGCGCGAGCTTCTGGCCTTGTTTTCGTCTGTCCACGCCGATTTGACAGCCCTGGCAACGCAGTTCAACCAGCTGCGCACGGACTACAACGCGAACGCGACCATCGCCACCGACACGACCGCCACGGCCGTGACCCTGAACACCACCGCTTAAGGAGCCCATCATGGCCGACAACTCTGCGGGCCAAACCCGCACCAATTCCGACAAACAAGACTCGCCAGCAATTGCTCGCGGCAAGGTGGTGTATGACGCCACCGCGATCACTGCCACGGAGTACACCCGTGTTCTGACCGGCTTCAAGCCGCGTTACGTGCGCTGGGTCAACCTGACCGACCGCGTGGAAGTGGAATGGTTTGAAGGCATGGATGCAAATACCTGCCTCAAGACCGTGGCCGCAGGCACCCGCACGCTGGAGACAAGCGGCGGCAATGGCGGTGTCACTGTGGATGACAAGGGCTTCCGCGTGCTGCAGAACGCCACGCTGGCCGCAATCTTGGCCTCCAAGACCTGCTACTACGAAGCCCAAGGCTAAACCCCAGCGCCCCGGCTTCGGCTGGGGCGCGCATTCTGGAGAACTTGCATGAGCAGAAAACCCGCAGTGGATGCGACCGACGAATACCTGGGCCGCACGGACAGCATGGAGTTTGGCGTGGTGCCATCCTTCACCGCTGAAATGATCGATGCCCCGGTGACGATGGAAGGCGTTGACCTTGAGGCGTTCATGAATGAGCCTGTGATGGTCACCGTGCTGTCGGGCGGCAAGGATCATGAGGCCGTGTATGTGCCCGTGTCGGTCAACGGCATCACCCAGATGTTCAAGCGCGACACCCCCATGGTGGTCAAGCGCAAGTACGTCGAGCGCCTGGCCCGCGCCAAAGAAACCGGCTACGACCAGACCGTTGATGACCGCCTGGGCGAGCGCATGAACACCTTGCACAACCGGCACAGCCTGCGCTACCCATTCCAAGTGAACCGCGACGACAACCCGCGCGGCGCCGCTTGGCTGCGCTCCATCCTGGCAGGCCGTTGATATGACGCTGTCGGAGTTGATCACGCTGTACCGGGCGCAGGCGCAAGACACAGCAGAGCCGTATTTCTGCTCCGACGAGCTGTTGACCATCTACGCCAACGAAGGCCAGGACGAAGCGTGCCGCCGTGGTCAGCTGCTGCGCGATGCAGCATCGCCCTTGTGCACTGTGGCATACGCGCAGGACGCCGAATCGGTAGCACTCGACTATCGAGTCTGGACCGTTCTGCAGGCGTTCGTGAACGGCCATGAGGTTGACGTCGTGGGCGCCGACGAGATGGCTTCGTTCATGCCCAACTGGACCGCCCAGGCATCCAGTGCGAAGCAGCCGACCAGAGTAGTTACTGGTGTCACCGCTGGCCGCCTGCATCTGTGGCCCATTCCCAGTGATGCCGGACAGATCAAGTTGCACGTTTTGCGTCTGCCGCTCAAGCGCATGGCTCAGAGCGCAGACCGGCCAGAGATCCGCCAGGAAGCACATCCGGCCTTGGTGGAGTGGATGTTGTACCGGGCGTACAGCCGACAAGACGCTGACCTGGGCGACCCAGCCAAGGCCGCGACTGCCCTGCGCAAGTTCGTTGCCGAGTTTGGCGAAAAGCACGGCGCCCGCAATGAGCAGTGGATGCGTGACCGCGACACGCATGCTCCCGGCCCTATAGCCTGACGCCCCCAGTAGGGTTCGCCACAACCCTTCTACAGCGGGAGACTTGGCGGCAAGACACCCCGAAAGGCTCACCGATGTACGGCTACCAGCCACCGGCAGCGCGCCGTCTCGCGCAAACCCCTGAACAATATGCAGACGACGGCCTGGTTGCGCGCATGAAAAGCGCTGATGCCGGGCCTGCTGCTTTTGGCTCGCGTGGCCTGAGCCAGTTGCGCGAAATGGTGCCGCAGATGGCCGCGATGGGCTACCCGCAGCAAGCCGCAGCGCCTGCTCCCGCTCCCGCTCCAGCACCTGTATCTGACCCACGCGTCGCACAGCTGCAAGCCATGATCCCCAAGATGGAGGCCATGGGCTTCCAGAAAATGCCGCTGACGCCGCAGATGCTTGCCCGTGGCGGCATGGTGCGCGGCCCTGGCACCGGAACCAGCGACAGCATCCCCGACGAAGCCGAGCCCGGCACGTACATCATGCCCGCCGACTCCACGGCCGCAATCGGCCCGAGCGCGCTGGAAAAGCTTGGCACGATGCCTGTGCGTCTGAGTGATGGCGAATTCAAGATTCCGCCCGAACAAGTGATGGCGCTGGGCGCTGCTGTGCTCAAACTGTACAAAGACGCCACACACACGCCAGTGAATGGCGAAGACGGCGGGCAGACTGATGCCGAGGTGGAAGGCGATGACGACGCCCGGGGCTTCAACCCAGCAGACCGCATGGCACAGATGCCACAGATGTACGCTGACGGCGGCATGGTGGACCCGAACCGCCCCAACAGCTTCGGTGATGCAGCAGCGGTGACGCGCGACCCTGGTGTGACGGAAGTAGGCGCCGGGTATCAGCCTGGAAACGGCACGTTTAGCGTTGTGCCGTCACGGCCCATCGCAGCACCGGCCCAGACTCAGGCCCCAAATACTGTTGTCAGCATGATCAACCCAGAATGGGACCGAGTCGCCAAACAGCAGAACGGGGTGACTTCTGCACCCCAAAGTTCGGTAGCTGCGCTTACAGCACCTCCTGCTTCCGCAGCGGCACCCACTGCGCCTGCTCCGGCCCAACAACCAGCGCCAGCCATGGGCTGGCAGGCCCGACAGGACCAGCGCAGCGCTGATGTATCGGCTGCATCTATTACCAACCGGCCTGAATGGCGTCGCACACCCCGCCCTCTGTCCTCTACCGGTTTCGCTCCAGCTGCGGACCGACTCGGTGCAATGCCCAACCAACCGCGCCGATATGCGGATGGCGGGATGGTCGAGGACGACCTGAAAAAGCGCTTGGCGCAAATCCCGACAGGCGGAATGCAGGCGCCTCAACCAGACGGCAGCCAGAACAACCCTTTGAACACCGAGATCGGCCGCAACGCCATGAACACGCTTGCCGCATTGCCAGGTGTTGGTGGCTTGGCATCTCGTGGCGGTGCTCAAGTGGCGCGCGCTGCAACTGGGGGCGCTGTCTCTGCGGAGCGTGTGATCCCCGCCGCATGGGAAGTCGTGCAAGAAGGCGGATCTTTGGTAGGCCGCGCAGCATCTGCAGCACCTGCAGCGGGCCAAATCGGCCGCAGTGGCGGCGGTGCATTGACCAGGGCTGCAAGCATGAGCCAGGGCGCTCCGCAGGCCGCGCTATCCGGTACTGGTGGGCAACTTGCAACGCGCGCAGCCGGTGAGGTTGGCGAGGCTGCGGCTGGATTCGCCCCGCGCGCAAGGGCTGCCACGCAATGGGCTGATGTGGTTGAGCCAGCCGCACTGGGCGCACCAACAGTGGGGCAAGGCGCCGCTGCTGCTGGCCAGGCCGCACCAGGCGCTGCGCGAGGCTTTGGCCGGTATGCTGCTGGCGCCGCAGGCTTGGGCGGGGCGACCCTGGTGGCAGGATCGGCTGGCGATAGCGGCGCCAGCCAAGCAGCTCCATCAATGTCGCCATCGCAACCATTCATGCAGCCTGCTGGCACGCCCCAACCCAGCGTGGCGGCACAGAGCCCTGCGGCTGCAGCAATGGGCCAAATGCCAGCTACGCAAAACGCCATCACACGCACTGGCAACAGCTACACCGGCCCGGCAAACATCAGCGGTGATGTGCGGATCAATGGCGCTGCACCAGGCGGTGGGCAAATCAGCGCGCAAAATATGGCCGCAGCTGATTCGTTGGCAGGGCGTCAGGCGCAAGAGTCGCTGGCGCGAGTGCTTGGACAGATGCCCAGCGCCGCCCAGGGTGTGCAAGTGCCGACCATCCGCACCAGCGCCAACGACTGGCAAAGCCGAAACGACCTGCGCAATCTGGAGGTGTCGGCATCCTCAATCACCAACAACGGCGGGCGATTTGACCAAACTGGTGGACGGAATCAAGCCCAGTCCGCCTATCGTGCAGCCCTGGAAACCGACAACGCACTGCGCGCCAGTGCCCCGGGTCTTGCTCAGCAGGCCATGCGCGAGCAGGGCGACACGCAGCGCGCAGGACTGCAGGTGACGGCCAGCGGCTTGAATGCAGCGGCCGACCGCCAAAACGCATTGGAGCGCACGCTGATTGGCGAGCGCGGCGCAAACGCACGGGCCGGGCTGTCTGCTGCGGCAACGCTGGATGCCGCCAGGGTGAAGGCGAATGCGGCAGGTCAAAAGCCATTGACAGAAGATCAAGCCAAGTCGGCGGGCTACGCGCTGCGCATGGACAACGCGCTCAAACTGATCGATGAAGTGGGCAAGACGAACCCAGGAGCCATTCGCCCAGGATTGGCAACGCGCGCAATCAATGCTTTGCCAGAAGGAGCCGCCAACATTCTGAGGTCTGGTGATCGTCAGCGTGTGGAGGCCGCGCAGCTTGATGCGCTAGATGCAGCGCTGACTTTGAACACTGGCGCGGCTTACACCAAGGAGCAGCTGCAAGGCCTGAGTCGCGCCTACTTCGCACAACCCAGCGACGATGATCAGACGGTGCTTGATAAGCAGAAACGTCTACAGAGCCTGATTGAAACAGCCCGTGTGCGTGCTGGTTCTGGGGGCGCTGCAATGATTGATGCAGCGCAGGCAAAGCAGGCTCAGGCGCCGCAAGGCCTGCCATCCGGCATGTCCCGGCAAGTCGGAACTTCAGGCGGCCGGCCGGTCTATGAAGACGCGCAGGGCAATCGATTCATTGGAGGCTGACGCATGGCACTGACCCCATTCACGGGCGAGCTTGACGCGCCTACGGCACCCGGTGGCAGCGCTCCGGCGAAGCTGCAGCCATTCAATGGACAGCTTGATGACGCGCCTGCACCGGCAGCGACCCAGCCCCAGCGCTCCGTGGGGGCCGAACTTGGCCGCCAGGTGGGGTTGACAGCCCGGCACGCCATCACCGGTGTCGCAGCCATCCCCGCGATGGCAGCCGATGCCGTGGCAGGTGTTGCCAACAAAGGGCTTGATGTGGCCATGGGCGAGGGGCAAGGGTTCCGATTCCCCAAGCAGGCCCAGGCGCTGGACAACGCATTGACCAAGGCCGGGCTTCCGCAGCCTGAGACCGCGCAAGAACGATGGGTTGGCGATGCCACATCAGCCCTGGCAAGCGGCGCAGGCGTGATTGGTGTGGGCAATACGCTCGCGAAAGGTGCCGCTACACCTGTGGCACGCGCTGTGGGTGAGACCTTGGCGAAGGGTCCGGGATTTCAGCTTGCCAGTGGTGCCGCCAGCGCAGGCGCGTCCGGCAAAGTCCGAGAAGAAGGTGGAGGTCAAGCTGCGCAGCTGGCTGCAGGCATTGCCGGTGCGATTGCCCCAAACGCGTTGCTGCCACGTCGGGTGCTCACAGACACCGGCCGTCAGACCCGCGCAGCAGCCCAAAAGGCAGCCGAGCAGGGTTATGTGCTGCCACCGGCTGACCTGAGCCCAGGGCTTGTGAGTGAGGCACTGTCCGGGTTCAGTGGAAAGATCAAGACCGCCCAGGTAGCCAGCGCCCGCAATCAGAACGTGTCCAACAGCCTGGCACGCAAAGCACTGGGCGTGGCGGATGACGTGGATTTGAATGTAGACACGCTAGAAAACATCCGGCGTACCGCAGCTGGCGCCTATGCTCCAGTCGCGTCATCTGGTGTTGTGTCCCCGGGCAAGGCCTACTCCAGCGCACTGGACAAGGCGTTGAGCCCGTTCACCAGCCAAGGCAAGTCGTTTCCCGGCGCCAGGGTGCCAAAGGTGGTTGACGATATCAACGCGCTGCGGTCCGGCCAGTTCGACGCAGGCGATGGCCTGAACATGATCCGCACCATGCGCGAGAACGCGGATATTGCCTACCGTGCGGGTGAGGCCATGTCCGGCAAGGCGTACAAGCAGGCCGCCAGCGCCTTGGAAGATGCCATCGAAGATCACTTGAAGAGCTTGGGCCAGCCAGCCGGCGACCTGTTGAAGAACTTCCGCAATGCCCGGCAGACCATCGCAAAGACCTACACGGTTCAGAACGCGCTCAATCCACAGACCGGAAACGTCAACGCCGTGAAGCTGGCTGCGGATCTCGCCAAGGGCAAGCCGCTGACAGACGAATTGCGCACGGTTGCCGAGGCCGGGCAGGCTTTCCCCAAGGCAACGCAAGCGCTCAAAGAGGCGCCAAAGGCAACCAGCCCGCTCGATTGGTTCGGCGGCACTGCTGCGGCTGCAGGGACCGGGAACATTCTGCCGCTGGCTGCAGTAGCGGCAAGGCCTGCTGTGCGTGCGGGGCTGCTTTCGGCGCCCATGCAGCGCTTGGCCATCCGCAACGCCGGGACCGAAGTCACACGGGTTCCCGAGGGTGCGGGCGCGATTGCCACAGGCCTGGCAAGCCGAGCTGGGCAAACTGACGAACCCGCCCCATACCGAAACAGGCTGCAGGCAGCCGCAGCGGCGCGCGAGGTGGGCGGGCGGGTGGTCCCGGTCCCCGGTGGATTCGCCATCCAGCGCTGATGCTGCTACATTTCGCGGATGACCAAGCGTTACGACCCACCGATGAGCTTACGCGAGTCGGAAAACCTGCTGCAAAGTGCTGAAAACTGGGAGGCAACCAAGCGCGGGTGGATTGCCGACTTTGGCATTTTGGCCCTGGTGCTTGGCGCCATTGCGGTTGGAACTCTGCTTTTCTTTGGCTTGGCCGCTGTTGCTGGTTCTGTTGTCGCGGTCATTGTCACTGTGGTGGCTGTGCTGTACTGGCACGACAAGAAGTAGCTGCCGTTCAGTGAAAACGAAGCCCGCTGAGTGCGGGCGTTTCATGTCTCCTTACGGGCAAACCCAGTTTGGTCCAGCACGATGGCAAGTCCTGCCATCCGGGGCTGTCAAGAATTCGGGGCCGTTGCGGTGGTATACCCGTCCAACGTTGTCAAAGCAAAAGCCTGGTTCGCACCTTGTGATGTTGCCATATGGCTGCGGGGCAGGCTGCCGTTGAGGCAGTGTTTGCACGACAGGCGGGGCGTCGTTTGTTCCGCAGAACCGGTTGATTTTTTCCTGTTCAGTTCGGTAGCGCTCGTTTCGCTGCTCTGGCGTCAACCCCATCGACGTTCCAGTGAACTCCATTTCACGTTTGGCCTTCCGGCACTCGTAAGGATTGGCTTGCGCTGTCGCCGAGACCGAAACCGTGGCCAGCACGGAAGCGGCAACCATATAGCTTAGTAGTTTCATTTTTCACCTCCGGGCACCACTCTAGCACCGGCCAATCTGCCCCCCAGTAGGGTTCGCGCCTTCGTGCCATCCCCGGAACACTGCAATGAACCAACATTGCAGGAGCTCCGGCCATGGCCAACACCTCATACCCCAAGGGTGCCCAGAAGATGCTGAGCGCCAGCATCGACTTCATTGATGACACCATCAAGGTTGCGCTCGTGTCATCCAGCTACACGTTCAGCACGGCGCATGAGTTCGTTTCTGACCTTTCCACGACACGCATTGCCACTGACCAAACGCTTGCAAGCAAGTCAGTGACTGGCGGTGTGCTGGACGCCGACGACTTGAACTATGGCGCCATTGCGCCTGGCAGCACGATCAAAGCCCTGGTGGTCTACAAAGACACCGGCAACGCATCGACCTCGCCGCTGCTGTTCTATTTCGACACGGTAACCGGGCTACCGGCTGCGACCAATGGTGGCGTGATCACGGTCCCGTGGAGCAACGATGTCAAGAAGATCGCTCGCATCACCCTGCCGTTCTTCCCGAAGGGTGCCGAAAAAGTCTTGGCAGGAAGCATCAACTTCTCCAGCGACACCCTCAAGGTACGCCTGCTGCCTTCATCCTACGTTTACGACGCCGGGCATGAATTCTTGTCCAGCGTCAGCGCAGGCGTTGGTACAGACCAGACGCTGGCGAGCAAGTCCGTCGCTGATGGCGTGTTTGATGCTGATGATGCCGCATTTGGTGCCATCGCATCGGGCTCCACCATTGGCTCGGTGCTGATCTACAAGGATACGGGTGACTCTGCAACGTCCCCGCTGCTGATCCTTTTCACGGACACCGTGGGCCTTCCGTATGCCACCAATGGAGCGAACTACACCCAGCAATGGAGCAGCGGCGCGGCGAAGATCTTCCGCCTGGTGCCAGCTTAAGGAGCGGCCATGCTGCATCAGTTCAGCAACAACGCGGAGACGACGCTCGCCGCCACTTTCACCGATTCGACGGATACCTCCATGGTGGTGTCTGGTGATGACACGGCAGAAGGTACGTTTGCTGCGTTTTTGAGCAGCGGACAACCTGCGACCCTCACCCATGCTTCGTTTCCTGGCATGTATGAGGTGGTGCTGATTACGGGGCAGGCCGGGACTACGTTCACCGTCGTCCGAGAGTATGAGGGCGTCGCCCAGGCGTGGCCCATCGGCACTTTGGTGTCTGCACGCATCACGGCGAAGGTGCTTGACTACTTTCTTCAACGTGACCCGCAGACGGGAGCAGTTTCCGCCCCGGGTGGGGCTACTTCCTTTTTGCTTGGTGGCGGCGCGATTTCCAGTGACGTTCGAGACAGCAATGCCCTCGTGGTAGGCGGAAGGTCAAGAATCATTGACGGGGTCCAGCTATCCGGCTGGAACACTCTGCAACTTCTGCGTTCACAGTCCGGCACGGGAGTGTTCGACAGCAATTTCGCCAATGAATCGGTGGGCGGGAGTATTCCTGTTGACCTCGGGGTTGCTGACGCATGGGACGACGACACCCCGCGAGGCAGAAGCGCCGTGGTTGCTCCTACGACGCCGGATGGCAACCAATACTGGCTCGATATTACCGACGTGAACGCCTCTGGGGTCAGCAGTGTTGCTGGCGAGCCCACTTGGAACACCACTGGCGCGACGCCAGTTGGTGATAGCGCATCGTGGTATCCAACGGCGTTGCCTGTGGACATCAGTACAGGCGAGTTGCGCAATGTGCTGATTACAGAGGTGGGGTTCATCGCCTACAAGTACACGGCTGCAGCCCCGCCCGTGGTGGATATTGGCACCGACGCCGCGCCGACGCGGTTTGCAGATTCCGTGACCCTGAGCCAAATCACTGGTGATGGTTGCGTGCACCGCATACCACTGACCACTGGCGGCCAGATGGTTGTTGGTGAGGGCTTGCGTTTTCGCGTGGATACAGCGGCTTCTGGCGGACGCTGCATGGGGCGCTTCTACTGGCGCGGCATCTTCGTTGAGCTGGATGAGTACAGCGCCTAGAAGCAATGAGCTATCCCCTCATCAACGGCGCGGCGATCAACGGTACAGGCGGCGGTGACATTGTTCTTTTGCCACCTGGACTTGACCTGCTTGCGGCCGGGACACACACAGCCGTTGGCAGTACAGACGCCGGGGATGGAGAGCCGCTGGAATTTGGAGACGCGAGCCTCATGTATGCACTAGAGCCGGACGGACTTGATCTTCTGGATCATGGTGTGCACCTTGGGTTCTACGACCCAGTTCTTTCTCCGCCTGGCTTGGACATCCTCCAGCATGGGACACCCGTCATGGTGGTGAATCCTGTGGCTGGAGACGCGGATGTGATGGAGTTCGGCGCCCTGTCGCTGCAGATTGGATCTCCAATCCATGCACGCCCGGCAAGCCTTGACCTCCTGACATACGGGCTGCATGTGGCTGATGTAGGCGGCGTTCTGCCACCACCTATGACGGGTATTGGTGTGAGTGCGCGTCCGCTGGAGTTTGGGATGCCAAGCATGGCGCCAGGGCCTTATGCGGCTGTGGCTGGCGGGTTGGAGCCGCTGGAGCTTGGCGCGCCGACTCTGGGAGTGGCGACCATCGCTGGCGCCGCCGAACCACTGGAGTTTGGGGACTTCGCTTCAGGCATGGCCACTATCGCCGGTGCTGCATGGCCGCTGGAACTTGCAGTTCCCGGAATTGGTATGGCATTTGCGGTCAGTGGGATGGATCTGCTGACGGCGGGAGTGCATCGAGCTGTCGGCGGGGACATGGCTGCCGTGGCCGGGAATGCTGCGCCATTGGAGCTAGGCAATCACGGTCCTATCGGTTTTGCGACGATCACGCGGCAGAAATTCCCCTTGGAGATCGGCGCCGTATCCATTCACAGGGGCGTGTCATGCTGACATTCGAGGCCTTCACCGGCATCAATAACGTGCTGCCCGAGCTTCGGATGACGGGCAGCGACCTGGTCGCAGCAACTGATGTGGATATTGGGCTGACGGGCGAGATCAATCGCCGAGACGGCTTCACGGAATCTGCCGACATCTGCCACAAGAACATCCATCAAGCCGCAGGGTTTATGCTGGCCACCACGGGGAGCGCATTGATCGCCATCCACCCGGGCGGCGCGCAGCATGTGATTCACCCCGCCCTTGGGCCTGGCCGCGTCTGGTATTGCAACCTGCCTGACGGCCGCACGACCTACACCAATGGGCTGATCCATGGCGTAACCGATGGGCTCACGGGCCGGGACCGCAGCGTTCCGGCTCCAGCGTCATTGGGGTTCCATGATGATGCTTTTGGCGAACTGTTCCCAGGCTCCTACCGCTACCACCTGACGCATGTGCGTCTGTCGGACCGGCTGGAAAGCCCTGCCATCAGTTCAGAGCCGATTTCCATCAACAGCGGTTTCCGATTGGACGGACTGCCGCAGCTGAATGGTCACGCCATCAATGTCTACCTTAGCGGTTTGAACGGGGAGGGCGGCTACCTTGCGGGTGCCACCGCCACGGGAAGTTTCGAGTACACCGGCAACAACGCGGCGCTGGTGCTGCCCTGCAGAACACTGGGCGCGCAGTCGTTCCCGGTGGGCACATACACGGCGTTCTGGCGCGGTCGCGTGCTCGCCGCTGTCGGCAATGCGTTGTGGGCCAGCCGTCCGAATGCGCCGCACCTCTCGGACTGGCGGGACTTCAAGCAAATGGTTGGCGAGATTACCGCCATCCAACCTGTTGACGATGGGATCTATGTTGGCACGGACAAGGATCTGTTTTTCTTGTCTGGCATTACATGGGATGCATTGGCGCTCATTCCCACGAAGCGCGGTGCCGTGGTGCCAGGCTCTGGCGTCTCAGCTCCGGGCGACCGCCTGAAACTAGGCGACGGCACGGGCGGCGGTGCGGCCATGCTGTGCATTGCCGGTGAGGGAATCGTTGCTGGGTTCAACGGCGGCCAGACATACAGCCTGACCGGGGACCGCTACAAGACCGCAGCCACGGAAGTCTGCGCGACGTTTCGCGAGATCGACGGCGTGCCCCAATACCTGGCGGTTCCGCAATGAGCATCTGGAATCCACTGGTGTTTACGCCAACGGGCAACCCGGTGCCTGCTGCCGCGCCGCCAGCGCTGCGTGTCTATGGCGAGGCGACGGCTGAGCAGCGCGCCATGGCTCAAGTGTCCTTTGCGAACTTCTGCAACAGCTCCCGCGTGAGCGTGGTGGCAAACCCCATCGTTACCGGGTGGCTGGCGGACGGGTCGCGCTACCGCATCGTCGTGATTGGCCCGCAGACGATCATGGAGATCTGGCCGCAGGGTCAAGACGACGACCTCCGCCGCAGTGGTATCGGCCTGTCGCTCACGATGCTGGACGGCGGATTGGTCGCTGGGCACATCCACAAAGATGAAGATCGGCCGCAACCGTACATTCTGACGCCGCGAGTGCGCAAAGGGACGCGCATCACAACGGGGAAATGGCGCGTGCGCAAGGTAGATGGCTACTCTGGCGGCAAGGGGATTTGGGTCAGCAAGTCTGGCAAAAAGTCTGTGACGGCATTCGGTGGCGTGAGCTATGACATCGACCTGAAGGAGCAGCCATCTTTCGAAAGGCGTTTTGGGACGAACACCCGCGCCTACTGGATGCGAAGCTTTACATCAGGCCCCGGAATCTATACCGATAACGAAAAACGGGTTGGCTCTCTACAGGGCGACTACGACACCGTGCCTTTCTTCCGCCTGGCGTCTGACGGTACGGTTTGGCTCATGCAGATCACCGCTGAATTCGACCCAGCGCGGTTGCGGCTGCATGGTGAGCCGTACGACGCCAGTGCCCCAGAGTCGATTCTGCCGATTGGGCCGCTGCGCTTTGAAATGGAGATCCCGGCAGGCCATTCCTTGATCTGGCAAACCCTCTCTGTTTCGCCCAACGGCAATACAGCTCGGTTGATGATGCGCCGCGCGTCCGATGACAAGTATGTGAAAACTGACCTGCGGATCTCGGATGACGCCCTGGCCATCGTGTCTACGAATGCTGTGGGCTCATCAATTCCAGGCTCTTATTCATCCACAACTGTGGGTTCCGGTGGCGCCGGTCTTACCACGACCACCGAACATTACACACCATCGTGGGAGTTGGTGGCGGGCGGGTATGGGTACGACGGCCGCGGCGGGCAAACGGACTTCACGCTGCGCTACCCAACGGGCGGGAACAGCGGGACAAGTATCACATCGACATTCCGCGCCTACACCACGGAAGAGAACTACTACAAGGAAGAAACCACCATCACTGGCTCTATCAATGATGTGTTCCCCGGCCCTTCCATTACCTGGGGCGACAACCTTCTGCAGTTCAATAGCGGGTCTCTGACATTTGCGCGGAACGTGCAAAACATCACTGAGAACTTCACTCCGCCTGACGGAACGCCGTACACACTGGCGTCTAACCAAGGCACAGAAATCAGAACGCGCATAGAGAGCGGCATGCTGATCCTGTTTGTTGACCTGACGATAGATTTGCATGTGCTCTACCGGCCACGCCGCCAGGCGGTTGTCGTCACGGTAATCGACAACACATCCGACAACAGGACGTCACCCCCAACGGTGGTTGATGGCGGCTCCGAAACCACGACCGAATCATTTTCGCGTCAGTTGACCGTGGTTCATAAAGGTGTCGAGTTTTTCAAGCTGGAAGAGTCGGTCCCAACGATGGACGACCTGCAGAGCCGCCAGTTTGTGGTGTCACAAGCAGCGGACCCGCTGACCGGCGCAGTGTGCATCAACATCCTTGAGCTTGACATCGCGGCTGGCATCTTTGCCCCGCCGCTGCGCAGCTGGATCATCCTTGCCGATGACGTGAGCGCCAAGTTTCTTCACGAGGTGATGGATGTGCAGGAAGGCACCGACATCCGTGTAAAGAACGATTCAACCTTGCTATCCGTCGTATGAAAACCATCGTCTGCAACACTCTCAACGGTGCGGTGTCCGAGTACACGCGCTTCGCTTTTCAGAGCATCACGCCTACACACGGAGGCTCAGCAACTGGGCTTTACGAGTTCGGTGGCGATACCGACGACGGCCTGCCCATCGTGTCGAACATCCGGCTGCCAGCCACGCTGCGCGAGTCCACGCTAAAGCACGCCATTGAGATGGTGTACCTGTCCATGCGCGGCTGCGGGAGCGCGCGGTTCACTGTGCATGGCGCACAGCAAAGCTGGCATTACCCGTTCCCGATGCGGTCCAGCGGAGAGACACGCTGCCCCGTTGGACGCGGCATCCGCGAGAACTATCTGGGCTTTGGCCTGAGCAATCCGGCCGGGCAGGCTTTCACGCTTGATCGCGTTGAAGTCCTCAATCGTCAATCGAAAACACGGAGGGTCTAACCATGGCCGACGCAACCAGCAGTGCAGCAGAAATCGTCAACGACAAATACGACCGGTCCATCGACTTGGCCGACGCCGCCACGGAGGCCGTTGAAGGGTTTCAGGCAGCATTGAATGCCAGCGTGTACCAGCCGCCCACGATCAGCGTGACCTGGAACACGCTGCCAGCTCCGAACCTGCCTCCCATCCCGGATCTGCCGGATCTGCCGGAGATTGACCTTTCCATCCCAGGAGGGATGCCGTCCGCGCTGACCGACACCGTGGGAAACGTGCAAATCGATGATTTCGACATCGAGATGCCGACACTGAACTTCCCCGCCGCGCCGGCCCTGACTATCGGCACGGCGCCCACGCTGCCCGAGGTGCGCGACGTGGCCTTGCCAGATGCGCCCACGGTCATCCTGCCGGATGCGCCGGAGTTCCTGACGCTGCAGACCCACAGCTTTGGTGGGATCAACCTGCACGAAGACTGGTTGGACAAGCTGGACGACATTCCGGAACTGTCGGTTCTGCAGCCAGCGCCGTTCGCCTATTCGCCCGGCGCGCGGTACGCCAGCCAGTTGCTGGACAACCTCAAGGCCACGCTGAATGCTCGTATCCAGGGTGGAACCGGGCTGGCCCCTGCTGTGGAGCAGGCGATCTGGGACCGCTCGCGCGACCGCGAAACGCAGATTGCCCTGGCGAAAGAGCAGGAGGTCCTGCGCGCATCCGAAGCGCTGGGCTTCGCGCTGCCATCGGGTGTGCTGGCCGGGCAACTGGCAGATGCACGCCGCGAGTACAACGACAAGCTGTCCGGCCTGTCGCGCGATATCGCCATCAAGCAAGCCGAGCTTGAGCAGGCCAATCTGCAGCAGGCGACGACCCTGGCGCTGCAGCTGGAATCCACATTGCTGGATGACGCCTACAAGCTGGAAGTCATGGCCGTGGACCTTGCCAAGACCGCCGCCGACAACGCCATTGCCTGCCACAACGCGGCATTGGAGCAATACAAGGCTTTGCTGGCTGGGTATCAGGCCTATGCATCGGCCTATCAGACAGTTATTCAGGCCGAGTTGAACAAGGTCGAGGTATTCAAGGCTCTGCTGCAAGCCGAACAGACCAAGGCCGACATCAACCGGTCTCTGGTGGAGCGCTACAAGGCCGAGATCGAAGGCTCCATGGCCGCCGTGCAAATCTACCAAGCCCGCGTTGGAGCTGCAAAGACGCTGGTGGAACTGGAGGGCACGCGCATTCAGGCCGGGGCCGAGCAGGTCAAAGCCTTTGTTGCCACGGTCAATGCCGAAACAGCGAAGTCGGAGATGTACAAGGCCACGATCAGCGCCGAGGCTACCAAGGTCGAAGCCGTTGGCACGCTGGCCCGCGCTTACGGTGCAAAGGTCGGAGCCCAGGCCGAGCGCGCGCGCGTGGAGATTTCCAAGCTGCAGGTCAAGCTGGCCGCGAAGGGCTTGGAGTGGGACGGCTGGAAAGCCCAGCTGTCGGCCTCGACCTCGCAGGTCGAAGCAGCATCGCGCAAATCCGCCGTCATGGTGGATGGATACCGCGCCGGGGCGAGTGCTGCAGAAGCCCAGTCAGGCGCTATCTCCCGCATCTGGGAGTCGAACATGAAGCAGTACGAGGCGGGCAAGAGTATTGCCGCTCAGATTGCCAAGGCCAACACGGACGCGGTGTTGCACACGAACGATGCCCGCATGGAAGCCGCGAAGGTGGGGCTCACCACGTCATCGCAGCGCCTGGCCAGTGCATGGGCCATGGTCAGCGCGAATGCCTCGATCAGCGGCAGCGCATCGCTCAGCCAGACAATTTGATCCTGGTGCTAAACCCCCAGTAGGGTTGGCGCCAAAAGGCGGGCGCCGGAACACTGCGGGGCATGACGATCACGCCCGCCAGCCTCAGCCTGCCCATCATCCAAGGCGCCACCTTTGATGAGGCGTTGGAGCGCAGCTTTTTCCCGTACGACACCGAATGGGTGTGCGGCCAGCTTGTCCGAGCTGACACTGGCGCGCCAGTCAATGAGGCTGACCGCGTGCTGGAGGACTACACAGGCTGCTCTGCAGAGGTGCAGCTGCGGCACCCTGAAACCAATGCGCTGATCAAGACACTTTCCACGGCAAATTCCGGCATCGTGCTGGACGCCGACACGCTGCGGCTGTTCATAAGCCACACCGACACCGCAGCGCTGGTGTACGGGGAAACAGCCCCGGCGTGGACGTACGCCGTTGGACACGTCGAAGTCACGCGCGCTGACGGCACCCGCGAGCGCCAGTATTCGATCACATTCCCCCTGAATCCGGAGCTGACGGTGTGAGCACGGTAGTCGATCCGTCGTCTGATCCAGTTGTCGTACGGCAATCCACATCGGCCGTCGTCGTAGTGGAGCGCACGCGCGCAGTTGTGGTGGCGCCGCAAACCGGGCGTGGTTCAGTGGTGGTCTCGCGTGGCGGCACGGGGCGACCAGGGCCGCCAGGCCAGTCTGGCGCAAGTTACCTCACCTATGTGTCAGACGGTGCATTAGGCGGTCAGCGTGTTGTGCGGGCCACCACGGGTGGAAAGGTCGGCTACGTGGACCCCAGCGACCCAGCCCAAGCGCACGCGGCAATCGGTTTGACCATGGGCGCCGCAGTAGATGGCGCGTCCATCAATGTGCAGTTCTCCGGCGAGATGTCAGAACCCGGTTGGTCGTGGACTGCTAACCAGCCGATTTTCGCTGGCGCCAACGGTATCCCAACGCAGACACCTCCAGCAACCGGGTTTCAGGCCGCCATCGGCGTAGCGATATCCGCCACGGCAATGGTCATTCAGATCAAGTCCCCCATCGTTTTATAGGAGCACCATCATGGGCACTGCATCAAGCAAGAAATTCATCAAGAACAACGCGGGCACGCTGACCGAGGAAGCCGCGCTGCTGGACAGCGCCGGGGCGGGAGACGCTAACAAGATCCCCGCGCTGGACGCCAGCGGGCGCCTTGATTCGTCTTTCATGCCGACTGGCATCGGCGCAGACACTGCATCTATCGCGTCTAGCGAGAACCTTGCTGCCGGTGATTTGGTGAATGTCTGGAACGATTCAGGCACAGCCAAAGTGCGCAAGGCAGACGCAACGACTGCGGGCAAGGAGGCCCACGGCTTCGTGCTTGCCGCAGTCACAAGCCCCGCCAATGCCACGGTGTACTTTGAGGGCACCAATGCGCAGGTCACAGGACTGACGGCAGGGCCGCTTTTCTTGGGGACAACGGCTGGCGCTTGCGTTGGTACTGCGCCCAGCGGTTCTGGCAACGTGGTGCAGCGTGTTGGCCTAGCAACCGCCGCAGCGTCGATGAACTTCGAGGCTGGTCAACCGATCGTTTTGGCTTGATCACATGGCGACTCGTCGGCCGCTTTCTATGGTTTCTGGGCTCCTTCGGGAAGTCCCAGACACCGACACCCTGCCCACCGCGATTCAAGGATTCACGGCGGCCGGTAGCGGCGCGGTCGCCCGCACACTCCAGGACAAGGGTCGCGATGTAGCCAGTGTGAAGGATTTTGGGACCGGTGTTGGGACTGGCAATGACACTATCGACACAGCTGCATTTCAAGCTGCTTTGGCTGTCGAGAAATCCGTTTATGTGCCGCCAGGTTCATACTTTGTGGCGGATAAACTGACCATTGGAGCCCTTGCCAATCAGTGTCTATATGGGTCATCGCGCGGAGCGACAACCATTACCTCGACATCTACCACCCAGCCTTTAATCTATTTCGTAGGATCTACGGCTGGGCTGTCGCTGCGCGGGCTAACGCTAGACCGCAATGTGACGCCAACTAGCACCGCACATGGCATAGATTTCAACCGCATCGGCGAAGGCCGCATTGACGACATAGAGGTTCTTAACCACTACTACGGCGCCTACTTGGGTGAGGCGGGTTTCAGCAGCATCAAAAACTCGCGCATCTGCAAAAACTATAGCGACGGCATCCGCATGCACACCGGTTCCACGGGTCAGCTCCAGTGGTCATTGCACAAGATGCTCATTGACCAGAACGATGGGAACGCCCTGGCCGTCTACGCCATTGGGTCGGCCGCGTCGTCCAGCCTTGGCGAGTGGGACATGATTTCCACCTTTGCCAACACTGGGTATGGCATCTTGGTGGAGGGGGCATCTGGAAAGGCCATCCATGGTGTGCGCCTGCGTGCATCTTTCTTGGGCCAGGACGGCAACTCGGAAATCCGTCTGAATACCTACGGCGGCCACCACAAGATCACCGACAACTTCGTGGAGCTTGCGGGCACCGGGCCTACTGGGCGAACGCTTGCCACCTCTGCAAGCAATGTGGGCATTGGCATTCAGGCCACAGCCAACAATGAAGAAGTTTCGATCATCGCCAATCGCGTCAGCGGCTGCTCGCACAGCGGCATCAAGACGCAGGCGGCCGAAGCCATCATTGAGGCCAACAACGTCATCAATTGCGGCGTAGCCTTGACATCTGGCGAACGAACCGGCATTCGGATTGTGTCGGGCAATGCCACGGTGACGGGCAACACGTCCATGAATGTGAATGGCGCCACCTACCAGCAGTTCGGCTTCTACAACGACACCGACACGGTGCACATGGTTGCCAACAAGGGATCGGGTAACACAGTTCTCGACTTCGACGGCGTTGCCACGGTCAACAGCGTGAAGATCGCCAACATTGGGTCAACCGCGAACAACCTGGCTGGCGCATTGAAGGTATCCGGCAACCTGACCACAACCAGCGGCCTGATTGGCTACGATGCTGGTGCAGGTGGGACAGTCACACAGGCCACCGACAAGAGTACCGGTGTCACGCTGAATAAGTCCTCTGGCGTGATCACGATGAACAACGCGGCCCTTGCCAATGGCGGTGTTGCGACGTTCACTCTGACGAACTCTCTCATTGGCGCGAACGATGTGGTGTACGCGAACCCTGTTGGGTTTGGCGGTCCGTATCGAGTTACCGCCGCGAACCACACAGGCTTGGGCGGCTCTTGCCAGATCACAGTACAAAACAGCAGCGGAGGATCTTTGTCTGATGCGCTGAAAATTAGCTTTGTGGTTTTTAAGGTTGCGACCACCTAATCAGACCCCTTGATGGCCTGGTTTCCTGTCCTTTGCCCCCCAGTAGGGTTCGCGCACATGTTTCATGGCCCGGATCATCCGGGCTCATGGATCAAGCACAGACTCAAGGCGCCCCATCGGCCCACTCGGAAGAAATCGCCGAGATCAAAGTGCGCCTCGATGCTGGTGATGCCCGCATGGGGCGTATCGAACAGGATCTTGCCGCGAACACAGCGGCCACCCAGCAGACAGCGGCAAGCACCGCCGAGCTGGTAGACCTGTTCACATCCTTTAAAGGCGCGTTCCGGGTGTTTGAGTACATCGGGCGGCTCGCCAAACCCCTCGGCTACATCGTCGGGGCCTGCGCATCAGTCGCGGCACTCTGGACGGCTTGGAAGTCTGGGGTGAACCCAAAATGAAAGAGGCGGTCCGCAAGGTCGTCATCAAGTTTGGCGTGCCGCTGGTGCTCGCCAGCTCGGGCCTCGCGACATTCCTCCACGACTGGGAAGCTGATAAGAAGCAAGCCACCAAGGTCTACGCCGACCGCCTGGCGCGCGGCATCCCCACCGTCTGCGACGGCATCACCCCTGCAACCAGTCCATACCCCGTCATCGTGGGGGATGTTTGGAGCCAAGAGCGGTGCGACGAAGTCAACCGCATGGTGGTCGAGAAGACCCAGCTCAAGCTGCTGGACTGCGTCAAGACCCGCATCAGCCAATACACCTTCGACGCCCTGAGCAGCCACGCGCACAACGTGGGAGTGGGCAACACCTGCGCCAGCAAGGCTATGGGCCTCATCAACGCCGGGCGACTTGTTGAGGGCTGCCGCGCGCTGGCCTACACGCCATCCGGCGACCCCAACTGGTCGTTCGTGACTGAGAACGGCAAGGCTGTCTATGTACCGGGTCTGCACAACCGGCGCAAGGCTGAAATGGTCATGTGCAGTCGAAAGGACTTGCTATGAAAACGCTAGCTGCTGCCGTGATCGCCGTGGCCCTCACCGGCTGCGCCACCACCAAGGGCCTGGAAGTCTCTGCCGACGATGCCAAGGAGTGCGCTGAAGTCGGCTGCACGCCGTGGTCTGAGCGCCAGCTGGAAGGCTTGGCCAAGCACTTCTTCAGCTTGGGCGTGAAGGCTGGCATCAAGCGAGAGAAGGGGAGCATCTGATGCGCGCCCTGGCTCTGGTCATCTTCGCGCTGCTGCCCGGCGCTGCCTTTGCCAGCGGCTTCTACCTGCCATGGTGGGGTGAGGCGTTGCTTTTCCTAGCGATCAACCCATGGGGCTGGGCTCTGCTGGCTCTGGTGCTGGCAGTGATTGGCGGCCTGATTTACAAGGCAGTTCGCAAATGAGCCCAATCCTGATCGCAATGTGGTGGTTCTGGTGGAGGGCTTGGCGGTGATCTTTGCCCAACTCAAAGCCTACGGATGGATGGTCGCAGCAATCGCGGCTGGCGGGCTTCTGCTGGTTCAGACCGGGCGCCTGCACTTTGAACAGCTTGCACACCAGAAGCTGATCACCACCACCACGCAGGCCACGCTCAAGCGCTCCGAAGCCGCGCGCGCCGACGAGACGAAAACGGCAGGCAAGGAATCCACCCACGCCACCGCCACACAGGAGAACTCCGATGCCTTCACCACTTCGCAACCTGTGCGCGATGCCATTGCTCGCGCTGATCTTGCTCGCGTTGAGCGGCTGCGCCTCGACGCAGACCGCAGAGCCGCCACTTATCGCGCGCAAGCCCAAGCCGACGACGCTGCCCGCCGCGATCTCGCAAATCGACTTGAGGCCTTCGACCGCCACATTGTCGAGGGGGCAGGAGTGGTTGCAGAACACCGAGAAGCTCTTGCCCGGCGCGATTCGGAAGTAGTTCTGCTGCGCGGGCAGATTGATGCAGACCGGGCGCTGATGGCGCCCTGATGGTCACGGCTTCTGTAACTGGATATCAGGAATGTCCAACACCGGGATCGAAGGAGGCGGAATGTCAATCGAAGGGATGGCGATTGTCGCAACCTCAAATTCCGGGGGCTTCATTGCTGGCATGTCCGGCAATTGCTTTGCCATTTCTTGCACAAGCTGGTGGTCCTTGTTGAATCCCGCTCGCTCAGCAATTGCGATGTATGCGTCCACTTTTGCCTGGTACACATCCATGAGGCAACGGTTTCGCTCCATTGGAGCCCGCGCTTCCTCTGCGCGGCGTTCCAAGTCTTGCTCCCAGAAGGTATCCCATTGCGGATTCATGGCTCGGATTCTCCCCCGATTGCCAGCATCTTTCAACCCGCCCCGGCCGGTTGCCGGGTCAACACACTGAGAAGACCATGAGCACAATGAATTTTGGAGCAGCCCTGGAGGCCATCAAGGCTGGCCAGCGCATCGCCCGCACCGGCTGGAACGGCAAGGGCATGTTCGTGTATTTGGTGCCGCCTGCCAGCTACCCCGTGCAGACCGGCGCGGCCAAGGCGCACTTTGGTGAAGGCGCGATGGTTCCCTACAACGCCTACATGGCGATCAAGAACGTGGACGGCACGGTCAGCACCTGGGTGCCCAGCGTGAATGACTGCCTCGCAACAGACTGGGGTGTTGTGGGTGGAAGCGTACAGGCGGCCATCAACGAAAGTTCGCATGACTGGCGCCATAGTTCCTCGTATGGCGGGCAACTCTGTGCCGATTGTGGCGCCGTGAAGGGCTCTCGCCGGGGTGGATTGGAATGCCGCGACCCACATGCTGGTGTGGAAACCGTCGCGCTCCCCGTGGTGGACCCCGGCCCCGACTCCCTGGAGCGCGAGATTCAGGCCAAGGCAAACAAGGCGCCACGGGTGACGCCCGCAGCGTTGAAAAACGAGATCGTCAGCGAGTGGTACTTCACCGGATCGGATGGCGCCTACGGCGCCTCTCTGCGCGGCGTACCAGCGGAGCAGCAGCCACCCGTTCCTATCGGTCATCCGCTGACGCTTATGACCTTTTGTGTCCTGGTACTGCGCAACGGCTTCACTGTGCATGGAGTCTCTGCCTGCGCCAGCCCGGAAAACTTCAATGCCGACATTGGCCGCCGCGTCGCCCGCGAGAACGCAGAGCGGGAAATCTGGCCTTTGCTGGGCTTCCTGCTGCGTGAAGAGCTGTCACGCCCAATGCCTCCAGAAAACGGCTTGATATCGGAGCTTGCCGCCACCTGACCTGATCACGTCGGCAAGGCCCGCCCCGGTGCGCCGGGATGGCCAAGTGGTTCGCCCAGCCAGGCCGACACCCAACACCCACCACCATGGCTTGGCTTCTAGCCTCCACCGACGACGGAATCCACGTCACCCCGATGGACGACTACCGCCCGCACGACTACACAAGCAAGTGCTGGTGCAGGCCGGATGAAGACCCGACAGAGCCTGATGTCTGGTTTCACAACAGCCTGGATGGGCGGGATGCGTTTGAGACTGGGGAGCGGCTGATGTCGTGAGTTTTCAGGCAGATTGCCACGGGTACGAACCGCCTGAAAGCCGCATGCTCAGGCGCTCAAAAATGCGGCAGTAGTTCCCGCGACTCATGCGCAAACCTGCATCAGTCTTTGGTTGTGCCCACAGATTGTGATTCCTGTTGTCGTGGGTTCGAGCCCCATCAGCCACCCCAAATCAGAAAAAGCGCCGCAACAAATGTTGCGGCGCTTTTTTTTGTTTTGGGCCTCCAGCATGTGAGGGGCAGTCCGGAGCCATTGCTTCTGCCCACTCTTCGAACAGTCTTTCTTGGCGGGATTTGGGTAGTGCCGGGATGGAGCGCGTCGTATGCAGCGCATACTGCGTCTTTAGCTTTTTCTGGAGTCTTCCATGAGCCTTGTGATCCGCGACGCGTCGCCCAGCGAAAAACGTGGCAACGCCATGTCAGCAGCCCTTGCCAAGGAGCAGCTGGAGTACGCGGTCCAGATCGTTCGGGAGGTTTTGCCTCAGAGTGCGGGCGATGGCGCGCTCATTGGTGCAGTGGTCCAGGCCATTGCCATGAACTACGCTGCAGTCCCGCAGCCAAACCGATAGTGCTCCGATTTTTGATGGAAGGGAGTGTCCCTTCAGGCACCAGTGCATGAAATGTCCGCGCCGAAGTAGAACTGAGCCACCGCGCCGCTTGAATCGTGAGCCAGGGGTGGAAGCCGACGCTGTGATGGTCGGCTGTGGACCGCATTCCACGCTGTGGCTGTGCCGTCTCCTGATCCATTGAACGCTGATGATCCTGACGCTGAGAATCGACAAGATAGAACCCGGCAACTACCGGGCCCAAGTATTTGACGGCCTTGAGAAGCTGGGTGAGTTCGGAGCCCCGGGAGGACATAGACAAGTTCACCAGCTTGGCGCCTTGCATCGCCCTTCGGGAGCTGGAGGGGCCGACCTTTTCACCACCCCAAAACCGACGTTACATGGGCCGTGCCCGCAACTTTGGCTTAGGCTGGATCAAAGACATCCTCTACACTTCAAATGATACGTATTCTTATGAAGGGGTGGAGATGAATTTGCGAGACGTTGGCGTGGGCTTGATTTTCTTCCTGGGAGCGAACCTAGCTCAGGCTGTTTACACGATCAACATCAATCAGGTGGGTCCTGATGTCGTGATGAGTGGCTCAGGCTCGATAAACACCAGTTCTTTCTCCTCCATAGGCCTCATTGGCCCCTGTCTTCTTGGCGATGGATTCATCGGTGCAAATGCCCTCTGCATTGGCTCAGACACAAACGGAGATTGGTACCCTGGGGCGCTGTCGCCTGGCATTTCGCTGCCTTCAGTAGTACCGACCGCTGGGTCAAGCTCTTCGGGGCCCAACGTGTTTCTCCTGGGAACTGAGCTGTACCTACCGGAAAACTATGTTTCTGCGTCTCCGATCGTCAATCAAACGATTTTTGCAGGCACGACGTTGGCAGCGATTGGCCTTAACGTGGGGACTCAAACGTTGTTCGTGCCATCTGGCGACGAGATCATCATCAATGTGGGGCTAGCGCCACCCGCCGCTCCAGCTAGCATTCCCACGCTCGGTGAGTACGCCTTACTTGGACTGTCGTCATTGCTGGCTATGCTGGGCATGGTAGCTATGCGGCGTCAGCGGGGCTAAGGGACGTCCGCAATCGGAAGAAATCTGGTCCTGGGCGACGGGCCCACAGGATCTGCACCTTCATCCTCAATTTCGCCAACGTAGTCCGGCCCTGATTGGGGGAGCTGGGGCTGCGGGGGGATAGTCGGCGTCTCGGTACTGGGCGGCAGGTCGCCCGGGGGAAGGGGATAGGTCTCGGGGACCTTGTGGGCTGGGTGTTCGTTCGGGTCGGTGGCCATGGCGAGCTCCTTGTGGAAAGAGTCCATTGGGACACTCGCCTGTGTCGGCCGTCGTAGGAGGTCATCCATATAGAACGACCGTCCAGAGCTGGCTTCAGGCGTGAGCTAGTTGGTCAAAGTCCGCCAGCGGCATCTCGGTGCCATCGTGGGCCACAAGAACGCCAGCAGTGGCATCCGATACCTCTATCGGGCTGCCATTGAATTTGCCTTGCTCTGGCTTCACGCCATTCATTGGCACGCAGCCATAGAGGCGGCACAGAAGCAGATCGTCGGCCTGGGCCCTGGTCAGGACCAGCTTCTGCGGTTGCGCTGTACCGTGTGCGCGCCAGTGCGCGCGGAATGCGTTTGTCGCGCGGCGGTGGGTGTCTGCCATGCCTGGGCGGCAGGGTGGGAGGTCTACGATGTTCTGGGCGGCCATGCCTGCGATTTTGTCAGGATGGCGGAGCATCAATCGAAAATTCCTCCCCGATTCTTCCCTGGCGCAATGCAGAAAAGGTGTTTTTCAGAGGGGATGGGGTGGCCTGCCCGGAGGGACTCGAACCCCCGACCTATAGCTTAGAAGGCTATTGCTCTATCCAGTTGAGCTACGGGCAGTAGACAAGCTTTTTGCAGAGAAGCGCCTACTTGCTTGTATTGCAAAACATTTCGCAACTGCGCTGTAGCGCAGACCGCGAATCATACCCTGCGTACGGAGCTGGCCCGAAGATGGCGGCTCCGATGTTGGTAGTAGCAAAAGCCCTGTGGATGCGGGTATAACGAGGTCACCTACCCGCTAACGCATTCCCCCACCCCGCCCGCACCATGCCGCACAGCGTCACGCTCATACACACCATCGCTGCCGCGCTTGGGCTGGCCCTGGCGTTGGGTTTTGTGGCTACGCGGTTGCGGTTGCCAGCGTTGATCGGGTATCTGCTGGCGGGCGTGGTCATCGGGCCGTACACACCTGGTTTTGTGGCAGATGCGGCAATGGCCAGCCAGTTGGCTGAAATCGGCGTGATGCTGTTGATGTTTGGCGTCGGCCTGCATTTCTCGTGGGGTGATCTGCTGGCCGTGCGCAAGATTGCGGTGCCCGGGGCGGTGGTGCAGATGATGGTGGCCACGGCGCTGGGCATGGCTTTGGCCACCTGGTGGGGCTGGGGCTTGGGTGGGGCTTTGGTGTTTGGCTTGGCGCTCTCGGTGGCTAGCACGGTGGTGCTGTTGCGTGCGCTGGAGACCCTGGGCATTCTGGACAGTCACACCGGGCGGATTGCCGTGGGCTGGCTGGTGGTGGAAGACCTGGCCATGGTGTTGGTGCTGGTGTTGCTGCCGCCGCTGGCAGGCTGGCTGGGTGGCGGCAAAGGGGGGGAAGGTTCCGCCGCCCAGGGCGTGGATGGCGCGGCGCTGTGGCAGACCTTGGGATGGACGTTGCTGCAGGTTGGAGGGTTTGTTGCGCTGATGCTGCTGGTGGGGCGCCGTCTGTTCCCTTGGGTGCTCTGGCAGGTGGCGCGCACGGGTTCGCGGGAGCTGTTCACGCTCTGTGTGGTGGCCGCTGCGGTGGGCATTGCCTTTGGGTCTGCCGCGCTGTTTGGGGTGTCGTTTGCGCTGGGGGCTTTTTTTGCCGGCATGGTGATGCGCGAGTCGGAATTCAGCCACCGGGCTGCGCAAGAGTCTTTGCCGCTGCGCGACGCTTTTGCCGTGCTGTTTTTTGTCTCGGTGGGTATGTTGTTCGACCCCTCCGTGCTGTGGAGCCGGCCAATGCAGGTGCTGGCGGTGGTGGCGATCATCATGTTGGGCAAGACGCTGGCTGCGGCGGCCTTGGTGCTGGCATTTCGCTACCCGCTCAATACGGCGCTCACGGTCTCGGCGAGCCTGGCGCAGATTGGGGAGTTCTCTTTCATCCTGGTGGCGCTGGGTGCATCGCTGGGGCTGCTGCCGCCCGAGGGGGCCAGCCTGGTGCTGGCGGGGGCGCTGATTTCGATGGCGCTCAATCCGATGCTCTTTCATGCCATTGCCCCGCTGCAGGCCTGGTTGCGCGCCCGGTCGGCATTGGCACGGCGGCTGGAGCAGCGCGACGACCCCCTGGCCGAACTGCCCATGAGCACCGACGCCCGCTATCTTGCGCGGCAGGTGGTGCTGGTGGGATACGGCCGGGTGGGGCGCCGCGTTGCCAATGTGCTGGTGGCCAACGACATCCCGTTTGTGGTTGCAGAGCAGAACCGCGAACTGGTGGAGTCATTGCGGGAGTCCGGCATTGCAGCAGTGTTTGGTGATGCGGTGGACCCTGCCGTGCTCATTCAAGCGCACATCGCCCGCGCCGCCATGCTGGTCATTGCTACGCCGGACACCCTGAATGTGCGGCAGATCATCACCACCGCGCGCACATTGAACCCCCATATCGAAACCGTGGTGCGCAGCCACAGCGGCGATGAAGCGCGGCGGCTTGCGCAGGAGTGCGACAGCACGGTGTTCCTGGCCGACGAGGCGCTGGCTCAGGCCATGGCCCGCCATGTGCTGGAGCGTACCGAAGCACGCCTTGCGCGGCATACCCGCCCTGCATCGCTGCACGGTGGGGCCTGAATTCAATGCATTTTTGGCTGCTAGCGCTTGATGGATAAGCGTTGGTAGCTACTATTTTTATAGTATTTTCTCTGTCGGGGCGCTGGTTGCAGACTCCTTTGGGCTGCTTCAGCGTACTACCCCCTGCGCCTTGGTCCGCATTTCTGCCGCCTCGACCCACAAGACCTTGCATTGTTCGTCGGTGGGTTGCAGGCAGGCGCGTTCAAGCGCTAGTTGATGTCTTCAAACACCAGGGCAGGGGGTGACATGATGCGCGCGGTATTTCCCAGCTCTTCAATCAGGTGGTTGGCGAAATAGCTGTTCTGCGTGTCGGGCTCCAGGGCGGCCACTGCCAGGTTGGCGCGGGGCTGGTTCAGTGGCACATAGAAGCTGCCCGCAGGCACGTCGATGGCACTGCGCACTGGCGATACCTGCACGCGAACAATGCCCTTGCCGCCAGCGATGGTGCCGATCACGTCCTGCCGGTCGCCGGACTCACGCGCGGTTTCGCGGTAGATATCGGCCAGTGCCGATCCGGATTCGGCCACGCGCATCACCTGCAGGCCGAGCATTTTCAGGCGCTCAACGGCGGCGGTGGAGTTGGCCGACAGCCAGTAGCCGCAGGGGCGGGCGCGGGTTTTGGTGGGGCGCAAGGTGAGGGATGAGTTCCAGTCCACCCGGATGGCGCGGTCTGCACCCGTTTCGGGGTCCAGGAAGTCCAGCTCGCGCTGGGTGGGAGTGGCCGCTGCCTCTACCACCACTTGGTCGCGGCAGGCCTGGGCGCTCACGTCGCGCACGACGAAGGATCGGACCTGCTCCAGGTTGGCCGCCCGCTCTGCGGTGCTGCGCAGCGCACTGGTGATGGCAGTGACCTGAGAATGCACGCGGCGCTGGATGTGCATGCGCCCGATGCCCACACCCCGTGTTTCGATCAGCAGGCTGACGGTATTCTTCAGGCCGTTCACATTGCGGCCGGTGTCGGGTTGGGTGCCCCCCATGGAGATGCGTTTGTCGTCCGGGTTCGTCGAGGTGGTGTAGTACCAGTCGCTGGTCAGGCCCTGGGCCTTGAGGGCCGCCACCATGGGCTGGTGGTACCACTCTTGCGAGGCCTTGGTCAGAAACTCGGGGTAGTTCGCGGTGGTGGTGTACTGCAGCAGGGCGTCATAACGCTGGATGGCGTTGAATTTCTGCAGGTAGCGGCCCACCACCGTGTATTCATGGGCATCCACCACCAGGATGGGGCGGTAGTCGTTCACCACCTTGGCCAGAGCGCGGGCCTCGGGGGTGTTCAGCAGCAGGTGGTCGCGGTTCATGTCCACGCCATTGGCCGTGACGCGGGTGCCAACGGCGGCGCCATCGGGGTTGGCGCGCGGCACTACCACCACGTTGATCCGGTCCAGCAGGGGTTCCAGCAGGCCATGGGCCAGTTCACGGCTGATCACGAGCAGCGCCTCGCTGCCTGCGGGCTCGTCGCCGTGCTGCTGGCCGACGAGCACCACGGTGGGCCGCCCGCTGGTGTCCAGGTTGGCGGGTTCCGTGCCCGCAGCGCGGGTTACCAGCAGGCCCAGGATGGGTTCACCGCGCTGCGACATGCCCAGGTTGAGCAGCTTGGTGCGCGTGGGCCCACGGGGAGCAGGGTCGGCCAGTGAATGCAGCCACTGGCCCAGCTCCGCGTTGGTGGTGAATGCCCTGCGGTCCGGCCCCAGGCCGGGCGTGCTGTAGGCCATGGGTGGATCAGGGAACCGGGCCGCCACGGCCGCACCGTAGGGGGGCGCCATCGGGCCTTCGTTTTGCACGACCAGCGGCGCGGGTGGTGGCAGCGGGCTGGCGATCGCCCCTTGGCGCGGGGCCTGAGCCTGTGGGGCCTGGCCCAAGGGCGCTGGCACCACCGTACCTGGCTGAACGCGGGGCAAGGGGGCCGGCGCGCTGGTTCGCGTGGCTGGCGCTGATGGCCAGGGTGGCAGCGGGGTGCTGGAGCACGCCGTCAGCAGCACGGCTGCCAGCAACGCCGAGACCTTCCAGGGCATGCGCTGTGGGCGAGCCGGTGGCGGCAGGGCCGATGACGCTTCTGGTGGTGTGCGGTGAGGGTTGGAGTACATGTTCATGGTGGTATCTGCCTTCTGAGGCCTGACCGGGCGGCTTTGTTACGGCGATGTTACCTGCCCGTCACTGCCATGCCGTGTCAGCGTACATCCCGTTGCAAACCCGGGGTTGACGCGCCAAAACCCTGTGCGATGTCACAGTTTTGGGGCCGATGGGACTGGATTCGAGGCCAGCGAGGTACCGGCGGACGTGGACGGTGCAGGTGAGGGCTCCGTCTGCTGTGCCATCTTCAGCCGCAGCAGTGCGCGCACAAAACCGTGGTCCGATCGGGTCCTGTCACGTCCTTCGTGCAGGTGGTCGTTGAAGTAGTCCACGCGCCGCACGTCGCCCATGCTGTTCCTGCCGTTGTGCACGAACTCCTCGCTCACCAGAATCTGGTCCAGCACGCTGGGCGAGCCTTGGTGGATGTGTGAGTACGCGACATCCTTCTTCAGCGCCGCATCGCCCTGCAGGTCGTAGGCATTGAACAGCGCGACATCGCGTGCCGAGCGGTCGTAGGCGATCTCATTGGTGGCGCAGATGAGCTGTGTGGTGACGCTGTCGGGCGTGTCGTTGAAGTCGCCCAAGACCACCAGCGGCACGCTGGTGCGGTGCAGCAGGTCGATGACCAGGCAGCGCAGCGCCATGGCTTCGGCGCCCCGCATGATCAGCGAGCGCAACGATGCCAGCGCCATCACCTTGCGGTCGTCCCGGTCTTCCGTGGGGTTGCCCTGTGCATCCTGCAGGAACTTGGGCCGCTTGGATTTGAGGTGGGCCGTCAGTACGTTCAGGCTCTGTCCGTGTTTCATGCGCAGTGTTGCAACCAGAGGCGGCCGTTCAAAGCGCGTGTGCAGGCCCAGGCCCGGTATTTCTACCTGGAAGCCCGGGGGAAATTCCGCAAACGACTGCAAGGCATCCACCTTGAGCCGTGTCGCTATGCCTACCCGGGGCGTGCCTTGTGCTCCGGTGCGCGTCGCATCGTTCTCCGCCCCGGGTACCGCCACGAAGTCGTAGCGCAGGCCGCTGCGGCCGAGGGCGCCCTTGAATGCTGCGTCGTCCCACACCTCCTGTACTGCCAGCACGTCGGCATTGAGCATGCGAAACCGGTCGCCCAGCCAGGTGAGCTTGCGATCAAACTCCGTCTGGCTGTAGGGGTCTTGGTTCTCGTAGAACAGGCGGCCAGGATTGGCCAGGTTGAGCACATTGCAGGTGGCCACCATCAAAGTGGCCAGGGGCTGGGGGAAGTCGTTGGGGCGCATAGGCCACAGCATCGCACAGGCAACTGCAGTGGACTGGGGAGGAGGTCAGAAGACCTGCAGCGCGTTGCCTGACAGGACGTGCAGCCCCGAAGGCCGCGTTTGCACGGCATGGACAAGCGCTCGCGCCACATCGGCACCGGGGCGGGCGCGGTAGCTGGCGGGGATGAGCGGGTCCAGCAACTTGAAGGCCTTGATGGACAGGGACTCGGCGGGGCGCGCGGCCTGGCCCAGAGCCCGGCGTTCACCCAGCAGCAAGGATGGGCGCGCGATCACGAGCGTGTCAAAGCCCAGGCTTTTGAGCGCCTGCTCGACCTCGCCTTTGATACGGTTGTAGAAAATGCGGGAATTTGCGTCTGCGCCCATGGCGGTCACCACCCCGCAGCGGGTGGCACCGGCCGCCATCGCTGTGCGCGCGGTGGCGATCACCGCGTCGTGGTCCACCGCGCGAAAAGCCTGCTGGCTGCCGGCCGCTGCGATGGTCGTCCCCAACGTGATGTAGACATCATCCACATGCGGCAGGGCCGGGACCGCGGGCCGGGCGCCCAAGGCCGCAAAATCCACAGCGTGCAGGTGCAGCCGTGGATGCGTGATGTCAGGCATGCGCCGACCAAGGGCATACAGCGCATGCACCTCGGGTGGCAGCGCTTCGCCCGGCGCTGTGCCGGTATGGGCTGTATTTTTGCCTACCGACGGATCAGCGGCCAAAAGAGCCGCGAGAACCGCCCGGCCCACGAGACCCGTTGCCCCGGCCACCAGAACCACCCGTGCCTCCGCCATAGCCGCCACCTCCACCGTTGTTGCCACGATAGCCACCACCGCCACGGCGACCGCCGCCGCCCAAGCTGTCCACGCTGGTGCGCATGGGATCTGGCTGGCCGCCAGCGCCGCCGCCTGCATGGCTGGAGTTGCGATGGCCTGGGTTGGCATGGCCCATGTGCGTGCCCAGGTGGGCATTCGGGCGTGGGGGTTGCGAGTCGTCGTAGCGATTGCCGCCTTCGTAGCCGCCGCCTCCGCCACCGGCGCTGCCGCCGGAGCGGCCGCGTGCAGGTGCCTGGCCGCCAGCGCGTGCGCCGCCGCCCTGGGCGCCACCGCCACCACCGGCACGGCCACCGCGCGGACCATTGCCGCCACCGCCCGCTGCAGCAGGGGCACCACCGGCGCGGCCACCACGGGCACCACCGCCGCCGCCACTGCGGGGGCCGCGGTCACCGCCACCGCCGCCGCCAGCACCCTGGCCGGCCTTGTTGGTGCGGATGCGGTCCATCATTTCGCTGCGGGCTGCCTTGGCGGCTGCCTGCATCACGTCACGGCTCGGGGGCTTGCCTGCACCGCCCCAGATGGTCTGGCGGCCCATGGCGATGGGCTCTGCCTTCTCGCCCGCGTCGGGGCCGAAGCCTTCGATGATCTGGACCGGGATCTGCTGCTTGGTGAAGCGCTCGATGTCCATCATGAAGCCTTCTTCGTCCATGCAGACCAGGCTCACGGCTTCGCCGGTAGCGCCAGCGCGGCCCGTGCGGCCAATCCGGTGCACGTAGTCTTCAGAGACGTTCGGGATTTCGTAGTTGACGACGTGCGGCAGGTCGTCGATGTCAATGCCGCGCGCTGCAATGTCGGTGGCCACCAGAGCGCGGATTTCGCCGCTTTTGAAGCCTGCCAGTGCCTGGGTGCGCGCACTCTGACTCTTGTTGCCGTGTAGGGCCATGGCCTGCACGCCGTTCTTGGTCAGGAACTCGGCCACATTGTTGGCACCAAACTTGGTGCGGGTGAACACCAGCACCTGGCTCCAGTTGTGCTGCTGGATGATATGCAGCAGCACCTGCTTCTTCTTGCCACGGCCCACGGGGTGAATCACCTGCGAGATGCGCTGCACGGTGGTGTTGCTGGGGGTGACCTGGATGCTCTGAGGGTTCTTGAGCAGGGTGTTGGCCAGGTCGCGGATTTCATCGCTGAAGGTGGCCGAGAACAGCAGGCTTTGCTTGTCCTTGGGCACCAGGGCCAGCACCTTCTTCACGTCGTGGATGAAACCCATGTCCAGCATGCGGTCGGCCTCGTCGAGCACCAGCACCTGCACGGTCGACAGGTCCAGGAAGCCCTGCTGCTGCAGGTCCAGCAGGCGGCCGGGCGTGGCCACCAGAATGTCCACCCCGCGCTTGACGCGGTCGATCTGCGGGTTCATGCCCACACCGCCGAAGACGACGGTGGAGTTGATATCCAGGTATTTGCCGTATTCGCGCACGGATTCTTCCACCTGGGCGGCGAGTTCGCGGGTGGGCGTCAGCACCAGGGCACGGATGCCCTTGCCACCGAACTTGTTCTTGGGGGCAGCGCTTTGCGAAAGGCGGTGCAGCATGGGCAGGGTAAACGCGGCGGTCTTGCCGGTGCCAGTCTGCGCGCCAGCCAGCAGGTCGTGGCCTGCGAGCACGGCGGGAATGGCCTGGGCCTGAATGGGCGTGGGGGTTTCGTAGCCCGTTTCGTGCACGGCCTTCAGGATGGCAGGAGCCAGGTTCAGTTCGTCAAATGTCATGTCTTTGGATGCGCCCGTCCGGGGCGCTGGGTATCGGCCTGTCGTGCAACCGGGAGGTTGTCGAGCCAGTCTCAAGCCGATGAGGTTCAAGAGTGGGAGCCTGGAAGTTGATGCTTCCTTCGTCCCCAGCAGTGTGCTGATGTGGCGGGCAACTGGAGCCCGCTACGGTGGGTATTGTCGCATGGCCCGATAATCTCGGTTTGCACGCAGAATTTCTGCTCATTTTTGCAGGTTTGACACTCAATGGCCCAATACGTTTTTTCCATGAATCGCGTCGGCAAGATCGTGCCGCCCAAGCGGCAGATCTTGAAAGACATCTCCCTGAGCTTCTTCCCGGGCGCCAAGATTGGCGTATTGGGGACTAACGGTTCGGGTAAGTCCACCCTCCTGAAGATCATGGCGGGCCTTGACAAGGAAATTGAAGGCGAGGCCATCCCCATGGCCGGTCTGAACATCGGCTATCTGCCCCAGGAACCCCAGCTGGACCCGACACAAACCGTGCGGGAGAGCGTGGAAGCCGGCATGGGCAAGGTTTTTGCCGCCAAGGCCCGTCTGGAAGAGGTATACACCGCCTATGGCGCTGAAGATGCCGACTTTGACGCGCTGGCCGCCGAACAGGCCGAGCTGGAAGCCATTATTGCAACGGCGGGTACCGACTCCGAGCACCAATTGGAAATCGCCGCCGACGCGCTGCGCCTGCCACCGTGGGACGCCAACATCGGCGTGCTCTCCGGTGGTGAAAAACGCCGCGTGGCGCTGTGCCGCCTGCTGCTGTCCAAGCCCGACATGCTGCTGCTCGACGAGCCTACCAACCACTTGGACGCCGAATCGGTGGACTGGCTGGAGCAGTTCCTGCAGCGCTACTCCGGCACCGTGGTGGCCATCACCCACGATCGCTACTTCCTGGACAACGCCGCCGAATGGATTCTGGAACTGGACCGTGGGTCCGGCATCCCCTACAAGGGCAATTACTCCGACTGGCTGACCCAGAAAGGCGCCCGTCTGGAAGCCGAACAAAAGGGTGAGGAAGCCCGCGCCAAGGCCCTGAAGAAGGAGCTGGAATGGTCGCGCCAGAACCCCAAGGCCCGCCAGGCCAAGAGCAAGGCCCGTCTGGCCCGCTTTGAGGAACTGAGCGATTACGAATACCAGAAGCGCAACGAAACGAACGAAATCTTCATCCCCGTGGCGGACCGTCTGGGCAGCCAGGTGATCGAGTTCAAGAACGTCACCAAGTCGTTTGGCGACCGCGTGCTGATCGACAACCTGAGCTTCAACATTCCTGCAGGCGCCATCGTCGGCATCATCGGGCCCAACGGCGCCGGTAAGTCCACGCTGTTCAAGCTGATTGCGGGCAAGGAAAAGCCGGACGCGGGGGAGGTCGTTATCGGCTCCACCGTCAAGATGGCCTTTGTGGACCAGCACCGCGATGACTTGTCGAATGACAAGACCGTCTGGGAAGACGTATCGGGCGGGCTCGACATCCTGAACGTGGGCAAATTCCAGATGGCCAGCCGCGCCTACTGTGGCCGGTTCAACTTCAATGGCGGCGACCAGCAAAAGAAGGTTGGCATGCTCTCCGGGGGGGAACGCGGTCGTTTGCACCTGGCCAAGACCCTGATTGCGGGCGGCAACGTGCTGATGCTGGACGAGCCGTCCAACGATCTGGACGTGGAAACCTTGCGGGCTCTGGAAGATGCACTGCTGGAGTTTGCCGGCACGATGTTGGTAATCAGCCACGATCGCTGGTTCCTGGACCGGATCGCCACCCACATCCTGGCCGCCGAAGGTGACAGCCAGTGGACGTTCTTTGACGGCAATTACCAGGAGTACGAGGCCGACAAGAAGAAGCGCCTGGGTGAAGAAGGGGCAAAACCCAAACGAATGAGGTTCAAAGCCCTCAAATAAGGCGTCAGGTCAAGTAGCATTGCATCTGGAAACCTGTTGTCCGATCGATTCCTCCCCACCATGTCCCAGACTGCTTCTCGTTCGAGAACTGTTTTCCGCGCCTGTGTCGTCAACGCCGTGCGCGGCGGCGAGGCGTTGATGCAGGAATTGGTCAAGGTCACGCAAGGGGCCCTGACGGGTGAGGAGTCTGTCGTCCGCAATATCCAGCAGCGCAATCTGGTCAGTGACAGCCTGCGCTTGCTGAACCAGCATGAAGCTGCGCTGGTCAAGGGTTATCCCATGGCCCTGCTGGAGATTTTTGCCGAAGGTCCCGCTGCCAAAGGCCGCAGTTCTGCCGAGGACACCGGCATGGACTTCGGTGAACTCTCGCTCATGGATGAGAACGAGATGCAGGCGCAGGTGGAGCTGTCCAAGGCGCAGCAATCGGCGCTGCATGCCACTGATGCGGTACTGGCCGAACTCAACACCCTCGTCAGTTCTGCACAGGGCTTGCGCAGTGTGCAACCCGAGCGCAACCCGCTGCGCCCCGAAAGTTATATCCGCGCTCTCCAGCAAGTGGTGGGAGACACTGGCGTATCGCCCGAAGTGCGCCAGCTGTGGATGCAGCACATGCGCGACCTGTTGGGTAAGCTGCTGGTGGATGAATACAAAAAAACGGCTGCCAGCCTGCGCGAACATGGTGTTCAGCCCGTGGGCTACGCGGTGCTCGGCACGCCCGGCGGCAACGCGGGTCGTGGCGGTGGTCACGGCGGCCCCGGCACCAACACCGGCATGGGTACCGGCTATGGTGGGGGTTACTCCGGCTATGGCAATTCGATGGGCGCGCCCATGGGGGACTATGGCAACACCGGCTATGGCCGTGGCATGGGGCCTTCCACTGGCTGGAGTGGCGATTCCCTGCAATCGCCGATGGCGCCTGCCGCAGAAGAAGCATTGTTGACGGTGGGCATCCTGCGCCAGATGTTGGCTGGCGGAGATCCTTTTGATCCACGCGCATATGGCGCCATGCCTTCGCAGCCGGTGGCTTTGCAGCCTGCGTGGGGTGTGCCTCCTGTCGGCGGGGTTGTGGCGGGTGCCCAACCCATGCCACAAGGCGGTGGTTACTACCCTGTTGGTGCAGCGGCCGAGGCCATCGAGGACATGGCCCAGCTCGAACGCTTGGTGGGAAGGCTCGCCAGCGGCAGCCAGGCAGCTTCGCTGTCGGCGCCTTTGACGGGGTGGCGGGGACCGGGTGTGGCTCCTGTGGTCTATGCGGCCATGCCGATGGAGGCGGCCACCCAATCCCCGGCCATGGCCATTGAGGTGGTTGGCCGCATGATGGAGAACATTTCCCAGGATGCTCGCCTTCTGCCGCCCGTGCAGAAGGCTGTGAAGAGTTTGGAGCCCGCACTCAAACAACTGGTGACACACGATGGGCGTTTTTTCACCGATGGCACCCATCCCGCGCGCCGTTTGCTGGATGAGCTGACGCAACGCAGCCTGGCGTTCACCGCAGAAGCAACGCCGGGGTTCAGCAGTTTCATGCGCTTGGTACAAGGGGCGGTGGAGCACCTGACTGCCAACGAAATCAAAGATGCAGGGCCTTTTGATACCGTGCTCAAGGCCCTGCAGTCTGCCTGGGAGACTCAGGAGCAGAAGATCAAGGCCCATCAGGAAGCGCAGCAAAAAGCCTTGCTCCAAGCGGAGCAGCGGGAAATGCTGGCCGAAAAGACTGCGGCCGACATCCGCAGGCTGCCTGATCTGGAGAACGTGCCTGCCGATGTGCTCGATTTTGCCGCCGGCCCATGGGCGGATGTGATCGCCTTGGCGCAGGTGCTCAAGGGCGGAGATGGGCAGGATGAGGACCCCGGTGGCTACCTGGCGCTGGTGCCTGTGCTGCTATGGAGCGCCCAACCCGACCTGACCCGCCAGGAACCTGAACGCCTGAACGAGGCCATTCCCGGCCTGCTGGCCAAGCTGCGCAAGGGGCTCAAGACCATCAATTATCCCGCTGTGCAGACCAGCGCCTTCTTGCAGCGTTTGGTGGGGCTGCATCAGTCTGCCTTTGAAAAGCCAGCGCCCGCACCTGTGGCGACGCCTCAGCCAGAACCCGAGCCGGTGGCCCAAGAAGCAGCCCCTGCTGAAGCGCAAGCCTCCGCTGTGGCCCCCGAGGACAGTGTTCAGGCGCCCGTGGATGCGCCCGATCCCTACGCTGACTTTGTAATTGGCGCGTGGGTCGAGCTGGTCACCAACGGCCGGGTCGTCCGCACGCAACTTACCTGGGCCAGCCCACACGGCACTCTGTTCCTTTTCACAGCACCCGATGCGAGCACGCAATCCATGACCCGGCGGATGCGCGACAAGCTGGCTGCGGACGGCTCCTTGCGGGTGGTTCCGGCAGTGTCCTCCACGGTCCGTGTTCTGGACGCTGTCTCAGCGGGGTCGTCCCGGAAGGTGACCAGCAGCGCCCCTTCCTCCAAAGTTGCCCCGTTGGGCTCCAAGTCTTCCAAGACACGCTAAGAGCGGCTCACAAAACCCAGCGCAACGGCCCTGGCTAGGCGTTACGTCGCAGGCAGTACAAACGGTACGACAAGACGCAACGACGATGCCAGGGGAGTTTTGTTAGCCGCTCTAAGTTGCGGGCGCCTTCCGGGCGCTCCAAAACACATTCGGCCGTTTACTTCGCTTGCTGCCTGCAGAAAAGAGGCGTTCAACTCAGCGGTGCACTCAAGTGCGGAGCAACTTTTTGCGCACCAGGTGAATGTGATTGCGCAGCGCGTACAACTCGTCTGCGTAGGACAACGGTACGCTCACTTTTTCAGCCTGTGCCTCCAGCGTATTGAGGGCCTTGAGCAGCTCGGCGGCGTCAATGTTGCCAGCCTCCATGTCGTTTTCAATCTCACGAAGCCGGCCATACCAGCGGAAAACGCGTGATCGCACCCTGAACTGGTACAGCGGCGGCACGACGCGCGACAGCGGGAGCATGATCGCCAGCAAAATGCCCAGTACCAGCCACATGCGCTCAATCAGGTTTGCCATCCAGAACGGCAGGTAGCGTTGCAGCATCGGCACCGGCTCGTTCATGGCCCTGTCGCCTTCCTTGGCAATCGGAAGTTCGCTATTGCGTGAGTTGGGGAACTCGCGGGCCCGGTTGAACCAGCCCGATCCACCGTGCAGTTTCTGCGCGTTCTGCGCAAACAGGGTGAGCAGGGCAGGGTGCGTGGCATCGCGCGCCAGCAGCGAGGTGGTGGATGCCACCAGGCGCACATCCCGCGTGGGCACGTTGGCCGCCAGGTCCACCACGCCGCGCGGCAATGTGACCGGAGTCAGGAACGGAAACCGCCGCGCATAGGCCTCGTGCTGGGCAAAGTCCAGCAACTGCACGCCGGGTGTCTGCAGCAGCATCTGCACCATCAGGGATTCGGGGGCCGAGGCGAACACCAGCGCATCAAGTCTGCCCGCCAGAAATTCCACGGTGGCTGGCGTCTGCTCCAGCCGGGACATTTGCACCGCACCAGGCGCCACCTTGTTGGCGTCGAGCAGACGCTCCATCAACTTGGGCACGCCACTACCGTCCGAGCCTACATTGACCCGCCAGCCACGCAACTGCCGCAGGCTGTCGATGCGCGGCGTGTTGTACACACGTTCTGCAGTCTCCGCACGGTAGAACAGCCACACGGGCTCCACAAAGAGGCTGCCCAGAGACACCAGCTCGTCGGCATCATCGGGTTGCAGTTCGGCCGTGCCACCCTGCACAAACGCCACATCGGCCTTGCCCTCACGCAACAGCTGCAGGTTGTGCGAAGAGCCATCGCTGGGCAGCAACCGGACTTCGATGCCGTCCACCGCCAACGCCTTCTGGTAGCGCTTGCCAAACTCCTCGTAAGCGCTTTGCGCCGGGCCTGTGGCCAGCGTTACGGTTTTGGGTGGGTTGGGGTTGAGCCACCAGTACGCCAGGACCAGCAGTCCCACCGCCAGAAACGCGAGAGGACCGGCCGACACGATCAGATCGCGCAGAGAAAGCAGGGTATTGCGGAAAGCCTGGGACATGGAATAAGTGCTGAACATGGGGTGGAGCAACCACGAGGCCTCTGCGACCATCCGAGGCCCCGTGGTTGTTCATGTGGCTGTGGCGTACGCCCTCCAGGCACATGGGGCCAGGAGCGACAAGGAGTTCCTGAGATCTATGGCTTGCTGCCGCGCCGCTGGCGCTCGTAAGCCACACATTCCGAAAGGGAGAGCTGGTCGTCCTGATCGGTATCCGCCGCGTCGAAATAGGCCATGCGGCTTTCAACGACTTCCTTGAACGACAGCTTGCCGTCGCTGTCCGTGTCAACGGCTGCAAGTCGCTTCAGGCGGCCTTTGCCCATGCGCGGCACCTGGGCCAGGTCGGAGAGCTGGACATGGCCTGTCGCATCGGGCGAGAGGTTGTGCCAGCCTTGCACGATGTCCCGGTGAAACTCCTCCAGAGACACCTTGCCGTCGTGGTTCAGGTCAGCAGACGAGCAGATCGCCTGGAGCCGGTTGGCGCGCGATGGTGCTGCTGGCTTCTGGGCCGTGGTGGTCACCTTGGGTGGGGATGTGGGGGAAGACACCGGGGCATCCGCTGCCTGCGCGGCGGATGCACATGCCAGAGCGAAGGTGCCTGCCGCTGCTGCACTGCACAGCAAGCGCATGGTGCGCAGAGCGTGTGGGGTTTGGGTTGTGATCATCATTGGGTCCTCCTTACCACCACCAGCGTTGGCTGGGACTGCGGTTGCAGGGCCAGACCATGGTGTGTGCGCCCTGGCGGACCCGGCCATCCTCCACGTCCAGGCATTTGCCGGTGAGCTGGCTCACGATCTGGCCGCCCCGGGTGGCCCAGCTTTGGCTGCGCGAGCCCGAGCACGACCACAGCACCACCCGTGCGCCATCGCGCGGGTCGCCACGGTCCACGTCCACGCACAGGTCGCGTACCCGGATCTCACCCCCGCGCCCCACAGCAAACCGCTGGGACGCGGTGCCGTTGCATTCATACACCTGCAATGTGGTGCCTGGCTGGAACTTGCCACCCCGCACGTCCAGGCACAGGCGGCCGTCCACGCGGACTTCTCGCCCCCAGTCGCCACCTTGGCCGGGATAGTCCGGGTACTCGGGTCGCCGGTCGTTTTCGTGCCGGTTGTGGTTGGCCAGCAGCGCAAGGCCCGCGATGGCGGCCACCGCGGCCACAGCTGCGCCAGCGTTGGACCCACTGCTGTTGCCAGAGGCGTAGCTGCGGGTAATCTGGAAGCGGCCGCCACACCCCCCGTTGGTCCACAGTTCCCGGTTCGTCAGGTCATAGCCCCAGGTGCGATTGAAACGGCAAGCCCCCTGTGTCTGTGCGCTCAGGTCCACCTGTGTGGTGTCGTCCGGCAGGCGATAGGACGTGTAGCCACCGTTGGATTGCAGGTCCACGAACTGGTCCTGGGCGATGGCGGCTTGGGTATTCAGGAGCAAAGGCAGGCACAACAACCAGCTGTGCCGCAGACGGTTTAGGTCTTTCATGAATTCTCCTTGTCGCGATTGATAGGGTGGCAAGACTGGCGCGTGGGGGCCGCAGTGCGCTCCGGGCGTGTTCTGGCGCCTGAGCCCTGCGCGCGGTGTGGGCATCATATGGGCTCATGGGCGATGGCCCCATGACCATTGTTTACCCCAACTCACCAGCCCACGGCAAGTACAAACCTTCCGCCGTGGTGATGGACCGCGCCGCGCGTGCAGCGCGTGCCGTGGCAATGGCCGTGGCCTCGGCTGCCATGGTGGCCAGCACCATCATGCCCAGGCTTTTGCCTGCGCGGCCAGTGCCCAGGCTGAAGAGCGTGTCGCCGTCGGACATGGTGTGCACCGGGTTGATGCTGCGCGCCAGGCCGTCGTGGGCGGCCACGGCCAGGCGGTGGGCCTGTACCTTGGTGATGACGGCGTCGGTGGCCACCACGCCGATGGTGGTGTTGGTGCCCGCCAGCAGGGGCTGGGGCGGGTCGCCGCGCAGCAGGGCACGGCGCGTGTCGCGCAGGCGCAGGCCGTCGTCGGTGCGGGCGCCTGCAATCACTTGTGCGGTGTCGGGGTCGATCACGTCACCCAGGGCGTTGCAGGCGATGAGTGCGCCCACCGTCACGCCATCCACCGTGACAGAGGCGGTGCCAATGCCGCCCTTCATCGCGCGCTGGATGCCGAAGATCTTGCCCAGTGCCGCACCCGTGCCCGCACCTACATTGCCCTCGGCCGGGTCGGCGGTGGATGCCGCATCGCACGCCGCGTAGCCCGCCGCAGCGTCGGGGCGAATGTGCATGTCGCCCACCAGCAGGTCAAACAACACGGCAGCAGGCACGATGGGCAGGCGGCCCACGGCCACATCGAAGCCGATATTGCGCTCTTCCAGCCAGCGCACGGCGCCAGTGGCGGCATCCAGCCCCCAGGCGCTGCCCCCGGCCAGCATGATGGCGTGCACCTTGTCCACCAGGTTGGAGGGGTGGAGCAGGTCCGTCTCGCGGGTGCCGGGTGCTGCGCCGCGTACATCCACACCGGCCACGGCGCCTTCGCGGGTGATGATGACGGTGCAGCCCGTGGGACGGCGGGTTTCGGTGAAGTGACCGACCTCGATGCCCGCCACGCGGGTGATGCTGCCAGCGCTGCCGGCCAGAACGTGTTGAGAACTCATGGCCGTCGATTATGGTGCCCGGGCGCACCAGCTGGTTTGTGCGACGTCAGTCGGCCGGCAGGGGGCTCACGGGGCCTTTTCGATCTGCTTGACGTGGTAAGCGCCATTGACCTGCTCTGCCCGAAAGCGCACCTTGTCGCCCGGTTTCAAGTCACCCACCACGCTGGCGTCCGCCACGCGGAACACCATGGTCATGGGCGGCATTTCCAGGTTCTTGATCTCGCCATGCTTCAAGGTGAGGCGCAGTGTGCGCGGGTCCCAACGGGAGATTTCGCCTTCGCTCAGTTCCGCTTGCGCCGCCGACGGGGCCGGATGGTGGCTGTTGTGGCTATCGGAGGCTGCAGCGGTGGGGGCTTGCGCCAGAGCGGGCCCTGCGCCCAGGAGAAGCAGGCTGGCGACCAGTGGGATGTAAAGGATTTTCATGTCGATGCCTTCTTGTTGTAGCTTTTGAAAACACGGGTGCTGCCGTCGCGCGCCACCAGCAGCACGTCGTACGGGTCACGCCGGTCGCCATACGCAGGGCCGTCCATGCCGGGCGAGCCCACGGGCATGCCAGGCACCGCCAGGCCCAGGGCCTTGGGCTTTTGCTGCAGCAGCGCGCGCACGTCGCTGGCAGGCACATGGCCTTCCACCACATAGCCGCCGACGAGGGCGGTGTGGCACGAGCCCAGCTTTTGCGGCAGGCCCAGCTGTGCGCGCACGGCGTTGTTGCCGGTGGCGTGCACCTTCACGGCAAAGCCGTTGGCTTGCATGTGGTCCACCCAGTCCTGGCAGCAGCCGCAGTTCGGGTCTTTCCACACCTCCAGCGGTGTAGGGGTGTTGGTGGCTGCTCGGGACAGGCCGGGCAGCAGGGCGACGGCCACACCCGCACCCAGCAAAGGCAGTGCGGTGGTGAGCCATTGGCGTCGTGCAGGGTGGGCTGCGGTGGATGCGGAGCGTGGATTGCGTGAGTTGGTCATGGCGTGTCTCTCCTGGCGTTATGGGTTGCGCGGCAGCACAGTGATGGTGCCGGTCATGCCGGCCTGGTAGTGGCCGGGGATCAGGCAGGCAAAGTCAAAACTCCCGGCGCGGTTGAAGTGCCACACGATGTCACCGGTCTTGGCCGCCGCCACGTGGGCCATGTAGGGCTCGTCATGTTCCATGCCGGGGTGCTTTTTCATCATCTCGGCGTGCTGGTCCAGTTCGGCCTTGGTGCCGATCACGATCTCGTGCAACACCTTGCCTTTGTTCTCGGCACGCAGCCGCACGGTGTCGCCCTCACGCACTTCGATGTGATTCGGCGCAAAGCGCATGTCGTCGGTCATGCGGACGGTGATGGTGCGGCGCACGGCCTTGGCGTCGCCTGCGATGCCCCAGTCCTTTTGCTCCTTGACCACCGGGCTGTTCGATGCGGTGTGATGGGCGTTTTCATGGCCAAAAGAGGTGCTAGCGCTTATCCATAAAGCGCAAGCAGCTATCAATTTAATAGTATTCATGGTGTGTGCTGATGGGGAGGTTCAGTGCTGGTGGCCGCTGGCAGCGGGCTTGCGTGCGCTCGCTGCGCCGGGCGCGGTGCCTGGGGTGTCTGCGCGGGCGGGGCGTGGTGTGCTGGCGGGGGCACCCTGCCATTCGTAGGCCACCGTGCCCGCAGGTTGCTTGAAGTCGCCCGGGTCGCGGTAGTCGCCCGCAGGCTGGTCGGCGCGCACCTTGAGCGTGGTGAACATGCCGCCCATCTCCAGCGGGCCAAAGGGGCCGGTGCCGGTCATCATGGGGAAGGTGTTGTCGGGCAGGGGCATCTCCATGGCACCCATGTCGGCCATGCCGCGCTCGCCCATCACCATGTAGTCGGGCACGATCTTCTGGATCTTGCCCACCAGGCCCCGGTGGTCCACGCCGATCATGGTCGGCACGTCGTGCCCCATGGCGCCCATGGTGTGGTGGCTCTTGTGGCAGTGCAGGGCCCAGTCGCCCAGTTCGTCGGCAATGAACTCGACCTGCCGCATCTGGCCCACGGCTACGTCGGTGGTCACCTCGGGCCAGCGCGCACTTTTGGGTACGGGGCCGCCGTCGGTGCCGGTCACTTCGAATTCGTGGCCGTGGATGTGAATCGGGTGGTTCGTCATGGTGAGGTTGCCGATGCGCATGCGCACGCGCTCACCCTGCCGCGCCACCAGCGGGCTGATGGCGGGGAACACGCGGCTGTTCCAGCACCAGATGTTGTGGTCCAGCATAGTGTTGACCTTGGGGGTCATGCTGCCGGGCTCCACGTCAAAAGCGTTGAGCAAAAACGCGTAGTCGCGCTGCACCTTGGCGATGTGCGGGTGCGCGGCCTTCGGGTGGGTGATCCACAGGCCCATCATGCCCATGGCCATCTGCACCATCTCATCGGCATGCGGGTGGTACATGAAGGTGCCGGGGCGGCGCGCCACAAACTCGTACACAAAGGTCTTGCCGGGCTGTATGGCGGGCTGGGTGAGTCCGCCCACGCCGTCCATGCCGTTGGGCAGGCGCTGGCCGTGCCAGTGGATGGTGGTGTGCTCGGGCAGGCGGTTGGTGACGAAGATGCGCACGCGGTCGCCTTCAACCACCTCGATGGTGGGGCCGGGGCTCTGGCCGTTGTAGCCCCACATGTTGACCATGAAGCCGGGCGCCACCTCGCGCACCACGGGTTCGGCCACCAGGTGGAACTCCTTGACGCCTGCGTTCATGCGCCAGGGGGCGGTCCAGCCATTCAAAGTGACCACCGGGTTGTAGGGGCGGCCCGTGGGCGGGTGCAGCGGCGGCGCGGTGTCGGCGCTGGACTGCATGGCGGGCTCGGGCAGCGCGGCCAGGGCCACGCGGCTGACGGAGGCTGCGGCCACGGCCGTGGCGGCGCCGGAGAAGAAATTGCGGCGGTTCATGTCAGTGGCCTTGTGGGGTGGTGGAGGCTGCGGCGCCCGATGCGAGGCCCTGCAGGGCGCCTGGCGATGTGCCAGTGAGTGCGAGCTGCAAATCGGTCTCGGCCAGCCAGAAGTCGCGCTGTGCTTCGATGGCGTTGGCCACGGCCTGGGTGCTGTTGCGCGCTTCGGCCAGCATGTCCCACACACTGGCCAGCATGCCGTTGTAGCGCAGGGTGGTCTCGTCGCTGATGAGCTGGCGCAGGGG
Source organism: Acidovorax sp. NN32 (assembly GCF_057597245.1). Lineage (NCBI taxonomy): Bacteria > Pseudomonadati > Pseudomonadota > Betaproteobacteria > Burkholderiales > Comamonadaceae > Acidovorax > Acidovorax sp. NN32. The sequence continues at coordinate 2,245,059 of NZ_CP199679.1, forward strand.
TACCACCTCAGCCTGCTGCTGGCGTGCCAGGTCGAGCGCGGTGCGGTAGGTGAGCCAGGCGGCGCGCACCTCGCTGCGGGCGCGCACGGCGGTGTCCTGCAGCTGGGCGGCACTTTGCTCCACCTCGGCCTGGGCGCGGGTACGGGCTGCGCCGCCCCAGTCGAACAGGGGCAAAGGCAACTCCAGCTCCCAACCCCGCGTGATCTCGCGGTGGCCGCCATCCCGCTCGGTGGTGGTGTTGCGGCTATAGGCCAGGCCGATGTCGCCAAACACGGCGCCTGCGCGGCTCCAGCCCTGCCGGGTGGCCTGGGTGTCGAGCTGGCGGCGGGCTGCCTGCACATCGAGCCGTTCGCGCAGCGCGGTGGCTTCGATGCCTTCCGCGGGCAGGGCGCTGGCGGGCAGGGGCGGCAGCTGGTTGGCCAGCTGGTACTGCGTTTGCAGCCCCCACACGCCCATGCGGCGGTTGAGCTGCTCGCGTTCGGTGGCTGCGGCAAGGCGGGCGCGGGCGCGCTGGCGGGTGGCCTCTTGCAGCACGGCCTGCTCGCGGGCCTGCTGCAGTCGGCTCCAGTTGCCCACCTGCACCATGCGGCGGGCCAGCTCGGCCCCGGCCTCGGCCGCCTCGACCATGCGGTCGTGGGTGGCGGCTATTTGCTCCGCGGCCACGGCACGCAGCCAGGCGCGGCGGGTGTCGGCGGCAAGCGTCACCACGTCCTGCGCGGCTTGCAGCGTCGCGATCTGCAGGCGCTCGGCTTGGCGCGCGGTGCGCCAGGGCAGGGTGATGAGGTCAATCAGGCTGAAGGCCAGGGTGCGCTCGATTTCGCGCTCGTGGCTGTTGGTGAATCTCCCTAGTGCAAGGTGCGGGTTGGGCAGCGTGATGGCCTGCACGCGCTCAGCGTCGGCCACGCCCAGTGCGGCCAGGCGGGCTTGCAGGCCGGGGTTGTGGAGCAGGGCAATGCGCACGGCAGCGTCTTGTGTCAAGGGCTGTGCCAGCCAGCCTTCGACGGATTTTTCCGCAGAGGCGCGGGCGGCAGGGTCTGCTGCAGGCAGGCTCGCTTGCACGCCCCCGGTGCGGCCCGCAGCGAGAGTGGCGACGTCACCGCGCAGGCCATCGGGCGAGACACTGGCGCAACCGGCCAGTACGGCTGCAGCGGCCAGCAGGCAAAGGCGCGGAGACAGGCGTGGGGAAAGGTGTGGAGAAATGTGCGGCATTTGGGCGGGGAGGTTCATGGCTTGCCTCCCGGTGCGTGGTGGCGTTGGTGCATCGGCGTGGGTGAAGCGGACTGGCCGTTGCTGCTGCTGCTGCTGCTGCTGCTGCTGTTGCCGTGGTGCCCGTGGTGATGACTGTGGGGGCTTTTGTGCCCTTCGACGGTGGACGGGGGTGTGGCGGGCTGGGCGCTCTGCCGAGCCTCCCAGGCGACGATGTCGGCATGCCCCCTGGGAAAGGCAGCCACCGCCTCGTGCGCCTCGCGCCATGGCTGGGGCGATGGGGTCGCGCCGGGCAATGGGGGTTGTGGGACGAGGGCGGGGTGGGCTAGTGGAGCCGTCGGGGCCGCAACATGGGCAGCGTCGGCAGCCGGTGCCAGAGGATGGCTGGGGGTGGGAACAATGCCCTGGGCCAGCGAAAGCAGCGGTGCCAGCAGCACAAGGCAGACGGTTCGCGGGGGTGATGAAGCGGGATACGGAAATGAAGCAGGCGCGCGCATGGCGATCTCCAGACAACGGACGAAAAAGGTGTTGCGCTACCGCCCGGGCCACCCTGTTTCAGGGGCGCTCAGGCTGGGGCAGACGCACTTCGGGCGTTGGAGATCAGGCGATGGGTGGTTTGATGGTCAGTGCGGGAGGCGCACTGTCAAACCGTGCAGACGCCGTGGGCAGCGCGGTGCCCGGGCGGCGGAGAGCGCAGGACGCTGCCGGGGCGGCGTCGAGCATTGCCGAATGGCAGATTTCGCAGGCGGAGCATGCGGCAGAGTGGTGATCGTGTGCAGCACACCCCACCAGTTCACCATCACTCGCGGATGCCGCAGCAGCATGCACGGCATGGTCATCGTGATGGGCGATGGCGTGATCGCCTTCCTGCATTTCTGCAGCCATGGCCTGTGCGGCCTGGTCAGTCGTGTGCTCTTGTGAAGTCGCGTATGCCGCTTCGGCTGCCACCAGGTGGCTGTGCTCCTGCGCATGCGGCGCGCTAGCAGGAAGCAGGGGCGGCAAGACCCCGGCGGCCATGGCGGTGCCAGTAAGTCCCCGCAGGACCAGCACCACCATCAACACGAAATAGAGGCCGCGACGCATGTCCCAATGATACGGCGGCACGCCTCAAGGTTCCCAAAAGGTTACATCTCCGGCCCCCGGGCCCTTGGGCGGCCACCAGGCACTGCGGGCAAATGGGGGTGCAGATGTAGGGCGGTTCGGCTTACGATGTAACAATGCGTTCGGTGCATCTCCTGGCCCTGCGGTGCCTGGAATGACTGTGCAAGACGAAAGGTCGGTATGCCTTCCTGGCTGGTGGGAACCTGGAGTACGTTGTCTGCGCGAATCCGCTGGCTGGTTCTGGTGGCGACCCTGCCCGCCGTGCTGCTGGCGGTTTACCAGGCACGGTCGCACCGCATGGACGCCATTGCCGCCGCAGAGAACCAGGCTTTGGGCACGCTGCGGGCCGTGGCAGCCAGCCAGCAGCGCCTGATTCAGAACACCCGCGATTTTCTGCAGAAGCTTGCGGCCATGCCCTCGGTGCACCGGCCGGCGGAACCCGAGTGTGGAAGGTACCTGGCCGAGGTGCTGTCGCTCAACGCCACTTACGTCAACATTGGTGTGCCACAGGCCAGTGGCGATCTGCTGTGCAATGCCCGCCCGTTGAAGGCGCCCGTGAACGTGGCGAACCGGCCCTATTTCCAGCACGCCATCACCACCCGGGAGTTCTCGGTGGGGGCTTTTCAGATCGACCGGGCTGCCCAGATGGCGAGCGTCAATTTTGCGGTGCCTGTGGTCCCGCCGGGCAGCCAGGAGGTGGTGGGCGCTGCAGTGGCCGTGGTGTCGCTGGAATGGTGGAGCCTGCGGCTTGCCGATTTGGGCCTGCCACCCGGGGCTGTGGCGCGTGTGACCGACGCCGATGGGCGCGTGGTGGCGCGTTTCCCGCCCGACGGGGCCGAACTCGGAACCCAGTTGGCCGACGCAGATTTCAGCGCGGCGCTGCAGCGCTCTGCCGAAGGGGTGCTTCAGCGCAGCAATGCGGCCGGATCACACCAGTTGATGGTGTTTCAGCCGCTCATAGAGTCGGGAGGGAAAACGGTTGCCACCATGAGTCTGGCTGTGCCACTGGACCAGCTCTACGCCACCGCCAACCGCAACATGTGGACCGAGGTGGCCTTCTTGCTGGCTGGCCTTGCGCTGTCTTTCCTGCTGGCCCAGCAGGGCGTGCGGCGGGGCGTGATGAAACCATTGCGGCGCCTCTTGGACGCCACCGACGAACTGGCCCAGGGCCGTTATGCCCCCCAGCCCCTCGCCACCGGCCTGGCAGAGTTGACCGAGTTGGGTCAGCGTTTTGACCGCATGGCGCTTACGCGCCAGAGCGCCGAGGCCCAGTTGCGCCAGAGTGAGGAAAACCTGTCCATCACGCTGCATTCCATTGGTGATGGGGTGGTGGCCACGGATGCGCAGGGCCATATCACACGCATGAATGCAGTGGCCGAACGCCTGACAGGCTGGCCGTTGCCCGAGGCACGGGGCAAGCCGCTGACGGACGTGTTTCGCATCGTCAATGCCAGCACGCGGGAGCCGGTGGTCGATCCGGTGCGGATGGTGGTGGCCAAGGGCGAGGTGGTGGGGCTGAGCAACCACACGACCTTGCTCGCGCGGGACGGTGCCGAATATCAGATTGCGGACAGCGCGGCGCCCATTCGCAATGCGCAGGGGCAGATTGTCGGTGTCGTGCTGGTGTTCAGCGACGTGACCGAGGCCTACCGCGTGCGCAAGCAACTGGAAGACAACGAAGCGCGCTTTCGCACCCTGACCATCTTGTCATCTGACTGGTACTGGGAACAGGACGCCCAGTTCCGCCTGACCCATGTGGACGGAAGCGACAAAGACCGTCTGCTGCAGGAGGCGGCCGCGTACATGGGCAAGACGCGCTGGGAGTTGGCTGGCCCTGGGGTGAGCGAAGCCCGCTGGCAGGAGCACCGCGAGCTGCTGGAACGCCATCAGGAGTTCCGCGATTTCGAGTTCCAGCGCAAAGACCGTTCGGGCCAGCTGCACTGGCTTTCGGTGAGCGGCACACCCATTTTTGACGTGAACGGGACATTTTGCGGTTACCGGGGCGTGGGCAAGGACATCACGGCGCGCAAGCGCGATGAAAACGAGCTGCGCATTGCGGCCATTGCGTTTGAGTCGCAGGAGGGCATGATCGTCACCGACCGAGAGACCGTCATCCTGCGCACGAACAGGGCCTTCACCAAAATTACGGGCTACAGCGCGGAAGATGCGGTGGGCAAGCGTTCCAGCCTTCTCGCGTCGGGCCACCATGACAAGGCCTTTTTCGACGCCATGTGGGGCAGCCTCTCGGACACCGGTGAATGGAAAGGCGAAATCTGGAACCGCTGCAAAAGCGGGGCGGTCAACCTCCACTTCATGGGCATCACAGCCGTCACGGACGATGGGGGCGAAGTCACCCACTATGTCGGCACGCTCAGCGATATCACCCAGCGTGCCCAGGCCGCGCGCGAGATCGAGCATCTGGCCTTTTATGACCCGCTGACACACCTGCCCAACCGCCGCCTCATGCTGGACCGTCTGCAGCAGGCGTTTGCCACCAGTGCGCGCACCGGCCTGCATGGCGCGCTGTTGTGCCTCGATCTGGACCACTTCAAGACCCTGAACGACACACTGGGCCATGACATGGGCGATGTCTTGCTGCAGCAGGTTGCGCAGCGCCTGTCGGGATGCGTGCGTGAAGGTGACACCGTGGCCCGCTTGGGCGGTGATGAGTTTCTGGTGCTGCTGGAAGACCTGGATGCGCTTGGCACCGACGCGGCTGAGCAGGCCCAGAATGTGTCCGAGAAAATACTTGCCGCCCTGAACCAGCCTTACCAGCTTGCCTTGCACCATGTGCACAGCACGACCAGTGTGGGAACCGTGCTGTTCAGCGGCCAAAGCCAAACGGTGGAAGACGTCGTCAAACACGCCGACCTGGCCATGTACGCCGCAAAAACAGCGGGGCGCAACGCGATCCGGTTCTTTGATCCGATGATGCAGGCGGCGGTCTCTGCCCGTGCTGCACTGGAAAACGACCTGCGCACTGCGTTGGCTGCGGGGCAGTTTTTGCTGCACTACCAGATTCAGGTGGGCTGTGGTGTACGCCCTGTCGGGGCCGAGGCGCTGATCCGCTGGCAACACCCGGAGCGCGGCATGGTCCCCCCTTATGAGTTCATCCCTTTGGCCGAAGAAACGGGGCTCATACTGCCCATAGGCCTGTGGGTGTTGCAGACCGCGTGTGCTCAGTTGCGCCGCTGGCAGGGCAACCCCGCCACAGAACAGCTGCAGTTGTCCGTGAACGTGAGCGCGCGGCAGTTCCGGCAGCCCGATTTCATGGAGCAGATTCGCACCGTGTTGCTGCAAACCGGTGCGCGGCCCGACCGTTTGAAGCTGGAACTGACGGAAAGCCTGGCGCTGGACAACGTGGACGACACCATCGCGAAGATGAACGCATTGCGCGCCCTGGGTCTGCGGTTTTCTCTGGACGACTTTGGCACGGGGCAGTCATCGCTGTCCTACCTCACGCGTCTGCCGCTGGACCAGCTCAAGATCGACCAGAGCTTTGTGCGCAACATTGGCATTCAGCACACCGATGCGCTGATCGTGCAGACCATCATCGGTATGGCGCAGAGCCTGGGAATCGACGTGATCGCCGAAGGCGTGGAGACGGACGCGCAGCGGGCGTTTCTGGAAAAGCACGGCTGCACGCTCTTTCAGGGTTACCTGTTCAGCCGCCCGGTGCCTATCGGGGTGCTGGAACAGTACCTGCAGGCACGGGCAGCCTCTGTTTGAGTTCTGGCCCGTGTGTTCTGGCCCGGCTTACACCGCCATGTAGCGCCCGGGCCGATGGTTCATCGCCAGGACCAGGTTGAGCGCCACGGCCCCGGCAATGGACCAGGCAACGCGCAGGGGTTCCACCGTCCACAGCGCCAGCAGCACGATGCAGCAGTCCACCGCCATCTGGATCTTGCCGGCGCGCCATCCGTACCGGTCTTGCAGGTACAGCGCGGCAATGCCCACGCCCCCCAGGCTGCAACGGTGGCGAAACAGCACCAGAAACCCCGTGCCCGTGATCAACCCACCTGCCACGGCCGCATACAGCGGCTGCAACTGCGCAAACTCCAGAAATTGAGTCTGCAGTTCGGTCAGCAGCGACAACAGCAGCACGGCAATAAACGTCTTGACCGTAAATGCGCGTCCCAGCTTGCGCAGGGCCAGCCAGTAAAAGGGCAGGTTCAGCACAAAGAAAATCTTGCCAAAGCCGATACCCGTGGCGTAGTGCAACAGGAACGCAAGGCCTGCGGTTCCCCCGGTCAGCAGGCCTGCGCTGGTGAAAAAAGCAACCCCTACGGAAATGAGCAGCACGCCGGTGAAGATGGCCACAGCATCTTCCGTGAGCGTGTGCGGCACCACCACAGGAGCGGCCACTTGCGCAGGGTTTGGCAGGGAAGGGGCGTGGGGTGCAGGCGGGTTGGACATGGTGAGCGCAGGCGGGCAGGGCGGCGGGTGCCGGTCAGGGGAAAGAGTCGCAGATTGGACCATGCAAGCCCTGTGCCGGACTTGTCCGCCATCAAGAAGCGGCGTGTCTGTGGGGGCTCGGTCCTGGAAAAACTGACCCGCTCCTTGGCTGTTTTTTGGCCGATTCTTGCAATCTGCTTTAGATGTAACACCTGCAACGCACAGCGATGTGGGGCTGGGGCGGCAGCGTTCCTGCGAAAATAGCGGGCTTTGCCCATTGCGGGGACCTGCTCCCTGACGCCCGCCACCCATCGGGGGGGGCGGTGCCATGGACGCCTCAGATTGATGTACCAGCCCCACCGACTCAACAGCTCCAGACTTGTGCTTTTGCTCCAGCAATGGACGCAGCCACAAGGTGGATCGGCGCGCCAGGATGTGGCGGAGCAACTCAGCCAGTGGCTCAGTACCGTGGATGCGGTCAAGCTCAGCCGGGCGCTGCATGCTCTGGAGTCCAGCCAAACCCCGGCTGTCACTACGCTGGGGCGGGGGACGGTGGATGTGCGCGCATTGCAGGCCAGCCTTCAGTCCACCCGGGCCGAGTTGACGGACTTGGTCACGGCCAAGGCCGCGCCTGCCAAACCCGTGCGCGAGCGTGCCGACAACACCCCTGTCGACGGCCCGGACCCCGAGGCCGGGGCAGATTTTGCAGTCCACGCGGCGCGTTATCTGGCGCTACAAAAGCAGATGGATGCCAGACTGGCTGCCTTGCGCGCGCTGATTCGGCAGAGCTTGTCGATGGGCCCCGAGGGCCTGCGTCGGCTGGCCCTGCTGGATGCGGTGATGGACCAGATGCTGGGTGCGCGTGAGCAAAGGCTGTGGGCGTCGCTACCCGGCCATCTGGAGCGGCGCCTGTCCCATCTGCGCGCAGCCCACCAGCAGCAGCTGGAGGCTGCAGGGCGAGACGATGAGCCGCAGCGTTGGGCGCTGCCGGGCGGTTGGTTGTTTGCCTTCGAGCAGGACCTGCGGGCGCTGCTGCTGGCCGAGCTGCAGGTGCGGCTGGAGCCCCTTGCTGGTTTGCTGGAAGCGGCGCAGAGCCATGACTCCCATCGCCGCACCACCCACCGTCCCCCCACAACCACGAAGACCTCGGAACGGGTAACAGGAATGATCGAATGAACAAGAGTGTGATGGCCGCCATCTTTGCGGTGGGCCTGGCGGTGGTGGGCTGGGTGGGATGGGGGTTTGTCGGGTCGAGCCCTCTGGCGCTGGCCATGACGGTGGTGATTGCTGCCGTCTACGTGGTGGGAGCCTATGAGCTGATGCAGTTCCGGGCCGCGACTTCGTCGCTGTCCATTGCGCTGGCCGGGCTGGGGCAGCAGCCCCTGGTGGACCTGGGTGGTTGGCTGGAGCGCCTGCATTCGTCCTTGCGCAACCCGGTTCGCCAGCGGATCGACGGGGAGCGTGTGCCCCTGCCGGGGCCTGCGCTGGCGCCGTACCTGGTGGGGCTCCTGGTCATGCTGGGCATGCTGGGCACCTTCCTGGGCATGGTGGTCACCTTCAATGGCGCGGTGTTCGCACTGGAGGCCTCGTCCAGCTTGGAGTCTATCCGGGCGGCGCTGGCCGCGCCCATCAAGGGGCTGGGTCTGTCGTTTGGCACCTCGGTGGCCGGGGTGGCAGCGTCGGCCATGCTGGGGCTGATGTCCGCCCTGTGCCGCCGCGAACGGCTGGCAGCGTTGCGCACGCTCGATGCCCGCATCGCCAGCGAGCTGCGCCCCTTCTCGGCGGCCCACCGGCGCCAGGAAATGTTCGAGGCCCTGCAGGCCCAGGCGCAGGCCATGCCGCTGATTGCAGAGCGCCTGCAAGGCCTGATGGAAGGGCTGGAGCGCCGCCACGAGCAGTTGAACGGCCAACTGCAAGACCAACAGCAGGTGTTTCACCGCGAGGCGGCAGCGGCCTACACCCAGCTGGCCACCACCGTGGGGGCATCCCTGCACGACAGCCTGGGCGCCAGCGCCCGCATGGCGGGTGAGACGATCCGCCCTGTGGTGGAGCAGGCCATGGCAACGCTGGCGCAAGAGGCTGAGCGCTCGCACCAGCGGCTGCGCGAGGCCACTGGCGTGCAGATGCACGCCCTCACGGCCCAATGGGAGGGCACGGCCCGCCAGGTGGCGGACACCTGGACGGAGGCCTTGGACCGTCACACGCAGACGCAGGACCAGCAGGCGGTGCAGTTGGGCAGCGCGCTGCAGTCCATCACGCAGACGCTAGAGCAGCGCACCACGAAGCTGCTAGCCACGTTGCAAGAGACTGTGGCCCAATCACAGGCGGCCCAACTGGCGGCCGACCAGCAGCGCCTTGCGGGCTGGAGCCTGTCCATGGAGGGCATGGCCAGCACACTGGCGGAGCGATGGCAACAGGTGGGCGAGCAAACCGCACAGCACCAGCAGGGCGTGTGCCTGGCGCTGGAAGGCGCTGCCACCCAGCTCGACCAGTCGCTGCAGACGGCATCGCAGGCCTTCGAGCAGCGCACCACGACGCTGCTGGCCTCGCTGGAACAGACGGTGGAGAAAACGCAGGCCGACCAGGCAGTGGCGGATCAGCAGCGCCTTGCGGGCTGGAGCCGGTCCATGGAAGGCATGGCCAGCCGACTGGCGGAGCAATGGCAGCAGGTGGGCGAGCAAACGGCGCAGCAGCAGCGCGGCGTATGCCAGGCGCTGGAGAGCGCTGCGGCGCAGCTCACCGAGCGCATGACCGAGCAGGTCCACCAGGCCCTGGGCGGTGCCGCCCGGTTGATGGACCAGTCGGACGCACTGTTGCACACCCGCATAGAGGCCGAAGCCCGATGGGCCGACACCCAGGCCCAGCGCATGGATACGCTCGCGGGCGTGTGGCGCACGGAATTGGTGGCGCTGCGGGATGCCGAGGCGGCACGCGGCCAGGCCGCAGTGGAGCGGCTCGATGCGCTGCAGGCCGCTGTGGCCGGGCACCTGGCCACGCTGGGTTCTGCGCTGGAAGCCCCGCTCACGCGATTGCTGCAGACGGCGTCGGATGTGCCGCAGGCCGCGGCTGAGGTGATCACCCAGTTGCGCCAGGAGATGACCCACCTGAGCGAACGCGACAACGCGGCCCTGGCAGAACGCACGGCCATGATGGAGCAACTGGGTGTGTTGCTCCAATCGGTGAACGAAGCCGCCGGGCAGCAGCGTGCGGCCATTGAATCGCTGGTGGGGTCTGCGGCCTCGGTGCTGGAGCAGGCGGGGCAGGAGTTTGCCCAGGCGCTCGGCGCGCAGGCGGGCAAGGTCGATGAAGTGTCGGCACACGTGGCCGCCAGCGCGGTGGAGCTGTCGAGCCTGGGTGAGTCCTTTGGCCACGGCGTGGAGTTGTTCACGGCCAGTAACGAAAAGCTGATGGACAGCCTGCAGCGCATCGAAGGCGCCATTGGCCAGTCCATGAGCCGCAGCGATGAGCAGCTGGCCTACTACGTGGCACAGGCCCGCGAGGTGATCGATCTGAGCATTTCTTCGCAGCAGGGCATTGTGGAAGACCTGCGCCGCCTCAACGGGCAGATGGCCGCAGCGGTGCAGGGAGTCGCCGCGTGACCGGCCTGGACGACACGCTGGACGATGCCACCGAACAGACGGCCCCGGTGTGGGCCGTGTTCGGCGACCTCATGGCGGGCTTGCTGGGTGCGTTTGTGCTCATTCTGGTCGGCGTGCTGGTGGTGCAGATCGACCTGGTGGCCAGCCTCAAACAGGAAGTGGAAAAGCGGCAGATGGAAGAAAAGCGCCGCATGGCGCTGGAAAAAGCACTGGCGATTCCGCTGGCCAGCGGCCGCGTCACGGTCAATGAAGGCCGTATCGGCATCAGCGGCAGCGTGCTGTTTGCGGCGGGCTCTGCCGAGTTGCGCCCTGAAGGCCGGCAACTGCTCCAGAGCCTGGTGCAGCCGCTGCAGGTGTACCTGCGCGAACGTGACGAGATGCTGATGGTGAGTGGCTTTACCGACAACACCACGCTGCTGCAAGGGCGCCACCAGCGTTTTGCCGACAACCTGGAGCTGTCGGCCCAGCGCGCGTTGACCGTGGCCCGCGCCCTGATCGAAGAGGACATGCCCTCGTCCCAGGTGTTTGCTGCGGCCTTTGGCGCCGAGCAGCCGGTGGCCGACAACGCCGACGAAAAGGGACGGGCACAGAACCGCCGCGTGGAGATGGCCCCCGTACCCCGCGCTGCCCAGGCCAAGCCCGCCCGCAATGAGTGAGCCGACCCTGGAGTCCCTGCGGGCCGAAGGCGCGCAGCACCACGACCCGGTGCGCTTTCGGTATCTGGAGGTGCTGGCCGCGCGCCTGCCTGCGCAGCCCCCCGCCGTACAGCAGGTGCTGGCCCGCAGGCTGCAGGCCGCCTTGGTGGACTACGCCAGGCGCACCCGGACACCTCCCCGCCAGCCACTGGCCGCCACAGCGCCAGCCGGTGCACCATCTGCACTGGCGCAACTGAACCGCGATCTCAGTACCCGCGCCCAGGCCGACGCAGACAGCGTGCTGGTGGGCGGTGGCGCCAGTGTGTCGGACATGAAGAGCGTGCGCCGCTTCAGCGAAGTCTGGTCCAAAATTGCTGCGGAACAGCAGGTGGCCCAGGCCTTCACGCGTGGGCCGGAAAACGCTGGGCCGTTGAATGCGCACCGTCTCATGCTGCGCTCCCTGGCCTTGATGCGGTCCCTGTCGCCGGACTACCTGCGGCATTTTTTATCGCAGATGGACAGCCTGCTGTGGCTGGAGCAGGCCGCTGCAAAGCCAGCCAGGGCACCCCTCAAGCCAGGTCGCGTGGCTCGCTCCTCCAAGTACTGAGTGCGCAGGCTGCGACTGGGGGAGCCGGGTGCGCAGTTTTCAGACGCCGTGGTCGTCGGGTTGCACGGGGCGGATCGCTGTTTCCTCCAGCGCCTGGTCCATCAGCACAGTGACTTCTGCCGCTGGCACCATGGGCCGGAAAGCACTCACGTGGGAGCGCCCGATGTTGCCCAACGGCAGCCGCGCCAGCAGGTGCCCCAGGGGCACCAGGGCCAGCCGCAGCAGCTGGCCGGTGGCCTCGCGCGCATCTCCCAGTGCGAGGGCGTAGCGCAGCATGGCGGTGTGTGACCGCCAGTGCAGGGTCAATGAGGTCTGCCCCAGCACGTGGGCGGCCTCCAGCCAACGCCAGCGCTGGGTGGGGGGCGCGTCAGGCTGGCGTGCAAAGCTGGCCAGCAGGTGGTTGAACGCGGCGCGCCTGTGTAGCGCGGTGGGGGCGGAGCCCCCGGCGGCATGCCGCGCGGCCAGTTGGCGCCAGCGCCTTTGGCGGTGCCGGTAGAACACCTGGGCAAACAGGGTGCTCAGCGGTGTCATCAGCCTGGGCAGGTGGCGCGCAACCACCTCGATGTCATCGGTGTACAGCGTGCGGCCATCGGGCAGGGGCTGCAGGGTGATGCGGTGGTCCCAGCGACGCATGAGCACGCCTTCTCCGTTGTCGCGCAGCGTGGGCCAGCCGCCCCTTTGTGCAGCCGGCTCGATGGAGATGCGCACGGTCTGGGGGCCCATGGGCAAAACGCCCAGCAACCGCATGTGCAGCGCCAGCTCGCCGGGCGCCCAGTGCGTGGGCCATTCCGTGCCCCGTGCGGGGTGAAACTGGATGAGCGGCGCGGTGATGTGGCGGAACACGGCGGTGCTTTGCAGCTGCGCAGCCACCCATTCAGGCGGGGCGCTCAACGGAGTCGATAGGTGCACGCGCATGGATCAGTGCCCTTGCGGTTGTGGCTGTGCGGTGGTGCTGGCCAGCTCTTGCCGCGCGTGGCGTATCACGCTCCAGCCGCCGCTGATGGCCAGGCCTGCCATGACGGCCGCCACCGCCAGATCGGGCCAGGCGGTGCCGGTGCCCAACACGCCCAGGGCAGCGCCCATCACCGCCAGGTTGCCCAGCGCATCGTTGCGGGTGCACAGCCACACGCCGCGCATGTTGGCGTCGCCCTCCCGGTAGGCATAGAGCAGGGCGGCTACGCCCAGGTTGGCCGCCAGCGCCAGCAGGCCCACGCTGCCCATGGTGAAGGGCTCGGGCGGTGTGCCTTGCCACGCACCCCAGGCCACGCGCCCAATCACGAACATGCCAAACGCCAGCATGCTGGCCCCCTTGACCAGGGCGGCGCGCGCGCGCCAGGTGAGGGCCATGGCCAGCACCCACAGCGACAGGCCGTAGTTGGCGGCATCCCCCAGAAAATCGATGGCATCGGCCAGCAGCGATGCCGAGCCCGACTGGGTACCCGCCCCCAGCTCCACCGCAAACATGGTGGCGTTGACGACAAGCGCTATCCACAAGATGCGGCGGTAGCGCGGGGCGGCGGCGGCAGGGCCAGTGGCGCAATGGTCGTCGTGGCAGTGGGCAGACATGGGGGGTTCTCCGTGCAGTTTTGAAAGCGATGGCATGATTGGAAACCTTGAAGTCACTTGAAGGTCAAGCCATGGATCAGAACGCTGTGCAGTTTCGCATTGGTGAGGCCGCCCTGCAGTCCGGGGTGTCTGCCGCCAACATCCGCTACTACGAGAAGGAGGGGCTGTTGCCCCCCGGCGTGCGGGGCGACAACAGCTACCGCCTGTACAGCGGCGCGGACGTGCACCAGCTGCGCTTCATCCGCCTTTGCCGGGCCATGGACATGTCTCTGCATGAAGTGCGCACCCTGTTGGCACTGGACTGGAGCCGCAAAGAAGACTGTGACGCCGCACGCGACACACTGGATGACCATCTGCAGCATGTGCGTGCCCGCCTGGCAGAGCTGCAGACCCTGGAGGCCGACCTGCTCGCGCTGCGCAACCGCTGCGATGGGACAGATGCCCACTGTCACATCATCGAAGCCCTGCACGCGCGTGCGGATGCGCAGCCCGCTGTGCCGTTCGCCACCGCTGCGGCAAAGCGGCATGTGTAGCCCGGTCTGCCGTGGGCGCTTGCAAGCACCAGCTTTCGCAAGGATGTGAGTAGCTGTTTCTTCTGCGTTTGAAAATGCTATAAAAATAATAGCTGTTTGCGCTTGTCTATCAAGCGCTAGATGCCAAAAACATCGAAAAATTTCTATGGCAGTCCACCGTCAACGCTCTCTGTGAGTGCCCCGCTATGATCCGACCATGATTTCGCGCTTGCCCGGCCTCTCCCTGCCCGAACGTGTGTGGAACACCGCGCGGCGCTGGGCGGTCGCCTGGTGGCGCATCTTGTATCTGGGGGCGGTGGTGCTGGTGCTGGTGTTGTCGCCGTCCAGCTATGGCAAGGGCACGCGCAAGGCGCTGGCGCGCCACCTGTATCTCGACACCGCCCCGGTGCTGCTCGGCTTTACGGTGCTGGCTGCCCTGATCAGCCTGGTGCTCACGCGCATCGTGGTGGTCACGGCGCTCAGCTATGGCCTGTCGCGCTATGCACTGGAGATGGTGATCCGCGTGCTGGTGCTGGAGCTGATCCCGCTCACGGCGGCGCTGTTCGTGGCCATGCGCTGCACCATCCCCAATGGCTCGCAGATCACGCGCCTGCGGCAAACCGGACGGTTCGATGCGCTGCGCGCCCATGGCTCGGACCCGGTGCGCATCGAGCTTCTGCCGCGCGTGATCGCTGGAGTGTTCGCCTGCATCACGCTCGCCGCGCTCAGCTGTGTGGTGGCCCTGGTGCTGGCGTACCTGGGGGTGTATGGTTTCAACTTGGCGGGGCTGCCCAGCTACACCCGCATGTTTGGCCAGGTGTTCACGCCCAGCGTGACGATGGTGTTCGCGCTCAAGACCGTGTTCTTCAGCCTGGCCGTAGCGCTGATCCCCATGGCGGCAGGCCTGTACGACACGGGCGATCGCACCCAGCCCGATTCAGAGCTGGGCGGCCTGGCCCGCATGTTTGCCGTGCTGCTGATGATCGAGGTGGCCTCGCTCATGGGCAACTACTACTGACCGATGTCTGCTGACACCCGACTACCCCATCCCTTTACGGCGACCCACCTTCCGGCACCATGAACGACGAGAACCACAACGCCCGCCAAACGCCGCCCCCAGGGCCAGCCCCGGCTTCTCCTGCCACCGACGTGGCGCCCGTGGAAACCCTGCGCCCGGTGGCTTACCTGGAGATCAAGGCGGCGGCGTTGCTGCTGTTCACGTTGGCCCTCATCGTCGGGTCGGGCCTGTACCTGCTGTATGCGCGTGGTGCGTTCGAGCCCACGCAGACCCTGGTGCTGACGGCCGACGACTCTGAAGGCGTGGTGGTGGGCATGGACATGACGTTCTCGGGTTTCCCCATTGGCCGCGTGCGCCGCATCGAACTGGCCGAAACCGGCAACGCCCGCATCATCGTGGACGTGCCCCGCAAGGACGCGCACTGGCTGCGTGAATCCAGCGTGTTCACCCTGGTGCGGGGCATCGTGGGTGGCACCAATATCCGCGCCTACACCGGCATGCTGAACGACAAGCTCCTGCCCGATGGTGCCGTGCGCCCCGTGCTGCGTGGCGACGCCACCGCCGAAATCCCGCAGCTCATGGCCTCGGCGCGCGAACTGCTGTCTAACCTCAATGCGCTCACGGCGCAGGACGCTGCCCTGGGCAGCAGCCTGACCAATGTGCAGGCGCTCACCGAACGCCTCAATGGCCCTGGCGGCATGCTGGGAGTGCTGATGGGCAATGAGGCCGACGGGAAGAAAATTGTTGCCACGCTCGACCGCACCAATGCCCTGCTGGCGCGCCTGGATGGCATGGCGGCGCGGGCTGACAAACAGGTATTTGGTGCCGAAGGCAGCAAGGAAGCGCTGGTACCTGAGGTGCGCGCCACCGTGGCCCAGCTCAATGGTTTGTTGGCCGACACCCGCACCAGCCTGAAAAAGGTGGACGCGGTGCTGGTGGAGGCCCAGGCCATTGGCGCCAATGCCCGCGAAGCCACCACTGACCTGGGGGCCTTGCGCGCCGAGGTGGAAAGCAATCTGCGCAAGGTGGAAAGCCTGGTCAACGAAATCAACCGCAAATGGCCTTTTGCGCGGGATACGGAACTCAAGCTGCCATGAAGCCCTTTTCAGTTTCTGCATTCCCTTCGAAGCCCATGCACCTGGCCAGGCCACTGCGGGTGTCATTGCTGGGAGCTGTGGTCGTTGCGGCGGCGTTGTTGTCAGCATGCTCCAGCAAACCTCCCGTGCCCGACTGGCAGATGAACGCTCAAGGCTCAGCCCAGAAGGCCCTCGAAGCCTATCTGTCGGGCAACCCCCGCGTCGAGCAGCTCGAATGGGACCGCGCCAGGGCTGAAGTGGCCCGCACGGGCCGCCCAGACCTGCTGGCCCGCCTGGAACTGATGCGCTGCGCCGCGCAGGTCGCCAGCTTGGTACCTGGCCCCTGCGAGCGCTTTGAACCACTGCGCGCCGACGCCGCCGCGCCCGAGCGCGCTTATGCCGACTATCTGGGGGGGCGAGTACAGCCCCAGGACGTGGGCTTGCTGCCCGAAGCGCAGCGCAAGGTAGCTGCATCGGGCGATGCATCTGCATTGCCCGCTTTGGAAGACCCGCTGTCGCGCCTCGTGGCGGCTGGGGTGCTGTTTCAGTCGGGGCGTGCCAGCCCGGCGGTGATCGCTATCGCTGCTGACACAGCCTCTGCCCAGGGCTGGCGCAGACCGTTGATGGCCTGGCTCAGTGTGCAGGTGCAACGCACTGAAGCTGCGGGCGACCAGCAAGCCACTGCAGCGCTGCGTCGGCGCATTGCCATCGTGGAGCAGGGTGCGCCGCAGCGCTGAGGCGCGAACGGCTAGCGCAGGCGTGCCTGCAATTGCGTTTCGATGTGTTCCCGCTCCAGCGCAAACTGCTGGGCGGTGATCTCATTGGCTTCGTATTTGCGGGCGGTGGATAACAACAGCACCGTGTTTTCCAGGCGCGTGTCTTGTTGCAACGAGGGCGGCAGGGCGGTCAGGCGGTCAAAACTCTGCTTGTAGAGTTCGCTCCAGCTCAGCGCCCCGGCCTGGGCCTGGGCGCGCGCACCGTCATGCCAGCGCGCGAATTCTTCAAGTGAGCCATCCCTCGGGCTGGTGCATCCCCCCATCGCCACCAGCAGCGCTGTCGCCGCCACAGGCCACGCGAAGAAGCGAGCAGAAAAAAGGCTTGCAGAGATTCGAAAACGTGTGGTCACGATCGTCCTCCATTCTGGATTGCCACCGAAAATCCCGGTGCGCAGCGCCAGATGGTACTCCGATGCTATGCTTTTTGCTACCCATGGCGAGTAGGCGTGCTAAACCACTCCACCTCATGCACAAGTTCACTCAAACAGACTGGAGGGAAAGATCTGGTCCAGCCCACTGGGCAAAAGCGGCATCGAATCCACCGACTGCACTGTCACATCGGGCATCAACAACGATGCCGCCGCCAGTACCGCAAGCACAACCGTGCCGGCAAACGCAGCGAGGGCGCGGATTCCGGGTGTCAAGGGGTGGCGCTTCATGGCGGATCCTTTGTCAAAAAGGTGGGAGTCCCAATGAGCTCCCGGGTCAGCCTCAATGGCTGGTGGGGAGAATTTCAGCAAAACGCGCGGTCAGCGTCTGTCAGACAAGTGCGATATCCGCAGATGACCCCGGTTTGTTGCCTTTGGTTGCAAGTCATTCAGAAGCTTGGTTGTGCTCAGATGTTCCGTAGAGCGAGCATGCACATGACACTAGGAGTCCAGCGTGGTCCTTGTCCCACCGCGCTGCACCTGGCAGGAGTCCAAAGACGGAAGCCAATCGGCCGAAGCCGGCGCTGGCGCTGAGCGCATGGGCGCGAACTTGAATGGGTAACGGGGATAGGTTGTTGCCAGCGCTGCCCGCCCCTGCGGCGAAATGGCAAGGACCTCTGCTTTTTGCTCCTTGGCACGCACATCGGGAAGCTGCACCTCTACGAGCTGAGCAGCCGCCAGCACCCGAAGCTTGTCAACGTCGCAGGGCTTCTCGATCATCATGGGCAGCTTGCTCTGTGCAAGGACGAACAGTAGCTCCATGGGCATAGGTGCACTCCTTTTGGGTGGAGTCATTTATTGTGAATAGTGCGCCGCGGCGTGACAACCAATCACACGTTTTGCAACAAATCGGCGGGTTGGGTCCCACCGCTCCCGGCATTTCGCGAGGCGGGAAGGAGGCGCTGAAAGCGCTCCGTGTCACTTGAGAGGCCGAAACGAAAAAAGCGCCCCGAAGGACGCTTTTTGATTTTTGGCGGAGAGGGCGGGATTCGAACCCGCGGTGGGGATTAGCCCACACACGCTTTCCAGGCGTGCGACTTAAACCGCTCATCCACCTCTCCGAAGCCCTCGATTATAGCCATAGGAAAAGGGATATCTGGGCTGACGGTAGCCGTTGCCTCGAAAAAAGCTTTGCCTGCGCTCAGGCCGCTTTCTGTGAAGCTTGCACCATCTTCATCGCCGAACCGATCAGCGCAGACACCTCCGTCATGTTGCTCGGCACGATAAGTGTGGTGTTGGAGTCTGCTGCCACCTGGCTGTAGGCTTCCACGGCCTTCTCGGCCACCTTGAGCTGTACAGCCTGTTCGCCACCGGGTTGGCGGATGGCTGAGGCCACACGCTCGATGGCCTGGGCGTTGGCTTCGGCCACGGCCTTGATCGATTCTGCCTCGCCTTGGGCCTTGTTGATGACGGCCTGCTTTTCGCCCTCGGATCGGGCGATGAAGGCCTCGCGTTCGCCGGTGGCGATGTTGATCTGTTCCTGGCGGCGGCCTTCAGATGCGGCGATCAACGCGCGTTTTTCGCGTTCTGCAGTGATCTGGGCCTGCATGGCGTGCAGGATTTCCTTGGGTGGTGTCAGGTCCTTGATTTCATAGCGCAGCACTTTCACGCCCCAGTTGAGGGCAGCTTCGTCGATGGCCTGTACGACCTGGGCGTTGATGATGTCGCGCTCTTCAAAGGTTTTGTCCAGCTCCAGCTTGCCGATGACCGAGCGCAGCGAGGTCTGCGCCAGCTGCGTCACGGCCATGATGTAGTTGCTGGAGCCGTAGCTGGCGCGCATGGGGTCGGTCACCTGAAAGTACAGGATGCCGTCCACTTGAAGCTGGGTGTTGTCGCGCGTGATGCAAACCTGGCTGGGCACGTCGAGCGGGATTTCCTTGAGGCTGTGTTTGTAGGCGACCTTGTCGACAAAAGGTACCAGGAAGTTCAGTCCCGGTGTGAGCGTGCCCGCGTACTTGCCCAGGCGCTCTTTGACCCAGGCATTTTGCTGGGGCACGACCTTGACGGACCGCGCGATGAAAATGACGGCAATGATGAGAATGACGATGGCAATTTCCATGAGGAGCCTCTTTTTCGTTGTTGATCTGTGAAGGTGAGCGACAGCGGGATTTTTAGAGAGGGTCTACCAGCAGGCGATTGCCCACGAGTTCAGCAACCCGGTGCATGCCCGTGGAGGGGGTGACTCCGGGACGGTGGATGGCTGTCCAGGTGGCACCCCGGTACTTCACGGTGGAGGTGCCATCAGCGTTCCAGCCCTCGATGAGAATGGTTTCACCCACGTCCATGTTCACACTGCGATCCGCACGGGCCGAGGGGTCTCCGGGCCGCTTTTTCTTGAGGTAGTACCAGCCCACCACTGCGCCGCCGCCCACAACAGCCGCTGCCACGATCTGCGCGGTAGTTGGCAACCCCAGATGGGCCGCTAGGGCCGCTGCCACCAGACCAATGGCCACCATGAGCAGATAGAACGTACCGGTGAGCAGCTCTGCAACGACCACAGCCCCCGCTGCGAGCCACCAGATGGTGGATTCCTCCATAGCCAACTCCTTGTTGTGGTTGTGGTTGTGTTTAGTGCACCACATTCTGGGACAAAAGGGTTGCAGTTCAAAGGCGCGTCAAGGTTATTCCTTACACTTCGCGCCTATTTCGTTTTTTGGCCGGGCAGGGCACGGTTGCACGGAGGCTGCGCATGAAGTTTCGCTTTCCCATCATCATCATCGATGAAGACTATCGTTCCGAGAACACCTCGGGCCTCGGTATCCGCGCGCTGGCGCAGGCTATCGAGTCCGAGGGGTTCGAGGTGGTTGGCGTCACCAGCTATGGTGACCTGTCGCAGTTTGCCCAGCAGCAAAGCCGCGCCAGCGCATTCATCTTGTCCATCGACGATGAGGAATTTACGGTGGGTGAGGGCCTGGACCCCATCGTGCTGAGCCTGCGCAACTTCATCGGTGAAGTGCGGCGCAAGAACACCGAAGTGCCCATCTATGTGCACGGCGAGACCAAGACCAGCCGCCACCTGCCCAACGACATCCTGCGCGAGCTGCATGGCTTCATCCACATGTTCGAGGACACCCCCGAATTTGTGGCGCGCCACATCATCCGCGAGGCCAAGAGCTACCTGGAGAGCGTGCAGCCTCCATTCTTCAAGGCACTGCTCGACTACGCTGAAGACGGCTCGTACAGCTGGCACTGCCCCGGCCACTCGGGCGGCGTGGCGTTTCTGAAGAGCCCTGTGGGCCAGATGTACCACCAGTTCTACGGCGAGAACATGCTGCGCGCCGATGTGTGCAATGCGGTGGAAGAGCTGGGCCAGCTGCTGGACCACAACGGTGCCATTGGTGAATCGGAGCGCAACGCCGCGCGTATTTTCAACGCCGACCACTGCTTCTTCGTGACCAACGGCACGTCCACATCGAACAAGATGGTGTGGCACCACACAGTGGCGCCGGGCGACGTGGTGGTGGTGGACCGCAACTGCCACAAGTCCATCCTGCACAGCATCATCATGACCGGGGCGATCCCCGTGTTCATGAAGCCCACGCGCAACCATTTCGGCATCATCGGCCCTATCCCGCAAAGCGAGTTCGAGCCAGCGGCCATTCAGGCCAAGATCAAGGCCAACCCGCTGCTCAAGGGCGTGGATGCGAAAAAGGTCAAGCCGCGCGTGCTCACGCTCACACAGTCCACCTACGACGGCGTGCTCTACAACACCGAGACCATCAAGGGCATGCTCGACGGCTACGTGGACAACCTGCACTTTGACGAGGCCTGGCTGCCGCACGCGGCCTTCCACCCGTTTTATGGCAGCTACCACGCCATGGGCAAGAAGCGCACGCGC
The DNA here is from genome assembly GCF_057597245.1 of Acidovorax sp. NN32. Classification (NCBI taxonomy): domain Bacteria; kingdom Pseudomonadati; phylum Pseudomonadota; class Betaproteobacteria; order Burkholderiales; family Comamonadaceae; genus Acidovorax; species Acidovorax sp. NN32. The sequence continues at coordinate 2,265,816 of NZ_CP199679.1, forward strand.
CCCAAGCATTCCGTGACGTACGCGACGCAGTCCATCCACAAGCTGCTGGCCGGCATCAGCCAGGCCAGCCACGTGCTGGTGCAGGATTCGCAAACCACCAAGCTGGATCGCCACCTCTTCAACGAGGCCTACCTGATGCACACCAGCACCAGCCCACAGTACAGCATCATTGCCAGCTGCGACGTGGCCGCCGCCATGATGGAGCCTCCCGGCGGTACGGCCCTGGTGGAAGAAAGCCTGCTCGAAGCGCTGGACTTTCGCCGTGCCATGCGCCAGGTGGAGCACGACTTTGGCAAGAACGACTGGTGGTTCAAGGTTTGGGGCCCTGAAAAGCTCGTGGACGAAGGCCTGGGCCGCGCCGAGGACTGGATCATCCGCAGCGATGGCAAGGGCAAGAAGAACGCCAGCAAGTGGCACGGCTTCGGCCAGCTGGCCGACGGCTTCAACATGCTGGACCCGATCAAGTCCACCATCGTCACACCGGGCCTGAACCTGGACGGCAAGTTCGACAAGACCGGCATTCCCGCGTCCATCGTCACCAAGTACCTGGCCGAGCACGGCGTGGTGGTCGAGAAGACCGGTCTGTACAGTTTCTTCATCATGTTCACCATCGGCATCACCAAGGGCCGATGGAACACGCTGCTGACGGCGCTGCAGCAGTTCAAGGACGACTACGAGAAGAACCAGCCCATGTGGCGCATCCTTCCCGAGTTCTGCCAGCAGCACAAACGTTACGAGCGCATGGGCCTGAAGGACCTGTGCCAGCACGTGCATGAGATGTACGCCAAGTACGACATCGCGCGCCTGACGACCGAGATGTACCTGTCGGACCTGACGCCCGCCATGAAGCCCTCGGACGCCTACGCGCACATCGCCCACCGCCAGACCGAGCGCGTGGAGATCGACCACCTGGAAGGCCGCATCACCGTGGGCCTGGTCACGCCCTACCCACCGGGCATTCCGCTCTTGATCCCTGGCGAGGTATTCAACAAGAAGATCGTGGACTACCTCAAGTTCGCCCGCGAATTCGCCAAGCTGTGCCCGGGCTTCGAGACCGACATCCACGGCCTGGTGGAAGTGGAAGACGAGAACGGCCAGGTGCGCTACTACGCCGACTGCGTGGCAGAGCAAGGCAAGACCGGCAAGAACCCCAAGCCGCTGGCGACCGCCCAGAACCTGGTGCAGGTGGGCGACGACGGCCCGTACGGACGCAACGTGTAAGCACGTCTTCGCGCTGGTGTGTGGGTGCACCAGCGTCTCAAAAATCGCTCCCCCGGCATGGCTGGCGGAGCGATTTTTTTGTGCATTTGAATCCGCGGTTGTGGTGCTGCCGTATTGACTGTCAGCCGCGTGGTTTTCATGCGGTGACGACTGTCTTCACACACCTCTCAGGAGATTCTCATGACCCTTCGATTCAACGCCCGCCTCGCCACCATCGCCTTCACCGCAGCCATGGCCGCTGCCGCAATGCCTGCCATGGCGCAGGTCATGGTGGGCGGTGCGCCCATGCTGGCCAGCAAGGACATCATCGACAACGCCGTGAACTCCAAGGACCACACCACGCTGGTGGCCGCTGTGAAGGCTGCGGGCCTGGTCGAAACGCTCAAGGGCCCTGGTCCCTTCACCGTGTTTGCGCCCACCAATGCGGCATTTGCCGCATTGCCCGCCGGCACGGTGGACACGCTGCTCAAGCCCGAGAGCAAGCCCACCCTGACCAAGGTGCTCACCTACCACGTGGTCGCGGGCAAGTACGACGCTGCTGCGTTGTCCAAGATGATTGCAGACGGCAAAGGCATGGCCAGCCTCAAGACGGTGGCGGGCGGTACGCTCACCGCCAAGGCCAGCGGCAATGCTGTCATGGTGACGGACGAAAAGGGCGGTACGGCGACGGTGACGATTGCCGACGTGTACCAGTCCAACGGTGTAATCCACGTGGTGGACAAGGTCCTGTTGCCTAACTGATTGAGCAACGGATGGGGGGCTGCCCGTCCGCTGTGCATGGCCGCCGCATCGCAGGGCCGGGATCGGCCAGGGGTTGCTGTGGCCCCGTCAGCGAACCGGCGGCATATCGTCCCGCACACGCACAAAACTCGCGAAGCGCGGCAGGCCCCCGTCATGGGTACCGCGAAACCGGTACGTCACCCAGCTGCCCACAGGTGGTGGGTCAGCCCGCTGCGCATCGCTGAAACCCGCCCCCAGCCGGAAACGCTGGCCCGAAGGCATTTCCACCAGCAGGGCTCCCATGCGACCGGCGTGGCGGCCCTTGCCAGGCAGGTGGGCGACCACGCGCGCTTCCGTGTCTTCGTGGGTCTTGACCTTGACCAGGTCGTCGCTGCGGCCAGACTGGTAGAGCGAGCTGCCCCGGTGCAGCATCAGGCCTTCGCCGCCCGCCCGCACCGTGCGTTGCAACAGGGCCTGCAGGGCAGCATCGTTTTCGATGCGCTTTTGGGGCACCGCCTGGACCCAAGGCTGGTTGATCTGCATCACCAAGGCATTGAGCGACCGCAGCCGTTCGTCAAACATGCCGCCGTGCCGGGGCAGGTCAAACACCATGAAGCGCATCTGGCGCCAGGCCGCCTCATGAGGCTGCTGTTGGCGCGTGGTGGATTGAGAATGCGCAAAGCGCCCGCGTCCAGCCCACAGCTCTCCGTCCATGGGGGTGGTGGGCCACCCGGCGGTGAACCAGGCGGGGGCCATCACCGTTTCGCCGCCCCGCGTGCGCAGCGTGTGGCCGTCCCAGTAGCCACGCACACCGTCGTATTTTTCGCTGACCCAATAGTCGGCCAGCGGCATGCCGGGCCGGTACACATTGGCCAGCAACAGGGCAGGGGCGTCTGCTGCGTGCGTGGGCAGCGCAGTGAAACTCAGCCACGCCAGCCAGTGCCTGCGGAGCATTTGCTATTAAATGTATAGCTATCAGCGCTTTTTCAATAAGCGCTAGGCCCTGTTTTGATCTAAATTTTCGATGGCAATCAGACCTGGTCTGCGCTCAGGCCCGCCGTCTGGCTGAAGCCGCCGTCCACGTAGGTGATCTCGGCCGTCATGCCCGAGGCCAGGTCCGACAGCAGGAAGGCTGCCACATTGCCCACGTCTTCGATCGTCACGTTGCGGCGCAGGGGCGATGCATCGGCCACGCGGCTCAGCAGTTTGCCAAAGTCCTTGATGCCGCTGGCGGCCAAGGTCTTGATGGGGCCGGCGCTGATGCCGTTGGCGCGGATGCTGCGGCCGTCTTCGGTGCGGCCCACGGCCTCGGCCAGGTAGCGCACGCTGGCTTCCAGGCTGGCCTTGGCAAGGCCCATGGTGTTGTAGTTGGGGATGGAGCGCAGCGCGCCCAGGTAGCTCAGCGTCAGCAGCGACGACTTGTCGTTCAGGTAGGGAAGGGCGGCCTTGGCCATGGCGGGAAAGCTGTAGGCGCTGATGTCGTGGGCGATGCGGAAACCCTCGCGCGAAAGGCCTTCGAGGAAATTACCGGCAATCGCCTCACGGGGGGCGAAGCCGATGCTGTGCACAAACCCGTCGAATTGGGGCCAGGTCTGCGACAGCTCGGCAAACATGCGCTCGATCTGCTCGTCGCTGCCCACGTCACAGTCAAAGATCAGCTTGGAGTCGAACTCGGCCGCAAAGTCGGTGATGCGGTCCTTGAAGCGCTCGCCCACGTAGCTGAACGCCAGTTCGGCGCCCTGTGCGTGGCAGGCCTTGGCAATGCCGTAGGCGATGGAGCGGTTGGACAAAACACCCGTGATGAGCAGCTTCTTGCCGGTCAGAAAACCCATGTTCAATCTCCTTTTGGAATGGCGAAATGTCGGCGGGCGGCCTGGCGCATGTGGGTATGCGCGATCTGCAGCGGGGCCCGGCGAACGTAGTGCAGAATTGTCGCATGCGGTTTTGGCTGACTTTTTTGCTGATGGGGTGTGCGGTTCCTGCATGGGCTGCACATGGGTATGCCCTGTGGGGCGAGCCGCGTTATCCCGCCGGGTTTGCGCATTTTGCGTATGTGAACCCAGATGCGCCGAAAGGCGGCGAGCTGCGGCTGGTCAGCAACCTGCGGGTTTCCACCTTCGACAAATACAACCCGTTCACCATCAAGGGCAACGCGCCAGCATATTTGTCGTCGCTGATGTTCGATTCGCTGCTCGCCGGTTCGATGGACGAAACCGCCACCGGTTATGGTCTGCTGGCCGAAGATGTGGAAGTTGCCCCCGATGGTTTGTCCGCCACCTTCCGCCTGCGGCCGGAGGCGCGTTTTCACAACGGCAAGCCCGTGCTGGCGCAGGATGTGAAGCACAGCTACGACACGCTGGTGGGCCCCTTCACATCCCCTGCCTACAAGACGCTGCTGATCGAGGTGGCGGGCGTGGATGTGATCAACGACCGCACCGTGCGTTACCGCTTCAAGCTGCCCAATCGCGAGCTGCCCCTCACCGTGGGTGGCCTGCCGGTGTTCAGCCGCGACTGGGGCGTCGAGAACGGCAAGGCCAAGCCGTTTGACCAGGTGGTGATGGATATTCCCATCGGCAGTGGCCCCTACAAAATCGGCCCGGTGCGTTTTGGCAAGGACATCACCTATGTGCGCGATCCGCAGTACTGGGCGCGCGACCTGAACGTGCGCAAGGGCACGGCCAATTTCGACAACATCCTTGTCAAGATCTACAAGGACAACACTGCGCGGCTGGAGGCCCTCAAGGCGGGCGAGTTTGACCTCATGCGGTTTTTCAGCGCGGGCGACTGGGCCCGACGTGTTACGGGCAAGAAGTTCGATACGGGTGAACTCGTCAAGGGCGAGTTTGTGCACAAGCTCCCCTCGGGTTTTCAGAGCTATGTGCTCAACACCCGCCGGCCTTTGCTGCAGGATGCGCGCGTGCGCCAGGCCCTGGGCCTGGCCATGGACTACGAGTGGATGAACCGCCAGATGTTCTATGGCGCTTACCAGCGGGTGAACGGCCTGTTTGGCAACACGGCGTGCGAAACCAAGGGCAGTCCCTCGCCCGAGGAGCTTGCGCTGATGGAGCCCTACCGCAAGGACATTCCGGCTGCCGCGTTTGGCCCGATGACGGTGCCCCCGCGCACGGATGGCGACTCCTCACTGCGGGCCAACCTGCGGCGGGCGCAGGCTTTGCTCAAGGAAGCGGGCTGGGAGGTGCGCGACGGTGCCCTGCGCAACGCCAAGGGCGAGGCCATGGTGCTCGAATACATGGACAGCAATGAAGGCGGCGTGCGCACCATCACCCCCTGGATGCGCAATCTCGAAAAGATTGGTGTCACCTTGCGGTTTCGGTCAGTGGACTTTGCGCTGTACCAGCAGCGTCTGCAGAAGTTCGACTTCGACATTACCTCGATTGCCTACCAGGGCACCAACAACCCGGGCCAGGAGTTTGCCGACATGTTTGGCAGCCAGGCGGCCGACGTGGAGGATTCCGGCAACTTTGCGGGCGTCAAGAACCCGGCGGTGGACGCGATGATCAAGGCCATGACCTCCGCCAAGACCGAGGCGCAACTGCTTCCCGCCTGCCACGCCCTGGAGCGCATCATTGCGCACAGCCACTACCTCATTCCGCAGTGGACGGCGGGCACACACCGCATGGCCTACAACGCCTGGCGGCTGGCACGGCCGGCCACGGTGCCGCCTTACGCCAGCGGCGAAGGGTGGGTCATCGACACGTGGTGGGCGCGTATTCCTCCCCAGACCGCGCCAGACAAGAAATAGCCCTAACACCGCCCACCCATGTTTGCCTACATTCTCAAACGTGTCTTGCTCATGCTGCCCACGCTGCTGGGCGTGCTCTTGCTGACCTTTGTGGTGATCCAGTTCGTGCCGGGCGGCCCGGTGGAGCAGTACATGGCCGAGGCCAAGGCCGGTGTGGGCGGTGGCGGCGCCGAGGGGGGCGGCCTGAGCTACCGGGGCGCGCAGGGCGTTGACCCTAAACGGCTGGAGCAGATCAAGGCGCTGTACGGCTTTGACAAACCTGCCCATGAGCGCTTCCTGCAGATGCTGGGACAGTTCGCGAGGTTTGATCTGGGCAAGAGCTTTTTCCAGAACAAGGATGTGTGGCAACTGGTGAAGGAGAAACTGCCGGTTTCCATCAGCCTGGGCCTCTGGACTTTTTTCATCAGCTACCTCGTCGCCGTGCCATTGGGCGTGGCCAAGGCGGTGCGCGCCGGGTCACGCTTTGATCTGGTGACCACGCTGCTCATTCTGGTGGGCTATGCCATTCCCGGCTTTGTGCTGGGCGTGGCGCTGCTGGTCATTTTTGGTGGGCAGTTGCAGTGGTTCCCACTGCGGGGGCTCACGTCGGCCAACTGGGACGAGTTGTCTTGGGGCGCGCGCATCGTGGACTATCTGTGGCACATCACGCTGCCTGTGACGGCCATGGTGCTGGGCAGTTTTGCCGTGACGGCCATGCTGACCAAGAACGCGTTCCTCGAAGAAATCCGAAAGCAGTATGTGCTCACCGCCCGCGCCAAGGGCTTGAGCGAGCGGCAGGTGCTGTGGAAGCATGTGTTCCGCAATGCCCTTATTCCCATCGTCACTGGCTTCCCGGCTGCGTTCATCGGTGCTTTTTTTGCGGGCTCGCTGCTCATCGAAACCCTGTTCTCGCTGGATGGGCTGGGCTTGCTCAGCTATGAGAGTGTGATCCGTCGCGACTACCCGGTGGTGCTGGGCACCTTGTATCTGTTCACACTGATCGGGCTGGTCACCAAGCTCGTCAGCGACCTTTGTTATGTGTGGGTGGACCCGCGCGTGAAGTTTGACTAGCCCGAACGAATCCATGGCCCTGATGAGTTCTGCTTCCGCATCGCCTTCGCTCTCGCCCTCTCGCCGTGCCTGGCTGCGCTTCAAGCGCAACCGCTTGGGTTACTGGAGCCTGCTGATCTTCTGCGCCCTGGTGCTGGTGAGCCTGTGTGCCGAGCTAGTCAGCAACGACAAGCCGCTCATCGTGCGCTATGAGGGGCAGACCTACTTTCCCATGCTCAAGGACTACTCCGAAAAGACCTTCGGGGGAGACTTCGAAACCCCCACCGATTACCTCGATCCCTTCATCAAGGAGCGCATTACCGCAGGCAGCAACTGGGCGCTGTACACCTTGAACCCCTACGGCCCCAACACGCTGAACTACTTTGCCAAGGCGCCCAACCCGTCGGCCCCCACAGCCGACAACTGGCTGGGCACGGATGACCGGGGGCGCGACCTGCTGGCGCAGCTGCTGTACGGATTTCGTGTGAGTGTGCTGTTTGGTCTGGCACTCACCATCACCGGCGTACTGCTGGGCATGCTCACCGGGGCCATCCAGGGGTTCTTTGGGGGCAAGACCGACCTGGCGTTTCAGCGCTTCATCGAGATCTGGGGCTCCATGCCCGAGCTGTATCTGCTCATCATCTTCAGCGCCGTGTTCGCGCCCAGCATTGCGCTGCTGCTCATCCTGCTGTCGCTGTTTGGCTGGATGGGTTTGTCCGACTATGTGCGCGCCGAGTTCCTGCGCAACCGCCAGCTCGACTATGTGAAGGCTGCCCGGGCCTTGGGGGTGAGCAATAGCCAGATCATCTGGCGCCACATCCTGCCCAACAGCCTGACGCCCGTGGTCACCTTTTTGCCCTTCCGCATGAGTGGCGCCATCCTGGCGCTGACCTCGCTCGACTTCCTGGGCCTGGGGGTGCCGCCCGGCACGCCGTCGCTCGGTGAACTGCTGAACCAAGGCAAGAACAGCATTGACGCGTGGTGGATTTCGCTGTCTACCTTTGCGGTGCTGGTCACCACCTTGTTGCTGCTGACCTTCATGGGCGATGCGCTGCGCGATGCCCTGGACCCCCGAAAGGCCGACCAGTGACCCCTACGGCCATGACCCCTTTGTTGCAGGTTCAGGACCTCCACGTTCACTTTGGCCCCAAAGAAGTGGTGAGGGGCGTCAACTTCAGCATTGCCGCAGGCGAAAAGCTTGCGTTGGTGGGCGAGTCTGGTTCGGGCAAAACCATCACCGCTTTGAGCCTGTTGCGCCTGGCGGGCAATGCCGCCATCACCGGGCAGGCAACGCTGCAAGGGCGGGGCGACCTGCTGGCGCTGACAGAGCGCGAGATGCGCGGCGTGCGTGGTGGCGACATCGCCATGGTGTTCCAGGAGCCCATGACCGCGCTCAACCCGCTGATGACCATCGGCCTGCAGATTGCCGAAATCCTGCAGCTCAAAAAAGGCCTGACCGGCGCCCAGTGCGCGCAGGCTGCCGTCGAGCTGCTGGCCCAGACCGGCATCCCCGAGCCTGCACGCCGGGCCAACAGCTTCCCACACCAACTCTCAGGCGGCCAGCGCCAGCGCGCGATGATTGCCATGGCCCTGGCCAGCAGCCCGAAGCTGCTGCTGGCCGACGAGCCCACTACCGCGCTGGATGTGACCTTGCGCGGCCAGATCCTGGACTTGCTGAGTGATCTGCAACGCCAGACGGGCATGGCCGTGCTGCTCATCACGCACGACCTCAACCTGGTGCGCCGCTTTGCCGACCGCGTGGCCGTGATGGAGCAGGGCGTGCTGGTAGAGCAGGGCCCCGTTGCCGAGGTTTTTGGTGCACCCCAGCACGCCTACACGCGCCGCCTGATTGCCAGCCAACCCCGCCGCGATGTGGTCGAGTCCGATCCGCCCGCAGGCACTGCCCCGGTGGTGAAGACGCAGGATCTGCGCGTGGTCTACCCCACGCCGCTGCCCGGCATCAAGGGCTGGTTCAAGAAGGGCGAGTTTGTGGCTGTGCAGGGCGCCACGCTGCAGTTGCTGCCGGGCCAAACACTGGGGGTGGTGGGCGAGTCCGGCTCGGGCAAGTCCACGCTGGCGCAGGCCATCCTGGGGCTGTTGCCTTACTCCGGCCAGTTGCAGGTCGGGGGTCAGGCGTGGCAGCAACCAGCCATGCGCAATACCCCCGCCAACCAGCAGCTGCGCCGCCGCGTGCAGGTGGTATTTCAAGACCCGTTTTCGTCGCTGTCCCCGCGCCTCACGGTCGAAGAGATCGTGGGCGAGGGCCTGAAGGTGCACGAGCCCACACTGACCGTGGCCCAGCGCCGCATGCGCGTCGAGGCCGCGCTGGAAGAGGTGGGACTGGCCGAAGCACAGTACCCCCGTCTGCTGGAGCGTTATCCGCATGAATTTTCAGGCGGCCAGCGCCAGCGCCTGGCCATCGCCCGGGCCCTCATCGTGCAGCCGCAGGTGCTGGTGCTGGACGAGCCCACCAGCGCCCTGGACGTGACCATCCAGCAGCAGGTGTTGGGCTTGCTCCAGCGGCTGCAAAAAGAAAAGGGCCTGAGCTACTTGCTCATCACCCATGACGTGGATGTGATCCGCGCCATGGCGCACGACGTGGTGGTGATGAAGGATGGCGCGGTGTTGGAAGGTGGCAGCGTGAACGACGTGCTGGATGCACCACAACACCCTTACACCCAGCGCCTGGTGGCGGCGGCCACCGTGCCGGGTATCGGCTGATATTTGAATAGAAATGGCATCAAGGGACCCTCTGCACGAATCACCGCGCCGCGTGCATCTGCGGTCTCGGGCGGTCTGCCGCGTTGCAAATACTCGCAATAGCTGCGGCTATTGCTGCGGTTTGCGCCTTGCAGCCCCTCCCGATCCGCAGCGCACACTTGCCGCTCGATTCGTGCAGAGGATCCCTAGCGCTTATTAGGTAAGCGTAAATAGCTATCAAATATATAGCTATTTGCGCTTGCTGGCGTTGAGGCTTTTCAGGTCATCACGGCCCGCTTGGCGTGTTGCTCGCTGACGGCGGGCATCCACAGAATCTTGCGCACATCCACACCCATCGTCTGTGCCCGCTCCATGAGGTGCTCGCGCACATGCCAGGGCAGGGTGGGCGTGCGTGACAAGATCCACAGGTAATCGGTGCTGGAGCCCACCACCATGGCCCACTGGTAGTTTTCATCGAGCGCCACCACGTTGTAGCCGCCGTAAAACGGTCCAAAAAACGACACCTTGAGCGCAGCGCGCGTGGGCTCATCCACAAAGCGCGCCGTGCCCTCGGCCTGCTTCCACTCCTTGCGCACTGGGTCGTAGCCTCGGTTGACCACCTTGATCGTGTCGTCGGCGTTGCGGCTGTAGGTGGCGCTGGTCTGGGTCAGGCCGCGCTCAAAGGCGTGGTCGATGCGTGCCACCTCGTGCCAGTGGCCTGCGTAGCGGTCTGCGTCAAACCCCGTGACGGGCTGAATGCCCTCGGGCGCGCGGGGCGTGGAGCAGGCCGTGAGCGCCAGCAACGCCATCATTGCGGCAGCGCCGATGACCAGCGGCCAGGGCGAATGGGCACGGGGTGGGGTGTGAATGCGCATGGGGCTTGCTCCTGCTGGGGTTGCTGCCGGGGCTGCCGTTGCACCTGACGTCACCTTATGGCACCTGACGGAATGTGCACTGCGCAGCGGCTGTTCGTGCGATCCACTGTAGGCACTGCGAGGGGGGCGGTGTGTAGGCGCGCGCTGGCAGCGGCTGTCGGCAGGATGTGCATCGGTGTGGTGGCGCTGCCGTCGTTCCGTACCTATCCAGGCCTCCACTCTGGAGCGCTGTCGGAGATGGAGTTGATGGCATTTGCCGCGGCGCACTTCTCGCAATGCGTCCCCCTGAGTGGCCGCATTCAGACAAGAGTGTTGATGGCTTCCACCAGGCCAGGGGTACGACGGCCTTCCGGTACCGGCGCTGCTTTCGTGTTTGCATCCCTGCTTGCCAGGGTCTGCTGGTGCAGGGCGGCCTGTTCTTCCTGGCTCTGTCGTGTTATGGCGGTAATCTGTTGCTGCACCATCTGAGCCCGCAAACCAGAGTCCGGCCTGCGGGGGGCGGCGATAGACGCTTTTGACACCGGGACTTATTTGGCGGCAGCCTTGGCAGCCTGCGCCTTCTGCGTCTTGGTGTAGACCTCCATCACCGTCGCGAAGTCGCGCTCGAAATTGATGGGCAAAAAGGTGTCATTGCCTGGCAGCAGCTGGCGCAGCTTGGGCGAAAAGCTGTAGCTGTACGAGCACTTCTTCACGCGGGCCTGCAGCTCGGGCGATACGTCCTTGCCCAGCGTCCAGGTCTCGGTCATGAAGGGCGGGCTCTCCCACAGCGTGCGGATGCTGGAGCCCTTCACATCGCCCTTGACCACCATGCGTTGGTACAAATCGCTGGCCACGGCTGCGGCGGGGTAGAAGCCGTGCATCACGCCTGTGACCGAGCGCTCGTGGCCGTTGGAGAACACCACCTCGTAGTTCTGGTCCGGCACCAGCCCGATCGCCGGGAACAGCGCGCGCGGCGCCAGGTTGCCGGAGTTGGAGGTGGGTGTGGAGTGGGCAATCTTCTTGCCCACCAAGTCCTGCGGCTTGGTGAAAGGGCTGTCCACGCGCGAGATCAGGATCAGCGTGTAGGAATTGCGTTTGCCGCTGGCCTTGTTGCCGGGCACACCAAACGGGGCAGGCTGGCCAGCGCCCACCAATTGGGGCACCAGGCCGGGGTTGACCTGCGCCAGCTGTGCCTTGCCGCTGAGGAGGCTGTCGATCAGCTCCTTTTCGCCCAGCACATCGATGTTGGTGCTCTTCTCCAGCGATTCGCCTTGCAGATTCTGCAGATCAATGTTGCCGCAGCGCGCCAGGTGGTTGAAGTAGTCCCCCCACAGCAGCATGGTTTCGCTTTTGGCATAGGTCTTGGGCATGGCCACCACCAGTTTCTCGCGTGGGCTGCCTGCAAAGCTCGTGGCGGCCGGGGTGGCTGCGGTGGCGCGGGCAGGCGCGGCCCGGTCGGTCTGCGCAGCTACCGGGCCCAGCATCAGCGCGGTGCCAGACAGCAGTGCAAAAAAGCGGGTATCGAATCGCATCGTTGTTTTCCCTCCAATTGTGGTGAAAGCGCGCTCCGCGCGCGGGTCGGCCAGTATGCATGAACGTTTTGTGACAATCAGCGCCTTGGCGACCCGTGCGGGTGGACGTTTTGTCAACCTCGCGCCGCCCCGGCATGGACAAGCCCGCAGGGGACATGCGCGGGCCTGGTCCACACAATCCCAATCCATCGCAATGCCTACCGCTGTGAACAGCGTTTCCCATGTCGCAAAACACCCTGACCTTGCAACTGTTTTTCGAAGACCCGATCAAGCTGAAGCTCGCACAGCTCACGTACCAATACCTGTGCTCAGACAACACGGAACAGGCCCAACGCTGGGCGGACAAGCTGGGGGCCGCCAACCTGGAGTCCCTGTGGGATGCGCAATGGTTCAATGCGTCGGCATCTGCCGCTTCCACGCACCTTCTGCTCCAGTTCGACACGGGTACGAGCGACCCACCGCCGCTGCGCCAGCTCGAAGCCCTGTTTGACCAGGGCCTGCGGGCTGCAGTGCTGGAGATCTTCTACGACCAGGTGGGGGAGACCGAGCGCATGCACTTCGACCGGGGCCAGTGGGTGTCGCGCAAGGCATTCATGGACGCCAACCCGCAGTGGCGCGCAGTGGTAGAGCCTGCGCAGCATGGTGGCGAAGGCCAGGGCAACGGCCGTGAGGAGGGTGGTGAGGCCGATGACCCCTATGCCTGCTCCAAAGACCCGGCCAAGCCCCTTGCCGTGGCCAAGCTGCGCCAGCAGGAAGAAAAGCGCATGCGCGAGGCCCGGGAGGCGGCCGAGGCCTTCGTGGAGATGGCGCAGGCCATGGGCAAGAGCGGCAAATCGCCCATGCAGGGCCTCATTGCCGTGCTGCTGCTGCGCGCCGGGCTCAAGGGGCTGGTGCATGCGGTGGCATTCACGGTGGTCACCGTGTTGCTGTTCAAAGGCTTCTGGCTGTGGATGGGCCTGGGTCTGCTTCTGGCCGTGGCGCTGCCGCTGTACTACATGGCAACCGAACACAAGGAGCTGCGCGGGGACGACGGAGACGATGACGCCGACCCGCCTGGCGACGATGGCCCCGCCACGGTGATGGCACCCCAGTAAAAGAAACTCCGGAGAACAACATGCTGACGCAAATCGAATGGTGGGGTGGGGTGATCTTTGTGCTGGGGGCGCTGACCTACCGCATGGTCATGGGGGCGCTGGAAAGGCCGGCGGACGGCATTCCCTGGTACCGGCTCATGATGCACGTGTTCTTTCTGGCCCCGGCCGCGCTGCTGGCGGGATACTTCTACCCGCTCACGCAGCCTGCGCTGCAATACGGCTACCTGGCGCTGCTGGCCATCTCGCTGCTGGTGGTGGCCGTGATGCTGGTGCAGGAGATGACCGGCGATTCGGGCGAGGGCCAAGAAGAGGGGCGCAGCAAGGAGCCCTTGAAGGAGGGTGCGACAGCCAAGGCCGACGATACCGACGAGTACGAGGAGCCCGGCTGGCTCATGTCGGTGGTCGGCGCCATGGTGCTGTACAGCCCGGTACTCACGGCCTGTGGCCTCGCCAGCTACAAGGCCTGGCCCATGGTGCAGCGCCTGGCGTAGTGCATCCGCAGTGCGCAGTGGGATGGCGGTGGTCTGGCAAGGCTGACAATGCCTGCCCACCATCCCCATGTTTTTCGCTGCCCTTGGTTTGGGCTCGGTGTACCAGCCTTCGTTAGTCCACAACTCCATGTCCCCTGATTCCTTTGCCGATCTTCTGTCGGTCTACATGCGCCGCATCCGCGCCAGCGCCTCCGGCGTGGCCACCGAGATCGGCCTGAGCCGTGAGGCGGTGAACAACTGGCGCAACGGCATCTCGGTGCCCAACCCGCGCTCGCGCGACAAGCTGGTGGCCTGCACCCGCTACCTGCGCCTCACTGAAAGCGAGGCCAACCGCCTGCTCAGCGCCGCCGGGTTTGCACCAGAATTTCCCCTGCAGGCCGAATCCACCGGCGCGCAGCCGTTTGCCGCGTTCCAGGACAAGGTGTTTGCGCAACTGGCCCAGGCGGTGCCATACCCCATCTCGCTGCTGCTGTCGCCCGCGCACTGGGGCCAGCCGCCGTTCCGGCACGAGCTGCTGCAGCGAGCCCGCGCGCAGTACGGCGAAGGCTCGGTGCTGCACATCCAGCCGCCCTACAGCGTGAGCACCGTGCCCGCCGAATACTTCGCCGCCATCGGCCGCCAATGTGGCCTGGGCGATGTGGCGTCGGACTACGAGTTTGAATCCGCGCTGGAGCGCCGCCTGGTGGCGGGTGAGCGCATCTTCTGCCTGGTCAGCCGCTTTGAGCAGGGAACGCCCGCACTGCGCGAAACCCTGGCGGGCATCTTGCGCAGCCTGAGCGAGATGCACAGCGGCCGCCTGCACCTGCTGCTGTGCGGCGGGCAGGCGCTGGCCGACCTCAAATACCGCAGTGGCGATCTCTCGCTGCTCAACATTGCGCAGGTCCACCACTGGCCCGACCCGTCGCTGGACGACCTCACGCAACTGGCCCGCCACCGCTGGCCCGAGCACACCTGGACCGAGCCCGTGGTGGCCGACTTGCAGGCGCTCAGCGGCGGCCATCCCGCGTTGTTTGAAGAAGGGTTGCAGTGGCTGGTAGACCAAGGGGTGGGTGATGGTCATGCATCGTCTGCTGCGTTGCGCACCCACCTGACCAGCAGCCCGCGCCTGTGGCAAACCTTTTTGCCGCTGGCCCAGGCGCCCGCCACGCGCACGCGCTTGCAGCAGCTGCTGCAGGCCGACGATCTGGGCCGCGCGCGGCCCTATCTGCAGGACGACGAACTGCGCAGCCTGTTCTGGGGCAACCTCATCCACGTGCGCGGCACGGGCGATGCGGCGCGGCTGCACTGGCGCTGCGCCACCATCCGCGATGCAGGCTTGATGGTGCTGGACGCATGCTCGAACGCTTGAGCCCCTTTTTCTCCAGGGCCGTGGTGCGTGCCGTGGTCATTGCGGTGGTCACGCTGTTCGTGGCCAGCGCGCTGTTCACGCCGCAGCTCAACCCGGTCACGCGGGGCTCGTTCCTGGCGTCGGTCAATGTAGGCCCGGTGTGGGGCGAGCTGGTGCAGTGGCGCGTCGCCATGATCGAGGCGCGCAACGAGCTGGATGGCTGGCCCAAGGACATCCACCAATACGCACCGCGCATTGCCAACCCGCAGCTGCGCGTAACGTCTCCGCGCCCCAACGTGCTGCAGGCCGACATCGCCCACAACCCCGAGCTGGGCAAGCTGGCGGGCACCCAGGTGGTGGTGGAGCTCAAACCCGGCACCCACACCTGGACGTGCCGCCCCGGCAACCCACCCATTCCACCGGGCTACCTGCCCATCAACTGCCTGGAAGGCAGCTCCGACGACTTCGAGCCCGTCAAACCCGCACCCGACGCAGACCCGTTCGGCTGGCTGCGCTCGCTCATCCTGTGGTGCGGCGTGATCTTTGCCGCAGGCGCCGTGGTATGGGTGGTGCGCCACCCCATGATCGGCGCCGGGCAGCTGCGGCCCGCGCGCCTGCGCCGCACCCCGCTGGCGCGGCTGCCTCAGATCGACCGGCTGCTGCGCTGGCTGCGGCGGCTGGAACCCACGCTGCTGGCTGCCGACATTCGCATGGTGGACTGGCGCCGCGCCGTGGCCTGCGCCCAGGCCACGGGCGGCGAGCGCGCCCCGGCATTGGCCCGCGCGCTGGCCGAGCGCGTGTCGGCCCGCTGCCAGCCCAGCACCGACTGGGCGCTGCCCGGTGCGGTGTTTGAGTGGCTGTTCCCGCCCGACCTGCCCGTGTCGCTGGACCGCTGCCTGGTCTTTGTGCCCACGCACGGCATCGACGAAGCCACCGTGCTGCGCCAGCTGCGCGCCGTGCAGACCGGCAGCGACGTGCTGCTGATCCTGTGCGAGCACAGCGTGGACACGCCCTGGCCGCTGCTGCAGGCCCACACCCAAGACCGCGCCAACCTGCATGTGATGGTGGACAGCGCCAGCCAGACCGAATGGCTGATCGGTGGCGAGGCGCTGCAAGCGCTGCTGCGCCAACTGGCCGCGCAGCTGCGCATCACCCGCATCTCGCCGTACCAGACGCGCGGCGGCGTCACGCGCGAAGGCGCCTTCTTCGGCCGCGCCCAGCTGCTGGCGCGCGTCATCAACCGCGAGCCCGCCAACTACCTGGTGGTGGGTGGGCGCCAGCTGGGCAAAAGTAGCCTGCTCAAGGCCGTGCAGCGCCGCATGGCGGGCCACCCGCATACCGTGTGCCATTACGTCTCGCTGCGCGATCACCGCCTGGCGCCGCGCATGGCGCTGCAGTTTGGCCTGCCGGCCGACACGCCGCTTGAAGCCATCGTGGACCATCTGCAGGCGCAGTACCAGGGCAAGCGCCTGGTGCTGCTGATCGACGAGGCCGACCTGTTCTTCCGCGATGAATCGGCCAACGGCTACGTGCAGCTGTCCACCCTGCGCGCGCTCAGCGAAGAGGGGCGCTGCTGGTTCATGCTGGCGGGCTTTTGGGACCTGTATGCCACGGCCGTGCTCGACTACCAAAGCCCGCTGCGCAACTTTGGCGAGGTGCTGGCCATTGGCGGCCTGGAGCGCGCCGCTTGCCGCGAACTGGCCACCGAGCCACTGCGCAAGCTGCGCCTGGGCTTTGACAACGAAAAACTGGTGGATCGCCTCATCGATGCCAGCGGCCAGCGTGCCAACCTGGTGGCCATCCTGTGCCAGGAATGCCTGGAGGCGCTGTTGCCCGGCGAACGTGTCATCGAAGCCCGCCACCTCACCCAGGCCCTGGCCTCGCAAGCCGTGCAAGACGCCTTGGCCGGCTGGGGCCGCCTGAGCCACGACGAAGCCGCCTGCCGCCTCGACCGCATCGTGGTCTACCACACAGCCCAGGCCGGGCAGTCCAGCCTGGTCACCCTGGCCCAACTGCTGCAAAGCCACGGCATTGCGGGCGATGCGCAAGCGCTGCGCCAGTCATTGGCGCGCCTGCAGCTGGCCTACGTGCTGCGCAAACATGAGGCAGGCGAATACCGCTTTGCCATCCCGCTGCTGCAGGACCAGTTCGAGCCGACTGAGGTGGAGTTGCTGCTGCACCAGGAGCTGGCGGTGCTGGGTCGCGGGTGAGCATGAAGCCTAGGAAGCCTCTGCACGAATCACCGCGCCGTGTGCATCTGCGGATCGGGCGGTCTGCGTCGCAAGCAAATGTTCGCAATAGCTACGGCTATTGCTGCGCCTGGCAGCCCATCCCTATGCGCAGCGCACCAGTGCCGCTCAATTCCTGCAGAGGCTCCTGGGGTAGTTTCCGCTGGCGGGTTGAACCCCAGCGGCAGCCCCTACACTGCGGCCATCTGATCCCCCCAGGCCGCGAGGGCTTGGACTTCTACAGGAGGTTTGGACAATGCCCATCCAGCTCGATCACCTGATGGTGCCCGCCCGCGACAAACTGGCCGCCGCCCGGCTGCTGGCCGAACTGCTCGGCGTGCCCTTGTCCAAAACCGGCGTGGGGCCGTTTTCCCCTGTGTTCGTGAACGATGGTTTCACCATCGACTTCGACGAATGGCCCGAGCCCATTCCGCGCATCCACTACTGCTTTCGCGTGAGCGATGCGGAGTTCAACGCCATCCTCGCGCGCATCCAGGCGGCGGGCATCCCGTACCGCAGCGCGGTGCACGGCCCCGTGGACAGCCAGGTGGACACAGCCCACGGTGGCCGCATCGTGTACTGGAACGAGCCCGATGGGCACCAGTGGGAGATGCTGACCGTGAGCTATGCGCGCGCAGCCGCCACCTAGGCGGCCGGAATTCAAGAAAATTTGGCCGCCAGCGCTTGTTGCATAAGCGCTGATAGCTATCAAATTTGTACGTTTTGCCGCCTGTGAATCATGGCCGCTGCGCCATCACCAGCGCATACAGCGCCTGCGCCGCCACCGACAGGCTCTCGTCCCGCCGCCGTACCAGATAGATCTGTCGCGTCAGCCCCGGCAGCGACAACGGCCGCGTGACCAGCCCCGGCTGGTCAAAGTGGAACAGCGTGAGCGCGGGCACCACGCTGATGCCCAGCCCGGCGCGCACCATGCCCATCACGGTGGCGAGCTGCTCCACCTCCATCAGCGTGTGCATGGCCTGTGGGTGCAGGGCGGCCTCCAGGTACTGGCGCACGCTGCTGGTGCGCGCGAGGTGGATGAAGGGCCAGGCGGCCAGATCCTGCGCGGTGATGGCCTTGCGGCGGCGGGTCAGCGGGTGGTCGGCCGGGCACACCAGGTAAAAGTTGTCGCTGCAAAACGGCTCGGCCTGCAACGCGGGCGTGTCGGCGCGGATGGCGGCCAGCGCAAAGTCGGCATGGCCGCTGGCCACGCGGTCGATGCAGGGCTCGGACAGCACATCGGCAATGTCGATCTCGATGCCTGGGTGCGCCGTGCGGTACTGCGCCAGCACGCCTGGCAGCCAGCCTGCGGCCAGTGACGGCAGCAGCGCCACGGCCACACGCCCGCGCTGCAGCGTGGCGGCACTGCGCACGGCGGCCAGGGCGCTGGTGATTTCGGCGCGGATGCGGCGGGCCGACTCCAGAAAGTTCTGCCCCTCGGGCGTGAGGTCCACATGGCGCGTGCTGCGGTCGAACAGCCGCAGACCCAGGTCGTCCTCCAGCGCGCGGATCAGCGCGCTGAACGCGGGCTGCGACAAATGGCACAACGTGGCGGCGCGCGTGAAGCTGCGCTGCTCGGCCAGCGCGAGGAAGGCATCGAGCTGGCGGCTGGAGAGGTGGGGGGCGCTCATTCGGGGGGTGACTTGATTCATCTGTGTTTCAGATGGATTCATAAGAACAATCGATTTCACAGAATACCGGGATGTTTCTACAGTCGGCTGCAGGAGACAACGGATTCATGCCGAACGACCAAAAAACCAACCTGCTGGTGGGCTGCGCCGCCGGCTTCTCGGGCGACCGCACCGACGCGGCCTTGCCCGTGGTGCAGGCGCTCATCGCCAGCGGCCAGCCTGCGGTGCTCATCTTCGAGACCCTGGCCGAGCGCACGCTGGCGCTGGCCCAGCTGGCGCGCCGCACAGACCCCGATGCGGGTTATGAACCCCTGCTGGTGGACCTGCTGCGCCCCGTGCTGGCGCAGTGCCTGGCGCACGGCGTGCGCGTTGTCAGCAACTTTGGTGCGGCCAACCCGCACGGCGCGGCGCGCCGCATCCACGCGCTGGCGGCCGAGCTGGGCCTTGCCCGCCCGCGCATTGCCGTGCTGCAGGGCGACGACCTGAGCGGCCCCGAACACAGCGCGCTGCTGCAGGGCGCGCTGGGCAGCGCGATGCCCACCGAGCCCATCGTCAGCGCCAATGCCTACATCGGCGCGCAGGCCATTGCCGATGCGCTGCGCGCGGGCGCAGACATCGTGGTCTGCGGCCGCGTGGCCGACCCGTCGCTGGTGCTGGGCCCTGCGCTGGCGCACTACGGCTGGTCGCTGGACGACTGGGACCGGCTGGCCCGTGCCACCATGGCGGGGCATCTGCTGGAATGCGGCGCCCAGGTTACGGGCGGCTACTTTGCCGACCCTGGCTACAAGGACGTGCCGGGCCTGGCGCAACTGGGCTACCCCATCGCCGAGATTGACGCCGAGGGCCACTGCACCATCACCAAGCCCCCGAGCACAGGGGGCTGCATCACCGAGCGCACGGTGAAGGAGCAGCTGCTGTACGAGCTGCACGACCCGGCGGCGTACCTCACGCCCGATGTGGTTGCCGACATCACCACCGCCCGCGTGACCACGGTGGGCGCCGACGCGGTGCGGCTGGAGGGCGTGCAGGGCCACGCGCGGCCCGCCACGCTCAAGGTCAACGTGTGTTTTGAATCGGGCTGGTTTGCCGAGGGCGAAATCTCCTACGCCGGCCCGCGCGCTGAGGCCCGTGCCCGACTGGCGGGCGAGGTGCTGCGCGAGCGCTTGCAAGGCCTGGGCCCACTGCGCATTGACCTGATTGGCGTGACCAGCATCTTTGGCGACGACACCAGCCGCTGGCTGGATGCGCCCGCTAGCGACAGCCGTGACACCCGCGATGTGCGCCTGCGCGTGGCCCTGCAGCACCGCGACCATGCCATCGCCCAGCGCCTGGTGCGCGAGGTGACCGCGCTCTACACCTGCGGCCCCGCAGGCGGTGGCGGCGTGCGCACCGCCATGCGGCCGCGCCTGGGCACAGTGTCGTGCCTGGTGCCGCGCGATGCCGTGGCCGTGCGATTTGAGATGGTGGATTGAGGAGTACCCACACCATGACAACCACCATCACCGTTCCGTTGTATCGCCTGGCCCACAGCCGCACCGGCGACAAAGGCAACCGCTCCAACATCAGCGTCATCGCCTGGCACCCGGCGCTCTGGGATGTGCTGGTCGAACAGGTCACCGAGGCCGCCGTGGCACAGCAGTTTGCGCAGCGCCGCCCGCGCCAGGTCACGCGCTACCTGCTGCCGCAGTTGCAGGCCATGAACCTCGTGCTGGACGACGTGCTCGACGGCGGCGTGAACGACTCGCTCAACCTCGACAGCCACGGCAAGGCACTGAGCTACCTGCTGCTCGATATGCCCGTCACTGTGCCCGCGCACCTGTCGCCGCACTTTGGCGGTCCCACGGCCTAGACCTCCCGTTTCGCTTTTTCATCCATACCAACACCAGGAGACAACATGACCCATTCATCCCCCCGCCGCGCTCTGCTCGCCACTGCCGCCGTGCTGGCGCTCGGCGCATTGCACGCCCCCGCTGCGCTCGCCCAGGCGGCCGGTGCCTACCCGGCCAAGGCCATCACCTTTGTCGTGCCCTTTGCCGCAGGCAGCGCCACCGACCAGCTGGCACGCGCGTTGGGCCAGTCCATCACCAGCGACACCAAGCAGCCGGTGGTCATCGACAACAAGGCGGGCGCCAGCGGCATGATCGCCGCGTCGGCCGTGGCCAAGTCGGCGGCCGATGGCTACAGCGTGCTCATCACCACCAACACCACACATGCCGCCAACGAGCACCTGTACAAAAAGCTCTCGTACGACCCGGTGAAGGACTTTGCCCCGGTCACCGGCCTGGGCAAGGGTGGCCAGGTGCTCGTGGTCAACGCCAGCGCGCCGTACAAGAACGTGGGCGAGCTGCTGGCCTTTGCCAAGAAGAACCCCGGCAAGCTCAGCTTTGGCAGCGGCAGCTCATCGAGCCGCATGGCGGGCGAAATGCTCAAGCAGCTGGCCAGCGTGGACATCCTGCACGTGCCCTACAAGAGCAACCCACTGGCCATCACCGACCTGCTGGGCGGGCAGATCGATTTGATGATCACCGACACCTCCACCGGTGTGCCGCAGGTCAAGGCAGGCAAGCTGCGTGCGCTGGGCTACTCCACTCAAAAGCGCAGCACCCAGCTACCCGACGTGCCCACCATCGACGAAGCCGGTGTGAAGGGCTACGACATGGGCTACTGGTTTGCGGCCTACGTGCCAGCAGGCACGCCCGCGCCGGTGGTGGCGCGCCTCAACGAGCTGCTGATCGCCGCCACCAAGAGCGCAGCGGCCAAGAGCTTCTTTGACAATGCGGGCTCCGAAGCCTGGACCACCACGCCCGATGAACTGGCCAAGTTCCAGGCTGCCGAAACCCAGAAGTGGGGCAAGGTGATCAAGGCCGCTGGCATTGAGGCGGAGTAATTCGCAGACCCGGTAGCGGCGGCGGGTTTTCACTCCCTCTCCCCTCGCGGGAGAGGGTCGGGGAGAGGGGGCTCTTCTTCCGAGCGCCGCGCCCCATGCTCCCCCCTCTCCCCATCCCTCTCCCTCCAGGGGAGAGGGAGTTTCAGAGCGCTTTCAAAGGGGTGTGAATATCAAGCCAAATAGGCCTCTGCCGCCTGATGGATAAGCGCTATTAGCTATCAAATTAGTAGTTCTTCAGCCGAGGCGACCGCCCCTCACCACGGCACCCCCGCAAACCGGGCCACCAAAAAATCCAGCAACGCCCGCACCGCAGGCGACAAGTGCCTGCGTGACGGGTACAGCGCATAGATCGTCATCACCGGCAAGTCCCACCCAGGCAACACGGCCTGCAACTCGCCGCTGTGCAGGTAGGGGTTGACCAGATACGTCGGCTGCATCGCAATGCCACCGCCCGCCAGCGCGGCGCGCATCAGCGTGGTGGCCTCGTTGGCGCTGAAATGGCCGCTCACGCCCACACGCTCCACCACCTCGCCGCGCGTCAGCTGCCACACGCTTTTGCCAAAGTTGGCGTAGCTCAGGCATCGGTGCTGCGCCAGGTCGGCGGGTTGCTGCGGCACACCGTGCGCGGTCAAGTAAGCGGGCGAGGCCACCAGCACCGAATCACACCGCACCAGTGGCCGGCCGATGAGCAGAGGGTCGGGCTCGGCGCTGATGCGGATGGCCAGGTCGATGCGCTTTTCCACCAAGTTCAGTGACCCCTCGCTCGCGTCCAGGTCGATCTTGAGCTGCGGGTGTTGTGCCAGAAAGTCCGCAATCGCCGCACCCATCTGCGCAAACGCAAACGACACGCTGCAGGTCAGCCGCAGCTGCCCGCGCAATGCGCCCTCGGTGGTGGTGGCGGTTTCTTCTTCCAGGTCTTGCGACAGCGCCAGCATCTGCTGGCAGCGGCGCAGCGCGTGCTCGCCCGCGTCGGTCAGCGTCACGCTGCGGGTGGTGCGCTGCAGCAGCCGCGCCTGCAGCCACTGCTCCATCTCGCCCACGTAGCGCGTGACCATGGCCCGCGACATCTCCAGTTTGTCGGCCGTGGCGCTGAAGCTGCCGCTGGTAGCGACTTCGGCAAACACATGCATGGCGGTCAGGCGGTCCATAGGGGTTATTTGATCGATTTGTGAAACAAATATGCGCGAATTATCGGGTTTATTGGATCGATTGGCGCAAATAAACTTCATTCCGTCCTCTGCACCACCGCTCAACACACCGGAGAAACCACCATGTTCCGCACCACCCTCATCGCCGCCACCCTCGCCGTTGCCTTCACCGGCGCCCAGGCCGCCCAGCCGCTGCAGGTCAAGGTCTACAACGCCGACGGCAACAGCTTCAACGTCAACTCCACGCTGGTCTATGGCGACAAAGAAGCCATGGTCATCGACGCCGGCTTTACCCGTGCCGATGCGCTGCGCATTGCCGCCAACGTGCTCGACAGCGGCAAAGAGCTGAAGACCATCTACGTGAGCCAGGCCGACCCTGACTACTACTTTGGCGTGGAGACGCTGAAAGAAATCTTCCCCAAGGCCGACGTGGTGACCACGCCCGCCGTGCTGGAGAAGATCAACGCCAAGCTGGCTGGCAAGCTCGCCTTCTGGGGCCCCAAGATGGGCGCCAACGCACCGCGCACGCCCGTGCTGCCCAAGGCGATTGCTGGCAACACGCTGAGCGTGGACGGCCAGACGGTCGAGATCCGCGGCACCACCGGCCTGCTGGCGCACCGCCCGTATGCGTGGATTCCGTCCATCAAGGCCGTGGTGGGCACCATCGGCGTGTTTGGCACCAACACCCATGTGTGGACGGCCGACACCCAAACCGTGGCCGAGCGCAGCGCCTGGGTGGCCCAGCTCGACGAAATGGCCGCCCTGCAGCCCACCGTGGTGGTGCCCGGCCACATGCCCGCAGGTGGCGCGCTGGATGCCGCCAACATCAGCTACACCAAGGGCTACCTGCAAGCGTTTGAGAAAAACGCCGCCGCCACCAAGACCAGCGCCGAACTCATCGAAGCGATGAAGAAGGCGTACCCCGCAGCGCCCATGGGCCTGTCGCTGGACATAGGCGCCAAGGTCAACAAGGGCGAGATGAAGTGGTGAGATGACGTGCTGAAAGCTGTCAAAGCAAGTTGTTGAAAGGAACCAGATCGTGACCACGCACCCGCTCCAGCAAGTCCTGCAGCACCTGCACGCCGGGCGCTGGAATGCGGCGCACGATCTGGTGCAACACGACGGCTCCATGCTCGGCGCGTGGCTGCACGGCATCCTGCACCTGCAAGAGGGCGACCTGGAAGACGCCGAAAACTGGTACGACCGCGCCGCCCGCCATTTCCGCAGCCGGGGCACGCTGGCCGAAGAGATTGCGGCTTTTGAAGCCGCACTGATTGCGTCCGAAACATCAGACCCTCAAGAAAGAACCTGACCCATGCCCAACGTCACCGTGACCTACTTGTTTGACCCCTTGTGCGGCTGGTGCTATGCCGCCGCGCCCGCGCTCAAGTTCCTGCAAGCGCAGAAGGGTGTCGAGGTGGTGCTGGCCCCCTCCGGCCTGTTTGCGGGCGCAGGCGCGCGGCCCATGGACGCGCAGTTTGCCGCCTATGCCTGGTCCAACGACCAGCGCATCCAGCAGCTCACAGGCCAGCCCTTCACGCAGGCCTACCGCGATCAAATTCTGGGTGCTGTGTCCGGTCGCTTTGATTCAGGCCCTGCCACCCTCGCGCTGACTGCCGTGGCGCAGACCGCGCCTGCGCATGAACTGGAAGCCTTGCACGCGCTGCAGCACGCACGCTATGTGGAAGGCCGCGACACCGCAGAACCGGAGGTGCTGGCAGACCTGTTGCGGGCTTTAGGCCTGGCCGATGCCGCCGCATTGACGCTGGCACCCGACGCCGCACTGCACAGCGTGGTGGCCGAGCGCGTAGCCCGCGCCCAGGCCACGCTGCGTGCCGTGGGTGCCCGGGGCGTGCCGCAATTGGTGGTGGCGGGGCAGGGCGGTGCGCTGCGGTTGATCGGAGGCGATGCGCTGCTGGGGCCGCGCGAGAAACTGGTAGAGCACATCCTGGCGGCCTGAGGCCCTGAACCCATGGAGGGCTCAGAACCTGTTCAAGATCTTTTCGCGGTCGCACAAGGTCCTTGCCGGGATGGGATGCAAGGCGCGGTGCGCAGTGGATAGCTCGGCTATCCACAAGCGCAGCAACGCCGCAGACCGCCCGGCAAGGACCTTGCCCGAAGGGTTGGAGTGAAATCGGGCGATTGGAAGCCCCGGCTGCTTGCATGGGCACGAGCCCATGCGGCGCATCCGAAGCATCCACTCCTCCCGATTGGACTCCAATGCGATCCCCGAAAAGATTTTGAACAGGTTCTCAGGCCTTGGGCAGGAGTTCGCCCCGTCGGCCCAAGGTCCGCACCATCTGCTCATACATCGCATCCACAGCCGGTGAGCGCAGCGACACCTTGCTGCGCAGCACCGCCACGTTCATCGAAGCCAGCGGCGGCAGGTCAAACTCCGCCGGCAGGTTCTGCAGGATTTGCAAATGGGCCGGGGCGCTGCACCGCGTGAGCACCGCCACCGCCAAACCGCTCTCCACAGCAGCCAGCTGGCCCGCCAGGCTGGAGCTGTGGTACACGATGCGGTAGGTCCGCCGCCGCGTGCCCAGCGCGGCCAGGGTGGCCTGCCGGGCCATGCTGGCCGATTCATACACCGCAATCGGCAGCGGGTCGCGCCGCCAGGCCTCGAACTGGGCGGCCCCCACCCACACCAGCGGCTCGTCGAACAAGAAGCGCCCGCGTTGCGGCTTGTCTTGCGAGACCAGCGCCAGGTCCAGCTCGCCCTTCACCACACGTGGGATCAGCGACGTGGACTGCTCGCACGTCAGCTCAATCTCCACCCCCTGGTAGCGGTGCGAAAAGCTGCGCAGCACTGGCGTGAGGTAGGCCGACGCATAGTCGTCGGGCACCCCTAGCCGCACCCGGCCCGCCAGCTTGGGGCCAAACAATGCGGCATGTGCCTCAGCCTGCAAATCGAGCACGCGGCGCGCATACGACAGCAGTTCGGCGCCCGCTGGCGTCACCTCCAGGTGGCGCGGCCCGCGCAGCAGCACCGGGCGGCCCAGCGCGGCCTCCAGCTTCTTGATCTGCATGCTCACGGCCGACTGTGAGCGGTGCACCAGCGGCGCCGCGCCCGAGAGCGAGCCTGCATCCACCACGGCCACAAAGGCACGCAGCCAGTCGATCTGAAAGTCTGGGTAGTTCATGGGGGCCTTTATCGGTCGGACCAGTGACGACAGTGGTGGGGCTATCGGTGGGTTGGTAAATTCGTTTATCGAATGGTAGCTGTTCGATTTATCCGTTTTACAGGATGCCTGTAAAGCGTGAGCATCGGCGGCATGAACCACTCCAAAGCCAGCACCGTCGCATCGCCTTCCTTGGCCACCACACCGCTGCCCGTCAATGCCAATGCCATCACCCGCGAGCGCGACGGCCAGTGGCTGCTCGTCGCCGGTGGCGTGCTGCTGGGCACCATCGGCGTGTTTGTGGAAGAGGCGGGCCAGCACCCGCTGGTCACCGTGTGGTTCCGCTGCGTATTCGGTGCACTGGCGCTGCTGGCCTGGTGCCTGGCCACGGGGCGGGGACAGCAACTTTTTCTGCACGGCCGTGCCTGCTGGGTGGCCTGCGCTACGGGCGTGCTCATGGTGCTCAACTGGGCGCTGTTTTTTGCAGCCATCCCACGCACATCGATTGCCGTGGCCACCGTGATCTTTCACATCCAGCCCATCTGGGTCATCGTGTTTGGCGCGTTGTTCTTGCGCGAGGCCGTGTCGCCCACGCAGTGGCTGGCCACACTGGCCGCGCTGGGCGGGCTGGTGCTGACCACGGGCTTGCTCGACGGCACCGCAGGTGTAGCAGCGGCCAGCAGCACCGGCGGCGGCAGCTATGTGGCTGGCGTGCTGATGTGCCTGGGCGGTTCGCTCTGCTATGCGGGCGTGACGCTGCTCGCCAACACGCAGAAAACCATCAGTCCCTTTGCCATGGCGCTGTGGCAATGCCTGGTGGGCGCGGTGGCGCTGGTGTGGGCGCCCTTTGTGCTGGGCTGGCCGCAGCAGGGCGCCGCGTGGGGCTGGCTGCTGGGCCTGGGCGTGCTGCACACCGGCCTGGCGTATGTGGTGCTGTTTGCCGGCATGTCGCGCCTGGGGTTGGGGCGCATTGCGGTGCTGCAGTTTGTGTACCCGCTCACGGCGGTGTTGGTGGACTGGGTGGTGTATGGCCGCACGCTCAGCCCCATCCAACTGGGCGGCGTGGGGCTGATGGCTGTGGCGCTGTGGACGATTCGGCGGCCCCGTTCGATGGGGGTGGGTACTCCGGGCCCCACCACCGCAAGCCGCTGATCAGGCCCGCCCCCCGCTCAATGTGTGAAATGCGCCCATTGCTTGTGAAGAATTTCGCTGTAATTTCCTGTAATCGCCAAACCGCTTTGGTGGCGCCACCATGGGCTCACTTCATCAACACGTGATGAAGCCGAGGGCGCCGAAAATCGTCACAGAGTAGGCATGAAGGGGAACTTGGCAATGAAAAAATTCATGACTGCGGTCTGCGTGTTGCTGCTGTGTGGCACAGCCTTTGCGAGGCCGACCTATGTATTCCAGCCTCAGTGGAATCAACCCAACAACAACGATGTGAACAACGGCGCCACCGGGCAGCCCTACACCCAGACTCAGATTGAGGCGTTCCTCAACAATGCGAAGAATCGCCGTTCCGGCGCACCCCTGGCCAGCCAGATTCTGGACTCGTGTGGTGTGGTCGAGGTCGAAAAAGGCTGCCATCAGGCCACGGATCCGCACATCACTATTTGGGTGGATAACCGGGTCAAATCCAACCAGGTCAAAGCGTGCCAGAAGCTCAACCCAGGCACTGCCGTGCACGCGAACGGCTGTTGAGGGCGCCACAACTTACCCCCGCCGGGAACATCGTGCTGGATGGGGGTAGATGGCGCAAATCCGTTCGGGCTGCGCCTGTCAATGGCCCACCAGGTGATTGGGAAGGCTCAGCGTGAACGGCCCGTTGTGCTCGCAGGCCGTAGAGGAACGCCTCCGCAGAAATTATGCCGAAAAAGGTATCCAGCGCTTGATGGATAAGCGCTTCAAGCTATCAAATCAGTAGTATTCGGGTCGTGTGCACTACGGCGATTCCGTCAGTTGCACCACCACCGACCGATGATCCGAACCCAAGTCCGGCCCGAGGTCAAAACGCACCTCCCGCCAGCCCATTGAAGCCAGCACAGGGCCCAGCGGCAGCACCGACAACCTTCCCCGCGCGCTAGGCCAGTTGGCCACCATGCCCTTGGCGCGGCGCAGGGGGCATCCAAGGCTACAAAGACAAAAATCGACGCGGCATTGTGTGCCCGCTGCCTCTATGTGGGTGCACGGTGCGCACGCCGCCATCTCACGCCCCCATCACATGCGGAACTGACGGCACTGGCCTACAGCTGCCCGCAAATCGGGCCGCCCATACTGCGTTGATGAAAATGCACCTCTGCTCCCACCGCTTCACCCAGGGGTCGCTGGCGTTGGCCCTTGCAGGGTCCATGGCTCTGGCCCTGGCCCAGCCGGCCACCCCTGGCCCCGGCCTGGGTCCGAACCCGCAATTGCCCGCACCGGAAAAGAGTGGCCTGGTGCCCACCTTCAACATCGCACCTGCACAGGGTTGGCCGCAGGGCACCCAGCCGCAGGCCCCTGCGGGGTTCAAGGTCACAGCGCTGGCGCGTGGGCTGGACCATCCGCGCTGGGTCTACACCCTCCCCAATGGCGATGTGCTGGTCGCTGAAAGCAACAAGCCGCCGCCTGCAGAGGGCGCCAAAAACGTGCACTCCGACGGCCTGCGTGGCCTGGCCATGGGCCTGGTGATGAAACGCGCTGGTGCCGGTACGCCCAGCGCCAACCGCATCACGCTGCTGCGCGATACGGACGGTGACGGCGTGGCGGATGTGCGCACCGCCTTTATGCAAAACCTGCTCTCGCCCTTTGGCATGGCGTTGGTGGGAACCCAGCTCTTCATTGCCACGGCCGACGGTGTGGTGAAGGTGCCTTACGAAACCGGGCAGACCTCGGTCAACACGGCACCCGTCAGGGTCACCGATCTGCCTGCCGGGGCCAACCACCACTGGACCAAGAACATCATCGCCAGCCCCGATGGCCGCAAGCTGTACGCCACCGTGGGCTCCAACAGCAATGCGGGCGACAACGGCATGGCGGCGGAAGAGGGCCGCGCCGCCATCTGGGAGGTGGACGTGGAGACTGGCAGCAAGCGGCTGTTTGCCACCGGCCTGCGCAACCCCAACGGCCTGGGCTGGGAGCCGCAGAGCAAGCTGCTCTGGACGGTGGTGAACGAACGCGACGAGCTGGGCAACGAGCTGGTGCCCGACTACCTCACCTCGGTGAAGGACGGCGCCTTTTACGGCTGGCCGTGGAGCTACTGGGGCCAGCATGTGGACACCCGTGTCAACCCGCCCAACCCCGACATGGTGGCCAAGGCCATCACGCCGGACTTTGGCCTGGGTTCACACGTTGCGCCGCTGGGCCTGGCGTTCTCCGACGCCCGCATGCCCGGCGCCTACGCCAGCGGCGCGTTCATCGGCCAGCACGGCTCGTGGAACCGCAAGGAGCTGACGGGCTACAACGTGGTGTTCGTTCCCTTTGCCGACGGGCGCCCCTCGGGGCCTCCCCAGCCGTTTCTGATGGGCTTTTTGAGCAAGGACGGCGACGCCTATGGCCGCCCGGTGGGCGTGGCGCTGGACGGCAAGGGAGCGTTGCTGGTGGCCGACGACGTGGGCAACGTGGTCTGGCGCGTGGTGCGGTCCGAATGACGTCTATGCAGGCGCCACGCCCTTCGCTGCGGTGGTTCGCATGACCGCCACGGGGCCACAGCAGACTATCCTGCGGTTTGCTGGGCTTGGCCCCTGTGCCCGCCACGCGACGCTCCGTAAAGCCCCGTTCAGAAATTCCGCAACCAGGAATCGGCACCCATGTCTTTTGCAGCCACCCATTGGCCCCACGCCGCCCAAGTTAACAGGGTTGCCCGCATCCTGGCCAGTTGTGTGTGCGTGGTGGCGCACGCCCATGCCCATGCGCAAGATGTTCCGGCCGATCCCGCCCAGTCACTGCCCACCACGCCCCCCACACTTGAAGCCCAGCAGGTCACCGGCAGCGCGCAGGCGCAGCGCCAGTTTGACAGTGCCGCCAGCCACAGCAGCGTGGCCGTGGATGCCTTCACGGCCCCCACGCCATTGGTGAACCTGTCGGAGCTGCTGGCTGGGCAGGCTGGCGTGGTGGCCACAGACCGCGGCAACTACGCGCAGGATCTGCAGATCGCGGTGCGGGGCTTTGGCTCCCGCGCCACTTTTGGTGTGCGGGGTGTGCGGATTCTGGTGGATGGCATCCCCGCCACCATGCCCGACGGCCAGGGCCAGGCTGCCACCGCGCACCTGCCTTCGGCCAGCCAGATTGAAGTGCTGCGCGGCCCGCTCGCGCAGCTGTATGGCAATGCGGCAGGGGGCGTGGTGCAGGTCACCACCCGCGATCCCCGGCCCGGGGGCGGCGCCCAGGCCGGGGTGGCGGTGGGCTCGTTCGGCCAGCGGCTGGTGGACGCATCCTTGGACTTTGGCGACCAGCGCCTGGGCGGGCTGCTGGGGGTGTCGCACTTCGAAACCGAGGGCTGGCGCGGCCACAGCGCCGCGCGGCGCACGCACCTCAACGCCAAGCTGCAGGCCCAGCCCGACAGCCGCACACGCATCACAGCCCTGGTCAACCTGTACGACCAGCCCTTGGCGCAAGACCCACTGGGCCTCACACGCGCGCAGCTGGAGGGCGACGCGCGCCAGGCCGGCGCCCTGGCCACCACCTTCAACACCCGCAAGTCGGTGGGCCAGAGCCAGCTGGGCCTGGTGCTGGAGCGCCAGCTCAGCGACACCGACAGCGTGCGGCTGCGCGCCTATGGCGGTGGGCGGCAGCTCACGCAATACCTGTCTTTCAGCGGCGCGGCGGCCAACAGCGCAGGCGGGGTGGTGGACCTGGACCGCAGCTACCAGGGCGCGGCCGCCACCTGGACGCGGGCCGTGCGCCTGCCCTCGGGCCTGCCGCTGACGTGGACGGTCGGGGCGGAGGCGAATCGCCTGTCTGAACACCGCCAGGGGTTTGTGAACAACGCGGGCACCAGCGGTGCGCTGCGGCGCGACGAGCAAGACAGCGCCGCCAACACCGATGTGTATGCCCAGGTAGACACCTGGCTCTCGCAGCGCTGGCGCGCCATCGCCGGGCTGCGCGCCAGCCAGGTGCGCGTGCAGGTGGATGACCGCTACATCACCCCCGCCAACCCCGACGACAGTGGCGCGCGCAACTGGCGCCACACCAGCCCCGCGTTGGGTCTGGTGTGGGCTGCCACCGACCAGCTCAACCTGTACGCCAACGCAGGCCAGGGCTTTGAAACCCCCACGCTGGCCGAGATGGCCTACAGCACCGGCAACACCGGCCCCAATTTCGGACTGGCTGCCGCCCGCAGCCGCCAGTGGGAGGTGGGCGCCAAGTGGCAAGGCACCCACCAGCAGCTGGAGCTGGCATGGTTCGACACCCGCAGCCAGGGCGAGATCGTGCCCGTGGCCACGGTCAACGGCCGATCGGTGTTCCAGAACGTGGACAACGTGCGGCGCCGGGGGCTCGAAGTGGGTTGGCGTGCACAGTGGGGCGCCTGGGCCCCGCGCGCCAGCTACACCTACCTGGATGCCCACTTTGGCAGCGCCTACGCCGGGGCAGGGGGCGCCAACGTCGCCGCAGGCAACCAGTTGCCGGGCACAGCGCGGCACGCTGCGCAGCTTGCCATCGACTACGCGCCCACCGCACGCTGGCAACTGGGGGTCACGGCGAACGTGTCGGGGCCCGTATTTGCCAACGATGTCAACAGCGAGCGGGCCGCCGGTTTTGCCGTGCTGGGCCTGCACGCGGCCTACGGTTGGGGCGGCCAACAAGCAGGTCCAGGTGCAGGTGCAGGCACGACGCGCTGGCAGCTCTGGGCCCGGCTCGACAACGTGTTCAACCGCCACCACGCAGCCACCCTCATCGTGAACGACGCCAACGGCCGCTACTTCGAGCCCGCAGCGGGCAGGCGCCTCATGGTGGGGCTGCGCGCGCAGTTCATGTAGTCGAGGTGGTCTGGCCCCGGGGCACTTCCATCGCCACGGAAGGGCCTGCGTGCAAGCACAGCTGCAACCACGGCCTACCGCTCCGCCAACGGCACAAACACCACGGTGCGTTCCGCGCACTCCACATCGCCGGGCGGTTGCCACAGGTCGCTGGCCAGCTCAAAGATGTGCGGCGGCACCACCATCGAAAACGTCGCTCCCTGTTCGGCATTGCGCCGCAACACACGCTCGCGGCGCACCTCGCGCGGAGCATCGAGCACATACACCACCATGGCGTCGGCCCACGGCCCCATGCGGGCATAAAAGGCGTCGCGCTGGTGGGTCTGGATCAGTCCCACCTCCAGCACCACATCGCGGCCCGCATCCAGCACGGCTTCGGCGGTCTTCCAGATTTGCGCCAGGCAGCGCAGCGTGCGCGGCACATACCAGGCCAGCACATCGGCCATGTCAGCCGTGTCGGGCCGGTCCGGCGAGAACAGCGTGGCCATCCAGTCGTCCAGGTTCAGCGGCACGGCGCGGTGCTGCTGCACCAGGTGGCGCACAAAGGTGGACTTGCCCGCTCCCACCGGGCCGATGACCAGGTGGATTCGTGGGGCGGTGCCTGCAACGGCTGCGGGGGTGGTGTGGGTCGAAGCGGTTTGCATGAGATAAGGGCTCCAGAAATGCAAAAAGCCCTCTCTGCAAGCAGGGAGAGCTTTCCATAGGGCGGACGAAAAAAAGCCCTCAACGGTGGTGGAGGGCTTTGCGGTTCGCTCCGATCCCAAGGACCGGATGCGAGGTTGGCAGTGTAGGTGGCAGACGCTGGCTGCGTCAACTCACGGGCAGCGTGGGCGCGACGAATGCCGAACTGCGCTCAGGGCGCTTTGCCTGCCGCGAGGTGCCGCTGAAAGAACGCCAGCACCTGGGCATTGAAAGTCTGGTGAAAAGCCACCCGGTCAAACCCTGCTGCATCGCGGCAGATGCCGGGCACTGCCTCGGCCAGCGCGGGTGAGCAGGGCGCCAGAAAGGCGAAGTGCCCGGCGTTGGCCGCCAGCTGCCAGTCGGGCGCACTGGGCAGACCCTGGCGCACCGTCTCCACGCTTTGCAGCGTGACGCCATCACCACCCAGGGCCGAGGCCCACAGCTGGATGGGGGTTCTGACGTGCCCCAAGCCCTTGGCATCGAAGACGCTCAACGGGTCGACGATGACTGCAGCCCGAATGCGCGGGTCCGGCGCGGGCGTGGCGGGGATTTCTTTGCGCCGGATCTCGCCGCACAAGGGCCGGGTGGATAGCGGCGAGCACAGGTCTTGCCGTGACGTCCAGTCCGGCACGGCGCCGATGGCCACCAGGCCCGTGTAGCCGCCGCGTGAAAAGCCAAAGAAACCGACCTTGCCCGCGTCCAGCTGCGCGCGCTGGGGCCAGGCGCCCAGCATGTAATCCGTCAGCCGCTTCATGTCCACCGGCCGCGTGGCAAAGGCCGACAGGTAGCCCTGGCGGCTCAGGTCTTGAAAGTTGTCGCCCGGGTGGCTGATGGCGGCCACCACATAACCTGCGTCGGCCAGCGTGGCCGCCGTGTCGTGGTGCCCCAGGGCCGATCCGCCCGCGCCGTGCGACACCACAACCAGCGGCAGGCCCTGGCCAGCTACGGGGCAGTCACGCGTGCCTTGCAGCACCAGCGGCGCCAGGTCAATGCGGCCCGGCGGCGTGCTGCAGGGCGACCACACGGCGCCGCGCAGCGCGGGCCCGTCCTTGTCTGCAGGCACCTCGATGAAGGCAAAGCCTGCCGCCTGGACCACGGTGGCCGCGCAGCCAAATGCAGCGGCCGACAGCCAACGAACGCCTGGGCCGGAGCGTGAACGAGGGCGGGAACGAAGCAGGGATGAAATGGTCATGGCGATGTGCTGGCGTGGATGGGTATGAGGGATGCACTGCCCGCCGAGTGTGCCGCAGCCTGCGGGATACGACTTTGCTGATCTTGCGACCTCGCCGCCAACGCAGGGCTGAGGCAGGAAAGCTGGCGGCTACTGCGCCACCAGCCGCACCACCATCGGCCGGTGGTCCGAGCCCAGGTCCGGCCCCGTGTGTGCATCCACCAGCTGCCACCCGGGCGAGGCCAGCACATGGTCCAGCGGCAGCACCGACAGCGAGCCCCAGGCGTTGGGCCAGGTGGGCACCGCAGGGCCCGCGCGGCGCATCTCCGCTTGCTCTGCACCCCACAGGCCGCGCGCCCAGGGCGTGGTGTTCAGGTCACCTGCCATCACACCCAGCCCGCCGGCCTGGGCCAGGTGTCGGGCCTCGTCCTGTAGCGCTTGGTCTCGTGCCTGGGCAAAAGTGCTGCTGATGGGGGGCATGGGGTGTAGCGCGCTCAAGTGCACGGGCTGGCCGTTCCACGCCAGCGTGGCCCGCAGGCGCAGGGTGTCGAGGTCCGTGCCGGGCTGCAGCACCTGCGCATCCGCCAGCGGGTGGCGCGACAGAATCGCCAGCCCAAACGGGTCGGGCTGCGGCACGGCCAGGCGGTGGGGGTAGCGCGCGGCAAGGGCCGGGTCATCAGCCAGTGCACGCTGGGCCAGCTCGGTGAACTCCTGCAAAAACACCACATCGGGCGCATCGGCAGACGCCAGCCACTGCCGCAGCGGCGTGAAGTCGGTGGTGGCCAGGTTCAGGTTGGCGGTGCCCACTGCAAGCACTCGCGCATTGGCGGCGATGGTTGCAGACGCTGCGGGCAGCGTGGCAGGCTGCCACAGCAACGACCCCGCCATCACCAGCGCAGGCAGCACCAGCCACGCCGAACGCCGCCGCAACATCAGCGCCAGCAGCACCCACAGCAGTGCGGTCGCAGCACCCACCGTGGCATAGGCCCACTGCCAATGCGCGGCCAGCTCCGCCAGCCACTGCAGCCAGGGCAGAGGGTGTGTGGGCAGCACACGCGACAGGGGTGCCATCACCGCACCCAACGCGCTGAGCCACACCAGCCATTGCGCTCTGATCGCGAAGAAGTGAAAAACGGCAGTGCGGCTGGGCATGGTGGTGGGGCTGGAGGACGAGCAGCCGCGCATTGTGCGCGCTGCTGCAGAGCGTGCGGCTTCACCAAGGGATGCGTTCGTTCACAAGGGCATGGCCAACGCCCCACCCGTTCGGGCTGAGCCTGTCGAAGCCCAGCGCGGCGCTTCTACTGACCAAGTGTGAGTGCGCTCTTTTTGGGGCTGAGACGGGGCCACCCAAGGCTCACGTCCCAAACACCAGCGCCTGGTGCGCCCCCACACCCGCCAGCACCCCTTCGGCCGAGGCCAGCGTGGCGTTGTGCCGCATCAGCGTCAGGTCGCCAGCGGCATACACGCCGGG
The DNA here is from genome assembly GCF_057597245.1 of Acidovorax sp. NN32. Classification (NCBI taxonomy): domain Bacteria; kingdom Pseudomonadati; phylum Pseudomonadota; class Betaproteobacteria; order Burkholderiales; family Comamonadaceae; genus Acidovorax; species Acidovorax sp. NN32. Next base: position 2,300,840 of record NZ_CP199679.1, read on the forward strand.
CACGGTGGTCATCTTGTTGGCATCGGTGCGGAGGTACGGGCCCATAGGCCCATCGTCAAACGCGCAGCCCAGTTGCTCGGCCAGCGGGCTGGCGGGGCGCGTGGTGGCGGCCACATACAGCGCAGCCAGCGGCACCACACGCGCATCGCCGCCGCCAGTGGCTTGCAGCCGCACACCCTGCAGCGCCTGGCCTGGGCCTTCCAGCGCGGCGATAGGCGCGGGCTCGATGGTTATGCCCAGCGCCAGCAGCCGCTCGCGCTCGGCGCTCTCCAGCGTGGTGTCGCCATTCAGGAAGAGGGTGGTCGGGCCCCAGTCGGCAATCAGCTGCGCGTGCATGGCCGAGCCTGCCGAGTGGTACAGCACGCCCAGCCGCTGGCCTGCAAATTCATAGCCGTGGCAATACGGGCAGTGCAACACCGATGCGCCCCAGCGCTCGCGCAGGCCCGCAATCTCGGGCAAGCCATCCTGCACGCCAAACGCCAGCACCAGCTTGTGCGCCTCCATGTGCGTGCCATCGTCCAGCACCACTTCAAACCCGTTCTCGGGTGACCCGGCGCGTTGCTGCGCGGTGGCCGATACCACCGTGCCCTGCACAAAACTCACGGTAGGGTAGGCCGCCAGCTTGCGCCGCGCCTGCTCGATCATCGCCAGCGGCGGCTCGCCGTCTTGCCCGAAGAAGCCGTGCGACGCTGCCGCAAACCGGTTGCGCGGCTGGCCTGCGTCCACCACACACACCCGCCGCCGAGCCCGCGCCAGCTGCATCGCGGCCGACAGGCCGGCAAAGCTGCCGCCTATCACGATCACCTCATACGCCTGGGTTTTTGCCATTGCTGCCGTCGCCATGCTCAATCTCCTTGTGACCGTGGCACCCGGCCACCATGCGTTCATGAAACTCGGCCGACAGCTGCGCCAGCGTCACTTCGCCCAGCCGCGCCAGCAGCGCTTCTTCGGCCGCCTGATAGGCATCGGTCAGCGCGCGGTTCACCGCCTGCTCGACGATGCAGCCGGGGCTCTCCACCCTGTTGCCCACCGCCAGCAGCGTGGGCGCGCCCAGCGCCTCGTAGATGTCGCGCAGCGTGATGTCGGTGAGCGGGCACGACAGCACCCACCCGCCACCATGCCCCTTGGCCGACGAAACAAACCCCGCATACCGCAGCCCAGCCATCAGGCGGCGCACGACGACTGGGTTGGTCTGCATGGCCTGCGCCATGGCCTCAGACGTGGCGGGCCCCTCCATCTCTGCCATGTGCAGCAGCGCGTGGAGGACGTTGGAAAGTCGGCTATCTCGTTTCATGCAACATTAAAAGTTGCGTGATGCTAGCATGCAACCAGAAACAGTGCTGGCGCATGAACAGAATGCTACTGAATTGATAGCTGCTAGAGCTTGATGGATAAGCGCTAGAGGTCAATTTGGCTTGATTTTTTTCAGACTTTGCCCACCCCTGACCGTTCGGGTTGAGCCTGCCGAAACCCTGAGCTGACCAGGCAAACCCGTTGGACAAACTCATCGCGCAGCGCAGTACCCACCGCGCGCACTACACACCATGACCCATCCCACCGCATCTCCCTTCTCCGACCCCGCCGCCGTCGCCCGCTACGCCGAAGGCCCCCGCCGCAACGTGCCCGGCTACGACAGCCTGCTGCGCATGTCGCGCATCCTGCTGGCCGAGCGCGTGCCCGCCAACGGCCGCGTGCTGGTGGTGGGCGCAGGCGGCGGGCTGGAGCTGGAAGACATGGCGCTGGCGCACCCCGGCTGGCGGTTTGATGGCGTGGACCCGAGCCAGCCCATGCTGGACTTGGCGGCGCAGCGGCTGCAGAGCGCGGGCGTACCCGGTGACCGCGTGGCGCTGCACCACGGCTATGTGCAGAGCGCACCGGCCGGGCCGTTCGATGGCGCGACGTGCCTGCTGACTTTGCACTTTGTGCCGCGCGAGGAGCGCGTGCCCATGGCGGCCGAGATCCGGCGGCGACTGAAGCCCGGTGCGCCGCTGGTGGTGGCACATCTGAGCGTGGCGGATGGCGCAGGCCGTGGCGGCGAGGGCGGGGCAGGGGAGCGCGATCTGTGGCTGTCACGCTACGCCGCGTTTCAGGTGGCGTCCGGCGTGCCGCCCGAGCATGCGGCCCGGGCGCGGGACAAGGTGGCTGCAGAGCTGGCAGTGCTGACGCCGCAGGAAGACGAAGCGATTCTGCGCGAGGCCGGTTTCACCGATGTGCAGATGTTTTACATGGGGTTTGCGTTCAGGGGTTGGGTGGCATCGGCCTGCTAGCAACCAACGAAAGCGGGCCAACTCACTGACCCCGCATGCCCGCACCTTGCTCCCCCGCAGGCAGTCTTGTAGCTGGGGTTAGCGGCCCCCGTCCAGCCAGCCGGTGGTGCATAAAAAAAATCTTCAACGCACAGGCGCCAGTGCCCACCGGTCCTTCGACGCCTTCACCAGAAAATCAATCACCGCCTTCACCCTGGCCGCGTTGCGCCGGCCCGGTGACGACACCGCGTACAGCGTGTGCACGGTGCGGGACGCAAAAGGCGCCAGCACCTCCACCAACCGGCCTTGCGCCACATCCGCCGCCGCGAGCGGGTTGGACAACATGCCGATGCCCGCGCCGCCCACCAGCGCGTGGTGCACCAGGGCCGAACTGCTGGCGGCCAGGCGCGAGCGCACGGTCACCTCCAGCGGCTTGCCTTGTGCATTGCGAAACACCCAGGTCACCGCCGGCCCCTGCGCGGTGTGCGTGACGGTGTGGTGCTGCTGCAGTTCGCTAGGCTCGGCAGGCGTGCCGTGCTGTTCCAAATACGCAGGGGCCGCGTACAGGCGCCGCTCGAACCGGCCCAGCGCGCGCGCCACCACCAGGTCGCTGTGGCCCACGGTGGTGCGCAGCGCCACGTCGATGCCCTCCGTCACCAGGTCGGCCACGCGGTCATCGGCCAGCAGCTCCACCCGCAGCGCGGGGTAGCGCGCCTGCAGGTCTGCCAGGTGGGGCAGCACCAGCGCCTCGCAGATCTCCTGGCTGGAGGCCAGGCGCAAGGTGCCCGCCACGCGGCTGCGCTGGTCCGACAGCGATGCCCCTATGTCCTCCAGCTGAGCCAGCAAGGCACGCGCTTCCTGCGCCAGTTCTGCGCCCTCGGGCGTGGCCGACAGGCCGTGCGTGGACCGGCGCAGCAAGCGCACGCCGTAGCCGGCCTCCAGCCGGTCCACACCGCGCGCGACGACCGACACCGCCACATCCATCTCGCGCGCCGCTGCAGAAAACGAGCGCAGGTCGAGCGACCGCACCAGCCACCGCAGGTCGGCCGGGTCGGGGAGGAAGGAGCGGGGTTGATTTTTCATCGTGCGCGCCTTTGCGTGCGGAGCAAAAGCCATTATCCCCACGGGCGGTTTCCGTGGCGGGGCGCAATTTCTACAGTGAAGGCTCGTTCAACCCCATGAGTTTTTACAGGAGCCCTCCATGCCCATCCTCAACGTCAAAGTGTCTGCCCAACGCACACCCGAGCTGTCTGCCCGCATTGCAGAAACCCTGCTGGACCTGACCACCCGCGTGCTCGGCAAGCGGCGCGACCTCACGGCCGTGGTCATCACTTTTGTGGACCCGGCCGACTGGTACATCGCCGGCCGGTCGCTGGCCGACCTCAAGCAATCAAGCTTCTACTTCGACGTCAAGGTGGTGGACGAGACCAACACCAAGGCCGAGAAGGCGCGCTACATCGCCGAGGCGTTCGCAGCCTTCGAGGGCCTGCTGGGCGCGCTGCACCCCGAAAGCTACGTCTACGTGCAGGACGTTCGCGCCACCGCGTACGGCTTTGGCGGCCGCACGCAGGAATACCGCCACCAGCACCCCGAGCAATAAGCGAGCAAGCAATCCATCAAGCCATCAACCAATCGCTACTTACCCAGGAGCACCGACATGACGACGTTTACGACAACGAACAACCACCTTGCCAATGTGATCGTGGCCCAGGCGCTGGAGCGTGCGGGCCTGGCGGACTGGATTCCTGAAGGCGAGGGCAAGTGGTCCCTGCCCATTCAGTTTTTGCCCGACGACGCTGGGTGGGTGGAACTGATGCGCCTATCGCCCGGCACGCGGCTGGGCCTGCACCGCCACACGGGCGAAGTGCACGCCCTGACGCTGGCGGGCGAGCGCCGCCTGAACGACGGCCGCGTGGTGCGGCCGGGCGACTACATCCACGAGCCCGCTGGCAATGTGGATTGGTGGGAGGCGACGGGCACCGAAACGCTGCTGGTGCATGTGGTGGTCAAGGGAAGCGTGGAATACCTGGGGGCGCACCACACGGTGCTGCAGCGGATCACCGCGGCTGACCGGCGGGCGGATTACCGACGCTGGTGCGAGGGGGTGGGGGTGGTGCCGCGTGATCTCTGCTAGGGGCGTGTGGGAGCCAACCCGGCCAGGGCACTTCATGCAGTGCAGGCAAGCACCTGGCGCGCAGAAATATGAGTAAAAACAAGCTCTAGCGCTTATCGGTAAAGCGCTATTAGCTATCAAATACAGAGCAAACCTTTCATCCCCACCGCCGCGTGTTGGTGGGCGTGGGCTGCGGGCTCACCCGGCCAGCCCGTGCTCGACTTGGTAGCGCTCCTCACTCGTTTAGAGCGTCATCCGAACTACGGTCGAGCGAATCGCCATCGTGTCGCAGACATTGCAGTCGGCCAGGACCCGACTTCCCCCGCTCATACGGCTTCACGAACCTCTGGCTGAGATCAGCCTCACTCAGGTCGCTAACAAGCAAACGCGCTTTTAGGAGCGTTGTTCAACGCTACGACAAGGTGGTAATACATATTTAGGCCCGTGGCCGAAAGTGGACGTATATAAGGTGGCTAAGCTCGTTGACAGCGGCAGGATTGAGCATTGGGAACGAGCGCTGAATTTCTTTGCTGAGCCCTTGCGTGTCACCTTTCGTGATCAAGGCGGCGGCCATAGCTAACATAGAGTTTGGAACAAAGAAGTTTGTGTTCATCAAATTGAACGTCGCTCCTTCTTCACCCAAAACAGGTCGTGCTTTATCGTCGCGGCGTTTTATCGCTTCTTTTTCCAAGCGTTCTAACTGCTCAATGATTTTACGCAGGGAGCTTAAGCTTACGACTCGCACGTGTACTCCCGAGCGCCGCTTATCCGAAGGGACGCTCGCATAAACTGATACCGAGTTATCGTTTGGCATAAACGAAAAATCCAAACGCCCAGAGTCATCCCCTATTGAGCCGGCTTGATGAATTTCGATTGATGTGGTCATGTGAACTTCCTGAGATCTATTTGAGTAATTTTCGCGTTAATTGCCGGCCAAAAATAGTGGGTAAATTTTTTCCTCTTATGTGGCTCTTCCGCTCGAAAATTATTAAGAAGAAATTTCCAGAAGACTTGCATGACCGACGGCCTTCGCAGTCTCATGCGTTCTAATCGTGATTTCAAGAGTCGATTCCATCGCAGTTACTATCTCGTCAGCAAGACGGGTGTTTGTACACCGTTATCAGGTTGACTTTCCGTGATTTGCTCAAGCCGCAAGAGAATGCGAACAATCGGGGGGGTTAGGACGCGTCACGGCGGCTGATCTAGCGCTAGAAGTAAGCGTGGGTGTTGGTGAACATCTAGCGGTCTTATAGGTAGTAGCGCATGTCCTGCACGTCTTCTACCGAGTGCTTGCGGCAATAGCGGTCGACGACCTCGCCAAGTCCGTCGTCGTCATTGCAGAGGAAGATGTCGTAGAAGTTGGCGTGGAAGAAGTCGTCATTGTGCTTGTCGCCCACTCGATCCCCTTGTTAACTGCGGCTGGGCCACCCAGAAGAGCAGCGACAAGCGTTCCCGCAGCAATGAGCGTCTTCGGGAGCTTCTCCACCACGTGCGCGGCAAGCATCCAGCCTGGCCCCGCGCCGCTGTCGACGTACGGTTGCAGGGGCGAGGGCGGGTGAGTGGTGCGCGTTTTGCGGGGCAGCTTGAGCATGGGTCGAACCTCCATGCCGAAATTGTATGAGGTGCCTTTTGATAGAGCTGGATATAAAAACAGTTCAGTGCTCCTCGCCTTGCGGCGATGAGCGCACAAAACAATACGCGCTAGAGCCAACTGTGACTAAGCTACAAATTCATACAAATAGGAGTCGCAATGGTAGAAGACGAGAACTCGAAGCTGCGGAGAAATCTGGTGGCTTTTTGTGCCGCGTACTTAATCGGTTGGTATCTCGATATTTCTGTGCAAGAAATACTTAACCATCTAAATTTTGCAAAAGGAGCTGGGTATATTCCCGCACATAAGCTGATGGTTGTCTCTTCACTTGTTTTTTCTTACTTGGCGTGGCGATGGTTTACGTGTGACGAACAGAAGAAATATTACAGCGAATTTTTGAAAATATTCGATATTAAAGTGTTTGATCTTTCGAATGATTGGATATTCAAACGCGTAAATGATCGTAAGTTTGACAAATACTTGGATTTCATAAATACCGAACAGCGCACAAAATTTCTAGACTGGGAGAGTGACTTAGACCGAAGAATTGCGCCTGGCTGGCCGATGGAAATCTCCATTCATAGCTACCAAAGGGGTAAATTTTCCGGTGTTTGGCTTCTTAGCTTAATGGTCGTTAAGCCTAACCAGAACTTTCCACGCACTGATATAAATTTCAAAGTCAGCCTGCCAGTCGTAGTTAGAATCTCATTCGGTGCGCGTGCTTTCTATCATGTGTTGCTCAAAGCACCGTTTTGGGAGTGGGTGCCACCAATACTTTTGAGCGCGCTGACGCTCATTTGCATTATGTACCGAGCTATTGCTTATGCAATAGCACCCCAACAGCTCAACAGCATTATTCAAAGTCAGTCGGCTTAACGTAGCCATGGTTGCACTGCAGCGCGCTATTCCAATAGCGCAACAGCTGCTTAAGAACTTCCATCTTTGCGGGAATTACGGAACCTGCACCGCCGGCTGAGAGAAGGACGCGCGGCTTAGGTGTCTAACGGTCACCTGAGGGCACGGAGGAAGCTTTCGCAGTGGGTACATGACGACGTCTCAGCGCACCAATAGCGCCAGATACCTTTGCTTTGATCAAAATTAGGTCAAAGTTCAGTCTTGCCCGGCCAAAGTAGACCGCATAGCATCCCTGTCAAGCACCCACCCCCATGAGGTGCTGCACAAAAACATGACCGGAGACAAGCCTTGCCATCCACCCGCTGGAGTCACTGCGGCACCGAAGACCTGAGCGTTCTGCAGACCATCTTTTGGTCCGCAGGCGCGTCGCGCAACGCGCTGGCGCAGCGCCTGGCCTATTCCAAAAGCAAGGCCAACGCCATGGTGGCGGCGCTGCTGGATGAGGGCCTGCTCGACGAGGTGGGCCTGCAGGAATCCTCTGGCGGCCGCCGTGCCGAAACCCTGCGTTTGAGCGAAACCCTGGGCGTGGTGATTGGCGCCGACCTGGGCGCGACCAGCATGCAGATAGCGGTGATGCGGCCTGACATGACGGTGCTGGCACGGCACCGTGAGCCGATTGATGTGCGCCAGGGGCCAGGCGTGATCCTGGCGCGGGTGCGGGGGCTGATGCGGGAGCTGCTGGCGCGCTGCGGGCTGGCCCCCAACCAGGTGATCGCCATCGGCATGGGCGTGCCGGGGCCGGTGGATTTTGAAAGCGGGCAGCTCGTCAACCCGCCGCTGATGCCCGACTGGGACGGCTTTTCCATCCGCGACTACCTGCGCGAGGCGTTTGCCGCGCCGGTGTTTGTGGACAACGACGTGAACCTGATGGCGCTGGGCGAGATGTACCGGCTGCAGCGGAATTTGCCCAACTTCTTGGTCATCAAAGTGGGCACGGGCATTGGCTGCGGCATCGTGTGCCACGGGCAGGTGTACCGGGGCGCCAATGGCTCGGCGGGCGATGTGGGCCACATCTGTGTGGACCAGCACGGCCCGCGCTGCCACTGCGGCAACCAGGGCTGTGTGGAGGCGATGGCCGCAGCGCCCGCCATGGCGCGCATGGCGATAGAGGCTGCGCAGCGCGGCGAGAGCGCGCTGCTGGCCGAGAGGCTGCAAAGCACAGGCACGCTGACGATTGAAGACGTGGCCCAGGCCAGCCGCACGGGCGATGTGGCGGCCAACGCGATCATCCAGCGCGCGGGCAGCCTGGTGGGGCAGATGCTGGCGTCCATCGTGAACTTCTTCAACCCGTCGCATGTGTTCATTGCGGGGCGGGTGACGGACATGGGGCCGCTGTTCCTCGCGTCGGTGCGGCAGAGCGTGTACCACCGGTCGCTGGCGCTGTCGACGCGGCACTTGGAGATTCAATACGCCCCCCTGGCCGACGATGCCGGTGTGGTGGGCGCGGGCGTGCTGGCGATGCAGGAGAGCCTGTCGCGCGCGGGCTCGGTGACGGGTGTGGGCGCTGGAGCAGTCGTAGGAACAGGGGCAGCGCGATGAGCGTAGCCGTCGAGTTCCGCAACGTCACCAAAGAGTTTGGCCCGGTGCGCGTGCTGCACGGCGTGGGCTTTGCGCTGCAGCCGGGCCGCGTCTATGGCCTGCTGGGCGAGAACGGCGCGGGCAAGTCCACGCTGATGAAGATTCTGGCGGGGTACGAGAGCCCCACCACTGGCGAGGTGGTAGTGGACGGTGCGGTGCGCGCACCGGGCGGCGGCTCGCGCGCGGCCGAGGCGCAGGGCATTGTGCTGATCCACCAGGAGTTCAACCTGGCGGAGGACCTGACGATTGCGCAGAACATCTTCTTGGGCCACGAGATCAAGCGCGGCCCCTTCCTCGATGACAAGGCGATGCGTGAGAAGACGCGCGAGGCGCTTGCCAAAGTGGGCCTGCCGCTGGACCCGGACACGCGGGTGCGCAAGCTCATCGTGGCCGAAAAGCAGCTGGTGGAGATTGCCCGCGCACTGGCCCGCAATGCGCGCCTGCTCATCATGGACGAGCCCACCGCCACGCTGACCCCCGGCGAGACGGAGCGCCTGTTTGCGCTGATGGCGGGGCTGAAGGCTGCGGGCGTGACCATCATCTACATATCGCACAAGCTCGACGAGGTGGAGCGCACCACCGACGAGGTGGTGGTGATGCGCGACGGCCTGCTGGTGGCGCGCGAGCCCACGGCCAGCGTGACGCGGCGGCAGATGGCCAACCTGATGGTGGGCCGCGAGCTGGCGGATTTGTTCCCGCCCAAGCTGCCTGCGCCTGCGGGTGGAGAGCCGGCCATCCAGGTGCGCGGCCTCACGGTGCCGGGGTGGGCTGAGGATGTGAGCTTTGAAGTGCGGCGCGGCGAGATTCTGGGCTTTGCCGGGCTGGTGGGCGCGGGGCGCACGGAGTTGTTCGAAGGCCTGCTGGGCCTGCGCCCGCGCACGGCCGGCACGGTGGAGATTGCTGGCAAACCCGTGCATTTGAAAAGTCCGCGCGATGCCGCGCGCCACGGCCTCACGTACCTGAGCGAAGACCGCAAGGGCAAGGGCCTGCACGTGCACTTTGGCCTGCGGCCCAACCTGACGCTGATGGCGCTGGAGCGCTATGCCAAGCCCTGGCTCGACCCGGCGGCCGAGCAGGCTGCGCTGCGCGATGCGGTGCAGGAGTTTGGCATCCGCACCGGCTCGCTGGAGGTGCGCGCGTCGTCGCTGTCGGGCGGCAACCAGCAAAAGCTGGCGCTGGCCAAGGTGCTGCACCCCGGCCCCAGCGTGGTGGTGCTGGACGAGCCCACGCGCGGCGTGGACGTGGGTGCCAAGCGCGAGATTTATCACCTGGTGCAACGCCTGGCAGAGCAGGGGCTGGCGGTTGTGGTGATTTCTTCCGAACTGATGGAGCTGATCGGCCTGTGCCACCGCGTGGCGGTGATGCGCGCCGGGCGGCTGCAGACCACGCTCCAAGAACCCCATTTGACCGAAGAGGAGTTGATTGCACATGCCACAGGTACCCGCTGAAAACGCAACCACCGCCGTACCTGGTGCAGGCCGCCACGGCGGCGCCACGGCCTGGTGGGGCAAGCTGCACGGGCTGGGCCCGGTCATCGGTCTCGTGCTGCTGTGCATTGCGGGCACGCTGCTCAACAGCAACTTCGCCACCTACGACAACGTGATGAACGTGCTCACGCGCACGGCCTTCATCGGCATCATCGCGGTGGGCATGTGCTTCGTCATCATCTCGGGCGGCATCGATTTGTCGGTGGGGTCCATGGCGGCGCTGATCGCAGGCTCGGTCATTTTGTTCATGAACGCCATGGCGCCCGTGCTGGGCTCGCCCATGGCGACCGTGGTGGTGGGCATGCTGCTGGCGGTGGTGCTGGGCGCGGTGTTCGGGCTGGTGCATGGGCTCTTGATCACCAAGGGCCGCATCGAGCCTTTCATCGTCACGCTGGGCACGCTGGGCATCTTCCGCGCGTACCTCACGTACTTCTCCAACGGCGGGGCCATCACGCTGGAGAACGATCTTTCGGACATCTACAGCCCGGTGTACTACGCCAACCTGCTGGGCGTGCCCATCCCCGTGTGGATCTTCCTGCTGGTGGCTGTCATCGGCGGCGTGATCCTGAACCGCACGGCCTATGGACGCTATGTGCAGGCCATCGGCTCCAACGAGCAGGTGGCGCAGTACGCGGCGGTGGATGTGCACAAGATCAAGATCCTCACGTACATGCTGCTGGGCGTTTGCGTGGGCATTGCCACGCTGCTGTATGTGCCGCGCCTGGGCTCCGCATCGCCCACCACAGGCCTGCTGTGGGAGCTGGAGGCGATTGCCGCCGTCATCGTGGGCGGCACGGTGTTGAAGGGCGGGGCGGGCAGCATCACCGGCACGGTGGTGGGGGCGATCCTGCTCTCGGTCATCAGCAACATCCTCAACCTCACCAGCATCATCAGCGTGTACCTGAATGCGGCGGTGCAGGGCTTCGTGATCATTGCCGTAGCGTTCATGCAGCGCGGAAAACGGTGATGGATTTTCTGGATTGGTTTTCTCGGTAGGTCGTTTGACTTTCGTGTTCCCCAGCCGGCCAGCTTCCATGGCCATATTCCAAAGCAACAGGAGACAACGCATGAACAGCCAACTTTCTTTCACCCGCCGCCTGGCCCTCTCGGCCGTGGGCGCCGCCGCCTTCGCATTGGCCGCCCCCGCCATGGCGCAGGCCAACAAGACGGTGGTGGGCGTGGCCATTCCGTCGGCCACGCACGGCTTCACCGGCGGCATCGTGTACTGGGCCAACCAGGCCAAGAAGGACCTGGAAAAGGCACACCCCGGCCTGCAGGTCATCGTCAAGACCGCAGGCGGCGCACCCGAGCAGGCCAACCAGCTGCAAGACTTGGTGACGGTGAACAAGATCAACGCCTTGGTCATCTTCCCGTTCGAATCGGCGGCGCTGACCAAGCCCGTGGCCCAGGTCAAGGCCAAGGGCGTGTACGTGACGGTGGTGGACCGGGGCCTGACCGACACCAGCGCGCAGGACGCGTATGTGGCCGGTGACAACACGGCGTTTGGCAAGATTCCGGCCGAGTACATCGCCAAGGCGCTGGGCGGCAAGGGCAACGTGGTGGCCATGCGCGGCATTGCGACCACGCTGGACAACGAGCGCATGGACGCTTTCAACAGCGTGCTGAAGAACCACCCCGGCATCAAGCTGCTGGACGCCAAGTACGCCAACTGGAACCGCGACGATGCCTTCAAGGTGATGCAGGACTACCTGACCCGCTTCCCACAGATCGACGCGGTGTGGGCGGCTGACGACGACATGGCCGTGGGCGTGCTCAAGGCCATCGAGCAGGCCAAGCGCAAGGACATCAAGCTGGTGTTTGGCGGCGCGGGTGCCAAGGGCATGATCAAGACGCTGATGGACGGCAGCAACCCGCTCATCCAAGCCAACGTGTCGTACAGCCCCAAGTTCATCTACGACTCGATCAAGCTCACGGCCGAGGCGCGGATCAAGGGCGAGAAGCTGCCCGCCAACACCATCATTCCGTCGGTGCTGATCACGAAGGAAACGGCGAAGGACTTTTACTTTCCTGATTCGCCGTTTTGATTCGGACAACCCCCTGAGCCGCTTCGCGCCTTCCCCCTTCTCTCGAACTACTGCGTAGTTCGGGAAGGGGGACACCGCCAGCGCGGCGGGGCGGCCCTTGCGCGGCGGTCCTGGCCTAGGCCACGCGAGAACGACCACCTTAGCCCTCACTGCCAATCGCCCTGGAGTCCCCATGCCAAGACCCGTCACCCTCTTCACCGGCCAGTGGGCCGACCTGCCGCTGGTAGAACTCGCGCCCCTGGCCAAAAGCATGGGCTACGACGGCCTGGAGCTGGCCTGCTGGGGCGACCATTTCAACGTGCAGGAGGCGCTGTCGTCGCCCCAGTACGTCAAAGACAAACACGCACTGCTGGCCCAGCACGGCCTGCAGTGTTTTGCCATCGGCAACCACCTGGTGGGCCAGGCCGTGTGCGATCTGATCGACGAGCGCCACCAGTCCATCCTGCCGCCCCATGTGTGGGACGATGGCGAGCCCGAGGGTGTGCGCCAGCGCGCTGCTAGCGAGCTGGCAGACACGGCGCGCGCTGCCGCGAACTTTGGCGTGAAGACGGTGACGGGCTTTACCGGCTCGTCGGTGTGGCATTCGATCTATGCCTTTCCGCCCACCACGCAGGAATACTGGGACAAGGGCTTTGCCGATTTTGCGAAGCGCTTTGGCCCCATCCTCGATGTGTTCGAGCAGCACGACATCAACTTCGCGCTGGAGGTGCACCCCACCGAGATCGCGTTCGACATTGCCTCGGCCGAGCGCGCGATTGCAGCCGTGGGCGGTAACAGGCGCTTCGGCTTTAACTACGACCCCAGCCACCTGGCCTACCAGGGCGTGGACTACATCAAGTTCATCCGCCAGTTTGGCAATCGCATCTACAACGCCCACATGAAGGACGTGTGGTGGGGCAAGGGCGACGGCACGGTGGGCGTGTTCGGCGGGCACACCAGCTTTGGCGACGCGCGGCGCCACTGGGACTTCCGCAGCGTGGGGCGCGGGATGATCGACTTCGAATCCATCATCGTCGCGCTCAACGACATCGGCTACCAGGGCCCGCTGTCGGTGGAGTGGGAAGACAGCCGCATGGATCGTGTGCACGGCGCGACCGAGAGTGCGGCGTTCTGCAAGCGGCTGGATTTCAAGCCGGCGGCGGGCGCGTTCGACGCCGTATTTGCACGCGACAAGCAGGCCTAACCGCACTCCGTCCATATAACCGATAACAACAACACACAGCGAGCAAAGGCGTTTCGTATGTCCAGTCCCCAAAAGCTCCGCTACGCCATGGTGGGCGGCGGCCATGGCGCGTTTATCGGCGCTGTGCACCGCAAGGCCATGGCGCTCGATGGCCAGTTCGAGCTGGTGGCCGGCGCGCTCTCGTCATCGCCCGAGCGCGCCCGCGCATCCGGCGCCGAACTGGGCCTGGCGGACGACCGCAACCACGGCAGCTGGCAGGACCTGCTGGCCGACGAACTGCGCCGCCCGGCGCATGAGCGCATCGACCTGGTGAGCATCGTCACCCCCAACCATGTGCACCACCCGGTGGCGTTGGCGTTTGTGCAGGCGGGCTTTCATGTGGTGTGCGACAAGCCGCTGGTGCACACCCGCGCGCAGGCCGACGAGCTGGTGGCCGCCGTGAAGAAAGCCGGCACCGTGTTTGGCGTGACCTACAACTACACCGGCTACCCCATGGTGCGCGAGGCGCGCTACCTGGTGCACAGCGGTGCGCTGGGCACACTGCGCAAGATCACCGTCGAATACAACCAGGGCTGGCTGGCCACCGCAGTGGAAGAGGGCGGCGCCAACAAGCAGGCCGACTGGCGGCTGGACCCGGCGCGCAGCGGCAGCGCAGGAACCCTGGGGGACATCGGATCACACGCCGAAAACCTGGCCGCCACCGTCACCGGCCAGCACCCCGCCTGGGTGTGTGCCGACCTCACCACCTTTGGCGCCGGGCGGCGGCTGGACGACGACGCCCAGCTGCTGCTGCGCTACGACAGCGGCGCACGCGGCTTCATCGTGGCATCGCAAGTGGCAGCGGGGCTGGAGAACGATCTGCGCCTGCAGGTGTCGGGCACGCTGGGCACCATCACCTGGCGGCAGGAAGAGCCCAACCAACTCGTCCACTCCCCGGTGGACGGCCCGCGCCGCATCCTCACGCGCGGCTCGCCGTGGCTGTGCGAATCGGCGCGGCGCGCCGGGCGCATCCCAGCGGGGCACCCCGAGGCGTTCATCGAAGCCTTTGCCAACATCTACCTGGGTGTGGCGGCCGACATCCGCGCGCATGCCGCTGGCCGCGCGGCCGACCCTTTGGCGGCCGACTATCCGCGCGTGGAGGATGGTGCCGAGGGGGTGCGCTTTATCGAAAAGGTGGTGGAGTCCGCTGCGAGCGAGCGCAAATGGACCGCATTGGCCCACTCTGCTGGCCTGAATGTTTGAATCAGATTGGCCCTTAGCGCTTGTCAGAAAAGCGCAGACAGCTATCTATTTGTGACCGTTTGACGGGCCGTCTGCAGCCGTTGTTCAGTTGCCTGCCAGCTGAAACCGCTGGTCAAAGTTCATCTTGCCCAGCACACGCAGTGCCGCCGTGCGGGTGGCGTTGTCTACCTTGCTGATGTCCAGGCTGTAGCGCTTGGCGGTGGACACCACGTCCACGCTTTTGGGGCCCCACTGCACCGCGACCAGCAGGGCGGGGCGCTGGCCCGCTTCGGCACCCACCGACACACCGCGCTGCTCGGGCCGCAGCATGAATTCCAGCCGGGGGGTGCGTACCAGGGTGAGGCGGTGGGCGCCCTGTGGGCCCAGCGCGAATGAGACGACCCAGTCGTCTTCGTCTTCCACCGTCAGAAATGGGACATGCTGCGGAGCGGCCATGGTGAGGGTGCTGTGGGTTGACGGGCGGGCGGATGGGCCGCCGTGGTGCGCAGCCCGGGTGCGGGCGGCCGCCAGTATGCCGTTGCAAAAGCTGTGCCGAGGTCGGGAGAACCCGAGGTTGGGCGCATCCAACGCGCTGGTGGCGTTGTCAGGCTGGTGCAAGCTGGTGTGGGACGGGCTGGCGTTGCGCTGGCTCAGGCTGTCTTGAACGGGCTGCGTTCGTGCAGTTCGCTCAGGTACTCAGCCACCCCGGCGCCTTCGCGCTGCAGGAACCGCTCCACCGCGTCGGCAAAAGCCGGGTGCGCCAGCCAGTGGGCGCTGGTGGCCTGCACGGGCAGCAGGGCGCGGGCCATCTTGTGCTCGCCCTGGGCGCCGCCCTCAAAGCGGATCACGCCGTGCTCGATGCACCACTGCAGTGGCTGGTAGTAGCAGGCTTCGAAGTGCAGGCAGTCCACGCGCTCCAGCGCGCCCCAATACCGGCCGTATGCAACTAATTCTTGGTTTTTTTGGCTGCCAGCGCTGGATGGTAAAGCGCTGACAGCTATCAAACTGCTAGCAATTGGCTGGCCGTCGCGCTCGGCCACAAACAGCAGCCAGGCCTCGGGCATGTGGGCCGCCATGCGGGCGAAGAAGTCCCGCGTGAGATAGGGCGGGTTGCCGTGTTCGAGGTAGGTGCGTTCGTAGCAGCGGTAGAAAAAATCCCAGTCGGCTGCGCTGATGTCCGCACCACGCGACGAACGGAAGCTGACCCCGGCATCCGCCACGCGGCGGCGCTCCTGGCGGATCTTCTTGCGCTTGTCCTGGGAGAGGCTGGCAAGGAAGTGGTCGAAGTCTTTGAAGGGTTGGCCCGAGCCGCCGCCGGGCAAGGTGCTGTCGGGGGAGGGTGCATCAGACGCAGCGGGGAGCGTGGGGGCAACGTTCTCGCCGCCGCCGGGCCGCCCCAAGGCGGTGAGGGCCCCCTCGGGGGGCAGCGAACCACGCGCAGCGGGGAGCGTGGGGGCCACATTCTTCCAATGAAATTGAACGGTGTGCCGCAGCATCAGGTCTTGCTGCGCACTGGTCAGCACGTCGTCGTCGCTGGCAAACAGGATGTGCACGGACGACACGTTTTCGTCCTCGCACCACTGGCACACGGCCTGCACCAGCAGAGCGCGTGCAGCATCGTCACGGGCCAAAAGGCGGCTGCCCGGCACGGGGGTGAAGGGCACGGCGATCACGGCCTTGGGGTAGTAGGGCACGCCGTGCTGTTCGTAGGCGCTGGCCCAGGCCCAGTCGAACACGTACTCGCCGTAGGAGTGGTTCTTGAGGTACAGCGGGCAGGCGGCAATCAGGGTGTCGCCCTCCCACAGGGTCATGAAGCGCGGCGCCCAGCCGGTGCGTGGGGTGGCGCTGTCGCTGGTCTCCAGGGCGGCCAGGTACTCGTGGCGCATGAAGGGCGTGGGGTGGCTTTGCTGGGCCAGCAGGGTGTTCCAGGCCGCAGCATCCACGTCCAGCGCAGTGGCAAGTACGCGGGCGATAATGGCAGATTCAGCCATGCACGCCCCGGTTTTGTTTTGCAAGCTGCGGGCCCGTGTGGGCGGTGTTCAACCTGGCCGCAGGGGCCGATTCCAGTTCCATGACGCTCTCCATTTGCACTGCGCAGCTCAACTTTGTTGTGGGCGATATGCCCGGCAACGCCCAAAAGATCATTGCGGCGGCCCGCGAGGCTTATGCCCAGGGCGCCCGTTTGCTGCTGACGCCTGAGCTGGCGATTTGCGGCTATGCGGCCGAAGACCTGTTCCTGCGCCCCGCCTTCATTGCGGCCTGTGATGATGCCGTGAAAACCGTGGCCCGCGAGACTGCGGGGTTGAAAGGCCTGGCCATCGTGCTGGGCCACCCGCAGGCCGTGGCGCCCGATGCTCCGGCGTTCAGCGCTTGCTTCAATGCCGCCAGCCTGCTGCGCGATGGGCAGATCGAGCAGACCTATGCCAAGCGCGAACTGCCCAACTACCAGGTGTTTGACGAGCGCCGCTACTTTGTGGCGGGCGACAAGCCTTGCATCTTCGAGGTGGAAGGCGTGCGCGTGGGGGTGCTGGTGTGCGAAGACGCGTGGTTTGCCACCCCTGCACGCGATGCCGCCGCAGCGGGGGCACAAATGCTGGCGGTGATCAATGCATCGCCTTTCCACCTGGGCAAGAGCGCCGAGCGCGAAGCCACCATGCGCGAGCGTGTGGCCGAGACGGGCCTGCCGCTGGTGTATGCCCACCTGGTGGGCGGGCAAGACGAGGTGGTGTTTGAGGGCCGCTCGTTTGCGCTGAATACCGATGGCTCGGTGGCAGGGCGTGGTCCGGGTTTTGAAGAAAAACTGGTGTTTGCGCAGGTCCATCAAGCACAAGATGCTATCAAAATTGAAGCGAACATAGCCCCAGAGAAAAGCCTGGAAGCCGACCTGTGGGATGCCCTGGTGCTGGGCGTGCGCGACTATGTGGGCAAGAACGGCTTTCCGGGCGCGCTGCTCGGGCTGTCGGGGGGCATCGATTCGGCCCTGGTGCTGGCGATTGCCGTGGATGCGCTGGGGGCCGACAAGGTGCGCACGGTGATGATGCCTTCGCCCTACACGGCCGACATCAGCTGGATCGATGCGCGCGACATGGCCGAGCGCCTGGGCGTGCGCTACGACGAGATCTCCATCAAGCCGCAGTTCGAGGCCTTCAAGGCCGCACTGGCCAGCGATTTTGCAGGGCTGCCCGAAGACACGACCGAAGAAAACCTGCAGGCGCGCATCCGGGGCACGCTGCTCATGGCGCTGTCCAACAAGTTCGGATCCATCGTGCTCACCACGGGCAACAAGAGCGAGATGTCCACGGGCTACTGCACGCTGTACGGTGACATGGCAGGGGGCTTCGCCGTGATCAAGGACGTGGCCAAGACCCGCGTGTTCGACCTGGCCCGCTGGCGCAACGCCAACGACCCGTATGGCACGGGCGCCAGTCCGATTCCAGAGCGCATCATCACGCGCCCGCCCAGCGCCGAGCTGCGGCCCGACCAGAAAGACCAGGACAGCCTGCCGCCCTACGAGGTGCTGGACGCCATCGTGGCGCGCTACATGGAGAACGACGAGCCCATCGAGTCCATCATCGCCAGCGGCTTTGAACGTGCCGATGTGGAGCGTGTCACGCGCCTCATCAAGCTCAACGAGTACAAGCGCCGCCAGGCTCCTGTAGGGATTCGCGTCACGCGCCGCAGCTTTGGCAAGGACTGGCGTTACCCTATCACCAGCAAATTCAGGGCGTGACGCTTCGGCGCTGCGCTTTCAGACCCCATTTTTTTACATCCTCCAGGAGACCCGCCATGAAAATGATCACCGCCGTCATCAAGCCCTTCAAGCTCGAAGAAGTCCGCGAAGCCCTGGCCGAGTGTGGCGTGACCGGTCTCACCGTGACCGAGGTGAAGGGTTTTGGCCGCCAGAAGGGCCACACCGAGCTGTACCGTGGCGCCGAGTACGTGGTGGACTTCCTGCCCAAGGTGAAGGTCGAGGTTGTCGTGAAAACCGAGGACGTGGACCGCTGTGTGGACGCCATCGTGAATGTGGCCCGCACCGGCAAGATTGGCGACGGCAAGATTTTTGTGACGGCCGTGGAGCGTGTGGTGCGTATCCGTACTGGGGATCTGGACGACGCGGCTGTGTAAGGCTCCCCCCTGAGTCGCTGCGCGCCTTCCCCCTGAGGGGGACGCCACCAGTGGCCTGGCAAAGCCAGTTCCACGGTGGCACTGGCCTTGCGCTGAGCCAGTTTTTGAAGGCCGTTAGATCACCGAGCGCAGCGGGACGGGCGCTTGGTCGGGGCCGGCGTCTTGCACCAGCGTGCGCAGCAGTGCCTCGGCATCGGTAGAGGCGTGCAGCAGGCCCATCTGCCATTCGCCCATGAAGCCGCTGGCCACGCTGGTCTGCAGAAAGCCCAGCAGGCCGTCGTAGTAGCCGGCCACATTGAGCAGGCCGAGGGGCTTGTCGTGGTAGCCCAGTTGGCGCCAGGTCCACACTTCAAACAGTTCTTCAAAGGTGCCGATACCGCCGGGCAGGGCCAAAAAGGCATCGCTGCGCTCGGCCATCATGGCCTTGCGTTCGTGCATGGTCTGCACGATGTGCAACTCGTCGCATTGGCGGTTGGCCAGCTCTTTATCGACCAGGGCCTGGGGAATCACGCCCACCACGCGCCCGCCCGCAAGCCGCGTGGCTTCGGCCACCGTACCCATGAGGCCGCTGCGGCCGCCGCCATACACCAGCTGGCCGCCGTGCTGGCCAATCCATTGGCCCACGGCTTCGGCAGCGTCGGCAAAGGCCGCGTTCTCGCCAGGTCGCGAGCCGCAATACACACACACGGAAAAAGTCGGTTCAGCCATGGAAAATCCTCTGAAAAACCGCTGCACCCCAGATGCCCGCGCACAGCAGCAAGGCCAGCAGCACGGCAGCGCTGCCCATGTCCTTGGCGCGTTTGGAAAGGTCGTGCCACTCGGGGCCGATGCGGTCGATGGCGGTTTCGATGCCGGTGTTGAGCAACTCCACGATCATCACGATCACCACCGAGCCTGCCAGCAGCGCGGTTTCTACCCAGCTTTGCCCCAGCCAGAGAGACGCGGGCAGCAGCACCATGGCGGCAATGGCTTCCTGGCGGAATGCCTTTTCGTTCCAGCCTGCGCGAAGGCCTTCGATGGAGTACCCCGCAGCGTGCCAGATGCGGTTCAAGCCCGTGCGGGCCTTCTGGGGGTTGGCGGGCGCGGAGGACTCGGGTGGGGACAGGGGCATAGGGATATTGTGTCGCAGCCGCATGACAGCGGGCGTTGCAGCCTGCGCGCGGGTGCTACTTTTTCGGAAGCTCGAAGTGCACCAGGCGCGTGCCTGCCAGGGCGTCGTGCCAGAACTGCCGCTCTGGATGAAAGCGGCTCAGGATGGCCCAGATGGCAACCCAGCCGAACAGCAGCACCAGCACTTCAATGGCTGAGACGCCCAGCAGATAGGCTGCCAAGGGCGGCAGGAACCACACCCAACTCAGCAGATAGCGCAGCAGCGCACGCGCCTGGGTGATGGGTTGCCCGGCGGTGTCCACCACACGGATGAGCCAGGTCTTTTGAGCCAGGGTCTGGCCTTTGGCCCAGAACCAGGTGAAGTAAATGCCAAACACCACAAACAGAAAGGCCTGCAGGGCGTGCCGGTTGTCCAGGGCGTGGCGGGTTTGGCTCAGGGTGCCGAACAGGTAGCCTGCAATGAAGACCACACCGAACATGAGCATGCCCTCATACAGCCAGCAGGCCATGCGGCGCCACAAATTGGGCGTGGGGCCGAGGGCGGCGGAAGAGGTCTTTGCAGAGAGGGATGCCTGCGGTGCTGGGGCGGGAGGGGTGGCGGTCATTCCAGAAGGCGAAAGCAAGGCGGAGAGTGTCGGCCAGCGACGGGACTACTGAGGATACAGGCCCGAGTTGTCGGGAGTGACCATGGGCGCTGTTGTCGCAGGTGTTTCTGCGGAACCTGCGCCCAGAGGGGGGAGTGCTGCTGGTACTGCCACCGGAATCGAGACGGGCGCCGTCTCGACCACGTTGGAGGCCGGATTTTGCGTGGGCACGCCGGTCGCCGGGGGCGCCGTGGGGGTGACCGGTGCCGCCACACGGGGGGCGCTGTGGTCGAGCACGGGCGGAATCTTCGGTGCGTTGGGGCGGCTGGGGTTGGCCTGCGTGGCCGCCGGAACCTGGGCCAGCTTCTTGGGCGACACGGGGCGCAAGGCCGTGGCGGCGCCCTTGGGCTTGGGGGCGGCACGCGCAGCCAGCGCACGTTTTTCCTCGTCGGACAGCGCCTGGTAGGCCTCCCACTGGGCGCGTTTGTCGTCGCGGGCAAGCCGGTTGGTGACTGCATAGTTCAGCCGGGCCTGGTTGCGCTGCTGTGCGCTCAGGCTGGCCCAGTCCGTCATGCGGTCATGAAATTTGGCCTGTTCTTCTTCAGGAAGCGCCGAGAAATTGGCGGCCAGCGCAAGCCAGCGGCGCTTTTGCGCTTCGCTGATGAGCGCCCAGCGCTCTGCCAGTGGGTACAGCGCCAGTTTCTGGGGCGTGGTCAGGGTTTCCCAGCCCGGGCCGGTCTCGACCTGTGGCACTGCCATGGTGCCAGGCCGGGTGGACGTGCGGGCATTGTTGGGGCTGGCAACCGCAGCTTCAGCCCCCGCAGGCAGCAGGGTGCCGGGTGCCATGCGCATCTGTACCAGCACCTGGCCACCCACCGCTGCGAGCACGCCCAAGAGCGCCAAAGCCAGCACAAAGGCTGGCAGGGCAGGGGAAGCGTCGGGTGAACTTGGGTGCATGCAGTACGCGGTCGGGGGCGGGGCTCAGTTCGACGGGGCAGAGGTTTTGAGGAATTGTACGAAGCCAGGGTCAGCGTAGGCTGCTGGTGGCAAATCGTCGGTCAAAAGGGCTGCATCGACTTCGGCCAGGTCATTGGCGCTGCTTTCGTCCTGGGCAATGTTGATGACCACCAGCCCCACCACCAGTGCCATCAGCGGAACGGCAGACACCAGTGCATTCCACCAGCCGCCACCCTCGTTGCCGCCACGGCCCAGCGTGGCACTGCCACCCGCATGCACCACAACGGGTGCCGCCAGACGCACCGGCACGGTGTCTTTCTTGCGCTTGGCAAGGGCTTGCATGCGCGAGGCGCGCAGCCGTTCGGAAATGTCGTAAGGCAATTCGTCGGTGCCGCTGGACAAGCGCGCCGTAACGCGCAGTGCAAAGCGCTCTGCCGCAGCTTCTGCCTGTGTCGATGGGGTCTGTACAGTGTTCATGGCTCGATTCCTTTGGCCTTCAGTGCCTTGCTGAGGGTTTGTATGGCACGAAAACAGTGCGTTTTGACGCTGCCTTCGGAGCAGCCCATGGCGGCTGCCGTTTCTGCTACATCCATTTCTTCCCAGTAACGCATCAGGAACGCTTCCCGTTGACGTGGGGGCAGCTCGGCAATCTCGGCTTCGATCCCGTGAAAGATCTGCGCCCGCCGGGTCAGATCCTCGGCGCTCTCTGCCCGTTCCCCATTTTCCGGTCCTGAATACGCTTCAAGCAGATCAAAATCCATGCCATCTTCGCCGGGACCTTCAAAGTCGCTCATGCTCGAAAACAGTGCATTGCGGGTTTTCTGGCGGCGAAACCAGTCCAGCGTGCAGTTGGAAAGTATGCGCTGGTAGAGCATGGGCAGCTCAGCCGCCGGCTTGTCACCATAGTGCTCTGCCAGCTTGAGCATGCTGTCCTGCACGATGTCGAGCGCCGCTTCCTCATTGCGAACGTGGTAGACCGAGCGCTTGAATGCGCGCTTTTCTACACTTTTGAGGAAGTCGGAGAGTTCTCGTTCGGTTGCCAAGACGGGTCAGCCCGGGAGGGGATCGGTGCCGGTGAGTTCACAAAAATGTGGCTATCCGGCACGTGGAGCCTTTGATTATCGCATCCGCCGGGGTTTTTTTCGGGGGATGGCAGTTTTACATGTGTTGCAGTGCGATAATCGCCACTGCAATTCAAAGGCAAACGGGTCACGGTCCGGCGCGGCAATCATCCCGCCCATGTCCTTGGCCTCAAGTTCCAAGCTGGCTTCACAAGAGCGCATGTTAGGAGCACCCAAGGTTTTTCGTCAGAGAAATTCACAAAGGTTGATCGATCATGGAAATCTCCAAGGCTGAAATCTCTTCAGCGGCCGCTGCTTCGCAGGGCAACACCTCCCCCGCTTCCGGTGCTCAGGACCTCATGGGTTCCGAGATCCTCATCAAGTCGCTTCAGGCTGAGAACGTCCAGTACATCTGGGGCTATCCCGGCGGTGCAGTTCTCTACATCTACGACGCGCTCTACAAACAAGACACCATCCAGCACGTGCTGGTGCGCCATGAGCAGGCTGCCGTACACGCTGCTGACGGCTACGCCCGCGCCACGGGTGAAGTGGGCGTTGCGCTGGTCACATCCGGTCCAGGTCTCACCAACGCAGTGACCGGTATCGCTACGGCGTACATGGACAGCATTCCGATGGTGATCATTTCCGGACAGGTGCCCACGCCCGCCATCGGGCTGGATGCCTTCCAGGAGTGCGACACGGTCGGTATTACCCGCCCCATCGTCAAACACAATTTCCTCGTCAAAGACCCGCGCGATCTGGCCATGACGATGAAGAAGGCCTTCCACATTGCCCGCACCGGCCGCCCCGGCCCCGTGGTGGTGGATGTGCCCAAGGACGTTTCCTTCAAGAAGGTGCCGTACAGCGGCTATCCACAAAGCGTGGAAATGCGCTCGTACAACCCTGTGCGCAAGGGCCATGGTGGTCAGATTCGCAAGGCGCTGCAACTCCTGCTGGCGGCCAAGCGTCCCTACATCTACACCGGCGGTGGCGTGCTGCTGGGCAATGCCACCAATGAGCTGCGCACGCTGGTGGACATGCTGGGCTACCCGGTCACCAACACGCTGATGGGCCTGGGTGCCTACCCCGCGTCGGACCGCAAGTTCCTGGGCATGCTGGGCATGCACGGCACCATCGAGGCCAACAACGCCATGCAGAACTGCGACGTGCTGCTGGCTGTGGGCGCGCGTTTTGATGACCGCGTGATCGGCAACCCCAAGCACTTTGCGCAGAACGACCGCAAGATCATCCACGTTGATATTGACCCGTCGAGCATTTCCAAGCGCGTGAAGGTCGATATCCCGATCGTCGGCGACGTCAAGGACGTGCTCACCGAGCTGATCTCCATGATCCGCGAGAGCAGCACGCGCCCTGACTCGGGTGCTCTGGCCGCTTGGTGGGACACCATTGAAGGCTGGCGCAAGCGCGACTGCCTCAAGTACAGCATGGGCAGCCCAGACGTCATCAAGCCCCAGTACGTGGTCGAAACGCTGTGGAACATGACCAAGGACGCGGACACCTACATCACGTCCGACGTGGGCCAGCACCAGATGTGGGCCGCGCAGTACTACCGCTTTGACGAGCCACGCCGCTGGATCAACTCTGGCGGCCTGGGCACCATGGGCGTGGGCATCCCGTACGCCATGGGCATCAAGCTGGCAAAGCCGCAGTCCGAGGTGTTCTGTATCACTGGCGAAGGCTCGGTGCAGATGAACATCCAGGAGCTGTCCACCTGCCTGCAGTACAACACGCCGATCAAGATCTGCTCGCTCAACAACCGCTACCTGGGCATGGTGCGGCAGTGGCAAGAGATCGAATACTCCGGCCGCTACAGCCACAGCTACATGGACGCGCTGCCCAACTTCGTGAAGCTGGCAGAGGCGTACGGCCATGTGGGCATGTTGATCGAGAGTCCCAAGGACGTAGAGCCCGCTCTGCGCGAAGCCCGCAAGCTCAAGGACCGCACCGTGTTCATGGACTTCCGCACCGACCCCACCGAGAACGTGTTCCCGATGGTCCAGGCCGGCAAGGGCATTACCGAGATGCTGCTGGGGTCGGAGGACCTTTAAGCCAAATCGGCCTCCAGCGCTTGTTCATCAAGCGCTACCAGCTATCGAATAGATAGCATTCACTTTTTTGACGAATCTATTGCCTGCCAAGCCCGTGCATTACCGTGCACGGGGGAGGGCAGCGAAAAGAGGAATCTGCACCTATGAAACACATCATTGCCGTTCTGCTGGAAAACGAACCCGGTGCGCTGTCGCGCGTTGTCGGCCTGTTTTCTGCCCGTGGTTACAACATCGAATCGCTCACCGTGGCGCCCACTGAGGATCCATCGCTCTCGCGCATGACGATCCAGACCACGGGCTCCGACGATGTGATCGAACAGATCACCAAGCATCTGAACCGCCTCATTGAGGTCGTGAAGGTGGTGGATCTCACCGAAGGTGCCTACACCGAGCGCGAGCTCATGATGGTGAAGGTGCGCGCGGTGGGCAAGGAGCGCGAGGAGATGAAGCGCATGGCCGACATCTTCCGTGGCCGCATCATCGACGTGACCGAGAAGAGCTACACGATTGAGCTGACCGGCGACCAGTCGAAGAACGACGCTTTTCTGCAGGCCATTGACCGCACGGCCATCTTGGAAACCGTACGTACGGGTGCCAGCGGCATCGGCCGCGGCGAGCGCATCTTGCGCGTGTAAGACAATTCACCCCGTTTTTCCCATTTCAACCCCCAACAACGCATTTCAACCGGAGCGACCCATGAAAGTTTTCTACGACAAAGACACCGATCTGAGCCTGATCAAAGGCAAGACCGTGGCCATCATCGGCTACGGCTCGCAGGGCCATGCCCACGCACAAAACCTGAACGACAGTGGCGTGAAGGTCGTGGTCGGCCTGCGCAAGGGCGGTGCATCGTGGGACAAGGTTGGTAAGGCCGGCCTGACGGTTCTGGAAGTCAACGACGCCGTCAAATCCGCTGACGTGGTCATGATCCTGCTGCCTGACGAAGACATCGCAGCCGTCTACAAGAACAACGTCGAGCCCAACATCAAGCAAGGCGCCTCGCTGGCCTTTGCCCACGGCTTCAACGTGCACTACAACCAGGTCGTGCCCCGTGCTGACCTGGACGTGTGGATGGTCGCCCCCAAGGCCCCTGGCCACACCGTGCGTAACACCTACACCCAAGGCGGCGGCGTGCCCCACCTGGTCGCTGTGCACCAGGACAAGTCCGGCAAGGCCCGTGACCTGGCCCTGAGCTACGCAGCTGCCAACGGTGGCGGCAAGGCCGGCATCATCGAGACCAACTTCAAGGAAGAAACCGAGACCGACCTGTTCGGCGAACAAGCCGTGTTGTGCGGCGGTGCCGTCGAGCTGATCAAGATGGGTTACGAAACCCTGGTTGAAGCCGGCTACGCCCCTGAAATGGCCTACTTCGAATGCCTGCACGAGCTCAAGCTCATCGTGGACCTGATCTACGAAGGTGGCATTGCCAACATGAACTACTCGATCTCGAACAACGCCGAGTACGGCGAGTACGTGACCGGCCCCGAAGTGATCAACGAGCAGTCGCGCGCCGCCATGCGCAATGCCTTGAAGCGCATCCAGAACGGCGACTACGCCAAGATGTTCATCCAGGAAGGCCGTCTGAACTACCCATCGATGACAGCCCGTCGCCGCAACACGGCCGACCACAGCATCGAAAAGGTAGGCGGCCAACTGCGCGCCATGATGCCTTGGATCGCCAAGAACAAGCTGGTCGATCAGACCCGCAACTGATTCTCCATCGCTGGAGCATCACGAGGCCACTTCGGTGGCCTTTTTCGTTGGCGGTCGGTCCTGTTGGCAGGCGCTACACTGCGGCCTTCGCCTTGATGGCGCGCGGCGACCTGCCCGTGCAGCGGGGAATTGCTGGATACTATAAATTTAATAGCTGCTCAAGCAATATGGGCAAGCGCTGGAGGTCTATTTAATGCATGACGGCAATGAATCCACCGACAACCCCGGTGTGATGGTGCGCAAACGGCGCAAGGGCATCTACATCCTGCCCAACCTGTTCACGCTGGCGGCATTGTTTGGGGGCTTCTATTCGATCGTGATGGCCATGAATGGCCGTTTCGACATGGCGGCCGTGGGCGTTTTTTGTGCGATGGTGCTCGACAGTCTTGATGGCCGGGTAGCGCGCATGACCAATACCCAGAGCGCGTTTGGCGAGCAGATGGATTCGCTCTCCGACATGGTGTCCTTTGGAGCGGCGCCTGCCCTGATTGCCTATGAATGGTCCCTCCAGGGGCTGGGCCGCTGGGGCTGGATTGCCGCATTTGTGTACTGCGCCTGTGCCGCGCTTCGCCTGGCGCGCTTCAATGTGAATACCGGCGTGGTGGACAAGCGCTATTTTCAGGGGCTGCCTTCGCCAGCCGCTGCAGCTTTGGTGGCGGGGTTCATCTGGCTGATGACCGAGCTGGGCGTGCATCCTGGTGAAGACCACTGGCTGACCTGGAGTCAGACGACCTGGATCATGTTCGCATTCACGCTGTACGCGGGGCTCACCATGGTGACCAATGTGCCGTTCTACAGCTTCAAGGATGTGCAGATGAAAAAGAGCGTGCCTTTTGCAGCCATTGTGTTGATCGCGCTGGGCATTGCGATCATCAACATCCACCCGCCCATCGTGCTGTTTGGCGTGTTCGTGTTCTATGGCCTGAGCGGTTACGGCGTGTACGCCTGGCGCAAGGCCAAAGGACAGCACAGCAGCGTGATCAGCACCTCGACGGACGAACCGGACGAACGTGGACTGCACAAGTGATTGGAATGATGTCTGGCCAGTTGTGCTACATTGCACCGCATGAATTCGTTTGCACTGGCTCTACTGCTACCTCCCTACGGGCGGAGACAGTAGGCGCACGCGCACACTTTTTCCACAAAGGCCCGTATGCACCCGCAACGGGCCTTTTGTTTTGGGCGCCAGATTTTTAGTGTTGCGGGCCAATCCCACCCCACCAGTACCAGGAGAAACAACATGGCTGACAAACTCATCATTTTCGACACCACTTTGCGCGATGGCGAACAGTCCCCCGGCGCCTCGATGACCAAGGATGAGAAGCTGCGAATTGCCCGCCAGCTGGAGCGCCTGAAGGTGGACGTGATCGAAGCCGGTTTTGCGGCCAGCTCTAACGGAGATTTCGAGGCGGTGCAGGCGATTGCCAATGCCATCAGGGAGTCCACCATCTGCTCGCTGTCGCGCGCCAATGACCGCGACATTTCCCGCGCAGCCGAAGCGCTTGCAGGGGCGAACAGCGCGCGCATCCATACGTTCATTGCCACCAGCCCGCTGCACATGGAAAAGAAGCTGCGCATGACGCCAGAGCAGGTGCTGGAGCAGGCCAAGCAGTCGGTGCGTTTTGCGCGCAACCTGGTGGGAGATATTGAGTTCAGCCCCGAAGATGGCTACCGCAGCGACCCAGACTTCCTGTGCCGCGTGCTCGAAGCTGTGATCGCCGAGGGTGCCACGACCATCAATGTGCCCGACACCGTGGGCTATGCCATCCCCGAGCTGTACGGCAACTTCATCAAGACCCTGCGCGAGCGCATTCCCAACAGCGACAAGGCCATCTGGTCCGTGCACTGCCACAACGACCTCGGCATGGCCGTGGCCAATTCGCTGGCTGGTGTGAAGATTGGCGGCGCGCGCCAGGTGGAATGCACGATCAATGGTCTGGGTGAGCGCGCTGGCAACTGTTCTCTCGAAGAGGTGGTGATGGCGGTCAAGACCCGCCGCGACTATTTCAACCTCGATCTCAACATTGATACCCAGCACATCGTTGCGGCCAGCCGAATGGTCAGTCAGACCACGGGGTTCGTGGTGCAGCCGAACAAGGCCGTGGTGGGGGCCAATGCCTTTGCGCACGCCAGTGGCATCCACCAGGATGGCGTGCTCAAGGCGCGCGATACCTACGAAATCATGCGTGCCGAGGATGTGGGCTGGAGCGCCAACAAGATCGTGTTGGGCAAGCTCAGCGGCCGCAACGCCTTCAAGCAGCGCCTGCAGGAACTGGGTGTGAGCCTGGACAGTGAAACCGAAGTCAACACCGCTTTCACGCGTTTCAAGGAGCTTGCCGATCGCAAGAGCGAGATTTTTGACGAGGACATCCTGGCGCTGGTGAGTGATGAGAGCGTGACCAGCGAAAGGGAACAATATGGCTTTGTCTCTCTGTTCCAGCAGAGCGAAACGGGTGAGCACCCCCGAGCACGCATCGTCTTTACGGTAGATGGCCAGGAGGTGCGGGGCGAGTCCGAAGGAAACGGCCCTGTGGATGCCTCGCTCAAGGCCATCGAATCGCATGTGAAGAGTGGTGCGGAGATGGTGCTGTACTCGGTGAACGCCATCAGCGGCTCGACAGAGAGCCAAGGCGAGGTCACCGTGCGCCTGCAGAACAGTGGCCGCGTGGTCAACGGCGTGGGAGCAGACCCCGATATCGTGGTCGCTTCGGCCAAGGCCTATCTGAGTGCGCTGAACAAGTTACAAAGTAAAGCTGACCGGGTGGCTGCACAGGGTTGAATGATCAATTTATAATTTCATTCACTTTCTTGGAAAGTCGCGCAAGGTATTGATCTTGCGCGACTTTTTTTGATTCTGTACACTGCTCAACACTTATTACCGTTTGGAGCACTTTGATGCACCATCGCCACCGCGCCGCAGTGACCCGTTTTTTCCAGCTTTTGGGCTTTGTCGTCGTCAGTACGGCGCTGGTTGTGCCGATTGCGCACTCAGGGGAGCGCTCCAAGGCGCCAGCCAAAAAGCAGCAAGTCAGTTCGGCCAATGCCAAGCGCGCTGCTCCGGCCCGCAAGGTCGCTACCAATACCCGCGCCGTGCGTGTCACGGCCAAGACCGCCAAGGCGCCGACCCGTGTGGCCTTTGTGCCTGCCAAGCAGTCGTTCGGGCAAATGGCGGGGCTGCATGAGGTGAGTGATCCGCTGGACCTGAAGTCCAGCGTCGCACTCGTGATCGACCAGGACACGCATGAAGTCCTGCTCAGCAAGAATGATCAGGCAGTGCTTCCCATTGCGTCCCTGACCAAGCTCATGACGGGCTTGCTGATTTCCCAGGCCAAGCTGCCGATGGATGAGCCCATTACGATCACCCAGGATGACGTTGATACTGAAAAAGGCAGCCGCTCGCGCCTGACCGTGGGCTCTACGTTGACCCGGGGCGAGATGCTGCACCTGGCGCTCATGTCCAGCGAGAACCGCGCAGCGCATGCGCTGGGTCGTACGTACCCTGGTGGCCTCGAAGCGTTTGTTGTGCAGATGAATGTCAAGGCCCGCCTGCTCGGCATGACCGATACCCGTTATGTTGAGCCAACCGGCCTTTCCAGCCGCAACCAGTCCAGCGCACGTGACCTGGCTACCCTGGTGAATGTGGCGCATGGTGATCCCCTGCTGCGCGAACTGTCCACGTCACCGGGATATGAGGTGGCAGTGGGCCCCAAAACATTGCAGTACAACAACACCAACGGGCTGGTAAAAAACCCCACCTGGGACATTGGCCTCCAGAAAACCGGCTACATCTCGGAAGCAGGGCGCTGCCTGGTGATGCAAACCCAGATCGCCGGGCGCAAGCTCATCATGGTGTTTCTGGATTCGGCGGGCAAATTCAGCCGCCTGGGTGATGCTGAGCGTGTGCGCCATTGGGTGGAGTCGATGCCGTCATTGACGGCGCCTTTGCAGGCCCGTGCAGGGTCCAATGGGTGAGGCAGTTAATCCTGTAGCTTGTACATCCTTCCCTCGCGCGCCAAGCATTTGGTGCTGGTAGCGTCGGCGGGATTTCGTGCCGACTGCCTTGTGCGCTGATTTGATGGATCCACCGGCCGACCGGGCATCACTGCCCGCGTCGGTTTTTTTTCAAGGATCAGGCCCGGCTGCGGCTGCGGCTGCGGTAGCTGTTGTGTCCCGAGGCTCAGCGAAGTCCCGGACGCAAACCCGCATCACCGGATGCCGACGCTTCCATGCTGGGTGTGTGACCCAGAGCCAGAGAAATCTCGTTGGCCGTGGCTTGGAGCTTGGGAAGCCATCCTTCGTCCAGTCGATCAGCGGGTGCTGATATGGACAGTCCGGCTACCAACTTGCCTTGGTCATCGTAGACGCCAGCGGCCATGCAGCGCACGCCCAGTTCCAGCTCTTCGTTGTCGCGGGCAATACCGTACTGGCGTGCTTTGGCGAGTTCGCGCTCCAGGATGGGCAATTGGGTGATGCTGTTGCGGGTGTGTCCGGCCAGACCGGTTCGGGTGGCATAGGCCCGCACGCGCTGGGGGTCGTCCAGGGCCAGAAAGAGCTTGCCTGTGGAGGTAAGGTGCAGAGGGGCCCGTCCGCCAATGGCGCGCACCACCTGCATGCCGGAGCGTTCACTGTAGGCACGTTCGACATACACAATCTCGTCGCCCTGGCGCATGCTGAGATTGACGGGCTGCTGGATCAGCTTGTGAAGATTGCGCATCGGGGTCAGGGCGGCATCGCGCACGCTCAGGCGCGCTTTTACGAGGTTGCCCAGTTCCAGCAGGCGCATGCCCAGTCGGTAGCTGCCCGATTCTGGCCGATCCACGAAACGGCCAATCGTGAGGTCGTTCAGGATGCGGTGCGTGGTGGACGGGTGCAGCCCTGTTTTCTCGCTGATTTCCTTGAGAGATATTGCCTCTTCGCGTGACGCCAGAACATCGATCAGCGTAAACATGCGTTCAAGCACCTGAACGCTGGGTTTGACGGGGATGCTGGGATCGTTTTTTTTCATGGACGGCGATGCAGTGACGGCCGCAGCATTTTATCTTGTGAAATGCGAGCCTGCATTCACGCGCTCTGATTCGCGCCCGGGCTGGAGCGATGCCACTGGCCATCGGTCCGGATCTCGTGGGGGTGAAAGCGCGCCTTGTAGTTCATCTTGGGGCTGGCCCCGATCCAGTAGCCCAGGTACACATGGGGCAACTCCAGGGAGCGCGCCTGGGCAATCTGCCACATCACGTTGTAGGTGCCGTAGCTGCAATGTGGCTCGGGTTCGTAGAAGGTGTAGACCGCCGAAAGCCCGTCGTCGAGCACGTCCAGGATGGACACCATCTTGAGCGCGCCGGGCTCTCCTGTTATGCCATCTGTTTCGCGGAACTCCACCAGACGTGAATTCACCCGGCTTTGCAGCAGAAACTGCGTGTATTGGTCGATGCTGTCATGGTCCATGCCGCCGCCCGCATGGCGGCCGTTCTGGTAGCGCAGATACAGCTGATAGTGCTCGGGTACAAAACACAGGCGCAATACCCGCGCCTGCAGATTGCCGTGCCGCACGGTAGCGCGCCGCTGGCTCCGATCCGGCTGAAACTCGTTCACCAGCACGCGCAAGGGGGTGCAGGCCTGGCAGCCATCGCAATAGGGGCGGTAAGTGAACATGCCACTGCGGCGAAACCCCTTGGCCACGAGATCGGAATACACATCGCTCTGGATCAGGTGGCTGGGCGTGGCGACCTGCGACCGTGCCTGCCTGTCCGGCAGATAACTGCAGGGGTAAGGGGCTGTCGCGTAGAACTGCAGGGTCTGCAGTGGTAGGTCATTGAGTTGCGTCATGCCGTGGGCGCCGTGAAGGGCAGCAGCTCGTTCCAGTATACGGGTTCAAACGACCACGAGAGGGCGGGCTGGTCCAGTGCGTTTTGTATGTGAGACAGGAACTGGGCTCGCGAGATTTCGTGGGCTCCCAATGAGGCCAGGTGCCGGGTGTTCTGTTGGCAATCAATCATTGCCACACCCTGGCGGCGGCACAAGGCCACCAGGGCCGCAAGCGCGATTTTCGATGCATCGGTAGCGTGGGCGAACATCGATTCACCGAACACCGCCTGCCCCAGTGCGACGCAATACAGGCCGCCTGCCAGTTTTCCATCGATCCAGGTTTCAACGCTATGAGCATTGCCCGCTGCATGGAGGCGGGTGTAGGCTTCAACCATCTCGGGCACGATCCAGGTGCCCGCCTGCCCGTCGCGCTCCTTGCTGGCGCAGGCTGTAATCACGTCCAGGAAGTTGTGGTTTATGCGGATCTCGCAGGCTGTATTTGCTCGGAATGCCTGCAGGGTCCTGCGAAGCGAGCGATGGAGTCGGAAGTTCGCCACGGGCAAGACCATTCGTGGATCGGGAGCCCACCACAAGATGGGTTGCCCCGGGCCGTACCAGGGGAAAGTGCCCTGGGCATACGCCGCTCGCAGATGCGCTACATCCAGCGTGCCACCGGCAGCCAGGAGTCCGGGGGCGGGGTCGTCGGGTCCCCATGCTTTCGCAGGGGCGGGTAGCGGATCTTCAAGCTCCAGCCAAGGCAGTTGCGGGGGCATGGGGTTGCAATACAAATAGGACTTGCGCAAATCGGGGTGCAACGGCCGCCTCGCCTTGGGATGGGCCGATTGCCTGGGCCTGTTTTGCGCAAGTCATGACAAAGAACTGTATTGTCAGGCAGGCACAGGGGTGGTGGATTTTCTTGAGGCGTATGAATGAAAAAGCCCACCATGCGTGAACATGGCGGGCTTCTTTGATGGCTCCTCGACCTGGGCTCGAACCAGGGACCTACGGATTAACAGTCCGGCGCTCTACCGACTGAGCTATCGAGGAATGATCGGTATGTAAAAGGCCCCGCGTACACATGCAGGGCCTGCAAAATTCTTGGCTCCTCGACCTGGGCTCGAACCAGGGACCTACGGATTAACAGTCCGGCGCTCTACCGACTGAGCTATCGAGGAACAAGACTTAGATTATATACATAAAAATTGGGGCTCCGAAGATTTGACGGCGGGTTCTTGCGTGGTGTTGCGGTCGCGTGCCGAGGTGTGCGAATGACGGCCAACTTTCACTACTCCGGTGAGGGGAAGGGCGGGCTTCAGGGCTCGGGGCGGTGCCACAGCCAGGCTGCCACGCAAACCATGGAGGTGATGGCGATACCTACCACCCACGGCCGAGTGCCCGTGGCGAACAGCACGATGCCGCTCAGCGCCATGAGCAGTGTGGCACTCCACTTGGCCCGCCGGCTGACCTTGCCGCCCTGGGCCCAGTTGCGAAGCAGGGGGCCGAACAAGCGATGGTTCCACAGCCAGCGGTAGAGCCGTGGCGAGCTGCGGGCTGCGGCCCAGGCCGCCATGAGGATGAACACCGTGGTCGGCAGTCCGGGAACGATCACACCGAGGATGCCCATGACCAGGCACAGCACGGCAAATGCGAGCAGCAGCCAGCGCACGGGCCAGGGCAGGGTGCGCAGTGGCGGCGCGGCGTCTTCGTGGGACTCTGTGGGGGGCTGGGGCATGTCCGTTATTGTGAATGCCCCGGCGGCAGCACCGGGGCGTGCGCACGCGCTATGCTGCCGCAGCAGCGCATGCGCCGCTTTTCTCTTGACCTGAATGCACCTTCGATGACCATCCACACCATCCTGAAGATGGGCGATCCGCGCCTGCTGCGTGTTGCCCAGCCTGTCACTGAATTCGATACCGATGCGCTTCACCTTCTGGTGCGCGACATGTTCGAGACCATGCAGTCTGTCAACGGAGCGGGGCTTGCGGCGCCGCAGATCGGCGTGGATCTGCAGCTCGTGATTTTTGGGTCTGGCGAGCGCAATCCACGCTACCCGGACCGGCCCGTGGTCCCTCCCACCGTCTTGCTCAACCCGGTCATCATGCCCCTTGGTGATGAGGAGGATGAGGACTGGGAAGGTTGCCTCTCGGTGCCAGGGTTGCGCGGCAAGGTGCCCCGCTGGTCGCGCATTCGCTATACCGGGTTTGATCCGTATGGCGACCCGATCGACCGCACGGTGGAAGGGTTTCATGCCCGGGTGGTGCAGCACGAATGCGACCACCTCATTGGCAAGCTCTACCCCATGCGGGTGCGCGATTTCACGCAGTTCGGCTTTACCGAAGTGCTGTTCCCGGACATCAGTGCCAACGAGGACGACTGATGCCTCCGCCTGACAGGCACACATCCGTCACCGGTGTACCCGCACCGGGATAGATCTTGCTGTGGGTGATGGCTTCGTACGCCTGGTTGCTGAAGCTGCTCAGGGTGCAAGATGTCAAAAAAAGGCCGCTAGCGCTTTCTGGTAAATCGCTGGTAGCTATTAAAAAGAGAGCATTTTGTCGAGCATGGCTCACGCGGACAGTTCGCGCAGCAGCTCGGTCTCGATTTCGATCTGGCGGGCGTTGTTCTGCAGCTCGGGGCCCTGGATCAGGAAGGTGTCTTCCACCCGCTCCCCCAAGGTGCTGACCTTGGCCAGTTGCACGCTAAGGTGGTGCTGCGCCAGGATACGGGCCACCAGGTAGAGCAGGCCCGCCCGGTCGCTGGCCGAGATGGCCAGCAGCCAGCGCTGGGCCTTTTCGTCGGGGCGCAGCGTGACGCGCGGCGCCACCGGAAAACTCTTGACCCGGCGCGAGACCCGCTTGCGGGCGGGCTCGGGCAGCGGGCCACCGGCCTCGATCACACGCACCAGATCGCTTTCGACCATGTGCGTCAGCTCCCGGTAGTGCCCCGGCTGCGATGAGGCCACCACCTGGAAGGTGTCGAGGGCATAGCCGTTGTTCGCGGTGTGCACGCGGGCATCCAGGATGGAAAACCCCGCGCGGTCGAAATATCCGCAGATGCGCGCAAACAGATCGGCCTGGTCGGCCGCATACACCATCACCTGCAGCCCGTCGCCTGCCAGCGACTGGCGCGCGCGCACCACAGGCTTTGCCGTGCCGACATGGCGCGACAGGTGGCGCGTGTGCCAGGCGATGTCGGCTGCCTCGTGCCGCATGAAATAGCTCACGTCCAGCGTGGCCCACAGGGCCTTGTGTGCCTCGAAGGGCAGGGCGCTCAGGGCCAGCAGCACCAGCGCCTCGCGCTTGCGGGCCTCGATTTCGGCGGCAGCGTCGGGCGCCCGGCCGCCCAGAGTGCGCAGCGTGGCGCGGTACAGGTCTTCCAGCAGTTTGCCCTTCCACGCATTCCACACCTTGGGACTGGTGCCACGGATGTCGGCCACGGTGAGCAGGTACAGCGCGGTGAGATAGCGTTCGTTGCCTACGCGCTGCGCGAACGCGGCGATCACGTCGGGATCGCTCAGGTCTTCCTTTTGGGCGATGCGGCTCATCGACAGGTGTTCGCTGACCAGGAATTCGACGAGTTTTGCGTCCTCGCGGGCGACGCCGTGTTGGCGGCAAAAGCGGCGCACTTCCACGGCACCGATCTGCGAGTGGTCGCCCCCACGGCCTTTGCCAATGTCATGGAAGAGTGCGGCGATGTACAGGATCCACGGCTTGTCCCAGCCGCCAGCCAGCTGCGAGCAAAAGGGGTACTCATGTGCATGCTCGGCCATGAAGAAGCGCCGCACATTGCGCAACACCATCAGGATGTGCTGGTCCACCGTGTACACGTGGAACAGGTCATGCTGCATCTGGCCGACGATGCCGCGAAACGCCCACAGGTAGCGGCCCAGCACCGAGGTTTGGTTCATCAGCCGCATGGCATGCGTAATGCCCGACGGTTGCTGCAGGACGCGCATGAAGTTGTCGCGGTTGACCGGGTCGCGGCGGAAAGCGCCATCCATCACGCCGCGTGCGTTGTACAGCGCGCGCAAGGTGCGGGCTGACAGATCTTTCAGGCCCACCGTGGTCTGGTAGAGCAAAAAGGTTTCGAGGATGGCGTGTGGGTCGCGCGTGTAAAGGTCATCGCTGGCCACCTCGATGAGTCCGGCCTTCTCGAAGAAGCGCTCGTTGATGGGGCGCGGCTCGTGCGTCGAGGGATTCAGGCGCTCTTCGATGTTGAGCAGCAGGATCTGGCTGAGCTGCGATACCGCCTTGGCCGCCCAGTAGTAGCGCCGCATGAGGCTCTCGCTGGCGCGCATGGGCAGCCGTGATCCGTCGGGCGCCTGTGAGCGGTAGCCAAACGACTCGGCCACGGCTGTCTGCAGGTCAAACACCAGCCGGTCTTCATGCCGCCCAGCGGCGGCATGCAAGCGCGCACGGATGAGGCACAGCACCGCCTCGTTGCGCTCGATCTGGCGCACCTCGAACGCGGTGGCCATGCCGCTGGCGGCCAGCTCTTTCCAGTTGCGGCCCAGCCCCGCGGCCTGG
This sequence comes from Acidovorax sp. NN32, assembly GCF_057597245.1. NCBI lineage: Bacteria > Pseudomonadati > Pseudomonadota > Betaproteobacteria > Burkholderiales > Comamonadaceae > Acidovorax > Acidovorax sp. NN32. The sequence continues at coordinate 2,337,166 of NZ_CP199679.1, forward strand.
GAGACCCACAAGATCATCTGCAGGTCGCGCAGCCCCCCAGGAGACTCTTTGCAGTTGGGCTCCAGCGAATAGGGCGTGTTCTCGTACTTGTTGTGGCGCTGGCGCATCTCCAGTGTCTTGGCCACCAGAAACGCCTGGGAATTCATCTGCGCGCGGTACTGCCGCTGGAAGTCTTCAAACAGCGCTGCGTTGCCGCACACGAGGCGTGATTCAAGCAGGGAGGTCTGCACGGTGACATCGCCCGCACTTTCGGCCAGGCATTCGGCCACCGTGCGCACGCTGGAGCCAATCTCCAGCCCCGCATCCCAGCAGCTGCCGATGAAACCTTCGAGCTGGGTGCGCAGTGCGCTGCCCGCCTCGGGCGCCGCACCATCGGGCATCAGCAGCAGTACATCCACATCCGAATAAGGAAAGAGCTGGTCGCGCCCGAAACCGCCCACCGCCACCAGGGCCATGTCGGCAGGCAGTTCGGCGCGCTGCCACAGCGTTTGCAGCAGGTTGCCTGCCAGGGTGGACAGCTTGCGCAGCAGCACCCGGATGCCGCGTGTCGAGGCCCCCGTCGCTTTCATGGCGGCCAGCAGCGCCGCTTTGTCGCTGCGGTAGGCGTCCCGCAGGACGTGCACTTCAGGCAGGGCATGGATTTTGGTCATGGTCGTCGAAGGTCGCGCTGAAGAAGGGCCATGCAAAAAGCCATGCAAGAGTTGTGCGAGCCGGCTGGCAGGGGCCGGCGAGCGGGTCAGGTCTTGGTCGCGGTCACAAACGCCGGGAGCGGCGGCGAGCCTGCCGACAGCGTCATGACTTCATAGCCTGTTTCGGTAACCAGCACCGTGTGCTCCCACTGGGCTGACAGGCTGTGGTCCTTGGTCACGATGGTCCAACCGTCGTTACCAAAGTCTTTTACCTCGCGGCGGCCAGCGTTGATCATGGGCTCGATGGTGAACACCATGCCGGGCACCAGTTCTTCGAGCGTGCCGGGGCGGCCGTAGTGCAGCACCTGAGGCTCTTCGTGGAATTTTTTGCCAATGCCATGGCCGCAGAACTCGCGCACGATGGAAAAGCCCTGGCCTTCGGCAAACTTCTGGATGGCGTGGCCGATGTCGCCCAGATGCGCGCCGGGCTTGACCTGCACGATGCCGTGCCACATGGCATCAAACGTGATGGCCGACAGCCGCTTGGCGGCGATCGAGCATTCGCCGATCAGGTACATGCGGCTGTTGTCGCCATACCAGCCGTCCTTGGTGATCACAGTCACGTCCACATTGACGATGTCACCCTTCTTCAAAGGCTTGTCGTTGGGGATGCCGTGGCACACCACATGGTTGACCGAGGTGCACAGCGAGGCCGGGTAGGGGGGATAACCCGGTGGCTGGTAGCCCACGGTGGCCGAGATGGTGCCCTGCTGGGCCATGCATTCGGCGCCCAGGCGGTCGATCTCTTTGGTGGTGATGCCGGGCTTGATGTGGGGGGCGATGTAGTCCAGTACTTCGGAGGCCAGACGGCAGGCCAGGCGCATGCCCTCGATGTCCTCAGCGCTTTTGATGGTGATGCTCATCCCCGGATTATCCCATTGGCCCCCGCGCCACGCAGGCGGTGCGGCCATGCCCGGTAAAATAGCGGGCTCCGGTCCTGGCTGCACGCTGGCGCCCGGAGCCACCCTCTACCCCTGACACCCCCCAACAGGCCGCTACCGTGACCTTGCACATGACCACGCTGGCGGGCGGCAACGCCCTCAGCTCCTTCCGCGCCCAGCAACTTCAACCCGCCCTGGAGGCGATCCACCCCAAGATCAGCGGCATTGCAGCGCGTTTTGTGCACCTGGTCGCTACCGACGCGGCCCCTACACCCACTGAGCAAGAACGTTTGGCCGCGCTGTTGACCTACGGCGACCCTTATGCGGGCCCCGAAGACGGCGCCGTGCTCATCGTCACACCCCGCCTGGGCACGCTGTCGCCCTGGGCCTCCAAGGCCACCGACATCGCCCGCAACTGCGGCATCGCCATCCGCCGGGTCGAGCGCATCACTGAATACCGCATCAGCCTCAAATCCGGTCTGCTGGGCAAAACCCCTGAGCTGACGGCCGAGCAGCTGGGCCAGGTGGCCGCCTTGCTGCACGACCGCATGACCGAATCGGTGGTGGCCGACCGCAGCGCCGCCGCCGCCCTGTTCACCGAACTGCAGCCCGCGCCCATGGAGCATGTGGACGTGCTGGCCGGTGGTCGCGCTGCCCTGGTGGCCGCCAACACCCGCTTCGGCCTGGCCCTGGCCGATGACGAAATCGACTACCTCGTGACCGCGTTCACGGGTCTCGCGCGCAACCCCACCGACGTGGAACTGATGATGTTCGCGCAGGCCAACAGCGAACACTGCCGCCACAAGATCTTCAACGCCCAGTTCACCATCGACGGTGTGGCCCAGGACAAGAGCCTGTTCGGCATGATCCGCAACACCCACCAGCTGGCGCCGCAGCACACAGTGATCGCGTATTCGGACAACGCCTCGGTGATGGAAGGCCATCAGGTCGAGCGATTTGTGGCAAAAATGGCTGCTACCGCGCATCCATCAAGCGCTAATAGCTATCAAAAGAGTAGCGTAACCCAGCATGTGCTGATGAAGGTGGAAACCCACAACCACCCCACGGCCATCTCGCCCTTCCCTGGCGCCTCCACCGGCGCGGGCGGCGAGATCCGCGACGAGGGCGCCACCGGCCGGGGCTCCAAGCCCAAGGCGGGCCTCACGGGCTTCACGGTGTCCAAGCTCTGGGGCAGCACTGTGGGCAAGCCCGAGCACATTGCCAGCCCGCTGCAGATCATGGTCGAAGGGCCCCTGGGCGGCGCCGCGTTCAACAACGAGTTTGGTCGCCCCAACCTGAACGGCTACTTCCGCGAATACGAGCAAGAAGTCGGCGGCGTGCAGCGCGGCTACCACAAGCCCATCATGATTGCGGGCGGTGTGGGCGTGATCGATGCCGAGCTGACGAAGAAGATTGAGTTTCCCGCCGGTTCGCTGCTGATCCAGCTGGGCGGCCCCGGCATGCGCATCGGTATGGGCGGCAGCGCCGCCAGCTCCATGGCCACGGGCACCAACGCGGCCGAGCTGGACTTTGACTCGGTGCAGCGCGGCAACCCCGAGATCGAGCGCCGCGCGCAAGAGGTCATCAACCACTGCTGGGCGCAGGGCGCGGCCAACCCGATCCTCGCCATCCACGACGTGGGTGCGGGTGGCTTGTCCAACGCCTTCCCCGAACTGACCAATGACGCAGGCCGGGGCGCGCGCTTTGACCTGCGTGCCGTGCAGCTCGAAGAGTCGGGCATGGCGCCCAAGGAAATCTGGAGCAACGAATCGCAAGAGCGCTACGTGCTAGCCATCGCGCCCGAGTCGCTGGAACAGTTCAAGGCCTTCTGCGAGCGCGAGCGCTGCCCGTTTGCCGTGATCGGCACGGCCACCGAAGAGCGCCAGCTGGTGCTGCACGACCCTGCTGCTACGGCCGACGATCAGAAGCTGCCCGTGGACATGCCCATGAACGTGCTGCTGGGCAAGCCGCCAAAGATGCACCGCGATGTGAAGACGGTGGTGCGCGAATTCGCACCCATGGCCCTGACCGGCGTGCCGCTGCAAAAAGCCGTGATCGACGTGCTGGCCCACCCCACGGTAGCCTCCAAGCGCTTCCTCATCACCATTGGCGACCGCACCGTGGGTGGCCTGAGCCACCGCGACCAGATGGTCGGCCCCTGGCAGGTGCCCGTGGCCGATTGCGCCGTGACCCTGGCCGACTACAAGGGCTTTGCGGGCGAGGCCATGAGCATGGGCGAGCGCACGCCGCTGGCCGCCATCAACGCGCCGGCTTCAGGCCGCATGGCCGTGGCCGAGGCCATCACCAACCTGCTGGCCGCCCCCATCGAGCTGCCGCGCGTGAAGCTGTCGGCCAACTGGATGGCCGCGTGTGGCGAGCCCGGCGAAGACGCCGCGCTGTACGAAACCGTGAAGGCCGTGGGCATGGAGCTGTGCCCTGCGCTGGGCATCAGCATCCCCGTGGGCAAGGACAGCCTGTCCATGCGCACGCAGTGGAGCGAAGGTTCTGAGAAGAAGAAAGTTACCTCGCCCGTCAGCCTGATCGTGAGCGCATTCGCTTCGCTGTCCGACGTGCGTGGCACGCTCACGCCCCAGCTCAACGCCACCGAGGCCGACACCACCCTGGTGCTGATCGACCTGGGCAAGGGCCAGAGCCGCATGGGCGGCAGCATCCTGGGCCAGACGCTGGAGCAAAGCGGCGATGTGGTACCCGATGTGGACGACCCGAAAGACCTGGTCAACCTCGTCAACGCCGTGAACGCACTGCGCGCCAAGGGCCAGATCCTGGCGTACCACGACCGCAGCGACGGCGGCCTGCTGGCGGCTGCCGCCGAAATGGCCTTTGCGGGCCATGTGGGCGTGGCGCTGAACGTGGATTTGCTGGTCACTGAAGGCGACGGCATCAGCGACAGCCGCATGGACACGGGCGATGCCAAGAACTGGGCAGGCCAGGTGGGGGCTCGCCGCGAAGAGCTCACGCTGAAAGCCCTGTTCAACGAGGAACTGGGTGTGTTGCTGCAGGTGCGCACGGCCGAGCGCAACGACGTGATGCAGACCCTGCGCGAGCATGGCCTGTCCAAGTTCAGCCACTTCGTCGGCAAAACGCGTCCTGCATCGTCCGAGATCGACGCAGGCAAGGGCGAATTGCAGGTCTGGCGCGATGCCAAGGCCGTATTCAGTGCGCCGCTGGCCGACCTGCACCAGGTGTGGGACGCTGTGAGCTGGAAGATTTGCCAGCAGCGCGACAACCCCGCCAATGCCGATGCCGAACACGCCGCAGCGGGCGAGCCCACCGACCCCGGCATGCACGTGCACCTCACGTTCGACGCCACTGACAACGTGGCGGCGCCATACCTGAACCTCGCCAAACCCAAGGTCGCCATCCTGCGCGAGCAGGGTGTGAACTCGCACATCGAGATGGCCTACACGTTCACGGAAGCAGGCTTTGAGGCCTATGACGTGCACATGACCGACCTGCAGACTGGCCGCGTCAAGCTCGAAGACTTCAAGGGCGTGGTGGCCTGCGGCGGCTTCAGCTACGGCGACACCTTGGGCGCGGGCATCGGCTGGGCGCGGTCCATCACCTTCAACCCCGTGCTGGCCGCGCAGTTCCAGGGCTTCTTTGGCCGCACCGATACGTTTGGCCTGGGTGTTTGCAACGGCTGCCAGATGTTTGCCGAGCTGGCCGACATCATCCCCGGCGCGCAGGACTGGCCACGCTTCACCACCAACCAGAGCGAGCGTTTCGAAGCCCGCCTGTCGCTGGTGGAAGTGCTCGAATCACCCAGCTTGTTCCTGCAAGGCATGGCCGGCAGCCGACTGCCGATTGCTGTGGCGCATGGCGAGGGTTATGCCAACTTCAAGTACCGGGGCAACGCCGACAAGGCCATTGCCGCCATGCGCTACGTGGACAACCACGGGCGCGCGACGGAGCAGTACCCCTTCAACCCCAACGGCAGCGCAGGCGGCCTGACGGCGGTGACCACGGCCGACGGCCGCTTCACGGCCATGATGCCGCACCCCGAGCGCGTGTTCCGCAACGTGCAGATGAGCTGGACGAGTGAAGACAAGGCGCAGTACAGCAGCTGGATGCGCATTTGGCGCAACGCGCGCAAGTGGGTAGGCTGATCCGGCGCTGATCATCTGCACCGCTGCGGCGGTTGTTGCCAAAAGGCCGGTCCCTCATGGGGTCGGCCTTTTTTCGTGGAGCCAACCATTGAGAAAGGTGGGCGGCGCGGGTGAAAGGCGGCAAGCCAAGGGCTGCTCCGTAACGAGGGCCTAGCCCCCCTCGGGGGAGGTGCTCCCGGCGGCTCAGGGGCTCATCCCATCTTGCGTTGGTAGATCAGCAGGCGGCCCTTGTAGGCCGGGCGGTCTTCCAGGGCCGGGTGGTCCAGGCGCTCTTCCACCACTTCAAACCGGTGCACTGCCATCTGCTTGTGGAAGGTAGAGCGGTTGCCCCGGTTCGGGTCCACGATCCAGATCTGCGCGCCCTGGCCGGCGTGGCGGTCCAGAAAACTGGCCAGCGAGGCGCGGGCGTCGCGTTCATACAGCACATCGCTGCCCATGATGAGGTCGAACTGACCTTGTACCGCGCCTGTTCCCGCGGCGGCGTCCGCGCCCCACTGGCCCGTGCGGTATTTGAGGGGCGGCAGGCCGTTGAGCCGCAGGTTCTCCAGCAGAAACGTTGGTGCCAGCGGGTGGCAGTCGCTGGCGGTCACATCCATGCCGCGCCGGTGGCACACCAGGCTTGCCAGGCCCAGGCCACAGCCAATCTCCAGCACGCGCTCGCCGGTCAGCAAAGGGCGGCTGGCCATGCGTTGTGCCAACTGTGCCCCCGATGGCCAAAGCAGGCCGAACAGGGGCCACGCGGCCGACGATATGCCAAGCGCCTCGGCGGCTCCCAGTGGATCAGAGAACTGTTGCCTGTCGAGCAATGATCGAATGATCAGGTCGGCTGCGCCAGTGATGGCGATGTCTTCGTGTTTGGTGAGGTAGCCGGGCATGGCTTGGGCATGAAGCCCGAATAAGAGCACATGCTCCAGGACCCCAGAGGTGATGGGTGAGGGCGCGAGTATGCGCTTTGTGCGGGGCGGCATTCGCGCCATCCATCGCTGTGCTGAGCAAGGGGCGGCCCACCAGTGGGAAACAGGTCGTGCAAGGGCCGCCCAGATCGAGGGGTCTGTGCCGCGCGGCGCCGTTGGCCTGGGCGTTGCTATAGTCCGGCGCACGCATGGCGGCATGCCCGCCGATTTTGTACTGACTTATTTCAAGGATTCCCCATGGCCACTGGCAGCCTGCTTGCCCTGTTGGACGATATCGCCACCATCCTCGACGACGTGGCCCTCATGACCAAGGTGGCGGCCAAGAAGAGCGCTGCCATGGCCGATGACGTGTCGGTCATGACAAAGGTGGCCGCCCAGAAGACGGCCGGTGTGCTGGGGGATGACCTGGCACTCAATGCCCAGCAGGTCACCGGGGTGCGGGCCGAGCGCGAAATCCCTGTGGTGTGGGCCGTGGCCAAGGGCTCCATGATCAACAAGGTCATCCTGGTGCCTGCCGCGCTGCTGATCAGCGCGTTTGCGCCCTGGGCGGTCACGCCTTTGTTGATGGTGGGGGGCGCTTTTTTGTGTTTTGAGGGCTTTGAAAAAGTGGCGCACAAGCTGCTGCATGCCCAGCACCAGGATGAGGCCGAGCACGAAAGCCATGCCAAGGCCAATGCGAACCCGGCGGTGGACCTGGTAGCCTTTGAAAAGGACAAGATCAAGGGCGCGGTGCGCACCGACTTCATCCTGTCGGCTGAAATCATCGCGATCACGCTGGGCACCGTGGCCAATGCACCGTTTACCCAGCAGGTGGCCGTGCTGTCGGGCATCGCCATCATCATGACCATCGGTGTGTATGGCCTGGTAGCGGGCATCGTCAAGCTCGATGACCTGGGCCTGTGGCTCAACAACAAGGCCAGCAGCGCGGCCCGTGCCGTGGGGGCAGGCATCCTGCGCGCTGCTCCCTGGCTCATGAAGGGCCTGTCCATTGCTGGCACGGCGGCGATGTTTCTGGTGGGCGGTGGCATCCTGGTGCATGGCGTTCCGGTGCTGCACCATGCTGTAGAGGGCGTAGCTGCCGCAGCAGGCCAATGGCCGACGGGCGGGTTGTGGAAGGTGGTGGTGGAGAATCTGCTCAACGCGGTGGTGGGCATCGTGGCCGGGGGGCTGGTGCTGGCCGGTGTCACGCTGGTGCAGCGCCTGCGCGGCAAGTCCACAGCGTGAGAATGGGTATGCCTTGATCTAGGTCTAAGGGTTAGTACGGAGGTCTTGAGATAGGGCAAGGTCGGCGGGTGGATGCAGCGGTTCAATACATGCACGGGGGTCGTCCCCGTCCAACCGATGCGAAATCACCATGAAAAAAACTCTGCTGGCTGTAGCCGCTCTGTGTGTTCTGTCTTCTGGCGCTGCGCTGGCGCAACAAGCAGAAGGCCCCTGGATGGTCCGCGCGCGCGTTGTCAACCTTGACAGCGCCAACAAGGACAGCACACCGCTGGGCCTGACGGTCAACGACAAGACCATCCCTGAAGTAGACATCACCTACTTCTTCAATAAGAACATCGCCGCCGAGCTGATCCTCACCGTCCCCCAGAAACACACCCTGCGTGCGGGCGGCGCTGCCATCGGCACGCTCAAGCACCTGCCTCCCACGCTCACTGTGCAATACCACTTTGACGTAGCCGGCTTTAAGCCCTACGTGGGTGCGGGCCTGAACTACACGCGCTTCTCCGGCGTGCACCTGCCCGCTGGTGTGGACATTGACCGCAACAGCTTTGGCCCCGCCTTGCAAGCCGGTGTGGACATTCCGCTGTCCAAGAACCTGTACCTGAATTTCGACGTGAAGAAGGTCTACATCAAGACCGACGTGAGCGCAGGCGGTGCCAAGCTGGGCACCTTCAAGGTGGACCCCGTTCTGGTGGGCGTGGGTCTGGGCTGGCGCTTCTAGTGTGGTGTTGCAGGCTTGACGGCACATTTAGAACCGATGGATTTTTGGTCAGGGCAAGGCGCAAACCACAGCGATACCAGTAGGTATCGCGAGGATTTGCAACGCAGCCCTGGCCGAAAAGACGCGGTTTTAAGTGCCGGATAGCGTGCAACACCACACGAGGGAGTCTGCGGTCAAGGCTGGCCCTGCATTCCTGGCAGCAAGAGTTCTCCAAGGTTAAAAGGGCTGGCGCCTGCGCCAGCCCTTTTTTTTAGGGGGTGCGGAAATGGCCTACACACAGCTGCAGGCGAGGCGACGCACAATGGCGTGAAGGGAGCGTGTGGGGCGTGCCGCCGTGCGTGCGCCCCAGGTGCCTCTGCTTTTTGACCACCCGGCGGCGCTGCCGCACCCAACGTCTCACTGACCCATGCTCCTGCCTCGCTACTCCGACATTACGCACGGGCTGACCCAGCGGCCCGCACGCATCTCCCCCAAGTATTTTTACGACCAACACGGCTCGCAGCTGTTTGAGGCCATCACGCGCCTGCCGGAGTACTACCCCACGCGCACCGAGATGGCACTGATGCAGACGCATGCGGACAGCATTGCAGGCACGGTGGGACCGGGGCGTACCCTCATCGAACTGGGAGCAGGCAACTGCCAGAAGGCCCGCACCCTGTGCCGCCTGGTGCAGCCGGCGTGTTTTGTGGGTGTGGACATTTCAGCGGATTTTCTGGAACAGGCGGTGCAGGGGCTGCGCGACGACTTCCCCGCACTGGATGCCCGCGCACTGGCGGGCGACATGACCCTGGGGGTGGCACTGCCGGACGACATTCCCCGCACCGGCCGGCTGGTGTTCTACCCGGGATCTTCCATCGGCAACTTCGATCCCCCGCACGCCCTGGAACTGCTGGGCCACATGCGTGAACTTGTGGATGACGATGGCGGCCTGCTCATCGGCATCGATCTGCCCAAGGACGTGGCCGTGCTGGAGGCGGCCTACGACGATGCGGCGGGCGTGACGGCCGAGTTCAACCGCAACGTGCTGCGCCACGTGAACCGCCTGATCGGCAGCGACTTTGATGTGGGGCAGTGGCAGCACCGTGCGTTCTTTAACCCCGAGGCGTCGCGCATTGAAATGCACCTGGAGGCGGCATCCGATACCGAGGTGTGCTGGCCCGGCGGTGGCCGCAGGTTTGAGCAGGGCGAGCGCATTCACACCGAGAACAGCTACAAGTACCCCTTGCCCGTGTTCACCGACATGCTGGCCCGCGCTGGTTTTGCACAGGCCCAGGCGTGGACGGACGAGCGCGGCTGGTTTGCCGTGGTGCACGCGCGTCCCTGATCAGTGGCTGCAATGACCATGACATCCAACACACTGCAGTCCCGCTACACCGCCGTGCGCGGCCGCTCGGTGGCACTGGCGGCGCCCCTGTCGCCCGAGGACTGCAGCGCGCAGTCCATGCCGGACGCCAGCCCCACCAAATGGCACCTGGCGCACACCAGCTGGTTTTTTGAAACCTTCGTTCTCGAAGCGCACGAACCCGGGTTTGCGCCGTTTGCGCCCGCGTTCCGGGTGCTTTTCAACTCTTACTACAACGGTGTGGGGGCCAAGCACCCGCGCCCGCAGAGGGGGCTGCTGACGCGCCCCGCGCTCCATGAAGTGCTGGCCTACCGGGCCGATGTGGATGCCCGCATGGCGCGCCTGTTGTCGACCGTGGCGCACGATGCCGCTTTGTGCGCATTGATCGAACTGGGCTTGCAGCACGAGCAGCAGCACCAGGAGTTGATGCTCACCGACATACAGCACCTGCTGTCGTGCAACCCGCTGTTCCCTGTCTATGCGGCGGCTTGCGATGTGGTGCCACCGCCCGCGGCTGCAACTTTGACGTGGCATTCTTTCGATGGAGGGCTCATCGAAATCGGCCATAAAGGCGAAGGCTTTGCGTTTGACAACGAAGGCCCACGCCATCGCACGTACCTGCACCCTTACGCACTGGCCTCGCGCCTTGTTACCCAGGCTGAATTTGCGGCCTTTGTGGAGGGCGGGGGCTACCAGAACCCCATGCTCTGGCTGGCGGAAGGTTGGGATTGGCGGGCAGCACAGGGTCTGAATCACCCGCTGTATTGGCACCGCGTGGAAGGCGAGTGGTACTGCTTCACGTTGGCTGGCCTGCAGCCGCTGGAGGGCGACCAACCGGTGGTGCATCTGTCGTACTACGAGGCTGATGCCTACGCGCGCTGGGCGGGAGCCCGCCTGCCCACCGAGGCCGAATGGGAGCACGCGGCCGCGAAGGATGCCGACCCCGTGGCGCAGCTTTTTGGCGTCGCCTGGCAATGGACACAGTCGAGCTACGCCCCGTATCCCGGCTTTCAGGTGGCGGCAGGTGCCGTGGGCGAATACAACGGCAAGTTCATGGTGAATCAGTACGTGCTGCGGGGCTCGTCCTGCGCTACGCCACCGGGGCATGAGCGGCTGACCTACCGCAACTTCTTCCCGGCCACCGCGCGCTGGCAGTTCACGGGCATTCGGCTGGCGCGCGACCTGGGTTGATACTGGGCTCTGCCGTCCCGAAGGCTGCTGTAGACAGCGGCGAACCACACGTTTTTGGTGGGGTAGGGCTCTCCTACAATCGCGCTCGCTCGCCCTGCCGGCGCAGCCACGGCGCGCCGTGCCTACCAACCCCTTTTGACCCGTGAGACTCTCATGACCGCTTTGCGAACCTTGTCCCTGTTGTGCCTGAGCGTTGCGCTGGGCGCGTGCAGCCAGATCGATACCGGCAATGTGGGTGTGGAGCGCACGCTGGGCAAGGTGGGGCAGGAGGCCTTGCCGCCGGGGCTTTACTTCACGCTGTTCAAGACGGTGGATGAATTCACGGCTAAAGAGGTGAGCTTTTCGCTGGAGAACCTCACCCCCAAGAGCCGCGACAACCTGACCATGCAGGACGTGGACATCGACATCTATTTCAAGACCACGCCGGCCTCCATCCCTACGCTGTTCGTCAAATACCAGGGCGATGTGGTGCAGCACAGACAAGTGGTCAAAGACGGCACGGCGGACCTGCTGGTGGCCTACAGCCGCGTGCAGCGCGAAGCCCGTGAAGCCATCTACAAGGCCATTGCCCAGATGGATGCGACCACCATGCACACCAAGCGCGCCGAGCTGGCAGAAAGCGTGCGCACCACCTTGCAGGCCGAGCTGGACGCCACGGACAAAGGCGCCTTCACTGTCACCGCCGTGAATGTTCGCAACATGCTGACGGACAAGGCCATCGAATCCGCCATCCGCCAGCGCGCCGAGACGGACCAGGCGATCGAGAAAAAGCGCAAGGAGATCGACCTGGCCAAGGCCGAGGCAGAGCGCCTGATCGTGCAGGCCGAAGGCGAAGCGCGGGCCAACCAGATCATCAGCGCATCGCTCACGCCCGCGCTCAAGGAAATCCGGCTGGCCGAGATCCAGCGCGACACCGCCCTGGCCATTGCCAGCAAGCAGGGCAACACGGTGCTGATGGGCGGCGGCGCTGCACCACTGGTCAGCGTGGGCCGGTGAATCAGGGCGCCAAGCGGTGCCACTGTGGGTTGATTTGCTATTGAAACAATAGTTATTAGCGCTTGCCGGTCAAGCGCTGGAGGCTAAAAACACTTGAAATTCGAGTGGCCACGCGCCTTCAGCGCATGGCCACTCGCAGTTCACACCTTGTCGAGCGCCTGGGCCAGGTCGGCCTGCAGGTCGTTGATGTGCTCGATGCCCACCGACAAGCGCACCATGCCCTCGCTCACGCCGGCCTTGGCCAGCTCCTCGGGGTTGAGCTGGCGGTGGGTGGTCGATGCGGGGTGCGTGGCGAGGGACTTCGCATCGCCGATGTTGACCAGGCGTGTGAAGAGTTGCAGCGCATCCAGAAAACGTGCACCGGCCGCACGTGGGTCGGCGTCGCTGTTCTTCACGCCAAAGCTCAGGATGCCCGAGGCCTTGCCGCCTGACTGGCGCTGCACCAGCGCGTGGTCCGGGTGGTCGGGCAGACCGGCGTAGCGCACCCATTCCACCTTGGGATGGCTTTGCAGATACTTGGCAATGGCCAGCGTGTTGTCGCAGATGCGGTCCATGCGCAGCGCCAGGGTTTCGATGCCTTGCAGGATCAGGAAGGCATTGAGCGGCGCCAGCGCCGCGCCGGTATTGCGCAGCGGCACCACGCGCGCCCGGCCGATAAAGGCAGCCGGGCCCAGGGCCTCGGTGTAGACCACGCCGTGGTAGCTCACATCGGGCTCGTTCAGGCGCGGGAAGCGGGCCTTGTGCTCGGCCCACGGGAACTTGCCGCTGTCCACAATCGCGCCGCCCACGCTGTTGCCGTGGCCGCCCAGGTACTTGGTGAGCGAGTGCACCACGATGTCGGCGCCATGCTCGATGGGGCGCAGCAGGTAGGGGCTGGGCACCGTGTTGTCCACGATCAGCGGCACGCCGTGGTCGTGCGCCACCTTGGCCAGCGCGGCGATATCGGTCACATTGCCCAGCGGGTTGCCGATGGACTCGATGAAGATCGCCTTGGTGCGCGCATCGATGTGCTGCGCAAAGCTGGCCGGGTCACGCGGGTCGGCAAAGCGCGTGGTGATGCCCTGCTGCGGCAGCGTGTGGGCAAACAGGTTGTAGGTGCCGCCGTAGAGCGTGCTGGCCGAGACGATGTTGTCGCCCGCCTCGGCAATGGTCTGGATGGCATAGGTGATGGCTGCCATGCCCGAGGCCACGGCCAGCGCGGCAATGCCGCCTTCGAGCGCTGCGACGCGCTTTTCGAGCACGTCGGTGGTGGGGTTCATGATGCGGGTGTAGATGTTGCCCGGCACCTTCAGGTCGAACAGGTCCGCGCCGTGCTGGGCGCTGTCAAACGCGTAGGCCACCGTCTGGTAGATGGGCACGGCCACGGCCTTGGTGGTGGGGTCGGGGCTGTAGCCGGCGTGGACGGCCAGGGTTTCGATTTTCATGAAGCTTGTCTCTTTCGTTGAAGGGAAGGGAGTGGCACCACCGGTCTCCACCCGTGGCTGGGCGGAGCTCGGTGCGCCGATGGCGCGGGCCATTCTGGCACCGCTGGCCGCTGGCGTCACCGAATCGTTGGCTATGTGCTTATGACGTTCTTGTGCGGGTTGGGCAACCTCACGCAGCAGGCTCGTCCATGGCGCTGTCGATGGGCTCTGGCGCGGTGCGCCGCTCCTGCTGGCTGCGCCGCCAGGCCTTCTCGATTTCCACGACCACCAGCACCACCAGTGCGGCGCCAATGCACAGCGCCAACTCGCCAATACTCAGCGGCTCCGTGCGGAATATGGGGTTGAGCCAGGGCACATAAATCGTGGCCATCTGCAGCGCAAAGGTGAGCAGCACGGCGCCCAGCAGCGGGCGGTTGCTCAGCAGGCCTAGGCGCCAGATGGGTTCGGATTCGGAGCGGATGGCGATCACGTGCGCCATCTGCGCCAGCGTGAGCACGGTGAACACCATGGTCTGCCAATGCGCGTGGCCGGTGTGCAGGGCCCAGGCCTGCACCGCCAGGCACAGCCCGCCAATGAGCAGGCCCACGCCCAATATGTGCTGCCACATGCCGTGTGCAAACAGGCTCTCGCGCGGTGCGCGGGGCGGGCGCTGCATGATGCCGCGCTCGGCTGGCTCGGCCGCCAGTGCCAGGCCGGGCAGGCCGTCGGTCACCAGGTTGACCCACAGGATGTGGATGGGCAGCAGCGGAATGGGCAGCAGCAACAGCGGCGCGAGGAAGATGGTCCAGATCTCGCCCGAGTTGCCCGTCATCGCGTAGCGCACAAACTTGCGGATGTTGTCGTAGATGCGGCGGCCTTCGCGCACCGCCGCGACGATGGTGGCGAAGTTGTCGTCCAGCAGCACCAGGCTCGATGCCTCGCGCGCCACGTCGGTACCGCCCTGGCCCATCGCAATGCCGATATCGGCGCGTTTGAGGGCCGGGGCGTCGTTCACGCCGTCGCCTGTCATAGCCACGAAGTGGCCCTGGGCCTGCAGCGCTTCGACGATGCGGATCTTCTGCGCCGGGTCCACGCGGGCGTAGACCTGCACCTGTTCCACGCGGGCGCGCAGTGCGGCATCGTCCAATGTGGCCAGGTCGGCGCCGGTGAGCACGGGCGCGTCGGTGCTGGTGACGATACCCAAGCGGTGAGCAATGGCACGTGCGGTGGCGGGGTGGTCGCCGGTGATCATCACGGGCGTGATGCCTGCGCTGATGCAGTCGCGCACTGCGGCCTTCGCCTCGGCACGGGGTGGGTCGATGAGGGCGATCAGGCCCAGCAGCTCCAGCTGGTTTTCTACCGCGTCGATGTCGTTGGTGTCGGGCAGGCGGGTGTGGCTGCGGCGGGCCAGGGCCAGCACACGCAGGCCCTGGGCGGCGAGTTGCTGGGCGGTGGCGAGGACCTGGGCCGTGTCCAGTGCGGCAGCGCCTTCGGGCGTCCAGTGGGCGGTGCAGCGGGGCAAGACTGATTCCGGCGCGCCCTTGGTGTAGGCCACAAAACCATCGGCAGCGCGGTGGAAGGTGGTCATGCGCTTGCGTTCAGAGTCAAAGGGCTGCTCTTGCACGCGGGGGCTGCTCACATCCAGCTGGGCCTTGTCCTGTCCGCCCGCATGGGCGGCCAGCACCAGCGCGGTTTCGGTGGGGTCGCCCTGCCAGCGGGTGCCGAACTGGCCCTCTTCGTTCTGCGCCTGGAGCGTGGCGTCGTTGCACAGCGCTGCGGCGCGCAGGGCCTCGGCATGGGCGGGGCCGGGCAGGGGGTCACCGGGCACCCAGCGCACGCCGTGGGCCAGCAGCAGCTCGGCATGCATGCGGTTTTGCGTGAGGGTGCCGGTCTTGTCCGAGCAGATGGTGGTGACCGAGCCCAGGGTTTCGACCGACGGCAGGCGCCGCACCAGCGCATGCACGGCCACCATGCGGCGTGCGCCCAGGGCCAGGAGCACGGTGACCACCGCAGGCAGTGCCTCGGGGATGGCGGCCACGGCCAGACTGATGGCGGTGAGGGCCATGAGCAGCGGCGCCTCGCCGCGCAGCACGCCGACCACAAAGATCACCGCGCAGATGCCCAGCACCGCGATCGCCAAGCGCTTGCCAAAGGCCGCCAGGCGCAGTTGCAGCGGCGTGCTGCGGTCGCCGGTGTCGAGCAGCGTGGCCACCTTGCCCAGCTCGGTGTGCATGCCGGTGGCCACCACCAGGCCGCGTGCCCGGCCATGCGTGGCCGTGGTGCCCTTGAAGGCCATGTTGGTGCGGTCGCCCAGCGCGCCCACGTCCTCGGCGGCCAGGGCCTGCGTCTGCTTGGCGACGGTGACGGACTCGCCCGTGAGGGCCGATTCATCCACCTGCAGCTGCGCAATCTCGATGAGCCGCAGGTCGGCCGGAATCTGGTTGCCCGCCTCCAGCAGCACGATGTCGCCCGGCACCAGCGCCGTGGCGGGCACCACCTGCACCGCGCCGCTGCGCAGCACGGTGGCGTGGGCGGCGGCCAGCTGGCGCAGCGCCGCCATGGCCTGGTCGGCGCGCCAGGCCTGAACAAAGCCGATGACGGCATTGAGCACCACGATCACCAGGATGACCAGCGTGTCGGTGACCTCCCCCACCAGGCCCGAGATGACGGCGGCGCCCAGCAGCACCAGCACCATGAAGTCCTTGAACTGGTCAGCCAGCAGATGCCACCAGGGGCGGTCTTGCCCCGCCGCCAGCTCATTGGCGCCGTGGGTGGCGCTGCGGCGCAGGGCTTCGTCGGGGTGCAGGCCTGCGTCAGGGTCAACGGCGTGCTCGCGTGCCACGTCTATGGCATCGCGCAGATGAGGATGGGGGTGTTTCACGGCATCAGTTTCCATGCAGAAAGACCACGTAGGTGTTGACCAGGTACACCGCCGCCATGCCGATGCTGACCATGCCCACTGCGCGCAGCACACGGCTGCGCGGGCGAAAGAACAGGCCCACCACCGCCAGCCCGGTCATGACTACGGCCGATGCGGCGGTGATGGCATGCACGGGCGACACATGGGCCAGCAGATCGCCGGGGCGGTAGAACAGATCATCTATGCCCACGATAGCCACGTTGAACAGGTTGCTGCCCAGCAGGTTGCCAATGGCCATGTCGAGCGCACCCAGCCGCAGGGCGGACAACGTGACCGCCAGCTCGGGCAGGGTTGTGACCAGGGCCACAAACAGGCTGCCCACAAAGCTGCGGTTCCAGCCCATGGTGGTGGCCAGGTTGACCGCCACAAAGGGCAGCCACATGCCGGCCCCCACCACGATGGCAGCCGCCATCGCAAAGCGGGTGGCCGCTTGTCGAAGGCTGGGCAGCGTAGGTGCTGCGTTGTTGGTGGGCGGCACTGTGTCGGCCGGTGGCGCAGCGGGGTGGCTCCGTTCATACGCAAAGACGGTGCGCATCGCCACCAGATACAGCAGCAGGATCACGGGAGTGAGCAGGCCCACGCTGCGCTGGGAGGCAGTGCCAGCGCCGGTGGAAGCACTGGCAGTAGCCCCCAGTTGGCCCATCAGCAGCCCCAGCAGCAAAAAGCCCAGCAGCACCACGCCAAAAGCGCCTGCCAGCACGTGGCCGTGGGCGGCCCGGGTCCATACCGGTGCTGGCCGGTACAGCAGGTCGATCACCACCAGAAACACCAGGTTGAGCACGCAGCTGCCCAGTGCGTTGCCCACAGCCAGGTTGGGGGTGTTTGCGATGGTGACGCTGGTGATGCCGGTGGCCAGCTCTGGAAGCGAAGTCACGCTGGCCACCAGCGTGAGGCCGATCCAGCTGCCCGACAAGCCTGTGCGCTGGGCAATGGCATCACCGTAGCGCGACAGCTGGTAGCCCGCCGCGCCAATCAGCCCCGCGCAGACTGCGAACTGCAGCCACACCAGCAGCGTGGCCGTCATGGTGCTGGCCCGCAGGGCGGGCATGAAAACGGGGCAGTGTGCATGGGGCATTGCTGTTGAGCCGCCACATGCAGGTGCATCAATGTGCTTTGTGCGGCCGGGCTTTGTAGAAGGTCAGTGGGATCTCGTTGGCCTGGTTCAGCACCTGGCGCTTGATCTTGCCCACCACGTGCATTTCACAGGGCTTGCAGTCAAAGCGCAAGGTCAGCTTCTCCTTGCCGTTGATCAACATCAAGGGTTCGGCTTTGATGGTGCCCTGCACGCCCGTCACGCCCTTGGCCTGCTTGGGGCACAGGCTCATCGAAAAGCGCACGCAGTGCTTGGTGATCATGAGGCTGACTTCGCCTTCCTCTTCGTGCGCCTCGTAGGCCGCGGCGATCACCTTCACGCCGTGGCGCACGTAGAAGTCGTGGGCCTTGTGGTTGAACACGTTGCCCAGAAAGGAGAGCGTGTCTTCAGGGTAGAGCGCAGGGGGTTCCACGGGCGTGGCGCGTGGCAGGCGGGCGAAGTTGCGGGCGCGGCTGGCTTCCAGGTCGGCCACGGCATCGCGGCGCAGGGCATTGAGCACCGAGGCGGGCACAAACCACGGCTGCGAGAGCTGCAGCGCAATGTCATGCACCGCAAACACCGTGGCGCCAAAGCGGCCCAATTGCTCGCGCAGGCTGGCCTCGGCCTTGGTGGCGTCGGTAGCACTCTGGTGGGGTTGCAGCACGTCGGCGCAGCCCACATTGCCGTCCTCGTCGGTCAGCAGCAGGCTGAAACCCGTGGGCGTTTCGCTCAGTTGCGCCCACAGGCCGATGCGGCGGTCGCTAGATTTTTTCTCCAGCGTGCGCACCCAGTCCATGTCGCGGTTGCGGTTGACCTCGGTGCCCTTGCGCAGGTCCTTGAATCCTTCCATCGGGTCTTTGGGGTACACCCGCCACTGGCCGACGCTGCGGGCCGACACGGGCTCGGCCACGTTGATGGCCATGCCCACCAGCTCCTTGTGCAGGTCGTAGTAGCACAGGCCGTCGCCGTTGTGCAGCACGGTGGCGGGGTCGCTCAGTTCCAGCTCCACAAAGTCTGGGCCCAGCTTGGTTACCCAGCCGATGGCCTGGCCGGGGTTCTTGGGGGTGTCGAATGCGCCGATGTCTTCCTTGCGGCCCGTCACGAAGTAGTCGGTGAACTCGCGGTTGAAGTTCTGCAGCGGGTCGGGCGTGAAGGTGAAGGTGGTGCGCCCGCTGGACGAGCGGGAGAGCGGCCGGCCCTGGGCCTCGCGCTCTTCGATGATTTCGTCGAGCAGCGTGCGGTAGTGGGCGGTGATGTTCTTCACATAGCCCATGTCCTTATAGCGCCCTTCGATCTTGAAGCTGCGCACGCCGGCGTCGATGAGGGCGCGCAGGTTGTCGCTCTGGTTGTTGTCCTTCATGGAGAGCACATGCTTGTCGTGCGCGATGAAGCGGCCCTGCGCGTCCGTCACCTGGTAGGGCAGGCGGCAGGCCTGGCTGCAGTCGCCCCGGTTGGCGCTGCGGCCTGTCTGCGCATGGCTGATGTTGCACTGGCCGCTGTAGGCCACACACAGTGCGCCGTGGATGAAGAACTCGATGTTGGCCCGGCCGGGGGCGTCCACTGGCCCCAGCGCCTTGTGCACGGCCGCGATCTGCTGCACCGTGAGCTCACGCGCCAGAACGATCTGCGAGAGGCCTGCGTCCTGCAGAAAGCGTGCTTTCTCGGGCGTGCGGATGTCGGTCTGTGTGCTGGCGTGCAGCTGGATGGGGGGCAGGTCGATTTCGAGCAGGCCCATGTCCTGGATGATGAGGGCGTCGGCACCGGCCTCGTACACCTGCCACGCCATTTTGCGAGCAGCCTCCAGCTCGTCGTCGCGCAGGATGGTGTTGAGCGTGATGAAGATGCGGCTGTTGAAGCGGTGCGCATGCTTCACCAGGCGTTCGATGTCGCGGATGTCGTTGCCCGCACTGGCCCGCGCGCCAAAGGCTGGGCCGCCGATGTAGACGGCATCGGCGCCGTGGTTGATGGCTTCGATGCCGATGTCTGCGTCGCGCGCGGGCGAGAGCAGTTCGAGCTGGTGGGGCAGGAGAGACATGGGGCGTGATTATTTCAGTTTCGCGGTGCCGTGGAGCTTCCCTCGGGTATCGGGCACTGCACTTTTGGTAACCATGTGACGATGCATTGTGCGGTGGGGGTCTGGTACAACGGGCTCAGCGTGCAAGCCTCGGCGGCCACCCCATGGTCTCTGTGAGCCGCGTTCTTGCAAGGCCGTCGGCGTCGTCGGCCACCCCGAAAACCCAGTGAAAGGACTCTGATGAGCACCTCCCGCATGAAGAAGCCCACCCAGCTGACACTGGCGATCAATGATCTCGACTTTTGCTACCTGCCGCCTCGGCTCAGCTTGTCTCCCATGCGGCACAACGACTTGGTCTGCACGGTGGACTGTTCGTGGTTCTTTTCCGAAGGTGCCAACCACATGGTGTTTGCGCTGGACTGCACGGGCGGGCAGGGCAGCTACAACCCTCACTGCGGGCCGATCTACCGCCACGGTCAGAACCTTTGGTCCGAGGCCCGGGGCTTCATCATCTTTGCGGACGGCATGGTGATGGCCGAGCGATGGAACGGCACGGCCATGCCGGGGCTGGTGACGGTTACCAACACCTCGGGGGCGATCTTCAACCCGGCGGTGCACCCCGTCTTCACGCTTCACGTCCGGGCCGGCTACAGGATGGGTGGGTTTGCCGACCGGATGCGCATCACCATCCACCAGGGTATCGCGGCCGATGGCCCGGTTTTGTTCGAAGGCGAGGTGACCGGGGCCGGGTGGGGCTGGGACTGGACGGGGTCGCACAAAGTGGCCATTGCCGGTATTGGTCCGCACTTCGTGACCCCCAATGACACGGGCTGCGTGGAAGAGCGCGTACCCCGCGACGCACCGAACGCCATCCTGCCGTTTACCAACTTCAAGTTGCGGATGGTGAAAGGTTGAGCGCTTGCCAACGGGCGCGCTGCCGGTCAAAGGGCAGCTTCAGAGGGTGACTTCGGCGAATCAGCTTGTGCCATTAGCCGTTTTAATGGCCCTGCAAATTACTAAGCTTGCATAGCAATTGGCGACGGCAAGGGAGGATGGTGGCTAGGATGCGGTGCGTTTTGCCCCGAAATGGTGCGCAAAAGTTGCGACTATATTTTTTGGAGATTTCTACCGTGTTCCGAGCTTTCACCCGCCTGCGTCCGTCGTCTTTCCCCGTGTCTGTTGTGCAGCTGGCTGCCGTGGGTGTGTGTGTTGCCGCCACTACAGCCACCGCACAGGATGTGCAAACCGTCAAGATCGCCCACGCCGGCCCCGTGTCGGGCGGCATTGCCCACATCGGCAAGGACACTGAAAACGGCGTGCGCCTGGCGATTGACGACCTGAACGCCCAAAACCTCGTGATCGGCGGCAAGAAGATCAAGTTTGAAATTGCGGCCGAAGACGACGCGGGCGACCCGCGCCAGGCCACCGCCGTGGCGCAGAAGCTGTGCGACCAGAAGGTGGCCGGCGTGGTGGGTCACCTGCAGTCGGGCACGTCCATCCCCGCATCGGCCATCTATGCCAAGTGCGACCTGCCGCACATCACGGCATCGGCCTCCAATCCTGACCTGACCAAACCCGGCCACAAGACCACCTTCCGCCTGATCGCCAACGACAACGCGCTGGGCGCGGCGCTGGCCCTGTTTGGTGCCGACCATCAGAAGCTCAAGAGTGTGGCCATCATCGACGACCGCACGGCCTACGGCCAGGGCGTGGCCTCGGTCTTCAAGGCCACGGCGCAACAAAAGGGCCTGAAGGTGGTGGCTGAGGAGTTCACCAACGACAAGGCCACCGACTTCATGGCCATCCTCACTGCCATCAAGAACAAGAAGCCCGATGCGATCTTCTACGGCGGCCTGGACGCGCAGGCCGGCCCCATGCTGCGCCAGATGGAGCAGCTGGGCCTGGGCAATGTGAAGTTCTTCGGCGGCGACGCGCTGTGCACCGAAAAGCTGCCCGAGCTGTCGGGCAAGACCCCCGCCCTGAAGAACGTGACCTGCGCCACCGGCGGCGCGTCGGTGGACAAGATGCAGGGCGGCGCCGACTGGAAGAAGCGCTACGACGCCAAGTTCTCTGGCCAGTTCCAGATCTACAGCCCCTATGCCTATGACGCCGCCATGGTGCTGGCCGACGCCATGAAGCGCGCCAATTCGGTGGACCCGAAGGTGTTTACCCCCTTCCTGGCCAAGACCGAATACAAGGGCGTGACCGCCAACATCGCCTTCACCGCCAAGGGCGAGCTGACGACGCCCGCCGTGACGCTCTACACCTTCAAGGACGGCAGCCGCGTGGCGCTGAACTGAGGGGTCGCCCGCGCATGGATCGGTGCCGGTGGACTCGGGTACCCGATGGCCCTGCCTGCAGAGTGGAAGCGGAGCTTCAGTCAGTCCCTCGGACCGCCCGCGCGGGCCGCTCCGGGGCTGGTGCCGTAGTGCCGCCGGAACAGTCGTGCCAGGCTGCTGGCGTTGCCCAGACCCACCTCGTCAGCGATGGCGGAGAGGCTGTGGTGTGAATGGGTTACGCGCCAGTGGGCGTGTTCCATGCGCATCGCTGTCCAGTGGTTGTGAGCGCTGTGGCCGAAGCGCTCGGTGAACAACCGATCCAGCTGTCGGCGGCCAATGCCGATGCGCTCGGCGATGCTGGCCACGGTAAGGCCGTCGGCCATGGAGGTGCGCATCAGCGCGACCGCACGCACCAGGTGGCGGCCCAGGTCCGGCCCGCCGCCTTCCATCGATTGCAGGTGGTGCCCCTGGTGGCGTGGTTCGTCCACCAGCATGTCGGCCAAGCCCTTGAAGGCGCGCTCCCGGCCGCAGTGGCGTGACAGCAACTCCACCGCCATGTCGATGGCCGCGGTGCCGCCCGCGCAGGTGATGCGGTCGCGGTCAAAGCAATAGATCTGCTCGCTGGCCACCGCTATGCGTGGGAAGGCATGGCGGAACTCGGTCACATGGCGCCAATGCAGCGCCACGCGGCGGCCTTTGAGCAGACCCGCCTCGGCGAGCAAAAAGCTGGCGTTGTCGATCGCCACGAGGGGCAGGCCCCGCGCTGCAGCCTGTCGCAGCACGGGCCCATGGGTGTGCACATGTCCCAGCGACGCTTGCACCGTGCGGCTGCCAAACACCACCAGATAGTCGAATGCCGCCAGGTCCACGGAGTCAGGCGTGGCCTCCATCGTCACCTGCACCCCGCTGCTGGACACCACGGGCGCGCTGTCGACGCCCATCAGCGTCCAGGCGCAGTAGCGCTGGCGGCTGCGGTCCGCTTCGTCGGCCGAAAAGCGCAGCTTGTCCAGAAACGCGCCAAATGGCAGCAGCGCGAAGTCGGGTAGCGGCATCAAGAGCAGGCGTACGTCTGGGCGCTGGAGAGGGCGGTCGTTGGCGGTGCTCATAAGGTATCCATTTTGGTATCAAAAATAGCCAGATTGGATTGCATACCACGGACAGGAGGTGCCTAGACTCCAGACCATGCTTTTCCAAGAAGGGTGCTGCGATGGAACTGAAAATATGGCTCGTCTACCTGTTGGCGGTCATCGGGCTGTCCTTGACCCCGGGGCCCAACAGCCTGCTGGTGCTGGCCCATGGCGCGCTGCATGGGCGCGTGCGCACGCTGTGGACCATTGCGGGCGGGGCGGTGGGCTTTGTGAGCCTGATCGGGCTGTCCATGCTCGGCATCGGCGCGCTGCTGCAGTCGTCGGCCCACGCGCTCACGGTGATGAAATGGGTGGGCGGGGCGTATCTGGTGTGGCTGGGCATCCAGCTGTGGCGGGCGCCGGCCATGCAGGTGCAGGCCTTGCCCCGTGCTGCGGGACCGGCATCGGTGACGGGCGGCAGGATGTTTCGCCAAGGGCTGCTGGCAGCCATTTCTAACCCCAAGGTGCTGCTGTTCTATGGGGCCTTCCTGCCGCAGTTCATCGCGCCGGGGCGCGACCTG
Source organism: Acidovorax sp. NN32 (assembly GCF_057597245.1). Classification (NCBI taxonomy): domain Bacteria; kingdom Pseudomonadati; phylum Pseudomonadota; class Betaproteobacteria; order Burkholderiales; family Comamonadaceae; genus Acidovorax; species Acidovorax sp. NN32. Next base: position 2,360,587 of record NZ_CP199679.1, read on the forward strand.
TGGGTGCAGTTCGTGATCATGGCGGGCACCTTCGCGGCGGTCGAATGCCTGGTCGAATTCGGCCTGGCGAGCCTGGCGCACCGCATCCGGCCCTGGTTGCAGCGCACGGGCCGCAAGTTCAACCGTGCCTGCGGCGGGTTGTTCGGCCTGATGGGGGCGGCGCTGCCCATGACGCACTGACTGAAGGCAGGGAAGGCCTTGCCCGGTTTACAGTGCAGTCCTGCACAGCATAGGGAGCACAGGCATGCGGGGATTGTTTGGTTTGGTGGGGCTGGTTGTGGTGCTGGCCATCGTGGGCCTGTTGGCCAAGAAGCAGTTGTCGGCCACGCGCGCCCCGGTGCCCGCGCTGCAGACGGCGCCCAGGGCTGACCCTGCGTCGGCACCGCCTGTCACCGTGCGCGACCAGAGTCAGCAGATCCAGCAGCAGGTCAAGCAACAGGTGGAAGGCCTGATGCAGCAAGCCCGGCCCATGCCCGACGAAGAAAAATAAGCCAAATTGGCCCCTGGCGCCTGTATATCAAGCGCTAGTAGCTATCATTTAAATAGCAATGACCCTTGACCAAGATTTGCACTGGATGCGCCTGGCCCTGGCCGAGGCGCAGGCAGCCGCGCAAGCGGGTGAGGTGCCTGTGGGCGCCATCGTGGTCAAGGACGGCCAGGTCATCGCCACGGGCCGCAATGCCCCCGTGGAGGGCCACGACCCCACGGCCCACGCCGAGATCGTGGCCCTGCGCGCGGCGGCGCAGCGGCTGGGTAACTACCGGCTCGACGGCTGCAGCCTCTACGTCACGCTGGAGCCTTGTGCCATGTGCAGCGGCGCCATGCTGCATGCGCGGCTGGCGCGGGTGGTGTACGGTGCGGCAGATCCCAAAACAGGCGCGGCCGGTTCGGTGCTCAACCTGTTCGGGCATCCCGAGATCAACCACCAGACCCAGGTGCGAGGCGGGGTGCTGCCCGAAGAATGTGGCGGTCTGCTCAGCGGCTTTTTCCGCCAGCGCCGCCATCAGCAACGCACCGAGGCACTGGCCCGCCATCCGTTGCGGGACGACGCTTTGCGCACGCCCGATGCGGCGTTTGCCAACGTGCCCGGCTACCCCTGGGCGCCTCACTACATCAGCGACCTGCCCAGCCTGGCGGGCCTGCGTTTGCACACCCTCGACGAAGGTCCTCGCGATGCGCCCCGCACTTGGCTGTGCCTGCATGGCAACCCGGCCTGGAGCTACCTGTACCGGCGCATGCTGCCCACCTTTCTGGCTGCAGGCGACCGCGTGGTGGCGCCCGACCTGCTTGGCTTTGGGAAAAGCGACAAGCCCAAGAAAGAGGGCGCCCACCAGTTCGAATGGCACCGCCAGGTGCTGCTGGAGCTGGTGGAGCGGCTCGATCTGTGCAACGTGGTGCTGGTGGTGCAGGACTGGGGCGGCATCCTGGGCCTGACGCTGCCCATGGCCATGCCGGATCGTTTTGACGGCCTGCTGGTGATGAACACCCTGCTGGCCACGGGCGATGCGCCACTGCCTGCTGGGTTTGTCGACTGGCGTGCCATGTGCCGCGACAAGCCGCTGTATGGAGTAGGGCGCCTGCTGGCGCGTGGCAATCCGCATCTGACGGCGGCAGAGTGCGCTGCGTACGATGCTCCGTTCCCGGACAAAGGCTACCGCGCCGCGTTGCGGGCCTTTCCAGAACGCGTGCCCGCTGCTGCGGGTGACCCTGGCGCCGCCGTGTCGCGCGCGGCCCGCGATTTTTGGCAGCACCAGTGGCAGGGCCGCAGCCTGATGGTGGTGGGAGCGCAGGACCCGGTGCTGGGCCTGTCCTCCATGCGGGCGCTGCAGCAGTGCATCGAAGGGTGCCCCGAGCCCATCGTGCTGCCCCATGCCGGCCACTTTGTGCAGGAGCATGGCGAGGCCATTGCCGCACAGGCTGTGGAATACTTCGCGCACTGACTTGTCCGCTGGCGCCGCCTGACTGCATGTGGCGCCCGGCATTCCCCCTGTTTACGGAGCAGGCCCCTCGGCGGGTCTGAGCGCTTTGCACGACCACCATCACGACCCTTTCCATTGCGACCACGACCACGGTCCCAAGCACATCTACATCTACTCGCCCTCCAGCGCCGTGCGCGACAAGGTCGCCTTCAAGCGCGGCATTGCCCGGCTCAAGGCCCTGGGCCATGAGGTGGAGGTGGATGAGGACGCGCTGGCCACCCACACCCGCTTTGCGGGCGACGACGAAACCCGGTTGGCCGCCATCCACCGTGCAGCGGCCAGCGGCGCCGATGTGGCGCTGATCTCGCGCGGGGGCTACGGCCTGTCGCGCATCCTGCCGGGCATCCGCTACAAGGCGGTGGCCAAGGCGATTGAAAAGGGCATGCACTTTGTGGGCGTGAGCGATTTCACCGCCTTCCAGCTGGCCGTGTTGGCCAAGACGGGGGCCACCACCTGGGCGGGGCCATCGCTGGGGGCTGACTTTGGTGTGGCGGGCGAGCCCGACGACATCATGGAAGCCTGCTTTGACGACCTGCTGACCGGCCACGGCGAAGGCACAGGCTGGCGCATGAACAAAGAGCAGCCCAACGCCGCCACGGGCAAGCCCGCTGTACCCAATGTCTATGTGAAAAGCGCCACGCTGTGGGGTGGCAACCTGGCGGTGCTGGCATCGCTGGTGGGCACGCCGTATTTCCCGCAGGTCAAGGGCGGCGTGCTGTTCATCGAAGACGTGCACGAGCACCCCTACCGCATCGAACGCATGCTGACCCAGCTGCTGCACGCCGGTGTGCTGGCCCAGCAGAAGGCTGTGGTGCTGGGGCAGTTCACCAACTTCAAGCTGGCACCGCATGACAAGGGCTACAAGCTGCAGTCGGTGGTGGACTGGCTGCGCACCCAGATCAAGGCGCCGGTGCTGACCAACCTGCCGTTCGGGCATGTTGAAACGAAGGTGCTGCTGCCCGTGGGCGCGACGGTGTCGCTGTCGGTGGAAGAGCGCGATGCGCTGATCTACTGGGGGCACCAGCACTGACGCGGTGAGGCCTTTACCCGCATGACACCGCCACAACGGCGGTTCGCCACGCGCGCGTGGTGCGCGTCAGGAGGGGGTGTGAGGGGCGGCCTGTGCTGGGCGCAGGGCGCGTGGGAGCTGCCCCTGGAACAGCTGGGTGACCTGGTCGATCACGCCCCGGGCACCGTGCTCACCCTGCAGCGGCACCAGTGTGCTGAAGAGGTCGGTGCGCAGGTACCACAGCGCCTCGATGTCGCCGGCATAACGCAGCCGCATGTTCATGCGCGCCACGTCGGAGCCGGTCATGCCGACCAGGCTCTGCAGCATGGCCCGGCGCACTTCTTCCAGCCCCTGGTTGCGCACCCATGCCGTGGACGACGGCTTGTCACGGCCCAGCAGGTCGTGAAGGTTGTTGCGGAGTGTCGGCTTGTTCCAGCGCATGGCGGGGTGAGGGCGGGCTTTTTGTAACAGGGACGGCCAAAGTAAGCGGGAGCGAGGTGCAGCGCAAGGGGCGTGCTCCTGTTTTTGCATAAAGACAACAACTTGCCCCGGCTTGTTGCGAATTTTTACGTGTTGGTGGATTTTCAGGCGACCGGGGTTGCGCCTCCCTTTCGCGACGCTGACGATGTGCGGAGTCGTTGTGGTGAACGTTGCAACCGCGCCTTTCGCTGCGGCGGCGGCCTCAGGCAACACTTGTTGGCGCTTTGAAGGGTGCGCAGCTAGGGCGCTTGCACTAAACTGATTCACATGATGTTACCAACGGGCCTGCGTTCATGAGTGTGTTGTCGACGATGGTCTTTGCGGACATCTCAGGCAGCACTGCCTTGTATGAAGCGCTGGGCAACGAACGCGCTACCGAGGCCGTGACGCAGGTCACCCAGTGGATTGGTGACACCATCGAGGCCCACGGCGGCCGGGTGGTCAAGAAGCTCGGGGATGGGGTGCTGGGGGTCTTTGGCGATGCCTCCAGTGCGGTGTCTGCTATGGCCACCATGCTGCGCCAGCACAAGGTCCGCCTGGACCGCTGGCCCCACCCCTTGCGCATGGAGATCCGCGTGGGCGTGGCCAGCGGCGAAGTGGTGGATGTGGATGGCGATTGTTATGGCGACGCCGTCAACGTGGCTTCCCGGCTGTGCGAACGGGCCGGGCCCGCTGAAATCTGGGCTACCGAAACCACCGTGCTGCTTGCGGGCACGGCCCCCGATGTCTGGTACCGCAAGCTGGGCATGATGGACATTCGGGGCAAGGCCGAGTTGCTCATGCTCTACCACGTCGAATGGCGTGAGGACGAAGCGCCCGATTCCCTCACCATGCAGGCGGCACTGGTCAGCAACTTTGCACCGGTCGATTCCATCCTGGGGCAGATCCAGTTCTCCTGGCATGGGGTGGACCGCACCTTCACCTCGTCGGATGCCCCGGTCATGGTGGGGCGGGCCGAGCATGCCCAGCTGCGCATCAACGACCCGCGCGTGTCGCGCCTGCATGCGCGCATCGACTGGCGCAACAGCGGGTTCGTGCTGACCGACATGAGCAGCTTTGGAACCTGGGTGCGGTTCGAGGGCAGCGACTCGCCCGTGCGCCTGCGGCGCGATGCCTGCATCCTGCATGGCGCGGGGCACATTGCGCTGGGCGTGTCGTTTAACGAGCCCAGTGCGCCGGTCATGAGCTTTCATGTGGCGGGCGGCAGTGTGCACTTGAGCTGACACACGCAGAGCTGGCGGCTCCTTCTGCATTGCGGTGTGGCCGCAGCGCGGGCGCGGAGCCACCATGGCTTTGCGTGCACAACATCAACAACAAGACCAACGGCAGGAGACAAGAAACATGGCATGGATGAAGCGGACAGCCCTCGGGCTGGTGGCAGTGGCGCTGCTGGCAGGCGCGGGCGCGGCGGTGTATGTGCAGCGCAGCTTTGCACAACTCGATGGTTCCCTGGCTGTGGCGGGGCTCAGCGAAGCAGTACAGGTGCGGCGCGATGGCGCCGATGTCACCCACATCCAGGCTCAGACCCCGCAGGATGCCTGGTTTGCAATGGGCTATGTACATGCGCAGGAACGCACCTGGCAGTTGGAATTCAACCGCCGGGTCATGCACGGCCAGCTGTCCGAGGTTTTTGGCCCTGCCACGGTCGAGACCGACAAGCTCATGCGCAGCCTGGACATCATGGGTGTGGCCCGGCGGCAGTACGCTGGGCTGCCGCTGTATGCCCAGGAGGCCTTGCAGGCCTACAGCAAGGGCATCCATGCCTTCCACCAGAAACGTCCCCAGGCCTTGCCACCGGAGTTTCTGGTGCTGGGCGTGCAACCCGGAGGCGCCGCAGGCGCGGTGTGGGAGCCCGAGGACAGCGTGGGCTGGGCGCTGATGATGGCGCTGGACCTGGGTGGCAATTGGGGCACCGAGTTCGCACGCCTGTCGGTGGCGCGCACGCTGGACACCGACCGGCTGTGGCAACTGATGCCACCCTATCCGGGGGAGCCGCCCGCTGCGTCCGCAGACCTGGCGGCGCTGTATCGCCAGCTGGGGGTTTATCGTGCACCTGCCGCCGGTGCTGCAGCGGCTGCTGTGGCGCCAGCCAACCGCGAAGGTCCGTTGTCCCGGCAGATCAGCGCTGGCATGCTGGCCTGGGCCGACGAACTGACCCGCAACGCAGGCACCAACGAGGGCAAGGGTAGCAACAACTGGGTGATTGCGGGCACCCGCACCGTGAGCGGCAAGCCGCTGCTGGCCAACGACCCGCACCTGGGCCTGTCGGCCCCCGCCATCTGGTACTTTGCGAGCCTGCAGGCCCCTACGGGCAAGGCGTCTGACGGCACACCCTTGGGCCCGATTGATGCGGTAGGCGCCACCTTGCCGGGCTTGCCCTTTGTGGTGCTGGGCCGTACCGACAAGGTCGCCTGGGGCTTCACCAACACCGGCCCCGATGTGCAGGACTTGTATCTCGAGCAGATCAACCCCGCCGACGCCACGCAGTACCGCACGCCCGACGGATGGGCTCCGTTCACGGTGCGCAACGAAACCATCCGCGTCAAGGGCGAGGCCGACCTTTTGCTGCAGCTGCGCAGCACGCGTCATGGCCCCGTGCTGAGCGACGTTCAGAAGTCGCACGCCGAGGTGCTGGACCTGGGCAAATATGTGATCGCGTTGCGCTGGAGCGCGCTGGACGATGACAACCAGACCGTGCTGGCGGGCTTCAAGACCAACCAGTCCAAGAGCGTGGATGAGCTCTTTGCGGGGCTGGCGTACTACCACTCGCCGATGCAAAGCGTGGTGGCTGCGGACGACCAGGGCAACATCCGCTTCAAGGCCGCAGGCCGTGTGCCGCTGCGCGATGCCGCCAACGACATTCGGGGCGTGGCGCCTTCGCCGGGCTGGGACGCTCGCTACGACTGGAAGGGCTGGCTGCCGTATGAGCAAACCCCGCAGGACGACGGTATCAGCGGAGGGGCGGGCGTCCAGGGCGCCCGGGGCTGGATCGCCACGGCCAACCAGCGCGTGACGGCGCCAGGCTACCCCCACTTTCTGACGCAGGACTGGGCCTTGCCCTACCGCTACGAACGCATTGCGCAGCTCATCGAGGCCACGCCCAAGCACGACGCGGCCAGCATGCAGGCCATCCACCGCGACGTGACCTCGCTCGCCACGCGGCGCCTGCTGCCGCACCTGCAGCAGGCGCAGTCCACGCACCCGCGGGCCGCCGCTGCGCAGAAAGAGCTGCAGGGCTTTGACGGCGTGATGGACGCGGGCCGAGCCGCGCCGCTGATCTTTGTGGCCTGGACGGACGAACTGGCACGCGGCCTCATCATTCCGCGCATTGGCGAAGACCGGTTCACCGCTACGTATGGCAAGCGCGACTACCGCGCGGCCATCGAAGGCATTCTGGAGCGCAACGACACCTGGTGGTGCCAGCCCGCATCGTGTGCCGAACAATCTGCCGCCGCCCTGGGCCGCGCGCTCGACCGCCTGCAGGCTGCGTATGGCGCAGACCCGGCCCAGTGGCGCTGGGGCGCGGCGCACCCGGCGCTCAGCGCGCACCGGCCCTTCGGCAACGTGCCCGCATTCGCGCGTTTCTTCGATGTGAGCGTGCCTTCGCACGGCGATTCGTACACCGTGAACGTGGGCCAGTACAACGCGGGCGAAGCCTCTGGCCCGTACGTGAACCGCCACGCCGCCTCGCTGCGCGCGGTGTACGACCTGGCCGATCTGGAACAGTCACGCTTCATCTACCAAACCGGTCAGAGCGGGCTGGTGTTCTCGCCGCGCTACCGCGACATGAGCTCCACCTGGGCCGAGACCGGCTATCGCGCGCTGCAGCGCCAGCCCGCGCGCTGGATGCACGAGCTCACACTCACGCCTTCCACTGCCGCCAGCAACGCCGCTGCTGCGCAGTGATGCAGGCTGCAAGAAAGCACACCATGGGTTTTGTACCGTTGATCGAAGTCAACCGCGGCGGACTGGTCGAGTGCCAGCACTGGGGCGCAGTGGCCGTGGCCGACCGCGACGGCAGGGTATCGGCCCAGGTGGGTGACCCGTACACCGTCACTTTCACCCGCTCCACCATCAAGGCGTTCCAGGCGCTGCCTTTCATGCAGTCGGGCGGAGCCCGCGCGCTGGGCTGGGGGCAGGGCGAGCTGGCGCTGCTGTGCGCCAGCCACAACGGCGAGCCCATGCATGTGGCGCAGGCCGAGCGCATGCTGGCCAGCGTGGGCAAGGACTACCACGCGCTGCGCTGCGGGTGCCACCGGCCGCTGTTTGCCGAGCTGGGGCTCGCCTCGCTGCCACAAGGTTTTGTGCCAGACGAACGCCACAACAACTGCAGCGGCAAACACGCGGGCTTTGTCGCGCACTGCGTGCAACAAGGCTTGCCGCTGGACGATCACCTCGACCCAGCGCATCCGCTGCAGGTGGCCATTCGCGACCACGTTGCGCAAGCGGTGGGGCTGGCACCAGAACAGCTGGCCATGGGCATTGACGGCTGCTCGGCGCCCAACTACGCCATGCCGCTGGCCAGCCTGGCCCGGGGCTACGCTCGCTTGGCCGGTGGTGCACCGGACACGGACCTGGACCAGAGCCTTACCGAACTGGCCGATGCCATGGTCGCCCGGCCCGAGCTGGGCTCGGGCACCGGCCGGCACGACCTGGATTTCATGCGTGTGGGTGAGGGCGACTGGGTGTTGAGAACGTATTCACGACCTTTTCCGGGCCGCGCAAGTGCCTTGCCGGGATGGGCTGCTAGGCGCGGTGCGCAGTGGATAGCCCGGCTATCCACAAGCGCCGCAACGCTGCAGACCGCCCGGCAAGGCACTTGCCCGAAGGGTTGGAGTGAAATCGGGCGATTGGACGCCCCGGCTGCTTGCATGGGCATGAGCCCATGCGGCGCAGTCGAGGCATCCACTCATCCCGATTGCGCCCCAACGCGGCCCGGAAAAGGTCGTGAATACGTTCTGGACCGGCGCCGACGGCGTGCAGGTGGTGGGCAGCCGTAGCCGGGGCGAGGCCTTCGGGCTCAAGGTCATGGACGGCAACATGGTGGCGCAGGTGGCCGCCGCAGTGGAGGTCATGGACCAGCTCGGCTGGCTCGACGCCCGGCAGCGCGAGGCACTGGCGCCGCGCCGGTCGGGCCGTATCCTCAATGCCCGGGGCCTGGAGGTCGGCGGGCGCAGGGCCGTGTTCCAGCTGCGGCCTGTCTGAACCGGGAAGCCTGACGCCGCGCGGCGGCAGGCCGGATTCGAAAAATCAAGTAAAAAATGGCCCTAGCGCTTTATGGGTAAGCGCTAGCAGCTATAAAAAAAGTAGCAAATGACTCTGTGTCCGGCAGCACATACACCACGCCGCGTGCCTGGCCGAACACAGGCGCGATGAACTGGTTGTAGAACGCCTCGGGTGCGTTCACGCAGCCGTAGCTGATGCGTTTGTCGCTCACGCCCCGGCTTGCCAGGCGTTGCTGGCGGCGCTCAGCGGCATGAACGCTGCGCACGCGGTGCAGCGAGACGGCGGATTCATAGTCGATCCACACAATGTCGTCGCCGCGCAGGTTTCGCCCGGGTTCTGTCACGAACCGGCCAGCGGGCGTGGTGCGCTCCTCCGGGCGGATCTGTGACAGTGGCCGCTGCCCAATGTCCGGCGCAGACCGGTCGCCCAGCGCCGCGCCCAGCAGCACCGGAGCACTGCTCAGCCACTGCCCCTGGGCCGAGAACAAATGGATGCGGGCGGCGGGCTTGTCGATCACGGCAAAAGGCAGACCCTGGTGGTCGCCGGTTTCGGTGGCCCAGCGCACCAGCTGGCGGGCCGTGGCCGAGGTGTCCCTGGGCAATTCCGCTGCGGCCGCAGGCAAGGTCCCCAGTACACCCGCAGCAGCCATGGCGGTCAGGGCAAAACGGCGGTTCATAGTCAAAAGTGGCATGTCGTTCATCCAAGCGCCGTACCAGGCCCCCACCTGCCGAAACTGGCGCGCCCCAGGCCAGTGCACCCGTGGATCTGGCTTTGCCAGTCCACCGGGTGCGTCCCCCTCAGGGGGAAGGCGCCGCAGGCGACTCAGGGGGAATTTCAATTTTCGCCCAATAATGCCTGTACCCGCGACTCTTGCGAAGCCTTGCGCTTCGGCCTCTCATGTTTGACCGCCTCCGCAAAGCATTCGGTACTTCCGGCTCCCCGGGTTCGGACCTGGGCCGGCCTGCCACCAACCGGGACGTGGCCCGCTGGGCTGCGAAACAGCAGCTGGCCATCGTTGCACATTCCACCGAGGGGCATTTCGATCTGGGCGGTGACATCCACGGCCACCCGTGGCGGCTGGAATGCGGCGCACCCACACGCGACTATGTGACGGGCCTGGAGCTGCGCGGGCGCGCCGACGTGGGCGCCGACCCCGATGCCGCCGTGATGGTGATCAACCGTCCCTTGCAGGAAATTCTGGAAGGCACGGCCTACACCGCCATCACCGATACGCTGCAGACCGCGGTGAGCAGCAGCCTGCCCGAAGAAATGCGCTGGTTGTCCATGTACGAGGAAATGGCCTGGCCCGGCCTGCCCGTGTCATTCCGCGAGCACTTCGCGGTGGTGGCAGAGCGCATTGAGCTGGCCCAGCGCTGGATCCATGCGCCCGTGGTCTCACAGCTGCTCAATGCCGTGGAGGGGGAAGGGGGCTCCGAACGGGCGAAATCGCCCATGGTGCTGATGCTGGCGCGTGGCAAGGTCTACCTGCGCATGGAACACACGCAGCGCAGCCTGGCCGAGATAGCGCATGCCAAGCAACTGCTGCTGGTGGCCGGGCAGGCGGCCCTGCAGAACCTGCCGCCCATGTCGGTGGCGGGGCCGGACGACGTGCCCAACATCACCCGGTAGCGTTCCAGCCAGCGCCTGCGCCAAAGAAAACGCACAACGGAGCGTGTGGCCCCGTTGTGCGTTCTGCAATATGTTCCCGCAGGTTATGACGCTGGCACGCTGCAAGCCAATGCCCTGCGCAAGGGTCGCCCAGCCGCGTTGGGTGCGGTTCCCTCCCGCGCGTAGTGCGAGAGAGGAGGGGGAAAGGCCCAAGGGGCCTCTGGGGGGATTTCCAGTCAGCTTCCACGGGTGACGGGCACGGCCGCATCACGGCCGTAGGTGCCGTACTTGCCCAGCTCCCACTTGGCAATGGCGTTGCGGTGCACCTCGTCCGGGCCGTCTGCAAAGCGCAGCGTGCGTGCACCGGCGTAGGCATAGGCCAGCGGGAAGTCATCGCTCATGCCGCCGCCGCCGTGCACCTGCATGGCCCAGTCAATCACCTGGCAGGCCATGCTGGGTGCCACGACCTTGATCATGGCGATCTCGGTCTTGGCGACCTTGTTGCCAGCCACATCCATCAGCCAGGCGGCCTTGAGCGTGAGCAGGCGCGCCATGTCGATCTTGCAGCGGGCTTCGGCAATGCGCTCTTGTGTCACGGTCTGCTGGGCCACGGTTTTGCCAAACGCCACGCGCGACGAAGCACGCTTGCACATCAGCTCCAGCGCGCGCTCGGCCAGGCCGATCAGGCGCATGCAGTGGTGGATGCGCCCGGGGCCGAGGCGGCCTTGAGCGATCTCGAAGCCACGGCCTTCCCCCAGCAGGATGTTGGAGACGGGCACGCGCACGTTCTCGAACGTCATCTCGACGTGGCCGTGGGGCGCATCGTCATAGCCCAGCACGTTCAGCGGGCGGACGATGGTGATGCCCTTGGCATCGGCGGGTACCAGCACCATGCTCTGCTGCGAATGGCGGGGTGCGTCGGGGTCTGTCTTGCCCATGGTGATGAACACCGCGCAGCGCGGGTCGGCCGCGCCGGAGATCCACCATTTGCGGCCATTGATCACGTACTCGTCGCCCTGGCGCTCGATGCGCGTCTCGATGTTGGTGGCGTCGCTCGATGCCACGTCGGGCTCGGTCATCGCAAAGGCCGAGCGGATCTTGCCGTCGAGCAGCGGCTTGAGCCAGCGGGCCTTGTTGGCATCGTCGCCGTAGCGGGCAATGGTCTCCATGTTGCCGGTGTCGGGTGCCGAGCAGTTGAACACCTCGCTGGCCCATGGCACGCGGCCCATGATTTCGGCCAGCGGTGCGTATTCCTGGTTGGTCAGGCCCGCGCCTTCGTAGCCCGAGGCGGCGGCGCTATCGACCGGCAGAAACAGGTTCCACAACCCGGCAGCCTGCGCCTTGGGCTTGAGGTTCTCGATGGTGTTCAGCGCGCTCCAGCGCTTGCCTGCGGCTGTGTTGGCGGCCAGTTCGTCTTTGTAGGCAGACTCGTTCGGATAGATGTGGTCATCCATGAACTGGAGCAGCTTGGCCTGCAGTTCCTTGGTTTTGGGCGAGTAGTCAAAGTCCATGGGTTTCTTCTCCGTTGGTAATCGAGGGGCGGCGCTTGTACTTGCGTCGTGTGTTTAGCCGCGCTGGGCAAACGACCAGGCCAGTTGGGCCATGGGCCGCGCGGTGTCGCCCGATGCCTTGGCCTGCGCGCTGGAGGCCGTGCCAGCCTCCACCCGCTTGGCAATGCCTTGCAGGATGGCCGCGATGCGGAACATGTTGTAGGCGAGGTAGAAGTTCCAGTCGGCACGCAGTGCCTCGGGCGTTGTGATGCCGGTGCGCTCGCAGTACAGGCGGATATAGGTGTCTTCGTCGGGGATGCCCAGCGCGGCCAGGTCCAGCCCTGCGATGCCGCGCCCGAGCGAGGCGGGGATGTGCCAGCTCATGCAGTGGTAGCTGAAGTCCGCCAGCGGATGGCCCAGCGTGGACAACTCCCAGTCGAGCACGGCAATCACGCGCGGCTCGGTGGGATGGAACATCAGGTTGTCCAGGCGGTAGTCGCCGTGCACGATGGACACATGGCCCTCGTCCCGCGCGCTGGCGGGCATGTTGGCGGGCAACCACTCCATGAGGCGGTCCATCTCTTCGATGGGCTGCGTGATAGACGCCACGTATTGCTTGCTCCAACGGCCGATCTGGCGGTCAAAGTAGTTGCCGGGCTTGCCATAGCTGGCCAGGCCCCGGTCTGCAAATTTCACCGTGTGCAGTGCGGCAATCACGCGGTTCATCTCGTTGTAGATGTCGCCGCGCTCGGCTGGCGTCATGTCGGGCAGAGATTGATCCCACAGCACGCGGCCCTGCATGCACTCCATCACGTAGAAGGCGCGGCCGATGACGGATTCGTCCTCGCACAGCACAAACATGCGGGGCACGGGAACGTCGGTGCCATACAGGCCGCTCATCACCGCAAACTCTCGCTCGATGGCGTGGGCAGAAGGCAGCAGTTTGGCCACGGGGCCAGGCTTGGCCCGCATCACGTAGCTGGCACCGGGCGTTATGAGCTTGTAGGTGGGGTTGGACTGCCCCCCTTTGAACATTTCCACGGTCAGGGGGCCTCCGAAGCCTTCCATGTTCCGTGCAAGCCACGCGGTCAGCGCTTCGGTATCAAAGGCGTGCTGATCGGAAACAGGACGGGTGCCGACGAAATGGTCAAAGTTGCTCATGGAGGAATGGGGGAGAGGTTCGGTCAGTCAACGAGTCAGTTGTCGGTTTCAGCAATGCGCATCAGGGCTTCGCGGTCACGCACCACCAGTCCGCCCGGCTCGATGCGAATGGCGTCCTCGCGCTCCATGGCCTTGAGTTCCTGGTTCACGCGTTGGCGCGATGCGCCCAAGAGCTGCGCCAGTTCTTCCTGCGCCAGTTGCAGGCTGATGCGCATCTCGCTGCCGTCCGACAGGCTGGGCACGCCGTAGCTGCGCACCAGATGCACAAGCTGCTTGGCCAGGCGCGAGCGCAAGGGCAGGGTGTTGAGGTCTTCCACCAGCCCGAACAGCTGGCGAATGCGCCGCGCATGCAGTCGCAGCATGGCTTCGTACAGCTCGGTGTGCACCGCCAGAATCTTGCGGAAATCGGCCTTGGCCACACACAGGATCGTGGTGTCGCCATGCGCGTAGGCGTCGTGTGTGCGCCGGTCCCCGTCGAAGATCGCCACGTCGCCGAACCAGATGCCCGGCTCCACATAGGTCAGCGTGATCTGCTTGCCCGAGATGGAGGTCGAGCTCACCCGCACCGCACCGCGCGCGCAGGCAATCCACTCCTCGGGCGGATCTCCGCGTGCGGCAATGAGGCCGCCGTCCTTGAAGCGTTTGACGTATGCACATCTGAGGATGTCGTGGCGTAGAGAAGGTGAGAGAGATGAAAACCAGCGACCTGAGTTGATCGCTTCACGTTCTTCGATAGTAAGAATCGGGTCGTCCATGGCCTGTCTTTTGGGTGACTAGAAACAGACCCATTGTCGCGTCAGGGACCTTCGTGCTGCGTCAGGGTTGTCACCTGCGTGTCTGCACGGTGGCCACCAAAAAGAAAACCCCCGGGCGCTGGAGTGCAGCGGGCCGGGGGCGGTCGGGTGGGTGTGTGCAGGTGCTATTCGTAGCGGGGCACGCGTTTCTCTAGGAAGGCAGAAATACCGGCCCCGCCGTTCGCATGGTGCAGGTTCTTCACGAAATGGTCGCGCTCATGGGCGAGGTGGTGTGTGAGCTGGGCATGGGGCGCTTCGTTGAGCAGCTCCTTGATGCTCGCGAGGGCATTGGGTGCGCGCGCATTGAGCTGCTCGGCCAGTGCCAGGGCGGTCTCCAGCGCGCTGCCGGTTTCTGCAATGCGGTTGACCACCCCGAGAGCGTGCAGGCGTTCTGCGCTGATGCGGTCACCACACATGAGGATCTCGGTTGCCACCTGGCGGGGCAGGGCGTGCGACAGGCTCCAGCTGGCGCCGCCATCGGGCGACAGGGCCACATTGCTGTAGGCCATCACAAACACGGCGTTGCGGGCCGCCACGATGAAGTCGCAGGCCAATGCCAATGAAAAGCCCGCACCGGCCGCCGCGCCTTCCACGGCTGCAATCACAGGCTTGGGGTAGGTGCGGATGGTCTCGATCCAGTTGTGCAGGCCTTCAATGCTCTGTGCCTGTACCTCGGGGGCTTCCTGGCGGTTGGCCAGCAGGCGCTGCAGGTTGCCGCCCGAGCAGAACATGCCATCGGCCCCCGTGATGACCACGCTGCGAATGTCAGGGCTGCTTTCGGCCACACCCAGCGCCTCCACGCCCGCTGCGTACATCACCGGGTCGATGGCGTTGCGCCGCTCAGGGTTGCTAAGGGTCAGGATCAGGGTCTGGCCCTGGCTGGTGCTCTGGAGTTCTGCGGGCATGGTGGCCTTGGTTGGGGAGCGGCTCTTGCTCTGTTCGCGCGATCAGGCTTCTTCGACGTGGGTCAGGCTCAGGCCGATGGCGCCGCGCCTGCGCAGCCAGGGGCTCGGGCGGTAGCGTGTGTCGCCGTACACGGTCTGCATGTTGAACAACACTTCGAGGATGTTGGTCGGCCCCCAGCGGTCGCCCATGGCCAGGGGCCCCAGGGGGTAACCCAGGCCCAGTGTCACAGCGGTTTCCAGATCCTTGGGGGAGCAGATGCCTTGCTGGCAGATGTCGCTGGCGATGTTGACGATGGTGGCCACCACACGCTGCGTGACAAAGCCGCCGCTGTCGCGGATCACGCTCACGGCCTTGCCGTCGCGGGCAAACAGCGCATGCGCTGCGTTGCGGATGTCCACGCGGGTGGCGGGGTTGGTGGCCAACACGCGGCGCTTGGTAGCGGCGTCGTCGATCAGCATGTCGATGCCGATGGTGCGCGCCGGGTCCAGGCGCTCCACGACCGCCACGGTGGTGATGTCAAACCCCAGCGGCGCGACCAGCGTGATGGCCTGGGGCGAGGGCGACTGGCCGGTTTCGATGGTGGCGCCCAGGTCCTTGAGCAGCTGGTACAGCTCCGCGCGGCGCGCGGCACGGGGCGAGACCCACACGGGGGGAATCTCAGCCACCACGGGCGGCGGCGCCTCTGCCGGTATCTGCGCCACGCCGTCCACGTAGCGGTAAAAGCCTTCGCCCACCTTCTTGCCCACCACGCCGCCTGCCAGGCGCTGCGCGGTGATCACACTGGGGCGAAAGCGCGGCTCGTCGTAGTACTGGCGGTAGATGGATTCCATCACCGGGTGGGAGACGTCCAGCGCCGTCAGGTCCATCAATTCAAAGGGGCCGAGCTTGAAGCCGACCTGGTCGCGCAGGATGCGGTCGATGGTGGCGAAGTCGGCCACGCCTTCGCCCACGATGCGCAGGGCCTCTGTGCCAAAGCCGCGCCCGGCGTGGTTCACGATGAAGCCGGGGGTGTCTTGTGCCTGAACGGGGGTGTGTCCCATTTCCCTCGCATACGTGGCCAGGGCGGTGCACACGGCTGCATCCGTCTTGAGCCCGGCAATCACTTCCACCACCTTCATGAGCGGCACGGGGTTGAAGAAGTGGAAACCTGCCAGGCGCTCGGGCCGCTGCAGGCCCGCGCCGATGGCGGTGACCGAGAGGGATGAGGTATTGGTGGCCAGCACCGCATCCGGGCGCACCACGGCTTCCAGTTCGGCGAACAGCGTCTTTTTCACATCCAGCCGCTCCACGATGGCTTCTACCACCAGGTCGCAGCCTGCCAGGTCGGCCACGACCTTGACGGGGTGCAGCCGCGCGGTCAGGTCACCGGCCTGCGCGGCATCGATGCGGCCCTTGGCCACCAGTTTGTTCCATTGCTCCTGGAGCGCCGCCTTGGCCGCATCGGCGGCGCCGGGGTTGGCATCAAGCAGAAAAACCTGGCTGCCAGCCTGTGCGGCGATTTGTGCAATGCCCCGACCCATGGCGCCGGTGCCCACGATAGCGATGTTGGGAAACTGAATTTTCATAGCGCCATTATGGCTCTGGCGTTGCGCGGGACTTATGTGCAAGAATGGGTTGCACCAAAAACAGAACATATTGTGAAAATCCGTAACGCCATTTTGGGGACCAGTCTGTGGGCGGTCGCTGCAGGCGCCTCGGCACTGTCCTTGGGCGGCAGCAGGGGCGTGGTGGTGTTGGGTGCCCCGGTAGATCTTTCCTTCGATATCCAGCCCGACCCAGGCACCGATCTGGCCTCTTCCTGCGTGACGGCCAAGCTGGTGGCCGGCGATACGGTGATTGGCGATGCCAAGGTGCGGGTAGTGCCATTGCCCGACATGCGGGGGCGGTCTCCGGCCGTGCGGGTGCAGGCCGCCATCGCGGTGGACGAACCGGTATTGATGGTCACCTTGTCGGCGGGGTGCACAGGCAAGGTCACGCGCACCTACACATTTTTTGCCGAGCTTCCATCCACGGTGGCACGGTCCGCATCGCCGGTCGACGTCTCGCGGCTACCTTCCCTTGCGGCCGGTGGGGTCGAAGCACCCCGTCCGGCCCAGGGTGCAGCAGGGCAGCGCGCTGCAGGGGCTGCCACTGCGCCTGTGGCGCCTTCTCCGATGGCATCGGTGCCCTTGTCTTCCGAAAACCGGCCCGAGCCCGTACCCAGCACCCCGTCGGTGGCCAAGCCCGCCGCGCGGACGGCCCCGGTACGGCCCCCAGAGCGTCCGGTGGCGCGCCCCCAGGCCAGCGCTGAAAAAAATAAGCTGCCTACAGCCCCCAAGCCTGCTGACCGGGCTCGCTTGGTCGTCGAGCCACTCGATCTCTGGGTAGACCGTCCGCTGGCACTGCGCACCTCGCCTGAACTGTTGGTGATGCCATCAGACCAGCCCTCGGCCCAGCGTGCCCAGGCTGCAGCGCTCTGGAAAGCGATGAATGCCCAGCCCGAGGATGTCAACCAGGAGGCTGACCGGCTCAAGGCCCTGGAATCCGACGTTGCTGCCCTGCGGGCGCAGGCCGCCCGCGACCGGGCCAGCGCAGCGCAATTGCAGCAACAGCTGGAGCAGGCAGAGAGCGAGAGATTTCCTGCCACGGTTGTCTACGCGCTGGGCGGGTTGCTGCTGCTGGCACTGTTGCTCGCTGTGTGGGCCTGGGGGCGGATGCGCAGCGCCTCCGAAAAGGCGGTGCGCGCATGGCGCGATTCGGTGGCTGCGCTGGGTGGCCGAGATGCCGTGGTCGAGCATGGGGCTGCGCTGGGCCTGCCCCCCGACCCCAGCGATCACTGGCTGCCGTCCGATGAGTCCGCCGAAGCCCGGGAACCTTCCCCGGGCTCAGCTGCTGCCCCGCTGGTACCTCCTTTTGTGGCCACGGCCCCTTTGCCCAGTGCCCCGGTCCCCCTGAAGGCGACCGTTCCCCCGCCAGCACCTGCCGCTGTAGTCACGCAGCAACCCGCGCTGCACATCGTCAGCCCGGAAGAGCTTTTCGACATCCAGCAACAGGCCGAGTTTTTTATCTCGGTGGGGGAACACCAGCAGGCCATCGAAGTGCTGAAAACGCACATCGCTGAGCGCGGTGCCACTTCGCCGCTGGCGTATCTGGAGCTTTTGCGGCTGTACCACACGCTGAGCCGGGTGGAGGAGTTCACGCAACTGCGTACGCAGTTCATGCAATCGTTCAACGCGCAGGTGCCGGAATTTGCCAGCTTCCATCGCACGGGCCGCATGCTGTATCACTACACCGATGCGCTCGCTGACATCGAGGCTGAATGGACGTCTCCGTCCGTGCTGCAGCTGCTCGAAAAGCTGCTGTTCCGGCAGAACGGTGTCGGTTCGGTCGAGCCCTTTGACCTTGCGGCTTACGACGACCTGCTGCTGTTGCTCTCCATTGCGCAGACCACGCCCGCAAGTGCCCGAGGGGAGCCTGCGCCCCGCAAGCGCACCACACCGCTCGCCGCACCTCGGGACGAAACCCAGGTGCAGCAAGCGCCAGCCCCGAAGGTGCCTGCGACAACGGCGGCATTACCGCAGGACTCGCGCGCGGCGAGCCTGGAGTTCGACTTTGACGGGATGCCTCCCGCTACAGGGCAGCCATCTCAGGCATCGGGTGTTGCAGCGCCCTCCGCACTGGATGGCGACACGCGCGGTGCGCCGCTGGATCTGGACCTCGACCTTGATCTGTCAGAGCCGCCCCACCTCACCCTGAGCGATCTGCCGGCCGTGCCGGTGACCGCGCCCCCGGCCGCGGGTCAGGCCGTCGGTTTTGGCATGGACAACGACCTGGTCGAACTGCGGCTGGAACTGGAGCAGAAGAAAGGCGACCGCAAATAGGCCGATAGGCAGACAGGCCGACAGGCCGACAGGCCGACAGGCCAATGGATCGTCCCTTCAGCGGCTCGCGCGCTGGCTGTTTTGTTCCATCAGGCGCATCAAGTGCGTGGCGGTGGCTTCAGGGTCTGGGGCATTGACAAGGGCCCGCACCACCGCAATCGACCCCACGCCTGTGGCCTGCACCGGCGCAAACTGCTCGGCGCCGATGCCGCCAATGGCCACCTGGGGGTAGTGGCGCAGCAGGCGCGCATACACACCCAACCGGCCCACACCCTGCGGGGCCGTGGCCATCTTCTTGAGGGTGGTCGGGAATACGGCGCCCATGGCGATGTAGCTGGGGCCTACTGCATCTGCACGCACCATTTCTGCGTAGCCATGGGTGCTGACACCCAGGCGCAGGCCCGAAGCGCGCAGTGCTTGGAGTTCGTCGGGGGCCAGGGCATCCAGATCTTCCTGGCCGAGGTGAATGCCATAGGCACCCGCCTGGATGGCCGTGCGCCAATGGTCGTTGATGAACAGCAGCGCACCCGTGCCCTGCACGGCCCGTACGGCGGCGTGCACTTCCCGTTCAATGGCGGCAGCGTTGTCCGACTTGAAGCGAAGCTGCACGGTGGGCACGCCCGCACGCGCCATGCGGCCTACCCAGTCGGCGTCGGGCAACACGGCGTACAGGCCCAGGTGCTCAGGGCATGGGGCGAACGCTTGGGCATGTGGCACGGGTTGCAGGCCAAAATCCTCTGGCGCGTCGGGCCATTGCTCAGGCTGGAAGGTGCCGGTGCGCAGACTCTGTGCCAGCCAGGCCTGGGCCAGGCACTCCGCGTCGTGGGCAATAAAGCCCAGCGTGCTGCAGGCATGCAGGGCTGCCAGGTAGGCGGCTTCCTGCCGCGTGGGTTTCGGGGCGGGCTCGGCGCCAAAGCCCGCGAAGGTGGCGGCGTGGTGCGCAAGAATGGCCTGCACCATGGCGCTGGTGTCGTCACGCATGTTGTTCATGGTGCCAGAAGGGGGTGCCGAGCACGGGCGTACTGGGCTGGGCCGCATCCTGCGCTGCCATGGCACCTGCCTGGCGCGCGGCGCGCCCGGCATTCACAGCATCGGCGAAGGCACCGGCCATGGCCACAGGGTCTTGCGCCAGTGCGACCGCAGTATTGAGCAGCACGCCGTCATAGCCCCATTCCATCACCTGGCAGGCGTGGGATGGCAGGCCCAGCCCGGCATCCACCAGCATCGGCACGTTCAGCCGTTCACGCAGCGTTTGCAAGGCATAGGGGTTGACGGGGCCGCGCCCGGTGCCGATGGGTGCCGCCCAGGGCATCACGGCCTGGCAGCCCACATCCACGAGGCGCTGGCACAGCACCAGGTCTTCCGTGCAGTAGGGCAGCACCTGAAAGCCTTCCTTGATGAGGTGTTCGGCCACGCCCACCAGGTTCAGGGTGTCGGGCTGCAGGGTGTAGTCGTCGCCAATCAGCTCCAGTTTGATCCAGGGGGTGTTGAACACCTCGCGCGCCATCTGTGCCGTGGTGATGGCCTCTTGCGCGCTGTGGCAGCCTGCCGTGTTGGGCAGCACAGGCACGTTGAGCTTGCGCAGCAGCTCCCAGAAGCTGCTACCGCTTTCGGCCGGGTTGCTGCCCTGGCGGCGCAGCGATGCGGTGACCATGGCAGGCTTGGCGCGCAGCACGGCGGCTTCGAGCACTGCGGGGGATGGGTAGCGCGAGGTGCCCAGCAGCAGGCGGCTGGCGAACTGCTGGCCGTAGAGCACCAGGGGGTCTTGGGGCGTTGAAGTGGTCATGGTGTTTACTATGCTTTTGATAGCTGCTAGCGCTTATTTATCATGCGCTAGGTGCCAATTTGGCTTCAATTTTCAGGCGGCGGATCAGCCCCCCGTCACGGGCGAGATGATTTCCACACGGTCGCCGGGCTGCAGGGCCTGAGCGGCGTAGCGGGTGTTGGGCACAAAGGTGGTGTTCACGGCCACGGCAAAAGGCGGGCGGGCCGCGATGGCGGCCACGGCGTCGGCCACGGTAGCGCCCTCGGGCAGTTCGTGCGGGATCTGGTTGATGGAAATGTTCATGCGAAAGCGGCGGCCGCGCTGGGTGGGGGCAGGGGGGCGGGCTCCAAGTCCAGCGCGAGGTCAAATCGTTGCGAAAGCTGCGATTGTCCTGCGTTCAGCACTTCCAGCGTCACATCCAGCATCGCGGGCGCGATCATGAAGCCGTGGCGGTACAGGCCGTTGATTTCCAGCACGCCCTTGCGCGGCTGGCGGATGGCGGGCAGGTTGTCGGGCAGCGTGGGGCGGCACTGCGTGGCCAGTTCCAGGATGCGGCCCTCTGCAAAGCCGGGGTGCACGGCGTAGGCGGCGGAGAGCAGCTCCAGTGTGGAGCGCACGCTGGCGGGCGACAGGTCGTCCGATTCGATTTCGGTGGCGCCGATGACGAACAGATTGTCTTCTTTGGGCGCAATGTAGATGGGGTAGCGCGGGTGCACCAGCCGCGTTGGGCGCTGCAGCGTGACATCCGGCGCGTGGATGCGAACCACCTCGCCGCGCACGCCGCGCAGTGCACTCCACTGGCCCTTGGCGCCCAAGCCACGGCAGTCCAGCACCCAGTCGGGTTGGCCAGGGGCGCCGGGTGCAAAGGCCTCGGGCGACTGGGGGCTGTGCCAGTGCGTGCGCACCGACAGCCGCTGCATTTCCACCACCAGGGCGGCCAGCAGCTGCCGGTTGTCGAGCTGGCCTTCGCCGGGCAGGTACAGGCCCTGCGCAAAACGCTGCGCGAGGGTGGGTTCCGCCTGGGCCAGCGCGGCGCCGTCCAGCTTTTGCAGGGCGGGCAGCTCTGGCACCTGGTGCTGGTTGGCCTCCAGCTGGCGCGTGAGCCGCTGGGCTTCGGCCGCGTCCTGCCGGTGCCACACGATGAGCGTGCCGGCCTGCTGGAAGAACACGGGCTCGGCCAGCGCCGCCAGCAGCTGCGGCCAGCGGGTGAGGGCGTGGTGGCCCATGCGCACCACGCCGGGCTCGGTGATGGCCGATTCGGCCAGCGGCGCCAGCATGGCCGCGGCCACGGTCGCGGCCGAATGTTCGGCGGCCGGGCTGCCCGCGTCGTAGATGTCCACACGGTGACCCTGGCGGGCCAGCTCCACCGCAAGCAGGCGGCCCATGAGGCCCGCGCCCAGAATCGCAAAAGAAGAGGGTTGAAGTGGCATAGGTCCGTCGGTGTGTCCGTGTTGGCTGGCAACCATGGACAAAACGGGGGCAGCGCCGCTCTTGGAAACTCCCCACGCCAGCATGACCTGGATCGGGTAGCGGGGCCACGTTGCAGGCAGTGCCATGCAGCGCTGCGTGCGAGCCCCAGGGTATTTCTCAGTCGCACACCGAAGAACCTGTTCAGGTTCTGAACGGAGGGACACCCCTGTTTCGTCCGGAAAAAATCAATTACAGCACAACCCTTGGCCGCTCTTTTTGCGCTAGCGCATAGGCCATAATTTTTGCCATGACTTCATTGACCCCACCGACCTCCGCAGCGCGCCGCTATGTGCGCGTGCTTTCCATTGCCGGTTCTGACAGCGGCGGCGGGGCGGGCATCCAGGCCGACCTCAAGACCTTCAGCGCCCTGGGCTGCTACGGTATGACGGCCATCACGGCCATCACGGCGCAGAACACCTGCGGCGTGACGGGCATCCACGGCATTCCGCCAGAGATGCTCAAGGCCCAGATCGACGCCGTGGTGCAGGACATTGGCGTGGATGCGGTCAAGATCGGCATGCTGCATTCGTCCGAGGTGGTGCGTGTGGTGGCCGATGCCATCCGCACCTACCAGCTGCCGCACGTGGTGCTCGACCCCGTGATGGTGGCCACCAGTGGCGACCGGCTCATCGCTTCAGAAACCGTGAGCGTGCTGGTGCAGGAGCTGTTTCCGCTGGCCGAGGTGATCACCCCCAACCTGGACGAGGCCGGCTGGCTGCTGGGGCGCAGCATCAAGGGCGTGGAAACGCTGGACGAAGCCGCGCAGGCACTGTGCGCTCTGGGTGCACGTGCGGCACTGCTCAAGGGCGGCCACCTGCCTGGAGACTGGGTGGTGGACGTTCTGGCCACCCGCAGCGGTGTGCGGCAGCGGCTGGAGTCTGCACGCATTGCCACGCCCAACGGGCACGGCACGGGCTGCACCCTGTCGTCGGCCATTGCGGCACACCTGGCGCAGGGCCTGCCCTTGCAGCAGGCGGTGGAGCGCGCGCGTGCCTACATTCTGGGCGCCATCGCCGCAGGGGCTGATGTGACCACCGGCCGCGGCCACGGCCCGCTCAACCACGGCTATGCGCCTGTGGCGCAGTTGGTGCTGTAGAAATTTAAGTGTTTTTGGCCGCTGGCGCTTATCTGGTAAGCGCTAGTAGCTCACAATTCGATAGCTATTCAACGGCCCCGTGGCCGTGTGGCCCAGGCCAGCAAAAAGCTGAACGCCAATGCCGGCAGCGCCGAGCCCGCACCCGGCAGCACCTTGGGAGCCAGGTGGTAGACGGCAATCCCCACCAGCCAGATCGCCACGGGCACCGCATTCACCTTGCGCGCCGCTGCCAGCAATGCAGGTGCATCGGTGCCAAACGCCAGCCGCCCCAGGATCACGCCAAACAGCGGCACAAATACGGAGCTGAGCAGCAGCAGGAAGGGCTCCAGGCTGTGCATGGGCAAGACCAGCGCAAGGCCCGTACATACCACCGCCATGGCCAGACCCCACTTGCGTACGCCCCAGCGCGGCAGCAGGCTGTGGGCTGACACCGCGCCTGAATACGTGTCGCCATAGGCGTTGTCCACCTCGTCGATCAGGATCAGCGACAGCGCAATCAGCCCGCCCTGGGCCAGCAGCAGCGCCTGCACCAGGTCCTTGCTGGGCAAGGTCAGCGCCACCAGCACACCCAGCGTGTAGCACCACATGTTGGCCAGCGCGTAACCCAGCCAGGTGCCGCGCAATGCAGAGCCGCCGTTCTTGCCGTGGCGCGCATAGTCGGCCACCAGCGGCAGCCACGAAATCGGCATGGCGATCACCAGATCCAGCGCAGGGAACACGCCCATGCCGCCCGCGCCCTGGCGGTTCCACAGCGCATCAAACCCCTGGGCCTGTGCCAGCGACAAGAACTGCCACGACAGCCACAGCAGCGACAGCACCACCAGCGGCAGCGCCACGCGCGCAATCACCTTGCGCACCAGCTGCACCATCGATCCGCTGATGAGCAGCATCACCACGCCGCCCCACAGCAGCGTGGCCAGCACCGGCCAGTGCGCACCGGCCATGCTGCCCGACTGCTGACCGATGGCCACGGTGGCATCGCGCATCACCACCAGCTCGAACGTGCCCCAGCCCACCAGCTGCACGATGTTCAGGATGATCGGCAGGCTGGCAAAGGTGCGGCCATAAACGGCGTGCATCAGGCCGGCACTGGCCAGGCCGCTGTCGCAGCCCAGCTTGGCCACCCAGCCCAGCAGGCCCGCGCCCACGATGGAACCGGCCAAGATGGCGATGAGGGCTTCTTTGGTGCCCAACGCGGGCATCAGGTATGCACCCACCTGCATGACCAGCAAGCCCACGCCCAGGCTGAACCAGAGCGAGGCGTGGTCATGCCACTGGAAGACGCGGCGGTCGAGGGAGACGGGGGCCAGCGCTTCGTTGTGGGAGGGCGCGGCGGGCGATGAGGACATGGATGGCTCCGTGGCAGTACAGAGCAGGGGCGGCCCGCCAGCGCGCCCCAAAGTCATTTCATTCAGGGCTGGGCCAAAGCGGACGTGCTTCCCTGCGCGAGGATGATCTCAATCAGGTTCAAAGGGACTCTCTCAGTCGGTTCCGGCAGGCCGGTCTCGACACCCCTAGCGTTGGCGCCCCCGAAGGAGCGCGGTTGCCATTGTAGAGGGTGGGTCAGCGCCCGGCCTGGGTGAGGGGGATGGCGTAGTGCATCACGGAGTCAGCGGACGTCGGGTGGTATTGCGAGCCGTAGATTTCCAGATCCGGCCCCAGGCTGTGCGTCTGGCTGGCCGACAGCAGCCAGCTGGAGTAGATGTAGTTCACCGTCGCATCGACGTTCTGGGCAGGACCCCTGTGGGTGAAGCGTGCATAGGTGGACGCGGGGATTTCCATGGCCTCCATGCCCGGTGGCAGTGCACCGGGGCCACTCACTTCGATGCAGGCCAGGTAGCGCAGCTCTTCCGTGTGCGGCCCCGCCGGGGCCACGACGCCATAACAGACCCCGGGCACGGTGTTCGCAATCTCGCCCAACCGGGGCAGAAACTTCGCCCACAGGGGCGGCAGTTTCTGGCCCAGGTTGTTTTTTTCGGAATCGATGCCGTAGTAGTCGGTGGGCAGCCCGACCAATTGCATGGCGGGCTGCTGCTGGATGCCGGGTTCCAGGGAAATGTTGTGGTGAATGTGCGCGAGGTAGCTTTGGTCAAACCGGATCTTCCGCACGAACAGCGAGCGGTTGCCCATCTTGCGGTACTGCGACGGCGTGAGCCGAAAGCAGTCGCGGAACGCGCGCGTGAAACTCTCCTGTGTCTCGTACCCCGACGCCAGCGCAATGTCGAGCACGCTCAGCCGCGTGTTGGTCAACTGCTCCAGCGCCCGCGAGAACCGGCGCGAGCGGATGTAGGTCTTCAAGGTTTCGTTGGTCAGTGCCTTGAAGATCCGCTGGAAGTGCCACTGGCTCATCCCGGCAGCCCGTGCCACCTCGGAAAGCTGGATATCGGATTCGAGGTGGGCCTCGATGAAATCGATGCCCTCCTGGATTTGCCGGAGATAAAGCACGGTGGCGTCCGTTCAAGGGGTTTCAAAGAAACCGGTCATGGCCACCAGCCGGTTCTGGTCGTTGTACCGGCCGTAGCTCACGCCTTCACCGATCACCTGGCCGCTGCCATCCACCATGTTCCACTTGGCGATGCTTTGCTGGTTGTGGCTGGCAAAGTAGTGGGTCACAAAATGCCCGCCGGGCACCTGGCTGTGAAAGTTGTCCATGTAGGCCGTCAATTGGTCCCAGCCCTGGGCGGTGGCCAGCGGATCGTTGTAGGTGCAGGCGGGGTCGAGGGACTGGGAAAACAGGGCCTCCCTGTCTGCGGCCGAGTCGGTTTTCCACGACGCGGTGTAGGTGTCCCAGATGGATTGAAGGGGTTGTTGGCTCATGGTGTGCTCCGATAGGTGTTGAAGGGAGACGCCATCGTGCCGGGCGCTTGCGCGCCTTTTGGACATTTTGTGCTTATTTGTGGGCGCGTCGTTTGGGCACGAAACGACGGTGCCCCGACTCGCCTGGACTACGTGCTGGCGGAAGGCACAGACGCCGGAGCCACACCCAGCAGCTGGTGCAGCCTTGGGCTCGTGGTGGTGTACTGCAGCGCCACCTTGTCGCCCTTGAGCGCCTCGGCGGCGCCAAAGGCGGCTAGCGTGGCCTCGTGGAAACCGCACAGGATGAGCTTGCGTTTGCCGGGGTAGGTGTTGATGTCGCCCACGGCGTAGATTCCGGGCACGCTGGTGCGGAAGGCCTCGGTGTCCACCACCAGCTGTTTGCGGTCCATGGCCAGGCCCCAGTCGGCGATGGGGCCGAGGCGGGGCGAGATGCCGAGCACGGCCACCAGCAGGTCGATTGCCAGGGCGCGGGTGCTGCCATCGGCGTCCACGACCTGCAAGGCCGTCAGCAGATCACCTGTGGTGTCGATGCCGGTGATCTGCGCGGCCTCGACATGGATGCGGCCTGTGTCGCGCAGTTGCTGCAGACGCTGCAGCAGGGCGTCGGGCGCCTGGAACACGTCGCGGCGGTGCAGCAGGCTGACGCGGGCGGCCTGGCCTTGCTCGGCCAGTTCCAAGGCGCGGGCCACGGCGGGCTCGTCGCCGCCGTGCACGACCACATGGAGCCCGGCTACGTGGGCCGTGGCGGGCAGGTTCTGGTAGTGGACCTGGGCGCCCACAAAGCGCTCGATGCCGTCCACCTTGAGCGTGCGTGGCACAAAGGCGCCCACACCGGCAGCAATGAACACCGTGCGGGCCAGCAGTTGTGCGCCCTGGGAGGTTTCGACCAGCAGGCGCCCATCGGCCTGCACGGTGAGTGCGGACACCAGCGTGTTCAGGTGCCACTGGGTCTTGAACGGCGCAATCTGCTCAAGCAGCAGGCCAGCCAGCTCGCGCCCGGTGCACACGGGGATGCCGGGGATGTCGTAGATGGGTTTGTCGCCGTACAGCTCGACGCACTGGCCACCCGCATGGGGTAGGGCGTCGATGACATGGGCGGTGATGCCTTGCAGGCCCAGCTGGAAGACCTGGAACAGGCCCACAGGACCCGCGCCGATGACAACGGCGTCGGTCTCTACGACTGCGGGCACTTGCAAAGTCTCGGACACCAACGGGGCGCGGGGCGTTTTACTTGACCAGTTCGTTGACCTTGCCCGGTTTGCCATTCCACTCGTCGGCGTCTGGCAGCGCTGGCTTGCGCTTGGTGATGCTCTTCCAGCCGTCGGCAAAGGCCAGGTCGGCGTTGAGCTTGATGAAAGCAATCTGGTCGGCCGGCAGATCTTCTTCGGCAAAGATGGCGTTGGCCGGGCATTCGGGGATGCAGACGGCGCAGTCGATGCATTCATCGGGGTCGATGACAAGCATGTTCGGGCCTTCGCGGAAGCAGTCCACGGGGCACACGTCCACACAATCGGTGTACTTGCACTTGATGCAGTTTTCGGAGACGACGTGGGTCATGACAGGAGTTGTGTGGGTCGGTGAAAACCCTCAATTTTAGAAGCTTTCACCGACCTTTGGTTACAGGGTCCCTCACCCCGATGGGGTGACTGGGGTTACGGGCGCTGATCTAGATCAGTTCACCAGCACGGCACCGGCCGTTTTGTGGCTCGCGGTGTCCACCAGGATCAGCGATCCGAGCACCCGGGCTTTGCCAAAGGGGGCGGCCGGAATCGCCTCTTGCAGCAGCAGGTCGACATGGCCGATGGCATTGGGGTCGAGCTGGGTGGCGGCCTCTTCGGCCAGCGTGTTGATGTTGAGCTTGTGCACCACGGCCTTGACCTTGGCCTTGACCCAGCGGTGGCCGTGCAGCGCCCAGTACACGCGGCCTGCGACCAGGGGCTCGTCGTCCATCCAGGCCACCGTGGTGCGCAGCTCGCGGCTGGCGGGCCATGCAGGCACGCTGGCGGGCGTGTCGAAGTCGTCTTCGGCGGGGGTGGCGACGGCAGGCGCCGCCAGAATCCAGTCGCCCCGCGAGACATCCACCTCGCGGTCCAGGATGATGCCGGCGCTGGTACCTGCGGGCACGTCCTTGGGGCGACGCGCATGGTCCAGCACTTGCGCCACGGTGGCCAGCTGGCCGCTGGGGAAGATCTGTACAGCGGTGCCGGGCGCAAAACTGCCCGCAGCCACGCGGCCCCAGAACACACGGCGGCCTTGCGAGGTGTCGGAGGACGACGAGAACTTCTCGACCCACTGCACCGGGAAGGCCGGTGCCAGCGCTGTGTCTGCGGGGGTGTTGGGCAGTGCTTCCAGCACCTGCAGCAGCGTGGGGCCGTCATAGCCGCACCAGCCCGCATGGGCGTCCACCACGTTCCAGCCCTTGAGGGCCGACACCGGCACCATGGCGCGCACGGTGATGCCTGCCGCCTGGGCAAAGGACTGCAACGCGCCCTGGATGTGCTGCCACGCCAGAGCGGGGTCTTCCACCGCGTCGAGCTTGTTCACGGCAAACACCAGCGAGTGCACGCGCAGCAGGTGGGCCAGCAGGCTGTGGCGGCGGGTTTGGGGCAGCAGGGCCAGGCCGGGGTTCTTCCAGTCGAGCTTGGTGGCATCGACCAGCACCACGGCGGCGTCGGCGCTGCTGGCGGCGGTGACCATGTTGCGGGTGTATTGCTCGTGGCCGGGTGCATCGCCAATGATGAACTTGCGCTCTTCGGTGGCGAAGTAGCGGTAGGCCACGTCGATGGTGATGCCCTGTTCGCGCTCGGCGCTCAGGCCGTCGGTCAGCAGGGCCAGGTCGGTCTCACCCTGGCGCTGAACGCCAGCCAGGTGGTCCTGCAGCACGGCCTTGCTGTCCACCAGCAGACGGCCGATCAGCGTGCTCTTGCCGTCGTCCACGCTGCCGCAGGTGATGAACTTGAGCGCGGAAATGTGGTCATTTTTTCCTGTAGCGCTTGTAGGGATTGCGCTGGAAGCTATCGAATTCATAGTGGTCATCAGAAGTACCCGTCTTTCTTGCGCTTTTCCATCGAGGCATCGCTGGTCTTGTCGTCCATGCGGGTGGCACCGCGCTCGCTCACGTCGGCGGCCAGGGTCTCGATGACGATCTCGGCCGGGGTGGCGGCGGTGCTCTCCACCGGTGCGGTGCAGGTGATGTCGCCCACGGTGCGAAAGCGCACGTCGCGTGTCTCGACCACGTCGCCTTCACGCGGCGGTGTCAGCTCGGTCACGGGCATCAGCAGGCCCTTGCGGTCCACCACCTGGCGCTTGTGCGTGTAGTAGATGCTGGGCAGGCCGATCTGTTCGCGGTCGATGTACTGCCACACATCGAGCTCGGTCCAGTTGCTGATGGGGAACACGCGGAAGTGTTCGCCGGGCTGCAGGCGGGTGTTGAACAGGGTCCACAGCTCAGGCCGCTGGGCCTTGGGCTGCCATTGGCCAAAACTGTCGCGGTGGCTGAAGATGCGCTCTTTGGCGCGTGCCTTTTCTTCATCGCGGCGGGCGCCGCCGATCAGGGCGTCAAAGCGGAATTCCTCGATCGCTTCGAGCAGCGTGACGGACTGGTGCACGTTGCGCGATTCGCCGGGGTGGGCCAGTCGCACGGTGCCGCGTGCCATGGAGTCTTCGACATTGCGCACGATGAGTTCAGCACCGAGTTCCTTGGCGCGGAAGTCGCGAAAATCCGTCACTTCGGGGAAGTTGTGGCCCGTGTCGATCATGAGCAGCGGGTAGGGAATGCCGCCGCCGCTGGCCTTGGTGCCAAAGGCCTTTTCGGCGCACTTGAGCATGACCAGCGAATCCTTGCCGCCCGAAAACAGCAAGGCAGGGCGTTCAAAGGCGGCAGCCACTTCGCGCAGGATGAAGATGGTTTCTTCTTCCAGGGCGTCGAGGTGCGAGTTGTTCAGGTGGTAGCTCATATCGTTGGTTTTCTTCTCAAGCAGCGCGGTATCGGTCCGGGTGTTCATGGTCGGTGCTGCAGTGGAGTCAGTGGGCCAGATGCAAACCGCACTCGCGGTTGTCTTCGCCCTTGGTGGGGTCCACGTAGTCAAAGTTGTTGGGCAGGCCGTGCTTGACGCAGTATTCGTGCAGCTCCTTGGACGACCAGTGCAGCAGCGGCGCGACCTTGATCAGGCCGTCGGGGTTGATGCTGACCGGGTCCATCTGTGCACGCACGGCGGTGTCGGTGGCGCGCAGTGCGGTAAACCACACCTTGGGGGCCGTTTCGCGCAGGGCGCGGGCAAAGGGCTCCAGCTTCACTTCTTCGGTAAAGGCTGCGTGGCGTGGGTCGTCCAGCGCGGGGGTCGCGCCTTCCACGGCTTCACGGTGCGCGCGTGAGCGGCGTGGCAGGTAGATCTGCAGCTTCAGGCCCAGTTGCTTTGTCACCTCGTCGGCAAAGCGGTAGGTGGCTTCGGTGTTGTAGCCGTTGTCCATCCACACCACGGGCACGTCAGGGTTGACTTGCGTGACCATGTGCAGGATCACTGCCTCAAAGGGGCGGAAGTTGGTGGTGACGATGGCGGGCTGGCCCAGCCCCAGCGCCCAGGCCACCAGGTCTGGTGCGTTGCGGCCGAGGTCGGCGTTGATGCGTGCGAGATCGATTTGGCTCATGGTGCAGGGCTTATGGGTTGGGTTCTCAGGCGGCGGCGCGGTGGGCAAACAGCGGCTGGGGATTGACGGCGTCGCCCTGGTAGAAGCCTGGGAACAGTTCAAACTGGCGCTGGGCATCGGCGGCATCCACCCCCTCGGCCAGCACCGCGCTGCTAAAGCCCGTGCGCTGCATTTGCACGAGTTGGTCGATCAGCACATCACCCGTGGCGCGGATTTCGCCAGCAAAGCCACGGCGGCGGCGCAGCAAAAAGGCCTGGCTGAACGCACGGCCATCGGTGAAGTTGGGGAAGTGCAGGTCCACGCGTTCCACGCCTTCCAGCGGCAGGGCTGTGGCGTCGGCATCGTTGGCCAACGCCACCACGCGGGCGTCGCCTTCCGCCGGGGGCTGGTGTTCGTGGGATGCAAGAAGTGTCAGGTTCATCATCGTTCGGATTTCGGTGGCAGGGCGGCTTCAGAGGCTGGGAGTTTTTTTCGAGTGCCCGAAAGGTGCGTCAAAACGCCGCTGATCGAGGCGCAAAGCACAGCCATAGCTTGGGCTATGGCGCGCATTTGCAACGACGAGCAGCGGTGTTTTGGCGTGCAAGGCGGGCATAGGAAAAAGACTCTCAGCCTCTTAGGCTGTGGCCAGGGTTTCGTCTTTGTGGCGGGCAAGCTTTGCGGCTTCCTTGAACGGGTCCAGGCCAGTGCGGCGCACGGTGTTCTGGAAGGTCTCGCCGCTTTCGCGCAGGTCGCGGTAGGTGCTGAGCACCGCCTCGATCACGTCGGGCACTTCGGCCGCAGAGAACGAGGGGCCGATCACCTTGCCCGCCACGGCAGCGCCCGACAGGTCGGAACCATCGGAGCCACCCAGCGTCACCTGGTACCACTCCTTGCCGTCTTTATCGACGCCCAGGATGCCGATGTGGCCGCTGTGGTGGTGGCCGCAGCTGTTGATGCAGCCGCTGATGTGCAGGTCGATCTCGCCGATGTCGTCCAGCTCGTCCAGGTCCTGGTAGCGCTGGGTGATGGCCTCGGCAATGGGCAGCGAGCGGGCGTTGGCCAGCGCGCAGAAGTCGCCGCCGGGGCAGGCGATCATGTCGGTCAGCAGCTGCACGTTGGCGCTGGCCAGGCCCAGGGCCTTGGCCTCTTGCCACAGGTCAAACAGGCGGCTGGCGTGCACCCAGGGCAGCAACACGTTCTGGTCGTGCGTCACGCGGGCTTCTCCGGCGGAGTATTTGTCCACCAGGTCAGCCAGGGCGATCAGTTGTTCGCTGGTGGCATCACCCGGCGACTGGCCGGGGCGCTTGAACGACAGTGTCACGGCGCGCAGTTGCGGGTTTTGGTGCGGGTGCACATTGCGCTGCAGCCAGCGGCCGAACATCACGTGCTCTGCCGCCAGGGCGTCCAGCGATGCCTGCAGTGCTGCAGGGGGCACATCGGCAATGTTGGCCAGCTTCGGCGTCACAAAGCAGGCGGCCACGCGGTCAAACTCAGCCTGCGGAATGGTGTGGGGGCCACCGTCGATCTCGACGATCTGGCGGTACTCTTCTTCCACATCGTCGATGTACTGCTGGCCTTCGGCCTTGACCAAAATCTTGATGCGGGCCTTGTACTTGTTGTCGCGGCGGCCGTGCTCGTTGTACACGCGCACGATGGCCTCGATGTAATTCATGATCTGGTTCCAGGGCAGGAACTCGCGGATCACCGTGCCAATCACCGGCGTGCGACCCATGCCACCGCCCACAAACACCTTGAAGCCGATCTCGCCCTGCTCATTCTTGAGCAGGTGCAGGCCCACGTCGTGCCAGCCCGTGGCGGCGCGGTCGTCCTTGGCACCGCTGATGGCGATCTTGAACTTGCGTGGCAAAAAAGCGAATTCGGGGTGCAGCGTGGTCCACTGGCGGATGATTTCCGCATAGGGGCGTGGGTCCACGATTTCGTCCACGGCAATGCCGGCCAGGGCATCGGTGGTGGTGTTGCGGATGCAGTTGCCGCTGGTCTGGATGCCGTGCATGTCCACAGTGGCCAGCAGGTCCATCACATCCGCACTTTTGGACAGCGGAATCCAGTTGAACTGCACATTGGTGCGGGTGGTGAAGTGGGCGCAGTTCTTGGGCAGGAAGGTGGTGCCCAGCTTGCCCTGGCCTTCCATGGCGGCCTTGAAGACGGCCGCTTCGGGTTCGTCGTATTCGCGGGCGATCTGGGCCAGCACGCGCAACTGGCGGCTTGCGATTTCACCGTAAGGCACAGCCACGCGCAGCATGGGGGCGTAGCGCTGCACATACCAGCCGTTTTGCAGGCGCAGTGGGCGGAAGTTGTCTTCGGGCAGCTTGCCGGTCTGCCAGCGCGTGAGCTGGTCACGGAATTGCCGTGCCCGCTGTTGCACAAATTGTCGGTCGAATTCTGTGTATTGGTACATCGTGGTCAGTGCAGTTCAGTGCGTGCAACTCAAATCAAGATCAGTTTGAAGCCCGCCCAGGCGAGCAACAGCGAGAGGATGGAGCGAATCAGGCGCTCGGGCGTGCGGGTCACCAGGCGCGAGCCCAGCCAGATGCCCGGCAGCGAGCCAGCCAGCAATTGTGCAAGCAAAGGCCAGTCCACCGAGCCCAGCGAGGCGTGTCCGAGGCCAGCCACCAGAGTCAGGGGCACGGCATACGCAATGTCGGCACCAATGATGCGCGGCAGGGGCAGCATGGGGTAGACCAGCAGCAACACCGTGACGCCAATGGCGCCCGCGCCCACCGAGGTAAAGGTGACCAGCGTACCGATGACGGCACCCATCAGCACGGGCAGGATCCAGTGGCGAGGGCGTGTGGGGTCGCCCGTGTGGCTCTTGCGGGCTGCGGCTTCGGCCGCCTGGCGCTGGGCAGAAAACGCCACTACCTTATAGAGCGTGGCCGCTGCCGTCAGCAGCAGGGCAAAACCCAGGGTGGTGGTCATCACACGCTGCGCGGTGCTGCTGGCCGGGCCCATCATCTTGAGCGCCCACAGCGCCAGCAACGCGGCCGGAATGCTGCCTGCGCAAAGCTGGCCCACCACTTTCCAGGGCACCAGGCGCTGGCGGGCCAGGCTGACGGTGCCGCCCATCTTGGTGAAGGCAGCGAACAGCAGGTCGGTGCCCACGGCCATGTGGGGCTTGATGCCAAAGAAGAAAATCAGGATTGGCGTCATCAGCGAGCCACCGCCCACGCCGGTCAGGCCCACAATCAGCCCGACCGCAAAGCCCGCAAAAACAAACGCCAATTCATGCATGGGTGCGAATGTAGGGGAGAGGCTTATGGAAGCAAACTATTGTTTCGCTCTGCTGATATGTCAATTTGCTTATAAGCAAGTGCGGGCGCGGTTTTTTTACGCGTTTTCGGCGTTTACAGACGCTCCGTTCCCAGCGCCCTGGCCAGCTTGGCGTCCAGCGGCAGGGGTTCACCTTGCAGGCGGGCTGCCAGCAGCTCGCCACAGAGCAGCGCCAGCGTCAGCCCCCGCGCGCCCATGGCGGTGTTGACCCACAGGCCCGGAAGGTCCGTGGCGTCCACAGGGCCGACGATGGGCAGGCGATCCGGCGCGGTGCAGCGCACGGCGGCCCAGGTTTTCAGGGCAGGCGGCGCTGCTGGCCCCCCTTCGGGTTCTGACGCTGCGGTGGGGGGAGCGTGCGACCCTTGGTGGAACGCGGGCGCCAATTGCGGTGCTATTGCGGGCAGCAGTGCCTGCAACTTGCCCCAGTTGGTGGCATGGGCCGCCTGAACGTCGGCGGCGCTGGGCGGCAGGGCCTGCACATCCCGCTCAAACGTGGAGCCCATTACCCAACCCCAGCCCTGGCGGCCACCTGCATCGCCGCCGAGCGGAAAGTGGGGCACCAAGTTGCCGTTGCCGTTGGCCGGAAACGGCAGCAGCGGCGCCGCAGGGTCTGAATGGTCCCCCCACGACACCTGCCCCCGTACCGGCTGCAAAGGCCAGCGGTGGTTGAGCAGCTCCAGGCTGCCAGCGCCCGCCGCAATGACCACTGTGGGTGCCTCGGCCAGCACCTGGCCCTGGGCATCCAGCGCCTGCCAGACCGTGGTGGCCGGGTGGTCATCGGCGGCGGGGGGCTCTGCGCGTCGTAGCTGTGCCACCTGGCACCTCCCTTGCCAGCGTATGCCGGGCTGCGCCAGCAAGGCCGTGGCCAGGCGGGCAGGGCGCACCCAGCCTGCCTGGTGGTGCCAGCAGGCCGTGGCATCGGGCGGTAGCTGAGCGGCAGCCAAGGCGGCGGGGGACGCAGGCTCGCTCCAGGCGGCGCCTGGCCCTTGGTCCCAATCGGGCGACAGGCCGGGCGTGCCGTCGGTGCGATGCTCCAGCACCCCGCAATGGGCCCAGTCCATGCCCTCGCTCAGCAGCCAGCGGGCCTGCTCCAGCGTGGTGCGGATACCGCTGCGCGACAGGCGCGAGAGCACACTGTCATCCGGCGACACATGGGGCGCAAACACCCCGGCAGGCAGGGCCGAGGCGCCCGCAGCGGGCTTGGGGGCCTGGTCGAGCACCACCACCTGCCAGCCGCGCCGGGCCAGGCTGGCGGCGGCGGCGGCGCCTGAAATGCCGCCGCCGATCACGATGCAGGGGCCGGGCAGGGCGGGTTCGGGCGTGGCCACAGGCTGGCGCGTGGTGCGCGGCTCCCAGCGTGGGTTGTAGGTGGCGTGCAGGTTGTCGCGCTTGGGCGGCACGCCGGGCACGCGGATCACTTCAAAGCCACATTGCGCCAGGGCATCGCGCACGGCGCGTGCGATGGTCCACGTGGCGAGCTGTGTACCGCGCCGGCAGCAGCGCGCCACGGCTTTCAGGGTGTGCGGGTCCCAGATCTCGGGGTTGCGCTGGGGGCTGAAGCCGTCGAGGTAGACGGCATCTACCACCAGGTTTTGCTGGCGCAGCATGGCCTGGGTGTCGCCCACATACAGGGTGAGCAGCACCCGGCCGTCATCAAAACGCAGGCGGTGCACGCCCGGCAGCAGGCCCCACCACTGGCGGTGCAATGCCTCAGCCAGCGGCGCCAGCTCGGGGTGGACCGAGGTGGCTCGCAGCAGGTCGCCGGCACTCACGGGCCAGGCTTCTGTCGATACGAAGTGCAGCAGCGTGGGCCGCGCGGGGTCGGCCCGCCAGGCGGCCCAGGTCACCAGGAAGTTCAGGCCAAAGCCAAACCCGGTCTCCAGAATGCGCCATTGCGGCTGCCCCGCCCAGGCGTCGGGCAAACCACAGCCGTGCAGAAACACCCGGCGGGCCTGGGTGAGGCCGCCGTTTTCGCTGTGGTAGCGGTCGCCGAAGCGGGGGCTGTAGGGGGTGCCGTCCGGCAGCCACTCGATGGGTTCAGTCATGAGAACGGCAAAAGGCCGGCGTGGCGCCGGCCTGTTGGAAAGGGAAGGCGGTTTTTACCGCGAACCGCTCCAGGGTGCGTTGCGCTGCGTCACGCGCCAAGCGGGACATATCCCGCCGCAGCGTCAGCGCCGCTGCCAAAAAAGTGGTTTTGGTGAAACCATTTCTCGCAGTGCTTCACTACGTTACGCACTGGGCGGGACGTATCCCGCCGCGGCGTCTGCGCCGCCGCCGAAGAAATGGTTTTCCATCTGCCGGGCCAGGTACTGGCGGGCGCGCGCATCGGCCAGGTTCAGGCGGTTTTCATTGACCAGCATGGTCTGGTGCTTGAGCCAGCCGGCCCAGGCTTCTTTGCTCACGCTTTCCCAGATGCGTTTGCCCAGTTCGCCGGGGTAAGGCGGAAAGTCGAGGCCTTCGGCTTCCTTGCCGAGCTTGATGCATTGAACGGTGCGTGCCATGGGAATTCCTTGTAGCGGGGGCGAGCGAAAAAGGCTTTGCTCAGATGATTTGGATATTAAGAACTGAAATCTCAGTAGTTCCAGTTTTGAAGAGGGCCTTCCAGAATGCGTTCCATCGGTGATTTGCACCGCAACACATTCACAAAAGAGGCCCTCCCATGAACTCTCGCCGCGACTTTATCAAGTTTCCCTTCGCCGCCGCCCTGGTGGGCAGTTTGGCCCTGACGGCATTGCCGTCGTTTGCACAGTCTGTGACGCTGCTCAATGTGTCGTACGACCCGACTCGCGAGCTGTACGTGGAGTTCAACCAGGCGTTTGCCAAGCACTGGAAGGCCAAGACCGGCCAGGACGTGACCATCAAGCAAAGCCACGGCGGCTCGGGCAAGCAGGCACGCTCCATCATCGACGGGCTGGACGCCGACGTGGCCACGCTGGCCCTGGCGGGCGACACCGATGCGCTGCACACCAACGGCGGCTGGATTCCCAAGGACTGGCAAAAGCGCCTGCCACACAACAGCTCGCCCTACACCTCGACCATCGTGCTGGTGGTGCGCCAGGGCAACCCCAAGGGCATCAAGGACTGGGACGACCTGGTGCGCGCCGACGTGAAGGTGATCACGCCCAACCCCAAGACCTCGGGCGGCGCGCGCTGGAACTACCTGGCCGCGTGGGAATTCGCCAAGCGCAAGTACGGCGGCGACGCCAAGGCCAAGGACTTCGTGGCCAAGCTGTATGGCAACGTGCCTGTGCTGGACACCGGCGCGCGCGGCTCCACCATCACCTTTGCGCAGCGCAACCAGGGCGACGTGCTGATTGCGTGGGAGAACGAGGCCTACCTGCTCGAAAAAGAGTTCGGCACCAAGTTCGACGTGATCGCGCCGTCGATCTCCATCCTGGCCGAACCCGCCGTGTCGGTGGTGGACAAGAACGTGGACAAAAAGGGCACCCGTGCCGTGGCCGAGGCCTATCTGCAGTACCTCTACACCGAAGAAGGCCAGGACATTGCGGGCAAGCACTTCTACCGCCCCGCTGTCTCTGACAAAGCCAAGGCCAAGTACGCCAAGCAGTTCCCCAAGCTGAACCTGTTCACCATCAACGACGCGTTCGGTGGCTGGGACAAGGCGGCCAAAGAGCACTTTGCGGACAACGCGAGCTTTGACCAGATCTACACCAAAAAATAGGCTCACCCCGAAGCGGCCTTCAGCCGCCTCCCCTCAAGGGGCGCCACCGCTGGACCGGCGAAGCCGGATCCAGGGTGGCGCTGGTCTGACCACGCCCTCTGGAATCCTCTCTTATGTCCGCTCTTCTCATCGCTGGTAGCCCCTCCGAGCGTTCCCGCTCCGCCGCCTTGCTGGATGCCGTGGCCCAGCGCCTCTCAGTGCGTGGTGCGCTGGTGGACCGCATCCACATCCGCGACCTCTCGCCCCAGGCGCTGCTGCTGGCCGACTTTGGCCACCCCACGGTGGTGCATGCCATCGACCAGGTGGCCGATGCCAGCGTGCTGGTGGTGGCCACCCCGGTCTACAAGGCGGCCTACAGCGGCGTGCTCAAGGTGTTTCTGGACCTGCTGCCGCAAACGGCCCTCAAGGGCAAGGTCGTGCTGCCCCTGGCCACGGGCGGCAGCCCGCACCACATGCTGGCGCTCGACTACGCGCTGCGGCCCGTGCTGCAGTCGCTGGGCGCC
The DNA here is from genome assembly GCF_057597245.1 of Acidovorax sp. NN32. Lineage (NCBI taxonomy): Bacteria > Pseudomonadati > Pseudomonadota > Betaproteobacteria > Burkholderiales > Comamonadaceae > Acidovorax > Acidovorax sp. NN32. Next base: position 2,398,350 of record NZ_CP199679.1, read on the forward strand.
AAAAGCATCCTGCCTGGCATTTACGCCACCGATGCCCAGGTCACCCTCACGCCCGAGGGCAGCTACCACGTGCAGGCCGACATTGCCGCCCGGCTGGACGATGCGGTGAACGTGCTGGTGACCGAAACCCTGCGCCCGTCGCCCGCCCAGGCCACCCGGTTTGCGCCGGTGCCGTTCTCGCAGGTGCGATGTAGCGTCTGACAACGGCGTGGCGCTGCGGCCCTGCCGTGGTGCCAGCGCCAGCCTTTCTCCCCCTTCGTCCTCTTTATTTTGATTTTGTTGCTGCGCCGGGTGCGCGGGCAGGGCGGTGTGCCGCCTGCTGCCAACCCAGCCCGGTCGCCCATCCCACAACTGCTTTGAATCTGGAATCCGCACCATGAACGAACTGAACCGCTTCTCCCTGCAACGCCGCCAACTGCTGGCCGCGGTTGCTGCCACTACGGCAACGGTCGCAACGCCCCAGGCCTGGTCGCAAAACGCTGGCCGCGTGCTGCGCGTGGGCCACCAAAAGGGCTGGCTCTCCATCCTCAAGGGCCGTGGCACGCTCGAAAAGCGCCTGGCCCCGCTGGGTGTGAAGGTGACCTGGACCGAGTTCAACGCGGGCCCCGTGCAGCTCGAAGCCCTCAATGTCGGCTCCATCGACTTCGGCGACGTGGGCGAAGCCCCGCCCATCTTTGCCCAGGCGGCAGGCGCCCCGCTGGTCTATGCCGGTGCCACCGTGCCGCGCCCCGCACTGGAGGCGGTCATCGTTCCCAGCGGTTCGCCCATCCGCAGCGTGGCCGACCTCAAAGGCAAGCGCGTGGCCTACAACAAGGGCTCCAACGTGCAGTACTTCCTGGTCAAGCTGCTGGAGAAGAACGGTCTGAAGTACGGCGACGTGCAATCCATCTTCCTGGCCCCGGCCGACGCGCGGGCCGCGTTTGAACGCGGCGCGATCGATGCCTGGATCATCTGGGACCCCTTCCTCGCCGCCGCGCAAAAGCAGCTCGATGCGCGTCTGCTGGTCGATGCCACGGGCGTGGTCAACAACCGCGCCTACTACTTCACCTCGCGCGACTTCGCCACCAGGAACGCCGACGTGCTGCGCATCGCCATCGAAGAGGTCGACGCCATCGACACCTGGGCGTCTAAAAACAAGGAGGCCGCGGCGGCCGAGCTGTCGGCCGTGCTGGGTCTGGACAAGTCCATCACCGACCTGTACCTGAGCCGCGCCCGCTTCGGCACCGCACCCGTCACGCGCGAGATCCTGGCCGAGCAGCAGGCGATTGCCGACACCTTCTTCGACCTCAAGCTCATCCCCAAAAAGCTCAACCTGCTGCATGCCGCGCCGGTTGATCTGCTGTGAATCGGGCCATGAAAGGACACATCGCCATGACCCACCTCGCCATCAACTCCGAGCGCCGCCGCGCACTGCAGCTGCTGGGCGTTACCGCTTTCAGCTGGGCGCTGGCCAGCCGCTATGCCCACGCGCAAAGCGCAGCCGTGCAAGGGCCTGAGCAACTGCGCATTGGTTATCAGAAGTCGGCCGTCAACCTCGTCATCCTGAAGCAGCAGGGCGTGCTGGAAAAGCGCTTTCCGGGCACGCGAATCAGCTGGCTGGAGTTCCCGGCTGGGCCGCAGCTGCTGGAGGCGCTGTCGGTTGGCAGCCTCGAATTCGGCCTGACCGGCGACTCGCCCCCCGTGTTTGCCCAGGCCGCTGGCAAAGACCTGCTCTACGTGGGCGCCGAGCCACCCAAGCCCGACAGCTCCGCGCTGCTGGTACTCAACGATTCGCCCCTGCGCAAGCTGGCCGACCTCAAGGGCCGCCGCATTGCCGTGCAAAAGGGCAGCAGCGCCCACTACCTGCTGGTGCGCGCAGTCGAAAAGGCAGGGCTGCAGTGGGCCGACATCCAGCCCGTGTACCTGGCTCCGGCCGACGCGCGCGCCGCGTTCGAGCGCAAGAGCGTGGACGCATGGGCCATCTGGGACCCCTTCTACGCTGCCACCGAGCTGGCCATCCAGCCCCGCGTGCTGGCCACGGGGCGCGACCTGGCCAGCAGCAACAACTCCTTCTACCTGGCGGCCCGCCCCTTCGTGCAGGCCCATCCCCAGGTACTGCGCGTGCTGTTTGAAGAACTCAGCCGCGCCGACCGCCTGGCGCAAGAGGCGCGCAAGGACGCGATCAAGCTCATTGCCGACTTCAGCGGCCTGGACGCTGGCGTGGTGAGCCTGTTCATCCAGCGCCGTCCGTCGTCACCCGTGGGCCTGCTCAGCACCGCCACCGTGGCTGACCAGCAGCGTGTGGCCGATGCGTTTTTCAAGCTCGGCCTGATTCCCAAGCCTGTGAACGTGGCCGACATCGTGTGGCGACCTGCGGTTGCGCAACTGGCCGCTGCCACCTCCAAGCCCTGAGTCACATCCACCGCATCCAACCCATATCTACCCCGAGGCATTCATGAAAATTTTCTGGTTCATTCCCACCCACGGCGACAGCCGCTACCTGGGCACCGCCAAAGGCGCACGCCAGCTCAACCACGACTACCTCAAGCAGGTCGCGGTGGCGGCCGACAGCCTGGGCTACGAAGGCGTGCTCATCCCCACCGGCCGCTCGTGCGAAGACCCGTGGGTGGTGGCGTCCAGCCTGCTGCCCGTCACGCGCAACCTCAAGTTTTTGGTGGCCGTGCGCCCCGGCCTGCACCAGCCCGCGCTGGCTGCGCGCATGGCGGCCACGTTCGACCGGCTTTCGGGCGGGCGCCTGCTCATCAACCTGGTCACAGGCGGCGACCAGGCCGAGCTGGAGGGCGACGGCGTGTTCCTGGACCACGCCACGCGCTACGAACAGTCGGCCGAGTTCATCCGCATCTGGCGCGAGATTCTGGCGCGCAGCCACCGGGGCGAGAGCCTGGACTTTGAAGGCCAGCACCTCTCGGTGAAAGGGGCCAAGCTGCTCTTTCCGCCGCTGCAGCAGCCCCACCCGCCCGTGTACTTTGGCGGCTCGTCGCCCGCCGCACACGACCTGGCGGCCGAGCAGGTGGAAACCTATCTGACATGGGGCGAGCCACCGGCTGAAGTCGCCAAAAAAGTGGCAGACGTGCGCGCGCGCGCCGCCAAACATGGCCGCACCGTCAACTTCGGCATCCGCCTGCACGTCATCGTGCGCGAGACCGATGAGCAGGCCTGGGCCGCAGCCGAGGAACTCATCAGCCATGTGGATGACGACACCGTGGTGCGCGCCCAGGCCGTGTTTGCGCGCATGGACTCCGAAGGCCAGCGCCGCATGGCCGCCTTGCACGCTGGTGGTGCCAAGCGCAGCCGCAAGGACCTGGAAATCAGCCCCAATCTGTGGGCGGGCGTGGGACTGGTGCGTGGTGGCGCGGGCACGGCCCTGGTGGGCGACCCGCAAACGGTGGCTGCACGCATCGAGGAATACGCCGCGCTGGGGCTCGACACCTTCGTGCTGTCGGGCTACCCGCACCTGGACGAGGCCTACCGCTTTGCCGAGCTGGTGTTCCCGCTGCTGCCCCTGCCGCTGCGCAACCAGCTGGCCAGCGGCAATCCCTTGTTTGGCAACCCGCTGGGCCCGTTTGGCGAAACCGTGGCCAATGACTTTGTGCCGCGCGCGTCGCAAAGCTGACTTGTCCCCGAACCGGAACTCTCCATGACACACACCGCAAGAGAACTGCAGGTATCCCCGGTGGCCGACACCGTGGACCTGCCCATAGAAGGGCCTTTGCTGCCCGCACCTGTGGTGCGCTTTTTCCAACAGATCGCGCAGCGCCTGCTGCCCTGGGCCGTGCCCGTGGGGCTCATCGTGCTGTGGCAGATCGCCTCGTCGCAAGGCTGGCTGTCCACCCGCGTACTGCCTGCACCGCTGGAGGTCGTCAAGGCCGCCTGGGCCCTGACCGTATCGGGCGAACTCTGGACCCATGTGCGGGTCAGCGCCGGCAGGGCCTTGACCGGGCTGGCCATTGGCGGCGGCCTGGGGTTGCTGCTGGGCCTGCTCACCGGCTCCATCAAGCTGCTCGAGACGCTGCTCGACTCCACCATCCAGATGGTGCGCAACATCCCTGCGCTGGCGCTGATCCCGTTGGTGATCCTGTGGTTCGGCATCGACGAATCGGCCAAGCTGTTTCTCATCAGCGTGTCGGTTTTCTTCCCGATCTACCTCAACACCTTCCACGGCATCCGCAATGTGGACCCGGGGCTGATCGAGATGGGGCGCACCTATGGCCTTAACCGCTGGCAGCTCTACAAGCAGATCATCCTGCCCGGGGCGCTCTCCAGCATCCTGGTGGGGCTGCGGTTCTCGCTCGGTTTGATGTGGGTGATCCTGATCGTGGCCGAGACCATCTCGGCGCAGGCGGGCATCGGCTACCTCACGATGAATGCACGCGAGTTCCTGCAGACCGACATTGTGCTCGTGGGCATCCTGCTGTATGCGCTGCTGGGCAAGCTGGCCGACGTCTTCGCCAAGGGGTTGGAGCGCTACTGGCTGAGGTGGCATCCCGGGTATCAGGCATGAGCATCCCCCTGAGCCGCTACGCGGCTTCCCCCTTCTCTCGAATCGCTATGCGATTCGAGAGAAGGGGGACGACGCCAGCGCGGCGGGGCGGCCCTTGCGCGGCGTCCCTCGCATTGGGTCGCGCCCAGTGCAGCCACCGCGCCCAATTACTCTCATTTTTATAGCTGCTGGCGCTTGATAGATAAGCGCAGGAGGCAATTTTGATCACTAATTTATCTTTACAACCCCAGGGCGTGCGCCTGGAAGTGCGCGGCGTGGACAAACGCTACGGCACGCGCGACGTGCTCAAGAAGACCGAGCTGGTCATCGAACCCGGCCAGTTCGTCGCCATTGTGGGCCGCAGCGGCTGCGGCAAGAGCACGCTGCTGCGCCTGGTGGCGGGGCTCGAATCTATCTCCGGCGGTGCTATCCGCCTGGATGGCAAGGACATCACGGGCCTGAGCAGCGACACCCGCATCATGTTTCAGGACTCGCGCCTCTTGCCCTGGAAGCGCGTGGCCGACAACGTGGCCCTGGGCCTGCCGCCCGAGCGGCGCGGCGCGGCGGCCGACGTACTGGCCCGCGTCGGCCTGGGCGACCGGCTGGGCGAATGGCCCGCGCGCCTGTCCGGCGGCCAGCGCCAGCGCGTGGCCCTGGCCCGTGCCCTGGTGCACAACCCGCGCCTCTTGCTGCTCGACGAACCGCTGGGCGCGCTGGATGCGTTGACCCGCATCGAGATGCACCGCCTCATCGAAGGCCTGTGGCGCAGCAGCGGCTTCACCGCGCTGCTGGTCACCCACGACGTGCAAGAGGCCGTGGCCCTGGCCGACCGCGTGATCCTGATCGAGGACGGCCAGATCGCGCTGGACCAGCGCATCGACCTGCCGCGTCCGCGTTCACATGGCGACGCCGCGTTTGCCGCCATCGAAAAACGCATCCTCGACCGTGTGCTGCAAAAGCCCGATGGGGAGCCTGCGCACGAGGTTTCCTGGCCCGGCGTGCCTGCGCATGGCTTGCGCTGGGCGGTCTGATTTCTCTCTCTCTCTCTCTCTCTCTTTTCGTTTGCTTGTTTTTCTTTCACTTACCTCTTTTTTCAACGGACTATTCAAGGAGAACCCCATGTCCATTCAAGCCATCAACGTCCGCAACCAGTTCAAGGGCAAGGTCCGCGAAATCATCCGCGGCGACGTCGTCTCCGAGGTCGATGTCGAGACGCCATGGGGCGTCGTCACCTCGGTCATCACCACCCGCTCGGTGGACGACCTGGGCCTCATCGTCGGTTCCGACGTGGTCGCGCTGGTCAAGTCCACGGAGGTGTCGATTGCGAAGCTGTGAGGCAACCGAGGCGCGGAAAATTTAAGTGAAATAGGGCTCCAGCGCTTTGTGGATAAGCGCTGGTAGCTATCAAATTAAGCAGCGTGCTAGCCTGTCTTGACGCTGCAATTTATGCACGAATCGAGTGGGAGGCTTGGCGGAAGGCTGAGAAGAGACCAGAGGAAAAGGCAAGACCTTGGTCCCCAATATGGCCCGAACAACTCACGCAGCTTGCTCCCTCTGGCCTTGGGCCAGATCAGCCGGGGTCCGGCCTGCGGCGTTCCGGGCCAGGGCGTCTGCACCATGCTCAAGCAGCATTTCGATCACCCGCGAGTTCTCATCACGCGGGAACCAGCATTGCATCCCATTTCCCCCCACCCACGTCTGCCCACTGCAGTAGTGCAGGGCGGTATTGTTGTAGCAATCGAGGGCATGCACATCGGCGCCCGCACTGAGAAGGTACTCCACCGCAGCTATGTCGTCCGTGAGCGCTGCGGCCATCAAGGGCGTCCCATGGCGGCCCACGCGCCCTTCCATTACCCAGATGGGCCCAGCCGTCCGAGAATTCACGTCGCAATAAAAACCTTCCACGAGGTGGCGGACCATGGCCAGCTTCTCGGGTTCATAGCTCGCGGCGGCACACGCATGGACCAACAAATCCTTGCCCGCCAAGTGCGCATTGTTCTTGGCGATTCTGTTGAAAACAGCCGGTGAAAGGCCTTCCACCGCATTGACTAGGGTGCTGGCATTGACTTGGGCACCGTGCAACAAAAGACGGTCGACGAATTCAACATTCCTGGACTGGGCAGCGAAACCAAGGGCGTCACAGCCATTCTTATCGCGAGCGGTCAGGTCCGGGTTGCGTCGCAAGACGATCTCAAGGTTGTGCGCATGGATGCCGAGCCGCTCTGCGGCTTCCTCAATGACCTCTTCATCGTCCTCTACCTCCGCGTCGGCAAGGCCTTGCACCGCCCAGCGGTAGTTCTCGCAAGCCACAAGCAACGGGGTACTGCGGTTGTGGTCAACAAAATTAATGCCCCCCTCGCTGCCCGTTATGACATCGAGTTCGGTGTCGGTGATCTTGCGGTGCGCCATTTCCCCCAGAAACTCATCCGCCTCCTCGCTCACGTCACTGTGAGCGTCTTCAGCGCACATGCCATCGTCTTGTTCGGCGAATCGCACGGTTTCCACCTCACCGGTTTCAAACAGCGTGGAAACCGCCGAGCCTTGTTCCACAAATTCTTCGATGAGGGGCCAGATATGGTGAGACATGTCGTTCTTGCCGCCCGCGAACCCGATGCGCACAAGATCGCGTCCGTCCACTTCGCATTCCATGTGCAGCAGTTCGAGCGCCCGTGCGAGACAGGTGGTCTGCATAAACTCCTGCTCATCCACGATATAGCCCGATACCGCCGGGTGCGAGGCACACCCGTTCTGCAAGCCTTTCAGCGCCGCAGCCTGGCTTCCCTCATTGATCCGTACGGTAGTCGCCGTGACAGTAGTATTCATCCCCATTGCTGATCTCCCTTGATATCGTCATTGTCAGAAGCGAAAGCGGAAACCGCCAAAGCCTGTTGGCCTTGTCATAGCCCTTTGGGCAGCTGTCACACCATGGCCAATGATAGGTAGAGCTTGCCGGATCTTGCTGGACAAGTTGTCCAGTGGGCCGTCCCTCGGCGCCAGAACCTGCACGAAGAGCAATTCGACGTTGGTCAGAAACTGATGCCTGAGGGAGCAGATCTTCCCTCGGCGGGACGGGCGTTGGGGGCCGCGAAGTGGCTTCGTCAATCTCTGTAGGAACCGGTTTGCTGAACAGGACTCTCCGCATTTCGCGCTGCTTAGAGAGCGCCGCAGATTCGAGGGAGTTCTTCGTGTTTAGCGCTTTGTAAATAAGCGCCAGTAGCTATCAAAAAATGAGTTTCCCGCCCTCGCTATCTGGCAAGAACCCTGGGGCCATTGGCCTCAAGCCAGTCCAGGCGGCCTACACTTCAGCCCATGACGACTCTCCTTTTTTGCACTTTTGCCGCCTTGGCTGCGCTGCTCCACGCAGCGGCTGTCGCGCGAGTGGCGGTAAAGAAGAATGCGCGTCGTCAGCTGACGCCAGCACATTCATAAGCCCGGCGGCACCCTCTCTCCCCATCCTCTTTCAGCGCAACCATCCACCGCCGGGCACCAGCCTCGCGCGGTAGCGGCCGTCTTGTTCCACGGGGCGACAGCCGCATTTGATGGAGCGCTTTCATGCATGAAGCTGTTGTTGTCGTTCACGGCGAGCGCACGCTCACCGACCTGGACTATTCACGCCTGAGCAAGCTGGTGGGCCACCAGCTCCCCGCTGTTCTTGACGATCTGCTTGCCAATGCAGACATCACCAACTCGCGCGCCGTGTCGGCCAACGTGGTCACCATGTATTCCCGCGTGGAACTGGTGGACGTGCACACCCGCCGGCGCCAGGTGCTCACCATTTGCTACCCGCAAGACGCAGAACCGGCTGCGGGTTTCATTTCGGTGCTGTCGCCCGTGGGCATCAGCCTGCTGGGCCTGAAGGTGGAGGATGTTGCCACGTGGCACACGCCGCATGGCGAAGAGTGCGCGGCCGTTGTCGAAGGCATTCAGTTCCAGCCTGAGGCCACGGGCGACTACGTCACGTAGTCGTCAGCCCCGCAGCAACCCGTCTGCGGCCCGCCAGGGGCCGCGCTCACCAGCATCACCGCCGCCAGCCCGGCGCCATCTCGCATTGGCGCTTCGGGATAGGTGCGCGCTGTGCAAAACAGAAGGACGTTCAACCATGACCCCTCGCTCCATCCTCGCCATCACTGATTTCTCTCTGCAGGGAGGCCATGCCATCGCGCGCGCTGCGCTGCTGTGCGCTGAGCACCGTGCAACTCTGAGGCTCGTCTATCTGGCCCCACCCGCTGAGGCACCCCCGCCGGACGCGGGCGTGCGCCTGTCGCACCATGCGCTGCAACTTCGGCAGCGCCACGGCATCCACGTTCACGCGGCAACGCGCATCGACTTCACCGCTGCGGATGTGGTGCGCGAGGCGGCGGGCGCCGACCTGGTGGTGTGGGGCACGGCGCCGTTGCGTGGCCTGCGCGCCTGGTTCACCGCGCATCCCGCCATCCAGATGCTGCGTGCCTGTCAGCGCCCTGTGATCGTGGTGCGCAATCCTGCCGACCAGCCTTACCAAACTTTGATGGTGGCGGTGGACTTCTCGCGGGTGTCGCACCGTCTGGTCGAGCTGGCTTTTGCGCTGCATCCCACCGCGCGGGTTGAGCTGTTCCATGCGATCAGCACCGCCAACGAGGGCAAGCTGCGGTATGCCGAAGTGTCTGAACGCACCATTCAGATCTACCGGGAGGAATGCCGCCGCCATGCGCAAGACCGGATGTTCACACTGACCGATTCGTACGACGCACGGCGCAACCGGCTGTCGTCTTCCATCGGGCGAGGCGATCCAGCCCGGCAGGTGGTGGTGCAGCAGCAGAACACGGCAGCGGACCTCATCGTGGTGGGCAAGCACCCGGCGTCCAGGCTCTCTGACCTGCTGTTCGAGAGCGTGGCGCAACGCGTCGTGCGCGATGCGCTCGCGGATGTGCTGGTGGTGCCGAACGACTTTCAACCGGCGTCACGTGGCTCGGCGGTACAGCGCCTGGCCACCGATCTGCCGGTGCGCCGCGTCAAGGCGGGTTCGCCGCGTTTGCCGAGTTATCCCAACCCGGCCGCGCTACCGGACTCCTTGCGCCTGTTCACGAACAGTCCTGCACCACCACATCCTTGACCACGGCCAGCGACCGGGCCAGGTCTTCAAGCGCCACCGACCCCAGCGCGATGCGCAGCGCGTGGGGCACATGGGTGGTGGTGGCAAACCCTTCGGCGGTCGACACGGACACCCCGCGTTCTGCCAGGGCGGCGGCGATGCGGTCGGCCCGCTGGTCGTCGCCCAGCGGCAGCCAGACGAAGTACGAGTGCGGGTGCCGCACCAGCCGCAGCCCCGCCAGCGCCCGGGTGGCAATGGCCTGGCGCTGCGCGGTGTCTGCGCGTTTGTCGGCCTCCAGCCGGGCCACGGTGCCGTCTTCGATCCAGCCGCAGGCGATGGCAGTGACGACCCCGGCGGTGTTCCAGGCGGTGGCACGCACGGCGCGCTCGATGGGGCCGATCAGTTCGCGCGATGTGGCCACAAAGCCAAACCGCAAGCCCGTGGCCACGTTCTTGGACAGGCTGGAGAGGTACACCGTGCGCTCGGGTGCCAGCGCCGCGATGGGGGGCGGCGCCTCGGGCGCGAGGTAGGCATAGGGTGCGTCCTCGATCACCAGCAGGTCGTGTGCGCGCGCCATGCCCACCAGGCGCTTGCGGGCGCGGGCGCCCATCACGCAGCCCAGCGGGTTGTGCAGGGTGGGCATGGTGTAGATGGCGCGCACGGGCCGGGTGTCGCACAGGCGCTGTAAGGCGTCCAGGTCGGTGCCAGCGGGGCCCATGGGTACCGGGGCCAGGTCCAGCCGCAGGCGTTCTGCCAGCACGCGAAAGCCGGGGTAAGTGAGGGCGTCTACCGCCACCACGTCGCCGGGGTTGAGCAGGCCCATGGCCGCCACGGCCATGCCGTGCTGCGCGCCGTTGACGATGAGCACCTGCTCGCCCGCCACTTGCAGCTGGCGCGTCTTCAGGTGCCCGGCCACGATGGCGCGTTCGTGCGGCCGGCCGCCGTAGGGGTGGTAGTGCAGCAGCGATTCCAGGTCGCCGGAGGCGGCCAGCTTGCGCAGGGCATCCCGCAGCAGGTCTGCCTGGCCCGGCACGCTGGGGTTGTTGAACGACAAGTCTGTGGCGCTGGGCGCGGGCGTGGTGAGGTCGGCGTCGGCACCGCGCGGGGAGGCGGGGTCGCGCACAAAGGTGCCGCGCCCGGTTTCGCCCACCACCAGGCCGATGGCCTCCAGCTCGGCATACACGCGGCTGGCCGTGGCCAGCGCCAGGCCATGCCGCTGGGCCAGCGCGCGGTGGGTGGGCAGGCGTGTGCCCGGCCGCAGCTGCCCCGCGCGGATGTCCGACGCCAGTGCGTCCACCACTTGCTTGTACCGAACCTGGCCCATGGCGTTGTGTCCCTGCGTTGAAACGTATCTATGACAATTTTTTGATTGTATTGGATGCCGTCGATAGGATGCGCTTGGCCATTTCTTGCTTCATTCACTCCTTTCCTCTACTGAACAGGACCCCACCGCCATGCGCATCGCCATCCTGACCTTCGACGGTTTCAATGAACTCGATTCCCTGATTGCCCTGGGCCTGCTCAACCGGGTGAAGAAACCGGGGTGGGAGGTGTCGCTGTGCTGCCCTACAGACCAGGTGCGTTCCATGAACGGCGTGACGGTGCAGGCCCAGTCGCTGCTGCCCTATGCGCGGTCAGCCGATGCCGTGCTGGTGGGGAGCGGCGTGAAGACGCGTGAGGTGGTGCAGGACGCCGCCCTGATGGCGGAGCTCGACTTCGATCCGGCGCGCCAGTTGCTGGGCGCTCAGTGTTCGGGGGCTTTGATCCTGGCCAAGTTGGGGCTGCTTGACGGCGTGCCGGCCTGCACCGACCTGACCACGAAACCCTGGGTGCAAGAGGCTGGTGTCACCGTGCTGAACCAGCCTTTCTTTGCCAAGGGAAACGTGGCCACGGCGGGCGGGTGCCTGTCGGCGCAGTACCTGGCCGCCTGGTTGATCGCGAGGCTGGCAGGGCCCGAGGCGGCCCGCGAGGTCATCCACTACTTTGCCCCGGTGGGCGAGAAGGAGGAATATGTCGCCCGCGCCCTCGGACATATCGAAAACCAGGGTGCCACAACGAGCTGCTGATCCGCGCGCGCACCTGCAAAAGGCATAGCTCAGGCCTGCAGCGTGCTGCAAGCCCCTCGGTGGCGCTGACGCTGGGTGGCGGCTAGAGGCGCTGGGTAGGCGCAGTCTTTACGCCACACTCAGGGCCAAGGCCGGGACGCGGCCGCGCATCCTGCCACCGCCACCGCCACCGCCATGGCCCGGCAGCGTGAATACCGCCACGGCGTTCACCAGATCCTGTGCCTGGGTGCGCATGTTGTTGGCGGCGGCGGCCATTTCTTCGACCAGCGCTGCGTTTTGCTGGGTGGCCTGGTCGATCTGGCTGACTGCTTCGCCGATCTGGGTGACGCCGGTGCTTTGTTCGCTGCTGGCGGCGGTGATCTCGCCCACGATGCCGGTGACGCTGCGGATGGCGTTGACCACTTCGGTCATGGTGGCACCGGCTTTGTCCACCTGTGCGGTGCCACGTGCCACACGCTCCACGCTGGTGGAGATCAGGAGCTTGATTTCCTTGGCCGCGTCGGCCGAACGGCCGGCCAGGCTGCGCACCTCGCTGGCCACCACGGCAAAGCCCCGGCCTTGCTCGCCGGCCCGTGCGGCTTCCACGGCCGCGTTCAGAGCCAGGATATTCGTCTGAAAGGCAATGCCGTCGATCACGCCAATGATGTCGGCGATTTTCTGGGAGCTTTCGTGGATGCCCTTCATGGTCTGCACCACCTCGGCCACCATGGCACCGCCTTCGGCCGCCACCGTGCTGGCGCTCAAGGCCAGCCGGTTGGCCTGGAGGGCATGGTCTGCGTTTTGTCGCACCGTGCTGCTCAGTTGCTCGGTGGAGGCGGCGGTTTCCTGTAGCGCGCTGGCCTGGTGTTCGGTGCGGCTGCTCAGGTCCAGATTGCCCTGGGCGATCTCGGTGCTGGCGTTGGCCACGCTGTCGGAGGTCTGGCGCACACTTGCCACCACGTTGGACAGGCTGGCCTGCATAGCCGCCAGGGCCTGCATCACGGCTGCCACCTCGTCCTTGCCGCTGGTGTCGATGGGCTGGCTCAAGTCGCCATGGGCCACCGCATCCGCCACTTGTCCGGCCCGCTGCAGCGGCCGGGTGATGCCACGCACCAGGGCCAGGCCAAAGAGTGCGGCAAACAGCACGCCCACCATGATGGCGCCGATGACGATGGCGCGGATGGTGCCAAAGCGCTGCACGGCAGCGTCGTACTCGCCCCGGGCTTCCTTTTGGGTCAGGGCCAGCAGCGCGTCCATGTCGCTGCCTATGGGGTCGTACAGGTCGTCGAACTTGCGCACCACCAACACCCGCGCCGTGGCCACGTCGGCGTCCTTCAGCGCTGCCAGCGCGGGGGCCAGCCCCTCTTTCATGATCTTCTGGCGCTGCTCGCCAATGGCCTGGATGTACTTCTGCCGCTCGGGGCTCATGGCGGTGGCCAGCAAAGCCTCCCAGGCCTGGTCGCTCTTGCCGATGTTGGCCTCTGCCTCTTCAATGGCCTTGGCCACTTTCTCCGGTGCTGGCGACAGCAGCGCGTTGGATACCAACTGCCGATTGCGGGTGGTCAGGTAGCGAAAGTCGGCCACCGCCCGCTGGGCCTGCATGCGGTTCTGGTACATCGACTCCATCGCCGCGTTGGACCTGGCGATGCCAAACAGGCCGATGGCCCCCAGCGCTACGAGCAGGGCAGAGAGCACGCCCACCAGCACCAGCAGTCTCGTGAATATCTTGAAATTTCTCATGCACGGTCCCTCTTGCCGTTTGTGTCACTGAATATTCAGAATACCGTGCGAGGCACCCCCGTTTGGCTTGAAACAGCGCCGAAAACGGTTGATTTCAGGGTAAATCGGGGTGTGTTTTTTGGACGCGTGCGATTGCCGTTTCGGCATCCCTGCGGTGCGCCTGAGGGCTGCGTTGCGCGTATTGCTTCACCGAGAACATTGGGTCCAGGCGGGGACGGCATACTCGCCGCTTTGACAGGCTGACCGCGCATGCGGTCCATCATTTGCGGAGAGGGCGGTGTTATGACGCGTTGGGCGGCGAGTGAAGTTTTGCGTTGTGTGCGATCACGCGTTGTTTCGGCGCGCGGGTTTGTGCTTTGGGGTGCGTTTTTCTCGCTGCTGGCCCCTTCCGCGAGCTTTGCGGGCTGCCTCCAACCTGCCTCCACGCATGCGTGGAAGTGGGGCCTGGGTGGCGGCGCGGCCTGGCTGCAATACACCGACGAGAAAAGCCAGAAACCCTATTTCTCCCTCCTGCGCAGCCCGGTGCGCGAATCGACGCAAATCATCTTGCACGATGCCTCTGCCGCAATCTCCAAGACGCAGGAAGTGCCTGGCTTCATTCCTTTCTCGTTTGAAGGGGGCTTTCACAAGGCAAATGGCGACCAGGTTACCGCCGTGGATGGCATCGGAGTACTCAAAAACTTTCCGGACGGCCGTGTGGGCCTAGTGACTGGCAACCTCGACCACGCCGACAACGGCGTTCAGTTGCTGCGCCGGGCGAGCTTGGCCATCCACGGGGCGTTTCGCTTTTATGTGGACGATACGTGCTACCAGATTCCGATGGGGGATGAGGCCTTGAAGGTGATGCAAGTGCTTTTCTTGCCCCACCCGCGCTTTAAGCAAGAGGCGTCCAAGCTGTTCTTGAAGTGATGACAGGACACTAGTCCTCTGCATTTTTGAATTTGCCGGGCTGCGCATCTTCTTCGCACATGAATATCCAGACGCTCCGAAAGAAATCTCGCAACGGTTCTCTGGAAGTCGAGGACCTGCTGCGCGCCGCTGTGGAGAAGCTGCCTTGCCTAGAGGCGGAGCTGAAGGCGCTCGCGCTCGCAAACGGATGGGCATCAACAGCGGCACTGTCCGGTGGCGCTACCCGCACAGTCCCATTTGCCAAGTGGGCCGAGGTGGCTGTCTGCTAGGCATCCCGGGGTTATGCGGGCCTGCGAGAGCTTGCCGAGGACAACCAGAACATTCCGTTTGTTCTTGGCTTGGTAGAGGAAGTTAAAACCGTCGAATCGACCGCGTTTGTCCTTGAACTGTGCGAGCGAGCGCTGGGGCCGACGCTTTCCAAAGACGTGGCGTTTGACGTCGTGTCCAGCGTGAACGCGTTGTTCTCGTTCAAACACGCCACACCTGTCAGTGACGAGCAGGCAGAGCGTTTTCAGCGTTTCTTGCTGGCTTTGTACCCGCAGGCGAAATCTGAGGTCCACCGGGCCAAGGTGCTGCTGGCGCTGCGTGGTGTGGGCGATCAGGATCCGGTTCAGTGCATCCAATCGGCCTCGGAGTTTGCGGAACCGTGGGCGGACACGAAGAAGGCAGCCTAGAATGCGGTGCGAAAAAGGATCAAGGCGGCAATGCTCAAAACATCTTCTTGCGCATGATGGCACTTCGCAGGCAGCTATCAACGTGGTAGCTGATAACGCCGCCCTTCAACGCGGCAAACACCCCGCAAACCCCTTCGGCCCCGCCGCATTCACATCTGGCAGCGTCAGTGCTTCCAGCCGGTCGTTTTGCCCCGGTATCTTGGTCAGCCGCTGGCCGTTCTGCCAGCGCCATTGTTTGCCATCAAAACTGTAAACGAAGGTGTGGGTGCGGTTGGAGAGCAGGTGCGCCGGGGTTAGGGTGATGGCCTGGGCGGTGGCTTCGGTGGTGGCGGTGGCCTGGGCCTCGTTGTCTTTGATGACGATCTTGCCCACGTAGGGGGTCACGGCTGATTCGGTGCGGGTGACCTCGGGCTGTACCAGGGCGGGGCTGTATCCGGTCTTGATCCATTCGCCGCTGCCCCCGGGGCGCACATGGGGCTCGCGCGCAGCAAGGGCCTGGGTGCACGCTGCTGCCAGCGCGTCAAAACCTGTCTGCGCGGGGCCGCTGGCTTCGGGCTTTTTGCACCCCAGCAGGGGCAGGGTCAGCGTAGCGGCCATTAGGAGGAGTGCAGAGCGCAGGGGCGATGGCATGGTCATCAAGGCGAGGAGGCGGTGGTGTGGAGGGCACGCGATGTGAAGGGGGAAAGCTCCCAGCCTCCTCTATCGGCGGTGGGGCATTGTGTGCCGCTGCGCAAGGTGGGGCTTGATGGAAGTCAATTCGCCAATCAATTCTGCGCGTCCTTCGGCATCAAGGCGGCTGCATCGCCCTGGTACCAGCGCGCCTGGGCGGTGGGGTCGTTCAGGGCGGCCAGCACGGCGGCGTTCAGCTCGTGGGCGCTGGCGGGCAGGGGCTGGTCGCGGTAGGCCAGGGCGGTGCCTGCCATCAGGGCTTCGGCATCGACCAGCAGGCGCAGGTTTTGCGGGATGGTGGCGGATTGTTCTGCGCAGTGTTGGGCTGACAACGAGTGCGCCTTGCGGCAGGCGGCGGGGCGCACGGGGTAGATGCTGCAGCGGTCATCCACGAGAAAGCTGCAGGCCTGGCGTGCGGGGTTGGTGGGGTTGAGCGCTGCGCTGGACACATGCCGCTGCAGGGCGTTGGTGGCATCGGCCAGCGCCGCCGGGGGCTGGGCGCGCAGGTGCTGGGCGATGTGGAAGACCTCGGGCTCAGTGGCTTCTACCCGCAGGTGGCAGCAGTGGGCGCAACCGGCCTGGCAGGCGGGCTGGGGGCCGGTGGCGCGGGCCTGCTCGGCCACGGTGTCCAGCCCCCGGTGCAGCTGCGCGATGAAGGCCACGGCGCCATCCGCACCATCTGCGCCCTGGGCCTGCCGCAGCGCCTGCGCTGCCCGCTGCCGCACGCGGGCGATGGATTGCAGGAAGGCGGAGCGCTCGTCGTCGGTCAGCATGGGCGGTTGGGGGGGAAGGTGGCTGTGCCCCGCACCTTAGCGCGTTTGCCACCACGCGGGCAGCAGGCTGCGCACCTGGGCCCGTGCAAAGCGCTCGTCCATCAGGTGCACCACGCCTTCGTCGCTGGGCGTGCGGATCACGCGGCCAGCGGCCTGCACCACCTTTTGCAGGCCGGGGTAGAGGTAGGTGTAGTCATAGCCCGCACCAAACAAGGTTTGCATGCGCTCGCGGATCTGCTCGTTGACGGGGTTGACCTGCGGCAGGCCCAGCGTGGCGACGAAGGCGCCGATCAGCCGCTGGCCCGGCAGGTCGATGCCCTCGGCAAACGCGCCGCCCAGCACGGCAAAGGCAATGCCCTGGCTGGTGGTGGTAAAGCGGGCCAGAAAATCGCGCTGCTCGCCTTCGAGCATGCGGCGCGACTGGCACCAGTGCGGTACATCGGGGTGTTGCTGCGCAAACAGTGCAGCGGCCTGCTGCAGGTAGTCATAGCTGCTGAAAAACGCCAGGTAGTTGCCGGGCCGCGCGCGAAACTGCTGCGCCATCAGCGCCGCAATGGGCGCCAGCGACGCAGCCCGGTGCGGGTAGCGCGTGGAAATGTGGCGCGCCACCTGCACTTGCAGTTGGTGCGCAGCAAAGGGCGATTCCACATCCACCCACACATGGTCCTCAGGTAGGCCCAGCAGGTCGGCGTAGTAGCGCGCGGGCTGCAGCGTGGCCGAGAACAAGGTGCTGGTGTGTGCCGCAGCAAGGCGGGGTTGCAGAAAGGGCGCGGGCACCACGTTGCGGATGCAAACCACGGAATCGCCGGGTTTGGAGGACTGCTGGTGGTGGGCGGCAGAAGCCTGGGTGATGTCCACCATCGAATGCGCATCGAGCAGGTCGGCCATGCGCTGCAGGTGCAGGGCGTCGAAGTAGAAGGTCTGCAGCGCGCCGTCTGGCTCCGTGGGGTGGTCGGTGAAGTGTTCGGTGAGCGTGGTGGTGCACTGCTGCAGCGCGGCCAGCAGCTTGTCGGGGAAGGTTTCGAGCACCGTGTATGGGGCCGGGTGCGCCTTGCCCAACGCCACCCAGGCGCGGCGCACCTTGTCCAGCGCCTTTTTCACCGGCGCATGCTGCGCGGCGGTGGGGCTGCTGCGGGCCTGGGCCAAGGCGGCGGGGTGCAGCTCGGCCGTGAACATCTTGCGGCCGCGTTCCACCAGGTTGTGCGCCTCGTCCACCAGCAGCGCCGTGCGCCACTGGTTGGCCTGGGCCAGGCCGTGCAGTAGGCCGCCCTGGTCAAAGTAGTAGTTGTAGTCGCCCACCACCACATCGGCCCAGCGGGCCAGCTCCTGGCTCAGGTAGTAGGGGCAGACATCGTGCTGCAGAGCCACGTCGCGCACACGGGCTTGTAGCAGGACAGGCGCGGGGTTGCATGCGCTGGCGGGGGCCACGGCGGCAGCGCGGGCAGCAGGCAGCCGGTCGTAAAAGCCCCGGGCCAGCGGGCAGGATTCGCCGTGGCAGGCCTTGTCTGGGTGTTCGCACGCCTTGTCGCGCGCCACCAGCTCTAGCACACGCAGGGGCAGCGCCGGTGCGCTGTCGGCCAGGCGCGCCAGCGCATCCAGCGCCATCTGCCGCCCCGAGGTTTTGGCGGCCAGAAAGAACACCTTGTCGATGCGCTGCGCAGGCGCAGCCTTGAGCAGTGGGAACAGCGTGCCCATGGTCTTGCCAATGCCCGTGGGCGCCTGGGCCAGCAGGCAGCGGCCCGCCACTGCCGCCTTGTAAACGGCCTCGGCCAGCGGGCGCTGGCCGGTGCGAAAGTCGCCAAACGGAAATGCCAAGGTGGTCAGTGCCGCGTCGCGTGCGGCACGGTGGGCCACCTGCTGTTCGGCCCAGGCAATGAAGCGCTGGCACTGGGCCTCGAAGTGCTGGCGCAAGTCGTCGGCGCTACAACGCTCGGTGAACACCGTCTCCTGCTGCGTGTCCACGTCCAGATACACCAGCGCCACGTCGATGTGTGCCAACTGCTCCTGCTCGCACAGCAGCCAGCCATACACCTTGGCCTGCGCCCAGTGCAGGTGGCGGTGCGATGCGGGCTGGCGGTCCAGCCGCCCTTTGAAGGTCTTGACCTCGTCGATGCGCTGCTGCGCGGGGTCGTAGCCATCGGCCCGGCCGCGCACGCGCAGGCTTTGGTAACTGCCGCTCAGTGCCACCTCGGCGCGGTAGCCTGCACCCCGGCGCGACGCTGCCACCGCATGGCCCGCCATGCCCTCCAGCGCGGTGGGTGCGGGCGTAAAGCGCAGGTCCAGGTCGCCTTGCTTGGCGGTGAACTCGCACAGCTCGCGCACCGCCACGGTATAGGTCATGGCGGGGTGGTCGGGGTGGTCGGGGTGTCAGTGGCGGGCGGAGCAGGCTCGCCCAAATGGGTCTGAGCCATATCTTCATCGCTGCGCAGCGGCGTGGCCTTGCACAGCGCCATCCACACAGAAAAGGGCAGGGTGCAGCGGTTGTGCCGCGCGGGGCGCAGCAGCTCAAAGCGCCCGTCCTCCACACTGCCATGTAGCACCCAGATGCCGAAGTGCTCAGGGATCTCGTCGGGCTCGGCTATGCCTGCCGGGAAGACGTAGTAGCACTCCTCGCACAACCACTGATAGGCCTGCCGCTTGGCATCGTGCCGCAGGTCCGACAGCAGGTCGGCCCGGCTCGCCTTCACCTCGTGCACCATGGGCTGCAGGTAGGCGGGCACCGAGGTATTGCGCACCGAGAACAGATCGGGCCGGGCCATGCGCCACACATTGGCGGCAGCGCGGGCAGCGGGGGCGTGGTCAGCCTCGGCCCACAGCGGTGCCATGGCGGGCTCGGTGTTGGTGGGTGCATCGGCTGTGGCCGCAGGCGGCACCACATCCCCCATCGGCACGGTGTCGATCACCGCGCGCAGTGACAGTTCGGTCCACACGATGCGCCCCGAAGCCAGCAACTGCGCCGCAAACTTCTGCCCCAGCCGGTCGTGCAGGCTCAGCGCCCGCACGCCACGCTGGCGGGCCTGTGCCAGGGTGCGGATGCCTTCGTCGGTGAGGCGCAGGGTCTCGCAACCATCGGCCGCAATGTGCAGACTGATGAGGCCCGCAGCCAGCAGGTCAATCTCCAGCCCATCCTTGCACGGCCAGCCTGCCGAGCGCCAGATCTGCATCAGGCGCGCGCGGTGAAAGCGGGTGATGGGGGTGGAGGGCGGGGAGTCCGAAGTGGGGGAGGGCAGCACCGTCATGGCGGGGTGGGTGGGCTGGCGTGACACTGATTTTAATCACAGTGTCTGGCAGGGACTGATTTTTGGACAAGGGTAGAACAGGGTTGCAGAGGAGTTGGGGGTGTGATCGGCACCGGGCGCAATATGGGTGGGCGCTAGCAGCTATAAAAATGTGAGCGTCCCCACGGTGACATTCCGAGGTTGAAGCAATGAGTCCCCAGGGGCCTGAATGAGGGCGCTCCTGCCCGCCATTGGGCTAACAACCGGAAGTTGTTGTCGTGTGGCCGTCTATGCCGCAGGAAAATTGGAAGCGGTTGCGAGAGGCTGCAGCGCAGGGTTTGCAGCCGGTCAGTTTTCTGACGCTGATAGCAGGCTACAGGGCAACAGCAATCCTTATCCCATACCCTGCCAACGTCCTCTGCTCACCGGCTCCCGGCCTGCGGTCGCGCTGTCAGCAGCGCATTGGCCAGTGCGCTCACGCTGGGCAGTTCGCTGCCTGCCGGGGTCATGCAAACGAGCAGCTTTCTCCGAGACCAAGCATCAGATAGTCCTAGGATCTGGGTGCCTGACTTGGCAAAGCGCGCAGCCGCGCTTTCGGACATCACCGCCACTCCCACGCCTTCGGCTACCAATTGCGCGACAGCGTCAAATCCGCCCAGACGCACCCGATGGCGCGGGACCCGGCCACTGCGACTGGCCTGGGCTGCCAGAAAGCGGCTGAGTCCACTCTCCCGGGCCAAACCCACAAAGGGATGCACTAGCAATTCGCCATACGCCACGGAACGGCGGCGGCCCAAAGACCAGCGCTTTGGCAAGAGTGCCACCAGACGGTCATCGACCCATGGCTGCACAAGCAGCCCAGAGGAGTCCACGTAATCGGCGACGATGCCCAGGTCGGCGGTGCCACGGCGCAATGCCTCTACGACCGCCTCGCTCGAAAGCTCTTGCACGTCCACATCAAGATCAGGGGTCTTCACCAAGAATTGGCCGATCGTGCGCGGAAGGCTCTCGGACATGGCGGCTGTGTTGCACAGCAGCCGAACGGTCCCGCGCAATCCATGACCAAAGCTCGCCATCTCTACATGCAGCGATTCGAGCTCAGCCAGCACGCGGTTGGCATGGCGCAGCAGAGCGCGTCCCGCATCGGTGGGTATTGCGCCCGACTTGGACCGCTCCAACAACCGCGAACCGGTCGCGTCTTCAAGACCCTTGAGGCGAGCGCTGGCCGCAGCCAACGACAGATTCACGGACGAAGCAGCGGCAGTGATGGTTCCATGCTCCATCACGGCGGCAAAGAGGTGAAGGTCAAACGGATCAACGCGGTAATCCGTGGTGCGGCGCTTAGGGGTACTCATGACCGCCATCCTACGGAATACGCGAAGGATCTGTTCACTGCTATCCGATGGACAGCACTTGAGCCATGCATACACCATAGGGCATGGACATATTGCAGCTCTTGATGGTGGTCGTTGTTTTCGTTCTGGCCGGTGGTGTGAAGGGCGTCACCGGCATGGGGCTGCCTACAGTGGCTGTGAGCTTGCTCGGGCTGTGGATGCCCCCTGTGCAAGCCGCCGCACTGTTGGTCATACCCTCGCTGGCAACCAATATGGCGCAATGCCGTGGCCCTCACCTGCGCTCACTGGTATCCCGGCTGTGGCCCGGTTGGCTGGCAATCGCGATCGTGACTCTGAGCGCGCCCGGTCTGGGGGACACCGTTTCCGCACAAACGACCAAGGGCTGGCTGGGCGGGATTCTCATGGCCTATGGCATCTGGGGCTTGTGGCGACCTGAGCTGCCCGATCTTTCACTCACCAGCAAATGGCTCAGCCTGCCGACAGGCGCGGCCACTGGGTTCGTGACGGCACTCACGGCCGTCTTCGTATTGCCCTGGGTTCCCTACTTGCAGACGCTGCGGCTGGGCAAGGACGAGATGGTGCAAGCGCTGGGCCTTTCATTCACCGCGGCCACTCTGTCGCTCGCCGTGAAAGTGCAGATGTCCGCCCCTTTGGGGTTGATCTCGTCGTCTGTTGCTATTGCAGTCGGTGGAGCATTGATCGGCGCATTGAGCGGGCTCAAGCTTGGTGAGCTGCTACGTAGCCGCCTTGTCGGTCCCGTCTTCCAGAAGGCGCTTTTTATGGTGTTCCTCGGACTGGGTGCAGCCAATCTGATCCAGGCACACTGACACAGCATGAGCGGACAAAAGGAGTTGCTTGAGGCTGCTGCCTTGTTAGAGCGGGCTTACCGGCTGGCACACGTGTTGCAAGGCGAAGGTTTGCTTGAAATCGGAAGCAGACAGTTTGTTGCAGATGAGCTTGTCGAGGTGCTTGATGAAGCTCGTGTGGCGCTTTTTGCAGCCTGTGATTTGCCCAAGCCGCTCTGACTTTCTCTGAGCTGGAATGAGTCATCCACGTACCAGCAAGCGTTCGAAAGATGAAACCGCGCGACTGCTCCTGGCCTATTAATCTGGCGCAATCCATTCATGAGCCCCGTCCGAGCCGAGGCTGCCGAAGCCCTGGGCAAGCGGAGGTACGGCGCCATCGATACTCTGGAGTAAACCGCGCCGCATCAATAACAAGGCGCCCAACCCCCTCACCACTCCGCAAAACTCCCATCCCGATGCCGCCACACCGGGTTCCTCCACCGGTGCCCCTCCTGCGCCCGCTCGCGCACATAGTCTTCGTTCACCTCAATCCCTAGCCCCGGCCCGGTGGGGATGGCGACCATCCCGTCCTGGTACGCAAACACCCCAGGGTTGGACACATAGTCCATCAGGTCGTTGGCCTGGTTGTAGTGGATGCCCAGGCTTTGTTCCTGGATGAAGGCGTTGTAGCAAACCGCATCCAGCTGCAGGTTGGCCGCCAGTGCAATCGGGCCCAGCGGGCAGTGCAGGGCCAGGGCCACGTCGTAGGCCTCGGCCATGCTGGCGATCTTGCGGGTTTCGGTGATGCCGCCTGCATGCGAGGGGTCGGGCTGGATGATGTCCGCATAGCCCCCTTGCAGCACGCGCTTGAAGTCCCAGCGCGAGTACAGGCGCTCGCCCAGGGCGATGGGGGTGGATGAGATGCGGGCGATCTCCTTCAGCGCCTCTTCGTGTTCGCTCAGCACAGGCTCTTCGATGAACATGAGCTTGTAGGGCTCCAGCTCCTTGACCAGCACCTTGGCCATGGGCCGGTGCACGCGGCCGTGGAAGTCCACGCCAATCCCCACGTTCGGCCCCACGGCCTCGCGCACGGCGGCAACGTTTTGCAGGCAGCGCTCCACCTTGTCGTAGCTGTCCACGTACTGCATTTCTTCGGTGCCGTTCATCTTCACGGCGGTAAAGCCGCGTGCCACGGCGGCCTGGGCGGCGGCGGCTGTTTCGCTGGGGCGGTCGCCGCCGATCCAGCTGTAGACCTTGATGTGGCTGCGCACATTGCCGCCCAGCAGCTCGGACACGGGTACGCCCAGTGCCTTGCCCTTGATGTCCCACAGCGCCTGGTCGATGCCGGCCAGCGCGCTCATGTGCACGCCGCCGCCCCGGTAGAAGCCGCCCCGGTACAGCACCGTCCAGTGGTCTTCGATGTGGCGTGGGTCTTTGCCAACGAGGTAGTCGGCCAGTTCATCGACCGCAGCCGCCACGGTGTGCGCGCGGCCTTCCAGCACGGGCTCGCCCCAGCCGGTGATGCCTTCGTCGGTTTCGATTTTGAGGAAGCACCAGCGTGGCGGGACGATGAATGTGGTGAGTCGGGTGATCTTCATGGGGGGCTGGGCAGTCGGTTCAGAAATGCTGGGTTGTCTGGAACGAGTAGGGGGCGGTTCAGGCCGTGGCGGGCGCGGTGCCAAAGGACGCCTGCCACGCCCGCGCAAACGCTGCAGCCTTGTGCGCCACCTCGGGGGCCTGGTCACCGGGCCGGTACAGGGCCGATCCCAGGCCAAAGCCGCTGGCCCCTGCTGCCGCATAGGGGGCAATGCTCTCGGGCACGATGCCGCCCACGGGCACCAGTGCCATGGGCGGCGTGATGACGGCGCGCCAGGCCTTGAGCACATGGGGCGGCAGCGCCTCGGCCGGGAACAGCTTGAGCATGTTGGCGCCCGCTGCCAGCGCGGCATAGGCCTCGGTCAGCGTGGCCACGCCCGGCGCGCAGGCCATGCCGGCAGCGCGGGCGGCCCGGATCACATCGGGGTCGCTGTGGGGCATGACGATGATCTGCCCGCCGGCTGCCGCCACATCGGCCACGGCATCGATGGAGAGCACGGTGCCTGCGCCCACGAGGCAGTCGGCAGGCAGTGCATCGCGCAGTGCTCGGATGCTGGCCAGCGGCTCGGGCGAGTTGAGCGGCACTTCGATGATGCGAAACCCTGCGTCGTACAGCGCGTGGCCGATGGCCACCACCTCATGCGGCTGCACGCCGCGCAGGATGGCGATGAGCCCGCAGCGCTGCAGGATGTGGAACAGGGCTTTGTCGATGGGGTTCATGCAGCCAGGCTCCCGGAGGTGAAGGGGTGTGAGGAGGAGGCGGGTGCTGGCGCAACGACCAGCCCTGCCGCCAGCGCGATCTGCCACAGCCCGGTGGCCGTGGCTTGCGTGGCGATGGTGGGGGCGGCAAAGCCGTAGGTCTGCAGCGCGACGGCGTAGCGGCGGCACAGGTCGGGCTCGCCGCACAGCACCAGCGTTGGTGGTGTTGTTGGGGTTTGATCCTGTGCGCGGCTCAGGCTCGCCACCTCGTGCCCGATCAGCAGGCCCGAGAGGTAGTCCGCTTGCGCGGTAGGCGCCAGCGCGCCGGTCAGCCCCAGCGTGCGGGTGCTGAAGATGTGCGAGAGCAGTCCCAGCGCGGCATCGCTGCCCCGCGCCACCTCCAGCCCGCGCGCAAAGGCATCGTCGTCGTGGGCCGCTGCAGCCTGCATCGTCTTACCCAGAATGGTATGGCCGCGCAGCGCGGCAAACACCTCGCCGGTCATGAAGGTGTGGAACTGCTCGATGTGGCCTTGCCGTGCCAGCACCCATTTGCTGTGCGTGCCGGGCAGGCCGATGAGCATGGGCGCATCCGCAGGCAGTGCAAGGCCTGCCAGCACGCCCAGCACCTGGGTTTCTTCGCCGCGCATCACGTTGGGCAGTGCGCCCTGCTGCAACAGACCCGGCACGATGTGCAGCGGCGGGCCGTCGCGCCGCTCCACCAGCGTCAGGCCCCGCGCCAGTGCATCGAGCGAGGTGGGCGTCGGTAGGTACTTGGCCTCGCGCCAGCCCTGGGCGCTGCCTACCATGCCGCAGGCCAGCAGAGGCAGGCCGGGTGTGGCGGCCAGCCAGTCGCCGCAGGTGTCTTGCAGTGCGCGTTCAAACGCGGCGCCGGGCTCGCCGTCTGTCACGCTCGCGGTGGCGGGGGGCAGGTTCATGATGCCCCAGGGGCGGTGCCGCGTTTCCAGCACCTCGCCATGCGCGCCCATGCGGAAGGCGCGCAATGCGCTGGTGCCCCAGTCCAGGGCAATCAGGCCCGCCTCGGCAGGCACCAGATAACGTGCAGGCACCATGGGAGTCCTGCTTAACGTGCCCAGCGCAGCACGAGCGGGTCCACCCGCCGCGCGATGTCGATCAGGCCGCGGCGCACTTCGGGGTGCATGGCCGGGAAGGGATGGCGGCCTGCCTCGCAGGCGATCACGCCGCCTTCCTTCATCAGTGCCTTGGCCGTGAGGATGCCGCCCTGGCGGTTTTCGTGGTTGATGAGGGGCAACCAGCGCTGGTAGAGCGCAAACGCCTGGTCCATGTCACCCTGGCAGTGCGCCTCAATGATGGGGCGAATGCCGTCCGGGAAGGCGCCACCCGTCATCGCGCCGGTGGCGCCGGCATCGAGGTCGGCCAGCAGGGTGATGGCCTCTTCGCCGTCCCACGGGCCTTCGATGGCGGCGCCGCCCAGGCGGATCAGCTCGCGCAGCTTGCTGGCGGCGCCGGGCACTTCGATCTTGAAGTAGGCCAGGTTCTCGATCTCCTGCGCCATGCGGGCCAGGAAAGGAGCCGACAGCACGGTGCCGCTGGCGGGTGCGTCCTGCACCATGATCGGGATGCGGATCGCATCCGACACACGGGCATAGAACTCGTAAATCTGCGCCTCGGGCACGCGGAAGGTGGCACCGTGGTAAGGCGGCATGACCATCACCATGGCCGCGCCCATGTCCTGCGCGGCGCGGCTGCGCTCGGCGCACACGCGGGTGCCGTAGTGGGTGGTGGTGACGATGACGGGCACGCGGCCCGCCACATGCTCCAGCGATGTGCGGGTGAGGACTTCGCGCTCGGCGTCCGATAGCGAGAACTGCTCAGAGAAGTTGGCCAGGATGCAGACGCCATCCACACCGGCGTCAATCATGAAGTCAAGGCAGCGCTTCTGGCTGTCGAGGTCGAGGCGGCCGTCTTCATGGAACGTGGTGGGCACCACGGGGAAGATGCCGCGGTAGCGAGGGTTCTGGAGGGAATGGGTGGCGGGCATGGCGGGCATGGGCAAAAAAATTGAGTGAAATGAGGCTCTGTCGCCTGTCCATTAATCTCTGATTGCTATAAAATGTGTAGCATTCTTCTGTGGCTGACGCGGCAAAGGTGCGAAGCGACTTCGGGGGCGTCCTTCAATGAGAGTGACGCGGGACCGCCGCACCTCGGCAACCCACCAGAAAGTCAAAGTCGCAGCCATCGTCGGCCTGCAGTACGTGGTCCACATACAGCCGCTGGTAGCCGCCGCGTCCGCCGTTGTCCGCGCCAGCCAATGCGGCCAGGCGTGCTGCCAGTTCCTCGTCGCTGATGTCCAGATGCAGGCGGCCGTTCTCGCAGTCCAGCTCAATGAAGTCGCCATCGCGCACAGCAGCCAGCGGGCCACCGGCTGCCGCCTCGGGCGCCACGTGCAGCACCACGGTGCCGTAGGCGGTGCCGCTCATGCGCGCGTCGGAGATGCGCACCATGTCCTTGACGCCCTGGCGCAGCAGCTTCGGGGGCAGGCCCATGTTGCCCACCTCGGCCATGCCGGGGTAGCCCTTGGGGCCGCAGTTCTTGAGCACCATCACGCAGCTGGCGTCGATGTCCAGGTTTTCATCGACGATGCGCTCCTTGTAGTGCTCCAGGTTCTCGAACACCACGGCGCGGCCCCGGTGCTTGAGCAGTTCGGGCGAGGCGGCGGAGGGCTTGAGCACCGCGCCACGCGGCGCCAGGTTGCCGCGCAGGATGCAGATGCCACCGTCGGCAATCAGCGGGTTGTTGATCGGGCGGATCACCTCGTCGTTGTACTGCGGGGCTTCGCGCACGTTGTCCCACAGGCTCTTGCCGTTGACGGTGAGTGCGTTGGGGTGGGGCAGCAGGCCGTTCTCGCCCAGGCGGCGCAGCACGGCGGGCAGGCCGCCCGCGTAGTAGAACTCTTCCATCAGGAAGCGGCCCGAGGGCTGCAGGTCCACCAGCGTGGGCGTGCCACGGCCAATGCGCGTCCAGTCCTCCAGGTCCAGCTGCACACCGATGCGGCCCGCGATGGCCTTCAGGTGGATGACCGCGTTGGTGGAGCCACCGATGGCGGCGTTGGTGCGGATGGCGTTCTCGAAGGCTTCGCGCGTGAGGATCTTGGAGAGCGTGAGCCCTTCGTGTGCCATTTCCACGATCCGTTTGCCCGACATGTGGGCCAGCACATACCGGCGCGAGTCCACCGCCGGTATGGCTGCGTTGTGCGGCAGCGAAGTGCCCAGCGATTCGGCCATGCAGGCCATGGTGCTGGCCGTGCCCATGGTGTTGCAGGTGCCGGCAGAGCGGGACATGCCGGCCTCGGCCGCGAAGAACTGGTGCTCGTTGATCTCGCCGGCTTTGAGTGACTCGTGCAGGCGCCACACGGCCGTACCCGAGCCGATGTCCTTGCCGTCGAGCTTGCCGTTGAGCATGGGCCCGCCCGTGACCACGATGGCGGGCACATCGCAGCTGGCCGCGCCCATCAGCAGGGCCGGTGTGGTCTTGTCGCAGCCCACCAGCAGCACCACCGCGTCGATGGGGTTGCCGCGAATGGCCTCTTCCACATCCATGCTGGCCAGGTTGCGCGTGAGCATGGCCGTGGGGCGCAGGTTGGATTCGCCGTTGGAGAACACCGGGAATTCGACGGGGAAGCCACCCGCCTCGTAGATGCCGCGCTTCACATGCTCGGCGATCTTGCGAAAGTGTGCGTTGCACGGGGTCAGCTCGGACCAGGTGTTGCAGATGCCGATCACGGGGCGGCCGTCAAACGCGTGGTCGGGGATGCCCTGGTTCTTCATCCAGCTGCGGTACATGAAGCCGTTTTTGTCGGCCGTGCCGAACCATTCGGCGGAGCGGAGTTTGCGCTTGGGGGTGGTCATGGTGGGGTGCGAGAGAAAGAGGAGAAATGAAGGGTCAACGGGCCTTGCCCGAGCGGCGCGAAAGCAGCCGCTGCAGCAGGCAGAAAACGAACAGCAGCACACCAACGACGATGCGTGTCCACCAGGAGCTGAGCGTGCCGTCGAAGGAAATCAGGGTCTGGATGATTCCGAGCATGAGCACGCCAAACAGCGTGCCCGCCACATAGCCCACGCCACCCGTGAGCAGCGTGCCGCCAATGACCACGGCGGCAATTGCGTCCAGTTCCATGCCCACGGCATGCAGGCCGTAGCCCGACAGCATGTAGAACGTGAACACCACGCCCGCGAGCGCCGAGCAAAAACCCGAGAGCGTGTACACGCCAATGAGCGTGCGGCGCACCGGCAGGCCCATGAGCACGGCCGAGTGCTCGCTGCCGCCCACCGCATACACGCTGCGGCCAAACGGCGTGCAGTGCGCCAAAAACAGGGCCACCAGCAGCACGGCGATGGCAATGAGCGCGCCCAGCGATAGGGACGCGCCTTCCCACAGCGGCAAGCGCCACTGGGCCAGCTCGGAGTAGCCCTCGTGGGTGATGCTGATGGAATCGATGCTGATCAGGTAGCACAGCCCCCGCGCCAGGAACATGCCTGCCAGCGTGACGATGAAGGGCTGCAGCCGAAAGCGCTCGATGAGGAAACCCATGAACGCGCCAAATGCCGTGCCCATCAGCAGCACCAGCGGGATGGCGACCATGGGGTTCCACCCCCGGTGCTCCACCAACGCGGCCAGCACCATGGTGGTCAGCGCCACCACCGAGCCCACAGAGAGGTCGATGCCGCCGGACAGGATCACAAACGTCATGCCCACCGCCACGATGATGAGGAAGGCGTTGTCGATCAGCAGGTTGAGGAACACCTGGGCCGAGAAGAACCCGGTGTACAGCACCGAGCCCAGCGTGGCCATGGCCACGAACAGCGAGATGGTGGCTGCCAGCGGCAGGTACTTGGGGTTGAACCGCGCGCGCGCGGCGGCGGCCTGTGGGGCAGGGTGGTTCACCGTGCCGAAGCCTGCGGTTTTGGGCACGGCGCTCATTGCAAAGCTCCCGCGCCGGGGCGGCGTGCCAGGGCACCAACTTGCGCCCGGAATTCGGGCGACTGCAGCAGCATCACGATGAACACCACCACGGCCTTCACCACCAGGTTGATCTCGGGCGGCACGCCCAGCGAGTAGATGGCGTAGGTCAGCGTCTGGATGATGAGTGCGCCAATCACGCTGCCCACCAGGCTGAAGCGGCCGCCGGTGAGGGCGGTGCCACCCAGCGTGACGGCCAGGATGGCGTCCAGCTCCAGCAGCTGTCCAGCGTTGTTGCCATCCGCGCTCTTCACGTTGGAGCTGATCAGCAGCCCCGCAATGCCCGCGCACACTCCGCAGAACATATAGGCTGCCACGATAAGCCGCCCCGCCTGCACACCCGCCACCCGCGCCGCCGTGGGGTTGATGCCCACTGCCTGGATGAACAGGCCCAGCGCCGTACGCGTGATGGCGAGGTACAGCACCACGAAGACTGCGGCCACTACGAACACAGAGAACGGCAGCCCTGCCAGGTACCCACCGCCCATGAAGAAGTAGGGCGTGTAGTAGATGGTGATGATCTGCCCGTCGGTGATGAGCTGGGCAATGCCCCGGCCCGCCACCATGAGGATCAGCGTGGCAATGATGGGCTGCATGCCCACCTTGGCAACCAGCACGCCATTCCACAGCCCGCACAGCAGCGCCACGCCAATGGCGCCCAGAATGGCGACCGGGAGCGGAAACCGGCTTTCGGTGCCTGACACCGAGCCGCCAATCAGCCACGCGGCCACTGCCGCTGCAATGGCCACCGTCGCACCCACCGAGATATCGATGCCACGTGTGGCGATCACCAGCGTCATGCCCAGCGACACCAGCACCAAAGGTGCGGCGCGGTTCAGGATGTCGATGAGGCTGCCGTACAGGTGTCCGTCGCGCCATTCGATGTGCAGGAAGCTGCTGTTGAACACCGTGTTCACGATGAGCAGCAGTGCCAGCGTGATCAGGGGCCAGGCCAGACGGTGGCGCAGCAGGGCCACCAGAAGGGAGGGGGAACGTTCAGACATGTTCGGCAGCAATCAGGTCGTAGACGGCGTCTTCGCTGCTGCCTGCGGGCAGCTCACCCACCTTGTGGCGGTCGCGGAGCACCACGATGCGGTGCGCCACGCGCACCACCTCGCTCATTTCGGAAGAGATGAACAGCACAGCCATACCCGCCTGGGCCAGGCGCAGGATCTGGTCCATGATTTCCTGCTTGGCGGCCACGTCGATGCCGCGCGTGGGTTCGTCCAGGATGAGCAGGCGCGGTTCGATGGCCATCCAGCGCGCGAGGATGGCCTTTTGCTGGTTGCCACCCGAGAGCAAGCCGATGGGCTTGTCCACCGTCTCGGTCTTGATGCCCAGCAGCTTTACATAGCGCTCGGCCAGCGCCGTCTGCTCAGCGCGCGAGAGGAACTTGCCCACACCCATGCGCGCCTGCAGCGCCAGCGCAATGTTTTCGCGCACTGAGAGCTCGGCCACGATGCCGTCGGTCTTGCGCTCCTCGGGGCACAGGGCCAGGCCGTGGCGGATCGCGTCCATGGGGTTGGCAAACTTCACCACCTGCCCGTCGATGCGCAGCGCGCCCCGATCAGGCTGCTCCAGGCCAAATAGCAGGCGCGCCAGCTCGGTGCGGCCCGAGCCCAGCAGCCCGGCCAGGCCCACCACCTCGCCGGCACGGATCTGCAGGTCCAGCGGCTGCAGTTGCGTGTCTTGCCCCAGGCCCTCGGTTTGCAGCAGCGTGGCTTGACGGCTGTCCACGGTGGGCGCTGGTGCGGGTTGCTCCGACGCTGCGGCCAGGTCGCGCCCCAGCATGGCCGCGATCAGTGCCTGTGGG
This sequence comes from Acidovorax sp. NN32, assembly GCF_057597245.1. Classification (NCBI taxonomy): domain Bacteria; kingdom Pseudomonadati; phylum Pseudomonadota; class Betaproteobacteria; order Burkholderiales; family Comamonadaceae; genus Acidovorax; species Acidovorax sp. NN32. The sequence goes on from NZ_CP199679.1 coordinate 2,429,175, forward strand.
CCCAGGTCCTGCGCGCGCCACTCGCCCACCCAGCTGCCGTTGCGCAGCACGGTGATGCGGTCGGACACGGCATACACCTGGTTCAGGAAATGCGTCACAAAGACGATGGACAGCCCCTCGCTGCGCAGGCGCCGCAGCACCTCGAAGAGCTTTTGCACCTCGTCGTCGTCCAGGCTGGAGGTGGGTTCGTCCAGGATCAGCACACGCGACTCGATGCTGAGTGCCCGTGCAATCGCCACCAGCTGTTGCACGGCCACCGGGTAGTCCGACAGCAGGCGCGTCACGTCGATCTGCAGGCCGATGCGCGCCACCAGATCGCGGGCGCGCTGGTGCAGCGTGGCCCAGTCGATGCGAAAGCCCTGCGCGATACCGCAGCGCGGGTAGCGGCCCGCAAAGATGTTCTCGGCCACCGAGAGGTTGGGGCAGAGGTTGACCTCTTGGTACACGGTGCTGATGCCCAGGCGCTGAGCCGCCAGCGGCGAATCGGGCCACACGGCTTCACCGCCCAGCCGCATCTGCCCGCCGCTGGCTTCCAGAACGCCCGTCAGCACCTTGATCAGCGTGGACTTGCCCGCACCGTTTTGCCCCATCAGCGCATGGATCTCGCCGGGGTAGAGGTTGAGCTGCACATCGCGCAGCACGGGGATGCCCGCAAACTGCTTGTGGATGCCCGAAAGCTGCAGCACCGGAGCTGCGGCTGGGGCGTGAGCGGTGGACGCGTCCATGGGGGCCATCACGCTTTGTTCTTGTTGTAAACGTCCACGAGCACGGCGGCCAGCAGCACGACGCCCTTGATGACCTGCTGGTAGTCGATGCCGATGCCCAGGATGGACATCCCGTTGTTCATCACGCCCATCACAAAGGCGCCGATGACCGCGCCCATCACCTTGCCCACGCCGCCCGATGCCGATGCGCCGCCGATGAAGCAGGCTGCAATCACGTCCAGCTCAAAGCCCAGCCCCGCCTTGGGCGTGGCGGTGTTGAGCCGCGCCGCAAACACCAGACCAGCCAGGGCCGCCAGCATGCCCATGTTGATGAAGGCGTAGAGCGTGAGCCGCTCCGTCTTGATGCCCGAGAGCTTGGCCGCCTTCTCGTTGCCGCCCATGGCGTAGATGCGGCGGCCGATGGTGGTGCGGCTGGTGACAAAGTCGAACAGCACGATCAGCAGCGCCATCACGATGAGCACATTGGGCAGGCCCTTGTACGAAGCCAGCAGGTAGCTGAAGTACACCAGCAACCCGCCAAACACCACGGTGCGCGCGACGAACAGGCCCGCAGGCTCTGTCTGCACGCCATGGCGCAGGCGGTTGGTGCGCTGGCGCAGTCCGCCCACGGCCAGGGCTGCGGCTACGGCCGCGCCCAGCAGCAGCGAGGTCAGGCGCAGGCCTTCCACGCTGAACAGGTCGGGGATGAAGCCCGAGCTGAGCATCTGGAACGCCGAGGGGAACGGCCCCACCGACTGACCCGCCAGCAGCGCTAGCGCCAGGCCCTTGAACACCAGCATGCCCGCCAACGTGACGATGAACGAGGGGATGCGCGAGAAGGCCACAAACCCGCCTTGAATGGCGCCGATGAGCCCGCCGCACAGCAGGCACACCAGCGTGGCAGGCACGAAGTGCCAGTTGTATTCGACCATCAGCACCGCTGCCAGCGCGCCGATGAAGCCACACACCGAGCCCACCGACAGGTCGATGTGCCCGGCCACGATGACCAGCAGCATGCCCAGCGCCATGATGACGATGTAGCTGTTCTGCAGCACCAGGTTGGTCAGGTTCAAGGGCTGCATCAGCGTGCCCTCGGTCATGTACTGGAAGAAGCCCATGATGGCCACCAGCGTGATCAACATGCCGTATTCGCGCAGGTTGTGCTGCAGGTGCTGCAACAGCGATTTGTCGTGCCGCGCCGCTGCTGTCGGGTTGCCGTCGGCCAGCGTGCTGGCGGGGGGATGGGTGGTCTGGCTCATTTCGGTCATCAGTTCAATGCGTTGTGCGGTTCATCAGGCGCTGAAGAGGGGCGCTGCAGCTACGCGCGGCCGCCGTGCAAGGGCCGCCCCGCCGCACGGGCGGCGTCCCCCTTGGGGGGGATGGCGCGAAGCGCCTCAGGGGGGGCACTCACGATGGCTCGCATGATCTTTTCTTGCGAGGCGTCTGAAGTTGGCATCTCGGCCACAAAGCGGCCTTCGTTCATCACATAGATGCGGTCCGTGATGCCCAGCAGCTCAGGCATTTCGGAGGAGATCACGATCACGCATTTGCCCTCGGCCGCCAGCTGGGCGATGAGGGTGTAGATCTCGTACTTGGCGCCCACGTCGATGCCGCGCGTGGGCTCGTCGAGGATGAGCACTTCGGGGCTGGTGAACAGCCATTTGCTCAGCACCACTTTTTGCTGGTTGCCGCCCGACAGGTTCAGCGTCTTCTGGTCCACGCCCGAGCAGCGGATGCGCAGCTTCTCGCGGTAGTCCTGTGCCACGCGGTGTTCCTGCCCGCTGTCGATCACGCTGGCGAACGACACGCCCGGCAGGTTGGCCAGCGAGGTGTTGAACTGGATGTCTTCGTTCAGCACCAGGCCATTGCCCTTGCGGTCTTCGGTCACATAGGCCAGGCCGTGGCGCACGGCCTTTTCCACCGTGCTCACGTCGATGGGCTGCCCGTGCAGCCGCACTTCGCCGCTGATGCGCTGGCCCCACGAGCGGCCGAAGATGCTCATGGCCAGCTCGGTGCGGCCTGCGCCCATCAGGCCCGCAATGCCCACAATCTCGCCGCGCCGCACATTCAGGTCGATGCCCTTGAGGTGCTCGCGGTCGCTGCGCTGCGGGTGGTGGGCGCGCCAGTTGCGCACCTCAAAAACAATGTCGCCCACTTGTGGCTGGCGCTGGGGGTAGCGGTCGCTCATCTCGCGGCCCACCATGGCCTGGATCACGCGGTCTTCGCTCACCGCGCCTTCGCGGCAGTCCAGCATCTGCACGGTGCTGCCGTCGCGCAGCACGGTGATGGCATCGGCCACGCGCGAGATCTCGTTGAGCTTGTGCGAGATCAGGATGCAGGTGATGCCCTGGGCTTTCAGCTCCAGCAGCAGGTCCAGCAGGGCCTGGCTGTCGTTCTCGTTGAGGCTCGCGGTGGGCTCGTCCAGGATCAGCAGGCGCACCTTGCGCGACAGCGCCTTGGCAATTTCCACCAGCTGCTGCTTTCCCACACCCAGCTGGCCCACGGGCGTGTCGGGCGACTCGCTCAGGCCCACCTTGTGCAGCAGCGCTTGGGCCCGGCTGTGCGCAGCCATCCAGTCGATGACGCCGTGCCGCGCGGTTTCGTTGCCGAGGAAGATGTTCTCGGCAATCGACAGCAGTGGCACCAGCGCCAGCTCCTGGTGAATGATGATGATGCCCAGGTGCTCGCTGTCGCGGATGCCCGCAAACTCGCGCTCCTGCCCATCGAACAGGATCTGGCCGCTGTAGCTGCCGTGTGGGTACACACCCGACAGCACCTTCATCAGCGTGGATTTGCCCGCCCCGTTTTCGCCGACGATGGCATGGATCTCCCCGGCCTGCACCTGCAGGTTGACCTGATTTAGCGCTACCACGCCGGGAAAGGTTTTGCGGATGTTCCGCATTTCAAGAAGCATGGTCTCTCAGTCTGTTGGTGGGGCCTCTGGCCCCATCCCGGTTGCTGGCCGCCTGCGCTGCCCCAGAGGCATTCGCAGGCGGCGGCTTTAGATGCAGAAGCCGCTCGCGCTCACTTGATCTGAGACTCTTTGTAGTAGCCACTGCCGACCAGCACCGTGTTCCAGTTGGATACGTCCACCGACACGGGCTTGAGCAGGTACGAGGGCACCACCTTCACGCCGTTGTTGTAGGTCTTGGTGTCGTTGATCTCGGGCTGCTTGCCTGTCAGCACGGCGTCCACCATGTTGGCGGCCACCTTGGCCAGCTCGCGGGTGTCCTTGAACACGGTGGAAGACTGCTCGCCCTTGAGGATGGACTTGATGGAAGGCACCTCAGCGTCCTGGCCGCTGACCACGGGGCAGGGCTGCTGGGCAGTGCAGTAGCCCACGCCCTTGAGGGAGGACAGGATGCCGATGGAGATGCCGTCATAGGGCGACAGCACCGCATGCACTTTGTCCTTGCCGTAGTAGGCCGACAGCAGGTTGTCCATGCGCGCCTGGGCCACCGAGCCATCCCAGCGCAGCGTGCCCACCTTGTTCATGCCGGTCTGCTTGCTGCGCACCACCAGCTTGCCGCTGTCGATGTAGGGCTGCAGCACGCTCATGGCGCCGTCGTAGAAGAAGAAGGCGTTGTTGTCGTCCGGCGAGCCGCCGAACAGTTCAATGTTGAACGGGCCCTTGCCTTGCTTGAGGCCCAGCTTGTCCACGATGGAGGTGGCCTGCAGCACGCCGACCTGGAAGTTGTCGAACGTGGCGTAGTAGTCCACGTTCTTCGAGCCCTTGATGAGACGGTCGTACGCAATGACCTTCACGCCCTTGTCGGCCGCGTTTTGCAGCGCCTTGGACAGCGTGGTGCCGTCAATCGACGCGATCACCAGCACCTTGGCACCCTTGGTGATCATGTTCTCGATCTGCGCGAGCTGGTTGGGGATGTCGTCTTCGGCGTACTGCAGGTCGGTCTTGTAGCCCCGGTCCTTGAGCACCTTGACCATGTTGTCGCCATCGGCAATCCAGCGCGCCGAGGACTTGGTGGGCATCGAGATGCCGATGGTGCCCTTGTCCTGGGCCGATGCCACGGACGTGGCGCCCATGGCAGCCAAGGCCACGGTGGCCAACACGGCCTTGAAAATTGCACGCTTCATTTGAGTCTGTCTCCTGATGTTGTTTTGATTTGATTGACGCTTGGATATGCAACGGCCTTGCGAAACTGTCGCTGCCCAATTCCAGTGCCAACGCGCAAGGGCGGCCCCGCCGCGCCGGTGGCGTCCCCCTTCCCGCATCGCAAAGCGATGCGAGAGAAAGGGGGAAGGCGCGCAGCGCCTCAGGGGGTTAATACTTCCTGTTCGGCATTTCCTTCGCCGCCACTTCCATCGGGAAGATGCCTTCTTCCGTCACGATGCGCTTGGGCACCGCCTTGCCAGCCTTGATGTCCTTGACAGCGCTCATCAGCTGCGGGCCCAGCAGGGGGCTGCATTCCACGCTCACGTTGAGCTTGCCGGCGATCATGGCTTCGAAGGCGCCCTTCACCGCGTCGATGGAGATGATCACGATGTCCTTGGCGGGCTTCATGCCGGCCTCTTCGATGGCCTGGATGGCGCCGATCGCCATGTCGTCGTTGTGCGCGTAGAGCACGTTGATCTTCTTGCCCTCGGCCTTCAGGAAGGCTTCCATCACTTCCTTGCCCTTTGCGCGGGTGAAGTCGCCGGTCTGGCTGCGGATGATCTTGAACTTGGCGTCGGCCTTGATGATTTCCTCAAAGCCCTTCTTGCGGTCGATGGCAGGGGCGGAGCCCACGGTGCCTTGCAGCTCGACGATGTTGACCTCGCCCTTCTGGTCCTTCATCTTCTCCACCAGCCAGCGGCCGGCCTTGCGGCCTTCTTCCACAAAGTCCGAGCCCATGAAGGTCACGTAGAGCGACGTGTCCTTGGTGTTCACCGCGCGGTCGGTCAGCACCACGGGGATCTTGGCGGCCTTGGCCTCGCGCAGCACGGGCTCCCAGCCGGATTCCACGACGGGCGAGAACGCGATCACATCCACCTTCTGCGCGATGAACGAGCGGATGGCCTTGATCTGGTTCTCTTGCTTTTGCTGCGCGTCCGAGAACTTCAGCTCGATGCCCGCCTCCTTGGCGGCCGACTTGATGGACTCGGTGTTGGCGGTGCGCCATTCGCTCTCGGCCCCCACCTGGCTGAAGCCCAGCACGAGGGGCTTTTGCGCCCAGGCGGCGCCGGGCAGCAAGGCGGCCACGGGCACGCTGGCCAAGGCGGCAGCAACGGTGCGGCGGTTCATTTTCATCATCTTGTCTCCTGTCTTTAATGGTTGGTTGACGATGGTTGCGGGATTGAAAGAAGGAACGCTCGAAAAGGGCAGGGCTCAAGCCAGCATGTAGCCCGTCTTGACCGTGGTGTAGAACTCAGCGGCGTAGCGCCCCTGCTCGCGGGCGCCGTAGCTCGATTCCTTGCGGCCGCCAAAAGGCACATGGAAGTCCACACCCGCCGTGGGCAGGTTCACCATGGTCATGCCCACGGCAGCGTGGCGCTTGAAGTGCATGGCGCGCTTGAGCGATGTGGTGCAGATGCCCGCACACAGGCCAAAGGGCGTGTCGTTGGCCAAGGCCAGCGCGTGGTCGTAGTCGTCGGCCCGCAGCACGCAGGCCACGGGGCCAAAGATTTCCTCGCGCGCCACGCGGTGCTCGGGCCGGGCCAGGAAGAGGGCGGGGCTCATGTAATGGCCTGGGGTGGGGCGCTCCAGGCGCTCGCCACCCCAGACATGCTCCGCCCCCTCATTGCGCGCAATGTCGATGTAGCCCAGGTTCTGCGCCAGTTGGTTGTCGTCCACCACCGGGCCCATCTCGGTGCCGCGCTCCAGCGCATGGCCCACCTTCAGGCTGGCCAGCCGGTTGCGCAGGCGCGCCACAAAGGCGTCGTGCACCTCGGCCTCCACGATGAGGCGGCTCGATGCGGTGCAGCGCTGGCCGGTAGAGAAGTACGAGCCCTGCAGCGCGCAGTCCACCGCCTGGTCCAGGTCGGCGTCGGCCAGCACGATGAGCGGGTTCTTGCCGCCCATCTCCAGCTGCACCTTGGCGCGGCGCTGGCTGGCGGCGCGCAGGATGCGGTCGCCCGTGGCGACTGATCCGGTGAAGCTCAGCGCGTTGACCAGCGGGTGGTCCACCAGCGTCTGGCCCACCTCGCGGCCGCTGCCCATGACGAGGTTGAAGGCACCGGCGGGCAGGCCGCTGCGGCTGATGATTTCGGCCAGCGCCCAGCCACAGGCGGGCACCAGCTCGGCGGGCTTGAACACCACGGTGTTTCCGTAGGCCAGGGCCGGGGCGATCTTCCAGGCCGGGATGGCGAACGGGAAGTTCCACGGCGCGATGATGCCCACCACGCCCACGGGCTCGCGGGTCACGTCCACCTGCACGCCCTGGCGCACGGAGGCCAGCAGCTCGCCCTGGATGCGCAGCGCCTCGCCCGCAAAAAACTTGAAGATCTGCCCGCTGCGCGCCACCTCAGCGATGCCTTCGGGCAGCGTCTTGCCTTCTTCACGGGCCAGCAGTGCGCCCAGCTCGTCCTTGCGTGCCAGCAGCTCGCTGCCGATCATGTCCAGCACGTCGGCGCGGCGTTGGGGTGTGCTCTGGCTCCAGGTGGGCAGGGCGTCGGCCGCAGCGCGCACGGCCAGCTCGGTCTGGTTGCGGTCGGCGCGGGCGTATTCGGCCACCACCTCGCGGGTGTCCGACGGGTTGGTGCTGATGCCGGTGGTGGTGCCGATTTCCCACCGGCCGTTGATCAGGTGCCGGGGGCTGAGCTGGAGGTCGCCGAGCTTCATGGAGAGAGGCCTTTGTTGCAGTTGCGGCGAAGTCTATGGAAGGTTTAGATATCAATCCAATCGTTTTTTAGACAAAATACATATCGTTCTTTGCATTCTGGAAAACCCCTCCCTCCATGAGCACCTACAACCACTGGTTCATCCGCGCCCGCCTCAAGACGCGCCAATTGCTGCTGCTGGTGGCCCTGGCCGAAGAGGGCAACATCCACCGCGCCGCCCAGGTGCTCAGCATGACCCAGCCCGCTGCGTCCAAGCTGCTCAAGGATCTGGAGGACGTGCTGGAGGTGTCGCTGTTCGACCGCCTGCCACGCGGCATGCGCCCCACCTGGTATGGCGAGACCATGATTCGCCACGCCCGCATGGCCCTGGCCAGCCTGAACCAGGCACACGACGAGATCGGTGCGCTCAAGACCGGTCACTACGGCCAGGTGGGCATCGGCGCCATCACCTCACCGGGCCTGAGCCTGCTGCCCGCTGCCGTGGCATTGGTCAAGCAGGAGCATCCCAGCCTGCGCATTTCGCTGGACATCGAAACCAGCCCCGTGTTGCTGGAGCGTCTGGAGCAGGGCAAGCTCGACATCGTGGTAGGCCGCCTGTATGAAGAGCACGACAAAGAGAACCTGCGCTATGAGTCGCTGACGGAGGAGCTGGTCTGCGCCATGACGCGCCCGGGCCACCCGTTGTCGAGCATGACCGGGTTGACGCTGCGCGATGTGGTGTCGGCCAGCTGGATCGTGCCGCCAGCGGGCAGCGTGCTGCGGCACCGGTTTGACCTGATGTTCCAGCAGGACGGGCTTGCGCCGCCGCTGCACACGGTGGAGACATCGGCCCTGCTGTTCATCACGCGCATGCTGCAGCAGAGCGACATGATTGCGGTGGTGGCGGAGGATGTGGCGCGCTATTACGCGGCGCATGGGATCGTGACGGTGTTGCCGCTGGCGATGCCGTGCCATATGGATGCGTTCGGAATCATTACGCGGTCGGACCGGCTGTTGTCGCCGGCGGCGAAGGTGATGATGAAGGCGTTGAAGCAGACGAGTCTGGTGCAGTATGGGAGGCGGTTGGAGGTGGGGGATTGATTTTTTGGATGAAATTGGCTGCTAGCGCTTGTGAGGTAAGCGCTGGCAGCTATTGTTTTTGTAGTTTTAGGCCTCCTGTCCGTTCGGGCTGAGCCTGTCGAAGCCGGGGCGTGCTGTTTTGGGAGGCATGCTTGGGTTGAGGGCGGAGGCCGGGAGTCGCCCGGCGTGCGAGTAACTTTCTTTCGCGTCGCCGAAAGAAAGTCACCAAAGAAAGGGCGACCCCCAGTCTGCGACCCCTGCGCTTCGCTACGGGGCAAACCTGCGTCGGGGCGGTTGCTGGGTGCGCCGTGGAACTCGCTTTGCTGCTGCGCAGCGCCGCTCGGACAACCACGGCGAGTCAGTTCACGAAGCATGGGCGCTTCGACGCCCATGCCACCCCGCAACCGCCCCGCCGCAGGCGCAGCCAGCAGGGGTGGGGCAGCAGAACATCCGAACAGCCAAACTGCCCTTCGGGCCATCGCTGCGCTCGGCCCTGCCGCCGCAGCGCGTGGCGCTTGCGCCCGCGAGATGGGGCCGAGCGAAGCAATGGCCCGTGTGGAAGTCCGCTCCCCCGGGTTCCCTTCTGTATGCGCCTGGGGCGCGCAGGGCGCGGGGTGGCATGTGCGTCGGAGCGCGCATGCTTAGTGATCTGACTCACCGCAGTTGTTCGAGCGGAGCGCCGCAGGCGCGCAGCGAGTTCTGCGGTGCACCCCGTGACCGAGCACCCCAGGTTGCCCCGTAGCGAAGCGCAGGGGTCGCAGACAGCAGGGTCGCCCTTTCTTTGGTGACTTTCTTTCGGCGACGCGAAAGAAAGTTACTCGCACGCCGGGCGACTCCCGGCCTCCGCCCTCAACCCCGGCATGCCGTTCAAACCAGCACACCAAGGCTTCGACCAGCTCAGACCGAACGGGCAGGAGTCATCAGGACTGCAAAAACAATAGCTGCTAGCGCTTGATGGATAGGCGCCAGAGCCCAAAAAGACCTCAAAAATTCAAACCCACCCCGCATCCACCTTGAACTCCTGCGCCGTACACATCGCCGCATCATCCGACGCCAAAAACAACACCATCCGCGCAATGTCATGCGGCCGCAGCTTGTCCGGCAAACACTGGTTGCGCGCCAACTCCTTCTCGCCCTCGGCGTCCAGCCACAGCTTGATCTGCCGCTCCGTCATCACCCAGCCAGGCGACACCGTGTTGATGCGGATCCGGTCTTGCCCCAGCGTCTTGGCCAGCCCGCGCGTGAGGCCGTTCACCGACGACTTGGCAATGGCATAGCAAGGGTAGCCCGTGCCCTTGCCCTGCCAACCGGTGGAGCCCAGGTTGATCACCGAGCCCGCGCCCAGCCTGCGCATGCCCGGCACCACGGCCTGGATGGCGAAGAAGGCGGGGCGCTCGTTGATGGCCATGCGCTCGTCGTAGTACGCGGGCGTTACGGATTCGAGCGTGTGCCGGTCATCGCTGGCCACGTTGTTCACCAGCACCGCAAAGTCGCTGCCCAACTCGGCCGCCGCTTCGGCCACACAGGCCTGCAGGGCGTGCACGTCGCGCACATCACACACACGCCACCAGGGGCGGGGCAGGCCTGCGTCGGCAATGTGCTGGGCGAGGGCTTCGCTCGCGTTGCGCGCCACGTCCACAAACGCCACGCGGGCACCTTGCTCGGCAAACGCCGCCACGATGGCCGCGCCAATGCCGCTGCCGCCGCCCGTCACAAACACGGCACGGCCTTGCAGGCTGGGGAACTTCGCCAGGCCCTGGGGGGCGCCGGTGGCATCGGTCGAGGAAGAGGAGGGGGTAAAAACCTTTGACATATAAATATTGCAATCAATCAATTGAAAAAAATTTCATTTCAAGCATCAATTGGCGTTGATAAGATGCCGTTCGTCAAGTGCCTGGCGGCAGGCCGATACAAAAAAAAGACCGGAGACACGCATGCGCCCCTTGCTGGATACCCCCTTCTCTCCGCCCGAGGGCGCTGCCTGTTCCGCGCCCATCACCGGCGCCGTGCGCTGCGTGATCGCACCGGGCAACGCGCTGGGCGAAGGCGTGTTGTGGTCGGTGCGCGAGCAGGCCGTGTACTGGGTGGACATCCTTGGTCGCGAGCTGCACCGCTGGGACCCGGCCACCGGCGGCCACCAGCGCTGGACGTTTGACGAAGAGATCTCCGCCATCGCCGAACGCGCGCACGCCCCCGGCTTCATCGTCACGCTGCGCCGGGGTTTTGCGCTGTTCGACCCGGCCACCGACATTGCCCCGCGCTACCTGCACCAGCCCGAGCCCGACCGCGCGGGCAACCGCTTCAATGACGGCAAATGCGATGCACAAGGGCGCTTCTGGGCGGGTTCGATGGACTTTGCTTGCGAGGCGCCCACGGGCGCGCTCTACCGCTATGACCCCGACGGCAGTTGCACCCGCCACGACGACGGCTTTGCCGTGACCAACGGCCCCACCTGGTCGGGCACCGGGCAGGGCGCGGCCATGTTTTTCAACGCCACCATCGAAGGCAACACCTACCGTTACGACAGCAATCTGGCCGCAGGCACCGTGTCCAACAAAACACTGTGGAAGCACTGGCTGCCCGAAGACGGCCTGCCCGATGGCATGACCACCGACGCGCGGGGCCGCCTGTGGATTGCACACTGGGGCGGCTGGTGCGTGACCTGCCACGACCCGGTGACCGCCGCCGAGCTGGGCCGCGTGCGCCTGCCAGTCAGCCAGGTCACCACCTGCGCGTTTGGCGGCGCAGACCTGCGCACGCTGTTCATCAGCTCCGCGCGGGTAGGTCTCACGCCCGAGCAGCTGGCGGCTGAGCCGCTGGCCGGGGCGCTGTTTGCGGTGGACACCGACAGCCTAGGCCTGCCCGCCCATCCATTTGGCGGCTGAGAGCGGCTCACAAAACCCTTCTGGCGTCGTCGCCGCGTCTTGTCGTACTACGCGTACTGCCTGCGACGCGGCGCCTGGCCAGAACCGCTTTGCTGGGTTTTGTTATCCGCTCTAAGCGCTGAACGCAGCCCCGGGCGCTCCGCCAACCCGCAATCCCCTTCAACACCCCAAAGAAAGCACACCGCCCATGACCGAGGCCTCTTCATCCCACCCCATCGTCTGGCTGCACCAAGCGGGGCAGCACCTGGGCCTGGTGCCCACACTGGGCGGCAGCGTGGCGGCCTGGCAGATCGACGACCCGCAAGCGGCGGGTGCGCGCATCGACCTGTGGCGGCCGTGGGATGGCGCCACGGCCGACCTGTACCAGCTCGCGTCGTTTGCCATGGTGCCCTGGTCCAACCGCATCAGCGGCGGCGGGTTTGAGCACGCTGGCCAGTTCCACCCCATGCGCCCCAACCGCGTGGGCGAGCCGTACCCTATTCACGGCGATGGCTGGCTGCAGCCCTGGCAGCTCACCCAGCCCGCGCCCGACACGCTGCAGATGCAGCTGCGCTCACAGCACTTTGACGGCAACCCCTACGAGTACGAATGTGTACAGACCTTCCGCCTGGTGGACGGCGGCCTGGACCAGTCGGTGCAGGTGCGGCACCTGGGCGCGCAGCCGCTGCCCTACGGCCTGGGCCTGCACCCCTGGTTTCCGCGCACCCCCCGCACGCGCATCACGGCGCCGGTGCAGGGCGTGTGGCTGTGTGGCGACGACCCTTTGCCCACCCAGCACACGCAGCACTTCCCGCCCGGCTGGGACTTAAACAGCGGCGCTCCCGCCAATGGCGGCCTGATCGACAACGCCTACACCGGCTGGGGCGGCACGGCCCAGATCGACTGGCCCGAGCGGGGCCTGCGCTTGACCGCCCAGATGCCGGACTTTGCGCAAGACGGCGGCACCGACCAGCACTACTGCCTGATCTACCGACCGCCACAGGGCCCGGCATTCTGCTTTGAGCCCATCACACAACCCATCGACGCCTTCCATCAGCCCGGGCAGCCCGGCCTGCGCACGCTGGCGCAGGGGGAGTCGATGGCGCTGCGTGTGGAGTGGCGCTACAGCAGCGGCGTGAGTGAGGTGGATGCGGGGCAGTAGATTTTGATTGAAATTGGACCTAGCGCTTAATGGTTATCGGTTGTTTGCTATCGAAATAATAGTTTTCAGCCACAGCTGGCTCCACGGGCTTTCTGCGCCTAACTGGCCGTGCGTGCACCCCGTGCCGATTTCGCCTTGGCCTTCGCACCCCCGGCATTCAGGGCCACCGATGCGCGGATCAGCGCCTTGAAGGCCTCCGCGTCCACGGTGTCCCCTTCGTGGATGTCTATAGCACGCCGGGCGTTGCCGTCCAGACTGGCGTTGAAGAGCTTCGCCGGGTCTGGTAACGAAGCGCCCTTCAGAAAGGTCAGTTTTACCGCTGACTTGTACGACTCGCCCGTACACAGAATCCCGCCCAGCGACCACACGGGCGTGCCGTTCCACTTCCATTCCTCCAACACCTCAGGCGCCGCCTCATGGATCAGCTGCCGCATGCGGCCCAGTGCTTGCCCGCGCCAATCGTTCAGGTCGGCGATGCGCTGGTCGATCAGCACCGATGCGGGCGGGCCTTCGGGGGGTTTTGCAGTGCTCATGGGGTCTCCTGGTGAGTCAAGGTTGCAAGCCCCGCTCGCAACCGGTGCAGATTCCGCGCAGCGGCCGGGTAGCACCTGAGGGGTCAGAACGGTGGTGATGAAGCGTGATTTTTCCTCACGGTAGCGCTCCATGCCAAAGGGCGCAAAACGCTGCTTGAGCTGGTTGTACTGCTCCACCAGGCGCGGGTCTGCACGCAAGGCATCGCGAAAGTGCAGAAAGAACTCAAACTCCGATCCTTTGGCCACCACCTGCAATGCCACGTCCGTGTCTGTGCGTGGCGACAGCAGCATGCACAGCTCTTGCGTGCGCAAGGTGTCCTTCTTGGCCACGTAGCCTGCGCCCTGCAGCACCTGAACGGCCCGCGCGTGCTCTTGCGCAGCCACCAGCACGCAAATGTCCAGATCGCCTTTGGACACCGCACCAGGTATGGCCGACGCACCAATGTGTTCCGCCTGCGCATCAGGCAGGAGCCGGGCGATCTCTTGCACTACGGACAGATATACGGCACCAGCGGCTGCCTGGTACTCGGAGGGTTCCAACAACTTCATGGGGTCATGATGATGCCAGTCTGGCGGGGCAGCGGCCCCTGCAAAAGCCTGGTTCAGGACGGCTCGGGCTGTTGCCTTCGATCACCCCCATGCGCCCCCGTCCGCCCTGCTGAGGTTGTGATAATTTGCAACTATCCGACCGCCACCCCAACCACCCCGCAGGGACGATCAACCGATGAAGAACACCCAACCTGGAAGCGCTGGTCCGTTTGCACCGCTGACCATGCTGATGCTGCTGTCCACGCTGCCCTTTGCCGCGTCGGCCCAAACGATCTCCAGCGGCGCCCCTGCCGTGGCCAACGTGCCGGTGGACAGCCCCCTGGCGCTGGGCGCCTTGCTGGTGGCTGTTGCGCTGGCCGGGTGGTGGTCGCTGCGCCGCAGTCACGGCGTGCGGCGTGTGGCGTCGCTGCTGCTGGTGGCCGCAGTGGTGGGCCTGGCGGGGCAGGGGGCAGGTTTGATGGCGCAGGTTGTCAGTGCCTTCACCCAGCCTGCGGGCGAGACACTGCCCATTACCGTCAGCCCCATTACCGCCGGTGGCTTCACAGGCTTTCAGCCTGCGGACTTCAGCAACAACTCCGGCGCTGCGCTGCGAATTGCCGCCATCGATCCGCCCGACCTGGCCCAGTGTTTTGCCACCAACCCGGCCAACACCTTGCTGCCCCCCGGGCCTCCCACGCCATCGCCCCATCCCGCCTGCGGCGTGGGGGCCATGCTGGCCAATGGTGCTACCTGCCGGGTGGATGTCGAGGCCATCTGCCGCAGCCTCTACGTCTCGGGCGCCACGCTGACCGCCATCAGCCCCACCTCTGGCACTGCATCGGGTGGGGTCGGCGTCACGCTGACCGGCACCGGGCTCACCGGCGCCACCAGCATCACTTTTGACGGTGTGCCCGCTACCTCGGTCAACGTGGTCAACGCCACCACCATCACGGCGGTCACGCCAGCGCACGCAGCGGGTGCCGTCAATGTGGCGGTTTTCACCCCGGCCGGGGCCGCTCAGCTGGCTAATGGCTATACCTACCTGGCCACCGCTGTGGGGCAAAGCAGTGGCGGCGGCGTGATTGCTGCGCTGGGCGGCGGGCTGAACAACCTGATTGCGGCCACCGCAGACAACAGCACCGGGATCGGGTGGGGTGGCTTCGGCACGGCCGTGGGGCCGGGTGCGCAAAGCGACACCGACGGCGCCAGCAACACCGCCGCCGTCGGAGTGGCCCTGGGTGCGGGCGTTTATGCCGCGCAACTGTGCAGCACCTACCAGGTCGATTCGCAAGGCAATACGCCCTGCCAGGCGGGTAACACCTGCTACAACGACTGGTTCCTGCCCGCCCGCAACCAGCTCGCGGCGCTTTATACCAACAGGGTGGCGGTAGGTGGCTTCGCCAACGCCCTCTATTGGAGCTCCACCGAGGGCTCGGCCTCGCCCCTGAGCGATGCATGGATCAATGATTTTTCCATCGGCAATCCGGTGACCATCCCCAAGACCCAAAACCTGCAGACGCGGTGCGTGCGTGCCTTCACGCCTTGAAGGCCGGGGCGCATGCCGTAAAACGCCGAAAATTTGGTTGAAATATGCTCTGGCGCTTGATGGACAAGCGCCAGAAGCTATCAAATGGTGAGCAATCGATCTTGGGCATATGCAGAACACCGGCCGGGCCGCAACGGCCCGTGGTTTACCCGCTTGCTGCCCATTGCGCCTGCCCACACCCTTAACGTCATCCGCAGCGGGGCGTAGGCTGCAAGTGGTGGTGCATGGCGCCCCTCATGCTCTGTCGCCTTGGCCTGTGCAGCCCATCCCCCAAACTGGAACGATTCCGGCAAACTGGCACCACCATGAACGTGATAGACCCGCGCACCGCCATCGTGTTGATCAGCGCCATGAGTGCGCTGATGGCGCTGGTGCTGTGGGCCCTCAAGCGCAGCTACCCGCCCAGCATTCAGGGTCTGGGCCAATGGGCGCAGGCGCTGTTGATCATTGTGGTGGGCGGCATCCTGGCGGCCTCGCGTGGGCAACTGCCTGAAATCCTCACCACGGCCGTGCCCAATTTCTTGCTGTGCTGGGGCGTGTATGGCCTGTATGCGGGCACCCAGCGTTTTTACGGCGTGCGCCCAGCCACCTGGCGCTGGCTGGCGGTGACTGTCGCCGTCACGCTGGGCACCCTTTGGTTCGCCCTGGGCGACCCCAGTTACACAGCCCGCCTGCGGCTTGTGACGGCACTCTTGGCCGTGATGTTTGCCGTGCACGCCTGGTTCATCGTGCGGCAGGGCATGGGCAGCTTTTCGCGCTGGCTCACGGTGGGGGTGATCGTGTACATCGCCGTGATTCAGCTGGTGCGGCTTGCCACCACGTTCTTCCTGCCCATGGGCGACACCATCTTGAGCGGCACGCCGCAGCACGTGCTGTTCATCGCCAGTTTTTCCGTGTCCGTCCTGCTGTTTTCGGTGGGCGCCGTGCTGATGGCTGGCGACCGTCTGCGGGCCGAGCTGGAGCTGCTGGCCACCCGCGACTCGCTCACCAACACCCTGACCCGGCGCTACATGGACGAAGCCTGCGCCATCGAGCTGGAGCGCAGCCACCGCACCGGCCAGCCCCTGGCCATGCTGATGCTGGACCTGGACCATTTCAAAACCATCAACGACACCCACGGCCACCAGGCCGGCGACCGCGTGCTGGTGGAGTTTGCCACCAAGGTACAGCGCTGCCTGCGCAGCAAAGACCTGCTGGGCCGCTTTGGTGGCGAAGAGTTTGCCCTGCTGCTGCCCAACACCCCCCTGGACGCCGCCCTGCAGGTGGCCGAACGCATCCGCGCCGCCTGCGTGCCCCAGGGCAACGAGGTGGGCTGCACCGTCAGCATCGGCGTCACCCTGAGCCTGCCGCAGAACGATTCGATGGACAAACTGCTGGCGCGGGCGGATGCGGCGCTGTATGAGGCGAAGAACACGGGGCGCAATCGGGTGGTGGCGGGGTAGGGGCTGGGGGGCTTGGCAGAGACTGGCACCCGGGGTGATTGCTGGGGGCTTGAGCCGAACTGGCCGATAAATGCGATGGGTTCGGTTTGAGAATTTGATTGAAATTGGCCGCTGGCGCGTTATTTGGGAGTTCAATCGAACTGGTTCGCCCTGAGGTAGCCAGAGCCCTGGAGTCACCTCAAAAGCGTACCTCTAGTGTGAATATGCTGCCAGGCGGTGGCCGTCTCCCTTCTGCACCGTGTGGCAGGTCAGCTGCGCGACTAGAGCCGCGGAAAAACGATCACACAGCGCGCTCCGTGTGATGGCGCGGTTCAGGAGATCCGAGGCCTCGGACGACAGGCTGCACCATCAGGACGAAGTGACTATTGGCAGTTGCGCTGGTGAGACAACTTCTCCGCGTGGCTGCGTGAGGAGATCTTCCTTTACCCATGGGTTGAATGGCAAGCCGTGCGCAATTGCATCGCCCACGGCCTCCGCGCCCAGCTACCGTTAGGCCTCTTAGGCACAGCTTATGGCGCGCACGACGCTGCTGGAGCGGAGTCTAGTCCGGAGTTGGGGGAATGATGCCAGGTAGATTTTCGCTAGCCAAACGTTGATGTTGCTGATACAAGTGGACACAGCTACCAATCTATTTCTGTTGATAGCTAACTTCTGCGGGCTACCTACTTGAAGTTTTTTACCTGTTGCAGGCCGTGCCCAGCGTCTCCAGCGCAATTAATTTGATATTTAGTAATGATTCCAAAGAAAAATATTAAAACTTCGCGAAGCTCTCAGGGGGTGAAATTCCCAATGGAAAGAATTTTAGAGTCCGCGAGACAGGGGAAATTGATTATTGTTGTTGGGACTGGCGTTAGTATGGGTTTGGCTGCGGGTCAAATTCCTTCTTGGACTGGGTTACTTAAAAATGGATTTGATTTTGCCAAGAGAAAAGGGCGAATAACTGAATCGCAATTTGAAGGCTGGGCGAGTCAGCTCGCATCCGCTGATCTAGATGATTTATTAAGTGCTGCTGAATTTATAGGCAGAAAGCTAGGCGCTCCAAAAGACTTGGTTTATGCGCGATGGCTGGAGGAGGTTTTTAGTACCGTTGCTCCGTCCAATGACCAACTAGCGAAGGCCTTAAAAATCTTTGTAGCACAAGAAATACCTATTTGTACGCTTAATTACGATCCTTTATTGGAGTTGGTAACTGGGTTGCCTCCACTTTTGGTTAGCGATACCAAGAACGTGATGGCTTGGATGCGTAGAGAATATTCAGCAATATTTCATTTGCATGGATTTTGGGAAAATCCTCAATCTTGTGTTTTGGGTATACGAGATTATGAAGCTACACAAATCAGCGAGGTTCGCGATTTATTTCAGAGAAATTTGACGGTATTTAATCATTTGCTCTTTATTGGCTGCGGTGATACTTTGGCTGATCCCAACTTCTCTGCTTTGATAGATTGGTTGCGACATCAGCTAGGTGTATTGACGCTGCCGCATGTGGCTTTGGTGCGAGAAGCTGATTTGGCGAATCGGAATGAAGATCCTGCTTGGTTGGGATTCGTAGAGCCAGTTAGTTTTGGTGTGGATTATGCAGATCTTGCTGGATTTCTTGTTAATAATTTTTCCATGCCTGTTGAGAAAATTAGAAAAAGAAAAAAACCTCTGCAGATTATCGAAAATGAAACTATAATCGATGATTACCGAAAATTTTTACAACGCGATTGTGGGCAAATGACAATTGAAGGTGTTAGTGCGGATATGGACACTGGACAGCGGAAATTTGACTTGGAGCGTTTGTTTGTTCCATTAAGTGTTGTTGCGTGTCCTCCGGATTTTCTTCCAAATGATCCAGACGCGCATGAAAAGCTTGAACAATGGCGTGAAAAAAATAGAAATTCACTTCCATTTGGAAAAATTCTTGCTAAAAATAAAAAATTGGCTTTATTGGCACTGCCCGGCGGGGGGAAAACTTTGCTTTTAAAGCGTCTTGCGGTGGCATATTCTGAGCCACAACGTAGAAAGGCTAGTTCGGACAACTTGCCCGAGTTGAATTTGTTGCCAATTTTAATTCGTTGTCGAGAGTGGAGGGAGTATATAAAGTTGCCAATCTTGACTCTCCTTAAAAGCATTGGCGAAATTACCGGTCAGCCAAATTTGGCAGGGCTGTCCGATGCAGTATTGCCCCTTCTGAAAAAAGGGCAGATATTGTTGCTCGTAGATGGTCTTGACGAAATCCATAACGATGCTGATAGGGCTACCTTTGTTGATCATTTAGAGTCATTCTTAGAAGAGTTCGGCGGGATTCGGCTCGTTGTGACGAGCCGTGAAGCTGGTTTTAGCTTAGTTGCTCCTTCCATTTCGCGGTTTTGCGAGCGCTGGAAATTGGCTCCACTGTCGGAAGATGCGATTTCGCTTTTGTGTGAGCATTGGCATCGATTAATGGGAGGAGAAAATCCAAATGCAATTGATGAAGGGCGGGAAGTCACGCAATTGCTTTTGAAGAATAGTTCGTTGCGGCGTTTGGCTGAAAATCCGTTACTTTTAACAATGCTCCTTGTTGTCAAGCACGGAGCCGGGGGGGTACCTCCTGATAGAGTGAGTCTCTATGGACGCGCGGTAGATGTATTACTCGACACATGGAATATAAAGGGGCATGCGCCTTTAAATGCTAAGGAGGCCGTTCCGCAGCTAGCGTACGTTGCTTTTCAACTTATGTGTATGGGCAAACAAACAGCGACGGAGCACGAGCTTTTAGGTCTTTTGGAAGACGCTCGGGAAAAGCATCCTAATATCAAACGCTACGCTAAAGATAGTCCGCATGCATTTTTAAAAAGGGTTGAACTACGGTCTAGTTTATTACTCGAGGCTGGACACCAAATGGAAAATGGTCGAGCAGTCCCGTTCTATCAGTTTCGTCACCTGACGTTCCAGGAATATTTAACAGCCGTTGCGGCAACTGAGGGGCATTACGAAGTCTATAAACAGGAGGACACCGTTTTGACGCCTCTCGCTAAATATTTGCTAGCCGAGGAATGGAAGGAGGTCATTCCGATGGTGGCAGTGTTGGCTCGTAAAAGAGCGGAGCCACTACTTCTAGAGCTAATAAATCAAGGTAACTATCTAAGAAGAAAAATAGAAAGTGGAGAAATTAGAGAGGATGAACCGGTCTCCATGGATCGAAAATTGGCAGGTCCAGTCGGCCGTCTCCTTCAGTGCTTTATAGAAGAGGCCGAAGCATCACCAGGGACAATTTCTTCAGGGCTCGAATTGGTTGCATTCTTCGCCCATGGCTGCAAATCTTCAGATGATTGGGAAAATCTTTGCCGAGGCCCTTATGGTGAAGAATTATATCGCCAGGCTTGGGATTTATTTATATCTGAAGAGTGGTCTGAAGAATCTTGGCTAATGAACAGTTGTGCAAGTATTGCTGCTTATCATAAGCCTCTGAGTTATTGGATTGGTGATCAAGGTGTCGTCCAGTTGCGAGACTTAATAGATAGTGAGCGCAAGGAGGATGTCGGCCGCGGACTTTTGGTGTATATGGGCATGCTTTGGAATCACTCTAGAGGTTTAAGTGATAACGATATAATAGTTGGCTCAATACCTGTGAGTTTGATAGAGAAATTCATTTTTCACAATGATTTTAATATATCGGCTATTGCTATTTGGATATGGACTAATGCTCGCCGTCGGCAGAAAAATCCCCAATTGGTTTCTGGTGAAGTGCTTGATAAGCTATTGGATTTTTGGTTGGATGAGCGTGCTTCGCAAAGGGTCTGGCTTGCGGCTTACTCATTGAGTTGTCAAATTGGAATTGAGCGAGAATGTTGGATGCCAATCTTGAACGATTCAAGAGTTTTAGAAATTAAAAGAAGATTTGAATCAAAAAATTCCACTTATAATGAGTCTGATAACTTTGAAAAAACTGCTAGTTTTTTTGTTGCATATCATGCCAAAAATGTTTGGTCGGATAGTATCCTATCAGGACAGTTGGATTATATTGATGAGATAATTGGTCGAGGACAGGATTCTGATGTTTTGAAGGGGATTAGGGTAACTTTGGGAGTTAAATCAAAGAATAAAAAACATAAAGACGATAAGCTAAATACTAAGGTCTGAGACTATTTATATATAGATTATTTTGCGGTGTGGGTTTATAGCAGTCGATGGGGTATCCGCATCCCCGCCAACCCCGGCATCGCCCCCCGCATCCCCTCCAAAAACAACCGCAACCGCGCCGGATAAAACCGCGCATGTGGATACACCAGATACACCGGCAACGAGGGGGCCTGCCAGGTGGGCACCAAGTGCAGCAAGTCGCCTGCGCGCAGATCCGCATCTACGATCCACGCCGATGCAATACACGCGCCGAGCCCGGCCAGGGCGGCGCTGCGCAGGGCGTACAGGCTGTCGGTGGCCAGGCGGGGGGTGATGGCGAAGGTGCTGGCCTCGCTGCTGTGCTGGTGGGTCAAGGTGACTTCGCGCTGGTAGAAGGTGCTGAGCGCCAGCCAGGGTAGATCCTTCAGATCCTGCGCGTGTTGCGGTGTGGGCCGACTTGCCATGAGGGCGGGCGATGCCAGTACGATGCGCGGCACTTCGGCAAGGCGAATGGCGACCACCGAGGGGTCTTCCACCGCACCCACCTGGATGGCGCAGTCAATACCTTCTGCGATGAAGTCAGGGCGGCGGTCGTGCAGCATCCATTCCACCGAAACATCGGGGTAGCGGCGCAGGTAGTCCATCAGCGGGGGGATGAGCTGGTTTTGCCCGAAGGCGTGGGGCGCCAGCACGCGCAAGGTGCCGCGCGGGGTGTCGGCCGTGCCGCGCAGGTCGTCTTCCATGGCGCGCCAGTCTTCCAGCAGGGCTTTGGCGTGGGCAAAGCAGCGGTCGCCGTCTTCCGTCAGTTTCATCACATGGGTGGAGCGCTGCAGCAGCTTGACGTCCAGGCTGCGCTCCAGCGCTTGCAGGCGGCGGCTCACGGTGGGCTGGCTGGTGCCCAACTGCTGGGCGGCGGCAGACAGGCTGCCGGCCTCGACGATGCGGACAAAGGTCTGCATCAGCTCGATGCGGTCGGCGCCGGGCGGCTGGGTCGGGAGGGTGTTGGTCATACGTCAAGCGTATAACGAATCTGCAATTCAGCCTACTACCCAGCGCGGCGACGGGATAGAACAATCGCACCATTCCTTTTAAACCGATGGTGTTGTGATGTCTTCCATTCAAAATGTGCATGCAAGGGGTGTGGCGGGGCGGGCCCCGGTGGCGCTGGCTGAAGAGAGTGCGGCAGGCGCGGTGGGCGCGACGCTGCTGTTGCTGCTGGCGACCACGGCGGGGCTGAGCGTGGCGTCGCTGTATTACAGCCAGCCCATGCTGGGCGTGCTGGGGCCCGACATGCAGGCCGACAGCCGCGTGGTGGGGCTGGTGCCCACGCTCACGCAGCTGGGGTATGCGCTGGGCATCTTGCTGCTGGCGCCGCTGGGTGACCGGTTTGACCGGCGCCGCATCATCGTCATCAAGTCCATCGCGCTGATGCTGGCGCTGCTGCTGAGCGGCCTGGCGCCCGGCATGGGCGCGCTGCTGGCGGCCAGCCTGGCCGTGGGCCTGGCGGCTACGGTGGCGCAAGACGTGGTGCCCGCTGCCGCCACGCTGGCCCCGGCCGCACAGCGCGGGCGCATGGTGGGCACGGTGATGACGGGGCTGCTGCTGGGCATCTTGCTGTCGCGCGTGGTTAGTGGCTTTGTGGCGCAGCAGTGGGGCTGGCGCACGGTGTATGTGGCGGCGGCGGTGGCCGTTGCGCTGCTGACGGTGGCGGTGTGGCGCGGCCTGCCGCGCTTTGCGCCCACCACGCAGATGGGCTATGGCGCGCTGATCGGCTCCATGGTGGCCTTGTGGCGCCAGCACGCAGCGCTGCGCCGCGCGGCCTGGGCGCAGGGGCTGCTGGCCGTGGGCTTCAGCGCGTTCTGGTCCACGCTGGCGGTGATGCTGCACAGCCAGTTCAACCTGGGCACGGCGGCGGCGGGCGCGTTTGGCCTGGCAGGAGCGGCGGGTGCACTGGCAGCCCCACTGGCCGGGCGCCTGGCCGACAAGCGCGGGCCCGAGGTGGTGACGCGCTTCGGCGCAGGGCTGGCCGCTGCGTCGTTTGCGCTGATGGCGCTGGCACCGCTGCTGCCTGCGCAGGCCCAACTGGGGTTGATCGTGGTCAGCGCCATCGGCTTTGACTTCGGCGTGCAGGCCACGCTGGTGGCGCACCAGACCATCGTGTACGGCATCGACCCTGCGGCGCGCAGCCGGCTCAATGCGCTGCTGTTCACGGGCATGTTCATCGGCATGTCGGCCGGTGCGGCGCTGGGTGCCTTGGTGCTGGCGCAGTGGGGCTGGCTGGGCGTTGTGGCGTTGGCTACCGCGGGGTCGCTGGCTGCACTGGCGGTGCGGATCGCGGGGCGGACACGGTGATTTGAATGGAAAATGCCTCTAGCGCTTGATGGGAAAGCGCTAGCAGCTATCAAAAACAGAGCGGCCAGGAAGCCGCTCTTTCTTTTTTGCTGGGCTACCTTGCCGGTGGCCTCAGGCCTTCTTCACTTCAATGTGATACAGCCCCCAGGGGCACAGGCCAAAGCGTTCCTTCACCGGCTTGTCCTTGAAGGCGGGCAGCACATCGGCGTCGTACACGGCCCACTGCGGGCCCAGGCCGCCCAGGGCCATGGGCTGGCCGTCGATGTGGGTGGCGACGATCATGCGGTAGGCCTGCACGTCGGCCATGCTGATGGTCACGTTGTAGCCGTCCACCGCGCGCAGCACCAGCTGCACGGGGCTGCCAGCGGCCACACCGGCAGCGGCCAGCACGGTGGTGAGCAGGGGGCCTTTGAGCGTGTGGGGCTTGCTGTCGTATTCGAGCGTGGGCTTGATGGTGACGGCGGGCATGCGCTGCAGGGCGGCGGCGTCCAGCGCGTGGGCTTTGTCGAACTGGATGCCGTGTTTGCCCATCATCTGGTCGATGGTGGCATCGAGCGCGCCCCGGTTGGGCTGGGTGATGGCGCCGCTGATGGTGAGCAGGGCGGGGCTGGTGGATGTTTTGGCGGGTGGGGCGGCGTGGCTGCTGGTGGTGGCGGTCCACAGGCCTGCCAGGCTGACGCTGGCAGCCACAAAGTTTCTTTTGTTCATGCTCGGTTTCTCCTCGTGTGATGCTTGGTTGATTGATCGATGGATGGGGCACATCAATCCGGGGCGCATGGTAAGCGCAGGACTGGCGCTTGCCACCCAAAAAAGTGTCAGTACCTGTGTGGACGTGCCGCGCGTGCTGCGTGTGCCGTGTGGCATGCGTGTCCTGTGGCCTTAAACCCCCAGGGTGCATGGCGCACCCTGCCAGCGCGCAGACGCGAGCCGCACCACAATCGGCGCCCATGACTTCTTCTTCGACGATGCTGCGGCTGATCAGCCTGGCGGCCTTTTGCAGCATGGCCTCCATGCGTGTGTGCGACCCGATGCTGGTGGCACTGTCCCTTGAGTACAAGATCACCACGGGCGATGCATCGGCCGTGATTGCGGCGTTTGCCGTTGCTTACGGCGTGCTGCAGCTGGTGTATGGCCCGCTGGGCGACCGGGTAGGCAAGGTGCGCGTGATCATCGGCGCCACGGCGGCGTGTGCGGTGTTCAGTGCCATGACGGCCCTGGCGCCCAGCTTCAGCCTGCTGGTGGTTGCGCGTGCGGCCATGGGGGCTGCGGCGGCCGGGATCATTCCGCTGTCGATGGCGTGGATTGGCGATGAGGTGGCCTACGAGCAGCGGCAAGAGACCCTGGCGCGGCTGATGGTGGCCACGGTGACCGGGATGATGGCGGGCCAGTGGTTTGGCGGCTTTGCCACCGAAACGCTGGGCTGGCGTGCGGCGCTGGGTGTGCTGGCCGTGCTGTTCTTCACGGCAGCCACGCTGCTGTTGCGCCATGCGCGCGCCAGCGGGGCGCTGCGCCCTGTGGTGGTGCCGGGCGCACCGGCGTTCTCGCTGGCCAACTACCTGGCGGGCACCCTGGCGCTGCTGCGCATCCCGCGTGTGCGCTGGGTGCTCACGGTGGTGGCGATTGAGGGCGCACTCGCGTTTGGCACGCTGGCTTTTGTGCCTGCGCGCATGGTCGATGGGTTTGGCCTGTCGGCCTCTGCGGCGGGCGGCGTGATGGTGCTGTATGGCATAGGCGGGCTGATCTACAGCGTGTTTGCGCGGCGCTGGCTGGCGGCGCTGGGCGAGCGGGGGCTGGCCGTGCTGGGGGCCAGCTTCATTGCCATCGGCCTGCTGTTGCTGGCCTGGGCGCCTGCGGTGGGTTGGGCCATGCTGGGCTGCTTCTTGGCGGGCATCGGCTTTTACATGCTGCACAACACGCTGCAGGTGCAGGCCACCCAGATGGCGCCCGAGGCGCGGGGCACGGCGGTGACGCTGTTTGCGTGCCTGCTGTTCCTCGGGCAGTCCACGGGCGTGCTGCTGGTGGCCTTCAGTGTGGACCGGGGCTGGCTGCCGCCAGTGTTCACGGCGGCGGCGGTGGGGGTGTTTGTGCTGGGGCTGCTGATCTCGCGCCGGGTACAGGCGCGTGGGGCGGTGGCAGGCGCCTGACGGGCCCCGCCGGTGCACCCGTCAGCCCCGCGCCTCGTACCAGCCCTTGCTGCGGTTGACCACGGCCACCACCGCCAGCATCACGGGCACCTCGATCAGCACGCCCACCACCGTGGCCAGTGCCGCACCGGAGTGGAAACCAAACAGGCTGATCGCCGTGGCCACGGCCAGCTCGAAGAAGTTGGATGCTCCGATCAGCGCCGAGGGGCAGGCAATGCTGTGCTTTTCGCCCACGGCGCGGTTCAGGCCATAGGCCAGGGCGGAGTTGAACAGCACCTGGATCAGGATGGGCACGGCCAGCAGGGCGATGACCAGCGGCTGCTGCAGGATGGCTTCGCCCTGAAAGGCGAACAGCAGCACCAGCGTGGCCAGCAGCGCGGCGATGGACCACGGGCCGGTGCGTGCCACGGCGGCGTCGAAGGCGGCCTGGCCCTTGCGCAGCAGGCGCTTGCGCAGCCACTGGGCGATCACCACGGGGATCAGGATGTACAGCACCACCGAGGTGAGCAGCGTGTCCCACGGCACGGTGATGGCCGACAGGCCGAGCAAGAATGCCACTAGCGGCGCAAACGCCACGATCATGATGCTGTCGTTGAGGGCCACCTGCGACAGCGTGAACAGCGGGTCGCCCCCGGTGAGGCGGCTCCACACAAACACCATGGCCGTGCAGGGCGCGGCGGCCAGCAAAATGAGCCCGGCGATGTAGCTGTCGATCTGGTCGGCAGGCAGGTACGGCGCAAACCAGTGGCGGATGAACAGCCAGCCCAGCAGCGCCATCGAAAACGGCTTGACCAGCCAGTTGACGAACAGCGTCACACCAATGCCGCGCACATGCTGGCGCACTTCGGCCAGCGCACCAAAGTCCACCTTCAGCAGCATGGGGATGATCATCACCCAGATGAGCAGACCCACCGGCAGGTTGACGCGTGCCACCTCCAGCGCGCCCACGGCGCGCGCCGCGCCGGGCAGCCACTGGCCCAGCGCAATGCCCACCACGATGCACAGCAGCACCCAGACGGTGAGGTAGCGCTCGAACACCGCCATGCCGGCGGCCGGGGAGGGGGGCAGCGCACTGACAGCAGCACGTTGTAAAGGGCTTGGTGGCAGGGTCATTTCAGTGGTCCATTCAGTTATCCATTGCGCTGCGCGCCACCCGCGATGCATGCAACTGGCGCGCTCTAAACCAGCGCCCCCGCGCAAGGGCCGCCCCGCCGCGCTGGGGGCGTCCCCCTCCCGGCTCGCGCAGCGAGGCGAGAGAGGGGGAAGGCGTGAAGCGACTCAGGGGGTGTTTCATCATTGCTTGGGCAGGTTGCGGGCAGTGGCTTGCAGCGCGGTGGCGGCCAGCTTGTCGTCGGGCAGGTTCACCAGCAGCTCCAGGCGCTGCTTGATGGCGTGCAGGGTCTTGCGGAAGGCCTCGGCCTTGTCGGCGTCCGAGCCATCGCCCGCTGACGGGTCGGCATAGCCCCAGTGCGCCGTGGCCGGGTGGCCGGGCCAGAAGGGGCAGACCTCGCCCGCTGCGTTGTCGCACACGGTGATGATCAGGTCCATGTGCGGCGCACCGGGGGCGGCAAACTCGTCCCAGCTTTTGCTGCGCAGCCCTTCGGTGGGGATGCCCGCGTGGGCCAGCGCCTGCAGGCCCAGCGGGTGGGGCTGCTGGTTGTCGCGTGGGCTGCTGCCGGCTGAATAGGCCTTGAAGCGGCCCTGGCCCATGGCGTTGAGCAAGGCCTCAGCCAGGATGCTGCGCGCGGAGTTGTGCGTGCACAAAAAGAGCACGTTCAAAGGAGGACGTTGTGGGGTGGCGTTCATCGTGGCTCCAGGCTCAGCAGCACTTGTTGGGGTTGTTGGCGGTGGGGCCGCAGCAGGCGGCCTGGCCGGGCGCGGGGGCGGACGGTGCGCCTGTGGGGCAGCACGCTGCCTGCGCGGCCTGGGCTGGCTGCTGCGCAGTGGCTTCGTTGAACACGGGGATGTTGCCCAAGGTGTGGAAGTGTTCCCAGGCCACGCCCTGCGGGTCGGTGATCCAGTGCTTGTCGCTGCGGGCGTAGCAGCAGGTGGTGGCGCCTTCGTCCAGCAGGGCCATGTCGGCGCCCTGGGCGCGGGCCTTGAGTTCGGCCAGCTCGTCGGCCTCGTCCACCTGGAAGCCCAGGTGGTCCACGCCGGGCTTGTCGCCCCGGGTGGAGATGGCGAAGTTCACGCGCGGGTCTTCGAGCATCCATTTGGCGTAGTCGGTCTCGACCCGCGCAGGTTCGGCCGCGAACAGCCGGGAGTAGAACGCGATGCTCTTGGCAAGGTCATCGACATGCATGTGGACGTGGAATCGCTTCATGGTGGTTTCCTTTCGGCTGTGGGTCGTGGGCTGGAAGTTGTTGGGGGGCGATCAGCACTGGCAGGCGGCGGTGGCCTCGTCGGTCAGGCAGGCAGCGCCCTGGCAGCAGTTCTCGGTCAGGTAGGCCAGCAGGTCGTTCATGGTGGCAAACGAGGCGCGGTAGATCAGGTTGCGGCCCTGGCGCTCCTGGCTCACCAGGCCCGCGTGGGTCAGCTCCTTGAGGTGGAACGACAGCGTGTTGGGCGCAATGCCCAACTGCTCAGACAGCCCGCCGGGCGTGAGCCCTTCCTGGCCCGCCACCACCAGGGCGCGGAACACCCGCAGGCGCACTTCCTGGGCCAGGGCGGCGAGGGATCGGATGACATCGGTTTCTTGCATGGTTCGATAATACAACAAAAGTTGAAATATAGAAGTATCGCCTGGAGAAGTTTCTGGAGTCGTCAGGAAAATTCAAGAAAAAATGGCAGTCTGCGCTCTATGGTATTGCCCTGATAGCTATGAATTTCATAATTACTGAAGTCTGTGTACCACGGTCTTCATAACTCGACGATCTAATCACCCGATTTTTTAATCGTTTGTGAACTTACGATTCGCCGATACAGTCGCCCATCCTTTTCCAGACCCGCGCGGCAGCGGCCACTCACTGTGGGGCCGCTGCCGCGCACTGCTTTCCATGATCGATTTACGGGGTATCACCCAAACCTACCAGGGCCCACAAGGCCCCGTCGAAGCCCTGCGTGGCATCGACCTCAGCATCCAGCCGGGCGAAGTGTTCGGCATCATCGGCAAGAGCGGCGCGGGCAAAAGCTCGCTGGTGCGCGTCATCAACCTGCTCAACCGGCCCACCACGGGCCAGGTCATCGTGGGCGGCCGTGACCTGACCCAGCTGAACGACGCGCAACTGCGCGAGGCCCGGCGCGAGATCGGCATGGTCTTCCAGCACTTCAACCTGCTGTCGTCGCGCACCGTGTTCGACAACGCCGCATTACCGCTGGAACTGGCGGGCATGGACAAGGCAGCGATCCGCGAGCGCGTGAACCCGCTGCTGGAGCTGGTGGGCCTGGCCCACTTGGCCGACCGCTACCCCGCGCAGATCAGCGGCGGGCAAAAGCAGCGCGTGGGCATTGCGCGCGCGCTGGCGAGCCGCCCCAAGGTGTTGCTGAGCGACGAAGCCACCTCGGCGCTGGACCCGGAGACGACCCGCTCCATCCTCGACCTGCTGCGCCAGGTCAACCGCGAGCTGGGCCTCACGGTGGTGCTCATCACCCACCAGATGCAGGTCATCAAGCAGGTGGCCGACCGCGTGGCCGTGATCGAGGCCGGTCGCATCGTGGAGCAGGGCCGCGTGCTCGATGTGTTCACGCGCCCGCAGCAGGCCATCACCAAGAGCCTGATCGACGAAATCCTGCCGCAAGAGCTGCCTGCGAGCGTGCTTGACCATGTGCGCAAGCTCACCCGCCAGCTGGCCACCACGGCGCCCGGCCACGCGGGGCGGCTGCTGCGGCTGTCGTACTCGGGCGACAGCGCCTACCAGCCCATCCTGTCGCAGCTGATCCGCGAGTTTGGTGTGGACATGAGCATCCTGCATGGCCAGGTGGACGAGATCCAGGACGAGACCTTCGGCTCGCTGGCCGTGTACGCCAGCGGCGAGCCCATGCAGGTGCGCGGTGCGGTGGAGCACCTGCGCGCGGGCGGCGTGGCGGTGCAAGAAGTCACGATCGAGATCTGAGGAGGAAAGCCATGTTCGACCATTTCACTCCGGCCATGCTGGACCTCTTTGCCTCCTCGTTGTGGGAGACGCTCATCATGGTGGGCATCTCCGGCATCGTGGGTGGCCTCATCGGTGTGCCGCTGGGCGTGTTCCTGCGCCTCACGGACCACGGCGGCGTGCTGCAGAACGGGCCCGTCAACAAGCTCGTGGGCTGGCTGGTGAACGCCGTGCGCTCCACGCCTTTCATCATCCTGCTGGTGGCCATCATCCCGTTCACGCGCTTCATCACGGGCTCGTCCATCGGTACCGCCGCCGCCGTGGTGCCGCTGACGATTGCCGCCGCGCCGTTTGTGGCCCGCCTGGTCGAGGCCGCCTTGCGCGAGGTGGACCACGGCCTGGTCGAAGCCGCCCAGGCCATGGGCGCCACCACCAGCCAGATCGTGTGGAAGGTGCTGCTGCCCGAGGCGCTGCCCGGCATCGTGGCGGGCCTGACCATCACCTTCGTCAGCCTGACCGGCTACTCGGCCATGGCCGGTGCGATTGGCGGCGGTGGTTTGGGTGACCTGGGCATCCGCTACGGCTACCAGCGCTTCTTGCCCGAGATCATGCTGGCCGTGGTGCTGGTGCTGATCTTCTTTGTGCAGGCCGTGCAGAGCCTGGGCGACTGGGCGGTGCGCAGGTTGAGCCACCGGTGAGTGCTGGATTGGCTGCTTCTTTTGCTATCTATTTGGTAGCTATAAAGGGATGATGGACGCGCGCAGACGGCCATTTTTCTATAAATTCTGGCCCCCGTCTCCGCACCCATAGCTGCCCTCACCTTCACTCCCTCTCCCGCAAGGGGAGAGGGAGCCTGAAAAACCCCTTCAGCCCGGCACCCGGTAGTGGTAGCCATACGCCGTCTTGAACCCCATCGACTGGTACAGCCCCAGCGCTGGCGTGTTCTGCGCGCGCACTTGCAGGTAGGCGCTGGCTGCCCCGGCCTCGGCGGCCCAGTGCAGCAGGGCTGTGACCAGCGCGCGCCCGCGCCCGCCGCCCCGGTGCTCAGGCGCCACGGCCAGGTCGTACAGGCCCACGGCGCCGCGCTCCAGCACTGCCAGCCCAAAGCCCACGGGCTGGCCTTGTGCGTCGTGCTGCAGTGCAAATGCGGCAGGGTGGGCGATGTGGTCCAGCATGCTGTTGTGCAGCGCGCGGTGGTGCGTTGGCACGCTGTTGGCGGCGGCAAAACCCTCCAGCCAGGTGGCAGTGGGCGTGGTGCTGATGTGGGTGCTGCCATCGGGCTTGCCGACCGAACCCAGGGCCAGCGGCCGGTGCAACACCAGTGAGGGGTCGAAGTGCTGGTAACCCGCCTCGGCCAGTTCCAGGTCGGCCTCGGGCGGGGCCAGGGGCGAGATGCGGAATACGGCGGGCAGCCCGTGCCGCGCATACAGCGCTGCTGCCGCTTCGCGCACCCCGTCAAACGGCGCGCCGGGCAACAGCGCGTTGACCGAGTTGGCACGCTTGGTGTAGCCGCCCGACAGCCGAAACACCCAGCCCCGGTGGAACACCGTCTGGTGTGCCGGCCAGGCGTTGAAGGCGCGCTCTTCAAGGGCGCGGATGAGGGCGACGGGAACGGTGGGCTCGATGGTGTTGGGCGTCATGGAAGGTGTTATACCAACCCGCCCCTTGGGCACATAGTCAGTCGTTTCGGTCGGTTCAGTCGGTGGTGATCTTGTGGTCGGCCACCAGCTTGGCAAAGCGTGTGGTGTCGCTGGCTATCTGCTCGGCCATCTGCGCGGGTGTGTTGCCAATGGGCTCGGCGCCAATGTCCTGCATGCGCTTCTTGAAGTCGGGCGACTGGATCACCTTGACCATCTCGGCGTTCAGCCTGGCCACCACATCGGCGGGTGTGCGTGCCGGGGCCAGCACTCCAAACCAGGTGCCGATGTCTAAGCCCGCAAAACCGGCCTCCTGCAGCGTGGGCACATCCGGCAGCGATGAGGACCGCTTGGCCGTGGTCACCGCCAGCGCGCGCAGCTTGCCCGCCTTGATGTGGGGCAGCACGGGCGTGATGGTGTCGAACGACATCGACACCTGCCCGCCCAGCAGGTCGGTGGTCAGCGGGCCGCTGCCCTTGTAGGGCACATGCAGCACAGGCTGGCCGATGGTGGTCGAGAACTGCGTGCCGATCAGGTGCTGCGCCGTGCCCGCGCCGTTGGAGCCATACGAAAACTTGTCGGGCGCGGCCTTGATCAGGGCCACGAGTTCCTTCACATCCTTGGCGGGCGTGATGGCGCTCACGGCCAGCACGTTGGGCACCAGGGCCACGGTGGTGATGGGTGAAAAGCTCTTTTGAAAGTCGTAGCTGAG
Organism: Acidovorax sp. NN32; assembly: GCF_057597245.1. NCBI lineage: Bacteria > Pseudomonadati > Pseudomonadota > Betaproteobacteria > Burkholderiales > Comamonadaceae > Acidovorax > Acidovorax sp. NN32. The sequence goes on from NZ_CP199679.1 coordinate 2,460,752, forward strand.
CTTTTTGTAGACGCTGGTGGCAATGGTGTGGTGCACCGCGCCCATCAGCAGCGTGTAGCCGTCGGGTGCGGCCTTGGCCACGTAGTCGGCGCCAATGGTGGCGCCCGCGCCGCCCCGGTTTTCCACGATCACGGGCTGGCCCAGCGCGGTGCTGAGCTTTTCGCCCAGCGCACGCGCCAGCACGTCGGTGGTGCCGCCCGCTGCAAACGGCACGACGAGGGTGACGGGTTTGCTGGGCCAGGCCTGTGCGTGGACAGTTTTGCCAGGTAGCAGGCAGGCGGCTGCGGCCAGCGCCGCCAGTGCCATCAGGTGTTGACGGCGCAGCGGGTGGGCGATGGCGGTGGGGCCGGGGGTAGGGCGATGCATGGTTTGTCTCCTAAAGGATGGGGGCGGCGGCTGTGTGGCCTTTGCGGCCTTGTGGTGGTGCCCGCCGTGTGGCGTCCAGGCCCGTTCTTGCGGGCGTTGAACGATTGCTTTCAGGCGGCTTTGCGCTCGGTCTCTTTGCCGCTGATCAGCGCGCACACCGCATCGGTCACCTGCGCCGTGGTGGCCGTGCCGCCCAGGTCGCGGGTGTGCAGGGCCGGGTTGGCGGTGACTTGCTCGATGGCCTGCATCACGGCGCGGGCCGCATCCACCTCGCCCAGGTGCTCCAGCAGCATGACCACCGACCAGAAGGTGCCGATGGGGTTGGCCAGGCCCTTACCCATGATGTCGAACGCCGAGCCGTGGATGGGCTCGAACATGCTGGGGTAGCGGCGCTCGGGGTCGATGTTGCCGGTGGGCGCAATGCCCAGGCTGCCCGCCAGTGCGGCGGCCAGGTCGCTGAGGATGTCCGCATGCAGGTTGGTGGCGACGATGGTGTCGAGCGTGGCGGGGCGGTTGACCATGCGGGCCGTGGCGGCGTCCACCAGCTCCTTGTCCCATTTCACATCGGGGAACTCGGCCGCCACCTGCGCGGCAATCTCGTCCCACATCACCATCGCGTGGCGCTGCGCGTTGCTCTTGGTGATGACGGTGAGTTGCTTGCGGGGGCGCGATTGCGCCAGGCGGAAGGCAAAGCGCAGGATGCGCTCCACGCCCACGCGGGTCATGATGGAGACATCGGTGGCCGCCTCGATGGGGTGGCCCTGGTGCACGCGGCCGCCCACGCCCGAGTATTCGCCTTCGGAGTTTTCGCGCACGATGACCCAGTCCAGGTCCTTGGGCGTGCAGCGCTTGAGCGGCGCGTCGATGCCCGGCAGGATGCGCGTGGGCCGCACGTTGGCGTACTGATCGAACCCCTGACAGATCTTGAGGCGCAGGCCCCAGAGCGTGATGTGGTCGGGGATGTCCGGGTCACCCGCCGAGCCAAACAGGATGGCGTCCTTGCCGCGCAAGGCATCCAGCCCGTCGGCCGGCATCATCACGCCGTGCGCGCGGTACCAGTCGCCGCCCCAGTCGAAGTTTTCAAACTCGAATTGCAGGCCGGGGTGGCGGGCGGCCAGGGCTTCCAGCACGCGTTGGCTGGCGGGAATCACTTCCTTGCCGATGCCGTCTCCGGGGATGGTGGCGATTTGATAGGTTGTCATGCAGAGGCCTGGGTGAAAAATGTCTGGAAATGCCCGTGCAGCAAGGCACAGGCGTGAAAGAGAGACACAGGAGAAACCAAACGGTAGAGGGACTGTAGGCCTGGACGCTTTTGCAGAACGCCGCTAAAGTGAATCCATCGTTAACTTGAAGTTAAGGCCGTAGCAGATGAGTTCCACCATCCAGCCCGCAGAACTGGGCTTCTTTTCTGCGCTGGCCGCCAGCCCCAGCCTGAGCGCCGCAGGGCGCGAAATGGGGGTCTCCACGGCGGCGGTCAGCAAGCACCTCACGCAGATGGAAAAGCGCCTGGGTGTGGTGCTGGTCAACCGCACCACGCGCCGCATGAGCCTCACGCCCGAGGGCGAGCTGCTGCTGGAGCACGCGCGCCGCATCCTGCGCGAGATCGATGCGCTCGATGAACTCATCGTGCAGTCCAAGGCCAGCCCCAAGGGCCTGCTGCGCGTGAACGCCACGCTGGGCTTTGGCCGTATGCACATCGCGCCCGTGATTTCGGACTTTGTGCGCCAGTACCCCGATGTGGATGTGCAACTGCAGCTGTCGGTGCACCCGCCGCCGATCACCGACGACGCCTACGATGTGTGCGTGCGTTTTGGCGAACCGCCCGACGGCCGCGTGATTGCCCGCCGCATCGCACCCAACCGGCGCGTGCTGTGCGCTGCGCCCGCCTACCTGGACCGCCATGGCAGGCCCCGGGTGCCGCGCGACCTGATGGAGCACCAGTGCATCGGCATCCGCCAGGGCGACGAGGCCTATGGCCTGTGGCGCCTGACCACCGGGCGCGGCAGCAAGGCGCACACCGAGTCGATCAAGATCACCGGCAACTTGACCACCAACGACGGCGAGATCGCCGTGCTGTGGGCTCTGCAGGGCCACGGCATCGTGATGCGCGCCGAGTGGGACGTGAACCGCCACCTGGCCCAGGGTCTGCTGGAGCCCGTGCTGCCGCACTACCAGACCCCGGCGGCTGACATCTATGCGGTGTACCCGCAGCGGCACCAGTTCTCCACCCGCGTGCAGGCGTTTGTGGGGTTTCTGGCCGAGGCGCTGGCAGCGTCGGGGGCACCGGCCGCTGTGCCCGCCAAGCCGACCAAGCCGGGCAAGCTGGGTAAAAGCGCAATGCAGGTTTCCTGATCTGCGGGGTGGCGCTGGTGTCGCTGTGCGGGTAGGGTGTCGCCATCCGAGTCCGTTTTGCCCGCCTTCTTCCGCTGCCCTGCCCAGACCAGGCTTTTACCCATGAAACCACTTTCGCAGCTTTTTGCCGCGCTGGCATGCGCCCTCACAGCCCTGCCGGTGCTGGCTACCGACTCCACCGCAGCCCAAGACTGGTCTCTGTCGGTCGATGGCGCCTATGTACTTGATGCGCGCGCAGGCCTGGCCTGGCCGCGTTGTGTGGAAGGTATGCAGTGGACGGGCAAGACCTGCACCGGCAAGCCGTTGCTGCTGGACCGTGCTGAAGCCACCACTCTTGCCACCGACCGCTGGAAGGCCGAGGGCGTGGGTTGGCGCCTTCCCCGCGCGGCGGAACTGCAGCGGCTGGTGGACAAGTCGCTGTCTCCCCCGGGCCTCAACCCCATCCTGTTCCCGGCCGCGCCGGGCCAGTGGCACTGGTCATCCACCAGCAACGTGAGTGCGCCCAGCGTCAACCCATACACCTACGGCAACATCGCGCAAGGCCGCGCGGGCGATGGCGTACGGCAGGCTGCCATGATCAACGGCTGGGCCGTGAACCTGTCCACCGGCGAGGCACGGGGCGATGCGGCGCGGGCCAGCAAGCTGCCCGTGCGGCTGGTGCGGCCGCCGCCGGTGGGGGCGGGGAAGTAGCCGCAGACGTCGCACGGAGCAGGTAGCGGCTCAGGCACCTCATGCTGCCACCGTTTCCGCGTCGCCCGCCGCAAACACTTCGCGGGCAGCGGCCAGTCCGTTCAGCGCGGCGGGAAAGCCTGCGTAAACAGCCATCTGCATGAGGACTTCCACTATTTCTTCACGGGTGACGCCCACGTTCAGCGCCGCCTGCAAGTGCACCTTGAGCTGTGGTGTCGCGTTGCCCAGCGCAGTCAAAGCAGCGATCACTGCAATTTCGCGGCTGCGCAGGTCCAGTCCGGGTCGGGAATAGATGTCGCCAAACGGAAACTCGATCAGGTAACGGGCGAAATCCGGGGCAATGTCGGCCAGGCTGGCGACGACGTGCTCACCGGCGTGGCCGTCGATTTCGCGCAGCTTGGCGAGGCCCTGGAGATAACGGGGATTGGTTTCGGGGGACATGGGTGCTTCCTTGGCGGGGTGACGAGGGTGTGTGGCGAAGGGAAGCCTCCAGATCCCGGTAGTGCGCGATCTTGGCTTGCAGCGCCTGTGCGGCTTGCTGCATGGCGGTGATGGTTGCAAGCACCTGAGCAAGGTGATGCTCCAGCAGCTCGCGCCGTTCGGGGGCGGTGGTGTTCCCTTCGCTGCGCAGCCGCGCGAAGGCCTGCATCTGCCCGATGGGCATCTGGGTCTCGCGCAGGCGCAGCAGGAATCCGATCCATTCCATGTCCGAAGCCGCATAGCGGCGCTGGCCACCCGGCGCGCGCGCCACGGGCGCAATCAGCCCGGCGCGCTCGTAGTAGCGCAGCGTGTGCGCGGTCAGGCCCGTGCGTTCGGCGACTTCGGCAATGGTGAGGAGGGATGCCATGGGAACGATTCTGAAAGTTGGAGTGCACTCTAAGTCAAGCACTGAATCGTTCCAACGTGACAAGGGGTCGCAACAGGCCGCTGTCTAACCCTTGTTCGTATCCGCAGCCTCGTGGATCTCTAGCCACCCGCGTGCTTGCAAGCAGTCTCTTCACCGCAGCTGCAACGCCTGCAGCACCAGCGAAAACGCAGGCGATGGCTGGCGCCGACTGGGGTAGTACAGGTGGTAGCCCGCGAACGGTGGGCACCAGTCTTCCAGCACTCGGACCAGGCGTCCGTCTTCGATGTGGGTGGCCAGTTCGTCCTCGGGCAGCAGCGCAATGCCCAGCCCAGCCAACGCTGCATCGACCTGGGGCGGGGCGGTGTTGAAGATCAGCGGGCCATCTACCCGCACGTTGACCTGTTTGCCTTTGCGCGCAAAGTCCCACACGTACAGGCCGCCCGAGGTAGGCATGCGCTGGTTGATGCACCGGTGCGCCGTCAGGTCGTGCGGGGTTTTGGGAATGGGATGGGCGGCAAAGTAGCTGGGCGATGCGACCACGGCCATGCGAAGCGGCGGGCCGATGGGCATGGCAATCATGTCCTTGTCGATGGTGTTGCCCAGGCGCACCCCGGCGTCAAAACGGTCGGCCACTATGTCGCGAAAGCCGTAGTTCATGTCGAACTCCAGCGTGATGTCGGGGTTGTCGTGCAACAGTGGCATGAGCTTGGGCAGCAGCGTGGTGTGCATGACGTGGTCGCCGCAGGTGATGCGCACAGTGCCTGCGGGTTTGTCGCGCAGTGCGGTCAGCGCATCCAGCTCGGCCTCAATCTCGTCAAAGCGGTGACCGATGGCTTGCATCAGGCGTTCGCCCGCTGGTGTGGGCGAGACGCTGCGCGTGGTGCGTGTGAGCAGCCGGATCTGCAGGCGCTCTTCAAGGCCACGGATGGTCTGGCTCAGCGCGGACTGCGTGACGCCCAGAGTGGCTGCGGCCCGGGTGAAGCTGCCCTCGCGCGCCACGGTGACAAAGGCCAGCAGATCGTTCAGGTTGCGTCTCGCCATGTCTGATTCTCTGAATTGATTGGTTAGCCAGCCTTATAAACCCATTCGCCATTCATTATCTAGTCGGCGCAAGCAATGCTGGGCAAACTTCTTGCCATGGCACAACGCATCAGCACCCACCCCTTCCAACGCCGCGCCCTGGCGGGTGTCGTCTTGGCATTCACCCTGGCGGCCGGGGTGATGCCCGCCACCACCTTTGCACAGCAGGGCCCCATGAAAATTCATCTGCATATCGATGGTGCCATTGCCACCGCCACCCTGGACAACAACGCCGCAGCGCGCGATTTTTTGGCCCAGCTGCCGCTGTCGCTGACGTTGCAGAACTACGCGGAGATCGAACGCATCGCCACCCTGCCGCGCAAGCTGTCGGCGGATGGGGCCCCGGCGGGCATCACCCCCAAAACCGGTGACATCAACTACTACGCGCCCTGGGGCAATCTGGCGATTTTTGTGGGCGATGACGCCTATGCACGCGGCCTGGTGCGGCTCGGCAGAGTGGACACGGGCCTGCCCGCGTTCCAGCGCCAGGGGCCTTTGAAGGTGCGTATCGAACGCGCCAGCGATTGACGCGCGGACAAAGCATTGGAGCGTCCAACGAAGGCGCGCCCTCGACCCCCGCCTTCATTTCTCGATTTCTCGTCCTTCCCCAATTTCCTTCCTCCCCAGGAGCATCGAACATGCACAACACACTCTCCACCATCCACGCACAGCACCCAATACCCGGCACAGCCCCCCTCACCTCGGACCGGCGCGACTTCCTCATCCGGGCGGGCTTCGGTGCGGCGGTATGGGGCGGGCTGTCTGCCGCGGGTGGTAGTGCGGTGGCAGCGGGGCCGCAGCCAGCGCCCGGCAAGCTCAGCGGCGCCGACAATTTCTACCAAAGCGACAAGGTGGCCGTGCGCAAGGTGACCTTCAAGAACCAGTACCGCATGGCGGTGGCTGGCAACCTGTTTGTGCCCAAGAACCTGGACCGCAGCAAGAAAAATCCGGCCATTCTGGTGGGCCACCCCATGGGCGCAGTCAAGGAACAAAGCGCCAACCTGTATGCCACCAAGATGGCGGAGCTGGGGTTTGTCGCGCTGTCGCTGGACTTGCCTTTCTGGGGTGAGAGCGAGGGCCAGCCGCGCAACGCGGTGGCGCCAGACATCTATGCCGAGGCTTTCAGCGCAGCGGTGGATTTTCTGGGCACGCAGGCGATGGTGGACCGCGAGCGCATTGGGGCCATTGGCGTGTGCGGCAGCGGCAGCTTTGTCATCAGCGCCGCCAAGATCGACCCGCGCATGAAGGCCATCGCCACCGTCAGCATGTACGACATGGGTGCTGCCAACCGTGATGCGCTGAACCACTCGCAGACTTTGGAGCAGCGCAAGCAGATCATTGCCGCCGCTGCCGAGCAGCGCTACGTGGAATTCACCGGCGGGGCCATCCAGTACACCGGTGGCACGGTGCACGAGCTGACGGCAGACACACACCCCATTCAGCGGGAGTTCTATGACTTCTACCGCACCCCGCGTGGCGAGGTCACACCCAAGGGCGGCTCAGCCAAAACCACCACCCACCCCACGCTGACCAGCAACGTCAAGTTCATGAACTTCTACCCGTTCAATGACATCGAGACAATTTCTCCGCGCCCCATGCTCTTCATCACGGGTGACCAGGCGCATTCCAAGGAGTTCAGCGAAGACGCCTTCAAGCGCGCTGCCGAGCCGAAGGAGCTGCACATCGTCCCCGGTGCTGGCCATGTGGATCTGTATGACCGTGTGAACCTGATCCCATGGGGCAAGTTGACGGCGTTCTTTGGCAAACACCTGGCTTAAGCAATGACCACCCAGGTTTGCGACGCCCCGCCGCACCACACAGGCGGTGAAGACGGGGCGGCGGCGCAGCCCGCGCGCTGGAGCGGCGTTTTGGCGATGACGCTCTGCGTGTTTGCGCTGATCGCGTCGGAGTTCATGCCAGTCAGCCTGCTCACACCCATGGCCGCAGACCTGGGTGTCAGTGAGGGTTGGGCCGGGCAGGGCATTGCGATATCGGGCGCCTTCGCCGTGCTCACCAGCCTGAGCATTGCAGCGCTGGCAGGCAGGATGGACCGCAAGACCCTGCTTCTGGGCCTTACGGCGCTGATGTGCTTATCTGGCGCGGTCATTGCACTGGCACCGAACTACGCGGTGTACATGGTGGGGCGCGCGCTCATTGGGGTGGTGGTGGGAGGCTTTTGGTCGATGTCGGCCGCCACGGCCATGCGGCTGGTGCCCGCGCAGCAGGTGCCACGGGCCCTGGCCATCTTCAATGGTGGCAACGCGCTGGCCACGGTGGTGGCGGCGCCGCTCGGCAGCTATCTGGGGGCCGTGATTGGCTGGCGCGGGGCTTTCTTCTGCCTGGTGCCGGTGGCGGTACTGGCCTTCATCTGGCAGTGGGTGAGCCTGCCGCCGATGCCTGCCGGGCCCCGGCGCTCTGGGGCCTCTGGCCTTGTTTTTAGACTGCTCCGGCGCCGGATGATTGCCGTGGGCATGCTGGCAGTGGGCTGCTTTTTCATGGGACAGTTTGTGCTGTTTACCTACCTGCGTCCATTTCTGGAGACCGTCACGCATGTGGGTGGGTTCACCTTGTCGTTCATCCTGCTGGTGATCGGGGTGGCGGGCTTTGTGGGCACCACGCTCGTCGGCGCGGCGCTGGCCAGAGGCTTTTACCCAACGCTGTTCATGGCACCCGTCTTGATGGCGCTCATCGCCATCGCGCTGATCTGTTTGGGTGACCAGCTCACCGCTGTCACTGCCTTGCTGGGTGTGTGGGGCCTGGTGGCTACGGCCGCGCCGGTGGGCTGGTGGACATGGGTCGCCCGGTCGATGCCGAGAGACGCAGAAGCCGGAGGCGGCCTCATGGTGGCGGTGGTCCAACTGGCTATCGGCCTGGGCTCCACGGTGGGGGGCCTGCTGTTTGACCGCAGCGGATACCAGAGCACCTTTGTCGTCAGCGCTGTTTTGTTGGTGGTGGCCGCGTTGCTGGTCTTGCTGACCTGGCGCTCTGGCAGGTCCGAGGGCCGTGCTTTTGTCGGTAGTTGAAGGTTGAAGGAGATGGGGTGAACGCGTGCATTGCGCGCCAGCAAACTGACGGCGATGTGGGGTGCAAAACCGAGGGGACAGCAAAACCCGGCGTCCTGGTGAAAAATGGCGCGGCAGGTGGAGAGGCTGTGACCTGCTGGCACCCCAGCCTCCCCCCACGTCGCGCCGCTTCATGTGCGCGGCTCCATTTCCATCATCCCACTGCGAGTCTTCCATGAACCCATCCATCCCTACCACCGCGCTGCAGCTGCGCTCGCTTGTACAAGCCAATGGCACCTTGCAGATTAGCCTGGAGCCGACACCCGTGCCCACGCCAGGGCCTGACGAAGTGTTGATTCAGGTACAGGCCACGCCCATCAACCCATCGGACATTGGCCTGCTGCTGGGCCCGGCTGATCTGTCCACCGTGCAGGTCGCGGGCACGGCCGAGCGGCCGGTGGCCACGGCTCGCATCCCCGAGCGCGCCATGCCCGGCATGGCGGCACGCCTGGGCCAGAGCATGCCCGTGGGCAACGAGGGCGCCGGTCTGGTGGTGGCTGCGGGTGCATCGCCCGCTGCGCAGGCGCTGCTGGGCCGCACGGTGGCAGTGATTGGTGGCGCCATGTATTCGCAGTACCGCGCCATGCCTGCAGCGCAGTGTCTGCCGCTGCCGCCCGGCACCACGGCGGCTGAGGGCGCGTCGTGTTTTGTCAACCCGCTGACTGCGCTGAGCATGGTCGAAACCATGAAGCGCGAAGGCCACACCGCGCTGGTGCACACCGCTGCGGCCAGCAACCTGGGCCAGATGCTGCTCAAGATTTGCCAGAAGGATGGTGTCGGCCTGGTCAACATCGTGCGCAAGCCCGAGCAAGCGGAACTGTTGCGCGAACTGGGTGCCCAGTACGTGTGCGACAGCAGTGCGCCCGATTTCATGGCCGAGCTGACCGACGCGCTGGCCGCCACTGGCGCCACCATTGCGTTTGATGCCACGGGCGGCGGCACGCTGGCGGGGCAGATCCTGCAGTGCATGGAGGCGGCCATCAACCGCAAGGCCAAGGAATACAGCCGCTACGGCTCGGCCGTGCACAAGCAGGTGTATCTGTACGGCCACCTGGACACGCGCCCCACCGAGATCCAGCGTACCTTTGGCATGGCCTGGGGCGTGGGCGGGTGGCTGCTGTTTCCGTTTCTGCAGAAGATTGGCGAAGAAGCAACGCAGGCGCTGCGCCAGCGCGTGGCGGCCGAGCTGAAGACCACGTTCGCCAGCCACTACGCGCGCACCGTGTCGCTGGCAGGCGCGCTGAGTGCCGTGTCCATTGCGTTCTACGGCCCGCGCAATACTGGGGCCAAGGTATTGATCGACCCGTCGCTGTAAGCGACGTTGCAGGGGCGCTTCCGGTGCCTTGAGGGACGGTCCATTACCGCAGGCGCCAGGCAAGCCCGGTAAGTGCCATGTAGCCAGCCGACGCCGCGTGCGCCAACAAAAAGGGCTCCCAAAGGGAGCCCGATCTGCCTGCCCGCCCCTGCGGTTCAGTTAACACTCCCCATGGCAGCGCCACCCGCAAATGCAAAGTGCCACCACCATGGGAAGTCCCGCAACTGCTTCAACCAATCTCAAGCAGTTGGTCTGCCAATTACATGGCGCTGAATTCGCCGTGGGGGATCTGGCCGGTGCGCAGGGCTTCTGCTGCCTGGGCACGCACGGCAGCGCGGTCAGCAGTAGAGGTGTAGGTCACCACACGCGAACCAGCAGGTTCCTGGCTGCGGGTCTGGGCGACGGTTGCGGCTTCAGCGGCCACTTCAGCGCGGGTGCGGTTCGTTTCGAACTTCAGGGCGAATTGCGAGCTGTCGGCTTCGTCAGCCTGGGCGCCAAAAGAAGCGAAAGCGGCAACAGCAGCGACGGAGAGGAAACGGGCGGTCTTGTTCATGATGAAAATCCTTGAAGGTTAAAAAGCGTCTCAAAAAAGCCGGGTCAAAAACCATTCCTGAACCGGGTTCGGTGAGTCGCCTTGCGGGTTCGGCTCATCGATGGGATGAACTGTACGCCGATGGTGTTCACGGAAAAACTACCTGGTCGCGAACTAACTGTTCCAGTATTGAGAACAATCCTTCCATCATCCCGCGCTCCCGGGTGATCTTTCAGGGCTCGAATTCTGCTGGAAAAAACTGTATATTCATACAGCATCAAACCACAGGAGTAGCAGTGCCATGCAAGTCATCGAATCCACTTTCGTCGTCAATCTCCGCGACTATCCCGAGGAGCTTCCGCCCAAAGAGCGCATTGCCGCAGAAACCCGGTACGCCAGGGCCCTGGAAAAGCAGCTTGGCGGCCCTGAACAGGTAGCAGCTGCGCTGGACACCATGCAGAGCCTGGAGGAGTCGCCCCCCGAGGTGGTGTCCCCTGGCGATCTCACTTTGCTCAAGGCCTGGGGCAAGGCCAGCGTGGCAGCCCGGCAGGCCGGGTTCCGGGATTTGGGGGAAGGAGAGGGCGCGTACTTTGAAGTAAGGCTGGTCTGAGAGGCTGAGAGTCCTTCATCCATGCCCGCCTTGCACGCCAATACGCCCCAGCTCGTCGTTACAAATGCTCGCCATAGCCTGAGCTATGGCTGTGCTTTGCGCCTAGATCCGAGGCGTATTTGCGCGCCTTTCGGGCCCGGCTAAAAAACTCTCAGCCTCTGAGCCTGAAAGCCCGCAGCACGCAGTGGGGCTGACCGAGCCGTCGTGCAGGCGCGTGCTGGGTGTGAGGGCCGGGTCACCCCGGTGCTTGCACACCCGCCGTGTGGGCAGATACTGTGTGTACATTGCATTGCCTGCACCATCAACGCCGGAGACACAACACCATGACCCTGCCGCTTCACCCCCTGGACCCTGACCTGTTTGCCCGCGCATTGCCGCTGCTGGACGAAGAGTGGCTGACCCGCGACCCCGAACTGGCGCCCGTGTTGCCCACGGTGCTCGCGCGCAATGTGGGGCAGGACTGGCACAAGGCGGGTACGTTTCGCCACCACCTGGTGGGCGTGACGCGCACCCTGACCGTGTGGCAGCAGCCGCGTGACGTGCGCCTGCTGGGCCTGCTGCACAGCGTGTATGGCAATGCGTTTGTGGACCTGGTGAAGTTCGACCCCGCCAAGGAGCGCGCCCGGGTGCGCGAGATTGCGGGCGAGTCGGCCGAGCACCTGGTCTACCTGTTCTGCACCCAGTCGCGCACGCAGTTTGTGCAAAAGGTGCTGGCCCATGCGCTGGAGGCGGACGGCAGCCTGGTGTTACAAAAAGACGGGCAGGACCATGTGCTCACGCCCTACGAGGTGGCGGCCTTCATCATCGTGAGCATGGCCGACACCATCGAGCAGTGGTTCAGCTGGCAGGACGACATCTTTTCGCGCTTTCCGGACGTGCAACACCGTCACCAGAAGGCGCACTGGGCCGCATCGCTCTGGCCCGGGCCCATGCGGCCGTCGGGGCGCATGGTGCACCAGATCAATGGCCTGGCCAAGGCGCTGCAGCACCCGGGGCTGAAGGATGTGCTGCCCATGCCGCCCGTGTTTGCGCACTGCTCGCAGCACCTGTCTGCGGCCAACGAGGCGGCAGCCACGTCGCTGTACTGGTCCGTCATCCAGCAAGACCAGCCGCTGGTGGATCTGGACGTGGCCACCGGCGTGCTGGAAAGCGCCGTGCGCCACAACCCCTGGGTGGGCGAGCCGCAGATGGTGCTGGCCCAGCTGTATCTGTCCGCTGGCCGCAAGGACGACGCCAAGGCCGCTGCCGAAAGCGCGCTGCACCTGTTCAGCGCCTGGGGCAATGCGTGGGACAAGCGCGTGCAGTGGGACGCCTGGGTGGCCTGGACGCGCATCCTGCTGCAGGGTGCCACGGTGGAGGGCACCTGGCCCGAGCGGCTGGACAAGCTGAACAACGTGGCGCTCAGAGTGTGACCCCCTGAGGCGCTGCGCGCCTTCCCCCAAAGGGGGACGCCACCAGCGCACGCAAGCGAAGCGCCGCATGCGCGGCTTGGCGGCCCTTGCGCGGTGGCCGCAGAGGGAGCGCGCGCCTTTTCAAAGTGCAGGGTGCATGTTTTATATGCGATTGGGTTGTAATGAAATGAGAACTTAGTTGTTCCAGTTTTAACGGGAAAACCCTAGGATGCGTTCCATCTCTTTACGAAAGGTTTTCCCCGTGAACAACAACAAGCGCCTTCTCCTGCAATCCGCCCTGGCTCTGGCCGCTGCTGCCGCTTTCTCGTCCGGCGCCATGGCCCAGGACAAGCCCATCAAGGTGGGCGTGACCGGCGGCCCCCACGCGCAGATCTTCGAGCAGGTGAAGAAGGTCGCCGAGAAGGACGGCCTGAAGATCCAGATCGTCGAGTTCAGCGACTACGTGCAGCCCAACGCCGCGCTGGCTGCGGGCGATCTTGATGCCAACAGCTACCAGCACAAGCCTTACCTCGATGCGCAGGTGGCAGACCGTGGCTACAAGCTGGTGTCGGTGGGCTACACCGTCAACTTCCCCATCGGCCTGTATTCCAAAAAGGTCAAGAAGCTCGAAGACCTGAAGGAAGGCGCCAAGTTCGGCATCCCCAACGATCCCACCAACGGTGGCCGCGTGCTGCTGGTGCTGCAGGACAAGGGCCTGATCAAGCTGCGTGACGGCGCGGGCCTGAAGGCCACGCCGCTGGACGTGGTGAGCAACCCCAAGAAGCTCAAGTTCGTGGAACTCGACGCTGCCCAGCTGCCGCGCTCGCTGGACGACCTGGACGCCTCGGCCATCAACACCAACTTTGCGCTGTCGGCTGGCCTGAACCCTGGCAAGGACGCGATTGCACAAGAAAACGCCAAGAGCCCCTACGTCAACCTGATCGCCGTGCGCGAAGCCGACAAGGACAAGCCCTGGGTGGCCAAGCTGGTGAAGGCCTACCACTCGGAAGAAGTGAAGAAGTTCATCCAGACCGAGTTCAAGGGCTCGGTGCTGCCAGGGTTTTAAGGCTTCACGCTGAGCGCACCCTGTAATGGGTGGGCGCTGCGGTGCCCTGGTTTGACTTGCTCCCGCGAGGGGAGCGGGCGCCCATCAGCGCTGTCGAAGAACGGCAAATATTCAGATTCCATTGGCATCCAGCGCTTGTCCAGCAGGCGCTGGATGCTATTTTTTTGGTAGCTATTGGCCGGCCCAGTGCCCCGGCTGCTTTGAGGGGAAACAGGCGGGCCACGCTTGCGTCCACAATGGGAGGGTTAACGTTCTGTAGCAATTACGCCCCGCACACCCCTTCCACCACGGCCCCCCACCCATGTCCTTCGCGGAACGAATCCTCTCAGCGGTCTGGTTGAGCGCAGCCACGCTGTTGTTCGCCGCGTCGCTGTGGGTGCCGGACGTCAGCGTGCGGGTGTTTCTGGACAACGCCTCGTGGACGCTGGCGTTTGGGCTGTCGGCCTTCTGGGCCTGGCGCGGCTGGGTGCAGGCGCCGCCTACCGACCGCGCGCTGCACGCCGGTCTGCTGGCCTTTGCCCTGCTGGTGGCTGTGGGGCAGATGGTGTGGAACGTGCAGGTGGCGCTGGACTGGAACCCGTTCCCCGCGCCTGCCGACCTGTTCTTTTTGGCAGGGGGCCCGCTGTGGGCGGCCACCGTCATCCGCGCCACGTTTGCCCGCCTCTCGCGTGACCGCGCCTACCCGGCGGCGCTGGACTTTGGCGGTGCCGTGCTGGCGCTGCTGGCCTTCACCCTGGTGATCTATCTGCCCTCGGGCGGGGTGGGGTCGGCGGCGGTGGGTACGGTTCTGGTGCTGTACCCGGCAGGGTTCCTCACGGCGGCGGGAGTCACGGCGCTGGCCATTCCTACCGTGGGGGTGCGGGTGGCGCGCTCGCACCTGCTGGTCTTGATGGGCCTGTTGGGCTATGGCCTGAGCTGGATGCAGTGGAACCTGATGGTGATCAGCAGCACGGTGGAGCCGGGTGTCTGGTTCAACGCCAGCTTCAGCCTCTCGGCGCTCGCCCTGGGTTGGGGCGCGCGCTGGCTGCGCTTTGAGATGTCGGTGGATGCCGACTACCGCCGCCAGTGTGACCGGGCCATGAACTATGTGCCGCTGGTGTCGATGACGCTGGCGGCCATCACCCTGGTGCTGCTGTTTGTCGCGCCCGACGGGCGTGCCGGGGTGCAGGCGCTCATCTTGGTGTGCTGCCTGCTGGTGCTGCTGCTGGCCGCACTGCGCCAGACCATTGTGGTCAGCCTGCTCAACCGCCTTCGCACGGCCGAGGCCGCCGTGCTGCGCAACGAAGAGCAGCTGTACCGGGTGGCGCACTTTGACGCGCTCACCGGCCTGCCCAACCGCCGCTACTTTGAAGATGCGCTGGAGCGCGCCGTGGCCGAGGCCGCGCGCGACACGCAGGGCACCAACCGCCGTGTGGCGCTGCTGCTGATCGACCTGGACCACTTCAAGAGCGTGAACGAAACCTACGGCCACCGCGTGGGCGATGCGCTGCTGAGTGAGGTGGCCCAGCGTATCACCCAGCTGCTGGCGGGGCAGGGCCTAGTGTCGCGGCTGGCCAATGACCAGTTCACCGTGATGCTGCTGCGCCCCGCCTCGCGCACCGAGCTGGCGCAACTGGCCGCATCGCTGGTTGAAGGGCTGGGGAGACCCTGGGAGCTGTCGGAGGTGGGGGCGCAGTACATGGGTGCCAGCCTGGGCATCAGCCTGTACCCGGACGACTCTGCCAACAGTGTGGAGCTGGTGCGCCACGCGCATTCGGCGCTGCACGCCACCAAAAGCGCAGGGCGCGGCTCGTACCGTTTCTACATCGAGGAGTTCACGCAGATCACGCGCAGTCGGCTGGAGCTGCGCCGCCGCCTGCACAGCGCGCTGCAGGGTGGCGAGTTCACGCTGGTGTACCAGCCCCAGCTCAACCAGCAGCGCCATACGGTGGGCGCCGAGGCGCTGCTGCGCTGGTCGGTAGACGGCAAGGCGGTGCAGCCGGACGAGTTCATTCCGCTGGCCGAGGAGAGTGGGCTCATCGTGCCGATGGGCCTGTGGGTGTTCGACACCGCCTGCCGCCAGGTGGCGCAGTGGCGCGCCGAGGGCTGGCAGGTGCCGGTGGTGTCGGTCAATGTCTCCACCATCCAGCTACGCGAACCAGGGTTCACCAAGACCTTGCTGGGCGTCACCGAGCGCGCGGGGGTGGAGCCTGCGGACCTGGTGCTGGAGATCACCGAGTCGCAGTTGCTGGACGAATCGCTCTACGCCATTGCGCTCGACCTGAAAAACGCGGGTTTTGCGCTGTCGATCGACGACTTTGGCACCGGGCACTCGTCGCTCATCAAGCTCAAGCGCCTGCCAGTGGGTGAGCTGAAGATCGACAAGGTGTTTGTGCGCGACATCGTGGTGGATGTGAACGACCGCGAGATCTGCGCCACCATCAATGCGCTGGCCCGCACGCTGGGCCTTTCGGTGGTGGCAGAAGGGGTGGAGACCGAGGAGCAGCTGCAGCTTTTGATCAAGATGGGCTGCGAGCGTTTTCAGGGCTGGCTGTTTGCCCCGGCGCTGCCGCCGGAGCAACTGGCCCGGCAGTGGCTGCAGCGGCAGTCGACAAGCCACACAATCGTTTGAATGCGGATTTGCTATTTAATTTATAGCTATTAGCGCTTATTTAATAAGCGCTGGAGTCACTTTTCAGCATAAAAACAAAACCCGGCAGGGAGCCGGGTTTGTCAATGTTGGCGAGGCCTGGTGTCCTGAGCTGGAAGTTCGTTGATGAAATGAATTTCCAACTCAGGACACTAGGGATCCTCTGCACGAATCGAGCGGTAAGTGTGCGCTGCGGATCGGGAGGGGCTGCCAGGCGCAAAACGCGGCAATAGCTGTAGCTATTGCGAGGTTTTGCAACACCGCAGACCACCCGAGTCCGCAGATGCACACGGTGCGGTGATTCGTGCAGAGCGTCCCCAGGGCCCTGCAGTTTCCGTTCAGGCCGCTTGCGCTACGCTGGCCTGGTTGGCTGCGGCGCCGGTGTGGTTGGTGATTTCCACTTCGGCGGAAGCCAGGGCTGCGGCCTTGGCATCAGGGCCCATGGCCACGCCTTCAGCGCGCACAAACCGCACGTCGGTGATGCCGAAGAAGCCGAACACCACCTTCAAGTAGCTTTCCTGGTGCTCCATGGCCTGGCCGCCTTCGCTGGTGGAATACACGCCACCCCGGGTGGAGGCCACGATCACAGTCTTGCCTTTGGCCAGGCCTTCGGGCCCGTTGGCGGTGTACTGGAACGTGCGGCCGGGTTGGGCAAGCCGGTCGATCCAAGCCTTGAGCTGGGTGGGAATGCTGAAGTTGTACAGCGGTGCGCCAATCACCACCACGTCGGCTGCCAGAAACTGGCTGACCAGTTGCTCGGACACCGCGTTCTCGCGCTTTTGCGCTTCGCTCAAGCCTTCGGTCTGGCCAGTGCGCGGAGTCATTGCGTCCATGGTGAAGTGTGCGGGAGTGTTGGCTACCAGATCGAGGTAGGTCACCTCGGTGGCTGGATGGCTGGCTTTGTAGGCGGCCACGATCTGTGCCGTGAGCTGTCGCGAAACGGAGTTGGCACCGGTGATGGCGGAATCGACGTGAAGCAGTTGCATGAAAAACTCCTTGGGGTTCTGTGGATGGAGCCACAGCGTGTGGCCATGGGATGAATTGTGGTTGTTCATCCGTTTGTTGATAAGGTGGTTAATTTGAGATAGATTGTTCCATCCATCGAATGAATCGCGCGTGGCTACAACCCGCACTTCCACCATGCAAGACCTCAATGACATGCTGTATTTCGCCGAAGTGGTGGAGCGCGGTGGCTTTGCCGCTGCGGGCCGCGCCCTCGGCATCCCCAAGTCGCGCCTGTCGCGGCGCGTGTCCGACCTGGAGGCGCAGCTGGGTGTGCGTCTGCTGCAACGCACCACCCGCAAGCTGTCGCTGACCGAAGTGGGCGAGGCCTACTTGCGCCATTGCCAGGCCATGCGCGAGTCGGCCCAGGCTGCGGCCGACACTGTGGCCCAGGTGCAGACCACACCGCGCGGCACCATCCGCGTGAGTTGCCCGGTGACGCTGGCGCAGACCGTGGTGGCCGAGCTGATGCCCCGGTTTCTCGCCCAGTACCCCGAGGTGCGTATCGACATGCTGGTGAGCAACCGCGCGGTGAACCTGGTCGAGGAGGGCATCGACGTGGCGCTGCGCGTGCGCCCCTCGGTGGACGACAGCGGCAGCATGGTCGTCAAGCGGCTGGACCACACCACGCAGATCCTGGTGGCCAGCCCCGAGCTGCTGATCCGCCAGGGCACGCCAAAGACGCTGGACGATCTGGCCAAGCTTGACAGCATTGCCATGTCGGCACCCGAGGGCCGGTCCATCTGGAATCTCATCGGCCCTGGCGGCGTGCACCAGATGGTGCAGCACACGCCGCGCTATGTGGCCGATGACCTGCTCACGCTCAAATACGCCGCCGTGGCGGGCACCGGCGTGTGCTGGATGCCCGACTACATGTGCCAGGAAGAAATGCGAGAGCGTAAGCTGGTGCGGGTGCTGCCTGACTGGGCGCCCGCGCCCGCCATCGTGCATGCGGTGTTCCCCTCGCGCAGGGGGCTGTCGCCCGCCGTGCGGCGGTTTCTGGACTACCTGGGCGAGGCCATGCCCGGGCGCAGCAGCCTGAGCACGCGGCAGGCCCTGCAGGGGCTCGACGGCGCGAATATCTGAGTTGCTCAGCGCAAAGGCTGCGCTTGTGCACGGGTTCAATGGGCGGCACGCTTTTTGGCCCCACAATGCAACGAATTGCAACTGTGCGGGCTGCCCCCGTCCCTGTGTTCAGCACACGCGGCGGCCCGGGGATTTTTTGTGACTGCTCCACACCCCATCGACCAAGACATCCGGCAGGCCCGTGTGCACCCCGCCGTGCGGGCCATCGTGGTCCCGCCGTGCCCCGAATCGTTGCTGCGCCTGCAGCAGATCATGGCGGAGCCCGAGCTGGACTCGGCGGCCCTGGAACAATTGGCGTCCTCAGACGTCGCCCTGGCCGCTGCCGTCATGCGGCTGGCCAACAGCCCGCTGTATGGCCTGGCCCAGCCGGTGCAGACCGTGGGCATGGCGCTCACGGTGTTGGGGCTGCAGCCAGCGGTGCAGTTGCTATCGGCCTTCATCACGCGCAACGCGCTGCAGGTGCGGTCGCCGCTGCTGGAGCATTTCTGGGAAAGCTCGCAGCGCCGCGCCATCGCCTGCGAACACATCGGCCACCAGCTCTACAGCTTTGACCCGGGCCTGGGCTACAGCTTCGGTCTGTTCTGCCATGTGGGCATGCCGGTGTTGGTGAAGGCGGTGCGCGGCTATGCTGGCACCGTGACCGAGGCCCTGGCGCGCAAGGACCGCACCTTCACCCAGACCGAAAACGCCAGCCACCGCACCGACCACGCCGTGATGGGCGCCATCGTCGCGCGCACCTGGCACCTGCCAGGCGACGTAGCGCAAGCCATCTGGCTGCACCACGACTTTGCCTGCCTCGATGACGAGCGGTTTGACCCTACCGTACGCCACCTGGTGGCCCTGGGCCTGCTGGCCGAGTTTCTGGTCAACCAGCATGACAACCTGCCGCCCACGCGCGAATGGCAGCAGCATGGGCAGGCCTGCATGGACCACCTACACGTAACGCAGGACGAGCTGGACCACTGGATCGACGCGCTGCATCCGGCGTTTGAGGCCGTGCGGTTCTGATGCCGATGCGCGGCTGATCAATCAGAAGACCGTTCGGGCTGAGTCCATCTCCGCCGCCCTCAGCGCACCGCCTCCAGCAACTCGGCCAGGCGCGTATGCCCCCGCTGCGCAGCCCACTGCGCCGCATTCAGGCCCTCGCGGTCCACCAGCCGGGGGTTGGCGCCCAGGGCCAGGAGCTTCTGGGCGGTGGCGGTGTGGCCGTTCATCGCTGCCAGCATCAAGGCGGTTCTGCCCTCGTTGTCGCGGGCGTCCACAGGCGTTCCCTGGCGGACGAGGCTTTCTATCTGCTGGGGGTTGCCCGCACGGGCAGCGTCCCACACGTGGCCTGGCAACGATGCCCCGAGGCGTTTTTGCATGGAGGCGGTGGCTGCTCCGTTGCTGTCGCGGGCCACAGAGTCGGCCAGCGGGCTGCGGGCGGCCGGGGCTGCAGCAGCGGCCGCTGCCTGGGGCTCGGGCGCGGCTGGTGGGGGGGGCTGTTTTGTGGGAGCTGTTGCCGCGTGCTCGCGGCTCTCGGCGTTGGGGGCGGCGACCGGGGAGGGAGATGCGGGGAACCCAGACATGGCTCCGGCTGCGCGGGGGGCGTGCAGGGTTTCAGTTTCTGCGGCTGCTGTGGAGGCAGACGCGGGGGCGGGGGCCACAGCCGTGGCAGGTGCTGGAGTCGGTGCCGGGGTTGGTGCTGGCGCGGTCTTGGCTAAGGGCTGCGCGGGGGTCGGTGCGTGCGCAGGCGAAGGTGCCGTGGTGGACTTGGGGGCCACGGCCCCGGTGGCCGGGCTGGTGGTATTGCGGGCGCGCTCCTGCTCCTGTGCGCTGTCGGGGGGGGCTGGCAATGCGGCCGACGGAGGCGGGGGGAGGGCCTCTGGCAGGGGCTTGGGTGCGGGGGCGGCCGAGGGCGCGGGGGCTGGGGCGGTTTGGGCTGCAGGTGCGGGCGCCTCGGCCCGGCGGTGGCTGAATGCGGTGTCCCGCTCCTCGGGCGTGCCGCGTTCGAACTGCAGCATCAGCAAACCGGTCAGGCCCACCACGGCCACGGTGGCCAGGGCCGAGATCTTCCAGCGTGCCTGGTTGGCGGCGGGGGCTTCAGGCGTTGGAGCGGGGCCTCCAGTGTGGGCGGCCGCCACCATCTGTGCATGCGCGCGCACGGCCTCGCGCACATGCGCGCCGGGGCGGGCGCCTTCCTGCGCGCTGGCTTCGTGGTAGCGCCGGACCAGCTCGTCGTCCTGCAGGTTCATACAAACTCCTTGAGGTGCTGGCGCAGGCTGGCCCGCGCGTAGCGCAGGCGGCTCTTGGCGGTTTCGAAATTCACGCCGGTGGCCTCGGCAATCTCCTGCACGCCCAGGTCGCCTTCGGCCTGCAGCAGGAAGGCCTCGCGCTGCTCCAGCGGCAACTGTTCCACCGCCGCAATCAGCGCGGCCGCTTGTTCGCGCGACTGTAGTTGCCGCACGGGCCCAAAGCCCGAGTCGGCCACCAGTGTGTCGGCCAGCCTGCGCGCATCGTCGTCGCTCGCATCCAGGCTGGTGTGGTGCCTGGCGGTGCGCAGGTGGTCCACCAGCCGGTGGTGCGCCAGGGTGAACAGCCAGGTGCGGAACTTGGCTTTCACCTCGTAGCGGGCAGCATTGCGCGCCACGGCAAACCACACGTCCTGCAGCAGGTCATCGGCCACGGCCTGCACCTTGACGCTGCGAAACACAAACCGCCACACCGCCAGTTCGTGCCGCCCATACAGTACATCGAACGCGCCCAGTTCTCCTGCGGCGTAGCGCAACATCAGCGCTTCGTCGGAGTCCTCCATGGTGGCGGGGAATGGGGTGGATGGCACCCGCGCATTATGGGAGGGACTCATGCGCTCGCGGGCAGATCCGCTGGGGTTGCATTCAGGGCCTACCTCGGATCTGGTACGTAAAACACGTTGTCCGATTGAGGCACGGGTTGCGGTACCGGCGGGTGCGCACGCCGCTTTCGGATCACGCCTTTTGCAAGCAGGTTTTTGCGGCTGTCGTAACGGATGCTGATGACCTCTTCGAGGAGGTGCGACACAACCGGGGTCTGGCGCTGCCCGTGCGGGGCTTCCTCGCTCAGACGGTCTTCGTTGCTAACTTTGTTGCGGCGTTGGCCGGACGGTTCAGGCCTCACCTGTGCAACGGGGTCGATGATCCGCTGGCGGAACAATGCAATCTGGATCAGGCCCACCTTGGTTGAGCGCGCAGTGAGGTCAGCGTGGGAGTTTGCAACGTTTGCGAAGTCGAAGTGAGGCAATGTGCCGCTGGATTTGTACCAGCCGGCAATTCGATCGCGCGCATGGGGCAAGAACACATAGCCGCTCCGTCTCCACCCGTCGTTCTGACCGGTGAACTCATCGGTCTGACCGGTGAGTACGTCGACGCCATCCACCATTAGCACGACATTCACCCTATCGCCGCTGTGATTGTGCAATGTGACCGCATACTGGGCCCCAGGTCGGCCAGCGACCCAGTATTGGCCCTTGGCGTAGTACATCGGCAGCCTGGCGCCTGTATTGGGGTTGACGATAGTGACTTGGGCCAGGCGGCCGATGGCCTGGGCGTGCAAGCTGGTCAGCGCGAGCAGTACGGCCAGCGCGGTGACGGTGGTATGGATGAGGGCAGGGAGTGTGGGGGAACCGGTTTTCATAGCGGCCCTTTGACGATGTTATTGGTGCTGAGTGAAACGAGCGGAATGACTGGGTCGGATCAGGGGCAGTCGGCCGCCGCGCACTGTGCGAGGCGCCCGTTCACCTGCGCGCGGGACGGCTGCGCATGGCCGGTCCGCTATCCCGGGCCCAGTCAATTCGGGTCCGGCACATAGGACAGGTTGTCCGATTGCGGGAATGCCCGGGGCACCGGCATGCGCGCCGGCCGTTCGCGGATGATGCCGCTGGCCACCAGGTTCTCGCGGCTGTCGTAGCGGATGCTGATGATTTCATTGGGCT
The DNA here is from genome assembly GCF_057597245.1 of Acidovorax sp. NN32. NCBI lineage: Bacteria > Pseudomonadati > Pseudomonadota > Betaproteobacteria > Burkholderiales > Comamonadaceae > Acidovorax > Acidovorax sp. NN32. Next base: position 2,482,729 of record NZ_CP199679.1, read on the forward strand.
GCTCCTGCAGGCGCGTGAAGCTGGTGTGGGTGACGACCGAGGTCTCACGCTGGCCGTGCGCCGTGCCCAGCTTGGCCGACGGCATGGGGGCGGCCTTGGCCACACTGTCGGCAGATTGCGAGCGGGCAGAGGATTCGGCCGATGGGTCAGGGGCCGCCGGTGCAGCGGCAGCGGGTGACGCGGGTTCCTCCCGCAGGCGCCCGAGGCCGTGGCCGTTGTCACGGCGCTGGCGGTAGGGCTCGGGGGTGATGGCGGGGGCAGGCTGGGGCACCGGCGGCTGTTCGCGAAACAGCGCCACGCCAATCACGCCCACATGCGCCGGGCGGCCCGTGCGGGCGGCATACGAGTTGGCAATGTGGGAAAACTCGAAGGTCGCCACCTGGCTGTCGCTCTTGCGCCAGCCGGTGATCTGGTAACGCTCATAAGGAGAGAACACATAGCCGCGCTGGTCCCAGGCCGCAGTCTCGCCGCTGAGCACATTCACGCCGTCCACCGAAGGCACGGCCAGCACCCGCTCTCCCAGCCGGTTGCGCACCGTGATGGCATACCGCGCCCCGGGCCGCCCTGCCACCCAGTATTCGCCCCGGGCGTAGTGCACCGGCAGCGTGGCGCCGGTGTCACGGTCCACGATGGTGACATCAGCCAGGCGGCCAATGGCCTGGGCAGGAAGGTGGGCCAGGCCCAGCAATGCCGTCAGGGCGGCGAGGGCGGGCAGGGTGAGCGAACGGGGTTTCATAGCAGCTCCATCAAAAAAATGTGGTGGTGCTGTATGAAACGAATGGGGTGGGTCAATGGGGTTGAGAGGTGCCGAAAAAAATCAAAAATAGTTTTCAGTACCGCATCGCACCCAAGCTTGCGGGCCTACCGTTCGCACTGCGGTCTCAGTGAGCGAAGCGTCGCACGCTGGTGGTGGGCAGGGCATTGCCCCGGTGACTCGCTGTGGCGCGTGTGCCCATGCCTGCTGCAGCGCTGCCGCTGACCTGGAACACGGCCACCAGCTCTGCCAGGCGCTGGGCCTGCTGGCGCAGGTTCTCTGCGGCAGCGGTGCTTTCACCCACCAGCGCGCCGTTTTGCTGCGTCATCTGGTCCAGCTGGGTCACGGCCACGTTGACCTGCGAGATGCCGTCGCTCTGCTCGGCAGCGGCGGTGCTGATCTCGCCGATGATGCCGTTCACGCGCTGCACGCCTTGCACGATCTCGTTCATGGTGTCACCGGCATTGGCCACGAGCTGGGTGCCCGAGTCCACTTTTTCGACGCTGGACTGGATCAGCGCCTTGATCTCCTTGGCGGCCTCGGCGCTGCGCTGTGCCAGGCTGCGCACCTCGGTGGCCACCACCGCAAAGCCGCGCCCCTGCTCGCCCGCGCGCGCTGCTTCCACGGCAGCGTTCAGCGCCAGGATGTTGGTCTGGAACGCAATGCCGTCGATCACGCCGATGATGTCGGCGATCTTCTGGCTGCTGTGGTGGATGTCCTGCATGGTGCTCACCACCTGCTGCATCACCTCGCCGCCCTTGGTGGCGGTGCTGGCGGCGGTGGTGGCCAGTTGGTTGGCCTGGCGGGCCGAGTCGGCGCTCTGGCGCACGGTGGCGGTCAGCTCTTCCATGCTGGCGGCGGTTTGCTCCAGGCTGCTGGCGGCTTGTTCGGTGCGGTGGCCCAGGTTCTGGTTGCCACTGCTGATGTCGTCGCTGGTGGTGCGCAGCTGCGCAATGTTGTCGCGCACGGCCGAGACCAGTTCATGAAAGCGCTGCTGCATGTCGCGCACTGCCACCATCACACTGCTGGTGTCGCCCGCTTTCACCTTCACCGGGGTGGTGAGGTTGCCCTGCTGGATGGCTTGCACCACCGCGCGCACTTCGCTGGGCTCGGCGCCCAGTTCGCGGCCAATGCTGCGCGATACCAGCACCGTCACCGCCACACTGATCAGCACGGCCAGCAAGGTGATGGACAACATCACGCCGGTGAACTGGCTCGCGTCCTGGTTGGCCGTCTGGCTGTTCTTGATGATGCGGCCTTCCTCGTAGTCGATGAGCTTGTTGGCTGCCGCAAGCCATTGCTCGTACTGCGGTTTCGCCTCGGCCCAGAGCAGGGCTTCGGCGCCTGCGCGGTCACCGGCCTGCATCAGGGCGACTACCTTGCTGGTGGTGGCCACCGTGCGCGTTTCGATGTCCTTGAGGGATTGCACCATGGGGGCTACTTCGGGCGGTATCTGCGTGGCTGCTTTCAGGACGGCATCGAGTTGCGTGGCGGACTGCGCATAGAAGTCCGCCAGCCGTGCGATGGATTCGATTTCTTTCTTGCGTGCGTCTTCGTTGGGTGCCAGTACCACGTCGCGCACCGCGATGGAGCGGTCGTGCGCTGAGCCCCGGAAGTTGATGGCAGCGCGCTGGATGACGGCGTTTTGGGTGGCATTGGCGGTCAGGGCGCTGTCGATGCCCCGTGCAATGAGCACGCTGTAGACCGACATGCCGAGCAGGGCCACGATGACCAGGCCGAAGCCCGCCATGAGACGCTGGCTGATTTTCCATGTGTGCATTGAAAGGTGCCTCTTGAAGTGAAGATGACTAAGAACAAAACCGGGGACAAGGTGCCAATGCAAACCACCCGGTGTCCGTTGGGCGGGACGGACTCAGGCGATTCGTTTTCATTTGGTTACATTGTACTGATCGGTTTTAAATTAAACCTTTTGGTTTAATTTATTTACTTGATAGTCAAATCTTGAAGAGGTTAGGCCAAAGGCGGTTTTTTAGATGATTTGGCGATTAAATAACAAGAATTAAGTCGTTTGGGTTTTAAAGCGCGGCTCGCAGAATGCCAGCCCTGTGACCCCTAACACCTCCATCATCATCGTCCCCGGTTGGCGGGACTCGGGCCCCGGCCACTGGCAGAGCCTGTGGGCCGAGCGCCTGCCCAACGCCCGCCGCGTGGTGCAGGACGACTGGATCACTCCCACGCGCTCGGCCTGGGTGAGCCAGCTCGAAAAGACGGTGCTGGCCGCGCCGCACCCCGTGGTGATCGTGGCCCACAGCCTGGGTTGCATTGCCACCAACCACATGGGGCCCGATGCCGCCGCCAAGGTATGTGGTGCGCTGCTGGTGGCCCCCGCCGACCCGGAGCGCCGCGCCATCCTGAGCGACTTTGCGCCCGTGCCCTATGCTGCGCTGCCTTACCGCAGCATCGTGGTGGCCAGCAGCAACGACCCGTTTTGCCCTATCCGCCTGGCGGGCGCCTACGCGCGGGCTTGGGGCAGCGAGTTTGTGCGCATGCAGAACGCGGGGCACATCAACATCGATTCAGGGCATGGCGAATGGCCCCTGGGCTGGGCACTGCTGCAGTCGCTGGCAGATGGGCCTACCGCCCAGCCGCCTGCTGTCACCCACGCGCACCCCCTGCCTTCCGCGTTTTGATTGCTATATTTTATATAGCTAAAAAGCCTTGCTGGTCAGGCGGAAGAGGCTCTTTTTGATGTGAACAATGCGGCAGCTATCTGCCGTGCGCAGGCCATCAACAATCTATATGCCAATAGTTGATTATTTAACAAGAATATATTCTTTTGAGTTTTAAGGGCGCCTCCGCACAATCCGTCATCTCCAGCAATTTTTTGGGCGACACCACCATGACTTCTTTGAAACTCAAGACCCTCCTGGCCTCGCTGGCCCTGGCCGCCAGTGGCATGGCTGCCGCACAAAATTCGCTGCTCAACGTGTCGTACGACGTGGCCCGTGAGTTCTACAAGGACTACAACGCTGCCTTTGCCGCGCACTACAAGAAGACCACGGGCCAGGACGTGAAGATCGACCAGTCGCACGCTGGATCGAGCGCTCAGGCCCGTGCCGTGAACGACGGCCTGGCTGCTGACGTGGTGACCATGAACACCACCACCGACGTGCAGTTCCTGGCCGACAGCGGCGTGGTTGCCAAGGACTGGACCAAGAAATTTCCGCACGACGCATCGCCCACCACCTCGACCATGCTGTTCCTGGTACGCAACGGCAACCCCAAGGGCATCAAGGACTGGGACGACCTCATCAAGCCCGGCGTGCAGGTGATTGTGGTGAACCCCAAGACTGGCGGCAACGGCCGTTATGCCTATCTGGCTGCCTGGGGCGCCGTGCGTGAAAAGGGTGGCACCGAGGCGCAGGCAGCCGAGTTTGTCGGCAAGCTCTACAAGAACGTGCCCATCCTGGCCAAGGGCGGGCGTGATGCCACCGCCACCTTCCTGCAGCGCAACCAGGGCGATGTGTTGATCACCTTCGAATCCGAGGTGGTCTCCATCGACCGCGAGTTCGGCGCCGGCAAGGTCGATGCGATCTACCCCTCGGTGAGTGTGGTGGCTGAGAACCCCGTGGCCGTCGTGGAGCGCACCGTGGCCAAGAAGGGCACCGCCCAGCTGGCCAAGGCGTACCTGGACTACCTGTACTCCGAAGAAGCGCAGGAGATCGCGGCCAAGCATGCCATCCGCCCCCGTTCGGAGGCCGTGCTCAAAAAGTACGCCGACACCTTCAAGCCGCTCAAGCAGTTCACCGTGGCCAAGTACTTCGGCTCGCTGACCGAAGCGCAGAAGGTGCACTTCAATGATGGCGGCCAGTTCGACAAGCTGTACACGCCCGGCGCCAAGTAAATAGGCGCAGCGCTTCTCCCGACTCACCACTGCATCTATGACCACTGCGACCGCTGTGGCCGCAGCCCCGGCCGGACGGCGCGCTCCCAAGCGCGTGCTGCCCGGTTTCGGGCTGTCACTGGGCTACACCCTTTTCTACTTGAGCATCATCGTGCTGATCCCGTTGTCGGCACTGATCTTCAAGACCTTCACGCTCACCTGGGAGCAGTTCTGGGCAGCCATCAGCGCACCGCGTGTGATGGCGTCGTACCGGCTGACCTTTGGCGCATCGTTCCTAGCGGCGCTGGTCAACCTGGTGTTTGGCCTGCTGATTGCCTGGGTGCTGGTGCGCTACAAGTTCCCGGGCAAGAAGATCGTGGACGCGCTGGTGGACTTGCCCTTTGCGCTGCCCACCGCCGTGGCTGGTATCTCGCTCACGGCCTTGCTGGCCGGCAATGGCTGGGTCGGCAGCATTCTGGAGCCCATGGGCATCCAGCTCGCGTTCAAGCCTGCGGGCATCGTGATTGCGCTGATCTTCATCGGCTTGCCATTTGTGGTGCGCACCGTGCAACCGGTGCTGGAAGACGCAGAGAAGGAGCTGGAAGAAGCCGCCACCTGCCTGGGCGCCACACGCCTGCAGACCTTCACCAAGGTCATCCTGCCCTCCATCACGCCCGCACTGCTCACCGGCTTTGCCATGGCGTTTGCGCGAGCGGTGGGTGAATACGGTTCGGTGATCTTCATCGCGGGCAACATGCCCATGGTGTCGGAGATCACGCCGCTGATCATCATCGGCAAGCTGGAGCAGTACGACTACGCAGGCGCCACGGCCGTGGCCGTGGTGATGCTCGTGATCTCGTTCATCCTGCTCTTGGTCATCAACGCACTACAGGCATGGCAGCGTCGCCATGCGGGGGCTCCAGCATGAGCGGCAACAACTCCCGAACCATACGCCGCGCCCAAGCGGGCACGACCGAATCGCCGTGGGTGCGCTACACCCTGATTGCTGTCGCGCTCGCCTTCATGCTGCTGTTCCTGGTGTTGCCGCTGGCCGCCGTGTTCGCCGAGGCGCTGCGCAAAGGCTTTGGCGCGTACCTCGACGGACTGCGTGAACCCGACGCCTGGTCGGCCATCAAGCTCACGCTGATCACTGCACTCATCGCCGTGCCGCTGAACCTCGTGTTTGGCGTGGCGGCTGCATGGTGCATTGCCAAGTACGAGTTCAAGGGCAAGGCGTTCTTGACGACGCTGGTGGACCTGCCGTTTTCGGTATCGCCCGTGGTGGCGGGCCTGATCTACGTGCTGATGTTCGGCGCGCAGGGCTGGTTTGGCCCCTGGCTGCAGGCGCACGACATCAAGATCATCTTTGCCGTGCCGGGCATCGTGCTGGCCACGGTCTTTGTGACCTTCCCGTTCATCGCGCGTGAGCTGATCCCGCTGATGCAGGCGCAGGGCAACGACGAGGAGCAGGCCGCCATCGTGCTGGGCGCCACCGGCTGGCAGACCTTCTGGTACGTGACGCTGCCCAACATCAAGTGGGGCCTGCTGTACGGCGTGATCCTGTGCAATGCGCGGGCCATGGGCGAGTTTGGCGCGGTATCCGTGGTGTCGGGCCACATCCGTGGGCAGACCAACACCATCCCGCTGCATGTCGAAATTCTCTACAACGAATACCAGTCGGTGGCTGCGTTTGCCGCAGCCTCGCTGCTGGCTTTGTTGGCCCTGGTCACGCTGGTCATCAAGACGATTGCCGAACACCGCAACGAGCAGGCACTCAAGGCTGCCGCCGAATTGCCCCCCGAGCGGCCCGCACCCCTGCCGAACGCACGCTGAAGGAACAAACACCATGAGCATTGAAATCCGCAACGTCAGCAAACAGTTTGGCGACTTCCAGGCCCTGCGCGATGTGAGCCTGGACATTGCCTCGGGCGAACTCATAGCGCTGCTGGGCCCTTCGGGCTGCGGCAAGACCACGCTGCTGCGCATCATCGCGGGGCTGGAGACGGCCGATGTGGGCACCATCCACTTCAGCGGCGAAGACACGACCGACGTTCATGTGCGCGAGCGCAACGTGGGCTTTGTGTTCCAGCACTACGCACTGTTCCGCCACATGACGGTGTTCGAGAACGTGGCCTTCGGCCTGCGCGTAAAGCCCCGCAAAGAGCGACCGAGCGAGGCGCAGATCAAGCAAAAGGTGACTGACCTGCTCAAGCTCGTGCAGCTCGACTGGCTGGCCGAGCGCTACCCCTCGCAGCTGTCCGGTGGCCAGCGCCAGCGCATCGCCCTGGCCCGTGCCCTGGCGGTGGAGCCCAAGGTGCTGCTGCTCGACGAACCCTTCGGCGCCCTGGACGCCAAGGTGCGCAAGGAACTGCGCCGCTGGCTGCGCCGCCTGCACGACGAACTGCATGTCACCTCGATCTTCGTGACCCATGACCAGGAAGAAGCGCTGGAAGTGGCCGACCGCGTGGTGGTGATCAACCAGGGCCGCATTGAGCAAAGCGGCTCGCCCCAGCAGGTATGGGACCAGCCAGCCAGTCCGTTTGTGTATGGCTTTTTGGGTGATGTGAACCTGTTCCACGGTCGCGCCCATGAAGGCCTGGTGCACCTGGACGGCATGCAGATCGACTCGCCCGAGCACAGCCAGGCGCAGAACGCCAAGGCCTTTGCTTACGTGCGCCCGCACGACCTGGACGTGGAGCGCTATTCGCCCGGCGCCGGGCTCGACGCCGAAGGCCGCCCGCGCGGCATCGTGGCCCAACTGAGCCGCGCCATTGTGGTGGGCCCGATTGCGCGGCTGGAACTTATTCCCTCCGACGACCACAAACCAGCGGACAATGCGTCCCCAGACCACTTGATCGAAGCGCAGATCCCTGCGCAGCAGTTCAAGGAAATGGGTTTCAAGGAGGGTGAAACGCTGGTGGTGACACCGCGCCGCGCCCGCGTGTTCTTGGATCACGCCGCTGGAATCTGACTCCCCCTGAGCCGCTGCGCGTCTTCCCCCTGAGGGGGCGCACCCGGTGGACTGGCGGAGCCAGATCCACGGGTGTACTGGCATGGGCCGCGCCCGTTTCGGAGGCGGCACCGTTTGCAATGGCTATTGGATGAGGGATAAGAATGATGGTGTTGAACTGGATCGATCAGGCCCCGCGCCGCGTGCTGGCGCTGATCAGTGTGGCCTGCGTGGCCATGCTGGCGTTTGGCATGTACCTGCAGCATGTGGTGGGGCTGGAGCCATGCCCCATGTGCATCGTGCAGCGCTATGCTCTCATTGGTGTAGCAATCTTCACAGGACTGGCAAGCGCTAGGGGCTCAAAAGGCTGGTGGATGGGCTGGGGCGCGCTGGCTCTGATCGCATCCGGCTTCGGCGCCTTCGTGGCCGCCCGCCAGAGCTGGCTGCAGTGGTACCCGCCCGAAGTCGCCACCTGCGGCCGTGACTTCTACGGCATGATCGAAAACTATCCCATCAGCCGCGCCATCCCCATGATCTTCCGGGGCTCGGGCGATTGCACAGCGATTGACTGGACGTTTCTCGGTGGCTCGATTGCCAACTGGTCCTTTATCTGTTTTGTGGGTTTTGGCCTTGTGCTGCTGGTGCTGCTGGTGCGTGCCTTGAAGAATGGTGGGAGCCAGGGGGGCTCGGGCTACTCAATGGCGTGATGCCCCTGGCTCGCCATGGACTAAAAAAGGTGCTCGTTGGAGCGCCTTTTTCATCTGCTGAATCAAGGTGTCGGGCGGTGCGGTCTGGCGTCCCGATGCATCATTTCGATGGCTTTTCTTCTGCGGGCACGGGTGCAGCCTCGTCGGGCACCTTGGGGGTGTCAGAGGCATGGTGCTCCATGGGAGTCTTCTTCCCCGGCTGAGGTGTCTTGTCAGCTCCGGGGGCGATCTCCTCGTTGTTGTGCTGCTTCGTTTGCTGAACCTTCTTGTCGTGTGCAATGTTGCGGGGATCGGTCATCTCGTACTTTCAGTGGTGGATACCCATCCTTGTCCGAGAACACAGTGGCACGGGTAGGACAACGGGACGTTGCAGTGCAAGGGGCGCGTTTGCACATCGGGTGTCCCTGTCTGGTTATCTACCATCCTCCAGGAATGGGAAAGGCACCCCCTTCGTGCCATCCACCCATCCCGGCAGCTTGTGCATCACGCTCTCAAACAGGTGGCTCGCCTGCCATTGCGCCAGCCAAGCCTGCAAGTGTGGCAAGGGTTGTGCATCCCACCAGGTGCCATCGATGCCCGCAAACTGCCGCACAAACGGGGCGATGGCCATGTCCGCCAGGGCGGTGTGGTCGCCAAACAGGAAGGGGCGTGAGATGAGTCGTGCCTCCAGCCCTTGCAGCCATTCCACAGCCTGCGTACGGGCCAGGGCGGTGTCGGCTTCGGGGTAGCGGTGAGGGTATTTGCAGCGGTCCAATGCCTGCTTGAAATGACTGTCGCATTCAGCCACCAGCTCCAGCATGGCGTCCACATCGCCGTGGCTCGGGGTCAGCCAGTTGGCAGGGTCTTTTTGGGCCAATGCCCACAGCATGATCTCCAGGCTCTGCTCCAGCACCTGGCCACTTGGCAGCACCAGCACGGGCACAGTGCCCTTTGGGGAGGCGTGCAGCAGGCCCTGTGGCTTGTTGCGCAACACCACCTCGCGCAGTTCGCAGGCCTGGCCACTGAGAGCCAGCGCCAGCCGGGCGCGCATGGCGTAGGGGCAGCGGCGAAAGGAATAGAGGACGGGCAGGGCAGCGCTCACGCGGAGTCGTCCTCGCGATCATTTTTTTCGTCGCTGGAGCTGAATCGCGCTCGGTTGCCCGGTTGCCGCGCGCCGATATGCGCTTGCCCGCGCTGATCCGCCAGGTCCATCTGGCGTTGCCGCTCTGCCAGCGCGCGTTCCTGCTCGGGTGTGCGCGTGCCGTGGCAATACGGGCAGCTCACGCCGCGCACGTAATGCGGCGACTGCAGCTCGACCTCGCCCAGTGGCATGCGGCAAGAGCGGCACAGTTGGTGGTGCCCCGGAGCCAGGCCGTGGCCCACCGACACACGTTCGTCAAACACGAAGCAGTCGCCATGCCACAGGCTGTCTTCTTCGGGCACGGTTTCCAGGTATTTGAGGATGCCGCCTTCCAAGTGGTACACCTCGTCAAAGCCCTGCGATTTGAGGTAGGCGGTGGATTTCTCGCACCGTATGCCGCCCGTGCAGAACATGGCCACGCGCGGGTTACCCGCCAGCACGCCGCCGGGCTGCGACTGCTGCGCCACCCAGGCCGGGAACTCGGCAAAGCTCTTGGTGTGGGGGTTGATGGCGCGTTCAAACGTGCCGATACCAACTTCGTAGTCGTTGCGCGTGTCCACCACCACCACGCTGGGGTCGTCGATGAGTGCGTTCCAGTTCTCGGGCTTCACATAGGTGCCCGCATTGCGAGCCGGGTTCAGGCCTGGCACGCCCAGGGTCACGATCTCGCGCTTGAGACGCACGCGCATGCGGTAGAACGGTTGGCGGTCGGTGGGGGCTTCTTTGTGCTGCAGGTTCGCAAAGCGGGCATCGCTGCGCAGCCAGGTGAGCACCGCCAGCACATCGGCGGGTGCGCCCGCAATGGTGCCGTTGATGCCCTCGGGCGCCAGCAGCAGCATGCCGCGCACGCCGCGCTCGTCGCACAGGGTCTGCAGGGGCGCGCGCAGTGTGGCGCAGTCGGGCAGATCGACAAACTGGTAAAGCGCAACAGTGAGAAAGCGGGGTGTGACCGAGTCCACGAAATGGGGGAGAGAGCGGAAAAGAAGGGGTGATGATAGCGGTCACTTTTCGTTACGATGCAGGCGTCTCCAACATGCGCCCAAGGTGTTTTATGGCCCAGGAACCCTCCCTCAACCTGTTTCGCCGCCTGGAGCAGCTCAACGGTATTGGGGCTGCGCTCTCCCGCGAGCGCAACATCGACCGCCTGCTGGAGAACATTCTGGAGGCTGCCAAGGCCATCACGGGCGCGGACGGCGGAACGCTCTACAGCGTGACGGAGGACGGGAAGTCGCTCAAGTTCGAGATACTGCGCACCGACTCGCTGGACATTCGCCTCGGTGGCACCACGGGCAAGCCCATTGATTTTCCGCACCTGCCGCTGCGCAACGCAGATGGCAGCCCCAACGATTCGCTGGTGGCCGCGTATGCCGCCATCCACGACCGCACGGTGAACATTGCCGATGCGTACAGCGCCGAGGGCTTTGATTTTTCAGGCACCCGCAGTTTCGATGCGCGCACGGGGTACCGCTCGCAGTCGTTTCTGACCGTGCCGATGAAGAATCACGACCATGAACTGATCGGCGTGCTGCAGCTCATCAACGCGCGGCACTGGGAGACCGGCGAGGTCACCACATTCTCCGAGGCCGACCAGGGCCTGGCCGAGTCGCTGGCCTCGCAGGCTGCCATTGCCCTCACCAACCGCTTGCTCATCACGCAGCTGGAGCGCCTGTTCGAGTCGTTCGTGAACCTGATCAACCTGGCCATTGACGAAAAGTCGCCCTACACCGGTGGCCATTGCCAGCGGGTGCCCGCCCTTACCATGATGCTGGCCGAGGCGGTGAATGCCACCAATCAGGGGCCACTGGCGGGCTTTCGCATGAGTGACCGGGACCGCTACGAACTCAAGATGGCCGGCCTGCTGCACGACTGCGGCAAGATCACCACGCCCGTGCACGTGGTGGACAAGGCCACCAAGCTGCAGACCCTGTACGACCGCATTGGGCTGGTGGACACGCGGTTTGAAGTCTTGAAGCGCGATGCCGAGCTGGCCGCACTGCGCCGCCAACTGGCGCTGCGCCCGGTGGTGGATGCGCGTGCCGAGGGGCAGGAGCTGCAAGCCCTGCAGCACGAAATCCACACACTGGAAGAAGACCGCGAGTTTCTGCGCCGCTGCAATACCGGCACCGAGGCCATGCGCCCCGAGGACCAGCAGCGCGTGCGCGACATTGCCGCCATGCGGCACTGGCGCAACCCGCAGGGGGTGCAGACAAGCTTCCTTACGGCCGAGGAGGTGGAGAACCTCACCATCCGATCCGGCACCCTGAACCAGGCCGAGCGCGACACCATCAATTACCACATCGTTGCCACCATCAAGATGCTGGAGACGCTGCCCTGGCCACGGCACCTCAAGAACGTGCCGGAGTATGCGGGCGGCCACCACGAGCGCATGGACGGCAAGGGTTACCCGCGCGGCCTTACGCGTGACCAGATGTCGCTGCAGGCCCGCATGATGGGCATAGCCGACATCTTCGAGGCGCTGACAGCGGCTGATCGGCCCTACAAGAACGGTATGACCTTGTCAGAGGCGATTGCCATCATGTGCAGGATGCGCGACAACGGGCACATCGACCCGGACCTGTTCGAGGTGTTTGTGCGCGAGGGGGTGTACCTGCGCTACGCGCGGGACTTTCTGGAGCCCGGGCAGTTGGACGTGGTGGACATCGCGGCGCTCGGCTTCTCCTGACTGAAATGCTTCTGAGTGGATCGCTGCCAAGCCCAGTGCACTGGCCACTGACCGGGTTCGCAGGGTCGAGATGCCTCATGGCTTGTGCAGCGGCAGCCACAGCGTGAAGCGCGAACCGCAGTCCTCCCCCAGCGCCCCCCAGGTGTCCCACGAACACTGCGCGCCCAGCGCCAGTGCGCGGCTGCGCACGTTGGCCAGGCCCCTGCGCGCGGGCGGTAGCGCATCGGGTGGGGGCGCGGTGAAGGGGGTGCCGTTGTCCTGCACGCACACCTGCACGCCGGGCACACCTCCGCGCACCCATTCAGCGGTGCCGAGCGTGATCTCCATCGCGCCGCTGTGCTTGAGGATGTTGGTCAGCACCTCCTGCAGGATGCGCAGCACATGCAGCGCGCTCTGCGAATCGAGCCAGGGCAGGGGCGGCACATCGTCCACCTGCCAGCGCAACGCCAGGCCAGCGCCCTCTAGACGGGGGCCCAGCCGGAAGCGCAGGCGCGCAAGCAGGGCCAGCAGGTCGGCGTCCACAGGCTCCAGCGAGTCGATGGACAGCTTCAGGTCGTCGATGCACTCGCGCAGCACCGGCGCCACGTCCAGGCGCGCGGCGGGCTCGTTCTCCACCAGCCGCAGCGCGCTCATCAGTGACGAGCCCACACCGTCGTGCATCTCGCGCATCAGGCGCTGGCGCTCTTGGAGCAGCGTCTGTTCGCGCTCGGCGGCGCGCAGCCGCTCGTGGGTTTCGCGCAGTTGCTGTTCTTGCGCGGCCAGGCGCTCGGCCTGCACGGCATTGGCCAGCTCGGCCGCGCCCAGCGCGCGCTGGTAGCGCGTGAAGGCCACCCACAGGAACATGGTGAGCACGCCCATGTAGGCATAGGGGGTGAGGTAAATGTGCTCGATGCTGATGAGATACCGCTGCATCGCCAGGTCATGGAACGCCATCGGAAACGACAGCGCCACGGCGCCGCACAGTAGAACGTTGGCCCCCGTGCGGTGCGTCCACGCGCCGCGCGCCGCCACATACAGCACCACCACCCCCGGCGGGAACAGCGCCAGGCGCAGCAGCGGAAGCATCGCCTCGTGCCTGAGCCCCCACAACGGCAGCGCTGCAGCCGCCACCAGCCAGCAGTAGGCCATCAGCGCCCGTGCCAGCCGGGGCCTGTGCCAGCCCTGCATCTGCCGCAGCAGCAAGAAGGAACACACCGAGGAGCCCAGTGACCCCACCAGCGTGAGCCAGGAGAACCAGGCGTCGGGCACGGCCAGGCCTTCCTCGTCCACCAGATAGAACAGCGTCGCCAGCAGGTGCGCCACCGACAACAGAAAGAACAGCAAGTAGCCTGCTTCCTCGCGCCCCTCGCCATGGCCCCGCGCCCGCCGCATCAGCCACACCATCAGCGCCAGCACGCCCAGCACCAGGTAGGCGCCCCGCAGGTAGGTCACCAGGCCGGTCTGCAGCAGCTCGCGCAGCCGCCAGGCTGGCCGCAGCGCCTCAGCCGGTCCGGCCCACACCGAGGACAGCGCCCCGCCCACGCCCGGCAGGCTGGCCATGCGCACGTGCAGCTGCGGCGCTGCACCCGCTTGGTCTAGGCCCTTCAGATCCAGCCATACCGGGCGGTTGAAGCCGTTCCACACGCGGCTGCCGCGCGTCTGCCATGCAAGGCGTCCGTTGGCATACACGGCCACCGTGCCCACCGTCTGCCAGCGCGGGATGTAAAGGCGCATACCCTGCGGAGTGCCGTGCGGCAGCGCGTTGGCGGGCACGCGCAGGCGGTACCACTGCACTTCGGGCGGCGCGCTGGCCTGCTCGGCGCTGGACGCGGTGCTGCGCGGGCGAGCATGGGGCAGGGCCACGGCGGCCCAGGGCGTCGCGGCGTCCAGCACCGCATCGCCGGATGCGTGCAGCGAAGGCGGTGGCGCCCAGTCGCCGCTGGGCGAAGACCAGGTCTCGGCCTGCAACAGGTGCACGGCCTCTGCGGTGTGCGTGCACGGCACCAGCATCATCACCAGCAGCAGCACCAACGGCATTGCCAGCAGCCGCCAACGCCGCAGCACCCGGCGCGCCGCCTCAGTCGGCCGCATGGATCCAGCCCTGGCGCGCTGCGGCGCTCACGGCCTCGGCCTGCGTGGTGACCTGCAGCTTGGCATATACGCGTCGCACAAAGGTGCGCACGGTGTGGCGCGAGACGCCCATTGCGCGGGCGACCTCGTCCAGCGTATGGCCGCGCGCCACCAGGCGCAGCAGTTCGGCCTCGCGCGCGGACGGGGGTGCGCTTGCGCCCAGGCCTGCGCCCGGCGCCGGGGGCGGCGCCGCCGCCAGCGCGGGCTGCGTCTGGCGCAGCAGCAACAGCTTGCGCGCCACCATGGGGTTGATGGGGCTGCCGCCTGCGTGCAGGCTGCGCACTTCGTCCACCACGGCGGTGGCGGGCAAGTCTTTGAGCAAATAGCCCATGGCACCGGCGGCGATGGCATCCAGCACGTGCACCTCGTCGCCGAAGATGGTGCTGACCATGGCCGCCGCCTGCGGCCAGCGTGCCCGCAGCGCGGCCAGCACGTCCAGCCCGCTGCCGTCGGGCAGGCCCAGGTCGAGCAGCAGCACGTCCAGCGGCGCGGCGTCGTCCTGCGCCAGCGCGGCCATGGCCTCGGTGCGGCTGGCGGCCGTCCACGCCAGGCGCATGTCGCTGGCGCCTTGCAGCGCGTGGGCCAGGGCGGTGCGGCAGGCGGCGTCGTCCTCGACCACGGCGACGCGAACGGGGGTGGAGGCAATGGAAGAAGGCGGCGGCATGCACCGATGCTGCCACAGCCGCTGGGCACGGGCATGTCGCCCAAAAGGGGGACATACGAAACCGCCCCCTGTCCCTAGCATCCGGGTCACGCGCTGGCTTTGCTGGCTTTTTGCTATTGAAATTATAGCTGTCAGCGCTTTATCAGAAAGCGCTAGAGGCTAAAAATATGCTCAAAAATGTCCTTCACACCCCGCTCATGCACCGGGCCTGGTTGCGCGCGCGCAGCGCGGTGGCGCTGGGCGCGCTGGCCATGGTGCTGCTGCAGGCCTGCAGCGTGGCCCAGCCGTCGTGGATCGAGGCGCCCCTGGTGGCCGACGGAAGCACCACCGGCGCGGGCTATGCGCCCCACGGCACCAGCCTGCCAGTGAGCGAGGGGGCCAGCGCGCAGTTGAAGTTCTCTTATGCCACCTTGCCAGACGGTGCGCTGACCAAGCTGAATGTGGACACCGACAACACGATTGCCACCGTAGGCCATGACAGCTATACGCTCGACGCCGGCAAGGTGGTGCGCGCACGGCTGGTGCTGTATGTCGACAAGGTGACCACCCCGGGCTACATCGCCATCTTCGGTGCCTACCAGGCCGGCGGCGCAGACTGCTTTGCGCACGAGGGCACGGCTCCCGCCTGCGACCTGCAACTGGCCAGCGCCGTCGGTGGGCGCGCCACCGACGCGGACCGGCCGACGCAGCCCTTGCGCATTGCCGAGCGCGGCTTCTACAGCTTCGACGTGACCGAGCTCGTCAAGCACCGGCTGGCGCAGGGTGTGGAATCGATGCTGCGCGTGGAAGCCGCGCAGGACACCGATGGTTCCTACGGCAGCTTCGAGTTCGCCAGCCGCGAGCAGCCGGTGGGCCAGGCGCGCGTGCTGCACCAGGCGCAATTGCTGATCACGCTGGAGGGTCTGGCGGGCATCAGCAGCAGACCCTATGCCTCCACCAGCGTGCGCCAGTCGTCCACCGACCCGACCGTCGCCGCGCAGGACTTCCGGCAGGACGAAAACCTGTGGCTTGGCGGCGCGGCAGGGGACCGCGCCTATGCACTGTTGCAGCCGCAGCCGCTCGAAGTCGGCTTTCCGCTGCGCCAGGTGCTGTTCAGTACGGGTTCGATGGCAGGCAAGCAGTCGCTGGTCATGCATGTGAACGGGCCGGTGCTGGACCAGACCACGCCGCAGCCGCAGGTGCAGGTCTACGGGCGACGCAGGTTCAACGTGAGCGGTCAGGTGGTGCGATCGTGGAACGACGGCTGGGCGGAGCCGCCGGGCGCGGACCTCATCGCCACGGCGGCACTGGACCGCAGCGCGCCTCGCCAGACTGTGGTCGCCGATACCACCGATCGCTATATCGACACGCTGGCCAGCGCGTACAACGGCAACCGCAACCAGGACTTTGCGGCGGCCGTCACCACCAACGTGCAATCGCCGATAACGCTGGACAGCAGCCGCAACACCCGCACCGGGCATGCGCCGCGTTTCATCACCGTCATCAAACCTGAGAAGGACGTGTGGCGGTCACCCTTCGACTTCGACAAGGACGACAGCACACATGCATTGAGCCTGTGCCTGCAGTACACGGGCAGCGCGGGCACGTGCCACAGCGCGCTGTCGCTGCGCGCCCGCCTCGGGCAGCCGTTCACCAGCTCGGGCCGTGTCATTGTCATCGGGCCCTGGGCCGACACCGCAGCCGGCGGCCATGTACCCTATGCGGCAGACATCGACCTTGCTCTGCCCCAAAGCGGCGCCAGCGCCCAAGTGCCCGCCGACCTGGGCCCCCAGAGCCTGTCGGGCGACATGGCCAGCTACATTGGCTACGGCATTCACGAAGCCAGGGCCAACCGCGTGGTGGGCACGTACCGCGGCATCGTGAGCATGACGGGGCACAACCTGCGCACCGCCATCGACTTCGAGAACCTGCCGCTGCCCTTGCCGTCGCTGAGCGGTCCGGCCCGTGTGGAGACGGCGCCTGGCGCCACCGTGGTGGCGGTCGGTGCCGGTGCGCCGCAGCCCTTCATGCTGGCCGTGGCCGACCCGGTGGGCCAGAACATCGACGACACCACGCGCTGGATCATCACCAGCAGCAACCCCGCCGACTCCCTACCCGGCGCCATTCAGCAAAGCGACGGCAGTGTGCCGTTCGCCGTCACGTTCTCGGGTGTGGGCCCGCGCACGCTGACCGTCACCAGCAGGGGCGACGCCGGCATCACCGCAACGTTCGCCGTCAACGTGCTGCATGGCGCGCAACTGGGCCAGTCCATCAGCTTCACCACAACACCTGCAGCGTTCGCCAAGGTGGGCGGGACCTATCTGGCGGCGGCCACGGGCGGCGGATCGGGTCTGCCGGTCACGTTCAGCCTCGACACGGCCGCATCCACGCCGGGTGCCTGCACGGTGGCGGCAAACGGCGCGGTGGCCTTTACCGGCGCCGGTACATGCTCCATCCAGGCCGACCAGGCGGGCAACGCTGTCTACGCCGCAGCCGCCCAGGCGCGGCAGAGCTTCACGATCGGCTCCGCGAGCTTCAGTGGTCCGACAGTGCCCTCGAGCGGCGGGGGCAGCTCAGGGCTGGCCAGCGCCAGCCTGTCGGGCGGCGGCGAGACCTGCCAATTCGATACGACGGCCACCCGCTTCACTGCCGCCACAGCTGCCCCGCCGGGGCAGGGTGCACCGCAAGGCATGTTCGCCTTCCGGCTCGTGGGCTGCACGCCGGGGGCCACCGTGACCATCACCACCCATTGGCCACAGCCCGTCACCGTGTTCGCCAAGTACGGCAAGGCCGCGAGCAATGCTGTCAGCGCCAGTTTCTTTGCGCCGTCCAATCTGGTCATCAGCGGCAGCACCGTGCACTTTAGCGTGACCGACGGCCAGCTAGGCGACGACGACTGGACGGCGAACGGTGTCATTTTGGACCCGGTGATGCCGCTGGCTGCCGCGCACAACATCCCCACGTTGAGTGAATGGGCCCTGTTGCTGCTCACTTTGCTGGTGGGCGCCCTGGCGTGGCGCCAAGCCAGGTTCTAAGGAAAATTGCGCTTCAGCGTTTATCTGGTCTAATTAATAAGCTATCAAATAATGAGCAAAAACGTCTTGATTCGTTGGATGCGAATGGGAATGGCATCGCTGATGCTCTCTGCAGCGCCGCTGGCCTGGGCGGCCACTTGGCAGGTAAACCGGGTGGACGACCCCGCCAGCGGCAGCGCGGCCCGCTGCGCGCCCGGCAATGCGCATACATGCAGCCTGCGCGATGCGATCGCGGCCGCGCAGCATGGCGACACCGTAGCGTTCGACGGCGCGGTGTTTGCGGCGCCGCAGGTGCTGGCGGTGGGCAGGCCGCTGGTCATTGCCCGCGCCATCACGCTGCGCGGCCCCGGCGCCAGCCTGCTCACCCTCGACGGCCAGAACGCGGTGCACCTGCTGGAGGTGAATGCTGGCACGGCCAGCGCGGGGGTGCCAGTGAGCGGACCGGTGCATATCAGCGGACTGGCGTTCGCCAACGGCACGACGGCGGTGGACGGTGGCGTAAACATGAACGGAAACTCCGGCTCGGTGGGCGGTATCGCCAATTGGGGCACGCTCACGCTGGACGACGTGAAGGTCACGGGCATGTGGGCGGGCAACGTAGGCGCGGGCATCGGCAACGGGCCCGCGGGCAGGCTCACGATCGTGCGCAGCGAGGTCAGCGGCAATTCCACCGGCTGGCGCGGCGGCGGTATCTACAACTCACCCAACGGCGTGATCACCATCGACCGCAGCACCATCGCCAACAACACGGTGCGTGAAGGCGAATTTGGGCACAGCGGGGGTGGTGTGGCGTCGTATGGTGCGCTCACCATCGACCGCAGCACCCTCTCCGGCAACCAGGTGTTCTCGTCCGCATGCCATGGCAACGTGTGCGGCGGCGGCGGCATCGCGGCATCGGCGCTGACGATCAGCAACAGCACCATCTCGGGCAACCGCGCCCACAGCACCGTGGGCGGGGACGGCGGGGGCATCGCTCTGGCCGTCTTCAACGGGACGATCACCGTGCGCAACTGCACGTTCGCGGGCAACCGCAGCGGCGCCAAAGGCGGCGCATTCCGCTCGTCGGACGACTTCAGCATCAGCAACAGCACCTTCACCGGCAACACCAGCGATGGCGATGGCGGCGCCATCAGCGTAGGCTGGATCGGCGGCGCGAGCGTGGCGCGCATCGACAACAGCACCATCGTGAACAACGTGGCAGGGGGCTTGGGTGGCGGCATCCACATCCCATCCTCGGGCAGCACAGTGCCGATCGTGCAGTTGTTCAATTCCATCGTGTCCGGCAACGCCATCCAGAGTTACCTGACGGACGTCTATGGCAGCGACGTGGCGGATGACGACCTGGCCGTCGACCACTGGAACGTGATCGGCGCCCCAGCCTCAGGCGTGGGTGGCCTCTACCTGCAACCGCTGGGCGACTATGGTGGCCCCACGCAGACCATGCCGCCGGGAGGCCTCGCCAGCAGAGCCTGGGCCGCCTCCCGCTATGCCGCAGGCGAGCCCGCCACCGACCAGCGCGGCGTGGCCCGGCCCGCCACGGTGGGCGCGGTCGTCGACGCCGGGGCGGTGCAGTTCAGCACGACGCTGCCATCCATCACCGAGCTGGACCCCGCCAAGGGGCCGCCCGCTGGGGGCTACGCGGTCACCGTCAGGGGCTTCAACCTGTCGGGCGGCACGCTGAACTTTGACGGGACGCCAGTCAGCGCCACGGGCTCGATCACCCATGTGGACGGTTCGATGAGCCTGACCGCAGCCGCGCCGCCCGGCACGGCGGGCAGCACCGTGCGCGTGCGCTACACCGTGGGGGCAAACGCCAGCCCCGACGTGCCGGAAGACGACTTCACCTACACGTCGCAGGCCATTAGCTTCACCACCATGCCGCCGAGCCCCGCGGTCGCGGGCAGCACTTACACCGTGGCGGCCACGGGCGGCGCGTCGGGCAACGCGGTGGTGTTCAGCACGGTGGGCCCTTGCACGGTGGCCGGCCAGGTGGTCAGCTTCAACGGCGCAGGCACCTGCACCATCTACGCCGACCAGGCGGGCGATGCGGTTTATCCCGCCGCGCCCCGCGTGTCGCAAAGCACAGCGGTGGTGCAGGCCGGCCAGGTGATCGCCTTCACCACCACGCCGCCCAGCCCCGCAGTGGCGGGCAGAACCTACACCGTGGCGGCCACGGGCGGCGCGTCCGGCAACCCCGTGGTGTTCACCACTACGGGCGCTTGCACGGTGGCGGGCCAGGTGGTCAGCTTCAACGGCGCGGGTACTTGCACCATCTACGCCGACCAGGCAGGCAACGCCCACTACGCTGCCGCCGCGCGGCAGCAGCAAGCGTTTGCCATCGTGGCACTGCTCAAAACGTTCACTGGCACCACCTTGCCCGCCAGCGGCGCGGGCGGCCCGGCCAGCGCCAGAATTGGCAACGATGGCGGGGCGCTGTGCCAGTTCGATCCAGCCGCCACGGCCTTCGAGGCCGCCACGCCGCCTCCTGGCCGGGTGGCGCCGCAGGGCGCGTTCCGCTTCAGGCTGATCGGCTGCGACGCGGGTGCCACGGTGCGCGTGACCACCACCTGGCCGCAGCCGGTGGCGGACTTCGTCAAGCGCACCGGCAGCGGCCAGTTCATCGTGCCTGCGAGCGTGGGCCTGGGCAGCACCACCGTGGGCTTTGACGTGACCGATAACCAGCCTGGCGACGACGATGCTGCGCCCGGCGTGATCGCCGACCCGGTGATGCCGCTGGCCGCCGCCGCCCTGCAAGCGATCCCCGCGCTGTCCCCCTGGGCCCTGCTGCTGCTGGGAGTGATGGCCGGGGCGCTGGGCATGGTGGCGCAGCGGCGCAGGGCTTGATTGCTCCTCAATTAATAGCTGTTAACGCTTATGGGTAAAGCGATGAAGCCTATTTTTGTTTAGTTTTCTGAGCTGTGGCGAGCCAGCCGTGAAAGGCGTGCATGGCCGCCGTCACGGGCCGGGATTGCAGCCGTGTGAGCCAGTAGGCGCCCCGGCGCAGTTCCAGCGCGAACGGTCGCACCAGGCGGCCCTGGCGCAGTTCGCGTTCGAACATGCACGCCGGGAGCAGCGCGGCGCCCGCGCCCTGGGCCGCCGCTTCGGCCAGGGTGAGCGACGAGTCGAACACCGCGCCGCGCACAACGGGGCAGGGCACGCCGGCCGCCTCGAACCAGGCGGACCATTCGTCGGTGCGGTAGCTTCGCAGCAGGGGCTGGCGCGCCAGGTCTGATGGCACCCGCAGGCTGTTGGCCAGGGCCGGGGTGCACATCACCGACATGGGCGCGTCCATGATGCGTTCGGCGTTGGTGCCATGCCAGGCGCCGTCCCCAAAGCGGATCGCATAGTCCAGCCCTTCGCCCGCCATGTCCACCCGGTTGTTGTGCGTGAGCAGACGCAGGTCCACAAACGGGCAGGCCTGCTGAAAGTCGCGCAGTCGGGGCAGCAGCCAGCCCACGGCAAAGGTGCCCACGGCGCCCACGGTCAGCACTTCGCGCGGGCGGGTGTCGCCCAGTTTTTCCAGGGCACGCGCCAGGTTGGAGAACGATTCCGTCACCACTGGCAGCAGCGCCTGGCCTTCGTCCGTCAACGCCAGGCCACGCGGCAGGCGGCGGAACAGTGGCTTGCCCAGGCGCTCTTCGAGCTTGCGGATGTGCTGGCTGACCGCTGTCTGCGTGACGTGCAACTCCTGGGCCGCCCGCGTCAGGTTGAGGTGGCGCGCCGAGGCTTCGAACGCGCGCAAGGCATTGAGCGGGAGATGCATAAGTTTTTCTAGGGGCTGGCGGCAATTATTGTCGATGGTGCTTTGGACTCAAGCTCTTTATCGTTCAGGCCTTGTCTTCACTCACCTCCAATTTTTATGCAAAGACGACAGTTTTCCTTGGGTTTGACGGCCGCTGCCACCATGCCTCTTTGGGGTTGCGCGGCCACCAGCAACGCAGCGAACCGCGACAAGACCACCCGCGAATGGAACGAGACCCTCGCCAACATCGAACGCACTGCCCAGGGCCGCTTGGGCGTGGCCATGCTGGACACGGGCTCGGGCCTGCAGTTGGGCTGGCGCCAGGACGAGCGCTTTGCCATGGCCAGCACTTTCAAGGCGGTGCTGGCGGGCTGGATGCTGGCGCTGGTGGACCAGGGCAAGGAGCGACTGGATGCCCGCGTGCACTACGCTGCGGGCGATGTGGTGGCGTATTCACCCGTCAGCGGCCCCCGTGCGGGCGATGGGGGCGGGTTGACGGTGGGCGAGCTGTGTTCTGCCACCGTGAGCCTGAGCGACAACACCGCCGCCAACGTGCTGCTGGCGCGCCACGGCGGCCCGGCGGGGTTCACGGCCTTTGTGCGGTCAATGGGCGACAGCATCACACGGCTGGACCGCACCGAGCCCACGTTGAACGAAGCCAAGGTGGGCGACCCGCGCGACACGACCACGCCGCAGGCCATGCTGCAGACCCTGCAAAAGCTGGTGCTGGGCGATGTACTCACGCCCCCGTCGCGCGCCTGGCTGCAGCGCTGGCTGGTAGAGACGAGCACGGGCGACAAGCGCCTGCGCGCGGGTGTGCCGGACTGGAAGGTGGGGGACAAGACGGGCACTGCCAGTGACAGCGGCACGGCCAATGATGTGGCGGTGATGTGGCCTCCGGCTGGAGGCGCTCCGGTGCTGGTGACGTGTTATCTCACGCGGTCTACCGCCAAGCCCGAGCAGCGAGATGCGGCGATTGCGCAGGTAGCGCGGGCCGTGGCGGCGGCGCGCGAGACGTTCAGAGCTTCTTGACCAGCACCTGGCTGCGCCGGTCCCAGTTGTACTTGCGCTTGCGAGCATCGGGCAGCCAGTCCGGGTCCACGGGCTGGAATCCGCGCTTGATGAACCAGTGCATGGTGCGGGTGGTGAGCACAAAGATACTGTCCAGCCCTTGCAGCCGCGCGCGTTGCTCGATGCGCTTGAGCAGCTTTTCGCCATCGCCCGTGCCCTGGCTTTGCGGTGACACCGTCACGGCGGCCATCTCGGCCGTCTTGGCCTCGGGGTAGGGGTAGAGCGCTGCGCAGCCAAAGATCACTCCATCGTGCTCGATGATGGTGTAGGTGGCAATGTCGCGTTCGATCTCGGTGCGGTCGCGCTTGACCAGCGTGCCGTCTTTCTCAAACGGCTCGATGAGCTGAAGGATGCCGCCCACGTCGTCAATCGTGGCCTCGCGCAGCTCTTCCAGCTTTTCGTCAATGACCATGGTGCCGATGCCATCGTGCACATACACCTCCAGCAACAGTGATCCATCCACCGCAAACGGCAGGATGTGGCTGCGCTCCACGCCCGCCTTGCAGGCCTTCACGCAGTGCTGCAGATAAAAGCCCGTGTCGGTGGGCTGTTGTGCGGGCGGCAGCTGGGCCAGCAGGGCCTGCGCGGCGGCCAGGGGCAGCTCCGTGTCGATGGGGTTGTCGTCGCTTTCGGGCTCGGTGGGCGACATGCGGATGCCCTGCACCTCGGTCAAGAAGATCAGCTTGTCAGCCCGCAGCTCAATGGCCACGCTGGTGGCCACTTCTTCCATGCTCAGGTTGAAAGCCTCGCCCGTGGGCGAGAAGCCAAACGGCGACAGCAGCACCAGTGCGCCCATGTCCAGCGTGCGCTGGATGCCTGCCACATCCACCTTGCGCACCAGGCCCGAGTGCTGAAAATCCACCCCATCCACGATGCCCACGGGCCGCGCGGTCAGGAAGTTGCCCGAGATCACCCGCACGGTGGCGCCTGCCATGGGCGTGTTGGGCAGCCCCTGGCTGAAGGCGGCCTCGATTTCATAACGCAACTGGCCCGCAGCCTCCTGCGCGCAATCGAGCGCCACCGAGTCGGTGATGCGGATGCCATGCGAATACTTGGCTGCATGGCCCTTAGCGGCCAGCTGTTCGTTCACCTGTGGGCGAAAACCGTGGACCAGAACAATCTTTACGCCCATGGCCTGGATCAGTGCCAGGTCTTGCGCAATGCTGTGCAGCTTGCCGGCCGCAATCGCCTCACCCGTGAGCCCGATCACAAACGTCTGGTTGCGGAACTTGTGGATGTAAGGCGCCACCGAGCGGAACCAGGGGACGAAGGTGAAGTTGAAAACGGCGGACATGGCAGTGGAGAGCGGTGGGTGGCCTTGGAGCTACGGAAAAACTGGCAATGAAAGGCAGCTGAGCAGGGCCGCCAAGTCGCGCATCATAAGCATGCAGGGCTTTCGCTGTCTGGGGCAGTTGCAGCCTGGCCCCCGGTTTGTTGCCGAAACGCCGCCAGCCGGGCCGCAAAGGGCTCCAGGATCAAAGCTTCGTCAGGCCCCGTCTGGGCTGCCACCGCAATGGCCACGCCACTTTGGGCCATCAGCGCCTGCATCTCGGGCTGGGCGATCATGCCGTGGTCCAGCAGGGCCTCTACCAGGCGGGTGAGGGCACCCCGGTACTGGCCCAGCAGGGCGCTGGCGCGCTGGTATTGGGACTGCAGCAGTTCCTCGATGGCGGCGTTGCTGGGTTCCACGTCGGTGTTGAGGTGGTTGTCCAGCTCCACCGTGACGTCGGTGCGGGACAGTCGCGTGCCAAATCCATGGTGGCGGATGAAGCGCGCAGCCTCGGCCGTGACCTGCTTGTAGTCCTGCTCCGCGCCGGTCGTGCAGGCCATTTCACCAAACACCAGCTCCTCGGCCACGCGGCCCGCCAGACCCACGCACATCATGTCGAGCGCGTTCTGCCGCGTTGTGACCTTCAGGCCCGCAAAGCTGTTGTAGCCGCCCTCGAACGAAGCGATGTTGATCTTCACTTCCTGCGGGGCCTGGCCGAACAGCAGACAGTAGACCAGCCCGTGGCCTGCTTCGTGCACGGCCAGCAGTGCGCGGAAGTCGGCATTGGCGCGCTGCTTGAGGCGGTTGAGCTCCAGCGTCACCGCAAATTGCGCCTGCTGCTCAATGCCTTGGGCGCTAGCGCCCAGGACCACCAGATGGCGCTTGTCGGTCGCCAGCGTGATGCCAAAGTCCTGCGCCAGGGGCAGCTGCTGTTCCAGCACCCAGAGCGCGGCGTTGACCAAATTGGCGCTCAGGATGGCATGCACCGACGAGAACAGCGGCCGCGTGCCCTGGGCCGGAAACACCGCGTTGGCATACAGTTCATCGTGCACGTCCTGCCCGATGGCAAAGCGCACGCCGCACTGGGCGGCAATGTCGTCGCAATACCGCGCACACAGGTTGCGGATGAGCTGCTCGTAGGTGGCCTTGTTGAACGATGGGTAGATCACATGCTCGTTGCCCAGCCGCGCGATCTGCTCAGGCTTGAAGCGTTCGCTGAGCGCCTTCTTCACATCGATGAGCGAGAGCTTGCGCGTGAGGCGGTGGAAGATGTCGGCATCGGTGTCGCAGTCTTCCACGCGCTGCGCGGTCTCGTGGTACATCTCGTCAAGGTTGCCGCAGACGAACACCAGCAGCTTGCTGTAGTCGGTTTCCCACGCATGGTGCGACTGCTGGAAGCGCGTGAACAGCGCCTGCACCTGCGCGGGCGGCCACTGCATGATCTCGGCCAGGGGCTCCGAGAGCTTGAGCATGCGCTTGAGTTCCTGCGCGTCCCAGGCGTCGAGCTGAAAGCGGTAGGGCTTCTTGCCGGCGCGCTCCTCCTCGTTGTCGTCGGCGCGCTCGGCTTCGTAGTGCGCATCGGCCAGCTTGCGCTCGATGTTGGTCAGGGCGCTCAAAGCGGGCGGCAAGCGCCCGTCGGACAGCAGCGTCCATACATCCTGGTAGCGCTCCACCTTGACCTCCTCGCCCTTGGAGCTCACCGTGCGAAAGCGCTGGAACTCGTCCAGCACCAGCATGCCTGGTGCGCCCTCGTGGATGCCGGAGTCGCCCAGCATGCCCGAGATGGACGAGCTGCGGTAGCTCGCGCCGTGGCTGAAGCCGTCCATCTGCACTTCGACAAATCGGTCGTAAAAGCCCAGCAGCTGCGCCAGGCGCCGCGTGAGCTGGGTCTTGCCCGTGCCCGTCAGGCCCCACAGGCAGACGATGACGGGGCGGGTGATGAGCTGGGGCAAAACGTACCAGGCGCGGATGGCATCGATCACGCGGTCGATCACGTCGTCGATGCCAAACAGCTCGGCCTTGAGCTGCGCTGCGGCCTGTGCCAGCGCCCGCTGGCGCTGGGCCAGCAGCTCCCGGTGGGCGGTGCCCGGTGTGTGCCGCTCGCGCAGCGTGGTTTCTTGAAGGGTAGAAAGGTCCATGGTTTTCAATCGTTTTGTATCAGTCGCTTTCGGTGAAGCGGGATGTCTGGATCGCCTTGCGCAGGGCGACGTTGTCCGCACGGCGCTGGGCGCCACGGGTTCGGATGTGCTTGCCTGCCGCACTGGACAGGCTGCGTTGGGCCAGCGCGGCGGCCACAGGATTTCGGGGCGGGCCCGAGGCTTCGAGCTTCAACACCAGGGGCGCCTTCATGCGGCGCAGCTTTTTAAGCTCGCCCTGGGCGAAGGCCCGAGACAGTTTTTTGGCACTCATGTGCACTCCACAAACAAAAAACCCCGGCAATGGAGCCAGGGCTTGTGGTGCGCTGCAATGAATGGATGCAGGAACGCGCTTGCCGTGGCTGGACTTGCTGTGAATGCACAGTCCAGCCGGGGCGGTGGACTGTGGTCAGGCGGGAGCGAACAAGGGAACAAACATGGTGGTGACCTCCAGTGTTTTCAGGGGCTGCCGTTGCGGCGGGCGCGGCCTGAAAGAAGCGCGAATTGTGGCGATGCCCACGGCGCTTGGCAAGCCGAAGGCGCCGCAATCGGCTGAATTTGTCGCTTGAAAAGAACAGTGCGGTGGGGGATGAACAGCGCAGTTTTCAGGCTTGGCGCCGGTAGATCCAACCAGCCGCGTGTATCCATTCTTCCTTGTCGCGCGTCTGCACCACGAGTTCCACCAGATCACGGCCCGCGTTGAGCGGCACCTGCACGGTCATGCCGGCCCGGTCCGCCGACAAGGGCAGCAGGAACTGGCTCTCGTCCCAGAACAGGTAGCCGGGCAGTTCGGGCAGCTCCCGAAGTCTGGAGGCCCCCACGCCAATGGCCAGCGGAATGGATGTGGGTGCTTCGTTGGTCAGCAGCCAGTTGCTGTCGAGCCGCGCAGTCCAGGGGGCGGCAAGGGGGCCGGGTGCGGGCGGCATCTGTTGGCCGATGGGCACGGTGATCCAGTAGTGCCCCGCCGTGGCGGCCTCGCGCGCAAGGAGGTAGCGGCGGCCTTCGGACTGCTCCCAGCGGTAGTGGGTGCCAGGCTGGGCGTCTGACCACCACCAGCCATCGCTGCGCAGGCGAAGCCCGGTGCTCAGGTTTTTCCAGTCCAGCAGTTTTGGGTTCCACGACCACAGGTCAACCTGTTGGCGGTCGGGCGAGACGGCTTTGATGGGCGCGGAATAGTTGCCATAGATGCCGAGCAAGGCATCCACCGCGCTGGAAGATGCGGTGGCCATGGCGGGGGCGGCGGTCGAGACCCGGGGCGGCAGTACACGCAATTGCCCTGTCTCCTGCAAGGCGCGCAGCGCAATGCCCTCGGCAATCGGGCCCGGCTTGAAGCTGGCGGCGTTGCCGGTGATCATGACCGCCATGCCCGCCTGGGGCAGCACGCAGAAGTCGCTGGAATAAAACATGGTGCCGCCGCTCTTTTGCCACGCGAGCACGCCCGCAGCGTTCAAGCCCGGGTGCCGCGCACTGTCCCAGCCCAGGCCCGACTGCCAGTCGGGGGTGAGGCTGGGGTGCATGCCCTGGTTCTGAATCCTGCCCATCTCGGCCACGCTGGTTTTTGACACAATGCGCTGGCCATCGTGCTCGCCGCCCTGGATGAGCATGGCGGCCAGCTTCATCATGTCGCCGGGTGTGGTGCACAGCCCGCCCGTGGCGTAGCCCATCACGAACTCCTGGCCCTGCGGCGCGTCGTTGATGCTGCCGGGGGCAAAGCTGCCCGGTGGCAACGGCTGCAGCGTATAGCCTGATCGGGCCATGCCCAGCGGGTTGAGCAGGGCGGACTGCACAAACGCCGGGTAGGTTTGCCCGGTGACGGCCAGCACGATGCGCTCGATCAGCGTGAAACCGTCGTTGCAGTACACCGCCATGGCGCCGGGGGCGTGCTTGAGGTGCACATTGGCCATGGCTGCCTCCACCTCGGCGGCATAGCCCGGCAGCGGCGCAAAGGCAAACATGTTGTGCAGGTAGGTGCCGGGCAACCCCGAGGCATGGCTCAGCAGGTGCCGGACGGTGATGTCGCGGTAGCCCGGCGACAGCATCGCGAACTGCGGCAGGTAGGCCACCACCGGAGCATCCAACTGCACGAGCCTGCGGTCTACCAGCACCATGATGGCCAGCGCCGCGAGCACCTTGCTGACGGAGCCGACGTTAAAGCGTGTGTCGGGCGTGGCGGGCGTGGTGGCGTTTGCATCCAGCGCCCCGAAGGCCTCTTGCCAGACGATGTGGTCGTTGTGCAGCAGTGCCACGGAGGCCGCCCGCATCTTGCTGCTTTGCATGGCTTCGCGAATTTCCTTGCGACCCCAGGCAATGGTCGTTGTGAGGGTGGGGGACGCAGTGCTGCTGCCACCACAACCGGGCAGCAGCGAAGCCATCGCGCTGGTGCCCGCCCAGGTCAGCCAACCACGGCGCGATGCAGGAAAAAGGCGGGGCTGATCAACAAGGTTCTGGGCGGATGGCTGTCGGGGCATTCGGTATTCCTGGGGGCATTGGCCGCGGAGGCATCGCCAGTCGAGGCGCGATTGTGGAAGCCCCGCACCCGGGCTGGCAACCGCGCGCATGGCCCGTGTTGCACGCGGCCAACGCCCGGCTCGGATAATGCAGCCCTCCATGACCGAATCCGCGCCTCCCCACCCCTTGCCAACCGCCCCGCGCACTGCGCCGCTGCGCATCACCTTTCCTGAGTCCCTGCCCGTATCGGGCAAGCGCGAAGAGATCATGGAGGCCATCAAGAAGCACCAGGTCATCATCGTGTGCGGCGAAACGGGCTCCGGCAAAACCACGCAGTTGCCCAAGATTGCACTGGCGCTGGGCCGGGGCAAGTGCAACGCCAGGCCAGGCACCAAGGGCCAGCTCATCGGCCACACCCAGCCGCGCCGCATTGCGGCCAGCAGCGTGGCCAAGCGCATTGCCGAAGAGCTGAACACGCCGCTGGGCGATGTGGTGGGCTTCAAGGTGCGGTTCCAGGACCGCCTGTCGCGCGATGCCTCCGTCAAGCTCATGACCGACGGCATCTTGCTGGCCGAGACGCAGACCGACCCGCTGCTGAAAAACTACGACACCATCATCATTGACGAGGCGCACGAACGCAGCCTCAACATCGACTTCCTGCTGGGCTACATCCGCCAGATCCTGCCGCGCAGGCCTGATCTGAAGGTCATCGTTACCTCGGCCACGATTGATGCGGACCGGTTTGCCAAGCACTTTGAGTCGGCCAAGGGCCCGGCCCCCGTCATCATGGTGTCGGGCCGCACCTTCCCGGTGGAGCAGCGCTATCGCCCGTTTGAAGAAAGCCGCGACTACGGCCTGAACGAAGCCATTGCCGATGGTGTGGACGAGCTGTGGCAAGGCAATGCGGCCGGTGACATCCTGGTGTTTTTGCCCGGCGAGCGAGAGATCCGCGAAGCGGCCGACCACCTGCGCAAGCACCTGTCGCACCAGCCCGTGATGCGCAATGCCGAGGTGCTGCCGCTGTTCGCGCGTTTGTCCCAGGCGGAGCAGGACCGCATCTTTGACGGCCACACGGGCCGCCGCATCGTGCTGGCCACCAACGTGGCCGAGACTTCGCTCACCGTACCAGGCGTGCGGTACGTCATTGACGCAGGAACAGCGCGCGTGAAGCGCTATTCTTTCCGTAGCAAAGTCGAGCAGCTGCTGGTCGAGCCCATCAGCCAGGCCGCCGCCAACCAGCGTGCTGGCCGCTGCGGCCGAGTGGCCAACGGCATCTGCATTCGCCTGTATGACGAGGCCGGTTTCAATGGCCGCCCCCGTTTTACCGACCCCGAAATCCTGCGGTCATCGCTGGCAGGCGTCATCCTGCGCATGAAGTCGCTGCATCTGGGCGACGTGACGCAGTTCCCCTTCATCGAGGCGCCTTCGGGCCGCGCGATCGCCGACGGCTACCAGCTGCTGGCCGAGTTGGGTGCGGTGGATGACGCCAACGAGCTGACCCCCATGGGCGTGGAACTGTCGCGCCTGCCGCTGGACCCGCGCGTTGGCCGCATGATCATCGAGGCGCGCGACCGCAAGGCGCTCGATGAAGTCCTGGTGATTGCCAGCGCCCTGAGCGTTCAGGACGTGCGCGACCGTCCCATGGAGGCGCAGCAGCAGGCCGACCAGGCGCACGCCAAGTTCGACGACGACAAGAGCGAGTTCAGCGGCTACCTCAAGCTGTGGAAGTGGATCAACGAAGCACGCGGCGGAGCACCCAGCCTGCCATCGGCCCGCGCCCAGAAGGCCATGGCTGCGCAGAAAGCGCCGTCGCAGGCCTACTTGCCGGTGGCGCAGCGCAGTGGCGGGGGCAGTCCTGCCGCAGCGCCTGCTGTACCCGCCGCCGTCCCCGCCGCGACTCACAAACTCAGCAACCGCCAGTACGAGCAGCTGCTGCGCCAGAACTTCATCAGCATCCGGCGCCTGCGCGAGTGGCGCGACATCCACACCCAGCTGCTCACGGTGGTCACCGAGCACAAGTGGCAGATCAACACCCAGCCCGCCAGCTACGAGCAGCTGCACCTGTCGATGCTGGCCGGGCTGCTGGGCAACGTGGGCGCCAAGAGCGACGAGGAAGACTGGTACCTGGGCGCGCGCGGCATCAAGTTCTACAAACACCCCGGCGCGCACCTGAACAAGAAGCCCGGCCGCTGGATCGTGGCGTCGGAACTGGTGGAAACCACACGCCTGTTCGGTCGGGGCATCGCGGCCATCGAGCCGCAGTGGCTGGAGCAGATTGGCGGGCATGTGCTGCGCAAGCAGCTGCTTGACCCGCACTGGGAGAAAAAGTCTGCGGAAGTGGTGGCGCTGGAGCGCGCCACGCTCTACGGCATCGTGGTCTACAACAACCGCCGCGTGAACTTCGGCAAGGTAGACCCGCACGCTGCGCGCGAGGTGTTCATCCGCGAGGCGCTGGTGGGAGGCAACTGGGAGACCAAGCTGCCTTTCCTGGCCGCCAACCAGAAGCTCATTGCCAAGGTCGAAGAGCTGGAGCACAAGTCGCGGCGCCAGGACGTGCTGGTGGACGACGAACTCATCTACGCCTTCTACGACCAGCAGCTGCCGCCCGAGGTATGCAGCGGCCACAGCTTTGAGGCTTGGTACCGCGAAGAAAGTAAAAAACAGCCCGACCTGCTCAAGCTCACCCGCGAAGAACTGATGCGCCACGAGGCCGCAGGCATCACCACCAATGCCTTCCCACGCACCGTGCGCCTCGGTGGTGTGGACTGCGCCGCCAGCTACCTGCACGAGCCCGGCGATGCGCGCGACGGCATCACCGTGACCATTCCGCTCTTCGTGCTCAACCAGGTGAGCGACGAGCGCTGCGAATGGCTGGTGCCGGGCATGCTCAAGGACAAGATCCAGGCGCTGCTCAAAAGCCTGCCGCAGCGCCCACGCAGCCGCTTTGTGCCGCTGCCCGAGTCCGCCACCCGTCTGGCCGCGCTGCTGGGCACGCCCGAGCGTTTTGGCACCGGCAGCCTCACCGATGTGTTGCTCAAGCAGGTGCGCGACGAAACCTCGCTCGACGTGAAGCGGGCGGACTTCAAGCTCGACATGCTCAGCCCCCACCTGTTCATGAACTTCCGCGTGGTGGATGAGCACGGCCGCCAGCTGGGCCACGGCCGCAACCTGGGCGCGCTCAAGGCCGAATGGGGCGCCAAGGCGCGCGGCGCATTCCAGGCGCTGGCAGGGCTCAAGCTCGGTGGCGGGGCGGCAGAGAGTGAAAAAAATGAGTCAAAAATGCCTCCAGCGCTTGATGGTAAAGCGCAAGCAGCTACTAAATCAGGAGTAAAGGGGGCAGCGCCCGCCACCGCGAAACCTGCGAGCGTCACCCCATCGACCCCCG
Organism: Acidovorax sp. NN32; assembly: GCF_057597245.1. Classification (NCBI taxonomy): domain Bacteria; kingdom Pseudomonadati; phylum Pseudomonadota; class Betaproteobacteria; order Burkholderiales; family Comamonadaceae; genus Acidovorax; species Acidovorax sp. NN32. The sequence goes on from NZ_CP199679.1 coordinate 2,514,625, forward strand.
CAGGCCAGCGCTACACCACCTGGACGTTTGGCGAGCTGCCCGAGCTGATGGAGATCAAAAAGGCCGGGCAGACGCTGATCGGCTTTCCGGCACTCATCGACGGCGGCGACGCTGTGACCATCGAGGTTTTTGACGAGCCCGAAGTCGCCGCCGCCAAACACCGCGCGGGCCTGCGCCGCCTGTTTGCGCTGCAGATCAAGGACGCCCTCAAGTACCTGGAAAAAAACATCCCCGACCTGCAAAAGATGGCCGTGGCCTACATGCCCCTGGGTACGCAGGAAGAGCTGCGCACCCAGATCATCGACGTGGCGCTGGACCGGGCCTTTTTGCTCGACCCGCTGCCCACCGACGAAGTTGCCTTCAAACGCCGCGTTGAAGAGGGCAGGGGGCGCCTCACGTTGATCGCCAATGAGGTGGCGCGCCTGGCCGCCACCATCCTCACCGAATACGCAGCCGCCGCCCGCAAGATCAAGGACACCAAAAACGCCCCCGAAGCCACTGCGGACGCACTGCAGCAGCTGCAGCGCCTGGTGCCCAAGAACTTCATTGCCGTGGCCCCGTGGACGCAACTGGCCCACTACGCCCGCTACCTCAAGGCCATCACGCTGCGGCTTGATAAATACCGCGTCGACCCCGCCCGCGACGCTGCCAAGCTGGCCGAGCTGCGCCCGCAAGAGCAGCGTTACTGGCGCCTGGTGGCCGAGCGCAAGGGGCAGGTGGATGCGCGCATGCAAGAACTGCGCTGGCTGCTGGAGGAACTGCGCGTGAGCTTCTTTGCGCAGGAGCTGCGCACGCCCCAGCCGGTGAGCGTGAAGCGGCTGGACAAGCTGTGGGCGCAGGTCAATAGCTGAGCCGTGGCCTGTGGGGCGCGCGAGGTCAGGCCTGCGGCACGCGCGTGTCAGGGCCTGGTCCAGATCCTGACTGTTACATACATGGCATAGCCCAGCGCCAGCACCAGCCACACCAAGAAGAAGAGGTTGGCCCAGTACGGGCCAGCGTGCTCTGCGAGTGTGTAGATCTGTCCCGCGCAGCCCTTGCCGACGCACGGAATTTCGCGCAGAACCAATGCGCGCAGGGCTGCGAACAACAGGTAGCACGCCACAGCGGCAACGAGCAGAAAGCCGATAGGCCCGACCGGAGGTTTGGTGAGCTCATCGTTCTCATCCCGCAGGCCCTGGTTCAGCAGCTTTTGCCCATACCGGTACCACACGTAGCCAACAAGGAGCATGAGCGCGTAGTAAAGGAAGGTCAGCATGGCGTGAAATGAGGGGGCTGAGTGTGTATGGGCGATGCGGCGAGTGTCGTTGGCCGCCCTGACTCATGCGCAAGATGCTTCTGATGCCCGTTGTTGGATACCAGCGGAAGAAGCAACAGGCCAAGAAAGCAGCAGGCAGGCATAGTTCGCTGTACCGTCAGCAGAGAGGTAGCTTTTGCGCACTCATTCTTCCACAGCCTCTCCCAGGTCGCCCGCAATCAGTCTGAACTGCGCCAATGCTGCCTCCAGGTCTTCCACAATCTCGCGCGCTATCACGCCCGGTGCGGGCAGGTTGTCGCTGTCGGCCAGTGATTCGTCTTTGAGCCAGAGGATGTCCAGGCTCGTCTTGTCCCGCGCCACCAGCTCGTCGTAGCTGTAGGCGCGCCAGCGGCCGTCGGGTGTATCTGGCGACCACGTGGCTTGCCGCTGCTGGCGGCTATCGGCGCGGTACAGCGCCACAAACTCGTCAAGGTCCGCGCGGGTCAGCGGGTTGGTCTTGAGCGTGAAATGCTTGTTGGTGCGCAGGTCGTAAATCCACAGCTGCTTCGTCCACGGCGTTTCGCTGGCGGGCTTCTTTTCAAAGAACAGCACGTTGGCCTTCACGCCCTGGGCGTAGAATAAGCCCGTGGGCAGGCGCAGCAGGGTGTGCACATCGCACTCGTGCAGCAGCTTTTTGCGAATGGTCTCGCCCGCGCCGCCTTCAAACAGCACGTTGTCGGGCAGCACCACGGCTGCGCGGCCGTGGGTGGTGAGCAGCGTCTTGATGTGCTGCACAAAATTGAGCTGCTTGTTGCTGGTGGTGGCCCAGAAGTCGTCGCGCTCAATCGTGTCTTTTTCGGTGCTGGTGCGGCCGTCTTCACCCACGATGACGGTGCTGCTCTTCTTGCCAAACGGCGGGTTGGCCAGCACCACCTCAAAACGCTCGCCAGGGTCAGCCGCCAGCGCATCGCCCACCACCACGGGCACCGATTTTTCAGAGCCAATGCCGTGCAGCATCATGTTCATGGCGCACACCCGTGCCGTGGCCTGCACCAGTTCGTAGCCGGTAAAGGCCTTTTCCTTCAGGTGCTTGAGCTGGTCGCGCGTCAGGCTCTTGTTGTGGCTTGTGATGTAGTTGTGCGCGGTAAATAAGAAGCCACCCGTGCCGCAAGCCGGGTCGCAAATGCGCTCGGCCGGTTTGGGTTCCATGCACTCCACCATGGCCTGGATCAGCGCCCGGGGTGTGAAGTACTGGCCTGCACCGCTCTTGGTGTCTTGGGCGTTTTTCTCCAGCAGGCCTTCGTAGGCATCGCCTTTTACATCTGCGCCCAGCACCGTCCAGGTTTCAGCGCCGATCAAATCCACAATCACCCGGCGCAGCTTGGCCGGGTCTTGAAACTTGTTTTGCGCCTTGCCAAAAATCAGGCCCAGCGTGCCCTTCTCGTGCCCCAGCCTTTCGAGAATGTGGCGGTAATGCTCGAAAAGATCGTCGCCGTCCCTGGCCAGCAGAGAACCCCATGCGTATTCGGCAGGCACGATGCTGGGCTGGTTGTAAGGCGGCTGCGCGCGTTCATCGGCCATCTTCAGGAACAGCAGGTACGTGAGCTGCTCCACATAGTCGCCATAGCTCATGCCGTCATCGCGCAGCACGTTGCAGTAGTTCCAGAGCTTCTGGACGAGGGAGTGGGTGGTGGTGTTCACGGGTGTTTACGTAGTAGTTCAGGCCGGTGTTCGCTGAGCCACTGATGTGTATGGGTCAAAAGGGATTGGGCGTGGCTAATGCAATTACGCACTGCTGCAGGCTCAATCAAATCACCCGAATAGTCGTTGAGATTGCGCTTCTTGCGCAGCGAGTCGAGAACAATCCAAACTTCTTTACCAACCCCCATGGTCAAACCCAAGGTTTGAATCATGGTTTGGTGGTGGCCCGGTGTTGTCGTCGATGGCCTGTAGCCGTTGGCCATCAACCCCATCATCGCGCATTGCATGATGGTTTTATAGGCTGCGTCAAACCGCGTTTCCTCACTCAGGCCCGCTACTGCGCTGTCGGCCAGATTTCGATTGGCGGCGGCAAGCAAACGCTGCACCTCTTCTGCGGTGGCGGTGTGGCGCTGCAGTTGATGGATTTTGATAAGGTTTTCCAGACTCATGGCTCCCCCATCACCCACAACTTGCTTCCGCGCCACACTTGCGCCACGAAGCTATCCGATTGCAGAAGCTTGTCCTCGAACTCCGCTCGCGACAACACCGTGGGATTGACTTCACGGCGCAACGTGGTTTGGGTGTCGGACAAAGCCAGCACGACCTCAGAAAACTCCAAGTCTCCCACCAGCATGACGTCGACGTCGCTGTGTACATGCTCCTCTCCACGCGCCATCGAGCCATACACAAAAGCCATCTCCACTTTGTCCGCAAGGGGCAAAAGAGCCTCTCGTATCACGTCTACCAACCCTGCCGTCTTTCGCAACAAGCCTGTTAGTTCTTCATAGATCGGGCATTGTGGGTTGGCACGGTAGTACACCTGACGACCTGTTTCCTGGCGCAACAGCAACCCCATTGCGGCCAAGTTGCGCAACTCGCGATGCAGCGATCCGGGGGATACGCCGGTCAATCGGGCCAGCTCACGCACATGCAATGCGGCTTCCGGCCGCAGAAAAAGCGTGCTGAGGACCGCTGATCGCGATTGCCCAAGTAAAAAGTGCGCCAAGCTCATGTTGAAGCAATTTTAGCTTCATATGAAGCAAAATTGAGAACGATCCGGCTAACCATAGACAGAGTCCTTCAATTTTCGGGTGGGCTTGGGTCAATCAGCACCTGCAGCCGCTCCAGCGCCATGCCCCGCTCGCGGGCCTTGCCTATGCGCAGGGCGTCAAACAGCGCCAGCAGCTCGTACAGCTTGGCGTCCTGCATTGCGGCAAAGGGCACGGCAGGGTGCAGCGGCTCTATGCCCACGCCGCGCACCGTGCCGTTGGGGTGCGGCCACACAAAGTCTGTGCTGCCCGGCGCAAACACCCCGGCAAAGGCGGGCGCGCTGTGGCTGGTGGGCACACCGGCCACTAAAGGCAGCTTGACGGCAGGGAAGGCGTACTTGGCCCCATGCAAGGTAAATTCCGCCAGGTTGCGGGCGTGGGGGCGCACCGGGTTGTCGGCTGCCGCCTCCGCATCATCCGGCAGGGCCGCACGGCGCACCCGCTTGCGGGTGACGCGGTAAATGCCCATGGGCTCTTGTGCGGCCAAATCGCTGCCCATCTTGTTTGCATCGGGGCCACCCTTGCTGGCGGCAGGTGGCGGCTCACGGTTGGGCAGCAACAGCCCCGCCAACAACCCGCGTTTGATGCAGGCATGCGCCTCTGACACGCTGATGCCCAGTTCCAGCGCCAGCCGTGCATACGTCCAGCGCTGCTCACCCCAGGCGACGAGCTTGAGGGTGACCAGAAAGTCTTGGGGCTTGAGTTGCATGGGTATTCAATATTCGCAAATCGCGAATATTGAATATAAACTGATCTGGCGTCAGTGGCAAGGCTATGAGTGAAAATGGCCTCTAGCGCTTATGTATCAAGCGCTACCAGCTATCAAAAATGAAGTGATTGGCTTACTGTGCCGCTTCGGTTTCTTGAATCTTTTTCGGTCTGCAGCCGTTCGTTCAGAGGGTTGGCGACCCCACAGCATCGATGTGGGGACTATGAGAGTGTGCTCATCGATCAGCAATGGTTTAGCTCTGAGGTCACGCGGTGATCGTCATGTCGGCTTCGACTGCATCGTCGTCTGCTTCGACTTCGATGCCATCTTCCCCGGCTTCTCCCACATAGGCCGCTTTTCCAGTGGCTTGCTCAATCAATGCCAGCAGCCGCTTTTGCCGATCAGCCATGAATAACTCAAAACTGTCGGCGCGAAGCAGTGGTGGGTCGATCAGGTGCGAACGGAGGTACGTGTCCAGCTTTTGCGGATCGATACCGGGCGTTGTTGGGTCACCCTGTTCCAACTTCTTTAGATAGACCGATGGGGCCACGCCGCCAATGATCCGGTTGGTCCTGAACGACAGCGGGGTTTTGTTAATGATGGAGTCGAACACCGACGGCTTGATGCCCTGCTTTTTGCACCAGTCCTGAGGGAAGATGTGATGAATATCGACGTTCTCCCCGAAGAAAACAGTGTGGTCAAATTTTTGCCCTGAACGAAAGTCTTGGGCATCCTCTTTCATCAACAAGGCATTGATTCCCTTGTAGGCGGCGGAGAGACGCATACGCATGGTTTTGAGTCGATCTGCGCGGAACATCGTCTCGCTTACTGTCGAGGGCTCTGGCCCGCCTCTCAGCCACACCGGTACTTCCGTGAAGTCCTTTGCGATTCGGGTTTCGACAGCTGAGCCATAAAGCTCGCCAAAAACACCGTTCCAGTACCAGCGAACCAACTTTGCGCGATTAGCCTCATGCTCCCAGTCCGATCCGATGTCCGCAAGGATGGCGGCCAGCGGCACGATTTGCGACTGATAGGGGAGATCGAAAATGCGATAAATGTGAAGCATGTGGAGAAACTTCGCCGCCTTCAAGAATCCCTGCTCCACCTGCTCTTCATACTGCTTGTAGGCGGCTAGCGGAAGGTCCAATAAGGCTTGGCGGTTTCCAGTGACTGCTGGCAGTTCCTTGCCCTGCTTGCCTGCTTTTTCTGCTTCCCGCCGACGCTCGCGGGTATAAAACAAAGAGACCGCTTGCAGAAAATCGGTGTTTCCAACATTGGCAATGATTCCGGCCTCCGAACCAGCAGGCCGCAAGGTTTCCACAAACCTGCTGTGACGTCCCTTATGGCCATCATCTCCGTACCAGTCTTTGCGCAGTTCGTGGCCCTCGGCTGCATACATGGCGGTCACCAATTCGAAAGCGTCCAAGGGCTTGCCGCCTGTATTCACTTTCTCGAAGACGACGCATACGGCTTCTTTGGTGGTTGAGCGGTCGAGCGCTATGACGGGAACCCGGTAGTACTTGAAGTTCTCCAGCACATCACGCTTAAAACGGCGAAATTCTTCACGCACCGATTCGTTGGAATCACCGGGCCATGCCTTATCAAAGCCGTCCTGCCAGCGATCCCAGTCAAATACCTTTGAAACCGGGTACATGAGTAGCTTGTATTCTTGTTCGCTGGTTGAAAGATCGGGTCCCGCTTCTCGCCCAAACTCGCCTCGCACAATCTTGTCTTCGGGCACGCCCAGGATGGCCTCTTCCCGGTCCACAGATGGGTCCAGCGCCTTGCGAATGTCGATATAAAACCAACGCTTGACCTTCTTTTTCTTGGGCGTCACTGTTTCAACTACTTTGCCCCGCATGGTCACCTGATAAAGAGACGTCATGCGCTGCTGCCCATCGAGGAGCAACGAATTCGGCTTCATGTCTTTCGCTGCGGCGGGCGCGCCTTCCACTGGCCGAGGTTTGAAGTTGACATCGCCTCCGGTGTCGAGCGTCATCAATGCACCCACTGGGAATGAGCGCGAAATCGACGCGATCAGACTTTTGATGCGGTCCTCGTCCCAAACCCAGCTCCGCTGAAAATCTGGGAGCTGTAGAACACCACGATGGCAGTCCTCCAGCAACTTGGACAAGTCATAGGGGTTAGTTTGAAAAGTGGAACCTGCCATGGGGATTTGACCTTCTTCTTTCAATTAAGTCGTTAATGGGTGTGGCTTAACAAATCAGTGTGTAGGTTGCAGGGCGTCGGCATTTGGCGACGCCGTTGAAAAATCACGTTGCAATACAGATTGCCGAAGCGCCTGCGCGCGCTGGAGGTTGGCGTCGACCTCGGCTTCGACTTCGCGGATGATGGACAGGTGGCGGTCGACTTCGACGACGATTCGTGCTTGCTCTGCGTGAGGCGGTACAGGCAATGCAATAGAGCTGAAGTTCGCCAAATTGACTTTCAACTGCGCAACGCCTTTGGTGATCCCTAAGATTTGGTCTTGAACGACCCGCGAGGCCATGGCGTACTCAATAAATGACGGATCGATGCCGAGTTTGATTACTCGTAACTTGATGCAATCGGCGGTAATCACGGCAGGTGGGCGATTCGCCGGATAGCGACACACATCCCCCGGTGGGTCCCCCATCTTGGTCACAAGAATGTCGCCTGCCTCCACCGAATGTGCAGAAAGCTCTACAGCCTTATCAGCAGTGACGTAGACAGTGTTTTCACCACCGAATGACCCAGAACGGATATTGCGCACGAAGACCAAAGGCACACCTTCGGTTTTGTAGTCGCTCACCTTCAAACTGCTACCAAAAGGACCAATCGCCAATGAATATGGTTCGCCTGCCGACACCTGCTCAGGCGATGCCCATGCCCAGCCTTCAGGTAGTTCAGACAGTGCCTCGGTTTCAGGAGTCACTGGTTCGCGGTACTTCCGCTTGCCCGCCCAATTCACCCGCCGCTCCTCAAGAATCCGCTGCAAAAGCTGCTCGCCGGTCTCGTAGGCGCGGCCTTCGCGGCGGGCCAGGGTGGCTTCGGTTTCTACAAGGCGGCCTTCGACGGCGGCTTTGAGGACGGAGGCTTTGTAGCGTTTGAGGTTGGCTTTGACGCGCTGGAGGTTGGCGACGGCTTCGTCGAGGCGGGAGAACTGTTTTTCGAGTTCGGCGACGATTTCGCGCTGCACCTCCAAGGAAGGCGTGAACATCTCTAACGTCAGCAACTTTTTGGTCGAGACGTTGGAAATGTTTGTGGTGGTTGACGCCGTTTCACGAATGCGTGATTGCGTTTTGCCCCAAGCAAGCTGGTGATACAAAAACTTCGGCTCGACACGTTCATTCGGTCGGATCAGCGAAATGAACGCGCCGAGTGTTGCCTTGTGGGGCATACCAGCAACCGGTGCAACTTTGCCGACAAGTTCATAGCTGTTTGCAGTGGAAATCAGGATGTCACCGGAGCGAACGAGTTGCTCGTCGCGCTTTACGTGCTTCTCAGGAACAAACCAAAGGTCTTCCCATTCGACCGTGCGCTGAACATTGGTTGTTCGCAGGCATGCAACGTGTCCGGGTAGGGGTTCGGCGCGTTTGTCTTCTTTTGGAAATGCGATTCCACGAACGATGCTGGCGACTTCTCCTAGTTGTGCCGTCGTCACGCCGCCAACTCCCGATTCAATTCCTCAATCACCATGGGCAGTTCCGCGCCAAAGAGCTGGTGCACCTTGCCCAGGCCGCCTTGGGCGTTGAAGGGGGCGTATTCGAAGTCGTCTATTTCAATGCCGAGGTTGGCGGCGATGTGGTCGCGGATCATTTCTAGCCAGTGTTGTTGTTCTTGGGTGAACGGGTTGGTGGTGTGCGCCTGCTGGTGCTGGGCCAGCCAGGCTTTGAAGTTGACCTGCACGCGCTCTGGGTAGGGCACCAGCTCGTTGGTCTGCTGCATGGCAAAGCGCACCAGGCTGACCAGGTCGGTAAGCAGGCGCCGCTGCTTGGCGCCTTTCACCTTGTCTTTGCGCAACGTAGCGTAGGCCTGCCACAGGGCGCCCTCGTCAATGTTGAGCGGCGGTGCGTGCAGGGCGTCGGCCAAGGCTTTTACGTCTTCAAACTTGAGCGGGGCACGCGTGGGGCGGCTGTACAAAATTTGCAGAGCGATGATTTCGTCTTTGTGCTGGGTGATGAACTGCTCAAAGCTTTGCACCAGCGCGCTGGCGCGGTCGCTGCCCTCGCTAAAGCCGGCATGCAGCAGGCTGTCTTGGGTGACCACGTCGATCACCAAGTCTGCCTTTTGCTTCATTTTTAATAGCTGCTCGCGCAATGCGGGTGCGGCGAAGGGCTTGGCTGAATCTCTCAACCGCTGGTCTGCCTCGGCGGGCGGCATGTCTTGGGTGGCGTCGATGGCGAGTGCTTCCACAATGCCACGTGCCAGGTCGCGCAGGGTTTTACCGCCGCTCAGCTCCACCACCTTGGCGCGGTCGGCATCAACGGCATCTTTGTCCAGCCGGGCCAGGCGGGCGGCGATGCTGCTCAGCACTTCGTCTTCCACGTTGCCCAGGCTCACGGCTTGCAGCAGTTTGTCCAGCGGCACGCTCTTCTTCTGGTCCATGGGGCGGCTGTCGGTTTTGTCGCGCTCGCACACGCCCACGGCGTCGACGATGACGAAGTGGTCTTTTTTGATGTGTTCGCCGGGGTTCACGGCGGCCAGGTCGGTGGGGTTGCACACGCGCACGCCACGGCCTTTCATCTGCTCGAAGAAGCTGCGGCTTTTTACGCTGCGCATGAAGACGACGATTTCCACCGGCTTGATGTCGGTGCCGGTGGCGATCATGTCCACGGTGACGGCCACGCGGGGGTAGTAGCCGGTGCGGAAGTCTTTGATGAGCTGCTCGGGGCTGGTGCCGCCGCCTTGGGCGCTGCGGTAGGTGATCTTTTGCGCAAACTCGTTGCCACGGCCAAACTCTTCGCGCAGGATTTCCACAATCTTTTCGGCGTGGTTGTCGTCTTTGGCAAAGATTAGGGTTTTGGGCAGCTCGGTGCGGGCGGGGAACATGTCGGGCTGCCAGCGGTCGCGCAGGGTGCGCACCACGGTGCGGATCTGGTCGGGCGTTTGCACGGCGCGGTCCAGCTCTTCGGGCTGGTATTCAAAGTCGTCGTCCAGCTGCCAGGCGGTTCTGCGGCGGGTGGCTTTGTCTTGCGTCTCCAGCCAAAAGCCTTTGTCTACCTTGGCGCCGCTTTCGCCCACCTCGGTTTTGATGCGGTACACGTCGTAGTTCACGTTCACGCCATCGGCCACGGCCTGGGCGTGGCCGTATTCCATGACCAGGTTTTGGTTGAAGAAGCCGAAGGTCTGCTTGTTGGGCGTGGCGGTAAGGCCGATCAGATACGCGTCAAAGTACTCCAGCACCTGGCGCCACAGGTTGTAGATGCTGCGGTGGGCCTCGTCCGTCACAACAATGTCAAAGCTCTCGATGGGGATGGCCGGGTTGTAGCCAATGGGCTCGGGGTCTTTGAACAGGCCTTCGATGCGTTCGGTGCTTTCTTCGTCGGCCTCGTCGGCCAGCTCGCGCCCCTTGAGCATGCTGAACATGCGCTGGATGGTGCAGATGACCACGCGGGCGGATGTGTCGATGTGGCCGCCCTGCAGGTGCTGGACGATGTACTCCTCCCCAAACTTGTAGTTGTTGTAGGGGCTGGCGTAGGCGTCAAACTCTTTCTTGGTCTGGCGGGCCAGGTTGCCCCGGTCTACCAAAAAGAGCACGCGGCGCGCGCCTCCAAACTTGACGAGGCGGTAGATGAAGCCGATGCTGGTAAAGGTTTTGCCGCTGCCGGTGGCCATCTGGATCAGGGCCTTGGGTTTGTTGTCGGCCAAGGATTTTTCCAGGTTGGTAATGGCGCCGATTTGGGCAGGCCACAGCTGGTAGTGCGCGCCGCCGCTGCCCCATTCGGTCACCAGCTTGGGCATGTTGCGCATGCGGGCCAGGAAGGTGCTGGGTGGTTCGCTGACGCCGTTGCCGTTCATCATTGGTGGCAGCAGCGCCAGCCATTGCACCAGCAGTTCGGGGCGGAAGAAGGCGAACACGCTGCGTGCGCGGGGTTCGGGGTCCAGGCCGTTGGTAAAGTGGGTTTCTACGCCCGTGCTTTCCCACACAAAGGGCAGGGGGCGGTTCCAGGCGGGCAGGGTGGTGGGCAGGCCTTTGGCGTAGCGGCTGCTTTGCAGCTCTACGCCGGTCAGGGTGGCGCCTTCTTTTTTGGCTTCGATCACGCCGCAGGCTTTGCCGTTGACGTAGAGCAGGTAGTCGGCATAGCCAAAGCCAGGGTTCAGGGGGAACTCGCGAATCGCCACGCCCACGGCTGCGTGGATGTTGGCGTCTGCAACGTTGCACACGTGCCAGCCTGCTGCTGTCAGCAGTGCATCGATAGTTAGCCTGGCCTTCGCCTCTGGCGTCATGCGTGTTCCTCCCTGCGGGCCATTCTAGGGGCGACCGATACATTTGGTTAATGGTTTGTGGCAGGGCGATGGATTGCGAGCACACGGCCATGTGCTTGCGTGAACAAGGCGAGTAAGCCCGACCTTCGGCGGGGTGCCATGCGTCACATGGGTGACGATCATGGGGGCATTCCCCTTGCTTGGTGCAGGTGGGCCATCTAGGCTGCTGGGAACAAGGAGACTGTTTGCCCATGCGCCCTCACTACCAGTTCTGGCCCCGTCGTTTGCCCAAGTCCATCACGCTGCCTGCCACCTCACTGTGGGACAACCTGGCAACCAATGCACGCCGTTACCCCGACAAGGCGGCGCTGGTGTTTTTTGGAAGCACGACGAGCTACCGCCAGTTGATGGAGAGCGCTGAGCGCCTGGCCGCCAGGCTGGGGCAACTGGGGGTGCAGCGGGGCGACCGCGTGGTGCTGTGCATGCAGAACTGCCCGCAGCTGGTGATGGCGCATTTCGCCATCCTGCGGGCCAATGCGGTGGTGGTGCCGGTCAATCCGATGAATCGGGCCGAAGAGCTCAAGCACTACATCACCGATCCCGACACCAAGGTGGCGATCACTACCGGTGATCTGGCACCGGATATGGCCAAGGCCAGCAATGCGTTGGCCCCTGGCGAGCGGCTGGCGCATCTGGTGGTCACACAGTTTTCGGATGCGTTCGACGTGAACGTGACCGGCATCGATGCGCCGCCTGAAGCATGGATGGACTGGCTGGGCGCGCGCCACCCGCTGCCTGGACTGGAGGGCGGGCAGGCCCACGCCTGGACGGACGCCCTGGCCTGTGCGGAAGCGCCACCCGCCCTGTCGGTAGGCCCGGCCGACCTGGCGCTGCTGCCCTACACCAGTGGCACCACAGGCCTGCCCAAGGGCTGTATGCACCTGCACAAAAGCATCATGCACAACACGGTGGCCGCCAGCCTGTGGGGCAATGGGTCTGCCGACAATGTGACGCTGGCGGTGGTGCCCATGTTCCACATCACCGGCATGGTGAGCGTGATGCACACGTCGATTTACTGCGGCGCCACGCTGGTCATCATGCCCCGGTGGGACCGCGACCTGGCTGGGCGCCTGATATCGCACTACAAGGTCACCACCTGGACCAACATTCCCACCATGGTCATCGACCTGCTGGGCAGCCCGAACTTTGCCAGCTATGACCTGTCCAGCCTGGCCTATATCGGTGGTGGTGGGGCCGCCATGCCGCAGGCCGTGGCGCAGCGCTTGCTGGAGCAGTATGGCCTGCGGTATTCCGAGGGCTATGGCCTGACCGAGACAGCCGCTCCGTCGCACGCCAACCCGCCCGACCACCCCAAGCAGCAGTGCCTGGGCATTCCGTTCATGAGCACCGACGCGCGGGTGATCGACCCCGACACGCTGCAGGAGCTGCCGGTGGGCGAGCAGGGCGAGATCATCATCCATGGCCCCGAGGTGTTCGAGGGTTACTGGAAGCGGCCCGATGCCACGGCCTCGGCCTTCATCGAGTTCGAGGGCAAGCGCTTCTTCCGTTCGGGGGACCTGGGGCGCATGGACGAGGACGGCTATTTCTTTTTGACCGACCGGCTCAAGCGCATGATCAACGCGAGCGGTTTCAAGGTCTGGCCTGCCGAGGTCGAGGCGCTGATGTTCCGCCACCCGGCCATCCAGGAGGCCTGCATCATCGCCGCCAAAGACAGCTACCGGGGCGAGACGGTCAAGGCGGTAGTGGTGCTGCGCGCCACGCACCAGGACACGACCGAGCAGCAGATCATCGACTGGTGCCGCGAGAACATGGCGGTCTACAAGGTGCCGCGCATCGTGCAGTTTGTGGCGGCGTTGCCCAAGAGCGGCAGTGGCAAGGTGATGTGGCGGGCGCTGCAGGAGCAGGAGGCTCAGTAGGGGAAGTGGCAGTAGCAGTTGCAGTGGCAGCAGCCGCTGTGGCCCATTGGCGTGTGGCCAGGCCGGGAATCGGAATCAGGGGCTGCCATCGGTAGCCCTTTTTTCCATGCCCCGGGTCAGTGGGATGGCGTAGCCAGCGTCAGCTCGCCCAGGTCGCGCTCCAGCAAGGCGGGGTCGCCCAATTGCAGTTCGATCAGGCGGCGCAGGTGGGTCACGCTGTCCAGATCGATGCCCCGGCACAGCAGGCCGGTGTGCAGGCCTTCGGTATGCGCGACTTCGGTGGACATGGCGATGTGGTTGCCGGTTTCGGCCAGGGGAATGGTCAGCTGGCAGAGCATGCCCGGCTCCAGGTCGGCCTGCGCGGGCACCATGATCAACGCGCCTTTGAGGGACAGGTCCAGCACATGCACGCTGAATGCGTCGGTGGATGTGGTCAGCAGGGCCGGTGCGTCAAAGCCGACGCGGACAAAGTGGCGGCGTTCGTGGGGCATCGCTGTCTCCTGGGCGAAGCGGGGGGTGGACACATGCTACTCCAAGCCCGGCGGTGGCAGATTGCATTTGGATGTTTTTGCAAGCTTTCGTTACCATGGGTCTTATTTCCCTGATTTCGATAGGGCCAAGCTGTGAGTCCATGCGTGTACTGGTTCGGGAGCCATTGCGTCGGCTGGCTGCGATGGGCAGTGCTGTTGGCGTTGCTGTGGGCAGGTGGCGTTGCGATGGCGGCTCCGCGCGAGCTGCGCGTGGGGGTGTATTCCAACGAACCCAAGGTGTTTGTGAACCAGGAGGGCAAGCCCTCAGGCATCTTTGTGGACCTGCTTCAGCTGGTGGCCACCCGAGAGCAGTGGACGCTGCGCTATGTCCCCTGCGATTGGCAGGACTGTCTGGATGCGCTGGCAGCCGGGCAGATTGACCTGATGCCCGACGTCGCCCGCACCCGCGAGCGCGAGCGGCTGTTCGACTTTCATGCCTCGCCTGTGCTGCACAGCTGGTCGCAGGTCTACCGCGCGCGGGGCAGTTCCATCCAGTCGATGTTCGACCTGGCGGGCAAGCGCGTGGCGGTGCTCAAGGGCTCGGTGCAGCGCGCAACCTTCCAGAGCATGATGGACAGTTTTGGCATTGCAGTGCTGCTGATCGATGCGTCCACACTGACGGAGGCTTTCGAATTTGCACAGAGCGGCGATGCGGATGCGGTGATTGCCAATCACCTGTTCGGCAACTTCCATGCGGCCCAATATGGGCTGGCGGATTCGGGCATCGTGTTCCAGCCCGCCACCTTGTACTTTGCCACCGGCCTCGGACGCAACGCCGATGTGCTGGATGCCATTGATCGATCAGTGCAGGACTGGCGCAGCGGTGCCGACACGCAATACACCCAGGTTCTGCGCCGCTGGGGCGGGCAGGAGCAGGGCGCGCGCATTCCCCCCTGGGTGTGGTGGGGTGTGGCGGGGCTGTCGCTGTTCGGGCTGCTGGCCGCGCTCTCTGCCGTGGTGCTGCAGCGCAAGGTGCAGGAGCGCACACGCCACCTTCAGGTCAGCGAGCAGAAGCTGGCGGCCATTCTCGACAGCGTGGGTGCCTTCATCTACATCAAGGGGCGGGACTATCGCTACCAGTATGCGAACCACCATATCCTGGAGCTGTTCGGGCGGCCCGCGAGCGAGGTGGTGGGGCAGGATGACACGGCTTTTTTTGACCAGGCCACTGCCGTACAGATCCAGGAGAACGACCGGCGCGTGCTGGAGCACGGCGAGCGGCTGGAGGTGGAAGAGGTCAATACCCACCTGGCCGATGGCGTGACCCGTGCCTACCTGTCGGTCAAGATTCCCCTTCGCCTGCCCGACGGCAGCATCCACGCGCTGTGCGGTATCTCCACCGACATCACAGAGCGCCGCCGGGCCGAGGAGTCGTTGCGGATTGCGGCGTCCGTGTTCGAGTCCTTCGAGGGCATGGTGGTGACGGGGCCGGACCAGCGCATCCTCAAGGCCAACCAGTCGTATGCACGCCTCACGGGGTATACGGTGGAGGAGCTCGTGGGCCAGACCCCCGCATTGCTGCAGTCTGGCCGCCACGATGCGCAGTTTTACGAAGGCCTGCACAGTGCGCTGCGCAGCACCGGTGCCTGGCAGGGCGAAGTGTGGAACCGGCGCAAGAACGGCGAGGTGTACCCCGCGTGGATCACGGTGACGGCTGTGCGTTCTGCACAAGGCGAGGTCACGCACTATGTGGGCACGCTGACCGACATCTCGCACCGCAAGGCGGCCGAGGAGGAGATCCGCCTGCTCGCGTTCTACGACCCGCTCACCGGTCTGCCCAACCGCCGCCTCATGAACGACCGCCTGCAGCACAGCCTGGCCACCTCGGCGCGCTCCGGTGCGGGCGGGGCGCTGCTGTTTGTGGACCTGGACAACTTCAAGGATCTGAACGATACGCAGGGCCACGAGTTTGGTGACCAGCTCTTGCGCCAGGTGGCGGCCCGCCTGGGCGGCTGTGTGCGCAGCGGCGACACCGTGGCGCGGCTGGGGGGCGACGAATTTGTGCTGCTGATCGAGGGGCTGAGCCCACAGGCCCACGAAGCCGCCGCCCAGGCAGAAACCGTGGGGCGCGCGGTGCTGCTCGCATTGGCGCAAGGCTATCCGCTCGGGGGGCACACGTACCACAGCTCGTGCAGCATCGGCGTGGCGCTGTATGCCGATGCGCAGGGCTCAGTGGACGAACTGCTCAAGCGGGGCGACATGGCCATGTACCAGGCCAAGGGTGCCGGGCGCAACACGATGCGGTTCTTTGATCCGCGCACACAGGCCGCCGTCACGGCGCGCACGGCCCTGGAGTCCGGGATGCGCGAGGCCTTGCGTGACGGCCAGTTCCTGCTGCACTACCAGGCCCAGATCAGCCAAGCCCACGGCATGGTGGGGGCCGAGGCGCTGGTGCGCTGGCAGCACCCGCAGCGGGGGCTGGTGTCGCCGGCCGAGTTCATTCCGGTGGCCGAGGCCTCGGGCCTCATCGTGCCGCTGGGGGCGTGGATATTGCGCACTGCCTGTCTGCAGCTGGTGGAGTGGGAAAAAGACCCGGCCACCGCCCCCTGGACCTTGGCCGTCAACGTGAGCGCGCGCCAGTTCCGCCACCCGCACTTTGTGGACGAGGTGCTGGGCGTGCTTGAAGAGACGGGGGCCAACCCGCAGCGCCTGAAGCTGGAGCTGACCGAGACCCTGCTGCTTGACGACGTGGAGGACACGATCGAGCGCATGACCACGCTGCGGGCGCTGGGCCTGGGGTTTTCGCTCGACGACTTCGGCACCGGGTACTCGTCCCTGAGCTACCTCAAACGCCTGCCGCTGGACCAGCTCAAGATCGACCAGAGTTTTGTGCGCGACCTGCTCACCGACGCCAACGATGCCAGCATTGCCCGCACCATCGTCACCCTGGCCCAGAGCCTGGACCTGGGCGTGATTGCCGAAGGCGTGGAAACCTGCGAGCAGCGCGACATGCTGGCCAGCCTGGGCTGCCACATGTGGCAGGGCTACCTGTTTGGGCGGCCCGGACCTGCCAGCGCACTGCGGGAGGCGCCGGCAGGGGCGGTGGTGTAGGGCCGTCTGTTGTTGGAGGGTGCTTCTGTTTTGATAGCTGCTAGCGCTTGATAGGTAAGCGCTAGAAGCAAATTTTGCTTGTAAAATTGACCGCTGCGAGGCCGGCAAGGGGTTCTGTCGCCATTTCCTTACATCCTGTGCACCTTGCGCGGTGTAGGGTGTGGCAGGCCTTGTTACAAACCAGGGCCAGCCTACCGCAGCCGCCCAACGGGTGGCGGCTCCGGGTGGCAAAAACAAGGAGTCCCCCATGAAAAACACCACCATGACCACGATGCACTCACTCCGTCTTCTCCTGTCTGGCGCGATGGCCGCGCTGCTGCTGGCAGCCGCTGGCGGCGCCCACGCGCAGGCCTATGTCAACGCCACCGTGGGCGGCGAACTGGCGCCCGGCGTGTACGGCCGCATCAACATCGGCAATGCGCCACCACCGCCGCTGATCTACGCCGAGCCGGTCATCATCCACCGCCCGGCGGTGGTGGTGCCACGGGCACCCATCTACCTGTATGTGCCGCCCGGCCATGCCAAGAACTGGGGCAAACACTGTGGCCGCTA
Source organism: Acidovorax sp. NN32 (assembly GCF_057597245.1). Taxonomy (NCBI): domain Bacteria; kingdom Pseudomonadati; phylum Pseudomonadota; class Betaproteobacteria; order Burkholderiales; family Comamonadaceae; genus Acidovorax; species Acidovorax sp. NN32. The sequence goes on from NZ_CP199679.1 coordinate 2,531,796, forward strand.
CAACGCCTGCAACCAGCCGGTGTATTTTGTGCAGGAGCCACCACCACGCCGTGGCCCTCCACCCCGTGCCCACGGCCGCGATGACCGCCGCTGGGACGACGACCAACGCCACGGTGGCAAGCACGACCGTGACCAGGACCGGGGGCGCGGCCATGGCAACGGCAAGGGCCACGGCAACCGCGATTGATGGCTAACGGCTAACGACTGAGGGGGAAGGCCGATCGCAGCACTGCGGGGTGCCAAGCAGGTGCAGGCCCTGCCGCACCTTGCTTGAGCCACCGCAGAAGACCTGCGGCGCCAGCGGTTAAGCTCGGGCTTCTATGGCCCAAGTCACTTTTTCTCCTCCGTTCACGGCTCCCTCCGATGTGGCGAGCCAGCTCCGCAAGGCGGGCTACGCCGTTTTGTCGCCTGCCGATGTGGCCCGCTGGGTGGGCTGCGATCTTTCGTCGCTGATGGCCCTGAATGGCGACTGGGCGGCGTTGCCGCCCGATGATTTTCTGAAGGACGGTGGCCGCTACCGGCGCCGCCGCCATGCGTGTTTTGTGGTGCAGGGCGGGCAACTGCAGCAGGCACCGCACCGGGCGCACTGGCAACCTGTGGAATACAACGCGCTGCATGGCGGCATGGAGCGCTGGTTTGCGCCCATGGAGGCTGCCACCGTGGCCCAGCCGGTGTGGCAGCAGCTGCTGGCTGCGCTGGCCGGGGTGTCCGATGCCGTGTTTGCTCCGTCCGAGGCGCCCGTGCCCTGGTTCATCGAGGCGCACCAGTTCCGCATCGACACCACCGACGGCATTGGCCGGCCCACGCCCGAGGGGGCGCACCGCGATGGCGTGGACCTGGTGGCCGTCTTCCTGGTGGGGCGCGAGGGCGTCAAGGGCGGCGAGACGCGCGTGTTCGAGGCCGCAGGCCCGAGCGGCCAGCGCTTTACGCTGACCGAGCCGTGGTCTTTGCTGCTGCTGGACGATGCCCGCATGATCCACGAGTCCACCCCCATTCAGCCGTTGGCCGAAGGCGGGTACCGCGACACCCTGGTGGTCACCTGCCGCCGAGGCAACTTTCAGGGGGCGGACGTGGTGGGGCAGACCCCGGCAGCCTGAACACAAGCGCCTGCAGCAGCGCATGTGTGAAGCCGATTTGATGCGAATCAAGATGCGGGGTATGGTGGCGGTTCACACTCTGGTTCAAGAAGTCGGGCCACAAGCTTGACTCACCCATCAACCCAAGGAGAGCACCATGTTCAAGCACATTCTGGTTCCAGTCGATGGTTCCAACACCTCGATGCTGGCCGTGTCCAAGGCGGCCGGGCTGGCCAAGACCTTTGGCAGCGCCGTGACGGCGGTCTATGTGGTAGACCCCTATCCCTTCACCGGCGTGGGGGCCGATTTTGCGTATGGCCAGGCGCAGTACATCAATGCCGCTACCTCCGAAGCCAACGCGGCCCTGGAAGCCACGCGCAAAGCCATGGCCGAAGCCGGTGTGGCTGTGACCACCGTGGTGGGCGAAGGCCATGCCGTGCACGACGGCATCCTGCGCGCGCTGGAGAGCACAGGCGCCGACCTCATCGTGATGGGTTCCCACGGTCGGCGCGGCCTTGAAAAGCTGGTGCTGGGCAGCGTCACGCAGCGCGTGCTGGGTGTAGTGCACATCCCCGTGCTGGTGGTGCGCGACTGAGGGCGTTGCTCCTTAAAAAAACGGCTCCTTACGGGGCCGTTTTTCATGGCAGTTCTCGATAACGCTGCGCATCCGCTTCCCACAGCTCGCGGAACAGGCGCGCCTCCCACCAGTGCACCCGTGGATCTGGCTCCGCCAGGCCACCGGGTGCGTCCCCCTTCAGGGGGAAGGCGCGAAGCGCCTCAGGGGGTCACTCAATCTTTGCGCCGGAGGCTTCCACGATGCCCTTCCACTTGGCGTAGTCGGTCTTGAGCAGGGTGCCAAACTGTGCGGGCGACATGGCTTCGGGCTCGGCGCCCTGGGCCTGGATGGCGGCCTTCATGTCGGGCGTGGCCAGCAGCTTGTTGATTTCAGCGTTCACGGTGGTCACCACGGCGGCGGGTGTACCGGCTGGGGCAAACACGCCGTACCAGGTGCTCACATCAAAGTCCTTGAAGCCCGACTCGGCCACGGTGGGCACTTCGGGCAGCGACGAGCTGCGCTTGGCCGACGTGACGGCCAGCGGACGCAGCTTGCCTGCCTTGATCTGGCCCATGGCAGAGGGCAGGGACGAGACCAGCAGGTCCACGTTGCCCGCCAGCGCATCCATCAACGCGGGGTTCGATCCTTTGTACGGGATGTGGCTCAGCTTGACGCCTGCGGCCTTCTCGAACAGGTCACCTGCCAGGTGGATGGAGGTGCCGTTGCCGGGCGAGCCATAGGTGATGGTGCCGGGCGAGGCCTTGGCGGCGGCCACCACGTCGGCCAGCGTTTTGTACTTGGAGTTGACGCTGGTGGCGATGACCACGGGCGTGTAGGCCACGTGGGCGATGGCGGTCAGGTCCTTGGTGGGGTCCCAGGGCAGGTTTTTGTACAGCCAGGGGCCAATCACGAGGTTGTCCTTCTGGCCCATCACCAGGTCATAGCCCGTGGGCGCGGCCTTGACAGCTTCGCCAATGCCGATGGTGCCGCCCGCGCCGGCCTTGTTGTCGGCCACCACGGTCCACTTGGCGCTTTCGGTGAGCTTGGTGGCCACCAGGCGCGAGAGGATGTCGGTGCCGCCGCCGGGCGGGAAGGGCACGATCAGGCGGATGGGCTTGGTGGGGTAGGCCGCAGCCGGTGCGGGTGCCTGGGCGTGCGCGGTGGTGCCCACGGCAAAAGCGATCGCAGTGAAGGAAAGCAGGGTGCGAATCATGGTGTGGTTTGTCTCCGTCGGTTCATGGAATGTGCAGGCGGTGGCTGGGCACACGCCACCTGGCTGATCTGGGTCAGCGGGCGCCAATGATCGCTGATGACCGGAGGCGCCCGCCTTGCCAATGGCAGGTGGCAGCATCGCGGGTGGCGATGGCAGTGTTCCCACCCGCAGGGAGGTCAGATGCGTTCAAAAATCGCTGCAATGCCCTGACCACCGCCGATGCACATCGTCACCAGCGCGTAGCGGCCCTGGATGCGTTGCAGCTCGTGGATGGCCTTCACGGTGATGAGCGCGCCGGTCGCGCCAATGGGGTGGCCCAGCGAAATACCCGAGCCATTGGGGTTGACCTTGGCAGGGTCCAGGCCCAGGTCCTTGGTCACTGCGCAGGCCTGGGCGGCAAAGGCTTCGTTGGCTTCGATCACGTCCAGGTCGTTGACGGTGAGGCCCGCCTTTTTCAGCGCCAGCTGCGTGGCAGGCACGGGGCCGATGCCCATGTACTTGGGGTCCACGCCTGCGTGGGCGTAGGCCACCAGGCGTGCCAGGGGCTTGGCGCCGCGGGCCTTGGCGGCACCGGCTTCCATCAGCACCACGGCGGCGGCAGCGTCGTTGATGCCCGAGGCGTTGCCGGCCGTCACCGTGCCGTTTTCCTTGATGAACACGGGCTTGAGCTTGGCCAGGTCGTCCATCGTGGCGCCGGGGCGGAAGTGCTCGTCGGTGGCGTACAACACGTCGCCCTTCTTGCTCTTGAGCGTGACGGGGACGATCTGGTCTTTGAACACGCCGTTTTGCGTGGCGCGTTCGGCGCGGTTGTGGCTTTCCACCGCCAGCTTGTCCTGGTCTTCACGCGTGATGCCCCATTTGGCGGCAATGTTCTCGGCCGTCACACCCATGTGGATGTTGTGGAAGGGGTCGTGCAGAGCGCCGATCATCATGTCCACCATCTTGGTGTCGCCCATGCGGGCGCCCCAGCGCATGTTCAGGCTGGCAAAGGGCACGCGGCTCATGTTTTCAGCGCCGGCGCCAATCGCCACGTCGGTGTCGCCCAGCAGGATGGACTGGCTGGCATTGACGATGGCCTGCAGGCCCGAGCCACACAGGCGGTTCACGTTGAAAGCAGGCGTGCCTTCGCCGCAGCCACCGTTGATGGCGGCCACGCGCGACAGGTACATGTCCTTGGGTTCGGTGTTGACCACATGGCCAAACACCACGTGGCCCACGTCCTTGCCTTCCACGTTGGCACGTGCAAGCGATTCGCGCACCACGAGTGCGCCCAGTTCGGTGGGAGGCACGTCCTTCAGGCTGCCACCAAAGGTGCCAATGGCGGTGCGCACTGCGCTGACGACGACGACTTCACGGGTCATGGGGAGGTCCTTTCAGATGAATTTGAGGCTAAATTGGCCGCTAGCGCTTGTCCAGAAAGCGCTAGCAGCTATAAAAACAGGAGTTTCGGGGCTTTAGGCATCTCTGACATCGGCCACCGGGTTGGTGCCAAAGTCTGCGCGCTCCAGCCAGGCGAGCACGCGGATAGCGGCGTCGGTGGGCGATGTGAGTTGGCCACCCGTCTTGAGGTTGGCGAAATTCTGGCGGTCCGGGAATGCGGCCGGGTCGGCGCCGCGCAGCTGGACCTGCATGTCGGTGTCGATCACACCAGGCGCCAGCGAGCATACCTTGGCACCGTGGGGCTTGAGGGCCTCGTCCAGCGCCACGCAGCGCGTGAAGTGGTCCATGCCGGCCTTGGCCGCGCAGTAGGCGGCCTGCGAGGCCATGGCCCGGCGGCCCAGGCCCGAGGAGATGTTGAGCACCTTGCGGGGCACCGTCCAGCTGTCCGTTGCACCCAGGAAGGCGGCGGTCAGTTGCATGGGAGCCTCCAGCCCCACACGCAGGGCGGTGGCCAGGTCGTCCACATTGCTGTGTGACAGCGGTGCAATCTGCGGAATCATGCCCGCGTTGTTGATCAGCGTGGCGCTGGCAAATGCCTGAGGGCCTTGCGCCTGCAGCCAAGCCTGCAGCTTGTGGGCGGCCTGTTCGCCCTGCGACAGGTCTTGCTGCCACTGTTCGATGGTGACGCCTGCCGCTTTCGCTTCGATGGCCAGGTCGGCGTTGGTGCTGCGCGCGATGCAGACGAGAGTGTTGCCGCTCTTCAAAAGCTGCTGGGCCATGGCCAGGCCCATGCCGCGCGATGCGCCGGTGAGGATGGTGAGGTGGTTTTGGGGCATCCCGCCATGTTACTGCGCAGTACCCATGGCCGGGGGTAATTACTGCCCTGTGGGCGACTCAAGCGCCGCCAGCAGCAGTGCCAGCCGGGCGTCAAGTGCCGCGAGGTCGGCGGCCTTCAGTGGCGCCAGGATGCGGTGCTCGTTGGCCACATGGGCTTCCACGGCGCGGTCGATCAGTGCCAACCCCTCGGGTGTGAGCTGCACCAGCGAGCTGCGCGCGTCGTCGGGGTTGGGCAGGCGGGTGATCCAGCCCTGGGCTTCGAGCTTGCCCATGCGGTGCGTCATGGTGCCCGAGGTGACCATGAGCGTGGAAAACAGCGTGGTCGGTGCCAGGCAGTGGGGCGCGCCGCTGCGGCGCAGCGTGGCCAGCACGTCGAACTCCCAATAGCTCAGGCCGAATTCGGCAAAGGTCTCGTCGAGCCTGCGCTGCAACAGTGCGGCGCAGCGTTTGATGCGGCCGATGGGGCCCATGGGGCTCACGTCCAGGTCGGGGCGCTCACGGTGCCACTGGGCCAGGATGGCGTCCACGGCGTCGGGTTGGCGTTGAGTGGCCATGGTGTTGGTGATGAAATTATCTTGAATTCAAGATTGTAGGGCACAGGCGTGGTAGGATTATTTATCTTGAATTGAAGATAGATTGCCATGCAAAACCACCGTACCTCTCCTTGGCTGGATGCGCTCACGACGGCTCTGGGCCCGGTGATCTGGGGCTCTACCTATATCGTCACCACCGAGCTGTTGCCGCCCGACCGGCCCTTCACGGCGGCGCTGCTGCGCACGCTGCCTGCAGGCCTGCTGCTGGTGTTGTGGTGCCGCCGTTGGCCGGCGTGGGGCGATTGGGTGGGGTGGCGGCGCCTGCTGGTGCTGTCGGCGCTGAACATCGGGGTCTTCCAGGCGCTGCTGTTTGTGGCGGCCTACCGGTTGCCGGGGGGCGTGGCGGCTGTGGTGGGCGCCATAGGTCCGCTGGTGGTGATGGGGCTGGTCTGGGCGCTGGACCATCGGCGTCCGCCCGGCCTGGCGTTGGCGGCGGGTGCCCTGGGCGTGCTGGGCATGGCGGCGCTGCTGCTGTCGCCGGGGGCGCGGTGGGACATGGTGGGCGTGGCTGCGGCGCTGGTGGGCACAGTGTGCATGGCAGCGGGCACGTTCTGGTCGCGGCGCTGGCGGTCGGACCTGCCGGTGCTGGCATTCACGGGCTGGCAGCTGCTGGCGGGCGGCATCATGCTGGCGCCCGTGGCCTGGGTGGTCGACCCGCCGCTGCCCGCGCTCTCGGCCACGCAGGTAGGCGGCTATGTCTACCTGAGTCTGGCGGGTGCCCTGTTGGCCTACGCGCTGTGGTTTCGTGGCATTGCGCGGTTGCCGTCGGTGGCGGTGTCGTCGCTAGGGCTGCTGAGTCCGGTCACGGCCGTGCTGCTGGGCTGGGTGTTGCTGGGGCAGGCCATGACAGGGGTGGCGCTGGGGGGCATGCTGGTGGTGCTGGCCAGCATTTTGGCGGTGCAGTGGGCGATGTCGAGGCCGGTGCAAGGGTAGGTTCGTTGGTGGCGCCGGGAGGCGGTCTTGATTGCTATATTTTGTATAGCTAACAATGAGAACCATCATGCGCCAGGGCCTCAAAAGGCCCTGAACCATCGCCCTGCCTTGCGGCGCCTCAGGCTGCGGCGATGGCGCGGGGCGCGCTGACGCGTGCAACCGGTGCCAGGGCTGGGTGGGCCGTGTGGGTCGGCGGTGTGGGCGCCCGGCTCGCGGCTGGCAGGGGGGGGCTGCTGCCCGCTGTATCCAACTGGAACACCGAGACCAGCTGGACGAGATCCTGGGCCTGGCTCTTCATGCTGCTGGCGGCGGCGGCCATTTCTTCGACGAGGGCTGCGTTCTGTTGCGTGGCCTGGTCCATCTGCATCACGGCTTCACCCACCTGGCCCACGCCGTCGCTCTGCTCGGCGCTGGCGGCACTGATCTCGCTCATGATGTCCGTCACACGCCGGATCGACTGGACAACATCCGTCATCGTCTGCCCGGCTTTGTCGACCAGGGCCGTGCCCTGGTCCACACGGCTGACGCTGGCCGAGATGAGTTCCTTGATCTCCTTGGCAGCTTCGGCCGACCGGCCCGCCAGCCCCCGCACTTCGGTGGCCACCACGGCAAAGCCCCGGCCCTGCTCGCCCGCACGCGCGGCTTCCACGGCGGCGTTCAGTGCCAGGATGTTGGTCTGAAAGGCGATGCCGTCGATCACGCTGATGATGTCGGCAATTTTCTTGGAGCTGTCGTTGATGCCCTTCATGGTCTCCACCACCTGGGCCACCACTTCGCCACCCTGCACGGCCACGTCGTTGGCATTGCGGGCGAGCTTGTTGGCTTGCTGGGCGCTGTCGGAGTTCTGCTTCACGGTCGAGCCCAGCTCCTCCATGGAAGCAGCGGTTTGCTGCAGCGCGCTGGCCTGGCGTTCGGTGCGGGCCGAGAGGTCGTGGTTGCCCTGCGAGATTTCTGCACTGGCGGTGGAGACGCTTTCGGCGCTTTGCCGCACGTTGGCCACGATGTCGGCCAGCTTGGCACGCATGTGTGCCAGCTCGGTGAGCAACTGGCCCGGCTCGTCCTTGGCCCCCAGGGGGATGGGAGTGGCCAGGTCACCCGCCGCGATGGCCGTGGTGGCCTGTACGGCCTGCCGCACAGGGGCGGTGATGGAGCGGGTGGTCCACCACGCCAGGAACAACCCCACCAGGATGGCCAGCACGGTGCTGCCGCTCACCCAGGCGGTGCTGGCCTCGGCCTTGCGCGTGGTGTCCTTCAGGGTGCTGGCCACGCCTTCGTCCAGCGTGTGGGTCAGCTCTTGCAGCACGGCCGCGTAGCTCTGAAAGACGGGCGCGAGCACGGTATCTGCCTGCGCGGCCACGTCCTGTCCCGCCTCCTTGGCTTTGACGAGTTCGGTGCGCTTGACGCGGTAGGCATCGCGCGCGGCAATAGCCTGGTCGTAAAGCTGTATTTCCTTGCCGGGCAACAGGTAGCTGTGCACCTCCTGCATGCGCTTGCTTTGCACCTCGACCACGGCAGACATGTCTTTCTTGAGCTTGCCGGCGTACTGGGCGTCGTTGGCTTTGAGGAAGGCCTCGGTGCGCAACCAGTTCATCTGGATGTCGGTCTGCCACTGGTGCACGATGCCCTGGCGCTTGAGTTCCGAGGTGGCAATGTGCTCGTTGCTGTGCTGCAGGGCGGTTACGCTCATGACGCCGAGTACAGCGATGACCATGGTGATCAGTAGCAGCAGCCCGAATGCCACTCCAAGTCGAATGCCCAGTTTCAGGTCTTTGATGCGCATGGCGGTTCCTTGAGGGTGCAGTGGCGAAGGTGTGTGAAGGGGCTGGGGTAGGGGTCCTGTGCACCAGGTTGGTTTGCCGCGCTGGTCAGGACAAGGCCGCTGCCCCGGTTTCCAGGGAGCTGGTGCTTTGCAGGCGCTGGCGCACGCGCTCCAGGTAGTCTGCCCGCACGCGGCGGGCCGCATAGTCGCGCGGCGCACTGCGCAGCAACTGCTCCCAGGCCTCGCCGCGCCGCTTTTCTGACTGCTGGTGGCACTGCGCCAGCACCACGGGCGTGGGGGGCAGGGCCTGGGCCTCGGTCATGCATTCGTAGCCGTAGTAGTGCATGGTTTCCCACGCCAGGCTTTCGATGGTCTCGATCTCGTGGGGCTGCAGTTGGGTCTTGAATTTGTCCTTGTTGGCTGGCAGGGGGGCAAAGCAGTTGGACTCCCACAGGGCGGACATGCGGGACAGGTCTTGCGCCTCTTGCGATGCCGCGATGTCCAGCATCTGCGGCAGGAACTCGATGCCGATGAACTGGCAGATGCGCCGCAGCGTGTGTTCCTGGTCGCTCAGGAAGTCTTCGTAGCGGATGGTGAGCACGCGGTCCGGGTAGCGCAGTGCCAGTGCGCGGCCTGTGGCGTGGGCCTTGACCCAGGCCAGGGCGTTGAGTGTGGTGTCGAAGTCGTGAATGATTGCCCGGTTCATCGAAGCCACCTGCGCCCGGGGGTCGCGCACCACGTTCAGAAAGCGCATATCCGGAAACAGGGCCATCAGGTCGTGCGCGTAGTGGACGCTGTCGAGCGACTTGTCCATGGCCACGCTGGCACCGTGCTGCTCCGCGCTGCGCAGCAGTAGCTCCCACACAATGCGGTGCACGCTGCGGGGTTCATTCTCCAGCGCGTTGAAGATCTCCTCGGCGTCGAAATGCACCCCCGGCCACTTCACCATGCTGGATTGCTGCAGTCCCACCACGTCTTTGACCATCTGCCGGTACGCGCTGTCGTCGCGCAGGTCGCCATACAGCGGCACCAGGGGCATGAAGTCCACGATGTGCAGGGGGTAGGGGGAGTGGAACTGTGGGCTGGCGTTCAGGCGCAGGCGCAGTGCATGGCTGCCGCAGCGCCGCAGCGGAATCATCAACAGCGGAAGCGGGCGTGTAGTGCGGGTTGGCTGGTTCATGGTGTGTCTGACTCCAGGTGCGCGAAGAACTCGTTGATGAAGCGATCCATATCCTGGTCGGGCAGCCGGTCGATGCCGCCCGCGCCATGGCGACCGCCACCCGCCGGGTAGCGGCTGCAGAAAATGTCGGCACGGCTGGCGCTGGCGCTGCCGATACGCAGGTTCACCAGAAAGTCGCCGTCCGAACGGGGCGTGAGCACGGCGACCGAACGCCCGTTGTTGCGCGCCACCAGCTGGTTGGCCAGGGTGCCGCACAGACGCCGGGCCCATGCGCGGTCGGGCAGCACGTACACGGTGGCCCGGTCGTTGGCGGTGTAGGGGGCCAGGTCCTGCACGGCCTGCTGGTCGCTGGCATGGCCTTCTTGCAGGCGGCGGAATTCGTAGGCCTTGGCCATGAAGTCGAGCGGGCTTTCAAAGCGATGGAGTGACCGGTACAGCTGCACGGGGCAAAAGTGCAGGTCTTCGCGGCTTTCGCCATAGGCGTTGTAGTTGAGCAGGTAGCCCAGCTGCGCCAGCGCACCGCGTGTGGCCGCCGTGCAGCCATACTCGCGCGCCATGCGGTCGGCCACGGCGTCCAGGTTGTCACCGTAGGCCGCCACGATGGCCCACTGGCGCAAAACGCCGCCCAGGTGGCGGTCTACCAGGATGCTGGTGCAGACGTCCAGGCCGGTGTCAATATGGGCGGTGAGCTGCGGGTGGCGGAAAAGGGTTTTTGCGCTGTGGTGGTCGAAATAAGTCACGTTGCCGCCGCCATTGAGCACCCGGCACACGCCCTGCGCATTGCGGTCCCACGAGATGTCGAGCGCCGTCACCTGCAGCGGCCGCCCGGAGGGCAGCTGGTCGAACAGGGCAATGTCCCGTTTCACCCCGCTGATGAGAAAGCTGTCGCGGGGCTCTACCAGGCGCAGCTGGTGCAGCGCACACAGCCCGTCGGCATCACCGTTGAAGAGGTCATAGGCGTGCACCCCATGGGCCGTGGGGGTTGGCGCCGGGGCGGAGACTGGGGCGTGGTCGGTAGACATGGAAAGAAACGTGCAAAAAAGACAGCCCTAGCGGATGTACCCGCGCTGGCGCAGGAGCGCGAGCACCTGCGCGCAGGCATCGGGCAGGCTCAGGTGGGCGGTGTCGATGCTGAAATCAGGCGATTCGGGTGCCTCGTAGGGGGCGGAAACCCCTGTGAACTGTGGGATGTGCCCCGCTCGCGCCAGGGTGTACAGGCCCTTGGGATCGCGGCCCTCGCACACGTTGAGCGGGGTGCTCACATGCACCTCCAGAAAGCGGTGTTCTCCGATGAGCGCACGGGCCATGGCACGGTCGCTGCGCTGGGGGGAGATGAGTGCGGTGAACACCATCAGCCCGGCGTCGTTCATGAGGGCGGCGACTTCGGCCACGCGCCGAATGTTTTCCGAGCGCTCGGCGGCGCTGAAACCGAGGTCGCGGTTGAGCCGGTGCCGCAGGTTGTCCCCGTCCAGCACAAAACTCGCAAACCCGAGTCCATGCAGTTCTTCCTCCAGCGCATAGGCCAGGGTGGACTTGCCCGCGCCGCTCAGGCCGGTGAGCCAGAGGGTGACGGGGCGCTGCTGCAGCAGGTCCTCGCGCAGGGGGCCGGTGACCCGTCCGGCATGCGGGATCACCACCCGCAGGCCGTGGGGCGTCAGGCCTGGAGAGGCAGCCGCAGGGGTCGGGCCCTGGGCCGGGTGCTGGAGCGAGGAAGGCTGCGGCATGGTCATGTCAGACAAAGGCTGTGGGCGGCGAGCGTGTCAGCAGGCGGTTTCGTGTTGTCACTTGCACCGAATGGAGCAGGCAAAAAGCGGATGGCCCTGGACCACGGTGGGCGGGCCCAGGCGATGCGATTCAAAACCCGTGCGGCGCAGCAGGCGCTCCACTCCCAGTGGAGAGACAGTGACCATGCGCTGGGCTCCGTGTGCCATGGCGCACCGGCTGGCCGCCTGCAGCAGGCCGGTGGTGATGGGCGAGGAGAACTGGTCGAGCGCAGAGCCCGTGGGGCCTGAAAAATCCATGGATGCAAAGCGGGACAGCTCCCACACCTCCGGCGCGTCGGGGGCCGGGGCACCGTTGAGCAGTTGCGGAAACACCTCGGCCAGCAGGTAGGGGCGGGTGGTGGGTAGAAGCCGGGCGGTGCCGATGACCTCGCCGTCTTCGTTCTGGGCGATGACGTAGACGGTGTCGTCCCGGTCGAACTGGTCCAGCTCCAGGGCATCGCGGCAGTGCAGCTGCCAGCCCAGTTTTTCCACAAAAACGCGGTGCCGGTACCGGGCCATGCGGGTCATCAGTGGTGGACGCAGTTCCGCAGAGCAGCCAGAGGTGATGCGCATCGGAGGTTCCCTCATGAGTTTTCCCCATTAGAAAATCACCCGAAAATATTTGTAACTACCAACTCTGGTAGGTGTTGCCTGACCCCGTCCCTCTCAAAATCAACTCGCCAAAGGGCTTCAATGCCGCCAGAATGTGGAAAAACGTAACGGCGGTTGATGGTGCGTAATTCGCATGCGGATGGTCAGTCTCTGTGGGGTGGTGCTCGGTGTTGGAGTCCTATGACAAGCTGGCAAGAAGATCTTTTGGGGGTGATGGACCGCGCGCAGTCTGAGCAAGAGGTTTTTTGCAAAATCGAGCTTGCTGCGCACGCCTTGGGGTTTGAGTACTGCGCCTATGGCCTGCGGGTACCCATGCCCCTGTCCAACCCAAAGACCATTTTCTTGAACAATTACCCGCCGGCCTGGCAGGAGCGGTATGTGCAGCAGGGCTATGTGCAGGTGGACCCCACGGTGCAGCATGGGTGCCGCAAGCAGACCCCGCTGGTCTGGTCGGACGACGTGTTTGCATCAGCCCAGGATTTCTGGGAGGACGCGCGATCGTTTGGCCTGCGCTTTGGATGGGCGCAATCGTGCATTGATGGGGGCGGGGTGCGCGGCATGCTGACGCTGGCGCGTTCGTCCGATGCCCTGACACCCGACGAGATTGCCCACAGCGAGATGAAGATGCGCTGGCTGGCGCACATTGCGCACCTGATCCTGTCGCGCATCTTTACGACACGCCAGGCCGAAGAGATGCAGCCGCATCTGACGGCCAGAGAAATCGAGGTGCTCAAATGGACCGCCGACGGCAAGACCTCTGCCGACATCTCCTCGCTGCTGGATGTGTCGGAAAACACCGTGAACTTCCACGTCAAGAATGCCGTGACCAAACTGCAAACCACCAACAAGACGGCTGCCACCGTGCGTGCCGCCATGCTGGGGTTGCTGGGCTGATGCAGCGGCCCGGGGGCGCTGTAGGCCCTTGCGCACAGCCAGACCGCACCAAGCTGGGATGGGCCGCAACCTGGGCGGCCTGTGGGGAGCGGGCGTGAACGCCATGCAGGTGTCGCCGGATGGCCTGCTGCGCCTGTCGATTGACGAGTTGCTGTCCCTGCCCATCCACCATCTGATGTCAGCGGTAGACCTGGACCTGGTGGTGCCGCGCACCGCAGTGTGCGGCTGCGAAACCACCATCAGCGGCTATACCGAATGGGTGAGCGCGTCCTGCCCCGTGGTTTCCATTGGCTGGGACTGGCACATCAGTCTCTGGACAGCGCAACGGCCCTTTGCCTGGGCACGGCTGGGCCAGCCCCGCAGCAACGTGATGCTGGTGTATTCCACGGGCAACGATACCGGGTGGCATAAGAACCTGGAACTGCTGTCCACGGTGGTGGACGCTTTGCCCTGGCAGGAGCAATTGAGCCATTCGGTGACGGCCCTGCTGCCCAGTCATTGAGTATGGTTTGCTATTAAAAATATAGCTGTAAATGACGCCCTTCAAGCGCTGGGTGGCAAAAACCTTCAAAAATCAGCTGCCAGCGCCCACCGCATGGCCTGCCCGGTGGCGGGGTGGGCCAAGGCCAGTTCCCCGGCATGCAGCAGCAGGCGTGGCGCCTGGGCCTGGGTGGCGGCATTGGCGTACAGCGCGTCTCCCAGGATCGGGTGGCCCAGGGCGGCCAGATGCACGCGCAGTTGGTGCGTGCGGCCAGTGACGGGTTCGAGCTCGACCCGCGTGGTTCCTGCCGCCGTGTTGTGGTCCAGCGGGCGCCAGCGGGTGTGGCTGGGCTTGCCGTGCTCTGCATCAATCACGCGCAGGGGGCGTCGCTCCCAGTCGGCAGCGATGGGCAGATGGATGTCTGCCCAGGAGCCGGTCGGTTCGGCCACCAGGCCTTGCACGATTGCGACGTAGCGCTTGTGAATCTGCCGCTGTTCGAACGCCAGGCTCAGGCGCCGTTGTGCATCGGCATGCCGGGCCATGAGCACCAGGCCTGAGGTGGCCTGGTCCAGCCGGTGCACGATGAGTGCGCCGGGCCAGTGCTGCTGAGCGCGGGCACTCAGGCAGTCTTGCTTGTCGGGGCCGCGCCCTGGTACGCACAGCAGGCCTGAGGGCTTGCAGAGCACGAGCAGATCGGCATCCTCATGCAGTGCCACCGGGGCGGGTAGGCCAGCAGTGTCCGCAGCCAGCGCGCTGGTTTCAGCCTGCGGCATGGCTGTCGCCGCCCACCAGGCGCTGCACGGTGGCGCAAAGCTCTTCCACGTCGTTGGGCTTGTGGATCAATGCCTGTGCGCCTTCGGCCAGCGCAGCCTGTTCGATTTCGGCCGTGACGTAGCCCGAGGCCAGGGCCACGGGCAGGTCGGGGCGGATCAGGCGGGCTTCGCGCACGAGGTCCACTCCACAGAAGCCGGGCATGTTGTAGTCGGTGACCAGCAGGTCAAAGGCCTGCGGGGCAGCGCGCAGCGCGGCCGTGGCCTCGTGCGGGTCGGTGTAGCCGCTGACCTCATAGCCCCGGCGGCGCAGCAGGCGCTGAACCAGAAACACCAGGGCCTGGTCATCGTCCACGTACATCACGTGGTGCTTCTTGCGCGGTGCGCTGCCGGGGGTATCGGTGGCGGGAGGCGTCGAGGGTGCGGAGGATGCTGGTGCGGCCTGCACCGCTTGAGTGGGCTGCGCATCCAGGGTGCTTTGCGCCGCGCTGTGGGCGACCGGAAAGTACAACGTGAACCGGCTGCCCTGGCCGGGGGCACTGTGCACGTCCACGCCGCCTTCATGTGTGCGCATCACGCCGTGCACCACCGCCAGGCCGAGGCCCGTGCCCTGGCCCACGGGCTTGGTGGTGAAGAAGGGCTCGAAGATGCGTTCCAGCGTGGCAGCGTCCATGCCGGGGCCACTGTCGCGCACGGTCAGTGCGACATAGTCCACGGGGGCCAGGCCCAGCCGTTCGCTCAGGCGCTGGTCGGGCTGCACGGCAGCGGCTTCCACATGGATGCTGCCGCGCTCGGTGCCTTGGCTCTGGATGGCGTGGACCGCATTGGTGCACAGGTTGAGCAGGGCCTGCTCGACCTGCGTGGCATCGGCCAGCACGGGGGGCAGGCCCGCCTGCAACTGCATGTGCAACTCGATGGCGGGGGGCAGGGTGACGCGCAGCAGGCGTTCGGTGTCGTGCACCACTTCGGCCAACGACACTGCGGAGCGCTGCGGTGGCTCGTTGCGGCTGAAAGTGAGGATCTGGCGCACCAGGTCGCGCGCGCGGCGGCCGGCCTTGTCGATCTCCATCAGGCTTTCCAGCACTGGTGAACCCGGTGCGCAGTCGGCCTTGGCCAGCTCGACATTGCCCAGGATGGCGCCCAGGATGTTGTTGAAGTCGTGCGCAATGCCGCCCGCCATGGTGCCCACGGCCTGCATCTTGTGCGACTCGCGCAGTTGGGCTTCCAGCTCGCTGCGGTGCGCCTCGGCCTTCTTGCGGCCGGTCAGGTCGCGGGCGAACACGGTGGTGGTTTCGCCTTCGGCATGGCGCTCGAACGACACGCTCACCTCTACCGCCAGTTCCTTGCCGCTGGCGGTCAGCGCCGTCATTTCACCCAGCAAGGCCTGGGTGGTGAGCTGGGCAAACGCCAGGGCCTGCGCCGCGTCGGGCAAAAAGCGGTCCAGCGTACTGCCCAGCGCGTCGCTGGCGCTGCACTGGAACAGCGCTGCCGCCGTAGGGTTGAACACGGTGATGCGCTGGTGCTGGTCCACGCAGATGATGGCGTCCAGCGCGGAGTTGATGATGGCCTCCAGCCGCTTCTCACTGGCGCGGATCTGTTCGTTGCGCTGCTGCAGGGTAATGGCGCTGTGCTGCAGCGCCTGGCGCTCGGCCAGCAGTGGGCCTTGGTCGATCACTGCACACAGAAACTGCGACAGGGGTGGACCACTGCTTTGCGGGGCCTCAATGTGCGCGATGTGCAGGTCGCCCGTGATGGGCGTATCTGCATTGATGGAAAAAACGACCTCCTTGACCTCGCTGCGGCCCAGGTCCTGCGCCAGCGCGAAGGCCTCGCGCACGCGCCGGGCGTCCTGCGGGCGCACAAAGGGCATCAGTGCCGTGAGCGGGCGGTCGCGTTCGGTGGGCTGGAACGAGCGGTGCGCCATCGAGTTGGCCTGCACCACCATGTCGTGTTCGTCCACCACCATGAGGGCCAGCGGCACACTGGCAAACAGGGTCTCGAAGCGTTCGTAGGCGCTTTCCGCCACGGTCTGGCTGTAGCGCAGGACCTTGTTCTGGCTCTCCAACTCTGCCTGGTAGGCGCGCAGCTCAGCCACCAGGCCCTCGGCTCCTGTGCTGGGGGGCGTGGCACGCGGGGTGGGAGTCCCGGGCGCATGACCTGTGGGAGCGGGCTGCCGCCCCGCAGGGTCCAGAAACGACAGGTCGGGTTCACTCATGGGAGGGGCGCGGCCAGGGGTTTTGGCGCGAGGAAAGTGCGCGCGCTGCGCAATGCTGTGGGCCAGAAAGCATGGCCACGAGTGTACGCCCGCAAGCCTGCGGATCCTGCAGGCCCCGGGGGCTCGTACGCGCAGAGACCGGGGTGAACGGCTTCAGCGCCTCTTTCAAGGGGCGATTGTTGATCAATTGCGAACAATCCTTTTCTCTCACGGGGCTTACCGAAGGAGATTCGGATCCCTACAGTTCCACCATCCCGCATTTTTTAGATCCAACCCGATCGCTACTGACTGTCAGGAATTTTTGCCATGAACCCCATCGACGACACCTCCCTTGCCCAACCCCTGCTGAACAAACTGCAATGGCGCTATGCCGCCAAGAAGATGAACCCCGCCAAGGCGGTTCCGCAGGAGAAGGTGGAGCGCATTCTCGAAGCCGCGCGCCTGGCGCCCACCTCCAGTGGCCTGCAGCCCTTTGAAATCATCGTGGTGACCGATCCAGCTGTGCGCGCCAAGATCCAGCCCATCGCCTGGAACCAGGCCCAGATCACCGATGGCTCGCACCTGCTGGTGTTTGCTGCATGGGACAACTACACGGCCGACCGCATCAACATGATGTTCGATCTGACCAATGACCAGCGTGGCTTCAAGAACGAAGGCTGGGAAAACTACCGCCAGATGCTGCTGAACAGCTACCCCCAGCGCGATGCCGAGGTGAACTTCCAGCACGCAGCCCGCCAAGCCTACATTGGCATGAGTGCCGCACTGATCGCCGCTGCGTTTGAAGAGGTGGACTCCACCCCCATGGAAGGTTTTGACCCCAACGCGCTCGATGAGATCCTGGGCCTGCGGGCACGTGGCCTGCGCAGCGTATCGATCCTGCCGCTGGGTTACCGCGCCGATGAAGGCGACTGGCTGGTGAACCTGAAGAAGGTGCGCCGCCCCCGCGAGCAGTTCGTGACTGAAGTCTGAGGATCTCCTCCTAAGGCACAAAAAAGGCTGGACGGTGGTCCAGCCTTTTTTGCGTGGGGAGCCTCAGCGTGTGGCGGGTGCTGCATCCGTCACGCGGCGCATGGGCGTCAGTACAAAAGCCAGCGCGGCCAGCACCACCAGCGTACCTCCGCTGGCCGCAAACAGCTGGGTCAGCGTGATGCTTTTCATCACCCAGCCCGTGACGGCTGCGGAGATGGGGGCCAGGCCCATGAAGATGAACATGAACAGGCTCATCGCCCGGCCAATCAGGGCCGGTGGCACACGTTGCTGGATCCAGGTGAACACGCTCACCTGCATGAAGCCGCCGAGCAGGCCGATGACCAGCATCAGCGTTGCGCCCTGCCACACGGCCGTGATCAGCCCCAGAGGCATGAACAGTACACCGATGATGGCGTCGAACGCCAGGATGGTCATGCCCAGGCTGCCAAAACGCAGTCTCGGCAACATGCCCGACACCACCATGCCCAGGAGCGTGCCCGCGCCATGGGCGCCCACCATGGTGCCGAACGCGGCCGCGCCCAGCGCTGGCGTGCTGCTGGCCAGCACGGGGATGGCGATGTGGATGGGGCCCATGATGAACAGGGCGATGGCGCTCCAGTAGAGAAAGCAGGTGCGCAGCTCTCCATCACGCCAGAAGTGAACCAGGCCCTGCGCCACCGACGCCAGCACCGCCTGGGGTGCCGCAGCCGGGGCCGAGTTGCCAGCATGGGTCTGCACCTTGGACAGCGTCCAGGCGGACACCGCAAAGCTCAGGGCATCCAGCGCGAAGGCCAGGCCGATGCCGGTGGCGTTGGCATGGGCCGGTGCACTGGCGACTTCTTTGACTGCGTCGCCCGCACCAAACAGCGCAATGAGCAGCCCTGCCAGCAGGGGCCCAAGGAACATGGTCAGCTGGCGCAGGCCCAGGCTGATGCCGTTGGCGGCCTGCAACTGCGAGCGCGCCACCACGTGCGGCATCATGGCCGTGCCAGCAGGAATGCTGAAGGCCGTGGCCAGGCCAATGCCCAGCGACAGCGCATACACCATCCACAGCGTCAGGGTGCCTGCAAGCACCAGCCCCGCCAGCACGGCCAGCAGCACCAGGTTGATGTATTTGGTGATCATCAGCACCTGTTTGGGCGAGTGGCGGTCTACCAGTGCTCCGCCGATCAGGATGAACAGTGCGCGCGGCACGCTGATGAGGGCCAGCACGGTGCCCAGCACCAGGGTGTCGCCCGTCATCTGCAGCACCAGCCAGGGCAGTGCAATCAGCGTGAACTGGTCGCCCAGCATGGACAGGAAGGAGCCGCTCGTCATCCAGCGAAAGTTGGGGTCCTTGAACAGCGCGGCGCGCGGGTCCTGGGGAGCGCTCTTTGGGTGGGGGGGCGTAGGGTGATGGGGCATTTCAGGTCGCATGAACAGGGTCTCCAAAAGATTTGCGGGTGTGCCGGCGCCCGTTGAGCCACTGGCTCACGGCAGTGAATCGCACGCACAGGTGGTAGCTGGCCAGGCACAGGGCCGTGGTGGCCAGCACGTTGAGAGCCATCTTGGCCAGGACGGGAATCGGCACGCCATACAGCAGCGCGCCAAAACCAATCGTCAGCGGCAGGTGCACGAGGTACACCCAGTACGAGCTGTCGGCGAGGTAGGCGAGCCAGGCACGGGGCTGTCCGACGTGGCGCAGAAAGAGTCCGATCAGCGCAAAGCTCCACAACCAGGACGCGGCGTTGTAAGCCAGTGCCATCCAGAACTGCAGGTGCCGGGTGGCAGAGACGGGCTCGGCCAGGATCTCGGTGAAGGCACCGGTGACCAGGACCAGAGCAAAGGCCGAAGCCTCAGGCTGGGCCAGCACTTCCGACAAGAATGCAGTGATCAGGAAGCACACGAGCCCCAGGCCCGCCAGCACGGGCCAGTGCCTTGCGTAGCGCACCATCAAGTCCCTGCGCTGCGTGTACAGGCACAGCCCGAATCCATAGAACAGCCCGTTGTGGAGCCATTCCGCCAAGGGAGGCAGAAAGGAACCGCTGGGCGTGACGATTCCGTGGTCGTAGTGGGCGCCGATCCAGGCGAGTGGAAGGGTGAGCGCCACAACGCCCAGGGCCGAACCGCCCAGCCAGGCGGTGAAGCGCCCCAGGGCTTTTTGCACGCCGCCGGGCAGCGCACGTGCTGCAGCCCACCCCACAGGCGTGAACACGGCCAGCCACAGCAGCATCCACAGAAACCACAGGTGCATGGTCGGCGGGCCTTTGGGTACGTTGGGGCCGTGGGGCAGCAGGCTGCGGTCCACGCCCCAGGTGCCATGGGCCATGCGGTGCAGGAACAACAGGCCCAGCAGGGCGCTGACCGCCAACAAGGGCGGCCAGAACACCACAAAAGGCAGGCCCAGGCGGCGCAGCCGGTTGCGCACCATGCCCGCCAGCCCTCGGTGCTGCACCAGTGCCGACACAAAAAAACCGGCCAGGATAAAAAACAGGGGCATGCGGAACGCATGGATCACCGCCACCAGCAAGTCGGCCACCGGCGTGGACAAATCGTCGTGCCAGGGCAGGGGAGACGGCCGGCTCATGTAAATGACCGAGACATGCAGCACGATGCCCAGCCACATCATGGCGGCGCGCAGATTGTCCAGGGCATGCAGCTTTCGGCCCGGGGCGGCGGATTCTGGGGTGTGAGTCGGTCCATTCATAGGGACCGACTGTGAAGCCTCACGTTGCGTGAGGGTCAAGCACTTTTCTGACTTTTTGGGGCGGTGCTGTTGTCAGCGGTGTGGGGATACCACAGCGGCCGCAGGTGCTGGCATGGCGTGCGCCAGCGCTGCCTGCAGATAGGCGCGCACGGGAGCACTCAGGGGCGAGCCTGCCTGCAGCAGCGGTTCATTGGCGGAGGCCATGAGCAGCTTCTGGCGCAACTCGGGGCTGCGCCGCGTGAGTGTGTCGAACAGATCGTTCCAGCGCAAAGCGGCAGCCACCGCATCGGGGTGGTGGGGAGGAAGGGCGCGGGCCAGAAGCTGTTGAACGTCCTGCTCCAGCGCTGCCCAGTCGGTATGGGGCACATGGCCCAGTGTGCGCAGATCGTTGCGGGTCAGGTACTTTTCCAGCAGCGCCATGCGCAGCTTGATGGCCGTTTCGATGTACTCGATCATTTCACCCGGCGGTGCATGGTTGCGCCCCTGGGTGCTGGGTTCGGTGCGGAACATATGGCCCCAGCGCTCCAGCAGGTCCAGATCGCCCTTCATCCAGTGCAGCATGAGCGCCATCCAGCGGTAGGCCAGCGCCTGCACCTCGGGTGTGTCGGGTGCCAGTTGGCGGTCCATGGCGCTGCGCACCAGGTCTTTGACGATCAGCCAGTCAGCCTCAATGAGGTTCCAGTTCTGAAAGATGTGCTTGAGTTCGGCCGAGCTGAAATACTTGCCATAGGTCGTCATCAGCGCCAGGGCCTCCAGCCAGTTGCCCATGTCTGGCTCGGCACCGGCCATCAGGCCGTCCCTCAGCATGGTCAGGCGTCCGCGCAGTTCGGTGGCCTGCGCGATTTGCTGGTCCAGCGAGCGGATCTGCTGCCCGATGATGCGTTCGGGGGCCATGCCGTCACCCGCCAGCAGCGCCCCGATGTCGCTGAGCGCCAGGCCCATCTGGCGCATGGTCTGGATGCCGTGCAGTCGCTGCACATCGGCCTGGCTGTAGAGGCGGTAGCCGGCCTCGGACCGGCCTGAAGGCTTGAGCAGCCCGATCTCGTCATAGTGGTGCAGCGTGCGCACCGTCAGGCCGGTGCGCCGCGCGAGATCACCGACCTTGAGCAGCATGGGGTCAGCGGCCGATGGAGATGAGTTCGATCTCGAAGTTGAGCGTGGCATTGGGTGGGATCACGCCACCGGCTCCCCGGGCGCCGTAAGCGATGGAGGGCGGGCAGGTCAGCTTGGCCTTGCCACCCGGCTTCATGCGTTGCACGCCTTCGGTCCAGCAGGGGATCACGCCGTTGAGCGGGAACGACGTCGGCTCGCCGCGCTTGTAGGAGCTGTCGAACTCCTTGCCGTCCAGAAACATGCCTTTGTAGTGCACCTTGACGGTGTCGGTGGCCTTGGGCGAATCGCCGGTGCCGTCCTTGAGCGATTCATAAACCAGGCCACTGGCCGTGGTGACGGGGCCTGCGGCCTGGGCAGAGGCAAAGGGGGCAGCCAGAAGGCCAATGAGCACAAGGGCGGAAGAAATGCGCACGGGGAGTCCTTGAAACAAAAAAGAAAGGGGGAAAAGTCAGAACGCCATTTTGCTCGTCAGCAACGGTTGGGCTGAGAGCGGCGCGCCAGTGTAAAGGGCGTGGCGCCGTGGCTGGTGCCAATCCACTGTGGGCGCGTTAACCAACGTTAATGCGCAGCGGCATGCGGAGGGCAACACTGCAGCTGCGGCCAATGGGTGCCGAGTGCTTGTTTTTGCGGAGATGACGGATGCGTTCATTCAACGGCCACAGCGGACTGGCTCGGAGGACTTTTTTGGGGGGGCTTGCGACGGGGGGCGTGGGTATGGCGGTGGCGCAGGGAGCGCCGCCACAGCCACTGGCCGCCCGTTTGCCCGATGCGATGACCCGCCCCGGTGGGGCCGATCTGCCGTACGGCCTGCCCGCAGCACAGGAGGCGCAGGTGGAGCGGACCTTGTCCACTGCGGCAGGCTTTCCGGTGTGGCGCACGCCGTTGCAGCACCAGCGCGGCATCATCACCCCCAGCGGCCTGCACTTTGCCGTGCACCACAACGGCGTGCCCGACATTGCGCCGGAGCGCCACACACTGAAGGTGCATGGGCTGGTGCACAAACCGCTGCGCTTTGACTTGGAACGCCTGCTGCGCTACCCCATGGTCAGCCGCGTGCATTTTCTGGAATGCGCGGGCAACTCAGCCGCCAACGCGCTATCGCCCACGGCTCTGGACCAGACGCTGGGCGAGATTGCGGGCGAGGTGTCGTGTTCGGAGTGGACGGGCGTGCCGCTGGCCTATCTGCTGAACGAAGCGGGGGTGAAGGACAGTGCCCAGTGGGTGGTGGCCGAAGGCGCCGACGGTGGATCGCACAGCCGCAGCCTGCCCCTGAAGGCCTTGCTGGAGCACGGCATGGTGGCGCTGTACCAGAACGGAGAGCGGCTGCGGCCTTCGCAGGGCTACCCCATGCGCCTGTTCATGCCGGGCTGGGAGGGCAACGTCAACGTGAAATGGCTGCACCGGCTCGAAGTGACCGACGCGCCCGCCTACACCAAGGACGAGTCGGGTCTGTACACGCAAGTGCTGGCCGATGGACGGATCGAGCGCTTCGCGTTCCACATGGAAGTGAAGTCGGTGATCACGCACCCCTCCGGCCAGCAGCGTTTGCCTGAGCCCCATGGGTTTTGCGAAATCGCTGGTCTGGCCTGGTCGGGCCGGGGGCGCATAGCGCGTGTGGATGTGTCCTTGGACGGAGGTCGCACCTGGGCTGCGGCGCAGCTGCACGGCCCGGTACTGGACCGGGCCTTTACGCGCTTCACGCTGCCCTGGCAGTGGAACGGCCGCAAGGCCGACCTGATGAGCCGCGCCACGGACGAGCATGGTCGTACACAGCCACTGCGCAGTGAATGGAAGCGGCGCTATGCCATGCACTCGTTCAATCACTACAACGCGGTGCAGGCCTGGCGCGTGCAGGCCGATGGCCGCGTGGAGAACGTCTATGCGTGAAGACCTGTGCAGCCAGTTGCTGCCCGCAGGACGCGCCACCCTGCGGCGGGGCGTGGCCGTGGCGATGGTGGTGGGACTGCTGAGTGCAGGCAGAGCCAGCGAGGCCCAGGCGCCATCCGCTGCGGCTCCTGCACCAGCTGCGCCGCCAGTTGTCATCGGCTTAGGCCAGCCGCTCTCGCCTGCCGACATCGATCGCTATGCCATCACCGTCTTCCCCAACGGCCGCAATCTGCCACCCGGCCGGGGCAGTGTGGAGCAGGGCGCGCGGCTGTATGCCATGCACTGTGCCGCCTGCCACGGCGCACAGGGCATCGAAGGGCCTGCCGCACGGCTGGCGGGCACAGATGGTTTTATCGGCTGGAGCGACCCGCTGCGCCCCCTGCGCGTGCGCAAGTACCCGCTGCAGGTGTTGTCGGTGGGCGCGATGTGGCCTTATGCCACGACGGTGTTCGACTATGTGCGCCGGGGCATGCCGATGCACGCGCCCAAGAGCCTGACCGATGACGAGGTGTACGGCATCACCGCGCACCTGCTGCATCTGAACGGGTTGGTGGCAGGTGACGCCATCATGGACAAGGAAAAATTGCCCCAGGTGGTGATGCCAGGGCGGGATCGCACGCTCAGTGCGTGGCCACAGGAACGCTGAAAATTCTCAAACGCCGCGTGACGCTTCCACCAAGCCCAGCCGTGCCCGGATGCGTGATAGCGATACCGGCGAGATGCCCAGGTAGCTGGCCACATGGTGCTGCGGCAGGTGGGGCGTCAAATCACCGTGTGTAGCGAGAAAAGATTGGTAGCGCACCTCGGGCGGGTGGCTCAACAACTCGGCTTCGCGCTGTGCGTTCTGCTGAAACACATAGCCCAGGGCCTCTTCCAGCAAGGGGCCGATGTGGGCAAAGCTGCGTTGCCACTGCTGCAAGGTGGCATAAGTCAGCTCCACAGCCTCTACGGGTGCCAGGGCCTCGATGGCATAAGGGCTGGGCAGCGCCAGAGGCGGCAGGTTGCCAGCCACCCAGCTGCCGGTGCCGTGAAACGACCGGTTGCGTTCGGTACCTTGTTCGTTCAGGTAGAACAGCCGAACCACACCGCTGCGCACCTGCCAGCAGCGCGTGCTGGTCTCGCCCGCGGGCTGCAGCAGCGTGCCTGCGCCGAACTGACGGCGGGGCAGGGCCTGCCACAGAGCGGCCAGGGCAGGTTCAGACCGGACCAGCGCGTCCAGCGCAGGCGGCTGGCAGACAGTGCAGGCGCTGGTGGTCGAGGTCACTGCGTTCAGGCAATTCAGGCGTCTCAGGCGTAGTCAGACACCGGGATGCAGCTGCAGCTCAGATTGCGGTCACCCCATACGTTGTCCACGCGGCCAACAGGAGACCAGTACTTGGCCTGGCGCAGGGCGGCCACCGGGTAAGCGGCGGCTTCGCGGGCGTAAGGGCGAGCCCATTCGCCGCCCAGCAGACTCTCGGCCGTGTGGGGTGCGTTCTTCAGCGGGTTGTTGTCCTGCGGCCAGGCGCCGGATTCGATCTGGCGGATCTCTTCGCGGATGGCAATCATCGCGTCGACGAAGCGGTCGATCTCGAACAGCGTTTCGCTCTCGGTGGGCTCCACCATCAGCGTGTTGGGCACGGGGAAGCTCAGTGTGGGCGCGTGGAAGCCGTAGTCGATCAGGCGCTTGGCGACATCCTCAGCCATCACGCCGCTGGTGTCCTTGAGGCCGCGCAGGTCCAGGATGCACTCGTGCGCCACGTGGCCATTGGCACTCGCGTACAGCGTGGGGTAGTGATCCTTGAGGCGTGCACTGATGTAGTTGGCCGAGAGGATGGCGGTTTCGGTCGCAGCCTGCAGGCCTTCGGCGCCCATCATGCGGCAGTACATCCAGCTGATGGGCAGCACGGCGGCATTGCCCAGAGGCGCTGCCGACACGGCACCCACGCCGCCGGCCACACCGGCCGTGGCATGACCAGGCAGGTAGGGCACCAGATCGGCCACCACACACACGGGACCTACGCCGGGGCCGCCACCGCCGTGCGGAATGCAGAAGGTCTTGTGCAGATTCAGGTGGCTCACGTCGCCGCCGAACTCGCCAGGGGCGGCCACGCCGACCAGGGCGTTCATGTTGGCGCCGTCCACATACACCCGGCCGCCGTGGCTGTGCACCAGGGCGCACAGCTCCTTCACCTGCGTTTCGAACACGCCGTGCGTGCTGGGGTAGGTGATCATGATGCAGGCCAGGTTGGCACTGTGCTGTTCGCACTTGGCCTGCAGGTCGGCCATGTCCACGTTGCCGTTGGCGTCGCAGGCGGTCACTACCACCTGCATGCCCACCATCTGGGCGCTGGCGGGGTTGGTGCCGTGTGCGCTGCTGGGGATCAGGCAGATGTTGCGGTGGCCGTGGCCCTGGGCCTCGTGGTATGCCTTGATGGCCAGCAGGCCCGCGTATTCGCCTTGCGATCCGGCGTTGGGCTGCAGGCTGATGCCTGCGTAGCCCGTGGCCTGGCACAGCCATGCGCGCAGCTGCTCATCCAGCTCCTTGTAGCCCAGCAGCTGGTCGGCAGGGGCAAACGGGTGCACGTTGGCAAACTCGGGCCAGGTGATGGGGATCATCTCGCTCGTGGCGTTGAGCTTCATGGTGCAGCTGCCCAGAGGGATCATGCTGCGGTCCAGCGCCAGGTCCTTGTCAGACAGCTGGCGGATGTAGCGCAGCATGCCGGTTTCGGAGTGGTGGGTGTTGAACACCGGATGAGTCAGGTACTTGCTGGCGCGGCGAAGTTCGGTGGGGATCAGCGGCTCTACACCCTTCTCGAAGGCGTCAAACGTGGGCAGCGCCTGGCCATCCGCGGCGAACACCTTCCACAGCAGCTCGATGTCGGCGCGCGTGGTGGTCTCGTCCAACGAGATGCACAGGTAGTTTTCGAAATAAATTCGCAGGTTGGCGCCCAGCTGTACTGCGCGAGCAGCTATGGATTTAGTAGCGCCATCGGTCTTGAGCGTCAGCGTGTCAAAACACGCCTGCGGGCGCACCGGTGCGCCCAGTTGGGTGAGCCCCTTGGCCAGAATGGCGGTGTAGCTGGCCACACGCTGTGCAATGCGCTTGAGCCCATCGGGGCCATGGTACACGGCGTACATGCTGGCGATCACGGCGGGCAACACCTGCGCGGTGCAGATGTTGGACGTGGCCTTTTCGCGGCGGATGTGCTGCTCGCGCGTTTGCAGGGCCAGGCGGTAGGCGGGCTTGCCATGTGTATCCACGCTCACGCCCACCAGGCGGCCGGGCAGGCTGCGCTTGAACTCGTCGCGGCAGGCCATGTAGGCAGCGTGCGGGCCACCCGCGCCCATGGGCATGCCGAAGCGCTGCGTGGTGCCTACGACGATATCGGCACCCCATTCACCGGGCGGGGTGATCAGCGTGAGGGCCAGGAGGTCGGCCGCTGCGATGAAGGCCGCCTGTTTGGCATGCGCCTTTTCCACGTCGGCGCGCAGGTCATCAATGCGGCCGCTGGTGGCGGGGTACTGGGCCAGCACGGCGAAGTAGTCGCCGTTCAGCGCTGCATCCCATTCGGCGGCGGAGTTGGCCAGCACCACATCGATATTGAGGGGCTTGGCACGGGTCTGGATCACTTCGATGGTTTGCGGGTGGGCATCACCGGCCACCACAAACACATTGCTTTTGCTCTTGACGGAGCGCTTGGCCAGCGTCATCGCCTCAGCGGCGGCCGTGGCTTCGTCCAGCATCGACGCATTGGCAAT
The DNA here is from genome assembly GCF_057597245.1 of Acidovorax sp. NN32. Classification (NCBI taxonomy): domain Bacteria; kingdom Pseudomonadati; phylum Pseudomonadota; class Betaproteobacteria; order Burkholderiales; family Comamonadaceae; genus Acidovorax; species Acidovorax sp. NN32. Next base: position 2,558,454 of record NZ_CP199679.1, read on the forward strand.
CGGCATGCCGGTCAGATCGCAGACCATGGTCTGAAAATTGACCAGCGCCTCCATGCGGCCTTGCGAGATTTCGGCCTGGTACGGCGTGTAGGCCGTGTACCAGGCGGGGTTCTCCAGGATGTTGCGCAGGATGACGCCCGGTGTGTGGGTGCCGTAGTAGCCCTGGCCGATGAAGCTCTTCAGGACCTGGTTCTTCGATGCCATCGCCTTGAGTTCGGCCAGCGCCGCCGCTTCCGTGATCGGCAGGGGCAGGTCCATCGCGCGGCTGCGTGCAATGGAGCGCGGCACGATGGAGTCGATGAGGGCGCGGCGCGAGGCCTCACCAATCACCGACAGCATGTGCGCTTCATCGGCCGCATCGATGCCGATGTGGCGTGGCAGGAATTCGGTGGCGTTTTCAAGCGCTGCGAGCGTGGGCAGGGGGGCGAGGGTGGTCATCGGCGGCGGCGTGGGACAACAAGGAGGCACATTGGCCCGGCAGGGCGCCGGGCCTCGGGGAACAAAAGATCCGGAGATCAGGCGTTCTTGGCGAACTCTGCGTACGCAGGTTCGTCCATGAGCGCGTCGAATTGCATCATGTCGGTCACGTGGACCTTGAAGAACCAGCCAGCGCCCAGCGGGTCGGTGTTGGCCAGCGAGGGGTCGGCGCGCAGGGCTTCGTTCACCTCGACGATTTCGCCGCTGACGGGCATGTACACGTCGGCGGCGGCTTTGACGGACTCCACCACGCCGGCGACTTCACCTTGGGTGAAGGTCTTGCCGACTTCGGGCAGGTCCACAAACACCACATCGCCCAGCGCGTCCTGGGCGTGTACCGTGATGCCCACGGTGGCGGCTTCGTGGTCGGAGATGTCGATCCACTCGTGATCCTTGGAAAACTTGACGGTCATGGGGGCTCCAGAAAAAAAGGGGAAAAACAAACAAAAGTGCCGATGCCAGCCAAGACTGTAGCCGGGCTGGCGCAGTTTCAGACGGTCAGCCGCGGTAGTAGCGCGCGGGGGTAAAGGGCATGGCACGCACTTCCATGGGCACGGCCTTGCCGCGCACGATGGCGTTCACCCGCGTGCCGATGGCGGCGAAGGCGGGTGTGACATAGCCCATAGCCACGGGTTCGTTCACCGTGGGGCTCAGCAGGCCGCTGGTCACTTCGCCAATCTTCTGGCCGTCTTCGCTCTGCAATTCGGTGTGTTCGCGCACAGGCACACGCTCCAGTGCGACGAGGCCGACGCGCTTGCGCTGCAGGCTGGCGGGGTTGTCGATCTGCGCGAGCACCTTGTCTGCTCCGGGGAAACCCCCTGCGCGGGCGCCGCCCGTGCGACGCACCTTCTGGATGGCCCAGTTCAGCGCGGCTTCAGGCGGCGTGGTGGTGGTGTCGATGTCGTTGCCATACAGGCACAGGCCTGCTTCGAGGCGCAGCGAGTTGCGCGCACCCAGGCCGATGGGCTTGACTTCAGGCTGCGCGAGCAGTGCGCGGGCCAGGGTGTCGGCCTGCGCAGCGGGCACCGAGATTTCAAAGCCGTCTTCGCCCGTGTAGCCGCTGCGGGTGACAAAACAGTCGCAGCCCGCGATGGAAAAATCACCGCCCGTCATGAACACCAGCTTTTCAACGCCGGGCGCCAGGCGCGCCAGGGCAGTGACGGCTTGCGGGCCTTGCAGCGCCAGCAGCGCGTGGTCGGGCATGGGGATCACGTTGCAGCGCTGGCCGATGCGGGCCTGGATGTGGGCGATGTCGCCCACCTTGCAGGCGCCGTTCACGATCACGAACAGGGTGTCGTTGCCTTTGTTGAAGAACATCAGGTCATCAATCACCGTGCCTTCGTCGGTCAGCAGCAGGCCGTAACGCTGCTTGCCCACGGGCAGGTCGATCACGTCCACGGGCATCAGCGTTTCAAACGCCGCTGCGGCGTCAGGGCCGACCAGCTTGAGCTGACCCATGTGCGAGACATCAAACAGACCCGCCGCGTTGCGCGTGTGCTGGTGTTCAGCCATCAGCCCTGCGGGGTATTGCACGGGCATGGAATAGCCGGCGAACGGCACCATGCGGGCGCCCAGCTCGATGTGCAGGGCGTTCAGGGGCGTGGTGAGCAGGGGGGCGGTGGTGGCTGACGACATGGCGGACTCCGGGCAAATGGGGGCCGCAACCACGGAGGTGGTCACGGGATTTGCCCTGCTGTCCGCTTTACCTGAGAGATTCACCGCAGCGCCCTGGCTGGCCGTGCGGTTTGCTCCTTCGGTGGATGGCCTCAACACGCGGTGCGGCGGACCATCTCTCTCCAGCAAGGGAACGCCCGCATCACTGCGGGCGGTTGTCAGTCCTTTTGCCTGAGCGTTCGGCTGTTGCCTGCGCCTTCGGCGGTGCGGTGGCCTGTGGGGCTTGGCACTCTCTCCTGACCGGGGGATTCTAACTACTTTGCGTAGACCAGATCGCGCAAACCCAGCGACAACTGCGGCACATAGGTCACCACCATCAGGCAGGCCATGATGACAAGCACAAACGGAATCAGGTGCCCGACGATGCGGTCTAGCGATATTCGCGCCACGGTGCAGGCTGCAAACAGGTTCACGCCAAACGGCGGCGTGATCATGCCCATGGCCAGGTTCACTACCATGATCAGGCCAAAGTGCACCGGGTCCACACCAAAGTGGATGGCCACGGGAGCCAGGATGGGCGCCAGAACGATGATGGCGGCACTGGTCTCGATGAACATGCCGATCACGAACAACGCCGCGTTCACCCCGAGCAGGAAGAGGGTGGGGGATTGCAGCACCGCCTCCAGCCAGCGGCCAATGGCATCCGGCACGCCAGCACGGGTGATGAGGAAGGCGAACAGGCCCGCATTGGCAATGATGAACATGATCACTGCGGACGAGATGGCCGATTTGCGCAGGATGGCAAACAGGTCCTTGAGCCGGATCTCGCGGTATATCACCACCCCCACAATCAATGCGTAGAACACCGCCACGGCCGATGCTTCAGTGGGGGTGAATACGCCACCGTAGATGCCGCCAAGGATGATCACCGGCATCAGCAGCGCCCAGCCCGCCTGCAGCGTGGCCTTGCCAAGAGGCATGCGGCCGTCGCCGTCGTTTTTGCCCCAGCCCTTGTACTTGCAGTACGCCCAGACAAAAAGCATCAGCGCGCCACTGATCAGCAGCCCCGGGCCAAAGCCGGCGATGAACAGCTCGCCAATCGACACTTCGGCGCTCACGCCATACAGGATCATGGGGATGGAGGGCGGGATGATCACGCCCAGCTCGGCGCTGGTGGCCTGCAGGGATGCGGCGTAGCTCGTGGGGTAGCCATGCTTGATGAGCGCGGGGATCAGGATGGCGCCAATGGCAAATGTGGTGGCCACCGACGAGCCCGACACGGCCGCAAAGATCATGCAGGTCAGCACGCAGGTCATGGGCAGGCCACCCTGCACGCCGCCCACGATGCTCTTGGCAAACTCCACCAGGCGGCGGGATATGCCGCCCGTTTCCATCAGGTTGCCCGCGAGGATGAAGAACGGAATGGCGGCCAGCGGAAATTTGTTGATGGAGCCAAACATCTCCTTCACAGAGATCAGCATGTTGGCATTGGCTACCTGGATGCCCAGGATGGAGGCCAGGCCGATGGAAACGGCCACGGACACAGTGAGTGCAAAACACAGCACCATGGTGGTGATCATGACGGGCGTCATTGCGCGGTCTCCAGCTCAAGGCGTTGAGGGTCTAGCAGGTTGCCGACGATGCCAATGGCGCTGAACACGCCACCCACCGGCATGGCCACGTAGGCCCAGAACATGGAGACGGATTCGAGCCCCGCCATCGACTGCACGCCGCCGCGTTGGGCATAGTCCCAGCCCCACCACACGATCACGCCAATCAGTGCCAGCGCCGCCACTGCCACGACATAGTCCAGCACCCGGCGCACGCGCGGGGGGCTCCAGCGGTACAGCACATCCACGCTGACCATCGCGCCCTGGCGGAACGCGCTGGGGATGGCCAGGAACACCATCCAGATCAGGCTGAAACGGATCAGCACTTCAGTCCACTCGGCGGGCTGCTCCAGCACAAAGCGGGTCACGATCTGGAACATGCCCAGCGATGCGGCAATGACCAGCATGGCGCACGCGCCGAGCAACGCTGCAAACGTGGCCCCGCGTTCAAACATCAGAAAAGCTTTTTTCATGGGGCGGACAACGCCATGGGTTCGGATGATTCGGTGGAGAGAATCAGATTGAAGATAAAAAACGCCCGTAGCGCTTATTCTACGGGCGTTGTGTGCTACTAAAAATATAGTAGCTGATGCGCATGCAACTACTTGACGTCGCGGATCTTGTCCAGGGTGGCCTTGCCAAACTGTTTTTCAAACTCGGCGTTCACAGGCGCCAGCGCCGCCACAAACTTGGACTTGTCCGGATTGTCCACCACCGTCATGCCTTTGGCGCGCAGGTCGGCCACGCCCTTGGCGTCGTCTTCATCCACGCGTGCACGGTTGGCCTTGGTGCCTTCCTTGGCGGCGTCGATGAAGGCCTGCTTGTCGGCGGCCGAGAGCTTGTCGAACGAGGCCTTGTTCATCACGAAGATGGCAGGCGAATACACGTGGCCGGTCAGCGTCAGGTGCTTTTGAACTTGGTCGAACTTGGCCGAGATGATCACGGGCAGCGGGTTCTCCTGGCCGTCCACGGTGCCTTGTTGCAGGGCCGTGAACACTTCGGGGAAGGCCATGGGCGTGGTGATGATGCCGAAGCCCTTGTACGCGGCGATGTGCACGGGGTTTTCCATGGTGCGCATCTTCAGGCCCTTGAGGTCTTCAGGCGTGTTCACCGAGCGCTTGCTGTTCGTCATGTGGCGAAAGCCGTTCTCGGCCCAGGCCAGGGCCTTGAAGCCCTTGCTGTCGAACTTGGTCAGCATCTCCTGGCCGATGGGGCCATCCAGCACCGCACGCGCATGGGCCTTGTCGCGGAACAGGAAGGGCACGTCAAAGATGCGCGCTTCGGGCACAAAGTTGGGCACGGGGCCGGTGGAGCTGAAGGCCAGCTCTTGCGTGCCCAGCTGCACGGCTTCAATCGATTCGCGCTCGCCACCCAGGGCGCCGTTGTAGAACGTCTGTACCTTGTAGCGGCCGGCCGTGCGCTTTTCGACTTCCTTGGCAAACGTGTCGATGGCAATCCCCTGGTGGGAATTCTGGGCTGTCGAGATGCTGATGCGCATGGTGGTCTGCGCGGCAGCGGTGGCCACAAAGCCGAGCGCAAGGCTCAGGCCGACGACGAGTTTGGTCAGTTGCATGCTGTCTCCTGTTAATGGTGGGCTGGGTTGGTGGGGATGCACGGTTGCTCCTTGCAGAGCGGACCCCAGCCTCTGCCAAATTATGGCGGTGCAGCATCGGCGCAGGCATCGGGGTTTGTGCTGGTAAGCGTGCTTATTAACTACCCACCAGGGCGCTAGCCAAGGCGCTTCTGTTGGCCATGGGCGACGCCAAAAAATGCCAAGGGCCCCGTGCTGGCGGTAACCAGCCGGGGCCTTGTCAGTTTGTGCGCTCCGGTAAGAGCGCCTTGATGGAAGAAGTATGCGCGGGGCGGATGAGATGAATTTGCTGAATTCGCTTCAAATGGAGTGAATCGCAGGATATTTTTCTGTGTTGGCGAAGATTGGTGAATAATCCAGCCGATGGATCGACTGGATAGAAAAATTCTCGCTGTGCTGCAGGGCAACGCCCGCGCCAGCCTGCAAGAGATCGGGCAGGCCGTGGGCCTGAGCGCATCGCCCTGCTGGGGCCGCATCAAGAAGATGGAAGAGGCGGGTGTGATCCAGGGCTATACCGTGCGCATCAACCCGCAGTCGCTGGACCTGGCCGACACGGTGCTGGTGCAGGTCACGCTCGACAGCCATTCCGACAACACGCTCGAAAAATTTGGCGAAACACTCGCCAGCATTCCCGAGGTGATCGAGGCGCACCTGGTGTCGGGCGACTACGACTACCTGCTGCGCATCGTCGTGAAGGACACGCGCGATTACGAGCGCTTGCTGCGTGAGAAGCTCTACAAGATCAAAGGCATCCGGCACAGCCGCTCCAGCTTCGTGCTGCGCACGCTCAAGAAGGCCGATCTGCCCCTGTTTGTGGGGTGAGTTTGAATGAAATTGGACTCTAGCGCTTATCTTTAAAGCGCTAATAGCTATTGTTTTTATAGTATTTGCATCCGGTCGCAATTCCATTGCGCAGGCATCGAGGAAACCCGGCGATGCTCTGTTTTTGCGGTTCAAAGGCTGTGGAACACGCGGATCAACGGCAGAATGGCCACGCCTTTCAGCGCTGGCTTGGGGGGTGTTGCACCACCAGGGTGCACCGCCCAGGAGCTTGCAACGTGCCAGCAAGGCCGGAGAACCACCACCATGAACCTGCGTTTTGTCGAAGCCTTTTACTGGGTGGCCTCCCTCAAGAGCGTGACGCGCGCAGCGGAAAAGCTCTTTCTGACGCAGTCGGCCATGTCAAGTCGCGTGGCGGCGCTGGAGGAAGAACTGGGCGTGCTGCTGCTGGACCGGCGCGACAAACATTTCAAGCTCACAGTGGCGGGCACGCGCTTTCTGACGTACGCCAAGCGGATGCTGGAGCTGCAGCGCCAGCTCAAGGCCGAGATGGGCTCGGGCGGCCCGCTGGAAGTGTCGATTCGACTGGGCGCCATTGAGTCGGTGCTCCACTCGTGGCTCATCCCCTGGGTGGAACAACTGCGCAAGGACAACCCGCTGCTGGAGCTGGAACTCACGGTCGAATCCACGCCGGTGCTGCTGGATCAGATCCGCCGGGGCACGCTGGATGCCGTGTTTGCGGCCTTGCCCGCATCGGCCGAAGGCATTCGCAGCCAGGCGCTGACGCCGATGGAGATGGTGTTCGTCGGCAACAGCAAGATCCACCGCAAGCGGCGCTATGCATCAGAAGACTTTGCCGGCACCGACATCCTGACCTTTCAGCGCGGTTCTCAGCCCCATGTGTACCTGTTGGACACGCTGCGCCAGGCGCAGGTGGAGCCGCGCTGCGTGCACACCATTTCCTCAATCTCTGCCATGGTGCAGCTGGTGCAGGGCGGTTTTGGCGTTGCCACGCTGCCGCGCCTGGCGGTGCAGAGGATGCTGGCATTCCCGGATCTTCGTGCGCTGGCCTGCGACATTGCGCTGCGTCCGCTGCCCATTCACGTGAGCTACCGCGAAGACCCGTCTTCGCCCGCGATGGAGGCGATCGTGCGTTCGGCGCTCAGCTTCATCGAAGCGCAGCAACCCCCAGCGCCCAAGCCCCGCAAGGCCCGCGCCTGAGCGCGGGGACCACGCACGCTCCTTTTTCCGCTGCGCGCACTGCGGCTGCAGTGTCTGCGTTTACGGCGCAGCCCCGAGAACTTCGCATTGAAGCGACATGCGCAGTTCGGTGCGGCTGCGCTTGTGCAAATTCTCCTTTCGAGGACTCGGGTTAACCCTAAATAGAAATTCAAGGGTTAACCCTGAGCACCAAATTGGTTTGCTTCGCCCCAATGAAGTGCATCGAAAAAATCGATGAGCTAAGAGAAATTTTTTGAATTTGCCAGCGCAGTTACACCCCAACACAATCCGTCCAACGTCATGCAATTGACTTTTCTCAATGCAAGGAAATACGGTGGACTTAGCTCAAGAAAATTCGCTCGCGGTGTTTGGCCCTGAGGGCGCCAGCAATCCGAACCACGTCCGCGACACCATCCGCAAGGGCCTGTGGACATCGCACACCAGCGGTCTCGCAGACGGCCATGTGCAAGGCAACGTGGTCATCCTGCCCGAGGTGCTTGCCAGTGACTTTCTGCGGTTCTGCCAGCGCAATCCCAAGCCTTGCCCCGTGCTGGCGGTCAGCGAGCCCGGCCAGTTCACCCTGCCTTCGCTGGGCAAGGACATCGACATCCGCAGTGATGTGCCGCTGTACCGCATCTGGCGCCACGGTGAAATGTCGGAGGAGGTGGCGGACATTGCCAGCCTCTGGCGGCCGGACCTGGTCACCTTCATCCTGGGCTGTTCGTTTTCGTTCGAGTCCGCATTGATCGAGGCAGGCATCCGCCTGCGCCACATCGACGAAGGCAAGAACGTGGCCATGTTCCGCACCAACGTGCAAACCGAGCCGGCCGGCCCTTTTGGCGGCGCCATGGTGGTGACCATGCGTCCCATGCCCGCAGCGGATGTGATCCGCGCCGTGCAAGTCACTTCTCGTTTTCCCAACGTGCATGGAGCACCTGTGCACATCGGTGACCCGGCGCTGATCGGCATCGCCGATCTGGCCCATCCCGACTACGGCGACGCCGTAGCGCTGATGCCGGGCGAAATCCCTGTTTTCTGGGCCTGCGGCGTCACCCCGCAATCGGCCATCTTGAATGCCCAGCCCGCGTTCTGCATCACGCATGCACCGGGCTGCATGCTGGTCACCGACCTTCTCAACCACCAGCTCGCCAGTTTCTGATCCGCTTTCAACAAGGAGTTCCACCATGAAGAAAATCACAATTTGTTTGTCCGCAGTCCTCAGCGCCTGCGCCGCCCAGGCCCAGATCAAGTGGGACCTGCCCACGGGCTATGGCGCCAACAGCTTCCAGACGCAGAACGTGCAGCAGTTCGCCAACGAGGTGGATCAGCTCACGGGCGGCAAGCTCAAGATCGTGTTGCACCCCGGTGGCTCGCTGTACAAGGCCAACGAAATCAAGCGTGCGGTGCAAACCGGCCAGGTGCCTTCGGCCGAGTTCATTCTCTCCGGCGCATCCAACGAGAACCCGCTGTTTGGTGTGGACTCGATTCCGTTCCTGGCCACGAGCTATGCCGATTCCAAGCGCCTGTATCTGGCCGCCAAGCCTGCCCAGGAGAAGCTGCTCGCGTCCCAAGGCGTGAAAGTGCTGTTCAGCGTGCCATGGCCCGGCCAGTCGCTCTACTCGCTCAAGCCCGTGAGTACGCCCGCGGACTTTGCAGGCACCAAGATGCGGGCCTACAACCCCGCCACCACGCGCATTGCGCAACTGCTCAAGGCGCAACCGGTGACGATCCAGCTGTCGGAGCTGGGCCAGGCCCTGGCTACCAACACCGTGCAGAACTTCCTGACGTCCAGCGCCAGCGGCGTGGAATCCAAGCTGTATGAGCAGGTGAAGCACTTCTATCCCGTCAGCGCATGGCTTCCGCGCAATGCCACCGTGGTGAACCAGAAGGCGTTCGATGCCCTCGACAAGCCTTTGCAGGACGCCGTGCTGAAGGCAGCGGCAGCCGCCGAAGAGCGCGGCTGGTCCACGAGCGAGCGAGTGGACAAGGAGTTCATCAAAGAGCTGGGCGCCAAAGGCATGACCGTGGCCGAGCCCAGCGACAGCATCAAGAAGGAACTGGCAAGCATTGGCGAGTCCATGACGGCCGATTGGATCAAGTCTGCTGGACCTGAGGGGCAGGCCATCATCGACGCCTACCGCAAGAAGTAATCGTCGTTTTCCGAGCCCCCGCAGTGGGGCCGGGGTAGCACAGGCGCATGCTGCCCAGTTCTTTCGTCGCCACTCCCCCTCATTTTTTTCAAGCGTTACCGGAGTACGCCATGGACAAACTCGTCCGAAATTTCTACAGGCTGCTGATGTTGCTGTCCGGCCTGTCCATGCTGGCTGCGTTCGCCGCAGTCACGCTGGGCGTGTTTGCCCGCGAGGTCATTCACGTCAACATCGACGGTCTCGACGCGTATGCAGGCTACGCCATCGCCGCAGCGCTGTTCTTTGCATTGCCCGGCACATTGCAAAACGGAGACCACATCCGGGTGACCCTGTTGCTCGACCGGCTGCCGTCACGCTGGCGCGGCGCCTTTGAATGGTTCTGCCTGTCCAGTGCACTGGTGCTCACGGCCTATATCGCCTGCTACGCAGTGCGCTCGGTGTGGATTTCCTACGTCACGCACGACATTTCGCCTGCGGCCGATGCTTCGCCGCTGTGGATTCCCCAGATCAGCATGGCCATGGGCTGCATCGGCTTTGCGCTGTCGTTTGCCCATGCGCTCATCCTGCGCTTTCAGGGCGTGGCCTTCATGGCCGTGTCTGAATCGGCCCGTTCCGAGTAACCCCCTGCAGGAGAAATCAACATGGACGTCATCATTGCCTTTGGCCTGATCGTGGTGCTCTTTGCAGTGCTCGGTTCGGGTTTGTGGATCGGCCTGTCACTGCTTGCGGTGGCGCTGGTCGGTATGGAGCTTTTTACCAGCCGCCCCGTGGGTGACAGCATGATGCTGACCATCTGGGGGTCTACCTCCAGCTGGACGCTCACGGCCTTGCCGCTATTCCTCTGGATGGGCGAGATATTGTTTCGCAGCAAGCTGTCGAGCAGCATGTTCAAAGGCCTGGCGCCCTGGCTGGACCGTCTGCCCGGCCGCCTGTTGCACGTGAACGTGGTGGGCTGCACCATCTTCGCTGCCATCTCGGGCTCATCGGCGGCCACTTGCGCGACCATCGGCAAGATCACGCTGCCCGAACTCAAGCAGCGTGGCTATCCCGAAGACATCTCGGTGGGCACACTGGCTGGCGCAGGCACGCTGGGCCTGCTGATCCCGCCGTCGATCATCATGATCGTCTATGGCGTGGCGGCCAATGTGTCGATCTCCAAGCTGTTCCTGGCCGGCGTGATTCCAGGCCTGCTGCTGGCAGCACTGTTCATGGGCTACATCGTCGTGTGGGCCTTGTTCAACAAGGACAAGGTGCCAGCGCCCGATGCCCGCCTGAGCTTTGTGCAGAAGCTCTATGCGTCGCGCCACCTGATCCCTGTGGTGTCGCTCATCGTGGTGGTGCTGGGCGCCATCTACAGCGGTATTGCCACCGCCACCGAGGCCGCGGCGCTGGGTGTGGGCGGGTCGCTGATTCTGGCGAAGATTGAGGGATCACTCGATTGGGCGCGCTTCAAGGACGGGCTGGTCGCTGCCTGCCGCGTGTACTGCATGATCGGCCTCATCCTGGCGGGCGCCGCGTTCCTCACACTGGCCATGGGCTTCATCGGCCTGCCACGCCACCTGGCCGAGTTCATCGGCGCCCTGCACCTGTCGCCCTTTGCGCTGATGCTGCTGCTCATCATGTTTTTCATCCTGCTGGGCTGCTTCCTGGATGGCATCTCCATGGTGGTGCTGACCATCGCGGTGCTGCTGCCCACGGTGGAAGCTGCAGGCTTTGACCTGGTGTGGTTCGGCATCTTCATCGTGTTGGTGGTGGAGATGGCGCAGATCACGCCGCCGGTGGGCTTCAACCTCTTTGTGCTGCAGGGCATGACGCGCCGCGAAGTTACCTGGATCGCCCGCACTGCGCTGCCTTTGTTCGCATTGATGATCGTTGCGGTCATCCTGACGTATTTCGTGCCCGACGTCGTGCTCTGGCTGCCACGCCAGATGCAGGGCTGACCCCGCAGCACCTCTCGCCGAAAAATCCGTACAGGAGCTCACCATGAAGACCATCGTGTTGTTGGCCGCGCTTGCCGTGGCCCCGGTGCTGCACGCCCAAACCCAGTGGAAGCTGGCCACGGGCTACCGGGCGGAGTCGTTCCACACGCGCAATATCGTCCAGTTTGCGCAGGACGTGGAGCGTGCTTCAGCCGGTGCATTGCGCATTGAAGTGCATGCCAACAACGCCTTGTTCAAACTGGCGGAGATTCCTCAGGCGGTGCAGGACGGCAAGGCCCAGGCGGGCGAAACCATCATGACGAGCCTGGTGCGCGAGATCCCCATGGCAGGTGGCGATTCCGTGCCTTTTGTGGTCCGCAGCTATGCCGACGCACGGCGCATGTGGGATGTGCAGCGACCGTTGATCGAAGTGCACATGGCGCGCAAGGGGCTCAAAGCCTTGTACGCCGTGCCGTGGCCTCCGCAGGGGCTGTTCACCACGGTCCCGGTGCGTTCGTCTGTGGATTTCAAGGGAACCCGCATGCGCACCTACAACCCGGGCACGGTGCGTATTGCCGAGCTGCTGGGCGCCACGCCCGTGGATGTGCCCATGGTCGAGGTCAACCAGGCACTGGCGGCCGGAAAGCTGGATTCGATGATCACATCGGCCCTGACCGGGGTGGAAAACCAGGTCTGGGGCCAGATCAAGCAGTACTACGGTATCAACGCCTGGTTCCCCAAGAACATCGTCTTTGTGAACCAGCAGGCGTTTGACGCACTGCCCGCCCCGGTGCGCCAGGCCGTGAGCCAGGCTGCAGCAGACGCCGAAAAACGGGGCTGGGCGATGAGCGCCGCAGTGGCCGAGGAGTCGGTGATCGAACTGCAGCGCAAAGGCATCAAGGTCGAGCCCCCCACCGCGGTGCTGGACTCCGAACTCAAACGCCTGGGCGAACGGTTTTCCCGCGAATGGGTGCGGTCCGTGGGGAGCGAGGCCAACCAGCTCTTCATCCCGTACTACACGCAGCGCTAGGCCATTGCATTGTTGGCATCACCAAGGAATCACCATGCAAACCCCTTCCGACACCATCGAGATGTATCTGCTGGCCAAGGATGGCAACCGGCCTCACCTGATCGAGCGGGCCTTTGCCGGTGGCGCGCTGCTGCGCATGGACGTGCGGCAGGGCGACATGGACTTTCCGCCGGTGGCCCACGGCCGCGACGCCATTGCCGAAACCCTGGTACGCCGCTTTGGCCGCACTTATGAAAACGTGTACAGCTTCTGTTTGGCCGATCCTCCCGATCCTGCGTGCGCGGAGTTTCACTGCCCCTGGCTCGTGGCCATGACCGAAAAAGACAGCCGCGCGGTGCGCCTGGGTTGCGGCCAGTACCACTGGCGCTTTGCACCGGGCTCGCGCCTGGCGCAGGAGCTGAGCATTGTGGTGGACAGCATGCAGACCCTGCCGCCCTCGGACATCCATGTCGTGATGCCCTGGATCGCTGCACTGAGCCGCCCCTGGTGCGGAGCGGACAAGGCAATGGTCACAGCGCCCTCCATTCCTTCTGTGCGCGCGGTGCTGGAGGCACTGGCTCGCGCGCCGCGCGCCCCGGCCCGCTCCCCTCTGGCCCTGGCGGCCTGAGCGAGCACCGAACCCTTTCATTTCACTTTGCAAACCATCACACCATGACACAACTTGCACCCACCACCCACATTCCCCGCTGGCAGTTCTGGATTGACCGTGGGGGCACATTCACCGACATCGTGGCCAAGCGGCCCGATGGCTCGCTGACCACCCACAAGCTGCTGTCCGAAAACCCCGAGCAGTACAAGGACGCCGCCGTGGCGGGCATCCGCCACCTGCTGGGTTTGAAGCCTGGCGAGCCCGTCACACCCGCGCTGGTGGAGTGCGTGAAGATGGGCACCACCGTGGCCACCAACGCATTGCTGGAGCGCAAGGGCGAGCCCACGCTGCTGGTGACCACGCGCGGCTTTCGCGACGCGCTGCGTATTGCCTACCAGAACCGCCCCCGTTTGTTCGATCGCCACATCCAGTTGCCCGAGCTTTTGTACACCGAGGTGATCGAAGCGTGCGAACGGGTGGGCGCCCATGGCGATGTGCTGCAGGCACTGGACGAACCCAGCCTGCGCGGCGACCTGCTGGCCGCCTACGGACGTGGTCTGCGCAGCGTGGCCATTGTGTTCATGCACGGCTACCGCTACACCCAGCATGAACAGGCGGCTCAGCGCATCGCCAAAGAGGTGGGCTTCACGCAGATCAGCACCTCGCACGAAACCAGCCCGATGATGAAGTTCGTGAGCCGGGGCGACACCACCGTGGTGGATGCTTACCTCTCACCCATCCTGCGCCGCTATGTGGAGCAGGTCGCCAGCGAGATGCCGGGCGTCAAGCTGTTCTTCATGCAGTCTTCGGGGGGGCTCACCGATGCGGGTACCTTTCAGGGCAAGGATGCGATTCTGTCGGGGCCCGCAGGTGGCATCGTAGGCATGGCGCGCACGGCGGGCCTGGCCGGGCATGAAAAGGTCATCGGCTTTGACATGGGCGGAACGTCCACGGATGTAAGTCACTACGCCGGTGCGTTCGAGCGCGAGTTCGAAACCCACGTCGCCGGTGTGCGCATGCGCGCCCCCATGATGAGCATCCACACGGTGGCGGCTGGCGGCGGCTCGGTGCTGGCCTACGACGGTGCCCGCTTCCGAGTGGGCCCCGAAAGCGCAGGCGCCAACCCAGGTCCGGTGAGCTACCGCCGGGGCGGCCCGCTGGCCGTGACCGATGCCAACGTGATGGTGGGCAAGGTGCAGCCGCGTTACTTCCCCAGCGTGTTTGGCCCCGCCGCCAACGAAACACTGGACGCCGATGCGGTGCGTGCCCGCTTTGAAGAAATTGCTGCGCAGACCCAGCGCAAGCCCGAAGAAGTGGCTGAAGGCTTCATCCAGATCGCTGTGCAGCAGATGGCCAACGCCATCAAGAAGATCAGCGTGGCACGCGGCTACGACGTGACGCGCTACACGCTGCAGTGTTTTGGTGGCGCGGGCGGCCAGCATGCCTGCCTGGTGGCCGATGCCTTGGGCATGTCGCGTGTGTTTGTGCACCCGCTGGCGGGCGTGCTCAGTGCTTACGGCATGGGTCTGGCGGACCAGACGGTGATCCGCGAACAGGCGGTGGAGATGCCGCTGGCCGCCGCATCGCTGCCGCTGATTGCGGAACGCCTGGACGCACTGGGCTCTGCGGCCCAGGCCGAGCTGGAGCGCCAGCAGGTCAGCGCCAACCCGGTGCAGGTGCGCCACAACGTGCACGTGCGCTACGAAGGCACCGATTCGGCCCTGGTGGTGCCGTTTGGCGACATGGCCAGCATCCAGGCCGCTTTCGAATCTGCCTATCGCCAGCGTTTTGCCTTCCTGATGGTCGGCAAGGGTCTGGTGGTGGAGGCAGTGTCGGTCGAGGCCATGATTGCGGGCGATGCCCCCGCCGAGCCGCGCCTTCCCGTGCATCCGCACCGCAAGCACCCACAGCGCGAGACGGTGAAGATGTACTCGGGCAGCGCATGGCACGATGCTGCCCTGGTGGTGCGCGAGGACCTGCACCCTGGCGACGTGATCCCAGGCCCGGCCATCATTGCAGAGAAGAACACCACCACCGTGGTGGAGCCCGGCTGGTCTGCGCGCCTCACGGACCTGGATCACCTGGTGCTGGACCGCGTCACCGCGCGCAAGGTGCAGTACGCCGCAGGCACCACGGTGGACCCGGTGCTACTGGAGGTGTTCAACAACCTGTTCATGAACATCGCTGAGCAGATGGGCCTGCAGCTGCAGAACACGGCCTACTCGGTCAACATCAAGGAGCGCCTGGACTTCAGCTGTGCGCTCTTCGATGCCACGGGCAACCTGATCGCCAACGCGCCGCACATGCCCGTGCACCTGGGTTCCATGGGTGAGAGCATCAAGACCGTGATCCGCGAGAACGCGGGGAAGATGCACCCGGGCGATGTGTACATGCTCAACGACCCGTACCATGGCGGCACCCATCTGCCCGATGTGACCGTGATCACCCCGGTGTATGTGGCCGAGGGCAACGAGCCCACGTTTTATGTGGGAAGCCGGGGCCACCATGCCGACATCGGTGGCACCACGCCGGGCTCGATGCCACCGTTCTCCACGCGTATCGACGAAGAGGGTGTGCAGATCAACAACGTGAAGCTGGTGGACCGTGGCATCTTTCTGGAAGAAGAGGTGCGCAGCCTGCTGACGACGGGTGGCGGCACCACGCCATACCCCAGCCGAAATCCCCAGCAGAACCTGGCCGATCTGCGCGCGCAAATCGCTGCCAACGAGAAGGGTGTGCAGGAACTCTCGAAGATGGTGGGGCAGTTTGGCCTGGATGTCGTGCAGGCCTACATGCGCCATGTGCAGGACAACGCGGAAGAGTCGGTGCGCCGCGTGATCACGCAGCTCAAAGACGGGCAGTTCACCCTGAAGTTGGACAACGGCGCACAGATCAGCGTGTCGGTCAAGGTCAATGTGGCCGAGCGCAGCGCGGTGATCGACTTTGCAGGCACCAGTGCGCAGCAGACCAACAACTTCAACGCCCCGCGTGCTGTGTGCATGGCGGCGGTGCTGTATGTGTTCCGCACGCTGGTCGACGATGACATTCCGCTCAATGCCGGGTGTTTGAAACCCCTGCAGGTCATCATCCCGCAGGGCTCCATGCTCAACCCCAATCCGCCGGCCTCGGTGGTGGCGGGCAATGTGGAGACCTCCACCTGCATTACCAATGCGCTGTTCGGCGCTTTGGGCGTGATGGCGGGCAGCCAGCCCACCATGAACAACTTCACCTTTGGCAATGCGCAGTACCAGTACTACGAAACCATTGCCGGCGGCAGCGGTGCCGGTGCGGTGTTCGATGCTTCGGGCCGCACGGTGCGCGGGTTTGACGGCACCAGCGTGGTCCAGACGCACATGACCAATTCGCGCCTGACCGACCCCGAGGTGCTGGAGTTCCGCTTCCCCGTGGTGCTCGACAGCTACGAGATCCAGCGCGGGTCCGGCGGGGCAGGCCGCTGGGCGGGTGGTGATGGTGGCGTGCGGCGCGTGCGCTTTCTGGAGGCGATGACGGCCAGCATTTTGTCCAACGGGCGCCTGAACCCCGCCTTTGGCATGGCAGGCGGCCAGCCCGGCCGGCCCGGTGCCAACCGCGTGCTGCGTGCCAACGGCCAGGTGGAAGAGCTGGGCCATATCGGCGCGGCGCTGATGGAGCCTGGCGATGTGTTCGAGATCGCTACCCCCGGCGGTGGCGGCTTTGGCGAATGTGTCACGTCGTGACGTGATGGGCCGCTGACCCCAGTGGGGCATGTGCTGTGTGCGATGTACCTGCGGGGACACACTGGGCACAGCGCTTGCCACCACTGGTTTCCACCCCCGCACGGTGCGGGAAATGAACCAGGAGAACGCTCATGAACTACTTGCCAGCCACTTCCGGGGCGCTTGGCGGCGCCACCTTCTCCGCCGCACCTGTACAAGCGGATGTCAGCCGTGCCACAACAGACTCTGCCGCCCAGAGCCCAGAGCCTGCGCGGCGCAGCCGCACCCTGAGCGTGGGGCAGAAGCTGGCGGCCAGCTTTGGCATTCTGGGCTTCGCGGTGGCCTTGCTCGGCGCCACCACCTGGCTGACGGGCCAGGACACCAGCCGCCAGGCTACGCTGCTGACTGCAGAGCAGCTGCCCATTGAGCGCACGGTGCGGGACTGGAAAACGCAGTCTGTCTATATCGGCCAGATTGCATTGCGTGCCACGTTGTCGTCCGACGTGTTCCCGCTGGTGGCTGAGATGCGCAGCCAAATCGCCGCCGAAGACGCGATGCGCAAGCGCATTGAAGAAGCGATGGCCAAGGCGTCCTCCAGCGAGAGCGCCGGGCCGCTGTGGACCGAAGCCCAGGAGCAACGCCAGAAATATGCAGTGTTGCGGGATGCGCTGGTGCAAAACGCCCTCGAAGCCAAGATCATCAGCCAGAAGGAGTTGCAGGAACACGCTGCTGCGTTGACCCAGTACCTGCGCTCCATTGACCAGTTGCTCGCAGCCTCCGAGCAGTCATCCCTGAAAGCGGGTGACAGCATGATTACCGACGCGTCCCGTGCGCAATGGGTCAGTGCTGTGGCGGTGCTGGTGGTGGTGGCGCTGTCGGCGCTGTTTGGCTGGCTGCTGCGGCGCTCCATCGTGCTGCCGCTGCGCCAGGCCTGCGAAGCGGCGGACCTGGTGGCGCGGGGCGACCTGACGGTGCGCATGAAAACCCAGCGCACCGACGAGATTGGCCAGCTGCTCACGGCGCTGGACAAGATGGTCGAGTCGCTGCACTACGTGGTGACCGAGGTGCGTGACTCGGGCGAATCCATCCATGTGGCCAGTTCGGAGGTGGCAGCCGGCAACACTGACCTGAGCATGCGCACCGAGCATGCCGCCAGCAACCTGCAGCAGACTGCGGCCAGCATTGCGCAGCTGGCGCAGATGGTGGCCGCCAATGCCGACAGCACACGCCAGGCCAATGCCCTGGCGCTGAACGCCACCGAAGTGGCCAGCAAAGGCGGCGAAGTGGTCAGCCAGGTGGTCAAGACCATGGAAGAGATCAACGCCAGCAGCAAGAAGATCGCCGACATCGTGGGCATCATTGATGGCATTGCGTTCCAGACGAATATCCTGGCACTGAACGCCGCCGTGGAGGCCGCCCGCGCGGGCGAACAGGGGCGCGGCTTTGCCGTGGTGGCCAGCGAAGTGCGGGGCCTCGCAGGGCGCAGTGCCAATGCGGCGCGCGAGATCAAGGCGTTGATCTCCACCAGTGTGGACAAGGTGAGTGACGGCGCCCGGCTGGTGGTCACCGCAGGTTCCACCATGGGCGACATCGTGCAGAGCGTGGAGCGGGTGACCACGCTGATGTCCGAGATCAACGAGGCCAGCAGCGAGCAGAGCACGCAGATCGGCCAGGTGAGCCAGGCGGTCGACCAGCTCGACCACATGACGCAGCAAAACGCCGCGCTGGTGGAGCAGGGCGCTGCAGCGGCCCAGAGCCTCAAGGACCAGGCCAACCGGCTGGCGGGTGCGATGGGGCAGTTTCAACTCACGCGGGCAGCCGCGTGAGCGCCAGTGCCAGATACATCAATAAAAAAGGGCCTGCAGCGCAGGCCCTTCAAGCGCAAGGTGCTATGAATTTTGATGGTGCTTACATGCCCGCGTAGTTCGGACCGCCGCCGCCTTCCGGCGTGACCCACACGATGTTCTGCGTGGGGTCCTTGATGTCGCAGGTCTTGCAGTGCACGCAATTTTGCGCATTGATCTGCAGACGCTGGGCATCACCGCCTTTGGTGGTGTCGGGCACGAACTCGTAAACGCCCGCCGGGCAATAGCGCGCCTCGGGGCCCGCGTACTTGGCCAGGTTGATGTTGACCGGCACGCTCGCGTCCTTGAGCGTCAGGTGGGCGGGCTGGTTCTCTTCATGGTTGGTGTTGCTGATGAACACGCTGGAGAGGCGGTCGAACGTGAGCTTGCCATCGGGCTTGGGGTAGACGATGGGTTTGCACTCGGCCGCAGGCTTGAGGTACGCGTGGTCGGGCTTGTCGCGGTGCAACGTCCAGGGGATGTGGCCGCGCAGCACAAATTGTTCGAAACCGTTCATCAGCGTGGCCGTGGTCAGGCCGTACTTGAACCAGTTCTTGAAGTTGCGGTCCTTGTTCAGTTCGGTGTGCAGCCAGCTCTTTTCAAAGGCTTCGGGGTAGGCTGTCAGCTCGTCGTGCTGGCGGCCAGCCACCACGGCGTCGTAGGCGGCTTCAGCGGCCAGCATGCCGGTCTTGATGGCGGCGTGGCTGCCCTTGATGCGGCCCACGTTCAGGTAGCCCGCATTGCAGCCCACCAGTGCGCCACCCGGGAACACGGTCTTGGGCAGGGCGTTGATGCCGCTGGCGTTGATGGCGCGCGCGCCGTACGACAGGCGCTTGGCCGTGATTTCGCCTTTTTCGTTTTCGAAGTAATAGCGGACGTTCGGGTGCGTCTTCCAGCGCTGGAATTCTTCAAACGGGCTGAGGTAGGGGTTCTGGTAGCCCAGGCCGGTCACAAAACCGACGGCGACTTTGTTGCCCTCCAGGTGGTACAGGAAGGCGCCGCCATAGGTGTCGTTCTCCATGGGCCAGCCAGCGGTGTGCATCACAAAGCCGGGCTGGTGCTTCTTGGGGTCGATCTCCCACAGTTCCTTGACGCCGATACCGAAGCTCTGCGGGTCGCGGTCCTTGTCGAGGTGGAACTTGGCAATCAGCTGCTTGCCCAGGTGGCCGCGCGCGCCTTCGGCAAAAACGGTGTACTTGCCCAGCAGTTCCATGCCGAGCTGGAAGTTCTCGGTGGGCTCGCCATCCTTGCCAACGCCCATGTTGCCGGTGGCCACGCCCTTGACGGAGCCGTTGTCGTTGTAGAGCACTTCAGCCGCAGTGAAGCCGGGGAAGATCTCCACGCCCAGGGCTTCGGCCTGTTCGCCCAGCCACTTGGTCAGGTTGCCCAGGCTGATGATGTAGTTGCCATGGTTCTGCGCAAACGGTGGCAGGAACATGTTGGGCACGCGAAAGCCCGACTTTTCGCTGAGGAAGATATAGGCGTCGTCGGTGACGGGCTGGTTCAGCGGCGCGCCGCGCTTTTTCCAGTCGGGGATCAGCTCGGTGAGGGCCTTGGGGTCCATGATGGCGCCCGACAGGATGTGCGCACCGGGTTCGGAGCCTTTTTCCAGCACCACCACCGAGACGTCCTGGCCTTTTTCGGCCGCCAGTTGCTTCAGGCGGATCGCAGTGGCAAGGCCGCCAGGGCCGCCGCCAACGACCACCACGTCGTATTCCATGGATTCGCGGGGGCCGTATTGGGCGAGGATTTCTTCGTTGGTCATGGGCTTCTCGTCGGGCGTTTGATAATGGATTATTTTCTACAGAGCGCCGACCGCGCTCTGTCTGTCTGGCGACTGATTGTATTCACGGAATATAGACAATCGAACGACCGTTCTATTTTGATCAGTAGGGAGACTCTAAATGGCATACAGCATCGACTTGTCCGGCCGCGTGGCCTTCATCACGGGCGCCTCCAGCGGGCTGGGCGCGCAGTTTGCCCGCACCCTGGCCCGCGCTGGCGCAGGCGTCGTGCTGGCCAGCCGCCGGGTGGAAAAACTCAAGGAGCTGCGCGCGCGCATCGAAGGCGAGGGCGGTGACGCCCATGTGATCGAGCTGGACGTGACCGACCACGACTCCATCAAGTCCGCCGTGGCACATGCCGAGACCGAAATGGGCTCCATCGACATTCTGGTGAACAACTCCGGCGTGAGCACCACGCAGCGCATCCAGGACGTGACGCCCGAGGACTATGACTTCATCTTCGACACCAATGTGAAGGGCGCCTTCTTTGTGGCGCAAGAGGTGGGCAGGCGCATGCTGGCCCGCTCCCGCGGTGCAGCGCCGGGCAGCTTCACCGGCGGTCGCATCATCAATATCGCTTCGATGGCGGGCCTGAAGGTGCTGCCGCAGATCGGCGCCTATTGCATGAGCAAGGCAGCTGTGGTGCAGATGACCCGGGCGATGGCCCTGGAGTGGGGCCGGTTCGGCATCAACGTGAATGCGATCTGCCCCGGCTACATCGACACGGAAATCAACCACCACCACTGGCAGACCGAGCAGGGCAAGAAGCTCATGGACATGCTGCCGCGCAAGCGCGTGGGCCAGCCGCAGGACCTGGATGCGCTGCTGGTGATGCTGGCCAGTGACCAGAGCCATTTTGTGAATGGCGCGGTGATCGCAGCCGACGACGGCTTCGCGGTCTGATCCCTGGGGCACGAGCGGGTATGAAGATCGAAATCCCTGAGGTCAAGAAGCTGGTCTTTGAGATGCGGTTCCCGGTGCGCTGGGGCGACATGGATGCGATGGGCCATGTCAACAACACCGTGTACTTCCGCTACCTGGAAACCGCGCGCATCGAGTGGATGGTGTCGGTGGGCTGCAACCCCGACCCGCGCGGACAGGGGCCTGTCATCGTCAATGCGTTCTGCAATTTCTACAAGCAGCTCGAATACCCGGCCGACGTGTTGCTCAAGCTCTACGTGAGCGACCCGGGCCGCACCACGTTTGAGACCTGGGGCACGATGGAGCGCGTGGACCAGCCCGGCGTGATTTGCGCGGCAGGTGGCGCCACCACCATCTGGGTGGACTTCCCGCAGCAGAAGGCAGCGCCCTTGCCGGACTGGATGCGGGCGCTGGTCTCTGCGGATAGAATTTGAATGAAATTGGGCTCTAGCGCTTATTGGATAAGCGCTATTGGCTATTAGATTGATAGTAAATGCGCCAGGGCACTTACTTCTGCTTGGGCACCCGTCCCATCAAGTAAAACTCTGGGTTGGGCTGCATGCCCGCAAAGCTGGCCATGCGGTTGCTCAGGCCAAAGAATGCAGTGATGGCCGCGATGTCCCAGATGTCCTCGTCGTCAAAGCCGTGGGCGTGCAGCGCAGCGAAGTCGGCGTCCTCGATCTCGTGCGAGCGCTGGCAGACCTTCATCGCAAAGTCGAGCATCGCGCGTTCGCGTGGGCTGATGTCGGCCTTGCGGTAGTTCACGGCCACCTGGTCGGCGATGAGGGGTTTCTTTTCATAGATGCGCAGGATCGCGCCGTGCGCCACCACGCAATACAGGCACTGGTTGGCCGCGCTGGTGGTAGTGACGATCATCTCGCGCTCGCCCTTGGTCAGGCTGCCTTCTTCTTTCAGCATGAGTGCATCGTGGTAGGCAAAGAACGCTCGCCACTCGGCCGGGCGGCGCGCAAATGCCAGGAACACGTTGGGGATGAAGCCCGCCTTCTCCTGCACTTCCACGATGCGTGCGCGGATGTCTTCGGGCAGGGTGTTCAGGTCGGGAAAAGGGTAGCGGCTCACGGCGGTCTCCTGTGGTTTTTGTGAGTTGAGGTTGCGGGGCAAGTATCACGGATGCCACTGGGTGGCTCGTACAGGGCTTTGTGCGGGCGCGGCCGAATTGCCCGCCAGCGCATACGACAACTGGGTGGCCGCAGCCATCACTGTCTGCGCCAGCGCTTCGAGCTTTTCGGCGGGCAGGCGCGATGCCGGGCCCGAAATGCACACCGAGCCCATCAGCCGCCAGTGCATGCCAAACACCGGCGCCGACACCGTGGCCACGCCCTGTTCGCGCTCGCCAATCGACCAGTGGTAGCCCTTCTTGCGGATCTCTTCATAGGCCTTGCCCGGCTCGCCCGAAAACGCCAGGATCACACGGCCCGGCGATCCTTTGTCCAGCGGCAGGCCTTCGCCCATGCGTGCGTGGTGGCGCAGCGCCTGCGGGCCTTCCACACGCACGAGGCAGGTCCGCACATTGCCTTCGCGCACATAAAACGCGGCGCTTTCGCCCGTGGCAAGAGTCAGCTCGCGCAGCGCGGGCTCCAGCACGTTCTGCACGTCAAAACCGGCCTGGTAGCGCGCCCCCAGCCAGCCTGCGGCCGGGCCCAGGCGCCAGTCGCCGTCCTCGCGCTGCACCATGAAGCCCGACTGCGCCAGCGTGCGCGCCAGGCGCAGCACGGTGGTCTTGTGCAGGCCGCAGCGGCGGCTCAGCTCGGCCAGGGGCAGGCTGGATTCGCCCAGTGCAAAGGCTTCCAGCACCTGCAGGGCACGTGTGACGGCGATGACACCACCACCGGGTTCTGCATCTGCCGGAGCCATGGGACGGGGCGCGGGGGCGAGGGGTTGGGAGGGCTTGGCGGGGTGGTTGCTCATGGCGCAATTCGTTTCATGGTACGCAACTGCATTGTATGGGTTGAAACGTCTGCGTACAGTCGCACCCACGGCGCCGGACCAGAACACGTATCACAACAAAGGCCCTGCAGACCGGCGTGACGAACCACCACAACGGAGACAAATTCATGACCGCCTTCACTTCGCTTTCGCGCTCCCTGTGCGCTGCCTTCCTGGGCTTTGCGGCCGCAGCCGCACCCACCGGGGCCGCTCTGGCGCAGGCCGCTTACCCCAGCAAACCCATCCGCCTGATCGTGCCGTTCCCTCCCGGCGGAGGCACCGACATGATTGCCCGCACGGTGGCGCAAAAGCTCACGGACCAGAACAAGTGGAACGTCATCGTGGACAACCGCCCCGGCGCGGGCGGCAACCTGGGGGTGGATGCCGCCGCCAAGTCACCCGCCGACGGCTACACGCTCGTCATTGGCCAGACCAGCAACCTGGCCATCAACCCCACGCTGTACCCCAAGCTGCCGTACGACCCGCTCAAGGACCTTGTGCCCGTGGCGCTCGTCTCGTCCTCGCCCATCGTCATGGCTGCGCCCATCAACTCACCCTTCAAGAGCTACGCTGATGTGGTGGCGGCCGCCAAGGGCAAGCCCGATGCGCTCACGCTGGGCTATTCGGGCAACGGCACCGTGGCCCACCTGGCCGGGGAGCTGGCCGAAAACGCCGCCGACATCAAGCTGCGCCACATCCCCTACAAGGGCGCGGCCCAGGCCATGACGGACCTGGTGGGCGGGCAGATCGACCTGTACATGTCGTCGGTGCCCACGCTGCTGGGCCAGGTGCGCAACGGCAAGCTCAAGGTGATTGCCATCACCTCGGCCAAGCGCTCGCCGCAACTGCCGGATGTGCCCACGCTGGCCGAGTCGGGCTACAAGGGCTTTGAGGCCGTGACCTGGTTCGGCATCCTGGCCCCTGCCGGTACGCCCACACCCATCCTGGCGCAGCTCAACAAGGCCATCAACGCGGCCCTGCAGCAGCCCGATGTGGCCGACAAGCTGCGCTCCGAAGGCGGCGATGTGCTGGGCGGCACCGCCGAGCAGTTCAGCGCGCTGCTCAAAGCCGAAGTGCCGCGCTGGGCCAAGATCGTCAAGGACTCCGGCGCCAGCCTGGACTGACGGGCTCACGCTGGGGGGGCGGTTTGTCCCGCGTATCTGCCCGCCCCACTTCTTCACCTTCGCATTTCGTCTGCACTTCGCCAGCCGCTGAGTCCGGGGCTGGTTGCGCTGCGGCATGGGCGCCTTGCACGCGCATCCCAGTCAGCCGCGCCCATTCGCTCCCCAGCATCTCCGCGTTCTTTCCAAGGATTCCCCATGAGCCAACTCCCTGAAATCATCCGCACCATCGACCGCGTGAGCGCCGACGTAGTGCAAAAAGCCGCCACCTACCAGGCCGCCATCCTGGCCGACGTGGCAGGCCGCCGCGGCACCATGCACGGCCGTGTGGCCCCTGTGCACCAGAACATGAAGGTGGCGGGCCCTGCCTTCACCGTCGAAGTGCGCCCCGGCGACAACCTCATGATCCACGCCGCCATTGCCCTGGCTCAGCCGGGCGATGTGCTGGTGATCGACGGCAAGGGCGACCAGACGGCGGCCCTGATGGGCACGCTGATGCTCAGCGCCTGCAAGAAGCGCGGCCTGGCCGGCGTGATCGTGGACGCCGCCATCCGAGACAAGCTGGAGATCCTGGAGCTGGACTTCCCCGTGTTCAGCGCGGGCTTCAACCCCGCTGGGCCCACCAAGTACGTGCCCGGCCGCATCAACCACCCCATCTGCGCCGGTGGTGCCGTGGTGAACGCGGGTGACCTGGTCGTGGGCGATGCTGATGGCGTGGTGGTGATCGAGCGCGAAAAAGCCCCCGCCATGCTGGCCCTGGCCGACAAGAAGGTGGCGGACGAAGCCGCTCGCATCGAAGCCATTGCACGCGGCGACACCGCATCGAAATGGCTGCCTGCCGCGCTGCGCGCTGCGGGCGTGCTGAAGGAAGGGGAATCGCTGTGAGCCAAACCATCATCGTCACCGGCGCCGATCTGGCGCAGCAAGCCCTGGACCTGCTCACGGGCTACGACATCGTCTACGCAGGCAAGACGCCTACCGAAGAAGACATGGTGGCCCTGTGCGGTGCGCACAACCCCGTGGCCATCATCGTGCGCTACGGCAAGGTGGGCGCTGCGGTGATGGACGCGGCCCCCGCGCTCAAGGTCATCTCCAAGCACGGCAGCGGCACTGACACCATCGACAAGGTGGCGGCCAAGGCCCGGGGCATTGAGGTGGTGGCCGCCGTGGGCGCCAACGCCGCCGCCGTGGCCGAGCAGGCGCTAGCGCTGCTGCTGGCCTGCGCCAAATCGGTGGTGCAGCTCGATGCGCGCATGCACGCGGGCCACTGGGACAAAGCCACGCACAAAAGCCTGGAACTGGGTGGCCGCACCGTGGGCCTGGTGGGCCTGGGCGCCATCGGCCTGCGGTTTGCCAAGATGGCCGACGCCCTGGGCATGCGCGTGATCGGCTTCGACCCGTTTGCCAAGAACCTGCCCGCCTACGTGCAGAGCGTGGGCCTGGAGACGATCTGGCGCGAAGCCGATGCTGTGTCTCTTCACTGCCCGCTGACCGACGAGAACCGGGGCATGCTGAACGCCACCACGCTGGCGCAATGCAAGCGCGGCGTGATTGTGGTGAACACGGCGCGTGGCGGCCTGATCGACGAGGCCGCGCTGCTGGCTGCCGTGCGTTCGGGCCAGGTGATGGCGGCGGGGCTGGACAGTTTTGCGGTCGAGCCGATGACGGCGGGCCATCCCTTCCAGGGCGAGAAGCACTTCATCCTCAGCCCCCACATCGGCGGCGTGACCAGCGATGCCTACGTGAACATGGGCGTGGGCGCGGCGCAGAACCTGCTGGCCGTGCTGGCCCGGGTGCCTGGCGCAGCGATGGCTGCGGCCTGACGCCAGCCCCCTTCCTGAAAGCAAAGAGAAAAAAGGCACGGGGCAGGGCGCCCCGGCCCATGGAGACAAAGACATGCACGACATTTTGAGAAGAAAAACGGCCTCTGCGCTCGTCCATAAAGCGCTGATAGCTATTGTTTGTATAGCATCCGGTGCAGCAGGGGCGCAAACTGCGTTCCCCCACAAGCCCGTCAAACTGGTGGTGGGATTTGCCGCAGGCGGCCCCACCGATGTGGTGGCCCGTGCGTTTGCCGACCACGCCAGCCGCGCGCTGGGCCAGCCCTTTGTGGTGGACAACAAGCCCGGCGCCAACACCATCCTGGCCGCCCAGGCGGTGGCCAGCGCGCCCGCCGACGGCTACACGCTGCTGTTTGGCGCCACCAATCACACCATGATCCCGGGTCTGTACGCCGGGCGGGTGAAGTTCGATGCGGTGAAGTCGTTCAAGCCGCTGTGCACCGTAGCCACCAGCCCCACGGTGCTGGTGGTGGGGCAGGCCCTGCCCGTGAAGTCGCTGGCTGAGTACATGGCCCGTGCGCGCGAGGATCCGGGGCGTCTGTCCGCAGGCACGGCGGGCGTGGGGAGCTCAGGCCACTTTGCCACCGAGATGTTTGCCCGCGCCAACAGCTTGCAGCTGAACCATGTGCCCTACAAGGGCGCCGCGCCGGTGGTCACGGACTTGGTGGGCGGCCAGCTCGACAGCTCGTTTGCCACGCTGGGCTCGGTGCTGCCGCAGATCAAGAGCGGCAAGCTCACCGCGCTGGCCGTGGCATCGCCCAAGCGGTCGTCGCTGCTGCCCGATGTGGCCACGTTTGCCGAGGCCGGTGGCGGCAAGTATTCGGCCGACGCCTGGTATGGCCTGCTGGCCCCGGCGGGGCTGGACGACGCCATTGCCCAGCAGCTGGAGCGCGTGGCCAGGGACTTTGTGCAAAGCCCTGCGGCCAACGACAAGTTGCGCGGCCTGGGGCTGGACGCCGATGCCACCTGCGGCGCTGCGTTTGCCAGCCAGGTCGGCCGCGAAGTGGCCGCCTATACGCAGATTGCACGCGAGCTTGATCTGAAAGTGGATTGACCCCCCTGAGGCGCTTTGCGCCTTCCCCCCCTCTCTCGCCTCGCTGCGCGATGCGGGAAGGGGGACGCAGCCAGTGCGGCAGGGCGGCCCTTGCACGGCTGCCTGCGCTTTGTCAGCGCCAGTTTCGCAGGCCATGGGCCAGCGATACCTGTTTGTTCTTCATGGATTGAATAGATAAGGAGACTTCATGTTGCGTTTTCTCAAACCCTTGATCGCCGCCTGCGCCCTGGCTGCAGGCCTGGCCCACGCCGCGTTCCCCGAGCGGCCCATCACACTCGTTGTGCCCTATGCCCCCGGTGGCGCGGCCGATGCGGTGGCCCGCGTGGTGGCCACCCGCCTGGGCGCCAAGCTGGGCGGCAGCGTGATTGTGGACAACAAGGCGGGCGCCAGTGGCACCATTGGCGCGAGTTTTGTGGCCAAGGCCCCGGCGGATGGCTACACCATGCTGTACGACGCCACGCCGCACTCCATCAACCCGCACCTGTTCCCCAAGATGCCGTATGCCAGCACCGCGCTGCAGCCACTGTCGCTGGTGCTGCTGGCGCCCAATGTGCTCATCGTGAAGGCCGATGCGCCCTACAAGAACGTGGGCGAGCTGATTGCCAAGGCCAAGGCGCAGCCCGGCAAGATCAACTTTGCCTCGGGCGGCAGCGGCACGGTGCAGCGCCTAGCGGCGGAGCTGATGGCCCAGAAGCTGGGCCTCGATATGGTGCACGTGCCCTACAAGAGCGGTGGCCCCGCCATCACCGACGTGATTGCGGGCCAGGTGGACTTCATGTTCGGCACCGTGGCCGCCACCTACCCGCATGTGGCGGGCGGCAAGCTGCGCGCGCTGGCCGTGTCGGCGCCTGAGCGTTCCAAGCGCCTGCCCGATGTGCCCACCGTGGCCGAGGCGGCCATCCCCGGTTATGAGGCCTATGAGTGGAACGGCGTGTTCCTGCCTGCGGGCGTACCTGCCGACGTGGCCACCAAACTGCAGCAGGCCCTGCAAGAGGTGCTGAAGGAAGACGAAGTGAAGCAGCGCCTGGCCGACCTGGGCGCCCAGCCCATCGGCTCCACGCCTGCGGAGTTTGCCGCCTTCCTCAAGAAGGAAGACAGCAAGTGGGGCGAGGTGGTGAAGAAGGGCAACATCAAACTCGACTGAGCCATGTCTTTGCCCGCGCTGACCACGCCCGTGCCGCACTCGGTGGGCCTGAACCGCCCGCAGCGCCTGCTGCCGCCCGGCGCGTGCGACAGCCACATGCACATCTTCGATGCACGTTTTGCACCGTCTGCCCACTGGCCGCGCACGCCGCCCGATGCGCCCGTGGCCGCCTATCGGCAGCTGCAGCAGCGCCTGGGCAGCACACGCACGGTGGTGGTGACGCCATCCACCTACGGCACCGACAACGCCTGCACGCTGGATGCGCTGGACCAGTTGGGTGACGACGCACGTGGCGTGGCTGTGGTGGACCCCCGCGTGAGCGATGCAGAGCTGGCCCGGCTGGCCGCGCGCCGCGTGTGCGGGCTGCGGGTCAACTTTGTCTCACCCCAATCGTGGGGCACCACCACGGCGCAGATGCTGACCACACTGGCGGGCAAGGTGGCACGGCATGCGGACTGCGCTGGCTGGCACATCCAGGTGTTCGCACACCCGGAGCAGATCGTGGCGCTGGCGCCTGTGCTGCAGGCGCTGCCGGTGCCGCTGGTCATCGACCACCTGGGGCGCATCGATCCGGCCGAAGGTCCATCGGCCCAAGCCTTTGGCGTGCTGCGCCGCTTGCTGGACGGGGGCAACACCTGGGTCAAGCTCTCGGGTGCCTACATGCGCTCTGCCGTGCAGGGCCCCAGCTACGCCGACACCCTGCCGCTGGGGCAAGCCCTGGTGCGGGTAGCCCCCAATCACCTGGTGTGGGGCAGCGACTGGCCCCACACCACCGAGGCGCCGGGCACCGTGAACGATGCCGACCTGGTGGACCTGCTGCGCGCTTGGGCGGGCTCGGATGCGGCGATGGACCGTATCCTGGTGGACAACCCGGCGCGGCTTTATGGTTTCGGCGCCACCTCCTGACAAAGAAAGCCTCTTCCATGTTTCTGCTGCAATCCCCCGAGGTCCGCGAGCTGGCGTTTTTCAGCTCCATGCCCGACACCTTCCGCCGCCCCGAGCGCAGCGTCTGGGCCGATGCCAACCGGGGCGGCACCGTCACCGATTCGTTCCTCGAAGGCCCGGTGTTCGACGGCGTGGGCAACCTGTACGTGACCGACATCCCCTGGGGCCGCATCTTCCGCATCGACCCGCAGGGCGCGTGGACGCTGGTGGCCGAGTACGACGGCGAGCCCAATGGCATGAAGTTCATGGATGCTGGCACGCTGCTCATCACCGACTACAAGAACGGGTTGATGCGGCTCGATATCGCGACCGGCAGGGTCACGCCGTACCTGGAGCGCCGCAACAGCGAACGCTTCAAGGGCGTGAACGATTTGATCTTCGACGCCGATGGCAACCTGTACTTCACCGACCAGGGCCAGAGCGGCCTGCACGACCCGAGCGGGCGCCTGTACCGGCTGCGCCCCAATGGCCAGCTCGACTTGCTGCTGCACAACGTGCCCAGCCCCAACGGCGTGGCCCTGTCGCCCGACGGCCGCGTGCTGTACCTGGCCGCCACACGTGGCAATTGTGTGTGGCGCGTGCCGCTGCTGCCCGATGGCAGCGTGGCCAAGGTGGGGCAGTTCTTCACGTCCTATGGCCCGAGCGGCCCCGATGGGCTTGCGGTGGATGGGGCGGGGCGCCTGTTGGTGGCCAACCCGGGCCTGGGTTATGTGTGGGTGCTCAACCACCGGGCCGAGCCCGTGCTGGTGCTGCGGGGGCCGGCCGGAGCCTCCACCACAAATCTGGCTTATGGCGGGCAGGGAGGACAAACGGTGTTCGTGACCGATTCGACCCACGGCCACATCCTGCACGCACGGCTGGATGCGCCGGGGCTACCCCTGCACCGCTCGACCCCGGACTGAATGTCGGGCCAAAGGGCAAGGGCGTTTTCAGAGCTTTACTGGGCTGCAGCGACCTTTGCGGCGCCGCGATAGCGCGACAGCCAGTGCGCGTAGGGCGCGGGCAGCGTGTTCCATTCAGGCTTTTGCACGCCCAGCACCTGCGCCAGGTGGTAGGTGTAGTGCGGATTGGACAGGTGGGCGCGGCCGATCATCACCAAATCCATCTGGCCGTCGGCCACTGCACGTTCAGCGATTTTCGGGTCATCGATGCCCCACGACGAGGCCACGGGCAGGTCGGCTTCGCTGCGCACGCGCTGTGCGACCGGGGCCAGGAAGGCGGGGGTTGCCCAGGGAATCTGCGTCTCGGCAATCACGAAGTTCGCGCTGACGTTGACCATATCCAAGCCACGTTCGCGCATCTGGCGCACCAGCTCAATGGACTCGGCCACGGTTTCCTCGTCGCGTCCGTCGTATTCGATGACTCCGAAGCGTGCCGTGAGTGGCAGGTGCGCGGGCCACACCTTGCGCACGGCCTCCACGGTTTCCAGCAGAAAGCGCGCGCGGTTGTCAAAGCTGCCGCCGTACTGGTCGGTGCGCTGGTTGCTGTGGGGCGAGAAGAAGCTCTGCGCCAGGTAGCCGTGGGCAAAGTGCAGTTCCAGCCACTCGAACCCTGCGGCCAGTGCGCGACGTGCGGCGGCCACAAAGTCGGCCTGCACGCGGGCAATGTCTTGCAGTGTCATGGCCTGGGGTACCCGGGGCAGACCGCCGCCGTAAGCAATGGCGGACGGTGCTATCGGCTGCCAGGCACGCGCGTCGTTCTCGGGAATGTGGTCATCGCCTTCCCAGGGGCGTTGGGCGCTGGCCTTGCGGCCTGCGTGGGCGATCTGGATGCCGGGCACGGCGCCAGCGGCCTTGATGCTGGCGGCGATGCGGCCCATGCCTTCGACGTGCTGGTCGTTCCAAAGGCCTGTGCAGGCCGGGGTGATGCGGCCTTCGGGCGATACGCCCGTGGCCTCGACGATCACCAGGCCTGCGCCGCCGCGAGCGAGACCGGCGTAATGCGCTTGGTGCCATTCATTGGTGAAGCCATCCACCGCGCTGTACTGGCACATCGGCGGGATCGCGATGCGGTTGCGCAGGGTGACGCTTTTGAGCTGGAACGGTGTGAACAGGGCAGACATGCAGCTTGCTTTCTTGTCGGTTGATTAGAAAAGGAATTTCGGGCTGAGGGCGAGGGCAAAGACACCACGGCCACGCACAGTGAAGATGGTGGGTACGATGCAGCCATAAACCAAATCGATAGTTCTTATTTCTGAAATCATGGCAATTGATATCAGGGCCATGGACCTGAACCTGCTCAAGGCACTGGATGCCTTGCTCGACGAACGCAGCGTAACCCGCGCCGCCCAGCGCCTGTCGCTCACCCAGCCTGCGGTGAGCGGCATGCTGACCCGGCTGCGCGAGAGCTTTGATGACCCGCTTTTCGTGCGGACACAGCGTGGCATTACGCCCACGCTGCGCGCACAGGAGCTGGCCGCGCCTGTCAAGGAACTGCTGGGTGGGATCGAGTCGCTGCTGCAACCTCAGGTCTTTGACCCTGCCACGGCGCAGATGACGGTGCAGCTTGCATCCACCGACTATGCGTTGCAGGCGGTGGTGGTGCCATTCCTGGCCATGCTGCGTCGCCGCGCGCCCGGCGTGCGCGTGGCCGTGGTGCCGGCCCAGCATCTGCCGGTGTACGAGCGGCTGGAGCGGGGCGATATCGATCTGGCCCTGATCAGCCCCGAGAACACGGCGCCCGACCTGTATGCCCGGCACCTGTTTGACGAGCGCTACGTGTGCGTGATGCGCGCCGGGCACCCGGATGCGAAGGGCGGCGCGCTGTCGCTGGACCGCTTCTGTGCGCTGGACCATGCGCTCATTTCGTACACGGGTGGCGGTTTCTGCGGCGTGACGGATGAGGTGTTGGCACGCTTGGGCCGATCACGGCGGGTGGTGCTGTCGATCACCAGCTTTCTGGTGCTACCGGAAATCCTGCGCAATAGCGACCTGATCGCGGTGGTGCCCCAGCGGGTGGTAGCTGATGCACGCGGGCTGGTTGTGCTGGAGCCACCAGTGGCCATACCTGGCTTCGTTAAAACTGCTGCCTGGCATGAACGCACCCATCGCTCGCCGGGGCACCGCTGGGTCCGATCGGTGCTGTTCGATACGTGTGGGTGCAAGGAGGTCGGTAGTCCGCTGCATTTGCCGAAATTAGAGAAAAACTATTGAATTAATCAAAACTATTGCCTTTTCATAAGGAAATGCACTCCATAACATCGGCTGCTCACCAACGCCAACAGGAGTGCCTCATGACACAAGAGACCAACAAGTGCCCGTTTGACCACACTAAGGCTGCCGCGCCCAAGGGCCGTGGCAATGCCGACTGGTGGCCAGACCAGCTCAATATCCGTCCCCTGAACCAGAACTCCCCGCTCACCGATCCCATGGGCGACGGCTTCGATTACGCAAAAGAATTCAAGAGCCTCGACCTTGCTGCCGTAAAGGCCGATCTGCATGCGCTGATGACCGACTCGCAGGATTGGTGGCCCGCAGACTTTGGCCACTATGGGCCATTGTTTGTGCGCATGGCCTGGCACAGCGCCGGAACCTACCGCCTGGCGGATGGACGTGGCGGCGCAGGGGCAGGGCAGCAGCGGTTTGCGCCGCTCAATAGCTGGCCCGACAACGCCAACCTGGACAAGGCGCGCCGCCTGCTCTGGCCCGTCAAGCAGAAGTACGGCCGCAAGATTTCGTGGGCCGACCTGATGATCTTGACCGGCAACGTGGCACTGGAGTCCATGGGCTTCAAGACCTTCGGCTTTGCCGGGGGCCGCTCCGACGTGTGGGAACCCGATGAAAACGTGTACTGGGGCGCCGAGAACACCTGGCTGGGCGGCGACAAGCGCTACAGCGGTGAGCGTGACTTGGCCAACCCGCTGGCTGCTGTGCAGATGGGCCTGATTTATGTGAACCCCGAAGGTCCCAACGGCAACCCTGACCCCATCGCCGCTGCGCGCGACATCCGCGACACCTTTGCCCGCATGGCCATGGACGACGAGGAAACCGTGGCACTCATCGCGGGTGGCCATACCTTTGGCAAGACCCATGGCGCGGGCGACGCCGCGCTGGTGGGCAAGGAGCCGGAAGGCGCAGGCATTGAGGAGCAGGGCCTGGGCTGGAAGAGCAGCCATGGTTCTGGAAAGGGCGGCGACACCATCACCAGCGGCCTGGAAGTCACCTGGACCACCACACCCATCCAATGGAGCAACAACTTCTTCGAAAACCTGTTCGGCTTTGAGTGGGAGCTGACCAAGAGCCCGGCCGGTGCTCACCAGTGGACGGCCAAGGGGGCCGAGGCCACGATTCCGCATGCGCACGATCCGTCGAAGAAGCTGGTGCCCACGATGCTCACCACCGACCTGTCGCTGCGCTTTGATCCGGCTTACGAGAAGATCTCGCGCCGCTTCCTGGCCCACCCTGAGCAGTTTGCCGACGCCTTTGCGCGCGCCTGGTTCAAGCTCACACACCGCGACATGGGGCCACGTGCACGCTACCTGGGCCCTGAAGTGCCCGCCGAAGTGCTGGTCTGGCAAGACCCTGTTCCTGCAGTGGACCATGCTCTGGTCAACGAACAAGACATCACGGCACTCAAGTCCAAGGTGTTGGCGTCGGGCCTGTCGATCTCTGAGCTGGTATCGACGGCCTGGGCTTCTGCCTCAACTTTCCGAGGCGGCGACAAGCGCGGCGGAGCCAATGGGGCGCGCATTCGTCTGGCTCCGCAGAAGGACTGGGACGTAAACCAGCCTGCACAACTGGCCAAGGTGCTGGGCCAGCTCGAAGCCATCCAGCGCGCGTTCAACGCCGAGCAGACGGGCGGCAAGAAAATCTCGCTGGCCGACCTCATCGTGCTGGCCGGTGGCGCCGCTGTGGAGGCTGCCGCAAAGCAAGGCGGGCAGAACGTGACCGTGCCTTTCGTCCCCGGCCGCACCGACGCCTCGCAGGAGCAAACCGATGTGCCATCGTTCGAAGTGATGGAGCCCGTGGCCGATGGCTTTCGCAACTACGTCCGCCCCGGGCTGGAGGGTGCGGTGGCCGAGCTGCTGATCGACCGCGCAAACCAGCTGACCTTGACTGGGCCAGAGATGACGGTGCTGATCGGCGGTTTGCGGGTACTGGGTGCCAACATGGGCCAGGCGCCTCACGGAGCTTTCACGCAGCGCCCGGAAACGTTGAGCAATGACTTCTTTGTGAACCTGCTCGACATGCGCACCCAATGGCAGAAGTCAGCTAGCGCAACCGGTGTGCTGGAAGGGGTGGACCGCAGCACAGGCGCCAAGAAATGGACCGGCACCGTGGCCGACCTCGTGTTTGGCTCGAACTCCGTGCTCCGTGCGCTGGCCGAGGTGTATGCCAGCAGCGATGCCAACGCCGTCTTCGTGCAGGACTTCATCAAGGCCTGGACCAAGGTGATGAACCTGGATCGTTTTGATCTCGCGGCAGCGTAAACCTGGGGCTTGGCACTTTGACAAAGCCACCTGCCTGGCCCTGCGCGGGGCATGGCCGCAGGTGGCTTTGTGTTTTTCGTGCAGGCGCTGCGGCTACGATGGCGGCCCCAACTGAACCGGAGAGCCCGCATGACACAACAACTCCCATCCACCAAGGACTTCGACAAAGGTCTGGCCACACGCAAGCAGGTCATGGGCGAGGACTTTGTCGCCAATGCCTTTGGCAATGCCACGGCGTTCACCCAGCCGATCCAGGAGTTCATCACCCGCAATGCCTGGGGCGATGTATGGCAGCGGCCGGGGCTGGACATGAAAACGCGCAGCTTGATCACGGTGGCGTTTCTTACCGCGCTGGGCAAGCAGCATGAGCTTAAGGGCCACGTGCGCGGCGCGCTCAACAACGGCGCTACAGCGGCAGAGATCCAGGAAGTGTTGCTGCACGCCAGCATCTACTGCGGCCTGCCGACGGCAGTCGAGGCTTTTCGCACAGCTGCTGACGTGATCGACGGCCCGAAGTAGGGCTCAACCCGCGAGCAATTTGTGTACTAGGTCGGCCGCAGTGGACGCGTTGTACTTGCGCATGAGGCGCGCCCGGTAAATCTCCACCGTGCGGTGGCTGATCTCCAGGGCCCGGCCGATCTCCTTGGAAGTCAGTCCCTCCAAGAGGCGCGCAGCCACCTCGCGTTCGCGGCCTGTCAGCTCGGCCTTCACGGGGCGTTGCGAACTCAGGTCTTCAAAGCTCCAGATGCCCGATTCATGGGGCGCTTCACGGTTGAGCGCACGGCCCGACACATGGCACCAGAAGACTTCGCCATTGGCGCGCTTCATGATGCGGTTGTCGGCGTAGTGGCCCTTGGCGTTGAGGATGGGCTCCATGTGCGCGCCCAGGCGCTCGTATTCGTCGGCGCTTGGATAAAGTATCTGGAACGACTGACCGATGAGCACCTCGCGCGAGGCTCCGAACATCTCGCACACATGCCGGTTGCAATCGACCATGGTGCGGTTGCGCGACAGCACCAGGCCCACGGGGGCCATGTCAAAAGCGAGTCGGTAATCAACGTCCATTGGCAACGTCCATAGTGCAAGTCTTTACGGGATACTACTTAATCGGGTACGTAGTATCGTAGCGCATCCAAATTCACAAGGAGATCGTGGTGAACAAGTTATTCCCCTCCGCAGCTGAGGCCCTCAAGGGCGTGGTTGCAGACGGCCAGCTCATGGCTGTGGGTGGTTTCGGTTTGTGTGGCATCCCTGAAGCGCTGATCGACGCCTTGCGCGATTCCGGCGTCAAGAACCTCACCGTGATTTCCAACAACGCAGGTGTGGATGGCTTTGGCTTGGGCAAGCTGCTGGAAACCCGCCAGATCAAGAAGATGATTTCGTCCTACGTGGGCGAAAACAAGGAGTTCGAGCGCCAATACCTTGCCGGCGAGCTGGAGCTGGAGTTCACGCCCCAGGGCACGCTGGCCGAGAAGCTGCGTGCAGGCGGCGCGGGCATTCCTGCTTTCTTTACCAAGACCGGTGTGGGCACCATCGTGGCCGAGGGCAAGGAACTGCGCGAGTTCGACGGCGAAACCTATGTGATGGAACGCTCGCTCGTGCCCGAGGTGGCGCTGGTCAAGGCGCACCGCGCCGACAAGTCGGGCAACCTGCAGTTCCGTCTGACGGCCCGTAACTTCAATCCTGCCGCTGCCATGGCCGGCAAGGTCTGCATCGTTGAAGTGGAAGAGGTGGTGGAAACCGGCGCCATGGTGCCCGACCAGATCCATCTGCCCGGCATCTATGTGCACCGCATCGTGCACAACCCGAACCCGGAAAAGCGCATCGAAAAGCGCACCATCACTGAGAAGGCGGGCGTTTAAGCCTGCGTTTATCGAAAAGCAGGCGTACAAGCCTGCCGTCACCGAACAAGCTGGAGAAATACATATGTCGTGGAGTCAAGACCAAATGGCGGCGCGTGCCGCCCATGAGCTCGAAGACGGCTTTTACGTGAATCTGGGTATTGGCATCCCTACGCTGGTGGCCAATTTCGTGCCCGCCGACAAGGAAGTGTGGCTGCAGTCCGAAAACGGCATGCTCGGCATCGGCCCGTTCCCCAACGAAGATGAGGTGGATGCGGACCTGATCAACGCTGGCAAGCAGACCGTGACCACCATCAAGGGCTCGTCCATCTTTGGCAGCCATGACAGCTTTGCCATGATCCGTGGCGGCAAGATCAACCTGTCCATCCTGGGCGCCATGCAGGTCAGCGAAAAGGGCGATCTGGCCAACTGGATGATCCCCGGCAAGATGGTCAAGGGCATGGGCGGCGCGATGGACCTGGTGGCGGGTGTCAAGCGCGTGATCGTGCTCATGGAACACGTTGCCAAGAAGAAGGACGGCACCGAAGACCTGAAGATCCTGCCCCAGTGCACGCTGCCGCTGACGGGCGTGGGCGTGGTCGACCGCATCATCACCGACCTTGCGGTGATGGACGTCACCCCCCAAGGCCTGAAGGTGGTGGAACTGGCTCCGGGCGTGACGTTTGATGCTCTGCAAGCCAAAACGGGCGTGACGCTGATTCCTTGACCGTTGTTGGGGGCGTTCCTCAAACGCAAAAAAGGCCGAGGCTCCGTGAGGGGCCTCGGCCTTTTGCTTTCAGCATCAGGCTGCAGCCGTGACAACGACCGCAGTACCTCCCGCGCGAATTACATGGCGCTGAATTCGCCCGAAGGGATCTTGCCAGTGCGCAGGGCTTCAGCAGCCTGGGCGCGCACAGCAGCGCGGTCAGCCGTGGACGTGTAGGTCACCACACGCGAACCAGCGGGCTCGATGCTGCGGGTCTGGGCCACGGTAGCGGCTTCCGCGGCCACTTCGGCACGGGTGCGGTTCGTGTCGAACTTCAGTGCAAATTGCGAACCATCGGCTTCGTCAGCGTGGGCGCCGAAAGCAGTGAAAGCGGCAACAGCGGCGATAGAGAGGAAACGGACAGACTTGTTCATGGTGAAACTCCAGTGAAATTCAAAAAATAGGGACGAGGTACTTGGCAATACGAAAACGTGTGAACCGTGGATTCAACAAGAATCAACCACGTTCACCCGAAGGGATCTGGCCAGCTCGCAGGGCTTCTGCAGCCTGGGCACGCACGGCAGCGCGGTCAGCCGTGGACGTGTAGGTCAACACACGCGAGCCTGCCGGCTCGATGGAGCGGGTCTGGGCAACGCTGGCGGCTTCTGCCTGCACTTCAGCGCGGGTGCGGTTGGTTTCAAATTTGGTAGCGAATTGCGAAGCATCGGCTTCATCAGCCTGTGCGCCGAAAGAGGCGAAAGCGGCAACGGCAGCGATGGAGAGGAAGCGGGCGGTGTTGTTCATGATGAAAATCCTTGGAAGTTAAAAAGCGTCTCAAAAAAGCCGGGTCAAAAAACCATTCCTGAACCGGGTTCGGTGAGTCGCCTTGCGGGTTCGGCTCATCGATGGGTTGAACTGTACGCGGGTGAAGTCCAAAGAAAAACCACCGAGTCGCAAACTAACTGTTCCAGTATTGGAAACAATACCGCCAGAGAATTTCAGGGTTTACCCAAACTTTTAGCCTGAAAAGAAGGCTTGAACCGCTTTTGCATGCAATGAGTGAAGCGTTTATCCGGAATGGTGACCATGGTTGCAGGACGGGCTGAATCGGGTGGTGAATGGCGTGCAGGGAAGTCTCCCGGCCTTGTGAAACACTGGGGGACGGCGACTGGGACTTGATCTGGCTCAAGACTGTGTGTGGCCCGGGTATTTTTAGTGGATGCCCCTCGGGGAGAACGCTCTATAGTCCCGAATAAGCTTTTGTTATCTGCATGACGGACACCCTTGCGCCTGCGGGCATCGACACTTCGGACAGCCCCCACTACTTGCGCGCGTTGACCGACATGGCTGACCGGCGCACGGTGGTTGCTGACGCAGCTATTTACACCGACAAAGGTATCAAGCTGGTCGAAAAAGGCGCGCGCATCGACAGCCGCCTGTATGACCGCCTGGTGCAGCACAAGCTGCGCGAGCCCATTGACCGCCATCTGTCCATCGAGAATCCCGTGGACGTACCCGCTTTGCTCGCGGCGGGGCAGGCCATGAGCGAACAGGAGGTGCTGCCCAACCTGCTGGCAGAAGCCCTCGGCTCGGCTGCCCGGCTGCTGGCGCCGCTGCGCTCGCTGCCCTTGCCTCCATCCATGGCCTGCAAGCTCACCGTGATGCGCGATCAGCGGCCCGGGCTGTTTCAACACAGCCTGCAGATGATGACGGTGGCCGTGTTCCTGGGCATCAAAAGCGGTCTTGCTGAGCGCGACTGCGCCAATCTTGCGGCAGCAGCCTTGCTGCACGATCTGGGTGTGCTGCACATGGATCCGGCCTGGGACGATCCCGACCACAAGGTCGTTGGTGTTCAGCGCAAGCATCTGGTGGCGCACCCCATCACCGCCATGCTCATGATCCGCGATACCCAGGTCTATCCCCGGGCTGTGGATGTGGCGGTGCTGGAACACCACGAGCGCATGGATGGCAGCGGCTACCCGCGTGGCCTGGCCGGTGCGGACATCTCTGTTCTGGGCCGCATCCTGTTGCTGGCCGAGGTGGTGGCGGCGTTCTATGAAAAATACGACGACATGCCCGCGCAGCGCCTGTCGCTGGTGCTGCGGCTGAACCATCGCAAATTTCCATCGGCCCTGGTGGCGCACATCCTGCCCCTGCTGCAGGAAGAAGTCGCCCGGGAATCTGCCCTCATGCCGCTGGGCAACGATGCCTCGCGCCAGATCGACCTGCTGGCCGAAGCTTTTGAATGCTGGGATCAGCTCAAGACCGCACTGCCTCCCGAAACCAGTGTCAAGGCACTGCCGGGAAGCGCCTTTGTGTTCCTCGATGCGCGGCTGCTGGCTTTGCAAAAAGCCTTGCTGGAGGCCGGTTCACACCCTCGGCAGCAGGGTGAACTCATGACCCAGTTGCAGGGCGATGCTATTGGGATGGCTGAAGTGGCGCTGGTGGGGCGCGAGGCGCTGTGGCAGCTGCAAAGTATTGTGAATGCCAGCTATCGCCGCTGGCCGCAGCTGGCAGACCGCGCCACCCCTGCGGATGCAGCGGTGGCGGATTGGTGTGATTGGGCAGTGCGGAAGCTCTGAAAAGGGTGGTCAGCCCACCCGGCTTCGCTGCCAGAACCGATGGTGCATCGCCCAGCCAGCCATGAGCACCGCGAGGACCAGCAGCCCCCATTCAGACAGCGTCGGAATGGATGCTGGCGGCGCGATGCCGATGTGGACCGTGAATGAATCCGCTGTCGGGCCCGTGCCCCAGGTCCAGAGATAGGTGCCCGGTGTGAGCCCCAGGCTGGCCAGCGAGGTCGCAGTCCAGGTGGCCGAGGACGTGAGCGCAGAGCCCGAGACGTAGCCTGCCGGGGCGAAGACGAAACCGGGCATTGTGCTGTCCAGGCCCACCATGTCGCCAGATCCTGCATTCGCCCCGACAGGGCCTCCGCCTCCGAACGCTGGTGGGCCGGATATCCCCAGGTAGGCGTCCACGGTGCCAGCCGTGCCGGTGAAGACCAACCCAGCCGAAGCAATGACCCCGGGGGACAGAGGCCCGCTGCCCGCAGGCGAGAGGGCCCCCAGATTCATGCTGCCACTGCCACTGGCGACCACATTGCCACCGCTTTCAAAAAAGTAGAGCGTATAGGCCGCGAACGTGTTGCCGGACAGGAGCAGCAACAGGGCGACTGCTGCCGATTGGATTGTTTTCATTCAACGGACCCTCTCTTTTTTGTCCTGCCTATTGTAGGGAGCGTGGTGTGCGTTGGCCCAGTTTTATAGGGCCTGGGACGCGTTGCCTCCAAAAACCCCTCACCCCAAAGTCTTCTCCGCCAGTTGCCCCGCTGCTCGAAATACTGGTTATATTTACAGTATTCATATTGTTCTTCTCGTCTTCGCCATGCCTGCGCTACGCCACTCCCTGGGGGTTGTCGCGTCCGATCTGCCATTGACCGTGCCCGGTGTCTGGCATGCGGACGCATTGGGTGCGGGCCAGTTGCAGGTGCAGTCCACCGGTTATGGTCCTCTGGATGCGCAGTTGCCCGGTGGGGGCTGGCCGGTGGGGGCGTTGAGCGAGGTGCTGCAACCCCTGGCGGGCCTGCACGAATGGCAGCTGGTGCTGCCTGCCCTGGTACAGGCCACTGCCCCGCGCTCGGGGGCGGTGGTGGTGGTAGCGCCGCCTTGCGAGCCTTTTGGACCGGCGCTGCAGGCCCAGGGCTTGTCAGCCGAGCGGCTGTGTGTGGTGCGGGCCGATGCCGCCGCTGCGCTCTGGGCGGCAGAGCAGGCGTTGCGTTGCCGGGAGGTTCTGGCCGTGATGGCCTGGCTGCCGCAGGTGCAGTCCGCAGCCCTGCGCAGGCTGCAACTGGCAGCAGCGCAGCAACGTCAACTGCTATGGGTGTTTCGCCCGGCCAGTGCTGCGGCGCAGGCCTCACCAGCCTTGCTGCGGCTACAGGTGCAGGGGATGGCCATGCCGGGAGGTGTATGCACAGTCCCCGGGATGCAGGTGCACATTCTCAAGCGCCGGGGGCCGCCCCTGGCGCAAGGGCTGGATCTGCCGGGCTGTCATCCCCGGCTGGCCCAGGTGCTGGCGGCCCAGGCCGGGCGCCGGCGTGCAGCGCAGGTGGATGCTGGTAGCACCTTGGTGGCAGGTCGCCTTGCTGCGGCAGCCAAGGCATCGGGGGCGTTGCCCATGCGCCCTTCATTGGAGCTGCTGGTGCCGTTGGGGGCGGGGCCAGAGGGGAGGGCGCATGCACTGGATCGCGCTGCCATTGCCCTGGTGCGATGAGGCATCCGCACCGCCTGCAGGGGTTGTGCACACCGCTGCGGCAGGCTGGTGGGCCCTGCGTTTTACCCCGCGTGTGGCACTGGTGGATGCAGAGGCCGTGCTGCTGGAGGTGTCCACCACCGAGCGGCTGTGGGGCGGGCGCGAAGTGCTGCTGGCCCAGGTGCTGCAGGCCTGGGCCTGGGCCGGGGCATCTGCCAGGTGCTCCGCCCCCCCCGCTGCCCAGGTCGCTGGCGAGTGTGGGCCTGCAGGGGAAGGGACGGCGGCGGGCGCACAGCCGACGGGCGCACCCGTGATCTGGGGCAGTGGCCCCACCGCCCTGGTGGCGCAGGCCCGGCTGCGTATGGCGTTGGCGGGGCAGGCTCTCCCTGCACAGGGGCCGCTGAGCCTGCCTCTGCACACACTCACAGCCTTGCGCCCGCATGTGGCCAGCCTGGAGCGCATGGGCTGCCGCACCTGGGGGGCACTGCGGGCGCTGCCCCGCGCCGGGGTGTCGCGGCGTTTTGGTGCGGCGGTGCTGCGGGTGCTGGACCAGGCCCTGGGAGATGCCCCCGAGGCCCACGCCTGGCTGGAGCTGCCCGAGCAGTTTGTGCTGACGGGCGAGTTGCCTGCGCTGGCAGAGTCGGCCGATGCGCTGCTCTGGAGCGCCAGCCGCTGCCTCACGGCCTTGCAAGGCTGGCTGCAAGCGCGGCAGCAGGGCGTGCTGGGCCTGGAGCTGGCCTGGCGCCATGACCTGCGGCGCATCGATGGTGTGGCCATCGCCCCCACGCAGGCGCTGCAGGTGCGCACGGCGCAGGCCACGCAGGACATGGGGCATCTGCGGCGCCTGTTGTCTGAAAATCTGGCGCGCACCACGCTGGCCGCGCCGGTCAATCAGATCACGCTGCGTTTGCTGGAGGCGGCCCCGCTGCCACACCGCAGTGCGAGCCTGCTGCCGCCTGACCATCTGGGCGGCGCAGACCCTGCTGGCGCCCAGGGCGAGGCTTTACACCAGTTGCTGGAGCGCCTGTCAGCCCGCCTGGGAGCAGACCATGTGCAGGCCCCGGTGCTGCAGGCCGACCACCGCCCCGAATGCATGCAGCAGTGGCGCCCGGCGGCCGAGGTGCTGCGCGTGACGGCGGCGGCCGCAAAGCACGCTGCAGCCCGGAATGCCTCCGTCAGTGTTGCCAAGACGGCGCTGGATGCAGCCCCCGATGCCCTGCTGCTGCCCACCTGGCTGCTGAACCCGCCCCGGCGGCTGGCGGTGCAGGGCAACCGCCCCTGCCACCACGGCCTGCTGCGACTGCTGGCCGGGCCCCACCGCTTTGAAGCGGGCTGGTGGTCTGCGGCCGGGGAGGGCGCAGGCCCGGCCCCCGGTGAAGGTGCCCTGGCCTTGCGCGACTACTTTGTGGCGCACAACGATGTGGCGGGGCTGGTGTGGGTGTTCCGCGAGCGGCTGGCGCCGGTGCCGTCCGTGTCGGATGGTCCCCCTGTCGCCGTGCGGCCCCATCGCTGGTTCCTGCATGGGGTGTTTGGGTGATGTCTGCGGAGGCTCCATGGGCCTGACACCTTCCTCTGCATCGCCTGCACAAGCCACCGTGCTGCCGGGCTATGCCGAGCTGCACTGCCTGTCCAACTTCAGCTTCCAGCGTGGTGCATCGCATCCACAGGAACTCGTGAAGCGCGCGCTGGCGCTGGGCTACCAGGCCCTAGCGCTGACGGACGAATGCTCGGTGGCGGGTGTGGTGCGCGCTTGGGAGGCCGCCAAGGAATGTGGTTTGCACCTCATCGTGGGCAGCGAGTTTTTGTGGGGTGACGACCTGCGGCTGGTGGCCCTGGCGCGCGATGCCGAGGGCTGGGGCAATCTGTGTGAGTTCATCACCGCGGCCCGTGCGGTCGCATCCAAGGGGCAGTACCACGTGGGCCCTTGCAGCCCCTGGGGATTGCTGCAAGGGTGCGAATTGCTGCTGGCGCCTATCCGGCAACGCTTTGATGCTTCTGATTTGATAGCTGTTAGCGCTTTTCTATCCAGCGCTAGAGGCCAATTTGACTCAAATTTTGATGGCCATATCTGGTTGGCGGTCGAACTGCACCTGGCCCCGGACGACAGCCTGTGGCTGGCCACGCTGCAGCGTGTGGGTGCGGCGCTGGGCTTGCCGCTGGTGGCAGCGGGCGATGTGCACATGCACGCCCGTTCGCGCAAGCCGCTGCAGGATGTGATCACCGCCGTACGCCTGGGCCGCAGCGTGGGCGAATGCGGGTTTGCGCTGCAGCCCAATGCCGAGCGCCATCTGCGCCGGCGCGTGCGGCTGGCGGGCGTCTATCCGCCCGAGTTGCTGGACGCCACGCTCACCGTGGCGGGGCGCT
This sequence comes from Acidovorax sp. NN32, assembly GCF_057597245.1. NCBI lineage: Bacteria > Pseudomonadati > Pseudomonadota > Betaproteobacteria > Burkholderiales > Comamonadaceae > Acidovorax > Acidovorax sp. NN32. The sequence continues at coordinate 2,602,318 of NZ_CP199679.1, forward strand.
GCACGTTCACCCTGGACGAAATCAAGTACCAGTACCCGCTGGAGACCGTGCCCGCTGGCATGACCCCCGCGCAGGCCCTGGCCTGGCTGGTGCAGGTGGGCGTGCAAGGCGTTTACCCGCAGGGCGCGCCACAGAAGGTGCAGGCGCAGATCCGCAAAGAGCTGGACCTGATCGCACACTGCCAGTACGAGATGTACTTCCTCACGGTGCACGACATCGTGCGCTACGCGCGCAGCCAGGGCATCCTGTGCCAGGGGCGTGGCTCGGCCGCGAATTCGGTGGTCTGCTACATGCTGGGCATCACGGCCGTGCCGCCCGAAAACTCACACCTGCTGTTCGAGCGCTTTATCAGCAAAGAGCGCAAGGAGCCGCCCGACATCGACGTGGACTTCGAGCACGACCGGCGCGAGGAGGTCATCCAGTACATCTACGAAAAATACGGCCGCGAGCGCGCCGCCATCGCGGCCGTGGTTACCACCTACCGCACGCGCAGCGCACTGCGCGATGTGGGCAAGGCGCTGGGCGTGGCGCCGTCCTTGGTCGATGCCTTTGCCAAGGACCACCACTGGTTTGACGAGCAGTTTGCCACCGACCGGTTGCAGGAACTGGCTGAAAGCCTGGGGGCACCGCTGCACCGGCACACGGCCCAGTTGTGGCTGGAGCTTGCGGCGGACCTGAAAGGCTTTCCGCGCCACCTGAGCCAGCATGTGGGCGGCTTTGTGCTCACGCAGGGCAAGCTCACGCGCCTGGTGCCCGTGGAGCCCGCGAGCATGGAGCACCGATCGGTCATCCAGTGGGACAAGGACGACCTGGACACCATGGGCCTGCTCAAGGTCGATGTGCTGGCCCTTGGCATGCTCAGCGCGCTGCGCCGCTGCCTGAATTTGCGCGAAGCCTTGCGCGGTGAGCGCTGGGACCTCCAGGGCATTCCGCGCGAAGACCCCGCCACCTACGACATGATCTGCGCCGCCGACACCGTGGGCGTGTTCCAGATCGAAAGCCGCGCGCAGATGAGCATGCTGCCGCGCCTGCGCCCGCGCGAGTTCTACGACCTGGTGGTGGAGGTGGCGATTGTGCGGCCCGGGCCTATTCAGGGCGGCATGGTGCACCCCTACCTGCAGGCGCGCGAACGCAGGCGCAGGGGCGAGCCACTGCAATTGGAGAAGCCTGAACTGGAAGCGGCCCTGGCGCGCACGCTGGGCGTGCCGATTTTTCAGGAGCAGGTGATGCAGATCGCCATGGTGGCGGCCGGGTTCTCTGCCGGCATGGCGGACGATCTGCGCCGGTCGATGGCGGCCTGGAAGCGCAAGGGCGGCGTGCACCGGTTCGAGCGCCCACTGGTCGGAGGCATGGAAGCGCGTGGTTACCGCACCGAGTTTGCCCAGGCCATCTTCCAGCAGATGCTGGGCTTTGGCGAATATGGCTTTCCTGAAAGCCACGCCCACAGCTTTGCCTTGCTGGCCTATGCCAGCAGCTGGCTCAAATGCCATGAGCCCGCGTGTTTTCTGGCCGCGCTGCTCAATTCGTTGCCCATGGGTTTTTACACCGCCTCGCAACTGGTGCAGGATGCGCGCCGCCACGGCGTGCGTGTGCTGCCCATCGACGTGACCTGCAGCGACATCGACTGCACGCTGGAGGGCACACCAGAGCCACTGAGGCCGGCGCGGGGGCTGGGCGTGCCGCCACTGCCGCAGCCCGCTGTGCGTCTGGGCTTGCGGCTGGTGGGCAGCCTGCACAAAGATGCTGCCGAACGACTGGTAGAGGCCCGCGCTACAGGCCCTGCCTTTGCCAACACCGAAGACCTGGCCCTGCGCGCACAGCTGAGCCATCAAGACCTACAGGCGCTCGCTGCAGCCGATGCGCTGGCGGGTCTGTCAGGCCACCGGCGCCAGCAGATGTGGGAGGCGGCCGCGCAGCACACGGCACCGCCCCTGCTGCGCGATGTGCCCGTGCACGAAGCGCCCCTGCAATTGCTCGCCGCGCCCGAGGGCGAAGAGATTCTTTTCGACTACGCCGCCACCGGCCTCACACTGCGCCGCCACCCGCTGGCCCTGCTGCGCCCGCGCCTTGCGCGCTGGCGCCTGCAGACCGCCCTGCAGCTGAACACCGTGCCCCATGGCCGCAAGGTGCGCGCCTGCGGCATCGTCACTGTGCGCCAGCGCCCCGGCACGGCCAAAGGCACGATGTTCGTCACGCTGGAGGACGAGACGGGTCCCGTCAACGTGATCGTGTGGCCTGCGCTGGTGGAGACATGGCGCAATGCGCTGCTCAGATCGCAATTGCTGGCGGTGGAGGGCGTGTGGCAGTGCAGCGTGCCCGAGGGGGAGGGGGCCGATGCGCCATCGCCATCGGCGTCGGTAGTGCGCCACCTGGTGGCCCAGCGCTTCAAGGACTTGACACCGCTGCTCGGTCGCATGGCCCAGGCGCTGCAGGGTAGCCGGGACTTTCACTGACCTTCGGAGCGCTTCGGATCATCCTTCTGACTCCCTTGCGGTCACCGCTCCAGCAGATAAGCGTGGGGGTCGATGAAGAACGCTTTTTTGACGCCCTGCGTAGCGCCATCCACCTTCCACGGCACGGGCAGCATTCGCACGATGGAATAGTGCAGGTGTGGCGGCTTGCCCTGCGCGTTGCCGCTGGCGCCCAGCGTGCCAATCGCCTCCCCAGACGCCACGAAGGACAAGGCGCCTGTGCCGATCAAGTCCAGGTGCGCAAAGTAATGCAGCCGCCAGCGCGGCCCGAGCACCAGCACCACCTTGCCGCCTTTGGCGATTTCTCCTGTGAACAGCACGACGCCATCCGTAGTGCTCAGCACTGGCGTACCGGTCTTGCCAAAGATGTCGATGCCCTTGTGCACACCCGAGCTGCCCCAGGGTTCGAACCAGAAGGACTTGGAATTCCAGTCTTTTGCGGAGGCCCCGGCCACGGGGATCTGGATGCGCTCCGGCAGTAACAGGCCCGCCACCAGCACGGCCAGCAGGGTGAGGCCCAGAATCTTTGCAATTTTCATGGCGCGATTATTCCGCGCTCGCAATCGTTGCAGTCGCTGTGTATCAACGCGAAGGGTCTGCCTTGCTGGCGGCCTGCCGTGCCGGCTGCGAGGCCGTGCCGGCTGCCCCCTGGACTCCGGGCTTGACAGGCTGCTGGGCCAGGTTCAGCAGCGGTTTGCAATGGGTGTCGTCGTCTGCCGCCGGCACGGTGATGGGTACCAGGGCCAGCGCGGCAGGGGCCACCACAGCAGCCACCACCGCAGCGCCTGCGCGCAGCAGCAGCGGCCCGGCCTCGACGCCCACATCCGGGTTGCCAAACGTGCCCCTCACATACAGGGGGGAACGCAGCGAAAAGAACTTCCATTGCAAGGATTCGGGCTTGATGCGCAGGTCCAGTGCCTCGGTGCCCAGGTCGATGGTGCCCGTGGCCTCCACCACAGCATCGTCGGTGCTCATTTTCACGACGCGGGCGGTTGCCAAGCCATCCACCACCATGAAGTCGGCCACCGCGCAGCGCAGGTGCACTTCCTTGCTTTCGCCAAAGAGCTTGCCCACGATGATGCTGCCCACGTTGAGCGCGGCCAGGTCCAGCATCTGCTTGCTCAGCGTGCCCTCGCGCACATACAGGCGCATCTCGCCCGTGCCGTGGCCCAGCAGTACGGCCATGCTGTTGCCGGTGCTCTCCAGGGCAATGGCTCCGTCCATGCGGCCAAAACTTTTCTTCATGAGCTGCACCTTGGGGAACAGGGCCGACAACTGCAGTCCCTGCACGGTGCCGCGTATCTGGGCCTTGAGGGGGGCGCTGCGGCCATCGATGGTGACCTGCGATTCGATCTTGCCTTCTGCCACGCCAAACGTGAGGGGCGCCAGTCTGAGCTGCGCGTTTTCCATTACGGCGCGTGTGCTCAGGTCCTGCAGCGGCAGGCTCTCGGGGCGGATGATGTGGCGGCCCTTGAACACGATGTCCATGTCCATGGCATTCCACCGCTCGGCCGCAAATTGCGAATCCGGCAGCACCTTGCCACCCTGGCTGCGGGTGCGTTGCGTGTTGCCGGACACGCGGGTGCCCAGCGTCGGCCCCAGGTCTGCCAGGCGCAGCTGGTTCGATGTCATGGTGCCGGTGAGCCGGGGGCGCGGTTTGCCCGAGGTGTATTTCAGCGACCCCTGCAGATCACTCTGACCCACCTTGCCGCGAAAATCGTTGTACTCCCACACCGCGCGTTCGGGTTCCAGGCTCCCGGTCAGCCGTCCGCGCGTTTCAAACGCCGGGGTGTTGGGCAGCACCAGCCCGGTCAGGTCGTACAGATCGGCCATGCTGCCGCCTTGGAGGAACACCAGAAAATCCAGCCCCGAGAGCGCCCCGGGGTTGGCCAGCACCCCTTCAGCCGACAGTGCCACGCTGCCCGCGCTGGCATCAATCTGCAGCGGATAGTTCACCACCTTGTTGCGCAGGCTGATGACCTGGCCCGCGCGCCCCTGTCCCTTGATCTGGGCCTTGGCATAGCGGCCCTTCAGTTCAAAGCGCAGGCCATAGGGCATCGCCCCCTGGGAGGATGTGCCGGGGGCCGCGATCGCTGCCGTCGGGGCTGTGCCACTGGCGGCGCTGGCGGAAGCCTTGGCGGCCGGGCTGCCGGGTGGGCTGGAGGGGGCAATGGGCTCCGTTGTGTCAATGCGCGCCTGCAGGTCCAGGTCTTTCATGCCATCGGCATAGGCCAACACGCCCTGCTTGAGCACGAGCCGGTCTACATCGAAGCTCCACCCGCTCCTGGGGCCGTCCTTGCGCTCAAAGGTCCAGTTGTTGGTGCCATCGGCGGTGCGGGACAGCGCCACCTGGGGGCTGGTGAGTGCCACGGTGTTGATCGACAGATGCCGCCCCAGCAGCGGCAGCAGGCGCACCGTGGCGGTGGCGCTGCCGATGCGGGCCATGGCGGGCGCTTCCGGCAGATCGGCGTTGTCCTTGGGAGGCGTTTTGCCATCGGCACGCTGGAAGGGGGGGATGAACCCCGCCGGCTGGTCCATCACCAGGCGCTCGGCCTGGACGGTGACGCCAGGTATCCATCGTCGCCATCCTTCCTCCAGGGGTTGGGGCCAGTGCCAGGCTGCCGACAATTCGCCCTCAATCGCAAAGTGCCTGCCCGTGGCTTCGCTGACTTTTTCGTTGACCCAGGGTTTTGCACGGTTCCAGTCGATCACGGCCAGCAAGGCGCCGAGCAGCACCAGCAGCGCGGCCACTACACCCAGGGCCACCAGCAACCACCGTGCTACACGTCGACCAACCCCCGAGGCGGGTGCGGGGTGGCCGGTGGACGCGGCAGGGCGGGGAAGATCGGCAGAAGGCGTGGTAGGTGACGGCATGAAGGGTGTATGGGTTATGGCCGCATGCCGCAGAACAGCCATGCTGCACGGGACAGGGGGGGGGGCTCGTTTGCTCATGCGGCACCGGGCCTCCTGGGTTCATGCTAGCCCGCATTGGCGCGCCCAGTGACAGTGCAGGCGCAACTGCCGCCCTTGTCCTACAGGCGGAAAACGGTGCTGCCGCGCCCTAAAATCCGCGCACCATGCACAACCCCCACCACCCCCACGCCCCGCCCATGCGCGATGGCGTGGGCCCAAGCTGCGTGGTGCTGCCCAGCCAGGGGCAGGGCAGCATGCTGGACTTTCTGGCGCAGCGTCTGCCCGTCGTGACCCGCGACGAATGGCTGCAGCGTATGCAGGCGGGGGATGTGGTGGACGAACGCGGGGAGCCCGTGTCGCCCGGGCGGCCGTTTGAAGGCAGCTTGCGCGTGTACTACTACCGCAGCCTGCCCGCAGAGCCCGCCTTGCCTTTCACAGAAACGGTGCTGTACCAGGACGAGCACCTCGTGGTGGCCGACAAGCCCCATTTCATGCCCGTGACACCGTCGGGCCGTTATCTGCACAACACACTGCTGGTGCGCCTCAAGCGACAGCTGGGGTTGCCTGAACTGTCGCCCCTGCACCGCATCGACCGGGACACGGCGGGGCTGGTGCTGCTATCGGTGCAGCAGCGCACACGCGGGGCCTACCAGGCGCTGTTCCGTGACAAGCAGATCACCAAACACTACGACGCGATTGCGCCGTGGCGCGAAGACCTCGTGTTTCCGCGCGAACACATGAGCCGCCTGGAAGAAAGCCCTCAGTTCTTTCGCATGCAGGAAGTGCCCGGCGAGCCCAACAGCCACACACAGATGCAGATGCTGGAGGTGGCAAGGTCTGGCGCCTGGGCCCGGTACCGCCTCATGCCGATCACCGGCAAACGGCACCAACTGCGCGTACACATGGCCGCGTTGGGCCTGCCCCTGCGCAACGACCCGTTCTATCCAGTGGTCAACGATCCTCCCGAAGGAGACTACTCGCGGCCTCTGCAACTGCTGGCGCGGTCCCTGGAGTTTGCAGACCCGGTTTTGGGCGTGCCCCGAATGTTTGAGAGCAGGCAGCGGCTGAGTCTGGAAAACTAGGGTTTACCACTAGTAATCGCTATTTGCTCGTTGAGGGCGGGGTGGCCCTCATGAAAGCATGGCATTGCTTTGGGTTTTGTTTTTACACACAGATAAGGTAACTTGGTTACCTGTTCTGGGCAGAGGGCCCGGAAACTGCAGAAGAAAACAACAATGAGCCCCACCACCACACACCGTTCCGTCGCGTTCAAGCTGTCGCTTGCGGCGTTACTCAGCCTGCTGCTTGTGCTGCTCATCACCATGGGTATCGTCAGCGCCTTGCTCTGGCAAAACTTTGGACGGCTATCGCGCGGCGATGCCCAGCAATACGCAGCCCAGTTGCGCACCTTGGTGCAGACGTTTGACGAAACCGCGCAAGAGCAGGCCAAACGCGATTTCACCCTGTTCAAGGCCAATTTTCCGGGCAATTTTTCGCTCAGCGAGGCGCCGGGGGCTGACGGTAAGCCCGAGGCCACGCTGGCATTTCAAGGGGTGCCGATCAATGGCGACTTTGAGGTGGTGGATCGGTTTTCCAAAGACAGCATGGGTGCCGTCGCCACCATCTTCGCGCGCACGGGCGACGACTTCATCCGTGTGACCACTTCGCTCAAGAAGCAGGACGGAGACCGCGCCTACAAGACCCTTCTGGATCGCAAGCACCCCGCCTATGAACTGATGAACGAAGGCAAAACCTTCATCGGCCGCGCGAATCTGTTTGGCCGGGAGTACATGACGGTGTATGAACCCATCCGCGAAGGCAACCGCACCATCGGCATCCTGTTCATCGGTTCGGACATCGGCCCCATTCTGGGCAAGCTCAACACCGTGATGGCGGGCCAGAAGCTGTTTGCCACGGGCGCTGTCTACGCGGTCAATATTTCAGCAGGCCCTGCACGGGGCAACATTTTTGGTTTGACGGGCGCCAACGCGGCGCTCAAGGTCGATGAGAAAGTGGATGAGGCCAAGGCCTGGCTTGCTTCACTGTCGGGTATCGAGCAAACCGGCGATTTTGAATCGAGCTGGTCGCCGCGCCGCAGTGGCGACGGTGACACCGCCGCGCGTTATGTGGCGGTGGAGCGCTACAAGCCCTGGAACTGGGCCATAGTGGCCGAGGCGCCGGAGTCTGAAATGATGGGCGAGGCCCGCAGCGTGCTCACCTGGCTGTGGCTGGGTGTGCTGGTGGCGCTGACACTGCTGACGGTGGTACTGGTGGTTGCCACACGCCGCTTGGTGGGTGCTCCCGTGCAGCAGCTGAGCACCGCGCTGGGTTACCTGGCGCAGGGCGACCTGACCCATGCAGTTACCCTGAAATCCCGCGACGAAATCGGCAGCCTGGCCCAGGCCATGGAAGGCTTTCGTGTCCGCCTGGTAGAAAGCCTGAGCACCGTGCGCACCAGTGCCGAAAGCGTGTCGTCGGCCAGCACCGAAATCGCCCAAGGCAACCAGGACCTGTCGGGCCGCACCGAAAGCCAGGCCAGCTCTCTGGAAGAAACGGCGGCCAGCATGGAGCAGCTGGGTGCCACCATCCGACACAACGCCGACAGCGCCAGCCAGGCCAACCAGCTGGCCGTCGGCGCCAGCCGCGTGGCCGCGCAAGGCGGTGAAGTGGTGTCCAAGGTGGTCAGCACCATGCAGGACATCAACACCAGCAGCCAGAAGATTGCCGACATCATCGGCGTCATCGACGGCATTGCTTTCCAGACCAACATCCTGGCCCTGAACGCTGCGGTTGAAGCCGCTCGTGCTGGCGAGCAAGGCAGGGGCTTTGCCGTGGTGGCTGCTGAAGTGCGCAACCTGGCTCAGCGCACCGCCGCCGAGGCCAAGGCCATCAAAGAACTGATCGGCGCCAGCAGCGCCATGGTGCAGCAGGGCTCGGTGCTGGCCGATCAGGCGGGCACCACGATGCAGGAAGTCGTGAGCTCTATCCAGCGCGTGGCCGACATGGTCTCTGAAATCAGCGCTGCCAGCAGCGAGCAGACCGCCGGCGTGGGCCAGGTGGGAGAGGCAGTGACGCAACTGGACCAGACTACTCAGCAGAATGCCGCCCTGGTGGAAGAAATGGCTGCTGCGGCCAGCAGCCTGCAGACGCAGGCGCACCAGATGGTGTCTGCCATTGCGCAGTTCAATCTGGGTGGCGCCAGTGCCAGCCCCGGTGTGCCAAACCGGGCGCGTGGGGGCTCCCACAACCCGGCAATCTCCGGCTGAACGCCCGCGCACTCGCGGGCGCTAGCGGAGCTACGCCATGGCAGGATCAGCGAAACGGAATGGGCTTGCCCTTGGCAGGCGCGCTTTTTGGAAGCCGTGAATTGAAGAATTCAGCCAGTGCCCGCTGGGTGTCGGGATGCAGCCGCCATGCGGTCCAGCCCAGGCCGATACTGCGCAGGTACACGGTGACGTGCGCGTCTTCCAGCGGGTACTGGATGGCGAGGGTGGGGTTGTCCTGCGACATCACCGGGACCCCGCTCCCATTGCTGTCCTGGGGGGCCGGGGTGACTTCAGGCGTCATCTGCGAGCGCAACATGGCCAACTCACGAATCAGATTTTCGATCTCTGGCGCTGTGAGCGTTTTGTTGATTGCCAGGGTGGCCTGCGTGCGGTCGTCGCTCAGTTGCATGGGGCTTTTCCTTCTTTCGCTGGTAGTTGTGAAGGCTCCATTGTGCTGCCTTCGGTCTGCATCCCGCCGAAGGGGCGCAAACATGGGACACAAGCCTCTGGCCAAACCCGTTTCGGGCGCGCCGCCGCGTGGCTACAATACGGCTGCTGATGAAACTCTGGCGCGGCAACTGCCAAGCCGGTGTTTTCACAGGCCTCACTGAAATACCGTTGTCCGTCAACGGCTTACAGAAGGCGGGTGTAGTTCAATGGTAGAACGGCAGCTTCCCAAGCTTCATACGAGGGTTCGATTCCCTTCACCCGCTCCAGCCCTCTTCGGCTGATCATCTCCCCCCGTCCTTGCCTTTACTGTTGTTTTGACCGCGCATGCTGCACGCATGACGGCATGGGCGCGCGCCCATCCGGTAGGGCATGTCAAGCCATTTGCTGACGCCACGCGGCCGCCACCCACGCCACCATGCTGGAACGGCCTCCTTTGGAGGGGCACTATCGTGTGAGGAAATGAATGGCTTCCAAAGACAAGGACTCAGCACAGAAACCCGCCGCCAGCAAGAAGCCAAGCACGGCGCAGGAAGGTAGGGACGCCAAGGCACAACGCGAGCTGGGCATCGTCGGGCCGCATGGCGACATGCGGCTGGCCTCGGTCATCATCGAAGGCTATAGCCTCGAGTTGAGCGACGGCGAAGGCTATGTGGGGGATGTCGCCAGCCGCACGGCCTTTCGCCACATGCTCGATGCCTGGCGCAAGCTGTATGCATCCATGGAGGGCAAGGACCCTATGGGCACCAAGCCCACGCGCGAACTCAGCAAACATAAGCTGGATGCGTTGCTGGAGAAAGACGGCGTGGCCGCCCAAGCCATCGAAGCCGCGTCGGAAGACTACGCGATGCAGCTGGCGCACGTGGTGCAGCGATTTCTGAAACACAAGACCTGGCGCGGCGTGGAGCGCATCATCATCGGCGGAGGCTTTCACCAGAGCGAGGTGGGTGGCCGCGCCATCGATTGCACCCGCAAGATCCTCAAGGCCGAAAAGGTGCCCGTGGAGCTGCGCACGCTGCGCCACCATGCGGACGAGGGCGGCCTGATTGGCTGGGTGCACCTGGCGCCCCCCGCGCTGCTGCAAAGCTACGACGCCATCCTGGCGGTGGACATTGGCGGCACCAATGTGCGCTGCGGCATCGTGCAAACCCATTTGCACCGCGCCCCCGATCTTTCGCTGGCCGAGGTGGTGCGCCGCGAGAAATGGGCCCATGCCAACGACGAACCCCGGCGCGACGAACTGGTCGAGGGCATCGCCACGCTGCTCGAAGGCCTGATCGCGTACGCCGAGAAAAAGAAGATCCGCCTGGCGCCCTACATCGGCGTGGCCTGCCCGGGGCTCATCGTGGAAGACGGCTCGCTGGCCGGTGGCACGCAGAACCTTCCGGGCAACTGGGAGAGCACCCGCTTTCACCTTCCGCGCGACCTGTGCGAGCGGCTACCGCACATTGGCGATGGCCGCACCCAGGTGTGCCTGCATAACGATGCAGTGGTGCAGGGCCTGTCTGAAATGCCCTTCATGCAGGACGTGGAGCGCTGGGCCGTGCTGACGGTGGGCACGGGGCTGGGCAACGCGAGCTACACCAACCGCCAGCCACCAGAATTTGAATGATTTTGGCTTCTAGCGCTTAATGGTAAAGCGCTAGAAGCTATAAAATTAGTAGCATTTTATGGGGCTGCTTATTTCTGAATGTCCCCCAGGCACAGGTACTTGATCTCCACATAGTCGTCCATGCCGTAGTGCGAGCCCTCGCGGCCCAGGCCCGACTGCTTGACGCCGCCAAAGGGCACGTGCTCGGTGGCCAGAATACCCACGTTGGCACCCACCATGCCGTATTCCAGCGCCTCGGTCACGCGGAAGATACGGCCCACGTCGCGGCTGTAGAAGTAGCTGGCCAGGCCAAACTCGGTGTTGTTGGCCGCGTCGATGGCTTCCTGCTCGGTCTTGAACTTGAAGACCGGGGCAAAGGGGCCAAAGGTTTCCTCGCGCGCGCAGAGCATGTCGGCCGTGGCGTTGGCGACCACCGTGGGCTCGAAGAACTGGCCGGAGCCCAGGCTGGTGAGGCGCTGGCCGCCGGCCACCACCTGGCCGCCCTTGGCCAGCGCGTCGTCCACGTGGCGCTGCACCTTGGTCAGTGCCGCTTCCTCGATCAGCGGGCCCTGGTTCACCCCAGCTTCAAAACCGTTGCCCACCTTGGCTGTCTTGACCTTGGCGGCGAACTTGGTCACGAACTCGTCGTACACACCTTCCTGCACATAAAAGCGGTTGGTGCACACGCAGGTCTGGCCCGCGTTGCGGTACTTGCTGGCAAAGGCGCCTTCCACGGCGCTGTCGATGTCGGCGTCGTCAAACACGATGAAGGGCGCGTTGCCGCCCAGCTCCAGCGACATCTTCTTGACGGTGGGGGCCGACTGTGCCATCAGGATGCGGCCCACTTCGGTGGAGCCCGTGAAGCTGATGTGGCGCACCACGTCGCTCGCGCACAGCACCTTGCCGATGGCGATGGAGTTGTCGCTGTCTGCGGGCAGGATGTTGAACACACCGGCCGGAATACCCGCGCGGATGGCCAGCTCGGCGGCGGCCAGGGCTGTGAGTGGTGTCAGCTCGGCGGGCTTGATGACCACGGGGCAGCCCGCAGCCAGCGCAGGCGCGACCTTGCGGGTGATCATGGCTAGCGGGAAGTTCCATGGCGTGATGGCCGCGCACACGCCGATGGGTTGCTTCAAGACCAGCAGGCGGCGGCTGTTGTCAAACTGCGGCAGCGTTTCGCCGTTGATGCGCTTGGCTTCTTCGGCAAACCATTCCACAAAGCTCGCGCCGTAGGCGACTTCGCCCTTGGCTTCGGCCAGGGGCTTGCCTTGTTCGGCGGTCATGATGCGGCCCAGGTCGTCCTGGTTGGCCATCAGCAGGTCGTACCACTTGCGCAGGATGATGCTGCGCTCCTTGGCCGTCTTGGTCTTCCAGGGGCCCCAGGCGGCGTTGGCGGCGGCAATCGCGGCCTCGGCGTCGGCCGGGCCTAGGTTTGCCACATCGGCCAGCTTGAGGCCCGTGGCCGGGTCGTTCACATCAAAGCGGCTGCTACCTGCCACCCACTGGCCGTTGATGAGGCCGTCGGTCTTGAGCAAGGTGGGGTCGTTCAGCAGGGCGAGGGGGGAGGTCTTCATGTCCATGGGATGGTCCTTGAGAAAGGGGGCTAAACGTGGGCAGATCGAGGTTCACGCACGAAGCGGCAGCGGTCATTGTCAGCCGCCTGGGCGACGGCCGCATGTCGCCGATGTGAACTCCCGGGCGGCAAGGGGCATATCAGGCACGGCGACCGCGCAGCCACTCCAGCGCCAGCAGCAAGCTGGTGGTGAACAGGATGAGCAGCGTGGCCACCGCGGCGATGGTGGGCGAGATGTTCTCGCGGATGCCGTTGAACATCTGGCGCGGCAGTGTGGACTGGTCGGCACCGGCCAGGAACAGCGTGACCACCACCTCGTCGAACGAGGTAGCAAACGCAAACAGCGCGCCGGAGATCACGCCCGGCGCAATCACAGGCAGCGTCACACGAAAAAAGGTGTTGAAGGGCGTCTCACCGAGGCTCAGTGAGGCGCGCACGAGGTTGTGGTTGAAGCCTGCCAGAGTCGCCAGCACGGTGGTCAGCACAAAAGGTGCGCCCAGGGCGGCGTGCACGATGATGAGCCCGAAGTAGCTGTCGGCCAGGCCCAGCGGCGCAAAGTACAGGTAGGTGGCCACACCCACCACAATGATCGGCACCACCATGGGCGCAATCAGGATGCTCATGAGCAGGCCCTTGAAGCGGAAGTCGGCCCGCGACAGACCCACCGCCGCCAGTGTGCCCAGGGCCGTGGCGATCAACGTGGCCGCAGGTGCCACGATGAAGCTGTTGCGCGTGGCGCGGGCCCACTCGGCGGATTCGAACAGGTTGCGGTACCACTTGAGCGACCAGCCGTGAATGGGGTAGGCCAGGAATGAACTCTCGGAGAACGACAGCGGCACCATCACCAGGATGGGGGCCAGCAGGAACACCAGCACGGCCACGCACAGGGCGCGCACCGCCCACCAGCCGAGCTTGTCGGCCGGTGTGGCGTACAGGGGGAATTGGGGCAGAAGATGGCGCATGGTGAGTGTCTTTTGAAGCGGTTAGCCCAGGCTCAATTCGGCTTTGCCAAACCGGCGGTACACGCTGTACAGCACCAGCGTGGCGGCCAGCAGCAGGGCGCCCAGCGCGCAGGCCATGCCCCAGTTCACTTCCACATTGGTGTAGCGGGCGATGTAGTAGCTCAGCATCTGGTCATCGGCCCCGCCCAGCAGCGCGGGGGTGACGTAGTAGCCGATGGCCAGGATGAAAACCAGCAGCGCCCCGGCACCAATGCCGGGGTAGGTTTGTGGCACATACACCCGAAAGAACGCGGCGATGGGCGAGCTGCCCAGCGACACCGCAGCGCGCAGGTAGGTGGGTGGCACGCTTTTCATCACGCTGTACAGCGGCAGCACCATGAAGGGCAGCAGGATGTGCACCATGGCAATCACCACGCCCGTGCGGTTGAACAGCAGTGGCAAAGGCTCGGCAATGGCGCCCAGGCCCATCAACCCCCGGTTGACCAGCCCCTCGGACTGCAGCAGCACGATCCATGCGGCCACGCGCACCAGGATCGACGTCCAGAACGGCACCAGCACCAGAATCATCAGCACATTGGCCTGGCGTGCGGGCAGCGAGGCCAGCCACCAGGCCAGCGGGTAGCCCAGCAGCAGGCACAGCACCGTAACCACAAAGCTGATGTGAAAGGTGCGCAGCAGGATGCCGCCAAACGCGCGCTGCTCCTCGGGCATGCGTTCGACCTGGCCCAGCGCATCGCGCTGCAGGTCCACCGAGGCGAGCAGGTAGTCGGGCGTCCAGCGCGCCCCGTTTTTGGCAATGGCACGCCAGAAAGGCGCTTCGCCCCAGCGTGCATCCTTGTCGATCAGCTGGTCGCGGATGGACTCGGGCGTGCCCTGCAGGGGCAGGGCGCGGAAAGCGCCCATCACCATCGAACGTGCTCCAGGCACTTCCGAGTTCAGCCTGCGCGCCAGGGCACCTGCATCAGAGCTGTCGGGCAGGCGGGCCAGGTCTTTGATCAGCGCGGCATAGGCAGCGGGGCCCGGCGCCTCGTGGCGGTCCCAACCATGCAAGGCCTCGATGGTGGCGGGCAGCGTGTTGGCGACCTCGGGGTTCTCCACGCCGCGCTGCAGCAGCGCGGCAATGGGGACCAGCAGCGTGAGCAGCAAGAACACCAGCAAGGGCAGGGTCAGGGCAAAGGCCCGCCATTTGCGCCGCGCTTCGGCACGCGACAGCGCCTTGCGCAGTGCGCCGGGTGCGTGGGCGTCCAGCGCAAGCGCGGCGGGGGCGATGGCAGAAGAGGCTTGCATGGTGTCTTGTGCTCCGAGGGTGCGGTTTACTGACTTATTGGGTGGCCCAGGCTGCGAAGCGTTTCTCCAGCGCCTCGCCCTGATCGGCCCAGAAGCTCACGCCGAACTGGATGGCTTCCTTGGCGTTGCTGGCTGAGGTAGGCAGGTCGTCCAGCACCTTCTTGTCCAGCTTGGCGAGGGCCGTGGTGTTGGCCGGGCCATAGGCGATGTTCTGCGCGTAGGCGGCCTGGTTGGCGGTCTGCATGGTGTAGGCGATGAACTTCACCGCCGCGTCCTTGTTCGGTGTGCCCTTGGGGATGGCCCAGTAGTCCAGGTCATAGATGCCGCCGGGCCAGTAGATCTTGAGATTGCGGCCTTCGCGGTTGGCCGCGTCGATGCGGCCGTTGAACACAGTGGTCAGCACCACGTCGCCCGCCACCAGGAACTGCGGCGCCTGGGCACCTGCTTCCCACCATTGAATGTTGGGCTTGAGTTCGGTCAGCTTCTTGAAGGCGCGGTCGGCACCGTCTTTGGTGGCGAGCACCTTGTACACATCGGCGGGCTTCACGCCATCGGCCATCAGCGCGAATTCGAGGTTGTAGCGCGCACCCTTGCGCATGCCGCGCTTGCCAGGGATCTTCTTGGTGTCCCAGAAGTCAGCCCAGCTCGTGGGGGCAGTCTTGAGCTTGTCGCCGTTGTAGGCCATGACGGTGGACCACACGAAGATGCCCACGGCGCAGTCGGACACCGCAGCGGGAAGCAGGTCGGACTTGCTCACGATCTTGCTGTAATCGAGTTTTTCATACAGGCCCTCGTCGCAGCCGCGTGCGGCGTCTGGCGACTCCAGCTCCACCACGTCCCAGGTCACCTTCTTGGCCTCGACCATGGCCTTGACCTTGGCCTGCTCGCCGTTGTATTCCACGGCCACGATCTTGTTGCCCAGCTTTTCATAGGGCTCGTAGAACGCCTTTTTCTGCGCGTTGGCGTTGGCGCCACCAAAGTTCACGACGGTCAGTTGCTGCTGCGCAAAGCTGGGAAGTGCCAGGCAGGCGGCCAGAGAGGCGCAGGCGATAAGACTCTTTTTCATGGTGCAGTTTTTCCTTAGGGTTGTGGAGGAACAGGGGACGGGAAAAGGGTGTGGCTGTGCCGGTGGTCAGACCGCGTAAATGCGCGTGGAGACCGGGGGGAACTCCAGCAGCACGGCATCACCCGGCTGTGGATGGGGGTTGCTAGCGGACGAAGCCAGCGCCACCTTCACCGTGGCGGGCTCTTGGCCATGGCCCAGGTCGCACATCAGGCGCAGGTGGTCGCCGTAGTAAATGGCGCGCGCCACCGTGGCGGGAATCGCTGAGGTTTTGGGGTACTCGGAATGCGCATGCAGCACGATGCGTTCGGGCCTTACACAGGCGTGCACGGCAGAGCCCAGTGCGGCCTGGTTTACGTTCACACCCGGCAACAGGTAGCCGCCTGGCAGCTGGATGGCGGTGTCGGTACCCGCGCCTTGCAGGGTGCCCGAAAGCACCGTGTTGTCGCCCACAAAGCCGGCCACGAATCGGTTGGATGGAGCTTCGTACAGGGTTTCCACATCGGCGAGTTGCTGAATGACCCCTTCGTTGAACACCGCCACGCGGTCGCTCATGGTCAGGGCCTCGCCCTGGTCATGGGTCACGTAGACAAAGGTCACGCCCAGCTGGCGGTGCAGTTCTTTCAGCTCGATCTGCATATGCTCGCGCAGCTGCTTGTCCAGCGCGCCCAGGGGTTCATCCATCAGCACCAGCTGGGGGTTGAACACCAGGGCGCGGGCCAGCGCCACGCGCTGCTGCTGGCCGCCCGAAAGGCGCGTGGGCAAGCGGTCGGCCATGCCGGTCAGGCGAACCATGTCCAGCACCTTCTTCACACGCTCGGCCTGTTCGGCCTTGGGCACCTTGCGCACGGTGAGCGGGTAAGCCACGTTCTGACCCACGGTGAGGTGGGGGAACAGCGCGTAGTTCTGGAACACCATGCCAAAGTTGCGCTTGTGGGGCGGCGTGCCGGTGATCTGCTTGCCATCGAGCAGGATGTCGCCCGCAGTAGGGGACTCAAACCCCGCCAGCATCATCAGTGTGGTGGTCTTGCCCGAGCCCGAGGGCCCGAGGAGGCTCAGGAATTCACCGCGCTGGATGTCCAGGTCCAGCGAGCGCACCACCAGTTGTTCACCGTCGTACGTCTTTTGCACACCGCTGAAGCGGACCAGGGGCTCTGCTGATGGGTTCATGGTTGGGGGCACCTTGTAAGCAGAATGAAGGTCGGGTCGCATGTCAGCCCAGCGCGGCAAAGCTGTCGGCCAGGATGGCCAGGCCCTCTTCGAGCAGCTCGTTGGAGGCGGTCAGCGGCACCAGGATGCGGATCACGTTGCCATACGTTCCGCACGACAGCAGGATGAGCCCGCGCTTGGCGGCTTCGGCGACGACTTTCTTGGTCAGTGCGGCGTCGGGGCGGTGGACATCGCCGTCTTCGAACAGCTCGATCGCCACCATGGCACCCAGGCCGCGCACATCGCCGATGGCGGGGACTGTGGCGGCCATTTCTTTCAGTGCCCTCACCAGCAGCGCACCCGTGTCCTGGCTGCGGGCCAGCAGGTTTTCCTTTTCAAACGCATCGATCACCGCCAGCGCTGCGGCACAGGCCACGGGGCTGCCCGCATAGGTGCCACCCAGGCCACCGGCTGCAGGGGCGTCGATGACGTCGGCGCGGCCCACCACGCCAGACAGGGGGAAGCCGCCTGCCAGTGATTTGGCAGTGGTGATGAGGTCGGGCGCCACGGGCCATTGCTCGCATGCAAACCAAGTGCCGGTGCGGCCAGCGCCGGTCTGCACTTCGTCGGCGATCAGCAGGATGCCGTAGCGGTCTGCCAGGGCCTTGAGGCCGGTGACGAATTCGGGTGGCGCCACGTAGAAGCCGCCTTCGCCCTGCACGGGCTCAAGGATGAAGGCTGCCACACGCTCGGGCTCGATGTCGTTCTTGAAGATCAGCTCCACCGAATGCAGGGCCTGCTCCACGCTGACGCCATGCAGCGCGTTAGGGAACAGGGCGTGGTACATCTCGCCAGGGAAGGGGCCGAACCCGATCTTGTAAGGCGCGACCTTGCCGGTGAGGCCCAGCGTGAGGTTGGTGCGGCCGTGGTAGCCGCCCGTGAAGGCGATCACGCCGGGGCGCTTGGTGTAGGCTCGGGCGATCTTGATGGCGTTTTCCACGGCCTCGGCGCCGGTGGTGAGCAGCAGGCTCTTTTTGGCAAACGCGCCGGGGGCCAGGGTGTTCAGGCGCTCGCACACTTCCACGTAGGGCTCGTACGCCACCACCTGGAAGCAGGTGTGGGTGTACAGCTCCAGCTGGGCTTTGACTGCAGCGATCACTCCGGCGTGCAGGTGGCCGGTGTTGAGCACGGCGATGCCACCGGCAAAGTCGATGAAGCGGCGGCCCTCCACATCCCACAGCTCGGCGTTAAGCGCCTTCTGTACGAAGAGTTCATGGGCCTGACCCACGCCCCGGGCCACAGCGGCATGGCGGCGGGTGAGGAGGGCGGCGTTGGTGAAGTGGCGGTCTTGCTGCATGGCGGTGGGCGGGTGGGTTGAACACGAAATGAAGGAATGGGCGAATTCTGGAATTCGCGCCACGGCCCGTCCATGTACACCGGCATGCTGTTTTGCGCGCACTGTGCAGGTCCTCCATCCTGTACAGGCAATCCCTGATTTGGTGTGCGCCAACACGGTGCACAATGCAGCCCCTTTTGCGTAGCCGTAGTGCAATCCCCCACGCTGATCTGCAGGAAAACCGGGCACTCGGGGGATTGAAGGGGTTTGTATCGGGATGCAGCGGCGGGCCGCTTGCCATCTTCCGAAACGGTGCCTAAGAACCTGTTCAAAATCTTTTCAGGGATCGCATTGGAGTGCCATCGTGATGGACGTGGAAGCTTCGGATGCGCCGCATGGGCTCATGCCCATGCAAGCAGCTGAGGTGTCCAATCGCCCGATTTCACTCCAACCCTGCGGGCAAGTGCCTTGCCGGGCGGTCTGCGGCGTTGCGGCGCTTGTGGATAGCCAAGCTATCCACTGCGCACCGCGCCTTGCATCCCATCCCGGCAAGGTACTTGTGCGACCCCGAAAAGATCTTGAACAGGTTCTAAGAACAAAAAAGGCCTCGCAGCGTGCTGCGAGGCCTCTGCCGGCCGAAACTTGAACGCTCTGCTACCGGGCGCACACCCCGGTCGTTGCAGCCGCCCCGGTCACCATGGCGTTGTTCGTGACCACACTGTTCGGTGCAATCACGCGCACCACCGTGCTGCCCGCGTGGGGTGTGGGGAAACACGCAATGTTGTTACGCACCACAGCGTTTCCATCGGGTACATCGCCATTCTGGAATTCGGTGTGGCCCACATTGATGGCTGTCTGAAACGTCGTCTGCGTGTTGATGATGACGTTGCCTTCAATCACGATACCGGGTGCCGACTGCACTGCCATGCCCGTGTTGCCGGCGTTGATGAGTGTGTTGTTGCGCACCACGAAGTTGCGGAACCATTCGGCCGAGTCGTACCCCTGCGTGATCGACATCTCCCAGCAGCCATCCGTCGCAGCATCCTGCTCAATCCGGTTACCCTCAATCAGTACGCCGTCCATCTGGCCGTGGAAGGTCATGTTGCCCCCTTGGCAGATGCCATTGACCACCGAGTTGCGGATGTAGCGGTTGTTGCGCAAGGTGACGTTGGTTCCACTCAGTCCATGGCTGCCCGACAGGTAGGTGCCGTGGTTGAAGCCGCTGCCGCTGAAGTTGTTGGCCTCGATCAGGTTGCCTTCGATCACGCTGTTGCGGAATTGGCCCAGGATGCCCATGCTTCCGTTGTGATGGATGTGGTTGTTGCGGATCAGCACGTTGTTCACACCGTGGGGAGCGCGTGCCTGCGAGTGGATGGCAATCTGGAAGCCGGATATCTCCACGTTCTCAATCACGATGTCGCGGACATTGCCACTCAGCCAGAAGCCCCAGGCCGAGTTGTTGGAGCCGTGGATCCGCAAATTGCGGAACACGTAGCCGCCGTCGTTGGAGGTGTTGGCGTAACGCCCTCCCAGCTCAAAGGGCGCGATGGCATTGTTGTTGGTGTTGAGGAGGGGGGCGGGCCCTGCGCCATACGCATCGAGGGTGAGGGGCGCGTCTGCGCGGACGTTCATGTTCTCGAACGTGGTGACACCCACCACCCAGGCACCGCCACGCGCAAAAAGCAGTGCTGTGCCCGCAGGCAGTGTGTTGACATTGATCCCCGTGAGGTTCTGCTTGGGTGCCGCCTGCGTGCCGGGGTTGGAATTGCTCCCTGGCACGCAACCGGTGGCGGCGCCCGCCTGGCAGTCCGAGAAGTAGTACGTTACGGAGCCACCGGGCGTCGGTGCTGGCGGAGGCGCCGGTGGAGCCGGCGGTGCCGGAGGCGTTGGCGGTGGGGCGGGCGGGGCGGGCGTTGGGACGGGGCTGCTGACGTAGCACGCCTTTTTCACCTGCCGCAGGGGGTCGCCAAAGGTGGCGTTGTTGCACATCACGTTGTTGGTGAATGCGCGCGCGGCAGTCCAGGTGGTGCCAGCCCCATAGACCACCTTGGCCGTACCGGTAAAGCTGCATTGCTGCCCCTCGACGGCACACAAGGTGTAGCCCGGTGGCGGTGCTGTCAGCACGGGATCGGGCGCAGGAGCTGGCGACGGTGCGCTGGCATAGCAAGCCTTTTGCACACCCCACAGGGGGTCGCCAAAGGTGGCGTTGCTGCAACTGACACCGTTGGTGAAACTGCGGGGGCTGGTCCAGGTCGTGCCTGCTCCATAGACCACGTGGGCCGCGCCGCTGAAGCTGCATTTCTGTCCCTCGACGGCGCACGGCTTGTAGCCTGCCGGTGGGGTGTGGGTCGCCTGCGCCAGTGCAGGGCCTGTGGCTGTGCCCAGGCATAGACCCAAGGCAATGGCCCATGGCCTGGGTTGAAAAATCCGTGAAGAGTTGAGTTCAGATGTTCGTGTCAGCATGGGTGTCCCTCGGTGTGTTGGGTATTGGTTTTCAAACCCGATTTGCGGTCACCGATGCCAATCGAGTTGGGGGGCAAGCCTATCGCTGGGGCATGGGTGTGTGAGCATTGCGGTGGCGGAAAAGGGACAGGCGGTGGATGCAATCCGATAGCCGCTGCATCGGACAAAAGACTGAATACCGCCCATCGGTTGGACACTACCGTTCACAGTCTGCGGGCCTTTTCGAGCGCGGCGTCATCAACGTGCAAGACATCCCACAGCCCTGCAAATCGCTGGAGACCGCTGTCCCAGGGTAGGTGGGGCTGACGGACAATAGGGGCATCCCGGCCGGACCGGATGCGGGCTCAGCGGTGGTACCTCCAGGCACGCGTCGCTGTTGAGGGGAGCACACTGTGCAGGTGCCCCGTCCTGTACAAGCAATCCCTGAGTTCGCGGGTGTTGGCCCGGTGCACAATTTGGCCCCTTTCCCTGTTCTTTTGATGCTCACTCTCAGCCCGGATCTTCAGACACCGCTGGTCAGCCAGATCGTTGATGGCCTGCGGGGTCTCATCGCTGGCCAGGTGCTCAAACCTGGTGCCAAGCTCCCCTCCATCCGCGCCTTTGCGGCAGCCCACGGCGTGAGCGTGTTCACCGTGGTCGAGGCCTACGACCGCCTGGTGGCGCAGGGCTGGCTGGTGTCGCGCGCCAATGCAGGTTTTTTTGTGAAGCGACGGGGCGATGAGGGCGCTTCGCCCGGTACTGGTGCGCCCGAGCGGCCGGTGCCCCGTTTTGATGCGCGCTGGTACCTCAAACAAATTTTTGAAAACCGCAACCTGCCCATGAAACCGGGCTGCGGCTGGCTGCCCCACGACTGGCTGTTTGGCGATGCGGTCAAACGCAGCATGCGTCAGCTGTCGTCCGACGGGCCCGAGCTGGATGGCTATGGCCTGCCCCACGGCCACATGGCGCTGCGCATGGTGGTGGCCGAGTCGCTGGCTGAACACCATCTGGCGGTGGACGCCGACCAGGTGCTGCTGACCCAGGGCTCCAGCCAGGCACTGGACCTGGTGGCGCGCCGCATGGTCAAGCCTGGTGACGTGGTGCTGGTGGACGACCCGGGTTACCCCAACCTGTTGTTCATGCTTCGCTTTGCAGGAGCACAGGTGGTGGGTGTGCCGCGTACCGCCACCGGCTACGACCTGCCGGCGCTAGAGGCCCTGCTGGCCGAGCACAAGCCCACGGTGTTCTTCACGCAGCCGCGTCTGCAAAGCCCGACCTGTTCGGTGGCATCGGTGGCGCACTTGCACCGGCTGCTGCAACTGGCCGAGCAGCACCACTTCATGCTGGTAGAGAACGACATCTATGCCGACATGGACCCTGGTGTGCGCCCCTCGCTGGCCAGCCTGGACCAGCTCAACCGCGTGATCTACCTGGGCAGTTTCTCCAAGACGATTTCGCCCAACCTGCGCACCGGCTTTCTGGCGGCGCGGCGCGATCTGCTCGATGAGCTGGTGCAGCTCAAGATGATCTCGGGCCTGACCTCGTCAGAGATCACCGAGCGCATCACCTTTGGCGTGGTGACCGACGGGCGCTGGCGCAAGCACCTCAAGTCCCTGCGCGAGCGGCTGGCCGAGGCGCACCGCACGGTGGGGCGGCGCTTGCTGAACCTGGGGTTCGAGCTGTTTCACGAGCCCGAGGCGGGCATGTACCTGTGGGCGCGCCATCCTGATCTGCCCGACAGTGCCGAGCTGTCGAAGGAAGCCACGGGTGCGGGCATCATGCTCGGCCCCGGTCAGCTGTTTCTGGTGGAGCCACGCCCCACGGGCTGGCTGCGGTTTAACGTGGCGTTCAGCCAGGACGAGCGTCTGTGGCGCTTTCTGGAGCAGCGCATTCTGCTGGGCCAGCAAGTGTCGGAATAGGCCTGCTGTTGCCGCTGCTGGGGTGAAAAATTTGAGCCTTTTTGGCCGCTAGCGCTTATTGGTAAAGCGCAATAAGCTATAAAAATTAGAGCAATTGCCCTTTGGAACTGAGGCTGTCCACGCGGTTGCAGGCGCTGTGTGCGTGGTGGCGCGTGCTACCGGTCAATGATGCGCCGCGCAAACCGCTCCAGATACTCCATCAACTGCTCCGCGCCGGCAATGGCCTGGGCTTCGTCGCCACTGGCAATGCCCTGCGCCAACTGCATGTGCGCGCGGGCGCCCTCTGACACCTCGCCTTCGTGCTGGTAGGCGTACCAGAAGCGGCGGCACTGCACGATGAGCGGTTGCACGCATTTGACGGCCGAGTGGTTCTGGCTGGCCTGATGGGTGACGAGGTCCAGTTCATGGTCGGCCAGCATGTAGTCGTCGAGGTGGCCGCGCGCTGCGGCCTGCACCATGTTTTCCGCACACCGCACGATGGCCTGGCGCTGCGGCGCGGTGGCGCGGCGTGCGGCGTTGGAGGCCAGCAGGCGCTCCAGCACGCGGCGGGTCTGGATCACGTCCAGGTGATCGGCCAGGTCGATGTGCGACACCAGCAGCCCGCGCCGGGGCTGCTGCACGATGAGCCCGATGGACACCATGCGCAGCAGTGCCTCGCGCACCGGCGTGCGGCCCAGGCCCGTGCTCTCGGCGATCTCGGCCTCCACCACGGGGCTGCCGGGCTGCAGCTGCAGCGTGGAGATCATGGTCTCGATGGCGTCGTAGGCCACGTCCGCCGCGCGCCGCTTGGGCGCGGAGTCTTGCTGGGGGGAGGGGCGGCGGAGTGTCATCGGGCGTGAAGGACGTTGCGGGAGGCCGCATCTTATGGGATGCGGCCCCGGTGACCCTTGCGGACTGTCAGAGGCTTGCGCCCGCCTTGCGCAGCTCGGCAATCTGCGGCGCCTTGGGCAGCCACAGCTTGTCGAACTCCTGGATGATGCCGTCGGGGTTGAAGGACGATGCCGTCTTGAAGGCGATGGACGTGCCCTTGAACTTCTCGATCAGCCCGGCCTCGGTGGTCACGATGTCGTTGATCTGCGCATCCAGCGACTGGGCCACCAGCTTGCGGATGATGTCCTTGTCCTTGGCGTCCAGCCCTTGCCAGATGCGGCCGGAGACCAGCGGCGCGAACGGCATGAACAGGGCGTTCATCTGCAGCAGGGTCTTGGCCACCTTGTCGAAGCGCTGGTTCCACGAGAACTCGATGTCCGCCTCCAGCCCGTCGACCTGGCCGTTGCTCATGGCATCAAACACCTGCGGCGTGGGGATGGGTGTGGGCGCGGCGCCGAGCATTTGGTAGAAGTCGCGGTACACCGGCGTGGGGTTGATGCGCAGCTTCATGCCCTTGATGTCGGTGGGCACGGCGATGTCCTTGGTGGAGAACACGGCGCGCATGCCGGTGATGCCCCAGCCCAGGCCGATGGTGCCGGTCTCGCGCGGCAGCACTTCGAGCAGTTTGGTGGCAGATGGGTGTTTGACGAGTTTGGCCACGGCAGGCGTGGAGCGCACCAGGTACGGAGCATTGATCGCCGCGATGCTGGACACGCGCGAGCCCAGCTCGGCCGCCTGGATCCAGCCCATGTCGAGCGCGCCGGATTGCAGCTGCTGCATCATCGCAGCCTCGTTGCCCAGCTGGCCCGAGTGGAAGACCGTGACGCTCAGTCGGCCATCAGTTTCCTTCTTGAGTGCCTCGCCAAACTGCAGCGCGGCGCGGTTCCAGGAGTGGCCCGCAGGCGTGATCAGCCCCAGGCGAAACTCCTTGGCATCGGCTGCACGTACCAGCGCTGGAAAGCCCAGCCCCGTGACGGTGGCAGCGGCCACGGCGTGGCGCTGGATGAAATGGCGGCGGGTGACAGTGTGGGCGGGCGTGGTCGTCATGGTGAACTCCGTGTGAAAGAACCTTGGGAGGGGGACGGGGGATCTGTTGCTCGACGGGCTACTTGAGCAAACCGAGCGACAGGCTGGGGAACAGCGACAACATCACCAGCGCCACGCAGCTGATGATGAAAAACGGCAGCGTGACGATGAACATCTTTCCGGGCTTGGCCCCGGTGACGGCCGACGCGACAAAGAAGCTCAGGCCCACGGGCGGAGTCATCAGCCCCAGCACCAGGTTGACGACGATCACCACACCAAAGTGGCGCGGGTCAATGTGATAAACCTCGGTGGCAATCGGCAGCAGGATGGGCGCGGTCATGATGAGACCGGGGATGCCGTCGATCACCGTGCCGATGACCAGCAGGATGGCGTTGGTGAGCAGCAAAAAGGTGACCGGATCGTGTGCCACGGTCTGCACCCAGGCGGCCACCATCTGCGGCACCTTGCCGTAGATCAGCAGCCACGAGAACACGGCCGCCGCCGCCACCAGAAACAGCACGATGGCCGAGTAAATGGCTGAGCGCAGCAGGATGGCGGGCATCGCGTTGAAGCGGAACTCCTTGGTCACGTACCGACCCACCAGTGCCGATACCAGCGCACCCACGGCGGCAGATTCGGTCGGGTTGGCCAGGCCACTGAGGATGGAGCCCACGATGATGATGGGGATCAGCAGCGTGGGGCTGGCCTGCACCACGGTGCGCGCGCGCTGGGCCAGCGTGCGCTTTTCGCTGCGCGGGTAGTTGTAGACAAAGCCCATGAGCGCGATCACGACAAAGAACAGCACGGTGAGCAGCACGCCGGGCAGGATGCCTGCAATCAGCATGTCGCCCACGGCCACCTGGGCCAGCACGCTGTAGACCACAAACATCACCGAGGGCGGAATGATGGGCCCCAGCATGCCGCCATACACCGTGAGGCCGGCTGCAAAGGTCTTGTCGTAGCCCTGCTTTTCCATCTCGGGCACCATGACCTGCGACATGATGGCCACCTGCGCGGTGGCCGATCCAATGATGGACGACACCAGCATGTTGGCCAGGATGTTCACGTAGGCCAGCCCCCCTTTGACCGAGCCGATGAAGGCCATGGACAGGTCCACCAGCCGCCGCGTGATGCCGCCGCTGTTCATGATCTCGCCGATCAGGATGAACAGCGGAATGGCGATAAGACCATAGCTGTCCACCCCGCCGAACATCTGCATGGGGAAGGACTGGAACAGCACCGGGCTGCCGATGCTGAGGATGTACACCGCGCCCGAAAGGCACAGGCACACGCCGATGGGCACACCCACCATCAAGGCGGCGAGGAAGAACAGCGTGGTGATCATGGTCGGGCTCTCGTGGGTTTGCGTACGTGGGTGGCGTTCAGTTCACGGCGTCGGCGTTGACCACGTCAAAGCCTGCGTGCTGCACACGCTCTGCTGCGCCCATGTCTTCGAGCAGGTTGGCCAGCGCATGCACGCTGAAGGTGGCAGAGAAGATCGGCAGGATCAGCTGCAGCACCCAGGTGGGCCAGTTCAGCGTCTGGGTGCGCTCGGTGTAGATGAAGTTGAAGCTCTCGGCCGCAAACTCCTTGGCGTCAAAGCCGTAGCGCGCAATGCCGATGGGGTCCATCCACATCCAGCACATCGCCAGCATGGCCAGGCCAAACAGCAGCACGCCGCAGGTGGCTACCACCTTGAACGCCTGGGCACCCCGCGCGCCGAGGTGGTCGGTCAGCATGGTCACGGCAAAGTCCATGCGCAGCCGCGTCATGACCGAGGCGCCCACAAAGGTCAGCCACACCACTGTGTAGACCGCCGCCTCGTCCACCCAGTAGATCGGCATGCCGGTGTAGCGCGTGACCACGTTGAGCAGGATCAGCAGCACCAGCAACGTCATGAGGGCGGTGAGCAGGTGCCGCTCCATGCGCAGAACCTGCGTGGACAGCGCCAGCACCCAGCGGACGGGAGCGCGCGGCGCCGGAGATTGCGGGGCGGGTGGACTGTTGGGTATGGGCATGATGGGGTTCCTGGGGAGGAGGGCGCGGCGATGAAAGAAAAAGCCTTGTACTTTTTAATATCTAACAAATATATTTAAAAGCAAGATGGATGCCTGCTGGGTGCGGGTAAGCCCTGAAAGGAAGGACGAGGGAAAACGGCTGCGCGCCTGTCAGCCCGAGGGAGCTGCGGGCTCGCGCTGAGCGCTGGTGGTGGGCGCGGGCGTGCAGGCGGCCAGCGTGCCAATGCGTGTGGGCGCCAGCAGATGCCGTGGGGGCGCAGGCTTCCAGCCAAACAGGTGCTGTGCGGCAGCGCCGCAAATGCGGCCCTGGCACGCGCCCATGCCGCAGCGGGTGTGGAGCTTGGCGTCGATCCAGCCGTTGCGATCGGCCAGTGCAGCGTAGGGCACGTCTTCGCAGCGGCACACCAGGGTGCCGGGCTGCGCCAGGGTTTTGAGTGCTTCGTTCAGTGGAAAAGAAGCGTGCAACGCCTGCGCAAAGCCCTCCCAGCGTGCCAGTTGCGGGCGCAGCGCCTGGGCCTGTTGCACCTGTCCCGCTGCCACATGTCCTGCCATGGCGCCCTGAACCAGTGCACGTTCGCTGCCGCCAAAGCCGGTGGCTTCACCCGCGGCGAACACACCGGGCACGCTGGTGCGCATCTGTGCATCGACAGCCAGGCCCTGGCCACCGCTGAGCGGTCCGCCCAGGGTGCAGCCCAGCATCTGCCCCAGGTGGGTGTTGGGCACCAGCCCGAACCCGCAGGCCACGCGGTCGCAGGCCATGGTTTCTTCGGCGTGTTGGCCTTTGCGCAGCCTCACTGCTTGCACCTGCGTGGTGCCTTGGACTTCCAGCATATGGCTGCTGGCGCGCAACTGCGGGTGAAGCAGCGTGAGGGCTTGCAGCGCCTTGGCAGGCCAGCGCGGCAGTTGCGCTGCGAAGCCAGCGAGCGCGCTCCACGGCGCCTGTTCGGCCACGCGCACCACGGTGGCACCCGCTTTGTTGGCGGTGGCGGCAGCGGCCAGCAGCAGAGGGCCTGTGCCTGCAATGACGATGCGCTGGCCGCGCACGTCGAGCCCTGCCTTGATGAGGGCCTGCAAGGCGCCTGCACCCGTCACACCGGGCAACGTCCAGCCCGGGAAGGGCAGCAACAGCTCGCGGGCTCCGGTGCACAGCACGATGCGGTGGCTGTGCTGCGTCCAGCCCCGGTCTGCGTCTTCCAGCAGCAGGGCCGGGGCCTTGTCGCCGGGTTGGGAATCACCCAGGCCCACCACGCGGGTGCCAGGCAGCAGGCGGATGTTGGTGTGCCGGGCCAGCGCCGCGCGGTGCTGTTGCGCCAGGGCGGGCAAGACCACCTGGGGGCCATCGCGCCAGATTTGCCCACCGGGCTGCGGGTTGTCGTCCACGATGGTGATCGCTGCCCCGCTGGGCGCGGCAGCGAGGGCAGCCGCCAAACCTGCGGGGCCCGCGCCGATGATGAGGATGTCGCAGCGCTCGTGCGCCGAGTGTTGCTCGGTCATGGGTGGGGTCACGGGCTGGTTCATGGTGTGGCGCTCCCGGGTGCTGTGCCGACATCGGTGTGAATCGACATGCCCTCGGTGCAGACCGTCTGGCACGCCAGGCGGGTGCGGCCGTGGATGCGGACCCTGCATTCGTGGCACACCCCCATGCCACACAGCGGTGCCCGCGCCGCGCCGGTGACCGAGGTGCGTGTGGTGCCGGGTGTTTGCTGCGCCAGCGCGGCGGCGACGCTGGTCCCTGGGGGCACCTGCAGGGGGGTGCCATTCACCACGAGGTGCACCAGGGCGGGTGTTCTGGATGCGGTCATGGTGTGCTCAGGCCCGCAAAGCGGGCAGGTGCAAAGGGCGTGGGGTCGATCGCTGGGGTGCCCCCTGCGATCTGGGCCGCCAGCAACTGCGCGGTGGCCGGGGCGGTGGTCACCCCCAGTCCTTCATGTCCCACGGCCAGCCACAGGTGCGGGTGTTCGGGGTGCGCGCCAATCAGCGGCAGGCTGTCTGGCGTGGCGGCGCGAAAGCCGGTCCAGGTGCGGATGGCGTTGAGTTCGGCCAGGCCTGGCAGGTAGTCGAGTGCCCGTTGCAGCATGCGCGCCATCACGGCGTTGTTGACGGCGGGGTCGGTGGTGTCG
Source organism: Acidovorax sp. NN32 (assembly GCF_057597245.1). Taxonomy (NCBI): domain Bacteria; kingdom Pseudomonadati; phylum Pseudomonadota; class Betaproteobacteria; order Burkholderiales; family Comamonadaceae; genus Acidovorax; species Acidovorax sp. NN32. Next base: position 2,630,771 of record NZ_CP199679.1, read on the forward strand.
AACTCGCGCGACGAGCCGATCAGCAACTGCCCTGTGGGCCGGGGCTGCACGTTGAAGGCCACCGAGGTACCGTCGCTGTGGTGCGCGCTGGTGATGTAGCCCAGCTCCACCAGCTGGTGGTGCACGGTGCCCGGGTAGCGGTCGGTGATGACGAGGTGGCCCTTTTTGGGGCGCAGCGGCAGGCCGGGGCACAGCTGCGGGGCCTGGATGCCGCTGGCCAGCACGATGGCGCCGGCGCTGCGCTGGCTTCCGTCGCGCAGGGTGACGGTGTGGCCGTCGATCTGCGTGGCTTCGGCTTGTTCAAAAACTACGGCTCCATGCGCTGCGGCCTGCTCCAGCAGCCACTGGGCGGCACGCGGTGCATAGACCACGCTGTCGCCATTCACCTTGAGCGCGCCGGCCAGACCGGGGCGCAGTGCGGGTTCTGCGCGGGCGAGGGCTGCGGCATCCAGCATCTCGCAAGCTACGCCTTGTGCTTGCAAGGAGGAACGCTTGGCGTGCGCGGCCTGCAGCTCTTCCTCGTTGGCAGCCAGCCAGAGCGTTCCGCAGGCCGTGAAGGCGCAGCCGGCATCCATTTGCGGTGCCCAGGCGTGCCAGAGGTCGAGCGACGATTTGCTCAGCGCCAGCTCAGCCGGGTTGTCATCCATCACCACCAGATGGCCCATGCCCGCCGCAGTGGCACCGCCGAGGCGCGCATCGATGACACGTACCGACAGCCCGGCCGACACCAGCGCATGGGCGCAGGCGGCGCCCACGATGCCAGCGCCAATCACAAGGACATCGGTGTGTTGCATGGGGCGCGGGTGCAGCAGTAGGGTCGGGTTAAAGCCGGATGCCCCAGCCGAAGGGGTCCTTGTCTTCAATCAGCAAAGTAGCGTCGGCGCTCATGTGCGCGCGGCCCCGCAAGGTGGGGATGACCTTGCCATCGTCCTGCAGCGTGTAGCTGGCCTCGAACTGGCTGCCGATGATGCTGGCCTGGCGCCAGAGTGCGCCCGGTGCCAGCTTGCCGTCAGCCGCCAGGCAGGCCACCTTGGCGCTGGTGCCCGTGCCACAGGGCGAGCGGTCATAGGCCTTGCCGGGACAGAGCACATAGTTACGGCTGTCGGCCTGGTCGTCGTCGGCAAACAGCTCGATGTGGTCAATCTCGCCGCCGTCGTCGCCCCGAATGCCCTGGTCTTTGAGGGCTTGCTGCACGGCGCAGCTGTAGGCCATCAACGCCTCCAGGTTGTCACTGGCTACACGCTGGCCGTGGTCTGAGATCAGGAAGAACCAGTTGCCGCCCCAGGCCACATCGCCCACCACCTGGCCATAGCCGGGCACCTCGACGACCAATGCGTGGTGCAGCCGGTAGGCCGGCACGTTGCGCACGCTGACGGAGCCATCCGTGTACAGGGTGGTGGTGACGGTGCCCACCGGGGTTTCGATGCGGTGCTCGCCGGGCGTGATGCGGCCCAGGTAGGCGAGCGATGCGATCAGCCCGATGGTGCCGTGGCCACACATACCCAGGTAGCCGCTGTTGTTGAAGAAGATCACGCCCGCTGCATTGGCCGGGTCTTGCGGCGCACAGAGCAGCGCCCCCACTACCACGTCACTGCCCCGCGGCTCCAGCACGGTAGCGGCCCGCCAGGCATCGTGGCGCTCGGCCAGCAGCGCACGCCGCTCGGCCATGGTGCCAGTGCCCAGGTCCGGAAAACCGTCGATGACAAGCCGGGTCGGCTCGCCGCCCGTGTGGGAGTCAATCACGTGGATGCGTTGCATGGTGCTGTGGTGGTGGAGTAGGGCGCTCAGTGTCTCAGGCGACAGACTGGTATTTTGTAGGGCGCGTGGCCAGGGCCTTGCGCACCACACTCTCGACAAACGCGCGTTCGTCGCCCACCAGGGGCAGGCGGGGGCGGCGCATGTGTTCGGTGCCCACACCCACCAGCGCATCGATGAGCTTGAGGTTCTGCACGAGCTTGTTGGACACATCCAGGTGCAGCATGGGCGTCATCCACTGGTAGAGCGGCAGCGCCTCGGCAAATTTACCCGCTTTCATCAGGTCATACAGCGCCACGGTTTCGCGCGGGAAGGCGCAGCCCACGCCGGCCAGCAGGCCGTCGCAGCCCAGGGCCAGGCCTTCGTAAGCCAGGTCATCCACGCCCAAAAAGAGCTGGTAGCGGTCGCCCACGGTGTTGCGCAGGTCGGTGATGCGGCGAATGTCGCCGGTGCTTTCCTTGATGGCGGCGATCCACTCGCAGTCGGCCAGCTCCACCATGTGCTCGGGTTTCAGGTCCACGCGGTAGGCCACAGGGTTGTTGTAGACCATCAGGGGGCGCTGGGCGGCGCCCGCCATGGCGCGCACATTGGCCATGGCCTCGCGGGCGTCGGCCACGTAGATCACCGAGGGCATGACCATGTAGCCGGCCACACCGAGCTTGTTGCCGCCGTCGATGTAGCGCAGGGCCTCGCGGGTGCTGGTTTCGGACACGTTGGCGAGTACGGGCACGCGGCCGTCAGCGGCTTCGAGGGCGATCTTGGCGACCTGAAGCTTTTCCTCCAGCGTGAGGGTGCTGGCTTCGCCGAGAGAGCCGCAGGTGACCAGCCCGTGGATGCCGTTGCGGATCTGGAAGTCAATGTGGCGGGCTGTGCCTTCGGCGTCGATGGACTCGTCGGCGTGGAACTTGGTGGTGATGGCGGGGAAGATGCCTTGCCAGCGGGGTTGTGGGTTCACGAGGGGCTCCTTGGATCAGAGTGTGGGTTACGGTTATTAATATATTAACAAGATATTTAAAGCGCGCAAGCGGATTTTCCGCATTCGTTGGCGCATGGAGTGGAGGCGTCTATCCCCGCCCTGTCGCCCTTCCGCCACGGACCGCCAGACTGCAAACCTATAATGAAAGGTTGGTCCCCATAGGGGCAGCGACAGGCAGCGCGCAGGCGTGGGTCCTGCGGCCTGCCTGCTGCGTGCAACCACTCCACAACACCATGAGCACTCCCACTTTTTCTGTCGCTGACATCCGCAAGTCCTTCCTGGACTTCTTCGTCTCCAAGGGCCACACCGTGGTGCCGTCGAGCCCTCTGGTGCCTGGCAACGACCCCACGCTGATGTTCACCAACTCGGGCATGGTGCAGTTCAAGGACGTGTTCCTGGGCACCGACAAGCGCTCGTACAACCGGGCGGTGTCGGTTCAGGCCTGCCTGCGTGCGGGTGGCAAGCACAACGACCTGGAAAACGTGGGCTACACCGCGCGCCACCACACCTTCTTTGAGATGCTGGGCAACTGGTCGTTTGGCGACTACTTCAAGCGCGAATCGCTCAAGTGGGCCTGGGAACTGCTGACCGAGGTCTACAAGTTGCCGCCAGAGCGCCTTCTGGCCACGGTCTACCAGGAAGACGACGAGGCCTACGACATCTGGACCAAGGAAATCGGCTTGCCACCCGAGCGCGTGATCCGCATCGGCGACAACAAGGGCGGCCGCTACAAGTCCGACAACTTCTGGATGATGGCCGACACCGGCCCTTGCGGCCCCTGCAGCGAAATCTTCTACGACCATGGCCCGCACATTGCGGGTGGCCCTCCCGGCAGCCCCGATGAAGACGGCGACCGCTTCATCGAGATCTGGAACAACGTGTTCATGCAGTTCAACATGGACGAGACGGGCGCCGTGACCCCGCTGCCCGCGCCCTGCGTGGACACCGGCATGGGCCTGGAGCGCCTGGCCGCCATCCTGCAGCATGTGCACAGCAACTACGAGATCGACCTGTTCGATGCGCTGATCAAGGCCGCTGGACGTGAGACCGGTGTGGCCGACCTCAACAACAAGAGCCTGCGTGTGATCGCCGACCACATCCGCGCCACCGCGTTTTTGGTGAGCGATGGCGTGATCCCCAGCAACGAAGGCCGTGGCTACGTGCAGCGCCGCATCGTGCGCCGTGCCATCCGCCACGGGTACAAGCTGGGCAAGAAGACGCCGTTCTTCCACAAGCTGGTGGCCGACCTGGTGCGCCTGATGGGTGACGCCTACCCATCCCTGCGCGAGCAGGAACAGCGCATCACCGAGGTGCTCAAGGTGGAAGAAGAGCGCTTCTTCGAGACGCTGGCCAACGGCATGGAAATCCTGGACGCTACCCTGGACGGCGGTGCCAAGGTGCTGCCCGGCGACGTGGCGTTCAAGCTGCACGACACCTACGGCTTCCCGCTCGACCTGACCAATGACGTCTGCCGCGAGCGCGACGTGGAAGTGGACGAGGCCGGCTTCAAGACCGCCATGGAAAAGCAGAAGGCGCAGGCCCGCGCGGCCGGCAAGTTCAAGATGGACAAGGCGCTAGAGTACACCGGTGCCGCCAACCAGTTCACGGGCTACGAACAGCTCGCAGAGACTGCAAAAATCGTAGCAATCTATGTAGATGGAACAAGCGCTGCGGCCCTGAAAGCCGGCCAAAACGGCGTGGTGGTGCTGGACACCACCCCGTTCTATGCCGAAAGCGGCGGCCAGGTGGGTGACGAAGGTGTCATCACCAGCGGGTCGGCACGCTTTGCGGTGGGTGACACGCTCAAGATCAAGGCCGATGTGTTTGGCCACCACGGCACGCTCGAAGAGGGCACGCTGAACGTGGGCGACACCGTGCAGGCCCAGGTCAACACCGCCGTGCGCGCTGCCACCATGCGCAACCACTCGGTCACGCACATCATGCACAAGGCCCTGCGCGAAGTGCTGGGCAGCCATGTGCAGCAAAAGGGCAGCCTGGTCAATGCTGACCGCACGCGTTTCGACTTCACGCACAACGGAGCCGTGACGGCGGCAGAGATCCGCGAGATTGAGCGCCGCGTGAACGAAGAAATCCTGGCCAACCAGCCCACGCAAGCGCGCGTGATGGACATCGAGTCGGCCCAGAAGACCGGCGCCATGATGTTGTTTGGCGAGAAGTACGGCGAAACCGTGCGCGTGCTGGACATCGGCACCAGCCGCGAGCTGTGTGGCGGCACCCACGTGCAGCGCACGGGTGACATCGGCCTGTTCAAGGTGGTGGGCGAGGGTGGCGTGGCTGCGGGCATCCGCCGCATTGAGGCCGTGACGGGCGCCAATGCGCTGACATATCTGCAAAACCTGGAAGACACCGTGAACCAGGCCGCCAGCACCCTCAAGGCGCCGGTGGCCGAGCTCAACGGCCGCATCAGCCTGGCGCTGGACAACGCCCGCGCGCTCGAAAAGGAAGTGGCTGCCTTGAAGGGTAAGCTGGCCTCCAGCCAGGGCGACGAGTTGGTGAATCAGGCTGTGGATGTGAAGGGCCTCAAGGTTCTGGCTGCCGCGCTGCCGGGTGCCGACGCCAAGACCCTGCGCGACACCATGGACAAGCTCAAGGACAAGCTCAAGACCGCTGCCATCGTGCTGGCCGCCGTGGATGGCGACAAGGTGCAGATCGCTGCAGGCGTGACGGCCGACAGCGTGGGCAAGGTCAAGGCCGGCGAGCTGGTCAACTTTGTGGCCCAGCAAGTGGGTGGCAAAGGCGGCGGCAAGCCCGACATGGCCATGGCCGGCGGCACCGATGCCTCCAAGCTGCCAGCAGCGCTGGCTTCGGTGACAGGCTGGGTCACGCAGCAACTGGGCTGATGTACCGGTCGCCATAGCGGCACCAGCCGCTGTGGTGTGGCAGCCATTTCTGCCAAAAATAGGGTGACGGAAAACCGGCTTTCCCCCTACATTCAAGCGCATGGACCCCCTGCGCGAAAGCCCGCAAGAGCCGGTGCCTGCCCATGGCACCCGGCCCACCTCGTCTGATCGAGGGGCCGCCGAGTCGCCCTGGTGGCGGCGCATTACCGTTCCGTTCGAGGTGGTGATTGCCTCGGTGGTGGTATCTGCCATGCTGCTGCTCACGGTGCTCTTGGTCTACCAGGTAGGCACCAGCGCGCGGCAGGCCATCATCGCGGCGTCGGACGACAGTGCGCAGCACATCAGCCTGTTGATCAGCGAGCGGGTGCACCATATCGTCGACCCGGCAGATGCCACGCTGCGGCTGCTCGCGTTTGATCCCATTGCTTCGGCCACCACCCTCCAGGCGCGGCTGCGCCGCCTGCCGGTGTTTGTGCGCCTGCTGGAGCAGAACGCTTTGCTGTCGGCGGTCTTCATCGGGTATTCCGACGGGCAGTTTTTGCTCATGCGTCCGCTGCGCAACGCTGCGCTGCGGGCACGGCTTCAGGCGCCTGCGGAGGCTGCATTCCTGGTGCAGTCGATGGCGCGGGAGCGCAGCGCGGCGGGTCTGATGGGCCTGGTGGGGCGCTGGAACTATTACGACGCACAGCTGCGTCTCATCGATTCCTCCGTGCGCCCCGGCTACCGCTATGACCCCCGGTCCCGCCCGTGGTATGCCGAGGCGGCTGAAAAGAACACGCAGGTCCTCACTGCCCCCTATGTGTTTTTCACCACGCAGGAGGTCGGCGTTACGCTGAGCCAGCCCAGCGAAGACGGCCGTGCTGTGATCGGCCTGGATGTTGCGCTCACCGACCTGGGCCGCGAGATCGGCGAGCTGCGGCTGATGCCGCGCACCGAGATCGCTGTGGTGGACCAGGACCAGCGCGTGCTGGCCTACCCGGACATGTCCCGCGTGCTGGTGCGTGAGGACGGCGACCAGCCCAGCCTCAAGCTGCGCACACTCGACGGCCTGGGGGTGCCAAGCCTGCAGGCCCTGCACAGCTTGGACATGAAAGAGGGGCCTTCGCGCCGCTTTGTGGCAGGTGGCGAGGAGTGGCTGGCCAGGGTCATGTCACTCAAGTCGCAGCGCTGGGAGGGGCTGCACATCCTGATGGCCATTCCCACCCGGGAGCTGCTGGCGGATGTGAACCAAAACTTGCAGCGCCAGGTATGGCTGTCCCTGGGGCTCATCGCGCTGATGCTGCCTTTTGGGTGGCTGGCCGGGAGGCGTGTGGGGCGCAGCCTGTCGGGGCTGGCCACGCAGGCGCAGGCCTTGGCACGGTTTGATTTCCGGCGGCCGACACAACACCACATGTCGCGCGTGCGCGAGGTGCGCGCACTGGGTCAGGTGATGGACCGCATGTCTGACACCATCCAGGAGTTCCTGCACATCACGCACCACATCAGCGCCGAGTCGCGCCTGGACCTCATGCTGTCGAGCGTGCTCTACGAGCTGGTGCGCGCCACCAGCTGCACCGGCGGTGCGGTGTACCTGGTAGAGGCACAGCGCGCGGGCTTGCTGCGCACGGCAAGGTATTGCGAAGATCCTGAGCACCAGTCGCTCTACCCGGAGCACCTGCCCATGGTGTTTTTCATCAACCCTGCCGAGCCGCAGGACGGCGACCAGCACCCTGATGACGACCAGGCCACGCCCCAGCGCGTGCTGCGCGTGCAGCTACGCACGCGCGACGGCCAACCGCTGGGCCTGCTGGTGCTGCGCTACCGTGCGGACCAGCAGCAGGACGATGTCCACTTCCGGGCGTTTGTCGAGAAACTCTCGGGCACGTTGTCGGTCGCCATCGAGACGCGCAGTTTGATCGAAGGGCAAAAGAAGCTGTTCGATGCCGTCATCCGCCTGCTGGCCGACGCGATCGACGCCAAGAGCCCTTACACCGGCGGCCACTGCGAGCGGGTGCCCCAGTTGGCGGAATCCCTGATGCAGCGCCTGTGCGAGGCCGAGGAAGGTCCATTTGCCCACGTCGCCATGACGGATGCCGAGCGCTACGAATTCCGCCTGGGCGCGTGGCTGCACGACTGTGGCAAGGTCACCAGCCCCGAGCACATCATCGACAAGGCGACCAAGCTGGAGGCGCTCTACAACCGCATCCATGAGGTGCGCATGCGCTTTGAGGTGCTGTGGCGCGACGCGGAACTGGACTACTGGAAGCAGCACGTGTCCGGCGTGGACCCGGTGCGGCTGCAGCGCGAGCTTTTGCAGCGGCGCGACCGCCTGCAGGAAGAGTTTGCCTTTGTGGCCCGCAGCAATGTGGGCGGCGAGTTCATGGCCGATGCCGACATCAAGCGGCTAGCCACCATCGGGCGCCAGGTGTGGCAGCGGCATTTTGATGACCGGCTGGGCTTGTCAGCAGCCGAATTGGGGCGGCTGGCGAATGTGCCGACGCGCCCCTTGCCCGCCAATGAGCCCCTGCTGGCAGACCGGCCTGAACACATCGTGCCCTGGGGTGCCCGCAAACCGCCGGTGGAGGTTGGCAACCCGGCCAACCTGTGGAGCTTTGACATGGTGCTGCCACCGCAACAAGCCCACCTCGGCGAGCTGCACAATCTGTCGATCCAGCGCGGCACGCTCACTGCAGAAGACCGTTTCAAGATCAACGATCACATCGTTCAGACCATCGTCATGCTCAGCGGCCTGCCATTCCCGCCGCATCTGGCGCGCGTACCGTCGATTGCGGGCTCGCACCATGAAAAACTGGACGGTACGGGCTACCCCCGGCGCCTGAAGGCTTCAGAGCTGACGCTGGCAGACAGGGTGATGACACTGGCCGATATCTTCGAGGCCTTGACGGCGTCAGACCGGCCCTACAAGCCGCCCAAGACTCTGTCGGAATCGCTCAAGATCATGGGCCACATGGTGCGCGAACGCCATATTGATGCCGAGGTGTTCCGCTTCTTCCTGCGCAGCGGGGTCTGGCGTGAGTATGCGGAGCAGTTCTTGCCTGCTGCGCAGCGGGACGCAGTGGATGTGGAGGCGATCCTGGAGTCGTTGAGCCAATGAGCCAATGAGCCAGTGCGCTGAAGGCGGGCAGTGGTGCCCTTTCGCTCCGCCTGGGTAGCTTCAGAACAGCTCGACGTCGTCGTTGGCCACCTTGGCGGCCAGCTGGCCGCTGGCCACCAGGTCGTCATAAAAGCAGACCTGGTTGCGTCCGTGCTCTTTGGCGTAATACAGCGCCTGGTCGGCCTGACCCAGGATCTCCACGGGCGAACCCTGCATGGTGCTCACAAAACCCAGGCTCACCGTGACCTGGCCCACCTGCGGGAAGTTGTATTCCTGCACCGCAAGCCGGAAGCGGTTGAACACCTTGTGGGCGGTGCTCAGCGTGGTGGAGCGCAGCAGCACCACGAATTCTTCGCCGCCAAAGCGGAAGATGCGATCGTGGCTGCGAAACGAGCTGCGCAGGATGTTGGCAATCAGGATCAGCACTTCGTCGCCATACAGGTGGCCAAAGCGGTCGTTGACCTGCTTGAAGTGATCGATATCCACCACCGCCAGCCATTGCTGCACGGGCTCGCCGGGCTGTGAGCCTTCTTCGGGGGGAAGAGATTCGGTAACAGTGCCCGGGCGGCCACTGGAAAGGCCATTGAGCGCGTGGCGCGAGAACTGCTCGTCGAAGGTCTTGCGGTTGAACAGGCCGGTGAGGGCGTCGCGTTCGCTGTAGTCCAGCAGGCTCTGGTAGTTCTGGTAGACCTGGAACACGCCCTTGAGCACTTCCAGCTTGTGCGCCGAGAACGCGCGCGACTGCGTGATCTCCAGACAGGTGGTGACCTTGTCATGCATCCACACCGGCAGCCAGAGCACATGGCGCCCCCTGCGGGGCGATGCGAGGGCGCTGTCCCCCTGGCTGGCTACGCAATCGCGAAGTGCGGGGTATTTTTCCAGCGTTTCGCGGCGGGGGTCTGCGGCGGCTTCGGAATCGGTCGAGACGAGCTGTCCGTCCTCAACCCAGGAACGGGGGCGTACATGGGCCACGCCGTCAACGGTGAAAAGCTCCAGCGCGCGCACTTCAACGATGCCACTGAGCGTTTGCAGCGTGGACAGCACCGAGACCTCCAAACGCAAGTGGTCGCGGTGGCCAGTCATTTCCACCAAGTTCTGGAGAATGGGCTTCATTGGGATGTACGGTGGAGCACTAGGCACAGCTTGTCAATGTCGTCGCACGAACACAACATCCCACACGCCATGCCCCAGCCGCAGGCCCCGGTTCTCGAACTTGGTCAGGGGCCGGTAGTCGGGCTGCGGGGCAAAGTCCGTGGCGGTGTTCTGCAACAGGGGTTCGGCGCCCAGCACCTGCAGCATCTGCTCGGCATAGGGCTGCCAGTCGGTCGCGCAGTGCAGGTAGCCACCGGGCTTGAGGCGGGCCGCCAGCTTGGCCACCAGCGGGCCTTGAATCAGGCGGCGCTTGTTGTGTTTGGTCTTGTGCCAGGGGTCGGGAAAGAAGATGTGCACACCGTCCAGGCTGCCCTCGGGCAGCATGTGGTCGATGACCTCCACGGCGTCGTGCTGCAGGATGCGGATGTTGGTCAGCTCCTGTTCGCCAATGCGCTTGAGCAGTGCGCCCACACCCGGCTCATGCACCTCGCAGCACAGGAAGTTGTCATCGGGGCGCACGCGGGCGATATGGGCCGTGGCCTCGCCCATGCCAAAGCCAATTTCGAGAATCAGCGGTGCCGTGCGGCCAAAGGCCGAAGCGGCGTCGAGCGGCGCCGGGGCATACGGCAGGACAAAGCGGGGGCCGAAGTCTTCAAAGGCCTTAGCCTGGCCCGTGGTGGTGCGGCCGGCACGGCGCACAAAGCTTTTGATGGTCTTGGGGTGGGTCACGCCAGCGGGAACCCCGCCAGATGTCGTCGCGGGGGCTGCAGCGGGCGCAGCGTTGGGGGCGGAAGCGGTAGGGGTCAGTTCGGTCACGGTGCGCCATTGTAGTTTCGTCGCCACGCGGCGACCCACAGGGTCAGTGCGTCAGAGATGCAAGGGCTGTGCGGGGCAGGCAGCGGTGGCAGGCCCAGCACCCGCGCGGCATCGTCAAGAGCCTGAAGCGGGTGGGACAGGTCCAGCGCGCGGGCGCCGTTCTGCTTGGAGAGTTTTTCGCCGTTGTCGCCACACACCAGCGGGGTGTGCAGGTAGCGGGGCGTGGGCACGCCCAGGGCCTGCTGCAGCAGGATCTGGCGCGGGGTGTTGTCGGCCAGGTCTTCGCCGCGCACCACATCGGTGACGCCCTGGTCGGCGTCGTCCACCACCACGGCGAGCTGGTAGGCCCAGAGCCCGTCGGCCCGGCGCAGGATGAAATCACCCACCGCTTGTTCCACGTCCTGCTGCTGCAGACCCAGGCGGCGGTCCTCCCACTGCAGGAGATGATTTGCTATGATTTTTGCAGCTACTGGCGCTTTGCCATCAAGCGCCTGGGCCTGTTTTTGCTTGAAATCTGTGACATTGAACCGCCATGCGCGCGCGGCGCGGCCCTGCAGCCCGTGGCGGCAGGTGCCTGGGTAAGGCAGCGCGGCATGGCGCTCACGCGTGTGGCCCTGGGCGGCATGGGCGTCTTCGATGTCCTTGCGCGAGCAGGCGCAGGGGTAGGCGTGGCCTTGGGCTACCAATTGGTCCAGCGCCCGCTGGTAGAGCGGGCTGCGGGTGGACTGCCATTGGGGGGGAGCGTCGGGCACCATGCCGCAGCTGGCCAGCTGTTGCAGGATGAGCCGGTCCGCCCCCGGCACGCAGCGGGGTGTGTCCACATCTTCAATGCGAACAAGCCACTGGCCCCGGTGCGCCCGCGCGTCCAGCCAGCTGGCGAGGGCCGCTACCAGGGAGCCCGCGTGCAACGGCCCCGTGGGCGAAGGGGCAAACCGGCCCACGTAGCGCCGTGCAGCGCCCACCTCGGCCGTCATGCCACGGCAAGTGCCAGTTCGAGTCCCGACACGAAGGCGTCTTCAACCCGGTGCCCCAGGCACCAGTCACCGCATGCACCCAGGCCCATGGATTTGTCCCACAGGTGGCTCTTGCCCAGCGGGTGGGTGGTTTGGGCATAGCGCCAGCGGCGTGTGTCCGCATGGGCGGGGGCGGCACGAATACCCGTGACTTCTGCAAAGGCCTTGATGAGCTTGGCCTGCACGCGGGCTTCGTCGTCTTCGAGGTGTTCGGCAGACCAGGCGGGGCTGGCCTGCACCGTCCAGCGTTCGACCACATTGCGGCCGGGCTTGGACGATTCGCGTGCCAGCCAGGCGATGCGGTGGTGTGTGCTGCGTGCAGCATTCCACTGCGGGCCCAGCGTGGTCAGGCCGGGGCGCACGGCCTGCGGGTAGGCCAGCATCAGTGTCCAGCAGGGGGCAATGGCCACCTTGGACAGTGCGTCGGTCAGCGGGGTGTCCACCGCCGAGCTGGCCAGCAGGGCCTGGGCGGGCACCGAAGGCTGGGCCAGCAGCACAGCGTCGAAACCGGCATAGACGTGCTGGCTGCCCGCAGGCCCTTCGGTGCGCAGTTGCCAGCCAGGGGCGTTCAACGAATCGGGCTCGATGGAGGTGACGCGGGTGTGGGTGATGAGCTGGCCGGCCTTGAGCAGCGGCTCGGCCCAGGCGCCCACCAAAGACTGCATGCCTGGGCTGGCCACCCAGTGTGCTTCGCGGTGGGGCAGGCCCGCAGCGGCCACACGGCCTGCGGCGTCCAGCACCTGCACCGAATTGGCGCTCCAGCGCTTGCAGATGCCGGGCACGGTGTCGATGGCGCGGGCAAAACGCGGGTCGCGCACGGTGAAGTACTGGGCGCCCGCATCAAAGTTGCCAAAAGGGGTGTCGATGGTGGCAGTGCGGCCGCCCGCCTGGGAGGATTTCTCGAACACCGTCACGCGGTGTCCGGCCTGCACCAGGGTGCGTGCACAGGCAATACCAGCCATGCCAGCGCCGATGATGGCGAAGTGGCGCTGGGGTTTGCCAGAGAACGTGGTGGGGGCTGCGGGGGCTGCAACGGGGGGGGTTGCCAGTGCAGTGTTGCGTCGGAGCCGTTTGGCGGGAAGAGGATCGGGTTTGCTCATGGGAGGCCTTTCGGTGACGGTCGGCAAGCGAGATGCAATACAAAACCAACAGGAACCACTCTACACGCGGTATCACCCTGTCGGGACTTGATCGGGATCAGAAATGATGGTGGTTTTCCAGCAGAGCGCGGCGTGTGGTGGGGCTTTGCAGCTGGTTCAGCCACCATTGCAGCGCGCGGCCTGGTGCGGTGAAGCCCGGGCCGCCCCAGGCGTAGTGCACACGCACGTTGCGTTCCGGGCGGGCCACGCGGCGCTCGACCAGGCGGCCGGCCTCCAGGTAGGGGCGCACCATGGGCTCGGGCAGAAAACCGCCGCCCAGGCCACGCAGCTGCACGCGCACCTTGGCCTGCATGGTGTCCACCGTCAGCACGTCCTGCCCACCGAGCAGGCCCATGGTGGCGCCGCCACGTGTGGCCGAATCAGCCACGGCCACGGCCCGGTGTTCCAGCAAGGTGGCGTCTGAGATCGGTTCGGCAGCCGCCGCAAGCGGGTGGTGGGGCGCTACTACGTAGATGAACAATACATCGCCCAGCGTGCCCTGCTGCAGGCCCGCCACGTTGTTGCCCGCCACGGATACGCCGATGGCCAGGTCGGCCCGGCCGGAGGTCAACGCCTCCAGCGTGCCGGTCATGATGCCGTCGCGCAACTTCAGCCGCGTCGGGGGGGTCATGGCGTAAAACGCATCCACCAGCTCCAGCATGGTGTGGGGCGAAATGATGCCGTCGATGGACAGCGTGAGCTGCGGCTCCCAGCCCGTGGCCACGCGGCGCACGCGGTGGGCCACGGCGTCAATGTCCTGCAACAGGCGCGCGCCTTCGCGCAACAGCTCCACTCCGGCCTCCGTGGGGCGGGCCTGGCGTGCGCTGCGGTCGAACAACAGCACATCCAGTGCGTCTTCAATCTGCCGCACGCGGTAGGTGAGGGCGCTGGGCACCAGGCCCAATTGCCGGGCGGCGGCGGCAAAGCTGCCCGCTTCGGCAATCACCTGCAGCATGGTCAGTGCATCGGGGGTCAGGACATCGCGTGCGTTTTGCATGGTGGTGCCATGTTAATTCAGATTATTTGAACATTGCCATCAATTCATCTGCCCCTGCAGGGTGCGCTGCAGTCCTACAGTCGAGTCTTGAAAGGAGCACTCACATGCTGACTGTTCGTAAATCGCAAGACCGGGGCCACGCCGACCATGGCTGGCTCAATTCCTTCCACAGCTTCTCGTTTGCCGGGTACTACGACCCCGCCCACATGGGCTTTGGCAACCTGCGCGTCATCAACGAAGACCGCATCGCGCCGGGCACGGGGTTTGGCACCCATGGCCACCGCGACATGGAAATCATCAGCTACGTGCTGTCGGGCGAACTGGCCCACAAGGACAGCATGGGCAACATCAAGGGCATCCCGCCCGGCGACGTGCAGCGCATGAGTGCGGGCACGGGCGTGCAGCACAGCGAGTTCAATCACGCAGCGGGCCAGACCACGCACTTCCTGCAGATCTGGATCGAGCCCAATGTGCGCGGCATCCCGCCGAGCTACGAGCAAAAGACCTTTGCCGAGGCGGAAAAGCGCGGCGCCCTGCGCCTGGTGGCATCGTCCGACGGCGCCCAGGGCTCGGTCAAGATCCATGCCGATGCGGCCCTGTACGCAGGCTTGCTGGATGGCGCTGAATCCGCCACGCTGGAGCTGAACCCCGCCCGCAAGACCTATGTGCACCTGGTGCGCGGTGCACTCAGCGCCAATGGGCAAGCCCTGTCGGGCGGCGATGCGCTGCTGATGGAAAAGGAAACCACCTTGTCGTTGACCGATGGCCACGACGCCGAGGTGCTGGTGTTTGACCTGGCCGCCTGATCTCTGGATCGTTTGTTTCTCAACCCCCTTCACTCAGGAGTTCTTCACCATGTTCACATCCCTGCAAAACCCCCTGGCTCTCGCATCGCGCCTGTTGCTGGCCGCCCTGTTTCTGCCTGCGGGCATCAGCAAGCTCACCGGCTTTGCTGGCACTGTCGGTTACATCACGTCGGTAGGCCTGCCCATGCCCACCGTGGCCGCCGCCGTGGCCGCTGCGGTCGAGGTGCTGGGCAGCCTGGCGCTGATCTTCGGCTTTGGCACGCGTCTGGCAGCGCTCGCGCTGGCATTCTTCACGCTGGTGGCCAGCTTCTTCTTTCATGCGTTCTGGGACCTGCCCGCTGACAAGCAAATGATGCAGCAGCTCATGTTCTTCAAGAACGTGGGCGTGACCGGCGGCCTGCTGGCACTGGCAGCGTTTGGCGCAGGCGGCTGGAGCCTGGATGCGCGCCAGTCGGGCCGCTGAGCGATCCCCTCAAAAGGCCTGCTGACCGCAGGGCTGTGGTTTCCAGCATTCAATCCGTTCTTCCGCCGTTCTCGCTTTCCTTGTCCCCCTCGTTTCAACAGGAGTTTTCTCATGGCACACATCGCAGTTGTTTACCACTCGGGTTACGGTCACACACAGCGCCTGGCGCAGGCCGTGGCAGAGGGCGCTGGCGCCCAGTTGATCGCCATCGATGCCGAGGGCAATCTGCCCGAAGGCGGCTGGGAAACGCTGGCCGCTGCCAGCGCCATCATCTTTGGCTCGCCCACTTACATGGCCGGCCCCAGCTGGCAGTTCAAGAAGTTTGCCGACGCCTCGTCCAAGCCCTGGTTCAGCCAGGCCTGGAAGGACAAGCTGTTCGCAGGCTTTACCAACAGCGCCAGCACCAATGGCGACAAGCAGATCACGCTGGACTACATGTTCCACCTGGCCATGCAGCACGGCGGCCTGTGGGTGGGCAACGGCATGATGCCCGCCAACTCCAAGGCCGCCACGCGCAACGATGTGAACTGGATCGGCTCGTTCAGTGGCGCCATGGCGCAGTCGCCATCGGACGCCTCGGCCGCCGAGATGTTCCCTGGCGACCTGGAAACCGGCAAGCAGTTTGGCCAGCGTGTGGCAGAGATAGCTGCCAAGCTGGGCAGCTGAACCGCTGAAGCTGGTAGGCTGGCGGCGTTGTTGTCCAGCCCTCAAGGAGCCACCCGATGAATCACCTTTTTGACCTTGTCTCTGTCGTCGATGCGATGGGGGTGCTGTCATGAACGCTTCCCTGCGTCTGTCGGGCCAAGCCAAGGACCTGGGTGGTGGCTTCACGGTACGGCGCCTGCTGCCCGCCGTGCAGCGCCAGGCGGTGGGGCCCTTCCTGTTTTTTGACCACTTCGGTCCGGTGACGGTGGAGCCCGATGCGGGCCACGATGTGCGGCCTCACCCCCACATCGGCCTGGCCACCGTGACCTACCTGTTCTCTGGCGCCATCATGCACCGCGACAGCCTGGGCTATGTGCAGCAGATTGAGTCCGGTGCCATCAACTGGATGACGGCGGGGCGCGGCATCGTGCATTCCGAGCGCCGCCCGGAGAGTCTCGCAAACCAGGCCTACGTGAACCATGGCATTCAGCTGTGGGCTGCTTTGCCGGTGACCCATGAAGAGGCAGAGCCTTCGTTTGTGCACACGCCTGCCGCTGCCATTCCGCAAGTGCTGGTGGGAGATGCCACGGTGCGGGTGCTGATTGGAGAAGCCTTCGGGCAGACCTCTCCAGTTGCCACCTATTCGCCCACGCTGTACCTGGATGTCCAGTTGCCCGCCGGTGCCACGTTGGAGATTCCGGCGCTGGTGCCCGAGATGGCGGTCTATACCGTGGATGCTCCGGTCCAGCTCAACGGAGACACCGTGGCTGCGCAGATTCTGGCAGTGGCGGAGCCCGGGCAGGCCACACACCTTGCTGCAGGTGATACCCCGGTGCGGTTGATGGTGATCGGTGGCGACGCGCTGGATGCGCCGCGCCACATGTGGTGGAACTTTGTCTCCAGCCGCAAGGACCGCATCGTGCAGGCTGCCGCTGACTGGGATGCCCAGGCCATGGGGCAGGTGCCGGGGGAGGTGGAGTGGATTCCGCTGCCAGAGCGCCGCTTCAAGGCCTGACTTGGCCAAATTGTTGGCTTTGAATGCCTGAAATTTCAAGCAAAATTGGCATCTAGCGCTTGATGGATGAGCGCTATAAGCTCACTTATTGATAGCGTTTTCGCTGTCGGTGGGTAAGGGGTCGGTAGACAGGTCTGCCGCCAGCACCCTGCGTTCATCGAACACAAAACAGCCGCCGTGGTAGTGCGCGCCATCGGTCAGTTCAAAGTATTTGAGGATGCCGCCTTCGAGCTGGTAGACATGCGAGAGGCCTTCTTCGCGCATCAGGATCGCGGCCTTCTCGCACCGGATGCCTCCGGTGCAGAAGCTCACCACGGTCTTGTCCTGCAGCTCGGTCTTGTGCGCGCGCAGGGCTGGCGGGAATTCGGTGAACTTGTCGATGCGCCAGTCGATGGCGTTGTCGAAGGTGCCAGCGTCCACCTCGAAGGCGTTGCGGGTGTCCAGCGTGACCACTTCGCGCCCCTCATCGTCATGGCCCTGCGCCAGCCAGCGTCGCAGGGTGGCCGGGTCCACCGAGGGCGCGCGGCCCTGGGCGGGGCGGATGGTGGGGTGGTCCATACGGATGATCTCGCGCTTGACCTTGACCAGCATCTTGCGAAACGGCACAGTGGCCGACCAGCTTTCCTTGGGCTCCAGATCGGCAAAACGGGCATCGGTGCGCAGCGCATCGACAAACCCGCGCACGGCCTCGGCCGCGCCCGCCAGAAAGAAGTTGATGCCTTCCTCGGCCAGAAGGATGGTGCCCTTGAGTCCCGCCGCCGTGGCGCGCGTATGCAGCAGCTCGCGAAGGGCCGCCGCATCGGGCAAAGGCACGAACTTGTAGCAGGAGATGTTCAGGACGGTGTCGATGGGGTTCACGGCAAATCAAATGAGCGCAGCGAGGGGCGCGCTTTCACTTCGGTCAAGGCAACTCGCTGAGGCCAGCGGGGGCACCGCGCTGCTGCCGGGCTGTGGCGCCTGCGAGCGTCTCAGGCGGCCGGGGTCAGCAGCGTGGTTTCGATCTTGTTGGCCAACTGGGCAATCGCCAGGGCCGCAGGGCAGCCCGGGGTTTGCAGCAGCAGCAACTGGCGGCGCATGACGGCGTCGCGTACCGAGGGATCGGCCGGGATGTCGCCCATGTGGATCAAGCGCATCGGGCGACCGGATTCAGTGGTGACAAAGCGGTCCAGCACCTGCTGCAGCTGGCTGGTGATTGCGCGGCCGTCGCCTGGACGCGCGGCCTGGTTGATGACCATGCGCACATGCTGGCGCTTTTGCTGCATGGCCAGCACCTTGATGGCGGCGTAGGCATCGGTCAGCGAGGTGGGTTCGGGCGTGGCCACGATGAGCACCTCGGAGGCCAGCGAAATGGAAAACAGCACCACGTCGGAAATGCCGGCGCCGGTGTCCAGCAGCACCACGTCGTACTGGGGCGTGAGCGCCTGGATCACGCTCAGGAATTGATTGCGCACCTCGGGCGTGAGGCGCGAATACTCGACCATGCCCGAGCCTGCCAGCAGCACGTTGAAGCCACCCGGGGCCTGGATCACGGCCTCTTCGAGCGTGGCCTTGCCGGTGAAGACGTCGTGCAGGGTGATCTTGGGGTGCAGGTTCAGCACCACGTCCAGGTTGGCCAGGCCCAGGTCGGCGTCGAGCACCAGCACGCGCTGGCCACGGCGGGTGAGGGCCGCAGCCAGGTTGGCCGACACAAAGGTCTTGCCAACCCCGCCTTTGCCGCTGGTGATGGCAATGATGCGGGCACCCGTTGCAGAGTGCGAGGGTGAGGCGGCGCCAGCAGGAGCCGCTGGCGATGTGGGTGGGGGAGGGGACAGCGCGTCGCTCATCTTCTAACTTTCAGTAGGCGCTGCCTGTTGGGTTGGGGTCCACCGGAGGCAGGTCGCCCCAACCCGAGGGGGTGTAGAGCGGGCCAAACAACAGGCTTTTCTCTTCGGCACTGACAGTGCTGTCGGGTTGCTCCTCAATGCTGACGCGGTTGCGGCCTGCCGCCTTGGCCTGGTAGAGCTGGTGGTCGGCACGGTCGGTCCAAAGCAAGGTGGTGGAGCGGATCCACTGCAGGGCAAAGGCGCCGCCAATGCTCACCGTGACATGGAGCTCCACCGAGCCCGAGACCTTGATGGGCGTGTTGGCAACGGCCCGCCGGATACGTTCGGCCACCACGCTGCCAAAGCCGGCTTGGCATGCGGGGAGCACCACGGCGAACTCCTCGCCACCGTAGCGCGCCAGCGTGTCCATGGGGCGCACGCAGGCACTGAGCGTGCGCGCCACCGACTGCAGCACGATGTCGCCAGCCAGATGGCCATGCGTGTCGTTGACCTTCTTGAAATGGTCAATGTCGAGCATCAGCAGCAATGCTGCCTCTCCCGAGCGGGTGACGCGGTCGATTTCGCGTTCCAGCACAGCGCGGAAGTGCCGACGGTTGGCCAGACCGGTGAGCGGGTCTTTGAGGGAGAGTTCACACAGTCCGTCGATCAGGCCCTGCAGGTAGCGCGAGGGCACCTCGCGGTGCAACGCTGCTTCGCTGCCGCCAGCCTGAGCCACCAGCGCGTGGGCAGTATCCAGGCGAAGGTCGCGCAGATCTACCAGATGAGAGGCCGCAGAGTCAGACACAAATGGAGCAAAAAGAGTTTGTGCAGTGTACCAGTGCGCCAGCGGGAAGGGCCCCCGCCCCAGGTCTAGGTGAAACCCGCAGCGGTACTGGGAAAAGGGGGGTGGAAGGCTCCTGCATCACACCCGTTCCACCGGCTGCGGAAGCTGCTGCAGCGCTACCAGTGCTTCGGCGTCGGTGCGGTACATCGCAAGGCCCGTTCCGGGCTCCAGCAAACCGGCCTGGCGCAGAACCTGCTCTACGGGAAGCTTGAGGCCGCTGAGGTGCAATGTGCCCCCCCGTGATTGCAGCAGGGCCAGCAGCTGCGCGAAGGTTTCTACGCCCGTCACGTCGATCCGGTTGATGGGCTGGGCCATCAGGCACAGGTGCACCACGTCGGGGTGGGTGGCCAGGTGCTCGGTAACGCGCCGCTCCAGGGCGCTGGCCGAGGCAAAGTCCAGCTCGGCATCCATGCGCAGCGCCAGCAGCCGGGGAGCCAGAGCGGGCAGGTGCCACAGGTGCCGGTCGCGCAGGCTGCCATCCGGGTGCAGGCCCACTTCAATGATGCGGGGGTGCAGCCGCTGGTACAGAAAGTGGCTCAGGTTCATCAGCAAGCCCACCAGCACGCCCCAGTACATGCGCGGGGCTGTGGCCAGCGTCAGCGCGAAGGTGATGCCGCCGATCACGGCCTCTACCCTTGACACCCGCCACAGGCGCAGCAGCATGCCGGGCTTGATGAGGCTGGTCACGGCGGTTACCACCACGGCAGCCAGCACCGACTGCGGCACGTGGTAAAGCGCCGGAGTGAGCCACAGCAGCACCACGAGTACCAGGGCAATGGCAAACAGCGTGGCCCAGCCGCTTTTGGCGCCCGCATACAGGTTGATGGCCGAGCGCGAGAACGAGGCGCTGGTTGCAAAGCTGCCAAACAGCCCACTGCTGATTTTGGCCAGGCCCTGGCCGATGAGGTCCTGGTTCTCATTCCAGCGCTCGCCGGACCGCTGGCTTTCTACCTTGGCGCTGGATGCCGTCTCCAAAAAACTCACCAGCGTGACGACCAGCACCGGCATCACCAGCGCAGAAAAGCTGGACCATGGCAGCGCTCCGGGCCAGTACGGGGCCGGCAGACCCGAGGGCAACGCGCCCACCACGGCTCCGCCAGCGTCGGCATAGTGCAGGGCCCAGCTCAGGGCGCCGGCCGCGCCCACCACCACAATGGCTGCAGGAAAATTCGGCCGCCAGCGGCGGGCCAGTATCAGCAGCGCCAGACTGCCCAGGCCAAACGCCGCCGCCGTGAGGTCAAACAGCCCGGTCGAAGGCGTTGACAGCAGGGCACCCCAGTCTGACCGCAACCCGGTGAGTGCGGCCAGCTGCGAGCCCAAAATCAGTAGCGCCGCTGCCTGGGTAAACCCGCTCAATACGGGGGACGTCACAAGATTGAGCAGCCAGCCAAACCGCGCCATCCCCATGACCAGCTGCAGCAGGCCCGACAGCAAAGCGATCCACGCTGCCATGGCCACCCATTGCGCGCTGCCCGGCTCGGCCAGGCCTGTGAGTGACGCGCCGATCAGCAGGCTGGTAAGCGCTGTCGGCCCCACGCCGAGCCGCGTCGATGCGCTGAACAACACCGCCACCAGTGCAGGAATCAGCGAGGCATAGATACCCGTCACCAGCGGCATGCCCGCCAGCGCTGCATAGGCGACCCCCTGCGGCACCAGCATCAGGCCCACCGTCATGCCCGCCCAGAACTCTCCTTTGATCAGGGCGCGGTCTGGCCGGGGCCAGGACAAAAAGGGGAACCAACGGGTGAGTGACGCAGCGGAAAAAGCCATGGGTACATTGTCGCGCCTCGGCATCGGGCCACGTTTGCGCAATTTGCGGCATCGTCCTACAGGTGCCTAGGCTGCATCCGACCTAGTGCGCAGCTGCCTGCGTTTACAGTCTCGCCATGTTTCAACCGCAAGGAGTTTCCGCATGAACAATCTGAAGATTTCCCAGCGTCCTGCACACCGTATTGCAACCATCCTGGCCGTGAGCGCCCTGGCCTTGGGTCTGTCTGCCTGCGGCAAGAAGGAAGAGCCGACTGTGGGCCAGCGCCTGGATTCCGCCGTCGAAAAGACCGAGCAGGCCGCCGCCGAAGCCCGCGCCAAGGCCGAAAGTGCCATGGAGAACGCTCAGACGAAGGTGGAGCAGGGTGCTGCAAATGCAGAATCTTCGGCCAAGGATGCCGCCAACAAGGGCATGGTTTTTCTGAGTGACGCAGAAATCACCGCACAGATCAGCGCCAGCCTTGCCAAGGACCCCGACCTGAGCGCAGTGAAGATTGATGTCGATACAGCCAATGGCCGTGTGACGCTGAAAGGCCCCGCACCCTCCGCCGTGGCCCGTGAGCGCGCCGAAGGCATTGCCAAGGCCGTGAATGGCGTTAGTTCTGTGAACAATCAGCTGGTGGTCAGCGCGAGCTAAGCGCGCGGGCTGGCATCAGCCCCGGCGCCGCAAACAGCGCTTCACACCACGCGCCGCCCGGGTTCACGCCCTGGCGGCGCGCTACCATGGTTGGCATGAAAGAGCACGACACCGACCTCGCCACCCGCATCGTCCACCATGACTACGTTCCTCCTGCTGGTTTCGTAGCGCCCCAGCCGGGGGTGTACAAGGCCTCCACCGTCATCTTTCCCAACGTCGCGGCCATGCGCTCGCGCGAATGGAAGGACAAAAGCGGCTACACCTATGGGCTGCACGGCACGCCCACCACGTTCATCCTGGAAGAGCGCCTGTGTGCGCTGGAGGGCGGCCTGCAGTGCGTGCTGGTTCCCAGCGGCCTTGCCGCCATTGCCAACGTGGCCTTGGCCCTGCTTCAGCCCGGCGACGAAGTGCTGATCCCGGACAACGCCTACGGCCCTGGCAAAGACCTTGCCAATGGTGAACTGGCGCGTTTTGGCATCACCCATGGGTTTTACGATCCGCTCGACCCAGCCGATCTGGCCGCCCGCATCACCCCTGCAACCCGGCTGGTGTGGCTGGAGGCTCCGGGCTCGGTCAGCATGGAGTTTCCCGACCTGTGCGAGCAGGTGCGCATCTGCCGCGCACACGGCGTGACCACGGCGCTGGACAACACCTGGGGCGCGGGTCTCGCGTTTGCGCCGTTTGACCTCACAGGTGATGGCAGCCTGGGGGTCGATATTTCGGCCCACGCGCTCACCAAGTACCCCAGTGGCGGTGGCGATGTGCTGATGGGCAGCGTCATGACGCGGGACCCGGGCCTGCACATGAAGATCAAGCTCACCCACATGCGGCTGGGCTTGGGGGTGGGGGCCAACGATGCAGAGGCTGTGCTGCGCGCACTGCCCAGCATCGGCCTGCGCTACCGCGCCCATGACGAAGCGGCCCGCACTCTGGCGCGGTGGCTGCAGCTACAGCCCGCCATCGCGCAGGTGTTGCACCCAGCGCTGGAAGGCGCGCCCGGCCACGCACACTGGAAGGCACTGTGTGGCGCAGGGCAGGGCGGGGCGGGGCTGGCGGCGGGCCTGTTCAGCGTGATGATTGATGCCCGCTACACCCAGCAGCAAGTGGATGCGTTCTGCGACGGCCTGCGGCTGTTCAAGCTGGGCTACAGCTGGGGCGGCCCCATGAGCCTGGTGGTGCCCTACAACATCGCCAGCATGCGCAGCCGCCCGCCCGCGCACTTGAAGCCGGGCACGCTGGTGCGGTTTTCGATCGGGCTGGAGGCGGTGGAAGACCTGCGGCGCGATCTGCAGCAGGCCCTGGAGCACGCCTTCCCGGCAGGCTGAGGCCTGTCTTTTTTGCGCGGGGTGGTAGTTTCCTCAGTGGCGCACCGCCGAGGGCTGGCTTAGTGTGAGTGTTCGCGGGTGTCCCGCTGCCACTTCCACGAACTGCCCGAATGACCGCCACCCGATCGGATTCCTCCAACCCCCTCCCTGCGTCTGCCGATCCGGCCCAGCAACCGGCGCCAGACACCTCGGTGGCCCAGCCCGTGACCCTGCAGCGCCTGGGGTTGGCGGACCCGTTCCGTTGGCTGGCCAGGGGCTTGCAGGATGTGCGCGCGGCTCCCGGCATTGCCCTGCTTTATGGCGTTTGCTTCTGGTGCATGGCGCTGGTGCTGGGCTGGGTGTTCCGCACCCGGCCTGAATACACCATGTCCCTGGCGAGTGGCTGCCTGCTGGTAGGCCCCTTCTTGGCGATGGGACTGTACGACACCAGCCGTCGGCGCGAGGCGGGGCTCAAGCCCGAGCTGAGCGAATCGCTCACCTGCTGGGACAGCCACATGGGCAGCATGGGCATGCTGGTGCTGGTGCTTGTGGTGCTGGAGCTGCTGTGGGGGCGTGCATCGCTGGTGGTGTTTGCCGTGTTCTTCAACACCGGCATGCCGTCCACCACGGGCGTGCTGCAGGCGGTCTTCAGCCCGCAGAACTGGAGCTTTGTGGCGGTGTACCTCGTGGTGGGCGGCGTATTTGCAGCGCTGGTGTTCTCCACCTCCGTGGTGTCCATTCCCATGATTCTGGACCGAGACACCGATGCGCTTACGGCCGGTATCACCAGCATGCGCGTGGTGCTGGAGAATCCCCTGGTCATGCTGCTCTGGGGCGCACTTATCACCACCATCGTGGTGTTTTCCCTCTGGTTCTGGGGCATCGGGCTGCTGGTGGCCGGGCCGGTTCTGGGCTTTGCAAGCTGGCATGCGTACCGCGCATCGGTCATCCCGCTCCAACGCCCCCCAGCGGGGGCTTGAAAAACCCATGCTGTTACAGTGAGTCTCAACTTCAGGAAGCAATTACCTTGGCAACACCCAACTACGGATACGAAAAACGCCAGCGCGAACTCGCCAAAAAGAAAAAAAAGGAAGAGAAGCTGAGGTCCAAAACACAGCGCAGGCCGGACGATCCGCAAGGCGACGACCAGCCCGCTGACGGCCAGCCCAGCGGCGATGCTGCGGCCCCGGACCAGCCCACAGGCGCTCCCGGCGCCTGAGCCCTCAGCGCAAGAGTTTTTTCAGTTCCGGCCACACATTGGCCAGCATCTGCGGATGCGCCTCGGCGCGAGGGTGGATGCGGTCAGGCTGGAACAGGCGGGTCGGATCGGGCCCGTCGGCCACCCCCTTCAGGAAGAAGGGCACCACGGCCACCTTCTGGGCCTTGGCCACTGTGGTGAACAGGCCCGCGAACTTGTTGGCGTAGTCGGTGCCATAGTTGGGTGGCACCTGCATGCCCACCAGCAGCACCTTGGCTCCGGCCTTTTGCGCCGCCTGCGTCATAACCGTCAGATTCTCTTCCGTGTTCTTGAGCGGCAATCCCCGCAGGGCATCGTTGCCGCCCAGTTCAATCACCACGTGGCTGGGCTTGTGCTGCGCCAGCAGCGCCGTCAGGCGCGAACGGCCGCCCGAAGTAGTCTCCCCACTCACGCTGGCGTTGACCACCGTAGCGGCCAGCTTTTCCTGGGTCAGCTGTTTTTCGAGCAGAGCCACCCAGCCCGTGCCGCGTGCCAGGCCATATTCGGCGCTCAGAGAGTCTCCCAGCACCAGGATCACGGGCTGGCGAATCGGCGCGGCCGCTGTCTTGGACGTTGCCTGGGCCATGGCGCAGGGCGCCGAAAGCCCCACCAGAAGCCCGATAGAGGCGCGCAGGATAAAGTGGCGCCGTTGCTGATATCGAATCAAAGTAAAGAGCCTTTCATGTCCGAATCCTCTCCATTGCCCAAGACAGCTGCTGCCACACCCATCATTGCCGTGGAGCATGTCTTCAAATCGGTCACGGATTCCACCGGAACCCTCGACATTCTGCGGGATATCGATTTCCGCCTGGCCGCCAGGGAAACCGCCGCCATCGTGGGCGCGTCGGGCTCGGGCAAGAGCACCTTGCTGTCCATCATCGCGGGGCTGGACACCCCCAGCCGTGGCACGGTGCGGCTCGATGGCCACGACCTCTTTGCCATCGACGAGGATGAGCGCGCTGCGCTGCGGGCCCAGAAGGTGGGTTTTGTGTTCCAGAGCTTTCAGCTCATGGGCAACCTCACCGCGCTGGAGAACGTGATGCTGCCGCTGGAGCTGGCCAACCGCCCTGAAGTTCGCAAAAATGCCCGCAAGGTCGCCGCCGACATGCTGGCCCGCGTTGGGCTGGGCCAGCGCCTCTCTCACTACCCCAAGGTGCTCTCGGGTGGCGAACAGCAGCGCGTGGCGCTGGCGCGGGCGTTTGTGGTGCAACCTGCCGTGCTGCTGGCCGATGAGCCTACGGGCAGCCTCGACTTTGCCACCGGCGAAACCATCATGAAGCTCATGTTCGACCTGAACCGCGAGCAGGGCACCACGCTGGTGTTGGTCACGCATGACCGCGCCATCGCCGAGCAGTGCGAGCGGCGTATCACCATCGAAGCCGGGCGGGTCGTGTAAGCGCTATTTGCCGCGCTGAGAGGGAGGCGGAAACCAGGTTTTTGCGTGTTTTTGGCCTCTGGCGCTTGTTCATAAAGCGCTAGCAGCTATCAAATTGATAGTTTTCCAAAGCCGGTGCCCTGCGCCAGCGGATAATCCCCCCATGCCCAGCCCCAAAGTTCTCTTCGGCTTTCACGCCGTGGGCGTGCGTCTGAAGACCGCGCCGAAATCCATCATCGAGATTTACTACGAGGCCACGCGGCGCGATGCCCGCATGCGCCAGTTTCTCGACCGCGCCCGCGAGGCCGGTGCCCGCCTGATCGAAGCCGACAGCGTGCGCATCGCCAAGCTGGCCGGCAGCCATGGCCACCAGGGCGTGGCTGCGCGGGTTGAGCCCGTGAAGGTTGCCACCTCGTTGGATGAACTGCTGGAAGACCTGGAAGCCGCCGGCATTGAGCAGCCCCTGCTGCTCGTGCTGGACGGCGTGACCGACCCGCACAACCTGGGCGCCTGCCTGCGTGTGGCCGATGGAGCGGGCGCGCATGCCGTCATCGCCCCCAAGGACCACGCCGTGGGCATCAACGCCACCGTGGCCAAGGTGGCCAGCGGCGCGGCCGAAACCATGCCGTACTTCATGGTGACCAACCTCGCGCGCACCTTGAACGAACTTAAGGAGCGCAACATCTGGTGCATCGGTACCAGCGACGACGCCCCCAAGACCATTTACCAGGTCGACCTGAAAGGCCCCGTGGCCCTGGTGCTGGGCGCCGAAGGCGACGGTATGCGCCAGCTCACGCGCAAGACCTGCGACGAGCTGGTCAGCATCCCGATGAAGGGCGCTGTGGAGAGCTTGAACGTATCGGTGGCCAGCGGCGTGTGCCTGTACGAGGCGCTGCGCCAGAGATCTTGACCCCCTGAGTCGCTTCGCGCCTTCCTCCGGGGGTACGCCCCCAGCGTGGCGGGACGGCCCTTGCGCTGGGCACTGGTATGAGGGAGCGTGCCAGTTTCGTGTGCTGAAGGCAGGATGGCGCACAGCGAGTCATTGAGGTGCATCCTTTGGACCGACAGGCCCCCGGCGAATCGAACGTCCTGTGCTTCGGCAAAACCCCACGCCCACGGCTCTGCTGGATCTTCACAAGCTGACTGAGCAGATCCTTCCCATCGTCAATGCCCTGTTGCAGAACAAAGGGAGGCAACTGAAGGCGGCGACCTTGGTCGATGCCATTGGCATTGCAGCTCTCTGCAGCCACACCCAGCGGGCGCCGCCCCATCTCCAAGGCCCCAAGGCCCCAAGGCCGCGATAGCGCAATCCATAGGAATTTTTGCAGAGGGGCCCTCCAGGTGGCGCCCATTTGTAACGCGACGGGGTCATGGGTGTAGGCCAACTGCCCGACTAATGGCCGCCGTGGACATAAGTCGCGCAAATCGCACCGCTGGGCAGACAAGCGCAGTACTGTGGGTCACACAAGATTAGTTTTTGTTTGATTAATGACTTTTAAGTCACCACAGAAGGTTTAACACCATGCCACCCGACAGCACAACCACCCTCACCAAATCAGGGTGCGCCACACGCGATGCTGCCCCGCTGCTGTCCAAGTTCGGTCGAAAAAATCCCGCCTTGCTGCTGAGCCTGGGGCTTGTTTCCCTGCTGTCCCTGACATACAGCTGTGGCGCATTGGCGGCGACGGCACCGCCGCTGGGTAGTGCCAGCAACTTCGCCATCGTTTCCGACACCTTTACCAACAGTGGAAATCCGACCACGATCAACGGCTCGGTTTGCTACACCACCCCCCCGTCCACTGCGCCCACCACAGTGACCGGGATCATCAAAACGCCGTGTGATACCGAGATTGCCGACCAAGGCATTGCGTTGGCGGATCTGGATTCCCAACTGGGCACCTGCATTCCCCTCGGCTCCGCTGTTGATCTCAGTGCCGTCGTTGTGAGCGGCGGCACGCCTGGAGTGATCCCGCCTGGCTGCTATTCCAGCACGGGAGCCATGAGTGTTGGCTCGACGGTAACCCTGAACGGTTCTGGAATCTACGTCTTTCGCCCCGGCGCCGGGGCGACGACTGCGGCGCTCAACACCGCCGCCGACTCCATCGTCTCCCTCAATGGTGGCGCTTGCGCCGGCAACGTGTTTTGGGCGCCCACTGCCGCGACCACACTGGGTGCCAACTCCACTTTCATCGGAACGGTCATTGGAAACGCCGGTATGTCCATGGGCGCCGGTGCCACCTTGTCCGGCCGAGCCTTGACGTCGGGGGGAACCGTCACGACGAGTGCCAATGCGATTTCGCTCCCTGGCGCGTGTGCAGCCCCCACCGTGCCTTCGATCACGGTATCCAAAATCTCCAATGGTGGCGTGGGTACGTTTGGCTTCAGCGGCAGCAACGGGTTTGCCAACCAGTCCATCACGACCCTGGCATCCGGCTCGGCCGTGGCTGGGGCGACGCAGACGCTGACCGCAGCGGGGGTCAGCACTTCCATCACTGAAGCAGCGCCACCCTTGGGTTACACCCTGGCTTCCATCAGTTGCACCGGCCTGGGTTCAGGTGGAACGCAAACAAACGACCTCTTGACGCGCACCGTCACGCTGGATGCAGCGGCCGCCGCAGCAGGGGCGGCCATCGCGTGTACCTTCACCAACAACTTGGATGGATTCGTGCCGCCCTCGACCATCCCCTCCCTTTCCGAGTGGGCGATGCTGTTCCTCGCCGGACTTCTGGCCATTGCGGGATTTGCTGCAATTCGGCGCAAGGGCCTGTAGGTCGGGAAACCATGGGCGCAGCGACGCAGACGGACGCCGCCGTTGTGCGGTGATCTACTGATCCACAACGTGCCCCGGTGAGCTTCACGGAGTGCGGCGTTGGCTCGCACGATGTCGGGGTGCCGTGCGGTTCGGCACCCTGTGCACTGCAGGCTGCCGTCGCCAAGTACTGCATCCCCTGGAGAGAGCCGGTCCTTTCTGGGTATGTTCTGTCGCGAAACTGACAGCAAGTTTCCCCAGCTCCCGCTAGGCTGCCCCACCTTTGCTTTCTTCGGGATCTCCCACACCATGAGCCGTCGTCAATTTCTCTTGCGCGCCACCCAGGCCGTTGCTGCCACCGGCCTGCCCGCATGGGCCCACACGGCCCAGGCCGCCGAAGACGCACTGACCGCCCGCACCATCAACCTGGGTTGCTCCATCGCACTGACCGGCCCCTTGGGCCAGGCTGGCATCGAGCAGGTGGCAGGCATGAAGGCCGCGTTTGCGGAAGTGAATGCCGCTGGCGGCGTGCATGGCCGCGAGATCCGCATGGACCCCAAGGACGATGGCTATGTGGCTGCACGCACCCTCAAGAACGTGACCGAGATGGTCGAGACCCAGTCGGTGTTCGCGCTGATCTCGCCGCTGGGCACGGCCAACACGGCATCCATCCTGCCGTTGATCGAATCCAAGGGCATTCCCACCGTGGGCCCGGTGACGGGCGCGACCTCGCTGCGTGCGCCTGAGAACCGCCATGTATTCTTCCTGCGCCCCACCTACCGCGAAGAGACGCAGCGCCTGGTCAAGCAGATCGTGGACATGGGCCTCAAACGCATTGCCGTGGTGTACCTGGACAACCCGTTTGGCAAGGAAGTGCTCAAGGACATGTCCCGCGCGCTGGACGAGATCAAGGTCGAACGCGGTGGCGAGTTTGCACTGGCCGTGGACGGCAAGAACGGCGCTGAGCTGGCCGACAAGGTGGCTGCAGAGCGCCCGGGTGCCGTCCTGCTGGCCACCACGGGCACAGCCAACACCGCGTTTGTGCAGGCCTTCCGTGCCAAGGCACAGGGCGTGCCGCTGGCGGGGCTGTCGGTCACGGTGATCTCGTCCGAGCTGCCCAAGCTGGCTGCGTCCACACGGGGCCTCGCGCTGGTGCAGGTGTTTCCGGACGCGAATTCGCAAAAATCGGTAGTGGTTCGCAAGTTTCAGAGCACCATGAAGGCCACCGGGGCCGACCCGGCCTTCTTGAACAGCGGCAGCGCGCTTGAAGGCTGGCTCAACGGCCAGATCATGATCGAGGGGCTCAAAAACGCGGGCAAGGACCTCACACGCGACCGCCTGCGCGCGGGCCTGGCCAGCATCCGCGCGCTGTCGTTTGGTGACTTCAACGTTGGCTTTGGCAATAAAGCGCCCTACATCGGCTCCGACGCGATCTACCTGGCCGTGTACGCGGAAAACGGGCGCCGGATCAGCTGACCCAGCCCCGTGTCACGCAGGGGTGCCAAGCGCGGCACCTCTGCCATCGGCTACACCCAGCCGATAGCCCCTAGCACCGCCCCGGCGCCCAGCATCCACAGCAGGTGCAGCCTGGTGCGCCACACCAGCACCACGGTCACGGCGCTGAGCAGCCACAGGGGCCAAGCGGTGTCGAAGTTGCCGTGTGCGCGTGTCAGCACCCACGAGGTGGCCAGCAGCAGGCCAATGACCACCGGCGCCATGCCTTGTTTGAAGGCGCGCACGCCGCGCCGCTCGCGGTTGCGGTGGCCCCAGCGGGTGGCCGTCCAGGTCAGCAGGCTGCTGGGCAGCATCACGCCCAGCATGCACACCGCCATGCCCAGGGCGCCGAGCAGCCAGCCTGCAAGGCCCGGGCCGCCTGCGTTGATGCCCACGTTCCAGCCCAGCAGGGCGATAAACAGCACGTTGGGGCCGGGTGCTGCCTGGGCAATGGCGATGGATGCGTTGAACTGCGGGTCGGTGAGCCAGGCGTTGCGCTCCACCAGGTAGCGGTGCATGTCGGGCGCGGTGGCAATGGCGCCGCCCACGGCCAGCAGCGACAGCGACAGGTAGTACAGGAACAGGTTGAACCAGTCGCCCGCGCTCAGGGCCGTCAAGGGTGTGGTGAGGGTGGTGGCTGCATTCATGGCGCGAGCTTTCTCCACGTCAGCACGCAGGCCGCGCCACCGATCACCGGCAAAATCCAGAAGAGCGGCCAGCGCAGCCACGCCATGGCCACGATGGTCAGCCCTGCAAACGCCACACACAGCGGGCGGCCGAGGGGGTGGTTTTTGATCGACACAAACAGCTTGATGCCCACCCCCGCAATCAGCCCCGCCGCCACGGCGCCCATGCCGCGCAGCGCACCGGCCACGGCCGGGTGGCTGGCAAACTGCGCATAGACCACGGCCAGGGCCAGCACCAGGATCAGCGGAAAGGTCAGCATGCCCGCCAGCGCCGCCAACGCGCCGCGCAGGCCGAAGTAGCGGTCGCCGATCATGATGCTGAGGTTGACCACGTTGGGGCCCGGCATGATCTGTGCCACGGCCCAGTCCTCGACAAACTCTTCGTTCGTCATCCAGCGCTTTTTCTCCACCAGCTCGCGCTGCACCACGGCCAGCACGCCGCCAAACCCTTGCAGGGCCAACCAGGTGAAAGACCAGAACAGATCGGCCGGGTTGCGGGGTTGGGGCCGGGGCGGGGATTCCGGGGGCGGGGAGGGGAAATCGGTGGCAGTGGCCATGGAGAAATTGAGTAAAAATGGCTGCTGGCGCTTATCTGGTAAGCGTTAGAAGCTATTAAATCAGGAGTATTTTGGGTGCGCGGCTGGCGCTGCGGTGCACCCCGCGCCATGTTACGCGCGCCACACGGGCTGCGCAGGGGATGTGGCCCTCGTCTTGCGGCAAGGCAGGGCCGGTGATTGGCGTACACGCTGGGGGTTGCGTGCCGCTATGCTGCGTGTCGGCGCAGCGCGGCTCTGGCTGCGACTGCCACCTTTCGCCGACCCCACCAGGATTTCCCGCCATGAAACTCATCCGTTACGGCCAGCCCGGCGCAGAACGCCCCGGCCTGATCGACGCCACCGGCACGCTGCGCGACCTGTCCATGCTGCTGCCCGACATGGGCCCGGCCCAGCTCAACCCGCGCACGCTTTCTGCCCTGGCTGCCATCGACGCAAGCCGCCTGCCGCCCGTCTATGGCACACCGCGCCTGGGCAGCCCGGTGGCTGGGGTGGGCAAGATCGTGTGCGTGGGGCTCAACTATGCCGACCACGCGCGCGAGGCGGGCCTGCAGCCGCCCGCCGAGCCTGTGTTGTTCATGAAAGCCGTGACGGCGCTCAGCGGCCCCAACGACGATGTGCGCATTCCGCCCGGCGCCGTCAAGACCGACTGGGAGGTCGAGCTGGGCATCGTCATCGGCACCCGTGCGCGCCAGGTGGCCGAGGCCGATGCGCTGCAGCATGTGGCGGGCTATGTGCTGGCCAACGATGTGTCTGAACGCGCCTGGCAGATGGAGCGCGGCGGCCAGTGGGACAAGGGCAAGAGCTACGACACCTTTGCCCCGATCGGTCCGTGGCTGGCCACGGTTGACGAGGTGCCCGACCCGCACGCCATCGACCTGTGGCTGGAGGTCAACGGCCAGCGCGTGCAAAACGGCAGCACCCGCAACTTCATCTTTGGCGTGCCCACCGTGGTGTCGTACATCAGCCAGTTCATGACGCTGGAGCCCGGCGACGTGGTGCTGACCGGCACACCCGCAGGTGTGGGGCTGGGGCAAAAGCCCGACCCCTGGTTCCTCAAGCCCGGTGATGTGATGCGCCTGGGCGCCACGGGCCTGGGTGAGCAGGTGCAAAAGTGCGTGGGGGGATGAGTCGGTCGGTGGGCCTGGTGCGGTTCACACGGCGTAGCGCTCTTGGGGCCGGACCTATTTGCCCAGTTTGCCGATCAGCAGATGGTCCTTGGTTCGCCAGCCAGCCTGCTCCGGGGTGCTGACCCTGAAGATTTTCAGGTCCGCCTGGCTGGCGTGCTTGACGCGGTAGACCTTGAAGCTGGCCTGGTTGGCATAGGCGACAAAGAACCAGATCGCATCGCCGCTGGCCTGGGTGGCGTAGTGCACCTCGTGCCAGCACAGGTCGGCCTGGCTTTCATGCGCCACCTCGCAAATGTGGGCGTCGGCCTGGTTTTCGTATTTCACTTCCAGGATCTTGGCCATGGGCATCCTTTCGGGCGGTGGTTCGGGCGGGGGCTTGTCCTTCCAAGGGTATCCAGACTTTGGGCGCGCCAGCCCCCGGGTTGCCCTGTAGAGATGTAAGATTTTGAGTAAAAACAGGGCCTGGCGCTTGATGGGAAAGCGCAAGCAGCTATCAAATTGGGAGTGCGAGGAGCAACCAGGGCCCGGTGGCGGGTCAGTTCTCCACCTGCACCGACTCTACAAATACCAGCTCGCAGGAATTGGCCCCGGAATCCGACCGTGTGAGCGAACTCGTCCAGCGCCAGCCGCTGTGGTGCGTCACCTCCACCAGCCTGCCGGTGATGCGGATGTAGGCTCCCGCACGGGCCTTTTTGAGCGCCCGCTCCACCACGGGCGTGGCTGCAATCATGTGCATGTTGGCTGACGACTCGATGATCTCCTGCAGCGGGATGGGCGGTTGGTCGCGCCAGGTGTAGCGGTACCAGCGGCCGCCCTGGGTGATGTTCAAGGCTTCGTACACCGCAGGGTCGGCCATGCGCTTCCAGCCCAGGGCCAGGTCCAGCGGGGACAGCTCGGCCTCCTTGCCCACGTAATAGTCTTCGCGCGACAACACCCGTGCGCGCACGGCAAACGTGGCCAGTGGCTTGACCTGATAGCCCCGGAACTCGAAAGCCGCCTGGCTGGTGGCCTCCTGCGCGGGGCTGTCGGCCGGTGGCTGAGAGACAGCGGCCAGCCCGTGGTTTTGCAGCCGCTGGTCGGCGTAGTGCACCCGCAGCTTCTCGACGGCAAAAAACGCCACCAGCAGGGCCATGGCGAGCTTGAGGAGGGTGGAGACGTTCATGGGCATACACGAGAGTCACGGAATTGTGCACAGATGCAACCTCAGGTAACGCCGAAAGGCGCTCCACCGATTGGCGACATCCGCTGACAGCCCGGGGGGCCGCACCCCCGCAGCGGTGGGCCCGGGTGGCGTGCACAGTGGCCGGATGCGCGTGCAACCTTTTCCCCCTCCAGTCTGTGTGTTCCATGACCGCTGAGCTGCTTCCCGCCCTGGGCTTTGTGCTGGTCGGCCTGCTGCTGGTGGTGATGACGCTGACCAGCTCCTTCATCGCGCGCGTGCCGCTCAGCTCGGCCATCCTGTACCTCGCCGTGGGCGTCGGCATTGGGCCCTGGGGGCTGGGCCTGCTGGTATTGGACCCGGTGGGTGATGCCCCGCTGCTGGAGCGGCTGACCGAGATTGCCGTGCTCATCTCGCTGTTTACCGTGGGCCTGAAGCTGGATCTGCCCCTGCGCGACCGGCGCTGGCGCATTCCGGTGCAGCTGGCCACCGTGTCGATGCTGATCACCGTGGGCGCCATCGCCGCCGTGGGCGTGTGGCTGCTGCACCTGCCGCTGGGCGCTGCCGTGCTGCTGGGGGCCATCCTGGCGCCCACCGATCCGGTGCTTGCGTCCGATGTGCAGGTGTCCGACCCGCAAGACCGTGATCGCTTGCGTTTTGGCCTGACGGGCGAGGGCGGGCTGAACGATGGGGCGGCGTTTCCGCTGGTGATGCTGGGTCTGGGCCTGATGTCGCTGCACGACCTGGGCGAGAGTGGCTGGCGCTGGTGGGCGGTGGACGTGCTCTGGGCCGTGGTGGGTGGCCTGTTGATTGGCTACCTGCTGGGCGTGGTTGTGGGCCGGGCCATTTTGTACCTGCGCATCCGCCACCGCGAGGCGCTGGGCCCGGACGAGTTCATGGTGCTGGGGCTCATCGCGCTGGCTTATGGCGTGGCCTTGTTGTGCCATACCTACGGCTTTCTGGCGGTGTTTGCTGCCGGGCTAGCGCTGCGGCGTGCGGCGGCGGAACCAGCGGCGTCCGTGGCATCACCTGTTCAAGGCGACAACAACGATGGTGAAGCCCCCCTGGCCGCACAGGCGCCGGGCCACATGATCGAGTCGGTCGAGCGCTTCAACGCCCAGCTGGAGCGCCTGGCCGAAGTGACCGTGGTGCTGGTGGTGGGTGCGCTGCTTTCGGTGGTGGACTTTGGCACCGAGGTGTTGTGGTTTGTGCCCGTGCTGCTGCTGGTGATCCGCCCGCTGGCGGTGTATGCAGGGCTGGTGGGCGCCAAGGTAGAGCGCTCGCAGCGCCGCCTGATCGCATGGTTTGGCATCCGGGGCATTGGCTCCATCTACTACCTCATGTACGCCATCACACACGACCTGCATCCGGTGATTGCGCAGCGCCTGCTGGCGATCACGCTGGCGGTGGTGGTGGCGTCGGTGCTGCTGCACGGTGTGTCGGTAACGCCGCTGATGCGGCGCTACGAGGCGCGCCGCAAGACGAAGGCACAGCGGCCACGGTGAGTTAGCAAGACCGGTTCAATCGAAAATGACCGCTAGCGCTTTATCTGTATGGTTTTGTTGCTATGAGTTTTGCGGTTTTTGGGGGAGGTGCGCCCCCCGCTCGCCGCACCTCAGAGGCTGAGAGTTTTTTAGCCGAGCCCGAAAGGCGCGCGAAAACGCCTCGGATCTAGGCGCAAAGCACAGCCATAGCTCGGGCTATGGCGAGCATTTGCAACGACGAGCCGGGGCGTTTTCGCGTGCAAGGCGGGCATGGATAAAAGACTCTCAGCCTCTCAGACCCAGGTGTCGTGGCAGGGCACATGGGCGGGGGCCAGGTTGATGTACTGCACCAGCCGGGGCTGCGTGCCCCGATTGGGGCTGGGGCCATGGGGCAGGGCCTGGTGCCAGATCACCAGATCGCCCGCGCCCGCGCCGATGGGGGTGGCGCCCAGCGCATGCAGGTCTTGCTGGCGGGGCTCGACCCCAGCGGGCAGCTGGGCCAGCCAGTCGCCCACCCGGCGGTGAAAACCTGGCACCAGGGTGAGGGCACCTTGTTCGGTGGGCGTGTCGGTCAGGTACAGGATGCCCTGGGTGGCAAAGGGAATAGGCTGGTGCAGGCTCACATCCCAGTGCATGCCCTGGCCGCCGTAGGGGTAGCCGGGGCGTTCTGGAGGGTTGAAGCCACAGCGGTCGGTGCTGCGCCACAGGTCTGCCGTGCCCCACAGCTGCGCAAATGCCTTGTGGATGCGCAGGGAACGTCGGTTGACGTCGAATGCCGGGTGCTGAAACATCTGCACCATGGTGTTGCGCGGGGCGTGGGCGTACCACGACTCCACATCTGCGGGGTCGGCGCGCACGGCTTCCCACACCGCCTGTGCGGCGGCGGCGCTGTGCTCTGGCGTGGTGGCCTGGCGTACCACCACATAGCCATGCTCGTCCCAATGCGCCAGGTCGTCCGCATCCAGCACGGGCTCCATCGCATCGATCCGGGCCTGCAGCTGCAAGGCCGCTTCGGGCGCCGGGCCGCCATCCACAAGGGCTTGAATCCGCGCCACGGTGGCAGCATCGGGCGCGCCCGCCGTGCGCACGATCCAGTCCTCAAAGGCAGCGAACTCCGGGGCCTCGCGCAGCACGTATTGCATGGTCTGCTCCAGCCCCACACCCAGCGCGGCCAGCACGATCTGTGTGCGGTGGGCCTCCGCTTCGGCGCCCTTCAAACCCTGGCCCTGGCGTGCGGCCATCCAGCGTGACCAACAGCGTTTGAGGTGTGGGACCTGCAGGGCGCCCCTGTCCGCATCGGGCGGCAAGGAGCCAGACGCTGTTGGGGGCGTGGTGGTTGCGATCGGGGAGTGCATGGATGGAGCAAATCAAAAACGGTTCGGGGTCACAAGGCAGCGCCCGCGCCGAACCCTGCGCGCAGGCCTGCCGATTTTGCCGCGTGGCCCGCCATCACCGGGCCAGGGCCACATCGCCTGCAAGCCGCTGCGCCACCACATTGCGCACAGACGCCGGGGCGCTCTCCAGCAGGCTGGGCCATTCCGTTTTGGCCCGCGCCACCGTGTCGCGCAACAAGGCCAGGTGCCGGGGTACGCGCAGCAGCCCGGCCGATTTCATCAGGCCTTCCATGTCGTCCCAGGTCAGCGCCCGCAGGGTGTTGTCGATGGCGCGGTTCACGGCATATTGCTGGTCGGGCACGCCCTCAAAAAACGCGGCCACACACACCGGGTCGTACACCGGGGCCAGTTGCGGCACGCGGCCGTCGGGGTAGACCAGGGCCCAGTTTTTCAGGTGTGCATCGGTGTTGCCCATCAGGATGAAGGCCACCATGCGCGCCAGAAACTCGCGCGTGTCCAACGCCGGCTGGCGGCTCAGGTGGTTGAGCACGCGCAGCATGGTGGCCCAATCCTGCAGCGCGCCCTTGCCATGGGTTTTGCCGTATTTCTGGCGCGGCGTGTAGCCCAGAACCTGGTTGAACTCTTCCATGTGCACCCGCGCGCCGCCGGGCAGGTGGTCAAAACGCTGCACGGCCAAAATTTCGTTGAAGGGCACGGCATCGGGCAGGTCGGCCTCGGCCCGGGTGATGACGCGCACATCGGCGCAATGCAGGCCCAGCGCCTTGCACAGCAGGTAGCCGGTGAACTCGTTGGCCACGAGGTCGGGGTGGGCGGTGGTGGGCAGCTTCAAGATCACGCTGCCCGCCGCGCCCTTGCGATGCACCGTGTAGCGGCGGCCGTCCTGCACCGCGCTGAACTTGGTCACCACGCCGGGCAGCGAGGCCGCGTCTTCCACCGGGTATTCCACAAACCCCGGCTCCAGCACATCGAGCCCCTGCGTGGTGTGCCAGTGCCGCACCACGTCCGGGATGCCGTCTTGAGCAGGCACGGGCTCCACCTCCAGCGCGCCCATCAGGTCGTGGCCTGCAGCGGCCAGCAGCTCAAACTCGTCATCGGGGCTGCAGCCACGCTCGCGCGCCAGCCGCTCGCGGTTGTGGCCCTCGGGCAGCAGGTTCTGAAAGTACACCGGCCAGCGCCCATCGGTGCGCACCAGCCGCGCATCCCGCGCCGACGCGAGGATCTGCTGCGTCGCGGCCTCGTCGGCACCCTGAAAGCTCAGCGACAGGGTGGGGCGCTGCGGGTTGCGGATGTAGCTCTCGTCAAACGACACGCGCAGGATGTCGCCGTATTGCGAGAGGTAGCCAATCGGCTCGCGACCGCCTGCCGCCCCGTCCGCCTTTGCCGGGCGGTGCAGGTACAGGCGCAGGTAGCGGATGGAGGTGCTCATGGAGTGTTGGCGGAATGGGTGCGCACGTGGTGACCGCTATTGGTCAGCGTCGCATGCCGTCCACCACGGATGGCGGCGCATCCACGCCCTCGGGCTGCCCCAGAAACTTGCCCCCCGACTGGATGAACGCCTCCAGGCTGGGCCGCAGGCTGCTGGGCACGGCAATGATGTCCATGCCCAGCACGCGGGCCATTTCAGCCAGGGTGGAATAGCGCGGGTCCAGGTCGCCGCCTTCGGTGCGCTGCACCGTCATGCGGCTAAGGCCTGCACGCTCGGCAAGCTGGGCCTGGGTCATCTGGTGGGCCTTGCGGGCGGCGGCAAGGGTAGGTATGAGGTCAGTAGGCATGATGCTATTTATACTCTTAATATTTAAAAAGAGTATAAATCTTATCTTTTCGCAAAGTTTTTTGACCCAACGGGAGCGAGAAGTGGCGGGTATGCCGCTACAGGTCAGGCACAGTCTGCGCCACTGTTCCGGCAGGACTGCCCGGAACGGGCGCAATGCAGCGGTTGCTGTCGGTGATGTCGGCCCTCTGAGTTCACGGTCTGGGCCACTCAGCGCTCATTAACGCGCATGCGACACCTCGGACCCAGTGGCCTGGTTCAAAGTTCGGCTGACCTTGCCAGCCAGCCGGTACGTTCTCCACGCCCGAACCTCTATTGACATCGGCCCATTCGGCGTGGACTTACATGCAGCTTAATGAACCCGCAGCACCTCAAACTGCTGTCGGATTGAAGCGACCTGTATCGACACCTCATCACCCTCGCATTTACCCAGCATGGCCCCGCCCAAAGGGGCCTCGCTGCTGATGACCTGAACGAGCTGTGCGCCGCTGACCAACTTCATGCTGCCCCCATCCGGGCCGAGAAAGAGCTGCTGCTGCTTGTCGTCAGAATCAACCAAGCAGACCAGCGCGCCGAGCTGGATACCTTTGCTGGCGTCGTAGGGGCGCGGGCGGAATTGGCGCCAATTGGCTATCGCCTGGCGGATGGCTTCGGCGCGCCGAGCTTGGCCGGTGGCCAGGTAGGCGGCTTCGAGTCCTAATGTGTCGTATTTGTTTTCGGCGATGTTTTCTTCGTGAGTGGCCGTTTCATGGGCCGCCCGCATTGCCTGTTCTGCTTGCAGCAGGTCTTCGGCGAGCCGTTCCAGCACCTGCTTCTGCAGCAAAAATTTATCCATGATGAAGGGTCGGCATCTCGAACAAGCGTGGGTAAGTCTTGATTGTGAAGGGCTCCACCAGCCCTCGACGCTCTTGTTGGCTGCCGTGACCTTCAGCTAAGTGCACGCTGCTACCGATGAGATCATTGATGGAGCCCATTGCCAGGTACGAAGGGATAGACTGAGCTATGCAAAAATTTCCCCTCAGCGTTGTTGCAGCCGTTCGTTGGTTGGCTTTGGCAATTTTTTGCTTCGGCATTGTCACTGTCGGCCAAATGCTGGTTTTTTATCAGGTCACGCGTTGGGGGAGGTTTGTCTGTCCAGAAGGGTGGTGGCGTTCGTCGCCCGGACTATGTGCTTTTCCACCCGTATCAATTTCGATCTGGTCGATTAGCTACGCTGCAGTTTCGATACTTCTTGTTTGCACTGGCGTGTTGCTCGCGCCCTCACATAAGCTGAAAGCTTGCGCGACCATGCTGATCGCGTTGATGAGTTGGCAAGCCTACATCCTCATCGCCAAATCGTTTTCTTGGGTGGCTCTCGGGTCGCTGTGTGCAGTGGTTGGCATAGCAACATGCTTTGGCCTTGGCGCACTGGCTTCGCGTAGCCCATCATTGCGGCGAACGTACGCAAATATTCCCGCTCCTCAGTAGATCAAGCCTCCGTTGCCGCTAGCCCTGGATGGTTCCTATTGGTCAATAGCCACAGTCGTTGCAACGGCCGCAACGGGCCCCAAGCGGCCTCTTGCGTTAGGTCAGCTGACCGGAGCGAGAATGCGAGCAAAACTACCTGGGAGCTTTTCTTGACCACCGTTGCCATCACCCCTGCAATCAACGTCAGCAACAACGATGGCTTTGTGCTGTTTGGCGGCGTGAACGTACTCGAGTCCAAGGACATGGCGCTGCGCGCTGCGGAGGAATACGTCCGAGTCACCCGAAAGCTTGGCATCCCCTATGTCTTCAAGGCGAGCTTTGACAAGGCGAATCGCTCCTCTATCCACTCGTTCAGAGGCCCGGGCTTGGAAGAGGGTCTGAGAATGTTCGAGGCGGTCAAGGCAGAGTTTGGTGTTCCCGTCATCACCGACGTGCACGAACCATGGCAGGCGAATCCCGTCGCTGAAGTCGTGGATGTTTTACAGCTGCCTGCGTTTCTCGCTCGCCAGACTGATTTGGTCGTGGCTCTTGCCAGGACGGGCAAGGTCATCAACGTCAAGAAGCCTCAGTTCCTGAGCCCACCGCAAGTGCTCAACATCGTCGAAAAAATCAGAGAAGCCGGTAGTTCTCCCGTCATTCTGTGCGACCGAGGAACCTGCTTCGGCTATGACAACCTGGTAGTGGACATGCTTGGCTTCGGAGTGATGAAGAAGGTCACCGGAAACTTACCTGTCATCTTCGACGTTACCCATGCCCTACAGCAACGCGAGGCGAACGCTGCCGTCTCTGGCGG
Organism: Acidovorax sp. NN32; assembly: GCF_057597245.1. Lineage (NCBI taxonomy): Bacteria > Pseudomonadati > Pseudomonadota > Betaproteobacteria > Burkholderiales > Comamonadaceae > Acidovorax > Acidovorax sp. NN32. The sequence goes on from NZ_CP199679.1 coordinate 2,671,051, forward strand.
TCGCCGTGACCAAGTGGTTGAACTGGCCCGCGCCGGTCTAGCAACAGGGTTGGCAGGACTCTTTCTTGAAGCACATCCCGACCCGCAACAGGCCAAATGCGATGGTCCCAGCGCTCTGCCGTTGGACCAGTTAGAGCCTTTCCTCGCACAGTTGAAAGCTCTGGACGACTTGGTGAAGTCATTCGCGCCTTTGCATATCCGCGCCTGAATGTGACATCGCGAATCAACAAATTCGATCTCGGCCGCTTGGGCTGCGGGCTGTGTTGAAGGGCGGCTCTTGGCCGGAACCAGTCGTCCTCGTTATCTCAGACATTGCCGTCGCGACTGCTCGCGAGTGACCTGCTGGGGCCTCCTGTCTGAGACTTTCGCTGTGAATGAGCGGGCCGCGTCACAGGGCCGGTTGTCTCAGGATTCATTGGCCGTGAACAGCCAAGAATCTGTCAAAAACAATAGCTGCTAGCGCTTGCTCAATAAGCGCTAGGTGCCAAAAATATCGAATATGTAGCCGCAGTATTCGCCTCGACTCACTGGGTACAACCTGACACCTAGTTGCTGGGTAGTGCGCCAGTTGGGCGTCGTTACCTGACCTACCCAGCTACCTGGCATCCTGCGGCGCTGGCAGCACCTGCGCCCGCTCCCCATAAAACCGCAGCGCCTCATCCCCCAACCAATCCCGCACCAGTTGCATCGCCGGGCTGGGGTGGGCGGTGGTCACAAACGAATACGCCGCCCGTGACAACACGCTACGCCCCAGCAGCGGTACCAAACGCCCGGCCTTCACGTCCTGCAGCATCAGCGCCGCGCGGCCCATGGCGATGCCTTGGCCAGCCAGGGCGGCGCCCAGGGCCAGTTGCGACAGGTTGAACTGCTGGCCGCCTGCCCAGGGCGGGGGGGTGGTGCCCACCTGCGCAAACCAGTGTTGCCACTCTTCATAGGTGTCGGCGCCGTCCCACGCGCTGCCGTCGTGCAGCAGCCAGTCGCCGTGCAGGTCTTGCGGCTGGGTGATGGGCGGGTGGCGGGCCAGGAACTCGGGGCTGGCCACGGGGATGAGCCACTCGTCCAGAAACACGGTGGCGTTCAGGTCGCGGTAGCCGCCTAAATCGAACCGCACGGCGGCCTCGATGCCGTCGCGCACCATGCGGGTGCGGTCCAGCGTGTGGAATTCGCCAAACACGCGCAGGCCGGTGTGCGGGTGCTGGCGAAAGAAGTCGCCCAGGCGGGGCGTGAGCCAGCTCATGGCAAACGAGGGTGAGCAACTCAAGGTGGCGGTGGCGGACTCGGGCGGCTGGCGCATTTGGGCCAGGGTGCTTTCGATGGCGTCAAAGCTCTCGCGCAGCACCACGGCCAGCCATTTGCCCTCGGGCGTGGGCACCAGCGCGCGCGGGGTCCGCAAGAAAAGCGGGCGGCGCAGCCAGTCTTCGAGTTGCTTGACCTGCTGGCTGACGGCACCCTGGGTAATGCACAGCTCGGCCGCCGCCTTGGTAAAGCTGCCATGGCGGGCTGCTGCATCAAAACTGCGCAGCCAGGCCAGCAGGGAGGGGGAGAGGCGAATATCCATTATTAATACTAATGCTGCGCTCACTATAAATGGCTTGTGACAGCGGCGTGACCGGCGAAGAATGCAGGCAAGACTTCAACGACTGAATGAATCTGTATGACGCCTGCTGAACGAACGCCTGCTGTGGACGCGCTGCTCGCCACCCGCCTGCGCAATGCCCAGCCCGCGCTGTGGTCCAACCCGGCCCGGCAGGCGCAACCACCGGCTGCTTTGCAGGCGCTGGGGCGCAGCATTAGTCTGGATGATACGCAGGCCGCCGCCGACCGGTTGGCCCGTTTTGCGGGCCTGCTGGCGCAGGTGTTCCCGGAGCTGGCTGCCACCGGGGGCGTAGTGGAGTCGCCTCTGCTGCCCGCCGCCGCGTTGCAACCTGCGCTCGGTTTGGCCGAGGGGCAGGGGCGCCTGTTCATCAAGGCCGATCACAGCCTGCCGGTGGCGGGGTCCATCAAGGCCCGGGGCGGCATGCACGAGGTGCTGGAGTTTGCCGAGCGGCTGGCGCTGGAGCATGGGCTGGTACAGCCCGGCGGTGATTACCGTGCGCTGGCCACTCCGGCAGCGCGCGAGGTGCTGGGCCGCTACCAGGTGGCGGTGGGCTCCACCGGCAACCTGGGGATGAGCATTGGCGTGGTGGCGTCGGCCCTGGGTTTCCAGGCCACGGTGCACATGTCGGCCGATGCGAAGGAGTGGAAGAAAGACCGCCTGCGCCAGCGCGGTGTGCAGGTGGTGGAGCACACAGGCGACTACGAACGCGCCGTAGCCGCAGGCCGCGCCGAGGCGGCAAGCAACCCGCTGTGCCACTTTGTGGATGACGAGCAATCGTTCTCGCTGCTGCTGGGCTACAGCGCGGCAGCGCTGCGCCTGCAAAAACAGTTGGCAGAACAGGGCGTGGCGGTGGATGCCGAGCACCCGCTCATCGTGTACCTGCCCTGTGGCGTGGGCGGTGCGCCTGCGGGCATCACCTTTGGCCTGCGGCAGTTGCTGGGGCCGCATGTGTTTTGTTTTTTTGCCGAGCCGGTGCAGTCGCCATGCTTCATGGTGCAAATGCTGGCCGACACCACACCAGGGATGGACGACCACCCCTCGGTGTACGACTGGGGTCTGACCAACCGCACCGAGGCAGATGGCCTGGCCGTGCCGCGTGCGTCGCTGCTGGCCGCCGAGCTGATGCAGCCGCTGCTGTCGGGCGTGTTTACTGTGGCCGATGACACCTTGTTTGCGCAGCTGGTGCTGGTGCTCGATGCCCTGGGCGAGCGCATCGAGCCCTCGGCTGCGGCAGGCTTCAGCGGCCCGGCCATGCTGACGGGCACTACCGCCGGGCAGGCCTGGCTGCGCAGCACGGGCATCGACGCGGTGCTGCACAACGCCACACACCTGGTGTGGACCACGGGCGGCCTGCTGGTGCCCGATGCGCAGTACCAGGGCTTTGTGCAGCGCGGGCGGGCTGTGCTCGCTGCGCAAGGCTGATTTTTCTTATCCCCCGATTCCCAACCTTTTGTGACTTTTGGAGAGAACCCCATGAACCGCAAGCAACTGCTTTTGTCCTCTGCCATCCTCTGTGTTTTGGGGGGCGCTGCGTGGGGCCCGGCCATGGCGCAAGAGGCGACTTTTCCCAGCAAGCCCATCACGCTGGTGATTCCGTTCCCGCCCGGTGGCGCCACCGACGTGCTGGGCCGCCTCATTGGCAAGAAGCTGGGCGACAAGCTGGGCCAGAGCGTGGTGATCGACAACCGCGCGGGGGCGGGCACCACCATTGGTGCCGCCTATGTGGCCAAGGCCGCGCCGGACGGCTACACGCTGCTGATGAGCTCGGGCACCACCTTCACCGTGAACCCCGCCGTGCGCGCCAAGCTGCCGTACGACCCGGTCAAGAGTTTTGAGCCCATTGGCATCGCAGGGCGCACCAGCCTGATCCTGCTGGCCAACAAGGACGTGCCGGTCAGCGACGTGAAGCAGTTTGTGGCCATGGTGAAGGCCGCGCCCGAAAAGTATTCGTACGGCTCGTATGGTGCCGGCACCACGTCGCAGTTTGCGGGCGAGATGTTCTTCCACGCGGCGGGCCTCAAGATCCAGCATGTGCCCTACAAGGGCAGCTCCCCCGCCATGGTGGACCTGATGGGCGGACAGATTCCGTTCACCGTCGATACCGTGTCGGCCGCGCTGCCCCAGCTTAAAGACGGCAAGATCAAGGCCATTGCCGTGACGGCGGGCAAGCGCTCGGCCCTGCTGCCCAAGGTGCCCACGCTGGCCGAAAGTGGCTACCCCGGCGTGGAGATGGACACCTGGCTGGCCATGGTGGCCCCACGCGGCTTGCCGCCCGCCGTCAAGGCTCGTCTGGAGCTGACGCTGGCGCAGGTGGTGGCAGACCCCGAAACCCGCGACAAACTGATCGCCGTGGGGTTTGAACCCACCTATGCTTCTGCCAAGGCGGTGAGCGAGTTGATCGACAAGGAATTGCCTCTGATGCGTGCCGTTGCGCAGCGTGCGGCCATCACGGCAGACTGATCGGGCCCCACCAGGCAAGCAAGAAAAAGGAGACACATTCGACATGACGACTTCACACAGCACCCTGGTCGAGCTGACCGCCAACGAACTGCGCCATCACATCGGCACGCGGGAAGTCTCGCCCGTCGAGCTGCTCGATGCTTGCATTGAGCGCATCGAGGCCGTCAACCCGCATGTCAACGCCATCACCGCCACCTGCTACGACCGCGCCCGCACCGAGGCCAAGGCCGCCGAGCAGGCGGTGCTGCGTGGCGAACCGCTGGGCCTGCTGCACGGGCTACCACTGGGCGTGAAGGACCTCGAAGCCACGGCTGGGCTGCTGACTACCTACGGCTCGGAGATCTACCGCAGCAATATCCCGGCGGAGGACAACGTGCTGGTGGCGCGGCTGCGTTCGGCGGGCGCCATCGTGGCGGGCAAGACCAACATCCCCGAGATGGGCGCGGGCGCGAATTCGCGCAACACGGTGTGGGGCGCCACCGGCAACCCGTTCAACCCGAACCTGAATGCCGGGGGCTCGTCGGGCGGATCGGCCGCTGCGCTGGCGTGCGACATGCTGCCGGTGTGCACGGGGTCGGACACGGGCGGGTCGCTGCGCATCCCGGCGTCCATTTGTGGCGTGGTGGGCTTTAGGCCATCGCCGGGGGTGGTGCCCAGCTCGCGCAAGCTGCTGGGCTGGACTCCTATTTCGGTGGTGGGCCCCATGGGCCGCACGGTAGAAGAGGCCTGCCTGCAACTGGCTGCCACGGCGGGCATGTCGGCAGGCGACCCGCTGAGCTACCCGCTCGACCCGATGAGCTTCTTGTTGCCCGAAACGGTGGACCTGAGCCACCTGCGCGTGGCTTATACCGAAGACTTTGGCGCCTGCGCGGTGGACAACAGCATCCGCGCCGTGTTCCGCCAGAAGGTGCAGGCCATGAAGCACCTGTTTGCCCGCTGCGATGCCATCGACATCGACCTGGGCGACGTGCACCGCTGTTTTGACGTGCTGCGCGCCGAAGCCTTTGTGGCCAGCACGCGCGAGGCCTACGAGCGCGACCCCGCCAGCCTGGGGCCCAACACCCGCGCCAACTACGAAATGGGCGCTGCGATGACCCTGCTGGACAGCGCCTGGGCGCAGGCCGAGCAGACGCGAATCCTGGCGCGGTTCCAGAAGTTGTATGAGCAGTACGACGTGATCCTGGCGCCCACCACGCCCGTGTCGCCTTTTGCGTGGACCCAGCTGTTTGCCAGCCACATCAACGGCGAGCCTCAGGCCAATTACTACCGCTGGCTGGCGCTGACCTATGTGACCACGTTGACCACGCACCCAGCGCTCAGTTTGCCGTGCGGGCTGGATGACGTGGGGATGCCGTTTGGTTTGCAGATCGTGGGGCGCTTTCGCGCCGACCGCCACACGCTGGGCGTGGGCCATGCGCTGGAGCAGGCATTCAAGGGCATCGCCGGGCTGGCCCGCCCACGGCCTGACATCGCCAAGCTGATGCAAACAAACGCCGAGCCCGCGCTGACCTCCATCGTGACCGGCGCGCCCGATCCGCGTGATGCGCGCAGCCTGCCGCGTGATGACCGTGCCACCTCGGCGGCGCAAGTGTCTGCGGTCTGAACGAACCAGGAGACACAACCATGCAAACAGTGGACACCATCGTCATTGGCGCGGGCATTGCGGGGGCCTCGGTGGCTTGGCAGTTGGTACAGGACAAAGCCGGTGGGGAGGGCGCCAGCGTGCTGCTGCTGGAGCGCGAATCGCAGCCCGGCTACCACACCACCGGCCGTTCGGCAGCGCTGTACATGGCTACCTACGGCACACCCAACATCCAGGCGCTGACGCGGGCGAGCCGCGCTTTTTACGACGCGCCGCCGCCGGAGTTCGGGTCAGACCCCATCCTCTCGCCCCGTGGCGTGGTCTACGTGGCCGGGCCGGACCAGCTCGATATGCTGAAACAGGCCTATGCAGAAGCCCATGCGATCTCGCCCAATGTGGAATGGGTGGAGCAGGCCGCACTGCTGGCCCAGCTGCCGTGCCTGAAGCCCGAAGCCGTGGCCGCAGGCATGAGCGAGCCCGAGGCGGCCGACATCGATGTGCACGCGCTGCACCAGGGCTACCTGCGTGGCCTGCGCCAGCGCGGCGGCCAGGTGCTGACGAATGCCGAGGTCACGGCCCTGCAGCGCGTTGGCGATAGCTGGCAGGCGACCCTGGTCGATGGCCGGGTGCTGCAAGCCACAACCATCGTGAACGCCGCAGGCGCCTGGGCTGACGTGGTGGCGGGCCTGGCAGGCGTGCCGCCCATCGGCCTGGAGCCGCGCCGCCGCACCGCCTTCACCTTTGCCGTGCCCGAGGGCATGGACGCCACGCACTGGCCTGCGGTGATCGGCATCGACGAGAGTTTTTACTTCAAGCCCGATGCGGGCCAGCTGCTGGGCTCGCCCGCCAACGCGGACCCTACGCACCCGCACGACGTGGTGCCCGAAGAGCTGGACGTGGCCACGGGGATTTATCACATCGAGGAAAAAACCACCTTCCAGATCCGCCGCCCCTCCCACACTTGGGCGGGCCTGCGCTCGTTCGTGCCCGATGGCGACATGGTGATTGGCTGGGACAACCATGTACCCGGCTTCTTCTGGCTGGCCGGGCAGGGCGGGTATGGCATCCAGAGCGCGGCGGGTGCCTCGTTGTTGGCCCGGCAGTTGTTGCGCGGCGAGCCGCTGGCCGAGGAGCTGGTGCGCGAGAAGGTGGATGTGGCAGGGCTGTCGCCTGCGCGGCTGAGGTAGTTGCGCGCCCCTTGCTCTGGGTTGTCGAGGGGCTCAGGCGAACGTGTTGACCTGGGTGCCCAGCGTGCCAGACGTTGCCAGCGCCGGCTGGGGCATGGACTGCTGCATGGCGTCCAGCATCGTGGCGGCCGACACGGCCTGCATGTCCAGCGCCTTCTTCAAGACCACCATGTTCAGCGCGTCCGACGTCTTGGCACTGGCCAGCGCGGTGGCGGTGTTGACGATGCTGTTGGTGAGGGCGACGTCCATGGTGGTTCCTTGGGGTAATGGGTGGATATCGGCAATTTGGGAAGTGGGCTTGAGGGGTGTTACATCTCTGCCCTGTTAAGGATGACCTGCATAACCTTCGCGAGGCGGTGGTAGTGCGGATCGGGATGGGGCACAAGGCGTCTTTTTGCAGCGAATAGCCGCTATAGGCAAGAAAAGCAACGCAGTGGACCGCCCGAGACCGCGCTATCACAGACCGCAGGGAGTTGTGCAGGTCATCCCTAAGAGCCTGTTTACGATCTCCCAGGGGTCGCGTTGGAGCGCAATCGGGATGAGTGGATGCTTCGGGTGCGCCGCGTGGGCTCATGCCCATGCAAGCAGCCGAGGCGTTCAATCGCCCGATTTCGCTCCAACCCTTCGGGCAGCGGTCTTTGCGGGCGGTCTGCGGCGTTGCGGCGCTTGCCAATAGCCGAGCTATTGGCTGCGCACCGCGCCTTGCATACCATCCCGCAAAGACCGCTGCGCGACTCCTGGGAGATCGTAAACAGGCTCTAAGGCTCCTACTCCAACGCCTCCACCCCAATGGCCGTGCACGTCGCCAAATCAGACTCGCGCCCCTGGGGCAATTGCCGTGCTGTATCCCGCAGCGCAGTGCGCAAGCCTTCTTCCAGCGTAGGGTGGTAGAACGGCATACCCAGCAGATCGTGCACGGTGAGTTTTTGCTGAATGGCCAGCGCGAGCAGGTGGGCCATATGTTCGCCTTGTGGGGCGCACATTTCAGCGCCCAGCAGGCGGCCGGTGGCCTGGTCGGCGTGGATGCAGATGCGCCCGTGGTTTTGCTGCGCGGTGCGGGCGCGGCCCTGGTTGTCAAAGCTGGCTGTGCCGGTGACGGTGTGGGCGGGGTCCATGTCGGCAAAGCGCTGGCCCACGGTGGCGATGTTGGGGTCGCAGAACACGATGCCCAGCGGGGTGCGGCGCTGAAAGCGTGTGGGGGTGTCAGCCAGCGCGTTCATGCCCGCAATGTGGCCTTCGTCGGCGGCCTCGTGCAACAGGGGGGCATGGGTGTTGGCGTCTCCGGCCAGAAACACGGGCAAATCGCCTATTTGCTGGGTTTGTGGATTGACGGTGGGCATGCCGCGCTGGTCCAGGGGCACCCCCAGCGTCTCCAGGCCCAGGTACTGGATGTTGGACACCCGGCCCATGGCCGCGATGACCTGGTCCACCACCACGCGGTTGTTGCCACTGGTGACTTCAATGCCGCCGGGTACTTCACGCAGCTGCGCTTCGGCCCCCATGTGCAGCACCATTTCCTGCTTGAGCAGCGCTGTCAGTTCGGCGTTGAGCACGGGATCGATCAGGCCCGCCAGCGTATCGCCCGTGGTGAATGCGGCCACCTGCAAGCCCAGCCGCGCAAGGGCTTGCGAAATCTCCACCCCAATGGGGCCCATGCCAATCACGGCAATGCGAGGGCCGAGGGTGCTTTGCTCGAACAGGGTGTCGGTGGTGAGCATGCGGTCGCCAAACGCGAGCCATTCTTCCGGCACGCTGGGGCGTGACCCGGTGGCGATGATGATGCTGCGGGTGGCGTAGGCGGTGCCGTCAATGTCCACCGAGTGGGGGCCCAGCAGGGTGGCGCGCCCCGACATCTGTGCGCTGCCCAGTTCGCTGGTGGCTTTGAGGGCACCGGCCACAAAGTCGTCGCGCAGATCGCGCACGCGCTGCAGCACGGCGGGCAGGTCGGCGGTCAGCGCGCCGGCGCCCCGCAGGCCGAATTCTTCAAACGTATGGCGGCCGTGGAAGGCGTTGGCCGCCTCGATCAGTGCCTTGGAGGGCATGCAACCCACGCGGGCGCAGGTGGTGCCCCAGGGGCCTTCGTTGACGATGAGGTAGCGTTCCGTGCGCTTGCGCACTTCGCGCAGGGCGGCCAGACCGGCGGTGCCTGCGCCGATGATGATGGTGTCGAGCGGTTGGCTCATAGCGTCTCCTTAGCAGCCCGGTAAAGCTCTGAGTGTGGCGGCCTGCCGCTACAGCGCTTGTAGGCGTAAAGGCATTTGTTCCGAATCGGCGCCAGGTCCGGCTGGGCTGCCCCCAGGAGGGTGGGCGGCAGAAGGCATCGAAGCGAAACGCGCGAGACCGGTTTATCGCGGGTTGCAGCGATGCTCCCTATGCAGCCCAAACTCCCAGCTCAGGCGTCGGGCTCGGTCCAGCCCACGCGGCCTTGGCCGCTGTTGTTGATGCGCAGCACAAAGGCGGCGGCCTGGGCCTCGGGCAAGCGCAACTGCAGGGTGACGAGCGTGCCGTGCTGCACGTTGATCAGCTCCGCACCTGCGGCCTCGATCTCGCGGCGCAGCAGCCCCTCCAGCGCATAGGGCACATGGCACTGCAGGGTTTTCATGCGTTGCAGCGTGACCTTGGGCGCAGTCAGCAGGGCCTGGGCAATGGTGTCGGTGTAGGCTCGCACCAGTCCGCCTGCGCCCAGCTTGACGCCACCAAAGTAGCGCACCACGGTGGCCAGCACGCCTTCCAGGTCCTGGTGGCGCAGCACGTCGAGCATGGGGCGGCCTGCCGTGCCACCAGGCTCGCCGTCGTCCACCGCCGCCGACTGTCCGCCCGCCAGCAGCGCCCAGCAGATGTGGGCGGCGCCGGGGTGCTGCTTCCACAGGGTATCCACCGCCGCCTGCGCACTGGCACGGTCGGCCATGGGTTGCACACAGCCGATGAAGCGGCTTTTCTTGATGATGATTTCGCTGTGCGCGGGCGCAGCCAGGGTCTGTGACATGGGGCGAAGAGTTTACGGCGTGGCGGATTCGGCCGATTTGTGGCGTGCACCGTGCCGTTTGTCGCGATAAGCGCGCCCTTCGTGACAAAACCGTGTTGTTTGTGCGTTCTGTCACACCTGCAAAAGGCGCTCGTTCCTACACTTGAGGCTTGTTGCTGTGGCCTAACCTGCTGCTACCGATTTAAAAGCACTCAGGCCATCAGAAAAGGAACTGCCATGTTTGCCGCACCATTTACCGCACCCCTGCATGAAACCCTCGCCAGCCACGTTTTTGGTCGGTTGATGCCCCAGCGCGCGCAGCCAAGTGTGGCGGAGGCGGTCATGGCCCCAGTGCAGGCAGCACCCGTTGTGGAGGACGATGCGATCCCGGACTTGGCCCAGCGGGTGCGCGAAGTGGGGGAGTGGTAGCTGTCTCGCCTGCTGCCGGTGGTGGTATTGCCACCGCGTCACAAAAAAATGGTCCTGAGGGACCATTTTTTTATGGGGTGTTTTCAGAGCCCGATCAGCGCTTTGGCGATATGCCCTGCGATTCGGGGAGACTCCTTCAGCCTCCGTGTGCTGTAGCCATACCAGTCCTTGCCAAAGGGCACATAGATGCGCACGTTGAAGCCCATGTCCCGCAGTTTGTCGCGCAGGGGTTCGCACACGCCCAGCAGCATCTGAAATTCAAATTGGCTTCGATCGATGTCATCGCGGCGCGCCCGTTCGACGATGCGCGCGATCAATGCAGCATCGTGCGTGGCAATGCCGACGAAGCTACCTGCTTCGAAACAACGCTCAACATGCTTCAGGAAGTGTTCGTTGATGGCACTGCGGTCGTTCCAGGCCTCGTGCACGAGGTGCGAGCGATCCTCCACGTATATGCCTTTGCAGATGCGCAAGGTGCTGGCTTCGCGCAAGAGCGGCTCAATGTCCTGGTAGGTGCGCAGTAGATACGCCTGTAGTGCCAGGCCGACGTTGTCAAAGCCTTCCCGCAAGCGTCCGAACAATTCGATTTCCTTTTGGGTACAGCGGGTGTCCTCCATATCCAGGCAAACGGAGTTCCGGTGGTGCTCTGCGGTGTCGAGAATGCTCAGGATGAGTTGTTCGCACTGCTGCGCATCCAGCAGCAGTCCGAGTGCGGAAGGCTTGATCGAAATGTTGGCCTGCAATCCCTGGGCGTGGACGGCGTGGAGCACTTCGATGTAGATGTTGGCAGTGGCCTGCGCCTGCTGCAGGGTCGAGATGGTTTCGCCCAGTACGTCGAGCGTCACGGAGAAGCCTTGCGCGTTGAGCTGTTGCACGCGCACGAGGGCTTCGGCGAGGGTGTCGCCTGCGATGTAGCGGCGAGAAATTTTGCGGATCAGTGCGCGGGGCACCCAAGGGATGGCGCGCGCCACCAGTGTGTCGAGAAGTTGCATGTCGGTATCCAGGATGAGAACTGACGCCTTTCGTCTTCCGAGCTCCGTCATGGCAACGGAGCACTTGAAAAAGACGAAAAAAGCAAAGCGCTGGCCCGGGCATGGGGCCAGCAAGGGCAGCGGTTGCCACCGTCTGTGCCAAAGGCGCAGTGGAGGCTCCCGCTGCGGGCGTTCAGTACATCAATGGAGGCCAGGCGGCGCGTTGCATGCGTTCTTCTCTGGGTAGTTGTCGACGTGAGGTGCCAAGCCGGCGATGTTACAGCTTGAGCTCCCACGTCTCCCCCACCAGCTGCCGGCCAAAACCTTCATACGGCTCTGACTTGACCAGCTTGAATCCGCGTTTGGCATAAATGCCCCGTGCAGCAGCCAGGCAGCTGTTGGTCCACAGCACCATCTTCTTGTAGCCCTTGGCCCGCGCAAAGGCGATGCACTCGTCAGTCAGGCGCGCACCCAGACCCAGCCCGCGCGCCTTGGGCGACAGGATCAGCATGCGCAGCTGGGCCGTGGTGGCCGATTTGCGCACCATAAACACGGCGCCTACACGTTCGCCGTCCAGCTCGGCCACCCAGCACCGCTCCCACGCGGGCTGGAACTTGCGCAAAAATTGCGCGGCGATGTCGGCCACCAGGGCTTCAAAGCGGCTGTCCCAGCCGTATTCGCGCCAGTAGATCTCGCCGTGCTGTTGCACCACCCAGCCGATATCGCCGGGAACCGGGTCGCGCAGCACGGCCATGCGCGTGGCCTTAGGCGCCGCGTTGGCGGGGTCCAGCAAGGCTTCGATGCGTTCCATGGCGTCCACCAGCTCCTGCTGGCGCGCGGGGGGCAGGGGGGTCAGCAGGGCTGCGGCCTCGTCGCGTGAGCGTTGCTGCAGCGGCTCGAACACCTCGCGCCCCGTGGGGGTGAGGGTGAGCATGCTCTGGCGGGCATCCTTGGTGCTGGCGCTGCGGGTGATCCAGCCGGATGCTTCAAAACGGCGCAGGATGCGGCTCAGGTAGCCGCCGTCCAGGCCCAGGTCGCGCGCCAGTTCGCTGGCAACGGGCGCCTCGCGGTGCGCCAGTTCGTACAGCACGCGTACATCGGTGAGCGACAGGTCGCTGCCCAGATACGGGTCGAGCACGCCCACCCGCCGGGTAAAAAAGCGGTTGAAACGCCGCACTGCCTTCACGGCTGTGGAGGTGGGCTGGGATAGAGTGCTGGTTGTGGTTATGAATGCCATAGTCATGCAATTGATTGACTTTGGCAAGTATATGCCTGATGTTCATCAAGACCTCCAACGCACAAGGGCAACGCGCAAGCAGCGACAAAAAGGGCTTGCCGCCGTAAAATCGCGGGTTAACCACCACAGCCGCGCCCCACGACGCCCTTGACGCACAAGGGCCGGCCGCGAAACTCCTCTGCATGAACGCCCCCGTTGACGTCTCCTTTTTTGCGCGCGCCGCAAAGCCATTGACCAGCTACCGTCCGTACTGGGCCAAGCGCTTTGGCACGGCCCCGTTCCTGCCGATGAGCCGCGCCGAGATGGAAAAACTGGGCTGGGACAGCTGCGACATCATCCTGGTGACGGGCGATGCCTATGTGGACCACCCGAGCTTCGGCATGGCCGTGATCGGCCGCACGCTCGAAGCCCAGGGCTTTCGCGTAGGCATCATCGCCCAGCCCGACTGGCAAAGCGCCGAGCCCTTCAAGGTGCTGGGCAAGCCCAACCTGTTCTGGGGCGTGACGGCGGGCAACATGGATTCGATGATCAACCGGTACACCGCCGACCGGAAGATTCGCAGCGACGACGCCTACACCCCCGGGGACATCGGCGGCAAGCGCCCTGACCGCGCCGCCATCGTCTACAGCCAGCGCTGCCGCGAGGCCTACAAAGACGTGCCCATCATCCTGGGTGGCATCGAAGGCAGCCTGCGCCGCATCGCGCACTACGACTACTGGAGCGACAAGGTGCGCCGTTCCATCGTGGTGGATGCCAAGTGCGACCTGCTGCTGTACGGCAACGCCGAGCGCGCGCTGGTTGAGGTGGCCCACCGCATCGCCGCGCGCGAGCCGGTCGAGCAGATCACCGACGTGCGTGGGACGGCGTTTGTGCGCAGGCCCGACGATGAGACCGGCAAAGGCTGGTTCGAGATCGACTCCACCAGCGTGGACGAGCCTGGCCGCGTGGAGGCCCACGTCAACCCCTACATGACGACCAGCGAGCAGGCGGCTGCGCAAGGCAGCACCTGTAGTAAGGATGATGCTCCTGATTCTGTAGCTGCCAGTGTAGTTGGAACAAGCGCTGGTGGCCAAAAAGACCCAAAATCTGCCGAGCCCAACCCCGCCATCCAGCCCATGCTGTTCGTGGCGAACCCGGCGCTCAAGGCCAAGCTCAAGGTGCCACCACGCGACAAAAGCGTGATCCGGCTGCCCAGCTACGAGCAGGTCAAAAGCGACCCCGTGCTGTATGCCCATGCCAACCGCGTGCTGCACCTGGAGACCAACCCCGGCAACGCCCGCGCGCTGGTGCAGGCGCATGGCGAGGGCGTGACCGCGCGCGACGTGTGGATCAACCCGCCGCCCATCCCGCTCACCACGGCGGAGATGGACTACGTGTTCGACCTGCCTTACGCCCGTGGCCCGCACCCGAGCTACGCCGACGAGAACGGCAGCCACGACGGCGCGACCAAGATCCCCGCGTGGGAGATGATCCGCTTCTCGATCAACATCATGCGCGGCTGCTTTGGTGGCTGCACCTTCTGCTCGATCACCGAGCACGAGGGCCGCATCATCCAGAGTCGAAGTGAAGATTCGATCATTCAGGAGATCGAGGACATCCGCGACAAGGTCAAGGGCTTCACCGGCACCATCAGCGACCTGGGCGGCCCCACGGCCAACATGTACCGCCTGGGCTGCAAGAGCCCCGAGATCGAAGCCGCCTGCCGCAAACCGAGTTGCGTGTACCCAGGCATCTGCTCCAACCTGGGCACCAACCACGATCCGCTGATCAAGATCTACCGCCGTGGCCGCGCGCTCAAAGGCATCAAGAAGATCCTCATCGGATCGGGCCTGCGCTACGACCTGGCTGTGAAAAGCCCTGAATACGTGAAGGAGCTGGTGCAGCACCACGTGGGCGGGTATCTGAAGATCGCGCCCGAGCACACCGAGCAGGGGCCGCTGACCAAGATGATGAAGCCGGGCATCGGCAGCTATGACAAGTTCAAGCAGATGTTCGAGAAGTTCAGCGAAGAAGCGGGCAAGAAGCAGTTCCTGATACCGTACTTCATTGCCGCGCACCCGGGCACCAGCGACGAGGACATGATGAACCTCGCCATTTGGCTGAAAAAGAATGGCTTCCGTGCCGACCAGGTGCAGACCTTCTACCCCAGCCCCATGGCCACGGCCACGGCCATGTACCACAGCAACAAGAACCCGCTGCGCAAGATCACGCGCGACAGCGAGGCTGTGGACATCGTGCGCGGCGACAAGCGCCGCCGCCTGCACAAGGCCTTCCTGCGCTACCACGACCCCAACAATTGGCCTCTGCTGCGCGAGGCGCTCAAGGCCATGGGCCGCGCGGATCTGATCGGCAACGGCAAGCACCACCTGATCCCGACCTTCCAGCCGCTGACCGACGGCGGATACCAGAGTGCGCGGCGCAAGAACTCGACGCCCGTGGGACAGAAGGCAGAAGCCGCCAAAGTGCTGCCATCCCGGCCTGCCAAGCCAGGGCAGCCCCAAAAGGGCCGCATGCTGACCCAGCACACCGGCTTGCCGCCGCGTGTGACCGGGGCGGCCAAACCATCGGCACGCAAGCCCCGCTGACCATGCCTACGCCCTGACGCATCTGTCTGGCCCGTTGGGTTTGCGGGATGTATCGCGGGAGGCGGATCCACAAGGTGCCTCCACCGGCGAATTTGGCGTGCAGATGCGCACCCGCGACATGGCGCGCCTGGCGCTGCTCTACCTGCGTGGCGGCGAGTGGAATGGCCGCCAGCTGGTATCGCGCGATTGGGTCGCCAGGATGTTTGCGCCCACGGTGTCTATGGGCATGGGGGCTGCGCACTACGCCGACCAGTTGTGGAGCATGCTGGAGCGCGGGGTGTTCATGGCCGTGGGGTTCCACCGGCAAATCCTGCTGGTGATGCCCCGGTACGGCATTGCGGCAGCGTTTCCCGGGCGCAAGCACTGGGCCTTTGCGCCCTGGATGGATTTGCTGGAACTCGCGGCCAAAACTCCTTCTGCCGTTTTCAACCAGCGTCGCCAGCCCGGCCGGTACCGCTGCTGCGCGATGAACGCAAGCTTCAGCCTTCTGCTGCGTGGGTGCCCACCACCACCGATTGCGGGCCGTCACCGGCGGGCTGTGAGATCAGGTCTTCGATGATGAAGGTGCGGTAGTAGAAGGCGGTGACTGCACCTTGGGGGGCAATGGCTTCCACCAGGGTGTCGGTATTGTCTTTGTCGGCCATGGCGATCAGCATGCCGTGGTGGCCAGTGCCCGCCAGGTCGGCAATGCGGCGCACCATGTCGCCCTCGGCGCCCACCGAGGGCATCGGGGCATCTGCCGTGCCCAGGGTGCGGACGATCTCTTGCAGAATGACCTCGGGGCTGGCGTAGGCGGTGTCGCCCTGGTGGCCGGCGGCCTGCAACGCGGTGGCGGCCTGGCGCACGCAGTCTTCGTCGGGGAAGAGTGCGAACACATGGCCGGTGGGGTAGAAAACGCCGCCCATGTTGGTCATGGTGGAATCAAGAATGAGGGGTTTCATGGGCTTCTCCCGAGGTGTTTCAGACCTTTGGGATTGAAACCCGTGGCTGTGGCGCACGGTGTAGGCCAGCGGGCAATCTGCGCGTCAGCCCCCTGTGTTGCGGGCGATGGGCTCCAAATTTTGAATCAAAATTGCCTCTGGTGCTTATGTATCAAGCGCTAGCAGCTATCAAATTGATACTGCATTGGTGGCGCCGCTATGGCAGCCACCCGCCCACCCAGGCCCCGAGCGCCCCGCAATGCAGCACCACGGTGACCCAGTAGACGGCGCGAAACTCCACCTTGCGGGATTTGTGCCGCAGCCATTGCTGCGCAAACCAAGCACCCGGCCAGCCGCCTGCCAGGCTCAGCAGGTGCAGATGGCTCTCTTTGGTGCGCCACTGACCGTTTTGTGCGGCGCTTTTGTCGATGGCATAGACCAGAAACGTCAGGAGGTTGACGGCCAGGGCCGCCCCCAACACCCACCATGGGAGTCGGCCCGCCCAGAAGCCCCATGCCAGCAGCGCCACCCAGCCCAGCATCAACACCATCGCCGGACCGGCGGGGGTGGGGGGGCCACTGGACTCTGCAGGGCGTCGGTGGCGTTGAGCCTGGGGTTGGGGCGTCCGCTGCGACGGTTCGTGTCGTCTCCGCTGAGGGGTTGATGTAGCCACCGGGCGGGACGGGGATGCGCCCCCTTGCTGGGCCGCAGGCAGCACTGCCATGGCCCGTGGTCCTTTTCCTCCGACATGAATTTCCTCGTACACCACGGCGAGCCCTTCGCGCGGCGGGGTGGTGCCCCGGTAGTCCCGCACATGAAAGAACACATCGGCGGACGTGTCCGGGCTGCGGATGAAGCCGAAGGCGCGGGTGGCGTCCCAGCGGATGACGGTGCCTTGTTTCTGCATCGGTCAGCGGGATTCTCAAACCAGGGTGTGCAACGGAATGTCCTGCGCCACCGCGAGCGCATCGAGTTGCGCGCGGGTTTGCGTGCACAGGAAGGCTGCCACGGCCGCGTGCGTGGCAGGGGTGCGCAGCACCTGCGGGTCGCCCGTGGCGGGCAGGCCTGCAGCGGCGCACAGACTGGCGGCAAAGTGGGGTTCCAGCGCGGCCACCGCCACACGGCCGTCGGCGCAGGGGTAGATGCGGTAGCCCGCGTGGTTGCCGCCCACGTCGCCCTCGGGGGTGGTCAGGCCCCAGTCGCGCGGCTGGGCCAGCCAGGCAGCGGCATCGGCCAGCGCCACTTCAATGCACGCGCCGCTGCCGGTGTGCGCGCGTTCCAGCAGGGCCTGCAGCACGGCCTCGCTGGCCATCAGGGCGCCGCCCATGTCGGCATACAGCGTGGGGGGCATCTCGGTGCCGGTCACCAGCCCGGCGTCGGCTAGGTAGGTGAGGTCATGGCCGGGTTCTTCGGCACGCTCGGCCGCAGCGCCTACGATGCGCACCAGCGACAGGCGCGGGTATTTCGATTGCAGCGCCTCCCAGGAGAGGCCCAGCTTGGTGAGCGCCGAGGGGCGAAACGAGGTGATCAGTACATCGGTGCGGGTCAGTTCTTCGTGCAGCGCGGCCTGGCCTTCTGCCGTCTTGAGGTGGGCATGCACCACGCGCACTCCGCTGTGCAGCGTGGCATAGGCCGCTGGGCTGTAGATGCCCATGGGGTCGGCGCTGGGGTGGCCCGGGGCGGGCGGGGGTTCAAGCTTGGTGCAGTCGGCCCCCATGCGCGCGCAGCGCATCAGGGCGGCGGGGCCGGGCAGGTTGAGCGCGAGGCTCAGTACGCGAACGTTGCGCAGGGGCTGGGGCAGGGCAGTTGTCATGGGTGTGGGGTTGTCTCGGTGTTGTGGTTTTGAACGGAAGGAGAAGGCGCGGCGCTGGAACTTCAAGGGGCGCGCGGGCTCACTCCCCGCGTTATACATAATTTGTTACGCTCCCCGACCCATGCAACGCAGAACCTCTTTGGCCGCCCTCACGGGTCTGGCCGCCTTTCCGGGAGCTTTCATGACCTCGTCTTTGAGCAGCGCCGCCACGGCGACCGCGCTGCAGGCGCTCAAGCCCTCGCCCCGCATGCCCGTGCTGTTTGTGGGCCATGGCAGCCCCATGAACGCCATCGAGGACAACGCCTGGCGCCGCAGCTGGCAGGCCATGGGCGCGGAGCTGATGGCACGCGCGGTGCAGCCACAGCTCATCCTGTGTGTGTCGGCCCACTGGCTCACACGCGGCGGCTGGCAGCTGACGGGCATGGCCAACCCCAAGACGATCCACGACTTCGGCGGCTTTCCGCAGGCACTGTTCGACCAGCGCTACCCCGCGCCCGGTGCGCCGCAGGTGGCGCGCAGCCTGGCCAGCGAACTCAAGTCGCCCGCTACCGGCGGGGCACTGGGCGTGGACGATGGCGAATGGGGTCTGGACCACGGCACCTGGTCGGTGCTCAAGCCCATGTTTCCCAAGGCAGAGATTCCCGTGATGCAGCTCAGCATGGACTACAGCCGTGCCCCGGCGGAGCACTATGCGCTGGGCCAGCAACTCAAGGGCCTGCGCGAGCGGGGTGTGCTGATCGTGGGCAGCGGCAACATCGTGCACAACCTGCGCGCATCCCGCCGTGGCTCGGCCGCCAACGAAGCCTACGACTGGGCGGCCGAGTTCGACACCGTGGTTCAGGAGCAGATCAAGAAGGGCCAGTTGGGCGCCCTGCAGGACTTCCAGAAACTGGGTGCGGTGGCCCAGCAGGCGCACCCCACGCACGAGCACTATCTGCCGCTGCTGTACGCAGCAGGAGCTGTTTTGCCCAGCGAGATGCCGCGATTCTTCAATACGGGTTACCAGTCGGCGTCGATCTCGATGCGGTCGGTGCTGTGGGGGTGATGCAGGATAGCGCCGGATGCTTCTATTTTGATAGCTTCCAGCGCTTTTGCATCAAGCGCTAGGGATCAAAAAGACGTAAAAAATTGGCGGCTTTGCCGATCAGGCGGTGGCACGGATCGTCAGCCACGGCCAGCGTTCTCGATAGCTTTCAGCCTTGGCCTGGAACAGCGGTAGATGCGGGCATGCGGGGTTGGGTTTGAGCAGTCCTGCGTACAGTTCTTCCAGCCCGTAGGGCGCGTACAGGGTGGACTCGTTGACGCTCAGGTTGTCAGCAGGTTGCAGCCCGACGCAGGTGCAGGGAACCAGAAAACGCTCGATCCCGTTGCGGGCTGATTGCAGTGGCGCATACGGGTAGCCAAACCAGCGTTCGTACCAGAGGTGCACGCGGGCCTGGTTCTTGGCTTCCACGGTGATGGGCAGGTCGGCGAAGAGGGCGGCGACTTGGGCTTGCACCTGCTGCTCTGCCGATTCGGACAAGTCGTTGCCGTCGAAGTAGAACAGGTCGTAGTCCTTGATGTTCGCCGTGGGCGCCACGCCGGAGTGCA
This sequence comes from Acidovorax sp. NN32, assembly GCF_057597245.1. Taxonomy (NCBI): domain Bacteria; kingdom Pseudomonadati; phylum Pseudomonadota; class Betaproteobacteria; order Burkholderiales; family Comamonadaceae; genus Acidovorax; species Acidovorax sp. NN32. The sequence continues at coordinate 2,690,387 of NZ_CP199679.1, forward strand.
GATTCCACACCGTCTGGAACAGGCAACCCGCCACCAACCAGGCGTCGGGCAAGCCCAGAAAAGGCAAACGCTCCAGAAGGGCCGCGTTGTGCGGGTTCTGGAGCGCTTCGCTCACAAAGCGGCGCTGAAGATCAGAGTGAGGGTTCAAGGGGGCATTCAATGGATTGCGTATCGCCACTGCCCCCCGAACAAGCGCAGCCCATGCGAGGTAGCCGCGCAAGGGCCGCCCCGCCGCGCTGGCTGCGTCCCCCTTCCCGAATTGCGCAGCAATTCGAGAGAAAGGGGGAAGGCGCGCAAGCGCCTCAGGGGGTTAAACCACCTTGGCAATCGCCTGGCAGACGTAGTCGATGTTCTTGCTGTTCAGGGCTGCCACACACATGCGGCCGGTGTCGGTACCGTACACGCCGAACTCATTGCGCAGGCGCACCATCTGGTCCTTGGACAGGCCGGAGTAGCTGAACATGCCGATCTGGGTGGTGATGAAGCTCATGTCTTGCTTCACACCCGCAGCCTTGAGACCGTCCACCAGCTTCTGGCGCATGGCCTTGATGCGCACGCGCATCTCGCCCAGTTCCTTCTCCCACATCGCGCGCAGCTCAGGGTTGTTCAGCACGGCAGCCACCACTGCGCCACCGTGGATGGGTGGGTTGGAGTAGTTGGTGCGGATCACGATCTTGAGCTGGCTCAGCACGCGCGAAGCTTCTTCCTTGTCGGCGCACAGCACGGACAGGCCGCCCACGCGCTCACCGTAGAGGCTGAAGCTCTTGCTGAACGAGGTAGAGACAAAGAAGTTGAGGCCTGCAGCCACGAACTTGCCGATCACGGCACCGTCTTCCGCGATGCCGTGGCCAAAGCCCTGGTAGGCCATGTCAAGGAAGGGCGTCAGGCCCTTGGCCTTGACGACGGCGATGACCTGGTCCCACTGCTCGGGGGTGATGTCGTAGCCCGTGGGGTTGTGACAGCAGGCGTGCAGCACAACGATGGTGCCGGGAGCTGCAGCGTTCAGGCTGGCGAGCATGCCTTCAAAGTTCACGCCACGCTTTTCCGCATCGTAGTACGCGTAGGTATCGACTTCAAAACCGGCGTTGGTGAACAGTGCGCGGTGGTTTTCCCAGCTGGGGTCGGAGATCAGCACCTTGGCGTTGGGGCTGAGTTTCTTGAGGAAGTCAGCGCCGATCTTCAGGCCGCCCGTGCCGCCCACCGCTTGCACGGTAGCCACGCGGCCCGAGGTGACGGGTTCGCTGTCCGCGCCGAACACCAAAGCCTTCACGGCGTTGTCGTAAGCCACGATGCCGTCGATGGGCAGGTAGCCACGGGCCGTGGGGGTGGACATCATGGTCTTTTCTGCGGCCTGCACGCATTGCAGCAGGGGCAGCTTGCCGTTGTCGTCGAAATAAACGCCGACGCCCAGGTTGACCTTGTTGGGGTTGGTGTCGGCGTTGAATTGCTCGTTGAGGCCCAGGATGGGGTCGCGGGGGGCCATTTCGACGGCGGTGAACAGAGACATGAAAATCCTTGAAAGGTTGTCAGTAGCGAAGAATCCGGGCGTGGTGTACTGTGCCGGGTTCGGCCGATTTTAACGGCCTGCCTCTACCAATCGTTGACCGCACCTATGCCGGATCTCACAGAAGTCATAACGGAAAAGCAAGACGGCGAGTTCGTCCATTTCCCCAACTCCCCCTTCGAACTGTTCCAGCCGTACCCACCGGCCGGCGACCAGCCCGAGGCCATCAACAAGCTGGTGGAAGGTTTGAACGATGGGGAAACCTTCCAGACGCTGCTGGGGGTGACAGGCTCTGGCAAGACCTTCACCATGGCCAATGTGATCGCCCGCATGGGGCGCCCGGCGATCATCTTCGCGCCCAACAAGACGCTGGCCGCGCAGCTGTACAGCGAGTTCCGCGAGTTCTTCCCCAAGAACGCCGTGGAGTATTTCGTGAGCTACTACGACTACTACCAGCCCGAGGCGTATGTGCCGCAGCGCGACCTGTTCATCGAGAAGGACAGCGCCATCAACGAGCACATCGAGCAGATGCGGCTTTCGTGCACCAAGAGCCTCATGGAGCGTACGGATGTGGTCATCGTGGCCACGGTGTCGGCCATCTACGGCATCGGCGAGCCCGAGAGTTACCACCGCATGGTGATGACGCTGCGCACCGGTGACAAGCTGGGCCAGCGCGACGTAATCGCACAGCTGATACGCATGCAATACCAGCGCAATGAGGCTGATTTTTCGCGCGGCAAGTTCCGCGTGCGGGGCGACACCATTGATGTGTTTCCGGCCGAGCATTCCGAGCTGGCAGTGCGCATCGAGCTGTTTGACGACGAGATCGAGAGCCTGCAGCTGTTTGACCCGCTCACGGGCCGGGTTAAGCAGAAGATCCCGCGTTTCACGGTGTACCCGAGCAGCCACTACGTCACGCCACGCGACAAGGTGCTGGCAGCGGTGGAGACCATCAAGGTCGAACTGGCCGAGCGCCTCAAACAGTTGCTGGCCGACGGCAAGCTGGTGGAGGCGCAGCGGCTGGAGCAGCGCACGCGCTTTGACCTGGAGATGCTCAGCGAAGTAGGGCACTGCAAGGGCATCGAGAACTACACGCGCCACCTGTCGGGCGCCGCGCCCGGCGACCCGCCCAGCACGCTGACCGACTACATGCCCAAGAACGCTCTGATGTTCCTGGACGAAAGCCATCAGATGATCGGCCAGCTCAATGCCATGTACAGCGGCGACCGCTCGCGCAAGACCACGCTGGTCGAGTATGGCTTTCGCCTGCCCTCGGCGCTGGACAACAGGCCGCTCAAATTCGAGGAGTTCGAACAGCGTATGCGGCAGGTGATCTTTGTCACCGCCACGCCGGCGGACTACGAGCGCACACACTCCGGCCAGATCGTCGACCAGGTGGTGCGCCCCACCGGACTGGTGGACCCCGAGGTGGAAGTACGTCCCGCCACCCATCAGGTGGATGATGTGCTGCAAGAAATACGCATTCGTGTCGAAAAGCATGAGCGCGTACTCATTACTACACTGACCAAGCGCATGGCTGAACAGTTGACCGACTACCTGACGGACAACGGCGTGAAGGTGCGCTACCTGCACAGCGACGTGGACACGGTGGAGCGGGTGGAGATCATCCGCGACCTGCGCCTGGGCGCCTTTGACGTGCTGGTGGGCATCAACCTGCTGCGCGAAGGCCTGGATATTCCCGAAGTGTCCCTGGTGGCGATCCTGGATGCGGACAAGGAAGGCTTCCTGCGGGCCGAGCGCAGCCTGATCCAGACCATCGGCCGTGCGGCGCGGAACCTCAATGGCCGGGCCATCCTCTATGCGGACCGCATCACCGACTCCATGAAAAAAGCCATGGGCGAGACGGAACGCCGGCGCATCAAGCAGATCGCACACAACGAGGCCCACGGAATCACACCGCGCAGCATTGTCAAGCGGGTAAGAGACCTGATTGACGGGGTTTACAGCGAAAAGGCCGGTAAGGACGCAGAACGGCTGGAGCAGGAAGCCCTGCAGCGCGCCAAGGTGGAGGACATGTCAGAAAAAGACGTGGCGCGCGAGATCAAGCGGCTGGAAAAACTCATGCTGGAACACGCTCGCAATCTGGAGTTCGAGCAGGCCGCCCGGGTGCGCGACCAGCTCACGCGGCTCAAGGACCAGGCATTTGGTGCACATGGCAATGATTCGGTGGCCTTGTAATGGGCGAAAGAACAATCGGAAATAACTATCGGGTCAATTAAAAACTAGTTGGTTTTTTAACCCGACAGATTCGATAGGGATTTGTGTTATACTCGCACAAAATACTCAAGAAAACAGCCCAGCGATGAAGGGCTCCGTGGCAGGCGACTGTTCGGAGTAAGGGGCGGAGACGGTGCCTTGCTGACCAACAGTCAGTGCAGGCGGTTTCTACAACGAACAAGCCTTAGTACAAGGAGCTTGCGATGCGTCTCACAACCAAAGGCCGTTTTGCGGTCACCGCCATGATTGATCTGGCCCTGCGCCAGAACAATGGCCCAGTCACCCTCGCGGCCATCAGCCAGCGCCAGCAGATATCGCTGTCGTACCTGGAGCAGCTTTTCGGCAAGCTTCGCCGCCATGAACTGGTCGAATCGACCCGTGGCCCCGGTGGCGGTTATACCCTGGCCCGCAAGGCGGGCGACATCACCGTGGCCGACATCATTGTCTCTGTGGATGAGCCCATTGACGCCACGCAGTGCGGTGGCAAGGAAAACTGCCTGGGCGAAGCTGGCCGCTGCATGACGCATGAGCTGTGGGCATCGCTCAACCAACGCATGGTCGAGTTTCTGGATTCCGTCACTCTACAAAAGCTGGTGGACGAACAGATTGCCAAGGGCGTGCAGATCGAAGACAAGCCGGTGGTACGCCGTGCCATTTCGACGACCCCGGTGGTCAAGCCGATCCGCGTGAATGCTCCGAACTCCGTGTTCGCGCTGGGCAACGTTTTCGCCAAATCCTGATAGCCCAAGGCTTGTGTCGACCCTGGGGTCGGCACCGCCCTGAACAGTTTTTGAACCCGTTTTTGTTTCTTATTGCGTTTGCCAGCCAGCAACCACTACTGAGCCAGCCATGGACATGACCCCGCACTTCCCCATCTATCTCGACTACGGCGCCACCACCCCCGTGGACCCCCGTGTGGTCGATGCCATGATTCCCTGGTTGCGTGAACACTTCGGCAACCCGGCGTCGCGCAGTCATGCCTGGGGCTGGGAGGCTGAGGAAGCGGTTGAAAAGGCGCGGGTGCAGGTGGCAGACTTGATCGGTGCGGACCCGCGTGAAATCGTGTGGACCAGCGGCGCTACCGAATCCATCAATCTGGCCTTGAAGGGTGCAGCGCACTTCTACAAAGGCAAGGGCAAGCACCTCATTACGCTCAAGACCGAGCACAAGGCCGTGCTGGACACCATGCGTGAGCTGGAGCGCCAGGGTTTTGAAGCCACTTATCTGGATGTGCAGGAAGACGGTCTGGTCAACATGGATGCCCTGAAGGCCGCCATCCGCCCCGATACGGTACTGATCAGCATCCTGTTCGTGAACAACGAAATCGGCGTGATCCAGGACATCCCTGCTATCGGCGCGCTGTGCCGTGAAAAGGGCATCCTGCTGCACGTGGATGCCGCCCAGGCCACAGGCCGGGTCGAGATCGACATGAACGTGCTGCCCATCGACCTGATGAGCATGACCGCGCACAAGACCTACGGACCCAAGGGCGTTGGCGCGCTGTATGTGCGCCGCAAGCCCCGTGTTCGGCTGGAAGCGCAGATGCACGGCGGTGGTCACGAGCGTGGCATGCGTTCGGGCACCTTGCCCACGCACCAGATCGTGGGCATGGGTGAAGCCTTTCGCATCGCCAAAGAAGAAATGGCCGAGAGCAATGCCAAGGCCCATGCCTTGCAGCAGCGCTTGCTCGATGGCTTGAAGGACATTGAACAGGTGTTCATCAACGGCAGCATGGAGCGCCGCGTGCCGCAGAACCTGAACATGAGCTTCAACTTCGTCGAAGGCGAATCGCTCATCATGGGCATCAAGGGCCTGGCGGTGTCGTCGGGTTCTGCCTGCACGTCCGCCAGTCTGGAGCCCAGCTACGTGTTGCGCGCCCTGGGCCGCAGCGACGAGCTGGCACACAGTAGCCTGCGCATGACCATCGGCCGTTTCACGACCGAAGAAGAGATCGACTACGCCATCTCCACCATCCGCGAGAACGTGGCCCGCCTGCGCGAATTGAGCCCACTGTGGGAGATGTACAAGGACGGCATCGACATCAGCACCATCCAGTGGGCTGCGCACTGATTTCCTGAAGATTTTGGAAGAATTGAAGAGGTACACATCATGGCTTACTCAGAAAAAGTGGTTGACCATTACGAAAACCCCCGCAATGTGGGTTCGTTCGACAAGGGCGACGATTCGGTGGGCACCGGTATGGTGGGCGCGCCCGCCTGCGGCGACGTGATGAAGCTGCAGATCAAGGTGAACCCCGAGACCGGCGTGATTGAAGACGCGCGCTTCAAGACCTACGGCTGTGGCTCGGCGATCGCCTCGTCTTCGCTGGTGACTGAATGGGTCAAGGGCAAGACGCTGGACGAAGCGGCAGCCCTCAAGAACAGCGAGATCGCTGAAGAGCTGGCCCTGCCGCCCGTCAAGATCCATTGCTCCATCCTGGCTGAAGATGCCATCAAGGCTGCTGTGCTCGACTACAAGACCAAGCACGCAGCCACTGCAACTGCCGCTGCCTGATTTGACAGATAAATAGATCGAGAGACATGGCCATTACGCTGACAGAAGCCGCTGCACGGCACGTCAACCGCTACTTGTCCCGTCGAGGCAAGGGCCTGGGAGTGCGCCTGGGAGTCAAGACGACCGGCTGCTCCGGGCTTGCCTACAAGCTCGAATATGTGGACGACAGCGAGCCTGAGGACATCGTGTTCGAGAACCACGGTGTCAAAGTGCTGATTGATCCCAAGAGCCTGGCCTACATCGACGGAACCGAGCTGGACTTTGTGCGCGAGGGTCTCAATGAAGGCTTCAAGTTCAACAACCCCAACGAGCGTGACCGCTGCGGTTGTGGGGAGAGTTTCCGCGTTTGATCACCAGCTGCTTTCGCGCCGTCGAACCGCCATCGCGTCGCGTGCTGGCGGTTTTTTCTTGGATTTCCGCATTCAGCCTACTAGCGCATGAACCTGCAATCTGACGACTTTGAATTGTTTGGCCTTGCGCGCCGCTTTGCCCAGGAGCGCAGCGCCATCGATGCGCGCTGGAAGGAACTGCAGCGCGAAGCACACCCCGACAAATTCGCGGCGCAGGGTGCGGCGGCGCAACGCGTGGCCATGCAGTGGTCCGTGCGCATCAACGAGGCTTACCAACGCCTGAAAGATCCAATGCGCCGTGCGGCCTACCTGTGCGAACTGCATGCAGCCCCCATCAATGCCGAGGACAACACGGCCATGCCCACTGCGTTTTTGATGCAGCAGATGGAGTGGCGCGAGGCTTTGGAAGATGCCCGCGCAGAGAGCGAACTCGACACCTTGGATGACGCTGTCGCGCAGGCCCGCAGCGCCGCGCTGGCGCAGTGCGAGCAACTCATTGACCAGCAGCAGGACTACGCGGGCGCGGCCCGCCAGGTCAGAGCCCTCATGTTCATTGCGCGATTTGCCGACGACATTGAACGACGCCGAGAGCAACTGGGACAATAGAGCGGTTTTGCCTTCCCCTTGGGGCCTCTATCGTTTGCTGACGTGACGGTAGGCTCCACCACGTTGAGACCCGAAATTTCATGGCGCTTTTGCAGATTTCCGAACCCGGCCAATCTCCCGACCCACACCAGCGGCGCATTGCCGTAGGTATTGACCTGGGCACGACCCATTCGTTGGTTGCCGCTGTGCGCAATGGCGTGGCAGAGTGCCTGCCCGACGCGCAGGGTAGGGTGCTGCTGCCCTCCGTTGTGCGCTACCTCGAAAACGGTGGTCGCCAGATCGGATATGACGCCGTGGCGGCGCAGGCTCAGGATGCGCGCAACACCATCGCCTCGGCCAAGCGCTTCATGGGGCGTGGCCTGAAAGACGTGGCGGAAGCGGGCAAGTTGCCCTACGACTTCGTGGTTGCTGCCGATAGTGACGAGGGCGGTATGGTCAGTCTCGCTACGGTGGATGGCAACAAGTCGCCCGTTGAGGTCAGCGCTGAGATTCTGGCCACGCTGCGCTACCGGGCCGAAGACACCTTCAACGACGATCTCTATGGCGCCGTCATCACCGTGCCGGCCTACTTTGACGACGCGCAGCGCCAGGCCACCAAGGATGCGGCCAAGCTTGCCGGTATTAACCTGCTGCGCCTTATCAACGAGCCCACCGCTGCCGCGATTGCCTATGGCCTGGACAACGCCAGCGAGGGGGTCTATGCCGTATACGACCTGGGCGGAGGCACCTTTGACATCTCGATCTTGCGCCTGACGCAGGGCGTGTTTGAAGTCATTTCCACGGGGGGTGACTCGGCTTTGGGGGGGGATGACTACGATGCCGCGCTGGCTGACTGGGTCCTGCAACAGCTAGGGCTGCGGGCGACCACTGCAGCCGACAAATCCGCCGTGCGCATGGCTGCACGCGCCTGCAAGGAGGCCTTGACTGCTACTGATTTGGCAGCATTCAGCGCTTTACTATCAAGCGCTGAGGCCCGATTTGACGTCAAACGGTCGGACTTTGAAGCGATCACAGCCGACTTGACGGCACGCTCCATGGCCGCAGTGCGCCGTGCGCTGCGTGATGCCCATCTGGCACGGGACGAGGTGCAAGGCGTGGTGATGGTGGGTGGCTCCACCCGCATGCCGCAAGTGCAGCGCGCCGTGGAGGAGTTCTTCGGCAAGCCGCCGCTGACCAACCTCAATCCCGATGAAGTCGTAGCCTTGGGCGCCGCCATCCAGGCCAACCAGCTGGCGGGCAACAACACCTCAGGTGATCTGCTGCTGCTTGATGTGATTCCGCTGTCGCTGGGCATCGAAACCATGGGCGGGCTGGTGGAACGCATCGTGGCGCGCAACGAGACCATTCCCACCGCCAAGGCGCAGGACTTCACCACGTACAAGGATGGTCAGACCGCCTTGGCGATCCATGTGGTGCAGGGCGAACGCGACCTGGTGCAAGACTGCCGCAGCCTCGCGCGTTTTGAGCTGCGTGGCATCCCGCCCATGGCCGCAGGGGCTGCTCGCATCCGTGTGACCTTTACCGTCGACGCCGATGGACTTTTGAGTGTGAGTGCGAAGGAGCAGGGCAGCGGTGTGGAAGCGCGCATTGATGTGAAGCCGTCGTATGGTCTCTCCGATGACCAGATTGCGCGCATGCTGCAGGACGGGTTTGCCACTGCCGCGCAGGACATGAAGGCTCGCGCCTTGGTCGAGGCGCGCGTGGATGCCGACCGTATGCTGATCGCCACCCAGAGTGCGTTGGATGCGGATGGCGATGTGCTCAGCCCCAAGGAGCGCGCCGCCATCGATGCCTTGATGGTGGCCCTGCGCCACCAGCGCGATGCCGATGATGCCGCTGTCATCGAAGCCGCGACCGATGCACTGGCCAAAGGCACCGAAGGTTTTGCGGCCCAGCGCATGAATCGCGGCATCCAGCAGGCATTGGCTGGCAAGAACGTCGCGAGCCTCTGAGCGTCCCGGCGCATCCCTCTGAACAAGAAAAAGACACCCCATGCCCGTCATCAAAATCCTCCCCCATCCCGAATACTGCCCCGCAGGCACTGAAATCACGGCGCCTGCTGGCACCTCGATCTGCGAAGCGCTGCTGGACAACCACATCAATATCGAGCACGCCTGTGACATGAGCTGCGCCTGCACCACCTGCCACGTCATCGTGCGCCAGGGGCTGAGTTCGCTCAACCAGGCCGAGGAAGAGGAAGAAGACCTGCTGGACCGCGCCTGGGGCCTGGAGCCACAATCGCGCCTGTCGTGCCAGGCCATCCTTGCGCAAACCGATGTGACCGTGGAAATTCCCAAGTACACGATCAACCACGCGAAGGAAAACCACTGATGTCCCGGCAAATTGTTTTGGACACTGAGACGACCGGCCTTTCGGCCGAAGGTGGTGACCGCATCATTGAACTGGGTTGTGTGGAGCTGCTCAATCGCAAGCTCACCGGTAACAACCTGCACCTGTACTTCAATCCCGGCCGCGACAGCCACGAAGACGCGCTGAAGGTGCACGGCATCAGCAACGAGTTCCTGAAGGACAAGCCCAAGTTCGCCGAGGTGGTGGATGACATCCTGCAGTACCTGCAAGGTGCCGAGATCATCATCCACAATGCCGCGTTCGATGTGGGCTTTCTGAACAAGGAGCTGGAACTGGTGGGGCGTCCCGCGTTTCGCACCTATGTGGAGAGCGTGACCGACACGCTGGCCATGGCCAAGGAGATGTACCCGGGCAAGCGCAATTCGCTCGACGCTCTGTGCGACCGCCTGGGTGTGGACAACTCGGGCCGCACGCTGCATGGCGCCTTGCTGGATGCCGAGCTGCTGGCCGATGTATACATCAATCTCACGCGCGGCCAGGATGCCCTGCTGATTTCCGACGATGCGCAGGACAGTGGCGATGGCCTGAAGATCGCAGCCATCGACCTGCGCGGATTGAACTTGCCCGTCCTGCGTGCCAGTGAGCAGGAACAGGCGGCCCACGCGGAGCTACTGGTGCAGATCGACAAGGCCAGTGGTGGCAAAACAATTTGGAGAACTGTTCAGGCGGCCTGAAAAGCTGTGCCATAATAGAAGGCTGTCACAGAGACACGGGTGATTAGCTCAGCGGTAGAGCACTGCCTTCACACGGCAGGGGTCACATGTTCGATCCATGTATCACCCACCACGCTTTTTGACTTCTTGCGAATGCACTCTGTTTCAGGGTGCCTACGTCGGGTGATTAGCTCAGCGGTAGAGCACTGCCTTCACACGGCAGGGGTCACATGTTCGATCCATGTATCACCCACCAATTTGAAAACCCCTGCAGATTCTGGTCTGTAGGGGTTTTTTCATGGGCGTCTGCATAGGCGGCTGTTTCGCCTGCTGCACGCCGCAGAGAGGCTAAAGTGTCGGACCGTGATTCCACGGCAGTTGCATTTCCTGGAACCGCACTCGCTGCCCTCTGGCCTCTTTGCCGCTATCGATACGCCCTGACCCATGATCACCTTCCACAATCCGTTTCACCAGGGTCACGCCCCCGTCCATGAATTTTTTCGCGGCGAACGCGTGCCGTGTTTTGAGAAGCCTGCACGCGTGGACTATGTCGAAGGGGCGCTGCGGGCGCGCGGCCATGGCCTGATGGCCCCGGATGTGGATAGCGCCCCCGTGTTGTCTCAGGTGCACGCGCCACGCTATTTGGCCTTTTTGCAGACCGCTTGGCAGCATTGGCTGGCCCTCGATCCTGCCAACGCTGGAGTGCAGCCATTCCCGTCGGTCTGGCCCGTGCGTACCTTGCGCAGTGATCTGGAGCCTGAGAATTTTGTGGCACGCCTGGGCCTGTACTCCATGGACAACGGCACGCCCATGGCGTCGGGTACCTGGGCTGCAGCCAAGGCGGGAGCCGATGCTGCCGCCAGCGCTGCGACCCTTGTGGCGCAAGGGGCCCGCGCGGCGTTTTGCTGCACACGGCCGCCCGGCCACCATGCCGGCCCCGACTTCATGGGCGGCTATTGTTTTCTGAACAATGCTGCCGTGGCCGCACAGGTGCTGCGCAACCAGGGTGCACAGCGTGTGGCGTTGCTTGATGTGGACTACCACCACGGCAACGGCACGCAAAGCATCTTCTACGACCGGGCCGATGTGCTGTTCATCAGCATCCATGGCGATCCCCGCACCGAGTACCCGTTTTATCTGGGCCATGCGGACGAAACCGGGGTGGGCGAGGGCGCTGGATTCAATCTGAACCTGCCGCTGCCTGCAGGCACCAGTGCGACGACCTGGTTCGATGCGCTGGAAAGCGCCTGTGCGCGTATTGCCAGCCAGGGGGCCGACGCCCTGGTGGTCTCCCTCGGGCTCGATACCTTTGAGGGCGATCCCATCTCCAAGTTTGCGCTGGCGTCCGCCGATTTCACCCGGGTGGGTGAGCGCCTTGCACGGGCGGGCCTGCCCACCGTCTTTGTGCTGGAAGGTGGCTATGCGGCTGCAGAACTGGGCACCAACGCCGTCAATGTGCTCGACGGGTTCGAGCAGGTTTGAGGATGCGGTGCCTATTGGAGGGCTGAGTGATGGCGGATGCTGTTGATTGTGTGGTGGTTGGTGCGGGTGTCGTGGGCCTTGCCGTCGCGCGGGCGCTGGCCCTGCAGGGCCGCGAAGTGATGGTGCTGGAGTCTGCCGATGCCATCGGAACGGGTATCAGCTCGCGCAACAGCGAGGTGATCCATGCCGGGATCTACTACCCTACCGATTCGTTGAAGGCCAAGCTGTGCGTGCGAGGCCGAGACATGCTGTATGCCTACTGCATTGAGCGCAATGTGCCTCACCGCCGCTGCGGCAAACTCCTGGTGGCAACCTCGACGGGCCAGTTGTCAAGTCTTGAGTCCATCCAGGCGCGGGCGCAAGCCAACGGCGTGCTGGATCTGCGCTGGCTAGGTCGCCATGAAGCCCAGGCCATGGAACCTGCGCTGGAATGTGTTGCCGCTTTGTTTTCGCCCAGTACCGGCATTGTGGACAGCCATGCCCTGATGCTCGCGCTGCAGGGCGATCTGGAGCATGCGGGGGGACTTGTTGCACTGAATTCGCCCCTGGCGCTTGCGGAATGTGCGCAAGATGCTATAAATTTGGAAGCATTCGACGGTACGCGCTTGCGAGCGCGCACGGTGGTCAATGCAGCAGGGCTGCACGCCCCCGCGCTGGCCCGCCGATTCGCAGGGCTGGGGGTGGATCATGTGCCCCATGCTCGCTGTGCCAAAGGCAGCTATTTCACGCTGTCCGGCAAAGCCCCCTTCAGCCGCTTGATCTACCCCGTGCCCGAGGCCGCAGGCCTGGGCGTGCATCTGACACTGGACCTGGGTGGGCAGGCCAAGTTCGGCCCCGACGTGCAGTGGGTGGATTCGCCAGATGACCTGTTGGTAGACCCCGCACGCGGAGATGCGTTTTACGCCGAGGTCCGCAAGTACTGGCCCGCACTGCGCGACGGGGCGCTGGCACCCGGCTATGCGGGCATGCGGCCCAAGATCCACGGACCGGATGAGCCGGCAGCGGACTTTGTGATCCAGGGACCATCAGTCCATGGCATCCCCGGTCTCGTGAACCTGTTTGGCATTGAGTCCCCGGGGTTGACAAGTTCTCTGGCGATTGCAGAACATGTGGCCGCACTCGTTTGATCTGGGGTAAGCCATTTGCAATCGGTAACCTCTTGAGACCCCGTCCTACGAAGGGGAACAGAGCGGATGACTAAGATGAACTGGTGTTTTGCACGGCTCTGCCGACAGGGCTGACTGATTTTTTTGTTGCTTAAAGAAAGGCTTGTATGACTGCTTCCGACACCACCACGACCCAGGGCGAACTGGAAAAGCTGGTTTCTGATCTGCGGGGGCTACTGGCCAACAAAGATCTCGACGCGGTTCCGGAAATCAAGCTGCTGCGCCAGCGTCTTGACGATGGCATGCACAACGTGCGCGAGTCTGCCGTGCGTGCGGCGCAAGATGCCGCCCGCCAGGCCAAAGAAGCGGCACTTGCGGCCGACCGCTATGCGCATGATGAACCATGGCGCGTGGCCGGGGCCGCACTGGCGGTGGGCGCGCTGGTGGGCTTCCTGCTTGCACGCCGCTGATCCGGGCCGTCAGGGCTCGGTTGCACAACACGGGGGCTGCGCATGAACTGGCTTTCTCTTCTGGGGCTGGAGTCGCTGGTGGCCCGGTGGCGCGCCAATGTGATCGAAGGCGCCATTGCGGCCGAAGACCGGATGGACCTCGCCCGTCTGGAATGGCAGGATCAGAAACAGCGCCTGCAGCAGATGCTGGTGTTGACCATCGTGGTGGCAGGGCTCACGGTGGTGGCTTTGATCATGCTTTCGTTGGCGGTGCTGGTTCATTTCTGGGATACCCCCCATCGCACGCTGGTGGCCTGGTTGGTCGCGGCCGTGTGGACTGTGGGATGGGCCGCGACGCTGATGTCGCTGGTTTCCGTGGTTCAGAAGGCGGGCAATGGCTTCGCCCTCACGCGCCGCGAACTTGCGCAGGACTGGCGTGACATCAAGGAGCGTTTGTAATGGCGACGACCTCTTCATCTCCGTCTCCCATGTCGCAGCCTGTGGTTCCCTCGCCGACGGCTGCCCAGCAGCGGGTGCTGGACCGTATTGGCCTGCAACGCGAACGTCTTCGCGCCCGCAGGGCTGCGCGAGCCCAGTCGCTGGCCTTGGCGCAACGTGACCCTGGGGCGGGCGGCATGGACGAATCCCTGGCGCTTCGCGCCGCAGGGTTTGCGCGGGAGCATCCCCTGGCGGTTGCGGCCATGGCAGGGGTTGCCTTGGTGGCAGGGCCGCGCCGCCTGATTCGTTGGGCGGGTGTGCTGCTGCCCATGTTGATGCGGCTGCGGCGCTAGGCCGGTGCTGCACGCACCTGCGCAAGGCGGCCTGCCTCTCGCAAACACAAAGAGCCGCTGATCACAGCGGCTCTTTGTGTTTCCGGTTCAGCGGGGCGACCTGGACTCACCCCATGGCTTTGATGGCCTTTGCGGCCTTCACCACCAAAGCGGGGCCTTCGTAGATCAGTCCGGTATAGATCTGCACCACGTCGGCGCCCGCGCGGACCTTGCTGACGGCATCCTCTGCGCTCATGATGCCGCCCACACCGATGATGGGAAAGCGGCTGCCCAGTGCGGCCCGCAACTGGCGGATGACCTGGTTGCTGGCCTCCAAGACCGGCGCTCCGCTCAGGCCGCCGGTCTCTCCTGCATGGCGCAGGCCTTGCACTGCAGTGCGGCTGATGGTGGTGTTGGTCGCGATCACGCCGTCCATCCCGTGGCGTTGCAGTGTGGCTGCGATCACGGACACCTGGGCTTCATCGAGGTCGGGGGCAATCTTCACGAACACCGGCACGCGGCGGCCATGCTGTGTTGCCAGGGCCTCACGCCGCTCGGCGATGGCACCCAGCAGGGCATCCAGGGCCGCGTCGCTTTGCAGTGCGCGCAGGTTCTGGGTGTTGGGTGAGCTGATGTTGACCGTCACGTAGTCGGCGTGGGGGTAGACGCCCTCCAGGCAGGTCAGGTAGTCGCTGGTGGCATTCTCGATGGGGGTGGTGGCGTTCTTTCCGATGTTGAGGCCCAGCAGCAGGGGATGTTTGCGGCTTTGGGTGCGAAATTGCGCCTGCAGCACGTTGTGCAGGAAGGCGTCCAGGCCCTCGTTGTTGAAGCCCAGCCGGTTGATCAGCGCGCGGGCTTCGGGCAGGCGGAACATGCGCGGCTTGGGGTTGCCGGGCTGCGCCTTGGGCGTCACCGTGCCCACCTCGACAAAGCCGAAGCCCATGGCACCCAGCGCGTCGATGCAGCGGGCGTTCTTGTCCAGGCCTGCCGCCATCCCCACGCGGTTGGGAAAAGTCAGGCCTGCCAGTTCCACGGGGTCGTCCACGGTTTCGTTGCACCAGGCCCACTGCAGCGGAGTGCGCTGCCCGCGTGCCAGCATGTCCATGGTGAGTTCGTGGGCGGTTTCGGCATCCATGCCGAAGAGAAAGGGGCGGGTGAGGGCGTAGGGGATCAGGGACATGGGGGGATAATTCAGGATTACCCCTGATTTTCTCCCATGACGACCACCACTTCCCTGACCCAAGACGAACTCAAGACCCTGGTTGGCCAAGCCGCGCTGCAATATGTGGTGCCTGGCGAGATTGTGGGTGTAGGCACCGGCTCCACCGTCAACAAGTTCATTGACGCACTTGCCACCATCAAGGACCAGATCAAGGGTGCTGTCTCCAGCTCGGTGGCCAGCACGGAGCGGCTCAAGGCGCTCGGTATTCCAGTGTTTGATGCCAACGAAGTTGCTTCGCTTGCGGTCTACATCGACGGTGCCGACGAGATCGATGGCAAAGGCCATATGGTCAAGGGCGGTGGCGCTGCGCTGACGCGCGAGAAGATCGTCGCGGCTCTGGCCACGCGTTTTGTGTGTATTGCCGATGAATCCAAGCTGGTCCAGGCGCTGGGGCAGTTTCCCTTGCCGGTCGAGGTGATCCCCATGGCTGCCAACCACATTGCACGGCGTTTTGCGGCGATGGGTGGCCAGGCGCAGCTGCGGATGCGGGATGGGCAACCTCTGGTGACCGACAACGGTCAACACATCCTGGATGTCCGTGGGCTCTCGATCACGGACCCTTTGGCGTTTGAATCCGACATCAACCAGTGGCCGGGGGTGGTGACGGTGGGGGTTTTTGCCCACCAGAAGGCGTCTGTCTGCCTGTTGGGCACCGCACAGGGTGTGAAAACGCTCACCTATTGAGCATGAACTCCTGAGCAGTTTTTCTGGCAAAGAAAAAGGGGCTTGAAAAGGCCCCTTTGTTTTGGCAGTTGGCAGCGCGTTCTCGCACTCCGTGGATCAGAACCGGATACCTGCGGGATTGCTGGGTGATGGCCCATCATTGACAGGTGCGGGCGGGCGTGCCCTGGACGGTGCTGCGGGCGCTGGGGCCGAGGCCGCTGCTGCGGGTTCTGCCGCCTTGACGGCCACCAGCGGCGTAGGCGCTGGCTGGCGGTAGTTTCGGGGCAATGCGGATTGTTTCGGGTAGCCCGCAGCGTCCAGATACTGTACCCATTCCCCTTCGGAAAAGCCTGCGAGCTGCTGGCCGCCGATGGTGCCAAAGGGCAGGCCGGTACCGCCACTCAACCTTTGAAACGCCGCGATGTCTTCGTTGCTGGACACGGTGCGCTCGGTGAACGGGACACCCCGTGACGTGAGCAGGTTGCGCGCAGAGGTGCAGGGCGGGCAGTCGTTGCCGGTGTAGAGAGTGACCGGAAAGCGGTTGGCAACCTGGCGCAGCTCGTAGGGCAGCGCACCGTTGGCAACAGCGGGCGCCTCATTGGCCATGCGGGCGGGCTGAGCGTTGGCATCGGCGGGAGGTCGGTCCGAAAACGTCACTTTGCCATCCGGGCCGACGATGCGGTAGACGCCTTGTGCCTGCACGCTGGCGCAGGCCAGTGTCATCAGCAAAGTCGCCAACAGGGGGGCGGTCAGTGGCTTGTGCATGTTCATTCTCCTTGCTCCTTCTTTGTCGTCAGGCCTGGGTGCAACGTGTGCATTTCAGGCCGTGGGTTCGGTTCGCTCAGGCAGTCGATTCTTCCGCCATGCCCTGGTGGCGCAGCAGGGCTTCCAGGCTGGGCTCGCGGCCCCGGAAGGCCTTGAACGATTCCATCGCAGGGCGGCTGCCACCGGCTTCCAGGATGGCCTGGCGGTAGCGGCGACCCGTTTCTATACTCGGCAGACCGTCGCTTCCAGCGGTTTCCTCGAAGGCTGCGTAGGCGTCTGCACTCAGTACCTCGGCCCATTTGTAGCTGTAGTAGCCAGCGGCATACCCGCCCGCAAAGATATGGCTGAAGGTGTGTGCCGTGCGGCTGAATGCCGGGGGCTGCAGCACGGCCACTTCGCGGCGCACCTGGTCCAGCAGAGGCATGATGTCCTGGGCCGGGTCGTGTTCGGTGTGCAGCAGCATGTCGAACAGCGAGAACTCAATCTGTCGCAGCGTCTGCATGCCGCTCTGGTAGTTCTTGGCGGCAATCATCTTGTCGAACAGCGCGCGGGGCAGGGGCTCGCCCGTGTCCACATGGGCCGTCATGTGCTTGAGCACATCCCATTCCCAGCAGAAGTTCTCCATGAACTGGCTGGGCAGCTCCACCGCGTCCCACTCCACACCGCCAATGCCCGAGACGTCGCGCTCGTTCACCTGGGTGAGCATGTGGTGCAAGCCGTGGCCGAACTCGTGGAAGAGGGTGATCACGTCGTCGTGAGTGAGCAGCGGTGGCTTGCCGTCCACGCCGCTGGCGAAGTTGCACACCAGGTGCGCCACCGGGGTTTGCAGCACGCCCGTGTCGGGGCGCAGCCAGCGTGTGCGCACATCGTCCATCCATGCGCCGCCGCGTTTGCCGGTGCGTGCAGGTTGGTCGAGGTAGAACTGGCCCACCAGCTGGGTGCCCTTATGGGCGCCCTCCGGGTGCGTGCGCTCAATGCGGTAGAACTCAACGGCTGGGTGCCAGACGGCGGCCGTGTCGCGCCGGATGGACACTTCGAACAGGGTTTCGATGATCTTGAACAGGCCCGCCAGCACCTTGGGCGCCGTGAAGTACTTCTTGACCTCCTGCTCGCTGAAGGCGTAGCGCGCTTCCTTGAGTTTTTCGGAAATGTAGGGCCAGTCCCAGGCCTGCGGATTGGCCAGGCCCAGGTGTTCGGCGGCAAACGCGCGCAGGTCGGCGATATCCTTCTCGGCGTAGGGGCGTGCGCGTCGGGCCAGATCACGCAGGAAGGTGATCACCTGCGCCGGAGATTGGGCCATCTTGGGCACCACGGACACTTCCCCAAAATTGGCGTAGCCCAGCAGTTGGGCCTCTTCGCGGCGCAGTGCCAGGATTTCGCTGATCAGCGCTGTGTTGTCGAATTTGCGTGCATCGCCCTCAGCCTGGTCGGAGGCACGGGTCACATAGGCGCGGTAGAGCTTCTCGCGCAGGTCGCTGCGCGCGGCAAACTGCATGACCGGCAGGTAGCAGGGCATCTTCAGGGTGAGCTTGTAGCCTTCCTTGCCGTCTACCTGTGCTGCGGCCAGCGCGGCCTGTTGGACATCGTCTGGAATGCCATCGAGCTCTTCGGCCGTGGCGTAGTAAGCGTAGGCGTCGGTGGCATCGAGGGCGTTTTCGCTGAACTTCTGGCTCAGCTCGGCCTGGCGTTCCTGGATCTGCGCAAAACGCTCCTTGGCGGCACCGGTCAGCTCCGCGCCACTCAACACAAAGTTGCGCACCGCGTTCAGGTGTGCCTGCCGCTGCTCTGCAGTCAGGGTAGCGGGGTCGATGGCCTTGTACTTGGCGTACAGGCGTTCATCGGCACCCAGGCGCGTCCAGAACTCGGTGACCTTGGGCAAGGCGGCGTTGTAGGCTGCGCGCAGTTCAGGGGTGTCGGCCACGCTGTTGAGGTGGCTGATGCTGCCCCAGGCGGTGCCCAGCCGTTCGGTGGCCACATCCAGCACTTTCGCAATCGCATCCCAGCGGGCTGGAAAGTCGGGTGCGGTGACGGTCTCCAGCGCGGCATTGGCACGCTCCAGCAGAACATCCACGGCAGGCGCCACGTCCTGCGGTGTGATGCGGTCGAAATGGGGGAGGTCCGAGAAGTCGAGAAGGGCGTTGCTCATGCGAAATCAGATGGCGCCATATGGCGCAGGTTCAAGTTGCAAAGCCGCCGACATCGACAGCACTGACCCAGGTCAGTGCCCTGCAGTGCGCTCAGCGGCTTCGATGGTATTCACCAGCAGCATGGTAATGGTCATGGGGCCAACCCCGCCAGGCACGGGGGTGATCCAGCCGGCCACTTCCTTGACGCCGTCAAAGTCCACGTCGCCGCAGAGTTTGCCTTCGTCATTGCGATTCATGCCCACGTCAATCACCACGGCGCCAGGCTTGACCATGTCGGCGGTCAGCACATTGCGTTTGCCGACTGCGGCCACGATCACATCGGCCTGCAGGGTTTGAGCCTTGAGGTCCTGGGTGGCACTGTGGCAAATAGTGACGGTGGCGTTCTGGCCGAGCAGCATCAGCGCCATGGGCTTGCCCACGATGTTGCTGCGGCCGATGACCACGGCGTGTTTGCCCTTGAGCTCGTAGCCGATGCTTTCCAGCATCTTCATGCAGCCATAGGGTGTGCATGGCCAGAAGCCGGGCATGCCAGTCATCAGAGCCCCGGCGCTGGCGATGTGAAAGCCGTCCACATCCTTGGCGGGCGAGATGGCTTCGATCACCTTCTGCGCATCAATGTGTTTGGGCAGGGGCAACTGCACCAGGATGCCGTGAATGGCCGGATCGTTGTTGAGGGCCTCCACACGGGCCAGTAACGCGGCTTCGGTCATGTCGGCCTCGTACTTTTCGAGGACGGAGTACAAGCCGCTGTCTTCGCAAGCCTTGACCTTGTTACGCACATACACCTGGCTGGCAGGGTTGTCGCCCACCAGGACAACGGCCAGCCCGGGGGTGACGCCACGGGTTTTCAGGGAGGCGGCGCGTTGCGCCACGTCGGCGCGCAGTTGGCGGGAAAGGGCGTTGCCGTCGATGAGTTGGGCTGTCATGTCAGAGAATATGAGTCAAATTGGTCTCTAGCGCTTTATCAGCAAGCGCGAGAAGCTATCAAAATGTGAGTATCAACCCTTGGGGGCGTTTTGGCCGAGGGCGATCTTGAGCAGGTCGGCCACGGTGTTGGCGTTGAGCTTCTCCATGATGTTGGCACGGTGCGCCTCCACCGTCTTGATGCTGATGCCCAGGTCGTCGGCAATCTGCTTGTTCAGGCGACCGGCCACGATGCGTTCGAGCACCTGGGCTTCGCGGCTGGTCAGCTTGGACAGCAGGGCATCGCGGCTGGCGGCCTGCTGGTAGCCGGCGAAGGCTTCGCGGGCGTGGTCGAGCATGCGCTCGACGAGTCCGACCAGTTCTTCTTCGTCAAAAGGCTTCTGGATGAAATCCAGCGCGCCTTTCTTCATGGTGTTCACGGCCATGGGCACATCGCCGTGGCCTGTAATGAACACGATGGGCAGGGGGGACTTGCGCTCGATCAGTCGATCCTGAAGCTCCAGGCCCGTCATGCCGCCCATGCGGATGTCCACAATCAGGCAGGCGACTTCGCGGGGGTCGTAGCGTGAGAGAAAGGTCTCGGCCGAATCAAAGCAACGCACCCGGTAGTCCTTGCCTTCCAGCAGCCACTGCAGGGAATCGCGAACTGCCTCGTCGTCGTCCACAACGTAGACAGTGCCTTTTTTCGGAATCAAGCTCATGCAATTGTCCTTGGTTTTTGATTGTTTGCTACAGAATTTGTAGTGGCATCAGCAGGCTTGGCAAGCGGCAGCCAGAAGGAGAACTTGCAGCCCGTGACCTCGGATCCATTGTAGAGGTTCTCCGCCAGCATCCTGCCCTGGTGCGACTCGACGATGCTGCGGCACAGATTGAGGCCCATGCCCATGCCTTCTTCCTTGGTGGAGAAGAAGGCTTCGAAGAGGCGCTCCAGCACTTCGGGGGCCAGGCCCTTGCCGGTGTCCTGCACCGAAAATTCCACCACTTCGCGGTCTTCGACGTGTTTGGGCACCACGCGCAGTTCCACGCTGCGACCCGACGGTGGACGGTTGGCGTGCTGGATGGCTTCGGCGCCGTTCTTCATCAGGTTGACCAGCACCTGCTCGATCAGGATGGTGTCCACCATCACAGGCGGCAGGCGGGCGGCCACATAGTGCGTCAGGCGCACGTTGTGTCGGCGCAGCTCGATGTCGGCCAGCTCCACGGCTTCGTTGACCATCGAATGCACGTCGGCCAGGGTGCGGTTGGGCTCGCTCTTCTTCACAAAGGCCCGGATGCGCTGGATGATCTGGCCCGCGCGCTGGGCCTGGTGGGCGGTCTTTTGCAGTGCCGTGAGCAGCGCTTCTTCGGTCAGCTGGCCACTCTGGATGCGCGAGACCATGCCACTGCAGTAATTGTTGATGGCCGTGAGCGGCTGGTTCAATTCGTGCGCCACGCTGGAGGCCATCTCGCCCATGGTGATGAGGCGGCTGACGGATTGGGCGCGCTCGGCCTGGCGCGCCGCCTGCTCCTCGGCCTGGCGGCGGGGGGTGATGTCGGTGGCAATCACCATCTGGGCCAGTCGGCCGTCCACCCAGTTGAGGTAGCGCGAGCGTACTTCGAGCCATTTTCCCAGGTCGGGCAGGTAGATTTCGGCGTTCTCGGTGCGGGCGCTGGTGAGTGGGTCGGTGGGCAGGCCCATGAGTCCGTCTTCGTCGTCCATGCCCGTGTGCTCCGTGCCCGCTACTGGCACCACGCCCGCCTGCGCCACCAGCTGCAGGTGGCCGCCCGTCTGCGAGCCGAACCATTGGCGGTAGAGCTTGTTGGCGAACAGCAGTTCTTCGCTGCCCAGCGGGGCCACCGACACCGAGGCGTCCAGCGATTCCAGGACGATGGTGAAGCGCTCGTGCGATGCGGAAAGCTGTTCGCGGATGCGGTTGGGCTCGGTGATGTCCGTCATCGAGGTCATCCAGCCCGTCTGCTGGCCGTGTGCATCGATCAGGGGCGACACATACAGTCGCGCATCGAAGAGCGTGCCGCTTTTGCGCCGCACCCGCACCTGAAAGCCGCCGACGATGGTTTTGCCCGACAGTTCGTCGCGCAGCTTGGCGTGCAAGGCTTCGTGGTCGGAGTCGGGCCAATAGGGGAAGGGTGCTTTCAGGCCCACCAATTCGGCCTCGCTCCAGCCAGTCATCTGGCAGAAAGCGGCGTTCACATAGGTAATGCGGCCTTCCATGTCCAGCGCGCGCATGCCCGTCAGGATGGAGTTCTCCATCGCGCGGCGGAAGTTCGTCTCTGCCACCAGGGCCTGCTGGGCCTGCATGCGGCGGCGGGTGTGGCGCCAGGTGGCGATCAGCATCCAGGCCGTCATCGCGCTCAGCGTGCCCACCAGCCAGAACAGCCCGCTGCCCACCACGCCCAGCGAGGTGCGGTAGGCCTGTGCCTTGAGCACCAGCCCGTTGCCCACCGGGGAGACGGGGACCTCGTATTCGTTGGCACGGGGTGACCAAGGAAGGAGCTGTGTGGCCGTGTTGCGCGGTCCCAGGGGGGTTCCGGCCAGCACCTGGTTCTTGCCATCGAGCAGCGTGACGGCGTAGCGCGCCAGCACCTCGGTCGGCGTGCCGTAGCGCAGCAGGCTGTCGATGGAGTATTCCCCCAGCACCACGCCGCTGAACTTGCCCTGGTTGTTCAAGGGCACTTGCAGCTGGAGCAGCGGGGTCGAATCGCCCGAGGTTGCGGCGGGCTGGGCATACACCGGCTGCTGCAGGTCGCGGGCCAGGCCAAAGGTGTCGGCCGTGTCGCCGGATTTGAGCACTTCGCCGGCAATGCGCAGCTCGCTGCTGGCCAGCGTGGGCGCTGCATGGCTGGCGCGGATGCGGCGGCGCTCGTCGATCCAGGTGATCGCCTGCAGTTCGGGGTATTGGCTGATCAGGCTTTCTGCTCGGCTCACAAACTCTGTGCGTTCCAGCTCTTGGTTGGACAGGTCACGCGCAATGCGCATGAGCTGTTCTTGCCGCTCCAGCAGCCGCAGGCGCACACGCTGTTGCGCGTATTCCACGTCACGCCGTAGGGCTTCTTGTTCGCGCTCGGCCTCTTCGGCGCGCAAATACCAGAACGCCGCCACGATGGCGGCCAGAAACATCAGCACGGCAGCCAAGGGTGCCAGCGCCGCAAACCGGTCCTGCCGGGTAGGCGACAACCCGCGCCACCACTTGCGCCACCAGCGGGCGGGCGCCGCCACGACCATGGCTGTGGGGGAGGGGTGAGGGGGCAGGGAATCCATCCTTCAAGTGTAGGGGAGCCGCAGCTTGGAATCCGGGGCAAGTGCAATGTGCGTTCGCAGCATTTTCTTGCAATATGAAATGCATGGGCACCATTTGAAATTCTAAAAAAATATGCGAAACTAGAGCCAACGTACTAAATTGCTGCCACACCTACAGGAGACAAAGCATGTCAGCTCAGCCCGACCCTCAGGCCGGAAACGGCAACGCGCCCGCCACCGATACCGACCAACAGGAAACCCGTGAGTGGATGGATGCGCTGTCCGCCGTCATCGACAAAGAGGGGGCCGAGCGCGCCCACTACCTGTTGGAGCAATTGCTGGAACACGCCCGCCAGAACAGCGTGGACCTGCCGTTCTCGGCCAATACCGGCTACGTGAACACCATCGAGCCCAGCCAGGAGGCACGCAGCCCCGGCAACCTTGAAATCGAACAGCGCCTGCGCGCCTACATGCGCTGGAACGCCATGGCCATGGTGGTCAAGGCCAACCGCCATCACCCGCCCGAAGGTGGCGATCTGGGCGGCCACATCGGCTCCTTTGCCTCGCTGGCCAGCATGTTTGGCGCGGGCTTCAACCATTTCTGGCATGCCGAGAGCGAGAACCACGGCGGTGACCTGCTTTACATCCAGGGCCACGTATCGCCCGGTATTTATGCCCGCGCCTACCTGGAAGGCCGCCTGAGCGAAGAGCAATTGCTCAACTTCCGCCAGGAAGTGGACGGCAAGGGCCTGTCGAGCTACCCGCACCCCAAGCTCATGCCCGAGTTCTGGCAGTTCCCCACGGTGTCGATGGGCCTGGGCCCGCTGATGGCCATCTACCAGGCGCGTTTCCTCAAGTACCTGCACGCCCGCGGCATCGCCAATACCGAGAACCGCAAGGTCTGGGTGTTCTGCGGCGACGGTGAAATGGACGAGGTCGAATCCCTGGGCGCCATTGGCCTGGCCGCGCGCGAGAAGCTCGACAACCTGGTGTTTGTCATCAACTGCAACCTGCAGCGCCTGGACGGCCCCGTGCGTGGCAACGGCAAGATCATTCAAGAGCTCGAAGGCGAGTTCCGCGGCGCGGGCTGGAACGTCATCAAACTCATCTGGGGCAAGGGCTGGGACGAGTTGCTCGCCAAAGACCATGATGGTGCGCTGCGCAAGCTCATGATGGAAACCAACGACGGCGACTACCAGGCCATGAAGGCCAACGACGGTGCCTACGTGCGCAAGAACTTCTTCGGCCGCGACCCTCGCACTCTGAAGATGGTCGAGCACATGACCGACGACGAGATCTGGAACCTGCAGCGCGGCGGCCACGATTCGCAAAAGGTCTATGCCGCATTCCATGCCGCTCAAAACCATGGCGGCCAGCCTTCCGTCCTGCTGGTCAAGACCGTCAAGGGCTTTGGCATGGGCAAGATTGGCGAAGCCAAGAACACGGTTCACCAGACCAAGAAGCTCAGCGACGAAGACATCAAGGCCTTCCGTGATCGCTTCAACATCCCGATCCCCGACAGCCAACTTGCCGAACTGCCCTTCTACAAGCCCGCCGACGACACCCCGGAAATGAAGTACCTGCACGAGCGCCGCAAGGCCTTGGGCGGCTACCTGCCACACCGCCGCGTGAAGGCCGACGAGAGCTTCACCGTGCCTGCGCTGGACACCTTCAAGGCCATCCTGGAGGCTACGCCCGAAGGCCGCGAAATCTCCACCACGCAAGCCTACGTGCGCTTTCTCACGCAGCTGCTGCGCGACCAGGCCCTGGGCCCGCGCGTGGTGCCCATCCTGGTGGACGAAGCCCGTACCTTCGGCATGGAAGGCCTGTTCCGCCAGATCGGCATCTACAACCCCGCAGGCCAGCAGTACACCCCGGTCGATAAAGACCAGGTCATGTACTACAAGGAAGACAAGGCGGGCCAAATCCTGCAAGAGGGCATCAACGAAGCCGGCGGCATGAGCAGCTGGATCGCGGCGGCCACCAGCTACAGCACGAACAACCGGATCATGATCCCGTTCTACGTGTACTACTCGATGTTCGGCTTCCAGCGCATTGGCGACCTGGCCTGGGCGGCGGGTGACATGCAAGCCCGTGGCTTCCTGCTGGGCGGCACCTCGGGTCGCACCACGCTCAACGGCGAAGGCCTGCAGCACGAAGATGGCCACAGCCACATCCTGGCCAACACCATCCCCAACTGCGTGAGCTACGACCCGACCTTTGCGCACGAAGTCGCGGTGATCATGCACGACGGCATGAAGCGCATGGTCGAGCGGCAGGAAAACGTCTTCTACTACCTGACGCTGCTGAACGAAAACTACCCCATGCCCGGCCTGCAACCCGGCACCGAAGAGCAGATCATCAAGGGCATGTACCTGTGCAAACAGGCGCCCGCACTGCCCAAGGATGCGCCCACCGTGCAACTGCTGGGCAGCGGCACCATCCTGCGCGAATCGTTCTTTGCGCAAGAACTGCTTGAAAAGGACTGGGGCGTGGCCGCTTCGGTGTGGAGCTGCCCAAGCTTCAACGAACTGACCCGCGACGGCCAGAACGCCGAGCGATGGAGCCTGCTGCACCCGACCGAAGAGGCCAAGGTGCCGTTCGTCACCCAGCAACTGTCCGCATCGCAAGGCCCCGTGGTCGCGTCCACCGACTACATGAAGGCCTATGCCGAGCAGATTCGTCCGTTCATCCCCAAGGGCCGCACCTACAAGGTGCTGGGCACCGACGGCTTTGGCCGCAGCGACTTCCGCAGCAAGCTGCGCGAGCATTTCGAGATTAACCGCCACTACATCGTGGTCGCTGCGCTCAAGGCGCTGAGCGAAGACGGCATGCTGCCCGCCACCAAGGTGGCTGAGGCGATCGCCAAGTACAACATCCAGGCCGACAAGGTCAACCCGCTGTACGCGTAAACCGAACGGAGACAACAATGGCATTGGTAGACATTCAAGTCCCGGACATCGGGGATTTCGACGAAGTGGGCGTGATCGAACTGCTGGTCAAGGTGGGCGACACGGTCAAGGCCGAGCAGTCGCTCATCACCGTCGAATCGGACAAGGCATCGATGGAGATTCCGTCCAGCCACGCGGGCGTGGTCAAGGAACTCAAGATCGCCCTGGGCGACAAGGTCAAGCAGGGCTCTGTGATTGCCGTGGTCGAGTCGGCAGACGCGGTTGCCCCAGCCCCGGCTGCTGCGCCAGCCCCTGCCGCTGTTGCACCCGCCCCCGTTGCGGCCGCTGCGCCAGCACCGGTTGCACCCGCTGCAGCCCCTGCAACTGCAGGCCCGGTGGAAGTGCGCGTGCCCGACATCGGTGACTTCAAGGACGTGGCCGTCATTGAGTTGCTGGTCAAGGTGGGCGACACCATCAAGCTCGAACAATCGCTGTTCACCGTCGAATCCGACAAGGCCTCCATGGAGATTCCGTCGCCCGCCGCTGGCGTGGTCAAGGAGCTCAAGGTCAAGATTGGGGACACCGTCAACATCGGCGACTTGGTGGCCTTGCTGGAAGGGGTGGCGGGCAGTGCGCCAGCTGCCGCTGCAGCGCCCGCAGCGCCGGCGGCGGCTCCCGCTGCTGCGCCTGTTGCAGCCCCCGCACCGGTTGCAGCAGCCGTTGCACCGGTCGCCGCTACGGCCTCCGTGCCCGCCCACCAGCCTGGCACGCCCACAGCGGGCCTGCCGCACGCATCGCCCTCGGTGCGCAAGTTCGCCCGCGAGCTGGGTGTGCCCATCGATGAAGTCAAGGGCAGTGGCCCCAAGGGCCGTATCACGCAAGACGACGTGCAGTCCTTCACCAAGCAGGTGATGGCGGGTGCCACCCAAACCAAGGCGCAGGCTGCCAAGGCGCCTGCCGCATCCGGTGGCTCTGGCGGTTCCGGTGTGGTCCTGGATCTGCTGCCCTGGCCCAAGGTCGACTTCACCAAGTTCGGCCCCGTCGAGCGCAAGGACCTCTCGCGCATCAAGAAGATCAGTGGCGCCAATCTGCACCGCAACTGGGTCGTCATCCCGCACGTCACCAACCACGACGACGCGGACATCACCGACCTCGAAGCCTTCCGCGTGCAGTTCAACAAAGAGAACGAGAAGAGTGGCGTCAAGGTCACCATGCTCGCCTTCATGATCAAGGCCGCCGTGGCCGCGCTCAAGAAGTTCCCCGAGTTCAACAGCTCGCTCGACGGCGACCAGCTGGTGCTCAAGCAGTACTTCCACATCGGCTTTGCGGCCGACACGCCCAACGGCCTCGTTGTGCCCGTCATCCGCGACGCCGACAAGAAGGGCATCGTCCAGATCTCGCAAGAGATGGGCGACCTGGCAAAGAAGGCGCGCGACGGCAAGCTCGGCCCGGCCGACATGACCGGTGGCTGCTTCTCCATCAGCTCGCTGGGCGGCATTGGCGGGCGCTACTTCACGCCCATCATCAACGCGCCCGAAGTCGCCATCATGGGCGTGTGCAAGAGCAGCATCGAACCGAAATGGGACGGCAAGCAGTTCGCACCGCGCCTGATGCTGCCGCTGTCGCTCAGCTGGGACCACCGCGTGATCGATGGCGCGGCCGCCGCACGCTTCAACGTGTACTTTGCCTCGCTGCTGGCGGACTTCCGCCGCATCGTGATGTAACGAAAGGGCAAGACACACCATGGCAATCATCGACATCAAGGTGCCCGACATCGGCGACTTCGCCGAAGTGGCCATCATCGAAGTGCTGGTCAAACCCGGCGACACCATCAAGGCCGAGCAAAGCCTGATCACCGTGGAGTCCGACAAGGCCTCCATGGAGATCCCGTCCAGCCATGCTGGGGTTGTGAAGGAGCTGAAAGTGAAGCTGGGCGACAAGATCGCCGAAGGCTCGGTGGTGTTGACGCTGGAAGTGCAGGGCGCGGCAGCTCCAGCGCCTGCTACAGCCCCGGCACCCGCAGTTTCTGAGCAAAAACAGGCCCCATCGCCCGCCCCACAAGCGCAAGCAGCTATCAATTCGGTAGCATCCAGCTTTGCAGGCACTGCCGATATGGACTGCGACGTGCTCGTGCTCGGCGGCGGCCCCGGCGGCTACTCGGCTGCCTTCCGCGCGGCCGATCTGGGCCTCAAGGTCATCATCGTCGAGCGCTACGCCACCCTGGGCGGCGTGTGCCTGAACGTGGGTTGCATCCCGTCCAAGGCGCTGCTGCACGTGGCAGCCGTCATGGACGAAGTGAGCCACATGGCCGACCTGGGCGTGGACTTTGGCACACCCGCCGTCAACGTCGACAAGCTGCGCGGCCACAAGGAAAAGGTCATCGGCAAGCTCACCGGTGGCCTGGCCGCCATGGCCAAGATGCGCAAGGTGACCACCGTGCGCGGCTACGGTGCTTTTGTCGGCGCCAACCACCTTGAAGTGGAAGAGACCACCGGCACCGGCCAGGAGAAGACGGGCACCAAGAAGGTCATCGCCTTCAAGAAGGCCATCATCGCCGCCGGAAGTCAGGCAGTGCGCCTGCCCTTCATGCCCGACGATCCACGCGTGGTCGACTCCACCGGCGCCCTGGCGCTCAAGGAAGTGCCCAAGCGCATGCTGATTTTGGGCGGCGGCATCATCGGCCTCGAAATGGGCACCGTGTACAGCACGCTGGGCGCGCGCCTCGATGTGGTCGAAATGATGGACGGCCTGATGCAGGGCGCCGACCGCGATCTCGTCAAGATCTGGCAGAAGATGAATGCCAAGCGCTTCGATAACATCATGTTGAAGACGAAAACCGTCGGTGCAGAGGCAACCCCTGATGGCATCAAGGTCACGTTCGCGCCAGCGGAAGAGGGCGGCACCGCCCCCGAGCCGCAGGTGTACGACCTGGTGCTGCAGGCTGTGGGCCGCACACCCAACGGCAAGAAGATTGCCGCCGAAAAGGCAGGCGTTGCCGTGACGGACCGTGGCTTCATCAACGTCGACATCCAGATGCGCACCAACGTGCCGCACATCTTCGCCATCGGCGACATCGTGGGGCAGCCCATGCTGGCGCACAAGGCGGTGCATGAGGCGCATGTGGCGGCAGAAGTGATTGCTGGTGAACTGCAGGGCAACAAGGAACTGGCCTCCGCCGCCTTCAACGCCCGCGTGATTCCGTCGGTGGCCTACACCGACCCCGAGGTGGCATGGGTGGGCCTTACCGAAGACCAGGCAAAGGCGCAAGGCATCAAGGTCAAGAAGGGCCTGTTCCCCTGGACGGCTTCTGGCCGCGCCATCGCCAACGGCCGCGACGAGGGCGTGACCAAGCTGCTGTTCGACGACTCGCCCGAGGCCCATGGCCACGGCAAGATCCTCGGTGGTGGTATTGTAGGAACGCACGCGGGCGACATGATTGGCGAGATAGTGCTGGCCATCGAGATGGGGGCTGACGCGGTGGATATCGGCAAGACCATCCACCCTCACCCCACGCTGGGCGAGAGCATTGGCATGGCAGCAGAGATTGCGCATGGTTCGTGTACGGACGTGCCACCTCCGCGAAAATAGTGCCTTTCCTCCAATAGCCCTCTCCAGAGGGCTTTTTTTATTGCAACAACGAGGCGGGTAAATGCAAGAAAAATGGCAGAAACTTTTAAATCCGATGCGTAGAAAAGCCGAGTCGGAACAAAGTGCTGGAGGTTCTAAAAATGATACCCAAGGGAAAATGGAATATCGAACAGAGCTGGAAAGGGATCATGATCGAATATTGTTTTCAACTCCTGTTCGACGGCTGGCAGATAAAACACAGGTCTTCCCGCTTGATAAAAATGATAGCGTTCGGAATCGCCTGACTCACTCGCACGAAGTTTCAAATTTGGCGCGCAGCATAGGAGTCACATTTTCCACGTCCATTCGTCCAGAAATTACTAATGGGGTTAGGAATATCCCTTCAGTCCTTGGCGCTGTAGGATTGGTTCATGATCTTGGGAATCCTCCTTTTGGGCATCAAGGTGAGGCTGCAATAAGGAAATGGTTCTCATCTAGAGAAAAATATTTCGAAAAAACATTTGGCGATAACAAGAAAAAATTACTTAAAGATTTTTTGAATTTTGAGGGCAATGCTCAAACATTTAGGCTGGTAACTAGACTGCAGTTGATTAATGATGGCTTCGGATTGGATCTGACGCGCGCTACTCTGGCCGCGATGATGAAGTACCCAACTTCCTCTTACGAATTAGATAAAAAATTCTGTGCAAAGAAGAAGCACGGTTTTTTTGAGTCCGACAGAAAAGTTGCTGAAGATGTTTTGCACTCCGTCGGTCTTTCAATTGGTCGTCGCCATCCTTTGGCATATATCATGGAAGCATGTGATGATATTGCGTATGCTACGATTGATGTTGAGGATTGTGTGAAAAAGGGATTGGCATCTTTTAATGATGTTGTGGTATATCTAGAGAATAACTGCAGCGACGATGAATTAGTAAAAAAAGTTGTCTTCGATTCAAAAGAAAAATTTAAAGAATATTCTCAGCTAGGCTTATCTGCAAATGAGTTGGATGATATTTCCATTCAACGATTTCGGGTCTATGCGATCGGTGCAATGATCAATTCTGTAATTGACTGTATAAAAAGCAATATCGAAGAAATAGAGGATGGTTCGCATCGTGAGCCTTTGTTGGAAAAATCCACAGCTCATGCCCTTAGAGAGTGCCTTGGTGATTTTACAAAAAAGTATGCATTTACAAATCGCGCGGTTCTGGAGCTTGAGCTGAGAGGCTTTAATACTATTACGGAATTAATGGATATATTTTGGTTTGCTATTCAGCGTGCTCAGAGCAGCGATGATGCTCACGGCGTGCCAAAGGGTGAGCATCCGTTTGCGCGATATGTTTATTCAAGAATATCCGAAAACTACCGCCGTGTTTTCGAGCATCCTCTGCCGGAAGATAGTGCTTATCCAATCGACTACAGGCGATGCTTATTATTGACGGATATGATCTCTGGAATGACTGATTCCTATGCGCTAAATATACTTGATGAGTTGAAATCTTATAAGACGTTTAATTTGCAAATTTAGAGTTGCGAGGCCTTATGATTCTGTCGATTAAAAATGCGCCTGCATTAATTGATGCTGAATTGAATAAAACCAAAAATGGCGATGAAACGATAGTTGATTTCTTTTCTAGAAATATTGAAATATTCGAAGATGTAGTTTTGTTTGGGGGGGCAATTCGTGATATTTTTTTATTTGGGAAAATAAGTTCAGAATCGGATCTGGATTTTGTGGTTCGCTGTGATAAAGAGAGGCTAAAAAAGACGTTGGCATCTTTTAATCCGGTTGAGAATAAATTTGGTGGTTTTAGATTTTTATTCGGACAGCGCCAGATAGATATGTGGCCGCTCGAAGAAACTTGGGCTATAAAAAATGGGTATTCAAGAAAGTTTGGGAGCACGGCTGCCGGGCGCCCAAGCGCTTCAATGATGGATTTATTAAACACGACATTATTTAATGTTGATTCGGTTTATTACAGAGTTAATAGAGGCAATCTGATTTGCTCCACTTTTTTTCTGGATGGTATAAGAAATAATATTTTAAAACTAAATCTAGAAAAAAATCCGTCTCCGCAAGGGGTGATCAAGCGAATTGGGAGAATGAGGGACGAAAAGGGTTTTGAGGTTGATAGTAAAATATTTAGTTATATTAATAATTTGAAAATTAAGAATTAATTTGAGTTTGGGATTTGTTTTGGCTTTAATTTAATTGTGTTGATTTAAATATTTGGGGGATTGCCAATTCCTAAATAATTTTCTGTGAACGCGGTATTTCTTGTCGTCCGGTTCGCAGGGGGCTTTACATCGAGGCCTTGCTAACAAAAAGCCTCATCGAGCAAAAAGCCTCATCGAGCGAGCCCCCTTGAGGTCAGATTGCGGCAGCAAAGGAGCAGTTGGTAGCTGGTACCTTTGACTTAGTCACGCATATCACCGTCGGGCCGAGCCGGGTTACGGCCCCTTGTATGCTCCATCCGTCGCGTCCGTATGAGGATCAGGCAAAAGTCGTGGAAAATAGAGGGTTTCCTGCCGCTGAACCCCTTGGCAGAGCATTCGTCCAGCTTTCCAACCTTTTTGCTCCCCTGAGCCTGTCCATGCAAGACGTTCAAAACTCCAAGATCTCTGTCGAGAAAATCGGCGGCACCTCCATGACCGCCTTTGGCGATGTGCTGCGCCACATCATGCTGCACGATCCCAAGCGCATTTATGGCCGGATCTATGTGGTGTCTGCCTACTCTGGCGTGACGAACCAGTTGCTGGAGCACAAGAAGACGGGCGAGCGCGGCATCTACGCCCTGTTTGCAGAGGGCAAGGGCTACCAGGACGCCTTGACCCAACTGGCCGCCAGCCTCAAAAAGCTGAACGCGGGCTATGCCGACCTGGGCCTGCCGCTGGATGTGGCCGATGCCTTCATCGACCAGCGCATTGGCCAGGCGCGTGAATATCTGAACGCCATGCAGCACGTGCTGGCCAGTGGCTATCTGAGCCGCAAGGATGTGCTGCTGGCCGCGCGCGAAGTGCTGGCCTCCATTGGCGAGTCGCACAGCGCGTTCAACTCGGTCGAGATCCTCAAGGTCAATGGCGTCAACGCCATCCTGATGGACCTGGCCGGTTTTGACGACAACGAAGCCTGGACCATTGATGAGCGCATTGCGCAAAGCTTCAAGGGCCTGGACCTGAGCGACAAGGTGGTGGTGGCCACCGGCTATACCAAGGGCACCGAAGGCATCATGCGCGAGTTTGACCGCGGTTATTCCGAGGTCACCTTCAGCAAGATCGCCGTGGAAGTGCGCCCCGCCGAGGCCGTGATCCACAAGGAATTCCACCTCTCGTCCGCCGACCCCAACCTGGTGGGTCTGGAAAACGCCATCGTGGTGGGTGCTACCAACTACGACGTGGCCGACCAGCTGGCCGACGTGGGCATGGAAGCCATCCACCCCAAGGCTGCCAAGCCTATGGAACTGGCTGGCATTCCCATCCGCCTGAAGAACACGTTTGAGCCCGACCACCCCGGCACGCTGATCACCAAGGACTTCGTGGGCGAGCGCGCGCGCGTGGAGATCGTCACCGGTACCGACAAGGTCACGCTGATCGAGATCCACGACCCCAGCATGGTGGGCACGGTGGGCTTTGATGCAGGCCTGATGAACGTGTTCTGCAAGCACGACGTGAGCTACATCCTCAAGGCGACCAACGCCAACTCCATCGCCCATCTGGTGTGGGACAACCAGGTCACGCCCGAGCTGGTGGCCGAGCTGCAGGAGGGCTACCAGGTCGTGACGATCAAGCCCAGCGCGATCGTGTGCACCATCGGCTCCAACATCGGAATCCCCGGCGTGCTGGCCAAGGCCGCACAGGCGCTGGCCGATGCGCGGGTCAACGTGAACTGCGTGTCCCAGACCCTGCGTCAGGTGAACATGCAGTTCGTGATCGAGCGCGAGGATTACAAGACCGCGATCAAGGCACTGAACCTGGCACTGTGCGTGAACTCAGGAACTCCCGTTCCACGTGTTTGAAGGAATAGCGGCAGGCTTGCCTTCCGCTATGCCGTTCCATAACGAGCCCGCCATGCGCGGGCTTTTTATCGCCTGGATGTCTCCGTCAGGCGGTGCCGAGCAGCTTCTCGAAGAGACCCGTCCCCCCCATCTGTCCGCCCTTGAGCATCAGCTCCAGCCCGTCGCGCGACGGGCTTGCGCTGTGCGCGCGGCTCAGCGTGACCCCTGGGCAGACCGTCGTTTGGTACGACAAGCCCCACAGCTGAAGCGCCTGCACGGCGTGGCTGGAGGTGTCGCCGCCCGCAATGCCAATGCGCCCCAGGGGCGTGCCGTTGTCGGCCTGCGCCTGCACCACACCGGCGACCAGGGCAGCGCTGGCGGGTGCGACGGCTGCCAATGCGCCACCGGCGGGGGCATGGGCGCCGTCGTTTGGCCCGGTGTAGGCCAGAACGTGGTGGCCTTGCTGCAGCCCGGCACATATCGTGCGCTGGGTGGCCTGGGCATACGCTGCATCGTCGCCTAGGCGCTGCGCGTCCACAGAGATGCGCTGGTAAGACGCTGCGGCCTGGACCTGGGCCGCAGTGATGGGTGACAGGCTGCCCGCCCAGGCGAACACAGGGCCAGTCGATGGCGCCAAGGCTGGGGTGGGGTGGTTTGCGTGGGCTCCCCAGTGCGCGATCAGCGCTTGCGCCACGGAGCTGGGCCCCACTGCGAGCAGGCGCGCGTGTTGTGCCTGTTGCCACAGCAGGCGCCCCACGCTGGCCAACTGATCTGCACTGGTCAGGTCCAGCAGCGTGGGCACCAAAGGCAAATCGGGCAGATCGGCCGGGCCATTGTCCAGAAGCGTGCCCAGTGCGGTGCGCAAGGTTGCCGCGTTTGGCCCTGTATCCGCTTCAAACAACGGGTAATGCAACGCCGTGATGCCCTGCAATCCTTGTTGTGCCAGGTGCACCCTCAAGTCTGCCTCGGCCATGGGGGTCACTGGGTGGCGGTGCATCGTCGGGTGCCGGTCAATGCGGTAGACGGCTCCACCCGTCCCGGCCGCCGCAAACAGATTGCTGAACGCGCAGTATCGGCCCAGGCTGGGCTGGCCTCCGAGGATGGGCACCCAGCGGTTGTCCACGCTGGGATGCAGGGTCTGGATGGCGCAGGCAATGTTGCCAACATGCGGTGCGCTGTCGAAGGTGGAACACACCTTGTAGTGCAGCACGGTGGGCGCAACCTGCCTGAAAAATTGGCCCACACCGGTCAGCTCGGCGCGCATGGCGTCGGGCGCCATGGCACGCGCGGCGCCGGCAATGCCGATGGCATCCAGCGGCCCGGCGGCCACCAACGCTTGTGCGCTGGGCACGCCCATGAACAGCATGGACCGCAGGCCCGCTTGGGCCAGCACGGCCAGGGTGTCGGTGGCGCCGGTGAAGTCGTCGCCGTACCAGCCGAACCGGGGGGCTTCAGTGGTCATGGTTCAGGACTTCTTGCCGAAGAATTCGATGGCGCGGCGCAGCTCGGGGGCGCGTGCCGCGCGCTCGGCCAGGGTTTCGCCATGCTGCACCGCATCCCACGCCTGCTGCAGGCTGGCCACGCCCGCAGCGGGGCCGTCTGGGTGGGCCAGGATGCCACCACCGGACATGAACAGCAGGTCGTTGGACTGGATGCTGTCCCACGTGGCAGGCACGGTGCCGGCCCACTGGCCGTTGGAGAAGGCGGGCAACACGCGGTCGTCCAGGCCTTCGCACAGCGGGGCCAGGGTGTCGTGGGCGGATTCGATCACTTCTTCATCGGTCTGCGAGAACTTGCCCTGCAGGCCGTGCACATGCATGTGGTCCACGCCCGCCAGGCGCCACAGCGTCTGCCAGGCGTTGAACGAGAAGCCCAGCAGCGGGTGGCGCGACAGTGCGCCGTAGCCGTTGCGGTGGCCGTGCAATGCCAGCGGCGTGTGGCGGCGCAGCGTCTGCACGGCGGAGTAGCCACACCAGTTCAGGCTGACCATCACACAGCTGCCACCCTCGGCGGCGATCAGGTCGGCGTGGCGGCGCATGGCGTCGGTTTCGTCGGTGATGTTGAAGGCCACCATCACCCGCTTGCCGGTCTTGTCCTGGTGGGCGCGCACGCGGCGCATCACGGCTTTGACGCGGTCGGCCAGTGGCGCGTGAACCGGGTTGGCGCAGACCTCGTCGTCCTTGATGAAATCCACACCCGCCGCACACAGACGGCCTGCCAGGTCGCCGGTTTCTTCGGCCGACAAACCCACGTTGGGTTTGATGATGGTGCCGATCAGCGGGCGGCCCTGCACACCAGTTAATGCGCGGGTGCCGCTGATGCCGTGGCGGGGCATGTCGAACTGCGCGCGGTAGGCGCTGGGCAGTTTCATCGACTCCAGCCGCAGGCCGGTAACCTCGCCCAGGTCGTACAGGTTGCCCGACACCGTGGCGGCCAGCGTGGGCAGGTTGGGGCCGATGTTGTCGCACGGAAAGCTCACGCGCAGCCGGGCGCGCTGCCAGGTCTGCGGCGTGTCAAACATGCCGCGCCGCTGCATCCACCCGTTGGGCAGCGACGGCGCGGGCGCCACGTCCAGCAGCTCGACCGACTCGACCGTGGCGCGGGCACGTTCGCGCAGAGCGTCGGTCTCGCCCTCCACCCGGGTGAAGGTGCCACACGATTGCTCGCCCGCCAGCACCTCGGCCACATGGGCGGGGTCCAGGGGGGTCTCGATCAGGTAGGTGGCTTCAAAGCGGTCTGGGGACATGGTGGGTGAACTACTGTTTTGATATCTGCTAGCGCTTATGGAAAAAGCGCTAGAGGCCAATTTGGCTTAAAAATCAGACCTTCTTCAGATCTTCGACAGATCAGGAAACGGCCGCACCGGGTCGGTCATGCCGTCCCAGGTTTCCGACTCCGCACGGATCAGGTCGAACATTCGCCCCTTGGGCCCGGCCACTTCCGACAGCTCGATCACGGTGCCCGGGTGGTACTCGGTGTCGAAGTAGACAAAGCGGCCTTTTTCGCCCACCTCGCCGCTCATCACCGTCTTGAAGCCCTGGGCCGTCAGCCGCGCCAGGTCTGCGTCGTAGTCGCTCGTCCAATACGCCACGTGCTGCAGCCCGGTGCGCCCGGCCTGCAGAAAGTCGCGGTACATCGACGGCACATCGTTGCGCGTCTGGATCAGTTCGACCTGCACATAACCCGAGTTGGCCAGCGCCACCGAGTTGTGCGGCTCGTATCGCTCGCCCTTGTAAACGTAGTTCTTGATCGGAACCTTCGGGTTGTAGAACCAGGGGCCCACGCCCAGGGTCTTGCTCCAGTAGTCCATGGCGGCTTCGATGTCGTGGACCACATAGCCAAGCTGGCGGATGGCGCCGAAATGACGGCTCATAAAAATTTCCTTTGGTGGTGATGCGTCAGGGCAGGGCGCAGCCGGGCGGGGCCCGTCAGGCGCCGCCCAGGTTGCAGGCTTGCTTTATTTGCTTACTTGGCGCCGTCGATGATTTCTTTGGGGATCGGCACGCCCGCGTACTTCACATGGATGTCGTTCAGCTTGCCGTTGGCCAGGTTGGTCTTGATCCAGCCGTTCACGGCGGCCATCAGCTCGGGTTGGCCTTTGCGCATGGCCATGCCCAGCTGGTACGACTGCAGGATGAACTTGGTCTCGAAGTCGCGCGCCGGGTTCTTCTTGGCGATGGCCGCAATGATCGGCGGCGTGATGGCCACGATGTCGGCCTGGCCGGTGGCGGCGGCGGTGATGGAGGCCGATTCGTCATCAAACCGCACCACCTTGGCCTGCGGCGCACGCTCGGTCACGATCTTGTCTTGCGGGCCACCGCGCGTCACTGCCACGGTTTTGCCGGCCAGGTCTTCAATGCTGGTGAGCTTGAGGCCCTTGGGCGCGCCCACTGCGGCCTGGATGGCGCCGTAAGGGATGGAGAAGTCCACCGCCTTCTGGCGCTCAGGCGTGATCGACAGCGACGAGATGATCAGGTCCACCTTGTTGGACAGCAGGTTGGGAATGCGCGCGGAGTTGGTCGTGTTCACGATCTCCAGCGTCAGGCCCAGGTCCTTCGCCAGCAGCTCGGCCGCTTCCACGTCCGAGCCCACGGGCTTCATCTTGTCGTCCACGTAGCCGTAGAACGGCGCGCCAAAGTCGATGCCCACGCGCAGCTTGCCGGCGGACTTGATGTCGGCCAGCTCGGCCATGGCGGGCATGCACAGGGCGGCGGCGCCCATGGCCAGCATGGTGCGGCGGAGGAAGAGGGAAGTGGTCATAGTGGTTGTCTCCTGGTGGTTTTTGAGTACGGAATCGAAACGGGCTGGGCTGAAGCAGAAACTCAAAGCCCGTGAGAAAGAAAGTCGCGCAGCTCGGCGGTCTGTGGGTTCTTGAGCATGTCGCCTGGGCCCGTCTCCCACACTTTGCCCTCGTGCATGTAGATGATGGTGTCGGCCACCCGGGCGGCGAACTCCATCTCGTGCGTGACCAGCACCATGGTCATGCCGCCCTGGGCCAGGGCTTCGATCACGCGCAGCACCTCGCCCGTGAGCTGCGGGTCAAGCGCAGAGGTCACCTCGTCGAACAGCATCACCTGCGGCTCCATCGCCAGCGACCGGGCAATGGCCACGCGCTGCTGTTGCCCGCCTGACAGCTGCTCGGGGTAAGCCTGCGCCTTGTCCGCCAGGCCCACCTGCTGCAGCGTGCGGGCGGCAATCTCGCGCGCCTTGGCCGCTGGCAGGTTCTTCACGGCCTTGGGCGCCAGCGTGATGTTCTGCTCCACCGTCAGGTGCGGAAACAGGTTGTAGCTCTGGAACACGATGCCCACGTCCTGGCGCAGCTGGCGCAGGTCTATGGCAGGGTCGTGCACCGCGTGGCCGCAGACATTGATGGTGCCGCTGTCGATGATCTCCAGCCGGTCGATGCAGCGCAGTGCCGTGCTCTTGCCCGAGCCACTCTTGCCGATGATGGCCACCACCTGGCCCCGGGGAATGGCAAACGACACGCCCTTGAGCACCTGGTTGCTGCCAAAGCTTTTGTGTACGTCCTTTAGTTCAACGACGGGCTGCGCAGGCGAGGCCGCTGGCTGGGAGTGTTGCGCGGCAGCGTCTCGGGCGAGGTTCATGGTGTCTTCTCGTTTCATGCGGTGGTCACAGAGGGGGTGGCTGTGCCACGGGTGTTTCCAAACTGCTGGCGCTGCTCCAGCTTGCGGCTCCAGACGGACAGCGGGTAGCACATCGCAAAGTAGACGATGGCGATCAGCAGGTACACGGTGAAAGGCTGAAAGATGGAGTTGTTGATGAGCTGCCCCGCACGCACCAGCTCGATAAACCCCACGATGGACGCCAGCGACGTGTTCTTCACGATCTGCACCATGAACCCCACCGTGGGCGGCGTGGCAATGCGCACTGCCTGCGGCAGCACCACCAGCCGCATGCGCTGCGTGCGCGACAGCGCCAGGCACTCGGCCGCCTCCCACTGCGTGCGCGGCACCGACTCGATGCATCCGCGCCATATCTCACCTAGGTACGCGCTGACGTAAACAATCATCGCAATGCTGGCCGCCACGATGGCGGGCAGCTCCAGCCCGGCAATGCTCAGGCCGAAGTAGCACAGGAACAGCACCACCAGCAGCGGCGTGCCCTGGATGATCTGAATCCACGCAATCGTCGCCCAGCGCACGGCTTTGATGGGGCTGACGCGGCACAGCGCAATCACGCCCCCAGCCAGGCCACCGCCCACAAACGCAATCAGCGACAGGCCAATGGTCCACAGCGCGCCAAACAGCAGGTACTGCAGGTGATACGAGTTCAATCCACCGTCAATCATTTGGCGTTCCCCAATTTGCGTTGGCGCGTGAACACGAGCTGCCCGAACACCCACAGCCCCAGCCGCATCAACAGCGACAGCGCCAGATACGCCACCGCCACCAGGATGTAAGCCTCAAACGGGCGGAAGGTCTCGGACTGCACCCGCGCCGCCACGGCCGTCAGTTCTTCCACCGAGATCTGCGAGGTGATGGACGACGCCAGCATCAGCAGCACAAACTGGCTGGTGAGCGCGGGGTACACCTTCTCCATCGCCGGGCGCAGCACCACATGCCAGTACACCTGCCGTCGCGTGAGGCCCAGGCACTCGGCCGCCTCGATCTGGCCCTTGTGGATCGAATCCATGCCCGCCCGCATGATTTCGCAGGTGTAGGCCGCCACGTTGATCACCAGCGTCAGCAGCGCCGCAGCAAACGCCGACACCTTGAAGCCCAGGCTGGCCAGGCCAAAGAACACCAGAAACACCTGCACCAGCAGCGGCGTGTTGCGCAGCACTTCTACATATGCGCCGCAGGCCTTGGCCAGCCAGCGCGTGTCGCCGCGCCGCCCCATGGCCAGCAGCGTGCCACCCACAAAACCAATCACCGTGGCCGGGAAGGACAGCAGGATGGTCATCCAGGCCCCTTCCAGAAACTGGGGCCAGTTGGCCAGCACGCTGGCAAAGTCGAACTCGTATTGCATGGGCGCGGCGGCGATGCTTCAGCGCACGCAGGCGGGGCGCATGGTCACGAACGGCACGAAGGGCACGGGCAGGCCCGGGGCGCTGCACGCGGCGCGAGTTGGGGTGTCAGGCATGTCTTGTCTCCTGCGGAATCGGTTTTGGCCGCTGCAACCTAGGGTTTGTACTGATGGTTTTTGATGCCTTTCAGCATCGAACGCCCAGTGATACTATCCGCGGAATCCATCAAATACCAGCAAACCAAATGATGGTTTTTGATTGAATCCACCATGGCCCAAAACCCGCCCAACCCCAGCAATCTCCGCAGCCCGCGCATCCCCGACATCGCCCAGCTGTCCGGCGTCTCCACGGCCACGGTCGACAGGGTGCTGAACCAGCGGTCGGGCGTGCGCAACGCCACCGCGCAGCGGGTGCTGCAGGCCGCCGCCACCCTGGGCTACCTGCCGCAGGCCGAGCTGCACGCAGCGCTGCAACCGCAACCCTTGCGCCTGATGGTGCTGATCCCCGAGGGCAGCAACCGCTTCCTGCAAATGCTGGGCGACGTGATCGGCTACGCGCAAGACCACTGGGCACCGTTCAACGTGCGCTGCCAGGCGGCGTATATCGAAAGCTTCAACCCCGATGCGCTGGCAAAAGCACTGCTGCACTACGGCAAGCGCTGCGACGGCATCGCCTTCATGGCGCTGGAGCACCCCGTGGTGCGCGAGGCCGTGGCCCAGCTGGCAGAGCAGGGCGTGCCCACCGTCACACTGATCTCGGATTTATCCAACTCGCGCCGCGTGGCCTACGTGGGCCTGGACAACCGCGCCGCAGGCCGCACCGCCGCCTACCTGATCGCCCGCTTCATGGGCCCCTTGGCCCACAGCCGCAAGGCGCATGTGGCAATGATTGTTGGATCACTGCGCTACCGCGCCCATGAGGAGCGCGAGGCGGGCTTTCTGCACCTGTTTGAAGAGCAGTTCCCCCTGGTGCAGGTGGTGGGCGTGCGCGAAGGCCAGGACGACGCCGAACGCAACTACCGCCAGGCCCGCGCCCTGCTGGAGCAGCACGATGATTTGGCAGGCATCTACAACATCGGCGGCGGGGCCGAAGGCATCGGCCGGGCGCTGAAAGAGGCGGGCGCAGACCGCAAGATCGTGTTCATCGGGCATGGCCTCACGCCGGATACGCGCGCGCTGCTGATCGACGGGACGATGGATGCGGTGATAACCCAGAACCCGCAGGGCGCGGTGATGAACTGCGTGCGGATTTTTGCCAACCTGCGGGATCGGCGGGAGCCGACGAGCGGGGTGGAGACGACGCGGAGCCAGGTGATATTTCGGGAGAATTTGCCGTAGGGGCAATGCTGCACCGCGTTGGCGGCAGGCCAACAGGCGCGCGAAGGCTTGCTCTGTATTGGGAAACCCATGCTGAGGTGGCTCATTGACCGCACAGGCTGGTTGCAGTCATACGCTGACTGCAAACGAATGAGTACTATCGGCCAAGAACGGCCATTGGGTGCGGCTGCAAGCAGGCGCTCAACGTCTGTGAGCTAACCGGACCCTAGCAGCGCGTTGCTAAAGGCCAAGAATGAAATTGGCGAGCCTTTGGCAGCAAGCCGCAATGGGTACGGTTGAGCGAATGGCTAGACCTCACTATGGTAAATGCGGTCAAAGTCTTTCTCCATGCGCAGTAACTCTTGCTGAAATGAATGCGGCTCAAATGCTTGTAACGTGAGCCACGAAGACCCTAAGCGGCTAACAGGGTATCTGAGTTGAATACTAGGTTGAGCTGTGTGCTCCCGATAGTATTTTTTCTGATCCTGATTTAGATCATCCGGCAGTGAGTGGCGAAACGGGATATCCCAAGAGAGATTTGGCTCGGGAAATTGTCGCTCGTATTCGTTCGCTAGGCTGTGTATGTCGTGACTGAACGCCCATACGTCGAAGTTGGAGTTCTTGCGAAGCAAGGTGGCCTTCAAGAAAAGCTCAACAGCGTGCGCTGCATTCATTAGAACAACAGCTCCAGCTGGTCAATCCTTGAGTTCGGCGCGTTCTACTGCGCGTTGTCCCAGTACGGTTGCAGCTGCAAGATAGGCGTACGCGAACGCAAATAGCTGCTCGTGGACCGGCAGCATTCTGATGTTTGAGTCGGATGTCAGATTCCAGGGCATGTGGAGCTTAGCGTTCGACATGAGCATCATGACCCGGCTTGCCGGGACATATCCGCTTGATGGAGGGGCTAGACGCCCTCGTGCTTCGTTGCCTCGAGAGCAGTGTCATTGGCGACGATCCATTGTTCTAAGGTCTCGAAGGCCGCTGGCCACTCTTCGTTGTACTCGTAATCAAACAGCGACATGCACAGCTCGACGCCTGACACGTGGGAGCTTGAGTACATGGAGGCCCACTTGTTTGAAAACGTAGTGACATATTCGCTGGGATCAATGTCCGAGTATCCGAGGCAGATACCCTCGTGATTGGGATGTGCGCTTTCTGATAGTGCCGCATACAGAGCCTCTATTCCGGGGTATAGCGCTTCGCACTTCTGGAGCACAGTGATGATGTTGATCGCGGATACGCTGGTCGATTTATCTCTCGATCCCAGGAGAAGAGAAGTAGTCTTAGAGGAGAACTCATGAAAGCCCAACGTTCCGGCGACGACTTTTCTGGTTAAGTGGTTGAGATATACAAGAATCGCCACCGTTTCAAGTGCACTGCGAAGGAGGATCCTCGCGCCCAGCGCGTGGCCCGCATCGTGCAGAACGTATGACTGCGTGAGGAGGTCTTGTACGCGCCAGGCGACCGTTTCACGGAGGGTCAGACTTCTGAACGGTGCTTTCCATTTGTGAGCGATGGCGTTGCGGCTGAACAGGCCACCAACCTCGAAGCGCTTGCAAAGCGACTGCTTCCAATCGGCCAGAGTTTGCGGGACTCTGTGCATTGGCATCTAACGTGATGTATCCCGCAAAACCTGCGGGATAAGCTGGACCGTGCGGGATATTCTGAGCACTGGTTTCTCCTGTAAGTGGCTTGCAGCATGGGTCTGCAGGCGATTGCCAGTTTAGGCAAGCAGGTATGAAAATTCAGCGAAACCCGGCAGGCGTCAACGAGGCAAACTATAGCTCGCTACCAATCAGGGCCCACGCACTCAGCCAGCAGATTTTGGACTGTTAGGCAGCGGGTAGCGAATGAACGGCAGCTATGGGGGGTGTTGCCTAACGTCGGGTCGGGGCCCTAAACAGCCGGTGGACGAAACTACCGCAAAGCTGCCGTTGACTCACTACCCACTGGCTTGACGTCCAAACCGCGCTGTCTCAGTGCCCGGTGCCTGCCTACTGGCAAGCTATAGTTTGCTGAGTTGATGCCTGCCGGGTTTGTCGGAAATTTTATACCTGTGCTTTTGAACAGCGCACTGACCGCAAGCCCAATCTGCAAGCCATTTTCAGGAGGAATCAGTGTCCAGAATATCCCGCAGGTTTTGCGGGATACATCACGTTAGGCATCGCATGCACCACAAGCTTCGCATTTCTCCCAAAGAACTCCGGTCTTATCAGCAGCGATATGACTACAACGCTGACCCAAAGCTGGAACACATCCGCCCCTTGGCCAAGGCGCAGGGTTACCTAACTGTGTCGCAGCTGTATGAACTTGCGCGCTGGAAGTCGAAGCGGAGGGCCGAACTTGCCAGAGAAAATCCTGAAGCGTTCGTTCGTGAAGTCACCTCGTTTTCCTTTTCTGCCAAGTTCGAGCAATCCCGAATCGGCTCACTCGTGCTGCTGAGTGGGGTTCAGTTTCCAACGGCCTCAGTGATCCTGCACTTTTGCGTTGATTCCACGTATCCAATCCTTGACTTCCGTGCTATCTGGAGCCTTGGTTTAGAAAAGCCAGCCGTCTATTCACCCGACTATTGGGTTGAATACACAGATGTTTGCCGCTCACTGGCCGCTAAGCACGGGCTCACAGTTCGAGAGCTAGACATGGCTCTCTGGCAGTTCTCCAAGGAGCACCAACGCGATGCCTAACCCTTCAATCGAGAGGACATGCCCCGGCAAGCCGGGTCATGCCTCTCATCTCAAACGTTAAACCTTATGGGCACCTACACAATCGACTGTGCAGCAGTCACTGATGAAGAGAGTTTCTGGCGG
Organism: Acidovorax sp. NN32; assembly: GCF_057597245.1. Taxonomy (NCBI): domain Bacteria; kingdom Pseudomonadati; phylum Pseudomonadota; class Betaproteobacteria; order Burkholderiales; family Comamonadaceae; genus Acidovorax; species Acidovorax sp. NN32. The sequence goes on from NZ_CP199679.1 coordinate 2,734,454, forward strand.
GCTTACTTGTCGGCAACCACTCCAGAAGGCGCAAGCTACTTCGGACGCAACATAGATGCTTTTTGGGATGCACTACATGGCGGTCCTGGTTGGCCGGGTGAATGCGATTTGTGTTTCATCAACACATCGAGCATCAATAAATTCCGTGACGGGCAGTTCTACTCAGCGCTTCAACAGATCGCAAAGGATTCAAAGCATGTTCGTGTACGGCTTGAATAAGTTCAGGTTTAACATGTTGCTCGTCTCGGACGCGCAACCGAAGGCTGCCGCTTCGCGGCGCGGGCTGCCCGCCGGACAGCGCCAACGTTAGAGCGCCGCGCGTCATGCCATCTCTCAAACCACTTCGGTCTGTCGCTCACAATCTCGCGCATCAGTTTGCGAGCACGCTGAACTATTGGTCTGATGACTATGCAATCAATCGTTTGGCCAGAGCCGCTGTACTTGCAAACGAACCTGTCGTGATCATCGATGTTCTTGGGCAGAGCATGGAGCCAAGATCCGTTCAAGTAGGTGTAGTGATCGAGTTTGTTCCAGCCCTGATACGAACACTTGAAGACTTACTTCAGAAGGAAGGTATGAAGGCAATAGCCCTATCCGCCGCAAAACTGGAGTTCAACTTTGGTGCAAACAAGCTTGCCCCTCCAAGGGAAAGGGCGGCATGCCAATCTACGAATGCCTCTGCACTCTCGAAACGATTGAAGGCAAGAGGTTTGAAGCTCGCTTGACCGAGAGAAATAGCTGAAGAATGAACCAGCGCCCTAACCCTTCAATCGAGAGGACGTGCCCCGGCAAGCCGGGTCACGCCTCTCATCTCAAACGTTGAGCGTCCGATTTCGCCAGCCGCCACCGACTGCTTCTGGCGGATAGTAAGCGTTCGACGGCCAAGTCGAGATGACTGCAACCGCTGCACAGCTGACATAGCGACTCGCAATTGCTACTGTATTTATAGCTGCTAGCGCTTTGCCAATAAGCGCCAAGACCTATTTTGATTAATATTCTGTGTGAGCCAAATCCGTTCCCGCTAGCATCAGCTAGCGCAAGGTCTGCCAGCGCACCACTCAGCTGCGGGTGCACAAAACGGTATCCCTGACCCAGCGCTGTACTCGCCACCGCGTTCTGCCCGTCCAGCAGCAGAGTAGACAGTGCTCCCAGCAGGGCCCGCAACGGCAACCCCGGCATGCGCAATCAAGCCCGTCGGCCAAACGATGCAGCCAAGGTCCGCGCAAATATGGCTTGCGTCGCTGCTTCAGGCGCCACAGCATTGACAGGGCCTTGCAGGTATTGGTGCGCCGTCGCAAACCGCACCAGTCCCACCGCGTCAGCCAAGTGAACCCAAGGCGCAGGCTGGCGCCCATGCCCCAGCACGGCGCCCAGGCCCAGGCGGGCGCTCAGAGCCTGCATCGGATACGCACCACCACCGTGCCCGAGCACCACACCAAACCGCATGCGCACCACCCGCACGCCCAGGGCTTCGGCGCGCCGGGCCTCGTGTTCGATAGCAGCGCACAGGTCGGACTGGAACTCGCCCGGGCGGGGTGGGGCGGTTTCGTCCAAGGGCTCCATCGACGCGTTGGGCGATGCGCCGTAGAAGCCCACGGCCAATGCGCTGACCAGCACGCGCGGGGCCTTTTGCAGGCGCCGCATCAGTTGGACAACTGCCACGGTGGTGTCGACGCGGCTGGCCAGCAGTTGGCGTCTGCGCGCCTGGGTCCACGGCATGCCCAGCACGCGGGCGCCTGCCAAGTGACGACAGCGTCGATGGTGGTTATGGAGCAACGCGCGTGCCGCCACATTTCAGCGTCTCACCTCCTCCGGCAGCTTCGCAATCACCTTGATCTCGAACTGAAAGCCATACAGCCAGGTCACGCCAATGCCCGTGAGCGTGGGGTGCGGCGCATTGCCCCAGTATTCGCCCACCACTTCCCACGCGGCCTCGAAATGCTTTTCTGGGTCCACCATGAACACCGTCACATCGATCACGTCGTCAAACGTGCAGCCGGCGGCCTGCAGGATGGCGTTGAGGTTGTCGAACGCCAGCCGCACCTGGGCTTGGTAGTCGGGCTCTGGCGAGCCATCGGGCCGGCTGCCCACCTGGCCCGAGACGAAGAGGAAACCGTTGGAGCGGATGGCGGGCGAGTAGCGGTTCTTTTCGTAGAGCGCCTGGCGCCCGGGTGGAAAGACCACGTCGCGAGGGGATGTGTGCGTCGATGCCATAGGAGTGTTTTCCTTTCGGTAGGCCGCAGGGGCCTTGGGTTGTTGTTGAAAGGAATTTATCGGCGTGCCCCCGGCAGATAAACGGGCAAGCCTGTCCATCACTGTTTGTAAACTCCAAACAATCTCTGACGAGGCAGGAGCACCATGGACCGGTTCGATGCAATGCAGGCGTTTGTGCGGGTGGTCGAATCGGGCAGCTTCACCAAGGCGGCCGACACGATGCACGTGAGCAAGACCACGGTGACGCAGCTGGTGCAGCAACTGGAGGCGCGGCTGCGCGTGAAGCTGCTGCACCGCACGACACGGCGGGTGCAGGTCACGGCCGATGGGGCCGTGTATTACGAGCGCGCCGTGCGTCTCTTGGCCGACATGGACGATGCCGAGACCAGCCTGTCGAGCGCATCCGCCGCGCCGCGGGGCCGCTTGCGGGTGGATGTGCCCAGCCCGCTGGCCCGGCTGATCCTGGTGCCGGCCCTGCCGGAGTTTCATGCCCAATACCCCGACATCCAGCTCGACATGGGCGTGAGCGATCGCATGGTGGATCTGATCGGCGACAACGTCGATTGCGTGGTGCGCGGGGGCGAGATTCAGGACCAGTCGTTGATTGCGCGGCGTGTGGGCGACCTGCAGCTGGGCGTGTACGCAGCGCCCAGCTACCTGAGTCGTGCAGGCAGCCCTGTACACCCGCACGAGCTGGAGGATTCGCACCACCGCGTGGTGGGTTTTTTGTGGTCGAGCACGGGCAAGACGTTTCCGTACGCGATGCGGCGTGGCGCCGAGGACATTCAGGTGCAGGGCCGCTATGTATTTGCGGTCGACGACGGCAACGCCTACCTCGCGGCCGGGCTGGCTGGCATGGGCGTTCTTTGGCTGCCGCACTACATGGCCCGCCCGCACCTGGGCAGCGGCGAACTGGTGCCCCTGCTGGAAGACTGGGCGCTCGACCCCATGCCGCTGTACGTGGCCTACCCACCCAATCGCCATGTGAGCGCCAAGGCGCGGGTTTTCATCGACTGGGTGGCAGCGCTGATGGCAAAGCATGCGCCGCCGGTGCGCCCACCGGCCAAGCGGCCCAGCGGGGCGGCGGACTGAACACCACCGCCCATGCAGGTCAAGCTACTGCGCATTTTGCAAGAGGACACTTTTGACGCTGCCTTGCCTTGGCACCACGGTGGCCATGGAGAAGGCGCTCGGCTTTCATGGCCGCTGGGTGCCGCACTGCATCAGGGCTAAGGTTGCCCGAAGCTCAACATCACTTGATGCCCCTCTGGCTCCACGCTCAACATCCAGTAGCGTCCATCAATCAGGGCCAGGGCAGGGGTGATGTTGCTTAAAAGCTGCTCGCCGTCAGCTGCATCCACATCACCAGGAAGGTACTGGCGTTGTGTTGTGTCGCCAAGGGTCTGCTGGGTGATGCTGCGAAGTGCGTTGTCATCGTGCGGCACGACCAGCAACACCTGGCTGTCAGTGGGCTGTGCGGCAGCCGCTACGGCTGCTGACGTCCAAGCGACGCTCTTGTCGATCAGGCGGATGGGCTCGTTGCCGTAGAAGTAGAAGTTTCTAGCGGGGTCGTTGTCGCTGACCCAGATGGAGTACACACTGCGTCCGCCATGGGCGCGGAAGTACACGAAAGCACCCTCGCGCGTGCAGGCAGCGCAAGGCTGTTCATCTGTCATTGCTGCGTAGCCCTGGCCCGTCTGAACCGGTGTGTTTCCCAACCACTTGGTTTCCTTTTCAAAGCGCCATGCGTAGTAGAGGTCACTGGACCGAGATCCCTTGAAGAACAGCACAAGGTGACGTGCGTTGGGCAGTGACACCGCACAAGGGGCGCGATCGGTTTTGGCGGCACTGCCGTTGACTTGCACGGTGCCATGTTTCATCCAACGGTCGCCGTTCCATTGCAGCCACTGTAGACAGCCCTCGAAGTCGGCATAGAAGCAATGCAGCACGTCGCCATGAACAACCAGTGTCGCAGGGGTGGATGTCTGCACCGGGTCGCCGGACACCTTCAGCAGTTGAAAGTCGGTCCACTGCGTGCGGTGGCGCCCGATCAAAAACTGGTTTCCTTGTTTGACGCACACCCACCGTTCACCCTTGAACTCGGCGATGGCAGGTGAAGACTGCGTGGTCAGCGGTTTGCCCTGACGCTCCAGCAGACGGGCTTGCACTATCCAGTTTGTGGCGCTGCCAGAACCGGTGTTTGGGCCTGTGGCCTGGCCTTTGCCGGGTGGTACGCCAATTTTTGGGGGGCGCAGCGCACCATTGAGTTCTGCCGCCAGTACCCACCAAGGCGCGACGCCTAGTATTCCCGCGCGCATCCATTCGCGCGAATTGGGGTTTGCGGTTGGGACACGGACCCGAGCCAAGGCTTCACCCGGTTTTGCGACAAACAGTGGTGAAAAGTTGTCGGTAGCCTGAGGGTCGAGCGGGAGCTTGGGAAGAAGTCGCAGGTAAGTGGGAGCGGCCACGGCCTTGCCATCGGTGAACGCGCGATATACATCGGCGATAGCCGCGCGAAGGGCCGCGCGCATCACATTGCGGTTGGCCGCATTCACGGCGTCAAAGTAGCGCCCATCGCCGTAGGCGATCCAGTGGTCGCCAGCCGCATTGCTTACCCACAAACCGTTGAAACCGTCCTCGTCATGCATCGCCTTGGCGCATGCATCCGGCGCAAAGTCGATCGCATGGGTCTGAGAGCTCTGGAAGTCGTGCAGGTGACGCCGCGGCGTGCGCAGATGTCCGCTGGCGAAACCGTCGGTCAGATAGTGGCTGGCGAATGCCAGGTACGCATACGCCTTCAACAGTCCGTTGCTGCGATGCAGTCCCTGCTGGGCACTGGCTGAAGCGGCGGTCTCCATTGCTACTTGAAGACCTGCGCGGCAGACATCGTGGGCGTGGGCACCGAAGTGGTCCCAGTTGAAGCTGGCAATCCACATGTAGCGGCCCCAAAAACTGGTGTCATAGGGATAGATTTTTTTGTCCGCCCCGCCGGTGGCGACGTTGTATTGCAGGTCCCAGTGGTCGCTGTTGCGTGCGTAAGCTTCGTGGGGGTCTTCGCCCTTCGCGATCGCGTTGGCGATGGCCTGAAACTCTTCCTCCATGATTCCCAGAATTTTTTTGACCTCCTGCGGGTCTGCCTTGTCGAGCGTGGCGAAGGTTTCGCGAAACGCAGCGGGCTTGTCCGCCTGATCGGAGATGGGCTTGTGCGGAAGGGCATAAAAATCGCCAGCCAGCGCGACGATCTGGCCGAAACTCAGTCGGCAGCCGTTTTCCAGTGTGAATTCGAGATGAGCGGCATCGTGTGAGCTGCCATCCGCCAGCGTGAGCCTGAGCCCATCCACGATCGACCAGTGCTCGGCGCTACCGAAAAAAGCCCCCCCTGGCCTACGCCCACCCGCAAGCGCTGTGCGTGTGCGAAAGCGCATCGGGACCTTGCGAGGTTGCTGCTGCGTCTGATCCGGACCGAGCGGTTGATTGACTTTGATGTCCATGAGGTTCTCCTGGTAGTCGGCTTGGTGGGCGCTGCTCCGCGCCTGTCAGCCGGTGTTGGGAAGAACCGAAGGCTAGCGACAGAGGGTAGCGTCGAACAGTCCAAAGCTTGCATGGGTCGTGTGCGTGGCATGAACACACGAGGTTTTTCAGGCATTCGGCTGATCACCAACCTGAAGCTGCGCATCCGACCGTTGGCCACGAATTTGGGGAATCCTTCGAGCTCGGCATGGCCATGCTGTTGGCTGCTCCTGTCGGGGAAGCAGACGGCCATCACGGCCGGGCGCTGACGACCTTGGCCCCCGCCACTCGCAGGCTGGCGACAAGCTTGGCGGGCGTGGCGGCTGGCACTACCAGTGTGGTCAGCTCCTTGAGCGCCGCGATGCCGAAGGGGGAGGCGGCTCCGAGTTTGTCGATGGAGGCCAGCACCACGGTTTCTGCAGCGCGCGCGTGCAACGTGCGCTTGACGGCGGCCTCTTCAAAATCCCCGGTAGTCAACCCGGCGTCGGCATGCACACCCGTCACGCCCATCAGGTACAGGTCTGCGCGCAGCTTCATGGCGGCTTCGGTCACGCTGGCGCCCACGTTCACCATCGAATGGCGGAACAGGCGGCCGCCCAGCATCAGCACCTCTACCTGCAGGTGGTCCGCCAGCGCCACAGCCACGCTGGGGCTGTGGGTGACCACGGTGGCGCGCAGGTCCAGCGGAAGGTGTTGCACCACCTGCAGCGAGGTGGTGCCGCCGTCGAGGATCACCACCTGGCCAGGCTGCACCAGAGCCGCGCCGGCACGGCCCAGTGCGCGCTTGTCGTCGGTGGCAAGGTGCTCGCGCACCTGCAGGTTGCCCACGGCCTTTGATGCGGGCAGGGCGCCGCCATGCACGCGCTGCAGCTGGCCCTCGGCCGCCAGCTCGCGCAGGTCGCGCCGCACGGTGTCTTCCGAGATCCCGAGTTCCTCGCTGAGTGCCTTGGCCACGATCTGGCCGTCTTGCCGCAGGCGCTCCAGAATGAGTTGTTTGCGTTGGGTGGTGAACATGGGCGTGAAGCGGGGCAACCGTGGATCAAAATCAGGGTTGCATGAATTTGCATGCTTGTGCATGATATTGCACGAATCAAAATTTGCAAGACCATGTCCACCCCTACCGACCCCAACCCTCCGCTCCTGGTGCCTATTGCTGGCCCCTATCTCTCGGGCACCGACGGCGACCCCGTGGTGCACCCCGTGAATGAATGGCCGCTGCGGCAGCACGCCTGCGCTGCCAAAGCCATTCCCGCAACGGAGCCAAGCCTGTGAGCCGCCCCGTGCCCGCACCGGTGCCTGCCAGTACCGAGCAGGTCAAGCTGCAGTCGGTGGAGGTGCTGTCTGACCATTGGTACACCCTGCGCAAGGTGACCTTTGACCTGCGCCGCCGCGACGGCCAGTGGCAAACGCTCAGCCGCGAGGCCTATGACCGCGGCAACGGCGCGGCCCTGCTGCTGTATGACCCGCGCCGTCGTACGGTGGTGCTCACACGCCAGTTCCGGCTGCCGGCGTTCCTCAACGGCAGTGTCGACGGCATGTTGATCGAAACCTGCGCCGGCCTGCTCGACGGGGACGACCCCGAAACCTGCATCCGCCGCGAAGCCGAGGAAGAAACCGGCTACCGTGTGCGCCAGCCACGCAAGGTGTTCGAGGCCTACATGAGCCCCGGCTCGGTCACCGAAAAGCTCCACTTCTTCATCGCCGAATACGAACCGCAGGACCGCATCCGCACCGGAGGTGGCCTCGCCCACGAGGGCGAGGACATCGAAGTGATCGAGATGCCACTGGCCGAAGCCCTGGCGGGCATTGGCAGCGGCGTGATCGAGGACGGCAAGACGGTGATGCTGCTGCAGCATGTGGCGTTGATGCTGCAGGAGGCGGCGGGATGAGGACATGCGGGCGGCGCAGGCGTTAAGGCCTGCGATGCCTATCGCGGTGTGCCGCCGGGCAATGCGCCGCCGCGCATCAGGCCTTCTTCTTCACCAGCCCGTAGATCACCAGCAGCACGATGGCGCCGATGATCGATGCGATCCAGCCGACGGACGCGTTGGGCCCGTACCAGCCCATGGCCACGCCCACATAGCGCGCCAACAGCGACCCGGCAATGCCGAGAACGGTGGTCATGATCAAGCCCAATTTGTCATTGCCCGGCTTCAAGGCGCGCGCGAGCAATCCGACGATGAAGCCGACAACGATGGTTCCGAGAATGGAAAACATGGAATTCCTTTGTGATGATGGTCAAGCCGCACCGATGGCCCGGCAGCGACTGTAATTGCATTTCTGACCACGGTTTTCCACGCAGGATCCAGGTCGTTGCAGGCTGACGGCGCACTATTGAGAATGGCCTGCATGCTCCTGGCGAGGCGATGGTGGCGCGGATCGGCACGGCGCCTTGGTCCTTGCAGGCACGATAATGGAAGACGCTATTATTTCAGTAGCTAACAGCGCTTATATTTCAAGCACCAGCGGCCATTTTTTCTCATAGTCTCGTTTATCCAACCCGCCCCCGCTCCTCCATGCAAGCTTTGCTCGACGCCATCGCCGCCATGCCCCTGCCCGTTGAGGCCCAACGCGTCTTTCACGGGCGGGGCGGGCTGCATCCGGGTTCTGAGCAGTGGTCGCTGGACGCCTACCCTCCGGTGTTCGTACTGACCAGTTTCGCACCCGCCACGGACGAAGACCTGGCCGCCATCGGCGCCGCGTTGCAGGCGCGCTGGGCGCAGATCGCACCGGCTGGCGAGCCGCTCAACTGGGTCTTTCAGCACCGGGGCGAGGCTCTGCGCATGGAGGGCCGTAGCGAAACACGGCTGATGGCAGGCGCCGTGCCCGACCCGCACATCGTGACGGAGGCTGGCGCGCGCTATCGCGTGCATGTGCTGCGGGGGCAAAACCACGGCCTGTTCCTGGACATGGCCGAGGGCCGTCGCTGGGTGCGCGACCACGCGGCAGCCCGCAGCACCGACCGCTACGGCCTGAAGGTGCTCAACCTGTTTGCCTATGCCTGCGCTTTCTCGGTGGTGGCGCTGCAGGCGGGCGCCAGGCACGTGGTCAACGTGGACATGAGCCATGGCGCCATCGGCGTCGGGCAGCAAAACCACCAGCTCAACGACATTACCACGGGCGCGGCGTTTTTGCCGCACGACATCTTCAGCAGCTGGGGCAAGATCACCCGCAGCGGGCCGTATGGCCTGGTCATCGTGGACCCGCCCAGCTACCAAAAGGGCAGCTTCGTGGCCACCAAGGACTACGCACGGCTGATGCGCCGCCTGCCCGACCTGCTGGCACCCGGCGGACATGCACTGCTGTGTCTGAACGCGCCCGAGCTGGGCGTGGGCTTCCTGCAAGAGCAGATGCAGGAGCTGGCGCCTGAACTGCACTTTGTCGAACGGGTGGCCAACCCGGCTGTGTTTGCGGATGTGGACCCCGAGCGCGCCCTCAAGGTGCTGGTGTACGCCGCCCCGAACCTTTGAACAGGTTCTCAGGGCCGCTTACGAGTGCCATTTGGGCTTTGTGGGTTATGGGTAGCTTCTGATATTCTTTGCGGCGCCTGTGTGAACCACAGGCCCACGTTCTCACGGCCTCGCCGCCTGGCGCATTCCTGGCGCGTTGGTGCGCGCTTCACCAGGTTCTTCTCATCGACGTATGGTCCGATTTTTCTTGATTTTCATCGCCGTCTTGGCGGTCCTCTTTCGCATCGACATGCTCGATGAGGTGCAACGGGTCGCCATCGAGCCCTGGACCAGCCTGCTCGCCACCGCCAGCGCAGCGCTGATGACCCCGCTGGACTCGGATGTGGCGCACCATGGCCGCATCCTGATGAGCAAGGCCACGGGTTTTGCAGTGTCCATCGAGGCGGGCTGCAACGGCGTGGAGGCGGCCATCATCCTTATCGCCGGCATGATCGCGTTTCCTTCCAGCTGGAAACACAAGCTCGCCGGCATCGCCATTGGCATTGCGGCGGTGCAGGTCGTCAACCTGCTGCGCATCATCAGCCTGTACTACCTGGGCAAGTGGAACATGACCGTGTTCGAGTTTGCCCACCTGTACCTCTGGCAGGCGCTCATCATGCTGGATGTGCTGGTGGTCTGGATGCTCTGGATTCGCTGGATCGCCCGCCAGCAACCTCCCTCACCCCCTCAACCCCCCCTCGCCAATGCAGCTTAGTTCTGTCGGACGTTTCCTGCTGGTTGCCATCGCTAGCCTGCTGTGCCTGATGCCGCTGTGGTACTACCTGTCGCCACAACTGTCCAAGCCCGTGTTCTTCATGGCGGGCGAGGCGGCTTCCACCCTGTTCCATTGGGCACTGAGCTACACCCAGAAAGAGACCACGGCGTTGTTGAACACCACGCTCAAGGTGGTCTCCGTGCAAAACGGCCAGTTCAAGTCGGGCAAGCTTGCGCCTTTGGTGGACTACCGCTTGCTGGGGTACGGCATCGTGATCTTCTGGGCGCTGGTGCTGGCATCGTTTCCCCGTCACTGGGGGCGCAAGCTGCTCATAGGCTCCTTGGCCATGCTGCCGATCCAGGCGCTCAACGTGGCCCTGCAGTGGTGCAACGATGTCTTCAACCGGGCGGGGCCTGAGGTGTTTGTGCAGACGGGACTGCCCGGGTGGGTGGCCGACGTGGTGGCATTTCTGTACCACTTCAACCTGTTCATCTTTACCGCACTGGCCCCGGTGATGCTGTGGCTGTTGCTGGACCGGGAGTTCCTGGCCAAGCTCCACGCCCAGGCGCGTGCCGCCGTGGCCGTTCAGCGGCCACAGTAAAGCGGGGAGGCCCCAGGGCGGGCAGGGCGGTGGTAAAGCAGGGCAAGCCTGTGGCTCAGCCCAGCATCTCCATGATTGCAGCCCACTCGACGGGCTCCACGGGGGTGATCGACAGGCGGTTGCCGCGCTGCAGCACCCGCATCTGCGCCAGATCCGGGTGGTCCCGCAGCTGCGCCAAACCCACCACCTGTGTCTTGCGCTGCGCCTGCACATCCAGCAGCAGCCACCGGGGTTTGTCGGCAGGGGATTTGGGGTCGTAGTACGGCGAGGCGGGATCAAACTGCGTCGGGTCGGTTCGTGTGCCGCTCGCCACGCGCGCAAGGCCGGCAATGCCTGGTTCGGGGCAGCTGGAGTGGTAGAACAAAACGCCATCGCCCACCTGCATGTCGTCGCGCATGAAGTTGCGGGCCTGGTAGTTGCGCACGCCCGTCCAGGGCACGGTGGCATTGGGCGCGGCCAGGGCGTCGTCGATGGAGCACTCGTCAGGCTCTGACTTCATGAGCCAGTAGCGCGCGGGGCGGGGTGTGGCAGAGGCAGTCATGGCCGCCATTCTGGCAAAGGTGTGGTGGTGCGCATACAGGACAGGCCACGCATGTTTTACCAAGGTGCTTCTGTTTTTATAGCTAATTGCGTTTGACGGATAAGCGCTGAGTGCCATTTTGGTTTGTATTTCTGCGTCTGACCTGCAGCAGAACGGACCCTGCAAAACCACAAGGGCCCGTAGGAGTTGCAAAACGTACTGGCCCGCCGCCGCAGCAAGCCGCAGAATCAGCGCCGCCCGGGTTCCGGAAGAACAAAAGCCCCCGGCAAGGGGGCACGCAGAGGGAGGGTGTATGGCCAACCAGGCACGGCGGCGCACCAAAGGTGCCAACCATCAGGCAGCGGCAAGCAACAAAAGCAGCTCCTGGTTTCTCATGCTGTTTGCGCTGCCGTTTTCCGCCGTGGGCATTGGCATGCTGCTGCTAGGTGTGCTGCCTACTCTGTACGACTGGTCGCGCATGCAGTTCTGGCATGAGGTGCCCGCACGGGTGGTTTCGGCCCAGCTGAACACGCACCGGGGCAGCAAATCAGGCAGCACCTACAGCGTGTCGGTCCACTACCGTTATGAAGTGGCGGGCGTGGCGTATGACGGCCACCGGCCTGCCATCAACACCTTGGCCGACAACATTGGCAGCTTCCATGAGAACCTGGCCTGGCGCTTGGAGAGCGCCCAGCGCAGCGGAATGCCTGTGCCGGTGTGGGTGAACCCGTCGCGCCCGCAGGATTCGGTGGCCGACCGCAGCCTGCGCCTGGGTTTGCTGGGTTTTCAGATGATTTTTGTGGTGCTGTTTGGTGGTGCCGGGGTGGGCATGTTGATCTGGGGGTGGAGCCTTCGGCGCAGCGATGCACACAAGGCGGAGCGCTTGCAGACCCTGGGCGGTGAGCCATGGCTTGCCAACAAGGCATGGGCCGACAACCGCATCCGCTCCAGCAAGCGCTGGGAGGTGTGGTTCGCCTGGGGCTTTGCCGTGGTGTGGGGCGCCATTGCCTACCCCGCGGCGTTGTCTGCCATTCCCCGCGCCTGGCACAACGAGAACCACATCGTGCTGTGCGTGCTGGTGCTGATGGTTGCCGTGGGGCTGGGCCTGCTGGTGTGGGCCGCGCGCGCCACGCTGGATGCGCGGCGCCATGGCGAGGTGCGGCTGGTGATGGACCCGTTTCCTGGAGCCATCGGCGGGCATGTGGGCGCCACCGTGGACCTGCCCGGTGTGCCGTACCGGCCTGATCTGCGATTTGCCGTGACGCTGCGCTGTGCCTACCACTACCAGACGCGCACGGGAGGCGGCGACAACAGCAGCGAATCGCGTGAGCAGATGGTGTGGGAGGGCGAGGGTGCCGCACAGGTGCAACCCCAGGGACGGGGCAGCCGCATGGCGTTCCGCCTGAGCGTGCCCAAGGGCCTGCCCGAGTCTGAACAAGCCGTGGGCACCAACGAGCACCACTGGACGGTGCTGCTGGAAAGCACCGATCCGGCGCTGAAGTTCTCACGCCGGTTTGAGGTGCCCGTGTATGCCACGGGTGAAGAGTCCACTTGGCTCGCACACGACGCCGCCAAGCACCCGCAGATGCAAGCCCTGCGCGAGGCCGAGCTGGACGCGGTGAGCGACATCGAGCCCGTGGAAGGTGGCGTGCGGCTGTACCAGCCCTACGGCCGCCTGTGGCGGCAGAACCTGCTGTGGCTGGTGATGGGCGGGGGCTTCCTGGGCCTGGGCGTGATGGCGGGCTACATCGGCGCGCCTGTGTTGTTTCCGCTGGCGTTTGGTGGCGTGGGCGGCGCCATGCTGGTGTGGGGCTTCTATGCAGTGTCCAACAGCCTGACCGTACAGCTGGACCGCCAGGGCCTGCGCACCGAACGCCGCCTGTTGGGCCTGATGCTGGCCTGGCGGCAGGTGCCTGCACACGACATTGCCCGCCTCTCCATCCAGGAAAGTTACACACTGCAAAGTGGTCACCAGCGCACCACGTTCTTTCGGGTGCAGGTGAATCTGCGCAACGGCAAGAGCGTGAGCATTGCAGACAGCCTCCAGGGCCGCCCTGTGGCGGAGCAGATGCTGAGCACCTTGGCCAAAGCCACGGGCTATGCCCGGTGAAGGGGTGGGTTCAGTGCGCCTTGCGAAACGTGAGGTTGATGCGGTAGCTGCCCGTCATCGGGTGATGGGCCTCAGGTAGCGGCAACACCCCATGAAACCGCAGCCGCGCCGGGCCGCCCCACACCACGACATCTCCATGCATCAGCGCAATGCGCCGCGCCTTGTCGGAGCGCTGTGCGCCGCCCCACAGAAACACCGCCGGAATGCCCAGTGACACCGACACGATGGGGTGCGCGTAGTTGCCCTCGTCCCGGTCCTGGTGCAGCGACAGCCGGGTGCCAGGGGCATATCGGTTGATGAGGCAGGCGTCAGGCGCAAAGCCTGGGAAGCCCGCTGCTTGCGCCGCGTCAAATGCCAGCTGGCGCAATAGCGGCGGCATGGCGGGCCAGGGCTGGCCGCTGTCGGGGTCGAGGGGGTCGTAGCGGTAGCCGCTGCGGTCGCTCACCCAGCCGAGTCTTCCGCAGTTGGTCATGGCCACCGACATGCGCAGTCCCCCGGGGGTGATGAGGTGCCGGAAGGGGGCTTGTGCCGTCACCTGCTGCACCGCTTGCAGCAGGTCTGCCGCCTTCTCCAGCGCAAAGCCGCGCAGCACCATGGCGCCGGGCTCCAGCACCTCGGGCGGCTGGGCAGGCTGGGGTGGGTCGTCGAAAAGGCTCAGGCTCATAACGGTGGCAATCCATGGCGGCAGTGTGGACCGCAGCTGCCGTCGTCCCCGGAGGAGAAGGCGCGAAGCGGCACAGGGGGAACATCATCCAGCATCGTGAAAGATCACACCCAGCGTATGCCGCTGCCCGCTGCGCAAGCGGCTCACGCCATGTCGCATCTGCACGCGGTACGGCCCGCGCGTGCCCTGCACGGGGCGGTGGTGCACGGCAAACACCACGGCGTCGCCGCGCAAGAGCGGCACCACCTCGGCCCGCGACTGCATGCGCGGGCGCTGCTCGGTCAGCACGAATTCGCCGCCCGTGAAGTCGCGCCCGGGCTCTGACAGCAGCACCGCGACCTGCAGCGGAAACACATGCTCCCCATACAGGTCCTGGTGCAGGCAGTTGTAGTCGCCAGCGCCGTATTGCAGCAGCAGCGGGGTGGGGCGCACCTGGCCTGCGGCATGGCAGCGGGCAATGAAGTCGGCATGCCGCGTGGGGTAGCGCACATCGATGCCCATGGCGGTGTTCCACTGGTTGGCGATGGGCGCCAGGCGCGGGTACAGTGCCTCGCGCAGCCCGGCCACCACACCGGGCAGCGGGTAGCTGAAGTACCGGTATTCGCCCTGGCCAAAGCCGTGGCGCTGCATCACCACGCGGCTGCGGAAGGTGCTCTCATCCGCGTTGCCATACAGGCGGGCCAGCGCGGCGCATTCGATGGCGCTGAGCAGTTGCGGCAGTACCGCGTTGCCTTGCTGGTGCAGGGCCTCCGTGGTTGTTGGCCAGTCGATGGCAACTGCACGCTGCGCCCAGTCGTCGTTCTTCAGACCGGGTTGGTGAGACAGCGGGACAGCGCTCATGCCACCTTCTCCGCCAGCGGTTGTGCGGGCTCTGGCGCGGCTTCACGCGTCAACAGCGCACGTTTGCGTTCCACGCCCCACCGGTAGCCCGACAACGCGCCATCACTTTTCACCACCCGGTGGCAGGGTATGGCCACCGCCAGCGCGTTGGCCGCGCAGGCCTGCGCCACGGCGCGCACGGCGGTGGGGGCGCCTATGCGCTGGGCCACCTCGGCGTAGCTTGCAGTCTGCCCGGCGGGGATGGCCTGCAGGGCCTGCCACACGCGTTGCTGAAACGCCGTGCCACGCACGTCCAGCGGCAGGTTCAGCCCCAGGCCCGGGGCCTCGACAAAGGCCACCACCTGCGCCACCAGCGCTTCAAACGCGGTATCCCCGCCAATCAGGTGGGCCTGCGCAAACCGGTCCTGCAGGTCGCGCACCAGGGTGTCGGCGTCGTCGCCCAGCAAGATGGCGCAGATGCCCCGGTCGCTCTGGGCGACCAGAATGGCGCCCAGCGAACACTGGCCGATGGCAAAGCGGATGTCCTGCGCCGCACCCCCCGCGCGGTAGCGGCTGGGCGTCATGCCCAGCACCTGGGCCGATTGTTCGTAAAAGCGGCTGCTGGACTGGTAGCCCGCGCTGTAGATCGCATCCGTCACCGAGGCCGTGGGTGCGTTGTCGAGCGCACTGCGCAGGCGCTGCGCACGCTGGGCGGCGGCATACGCCTTGGGCGTGAGGCCCGTGGACTGCTTGAAGATGCGGTGCAGGTGCGACGGGCTCAGGCCCATCTGGGCGGCCAACGCATCCAGCGTGGGCGCCTCACCGGCGGCAGCGCCTTCGATGATGCGGCAGGCCTCTGTGACCAGCGCGGCGTGGTGCGACAACGCCGTGGGCTGCCGGGGCTTGCAGCGCTGGCAGGGGCGAAAGCCTGCGGCTTCTGCATCCGCGCAGCTTTCGTGAAACCGCACATTTTCCGGCCGGGGTGCACGCGCCGCGCAGCTGGGGCGGCAGTACACACCCGTGGTCTGCACCGAATACCAAAAGCTGCCGTCCGCCGCCGCGCTGCGCGCCGCCACCGCCGCCCAGCGCGGGTCGGCCTGGGTGGCGGCGGCCTGGGTGGCGGCGGCTTGGGTGGCGGCGGCTTGGGCGGCCTTGGTGGAGGGGGTGACGCGGTGGGGCATGGCGACGGCGTAGGTAAATGGTCGGTCCGGGGCGTTGGCGCTGTGCTGGGTGGCGTTCGGGTTCATGGTGGATGGCTCACAAGGGGGTTGCGATGCCATGCACTCTAGGGATGGGGTGCGCAGTGTGCACTCCGAAGCTTGCTTTTGAATTCTGCGCCACGGCACCGAGGTGGTTCTAGTGCTGAATTTGCTCTCAGTTCAATAGCTGTTGGCGCTTTCCAATCAAGCGCTGGAGGCCTAAAAGGCACAAATCTACCGGCTGTTGTGTGGGATTGATCGCGCCCCCATCTTTTAGACTGCACCCGGCTTGCCGCCCGCGCCCAGGCCAACCAGAACACAGCCCACCATTCGGGAGGAGACCCATTTATGCCGCACATCCGCCACACACGCAGGGCGGGGTTCCGCAAGGCCCTGTTGCTTACCTTGTTTGTCGCCGCCGGGGGCGTGGGGGCTACTGCAGGGGCCGCTGACCCACAGGCTGCACACCCTCTGGTGGGCCGCTGGAAGGTTGCCAGCATCAACGGCGCGCCGCCGCCCAAGTTCCTGGCTGGCCAGGTGCTGGTGATTCAGGCCGACGCGCAGGTTATCAACCTCGACCTGGGCGCGTCCGGTGGCGCCTCCACCTCGGAGGGCGCCGTGCAAAAAGCCCTGCGCGACGCGCTGATGCGCGGCACCTGGCGTGCCGACAAGGCGCGGCTGTATGTGTCGAACAGCCCACGCCGCGACACCGGCAGCGCCTACGCCATCACGCAACAAGGCACGTTGCTGAGCCTGGACCCGGACCCGTATTTCTCGAATAAGGACGTACCCTCCAAAGCCACCTACGAGCGCTTGCCGTGATGTCCCCCGCGTCCCCACGCCACGCGACGCAGCGGCGTGAAAAGCTGCCGGGAGGCATTTGGGTTCTGGCCTTGTTCGCCGTGCCCTTCGCCGCAGCGGGCATTGGCATTTTCTGGTTCATGGTGGCTTCGCCCGTGTTTGACTGGGCGCGCATGCAAACCTGGAGCCAGGTGCCCGCTGTGGTCGAATCGGCCACGCTGCAAAGCCACCATCCGAGCAAGGGCGGCACTACGCACAGCGTGTCGGTGCGCTACCGGTATGTGGTGGAGGGTGTGGCCTACACCGGGCAGCGCGCCGCCATTCACGAGCGTGCCGACAACATTGGCCGCTTTCAAGAGGAACTGGGCCGTCGCCTGCGCGGCTTGCAGCACACGGGCGAAGCCGTGCCGGTGTGGGTGAATCCCCGCAACCCTGCCGAGTCGATAGTGGATCGCAGCCTGCGGCCAGGCCTCATTGCCCTGGCGCTGGTGTTGTCCTTGGTGTCGGGATGGTTTGGACTGGCGGTGCTGGCAAAGATAGCCCGCGCCGTCTTGAACGGTGGCACGCCTGTCTTGCCGTGCTCTTAGCCTCCGCCCTGAGAGGTAGGCGCGCCACAGGCGCCAAGGTACGCGCCAAGGCCTGCATCACCGCAGCTTGTTAAAAATGCAATCAAGTTGCGTTATGCTCAGTTAACGCAAATTGGTTGCATTTGCTCGTGCTGGGCCAGACGGCGACCGGAGCAAGCTGCAACACAACACGCACGCCAACTCCCATGACCTCTGCCACCACCCACCGCACTCCACGCCGCCCGCATACCCGCCTTCCCGTCACCGTGCTCTCGGGCTTTCTGGGCGCGGGCAAGACGACGCTGCTCAACCACATCCTGAACAACCGCGAGGGCCGCCGCGTGGCGGTCATCGTGAACGACATGTCCGAGGTCAACATCGATGCGGCCCTGGTGCGCCAGGGCGGCGCTGAGCTGTCGCGCACCGATGAGAAGCTGGTGGAGATGAGCAACGGGTGCATCTGCTGCACGCTGCGCGAAGACCTGCTGCTGGAGGTGGAACGCCTGGCCAAAGAGGGCAGGTTCGACCAGCTGGTGATCGAATCCACCGGCATCTCCGAGCCCTTGCCCGTGGCCGAAACCTTCACTTTCACGGGGGAAGACGGCAAAAGCTTGTCGAGCATCGCGCGGCTGGACACCATGGTCACCGTGGTGGATGCGTTCAACTTCCTCAAGGACTACAGCTCGCGCGACAGCCTGCAGGCCCGTGGCGAATCGCTGGGCGAGGAGGACCAGCGCACGGTGGTGGACTTGCTGATCGAGCAGATCGAGTTCTGCGACGTGATCGTGCTCAACAAGGTGGATTTGATCGACGCAGCGCAGCGCGAGCAGCTCATGGCGATCTTGCGCAGCCTGAACCCGCGTGCACGCATGGAGGTGTCCCAGTTCGGCAAGGTGGCACTGGCCTCGGTGCTGGACACCAAGCTGTTCGATTTTGAAGAAGCGTCCAAGGCGCCCGGCTGGCTGGCCGAGTTGCGTGGCGAACACACGCCCGAGACCGAGGCCTATGGCATCAGCAGCTTTGTCTACCGCGCCCGCGTGCCGTTCCATCCACGCCGCTTTTTTGATTGGGTAGAAAGCGAGTGGCCCGGCGTGGTGCGGTCCAAAGGCTTCTTCTGGCTGGCCAGCCGCCCGGCGTATGCGGGGTCGTGGTCGCAGGCCGGCGCCGTGGCGCGCCATAGCGCAGCAGGCTTCTGGTGGGGCGCAGTGCCCCGCGATCGCTGGCCGCGTGATGCCGAATCCTTGGCGGCCATCCAGAAAAACTGGGCCGATGGCGTGGGCGACGCCCGGCAGGAGCTGGTGCTGATCGGTATCGGCATGGACGAATCCAAACTGCGCCAGCGCCTGGACGCTTGCCTGCTGACCGATGCGGAAATGGCCCAGGGCCCGCATGCGTGGACGCGGTATGACGATCCGTTTCCCGCCTGGTAGTGATGGCTAGTCTCTGGAATAGGGCCGTTTCATGAGCTTGCACCCGAACCCCGGCGTCCGCGCGGACCCGCTCAAGCAGGCAGGGCTTAAGGCCACGCTGCCGCGCATGAGGATCCTGGAGGTCTTTCTGGCCGCGCAGACGGCGCCCGATGGGCTGCGCCACTTCACGGCCGAAGACGTTTACCGGCGCATGCTGCATGAGCGCACGGACGTGGGCCAGGCCACGGTGTACCGCGTGCTGGCCCAGCTGGAGCAGGCGGGTCTTTTGCGGCGCAGCAGCTTTCAAGTGGACCGCGCGGTGTATGAGCTGGACGACGGTTTGCACCACGACCACCTGGTGTGCCTGGACTGCGGCAAGGTCGAGGAATTCCACGACGCATCCATCGAATCCCGCCAGGCCGAGATCGCGCACGCCAAGGGCTTTCGGCTGCAGGAGCATGCGTTGTCGCTGTATGGCACCTGCACGCGTACCGACTGCCCCTCACGCCCGCAGCGCGCAAAGGCGCGAATTGCGTGAGTTGACTGCGTTGCTATATTAGTAATAGCTTCTAGCGCTTACTGGACAAGCGCTAGAAGCCAAAAACACTCAAACTTCTGGTGGCTGCAACGGCCGGGGCCGCCGTTTGCCCGTGCCGCCCCAGCGCAGCGCGTCTTCGCCCGGAATGCCCAGCGGGTTGTTGGCGGGCTCGCTCAAAGGCGCCAGCAGCGCATGCAGGTCGGCCTCGCTGAACTTGACCGCGCCTTCAGCATCGTGGCCCAACACGCCCTGGGCCAGCGCGGCCTTGCGGGCCTGCAGCTCCAGCATGCGTTCTTCGATGCTGCCTTCCACCACCAGCTTGTAGACAAACACCGGCTGGTCCTGCCCGATGCGGTGGGCGCGCGCGGTGGCCTGCTCTTCGACGGCGGGGTTCCACCAGGGGTCGAGGTGGATCACGGTGTCGGCGGCGGTGAGGTTCAGGCCCAGGCCGCCGGCCTTGAGGCTGACGAGCAGGATGGGCGCGCTGCTCGCGTCCTGCGCCTGAAAACGTTGAACCACGGCGCCGCGCTGGCCCGGTGGCGTCTGGCCGGTGAGGGTGAGGTAGGGCAGGGCCAGCGCGTCCAGTTGTTCGGCGGCCAGCATCAGCATTTCCGTGAACTGCGAGAACACCAGCACGCGTCGGCCTTCTTCGACCAGGGCGGGCAGCATGTCGGCCAGCAGTTCGAGCTTGGAGCGTTCGGTGCCGGGGTGCACCTTGGCCCCTTTTACAAGGTGTGGGTCGCAGCACACTTGGCGGAGTTTCAGCAGCGCATCCAGGATGGTGATCTGCGCGCCATCAAAGCTCTGGCGCTCCAGCACGCGGCGCACCTGCTTGTCGGTCGTGGTGCGCACTGCCTCGTACAGCTCGCGCTGCTTGCCTTGCAGCTGCACACGCAAGATGGTCTCGGTGCGCGGCGGCAGTTCGGTGGCCACTTCCTGCTTGCGGCGGCGCAGGATGAAGGGGCGCACGCGCTGGGCCAGCAGCTGGGCGCGCAGGGTTTCGCCGTTTTCCTCGATGGGCTTGCGCCAGCGGGCATTGAAGCTGCGCACATCGCCCAGAAAGCCGGGCATCAAAAAGTCGAACTGCGCCCACAGCTCACCCAGGTGGTTTTCGAGCGGCGTGCCCGTCAGGCACAGCAGGTGCGGGGCCTGCAGCTTGCGCAGGGCGCGGGCGCTGCGGCTGCCTGCGTTCTTCACCATCTGGGCTTCGTCCAGGATCAGCAGGTGAAAGGGCTCTGCCGCCAGCGCATCCACATCGCGCCAGAGCAGCGGGTAGGTGGTCAGCACCAGGTCATGGTCGGCGATCTGCAGATAGCGCTGGCCCCGGCTCGCGCCATGCAGGGCCAGCACCCGCAGGCCGGGCGCCATGCGCGCGGCCTCGGCCTGCCAGTTGAAGAGCAGCGAGGTGGGCAGCACCACCAGGGCCGGGCGGGTGAGGCGGCCCGCTTGTTTCTCCACCAGTACATGGGCCAGCGCCTGCGCGGTTTTGCCCAGGCCCATGTCGTCGGCAAGAATGCCGCCCAGGCCCTGGGCGCGCAGGTACTGCAGCCAGGCCAGGCCGTCGAGTTGGTAGGGGCGCAGCTGCACCTGCAGGCCCTGGGGCGCCACCACGGGCTGCGGGGTGCCGATGCGGCGCAGGCGCTGGGCGAGCTGTGCCAGGCCCGCGTCGCCCTGTAGCTGCCAGTCGTTGCTCCAGCCGCTGACGGTGCCCACGCGGTGGGCTTGCACCAGCCCGGCACGCAAGGCCTCGATGCGGCGGACCTCCCAGGCGCCCAGGCGCAGCGGGTCGCCGTCCTTCAGCTGTTTTCGGGTGGGGTCCGTCAGCAGGTCCACCATGGCGCCCACGATGGCCTTGAGCGGCCCTGCGGGTGCGTCGATGCGCCGCCCGCCAGGAGCGCGCAGCGAGATGACGGCGATGTCGTCGATGGCCGCCATCTGCCGCGCGTTGAGCCAGCGCACGTCGCGGCGCAGCAGGTCAGCCAGCATGGGGGCCAGGTCCAGCGTTTCACCGTCGATCTCGATGCCCAGGCTGAGCAGCCAGGCGCCTTCGCGCTCGGGCAGGTGCAGTTTCTGCACGGGGCGCTGGCGTGTGCCCAGCGGGCCATCGACTTCCTTGGCCAGCAGCTCGCCAGTGTCGGGGGCGATGACCAGCTTCCAGCGCGACACGGGCACGCTTTCGTGTGCGAAGCCGGGGTGTACCACCACGCTCCAGCCCTCGGCGCGCAACTGCGGAACCACGTCGGCCCAGAAGTCGCCAAAGTGGGCCTCCTGCGCCAGCGTCCACACGGGGCCCAGCGTGGCGGCTGCGGCGCGGTGGCGCCATTGCAGCTTGTTCGCATCGACGGGGATCAGGCCCAGATCCCACACGCGGTCCATGGCGTTGGCCTCGGCGGCCACGTTGCGCTCCATGCGCACCACGGGGGCGCCGGTGTCGAACAGGTCTTGCACGGGGGCAGGGCGTGCATTGAGGATGGAGGTGGGGGCAGGCGTCTGCCAGTGGGCGCCATCATCAGTGCGGTAGGTCCAGTCAATCTGCACCAGCGTCACGCTGTCGCCGCGCGGCCCCAGCTTGCCCTGGGGCGCCATGCCCAGCAGGCCGTCGCCCCGGCCCAGTGTCATGAGGGTGATGCGCGGGCGGAAGTGGCCGCTGGTTATGCCAGGGTTGTGGGCGCTTTCGGAGGCAGGGCGGTCGGGTTGAACAGACTTGTGGGTCGCGTCGTTGCGCAGCAGAGCCATTACGCGTGCGGCTTCCGCATCACTCAGGGGCGCTAGCGCCTGCAGCTGGGCTGGCCCGGCCTGGGTGCGCAGGGCCAGCACCCAGGCCTGTACCAACGCCGCCCGGTCAGAGTGGGGCGGGATGGGTTCTGTGGGGCGGGCACCGGATGCAGGCATAGGCCGCCGATTGTGCCGTGGCGGCGGCGTCCCGGACTGCGCCTAGAACTCCCAGGCCATGCCCACTTGGCTGAACGTGCGGCCGTTGCCACGGCCCACGGCGGCGGATGCTTTGAGCCCGTCGGTGATGGCGTAGCGCAGGCCCACTGCCTTGTCCGGGCGCGACCTTTGTTCGCCATACACCTCAGACGTGAGCTGTAGTTGTTCAGTAAGCGGAATCTCATAGCCCACGGCCCAGGTGGCCGCACGGTGGCGGGCGCCTTGTGCCCTGACGGTTTTGTGGCCGGCATTGAGGTGCAGCACCTGCGCATTGGCCAACCGGTAGCTGGCCAGCGCTGTGAGGGCGGTTTCGCGCTCGGTGAAGCGCTGCGGGGTGGCGTGGTCGCGAACGCGGGTGTGGCCCATGTCGAACCGCGCACCCACCGACCAGCCCGTTTCGTTCTGGATGGGTACCCACTTCACACCCCAGCCATGCCCGTGGAAGGTGGTGGATGCACCCATGGCCGTGTCTTTGGCGCGTGCCAGCGAGACTTCCATTTCCAGCTGTGGCGCGACGCCAGCGCCAAAGAGCAGCTCGGCACCTCGGGTCTTGTCATCGCGGCCGAAGACACCTTCGAGCTTCATGGCGCCTTGGGTCAGCGTGCCCGCGTCGTCGGTGTGCATGGGCGCTTCGGCGTGGGCGTGCAAGGCGCTTGCCAGGCTGGACAGTGCGATGCACAGGGGCGCGATTTGCGAGGGTTTTGTGGCTTTGGGGGGGCGTCTCATGGGGTCTCTCTTTGTAGTGGGATTCGAATTATTGTGGGGCGGGTCAGGCGCATCGTCAGTCCGAAGAACGGGGCAGGGCGGCAGGCCATCGCAGCTCAATGCCAAAGCCCGAAGCACAGTCTGGCAGCACCGTGTGGCCCCCGTGCGCGCGCGCCACCAGGTCGGCCAGCACCAGCCCCAGGCCACGCATGGCGCTGCCTTCGCCATAAGCCTGCTGCTGCAGCGATTGCTGCAAACGGGCTTTGGTGTGGGGCTGGCAGCCATCGCCATCGTCCTGCACGCGCAACACGGTGTCTGCGCCCTCCTGCAGCGCCGTGATGGTGACCTGGTGGGCGTTGAAGCGGTGCGAGTTGTCCAGCAAGTTCAGCAGGGCGGCGGCCAGCAGATCGGGGTCGGCGTCCACTGGGGTGGTTTGTTGGATGGAGATGGTCATGTCGTGAAACGCCAGCGCATCGATGAGCTGGCGCAGGTCAACGTTTTGGCGCTGTGGCTCCATGCCGCTGCGAAACATCATCAGCAGCGCCTGCATGACCCGACCGAGCCTGCCCGCAGCGTCGCGCGCGCGCACCAGGCGCGGCCTTATCGACTCGGGCGCCTCTTTGATCGCCAAGGCCAGTTGCACGTCGATACCCGCCACCGGCGTGCGCAGGGCATGGGCCGCGTGCGAGGTGAACGCGCGTTCGCTGATAATCCGCTGCGCCAGCCGGTGCCCCAGGTCGCCAATGGCCTGCTCGATGGGATGCAGCTCCTGCCTCGGTGCGGCCTTGGGTGCGGTGTCGGGCCGAAGCGGGTCATAGTGCTGAACGCTTTGGCCCAGGGCGCCCAGCGGGCGAAGCTCCTGGCGGATGCGCCAGTTCATCAGCAGGGCCGACAGCAGGCCCATCGACAGCGCCGCCATCAGCGTGTACCAGACCACTTCTCCGTGCACCTCGTCGCGCTCCGTGCGGCTTTGCGCCACCACCAGGAATTGCCCGGGGCGCTGGCTGAATACCGATGTGAAGGCGCGCCATTGCCCGTCTTGCGTCCAGGCGATCGCCTCGGTGGGGGCGGTTTGCAAGGCCAGCTCGGGGGCCTTGTGCGAGCGGCTTTTCACGCGGCCCGACGGAGCGTCCACCACCTGCCAGACCAGGTGTTCCTCATACGAAAAGTGTTTGGTGGCGCTTTGGCCGCTGGTGGCCAGATCGGGCTGGATGGCCATGACGCTGTGAAAAATCTCAGCAGCCTCTCGCAGTTCCTGGTCCATGAGTTCGCCCATTTCGTGGGCGATCACGTACCAGACGACCACGGAGGTCAACAGGCCGAACGCGATGGAGATAAACAGCAGCGATTGGACGAGCCGCCCCCGGATGGACGGCGGTTTTGTCTCGCCCGCGCGCATACCCATGTCGTTAGCCCGTAGAGGCCGTTAGTGCCGTCGGCGGGGCAACGGGTGCAGGAATGCGGTAGCCCATGCCCCGCACCGTCTGGATCACGTCCTTGCCCAATTTGCTGCGCAGATTGAAAACGTGCACCTGCAGCGCGTTGCTGGCCAGGTCGCTGTCCAGCCCCAGCACCAGTGCCTCCAGATCCGACGTGGAAACCGTGCGCCCCGCGCGCAACACCAGCGCCTCCAGCACCGCCCATTCACGGGCGGTCAACTCCACCCGCTGGCCGTGCAGCCGCACTTCTTTGTCGGCCAGCAGCACCTCCACCGCGCCAAACGCCTTGCTGGGCGTGCCGCCGGTCATCCGGCGGGACAGTGCACGCAGCCGGGCACACAGCTCTTCGGGTGCAAAGGGCTTGACGAGAAAATCGTCGGCCCCACTGTCCAGGCCATGGATGCGGTCACTGAGCATGTCACGCGCGGTGAGCACCAGGGCCGGTGTCTTAGCCCCTTTGGCGCGCAGGCTGCGCAGCCAGTCGAGGGCGGAGCCGTCGGGCAGGTTCCAGTCCAGCAGCCAGGCGTCGTAGGGCTCTGTGATCAAACCCCGCGCTTGCGCCAGGGTGGTGCACCAGTCCACCAGATAGCCGTCGTGCTGCAGAAAATCCCGCAAGCCTTCGCCCAGAGTGTGATCGTCTTCCAGCAGCAACAGTCGCATGCGAGTCTGGTCCGTCAAAAGTGCTGCTTGGTGCCGGTGACCATGGCCCGCACGAGGCGCACCCGCTCCAGCCGCCCCATCACGATGGCCGCCGCAGCGTGCAACCCTGCCGCCAGCAGCAGTCCGTTGGCCAGCACCTCGTGCAACTCCATCAGCCATTCTTCGCCGAAGAATGTGTCGGTGGTTTGCATCCACCCCGTTACGCCCAGGGCCAGAACGATGGCCATCAAGGCCAGCATCATCAGCGCCCCGAGGGGGTTGTGGCCCACGTAGACCGGATGCTCGCCATTGCGAAGTGCGCCCAGGTGCTTTGCCAGTCTGCGCGGGGTGGGGAAAAAGTCACTGAACCGCGCGTGGCGGCTGCCTACGAAGCCCCAGACCAGCCTCGCCAGCACCAGGGCGCTGGCGGTGTAGCCCACCCACTCGTGTGCTGTTTTTCCGGGCTCCAGAACAAACTGGTTCAGGACCACGCAGCTCACCAGGCTCCAGTGAAAAATGCGGACAAACGGGTCCCACACCTTGGTGCCGGCAGGGGGGTGGTGGAGAGGGACGGGCTTCATGGGCGACTCGGGGTGCAGGCGAGGGGGCTGGACGGGACGCTTCGCTGAGGCTTACTTGCGCTCGATTTCAGCGCCGGTGGCGGGGTCGAAATAGATCTCCACTTTCTTGCCCGCCTTGTCCAGACCGTAGATTTCGTAGCACTTGCCTTTGCTGACCTTGAAGGTCCGGATCTGGTAGCCCTGCTTTTCGAGCCCCGCCTTGAAGTCGGCTTCTTTCATCCATTTTTCTTCTGGAACATTGCAGGTGGGGCCCGCAAATGCAGCGGTAGAACCAAGGGCGAGAACAAGGGCGGTGATATGCAGTTTCATGGTGAATGTTGGTGTCAGTGGGTTTGAACATGTGGACTGACTGCCCACAAACTGCATTGGACGCGGCCAAGATTAAGTGGGGATGAAGCCGCACTGCGGCGAGCCGGACACAGGCCACAGATGCGCTGCACCTCCAGGAAAACTTTTGTTAACAGGGGGATGGTGGAAGGTGCTGCGGTGAGTGGGGCCGCCGCAGACAACGCAAGGACAGCCTTCGGCAACCAATCGGCTTGGGGGACGGCTCTGCGCCTGCATACACCGCTGGCTGTAGCGCAACCGAGCTGTTCCGTTAGCGAAGGACTTGTCCCCAGCGTCGCCCCTTACCTGGGCAGTGGCCTTCGTGCTAACCGCTCAGCACCCGCGCAAACAGCTCGTTGCGAAAGTGGATGCCCAGGCGCGCAAAGGCGCGGTTGCGGTAGGTTTTGACGGTGGGCACGCCCAGCCCCAGGTCGCTGGCGATGCCCTCGTGTGTCATGCCCTGCAGCAGGCGGGCACACACGTCCAGCTCGCGGTCCGTGAAGTCGGCGTGCACGCGCAGCAGGCGCTCACGCAGCGCGGGCAAGCTGGCGGGCAGGGGGCCGTGCCGGGCAGGGTGTTCGGCCTGCGGCAATGCCAAGCCGGCGCTTCCAGACCGTGGCCAGGCGGCGGGCGCAAGGGTGTCGCTGTGCGACAGTGCAATGTGTTTGCGTGCCAGCGCCAGCAGCACGGGCGCCACCGCCTCGAAGCCGCCGATGTGGGCATCGCGGAAGGGTTTTTGGTGCTGGTGGCGGTAGAAGTTGACGGCAAATACCGATCCATCGCTTTCGTATTCGACTACCGACACGCGCTCGGCCACGCCATGGGCCTCGTACACCCGGGCGCGGTGCTCTCCATCGACCTCCCGGGCCGTCAGGTGGCACAGGCGGGTAGGGGATTCTGCGGGCGCCGCTTCGTCAAAGGAGCGGCCCCAGGTGCGGTCATGGCGGTAGGGGCCTGAGAGGTAGGCCCACCAGCAGTCCTGCGTGGTGTCTGGCACGCCCAGGCTGGCCGACATGAACAGCGTGGGCTTGCAGCGATGCCCTGTGCGGTACACCGACCACGAGGCAGCCGGCAGCACGGGGGCCAGGTCCTGCAGCAAGCCCGACGCAAAACCGGGTTCGCCCAGCCGGTGCACCATGCCCGCCAGCGCATGGCCCGCCGGGCCCGTGGTGGCCTGCCTGCCGGTGGCAGACGGTGGGGAAGGGGTCCATTGCCTCATGGCGGGCAGGGGTGGGGGTTACGCCGTGTCATTGCGTTGTCATCCTCTGGGATGACAGGGGGTTTGCGCCACGGGATTTACGCTAGGTTCATAACCAATAGGGTTTACGCAAACCGGGATGCAGCGGCCGCCTCGCTCTGGGGTGAACCGCTTGCCTGAACCCTGTTTGCGTAAGTCATGACTCATTCTGCAGCCCAAGCCCTCTTATGCCTGACCTACCGACCCTGGCCGAACCTCGGCTGAAATTTTTTGCCGATCTGCGTGTGGAAGTGGGGGCACCCCAGCAGGTGGGGCAGACCGTGCATGGCCTGCGCCGCCTGATTCCCATCACCGGCGGTACCGCCACGGGCGATGGCTGGAGCGCCCGGGTGCTGCCAGGCGGTGCGGATTTTCAGCTCATCGTGAATGACCGGCTGTCAGAGCTGGATGCGCGCTACGTGCTGGAGACCGACGCAGGCGACTTCATCTATGTACAGAACCGGGCCGTGCGCTCCGGGCCGCCGGAGCTGATTGCCCGCCTGGTGCGCGGCGAGCCGGTGGACCCGGCACAGATCTACTTCCGCTGCAGCCCGAGCTTCGAGACCGCTGCCCCCGCGCTCTCCTGGATGGGCGAGCGCATGTTTGTGGGCACGGGTGCCCGCTATCCCGACGCTGTGGTCATGCGTTTTTTCGAGCTGCTTTAGGAGCCCGGTTCCTCCTTCTGACCACCCAGCGCTGCATTCTTTTTTCCCTTGACCACACTGACAGAACTCCTGGAGACAACCATGACGCCTTCTTTCCATTCCGCCCCCGCCGCCGATGCACGAAAAAGCGGCACACGCCGCACACTGCTTGCCACAGCGGTCACTCTGGCCGCCAGCCTGCTGCCCTGGTCGGGCGCGCAGGCGCAAGCCAGTGGCGGCGCGTATCCGAACAAGCCGGTGCGCATCATCGTGGGCTTTCCGGCGGGCACGGGGCCCGATATCGTGGCGCGCCTGCTGGCGCAAAAGTTGTCGGAAGGCTGGGGCAACCTGGGCGTGATCGTGGACAACAAACCCGGCGCTGGTGGCCTCATTGCAGCGGGCGAAGCAGCCCGCGCCGCGCCGGACGGCTACACGATCATGCTGGGCGAGACGGGCCAGCTCAGCATCGCCCCGAGCAGCTACAACAAGCTGCCCTACGACCCGGCCAAGGACTTCGCCGCTGTGAGCCAGGTGGTCACGTCCGACTTTGTGCTGCTGGTCAACCCCCAAAAGGTGCCGGCACGCAACGTGAAGGAGTTTGTGGACTGGACCAAGCAGCAGAAGGGCCTGTTCCTGGCCACCTTTGGCGCCGGCACTCCGGGGCATTTTGGCGCCTTCATGTTTGGGGACGCGGTCAAGCTCAAGCCAGAGCCCGTGCACTACAAGAACACGTCGGATGCGCTGGGCGGCCTGTTCAGTGGCGACGTGCAGGGCGTGTTTGCCAGCGTGGGGCTGGCCGCGCCCAACGTGAAGGCTGGAAAGCTCGCCGCGCTGGGCACCACCGGGGCCACGCGCACGCCCACGCTGCCCGATGTGCCCACCATCAAGGAGCAGGGCTACGCCAATCTGGAGTTCTCATCGTGGTTTGGCATCGTGGCACCCGCCAAGACGCCCCCCGAGATCATTGCCAAGCTCAATGCCGACATCGTGCGGGCCGTGCAGTCGCCTGAAGGCAAGGCGAAGATGGAAGAGGCCGGTTTCCGCGTGACGGGCACCAGCCAGCAGGACTTTACCCGCACCATTGCCGCCGACACGGTGACCTGGGGCAAAGCAGTGGCCGCCACGGGTTTCAAGGCCGATTGATGTACCCAGACGCTAGGGCCACGCCATCTGCGGCGTAGCCCTCGCAGGTTCTCAGCAGGATTACCGAGATGCCTTAGGTGCGGGCAACTGCAGCTGTGCCTCCTGCACCACGCGAACGCAGTCCTTCAAGTGCTGCTCGCCCAGGTAGCGCAGCGTGGCATAGCCAATGGTGGCAGCCACAGCCTGCCCCGCGAGGGGAACATACTTGGCGGCCTGTTTGGTCGTCAGGCGAAGACCCACGGTCTGCGTGGCGCGGATGACGAGTTCGCGTGTGATCAGCTTGCCGATCAGCACCGACCCCACAAGGCTCACCGCTTTTTGCACCTGCTCGCGCTTGTTCGGTTCGAGTTGGTCAATCTGCGCCGCCGACAGGCCGAACTCGGCATTGATCTGCGGTAGCAGGCGTGAGAGCAATGCGGCATCCACCGCCCAATCGAGCCCGGGCACAGGCACGGCACTGGCGGCGGCAGCCACCAGGGCACGCCGATGGAGCAATTTGCGGCTGCGTTGCACGGCGGCAGCCAAGGCGGGATTGCCAGCTGCCATCTGCAGGGAAGTGGGCATGGTTGGGTGGTATTGAATGAAATGTCGGCGAAAGAAGGAGCGGCTGCCAACAGTAGCAGTGAATCCATCATTCCATCAGTTTTTGCCCTTCACAAGGCTGTATACCGCCAGCAGCAGCATGGCGCCCACCACCGAAGCGATCCAGCCTGCGGCCTCGCCCTGCTGGTACAAGCCCATGGCCAGGCCCAGGTAGCTGGCCAGAAATGAACCCGCCACCCCGAGCAGTGCGGTCATGATCCACCCCAGCTTGTCATCCCCCGGCTTGAAGGCCCGGGCCAGAAGACCCACCACCAGACCGACCACCAGCGTTCCGATCAATGACACCATATTTGTTTCCCCTTGTGTTGTTACGACGGCGATGCGCTGACTCTAAAGAAGGCGGGAAAGTGGGGGTGTCGGACAACGCGCCCTGTGGGCGTCCCGTCTGGTGGCGCGCCGTCGCCTGTTCTCGCCGTGCGTTCGCTCCGCGTGTCGGCGCCGTTGGATGACGCTGCAAGCGGTCGGTAGCGGGTTGTGGGTGCTGTCTGACATCCTGGTGCGGCGGGTGCTTGCCAAGCCTGCGTGCGCTGGGCCCTACATTCAAGCGTCTGCACTTTAAGGAAGACTGATGACCCAAATCCCCAAAACCCGTTCTTTCTCCCTAGTGTTGATGGCCGCGCTGGCCCTGGGGGGCGCCGTGGCGCTGCCCACCACTGCGGCCGCACAAAATGGCGATGAGGCTTCGCTGGCGCGCGGTGCGGTACCGGACACGACCCCTCAGCAACGCTACCAGACCGCCATCCGCGAGGCAGGCGGAGGCCTCAAGGTCAGCCTGGAGGAATGCCGCACCATGGCTGCGGCGGAGCGCAGAAGCTGTGAGTCCCAGGCCCGGGCACGCTATCAGGCCGACATGGCCACGGCCAAAGCCATGTTGCGTGACCCTTCGCTGGGGCCGGTGAATGTCGTGGGAGGCCCGATCCGCAGCACCGAAACGGTGTACGAGATCAAAAAGTAACCGGTGCCGCAGGTAGGCGGTTACTTGGCTTGCGCGGTGTCGCCGTCGGCAGTGCCCGCCACGCGGCGCGCACCATTGAAGCGGCGGGCCCAGTAGGCCACGCCCATGTCTTCCACACGGATCTGGGCGCCGCTTCGAGGAGCATGGATGAACTTGTTGTCCCCCACGTAGATGCCCACGTGGCTGAAATTGCGGCGCATGGTGTTGAAGAACACCAGATCACCCGGCTGAAGCTCTTTTTTGTCGATGACCTGGGTGGCGGCAGCTTGCTGATCTGCACGGCGGGGCAGCAAAAGGCCCACGGTCTGTTCGTACATGGCACGCACGAAGCCGCTGCAGTCAAAGCCTGTTTCGGCACTGCTGCCACCACGCTTATAGGGCACGCCCAGAAACCCCATGGCGTTGACCACCAGGGAAGATGCCTGGTCGGCCACGGTGTGGGCCCGGTCCGCCACCTTGTGGCTCACGTCTTCCAGCCGCGTCAGCAGGCCTTTGTCCGTGATGAAACGGTCCATATCGTCAGGGTTTGCCGCTTGCGGCGCAGCCTGGGCGGTGGTGGCGCAGGCCAGGAGAAGTATGCAAAGCCATCGGGACATGGGGGCGAAGGGTAACACGCAACGCTTGCTTATCGAAAATAATCACCTTTGCAAGCCGTTGATTTCGTTGAAGTAAATCAAAACCCCGGGTCTCCCCAGGGATCACAAGGCCCTGAAAGCCCCTGCAGGCACACTCCGACGATGCACCTCGGGCGTCGCCCGGGGACGGGGGGTTTCCATCGCTTTTTCAGGAGCGCAGCCTTATGAAATTCAAGTCAAAAATGCCTCCAGCGCTTGCTGCAAAAGCGCAAGCAGCTATATTTTTGGTAGTGGCAGGGGTTTCAGTCAGTGCTGACGCCCAGAACACCACACCGGCGGTGGCGCTGGTGCCCATGGCTCAGGGCCTGGATCACCCTTGGGCGGTGGCCTTTTTGCCGCAGGGGCAGTTTCTGATCACTGAGCGGCCGGGGCGCATGCGGGTTGTCAGTGCCAGCGGGCAGGTTAGCCCCCCGCTGGCCGGGGTGCCTGCTGTGGCAGCAGGCGGGCAGGGCGGCCTGCTGGATGTGGTGACGGACACTGCCTTTGCCCGCAACCGCCGCATCTTCTTTTGTTTTTCCGAGCCCGCAGCGGCGGGCGCACGCGGCAACAGCACGGCGCTGGCCCGGGCCACGCTGTCCGAGGATGCTCGCAGCCTGCAGGACGTCAAGGTGATCTTCAGCCAGCGGCCCAAGGTCGACAGCAGCCTGCATTTTGGATGCCGCATCGTGCAGGCGGCGGACGGCAACCTGTTCCTGACCCTGGGTGACCGCTACCACCGCAAGGACGATGCCCAAAAGCTCGACAACCACCACGGCAAGATCATCCGCATCACCCCCGAAGGGGCCGTGCCGCCCGACAACCCGTTCGCCAAACAACCTGGCGCCTTGCCCGAGATCTGGAGCTACGGCCACCGCAACCCCCAGGGTGCAACGCTGGGGCCAGACGGCAAGCTGTGGATGCACGAGCACGGCCCGCAGGGTGGCGACGAAATCAACCAACCCCAGCCGGGCCGCAACTACGGTTGGCCGGTGATTACCTATGGCGAAAACTACGGCGGCGGCAAGCTGGGCGAAGGCACAGCCAAGGCAGGCATGGAGCAGCCGCTGCACTACTGGGTGCCGTCGATTGCGCCGTCGGGCGTGGCTTTTCTGACCAGCGCGCGCTATGGCGCAGCGTGGCAGGGGAGCCTGTTCATCGGTTCGCTCAAATTTGGCACCCTGCACCGCCTGGAGGTGGCGGGCGGCAAGGTACAGCGTGAGGAAAAACTGCTGCAAGGCAATGGCGAACGTATCCGTGATGTCCGCCAGGGGCCGGATGGCTTGCTCTATATGGTGACTGACAGCCCACAAGGGCGGTTGCTGCGGCTGCAGCCGAACTGACAAGCGTGAGAACGGGAGTGAAACCGCCGCAGGAGGCATGGCAGTCTTGACCTAGGTCATGGCGGCTGAAAGATCTACGCTCCAGACGCCGTCGCGCGGGGTGTTCCCAGGGTCTTGGTGGTCACTTTGGAGTTAGGCTGACGCGATGCATTCCGAGCCGTCCTCTTCTTCCTCTCCTGCCTCTGATCCCGCAGAGCCATCCGCTTCGGCCGACGCGCCACCCCGGTCTCAGCTGGCCCTGCGCCGCGTGGCCATCGACACCTGGCGCGAAAACGTCGCCTACCTGCACCGCGACTGCGCCGTGTATCGGGCCGAGGGCTTCCAGGCCCTATCCAAGATCGAGGTGCGCGCCAATGGCCGCCGTATCCTGGCCACGGTCAACGTGGTGGACGACCCTGCCATCGTGGGTTGCAACGAGCTGGGCCTGTCGGAAGACGCGTTTGCCCAGCTGGGCGTGGACAACGGCCACACCGTGTCGGTCGCCCAGGCCGAGCCTCCCGAATCGATGGGCGCGCTGTTCCGCAAGATCGCCAGCGAGCGCCTCACCCGCGAGGACTTTGGCGCCATCGTGCGCGACATCGCCGACCACCGGTATTCCAAGATCGAACTCACCGCCTTTGTAGTGGCCTGCCACCGCAGCGAGCTGGACCGGGAGGAGGTGTTCTTCCTCACCGATGCCATGGTGGCCAGCGGCCGGCGGCTGGACTGGCACGAACCGCTGGTGGTGGACAAACACTGCATTGGCGGCATCCCCGGCAACCGCACGACCATGCTGGTCGTGCCCATCGTGGCGGCGCACGGCATGTTGTGCCCCAAGACGTCTTCGCGTGCCATCACCTCGCCCGCCGGTACGGCCGACACCATGGAGGTGTTGGCCAAGGTCGAGCTGCCGCTGGAGCAGCTGGCCGACATCGTGCGCGACTACCGGGGCTGCCTGGCCTGGGGCGGCACGGCCAACCTGTCGCCCGCCGACGATGTGCTGATCTCGGTGGAGCGGCCGCTGTCCATCGACTCTGCCGGGCAGATGGTGGCGTCCATCCTGTCCAAAAAGGTGGCGGCCGGTGCCACGCACCTCGTGCTCGACATCCCCATAGGCCCCACGGCCAAGGTGCGCTCCATGCCCGACGCGCAGCGCCTGCGCCGCCTCTTTGAATATGTGGCGCGGCGCATGGGCCTGTCGCTGGACGTGGTCATCACCGATGGCCGCCAGCCCGTGGGCAACGGCGTGGGCCCGGTGCTGGAGGCGCGCGACGTGATGCGCGTGCTGCAGAACGACCCGCGCGCACCCGACGACCTGCGGCAGAAGGCGCTGCGCCTGGCTGGGCGCCTGATCGAGTGCGACCCTGATGTGCGCGGCGGCGACGGCTACGCGATTGCGCGCGACATTCTTGATTCTGGCCGGGCGCTGGCGCGCATGAACGCCATCATTGCCGCTCAGGGCAGCACGGGGTTTGACCACAACCACCCGGCGCTGGGTGCCCTCACACTCAACGTGGTGGCGCCCGCCAGCGGCGTGGTGGCGGGCATCGACAACTACCAGATCGCCCGCGTGGCCCGACTGGCAGGGGCCCCCAAGGTGCCCGGCGCGGGGGTGGACCTGATGCACAAGCTGGGCGACACCGTAGCTGCCGGGGACGTGCTGTACCGCGTGCACGCCAGCTACCCCGCCGACCTGGAGTTTGCGCGCCATGCGTGCGAGCGTGACACCGGCTACCGCCTGGGGACCGCCGACGAGGTGCCCAAGGTTTTTGTGGAGTTCTGACAGTGACTGTTGCCCCCCACCAAGCGTGTCTGCTGTACTTTGCTGACGAAGAGGCCCCTGCGCTGCGCCTGGCGCAGGCAGCTGGTATGACTGCCCAGGCCATCGAGCGCCACCGCTTCCCCGATGGTGAACTCAAGCTGCGTTTGCCCGTCAACGCGGCGGGCCGCCTGCCCCGGCGGGTGGTGCTGCTGCGCAGCCTGCACCAGCCCAATGAAAAGCTGGTGGAACTGCTGCTGACCGCGCGCACGGC
Source organism: Acidovorax sp. NN32 (assembly GCF_057597245.1). Classification (NCBI taxonomy): domain Bacteria; kingdom Pseudomonadati; phylum Pseudomonadota; class Betaproteobacteria; order Burkholderiales; family Comamonadaceae; genus Acidovorax; species Acidovorax sp. NN32. Next base: position 2,768,739 of record NZ_CP199679.1, read on the forward strand.
CCGCAGCCTGGGCGCGCAGCAGCTCACGCTGATAGCGCCGTACCTGGCCTATATGCGGCAAGACATCGCCTTCCACCCCGGCGAGGCCGTGAGCCAGCAGGTGGTGGGCGGGTTTCTGGCGGGCCTGTTCGACGCGGTGATCACGGTGGACCCGCACCTGCACCGCATAGACCGGCTGGAGCAGGCCATTACAGTGCCGCAGGCCGTGGTGCTCAGCGGCGCCGAGCCACTGGCCGACCTGATCGCTGATCGGCGCCCCAATGCACTCCTGGTAGGCCCGGACGGCGAATCCGCCCAGTGGATCGCCCAGGCCGCCGCCCGCCACGGCTTTGACCATGCCGTCTGCACCAAGGTCCGCCATGGCGACCGCGATGTCGCCATCGAACTGCCCCCACTCAACGCACAGGGCCGGGCCGTGGTGCTGCTGGACGACATGGCCAGCACCGGCCGCACGCTGGCGTTGGCGGCGCGGCTGCTGCTGCAGGCGGGCGCGGCATCGGTGGATGTGGCTGTGACGCATGCGCTGTTTGCGGGCGATGCGCTGCAGGTGCTGCATGAAGCCGGGGTGGGGGAGGTGTGGAGCACGGACTGCATCCCGCACCCGAGCAACGCCGTGCGCATGGCCGGGCCGCTGGCCACCGCGCTGCAGGCCGTCCTTCGCACCTGAAAACCCGGGCACAGGGCTGCGACAATGCGCCATTGCCTCCCACGCTGCGCCCGCACAGCGATACAACGAACACAGAAACGGTTCCACCATGCTGCTTGACGCCACCGAATCCCAACTCGTCCTGGTCGATTACCAGGAGCGCCTGATGCCCGCCATCTTTGAAGGCCCCGCCGTGCTGGCCAACGCACGCCGCCTGGCCGAGATCGCCCGCATGCTGGATGTGCCCGTGTGGGGCACCGAGCAAAACCCCTCGCGACTGGGTGCCAATGACCCCGCGCTGCGCGCCCTGTGCCAGAAGACCTTGGCCAAGATGCACTTCAGCGCCGCCGAAGAAGGCCTGGGCGAATGGCTGCGCCCCCCGGCCAAGCCCCAGCAGGGCGGCAACGCGCGCAGCCTGCCCAAGCACCTTCAAAAACCCGCTCAACAGGAGCCCGAGCGCGGCACCATCGTCATTGCCGGGTGCGAAGCCCATGTCTGCCTGCTGCAGACCGCGCTTGATTTGCTCGAGGACGAGTTTGAGGTGTGGGTGGTGACCGACGCCTGCGGCTCGCGCACCGAACGCAACCGCGACGCCGCCTTCGACCGCTTGGCCGGCGCGGGCGCCGAGCTGGTGACCACCGAGATGGTGGCGTTTGAATGGCTGGGCACTTGCGAGCACCCGGCGTTCAAGGATGTGCTGGGCTTGATCAAGTAGCCAGTTTTTGAGTCTTTTTGCCCTCTGGCGCTTATCTATCAAGCGCTAGCAGCTATCAAAATAGTAGTGCTCGTTAGGCACCGCCGAGGGCGCTGATTGCTCCCATTCGCCCATGTCCCCTGTCTTGATTGGCCTCGTTCTGCTCGTGGTGTTGCTGGTCCTGAATGTCCAGGCCACCCGCCAGATTGTGCGCACCGGACTGCAAGGTTTTCGCAAAACGATGCTGACGGGCGGTGTGTGGGTGCTGCCGTTCCTGGGTGCCTGGCTGGTGAAGATCCACCTGCAGTCCGCCGCAGTGCCGGCGCCCGGTGAATCTGGTGCAGGGGAGGCCGAGCCAGCCCCCGAGCACCTTGAGGCGCCAGGCGTTGCGAGTTTTGACGTACGGGGGCATCTGCAAAACACACAGAATCTGCCGCAGCTGGATTGGCCCGCGCTGGACGCCTGGGCCCACGGCGCGGGCAATCGTGCACCGGCGGCCGTGGCCGACGCGCTGAACCAGGGCCGACGCGCCTGGCTGCTGCACCTGCGCGATGCGCTGGGCACGCACATGCATCTGCACGAAGGGGCGGATTGCTTCATCCTGTCGCCGCTGGAACCGTCAGTGGCGCGCGCCACCGCGCGCTATGTGACCACCACACGTCAGCGCATCGACCGGCTGCTGGCGGGCATGGCGCATTTCCCCGTGGCCGAAAAAAGCATCTTGCTCGTGCTGGATGACGAGGACACCTACTACCACTACGTCGCGCAGTTCTATGGATCGGACGGTGAGTTTGCGCGCAGCGGCGGCATGTTCATCCACTTCGGCTGCCCGCATTTTGTGGTCGTGGCGGCCGACCTTGCAGCCATCGAGCCGGTGATTGCCCACGAGATGACGCACAGCGCGCTGGCCCACCTGCACCTGCCCACCTGGCTGGATGAGGGCCTGGCTGTCAACACCGAGCGCCGCCTGAAGGGCGCGCCACCGGCACAGCACACCCCCGCGCAACTGCACCATCTGCACCAACGCTTCTGGACGCCCGAGCGCATGCAGGAGTTCTGGGCGGGCACGTCGTTTCAGCGCACCGACGACGGCAACCTGCTGTCGTATGAGCTGGCGCGCATTCTGGTGGACCACGTGGCGCGCGACTGGGCCGCGTTTACCGCTTTTGTGACCACAGCGCAGCGCCGCGATGCCGGGGCACAAGCTGCGGTCGAGGTTTTGTCCGTGGAGCTGGGGAGCAGTGTGGGCGCCTTGCTGGACATTGTCGATAACGAGGGCTGGGCGCCAGACCCTGCGCGTTGGGGGGGCAGCGGCGTGAGGTAGCACTGGTCAGCGGCGGTCATCGAATTGAAGACACCCGAGCGCCCAAAGCCTATGCTTGGGCAGCCCAACAAGGTGGTTTTTTCATGTACCGACGTTTTTATTCTTCGTCTTCCCCTGTTTTTTGGGTCAACTTGCGCCGCGCGGCGCCTGAAGGGGCGAGGCGGTCGTTCTTTACGTCGTGTGCATGGCTATTGGCGACGTTCACGACGTTGGCGGCGCTCAGTGGCTGCAGTGCAGTCCCACAGGCCGCGGATCCCAACTCCGACGCCCCCGAGGCGGCGTTTGCCCCGCGTGGCCCATTCATCGACGCGCCGACATACGACGAAGCGCTGCAGCGCTGGCAGAGTCCAGAAGACATCAACGCCTGGATTGGCGCGCGGTTCCGGTACGACACAGACCGCGCGATGCAGCTGTCTGAAACCCAGCGCCAGGCCAGCGGGCGCATGCCCATCCTGGCGCCTGACGCCTTTTTTGCAGCCTCCAGCGGCGTGTGTGTGGACGTGGCCCGTTTTGCGCTGGAGACACTGCGAACCCTGCAACCCGGCGTGCAGCCGCGCTACCTGATGATCGAGTTCGACCCCGTCTCCGTGCGCGGCAACACGCTGCGCCGACACTGGCTGGTGTCGTTCGAACGGGGCGGGCAGCATTATTTTTTTGCCGATTCCAAACGCCCAGGCCACATCGCCGGGCCGTACGCAAGCGTGCAGGCCTTTGTGGACGAATACGCGCACTACCGCGGGCGGCGCATTGTGGCTTTCAGCGAGCGGGAGTCCTATGAGCGCAGGCTGCGCACCCGGGCGGTTGCTGAACCGGCATCGTGAGATGGGTAGAGGTTTGGGCGGCCTCTGAGTGAGCCAAGGTATGGCGCATGGAATGGGCCCAAACCCCGATCATTGCGACACACGGGGCCGCGATTAGAAATGGGAGTGATTTTTGCCTCTAGCGCATATCCACCAAGCGCTGATAGCTATCATTTTTAGAGATACAACGAAGCTGTGGACGGGTGTCCAGTCAGTCCCGGCTCAACCCGCGGGCAATGTGAAGGCTTTGGCCTGCACCGGTTGGCCCGACGCGATCCAGCCGTCGATGCCACCTTGCAGAAAACGCGCCTTGATGCCTGCGGCACGCAGGCGCAACGCGGTGGAACGGCTGACCTCGTGGCCATAGACGCAGTACACCACCACCTCTTCGTCGGTCGGCAGCTCACCGGCCCAGGCGTCGATGGCCACCGGGTCGCGCCAGGGGGCATTGGGCAGGATGGTGGTGGCGGCGTTGTAAACACCAGCGCGGCGCACATCGATGCGATGGCATGCCTGCTGCGCGTCTTGTACCGATGCCTCCAAGCCCTCGCTAGCGGCGTGGACCGCGCGCTGGTAGCGCTCGTACACGGCAGGCCAGTCGATATTGGCCATGAAGGCATCGACATACGCGCCCGCTGCAGCGCCGTGGTCGAGGTGGTAGGCATGTTCATACATGTCCAACGCGAGGATGGGCACCCCACCGGCAGCAGCCTGGGTGTGGTCGCTGGCCCACTGGTTGACGAGTGTGCCATCGCGCGGCTGGAACACCAGCAGCACCCATCCCGAGCCGCCGCCCAGTGCCTTGCCCATGGCGACAAACTCTTCACGCCAGCGCTCAGCGCTGCCAAAGCTGGCTGCCAGGGCCAGCAACATGCCGGGGGCAGGGGCGGCGCCACCGCCGCCCAGGCTGCCAAAGTACAGTTCGTGCAGCAGCATCGAATTGCTGGCGATCAGCTCCTCGCGCTTGAGTCCGTTGACGACAAAGCCGGGCGTGGAGGCAAAGTCCAGCCCCGAGAGCTGCGCCCGGATGGCGTTGAGCCGCGCCACCGCACCGCCATAGTTATTCTGGTGGTGGCTGCGCAGCAGCCTTTCGGACAGGCCTGGCAGCGTGGCCGGGTCAAGGGGAAGGGCTTGGGGGCGTGCTTGCATGGGGATACTCCCGGGAAGTGGATGACAACTGGTTCAGGCCAGCCAGGGTTTGAGGAAGGTCACTGCCAGCCCCACGGCCGCGCACAGCCCCAGCAGCGGCATCACCCCCAGCTTGAAGCGGAACAGCGCCACCAGTGCGCCCACGGCGATCACCGCCGACACGGCATCGAACGCCCCGCCAAAACCCTTGGGCCATAGCAGGTGGTAGGCAAAAAACAGCGCCAGGTGCAGGATCACACCCACCACAGCGGCGGTGATGGCCGACAGCGGGGCGGTGAAACCGAGCTTGCCGTGGGTGGCCTCTACCGCCGGGCCGCCCGCGAGGATGAAGATGAACGAGGGCAGAAAGGTCACAAACGTCACCACCGTGGCGGCTGTAGCAGCGCCTGCAAACAGCGCTTCCGGCCCCGACACCTGCTGCAGCCAGCCGCCCACGAAACCGACGAAGGCCACCACCATGATCAGCGGGCCGGGCGTGGTCTCGCCCAGCGCCAGGCCGTCGATCATCTGCGGGCCGCTGAGCCACTGGTATTGCTCCACCGCGCCCTGGTACACGTAGGGCAGCACGGCATAGGCGCCGCCAAAGGTCAGCAGCGCGGCCTTGGTGAAGAACCAGCCCATCTGCGTGAGCGTGCCCTGCCAGCCCTGCGTGGCCACCAGCACGGCCATGGCCGCGAGCCACAGCGCCAGCCCGGCTGCGAGCACCTTGGCCAGGTGGCTGCGCGAGAAGCGGGCATGGGCAGGCGTGGGCGTGTCGTCGTCGATCAACGCCGGGCCGTAGCCCTTGTGGCCGTTGGCATGGCCGCCTCCCAGAGCGAACACGGCAGGCCAGCGCTGCGCACCAAAGTAACCGATGAGCCCGGCGGCCAGCACGATGGCCGGGAAGGGCGTGTTGAGCGCAAAGATGGCCACAAAAGACGCAGCCGCAATGCCCCACATCCAGCCGTTTTTGAGAGCCCGCGTGCCGATGCGGTGGGCCGCATGCAGCACCAGCGCGGTCACAGCGGGCTTGATGCCGTAGAAGATGCCTGCCACCACGGGCACGTCGCCAAACCGCAGGTACACCCACGACAGCGCGATCAGGATGAAGAGCGAAGGCAGTACAAACAGCGCCCCGGCCACGATGCCGCCCCAGGTGCGGTGCATGAGCCAGCCGATGTAGGTGGCCAGCTGCTGCGCCTCGGGGCCGGGCAGCAGCATGCAGTAGTTGAGGGCGTGCAGAAATCGCTTTTCGCTGATCCAGCGGCGGCGCTCGACCAGCTCGGCATGCATGATCGCAATCTGGCCCGCAGGCCCGCCAAAGCTGATGAAACCGAGCTTGAGCCAGAACAGGAAGGCCTCGCCAAAGCTTACGGGGGTGGGGCGGTCCAGGGCGGAGGGGGTGGGTGCAGGGGTGGTCATGGAGCGGCGCTGGTCAGCGGAGCCTGGGAGGATGGAAGGGTGGGCGGCACGGCATACAAGGCGTCGAACACCTGCGCGGCGGCCTGGGCGAGGGCATCGTCGTCGGCATGCACTTCGCGCAGGCCGGCCAGCACGGCCTCCAGCCCAGCGGCTTCGGGCACGGGCATGCCGCCGGTGTCCAGATAGTGCACGGCGCGGGCCAGGCGCTGCAGGCGGGGGTCGGTCTCCAGCCCGAAGCTGGCAATGAGCACCTCGAAGGTCACCAGGGCACCCACATGGGTGAACCGGGCGCCATCAAAGTCAAAGCCCAGGACATCAGCAGGCGGCGATGCCGGATCGGCCAGCCACACAAAACGCGCACCCGGGTCAACGAATCGGCGGATCAGCCAGGCGCAGGCCAGTCGGTCCACCCAGGGCCGCGCCCGCGTCGCCCAGCGCTGGTTCTGGAACTGGGCGGTGTCAAGGCGCTTGATGCCATGGGCGGGCAGGGCGGCAGGCTCCCCGCGTGAAAAGCAGGCGTCCAGGGCCTGCCGCAGGGTGGCCAGGTCGGCATCGGCCTGCGCGGCGGCGCCGCTGGGGTAGTAGTCGGTGCGGTGCAAGGCCTGCAGGGCGTCGGCAATGCCACGCAAGCGGCGGCGCGCTTCGGTTTCCGTGAGCTGTGCCAGCTCCGCCTGCAAGGCGGTGGCCGTGTCGCGCCACTGAGTGAAGGCTTCTGTGCGGTCGAACAACGCTTCGATCTCCTGGCGCTGTGCGCTGTCCGGCGCAGTAAGAGTCAGCAGCATGGCCGTCCCGCCGTGTTCTCGCACCTCGGTGGCAATGGGGGCCAGCAGGCCCGCGTGTTCTTCAGGCAACAGGTAGGCGCCGTCGCGCAGGGCGGCGCAACCCAGTGCCTTGAGATTGCGCCAGATGCGCAGCCGCACGGCGTTGGGCTGCGTCGGCAGCGTCATGATGAGGGTGGACCACATGGTATTGAAGTATATGCATTAAGTAGTGAAATAGTTATTTCTATTTCAGAAATCGTCATCACCAAAGATTCCTTGCATGCCGGGTGCTTCTGGTCATACAAGGGAGCGGAGCGGGCAAAAAGCATGCGGTACACAGGAACAGCGCCCAATGCAGGGCGGCAGTCGCTTTGTCCATGGAGATGTGGCCCCGTGTAAGTGGATTCAGGGCCGATGCCAAGCCCTGCGTCAGTTTGCCGCAAGCCCGTTATGAATAATTATGAATTCAAAACCTGCTGTCTTGGCAGGCCGAGAGAGATGCCGAGGAGACCCCCACAATGACCGCTTACGCTGATTTCTACCGCCAGTCCATCGACCACCGCGACGCCTTCTGGAGCGAACAGGCGCAGCTGATCGACTGGAAGACGCAGCCCCAGCAGGTGTGCGACTACAGCAACCCGCCCTTTGCCAAATGGTTTGTGGGCGGCACCACCAACCTGTGCCACAACGCAGTAGACCGGCACCTGGCCACGCGCGCCAGCCAAGCGGCGCTGGTGGCCATTTCGACCGAAACCGATACCGAGCGCAGCTACAGCTTTGCCGAGCTGCATGCCGAGGTGCAGCGCATGGCAGCCGTGTTGCAGAGCCTGGGGGTGAAGAAGGGCGACCGCGTGCTCATCTACATGCCCATGATTGCCGAAGCCGCCTTTGCCATGCTGGCCTGCGTGCGCATTGGTGCACTGCATTCCGTGGTGTTTGGCGGCTTTGCGTCGGGCTCACTGGCTTCGCGCATCGAAGACGCCGAACCCGTGGCTGTGGTCAGCGCCGATGCCGGGTCGCGCGGTGGCAAGGTGGTGCCTTACAAGCCGTTGCTGGACGAGGCCATTGCGCTCTCCAAACACAAGCCCGCCGCTGTACTCATGGTGAACCGCGGCTTGGCCCCCATGCACCTGCAGCCGGGCCGCGACCATGAATGGGCGCCGCTGCGCGAGCAGCACCTGAACACCGTGGTGCCGTGCGAATGGGTGGAGTCCACCCACCCTAGCTACACGCTGTACACCAGCGGCACCACGGGCAAACCCAAGGGCGTGCAGCGCGACACTGGTGGCTACACCGTGGCGCTGGCCGCCAGCATGAAGCACATCTTTGATGCCAAAGCGGGTGACACCTACTTTGCGACCAGCGACATCGGCTGGGTGGTGGGTCACAGCTACATCGTCTATGGCCCGCTGATCGCGGGAATGACGACCATCATGTACGAAGGCTTGCCCACGCGACCCGATGCCGGTGTGTGGTGGAGCATTGTCGAAAAGTACCAGGTCACCCACATGTTCTCGGCACCCACGGCGGTGCGGGTGCTCAAGAAGCAGGACGCCAGCTGGCTCAGGAAGTACAACGTCTCCACCCTCAAGGCCCTGTGGCTGGCGGGCGAGCCGCTGGACGAGCCCACGGCCCAGTGGATCAGCGACGCGCTGCAGGTGCCCATCATCGATAACTACTGGCAGACCGAAACCGGCTGGCCCATCCTGACGCTGGCCAATGGCGTGGAGCAGCAGACCACACGCTTTGGCAGCCCCGGCAAGGCCATGTACGGCTACCACGTCAAGCTGATCGACGAGAGCAACGGCGAAGAGCTGACCGCCCCCAACCAGAAGGGCGTGGTCGCCATCGAAGGCCCGCTGCCCCCCGGCTGCATGCAGACCGTGTGGCGCGACGATGCACGTTTTGTGAACACCTACTGGAAGAGCATTCCCGGTCGGCTGATCTACAGCACCTTCGACTGGGGCATCCGCGACGCCGACGGCTACCACTTCATCCTGGGCCGCACGGACGACGTGATCAACGTGGCAGGCCACCGCCTGGGCACGCGCGAGATCGAGGAGAGCATTGCCTCCCACCCCAACATCGCCGAAGTGGCCGTGGTGGGCGTGGCCGACAGCCTGAAGGGCCAGGTCGCCATGGCATTTGCCGTGGCACGCGATGCGTCGGGCCTCACGGACGATGCCGCGCGCCTCAAGCTCGAAGGCGAGGTGATGAAGCAGGTGGACCACCAGCTCGGCGCGGTGGCCCGGCCGTCGCGTGTGTACTTCGTGACCGTGCTGCCCAAGACCCGCAGCGGCAAACTGCTGCGCCGCGCGCTCCAGGCCGTGGCCGAGCGGCGCGACCCGGGTGACTTGACGACGATGGAAGACCCGGCGGCGCTGCAACAGGTGAAGGACCTGGTGGGGTGACGAGCCTTTTCGACCCGCAGTGGGCTCCGTGCAAAGGCCGCCGTGCTGTTCGCGTGGGGCTTGGCACGCCAGGGCTCAGGAGATCACCAGGGTGAAGTAGCCAAACTCCATGTCGGTCGCTTCGGACACTGCTGTGACGGTGGCGTTGGGATTGGATGTGGTCACGCTGTCAGTCGTGATGCCATTGATGACGGCGTAGACGGAGTAGACATCGCTGATTTCCACCGTGACCTGCACGAATGAGTCAGGCACTACGACGTCTTGCACTGGCACACCTTGGTGCGTGATCTGGAAGGTCACCGGGCCAAGGCTGGTTTTTTCGAATTGCATCTGGTTGGCAACGCTACTGGGTGTTGTCACCACTTCGAATTCGTAGGTTTGCTGGGCGCGCTGCTGCTTCACCTGCGCCAGAAAACGGGTCGCACCACTGACTGCTATCGGTGCGGAGGTATAGGTGTTGCCTTCCAGTATGGTGCTGGCCGTGATCTCGAAAGTTTCGGCCTCCGGGACGGATAGCGTCGCGCCGGGGGTGAGGCCCGGCAGGCGGGCGAGGGCCAGCCCACCCCGGTGAATCACGTACTGGGCGATGTACGAGGTGCTGTTGGTCAAAGTCAAAGCGCTCATGGGACCCCTCCGATAGTAAGAAAAGAACGGAGATTCATTGTTACCGCCTTGGCGGTCGCAACGCCCGGATTTTTTGCCATCGACGCAGTGCGCTGGCACCGGGCCAGAGCGGGGCGAGACTCCGGCCGGAGCGCAATCACGCAGGCCGGTTTTTCTGCCATCCCACCGGCGGTTGCCACCCTGGCGTCCAGCCGATGAAATCCTGCAGCGGCATGGGCCGGGCGATACAGTAGCCCTGGGCCTGCATGCAGCCCAGCTGCAGCAGCATCTGGCCTTGTTCGATGGTTTCCACGCCTTCGGCAATCACGCGGTAGCCGAAGGAGCGGGCCAGGCCGATGACCCCCTGCACGATGGCCAGGTCGCCGGGGTCGCCCATCATGCCGTGCACAAAACTCTGGTCGATCTTGAGCGTGTCCATGGGCAGGCGGCGCAGGTAGGTCAGCGACGAGTAGCCGGTGCCAAAGTCGTCCAGCGACACCGCCACCCCCAGCGCACGCAGCGCCGTCAGGGTTTGCGCCACGGCGGTCAGGTCGTAGAGGGCGGCGCTTTCGGTGATTTCGATTTCCACCAGGTGGCCGGGCACGCCTGGGTGGCGGGCGATGCACCGGGCCATCCAGTCGGCAAAGTCTGGGTTTTGCAGGTGCTGGGCGGCGATGTTGATGCTCAGCGGCAGGTGCAGTCCGTGTGCCTGCAGTTGCGCCAGCACGGTGAGTGCGGCTTCGACCACCCATTCTCCAAAGTCGATTTCCAGCTCGGTGCCCTCCAGCAGGGGCAAGAACTCGCCCGGCGGCACCAGGCCGCGTTCGGGGTGCTGCCAGCGCGCCAGCGCTTCGGCACCCACCACGGCCCCACTCCTCATGTCCACCTTGGGCTGCAGGTACAGCGTGAACTGCGCGGCGGCCAGGGCCTCGCGCAAGTGGCGGCCCTGTTCGCGCTGCAGTTGCAGGGCGCGTTCCTGCGCAGCGTCGAACTGGTGGAACCGGTTGCGCCCGGCCTGCTTGGCGGCGTACATGGCCTGGTCGGCGTGGCGCAGCAGGGCGTCGGCGTCGGCGTCATCCTGCGGGAACACGGTGTAGCCGATGCTGGCAGTGACCACCACACGCTCGGTGTCGAGTGTGTAGGGCGCTGAGATGTTGTCCATCACCCGGTGCAGCATGCGCTCGCAGTCGCCCACGGATTCAAGGTCGGGCATGAGGATCACGAACTCGTCGCCGCCCAGGCGCGCCACCGTGTCCAGCGGGCGCAGCGCGCGTGTGAGGCGGCCACCCACCACCACCAGCAGGCGGTCGCCCGCGCCGTGGCCCAGGCGGTCGTTGACGGGCTTGAAGCCGTCCAGGTCCAGGTAGGCCACACCCAGTTGCCGACCGTTCTGGCGCGCCTGGTCCATGCACTCCTGCAGCTTGCGGGCCAGCAGCACGCGGTTGGGAAGGCCCGTGAGGGCGTCAAACAGGGCCAGCCGCTGCAGCAGAACCTCTTGCTCGCGCTGGGGCGTGACGTCAATGGCCACGCCCAGCATGCGTGCGGGGCGGCCCGCCGCATCGAAGCCCACGATCTTGCCCAGGTTGCGCAGCCAGCGGGCGGGGTCGCCCTGCTGGTTCACACGCCAGGTGGCGTCGAACGGGGTGCCGGGGTGGGTGGTGTGGCGGGCCAGTTCGCTGGTGATGCGGTCGATGTCGTCGGGGGCAATGCCGGCGGTCCACTGCGTGGAGGCCAGTGGGGTGTGGGGCGTGTCCAGGCCTCGCATGGCGTGCCAGCGGCTGTCGCCGGTGACGGTGCCTGTGTGCAAATTCCAGTCCCACAGGCCCAACGATGCCGCCGAGATGGTGAGCGAGAGCAGTTCCTCGCGTTCCCGCACCTGCTCTTCGTTGCGTTTGCGGTCGGTGATGTCGTGCACCGAGAACAGCCAGCACGGCTCGCCATCGAATTCGGTGGCGCGCATGGACTGCAGCACGGTGCGGGGTGGGCCGCCACGCACATTCAGGTTGACCTCGTAGCTGCTCAGGTGGCCCGAGCGCTCCACCTCCGCAATCAGCTTTTCGCGGTCGTGCGCGGTGAAGATGCCCAGCTCGACCGCAGTACGGCCGATGGCCTCCTCGCGCGGGATGCCCAGCATGTCCACCCAGGCGGGGTTGATGTCCACATAGCGTCCGTCGCGGCGGTGCGACAGGCCCATGGGGTAGGGCATGAGCTGAAAGATGCGCGAGAAACGCTCTTCGGACTGGCGCAGGCGCTGCTCGGCGCGCTTGGCCTCGTCGATGTCCTGCATCACGCCGCGTACGCGGGTCACGCGCCCGTTTTCGATCACCGGCTCGCCCATGGCGCGCACCCACACCAGCCGACCGTCGGTGTGCAGCACCTCGATCTCCATGCTCCACTCGCGGCGCTCCAGAATGCTCAAGCGGAAGTTGGCGCGCAGCGTTTCGCGGTAGGCGGGCGCCACATGGCGGTCAATGTAGTCGTGGGGCAGCGGCGAACCGGGGGGCAGGCCGTGGATGTCAAAACACACGTCTGACCAGTAGACCAGGCCCTTGCCGCGCTCGTCCTCCCAGGCACCCAGCCGGGCCAGGCGGCCGGCCTGCTGCAGCAGGCCATTGAGGGCCCGCAGCTCGTCACTGGCGCGGTGGGCTTCGGTCATGTCATGGAAAACGAACACAAAACAGTTTTCGCCATCCACAAGCACGGAGCGTGCCGACATCAGCCCCGGGATGCGTCCGCCCTCGCGCTGCGCAACCAGCGGCAGGCGGTCCACCTTGCCGTCACGGCGGAAGGTCTCCACCAGCCGCTTGCGTTCCTGTTCAGAGGCCCAGATGTTCAGCTCGGTCGATGTGCGGCCGATCACCTCCTCGCGCGGGCGCCCCAGCACCTCGCAGAATGCGGGGTTCACGTCGATGTAGCGGCCGTCCGAGATGCGCGAGATGCCTGCGGGGTCGGGCAGCGTCTGGTAGAAGGTCGTGTACTTGGCCTCGGACGAGCGCAGCGCATCTTCGGCCGCGCGGTGGGCGGTGATGTCCACGTCCATGCCGATGAGGCTGGTCGGCCGGTTCTGGGCGTCGCGCGTGGCCACCGTGCCGCGCGACATGAGCCAGTGCCAGCGGCCCTCGGTGTCCATCACCCTGAATTCGGCTTCGTAGCTGTCTTCCAGCCCGTCCATGGCCCGCGCCAGCCTGGCCGCATTGCGCTCGGCATCCTGCGGGTGGCGCCGGGCATACCAGCGCTGCCACAGGTCTGGCGCCTCCAGATCGGCGGCGGTGATGCCGAAGGTTTCATAGAAGCTGCCATGGCAGCGGAACTGGCGCTGCACCACATCCCACTCCCAGTGCCCGCCACCCATGGAGTCGAGCACCAGGCGCAGCCTGCGCTCTTGTTGTGCAAGGGCTTGCTGAATGTCGCTGCGTGAAAGCTCGGAGCGTGCTCCGTTGGCCAGCAGCAACCGGCCCACGCCCAGCATCAGCACCCCGGCGCCGTGGTGCCATGGCAGGCTTCGCGCCATGTCGGATGCGCCGTCGGTGGCCCACAGGCTGCCAGACACGGCCAGGGGCAGGGTCAGCGTCAGGCCGATCAGTGCAGCCCATTTGGGCACCTGCAGGCGTGCCCCCACATGGCGCCACAACAACCCCGTGGCCACCGACACGCCCAGCACGGCAACGGCTGGAACCGCATCGGACATATCAGTGCGCACCGCTGCCACCAGGGCGATGAGCGCCGCAATGATGGCCGCCGGAAACCTGAAAAAGAGCGCCAGAAACGCCGCCACCGTGGGGTAGGCCACCACCCGCAGCTCAGGGGCGTTCCAGCGCAGCGCCTCAAAAGAAATCCAGGAAACGAGGCCGCCTGCCAACCCCAGCAGCAGCAAGGTGCGGCGCGACGGGTGCAAGGACTCGCGCGGCGGCAGCCAGGCAAGCACCAGCAGCAGCGACATCAGCGCTGTGGCGGCCAAAAGGGTGTTGTTACCCATGGAAAACCCCTGGGCAAGCCAATTGCGGCGGGGTAGCCGCAGGCCAGGAGTTGCAGGGGGAGCGGCCGGGGATGTGTGTGGCAGTACAGCGCCCGGTGCCGTTGACGGACTTGGTCAGATGGCAAAAGCCCGAAGAAAACCCCATGGGCCAAGTTTAGGGCCGTTCTGAGGCGGGCAGGGCGGGCCTGAGTGTCCTGATAAGTCCGGTTGACAACAATGTGCCGCACACGATGACCACGGCGCAGCCCACCATCCAGGGCGTGATGCGTTCGCCCAGGAAGACCGTGCCGTACAAAACCGCAAACACGGGGGTGATGAAGGTCACGGCCAGCGCCCGGCTGGGGCCGGCACTGGCGATCAGGCGAAAGTACAGGATGTAGGCAATGCCCGTGCACAGCACCGCAATGGCAATGATGGCGCCCCAGGCGCGCAGGCCCGGCATCTGCGCAGGCCAGAACCACAGCGTGGGCAGGGCCAGTCCCAGCGCCGCGCCCAGCTGGCTGCCGGTCGCGGTGGCCAGCGGTGGAATGCCCGTGAGGTAGCGCCGCGCAAAGCTGGCCGACAGCCCGTAGAAGCTCGAAGCCAACAGGCAGGCGGCAATGGCCCATTCGGCGCTGTCACTCTTGAACCCGGTGCCCGCTGGCGCACGCCAGGCCAGCAGCGCCACGCCCACAAAACCGAGCGCTAGGCCCGCCCAGCGCAGGCGGTTGATGCGGTCACCCAGCCACATCCAGGCCACCAGCGCGCCAAACAGCGGCACGGTGGCGTTGAGGATGGAGGTCAGGCCCGTGGCAATGTGCAGCACAGCCCAGGAAAACAGCGCAAATGGAATGGCCGAATTGATGACCCCCGCAAACAGGATGGGCCGCCAGTGCTGGCGCAGCGCAGGCCAGTGGCCCTGGCGCAGCATGATGGGCCACAGGAACACCGTGGCCAGCGCCACGCGCAGCCCGGCCGTGGGCAGAGGGCCGAAGTCGGACGCGCCCAGCCGCATGAACAGAAAGGACGCGCCCCACAGCGCCGCCAGCAAGATGAATTCGCCGATCCAGGTGGAAACGGGCTGGTTGCCGGGGCTGTTCATGCATGTCCTTTGCGGAAAGCGTTGGGGGAGGTGGAGGGCAGCGCATTTTCCAGCGTCAGCAAGACCGCTTTGCGATCAAGGCCACCGGCATAGCCCGTCAGGCTGCCGTCCGATCCCACCACGCGGTGGCAGGGCACCACCACGCTGATCGGGTTGCGCCCCACGGCGGCGCCCACTGCGCGCACGGCCAGGGGGCGGCCCAGCTGGCGGCTCAAGGCGCCGTAGCTGGTGGTGGCACCCCGGCCGATGGCCAGCAAGGCACGCCACACAGCCTGCTGAAACGGCGTGCCACCCGAAAGGTCCAGCGGCAGGTCAAACCCCGCACGTTGCCCGGCGAAGTACTGCTGGAGCTGGTGGGCGGCTTCCTCCAGCACGGGGTGGCTTGCCGTGTCAGCCCAGGCCGTGGGGCCATGAAGCCGCTGGCTGGGCTCGTGGCGCTGGCCTTCAAACCAGACGCCGACCAAGCCGGCGGGCGACGCCGCCAGGCGCACGGGCCCCAGCGCGGTGGAGGTGCGCATTTGCACGGTGTGGGGGTGAAATTGCATGACTGAATGAACGATTTTTAGATGAAATTGGCCTCCAGCGCTTGATGGATAAGCGCTAGCAGCTCCTACTTTGATAGTGATGGAACTGGTGGCACGGCACCCGCCGGGGTGCCCGCTGCCCAGGCGCGCAGCACCGCGTAACTGCGCCAGGGCCGCCAGGCCTGCGAGGCCTCGCCTGCGGCGCGGGCCGGGTTCTTGTGCCCCTGCACGCCCAGGGCCTTGTGCAGCGCCACATCCCCGGCCGGAAACGCATCGGGCCAGCGCAACACGCGCATGGCGATGTACTGGGCCGTCCAGTCGCCAATACCGGGCAGAGCGCACAGCGCGGCCGTGGTGCTGGCCACGTCGGCGCCCGCGTGCAAGGCCAGCGTGCCGCCATCCACGGCGCGGGCCAGCGCCACAATGGCAGCCTGGCGCTGGCGCACGATGCCCAGCTGGCCCAGGGTGTCGCCGTCGGCCGCTGCCAGCGTGGCAGCGGTGGGGAACAGGCGGTTCAGCCCGGGCCAGGGCGTTTCGATGGGCTCACCCAGCCGCTCCACCAGCCGCTGGCCCAGGGTGCGCGCAGCGGCCACGGTGATCTGCTGGCCCAGCACGGCGCGCACGGCCAGCTCAAAGCCGTCGAACGCACCGGGCACACGCAGGCCGTCGCCCTGGGGGAAGTGCGGATGCAGCACGGCGTTAATGGCCGCAGGGTCGGCGTCCAGGTCGAGCATGGCGCGCACGCGGCGGATCACGAGCGGCAACACGGGGTACAGGCTGTCGCTGGTCTGCAGCAGCACCTGGTGGCGGGCCCCGTCAAAGCGTGCGCTGAACCATCCCGTGGTTTCGCCGGGCAGGCCGGTGCAGGAAGCGGGCAGACGCACCGTGCGCCGCAGCGTGGTCTCCTCCGGCAGCACCCATTCCACGCCGTGGAACTGCCGCCGTTCAAAAAAGGCCAGCAGCGCAGGCACATCAAACGGCGGGCGCCAGGCCAGGCGCAAGGTGCTGGTGGGTTGCGCCCCTGCGGTGGTGCCGCTGCGCCGCAGCTGTGTGGGGTTCAGGCCGTAGTGCCCCGAGAACGCCGCATTGAAGCGCCGCACACTCGCAAAACCACTGGCCAGCGCCACCTGGGTAACGGGCATGGGGGTATCGGTGAGCAGTTGTTTGGCGGTCAGCAGCCGGCGCGTCTGCAGGTATTGCAGGGGCGACACGCCCAGGGCCGCCTCAAAAATGCGGCGCAGGTGCCGGTCGCTCACGCCCAGGCGCTCGGCCAGCCGGGCCACGGTGGCGCTGCCTTCGCCCGGTGCGGAAGGGGCGGGCCACAGGTCGGGCGCATCCAGCAGGCGCACGGCCTGCTGCACCAGGATGCCACTGGCGTCCTGCACCGACCACACCAGCGCCTGCGGCGCCAGCTCGGGCCGGCAGCGCAGGCAGGGGCGAAAGCCCGCGTTCTCGGCCTGTGCGGCCAGCACAAAAAAGCGGCAGTTCTCGCGCCGGGGCGTGCGCACGGCGCACACGGGGCGGCAATAGATGCCGGTGGAGGTCACCGCCGTGAAAAAATGCCCGTCAAACCGTGCATCCCGCGCCAGCACCGCCAGGTAGCGGCCTTCGTCCAAGGCGGTGTCAGGTGCCTGGGCAACGGATGGGGTGGGGGGGGAGGGCGGATTCATGGGCTGGATCATAGGAGCCGGGGGTGTTTTCACTGGCCGTTTTCGGACATGTGCCTCAGCCCAACGCGAGGGGTTGCCCCCAGTACCCCCGGAGGGCGCGCCTACAATGCAGCGGACTTCCGAAAACAGCCCAACTCCCTACGCGAAAGGCCCCTGCGTGCAGCCCACACCCGCCATTTTCAAAGCCTACGATATCCGCGGCATTGTGCCGTCCACGCTCAACGAAGAAGTTGCTCTCGGCCTGGGCCGGGCCTTTGGCACGGCAGCCCGCGCCGAGGGGCAGACCACCGTGGCGGTGGGGCGCGACGGGCGCCTGTCGGGCCCGGCCATCTCGGGTGCGCTGATCCAGGGGCTGGTGGAGGCGGGCATTGAGGTGATCGATGTGGGCCTGGTGACCACGCCGCTGCTGTACTTTGCAGCCAGCACGCTGTGTGCCAGCGGCATCCAGGTCACCGGCAGCCACAACCCCAGGGACTACAACGGTTTCAAGATGGTGCTGAACGGCCGCGCCATCTATGGCGAAGAAATCCAGCAGCTTCGCCACACCATGGAGCAGGAAACCTGGCAGCTGCTGCCCGGCGGCTCGGTGCGCCATGTGGACGTGCTGCCCGCGTACCGCGAACGCATCGTGGGCGATGTGAAACTGGCCCGCCCGATCAAGATCGTGGTGGACTGCGGTAACGGCATCGCCGGCGCCTCGGCGCCGGACATCTTCCGCGCCCTGGGCTGCGAAGTGATCGAGCTGTTCTCCGAGGTGGATGGCAACTTCCCCAACCACCACCCCGACCCGAGCAAGCCCGAGAACCTGCGTGATTTGATCGAGGCCCTGAAGGCCAGCGACGCCGAGCTGGGCCTGGCGTTTGACGGCGACGGCGACCGCCTAGGGATCGTGACCAAGGACGGCACCAACATCTTCCCCGACCGCCAGATGATGCTGTTTGCGCAAGACGTGCTCTCACGCGTGCCCGGCGGCGAGATCATCTTCGACGTGAAGTGCACCCAGCGCCTGGCGCCTGCCATTGCGGCCGCTGGCGGCGTGCCGGTGATGTTCAAGACCGGCCACTCGCTCATCAAGGCCCGCATGAAGGAGACCCACTCCCCGCTGGGCGGCGAGATGAGCGGCCACATCTTCTTCAAGGAGCGCTGGTACGGCTTTGACGACGGCACCTACGCGGGCTGCCGCCTGCTGGAAATCCTGAGCAAGTCCACCGACCCGAGCGCCGTGCTCAACGCGCTGCCCACCAGTTTCTCCACCCCCGAGCTGAACGTGGCCTGCGCCGAGGGCGAACCCCACCGCCTCACGGCCGAGCTGCAGGCCCTGGCTGCAGAGACCTTTGCCGCGCCCTCTCAGATCAGCACCATCGATGGCCTGCGCGTGGACTGGCCCGACGGTTTTGGCCTGATCCGCGCCAGCAACACCACGCCGGTGCTGGTGCTGCGCTTTGAGGGCCACACCACCGAGGCCCTGGCCCGCATCGAAGCGGCCATGCTGGCCCTGCTGCACCGGGTCAAGCCCGATGCGCACGTCGGCGCCGCCAGCCACTGACGCCGTATCGTCGAACCCGGCGCGCCCCTCTTTCTGTGCCCCTCTTTCTGTATTTGTTGTTGAACCGCCCCGCATGAAACCGTCACTGTCCACCCCCTTGCGTGTTGCCGCTGCCCAGTCGCCCTCGGCGCCGGGTGATGTGGCGCGCAACGTGCAAACGCACCTGGCCTTCGTGCGGGCGGCGGTGCACGAACGTGTGCTGGTGCTGGTGTTTCCCGAGCTGTCGCTCACGGGGTATGAACCGAACCTGCTGGCGGCCAACGTGCTGTCGGCCGACCATCCCGCGCTGGCTCCCTTGCGGCAGTCTGCTCAGCAACATGGCATCACCCTGGTGGTGGGCGCCCCGGCTGCGCCGGTGGTGGCGGGCGCCTTGCCCGCCATTGGCGCCTGGGTGCTCGGGGCCGACGGCAGTGTGGCGCTGTACCGCAAGCGCCACCTGCACCCGAGCGAGGAGCGGTTCGCCAGTGCTGGCACCGACGACGCCCAGGTGCTGTTGCTGGCCGGTGAACCCACGGCGCTGGCCGTGTGTGCCGACATCACCCATCCCGAACACGCAATGGCCGCCAGCAATGCGGGAGCCGCGCTCTACGCGGCGGGCGTGCTGATTTCCGAGAAGGCCTATGGGGCCGAATCGGCTCTGCTGCAAGGCTATGCCCGTGACCACGACATGGCAGTGCTGGTGGCCAACTACAGCGGGCCCTCTGGCGGCTACGTGAGCGCGGGTCGCAGCGCCTTCTGGGCACCCGGTGGCCACTGCGTGGCAGCCGCGCCCGATGACAGCCCCAGCCTGGTGTGGGCGGCACGGGGCGACAGCGGCTGGACGGGCGGGGTGGTGGAGCTGGTCGGCTGATCCGCTGATCGATCCCCCGCATGAACGCTGCCCGCGCCCTGTATTCGCTGGTGACCTGGTGCGCGCAGCCCCTGCTGCGCCGCAAGCTGCGCCGCCGCGCCGTGGCCGAACCCGGCTATGCCCATGCGGTGGGCGAGCGTTTTGGTCGCTATCCGGTGCCCATGGACAGCATGGTGTCGCACCACAGCGTCGATCCGATAGGCCAGTTTGTCTGGGTCCACGCCGTATCGCTGGGCGAAACCCGCGCCGCCGCCATCTTGCTGGCCCAGCTGCGCGAGCAGCTTCCGGGCATGCGTCTGCTGCTCACCCACGGCACGGCCACCGGGCGGGCCGAGGGCGAAAAGCTTCTGCTGCCCGGCGACGTGCAAGTGTGGCAGCCCTGGGATACACCGGGCGCCGTGGCGCGCTTTCTGCGCACCTTTCGCCCGGCCATCGGCATCCTCATGGAAACCGAGGTCTGGCCCAACCTGGTGGCGGGCTGCCAGCAGCGTGGCGTGCCGCTGGTGCTGGCCAATGCGCGGTTCAACGCCAAGTCGCTGCGCAAGGCCCAGCGGCTGGCAGCGCTGGCCCGGCCCGCCTATGGGGCGCTGACCGCTGCCTGGGCCCAGACCGAAGACGACGCCACCCGCCTGCGGGCCATCGGCGCCCCGGTGCGCGGCGTGTTTGGCAATCTCAAGTTTGACGTGGTGCCCGACGCCCGCCAGATCGCCCAGGGTCGGGCTTGGCACACCCACACCGGGCGCCCCGTGGTGCTGCTGGCCAGCAGCCGGGAGGGCGAGGAGGCAATGTGGCTCGAAAACTTCAAGCCAAAACAGGCCGCAGCGCATGATGGACAATCGCAAGCAGCTATTAATAATATAGCAAATGGCGTGCAATGGCTCATCGTGCCGCGCCACCCTCAGCGGTTTGACGAGGTGCAACAGCTGCTCCTGCGCGCTGGGCTCACCGTATCGCGCCGCAGCCACTGGGCGGCAGAACCCGAGGCGGCCGACGTGTGGCTGGGGGATTCACTGGGCGAAATGGCGCTGTACTACGGCCTGGCCGATGTGGCCTTGCTGGGTGGCAGTTTTGCCCCCCTGGGCGGCCAGAACCTGATCGAGGCCGCCGCCTGCGGCTGCCCTGTGGTGCTGGGGCCGCATACCTTCAACTTTGCCGAGGCCGCCGAGCTGGCCTGCGCGGCAGGGGCTGCGCAGCGCGTGCCCGACATGGCCGCAGGCATGGCGCTCGCGGCCCAATTGGCGACGGATGCCCCGGAACAGGCTGCGGCCAGCGAACGTGCCAGCCGTTTTGCCACGGCGCACCGGGGAGCGGCCCGGGCTACGGCGCAGGCGGTGCAGGCCGTGCTGCAAGCCGCCGGGTAGCTCCGCGCGGCCCGTCCGCCAACCCCGTCAGGGCTTGATGAGCAAGGCGTTGATCGCCTCGATGTCCTGCTGCGTCAGCGTGCCCGCCGCCTGGCGCAATTTCAGCGTGCCGAGCAGCACGTTGTAGCGGGCCTGGGCCAGGTCGCGCTTGGTCTGGAAGAGCTGGCTTTGGGCATTGAGCACGTCGATGTTGATGCGCACGCCCACCTGATAACCGAGCTTGTTGGCATCGAGCGCACTCTGGCTGGAGGCTTCGGCAGCCTCCAGGGCCTGCACCTGGCCCTGGCCGGATTGCACGCCAAAGAAGGCGGCGCGCGTGGCCTGGGCCACGTTGCGGCGCGTGGTCTCCAGGTCGGCGCTGGCCTTTTCTTCGAGGGCCAGGGTTTCCTTCACGCGGTTTTGCACCGCAAATCCGGCAAACAGCGGCAGATTGAAGGCCACGCCCACGCTGGCGCTGTTGGTGCGGTTGTTCACGCCGGGCGCCGTGATGGTGCCATTCGGATTGCGCGTGACGTTGTAGCCCACCTGCAGGTCCAGGGTGGGCAGGTGGCCGGTTTCGGCCTTTTTGGTTTCAAGGCGGGCAATGTCCAGCGCGATGGCGGCTTGGCGCACGCCGGGCTGCTGGTCGCGTGCAGTGTCCACCCAGGTGGTCACGTTGTCGGGCTGCACCGTGGGCAGTTGCACGGGCAGCGCCAGCGGCTGGGGCTTGGTGCCGGTGATGCCCACCAGCTGGTCCAGTGCCAGGCGTTTCACGCGCAGGTCGTTTTCGGCCGCGATTTCCTGGGCCACCACGAGGTCGTAGCGGGCCTGGGCCTCGCGCGAATCGGTGACGGTGGTGGTACCCACCTCGAAGTTGCGCTTGGCGGAGGCCAGTTGTTCTGACACGGCCGCTTTTTGCGCCTGCACGAAGGCCAGGGTGTCCTGCGCGGCCAGCACGTCAAAGTAGGCCTGACTCACGCGCACCAGCAGGTCTTGCGTGGCGGCGTCCAACTGCGCCTGGGCCACGTCAATGCCGCGCTGGCCTTGCTCCAGCGTGATGCGGTTGGCGGGCCGGTACAACGGTTGCGAGGCCTGCACGCCCACCGTCTGCGTGGTGCCGGTGTTCTCCACAGGCGGGCGGCTCAGTTCCACATTGGCGCGGCTGAGTCCGGCCGTGAGCGCGGCGCTGGGCAGCAGGCCGGCGCGGGCCTGGTCGGCGCGGCGGGATGCTGCGTCGAGCTGGGCTCGGGCCGACTGCCAGGTCGTGTCATAGGTGCGTGCCGATTCCACCAGCTCCAGCAGGCTCTGGGCGTGCGCTGGAGCGCTCAGCGCCGCGCCGAGCGCCAGGGACAGAAGTGACAGGGAGAGGGGCCGGTGCGGAGTCATGGGGGTCCTTCGGAAGAGTCTGCGGTTCGATGGGAGAGCGGGTGCCAGGGGCGCGATCAATAGCGGGGCACGGTGGGGTCGTTTTCGTGCGACCAGGCATCAATGCCACCGGTGATATTGGCCAACTGTTCAAACCCGTTGTGTTGCAGGAACGATGCCACCCGCAGGCTGCGTGCGCCGTGGTGGCACAGGCACGCAATGGGGCGGGCGGGGTCCAGCTCGGCCAGTCGCCCGGGCAATTCGCCCATGGGGATGGCCACCAGTTCAAACCCGTCGGCGCGCACGCTGGCTGTCTGCAGCTCCCAGGGTTCGCGCACGTCCAGCACCAGGGGCTGGCTGCCTTCGGGTGCGGCGGCAAACCAAGCAGACAGCTGGGCGGGGCGGACGTGATCGATCATGCAGAACTCCGAAGAAAGCCGAACAACAGGGTCAGAACGTAAAGCCGGAAGGTTCCGGGAAGTTCACCAGGCGCGGGGCGATGGTGTCCCAGGGCGAGGTGGTCTCGAAACGGTCGCCGGTGCGGCGGGTCAGGGTGAAACGCATCACGGGCTCGCCGCCCACGATGGCGCCCAGACGGCCACCGTCCTTGAGCAGCGAGAGCAGGGCGGTGGGCACTTCGGCCACCGAGCCGCTGAGTACGATCACGTCGAACGGGCCGTCGGGAATGGCGTCGCGGGCGCCGTCGTTCAGGCGCACATCGGCGTTTTGAACACCCGCATCGCGCAGGTTCTCACGGGCCATTTCGGCGAGTTCGGGGTTGATTTCGAGCGACACCACACGCTCGGCGCGGGCGGCCAGCAGGGCGGCCATGTAGCCCGAACCTGCACCGATCTCCAGCACGCGGTCTGTTGGCTGGATTTGCAGGTCTTGCAGGATGCGTGCCTCGACGCGCGGCTGCAGCATGCTGTGGCCCAGGCGCACGGCCTCTTCGGCGTCGTTGCCCAGCAGGGGCACTTCGATGTCCATGAAGGCCAGGCTGCGGTAGGCCGGGGGAACAAAGTCTTCACGGCGGACCACCGCCAGCAGATCGAGCACGTCAGCGTCGAGCACATTCCAGGGGCGGATCTGCTGCTCGATCATGTTGTAGCGGGCCTGGGCAATAGGGTCGCTGGTGTTGGCGGACGTGTTCAGGGGCAGGTTCATGGGATTTCTCCGTGGGGCAGATGCAAGGCCGATCGGGACGATCAGGACAAACCTTCGATTTTAGGCGCTGCCGGGGCGCGTCCCATCTTGCGAAGGGCCCACTGGGCCAAGTCGTCCATGTAGCAATACACCACCGGCACCACCACCAGGGTCAAGAGGGAAGAGGTAATGACCCCGCCAATCACAGCCTGTCCCATGGGCGCGCGCTGCTCCGAGCCTTCGGACAACGCGAACGCCAGTGGCACCATGCCGAAGATCATGGCCAGAGTGGTCATCAGGATGGGGCGCAGCCGCACCCGGGCGGCCAGCAGCAAGGCGTCGGCACGGGGCAGGCCGGGCACGGTCTGGCCCTGGTCGTTCACGTGCTCCTCGCGGGCACGGATGGCAAAGTCCACCAGCAAGATGGCGTTCTTGGTGACCAGCCCCATCAGCATCACCACGCCAATGATGGAGAACATCGACAGCGTGGAGCGAAACATCAACAGCGCCAGCACCACGCCAATCAGCGTAAGCGGCAGCGAGGTCATGAGCGCCAGCGGCTGCAAGAAGCTCTTGAACTGGCTCGCCAGGATCATGTAGATGAAGATGATCGCCATGGCCAGGGCCGAAATGGCATAGCCAAAGGACTCGGCCATGTTCTTGGTGGAGCCGCTGAACTGGTAGCGATAGCCGGGCGGGAAGCTCACTTCCTCCAGCGCCTTCTTGATGTCGTTCGACACTTCACCGGCCGAGCGCTTTGCCACGTTGGCGTTCACCGCCACTTCGCGGGTCAGGTCGCGGCGGTTGATCTGGTTGGCGCCGGTGGATTCGGTCACGCTCGCTACCTGGTTCAGGCGCACGATGCGCGTAGTGCCGTCGGTGGCCGCCAGGGCAAAGGGCAGGCGCTCCAGGTCGGCGGGCTGGGTGCGGGCTTCGGGGGCCAGGCGCACGTTCACATCGTAGGTCTGGTCATCGGGGGCACGCCAGTTGCCCACCGTGGTGCCTGCCACCAGGGTGCGCAGCGATGCTGCCATGGGCGCCACCGACAGGCCCAGGTCCGACGCCACGTCGCGCTTGACCTCCAGGGCGATCACCGGCTTGTTGGGCTTGGCGCTGGTGTCCAGGTCCACAAGCCCGGGAATGTCGCGGATTTTTTCGGTGACCACCTTGGTCAGGCGCTCCAGCTCCTGCAGGTCGGGGCCTTGCAGCGAGAACTCCACCTGCTTGTTGCCGCCCACGGCGTCCAGCAGGCCCACGTGGGTGATGGTGATGCCGGGCACGGTCTTGAGGCGTTCCCGCAGCACGTCGGACATCTGGTCCACGCTGCGGCTGCGGTCCTTGCGGTCTACCAGGCGCACATAGATATTGGCGTAGATCTTGCCCTGGGCGCTGCCGGTGTTGATGGTGGCCAGTGTGTAGCGCACCTCCGGCATCTCGCGCAGGATGCCCTCCACCTGTTGTGCCTTGGCCTCGGTGGCCTCCAGCGACGAGCCCACGGGGGTGTAGAAATTGAGCGAGGTTTCGGAGAAGTCGGCCTTGGGCACGAACTCGGTGCCCAGCAGCGGCACCATGAAGATGCTCAGCACAAAGATGGCCAGCGCAATGGCCATGGTGGTCAGCTTGTGCACCAGCGACCACCGCAGGATGCGCTGGTAGCCCTCGGCCAATGCATCGGTGGCACGGTCGAACCAGCCTGTGACGCGGCCAATGGTCTTGTCGTAGAAGGTGACGGGCTCGATCTTCTGGCCGTGGGCATGGATGCTCGGGTCGTGCCAGATGCTCGACAGCATGGGGTCAAGCGTGAAGCTCACAAACATCGAGATCATCACCGCCGCCACGATGGTGATGCCGAACTCGTGGAAAAACTTGCCGATGATGCCGCCCATGAAGCCAATGGGCATGAACACCGCCACGATGGACAGCGTGGTGGCCAGCACCGCCAGGCCAATCTCCTGCGTGCCGTCCATGGCGGCTGCGTAGGCGCCTTTGCCCATCTGCACGTGGCGCACGATGTTCTCGCGCACCACGATGGCATCGTCGATCAACAGGCCCACGCACAGGCTCAGCGCCATCAGCGTGATCATGTTGATGGTGAAGCCGAACATGTTCATGAACAGGAACGTGCCGATCAGCGCAATTGGCAGCGTCAGCCCGGTGATCACGGTGGAGCGCCAGGAGTTCAGGAACAGGAACACGATGAGCACCGTGAGGATGGCGCCCTCGATCAATGTCTGGCGCACGTTGTTCACCGCCACGCGGATCGGGCGGGCGCTGTCGCCAATGGTCTCCAGCCGCACGCCGGGAGGCAGCTGGTTCTTCAGCTCCACCACAGCGGCGTTCAGGCCGTCCACCACCTCGATGGTGTTTTCGCCCTGCGACTTCTGCACCGACAGCAGCAGCGTGCGCTGGCCGTTGTACAGGGCCAGGCTCTCCACTTCCTGCGCGCCGTCGTTGACGCGGGCCACCTGGTCCAGCCGGACCGGCGCTCCGTTCTTGCGGGCCACGATGATCTTGCCAAAGTCTTCGGGGCGTTCCATGCGAGCGTCGATCTGCACCACGCGCTCCTGCGCGAGGGACCGGATGGAGCCCACGGGCAGGTCCTGGTTCTCGTTGCGCACGGCCTGCGCCACCTGGTCGGGGGTCACGCCAAACGCTTCGAGCGCCTGCGGGTTCAGGTAGATGTTGATCTCGCGCTTGGTGGCGCCCACCAGGTTCACGGCGCCCACGCCGCGCACGTTTTCCAGGCGTTTCTTCAGAATCTGCTCGGCCCAGGTGGTCAGCTCGACAGCGCTGCGACCGGATTTTTCGTCCGGCAGTACCGCGAGCGACCACACGGCGCGACTGGCCGGGTCAAAGCGCAGCACGCGGGGTTCCTTGACCTCGGTGCGCAGCAGGGGGCGCACAGTGGCCACCTTTTCGCGCACGTCCTCGGCGGCCTTGCGGCCGTCGATGTGGAGCTGAAACTCGATGATGACAACGGCCGTGCCTTCGTAGCTGCGCGAGGTCAGGGCGTTGATGCCTGCAATCGAGTTGACGCCTTCCTCGATCTTCTTGGTGACTTCGCTCTCGACGATTTCCGGCGACGCACCGGGGTAGTCCACGGTGACCACCACCACCGGAAAGTCGATGTTGGGGAACTGGTCAACCTTCAGGCGCTGGTAGGAGAACAGGCCCAGCACGACGATGGCAAGCATCACCATCGTGGCGAACACGGGGTTTTTGAGGCTGACTTTGGTGAACCACATGGCGGGTTGGGGTAGTCAGGGTGATCAGGGAGCAGCGCGGGATGCCGCTGCCAATGCATGTGCAGCAGCGGCTGTCGCAGCTGATGCAGCCACCGCCACGGCCGTGCCCTCGCGCAGCAGGCCGATCCGGCCCGCAATCACCACCGTGCCTTCGGGCACACCTTCGACCGCCACCAGGGTCTGGCCGCCCACCACCGCGCGGGTGCCGGTCTTGACGGGTGCATAGACCACGCGGCCATCTTTCAAGGTTTGGAGGTAGGGGGCGGGCTTGTCGGTGCGCACGGCGTCCAGCGGCACGGCCAGCACGTCGGCCCGCCCGGTATCTAGCGTTCCCTGCACAAACAGGCCTTGCCGCAGCGGCGTGGCGCCGGGGGCTTGCTCAACCCGCAGGTAGACGGGCACCGTGCGGCTGCCTGCCTGGGCGCTGGGGTTGATGCGCACCACGGTGGCAGGCACCGGGGCGGGAATGCCCTCGATGGTGAGCTGCGCCTTCTGGCCCACCTGCACCGCCACGGAATCCGCCGGGTTGAGCAGCGCTTCCAGCTCGAGCCGCGACAGGTCCACCACCTCGATGATGCGGGTGTCCACTGCCACGCGCTCGCCCGGCTGGGCCAGGCGCTGCGCCACCAGCCCGCTGATGGGGCTCTTGAGCACCGTGTCTTCCAGTGCCTTGCGGGCCACGTCGGCGGCGGCCATTGCGGCCTGGTGGTTGGACTGCGCAGATTCGAGGCTGGCTTGCGAGGTGACCAGCGCCGTGGCCGAGATAAAGCCCTGGTCCACCAGCGCGCGGTTGTTGGTGTACTGGCGCTGGTTGATGTCCACCTGGGCTTTGGCGGCATCGGCCTGCTGCTGCGCCTGGCGCAGGCGGGCGCGGGCTTCGGTGGGGTCGATGCGGGCCACTTCCTGCCCGGCCTTCACGCTGTCGCCTTCGCGCACCGTCAGCCCCTGCAACTCACCGCCCACGCGCGCCTTGACCATGGCCGAGTCCACCGCCCGCAAGGCGCCCGATACGGGCACGCCAAGCGCCAGGTTCTGCCGCCGCACCGGCAACACCTCTTGGGCTGCCAGTTGCAGCGGCGCCTGGGCGCGCTGGGCCGTGGTTTCGGCCAATGCCTTTTGCTGCGCCTGCCGCGCCGCCATGGCCCGCCACACGCCGCCGCCAAGCAAGACAACAACGACGGCTGCCACCATCCAGGGAATCCAGCGTTTCATGGTCAGGAGCCGCGTGAGGGCGGCGCAGAAGAAGTGTGAGAGGGGGAGGGCACGGGAGAAGAAGGGTCGGGCCGCACCAGCAGTCCGTTCAGCACATTGTCGATCTGGGCATCGATATACAACTCAGGCCGCAGGCCCAGCGAGTCTGGAATACAGGCCCCCACCGAGTGCTTCCACATCATGAGGAAGATCATGGGCGCCAGAACCACATGCACGATGTAGTCCAGTGGCACGGGGCGGAACTCGCCGCGCTCGATGCCGCGTTCGACGATGCGGCGGATCAGCGCCTGCCCCGGCAGAATCACCTCCTGCTGGTAGAACTCGGTGATCTCCGGGAAATTCTGGGCCTCGCTGAACATCAGCTTGGTAATACCCGAGGCCTTGGTGGCGCCTATGCGCTCCCACCACACCTGGTAGCAGTAGCGCAGCAGATCGCTGGTGGTGCCCACAAAGGAATCAAGCTCATCCCGCCACTCTTCAAAACGGCCCGCGATGTTCTGGCGCACCACCGCCTTGAAAAGCTCTTCCTTGCTGGGGAAATACAAAAACAGCGTGCCCTTGGAGACGCCTGCACGGGCCGCCACTTCATCCACCCGTGTCGCGGCAAACCCTTTTTCGACAAACAGGTCCAGCGCGGCCTCCAGCAGCTCACCCGGGCGGGCTTCCTTGCGGCGCTCGCGTTTGGTGCCGACGGAGGCGGTGGGGGGAAGGGAGGTGGAAGGCAAGGAAGGGCTTCGTTAATGACTGACCGGTTAGTAATGTAGCAAGCACGGGATAGGGCGTCAATTCATAATGGTCAAGTTTGAACCCAAGGACCACCATGACTTTGCAAACCATCACCCTGGGCGGCGGCTGTTTCTGGTGCACTGAGGCGGTCTTCGACCGCGTGCGCGGCGTCACCGACGTGGAAAGCGGCTACACCAACGGCCACACGCTGAACCCCAGCTACGAACAAATCTGCCGGGGCGACACCGGCCACGCCGAGGTGGTGCGCCTGACGTTTGACGCCGACGAGATCAGCCTCCAGGAGATCCTGGAAATCTTCTTCCATACCCACGACCCGACCACCCTCAACCGCCAGGGCAACGACGTGGGCACCCAGTACCGCAGCGGCATCTATTACGAAGACCCTGCGCACGGTGACATTGCCAACGACATGATTCGCCAGATGTCGCAAGACAAGCTGTTTGGTGCACCGATCACCACCGAGGTGAAGCCGCTGCAGAACTACAGCACGGCCGAGGCGTATCACCAGGACTACTTTGCGAACAATCCGAACGCGGGGTATTGCGCGTTTGTGGTGGGGCCGAAGGTGGAGAAGTTTCGCAAGACGTTTGCGCGGTATTTGAAGGGTTGAGAGACCGCCGAGCAGTCTTCTCGGCAGCAAAACCAACACGGGTCCAAGCCAATGGATAGATTAACTAGTCAATCTATCCATTGGCAGTCGGGTGGAGCAAATAAAGCCCCAGCCCCAGCGCGAGTATTATTCCCGCCAAGACGATGGCTCCCATTTTGTGTTGCAGATGATCTACGGCGTCAAACGCTTGCCAATGACCTTGCACGGCAAGTCGATGGCGCTTGAAGACCAGATATACGCAATAGGTATTGGTGGCAATGGCTATCAAGGCAAAACCAAGCTTGGCGTAGAGGATCGGGGTTTTTGGGGCGGTTGCCAACAGCATTGCACCTGTAGCCAAAACCATGGTGAAGGTGGGTATTTCAATGAAAATATCCACGCGCTTGTGAAGCGCCGAAAGAATGAGTTCCTTGTCACGACCTTGACCCAACAACGCGCGTTCAAAAAGGGCTTCGGTAAGAACACAACCGAGCCAAAGACCGACAAACGTGAGATGAAGTGGTAATAGCAGTGCTTGCATTTTGGTTGGACCTTATCCAGACGGTATTCAACTCAATATGTCGAATGAAGTGAACGATTGGGGAAATTAGGAATTATGGTCAGGGCTTGAGCCTCACAATTGATATGCATCACGGGCATGCCATGGAGGCACGCCTGAAAGACTCAGCCAAAAGGTCCATCCAACCTGAGGCGCTTCTCTGTGTTGAACGGCTCCATCGCCAACCATGTCGCTGCAGCCGTCAGGCCTCTGCCATTTCATTCAGGGGTTTCAGTTGGGGGAGGGCCAGCACGAAGGCATAATGCAAACCGATTGCGTTACAGACATCACCTGCCGCCGCATCTCGCCATGCCCTCCACCCCATCTTCTTCATCCCCACACCGCCTTTGGTCGCTCCCCCCGGGCATGCGCGCCACCCGCGCCACACGGGCGCTGGCGGTGCTGTACGAGGCCCGGCCTGACGCGGCGCTCTCCGAACCCGAAGTAGAAGCCGCCCTCGCCACCGCTGGCGCTCCCGTCAACAAGGTCACCGTGTACCGCATGCTCGACCGCTTTGCCGCTGCTGGCCTGCTGCACAAGCAGGTGGACGCTGCCCGCGTGACCCGGTATGCACTGGCACCCCAAGGCGAAGAGGGCACAGCCCCCAGATTCGAATGCGACGACTGCCACCGCCAGTTCCGCCTCTCGCAGGGATCGGCCAAGGTGCAGACCGCCCTCAAGCAGGTGCTGCAGGCGCTGGCCACTGCCGGGCATGAGAGCCTGGCGGTGGACATTGCCGTGCACGGCCGATGTGCTGAATGCGCCCACCCGGCCGGGGGCGCTGCCGCATGATCCGCACCCGAGGCCTTTCCTACACCTATGCCACGGGCGGCGCCGCGCCGCTGCGCTTCCCCGATGTGGACCTGCGCCAGGGCGGCACCTTGTTGCTGCGCGGGCGCTCGGGCTCGGGCAAGTCCACCTGGCTGGCGCTGATGGCCGGGCTGCGCGGAGCCAGCGGGGGCGACCTGTTTGTGGCGGGCACGCAGCTGGGCACGCAGCGCGGGGCCGAGATTGATGCCTGGCGCGCGCGCAGCATTGGCTTTTTGCCGCAAAAGCTCTACCTCAGCAGCGCGCTCACGGTGGCCGACAACCTGGCGCTGGTCTACTTTGCGGCCGGGCTGCCACGCGACGATGCCGCCATCACGCGTGCGCTGGCGCAGGTCGGCGTGGCCGAGCTGGCCGGCCGCAAGCCGCACCAGCTTTCGGGCGGGCAGGCGCAGCGCGTGGCGCTGGCGCGGGCCGTGCTGCTGGCGCCGCAGGTGCTGCTGGCCGACGAGCCCACGGCCAGCCTGGACGACGAGGCCGCCGCCGACGCGCTGGCGCTGCTGCAGCACAGCGCCGCCGCCTGTGATGCCAGCCTGGTGATTGCCACGCACGACCAGCGTGTGGTCCAAGCCCTGGCCGGTGTGCAAACGCTGGATTTGAATGAAATCGGCGCCCAGCGCTTGATGGATAAGCGCGAGCAGCTATGAATTCAGGAGTCTTCAAACTGGCGCGCCTGTCATGGCGCTACCTGTGGTCCCGGCCTTTGGCGGCTGTGCTGAACCTGCTGGTGCTGACGCTCGGCCTGGCCGCCATCACGCTGGTGCTGCTGGTGGCCACGCAGCTCGACAAGGCGTTTGAGCGTGATCTGAGCGGCATCGACCTGGTTGTGGGCGCCAAGGGCAGCCCGCTGCAGCTCATCCTGGCGGGCGTGTTCCATATTGATGTACCCACTGGCAACATCCCCCTGCAAGAAGTGCAGGCTCTGCAGAAGAACCCGCTGGTGGCGCAGGTCATCCCGCTGAGCCTGGGCGACAGCTACCAGGGCTACCGCATCGTGGGCACCACGCCCGACTACGTGGCGCACTACGAGGCAACGTTGGCTGAGGGCGCACTGTGGCAGCAGCCCATGGACGCGGTGCTGGGCGCCAGCGCGGCGCGCGGCATTGTCAAAAGCAGCCATGCGGGCGCACCGCTGGTGGGCGCCACCTTCATCGGCAGCCACGGCCTGGGTGGGGGAGGGCACGCGCACGGCGACCACCCTTACCGCGTGAGCGGCGTGCTGGCGCCCTGCGGCTGCGTGCTGGACCGGCTGATCCTGACCAGCACCGAATCCGTCTGGATGGTGCACGAGACCGCCACGGCCACCGATGCCGAAGACCTGGAAATCTTGAAAGAAGAGCGCGAAGTGACCGTGGCCCTGGTGCGCTACCGCACGCCCATGGCCGCCATCACGCTGCCGCGCCAAATCAACAGCGACACCGCCATGCAGGCAGCGGCGCCCGCCATCGAGGTCACCCGCCTGATGCGCCTGCTGGGCGTAGGGGCCGACGTGCTGCGCGCCTTTGGCGGCGTGCTGCTGGCGGTGGCCGCACTGAGCGTGTTCATCGCGCTGTGGAACGCCGTGCGCGAGCGCCGTGCCGATCTGGCCATGCTGCGCATGCTGGGCGCACCGCCGGGCCGCGTGGCGGGGCTGGTGCTGTGGGAGGCCCTGTGGCTGGCCGCGATGGCGTCTGTTCTGGGCCTGCTGCTGGGCCACGGCCTGGCCCATGGCCTGGGCTGGGCACTGCAGGCGCAGGGGCTGCTGCCCGTCACCGGCCTCATCTGGCTGCCCGCCGAAGCGGGTGTGCCGCTGATGGCGGCCGGTGTGGCGGCGCTGGCGGCGCTGCTGCCCGCCATGCAGGCGTACCGCACGGACGTGGCCGACCTGTTAAGCCAGCCCTGATGCAGCCATCGAGTTCTGTCCTCTAAAAACCGTCCCCCAACCAATCTGAAAGGCCTGTCATGAAAAAGCTCCTCACCGCACTTGCCCTGTCCCCCATGCTGCTCGTCGGCGCCCTGGCGCACGCCCAGGCCCACAACGACAAAGAGACCAAAGAAGACATCGCCCGCCACCGCGCCATGGCCGCCGCCCACGAGGCCGCCGCCAAGTGCCTCGAATCCGGCAAGGGCGAGGACGTCTGCCAGAAGGAACTCCAGACTGCCTGCAAGGGTCTGGCTATTGGCAAATACTGCGGCATGAAGCACGCGCACTGAGGCGATGGGCCTCCCGGCCCACTACCATTTCTGAAAACGCTACAGATCAGGTTTCCCGCCATGGCAATCCACCCCGCTCACCGTCATCCCGCAGTACAACCCGATGCCCGAGCCAGCCGCACCCGCACTGCCCGGCACGCCTGTGCATGGTTGGCGCTGGCCTGGGCGGGGGCCGTACTCGCACAGTCGCCGGCCGCTGCGCCCACGGGCAAACCAGCGCCGGGGGAGTTTGAACGCGCGACCGGCAAAACGCCCGGTGCCGCGCCCACCACCGCACCCGCGCTCTCGTCCCCTTTGCCTGCGGGCGCGGGCACCGCCATGCCATCGGGCGTTGCGTCGGGCAGCGGGGCGGGCTACCACAGCCCCAACAGCCCCATTGCGCCGCTGCCCCAGCGCAATGACGTGGTGCCGTGGTCCGTGCTGACCGACCTGACCAAAAAGACCACCAAGGACGGCATCCTGCCCGTGTTCAACGACGCGCAAAAGGGCATGGACAAGACCACGCAGCGCATCCAGGGCTTCATGGTGCCGCTGGACGCCAAGCCCACGCAGACCCACTTTCTGCTTACCTCGGTGCCAATGACCTGCTCGTTCTGCACGCCGGGCGGGCCAGAGAGCATGGTCGAGGTCAAGGCCAAGACTCCCGTGCGCTACTCGCTGGAGCCGGTGGTGGTGGAGGGCAAGTTCACCGTGCTCCCCAACGACCAATATGGCCTGTACTACCGCGTGGTGGACGCGGTGCCCGTGAAGTAATTCCTCCGCCTTTTTCCCCGATCCCGCTGCCTTCCTTGTTCCTCTTGTGACCCCGTTGTTTCCAACCCCACTGGCCGCCCTGTGGCGCCGCCTGCGCCAGCAGTTGCCCGCGCAGGCCGCCCTGGCGTGGCTGCTGCTGGCGCTGGTGGTGGTGCCCACGCTGGGGCGCCTGCACCAGGTGGAGCATGCGGGGGCGCTGGAGCAGATGCGCGCGGGTCACGCGGTGCAAGCTGCGCAACAAGCCGACGCACACCACAGGCTCGCAGCCGCTTCGCTGGCAGCGGATGAGGACGCGGCCACATCCACTGAGGCAGATCACACCCACGGGCTGCTATCACTGCTCCTGGTCCCCCACGCGGCCGTGGACTGCCTT
This sequence comes from Acidovorax sp. NN32, assembly GCF_057597245.1. Lineage (NCBI taxonomy): Bacteria > Pseudomonadati > Pseudomonadota > Betaproteobacteria > Burkholderiales > Comamonadaceae > Acidovorax > Acidovorax sp. NN32. The sequence goes on from NZ_CP199679.1 coordinate 2,802,519, forward strand.
TTGCTCGACCAGCTCGCGCTGGGCGACGCACTGCACAGCGCCCCCCAGGCGCTGCCCACCCTGGTGCCCGCGCAGGCACCGCCGGTACAACATGCCGGGCGCTCTGCCGCCCCGCACGTTGCGCTGTTCCAGGCGCGTGGTCCGCCCACGGCCTGATCCAAGAGCCTACGCGCCCACCGCATCGCGGGCCGGGCCGCCAACACCTTGCCTGGCCTTGCAGGGCTGCGCTATCGCGCTTCGCCCGTTTACTCCTGATTCCATAGCTGCTCGCGCTTGATAGACAGGCGCTGGCGGCCATTTTTAGTCAAACTTTCATGCCCAGGGCGTGGAAGCCATGTATCTGCGTGCCGGCCCCGCCAGCACCGGTGCATGCACCACGCCCCTGCGCATGCGTACCCGCACACGCTCAAGCACCCGTTGCCACATCCCACCATGACCTACACCACATCCCAACCTCGCCGCCCCGTCGTTGTTCTTCGCGCCTGTCCCACCCTCCACCCCGTGGCCCTGGCCGCCATGCTGGCGCTGACGGGCACCGGCGTGGCGCACGCGCAGACCGCGCCGGTGGCAGCACCTGCCGATAACAGCGCTGCGACCCCCGCCAGCCTGCCCGCCGTCACCGTCTCGGCCAGCGGCCTGCAACTGGGCGCCAATGAGATGACCACGCCGGTCACCGTGCTGGAAGGCGACGAACTCGTGCGCCGCCGTGAGGCCACCCTGGGCGAAACGCTGAACAGTGAGCCCGGCATCACCAGCAGCCACTTCGGCGCCGGTGCCAGCCGCCCCATCATCCGGGGCATGGACGGCCCGCGCGTCAAGGTGCTGAGCGACGGCGCCGAGCTGCACGACGCCTCCACCATCAGCCCCGACCACGCCGTGGTGTCCGAGCCACTGCTGGCCACACAGATCGAAGTGCTGCGCGGCCCCTCGGCCCTGGTCTACGGCAACGGCGCCGTGGGCGGCGTGGTCAATGTGCTCGACGGCAAGATCCCCACTGCCGTCCCGCAAAAGGGCTACGAGGGCAGCGCCGAGCTGCGCGCCAACTCCGGCGCGCGTGAAAAAGCAGGTGCCTTCTCGCTGACCGGCGGCGCTGGCAACTTGGCCGTGCATGTGGAAGGCGTGGCGCGCGATGCGGGCGACTACCGCGTCGGCAAGGGCTGGGCGCCCGAGGGCGAACCCACCCGCAAGGTGCTGGGCAGCTTCAACCGCACCGACACCGGCAGCGTTGGCCTGTCGTGGGTGGGCGAGCGCGGCTACCTGGGCGCCGCCTACACCCGCCAGACCGCCAAATACGGCCTGCCGGGCCACAACCACAGCTTTGAAGGCTGCCACACGCACGGCGACCACCTGCACTGCGGCGCGCACGAAGAGGAGGAAGACGGCCACGACCACGGCGAAGAGGAACATGGCGACGTGCCAGTGGTGGACCTGCGCAGCGAACGCTTCGACATCCGCGGCGAGCTGCGCAACCCCTTCGCCGGCTTCTCGGCCTTGCGCCTTCGCGCGGGCGTGACGGATTACGTGCACGACGAAGTCGAAGACGGCGCCATCAGCACCACCTTCAAGAACAAGGCCTACGACACCCGCATCGAGCTGCAGCACGAGCCCATTTCAGGCTTCAAGGGCCTGATCGGCCTGCAGACCTCGCAGCGCAAGTTCAGCGCCGACGGCGAAGAGGCCTACGTGGAGCCCACCATCACCCGCAAGCTGGGCTTCTTCGCGCTGGAGGAATACCGCCTGGGCGACTGGCGCTTCGAAGCCGCCCTGCGCCACGACCGCCAGACGGCCGAAGCGCAAACCAGCGGCATCGAGCGCAGCCACAACGGCACCTCGGCATCGCTGGGCGCGGTGTGGAAGTTCACGCCCGGCTACCAGGTGGGCACCTCGTTCACCCGCGCCAGCCGCGCCCCGTCGGCCGAAGAGCTGTATGCCAAGGGCCTGCACATGGCCACCAGCACGTATGAGCGCGGCAACGCCGACCTGAAGTCCGAGATCTCGCAGAACATCGACGTGAGCCTGAAGAAGACCAGCGGCGACACCACCTTTGGCGTCAGCATCTTCCGCAACCGCATCAACAACTACATCTACGGCCGCACGCTCGATGAAGTCGATGGCCTGCAACTGCTGCAATACAGCCAGGCCGACGCCACCTTCACCGGCATCGAAGGCCAGGTGCGCCAGCGTCTGAACCGCAACCTGGGCATCACGCTGTTCGGCGACACCGTGCGCGCCACGCTCGACGCAGGCGGCGGCCGACTTCCCCGCATCCCCGCCACCCGCGCGGGCATCCGCCTGGACGCCAACTGGCAAGCGTGGGAAGGCCAGGTCGAATGGGTCCAGGTGGCCCGCCAGAACCGCGTGGCCGAGTTTGAAAGCGCCACCCCCGGCTACGGCATGCTGAACCTGGGTGTCAGCTACAACGGCCAGTTCAGCAGCGGCGCGCCGTGGCAGGTGTACCTGAAGGCGAACAACCTGACGGACCGCCTGGCGTATGCGCACACCTCGTTCATCAAGAATGCCGCGCCGTTGATGGGCCGCAATCTGACGGTGGGGGTGAAGGTGGCGTTCTGACGGGTGAAGCCGTCGTGATGTGAGTGAGCCAGCGGCGGCGGACGGCGTTGCTGGCTCGCACATCTGGCGGCCCCAAACCACCCAAACCACCGAGTCCAAAGGTGACTTGGATGCATGCCATACTCGCTTTGACGTGGTTGATTTTTCGATCCGTCAAGGCGACGCTGCCTCAGTCCCGGTGATGGCGCGCACCCGATTCGGAAATGGGATTGGCTCCGCAGCAGGCCGCCCAACGCAGGGTTGCGCGACGCGCGAAGGACTTGTTCGGCGCGGCCGTGCATGAATCTGACCCATTTGCAATAGCCCTGCATGCCCACCACTCCCACGCCGTCCGCAAACCTGTTGCAACTGCTTCCTGAGGCGGTGGTGCAAACCGATGCGCTGTGGGAGATCATCTATCTGAACCCGGCGTGGCACAAGCTCACCGGCCATTCGGTGGCGGCGGCGCTCGGCAGGTCTTTGCTGGAGTTCGTGCATCCCGACGACATCGGCACCATGCGCTCGGGCATGCCGGTGTTCCGCTTGCGTTTTGCCGACGCGGACTATCGCTGGGTGCGTCTGCAGCTCCACCCGGAGACGGATGCGGCGGGCCGGGTGATCAGCCGCCAGGGTGTCCTGATCGAGATCACCGAGGTCACCGAACAGGTGCTGGTGGAAATTCGCCAGCGCTTTCTGCGCTTGCTGGAAACCATTGATGGCGTGGTGTGGGAGGCTGAAATCGGCGTGGGCAATACCTTCCTGAGCCCGCAGGTCGAACGCTTGTTCGGCTACTCCGTCGAGGAATGGCGGGCTGACCCGGGCTTCTGGCGGGCGCATGTACACCCCGACGATCTGGAGGAGGCCATGCGCATCGACGATGCCGCTTACAACGCCACGCACAGCCATGCCTACGAGATGAGCTATCGGCTGATTGCCAAGTCCGGCAAGGTCGTGTGGGTGCGCGATCTGTGCCGCGCGGTGGTCGAGCCGGGGCGGCCGAACCGCATGATCGGCCTGATGATCGACGTGACCCAGCAGAAGAACACCGAACTCGATTTGTTGCGCTCCGAAAACCGCTATTCGCTGGCGACGCGCGGATCCAATGACGGTATCTGGTATTGGGACTTGCGAACGGACGCGCTGCATGTGTCCGGGCGTTTTCTCCAGATCGTCGGACTGGGTAGCGCCGATCTTGTGCATGACGGAGGCTGGCGCTTTTTGGAGCAGCTCATCGATACCGAGGATCGCGAGCGCGTGCAGGAGGCCTACCGCAGGCACCTATCGGGAAACAGCCCGAACTTTTCGGTGGACTTCCGCGCGTTCCACGGAGCAGGGCGGCTGGTGTGGGTCAATTGGCGCGGGCTCGCCGAGTTCGAAGAGGGTGTTCCCGTGCGCATGGCGGGATCGTTGAGCGATCTGGCTGAGCGTGGCAGTTCCTACGATGCGCTGACCAACTTGCCCGGCCGGCCGTTGTTCCGCGATCGCCTCGCGCAACTCATCGCGCTGCACCAGAACGAGGTGGTGAACGGAGGTGGCGTTCCGATACGCGATGGAGCCACGATGTTCGCCGTGCTGCTGCTGGATCTCAATGGGTTCAAGGCCGTCAATGACAGCTACGGGCACCATGTGGGCGACCAGCTCTTGCAACAGGTGGCGCGGCGGCTCGAATCCTGCGTGCGGGCTGTCGATCTGGTCGCCCGCATGGGTGGCGACGAGTTCAATGTGCTGTTGGAGTCCATCGATCCCGCTGAAGCCCGCCAACGCGCGGAGCAGATTGCCGCCGCCCTGGAGGTACCTTACGTCATTGGCAGGCACACCGTGATCAGTGGTGCGAGCATCGGATTGGCCAGCAGCGCATCCAGGCTGGCGACGGTCGACGACTACCTGCGCGCTGCAGACACCGCCATGTACCGGGCCAAAAGTCAGTCATTGGGCGTTTGCGTGTTTCAGTAAGGCGTGCCAGGGGCAATTGCCTGCGAGGCTGTCGCATGGCTTGCCTTCCTCGTCCCCTTCTGGTTTTCGGTGGTTTCGCTGGGGTGCTTCCAGTGCGCTTTTGCCTGGGACCAGGGGGTGATTGCTGCCTGATGCCTGATGCCTGATGCCTCCATTGGATGCTGGCAATCGAACATGTTTTTGGACTTGTGCGCTTTGCCATCAAGCGCAAGCAGCTACTGTATTGATAGCAACTGAAATCCTGCGCATCCTATGGATGCGATGCGAAAAAAAACCGGCTCCTCAGAACCGGTTTTTCACAGAGGGTTGCCTGGATCAGTAACGACCGCCGCCGAAGCCACCCGTGCCGTAGCCAACGTCCGAGCGTGTGCTCGCACTGTAGCCGCCGGCCTTGTAGCCACCGGCGCCGCCACCCTCTTCACGGGGGCGGGCCAGGTTCACGACGATCGAGCGGCCGTCAACAGACATGCCATGCAGGGCGCTGATGGCGGCCTGGGCGACTTCGGCGGAGGCCATTTCCACAAAGCCGAAGCCCTTGGAGCGGCCGGTTTCGCGGTCCATCATGACCTTGGCAGAAGAGACCCGGCCGAATTCGGAAAAGTTGCTTTCCAGGGTGGAATCGGTCACGGAGTAGGGCAGGTTGCCCACGTAGATTTTGCTGCTCATGGTTGAGCCTTTCTGAAATGTGGTGCGCAACGAAGGGCGTACCGTTGGGATGCAGCTGTGCGGATCGAGTGTCCGCAGCAACTGAGATGGGTGGATGGGATCTGCAGGTCGCAGATCAGGTCTTCAGCACGTTGGGGGGTGCGGCATGCACGTTTGCAGCCAGCCCTGGGTGACTGCAAAGAGCCGGGCGGCTTCGCGCGAGGCAAAGGCTTTGTCAAAACGGAACACGCGGCAATAGCTGCCGTTGCCCTGAGAACGATGGACCGAGAAGGAGGCGCGGAAGCGGCCGCAGTCGGTCGGGTGTGTCGTGGGCGAAACGACGTACTTGCCCATGGAAATGGCGGTCTGTGAAATCTGGATCAATCAGGATCGCAGGCGTGGAAATCGACCTGCGTGAGCATCAAGGGACGCAGTGGGCTGCAGCTCTACAGACCCAATGGGCAACCACAAAGGTTGCAAAAGGCGGCTTGCCTGGGGCGGATTGCCACCCTGAGCAGGCGTTGCGGTGACTGCACGCGTCAAGAGCCGTGACTGCAACGACACGGAGTATACAGCAATTTGCATGTATCTACAGTTTAATATTATTTTTGGTTTTAAAAGGCGCTCTTGCTGGATTGCGTCGGCGCCCCACACGGCCCCATCCCTTCGGTTGCTCGGCCCTCGATCAGGCCCCAGCAAGGGCCGCAACTCTGCTCATGCTGTGGATCAGGCCGAGCAAGGGGGTGACTTTTGCCTGCCGCGTACAGGCTTGTTTCCCCAGGACCGCTTGGCTTTTAGAGTACGCGTGCCGAGCGATTCACCCCCAGAAAATGGCTTCTAGTGAGCTGCATGGTATATTTGCAGAAGTAACAATTTGTGATAGAAAATCAACAAAATTAATTTATTTTTGTGTTGCCAATGTGAATATTTTATAAATCAATGATTTTCTCCGTTTCCTTGTTGTTGATCGTCTGGTCCTCACAGCGATGGGCTTCACGCTTTGCCAATTCTTCTGCCGATAGTTTCTGGATTTTCATCGCCAGCACAATGCTGCAGGTGGGTGCAATTGCAGGCCTGACTTCGTTGGTTCACGCATTGAATCCGGCTGCGTGGATGCTGGTCCAGTTGCTTTTTTGCATTGCCACTTTGCGGTTGACACGCGAAATGGGGTGGCCCACGCTTCGGGACTTTCTGGGGATATGGAGTGCGCAGCGCACAAGGCTTGCAGCGTTCGCGCGGGGATTATCGCAGTGGGGAGTGATAACGCTGATGGCGATTTGCGGAGTCCTCTGGATGTCGTTGGTAGGGCAGGCCGTAGCGCCTCTCCAGAACTTTGATGACAGGATGTACCACGCCTCGCGGGTTATCTACTGGATTCAAAATCAATCGGTATTTCCGTTTGACACGCACAATATCCGACAGACGATGATTCCGTTCGGGAGCGAGTTATTCTTCCTGTGGCCGGTGCTGTTCACCAAAACTGAAGCTATGGGCCGCATTGTGTTTTGGCTGGCGTTTCCATTGGCAGCCATCGGTCAATATTATTTATTGCGGGCACTCAAATTGAGCCAGACAGTGGCTCTGGTGGGCGTGTTGATTCTGGTCTCTACGCCTCTTGTTGCATCCAGTGCAGTGGGGCTCAAGCCTGAAATCTGGTCCATCGTCACCCTGCTGGGTATTGCCTATTGGGTGGTTTCCATTTGCACGCAGCCTGATGCATCGAAGGCCCAATATTTCTTCCTGGGGACATTCACGGTACTGAGCATCAATGTCCGGTCGTTTCCAGTGTCGATGATTCCTAGCTTGCTGCTGATCGTGTGGTGGGCGCCGAGTCCGTTTTCATGCATTGCGCGGTTCAAGGCACTGGCTGCAGGATGGGTGTGTGCGGGTGTTTTGAGTTCGCTGCTTGTTCCCCTGGCATTCAACACGGCGCTCTACCACCACCCCTTGGGGCCACAGGAGGTGCGGCGCGTGGTGCAGGCCGACATCACTCCGCAAGTGATCTATACGCACGCGGTACGTTTTGTATTTTTGCTCCTGGAACTGCCGGACGTTCCGGCTTCGAGCGAAACGCGGTCCCGTTTCAGCAGTGCCGCCAACCAATTCATTTATTTCATTGGCGCTGGCGCACCCTTGGCGGGCGAAAACAAGGGCGCGTGGCCGGGGAGTTTCGTGTACTCGCTGCCAGAGCACTCCACACGGTTTTCGTTGTGGGGGTTGCTGTGGATTCCCATGTCGCTGATCGCTGTGTACCTTCTGGTTCGCAATCTGGTCGCGACCTGGCCGCACGTGAGGCTGACGGCGTTGTCGGCACAAACGCTTTTGGCAATTCCATTGCTGTGCGCAATCCTGTTTGGCGCGCGGTGGATGGCCCAGTCCGACGTGCCTGCGCGATTTCTCATTGGCCCGTATGCATTGCTGCTGCCCGTTGGCATTGCGCTGGTTGCGCCGTACCTCTCCATAAAGAAATTTGCCCAGGCGCTCATCGCGATGGTGGTCACGTATGCCGCATACCAGCCGATGAGGGCTCTGGCTTACGACGCTGTACAGGCCATCGCAGCTCCCGCCTCGGAAAAGCTGATCAATGAGCCATTTGAAGAAATTGTCGGGTCCATGCTGCCGGCTGGTTCCCGCGTGCTTTTTGTGGGGCACCAGGACGCCCGCGACTATTCGCTCTTCTCGCCGGAAACCCGTTATTCCAACGCAGTGATTCCCTGGGGCACGGGGCCTTTTGACCCAGAAAGAATGGGCCGGATGATCGCATCCGAAAAAGCCACCCACGTCTTGATCCAGGACGACAAGCAGGTGTTCTTCGAGTGGTTTCCAACCGTCGATACCCGCGAAATGGTGAAGTGGCTCAGCGCCCAGGCCGGACTGAAGTCCACCCCCCTCAACACACCCCATATGCGTCTGTTCGAAGTGAGCGGCACCACATTGGCCAACGAAAGGCCATTCCAGACGACGGCCGTCCCGCCGGGTTCACCCTTGATCAGGGTCACCGACAGTCTCAAAACCAAGGTGGGTATCGATCCCGCCTTGCTGGAGACGCCATGGCCTGTTGAAAACCTGGGTGGCAGAGAGGGCGGTTTCCTGTGGATGGGGCAGGGGCATGCCGAGGGCATCGAGTTCGCACTCTGGTCGCGCGAGGACCACGACGTGGACCTCCGGTTCGAGGTATCCCCGGGGCACGGCCTGACTGCGCCCGACCGGAGGGTCATGGTGCTGCAGGACGGCGTCCCTGCGGCGGAAGGCGAGTACACCTTCCGCGGGAGGGCTTCGGTGGTGGCGCACACCCGCCTCCATGCGGGGCGGAACGTCATCAGCTTCTTCGCGGTGGATACCGCCACCATCAAGCCACTGCCCAATGGCGATACCCGCAATCTGGTCATGGGCCTGCACGAGATACGCATCGAACCAGGGCCGGTTGCCGCACCTGCAGCCACCGCAGGCGTGATGCGGCCTGCTTTGCCCGACAAAGCGGACCCAGCCCCCAACGCCACCCGCCACGGCGAGCTTGCGCACAGCGCCCGCAAGGCTGTGGGTTTGATCAGCCGCAGGCAACAGGTCGATGGCTACTGGCTCACTGCGTACACCAGCGAAGAGCGTTTTGAGAAGCCGAAGCTGGAAATGAATACCTACGTCACTTCGATGATGGTGGACGTTCTCGGTTCAAGACCAGGCCCCGTGGGGCTGGGGGGAAGCCTGGACCGGGCCCGGACCCATCTGCGCAGCCAGATCGAGGCCAGTGGGCTCGTGCGCTACCACGGCCGGCCGGATGGCGCCGCCATGAGCACACATGGGCTGTGCCCCATCACACCCGATGCCGACGACACCGCCCTGGTGTGGAGACTGGCCCCCGGTGCAGATGCACTGCGGCCAGCGGCCCTGACGGCGCTGCTGCAGTACCGTACCGCCGAAGGCCTGTACAACACCTGGCTGGGCCAGCGCAATGAGTACCGGTGCATCGACCCAGGCTCCGACCCGAACCCCACCGACGTGGCAATCCAGATGCATGTGCTGATGTGGCTGGCGCAGGCCGACCCACCAGCGGCCCAGATGTTGTGCAGCGCGCTTCGCCAAGCCATCGACCAGGACCGCGTGTGGGTTTACTACCGCAGGGCACCGCTGGTACCCGTCCTGCGCCAGGCCGACATGAAAGCTGTGGGCTGCGATGTGCAGTTGCCGCCCTCGCGTTCGCAAACAGCCCTGCCAGGGCAGGAAATCTGGCTGCACGCCAGCGACATGTTGCAGCGGCTCCAGGGCGGCAAGGGCAGGGTGCCCGAGCCGACCCAGATCATCCATCTGCTTCAAGAGCTGTCAAAAAATGACTTCTTCGCCGTGAAGCTGAACCCGCCCTTGCTGTACCACAACGATCTCACCGCCTCGGTGCGCAGGTTCTACTGGTCGGAAGATGTGGGCTATGCGCTCTGGCTGCGGCTGTACCTGGAAAGCGCGCGACTGGGCCTTCTGGCCGACAACGGCAACGGCCTTGACAACAACACCGGCAGCTCTGCAGCCGATGGCAGGCGGACTGCCCCGAAAACACCATGATGGATCGTCCCCAGGGAGCCCGGCGGGTTCTGCGCCTGTTGTCGTGCATTCGATTCGACGAGGTTCTGGTGCTTCAGGGCGCGCCTTTGCTGGGCGCCGTCTTTGCCATGGGCCACTTCACATATCAGAGCGCGGCGATGCTGTTGCTGTTGATGGCAGGAAACGCCTTTTTGGTGGCCCACATTTTCATGCTCAACGATTGGTCCGGAGTGCACCAGGACCTTCGGGACCCAACCAGGGCCGCAGGGGTTTTTATCAATCGCGGTATTCGGCGCAATGAGATCGGGGCCTTGTTGCTGATTCTGCTGGCGCTGAGCCTCATGACCCTCAGCCAGCTGAACGCGGCAACGCTGGCTATTGCGCTGTCGATCGCAGTGGCAGGAGCGCTCTACTCCATCCCGCATGTTTACCTGAAGGGCATCCCGCTTGCGAACACACTGCTCCATGTTGCCAGCGGGTTGCTGCATTTTTTGCTGGGCTATTCAGTATTCAGAAGCCCCGACATGAATGGTCTGCAGATCGGATTGTTCTTTGCCACTATTTTCAGCGCGGGCCACCTGACGCAGGAGGTTCGCGATTGCGAGGCCGACCTAAGCAACGGGATTCAAACCAATGCAGTGAAGTTCGGCAAAAAGCGGAGCTTCATCGCTAGTTTTGTGCTTTTCACGCTGGCCGACGCCCTGTTGGTCCTGCTGGCGCTGAGAGGAACGGTGCCGCAAGTGCTGGCCATGTTTGTCGCGTTGATCTATCCGCTGCATTTTTACTGGATGCTCCAGGCGATGCGGGAAGGACTGACGTTTGAGAGTGTACGCAGTCTGCAGGCGCGCTATCGTGCGCTTTATGCGGGCATGGGCGTTGTCATGATTGTTTCCGTACTATTGGCGCAAAAATGGATATACCTTCTTCCATGAAGCTGACGATTGTCATTCCTTGCTTCAATGAAAAGCAAACCATCCGGTCTATTGTGGACGCAGTGCGTTCAGCGCCTTATCCGCAGAAAGAAATTATTGTTGTCGATGATTTTTCAACAGATGGAACCAGAGAGATACTTGCTAATGAGTTGGCTGGCAAGATTGATAGACTGGTATTTCATGAAACCAATCAGGGCAAGGGGGCGGCACTCAGGTCTGGCATCCTACATGCCACCGGGGATATCGTCATCATTCAGGATGCCGATCTTGAATACAACCCCGATGAATATCCTATTTTAATAGAACCTATTTTATCCAACAGGGCCGATGTAGTTTTCAGTTCACGTTTCATTGGTGGCAATTGCCACCGCGTCTTGTACTTCTGGCATCGCGTGGGCAATGGGTTCTTGACGTTGGCATCCAATGTATTCACCAATTTAAATCTGACGGACATGGAATCCTGCTACAAGGCATTCCGGCGAGAAATAATTCAATCCATTCGCATTGAAGAAAATCGTTTTGGATTTGAGCCGGAGATTGTAGCCAAGGTTTCAAAATTGAATTGCCGCATCTATGAGGTGGGCATTTCCTATTTTGGAAGAACTTACGAAGACGGCAAGAAAATCGGCTGGAAAGACGGGGTCAGAGCCCTCTATTGCATAATAAAATATAATATTTTTCGATAATTTTATTTGCCAATATGGACATCAGCGCTTCGCGCCCGACAGGATGAGCCTACTTTCCATAAACCCTTTTTGTCTCGCGGCAATACGTGCCCTCATCAGCAAGCACCTGCCGAAAAGGGTGTTGATGCTCCCCGTCAGTGGCACGTGCTGCAGACCGCGGTGGACGATGGAGGAGGGCGGGTGTTGGGCTCCTAGCCCAAGGCCCGAAGCAAGTTGCCGTTTATATAGATCAGCCCTTCGTCCTGCATTCGCCGCAGGGTTCGGTAAAGGGCCTCATGCGTAAGGCCCAGTTCGGCGGCCCAGGCCTTTCGAGGCTGCTGCAGGGTTAAGCAGCCATCAACCCCTTCAGCGTGGATGTAGTGAGCAATGCGGTCCGCAGCCCTGTGCAGGCTCAGCCGCTCACACTGCGCACGAAGCTTGCGCAGTTCTTGCGACAGCTGCAACAGCCAAGCTGCGCGAAAGTCTGACGAATCGTGCAACGCAGTGCGAAACGCATCCGCTGGAAATTCCAGCAGATCGCTGGGCTCGGAGGCTACGGCGGTGCAGTGGTAAAGCTGGCTGTCCAGGCTGGCTTCTGCCACAAAGCCCTGCCGTGATCGCTGAAGGATGACTTCGCTGCCGTTGCGGCTGAACCGAACGAGGCGCACTTCACCCGTGGTCACCAGGTAAATGCTGCACACAGGATTGCCAGTTTGAAAGACGGCGTGGTGTGCTGCGAATTGCCGCGCCTTTGCCAGTTCGCGCAGGCTTGGGGGCATCAGCCGCATCCATGGCAAATCGGCTCCCGAGCCGGACACACCCACACCTATCGTTTTTTTCATATGACCAAAATCATATCGTTCAGGGCGACCTTCTTCGTAGCATGCGCACGGTAATCACAACAACGTGGGCCATGACCATGACAGCAAGAGTTCAGCTACGCAATACAGGCGCCCGGTCAACACAGGGTAGGGGCCACATGCCCGCACTGATCAAGACGGCGGGGTGCATTGCACTGGCATTGGCTGCCCATCTCGCCACCTCCGAGCCTGCGCCCTATGCCGGCCAGCAAAAACGCGCCATCAAATCGTTGTCTGACCAGGAGGTGACAGATCTGTTGCAGGGGCAGGGCATGGGTTTGGCCAAGGCTGCCGAGTTGAACGGCTACCCCGGACCAGCCCACGTTCTGGAGCACGCAGACGCGCTGGCGTTGACCGACCAGCAGAGAACGGCCACAACCGCCTTGCTGCACGCGCACAAGGAGGCCGCGCGAAAGCTCGGAGCGGCCCTGATCGCTTCGGAAGAGGCGCTGGATGAGGCGTTCAAAACGGGCACGATCCACCCCGCAAGGCTATCGGCACTGACCGGCAAAATCGGACAACGCCAGGCGAGCTTGCGCGAAGAGCATTTGCGCACGCACCTTGCGCAAACCGCGCTGCTCCAGAGTGACCAGATCCAGCGGTATTCCGCCCTGCGCGGCTACGCTGCGGGCTCAGAGCCTTCGCCCGCAACACGCCCGGTGCACAAAGGGCACCATTGAGTTCTTGCAACTCGCTCACCGCTGGTTGGCGCGAGGCATCCAAGTGTGCTGAGTTGGAAATCCACTTCATAAAGACGCCCAGAATCGCCGCCATACTGCGTAGCAAATCCTCGCGATAGCTACGGCTAGCGCTGTGGCTTGCGCCTTGCCTGGCGACGATTTCGACATCTTTATTTCATCAACGAACCTCCAACTCAGGACAAGAGCTTTCATTCACGTGGTCCTCTCGCGCTTTCGCCTTCCTTTCACGCCCCCTCCGTACAACCACAGTGGCCGGAGCCCAGCGCAGGCGGCATGATCGGGGCATGAAACTGCTGTTGGTCGAGGACGATTTTGATCTGGCCGGTGCCCTGAGCCGCAGCCTCGTGGCGCGCGGTTTTGAGGTGCTGTGCTGCGCCGACGGCAAAGAGGCCCTGGCGGCGGCGCGGCGCACGGCCTTTGATGTGATCACGCTGGACCTGTCTTTGCCGGGCCTGGACGGGCTGGAGGTGCTGCGGCGCCTGCGCGATGGCGGCAGCACCACGCCCGTGCTGGCGCTCACGGCCCGGGCGGCCGTCACCGACCGCGTGGCAGGGCTGGAGGCGGGGGCGGACGACTACCTGGCCAAGCCGTTTGACCTGGACGAGCTGGTGGCGCGCCTGCGGGCCCTGACACGCCGGGTGGGGCGCGACGGGCAGTTGCGCTGTGGTGCGCTCCACCGCGACCCGGCCAGTGGCGCGTTCTACAACGAGGCACTGCCGCTGGAGCTGTCGCAGCGTGAGGCAGAACTGCTGCGCCTCTTGATGTCGCGCATCGACCGCGTCGTGAGCAAGGAAGAGCTGCGCACCCAGGTATTTGCCAACACCGATGAGCAGGTGCAGGCCGATGCGGTGGAGGTGGTGGTGCACCGCCTGCGCAAGAAGCTGGTGGGCACCAATGCCGAGATCGTGACCCTGCGCGGCGTGGGCTACCTGCTGTGTGATGCGGACAGCATGGCTGCCCAAAAAGGCGACAAGGTCGACAAGACCGAGAAGGGCGGGGCGCTCCGGTGAACACGCCGTGGTGGCAGCGCTGGCCCTGGCGCCCGCGCGGAGGATCGCTACAGCGGCTGATTCTGGTGGGCCTGCTCGTGCCGCTGTGGGCGCTGGTGGCCCTGGTTGCCACGGTGCAGGTGGTGCAGCAGGTACGGCACAACGCAGCCGCGCAGGATGCCGTGCTGCACAGGGCGCTGACAACCTGGCCGACGGTGTTGCAGCCGCAGGCCGGTGCATCCGCCATGGAGCAAGGCCCCGCGGTCTGGTTCCGCGAAAGCAGCCTGGACGGCGAGCGCCTGGCGGGCAGCGCCGACCTGCCGCGTGTACCGCCCTCTGAGCCCGTGCAAGGGCAGGGCAGCGTGCACTTTTACCTGGCGCAGGTGGGCGACCAACTGGTGCGCGTGGCCGCTACGCTGCACCAGCCGGCGGTGGCTGGGGGCGGGCAGGGCGCCGCCCCGCCGGTGGTGCGCCAGGTGGCGCGGCCGTTCAGCGAACGCGTGCCCAGCGTGGCCCGCCTGATGGATGAAGGCGCGGGTTTGCGCCCAGTGGTTCTGCTGGCCCTGGCCATGACGGCGGTGGCGATGGTGCTGGCGCGCGTCGCGTCGGGCTGGCTGCTGCACGCGGATGTGTCGCTCACTCCGCCAACCCAGCCGGGTGCAGGCGGCACCGGCCAGGGCTACGAAGGCCCGTCAGAGCTGGCGCCTGCCGTGCAGCATTTTGGTGAGCTGCAGCAAAGCCAGAGCCGATGGATCGAGGAGCAGCGGCGTTTTCTGGCCGACGCTACGCACCAGCTGCGCACCCCCATGGCGGTACTGCGCACGCAGCTGCAGTCGGCCATTGCGGGCGATGTGCTGGTGGCTGATGCGCTGCAGCAGATGCTGCACACGGTAGACCGCGCCTCGGGCCTGGCCAACCAGCTGCTGAGCCTGAGCAAGGTGGAGCAGCTTCAGCGCATGGGCGAGCTGCCCAGCGTGGATTTGAACGCCATGGCCCGCGAGGCCGTGATGGAGCTGGCGCCACTCATCGCCGCCAAGCGGCTGGACTTTGCGCTGGAAGGCCCCGAGGATCTTTTGGCCCCAGGCGACGCGGCGCTGCTGGGCGAGCTCATGCGCAACCTGCTGGCCAACGCCATCCACCACACGCCCGTGCATGGGCGGCTGGGGGTGCTGCTGCGCAACAGCACCGGGCGGCGCGAACTGCTGGTGTGGGACGAAGGCCCTGGCATTGACGATGCCGTGCGACAACGGTTGTTCCAGCCGTTTTCGGCAGGGCAGGGCGGGGTGGGGCTGGGGTTGTCGATCTGCCGGCAGATTGCCGAGGCGATGGGCGCCCAGGTCATGCTGTTCAACCGCATGGACGCAGGGAAGGTCATCGGTGTCGATGCCGTTGTTGCCTGGGAAGGTTGAGATGTCCGTGAAGCAGTCATCTGCCGCGCATGGCATCGAGTTCCGGGATGTCAGCAAGCGGTACGGACCATTGCCCAGCGCGCCGATGGTGGTGGACCACATCAGCTTTGTGGTGCCCCGTGGCACGCTCACCACCATCCTGGGGCCCTCGGGCTGCGGCAAGACGACCACGCTACGGATGATTGCCGGGCTCGAATCGCCCACTGCAGGCCGCATCTTCATCGACGGGCAGGACGTGACAACCCTTGGCCCGGCGCAGCGCAATGTGAGCCTGGTGTTCCAGAGCTATGCACTGTTCCCGCACCTGAACGTGATCGACAACGTGTGCTACGGCCTGCACGGGCTGCACCTGCGCCCGCCGCAGGTGCGCGACAAGGCCCGCGCCATGCTCGACACCGTGGGCCTGCAGGGCCTGGACCTGCGCAGGCCCCATGAACTTTCGGGGGGGCAGCAACAGCGCGTGGCCCTGGCCCGGGCGCTGGCGCTGGAGCCCGCCGTGCTGCTGTTTGACGAGCCGCTGTCCAATCTGGACGCCCGCTTGCGGCGCGCCATGCGCGAAGAGATCCGCGCCCTGCAGCAACGCCTGCGCTTGACGGTGGTCTATGTGACCCACGACCAGAGCGAAGCCTTGGCGGTCAGCGACCAGATTGTGGTGATGGACAAAGGCACCATCGCCCAGTGCGGAGCGCCCAGCACGCTGTATGAGCAGCCCGCGTCCGAGTTTGTGGCGGGCTTCATGGGCGAGGCAATGCTGTTCGAGGGGCACATCCATGCGCTCAATCCGGCGGATGGGGAAAGCCCGGCGGCTGGCAGCCATGCCCGGCTCGGCCCTTTGCGCGTGCCATCGCCAGCATCTCTCGCCCCCGGCCCGGTCAAGATCGCCGTGCGGCCCGAAGCCTGGGTCATCGGCCCCGCAACCTCCAGCGGGCTGGCCGCCCGGCTGACCAAACGCACCTACCTGGGCAGCGTCATGGAATACACCTTTGCGAGCGCGCTGGGCGAGATCTTTGTGGTTTCGCCCCAGGTGAAGCTGCCGCTGGATGTGGGCGCACCGGTGAGCCTGACGCTGGCAGACCACGGGGTGTCGGTGGTGGCGGGGTGAGATGCCCTATGGCACGGACAATCCACCACGCACCGGCACACCGACTGCCGGGCATGAAATATTCAAGCAAAAATGGGCACTGGCGCTTGATGGATAAGCGCAAGCAGCTACAAAAACAATAGTGACCAGCGGATGCCAGCGTGGTGACCCGGGCCACAATACGGGCCTCCACCACCGCACGGCCACCGGTTTTTCACCTTGAACTCTCCCGTTTTCACCTCGCTGATCCCCGTCATCCTGTTCATCGCCATCGGCTTTTACGTGGGGCGGCGCGGCTGGATTCGGGCCGCAGCGGTAAAGGACCTGGCCAACCTCGTGTTCATGGTGCTCACGCCCGCGCTGCTGTTTCGCACCATGAGCACGGTGCACATCGAAGACCTCAACTTCGGCCCCGTGGGGATCTACTTTGTGGCGTTTGGCGTGGTGTACACGGCCACGTTGGCGGTGCTGGGCTTTACCAGCCTGGGCGCGGCGCGGGCGCTGGCCAACACCTTCAGCAACACGCTGATGATCGGCGTGCCGCTGGTGGGCCTGGTGTTTGGCGATGCGGGGCTGGTCACGCTGTTCACGCTGATCTCGGTGCACTCGCTCATCCTGCTGACCGCCGCCACCGTGGTGTTTGAACTGGCCGCCGCGCGCGAGCATGCAGGCCGGGAGGGCTCCGCGCAGCAGCCCATGTGGCGCACCGTGCTGCAGGCCGTGCGCAACGGTATCGTGCACCCGGTGCCGCTGCCCATCATTGCGGGCCTGCTGTTTGCGCAGACCGGGCTGGTGGTGCCGCAGGTGGTTGACAAACCCCTGCTGCTGCTGGGCCAGGCGCTGGGGCCGATTGCGCTGCTGCTGGTGGGGGTGACGCTGGCGTTTACCAAGGTCGGCCACCACTTCAAGGCCGCACTGCGCATTGCGCTGGTCAAGTGTGTCGTGCACCCCATCGTGCTGGCCACCCTGGGCTGGGCACTGGGCCTGTCGGGCATGCCGCTGGCGGTGATGATCGTGGCAGCATCGCTGCCGGTGGGGGCCAATGTGTTCCTGTTTGCGCAACGCTATGCGGTGGCCGAGGATGAGGTGACGGCGAGTGTGGCGGTGTCTACGGCGCTGGCGTTGGTCACGATGCCGGTGGTGATTTTGGCGGTGACGCGGTGGGTGGTGGGCTGAATTTGATGGGCTGATGATCTGCTCGGCGGTTTTCTGCTGCCGCTTGTCGGTCAGGGTACGGCGAGAAATCCGAGCGCCTTCATGACGAACTCGGCGTGGAACTGGAAAACCCCGCCATGGCCCGCGTCGGGATAGATGATCAGTTGGCTGTTGGGTAGCCGCCGTGCCAGGTCGTGCGTGTTGATCGTCGGGACCATCCGGTCGTTGTCACCGTTGACAACGAGCACCGGCTGCCTGATTTGGGAGAGATCGGCAGGCGCCTTCTTGCCCCAGGCGCTCAGGGCCTGCAACTGGGCCACGTAGGCGCTCACGGTGATGTCCTTGTCACGGTTGTCCGTGCGCTCCGAGAGCCGTTTCAGGAAAGCCTTGCCGGCTTCGATGCCGCCGGGCGTGCGGGTGAAGAACAGGAACTGCTTGGGGTCCTGGCCCGTGAAAAGGCCTCGCAAAAGGTCCAGATTGGCCACCCCTGCAACGGAGCTGATGCCCTCGCCCCCAGCCGGGCCGGTGCCAGCGAGGATCATTTTGCGAACCAGATCGGGCTCCTTCAAGGCGATCTCTTGGGCAATCATTCCACCCATCGAGAAGCCGAACAGATCCACCTGCCGGTAGCCCTTGGCCTTGATGAAAGTGATCGCGTCATCGGCCATCTGCTCCATGGAGTTGGATGGCGAGCCGCTGGATGCACCCACGCCCCGGTTGTCGAACGCGATCACGTGGCGCTGGGCGGCAAGCCCATCCACCACGCGGGGGTCCCAGTTGTCCAGCACCGCCGCCAGATGGACCAGCAGAATCAGCGGCGTCCCGCCGTGGTGCTTGCCCAGTTCACGGTAGGCAAAGTCCACCCCGCCCGCAGAGATGGACTGGGTGGGCGCAGTGGCCCAGGTTGACCGCTCTGGGCTGGCTACTGGCGCGGCGCGCATGGTGCCTCCAGACACGGCCTGTTGGGCATGTGATGGAGTGGATGCAAACGGGGCAGCCAGCGCAAGCAGCGCAGCTGCCGTTTTTTTCAGGAGGGGGTTCATGGCGGGCTTTCGGTAGGCCAAAGACACAGGGGCGGGTATCGGGGCTTACTCAGCCCATGGGGTGCAGGTAGGTCGGCGTGGGCGCGGTCATGCCGTTTTTGACCAGCATGGTGAGTTCGTCCGCCAGGACTTCGTCCAGACCCGCTTCGAGGCCATCCAGCGCACGCTGGACGATTTTTTCAGGGCTCGACTTGGGCACATCGAATCCCCGGGTAAGGTCAGTGTCCACATATGCCATGTGCAGGCCGAGCACCTGGGTTTTCTGGGCCAGCAACTCGTTGCGCAACGCGTTGGTGAGCGACCAGGCGGCAGACTTGCTGGCGGAGTAGGCGGCCAGCTCTCCGCCGTTCACCCAGGAGGCGACCGACAGCACATTCAGCAGGGCACCGCCCCCGTTGTCCTTCAGGATGGGCGCAAACGCCTTGCTCATGCGCAGCACAGAGAAGAAGTTGGTCTCGAAGATGCGGCGTGCGACTTCTTCGCTATCGTCAGCGAGAAATCCCCCTGGCTGGGCGATGCCCGCGTTGTTGATGAGCAAGGTCACATCCCCGGCCTGCGCGACGGCACTGGCGACTTCGTCGGGCTTCGTCACATCAAGTTTCAGCGCCTGCACACCGGGCAGGGTGACGGAGGCCGGATCTCGGGCGGCTGCATAGACTTTGCGGGCACCCCGGTTCAAGAGTTCACGTGCAAAGGCCAGCCCAATGCCACGGTTGGCGCCCGTCACGAGGGCTACGGCGTTTTCAATCTTCATAAAAAACTCCAGTTCAAAAATCAAGATTTCGTTGCGCAGGGCAAAGCCAAGCCAGGCGGGCCATGTCTGCCTTGTGCCCTGCTTGGCTTTGCTCTGATTGGCTTTTGGGTGACTACCGCACCTTGATCACGACCTTGCCTTTGGCGCGGCCCCCCTCGACGTACGCAAGTGCGTCATTGGTGGACTCAAACGAGAAGACCCGGTCCACCACAGGCCGTATCACCCCGGCCTCCACCAGGCGCGTGATCTCGCGCAGCTGACTTCCGTTGGCCCTCATGAAGAGGAACGAATAGCCGACCCGGCGCGCCAATGCCCTGCGCCTGACGCCTGCACTCAGCAGCCGCACGACCAGCTTCACGAACCAGGGGGCCTTGATCGCACTTGCGAAATCGGGATCTGGCGGGCCGGAAATGGAAATGAGCTTTCCACCGCCCTTGAGCACTCGCAGGGATTTTTCGAGGGTCTCGCCGTCCTGGCTGTTCAGTACGACGTCGTAGTCGCGCAATACGTCTTCAAAATCCTGCGTCTTGTAGTCCACCGCGACGTCGGCCCCCAGGGCCTTCACCAGTGCGGCATTGGCCGTGCTGGTGGTCGTGGCCACCGTGGCACCAAGATGCTTGGCCAGCTGGATGGCAAAGGTCCCCACGCCGCCAGAGCCCGCCTGGATAAAGACCTTCTGGCCCTTTTTGATTTGGGCCTTCTCGACCAACGCCTGCCAGGCCGTCAGCGCCACCAAGGGAAGGGACGCTGCTTCTTCCATGGTGATGTTCTTCGGCTTGAGCGCCAGCGAGGCCTCTTTCACCGGCACAAATTCAGCAAACGTACCGATGCGAAAGTCGTCCGGCCGTGCGTAGACCTCATCACCCACTTTGAACTGCCGCACGCGGGGGCCCACCTGGGTGACCACGCCAGCCACGTCGTGGCCCAAGACGAGGGGCAGTTTGTAAGGCAGGATGAGCTTGAACTCTCCACTGCGGATCTTCGAGTCCAGAAGATTCACACCCGCAGCGTGGACCTGGACCAGGACTTCGTCGTCGCGCAGCTCCGGGGTTGGCAGCTCGGTCAATCGAAGATCCCCTTTTTTGCTGTAGCGATCAATGACAAATGCTTTCATGGTTTTCCTTACTCCTGGCGTATCCAGGTTGGTGAACGGCCCACTGGCGACGATCAAATTGTGTCTATATGATTTTCGTCATATTTCAGATCGAGACAAGGACCGCATCACCTTCGTCAAGTTAGCGCGCGCCAGTCTCGCCAGAGGAGATCTGGCCAGTACGGACTGCATCTGCCGCCTGTGCCCGGATGGCTGCGCGGTCAGCCACAGACTTGTAAGACTCGGCTTTGGAGCCCGAAGGGATCTGGCTTCGGGTCATGGGTACTTGTGCAGCTTCTGCGGCGACCTCAGCCCGCGTGCGGTTGCCCTCAAACTGGGTGGCAAATTGCGCCGGGTCCAACTCAGCAGCCTGTGCGCCGACTGCGGTGAGCGTTGCGACTACTGCGACGGAGAGAAAGCGAGAGAAGGTGTTCATGCTGGATATCTCCTAGGGAATGAGGCTCACGCGCCTCAGAAAATGCTGAATGCCAGGCTTTTCGGCGAGTCACTCAGCGTGGTTTGCGGTGGAAGGGTTGGTGGTCAAGGCAATCAATAGGGCGTTTCAAAGTTCGACGGCTGAAAGATTTCATGATGATCATCATATTTCTGTACAAACAAGAACGTCGAAACAGGCCAGAGAACAAGCCCTCGATAGGCTGATTTTCGACTTTTCCAATTCATCTCAGTTTCTAATATGATGCTCATCATAATTTAACCCCAAAAAAATGGAAGCTATTTTTGCGACTCTTCACCACTGGAGCGGGCGTACTTGAAAGCAGCTTTGCTGAGCCTTCCAGCCAGCGAAGGATCGTCTACGGCGCGCGCCAGGGAAACGGCTCCCACCATGGTGGCAACCAGAAAAAGTGCTCGCTCGTGGGCTTCTGGTGTTCCCCAGGTGGGCAACTGTCGTGCGATCACATCCACCATTTCTTTCATTCGCCGGGTGGCTGCACGCCGCACCTCGGGGGCTTGGCGGGCCAGCTCCGAACTGAGGGCTGCCATAGGGCAACCAACATCCGGATTGTTGATATGCTGTTCCGACAAATAGGCCCCCAGCATAGCCTCCAGCGCTTGATCGGCTGGAACCGACGCAGCTGCAGACTCGGCGAGCCCAACGGTTTCTGCACCCGCTCTGTCTGTGGCTTCCGCAAGCATCGCCTCCCGAGAAGGGAAGTGGGAATAGAAGCCACCATGCGTGAGGCCTGCGTCCTTCATGATGTCCGCAACGCCCGCTCCGCTGAATCCATTGCGCCTGATGGCACGCGCCGCCGCCGCCACGATGCGCTCATGGCTTAGCTCTTTGCGTGATGGGGCTGCGTTCTTCATGCCCTCACTGTATCACGAATTATGATGGCCATCATAATTTTTATCCACCAACGGCTTTTCCAAGTCACAGGCTCTTGAGGTCAAGAGATGCTCATGGCGCCGCGACGTGAAGAAAAGATACGACGAAGTGGCTTGGACTCAGGCGTCTTGGGGGCCGTGGCACGCCACGCAGAGCTTGTTGCCGTCCGGGTCTCTGAAATATGCGCCGTAGTAGTTGGCGTGGTACTGCGGCCTCAGGCCGGGCGGCCCGTCACAATGCCCCCCGTTTGCCAGGGCCGCAGCGTGCACTGCATCCACCTGCGCGCGGGTGCTGGCGACAAAGGCAGTCATCTGGCCGTTGCCCGGTGCGTGTTCGCCTTCAAAAGGACGGCCGATGAGAAAAAGGGGGCGCGGGTTGGGGTGGCTTTGCCATCCGGCCCAAGGGTGGGCGGTATCCACAAAACGCGGCGCGATGCCCAGCGCTGCCATCACGGGCTGGTAGAACGCCAGCGCGCGGTCGAAGTCGGTGACGCCGATGAAGATGTGCGAAAACATCGTTGGCCTCTTGCAGGTCTGTTGTTGTCCCTGGGTGGGCCCCAGTCAGGGCGCCAGCCGCTCCCGTACCCACTCCCCCCCATCCATCCGATACCGCAACCGGTCATGCAACCGGCTTTTGCGCCCCTGCCAGAACTCCCACTGATCAGGCTTGAGGCGATACCCGCCCCAGTGGGGCGGGCGGGGTGGTTTCAGCATGAACTGCGCGCCGTATTTGGCGGCGTTGGCCACCAGCACGCCCCGGCCAGAAATGACCTGGCTTTGCGGGCTGGCCCAGGCGCCGATGCGCGAATCCAGCGGGCGGCTGGCAAAGTATTCGTCGCTTTCTTCGTCACTGACCTTTTCCACCACGCCCTCGATGCGCACCACACGTTCCAGCTCTACCCAGTGGAACTGCAGGGCTGCGTAGGGGTTCCCAGCAATCTGGCGGCCCTTGCGGCTGTCGTAGTTGGTAAACCAGACGATGCCGCGCTCGTCATAGCCCTTGATCAGCACGATGCGGGTGCTGGGGCGCAGGTCGCTGCCCACGGTGGCCAGGGTCATGGCGTTGGGCTCGGGCACTTCGGCACTGATGGCTTCTTTGAGCCACTGGTCAAACTGCTGCAGAGGGGCGGCGTGCGAGGCGTCTTCGTTGAGTTCGGCGCGCTCGTAGCTCTTGCGAAGGTCGGCGATGGAGGTGGTCATGGGCCAATTGTGCATGCGAGGGCAGGGTGGTTGCCAGCCACGGCGGGCACGCTCTACAGAGGGCGACGGCCGGGCGGGATCCGGGTAACGTGGGGTCTTCGGTGGCCCCGGTTGTCGTCGAATAACTATTCGCTTATATTGCCGCATCGATGAAACCCAAAGACGACGAAAAACAGCGCGCCATTGCCCAGGCCACCTTCGAGCTGGTGGCCCAGACGGGCCTGAGCGGCCTGACCTTGGCCGACATTGCCCGCGCGGCGGGCATTGCCACCAGCACGCTGTATGTGTACTACCCGTCCAAGGATGAACTCATCAGCCAGCTTTACCAAGATGCCAAGACGGTCACGGCCGCGCGCATCATGGAGGGCATCGTGCCCGGCATGCCCTACCGCGCCCGCGTGCGGCGCGCCTGGGGCAACCTGCTGCGGCATCGGCTGGACCAGTATGCCGAGGTGGTGTTTCAGGAGCAGTACTACAACTCGCCCTGGTTCACCGAGGGCAACCGCGAATTCTCAACCCGTCTGATGGCCGGTTTTTTTGCGTTGATGGAAGAAGGCCAGCAGCAAGAGATCCTGAAGGCCGTGCCCATCCCGCTGCTCACGGCCAGCCTGGTGGGGTCGGTGCGAGAGACGGGCAACCTGATCCGCACCAAGGTGCTGCCCGATGAGGAGGCCGTGCACCAGATGGCTTTTGGGCTGTGCTGGGACGCCCTGAAGGCCTGAGCAGGAGATTGCGATGAATTTGTCTACCTGAGGTTGATCTTTTAATCGAATTTATATTCTCTTAAAAATGCAACTCACCACGCTCCAACCGTTTCATGGCCGATGGCGTCGCTGACACCATCCCGCTCTGTTCAACCGCCTCCCACCACACAACAACACCTTCCCCACGGAGAACCCCACG
The DNA here is from genome assembly GCF_057597245.1 of Acidovorax sp. NN32. Taxonomy (NCBI): domain Bacteria; kingdom Pseudomonadati; phylum Pseudomonadota; class Betaproteobacteria; order Burkholderiales; family Comamonadaceae; genus Acidovorax; species Acidovorax sp. NN32. Next base: position 2,826,326 of record NZ_CP199679.1, read on the forward strand.
ATGCCTACCCTCAACATCAATGGCAAAGACACGGCTGTCGATGCCGATGAATCCACCCCCATCCTCTGGGCCCTGCGCGACACGCTGGGCATGACCGGCACCAAGTTTGGCTGCGGCCAGGCTTTGTGCGGGGCCTGCACGGTGCATCTGAACGGTGCGCCCATTCGTTCGTGCATCACGCCCATTTCGGCGGCGGCAGGCCAGAAGATCACCACCATCGAGGCGGTGACCACCAATGACAAGGTGGGCAAGGCCGTGCACGCCGCCTGGGTCAAGCACGACGTGGCCCAGTGTGGCTACTGCCAAAGCGGCCAGATCATGAGCGCCACCGCACTGCTGCAGGGCAAGAAAAAACCCACCGACGCCGACATTGACGCTGCCATGGCGGGCAATGTGTGCCGCTGCGGCACCTACGTGCGCATCCGCGCGGCCATCCATGACGCTGCCAAGACTCTGGCCTAAGAACACCGAGCAGGAGAACACTATGCATTTCGACGCTCAAACCGCCCGCGCCCATATGCCAAAAGGCCTGGTAGCGCTTATGAATCAGGCGCAAGGCGCTATCAATACAGAAGCAGACGTAGCCTCCCACGAAGGCGTGGCGCGCCGCACGTTCCTCAAGGTGTCTGCGGCATCCGGTTTTGCGCTGGGTGCGTTTCCGCTGATGGCCAGCGCGCAGGGCGCCGGGGCAGCGGCCGCAGGCCTCAAGCCGTTCGAGCAGCCTTCAGCCTTTGTCCGTATCGACGCCGATGGCACGGTCACCGTCACCATCAACCGCCTGGACTTTGGCCAGGGCGTGCAGACCGGCCTGCCCATGATCCTGGCCGAAGAGCTGGATGCCGACTGGAGCAAGGTGCGCAGCGTGCACGGCGATGCCAACCAGGCCTATGCCGACCCGATGATGGGCATGCACCTCACGGGTGGCTCCAACTCCATCAAAAACTCCTACACCCAGTACCGCGAACTGGGCGCGCGCACCCGAGCCATGCTGGTCTCGGCCGCTGCCGCGCAGTGGGGCGTGGATGCCTCGGCACTGCGCACCAGCAACGGTTTCGTCGTCGGCCCCGGGGGCAAGAAGCTGGGCTACGGCGCGCTGGCCGAAGCGGCCATGAAGCAGCCCGTGCCTGAAAAGGTCACATTGAAAGACCCCAAGCAGTTCCGCCTCATCGGCAAGCCCACGGGCCGACTCGACGCCAAGGCCAAGTCGAGTGGCCAGCAGGACTACGGCATTGACGTGCGCTTGCCTGGCATGCTGACGGCCGTGGTGGCGCGCCCGCCGGTGTTTGGCGCCAAGCTGAAGTCGATGGACGACAGCGCCGCCAAAGCCATCAAGGGCGTGAAAGCCGTGCTGCGCGTGCCCACCGACCGGGGCGGCGAGGGCGTGGCCATCGTGGCCGATGGTTACTGGCCCGCCAAGCAGGGCCGCGATGCGCTGAAGGTGGAATGGGACACCAGCGCGGTGGGCAAGCCAGACACCACGGCACTGCTGGCGCAGTACCGCGAGCTGGCCACCAAGCCCGGCAACGTGGCCATGCAGGCCGACATGGCGCCGCTGGCTGGCGCTGCGCACAAGATCAGCGCCGAGTTCGTCTTCCCCTACCTGGCACACGCACCGATGGAGCCCCTCAACTGCACGGTGAAGCTCGATGGTGACAAGGCCGAACTCTGGATGGGCACGCAGATGCCCGGCCTGGATGCGATGGCCGCCGCCAAAACGCTGGGCCTGCAGCCGCAAAACGTGAAGGTGAACACCCAGATGGCCGGTGGCGGCTTTGGCCGCCGCGCCATCCCCACCAGCGACTACGTGGTGGAAGCCTGCGGCGTGGCCAAGGCGGCGCGCACGGCGGGCATCACCGCACCGGTGCGCACGCTGTGGAGCCGCGAGGACGACATCAAGGGCGGCTACTACCGCCCCATGCACGTGCACCGCGCCGAGATCGGGTTCGACGCACAAGGGAAGATCCTGGCGTGGGACCACACCATCGTCGGCCAATCCATCACCAAGGGATCGCCGTTCGAGGCCTTCATGGTCAAAAACGGTATCGATGCCACGGCCGTGGAGGGCATGAAGGAGCCGTACAACGTGCCCATGAAACTGTCGGTGCACCACCCCGATGTGAACGTGCCTGTGCTGTGGTGGCGCAGTGTGGGGTCTACCCACACCGCCTACGCCATGGAAACCCTCATCGACGAAGTGGCGCGCACCACCAAGCAAGACCCCGTGGCCTACCGCATGGCCCTGATGGGCGACAAACACCCACGTCACAAGGCCGCATTGCAACTGGCGGTGGCCCAGTCGGGCTATGGCAAGAAGAAGCTGGCTGCTGGCCGCGCCTGGGGCGTGGCGGTGCACGAGTCGTTCGAGTCGGTGGTGGCCTATGTGGTCGAGGCGTCCGTCAAGGACGGCGCGCCCAAGCTGCACAGCATCACGGCCGGCGTGCATTGCAATCTGGTGGTCAACCCCAAAAGCGTGGAAGCCCAGGTGCAGGGCGCGGCGCTGATGGGCCTGTCGATGTGCCTGCCCGGCGGCGCCATCACGCTGAAGGACGGCGTGGTGGAGCAAAGCAACTTTGGCGACTTCGCCGTGCCGCGCATCACCGACATGCCCCAGGTGACGGTGCACATTGTGCCGAGCGCTGATCCACCGAAGGGCATGGGCGAGCCTGGGTTGCCGCCGCTGGCACCTGCGTTTGCGAATGCCATTGCCCAACTAACGGGCAAAACGCCGCGCGAGCTGCCGTTCAAGCTGGCTTGAGTGCAGCGTGCATCCGGGGGGCGGGTGCCTCACCCCCCGGGTGCTCCTGATGCAGCGGCCATCTTGACCAGCTCCAGAAACGCCCGCAGGGTGGCCGTGGGCTGCCTGCGGCTGGGGTAGTACAGGTAGAAGCCCGGGATGGGTGGGCACCAGTCGTCCAGCACGCTCACCAGCGCGCCGCTGGCCAGGGCCTCGCGGGCGTAGGGTTCGTACAGGTACGCAAACCCCACGCCCGCCAAGGCCGCCTGCAGGATGAGCGGCATGTCGCCCACGGTCAGGCGGCCTTGCACATCCACCGCGATCTTTTCGCCGGCCTTTTCAAACTCCCACGCATAGCGCGCTCCGCTCGGAAAGCGGATGCGCACGCAGGGCATCTGCATCAGATCGCGCGGGTTGCGCGGCGCACCCACCCCCGCGAGCAGGGCAGGGGACGCCACCACCATCAGCTGCTGCTGCGGCCCCAATGGCAGGGCCACCATGTCCTGCTGCAGGCGTTCTCCGTAGCGGACGCCTGCGTCAAAGCCACCTTCGACAATGTCGACCAACCCGTCGTCCAGCACCAACTCGACCTCGGCCTGCGGGTGCTGCGCCAGAAACTGTGCAACCAGCGGCCCCAGCACCAAATCGCCCGCCGAGCGCGGTGCATTGATGCGCAGCAGGCCCTGCGGGGTGTCGCGGAACACGTTGATGTCGTCAATGGCAGCAGCAATATCCTGCAAGGCGGGCCCCACACGATCGAGCAACTGGCGCCCGGCTGGCGTCAGCGCCACGCTGCGCGTGGTGCGGCTGAACATGCGAACACCCAGCCGCTCCTCCAGCGAACGCACGGCATGGCTGATGGCCGAGGCCGACAGGCCCAGCTCTTGCGCGGCGGCCCGAAAGCTCAGGTGGCGCGCGATGGTGCTCAGGAGTTTGAGATCTGCAAGGTCCAGGCTCATTATTGAAATCAGTTCATTGATGTGTGCATTTTCAGGCCATTTATATATTCCATTTTCAACAATAAGCTTCCCGCTGATTTGCTACACCACAGGAGAGAACATGCAAAACAGCGAGTGGAATCTGGCCGGAAAAACTTATCTGGTGAGCGGAGCGTCTTCGGGCATTGGTGCCGAAACCGCCGTGGCGCTTGGGCGCCACAAAGCCAATGTGGTGCTGGCCGCGCGCCGCACGGCCGAATGCGAAGCGGTGGCCGAGCGGGTGCGTGCCGCCGGTGGACAGGCCTGGGTGATGGCCCTGGATGTGACCGATGAGGCCAGCGTACAGCGCAGTGTCGAGGCCACAGTGCAGCACTTTGACCGCCTGGACGGCGCCTTCAACAACGCAGGCGCCCTGGGGGTCGCGGGCCCTTTGCACACCCTGAATGCAGCGGATGTGCAGGCGGTGCTGCAGGCCAACACATTGGGCATCTTCTATGCAATGAAGCACCAGATTGCCGCAATGCTGAAGACGGGTGGCGGGGCCATCGTGAACAACCTGTCCATCTCGTCCCAGGTGGGGTTCAATGGCATCAGCGCCTATACCGCTAGCAAACACGCGGCCCTGGGCCTCACGCGCAATGCGGCGATGGAGTATTTTCAGCAAGGCATCCGCGTGAACGCCGTGAGTCCGGGGCCCACCGTCACTCCCATGGCACTGGCCGCCTTTGGCAACGAGGATGCAATGCGCAGTACCTTGCAGGCATCAGTGTCTGGCCGCCCGGCAGCCCCAGCCGAGATGGTCGGGCCGGTGCTGTTTTTGCTGTCGGATGCAGCCAGCTTTGTGAGCGGGCACAACCTAGTGGTGGATGGCGGATATACGCTGGCTTGAGTCCCGTCGCAGTGCGGCGGACGGCCTAGAATCTCGCCCGCTGTGCGCCGCACGGTTCATTGTCCAACGCAGGTCCTATCTCCATGTCTCTCGATCCCTCGTCTCCCGTGGTCCTGGTGCTGGCCTCCGGCCGGGGCGATCGGTTTGTGGCATCGGGCGGGCAGGTGCACAAGCTGCGCGCATTGCTGGCGGGGGTACCGGTGCTGGAGCACACGCTGGCCGCCGTGCGCGCCAGCGGGCTGGCATGGCACCTGGAGGATGTGGGCCATCCGGGCATGGGCGATTCGATTGCGGCGGCGGTGCGGGCCACGTTCCATGCGGCAGGCTGGCTGGTGTTGCCGGGAGATCTGCCTCTGGTGCGGCCTGACACCCTGCAAATGCTGGCCCAGGCCGTGGCGAAGAGGGCGGTGACGGTGCCGTTCTTTCACGGCGAGCGCGGCCACCCCGTGGGATTTGCTGCGCAGTGCTTGCCGGATCTGCTGGCCCTGTCGGGCGAGCAAGGTGCCGCCCGCGTGGTGCGCAAGTTTGCTGAGCAAGGGCAGGTGCAAAACCTGGCGGTGGAGGACGAGGGCACGGTGACGGACATTGACACCGTGCAGGATCTGGCGCGCGCCGAACGCCTCCTTGCCAGCCGTCCACCGGCCTGATCTGCCAAAAACCAAACCCGCCGGCCATCTCTGGCGGGCGGGTTGCGGGGGAGGGGCGGTTCAGGCCCAGGAGCCCGTAGCAGCCTCTTTGTTTATGACTTGGCGGCAATGACCGCACAGGCCAGACGGGGACCGGCATTGCCAGTGGGCTGGGTCTTGTAGTCGTCCGGGTCGCGGTGCACGATCAGGCCCTTGCCGACGATGTCATTGGCCGTGCTGCCGACGCGGATCGTGCGTGACTCAAAGCTGAAACTGGCCACGCCATTGGCATCGGCCTTGAGGCTGGGCAGGTCGCCCGTGTGGTGGTCGCCCATGCCGTGGTGGCCGTGGGATTTGCCGCCGGGGTTGAAGTGGCCGCCGGTGCTCATGCCGTCGCCGCTGCTGCAGTCGCCTTTTTCATGCACATGAAAGCCGTGCTCGGCATTGGGCTTGAGACCGCTGATGGAGCCAGACACCTTCACCACGTCGCCCGACTGCACGAACGTGACCGTGCCAGCGGTGGTGTTGCCGCGCGTGGGTTCGAGTTTGGCGGTGGCGCTGGGCCCTGAGGTATAGGCTGCACAGCCCGCCAAGGCCAGCGCCGTAACGGATGACAGGACAAAAGCGAAACGGATCTTCATGACTCAAACTCCTTAGAACAATGAAACCACCCGGTATTTAACCTGGCACCGAGGCGCAGTCTCCCCGTCGGGCCCATGCGCGTCCAGCAAAGATGTGCACTATGCCTCTTTTTGGGCCAGCGCAATCAAACGGGCCAGGGCCCGGTCATGGATGCCGTGCCTGCGCAGCTCGTCATACGTGGCCTGGGCGTAGTCCCGCGTGGTGCCATAGCGCCCACAGGCCTGCTCAAAAATACGGCAGTACTCGTGGTCGGGCAGCTCGCCCGTGTGGTTGGGGCTTTTGCGCGACAGGGTGAAGGCCAGCGCGCGCACCGGGCCGTGCGGGGTGTGGCAGGTGAGCCAGCGCGGGTCGTACACGGCGGTGATCATCTCTCGCTGCCACAGGTTGATCATGACCTGCCGCGCATGCGCCTTGTCCACACGGAACACCATGCCCCGGCAACTGCCGCCCGACAACATGCCGAACACCAGGCCCGGGCATTCGGGCGTGCCCCGGTTGATGCGGCTCCACATCTTGAGCGCCCGGTGCCAGCCATGCACCTTGGCCGGGCGGCGCTCGGCATAGTCGAAGTCCGGGCGCCAGATGAGCGAGCCGTAGCCAAAGATCCACAGGTCTTCGTGACCACCCCATTCGTTCAGGGCGCGCTCCAGCATGGGGGCCGGATCTCGCAGCGGGGCGGGCAGGTTCGTCATGGGTTCACTCTACAATCGAAAGCTTCGCTTTAACGCTCTGGGGACTTGTGTTTACGGGTTTCGCTACGGCCCCAGCATCCATTCTTTTTCTTAATCACTGCAGGAATCTCCAATGTCTAGTTCTGACGACGATAGCCAACAACGTTTTGCCCTGGGTTTCCTGTTCGCACTCATTGCGCTGGTAATCTCGGTGGTGGTCGGCACCGTGGTGGTCAAGCGCGTGGGCGCTTCGGGTGCCGCCAAGCCTGCTGCAACGGCCGTTGCAAGCAGCACGCCAGCTGCAACAGCGGCCGCAGTTGCTGACGACGCTGCCAGCGTGCGGGTTGAAAACGGCGTGGTGAAGTTCTACTTTGCCACTGCCAAGGCCGAGCTGGCGGCTGGCGCCAACGAAGCCCTGGCCGACGTGGTCAAGGGTGTGACCGAGGGCAAGAAGGCTGTGATCTCGGGCTTTCACGACGCCACGGGTGACGCAGCCCTGAACGCGGAGCTGGCCAAGCAACGCGCCTTTGCAGTGCGCGATGCGCTCAAGGCCCTGGGCGTGGCGGAAGACAAGATCGAGCTGAAGAAGCCTGAAGAAACCACCGCCACCGGCAGCAACGCCGAAGCGCGCCGCGTGGAAGTGGCACTGGGCGCTTGATGCCTGCGTAATGACCTGCAGCAGGTCGCTCCATAAAAAAACCCGGCAGTGCCGGGTTTTTTATTGAGTCAAATTTGCATCTAGCGCTTATCCATCATGCGCTAGCAGCTATACATTTGATAGTGATGGTTAACGCAAGCCTGCGCCACCAGCCCCCTCGGTGCGCTGGATCAATTCAATCTTGTAGCCATCCGGGTCGGTCACAAACGCGATCACCGTCGCGCCGCCTTTGACCGGGCCCGCTTCGCGCGTCACGTTGCCGCCCGAGGCCTTGATCTTCTCGCACGCCGCGTAAGCATCCGGAACACCGAGGGCGATGTGGCCATAGGCAGTGCCCATCTCGTAGCTTTCCACGCCCCAGTTGTAGGTCAGCTCGATCTCGGCCTGGCCGGGGTTGCCACCTTCGAAACCGAGGAAGGCTAGCGAGTATTTGTACTCGGGGTTCTCGGACTGGCGCAGCAGTTGCATGCCCAGGACGTTGGTGTAGAAATCAATCGAGCGTTGAAGGTTGCCAACGCGCAGCATCGTGTGGAGGAATCTCATCCCTTCGATTGTGCAGGCAAGTCGAAAACCAGGCAGGTGGTGGTGGCGTGGGCGTACAGCGTACCGTCCGGCCCCACCAAGCGCGCTTCGGCCGTGGCCAACTGGCGCCCGCTGTGGATCACCCGGCCTTCGGCGCGCACACGCTGCACCTTGGGCGTGATGGCCTTGACCAGGTTGATGCCCAGCTCGGCCGTGGTGTAGCCGCGCCCGGGTTCCATGCGCGTATGGATGGAGCAGCCCAGGGCCGAGTCGAGCAGGGTGGCAAACCAGCCGCCGTGCACGGTGCCCATGGGGTTGAGGTGCTCAGCGCGGGGCGTTCCCTGGAAGATGGCCGTGCCTTCGCCCACTTCCACGATCAAGAAGTCCAGCGTCTTGGCGATGGCGGCGTAGGGCAGTTCGCCGCGCAGCATGGCCTGCATCTGCTGCAGGCCGTTCAGATGGGCGATCTGCTCGCGCCGGGCCACGCCAGGGCCGGGTCCTGCATCCAAGGTGGCGAGGATGTCGCGCTCTTGTGCAAGCCAGTGTTCCAGTTGGTTGTGCTGTGTCATGGGGGTGTCCGGGTTGTTAGCGGGGTTGAATTGCATGAGTTGCATATGCAATTATTGCAGATACAATTAAATCCATGCAAGCCGAACCAACCACCCTGGCCCCCGTGCTGCCACGGGGATGCACCAACTTCAAGCTGCGCCAGCTGATGCGCCGCATAGCCACGCACTACGACGCCGAAATGGCGAAGTGCGGGCTCAAGACCACGCAGTATTCGCTGCTGTCGCATGTGCTCACGCTGGGGCCTATCCGCCCGGGCGACCTGGCGGTGGCCATGAAGATGGATGCGTCCACGCTGACGCGTAACCTGCGCCCTCTGGTGGATGCAGGATGGGTCACGTTGGAGGCGGGCGCCGATGCTCGCAGCCGCCTGGCCCACATCACCGACGCAGGTCGCGAAAAACGTGCCGAGGCGCAGCGCCACTGGAAGGCTGCGCAACTCGCGCTGAATGAAACGCTGGGCGTGGAGCGCGTGATGGCCCTGCATGCGCTGGTGGACGACTCTCTCGATTTGCTGGCAGCACTGCCAGTGCAGGAGGCTGGGCATGACGAATAACGACACCCCTCCGGTCGTCGCAGCCAAGTCCACCGCGCCACTGGCACTGTGGCTCGTGCTGCTGGCCGCCGCTGGCGCCTTTGCGCTCACCATGGGCACGCGCCAGACCATGGGCCTGTTCCTGTCGGCGCTCAACACCTCCACGGCATTGGGCATTGGCAGCATCAGTCTGGCCTTTGCGTTTGGCCAGCTGTGGTGGGGGCTGACGCAGCCGTTTGCAGGGGCTGTGGCCGACCGCATTGGCACGGGCCGTGTGATCCTGCTGGGCGTGGCGCTGGTGGCGCTGGGCACTTTCATCACGCCGTACATGACGACCACGGCCGGGCTGATTTTTGCGATTGGCGTGCTGGCCGCAGGCGGCGCGGGCATGGCCGGGCCGTCGGTGCTGATGGCGGCCACGGCGCGGCTGGTGCCCGCCAGCAAGCGCGGGCTGGCCAGTGGCATCGTGAACGCGGGGGGATCGTTCGGGCAGTTTGTGATGGCGCCCATTGCCATCAGCCTGACCGCTGCCGTGGGCTGGGCCAGTGCCATGCAGTGGCTGGGCGTGCTGGTGCTGCTGGCGCTGCCTGCGGTGTGGGTGCTCAAGGGCAATTCCAATGCGCTGGCGGCACAGGCTGCCGCTGCATCGGGCCAGAAGGCACTGACCGCGCGCGAGGCCATTGCCCAGGCGCTGGCAACGCCCAGCTACCGGTACCTTGCGGTGGGCTTCTTGGTGTGCGGGTTTCACGTTGCCTTCCTGGCCACGCACCTGCCAGGGGTGATTGCTGCCTGTGGATTGGCGCCCGAGGTGGGCGGCTGGGCACTGGCGGTCATCGGGCTGTTCAACATTGTCGGCAGCCTGGCCATGGGCTGGGCCGTGGGGCGCTGGCGCATGAAGTCGCTGTTGGCACTGCTGTATGCCACGCGGGGCCTGGCGGTGCTGGTCTTCTTGTTCGCGCCCAAGACACCCATGGTGGTGCTGATCTTCGCCGCCGTGATGGGCGTGACGTTCCTCTCCACCGTGCCGCCCACCGCCGGGCTGGTGGCCAAGATGTTCGGCACGGCCAACATGGCCATGCTGTTCGGCATCGTGATGCTGTCGCACCAGGTTGGCGGCTTTTTTGGCGCCTACCTGGGCGGCAGCGTGTTCCAGGCCACGGGCAGCTATGACTGGGTCTGGTACATCGACATCGTGCTGGCCGTGGGCGCGGCACTGATCAATCTGCCCATCCGCGAGGCGCGATTGGCGCGCCGGGCCGCCTCCGCCGCCTGAGCCCACAAGGCATCCATCCCCTTGAATGAAAGCCAATGACATGACGGACATCCACGCCCGCAGCGCCTCCATGGCAGGAAAATCTCCGATCTATCTGGACGACCTGGCCGTGGGCGACCTGTTCAAAAGTGGCGAACACGCCATGGATGAAGCGCAGATCACCAGCTTTGCCGCCCAGTTCGACCCGCAGCCGTTTCATCTGGATGACGCCGCCGCGCGTGACACGCTGTTTGGCGGCTTGGCCGCCAGCGGCTGGCACACGGCGGCCGTGACCATGCGCCTGCAGGTGACCAGCGGACTGCCCATTGCGGGCGGCATCATCGGGGCAGGGGGCGAGCTGAGCTGGCCCCGGCCCACGCGCGCCCACGATGTGCTGCATGTGGTGAGCGAAGTGGTGCAGATACAGCCCTCCAAGTCCAAGCCCGATCGCGGCATGGTCACCGTGCGCAGCGAAACCCGCAACCAGCACGGCGATGTGCTGCAGCTGTCTACCGTGCGCATCGTGGTGCCGCGCAGGCCTGCGGCCGATGGGGCAGGGGCTTGATGTGACCGATGCCCTGAACCCCCGCACCCGCATGCTGCTGGAGGCGCCCATAGCGCCCACCTTGTTGCGGCTGGCCGCACCCAACGTGCTGGTGATGCTGGCGCAAGCGGGCGTCGGGCTCATCGAGACCTACTTTGTCGGCAAGCTGGGCACCGATGCGCTGGCGGGCATGGCGCTGGTATTCCCGGTCGTCATGCTGATGCAGATGACTTCCGCCGGTGCCATGGGCGGCGGCATTGCGTCGGCCATCGCGCGTGCCTTGGGCGCTCGGCGACGGGACGATGCCGACGCCCTGGTGCTGCACTCCTTGGTCATCGCGGCGGTGTTCTCGCTGATCTTTACGGTCGGCGTGATGGGAGGAGGGCGCTGGCTTTACACCCGGATGGGCGGCACGGGTGGCGCGCTCGATGCGGCGCTGGTCTATTCCAACTGGGTGTTCGCGGGCGCGTTTCTGGTGTGGCTGTTCAACACCCTTTCGGCGGTCATTCGGGGCACGGGCAACATGGCCGTGCCTGCCTATGTCACGGTGCTGGGCGCCTTCGTGCTGGTGCCGCTGTCACCGTTGTTGATCTTTGGCTGGGGCCCCGTGCCCGGCCTGGGCATTGCCGGCGGGGCCATTGCGCTGATGGCGTACTACCTGATCGGCAGCGTGGTGCTGGCCGCCTATCTGTGGTCGCCGCGCAGCCTGCTGCGGCCGTCGTTGGCGCACATCCGGTTTCGCTGGGTGCTGTTCAAGGACATCCTGCGGGTCGGGTTGGTGGGCACCGTGTCGACCGTGGCCACCAATGTAGCGATTGGGGCGACCACCGCGCTGGTCGGCGGTTTTGGCACGGCGGCCATTGCCGGGTATGGAACCGCATCGCGGCTTGAGTACCTGCTGGTGCCCCTGGTATTTGGCCTGGGCGCGCCGCTGGTGGCCATGGTCGGCACCTGCATCGGCGCGGGCCAGCGTGAGCGCGCCCTGCGCGCCACCTGGATCGGCGCGGCCATGGCGTTTGTAATGGCCGAGGCGATTGGTCTGTGGGCGGCGGCCTTTCCCCATACGTGGCTGTCGCTTTTCAACAGCGACCCCGCCATGCTGGAGGCGGGCGCGCTGTATCTGCGTACCGTCGGGCCTGTGTATGGCTTTTTCGGCCTGGGCCTGGTGCTGTACTTTGCCTCGCAAGGGGCAGGGCGCCTGCTCTGGCCCGTCATCGGCAACATCACGCGCCTGGCGGTGGCCGTGACTGGCGGCTGGCTGGCGCTGCGCTGGGGTGGTGGTTTGGCGGCGGTGTTTGCCGCACAAGCCGTGGCGCTGGTGCTGTACGGCGTGGTCAACGCCTGGGCGATTGCAGGTGGCGCCTGGTTCGGTCCGGTCGGTTGGCCACGCAGCATGGCGGGCCTGCTGCGGCGCATGCCACAGGCGTAGAAATATAGCCAGAATTGCTGCTAGCGCTTACCCATCAAGCGCTAGCAGCTATCAATTTAGTAGTATTTCGTTGAATCAGACCGGAACGGTGTAGTTCAGAGTCATGCGGCCACCATCCACGGTCACGATCTCGCCGGTCACATAGCTGGCGGCGTCGCTGGCCAGCCAGGCCACCACGTCGGCAATCTCGGACGGCTCGCCCAGCCGCTTCATGGGCGTGCGGCTCATGATTTTGTTCTTGGCCTCATCGCTGGTCAGCACGGCCTTGGCGGCCAGCTCGGTGGCGATGGTGCCGGGCGCCACGGCGTTCACGCGGATGTTCCTGTCGGCCAGCGCCAGCGCCATCACGCGTGTTAGCTGGTTCACGCCGCCTTTGCTCACGTTGTAGCTCGCGATATTGGGGATGGTCAGCACACCGTTGACCGAGCTCATGTTGACAATGGAGCCGCCACCCGATGCCACCATGGCCCGGGCCACGGCCTGGCCGACGAGGAACGAGCCCTTGAGGTTGACCCGCAGCACGGCATCAAAGTCGGCTTCGGTCACCTCCAGAAAATCCGCAGCACGGAAGATGCCAGCGTTGTTCACCAGCACGTTGATGCGCCCGTGGGTGGCCAGCACCTGGGCGACCAGCGCATCCACCTGCGCCTTGTCGCCTACGTCGCAGCGCACATACAGCGCGCCCAGTTCCGCAGCCAGGGCCTGGCCGCGTGCATCGTCCACATCCACGATCACCGGTTTGGCACCTTCAACTGCAAACCGGCGGACGCAGGCTTCACCAATGCCTTGCGCGCCACCGGTAACGATGCAGACGCGGCCTGTGTGGCCAAAGTGGATGGAAGACCGGAGGGATGGGGCAGGGCTTGTAGGATTCATGGGCGTGGATGGTAGCGGGTGGGGGAGGAGGGTGGAGCCGGAAACCTGCATTAGCTTCGAGTTACCGCCAGTGCGCGGGCCCAAGGGCGATCAATGCCTGTTCTCGCTTTCTGCGGGGTTTGCAAGGAAGCCCCGCATACCGTCAGCGCACCGGCTGCGGGGCACCGACCCACTCCGGCGGCGGCTGCCACGCCCGGATCCAGCGGATCAGATCCGGCAGCGGCATCGGCCTGGCAATGCCATAGCCCTGCAGGCCATCGCACCCCAGATCGCGCAGTGCCCCGGCATGGGCCGTGGTCTCCACACCTTCCGCCACCACGGTGCGGTTGAACGCATGGGCCAGGCTCACGATGCCGCGCACCAGGGCACGATCGCGCTCGTTGTCGAGCATCTCGCGCACGAAGGACTGGTCGATCTTCACGATCTGTGCGGGCAGGCGTTGCAGATAGGTGAGCGATGAGTAGCCCGTGCCGAAGTCGTCGATGGAGCATTGCACACCCAGCTCGTCCAGCCCCTGGATGACATAGGCCACGGCCGAGAGGTCGTTGAAAGTTTCGGTTTCCAGCAACTCGACCTCCAGAAAGGGCTGGGGCAAGGATGGGTGCCGCTTGAGCAGTCGCGCGACTTCTTGCTGAAACCGGCTGTCGATCAGCGTGGGCACTGCGATGTTGATGCTCAAGGGCAGGGGGCATCCCTGGGTGACGAGCGTGTGCCCGGCTTTGAATGCAGCGTCCAGCACCCAATAGTCCAGTTTGCCGGAAGCAGGGGTGCCCACAATGTCATCCATAAACGCACCCGGCGCCAGCAGCCCCCTCTCGGGATGGTGCCACCGGATCAAGGATTCGGCACCAATCACCTGCCCATCCGAGATTCTGACCTTGGGCTGAAAAAACAGCTCCATCTCGCCTTGCAGCAGGGCGTCCTCGACCAGCTTCGCCGTGTGCCTGCGCGCTTGCAGCCGCTGGCCCTGCTGGATGTCGAACACCGCGATCCGGTCCTTGCCTTGTTCCTTGGCCGCATACAGCGCCAGGTCTGCATGGCGTAGCAGACCGTCAGCGTCCCCCAGATCATCGGGATAGAACGTGACCCCGGCGCTGCAGGTCAGGCGCAGTTGCACATTGTCCAGAACGGCCGTCCGCGCGAGCGACTGGCGCAGGCCCTCGAGCCGCTGCAGGGCGGCTTCGGTGTGCGCGCAGTCTTTCAGTGCCACGGCGAATTCATCGCCGCCAATGCGGCCAATGAGGTTGTCTGGTCCCGCCTCGGCCCGCAGGCGCTGCGCAAATACCCGAAGGAACTGGTCCGCCAGGGGCTGCCCCCATTGCTCGTTGAGGTCCTTGAACTGGTCGATGTCCAGCAAACACAGGGCCAGGATGCCATTGGTTTCGATGCGTTTCTGGAGGGTCGCATTCAGCTCCTTGGCAAAAAGACGGCGGCTGGACAGGCCGGTGAGGGCGTCGTAGTTGCCAAACTGCTGCAGGGCCTGCTCCAGGCGGCGCTGCTCGGTCACATCCTTACCCACAGAGACCCATTTGCGCACGACGCCGTCCGGGTCCTTGATGCCTTCGATGGTGACCTCCGAGACAAAGGCTTCGCCATTTTTGCGGCGCCTGACCAGTTCGCCATGCCATCGGCCGTCTCGCTCGATGGCCTGTGCGACGCGGCGCAGGAATGTGGATTCGCCCCCTTCGTCGAGGCGCAGGACGGCAGATGACTTGCCAATCAGCTCCTCGCGCGAGTAGCCCAGCACGTTGCTGTAGGTCGGGTTGACATCCAGCACGGTGCCGTCTGGTTGCACGATGGCAATCGTGTCCTTGCTGTTGACGAAAACGCTGGCGGCCTGCCGCGCTTCGGCCAGCATGGTCTTCAAGGTCTCGGCTGTCTGCTCCAGGGTCTCTTCGCGCTGGTTGAGTTTTTGCGTGTTGTCCAGTAGGAACCCCAGCAGCACCGTGCCGATGGGGTAGATCACCACCACAGCCATCCAGGAGCGCGTCGTGACTGCTCGCGCAATCTCTGGCGGCAAGGTCTGTATCGCCAGCATGCCGCCGGCCGCCAGGCTCAAGCCGAGTCCGATTAGCCAGACCCCATCGGAAAAGGCTCCAAAACGCTGCGGAGAAAAGTAAGGCCTGTGGCGCTGCCAAAGCCACCCGATGCCCGTGGTCAAAACAATACCGACCATGGCCGGGCCGCTGCCGATGCCGCCCAGGCTGAGCCGGTAGGCGCCGAGCACCACAGCGCACAGCACAGCACCCAGCGGCGACAGATAGGCGCCGGCCAGGCCCGCCATCACCAACCTGGCGTCAACGATCACGCCTTCGGCCAGCCGCAAAGGCACGAGCATGGTCAGGATACCGATGACTCCAAACATGAGCCCTGTGATCCAGGGCAACCATCGTTGCCGCGCCTTCCTGATGCCCAGGTCGGGATGGCGCAGGCCACTCAGGACAATGCTGTACAACGCGGCCAGAAAACACAGCAGGCCCGCGTTCATTCCCATGTCCCGAATCAAAGACGTGGTGTCGATGTTCATGGCGCCTTCTCGTGCGATTGGTGGGCCATCATAAGGAATGGCACGGTCCGATGTGACGCTATCTTCTTCAGTAGATACGATGTATATTATGTTAAATAACAAACATTCTATCCACGGTCTTTTGGCAGACTTCCCGGTTATGCAATCCAGCGTCCTGGCACCACGACGCTGCCCAGCACAAAAGGCGTAACGCTAGTTCTCGGGGCCCAAAACCTCTCCATTGGGGCCCCACGTTACCTGCGTCAATCCGGGTTCCATGGCTTCCAATCGACGGCGCTCCAACTCCGTCGCACTGAGTTGCCCCAATTCATGCCGCCCCACGTCGGCAAGTTCACTTTCATGGCGCAGTTGATCCGCTCTCTCCAGGGCTGAGCGGACGTGACCAAGCAGGTCTTTTTCATCCCAGGGTTTCAACAGATAACGAAAGACTTCTGCGTCATTGACGGCTCGCATCAGGTTCTCCGAATCGGACGACGCGCTTAAAACCATCCGGACTGCCTTGGGCTGAATGGTTCGCACCAGACCCAGAAACTCCACGCCAGTCATGAGCGGCATCCTAAAGTCCGAGATCACCACGTCGAAGACGGTCTCTCTCAGTCTGGCCAAGGCAACTTCCGGATCCACGGTCTCTTCAATGCGGAGCTCAGAACCGAGTCCCGCCCGCAGACTGCGCTTGATTGCAGCCAAGACGTGGTGTTCATCATCGAGCAAGAGAATTCTCTGCATGGCTGGCTCCCTCTCCGTTACGGTTTTATGGGCAAGATCATTTCCACATCGTCCCGCCCTTCGCGCAATCGCAACCGCTTGATCAATTCGGCGGTGAGCACGTGATCGGAGGCAAGCAACACGGCGCCTTCGCTGGACAAAAGATCGCGCGCCAGAATCATGCCGGGTCGAAGTTGTGCCGTTCGCAGCATGCGCGGCGGAGCGTCTGCAACGGGCGCAGCCTTCAGGAGCATCTGCAGGAACACATCCACCACTTCGGGATGAAACTGGGTTCCCCTGCCCCTGGCAATCATTGATCGTGCGTCTGCAGCACTCAGGGGAGTGGAGCTGAGATGTCCGATCTGCAGATCATCGTAGGTATCTGCCACAGCGAGGATGCAGGCCCCCATTGGAATCATCTCCCCGACCAGGCCATCAGGATATCCGAGCCCATCGTGCCGCTCGTGGTGGCTGCGGATGATGTTGGACACCGTCTGCATGTCATCCAGCGCCATCAATGCCTGCTCTCCCAGAACGGCATGCCGTCGGTATTGCGCAGTTTCTTCATCGGAAAGCTTGGGGACCGGTTTGGCCAACAAGGTGTCAGGCAAGGCAATCTGCCCAATGTCATGCATGAGCCCTGCGATGAACGCGTCCTGTTGATCCGCTTCCGCCATGTTCATGGCCCGTGCGGTGCGACGGGCCAGATCCGCCACACGGCGCGAGTGGCCGGAGAGTTGCCCACCTCGCCACTCCATGAGGTTGGAAAACACCTTGATGGAGGTAAGGTAGTTTTTCTTGATTTTTTGACTGAGCTGGAGCAACTCGCTGGTGCGCGCCGCAACCTTTTCCTCCAGGGTTTCATTCAATTCCATCAAGGCCTGGTTTTTGGCCCTGAGCAGTTCTTCCAACCGGGTTTTTTCGTCTTCCAGGGCATGCCGCTCAAAAATCTGGTGAGCCGTGGCAAGCACCTCACCGTCATCCCACGGCTTGGTGATGTACCGATAGACTTCCCCGCTGTTGATGGCCGCGATGGTTGACCCAATGTCAGCGTAGCCTGTGAGCAGTACGCGTGTCGTTTTGGGCCACCGCACCCGTATCTGCTCCAGCAACTGGGCCCCGCTCATGCCGGGCATTCTCATATCGGAGAAGACCAGATCCACAGGCTCTTGCTCCAGGTGCGCAATGGCTTGGGCACCACTCGTGGCCGTTGTCACCTGGTATCCGCTGCCACGAAACAGCCGCCTGAGCGAGGCCACAATGTTAGGCTCGTCGTCCACGCACAGAATGCGCCAGACGCGCTGACCACCGCCCTGCAGGCTGGCGCCCTCCTCTTGCAAAGCCGCCCCTGACAAGGCGGTGACGTCGATAGGGGAATTCACACCTCAAGCCTCCTGCGGGTGCTGAATCGGCAGCGTGACACGAAAACGAGTCCCAACCCCCTGCTCGCTGAACACGTCAATGCTGCCAAAGTGCTTCTTGACGATGCCATAGGAAAGAGACAGTCCAAGCCCGGTCCCTTTGCCCACCGCTTTGGTGGTAAAGAACGGGTCGAAAATTCTTCCCAGATTCTCTTTGGCAATGCCTTCGCCGGTATCCTGTATTTCCACCCACACCCGGCTGTCGTCAGCGCCGGTGCTGATGGTGATGACGCCCCTGTCTGCCTGGATGGCGTGCGCAGCGTTGACCAGGAGGTTCATGAAAACTTGATTGAGTTCAGAGGGAAGGCACTCGATATCCGGGAGTTCCCCATACACCTTGACGACCTCCGCCTTGTATTTGATTTCGTTGTTGACAATGTTCAGTGTGGAATCAATGCCATGGTGCAAATCGGCCAGGACCCACTTTTGCGAGGTGTCCACCCGGGAGAAGTCCTTCAGGTTCTGGACAATATTGCGCACCCGCGTGATGCCGTCTTTCGACTCTGCCATCAACGAGGGGATGTCCTCCTTCAGAAAGTCCAGTTCTATCTTTTCGCGCAGAGCCCTCAGACGGGCTGCTGCCGGAGTGCCTGCCAATGCGGACTCGGCCTCTTCATAGGCAGCGAGCATCTGAAAAAGATCACCCAGATAGCGTTCAAGAGTCCCGAAATTAGAGAATATGAAGCCAATCGGATTGTTGATTTCGTGGGCCACCCCGGCAGCCAGTTGCCCGATGGAGGCCATTTTTTCCGACTGCATGAGCTTGTCCTGTGCATCCGAAAGTTTGGCATTCAGTTGCATCAGCTCCTCATTGGAGCGCAGCAGTTCCTTAACCCGGTCTGCCGTGACATCGGCGATAGAGAGCGGCGAAGATGTCGTGTTTGCGGACTCAGCCAACTGCGGATCGTGAGAACTCATGTCAACCCTCCTTCAGGCCAGCAACGCGTGACAGACGACGTCATGTTGTTCAGCAACGGTGTCAAAAACTTCCCTGTAGTCCTTCTCACCCAGTGCGAGCCTGCCCCAGGCATCCAGTGACAGCAACGGCACCATGTCATCTTCCTGGTGCGAAAGATCGAGGCCATGGGCAATGTTGTCAGCAACATGGACGAGATCCATGAGCCCTTTGCCAGCATGGGACCGAGGCCGGTGATGGCATGCGATGGCTGCGACGATTTCTGGGGCAAAGTGCCAATGCTCAGCGATGAGGCCGCCGACCTCTGCGTGGTCAACACCAAATTGATGCTGTTCTGCAACGTGCATGAAACAGTCATGTTCTGTCCGATATGCAATGGCCTGGGCATATTCCTCCTCATAGGAGCTGACCAGAACCAAGCGCCCAATGTCATGCAACAGCCCCAACGTAAACGCGGCGTCTTCGTCCAATCGGGTGCGCTGCGCCAGGGCCCGGCAGGTAAGCGCCGTACCGATGGAATGGCACCAGAACGCATCGAAGTCGAAGCCTTGGCAGCGCGACTTGGCAAACCCGCTGACAAGGCCTGCGGCCGTTGCCACGCCGCGCAATGTGCGCAGCCCCAGGATTGCCGTAGCCTCAGTGATAGAAGTGACCTGACGCGGCAACCCGTAGAAGGAAGAATTCGCAAGTCGAAGGGTTTTCGCGGCAATGGCCTGGTCGTGCGATATCTTTATGGCCAGTTGCTCCGCCGAAACATCGCTGTCGCCAAAGGACTGGATCAACTCCAGCACGACTGCTGGCAAGGCAGGCAATCCGTGCACGCTGTGCAAGATTGCATCCGCAGTGAGTTGCTTCATGGCCTCTCCTCAAGCCGGTGCCTCAAAATCATGTGCAGCAAAGGGTTGAGCTGCCCTGCCCGCAGGGCAGGCCTGAACAAATGCAGCAAACGCTGTTCCGTCAGTACCCGTTGCTCAACCGGATCCATTTTTCCATTGCGCTGTGCTAGCTCCTCGGGGGCATTCACAAAAATCGTGTCGATACCTCGATGCTGCAAGTTGTTGAGAATTTCGCGCGTGACAGGCGTCCCCTCTGGCAACAGAAGTTGCGCATGGGCATCCAGTACGGGCTGCGCTAAAAGTAGTCCCTCCGGAACCCGTTCAGTGGTGGTAGCAAGAGCTTGCATGGGCGCGCATAGAGTTCAAGCCGCACTGCCTGGCACCAAGACCAGCAATCGACCTCGTGAATGATTTTCTCCTCCGATGGAGCGGCATACAACGCGAAACGTCTCTCCCGCGAGTTGCACATCGTGGTAGCTCTGATCGGCGGCTCGCCATACATGGCGCAGATCTGCCGGTAGCACGTCGTCCGCATCCTGTCCCAACAACGCGGTGGTCCTTCCAAACAGTGCTTCGGCATCTGCATTCACAAATGCCACCATGCCCTCCAGGTCCACCCCAATGACCGCCGCAGGAATATGATCCAAGACCTCCCGTGCGACGCTCAGGCTACTCTCTTCGCGGTGAATCTGCTCACGTTGATTCGTTAGCAACTGTTGCAAACGGTCATTCACTGCAGTGAGTTCATCGTTGGCTCGCAGAACTGCGCTCGCCAGCCGCCGATTCTCATCGGCCATTCCCTTTTGAGAGAACGCTTCCGCCACATGCCCGCGAAGCCGCTCGTCATCCCATGGTTTCGTGAGGAACTTGTAGATGGCCCCTTCATTGATCGCATCGGTGATGGACTGAAGCTCCGTGTAGCCAGACAGCACCATTCGTACGGTGTCTGGATACAGCTCCTTGGCCCGGCGCAGGAACTCCACCCCCGTCATACCGGGCATCCGCTGGTCCGAGACAATCACATCCACCGAGTTTTCGGCCAGCCTTTGCAAACCTTGCGCCCCGCTGTTGGCCGTCACGATGTGATAGCCATCCCGACGCAGCAATCTGCGCAACGCAGAAACAATGCTGTCCTCGTCATCAACGAGCAACAAGGTACGTTGTTGGGCGCGGCGCAATAACAAGTGCTCAGGCAAGGCCTTGCTTTCACGCAACAGGGAACCCATGGCGTCGGCCGTTAGCAGCCCGCTGAAATAGTGCCCTTGCATCTGGTCACAGCCGTTGGCGATGAGCAACGCCAGTTGCCCCTCGGTCTCAACACCTTCTGCCAACACTCTCATCTGCAGGCTGTGCGCCATGTTGATGATCGCGCGCGTGATGGACACGTCTTGAGAAGCTGCCGTGACGTCGTGGACAAACGAGCGGTCTACCTTCACCACGTCAATGGGCAGTGTGCGCAGGTAGCTCAGGCTGGAATAGCCGGTGCCAAAATCATCCAGCGAAATCTCGATGCCCAGGGTCTTGAGGTCGCCCAGAATCCGCGCGATGCGAGTGCTTTCCCCCATGAGCGCACCCTCGGTGATCTCCAGCCCCAGCAGCCTTGGATCAAGGCCGGTTTCGATGAGGATCTTTTCTATCTTCTGAGCCAGATCGGGTTGTTGAAGCTGGCGAGCCGACAGGTTGACGGCAACCCGGCACATGGGATGACCAGCGCGCTGCCATTCCAGCGCCTGGAGGCAGGCAGTGCGCAGAACCCATTCACCGATCGGCACGATCAGGCCGGTTTCTTCAGCGGCCCGGATATAGCTGGACCGGGAAATTAATGCGCCATCGGGGGATTTCCATTCAAGGAATGCCTCGGCACCAATGATGGCCCCGCTGACCAATTCGAGTTTGGGCTGAAAATGCAGTTCAAACTCGTTGCGCTCCAAAGCTCGACGCAGTCCCGACTCCATGACAAGCCTGGAGATCGCCTTGGAATGCATGCCCGAACTGAAAACGCAGATGTGGTTCTTGCCCAGCTCATGGGCGCGATACATCGCCGCTTGCGCTTGCTGGAGCAATTTTTCAGGATCATCCCCGTGCACGGGGTAAAGGGATATTCCGATATCGCAGGTCACCTTGATCTCGTTGTCGCCAATGGCAACTGGAAGGGACAGCGCATCTACCAATGAGGCGGCGGTGCCCCGCGCCATGGCTTCATCCACAGACTCTTCCCGAGCCAGCACCAAGGAAAACTCGCCGCTTCCAAAGTGCGCCAGCAGATCGTCCTGGGAAACCTGGGGCTGGAGCCGTCTGCCGACCTCCATGAGCAACTGATCCCCAGCTGCGTGGCCCAGTGATTCACTGACAAGCTTGAGTCTGTCAATCTCAACGCTCAGGACCGCAATGTGCCGCCCTCCCCGCGCGGCCTCGCGCATTTTGGTATCAAGGTATTCCGTCAGCGCGTTGCGGTTCGGCAGCCCGGTGATTTCGTCGGTATTCGCGAGCTTGTCCAGTTTCTGTTCAGCCGCCCGCTGTAGCGTGATGTCCTGCAGGAGTGTGACCGTCCTGATCACCTTTCCGCCTTCATCGGCCTCGGCAAGGACCCGGTGCAGCACCGTGCGCAAGCTGCCGTCGGTGTGAACAATACGGTGCTGAAACTCACAGACGTCGTCGGGGGAAACGCCCTCGCTGATGGCCTGAACATAGGGGCGCTCTACCGGAGGTACGCGCGCCAGCAGCCAGTCTGTGCCGGGGGGCGTCTCGGTGAGCGGGATTCCCAAGATGGCATGCATGCCCGACGACAGGGTGACCGTGCCAGACACCAGGTCCACCTCCGCAGAGCCAATGCGTGCAAGCTCTTCAGCATTGCGAAACAGCTGAACACGCTGCTGCGCGTACCGCGTGGCCGCCTGGATTGCACTGACGTCATGCAAGGTGACCAGGTCCGCTGCTTGCGCCGACAGAAAAATGCGCACGCCCCAGACCTGGGCGCTGAACCGCTCGCCGTTCTTGCGCAGGCATTCGACCTCATAGGCTTTGCCTGGGACCCCCGCTACCCGGGCGTTCGTCTGCTCCCGCACCATGTCCCGGTGCTCGGGCACGCACAGCAGCATGGGATCCATGCCTCTGAGCATCTCTTCCTTGGAGTATCCGAAAAGCTCCAGGAGCTTGGGATTCACAAAAAGGAACCGCCCCTTCTGAATCACAAAGACGGCCGCCTGCACCTGATCTACCAACAGCCGGTAGTCGGGTTCAGAAAGTGCCATTTCCTGTTCAAACGGCCGGTCTTCAGTATCGAAACTACCCATGGTGAGATGCCTTGCCAACACGGAAATGATGCGACCACGTTATGCGATGCAGGGCTGTGCGGCGCATTGAGGACCTCTGTGGCCTCACTACCGACGGCGCTGCATAGCGCAGATAGGAGGCCAACGCTTGCAGAGCTTTCGTGAGCCCATGCACCTCCCTCCCGAATAATTGGCGCAGGCTACAAACCTGCTTTGGAATATCGGACCTGCTACCCACTGTACTTATCCCCTTTGAGCTTGTCACGGCCTTGCAGCGAGTGCACAGGCAGGGTATGTCCTGCTATGCCGTGTGAGCGCAGCCCTGGTATGGGTACTCATCTGCGTCGCTGGTGCATCACAAGACCCATGCTGCTAGAAAACGATTTACATTTTGGGCAACTGTCTGCAAGACTGTTGCAAAAGGGGGAGCGTTATGCATACGAGTCTTTCAGGGGCACGCGTTGCCTTGTGGCTGGGCATCGCAGTGTTTGTAGTCGCTGCGGCGACGCTGCCCCAGGCCCGCGCTTTGGACAAACCCACCGGCACGGTCGTTCTGACCATCGACGGCGCGATCAGCCAGACCAACAACGGCTCGCAAGCCCAGTTCGACATGGCCATGCTAGAGAAGCTGCCCCAGCACAGCTTCTCCACCCAGACCCCCTGGTACCCCAGCGCCGTCACTTTCACTGGCCCCCTGCTGCGCGATGTGCTGGCGGCCGTGGGCGCAAAGGGCAAGAACATCACAGCGGTGGCGCTCAACGACTACAAGACGGAAATCCCCATCGACGATGCCACGCGCCACGACGTGGTCGTTGCCCGGCTCATGAACAACCGCCCCATGCGTGTGCGCGAAAAGGGGCCGCTTTTCATTGTCTATCCGTTTGACACCAAGGCAGAGCTGCGCAGCGAGCTGTACTACAACCGCGCCGCCTGGCAGCTCCATATCCTGCGAATTCGCTAGTCCACCCCCTCCTCCCAACTTCCCAGGAACCACACCATGATCCGGGGCAAGCACTTTCTGCGGCTGATCATCGCGGGCCTGGTGGTGGCGTATGTGGCCATTGCCGGGGTGCAGTACCACCAGTACCGCAGCGTCGAGGCGGTCATGCGCCGGGGCGACGTCAATGCCCTGTGGTCATTCCTGCAGCTCAATGTGGAGTACGAAAAACTCGACCACGCCCTGCACCAGTTCGAGCTGGACCCGCCCAGCCTGCCCATGGACCGGCTGGAGCTGCGTTATGACCTGTTCCTGAGCCGCTTCAGCGCGCTGGAGAGCGGCACCGCCCGCACGCTGATGCAGGAGGAACCGATCTACGCCACAGCCCTGGAAGCACTGCAGAAGTTTGTCGCCGCAGGGGACAACCATTTCGGGCAGAGTGTGGACGCGGCATCGAGCCAGACAAACATGCGTCTGTTGCGGGCCGAGCTGAACAAGCTGCGCGACATCGTTCAAGAGCTGTCGCTGCAGGCATCGCGCATCTCCGCCTTGCTGGGCGACCGGCGCAACGAAGAGGTCAAGCACCAGACCCTGCTGACCACCGGGCTGACCGCGTTCCAGGCCATCCTGACCTTTTTGCTGGCCATTGCCATGGCGCGCCAGTTCCTCCAGCGTGAAAAGGCCACCTCCCAGGCCCTGGAGGCCCAGGCCGAGCTGGTGGAAGCCCTCAAGCGCAACGAGGAAGCCCTGGAGGCCCGGGTAGCCCTGCGCACCACGGAGCTGCAGCGAGCCAACGCCGCGCTGCAGGAACATGAAGATGAACTGGAGGTGGCCCGCGCCAAGGCAGAGGACGCATCGCGCATGAAATCAGACTTCCTGGCCAACATGAGCCACGAGATCCGCACGCCCATGAACGCCGTGATTGGCATGAGCCACCTGGCGCTGGCCACCGAGCTGACCGCGCGCCAGCGCGACTACGTCGAAAAGATCCAGCGGTCGGGACAGCACCTGCTGGGCCTGATCAATGACATCCTGGATTTCAGCAAGATCGAGGCGGGCAAGCTCGAAGTCGAGGTGGTGGATTTCGACCTGCATGCCGTGCTCGACAACGTGGCCAACCTGCTGGGCGAGAAATGCGCCAGCAAAGGCCTGGAGCTGATGTTCGACGTGGACTCCCACCTGCCCGCCGACTTGCGTGGAGACCCCCTGCGGCTGGGGCAGATCCTTGTGAACTACGCCAACAATGCCGTCAAGTTCACGGACGATGGCGAGATCATCGTGCGGGTACGCGAAGCAGCGCGGGATGCCCAGGGCGTGCTGCTGCGCTTTGAAGTGCAGGACACGGGCATCGGCCTGACCGAAGAACAGCAGGCGCGCCTGTTTCGCTCATTTGAGCAGGCCGACACCTCGACCACGCGCAAGTACGGCGGCACCGGCCTGGGCCTGGCGATTTCCAAGAAACTGGCCAGCCTGATGGGCGGCGAGGTGGGCGTGCACAGCGCGCCGGGCAAGGGCAGCACCTTCTGGTTCACGGCGCGACTGGGTTTGGGCGCGGCCGTGCAGCGGCCACTGCTGCCGGAACCCGACCTGCGTGGCCGCCGCGTGCTGGTGGTGGACGACAGCGAACAGGCCCGGCAGATCCTGGCCGAGCTGCTGTCCAGCATGAGTTTTTCGGTCACGCTGGCCAGTTCGGGGGCGCAGGCCGTGGACCTGGCACGCGCCGCGGACCTGGCAGGCAGGCCCTGCGAAATCGCCTTTCTGGACTGGAAGATGCCTGGTATAGACGGTTTTGAAACCGCCCGCCAGCTGGCCCAACTGCCCCACCCTCCGCGCCCGGTCATCGTCACCGCGCATGGGCGTGACGACGTTCTGGCCGAACTCACACGCACCGGCATCGGGCTGATGCTGACCAAGCCCGTCAACCCATCTCAGCTTTTTGATGCCGCCATGCGGGCACTGGGGGGCGCGCAGCGGGTGGACGACGGGCGGCGCCTGCCAGCCTCAGCGGCACGGGGCGCCAACCTGGCATCGATCCAGGGGGCGCGCGTGCTGCTGGTGGACGACAACGACCTGAACCAGCAGGTGGGCAGCGAACTGCTGGCCAGCGCCGGGCTGGTGGTGGATGTGGCCGACAACGGCCAGGCCGCACTCGACATGTTGGCCCGAGGCACCTATGACATCGTGCTCATGGACATGCAGATGCCGGTGATGGACGGCCTCACCGCCACGCGCCAATTGCGCCAGAACCCCGCCTGGGCGCGCCTGCCGGTGCTGGCGATGACCGCCAACGCGATGAGCGGCGACCGCGAGCAATGCCTGGAAGCGGGCATGAACGGCCACATAGCCAAGCCCATTGACCCCGACGCGCTGTTCGCCGCCCTGCTGCAATGGATTGCACTGCCGCACACTGGGGGCGCCAGCGGTAAGACTGTTGCCCTGCAACCTGCGGTGCCTGGCGCTCCTTCCTTGGCGCCGGCGGACACCCCCGACCCGCTGACACACGTCGAAGGCCTGGACACCGCCGCCGGGCTGCGGCGTGTACTCGGCAAACGTACGGCCTATGAGAGCCTGCTGCGCAAA
The DNA here is from genome assembly GCF_057597245.1 of Acidovorax sp. NN32. Lineage (NCBI taxonomy): Bacteria > Pseudomonadati > Pseudomonadota > Betaproteobacteria > Burkholderiales > Comamonadaceae > Acidovorax > Acidovorax sp. NN32. The sequence continues at coordinate 2,852,403 of NZ_CP199679.1, forward strand.
TTCGTGGCCGGACAAGGCAGCGCAGTGAAAGAAGCGCGCGCGCACCTCGCGGCCGTCCAGCCAGAGGCGGCGCAGCGCGCCATGCACACGCTCAAAGGTACCGCTGCCACCATAGGCGCGGTGGGCCTAGCCGAACTGGCAGGCGCGGCGGAGCAAGCCATTGCACACAACGCGACCGCCGACGTCCTCGAAGCCCTGCTCCCGCCCGTAGACACCGCCTGCCAGACCCTGGTGGCTGCGCTGCAGAGCGCCCTGCCCCCTGAGGCAGACACGCCCGGCACGGCGAGCGCTGCCAGAACCCCGTTGGATGGCGCGCAGGCCCGCGCATTGGTGGAACGCCTTGGCGCCCTGCTGGAAGACAGTGATTCCGACGCCATCGAATTGTTCAAGGACTCCGGCACCAGTCTTCAGGCCCTGCTGGGCCCCGCCTACGCCGACATGAAGCGGCTGCTCGACAACTACCTCTTTGCCGATGCGCTCGACGTGCTGCGCAAGGCGGGGAACGATATGCAACACAAGGAGGACCCAGTTCATGAATAGCCCATTGGAATTGAGCGGCAAATGCACGGTGCTGGTGGTGGATGACACCCCGGGCAATCTGTCGCTGATGAGCGACCTCCTGCGCCCCGACTACAAGGTCAAGCTGGCACCCACCGGCGAACGCGCGCTGCAGATCGTGGCGGCCGAAAAGCCCGACCTGATCCTGCTCGACATCATGATGCCGGACATGGATGGCTACGAGGTGCTGCGGCGCCTGCAATTCAACCCCGAGACCGAAGACATTCCGGTGATTTTCCTCACCGCCATGAGCGCCACCGACGACGAAACGGTGGGGCTGGAGCTGGGCGCAGTGGACTACATCACCAAGCCCGTCAACCCCGCCATCACCATGGCGCGCGTGCGCAACCACCTGCAGCTCAAGCGAGCGCGGGATTTGCTCGCCCACCACAACCACTTTCTGGAGCAGGAGGTGGCCAACCGCACGCGCGCCCTGGCGGAGCTACAGGACGCCACCATCCGCGCCATGGCATCGCTGGCCGAAACGCGGGACAACGAGACCGGCAACCATATCCGCCGCACGCAGCACTATGTGGAAGCGCTGGCCCGCAAGCTGCAGGACCACCCGCGCTTTCGCGACGAACTCACGGAAGACGCCATCCAGGTGATCTTCAAGTCCGCCCCGCTGCACGACATTGGCAAGGTGGGCATCCCCGACCGCATCCTGCTCAAGCCGGGCAAGCTGACGCCTGAAGAGTTCGAGATCATGAAGACCCACACCACACTGGGCCGGGACGCCATCGTGGCGGCAGAAACCGAAACCACGCAAAACAACCCGTTTTTTCGCTACGCCAAGGAAATCGCCTACAGCCACCAGGAAAAGTGGGACGGCTCAGGCTACCCCGAAGGGCTGGTGGGCAACACCATCCCCCTGTCGGCACGGCTCATGGCGGTGGCCGATGTGTATGACGCGCTGATCTCCGAGCGCGTGTACAAGGCCGCCTTCTCCCACGAGACGGCGGTAGAAATCATCCGCGACGGCCGAGGTAGCCACTTCGACCCCGACATGGTGGACGCCTTCCTCTCGCTCTCCGAAGAGTTCCGGCGCATTGCTCAGCAGTTTGCCGACAGCGAACATGCGCTGCAGGCGCAGCGCGACCGCATTGCCCAGGACCTCTCTACCGAGGGTGTGGTCATCGGCGAAGGCAGCGTCAGCAGCAGCGGCGGCTAACCGCCACGCTCTCAGCAGCAGGCGCCTGCGGCGCTTTCCTCTGCCCCACTTTCAGAGGAAGTGGTGGTGCGGTGTCCGTTGAGGCCCAGCTTGGCCAGCAGTTGCACGTCGGCCTCGACATCGGGGTTGCCGGTCACCAGCAGCTTGTCGCCATAAAAGATGGAGTTGGCGCCCGCCATGAAACACAGCGCCTGCACGGCTTCGCCCATCTGCTGGCGCCCTGCGGACAGGCGCACCCGGGCCCTGGGCATGGTGATGCGGGCCACGGCGATCATGCGCACAAAATCGAACGGGTCGATGGGCTCGCTGTCAGCCAGAGGCGTGCCGGGCACGCGCACCAGGCTGTTGATGGGCACCGACTCGGGGTACGGCTGCAGGTTGGCCAGCTGGGCGATCAGGCCAGCGCGGTGCACGGGCGCCTCGCCCATGCCCACAATCCCACCGCAGCACACGCTGATTCCCGCGCTGCGCACATGCGCCAGTGTGTCCAGCCGGTCCTGGTAGGCGCGGGTGCTCACCACATCGGTGTAGTACTCAGGGGCGGTGTCCAGGTTGTGGTTGTAGTAGTCCAGCCCCGCATCCTTGAGGGCCTGCGCCTGGTGCGATTCGAGCATGCCCAGGGTGGCGCAGGTCTGCAGGCCCAGGCCCTTCACGGCACCGATCAGGGCGCTGACTTTTTCGATGTCGCGGTCCTTGGGCGCGCGCCAGGCGGCGCCCATGCAAAAACGCGTGGCCCCCGCATCCTTGGCAGCCTGGGCAGCGCGCACCACTTCGTCCACTTCCATCAGCTTGTCGGCTTTCACGCCCGTATCGAACTCGGCCGCCTGCGGGCAGTAGCCACAGTTTTCGGGGCAGCCGCCGGTTTTGACGGACAGCAGGGTGGCCAGCTCGATGTCGCCCGCAGGCCAGTGCTGGCGGTGCACGGTCTGCGCCTCGAACAGCAGGTCCATCAAGGGCTTGTCGAGCAACGCCTGGATGGCTTCCACGCTCCACGGGCCTTGTGGGTTGGCATTGGCTGGGCGCCGGTGCACCTGGACGTTTTGTACGGTGGGTGCCGGCGGCACAGGCTGGGCGGCGGGCATGGCAAGGGTCGTGGAGGACATGGCGATCAATTCCCTTCAAGGCATTTGCCCCACCGTGGCACGGAGCCACCCGAGGCTTAAGAAGTTGTTTAGCGACACCGCGCGCACGGCACACCACGGATGATTTGGCATGGCGCGCTGCGAGGTGGGCGGATTCTGGACGAGAAAACGGCACAAAAGCACGCCACAGGGTCACAAAAGATGCCAAGAAAAACGAGGCATCAACAACCGTCAAATTGTGAACTTTTTAGGAGCAGAAGACCGCAGGTTGATCGAACTTGCCGGGCCTTTGGGGCAGCCGACTTCTTGGCGCCTTCAACAGCCCCGTTGTGGTGGTTATCTGCTCCCATCTGGCACTCTGTGCAGCCGAGCAGCGCCGGGAGATGGCCGACGTTGGTGCGCTTTGGAGAACGATTTTTCGCAACTATGAACCCAGTGCAGCAATCACGTCGGCCGGGGCCTGCACCAGTTCGATCAAGACGCCCTCGCCCGCAATCGGAAACTCGTCATTGCTCTTGGGGTGCAAAAACGTGATGTCGTAGCCCGCCGCGCCCTTGCGGATACCGCCGGGCGCAAAACGCACGCCCTGGGCCGTGAGCCATTCCACGGCCTTGGGCAAATCGTCGATCCACAGCCCAATGTGGTTGAGCGGCGTGGTGTGCACGGCGGGTTTTTTGTCGATGTCGAGCGGCTGCATGATGTCCACCTCGACCTTGTAGGCACCCTGCCCCATGGCCAGGATGTCTTCGTCCACGTTTTCGCGCTCGCTCTGGAAGGTGCCGGTTTGGGTGAGGCCCAGCATGTCCACCCACAGGGTTTTCATGCGCTGCTTGTCGGTGCCGCCAATGGCGACCTGCTGGATGCCCAGGACTTTGAACGGGCGACGAAGGGATGTGGTCATTGAATATGCTCCTTAATTGATAGCTGCTTGCGCTTATGAATAAAGCGCTACAAGCCAATTTGATCTAAAAACACCTTACTCCCGACTACCCTTCACTCAGCACCCAACTGCTCAGCGTGGCGAAGTACTCGCGCAGCCAGGCGTTGTAGCGCGTGGTCAGGGGCGTGGGTGCCGCTACCGGCACCATGTGGGTAAAGCCATGGCGCTGGGCAATGCGCAGAGCACGCGGCAGGTGGAAGTCGCTGGTCACCAGCGCGAGCGGGGCCGTGGCGGCAACACCGCGCGCCTCCAGCAAGGGGCGACTTAACGCCAGGTTCAGCTCGGTGCTGGTGCTGTCCTTCTCCAGCACCAGGCGTTCCGGCGCGATACCGTGGCGTTCTTGCAGATAGCGCGCCATCACCTCCGCCTCGGTATCTGTAGTGCCCCAGACCTGCCCACCACACACAGCGATCAGCGCCTCAGGCTGCAAGCGGGCCAGCGCGGCCGCTGTGTCCAGCCGCGCCGCAAGTGCCGGGCGGGGCTGTCCGTTCTGGATGCCCGCTCCCAGCACCACAATGGCCTGCACAGGCGTTGCCTCTGCCGGAGACACGCCGGCGCCCCGCAAGAAGAACACCCAGAAAACCACCACGCTGAGCATCCACGCAGCCAGCCCCCACCAGCCCACGCGCCACCACTGCTGACGCCGCCGGTCATGGTGCCGCCAGCGCGTGAGGGGTGACCACCACACCGCGATGGCCAGAAACAACGCCCCCAGCGCAACGGGCAACATGGTGCCCAGGTTGAAGTGCCCCAGAACCATCAGCACCGCGCCGTCCAGAAACAGCACCCCGCCAGCCAGCGCCAGCAGCGTGCGCACAGCCACCGCTGTCATCGCAGGCTGCAGGATGGAGCGCGAGGCACGGGCACCATCAGACGAATTCCAGAATGACCTGGTCCACCGCCAGCGATTCGCCCTTGCCCGCAGTGATCTTGCCCACCACGCCGTCTTGCGCGGCAAAGAGGATGTTCTCCATCTTCATGGCTTCGATCACGGCCAGCTTTTCACCGGCCTGCACCTTCTGCCCTGGCTGCACCGCCACATCGACCAGCAGGCCCGGCATGGGCGAGAGCAGAAACTTGGACAGGTCCGGCGGCGCCTTGAACGGCATGAGCTTGTGCAAGCGCGCGCCCAGCGGCGACAGCACCAGCGCGTCGATCTGCGTGCCGTTGTGCGCAATGCGCAGCGCCAGCGGGTTCTTGCCCACGCCGCGCTCCACCTGGGCCGTAAAGCCCTGGCCGTTGCAGGCGCCCTGCACGCGAATCTGGCCCAGCGTGGCGTTGCTACTGATCTGATAGCTGGTACCGCCCACCAATACTGCGCTGGAGCCCGATTTGTCTTCAAAGTCGGACACCGTCACCTCATGGTGCTGGTTCTGCCCTTCGGCGCCCAGCGTGACCACCACAAACTGCTCGCCCACCTTCACCTCGTGCCCGGCCAGTTGGCCGCTGATGCCAGAGGCACGGGCGCGGTAGCGGCGGTGCATGAACGCGGCCAGCGCCACCAGGAACAGCGGGTCCGCGTGCGGCACGTCTTCAGCGTGAAAGCCCTTGCCGTAGTTCTCGGCGATGAAGCCGGTGTTGAAGTCGCCCGTCACGAACTTGGGGTGTGCCAGCAACGCGGCCTGGAACGGGATGTTGCTGCTGATGCCACGAATCACAAAGCCGTTCAGCGCAGCGCGCATCTTGGCAATCGCATCATTGCGGTCGGTGCCATGCACGATGAGCTTGGCGATCATCGAGTCGTAGTACATGGGGATCTCGCCGCCCTCGTACACGCCCGTGTCCACCCGCACGCCCAATTTTTTGGTCGTATCGGACTGGAACATCGACTCCTCCGGCGGCTGAAAACGCACCAGGCGGCCGGTGGACGGCAGGAAGTTGCGGAACGGGTCTTCCGCGTTGATGCGGCACTCAATCGCCCAGCCGTCGCGCTTCACATCGGCTTGCGTGAGGGGCAGCTTCTCGCCCGCCGCCACGCGGATCATCAGCTCCACCAGGTCCAGGCCCGTGATGCACTCCGTCACCGGGTGCTCCACCTGCAGGCGGGTGTTCATTTCGAGGAAGTAGAAGTCTTGGTCCTTACCGACCACGAACTCCACCGTGCCCGCGCTCTGGTATTTGACGGCCTTGGCCAGTTGCACCGCCTGCTCGCCCATGGCCTTGCGCGTGGCGTCGCTGATGAAGGGCGATGGCGCCTCTTCAATCACCTTCTGGTGGCGGCGCTGGATGGAGCACTCGCGCTCGTTCAGATAAATCACGTTGCCGTGGCTGTCGCCCAGCACCTGGATCTCGATGTGGCGCGGCTCCTGCACAAACTTCTCGATGAAGATGCGGTCGTCGCCAAAGCTGTTGCGGGCCTCATTCTGGCAGCTGGCAAAGCCTTCAAACGCTTCCTTGTCGTTGAACGCCACGCGTAGGCCTTTGCCGCCGCCACCTGCCGAGGCCTTGATCATCACGGGGTAGCCAATGCCTTTGGCGATCTCCACCGCCTGCTCGGGGCCCGAGATGGCGTCGTTGTAGCCAGGAATCGTGTTGACCTTGGCTTCGTTGGCCAGCTTCTTGGACGCGATCTTGTCGCCCATGGCCGCAATCGAATGCGCCTTGGGGCCGATGAAGGCAATACCTTCGTCTTCGCAGCGCTTGGCAAAAGCTTCGTTTTCCGAGAGGAAGCCGTAGCCGGGGTGCACGGCCTGCGCGCCAGTCTGCTTGCAGGCAGCGATGATTTTGTCGGCCAGCAGGTACGACTCGCGCGAGGGCGCGGCGCCAATGTGCACGGCCTCGTCGGCCAGCTTGACGTGGCGGGCTTCCTTGTCGGCGTCGGAGTAGACGGCGACGGTGGCGATGCCCATTTTCTTGGCCGTTGCAATCACTCGGCAGGCGATTTCGCCACGGTTGGCGATCAGGATTTTCGTAAACATGTTCTTATGCTCCTTGTCCGCTCACAGTGGGATGTTGCCGTGTTTGCGCCATGGGTTTTCGAGCTTCTTATCGCGCAACATCACCAGCGACCGGCAGATGCGCTTGCGCGTCTCATGCGGCAGGATCACGTCGTCGATAAAGCCGCGTGCACCGGCCACAAACGGGTTGGCAAAACGCTGCTTGTATTCGGCCTCGCGCGCGGCCAGCTTCACCGGGTCGTTCTTGTCCTCGCGGAAGATGATCTCCACCGCGCCCTTGGCGCCCATCACCGCAATCTCGGCGTTGGGCCAGGCCAGATTCACGTCGCCGCGCAGGTGCTTGGAGCTCATCACGTCGTATGCGCCGCCGTAGGCCTTGCGCGTGATGACGGTGATCTTGGGCACGGTGCACTCGGCATAGGCATACAGCAGTTTGGCGCCGTGTTTGATGATGCCTCCGTACTCTTGAGAAGTGCCAGGCATGAAGCCGGGCACGTCCACAAACGTGACCACGGGGATGTTGAACGCATCGCAGAAGCGCACAAAGCGCGCGGCCTTGATGCTCGACTTGATATCCAGGCACCCTGCCAGCACCAGCGGCTGATTGGCCACGATGCCCACGGTCTGGCCTTCCATGCGGGCGAAGCCGATCAGGATGTTCTTGGCGTACTCGGGCTGCAGCTCAAAGAAGTCCCCGTCGTCCACGGTCTTGAGGATCAACTCCTTCATGTCGTAGGGCTTGTTGGGGTTCTCGGGCACCAGGGTGTCCAGGCTCAGGTCCATGCGGTCGGCCGGGTCGTTGCTGGGGCGCACCGGGGCTTTTTCGCGGTTGTTGAGCGGCAGGTAGTTGTACAGGCGGCGCAGCATCATCAGCGCCTCCACGTCGTTCTCAAACGCCATGTCGGCCACACCGCTCTTGGTGGTGTGGGTGATGGCGCCGCCCAGTTCTTCGGCCGTGACTTCTTCGTGCGTCACGGTTTTGACCACTTCGGGGCCGGTCACGAACATGTAGCTCGAATCCTTGACCATGAAGATGAAGTCCGTCATGGCGGGCGAATACACGGCGCCACCGGCGCTGGGGCCCATGATCATGCTGATCTGCGGAATCACGCCGCTGGCCAGCACGTTCTTCTGGAACACGTCGGCATAGCCACCGAGGGACGCCACGCCTTCCTGGATGCGGGCGCCGCCCGAGTCGTTCAGGCCGATGACCGGTGCGCCGACCTTCATGGCCTGGTCCATCACCTTGCAGATCTTCTCGGCATGGGTTTCAGACAGCGCACCGCCGAACACCGTGAAGTCCTGGCTGAACACAAACACCAGGCGGCCGTTGATCATGCCGTAGCCCGTCACCACACCGTCGCCGGGGATCTTGTTGTCCTCCATGCCAAAGTCGGTGCAGCGGTGCTCGACAAACATGTCCCATTCTTCGAACGTGCCGTCGTCCAGCAGCAGCTCGATGCGCTCGCGCGCCGTGAGCTTGCCCTTGGCGTGCTGCGCATCGATGCGCTTTTGCCCGCCGCCCAGGCGTGCCAGCGCACGCTTTTTCTCCAGTTGATCCAGGATGTCTTGCATGGTCGTCCTTTGGTGAATGGGTTGGTGTTTACTATTTATTTGATAGCTGCTTGCGCTGGATGGGATTGCGCTAGCAGCAGATTTCTTGCTGCAGTCGATGCCGCAATGCGTCCTGCGGCCACATCGGCCTGCATTTGCGGCAGCAGCTCGCGCACCTGCGGGTGCTGGCGAAACGCGAGCTTGAGGCCTGCGTCGATGCGCTCCCACATCCAAGACAGCGCCTGCTTCTCGCGCCGCGTGGCCAGGCGTCCGTTGGCGGTTTGCAGCTGGCGGAACTGCGTGACGGCGGCCCAGAAGCTGTCTACGCCCTGCCCCAGCAGCGCGCTGATTTGCACTACCTTCGGGTGCCACAGCGTTTCGTCGTGGTGCGCGTTTTCCGGGTTGCCGTGCTGGCTCAAGAGGCGCAGGCTGGAGGTGATTTGTGCCTCGGCCCGTGTGGCGGCGTTCTTGTCGATGTCGGCCTTGTTGATGACCACCAGGTCGGCAATCTCCATCACGCCCTTCTTGATGGCCTGCAGGTCGTCGCCCGCGTTGGGCAGCTGCATCAGCACAAACATGTCCGTCATGCCCGCCACAGCGATCTCGCTCTGGCCCACGCCCACGGTTTCGACAATGACCACGTCGTAGCCTGCGGCCTCGCAGACCAGCATGGCCTCACGGGTCTTCTCGGCCACACCGCCCAGCGTGCCGCTGGATGGGCTGGGGCGGATGTAGGCTTTTTCGTGCACCGACAGGTGTTCCATGCGCGTCTTGTCGCCCAGGATGGAGCCGCCCGATACGGTGCTGGACGGGTCGATGGTGAGCACGGCCACGCGGTGGCCTTGGCCGATGAGGTACAGGCCCAAGGCTTCGATGAAGGTGGATTTGCCCACGCCGGGTACACCGCTGATGCCGAGGCGGAAGGACTTTCCGGTGTGGGGGAGCAGCTGGGTGAGCAGCTCATCGGCCTGCGCGCGATGGTCTGCGCGTGTCGATTCGAGCAGGGTGATGGCTTTGGACATGGCGCGGCGTTGCACCGCCGCCGTGCCCTGCACCACCCCGTCAAGAAGCGCCGCAGGTGTCACGCCACCGCCTTGCGAATCTGCTCCAGCACATCCTTGGCGCTGGCGGGGATTGGTGTGCCGGGGCCGTACACGCCCTTCACGCCCGACTCGTACAAGAAGTCGTAGTCCTGCGCCGGGATCACACCACCCACAAACACGATGATGTCGTCCGCACCCTGGTCCTTGAGCGACTGGATGATGGCGGGCACCAGCGTCTTGTGGCCTGCAGCCAGCGTGCTCACGCCCACGGCGTGCACGTCGTTTTCGATGGCCTGGCGGGCACATTCCTCGGGGGTCTGGAAGAGCGGGCCCATGTCCACATCAAAGCCCAGGTCAGCAAAGGCGGTGGCCACCACCTTGGCGCCCCGGTCGTGGCCGTCCTGGCCCAGTTTGGCGATCATCACGCGGGGGCGGCGGCCTTGTTCTTCGGCAAAGGCGTTGATTTCGGTCTTGAGTTTGTCCCAGCCTTCGGCCGAGTCATAGGCAGCTGCGTACACACCGGTCACCTTTTGCGTATCGGCGCGGTGGCGCCCAAAAACCTTCTCCAGCGCATCGCTGATCTCGCCCACTGTGGCACGCAGACGCACAGCCTGGATGGACAGGTCGAGCAGGTTGCCCTCGCCGCTTTCTGCTGCGGAAGTGAGAGCATCCAGCGCTGCCTGCACCTTGGCGGCATCGCGCGTTGCACGGATCTTTTGCAGGCGAGCGATCTGGCCGTCACGCACCTTCATGTTGTCGATCTGCAGGATGTCGACCGGGTCTTCCTTCGCCAGCTTGTATTTGTTGACGCCCACGATCACGTCCTTGCCGCTGTCGATGCGCGCCTGCTTCTCGGCGGCAGCAGCTTCGATCTTGAGCTTCGCCCAGCCGCTGTCCACGGCCTGGGTCATGCCACCCATTGCCTCGACCTCTTCGATGATCTTCCAGGCCGCGTCGGCCATGTCCTGGGTCAGCTTTTCCATCATGTAGCTGCCAGCCCAGGGGTCGATCACGTTGGTGATGTGGGTCTCTTCCTGGATGATGAGCTGCGTGTTGCGCGCAATGCGAGCGCTGAACTCGGTGGGCAGCGCAATGGCTTCGTCAAAGCTGTTGGTGTGCAGGCTTTGGGTGCCGCCAAACACGGCGGCCATGGCCTCGATGGTGGTGCGCACCACGTTGTTGTAGGGGTCCTGCTCGGTGAGGCTCCAGCCCGAGGTCTGGCAGTGCGTGCGCAGCATGAGGCTCTTGGGGTTCTTGGCCCCCGTGGCCTTCATGATGCGGCACCACAGCAGGCGCGCGGCGCGCATCTTGGCGACTTCGAGGTAAAAGTTCATGCCGATGGCCCAGAAGAAACTCAGGCGCCCGGCGAATTCGTCCACGTCCATGCCCTTGGCGATGGCGGTCTTCACATACTCCTTGCCGTCGGCCAGGGTGAAGGCCAGTTCCAGCGCCTGGTTGGCCCCGGCTTCCTGCATGTGGTAGCCGCTGATCGAGATCGAGTTGAACTTCGGCATGTTCTTGGCCGTGTACTCGATGATGTCGCCAATGATCTTCATCGACGGCTTGGGCGGGTAGATGTAGGTGTTGCGCACCATAAACTCTTTCAGAATGTCGTTCTGAATGGTTCCGGAGAGCTTGTCTTGCGAGACGCCCTGCTCTTCTGCCGCCACCACATAGCCCGCCAGCACGGGCAGCACCGCGCCGTTCATGGTCATCGACACAGACACCTTGTCGAGCGGGATCTGGTCGAACAGGATCTTCATGTCCTCGACCGAGTCGATCGCCACCCCGGCCTTGCCCACGTCGCCCGTCACGCGGGGGTGGTCGCTGTCGTAACCCCGGTGGGTGGCCAGGTCGAACGCCACACTCACGCCCTGCCCGCCTGCGGCCAGCGCCTTGCGGTAGAAGGCGTTGGATTCTTCGGCGGTAGAGAAACCAGCGTACTGGCGGATCGTCCAGGGCCGCACGGCATACATGGTGGCCTGGGGGCCGCGCAGGTAGGGCTCAAAACCCGGAAGCGTGTTGGCGTACGGCAGGCTGGCCGTGTCTTCGGCGGTGTACAGCGGCTTGACGGTGATGCCATCGGGCGTGACCCAGTTGAGGGCGCTGACATCGCCCCCCGGCGCCGACTTGGCTGCGGCCTTGGCCCAGGCTTCCAGCGAAGACGCGGCGAACTCTGGGGCGTTGTTGGTGGGGTTGTCACTCATGGCAAAAGCTACTCCGAAGATGGCGTTGGGGCGTCCAACACAGCGCACAGGCGGCGACCGCACAGGTGCAGTGGTGTGGCGGCGAGTTTACATCATTCATAATTATTGATTCAAAATATTCCGCACAGCTTACAATCCGCCTCATGTCTGCCCTCACCCTCACTCCCCGCGCGCTCTACGAAGAAGTGGCCGAGCAATTGCGCCAGCGCATCTTCCGGCGCGAACTGGAGCCGGGCAGCTGGATTGACGAACTCAAGATTGCCGAGGAATTCGGCATCAGCCGTACGCCCCTGCGCGAGGCGCTGAAAGTGCTGGCCGCTGAAGGCCTGGTCACGATGAAGGTGCGCCGTGGCGCCTATGTGACGGAGATGAGCGAAAAAGACCTGCGCGACGTGTACCACCTGCTCAGCCTGCTGGAGAGCGATGCCGCAGGCGTGGTGGCCACCACCGCCACACCGGCTCAGCTGCAAACATTGCAAGACCTGCATGCCGAGCTGGAGGCAGCCGCCAATGAGCGTGAGCGCTTTTTTGCAGTCAACGAGCGCTTTCACATGTTGCTGCTGGAGCTGGCCGACAACCGATGGCGCAGCCAGATGGTGGCCGACCTGCGCAAGGTGATGAAGCTCAACCGCCACAACTCGCTGCTCAAGCAGGGGCGGATTGAGGATTCGCTGAAAGAGCACCGCGCCATCCTCGGCGCGATGGTGGCGCGCGATGCCAAGGCGACGGTGAAGGCGATGCAGGCGCATTTTGCGCAGGGGCTAGAAGCGGCGACCCCGGACTGAGCCACGCGCAAAGAAGCTCTCTGATTTCGAGGTCCCGAGCGCGTGAAGACCCAAAACCCCCTCACATAGCTAAGGGCTCGACCACACTATGGTTTGCGGCCCTTCATCCACCGGGTGCAAGGCTCTTTCTCGACGGCACCCGGTGTGCTTGCACAAACAAGCGCAACCCGCTCCTGCAACAGTTTGAAAGTAGCCGGGTCTTTGGCTGCCTTCGCCAGCCACTGAATCCCTTCCGTTCGGTTTTCCGGCATCCCAATTCCAGCCAGCAGCATGAAACCATAATCCATCTGGGCTTTGTGATGATCTCTCTGTGCGGCCTTTAAAACCCACTGGCCAGCAAGAACCCAATCTTTGGCTACCCCGCCGGTACCTTGGGCATAGATGTTTCCCAGGTTGTACTGAGCAGACGCATAACCCTTTTGTGCAGATATTTCGTACCACTGTATAGCCTTTTCCATATCCTGGGGAAAGTCATCGCGCCCCGTGGCATAGATATGCCCGAGGTTGAATGCAGCCACTGAGTCTCCTTGTTTTGCCAGATCCTCCAGCAGCGTTGTGGCTTTGCGGATATCTCGCGGTACACCCCGCCCTTCTTCGTAAAAATTGGACAGGTTAAATGTGGCCGCAGAGACTCCGGCGGCTGCCGCTTTTTCAAACCACTTGACTGCCAACCTGTCACTGCGGTCTCCCCCCAACCCCTCCGCGTAAAAACCAGCTAAATTGTTCTGCGCAGCCCCGTCCCCGCTGTGAGCGGCAATGAGGTACCACATTTTTGCCAGCACATAGTTCCCCCCCTTCTGCGCACGGTTGCCATAGCGTGTCGCATTACTCCAAGCAAGAAACACCAAGCTCAGCAACAGCGCGGCCAACAGAATATTTAGAATTTTTTGACGGTTCATTTTTATAGACTCTCCGCATTGGGCAATGGCTGATGGCCATTCCACCCATCGGCAGAGAAACGGCTGTATTGCGACGTTGAAAATTCTAAAGGCGGGATGACACGGCCAATTGCAGCATCGCCAGCAAACGCGCCCTCATCACCATTGCGCATACAGGAATAAACCATTTCTGACAAAGCCGCAAACCGCAGACGTGTGACAGCGCTGACGCTGGATATGATGCCCAGGGCCTCTGTCGCGCCACCTTGCAGAATGCTCCCCCGCTTACTTTCAGAGTTTGATGACCTTCGCCCCACCCGATATCGCCAGCGTGCAAACGCTGCCCCAGCTTCTCGCCTACCGCGGTGCGCGCACCCCCAACTCCGAGGCGTACCGAGCCTTCGACACCAGCTCCCAAGCCTGGACGAGCTTGACCTGGGCTGAGACAGCCCAACGCGTGGGCACATGGGCCCAGGCCCTGGCGGCCATGCAACTGCCCGCAGCGGCGCGCATCGCCATCCTGCTGCCCAACGGCCTGAACGCCATGTGCGCGGACCAGGCAACCTTGGCCACCGGCTCCGTTCCCGTGCCGCTGCATGCCATCGACAACCCCGGCAGCATTGCCTACATCCTGGCCGACTGCGAGGCGTCGATGCTCTTTGTGAGCCACGTGGAGCAGTGGGAAAAAATTCAGGCCGTCGGCACGCCATTTCCGGCCCTGCGTGCAGTGGTCATCACAGATGACGGCGCCTCGCTCACCGCAATACCTGCGTCTGGGGGCGGCACTGCGGTCGGTTCGCTGGCGCAATGGCTGGCTGGTGCGACACATGCGGGCAGCGCAACCGTTCCCAAAGCCCCGGAGGCAGACGACCTGGCGGCCATCGTCTACACCTCTGGCACCACCGGCAAGCCTAAGGGCGTGATGCTCACGCACCACAACGTGATCAGCGACGTGAAAGCCGTGCTGGAGCGCATTGCGCCCACGGTGGAGGACGTATTCCTGTCGTTCCTGCCGCTGTCGCACACCTTCGAGCGCACGGGCGGGTACTACCTGCCGATTGCGGCGGGCAGCTGCGTGGCCTATGCGCGCTCGGTGCCCCAACTGGCCGAAGACCTGAAGACGGTGCGCCCCACGGTGCTGGTATCGGTGCCGCGCATCTACGAGCGCATCCACGCCAAGCTGCTCGAAAAGTTGTCACCCACGCCCTGGAAGATGCAGCTGTATGAAGCCGCGCAGAACAAGGGCTGGGCGCGGTTTTGCGCCGCCCAAGGCTTGCCCACGCCGACGCCCGACGCCAACAGCCAGGCCGCAGGCTGGATGGCTGCCCTGCCCTGGCCGGTGCTGCAGGCCCTGGTGGCAAAGCCGCTACTGGCCCAATTTGGCGGCCGTGTGCGCGTGGCGGTGAGTGGCGGCGCACCGCTGTCGCCCACCATTGCGAAGTGTTTTCTGGGCCTGGGGCTGCCGCTGATCCAGGGCTACGGCATGACCGAGACCGCACCGGTGGTGTCGGTCAACGCACTGGACGACAACGACCCCGCCTGCGTAGGCAAGGCATTACCCGGTGTGGAAGTGCGCATTGGCGAGAACCGCGAGCTGCAAGTGCGCGGCCCCATCGTGATGAAGGGCTATTGGAAGCGCCCCGAAGACACGGCCAAGATATTGAGCGCCGACGGCTGGCTGGGCACGGGCGACCAGGCCGAGATCGTGAACGGCCGCATTTACATCAAGGGCCGCATCAAGGAAATCATCGTCACCTCCACCGGCGAAAAGATCCCACCGGGCGACCTGGAGCTAGCCTTGCTGGCCGACCCTTTGTTGGAGCAGGCCTTTGTAGTGGGCGAAAACCGCCCCTTCATCGCCTGCGTGGCCGTGCTCAAGCGTGACGAATGGCAGCGGCTGGCGGGCGATCTGGGTCTTTCGGCCCAAGACGCCGACAGCCTGAACAACCCCAGTGTGCACCGCGCCGTGCTGGCCCGCATCGAAAAGAACACCGCCAGCTTTGCCCGATACGCCGTGCCGCGTGCGGTGCACCTGACGCTGGAGCCCTGGACCATTGAAAACACCTTCATGACGCCCACGCTCAAGCTCAAGCGCAACAACCTGATGGCGCACTTTGCCGAGGCGATTGAGGGGATGTACCAGAAGCCTGGCGGACGCTAACCCCTCGGAAGTTCACCGTCAGGACACCAGCATTCCTTGGTCGAGCAGACCTCGAACGATGTCGGCCTGGCGGCGGTCCCGGTTGCGCTTGAGTGGTTCGCGCGCGGGGGCTTTTTCTGCCATCCAACGCTTGAATTTCACGAAGGTTGCCGGAGCGATGGTGCGCATCATCGCCATGTGTCCGGTGGCCGATGCCACAACGTGCTCGAAGCGCGGCGCGGTGGTCAGTACCGAAGCGCGGACGGCCTGCACAGGCCACAGATCATCCTCGTCGGAAGAGAAGCGGAAGGGGTGCGGGTCATCGCCCTCGGCCATCCTGCGCAGGAAGTCCACCTCAAAACCTTTGGCGTTGATGGCAGTCTCGTTTTGACCTTCCTTGCGCTGGAAGGTGGAGTCTGCGCGTTGCAGTACCTGAAGCATCGACACGTCTGAACGCTCCATCTCGGTGATGAACCGCACCCTGCGGCGGGCATCCCACAGCAGATCCACATCCTGCGTAGCCAATGCGCCCTGCACGATGCGTACACCCGCTGCGCTTTCGTACGCATACAGCGAATGCGTCCCAACCACGGTGAAGTGCTCCGCCAGGCCCGCGTCTTCGAGCGCCTGCAGAATGTCGATCACCATCGCAGGGGTGCGGCCGACTTTCAAGGCCTTGTTCAGCCGCTGAGCGTCAGTGAGCGCAGCGCGCAGAGTCTTGAGGCGGTCCTCCACGGCTGTCTTGCGACTTGTGAACTCTTTGTAGACCCCCTCCGTTTGTTCATTGCGCGGTCCGATGCGCTCCTGGCTGTTGTCGCGCTGGGTCTTTACAAGGTATTCGTAGGGGCCTTGTGCCTTCCAGTACATGCCGCCCGCATATTGCGATGCCTGTTTGCGGGTGCGCTGGTACTCCTCGAAGATGGTGATCGAGTCGATGAACTGCCGCGCAGCACTGTCCGGAAGGGGAAGATAGTCCATTGGCCGTATAAATTTCAATTTTTTATTTTATACGGCTAAATCGCTTTTAGGCGCTCCCCCGCATATGCCACCCCAAACCGGTTAGCCAGAAAATCCCCCAGCCCCAACGCTTCCTGACCTACAAAACCCCGCTGAGGCAACCGCCCCTGGGCCACCAGGTCGAGCGCCGTGCAGATGCCTGCGGCCGTGGTGAGTTGGATAGCGCTCAGCGTGTGCCCCGCCACCTGGGTGCCGATGATGCGGGCGGAGTACGAGTCCTGCACCAGCCGACCGCCCTTCAGGCCGGATGCGGTGGCAAACACCACAATCACATCCTGGTCGGTGGTGGGAATGGCCGTCTCCAGAATGTCCTTGAGCAGATCGCGCCGGTCACGCAGGCGCAGGTCGTTGAGCAGCAGCTTCAGGATGGCGTTGTGGCCGGGGTAGCGGATGGACTGGTAGTCCACCTGGCGCGCCTTGCCTGCCAGCGTCTCGGTCAATGTGCCCAGCCCACCCGAGGTGTTGAACGCCTCGTATTCCACACCGTCGAGCGCGAAGGTTTCCAGCCCTTCCAGCGCGGGCACTGTGGTGCGCACTCCGTCCACAATGGCCTCGCAGGGGTTGCAGTATTCGTTGATGAGCCCTTCGGTGCTCCAGGTCAGGTTGTAGCGCAGGGCGCCCTGGGGGTAGCGCGGAAGCGCGCCCACGCGCATGCGCAGCGTGTGCAGGGTGTCAAAACGGCGCGCCAAATCGTTGCCCACGATGCCGATGAAACCCGGCGCCAGGCCACATTGGGGCATGAGCACGCTGCGGGCGTTGGCCGCCAGTGCGCGGATGGCCTGGGTGCTTGCCACGTCTTCGGTCAGGTCAAAGTAGTGCACTCCGGCTGCGGCACAAAGCGTTGCCACCGGCACGGCGCGGTGAAACGGCAGCGCGTTCAGCACGGCAAAACGGCCATCGATGGCGGTCTGCAGGCTTGCGTCGTCTGTCGCCAACTGGGTAGATACGCCTAGCGCAGCCACCTCGGCCAGGCGCGCCGGGTCGCGGTCCACCACCAGGATGTCGTAGTCGCCGGCCTGCTGCAGCAGCAGCGCCATGGCAAAGCCGATGTGGCCCGCGCCCAGGATGGTGATGGCGCGGTGGGTGGCGGTGTAGGTGTTGGAAAGGGTGGTCATGGCGGCACTCCCGGTGGTGGTCACTGCGTGAAGCAGTGAGCGGTGTTGAAGATGCCTTGATGCTAGGCAAGGGTGCTGTCAATGTGTAGCGCTAATAACGTCGAAAAACGCTCTTTGTTTTGCCATAACGGCGAATATGATGGACGTTATGACTTTTTGGGTAGGAGCCCATGACACAACCCCTGGACGACACCGACCGCCAGCTGCTGAGCCTGCTGCAGGCCAATGCCCGCGAGGGCACGGCCACGCTGGCACGCAATCTGGGGCTGGCCCGCACCACCGTGGTGGCGCGCATCGCGCGGCTGGAGCGCTCGGGGGTGGTCGCGGGTTACGGGGTGCGACTGGGCACCCGGCTCGATGCCACCACCGTGCGGGCCTGGTGCAGCATCAGCGTGCTGCCCAAAACCGCGCCCACCGTGCTGCGCGCGCTGGAGGCCATGGCCGAGGTCGAAGAGGTCTCCGCCGTGAGCGGGCCGTTTGACTATCTGGTGTTCTTGCGCTGCACCAGCCATGAGCAGCTCGACGCCCTGCTCGACAAGGTGGGGCAACTGGACGGCGTGCACCAGACGCAGACCAGCATCGTGCTCAGCCGCAAGATTGATCGCCGCAGCGTGGGGGCGTGAGCACCATTAACGCCCGCATTCACTTCATTTTTGATAGCTGCTTGCGCTTTATAGATAATCGATAGAGCCAAATTTCACCAAAATTCAATGACCTGCATCAGGTCTCGAATTGCTTCGGGTTCTTCCCCTGGATCGGCGCATAAAACGCCTTGATACGCGCCATGTCGCTGTCCAGGTCACCCGTGGGCTCGAACACCGGGCCCAGGCCGCCCACCTTGCGACCATAGTCCACAAACGCGAGCACGATGGGCACACCCGCTTGCTGGGCGATGAAGTAAAAGCCTGTCTTCCAGTGCCGCGTCTTGCCGCGGGTGCCCTCGGGCGGCACGATGAGCTGCATGGGGCCATCGGCCTCCCGCATCGCCTGGGCCGACGTGGCGACCAGGTTGCCGGACTGCTCCCGGTTCACCGGAATGCCGCCCAGCCAGCGCATCACGCCACCAAACGGCGCCTTGAACAGGCTGTGTTTGCCCATCCAGTACACCCGCAAGCGCAGCGAGAACGCCAACATCAGCGTGTAAGGCAAGTCCCAGTTGCTGGTGTGGGGCGCGGCAATCAGCACACTTTTGGCGGCGTGGGTGGGCAAAGCGCCTTCAATCCTCCAGCCGGTAATGCGCAGCGTAAAGCGGGAAAAGGCGCGCAGGAGCGTGTTGACAACCGGGGTGTCAAAAATGGTGTGGTGCATGAGGGGGAGGCAGAAAACAGGCAGCGGCGGTCGTGCCACCGTCAATCGCAAGCGCCGGGAGTATCGCCGATAGCCCCTATGCCCAGTTTTGAGGCAGGGCAACCTGCCCGCGGAGAATCTCCGTTGGCGGCATTGTCAACAATCTTCTCCCGGCCTCACTTTGGTCAAAAAGATCTGGCATTTCGAAGGCGCCTGATCAGAATGACTGGCATGGCTCTCCTTCCCCGGAGCCGACCCACCACGCCGCGCTACGCCCTGGACCATGCTGCAAGCCACCCGCAACGACGACACCACCTACCGCGACCGCAAGCGGTACGCATGGCTATTGTCGCTGGTGGTGCCGTGCACCGTGGTCGTCGGCCCCGCGCTGATGCTCTGGACCGGTGAGACGCTGGCGCTGTGGACGCCGGTGGTGTTTTTCTACCTGGTAGCGCCGTTGCTGGACTGGCTGCTGGGCGTGGACCAGAGCAACCCACCCGAATCCGCCGTGCCGGCGCTGGAGCGAGACCGCTACTACCGCCGCATCACCTACCTGCTGGTGCCGGTGCTGTGGGCGGCCTTTATCTTCAGCACCTGGTTTGTGGCCACGCAGACGTTGCCCTGGCATGGTGTGCTGGCCATGGTGTTGACCACGGGCACGGTGGGCGGCTTCTGCATCAACCTGGGGCATGAGCTGGGCCATAAAAACTCCAAGCTCGAACGCTGGCTGGCCAAGTTGGTACTGGCACCCACGGCCTACGGGCACTTCTTCATCGAACACAACCGGGGCCACCACCGCGACGTGGCGACCCCGGCCGACCCGGCGTCGTCGCGCATGGGCGAGTCGATCTACCGCTTCGCGCTGCGCGAAATGCCCGGAGCCCTGCGCCGGGCCTGGGCGCTGGAGAAAGACCGGCTGGCGCGCCAGCAACAACCGCAGTTTTCCTGGCACAACGAAATCCTGCAGCCCGCGCTGATTACCCTGCTGCTATGGACCGCCCTGGCCCTGTGGCTGGGCCTTTTCGTGCTGCCGTTTCTGGTAGTGGCCTCGTTCTGGGCCAACTTTCAGCTCACCTCGGCCAACTACGTAGAGCACTACGGCCTGCTGCGCACGCAAGACGCCAGCGGCCGCTACGAGCCCTGCCAGCCACACCACTCGTGGAACAGCAACCACCTGTTCTCCAACTGGGCGCTGTTTCACCTGCAACGGCATTCCGACCACCACGCGCATCCGCTGCGGCGCTACCAGTCGCTGCGGCATTTCGACCATGTGCCGCAGCTACCGATTGGCTACTTCGGCATGTTCACCCTGGCCTACGTACCGCCCCTGTGGCGCCGCGTGATGGACCCACGCCTGCTGGCCATGGCGGGGCGCGATGCAACACACATCAACATCGACCCGCGCCAACGCGCCCAGGTGGTGCGCCGCTATGGGCTGCGCGACGGGGCGCAGCCGGTGGGTTAGCACTTCGAAGCGCGCAACCGCACAGCGCTTTGTTGCAAGCCATTCGAACGCTCTGTTTTTGATAGCTACCAGCGCTCGCTGGATAAGCGTTAGCGCCCATTTCTATTCAAAACCACACGCTGGTGCTGGCCGCGAGGTCGGTGGGATAATCGCGGCTTTCCAGTTACAGCCCTGCGGGCGCCTTCGCCCCCACAGGCGCACCCCACGCAACCCCCACCCTCCCCGCTTTTCTAGTTTGCCCGTGGAAACCACCCTGAGCCCCTGGCGCATGTCCGTCGCCCCGATGATGGACTGGACCGACCGCCACTGTCGTTACTTTCACCGGCTGCTGACCCGCCAGACCCTGCTGTACACCGAGATGGTGAACGCGGGCGCCATCATCCATGGCGGCACCGAGCGGCACCTGCGCTTCAACCCCGAAGAGCACCCTGTGGCCCTGCAATTGGGCGGCAACGAGCCCGACAAGCTGGCCGAGGCTGCTCGCCTGGGCGCGCAATGGGGCTACGGCGAAATCAATCTCAACTGCGGCTGCCCCAGCGACCGGGTGCAGCGCGGCGCATTTGGCGCCAGTCTGATGAAGTCGCCTCAGCTGGTGGCCGACTGCGTGAAGGCCATGAAGGACGTGGTCAGCGTGCCCGTCACCGTCAAGCACCGCATCGGCATCGACAAGGTGGAGGACTACGGTTTTGTGCGCGACTTTATCGGCACCGTGGCCGACGCCGGGTGCACCGTGTTCATCGTGCATGCGCGCAACGCCTGGCTGCAAGGCCTCTCCCCCAAGGAAAACCGCGATGTCCCGCCCCTGCGCTACGAGGTGGTGCACCGGCTCAAGGCAGAGTTTCCGCAGTTCACCATCGCCATCAACGGCGGCATCACCACCGATGCGGTGGTGCAAGAGCAGCTCACGCACCTGGACGGCGTGATGATCGGTCGCGAGGCCTACCACAACCCCTGGTGGCTGGCCCGCTGGGACCAGCTCTACTACGGCGAACAAGGTGGTATGCCCTGCCCCCTGACGCGCGAAGAGGTCGAAATCAAGATGGTCGAGTACATGGAGCGCGAGGCTGCCCAGTACGGCACCCCCTGGCCCCACATCGCCCGCCACATGCTGGGCCTGCGCCACAGCCTGCCCGGTGCCCGCATCTGGCGCCAGGTGTGGAGCAACCATCTGTTCAAGGACCGCCCTGCGCGCGAGGTGCATGCGCTGGCGATGCAGGCGTATGCCAACGCGCCTGAATCTTCTGCAGACCCAGCAGCCCAGGCCCTGGCTGCCTGACGCCGCGCAGGGGGTGATGGCTTGCGGGCAGAACCAAAGCGTGTGCAAGTGCGCGGAAAAACCCAAGCCACCGCGCCCGTCGCTTTGCGCGCACCCGTGGCAGCGGATGCAGAGCGCTTTGTCACTTTGGCCCAGCGCAGCCAGGCCCTGCATACACCCTGGACCTCGGCGCCATCGACCCCCGAGTCGTTTGCAGCCTATCTGGCGCAGCTGGACACGCCTGCGAACCAGGGTTTTCTGGTGTGCCGGCCGCCCAAAGCGGGCGAAGGCGAACAGATCGCGGGCGTCTTCAATCTCTCACAGATCGTGATGGGCAACTTTCGCAGCGCTTACCTGGGCTACTACGTCTTCGCCGGTTACGAGCGCCAGGGTCTGATGCGTGCGGGCATGCAACAGCTGCTGCGCCACGCCTTTGGGCCACTGAAGCTGCACCGGCTGGAGGCGAACATCCAGCCCGGCAACGCAGCGTCCATTGCGCTGGCGCGGGCTTGTGGCTTCCGGCAAGAAGGCTTTTCGCCCCGCTACCTCAAGATCAATGGCCGCTGGCGGGACCATGAACGCTGGGCGTTCGTGGCCCATTGAGCCACCTTCGGCTCCTGGTTAGGCGGTGCTGCACTTTCACCAAGCGCGCAGCGCATCATTGCGGTGAAGTCAGCCTACCCAGCCACGCCGCCAGCGGCTCCGGCCGCCCGAACAGGTAGCCCTGCAGGCAGTCACACTGGCTCGCCACCAGAAAATCTGCTTGTGCACGGGTTTCCACCCCCTCGGCCACCACGCGCAGGTTCAGGTGGCTGGCGACCGAGATGATGGACTGCACGATGGCGGTGTCGCTGGGGTCGTCAGGGGTGTCGTCCACAAAACTTTTGTCGATCTTGAGCTCATACAGCGGCAGCCGCTTGAGGTAGGCCAGGCTCGAATATCCGGTGCCGAAGTCGTCGATGGAAAAGCGCACGCCCAGGCCCACGATTTCGGTCATGCGGGCGATGGTGTCGTCCAGGTCTTCGATGAGCAGGCTCTCTGTCACTTCGAGGATCAGGTTGGCTGGATGGGCGCCGGTGTGGGCCAGCATGTGGCGCACACGCTCGACAAAGTCGTCCTGGCGGAACTGCCGCTCGCTCACGTTGACCGACAGCGACAGCTCGCGCCCCGCAGTCTGCAGGCGCGCCAGGGTTTCGCAGGCCTGCTGGATCATCCAGTCGCCCATGCGCAGGATGAGGCCCGAGGCTTCGGCGATGGGGATGAAGCGGCCGGGCGGCACATTGCCGCGCGTGGGGTGGTCCCAGCGCATCAGCAGCTCGCCGCCCACCACGGTGCCGGATGCGTCCACCTGGCTCTGCACGAATGCAGCCAACTGGCCCAGAGCGTGGGCTTTCTTCAGGTCCTGCTCCAGCGCCAGACGTTCCTGCACATCGGCCTGCATGGCCGCCTCATAAAAGCGGATGCGGTTGCGGCCCAGGTCCTTGGCGCGGTACATGGCGGTGTCGGCCTCGCGCAGCAGATCTTCCACGCCTTCGCCGCGCTTGGGGAACAGCGTAATGCCGATGCTGCCCGTGGTGCTGTAGAGGTGCGTGTCGATGGTATATGGCGCTTCCAGCGCAGTGCGGATTTCTTCGGCCACCAGCAGGGCCTGGCGCCCGGCGGCCTCCATATCGGTCGCCACGTTGTGCGCCAGCACCACAAACTCGTCCCCGCCCAGGCGGGCCACGGTGTCGCCGGGGCGCAGCTGCTGCGTGAGGCGCTGCGCTACCTGCATGAGCAGCGTGTCGCCCAGCGTGTGCCCCCGCGCGTCGTTGATCTGCTTGAAGTTGTCGAGGTCGATGTACAGCACGGCGCCCACCTGCGCCGTTTGCTGGGCGCTGCGCAAGGCGTGCTCCATGCGGTCAAGGAGCATGCGCCGGTTGGGCAGGCCGGTGAGCGCGTCGAAATAGGCCAGCTGGTGCGTGCGCGCCTCGGCCTGCTTGCGCTCGGTGATGTCGCGCGAGAGCGCGATGAATCGGGGTTCATCGCCCGGCGCAGCGCTTTCCTTGCGGGCGATGGACAGCTCAAACCAGTGCGTAGCACCCTGGAGTTCCAGGCGGTACTGATGGCCCGCCGAATAGCCCGTGCGGTCCGCGGCCTCCAGCGCTGCATGGCAGCCTGCGGCGGCCTCGGGCGGGACCACGTCGCGCAGCAAGCGACCCAGAAACATCTCGGGCGGCACGGCCAGTGCTTCGGACCTCGCCGACCGGTAGTGGTAGATGCAGCCATCCAGCCCCACCTCAAACAACAGGTCGGGGATGGCGTTGAGCGTGCTCTCCAGGTCATCGCGCGTGGCGCGCAGCTCCGCCGTCATGTCGCGCGCCAGTGCCACGGCCCGCTCGCGCCCCGTGGCCAAGATCCAGGTGAACCAGGCCAGCAACAGGCTCAGCACCGTGCCCATCAGGGCCACAGGGTGGTGCCCCTCATCCTGAAAACGCGCTGCAAACGCAGGCAGGGGCGACATCTGCAACACCCAGCGGCGGCCACCCAGTTCCAGCACACGCCGTGCCTGCAGACCCGAGGGGGCATCCCCCTGCACAGCGGCCTGGTGCACAACGTTGCTAAATAGCAGGGTTTGAGCGCCTGCGCTGGTGTCGTCGGTGATCCGAAAGCCGATGTCGGCATCAAACTCGCGCGACATGCCGTGGATCACGTCTTCCAGGAGGAACGGCGCAGACACCCAGCCAGCAAGGCCTGCACGCCGACCATGTACCGCGCGTGTATCGACGCCCGCGCCATACAGCGGCATGTACATGACCAGCCCCGGGCTGCTGTTTTGCAGCAGCGTCAACTGGCCGGACAAGGCGAGCTCTCCGGTGTCACGGGCCCGGTCCAGTGCTTCCTTTGCTGGGGGAAGTGTCAGCACATCGAATCCCAGCGCCTTGAGGTTGTTGCCCTCCAAGGGCTCGATGTGGGTGATGGGCGCCAGCACCTCGCGCGCACCTTCGGGGCGCACGGTGTATTGGGCAAAACCGCGCTGGCGCATGTCATCCAGGTGTGCCGCCAGCGCCGAAGCGGGTAGCTGCATGACGAGCGAAACCCCCTGCAGGCCGGGGCGCGTTTCACGCAGCTGGAGCGCCCCCACATAGGCCTGAAACTCGGCCCGGTCGATGCGCTCGGACCCTTCAAAATACCCCTTGACTCCGCGAAGCACCACCTCGTAGGTGGCCATCCGATCCTTGAGGTTGTAGGCGATCTGGTCGGCCGCGACCTGAAAGTTCTGCTCCTGCTTGGCGCGGGCACCGCTCTCGGCGCTCTGCCAGTACAAGAATGTCAGCCCCAGGGTCAGCAGCCCCACCAGAGGCGGCAGCACCACAGGAACCCACCGGTGGCTGGTGGTCCCCTTCCCTCCTCCAGAGGAAGGCGCCAAGGGTGTGGACCCAGCGGCTGCATCGACGATCCCTGCCGGAGAATGTTGGGTCATGGCGTTCTGGGTGATGTACGCGCCACGGTCGGCAAAAGCCACCGCCGTGGCGATCTGCACCATTATGGGCATCTGTCCGGCACTAGAAAGCAGTATTTGCGCACACACTTTGCACACAGGGCAACGCTGGGCGGGCATTGTTGGATATGCTCCCTGCGCACCATCCTCAACACCGCACCAGGAGCCTGAGCACGGCTCCCCCACCACCACCCTCGCACACCAAAGAACCAGCATGCCATCGCTTGATTTCGACCTGGAGGAATCCCATTTCCGCGCGTTCTACGCAGAGCAATCCGCTGCGCTGGAAACCGCCTGCGCCGCCTTCACCGCCATGGTGGCCGCTGTGGTCACGCAGTCGGGTGGGGTAGAGATCGCCAAGGTGGAGGGCCGCGTCAAGGATGTGGATGAGTGCATCCGGAAGTTCGTGCGCAAATACCGCCCGGCGCTGGAGGAAAACAACACGCCCTACGAGATCCCGCACTACATCACCGACCTGGTCGGCGTGCGTGTGGTGTGCCTGTACGAGGACGAGCTGGAGAAAATTGCGGCCATCGTGCGCGGGCACTTTGCCGTGATCGATGTCACCGACAAGGTGACGGCGGTGGAAAGCACCGAGGCCTCATTTGGCTACAAAGGCCTGCATCTGGACCTCAAGCTCAGCCATGCCGAACGCACGCAGCCTGAGCATGCAGCCTATGCCCACCTGCCGTTCGAGCTGCAGGTGCGCACCATCATCCAGGACTCCTGGAGCGTGCTGGACCATCGAATCAAGTACAAGAAATCGATCCCAGGCGAACTCAAGCGCCGCATCAATGTGCTGTCAGCCCTGTTCGAGCTGGCCGACCGCGAGTTCCGCCAGATCCGCGACGCCACGGCCGCCGAACTGCTGCAAGCCCCCGACGAAACCGCCGAGCCGCTGCCCGACCCTGCCACCGCCGACAACCCGCAGGCCCCCAGCAAGGCCCAAGCCCCCAGCAGCGAGCTCAACGCGTTCACCTTCCTCAAGATTGCAACGCACTTCTTCAAGGATTTTGAGTTCGAGCCTTCCAAGGTAGACGGTTTTGTGGACGACATTCAGGCGTGGTCCCGGGGCATGACGCGGGCCCGCTTCAATGCGCTGATGCGCGAGACCGTGGGCGTGGTCAAGCGCTACAAGCAGCACTTCGAAGAACAAAACCCCCAGGCCAGCTTCAATCCGTATACCGTGATCCGGCATTGCCTGTACCTGAGTAACAAGACCGCGTTCCGCCCCGCCCTGCGCAACTCGGCCCGGGAGTCGTTCGAGGCGTGGCTGCAGGAGCAGACTGAGCCAAAGCCGCAATAATTTGAGAAAAATTGGGCCCTACCGCTCGTCCAGATTAAATTTACAGCTATCTATTCAATAGCAATTTGACTGGCATCGGCTTATTGGACAAGCTCTAAGTGAGACGCCCTGATCTGTCGCATAGGTGACTTGGCATTGGTGGTTTTCCTCCATGCGCTTGTTACGAAGTGCTGTTATATTGCACTGCAACATAACGGAGTTTCGCCCATGCTGTATCACATCTACGAAACCCAGCGCTCCCTGATGGAGCCCTTTACCGATTTCGCGCAGGCTGCTGCCAAGCTGTTCAGCAACCCCATGTCCCCCTTCAGCGAAAGCCCGCTGGCGCAGCGCATGTCTGCGGGCTACGAACTGCTGTATCGCCTGGGCAAGGACTACGAAAAGCCCGCTTTCGAGATCCATTCGGTGGATGTGGACGGCGTCGGTGTGGCAGTGCACGAACGCATCGAGATGGACAAGCCGTTCTGCGAACTGCGCCGCTTCAAGCGTTTCTCGGACGACACCGCCACCTTGACCAAGCTCAAGGCCCAGCCTGTGGTGCTGATCGTGGCGCCCTTGTCGGGGCACTACGCCACTTTGCTGCGCGACACCGTGCGCACCATGCTCAAGGACCACAAGGTCTACATCACCGACTGGAAGAATGCCCGGCTGGTCCCCCTGGCCGAGGGCGAGTTCCACCTCGACGACTACGTGAATTACGTACAGGAGTTCATCCGCCACCTGCAGGGCATCTACGGCAACTGCCATGTGATCAGCGTGTGCCAGCCCACCGTGCCCGTGCTGGCAGCCGTGTCCCTGATGGCCAGCCGTGGCGAAACCACGCCGCTGACGATGACCATGATGGGTGGCCCCATCGACGCCCGCAAATCCCCGACTTCGGTGAACAACCTGGCGACAAACCGTAGCTTTGAGTGGTTCGAGAACAACGTGATCTACCGCGTGCCCGAGAACTTCCCCGGCGCAGGGCGGCGCGTGTACCCAGGTTTTCTGCAGTACACCGGCTTTGTGGCCATGAACCCGGACCGCCACGCCAGCAGCCACTATGACTACTTCAAGGACCTGATCAAGGGCGACGACGCCAGCGCCGAGGCCCACCGCAAGTTCTACGACGAGTACAACGCCGTGCTCGACATGGACGCCGACTACTACCTGGAAACCATCCAGACCGTTTTTCAGGACTACAAACTGGTGCACGGCACCTGGGATGTGCGCTCCCCCGACGGCAAGATCGAGCGCGTGCGCCCGCAGGACATCACCACGACCGCCCTGTTCACGGTGGAAGGCGAGCTTGACGACATCTCCGGCTCGGGCCAGACCGAAGCCGCGCACGATCTGTGCAGCGGCATCGTGCGCAAGGAACAGCGCCATCTGGAGGCCAAGGGCGCGGGCCACTATGGCATCTTCAGCGGCCGGCGCTGGCGCGAAGTGGTCTACCCCCAGGTACGCGCTTTCATCCTGGAACACGAAAAGCCCCAGGCGAAAATCGCAGCCCCCGTCACGGAAACGCCGGACGACAACCCCCCCCACCGCGCAGCAGCAACAACAAAAGCCGCAGCGCCCGCCGCCAAGGCAGCCGCCAAGCCACTCGTCAAACCCGCCGCCACAGCGGCTGTAAAAACGCCTGTCAAAGCAGCCGCCAAAACGCCGACCAAGCCCACGGCCAAGGCGCCTGCGGCGGTGGCCACCCGCTGGGTGGCACCTGCACCCGCAGCCACCACCAGCAAGCCCACCGGCGCTGCCGCACCCGCTGATGTGGGCGTTGCCACGCCAGCGAAGACTACGGTGACCGCCGCGGCATCTGCCCGCACCCGCCGCAATGCGGCACGCAAGGCTTGAGCTCCCCCCGGTCAGCTTCTGCATCAACTGCCGCCGTCCTCACGCTTGCGGCGCGGATCGACGCGGCCTTGCCCCAGACACAGTGCACACGCTGCGGCTACCCCGACTGCGCCACATACGCCCGGGCCATTGCCGAAGAGGGCGTGCCCATCAACCAGTGCCCCCCTGGGGGCGCTGAGGGCATCGCCCGCCTCGCAGCCATCACGGGGCAAGCACCGCTGCCGCTGAGTGCAGAGCATGGTGTGGAAGCCCCACGCACCGTGGCGTACATCGACGAAGCCTGGTGTATCGGCTGCACGCTGTGCATCAAGGCCTGCCCCACCGATGCCATCGTGGGCTCCCACAAGAAAATGCACACCGTTGTCGAGCCCTATTGCACCGGGTGCGAGCGGTGCATTCCGGTGTGCCCTGTGGATTGCATCCAGCTCGAAAACGCCAGCGGGAATGCCACCGGCTGGGCCGCATGGTCGGGTCCTTTGGCGCAACAGGCGCGCCTGCGCTACCAGGCACACCGTGAACGCCTGCCCTTGGAAGCAGTACCGGACGCGGATGATGAAACCCCTCCGTCCTCCGTTGACAACGGCCCTGTCCCTGCCTCCGTCGCAGATACCGCCACGGCGCAGGTTGCCCGCCAGGCCACCATTGCAGCAGCCCTGGAGCGAGCCCGCCAGCGGCGGTCACAAGCTCCGCGCTAGGTTGGGGGCTCTGAGCAAGAGCCCTCTTCATCCGCCCAGGTCGACAAGGACCGGGAAATCTTCAGGCCCAGCCCTCCCTGGCACTTTGAGGGAAGACAAACCCCGCAAAATCGAGCACATTGGAGCAAATTTCACGTTCAGACGGCGCATCGAACAGCCCCCCGCTGCAGGGCAACCTTCAATGATTCAATAAGAGCGTCCCCACCCGCCCGCCTAGCACAGATCTTCTCGACAATGCACATCGCGCAATATTAGCTGGGATTAATGACTATACCAACCAAATCAATACAGCCGCGATTTCAAATGGAATGTGCAATCCATGCAATCTAGCCTTCCCACCACATTGTGGCGGCACCGCAGTTTGGTCCTTGAACTCGTCAAGCGTGAATTTTCCAGCCAATATCGCGGTTCCTTTGGCGGAATATTTTGGTCGCTGGCGCAACCCCTCTTTTTACTGACCATCTACATTATCGCATTTGGAGTAATTCTCAAATCTCGCTGGAACAATGCAGGCAGCGCGGCTGACTATGCATTCATGTTATTCGCCGGGTTGATTATTTTCAATGCATTTTCAGAAGTCCTGAATAAATCACCTCTTTTGATAGCCAGGAACCCAAACTTCGTGAAGAAGGTGGTTTTCCCACTAGAGCTATTGCCCGTCGTTACAGTAGGAGTAGCCTGCCTTCAGGCATTACTGGGTACAGCGATTTTACTGGCGGGATATATAGTTTTCATGGGGAAGCCTTCACCCACGGTGCTTCTTTTTCCCTTTATCCTGCTGTGCTTTTCACCCATGCTGCTGGGGTTGGCATGGCTTCTCTCCGCTGTGGGCGTTGCGGTGAAGGACATCGGCCAGCTGACAGGCATGCTCAGCCACTGCCTTCTCTTCCTAACCCCGATTTTCTACAGCATGGATTCTGCCCCTGAATTGCTGAAGAATTTGCTGATGCTCAATCCTCTGACCTTTATCGTCGAGCAGTTTCGCCTCGTGCTTCTGACGGGGGGACTGCCCTCCTTCTTGGGGCTTGCGGTCTATACCGGCCTTGCCAGTGCTTTTTCGTGGGCCTCGTTGATACTGTTCAGACGGCTGCGCACAACGTTTGCGGACATGGTTTGAGCGATGTCGGACATTGTCATTTCCGTACAGGATGTCAGCAAGTGCTATCGGGTATTCGACAATCAGCGCTCACGCCTCC
Source organism: Acidovorax sp. NN32 (assembly GCF_057597245.1). Lineage (NCBI taxonomy): Bacteria > Pseudomonadati > Pseudomonadota > Betaproteobacteria > Burkholderiales > Comamonadaceae > Acidovorax > Acidovorax sp. NN32. The sequence goes on from NZ_CP199679.1 coordinate 2,882,311, forward strand.
TGCATGCATTGTCTCCTAGGCACACAGAAGGAATGCAGGAAATATGGGCACTGAAAGACATCAACCTCGAGGTCAGGCGGGGTGAATCGCTGGGGGTCATCGGCCGCAACGGCAGTGGCAAAAGTACCTTGCTGGAAATAGTGACCCAGACCCTGACTCCGACGACCGGCAAGGTACAGGTGAATGGGCGAGTTGCCGCATTGCTGGAATTGGGCAGCGGGTTCAACCCGGAATACACAGGCCGGGAAAACGTCCTGCTGAATGGCTTGTTGATGGGATTGACGCGATCAGATGTAGAGCGCCAATTCGACGACATCGCCGCATTTGCTGATATTGGCGATGTGCTGGACCGGCAGGTAAAAACCTATTCGAGCGGCATGCTTGTTCGCCTGGCTTTTGCCGTACAGGTAGCATTGACGCCAGATATATTGATTGTTGATGAAGCACTGAGCGTAGGAGATTATTTTTTCCAGCAAAAATGTTTTGGACGCCTTCGAAAAATGCGGGAAGACGGTTTGACCCTGCTTTTCGTCTCACACGACATGGGGACGGTACGTGATCTTTGCAAAACAGCCCTCTATTTGCGCCATGGCATGGCTCAATTCATGGGCGACAGCGGATCCGCGATACGGCACTATTTCAATGAGGATGCGCCGATACTGCCTGCACACACCACGAAAACACCCACCTCACACCTTGTTGCAGTCACTGCGGATGCTCAAAATCCCATGATTTTCAACAATGCGTTCTGGACCAAACCTCAAAACCTTCGCAACAGGTTGATGGCAGTTAGCATCCAGGATCACAATGAGAACGAAATTGGGCATGCCAGGATGGGTTCTGATGTATATATAAAGGTACATTACCAAAGCCATCTGAATGATGTCGGCACGACAGTGGCATTGGCAATAAAAAACCGCTTTGACCAAGTCATTTTTGTCACCAATGCCCGGCGCTTGGGCGTGGAAGACTGCGAAACAGAAAAAGGGAGCAGCGCAGTTTTTGTGTTCAAGGTGACGCTGGCCATGGAAGCGGGACTTTATTCCTTGAAAATTGGTATTCACCAACCAACCGGCATCAACAAGGGCAGAGAAATCGACAGTACTGGCTGGTTTGGGCCATTCAGGATTGACTGGGACTACGAGACAGAATCAGCACCATTTCTTGGGATGTTTGGACTCCCGGCAAGCGGAGAATTTATGGCAATAACCTCTGTGCAAAATTGACACTCAAAAATTTCCCACTAATGTACAAATTTTGCCATAGCGTTTCGCCGTGCAGTTTCAATGGAGATTGAATTGCAGGAATATAAAAAAATTCCAAAAAAATGGCTTGCAAAGTTCTTTGCGATCATCAAGAAACCGTACCAACTACTTGGTACTTTTAGAATAATTTTGCATATCGCTTTTTCAGCATTTCGCCCATTGCGTCCTATTTTCCGACATTTTGCAGCCCCCTTCAAGCCGCGGCTAGGCAATCTCAATCAGTATGCGCCAAGGCACATGGTGCCGCCTAGAGTGATACCAAAGACGCAATCATCTACAATTTTCCCCAAAATTTCACTGATCACACCTTCATTTAAGCAGGGTAATTTCATTGAAAATACAATAACAAGTGTTCTGGACCAAGAATATCCCAATCTGGAATATTTCATTCAGGATGGCGGCTCCCAGGACGAAACTATCTCCGTTCTGAAAAAATTCGAAGCAAAATTAACCGGATGGGTATCCGAAAAGGATACGGGGCAATCGCAAGCGATCAACCGGGGTTTCGCTCGAACGACGGGTGAAATCATGGCGTGGCTCAATTCAGACGACCTGCTCTTGCCGGGCGCCTTGAGCACCGTCGCAGACTACTTTGCCCGCCATCCCGATGTTGACGTGGTCTATGGAGACCGCTTGCTCATCGATCGAAATGGAATGGAGATTGGTCGCTGGATCATGCCAGGGCATGACAACACCGTATTGTCTTGGGCAGACTATATTCCGCAGGAAACACTCTTCTGGCGGCGACGCATCTGGGACAAGACCGGAGCCCAAGTCGACGAATCATTCAGGTTTGCCATGGACTGGGATTTGCTGATCCGTTTCCGGGACGCCGGTGCAAATTTTTCCCACATCCCCCGCTTCCTGGGCGCATTCCGGGTTCATGAACACCAAAAGACTTCTGCCAATATCAATGACATTGGCCAGCAGGAAATGAGCCGGATACGCGAGAAAATCCTCGGCAGAGTCCCTGACTATAAAGAGATACGGAATGCCGTGCTTCCCTATCTCTCAAGGCACATGCTTCGCGATTTGGCATTCCGGATGCGGCAACCACTCAAGCGTGCACATTGAGCTGGGTGGAGCGTGCTCTTCAAGCTGGCTGCAGCCACTACATCGACCAATACGCCGCCAAAAGCAAACTGGCTGGATTCGAGACAAAGGAATTGGAAATGAGAAGAGCAGAAAATGGGAAGGCCGCCCGGAGGTACCGGCCTGGCGACGAGGTGTGGGGGCCGCGCCCATGACCGCGACCAATAACGGCTCAGCAGTCCGGGCACCGAGGGTTTATGTGGCCGGCCACAGCGGCATGGTCGGTTCGGCCATCGTGCGTGTGCTTGAGCAACAAGGTGGTGTCCAGATCATTGCACGCACCCACGCCGAACTCGATCTGACCTGCCAGGCGGATGTGCGTTCGTTTTTCAAGGATGAAGCTCCAACCCACGTCTACCTAGCCGCAGCCATGGTGGGGGGTATACACGCCAACAATACGTATCCCGCAGAGTTCATTTACCAAAACCTGATGATCGAGGCGAATGTCGTGCATGAAGCCTGGCGAGCCGGTGTTCAGCGCCTGATGTTCCTGGGTTCCAGCTGCATCTACCCCAGACTCGCGCCACAGCCCATGGGTGAAGACGCACTGCTGACCGGCACCTTGGAGCCCACCAACGAGCCCTATGCCGTTGCCAAAATTGCGGGCATCAAGCTGTGCGAGTCTTACAACCGGCAATATGGCACCGACTATCGCAGCGTGATGCCCACCAACCTGTATGGCCCGGGCGACAACTATCACCCAGAAAACAGCCATGTCATTCCGGCACTGATACGGCGTTTCCACGAGGCAAAGCTCGCCCATGCGCCCAATGTCGTGATCTGGGGAACCGGTGCACCGCGCCGCGAATTTCTATATGTCGATGACATGGCGGCAGCCTGCGTCCATGTCATGAATCTCGAAAAATCAATTTACAACGCCTGCACGCAGCCTCGGTTATCACATATCAATCTGGGGACTGGCGAAGACCTGTCCATTCGGGAGCTTGCACACTTGATCAGCGACGTGGTGGGATATCCCGGCCATATCGAGTTTGACGCCTCCAAGCCGGATGGTCCTCCACGAAAACTCCTGAATGTGAGTCGCCTGGAGGGACTGGGCTGGCGCGCCCAGACTGAACTTAGGCAGGGGTTGGCCATGGTCTACGGGAATTACATGTCAACACTGCAGCAGCGTGCCAATGGATGATCCGCTGGACATGCCGTTGGTGACAGTGGCAGTGCCTTCCTATAACCAGGGGCGCTATCTGAATGCTGCACTCGAGTCCATATTTGCACAGGACATCCCCGTCGAAGTCTATGTCGCGGACGGTGGTTCCACCGACGGCACGATAGAGGTCATCCGCCGCTGGGAAGAACGGCTTGCAGGCTGGCGCAGTTCCAAAGACATGGGCCAATCGTCGGCCATCAACGAGGCGATAGCAAATGGACGTGCGCCTTTTGTCTGCTGGCTCAATAGCGACGATTGGTTGTTGCCAGGTGCGCTGAAAAGCCTGGTGGCAGCACTGCAGCACAATCCAGCAGCCCCCATGGCCTACGGACGGGTATGGAACTATGTGGAAAGCACAAAAAGAACCAATCCCGTCTTTGTCCGCCCTTTCAGCGAGTGGTGGATGGCGCAACTCTGCATCGTTTCTCAGCCCGGAACGCTGATTCGCCGCACTGCTTGGGAAGCCGTTGGAGGCGTGGACGAAACATTGCACATGACCATGGACTACGATCTTTGGTGGCGCCTTTACAAGACTCTGGGACCTCTGGAATTTGTGGATACCTTTCTGGCAACTAACCGGGAGCACCCCGAAACGAAGACGAGCACCCGGCGCAAAGCGCATTATCAGGAGGCGATAGATGTGGTTCGCCGGCATTATGGCCGGGTGCCATTAAAGTGGTGGCTCGCCCAACCATACTCGGTTTGGTATCGTTCCATGATGAGGCATTGACCACCTATTACTTCTGACATCCACAAATGGCACCGCACCGAATTCTGGTCGATTCAGGAAACTATTTCTCCAACAACGATAATCTAGGAGACAGGGCGATTTACCAGGTCATTTTTCGCCGGTTACGGCACCTCTGGCCAGATTGTCAAATACATTGGATAACCCGCAATGCAGCCCTGCTCAGAAAGGATTGTCCCGAAGTCATTGCGCTTGAGCTCACCGAAGAACGCCTCCCCCTGCCGCTGATCGCCCTTGGTGCTGATACCCGGAACCTGATAACCCAAGCATCAGCAGACTGTGCGCGCATCGTGTCGGCGCTGATGGATTGCGATATGGTGATGGCGACCGGCGGCGGATATTTCAGCGACGATTTCTCTGGTCAATCGGAAGTCATCTTGCAGACGCTGGAAGCGGGTATCAGGCTCGGCAAACCGGCAATCATTCTGAGCTGTGGATTTGAACCTGTCAGCGTTCGCAGCCTTTCGCAGAAGATGCTGGGGGTATTTCCTCTTTTGAGCCTGGTGGTCTGCAGAGAATCGCAGCAAAGCCCGATGGTGGCGAGATCCTTTGGGGTGCCAGAACAACGCCTGGTCGTAGCAGCAGACGAGGCGATTGAACTCGCGTTTGACTTGCGCCCCACAGTTCTGGGCGAAAGCCTGGGCATCAACGTCCGCCAAGCGGACTACGCCGGCGTCGATGCCAACACCCTGTCGCGCCTGCGGGAAGGATTGGGAAGTGCCATTTCACGGCTGGGTGCACCTCTTGTTGCCGGTGTGCCCATTTCGCTTGCCGGTCCTTCCGATCCGGACGCCATTGCCTCACTGCTCCATGGCATCCCGGGCATCAGCTACACCTCCTACCCGGTTGCAACGCCACAGGACGTCGTGCAGCAGATCGGTGCATGCCGTGTGGTCATCACCGGCAGCTACCACGCGGCAGTGTTCGCACTGTCGCAAGGGGTGTCGGTGATCGCCTTGGTGGCATCGCCCCACTACCGGTCGAAAATGCAAGGGCTTCAAGCCCAGTTTGGGCCCGCCTGCCACATCGTGTTTCTGGACCGCGAGGAAACGGCCACGCACTTGGCGACCGCCATACAGGATGCGTGGCAAGCAGCAGGGACTGAACGGCAGCGGTTGCTGCAAGTGGCACGACAGCAGGTCAGCGTGGGCCGGGCTGCCTACGAGCGCCTGGCCGCGCTAGTGGAGGACGTTCCAGCCAACCCGCGTGACAGCGCAACCTCAGAATTGACAGGTATTTCTACGCAGGCACCCATGAACAAAGACACCTCCGAACTCCCCGTCTGTTTGTCTCTGGAGGAAATTGAGCAATTTCGGACACAGGGCTACGCAGGGCCATTCACGGCATTCTCGCCCCATGAAATGGAAAAATTCCGCACAACGGTATGTGAGCGGGTGCTGCCCACGCCTACGCCTTATTGCCCATTCGGCCTGCGCGTGCGGCACCTAGACAGCCAAGCGGTCCATGCGATGTGCTCGGCCCCGGCCATCGTGGAACGCATGGCTTCTCTCTATGGGCCGGATCTCGTTCTGTGGAACTCCAATCTTTTCAACAAACCGCCTGCCCGGCCTGAACAGCAAGAGGAATACCCCTGGCACCAAGATCATTACAACTGGAACATGGAACCCATCCTGAACATTTCAGCTTGGCTGGCGATTACGCCGGCAACGCTGGAAAATGGATGCGTGGAAATCATTCCAGGCTCGCACCGGCAAATCATCCCTCCGGCCATCGATACCGATCCAGCCAAGAGCCTTCGGTTCGGGGGCATCGCTTCAGACCCCGCCTACGTGGATGAAACCCGCAAGGTATCCATGGTGCTGGAGCCCGGCCAGTTCTTTCTCTTCAATGAACGGCTGCTGCATCACTCCAACCCCAACCGCACCACGGAGCACCGGCTGGGACTGGCCGTCCGAGTGACGGTCCCCATCGCAAAGGTCAGCGAACCTTTCCCCTGCGTCATGTTGCGGGGTGAAGACCGCATGGGCTTCAACCGGTACATTGAAGCGCCCTTGGACGAGCCCGATTCGCACTGGCTCGCCTCCCTGCCGCCTGGACACGACTACCTCTTTGACCGCCCCATCCCGGGACGGGGCTGGCATGTCCGGGAGACCGAAGGTCCACATCACTTTGCATGGACAGGCCTGGAGCCTGAGACATGGATCGACTTCCGCCCGGTAGGCGTTGGCGATCACCTGCTGCGGATGGAAGTCGTCCACCTGTTGACGATGGCAGCTGTCAGCGAGCTTCAAATGCAGGTGAATGGGCGAGCGATTGCGGTGCACCAGGAACAAGTGGGCGACACGCTCGTCCTGGACGCCCGTGTTCCCGACGCGGTCTTGCGAAGCCGTGCGGACCGGGTCAGAGTGGTGCTCAAGGGCTCCCCCCTCGTTCGGCCCTGCGATCTGAATCCGGAGAGCACGGACAAGCGCTCTTTGGGATTGGGTATTCGCCGGATTGCGCTCTTGCCCATGGATGCCTCCGGAACTGAGGTCGAAGCTGAGGCGACCAACGCAAAAGCACCTGCACCACAACCACCCACTGCCTGGTACCGCCGGCTGCTGGGGTGAGCCCGCCGGTGGCCGAGGGCCGACAACTCAGCGGGCAGCGAGTGCCTTGTAAACCCCACACCCCACATACAGATCGCCCGCGCGGCTGACGTAAGACATTTTCGTCTGCACCGCACCCGTGGCAGGGTTGGTGATGTCGTACTCCACCCAGCCCGGCTCACGGTCCGCCTGGGAAACGATGTCGTTCACCAGCCGGTCGCCCGCAATGCCAGGAATGTCCTGCACCCGCGTGCCCACCTTGGCGGTGTTGCCTCCAAAGGCCAAGTAGGTGCCTGCGGAGTCGAGGACAAACACATACATGTCGCGGTCGTGGTAGGGCTGATTCTTGTCGGTGATGCTGCGCAGGAACTGGTCGCGCGAGGTACTCTTGTGCAGCGCCATGGCCTTGCCCACCAGCGCCACAGCCTCCTCGGCCGTGCCCTGCTGCAGGCGGAATGCAGAGACCGCACGCGACAGGGTGGATGCGCGGCTTTCCAGGGCCTCTGCCTGTTGCACGGCATGGCCCACCATCTGGGCGTTGTGCTGGGTGATCTGGTCCAGTTGTTGCACGGCGGCGCTCACCTCGCGCAGGCCGGTGCTTTGCTCGGCGCTCGATCCGGAGATTTCGCTCATGCTGGCTGCCACGCTGCGAATGCCCCCCGCCATGTCCGAGATCCCCTCCCCGGCCGACCGAATCAGGCCCGCACTGGTTTCGACCTGACTGACCGAGGCACCGATCAGTTCACGAATTTCGTGCGCGGCATCGCTGGACCGCTTGGCCAGCGTGCGCACCTCTGCTGCCACCACGGCAAACCCACGGCCCTGCTCTCCGGCGCGAGCAGCCTCAACGGCTGCGTTCAGGGCAAGGATATTGGTCTGAAATGCAATGCTGTCGATCACACCGATGATTTCGGTCATGCGCCGCGCACCTTGCTGGATGGCCTCGACCGACTGCACCGCACGTGCCATGGCCTGGGCGCCCACATCGGCTGCGTCACGCACCTGCGCCGCCCTGGCATCTGCACTGTGAGCGGTCTGGGCGTTGTTCTGCACCGCTGAAGACAGTTGCTCCACACTGGCGGCCGTCTGCTCCAGGTTGGCGGCCTGCTGCTCGGTGCGGTCGGCCAGCGAGCGATTGCCCTCGGCCAGGCTCTGCCCAGCATGGGCGACCAGCGCCGCATTGCTACGGATGTCTGCCACCATGGAGGAGAGCGTGATCACCATGCGGTCGAGCGACTGCGCCATCTCGGCCACCTCATCTTGTCCGTAGTCGCGACGGGGCTGGGCCCGGAGATCCCCGGCCTGGGTCAGCTCTATGGTTTGCGCCAGACCCGCAAGGTCGGTGGCCAGACTGAGGTAAAGCACGAGCAGAGCGTACAACACCACCACTGCGGCCAAGGCAAGCGCCCACCAAGGCGCCCCAAACGCAGCAATGGCAAGTGCCGCCCCCACCAGAAGACTCAGCGAGAGCAGCTTGCCAGGCAAATGCCACCTGCGCATCCACCAGAGCCCCGGACGCAGCGGTAGGAATCCTGACATCGTGTCTCCTCTATTGTTCTGATCAAATGGCCTGAATACTAGGTACACGCACTTACGGCGGATTGACAGACCACGGGCCCATCGACGCATTGAGGTCAGCTCCGGTCACGATCCGCTAAACCCTGGCCGATCCAGCGCCGACTGATCTGAGGTGATCGCCCATAATGGCGCCCCATGAATCCCCTGCTTTCCCATCTCCAGCCCTACCCCTTCGAGCGGCTGCGGCAGCTCTTTGCGGGGGTGGTGCCCCCGGCAGCCTACAGCCCCATCAGCCTGGGCATGGGTGAGCCACGCCATCCTACACCGCAGTTCATCAAAGATGCACTCAGTAACAACCTCAGTGGCCTGGCGAGTTACCCCGCCACCGCTGGCGAGTTGGGCTTGCGCGAGGCCTTCACCCGCTGGCTGAATTTGCGCTATGCCATCACGCTGGATCCGGCCACCCAGGTCCTTCCCGTGAATGGTTCTCGGGAAGCACTTTTTTCGTTTGCCCAAACCATCATCGATCCTTCGCAGGGCCAGCCGCTGGTAGTCTGCCCCAATCCGTTCTACCAGATCTATGAAGGTGCAGCCCTGCTGGCGGGCGCGGCCCCTTATTACGCGGCCAGCGACCCGGCACGCAATTTCGCCGTGAATTGGGACGCGGTGCCGGACTCCGTGTGGCAGCGGACGCAGTTGCTTTTTGTTTGCTCCCCTGGCAACCCCACCGGCGCCGTCATGCCGCTGACGGAGTGGAAGAAGTTGTTTGAACTGAGCGACCGGTATGGTTTTGTGATTGCCTCGGACGAGTGCTACAGCGAAATCTACTTCCGCGACGAACCGCCGTTGGGCGGCCTGCAGGCTGCAGACAAGCTCGGCCGCAGCGACTACAAGAACCTGATCTCCTTCACCAGTCTCTCCAAGCGCAGCAACGTGCCCGGCATGCGCAGTGGTTTTGTGGCGGGAGATGCGGCCCTGATCAAGGCCTTCCTGCTGTACCGCACGTACCACGGCAGCGCCATGAGCCCCATCGTGCAGGCCGCCAGCATTGCAGCCTGGGGAGACGAGCAGCATGTGGTGGAAAACCGCACACGCTACCGCAAGAAGTTCGCCCAAATCACGCCGCTGCTGGCGGGTGTCATGGAAGTAGCCCTTCCCGATGCAGGTTTCTACCTCTGGGCCAAAGTCCCCGAGCAGCTTGCCATGGACGACGCCGAGTTCGCGCGGGCCCTTCTGGCTCAATACAATGTTACGGTGCTCCCTGGCAGCTACCTGGCCCGCGAGGCCCAGGGCAGAAACCCCGGTGCCCAGCGCGTGCGCATGGCCCTGGTGGCCGAAACCGAAGAGTGCGTGGAGGCTGCGTTGCGCATCGTGCAATTCATCCAGTCCCGCACTGCCTGATTTCTGATTCCTGATCCACAGACTGACAGACAACAACATGACCCAACAACTGCAAACCCTCATCGACAACGCCTGGGACAACCGCGCCAGCCTTTCGCCCTCCGCCGCCCCCAAGGAAATCCAGGACGCTGTCGAGCATGTGATCGCCGAGCTGAACAACGGCACGCTGCGCGTGGCCACGCGCGAAGGTGTGGGCCAGTGGACCGTGCACCAGTGGATCAAGAAGGCGGTGCTGCTGTCGTTCCGCCTGAAGGACAACGAAGTGGTCAAGGCCGGTGACCTGGGTTTTTACGACAAGGTGCAGACCAAGTTTGCCCACTTGTCTGAAGAAGAAATGAAGGCCACCGGGGTGCGTGTGGTGCCACCCGCCGTCGCCCGCCGTGGCAGCTTCATCGCCAAGGGCGCGATCCTGATGCCGTCGTACGTGAACATTGGCGCCTATGTGGGCGAAGGCACCATGGTCGACACCTGGGCCACCGTGGGTTCGTGCGCACAGATCGGTGCCAACGTGCACCTGTCGGGTGGCGTGGGCATTGGTGGCGTGCTGGAGCCTCTGCAGGCCGGCCCCACCATCATCGAAGACAACTGCTTCATCGGTGCACGGTCCGAAGTGGTTGAAGGCGTGGTGGTCGAAGAAAACTCCGTGCTGGGCATGGGCGTGTACCTGGGCCAGAGCACCCCCATCTTCAACCGCGCCACGGGCGAGATCAGCTATGGCCGCGTGCCCTCGGGCTCGGTGGTGGTCAGCGGCAACCTGCCCAAGACGGCCGCCAACGGCACGCCCTACAGCATGTACGCCGCCATCATCGTCAAGCAGGTGGACGCGCAGACCCGCTCCAAGACCAGCATCAACGACCTGCTGCGCGACTGATCGCACTCAAGGCCGGGGCAGGCCATCCCGCCTGCCCGCCGACAGACACCGACAACAAGAGGGAAACACCATGAGCACGATGGAGCGGATTCTTCGCCTGATGAGCGAAAAGAAGGCATCAGACGTCTACCTGTCGGCCAATGCCCCGGCGCTGATCAAGATCAACGGCGAATGCATCCCGATCAACAACCAGATCCTGCCGCCCGATGCGCCGCGCAACCTGCTCTCCGAAGTGGTTCCTCCAGATCGCATCGAAGAACTGGAGGAAACCGGCGAGCTGAACATGGGCGTGCCGCTCAGCGGTGTGGGCCGCTTCCGTATCAGTGCCATGCGCCAGCGCGGCAGCTACGCGGTGGTGATCCGTTTCATCTCGCAGCAGATTCCCGAATTCGACTCGCTGGGCCTTCCACCCGTGATGCGCGAACTCATCATGGAAAAGCGGGGCCTGATCCTGATGGTCGGCGCCACGGGCTCGGGCAAGAGCACATCCCTGGCGTCGATGATCGACACCCGCAACGAAGCACTCACCGGCCACATCCTCACCATCGAAGACCCGGTCGAGTACCAGTTCAAGAACAAGAAATCCATCGTCAATCAGCGCGAGATCGGCAGTGATACCCAATCGCTGCAGACCGCCCTCAAGAACGCGCTGCGCCAGGCGCCGGATGTGATCCTGATCGGCGAAATCCGCGACCGCGAAACCATGTCGGCCGCCATTGCCTACGCCCAGTCCGGCCACCTGTGTCTGGCCACGCTGCACGGCAACAACAGCTACCACGCGCTCAATCGCATCTTGTCGTTCTATCCCGTCGAAGTGCGTCCCACCATGCTGGGCGACCTGGCATCCGCCCTGAAGGCCATCATCTCCCAACGCCTGGTGCGCACCATCGACGGCAGCCGTGCTCCGGCGGTGGAAGTCATGCTCAACACCAAGCTGGTGTCCGACCTGATCGAAAAAGGCGATTTCTCAGGCGTCAAAGAAGCGATGGAGAAGTCCATGGCCGAAGGTTCGCTGACCTTTGAGGAAGCCCTCGCCCGGTTGATCATGGACTCCAAGATCGACCGCAAGGAAGGCATGGCCTACGCTGACTCGCCTACCAACCTCATGTGGCGCTTGCAAAACGATTTCTCCCTGGCCGCCAATGCCGCCAAGGCGCAGAAGGAAGCGCGGGATGCACCCGACGACGCGCCTTCCTTCACCGAGATCGTGCTGGACGTCAAACCAGCGGCATGAAATGTCTCCGCCCTGAGTCGCCTGCGGCGCCTTCCCTCTGGGGGACGACGCCCTCGCTGCGGGGCGGCCCTTGGCTTGCCGTCTCTCGCCTAGGCCGCGCTGATGCTTACGCTTCGCTCTCTAACTACAGCTGACTGCACGGCCCCATCCCACCGAATCCCCAATGTCCCGTACCCTGCACCTCGCCGAACAGCTCATTTCCCTGCCCTCCATCACCCCGGAGGATGCGGGCTGCCTGGAACTGCTGGCCGCGCGGCTGGCTCCGCTCGGGTTTGTGTGTGAGCGCCTGGACAGCGGCCCGGCGGACTTTCGTGTCAGCAACTTGTGGGCGAAAAGGCCTCTAGCGCTTGATGGAAAGGCGCAAGCAGCTATTAAAACCATAGTGTTTGCCGGCCACACCGATGTCGTACCCCCCGGCCCGCTGGCACAGTGGAGCAGCGACCCGTTTGTGCCTACCCACAAGGACGGCAAGCTCTATGGCCGTGGTGCCAGCGATATGAAAACTTCCATCGCCGCCTTTGTCGTGGCGGTGGAAGAGTTCCTGGCCGCCACGCCCGATCCGCAGATCGCGCTGGCTTTTCTTCTGACCAGCGACGAGGAAGGCCCCTCGGTGGATGGCACCAAGGTCGTGGTCGAGCAACTCAAGGCGCGTGGTGAAAAGCTCGATTACTGCATCGTCGGAGAACCCACCTCCGTCGAAAAAACGGGCGACATGATCAAGAACGGACGGCGCGGCACGCTCAGTGGCAAGCTCTCGGTGCGCGGTATTCAGGGGCACATTGCCTACCCGCAACTGGCCCGCAACCCCATTCACCAGGCCCTGCCCGCACTCGCGGAGCTGGCGGCCACGGTGTGGGACGAGGGCAACGCGTTTTTCCCGCCCACCAGCTGGCAGATCAGCAACATGCACGGCGGCACGGGTGCCACCAATGTGATTCCGGGAGAGGTCGTGATCGACTTCAACTTCCGCTTCTCGACTGAATCCACTGCCGAAGGCTTGCAGCAGCGTGTGCACGCCGTGCTGGACCGCCATGGCCTGGAATACGACCTGCGCTGGACGCTGGGCGGCCAGCCGTTTTTGACAACCCCCGGCGAACTGGTGGGCGCCGTGCAGCAGGCCATCACTGCAGAGACCGGGCTGACCACCGAACTCTCCACCACGGGCGGAACCAGCGACGGCCGTTTCATTGCCCAGGTGTGCCCCCAGGTGATTGAACTTGGCCCTCCCAACGCCAGCATCCACAAGATCGACGAGCACATCGTCGTGGCCGACATTGACCCCCTCAAGAACATCTACCGCCGCACGCTGGAAAACCTGCATGCGCAGGCCCTGGCCGCCAATGGAGTGCCAGCATGAACACTCCACAACAGCACCCCACCGTCGCGGGCGATACCGTGGGTGTCCTGGTCGAATCGGGTGCGCAGTGCCTTGCCGCAGCAGGCGTCTCCTTTGGCCACGGTACCACCAATGCCCACGACGAAGCCGCTTGGCTGGTGCTCTGGCGTCTAGGGCTGCCGCTGGACAGTGATCTGTCGGAAGCCCCCGATTCCATGAAGAATCAGCCCGTAGCGCCCGCCGATCAAGCGCTGGTAGCTACTCTTTTTGAAGAGCGCATCCGCACCCGCAAGCCCGCCGCCTATCTCACACAAGAGGCCTGGCTGCAAGGTGTACCGTTCTACGTGGACGAACGCGCCATCGTGCCGCGCAGCTTCATTGCCGAACTGCTGGTCGACGGGGGGGCTGACGAGTACCTGAGCGACCACACCCGCCAGGTGCTGGACCTGTGCACGGGTAACGGCAGCCTTGCCGTGCTGGCGGCCATGGCCTGGCCCGAGGTGCAAGTGACGGGCGCCGACATATCGCCCGACGCGCTGGCGGTAGCCCGCATCAACGTGGACAAACACGGCCTGCAGGACCGCATCCAGCTACAGCTGTCCGATGGCCTGGCAGCCCTGCCCGGCCCCTGGGACCTGATCCTGTGCAATCCACCCTACGTAAACGCGGCCAGCATGGCCGCCTTGCCCGCCGAATACCGTGCCGAGCCCGAGCTGGCCCTGGCCGGAGGCAACGATGGCATGGACTTTGTGCGCCAGCTGTTTGCCGCTGCTCCCGCCTGCATGAGTGAGGATGCAGTGATCATTCTGGAGATTGGCAACGAACGCGCTTACTTCGAGGCCGCTTTCCCCCAACTGCCTGTTTTCTGGCTCGATACCAGTGCAGGTGAAGACCAGGTTTTGCTGGTGACTCGGCAGGCCTTGGCCGCCCAAAGCCGGCTCACGGCACAATAGAGGGTTGCGCGCCACCGGCTTGTTGCATCCTTTGGATGGTTTGCAACAGCCTTGGCCCCCTGCTTTTTCACGCCACCCGCCCAGTGCGGGTGCGCTTTTTTCTGAGTTCCGGATGATCACCCTCAAGAACGTTACCCTGCGACGCGGCGCCAAAGTCGTGCTCGACAGCGTTTCCGCCACCATCAACCCCGGCGAAAGCGTAGGCCTTGTGGGCCGCAATGGCGCGGGCAAGTCGAGCCTGTTTGCCTTGCTCAGCGGCAAACTGCACGAAGACGGGGGAGATTTCTACATCCCCACCAGCTGGCGCATGGCGGAGGTCGCGCAGAACATGCCCGAAACCGACCAGTCGGCCACTGACTTTGTGTTGGAGGGTGACACGCGTCTGGCCGAGGTCCAGCAACAGTTGCTGGACGCAGAGGCCAGCGACGACGGCATGGCCATCGCGCATGCCTATTCCGACTTGCACGACGCCGGAGCCCACGATGCCGTGGCACGTGCACAGGCATTGATTCTGGGCCTGGGCTTTCGCGTCAGCGAACTGGACCACCCCGTCAACAGCTTCTCGGGTGGCTGGCGCATGCGCCTGCAACTGGCCCGCGCACTGATGTGCCCCAGCGATTTGCTGCTGCTGGACGAGCCCACCAACCACTTGGACTTGGACGCCCTGGTCTGGCTCGAAGCCTGGCTCAAGCGCTACGCGGGCACAATGATCGTGATCAGCCATGACCGCGAGTTTCTGGACGCCATCACCAACGTCACCCTGCAAATCCAGCAAGGCGAGTTGAACCGTTACGGTGGCAACTACAGCAAGTTCGAAGAGCTGCGCGCCCAGCAGCTTGAACTGCAACAGGCCAGCTTCTCCAAACAGCAGGAGAAGATGGCCCATCTGCAGAAGTTCATCGACCGCTTCAAGGCCAAGGCCAGCAAGGCCAAGCAGGCGCAAAGCCGCGTCAAGCAGCTCGAACGCATGGAAAAGATTGGCCCCGTGCTGGCCGAGGCGGACTTCACCTTCGAGTTCAAGGAACCTGCCAATCTGCCAAACCCGATGCTGGCTATCAGCGATGCATCATTTGGCTATGTGGACGACGAGGGCACGCCCACCACCATCCTCACCGGCGTCAACCGCTCGGTGCTGGCGGGCCAGCGCATCGGCATCCTGGGTGCCAACGGCCAGGGCAAGTCCACGCTGGTCAAAACCATTGCCCGCACCATGAAGCCCCTGGGCGGCAGCGTGACCGAAGGCAAGGGCCTGAACATCGGCTACTTTGCCCAGCAGGAATTGGACGTGTTGCGCCCCAGCGAGAACCCGCTGGAGCACATGATCCGCCTGGCCAAGGAACTGGGCCCCGACATCAAGCAACCCAGCCGCGAGCAAGACCTGCGCAGCTATCTGGGCACGTTCAACTTCACGGGCGACATGGTCAAGCAGGCCGTGGGCACCATGAGCGGTGGCGAAAAAGCCCGCCTCGTGCTGGCCATGATCGTCTGGCAGCGTCCCAACCTGCTGCTGCTCGACGAACCTACCAACCACCTCGACTTGGCGACCCGCGAGGCCCTGGCCATGGCGCTCAACGACTTTGATGGCACCGTCATGCTGGTCAGCCACGACCGTTCGCTGCTGCGCTCGGTCTGCGAAGACTTCTGGATGGTGGGCCGGGGCGTTGTGGGGCCCTTCGATGGCGATCTGGACGACTACCAGCGCTACCTGCTCGAAGAGTCCAAACGCCTTCGCGAAGAGGCACGCCTGGCCGAGCAGGCACAGGTCTCGGTGGCAAGCTCCACGGCCCCCAAGGCCAACGCACCTTCAGCGGCAGCAAATCCCGCTCCTGTCGCGGCCCCGGTGCCCACACCGACCTCCGCCACAACCCCTTCAAGGGACGGGCGAGAACAACGCAAACTGGATGCCCAGGCGCGCCAGCAACAAGCCGAAAAAACACGGCCGCTCAAAAAAGAGCTGGAACAGATCGACAAGCGCCTGGCGACGCTGGCTGGCGAACGGGCTGCGCTCGAGCACAAGCTCACGCAGGCCCTGCCCCCGGCCGAGATCGCAGAGTGTGGCCGCGCCCTGAAGGCAGGCCATGAAGAGACGGCCCAACTGGAAGAACGCTGGCTGGAAATTTCTTCCGAATTGGAAGAAATCTCGGCAGCGGCATAGGCCAAAAATGTAAATTCATGTAATCACAAAGTGATATTTTTCGGCCTTTTCGCTTATCCAGCATTGATTTTTAGCTATCATTTTTGATAGCGGTGTAGAGGTAAATCTGCGGGCACTTACGGTTGCATTTTTTTGCGAGACGCTGTCAACGGACTGTAGATGGGCCGCGTTGTTGGTACATCACAGGAGTTTTCCAGCATGAATACCACCGCAATCTTGTCCGCTTGGCCCGAAGACGAACGCGATCGCAAGCGCGCTCCCTCCCGCTTCTGAAGGCGTGGCAGCCATTTTCCCGCTTCAAGCGCCCATCCAATGCCAGCCGCAAAATCAAAGCACAAAGCGTACCAAGGTACCGGTTGTGTTTCCGCCAAACGGCCCATTTCATAGGCTCCTCGAAGCAAGATAACCGGCGACCCCTTCCCTCTTGCTCCTCCAACAAAAAACCCCGCATTGCGGGGTTTTTTTGTTTTTCCAAGCCTTCGGGCATCAACCCATGTGCAGGCCACCGTTGACCGAAAAATCGGCACCGGTCGCGTAGCCACCTTCATCCGAAGCCAGCCACGCAATGATGGAAGCGATTTCGCTGGGTTCACCGAGGCGCTTGACGGGAACCGTGGCAACGATCTTTTCAAGCACATCGGGGCGGATCGCCTTGACCATGTCAGTGCCGATGTAGCCGGGGCTCACCGTATTGACCGTCACGCCCTTGGTGGCAAGCTCCTGCGCCAGCGCCATCGAAAAGCCATGCATGCCCGCCTTAGCGGCCGAGTAGTTGGTCTGGCCCGCCTGGCCCTTTTCACCGTTCACCGAGCTGATGTTGATGATACGGCCCCAGCCCTTTTCCACCATGTCGGCCACCACCTGCTTGGTGACGTTGAACATGCTGTTGAGGTTGGTTTCAATCACCGCGTCCCAGTCTTCGCGCGACATCTTGAGGAACATGCGGTCGCGGGTGATGCCAGCGTTGTTCACCAGCACGTCGATGGTGCCGTGCTCGGCCTTGGTCTTGCCAAAGGCTTCTACCGTGGAATCCCAGTCGCCCACATTGCCCACCGACGCATAGAAGGTGTAGCCCAGGGCTTTCTGCTCGGCCAGCCACTTGGCATGGTCACGGGTAGGGCCACAACCTGCGATGACCTTGAAGCCCTCCTTGTGCAGGCGCTGGCAAATGGCAGTCCCGATGCCGCCCATGCCGCCGGTGACGTATGCAACTTTCTGGCTCATGTGATTTCTCCTTGTTAGTGATTTGCTCAACAGCCACTCTACCGAAGAAATCTACCGCCGCCGTGAAGGAAAACACTGAAGCCCTTTTCTTTTTGGCATATCGGCATGCGTCACACACCTTACGCGCTATGTGTCTCGGCAGAGTCACAGTTTTGGTGCAAGCCACAGCCTTCCAACGATCCCATAGAAACATCTTGCAACCACCTGCGCACGCAGAAGTGAGGCCACGGCGGCGACACGTTCACACTGAAGCCAGACATAAAAAAGCCGCGTCGTAACGCGGCTTCGATTTTTGGCCTTGCACCTGAGAAACGGCTGAACCGCAGGTGCAAACAGGCGCAGGGGCTTGTTAGCGCTCCAAGGCCAGGGACACGCCCATGCCGCCACCAATACACAGCGCTGCCAAGCCCTTCTTGGCATCGCGGCGCTGCATTTCGTGCAGCAGGGTCACCAGGATGCGGCAGCCGGAAGCGCCGATGGGGTGGCCGATGGCGATGGCACCGCCGTTCACGTTCACCTTGGCAGGGTCAATCCCCAATTCCTTGTTCACCGCGCAGGCTTGTGCGGCAAAGGCTTCGTTCAGCTCGAACAGATCCACATCGGCAGCGTTCCAGCCTGCGCGCTGCAGGGCCTTGCGTGACGCTGGCACCGGGCCCATGCCCATGGTGGCGGGATCGAGTCCGCTGGTGCCGAATGCAGCGATGCGTGCCAGGGGCTTGAGGCCCAGGGCTGCAGCTTTCTTAGCGGTCATCACCACCACAGCGGCTGCGCCGTCGTTCAGGCCCGATGCGTTGCCCGCCGTCACGCTGCCGGCCTTGTCGAATGCGGGGCGCAGGCCTGCCAGCGCTTCGGCGTTGGTCTTGCGGTTGAGGTATTCGTCGGCGTTGAACAGGATGGGGTCGCCCTTCTTCTGCGCCAGGCTCACACCCACGATTTCGTCCACAAACTTGCCGGCATCTTGCGCTGCGGCGGCCTTTTGCTGACTGCCCAATGCCAGGGCATCCTGCATATCGCGCGTGATGCCATAGGCCTTGGCCACGTTTTCAGCGGTGATACCCATGTGGTACTGGTTGTACACGTCCCACAGACCGTCCACGATCATGGTGTCGATCAGCTTCCAGTCGCCCATGCGCTGGCCATCGCGGGAGCCGGGCAATACGTGGGGCGCCATGCTCATGCTCTCTTGGCCGCCAGCCACGACGATCTCGCTGTCACCCCAGGCCACAGCCTGCGCAGCAAGCATCACGGCCTTCAAGCCTGAGCCGCACACCGCATTGATCGTGAGCGCAGGAGTTTCCTTGGCCACACCGGCCTTCATGGAAGCCTGCCGGGCGGGGTTCTGGCCCACGCCAGCGGCCAGCACCTGGCCCATGATGACTTCACCAATCTGG
The DNA here is from genome assembly GCF_057597245.1 of Acidovorax sp. NN32. Classification (NCBI taxonomy): domain Bacteria; kingdom Pseudomonadati; phylum Pseudomonadota; class Betaproteobacteria; order Burkholderiales; family Comamonadaceae; genus Acidovorax; species Acidovorax sp. NN32. Next base: position 2,901,216 of record NZ_CP199679.1, read on the forward strand.
TCGGACGACAGGCCCGCGCGCGCGATGGCTTCGCGGATCACGATGGCGCCCAGTTCGGTCGCAGGCGTCTTGGCCAGCGCACCACCAAACTTGCCCACAGCAGTGCGGGCGGCCGAAACGATGACGATGTCTTCCATGGAATGTCCTTGTGGTTGGAGGTTGTTGGTTGCTTGGTAATTCTCGCAGTGCTGAAAGTCAGGACTTTTGCGTATCAGGCTTTCTGCTTCACGTAGCTGCCAGGTGCGGGCTCGATGGCCTTGAACTTGGTGCCCTTGCCATAGCTCTTGGGCGCTGCAATCTGCTTGCCTGCATGGCCTTTGAGCCAGCCGGCCCAGTCGGCCCACCAGCTGCCGGGGTGCTCGGTAGCGCCGTCCAGCCATTGGTCGAGCGTGGCGGGTAGCTTGCCGTCGGCGCGGATCCAGTGGCTGCGCTTGCCTTTGGCGGGCGGGTTGATGACGCCCGCAATGTGGCCCGAGGCACCCATCACAAAGCGCTTCTTGCCGGGTAGCACCTGGGTGGACGCATAGGCGGCGTTGATGGGCACGATGTGGTCCTCGCGCGAGCCATAGATGTAGACGGGCAGCGTGAGGTTTCCCAGGTCCATCTTCTCGCCACACACGGTGAGCTTGCCCGGTTGGACGAGGTTGTTTTCAAGGTAGAAATTGCGGAGGTACCAAGCGTAAAACGGGCCTGGCAGGTTGGTGCTGTCGCTGTTCCAGTACAGCAGGTCGAACGGGGGCGGTGTTTCGCCCTTGAGGTAGTTGCCCACCACGTAGTTCCACACGAGGTCATTGGGGCGCAGAAAACTGAAGGTCGAGGCCAGGTCCTGCCCCTTCATGAGGCCGCCCTTGCCCATCTGCATCTCACGGAACTTCACGAAAGCCTCGTCGATGAACACATCGAGGATACCGGTGTCGGTGAAGTCGATCAGCGTGGTGAGGAAAGTGGCGCTGGCCACGGGCTCATCGCCGCGCGCCGCCAGCACGGCCAGCGCATTGCTCAGGATGGTGCCGCCTACGCAAAAACCCAGCGCATTGATCTGGTCGGCGCCCGTGATGTTCTGCACCACGTCGATGGCGGCCATGGCGCCGTCTTCCACGTAATCGTCCCAGGTCTTGTGGGCGAGGCTGTCGTCAGGGTTGCGCCAGCTGACCACAAAGGTCCGGTGGCCTTGTTCCACGGCGTAGCGGATCAAAGAGTTCTCGGGCTGCAGGTCGAGGATGTAGAACTTGTTGATGCACGGCGGCACGAGCAGGAAGGGCCGCTCGTAAACCTTGGCGGTCAACGGCTTGTATTCGAGCAACTGGAACAACTCGTTCTCAAACACCACCGCGCCTTCCGTAGTGGCCACGTTGCGCCCCACCTCGAACAGGCTTTCGTCGGTCATCGACACATGGCCCTGCGTGATGTCGTGCAGCAGGTTCTGCATGCCTTTGGCAATGCTCTCGCCCTTGGTCTCAATGGCTTTTTTCTGTGCTTCGGCGTTGAAGGCCAGGAAGTTGCTGGGTGCCATGGCAGCCATCCACTGCTCCACGCCAAAGCGGATGCGTGCCTTGGTCTTTTCGTCGGCCTCCACCGCGTCGGCCAGCCCCATGAGGGTGCGGGCATTGAGCAGGTAGGCTGCGGCTGAGAACGCAGCAACGGGGTTGCTGGCCCAGCCCTCGCCGGAGAAGCGGCGGTCCTTGACTTCGGGGGTTCCCTGCAGGCCCTGGGCCCAGAGTTCCTGCGCGTCTTTCAGGTACTGCTGCTGCAGGGACTGCAGCTTGGTGGGCGAAAATTTCAGGGGTGGTGCTGCAGGAACCTGGGTGCCCATGTCCAGCTTCTGGAACGACTGCAGCGCCTGCGACCAGCTTTGCCCGAAAATCTTCTGGAACTGCTCGGCGCTCTCGGCCCAGGGTGATTCAGAATTCATGCTCTTTCCTCAGTGATTGGTCGCTCGCAGCGGCAAAGCTTCTGGTTTTTTATCTCTCGGGTTCATTGTTGCCGAGCCCTTTGCACATGGCAACGGATTCAACGCTTGCACTGAACACAAACCAATGTACCTCATCGTCATCGCCTGGACCTACGTCACCCTCATGATGGCGGTGGCCGAAGCCACCAGCCCCAACGGCACCGTGCTCGGCGCCGTGATCACCTTTGCGCTGTATGGCATGCTGCCCATGGGCATTCTGGTGTACATCCTTGGCACTCCTTCGCGCAAGCGGGCAATCAAGGCACGCGAGGCCGCAGAGCAGGCGGCCTACGATGCGGAGCAAGCCGCAGCCGCAACCACTGCCACGGCGTCAGCTGCGCCAGATGCAGGCGGCGAAGCGCCCGCTAGCGCCGAGGGCTCCACTGTCGCGGCGGTGCGAAAAGAACCGTGAAGCGTTGGTTACGGTGCACCAAGGCGATGTGCCATCGTTGCCGTGGATGTGGGTGATCCCCAGCGCCTGCAGCCGCAGTCGAGCCAGTCCAGCCAGGTCGCACAGGTATTTGCCTTTGGCACTGCCACTGGGCACAAAACACGCCTCTGAAGCCGGGTTCGCCTCGCAAAATGCCGCGCGCACCTCGGCCCCCACTTCAAAGGCCTGCGGGCCAATACAGGGCCCCAGCCAGACCAGGGTGTCCTGGGCGAACGTTTGGGCAGGATCGTTTGCTTCTATTTTGATAGCATTTGGCGCTTTGCCATCCAGCGCCAGGGCCTCAAAACGCTTGAAAACCGATTCCAGCACTCCCTGCCCGCCCACTCCGGCCAGCCCGCGCCAGCCTGCATGTGCCGCCGCCACCACACGGCCTGAGCGGTGTGCTAGCAGCACCGGCAGGCAATCCGCCACCATGATGGTGCAGGCCACGCCGGGCGCGGTGGCCACGCAGGCATCGGCGTCGATGCCATCGGGTGTGCTGCTGCCCAGGTGCACCACGCCATCGCCGTGTACTTGGTTCAGAAACACCGCCCGTGTGCCATTCACCACCGCAGCGACCGTGGATTGCAGCCGCATGCGGTTGGTGTGCACGGCGGCCGCGTCATCACCCACATGGGTCCCCAGATTCAGGCTGTCATAGGGTGGCAGGCTCACGCCCCCCGTGCGTGTGGTGCACAGTGCAAACACGCCCTCGGGCGCGGGCCAGTCGGGCACCAGACAGTCGGCCGCCGCCAGAGGGCCTTCGTGCGGGGTCAAGCTTCGTGGTCCGGGCAGGCGGACGGCTGGGCCTTCTGGAAGGCAGGCAACGCCATGCAGGCGTCGAATGCCCCCATCGTGAGTGGCAGGCCACCGAGGTCCACGTTGAAACGCTGGCCGTTGAAGATTTGCGGCACCAGGCAGCAGTCGGCCAGCGTGGGGGTGTCGCCCCAGCACAGCACGGAGGGAGGCAGGCCCTGGGTTTCGAGCTCTTGCGCCAACAGTGCCAGCTGGCGCTCAAAGGCCTCCAGCCCGCTGCGCACCCAGTGGTGGTACCACGCGTTCTTGGCCCCCTCGTCCACCTTCAGCTCGCGCACCAGGTACTTGAGAACGCGCAGGTTGTTGATGGGATGGATTTCGCACGCCACCATCTGCGCCAGCGCACGCACGTGTGCCCGCGCCAGGGGCGTGGCAGGCAGCAGCGCGGGCGTAGGGTGGGTTTCCTCCAGGTATTCGATGATGGCCATCGACTGGGACAGCGCCGCTCCGTCATCGGTCACGAGCGTGGGTACCAGCGCATCGCCGATGCGGCTGGCGTACGCGGGGGCCTGGTGCTCACCCTTGACGAGGTGCACGGGGATGTAGTCGTATGGCAGGCCCTTGATCTGCAGCGCGATGCGCACACGGAACGAGGCGGAGGAGCGGAAGTAGTTGTACAGCTGCATGCAGAAAATACGTTGTGAAAGGGGACGTTTCAAAGCGTGACAGTGGGGCCCCACACTACCGCGGGCGCTGAATGGGCAAGCCTCGGGGCCGCCCGGGTCCGTCAGGCGCCCGAGGCCCCTGCCGGGTCCTGGTGGTTGTAGACAACCTTGGACAGGATGGACATCAGATCGACGCGCTCCTGCGCGTTGAGTGGCGCCATCAGCCGCTCCTGCACACGCTGGGCGGCATCACGCATCTGTAGCGCGGCCACCTCGCCCTCGGGGGTGATCCACAGCAGTTTGCGGCGGCGGTCACGGGTGTCGGGCTCACGGCGGATCCAGCCGCGTTTTTCGAGCCGCCCAATCACCGAGCCCGATGTGGCAGCGTCGAACGCCACGCGGGACGCCAGCGTGACCTGGTCTTCACCGGGCCGTGCCAGCAGCTCGTGCAGGATGGCGAACTGCACCGGCGTCACGTCAAACCCCGCAGTCTCTTCCATGAAAAGCGCCACGGTTCGCTGGTGGGCACGGCGCACCAGGTGGCCTGGCGTATTGTGGAAATCGAAGCTCTTTGCCATGGGCGCGAGTGTAGCGCCCCCCAGCAGGCAGCCCGCGCCCATGGCACACTGCCACACCGAGGCCGCGCAGGGTCCACCCCGGGGTTTTTGCGACACAGTCCCTGCCCTGGCATCCGCGCCGTCCGGCAACCATTCATTTCCATTGAACCCAGAAATTCGAGAGGCTGACATGAGCTACGTGTTTTCTCCCGCCCCCGTGGCCAGCGTGCCCGTGGCGGGCAGCGGCGACCGCTTTCCCGTACACCGCATTTATTGCGTGGGCCGCAACTATGAAGAGCATGCCAAGGAAATGGGCTTCACCGGCCGCGAGCCACCCTTCTTCTTCATGAAGCCCGCCGATGCCATCGTGGTGGTCAACGCGGGTGAAACGGGCCAGCTGCCCTACCCCAGCCTCACCGCCAACCTGCACCACGAGATCGAACTGGTCGTGGCCATCGGCAAGGGTGGCAAAAACATCAAGGCCGCCGACGCATTGGCACACATCTATGGCTATGCCGTGGGCCTGGACATGACACGCCGCGACCTGCAGAACGACATGAAAAAACAGGGCCGCCCCTGGTGCATCGGCAAGGGCTTTGATGCCAGCGCGCCCATTGGCCCCATCACCCCGGCCGCCCAGGCGGGCGACGTTGCCAAGGCGGCCATCTGGCTGCAGGTCAACGGAACGGACAAGCAGCGCAGCAGTGTGGCGCAGCTGATCTGGAACATTGCCGAAACCATCGAACACCTCTCGGCCGCGTGGGAGCTGCAGCCCGGCGACCTGATCTACACAGGCACCCCCGAAGGCGTGGGCGCCGTGGTGCGCGGCGATGTGCTGGAGGGTGGTGTCGAAGGCCTGGGCACGCTGCGCTTGAGCGTGGTGTAACGCCCTGGCCGGGGCGCCGCGGGGCCCCAGTCTGGACGCACAGCCCCTGCACTATGCTTTTCATAGCTGCTTGCGCTTATAGAACGAGCGCTGGCAGCCGATTTGATTCGAAAAATCCTCCGATGACCTTCCGCAGCCCCATCAAACACTGCCGCGCCTGTGGCACCGCCGTGGTCTACCGCCTGCCGGACGACGGCGACACCAAACAGCGCGCGGTGTGCCCCGTCTGCAACACGGTGCACTACGAGAACCCGCTCAACGTGGTGGGCACGGTGCCCGCACTGCCCGATGGCCGCATCCTGCTGTGCAAGCGCAATATCGAACCCCGCTGGGGCAAGTGGACCCTGCCCGCAGGCTTCATGGAGCTGGACGAAACCACGGCCCAGGGCGCCGCGCGAGAAACAGACGAAGAGGCTGGCGCCCAGATTGAAATGGGCCCGCTGTTCAGCCTGCTGAATGTGCGCCGTGTGGGCCAGGTACACCTGTTTTACCGCGCCACGCTGCTGAGCGACCAGTTCAACCCCGGCTACGAGACCATCGAGGCGCGCCTGTTTGCCGAAGACGAGGTACCCTGGGACGAACTGGCCTTCCGCACCGTGAAGGAAACCCTGGAATGCTACTTTGCCGACCGCAAGGCGGGCGCCATGGGTATGCACTTCATTGACATCGAATAGGCCGTGGGATGACTGCCACTACCACCCCAACGTCCCCTGCCCCGGCCAGCACACCTCCCGATGGCCTGCCAGCCTACCGCTTGCTCACAGGCCCTGATGACGCCAGCTTTTGCCGCCGTGTCAGCGACGCGCTGGCACTGGGCTACCGGTTGTACGGATCCCCCGCCGCCACGTTCAACGGCCAGAACGTGATCGTGGCGCAGGCCATTGTGTGGCCTGGCACAGTGGTCTGACCTCCGCCCGTCCGACGCATCGCCGGTCGCGGGCCGTCAGCCGCCGAGCGCGCCGTGTCACGGCTTGGCGGGTATGACGATGACGGTACTGCCATCGCCCGAGGTTCCGGTATTACCGGTGTTGCCCTTGCTACCAGTGTTGCCGGTGTTGCCCTTGGCACCCGTGGCACCTGTATCCCCCTGGTAGCCCGTGGCGCCTTGCATGCCGGTAGCACCCGTGCTGCCCTGCCCGCCTGTGGCCCCTGTGGACCCCATGCTGCCCGTAGCCCCTGTGTAACCCGTGTTTCCCTGGTTGCCCGTGGCTCCGGTGGCTCCGGTATAGCCGGTGTCACCGGTCTTGCCGGTATATCCCGTATTGCCGGTATTGCCCTGCGCTCCCGGGGGGCCCATGGGGCCGGTGCAGGCGCCGAGGGTGAGGGTGGCCAGCACAAGCAAGGTGGTGGTAATCGTTTTCATGGTGAGTCCTTTGGCGTTGCATGCAGTCCAACAACGACTGCATGGGCCAATGTGCGGGCCCCACCATGAAAGGTCTGTTCGTTTACGCGCATAAGCCAGGCGCCAGCCGCACCATGGAGTGACTGGCGACGCCGTCCTACAACGTCAAAGTTGGCAGCGTTGTGCAACGCTTCGGTGGCTTGGGGTGCGCAGGCCCACCCCGCCGCTTCGCACCTACCCGCCCACCCGCTCCTCGGCTGGCACAGGCGGCCGGGACGAACCAGCAGGGTCCGTGGTGACCGGTGGCAGCCCATCACCGCTGGGCCGTGGCGGAGTTCCGGGCCAGGGGGCCGGTGCAGAGGGGGATTGCGCATCCCCTCCGAACAGGCCCCGAATCCATTCCCGCATCGCGCCCAGTGATCCATCCGCCGGTGGCGGGGGGGTATCCACAAACTCGTCTACAAAGCGGTCATTCCCGTTGATCGCCCTGGTGCGAATGGCCTGCTGCATGAACTCGCCCACCATGGGCAACGCGCTGCGCGCCCCCTGCCCCCACGCATCGCTGCGCAGCGTGATGCGGCCGTCGTTGAAACCCGCCCAGGCACCCGCCACAACGCGCGCGTGCATCAGGATGAACCAGCCGTCGGTGTTGTCCTGCGTGGTGCCGGTCTTGCCCGCCACATCGGCCTGGATGCCATAGCGGGTGCGGATTGCGGTGGCCGTGCCCCGGTCGATGGCGCCGCGCATGGTATTGCGCAAGGTCTGCGCGGCGCGTGGCTCGAAAACCGTTTCGGGGGCAGACGGCGCAAAAGTCTCCAGCACCTTGCCGTGGCGGTCCTCGATGCGGGTAATCAGCACGGGCTCCACATAGCGGCCCAGATTGGCGATGGAGCTGTAGGCCGTCACCATTTCCTTCAGGGTGACCGGGCTGGTGCCGAGCGCCAGAGATGGCACCTCTTCCAGCGGCGACTGGCGCACCCCCAGGGCCCGGGCCACCTCGGCCACGCGGGCCGGGCCCACCTGCTGCATGACCTGTGCGGTGATGGTGTTCTTGGAAAACGCCAGGCCATCGGCCAGCGTCATGGGCTGGTCGCTGGGCGGGCCGCCATCGGTGGGGCGCCACACGCGGCCTCCGCCCAGGGGGATTTCTACGGGCCCGTCCATCAGCGTATCGCTGGGCGACGCGCCACTGGCAAACGCCGCGCCATACACAAAGGGCTTGAACGTGGAGCCAGGCTGGCGCCGCGCCGCCTGCACATGGTCGAACGGGTCTTGCGCAAAGTCGCGGCTGCCCACCCACGCCAGCACATGGCCAGTGACCGGGTCCTGCGCCAGAAAACCAGCCTGCACGCGCGTCTTCTCGGCGCGCAGTTTCTGCAGGTAGGCGGTGTCATCCAGCAGCGCCTGCAATGCCTCTTCCGGGGCCTGGCCCTTGTCCACGGCGTTGCGGTATTCGGGGCTTTCGCGCACCAGCGTCTGCACCAGCTCGCTCTTCGGGCCCCAGCCATTGCGCTGGGACCAGGCGGTGTCGGCCACGCCCTGCAGCTGGCGCCCCTGGCGCGCCACGGCCTGGTTGGCAATGGCCTGCAGGCGCGAGTCGATGGTGGTGCGGATCACCAGGCCATCGGCATACAGGTTGTAGCCATGGCTGTCGGCCCACTCGATGAGCTGCTTGCGCAGCTGCATCGCAAAGTGGGGCGCGGGGCCCATGACCTCGGTCTGACGCTCGAAATTGACGCGCAGCGGGCGTTTTTGCAGGGCCTCCAGCTGCTTTTCTTCGAGCTTGCCGCGCTTGACCATTTGCGACAGCACGGTGTTGCGCCGTGCCTGGGCACGCTCGGGGTTGAGCACGGGGTTGTAGTAGGCCGTGCCCTTGAGCATGCCGATCAGCGTGGCGCTTTCCAGCACGTTGAGCTTGTCGGCCGACTTGTCGAAATACGTGCGCGCGGCCATCTCGATACCGTAGGCGTTGTAGAGGAACGGCACGGTGTTGAGGTAAGTCTCCAGGATCTCGTCCTTGGTGTACGACGCCTCGATCTTGAGCGCGGTGATCGCCTCCTTGAGCTTGCGCGTGAGGGCCTGTGGGAACACGCGCGAGCGCCCGATTTCCTCAGGGAACAGGTTGCGCGCCAGCTGCTGCGTGATGGTGGAGCCGCCCTGTGGGTCGCCGCGCAGCGTGTGCACCACCGACGACGCCGTGCGCCGCCAGTCGAGCCCGAAGTGGTCGTAGAAACGGTGGTCTTCGGTGGCGATGAGCGCATTCACCACGTTGGGTGATATCTGGCTCAACTCCACCCATTCACGGTTGGCCCAGCGGTATTCGGCCAGCAGCTTGCCGTCCACCGACATGAGCTGCGCGGGCAGCTCGCTCTTGGCCTTGCGGATGTCGCTGATGGAGGGGGTGAACGGGATCAGCACCAGCGTGTAGACCAGCACGGCGGCAGGCACGGCCAGGGCTCCCCACATCAGCGCGCGGCGCAGCGGGCGGGGTATCCAGGCGAACAGGCCGGCCAGCCAGCGGAACAGGGCCGCCGCGCGGGCCTGAAAGGAAAGCAGCAATGTGCGCATCAAAAACTCAGAGAAAGGGGAGATTGCTTCAGGCGCCTGTGCCCGACAGCAGGGCCAGCATGCCGGCTTCGTCCAGCACGGGCACGCCAAGCTCTTCGGCCTTGGCCAATTTGCTGCCGGCCTCGGCGCCCGCCACCACATAGCTGGTCTTCTTGCTGACCGAACCGGCCACCTTGGCACCAGCGGCTTCCAGCATGTCCTTGGCGACATCACGGCTGAGCGTGGGCAAGGTGCCGGTCAGCACCACCGTCTTGCCCGCCAGGATCTGCGGGGCACGCTCGGCCACCGGGCCTTCGGGCCAGGTCACGCCGCAGGCGCGCAGTTGCTCGACCACCTCACGGTTGTGCGGCTGCTGGAAGAAGGTGTGCAGGCTCTGTGCCACCACGGGGCCCACATCGTTCACCTCCAGCAACTGCTCCACGCTCGCATCCATGATGGCGTCCAGCGTGCCAAAGTGCCGAGCGAGGTCCTTGGCCGTGGCCTCGCCCACATGGCGCAGCCCCAGACCGAACAGGAAGCGCGGCAAGGTGGTCTGCTTGGATTTTTCGAGCGCAGCCAGCACGTTCTGGGCCGACTTCTCGGCCATGCGCTCCAGCGCGATGAGCGACGTGAGGCCCAGCCGGTACAGGTCAGGCAGCGTGCGGATCACGTTGGCGTCCACCAGCTGGTCCACCAGCTTGTCGCCCAGGCCTTCGATGTCCATGGCGCGGCGCGCGGCGAAGTGCAGGATGGCCTCCTTGCGCTGTGCGGCGCAGAACAGGCCACCCGTGCAGCGGTGGTTGGCTTCGCCCTTTTCGCGGACCACATCGCTACCGCACACGGGGCAGACCTTGGGCATGCGAAAGTTGGAGACGTATACCTCGCGAGGAGGATTTCCGTGACGTTGCTTGATAGGGACACCATCAACAGAAATGACTTCCGTTGCATCGGTGAGTGGGGGCATGACTCCCACGACTTCGGGAATCACATCACCGGCTCGGCGCACGATCACCTGATCGCCCACCCGCACGCCTTTTTTGCGAATCTCGAACAGGTTGTGCAGCGTGGCATTGGTGACGGTAACCCCACCGACAAACACAGGAGTAAGACGCGCTACCGGCGTGATCTTGCCCGTACGCCCCACCTGCACGTCGATGCCCTCGACCTTGGTGGCCATCTCCTGCGCCGGGTACTTGTGCGCCACGGCCCAGCGCGGCTCGCGGGTCTTGAAGCCCAGGTCGCGCTGCAACTGCAGGGAATTGACCTTGTAGACCACACCGTCGATGTCGTACGGCAGCGCATCGCGGCTGGCTCCCACCTGCTGGTGAAATGCTACCAATTCAGTAGCACCTACCGCAATCTGCACCTGCGCTGCAACTGGAAAACCCCAGGACTTCAGCGTCTGCAGCATCTCGTAGTGCGTGCGGAACACCGGCCCGCCATCGCCGGGCGGCGTGATGGCGCCCAGGCCATAGGCAAAAAAGCTCAAGGGGCGCTGGGCGGTGATGCCGGAGTCGAGCTGGCGCACCGCACCCGCTGCGGCGTTGCGTGGGTTCACAAAGGTCTTGCCGCCCTGCTCTCGCTGGCGCTCGTTGAGAGCATCAAAGTCTGCGCGGCGCATGTAGACCTCGCCACGTACTTCGAGCAGCGGCGGTACACCGCCAGGCAGCGTGAGGGGTATCTGCCGGATCGTGCGGATGTTGTGCGTCACGTCCTCGCCCACCTCACCATCACCGCGCGTAGCGGCTTGCACCAGACGGCCGTTTTCGTAGCGCAAGCTCATGGCCAGGCCGTCGAACTTGGGCTCGGCCACGTATTCGATGGCAGGGTCAGATTCCGACAGGCCCAGCTCGCGCCGCACGCGGGCATCAAACGCCTGCGCGCCGGTGGCCTCGGTGTCGGTTTCGGTGTGGATGCTGAGCATGGGCACCGCGTGGCGCACCGATGCCAAGCCCTCCATCACCGCACCAATCACGCGCTGCGTGGGCGAATCGGGGGTGACGAGGTCGGGGTGCGCAGCCTCCAGCGCCTGCAACTCGCGGAACACACGGTCGTATTCGGCATCGGGCACCGTGGGTTCGTCCAGCACGTAGTACTGGTGCGCCCAGTGGTTGAGCTGGTCGCGCAGTGCTTTGATTTTGATAGCTGGTTGCGCTTGATCTGCGGGCGCTGGAGCCGAAAAAAGATCAGATTGCTCAGTCATGGCGGACCGCCCTGGGGTTCTTCTGGACGAAGCCCAATTCCTGGTTGCCAACAAAGCCGGCAGATTCATAGAGTCGGTGCGCTTGCTTGCGTTGAGCACCCGAGAGAAGAAATACCTTGCAGCAATTCATTGTCCAAGCTGCATCCAGAGCGAACTCCAGAGCAGCAAGTGCCAGCCCCCGGCGACGAAAGCGCTCGCCCGTAATCACGTGCTCAATGACACCGATGGGCATTCCTGCACTCGCGAAATTGGGGATCGAAGCCAGCATGCAGGTGGCACCGACTTCGCCTTCGCAAAGCGCAACGACGAGGCGCGCCTGCGGAGACTGCAACACGACACGAAAATGCGTCAAGGACGCATCACTGTCCACCTCGGGGTCCTGAGGCCGCAGTTCTCTGTACAGAGCTTTGACAGCGCCGTGGTCAGCTTCGGTTGCCAGACGGACCTGCATTGCACTCATGCGCTGCACTAGCTGAAAAGTCGTCGCGCCAGCACCGACCCGGCCGACAGATCCCGTCCATCGAGCTGGTCATACAGCAGCTCCAGGTCCGCAGCAATCGGATCCATGGCCATCGCGGGCAGCGGCTGGCCGTTCTGGTCGCAGAGCACCCCATCCATCGCGTCGCACAGCGCGGCCCCTACGTCGCGCAGGCGCGCAAAGGGTTGTTCGGCACGGTGGACTTGCGCCACGTCCAGGCTCAGCGTGATGTCGCGGATGGCGGACTGGTCGGGGTCTTCGGCCAGCGCAGCCTGGGTGTCGTAGCCCAGCGTGAGCAGGGGCGGCAAGCCCTGTGCGCTGGCAGGCAGCACCAGGCGGCCGGGCATGGCTCCGGGCACAAAGCCCAAGCGGGCGGCGTTCTGCTGCACGTAGCCGGGGCTCCAGGCGGCCTGGCGGGCGCGCAGCATGAACATGAGCTGGGCGTCGTGGTCGCTGGCGAACTGGTCCAGCTCGCGGGCGCGGGCCACTTCCTGCAGCATGTCGGGGAAGTCAGGGGCGGCATTGATGGCGTCGGCAAACGCCTGGGCCTTGACGACGAACTCGGAGAACTCGATCTCGTTGAGCGCGCCCATGCGGTTGGCCAGCTGCACACCGGCCTGGAAGCTCTGGTAGCGCTGGCCCGGTGCAGGGGTTTCCCACTGCTGGTTCGCTTCGTTGAGGCCTTCGATGGCAAACGGCTTGCTGCCTGCGCGGCGGGTCGGCGGCAGCGCGGCCAGGGCAGCATCGCCCGACACCACATGCTCGGGCTGCAGCGATGCAATGACATCGATGAGCGGATCGAGCCCGGGGCGACGCTCCAGCGAAAACGGTGGCACGGGCAGCTGCAGGGCCTCATCGGCATCCACCGCGTGCTCCGAGGGATCGGGGCCCCGGTCGAGGCCGTGAAACTCACCCGGCGGTACGGCCACGGCAGCCCCCGCATCGAAGCCGGGCTCCTGGCGCTGGGTCGGCTCGCCCGCGGGATCCACCGGCTCTTGCGGCAGCGCGCGCTTGGGCGCATTGCGGCGCGAGGTCCAGGTGTTGTAGGCCACGATGAGGGCCAGCACCAGACCGCCGATGATGGCCAGACTCAGTTGCAATGTGCTCATGGGTTCAGAGAATTTGAGTTTTTCAGGCGTCGGCCATCGAAAGCGCGGACTCCATGTCCACCGCTACGATGCGCGACACGCCCTGCTCCTGCATGGTCACGCCGATCAGTTGCTCGGCCATTTCCATCGCGATCTTGTTGTGGCTGATGAACAAAAACTGCGTGCCCTTGCTCATGCTGGACACGAGCTTGGCATAACGCTCGGTGTTGGCGTCGTCCAGCGGCGCGTCCACCTCGTCCAGCAGGCAGAACGGCGCGGGGTTGAGCTGGAAGATGGCAAACACCAGTGCGATGGCCGTGAGGGCCTTTTCGCCCCCCGACAGCAGGTGAATGGTCTGGTTCTTCTTGCCGGGTGGCTGGGCCATCACCTGCACACCGGAATCAAGGATTTCGTCGCCCGTGATGATGAGCTTGGCCTGGCCGCCGCCAAACAGCTCGGGGAACATGCGCCCGAAGTGGCCGTTGACCGTATCGAAAGTGCCTGAGAGCAGCTGGCGTGTTTCGCCATCGATCTTGCGGATCGCGTCTTCCAGCGTGTTCATGGCCTCGGTCAGGTCGGCGGTTTGCGCATCGAGGAAGATCTTGCGTTCGCTGGCCAGCTTCAGTTCGTCCAGTGCTGCCAGGTTCACGGCGCCCAGAGCGGCGATCTCGCGGTGCAGACGGTCGATTTCGCTTTGCAGGCCACCCACGCGCACATTGCCTTCGGTGATCGACTGGGCCACGGCTTCGAGGTCGGCCTGGGCGTCGGTCAGCAAGGTGGTGTACTGCTCCAAGCCCAGGCGCGCGGCCTGCTCCTTGAGCTGGAATTCGGTGATGCGCGCACGCAGCGGGTCGAGCGCACGTTCGAGCTGCATGCGGCGTTCATCGCTGGCGCGCAGCTTGGTCGTCAGATCGTCGTATTCGCTGCGCTGGGCGGCGAGCGCCTTTTCGCGCTCCATCTTCACTTCCAGCGCGGCCTGCAGGCCGCCTTGCGCAGCGGCATCCGACAGGCGGGCAAGCTCGTCGCGCGCGCGCTGCTCTTCGTCGGCCAGGGCCTTGGCCTGCTGGGTGGCGGTTTCGATGGAGCGGTTGAGTTCGGCGCGGCGCGCCTCCAGGCTGCGTTGCGAGAAGGTGGCCTCTTGCGCTTGGCGCTCCAGCGTGCGCTGCTGTTCGCGGCAGGCGGTGAGCTTGCGCTCAGCCTCGATGACCTTGTCGCCCAGTTGCGCTTCGCGCTCCTGGCTGTCGGCCAGCTGCATGTCCAATTCTTCAAAACGCGCTTCGGCCGCCACGCGGCGTTCCTGCAGGTCGGCCAGCTGGGCCTCCACTTCGGCCAGGTCGCCGTCGATTTGCTGGCTGCGCGCGCGGGTCTGTTCGGCCAACTGCGTGAGGCGCAGGGTTTCGACCTGCAGCTCGTGGGCGCGGCTTTGTGTTTCGGTCGCTTCGCGGCGTGCGGCCACGAGGCGCTGCGAGGCATCGGCATAGGCCGCTTCCGCACGGACCAAAGCGGTGCGTGATTCTTCGGCGATCAGCGCCTGCGCGCGCAATTCCTTTTCGAGGTGCTCGATCTCCTGGGCGCGGGCCAGCATGCCGGACTGCTCGGAGTCCTGCGCGTAAAAGCTCACGCTGTGCGCACTGACGGCATGGCCGGTAGGAACAAACACCACCTCCCCGGGTTGCAGCGTGCTGCGGCGGGCCAGGGCGTCGTCCAGCGTGGGGGCGGTGTAGCAGCCTTGCAGCCAGTCCACCAACACGGCACGCAGGCCCGCGTCGTTCAGGCGCAGCAGGTCCGACAGGCGAGCATGGGGCGACGATGTTTCGGGGTGGCCCGCAGCGGGGGCGCTGTAGAAGGCCAGGCGCGCGGGCGGCGCGTCGTTGCCGCCCGAGCCCAGGAAGCCGCGCACCATGTCCAGGCGCCCTACTTCCAAGGCGGCCAGGCGCTCGCGCAGGGCCGCTTCGAGCGCGTTTTCCCAGCCGGGTTCGATGTGGATGCGGCTCCACAGGCCCTGCAAGCCATCGAGGCCGTGCTTGGCGAGCCAGGGGCGCAGCTTGCCGTCGGTCTTGACCTTTTCCTGAAGCGCCTTGAGGGCCTCCATGCGGGCCGACAGCTCAGCCTGGCGTGCGCTCTCGCTGTTCACGGCCTGCTGGCGGGCGCGGCGGTCGTCGTCCAGCTGGGGCACGGACTCCTGCAGCTCGTGCAGGCGGGCTGCGGTGGTTTCAGCGATCTCTTGCGCTTCTTCGAGCTGCTCACGCAAGTTGGTCAGGCGGGCTTCGTCGGGCGCGGCCAGCGCATTGCGGTCGGTGCGCAGGCGCTCGAAGCGGGCATCGAGCTGGCGGCTTTGCTCGTCAAAGCTGCGCTGCTCGGCGGCGAGCACGCCAATCTGCTGCTGCACCTGCACCACGGCAGTCCGTTGCTCGGCCGTGCGGCTTTGCGCCTGGCGCAGGGCCTCTTCCAGGTCGGGCAGCTGCATGGCTTGTTCTTCGACCTGGGCGGCCAGCAGCTCGGCGCGTTCTTCGGCGTCCACACCCGCACCGGCCAGGTTTTCCAGTTCGATGTCGGCCTCTTCCTTGCGGGTCTGCCACTGCGCGATCTGCTCTGCCAGCTGCACCAGGCGCTGCTCCACGCGCTGGCGGCCCTCGACCACGTAGCGGATCTCGGCTTCGAGCTTGCCGACCTCGGCCGTAGCTTCGTAGAGCTTGCCCTGGGCCTGGTTGACCTGATCGCCCGCTGCGTAGTGGGCCTGGCGGATAGTTTCGAGGTCCGACTCGACCGCGCGGAGGTCGGCCATGCGCGATTCGAGGTCATTCACGGCCTGCAGGCCGTCCAGGCGCACCTTGTTCTGCTGCTCCTCGGCCTCGGCCCGCTTCAAAAACCACAGCTGGTGCTGCTTGAGCGTCGCATCGGCATGCAGCGTGTTGTATTTGGCGGCCACCTCGGCCTGCTTTTCGAGCTTTTCGAGGTTGGCATTCAGCTCGCGCAGGATGTCTTCGACACGCGTGAGGTTCTCGCGCGTGTCCGACAGGCGGTTTTCGGTCTCGCGGCGGCGCTCCTTGTATTTGGAGACGCCCGCAGCCTCTTCGAGGAACAGGCGCAGTTCCTCAGGGCGGCTTTCGATGATGCGGCTGATGGTGCCCTGGCCGATGATGGCGTAGGCACGGGGCCCCAGGCCCGTACCCAGGAACACGTCCTGCACGTCGCGGCGGCGCACGGGCTGGTTGTTGAGGTAGTAGCTGCTGGTGCCGTCACGCGTGAGCACGCGGCGCACGGCCACCTCGCCGTACTGGCCCCACTGCCCGCCCGCACGGTGGTCGGAGTTGTCGAAGACCAGCTCCACACTGGCGCGGCTGGCCTGCTTGCGGGTGGTGGTGCCGCTGAAGATCACGTCCTGCATGGACTCGCCACGCAGCTCGCTGGCCTTGCTCTCGCCCAGCACCCAGCGCACCGCATCCATGATGTTGGACTTGCCGCAGCCGTTCGGGCCCACCACGCCGACCAGTTGCCCGGGCAGCATGAAGTTGGTGGGTTCAGCGAACGACTTGAAACCGGAAAGCTTGATCGAGGTGAGACGCACGGGTCAGGGGGCGGGCAAAAAGAGGAAGAAGGCTGGGGTGCAAAAAGTGGCGCCAGACGGACGTTCCGGGCCGGAACACGCAGGCCGCAGCAAGGGCGGAATGATACCGCGCCGCCCGATGACCACGGGCCCTTGGCAGCATGCCCAGACGCCAGAGCGAGGGTGCGACAGAAACATTTGGAAAAAACAGGCCCTACCGCTTATCCAGAAACGATTTCACGCTATGAATATTGATATTCTGCAGCAGTGCCAGCAAGGCCCGGGGCCGGATGGGGGCAGCGTTCCTGGGTTACGCGCCGTGTGCGTCGTGTGCGTCCTGCGGGTCCTGCGCATCCACCCCATTGGTTTTGCGCACCAGTGCCTCAAACTCGGCCACGGGCACGGGCGGGCTGAAGAGGTAGCCCTGCCAGGCGTGGCAGTTGTGGCGCTCCAGAAACTCGCGCTGGGCCTCGGTTTCCACCCCTTCGGCGATCACGCGCAGGCCCAGGCTGGTGCCCAGGGCCACCACGGTGCGGGCGATGGCGGCGTCGTTGGGGTCGGTGAGCACGTCGCGCACAAAACTTTGGTCGATCTTGAGCTGGTCCAGCGGCAGGCGCTTGAGGTAGGCCAGCGACGAGTACCCGGTACCAAAGTCGTCCAGCGAGAAGCCCACACCATATCCCTTGAGCTGGCCCATCTTTTCGATCGTGTCTTCCACGTCCTGCAGCAGCAGGCCCTCAGTCAGTTCCAGCTTGAGCTGCGGCCCCTGCGCGCCTGAGCTGGCCAGTGCTGCCAGCACCTGGGCCACAAAACCGGCCTGGTGGAACTGGCGCGGGCTCACGTTCACGGCCAGCCCCAAACCCGCCAGGTCCGCGTGCCGCGCCCAGCGGGCCAGTTGCGCGCAGGCCGCCTGGAGCACCCATTCACCCAGCGGAAGGATGAGGCCGGTCTCTTCCGCCAGCGGAATGAAATGCGCAGGCGAGACAAAGCCGTCGCGGGGATGGCGCCAGCGCAGCAGCGCCTCGGCCCCCGTGATGCGGCCCCGGTCGATCTGCGGCTGGTAGTACAGCTCGAACTGGCCCTGCGCCAGGCCGATGCGCATGTCCAGCTCCAGCGCGGCGCGCGCGCTGACAGCAGCCTGCATCTGGGGGTCGTAAAAGCGCAGGGTGTCGCGGCCCGCATTTTTGGCCTGGTAGAGCGCCAGGTCGGCCCGCTTGAGCAGCTCGTCGACCGTCTCGCGCATGCCGCTGAAAATGGTGACCCCCATGCTCAGCGAGCTGTGGTGCGCCGCGCCGTTGAGCACGTAGGGCTCGCGCAGGGCGGTCAGGATGCGCTGACCCACCTCTTCGCTGCGGGCCGCAGCCTCCTCAGGGTTGTCGCCCAGGTCTTCCAGCACCACCACAAACTCGTCGCCCCCCTGGCGGGCCACGGTGTCGTCCTCGTGCACGCAATAGCGCAGCCGGTGGGCCACCTGCAGCAGCAGGTTGTCGCCGCTGTCGTGGCCCCGGGTTTCGTTCAGTGTCTTGAAATTGTCCAGATCCAGCAGCAGCAAGGCGCCGCTGCGCTGGTGGCGGGCACTGGTGGCCAACGCCTGCTGCAACCGGTCCATGAGCAGGCGGCGGTTGGGCAAGCGGGTGAGCGGGTCGTAGTAGGCCAGGTTGTTGATCTCTTCCTCGGCCGCCTTGCGCTGACTCAGGTCCTGCATGGTGACAAGGTGCCCGCCCTCCACCACAACTCCCGACACCTCGACGGGCCGCCGTGTGCCGTCGGCACAGCGAATGGTGTATTCGCGGGCGGGTATGACCCCGTCGCCCGCCACGGCCTGCTTTGCGGCCTGGCGCCAGGCATCGTGGACAGCGGTGCGTTCAGATTCGTCGGGGTAAGCGCGCTGCCACCAGGTTTCCACGTCCGGTACGTCTTGCGCCGTGTAGCCGCAGATCTGCACGTAGCGGTCGTTGCGAAAACTGATGCGGCCGTCGGTCTGAACCAGGCACAGGCCCATGGGCAGGCGTTCCAGGATGCCGCGCAGCCGGTGCTCGTTGCTGCGCAGGGTGTCTTCCATGCGCTTGCGCGCGGTGATGTCCTGCACCACCGCGATGTGGTGGTCAGGCCGGGCCCCGGGTACCCACATGGGCGACACCGTGAGGTCCACCCACACGATGTGCCCGCTCTTGTGGAGGTAGCGCTTTTCGAGCCGGTACTCGGGCACTTCGCCTTTCTTGAGGCGTTCCAGGTGCTGCGTGTCGGCCTCCAGGTCGTCAGGATGGATGAGGGCCTGGACATGGAGCGCAGCCATCTCGTCAGGGCTGTAGCCCACGATGTCGCAATAGCGCTGGTTGGCGCGCAGAAATCGGCCGGTGGTGGTGTCCAGCAGCGCCACGCCCACGCTGGCCTGGTTGAACAAAGCATGAAACCGCTCTTCGCTTTCGCGCCGGGCATCTTCGGACACCTGGGCCCGTGCGAGGGCCAGCGTGCGCTGGCGCACCAGCAGGCCCACCGTAGACGCGAGCAGCAAGGAGACCAGCGCACCGCCCAGCCCTACAAGCACGGGCAGCCGCGCCTCGGAGGGCGACAGGAACGAGCGCGCCGGGTAGAAGGTCAGTCGCCAGCGCCGGTCATGCACCTGCAGGTCGCGCACAAACGGCTGCGCCCCCGGCAATGCCGCCGATGACTGTGCCAGCAAGGGCCGCACCGTGGAGTCGGCAGAGCCTGCCCGCACCGAACCATGGTCGGCCATGGACACGACGATCCCGTTGAGCAGGCCCTGGCTGCCCAGCGCCTGCACCAGGTCATACACCCGGATGGTGGACGCCACGGCCCCCAGGAAGCGGGGCTCCGGCGTGCCCGCCGTGTAGTCAAAAACCGGCACGCGGATCACAAACCCCTGGCGGTGTGTTTCTTCCTGCAGCAAATCAAACGGGGCAGAGACCACAGTGTGGCCGCTGTCCCGGCTGTACTGCATGGCGGCCAGGTTGGTGGGCTGGCTGCTGATGTCAAAGCCCAGCACACCTTCGTTGCCTGCCATGGGCCACAGGTATTCGGCCACAAAGTATTCCGCCCGTTCGCCCGGCGGCCGGATGGTGAAGTTGGGGTAGCCCTGGGAGGTCAGCGAAGTGTCGGCACGCACGCGGGCTTCGTAGGCGGCCCGCTCGGCGCCAGGCACCCAGCGGGTGAACGACAGGTTGCGCACACCGGGGTAGCGCTGGCCCACCTCCAGGTCGCTGGCCGCGCGCTCAAACTCCAGGCGCGTGAGGTGGGGATTCGCCGTGAACAGGCCGCGCAGGCCGTTGACGACTTCGGTATGCCCTTCGATGCGCTGGCTCAGCGCATCGGCAAACCCGCGCGCCTCCTGCATGAACCGCGCGCGCCCGACCTGGGCCACAGAGTCGGCCTGCTGCCAGGCCAGCCAAAGGCTTACCGTCACTCCGAGCACAGCCACGCCCAACCCGGCCATCCAGTGCCGGTATCGACCGTTTTGCGTCAGTGGGGCCATGGCGTGGGGCGGGTGGGCGTTGGAATTCGGTGTCAGAGCAGAGCCTGGACAAAGGTACCTGCGTTATGGGTATGTGCCATGGCAGCCGCACCAAGGATTCGGGCAAAGCGCAGGATAGCGGCAATCTGCCATCCGTTGGAGCAAGCGGCGGCACAACAACTGGTTACCAATCAGTTATTTGGTAGAAAGTGCCGTCAGCGCAACACCCTCATGCGTCGACAGCTATGAATTGATGAGCGGTTTTCATAACCCAGGTCAAGAGAGTGTCTGCCCCGGGCGGCCCGCCACCGGGTACGGTGCAAAGCGGCTTCGATTCTCGTTCACATCCAGCGAGCGCCCTATGGGGGGAAACGCCCGCTGCGGGCAGGCGTCGCGCTCACACACCTTGCAGCCCATGCCGATGGGCACGGCGGCCTCGGGGTTGGCGAGGTCCAGCCCACGGGAATACACCAGCTGCGGTGCATGCCGGATGTCGCAGCCCAGTGCCACCGAGAACTCCTTGCCGGGCGCGCCCCACCCGCCCCCGCTGCGCGACACCGCGCGGGCCACCCACAGGTAGGCGCGGCCATCGGGCATGCGCGCCACCTGCGGCACGATGCGGCCGGGCTGTGCGAAGGCCTCGTACACATTCCACAGCGGGCAGGTGCCGCCGATCTTGCTGAAGTGAAAGTGTGTGGCCGACTGCCGCTTGCTGATGTTGCCCGCCCGGTCCACCCGGATGAAGAAGAACGGTACGCCCCGCGCGCTGGGCCGCTGCAAGGTGGACAGGCGATGGCACACGGTCTCGAAGCCGACACCAAACTGCTGGCCCAGTCGGTCGATGTCGTAGCGCGCCGCTTCGGCCGCCTCCAAAAAGGCCGTGTAGGGCAGCACCAGCGCCCCCGCAAAGTAGTTGGCCAGACCGATGCGCGCCAGCGCCCGGGCCTGGTCGCTGGACAGCCCGGCGCTGTCGGCCAAGCGCTGCAGCTCCGCGCCCTGCTCCAGAAACGCCAGCTGCGTCGCCATCTGAAACGCGCGCTGCCCGCGCTCCAACCCCGCCGCCAGCTGCAGCAGCCCGGCCTCGGCCTGGAACACGCGCTGCGCCTGGCCAGGCAGGTCGGCCACATCCACCACGCGCACCCCGTGGGCCACGAGCAGGCGTTGGGCCAGCGCCTCATCGGCCCGGCCGGGCAGCAGGCCCCAGTCGGCGGCACATCGCTCGGCCGCATCGTCCAGCTCGGCAATATGGTTCTGGCGCGCAAAGAAGAAGTCGCGCACTTCTTCATAGGCCATGGGTGGGTGCGGGGCCAACACGCCCTCGCCGCTGCGGTCATTGCCCAGGGCCGCCAGCCGCTCCAGGGCCTGCCGGTGCCGCTGGTGGAGCGCCAGTAGTGTGCGCGCGACGGCAGGCATACCTGCGGCCAGCTCGCGGATCTCGGCCAGCGAGACGGCATCGCCCGCGCCCTCCCCGCCCACACCCGCAGGCAGGTCAGCCAGCACCTCTCGAAGGCCGGTGATCAGACGCGCCTCGTCGTCGTCAGAAAACCGCTGCACATCCACACCGAACACGGCGTTGATCTTGAGCAGAACGGGCACCGTGAGCGGGCGCTGGTTCTGCTCCAGCTGGTTGAGGTAGCTGGCCGACAGGTCCAGCGCCCGGGCCAGCGCCACCTGGGTCATGCCGCGCTCTTCGCGCAGGCGGCGCAAGCGCACACCCATGAAGGTTTTTTTCATTCCATCTTTCTCAGTGGTGCGTCGCAGCACCTTCACCATCATTCGCAATATTTGCAAATTGACGGTTTTGCATTCGCAATCATTCGCCAATTTAGGACTTACAGAGGGGTGCCATTGTGCGTAAATTGCGAAGCATGACAACCCCCACTGGCACCGTCGAGCTGACGGAAATCGTGTTCCCCGCCGAAGCCAACCACTACGGCACGCTGTTTGGCGGCAACGCCTTGCAGCTCATGGCCAAGGCGGCATTTCTGGCAGCGCGCGGCGCCGCACAGCGCGATGTGGTGATGGCGGGCGTGACCGACGTGCGTTTTCTGGCCCCCGTGCCCGTGGGCCATGTGCTCACGCTGCGCGCCTGGGTCACCCGCGTCGGCCGCAGCTCGCTCACCGTGTGCGTGACCGGTCTGGCCGCCACGCTGGGCTCGCCCCAGGACGAAGTGCTGAAGGGGATTTTTGAAATGGTGGCGGTGGATGGCAAAGGTCGCCCCGCTGCCATCACCAACGCATATGTAAACCAGGAGACCGCATGACTACCACCGTTGAAACCCCGGGCTTCAAGCCCAAGAAGTCCGTCGCGCTCTCGGGCGTGACGGCGGGCAACACCGCCCTGTGCACCGTAGGCCGCACGGGCAACGACCTGCACTACCGGGGCTACGACATCCTCGACATTGCCGAGGTCTGCGAATTCGAAGAAATCGCCCACCTGCTGGTGCATGGCAAGCTGCCCACGCGCGCCGAACTGCGCGCCTACAAGGCCAAGCTCAAGGCCCTGCGCGGCCTGCCGATGAGTGTGAAGCAGGCGCTGGAGCAACTGCCCGCCGCCAGCCACCCCATGGATGTGATGCGCACGGGCGTCTCTGCCCTGGGCTGTGCCCTGCCCGAAAAGGACGACCACAACCTGCCGGGCGCGCGCGACATTGCCGACCGGTTGATGGCGTCGCTGGGCTCCATGCTGCTGTACTGGTACCACTGGGCCAGCTCGGGCCGCCGCATCGAGGTGGAGACGGATGACGACTCCATCGGCGCGCACTTCTTGCACCTGCTGCACGGCACCCAACCCAGCGCCGCCTGGGAGCGTGCGATGCACACCTCGCTCAACCTCTATGCCGAGCACGAGTTCAACGCCAGCACCTTCACCGCCCGCGTGGTGGCCGGCACGGGCAGCGACATGTATTCGGCCATCACCGGCGCCATCGGCGCGCTGCGCGGACCCAAGCATGGTGGTGCCAACGAGGTGGCTTTCGAGATCCAGAAACGCTACGACAGCCCGGACGAAGCCGAGGCCGACATCCGCCGCCGCGTGGAGGCCAAGGAAGTGGTGATCGGATTCGGCCACCCGGTCTACACCGTGAGCGACCCGCGCAATGTGGTCATCAAAGGCGTTGCGCACAACTTGTCGCAAGAGGCTGGCAGCACCAAGATGTATGACATTGCCGAGCGGCTGGAGACCGTGATGTGGGAGGTGAAAAAGATGTTCCCCAACCTCGACTGGTTCAGCGCCGTGAGCTACCACATGATGGGCGTGCCCACCGCCATGTTCACTCCGCTGTTCGTCATCGCACGCACCAGCGGCTGGGCGGCGCACATCATCGAGCAGCGGCAGGACAACAAGATCATCCGGCCGAGTGCGAACTACACCGGGCCGGAAGACCTGGCGTTCGTACCAATCCAGGACCGCAAATAAAAATCAAGACGACCCAGTACCCAGCCCCATGGCCATGAACACCCTGTACCGCAAGCAACTGCCCGGCACGCAGCTGGACTACTTCGACGCCAGCGAGGCCGTCAATGCCCTGCAACCCGCCGCCTGGGCCACCCTGCCCTACACCGCCCGCGTGTTTGCCGAAAACATCGTGCGCCGCGCCGATCCGGCCACCGTCAACGACTGCCTGCGCCAGCTCGTCGAGCGCCGCAGCGACCGCGACTTCCCCTGGTACCCGGCGCGCGTGGTGTGCCACGACATCCTGGGCCAGACGGCGCTGGTGGACCTGGCAGGCCTGCGCGATGCGATTGCCAAAGAAGGCGGCGACCCGGCCCAGGTGAACCCTGTGGTGCCGGTGCAGCTGATCGTGGACCATTCCCTGGCGGTGGAATGTGGCGGGTTCGACCCCGATGCGTTTGCCAAGAACCGCGCCATCGAAGACCGCCGCAACGAAGACCGCTTTCACTTCATCGAGTGGACGAAAAAAGCCTTTGCCAACGTGGATGTGATCCCGGCGGGGAACGGGATCATGCACCAGATCAATCTGGAAAAAATGTCGCCCGTGGTCCATGCCGACCGGGGCGTGGCATACCCCGACACCTGCGTGGGCACCGACAGCCACACACCGCATGTGGACGCCCTGGGCGTGATCGCCATCGGCGTGGGCGGCCTGGAGGCCGAGAACGTGATGTTGGGGCGCGCATCGATGATGCGGCTGCCCGAGATCGTGGGCGTGGAGCTGACCGGACATCGCCAGGACGGCATCACCGCCACCGATGTGGTGCTGGCGCTCACCGAGTTTTTGCGCAAGGCCAAGGTGGTGGGCGCCTACCTGGAGTTCTTTGGCGAAGGCGCAGCCAAGCTCACGATTGGCGACCGCGCCACCATCTCGAACATGGCGCCCGAATACGGTGCCACGGCGGCCTTGTTCAGCATCGACGAACAGACGCTGGAGTATCTGACGCTGACGGGCCGCGAGGCGGAACAAGTGAAGCTGGTCGAGACCTATGCCAAGGCAGCGGGATTGTGGTCCGACACCCTCAAAGACGCTGTCTACGCACGCAACCTGGTGTTCGACCTGTCGAGCGTGGTGCGCAACCTGGCCGGCCCCTCCAACCCCCACGCGCGCGTGGCCACGTCCGACCTGGCGGCCCAAGGCATCGCGGGCCCCTGGGCCATGCCCGCACCACAGGAGGGCACGATGCCCGATGGCGCCGTGGTCATTGCCGCCATCACCAGCTGCACCAACACCAGCAACCCGCGCAACGTGATCGCCGCCGCGCTGCTGGCGCGCAACGCCAACCGGCTGGGCCTTACGCGCAAGCCCTGGGTCAAGACCTCGCTGGCGCCCGGCTCCAAGGCGGTGGAGCTGTATCTGAAGGAAGCGGGCTTGCTGGCCGACCTGGAAAAGCTCGGCTTTGGCATCGTCGGCTTTGCCTGCACCACCTGCAACGGGATGAGTGGCGCGCTGGACCCTGCCATCCAGCAGGAGATCATTGACCGTGACTTGTACGCCACCGCCGTGCTCTCGGGCAACCGCAATTTCGACGGGCGCATCCACCCCTATGCCAAGCAGGCCTTCTTGGCCTCGCCCCCGCTCGTGGTGGCCTATGCGATTGCGGGCACGGTGCGTTTTGACATTGAAAAAGACGTGCTGGCGGTGGTGGATGGCAGTCCGATCCGCCTCAAGGACCTGTGGCCCAGCGATGAAGAAATCGACGCGGTGGTAAAGGCCGCCGTCAAAAGCGCACAGTACCGCGCGGTGTACGAACCCATGTTCGCCATCCGACACGACGATGGCCAGCGCGTGTCGCCGCAGTACGAGTGGCGCCAGCAGTCCACCTACATCCGCCGCCCGCCCTACTGGGACACCGAGGGCATCGGCGCGCTGGCCGCCCACCCGCGCACCCTGCGGGGCATGCGCCCGCTGGCCATCCTGCCCGACAACATCACCACCGACCACCTGTCGCCATCCAACGCCATCTTGCCGGACAGTGCAGCGGGCGAGTACCTGGCGCGCATGGGCGTGTCCGAGGAGGACTTCAACTCCTACGCCACGCACCGGGGTGACCACCTCACGGCCATGCGCGCCACGTTTGCCAACCCGCAGCTCGTCAACGAGATGGCCGTGGTGGATGGCAAAGTGAAAAAGGGATCGCTCGCCCGCGTGGAGCCCGAAGGCCAGGTCATGCGCATGTGGGAGGCCATGGAAACCTATCTGAACCGCCGCCAGCCGCTCATCATCATTGCCGGTGCCGACTACGGCCAGGGGTCGAGCCGCGACTGGGCTGCCAAGGGTGTGCGGCTGGCGGGGGTGGAGGTGGTGGTTGCCGAGGGCTTTGAGCGTATTCACCGCACCAATCTGATCGGGATGGGTGTGTTGCCGCTGGAGTTTGAGGTGGGGGTCAATCGCATCACGCTGGGGCTGGATGGGAGGGAGGTGTATGACGTGGAGGGTGATCTGATGCCCGGTGCGACGGTGATGCTTGTTGTTCAACACAAGCTGGGTGAGGTGGTGAGAGTGCCCATGCGCTGTCGGCTAGACACTGCAGAGGAGGTTTCGGTGTACGCGGCGGGTGGTGTGCTGCAGCGTTTTGCGCAGGATTTTTTGGCGGCGCGGGCTGGGGTCGCCCCCTCTCCCCACCCCCTCTCCCGCGAGGGGAGAGGGGCTCGCGCACGATGACAATCACTGCTATTTATCTTGCTCCCCTCGCCCCTTGTGGGAGAGGGGCCGGGGGAGAGGGGGCCTACCCATGGACCAACGCCAATTCACCAAAACCCTGCGCCAGAACATGACCGACGCCGAACAGCTGCTCTGGAGGCACCTGCGCGCCCACCGCATGGACGACCAGAAGTTCCGCCGCCAACAACCCATCGGCCCCTATATCGTGGACTTTGTGCATTTCGGTCTGCGGCTGATCGTGGAAGCCGATGGCGGGCAGCATGTGGATTCGGAGCACGACGCTGCCCACGACGCCTGGCTGTACAGCCAGGGCTTCACCCTGCTGCGGTTTTGGAACAACGACATCCTGCACAACACGGATGCGGTGCTGGAAAGCATCTGGAATGCTGTGCGTGCGGGCACCCCCTCTCCCCCGGCCCCTCTCCCACAAGGGGCGAGGGGAGGAACACCATGAACAACCATCCTTCTCAAATCAAAATCCCTGCCACTTACATGCGTGGCGGCACTAGCAAAGGTGTCTTCTTCAAGTTAGAAGACCTGCCCGCCCCCGCCCAGCAACCTGGCCCCGCCCGCGACGCCCTGCTGCTGCGCGTGCTGGGCAGCCCTGATCCGTACGGCAAGCAGATCGACGGCATGGGCAATGCGTCGTCGAGCACCAGCAAGGCCGTGATCCTGTCGCGCAGCACGCGGCCGGGCCACGACGTGGACTACCTGTTTGGCCAAGTGTCCATCGACCAGCCTTTTGTGGACTGGAGCGGCAACTGCGGCAACCTGTCGGCTGCGGTGGGGCCGTGCGCCATCCACATGGGGCTGATCGATGCGGCGCGGATTCCGCAGGACGGCACCATCCCCATCCGCATCTGGCAGGCCAACATCGGCAAGACCATCGTGGCGCATGTGCCCATCACCCAGGGGCAGGTGCAAGAAACGGGTGACTTTGAATTGGACGGCGTGACTTTTGCAGCCGCCGAGGTGGCGCTGGAGTTCATGGACCCGGCGGACGATGGCGATGATGGGGGAGCCATCTCGACAGCGCCGGGCCGCCCCAAGCTGGCGAGGGCCCCCTCGGGGGGCAGCGAACCACACGCAGTGGGGAGCGTGGGGGCGTTATTCCCGACGGGCAACGTGATGGACACCTTGGAGGTGCCCGGGGTCGGCAGCTTCGCCGCCACGCTGATCAACGCGGGCATCCCCACCATTTTTCTCAACGCGCAAGAGCTGGGTTACACCGGCACCGAGCTGCAGCAGGCCATCAACGGCGATGCGGCGGCACTGGCGCGCTTCGAGACGATCCGCGCGCACGGCGCCCTGCGCATGGGCTTGATCCAGCAGCTGAGCGAGGCCGCCACCCGCCAGCACACACCCAAGATCGCGTTCGTCGCGCCACCGGCCAGCTACACGGCCTCCAGCGGCAAAGCCATTGACGCCAAAGACATCGACCTGCTGGTGCGCGCTCTCTCCATGGGCCAACTGCACCACGCCATGATGGGCACGGCGGCGGTGGCCATTGGCACGGCGGCAGCCATCCCAGGCACGCTGGTCAACCTGGCAGCGGGTGGTGGTGTGCGCAGCAGCATGCGGTTTGGCCATCCCTCGGGCACCTTGCGTGTGGGGGCCGAGGCAGTCCAGACCAACGGCCAGTGGACAGTGACCAAGGCCCTCATGAGCCGCAGCGCCCGCATCCTGATGGAAGGCTGGGTGCGTGTGCCTGGCGGTATTTTTTGAGTTTTTTGGCCCCTTCCGCCCGTCCATCAAGCCTTAACAGCTACAAAAACAGTAGCAAATCAAGTCCCTTGCAATTCATGAACACCAAACAACAACTCAAGGCCCTGGCCCACGCCCGCCGGGGTGTCATCGTGCCCGGCGCGTTCAACGCGCTTTCCGCCCGTGTCGTGGCCGACCTGCGCTTTGAAGCCATTTACATCACCGGCGCAGGCGTCACCAACATGTGGTTCGGCCTGCCAGACCAGGCCTTCATGGGCCTCACCGACATTACAGACCACACGGCCCGCATCCGCGATGCGGTGGAGCACCTGCCGCTCATCGTCGATGCCGACACCGGTTTTGGTAACGCCCTCAATACCTACCATGCGGTGCGAACACTGGAGCGCGCAGGTGCCGACTGCATCCAGCTCGAAGACCAGGTCAGCCCCAAGCGCTGCGGGCACTTCAGCGGCAAGGAGGTGATCAGCACCGACGAGATGCTGGGCAAGATCAAGGCCGCCGTAGACGCTCGCCGCGACCCCAACACCCTCATCCTGGCACGCACGGATGCCTGCGCCACCCAGGGCTTTGAAGCGGCAGTGGAGCGCGCCCAGCGTTTTCAGGAGGCGGGCGCCGACATCCTGTTTGTGGAGGCCGTCACCACGCTGGACGAGATCCGCGCCCTGCCCCAGCGGCTGGCCGCGCCCCAACTGATGAACATGGTGATCGGCGGCAAGACGCCCATCACCAGCGCTGAAGAACTGGCCGCCCTGGGCTACGGCCTGGTGCTGTACGCCAACGCCGCGCTGCAGGGCGCGGTGGCGGGCATGCAGAAGGCGCTGACCGTGCTGCGCGACACCCAACGCATTGATGAAGACCCCGCCCTGGTGGCGCCGTTTGCCGAGCGCCAGCGGCTGGTCCAAAAAATGGCCTGGGATGCGCGGGAAGAGAAATACACCTAAAAAATGCCTACAGCGCTTTAACTACAAGCGCCAAAAGCTATTAATTTGATAGCAATCGGCACTCGCTTAATGGATATCCCTTGGGTTGCGGGCTGCATCCATGCCGCACAACAAGGGGGCGCACGGCACAATGGGTCTTCTTGGCACCTTGTGCGCGCTACCCTTCATGCAAAGCATCCCTTCTGAAAACGTGGTGGACCTGCTGCTCGACGCGGTCTGCGTCGTCCATGTGGACAGCACCATTGAGTTTGTAAGCCCGGCGTTCGAGCGCATCTTTGGCTACGCCCCCGAGGAAGTCATTGGCAAACGCATGTTCGACCTGGTGCACCCTGAAGACCTGGCCGTCACCCAAAGCCAGGCGCAGCGTGTGATGGATGGCCATCTGCAGTTGCAGTTTGAAAACCGCTATGTGCGCAAGGATGGCTCCATCGCGCACGTCCGCTGGACTGCGCGCTGGTTGCCTGACAAGCAGCGGCGGCTGGCGGTGGCGCACGACATCACCGAGCGCAAGTTCACCGAGTCCATGCAGGCGGTGATCTATGCCATCTCCGAAGCCGCTCACACCACACACAACCTGCAGGCGCTGTTCCAGCACATCCACCAGATCATCGGGCGCCTGCTGCCTGCCACCAACTTCGCGGTCGCGCTCTACGACGCCTGCAGTGATTCGTTGAGTTTTCCGTACCACGTCAATGAACCGGGCGCCGCCCCCACGCCCCCGGCGCCAGTGCAGGATGCGCTGTGTGCCGAGGTGATCCACAGCGGCAGCACCCTTCTGTTGACGCCCGATACCCCCAACAACGCCGACCCCCGCGCCGCGCAACTGCGCCGGCAGCTACCCCAGGAACACGCACCGCTCTACTGGCTGGGCGTGCCGCTGCAAACCCAGAAAGGCGCCATTGGTGCGCTGGTGCTGCAAAGCTACAACGAGCAGGGCCGCTACACCGAAAAGGACAAGGAACTGCTGCAGTTTGTCTCCACCCAGGTCGCAGCCGCCATCGAGCGCAAGCAGATGCACGAGCGCCTGGAGCACATGGCGCAGTACGACCAGCTCACGCACCTGCCCAACCGCCAGCTGTTTCTGGACCGACTCAAGACCGCACTGGCCCGCGCGCGGCGCGACCAAAGCCTGCTTTCGCTGCTGTTCCTCGACCTGGACGACTTCAAGCAGGTCAACGACAGCCTGGGCCATGCCATGGGCGACCTGCTGCTGCAGCGGGTGGCCCAGCGGCTGCTGGAGTGCGTGCGCGGCTCGGACACCGTCGCGCGCCTGGGGGGCGACGAATTTGTGGTGCTGCTCGAAGGCGGCCATGCCCGCGAACACGCCGCCGCAGCGGCCGACAAGATCCTGGCAGCCTTCGGCCAGCCATTTGACCTGGAAGGTATCCGCCTGAGCATCCAGCCGAGCATCGGCGTGGCCATCTACCCCGAGCATGGGGGCGAAGAACACCGGTTGCTGGGCCATGCCGACGAGGCGATGTACCTGTCCAAGAAAAGCGGCGGCAACCAGGTGCGGGTGGCTTCACCCCGGGATGGGCTGGTGCCTTGACGCTGGTTGCCGCACCGCCAGCCTGCTAAGCAGACCCGCCGCGCCCTCTCTCTTTTACTTCCACCCAAACCCTTTATTCCAAACGTTCCACGCCATGCTCTACAACGCGCTCCAGCTCGCCCATGTCCTGTCCATCATCGTGTGGATCGGTGGCATGGTGTTTGCCCATTTCTTTTTGCGCCCCGCAGCGCAGTCGCTGGAGCCCCCGCAGCGCGTGCGGCTCATGCACGATGTGCTGCAGCGCTTTTTCGCCGCCGTGGGAGTGGCCGTGCTGGTGGTGCTGGGCAGCGGGCTGTGGATGATCGGCCGCGTGGCCAAACAAACGGTGCAGGCCGGGGGCAGCTTTGCCATGCCACTGGACTGGACCATCATGGCCACGCTGGGCCTGGCGATGATGGTCATCTTCGGGCACATCCGGTTTGCGCTGTTCCGACGCCTGCAGCGGGCGGTGGCTGCATCGGATTGGCCCGCCGGCGGCAAGGCCCTGGGCAGCATCCGCAGCTGGGTGGGCGTGAATCTGGCCCTGGGCGTGGTGATCGTGGTGGTCACGCTGCTCGTCTAACGGTGGGCGCCCGCAAGCGACCTGTTGGCCACCACACGCCCTGCGCTGTACCCCATTGATGAAACGCATTGCCTGGATCTCTTGTGCGGCCCTGGCCGTGTGCCTGCTCACCGCAGGCGCGGCCAGCTGGTGGGCGCAGCACCGCGTTGACAGTGCCCTGGCACAGACGGCACAACTGCAGCGCCAAGTGACCGAACTCAACAATGCGCTGCTGGGCTATACCCGCTACACCAGCTACCTCACCGCAGGCAAACAGACGCTGGCCGAGCAGATGAAGCTGCTCGCCGCCACCGTGGTCCGCGAAGAAGGCGCCACGCAGATCATCGAAAAATCGGTGCTGGGCATCGCATCCACCGGGGTAGTGGCCATCACCTACACCGCCGAATACGCCTTCGGCTTTGACCTGCGCCCCGAAAGCTACGAGCTGCACGCCACCAACGGCGGCATCGAGGTGCACATCCACCGCCCCGCGCTGGTGGCCGCACCAGCCGTTACCAACCTGAAGCACCGCATCCTCTCGGGCGGGCTGCTGACCGACAACAAGGGCGCTGTCATCAAGCTGAGCCAGGAGGCCGCCAAACGCGCTCGCCAGCAGGGCGAGGCCATGGCGTCCGATCCGGCCGTGCTGGCGCTGTGCGAAAAAAGCCTGACCGAGTTTCTGTACGGCTTTCTGACCAAACAGCCCGGCGTGAAGCAGGTGCCGCGCATCCGCGTGGTCTACAAACCGTCGGCGTAGGGGCCTGCTCCTACCCCAATTCCCCACCCATGGGGCTGACCCTCATGGTCCTGAGTGCATTGCGGCCGGGCGCCACAGAGCGGTACCACCGCACGTACCATGGTGGACAAGGAGTTCTGACTTTGTTCCGTTTTTTCGAAAGCCGCCTTCCCCCCTATCCCCCCGCCGAACCTCACCTGCCCCCCAAAGACTTCATGGCCTTTGTGTGGGATGGCACCCGTGGCCTGCGTGGCTATGTAGCAGCTATGGCAGGCCTGTCTGCGGCCATTGCCATCTATGAAGCGCTGCTGTTTGCGGTGCTCGGCCATGTGGTGGACTGGATCTCCAGCACGGCCCCGGGTGCGCTGTGGGCCGAGCGCAAAGGAGAGTTGATGGGCATCACCGCCCTGCTCCTGGCCTCGGTGCTGCTGGTGGCCGTGCAGACCAGCATCAAGCACCAGGTGCTGGCCATCAACTTCCCACTGCGCTTGCGCTGGAACTTTCACCGCCTGATGCTGGGCCAGAGCATGGCGTTCTACGCGGACGAATTCGCGGGCCGCATCACCACCAAGATCATGCAGACGGCCCTTGCCGTGCGCGACATGATCTTCACGACCACCGACGTGGTGATCGGCATGGGCATCTACCTTGTCACAATCCTCGTGTTGCTGGCCGGGTTCGACGCGCGGCTGCTGGCGCCTTTTGCCGCTTGGATGGTGGCCTATGGCCTGGCCTGCAGGTACTTTGTGCCGCGCCTGGGCAAGGTGGGCAAGGCGCAGGCCGATGCGCGCTCGGTAATGACCGGGCGCATTACCGACGCGTACACCAACATCGCCACCGTCAAGCTGTTCTCGCACACGCGGCGCGAATCTGAATTCGCCCGTGCCGCCATGGACGCGTTCAAGCTCACGGGCTATGCCCAGATGCGCCTGGTGAGCCGGTTCGAGATCGTGAACCACATCCTGGTGGTGGCCATGATCCTCAGCGCCTGCGGCACCGCGCTGTGGCTGTGGTCGGCGGGCGAAGTCGGTGCCGGTGCCGTGGCCGCCGTCACCGCCATGACCCTGCGCGTGTCGGGCCACGCCCACTGGGTGATGTGGGAGATGACCACCCTGTTCGAGAGCGTGGGCACCATCCAGGATGGCATCAACACGCTGACCAAACCCCGCACCGTGGTGGACGCGCCCGACGCTAAACCACTCGTTGTGACGCAGGGCGAAGTGCATTTTGAGGACATGACCTTTGCCTACAGCAGCGGCCCCGGGGCCCGCCCGGTCATCGACCGGCTCAACCTGACCATCCGCCCCGGGGAGAAAATCGGCCTGATTGGCCGCTCGGGCGCGGGCAAGTCCACGCTGGTCAACCTGCTGCTGCGCTTTCATGACGTGCAGTCGGGCCGCATCCTGATCGACGGGCAGGACATCGCCCATGTCACGCAAGACAGCCTGCGCCGCAACATCGGCATGGTCACGCAAGACACCTCGCTGCTGCACCGCTCCATGCGCGACAACATCCTGTACGGCCGCCCCGACGCCAGCGAGGTCGACCTGCACCAAGCGGCGGCGCGCGCAGAGGCCGCAGACTTCATCGCCACACTCACCGACCTGCAGGGCCGCACCGGCTACGACGCCCATGTCGGCGAGCGTGGCGTCAAGCTCTCGGGCGGCCAGCGCCAGCGTGTGGCCATTGCACGCGTGATGCTCAAGGACGCGCCCATCCTGCTGCTGGACGAAGCCACCAGCGCGCTCGACTCCGAGGTCGAAGCCGCCATCCAGCAAAGCCTGGACGGGCTGATGCAAGGCAAGACGGTGATCGCCATTGCCCACCGCCTGTCCACCATTGCCGCCATGGACCGCCTCATCGTGATGGACGCAGGCCGCATCGTCGAAGAAGGCACCCACGCGCAGCTGCTGGGCCAGGGCGGCGTGTATGCCCGGCTGTGGGGGCACCAGAGCGGCGGGTTCCTGGGCGAATCGGAAGAAGACTGAGTCGGCGAGGACGGATACGAGCCACATGGGCGACACGCTGTCGCGCACGCGGCTGTGCGGCGGGTGTGTTGTCCCTACGGTGGCGGGTTTCAACCACCGGATGGAATCGCACCAATGATCAAAGTCACCGCCGTTTACCGCTGGCGTGAAGGCGCCACCTTCAACCACGACTACTACCACTCCGAGCACATGCGCATCGCCCGCGCAGCATTGCAGCCGCTGGGCCTGGTGCGGCTGGAGAGCGACCGTGTTCTCTACCCTGGCGAGCCGCGCCCGGGACAGGTGGTGGCGCTCACCAACGCATTCTTCAGCGACCTGAAGCAGGCCCAAACGGCCGCCAAGGCGACGATGGCCGAGCTGTCGGCAGACATTCCTAACTACACCAACATCCAGCCCGAGTCGTACTTTGCGCAGATGCTGGCGCACGAGGTAACGACCGGTCAAGAACGCGCTTAGCCGCGCTCGCGCACCGCCTTGAACAGCAGGCCCAGGCATACGGCCATGCCCACCATCGGCACTGCGGCCAATACGGCCACCACAGCGCGCGCCAGGGGCGACCAGTCAAAGTCGCGCGCTGTGCGCCAGGCACCAAAGGCTGCGACCAGTCCCAGGCCAAACATGCCCATGCGGAAGCTCGCACCGGGCTTGAAGAAGGCGATGAGCAGCACGGCATTGGCGACGCCGATGGCCAGCGCAACATGGCCCAGGTGGAGGGAAAACGAGGACTGTGCGCCGTGCCTGTGCCCGTCGTCTTCCTCCTCCTCATCGTCCACCCGGCTGCGCGAGCGGCTGGGCGACGGCGGCTGGGAAGGCTGGGCACGCGCAGGAGCTACGGGGGCTGCAGGGGCACCATCGGCCCGCCCCCACTCCGTGGCGGACAGTCCTGCAGCAACTGCACCAGCCACTGCGGCAGATGACGAGGCGCCAGGCGCTGCGATGCTGGGCGACAGCCCACGCTCCTGCAGCACGGCGCGCAGCCGCCCCGGCTCGCGCAAGGCCGTCACCACCGCCCGCACAGGCCCCTGGTCCTGTGGCTTGATGCGCAGGTCGGCAATCTGCATGGTGGTGCCACGCGTATTGGCCAGCATGAACAACGCCTTGGCCACCATTGCGTCTTTGGGGCCGCCCTTGCCGCTTTCGACGAAGGTGCCCAGGTTGTACGTGGCGTCGGCGTGGCCTGCCTCGGCCGCCTGGGCATACCAGGCGCGGGCCTGGGCCAGATTCACGGGGCCGCCATAGCGGCCATGTTCGTCGCTGGTGCCCAGGTGAAACGCGGCGTGCGGATCGCCCTCGCGGGCGTACCAGCCCGGCAGGTCGCGCAGGGGGTTGCCGGTCCACACCACCGGCGCCGGCGAAGGCGCGGCCGGGGTCATGGGCGCAAGGCTCAGGCCACCCGGCGATTCTGACGCTTCCTGGGCCTGCTTCTTTTTCAGCGCCTGCTGCCGCTGCTCTTGCGCGGCGGTGTTCCACTTCGCGGCCTGCTGCGTGTCCACCGGCCCACCCCAACCGCGCTCGTGCATCACGGCCAAAAGGCGCTTGGCGGGCTCGTAATCCCATTCGGCCGCACGCTGGCACCAGGTGCGGGCGTTTTCGTAGTTGGGCTGCTCCCAGCCGATCACGACATCCAGCGCGTGCAGGAAAGCCGCGACCTCATGCCCCTGCGCTGCGGCGGGCTCCAGGGCGTCGGTGGCTTCAATGCGCCTGCGCGAGTACAGCGCCAACTGTTCGCAGCGGGCCACAGCGTCGTCCACCGCCTTGCGCTCTTCGTCTACGATGCGCAGCAATTGCTCCCCAGGGGCAGCCTTCAGTCGCACCATCAGTGCCTGTACACGCTCCTTGGCTTGTTCCGGAAAGCGCCCATAGAAGGCTTGGGCATCCTTGCGGGTCTCTGCGTCGTGGGCGCCCATCAACTGCAGCGCGGCCGCCAGGTCGAAGTGCCTGCGCTGGCCCATGGTGCCAAAACGCAAGGCACGGCCCAGGGCATAGAGGGCGTGGGGGTTGCCGCGCGCAGCCCAGTGGCGGTATTCGGCCCAGGCAGTGGCGTCGTCGCCCGCCTGGCGGGCTCGCGCCGCATGGCGTACTTGCAGGTCGGGCTCTTCCGGGGCATCGCCATTGGCCAGATAGTGCACGCCACTTTGCGGGTCGTACAGGTTCAGGCCCAGGCGCACTGCCTGCTCCCAGCCATCGTCAAACGGAGCGCCCCAATCCGAAGCGCGGGTGTTGATGCCCACGCCCCAGGTCGGGTCGGCCATTTCAGTGCCACCAAGGTAGATGTCCCAGAACCCGGGAGAGCGCTGCTCGACGGCCTGGGCCCAAGCCGCGAACTTGGGGTTCATCGGCACCTGGGGGCCCGCCTCCGCACGCTCGTACTGCGCGTCCGCCTCGGCCTTGGTGGTGGGCCAGGGCCAATCGGCGGGCTTTTCCCAGATCTGGATGGTGTAGCTCACAGGTCCCTCCTCGGATGCCGCTGGGTGCGCGGCGTGTTGTGGTGTTGTCTTTCGTCAAGTGCGAGCGAATTCTAGGAGCGGCCCCCCGCCATGCCCCAGAGGCGCACCCCACCAATTTGTCCAGTGACGCACCAGCACCACACCCGGATGTTGGCGCGCAGTTTTGGGTAAAAATGGGCCTCTGCGCTCGTCCACCAAGACCAAATAGCTCCTACTTTTATAGCAATCCTATGTCCCAGCCGCCACGCCCTGCCCTCGCTCTCGCCATGCCCGTGCCCACCGGCGATCAGCTCAAGGCCGCCCGCACTGCCGCCGGGCTGAGCCAGGCCCAGGCGGCTGAACTCATGGGCTACCCACTGCAGACCGGCAGCCGGGGCGGCGTGCAGTCGCGCACCTGGCAGGCGCTGGAGAGCATGAGCGACGAGCGCAACATGCAGGGGCCGGTGTTTGCGATGTTTCTGCTGCTGACGGGCCAGCACCCCGACTTTCTGCTGACCGCGCGCCCGGCGGACGACAGCGGCAGCGCCACCGGCTGACCAGTTCGCATGCGCTGACACCATAAAAAAAGCGGAACAGCCCGCAGGCGGCTCCGCAAAGTCTTCACAGGGAGATAAGAGTTAGGCAGGCGTTCAATCTACCTTGATGTTCGCCGCCTTGATCACCTGGGCCCACTTCTCCACCTCGGCCTTCTGGAAAGCGGCGATCTGCGTGGTGTTGAGGTCGGCGGGCTCCATGCCAAAGCCCTTCAGGCGGGTCTGCATGTCGGGCTGGGCCAGGATCTTGCGGATCTCGTCATGCAGGCGCGTGACCACCGGCGTGGGCGTGCCAGCCGGCACAAAGATGGCCTGCCAGGACTGCACCTGAAAGTCCTTGAGTTCTGCCACGCCGGACTCGGCCACGGTGGGCACGTCGGGCATGGAGGCCAGGCGCTGGGGTGAGGTGACGACAATGGCGCGCAGTTTGCCGCTCTGGATGTGCGGCGCGGCCACCACCGTGGTGTCAAACATCATGTCCACCTGGCCGCTGATCACATCCTGGATGGCCGGGCCGCTGCCCTTGTAGGGGATGTGGGTGAACTTCACGCCCGACTTGTAGGCCAGCAACTCCACGGCCAAATGCTGCGAGCTGCCTGTGCCGGCTGACGCCGACGACAGGCCGCCTTGCTTGCCCTTCGCCCCCGCCAGCACGTCCTTGAGGGTTTTGTAAGGGCTGTTGGCAGCCACCACCAGCACGACCGGGTTGGTGCCGATCAGCGTGACGGGGCTGAAGGACTTGATGGGGTCGTAGCCCAGCTTGGGGTAGAGGCTCACGTTGATGGCGTGCGAGCTGACGGTGCCGCCCAGCAGGGTGTAGCCATCCGGCGCAGAGCGCGCAGCAGCTTCAGAGCCGATGCTGCCCGCCGCGCCGCCCTTGTTCTCCACCACCACCGTGGTGCCCAGGGCAGTACCCAGTTGCTGGCCAATCAGCCGCGCCAGCGTGTCGGTGGTGCCACCTGCAGCAAACGGCACCATGTAGGTGATGGGCTTGCCGGTGGGCCAGGTGCCCTGGGCTGTGGCGGGCAGGCTGACAAGGGTGCTGAAGGCTGCGGCCGCCAGGGCGGCGGTGTGGATGAGGGTTCTGCGTTGCATGGTGGTGTCTCCTGGGTGTTTTGTGGATGGTGAACGGAACGGCGATAGAAAAACGGAGCGCAAAAAAGCCGGTGCGGCTGGCGCGTGCAATGCAATGGACGCTCAGGGCAGATCGACGATCTCGACCCAATTGGGGTTCTTGCCCACCGGCACCCTCGTGGGCGTGCCGAGGATGCCGGTGGCCGGGTCGACGGGGTGTAGCGCCAGGTGGTGCGACTCCTGCCCTGCCGCGATCAGAAATCGGCCTGACGAATCCACCGCAAAACCGCGCGGTGATTTCTCGGTGGGCACCTGGCCCAGCGGCTGCAGCTGGCCGGTGGCGGCGTCGACGCGGAAGCTGCTCAGCGTGCTGGAGGTGCGCTCGGACGCATACAGCGTGCGGCCGTCGGGCGACAGGTGAATGTCGGCGGCCCAGGGCTTGCCGTTAAAGCCTGCGGGCAGTGCCGTGGTGCGCTGCACCGGGCGCAGCGTGCCGCGCTCCTTGTCGTAAGCCATCACATGTACGGCGGCATCCAGCTCGTCCAGCACATACATGGTGCGCTGGGCGGTATCCCACACAAAGTGGCGCGGGCCGGATTTTTCGGGAGCAACCTGCGTGAGCGCGGGTTCATGGGCGGTCAGCCTGCCGCTCTCGGCATCAAAACGCCAGGCCGAAAGGTTGTCGCCGCCCAGGCTGGTGGCAAACACATGGCGGTTGGCCGCATCGGCGTGGATGGCGTGCGCGTGGGGCGCCGTGGGGATGAGTTGCTGCACCGCACCCACCGCCCCATCCTTGCCAATGCTGTTGACCGTGATCTTGTGGCCGGGGTACGAGGCCGCAAACAGCCAGCGGCCCGTGGCATCGGTGGCGATGTTGGCCATGCTGTCGGCCAGCGGGGCCTCGCCCAGCTTGCGCAGCTTGCCGCTGGCCGGGTCGATGGCCAGGCTCACCACCCGGAACGGCTGCGAGCGCAGGGCCACATACAGCACCTTCTTGTCAGGGCTCACGGCCATCGGCATGGCGGTGCCGCCCAGCGGCACGGTGTCTACCGGCTTGAGCGTGGCACTGCTGCGGTCCAGTTCCAGCACCGAGACATCCTGGCTGTCCGCGTTGGCGACATACACCCAGGTTCCCGCCCAGGCGCCGGGGGTGGACAGGGCGGCAACGGCTGCCAGTGCCAGTTGTGCCACCCGGGTGTGGGTGTGGTGGGTGTGGGTGCGGGGTGCAGCGGTCATTGGCGTCTCCTGTAGGGGCTGCGCGGTAGCAGAGGCTGCACCGCCGGTTATGTGGATTGGGAGGCATTTGCCGGGATGCCGTCGCCTCGGACTACCGGTGTTGTGTCAAGGGACGTTCACACGTTATATGTTGTCGTACAACAAGACTCGCATTGTCGCCATTACTTCCTCAGCGCCACGCAGGGATTACCCGAATTTCAGACGGCCGTATACGCAGCGGTGCGCTGTATCCTGCACAGGGAAAACTCGCCCAAACGCGCTAGTGAAAACCCGTACTCCCCCTCGGATCCACACAAAATTCGTGCACTTTCTATTGCCAATTTGCAATCTTAGTTGTACGATGACTAACAACTTAACTTAGGAGACATTCCATGACCCTGCGCCGTAGAGCCGCCCTTCTCGCCTGCATCGCCACACTGGCAGCGGCCTCCGCCACCGCACAAAGCGCTGACTGGCCTGCCAAGACCCTGCGCATCGTGGTGCCCTACCCGCCCGGCGGCAGCTCGGACATCATTGCCCGCTCCATCAGCCAGGCGATGTCCGAGGCGCTCAAGCAGTCCGTCATCGTGGAGAACAAACCCGGCGCCAACGGCAACCTGGGCGCCGACTTTGTGGCCAAGGCCGAGCCCGATGGCTACACCATGCTGCTGTGCGACGTGGGCGCGCTGGCCATCAGCCCTTCGGTCTATACCAAGCTGTCGTTCGACCCCTCCAAAGACCTGCGTGGCGTGACCATGCTCGCCTACTCGCCCCACCTGCTGGTGGTGCACCCCTCGGTGCCCGTCAGCAACCTCAAGGAGCTGGTGGCGTACTCGAAGAAGAACGACCTGAACTTCGCCGTCACCGCCACCGGCAGCGCCCCCCACGTCGCTGGCGTGGCACTGGAACGCGCCGCCGGTGCGCGCTGGCAATACATCCCCTACAAGGGCGGCGTCACCGCCATCCAGGACACCGTGGCCGGGCAGACGCAGATCCTGATGAACGGCATGCTCGCCACCCTGCCCCACGTGCAAAACGGCAAGCTCAAGGTGCTGGGCGTCTCCAAGGCCACGCGCATGCCGCTGATCGGCGACGTGCCCACCATTGCCGAGCAGGGTGTGCCCGGTTTCGAATCGGGCACATGGCAAGGCATTCTGGTGCCGCGTGGCACGCCGGAAGCCGTCGTGCAGAAGCTCAACAAGGCGCTGATCACCGCCATTCGCGCGCCCGAGATCCGTTCGCGCCTGGCCGGCCAGGGTGCCGAGGTGGTCACCATGACCCCTGCCGAACAAGACCAGTTCTTCGCCAAGGAGCGCGCCCGCTGGGCCACCGTGGTGAAGGCCGCCAACATCAAGCTCGACTAAGAAGGTGTCAGCGAACCCCTCATGCCTCCTCCCTCGCCTTCCCATTTCCTACTACCGCCCCGCACTGACATGACTCCCCAAGAACTCAAAACCATCATGGGCTCCGGCCTGCTGTCGTTCCCGATCACGGACTTTGACGAGCAGGGCGAATTCCGCCCCAAGACCTATATCGAGCGCCTGGAATGGCTGGCCCCCTACGGCGCCAGCGCGCTATTTGCCGCCGGTGGCACGGGCGAGTATTTCTCGCTGTCGGGCCCCGAGTACGGCCAGGTCATCAAGACCGCAGTGGATACCTGCCGTGGCAAGGTGCCCATCATTGCCGGTGCCGGTGGCCCCACCCGCACGGCGATTGCCCATGCCCAAGAGGCCGAGCGCCTGGGCGCCCACGGCATCCTGCTCTTGCCGCACTACCTGACCGAAGCGGGACAGGAAGGCCTGATCGCCCATGTGGAGCAGGTCTGCAAGAGCGTGAAGTTCGGCGTCATCGTCTACAACCGCGACCGCACCAAACTCACGGCCGATTCCCTGGCCATCCTGGCCGACCGCTGCCCGAACCTGGTGGGCTTCAAGGACGGCGTGGGCAACATCGAGGTGATGTCCTCCATCTTCATGAAAATGGGCGACCGCTTTTCGTACCTGGGCGGCCTGCCCACGGCCGAGGTGTATGCGGCGGCCTACAAGGCGCTGGGCACACCGGTGTATTCGTCGGCAGTGTTCAACTTCATCCCCCGCACGGCGATGGAGTTCTACAAGGCCGTGGCCAGCGACGACACGGCCACCCAGCACCGCCTGCTCAAGTCCTTCTTCATGCCCTACCTGGCCATCCGCAACCGCGTGGAAGGCTATGGCGTGTCCATCATCAAGGCGGGTGCCCGCCTCGTGGGCCACGACGGCGGGCCGGTGCGCGCGCCGCTGACGGACTTGAAGCCCGGCGAGATGGAAGAGCTCAAGGCGCTGATCGACAAGCTCGGCCCGCAGTAAGCACGGCCTGACAGATACCTCCAAGGGCCTGGTTCTCCAGGCCCTTTTTTCAGCGATTCCACACACCACGCGCCTGGCCGTGCACGAGCGCGTGGTGCCAATGCGGCACGCCAACACACAACACCATCAGGAGACAGACAACATGCTCAAGACCCTCATCCTCGCCGCAGCGAGCGCCCTGGCCCTTGTCACGCTGAGCGGCTGCGCCAGCCACGCTACCACCGCCGCGGCGCCCCCTGC
This sequence comes from Acidovorax sp. NN32, assembly GCF_057597245.1. Classification (NCBI taxonomy): domain Bacteria; kingdom Pseudomonadati; phylum Pseudomonadota; class Betaproteobacteria; order Burkholderiales; family Comamonadaceae; genus Acidovorax; species Acidovorax sp. NN32. The sequence continues at coordinate 2,942,591 of NZ_CP199679.1, forward strand.
ACCGGCCGCTTCCGAGCAGGCTGTGGCCGCCGCTGCCGAACGCCTGCGCTTGGCCATGATCGACCCCACGCCCGCTGCGCTGACTGCCCTCGTGGCCGACGACCTGAGCTATGGCCACTCGGGCGGCCGCGTGGACACCAAGGACAGCTTCATTGGCGATCTGGTGGCGGGCAAGTCTGACTTCGTGACCATCACCATCACCGACCAGACCATCAAGGTGGTGGGCAACTCTGCCATCGTGCGCCACACCCTCACGGCCGACACCAACGACTCGGGCAAGCCCGGCAAGGTGCAGATCAAGATCCTGGGCGTGTGGCAACAGCAAGGCAGCCAGTGGAAGCTGCTGGCCCGCCAGGCCGTGCGCGTAAACACTTGATGCCCCCTGAGTCGCTTCGCGCCATCCCCCTCAGGGGGACGCCGCCCCTGCGGCGGGGCGGCCCTTGCACGGCGGCGCTGGCGGGGCCGCGCCCGTCTCCGTAGCCCGGCGATACGCGACACTGCGACTCAAGTCCGCCTTCTCAACATTCCAGGTTGCACTCCATCCAATGACCACCAACGCCCCGCCCCGCATCCTGCAAATCGGCCGCCTGCCCTTGCCCGCCCTCGAAACCGAACTGGCCGCGCGCTACAGCGTGGCCTGCCTGGCCGACCAGGCCGACCCGCAGGGCTTTCTGGCGGCGCACGGTGCGGAGTTTTCGGGCGTGGTCACCACGGCGTCCATCGGGCTCACGGGCGAGGTGATCGCCGCCCTGCCCCATCTGCAGGTCATCAGCAGCTTTGGCGTGGGCTTTGACGCGCTCGACATCGGCGCCGCCACTGCCCGCGGCGTGCAGGTGGGCTACACGCCCGGCGTGCTCAACGACTGTGTGGCCGACATGGCGTTTGCGCTGATGCTGGACGTGTCGCGCGGCATTGCCACCAGCGACCGCTTTGTGCGCCAGGGCCAATGGCCCAAGGCGCGGTTTGCGCTGGGCACGCGGGTGTCGGGCAAACGCCTGGGCATCGTGGGCATGGGCCGCATCGGCCAGGCCGTGGCCGAGCGCGCGGCGGGCTTCCGCATGGAGGTGGGCTACCACAACCGCCGCCCGGCCGAGGGCTGCGCGCTACCCTACTTCGAGTCGCTGACCGCACTGGCGCAATGGGCCGACTACCTGGTGCTGACGGTGGCGGGCGGCGCGGGCACGCGCCACCTGGTCAACCGCGATGTGCTCGATGCCCTGGGCCCGCAGGGCTACCTCATCAACGTGGCGCGTGGCAGCGTGGTGGATGAGGCGGCGCTCATCGACGCCCTGGCCGAGCGCCGCATCGCCGGTGCGGGCCTGGACGTGTTCGACAACGAACCCCATGTGCCCGCCGCCCTGATGGCGCTGGACAACGTGGTGCTCACCCCCCACACCGCCAGTGCCACACACGAAACCCGCCGTGCGATGGCGGACCTGGTGCTGGAGAACCTGCACGCGTTCTATACCTCGGGTGCCGTGCGGGTGCCGGTGCCAGGCACGGTGGCTGGCTGATCGTTGGGTTTTCAAGCTTTTCAGGCCGTTTGCGCGCGTCCATCATGCCAGATTAGCTATCAAATAAATAGCATCAATCTCCACACCCGGGCGCCCCTGCCTCACACCCGCCCCGCAAACACCTCCGGCCCCAGGCGGGGCTTGCGCGCCTTGCGCTCGAACAGCCACATGCCATACAGCGGCAGTGCCTCGGCCAGTTGCAGCGGCGCCACCTGCTCTGCCGCAGCCCCCAGCAGCGCGGGGTGTGGCAGCACGGCCAGCAGGTCAGAGCCCACCACCAGGTTCAGCAGGCTGGCAAAGTCCGGGCAGCGCACAGCCATGCGCGGCGCGGGCATGCGCCGCACGCGGTGCGCCTCGGTCAGCACGTCCACCGGGCCGCTCACGCTCGGGCCCACACAGCCCCAGGCAGCGCCTTGCAAATCGGCCAGCGACCGGGCCTGCGCGAGCGGGTGGCGCCGCCGTGCATAAATTTGCGGCTGCAGCTCGTACAAGCGCCACTGCAGCACATCCGGGTGGGCAAACTGGCGCGGCCGGGGCGCAATCACGGCGTCGAAACTGCCATGCAGCAGGCCCGTCAGCAGGCTCCCCTCGTCGGTGGTGGTCATCTCCAGTGAACGCTGGGGCTGCGGCAGACACCAGGCCTCGTACAGCAACGGCCCACAGACCAGCGCGGCGGAGGCCGTGAGCCCCACGCGCAACCGATTGCGGTCCACAGCGGCCCGGCGGGCCTGCGGCAAGGCGTCGATGCGCTGGGCCAGCGGCGCGCCTTCGGCCACCACACGCCGGGCCAGGTCGGTTGGCACATACCGGCGCCCGTCCCGCACCAGCAGCGGCGTTTCGAACTGCGCCTGCAGCGCCTTCATGCCCTGGCTGATGGCGGGCTGCGACACCCCACAGGCCTGCGCCGCGCGCGCAAACGAGCCCTGGTCGATGACGGATTGGAGGTAGTGCAGGTAGCGCAGATACATAAGCAGCTTTTATGTATGAGGCGCCATTGTCCCTTGCCGCAGCCGCCGGGCGCGGCGAAGCTCTGGGCTTCTTTCTCCACCACGCTTCTGCCCATGACCACGCCACTCGACACCGTCCGCGCCTACCTCGCCCACCTGCACGCCAGCCACACTGACGGGTTGATTGCCTGCTTTGAAGACGATGGCGTGGTGCACTCGCCGTTTCTGGGCACCATGCGCGCGAGCGGCTTCTTCCAAAAGCTCGCCCAGGCCTCCAGCGGCAGCGTGATCACCGTGCTGGATCTGTTCGTGTCCGCCCAGCCAGACAACGGCGGCGCCGTGCGGGTCGCTGCCTATTTCCGCTACGACTGGACCTTGAACGATGGCCGCGAGGTGACCTTCACCTGCGTGGATGTGTTCACGTTCGACGCGGGCAGCCCTCGCATCCGCGACATGAACATCGTCTATGACACCCACCCGCTGCGCGAAGAGGTGGGCGACAAGTACGCGCCCGATCCGGTCACAACAACTCCACGCCCTTGAGCGTCACAAAACTCGTCTCCCGCGTCACCTGCACAAAGTCCTGCAGGTACGGCTTGGCCGACAGGCTGGGCAGGCAGGCGGCGTGCAACTCGCCGCGCAGGCCTTTTTCACCGATGGGTCGCGCCGTCACGTACCCCCGGTCCAGGTAGCTCTGCACCGCCCACAGCGGCAGCGCCGCCACGCCGCGCCCGCTGGCCACCAGCTGAAGCATGGCCACCGTCAGCTCGGTGGTGCGGCGCGGGGGGCGCACACCGGCGGGCTCCAGCACCTGGCGAATCAGGTCCAGCATTTCGTCGGGCACGGGGTAGGTGATGATGGTCTGGTCGGCAAAGTCCTGCGCCACCAGATGCGGCCTGGCCACCAGCGGGTGCGTGTTGGCCAGCAGCGCGCGCATCTCAAAGCCAAAGAGGGCGTGGTAGTCCACGCCCGCCTCGTCCCCATCCACCTCCGACACGATGGCAACATCGGCCCGCCCCTGGTGCAGCAGGCCCACGGGGTCGGCATGAAAGCCGCTCACGATGTCCAGCTCCACCTCGGGCCAGCGGGTGCGAAACGCGTCCATGGCGGGCATCAGCCAGTCAAAACAGGTGTGGCACTCCACCGCAATGCGCATCTGACCGCCCTGCCCCAGCACCAGACGGGCGATGTCGCGCTCGGCGCCCTCCACCTGCGGCAGCATCGCATCGGCCAGTGCCAGCAGGCGCTCGCCCACGGCGGTGAACTGGGGCGGCACCGATTTGCGCTCAAACAGCGGCTGGCCGTAACGGTCCTCCAGCAGCTTGATCTGGTGCGACAGCGCCGACTGCGTGAGGTTGAGCAACTGCGCGGCCCGCACCAGGCTGCCGCTGTCACGCAAGGCCACCAGCGTGCGCAGGTGGCGCACTTCCAGAATCGACTGGTTCATTATTAATTTTCAAGTTGATCGACTAAAACTTTCGTTTGAATAATAAACGAGCCCGCGCGACCATCGGTGCCTTCATTGCTTTGCTCCATTCAGAAGAAGGAAATCACCATGTCGCTCGCCGCTCCAACCACCCGCCGCCCCGTGCACACACACATCCTGGGCTTTCCGCGCATGGGGGCGCAGCGCGCGCTGAAATTCGCGCTCGAATCCTTCTGGCGCGGTGACAGCACCGAAGCCGATCTGCAGGCAACCGCCGCCCAGCTGCGCCAGCAACACTGGCAGGCGCAGGCCGATGCGGGCCTCGGCTTTGTGACCGTGGGCGACTTTGCGCTGTACGACCATGTAGCCAACCACATCCAGCTGCTGGGCTGCGATCCTGCGCGTTTTGGCTTTGACGCCCACGCGCCCGAACTGGCGCGCTACTTTGCGATGGCGCGGGGCGTGTCAGCCCAAGCCGAAAACCACCAAGGCTGCAGCACCGGGTGCACAGCCCAGCACCCCACCACCGGCCAACCAGCGCTGGAGATGACCAAGTGGTTCGACACCAACTACCACTACCTCGTGCCCGAGTTCAGCGCCCACACCCAGTTCCACTTGGCCAGCGAGCGCCTGTTTGCCGAAGTGGCCGAGGCCCAGGCGCTGGGCCATCGGGTCAAGGCCGTGCTGCTGGGTCCACTGAGCTTTTTGTGGCTGGGCAAATCCAAGACGGCCGGTTTTGACCGCTTCAGCCTGCTGGAGTCCCTGCTACCGGTGTACGAAACCGTGCTGGCTCGCCTGAAGGCGCAGGGCGTGGAATGGGTGCAGATCGACGAACCCATCCTGGGCCTGGACCTGCCCGATGCGTGGCGCCATGCCTTTGAGCCCAGCTACTGGCAACTCGCCCGCAGCGCGCCCAAGCTGCTACTGGCCACCTACTTCTCGCCCCTGGCCGAGAACCTGCGCCTGGCCTGCCAGCTGCCCGTGGCCGGCCTGCATGTGGACGCCGTGCGCGCCCCCGACGAGCTGGTGGGCGTGGCCGACTGGCTGCCCTCCCACAAGGTGCTGTCGGTGGGCATCGTGGACGGCCGCAACATCTGGCGCACCGACCTGGATGCGGCGCTGCAAAAGCTGCGGCCCGTGGCCGACAAGCACCAGGGCGAGTTGTGGCTGGCACCGTCGTGCTCTCTGCTGCATGTGCCGTTCAGCTTAGAGGCCGAAACGCAGCTGGACGCCGAAGTGAAATCCTGGCTGGCGTTTGCGGTGGAAAAACTCGATGAGCTGCGCGTGCTTGCCACCGCCTTGTCGCAAGGCGAAGCGGCGGTAGACGACGAACTGCACGCCGCCCGCACGGCCCTTGCCGCGCGCCGCGCCAGCCCGCGTGTGCACCGCGCCACCGTGGCGGCCCGCATTGCCGCGGCCGCGCCAGGGGCCGACCAGCGCGCCAGCGCCTTCCCCGCCCGGCAAAAGGCCCAGCGCGCGCGGCTCAAGCTGCCGCTGCTGCCCACCACCACCATCGGCTCGTTCCCGCAGACCGCCGAGATCCGCGCCGCACGCGCCACCTTCAAGCGCGGCGCACTCGATGCAGCCCACTACCAGCAAAAGATGGAAGCGGAAATTGCCCTGGCCGTGCGCAAGCAGGAAGCCTTGGGGCTGGACGTGCTGGTGCACGGCGAAGCCGAGCGCAACGACATGGTCGAATACTTTGGCGAACAGCTCGACGGGTTTGCCTTCACCGCCAACGGCTGGGTGCAGAGCTATGGCTCGCGCTGCGTGAAGCCGCCCATCATCTACGGCGACGTGGCCCGCCCCACGCCCATGACGGTGGCCTGGACCCAGTACGCGCAGAGCCTCACCGCCAAACCCATGAAAGGCATGCTCACTGGCCCCATCACCATCCTGCAATGGAGCTTTGTGCGCGACGACCAGCCCCGCGCCACCACGGCCGACCAGATCGCCTGGGCGATCCGCGACGAGGTGTGCGACCTGGAAGCCGCAGGCATCGCCATCATCCAGATCGACGAGCCCGCCATCCGCGAGGGCTTGCCGCTGCGCCGCGCGGGGTGGAAGAGCTATTTGGAGCGCGCCACCCGCGCCTTCCGCATCAGCGCCAGCGGCGTGCGCAACGATACGCAGATCCACACGCACATGTGCTACAGCGAGTTCAACGACATCCTGCCCGCCATCGCGGCCATGGATGCAGATGTGATCACGATTGAGACGAGCCGCTCGGACATGGAGCTGCTGCAGGGCTTTGGGGACTTCAAGTACCCCAACGAGATCGGCCCCGGCGTGTACGACATCCACTCGCCCCGTGTGCCCGGAGTGCAGGAGATGGCCGCACTGCTGGAAAAAGCCGCCGAGGTGGTGCCCGTGGAGCACCTGTGGGTGAACCCCGACTGCGGCCTCAAGACCCGGGGCTGGCCCGAGACAGAAGCCGCCCTGCGCCACATGGTGCAGGCCGCGCAGGAAGTGCGCGAGCGGTTGCTGGAAGAGGCGGCGCTGGCCTGACGGATCCCCGGTTCAGCCCGCAGTGCGCTTCATCTCGGCCAACTTGACCAGCACTTGCAGCGCGTGGTTCAGCGGCGTCGGCACTCCCAAGGCGGCGCCGCGCTTCACCACGTAGCCATTCAGGTGGTCGATCTCGGTGGGTTTGCCCCGCGCCAAGTCCTGCGCGGTGGACGAATACTGCCCGGGCATGGTGCTGGCAATGCCGCGCACCGCCGCCTGCACATCGCCCGGAATCGTCACTCCGTCGGCCGCAGCCACGGCCAGGCATTCGGCCACGATGTCGGCAATCACCTGCGTCACGCCGGGCACCTGCACCAGCGGGCCGTAGGGCTGCTGCGACAGGGCCGACAGCGCGTTGTAGGCGCTGTTGAGCACCAGCTTGGCCCAGAGTGCGCCGCGCAAGTTGTCTGACACCTGGGTGGGAATACCCGCCGCTGTGAGCTCGCGGGCCACCTCGTCGCTGCGCGGCGAAGGTGCAATCACCAGCTCGCCCCGGCCATGGTGCACCACGTGCCCGGGGCCGCCCATGGCGGTGGCCACGTACACCACGGCGGCGGCCACAGGGGTGCTGGCGTCCAGCACGGCGCGCACTCGTTCATCGTTGTCCACGCCGTTCTGCAAAGTCAGTACCAGCGTGCCGGGGGCCAAATGTGGACGGATCTGCTGCGCGGCGTCTTCCGTGTCGGACGACTTCACGCAGAACAGCACCACGTCCGCGCCATGCACTGCGCTGGCCTCGGTGCTGGCCGCCAGGGGCACTTGCACGTCCATTGCCGCCGTCTGCAGCCGCAGGCCGTTATCCCGTATCGCCAGCACATGGGCCGGTCGCCCGATCAGCGTGACGGCATGGCCCGCCCGGGCCAGCAAGGCGCCAAAGTAGCAGCCTACGGCGCCCGCGCCCATCACAGCAAAACGCAGCGGTGGGCTGGCGGAAGGGGCGGATGCGAGCAAGGAAGATTCGGTCATAGGGCAGTCTGCGGGCTGAATCAGCGGGTGAATGAAGGTTTGAGCGCGCATGGTATCGCCCTATACCCATGCACGCAGAGAGTGAGGCCGGCCAGGCACTTTGCTTTCAAGACCTGATTGGCGCAAAATGCGCCAATCAGGAGATCATCATGTCCGCCACTGCCTTTTCTTCCGTCAAGCTCCCCGCCCACCTGGTGGAGCAGGCCCGCCAGGCCGCGCAGCCCATGCGCCGCTCGGTGGCCAGCCAGATCGAATACTGGGCCACACTGGGCCAGATCGTGGAACACACGGGCCTGAGCGTGCAGGAGGCCCGCAGCGCCATCGAGCAGTACGAAGCCGCAGCGGCGCGCACCGCCGCCCTGGCGGCCCCCACGTCGGTGGACGCCCTCACCGCCCGCCTGCTGGCAGCCCAAACGCGCGGCACGCTGGCCCAGCGGGTGCGTGAGGTGGTGCTGGAGAACCAGGCCAAAGTCGCCACCCCTGTCGCCTCACACTGAATGGTGCCCCCCGCCCAGCAGCCCTTCTCACCGCCCCGCCACAACACGCCACCCCGCTGGTTCCACCTGCTGGCAGGCCCGAACGGCGCGGGCAAATCCACGCTGTACCGCGCCCTGGTGCGCGAAGGCATCCTGGGTCCGCCGCTGGAGTTTGTGAACGCCGACCTGTATGAACAGGCGCACCTGCAGCACATTGCTGACCCCGAAGCCCGGTCCGAAGCCGCCCGCCAATGGGCCGATGACCGCCGTGCCACCCTGCTGCGCGAAGGCACCGACTTCGCCAGCGAAACCGTGTTTTCGCACCCTTCCAAACTGGAACTCATCGAAGAAGCCCAGCGCTGCGGCTACACCGTGGCCCTGTACATCGTGGCGCTGGACGACCCAGCCCGGCTGCTGACCCGCGTGGCGCAGCGCGTGCGCGAAGGTGGGCACCCGGTGCCGCCCGAACGCATCCTGGCCCGCTACCCCCGCACCATGGACAACCTGGCCCAGGCCGTGCGGCAGGCGGATGTGTCCTATCTGTATGACGCTGCCGAGGCCACCGGCACCGGGCCGCAGCTGGTGGCCGTGTGCTCTCCCGCCCAAGTCACCCCCTTGGCCCAGCCGCTGCCCGCCTGGGCGCAGCGCCTGACCGGTCAATAGCCGATACGTCCACGCGCTGCACGGGCCTGGGCGGGCTGCCACTCTCATCTGCTGTACCGTCGGCTCAATGCCAAATTGGTGCCCTGCGCACGTCTGTATTCATCTATAGCTATCCCTTTGATAGCAACCATCACCCCGTAAAAACCCTGAGTACATCGCGGGTGTTATCTAATTGCCAAGACAATCATTGTCTAGTCAATTAAATTCACCGTCCATGACTTCCAACACCTCCTCGCCGTCGCAGCCCGGCCCTGGCTTTTACAGCCCCAACCAACTCCAGCCCGAAAACAGCGTGGGCTACCTGATGCGCAAGGTGATGACGTCCATCCGCACCCAGGCAGATGCGCAGCTGTCCACCCACGACCTGACCTACGCCCAGTGGCTGCCGCTGTTCAAGATCTCGCGCTGCCCCACCACCACCGTGGCCAGCCTGGCGCGGGACCTGGAGACCGACCCGGCCTCCATGACCCGCGCACTGGACCGCCTGGAGGCCAAGGGCCTGGTGGCGCGCGAGCGCTCCACCACCGACCGCCGCGTGGTGCAACTGGCACTCACCCCCGAGGGCGACAAAGTGGCTGCCCAGGTGCCCCCAGTGCTGGCCGACGTGCTCAACGGCCACCTCAGCGACTTCACCCATGACGAATGGCAACTGCTGCTGCGCCTGCTGCGCCGCATGCTGGCCAATGGCGAAGCGCTGCGCCAGCAGCGCGGCGCAGACGCCGACTGAACACACAGACAGCCCACACCGTTTTCCTCCACACAACACCCCAAAACCATTCTGGAGAACCCCGTGAACACCCCATCCTCCCTGCCCTCCACCCGCTCGGCCCTGGCGGCCCATTTCGCGGTATCGGCCCTGGCGCTGGCCGCAGCCATCCTGCTGGTCGGATGCGCCAGCCCCGGCACTGCCCACAAGCCGCTGGTGCAGACCACCCCGTCGGCCGTGGGCTTGAACGCCGCCGTTACCGACACCGCCGCCCCCAGCCAGTGGTGGAAAGCGCTGGGCGACGAGCAGCTCAACACCCTGATCGACCAAGCCCTGCAAGGCAACCCCAGCCTGGCCGTGAGCCGCGCGCGGCTGGAGCAGGCCGTTGCGCTGAGCCAGGTGCGCGAAGCCGCCAACGGCCCGCAGGCCACCCTGGGCGTGGACGCCACCCGCCAGCGCTACACCGCCAACGGGCTGGTGCCCGCCCCGGTGGCAGGCAACACCTACAACAGCGGCACCGTGCAGGCCACGCTGAGCTGGTCGCCCGACTTCTTTGGCCAGCACGCTGCCGAGCTGCAGGCCGCCCTGGGCCAGGCCCGCGCCGCCCAGGCCGATGCGGCAGCCGCCGCCAACACCCTGGCCGCCCAGGTGGGCCGCAGCTATGTGGCGCTGGCCCGGCTGGTGGCCCAGCACGACGTTGCCGTGCGGGCGCTGGCGCAGCGCGAAGAGCAACGCAAGCTCACCCAGGAGCGCACCTATGCAGGCCTGGACAGCCAGGTCGAGCTGACCCAGGCCCAGGCCGCTGTGCCCGATGCCCGCACCCAGATCGAGGCGCTGGATGAGCAAATCACCCTGGCCCGCCGCCAGCTGGCCGTGCTGACCGGCCAGGCGCCCGACGCACTGCCCACGGTCACGCCGCAACTCGCCGCACTGCAACCCACCGCCGTGCCCGAGGTGCTGGGCGCCGACCTCCTGGGCCGCCGCCCCGACGTGGTGGCCGCGCGCTGGCGCGTGGAGGCTGCGACGCAGGGTGTGAACAGCGCCCGCAGCGAGTTCTATCCCAACATCAACATCGGCGCGTTCATTGGCCTGAACTCGCTGGGGCTGGACCGCTTGTTCAACGGCAGCTCGCGCCAGATGGGTGTGACCCCCGCGCTGCGCCTGCCGATCTTTGACGGCGGCCGCCTGCGCGCCCAGCTGGGCGGCCGCGCTGCCGAGCTGGACGCGGCCATCGCCCAGTACAACGCCGCCGTGCTGGATGCGGTCAAGGAAGCGGGCGACGCCGTGGCCTCCATCCAGTCGCTTACCCGCCAGCAGGCCTTGCAGGACGAGGCCGTGGCCAGTGCTGAAAAAGCCTACCGCTTTGCACAAGAGCGCTACCGCGCGGGCCTGGGCAACTACCTGGTGGTGCTCTCCACCGAAAGCCAGGTGCTGGCCCAGCGCCGTCTGGCCGTGGACCTGCGTGCTCGCCAGCTCGACACACGCCTGGTGCTGATGAAGGCCCTGGGCGGCGGCTGGACAGATGACACAGCGGTATGAAACACCCCCTGAGCCGCTTCGCGTCTTCCCCCTCTCTCGCTTCGCGGGAGGGGAACGCACCCAGTGGCCTGGCAAAGCCAGTTCCACGGGTGCACTGGCCTCGGCCGCGCCCGTTGCGTAAGTAGCTGGCAAGGCCCGACCCGATCAAAAACACATAACAACACATTCCTGAAAGACCACCGCCATGACCGCCCACAGCGAACCCCTCACCGCCAACGAAGCCAACACCGCCCGCCGCCGGGGCCTCACCCTCATTGCCGCCGCCGTCGCGCTGGTGGCCATCGGCTGGGGCGGCTGGCACTGGGCCAATGGCCGCCATGTTGAGACCACCGACAACGCCTATGTGGCGGGCAACGTGGTACAGATCACGCCGCAGATCGGCGGCACCGTGGTGTCTATCGGCGCAGACGACACCGACTACGTGAAGGCTGGGCAACTACTGGTCAAGCTGGACCCTGCCGACGCCCGCGTGGCGCTGGAACAGGCCGAGGCCCAGCTCGCCCAGACCGTGCGCGAAGTGCGCACCCTGTATGCCAACAACGCCACGCTCAAGGCTCAGGTCAGCCTGCGCAGCGCCGACCTGGCCCGCGCCCAGGCCGATGCCGCCCGCATGCAGGACGACGTGAACCGCCGCGCCCCGCTGATGGCCAGCGGCGCCGTGGGCAAGGAAGAGTTCCAGCACGCCACTGCCCAGCTGGCCGCTGCCAAGAGCACCGTGGCCGCCGCCCAGTCGGCCGTGCTGGCCGCGCAAGAGCAGCTGGCAGCCAGCCAGACGCAGACCGAGGGCACCTCCATCGAGCAGCACCCCAACGTGGCGCGTGCCTCGGCCCGCGTGCGCGAGGCCTACCTGGCCGTGCAGCGTGCCCAGCTGGTCGCACCGCTGGACGGCCACGTGGCCAAGCGCGGCGTGCAGGTGGGCCAGCGTGTGCAGGCCGGCGCCCCGCTGATGACGCTGGTGCCGCTGAACGACCTGTGGGTGGACGCGAACTTCAAGGAAAGCCAGCTCAAGACCCTGCGCATCGGCCAGCCTGCCGAGCTGGAAGCCGACGTGTACGGCACCAAGGTCACCTACCACGGCACAGTGACGGGCCTGGGCGCAGGCACCGGCGCCGCCTTTGCGCTGCTGCCCGCGCAGAACGCCACCGGCAACTGGATCAAGGTGGTGCAGCGCGTGCCCGTGCGCATTGCGCTCGACCCCAAGGAAGTGGCCGAGCACCCGCTGCGCGTGGGCCTGTCGATGGAAGTCAAGGTGGACACTGCCGACCAGAGCGGCAAGACGCTGGCCGACACACAGCGCACCACGCCCGTGGCCGCCACCGCTGTGTTCGACGCGCAGTTCAAGGCCGCCGACGACGAAGTGGCCCACATCATTGCCGCCAACCTGGGCCGCAATGGCAAGGCCGCCGTGGCCGTGGCATCGCCCAAGGTGGGCAAGGCACCCGCGCAAAGCCAGCAGCAACACGCCTCGGCCCCGGTGGCCTCGGCAGTGCAGTCGCCTGTGGTGCAGTAAACGGGGTGGAAGCGCATGACCGCCGCCAACCCCACTGCAGACGCAGCCGATCAGGCGCCCGCCAAGGCGACGCCCGCAACTGCGCAACCACCGGCCCCCGCCGCCTACCCGCCGCTGCAAGGCACGGCCCTGCTGCTGGGCACGCTGTCCCTGTCGCTGGCCACGTTCATGAACGTGCTGGACTCGTCCATCGCCAACGTCTCCATCCCCGCCATTGCCGGTGACCTGGGTGTGAGCCCCGGCCAGGGCACCTGGGTCATCACCAGCTTTGGTGTGGCCAATGCCATCTCGGTGCCGCTCACCGGCTGGCTCACGCAGCGCTTTGGCGCGGTGCGCCTGTTCACAATGAGCGTGATGCTGTTTGTGCTGACCTCCTGGCTGTGCGGCTTTGCCTCGTCGCTGGAAATGCTGGTGTTCTTCCGCGTGCTGCAGGGCCTGGTGGCCGGGCCGATGATCCCGCTCAGCCAGACGCTGCTGCTCGCCAGCTACCCCAAGGCGCTGGCAGGCACGGCCCTGGCCCTGTGGGGCGTGACCACGCTGGTCGCACCCGTGGTGGGGCCGCTGCTGGGCGGGTGGATCACGGACAACATATCGTGGCCGTGGATCTTCTACATCAACGTGCCGGTGGGCCTGCTGGCCGGGCTGCTCACCTGGGGCATCTACCGCCAGCGCGAGACCCCCATCCGCAAGCTGCCCATCGACACGGTGGGCCTCAGCCTGCTGGTGCTGTGGGTGGGCGCGCTGCAGCTCATGCTCGACAAGGGCAAGGAGCTGGACTGGTTTGCCTCGGGCGAGATCATCACCATGGCCGTGGTCGCCGTGGTGGCGTTTGCGGTGTTCCTGGTGTGGGAGCTGACCGAGAAGCACCCGGTGGTGGACTTGAAGCTCTTCAAGGGCCGCAACTTCACCTTTGGTGCGCTGGCGCTGTCGGTGGCCTACGCCCTCTTCTTCGGCAACGTGGTGCTGCTGCCGCTGTGGCTGCAGCAGTGGATGGGCTACACCGCCACCTCGGCCGGCATGGCGCTGGCGCCGGTGGGCATTTTTGCCATTTTGCTCACACCGCTGGTGGGCAAGAAGGTGGGCCAGTGGGACCCGCGCCGCATGGCCACGGGTGCGTTCATCGTGTTCAGCACGGTGCTGTGGATGCGTTCGCAGTTCACGGTGCAGACGGACTTCATCCACATCCTGATCCCCACCCTGCTGCAGGGCGCGGCCATGGCGTTCTTCTTCATCCCGCTGACCACCCTGACCTTGGCGGGTATCGCGCCAGAGCGTATCCCGGCAGCTGCGGGCCTGAGCAACTTCGTGCGCATCACCGCTGGGGCCATGGGCACGTCGATCGCCACCACGCTGTGGGAGAGCCGCGCCGCCATGCACCACGCGCACCTGACCGAAGGGCTGGTGCAGGGCCAGGGCGTGTTTGCACAGACGCTGGACAACCTCACCGCGTCCGGCCTCACGCAGATGCAGGCGCTGGCGCAGATCAACCGGCTCATCGACCAGCAGGCGTTCACACGCGCGGCCAATGACATCTTCTTGGGCTCGGCCGGCTTGTTCCTGCTGTTGATCGGGCTGATCTGGCTGACCCGCCGCCCCGCCAGAACGGGGGGCGCAGGTGCTGCAGATGCCGCTGGAGCGCACTAATTTGATAAAAATTAGCTGCTAGCGCTTATCCATAAAGCGCTAGCAGCTATATTTTCAATAGCACTTTACTGTTTCCCATCAGCACGGCCTCAGCCCTCCATCCCACACGGCGTGTCGGAAAACCCTGACCACCGTGCGGGCGTGGCACCTGCGGGTAGCGCGCTGGATGCACCCAACAATGCATTCACCGCAACCCACAACAAGGAACCGCCATGTCACTCTCGCTGATTCTCCTGATCGTCCTGATCCTCATCCTGGTCGGCGCGCTGCCCACCTGGGGCCACAGCCGCTCATGGGGCTACGGACCCAGCGGCGGGATTGGCTTGGTGGTGCTGATCCTGGTGATCTTGCTGCTCATGGGTCGGATATAGACCTCTGACCGTACTGCGCACATGCCGCCAGCCCCTGAAAAGTGGGCAGCGGCCACCGCATAAATCACAACGGCCCTTCGTGGGCCGTTGTGCTTTTTTGTGAATGGAACCGCGTATCGCGCCCAGACGAAGCCGCCGCTTACGCCACCCCAGTCCGCTTGGCGCCCGTCGCGGCAAACGCGGTCGAAAACGCAGCAAACTCCTTGTCCGCCACACTGCCATCGGCATTGCCGTTGCGGTCCATCAGTTGCATCACGGCCTGCGAGAAGTCGCTGCCCGCCTGGGCGCCCTTGGTCTTGGCCAGGCCCTTCAAGAATTCATCCTGCGTGATGGAGCCATCCTTGTCCGCATCAAACCCCGCCGTCAGCTGCGCCTTTTGCGTATCGTCGGCACCAAAACGGGTTAGCAGTTCCTGAAAATCCTGTGTAAACACCGGGCGGCCCAACAATGCGGCCGACGCTGCATTGGCGGCCGCACCCGCGCTGCCGCGTGCCACCGCACCCAGGGTGTTCTCCAACTTGCCCTGCGACACCAGGATGCCCTTGCCTGCAAAGCCCGCCAGAGCCTCCGCCTGCGGGCTCAGGGTGAGCACGGCAGACGGCTCGGGTTCCACATCGGCCCCGCTGCGCCGCGACGCAGTCGACTTGCCAGGGCCACCGGCGGTAGCGTTGAAAATCAAGGAGGCGACCGAAGCCAGGCCAGAGATAAGGGGGGACATCGCTGTGAACTCCTGTGTGGCGAAAGCCCCGGTGCCTGTGTCAAAAGGACAGGCCACCACTTCGCCCAGTGAACGGAGGGTACGCGACCCCCATTGCTGCAATGCCCGGATGAAACTGGGTAAACCGCGTTACTTCAGCACGTAGCCAGCCAGCACCGACTGCACCTCATAGATGCTGAGCTTCTTGTTGAACCGCTTTTGAAACGGCGCTGCTGAGCCAGAGATCCAGATCTTGAGCTCTGCATCCAGATCGAACGTGCCACCGGTCTCGATGCTGAAGTGCGTGATGCTCTTGTACGGGAGGGAGTGGTATTCGACCTTGCTGCCCGTCATGCCCTGCTTGTCCACCAGCACCAACCGCTTGTTGGTAAACACAAAATAGTCGCGGATCAGCTGGTAGGCATGCTCCACCACCTCCCCCGGGGCCAGGATGCGGCTGAATTCCTCCTGAATCTTGGCAGCATCAACCTTGGATGCGTTACCCATCACGCCATCAAGCAATCCCATGTTTTGTGCTCCAGTGAAGTCGTTGGATCGCGTGTTGTACCTCAACGGCTATGAATAGCCAGGCCCAAAGGCCACAAACGCCCCCACCAGCTGGCCCGCAGGCTGCCCCTGGTAGTGCAGCGCGGAAGCCTGCGCGATCCGCCCTAGCCCCTTGCGCTGCAGCATGCGGGTGAACGGCTGCCAGGTCTCTGGCGCAGGAGCCTGGGCCACGGCGGTGAAGGTGCCGTCGATGGGTGCCAGATAGTCCATGGTGTTGCGCTGAATCACCAGGCGGCTGCCCAGCCCCTCGGCCGACAGCCGCAGGTGCAACATCGACCACGCAGCCAGGATGGCCACGGCCGACGCGCTACCGCCAAACACCGTCTCGCGGTGGTTGATGTTGGGAGCCAGCGGCGCGCTCAGCACCACCTGGTGCGGCGATGCCTCGACCACGGTGACTTCCATGGCCTGGGACAAGGGGATGTGCTGGTGCAGATAGGACTGAAGTTCGAGAGGGTTCACGGCTTGGCGTCAGAGGGTCAGAGGGTGACGAGATGGAGACGAAACAGGACGCTCACGGAAACTGCCCGGCCCCCGCGACCACAACTCCGTCAGAGGGCTCTGGCAGCGTGTCGATCAACGTGGCGCCGCCCAGAGCGGTGATGCGAACCTGCAGCGGGCCTGTGGCGATCGCGCTGGGGTGGACGAAGTAGTTGTAGTCGGTCCGCGCCACGGCAATCCAGTCTGCGCTGCCGCTGGGCTTGATCTCCAGCCCGGTGATGGGCAAGCGGTGGTTGCGCACCTGGATGGCCACCCACCAGCGGCTGCTGCCCTCCTTGTAGCGGTAGCTCACCGGGCCCGTGACATCACCCGGCACCACATGCCAGCGGATGGGAACACGGCCTGCGACGGGGTCGGCAATGCGGGCGAATGCGGACTCGCTCAGGTCCAGGTCGCCCGTCTTGCACTCGGGGCACTGGTCGGTGATGCGCACGGTGATGGACCCCTTGGGCCCGGTCACCGCCACGAACTGGCCGCAGACGGCACTGCCCGCGTAGTCAGGGCCGTTCATCGCCGCCACCATGAGGTTGTCGGGGCTCGCGTCGAAAGTGCAGTTGCCCTCGCCCGTGGCGCCGTAGAACGTGCCTTCGCCGGTGTAGGTGGGCGACAGCGCACCGGGCATGGACGGTGCAGGGGATGCCCCCGGTGCGGGCGCCGGGGCCGGTGCCGGAGATGGCGCATCGGCACCTGCGGTGGGTCCGTCGGCCGAGCCGCCGCCACCGCAGGCAGCCAGGGAGACCAGCAAAAGCAGTGCGGTGAGCCGGACCCAGCGGGTTGGATGGGCCTGAGAATTTTGGGGAGTCATCGTCGTCATCCTGTGGTGAGGGCAGTGTGTTGATGGGCACCAGCCGTTCCATCCGTTTTTTGCGGGGGAGTATCGCGGTGCACGATGTGCAGAACGCCTGCGGGCTCCTGCTTCAAAAAGTCGCCAAGGAATGCCCGCAGAAAAGCAGGCCGAATATCCAAGCCGGCCAGCTCGGCAGCAGAAAACCAAGCAAACACCAGCCTGCGAGCGCCCTCCACGCCGTCATAGGGGCCATCAGTCGCTGCCAACGGGCTGCCGGGCAGAGGGCTGGCGCGCAGATACAGCCCGATCTCGTGGTACGACACGCCCCCATAGGCAAAAAAATTCTCAGCCACCACGGCCAGGGAGCCCACGGCGATGCACGTGCCCCTGTCCGCGCCCAGCTCTTCTTGCAGCTCGCGCGCCAGGGCATCGCACGCGCTCTCGCCAGGCTCGATCGCGCCGCCGGGCAGAGCCCAGAAGCTGTCGCCGTCCAGCTGGTGCAGCAACACCCGTCCGCCGTGGGTGACGAGGGCTGCTGCGCGGTGGCGCACACACCAGGGTGGAGTGGATGGAGGCAGGCTTGGGTCAGGCATGGGAAATCAGCGTGGGGCGAAGGACAGCAGCGAGGCGATCCTATCCACTTGCGCCCGCTGGTCCACTCCCGCCGGCGATCAGCTTGAAAGCAATCGCAACAAGGCATGCCACGGTGCGTGGCGCTTCATGTTGCGCGTGCCCAGGGCACCACCACCCGGATGCAGGTGCCGCCGTGCTCGCCCTGGAGCACCTGCAAATCTCCACCCGCCAGCGTTGCCCTGTGCGCCATCCCTGCCATTCCTTTGCCAGTGGCCACCGTGCTTTGCGGCCCCGGCGGCTCCATACCCCGGCCGTTGTCGCGGATTTCCATGCACCAGGCCCCGGTGTCCGGGAGGTTCCTCGCGCGCACCTCGATCTCGGTGCCCTGCGCATGTTGCAGCGCATTGCTCAAGGCCTCCTGAACAATGGCTACGAGATGGGTCGTGCTCTCCGGGAGCGGAAAATCTGCACATGGGGGCGTTTCAACATCCCACAGCATGCGGATGCCGCGCTGCGCCAGCACAGGACAGATGCGGTATCTCAGCTGCGCCAGGCGATCCGCCAGCGGTGCGTCCGCACTGTCCATGGAATCCACGATCAACCGCAGGTCGAGCAGGCACTTCTCCAGCGCCGCATGAAGCGCGGGCTCGCGGAGCTTCGAAGATTCCAGCAAGACCAGGGCGCAGACCAGTTGGGCGCCCAGGTTGTCATGCAGATCCCTGGCGATTCGCCGCCGCTCGGCGAGGACCTCCGTACTGGGCCGCGGGCTGAGCCGGGGGCGCCACTGCAGGGCCCTGGGCAGTTGCACCAGCAGCATTGCACCAAGCCCCATGGTCGCGCCCACCACAGCCAGCTCCCACCACCGCTGCATTGACGAACTTACGGACCCGATCCAGTGAAATGCCACGGCAATCAAAGCCATCTGTAGTAGCCAGATACCAATGCAGACGACGGCAAACCATGGTGGGCGGGTGCGAAACATAAGGGCATCTGCCTTTCCGGGACCTGCACATGTACAGCGGCTCCCCCCCAATGAACGCTCGCTAAAACAGTCCCCGCAGCGAGGCAAAACGCACCGCTTGCGCGCGCGTGCGCACCTGCAGCTTGCGGTAAATGTTGCGCAGATGGGTGTTGACTGTCATGCCGCTGATCAGCAGGCGCGAGCCCACTTCGGCGCTGGTGTAGCCGCTAGCCACCATGCGCAGGATTTCTTTTTCGCGCTCAGACAGGCGCTCTGCCTCGTCGGGTTGTCGCCGCTTGGTCTCGGCGCCGTGGATGCGGTCAAAACGCTGCAGCAGCCTGCGGGCCAGGTTCGGCGTGATGGATGCGCCACCGTTGGCCACCTGCAGCACCGCCATCGAATAGTTGCGAAACCACGAGTTCTTGGCCACGTAGCCTGCAGCTCCCAGTTCGAATGCGCGCATGACCTGCTCGTCGTTTTCCATGACCGAAATGACCACGGCCTGCGCAGAAGGCCGCGCCGACTTGAGGAGCCCCAGCAAATCAAAGGCATCGCCATCGCCGAGATTGAGGTCCACCAGCAGCACATCAAAATCATGCTGCTTGATCGCTCTGCGCCCTTCCCGCACGCTGCCGGCCTGCGCAACGAGCAGGGTGCGGGGATCTGCCATCAGCTCCTGGGCGATGACAAGGCGGATATGCGGGTCGTCGTCCACCAGAAGCACCCGCACCGGGCTGGCCTTTTGCCCCGTGAGAAAGGCAGGCCACACAGAAGGCGGGCTGTCAAAAGTGTCGAATTGCCCGGATGACCACTGCGGCGCTGGCATTGCATCTGCAAAGGGTAAGCAGGCCAACGCCGGCACGGGCGGGTTCGGAGAGTTGTCAGGCTGCCAGTTGCTCATCACTAGAAACTCCTGCGGACTTGGTCCATTGCGACTCAATGACGGTTTTCGCTGCTGTATCTCTGTACGAGGCTCCAAAGCCGACGCGGCTTTCAATTCCATTTTTTCCGCGCGCCACCCCAAGGGGCTGCGGCACATCAAGATGCGGCAAAAAAAGATTGAAATCTATAACTAATTGTGAACTTCACAAACTTCACAAATGGTTACTACCTGAAATTCAGCGCTCGTTCCCAGCTTTTTCCTATTCACAGCAGTGCGCACCTTTGACCATGGCAGAGGAAGCAAAGTGAACGCAAGAAGCGGGTCGCTCCATCGATTGAGGTAGCCCGCCCAGCGTATTTGCGGCCGACACATCCAGGAACACACTGAAACCAGACAGCGCCACACGGCCATCGCCCCCTTCCGGGCACTGACCAGACAGCCTGTCCAGCCCTGCATCGCAGATTCGCTGCGGTTGCAGCACGTGTCGAAGTTCATCCTTGAAGGATCTGTCATGAAAACCCTTGCTTTCATTGCACTCAGCGCCGTTGCCTCTGCCGCCCTGGCCACCGGTCCCGTAGCTTCCAGCCCGGAAATCACCATCACCGGGAACTCCACCCAGTCTGTGTCCCTGACTTCGGTGTCGGTGAACAACAACTCGACAGGCGCAAAGAGTGAAGCGTTCCAGAACCTCGCTTCCAACACAGGCAACGTCACCATCAGCGGCAACTCGGTCCAGACCGTGACCGGTTTCGGCGGAAGTCTGACCAACACCGCCAGCGGCAGCGAAGCCTATGCCAGCCAGAACCTCTCCTCCAACGTTGGCGAGGTCACCATCGGCGGCAATTCCAACCAGTTCACCGCCATGATCAATTCGTCGGTCAATAACCTGTCCAGCGGCAGCAACAGCAAGGCCGTGCAGAACATTGCCTCGAACAATGCCTGCTTCACCTGCCAGCCCACCAAGACAGTTGGCTGGCCCCACTGAGAGCGCCGCCACTGCGGCACACAACGGCCGATGGCGGCCTGGGTCCGGGCCGCGCGCAGCTGCCCGGACGTGTTTGCCAAGGAGCGCACTGGCATGGCTGCATTGGCAGCCCGGGTGCGGTCCTTTCCCCTTTCCAGGAGGTGTTCCATGAGCACACGATTTTTTGCACACTGGGCGACATGGGCAGCCGCCTTCGCAGCCGTGCTTTTTGCGGTCCCGGCGTGGGCCCAGGCCCCCGGCGAAGACCCGGTCGTCCTCACCAAAAAGCTCACCATCCAGATGCAGCCCACAGGGGCGGCAGCGGCATCCACAGGCCTGGACAACGCCAGCACTATGCCGTCGTGGCTGCGCGCTCGCATTGCACGCTATGAGGCCAAGGCTTTCTCCGACGACCCGGGCGGCGTTCTGACCAACAACGACGTCGTCACCACCGCCAACGCGCAAGGCATGCAAAAGACCTGCGTTCAGGAGGTGGGCAGCAACACCGTATCGGGCGCCGCAACGGGCACAGGTAAATACGGCCCAAACCAAGCCCCCCAGGTGGTGGTGCTGCGGGGCGATCTCGTCAACATCTGCAAGTAACCCGTTCTGCCCTGCAGTTCCTGCAGCGAGGAGAGACAACATGCCGCCCATCGCACTCGGCCAAGCCCGTGCCGACAAGCACACTCAAGCAGGTCCCCATCACGCAACGCTGTGGGCGGTGCTGCTGGCGCTGGTGCTTGGCGGCTGCGCCACCCCCCGGGACCCGCGCAAGGACCAGGAGTTTCAAAGCCTGGCCTCCATCACCGACCGGCCCGTGGTGCGCCCTACCCGCTCCATCTCCAGCTTTTCCGATTCGCTGATGTGCATGGACCATCTGCTGCGCGACGCACAGCTGCCGACCACGCTCATCACCAGCAAACAGATCCCCGACTACTCCACCCGCGTGACCGTGGCCACCAAGGACATGGTGATCACCGCGCTGTCGCAGATGTCGCGCCTGAGCAATGCGTTCCGCTTCGTCGACTACGAGGTGGACATTGCGCGCCAGGACACGGTGCAGAACCTCACGACGATCCTGCTCAACAACAACCAGATGCAGTTGCAGCGGCCCGCGCTGTACCTATCGGGATCGATCTCGTACGTGGACCAGAACGTCATCAACAACCGGTTCGATACGGGGCTTTCCGGACCGCGGATCGACCTGGGCTACAGCCAGAGCCGCAACGCAACCATCATCGGGCTGGAGATGCACCTGGGCGACTTTCGCACCCGTACGCTGATCCCCGGGCTCGACTCGGCCAACGAAGTCATCATCGGCAACGGCGGCCAAGGCGTTGATCTGGCCGGGCGTATCGGCACCTACGGAGTCCAGTTCAATGTGGGGCGCGACTACACCCAGGGATCGGGCGGCGCCGTGCGGACCCTGGTGGATCTGGCCACCATCGAGCTCGTCGGCAAATGGGCCCGCGTGCCTTACTGGCAGTGCCTGACGCTGGAGCAAAACCACCCCGATTTCCAGCGGCAGCTGCGTGACTGGTTTGACGAGGGCTCGCCTGCAGTGCGCACGCAGCTGGTGGCGCGCTCGCTCGCCAGCCAGGGGTATCTGGCGCCCAGCGCTACACCGCTGCCCGACAACAGCCCTCTATTGCGCAGGGCGCTGGCGCGCTTTCAGGCCGACAACGGCATGGTGGTGACAGGGGTGGTGGACTTCCCCACCTACGAACGCGCGTTGCGCAACTTTGTGGGACTTTCGGCCCAGGGCACGCTGGCCCGCATTGGCTGGGCCAGCACCCATGCTGAGCCCTTGGCACAGGCCGCCGAAGGGCAGGCAGGGCCAGATGCTTTGGACGATGTGGTGACAAGCACGCAAAGTGCGGTGAAGTATGGCGCCACACCGCCCGAGCGCACCATCAACCTGCAGATCGAGAATGTGCTGCTGGAGCGCACAGCCTTCGAAGTGGGCGAGCAGATCTTCCTGTCCGCCACGGTGTCACGGGCCTCCTATCTGCAGTGCTATCTGGCTGACGCGACCGGAACCGTCATACGCCTGCTGCCCAACCAGGCACACCCTACAGGATGGGTGTCTGCCAACCAGGCAATCCGCATCCCCGACTGGATGAGCCCCAACCCCGGTTTCATCATGGATGCGGCCAGCCCCGGCACCGAAGGTGTCGCCTGCTTTGCCACCGACGAAGACAGCACGCCCAGGCTGCCGGAGGCGCTGCGCGGCCCGCCGCTCAAACCCCTCAAGAACTACCCGACACTGGAGCGACTGAACGAAGCCTTTGCGGCGGCCTGGGGCGCCGGGGGATACACGGGCAACGCGGTGTACTGGAACGTGGTGCCCCGCAGGGTGGTACCGCCCGCCCCCGCACAACCCGCTGTGCGCAAGTAAGGCCCGGCCCGCAAAGCCAGGCCATCCAGCACCGCGCAAGCCAGCCATGACCACCCTGCCCCTCACCCGCCGCCGCTTCAACTGCAGCCATGCGGCCCATGCACTGGCAGCGGTCGGCACCGCCTTTCTGGGCCTGGCCTTGCCGGCGCTGGGGTCCGTGCATGCACTGCCCTCACCTGCCGAGGCCCCCATCGAACGTTCCTCCCTGCATGCAGCATCGCCACGCGCACCGGGGCCTGACCATCCTGACCGGGAGAAAAAGTTGCAGACACTTCGCCGCACAGCGCAAGGCGATGGGGCGGCCATGCGCAAACAGCGCCCCTCCGCAGTCCGTGTGACCTCCGACATGACCCCTGCCGATGCGGCCTGGTTGCTGGGCT
The DNA here is from genome assembly GCF_057597245.1 of Acidovorax sp. NN32. Lineage (NCBI taxonomy): Bacteria > Pseudomonadati > Pseudomonadota > Betaproteobacteria > Burkholderiales > Comamonadaceae > Acidovorax > Acidovorax sp. NN32. The sequence continues at coordinate 2,965,572 of NZ_CP199679.1, forward strand.
TGCTGGCGCTGCATGGCCTGGCCATGCCGGCAGACCCGCCACAAGCCCAACATTGGTTCGAGCGCGCGCAAATGCTGGGCCACCCACTGGCACCTGCCGGCCTGGCGTGGTGCCAGCTCAGCGGCTGTGTTGCAGCGCCCAACCCGGTCGCGGCCATGCACTGGATCGCTCTGGTGCGCCGTACAGAGCCTGGCTTGGCCAAGTACCTGCAATGGCATGCCGCCAAGGCACTGGCCCCCCTGGACGAGCCCAGTGTCGCAGCACCGGCGCGGGACGCAGGCGCGTTGGCCCCGCCCCCATCGAGCCCCACCCTGCTGAAGCTGCTGACCGAGGCCAGCCGCGCGGGCAATGCGCAGGCCAGAAACGAACTCGGGTTGGAATACCTGGCGGCAGGCGACTTCGAAAAAGCGCTGGCCCAGTTCCAGTCGGCGTCCACACGGTCTGAAGCCGCGGCAGCGAACGCCAGCCTGCTGACCAGCCGCATCCAAAGCGGACCCGCCGGGGGCGCACGGTCCGCACGCTACAGCGCAGCAGACTGGTACATCGAAGCCCGGAGGTATCACCAGGGCGATGGCGTTCCCGCCAACTACACCGAAGCCGTGCGCCTGTACCAGATCGCTGCCAGCAGCGGCGATCCCCAGGCGCGCCGGATGCTGGCGCTGATCTTCTCCCGCCCGGCGCCCGACGGCACCGTGGACGTCACCTGGATGCAGCAACTGGCCGCCATCGACATGGGTCCAGGCGGCGGCCTGCCCGCAGGCACTGCCCGGGCCGTGGCGCCCCAGGGCTGGCAGCGGGACCCCAGCCCTTTGTATGAATGGGTTCCAGCAGAGTGGAGAACCTCCGCCACAGCAACCCGGCGCTGATCGGCCCCGGCGCCAGCGGGATGAACACGGCTTTGTTGGGCAAAAAATGAATGAAAACAGGCCCTGGCGCTTTTAGATAAAGCGCGAAACGCTATTATTTATATAGCAAATTCAAACAACTGGTGGCAACAAGAGCCCCTGCTGCGCTGCCACGGCTTCGCGCAAGAACGCCCACGTGGCCTGCATGCGTGCAACGTGTTTGTTCTCTGCAGGCATCGACATCCAGAACGTTCGCTGAAACCGCGCCAGCCCAGGCAGCACCGGGATCAGCGACGGGTCCTGCGCCGCCACGAACGCAGGCAGCACCGCAAGCCCAGCGCCGGCACGCGCCGCCTCGTACTGCGCCAGGATGCTGGTGCTGCGCAGCACAAAATGCGCCGGGCGGTGCAGCTCGTCCAGGATCTGCAGTTCCTTGCTGAACAGCAGGTCATCCACGTAGCTGATGAAGGTGTGGCCGCGCAAATCATCGGCCGTATGGGTGGGCGCATGACCCGCCAAGTAGTTGCGCGCACCGTACAGCTGCAGCACATAGTCAGTGAGCTTGACCACCAGCACCGCCCCGCGCGCCGGGCGCTCCAGCGAGATCACGATGTCCGCCTCGCGCCGGGACAGGTGCACCAGCCGGGGCAGCGCCAGCAGGTCCACCACCAGGCCCGGGTGGCCCAGCGCAAAGCGGGCCAGTTGGGGCGCCAGGATCAAATTGCCAAAACCTTCGGTGGTGCCAATGCGCACCAGGCCGTGCAGGCCCTGGCGCACACCCGGGGCCGCGCTCTCGACCGCAAGGAAGGCCGTCTCCATCGCCTCCACCTTGGGCATCAGCTGCCGACCGGCCTCGGTCAGCCGGTGGCCGCCTGCTTCACGGGCAAACAGGGCCGAGCCGACCTGCTTTTCCAGCGCCTGCAACCGGCGCGACACGGTGGTGTGCTCCACCCCAAGGCGGCGGGCGGCGCCTGCCAGCGTGCCAGCGCGCGCCAGCTCCAGAAAATAGCGGAAATGGTCCCAATCCATGGCCCGATTGTGGCGCTCCGCGCAGAGATGGAGGAAGAACACCCGGCCCAGCGCCGCCGAAATCAGCCCGGCCGGGCCCACCAAGACCCACTGGATAGGTACGTCATGTCGCCACGTATCGTTTGATACATGTCATTTAACAATTTACACAGTATGCTTTCTATTGCACACTCCGCCCGCGCTGAAACCTGCACACAGAACAGGGCAGCGCACCGCAACCAGAGCCAAACGGGTCTACACACCCGCCATGGCGGCCAGCAACAGTTCAGCGCAAGGGAGAAAAGATGAACGCATTCGCGCAGCCTCCGGGGCTCTCTGCCGGCATGCCCATGCCGTGCAACGGGTCCCACCGGCTCCCGCGCCTGTCAGGGCGTTCACCTTCGCGGCCACGGGCCATTTGTCACCCCTCCCATCTTTTCGCACCACGGGGCCTGTGCTGCCCTGCTTTGCCCACCCGCATCCTTAGCCCTCAACCTCTATGAAACGCACCACTTTTCCCTATAAGTCGCTTTGGGCTGGTCCAGCCTGCCTGGCACTGGCCACTGTGTCCGTCCACGCTGCGGATATAAGTTTCACGCCCCCGGCAGGTGGTGGATTCGTGGTCAAGGGGCCGGGCAATACCGAGCGCCTGCGCGTACAAGACTCTGGCGAAGTGCGGGTTCCCAGTCTCTCGGGAACGGCCAATACCAATGCCAATGTGCTGTGTTTTGACGGCCCAACCGGGCGTCTGGGCCAATGTGCTCCCGGGGTCACCACCGGAGCGACAGGCGCCACCGGTGCAACAGGAGCAACAGGCCCGGCGGGCCTGACAGGGGCTACGGGCGCCACAGGCCCGGCGGGAGCGACAGGAGCCACGGGCAGCGCAGGTCCAACGGGTGCCACGGGCTCGGCCGGCGCTACAGGCGCTACCGGACCAGCGGGAACACCCGGCGCCCAAGGAACAGCAGGCCTTACCGGCGCCACGGGTGCCACCGGCTCGGTGGGCCCGGCAGGTGCCACAGGGGCCACCGGCCCCCAGGGTCCTGCAGGCAGCAACGCGATCACTGTCAATATTCGGCCAGCCACTGGCACAGGCACGGCAGACAGCTGCGCTGTGACCTCCTGCTGCAATGCGGGCGAGAAAGTCATCGGCGGCGGGTACGAAGGGGCCAGTGGCGCTGGGGGGATCGAAGCAGACGGTGTATACGTGGCGGCCAACCGCCCCGTCGAAGGCGGTGCTTGTGCGGCCGGGGTGCAGGGCTGGTCAGTCCGCCTGCTCAACTCCTACCGCGTTCCCGCTTTGACGACCGCCTGCAGTGCTTACGCCATCTGCACGCAATGACGTCTGCGGAATCATCGCTTGCTGAACTGCCACCACGGGGCCTGTGGGTGCAGGGCGCGCAGACAGCACGGCTGCCCTGGCGGTTTGACACCCCCTCCGCCCTGGCAGAGGTGAATGCGCTGCCGGCCTCCCTCTGGCGCACCCATTTCAATGAAGGCCGCCATGACGGGGGATGGCAAGCGCTGGCGCTGCGTTCTGCGCCCGAGGCACCTATCGATGTCGTTCCCGTGGATGTGGCTGCATCGCGCTATGCCGACACACCGGCCCTGGATCAATGCCCCACGCTGCGCGCCATGCTGGACACCATGGCATTGCCATGGAAGTCCGTGCGGCTGATGCAATTGCTGCCGGGCTGCGAGATCAAGGAGCACACCGACGCCGACCTGTGTGTGGGGCGCGGTGAGGCTCGCCTGCATGTGCCGCTACAAACCGGCGAACGGGTGTTCTTCCATGTGGATGGAGAGCGCATTCCGCTGCGCGCTGGCGAATGCTGGTATGTGGATGTGTCGCGCCCGCACCGGGTGCGCAACCGTGGCACCCTGAGCCGAGTCCACCTGGTGGCCGACACCTCGGTGGACATGCGCTTGGTCGATGCCCTGCGCGCGAGCGACTGCGGTGACCCCCTGCCCGACGCGGATGACCCGTGGCGCCAGTTCATCCAGTTCCGCGACCTGGTGGGGACCAACGCTGACTACGCAGAGCGACTCAGCACCATCACCAACATGGCCGACTTCGTGCGCGAGTCGGTGCACATGGGGCAGGCCGCGGGCTTTCAATTTGACGCATCGGACGTGGAGTCGGCCATGAAGGCCGGGCGCCGCGCATGGACTGAGCAATGGGTACTGTGAACTTCAGCGGCTGGCGACCCATTCGCTTTTACATCGCCCAGGGCCAGGTGATGGTGGACTGGGCTCGCCTGCTGGACACGCCGCTGCGTGAACCGTTTTTCCAGCATGGCATCCAGAATCAACTGAGGCACCCGTTCCACCTAGCGTTTCGGCGCCAGACGCCGCTTCACGACCTGCTGGCCTGGCATGAGCAATCCCCAGGTCTCGATCCTTCGCTCGTCATCTTCCATGTATCGCGCTGCGGGTCCACCCTGATCACACAAACGCTGGCAGAAAGCCCCCACCACCTGCAACTGTCTGAGCCCGGCCCCGTGGACTTCCTGGTACGACAGGCGCTGGCCTCTGGGCTGATCGACGAAGCCCAGGTAGTCCGTGCGTTGCGCGCGTGGACCAGCGCCTGGGCGCAGCGCTGCGACAGCGCCAGCCCGCCGCTGCAAACCATGAGCCTCAAGCAGGACGCCTGGAACACCGACAAGGCACCGCTGTTTGCAAAAGCCTGGCCTGATGCACCTTGGGTCTTCCTCACCCGCGAGCCGCTCGCGGTGCTGGTGTCCCAGATGCGCGAGCGTGCGTTTTTTATGATCCCGGGCGCGCTGGGCCTGAACTTTGGTGGGGTCAACCCTGGCGAAATGCCCGCCATGTCTGCTGAGTTGCACTGCGCCCAGGTACTTGGCAGTATTTACGCAGCCATGGCGCAGCAGTTCGACCCCACACGCGCGCTGTTGCTCGACTACGCCCAGTTGCCCGATGCCATCGAAACACAGGTGCTCCCCCACATGCGCTGGCAGGTCTCGCACGCGGATCGCGAAAGAATGCGCGAGCGCGCCACGCGGCACGGCAAGCAACCCCACGAAGTCTTTGAACCAGATACACAAACCAAACACAGCATGGCAAGCGACCTTCTCCAATCCTTGACTGCGCAGTGGATCGCACCTCACTACGAGAAGCTCCATGCGCAGCGGCGCAGCCACCCTGCGGCAGTTACCACCCAGTCTGAGGAAGCACTGCAATGATTGCGGCACTGCATCGACGCCATTTTCTGGCCACCGGCGGGGCTGCAGCGGCCACCGGCGTTCAGGCTTCCACCCCCCTCCTGAACTCCCTGGGCACAGCAAACCCACGCTGGCGCATCTTGGCCATCGCCCCCAGCTCTGAAAAGCTGCCGGAGCTGACCCGTGACTACCAGCAAGGTGTGGAGTTAGGGCTGGCCCAGGCCGGAGCCTCGTCCCAAGTCGCCCTGACCTGGCTGACTGCAGGCTTGCTGCCATCAGCGCCTGCCAAGGCAGTGGGTGCGGCGCTTCAAGCCAGGCCGTTTGACGCGGTGATGGGATGGATGCCCCCTGCGCTGGCAAACAAAGTGTCGCCCTTGACAGAGTCGGCAGGCTTGCCACTGTGGATCAGCGACACGGGCGCAGACATGGTTTCGCAGTCTGATACCCACCCGCTGACGGTTCGCCACAGCCTGGAACTTTGTGCCATGGCCACAGCCCTCGCCGACAGGGTGTACGCGCAATGCGGCCCGCGCGCCTTTCTCAGCATGGGGCGGCACGAGTCGGGCTTTGACTTCCTACAGTCTTTTCAGCAACGCTGGCAGGCGCTGGGTGGGAAGGTGGTGGGCCGCCACATTGCCGACATGCCGAACAACGCTTCCGAATTTGGGGGCCTGAAGCAGTCCATCATTTCGCACCAGCCCGATGCGGTGATTGCACTGTATTCGGGCCCCCAGTCGCAGCGCTTTGCGCAATGGTGGCAAAAGCACTCTGCAGCGCTGCGCACCAATCTGGCGGGCTTGCCGTGGCTGTCTGAACACAACCCAGGTGTACATGCACACACGATTGCGACCTGGCCCCAGGCCGAATCGGCAGACGCAGGCTGGAAGGCCCGCTTGGCCCAAGCGGGCCTGGGCTGGACGGCCGCTGCACTGCTAGGCGCCGAGGCGGGCGCCACCCTGGGAAAAGCCGTGGTTGCTGCTCCACTGGGCACCCACATGCGCGACCTTTGGGCCGACCTGCACCACACCCCCCTTGTAGGCCCCCGCGGGGAGCGCCAATGGGTAAATGCAGGCACCGACAGCGCAGGCCCCCTGTGGGACAACACCTTCCTGGGCGTCAGCGCCCGACGACAACACCCTACCTCACACCCCACACCAGCAGCAGCCGTTGCACAACGCGGCTGGACCACTGGCTATCTTTTGACTTAAGGAGTACACCTATGTCCAATCCGTTTATCGGTGAAATACGAATGTTCGGAGGCACCTTTGCCCCCAACGGCTGGGCGTTTTGCCACGGCCAACTTATCTCTATTGCACAAAACACGGCATTGTTTTCCCTGCTTGGCACCACGTATGGAGGAAATGGGCAAACAACCTTCGGCTTGCCCGACCTGCGAGGCCGAGTGCCCATGGGTTTTGGCAATGGTCCGGGACTTACACCGCGCGTCCTGGGCGAGATTGAGGGCACTGAAAATGTCACGTTGCTATCCACCAATTTGCCGGCACACACGCACGTCGTCTCTCTCTCCTCACCCGCAACCACCAGCCTTGGCACGCTCATGGAACCAGGTCCAGCTGCCATACCAGCAGCATCCAACCAGCGCAATGCGCAGTACGCGCCTAGCGCCAGTGCCAATACGCAATTGCCGGTGAGCGCCGGCAACACCGGCAGCGCAGGAAACAACTCGCCCGTTTCCGTTATGCAACCCTCTCTGGCTGTGAACTTCATCATCGCTCTGCAAGGCATTTTTCCCTCTAGAAATTGAGCACACCGTGCTGCGCCAGCGAACGCTGGCAAACACCCAAAAATGGGGCAGGCCGTACAGGGCATGCCCCATTTTTTTTAGGGAGGCCCTACGGCCCATTCGGCAAAGTACGACCTCCTGAGATCTATCCCGCACCCATGAGCCCATGAACGACAGGGGCACAGTCAAGGGCAAAGGCCAGCCGCCAAGACCGTGCGTAAAAGCACATCCAAATTGCAATTTGACGCATTGCAATTACATATTTGCACGCATACCATGCACAGGTTGGCCCCATTGCAGGCCCTTCACCACCCCGGAGACAAACCCATGAACGCACCCACCAACGTGGCCGCACTGGCCCCCACCGTCAAGCTGCTGATCGGCGGCCAGTTCGTCGAATCCAAGACCACTGAATGGCGCGACGTAGTCAACCCCGCCACGCAAGAGGTGCTGGCCCGCGTGCCGTTTGCCACCGCTGAAGAAATCGACGCCGCCGTGGCCTCGGCCAAGGAAGCGTTCAAGACCTGGAAGAAGACCCCCATCGGCACCCGCGCCCGCATCTTCCTCAAGTACCAACAGCTCATCCGCGAAAACATGGCCGAGCTGGCCGCGATCCTGACGGCAGAACAAGGCAAGACCCTGCCCGACGCCGAGGGCGATGTGTTCCGTGGCCTCGAAGTGGTCGAACACGCTGCCAGCATCGGCAACTTGCAACTGGGCGAGCTGGCCAACAACGTGGCTGGTGGTGTCGATACCTACACCCTGCTGCAGCCGCTGGGAGTGTGCGCAGGCATCACCCCCTTCAACTTCCCGGCCATGATCCCGCTGTGGATGTTCCCGATGGCGATTGCCACGGGCAACACCTTCGTGCTGAAGCCCTCCGAGCAAGACCCCATGGTGACCATGCGCCTTGTGGAGCTGGCGCTCGAAGCGGGCATTCCACCTGGCGTGCTCAACGTGATCCACGGCGGCGAAATGGCCGTGAACGCCATCTGCGACCACAAGGACATCAAGGCCGTGTCGTTCGTGGGCTCCACCAAGGTGGGCACCCATGTGTACAACCGCGCCACCCTGGCCGGCAAGCGCGCGCAATGCATGATGGGCGCCAAGAACCACGCCATCATCCTGCCCGACGCGAACAAGGAACAAACGCTCAACGCGATTGCGGGTGCCTCGTTTGGCGCTGCGGGCCAGCGCTGCATGGCCCTGCCGGTGGTGGTGCTGGTGGGCGAGGCACAAAAGTGGATTCCCGAGCTGGTGGCCAAGGCCAAGACGCTCAAGGTCAACGGCGGCACCGAAAAGGGCACCGATGTGGGCCCGCTGGTGTCCTGCGCCGCCCTCGCCCGCGTGGAAGGCCTGATCGAGCGCGGCATTGCCGACGGCGCCACGCTGGAGCTCGATGGCCGCAAGCCCGTGGTGCCCGGCTATGAAAAGGGCAACTTTGTGGGCCCGACGATCTTCTCGAACGTGAAGCCCGGCATGGCCATCTACGACCAGGAAATCTTTGGCCCCGTGCTGGCCCTGGTGCCCGCCGCCGACATCGACGAAGCCATCGAATTCATCAACGCCAACCCCAACGGCAACGGCACCGCCATCTTCACCCAGTCGGGTGCAGCAGCGCGCAAGTTCCAGGAAGAGATCGACGTGGGCCAGGTCGGCATCAACGTGCCGATCCCTGTGCCAGTGCCGCTGTTCTCGTTCACCGGCTCGCGCGCTTCCAAGCTGGGTGACCTGGGCCCATACGGCAAACAGGTCGTGATGTTCTACACACAGACCAAGACGGTAACGGCCCGCTGGTTTGATGACAGCACGGTGAGCCAGGGCGTCAACACCACAATTAGCCTGAAATAACCCCCTGAGCGGCTGCGCCGCTTCCCCCTTTTTTCTCTGCATCGCTGCGCGATGCGGAAAGGGGGACGCCACCCGTGCCTGAACCGTGAGATGGCGGCCCTTGCACGGTGGCGCTGGCATTGGGCCGCGCCGGTTTCGACTGCATTGGTCGGTGGTAAAAGCAGGACATGCAAATTTTCAAAGTGAAGAATTGGGTGTCAACGGTGGCCGTAACTGCAACCGCCGTGGGTGCGTTGTTGCTGAGCCCGGGTGTTTACGCCCAGGCAGGCGCAGCATGCCGCGACGCCGGTAGCCTGGAAGAGACCAACGCGTGCGCAGTCAAGGCCTACCAGGCCGCGGACACGCAGATCGCCATCCTCTACGGTGATGTGATGCGCGCCCTGTCGGCCCATGAACGCCCCCAGCTGCGCCAGGAGCACACCAACTGGCAGCGCGACCGCATCACGCGCTGCAAGCAGGCCACACGCGCCAGTGAGTCAGAACCCGAGTGGCCGCGCCTGTACCACGACTGCCTCACCGCAGAGACCGAGAACCGCCGCAGAGGCCTGATGCGCTGGCTGACGCTGGACCATCCGTCTGCCAAGCCTTAAAAACTTCACCCCAGAACAACAAGAACCAACGAGACAAGCAGTATGGACTTTGAACTCACCGAAGAACAACGCGCCTTTGCCCAGACGGCCCGCGACTTTGCACAAGCTGAGTTCGCACCCCACGCCGCGCACTGGGACGAGGAAGGCATCTTCCCGAAAGAAGCCATCGCCAAGGCGGGCGAGCTGGGCTTTTGTGGCCTGTACGCGCCCGAAGCCGCCGGTGGCCTCGCCCTGCCCCGCCTGGACGCCACGCTGGTCTTTGAAGAAATGGCGGCTGTGGACCCAAGCACCACCGCCTTCATCACCATCCACAACATGGCCACCTGGATGCTGGGCACCTGGGCCACGCCCGCCGTGCGCGACCACTGGGGCCCGCTGCTCACCACGGGCGAAAAGCTCGCCAGCTACTGCCTGACTGAGCCTGGCGCGGGCTCCGACGCCGCCTCGCTCAAGACCCGGGCCGAGTTGGTGGGCAACGAATACGTCATCAACGGCAGCAAGGCCTTCATCAGCGGCGCAGGCAGCACCGACGTGCTGGTGCTCATGGCCCGCACCGGTGATGCGCAATCCGGCGCCAGCGGCATCAGCGCCTTTGCCGTGCCCGCCGATGCGCCCGGCATCAGCTACGGCAAGAAGGAACAGAAGATGGGCTGGAACAGCCAGCCCACGCGCACCATCAGCTTCGACAACGTGCGCATCCCTGCCGACCACCTGCTGGGCCGCGAGGGCGAAGGCTTCAAGATCGCCATGAAGGGCCTGGACGGCGGCCGCATCAACATCGCCACCTGCTCGGTGGGTGCGGCGCAGGGCGCGCTGAACGCCGCGCAGCAATACATGCAAGACCGCAAGCAGTTCGGCAAACCCATCGCCAGCTTCCAGGCGCTGCAGTTCAAGCTGGCCGACATGGCGACCGAGCTGGTCGCCGCCCGCCAGATGGTGCGCCTGGCCGCCAGCAAGCTCGACGCCGGTGCGCGCGACGCATCCACCTACTGCGCCATGGCCAAGCGTTTTGCCACCGACGCAGGCTTCACCGTCATCAACGACGCCCTGCAGTTGCACGGCGGCTACGGCTACATCCGCGAATATCCGCTGGAGCGCCTGCTGCGCGACGCCCGCGTGCACCAGATCCTGGAAGGCACCAACGAAATCATGCGGGTGATCATTGCGCGGCGCATGCTGGATGGGGATGCGACGGAGGTGATTCGCTGAGCGCTTACTCCTGTTTTCATAGCTGCTAGCGCTTATCCGACGGGCGGTAACGGCCAATTTCCCTCATGAAATACATATCTCAGACAGGAACATCAGCCCACGCACCCGCAGCGGCGCCGGGGGTTACCCCCTCTCCCCTCGCGGGAGAGGGTTGGGGAGAGGGGGCCCGCACCCGCGCCGCGCCCGTTTCACCCCCTCTCCCCGGCCCTCTCCCACAAGGGGAGTGGGAGTGAGAGCCATCTGAGATAGCGACCTCATCAGCCCATGTGAATCAGAAGCCATGCCCGCCCGCCCTCTCTCCGACGAAACCCTGCACCTGATCGACGCCATCCGCACGGCGCTCGCGCACCGCAGCGACGTGGAAGAGCGGCCGCTGTTCGGCACCTATGCCTTCTTTGTGGACGGCAAGATGTGCATCGCCGTCAAAGGTGAAGAGCTGCTGGTGCGCCTGCCACCGGACCGCCACGGCGCATTGCAGGAGATGCAGAACACCCGCGAGCTGTCGCCCGGCGGCGGCATGCAGGGCTACTTCTGGGTGGAGCCCAACGGCTACACCACACGCGCGCAGTGGAACTACTGGGTCGAAGAAGCCCTGGCTTACAACCCGCTGGCCAAGGCCTCGCCGCGCAAGAAGAAAACAACCAACACCCCGGCTGCAGCGAAGAAAGCACCCGCCAGCACCGGCACCAAGCCGAAGACAAAAGCCGCCGCGAAGAAGCACAGCATCTTCGAAGCCGACGACTGATCTGCCCCACCCAACCCGGAGCCCACCACCATGCCCCTTCGCATCGTCCGCCTTGGCACCCCGCGCGCCGCCGGGGAAGGCACCCGCATCGGCACCGTGCGCCGCCCGCCGCGCGGTGTGCCCAAGGCCGAGTTCGCGAGCCGCGACTACTACGACGTGTGGTACCCCCTGCTTTCCCCCAGCGCCGACCTCATGGCCCAGGGCCAGCAGGTGCCCACCGGCCAAGAAGGCGACAAGGCGTGGGAGGCCTTCGCCAAACAGTTCCGCAAAGAACTGGCCCAGCCCGAGGCCAGCCGCACGCTCGATTTGCTGGCCGCGCTGTCGCACCACAGCGCCATGTCGCTGGGCTGCTACTGCGAGGACGAAGCCCGCTGCCACCGCTCGGTGCTGCGCGCCGAGCTGGTCGGCCGTGGTGCCGACATCAGCCCCTAGATTTCAAGCCTTTTTGGCCTCTAGCGCTTGATGGATAAGCGCTAACAGCTATCAAATTCATATCAAACCGCACATCTTCACTTTCACCATCACAACGACATCCAGGAGCAACACAGCATGAAAATCGCATTCATCGGCCTCGGCAACATGGGCGGCCCCATGGCACACAACCTGCACAAGGCAGGCCACGAAGTGCGCGCGTTCGACCTCTCGCAACCCGCGCGCGACAAGCTGGCGGCAGACGGCGTGCCCATTGCCACCGACGCCAAGGCAGCAGTCGCAGGCGCCGAAGTCGTCATCAGCATGCTGCCCGCCAGCCAGCATGTGGAAGGCTTGTTCCTCGGCGCGGGCGAGCTGCTGGCCCAGCTGCCTGCGGGCACGCTGATCATCGACTGCTCCACCATCGCAGCCGCCACCTCCCGCAAAGTGGCCGAGGCCGCCAAGGCCAAGGGTGTGGCCTTTATCGACGCGCCCGTCTCCGGCGGCACCGGCGGCGCCATCGCAGGCACCCTTACCTTCATGGTGGGCGGCGACGCCACCGACCTGGAACGCGCCCGCCCCGTGCTCGAAAAAATGGGCGCCAACATCTTCCACGCAGGCAGCGTGGGTGCAGGCCAGACGGCCAAGATCTGCAACAACATGCTGCTGGGCATCTTGATGGCCGGCACCAGCGAAGCCATCGCCTTGGGCGTGGCCAACGGCCTGGACCCCAAGGTGCTGAGCGAAATCATGCGCCGCAGCTCGGGCGGCAACTGGGCACTGGAGAAGTACAACCCCTTCCCCGGCGTGATGGAAACCGCGCCTGCCAGCAAGGGCTACGCGGGTGGCTTTGGCACGGACCTGATGCTCAAGGACTTGGGCCTGGCGCAGGAGAATGCAATGGCGGTGAAGGCTGCCACGCCGCTGGGGGGGATGGCGCGCAATTTGTATGCGGCGCACAGCCTGGCGGGGCATGGGGGGCTGGATTTTTCCAGCATTATTAAGATGGTGCAGAAAAATTTCGATTGATAGGGCTACGGCTCTTTGAGGGTAAGCGCGGGCGCTGTAGCATGTAGTTACAGCGCCCGTAGTGTTTTTCATCCGGGATTTTTTAGGTTTGCCTAGTCGGGGGGCGAAATGATTTGGCAGGACGAAACCATGGCAGAATTTTTTATCAGATCCACGACCACATATGCGGTGTCGTCCATTTCCAGTTGGGCATCTTTTGAATGGCATACCCTGTTTGCTCGGGTGATTAGCAAGAGAACTACATAAATGAACTGGAAACTCATACTTGCAGCTGCTTTTCTATTTATTACCTGCTTCTTCGTAAGCTGGTATTCGATAAGGCAACTTCGGAAAGATCACGGTGGAGATGTTCGGGTTGTGTGGTACCTTTTCTCCTTAACGTTGGTCATTACATGTGGAATTGCTTCGTGGGCCGTTAGTAACGGGGTACTCAACGAGCATGGTTTTGAGGGAGAACTGGGGGCGTTCCTTGAGAAACTCCTTATAACCATGCTTAATTTGGAAGCAAGTCTAATTTTCGTGCTCTCCATTGCGGGTCTTATAGTGTTGCCACAACTTATTGGCTATTTACTTAGTGGCCTATCTGGTTGTGCGGGCACCCCATTCTTAATTGAAGGAAGCTTGAGCTTCCTGGCTTGGGGGCTGGTGAAGTCATTTTCCGTGTGTGGAGGGATCGTAATTTCACTTGCTGTATTTGGTACGTGGCATGGCTGGCACACATGGCAGCAAGGCGGCTTCGTAATGATGTACACATCATCAATGTTGATTATGTTTTCGTTCGCCGTACTGCTTATGTATCGGGAGGCAGAAACTGTGGCATCCGATATTCAGAAGCATTTCCCAAAGCTTTACGCTAGGTGCTTGGCAATTCATCTTTGGTGCAGTAGGCACACTACCTCAATTTGAGTACGTGCAGCTTTTCATGGCTTTCCGTATATGCCAAACCCATCATTCCACTGGACCTGCACGAAAAGCCGCGCAGGCCGGTGAATTCAGACGTTAGAACTCATCAAATAAAGGGTCGTAACATATGAAATACCCCATATCACACAATCGGCGCTTTCAAGAGATTGAGGAGGTGGTCGCCTCATGGCCGGTTGAAAAGAGCTTTGACGATGTATTGAAGTGGCTGATGCAATTCGATACCGAAGACATCGATCTGGGCGTTCGAATAATTAAAAATCTTAATGTAATTGGTTTCGAGGATCTAAATACATCTCTTTCGATTGCGTACAGCAAATTAGAGCGCGTAGCAATAGACAAGGGATCCAAGATATCCAGCCGCAACACACTGTTCGCAGGGATCGGTGATGGCGCCAAAAGTGGAGCGATGATCGGCTACAACTTCAGAATTGCCAATGAACTCCCCGAAGACAACTTTATGACAGATGAGTCAATAGATCATCTAGAAAGCGGCCTGATCGAGAATATTGTTTTAGTTGATGACGTCATTGGAACCGGGCATCAAGCAACTAAAGAAATTAAGAATCTTACGGAAAAAGTCACGCCATTCGGTGTAAAAAACATATTTCTACTAACCGCCGTAGGCATGGATGACGGGATAAAGAACATCATCACCGACACCAAGGCACATGTTTTTAGTGCATTTGAATACACAGATTTGGATACCGCAAAAAATCTAGACTCATCCTTTTACGATGGAATTTCACACGAGCGCAGAGAAAAGCTCAAAGCACGCCTCGAATACTATGGCCGGGTCTCAAACAAGGCTTCCCTTGGCTATGGCGGAATTGGCGCATTGATCGCATTCTATTACAACACCCCAAACATATCCTTGCCCGTGATATGGGGAAGCAAGAACTCCTGGATCCCATTATTTAAAAGAGCCGTCAAAATAAGCGGAATAAGCTCGTACTACAAACAGATTGATTCATCTCTAACAAAGAAAAAGAGGGAGAACAACCCCATCGCGCAAAAAGAGAAAGAGCTACTTCTCTTTGTTGAAGGGAGGTTTGATGAAGCATTTTTTGAATTCGTCACATCGACCATGCAAACGGATTTCTTTGAGAAAATCAGTGTAATCTCACTCGGCGGATACGGCTCAAAAACTCTTATCGAGAACATCACAAAGCTATCCAAAAATTCTTTGTTCGTGGTTGAAAACGACGACGATGTACCCGCGAGCTTCGTGGATAGATACAAAAAGAATATTGGAAATCATCCACTCCTCCAAGTGGATCCCCCTGAGCTATATATTGACGTCGATTTACTCTCCGCTGATGAGCGATGGGCCAAGTTTTTCAAGTTACCAGAAGGGTTAGAGCCTGCCAAAGCGGCGCTTCATACAAGACGTATGCTTCACGAGATAACCAGACGATTGGTCATGCAAAACTCATCTCAGAATGAATTCTTTGCTGCATACCTAAACAAGGGAAAAATAAAAGCACTACAAAAACAGTTATGTGATAAGTTTGAGGAAATAGCCAAGGGAAATTAAGCACATGAGTTCTAACTGTCGGTTCAACGCGGACGCCAACACTGCCCATTGCTTCGCCATTTTAACGACCAGTGTTGGTACCCTCCGCGCTTCGCGCTCCGGCGCCGGTTAACTTAGGCATTAGTTGTAAAAATTCATGAACTGGGAGACTACCGCACTCGTTGTTCTCGCCGCGTTGGCTGTGCTTGTCATCTTTGGTAAGCGCATGTCAAAGCGAATGCCAAACTGGACTCCAGAGAGAAAAAGTTCAGCCTCAAGCAAACTTGTAAAACATAATTTTGACTTAAACGATCCTTCGATTGGTGATCCAAAGAGCAAAATGAGTGCTCTTAGCTGGGTTCAGGTTGTAGTTCTCAGACATGCTGATGATGGGCTGCGCATTCTTTATGCCGAACCAGGTAGAGCACACTCTGAAAGTGCTGATGGAGAATACTTCCACCAAAAGCGCACCATTGATTCCCTAGTCAAAGCTGAATTTTTGAGTCCGAGGAAGGATGGAGGCTTTATTATCACTGCACTTGGTCATAAAGCTCTTCACACTCTTCCTGAGCGTGGCAATTAGAGCTTTATTCATTTTCAGAGCCCAAATCTCTACACTCCGTCTGTCAATGGCGCTTCCGCAGACTCGCTCACGAAACGGTCACCCGCAGTTGAGTATGATTCGCATCCCCTCATGCTGCGCCGCACCATCCCCGCCCTGCAACTCCACATCCTGCTTCTGCTGGCCGCGTTGTTCAACGCCCTGGCAGGTGTGCCCCTGCACGAGGCACGGCACATTCGCGAGGCGGTGCACAGCGTGCAGGTGGCGACAGCCGCTGCCCAAGGCGCGGAGGCTTTGGCCGCAGCCGAAGAGCGCCTGGATGCCGCCACCAGCGAACAAGACACCGAAGAAACCCACGCCCCCTGCGCCTGGTGCCTGACGCATGCGCTGGAGGCGGGGCTGGGCCAGCCGCTGGCCTACCAACTGCCTGTGCCCGAGCCGCCGCGCGCGGCTCAGCCCACCGCAACGCTCACCTTCACGGCCCAGCCTATGCGCTGGCCGTTTGCTGCCAGAGACCCACCGCCAGCCCTGCGGGCCTGACACGTTTCAGGCCTGACGGGGCTAGTGCATGAATCTCGCCCGGTGTGGCGCGGTTTGGGCAAACGCCCCAGCCAGCTTGCGCCCTTTGAACACGTTCTGGGGCGCCCCCCTTTTTTGCAGCCATGCAATCACCCTGCCGGGGTGCGTGCGGGTGTGCGGCTGTTTGCGCCCCACTCCTTTGCGGATGGGTGCCCTGCCCCGCTGCCCTTTGGCGATTGCATTCATTGCTTTTGGACTGGTTTGCCATGCGTTCTTCTTTGGTTTCTTTTTCTCGCCCATCTACCCCCTTTACCTCACCCCGCCTGCCGCGCCCCACGCTCACGGCTTTGGCTGTCGCTGCTCTGGTGGCCTCTGCCCCCGCCGCCTGGGCGGCAGAGGGTGATTTGGCGACGCCCCCCACGATGTCTGCCGTGGACGTGGTGGGCCGCAGTGCCTCGGGCGCCTATTACGCCGACGAGGCCGAGGGCGCCAAGACCAGCCTGCCGCTGCGCGAGCTGCCGCAATCGGTGCGGGTAATGTCGCGCCAGACGCTGGACGACCTGGGCGCCACGCGGCTCGATGATGTGCTGGACTATGTGGGCGGGGTCTCGCGCCAGAACAACTTTGGCGGGCTGTGGGACAACATCGCCATCCGGGGCCTGCCGGGCAACGAGAACACGGGCATGGCGACGCTGCTCAACGGCTTTTCGTCCAACCGGGGCTTTAATGCGCCGCGCGACCTGGCGGGGGTGGAGCGGGTGGAGTTTCTCAAAGGCCCGGCCGCCGCGCTGTATGGCAGCAGCGAGCCCGGCGGCACGCTCAACATCGTGAGCAAGAAGCCGTTGTGGAAGGCCGCCCATTCGGTGGAGGCCTACGCGGGCAGCTACGGCCTGGGCCGTGCGGCGCTGGACACCACCGGCCCCATCAGCGACCGGCTGGCCTACCGCCTGAACGTGGCGGTGGAGGACAAGGGCAGCTTTCGCGACCATGTGCGCGGGCAGCGGCAGGTGGTGGCCCCAGCGTTGACCTGGAAGCTGTCGCCCGACACGGTGCTGGAGTACACGGCTGAATTTCTGCGCCATGCCACGCCGCTGGACCGGGGCGTGGTGGCGGTCAACAACCGCCTTGGGGCCGTGCCCGCCAGCCGCTTTTTGGGCGAGCCCGCCGATGGCGATGTGACGGTGACCAACCAGACACACCAGCTGGTGCTTTCGCACGAGTGGAACCCCGACTGGCGCAGCCGCGTGGGGCTGTCGTACCGTGAGACGGGGATGGAGGGCTTCTCGACCGAGGCCACGGCGCTGCAGGCCAATGGCCGCACGCTGACGCGCCAGCGCCGCCATCGCGACTTCCAATCGGATGACGTGGCCGTGCAGGCCGAGCTGCAGGGCAACCTGCGCACGGGCGGGCTGGAGCATGAGCTGCTGGTGGGGGTGGAAAGCTACCGGTTCAGCATGGACTCGGTGATGCTGCGGGTGAACCCCAGCGCTGCCGCGCCGTATGCCATTGACATCTTCAACCCCGTGTACGGGCAGTCCCAACCCGCGCCGGGGCGCAATACCGACACGCTGGAGAAGCAACGCAACACCGCGCTGTATGTGCAAGACACCCTCAAGCTGGGCGAGCAGTGGCGCGTGATGGCCGGGCTGCGGGCCGACAACTACGACCAGAGCCTGCAAAACCGCATCACCAACCGCACCACGGCGCAAAGCCCATCGGCCGTGTCGCCGCGCCTGGGCGTGAGCTGGCTGCCCACGCCGGGGTGGACGGTGTATGCCAACACGGGCAGTTCCTTCCGCCCCAACACGGGCAGCAATGTGGCGGGCAATGGCTTTGACCCCGAAAAATCCCGCGCGCTGGAGCTGGGCGCCAAGTGGGAGAGCGTCGACCAGCGCCTGGGCGCCACGGCAGCGCTGTTCGACATCACCAAGCGCAATGTGCTGACCAGCGACCCGCTGAACGCGGGCTTTTCGGCCGCCGCTGGCGAGGTGCGCAGCCGGGGGCTGGAGGTGGACCTGGCGGGCCGCCTGAGCACCCACTGGCGCGTGAATGCGAGCCTGGTGGTCAACGACGTGGAGGTGACCCGCGACAACACGCTGGAGGTGGGCGGCCGCCTGCTGAACGTGCCGCGCGTGAACGGCAGCGTGCTGGCGGTGTACGAAAACCAGCTCGCCAACGGCCAGCGCTACGGCATGGGCGGCGGCGTGACCCACATGGGCAAGCGCCTGGGCCAGGCCCGCACGCAGGCCGAGGCCAATGCAGGCACGGCTGCGTTTGAGCTGCCCAGCTACACCACGGCCAAGCTGATGGCGTACTGGCGCCTGAGCCCCACGCTGAACCTGTCGCTGGACGTGGACAACGTGTTCAACAAGGTGCACTACACCAGCTCGTACAGCCGCGTGTGGGTGGCACCGGGGGCCGCACGTACCGTCACCCTTGGCCTGCAAGCCAAGTTCTGAGTGGTGCCGGTGACCTGCATGACAACACTTTCAAGCGGCCCCAAACCCGTGACGCGCCGCCGTGCCTTGCAGGCCCCTGTGGCCGCGCTGGCGGCGGGCGCCCTGCCCGCTGCCTGGGCGCAGGGCACACCACCAGCCTCCACCCCCGCACCGCTGCAAATCGTCGGCCCGTGGGAGATCAGTGGCCTGGCGCCCGCCAGCAGCGGCTATGTGTTCACGCGCATGCAGGTCACCGAAACCCTGCTGGATGCGGCAGACGACGGCCAGCCCCGGCCCGCGCTGGCGCGGCTCTGGCGCCGGTCGGCGGATGGGCTGGTGTGGCACTTTGAGCTGCGGCCAGGGGCGCGTTTTCATGACGGCACACCTGTGACGGCCGCCGCCGTGGTGCGCAGCCTGCAGGCTGCGCAAGTGGCGCCCGCATTGCTGAGCCAGGCGCCCATCGAATCCATCACCGCGCCCGACGAGGGCACGGTGGTCATCCGTCTACAGCGCCCCTACACCGCCCTGCCCGCGCTGCTGGCGCATTCCAGCACCATGGTGCTGGCCCCGGCCAGCCATGGCGCCGACGGCAAGGTGCGCAGCATCATTGGCAGCGGCCCCTACCGCATTGCGGCGCTGGTGCCGCCGCAGCAGGTGGAGACGGTGGTGTTTGACGCCTACGACGGCCCGCACCACGCCATTGCCGCCGTGCGCTACCTGGCCGCCAGCCGTGCCGAAACCCGCGCGCTGATGGCCGAGAGCGGCCAGGCCGACCTGGCCTATGGGCTGGACCCGGCCAGCCTTCGGCGGCTGCAGCGCCATGCAACAAACCCTGCGTTGGCACGCCGCACGCCGGTGCGCATTGCCTCGGTCACGCTGCCGCGCACCGTCATCGTCAAGCTCAATGCGGGCCTGCCTGCGCTGCGCGATGTGCGCGTGCGCCAGGCGCTGAGCCTGGCCATCGACCGCGCGGGCATTGCGCTGGCGCTGATGGGCGACGAGGCGCTGGCCGCTACGCAGCTGCTGCCGCCCACGCTGGGCGCTTGGCACAACCCGCACCTGCCCCCGCTGCAGCATGACCCCGAAGCTGCCGCACGCCTGCTGCGGGCCGCTGGCTGGCAGCGCCACAGCGACGGTCTGCGCGATGCCGAGGGCCAGCCGCTGCACCTGGTGATCCGCACCTTTGTGGACCGGCCCGAGCTGCCGCTGATTGCCACCGCCTTGCAGGAGCAATGGCGACTGGCGGGCATGGCGGTGAAGGTGAGCATCGGCAACTCGGGCGACGTGCCCCGGGGCCACCGCGACGGCAGCCTGCAACTGGCGCTGGCTGCGCGCAACTACGCCAACGTGCCCGACCCCACAGGCACGCTGGCGGGCGACTTTGCCGCCCAGGGCGGCGACTGGGGCGCCATGGGCTGGCACAGCGACACCGTGGTGCAGGCCCTGCACGAGCTGACGCGCACCCAGACGCCGCCCGAGCGCACGCGCGCGCTGCGGCACACCATCACGCGCACCCTGCAGACCGAGCTGCCCGTGATCCCCGTGGCGTGGTACCGCCAGCATGTGGCCGTGGCCCCCCGGCTGGCGGGCGTCACGCTGGACCCGCTGGAGCGTTCTTACCGCCTGACCGGCATGGAGTGGAACAACCCATGAACCCCTTGATTTCAACACCCTGGGCCGCCCTGCTCGGCCGCAGGCTGGTGCAGGTGCTCGCCGTGTCCCTGCTGATCGGCACGCTGTGCTTTTTGATGGTGCGCGCCCTGCCGGGCGACCTGGCCATGCGCGTGGCGGCGGGCCGCTATGGCTATGACCTGGTGAGCAACGCCGCCGCCGACGCGGTGCGCGCGGAGCTGGGGCTGGACCGACCCGGCTGGCTGGCGCTGCTGCACTGGTGGCGCGACATGGCCACCTTCAACCTGGGGCAGTCGCTGGTGTCACAGCGATCGGTGTGGCACGAGGTCACGCACCACCTGGGCGCCACGCTGCGCCTGTCTGCCGCCGCGCTGGCCATTGCCTTTGCCGTGGGTGTGCCGCTGGGCGTGTGGGCCGGGCTGCGCCCCCAGGGCTGGGTGGACAAGGCCAGCTGGCTGATGGCCGTGGTGCTGCGCGCGCTGCCGCCGTTTTTGCTGTCGGTGCTGCTCATCCTGCTCGTGGCGGTGCAGTGGGGCTTTTTGCCTGCGGGCGGTGACGAGAGCCAGGCCAGCCTGGTGCTGCCCGCGCTCACGCTGGGGCTGGGCCTGGCCGCTGGGCTGGCGCGCGTGACCCGCGCTGCGATGCTGGAGGTGGTGGTGTCGCCCTTCTTTGAATTTGCGCGCACCAAGGGCCTGAGCGACTGGCAGGCGCTGGTGCGCCATGGCCTGCGCAATGCCGCCGTGCCGGTGACGGCCTACCTGGGCGTGCAGGCGTTGTTTCTGGTGGAGGGCGCGCTGGTGGTGGAGACGCTGTTTGCCTGGCCCGGCATCGGCCATGCGCTGGTACACGCCGTGTTCGGGCGCGACATCCCTGTGGTGCAAGGCACGGCCTTGTGCATGGGCGTGCTGTTTGTGGTGTTCAACCTGCTGGTGGATGCGGCGTGCCTCGCGCTGGACCCCCGACATACCCAGAAGGTGGCTGCATGAGTGCCGTGCCTTCCACCCTTTCATCGCCCACAGGCGCCGTAGTAGCCCAGCCCCGCTGGCCGCTGCGCACCACATTGGGCCTAGCCATGCTCGGCCTGCTGGCGCTGTTTGCCCTGCTCGGCCCCTGGCTGGTGGGCGCCAGCCCGGTGGTGCAAGACCTGCGCAACACCCTGGCGCCCCCCAGCGCCCAGCACTGGCTGGGCACCGATGTGCTTGGCCGATCGGCGCTGGCGCGGCTGGCGTATGCAGCGCAGCTGTCGCTGGGCATGGCGCTGCTGGCGGCCGTGAGCGCCGCCGTGCCCGGCACGCTGCTGGGCATCGTCGCCGCGTGGCGCGGCGGGCGCACCGAGCGGGCGCTGCTCATGCTGTCGGACTCGGTGCTCGCCATCCCCGGCCTGCTGCTGGTGCTGCTGATCGCGGCCCTGGCGCCCGGAGCGCTGTGGGCGCTGTATGCGGGCCTGTCGGCTGCGCTGTGGGTCGAATACTTCCGCGTGAGCCGCGCGGTGGCCCGGCCCGTGCTGGCAGGTGATGCGGTGCAGGCATCGCGCCTGCTGGGTTTTGGGCGCGGCTACGTGCTGCGCCGCCACCTGCTGCCCGCGCTGGCGCCCACGCTGGGCACGCTGCTGGCCTTTACCACGTCGCAAGCCGTGCTGGCGCTGGCCGCGCTTGGGTTCGTGGGCGTGGGCATGCAGCCGCCCACGCCCGAGCTGGGCCTGATGATGACCGAGGCCATGCCCTACTACGAAGAAGCCCCGTGGCTCATTGCCGCCCCCACCGCCCTGCTGGTGTGGCTAGTGGCCGCGATGATGCTGCTCAACCCCGACCGGGAGACCGCATGACCACGCCTTTGAAATCCGACGCCCTGCTGGCCGTGGAGGGGCTGGGCATCCAGGTGGGCGGCAAGCGGCTGCTGCGCGACATCGGCTTCAGCCTGCGGCCGGGCGAGGCGCTCACGCTGGTGGGTGAAAGCGGCGCGGGCAAGTCGCTGCTGGCCCAGGCCATCATGGGCAACCTGCCGCCCGCGCTGCAGGCCACGGGCCAGATCACGCTGGATGGCACCACCACCCGCGCCCAGGACGCCGCCGCGCGCCGTGCCCTTTGGGGCCGCAAGCTGGCGCTGCTGCCGCAGGAACCCTCGCTGGCGCTCAACCCGCTGGCCCGCGTGGCACCGCAGCTGGCCGAGGTGTACCGCCTGCTGCACCAGCAGCCCCCCAGCGCCGCCAGCGCGCAGGCCGAACAGGTGCTGAGCGCTGCGGGCCTGGGCGGTGCAGGCAGCCACTACCCCTGGCAACTGTCGGGCGGCATGGCCCAGCGCGCCGTGGCCGCCATCACCCTGGCCGGTGGCGCCGCGGTGCTGATGGTGGACGAGCCCACCAAGGGCCTGGACGCGCATTGGCGCGGCCGTATGGTGGAGTTGTTCCGGGGCGTGCTGAAGGCAGGCGGCTGCCTCCTCACCATCACCCACGACATGCAGGTGGCGCAGGCGCTGGGCGGCCAGGTCATCGTGCTGCGCCATGGGCAGGCGGTGGAGCAAGGCGACATCCACACCGTGGCCGCCGCGCCGCAGCACGCCTTTACCCGCCAGCTGCTGCAAGCCGACCCGGCCCACTGGCTGCCGTTTGCCGAGCCCACGCTGGGCGAGCCGGTCGTACAGGCGCATGGCATCTCCAAAGCCTATGGTGCGCAGAAGCTGTTTGCGCCGCTGGACCTGGAACTGCGCAGCGGTGAACGCATCGCCGTGCAGGGCCCCAGCGGCACCGGAAAAAGCACGCTGGGCAATGTGCTGCTGGGTCTGGTGGCACCCGACACGGGCCGTGTGGAGCGCAGCGCCCGGCTACGCCCGCATGCGTTCCAAAAGCTGTACCAGGACCCGGTCAGTTCGTTTGCCCCGCACATCAGCCTGGCCCAGTCGCTGCGCGATGCCGCCCGCCTGCACCGCTGCGACTGGAAGGCGGTGCAGCAGCGCCTGGCGCAGCTGCGCGTGCCCGAGGACCTGCTGGCGCGCAGGCCCGACCAGGTATCGGGCGGCGAGCTGCAGCGCATTGCGCTGGCGCGGGTGCTGGTGGCGCAACCGGCGCTGCTGTTTGCGGATGAGCCCACCTCGCGCCTGGACCCCATCACGCAGCAGGAGGCCATCCAGGTGCTGCTGCACGCGGTGCAAGACACCGGCGCCGCGCTGATGCTGGTGACCCACGACCCGCACCTGGCCGCCGCCGTGGGCACGCGCACGCTGGACTTTGCAAGCAGCGATCAGCCCACCGCCGCTATGCTCGCCGCATGACAGCGACACCCTCCCGCACCCTCTGGATCATCAAGACCGGCGACACCCTGCCCGCCCAACGGGCCCGGCATGGCGACTTTGAAGACTGGATTGCGGGCGGCCTGAACCAAGCCCCCGCCAGCACGCAGCTGGCGCTGCAGACACTGGACGCCCGCACCGCCACCGCATGGCCACAGCCCGGCCAGATAGCGGGCGTGGTGGTGACCGGCTCCCCCGCCATGGTGACCGACCGCGAACCCTGGAGCGAGCGCACCGCCGCATGGCTGGCCAGCGTGGTGGCGGCCCGGGTGCCCGTGCTGGGCATCTGCTACGGCCATCAGCTGCTGGCCCACGCGCTGGGCGGCGAGGTGGCGCGCCACCCCGCCGGGCTGGAGATAGGCACCGTGGCCGTGCAGCGCCTGGCCGGTGCCGAGGGCGACGCCCTGCTGGGCCACCTGCCACCCCGCTTTGGCGCCCAGGTGGTGCACGAGCAAACGGTGCGGCGCCTGCCCCCTGGTGCCGTGGCGCTGGCCGCCAACGCCCACGAGCCGCACCACGCGTTCCGCGTCGGCCCCTGTGCCTGGGGCGTGCAGTTTCACCCCGAGTTCAGCGATGCGGTGATGCGCGACTACGTGGCGTGTTTTGCGCCTGCGCTGCAGCGTGCAGGCATGGATGTGGCAGCACTGGAGCAAGGTGTGCAGGCCACGCCAGAATCGGCCAGCCTGCTGGCGCGTTTTGCGCAGCTGGCGGCAGCGGCCGCCACTTGAAATCTCAATGAAAATTGGCTCTAGCGCTTATCTATCAATCGTAAGAAGCTATCAAAACAATAGCTACATCTCCGCTGCGATTGCTCTGCATTGGGCGTAGTGCCTCGCCAGTGCATCACCCGCCGCAGCCCCGGCGCACCGCCGATTTTTCAGATTCAGTGGACTAGGAAGCTAGGAAGCGGGCTTCAAACACCTCGGCGGCCACCGGCCTGCTGAGCAGGTAGCCCTGGATTTCGTCACAGCCCAGCAGCGCGAGCCGGCCGCATTGTTCGTCCGTTTCTACGCCTTCGGCAACCACCTTGAGCCCCAGCGAGTGGCCCATGTTGATGATGGCGGAGACCAGCGCCTGGCCTTGCGGGCCGGTGTCCATCCCCATGATGAAAGAGCGGTCGATCTTGAGGGTGTCAGCGGGCAGCGTGGCCAGGTAGCTCAGTGATGAGAACCCGGTGCCGAAGTCATCAATGGCAATCGTGATGCCCATCTCGCGCAGGGCGTGCAGGCTGCTACGGCTGTGCTCCACATCCTCCATGACCATGCTCTCGGTGATCTCCAGCTCCAGCCCGGCCCCTGCGGCCGGGTCAAACGCCAGCGCCTCGCGCACCTCGGCCACAAAGCTGCGGTGGCGCAGCTGCAGAAACGACACGTTGACCGCCACCCGCAACGGCGCATGGCCGGCCTGCCGCCAGCGCTGGTTGTCTGCCAGTGCCTGCCCAAGCGCCCAGCGCCCCACGTCGTAGATAAGGCCGGTTTCCTCCAGGATGGGGATGAAAAGCCCCGGCGGCACCAGCCCACGCTCAGGGTCGTTCCAGCGGATCAGGGCTTCTGCACCTGCCAGGGCGCCACTGGCCAGGCACCGCTTGGGCTGGTAGTGCAGGACAAACTGCCCGCGCTCCAGGGCCTCGCGCAGGCGGCCTTCCATGCCCAGGGCCTCGGCCACGCGCGTATTCATTTCCGACATGTAGAACAGCAGGCTGTCTGCCGATGCCTTGGCCTTGTTGACGGCAGCCTCTGCGTTGCGCAGCAGCGTTTCGGCATCTGCGCCATCCATGGGGTACAAGGCCACGCCCGCCTTGGCGGCCATGCGCAGCTCTGTGCTGCCCAGCACAAAGGGTGCATCAAAACAGGCGCGCAGGAGGTGGTCCACCGCCATGGCCACGGCGCCCGCATCGCGTGCGTCGGTCACAGCGATGCCGAAACTGTTGATGCCGATGCGTGCCACGTCGTACACATCGCGGCTGGCGTGCTGCAACCGCTGCGCGACCTGCTTGAGCAGTTCGTCGCCCATCTGTCGCCCCAGCGTGTCATTGACAAAGCGAAAGCGGCTGATGTCCATCAGCGCAATACCCAGCAGGGGCCGTGTGTCCTCACGCGGGCGCAGGTGCTGGCCGGTGCGCTCCAGAAAAAGGGTGCGGTTGGGCAGCCCGGTGATTTCGTCGTAATAGGCGAGGTAACTCAGCCGATCTTCCTTGTCGAGGTGGTCCAGGGCAAAACCGATGTCGCCGGACAGCTCTGTCAGCAGCTTCATCTCGGCCTCGTCGAAGAAACCCACCTCGTCTGCAAACAGGGCCAGTGTGGCGGCGACCTCCTGGCCCACCAGGATGGGCAGTACCGCAATGCTGGCCACACCCCGATGGCGCAGTTGATCGCGCAGCATCACGCGTGGGTCGCCGCTGATGTCGTCGCACAGCACGGCCTTGCGAGTGCGAACCACTGCGGCGGCAAGGCTTTCACCCGGTGTGGGAACGTCAAACAAACCCAGTCGGTCGCGGATGTTGTGCACAAAATCGGCCTCTACGCCCGACAGCCCTACCGGTACCACCTGCTGCGCCGCGCGGTCCACGCGGCCTATCCAGGCGATGCGGAAATGGCCGTGCTCCACGGCAATGCGGCAGGCCTCGCGGAACAGCTCTTCGCGGTCGCGCACGCGCACGATCAGCGTGTTGATGCCGCTGAGCATCGCGTACACGCGGTTCAGGCGCTTGATCTTGCGCTCGGCCTCACGGCGCTCGGTAATGTCTTCGCCCAGCGCGGCCACGCCCGTCACCTGTCCGCCCACAGAGCGCAGCACGGTGTTGTTCCAATGCACCAGGCGCTTCTCGCCCGAGCGGGTGAGGATCTCGTTGTCGTAGTGCCAGGCCGAAGGCCGGTCCGCCAGCACATCGGCAAACACGCTGCGCACATTGCCCATCTCAGGAGGCACAAACATGTCAAACCAGTTGCGGCCAGCGATCTCTTCACGCTCCCAGCCTGTCAGGCGCAGCAGGTAGTCGTTGCAATAGGTGATGTGCCCTTCGCAGTCGAGCATCAGCGAGATCATCTCGACCTTGTCGAGCATGTCATTGAAACGGCGGTCGCTTTCGTGCAGCTCTTCCTCGGCGCGTTTCTCCCGGGTGACATCCTGGATGGTGTTGAACCAGCGGCCCTGCTCGCCCCGGCCCGCCTCATCCTCCAAGGGCTCCATCACCTGGCGCAAATGCAGCAGTTCGCCATCTGCGCGCAACAGGCGGTAGGTGAAATCCAGGCGGGCGCCTTGCTGTGCGGCCTGCAGCGCATGCTGGCGGAACATGTCGCGGTCTTGCGGGTGTACCAGCGCCAGCCACTCGCGCGCGGACTTGGGCATGGCATCGGCCCCCAGCCCCAGCATATCGGGCAGCGTGTCCAGCCAGCTCTCGAAAGCACCATCAGCACCGCTGATCACATGGGTGATTTTTGCCAGTGCCTGCGCCCTTCGCAGGCTGGCTTTGCTGGCGCGCAGCGCGTCCATGGCCCGCTGGCGTTCGAACACTTCCACCTGCAGTTGCTCGGCATGCTTCTGGATCTCGATATAAAGGCTGCCGTTTTCGTAGATACGACCCACCTGTGCGCCCAGGACGGCCAGGACTTTTTCATCGTCGGCCGTGAACGCTTCTTCCCCCTGCTTGTTGGCCAGGCAGATCCAGCCATAGGAGAACGAGAGCGAAGTGATGGGCGCAATCAAGCCAGTGTGCAGCGGCGGGTAGCCTGCAGGCAGGCCGATATCGCTCGGCGCACCGCTTTCATTGACCAGCCGCTCAGAGCGGCGCGCAGCGCGCAACTGACCCAATAGGCCGTGCGATACCACGGGCAGGTCCAGCAGCCCGCTCAGCGCAGGTTCGATGCCGCTGGTGCACACGATGGAGGCATCGCTTTGCTTGCGCACCACACACAGCACCGCATACTGCGCCCCCACCAGTTCGCGCGCGCCACGGCATACATTGGCCAGCAGCACCTGCGGGTCGCGCTCGGAGGCCAGTTGCAGGTTCAGGTCGGTCAGGGCCGCCAGACGCCGGTTCATGGCCTCCAGCTCGGCGACGTTGCCCGTGAGCTTGTCCGTCATGAGCTGCAGGTGCCGGGTCTGAAAACTGTGCTCCATCCGGTGGAAGGGCTGCGGCGGCACCTGCGACAAGGCCTGCTCAATGGCCGAGGTGATGTCCTGTGGCTCGCAGGGCTTCACCAGCACCTGCGTCACCCCACAGGCCAGGGCCAGGTTGCGGGCCTCTTGCTCGCGGTAGTGCGCGCTGTAGAAGATCACCTGGGTTGCGGCGAGCTGGTGGTCTGTGCGCAGCTGGCGCACAAACTCGTACCCGTCCATGGTCGGCATCAGGATGTCGGAGATCACCAGATCGGGACGCTCGGCACGCACCAGGGCGAGGGCCTCGGCACCGTCTGCGGCCTCCAGGGCCTGGTGGCCACTGTGCCCGATGAGCGTGACCACCAGCGCACGGTTGGCCGGCAGGTCATCGACAACAAGGATCTTGGCCATGCTACCCGGGGTCCAACGTCAGGCTGCGCCCGGCGGCGCGTGGAATGAAGAACCCAGAAACGCCTCGACCTGGCTCACGAAGGTTTCGGGCGTGATGGGCTTGGACAGGTGTTCGTCAAAACCCACCTCAAGGGCCTTTTCGCGGTCACCCGGCATCGAAAAAGCGGTCACAGCCACCAGCGGCACCACACGCCACCCATGGTGCGAGCGCAGGCTTTGTGCCACCTCATAGCCATTCATCACCGGCATTTGCAGGTCGCACAGGATCAGGTCGGGCCCCTCGGCCAGCGCCAGCCCCAGGCCCAGGGCGCCGTTTTCGGCGGCCAGCACACGGTGGCCCGCGGCTTCCAGCAGGTAGGTGACGAGTTGCCGGCTGGCATCATCGTCTTCGATGACCAGGATGGTGGCTTTCATGGGCTGGTCTCCTGAAACTCCACAATGAACGTGCTGCCCTGCCCTTCGGCGCTCTCCAGCCCCACACTGCCCCCCAGCGCTTCGGCAAGCTTGCGGCTCAGGTGCAGGCCCAGGCCGGTGCCTTCGTGGTGACGCCGGTCGGCGCTTTCGACCCGGGAGAAGGCCTCGAAAAGCCGCGACTGCTCCTGCAGCGGAATGCCAGGCCCGGTGTCGCGCACCTGAACCTGCACAGTGCGCCCTTGGGCCGACGAGGTCTCCTCCAGCATCACATCCACACGCCCCTGCGGCGTGAACTTGATGGCATTGCCCACCAGATTGATCAGAATCTGGCTGAAGGCCCGGCGGTCGGTGTGCAACTGCACGGCCTGGGCGGGGGCATGCACACTAAACACCAGGCCCTTGCGCACGGCCTCGGGCTCCAGCGTGGCGGCGACCTCGGCAACAATGCTGCGGCAGTCAAGCAGCTCCTTGTGGAGCGACACCTTGTTGGCGCTGAGCTTGGCCACATCGAGCAGGTCGTTGATGAGCGAAAGCAGATGCCGCGCCCCAGTCTGCACGATGCGCAACTGCTTGTCCTGCTCCGGGTTGAGCGGCCCCGGCAGCTGCATGAGCAAGGTGCCCGTGAAACCGATGATGGCGTTCAGCGGGGTTCGCAGTTCGTGGGACATGCTGGCCAGGAAGCGGTCTTTGACCAAGGCGGCATTTTCAAGCTCCAGGTTCTTGTCGCGCAAGGCCCGCTCGATCCGCTTGCGCTCCGTCACATCGCGGATCGCACTGGAGACAAACAGGCCTTCTTCCGTCTCCAGCGGGCTCAGGCTGATCTCGACTGGAAACTCGGAACCATCCTTGCGCAAACCATACAGATCAAGGCCAGCCCCCATGGAGCGGGAGCGTGGTTCGGCAAAAAAGCCGCGGCGGTGCTCAGGGTGCCGACCACTGAAGCGTTCTGGCACCAGTAGCTCGATCTTCTGACCCAGAAGTTCGCTGCGGCTCCAGCCAAACAGTTTCACGGCCTGCGAGTTGACGAGCACGATGCGGCCGTCGCGGTCAACGATGACCATCGCGTCCGGCGCGGCTTCGAGCAGGTCCTTGAACTTCTGGTCGGCCCGCTTGCGGTCGGTGATGTCT
This sequence comes from Acidovorax sp. NN32, assembly GCF_057597245.1. Lineage (NCBI taxonomy): Bacteria > Pseudomonadati > Pseudomonadota > Betaproteobacteria > Burkholderiales > Comamonadaceae > Acidovorax > Acidovorax sp. NN32. Next base: position 2,995,110 of record NZ_CP199679.1, read on the forward strand.
CGGATCGCGCTCATCACCATCGCGCCTTCTTCGGTGTCGATCGGGCTCAGGCTGATCTCCACTGGAAACTCGCCACCATCCTTGCGCAGGCCATGCAGCTCCAGCCCCGCACCCATGGTGCGCGTGCGCGGCGCCCCAAAGAACCCGCTGCGGTGCCCCAGGTGCGCGCCCCGGTAGCGGTGTGGTAACAGCACCTCCACGGCCTGCCCTAGCAATTCGGTCCTTTCATAGCCAAACACGCGCTCGGCCTGGGAGTTGACCAGGACGATGCGGCCTGTCACGTTGACCATCACGATCGCGTCGGGTGTGGATTCGAGCAGGTCACGGAACCGCGCCTCCAGCAGCTTGGCCTCGCGCTGGACCTTGAGCTGGGTGACATCCTTCTTGCTCGACAGAAAGTACAGCAGCTGGCCAGCTTCGTCGCGCACGGCCTTGGTGGACACGTTGACATGCACCAGCGATCCATCCTTGCGGCGGCGCACCGACTCGTGCACGGTGCTGCTCAGGCCCCGCAGGGCCTCGGCCCGGATCTCGTCTTCTTCATGGGCCCGGTTCTCGGGAACGATGAGATCAATGAGGCGCCTGCCCTGAGCCTCTGCCGGTGCATAGCCAAAGATCGCTTCTGCAGCCGGGTTCCAGTTGAGCACCACCCCCTCAGGCGACAGCACCAGCAGCGCATCGGGGTTTTGCTCCCAATATGCGGCAGAAAAATCAGATGCCATGCAGAACTCCCTGTGGGGACCCATCCCTCTGCATCCCGTTGTTGTGTTTGTGAGCGACTGCGGGTGCAAGCCCGTGCCATCGCCCGCGCGGGCCCATGGCTGGACCCATCTTAGGCGGGAAGCCTCCCGATTGCCAACTCTGAAATGCCACAGCCAGTTCCGCGCCGACGACCATCGGGGCAGTTTGGCCCTGGGCGGAGCCCTGCAGCCGCCAGACGACAAAAAAGCCCCTGCACCAACACGGGAACAGGGGCTTGTTAAACGGCGCAAAAGCCGCGCTGGCTTACATGTGGTCGATCATGACCTGGCCAAAACCCGAGCAGCTCACCTGGGTGGCTCCGTCCATCAGGCGGGCAAAATCGTAAGTCACCTTCTTGGAGGCAATCGACTTCTCCAGCGAACTGATGATCAGGTTGGCGGCCTCGATCCAACCCATGTGGCGCAACATCATCTCGGCCGACAGGATTTCGGAGCCGGGGTTCACATAGTCCTTGCCTGCATATTTGGGGGCCGTGCCGTGGGTGGCTTCAAAACAGGCCACCGAGTCGGACATGTTGGCGCCGGGCGCAATGCCGATCCCGCCCACCTGGGCTGCGAGCGCATCGGAGATGTAATCGCCATTGAGGTTGAGCGTGGCCACCACCGAATACTCGGCCGGGCGCAGCAGGATCTGCTGCAGGAAGGCATCGGCAATGCTGTCCTTGATGGTGATGTCCTTGCCCGTCTTGGGGTTCTTGAGCTTGCACCACGGGCCGCCGTCGATCAGCTCGGCACCGAACTCTTTTTGCGCCAAGGCGTACGCCCAGTCGCGGAAGCCACCTTCGGTGTACTTCATGATGTTGCCCTTGTGGACGATGGTCACGCTGGGCTTGTCGTTGTCGATGGCGTACTGGATGGCCTTGCGCACCAGGCGTTCGGTGCCCTCGATGGAGACGGGCTTGACGCCGATGCCCGAGGTGTTGGGAAAGCGGATTTTCTTCACTCCCATCTCGTCCTGCAGGAACTTGATGAGCTTCTTGGCCTTGTCCGACTCGGCTTCGAACTCGATACCGGCATAGATGTCCTCCGAGTTCTCGCGGAAGATCACCATGTTGGTCTTTTCGGGCTCTTTCAGCGGTGAAGGCACGCCCTTGAAATACTGCACGGGGCGCAGGCAGACATACAGATCCAGCTCCTGGCGCAGTGCCACGTTCAGCGAACGGATGCCGCCACCCACGGGCGTAGTCAGCGGGCCTTTGATCGACACCACGTACTCGCGCAACACCTGCAGGGTTTCTTCGGGCAGCCACACATCAGGGCCGTAGACCTTGGTGGATTTCTCGCCCGCATACACCTCCATCCAGTGGATCTTCTTCTTGCCGCCATAGGCCTTGGCCACCGCAGCGTCCACCACCTTGATCATCACCGGCGTGATGTCGAGCCCCGTGCCATCGCCTTCAATGAATGGAATGATGGGCTGGTCCGGCACATTCAGCGACATGTCGGCATTGACCGTGATTTTCTGGCCTTCGGCAGGCACCTTGATGTGCTGGTAGCTGGTCATGGAAGGGGTGTCTCCTGTGGAAGCTGAAGCAGATTCAGCAGATGGGGCAAAGCGCTCGGTAGCCAGTCAATTCTAATGACAATTTTTTGGGCAAAGTCCCTGCCAGCCTGCGCGCCGCTGCTATCGTTGCGGGCGAAGCCGTGCAGGTTTGCGCGGCTTCAGATCCTCTCTTTCAACCCCTTCACTGGAAACGGCATATATGAAAAAACTCCTCGCTGTCCTGGTGGCTGGTCTGTTGGGTGCAAGTGCTTTTGCACAGGCGCCTGCAGCCGCTCCGGCCCCCGCCCCTGCAGCCCCAGCGCCCATGGCTGCACCCGCTGCACCTGTAGCTGCTGCCCCGGCACCCGTCGCCAAAACCAAGGCAAAGGCCAAGGCCACCAAAACGGCCAAAAAGAAAACCACCAAGAAGGTCGCCAAGAAAAAGACCACCCACAAGGCAGCCTGACGCTGGCATGCAGCACCCTTAGCGGGGTCATGCACATTGCTTCAAAATCGCCCGCTACTGCGGGCGTTTTCTTTTTTCCGTTCTTTTCCCCTTCTTTTGCCCGCCGGTTCGGCGCCCCTTGTGCGGACGCTGCCCCCTTGTCCAGAAAGCCTTGCCCATGACCGCTTTTGCACTTGCCTTGCCTTTTTCCGCTGCCACACGGCGCACCGTGGCCGCCGCGCTGTTGACCGCTGCTGCGGGACTGCCGTTCACCACGGCACAGGCCCAGGACGGCCCCCAGCTGAATTTGCAGCGTGTGGAACTGACCGCAGGCATGCACCGCATTGACGCCCAGGTGGCCGCCACGCCCCAGGAGCGCCAGACCGGCCTGATGCATCGCAAGGAGATGCCCCAGCACGAGGGGATGCTGTTTGTGTTTGAACAACCCGCGCAGCAGTGCTTCTGGATGAAGAACACGCTGCTGCCGCTCACGGCAGCATTTGTGGATGACGACGGCACCATCGTGAACCTGGCCGACATGAAGCCCCAGACGCTGGATTCGCACTGTTCGGCAAAACCGGTGCGCTACGTGCTGGAGATGAACCAGGGATGGTTTGCCAAGAAAAACATCAAGGCAGGCGCCAAGCTGGGTGGAGCGCTTTTCAGCCGCAAGTGACGCAGGACCACCCAGGGGCTTGCGCAGATCGGGATGCCACAGCCCCATAGGCCTTGGCCCTGGGCCCTGCCGCTTGCCCAAGCGCTGTCTTGCCGACATCGCACTCCCAGGATCCGGGAGTGCAAATTACTATCATTTATATAGCTACCAGCGCTTATCCAGCAAGCGCCAGATGCCAAAAACGCCTCAAAGTCCCCAACAAAAAACGGCCCGAAGGCCGTTTTTTGTTGCCCGCAGACCTCAGTCCGTCAGGACAGGTCACTCGCGGGGCGCGGATCGCGCATCAGGCGAAGTTGGCTTCGGCAAACTTCCAGTTCACCAGCTTGTCGAGGAAGGTCTCAACGAACTTGGGACGCATGTTGCGGTAGTCGATGTAGTACGCGTGTTCCCACACGTCCACGGTGAGCAGCGCCTTGTCGGCGGTGGTCAGCGGCGTGCCGGCGGCGCCGGTGTTGACGATGTCCACGCTGCCATCGGCCTTCTTCACCAGCCAGGTCCAGCCCGAACCGAAGTTGCCCACGGCAGACTTCACGAACGCTTCCTTGAAGGCTGCGTAGCTGCCCCACTTGGCGGTGATGGCTGCAGCCAGTGCACCAGAAGGCTCACCGCCGCCCTGGGGAGCCATGCAGCTCCAGAAGAAGGTGTGGTTCCAGATTTGCGCTGCATTGTTGTAGATGCCGCCGCTCGACTTCTTGACGATCTCTTCGAGCGTCATGGCTTCGAACTCGGTGCCCTTTTGCAGGTTGTTCAGGTTCACCACATAGGCGTTGTGGTGCTTGCCATGGTGGTACTCCAGGGTTTCCTGGCTGTAGTGCGGAGCCAGGGCATCGATGGCGTAGGGCAGCGGGGGAAGGGTATGTTCCATGGTGGTGTTTCCTTGTGGTTTGAAATTCCGGGATGCCATCTGCAACGCTTTTCTTTCCTGAGCAATGCAGTCGGACACAGCGCGAAGGGGGCATTGTAGGAACATCAGGTGACCTGTGCAGCGTGAGGCCACCCAGATCCGGTCTGCAGCACCACAAACCGCTGCTGTCCTACAGAGGCGCGCCTTCTACCGCGCCGCGACATCACCCCGTTACAGCAGTCGCGGCTGGGCCACCGTCACGTCCACCACGCCATCGGCCAGTGTGGCGCGCAGGGCATCGCCAGGCTGGGCCTGGCGCACGCTGGTCACGGCCCGGCCCTCGGTATCGGTGAGCAGCGCGTAGCCGCGCTGCAGCACCAGGCGCGGGTCGAGCAGCTCCAGCCGCAAGGCCGCGCGGTCAAGCCGCTCGGCCTGCTGCACCAGGCGCCGTTGCATTTTTTGAGGGAAATCGGCCTCCAGCGCTTTCTGGGATTGCGCAAGCCGCTGCAATTTTAATAGCACTCCATGACGCATGCGCTGGGCCAGGCGTGCCAGTTGCATCTGCTCACGCGCCACCAGGCCCGACGGGCGGCCCAGCCGCGCCGCTGCCTGGTCCAGCCGCTGGTGCCGGGTGTCGAGCTGGCGCTGCACGCCGTCGCTGATACGCCCAGCCAGCAGCCCGAGCGCCCCCAGCCACACATCGCGCGGCTGGGCGACCAGCTCGGCGGCAGCGGTGGGCGTGGGGGCGCGCAGGTCGGCGCAGAAGTCGGCGATGGTGAAGTCGGTCTCGTGCCCCACCCCGCTGATGAGCGGCACCGGGCTTTGCACGATGGTCCGGGCCAGTTGTTCGTCGTTGAAGGCCCAGAGATCTTCGATGGAACCGCCCCCGCGCACCAGCAAGATCACGTCAATGGGGGGATTTTTGGTCAAATCAGCCCCTGGCGCTTGTCCCGCTTGCGCAAGCATGTACAGTTTTGATAGCGCCGCAACCAGCGAAGCAGGTGCTGCGGCGCCCTGCACCTGCGCAGGCACCAGCACCACCGGAATGTGCGGCACGCGACGGCGCAGCGCCGTGACCACGTCGTGAAGGGCCGCAGCCCCGGTGGACGTGACAAGGCCAATGCCACGCGGCTGCAAAGGCAGCGGGCGCTTGCGGGCGCTGTCGAACAAGCCTTCCGTTTCGAGCTGCGCCTTCAGGCGCAGGAACTGCTCGAACAACGCGCCCTGCCCGGCCCGCTGCATGCTTTCCACAATGAACTGCAGATCGCCCCGCGCCTCGTACACCGAAAGGCGCCCGCGCACTTCCACCAATTCGCCATCGCGCGGCGAAAAGTCAAGCAGGCTGGCGGCGCGGCGGAACATGGCGCAGCGCAACTGGCCGTTCGCGTCTTTGACCGAGAAGTAGCAATGTCCGCTGGATGCGCGCGAGAAGCCCGTGATCTCGCCGCGCACCGCGACAGGATTGAAGCGCGCCTCCAGAGCATCAGCAATGGCGCGGCATAGCGCGCCAACTTCCCAGACGCGCGGCGCCGCTGCGGGGCTGGGGCGCTCAAACATGAGAAACGGCGGGCGTTTGCGCCGCACGCACCGCGCAAGTACTCCACAGAATCTGGCCAGCGGCGGTTACCACAGCCACATAACTAAAAACCGCCCGCAAAACACCAGAGCACGTACAAGTTATTGATTTATATAGCTTTTTCATTGCGCAATTTTTCATCAATCTGTTGCAAGCACGGCGTGGCGCCACTTTGCGTGGCCTGGAACAGTGGTTGCCCACAAAGTTATCCACAGATTTTGTGGGTGAGCAGATGGGGCGACGGGGCGCACAGCAACGTAACGGTTTGTGACGAGGTGGGCCCTGCAAGCTGGGCCATAATCGCCGATTGCTTTCATCTGCGCGGAGAGAGATTTGCTGTCCATCATACAAGCCGCAGGCTGGCCCATCTGGCCCCTGATTGCGTGTTCCGTCCTGGGAATGGCGCTGATTTTTGAACGGTTCGTGGCCCTCAAGACGGCCCGTGTCGCCCCCCCGAAATTGCTCGATGAAGCCATTACGGTCTCGTCCAAGGCCGTGCCCACCCCCGACGTGGTGAACCAGTTGGCGCAAAACTCCGCCCTGGGCGAGGTGCTGGCCAGCGGCCTGCGCACCCTCAACAGCAACCCCCAGTGCAGCGAGACCGACCTGCGTGCCGCCATGGAAGGCGCAGGGCGCGCCGTGGCGCACCGGCTGGAAAAATACCTGTCGGCACTGGCCACCATCGCCTCGGCCGCGCCCTTGCTGGGCCTGCTGGGCACGGTGATCGGCATGATCGAGATCTTTGGCTCGCAGGCCGGCAGCGGTGGCGTGGGCCAGGCCATGGGTGGCGGCAACCCGGCCCAGCTGGCGCATGGCATCTCGATCGCGCTGTACAACACGGCTTTTGGCCTCATCGTGGCCATCCCGGCGCTGATCTTCTGGCGCTACTTCCGCGCCCGGGTGGATGCCTATCTGCTCACCTTGGAGTTGGCTTCGGAACAATTTGTGCGCCACATCCTGCGTTTGCGGAAGAAATGACGCCCCCACGGTCCGCCCGCTGCGCGTGGCTCCCTGCCCCCCAAGGGGGCCGCGTTTTGCCTTGGGGCGGCCCGGCGGCAAAACCTCAGCCTGAAAGGCTTCGCCAATGAACTTCCGTCCCCGCGCCAAGGAAGAGCCGGAGATCAACCTGATCCCGTTCATCGACGTGCTGCTGGTGATCCTCATCTTTCTGATGCTGACCACCACCTACAGCAAGTTCACCGAGCTGCAGCTCACGCTGCCCGTGGCCGATGCCGAGCAGCAACGCGACCACCCCAAGGAAGTCATCGTGTCCGTGGCCGCCGACGGGCGCTACGCCGTCAACAAGACGGGCGTGGACGGCAAAAGCGTGGACGCGATCGCGCAGGCCTTGCGCAGTGCCGCCACAGCGGGCCAGGGCAGTGTGGTCATCATCAGCGCCGATGCGATGGCGCCGCACCAGTCGGTGGTTTCGGTGATGGAGGCCGCGCGCCGCGTGGGCCTCACGCAGATCACGTTTGCCACGCAGTCTTCGGCTGCGGCGCGCAGCCCCAGCCGCTGACACGCATGGCTGCCCCCGGGCTGCAGCCGCCCTCGCCCAGCGCCCCCGCATTGCGGGGCGCAGCCCTCCCCCCACCCGCCTCCGGGCTCCAGAAAATCTGGCAGACACGCGGCCCGCTCGCCTGGGTGCTGTGGCCGGTCTCGCGGGTCTACCGCACGCTGGTCGGTATGCGGCGCGGGCTTTACCGCATCGGCCAGCTGAAGGCGGAGCATCCTGGCCGCCCGGTCATCGTCGTGGGCAACGTGATTGCCGGAGGCGCAGGTAAAACCCCCGTGGTCATTGCCGTTGTCCAGCATCTGCAAGGTCTGGGCCTGCGCGCCGGCGTGGTCTCACGCGGCTACGGCCGCAGCACCACCGACTGCCGGGAGGTGACGCCCGACAGCCCCGCCCATGAGGTGGGCGATGAACCCGCCCTTATCGCGCGCAACTGCCGGGTGCCCGTGTTTGTGGCGCCTCGCCGCATCACCGCCGCCCGCGCCCTGCGGGCTGCTTACCCGGACACCGACGTGATCGTTTGCGACGATGGCCTGCAGCACCTGGCCTTGGCGCGCGATCTGGAGGTCTGCATCTTCAACGAACAGGGCGTGGGCAACGGTTTCCTGCTGCCAGCGGGGCCCCTGCGTGAGCCCTGGCCACGCGCGGTGGATTTTGTGCTGCATGCAGGGACTCTGCCGCCTGGAAGCGACCCCGCCCATGCCTATGGCCTGCAACGCCGACTGGCCCCCTATGCCTTGCGTGCGGACGGCACCCGGGTGCCGCTGTCGGACCTGCAAGGCCAGCCGCTGCATGCCGTGGCGGCCGTGGCACGCCCCGAAATGTTCTTTGCCATGCTGCAGGCTGAGGCGCTGCAGCTGGCACACACGGAAGCCTTACCAGATCACTATGATTTTGATAGCTGGAACCGCTCACCTGACAAGCGCCACCCGCTAATTTGCACCGAAAAAGACGCTGTCAAGCTCTGGCAACACCACCCGGACGCGCTGGCCGTGCCCCTGCAATTGCACATCGACCCGGCCTTTTTCGCAGCGCTGGATGTGCGCCTGCTGGCCTTGGGCGTCCACAGGCATTAACGATTCACCGCCCGGGCCGCCGCTATCATCCTTGCCTGCCCGAACGAACCTCCTGGAAAGCGCTGTCACCATGGATCCCAAACTGCTTGAACTGCTGGTCTGCCCCGTCACCAAAGGCCCGCTGACCTACGACCGCGATGCCCAGGAACTGGTCTCCCGCAGCGCTCGCCTGGCCTATCCGGTGCGGGACGGCATCCCGGTGCTGCTCGAAAATGAAGCCCGCACACTCACCGATGAGGAACTGGAGCAGTGAGCGCAGCAACGGATCCCGGCACGCCAGGCGTTGCGACCGCGAGCGGTCGCTTCACGGTGCTGATCCCAGCGCGCATGGCATCCAGCCGCCTGCCCGACAAACCCCTGGCCGATATCGCTGGCCTGCCCATGGTGGTGCGCGTGGCCCAGCGTGCCGCCCAAAGTGCAGCAGCCTGCGTGGTGGTGGCAGCCGATGACCCTCGCATCCTGCAGGCCTGCGCCGCCCATGGCGTACAAGCGATACTGACCCGCGCCGACCACCCCAGCGGCAGCGACCGCCTGGCCGAAGCCTGTACCCAGCTGGGCCTGGACGGGGACGACGTGGTCGTCAACGTGCAAGGCGATGAACCTTTGATAGACCCGGGCCTCATCGACGCTGTGGCAGCCCTCCTGCCCACCCGGCCGGAGGCCAGCATGGGCACCGCAGCCCACGCCATGGCGTCACTGGCCGACTACACCAACCCCAACGTGGTGAAAGTGGTGCTGGACGCGCGTGGCCTGGCCCACTACTTCAGCCGCGCGCCCATCCCTTTTGCGCGGGACCATATGGGATTGGCCTGGTGGCAAGGTGCGGCCGAGGCGGCGGCACCCGGTGTAGCAGCCCTGGCGGGGTTCGCGCCACTGCGGCATGTGGGCATCTACAGCTATCGTGCGGGCTTTCTGCGCCAATTTCCTGCCCTGACACCCGCCCCCACCGAGGCGGTGGAAGCGCTGGAGCAACTGCGCGCGCTGTGGCACGGCCACCGCATTGCGGTTCACCTGGCCAAAGCGGCCCCTGGCCCGGGCGTGGATACGCCCGAAGACCTGGAACGGGTTCGCCGCCTTTTCCGATGAGGAGCGGGCCGGTGGCGCGCGCCGCGCCGGTCCGCCGAATGCCCCGGCTATCCTCCCTGCGACACCCCTGCCCAACCCGGTGCAGCATGTAAGTCAGCGCAAGGGAGTCGCATGCTATCCTCGACCGCAACGAGAGCACCGCATCCCGGGCGCACAGAACGGCTTCAGGCGCCCTTCGAACGTCCCCGCCAGCGGCGCCAACCGATTTCTAACCTTCGAGGACTTCCATGAGACTGATTTTGTTGGGCGCGCCTGGCGCCGGAAAGGGCACGCAAGCCACGTTCATCTGCCAGAAGTACGGCATCCCCCAGATCTCCACCGGTGACATGCTGCGCGCAGCCGTCAAGGCCGGCACCCCTCTGGGCCTGCAGGCCAAGGCGGTGATGGATTCCGGCGCCCTGGTCAGTGACGACATCATCATCGGTCTCGTCAAGGAGCGCATCACGCAAGCAGACTGCGCCAACGGTTTCCTGTTCGACGGCTTCCCCCGCACCATTCCCCAGGCCGATGCCATGAAGGCAGCGGGCGTCAAGCTCGACTACGTGCTCGAAATCGATGTGCCCTTTGACGCCATCATCGAACGCATGAGCGGCCGCCGCTCGCACCCCGCCAGCGGCCGCACCTACCATGTCAAGTTCAACCCGCCCAAGGTGGAAGGCAAGGACGACGTGACGGGCGAAGAGCTGATCCAGCGCGAAGACGACAAGGAAGAAACCGTCAAGAAGCGCCTGCAGGTCTACAGCGACCAGACGCGTCCGCTGGTGGACTACTACAGCAACTGGGCCCAGGCCGAACCCGAGCTGGCCCCCAAGTATCGCGCCATCAGCGGCACGGGCAGCGTGGACGAGATCACGGCACGCGCACTGCAGGCACTGGCCAGTTAAGGCACGAGCCTATCGCCCCTTGCAACCAGCGACGCCATGGCAGCAGGGCGTCGCTTTTTTATGCGGTGCAGGGAACAGTTTCAGGTCTTTCGCATGGCTATCCCCGGGCCATACCGATGGCTCAGGCTGGGCTGGAGCGTAAGCCGTAGGCTTTGCCATCCACAAACAGGTATTCCGCCCGCAGCACCGCGTCGCCCTTCTCTTCGCGCAGGGTAAAGCCCACCACCGATACCGCAGTGCCGGGTTTGATCTCCTGCACCTGCCAGGCCTGCATGCGGGTCAGGGGCGCCAGCTCCACCTCCCAGTGGCGGTCTTTGCGGGTAGGCAAAACCGTCTTGGCCAGCAAGGCCTTGCCATCCACGGGGGACGCCTGCGCAGGCACCGCACGCTGGGCCAGATCCGCAGGCAGCTTCAGCTCGGCAGGTGTCTCCAGCTCCAGCTCGGCGTGTGGATTTTGCCAGCGCACTTTGCGCACGGTGCCTTCCAGGTAGATGGGACGGTCGGGGTCAAAACTGCTCCACCCATGGTGGGCACGCGCGCCCCAGGGAATGGCCGTGGCGGCCAGGAGCACGTGGCGGCGTTGCAGGCTCATCGGTTCTCTCCTTGTCATGTCTGATCAGAGGTAAGCAATCCAGCGGCCACACACCACCACAGCCAGCCAGATCACGGTGGAACCCAGCATCTGTACCCGCGCCAGAGCATCCAGGCGAGCCAGGGAACCCCGCCCATGGAACCACGCGGCGTTGCAACCTGCAAGCATTAACAGCAGCATCTTCAAGGTGAATGCGCGGCTGGCGAGCAGTTCGGCAGGCTGTGTGGCAAACATCAAGAGGCCCGACGCCGCCGCCAGGCCAAAACCACACAATGCCAGCGACAGGCTGAGCCGCGCCAAATCCTTGACGGGCAGCGCCGCCCCACGGCCAAACACCCGCAACTCCAGCAAGACCAAGTTGCCCAGCAGCAAGGCAATGCCTACGATGTGCACCACCTCCAGCGCGGGGTAGGCCCACGCATGGGACTTAAGAGCTGCAAAAAACATCGGAGCGGCCTTGTTGCTCAGTGCAGCAGTTCGAGCATCAGCGAGATCCTGGCCTTCAAGGGGGATAGCCCTTTGGAGTCCGGTAATGCGTCCCCCGGCTTGGGCAGCACCTGCCCCTCGGAGCAACGTGTGGTCCGCACCACGCGCACACCCGCCTCCTGGGCACGCAGCAATGCGGCCTCCAGAGCATGGTGGATGGTGCCATTGCCGGTGCAGGCCACCACCAGCCCCTGGACCCCATCTCGCACCAGTGCGTCCACCATGGTTCCCGATGCGCCAGCGTGGCTGATGACCACTTCCACGCGGGGCCAGGCTGCGGCATTCACTACATTTTCAATAGCATTCAATGCCCGAACACCAGGCGCCAGGGGCCAATCCTGCACAAGGCGGACAGCCCCCTCCTCCACCCAACCCAAAGGCCCGGCCTCGCCCGAGTTGAACGCATTCACCCGGTAGGGGTGCACCTTCTGAACCTGCCGTGCCCCATGAATTTCGCCAGCGGCGACCGCCAGCACACCCCGTGCGCCGGGCGTGACCGCCACAGCAACAGCATCCAGAAGATTCTGAGGCCCATCGGGCGTGAGCGCCGTGGCCGGGCGCATGGCACAGGTCAGCACCACGGGTTTCGCGCGGGTGTCCAGCACTTCGTGCAGAAACCACGCCGTCTCTTCCAGCGTGTCGGTTCCGTGGGTAATGACTACACCACGCACCTCGGGATCTTCCAGGTGGTGCGCACAGCGCAGCGCCAGCGCCTGCCACACCTGGCCATCCATGTCCTTGCTGTCGATCTGGGCCACCTGCTCCGCCACCAGCACGCCCCGCGCGGCCTGCTGCAATCCGGGAACAGCTGCAAGCAGCTGCCCGACCCCTACCTGCGCAGCGGTGTAGCCGATGTTGTCGCCAGCCTGCGCGGACGTGCCTGCAATGGTCCCTCCGGTGCCCAAAACCACAATTTTTTGCCCACTCACTTGCGTACTCCGAAAAACTGGTGAAAAATACAGTTACTGGATTAAAAAACAGTTGTCCATCACTGTAGCCGCCTCCACCGGAAACCACCATGCTCGACAACCCGAAACTCACTGCCCGCCAGCAACAAATTCTGGATCTCATCCAGACGGCCATTGCACGCACCGGGGCGCCGCCCACCCGTGCAGAGATCGCTGCCGAACTGGGGTTCAAGTCGGCCAACGCGGCAGAAGAACATCTCCAGGCGCTGGCGCGCAAAGGCGTGATCGAGCTGGTCAGTGGCACATCCCGTGGCATCCGGTTGCGCGGTGACACCGTGCGCTCCATCAATGCAGCGCGCGGCAACCAGTTCAGCCTGCCGATTCCCGGACTCTCACAACTGGTGCTACCCCTGGTGGGACGTGTGGCGGCAGGGTCGCCCATTCTCGCGCAGGAACACGTTGATCAAACCTACAGTGTGGAAAACAGCCTGTTCCATCACAAACCCGATTACCTGCTCAAAGTGCGCGGTATGTCGATGCGCGATGCCGGAATCATGGATGGCGATCTGCTGGCTGTGCAGTCCACCCGCGAAGCCCGCAACGGCCAGATCATCGTGGCCCGCCTGGGAGACGATGTGACGGTCAAGCGCCTGCGCCGTACTGCGACTGCCATCGAACTGCTGCCCGAGAACCCGGATTACCCGGTCATAGTGGTGCAGCCCGGCGAACCCTTTGAGATCGAAGGGCTGGCCGTCGGCCTCATCCGCAACACCATGTTGATGTAGCCACAGCGCTCCATCGCATTCACTCATGAATTAGTTCGTTAGCTGCCGCGCTGCAGGTGGCGGGCGTTTGGCGCACTGGTAAAACCAGTACGCCAGCCCTGCGGTGCCGGTTTACTTTGCAATCCTGCCTATGTCCAACCCCCGACCTTCGGAGTTTTCACATGGGAATTGCCTTGACCACCTTTTCTGCGCTCTCCAGCACTCTGCGTACCCTGACCCACTGGCTCCACACCTTCAAGGAGCCGTCTGCAGCAGACCTGCCAGCGCCCCGCCCCCATCCCGATGACGCGGACCTGGGCCGCAGGCGCGGATCAGCAGGCACTGACAAACCCCGCCATCCATCCAACATCCCCAGCCAACGTCCACCGCGAGGCAACTGGCCCTTTACGGTCAGCCCCCAGACACCACCCACCGGAGCCACCACGCGGTTTGTGGCCACCAATACCGATGCCCGGGCGTTCATACCGCCGCCTGCCGCTACCCGCGTTGCCTGTGGATCATCCAGATTGGCAGACGGCTCAGGCTGCAGGGCTGCCAAGGTCCTGCGCAGGCTCCCCACATCGGGCGGCTCAGGCCGACTGGTGATCGCCGGCCGCATGGCCGATGTGTGCGCCGAGCTGGACCGCCTGGCTGCATCCGAGGCGGCGCTGCAAGCCTGTTGAGCCCAAGGCATGCACCACCCAGCGATCCATTGACTGCTTTGTATATGGAGGATGCCGCCTGATCGCTGTGGACGGCGCTTGTCGAGGTCGCCAACACTCCGTCACCAAAAGCCCCATCCTTTCCTGTGCCAGGGGGCGGTCCGGTATGAAACGACCGGCGTGGCCAAGGCACAATGTCGGGATGAACATTGTGATCCTCGACGACTACCAGGACGCAGTCCGCAAGCTCCACTGCGCATCCCGGCTCGACGCGTACACCGCCAAGGTCTACACCAACACCGTCAAGGGGCTGGGCCAGCTGTCCGTCCGCCTCAAAGACGCTGACATCATCGTGCTTGTGCGGGAGCGCACCCAGATCACCCGTCAACTGGTGGAGAAACTTCCCCGTCTCAAGCTCATCGCGCAAACCGGCAAGATCGGCAGTCACATTGATGTAGCTGCCTGTACGGAACGTGGGATTGCAGTGGCAGAAGGCATAGGCTCACCCGTGGCCCCCGCAGAGCTGACGTGGGCGCTTGTCATGGCCGCAATGCGCCGACTGCCGCAGTACATCTCCAACCTCAAGCATGGCGCCTGGCAACAATCAGGGCTGAAGACGGCGTCCATGCCTCCCAACTTTGGCCTTGGCAGCGTGCTGCGGGGCAAAACGCTGGGTATCTGGGGTTATGGCCGCATTGGCCAATTGGTGGCGGGCTACGGGCGTGCTTTTGGAATGAACGTCCGCATTTGGGGGCGTGAGGCATCACGCGCCCAGGCCTTGACGGATGGATACCAGGCTGCCACCACGCGCGAGGAGTTTTTCTCGCAATGCGATGTGATCTCGCTCCACCTTCGGCTCAACGACGAAACGCGCGGCATCGTCTCACTCGAAGATCTGTCTTGCATGAAGCCCACCTCCCTGCTGGTTAACACTTCGCGTGCTGAGCTGATTGAGACCGATGCCCTGATTGCAGCCCTGAACCGGGGCCGCCCCGGCATGGCCGCAGTCGACGTATTCGAGAGCGAACCCATCCTTCAGGGCCATGCCCTGCTGCGGCTGGAGAACTGCATTTGCACGCCCCACATTGGCTATGTCGAGCAAGACAGCTATGAGCTTTATTTTGGTGCAGCATTCGACAATGTGGTGAATTTCATCAAAGGCACTCCCACCAACATCGTGAATCCAGGCGCACTGCAGGTGCGGCGTTAATCTGGCGCAAAAATCGGGTACATCCATCCTCGCTATTGCGGGAAGCAACAAGACTGGAAGCTCCTGACCTCAGTACGATTGCACCTTCTGCTGCGCCTAGCGCCGGTTTTGGTCATCGCCCGAGTCTTCAACAAGCTCCAGCTCCTGGGCATTGAGCAGCCAAGCAGAACAACCTGCTCACCCCACCTAGCTGCATTTGAACAACAAAAAAAGGGCTTCCCAAAGGAAGCCCTTTTGTTTGGAGCTCTCCAAAGCCAAAAAGACCTTGAAGAGCGAGACCACTCCGATTACAGAGGGGTCTTCTTGCCGTCCTTGTAGACGTACAGAGTGATGGCGGGGTTCTTCATTTCGCCATTGGGTTCAAAAGCGATGGTGGAGGTCACACCCTTGAAGTTGGACTTGGCCAGTTCGTTCACATACACCTTGGGGTCCACGGAGTTGGCGCGCTTCATAGCGTCCACCAACAGGAACGTGGCGTCGTAGGTGTAGGGGCTGTAGACCTGGAACTGGTTGGGGTACTTGGCGTCGTACTTGGCCTTCCAGGCCGTGCCGCCGGGCATCTTGGCCAGCGAAGAGCCGCCTTCAGCACAGATCACGTTGCCCAGGGTCTTGGCACCCGCTGCGAGCTTGGCGATTTCAGACGTGCAGACGCCGTCACCACCGAAGTACTTGACGTTGCCCATGCCCAGTTGTTCCATCTGGCGCAGCATGGGGCCGGCTTGAGGGTCCATACCGCCGTAGAACACGGCATCAGGGTTCTTGGACTTGATGGCCGTCAGGATGGCCATGAAGTCGGTAGCCTTGTCGGTCGTGAACTGCTCGTCCACCACTTTCATGCCCTTGGCAGTGGCAGTCTTCTTGAACACGTCTGCCACACCTTGGCCGTAAGCGGTACGGTCGTCGATGATGGCAACGGTCTTCAGCTTGAGCGTATCCACAGCGTAGAACGCCAGGCCAGCGCCCAGGGCGTTGTCATTGGCGATGATACGGAAGGTGGTCTTGTAGCCAGGCTTGGTCAGGTTGGGGTTGGTCGCAGCGCCCGTCACCATCGGGATGCCGCAGTCGTTGTAGACCTTGGAAGCAGGAATGGTGGTACCGGAGTTGAGGTGGCCGACAACGCCTGCAACTTTGGAGTCGCACAGCTTTTGTGCAGCGGCCGTGCCCTGCTTTGGATCGGCAGCGTCATCTTCAGCTTGAAGTTCGAACTTGATCTTCTTGCCGCCGATGGTGATGCCTTGAGCGTTCAGCTCTTCAATGGCCATGCGGGCGCCATTTTCGTTGTCCTTGCCGTAGTGGGCTTGGGCGCCGGAAACCGGAGCCACATGGCCGATCTTGACCACCTGCTCTTGTGCAGAGGCCACACCAGCAACAGCCGCGATAGCAGCAACCACGGTCAGTTTCAACTTCAATTGCATATCAAATCTCCAGTAAAGATAAACGCTGAGAATCTTCTTGTGTCTCAACGCAGGCGAACATATCGCAATTTACGGGCCAGATCATTAGGGAACACGATTAAACGCGAGAGAAACCACAGGGGAATACCCTGTCATCCCTTTGGCACCGAGGCCGCGCCACTGGCCAGCTCGTCCGCCACCGCCTCGTACACGGCATGCCGGACCACGGATTCAATCTCTTCACGCAGTCGCGGCAGCACCGATCGTGTCTGTTCCTGCACCACGGTGGCGATGGCTTCGCGCAAACGTTGATCCAGCACAACGTCCACACGCTGCATGACCCTGTGCACCATGTACTCCTCCATGCCTTCAGGCAGTGGCCGGGTGAGCTGCGGTCTGGGCGTCTTTGAAGGCCCGAGGGTCGACGCGAGCGATGCAGGCGAAGACGAAGAGGCGGGAGCCGCCACCGCCGCAACGGGAGCCTGGTGAACCAATGGAGCGGGCGCACTCTGCACGGGCGCTGGTGCAGCCGGGCGTGGCGCCATCACAGCAGGCGGGCGGGCACTGGGCAGAGGTGGGCTCAGCGGTCGTGTCGCAGGCTGCGCTGCTGTCGGGCTGGGTCTTGCAGCGGGCAACGCGGACGGAGACATGACCGTGGTGCGCAATGGTGCAGAGGACGCCGGCGGCAGAGGCGCGGAGTCCGGCACCTGCACCACTTCGGTGAGGGTGGGAACAAAGCGCGGGGGCGTTTTGGGAGGAGGCAGCGCCATCAGCCAGCTTTCAGCACCAAGTCGTGGCGAGTAATGGCATAGCCGCGCGATGCATAGTGGCGCCAGCGCGCCCGGGCCTCGCCACGATCCAACTCATCCTGTGCACTCACCACTTCCACTAACCGATCAAACCGGCCAAATCCCTCGGGCACCTCCGCGTGCAGGTTCAGTAGCACTTCATGGTGCGGGGCAGACCGGGCATCGGCAGTCAGCAACACGGGAGACGCATGGACCAGGTCTTCATCAGCATCGCCAAGGCAATGGGCCACAAAGTCCTGCGGAGCAAGGGCCCAGAGCATGCGGTCCAGCGCCGCCAAGGTGTCGGGTGGCGCCGCAATCACCAGGCGGGCCCCGCTGCGCTGCACCTTGCGCGCAAAGCGGCATGCGTAGGCCAGCTTGTCCGGCGCATTGAAATGAAACGCAACCTCGGTCATGGCACGCTCAGGCCGTCTTGGTGCGCACGGAGCGTTTTGCCGCCGCAGGCTTGGAAACCGGCTTGGCACGGGCCTGGCCCATCAGATAGTGCACCAGAAGTCCCACCGGCCGCCCTGTGGCACCTTTCGCGGCGCCACCCTTCCAGGCCGTGCCAGCAATATCCAGGTGCGCCCATGGCACGTCGCCCACGTACTTTTGCAGGAACTTCGCGGCGGTGATGGAGCCCCCCGCACGGCCGGCTACATTGCCCATGTCGGCGAAATTGCTCTTGAGACCATCGGCATAGTCGTCGTCCAGCGGCATGCGCCAGCAAGGGTCCTGGGCAGACTCGCCGGCCTGCTGCAATGCGGATGCCAGGGGATCGTTGTTGGCGAACAGACCACTGCGCACACCACCGAGCGCAATCACGCAGGCGCCGGTCAGGGTGGCAATGTCCACCACGGCGGCAGGCTTGAAGCGGGCGGCGTAGGTGAGCGCATCGCACAGCACCAGACGGCCTTCGGCGTCGGTGTTCAGGATTTCGATGGTCTGACCGCTCATGCTCGTGACCACGTCACCCGGCTTGACGGCACGGCCATCGGGCATGTTCTCGCAGGCGGGTATCAGCCCCACCACATTGATCGAGGGCTGCAACTCTCCCAGAGCGCGAAAGGTGCCCAGCACGCTGGCAGCGCCGCACATGTCGAACTTCATCTCGTCCATCTCCGGGGCAGGCTTGATGGAGATGCCCCCGGTATCGAACGTAATGCCCTTGCCCACCAGCACGACGGGAGCCTGGTCCTTGGCCGCGCCGTTGTAGCGCAATTCGATGAATCTCAGGGGTTCCTCGGAACCCCTTGCCACAGCGAGGAAGGCGCCCATGCCCAACCGGGCCACTTCGGCCGGGCCGTGGACCTTGCACTGGATGCGGGGCAGCTTGCTCAGAGTCTTGGCGGCATCGGCGAGCAGGGTGGGGGTGGCATGGTTGGCGGGGCGGTTGCCCCATTCCCGCGCAAACTCCACCCCAGCCACCAGCGCCACACCGGCGTCGAAGTCCTCGCGCACATCCGGGGCGGTGGGTACACCCACCACGCAGCGGCTCAGGCTGCGTGCCTCCACCTTGGTCTTGGTGGTGGTGTAGACATAGCTCACTTCGGCCACAGCCTGCACCGCGGCGCTGACAGAAGCGGCTTGCACGGCTCCGGCAAAACACAACACCACCCGTTTGGTCTGTGGCGCCTTGACGGCCCCCCCCACCGCCTGCAGCGCCTGGCGGGTGGCACGGGCAGATCCGTCACCCTGCCCCACCAACACTACGCGACGGGCGGCAACGGCAGGCACCTGGTACAGCTGCAGGTGCTTGCCCGCCTTCGTGGCCAGATCCCCGTTCTTGAGCGCCAGGGCCGCCAGGGCGGACAGCGCATCCTTGCCGGGCTTGAAGCCCTCAGGGAGCAGCACAACCAGCAGGTCGCATTTCTCTGAAGCTGCCGCAGCAAGGTCAAGGGTCTTGAGATCAAAGTTCATAATCGGTGTTTTCCTTTTGAGCGTGCTATGCACTTTGATATGCACGCAAAAGTGCATAGCGCGCTCCTAGCCAATGTTATTCGATTCATCCATCCGCAAGGAGCTGGCGCGCAGCTTTGGCGCGACGCTCGTGGTGCTGGTGACCGTGGTCATGACCATGATGCTCATCCGCACCCTGGGACAGGCATCCAAGGGCAGCGTGAGCCCTTCCGATGTGATGCTGGTCATGGGCTTCACGGTGCTGGGGCAGTTGCCCACCATCTTGAGCCTGAGCCTCTTCATCGCTGTGGTCGGCACACTTTCGCGCATGTACCGTGACAGCGAAATGGTCATCTGGTTTGCCAGCGGCCGTGGCCTCATCAGCCTGCTGCGGCCCTTGCTGCGTTTTGCGTGGCCGGTCATGGTGGTCATTGCTGTGCTGTCGCTGCTGGTGTGGCCCTGGGCCAACTCCCAGATTCAGGAACTCAAGACGCGCTACGAACAACGCAGCGACATCGACCGCATCGCGCCCGGCGAATTCCAGGAATCCTCCAACGGAAGCCGGGTGTTCTTCATCGACAAGGACAGCCCCGACACGCAGGCTGGCAACAACATCTTCATCGCCGCCACCGACGGCGCCCGCGAATCCGTGACCTCTGCGCGCAGCGCGCGGCTGGAGACACGGGGCGGCGAGCGCATGGCGGTGCTGAGCGAAGGCCAGCGCCTGGAGACCTCGCGCGACAAGCCCGGCGTCAAGATCAGCGAGTTCTCTGAATACGGCACCCGCATTGGGTCGGCACCTGCAGGCTCGGCGGAAGAACTGTCTGTGAAGACCCGCGCCACGCACGAGCTGCTGATGCAACCCTTGCCCGCCTACCGCGCCGAACTGGGCTGGCGCTTGGGGCTGGCGCTGGCCGCCATCAACTTCGTCGTGCTGGGCCTGGCCGTGGCCAGCGTCAACCCGCGCGCTGCGCGCAGCACCAGCCTGGTGTTCGCGCTTTTTGCTTTCATCGTGTACTACAACCTCATGACGCTGGGGCAAAGCTGGGTGGGTGCGGGCCGTTTGGGCCTGGTGAGCTTCATGGTGCTGCTGCATGGCGGCATGCTGACGATGTCGCTGCTGATCCTGGCTGCGCGCCACAACCACTGGACCGTGCGGCGGCTCTGGCAGCCCCGTCCGACCAGGAGCCCCGCATGAAAACCATTCGCCGCCTGATCCACCGCGAAGCCCTGTTCGCCGTGGCCTTTGTCACCGCCGGATTTCTGGCGCTGTTTTTCTTTTTTGACCTGGTGGACGAACTGCGCTGGGTGGGCCGCACCGGCGCCGAGGGCTACCAGCTCTCGCACGCATTCCTGTTCGTGGTGCTGAGCATTCCCAGCCACCTGTACGAATTGCTGCCCATTACCGTGCTCATCGGAACCATCTTCGTGATGGCGCGGCTCGCCCAAAGCTCCGAGTTCACCATCATGCGCACCAGCGGCATGGGCCCGTGGCGCGCCTTGCGCACCCTCGTGGCGCTGGGGGGCTTCTTTGTACTGTTGACCTTTGCGGTAGGCGACTACATTGCGCCGCTGACCGACCGCGCCGCTCAACTCGTCAAGGTGCGATACCTGGGGCGCCTGACCACGGGCGCCACGGGCGCCTGGCTCAAAGAGCGCCAGGACGACCACTCCTATGCCGTGAACGTGCGCGCCCTCACACCCAATGGCGGCATGCTGGACGTGCGCATCTTTGAATTCGATGCCAAGGGCCGGCTCGCCTCGCAGACGCGGGCCGCATCCGGCCAGTTTGGGCCGGACGGTGCGTGGAACCTGGAGCAAGTGCAGCGCAGCCGCTTCGAACAGCGCGGCAACGACGAGGCGCGTGTGGAGCACCTGGATGCACCCACCTTGCAGTGGCCCACCCGCATCAGCGCCGACATGGTGGCCGCCTCGCTGCTCAAACCCGACCGCATGGCCACCATCGACCTCTTCCAGTACATCCGCCACCTCGACGCCAACGGCCAGTCTGCCCAGCGGTACGAAATCGAGTTCTGGCGCAAGGTTTTCTACCCGCTCAGTTGCCTGGTGATGGTGGTGCTGGCCCTGCCTTTTGCCTACCTTCATTTCCGCTCGGGCGGCATTGCGGGCTATGTGTTTGGTGGCGTCATGGCGGGCATCAGCTTCTTCTTGCTGAACAACGTGTTCGGCTATGCAGGCAACCTGCAGAACTGGTCGCCCTGGCTCACCGCCGCCGCGCCGGGGCTCATCTATTCCGTGCTGTCGCTAGCCGCCTTCGGCTGGCTGGTGCTTCGCCGGTAAAATTTTTTTAAGCCTTTTTGGCCTCTACCGCTTATGCAGCAAGCGCAAGCCGCTATCATTTTATTCGCACACGGATCGCGGGACCCACTCTGGCGTGTGCCGCTGGAAGCCGTTGCGGCGCATATCGCCGCGCAGCAGCCTGGCAGGCCGGTCCTTTGCGCTTACCTGGAACTGTGCACACCATCGCTGCCAGATGCCGCCCAGCAACTCGCCGCACAGGGCGCCACGCAGGTCACCGTGGTGCCCATGTTCCTGGGCACCGGCAAGCATGCGCGTGAAGACCTGCCCGTGCTGGTGCAGGACCTGCGTGCCGCCCACCCCGGCGTTCATTTCCACGTGCAGACCGCCATCGGCGAAGACCCGCGCATGACCGCATTGATGGCAGAAATCGCGTGCGAGGCGCCCCAAAGCTGAGGTTCTTCCAATATCTCTTAGATGCTTGCAGCATAATGATGCAACCCTTTAGGCGATATCAGATATGAACCTGCACCAATTCCGCTTCGTTCAAGAGGCAGCACGCCGCAACCTCAACCTGACTGAAGCCGCCAAGGCCCTGCACACCTCCCAGCCCGGCGTCTCCAAGGCCATCATCGAGTTGGAAGAAGAACTGGGCGTGGACATCTTTGCCCGCCACGGCAAACGCCTCAAGCGCATCACCGAGCCCGGCCAGCACGTGCTCAAAAGCATCGAAGTCATCATGCGCGAGGTGGGTAACTTGAAGCGCATTGGCGAGCAGTTCAGCGCGCAAGACAGCGGCACCTTGAGCATCGCCACCACCCACACCCAGGCCCGCTACGTGCTGCCCGTGCCCGTGGCCCGGCTGCGCGAGGCCTACCCCAAGGTCAACATCAGCCTGCACCAGGCCACGCCGCACGAGGTGGCGCGCATGGTGATCGATGAAGTGGCAGAAATCGGCATGGCCACCGAATCCCTGGCCGATTACCCCGAACTCGTCACCCTGCCCTGCTACGAATGGCAGCACGTGCTGGTCGTACCCAACGACCACCCGCTGGCGCAGAAGGAACGCATCGGCCTGGACGACCTGGCGCATGAGGCGCTGATTACCTACCACCCCTCGTTCACCGGCCGGGGCAAGATCGACCAGGCCTTTGCCGCCCGCAAGCTTCAGCCGCGCATCGTGCTCGAAGCCATCGACTCGGACGTGATCAAAACCTACGTGCGCCTGGGCCTGGGCATCGGCATCGTGGCCGAGATGGCCATGCGCGACGACCCGGTGGGCGACCTGGCCGTGCGCCCTGTGGGCCACCTTTTCGGGCAGAGCGTGGCACGCGTTGCCTTCAAGCGCAGCGCCTACCTGCGCAACTTTGTCTATAAATTTGCCGAACTGCTCAGCGACCGGCTGAGCCGTGACCTCATCGCCCGAGCGATGACGGGGCACGTCAACGACTATGAGCTGTGACTTCGCCGTAGTTCGCCTGTCTTCAAAACACCTTTGATTTTTACGTTGTTGCGCCATGACCCAAGCTAACGCTGCCGCCCGCACCCCAGCCTTTCCCAGCAAGCTGCCCCACGTCGGCACCACCATCTTCACGGTGATGTCGGCCCTTGCCACCGAACACAAGGCCGTCAACCTGGGCCAGGGCTTTCCAGACTTTGAATGCGCCCCTGAGCTGGTGAACGCCGTCACCGCTGCCATGCAGGCCGGGCACAACCAGTACCCGCCCATGCCCGGCATCCCTGCGCTGCGCGAGGCCGTGGCTCGCAAGATCGAGGCGCTGCACGGCCGCGCCTATAACCCCAACACCGAAATCACCATCACTGCGGGCGCCACGCAGGCCATCATCACCGCCATACTCGCCATCGTGCACCCGGGTGATGAGGTGATCGTGCTCGACCCCTGCTACGACAGCTATGTGCCCAACATCGAGCTGGCTGGCGGCAAGGCCGTGCGCGTGCCGCTCACGCCAGGCACCTTCCGCCCCGACTTCGCCAAGATCAGCGCCGCCATCACGCCGCGCACCCGCGCCATCCTCATCAACAGCCCGCACAACCCCAGCGCCACCATCTGGACGGCCGAGGAAATGCGCCAGCTCGAAGACCTGCTCGCGCCCACCGACATCCTGCTGATCAGCGACGAGGTGTACGAACATATGGTGTTCGACGGCGCCGACCACCAGAGCGCCGCGCGCTTTGCAGGCCTGGCCGCCCGCGCCTTCATCGTGTCGAGCTTCGGCAAGACCTTCCACGTTACCGGCTGGAAGGTCGGCACCGTGGCTGCGCCCGCAGCGCTGACGGCCGAATTTCGCAAGGTGCACCAGTTCAACGTGTTCACCGTCAACACGCCCATGCAGCACGGCCTGGCCGCCTACCTGCAAGACCCCACGCCCTACCTGCAACTGCCCGCGTTCTACCAGGCCAAGCGCGACTTGTTCCGCCAGGGCCTGGAAGGCTCACGCTTCAAGCTGCTGCCCAGTACCGGGAGCTACTTCCAGTGCGTGGATATCTCGGCGATCAGCGACTTGAACGAGGCCGATTTCTGCCAGTGGCTCACCCGCGAGGTAGGCGTCGCCGCGATTCCGCTGTCAGCGTTCTATGGCGACGGGTTTGACCAGCGCGTGGTGCGGTTCTGCTTTGCCAAGAAGGACGAAACGCTGCGCGCCGCGCTGGAGCGACTGCGCAAGCTTTGATCTGCAGGGCCTATTGAGGCCCTACCTCGTCTGCCGCGCCAGCCACACCCCCACCACTGCCAACGCCATCCCCACCAGCGCCCAACCGCTGAGCGTCTCGCCAAACATGGCCCAGGCGATCAGCGCGGTGGTGGGCGGGGTCAGGTAGAACAGGCTGGCCACGTTCACCGCGCCGCCCCGGCGAATGAGCAGGTTCAGCAGGCTCACCGCCCCCAGCGAGAGCACCAGTACCAGCCAGCCCAGCGCAAACACAAACTCTCCCGTCCACGATATGGCCATGGATTCGGTGGCGTAGGCGACGGCGGCCATGGCCACGGCACAGGGTAGGTACTGAATCACCGAGCCCGTACGCAAGTCGAACGAGGGGCAGAACCGCTTCTGGTACAGCGTGCCGGCCGTGATGCCCAGCAGCGCGACCACAGCGGGCAGCAGCATTCCCAACAAAGCACCCGCCGGCACGGTGGCCACCTTGCCCGCCACCACCAGCGCCACGCCGGTAAAGCCCAGGGCCAGGCCCGCCCACTGGGCCGGCCGCACCTTCTCGCCCAGCAAAGCCCCGGCCACCAGGGCTGTCAGCAGTGGCTGCAACCCCACCACCAGCGCCGTGATGCCTGACGGCAGCCCGTGCCCGATGGCCATGAACACCCCACCCAGGTACACGCCGTGCACCAGCAGGCCCGACACCCCAATGTGCAGCCAGGCCCGTCCCGTTGGCGGCCACGGCGCACGCGCCACGGCGACCACCGCGAGCATGAGCACGATGACGATGGCAAACCGCAGCGCCAGAAAGGTCAGTGGCTCCACATACGGCAGCCCCAGCTTGGCGCCGATAAAGCCGGTGCTCCAGAGCGCCACAAAAAGCAAAGGAACCAGCGAATTGAGCGGACTGGAAGCGCTGGGACGGAGTGGAGTGGCCTGGGTCATGAAGAAAAGAAACGAAAACCGGGGTGGGGATGATCTCACCTCGCGAGCGCCTTGGCTCCGGGCTGGCATCCAAGCACTGCTGTGACCCGGCTCTCTTGCTAGAAAGCCTCAGTGTGTGCCCCAGCAAGGCGTTCAGCAGCAGACACACCCAACGCCTGCACCACCATCAGCCGGCCCGTGCCCCGCACAAAGGTGAATCAGAGCAAAAACAGCCTTTAGCGCAGGAAGATAAAGCGCCAACAGCTATCAACTGGATAGCACACCACCACACACCTGTTTGATAGTCCGGCCGCGCGCCCGCGCATCTTGATGCGATCTTGATACCCCACCCCGCACTCTTGCGCTCGTCTTGATGCGGCCATTCCTAGCATCGGTCCATGTCTCAAGGAGGACGCTATGGACTGGATATTTTTGGCGGCAGCAGGCCTGCTCTGGCTGGCTGTCTATGGGCTGGCCCAGGGTTGCGCGCGGCTGCAACAGCAAGCGCAAGGGGGGCGGTCATGACCAGCGGCTGGATGATTCTGGCGGCCGTGCTGGCTGCTGCCCTGTTGGTGTATCTGGTCGCCGTGCTGCTGCGGCCGGAGGACTTTTCATGAGCACCGGTGCCTGGCTGCAATTGGCAGTGTTTATCGCACTGCTGCTGGCGCTGGCATGGCCGCTGGCGCGTTGGATTGATACCGTGATGGCAGGCCGCTTTACCTTAGGGCGGCGGCTGGAGGGGCCGCTGTTCAAACTGGCTGGCGTGCGGCCCGACGAAGAAACTGGCTGGCTGCGCTACGCGCTGGGCCTGCTGGTGTTCAACGGCCTGGGCGTGCTGGCCGTGTATGCGCTGCAACGCTGGCAGGCGGTGTTGCCCCTCAACCCGCAAGGCATGGCTGCCGTGTCGCCGGACTCGGCCTTCAACACGGCCGTCAGCTTTGTCACCAACACCAACTGGCAAGGCTATGGTGGCGAGAGCACCATGAGCTACCTCACGCAGATGCTGGCGCTGACGGTGCAGAACTTTCTGTCTGCCGCCACGGGCCTGGTGGTCGTCATTGCGCTGGTGCGTGGTTTTGCAAGGCACTCTGCACAATCCATCGGCAATGTGTGGGCCGACCTGACCCGCGCCACGCTATGGGTGCTGCTGCCCCTGTCGCTGGTGTTGGCCGTGGTGTTTGCAGGCCAGGGGGTGATTCAGAACCTGTCGTCCTATACCGAGGCACAGACGCTGGAGCCCGTCCACTACGACGCCCCCAAGCTCGATAGCGCAGGCCATCCCGTGCTCGACGCACAAGGCGCCCCGGTCACCGAGCCCGCCACACAAACCACCCAGACGCTGGCCATGGGCCCCGTGGCCTCACAGCTCGCCATCAAGATGCTGGGCACCAACGGCGGTGGCTTCTTCAACGCCAACTCGGCCCACCCGTTCGAGAACCCATCGGCCGCCAGCAACCTGCTGCAGATGCTGGCGATCTTCCTCATCCCCGCCGCGCTGTGCCTGGTGTTTGGCCGCATGGTGGGCGATGAGCGCCAGGGCTGGACGATTCTGGCAACGATGAGCCTCCTATTCCTGGTCGCAGTGGTGGCAGCCACCACGTTTGAGCAGCAGGGCAACCCGCTTCTGGCCTCGCTGGGCGTGGACCAAGCCGCCAGCGCGCTGCAGCCGGGCGGCAACATGGAAGGCAAGGAAACGCGGTTTGGCATCGCCGCCTCGGCCCTGTTCGCAGTGATCACTACAGCCGCGAGCTGCGGCGCGGTGATTGCGATGCACGACAGCTTCACCCCCCTGGGCGGCATGGTGCCCATGGTGCTCATGCAGATGGGCGAGGTGGTATTTGGCGGCGTGGGCTCGGGCCTGTACGGCATGCTGGTGTTCGCCATCATGGCCGTGTTCATTGCCGGGCTGATGATTGGCCGCACGCCCGAATACCTGGGCAAGAAGATCGAGGCGCACGAGATGAAGCTTGTGTCCATCGCGATCCTCATCACCCCGCTGCTGGTGCTGCTGGGCACGGCCGTAGCGGTGATGAGCGAGGCGGGCCGCGCTGGCCTGGCCAACCCGGGCGCGCATGGGTTCAGCGAGGTGCTGTATGCGCTGTCTTCCGCCGCCAACAACAACGGCAGCGCCTTTGCAGGCCTGTCGGCCAACACCCCGTTCTACAACACGCTGCTGGCCGTGGCCATGTGGCTGGGGCGGTTTGGCGTGATCGTGCCCGTGCTGGCCATGGCCGGTGCCCTGGCCGCCAAGAAGCGCGCCACCGCCACCGACGGCACCCTGCCCACCCACGGCCCGCTGTTTGTGGCGCTGCTGGCTGGTGTGGTGCTGCTGGTGGGTTTGCTGAACTATGTACCCGCCCTGGCGCTGGGACCGGTGGTCGAGCATTTGATGCTCTGGCCACGTTAAGAAGATAGCTGGGAGATTGTGATGACTCGCAAAACATTGACCCTGTTCGACCCCGCTCTGGTGCGCCCCGCGCTGCTGGAGGCTTTCAAGAAGCTGGACCCGCGCGTGCAATGGCGCAACCCCGTGATGTTTGTGGTGTATGTGGGCAGCGCCTTCACCACTGCGCTGGCCGCCAGCAAACCTGAGAGCTTCACCGCTGCCGTGGCGCTGTGGCTGTGGTTCACCGTGCTGTTCGCCAACTTTGCCGAGGCCATGGCCGAGGGCCGCAGCAAGGCCCAGGCGGCTTCGCTGCGCGGCCTGAAAAAGCAGACCTGGGCGAAAAAGCTGGACGGCCAGTTTGACCGCAACACCCCACGCACCGCCATGACCTGGCTGCCCTTGGAGGCAGCCAACCTGCGCAAGGGCGATGTGGTGCTGGTGGAGGCGGGTGACACCATCCCTGCCGATGGCGAGGTGATCGATGGTGTGGCCTCGGTGGACGAGAGCGCCATCACCGGCGAATCCGCCCCGGTGATCCGCGAATCGGGCGGAGACTTCTCGGCCGTGACTGGCGGCACCCGCGTGCTGTCCGACTGGATCGTAGTGCGCGTGGCCGTGAACCCCGGCGAGACCTTCGTGGACCGCATGATCGCCATGGTGGAGAACGCCAAGCGCCACAAGACACCCAACGAGATCGCGCTGACCATTTTGCTGGTGGCGCTCACCATCGTGTTCCTGGGTGTGGTGGTCACGCTGCTGCCGTTCTCGCTGTTCAGCGTGCAGGCCAGCGGTGCGGGCGAGCCTGTGAGCCTGGTGGTGCTGGTGGCCCTGCTGGTGTGCCTGATCCCCACCACGATTGCTGGCCTGCTCAGCGCCATTGGCGTGGCGGGCATGAGCCGCATGATGCAGGCCAATGTGATCGCCACCTCAGGCCGCGCGGTGGAGGCTGCAGGCGACGTGGACGTGCTGCTGCTGGACAAGACCGGCACCATTACCCTGGGCAACCGCCAGGCCAGCCAGTTCATCTCGGCCCCGGGTGTCACGGATGCCGCCCTGGCCGACGCCGCCCAATTGGCATCGCTGGCCGACGAAACGCCCGAAGGCCGCAGCATCGTCGTACTGGCCAAGCAGAAGTTCAACCTGCGCGAGCGCGACATCGAGGCCATGGGCGCCCAGTTCGTGCACTTCACCGCCCAGACCCGCATGAGCGGGGTGGACCTGCCCGGCCCGCGCCTGCTGCGCAAAGGTGCAGCAGACGCCATCCGCAAGCATGTGGAGGCACTGGGCGGACGCTTTCCTACCGCCGTGCAGACGGCGGTGGACGACGTATCCCGCCGTGGCAGCACGCCCCTGGTGGTGGCCGATGGTGCCCACGTGCTGGGCGTGGTGGAGCTCAAAGACGTGGTCAAGGGCGGCATCAAGGAGCGCTTCGCCGAGCTGCGCCGCATGGGCATCAAGACCGTGATGGTGACCGGCGACAACCGCCTCACGGCCGCCGCCATCGCGGCCGAAGCGGGCGTGGACGACTTCCTGGCCGAGGCCACGCCCGAAGCGAAACTGCAGCTCATCCGCAGCTACCAAACGGCCGGGCAGCTGGTGGCCATGACGGGCGACGGCACCAACGACGCCCCCGCCCTCGCCCAGGCCGACGTGGCCGTCGCCATGAACACGGGCACACAAGCCGCCAAGGAGGCCGGAAACATGGTGGACCTGGACAGCAACCCCACCAAGCTCATCGAGATTGTGGAGACCGGCAAGCAGATGCTGATGACGCGCGGCTCGCTCACCACCTTCAGCATTGCCAACGACATCGCCAAGTACTTCGCCATCATCCCAGCGGCGTTTGTCACCACCTACCCACAGTTGTCGGCGCTGAACTTCATGCACCTGGCCAGCCCCTCGTCGGCCATCCTGTCCGCCGTGGTATTCAACGCGCTGATCATCATCTTTTTGATCCCGCTGGCCTTGAAGGGCGTGGCCTACCGCGCTGTGGGTGCCGCCGCGCTGCTGCGCCGCAACCTGGCCATTTATGGGCTGGGGGGCATGGTGGTGCCATTCGTTGGCATCAAGCTGATTGACATGGTGTTGGCCGCCGCAGGTCTGACCTGAGCCGTGCCCCAACCAAAGACACCGCCCCCAATCACTGACAAGGAAAATCGTATGCCTATCCGTATCCCCCGAGACGACACGCCCGCCAGCCCAGGCGGCCTGCTTCGCCCTGCACTCACGCTGTTTATCGCGCTCTCCATCGTCACCGGCCTGCTCTACCCGCTGCTCGTCACCGGCGTGGCGCAGACCGCGTTCCCCCACCAGGCCAATGGCAGCCTGATCACCCAGGGTGGCAAGACTGTAGGCTCCGAGCTCATCGGCCAGTCGTTCACCGAACCCGGCCACTTCTGGGGCCGCCCTTCAACCACGGCGCCCATGCCCTACAACGCATCGGCATCGGGCGGCTCCAACCTGGGCCCCACCAACCCGGCGCTGGCAGATGCCGTGAAGGCCCGCATCGAGGCGCTGCGTGCTGCGGACCCTGGCAACACCCGCCCCGTGCCCGTGGACCTGGTCACCGCATCGGCCAGCGGGCTCGACCCGCAGATCAGCCCCGCCGCTGCCGACTACCAGGCAGCCCGCGTGGCAAAGGCCCGCGGCCTGCCGCTGGCGCAGGTGCAGGCCCTGGTGCAGCAGCACACCGAAAGCCCCTGGCTGGGCCTGCTGGGCGAGCCGCGTGTAAACGTTCTCGCCTTGAACCTCGCCCTTGAATCGCTACCAAAACAATAGCTGCTTATGCTTGACGGGCAAGCGCCAGAGGCCAATTTGATTCAAAATTGACGAGTACACTGTGCCCATGCAGGATCGCCCCGACCCCGACGCGCTGCTGCAGCGCATCCAGCAAGAGCAGGCCCAGCAGCAGCGCGGGCGGCTCAAGGTGTTCTTCGGCGCCTGCGCGGGCGTGGGCAAGACCTTTGCCATGCTGTCGGCGGCAAGGGCCGCACAAGCGCAGGGCCTGCCCGTCACCATCGGCGTGGTCGAGACGCACGGCCGGGCCGACACCGAGGCGCTGACCACGCACCTGCAGCGCCTGCCACTGCGCGCCCTGCCCTACAAAGACCGCACCCTGCCCGAGTTCGACCTGGACGCCGCCCTGGCCTGGGGGGCAGAGCACCCCGAAGGCCTGGTGCTGCTCGATGAACTGGCCCACAGCAACGTGCAAGGCTCGCGCCACCCCAAGCGCTGGCAAGACGCCGAAGAACTGCTGGCCGCAGGCATCGACGTGTGGTCCACCATGAACGTGCAGCACCTGGAGAGCCTGAACGACATCGTCAGCGGCATCACCGGCATCCGCGTGTGGGAGACGGTGCCCGACCAGTTCTTTGACGCGGCCGACGAAGTGGTGGTGGTAGACCTGCCGCCCGACGAACTGCTGGAGCGCCTGAAGGCCGGCAAGGTCTACCTGCCCCAGCAGGCCGAACGCGCCGCCGCCAACTTTTTTCGCAAAGGCAACCTGCTGGCCCTGCGCGAGCTGGCCCTGCGCCGCACCGCCGACCGGGTGGACGATGAAATGCGCGCCTACCGCCGCGCCAGCACCACCACTGCCGAAGCCGTGTGGCCCAACCGCGAGGCCCTGCTGGCCTGCGTGGGCACGGGCGACAACGCCGAAAAGGTGGTGCGCAGCTGCGCCCGCCTGGCCGCGCAGCTCGACCTGCCCTGGCACGCCGTGCATGTCGAGACGCCCGAGCAGCAAGGCCGGTCGGCCACGCTGCATCCGCAGGTGGAACGCACCTTGAAACTTGCCCAACAGCTGGGGGCCGTGGCCTGCACGGTACTGCCTGCTGCCCAGCCTGCGCAGGCCCTGGTGCGCTATGCGCGCGAGCACAACCTGGTGCGCGTGGTCATGGGCCGCAGCGCACGCCGCTGGCCCTGGCAGACCACGCTGGCCGACCAGGTGGGGCATCTGGCCAGCGACCTCGACCTGCTGCAGGTGGGCACGCTGCCCGCCCGCGCAGGCCTGGCGCGCCCCCCCACCTCCAATGCATCGTCTGAAACCACGAACAAGGGCACTGCCTTCTGGCCTGGCTACCTGGCGGCGGCCCTGGCCTGCTGCATTGCCGCCGTGGTGGCCACGCCGCTGGCCGATGTGCTGGAGCTGACCAACATCGTCATGCTGTTTTTGCTGGTGGTGGTGGGCGTGGCCTTGCGGTTTGGACGCGGCCCTGCCGTGATGGCCGCTATTCTGGGTGTGGCGTTTTTCGACCTTTTCTTTGTACCGCCGCGCTTCACGTTTGCGGTCAGTGACGCGCAGTACCTCGTCACATTTGCCGTGATGCTGGTGGTGGCCCTGGTAGTGGGCCAGCTCACCGCCGGGCTCAAGGTGCAGGCAGAGTCCGCCACCGAGCGCGAACACCGCGTGCGCAGCCTGTACGACATGGCGCGCGACCTCTCTGCCGCGCTGCTGCCCGAGCAGGTGGCCGAAATCGGCGCGCGGTTCATGACCGGCGAGTTCAACGCAGGCAGCACCTTGGTGGTGGCTGACGACGACAACCGCCTTCAGATACTGCCCGGTGGCAGCGCGCCGGTGGACATGGCCGTGGCGCAATGGGCGTTTGAGCGCGGTGAGCCTGCTGGCCGGGGTACGGACACCTTGCACTCCAGCCCCACGCTGGTGCTGCCGCTCAAGGCGCCCATGCGCATCCGCGGCGTGCTGGTGGTGGCCATGCCCCAGGGCCAGGTGCCAGGGGTGGAACCGCGCCGCCTGCTGCAGACCTGTGCCTCGCTGCTGGCCATCTCGCTGGAGCGCATCCACTACATTGATGTGGCGCAAAAAAGCACGGTGCAGATCGAGTCCGAGCGGCTGCGCAACTCGCTGCTCTCTGCCATCTCGCACGACTTGCGCACGCCGCTGGCCTCACTGGTCGGCCTGGCCGAATCACTGGCCATGGTGCAGCCGCCCCTGCCCGCCCACCAGCAGGAGCTGACCGGCGCCATCCAGCAATCGGCCCAGCGCATGAGCGCGCTGGTCAACAACCTGCTGGACATGGCCCGCCTGGAGGCTGGGGCCGTGCAGCTCAACAAGGCCTGGCAGCCGCTGGAAGAAGTGGTGGGCAGTGCGCTGGCTGCCGGCGCCCCCGCCATGGGCGCCCACCGTGTGGTCGTGCACCTGCCCGACGACCTGCCACTGCTGCAGATCGACGCCGTGCTGATGGAGCGCGTGCTGGTCAATCTGCTGGAAAACGCCGCCAAGTACACGCCCGCCGGCACGGCCATCCACATCGGGGCGCAGGCCCAGAGCGATGCGGTGGCCCTGACCATCACCGACGAAGGCCCCGGCCTGCCCAAAGGCCGCGAGGAGCTGCTGTTTGAAAAGTTCGAGCGTGGGGCCCGCGAAAGCGCCACGCCCGGTGTGGGCCTGGGGCTGGCCATCTGCCGCGCCATCGTGCAGGCGCATGGCGGCAGCATCAGGGGCGAGACCATCCT
Organism: Acidovorax sp. NN32; assembly: GCF_057597245.1. NCBI lineage: Bacteria > Pseudomonadati > Pseudomonadota > Betaproteobacteria > Burkholderiales > Comamonadaceae > Acidovorax > Acidovorax sp. NN32. Next base: position 3,027,867 of record NZ_CP199679.1, read on the forward strand.
CAACGCCCAGGGCCAACCTGCGGGCGCACGCTTCACGCTGCTGCTGCCACGCGGCACACCGCCCACCGATCTGGGCACCGATACCGATACCAACAGCGACGTTTGACGGCACGGCCCCGCAACCACCATGACCGACCTACCCACCCACATCCTCATCGTCGAAGACGAAGCCGACATCCGCCGCTTTGTACGCCTGACGCTGGAGAGCGAAGGCCACACCGTGCACGAGGCCGCCACCCTGCAGCGCGGCCTGATCGAAGCTGGCACGCGCCGCCCCGACCTGGTGGTGCTGGACCTGGGCCTGCCCGATGGCGACGGCGTGGACCTCATCCGCGACCTGCGCACCTGGTCGGCCATGCCCGTCATCGTGCTCTCGGCCCGCAGCACCGAAGCCAGCAAGATCGCGGCCCTGGATGCGGGGGCCGACGACTACCTGGTCAAACCGTTCGGCTCGGGCGAGCTGATGGCCCGCGTGCGCGCCCAGCTACGCCGCAGCCAGCGGGCCTCAAGCGCCGAGGCCACACCCGTTATCCAGTTCGGCCCCGTCACCGTGGACCTGGCCCGCCGAACGGTAGAGCGCCGCACGGGGGAGGATGGCAGCGAGGCCCTGCACCTCACGCCCATCGAGTACAAGCTGCTCACGCACCTGGCGTCACAGCCCGACCGCGTGATCACGCACCAGCAGTTGCTCAAGGCGGTATGGGGGCCAGGCCATGCCGAAGACACGCACTACGTGCGCGTGCACATGGCCAACCTGCGCAAGAAGGTGGAACTCAATGCCTCCATGCCCCAGCATTTGCGGACCGAGGCGGGCATCGGGTACCGTTTCGTGCCTTGAGCATTCATACCCATTTGCTTTCAAAAATATGAAACCGTAGTTGTCCGTTGCGTTGTGCGCCGCCCGCGATGCATGAAACTGGCGCAGCCCAAACCCAGTGCCGCCGCGCTGGGGGCGTACCCCTCACAGATGGCGAAGCAACGTGAGAGAGGGGGAAGGCGCGAAGCGACTCAGGGGGTGTTTCACTTCAGGCGCAGCGCAAGGCCCGCTCCCCCGCCACCCGCAAGCGCTCCTTCAACGAAACGGGTGCAAGCACTTCGAACTCCACATCGAGCGCCATCAGCCAGTACACCAGCGAATCGTTGGCGCCGCATTCCAGCTGGCACCGCTGCCCCTCATCGAGCGCCGACACCACACCTGCCGACTGCGGAATGCGTCTGGCCATCTCTTGATACGGTGCATGCAACACAATGCGCGCCTGTTCGGCATGGGGCGCCACTGCAATCGAACGTGAAACGTATGCCTTCAGATCCCCGCCATCGGGCGACACCCGGGGCGCGAAATGAGCACCCACCGTGGGAGCCCCCACGATGCGGTCGATACGGAAGGTGCGCCAGTCCTCCCGCACCCGGTCCCACGCCACCAAGTACCAGCGGTGGCCGGTATGGGCCAGGCCCTGGGGCTCCACGCTGCGTTCGGCGCTGCGGCCCTTGCTGTCGCCGTAGGTGAACGCCAGGCGCAACTGGTCACGGCAGGCCGACGCCAGCGTGGCCAGCAGCGAGGCATCCACCACCGGCCCGACACGGTCCATGGGCAGGATGGTGGAGCGTAGTGCATCCACCTGCTGCCGCAGGCGGGCGGGCATGGCCTGCTCCAGCTTGACCAGGGCCCGAAGTGCGGGCTCTTCAATGCCGCCGACCGCGCCGGCGGTGGCAGTGCGCAGGGCAATCGACACGGCCAGCGCTTCGTCGTCGTCCAGCAGCAAGGGCGGCAGCGCCTGACCGGCCCGGAAGGCATAGCCGCCCGCCACGCCGCTGCTGGCATGCACGGGGTAGCCCAGCTGGCGCAGGCGGTCGATGTCGCGCCGTAATGTGCGCGGGTGCACTTCCAGGCGCTCGGCCAGTTCCGGCCCCATCCAGTGGTTGCGCGTCTGCAGCAAGGAGAGCAGACGCAGCAGGCGGGTTGATGAAGTGAGCATGGCGCGACTTTACTTTCTATTGCGGACTGAAATTGTCCGCAATGGCTTTTACAGTGGCACCACCTTTTCTTCCACAACCACCCAAGGAGCTTTCCATGTCCATCGTTCTCTACTGGCATCCCATGTCCAGCGCCACCCCCATCGCCTGCGCCCTGACCGAGCTGGCCGTGCCCCACGAACGCGTGAAGATCGACATCCGCACCGGCGAGCAGCGCCGCCCGGAATACCTGGCCATGAACCCCAACGGCAAGGTGCCCACCTTGACTGTGGACGGCGCCCCCATGTTCGAGGCCCTGGCCATCCACCTCTGGCTGGGCCATCGCTTTGGCATTGAGCGCGGGCTGTGGCCCGCTGCGGGCACGCCCGAGGCGCTGCAGGCCCTGTCGTGGTGCACCTGGGCGTATGTGACCTATGGTGCGCTCGTGGGACGCCTGCATGTGGCAACCCAAGGCGAAGAGGTTTGGCGCAACGCCGCCCAAGCAGAAGCCCTCCTGCGTCAACTGAGCGAGTTGCTGGCGGTGCTGGACGCGCGGCTGGCTGCGCAGCCCTGGATGCTGGGTGCCGACTATTCGCTGGTGGATTTAGTAGTGGGCTCGGTGCTGGGCTACAGCCTGTACCTGGGCGCCCCCGTCAACGCGCACCCGCATGTGCAGACCTGGCTGGCGCGGGTGCAGGCACGCCCGGCGATGCAGATCGACGCTTGAAGACGGCGCGCAGAACGATGGGCGCTACAGCAGCACGATGTCGTACTGCTCCTGCCCCATCGCGCTCTCGGATTGCAGCGAGATCGGCTTCTTGATGAAGTCCGAGAGACCAGCCAGGTGCTGGCTTTCCTCGTCCAGGAACAGCTCCACCACGCGGGGCGACGCCACCACGCGGAATTCGCGCGGGTTGAACTGGCGGGCTTCGCGCAGGATCTCGCGCAGGATGTCGTAGCACACGCTGCGCGCGGTCTTCACGCTGCCCTTGCCCTGGCAGGCTTCGCAGGGCTCGCACAGCATATGGGCGAGGGATTCGCGCGTGCGCTTGCGCGTCATCTCCACCAAGCCCAGCTGCGAGAAGCCACCTGCCATGGTCTTCACGCGGTCGCGGGCGAGTTGCTTTTTGAACTCCGCCAGCACGGCCTGCTGGTGGTCGTCCCGCACCATGTCGATGAAGTCCACGATGATGATGCCGCCCAGGTTGCGCAGGCGCAGCTGGCGGGCAATGGCCTGGGCGGCCTCCAGGTTGGTCTTGAAGATGGTGTCGTCGAAGTTGCGTGCCCCCACGTAGCCCCCGGTGTTCACATCGATGGTGGTGAGCGCCTCGGTCTGGTCCACGATGAGATAGCCGCCAGACTTCAAATCGACGCGGCGCCCCAGGGCCTTGGCCACCTCTTCGTCGATGGAGTACAGGTCAAAAATCGGGCGTTCGCCCTTGTAGTGCTGTAGCTTGCCGGCAGCCGCTGGCATGAACTCCTGCCCAAACGCACGCAGGCGCTGGAACTGCTCCATCGAGTCGAGACGGATGGTCTGCGTATGGTCACCCACCAGATCGCGCAGCACGCGCTGCAGCAGGTCCAAATCCTGATGGAGCAGCGACATGGCAGGCAGCTTGAGCGATGCCTCCTTGATGCGCGCCCAGGTCTTGCGCAGGTAGGCAATGTCTTCGGCCAGTTCTTCGTCGGTAGAGTCTTCGCCATTGGTGCGCAGGATGAACCCGCCGCCACCGCCCGTGGATTTGTCGCCCACCAGCGCCTGCAGGCGCGCACGCAGCGCATCGCGCTCTGCGGGCGGAATCTTCTGCGACACGCCCACATGGTCGTCCTGCGGCAAAAACACCAGCAGGCGCCCGGCCACGCTGATCTGCGTGGAAAGGCGCGCGCCCTTGGTGCCAATCGGGTCCTTGATGACCTGCACCATGAGCGACTGGCCTTCGAACACCTGCTTTTCAATCGGCACCTGCGGCTCGTTCTTGCGGGCAAATGCGGGCGGCTCGCCATCGGGCTGGCGCTGCCACACATCGGCCACATGCAAAAAGGCCGCGCGCTCCAGGCCGATGTCGATGAAGGCCGACTGCATGCCCGGCAGCACCCGCGAGACCTTGCCCAGGTAAACGTTGCCCACCAGGCCACGCTCCAGCGTGCGCTCGATGTGCAGCTCCTGCACGGCGCCGTGCTCCACCACGGCCACCCGGGTTTCCTGGGGGGACCAGTTGATCAGGATGTCTTGTTGCATGGCGTTGTTGTTGTCTTTTGTTAGCGTCGCTTAGATGGCAAAGCCCGAAGCGCGCAGCAGTTGCGCAGTCTCGTACATGGGCAGCCCCATGATGCCCGAATAGCTGCCCGCCAGGTGCTCCACATACGCCGCCGCCCGGCCCTGGATACCGTACGCCCCCGCCTTGCCCAGTGGCTCGCCAGTGGCGACGTAGGCGTCAATCTGCGCGGTGGTCATGGCTGCAAAGGTCACTCGGGATATGGACAGCGCGCTCAGGCGCTTGGGGCCCACCTGCAGCGCCACGGCGGTGAGCACGCGGTGCTCGTGGCCCGCCAGCTCGGCCAGCATGCGCGCGGCATGGGGCGCGTCGTCGGGCTTGCCGTAGATGGTGCGGCCCAGCGCCACGGTGGTGTCAGAGCACAGGATGGGCGCATCGGGCAAACCACGGCGGGCGCGCCGGGCCACGGCAGCGTCGAGCTTGAGGCCCGTCACGCGCTCCACATAGGCCGTAGGCGCTTCGCCGGGCAGCACCACCTCGATGGCTTCGGCGTCCTCGGACTCGTCACCCTCCACATTGGGCAGCAGCAGTTCGTGGCGTACGCCCAGTTGTTCGAGCAGCTGGCGCCGACGGGGGCTTTGGGAGGCAAGGTAGATGAAGTCAGGCATGAACAGATTTTGATTAAAAATCGGCTCTAGCGCTTACCCATCAAGCGCCAGAAGCTATAAAAACAGGAGTTCCGTGCACCACCTGCCCGCACCCTACTCGCGGTGGTAAGGGTGCCCGGCGTTCACCGACCAGGCTCGGTACAGCTGCTCGATGAGCAGCACCCGCACCATGGCATGGGGCAAGGTCAGGTCCGACAGGCGAATGCGTTCATGGGCGCCCTGGCGAAAGGCCGGGTCCAGCCCATCAGGGCCGCCAATGACCAAGGCAACGTCGTCGCCGCCCAGTTGCCAGCCCTTCAGGCGCTCGGCCAGAGCCTTGGTGGTGAGATTGGTGCCGCGCTCATCCAGCGCCACCACGCGCGTGCCACGGGGGATGGCCGCCTCGATGCGCTCGCGCTCGGCGGCGTAGAGCGTCTCCAGCGTCTTAGAGCCGCGCGGTTCGGTCTTGACGGCTTTGAGTTCGACCTTGAGCTCCGGCGGAAACCGCTTGGCGTAGTCGTCGTACGCCGTCTGCGCCCAGTCGGGCACGCGCTGGCCCACGGCCACGATCAGCAGCTTCATGGCAACTCAGGCGCGGTGCGCGGGTACAGGTGGTCGTCGATGGGCCGAGGCTGCAATCACTTGCGGCCCGGTGCCCTCTTGGCGGCGGGCTTGGCGGCTGCTCCGCCACGCGCGGGTGCGGGCTTGGCGGCAGCGGTCTTGCTACGGGGGGCCGATGGCTTGACGACCACGGTCTTGATCGGTGCCTTGGTAGCTGCGGGCTTCTTGGCGGCAGTGGTTGGCTTTGCAGTCGTCTTGGCGGGTGCGGCCTTGGCAGTGCTGCTGCTCTTTGCGGGCGCCCTGGTCGGGGCTTTCGCAGATGTTTTGGCAGGTGCTTTTGCAGTTGTCTTGGCTGCAGGTTTGGCAGCAGATTTGGCAGGTGCGGCAGCGGACTTGGCAGCTGTTTTGGCCACGGCCTTGACCGTAGCCTTGCCCGACCGGGCCGGCACGGCTGGTGCGGCTGCCTTTTTGGCGGTCGCCTTGCCTGCAGCCTTGGCGTCGGACTTGGCAGCCTTCTGGGCCGACTTCTTTTCTGCCAAGTCGGTGGCAGCGCTGGACACCGGCTTGGCGGCGCCCAGCTTCAGGCGCACGGGCGTATCGCCCCACAGCTCTTCCAAGCGGTAGTACTGACGGATGGCGGGCTGCATGATGTGCGCCACGGCGGCGCCGCAGTCCACGATGATCCATTCGCCGTTGTCTTCGCCTTCGATGCGCGGCTTGGTAAAGCCCGCTTCCTTCACCGCGTCGCGCACGCTGGCGGCCAGGGCCTTGGTCTGGCGGTTGGAGGTGCCCGATGCCACGATCACCCGTTCAAACAGCGGCGAGAGATGCTCGGTGTTGAAGACCTGGATGTCTTGCGCCTTGACGTCCTCCAGTCCATCAACGATGGCGCGCTGGAGTTTGGTAACGTCTTTTTTGGCGGCGGTTTCCGATTTGGTGGAGGTGGTCATCAGGCGGTGATTAGAGAGGAAATGGAATCAATATAGCGTGCAACGCAGCGCGCAACCAGTGGGGCTGCGCCTTGGGTGTTGCGCAGCTGTTGCGCGTTGGCGCTGCGTCAGTTTGAGGTGTTTTTGGCCTCTTGCGCCGGTGTGAAAAGCGCGGGCAGCTATTGAAATTATAGCTTTTGCGCTTTTCAAGGCTTTCAAACCGCTGCAGCAGACTCGCCAGCCAGCCAGTCGCGCCGCACCAGAAAGCGCTGCGTGAGATCAGCTTCGGCGGAATCGGCCGCATCCGAACGCTGGTACGACCACGCCACCAGCGGCGGCATGGACAGCAAAATGGACTCGGTGCGCCCACCCGACTGCAGGCCAAAATGTGTGCCCCGGTCCCAGACCAGGTTGAACTCCACATAACGGCCGCGACGGTAGAGCTGGAAGTCCCGCTCGCGCTCGCCGTAGGGCGTGCCCTGGCGCTTTTCCACGATAGGCAGGTAGGCCTTCAAAAAGGCGTCGCCCACCGACTGCGTCATCGCCAGGCTTTGCTCAAAGCCCAGCTCGGAGAAGTCGTCATAGAACACGCCACCCACGCCTCGCTGCTCGCTGCGGTGCTTGAGGTAGAAGTATTCGTCACACCACTGCTTGAAGCGCGGGTACTTGTCGTCACCAAAGGGTGCCAAGGCATCACGGCAGGTGCGGTGAAAGTGCACCGCATCTTCCTCAAAGCCGTAGTACGGCGTGAGGTCCATGCCACCGCCAAACCAGCAGGTCGGCGCTTGCCCAGGGTGACCAGCCGCGATCATGCGCACGTTCATGTGCACCGTCGGCACGTAGGGATTGCGCGGGTGGAACACCAGCGACACGCCCATGGCCTCGAACGGTGCGCCCGCCAGCTCGGGCCGGTGCTGCGTGGCCGAGGGTGGCAGCTGGGGGCCGCGCACATGGCTGAAGCCGCAACCCGCGCGCTCGAACACGCGGCCGCCTTCCATGATCTTGGTGATGCCGTCGCCCTGCAACGGCTCACCGGGCGTCTTGCTCCAGGCGTCGGCCAAAAAACGTGCACCGCCCTCGCCTTCCACGGCTTCGAGCGCGTCGGTGATGCGCGCCTGCAGACCCACCAGATAGCCGCGCACCCTCGCCACTGTGTCGGCGGGGTTCAAGGTCTGAACGTCTGCCATCAGCTCTTGAGTGCTCTGAAGCCGATATCGCGGCGGTACTGCGCACCATCGAACTGGATGCCGCGCGCCACGTCATAGGCACGCTGCTGCGCCTGCTTGACGCTGTCGGCCAGCACCGTCACGCACAACACGCGGCCACCGGTCACGCTGACCACACCGTCTTTCAGCTGCGTGCCCGCATGGAACACCACGGCATCGTCCGCCTCAGCAGGCAGGCCGGTGATGGAATCGCCCTTACGCGGGTTCTCCGGGTAGCCGTGGGCGGCCATGACCACGCCCAGTGCGGTGCGGCGGTCCCATTGCAGTTCCATCTGATCGAGCTTGCCGTCAGCGGCAGCGGCCATCACGTCGCTGAAATCGCTTTTCAGGCGCATGAGGATGGGTTGCGTCTCGGGGTCGCCCATGCGGCAGTTGAATTCGAGCGTCTTGGGCTGGCCCTTGGCGTCGATCATCAGGCCGGCGTACAGGAAGCCGGTGTAAGGGATGCCGTCCTTTTCCATGCCACGGATCGTGGGCAGGATGATCTCGCGCATGGCGCGGGCATGTACATCGGCCGTGACCACGGGAGCGGGCGAATACGCACCCATGCCGCCGGTGTTGGGGCCTTCGTCGCCGTCTTTGAGGCGCTTGTGGTCCTGGCTGGTGGCCAGGGCCAGCACGTTCTTGCCGTCGCACAGCACGATGAAGGAAGCTTCCTCGCCTTCAAGGAATTCCTCGATCACCACACGCGCGCCACCTTCGTTGTGGGTCACGCCGTATTTGTTGTCCACCAGCATAAAGTCCACAGCATCATGCGCCTCCTGCAGCGTCATGGCCACGACCACGCCCTTGCCCGCCGCCAGGCCGTCGGCCTTGATGACGATGGGCGCGCCCAGCCGGTCCACAAACGCGTGGGCCGCAGCGGGGTCGGTGAAGGTGTCGTAGTCGGCCGTGGGGATGCCATGGCGGCGCATGAAGGCCTTGGAAAAGGCCTTGGAGCTTTCGAGCTGGGCAGCAGCCTTGGTGGGGCCGAAGATGCGCAGGCCATTGGCACGGAACTCATCGACCACACCCGCCGCCAGTGGCGCCTCGGGGCCCACCACCGTCAGTGCGATCTTTTCGGCCTGCGCCCACACACGCAGTTCGCGCACGTCGGTGATGGCCACGTTCTCGAGCTTGGAATTCAGCGCAGTGCCGCCATTGCCAGGTGCCACATACACCTTGGTCACCTTGGGGGACTCGCTCAGTTTCCACGCCATCGCGTGTTCACGGCCGCCGCCACCAATCACAAGTACTTTCATAGGAACCTTTGGTGAACCTCTGCTTGGCACTACGCCACAGCTCAGGGGCTCGTAAAAAAACTCTATCGCGACTGATCGCGCTGCTCGCTACATACAAAACCGTTGAAACTGGCACGACCCAAGCCCGTGCCCCCGCGCAAGGGCCGCCCCGCCGCGCTGGGGGCGTCCCCCTCCCGCAAGCGCAGCGCAGCGAGAGAGGGGGAAGCGGCGCAGCCGCTCAGGGGGAGCTTCACAATGCAGCGTTGTGGTAGACCTCCTGGGTATCGTCCAGGTCCTCCAGCACATCCAGCAGCCGCTGCATGCGCGCCGCGTCGTCGCCCGTCAGTTCGATGGTGTTTTCAGGCCGCATGGTCACGCCCGCCACTTCAGGCGTCAGGCCTGCGGCTTCCAGGGCATTCTTCACGGCTTCAAAGTCGGCGGGGGCGGTCAGCACCTCTACTGCGCCGTCGTCGTCGGTCACCACGTCTTCGGCCCCCGCCTCCAGCGCCACTTCCATCACCTTGTCTTCGCTGGTGCCGGGGGCAAAAATCAGTTGGCCGCAGTGCTTGAACTGAAAAACCACCGAGCCCTCGGTGCCCATGTTGCCACCGTGTTTGCTGAACGCGTGTCGTACTTCGGCCACGGTGCGCACCCGGTTGTCGGTCATCGTGTCGATCATGATCGCTGCGCCACCAATGCCATAGCCCTCGTAGCGGATTTCCTCGTAGGTCAATCCCTCGGCGTTGCCCGTGGCCTTGTCGATGTTGTACTTGATGCGGTCGGCGGGCATGTTGGCCGCCTTGGCCTTGTCCACCGCCAGGCGCAGGCGGGGGTTGGCAGACAGGTCGCCGCCGCCCGAGCGGGCAGCCACAGTGATTTCACGAATGATGCGGGTCCAGATCTTGCCGCGTTTTTCATCCTGCCGCCCTTTGCGGTGCTGGATATTCGCCCATTTGCTGTGTCCTGCCACGAGAAGTCCTTTTGTATTGATTTAATCTACTGACCGCGATTTTACTTTTGACTCCACCCGGAACCTCCGCCATGGCCGAACCCCTCCTGATTGCCAAGCACGACACCATCGAATGCCACCTGCTGCCCGGCCTGGCCAACCGCCACGGGCTCATCACCGGAGCCACCGGCACGGGCAAGACCGTCACCTTGCAGACGCTGGCGGAAAACTTCTCGCGCATCGGTGTGCCGGTGTTTATGGCCGATGTGAAGGGCGACCTCACGGGCGCGAGCCAGCCGGGCAAGATTGGCGACAAGCTGGCCGCCGTGCTCAAGGAGCGGGGCCTTCCCCTGCCCGCCCCCCTGGCCTGCCCCACCACGCTGTGGGACGTATTTGGCGAACAGGGCCACCCTGTGCGCGCCACGGTGTCGGACATGGGCCCGCTGCTGCTGGGCCGCATGCTCAACCTGAATGAAACCCAGCTGGGCGTGCTCAACCTGGTGTTCAAGATCGCCGACGACAACGGCATGCTGCTGCTGGATCTCAAAGACCTGCGCGCCATGCTGCAGTACGTGGGTGACAACGCCAAGGAGTTCACGACCGAATACGGCAACGTCAGCGCAGCCAGCGTGGGCGCCATCCAGCGCGGGCTGCTGCAGATTGAGCAGCAGGGCGGCACGCAGTTCTTTGGCGAGCCCATGCTCAACATCCAGGACTTCATGCAGACGGTGGACGGCCACGGCGTGGTCAACATCCTGGCGGCCGACAAGCTCATGAACTCGCCGCGCCTGTATGCCACCTTCCTCTTGTGGATGCTGTCTGAGCTGTTCGAGCAACTGCCCGAGATCGGCGACCCCGAGCAGCCCAAACTGGTGTTCTTCTTCGACGAGGCCCACCTGCTGTTCAACGAGGCGCCGAAAGTGCTCATCGAGCGCATCGAGCTGGTGGTGCGCCTGGTGCGTTCCAAGGGCGTGGGCGTGTACTTCGTCACGCAGAACCCGCTCGACATCCCCGACAGCGTGCTGGCCCAGCTGGGCAACCGCGTGCAGCACGCGCTGCGCGCCTTCACCCCGCGCGACCAGAAGGCCGTGAAGGCCACGGCCACCACCATGCGGCAAAAGCCGGGCCTCGATATCGAGACCGCCATCACGGAACTGGCCGTGGGCGAGGCGCTGGTGAGCTTTCTGGACGCCAAGGGCCGCCCGAGCGTGACCGAGCGCGTGTTTGTGCTGCCACCCGGCAGCCAGCTCGGCCCCATCACAGCGCAGCAGCGCCAGGTGCTGGTGGCCAACTCGCTGGTGGCGGGCGTGTACGAAAAGGTGGTGGACCGCGAGTCCGCCTACGAAAAACTCAAGGGCCGCGCCGCCGAAGCCAGTGCGCAGGCACCTGCCAATGGCAAAGGTGCACCCGCCAACACGGAAGACAGCGGCGGCGGCCTGATGGGCGGGCTCAACGACGTGCTGTTTGGCAGCACCGGCCCGCGCGGCGGCAAACGCGACGGCTTGGCCCAGACCATGGCCAAGTCGGCGGTGCGCACCATGGGCACCACCATTGGCAAGGAAATCCTGCGCGGGGTGCTGGGCAGCATCTTCGGCGGCAGCAAGCGGCGTTGAACGCAGGGGGGCACAGATTCCGCCCCCCCTGCTCAGCGCCTCCAAGCGCGGCCCCATCACGGCAGCTTCGGCATGCGATGGTGCTGGGGGTAACCCCCGCGTGACCATCTGGCGACACCACCCAAAGTGTCATCAATCAGTCACCAAACAGCCGTGAAATCGCCACACAACAACAAAAAAGGAGGGACGATGAAGCGCATCGAAAACGTTCTGCTGTGGTGGGGAAGCAAGGTCGTGCTGCTGGCGATTGCCGTGTGGGTGGCCGCCATCGTCGGGATCTTCGCGGGCGCCTGGCGCCTGCGGTGGCCCTGGATTCTGTATTTTTTGGCCACAGTCATCATCACCGCCCTGGTGATCCAGTGGACCAACGCGGTACGCCAGCGCTATATCCGCGAGGCCCCCCTGCCCCGCTTTCTGCAGCGCAAGCTGCGCGAAACCTACCCCCACCTGAGCACCCGCGACTGCGAGCTGGTCGAACGCGGCCTGCGCCAGTTCTTCATGGCCTGCCTGCGCGGCAACAAACAGTTTGTGGCCATGCCCTCCAAGGCGGTCGATGCGCTGTGGCATGAGTTCATCCTGCACACCCAGGCCTACAAAGCCTGGTGCCACAACGCCCTGGGCTTCTTTTTGCACCACACACCCGCCGAGGCGCTGGGCAAAAAATCCCGCCACAACGACGGCCTGCGCCGCTGTTGGTACTGGGTATGCAAGGAGGAGTCCATCGACCCCAAGGCCCCCAGCCGCCTGCCCCTGCTGTTTGCGCTGGATGCAAAGTTCGCCATTGCAGGCGGCTTCACCTACGTGCCCGACTGCTCCGACATCGCCCGCAAGAGCGACGCGGGTGGCAGCGGGGGAGACAGCTACTGCGGCACCAGCTTCTCGGACGGCAGCTACAGCGGCAGCTCGGGCGACTTTGGCGGCGCCGAAAGCTCGGATGGAGGTGGAAGCGACGGCGGAGGGGATGGCGGCGGCTGTGGTGGCGGGGGCGGCGATTGACAGACTGTTTGACAGACTGTGCCTATGAACGTCCGCCGCCCGTTCTGCCGCAGGCGCGCAAAATAACTCCTGTTTTCATAGCTGCCAGCGCTTACCAGATAAGCGCTGGCAGCCAAAATAGATCAAAGTCACTCAGGCGACGACCCGACCTGCATTCAGCGGTCTACAGTGGCACCCCATGAACACCCTCACCTGCTTTTCCCTCAGCATCACCAAACACGTGGCCCATCTGGTGCTGAACCGCCCCGAGGCCATGAACACCATGCACCCCACCTTCTGGCGTGAGCTGGACGAGGTGCTGGCCCAGCTCAACAAGGCGGGCGAAGCGCGGGCGCTGGTCATCAGCAGCACCGGCAAACATTTCAGCGCAGGCATGGCGCTCGAAACCTTTGGCGGCGCCATCACCATGGACGACCAGAGCCCCGAGGGCCGCGCCGCCATCTTTGACCTGCTGACCGACATGCAGGCCACCTTCACCCGCATCGACAACCTGCGCATCCCCGTCATCATGGCCATCCACGGCGGCTGCATCGGGGGCGCGGTGGACATGGTGACGGCCGCCTGCATCCGCTACGCCACGACCGACACGTTCTTCTGTATCCAGGAGATCAACATCGGCATGGTGGCCGACGTGGGCACGCTGCAGCGCCTGCCCAAGCTGATCCCGCTGGGTGTGGTGAAAGAGCTGGCCTACACCGGCCGCCGCCTGAGCGCAGCCAAGGCCCTGGGCTACGGCCTCGTCAACGAAGTGTTCGAGACCCAAGAAGCAATGCTTGCCGCCGCGCTGCAGTGCGCGCAAGAGATCGCCGGCAAGCCGCCCGTGGCCATCTGGGGCACCAAACAGGCCGTGAACTACGCCCGCGACCATTCGGTGGAAGACAGCCTGCGCCAGATGGGCTGGCTGCAAGGCGCCATCTGGAGCAACCAGCATGTGCGCGAGTCGGTCACGGCGATGAAGCAAAAGCGCGCGGGCGACTTCCCGGCACTGACGCCGCTGCAACGGTTCAGCGAGCTGGGCTGACCCGCCATCCACCTTCAAAATCTATAGCTGCTCGCGCTTGCCACACAAGCGCGTAAGGCCATTTTGGCTTGAAACCACGCGGCAACCCGCTATCATCCGAGGGCTGAAGGGGCAAGCGTTTGCCCCGCCACCAGGGATGCCGCCATGACCTTGCCCAGCCTCACCCCGCCCACCTACGACGACGTGGCCGCCGCCGCGCACCGGCTCAAGGGCATGGCGCACCACACGCCGGTGCTGCGCTCCACCACCGCCGACGACCTCCTGGGTGCGCAACTGTTCTTCAAATGCGAGAACCTGCAGCGCACCGGCGCCTTCAAGTTCCGGGGCGCCTTCAACACCCTGGCCCAGTTCACCGATGAGCAGCGCGAGCGCGGCGTGCTGGCTTTTTCGGCCGGCAACCACGCGCAGGCCATCGCGCTGTCGGCCCGCATGCTGGACATGCCCGCCGTCATCGTCATGCCCGCAGACGCGCCCGCCTCCAAGATGGCGGCCACACGGGCCTACGGCGCCCAGGTCGTCACCTACGACCGCTACACCGAAGACCGCGAAGCCATCAGCCGCCACCTGGCGCTGGAGCGCGGCATGACGCTGGTGCCGCCGTTTGACCACCCGCACGTCATTGCGGGCCAGGGCACCGCCGCCAAAGAACTGTTTGAAGAAGTGCCCGACCTGGACTACCTGTTTGTCTGCGTGGGCGGTGGCGGCTTGCTGGCAGGCAGCCTGCTGGCCGCGCAGGCCCTGGCCCCCCAGTGCCGCGTGGTGGGTGTCGAGCCCGAAACGGGCAACGACGCCCAGCAGTCACTGCGCGCCGGGCACATCGTGCGCATCCCCACGCCCCACACCATCGCCGACGGCGCGCAAACCCAGGCGCTGGGCGAGCTCACCTTCCCCATCATCCGCGACCATGCCGAAGACATCATCAGCGTGAGCGACGAACAGCTCATGCAATCCCTGCGCTTCTTTGCCGAGCGCATGAAGATCGTGGTGGAGCCCACCGGCGCCCTGGCCTATGCGGGTGCGCAGGCCTTCTCTGGCGCTGACAACGGAGGCAAGCTGCTGCACGGTGAGCGCGTGGGCGTTCTCATCAGCGGCGGCAACGTCGACCTGGCGCGCTATGCGCGGTTTCTGGCGGACTAGCCCGCGCCCCCCTGAGTCGCCTGCGGCGCCTTCCCCTCAAGAGGACGCCGCCAGTGGCCTGGCGAAGCCAGTTCCACGGCGTCCACTGGCCTGGGCCGCGCCAGTTTTTACGGGCGCTGGCGCAAGTACCGTCAAAATACCGCCACCCCTTTCATTTCTACCTGTAGACCATAGGCCTCGCCATGAGCACTGCCAGCACCAACAACAACGTCACCGTCATCACCCACCCCCTCGTCCAGCACAAGCTCACGCTCATGCGCCGAAAGGACGCCAGCACCAACAGCTTTCGCCGCTTGCTGGGCGAGCTAAGCACGCTGATGGCGTATGAAGTCACGCGCGACATGCCGCTGCAGGACATCGAGATTGAAACCCCGCTGGAGACCATGACCGGCAAGGTCATCGACGGCAAGAAGCTGGTGCTGGTCTCCATCCTGCGCGCGGGCAACGGGTTCCTGGATGGCATGCTCAACGTGGTGCCCGGCGCCCGCGTGGGCCACATCGGCCTGTACCGCGACCCGGCCACACTGCAGCCCGTGGAGTACTACTTCAAGATGCCGTCCGAAATGGACGAGCGCGACATCATCGTGGTGGACCCCATGCTGGCGACCGGCAATTCGGCCTCCGCCTGCGTAGACCGCCTGAAAAAGCTCAACCCCCGCTCCATCAAGTTCGTCTGCCTGCTGGCCGCCCCCGAAGGCATCGCCACCATGCAAAAGGCACACCCCGACGTACCTATTTTCACCGCAGCGATTGACCGCGAACTGAGCGACCACGGCTACATCCTGCCGGGCCTGGGCGATGCGGGCGACCGGATTTTTGGCACCAAATAGGCCACGCACCCGCAAAAAAGCCCCGCAAATGCGGGGCTTTTTTGATACTGCGGGTACCGCAGTTCAGCAGATGGCTCCAGGGAGTTGCTGCATGCACTGGTGCGAGGTTGTGTTCGAACGGCCGGGCGCGGGTGCGTTTGCCTTTGCCGTAACCGAGCCAGCCGCTAGGCCTTTCACCACGGCATCCCCGGTCTGAAGCGATCGGTCGAACACCAGCGACTCGCCAAATACCAGCTCCACCCAGGTCGGGTAGGTGTAGGCTGTACCACGGTTATGGTCCACCACTGCGCCGATGACGCCGCCAAGGACGATATTCCCCGCCATCCCGCCATTGGGACGGGATATCAAGCGTGCGTTGGCTGGCTGCTCTCCATTCTTCGTGCAGACGATCGTCATATCGCCCGCTGAACGGCGCAGTGCCTGCGTGCCACCAGACTTGAAGCTTGTCGATCCATAGTCGTTAGTTGCCACACAGTCGGCGCCAGCTACCACCGCGCCACTCTTTTGCCTTGTATCCACGCGGACGCCGTGGGTGGTGTCGTTCGTTACCGAAGCACACCCGACCAACGTCATTGCGGTTGCCACTGCCATCAATGCTTTCACAAGAATCCCTCCCAAGTCATTTTGTAGTCACACACAAGCGCTTCGGGCGAGTTCAGGGGAACCTCGCAAGGCCCCGTCTTCAGCGCCGCCCCCGGCATCCATCCAACGAATTCAAGGGACACCTGAAAACTCCCCGCGCCGTCTCGTACCAGCCAGCCGGTCCAGACGCCCTCATTCGAGCGCAGGATGGTAGTGTGAGAAATACGCTCGACAGCGATGGGCTTGCGAATTTGGGGGGCTACCGAAACACAATGTTTTAACGCTTGCATCTTGCAATCAAGATGCCGCCATGCCCTTTGTGTGCATACTTATTGCTTGGACCCGAGCGCACATCCCCTTTTGTTGCATTTCACAAGGACCCCAACCATGACCACTCGCCGCATCTTCACTGGCAGCCTACTCTGCACCTCCATGGCCCTGTCCACAGCCCTGACGCTCGCACCATCGCTGGCCACAGCGCAGTCCAAGCTCAAGGTCGCGGCGATCTACACGGTGCCCTTCGAGCAGCAATGGGTCAGCCGCATCCACAAGGCCCTGAAAGCCGCCGAAGCACGTGGCGAGATCGAATACAAAGCCAGCGAGAACGTCAGCAACGCCGACTACGAGCGGGTGATGCGCGAATACGCGACCGGCGGCAACCAGCTCATCCTAGGCGAAGCCTTTGCGGTGGAAGCCGCCGCCCGCAAGGTGGCCAAGGATTTCCCCAAGACGTCCTTTCTGCTCGGTTCCTCCGGCAAGCCGCAGGCGCCCAACTTCAGCGTGTTCGACAACTACATCCAGGAACCCGCGTACCTCAGCGGCATGGTCGCGGGCGGCATGACCAAGACGAACAAGATCGGCATGGTGGGCGGCTTCCCCATCCCCGAGGTCAACCGCCTGATGCACGCCTTCATGGCGGGCGCCAAAGAGACCAATCCCAAGGTCGAGTTCACCATCACCTTCATCAACAGCTGGTTTGACCCGCCGAAGGCCAAGGAAGCCACCTTTGCAATGATCGACAAAGGCGCCGACGTGCTCTACGCCGAGCGCTTTGGCGTGAGTGACGCGGCCAAGGAAAAGGGCAAGCTCGCCATCGGCAACGTGATCGACACCCAGCCGCAGTACCCCGACACGGTGGTGGCATCGGCCATCTGGCACATGGAGCCCAGCATCGACCGTGCGCTCAAGCTGGTCAAGGAAGGCAAGTTCACCGCCGAAGACTACGGCCCGTACTCGATGATGAAGCACAAGGGCTCTGAACTCGCGCCGCTGGGCACGTTCGAGAAGAAGGTGCCCGCCGACATCGTGGCCAAGGTCAAGGCGAAAGAGGCCGACATCCTGGCGGGCAAGTTCACCGTCAAGGTGGACGACAGCCAGCCGAAATCGACGGCCAAGTAAGCACTGAATGTGGCGGGCACCCACCCTGCCCGCCCCTGTTCCAGTCTGTGCACAGGCCACCCCAGCAAAGCGGTGGCCTGTTTGTTTTTTCGCGTTGACTGCGCGCACCGCTGTTTTTCTTTGACGAGGCACCACACCCATGCAATCCCTCCCCGCCGCCAAGCCCTCCCTGATCTCCCGGTGCACACGCCTGCTGGGCGCCCTCACCCTCGCCGCCGTGGTGGCAGGCTGTGCCGCCACCTCGCCTGGCAAAACAGCCGTGCGGCTGGACGACACGCCCCGCATCGCCGTCATCTCCGCCTTTGCGCCCGAGCTGACCGTGCTGCTGCCCCAGGTGCAGCAGCCCGCCAAACACAGCATCAACGGCGTGGAGTTCACCACCGGCACGCTGGAGGGCAAACCTGTGGTGCTCTTCCTCTCCGGCATCAGCATGACCAACGCGGCCATGAACACGCAGTTGGTGCTGGACCGCTTCCACGTGAGCCACGTGGTCTTCAGCGGCATTGCGGGCGGCGTGAACCCTAGCCTGCACATTGGCGACGTGACGGTGCCCGCACAGTGGGGCCAGTACATGGAATGGCTGATGGCGCGCGAAGAGCAGCCCGGCCAGTACAGCGCCCCCGCGTGGATGAAAAGCGAGCTGACGATGCCCGCTTTCGGCATGATGCACCCGCGCCCGGTGGAGGTGCGATCGGCTGCCAACCCCCAGCTCAGCAAGAAGTTCTGGTTCGAAGCCGACCCGAAGATGCTGGCCACCGCCCGCAGCCTGCAGAACGTCGGCCTGGAGCACTGCCTGGCCGCCACCTGCCTCAAGCAGCGCCCACAACTGGTGGTGGGCGGCAACGGCGTATCGGGCCAGGCCTTTGTGGACAACAAGGCCTTCCGCGAATACGCCTTCAAGACCTTCGGGGCCAACGTGCTCGACATGGAAACCGCCGCCACCGCCATGGTCGCCCACAGCAACGGCGTACCCTACATCGCCTTCCGGTCGCTGAGCGATCTCGCCGGTGGTGGTGATGGCGAGAACGAAATGGGCACCTTCATGGGCCTGGCGGCCGCCAACTCGGCCAAGGTGTTGCGGGCGTTTCTGGCGGCGTGGAAGTAGATGGCCTCCACCAACGCCCCCGTCCTGAAACTGTCGGGCATCACCAAGCGTTTTGGCAAGCTCGTCGCCAACGACGCCATCAGCCTGACCCTGGCACGCGGCGAGGTGCTGGCCCTGCTGGGCGAAAACGGCGCAGGCAAATCCACGCTGATGTCCATCCTGTTCGGGCACTACGTGGCCGACGAAGGCAGTATCGAAGTCTTCGGCCAGCCCCTGCCGCCCGGCCAGCCGCGTGCAGCGCTGGCGGCGGGCATTGGCATGGTGCACCAGCACTTCACGCTGGCCGACAACCTCACGGTGCTGGACAACGTGCTGCTGGGCAGCGAGCCGCTGTGGCAGCCTTTTTCGCGCCGCAGCGACGCCCGCGCCAAGCTGCTGGCGGTGTCGCAGCAGTTCGGCCTGCCAGTGAACCCCGATGCAAAGGTCGGCAGCCTCTCGGTAGGCGAGCGCCAGCGGGTCGAAATTTTGAAAGCGCTCTACCGGGGCGCCCGCATCCTGATCCTGGACGAACCCACCGCCGTACTCACGCCGCAGGAGAGCGAGGCGCTGTTCGACACCCTGGCGCAGATGGTGGCGCAGGGCCTGTCCATCATCTTCATCAGCCACAAGCTGGGCGAGGTGCTGCGTGTATCGCACCGCGTGGCCGTGCTGCGCCAGGGCAAGCTGGTGGCCGAGGCGCCTGCACAGGGCACCACGCAGGGGCAGCTAGCACAATGGATGGTGGGCCATGCGATTGAGGTGGCCGAGCGCCGCCCAACACAGCATATAGGCGAGCCTGTCTGCACCCTGAGCAACGTCAGCACTGCCCCCATGGGGCGCGATCGATTGAACAATGTGTCTCTCACCCTGCGCACGGGCGAGATCGTGGCAATTGCAGGCGTCAGCGGCAACGGCCAGGTGGCGCTGGCCGATGTGTTGTGTGGCGTACGTGCGGCCTCCTCCGGCGCGGTCACGCTGCGTGGCGCACCGCTCCAAGCCCGGCCCGCGTGGCTGGTGAGCCAGGGCGTGGCCCGCATCCCCGAAGACCGGCACGCCGTGGGCGTCGTGGGCGACTTGCCGGTGTGGGAGAACGCCGTGTCCGAACGCCTGCGCGGCCCTTGGTTCGCACACCCGTGGTTCCGTGCCTTCTGGGTCAAGCGCCGCGCGGCGCGACAGCATGCGCAGCGGGTGGCCGAGACCTTTGACGTGCGTGGCGGCGGGCCGGATGCGCCTGCGCGGTCGCTGTCGGGCGGCAACATGCAAAAGCTCATCCTGGGCCGGGCGCTGATGCCGCCACAGAATGGCGCGGGCAACACCGCGCCCGCCCCCCAGCTCATCGTGGCCCACCAGCCCACCTGGGGGCTAGACATTGGCGCGGTGATGTTTGTGCAGCAGCAGCTCATCAACGCTCGCGACAGTGGTGCTGCGGTATTGCTGATCTCCGACGACCTGGACGAAGTGCTGGCGCTGGGTGACCGCGTGGCAGTGATGCACGACGGGCACTTGAGCGAGGCCCGGCCCGCAGAAGACTGGACGCGCGAAGCCATCGGTCTGGCCATGGCCGGTGCGACCCACTGAGCGACAACAAGAAAAATCCATGAGACTCGAAAAACGCAACCACACCTCCCCCGCCGCCTACGTGCTGGCACCGGTGGGCGCCGTGGTGTTCACACTGATCGTCAGCGCTTTGCTGGTGCTGTGGGCTGGCGCGCCCGTGGGCCAGACCTATGCGCTGCTGCTGCAAGGCGCGTTCGGCTCGGTGTTCGCACTGACCGAAACCCTCACCCGCGCCACGCCGCTGATCCTGACGGGGCTGGCGGCCGCCGTGGCCTTCCGCGCCCGGCTGTTCAACATTGGGGCTGAAGGCCAGCTCTATGCAGGCGCGCTGGCCGCCGTGGCCGTGGGCGGCATGCACGGCGGCACGGGACTGGAGTGGTCGCCCTACCTGCTCTTCCCGCTCATGATGCTGGCGGCTGCGCTGGCCGGTGCCGCGCTGCTGCTGGGCCCGGCGCTGATGAAGGCGCGGCTGGGGGTGGACGAGGTGGTCACCACGCTGCTGCTCAACTTCATCATGCTGCTGCTGGTGTCGGCCCTGCTGGATGGGCCGATGAAAGACCCGCTTTCCATGGGCTGGCCGCAGAGTGTGGCGCTGCAGGGCGACCTGGAACTTTCCAAGCTGGTGCCGCAGACGCGGCTGCACACGGGGCTGCTGTGGGCCATCTCTCTGGCCGTGATGCTGTGGGCGCTGCTGGCGCGCACGGTGCCGGGGTTTGACATCCGCGCCGCCGGGGCCAATGCGCGAGCGGCCGCGTTTGCGGGCGTGCCCATCACCCGCACGGTGGTGCTGGTGGCCCTGCTCTCGGGCGGTCTGGCGGGGCTGGCGGGTGCCATCGAGGTGGCGGGCCGCACTGGATATGTGACGCTCGACATGTCGCCCGGCTACGGCTACAGCGGCATCGTGATCGCCATGCTGGCGGGGCTGCACCCGCTGGGCGTGATTGCGGCGGGCACCTTTGTGGCGGGCGTGCTGGTGGGTGCCGACAGCATGAGCCGTGCGGTGGGCGTGCCGACCTACATTGCGGATGTGATCGTGGCGACCTCGCTGATCGCAGTGCTGGTGGCGGGGCTGCTCACGCAGTACCGCGTGCGCTGGAAGTGAGGGCGGCATGAACCTTCATTCACACCAAAATTTCAAGCAAAATTGGCCTCTGGCGCTTATCCATCAAGCGCCAACAGCTATCAAAACAGAAGTAACTCGCACTGAGGCGGGCACATGACCGAACTGCTCGACATCCTCGCCAACCCCGCGTTCTGGATCGCCACCCTGCGCGTGGCCACGCCGCTCATCCTGGGCACGCTGGGGGTGCTGCTGTGCGAACGCGCGGGTGTGCTCAATCTGGGCATTGAAGGGATCATGGTCGCGGGCGCTTTCACCGGCTGGCTGGCGGTGTACGCCGGCTACGGGCTGTGGACGGGCGTGCTGGTGGCGGCGCTCACCGGCGCTGTCTTCGGGCTATTGCACGCCTGGCTGACCGTGGGGCTGGCGCTGTCGCAGCATGTGTCGGGGCTCGGCATCACGCTGCTGGCCACGGCGCTCAGTTACTACGGCTATCGCGTGAGCTTCCCCAAAGTGAACACACCACCCACCATCGAGCCGTTTGCGCCGATGGAGTGGCTGGGCAGTCCCATCCTGTCTGCGCAGACGCCGCTCACGCTGCTGGCCCTACTGCTGGTGCCGCTGCTGGCCTGGGTGCTGCTGCGCACACCGCTGGGATTGGCCGTGCGCATGGTGGGCGAGAACCCGCAGGCGGCCGAAGGCCAGGGCATCTCGGTGGCGGCCACACGCACGGGCGCCATCGTGGCGGGCTCGGCGTTGATGGGCTTGGCGGGGTCGTTCCTCACGCTGTCGGCGTTCAACGCGTTCTTCTTCAACATGATCAACGGCCGGGGCTGGATCTGCGTGGCGCTGGTGGTGTTTGCGTCGTGGCGGCCCGGCAAGGCGTTGCTGGGTGCGCTGCTGTTTGCGTTCTTTGACGCACTGCAGTTGCGGCTGCAGCAGGCGGGGGATGCATGGCTGCCGTACCAGGTCTATCTGATGCTGCCCTACCTGCTGTCGATCCTGGCGCTGGTGCTGGTGGCGCGCAAGGCGGCGTATCCGCAGGCGCTGATGAAGCCGTATCGCAAGGGAGAGCGATGAAGCTTGTTCCACATACTTTTGTCCGTTGGCTGGCCCCGGCTGTGCTGGCCTGCGCGGGCCAGGCCCACGCACTGGGGATGGAGATGCCGTATGAGTCCTTTGCCACTGCACCCGATGTGGACTGGATCAAGGTCTGTGGCCAGTGGCCCGCGCCCGAGCAGCCCGGAGAAAGCCGCGGCATGTATCGCATCGTGCACGCCACACGCTACGCGCAGTCGTTCTTGTACCTGCAGTGGATCGTGCGCGACAGCACCGACAGTGCCACCGAGGTCCACTCCGAGAGCTTTGCGCAGATCAACAACGACCACGCCTCCCTCACGCTGAGCAAAATGAACTGCCAGGCCACGCGCCGAGGCATTCGTTTTACGGCCCGGGCGGAGTCGGGCCATGGAGACCGTGCTTTCCGCATCACCATCGATGCAGGGCACAAGCCAGGCGATGTGCGTTTTCGCACTACTCAGAAGCGCTGAGCCCCTCGACCATGCCCGCCACACCGGTTCATCCCATCGCACCTGCTGCGCTGCCACCCACGGTACTGGCGCGTTGGCAGTTCGACACCACCGACGCCAACCCCACCACGGTGTTGCCCGATGGCTGCAGCGACCTCATCCTGCATACCAATGCGCGCGGCCAGTCTGCCTGGCATATCTCTGCATTGGCCGATGCCGCAATGGTCGTGCCGGGGCGTGCGGGCGAACAATGGCTGGGCTTTCGCCTTGTACCGGGCACCCGCATTGACACACCAGCCTTGTTGAGGTCTGCACAAGCTATCTGGCAGCAGGCCCAGCACCGCGCAGGGCGGCCCTCCTTCAGCTTGGCCGGTGGTGGCACAACGGCGCCGGAAGCCTTGTTGCTGGAAGCCATCGACCAGCACACCCGCGCGGACCCGCGTGCGCAAGAAGCGCTCCGCTCGCTGGCGCATTGCCGCACCGTAGGCGCAGCGGCGCACAGCCTGGGAGTCTCAGAGCGCAGCCTGGAGCGCCTGACCCAACGTACCACCGGCCAAACGCCCCGCTTCTGGCGCGCCCTGGCCCGCGTGCGCAGAGCAGCACAGGCCTTGGGCACTGTGCAACCGCTGGCCGAAATTGCGGCGGATCACGACTATGCCGACCAGGCGCACTTCAGCCGCGATTGCCTGCGCTGGCTAGGGCAAACACCCGCGGCGTTGCGCGGCACACCGCAATTGCTGGCCACGGTGGCGCAGGCGGGCTATGGCTGATTTTTGGGTGAACCCAGCGCCGATGACGGAGCGACGCTGTCCAAGCCGAAGTGATCCCTGCAGTTCAAGCGGCCGGGGGCGCCACAGGCGTGCACAGCTCCACCAGCGCCCCGTTGATATCCGCCACATAGGCCACGGTCTGGCCCCAGGGCATTTGCTCGGGCGCCTGCACCAAGCGCGCACCGGCATCCACCGCGCGCTGCACAGCAGCGGCCACGTCGGCCGTGGTGAACGCGATCTCGAAACTGGGCGCATCGGCCGACGCGCGCTGCGGGTTCTTGCCCAGCTCGGCCATCAGCCGCAGCGACGAAAAGGCCAGCGCGGTGGCTCCGGTGTCCAGCTCGCCAAAGTCGCCTGCCTCGTGTACAAAGCGGCGAGCAAAGCCGAAGGCAGCTTCGTAAAAAGCGATGGTTTTTGGAACGTCTTCGACGTAGAGAATCGTGTAGCCAAATTGCATGAGAGCTGCCTTTGTAAGAATGGATGCGCTAAAACGTTGATGCGCAAAGCGAGACCCAGAGCTTAGGCACAGAGCCCGCTCACGTCTTGAAAAAACCCGACACTACGACCTGAACCGCCCACGCCATGCTCGACCTGCTAATCACCCACGTCACCCTGCCCGATGGCCGCCAGAATATGTCCATCGCCGTGCAGGACGGCCGCATTGCCGAAGTGACCGAGGGCCTGCAAGCGCCCGCGCATGAGACGGTAGATGCCGGTGGCCTGCTGGTAAGCCCGCCGTTTGTGGATGCGCATTTCCATATGGATTCGACCCTGAGCTACGGCCAGCCGCGCGTGAACGAGAGCGGCACGCTGCTGGAAGGCATTGCGCTGTGGGGCGAACTCAAGCCGACGCTGACGCACGAGGCCATCGTAGAGCGCGCCCTGCGCTATTGCGACATGGCCGTGGCGCGCGGACTGCTGGCCATTCGCAGCCATGTGGACACGAGCCACCCCAGCCTGCTGCCAGTGCAGGCCCTGCTGGATGTGAAACAGCGCGTGGCGCCCTACCTGGACCTGCAGCTCGTGGCCTTCCCACAAGACGGGGTATTGCGCGCGCCGGGCGGGCTCGACAACCTGAAACGCGCGCTCGACATGGGCGTGGACGTGGTGGGCGGCATTCCCCACTTCGAGCGCACCATGGCCCAGGGGGCCGAGAGCGTGAAGATCCTCTGCGAGCTGGCCGCCGAGCGCGGCAAGCGCGTGGACATGCACTGCGACGAATCCGACGACCCGCACTCGCGCCACGTCGAAACCCTGGCGTACGAAACCCAGCGCCTGGGCCTGCAGGGCCGCGTGACGGGCTCGCACCTCACCTCCATGCACAGCATGGACAACTACTACGTGAGCAAGCTCATCCCCCTGATGGCCGAGGCCGATCTGGGCGTGGTGGCCAACCCGCTCATCAACATCACCTTGCAGGGCCGCCACGACACCTACCCCAAGCGCCGGGGCATGACCCGCGTGCCCGAGCTGATGGCTGCGGGTCTCACCGTCGCTTTCGGCCACGACTGCGTGCTCGACCCCTGGTACAGCGGCGGCAGCGGCGACATGCTGGAGGCCGCGCACATGGGCCTGCATGTGGGCCAGATGACCAGCCAGGCAGGCATGCGCCAGTGTTTTGATGCGGTGACGGTAAACCCCGCGCGCCTGCTGGGGCTGGAGGGTTACGGCATTGCGCCCGGCTGCCACGCAGACTTCGTGTTGCTGCACGCGCGCAACCCGGTGGAGGCCATCCGCCTGCGCGCTGCGCGGCTGGGGGTGTGGCGGCGCGGCCAGCGAGTAGCGAGCAGCCCAGCGCCGGTGGCACAGTTGCGCCTGCCAGGGCGGCCAAGCAGTACAAATTTCATTTCAACGGGCAGCTCTTGAGGTCTGTCGCAGTTCGCATGCCTCGACGCCGAACGCCACGACCTCGTGGTGACCCAGCGTGCCAGACGACTACCATCGGGACACTCCCGCGGGGAATGATCATCCCGTGCTGCACCACGTCCAGCGCCTGAACCCCTTGGTCGCTTTCGCCATGCACAAACAACTCCTCCTCTTCATTGCGGCGCTGACATTCAGCGCCACTGCCAGGGCGGAAGCAAGCCTTGCGGATCTGATTTTCATGATGCCCAAGCTCGTCTTGATGGGCATCTACAACGAGTTAGCCAGGCCCTGGCTGCTGGCGGGCCTGTGGGGTGCTGCCGCATTGTTCTGGCTGGTGCGCGCGATCACCGGCCGAGATGCCGTCGGCGAACTTCTGGATACGTTCACCTACCCACGCAAGCCCTGGATCAATACCAGCAGCTACGGTGCCATGGCTTTGCTGGCAATGGCCACGCTGCTTTATGTGCTGGTGGGCTACGCCCTGTGGGGAGCCCCCCAACGCTATGGGGGGCCCAGTTTCCCGCAGCATTCAGCACAGCCATCGAAGGGGCCTGTCGTCAAGCACACCCTGCCCTACCCTCATGGCAAATCACCAGATAACCGGCGAGGCGAATGGCCCAAATCCAGTGGCCGCTTACTCGGCCAACCTTACCTGGCCGCTGGTGGGGACACCCTGATCACGCTAAACAATCCCGGCGATGAAGGACTATGGGTGCGCCTGTGCGCAGCGGATGCCAACCCCTGTTCCCCGCTGAGGCAGGCCTACTTGTCGCCCCGCGGAGGCTACACACTGGACCGCGTGGACGAAGGCAAATACCGCGTGATATTTACCCAGACCAGTGGCAAGAACCTGTCAGGAAGCACCCGCGCGTTCTCAGTCACCGGAGACCGAAGGGGCAGCTTCAATCTGCCCCTGAAAGAATTCGACACCAAGCCCTGAAACTCTCGCCCGGTGTGGGACACAGGAAGCGCTGGTGCACTCATGCCATGCGCGCAATCGTCTTGCGAAACCGCGCCAGCGCCAGGCTGAACAGCACCGCCCCAATGCCCAGCAGCCACACCAGCGACGGCCACACCACCGCCCAGCCCGCGCCCCGGTAGAGGATGGCCTGGGCCAGTTCGGTGAAGTGCGTGGTGGGCGCCAGGGCCATCACGTACTGCACCCACAAGGGCATGCTCTCGCGGGGCGTCATGCCGCCCGACAGCATCTCCAGCGGCATCATCACCAGCACCATCAGCAGCCCGAACTGCGGCATGCTGCGCGCCACCGTGGCCATGAAGATGCCCATGGACGTGGTGGCGAACAGATGCAGCGTGGCCCCCAGCAGAAACAGCGGCACCGAGCCTTCGATGGGCACGCCAATCGCCCAGCGGATCACCGCCGTGAGCGACACCCAGGTAGCGACCAGCACCACCAGCGCCATGGCCCAGACCTTGGCCAGCATGATCTCGCCCGGGGTGACAGGCATGACCAGCAGGTGCTCCACCGTGCCATGCTCGCGTTCGCGGATCAGCGCGGCGCCGGTGAGGATGATGGAGAGCATGGTCACGATGTTGATCAGCTCCATCAGCGACCCAAACCACGCAGGGTTGAGCGCCGGGTTGAAGCGCGAGCGCACCGTCAGCTCGATGGGTTGCTCGGCCACGGTGCGGTCGCGCTGCACGAACTCCGCCACTTCCAGCTGCACAATCTGCTGCACCGCCCCATTGGCCGCAAACGCCTGCCCCATGCGCGTGGCGTCGATGTTGAGCTGCACCTGCGGCACCCGGCCCGCCAGCACGTCGCGCTGGAAGTGGGCGGGGATGTGCAGCACCAGGGTGAAGCGGCCGGCATCCAGCAACGGGTCTACCTCGCGCATGCTGATCATGGCGGGGCGTGTGAACTGGGGCGCATAGAACGCGGTGGCGATGCGCTGGGACAAGGCCGAATCGTCCTCGTCCACGATGGCAATCGGCACGTGGTACAGCGTCTCGGGCTGCGCCATGCCGGCCGAGTACACCGCCAGCGTGGTGGTGTAGACGATGAGGAACAGCATGGCCGGGTCGCGCCACAGGCTCCATAGTTCCTTGATGCCTAACCTGAAAACGTTCGACCAACGACCTCTCAGCGCCATGTCAGGTCTCCTGCTTTTTGAGGAGCGCAATCGCAGCGCCGACGATGACCGGCACCGCCACCAGCATGGGCCAGAACTCGGCCTGGAGGTCTTGCAGGCCCAGCGCCTTGTTGAACACGCCCCGGCTGATGGTGAACATGTGGCTGGCCGGGTAGACCTCTCCAAACCAGCGCGCAAAGCCCGTCATGGACGACACGGGGTTGATGAGCCCCGCAAACTGCACGGCCGGAATGATCGTGCCCACCATGGCAAAAAACATGGCCGCAATCTGGCTGCGCGTGACGGTGGAGGCTAGGAGGCCCATGCCAGTGGAGCACAGGCTGAACAGCACGGCGCCTAGCGTCAGCGTGGCAAAGCTGCCGGTGATTGGCACACCAAACACCGTCACCGCCGCCAGGCACATGAGGCCAAAGTTGAACAGCGCCAGAAGCACATAGGGCAGCTGCTTGCCCAGCATGAATTCGGTGCGCGTGGTGGGCGTGACATACAGGTTGATGATGGAGCCCAGTTCCTTCTCGCGCACCACGGCCAGGGCGGTGAGCATGGCGGGCAGCATGAGCAACAGCAGCGGAATTACGGCAGGCACCATGGACGGCAAGCTGCGCACGTCGGGGTTGTAGCGGTAGCGCGGCTCCACCTCCAGCAGGCCCCGGGGCACCACGCCCGTGCGGCTGCGGCTTTGCTCTACCAGCCACTGCTGGTGCAGGCCCTGGGCGTAACCGATCACGGTTTCGGCGCGCTGTGGCATGGCGCCGTCCACCCACGCACCGATCTGCACCGGCTGGCCGCGTGCCACATCGCGTGCAAAGCCGGGCGGGATCTCCAGCGCCAGCGATATTTCGGCGGAACGCATGCGCGCATCCAGCTCGGCATAGGTGGTGATCGGCGGCTGCTCGGTGAAGTAGCGCGAGCCCGCCAGGTTCAGCGTATAGGCGCGGCTCAGCGCGGTCTGGTCGCGGTCCAGCACGGCAAAGCGCAGGTTCTCCACGTCCATGCTGATGCCGTAGCCCATCACGAACATCAGAATCAGCGAGCCCAACAGCGCCATGGCGCCCCGCACCGGGTCGCGGCGCAGCTCCAGCGCTTCGCGCCACTGGGTGCTGTGGATGCGGGCCAGGCTCTGGCGCAGTCGAGTGGGCCAGGTGGGGGCGTTGGGTGCGTGCCCAGGTGATGGGGTGGGCGGTGCCGTAGCAGCAGCAGGTTCCTGGGCCGGCGCGGTGCCAGCAGCGTCTTCCAGGTAGCCAATGAAGGCCTCTTCCAAGGTGGCCGCACCCCGCTTGGCCACGATGTCCTGCGGCGCAGCGCTCTCCAACACGCGCCCTGCGTGCATCAGCGAGATGCGGTCGCAGCGCTCGGCCTCGTTCATGAAATGGGTGGAGATGAAGATGGTGACCTTGTCGCGCCGCGCCAGCTCCACCATCAGGCGCCAGAAGTTGTCGCGCGCCATGGGGTCCACACCCGATGTGGGCTCGTCCAGAATCAGCAGCTCGGGCTGGTGCACCATGGCCACGGCCAGCGACAGGCGCTGGCGCATGCCCAACGGCAGCTTCATGGGCAACGAACTGCGCACGGCCTGCAGGTCAAAGCGCTCCAGCATGGCCGACACGCGCCCTGGCACCTCGGCCTCGGGCACGTGGAACAGCCGGGCATGCAGCACCAGGTTCTGCTCCACCGACAGCTCGCTGTACAGCGAAAACGCCTGCGACATGTAGCCCACCCGCCGCCGCGTGGCCATGTCCTTGGGGTCCACCGGCTGGCCAAACAGCCAGGCCTGCCCGTCGCTGGCGGGCAGCAGGCCGGTGAGCATCTTCATGGTGGTGGACTTGCCGCAACCATTGCTGCCCAGGAAGCCAAAGATCTCGCCGCGCTGGATGCGAAAGCTCACATGGTCCACCGCCACAAAGTCGCCAAACCGCATGGTCAGGTCGCGCGCCTCGATGGCGACGTTGGCGGCATCGTGGGCCTGCGACCGGTCCAGCGGCGGAATCTGCACCGCCTGGTGGCCCCGGCGCTTGGCCTCGGGCAGCAGGGCCACAAAGGCCTGCTCCAGCGCATCGTGGCCGGTGCGGGCCATCAGCTCGGCAGGCGTGCCGGTGGCCAGAATGCGCCCTTCGTCCATGGCCACCAGCCATTCAAAGCGCTGCGCCTCTTCCATGTAGGCCGTGGCCACGATCACGCTCATGCCCGGCCGCGCGGCGCGGATGCGGCCGATCAAATCCCAGAACTGCGCGCGCGCCAGCGGGTCCACGCCGGTGGTGGGTTCGTCCAGGATGAGCAGGTCGGGGTCGTGGATGAGTGCGCAGCACAGGGCCAGCTTTTGTTTCATGCCGCCCGAGAGCTTGCCCGCAGGCCGCGCCAGGAATGGGTGCAGGCCGGTGCTGCGCGTGAGTTCATCGATGCGCCGGCGACGCTCGGCCGCGTCGTGCCCGAACAGGCGGCCAAAAAACTGCAGGTTCTCTTCCACCGACAGCGTGGGGTACAGGTTCTTGCCCAGGCCCTGGGGCATGTAGGCGATGCGCGGGCACACCCGGCTGCGGTGGCGGCCTTTGGCCATGTCGCCGCCCAGCACCTCCACCGTGCCCTGCTGCACCGCGCGGGCACCCGCCACCAGCGCCAGCAGGCTGGACTTGCCCACGCCATCCGGCCCGATCAGGCCCACCATGCGGCCTGCAGCCACCTCCAGGTCAATCCCATCGAGCGCCAAAGTCCGCCCGTAGCGCTGGCCCACGCCACGCAGGCGGGCCACGGGTGCCGCGCTGCCGGGGAGGTTCACTGGCCGGCCTTGACAGCGAGATTAGCGGGCCATTCCACCGCAGGATCCACCCGCAGCCAGGCCACGCCGGGCAGGCCGGTCTTGACCTGGTCCTGGTGGCGCAGCAGCAGCGCCTTGTCGATCTGGGCCCGCACGCGGAACATGAGCTTCTGGCGCTCGCTGGCGGTCTCCACCGTCTTGGGGGTGAACTGCGCGGTGCTGGCGACAAACGAGACTTCTGCAGGAATCACAAAGCCCGGCGCAGCATCGAGCACGATGCGCACCTCGCTGCCCAGCGCCACGCGGCCCGCCACGGTCTCGGGCAAGAAGAAGGTCATGTACACGTCGCTCAGGTCCACCAGCTGCAGCACCCGGGCGCCCGCGCCCACCACCTCGCCGGGCTGCACCACGCGGAACTGCACACGGCCGTCGCGCGGGGCCTTGAGCTCGCTGTCGGCCAGCTCCACATCAATGCGGGCCAGCGTGGCCTCCAGCGCGCGCACGTTGGCTTCAGCACTCGTCACCTGCGTGCGCGACGCGCCAATGCCCGCCTGTGCGGCCTTGGCCTGGGCCTTGGCAGCCGTCACAGCGGCTTGCTGGCTGCGCACCTTGGCGCGGTCATCATCGAGCAACTGGCTGGAGAAAAAGCCTTCGCGCGCCAGCTGCTCAGAGCGCGGCAGACGGCGGCGGGCAGTGTCGAGGTCGCTCTCGCGCTGGGCCACCACGGCCAGCGCGGCCTGGTAGTCGCTTTCGCGCTGGGCCACCTGCACCTGGGCGCTGCTGATGGCCAGCTGCGCCTGCTGCAGCCGGGCCACGGCCTCTTCGCGCTGGGCCTGGAGGCCGTCGATCTGCATCCGGGCCAGGGGCTGTCCCGCTTTTACAAAGTCGCCCTCGGCCACCAGCACCTCCAGCACCCGGCCCGCCAGCTTGGTGGCCACGGCGATCTCGGTGGCCTCGATGCGGCCGTTGCCGCTCACAAAACCCGGGCCTGGCCCCTGGGCCTGCCAGGGCGCCCAGCGCAGCAGCAGCCATCCCCCCAGCAGCACCACGGCCAGGGCCGCGGCGATCTTCCATTGCTTGCTCATGGTCCATCCTTGTGGGCACATGGGCCCATCGGGGGATGGTAGCTTTGCACTCCACGTTGCCCCAAGCTGCAGCACGCCCTCTCTTGACCTGCATCAATCGTCCCCCCAACATCCGGCTTGCACCGGCCGCGCGTGGCTCTCACAACCGAAACCCATGACCGCCTTCACCCCCCCACCCCTTTCAGACACCCTGGCCTGGTTGCTGGGCCGTCCTGTCAGCGCCGAAGACGGGCTGCCGGAAGATGAACTGGCTGCCGCAAGCCATCGCCTGGGGTGCCAGGTGCCCCCTGCCCTGCACGCTTACTACGCCGCCGTGGGCAGGCGTGCCGATTTGATGGCCGGTTTTCAGCGGTTTGCGCCGCTGCAGGATTTGGAGTGCCTGGGCAACAAGCTGCTGTTTCTGGAAGAAAACCAGGCCGTGTGCTGGTGGGCCACCGATGCGCAGCGGCGGGTATGGCAAACCACCGACCTGGACGCCCCCGACTGGCACGAGGAAGACCTCGGCCTGGATGCGTTTTTGCACACCATCGCCTACTACCAGATGGCCCAGGGTGGCTACCCGTTCTGCGGCATGCGCGCGTGCCATGGGTTCTCAACGCAGGGGGACCTGGCAGCGCTGCTGCACGCCATGCACGCACAGGCCGTGGTGGATGTAGCAGGGCTGCGCATCTTCACCGTGGGGCCGCAGGCGCTGGTGTGGTACCTGCATGCCGAGGGGGCGCTTGCAGAGCCGGGCCTCTTCCTGAGCGCCCTGGACGCCGATCGCTTTGAGGCGCTGTGCGCCAAGTGGGACTTTGACGACCTGGGCTGATCTGACAATCAGAAAATATTGGTGAAAAATGGCTCCAGCGCTTATTGGAAGAGCGCTGTTAGCTATATTATTTGTAGCAAACAATCTCAATCAGAGTTGAATCCACAGCCCACACCGCACGGTTGTACCAGCCCTCCGCTCAGCCCCGCACATCAAACACCGACAGGTGATTGGCCAGGTGCATGGCGTGCGCCTGCTCGTACTGCGCGCGGCTCAACGCCCCGTAGGCAAAGTGCGGCTGCAGCGGCCCGGCATGGGCGGCAAAGTCCTGCACGGCCTTGCGCAGCCGGGCCAGGGCCGCTGACGCGTCGGGCGTGGACGCATCCAGCGCGGGCGCGCCGGGAATGGGTTCTGCCAGGTTGTGGCTCATGCGGCCGCGCAGGGCAAACACGTTGAAAGCCGCTGCACCCAGCGTGTTCTGGAACAGCGCCGACTTGGGGGCCGGAAAACCCTGCAGCGAGAACTCGATGCTCTGTGCGCAGTGCTCCAGCGTCTGCGACCAGCTCCAGGCCGTGGCGGGTGCCAGCGGCTGGACCGCCGCGCCTGCAAGGCGTTCTACCTCTTGCATGGCGCCCGCCAGGGTGCCAAAGACGAGTTGCCGATCGTTTCCGGGCCGGTAAAGCAGATAACCAGCACCACAGACCGCCACCACACCCAGGGTGGCCAACCCCGTACCCGAACGGAGGAACGCCCTGCGCGGTACAGCGGGTGGGGTGGGCGACACATCGAACGGGGCACCCGGATTGCTGCCGTGGGGATTGCTTGCCATGGGATGGTGGTCAGGTTGTTGTGGGCCGAAGGGGTGCCCACCATTTTGCCGCCAGCAAATGCTGCAGCGGCGCAGCGAAGGTCGGGCAGCCGACACAGGCGGTGCGTACGGCGGCTCAAGCAGCAGTCGCTGCTGGCGCCACCGGAGTACCCACGATTTTTTCAGACACTTCCACGCGGTTGCGGCCGCGCTCCTTGGCCAGGTACATGGCCTCGTCGGCGCGCTGCAGCGCAGCGCCCGCCGCGTCGCCGTGGGCACACAGGGTGACGCCCACACTCACGGTCAGCGGAATGGACTGCGGGCCCGTGGCCACTGGCTGGGCTTCGACCAGCGCGCGCAGGCGTTCAGCCACGGC
This sequence comes from Acidovorax sp. NN32, assembly GCF_057597245.1. Lineage (NCBI taxonomy): Bacteria > Pseudomonadati > Pseudomonadota > Betaproteobacteria > Burkholderiales > Comamonadaceae > Acidovorax > Acidovorax sp. NN32. The sequence continues at coordinate 3,060,897 of NZ_CP199679.1, forward strand.
CAGGGCACCAGCGGCGCTCGCGTTGGGCAGGAAGATGGCGAACTCTTCGCCCCCCAGGCGCCCCATCACGTCTTCCTTGCGCAGGCAACGGTGGGCCAGCATCACAAAATGGCGCAGCACATCGTCGCCCGCCCGGTGACCCCAGGTGTCGTTGATGTTCTTGAAGTGGTCCAGGTCCATCACCAGCACGGGCACAGCCGTCCCGGTGCGCTGGGCGGCACTGATGGCCTTGTCCAGCAGCGTGAGAAACGCGCGGCGGTTGAACACGTTGGTCAGCGGGTCCATCTCGGCCAGGTGCCGCAGCTCGCTGGTGATGAACTCGTTGGCCAGCATCAGCGCACCAAACCCCAGCAACACCACGGCCACAATGGCCTCCAGCAGAACAAACTGCGATACCAGCGTCACCAGTCCGGCGTCTGGCAAGCCGCCGGGCGCAACGGGAGCGAGCTTGAACAGTGCCGGACGCAGCAACAAAAACAGGCCATGCAGACCCGCCACCAACGCGAACAGGTAGCGCGCCGGCACGCGGCGCACGCCACCATCGGCCATCGTGCGCGCCGTGAGCAAAAAGCAGATGCCCGCACCCAGCCCCACAAAAACAAACCGCATTCCCAGATGGGGCTGCACCACGGTGAAATACACCGACGCGACCATCAGGGCCCCGATACCCACAACCGCATACCAATGAGAAAACGGGCGTCGCCCCATGTACATGCGGCTGGCCATCAGGCACAGGTAGGCTGCCAGCGACACCGAACCTTGCGAGATCACCACCGCCACCACCTCGGGAAACCAGTCCCGCACCAGCAGACTCACGCTGAACACCGACCCCAGCAGGAACGACACCATCCACAGGCGCAGGCCGGGAATGTTCCGGTTGAACGACCACACGGCATACAACACCGTGGTGACGAGCGCAGTCAGAAGCGCTGCGATGATGAGGAGTGTGGGGCTGTGCACTTTGAGGGCGGGCTGGCGGGCGGCTGGAATGTTAACCGGACCGCCGCCGGGCACCGCGCTGCGCGGCACCTTTCCTTGACCTGTGTAAAGGTGCCGCCTGGTGCAAATGGGATAAATTGAGCGGATGACGGCGCCAAGCCCGCAGCGTGCCGTTCGCGGCTAGGAGGCTGCGCGGAAGAAGGCATCGAAGCGAGACGTGCGAAAACCGAGGATCGCGTGGTGCTACCGACAAGCCCAGGGTGGGCCCCTGGGCGCAAGAGGTGGTCCCACGCGAGACCGGTTTATCGCGCGTTGCAGCCGATGTTCCTTCTGCCGCGCAGCCTCCTAGCCCACCACATTGCATTCCCGGCGCAGCAGGGCCAGGGCATCGTGCATCTGGTAGTCCATGTCGCTGAGCAAGGTTTTTTCTGCGTCCTGCACAAAGCTGGTCCACAGCGCGATGTAGTCCTGCTGGTGCACACCGGGCGCGTGGGTGCGGATGAACTCGGTGGCCAACGCGGGCTGCAGGCCGGATTTGCGCAGTTTGCGCACCAGGCTGGCGGCGGTCTTTTCGGTCAGCAGGGTTTTCTTGGGCACACCCGCAGCCAGGCACAGGAACAGCGTGAGCAGCGAATGCTCGTCATCGTTGCCCTGGGTGGTTTTTGTCCAGGTCTTGCTGGCGGGCAGCGGGGGTTCCTCGCCCTCCTCCAGCGCATCCAGGCTGCGGTGGAAGTTGTCCACCTCGGCCAGCGGGTCGTCCAGCAGAAAGTAGCGCGCGCGGAAAGCGCCGGTGGGGCGCAGCAGCGTACGCACCAGTGTGGCGGAATCCAGCAGCCTCGGCAGGTCGGCCAGCACACTGGCGCAGTGCGCTAACACCACCTCGCGCAGTTCAGCAGGCAAACCAGGGGGCAGGCGCAGCTGTGAAGGCGGCGCCAGCTTCTTCTTGCGCTGTGCCATCAGCATTTTTTCGAACGCGACGGTGTTCGGCCATTCGCCCAGGTCCATGGACCTGGGCGCCAGGGCCAGCATGAGCAGGCCGGTGCGGATGACGGCTTCAGCATCGGCACCCGCAGCTTCGAGCTCGTCCGGGTCCAGGTCGAACTGCTCGGCCAGCCACTGGGCGGCATGGATGGCCTGCGCAATCTGCGTGCGGCGCGCCAGCTCGGCCCGGTAGTCAGCATGGCTACGCAGTGACCACACGGCCAGTAGCGGGGTCTCGGCATCGGCATAGCCCGCCATGCCAAAGTTGCTGCTCTCGGGCATGCCAATCAGGCGCTTGAGCATGTCTGAGCCGCCCTTGGAGCGCGACAGCAACGAATGGTCGCGCAGCGAGATGGCGGCCTGGTGCAGGTCGCCCTCAGTGGTATCGATCAGGTACAGGCTGATGAGGTTGACCATGCGGTCACGCGCCTTCTCCAGCTCGGGCCGCAAAAACTCGCTGCCAAAGTAGCGGGCAATCTGCACCATGCCCTTGGGCGCATCGGCATTGATGGCGGCCAACTTGTCGGCACCAATCACGCCATGCTGGACGCCATAGGCCAGAGCCTTTTCAAAGAACGGGCGGGCGTCGTGCAGTTGCAGGGTGTTCGCGACTGCAACCGGATGGGCATCAGGGGAAGGCGTATCGGGCAGGGTCATGTGGGTATCCATCGCGCTAGGTGTTGCTCACGGGCCCGGCAACTGGCGCGGCCCCAGGCCAGGACCGCCGAGCAAGGGCCGCCCCGCAGCGAGGGCGGTGTCCCCCGTCCCGAATGGCGCAGCCATTCGAGAGAAGGGGGAAGGCGCTACGCGCCTCAGGGGGTTGTTCTCTAAATCGCCGATTCCTCATCCGACGTACGTGCGGCGGGCGTGGCCTTGCCGCGATCCGTCTCGCTGGTCTCGAATTTGCCGTCGTCTTCCTCGGCGGGCGATTCGTCGCCCTCTTCCAGGCCCAGGTCAAAGGCACGTGCCTTGGCGCGCAGCACCAGCAAGGTTTCGATGAACAGGTCGCGGCACTCGTAGCGCAGCAGCCAGGCCATCTGCATCCAGTCACGGTCGGCCACCTCGTCCAGATCGATGCGCGGCTGCACGTAGCCCGAGGCGAGCAGTTCGTCGTCGGTCAGCGTGGGGCCATAGTCTTCCACCGCGTCAAACGTGCCGGTGCGGGCAAAGGCTTCGATGCGGCTCCACTTTTCGGCAAAGTAGTTGGCCAAGGCCTCGGCGCCACCGTCCAGGTCGCCAATGGCAGTAAGAAACTCCACCGGGTCGGCATCGTCGCGGAAGATGACCGCGTTGACCATGCTGCGCAGGTGCGTGTGGGTGAGGTCCTTGTACTGCTTTTCAAGCACCATGGCGCGCGCGAACTGCTCAGGGGTCACCAGCATGTTGACCACAGAGGCCTTGGACTCGTCGTACTCGCGCATCACGGCCAGAATGTCCTTGGGGGCCAGCTGGTCCAGCACCACCATCAAGGCGTTGTCGCCCTCGGCATCCGCCAGCTCCGACAAGGCCGATTCGGCGCCCACGATGTCGCCCGCCGCGATCAGGCTAGTGGTCTTGGTGATAAGGGCGAGGTGTTGGTTGTTGCTGCTCATGGTCGTCACTCCTTGCGGTCAAAACCCGCGTCGGCCAGCCAGTTGGAGCTGGCCTCTTCGCGGCTGCGGCTGTTTTGTGGGTCCGCAGCGTCATCGGCGCTCAGTGCGTTGTAGTCGTCATCATGCTCTGCGGCGTCTTCACCGTCATCGGCGTCGCTGTCACCCTCGGCCGACGAGGCCGCATGGTGCGCCAGGCGGGCGTGCTGCTGCAGGTATTCCAGCCCTGCAGCCACAGCCATGAAGCGGGCGCCCTGCGGTTCGCGCAGCACGGTTTGCGCCAGGCTGCTGGCCCAGGGCTCCAGCGCGATGGCAGGCGAGAGGCTGTGCCAGTCGGGCAGTTCGTCCACCGGCAGGCTCAGCAGGTGTTCCACCACAGCCGGCTTGGTGAAGCGAAAACCCTGGTGGAACACCACGGCCACCATTTCGGGGGCCAACTCCATCATCTGGACCAGAAAGGCAATCTCGTTGCGCTTTTCGGCCAGCCGCTTGCGCAGCACATCCTTGCCTTCGGAGTCGGAAACCAGGTCGTCCAGCTCGGCCTGGTAGGCAGAGCGCAGGTCATAAAAATAAGGGGAAAGTTTCACGGAGTGGTCGTTGTCAAAATGCGCGTGGAATAGGCTTGCCAGATCTCTTGGGCGGTGTGCAGCGGGTCGTCCAGCAGGTTGCGGCGGCGGTTGTCGTCGTAGGCCTGGCGGGCGGTGTCGTCCGACAGCACTTCATAGGCTTTTTGCACAGCCTGAAAGCGCTGGGCAGCGTCGGGGGCGTCGTTGCGGTCCGGGTGGTAGAACGACGCTTTCTGGCGAAAGGCTTTCTTGATGTCGGCCAGCGATGCGTTGGCCGCAAGCCCGAGGGCGGCGTAGTGGTCTGCGGTCATGGATGATTCAATGGAGCGGGGGCGGTATGAAACTGGCACCGGCCACCAGGCCAGCGGGCCACCACCATCAGCCGCCCAGGCTCACAAACACGTTCTGCACGTCGTCGTTGGAATCGATGGCGGCCAGGAAGTTCTCCACCTCTTCGAGCTGTTCGGCGGTCAGGTTGGCGGGGTTTACCGGGTTTTTGGGCTTGTAACCCAGCTTGACCGACAGCACATTGAAGCCGTGGGCGGGCAGCGCACGGCTCACCAGATCGAGGTCGGTGGGGTCGGTCCAGAAGGTGGTGGTGCCTTCTTCGTCGCCTGCTTCAAAATCTTGTGCACCGGCTTCGATGGCGGCCAATTCGGGGTCGGCGTCGGGGTTGGCGGGCTCGGCCTCGATCATGCCGACATGGTTGAAGTCCCAGGCCACCGAGCCCGAGGTGCCCAGCTGGCCCTTGCGGAACAGCACGCGCATTTCGGGCGCGGTGCGGTTGACGTTGTCGGTCAGGCATTCGACCATCACGGCGACCTGGTGGGGCGCAAAGCCTTCGTAAATCACGCGCTCGTAGTTCACGGCATCAGCACCGGTGCCCGAGCCCTTTTTGATGGCACGCTCCAGCGTGTCCTTGGGCATCGAGGCCTTGCGGGCCTGCTCTACCACCAGGCGCAAGCGCGCATTGCTGGCCGGGTCGGCACCGCCGCGCGCGGCCACGGTGATTTCCTTGACCAGCTTGCCAAACAGCTTGCCCTTGGCGTCGGCCACCTGTGCCTTGCCTTTTGCTTTCCACTGCGCGCCCATGGTGATGTCTTTCTTGGAGTTGTGGCGCACCAGGGCGCCTGTCGAAGTGATGGAGGCCCATTCGAGCACCAAAAGCCCGAAAAAAGCCCCTGTGCCGGTTGGAACCGAACCCTATAGGGTACCACCGAGCCACCCGTTGCCTTGCCGCCACGCCCAAGCCTGCGCCCAGCCTGGGGACAGGTAACCTCAGCACCATGCAGGCCCTTCGCTTCCCCGTCATTCAGGACCACTGATGCTCAACACCTTGTGGCTGGGCTTTTTTCTGACCGCTGCCGTGGCCGCACTGGCCCAGTGGCTGGTGGGCGGCAATGCCGAGATCTTTTCGTCGATGGTGCAGGCCCTGTTCCAGATGGCCAAGCTGTCGGTCGAGGTGATGGTGCTGCTGTTTGGCACGCTCACGCTGTGGCTGGGTTTCTTGCGCATTGCCGAAAAGGCGGGCATTGTGGACGCCCTGGCGCGCTGGCTGGCACCGCTGTTTGCCAAGCTCATGCCCGAGGTGCCGCGCGGCCACCCCTCGCTGGGGCTGATCACGATGAACTTTGCCGCCAACGCCCTGGGGCTGGACAACGCGGCCACCCCCATGGGTCTGAAGGCGATGAAAGCCCTGCAGGAGCTGAACCCCGAGCCCGACACCGCCACCAACGCGCAGATCCTGTTCCTGGTGCTCAATGCCTCTTCGCTCACGCTGCTGCCGGTGACGGTCTTCATGTACCGCATGCAGCAGGGGGCGCCCGACCCGACGCTGGTTTTTTTACCCATTCTGCTGGCCACATCAGCGTCCACGCTGGTGGGCCTGCTCAGCGTGGCAGTGGTGCAGCGCCTGCCGCTGTGGAGCCCCGTGGTGCTGGCCTATCTGCTGCCCGTCGCACTGGTTCTGAGCGGCTTCATGGCGCTGCTGACCACCTTGAGCGCCGCCGCGCTGGCCCAGTTGTCGTCCTTGCTGGGCAACCTCACGCTGTTTGCGCTGATCGTCCTGTTCGTGGGCATCGGCGCGTGGCGCAAGGTGCCCGTGTACGAAGCCTTCATCGAGGGCGCGCGCGAAGGTTTTGACGTGGCCAAGGGCCTGCTGCCCTATCTGGTGGCGATGCTGTGTGCCGTGGGGGTATTCCGTGCATCGGGGGCGCTGGGCTATGTGCTCGATGGCATCCGCTGGTGCGTGCAGGTGCTGGGTGCAGACACCCGGTTTGTGGACGCTCTGCCCACTGCGCTGGTCAAGCCGTTTTCAGGCAGCGCTGCGCGCGCCATGCTGATCGAGACCATGCAGACGCAAGGGGTAGACAGCTTTGCGGCGCTGGCTGCAGCCACCATTCAGGGCAGTACCGAGACCACCTTTTATGTACTGGCCGTGTACTTTGGGGCGGTGGGCATTCAGCGTGCGCGGCACGCGGTGGGCTGCGCGCTGTTGGCAGAACTGGCGGGGGTGCTGGCAGCCGTTGTGGTGTGCTATCGGTTTTTTGGTTAAAGTTATTGAATAAAATTGCCCTATCGCTTATCTATCAAGCGCTAGCAGCTATAAATTGAATAGCAACTTGCTCCTACCCAATTCCTTCTCACTGGGGCCATTCCGACGCTCCCACCGGGGGTTGCCCCTGAGCGCACCACGGACCCCAAAGACTTCGGGGTGGCTTGCACGGACCATCCAAAGCCAATTGGTGGTTTCCACCATGCGGGCGACTGAGGCGGTACCTATGCTCTGCCTCATGGGCGCGCAAGCGGCGCCACGGCAGCGATCGAGCATGTCGTCCCTTGCTCCAGGGCTCCCGGAAAACGCCCTTCACCACGTTCCATGACATTGCCCCCCAACCCCACAGCGCCCCATGACGCCGAAGAGCGCAGGCACTCCGAGGCCCTGCTCCAGCTGTGCAAACGCCTGGAACGCGCCTGGACCTTGTCCGACGTGCTCGATGCCGTCAAACCCATGGGAGAGAGTGTTTTTGACTACCGCCACGTCTGGCTGGCCCTGATTGACGAATCCTCGGGGATGCTGGACTTCCTCACACACACCACCAGTGGTGAGGAGGGTGCCCTAAGCCGCCAGCTGCAGACCATGAAAATCCCCGTGAAGGGGGATGCGCTGCTCGAAGAAATCATGCAGGCCACCCACGTCGTGGTGGTGGAAGATGCCCGCACCGACCCACGCACCAACAAGGCCGTGGTCGCCGTGCTGCACAACCGCACCATCGTCAATGTGCCGCTCATCATGGCGGACCAGCGCATGGGCGCACTGGGCATGGGCACTTATGGCGACGAGGAAGGCGTGCGGCCCCCCAAGCCCTGGCAGATCGCACTGATGCAGGCCACCGCTGGGCATCTGGCCGTGGCACTGGACCGGGTGCGGTTCATGACCGCGCGGCACGAGGCCGAAGAAGCGCTGCTGCAGCAAAAGGAGCGCCTGCAGGTCACCCTGCACTCGATCAGCGACGCCGTGGTCACCACCAACGCCACGGGGCTGGTGCAGTACCTGAACCCTGCAGCCCAGACGTTGACAGGCTGGTCGCTGTCCGCCGCCTGCGGACGCAGGCACCAGGACGTGCTGGGCCTGGCCCCCGAACCTGGCACCCAGGCTGCCCCCGACCTGGTGGGCCGCGCACTGGCGCAAGGCAGCACCCAGTTGCATTCCAAGCTGCGGTCCACACCACTGGCAGGAGCCCCCCTGCTGATGGACCTGTCCGCCTCACCACTGCTGCGCCCCGGCGGGGATGCTGACGGTGTGGTGCTGGTGTTTCGCGACGTGACCGAGGCCAGCCGGCTGAGTCGCGAAATGGAGTTCCAGGCCCTGCACGACACGCTCACGAGCCTGGGCAACCGCCGCGCGTTCGAGCACCTGCTGGCCCAGGCCTTTGCCGCCACGCGGGAGGCCTCCGACCGCCACTGCGTGTGCTACCTTGACCTGGACAATTTCAAGGTGATCAACGACACCTGCGGCCATGCGGCAGGGGACGAACTGCTGCGGCAGGTGGCGCGCCTGTTCCTGGCCCACCTGCAGCCTCAGGATCTGCTGTGCCGCCTGGGAGGCGACGAGTTCGGCATCCTGCTGTGGCAGCAGGACCTGCAACAGACTTTGAAGGTCGCAGAGCGCATGCAGCAGGAACTGGCCGCATTCCGTTTTGGTTGGCGCGACCATGTGTTCAGTGTCAGTGTCAGCATCGGAGCCGTGGTGCTGGATGCCGCCACCGAAAGCGTGGGCGCCTTGCTGCAGGCGGCAGACAGCGCCTGCTACGTGGCCAAGGACAGGGGGCGCAATCGCATCCACGTCTATGCCGAGAACGACCCTGCCCTGGCGCAGCGCTATGGCGTCATGGAATGGGTCAGCCGCATCGAGCATGCGCTACAGCATGACCGGTTTGAGCTGTTTGGCCAGCCCATCGCCCGCCTGGGCACACTGCAGGGCAGCCCGCCGCACGGCCTGCATTGCGAGATCCTGCTGCGCATGCGCACGGCCGACGGCCAACGGGTCTCGCCGGGCGAATTCATGCCCGCCGTGGAGCGCTACCACCTGGCCGCGCGGGTGGACCGCTGGGTCATCAAAAAAGCCCTGGCCTGGATGGCCGAACACCAGGAGCGTGTGGAGCTGTGCTGCATCAACCTATCGGGCCAGTCCGTGGGCGACGCCGCATTTTTGAGCCAGGTGCTGCAGGCCATGGACCAGACCCCGGTGCGCTGCGACCGCCTGTGTTTCGAGATCACCGAAACCGCCGCCATGGGCGACCTGGCAGCGGCCAACCGTTTCATCCACGCCCTGCGCGCGCGGGGCTGCCAGTTCGCGCTCGACGACTTTGGCAGCGGGTTATCGTCGTATGCCTACCTGCGCGAGCTGGCGGTGGACATGCTCAAGATCGACGGGCAGTTTGTGAAGAACATGGCCGACGACCCGGTGAGCTTCGCCATGGTGAAGTCCATCCACGAAATTGGCTGCCTGATGGGCAAGAAGACCGTGGCGGAGTTTGCCGAAAGCAAGGCCGTCGTGGACCTGCTGACCGGGCTGGGCGTGCACTTTGCCCAGGGATACGCCCTGGGCCGCCCTGCCCCGCTTGACGAGCTGCTACTGCAAACCGTGGCGCACTGACTCCCTGGTTGCCGCGTCAGCGGCGGGCGCAACGAAGGCGCTTCAGCCGCGCGGCGCGGAAGGCGATGCCGGTGTTACCGGGGCGGGAGGGGCAGCCACCAGCTCCCACTCGGCCAGTTGCTCGTTGGTCGCAATCAACCGCCCCACCAGCAGCTTGATGAAGGCCTTGTCAAAACACGACTGCAGGTCTTCGGACGCCCCGCGCAGCGCGGGGTTGCGCACCTTGAGCACCAGCACTTCGGACTCGGCCACGGCGGTGGCGGTGCGCAGTCTGTTGTCGGGGCGCAGGTAGGTCATTTCACCCAGGGTGACGCCCGCACTCAGTGTGCTGAGATTCCAGCCCTGGCGACTCACGGCCACCTGGCCCTCGATCAGGATGCAGAACGAATCGCCGGGCGTGTTTTCGCGCATCAGCACCGTGCCCCGCTCCAGCCGCCGCCAGTTGCCCAGGCGCATCAGCTCCCACAGAGCCACGTCGTGAAAGTCGGCAAAAAACGGCAGCGCGCGCAGGCGCGCAAAACGCTCGGCCTCGGTGTCTTGGGATTTTTGGCGGGGCAGACTCTGGTGGGCGGCCAGCAGCGCCCGTGCAAAATCGTCCCAGGTCGCAAAACGGTCGGAGGGCTGCTTGGCCAGGGCGCGCAGCAACACGTCGTCCACATGGGCTGGCAGCGACGCGCGCAGCAGGCTCGGTGGCGTGGGCGCCTCGTTGCTGATCTTGTAGAGCGTGGCGAAGTCGGTGTCGCCGTCAAACGGGCGGCGACCCGTGAGCAGCTCGTACACAACAACAGCCAGCGAGAACATGTCGCTGTGGTGCGTGAGGTCGTGTTCACGCACCTGTTCGGGCGACATGTAGGACGGCGAGCCCACCAGGCCCGACAGTTGCGTGGCATCGCTGCGCAGTGACAGCGCCGCACCAAAATCGGTCAGCTTGATGTCGCCGTCTTTGGCCAGCATGAGGTTGGCGGGCTTGATGTCGCGGTGCACCAGGCCTTCGCGGCACGCGTACTCGAGCGCGTTGCAGCACTTGAAGGCAATGTCCAGCACCTGGGGCACGGGCAGCAGTGCATCCGGCGTGGCATAGGCTGACAGGGGCTGGCCATCCACATATTCCAGCACCAGGTAGGGGGGCAGCGCCTCCTCGTCCGCATCGAGCAGGCGCACGATGTTGGGGTGGCGCAGGCGGCCCGACAGCGCAGCCTCGTTGCGCAGCAGCTTGCGGTAGCGCTCGGCCTGCTCGGGTACTTTCAGCAGATGGGCATGCGTCTGCTTGATGGCCACCTTGCGCCCCCTAAAGCCGTCGAGCCCCAGAAACACGATGCCGCTCGCACCCCGGCCCAGTTCACGCTCGATGCGGTACTTGCCGATGCTGGCGGGGGGCGCCGAGGTTGCTGTGGCCATGAGGGACTCCTGGGCGGGTATTTGACAGGTCAGGCACCTGCAAGGGCCTGCTCAAAGTCAGCGAGCAGGTCTTGTGGGTCTTCCAGGCCCACTGACAGGCGGATCATGCTGTCACCAATGTCCATGGAGGCACGCACGGCGGGGCCGGCCTCCCAGAAGATGGTGTGCGCTACCGGGATGATCAGCGTGCGCGTGTCGGCCAGCCCCGTGGCCTTGATGGGCAACTGCAGGCGGTTGCACACGGCCAGGCACTGGTCGGGGTTGCGCAGCTCGAACGACAGCAGCCAGGAACCCGCCTGGAGGAGCTTTTTGGCAAAGGCATGCTGGGGGTGCGAAGGCAGCATGGGGTACAGCACGCGCGAGACGGCCGGGTGCGCCTCCAGCCACTGCGCCAAGGCCAGGGCCGTGGCGCTGGTACGGTCCATGCGCAGCGACAGCGTTTCAGCGCCCAGCGCCAGCTGGTGCGCAGCATGGGACGACAGCGTGCCACCCATGTCGCGCAGGCCCTTTTTGCGCAGCTGCTGAAGGCCCCAGCCCTTGGGGTCGCCCTTGCGGTAGGGCGCAAAGATGTTGGGGTAGCCCGACCAGTCGTACAGCCCCGTGTCGGTGATAGCGCCACCCAGCGCAGCGCCCTGCCCGCCGATGCTTTTGGTGAGCGAATTGACCACCAGGCCCGCGCCCACCGTGGCAGCGCGGAACAGATAGGGCGATGCCACCGTGTTGTCCACCACGTAAAGCACGCCACGTTGCTGGCACAGCGCTCCAATGCCTTCCAGGTCGGGGATCTGCGTGCCGGGATTGGCAATGGTTTCGACAAACACCATGCGGGTGTTGGGGCGCAGGGCAGCAGCCACTTTGGCCGCGTCGGTCACATCCACCGTGGTCACTTCAATGCCCAGGTCGGCCAACGTGCCGAACACGCTGTTGGTGTTGCCAAACACGAACTGGCTGGCCACCAGATGGTCACCCGCCTTGAGCAGGGTGAGGAACACCGCGCAAATGCCCGCCATGCCGGTGGAGAAAACGATGGAGCCGTGCCCGCGCTCCATCTGCGTGATCTTGGCCTCCAGCGCCGCCGTGGTGGGCGTGCCCTGGCGCGCATAGTTGAAGCCGCCCTTGCTCGTGCCCTGGAACACGGCGATCAGCTCTTCCATCTTCTCGTACCCGTACTGAACGGACGTATGGATCGGCTTGTGGATGGCCCCATGCTCGGCGCCGCCCAGGCGGTCGGCGTGCACGATCTGGGTGGTGAAACTGTGGTTCTGCGGTGTCGTCATAAAAATCTGCTGCTGCTTTGTTTCTACTGGTCTACGTACGAGGCGGGGCGATCACTACTGGCGCGCCCTGATGCCAGTGCACCCGTGGAACTGGCTTTACCAGGCCACCGGGTGCGTCCCCCTCCGGGGGAAGGCGCGCAGCGCCTCAGTGGGAGTCATCGTTCAGGTGCGATGTGTTCAGCGTAATCGTACAAGGCGCCCAGAATGTCCTGGGTCCGCTCATCGTCGGCGGTCTCCGAGAGTTCGTCGATCTCGGTGAACAGCTGCTCCACCGTACGCGCCCCGCCCTGCCCGTCGAACAGGCAGGCAGCGCGGTGAGCCTCCCAGCGTTCCTGCTCCTCGGGCGACAGCGTTTGCAGAAAGTTGCGCGCCCGGTAGCGCCACAGCAGCTCGGCCAGGCGCGGGTCATCAAAGTTCGCACGCGCCTTGGCCAGCTTGTCGCCGCTCAGGGTGCGCAGATCGTTCAGCAGGCGCCGGTCGTTGTTGCCCACAAAACCGCCGTACAGGTCCTGGTCCACATCCGGCGCCGGCTCTTGCGGACGGGCAAACACGGCGGGCCAGATGCCGCTCATGTCGGGCAGTGCGCGCGCCACCTCGGCGTGCTGTGCGGCCTGGGCCAGGTCGATGCCCCAGCGCTGCGCCAGCGCAGGCGTGAGCGTGTTCACATTGCCCACCACCATGGGCGACTTGTTCAGGTGAATGGTCTTGATGGGCAGGCGCGTCACGCCCTCGGGCAACGCGTCGGCCTTGCTGAACATGCGCAGGCGGATGTCATCCACATTCAGCATGGCCAGCTCGCGCGGGTCATGGGCCAGGTCCCAGGCGATCAGCTCGTTCTTGTTGGTGGGGTGGCTGGCCAGCGGCCACATCACGGCCAGGCAACCGCGCCCGGTGGGGAACATGCCGGACACATGCAGAAACGGCCGCGCCGTGCTGGTGGTGGCGGGCAGGCGCAGCTCGGCGGCCACGCGGTCTTTCTTGTGCAGGCTCAGTGCAAAGTCAAACAGCTTGGTGTTGTGCTGGCGGATCAGCCGCGCCAGCGCAATGGTGGCGCGCACGTCTGACAGCGCATCGTGCGCCGCGTCGTGCTGCAGGCCATTGGCCTTGGAGAGGTGTTCCAGCTTGAAGCTGGGGGTCACGCCGTCTTCTTTCTTTGGCCAGGTGATGCCATCCGGCCGCAGCGCATAGGTCATGCGCACCACGTCCAGCAGGTCCCAGCGGCCGCACTGGTTTTGCCACTCGCGCGCATACGGGTCGATGAGGTTGCGCCAGAACATGAAGCGCGTGATCTCGTCGTCAAACCGGATGGTGTTGTAGCCCACACCAATGGTGCCGGGCTGGGCAAACTCAGACTCAATGCGCGCAGCGAACGTGTGCTCGGGCACGCCCTTTTCCAGGCACAGCTGCGGCGTGATGCCGGTGATGAGGCACGACACCGGGTCGGGCAAGTAGTCGTTGGCAGGCTGGCAATAGAACATCAGCGGCTCGCCGATTTCGTTCAGCTCCGCGTCTGTGCGGATGGCCGCGAACTGCGCAGGCCGATCGCGGCGCGTGTTGGCACCAAAGGTTTCGTAGTCGTGCCAAAGGAAGGTGTGGGGGGCCATGGTCGATGGGCAAACAGGGGGCGACAGAAGAACAGGGCGAAGGAGACCGTGAACTGTAACCTGAATTACAAGCTTTTTAGGCCCCTAGCGCATACTGATAAAGCGCTAGCAGCTATAAAATATATAGCAAATACAAATACCCCTCGGATGCCGCTTCACGCCGTGATACACCTGCAGCGCAGCACCGCAGCTGCAGCGCGGGACAATGGCGCATGCAAAGCACCCACCCAGCCAATCCCTCCATTTCGCGGCTCCGCCCTTCCCTTTTGTCCTCTTGGTCCCCACGTTCCCTCGCAGCATGTTGGGCAGCCCTGGCTCTGGCGGGCTGCGCCGCAGCGCCTCCCCATCGCCCGGACGCGGTGAAAACACCGCCGCCAGCCAGCGCCCCCCCTGCCACCACCAGCACACCGGCCCAAGATGCCGCTGCATCTACCGGCAGCCCCACCGCTGGCGTGGACCATGCGGCAGGCTTTGCCGTATGGCGCGACGCGTTTTCGGCGCAGGCCTTGCAGGCGGGCATCCAGCCCCGCACGGTGCGCGAAGTGCTGGGCCAGGCCCAATGGCAGCCGCGTGTGGTGGAGCTTGACCGGGCACAGCCTGAATTCACGCGCACACCCTGGGCCTACCTTGACAGTGCGGTGTCGCCGCAGCGCATTGCCCAAGGCCAGGCCAAGCTGGCCGAACACAGCGCCACGCTGGAAGCTACTGCCGCCCGCTATGGCGTGCCTGCCACCGTGATCACCGCCATCTGGGGCATGGAGAGCAACTACGGCAGCAATTTCGGGACGTTCCGCACCGTGGACGCGCTGTCCACGCTGGCCTATGAAGGCCGCCGCCGCGCCTGGGCCCAGGCCGAACTGTTGTCCGCGCTGCGCATCGTGGACCAGGGCGACATCGCAGCAGACCGCATGCTCGGCTCCTGGGCCGGCGCCATGGGGCACACGCAGTTCCTGCCCTCGGTGTTTCTGGCCTACGCCGTGGATGCCGATGGCGATGGCCACCGCGACATCTGGGGCAGCATCCCGGACGTGACGGCGTCTACCGCGCATTTCCTGGCGCGTTCGGGCTGGCAGGCGAGCGAACCCTGGGGGGTGGAGGTGCAGTTGCCCGCGTCCTTCGACCACGCCCGCGCAGATCCTTCCGTACGGCAGACCACAGCCCAGTGGGACGCTGAAGGTGTGCGCGGCATCGACGGGCAGGCATTGCCCACCCTGGCCTCCGCGTCCATCGTCACGCCCGCAGGTGCCCGAGGCCCGGCCTTTCTGGTAGGGGGCAATTTCCGGGTCATCCTGCGCTACAACAACTCGGTCAACTACGCGCTGGGGGTGGCGCTGTTGGCACGCCAGATTGGCGGTGGCGGGCCCGTGGTTGCCGCCTGGCCGCGCGACCTCGCGCCCCTTTCACGCCAGCAACTGCAGGAGCTGCAGGAAGCACTCAACCGCAAGGGATTTGCCGCGGGCACCCCGGACGGCGTGATGGGCCCCGCCACCCGCGCAGGGCTGCGAGGCTACCAGCGCAGCATCGGCGTTGTGGCGGACGGCTATCCCACCGTGGAACTGCTGGAGCGGCTTACGGCGCGCCAGTAGACAGAGCCCCAAGGCCTGCCCAGTTGGCCGCCCCACGGAGTCATGGCGTCACCAGCCCG
This sequence comes from Acidovorax sp. NN32, assembly GCF_057597245.1. Taxonomy (NCBI): domain Bacteria; kingdom Pseudomonadati; phylum Pseudomonadota; class Betaproteobacteria; order Burkholderiales; family Comamonadaceae; genus Acidovorax; species Acidovorax sp. NN32. Next base: position 3,076,054 of record NZ_CP199679.1, read on the forward strand.
TCCATGCGCACGACCTCGAAGTCGCGGCCCAGCACCTGGCGCAGTTCGGACTTCAGGCGATCGTTGTTCCAGCGTTCGTCCGGCGCCCCGCTCAGGAACCAGTTGGAGCCGTTGTCGGCCACCATCATCCCGTGGGTCTTGAGGGCGGAGAGGATAGCCTGCGCTTCGGCAGAGAAGCCCGGCGGGATCGCATAGCCCGCCTTCAGGCGCACGCGCATGCCCATGGGGGGAAGGTTGGGGCTGGTATTGCTCGATGCCCAGTGGGTCGCGGGCGGCACGTAAGCGCGGCGGGTCTGGCTGACGGTAAAGCGCAGCGCGTGGCGGATGCCACCGGCGCCCAGCGACGCCTCGTCGTACCGCACCAGGCCCGGAAAAATCGGCAGGCCCGCTGCGTCTGCGCTGGTCCATCGTGGCCTGGCGGTGGGACGCACGTTGTTGCTGTCCAGGTGAAAGACAGCACCACCCGACGCACGCCAGCTGCCGTCGGACTGCGGGTAGCTGTTGCCGGTTTCATACAAGCGGTTGTTGTCGCGGTCGATCACGATCACGTGACGGTCTCCCGCGCTGGAAGGACCGCCTTCAATAGGCGCGTTGGGCGGAATCGGGTACGGGCCTGCATCACTCTCGTCGCCGTAGTCGGTGAACTGCACCGCCACACGCGGCTGGTTACCTGCCACCACCACATAGGGAATGCCAATAGGCGCGCCTTCCCACAGGCCCGCGCCGAAATCCGGGAACAAACCCCGGGAGAGGCCAATGCTGGCGATGAGGTTGTCAGAGTTGGGATCGATGGGGAGCCCACTGATATCCGCGTTCCAGTCATTGTTGGCAGGGAACGGCAGCGCGCCATTGAGCGGCGCGCCCACACCCAGGGTTGCGCCGCGCACATCGCCATACACATGGCCCCCGGGGGGCGGAGCTGGCGCTGGCGCGCCTGGCGCCGGGGAGCCCGGAGGCGGCGAAACCGGCGCCGCATCACCCCCTCCGCCGCCACAAGCTGCCACCAGGGCACCAAAACTGGCAATGGCGAGGCACCGGCTGATCGCGCCCAGACGCCGCTTGCGAGAGGAGGCACCGGGAAACATCGGGGCGGAAGGTGTGGGGGTCATGGTCATGGGGGCGTCTCCTCAGTCAGCGCGCAGTATGCCGCCCCCAAGGTGCTGGTTCGCCACGGAACTGTGCGAAAACGTTTCAATGATTTGGGGCACCGGACGGCGTTCGCGCACACCAGTTCGCTGATCCAGCTCGTCAAAGACTGCCTGTGCAGACTTCGCCACCACCACGCTGTAGACACTGCACTACAGACGAAAAAAAGCCAGCCATCGCAATGATGGCTGGCTTCGGGAGGGTGCCGGTGTGTGTCGGCAAAGCGCCAGTGGCGCCAGTGCCCATCAGTCCGCCGTGGCTTCCTCGGGCTCGGCGGGCTCGGACTTGGCCGAGCGTTCCTTCTTGGCCAGCGGCTGGATGTCCAGCAGCACCTCGGAGGTTTCCACGCCCTTGTCGTCGGTCTTCACCTCGATATCGACCGTCAGACGCCCACCGTCCGTCAGGCGACCGAAGAGCAGCTCGTCGGCCAGCGCGCGGCGGATGGTGTCCTGGATCAGGCGCTGCATCGGGCGGGCGCCCATGAGCGGATCGAAACCCTTCTTGGCCAAGTGCTTGCGCAGCGTATCGGTAAAGGTAACCTCCACCTTCTTCTCGGCCAGTTGCGTCTCCAGCTGCAGCAGGAACTTGTCCACCACGCGCAGGATGATCTGCTCGTCGAGCGCCTTGAAGTTGACGATGGCATCCAGCCGGTTGCGGAACTCGGGCGTGAAGAGGCGCTTGATGTCGCCCATTTCGTCGCCCGCCTGGCGCGGGTTGGTGAAGCCAATCGTCGCCTTGTTCATGGTCTCGGCGCCCGCATTCGTCGTCATGATGATCAGGACGTTGCGGAAGTCAGCCTTGCGCCCGTTGTTGTCGGTCAGCGTGCCATGGTCCATCACCTGCAGCAGCACGTTGAAGATGTCCGGGTGCGCCTTCTCGATTTCGTCGAGCAGCAGCACAGCGTGCGGCTTCTTGGTGATGGCTTCGGTCAACAGGCCACCCTGGTCGAATCCGACATAGCCCGGAGGCGCACCAATCAGGCGGCTGACCGCATGGCGCTCCATGTACTCCGACATGTCGAAGCGCAAGAGCTCGATGCCCATGATGTAGGCCAGTTGCTTGGCCGCCTCGGTCTTGCCCACGCCTGTGGGGCCGCTGAACAGGAACGAGCCGATGGGCTTGTCGCCCTTGCCCAGACCGGACCGCGCCATCTTGACCGCGCTGGCCAGCACTTCCAGGGCCTTGTCCTGGCCGAACACCACACTCTTCAGGTCGCGTTCCAGCGTCTGGAGCTTTCCACGGTCGTCATTGGACACATTCGCAGGCGGAATACGCGCAATCTTGGCCACGATCTCTTCGATCTCGGCCTTGCCGATGGTCTTCTTGCGCTTGCTCGGCACCATGATGCGCTGCGCAGCACCGGCTTCGTCAATGACGTCAATCGCCTTGTCAGGCAGATGGCGGTCATTGATGTACTTGGCGCTCAGCTCGGCTGCAGCCTGCAGGGCGGCCGCCGCGTACTTCACGCTGTGGTGCTCTTCAAAGCGCGACTTCAGGCCCTTGAGGATGTCGATGGTTTCGGCCACGCTGGGCTCCACCACGTCCACCTTCTGGAAACGGCGCGACAGCGCTGCATCTTTTTCGAAGATGCCACGGTATTCCGTGAAGGTCGTTGCGCCAATGCACTTGAGCTGACCGCTGGAAAGCGCGGGCTTGAGCAGGTTGGAGGCATCCAGCGTGCCGCCCGACGCGGCACCCGCACCGATCAGCGTATGGATCTCGTCGATGAACAAAATCGCATTGGGCTTGTCCTTCAGCGACTTGAGAACACCCTTGAGGCGCTGCTCAAAATCACCCCGGTACTTGGTGCCTGCCAGCAATGCGCCCATGTCGAGCGAGTACACCGTGGCCTCGGCCAGGATTTCAGGCACATCGTTCTGGGTAATCCGCCAGGCCAGACCCTCGGCAATCGCTGTCTTGCCCACGCCAGCCTCACCCACCAGCAGTGGGTTGTTCTTGCGGCGGCGGCACAGGATCTGGATCGTGCGCTCCACCTCGTAGTGGCGCCCGATCAGCGGATCGATCTTTCCGTCTTTGGCGGCCTGGTTCAGGTTCTGGGTGAACTGTTCCAGCGGCGAGGCTTTCTCGTTGCGCTCAGAAGAACCACCCTCTTCGCCTTCCGCCTGGTTGTCCGGCTTGGCAGGCTCTGGGGGTTCGCCCTTCTTGATACCGTGGGCAATGAAATTGACCACGTCCAGACGCGTCACGCCCTGCTGGTGCAGGTAGTACACGGCATGCGAATCCTTCTCGCCAAAGATGGCCACGAGCACGTTGGCACCCGTGACTTCCTTCTTGCCATTGCCCGTGGATTGCACGTGCATGATGGCGCGCTGGATCACACGCTGGAATCCCAGCGTGGGCTGCGTGTCCACCTCATCGGTGCCAGCCACCTGGGGCGTGTTGTCTTTGATGAAGTTCGCCAGCGATGAGCGCAGATCATCGATATTGGCCGAACATGCGCGCAGCACCTCCGCTGCGCTGGGGTTATCGAGCAGTGCAAGCAACAGATGCTCCACGGTGATGAACTCGTGGCGCTGCTGACGGGCCTCAACAAAGGCCATGTGCAAGCTGACTTCCAGTTCCTGGGCAATCATGTGAACTCCTTTGTGCTTGCGTGGAAGGGATAACTGTAGATCGGGATCAAAAACCTGTTATTCAACAGGTTCACTGACACATTGGAGTGGGTGGCCCGCCTTGAGGGCGGCGTCAAGCACTTGTTCCACCTTGGTGGCAGCCACATCGCGGGAATAAACACCGCAGACGCCTTTGCCATCTAGATGGATCTTCAACATGATCTGGGTGGCTTGTTCACGGTCCTTGCTGAAAAACTCCTGCAAAACCACGATGACGAACTCCATGGGGGTGTAGTCGTCATTGAGCATGACCACCTGGTACATCTGCGGCGGCTGGGTCTTCTGGGTGCGTCTTTCGAGCACGACCGAACCGCCATCATCCCGCGCGGGCCGGGTCACGGGCAGCGCGGTGGGGGGTGAAGGTGGTTTTGTTGCCATGAAAATCATTCTAGCGATCCGCGCGGCATGCTGCCGTGAGAGAAATCTGACGTTGATCCGGTTTTTTTCAAGCTGTCGCCTTCACGATATTCACCGAATGGTTCCCAACACCCGATTTATTCGTAAACCACGGTGGCCGAACCACTGCCCGCCTGGGCGGTCCAGGCGGCCAGCGCAGCATCGGTGGGATAAAAACGGGCACTCTCCCCCAGTTGCAGCTCCGCCACAGCGGCCGCGTCCTGCGCCACACAGCGCACCCCCATGCGCACACGCAGGCCGTGGAGCAATTCACCCTCGGCAAGCTCCTCTCTGCGCGGCGGAAACTCCTTGACCAGGCGGTGCACATCCGGGCCCTTGTCGCCGACGGTGACATGCAGGTATTTGCCAAAACGGCAACGCGCCCCTGCCAAGTCCCACACCTGTTGCACCTTCACGCGCAGGCCACCGCTGAAATGGTCCATTTGCAAGCGGCCCATCATCACCACAAACTCATCTTCCTTGAGCTGGTTGCGGTACGTGTTGAGCAAGGCCTCATCGGCAGACGCCTCAATGACGGCAGACTTGTCGTCCAGTTTGAACAGGCCCAATTTGCCCCGCTGTCCATTGATGACCCGGAAATCACTGATGATCCCGGCCAAGACCTGGGGTTCGCGACTGTCCAGCAGCTCATCGATCTGGGTGCGCACAAAGCGGCGCACCTCGGTGGCCACTTCATCGAACAGATGGCCCGACAGATAGAACCCGACCGCCGTTTTCTCCAGGGTGAGTCGCTCCTTGATCCCCCAGGGAACAGCGTCCACCAACTCGGGCTCCTGCGTACTGGAACCGTGGGCATCGTCGCCCATCATGTCGAACAATCCACCCTGGTTCACGTTGGCCAGCGTGGCGGCCGCAAAGTCAAAAGCCCGGTCGATGGACGCCACCATCGATGCCCGGTTCATGTTGATGGAATCAAATGCACCCGCCTTGATCAGCGCCTCCACCGTGCGCTTGTTCATGCGCGCCTTGTCCACGCGCAGGCAGAAATCGAAAAGGCTCTTGAAAGGCCCGGTGGTGGCGCCGTGGGGCCCTTCGCCACGCCCCTCGCGCGCCGCCACCATGGCCTCGATGGCCTGCTGGCCCGTGCCCTTAACGGCGCCCAGGCCGTAGCGGATGATTTTGTCGGTCACTGGCTCGAACCGGTAGAAGCCACGGTTGACGTCCGGCGGCTCGAAAGAGAGCCCCATTTTTTGCGCGTCTTCGAACAGCACCTTGAGCTTGTCGGTGTCATCCATTTCCACGGTCATGTTGGCGCAGAAGAACTCTGCGGTGAAATGCACCTTGAGCCAACCCGTGTGGTAAGCCAACAGGGAGTAAGCAGCCGCGTGCGACTTGTTAAAGCCGTAGCCTGCAAACTTCTCCATCAAATCGAACACTTCGTCAGCCTTCTCCTGGCTGATGTTCTTTTCGGCCGCACCCTTTCGGAAGATCTCCCGGTGCTCGGCCATCTCCTCGGCCTTCTTCTTGCCCATGGCGCGGCGCAGCATGTCGGCGCCGCCCAGGCTGTAGCCCCCCAGAACCTGGGCGGTCTGCATCACCTGCTCCTGGTACACCATGATCCCGTAGGTCTCGGCCAGCACGGGCTCCACCAGCGGATGGGGGTACTCCACCACTTCCTTGCCGTGTTTGCGGTTCACGAAACTCGGGATCAGATCCATGGGACCCGGCCGGTACAGCGCGTTCAGTGCAATCAGGTCTTCAAGCCGACTCGGCTTCGCCTCCTTGAGCATGCCCTGCATGCCACGGCTTTCAAACTGGAACACGGCCTCGGTCTTGCCGTCGGAAAACAGCCGGTAGGTGGGGCCATCGTCCAGCGGAATGTTCTCGAAGGCGAAGTTCTCCTGGCCTTTGTGGCGCTTGATGATGAACTCACGCGCGATTTCCAGAATGGTGAGAGTGGCGAGACCCAAGAAGTCGAACTTCACAAGGCCAATAGCTTCCACGTCGTCCTTGTCGTACTGGCTCACAGCCGATTCGCTGCCCGGCTGCTGGTAGAGCGGGCAGAAATCCGTGAGCTTGCCAGGCGCAATCAAAACCCCACCCGCGTGCATACCGATGTTGCGGGTCATGCCTTCGAGTTTTTGCGCCATCTCGATGATGGTCTTGACGTCTTCTTCCTTCTGCACGCGTTCGTACAGCAGCGGCTCCAGCTCCAGTGCGTAGTTGTTCTTGTCGCCTTCCTTTTTCACCTCGGGCGGATAGGCCAGCGTGTACGACATGCCGGGCTTGCCCGGTACCAGCTTGGAGATGCCGTCGCAGAACATGTAGCTCATGTCCATCACCCGGCCCACGTCGCGGATGGCGGCTTTGGCAGCCATGGTCCCGAAGGTGGCAATCTGGCTCACGGCATTCTTGCCGTACTTGTCCTTCACATAGTCGATCACCCGGTCACGATTGGACTGGCAAAAGTCAATGTCGAAGTCAGGCATGGACACCCGCTCGGGATTCAGAAACCGCTCGAACAGCAGGTTGTATTGCAGCGGATCCAGGTCGGTGATCTTGAGGGCATATGCCACCAGCGAACCGGCACCAGATCCCCGTCCCGGCCCCACGGGGCACCCGTTGGCCTTGGCCCACTGGATGAAGTCCCCCACGATGAGGAAGTAGCCCGGAAAACCCATCTTGAGAATGGTTCCGATCTCGAACTCCAGGCGTTCCACATAGCGGGGACGCTGCTGATCGCGGTCGGACTCCTTGGGGAAGAGAAGCTTCAGGCGCTCCTCCAGCCCCTCGAACGAGGCAAAACGAAAGAACTCATCGATCGGCATGCCATTGGGGGTGGGAAAGTCCGGCAACTGCGGCTTGCCAAGCACCAGCGTGAGGTTGCAACGCTGGGCAATTTCCACCGTGTTCGCAATGGCCGACGGAACATCAGCGAACAAGGCCTGCATTTCTGCAGACGACTTGAAATACTGGTCGCGCGTGAACTTGCGCACGCGGCGCGGGTTGGCCAGGATCTCCCCCTCTGCAATACAGACGCGCGCCTCGTGGGCCTCATAGTCGTCTGGAGTGGCGAACTGCACAGGATGTGTGGCCACCACGGGCAAGCTCAGGCGCGCCGCCAACTGCGCAGCAGCCACCACGTGGCTTTCATCGTCGACACGGCCCGCACGCTGCAACTCGATGTAAAACCGGTGTGGAAACAGCCCTGCCAGGCGCAAGGCAATCTCAGCGGCGCCCGACTCGTCCCCCTTCAGGAGAGCCTGGCCCACGGGCCCAGCCTGTGCCCCGGCCAGAGCAATCAGCCCTTCCGACAACTCTTCCAGCCAGGCCCAGGTGCACAGCGCCAGGTTCTTGACGACATTGCGCGTCCACGCACGCGCGAGCAGTTCGGACAGATTGAGGTAGCCCTGGCGGTTCTGCACCAGGACGATCAGGCGTGAGGGGGCTGCGCCCGCTTCGCCTTCCAGAAAAATCTCGGCCCCCAGGATGGGCTTGACACCCTTGCCCCGCGCCTCCTTGTAGAACTTGATCGCGCCAAAAAGGTTGTTGAGATCGGTGATGGCCAGTGCAGGCTGGCCGTCTTTGGCAGCCGCCTTGGCCACCTCATCGATTCGATTGGTACCGTCTACGACGGAGAACTCGGTGTGCAGGCGCAAGTGAACAAACATGGGGACCATTGTAGAAAGCCCAGCACCTCCACCGAGAGAAAGCTGGCAGCGCAACGCCTCTTGACAGGTGCCACCCCCAGTACAATGCTTTTTCGTGCCCTGGATGCCAGCGGCGCCTGGCCCTCTGGACCGGCCCAGCTATCCTGCACCCTTGTTTCCTTTTTTGCTGAAAGCTGCCTGCGATGCTGCGTGCCCCACTGCCCCTCGTTTCTGCCCTGCTGCTTGCTGGTCTGCTTGCGGGTTGCTCCAGCACAACCGAAGACAAAACGGCCAACTGGAGCCCCAATCGCATCCATTCGGAAGCACAGGACGAAATGAACAGCGGCGCCTACGACAAAGCGGTTCCTCTGCTCGAAAAGCTGGAGGGGCGTGCAGCCGGCACCCCGCTGGCGCAGCAGGCCCAGATCGACAAGGCCTACGCGCACTACAAGGCTGGCGAAAAAGCCCAGGCCATTGCAACGCTGGACCGCTTCATGAAGCTCCATCCCGCCAGCCCCGCACTGGACTATGCGCTGTACCTCAAGGGCCTGGTGAACTTCAACGACAACCTCGGCCTGTTCTCGTTCATCTCGCGCCAGGACCTTTCCGAGCGCGACCAGAAAGCAGCCAAGGACTCCTTCGAGGCCTTCAGTGAGCTGGCCACCCGCTTCCCGGAATCCCGCTACGCACAGGATGCACGCCAGCGCATGACGTACATCGTGAATTCGCTCGCGCAGTACGAAGTGCATGTGGCGCGCTACTACTTCCAGCGCGGCGCGTATGTGGCAGCCATCAGCCGTGCCCAGGTAGCCCTGGCGGACTACCAGGGCGTGCCCGCGCTCGAAGAAGCTCTGTATATCCTGATCCAGTCGTACGACGCACTGGGCATGACGCAGCTGCGCGACGATGCACGCCGCGTGATGGACACTTCGTACCCCCAAAGCGCCTATCTGCGCGGTGGCCTCAGGGAAAAGGCGGAGCCGTGGTGGAAGCTCTGGTAAGCGCCTGAAGAGCAGCTTCAAACTCAGGCTCTGACTCCAGGCGCCGCATCGGGGGCAAGGCCGCCAGCAGGCGCTTGCCATAGCCCATGGTGACAAGGCGGGTGTCACCCACCACCAGAATGCCCTGGTCGGACTCACGCCGGATCAACCGCCCCGCCCCCTGCTTGAGCGCAACGGCTGCCTCGGGCAGTGCGTAAGACTTGAACGCTTTCCCGCCAGATTTCTCAATACGCTGCGTACGCGCCTCCACCAAAGGGTCGCCCGGGGGAGGAAAAGGAAGCTTGTCAATCACAACAAGCTGCAAGGCATCCCCAGGCACATCAAAACCTTCCCAGAACGTCGCGGAAGCCACCAGCACACAGCCTTGCTGCCCGTGCTCGCTCCCTTCGCGAAAACGCTCCATCAGCCGCCGTTTGGGCCACTCGCCCTGCACCAGCACCTCCAGGACAGCGGAGCCCGCAAACTGCGCTTTCAACGCATCGCCAATGGTGCGCAAGGCCTTGAGCGTCGTGGTCAGCACCAGGGTGCGGCCACCCAGTTGCGCTGCAGCCTCGCCCACCCAGCGCGCAAGCGCCATGCTGTGCGAAGGATCGGCCGGAGACGGCAGGTGGCGTGGCACATACAGTGCTGCCTGCGCCCCATAGTCAAACGGGCTCGCAACCCGCAGGATCTGCGCGTCTTGCAAACCCGCCCGCTCCGTGAACCAGCTCAGTTGCTCGTCATCGCCCAAGGTGGCCGAGGTGAAGACCCAGGCCCTGCCGGGTCCGGCAGCAGGCTCCCCGGGCCACCCATCGTCACCCACGGGTTCCGCAGGGGTGGCCAGCAGGCGTGTGCGCATGGCCTCGGCAATGTCCAGGGGGGATTCCGTCAAGCGCAGCTGCGGCCCCACATCGACCCAGCGCACCGCATCCGGATTGCCGGGGCCAGAAAAATGGGCCAGGCGCGCCAGCAGTTCAGTCCCGCGCTCATACAGGCGCACAAAGTCGGGCGCTATTTCGCTGACAGTGTCGAGCGCCTCCTGCGCCTGGGCGCAGGCGAGCGACACGTGGCGCAGGGCAGTCTGCCATTCATCCGGCCTGACGCTCTCCGGCGTTTCATCGGTCCAGCGCAGCTTTGCGCTGCCCCGCATATCTCCCGCCGCCAGGCGCAAATCTCGGGCAGACAGATCCACCTGGCTCGCAAGCCCCGTCCAGTCCGCAAGGCCCCGCGCATGCTGCAGCCCTGCTGCCAGCAGGTCCCTGCCAAAATCCATCAGCTGGCCCGTGGACAGCGTAAGCCCCAGAAACTGCACGCCCGTCTCGTTGATCTGGTGCGCCTCATCAAACACCACCACACGCACGGACGGTAAGAGCTCGGCCATGCCCGACTCGCGCACAGCCACATCGGCGAAGAAAAGGTGGTGGTTGATGACCACGATGTCCGCCGCCAAGGCCTCGCGCCGCGCCAAATGCACGTGGCATTCGCGAAATCGGGGGCACTGCGAGCCCAGGCAGTTCTCACGGGTGGAGGTGACCAGCGGTATCACGGGCGAGCGTTCGTCCAACCCCGTCAGCTCTGCAAGATCGCCCGAGCGCGTGCCATGCGACCAACTCTCGACCTTGGCCAAAACCCGTGCCACGCCAGGCTCACGGGCTGACACATCCTGGCGCGCCAGTTCCATGCGGTACAGGCACAGATAGCTCGCCCTGCCCTTCAGAAGCGCCATGCGCACCGGCAAGCCCAGGGTCTGCGCCAGGCGCGGGAGATCGCGCGCAAACAGCTGGTCCTGCAAGGCCTTGGTGGCGGTGGACAACAGCACCCGCTCGCCGCTCAGGAGTGCCGGAACCAGATAGGAAAAAGTCTTGCCCACCCCCGTGCCTGCCTCCACGACCAGCGCCCCGCCCGCTTCAATGGTGTGCGCCACGGCCATGGCCATTTGTGTCTGGCCTTCGCGCGGCTGGAAATGCGTGTCGGCCCGCGCCAGCACGCCGCCGGGGGCAAACACCTCCTGCACCATCTCCACCAGCGCCATCAAGCGGGCTCTTGGGGTTGAAGGTCCCGTTCCAGGCGATCCAGGGCATCACGCAGAGCGAGACGGCGCTTTTTGAGGCGGCGCAGCGTGAATTCGTCGGCCACGCCGTCGGGGGCACACCGGTCGATCAGAGCGTCCAGATCGGCATGCTCGATGCGCAGCTCAATGAGTTGGCGTTGGGGGGAATGGAGGCTGGGGTTCAAGGCAGGGGCCGTGGGATGGCAAAAATGCCACAGGCGGGCGGATAATACGCGCTTGCCCCCGTTTGCGCGATGGCCCTTTGCGTACGCGCCCCCACAATCACCAGCATGACCAAAGCGTTTCGCCTCATCGCGTCCACCGGCATCCACAAGGGTGACCGGGAGTACCAGCAAGACCAGGTGATCCTGATCTCCCACGAGCGGCACAATGGCTGCATACTGGGTGTCATTGCCGATGGCATGGGCGGGCGCAGCGGCGGGCGCAAGGCGTCGGACCAGGTCATGATGACTGCGCGCCAGCTCTTCGAGCGCTATTCGCCCGACACCGACGACCCGGTGGCCATGCTCAAGAGCATGGTGGAAGAAGCTCACATCGTGATCCGGCTCACAGCCATTTCTGCCGAGCAGGAACCGCACAGCACCATTGCAGCCTTTCTTATCAACCCGCGTGGCGACTGCCACTGGGTGCATGCCGGCGATTCACGCATCTACCACTTCCAAGGTGCGCGCATGGTGTTCCGCACCAGCGACCACTCCTATGTACAGGCTCTCGTGGACCGGGGCGAGCTGACCGAAGCCGAGGCCAACAACCATCCGCACTCGAACATTCTGGTGGGCTGCCTCGGCACTGAAAGCGACCCGCCCATCACCACCCATGTGATCCCCCAGCTGCAGCCTGGCGATGTGCTCATGGCCTGCAGTGATGGGGTGTGGCACTACTTTTCGCCCACCGAACTTGGCTCCGTGGTTGATTCCCTCTCGCCACGGGAAGCCACGGAGTTTCTGATTGAAAAAGCCCGCTCCCGCGCGCGGGGCGGTGGCGACAACCTCTCGCTGGTCATCGTGAAGATGGAGGCGCTGGTGGAGGAAAAGAAGGTCGCTCGCCTGGTACCCGCTGACGCAGGGCGTCCCTGAAGCAGCGCCCCACCCGCTGGTGCGTGCGTGGGTCGGTGACCAAAAGGGCGAGTGGCTCGGCGGCCCTTGAAGAATGCGGCGCTGACGCGGACCGAGCCTCTGCACCCACTGGCCCGCTGCGCCTTTTGGGCGCCACGCGCACTTTCAACACCTGGGGCAGCCACCCCAAATAAACCTGTTTCAGCGTGCTGCCGAGCCCGCTGGCAACGGAGCCGCAGGGACCCGCCCCTGGGCTGCGGCCTCTGCCCGTGACTTTTCGACTCGGTCGCGGCGCTCCTGCGCAGCCTGAAGCGTTTGCGCGTGGCGTGCGCGCGCCTCTGCGGCACGCTCGGCATTGCCACTGGTGCGCGCTGCCTGCTCCTGGGCCTGCTTTTGCACCTTAATGCGCTGCTGCTGTGCTCGCAGCTCAGCCTCGTGGTCACGCTGCGATTTCAGGCCCTGGGGGTCTTGCGACGGCTTGCGCACCACAGCGCTTGCAGCACCGCTGCCCGCTGAGGGGCTATCTGGCACGCCGCGCTGTTTTTCTTCAATGGATTTCAGACGCTCCGCCGCTTTTTCCTTGCGCTCGGCATCATTGAGCTCGATCTCCTGTGCACGCAAACGGGCTTCCGCATCGCGCACGCCCGCCCGCACACTGCGCAGACAGTCTTCTACGGAAAATCGCTGGTAACAGGCCGATTCGTCCTGTTGTCGCCTGGCCTTGATGGCCTCGCGTTCGGAGCGGATGCGGTCGTGTTCCGCTTTACGTTCGGCCGCCTTGGCGGCTGCCTGCTGGCCGTTGGCCTCCGCACCAGCAGCTACCGGCTGCGCCATGGCCGAGGCAGACAACCCCCAGGCAAGCAAGGAAATCGCCACAGACACGAAGCGTCTGGAGATCATGTCAGCCCCGTATCGACAGTGCGGCGCTCCAGCGCCAGGAACTCCTTGGACTGCATCTCGTTGAGCCGCGAAATCGTTCGCGGAAACTCGTGCGCCAAGGGGCCTTCGGTGTAAAGCTGCTCGGGGGGTACTGCTGCAGACAGGATGAGCTTGACGCGCCTGTCGTACAACACGTCCACGAGCCAGGTAAAACGCCGCGCAGGCGACGCCATGCTCACCGGCATGTAGGGCACATCGGACAGCAGCACAGTGTGGAACTGCGTCGCGATTTCCAGATAGTCGTTCTGCGACCGGGGGGCACCACACAGGGTCTTGAAGTCAAACCACACCACACCACCGGCCTTGCGGCGTGCCCGGATCTCCCGGGCCTCGATGTGCAGCACCGGGTCTTCGTCGTGCACTTCGGCCAGTTGGTCAAACGCCTGGCCCATTTCAGCATCTGCCTCGGGGCCCAGCGGCGTGTGGTACAGCTTCACGTGCTCCAGAGTGCGCCGACGGTAATCGGTACCGTTGTCCACGTTGACCACTTCAAGCTTTTCATTGAGCAGGGCAATCGCCGGGAGAATGCGGTCGCGGTGCAGGCCGTCGGGGTACAGGTCGTCGGGCTTGAAATTCGAAGTGGTCACAAAGCCCACGCCGTTATCGAACAGTGCCGCCAGCAGGCGGTGCAGGATCATGGCGTCGGTAATGTCCGCCACGTGAAACTCGTCAAAACAGATGAGCTTGTAGCGCTTGGCAATGCGCGCGCCCAGCACGTCCAGCGGGTTGACGGTGCCCTGCAGGCCCGCCAGTTCGCGGTGCACTTCGCGCATGAACTCGTGAAAGTGAAGGCGCACCTTGCGCTTCAAGGGAACGGCGTCGAAAAAGCATTCCATCAGAAAGCTCTTGCCCCGCCCCACCCCGCCATACATGTACACGCCGCGCGGCACATCAGGCCGGTTGATCAGCTTCTTGAGTGCGTTGGAACGCTGGGCCTTGTATGCGGCCCAATCATCAGCGCAACGCTGAAGGGCATCCACTGCGCGCAATTGGGCAGGGTCACTTTGGTAGCCTTTAGCGGCCAACTCGGCCAGGTAAGCCTGTTTAACAGTCACGTGGTGGATGCTCAGAAACTATGATTTTTATAGCTACCAGCGCTTATCAGATAAGCGCCAGAGCCCGATTTGACCCAAAAATCAGAAGTTCAGAGTGCGCTTATCCACGGCCAGGGCCGCTTCCTTGGTGGCTTCGCTCAGGCTGGGGTGTGCGTGGCAAATGCGAGCGATGTCTTCGCTGCTGGCCTTGAATTCCATGGCCACAACAGCTTCGGCAATCAGCTCGCTGGCCTGCGGGCCCACGATGTGCACGCCCAGAATCTCGTCAGTCTCGGCATCGGCCAGCATCTTGACCATGCCTGTGGTGTCGCCCAGTGCGCGTGCGCGGCCGTTGGCCAGGAAGGGGAAGCTGCCCGCCTTGTACTTGACGCCGTCGGCCTTGAGCTGCTGCTCGGTGCGGCCCACCCATGCGATTTCGGGGCTGGTGTAGATGACCCAGGGAACGGTGTTGAAGTTCACGTGGCCATGCTGGCCGGCAATGCGCTCGGCCACGGCAACGCCCTCTTCCTCGGCCTTGTGCGCCAGCATCGGGCCGCGCACCACGTCACCCACCGCCCACACGCCGGGCAGGTTGGTCTTGCAGTCGGCATCGACCACGATGGCGCCGCGCTCGTCGAGCTGCAGGCCCACGGATTCGACGTTCAGGCCAATGGTGTTGGGCACGCGGCCGATGGAGACGATGAGCTTGTCCACGTCCAGCGACTGGGCTTCGCCCTTGGCGTTGGTGTAGGCAATGCTCACGCCCTTCTTGCCGGTCTTGATCTCGCCGACCTTCACGCCCAGCTCGATCTTCAGACCTTGCTTGTCGAAGGCCTTCTTGGCTTCCTTGGCGATCTGCTCGTCCACCGCGCCCAGGAAGGTCGGCAGGCCTTCGAGGATGGTGACTTCGGCACCCAGGCGGCGCCACACCGAGCCCATTTCCAGACCGATCACGCCCGAGCCGATCAGGCCGAGCTTCTTGGGCACAGCGCCCACGCGCAGCGCGCCGTCGTTGGACAGCACCAGTTCTTCGTCGAACGGCGTGCCGGGCAGCGCACGGGCATTGGAGCCGGTGGCAATGATGATCTGCTTGCCCGTCAGCGACTCTTCGGCGGCGCCAGCCACCTTGATCTCGTAGCCGCCTTCAGCAGCCTTCACGAACGAGCCGCGGCCATGGAAGAAGCTGACCTTGTTCTTCTTGAACAGGTACAGGATGCCGTCGTTGTTCTGCTTCACGACGGTGTCCTTGCGGGCAATCATCTTGGCCACGTCCATCTTGACGCCCGTGGCGGTGATGCCGTGCTCGGCGAAGTGCTTGTTGGCGTGTTCGAAATGCTCGGACGATTGCAGCAGCGCCTTGGACGGAATGCAGCCCACGTTGGTACAGGTGCCGCCGGGTGCGGGGCCACCCTTGTCGTTCTTCCACTCGTCGATACAGGCGACGTTGAAGCCTAGCTGGGCTGCGCGGATGGCGGCAATGTAGCCACCGGGGCCACCGCCGATGACGATCACATCAAATTGTTTGCTCATGGGAAATCTCGTTCAGTCTGTTGGAGAAAGACCCACCGGCGGGCACAACCAGAGGTCGGCCACGCGGGTGGGTCCATGCGGTCAGGAGGTTAGATGTCGAACAGCAGGCGCGATGGGTCTTCCAGCGCATCCTTCATCGCCACCAGGCCCAGCACAGCTTCGCGGCCGTCGATGATGCGGTGGTCGTAGGACATGGCCAGGTAGTTCATCGGGCGCACAACGATCTGGCCGTTCTCCACCACAGCGCGGTCCTTGGTGGCGTGCACGCCCAGGATGGCCGACTGGGGCGGGTTGATGATGGGCGTGGACATCATCGAGCCGAAGGTGCCACCGTTGGAAATCGAGAACGTGCCACCGGTCATTTCTTCAATGCCCAGCTTGCCTTCAGCGGCCTTCTTGCCGAATTCGGCGATCTTCTTCTCGATGTCGGCAAAGCTCATCTGGTCGGCATTGCGCAGGATAGGCACCACCAGGCCACGGGGCGAGCCCACGGCGATACCGATGTCGAAGTAGCCGTGGTAAACGATGTCGTTACCATCGACCGAGGCGTTCAGCACGGGGTACTTCTTCAAGGCGTGCACGGCAGCCTTCACGAAGAAGCTCATGAAGCCGATCTTCACGCCATGCTCCTTGGTGAACGTGTCCTGGAACTTCTTGCGCATGTCCATCACCGGCGCCATGTTCACTTCGTTGAACGTGGTCAGGATGGCGTTGGTCGATTGCGACTGCAGCAGGCGCTCGGCCACGCGGGCGCGCAGGCGGCTCATGGGCACGCGCTGCTCGGGGCGGTCGCCCAGGTCTTCCTTGGCGGCCGGGGCCGACACCTGGGGCAGTGCCTTGGTGGGCACGCCCGTGGGGATGGCGCTCGGGGCCGCCACAGCAGCCTTGGCGGCACCACCAGCCACAGCGCTGAGCACGTCGCCCTTGGTCACGCGGCCATCCTTGCCGCTGCCGGCCACAGCCGATGCGGACAGGTTGTTCTCGGCCAGCAGCTTGGCGGCAGCGGGCATCGCCACATCGCCCTTGGAGCCGCCAACAGCCGCTGGTGCGGGGGCAGGAGCCGATGCCGTGGCGGCAGCGGGTGCTGCAGCAGCGGCGGCAGGAGCGGCCGCGCCGGCCTTGCCTTCGGTATCAATCTTGGCAATGAGCTGCTCGGCCACCACGGTGGCGCCGTCGCCCTGGATGATTTCAGCCAGCACACCAGCCGAGGGGGCAGGCACTTCAAGCACCACCTTGTCGGTTTCGATCTCGATCAGGATCTCATCCACTGCCACAGCCTCACCGGCCTTTTTCTTCCACGTCAGCATGGTGGCCTCGGCCACGGATTCGGACAGCTGGGGGACTTTGACTTCTACGATAGCCATATCAATTCTTTCGGAATGGGGTTTTGTTCTGTTATCGGGTCGCAGCTGGCCTTACTTGGTCAGGACAAAACCCTTGAGCTTGGCAAACGCGCCGTCCACCAGCGCCTTTTGTTGTTCCTGGTGCAGGTGCGAGTAGCCCACGGCAGGTGACGCGGAAGCCGCGCGGCCGGAATAGCCCAGCTTCTGGCCTTCGAGCATGTTCTCGTGGATGTAGTGCTGCACGAAGAACCAAGCGCCCTGGTTCTGCGGCTCGTCCTGGCACCACACCACGTCGGTGGCGTTGGGGTAGCGCTTGATTTCAGCGGCGAATGCCTTGTGCGGGAAGGGGTAGAGCTGCTCCACGCGGATGATGGCCACATCGTCGTCTTCGCGCTCGGTGCGCTTCTTCACGAGGTCGTAGTACACCTTGCCGGAGCAGGCGATCACACGCTTGACCTTGGCTGCCTTCTTGACGATGGCCTCGTCCTGCTCGGGAATCACCGTCTGGAAGCTGCCCTTGGTGAACTCGGACAGCGGCGAAGTCGCATCCTTGTTACGCAACAGCGACTTGGGCGTCATGATGATCAGCGGCTTGCGCAGATCACGCACCATCTGGCGACGCAGCACATGGAAGATCTGGCTGGCGGTGGTGGGCTGCACCACCTGCATGTTGGCGTCGGCCGACAGCTGCATGAAGCGTTCGAGGCGGGCAGAGCTGTGCTCAGGGCCCTGGCCTTCGTAGCCGTGTGGCAGCATCAGCGTGATGCCGTTGACGCGGCCCCACTTCACTTCACCCGAGGCGATGAACTGGTCGATCACGACCTGCGCACCGTTGGCAAAGTCGCCGAATTGCGCTTCCCAGATCACCAGGGTGTTGGGGTCGTTGGAGGCGTAGCCGTATTCAAAGCCCAGCACCGCTTCTTCCGACAGGATCGAGTCGATCACAACGAACGGAGCCTGATTCTCGGCCACATTCTGCAGTGGCACATAGGTGCCGATGTCCCACTTCTCGCGCTTTTGGTCATGAATAACCGAATGGCGGTGCGTGAACGTGCCACGGCCACAGTCTTCGCCCGACAGGCGCACGGGGTAGCCGCTGGCCACCAACGATGCGAATGCCATGTGCTCGCCCATACCCCAGTCCACGGGGATCTCGCCACGGCCCATGGCAGCGCGGTCGTCATAGACCTTCTTGACCAACTGGTGCGGCGTCACGCTCTCAGGAATGGTCGTGATCTTCTCGGCCAGGCGCTTCCACTCAGCCAGAGGAATGGCCGTGTCACCAGCGTCCGTCCACTTCTTGCCCAGGAACGGGCTCCAGTCCACGGCGTACTTGCTCTTGAAGTTGGTCAGGACGGGATCGACCGTGTGCTTGCCGGCATCCATGGCGGCACGATAGGCCTTGACCATATCGTCGCCCAGCGACTCACCCAGGCCCTGTGCCGCCAGCTTGTCGGCATAGAGCTTGCGCGTGCCAGGGTGCTGGCCGATCTTCTTGTACATCAGCGGCTGGGTCAGAGCCGGGGTGTCCTGCTCGTTGTGGCCCAGTTTGCGGAAGCAGATGATGTCCACCACCACGTCCTTCTTGAATTCCATGCGGAACTCCAAGGCGAGCTGGGTGGCCAGCACCACGGCTTCGGGGTCATCACCGTTCACGTGCAGCACGGGCGACTCGATCATCTTGACGATGTCGGTGCAATACAGCGTGGAACGCGTATCACGCGGATCGGAGGTGGTGAAACCGATCTGGTTGTTGATGATGATGTGCACCGTGCCACCCGTGTAGTAGCCACGGGTCTGGGCCAGCGCCAGGGTTTCCTGGTTCACACCCTGGCCGGCAAAGGCCGCATCACCATGCACCAGCACCGGCAGCACCTGCTTGCCGTGCGGGTCGGCGCGGCGGTCCATGCGGGCACGCACGGAGCCTTCGACCACGGGGTTCACGATTTCCAGGTGGGAAGGATTAAATGCCAGCGACAGGTGGACCGGGCCGCCAGGGGTGGTCACATCCGAGCTGAAGCCCTGGTGGTATTTCACGTCACCGGCAGGCAGGTCTTCGGGAGCGGTGTGGTCGAACTCGGCGAACAAGTCCTTGGGCATCTTGCCCAACGAATTGACCAGCACATTGAGACGACCCCGGTGGGCCATGCCGATCACGATTTCCTGAACGCCCTTGGCACCGGCAGACTGGATCAGCTCGTCCATGGCGGCGATGAAGCTTTCACCCCCTTCCAGGGAGAAACGCTTCTGGCCGACGTACTTGGTGTGCAGGAAACGCTCCAGACCTTCGGCGGCCGTCAGGCGGTCCAGTATCTGCTTTTTCTTGTCCACACCAAAGCTGGGCTTGCTGCGGATCTTTTCCAGCTTTTCTTGCCACCAGCGCTTCTGGTTCTGGTCAGTGGCATACATGTACTCGGCGCCGATGGAGCCGCAGTATGTTTCGCGCAGCGCGTTAATCAACTCGCGCAGGGGCATCGACTCTTTGCCGAAGAACGTGTTGCTCGTGTTGAACACCGTTTCCTGGTCCGCGTCGCTGAAACCATAGAAAGAGGGTTCGAGTTCAGGAATGGCGGGGCGCTCGGTGCGCTTGAGGGGATCCAGATCAGCCCAGCGTTGGCCCACGTTGCGGTAGGCAGCGATCAGCTGCTGAACGGCAGTGCGCTTGCGGCCCAGCTCAGAGTCCGCACCCGTTGCCACAACAACCTTGGTGCCGCCCTGTTTGGCGCGCTCGGCAAAAGCGTTGATGACGGGGAGGTGGGGGACGTCTTTGGCATTGCTGCCATCCACCGCAGGCACATGTTGAAGTGCATCAAAGTACTCGCGCCAATTGTCTGGCACGCTACCTGGGTTGGCGAGGTAGTTCTCGTACATCTCTTCGACATAGGGCGCATTGCCGCCGAAGAGGTAAGTGTTGCCTTGGTAGGCTTGATAGACGGACGTCGTATCGCTCATATTCCGCTGACCTCCGCTTTCCTTGGGAAAGCATTAGCTGGTTGAGAAACCTTCCGCGACACGGCTGAACCGATTGGCGGATGCGACTGTGGCTGGGGAAGGGCCTTGGTACGGGCGCCATTGTGCCACCGAATGGCCGACCGCCCTACGGAAATGGTGGGGCCGGTGCTGACACGCTGGCGCAACAAGCGGCTACAAACCTGGCTCGCGTACATTCCGGGTATCTCATTGCCACCTACCCTCATGACGCCACCCACCCTCCAGAACAAAGTCTTCTTGCTGCTGCTGGCCCTTGTCACCATCGCCTTTGGAGCCATCCTTTGGCAGTTCCACGGCGCGGTCTTCTGGGGCGTCATCCTGGCCATCTTGTTTGCCCCCCTGCACCGCAAACTGTTGCGGCGCATGCCCCGGCGGCGCAATCTTGCAGCGCTGTGTACTCTGGGACTGTGCCTTATTGTGGTCATCCTTCCCATGACAGCGATCACGGTATCCCTGGCCCAGGAAGCCACGATAATCTATGAACGGATGCGGTCGGGCCAGCTAAATTTTGGACTCTACCTACAGCAGGTGATCGCCGCCCTGCCCGCCTGGGCCGCCAATTTGTTGGACCGGTTGAATCTCACGACCGTTGGCGAGCTGCAACAAAAGTTCTCTTCCGTCGCCGTCCAGGCCAGCCAGTTTGTGGCCACACAGGCACTGAGCATTGGCCAGAACACGCTGCAGTTCATCGTGAGCTTCGGCATCATGCTCTATCTGCTGTTCTTCCTGTTGCGTGACGGATCGAGCCTGGCCTTGCGCATTGGCCAGGCCACCCCCCTGGACGAAACACACAAGCGGCAACTGGTCAGCAAGTTCACCACCGTCATTCGCGCCACGGTCAAAGGCAACATTGTCGTGGCAGCCTCCCAAGGAGCGCTGGGCGGTTTGATTTTCTGGATCCTGGGCATCCAGGGCCCCGTGCTGTGGGGGGTTTCCATGGCCTTCCTGTCGCTGCTTCCCGCCGTGGGAGCGGGGCTGATCTGGGTACCGGTGGCAATCTACTTCCTGGCCACGGGTGCGGTCTGGCAAGGCGTGGTGCTGACTGCGTTTGGCGTTGGCGTTATTGGACTCGTTGACAACGTCCTTCGTCCGATTTTGGTGGGCAAGGACACCAAGATGCCAGACTACGTTGTGCTGATATCCACCCTGGGAGGCATGGCGCTCTTTGGGTTGACGGGCTTCGTGATAGGACCAGTTATTGCGGCGCTTTTCATTGCGAGCTGGGACCTGTTTTCACCCAGCGCCAGCACTGAATCCGCGTAGCAAAATGGAGTGATACAACAATCGGGGCCATGAACAACATGGCACTGCATTGAACGTGCGGATCACAAAAAACAAAGGCCTCCGCAAGGAGGCCTTTGTTCACGCCAAAAGACTGGCGCCTGGATTCGGGTGGTAGGACGTACAAGATTCGAACTTGTGACCAACGGATTAAAAGTCCGCTGCTCTACCAACTGAGCTAACGTCCCAACCGGTTGCAATCAATCATGACTGACTGCTGCAAAGCCTTGGATTATAGCGTCGTTTTTTCAGTGTTTTTGGAAGTTGCGGCAAGTTTGTCCAACACCCACCCTGCAGCGCACTGACCAAAGGTCGCCGTCACTGCAACGACCGAACCGTATCCATGGCAGTTCAGAGAACCATCGCCATCCACATTGCAGGACGCATCGGGAGGCGCCACGGCTTCTCTGCTGAAGACGCAGGTCACTCCGATTTTTTTGCCATCACGGGCTGCCCGATGGTGCTTGCGCAAGCGATAGCGCAGCTGCGCCAGCAGAGGATCGTGGGTTGTCAAAGCGAGATCATCCACATCCACCTTGTGCGCATGGCGCTTACCGCCAGCCGCCCCGACCGTGATGTGCAGAGCCTTCTGGGCCTGAGCCCAGGCCGCGATGATCGTTTTGGCTTGCACCTGATCACACGCATCAATCACCGCATCAACGGACTGAGGAAGCAAACCAGGCCAATTGTCTGCATCCACGAATTCCTCCACGCAGTGGACGCTGCATCGAGGGTGTATTTGCGCAATCCGATCACGCATTGCAAGAACCTTGGCCTGGCCGACGGTATCGGTAAGTGCATGGATTTGGCGATTGATGTTCGACTCGGACACGTGGTCGAGGTCGATCAACGTGATCTGGCCCACTCCACTGCGTGCCAAGGCTTCAGCAGCCCAAGAGCCCACCCCCCCGACACCAACCACCACCACATGCGCCCGGCGGATACGCCGAGCGCCTTGTACGCCGTACAGCCGTTCCAGTCCGCCAAAGCGACGCTCCAGCGCTGCATCTTCAACACTCCCTGCCGGGGCTTGCAAAGGCGCTTCGCCGACCATTACTTCAATCGGGAAAGGCGCTCTTTGGCCGCCACAGCCGCCTCGGACTGCGGGTAGGCGCGTACAAGGTCTTCCAATGTCTTGCGGGCAGTTCGTGTGTCTTTGAGTTCAATCTGGCAGTTGGCAATGGACAAAGCCGCCTCTGGTGCCCGCGCATGAGCCGGGGCATCAGACAGCATCAGCTTGAAATTACCAATGGCTTCCTTGTAGTCCCGGGTAGCGTATTGGGCATTCCCAAGCCAGAAACGCGCAGATGGGACAAAACCGCTGCGCGGATACTGCCGCACAAAGGCTGCAAATGCTGCCCCAGCTTCTGGAAACTTGCCTGAGCGAAACACGGCCAGTGCGGCTTCAAAGTCCTTTTTCTCAGCAGGATCTGCCTGGAACTCCTGGCCGTCCAAGGTCACCTTCACAGGTTCAAACTGACGCAGGCGCTCGTCTACCCCCTGGGCAATGTCTTTCTGGCGCCGCTGCAAATCGGCAGCATCACGCAACAACTGTTCGTTCTGGCCGCGAAGTGTGGACTGCTCCGCGCGCAGTGCGTCAATCTGACCTTGCAGATCCAGCAGACTGCGCCGCAGCTGGGCGTTCTCTTCACTGAGCCTGCGCACTTCCTCTGCGGACCGTTGCTGAGACAGCTGCATGCCATCCACGCGCTGCCGCATTTCGAGAATGGCGCGGCGGGCCTCGCCATCCTCAAAAATTGCGGCATGGCCCGTGGGCAGCAAGGCCGCGGACAGCATCACTGCCGCCAGCGCCTTGAGCGGGTAGGAC
The DNA here is from genome assembly GCF_057597245.1 of Acidovorax sp. NN32. NCBI lineage: Bacteria > Pseudomonadati > Pseudomonadota > Betaproteobacteria > Burkholderiales > Comamonadaceae > Acidovorax > Acidovorax sp. NN32. The sequence continues at coordinate 3,098,892 of NZ_CP199679.1, forward strand.
AAAGAAATCGTGCGCATCAACGATAGGACAGTTCAGCCCGGCGATTTTGGGCGTGCGCGTCTTCAGAATTGCCTTGGGCTGCTGGTTTTTCCTTGCCAAAGCTCACAGCTTCCATCTGGCTGTCCTGCACGCCGAGCAGAGCCAGCGAACGGCGCACTGCCTCGGCGCGCTTCTGGCCGAGCGCCAGGTTGTACTCACGACCACCTCGGTCGTCCGTGTGGCCTTCAATCATCAGCTTGCGATTGGTGCCGGCCTTGATGAAGCGAGAGTGCGCCTCGATCAGCGACTGAAATTCGGGCTTGATCACGTAGCTGTCGTAATCAAAATAAACGATACGGCTCACGCCCACTGGGCCCGCAGCATCGCGGCCCGACTGGCCGAGGTCCACACCAGCAACACCGCTCTGCGCGGTATTGCCAGAGTTGGCGCCAGTATTACCACCCATCGTAGACGTGGCGTTCTTGTCTTCGACCGGCACATCGTCCAGCTTCACGCCAGAGCTGCATCCGGCAACGAGGGCGACAACGGTAAGGGCAAGGGTAAAACGTTTGATCATCCAAAATTCTCCTGGAAACTTGATACTTGAAAGTGCTGATAAGTTCATTGCTTTTGAAACGGGCCCCAATCGGGCTCACGGATATCGCCCGCCTGCCCCGCGAGCCGGGCCTTGATCTTGCCGTCCAGCGTGGTGGTCATGAGCGCTTCACGCCCTTGCTGCTGGGTGGCATAAACGATAAGGCGGCTATTGGGGGCAAAGCTGGGGTTCTCATCTGCCGTTGTGTCGGTGACCGCATTCACAGTGCCCGAGGACAGGTCCATCACGTGCAGTTTGAAAGCCCCACCGACACGGGAGATGTAGGCCAGCCAGCGGCCATCGGGGCTGACGCTGGGGGAGATGTTGTAGCTGCCGGTAAACGTCACACGTTCCGCGTTGCCGCCAGATGTGGAGACCTTGTAGATCTGCGGCGCACCACCACGGTCGCTGACAAAGTAGATGCTGCGGCCGTCACCGGAGAACATGGGCTCCGTGTCGATGCCAGCGCTTTGCATGAGGCGGCGCGGCTCGCCACCGTTGGCGTCGATGGTGTAGAGCTGAGATCCCCCGTCACGGCTGAGCGTCACGGCGAGGGATCGACCATCCGGAGCCCAGGCAGGGGCACTGTTGGACCCCCGGAAATTGGCAATCAGACGCCTGCGGCCGGAGGCCACATCATGCACATAGACCACCGGCTTGCGCGATTCAAACGACACATAGGCCAGTTGCCCCCCGTTGGGCGACCATGCAGGGGAAATGATGGGCTCCGGGCTCGACAGTGCCGATTGGGCATTCTCTCCGTCAGCGTCTGCCACCCACAGGCTGTACCGGGAGCCTGTCTTGGTGACATAGGCGATACGCGTCGAGAAAATGCCGCGCTCGCCCGTCAGCTTTTCATAGATGAAATCCGCAATGCGGTGCGACACCAGGCGCAGATCGCCTTGGGTGACCACAAAGCTTTGGCCACCAAGGTCCTGCCCCTTCACCACATCCCAAAGGCGAAAGCGCACATCGAAACGCCCATCTGCCAGGCGCGTCACACTGCCAGTAGCCAGGGAGTCCGCACTCTTCTGGCGCCACAGTGCGACATCCGGGCGCGCGGTTTCGTCCAGCACCGCGCCGGAGGCGTCTACCGCGCGGAACTGTCCGCTGCGCTCCAGGTCGGCCTGAACGATGGCCGATATTTTCTGGGGAGACTGCGCCTCGCCCCGGAACGGCGCAATTGCGATGGGCAACTGGGTCAAACCAACACCCGTGACCTCAACGCGAAATTGCGCGAGGGCGGGCAGTGCGGGGGTCGAGATCAGCGCAGCCAGCATGTGGCGGCGCAAGGGATGCGGCAAGGCCGCAGGGGATGGGTGTGTTGGGATTCGATCTGTGGTCATTGGCATCCAGCGGTGGCCGAACAAATGCCGAAAGGCAAACCCGAATGTTACACACAGCGGGGAAACCCCTGTGACAAAACGTGCGACCTCCAAACCTATTCGCATCGATTTCTTTCAGCTCACAACCTGCTGCGCAGAAATATCTCACCGGCACCTTGACCGCCCACAACCGTAGAATCCGGGCCACATGCAAGCCACAGATACGGGCGCCGCGCCTCCCAACACTCCCTCCCCGCCCGCTGCAAGCCTGGCCACACGCCTGCGCCGACTGTCTGTCTACTTTGGCAACCAGCGAATGGCCTGGAGCCTTGCCGTTGTTGCCACCCTCGTCGGCGCGATCACCGAGCCGCTGATTCCCGCATTGCTGCAGCCCCTGCTGGACCGGGGCTTCACGCAAGGCACCCTCCAACTGTGGATGGTGCCACTGGCCATCCTGGGCGTGTTTTTTGTCCGGGGCGTTGCCCAGTTCGTCGGCCAGTACGCACTGGCACGCATTGCCAACGAAGGCATGCTGACGCTGCGCCAGTCGCTGTTTGACAGGGTGCTGGCTGCCGAAATGGGCCTGTTCTCGCGCCAATCGGCCAGCACGCTGTCCAACACCGTGGTGTACGAGGTGCAAACCGGCGCAACCCTGCTCGTACAGGCACTGCTAGGGGTGTCGCGCGACGGATTCACACTGGTGGCGCTGCTGGTGTACCTGCTGTACCTCAACTGGCAGCTCACGCTGATCGTCGCCGTGGTCGTGCCGGGCGTGGCGTGGATCATGAAGACCTTGTCCCGGCGCCTTTACCACCTGACCAAAAGCAGCCAGCAAGCCACCGACGAACTCGCCTATGTGGTGGAAGAAAACGTGCTGGCCCACCGCATGGTCCGGCTGCATGGCGCGCAGCCTGGCCAGGCTGGGCGCTTCGCCGCCTTGAGCCAGAGCCTGCGACGCCTGGCGATCAAGTCCACCATCGCCTCCGCAGCCATGACGCCGCTGACGCAGCTACTCGCCGCTGCTGCGCTCTCCGTAGTGATCTGCATTGCCCTGTGGCAGAGCCGTGGCACCGTGGACGCCAAGGATGTCACCGTCGGCGGCTTCGTGTCATTCATCACGGCCATGCTGATGCTTATTGCGCCCATACGCCGCCTCGCCGATGTCGCCAGCCCGATCACGCGGGGTGTTGCCGCCCTGGAGCGGGGGCTGGCACTGCTGGGAGACACCGGAGCCGAAGCGGGCGGCCAGTTCCGCAAGGACCGCGCCCAGGGGGCGCTGGAACTCAAGCAGGTCACGGTGTCGTTTGGCCCTGACCACGCCCCTGCACTGGACCACATCAGCTTGCGTGTGGAGCCTGGCGAAATCGTCGCCCTGGTCGGCCCCTCCGGGGCAGGCAAGACCACGCTGGTCAACCTGTTGCCACGGTTTGTGACGCCCGCTTCGGGTGAAATCCTGGTCGACGGGAACCCGTTGCCAGAGTGGGACCTCGGATCGCTGCGCTCCCAATTCGCCATGGTGAGCCAGGACGTGGTGATGTTCAACGACACCATTGCGGCCAACGTGGCACTGGGACACGCGGTGGATGAAGCACGCGTGCAGGCGTGCCTGGCGGCCGCCAACCTAGCCGAACACGTGGCAGCGCTCCCCCAGGGCATGCACACGGTGGTGGGTCACAACGCCACGCAGTTGTCGGGGGGGCAGCGCCAGCGGCTGGCGATTGCGCGGGCGCTGTACAAGGACGCCCCCATCCTGATCCTGGACGAAGCCACCTCGGCGCTGGACACCGAATCCGAACGGCTGGTACAGGACGCCCTGCAGCGCCTGATGCAGGGACGTACCACCTTGGTCATTGCGCACCGCCTGTCCACCATCGAGCATGCCAACCGGGTCATCGTCATGGAGCGTGGGCGCATTGCCGAACAAGGCACACACGCTGAGCTGATGGCGATGGGCGGACTGTACGCACGCCTGCAGGCCCGGCCGGCCTCGGGCGAAACCGCCGCATTGCACTGAACACGCTATTGCGTGCTATTGCGTGCTATTGCGTGCTATTGCGCGCTAACCGGCGCGCGACAACGGCCGATCCCAGCGCTACGTCTACCACCGGCCCCGGTTGGGCTGGCGCTTGCGGATGGCTGCGGCGATTTTGTCGGCGGATTCGGTACGACTCACCCGCAAGGCAAAGTCGGCGGCCGTGAGCCCCAGCTGGTTCTTGAGCGTGGGGTCCGCGCCCTCATCCAGCAGCAGCTGAACGGCCTCGTTGGAACCGTATTGCGCCGCCATCATGAGGGGCGTGGTGCCGTTGGGTGATGTGGCATCGATGTAAGCGTGGTTTTCCAGCAGCAACGCGATGATGGCTACATGCTGGCGCGAACCCGCAGAGGCCGCATAGTGCAAGGGCGCCCAGCCTGTCTTGTTCACATCCGCATCGCGTGCCAGCAGCGCCTTGACGGCTTCCAGATTGCCCTTGAGGGCCGCCATCATCAAGGGACTTTCGTCCTGCGCATTGCGGGCTTCCACGTTCACCTGGCTGGATGCCAGCAACGCTGCAAACGCTTTGGACGACCCATTCTGTAAAGCGATGGTCAGGCCCACCTGCCCTTTCGGGTCGCGCGTATTGGGATCAAAACCCCTGCGCAACAGCGCGGCAATGGCAGCATCGTCATCACGCAGGATGGCGACAAAAAAATCCTCATAGGCTCCGGCCCAGATGCTGGGGGCGGCAAGCCCCAGCGCCAGGGTGGCCAGCGCATTGCGGCGATGGCAAATCATGCGGTCACTCCCTTGAACAGAAAGTCGAAGTTGCGGCTGGTGGCGTCGGCCACTTCCTCCAACGTCAGCCCCTTGGTCTCGGCCACCTGCCGGGCCACATAGGGCACATACGAGGGATTGTTGGTCTTGCCGCGATACGGCACGGGCGCCAGATAGGGGCAGTCGGTTTCGATCAGCGTGCGGTCCAGCGGCACAAAGGCCACCACGTCGCGCAGCTCCTGGGCGCTCTTGAAGGTCACGATGCCCGAGAAAGAAATGTAGTAGCCCAGATCCAGCGCCGCACGCGCCACCTGCATCGATTCGGTAAAGCAGTGGAAGACACCGCCGGCCCGGTTGCCGGGGCCATCCTCCCCTTCCTCGCGCAAGATGGCGAGGGTGTCGTCCGACGCGCTGCGCGTATGGATGACCAAGGGCTTTTCGCACACCCGGGCCGCGCGAATGTGGTTGCGAAAACGGTCGCGCTGCCACTCCAAATCAGCGATGCTGCGCCCGCCTTTGCGGTCTTCCATGCCGTAGTAGTCGAGCCCCGTTTCGCCAATGGCCACTACGCGCGGCAGGGCAGCACGGTCCAGCAGGTCCTGCACCGACGGCTCGGCAATGCCTTCGTTGTCGGGGTGCACCCCCACCGTGCTCCAGAAGTTGTCGTGGGCCATGGCCAGGGCATGTACCCCGTCGAATTCTTCCAGCGTGGTGCAGATGCAAAGAGCCCGGGTGACCTGTGCGTCGGCCATGGCCTGGCGGATGGCGGGCAGCTGGCTCACCAGTTCCGGAAAATTGAGATGGCAGTGCGAATCAGTGAACATGCGGTTTCAAATTAGTCGTTTCTGGGGCGCAACGCGGGCCGTCAAAGGCGGCGCAGCGCTCTGGAGCAAAGATACGCCATCCGCTCCCTCGTCGTGGGCGCCCATAAAAAAATGCCGACCAGCCTACGCAGGTCGGCACGGTGGCGGCGCCAGGCTCAGATGGTCTGGGTGGGCCGGTCGGACCCCAGGGATGTGCCCAGCAGCTCCTCAATCTTGGCCTTCAGCTGGCGCGACTTTTCGTCCTTGGGAAACTGGATGCCCACGCCCTGGGTGCGGTTGCCCGCAGCCCGTGCTGGCGTGACCCATGCCACGCGCCCCGCCACCGGATAGCGCTGCGTGTCGTCCGGCAGCGTGAGCAGCACATAGACATCATCGCCCAGCTTGTAGTCCCGCTGGGTGGGAACAAAAATGCCCCCTTCGGCAAAAAAGGGAATGTAGGCCGCGTACAGGGCCCCCTTTTCCTTGATGGCCAGCTGCATGACGCTGGGGCGGGGGGCGGTGGATGGACTGCTCATGGATGGATGGGTGCGGCTCAGTGCTTGGAGTGTAGGGTGTTTCGCGCCTGGGCGACAAGCGCCTCCAGCATGAGGCCAGCATTGAAAGGATGGTCCGCCGTGCGTGCAGCCTTGGCCAGTGCGCGCGACCAGCGGGTCAGAGCACCCAACGGCGGCACCGTCTTGGGCAGGTCTGCGGGGGCAAAGTAGCGCGGCGCGCCGCCTACGCTGGCCGCCAACAGGTCATGGCAGAGTTTTTGCAGTGCGTCGATCACCTGCGCGGGCGACCAGTCTCCCAAGGCAGTCACATCGCCCTTGGCCACCGCCTGCGGCAAGGCCGACCAGGCTTGTGGACTGCGGCCCGAGCGCGCCAGTGCCAACGCATCGTCGGGCCGCCCGCCTGCGGCCCGCAAAAACGACACAGCGGCATCCGCAGCGATGCCCTGCCCTTGCAGCCACTGCAGCATCTGGTCCTGTGCGGGCCAGACCATGGTGTGGCCCAGGCAGCGGCTGCGAATGGTGGGCAGCAATTGGTGCGCCGCCTCGCTAGCGAGTACAAAGCGCACGTCACCCGGCGGCTCCTCCAGGGTCTTGAGCAAGGCATTGGCCGTGATGTGGTTCATCTGCTCGGCCGGGTACACCAGCACCGCCTTGCCTTTGCCGCGCGCCGAGGTGCGCTGCGAGAACTCCACCGCATCGCGCATCGCTTCCACGCGGATCTCGCGACTGGGCTTGCGCTTCTTGTCGTCGATGTCCGCCTGGGCCTTTTCCGACAAGGGCCAGCCCAGCGCCATCATCTGCACCTCGGGCATCAGCACACACAGATCGGCGTGGGTGCGCACGTCGATGGCGTGGCAACTGCTGCATTGGCCGCACGCGCCCTGCTCTGTGGGCGCATCGCACAGCCAGGCCCGCACCAGCTCCAACCCCAAGGCGTACTGGCCCAGGCCCGATGGCCCCTGCAACAACCACGCGTGGCCGCGCTGGGCCAGCAGGCTGGTGCGCTGCGCGGCAATCCACGGCGCCAATGCCACTGTTGGCTCGCTCATTGCGCCCCCCCCTGGGACGCCACCATGATCGCCAGCCACCCCTTGCGCACAAACACGCTGGTGAGCTGCTGCCACACGCGGTGGCGGTCTTGGGCCGCGTCCAGGCGCGCAAAGCGCTGCGGCGCTGCAGCCGCGCGGTCGGCATAGCCCTGGGCAACGCGGCGGAAGAACTCCACAGGCTGGGCCTCGAAACGGTCGGGCACGCGCGCACCGGCCAGGCGTTCTGCAGCCACTTCCGGCGCCAGGTCAAACCACACCGTCAGATCGGGTTCACGCATCAAATCTGCCTCTGGCGCAAGTCCAGTCTGCGCAAGACGCTCCAATATTGATAGCACATCAAGATCAAAGCCGCGCCCCGCGCCCTGGTAGGCAAAGGTGGCATCGGTGAAGCGGTCGCACAGCACCACGTCGCCCCGCGCCAGGGCGGGCTCGATCACATTGCGCAGGTGATCCCGGCGGGCCGCAAAGATCAGTAGGGACTCGGTGAGCGCATCCATCGGGTCGTTGAGGACCATCTCACGCAGCTTCTCGGCCAGCGGCGTGCCGCCTGGCTCGCGGCTGACGGTGACAGCACGGCCCTGTGCCCGAAAGGCAGTGGCCAGCCCCTCGATGTGCGAGGACTTACCCGCACCGTCGATGCCTTCAAAGGTGATGAACAGACCGGGTCGTGACATGAAAACCTTGGTGGAAGAATCTACTGCTGGCCGCGTTGGTAGCGGTTGACGGCACGGTTGTGCTCCTCCAGCGACGTGCTGAAGTGGCTGGCGCCATCGCCCTTGGCCACAAAGTACAGGGCGCGCGTGGCATCCGGCTGCACGGCGGCCAACAGCGACGCCTTGCCGGGCATGGCAATCGGCGTGGGCGGCAGGCCTGCGCGGGTGTAGGTGTTCCAGGGCGTGTCCGTCTGCAGGTCGCGGCGGCGCAGGTTGCCATCAAACTTCTCGCCCAGGCCGTAGATCACCGTGGGGTCGGTCTGCAGCAGCATGCCCACGCGCAGCCGGTTGGCAAACACGCCCGCAATCTGGCCCCGGTCGCTGGCCCTGCCCGTTTCCTTCTCCACGATGCTGGCCAGAATCAGGGCCTCTTCGGCGGACTTGAGGGGTGTGTCCGCCGCGCGTTGCGCCCAGGCGGCTTCGAGGCGGCGGTCCATGGCATGCATCGCCCGGCGCAACACAGCGATGTCGCTGGAGCCTTTGGCGTAGGTGTAGGTGTCCGGAAAGAAGCGCCCCTCGGGTGGGACACCGGGGCGGCCCAGCTGTGCCATCAGCGCTTCGTCGGTCAGCGTGGCAACGTCGCGCTTGAGCTGATCTTCCTTGGCCAGCGCCTGGCGCACCTGGCGCCAGTTCCAGCCCTCGACCAGGGTGATGGCGCGCAGGCTCTCTTCGCCGCGCACCAGCTTTTGCAGCAGGCTGCGGGGCGTGGTGCCAGGGGGGATTTCATAGTTGCCGGCCTTGATGGCGCGGTCCTGGCCCGAGAAGCGGAACCAGGCGTAGAGCATGCGGGCATCCACGCGCGCGCCTGCAGCCACCACATCACGTGCGACGCCCCGGGGTGTGGTGCCGGGCTCGATGGCAAGCTCCAGAGGCTCGCTGCCGGTCACCAGCGGCTGGTGCAGCCACCAAAAAGCCGCACCACCGGATGCGATCAAAACCAACGCGATCAAAGCCAGTAAACGTCGCACAACCCTGCCGTCTGTGTGTATGAAACAGGGCATCATAATTCAGCGATGACTTACCCCCTGAACGGCATTGCCCCCCTGTCCCACCTGGGCGTGATTCGCGTGGAAGGCGAAGACGCCGCCAAGTTTCTGCACGGCCAGCTCACCCAGGATTTCGCCCTGCTCGGCATGGACCAGGCCCGCCTCGCAGCCTTTTTGTCGGCCAAGGGCCGCATGCAGGCCAGCTTCATCGGCTTCAAGCGCAGCGCTACCGAGGTGCTGCTGGTGTGCAGCCGCGACCTGCTGCCCCCCACGCTCAAGCGCCTGTCGATGTTTGTATTGCGCGCCAAGGCCAAGCTGACCGACGCCACGAGCGACTTTGCCCTGTACGGTCTGGCCGGAGACACCGTGCCCGACGTCAGCCAGCCCGCCTGGACCAAGGCCGATATCGGCACCGCGTCGGTGGTCCACCTGTACCCCGCCGATGGCCAGCCCCGGGCCCTGTGGGTGGCCCCGGCCGTTGACCCGGCCCCCGCAGGCCCCGCGCTGGACGCCGCGCTGTGGCTCTGGAGCGAGGTGAAGAGCGGCGTGGCAACCCTGACCACGCCCGTGGTCGAGGCCTTTGTGCCCCAGATGCTGAACTATGAATCCGTGGGTGGCGTGAACTTCAAGAAGGGCTGCTACCCCGGCCAGGAAGTGGTTGCGCGCAGCCAGTTCCGGGGCACGCTCAAGCGCCGGGCCTACATCGCCCATGCGGCGGCCGAAGTGGCAGTGGGAGCCGAAGTGTTCAACACGGCAGACCTGGAACAGCCCTGCGGCACCGTGGTGCAGGTGGCTTCTGCGCCGAGCGGCGGATTCGACACCATTGTGTCGCTGCAGATCAGCGCCGCGCAGGAAGGCAGCCTGCAGGTGGGTGCCACGGACGGCGTAGCGTTGGCCCTGCTGCCGCTGCCCTACGCGCTGCTCGAAGATATTTGAATAAAAATGGCTCTCTTCCGTTTCGGGTGGAACGCCACATTCCCCACCAGAGCCATGGTCAGGCCCTTGCTTTTCGCAAAGGACTGCCTGGCAGGTGAGTGAGCTTGCCAGCAATCAAGAACGCCATGGCGATGAAGTGATCGGTGGTGCCATAGCCACGCGCTTTGGCCTTGGCTGCTTGCAACAGTGAGTTCACCGCCTCCACATAGCCGGTGTGCAGGTGAGAGGCATCAAACGCTTTGAGTATTCCCGCCCAGTGCTGCTGGATGGTCTTGGCCAGATCAGTGAAGGGCCGCAAGCGGCTGCGCTGTGCCCATCGCAGCCACTTTTTGAGTGCCAGCTCGCTTTGTGCAGCCTGAGTCTGAGCGAGCGCACTGCGGTAGATGTCCCGCAGCCCCTCCTTCATCCGCTACGCCCTGGCGGTCTTCAATCGGGTGCGAGGCAGCCAATCCATCTTTGCCTGCTCTGTGTCCGTCCACCTGGCTTTGTCCTTGAGCCAGCACCAACGAGTCTTCTTGAGCCAGCGCTCGCCCCGGGCCTCTTCCCGCCGCACTGCCTCCACTGCCCGGTTGGCCATCTGCACCACATGGAATCCATCAAAGGCAATCGCCGCCTGGGGCAAGTGCTGGCCAGTTCCTGCGATGAAGGCCTTGGACATGTCCATGCACACCACCTGGATGGCTTCGGGCCTGCCTTGGTGACTCTTGAAGTCCTCGGTAAATCTCTGAACCGTGCTGGCATCCTTGCCGGGTGTGGCGTAGATCAGTCGCGCCCGCTCAAGATCGTGCACCAGGGTGATGTAGCTGTGGCCTTTTGCGCAGCTGGTCTCATCGATACCGATGACCGCCACACCCGCGTAACTCTCCTTGGCGCGCGCCAAGCCGACGTGGGCATCGATCTGGCGCCACAAGGCGTTGTCCGCGCAGCGCAGGATGCGCGCACATGCGGCCACCGGCATCTCACGGGCCAGTGTGAGGGCCAGAGCCTCGAACATGAGCGTGAAGCGGCTGCCCTCTCGCGCCCAGGGAACACTCAGCTGGGTCGTAGAGCTGCAGGCGCTGCATGACACGCGAGGCAGCGCGCAGTGCACGTAGGCTTCGAACTGAAAGAAATCCAGATGCCGCCAGCTGCGCTGGCGGTGGTCATGCAGTTTCTGGTCAGCTGCGGCGCAAACGGGGCAGGCGGCACTGCCCGATTGCCAGACCACGTACAGATCGATGCGGCTGCGCTCGACATCCAGTGCAACACGCTCCACAGCCCAGGGCGCGGCCAGCCCCAACGCTTGGCAGAACAACGCTTCTTGCATCGGGAGGGCTCCTGTTCAGGGGGTGTCAATGGATCTATTTGAACTGTAGTGTTCCACCCGAAACGGAAGAGAGCCATAAAAATGGGCTCCAGCGCCTATCCATCAAGCGCAAGCAGCTCATTTTTTAATAGCAAAATCAACTACAGCCGCTGCGCCATGGCAATGTGCGCAATGCCAGCCTCTTCGTAAGGCTCACCCACCACGGAGAAACCGGCGCGGCGGTAAAACCCCTCAGCGCTGCGCTGGGCGTGCAATTGCACCTCCGTGTCGCCCCGGGCGCGGGCGGCGGCGACCAGCGCATCCAGCAACTGCCGCCCCCACTGCGCACCACGCACTGAGCGGTCCACGGCCATGCGGCCGATGCGGCCCACACCCGGTGACTGCTGCAGCAAGCGGCCTGCAGCAATGGGCATTCCCAGCCGGTTGTAGAGCACGGCATGGCGGGCCGAGATGTCGTGCACATCGGCTTCGATTTCGGCGGGAATGCCCTGCTCGTGCACAAACACCTCCGTGCGCACACGGCCTGCATCGCGGCCCAGCGTGTTCCAGTCGCCCGTGCGCACCTCGGCCATGTCGGCACCGGCCTCAAAGCCCTCGAAGATGGCACGCAGCGCGGGTGGCACCGGGCGCGAGGTCTGCGTGGCCGGGTCGGCAAACACATAGACCAGCTCAGCCGAGATCAGCAACCGGTCGCCACAGAAAATGCCTGCCGTGAAAAGGCAGGATGAGTTGCCGATGCGTGTGCAGCGCAGGCCCACATCCAGCGTGTCATCGAGCCGCGCAGAGGCGTGGTATTCCACCGTGGCCTTCTTCACATACATCTCGCCGCCCAGCACATGCATGCTCGCCTCGTAGGGCAAACCCAGCGCGCGCCAGTAGTCGCTCATGGCCGTGTCGATGTACATGAGGTAGTGCGCGTTGAACACGATCTTTTGCATGTCCACCTCGGCCCAGCGCACGCGCAGGCGGTGGAAACAGCGGAATTCGTTGCGTTGCATGTTGTCTTCACTCCATTCCAAAGGCCAATCGCAGCGCACGGGCTGCGTCGGCATGGGCCTTGCGCGCCTCGGGGATGGCGCGGCCCATTTTGATGAATTCGTGGGTCACGCCGCGGTAGATGTCCAGGTCCACTTGCACGCCTGCCAGGCGCAGCTTGTCGGCGTAGGCTATGCCTTCGTCCACCAGCGGGTCACACTCTGCCAGACCGATCCAGGCGGGGGCCACACCATCGACATCCGGGGCATGCAGCGGGGCAAAGCGCCAGTCTTCGCGCTCGGCGCGGCTTTGCACGTAGTTGCCGAAGAACCAGCTGATGGCAGGCTCTTCCAGCACCAGGCCGCGCGCGAAGGTGGTGTGCGAAGGCGTGTCCTGGTGCGCTGCACAGCCGGGGTAGATCAGCAGTTGCAGCGCCAGCGGCAGGCCCGCATCCCGCGCCAGGATGGCGTTGACGGCGGCCAGCGTACCGCCTGCACTGTCGCCGCCCACGGCCAGCCGCTGGGGGTCGGCCCCCAGGCGCTCAGCGTTGGCAGCCAGCCACTGCAGCGCATCCCACGCATCGTTGCTGGCCGTGGGAAAGCGGTGCTCCGGCGCCAGCCGGTAGTCCAGCGACACGACCATGCAACCTGCAAGGCGTGCCAGTTCGCGGCACAGGATGTCGTGCGTGGCAACGCTGCCGATGGTGAAGCCGCCGCCATGCGTGTACAGCAGCATGGGCAGGCCCGCGTCGGTGCTGGGCGCATACAGCCGTGCGGGCAGCATGGCGCCGTCGCGGGTGGGGATCTGCAGGTCCTCCACCCGCGCCAGCGCGGCCTTAGGCACCTCCAGCACATCCGCGCCCGCCTGGTAAGCGATGCGTGCCTCCTGCGGCGTGCGCGTGTGCAGCGGTGGGTGCCCCGCGCGGGCCATGCGTTCGAGAACGCTGCGCATCTGGGGGGTGAGACGGGTGTGGTGGATGTGCAGGTCGGTCAACGGTTGGGGTCTCGGCAAAAAAAGAAAACGGTCCGCACGGCGGCGGGCCGCTCATCGGTGGCTTACTTGAAGGTCACGCGCACCGGTGCGGCGCCGGGCAGGCCATCGTAGGTGGCCGTCACCGACAAACCGGCCTTGGGTGGCAGCAGGGGCGAGAATGAGCCCAGGCTGATCAGATCGCCCGGCTGCATGGCCAGGCCTTCTTGCGCCAACGCGCCCGCCAGCCACACCACGGCATTGAGCGGATGCTCCAGGATGTCGCTGCCCTTGCCACCGCCCAGGCGCGCGCCCGCGCCATCGGTCAGCGACACGTTCATGTCGGCCAGCGCCTTCAGCATGGCAAAACGCTCGCCGCGATAGGCTGGCACAGCAATGGGCGTACCCGCCACGCCCAGGCGCGCGCCCACGTTGATGGCCGTCACGCCTGCGCCATTGAGCTTGGGCGGCGCCTGCACCATCAGGTCGGGCAATTCCATGAACGGGATGATCTGGTCCACGGCATCCAGCACGTCCATGGGGGTCTTGGCCTGGTTGATGGCGGCGCTTTTCACGCGCACCAGCATGTCGGCCTCGTACAGTGGGCGGGCACCGAAGGCCGCATCCACCGTGGCGCCACTGGGCAGCACCATGCCTTCGTAGAGCTTGCCCCACACGGGTTTGTCGGTGTTGAAGCGCTTTTGCACAGCGGGGTTGGTCAGGCCCGCCTTGTAGCCAATCACCTTGCCCATGCGCTGTGCCAGCAATGCGTTGACCTTGCCGCGTGTACAGGCGCCGTCGGCGTCAGTGAGGTTCTCGGGGTTGGCGGCGGGGGTTTTGGCGACATAGTTGGCCACCAGGTCGGCGGCCTGCGCATCGGTCAGGCACTGGGCCTGGGCGCTTGTCACAGATGCGACGGCTACCAGGGCCGCCATCAGGGTTTGCTTCGTTTTCACGCGTGTCTCCTCCTTATAAAGTGAGCTCAGAACTCGTTTCAAGGGCTGGCGAGCTATCGTAATCGCTGGCACTCCCATTCACACACCCTGTTGCACCATGGCTTTCATCTACTACGTCACCCAGATCCAGTTTGAATTCGGCGCCGTCAAGCTGCTGAAACAAGAGTGCGAGCGTGTGGGCATCACACGTCCGCTGATCGTGACAGACCCTGGCGTGAAGGCCGCAGGCGTGCTGCAAAAGGCGCTGGACGCACTGCCTGGCATGACCGTGGCGGTGTTTGACCAGACGCCGTCGAACCCCACCGAAGCCGCCGTGCGCGCCGCCGTTGCAATGTACAAGGCCCAGGGCTGCGATGGCCTGATCGCCGTGGGCGGTGGCTCGGCCATCGACTGCGCCAAGGGCATTGCGATTGCCGCCACGCACGAAGGTCCCCTCACCCACTACGCCACCATCGAAGGCGGCTCACCCCGCATCACCGAGCGCGCCGCACCGCTGATCGCCGTGCCCACCACCAGCGGCACGGGCAGCGAGGTGGCGCGAGGCGCCATCATCATCGTGGATGACCACCGCAAGCTGGGCTTTCACTCGTGGCACCTGGTGCCCAAGACGGCCATCTGCGACCCCGAACTCACGCTGGGCCTGCCCCCCATGCTCACTGCCGCTACGGGCATGGATGCGATTGCACACTGCATGGAAACCTTCATGTCCGCCGCGTTCAACCCGCCCGCTGACGGCATCGCGCTGGATGGCCTCACACGCGGCTGGGCGAACATCGAGCAGGCCACCAAAAACGGCAGCGACCGCGACGCGCGCCTGCACATGATGAGCGCCAGCATGCAGGGCGCCATGGCCTTCCAGAAGGGCCTGGGCGCGGTGCACTCGCTCAGCCACAGCCTGGGCGGCGTGAACCCGCGCCTGCACCACGGCACGCTCAATGCCATGTTCCTGCCCGCCGTGATCCGCTTTAACGCTACGGCCGAATCGGTGCAAAAGGAAAAGCGCCTGGAACGCATGGCACACGCCATGGGCCTGGCCAGCGCGGGCGACATCCCCGAGGCCATCCGCGACATGAACGCCCGCCTTGGCCTGCCCACGGGCTTGGCGGCCATGGGAGTGACCGAAGCCCTGTTCGACGACATCATCAAGGGCGCCATGGCCGACCACTGCCACAAGACCAACCCGCGCATTGCCACGCCCGAGGAATACCGCGACATGCTGGCGCAGTCGCTGTAAGGGCCTGCCCAAAGCGTATTGGTGATCTCCCTGCGGCGGCGCCACAGCACCTGGCGTGCCGCCGCCTCCAACGCACATAGAAGCCTTCCTGCCGTGGCCGCTCCTGCGGGATTGCGCTGTCCAAACCCATCTCACGCGATTCACTACGCGCTAGACTCCGACTCGTCAACAATTAATTAACAATTCATTACCCTGGTGGAGAGCCAGTTCAATGTCGTTCTGGCGCTGCCCGGAGACTTTGATCAGGCCCTGGGGGGAGGGCCACTGTCGATGCGCACCGGAAATCTCAGCACCTGGCTCCTGCGGGGCACCTATCCCCGGCTGTATGTGCCTATCGTGCTGATCATCGTGCTGGTCAGCACGGTGCGCTACCACTACCTGGTGGCCACAGAAACCGACGAGGTGCGCCGCCATGCCGCCACCGAACTGCGCCGTGCTGGCGATGCGCTGCTGCCGTCGCTGGCGGCCCTGCCCGCCTCGGACCGCCAGGCCCAGGCCACGCTGCTCAGCGAAGGGATTGCCAGCTTCGGGCCGGGCATCCATTCGCTGAAATGGCAGGTGGACAGCGAGCCCGCCACCGAAGCCCGGGCGCCCCGCCTGCCCGCCACCGCGCCAGACTGGTTTGCCCAATGGGTGAACATTGCACCGCCCTCGCAACAGTTCAGCCAGGCGTTGTCCAGCGGTGGGGCCTCCGGGCGCCTGACGGTGACGCTGCAGGCGGCCCCCCTCGTCGGCCAGGTCTGGAGCACGGTGGTGGTGCAGTTGCGCATCTCGGCCCTCAACATTTTCACCATCCTGCTGCTGCTCACCCTGCTGCTGCGGGCCAATGCCCGCATGCTGCGCCGCCTGGCAGAAGCCACCGATGCGTTCCGCCAGGGCCGCCTGGACACGCGCATGGAGGTGACGGGCACGCTCGAATCGCGCGCCATGGCGGCCACCTTCAATGACATGGCGGGCAAGGTCCAGTCGCTGGTGCTGTCGCTGCGCGAAACCCAGCAGCAGCAAAGCGAACAACTGCACTTCACACGCCAGCTGATCGACGCCCTGCCCCTGCCGGTGTTCGTGCGGGATGCGAAGGGTGTCACCCTCGAAGTCAACTGCGCCTGGCAGCGGCTTTTTCATGCCCCTGCCGGTGCTGGCAGCGCTCAGGCCTCGCCACCCGCGTATCCCCAGGAGCTGTCGCCCGAGCGCTCCACCCAGATCGCCCAGGCGCAGGACAACGAGATCCGCGTGCACCCCGCCAACCACCAGCCCCCAAGGGACATGGCCTACTACGAGGCCCCATTCACCACCACCCGGGGCACGCTGGCCGGCACCATTGGCACCCTGGTGGATGTGACCGAACGCAAACGCGCCCAGGAGGCCCTGCGCGCCGAGAAGGAACGCGCCGAGGTCACGCTTGCCTCCATCGGCGACGGGGTGATCACCACCGACCCCTCGGGCTGCATCGAAACCATCAACGAGGCCGCACAGCTCATGACCGGCTTCACCGCCGACCAGGCGCTGGGGCGGCAGCTGGACGACGTGTTTCGCCTGTATGAAGAGCTTGCCAGCCGCAACGCCAGTTCTGCGGCCGAGCGGGACACCGTGCCCGGCGCCCTGCAGCCGGTCACGCACGAGGTGCTGATCCACCGCTCGGGCGAACGCTACGCCATCGAGTACACCGCGTCAGCGATCCGCCAGGGCGATGGCACGGCCGCAGGCTGCGTGCTGGTGTTCCGCGACGTGACCGAAACCCGCAACCTGCGCCACCAGATTTCATGGCACGCACGGCACGATCCGCTCACCGGGTTGTACAACCGCGCCGCCCTGGCCGAGCGGCTGACCCATGCCATCTTCGTGGCACGGCAAAAAGGGCTGCTGCTGGCGGTGTGCATGCTCGACCTGGACCATTTCCAGACCGTGAACGACGCCCACGGCAACCGCGTGGGCGACCGTCTGCTCAAGGAAACCGCGCGGCGCCTGGGCGCCTTCATCACGCCGCAGGACGCCGTGGCGCGCATGGGGGGCGACGAGTTTGTGCTGCTGCTGGGCGAGCTGCCCGACGTACCCGCCATCGAGGCGCGTGTGGACGTGCTCATGCAGCAGCTGGCCGCCCCCTACGCCATCGACGACCGCGTGCTGCACACCACGGTGAGTGTGGGCGTGGCCGTGTTTCCGCAAGACGACGCCAACCCCGACACCCTGCTGCGCCACGCCGACCAGGCCATGTGCCAGGCCAAGGGCTTCGGCCGCAACCAGATGCATGTGTTCGACGTGCAGCTGGACCACGCCGTGCAGACCCAGCACACCCGCCAGACCCGCGTGGCCCAGGCGCTGCACGCGGGCGAGCTGGTGCTGCACTACCAGCCCAAGGTGAACCTGCGCACCGGCGAAATCCTGGGGCTGGAGGCCCTGCTGCGCTGGCAACACCCCGAGCAAGGCCTGCTGGGCCCGCAGCATGTGCTGCCCCTGATCGAGGATGCCGAGCTGGAGGTGGAAGTGGGCGAATGGGTGCTGCGCCAGGCCCTGGCACAGATGCGGCAGTGGACGGACGCCGGCATGCTGTGGGAGGTGAGCGTGAACATCTCCGCGCCCCACTTTCACCGGGCCAATTTTGTGGAGCGGCTCAAGGACATCCTGCACACCTGCCCCGAGGTGTCGCCCACCCGCCTGGAGCTGGAAATCCTCGAATCTGCGGCCCTGCAAGACATGCAGTACATGCGCCACATGATGCAAAGCTGCCAGGCTCTGGGCGTGCGTTTTGCGCTGGACGACTTCGGCACCGGCTTCTCCTCGCTGTCTTACCTGAAGCGCCTGCCCGCCGAAACCATCAAGATCGACCAGTCGTTCGTGCGCGGCATTCTGGAAGACGGCGACGACCTCACACTCGTGAGCGCCATCGTCGCGTTGGCCGCCGCCTTCCACCGGCATGTGGTGGCCGAGGGCGTAGAAACCGCCGAGCAATGCGCCAAGCTGCTGGAGCTGGGCTGCGAGCGCGCCCAGGGCTTTGGCATTGCACGGCCCATGCCTGCGCACGAGGTGCTGACCTGGGCCCGGGAGCACGCTGCTCGCCATGCGGCCCGGGCGGTGCAGGAGGCGGCGCGGCGGCCTGCCTCAACCTGAGTACTACAGCGGTTGCACTGCGTTCATGTCGGGCCGCGCCAGCCACGCCTGCCACTCGTCCACCAGCTGCTGGCTGGCCCGCGTAGCCGCAAGCCAGGCCTTGGCACGCGCGGCGCTGTCGGTGCCGTAGTGGGTGAAATCGTTGCGGTCGGGCAGCTTGGCGTTGGGCAAGGAGCGCACCCAGTCGGGGCTGGGCGACAGCACCACCATGTTGTCCAGCGCCGGGGTGGAACGGTGGCGCCACTTGAGTCCCTTGTCCAGCCAGCCGGGCACCACCTGGTGCTGGAAATGCGGGTACAGCACCAGGCCGGGCGAGGCAGTCGGGCCAGAATCTGAGGGTTTTTGGCCGCCAGCGCTTTTTGGATAAGCGCTGTCAGCTATTAATTCAATAGCATTCTGTGATTGTTGGTCGTAGGCCAGGTGCAGGTGGTAGTCGGTGATGCCCCCGTCCCAATACGCTCCACGGGGCGCACCCGGAATGTTGTGCACGGCCTGCAGCACAAACGGGATCGAGCAGCTGGCTTGCAGCGCTGGCATGAAGTTGCCGCCGTGCAGCAGTACCTGCCGCGTGCGGTAGTCCGAGGTGCCAAACGGCAATGCAGCGCACGCAGCACCAACGCTCACACCAACACCATCGGCCGTGGCTGCATCGGACGAGGAAAACACCACCCGCTCCAGCCACGCCCCCATCGCCTTGCGGTGCAGCGTGTTCGTCAGAAACGCGCCCAGATAGCCCAGCGGCGTGGCCACGCGGTGCTCGCGCCCCAGCAGGTGCCGCCCGCGCGAGGTGACGATGTGCAGGCGGTAGCGCGGGTGGTTCAGCACCTCGTCGATGCGCCCCCCATAGAACGCCTGCAGGTTCTGCCCAAACCGCTCGCTCACATGCGCGGCCGTGGGGCGCTTCTTGCCCGGCGGCAGGTCGTAGTGCTGGTGGATGTAGTCGTGCTCCAGCCGCTCGAAAGCCGCCACCGATTGCTGCAGGCAGGCCGTGGCCATGCGCCAGGCGCCGATCGAGGCGCCCACCAGGTGCACCGGCTGGCTGGACTGGGGCAGCCACTCCCCAAAGATAAAACGGTCCAGCGGACCCAGGATCAGGCCCTTGGGGCCCCCTGCCGCCGCAGGGATCACGCCCACATCGCCGGGCTGCAGCCCGTGGTTTTGAAGGTGTTGGCGGGCACGGGGGCCGGCATGGATGCGCAGGGCTTTCATGGGCGGCATTTTCGCAAAGCCGCAAGGCGGCTCAAAACCAGCTCTCACACCACGTAATCAGCAGCCTCAGGCTTCGCAGTCCAGTCAATAGGGTCTTGCTGCAGCACCATGTCGATGTCCAGCCCCAGGGCCAAGCCCACTTCGCCAGGGAACGACACGGCCAGTTCCTTTTCGCCCAGTTCTGCCTCGCGCGCTCGGGCGCGCCAGGACGCAAGGTGGATCACGCCCGCGAGGGGCTCGTAGGCATTGTTGTCAAACGGCGCGCTCTGGTGGTGCAGGGCATCCACCACCACCTCGGGCAAACGCCAGCGGCGCGCCAGCCCGGCCGTCACATGACCATAGCAGTAGCCAAAGATGCGCTGCTCGATCTTGCCGCGCCGCAGGTCAAACGGGGCCACCAGTGTGTTGACCGACTGGGCTTTGTCCGGGTCGGCCAGGTGAATCACCAGCTCGCCCAGCGCGTGCAACAGGCCGGTGGTGTACGCAGCGGTCTGGTTCTGGTGCACGATGCCCGCCAGCGACCGTGCCAGCTTGGCCGTGTTGAGGCTGTAGCGCCAGAACTGCTGCATGTGGACGCCGGGCACCGAGCGCGACGCGGTGCCCAGCGGTGCCGACGTGACCAGTGTGCGAACCTGGGCAATACCCAGCAGTGCCAGTGCTTCGGGGATGCCGGCAATCTGGCGCGGTACCTGGAAGGTGTGGGAATTGGCCAGCTCCAGCAGCCGCCCGGCCAGGGCCGGATCGGTGCCGAAAAGCTGGTTCAGACGCCGCAGGCTGGGCTCTTCATGCGCCAGCTCGCTCATCAGCAATGCCACCGTGCGCGGAAGGCTGGGCAGAGCTACGGGTTGGGCCAGCAGTGCGTTCAGCTCCATGGGGTCAGGCACCAGAGTTGGGGTTGCTGGCGATTATGGCCCCCAACCTGCCGCAAACCCAGGCCATCCCGCCGCAATCCGTCAACGGCCCTTGGCCTGTTGCAACTTGGCAAATGCCGACGCCATGGCCGACTGTTGCACGGGCTCGGGCGCACGGCGCTGGGGTTGTGCATAGCCCCGGCCAGCCCCCTCAAAGCGGTTGTCGCGGGGTGCACCCCGGTCGCCGCCCTGGCGCGGTGGCGCGTCGCCCAGCTTCATCGACAGGCCGATGCGCTTGCGCTCCACGTCCACCTCCATGACCTTGACCTTGACGATGTCGCCGGTCTTGACCACTTCGCGCGCATCGTTCACAAACTTGTGCGCGAGCTGGCTCACATGCACCAGGCCATCCTGGTGCACGCCCAGGTCGATGAAGGCGCCGAACTGGGCCACGTTGCTCACCGTGCCTTCCAGGATCATGCCTTCCTTCAGGTCCTTGATGTCTTCCACGCCATCGTTGAAGCGCGCCACCTTGAAGTCCGGACGCGGGTCGCGGCCGGGCTTTTCCAGCTCGGCCAGGATGTCCTTGACGGTGATCACACCGAATTTTTCGTTGGCAAACAGCTCGGGCTTCAAGGTCTTGAGCATGTCGGCACGGCCCATGATCTCGGCCACAGGCTTGCCCGTCTTCTCCATGATCTGCTCGACCACGGGGTAGGTCTCGGGGTGCACGCCCGTCATATCGAGGGGGTTGTCGCCCCCCCGGATGCGCAAGAAGCCCGCGCTCTGCTCAAACGTCTTGGCGCCCAGCCCCGCCACGTCCATGAGCTGCTTGCGGCTCTTGAACGCGCCATTGGCCTCACGCCAGCGCACCACCGCCTTCGCCACGCTGCCCGACAGGCCCGAGACACGGCTGAGCAATGGCACGCTGGCCGTGTTCAGGTCCACACCCACCGAGTTCACGCAGTCTTCCACCACCGTTCCCAGCGTGCGCGCCAGCTCGCTCTGGTTCACGTCGTGCTGGTACTGGCCCACGCCAATGCTCTTGGGGTCGATCTTGACCAGCTCGGCCAGCGGGTCTTGCAGGCGGCGGGCGATGGATGCCGCACCACGCAGGCTCACGTCCACATCGGGCATCTCTTGCGAGGCGTATTCGCTGGCGCTGTAGACCGAAGCACCGGCCTCGCTCACCACCACCTTTTCAATCACGCGGTCCACCTTGGCCGCCAGCTTGATCAGGTCGGCGGCCAGCTTGTCGGTCTCGCGGCTGGCCGTGCCGTTGCCAATCGCAATCAGGTTCACGCCGTGCTTCTCGGCCAGCTTGGCCAGGGTGTGCAGCGAGCCCTCCCAATCGCGGCGCGGCTCGTGCGGGTAGACAGTCGCGGTTTCCACCAGCTTGCCCGTGGCATCCACCACGGCCACCTTCACACCGGTGCGGATGCCCGGGTCCAGGCCCATCACCACACGCGGCCCCGCCGGCGCGGCCAGCAGCAGGTCGCGCAGGTTGTCGGCAAACACCTTGATCGCCACCTTTTCAGCGTCGTCGCGCAGGCGGGCGAACAGGTCGCGCTCGGTTGAAAGGCTGAGCTTCACGCGCCAGGTCCAGGCCACACACTTGCGGATCAGGTCATCGGCCTTGCGGCCCTGGTGGCTCCAGCCCAGGTGCAGGGCAATCTTGCCTTCGGCCATGCTGGGCTTGCCGGGTTCGGGCTCCACGGGCAGCACCAGCTTGGCCTCCAGAATCTCCAGGCCCCGGCCACGGAACACCGCCAGCGCACGGTGCGAAGGCACGCGGCCGATGGGTTCATCGTAGTCAAAGTAGTCGCGGAACTTGGAGACCTCGGGGTCGTTCTCGTTCTTGGACTCGACCTTCTTGCTGCGCAGCAGCCCCTCGGCCCACAGCCATTCGCGCAGGTTTTGCACCAGTGCCGGGTCTTCGGCCCAGCGTTCGGAAAGGATGTCGCGCACGCCGTCCAGCACAGCGGGCACGGTCGAAAAGTCCGCGCCGGTCTTACCATCGTCCAGCACCTCGGGCGGCTTGGTGAAGGCGGCAGCCTCCACGGCGGGGTCGAGGGTGGGGTCGGCAAAGAGCTTGTCAGCCAGCGGCTCTATGCCAAATTCGCGGGCCATCTGGCCCTTGGTGCGGCGCTTTTGCTTGAACGGCAGGTAGATGTCTTCCAGCTCTTGCTTGGTCGGCGCGGCGGCAATGGCAGCACGCAGCGCGTCGGTCAGCTTGCCCTGCTCGTCAATGCTCTTGAGCACCGCAGCGCGGCGGTCGTCCAGCTCGCGCAGGTAAGACAGGCGGGCTTCCAGCTCGCGCAGCTGGATATCGTCCAGCCCACCGGTGACTTCCTTGCGGTAGCGCGCGATAAAGGGCACCGTGGCGCCCCCGTCCAGCAGCTCCACCGCTGCGCGCACCTGTTGTTCACTAACCCTGATTTCTGCGGCCAACTGCCGGATGATCTGCTGCATGTGTGGGCAAACTCTCTGAGACTCGGTCAAACAAACGAACAAAAACGCGAAGCGCGGGAGTTTGCCACAGGCACTATTGGTAACAACCCGTGGGAACAACCGGCCTTGCCATGAGGGCGGGGTGGGCTGTCTAGAATGCTCCAGCCTTCAAGACCGCCCCTTCATGCAGCCCCTGCCCTTCCCCATCCGCACAGAATGCCCGCCCGGTGCCTGTGTCTGCGACCGGGACGCGCTGCTGCTATCCCCCGATGCCGTGCTGGAGGCACGCATCCTGCAGCTCACCCAGGCTGAAGAAAAGAAGTTGCTGCAGCGGCTGGAGAACATCACCAGCCTGAGCGACCTGCGGCGTTTGCAGGAGCGCATGGAGCAGCAGCTGGGCCTGCGGCTGACCATTGCCCCCAGCCCCAACGAAGTGCGCACCCTGCGCGGCATCACCATCCTGGTCCACGAGCAGCGCGGCCTGTGCCGCAAGACACGCCAAGCGATTCCGGCAGCCATCAAGAAGGGCATGGACCAGCGGCCGGAGATCACGTACGAGCTGCTGAACGAGGGCGGGTTGTTCTCGGGGTTGTGACCCCGCGCATCCGTCTCTTTGCCCACCCGCCCTGCCCGCCGCATGCAAGACGACCTGTTCGGCAGCCCCGAAGCCCCAACACCTCCTGTGCCTTCGCGGCATTCCACCCGGCCGACCAAAGCCGATGCGCCCGAAGCCGCAGAACACGCCGCGCCGCCTGCCCCGCGCAAGCGCTCCAGCCAGGTAACCGCCATGGCGCGCGACGATGCGCTAACCGCCCTGGCCGCCGCCTTGCCACGGCAGTTGCGCCTGGGCACCTCCAGCTGGACCTACCCCGGCTGGAAAGGCCTGGTGTGGGAGGGCGAACATTCCGACGCGCAGCTGTCCAAACAAGGCCTGGCGGTATATGCCCAGCACCCGCTGATGCGCACCGTGAGCATTGACCGCAGCTTTTACCGGCCGCTCACCGTGAGCCAGTACGAAAGCTATGCCTCGCAGGTGCCCGACGACTTCCGGTTTGTGGTGAAGGCACCAAGTGTGGTGACCGACGCCCTGGTGCGCAGCGAAGACGGCCGGGGCCGCCAGGCCAATCCAGCATTCTTGAGCCCCGAACTGGCCCGCAGCGAGTGTGTGGAACCTGCCCTGCAAGGCCTGGGGCACAAGCTGGGTGCGCTGGTGTTCCAGCTCAGCCCGCTCCCGCTGGCGCAGCTGGACCGCATGCCCCTCCTGCTGGAGCGCCTGCGCGCCATGCTGCTCGCGCAGCCCGCACTGGCGCCACTGGCATCCGATGGCGTCATCGCCGTGGAAGTGCGCGACCCCGAATGGCTGACCCCCGACTTTGCCGCCGTGCTGCGCGAAGCCGGTGCCACCTACTGCCTGGGCCTGCACGCCAAGATGCCGCCACTGCAGCAGCAGCTACCGATGCTGCGCGCGCTGTGGCCAGGCCCCCTGGTGTGCCGCTGGAACCTGAACCCGGTGCATGGCCCCTATGGCTATGAAGAGGCGGAGCGCCTGTACGCCCCCTACGACCGCCTGCACCACCCCGACCGGCCCACCCGCGCCGAGCTGGCCAGCGTGATTGCGGGCATCACGCGCCGGGGGCAGAACGCTTTTGTGACCATCAGCAACCATGCCGAGGGCTGCGCGCCGCTGACGGTGCGCGGTGTGGCCGACGAAGTGGCTGCGGTGCTGGCGGCAGCGCCACGCTAACTGCATACCGGCCGCAGAGGCGTCCAAGCCTTTTAGCATGGGCACAGGGGGCACGGTGGCAAGACCCATGCCGTATGCATCCTCGGAAAGCGGGAAGCTCACATATTCATAGCTGCTAGCGCTTATCTATGAAGCGCCAGGGCCGATTTTTGTCCATATTTTTAGAACAGTACGCATGGTATGTGTTCACCAGCGCGCGCCCAAAAAAGCCGAGCTGCACGGCGCAGGCGTCGGGCCGCAGGGGCTGACGTGAACAAACGACCAAATGGCCTTGAGCAGAGCCATCGCATCCCCTCAGGCCAACCACAGGGCCCTGCACCGTCACACGATTGCCCGGTGGCTTTTTGGGACGGGCTTGCCAAATTGCATCGAGACCTCAGGCATTCGCACCGATAGGTACCTAACCTGAATGTCGCCGAACAACACCTACCAGAGTTGGTAGTTACGAACTCTTGACAGGAATTTTCTAATTGGCACCCGCTTCAGCGCGTGCACCCCAGCACCGGGTATTTTGCAAATGATACTTACTGCGACCGATGAGATGATTTTCACCGCGGGTAATGCAATGGATATTCCCATTGATCAACAGCAGATTCCAAAAAATATCAATCACCGGGAGGAAATTTTGAAAAATAAATCAACGAAATGGCTGTCGGTCGTGTTATTTGCAGCAGCAAATATCGGACATGCACAAGAGGCGATTCCAGACTTTTACAAAGAACCGGGAATTCAGCCCAACAGAGCATTTGTCAATCAGAGCCAAAATGAAAATATTGACCCGTTTACTGGTGCACTCCAGCGGCACTATATCGACCTCAGAATTCCTGGCAACGGTGGAATGGATTTAACCATCGTCCGTTCTTACAACAGCAGCAGTGTAGATCCTGCCAACCCAACACAACCCCGAACGAGCATTGGCTTGGGGTGGACCCTGCATTTTGGTCGCATTCTGAAGTCTCGCAATTCATACCCTTGCCTGAATCAGAACCTTGAGTCCGTTTCAGACAACCCCATCCTGGAACTCCCGGATGGCAGTCGGCAGTTGCTTACCTTCACTGGCCAAAGCTCTCCATTGATGCTTACCACGCAACGATGGAAGGCCATGTGCAGCACCAGCGGGACAGGCTTGGTTATCACCTCCCCCGACGGGATGATTTACGACATGACCCAAGCATTGGGACCGGGATCGACCGCCAATCCAATGTATGAATGGCACACCAAAAAAATCACAGATCGCAATGGAAACTACATCACCATTAGCTATGCATCAGCTTCCAGTTCAGAAATTCGAAGTATTACCACTAGTGATGGAAGGTCCGCTTCTTTTACATACATTGACTCAGGAAAAACAACTGCTCGAATTAGCAGCATAACCAGCGCCGGCCAAACCTACGATTACTCGTACAAGCCCTCGGGCATCGCAGGCGTCTATCAACTAAGCACCGTCACCAGGCCTGATAACAACAGCTGGGAATATGATTATTCAGAAAACAATGGTGCTACTGCTGGCAGCTATCTCATGCGCTCGGCTACGACACCGCAAGGCGGGACGATCAGCTACACCTACGATTTTGTATTTTTTGACTCGCAGTCCAATCCAGCCAGCAAATCCAATGTCGTGAGCCGCAAGTCAATGAGTACAGGAGGAAGCTGGTCATTCGACTATTCCCCTGGAGGCAATAGCTCTCTGGATACGACTCGAGTCACCTCGCCAGAAGGAACGACAACATACAAGCATGTAGGCCCCAACTATGCTGGCGCTGGCAGCGTCTGGAAGGTTGGTTTGTTGATCCAAAAACGCATTGGCGACGAACAAACTGAACAATACACCTGGAGTGGCCAGAGAATTTCCACAGAAACCTATGTCCGCCCCGGTGCATTTGTGACCAGATTCGATTATCTTGAAACCAATGCACCGTTGCTCACACGCAAAACCATTACTCGCGACGGCGGTAGCTACGATACTGCCTATAGCAATTTCGATAGCTACGGAAACCCACGCACCATCACCGAATCAGGCACAAGGGGTGGCGACAGAACAACCACCGTCAGCTACTATACAAATACATCGAAGTGGATCATCAGGCAGCCACAAAACGAAACATCATCAGGCCATACCATTACGCGGGATTTCGATAGCAGCGGCAACATGACCAATGAAACAAAAAATGGTATATCGATCAACCGAACCTACGATAGCGCCGGCAATGTAAGCAGCGCCACCTTCCCAAGGTCG
Source organism: Acidovorax sp. NN32 (assembly GCF_057597245.1). Taxonomy (NCBI): domain Bacteria; kingdom Pseudomonadati; phylum Pseudomonadota; class Betaproteobacteria; order Burkholderiales; family Comamonadaceae; genus Acidovorax; species Acidovorax sp. NN32. Next base: position 3,125,581 of record NZ_CP199679.1, read on the forward strand.
CTAACGCATAGTTATTCCAACTACAGCCGTGGTGTTGCACAAAACGAAAGCCAGCCTGAAGGAATTTCGATAACACGAGAAGTTAGCAGCGCTGGCAATGTCACCTCTGAAACCATTGGGGGTGAAACAACTCGCTATGGATATGACTCCATGAACAGAATCACATCCGTGGACTACCCAGAGGGCAATAACGTCAACATCAGCTACACAAGCCGAAGCCGCACGGCAACACGTGGGTCGCTGACAGAAACGATCAACTACAACTCCTTCGGAAGAGTATTTTCAGTCACCCGGGGGGGTATCAGCACCTCATACTCCACAGATGCACTGGGGCGCACTACATTCATATCCAACCCCGGCAGCAGCTCGGGCACATCGTATTCCTACGATATTTTGGATCGGGTGACTCAAATCCGGAACCCTGATGGAACATCGAAATTCATCAACTATGGATCTGCTTCCAAATCGGTGCGTGATGAAAATGGCAATACCACCATTCACTACTACCGCGCATATGGCGATCCTGACAAAAAATTCCTGATGGCCATCACTACGCCTGACTCCAGCGCGAGCATGGACTATGACCGCAACAGCAAAGACCTCATTACGTCTGCAAAGCAGGCTGGGATAACAAGGCGCTACTCTTATAACAGCAGTGGCTACATGATTTCCGCAACCCATCCAGAAACTGGCACAACAACCTACGGCCGGGATGCAGCGGGCAATATGACATCCAAAAATGTGGGATCTTCAGGCACCACCACGTACAGCTATGACAACCAGAATCGGCTTAGAACCGTCAATTACGCAGGCGCCACGCCTTCTATCACCCACACTTATGATGACAGGCACCGTTTACTGCGGACATTCTCGACAGACGCTACCCGCAGCTTTTCCTACGATGGGAACGGAAATCTTCAGTCTGAAACATTAAATGCCAACGGGATGACCTGGACGGCCAGGTATGGGTACAACGATAACGACCACCTGACTTCCATTACCTATCCCTTGTCCGGTGAAACTGTCCGCTACGGCGTAGATGCGCTCGGGCGCCCCACTTCCGTCTCCGGGTATATCACCAGTGTCAGCTATTGGCCATCAGGCCAGGTCAACAGGATTATGTATGCCAATGGCGTCTCCTCGGAATACAGCCAAAATTCTCGCCTGTGGCCCAGTTCATTTTCTACGGTCCGGTCATCCACCGCCTACAGCCGGTCTTCATTTTCGTACGATGGTGTTGGTAACTTGACCAAAATTTCGGACAGCATCGACGATACTTATGACCGCACCTTGGGATATGACAATCTTGATCGCCTGACCAGCCTGAGAACACCGCAAGGTTCTGGAAGTATTTCCTACGACGGCGCTGGAAATATCACGACGCAGACCATTCCAGGTTTGCGGCTTTCTTACCACTACGACAGCAGCAATCTGCTCAGTAGCGTGACGGCAACGCCAGGGGCAACCGCCAATTATTCATACGACGCCATGGGCAACATCATCGTGCGCGGCCCCCGGACATTTGAGTACGACAGCGTTCCCAATCTCAAGTGCATCAATTGCTCAACCGCCGCCACCCGGGTGCAATACGCTTACGACGGTGACCAGAAGCGCACCCAAGTCATTCAGGGAGGCATCACAACGCATGAGTTCCACGGCGCCCACGGCAACCTGCTGGCCGATTACTCCCCTGGCTCCCGCAGGCTGGTTCAGTACATCTATCTGAACGGCAAGCGCATCGCCCAGAAGGAGTCCGCACAATGATTTCTACGCTCCACTCCTTCTGGTTGCGTCTTCTTATGCGCCTGGCCCTTCTTCTGGCCTTCGGCGTCTTTGCGGCCAGCGCTGGCGCCCAGACCACCGTCACGTTCTTTCACAACGACATCCTGGGCAGCCCCACCATTGCCACCGATGCCGATGGCGCCGTGGTCTGGAAGGAAAACTATCTGCCCTACGGGCATCGCCTGCAAGCGCCCGCCGCCGGTGCCAACAACAAGCTGTGGTTCGCGGGCAAGCAGTTCGACCCCAATACCGGCTTGTCCTACATGGGTGCTCGCTATTACATCCCTTTGATGGGGCGTTTTACGGGGTTCGATCCCAAGGATTTTTCTCCAGAAAATCCGCACAGCTTCAATCGCTATGCATATGCCAACAACAATCCCTACAAGTATGTGGACCCGGACGGCAAAATCGCCGATACGGTTTGGGATGCCTTTAACCTAGCCATAGGTTTTCAGAGCCTTGTCAGCAACGTCCGTGCGGGCAACTGGAGCGGTGCAGCGGTTGATGGCGTGGGCATGACCCTGGATGGGGTGGCTGCTGCCATCCCTATTATGCCGGGCGGGGCTGCTGCAGGGATTGCGGCTTATCGGGCGGGGACTGTTGCGGCGAAAGAGGTAAAGACCCTATATCACTACACAGATGCAGCAGGCGCGAAAGGTATTGCCGAATCAGGGATAATCCGCCCTGATGCCAAAGGCAAGGTTTTCGTAACTGATCAGAAACTCACACCATCCGAGGTAAAGGACCGACTCTTTATCGGGCGCAGTGGTGAAAAAGGCTCCCACGTTATCGAAATTCAACCCGCCCAAGGGATGGTAGTACGGCCAGGAAAAAATGCGAACGAGCTCATCCATCAAGGGTCCATCCGAGATGGACGGCAGGGCACTCTTTCAGTGAAACCAAATGAATAATATTTTTATTGTTAGTGACTTTGTTGAATTAATCGCGCTCCAGCGTGTTTTTCGTGAAGCCAAGTTCTGCCACAAACCCGATGACATCGAAATCTCTGACAGCCCAGTTGTCGCCCAACTATTCGAGAGACTAATCACTACATTGATAGAGAACGATGTCGAGCGCAATGGAGAAGATGCGAGATTGCGATGGACCCAATGGCTGACCATCGACGAATCGCGGGACGAATGGGAATCTGCAATTCGACGCGCGCTAACTGACGACCGCTGGACAAAATTCTCGTCGAGTGAACGTATCGAATATATAAGAGTATTACTTAGTCCGTTTACTTTGACCCAGGAGATCATCGATATTTTCATATCAACTGTGAATCGGCAACTAAGTGAGTGATCGCAAGTCGATTTTTTGCGTTCCACACGTGAAGCTAGAAGACGACGACTTCTCAGCTGAAAGGACACCGACTCCTCGTCGGTCTATGTGTGGACGCCACGCACAATAAGTTGTGGAGCCCTTCTGGTGCCCTCGCTTGACGCGATCAAGTTCGACTTTGATTTCACCGTCAATAACGAGGGAATTCTTGCATTCACAACCAGCGATCTTGGCGATAGCTTGTTGCTCGACTTCTCAGTCATGCCTACGGGCGAACAGATCATGAAGGTTGAAACGCGAGGGGCGAATTGGGCGAAGGTCGCTTATTGAAGTTGACCGATACGCCTCAAGCGGAATTGTCGTTGAGTCCACGGTGCACACGGCAACCTGCTGGCCGACTACACCCCAGGCTCGCCATGCGGACTGGTTTAGTACATCTACCTGAACGGCAAGCGCATAGCTCAGAAGGAGTCCGCATAGTGGCCGTCTCATAGCAGCCAAGTACTCCTATATTCATAGCTTCCAGCGCTTATTCATCAAGCGCTAGAGGCACTTTTTATTCAAATTTTCCACAAGCGCTTGTGGCACGGGCTAGGCATGCACCATCGCCCCGCGCCTGCCGCCCAGCGTGATCCACGCCAGCGCCACGCCCACCAGCGCCCCGGTGGCCATGCCGACTACCATGGGCAAGGGCTTGCCGGTGGCAAACAGGCCGACCACGCCCATGGCCAAGGCGCCCGTCAGCATCTGCAGTGTGCCCAGCAGGGCAGATGCCGTGCCGGCGATGGCGCCGTGTTTCTCCAGCGCCAGCACCGAGGTGGTGGGGATGACCAGCCCCATGAGCGCGCTGGCTACAAAGTACAAACCGATCAGCACGGCCAGGTCATCGCCGCCCAGCAGGTAGTACAGCAGCAACGACGCCATGACCGCGCCCGAGGCCGTGGCCGCCGCCTTCACCACCCGCACCATGCCAAAGCGCTCACCCAGCGTGGCGGTGAACTGGGAGGCGCCGATGAACGCCGCCGCGTTAACCCCAAAGGCCAGGCTGTACTGCGTGGGCGTCAGCCCGTAGTGGTTGATGAGCACAAACGGCGAGCCCGCCAGGTACACAAAAAACCCGGCCATGGCACAGCCGCCAATGAACACCAGGCCCAGGTAGTGCCAGTCGCGCAGCAGCAGCGCGTAGGCGCGCAGGGCGCCGCCCAGGCTGCTTTCCACGCGGTCGGACGCGGGGCGCGTCTCCTGCAAGCTGCCGTACACCAGCGCCAGCCCCGCCACGGCGGCCACAGCCACCACCCAGAAGACGCCGCGCCAGCCCGTGAGCGCAATCACCCCGCTGCCCGCCAGCGGCGCCAGGATGGGCGACACGCTGAACACCAGGATCAGCAGCGACATCAGCCGCGCTGCATCGGTGCCCGTGTGCAGGTCGCGCACCACGGCACGCGGTATGGCCATGCCTGCCGCCGCGCCCAAACCCTGCAAAAAGCGCAGGGCCACCAGGGTTTCGATATCACTGGCCAGCGCACACCCCACGCTGGCCACCGTGAACAGGCCCAGGCCAAAGTACAGCGGCGGCTTGCGCCCCACCATGTCGGAGATAGGGCCGTAGAACAGCTGGCCAGCCCCCAGCGCCAGGAAAAACGCCGTCAGGCTCCACTGCACGGCACCCACCGACGCCCCCAGGCTGGCGCCAATATCGGGCAGCGCAGGCAGGTACATGTCGATGGCAAAGGGGCCGATGGCCGAGAGCAGGCCCAGGATGAGGGCCATTTTGAGGAAGCGGGAAAAATGCATAGCCGCCCATTGTCACCATTTCGGTGCATGAACTCGGGTAAACCCTGAATGAACGGCCAACAGCGCTACCCGGGCACGGCAGGTACTGCGCCCGCCCTTCAGTCCGGAGCCAGTTCGATGCGGTTGCGCCCGGCCTGCTTGGCGCGGTACATGGCGCGGTCGGCGCGGCGCACCAGTTCTTCGGGGGCCTGGTCACGCTGGGGCACAAGGCTGGCCACGCCAAAGCTGACGGTCACGATGCCAAAGGGTGCCCCCTCATGCGGCAAGGCCAGCGCCTGGATGGCCTGCTGGATCTGGCGGGCCACTTCCATGGCAGCCTGCGCATCCGACGCGGGGAGCAGCACCACAAATTCTTCGCCGCCAAAGCGCGCCGCCAGATCACCGTCGCGGCGCCCGCCGGTTTGCGCCAGGGTCAGGGCCAGCGCCTGCAGGCAGGCATCGCCCGCCAAGTGACCATAGTGGTCGTTGAAGTGCTTGAACACGTCCACGTCCAGCATGATCAGCGAGAGCGGCGTCTGCGCCCGCTGGGCGCGGGCCCATTCGTGCGCCAGGGTCTGGTCAAAATGGCGGCGGTTGGCAATGCCGGTGAGCCCATCGGTGTTGCTGATCAGTTGCAGCCGCTGGTTGGCCTGCGCCAGGGCCTGGGTGCGCTCTTCCACCAGCGCCTCCAGCTCCAGGTTGCGCTGCTGCAGGCGGCCTACCGGGTACACCTCGCCGTCACGCGCCAGGCCGTAGGGGATGGAAATGCTGCTGTGGGCAATCTTCCAGTCGCCCTCCTCATGGCGAAACACCAGCACCAGCCGCGCGGTCTCCCGGGCAAACAGTGCGTCAGGAATGGGCAGCCGGATGTGGAAAAACGCCGTGACGGCCACCACGTCATCGCTCAGCTCCTGGGGGAAGAGGTCCACCACGTCAATGCCGATGCGGCCGGGCACCTGGGTAAAGTCCTGCAAGGTGACGTCAACCCAATCGCTACGGCTCTTGACCAGCTGGTCGCTGCTGCCCGCAAAGCCGCTGAAGTTGTCGCTGAAACGGGTGACCAGCCTTGCGTCCCGTGCGGCATACATTTCGATGTATTCATCAAACAACAGGCGGATCAGTCGCTGGCGTTCCGGTGACATGGGCGGGTTCCTCTGGAGCAGCGTTGGGGTGGTGCGTGCGGCCTGCTGTGCAGGCGGGGCTGGGCGCTCTGATGAATGTAGCACTGCGTGCGCGTGCTGTACCCCCTGGACGGCCCGGAACACCCAACACTCTGATGACGCGGTTGCAAGCGTTGGGTACACGTGAAGGGCCCGTTGGAGTCGAAATCCTCGGCACTGCGCTCGCACTAGACGCTCAAGGCCCGAGAGGCGCCAGGCTCGGAATGCGGCCTCGGTTGCGCGATCAGGGATGCAGTTCGGTTCAGCGCGCCCACATAGGGCCCACGGTCGGCGATGTGGTCATCGCCGTCGCGCTGGGGAGGACAAAGTGATAAATGTTGTCGTTCAGATAACGCGCAACCTCAAGCACGTCGTCCTCGGCCCACGCCAGCTTGGCCTCGCCCTGCCACTTGCGCACCTCTGACCGCAGGCTCGTCCAGTCTGTGACGGCCTTGCTGGCGCGCCAATGCAGCTGCACGGTGTGACAGGCGCTGCAATGTGTCGCATAGAGCAATTCGCCGCGCCCCTGGGCCATGGCAGGGTTTGCAACCACTGCGATGCCGAACGCAGTGCCAACAACAACCCCACGCAAGACCAATAGCTTCGATAGGTACGCTGTCATTCATCTGCTTTCAAAGGGTGAATCCCGCAACACCCGCAATGCCGATGGGCTGGGCGCCGCAGCCTACCGACGCGGCCACCCAGAAGGTTGCAGTGTCCCCGAACGATCACACGACCTCGGAACCATGGCGAGCACACTGCGGGGCGGGTTCAAGCCGCCCACGCGAACGAAGCGAGTAACAGCAAAACCGCGATAGCAGCCATGGTCGTCCAAAACCGATTCGCGATGATTTCGTTCATGGCCTTGACCTCGCTTCGGAGTAAAAAGAACCGCCCGCGCGCGCGCCGACACTCCTTCACGTGCGTAGACAATTCGGCCAGTTCTGGGGGCGTCGGGCTGGGCATTTCACCGAATGCCGACGTGCTCCACTGAAGTGTTTGACGGTGAGAGGTTTCCATAAACTGCTCCAATCTTTGAGCGCAGGGCGTCCACACCCGTGGTCAATCAATATGCGGCAGACCTGGAAAGAACGCCCATGCCAGCGCCCTCGCGCTGCACCATCCACTCACATGGTTGCGCACTTGAGGCGAGGTGTACCGAGGGCGCATCAAGTCGCGCCAGAAGTTCCCGATGCGCCCCCCTTGGGCATCAGCGGATGCTGAACGAAGGGTGCGGACCGACGCAATTGCTCCAGTGCATCCAGGCACCCGTCAAGTACATCGCCAGGGGCCTGCAACTGAGAGACCGCACCATAGGGCGGTGCCCTCCCGCGTGCCGCCCGCGCCAAAGTTTCGAGCACAGCCCTGAACAACAGATCCCAGTCCTCGGTTTCAAGGCCTGGGGCTGCGGGATGAAGATCAGGCGTGTTGGGGGGAGGTCGCACCGGCAAGCTGGTCTCCGTCAGGCTGGGGAAGTCCTCCACAAGGGGCCACGGACTTGATAGCCCTCCCTGGGTTTCCTGTCTTTCGGTCAGAGACTTCGTTGAAAACAATGGAAAGGCTGATTGAAACCTGCTTCGCAAGGTCATCGCCTTCGACATGTCGGGTTCAGTCATTGTCATTGGATTGCTCCTATCAAAACTCTTCGCACTCACCATGCGTGCCCGTTGGGGGTGCACTTGCCACTTGCGCCAGATGGGGACACCCCCACAGCATGTTTTTAAAACGCTGCCGCCTTTTGCGTCTGTACGGTTGCGCACTCTGCCAAGCGCCGAAGATGCGCTGCCTGCGCGGGTGCAGGCAAAGTCGTCGATCCGTCGAAGGCGGGATCGATCAGAACCTGATAAAGATCAAACAAAAGCGGCTGTTCGTTGGCGGCGGACAACTCTTACCTCTCGGAACACGAGGTTTTCTTGCGGGGTGGGATTACCGTTCTCCCGGTCGGTTTTCGATCGTTGCCGCCAGGCATGACCCGAAAGGAAAATCGTGATCTTTGATGCCCACCCCGCAGAAAACCTCTTGGTGAGCGCGCTACCGGATTCAGACCAGCGCCGCTGGCACCATCTGCTCGAACCTGTGCATTTGCAACTGGGCCAGGTGCTCAGTGAGTCTGGGCAGACGCCCAGCCACGTCTACTTCCCGACCACCGCCATCGTGTCCATACTTCACGTCCTCCAGGATGGCTGCTCTACAGAAGTTGCGATGGTGGGCCGTGAAGGAGTCGTGGGCATTTCATCCTTCCTGGGGGGCGTAACCACTCCGAGCTGCAGCGTCGTTCGAAGTGCCGGTCAGGGTTTTCGGCTCGCGGCCCGCCTGATCCAAGAAGAGTTTGAGCAGCATGCAACCGTCAAGCAGCTGATGCTGAAGTACACGCAGGCGCTGATGTGCCAAATGCTCCAAAACGCAGTCTGCAACCGACATCACTCCGTTGAACAGCATATCTGCCGTTGCCTTTTGGAAAGCCTGGATAGGCTGGGAGGCAACGAGCTCGTGATGACACATGAGCTCATTGCACAAATGCTCGGCGTGCGGCGCAGCGGGGTCACCGAGACAGCGCTGAAGTTGCAAGCAGCGGGATTGATCCGTTACCACTCAGGCCACATCACGGTGCTTGACCGCCGTGGCCTGGAGCACCGCAGCTGCGAGTGCCTCGCCGTCGTGAAGCGCGAATACGCTCGGCTGTTGCCAGACTTGAGGGCGGCTTCAGACAGCTTCTCTCCAAGGGATAGCGCCCTGATCCCTGACCTCCGTCTTGTTCACTCTTGAGGTGTCCAGAATTCGTCACATCCCGCCCGCCGTTCACACCATTCACTGTGCATGCCCTTCGCCCTGAGGCTGTCGAGCGGCTTTCACGCACCGTGGGCGAGCCAAAAACCTGCGCGAACCAACAGGGCTGGTCGGTGGCACTGAACCTGAACGCCCCGCAGTGCGCTGCACTGAAGGTGCCGCCCTAACTAGACGCCGCAGGTGCCAGGAGCACCAGGATGAAACGACCCGAAGACTCTTCCTTGTCGGCGGTGCACAGAAGCGTCCGAGAGACGCCACCCTGTGGCAAAAAATGCAACTCGCACGTCTGAGGCGCGACACCTGCGCGCGCTTGTGCAAGCATGCTCTGCAACTGCGCGTTGCTGGCCGCAGTCAGGAAACTGGCCAAAGATTGGCCCAGCACAGCATGGCTGGCAGCACCCAGCAGCCGGACGCCAGCGCGGTTGATTTCGCACACCACAGTGGTCTCATCGATGACCAGGAACGCTGCGGGCGCACGCTCGACAAGGTTCGTTTGGCGCGCCAAGTGGTTCTCCAGGTCTGCCCGGGAATGCCGAAGTTCCTCGTGCTGCATATCGACCTCGACCTGGTGGACCTGAAGCTCGTGCAGCAGCGCCAGGGCGTCACCGGCAGTGGACGGCGATGACGCAAGCTTGTACAGAACCGCCATGGCCTCTGATGTGCTGGTGCGTGAAAGGTCGCTTCGGACGCCACCCGCTAGCTGCCCCGTCGCTCGCTCGCGCAAGCTCGACAGATAGGACGAAGATTCTGCGAGTTGTGACATGAATGCTCCTGAAAAGAGGGTGCTATCCGCAGCCGCTCTGACTCTACCCCTTGCGAAGGCGAGATTCGAGCTCTTTCGCCGCGGTGATGTCGATGAGGGTGATGACCACGCCCTGGATCACGTCGGCGAGCGTTCGGTAGGGCTTGATACGCACCAAAAACCAGAATCCATCGGTCGTCGTTATTTCTTTCTCCGTCAATGTCAGCGTCTTCAGGGTTTGCCTGGCGTCGTCATTGAGCGCAGGGTAGTTCAGCGTGCTGGCCAGATCGGTCAACGGTCGGCCGATGTCCCCTTCTCGCAGGTGGATGATGCGTGTGATCTGCTCGGTATAACGGCGCACGTTCAGGGCGCTGTCCAGAAACAGGGTGGCGATGTCCGTGCTGTTGAGCAGATTTTGCATGTCGCTCTGGGCCAGCGCCAGATCGTCCAGTTTGGTTTGCAGCTCCTGGTTCAGCGTCTGGAGCTCTTCGTTCATCGACTGCGACTCTTCTTTGGAAGTGGTCAGTTCTTCGTTGGCAGACTGCAGTTCTTCATTGGTGGACTGCAACTCTTCGTTGGCCGCCTGCAGTTCCTCTGCCGAAGCCCTCATCTCCTGTCGCAGGGCTTGGATTTCGTCTTTGCAGCGCTGCAGTTCCTCGACCATCTGCGGATCAGCGGCACCTGCAGAAGCCCGGCGCCTGCGCTTGGCCAGAACCGGTACAGTCACATCGCGAAAAACGATCATTGCCAAGCCAGCCAAGGAATGGGGTTCCTGCATCAGTTTGACGATCACATCCACAGAAGGCTGCGTGGGCTCTTCGCTCAGGCGCAGCCCGCGCACCTCCACGCGGCCTTTGTCCTGAACGGCTTGTCGCAGCGCCGCTGCAATTTGCGCCCTGATGGCGGGACGGGCCATCACATGGATATTCCAGTTGGCCTTGCCGGACGCTGGCTCCAGGTATTTGCCCACGCTGCCGTTGATATACACAACATCGCCTTGCTCGGTGACCAGCACGGCAGCGGGAGAAAACTCTTGCAGCAGCGCTTGCTCGGCGTGGGTCTGCAAGTTGGAGGGAAGCACAACAGCCGAAGGGGACACCTTGAACTCCTGGGGAAGCCGGGTCGTCGCCCGGCGAAGGCTGATCGGAAAGTACGCCGAGCCAGCGTTGATTGAATTTTCAGTGCGCCAATAGAGCCGGGATTTCTGGCTCATCGGCGTAAAAAGCGCTTGCCAGGTGCCAATGGTCTCCGAACCTCCGAGCAACAACGCGCCGCCAGGGCGCAAGCTGTAGCTAAGGAGTGGCATCAGCCGACTTTGCAGTGCGGCATTGAAATAGATCATCAAGTTGCGGCACGAGAGCAAGTCGAGCTTGGTGAAAGGTGGGTCGAGAATCACATCGTGCTGCGCAAACAGCACCATTTCCCGAATCTCCTTGCTGATCAGGAATCCGCCGTCCTGGCGTGTGAAGAATCTGGCCAACCTGGCCGGCTCCACGTCGTCCACGATCTTCAACGGGTAAAGCCCCTTGCGGGCCGCAGCGATAGCGTCCGCGCTCAGGTCGCTGGCGAAAATTTGCAGTGAACAGCGCTCAGCGCCGGGGTGCTCCTTCACCGCCTCCCTGAAGACCATAGCCAGGGAGTAAGCCTCTTCGCCCGTGGAACATCCCACCACCCAGGCCCGCAGACGGGCGCCCGCCGCGCAGCGCGCCAGCAGGGCTGGCATCACCACGTCCTTGAGCTCTCGCCAGACCGAGGGATCACGGAAGAAACTGGTCACGCCAATGAGCATTTCCTTGAAGAGCAGGTCCAGCTCCTGCGGGTTCTCCTGCACGAATTTTTCATACGCATCGGTCGTGGTCAGGCCATGTACGCCCAGGCGCCGCTGGATGCGTCGGCGCAACGTGCTGGGCTTGTAGTCGGAGAGATCGTGTTTGCAGCGATCTCTCAGCAGGCCCAGGATGGCGCCCAGCGCGTGCCCGCTGTGGTTGCCCGCGTCGTCTTCGGGCGGCGGGGCAGTGCCATGCTTTTCGTCGATGTAGCGCCCGATGCGATCGGGCAATTCAGCCGCAAGACCGATGATGTCGATGCACCCTGCCGCGATGGCACTTTGTGGCATGGAGTCGAACTGCGCGGACGCAGGCAACTGAGCAAGGGTCAGTCCGCCCTGCGACTTGATCGCCTGCAACCCCAAGGTGCCGTCGGACCCCATCCCCGAGAGAACCACGCCAATGGCCTGTTCACCCTGATCGCGCGCCAGCGACGCAAAAAGCAGATCAATGGGCAGTCTCATGCCGCGAGGCTGAGCAGGCTCTGCAAGGTGCAGCAACCCTCCCACGACTGTCAGCTCCTTGTTGGGGGGTATGACGTAGACCACGTCGGGTTCCATGCGCATCGTGTCAGTCGCTTCGAGCACCTCCATCGCCGTGCAGCGCTGCAGCAGCTCTGCAAGCATTGCCTTCTGCGTAGGATCCAGATGCTGGACAACCACGTAGGCAAGACCACTCGACGGTGGGACGTGCGCCAGGAACTGCTCCAACGCGATCAGCCCCCCGGCCGACGCTCCCAACCCCACGGCACGAACTGCGCTCGAAGTACGCGCCGCGATCCCGTGGCTTGAAGGTTGGTTCATGCCCGATTATCGGGGTACCCCTGTAGGGGGCACCTGCGGGGGCTCACGGAGCCATTCAGCGCGCATGCCGCCAAGGCGGCGTCCCATTTATGTACGTTGGCAGACAGAAACAATGCCCCTTCACCGGCCACACTGCGCTCCAAGCTCCTGTAGCAGTGCGCCAGTTCCCACGCCGCCGCTGCCCAGATATCCCCTCCGGCCAAGACAACGGCACAGAAAGGACCAGCGCATGGGCATCCCCGAACGACAATTCCTGTTCAGCAAGACACTCACCACCTCGTGGCCCAGTGCCGCGCAAATCCAGCACTGGACCCAGGTCTTGGGGACACTGCGGGCGCGGCTTCTCAAGCGGGAACTGCCGGGAGAGTCGCAGCTTCCCTTCCAGGCACCCGCCATAGTCCCCAAGCCGGGGCCGGATTTGAATTTGCTCAAATGTGTCGCCGCTCTGGAGGAAATGCACCAGGCGCTGCAGCGCGAGACCGCCCAGCGGCAGGAGTTGGAGCGCGCCTACCGCAGCACCCACAAGGCGCTCGCTCAGGCGGAGGCCGACCTCGCCTTCGTGCGCAGCGGCGAGTGCAAGGCACGCCACGAGGCGCTTCACGACGAGCTGACGGCCCTGCCCAACCGCCGTCACCTGCTGGAGCAACTGGGCCATGCCCTGGCCACGCGCCGCCCCGAACACGTGGGGCCCACGGTGATCTACATCGACCTCGACCACTTCAAGGCCGTGAACGACACCCATGGACACGGTGTGGGTGACGAGGTGCTGCGCATTACCGCCGCACGGCTGAGTGCAGCAGTGCGCCACGGCGACCTGGTGGTGCGCCTGGGAGGCGACGAGTTCGCCTGCCTGCTGCAAGGCGTGGCCGACGCTGCACCGCTGCGCCAGCTGTGCGCCAAGTTGCTGGACGCCGTGTCCCGCCCCATGAAAGTCGCCGACCTGCAACTGCTGGTGTACCCCAGCATTGGCGTAGCCATGTGCCCCCAGCATGGCACGACGGCCAAAGACCTGATGGCATGCGCCGATGCGGCGATGTATGCGGCCAAGCGCGACGGGCGTGGATTCGCGTTCTACGGAGAAGCCGCATGATCTCGAAAGCGCCTCCCTTACAAAGTAAAACATCCCCATGGGTACGGTTACGAACAGACCGCCACAGTGCACCATGGGACAGTGCAAACAACGGCCACCACCATGGTGACCGCCTTTCCAAAGGACTTTGCATGCGCCATCCCACACCTCGTCAGCTTTCCGGTGCCCTTATGGGGGCGCTGGCGGTGATGTCGCTGGCAGGCTGCAAGCGCATCGAGCTGGTCACCGACTGGACACTTGCCGCCCCCTCCCCCACCGCCTACCTCGAAGACAGCGTGCTGACGTCCCGCGTCCGCGCCGCACTCATCCTCTCGCCGGTGGTGAACAGCTTCAACATCGGCGTCGAATCGCACCAGGGGGTGGTGCTGCTCAGCGGCATGGCGGCAGACCCCACGCAGATCGATCTGGCCGTGTTTGTGGCGCAAACCGTGCCCGGTGTGAGTTCGGTGGACAGCTTCATGTTCTCTACAGGCGTGGCACCCAACCCGACACTTGGCAAGAGCTACGTTCCCGACCCAGACACGTTGCGCAACCAGCGCAGTTTGGGCAACTTCTCACACCCTGAATCCGCCGGGCAGGATGGGACGCCGCCAGCACCGTCCCCCGTTGGGATGGCATTGAGCCATCCCCTGGCTCTGGAAACCGGGCTGCCTGCATACACTGAACGCAAGCAGAGCGGCTGGGTCCACCTGGCCCACAGCGTGCTGGGCATTCGCAGCATTCAAGAAGAACTGTTGATCAAGCAGTAGGCGCGGCCCATTGCCCGGAACGGGGCACAGCCGTGCGGGCGCTGCGCTCTCAGAGCCTCCTGAGGTCTTCTGGATGGTCAGACTTTGGCCTTCATCAATCGCTGATAGATCTGCTTGTCTGCGGCGTAGCAGCTGCAGGCCTCGACCTCCAACGCCTTGCGGTCCAGCACCGTGAGTTCACCCCGGTGGTAGACGATCAACCCACTGTCCTGAAAATGGCTGGCCGCCTCGGTCACGCCCACGCGGCGCACGCCAAGCATCAGGGCCATGAATTCCTGGGTGACGTGAAAACAATCCGAGTGCGAGCGGTCCTGCATCATCAGCAGCCAGCGCGCCAGACGCGGCGCAATCTGGTGGTAGCGCTGGCATGCCGCCGCCAGCGTCTGCTGGTGCAGGCGCGCGAGCAGGCAGGCCTGGAGCAAGGCCTCCAATTCGGGAATTGCGTCGATCTGCTCCCGCAGCTGCGGGGTGCCGATGCGCCAGCTGGACCCGGCCCCCTGCACCAGCGCCCGCCAAGGTGTGGCCGCCAGCCCCAGAATCAGCTCCGACCCCAGCATCGCCTCTGCCCCCACCATGCCGACTTCGAGTGGCGGGTGGCTGTCCACATCGATCACCAAAGACAGGAAACCTTCGATGGGAAAGTGGGCATGCTGCAGCGGCTTGCCCCGTACGCTCAGCTCTGCGGAAAGCACCAGCTCGAACGGCTCGCAATGGTCTAGCAACCGCTGGCGCACTGCAGGGGGCAATTTGTGAAGAAGGGCGTTTTCGGGGTGGTGCATCGGGGTGTCTCACGGGTCGGCCAGCGCCACTCAAAGAAGCAACATCATGGCAACCGCGCTGGGCGTGCCCAGCGCAGATCTTTGCCCAGTGTGGGCGGCCCCATGTACCGTGACTGTCTGCCAGCGTACACAGCGCGCCTTGCCGGACTGCCCTTGCTTTTCGAACCGGCTTAGAGCTGCTCACAAAACTCAGCGCAGCGGCCCTGGCTAGGCGTTCCGTCGCAGGCAGTACCAGCGGTACGACAAGACGGAACAACAACACCAGGGGAGTTTTGTGAGCCGCTCTTATTTGGCAACGCCCTTGGGCAGCAAGCGGTCGTACTCTTTCTTGACAACCTCGTAGCACTCACAGGTGCGCCCTTCCAGCCCTGGGCGATCCAGCACATTGATGCGCCCCCGGGCATAACTGATGAGCCCCGCACGCTGCAGCTTGAGGGCCGCCTCCGTCACGCCTTCGCGCCGCACGCCCAGCATGTTGGCGATCAGCTCTTGCGTCATCACCAGCTGGTTGCATTGCAGGCGGTCCAGGCTCAGCAGCAGCCAGCGGCACAGCTGCTGGTCCAGCGAATGGTGGCGGTTGCACACGGCGGTCTGCGCCATCTGGGTAATGAGTGCCTGCGTGTAGCGCAGCAGCAGGTGCATGACCGGCCCGGAGCGGGCAAACTCCAGTTTCATGGCGTCGGCGCGCATGCGGTAACCCGAACCCGCGCTTTGCACCACAGCACGGCTCGGGGTAGAGCCGCCGCCCATGAAGATGGAGATGCCCACCAGGCCCTCAAAGCCCACCACTGCAATCTCTGCCGAAGCTCCGTCCTCCAGCACGTACAGCAGAGACACGATGGCGTCGGTGGGGAAATACACATACGGCATGGTTGCGCCGGATTCGTACAGCACCTGCCCCAACGCCAGTTCCACCGTCTCCAGCTGCGGCAGCCAGCGCTGCAACTCCACCTCCGGCAAAGCGGCCAGCAATTGATTCTGAAGGGGAGAGTCGGATCGTTTGATGGTGGCACCTTGTGGAACGCGGGGCGCACCACCATCGCGGTTGTGCCTGCCACGCTGGGCAAGTAACCAGTTTGTGGGGCCACGCCCTTCGGGTCTGTACGGTATCGCACATACACACATTTACCAAATGACTTCTGCCCATTCGCGCTACACGGCGCCCGCAACAGTGTCTGGCTGCCCCCGGACAGGGATCACACAGCAGAGGTCTGAAGGGAGATCGACCCAGCGCAGCCGCTCTCCCACCTGGAGCCAGCGTGCGCCAGATGGGGCACTGTCCGGCAACGCGGCAGGCTCCGCCTCTGGGGCCATCCGCACCAGGATGAACCGCAGCGTGCGCCCACCGCGCACCAGCGTCAACTCTGCGCCCGGCCAGTGCGATGGCAGGCAAGGGGTGAAGAACAGCTCCTGCGCGCCCATCTGCAACCCCACGATGGACTCCACCGCCGCCCGGTGCAGCCAGCCCGCCGCGCCGGTGTACCAGCTCCAGCCGCCGCGCCCCACATAGGGTGGCTGGCTGTAGATGTCAGCCGCCATCACATAGGGCTCCACGGCGTACACCGGCCCCCACACCGGGTGTTGGGCCCGGTGCGCCGGGCTCAGGTAGGTGAAGTAACGGTAAGGCACATCGAACGCACCGGGGTGCTCAGGCTCCTGCAGGGCCAGTTCTGCGGCGGCCATCAGGGCCCACACGCCGCCATGGGCATATTGCCCCCCGTTCTCGCGCACGCCGGGCGGGTAGGCCTGGATGTAGCCCGCGCTGGGCTCGGCATGGTGCAGCGGGGGCGCCAGCAGCTGGATCAAGCCTGCTGCGGGGTTGACCAGATGCGCCTCGACCGCATCCATGGCCTGGCGCTGCCGCGCTGGCATAGCAGCGCCAGAGAGTACCGCCCAGGCCTGGGCGATGAGGTCAATGCGGCCCTCGTCCCGCGTGTGGCTGCCCAGGGCCGTGCCATCGTCAAAAAAGGCGCGCTGGTACCAATCACCGTCCCACGCCTGGTTTTCCAATGCGGCGCGCCAGCCGGTCAGGGCAGCGTCCCAGCGCCGCACGCGATCCAGATCGCCCCGATCACGGGCGATCGGAATCCAGTCGGTAACGATGGCGCACAGGAACCACGCCAACCACACCGATTCGCCGCGCCCACCGTCGCCCACGCGGTTCATGCCGTCGTTCCAGTCGCCGCCGCCCATCAGCGGCAGGCCGTGTGCGCCGGTGCGCAGGCTGCGGTCGATGGTGCGGGCGGCATGCTCGTACACGCTGGCCGTGGTGGTGCTGGCGCTGGGCGATTCGTAGATGTCTTCCGCCCCTTCGGGGATCGCAGAACCTTCAAGGAACGCCACCTGCTCCTCCAGCAAGCTGTGGTCTGCAGTGCGTTCCAGGTAATGCGCGCAGGCAAAGGGCAGCCACAGCAGGTCGTCCGAGAAATGCGTGCGCACTCCGGCCCCACCCGGCGTGTGCCACCAGTGCTGCACATCGCCCGCTTCAAACTGGCGCGACGCGCACAGCACAATCTGGGCGCGCAAGGTGCCCGGCTGTGCCCAGGCAAGAGCCATGGCATCCTGCAGCTGGTCGCGGTAGCCGGTGGCACCGCCCGCCTGGTAAAAGCCCGCTTTGGCATACAGGCGTGAAGACACCGTCTGGTACAGCAGCCAGCGGTTGACCAGCACGTCGAACAGCGGGTCGGGCGTGGTCACCTGCGTTGCGCCCAGCAGCAGATTCCACTGGTCGACGGTCGCCTTCTCCCGCGTGCGGGCCGCGACGGCCATGGCCTCGGCGCCCAGCGTGCGTGCCTCAACCTCGGTGGGGGCGTAGCCCATCAGGTACACGCGCTCGAACACCGCCCCGGCCCGCAGGGTCACCAAACGCGACAGGGCTGCACAGGGGTCCAGCCCAAACCCGCTGCGCTGCCCCAGCTGCAGGGGCACCACCAGATTGCCCTGCGCATCGAAGAACTCGCGGCGGTCGCAAGTCCAGTCCAGGCTGTCGTTGGCACGGTCGTCCGTGCCCGGCCCAGCCGAGGCTTCGCAAAAAAAGGCCGTGCCCCCGCCCAAGCCTGCGGCCGCCTCGGTCTGCGTGCACAGCAGGCCCAGCAAGCGGCCATCGGGCAGTGGTGCAAAACACGGGGCGGTGGCCAGCGTGGCACGGTCGCAGCGCTTTTCGCCCATCATCCACTCCACCATGCCCACCAGGCGCAAGTGCTCGCGCCGGTTGCCCAGGTTTCGCACCTGCACAAACACCTGCTTGATGGCGGTGGCGGGGTCCACGCACCAGCGCACCTCCACCTCCAGCGCGCCTCTGCGGTGGCGGATGGTGGTAGTGCCCTGGGCGTGCTCCACGCGGTACGCCACCCCGGCCGCACCCCAGGCCGAGGGCGTCAGGCCCCACACCTCGCGCGTGCGGCGGTCCTGCAGCAGCAGCCATTCGGCGGGCGGGTCGGCCACCGGGTCGTTCGACCACGCGGTGAGCTGGTTCAGGCGGCTGTTGAGCGCCCAGGTGTTGCCCGCGCCAGTTTCCGACACCATGGCCCCCAGCTGGGCATTGGCCAGCACATTGACCCAGGGTTTGGCGGGCCGCAGCGCGGCCGACACATCAAACCCAAAGGTGCCGGTCACCGGTGCAAAACCGCCCACCGGCGCGGGCACCTGGGTGCTGCCCTGGTGCGTGGGCACCTCGTCCGTGGCGCCGCCGCGCCAGGGGCCGGCCATCGAGACGCCATGGGCTCCTACCCAAGCCTTCACCTGGTGCACGAGCGCATGGCCGTCGGCCTGCAGGGTGATGCGGGCCAGGCTCACCAAGGTGCCCAGCTGCGCAGCCGACAGCTCATCCAGCCGTAGCACCCGCAGGCTGGTCACCGCCGGGCCGGTGTGCGTGGCCAGGTCGGCATCGTGGTGCTCGCGCAGCAGCGTCAGCTCCCGCTGCAGGGGCATGTGGTACGAGTGCGATTCACTGCTGAGCACTACCAGGTCGCAGGCCACACCGCCATGCGCCCATTCGCGCAGCGCCTGGGCCAGCGTGCGCAGCAAGCCCATGCCCTGGGGCGATCCGGCCATCACCAGCACGATGGGCCGGTCGCCTGAGAGGCCCAGTTGCCACAACGTGCGCCGGTCACACACGGGGTGGGCGGCCTGGGCCTCGGTCAGCACGCCCACGTAGGGGGTGTGGACCTTGGGCAGCGTGAACACCAGCGCAGTAGTCAGTGCCTGCAGCGCGGGCAGGTAGTCGCGGTGCGGGCGGTGCGACGCCCACTGGATGCTGGCCAGCGTGGCCGACATGGCCGAAGCGCGCTCCAGATAGGTGGGCTGGCGGTACTTGTCGATGATGGCCAGCAGCGTGGCCGGGTCTTGCGATGCCGCCGTAGCAAAAGTGACGCAGGCCTGCGCACCGGGCGCAATGCGCAGCATCACGCCCAGGGCCGCCACAGGGTCCAGGCCTGTGTCGAGCGATGCAGGCACTTCAGGCACGCGGCTGAGCAAAGCCAACGGCTGGCCGGGCGTATGGTTGCGCCCCAGCCAGAGCTGCCGGTCTGTCTGGCAACGCAGGCCCAGCACGTGCCCTTGGGTATCTGCGACAAAGTGGGCGGCCTGTAGCGTGGTCTCGGTCTGTAGGCGGGGCGTTCGGATGAACCTCAGCGCCTGCTGTGCGGGCAGCCAGTCGGCCGCGATGAAGAGGTTGGAGAACGCGGGGTGCGCCTCGTCGGCCGCGTGGGTGGCCAGGGTGATGTCCAGGGCCGAAATCAGCTCCAGCTCGATCACCTCATCACCCAGGTTGCTCACCACCACCTTGCGCAGTTCAATGTCGTCTTCCGGGCTCACCCACACGGTGGTGTGCACGCGCAGCCCCGGCCACAGTGCGTCAAAACACACGCGGTCGGTGTGGAAGATGCTGCCATACACCGCACGCGCATCGGGCGCGGGGTGGCTGGTGACGGACGCGGGCACGCTGGAGCCCATCTGCCGCACATACAGAAAGCTGCCATGTGCATCCCGCAGCGCATCGTCGCGCCAGCGGGTGATGCCCGTCTGGTGCCAGCGGCTCCACCCCGCCCCGTTGGCACGCAGGGTAACGCTGTAGCGTCCGTTGCCCAGCAGGTGCGTGGGCTCCAGCGCCTGGGCGCCGGGGGTGACGGGGCGCACATGGTCGGGTGTTTTTTGTTGGCGTGCATGCAGCGGTAGGCGCGGCGGTGTGGCCTGCAAGGTGGGCAGCTCGCGCGGGGCGCGCTCCTGCAGCAGCGGCAGCACGGCTTCGATGCGGGCATGCGCCGTGCCCCAGCGCTGGGCCACACCCTGCAGCAACACGTTGGCCAACGCCACGATGGTCATGCCCTGGTGGTGGGCCATGTAGGTGCTGACCAGCGTGAGCCGCTCGCCATGGGTCTGGCGTTCGGGTGTGAAGTCCAGCGCCTCGTAAAAGCCGTAGCGCCCCCGCGCCGACAGTGTGGCCAGCGTGCGGAAGTTGGCGCAGGCTGCGCGGGCATCCACCTGGGTGGCCAGCGCCGTGGCATAGGGGGCAATCACCAGCTCGCCCACAGGTGTGCGGCGCAAGGCCAGGCGCGGCACGCCCTGCGGCGCGTACTGGTACGCCAGCGTGTGGTCGCGCCCGGCATAGGCACATTCGGAAATGCCCCAGGGCATGTCTTTGCCCAGGCCCTGTACCAGCGCCACATGCTCGCGCAGGGCTGACCGCCCGGCCTCGCCCAGGGCGCTGTCGTAAGGCTCGGCCATGACCAGCGTGGGCATGAGGTATTCAAACATCGAGCCCGACCACGAGCGCAGCACCGCATGGTGGCCGTTCGCAAAAAACGGCCGCCCCAGGGCCGCCCAGTGCTTGACGGGCAAGTCGCCCTTGGCCACGGCCAGCAGGCTGGTGGTGCGCGACTCGGACGCGAGCAAGTCGTAGAACGAGGTGTCCAGCTGCTGCTCGTCCACCCGGTAGCCAATGTGCAACAGGTGCCGACGGGGGTGGTACAGAAACCGGAAGTCGGCCTGCCAGGCCAGGCCATCCAGCGCCTCTGCCAGCGCCATGAGGCGCCGCGCGGCCTCGGGTGCGCCGCCGTTGTGCGCGGCCTGCTGGTCGCGGTCCACCGAGTGTAGTGTGGTCAGGTGGTCGGCCAGCAGCCACAGCAGTTCGTCCTGCGCCGTGGGCGGGCTGTGCACGATGGCCGGGTGGCGTGGCTGGGCCATGCCGCGCAGTTCGTCCTGCGCCTGCGCCAGCAGCGCGCGAAACGCAGTGGCCTCCGGCTGGTGCGCCGGGTCCGGCAGACGCATTCCCAGCAGACGGCTCAAGGCGGACGAGGGCAGCATCCCGCGCAAGCCCGGGTGGTGGACGCCCAGCCGGGGCTGCAGCCGCGCCAGCGAGGTGCGGATGGCCTGCGCACCCCCCAGCGGTGACAGTGGCTGCGCCGCCAGCGCGCTGCAGGCCTGCGCCACGGCCACCAGGTGCGCGCAGAGATTGCCGCTGTCCACCGTGGACACATAACGCGGGTGCAGGGGCTGCAGGGTTTCGGTGTCGTACCAGTTCAGGAAGTGGCCCCGGTGCCGCTCCATGGCCTGCAGGGTCACGAGGGTGGCTTCGAGCCGGTCGAGCAGCTCCAGCGTGCCGATCCAGCCGAACTGGCGCGCACAGCTGGCGCTCAGCAGGTACAGCCCGATGTTGGTGGGCGAGGTACGGTGCGCCACCATTTCATACGGGGCGGTCTGGAGGTTGTCGGGCGGCAGATGGTGGTTGGGGGCATCCACACAGCGCTCGAACAAACGCCAGGTGTCGCGCGCCACGCCGTGCAGCAGGTCCTGGTCTTGTGCCGACAGTGTTGGGTTGCCCAGGCCAGACGGAACGCGGTTGGCCAGCCACACCAGCAGCGGCGACAGCGCCCACAGCGCCAGCAGCGGCCCCACCAAGGCCCAGGGTGCCTGGGTTCCACCGGCCCACAGCGCCACGCCACAGCCCAGCGCCAGCAAGGGTGCAGCCTTGTGTCTGCGCAGCGTTGCCGCCAGGCCTGTGATCAAGGTGTTCTGCGCAGCCTCGGCCGTGGTCCACTCCAGCAGGTGCCAACGGCTCACGGCCTGCCGGTGCACGGTGCGCACCACGGCATCGCCCAACAGCAGCGCTTGCTGTGGCAGCAGGGCTAAGTGCCACACACCACTGGCCAGGGCCCTCAACAGGTCGCCCGATGCTTCGTGCACAAAACGCATGCCGACCAGCCCAAAACGGCTGGGCACCCAGCCCGCCAGTGCCCCCATCAAGGGCGCAGCCGCATAGGCCGCAACCACCAGCGCCAGCGTGCTGGCCAAGGGCAGGCCCAGGCCCGCCAGGGCCAGCACCACCAGCACCAGCGATGCGGGCGCGACGAGCGAGCGGCGCAGGTTGTCCAGCAGCTTCCAGCGGTTGATGGGCGAAAGGCCCCAGCGCTGGGCCTGGACCAGAAAGGGCCACAGCTGCCAGTCGCCCCGCGTCCAGCGGTGCAGGCGGGCGGCGGCGGTGTCACTGTGTTCGGGCTCCGCCTCCACCAGCGTCACATCGCTGACCACGGCGCAGCGTGCCAGCGCGCCTTCCAGCAGGTCGTGGCTCAGCACCTGGTCGGCCGGCAGGCGCCCGCCCAGCACGGCGTGCACGGTGGCCACATGCAGCAGGCCCTTGCCGGTGAAGCTGCCTTCGGCAAAAAAATCCTGGTAGACGTCGGACGTCATGGCGCTATACGGGTCCAGCCCCTGCTGGCCCGCAAACAGCCATTGCCACAACGAGGTGGTGGCAGCGGTGGGCAGTGGCGCCAGCACCCGAGGCTGCAGGATGCCGTAGCCCTGTACCACGCGCTGGCCTGTGGCATCCAGCCGGGGCTGGTTCTCGGGGTGCTCGGCCACCCCCACCAGGCTGCGCAGGCGGCCCGGGGGCAGCTGCGTATCGCTGTCCAGCGTGAGCACATAGCGGGTCTGGGGCGCCAAGTGCGAGAGTTCGCCCAGGTCCAGGAAGGCGCCTTGCCCGCCATTGGCGAGGGCCGCCACCAGCTGTTCGAGCTTGCCGCGCTTGCGCTCCCAGCCGATCCACTGCTGCTGCGTGGGGCTGTAGGTGCGGGTGCGGTGCAGCAGCAAAAACCGCGGGGCACCGCCCGTGATAGACGGGTGCTGGGCATTCAGGGCCAACATCAAGCCCTCGGCATGGGCCAGCAGCACGCCGTCATCGGGCAGGTCTTGCACATCGGCATCCACACCGTCGGTCAGCAGCGCAAATTGCGCAAAAGGCTCGGGGTTGGCCAGGTAATGCAGGTGCAGGCGGTGCACCAGCCGCTCGATGGTGCCGGTGCTGCTGAGCAGGGCCGGGATCGCCACCAGCACACGTGCCGATACCGGAATGCCCGCTGGCAGCAGGTAGCGGGGCATGTAGGTCGGCCGGACGGATTCGCCAATGAGCCGGTTGACCACGGCCACCACGATCTCGGACACGGGCAGCAGCAACAAGACGGCGACCAGCGCCAGGCCCGCAAGATGGGCTGCGCCGGTATCGGGCCCCGCCTGCACACCCCACAGGGGCGCCATCAGCCAGGCCAGCAGACCGAGCGAGCCCAGCAGCAATGCGCCCAGGTACAGCGGCACACGCGACAGGCCCACCGCAGACCGCCACAGGGCCACCGCGTCGGTGGCATGTCGGCGCACACCCAGGGCATGCTCTAGCTGGCCGCGCCCGGCGCCTTGCAGCCAATAGCCTGCCAAGGCCTGCGCAGCTCCCGGATGATCTGGAGGCTCGCCGTCGGCACCTGACATCAGCACCAGCAGCGCCTGCGCCACGGCGGCCTCGCCCTGCCCGCTGCGGGCCGACAGGTTTTCGATGCCGTGCAAGGTGGTGTTGCGGGTGGACTCGTCTTCGGCCGCGAACACGGGCGACTGCAGCATGGCGCGCAGCACCAGGCTGGTCTGGCTGATGATGTCGGACCAGTCGGCCGCACCCACCCGCCGCAGTGCCGTGACGGCATTGCCCATGCTCAGCTGGTCGGCGGCCTGGTTGATCTGCTGCTGGGCCTGCAACGCCACCAGGTCAGGCACAGCGGTCAGCAACCACTGCTGTACGGGCGTTGGCGTGCCTGCAGCGGCATGCCCGCCCACCACGCCGCGCCCCATCATCGACTGCGCCAGGTGGGCCAGGAACACCGGTGCCACGCCACGCTGCTCCATGGCTGCGCAGGCGGCATCCAGCGTCAACACGTTCAGGTCCTTGCTGCGGGCGGCGCACAGGCTGGCCAGCTCCTGCGCGGCCTTGTGGCTGGCCAGGCGCTCGGCCAAGCGGCGCAGGTTCTCCACCAGCACCACACGCAGCGTGGTGGGCAACGCCCACAGCTCCCCCTGGCTCAGCTCGCGGGTCTGCTGGTAGGCATTTAGGTAGTGCACCAGCAGCGATTCATCAAACGCGCTGTCGGTATGGGCCACAAACGACCACGCCACACCGTACACACGCGGCAGGCCCACCAGCGGGGCGTCTTTGAGCACCGGCAGCGAGCGGTAGTAACGCGGTGGCAGCCCGGCCCGGATCTCCTTGAGCTGGCTTTCGATCAGGTGGAAGTTGTCAAACAGCCATTCAGCGGCGGGGCTGATGGCATGCTCGTCATGCGGTGCATCGAACAGGTAGCGGTATGCGGCCCGCAGCGCGCGGATGTTGCTCTGCAGGCGTGGGTAAAAGGTGGTGCGGCCAAACGGTGCCTTGCCTGCGTCGTGGGATGCGCCCAGGTGCCGGCCATGCTCTTCGAAGCGGGCCACGCCAAACACTTCGGCCCGCAAGGGGTCCAGCACCAGGCCTGCCCGGGCATCGAGCATGCGGTCCAGCGCAGAAGGAACCCAGGGCCATGGTGTGCGTAAGCCCATGCGTGCGCCCCCTATCGCACCAGCGATACGACCCCCACCAGCAACGTGATCAAGAGTGCAACGGTCACCACATGTTCGGCCACCAGGGTCTGCAGCCATGCAGCACCAGCGAGCAACTGGTCCAGCGGCCCGCGCAAGGCGCCGCAGTGCGCCAAGTGCTCACCCAGGTGGGACAGCTCCAGCAGCGATACGTCTGCCGGCTGCCCGACGCAAGACGTGTCCCACGCAGAGGCAAGGGTGGATGGATGGGACATAGGCGGCTCCTGGTACACAAGTGAATGGCGCCACCGCGTTGCGGCAGCGCTCTGATCCTCTTGTACAAGGGGCTGAGGCCGCGAGTCTGTACGCTGTCGAACAGACCACCAGAGAGGTCTTTTTCAGCCCAAAGGCAACCCACCAAGAACTGAAACGATCAGTTACCAATCAAAGAGCGATGGTGTTCCACCCGGGCACGCGCCTTCAATCTGAAGCATGCGCAGCTTGGTCAGCGCGCCGCCTCCGGCCGAAAAGCCGCCCGGCCGGTCACCCGCAGCCAGCACCCGGTGGCACGGCACCACGGGCGCAAACGGGTTCAGGCCCAGCGCCTGCCCCACGGCGCGCGACAGGCCCTTGCTGCCGATCTGTTCGGCCACCTCGCCATAGGTGCGCGTGCGGCCCGGCGGTATGGCCCGGGCAATGGCATACACCTGCTGGTGAAACGGCGAAATGCCGGACATGTCGAGCGGCACCTCGCACAGGTCGCGGGGCTGCCCCGCCAGCAGCGCCTGGATGCCTTCGATGGCGCTGCGCACGGGGGCGGGGTGCTCCCCAGACTGCGCGCAGTGTGAATGGCTGCGCAGCAAACGCGCCCGGGTCGCCTCGGCATCCGCCTCGGGCAACTGCACGGCCACGATGCCGCCCGGGCCCCAGGCAATGCCGCAGGTGCCGATGGCGGTGTCGAACAGCGCATGGCCGTGGCCAGGGGCGGCATCAGGCACAGTGCGGGCCCCTCCTTGCAGGTTTGGTGCTCACTACTCTTTTTATAGCTACCAGCGCTTACTGGATAAGCGCTAGAGGCTAATTTTTCTCATATTTTCGGCACCAAAGCATGCGCGTGCGCCATCAATCGGCCCGCAGCGCCGCGCGCAGTTGCGCGCCCAGCTCGGGCTTGGCGGCAAACGGGTCGGTGGGGTTGCGGCCCATCATCACGTCTTCCATGCGCGTCTGCACCGAGGCCAGTGCCTTGGGGTGGCTGTAGATGTAGAACTGGCCCTGGGCGGCTGCGTCGAACACCTTCTGCGCCACCTCGGCCGCCGTCACCTTGCCGCTGCCCACGGCCTTGTCGCTCATGGCCTGGCCGATGAGCTGGCTCTTGGTGGGCTTTTCGGCAGGCAGGTCGCCGGGGCGGTTGCGGTGGCTTTGGTTGATGCCGGTGGGCACAAAGAAGGGGCACAGCACGCTGGCGCCGATCTGGTCAGTGACCAGCGACAAATCCTGGTACAGCGTTTCAGACAGGCTGACCACTGCGTGCTTGCTCACGTTATAGATGCCCATGTTGGGCGCCGCCAGCAGGCCCGCCATGCTGGCGGTGTTGATGATGTGGCCGCGCCAGGCCGGGTCGGCCTTGGCCGCTGCCAGCATCATGGGCGTGAACAGGCGCACACCGTGCACCACGCCCCACAGGTTCACGCCCAGCACCCATTCCCAGTCCTTGACGGAGTTCTCCCACACCAGCCCGCCCGCGCCCACACCCGCGTTGTTGAACACCAGGTGCGGCGCGCCAAAGCGCTGCTGCACATCGGCGGCCAGCTGCTCCATCTGCGCAGCGTTCGATACATCCACCTTGCGGGCCAGCACCTGGCTGCCTGCGGCCTGCATCTCGGCAGCGGCGGCGTCCAGCGCGTCCTGCTGCACATCCACCAGCACCAGGTTCATGCCGAGGCGGGCACCGATGCGCGCGCATTCCAGGCCAAAGCCCGAGCCTGCGCCGGTGAGGACGGCGGTTTTGCCGGAAAAGTTGTCGATCATGGTTTTTGTCTCCTTGAGTCCGTAACAATTTAGAGCGTTGGGTTGAAACTGGCGGGGCCCACGCCGGGGACGCCGAGCAAGAGCCGCCCCGCAGCGAGGGCGTCGTCCCCCTTCCCGGCGAAGCCGAGAGAAGGGGGAAGCGGCGCAGCCGCTCAGGGGGTTGCTCTTAAAACATACCCAATGCGCGGGAAGTGCACATGCACCGTACCCGCGCGCGGGTCGGTACGCCGCAGCGTGTAGCGGGTGCGGGTGGCAGCAATCAGCTCGCCCTCGGTGGGCTCCGTGCCAAAGCTCTCGGCGGAAATCGTGACCTGGCTGCCCAGCGGGATGCCGTGTTCGTCCTGGAACACGTCGTCCATCAGGGGCAAAGGGTCCATGCCCGCAGCCACCGTGATGGCGTCCTGAGCGCTGAACTTTTCCATACGACCATGGCCCAGCGCTGCGATGCGGTCCATCCACTCCAGCACGGCGGGGGTGGCGGCAAAGATGTCGGCCATCACCGGCACACACTGGCGCGTGAACCACAGCGGGTGGTAGGCGGCAAAGTCGGCCAGGCAGGGCTCGGCACCGAACAGGAAGTCGTGCTCCTCGGCCATGTGGGCGATGCGGCGCAGGTACGAGCGGTAGGCAGCCGTCGCGTCGGCCGGTCGCAGGCGCTGCATGCCCGCGCTCATCTCGCGGCGGTCTTCGCCAAACACTTGCGCGGCGGCAGGCGGCAAGTTGGCAAACAGCACCGCAGCGCCTCTGGGCTGCAGGTTGTAGGCCATGGCGGCCCAGAACAGCGTGCTATCCGCCCACTGTGCAAACACACGCGCCACGCCCTTGAGGTGCGGCGGGTACAGCACCGGCTCGGGCTGTTCATGCTCCAGCACATCGCAGATGAGGGCCGAATCGCAATAGATGTCGGCACCGATCTGCAAGAACGGCGTCTTGCGGTAACCCCCCGTCAGCGCCACCACATCGGGCTTGGGCATGACGCTGGGGATGATCACGGACTTCCAGGCCAGCTGCTTGAAGCCGAGCACCGCGCGGATCTTTTCGGAGAACGGCGACGAGGGGTAGTGGTGCAGGATGAGGTGGGACATGGGGTTCTCCGCAAAATTCTGTAGGGTGAATCAGGCCGGGAGCGCACGGGCCAGGATGGCGTCAAGGTTTACACCCGCGCCCAGCGTGCCAAAGCTGTAGCCCCAGTCGCCGGAGAGGCGCGAGTCGCAAAACGCGCGGAAAACGGCACCGGGCGCACTGCGCAGCAGCAGGGCCGCCTGCACGGCCAGCGCCACATCCTGCGCGAGGCGCCGGGCCTCGGCCTCGGTGGTCATGGCGTCCACGCGCAGGGGCAATGCGCCGGCCAGACGGTCCAGCGCCGGGTGGGCGCCGCGTGCGGGTGCCAGTTCGGCGTCCAGAGCGGCAGCGGTGTCGGCGCGGCGCACGGCGCGCATCAAATCCAGCGCCATGATGTTTCCCGCGCCTTCCCAGATGGAGTTAAGCGGCATCTCGCGGTAGATGCGGGCCATCACGCCTTCGCCGCCCTCTTCCACATAGCCGTTGCCGCCCAGGCATTCCATGGCCTCCTGCGCAAACACGCTGCCGCGCTTGCACACCCAGAACTTGGCCACGGGTGTGAGCAGGCGGGCCATGATGGCCTCGTGCTCGCTCTTGTCTTTGTGGTCAAAGGCGCTCGCAAGCCTTATGGAGAGAGCGGTAGCCGCTTCACTTTCCAGCGCCAGATCGGCGAGCACGTTGCGCATGAGTGGCTGGTCGATGAGCTTCTTGCCAAAGGCCGAGCGCTGGCGCGTGTGGTGCAGAGCGATGCTGAGCGCCTGGCGCATGAGGCCGCTGGTGCCTAAAGCGCAATCGAGCCGCGTCATGGTGCCCATCTCCAGGATCTGCGCCACGCCACGGCCTTCCTCGCCCACGCGCCAGGCCAAGGCGTTGATAAATTCGACCTCGGAGCTGGCGTTGGCGTGGTTGCCCAGCTTGTCTTTCAGGCGCTGAATGCGGATGGCGTTCACGGTGCCTTCGCCACCATCAGGCAACACACGCGGCAAGAAGAAGCAGGTGAGCCCGCCGGGTGCCTGCGCCAGGATCAGGAAGGCGTCGCACATGGGGGCCGAGAAGAACCATTTGTGGCCGGTGATGCGGTAGCGCGCGCCCCAGGCGTCTTCACCATCGTGCACAGCCTGTGTGGTGTTGGCGCGCACGTCCGATCCGCCCTGCTTCTCGGTCATGCCCATGCCCATGGTGAGCGCGGATTTTTGCGAGAACAGCGCGAGGCGCGGGTCGTACTGCGTGCTCGCCAAACCCTTGCTCCAACCCGCCCATACCGCTGAATTGCCTCGCAATGCCGGGGTCACGGCGTAGCTCATCGACACGGGGCACAGCACCGAGGGCTCGGCTTCGGTGAACAGCATGAAGCCTGCGGCCCGCTCGGTATGCGCGTGGCCCGTGTCCTGGCGCGACCACGGCGTGGCGTGCAGGCCGTGGCGCAGCGCAGTGCCGATGAGCGCGTGGTAGCTGGGGTGGAACTCCACCACATCGGTGCGATGGCCGAAGCGGTCGTGGGTGCGCAGTTGGGGTTTGTAGGTGTTGGCGAGCCGAGCATGGGTCTGCATTTCGGCCGATCCCATCTCCGCGCCCAGCGCCGCGAGGCCCGCCAGCGGCAGGCTGGGGGCATGCAGGCGCAGCGCGTCCTGCAAGGGCTGGTTGGCGGTGAAGAGGTTCACATCGGCCCAGGGCGTGCTCTGGTTGAACACCTCATGGGTGACGGCAGGGCTGGCAGCGGTCATGGCGGCTCCTCAGGCAGTGGGGCTGTCACCCCGTCTCAGCATTTCGATGTGGGGGATATCGTCTTCCAGGTACTCATCGGACACGGCCTCAAAACCCAGGCTGCCGTAGAAGCCCTGCAGATGGGCCTGCGCGCTGATGCGGATGCCCCGCCCCGGCCATGCCTGGCTGCAGCGAGCGATGCCCTCGGCCATCAGCGCCCTGCCCGTGCCGTTGCCCCGCGCTTCCTTGGCGGTGACCACGCGGCCGATGGAGGGCTCAGGGTAGTTCACGCCCGGGTCCACCACGCGCAGACAGGCTTGCGCCACCCCGGCCTCGTCGTATCCCAGCAGGTGGTAGGACTGCTTGTCCGCTCCGTCCGGGTCCTGGTAAGGGCCCTGCTCCAGGATGAACACCTTGCAGCGCAGCGCCAGCGCATCGTGCAGGGCGTGCACGCCCAGATCATCGAAGCGGGCCCAGGTCCAACGCATTAGAACCTGCTCCCGGCCTTTTCATGGGGTGCGTTGCCCCACAAAGGCAGTGGATGCAAGGCGCCCACCGAAAGCCGCACTGATGTGCGGCGAGGATGGGCAACGCAGCAGACGCTGCCTTTGCGGGGCAACCCGGAGGGCATGGCAGCAAACAGCCACGCTCGTCGTTGCCCACCTTGCCCAGGCCGCCAGCATGGGCTGCGGTGGACGCCTAGATCGTGACTGTTTGCTGTCATGCGCACCCCATGAAAAGGCCGGGAGCAGGTTCTTAGATCAGCTTCACCAGCTGTTTGCCGAAGTTCTTGCCCTTGAGCAAGCCCAGGAAGGCCTCGGGCGCAGAGGCGATGCCCTGCGCAATGGTCTCGCGTGGGCGCAGCTTGCCGGTGCCGACCAGCGTGCCCAGCTCCTTGAGCGCATCAGGCCAGACTTCCATGTGCTCGCTCACAATGAAACCTTCGACTTTCATGCGGTTGATGAGCATGAGCGCGGGGTTGGCCATGGGCAGCGGCGCGCCGTCGTAGCCAGCGATCATCCCGCACAGGGCAATGCGGCTGAAGGCGTTCATGCGCAGCATGACGGCGTCCATGATCCAGCCGCCCACGTTTTCGAAGTAGCCATCGATGCCGTTGGGGCACGCTTCCTTCAGGGCTTTGGACATGGCCTTCACGTCGCTGTGTTCCTTGTAGTCGATGCAGGCGTCAAAGCCCAGTTCTTCCACGGCGTACTTGCACTTGTCGGCGCCACCGGCAATGCCCACCGCACGGCAGCCCCGGGCCTTGGCCAAAGCGGCAAAGGCGCTGCCCACGGCGCCAGTAGCGGCGCTTACCACCACGGTGTCGCCTTCCTTGGGCACAATGATCTTGACCAGGCCGTACCAGGCCGTGACACCCGGCATGCCCACGGCGCCCAGGTAGTGCGACAGCGGCACATGGGTCGTATCGACCTTGCGCAGCGCGCCGGGCTGGTCGGCATTGACCACGCTGTATTCCTGCCAGCCGCCCATGCCCACCACCTTGTCGCCCACCGCGTACTTGGGGTGCTTGCTCTCGGCCACTTCACCCACGGTGCCACCGATCATGACTTCGCCCAGCGCCTGCGATGCGGCGTAGCTCTTGCTCTCGTTCATGCGGCCGCGCATATAGGGATCCAGGCTCAGAAAGTGGTGGCGTACCAGCACCTCGCCTTCCTTGAGCGCGGGCGTGTCGGTGGCCACCAGCTTGAAGTTGCTGACCACGGCTTCGCCTTGGGGGCGGTTGTCGAGAACGATTTGTTGGTTGCGTGGCATGAGAGGCTCCTTCAGAATGTCTATCACTATGAATTCAATAGCTGCCAGCGCTTATGGATAAAGCGCTAGGGGCCAATTTGGCTTAAAAATCTGACTCAATCGGTGGAAATGACCTTGAGGTCATTCACATTGCGCCCATCGACTGGCAGGCGCCGCACGTACTTGAACGTGCCGGTGGCATGGCAACACACCTTGCCCTGCGCGTCATACACCGTGCCTTCGGTAAAAGCCATGGTGGCCGTGCGGTGAATGAGCCGCCCCTTGGCCACCAGCGGCCCGCGTGCGGGCTGCATGAAGCTGGTCTTCATCTCAATGGTGACCACGCCCATGTCGGGCGTCTCGCTGCGCGCCGCCGTGGCCATGGTCACGTCCAGCAGCGTCATCGACGCACCGCCGTGGGTCACGGCAAACGAGTTCAAGTGCTCGGGCTGGGCTTCGTAATGCAGCTCAGACTCGCCGCCTTCCATACGCTGCAGCGTGAAGCCCAGGTGGTGGACAAAGGGAATTTCGACACCGAAACTTTTCAAGGGATTTCCTCAGAACACAAACCTCAAATACTGGCGCGGCCCAGACCAGGGCAGCCGAGCAAGGGCCGCCCCGCAGCGAGGGCTGCGTCCTCCTTCCCGGCGAAGCCGAGAGAAGGGGGAAGGCGCGCAGCGCCTCAGGGGGATGCTCACCCGCCGGTGACAATACTCACGCCCCCGTCCACCGCCAGCCATTGGCCGGTGATGTGCTTGCCCGCATCCGACGCGTACAACGCGCACAGGCCCTTCAGATCTTCATCATCGCCGAGACGGCCCAGCGGGGCGTGGGCGGCCAGCGCTTCCTCGCCCATGGCCTTGAGCGTACCCACCGTCATTTTGCTCGGGAAGAAACCCGGGCAGATGGCGTTGACGCGGATGTTGTACGCGCCCCATTCAGCGGCCAGTGCCCGTGTGAAGTTGATCACCGCGCCCTTGGAGGTGTTGTAAGCAATGGTGTTCATGCCCTTGGGGTTGCCGCCCAAGCCTGCGATGGACGCTACGTTGATGATGCTGCCGCTGCGGCGCGCGATCATGCTGTGCTTGGCGATGTGCTGACTCAGGATGAAGTAACCGCGCACGTTGAGGTTCATCACCTTGTCCCACGCGTCCACGGGATGGTCTTCGGCAGGGGCCCCCCAGGCTGCGCCTGCGTTGTTGACGAGGATGTCCACATGGCCCAGGCGCTCCAGGGTCTCGTCGGCCAGGCGCCGGATGTCGTCTTCCTTGGCGCAATCAGCGGCGATCCACCGTGCGTCGATACCCGCAGCCTGCAGGTCAGCGGCAGCCTCTTCCAGGTCAGACGCCTTGCGCGAGCTGAGCATGATCTTGGCACCCGCTTCGCCCAGCGCGTGGGCCAGTTGCAGCCCCAGGCCGCGCGAGCCGCCGGTGACCAGTGCGGTCTTGCCGGTGAGGTCAAACAGTTGTTGGATGGTACGGGTCATGCTGAAAGTCTCCTTCGGTTTTGGATGGATCTGTCGTTGGGTGTTTGCCCCACGCGCCCGAGGATTGTGCGATGCAATGCGGGCGCTTTGTGTCGCGGGGGTGTCGGGCGTTCAGCTAAGCGCCTGTTCAAAATTTTTCTGGAGCCGCACAAGTGCCTTGCCGGGATGGGATGCAAGGCGCGGTGCGCCGCCGATAGCCCGTGCTATCGGCAAGCGCCGCAACGCCGTAGACCGCCCGGCAAGGCACTTGCCCGAAGGGTTGGAGTGAAATCGGGCGATTGGACGCCCCGGCTGCTTGCATGGGCATGAGCCCATGCGGCGCATCCGAAGCATCCACTCATCCCGATTGCACTTCAATGCGGTCTCCAAAAAGACTTTGAACAGGCTCTAAGGGCCGGGGTCGGTGTGCAACCGGGCCCGCACCGCGATCAGCAGCACACCCACCACGGCCAGCACCCCGCCGCCCACGATGAGGCTCCAGCCCAGAGCCTCATCGGTGCGGGCGGTGGCGATGCCCAGTATCAGCGTGAGCAACCCGCCGTAAATCAGCACCCAGATGAGCTTGTGCAGGCGTTGCAGGGTGAGTTGCGCCGCCATCAAAACGCCTCTTCAGGGAAGGCCGCGCAGGTGGCATCGCGCGTGCTCACTACCTGCAGCCAGGCACCGATCTTGGGCAACTCGTAGTGGAAGAAAAAGCGCATGCCGCCCATGCGTCCCACGCTCGCGGGCTGGGCCAGATCGGCATCCCGAGCCAGCGTGGCCAGGGCCACGTCCAGCCAAACCCAGGCGAGCACCGTGTGGCCAAAGGCCTGCATGTAGGGCACGGCATTGGCCAGCGCATCGGCAGGCTGGCCCGTGGCCCAGGCGGCCTTGGTGGCGGCGCCCACGTCCTGCAGCGCCTTGCCCAGCGCGTTGGCATGTGCCGCCAGCGCGGGCACCTGGATCGCGCGCTCGATGGTGGCATTGATGCGCCCGGCCAGCAGTTGCAGGCCGCGGCCGCCTTCCATCAGCACCTTGCGGCCCAGCAGGTCCATGGCCTGGATGCCGTGCGTGCCCTCGTGGATCATGTTCAGGCGGTTGTCGCGCCAGTACTGCTCCACCGGGAAATCGCGCGTATAACCGTAGCCGCCATGGATCTGGATGGCCAATGAGTTGGCCTCCAGGCAGAACTCGCTGGGCCAGCTCTTGGCAATGGGGGTGAGCACCTCCAGCAGCAGGCGGGCTTCGTCGGCCGTCGCCGCGTCGCCCGTGTGCTGCTCGTCCACCAGCTTGGCGCAAAACAGGTTGAGCGCGAGCGCCCCTTCGCCATACGACTTCTGGGCCAGCAGCATGCGCTTGACGTCGGCGTGTTCGATGATGCGCACCTGGGGCTGGGCGGCGTCCTTGACCACGGCAGCGGCGCCATCCTTGGGGCCCTGCACCGGGCGTCCTTGGGGCCGGTTCTTGGCGTAGTCCAGGCTGGCGTAATAGCCCGCCAGCCCCAGCATGGTGGCGGCCATGCCGATACCGATGCGCGCCTCGTTCATCATGTGGAACATGCAGTGCAGGCCCTTGCCGGGCTGGCCCACCAGGTAGCCCACGGCCCCGGCCTTGCCCTCAACCGGGAACTTGCCTTCACCGAAATTAAGCAGCGTGTTGGTGGTACCGCGCCAGCCCAGCTTGTGGTTGAGGCCCGCCAGCGCCACGTCGTTGCGCACGCCGGTGAGCTTGCCTTCGGTGTCCACCAGTTTCTTGGGCACGATGAACAACGAGATGCCCTTGGTGCCCGGCACCAGCTTGCCGTCCGGCCCCGGGATCTTGGCCAGCACCAGGTGCACGATGTTTTCGGTCAGCTCATGGTCGCCCGAGCTGATCCACATCTTGTTGCCCGTGAGGCGATACCTTGCGCCCAATGGGTCGGCCTCGAAGCCATCGCCATCAGGCACTGCGCGCGTGGCCACATCCGACAGCGAGGAGCCCGCCTGCGGCTCGGACAGACACATGGTGCCCGACCAACGCCCGTTGAATTCATTGAGTGCAAACACCTGCTTTTGCGCCTCGGTGCCATGCACCATGAGCAGGTTGGCGTTGCCCGAAGTCAGCAGGTTCGAGCCGATGCTGATGGATGCCACCGCAAAGAAGCTGTTGGCGGCCGCCTCGACGGCATAGGGCAGCTGCATGCCGCCGACCTCGTAGTCCTGCGCGGCCGACAACAGGCCGGATTCCGCGTAGGCCTTGCGCGCCTCGTAAGTCGCCTGGGGCAGGATGACCTTTTCACCGTCGAAGTGTGGCTCCTCGATGTCTACGGTGCGGTTGAAGGGCGCGTACTTCTCGCGAGCGATGCGCTCGCAGGTGTCGAGCACCGCATCGAAGGTTTCGCGCGAGTGGTCTGCAAAACGCGTGCGGGCCGTGAGGGACTGGGCATCGAGCCAGTCATACAGCAGAAAGTCGAGCGTGGAACGCAGGGTCATCAGAAGGTCTCCTTGTGGCTGCGCGCATGCCCGATCTCCATTGGCCTGATAGGGCTCAGCGTGCAGGCAGCACGATGTTCTTGAAACACCAGTAGTCCATGTCCGAATCGGGCTTGGGCTGGCAATTGGCTTCTCCGAGCTGCAGGCGTGTGGCACCTGCAGGCAGTGGCGGGAACGTGATCTTGACGAGCTTGTTGCGGCCGGGCTTGACCACATCCATCTTCACGTTGCAGAAAGACAGGCCTCCAATCGACAGCTGCGGCAGCACGGTGCCGGTGCCCAGGTCCTTGAGCGTGAACGCATCGGGCGAGCCAGTGGGTTGCGCACAGGCCTCGAACGATTCATCGGTGGTGTTCTTGACGACAAGCGTCACCCGCGTCTGTTTGGCGTCCACCACGATGTCCTGCAAAACCACGTCGGAGTCCGACTCCAGCGGCAGCTGGAGCTTGTAGGTCTGGCTCTGGGCATGGGCACCGCATGCAACGGCAAGGGCCGAGAGGGCGACACAGTGGCGAAAGGAAGGAAGCAGACAACGCATGGGAGGTACCGGGTTCGGGATGGAGAAAGGAGACAGGTTCAGTGCCACAGGCAAGCCGGTGGTCGCGCGGATTCTGCCCGCGCCAACCGCGCCGAGGGGCGCATCATGCCCTGGCAAAGCAACAATTTGTAGCCAGCGTCTCTTCACCCCCTCGGCCCTGCTCGGCCCCGGTGTCTTCCTCTCATCCCCTTCTACCGGCAGTTCAGGCATCCCTCTGAAATTTGCTGGGCGGAGAGCCAACGCATGTGGTCCGCCCATGGGCCCCACCACCGCTGCTTGCGCCACCCACAAAGGGGCAAGCGCACAGGAAACACGTGAAGGTGCCGCCTGTTGCGCCGCCCCAAGCCAAGTTTTACAGCACTTCGAAAATGCCCGCAGCGCCCATGCCGCCACCAATGCACATCGTCACGCACACCTTCTTCGCACCACGGCGCTTGCCTTCGATAAGCGCGTGGCCCGTGAGGCGCTGGCCCGACACACCGTAGGGGTGGCCCACGGCAATCGCGCCGCCGTTCACGTTCAGGCGGTCGGCCGGAATGCCCAGCTTGTCGCGGCAGTACAGCACCTGCACGGCAAAGGCTTCGTTCAGCTCCCACAGGTCGATGTCCTGCACCGTGAGGCCCAGCTTTTTCAGCACCTTGGGCACGGCAAACACGGGGCCGATGCCCATTTCGTCGGGCTCGCAACCTGCCACCGCAAAGCCGAGGAAGCGGCCCAGGGGCTTGAGGCCCTTCTTGCTGGCGTACTCTTCGCTGGTCACCACGCAGGCGCCGGCGCCGTCGGAGAACTGGCTGGCGTTGCCGGCAGAGATCAAACCGCCAGGCAGCGCCGAGCGAAGGCCGCTGATGGCTTCTACCGTGGTGCCTTCGCGTGTGCCTTCATCCTTGCTCACGGTGACCTGCTTGGTGATCAGGCCCAGCGTTTTGTCGGCCACACCGGCGGTCACGGTGATGGGGGCGATTTCTGCGTCGAACAAGCCAGCGGCCTGCGCTGCGCAAGCCTTCTGCTGGCTGGCGGCACCGTATTCGTCCATGGCTTCGCGGCCGATGTTGTAGCGCTTGGCCACTTGCTCGGCGGTCTGCAGCATGCTCCAGTAGATCTCGGGCTTTTGCTTGGCCAGGGCCAGGTCCTGGATCATGTGCAGATTCATCTCCTGCTGCACGCAGGAGATGCTTTCGACACCACCGGCCACGAACACATCGGCTTCGCCAGCGATGATGCGCTGGGCGGCCATGGCAATGGTCTGCAGTCCAGAGGAGCAGAAGCGGTTGACCGTGACACCGGAAGCGGTGATGGGCAGGCCGGCCTTCAGGGCGATCTGGCGCGCGATGTTGCTGCCGGTGGCACCTTCGGGTGTGGCGCAACCCATGATGACGTCGTCCACGTCAGCGCCGTCGATGCCGGCGCGCAACACGGCGTGCTGCACGGCATGGCCGCCCAGGGTGGCGCCATGCGTCATGTTGAAAGAACCCTTCCAGCTCTTGGCGAGCGGCGTGCGGGCGGTGGAAACAATCACTGCGGAGGTCATGTGAATTCCTTTGATTCTGTAGATGGGTGCACGCGGCTATTTACTGGAAGGCCTTGCCTTCGGCGGCCAGCTTGGCCAGCAGCGGAGCGGGCTTCCAGAACGCTGCGTCATCCAGCGGGTTCTTGGCAAAACGGTCCATGGCCTGCACCACATTGAACAGACCCACTTCGCTGGCGTAGTGCATGGGGCCGCCACGGTGGATGGGGAAGCCGTAGCCGGTCAGGTACACCATGTCGATGTCGCCGGACTTGCTGGCAATGCCGTCTTCCAGGATGTGCGCGCCTTCGTTGACCAGTGCGAACACCAGGCGCTGCACGATTTCTTCATCCGAAATCTTGCGCGGCGTGATGCCCAGCTCCTTGCGGTGGTCTTCGATCATCTTGTTGACCAGGTCGCTCGGGATCGCGTCGCGCTTGCCGGCCTGGTAGTCGTACCAGCCTGCGCCGGTCTTCTGGCCGAAGCGGCCCAGTTCACACAGCTTGTCGGCCGTGCGGCTGTACTTCATGTCGGCGCGCTCGACGGAGCGGCGCTTGCGGATGGCCCAGCCAATGTCGTTACCCGCCAGATCGCCCATGCGGAACGGGCCCATGGCAAAGCCAAACTTTTCGATGGCCTTGTCCACCTGCTGGGGAGTGCAGCCTTCGTCCAGCAGGAAGCCAGCCTGGCGGCTGTACTGCTCGATCATGCGGTTGCCGATGAAACCATCGCACACGCCCGAGACCACGGAAGTCTTCTTGATCTTCTTGCCGATGGCCATCACGGTGGCCAGCACATCCTTGGCGGTCTCCTTGCCACGCACCACTTCCAGCAGCTTCATCACGTTGGCAGGGCTGAAGAAGTGCATGCCCACCACGTCCTGCGGACGCTTGGTAAACGCTGCGATCTTGTCCACGTCAAGCGTGGAGGTGTTGGAGGCCAGGATGGCGCCGGGCTTGGCCACAGCGTCGAGTTGCTTGAACACGGCTTCCTTGACGCCCATCTCTTCAAACACGGCTTCGATGATGAGGTCGCAGTCCTTGAGATCGTCGTAGCTCAGCGTGGTGCTCAGCAGGGCCATGCGCTGCTCGTACTTGTCCTGCTTGAGCTTGCCCTTCTTGACCTGGGCTTCGTAGTTCTTCTTGATCGTGGCCACGCCACGGTCCAGGGCTTCCTGCTTCATCTCCAGGATCTTGACGGGGATGCCTGCGTTCAGGAAGTTCATGGAAATGCCGCCGCCCATGGTGCCCGCGCCAATCACGCCCACCAGCTTGATGTCGCGCTTGGGGGTGTCAGAGGCCACATCAGGGATCTTGCTCGCCGCACGCTCGGCCATGAACAGGTGGCGCAGTGCGCGCGACTCGGGCGTCCACATCAGGTTGATGAAGATCTCGCGCTCGACCAGCATGCCTTCGGCGAACTTCTTCTTGGTGGCGGCTTCAACAGCGTCCACGCACTTGGCGGGTGCGGGGAAGTTCTTGGCCATGCCCTTGACCATGTTGCGCGCGAACTGGAAGTACGCGTCGCCTTCGGGGTGCTTACAGGGGAAGTTGCGCACCAGGGGCAGCGGGCGGGCATCGGCCACGCTTTGCGCGAATGCCAGGGCTTCTGCCGCCAGCGACTCGGCCGACGCGGACATCTTGTCAAACAGCTTCTGGCCGGGCACGGCGCCGATCATTTCGCTCTTGACGGGCTCGCCGCTCACGATGAGGTTGAGCGCGGCTTCCACACCAATCACGCGGGGCAGGCGCTGCGTACCGCCTGCGCCGGGGATCAGGCCCAGCTTGACTTCTGGCAGTGCAATCGAGCAGCCAGGCGCCGCAATGCGGTAGTGGCAACCCAGGGCCAGTTCCAGCCCGCCACCCATGGCCACGCTGTGCATGGCGGCCACGACGGGCTTTGCCGAGTTTTCAATGGCGGCAATCACCGACAGCAGGTTGGGTTCTTGCAGCGACTTGTCGGTGCCGAACTCCTTGATGTCGGCGCCGCCAGAGAACGCACCACCGGCACCGGTGATCACGATGGACGTGACCGCTGCATCGGCATTGGCACGGCCAAGGCCTTCGACGATGCCCTGGCGGGTCGATAACCCAAGTCCGTTGACGGGAGGGTTGGCCATGGTGATCACGGCAACGGAGCCGTGGACTTTGTATTCAGCGGTCATGGTGCTGTTGTTCCTTGGAAAGTGAAAAAGAACGATCGTGCGTTTTTATTGTAGAGACTTCAAACCCATTTGGCGTGTCAATTTGTCCCGGGCGGGACAAGGGGGTTTGCAGTGCAACATTTGGTAGAGCAAAAAAAGAGGCGCCTTCAGCTATCGGGCGCCTCTTTAGCCATGGTTTTTCAGAAATCGTCAGACTTCAAGCCATTCCTTGCGGATGTAGTTGTCGGCCCGCAGGCTGTCCGGTGTGCCCTGGAACACGATCGAGCCGTGCCCCATGACCAGCGCGCGGTCCGAGATCTTCATGGCAATGGTCAGCTTCTGCTCGATCAGCAGCACCGAGATACCCCGCGCCTTGATGGTCTGCAGGTACTGCCCCACCAGCTCCACGATCTTTGGGGCCAGGCCTTCGGTGGGCTCGTCGATGATGATCAGGTCGGGGTCGCCCATCAGCGTGCGGCATAGCGTAAGCATCTGCTGCTCGCCGCCCGACATCACACCCGCCTCGGTGTGCTGGCGCTCCTTGAGGCGCGGGAACATCTCGTACATGTCGTCAAACGACCAGCGGCTACCCTTGCCTTTGCCTTTCTGGCCCAGCAGCAAGTTCTGGTGCACGGTGAGGTTGGGGAATACATCGCGGCTTTCGGGCACGTAGCCCACCCCCAGGTGGGCGATCTCGTAAGCCTTCTTGCCATTGAGGTCCTGCCCCTTCCAGTTCAGCGTGCCCTCCCAGTCCACCAGGCCCATGATGGCCTTGGCGGTGGTGGAACGGCCCGAGCCGTTGCGCCCCAGCAGGGCCACGATTTCACCGGGTTGTACGTCGAAGGTCACGCCATGCAGCACATGGCTCTTGCCGTAATAGGCGTGGAGATTTTCGATTTTCAGCATGTCAATGTCCCGCCCCTTGCTCGTCCGCAACGACAGAGCCCAGATAGGCCTCCTGCACGCGCTGGTTGGCGCGCACCTTGTCAGGCGTGTCATAGGCAATGACCTCGCCATAGACCACCACAGCAATCTTGTCCGCCAGGCCAAAGACCACGCCCATGTCATGCTCCACCGTCAGCAGCGTGCGGCCTTCGGTCACTTCCTTGATGAGGTGGATGAAGCGC
This sequence comes from Acidovorax sp. NN32, assembly GCF_057597245.1. Classification (NCBI taxonomy): domain Bacteria; kingdom Pseudomonadati; phylum Pseudomonadota; class Betaproteobacteria; order Burkholderiales; family Comamonadaceae; genus Acidovorax; species Acidovorax sp. NN32. The sequence goes on from NZ_CP199679.1 coordinate 3,165,972, forward strand.
GTGGTCTCGGTCTTGCTCATGCCGGCCGTGGGCTCGTCGAGCAGGATCACGTTGGCACCACCCGCGATGGTGATGCCGATCTCCAGGGCGCGCTGCTCGGCATAGGTGAGGTTCATCGCCAGCGTGTCGCGCTTCTTGTCGAGCTTGATCATTTCCATGAGCTGCTTGGCGCGCTCATTGGCATCGTGCAGGTTCGACAGGAAACGCAGGAACGTGTACTTGTAGCCCATGCTCCAGAGCACACCGCAGCGCAGGTTCTCGAACACCGAGAGCTTGGGAAAGATGTTCGTGATCTGGAAGCTGCGCGACAGCCCCTTGCGGTTGATCTCATACGGCGCCAGCCCGTTGATGCGCTGGCCATTGAGGATCACATCCCCGCTTGTGGGGGCAAAACGCCCACTGATGAGGTTGAACAGCGTGGACTTGCCCGCGCCATTGGGGCCGATGATGGCCACGCGTTCGCCCGAGGCCACGGACAGGTTCACGCCACGGATAATTTCCGTCTTGCCAAAGCTCTTGCGCAGGTCGCGCAGTTCCAGGGCATAGGTGGTGTTGGTTGGGTTGTCAGCTGCCATGTTTACAGCGCCTCCCCACGCTTGATTTCATGTTCGATCTCTTCCTGGATCGTGCTCCACTGCCGCAGGAACTGGCGGCGGCAGAGTTCAAAAAGTCCAAAGCCCGTGACCATCACGAAAATGGCGCCAAACCAGCTCGTAAAGCCCGCGGCATTGAGCGTCGCCCCCAGGAAGGTCAGTTCTGGCCCCAGGGCCGCGTTGAGCTGCAGGTGGTAGGTCATCTCGATCATGCAGGCTGCGCCCATCACCCCCACCAGCGCCGTGCCGCCCAGCGCCAGGTAAGAACTCCAGAGCTGACGCAGCTTGCCGTACTTGGCCAGCCGCAGGTTCATCATGATCAGGCTGGCAATCCCTCCGGGCGCATACATCACCATGAACAGGAACACCAGGCCCAGGTACAACAACCATGCCTTGGACAGTTCGGACAGCAACACCGACGCCAGCACCAACAGCACCGCGCCGATGATGGGGCCGAAGAAGAACGTGGCCCCGCCGAGGAAGGTGAACAGCAGGTAGCCACCGGAGCGAATCACGCTCAGGCTGTCAGCTCCCGTGATGATCTCGAAGTTGATGGTGGCCAGCCCACCCCCGATGCCAGCAAAAAAGCCCGCGATGATGAACGCGAAGTAGCGCACACGCTGGGTGTTGTAGCCGATGAACTCGACGCGCTCGGGGTTGTCGCGCACAGCGTTCAGGATGCGGCCCAGCGGCGTGCCGGTGAATGCAAACATGGCGGCAGTGCAGACAAAACAGTACGCTGCAATCAGGTAGTACACCTGAATCGCAGGCCCGAAACTGATGCCAAAGAAGGCTTTGCCATACACCCGGTCCGTGGTGATGCCGCCTTCTCCGCCGAAGAATTCGGGGAACATCAGCGCCATGGAGGCCACCAGTTCGCCAATACCCAGCGTGATCATGGCGAAGGTGGTGCCGGACTTCTTGGTAGTGACAAAACCGAGCAGGATGGCAAAAAATGCCCCTGCCAGACCGCCCACCAGTGGGATGAAAACCAGCGGAATGTGCACAGAGCCCTTGGTGGCCATGTTCATTGCATGAATGGCGATGAACGAACCCAGGCCGGTGTAGACCGCATGGCCAAAGCTCAGCATGCCGCCCTGCCCCAGCAGGATGTTGTAGGACAGGCAGATGATGATCAGGTAGCCGATCTGCGAGAGCATGGTCAGCGCCAGGCTGCTGCGAAACAGCATGGGCGCCACGATGAGCATGACCGCGAACAACGTCCAGATGATGAGGCGCCCGACGTTCCAGGGCTTGAACCGGTAGTGCGACGTGGCGCTGGAAGCGACAGTAGTGGTTGTAGTGGAATTCATGGCATCAGTCCTCCCGCGTGCCCAGCAAGCCCTTGGGGCGGAAGATCAGGATCAGCACGAGGAACAGGTAGGGCAGGATGGGCGCGACCTGGGAAATCGTGAGCTTGAGCAAGGGGTAGCCGAAGGTTTGGTCAGTCACCGCCACGCCCACGGCCTTGAAGACATGGATCAGCGAATAGTCCAGCGCCACGGCAAAGGTCTGCACCAGACCGATGAGCAGCGATGCCAGGAAGGCACCTGCCAGCGAGCCCATGCCACCCACCACCACCACGACAAAGATGATGGAACCCACTGAGGCCGCCATCGCAGGCTCGGTGACATAGGTGTTGCCACCGATCACCCCCGCCAGGCCGGCCAGCGCGGCACCACCGCCAAACACCAGCATGAAGACGCGCGGCACGTTGTGGCCCAACGCCTCGACCATCTCGGGGTACTTGAGGGCGGCCTGGATGACGAGACCGATGCGCGTGCGTGTGAGCAGCAGCCACACCGACACCAGCATCAGCAGGGCCACGAGCATCACAAACGAGCGCGACTTGGGAAATTGCGTGCCATAGAGCGAAAACAGCGGACCCTGCAATTGCTCGGGCAGGCCATAAGGCACCGTGGAACGGCCCCAGACCAGTTGCACCACTTCCAGAATGAGGTAGGACAGGCCGAACGTGACCAGCAGTTCGGGCACGTGGCCGAACTTGTGCACCCGGCGCAGGCAATAGCGCTCGAACGCGGCCCCCAGCGCAAACACGACGAGGGGTGCCAGCACCAGCGCTGGCCAGAAGCCCACCACCCCAGAGATGGTGAACGCGAAGTAGGCACCCAGCATGTAGAAGCTGGTGTGTGCAAAGTTGAGCACGCCCATCATGCTGAAGATCAGCGTGAGGCCGGAACTCAGCATGAACAGCAGGAGCCCGTAGCTCACGCCGTTCAGCAAAGAGATCACGAAAAACTCAGGATTCATTGGAATTTTTCACTGCAGGGGTAAAAAAAAGGCCCGAGTGGTCGGGCCTCGAAGCGATTGCGCAAGGCTTACGGGCGCTTCATCTGGCACGACGTGGGCGTGCTCGCCACATAGGGCTCGTAGTACTTCACAGGCACAAAGGTGTAACCCGTGTTTTCAGAGTCGATCGGGAACTTGCCGCCAGCCTTCTCCCACTTGGAGATGAACAGGCCCTGCTGCAGTTGGTGATCGGTCTTGCGCATCTCGACTTCGCCATTGAAGCTCTTGAACTTCATGCCCTCGAACGCAGCAGCCACCTTGACCGGATCGGTCGACTTGGCCTTGGTAAAACCTTCGGACAGCATCGTGAACGCGTGGTAAACCGCGCCCGTGTACATGTCGTCGTTGAACTTCTTCTTGTAGTCCACCACGATCTGGTTCAGCGGCCCGGGCAGGTTCATGTGGGCATAGGCCACCATGTAGACGCGCCCTGCTGCGGCCGATCCCATAGCGGTGGGGCTGCCAGTGACCGAGCCGTAGTAGGTGTAGAAGTTGACGTTGTTCAGGCCCGCGTCGTTGGCGGCCTTGATCAGCAGCGCCAGATCAGAACCCCAGTTGCCGGTGATCACGCTGTCGGCGCCCGACTGCTTGATCTTGGCAATGTAGGGAGAGAAATCACGCACCTGAGCCAGCGGGTGCAGATCGTCGCCGACGAACTGCACGTCAGGGCGCTTGCGCTGCATCATTTCCTTGGCGAACTTGGAGACCTGGTGGCCGTGCGAGTAGTTCTGGTTGATCAGGTAGACCTTCTTGACCTCGGGCATGTCCTTCATGTACGTGGTCAGGGCTTCCATCTTCATGGAGGTGTCAGCGTCCAAGCGGAAGTGCCAGTAGCTGCACTTGCTGTTGGTGAGGTCTGGGTCCACGGCAGCGTAGTTCAGGAACAGGACTTCCTTGCCAGGGTTGCGCGCGTTGTGCTTTTCCAGCGCATCCATGATCGCCAGTGCGGGGCCGGAGCCGTTGCCCTGCACCACGTAGCGCGCACCCTGGTCCATGGCCGAGCGCAGGGCGCTGGTGGTTTCCTGGGGACTGAGTTTGTTGTCGATGCCGATGATTTCGAATTTGACGCCTGCAGGGTTCTTCTTGTTGAACTCTTCAGCGATGAACTGGAAGCTCTTGAGCTGGTTCGTTCCCACTGCCGCCATCAAGCCAGACAGAGGGTCGAGCCAGGCGATTTTCACCGTCTCGCCCTTTTGAGCGAAGGCCCCGCCAGCGCTTGCCAAGATTACCGAGGCTGCTACAGCCTTAATAGCGAACTTCATGCTTTTGTCTCCTTGTAAATCGACACAACGCAGCGTACCGCGTTGCAACAAAGCGATGCTCAGGGATTGCCCCTACCAGCGTCGCACACGTGACTGGCACAGCACTCCCCCGAGCGCGCACCAGCCTGGGGCAATGCAAAAAATGGCGTTCGCAAGCGATGCGCACATGTGCACTGCCCCACCCTGATCACAGGCCTGGAAGCTTGTAATCCTTGAGCTGCTCACGCAGCTTGGTCTTGAGCATCTTGCCGGTGGCGCCCAATGGAATGGCATCGACGAACACCACGTCATCGGGGATCTGCCACTTGGCCGTCTTGCCTTCGTAGAAGGCCAGCAGCTCTTCGCGCGTCACCTCGGTGCCCGGCCGCTTGACCACGGCCACGATGGGGCGCTCGTCCCACTTGGGGTGCGGCATACCCACACAGGCCGCCATGGCTATTGCGGGGTGGGCCATCGCAATGTTCTCGATGTCGATGGAACTGATCCACTCGCCACCGGACTTGATCACATCCTTGCTGCGGTCGGTGATCTGCATGAAGCCGTCAGCGTCGATGGTGGCCACATCGCCCGTGGGGAACCAGCCCCGGCCCTGCGCGTCTTTGACGAGTGGATTGCCGCCCTCGCCCTTGAAATAGCTGCCGACGATCCACGGCCCCTTGACCAGCAAATCCCCGTAGGTCTTGCCATCCCAAGGCAACTCGCTGCCGTCGCCCCCCACGATCTTCATGTCCACACCGTAGATCGCGCGGCCCTGCTTTTGCAGGATCTTCATCTGGTCATCCTTGGACATGGCCAGGTGCTTGTTCTTCAAGGTGCACAGCGTGCCCAGCGGGCTCATCTCGGTCATGCCCCAGGCGTGCAGCACCTCCACACCGTAGTCTTCCTTGAAGGCATGGATCATGGCGGGCGGGCAGGCTGAGCCACCGATGACAGTGCGGCGCAGCGTGGAGAACTTCAGACCCGCGGGCTTCATGTGGCCCAGCATCATCTGCCATACGGTGGGCACGCCAGCTGCGTAGGTGACCTTCTCGCCTTCGATCAGTTCGTAAATCGACTTGCCATCCATGGCGGGACCAGGGAACACCAGCTTGCAACCCGTGAGTGCCGCCGAGTAAGGAATGCCCCAGGCATTGACGTGGAACATGGGCACCACCGGCAGCACGGAGTCGCGTGCGGAAAGGCACATCACATCAGGCAGCGCTGCCGCATAGGCATGCAGCGTGGTCGAACGATGGCTGTACAGCGCGGCCTTGGGGTTACCTGTGGTGCCGCTCGTGTAGCACATGCTCGACGCGGAGTTCTCGTCAAACTCGGGCCAGGCGTAGTCGGGCGACTGCGCACCGATCCAGGCTTCGTAACTGGTGAGGCCAGGGATGCCTGAATCCGCAGGCAGCTTGTCGGCATCACACAGCGCCACCCACTTCTTCACCGTGGGGCACCTGGCATGCACGGCCTGCACGAGGGGCAGAAAGGTCACGTCAAAACACAGCACCTGGTCTTCGGCATGGTTCATGATCCACGCAATCTGGTCGGGGTGCAGGCGCGGGTTCACGGTGTGCAGCACACGGCCCGAGCCGCTCACACCAAAGTACATCTCCATGTGGCGGTAGCCGTTCCAGGCCAGCGTGGCTACGCGGTCGCTGAACTGCAGCTTCATTTCATCCAGCGCATTAGCCAGGCGGCGTGCGCGGACAGCCAGGTCGCGGTAGGTGTAGTGATGGATGTCGCCCTCGACCCGGCGGGACACGATTTCGGCGTCGCCATGGTGGCGCTCGGCGAACTCAATCAGCGACGAAATCAGCAACGGTTGGCTCTGCATCAGGCCCAGCATGTGTGCTCCTTGGATGTTGTAGTGAAGGGAACGATCATCGTAGCGCGGGGGTTCTCATGGCGGTGTCGCCCAGGCAAGCGGCCCCGCCAGACCGACACCCCCAACAGGGGTTCAGTGTGCGCGTGTCCAGCGTGCCTGCCAACACCTGTCGTCCCGTTGACAAAGGGCAAGGGAATACCCTGAACGTACGGCTCCCGAACAACGACAATCACGCCCATGCTCAGCTCCGCGCCGTCCGCACAGCGATTCATCGAAGCCCAGCCCTGGTTTGCAGGTGTCCCCGTGGCCCTGCAGGAGAGGCTGCGCGACGAGGTGTCCGTGCAGCACGCCGACAAGGGCACAGTCATGATGCCGGCCGGCAGCGCAGTGCAAGGCTGGCATGCAGTGTTGTCAGGCTTGGTGATGCTGCAAAGTCCCGCCAGCCAGGGCCGCGCCTCGGCGTTCATCGGAGTCCCCGATGGCGAGTGGTTTGGCGAAGGCTCAGCCATGAAACCCGAGCCCCGCCGGTACCACGTGGTGGCGCTGCGGCCCACCACGCTGCTGTGCCTGCCTCTGCCACTGTTTGCCACGTTGCGCGAGGCCAGCCTGGGCTTCAACCAGTTTCTGGTGCAGCACCTGAACATGCGCCTAGGCCAAGCCATGACGATCATCGAGGCCGGGCGCACGCAATCCCCCGAACACCGCGTGGCGCTGTACCTGAGCCGCCTGTTCTGGCGCAGCACACGGCGGCTGAACCTCACGCAGGAAGAGCTCGGCCAACTGGTGGGCCTGTCACGCCAGACGGTGAACAAGGTACTGCGCGTGCTGGAAGGCCGGGGCATCGTGTCGCTGGACTTCGGCCGTGTGGCTATCGTGGACGACGAGGCGCTGAACGCGTACCTCGCCGCCACTGCGGCACGCTGACGCACTGCAGAGTGCACAAACACGTTCACCCTCATCCCTCTCACTGCACGCTCAGGCGCACGGCCTTCTGGTCGGCGTCGAACACGAGCCGACTGGGCCACGGCGTCCAGTTTTGGTTGACCGTTGCGTTGTTCGGGTTGCCCGTGTGCACAAAGGCCCGCATGGTGTCCATCATCGCGCGCGACAGCGCCAGTCGGCCGGGCTGATTGGCCGTACTGTTGGCTGCTTTGGCAAAGACCGAAGGTCCAAAGTTGCCGAACAGGAACGGCAGGTCAAACGCATGCGCCGCGCCGTACACATCGTTCCAGGGCGCGGGCTGCTGGGCCCAGTTGAACTGGTAGCTCCATACCGTGGATTGCTGACTGCGCAGGGTATTGAGCAGGTTGTCGCGGCTCGGATCGATGAACACACTGCCCAGCAGGCGGGTGCGCGCGTTGTAGCCCGTGCCGGGCGCCGTGACCGGCAGGTAAGAGGCATCCAGGATGTCGCCAGCCGTGAGCGTGGTGGGAGCATCGGGGTTGAAGTTCTGCATCATCACAAAGCGCTCGGCGTCGGAGATCTTCATGCCCGGCTTGCCGCCCAGCAGCGCCAGGAAAGGCGCAAACAGCTTGCCCTCCTCGCCCGTGTAGCCAGACAGCACGGGCACCTTGTGATAGCGGCCAGCGCCCATTTCGGCGATCGGATCGGCGGGCACCACCACGCCATCAGGGATGGGGCCCGAGCCCGTGAGACCGTTCTTGAGCACCGTCTGCAGCACTACCCGCGCGTCCTTGCCACGCAGGTAGCTGGCTACCTGCGCAGGGGGCCATCCCGCAACGAGCGCCTGTGCATCAGCAAGCGCAGGCGCCAGGCCATCAGCCAGCGCCAGATGCGCCAGCAGCATGCCCGCCTGCGCGGTGTACCGGGAGGCCGGGTTGAGCGTGGGAATCGAACCGGGCGGCAGGTTCGTCGCCAGCGAAATTCCGCCACTGACCGGTACGAGCTTGTGGAACAACCCCGCGGCCTGGGGCGCGACCAGCAGCGCCAGCGCGTTGATGGCGCCCGCGGACTGCCCCATCAGCGTGACATTGCCAGCATTGCCGCCAAAGCTGGCAATATTGTTCTGGATGAAGCGAAGTGCCTGCACGTTGTCGAGCAGCGCGTAGTTGCCGGTGTAGGGCTGCGTGCCGGTGTGCAGTGGCGGCATCTGGAAGTAGCCCAGAACGTCGAGCCGGTAGTTGGCCGTGACCACCACGGCGTTGGCAGACCGTGCCAGCGCAGCGCCGTCGTAGACGGGATCGGCCGTATAGCCCGAGATGGCACTGCCGCCATGGAGGAACAGCAGCACAGGCAGCTTGTCTTGCGAGGTGGCTGGGCGCCAGATATTGAGGGTCAGGCAGTCCTCGCTGCCTACCGGCGTGCCCAGGGTCTCGCCAATCGTATTGTCAAACCGGTTGTTGGCACCGGGGCCGTAGATGCGGCCCATTTGCAGGCAGGCACTGCCAAAACGTGTGGCGTCACGCTCTCCGGACCAGGCGGCCGGGGCTGCGGGCGGTTGCCAGCGCAGCTCGCCCACGGGTGGCTTGGCAAAAGGAACACCTTTCCACGCGTAGGTGCCGGTCACCGCACTGTCGTCCACACCGCGCAAGGTGCCGTACACCGTCTCGCGCACCTCGGGCGCAGAGCCGGAACCACCGCCGCAGCCCACCATTGCTGCGGCCGAAAACACCGCTCCCAACCATTGCAAACGCCAGCGCGAATCGACCATGTCTTGTCTCCTTGGGGGTTTTCAGGAATGGGTCGGGCCTCTGTCTGCAGTCACACTACGGGCAGGGCACAACCTCGGAGGCGATTGTGGGAACCGGGTGGCGTTTGGCTACTATCGCAACCTTGCCAAAACACTGACTTCAGGCCACCAACGCGCGTAAACCCTGATCCGCCATTTCTTCCATTCGCCACCCCATGACCTCCCGCACAAGCTCTGCCGCCTGGGTGCGCGGCATCACCGACATGATGGCCAGCGAAGGCTTGCCTGCTGCCGAGTTATGCGCCGAAGCGGGCATCGATCTGGCGGCGCTGCAACTGCCACAAACCCGTGTTGATGTGGACAAGATCAGCCGCCTGTGGGAGCTGGCGGTGGCACGTTCGGGCAAGGTGGCGCTGGGGCTGTGCCCGCAGCTCACAGCGCGCTACGGCAATGTGGATGTGGTGGGCTACGCGCTGGCGTCCGGCCCCAACCTGTTGGTGGGTTTTCAGCACCTTACGCGCCACATGGCGGTGATCTCGGACTGCACCACCTTCGCGCTGGACCACGATGCACGCGGCTACTGGATCTCCATCGCGCACATCGGCGCCACCCGCCCCATTCCGCGCCAGCGTGTCGAATACGCCCTGCTCACACTGTTCACGCTGTGCTGCTGGCTCACACGCCGGGAGCTTCGCCCTCTGGCTGTGGAGCTGACCACGCCACAACCCGTCGCTACCGGTGAGGCGCCCTACCATGTGGCGTTTGGCATGCTGCCCCGCTTCGGGCAGGCAGCCAACCGGTTTTTGCTGGCCGAGGCCGATCTGCGGGCCGACATCCCCACACACAACCCCAGCCTGTGGGCCCTGCACGAGCGGCTGGTAGAGACCGAACTGGACCACCTGGGCCAGTCTCTCACCAGCACACGCGTGCGCACCGAGGTAGCCCGCATCCTGCACCGGGGCGAACCCCGCCGCGAAGACGTGGCCGCGCGCCTGCACCTGACGGACCGCACGCTGCAGCGGCGCCTGCAGGCCGAATCCGTCAGTTACCAGCAGTTGCTGGACGACACCCGCTGTGAACTGGCACGCCAGTACCTCAGCGACGAGCGCCGAAGCCTGGCCGAGGTGGCCGACCTGCTGGGCTTTGCCGACCAGAGCAACCTGTTTCGGGCCTGCAAGCGCTGGTTTGGCCTCCCGCCGGGCCAGTACCGCGCGCAGGTGCTGTACCCCGAGGCCGAAGGCCAAGACTCTACCCAGGCCGCATAGGCCGGGCCGTGGTCCAAGGCCCTGCAAGCGCCGGGGCATCCGGGGTGCGAGACAATCCACCCATGAACCTGCCTGCCGAAAGCGCGACCCCCACCGCCGATATCGGCCTGGCCTGGAAGCACGGATTTACCGCCCTGGGACCAGACTTTTTCACCGAACTGCGCCCCACTCCGCTGCCCGCCCCCCACTGGGTGGGCAGCAGCACTGCCGTTGCACAGCTGATCGGCCTGAACGCTGACTGGCTGCAGCGGGACGAAGCCCTGCAAGCCTTCACCGGCAATACGCTGCTTGCAGGCTCTCGGCCCCTGGCCAGCGTCTACAGCGGCCACCAGTTCGGCGTGTGGGCCGGCCAACTGGGTGATGGCCGGGCCATCTTGCTGGGAGAAACTGCGGCGGGCCTGGAAATCCAGCTCAAGGGCGCTGGCCGCACCCCCTACTCCCGCATGGGCGACGGGCGCGCTGTGCTGCGCTCCAGCATCCGCGAATTCCTGTGCAGCGAGGCCATGCATGGCCTGGGCATTCCGACATCGCGCGCACTGTGCATCACCGGTTCGCCCGCACCCGTGCGCCGCGAAGAGGTTGAGACGGCCTCCGTAGTGACGCGGGTGGCCCCCAGCTTTGTGCGTTTTGGCCATTTCGAGCACTTCGCGGCCAACGACCTGCAAGCACAGCTCAAGACCTTGGCCGACTACGTTATCGACCGCTACTACCCCGAATGCCGGGACACCCGCGACTTCGGCGGCAACGCGTATGCCGCCCTGCTACAGGCCGTGAGCGAACGCACCGCACACCTGATGGCACAGTGGCAGGGAGTGGGCTTTTGCCATGGGGTGATGAACACCGACAACATGAGCATCCTGGGGCTGACCATTGACTACGGTCCTTTCCAGTTTCTGGACGCCTTTGTGCCCGGCCATGTGTGCAACCACAGCGACAACCAGGGCCGCTATGCCTACAACCGCCAGCCCAATGTGGCGTACTGGAACCTGTTCTGCCTGGCGCAGGCTTTGTTGCCGCTGATCGGCGACCCGGAGCTGGCAAAAGGTGCCCTGGAGTCCTACAAAACCGTCTTCCCGGTAGCGTTCATGGCCCGCATGCGCAGCAAACTGGGGCTGGCCCAGGCACGCGAGAAAGATGCAGAACTGATCGACGGCATCTTGGTGCTGCTGGCCCAGAACGCCGTGGACTACACCATCTTCTGGCGCCGCCTGTCGCACGCGGTGCAGCAGAACGATTTTGAGCCGGTGCGCGACCTGTTCGCCGACCGAACCACCTTTGACGGCTGGTTGCTATCATATTCAGAGCTATTGGCGCTTAATAATCAAGCGCTGGCGGCCAATTTGATGCTAAAAACCAATCCCAAGTTCGTTTTGCGCAACCACCTGGGCGAGCAGGCCATCCGTGCCGCGAAACTTGGCGACTTCAGCGAACTCCAAACCCTGCAGCGGCTGCTGGAGCACCCCTTTGACGAGCACCCCGGGCACGACGCCTACGCAGCCTTCCCGCCCGACTGGGCCTCTTCCATCGAGATCAGCTGTTCATCATGACCTACCCCGTTCAGAAATCCGATGCCGAATGGCAAGCCATCCTCAAGGACAAGGGCGCCGAGCCCGTCGCGTTGCAGGTGACGCGCCACGCCGCCACCGAGCGGCCATTCACCGGAAAATACGAAGCCCATTGGGCCGATGGCAGCTACCACTGCATCTGCTGCGGTGCGAAACTGTTCGATTCCGTCACCAAGTTCGACGCCGGCTGCGGCTGGCCCAGCTTCTCGCAAGCCATCCCCGGCGCCATTACCGAGATCGTGGACCGCAGCCATGGCATGGTCCGCACGGAGACCGTGTGTGCACAATGCGGGGCCCACCTGGGCCATGTCTTTGAAGATGGCCCCACCCCCACCGGCCTGCGCTACTGCATGAACTCGGCCTCGCTGGATTTCGAATCCGGCAAGGACTGAGCCCCGAGACCCGCCCCCTGACCCCATGAAAATTCTGATCGACTTCTTCCCCATCCTGCTGTTCTTCGGGGCCTACAAGTTCTATGGCATCTATGTGGGCACTGCAGTGCTGATGGGTGCCACGGTCGCTCAAATGGCGCTGATCTACGCCATCGACCGGCGCCTGCAGACCATGCACAAGGTCACCCTGGTGCTGATCCTGCTGTTCGGCACGCTCACGCTGGTGCTGCAGGACGACCGCTTCATCAAGTGGAAGCCCACGGTGCTCTACGGCGCCATGTCCATCGCCCTCGCGGTGGCGGTGTGGGCCATGAAGAAGAACTTCCTCAAGATGCTGCTGGGCAGCCAGCTGACGCTGCCGGAGAGCGTGTGGCACCGGCTGAACGTCGCCTGGATCGTGTACTGCGCCTTCATGTCGGCCATCAACGCGTATGTCGTCGTCAACTTCAGCACCGAGGCCTGGGTGGATTTCAAGCTCTGGGGCTACGCCTTCCCGCTGGTCTTCCTGGTGGGCCAGGGCATCTATGTGGCGCCCCACATCAAGGGCGACGAAGGCGACGAGCCTGCTGCCTGAAGGACAACCTGCCATGACCACCCTCGCTCAGCAAATGCACCAGACCCTGGCGGACCGTCTTACACCCACCGCCCTGGAAGTGCTTGATGAAAGTGCCGCCCATGCAGGGCACGCGGGCGCCAACGGCACCGGCTTTGGCACCCATTTTCGGGTGCGCATTTCGTCACCTTTGTTTACAGGCAAGCCCCGCGTCGCACAGCATCGCCTTGTGTATGATGCGCTGCAAGAATTTATTGACCAAGGCGTTCACGCCGTCGCCATTGAAGTTCTCTGAACCGGCCCCCATATCCTCTGTTGCCGGAACTCAGCTGGCAAACAACCTCTCATTTTTTGGATTCCGCATGAAGAAACAGCTCCTGTCCGGCCTCGTGGCCGCTGCCGTGCTGGGCACGTTGGCCCTGCCCGTTTCCGCCCAGAATGTCGCCATCGTCAATGGCAAGGCCGTGCCAAAAGAGCGCGTTGAAGCCCTCAAGCAGCAGGTGGAACGCTCGGGCCGTCCTGTAACGCCTGACATCGAAGGCCAGATCAAGGAAGAAGTCATCACCCGTGAAATCTTCATGCAGGAAGCGCAAAAGCGCGGCCTGGAAGGCTCAGCAGACTACAAGGCACAAATGGATCTGGCCCGCCAGACCATTCTGATCCGCGAACTGTTCGCCGACTACCAGAAAAAGAACCCTGTGACCGACGCCGAGATCCAGGCTGAGTACGACAAGTTCGTGGCAGCCAACAGCGGCAAGGAATACAAGGCCAGCCACATCCTGGTGGAAAAGGAAGCGGATGCCAAGGCCATCATCGCCTCCATCAAGAAGGGCGCCAAGTTTGAAGACATCGCCAAGAAGCAGTCCAAGGACCCAGGTTCTGGCGCCAAGGGTGGCGACCTGGATTGGGCCAATCCTTCGAGCTACGTGAGCGAATTCACGGAAGCCCTGGTCAAGCTCCAAAAGGGCAAGATGACCGACGCTCCCGTGAAGAGCCAGTTCGGCTGGCACGTTATCCGCCTGGACGACGTGCGCCAGGCAGAACTGCCCAAGCTGGAAGAAGTGAAGCCCCAGGTGGCCCAGCAGCTGCAACAGCAAAAGCTGGCCAAGTTCCAGGAAGACCTGCGCGCCAAGGCCAAGGTCGAGTAACTGGCAAGGCAACTGCGCATCTGCTTTGGCAATACACTCAAAAAGCGCGGCCCAGGCCGCGTTTTTTTATGGGCGGGTGGAAAGCGCCCCACGGTGACCGGAGCGGCAGCGGGGCCTATGGTTGCAGACCCCAAAGCGGTCCGCGGCCCACTAACCCCTCGATATCCAGGCTACTGCCATCAGCAGCCCAATCATGACCGGCTGGTGCACCATGTAATAGCTCAGGCTCCACCGCCCCAGCAGTGCCAGCGGCTGCAAGCCTTGGGGAACCCGCCACCCCAGCCAGTGGCCCCGACCCGCAGCCATTGCCCATTGGCCGGCAGCCAGCCCCCACCACAACACCCCCAACCACGGCAGCACGGGTACGTAGTCTTCGGTAAAAGGCTTGCGCGACACCAGACCCATCCAGTTGAGCGCGCGCCCATTGAACCAGGGCGCAGCGTCAGCCCAGGCACCCGCCAAAAGCTGGTGCGCTACCGATGGCAACGCCACAGCCACCAACCCGGCAAGCCACAACCACCGCCCCCACCCTGCGGTACACCGGGCAATGAGCAGCATTACAGCCATACCGTGCAGCACGCCAAAATGGATGAAGCTGTGGGGAAACATCACGAACGACCCCGCAGACACCAGCAGCGCGCAGCCAGCGATCTGCAACCACCGCCGACCAAACCGAGGCCACCCCTGCCCCTGGTGCAGCGCAATGGCCTGCCCCAGCCCGGCGCAGAACAGGAACAAGCTCACGATCACCGTCCGCTGCGAGGTCCAGAATGGGTCGGCGCGGAAATTCTGCGGCCAGAAGCCCAGATGGCTCAGGTCAAAGCAAAAGTGGAAGACCGTCATCCACACCATTGCCAGGCCGCGCAATGCATCTACGCTGTCATAACGTGGTGACGGCTGGAGCGAGGAGAATGGGGCAAACGGCAAGGGAAGCGCACGGTTCATGGCAATACCAGCGGAAGGTGTCGGCGCGGGCACTTGCCCGCCCTATGGGCCCGATGGTACGCAAATCCAACTCCGTCTTGCCACGCGGGTCGAACCATACATTCCAACAAGCAAAAAGAATGCGGGCAAGAAAAAAGGCCTTGCAGCTTGTGCTGCAAGGCCTTCAAACATTGGTCGGAGCGGCGGGATTCGAACTCGCGACCCTCTGCTCCCAAAGCAGATGCGCTACCAGGCTGCGCTACGCTCCGACAGCTCGTATTCTAACCCGGCAATTTCCCTGTTTTTGGTTCAACGCGTGCTTTTTGTGATTTTTTTAAAAGCACGGTGCGAAGACCTGAACCGGGAAAGCACCGCCTCTGGGAGAAACAGTGCGCAGATGAAGGAACACAAGAAACCGTTTGCCCCAAGAGCCGGAACAAGCAAGCGCCAGTCCGTGTCCCCCCGGGGCCGAATATCAACGATTGCCCGAAGGGCCGGGACCGCGACCGGCCAGATGGCGGAACGTGATGCGTCCTTTGGACAAATCGTAGGGCGACATTTCCAGCGACACCTTGTCACCCGCCAGAATGCGGATGTGGTGCTTGCGCATCTTGCCGCCCGTGTAGGCGATCAGTTGGTGACCGTTGTCCAGCGTCACGCGAAAGCGCGAGTCGGGAAGGACTTCCGTCACGGAGCCTTGCATTTCAATGAGTTCTTCTTTGGCCATGTTCTATCTTTTCAAAACAAATATTCTGTGATCGGCACCTGACGCTTGTGCATCCACCACGGCAGCTACGGCGTGGTCGGTGCTCGACACACGGTGCATTGCGGGCGGTGGGAGTCGCTGCACCCGGGGCGCAGATCAGGCAGAGGGCCGGGGGAGACGGCTTCAATGGACAGGCATAAGCACTGTGCAAAGCCTGTCAATTGTACCGCGATGTACCGCGTCTTGCCTATGGGGCAGCTTGCTCTTCGGTCGGCGCACGCCCGCGCACCGAGGTGGCACCCGCAGAGCCTCCCTCGTCGCGCCCTTGCACAGCTGCTGCCAACGTCCGCACAAGGTCCGTCTGTGTGATCACCCCTACCAGACGGCCCTCGCTCTCCACAATGGGAATATGGTGGTGCCCGCCCTGGGAAAACAGAGGGACGAGATCCATGGCGTGCTGCCCCACGTGGGCCACCTGGACCGGGTGCGACATGATTTCGCCCACATTCTGGGGCTGCCCCGTACGCCCCATGACCAGCATCCGTAAACGCTGCCCCAAACCTTCATGCATATCCAGGTTGGCCAGCCGCATGAAGTCCGCCACCGTCACGATACCTACCACCAGGCGTTGAGCATCCACCACGGGCAGCGCCTTGATCTGCTGGGCACGCATCAACGCCCAGGCGTCTTTAAGGGAAATCCCCGCCTCCACCGCAAACGGTGGCCTTGACATGATGTCCGAACAGCGAACCTCCCCCAGCGTCCGCTGGAAGGCCGCACGGCCCGCCAAGTGCAACAGCCCTTCCAGATCGGCACGGCTCACGTCCAGCACCTGGTTGTAGTGTGCCAACGCTGCATCCACATCCGAGGCGGTAAAAGCGCCCTGAGCAATATCGGTTCGGGCCGCCATCCGCTGAGGATGGGGGTACCGGCGCCCTGTCAGGCCGTTGTAGACCACGGCCGAGACCAAGAGAACGATCACATTGAACAGGATGGGAAATGCGGCCAGATGCCACCCGTCCCCCGCGGTCAGCACGACATACAGCGCCATTGCTCCGCCCGGTGGATGCAGGCAACGCAGGGGCACCATCAGCGCAATAGCCAAACCCACCGCAACCGCCCCTGCAAGTGCCGGGTCTGGGATGAACGCGGAGCAAACTGCGCCCACCAGCGCAGACAAAGTACTTCCTCCCAGGACCGGCCAGGGCTGGGCCAGTGGACTGGACGGCATGCCAAACACCAGGACCGCACTCGCCCCCAGCGATGCCACCATCCAGGGACCTGCGCTGCTTCCCCCTGCCCACCAGCGGCTGAGCAATCCCGTCAGCAGTACACCGATCACGGCGCCCACAATGAAGCGAAGCCTTTCGCGTCCGTCGATACCTAACGGTGCGGGCCAGAAATGGCGCAACCACCGAGCTAGACGCACCCGCATGGATTGGGAAGTGGACGATGAAGATGGGGGTGATGAAAGGGGCATGAAGCAATCGGAAACATGCGGTTTGCCCGCCTTCCGGCGAGACGGGGCGCACCCCCTTCAAGAGCTGGCAACACCGGTCTCCAGCGTCACCCATGCCTCCATTTTGCAGGGCATTGAAGCACTCCCATCCATAGAGCCACTGCACTCGTGGCCAAACAACCCGTCAGGCTTTCAGAACCGCGCCTATGCTCGAAACTACTGATACCGGAGGCTCAAATAGCTGCTCACAGCAAAAATCACACGATCTATACTGCACAAAAAACACAAAACTGCACTTTAATTCATATACTTGGTTCTATGTCCGTCAAGCAGCCCTTGGTAAACCCATCATCGGCAGGCCTCTGCCCCCGGGCCCGATTGCAGCCCTCGGGCACCTCGCAATGCGGGAGCCCTTGCCTGACGGTACGGGTAACCCATAGGTATTCACCACCGAATGCTTGCAGTAAATTACTTTAAGCCTAAACAAAGGAGACAAGTCCAATGACCACCCGCCGCCTCGTCATCAGCCGTAGCGCCGCCCTCGTGGGCGCCGCATCTACAGGGCTGTTGCTGCCCTCCATCGTGCGTGCGCAAAGCGGCAAGGTGCGCGTGGGTTTCATGCTGCCCTACACCGGTACCTTTGCACAACTGGGGGTCGCCATCGAGAACGGCGTGCGCCTGGCCATAGACCAGCAGGGTGGCAAGCTCGGCGGTCGCGAGATCGAATGGTTCAAGGTGGACGACGAGTCCGAGCCCAGCAAGGGTGTCGAGAACGCGAGCAAGCTGGTGCAGCGCGACAAGGTGGATGTGCTGATTGGCACCGTGCATTCAGGTGTGCAGATGGGCATTCAGAAGGTGGCGCGCGATACGGGGGTTCTCAACCTGATTCCCAACGCCGGCGTGCATGCCGCCACGCGCGCACTGTGTGCCCCCAACGTTTTCCGTACTTCGTTCAGCAATTCCCAGCCAACGCTGGCCCTGGGCAAAGCCATGGTCGAAAAGGGCCACAAGAAGGCTGTGTGGATCACCTGGAAATACGCGGCAGGGGACGAAGCCTTCGAAGGCTTCAAGCAAAGCTATACCGCAGCCGGCGGCACCATCGTGAAGGAACTGGGTCTGCCCTTCCCCAACGTGGAATTCCAGGCGCTGCTGACCGAAATCGCCGCCCTCAAGCCCGACGCCGTGGCCTGCTTCTTCGCGGGCGGCGGTGCTGCCAAGTTCATCAAGGACTATGCGGCCGCAGGCCTCAAGGACAAGATTCCGCTGTACGGCTCGGGCTTCCTCACCGAAGGCGTGCTGGACGCTGCCGGCCCCGCTGCCGAAGGCATCATCACGACCATGCACTACAGCGACTCGCTGGACACACCGCGCAACAAGCAATTCCGCCTCGAATACGCCAAGGCCTTCCGCAGCCAGCCCGATGTGTACGCGGTACAGGGCTACGACACCGGCCTTCTGCTGGTGCAGGGCGCCAACGCCGTCAAGGGCGACCTGTCCGCCAAGGCTGCCGTCATCAAGGCGATGGAAAGCGCCACCATCGACAGCCCGCGCGGCAAGTGGACCATGAGCAAGGCACACAACCCCGTGCAGGACATCTACCTGCGCCGCGTCGAGAACAAGGAAAACAAGGTGATTGGCATTGCCGCCAAGGCCCTGGCCGACAGCGGTGCCGGCTGCCGCATGGGCTGACGCGCTCACCCCACTGCCCGGGCTACGGCGCGTGCTGGACCTCGGGTCCGGTTCGCCCAGCAGCTTTGACACAATGCATTGATGGACTGCCGCCATGGCAGGCCTGTCTGCTGTGCGCCCGGACTTTGCGGCCACCTTGCCCTCCACCCAATCCTATGTTGCTCAGTACCTACCTGCTCTACCTCGCCGCAGTGGCCCTGCTGGTTCTTTCACCCGGCCCGACGATGCTCATGTGCATGACCAATTCTCTGCAGCACGGCCCGCGCAAGGCCCTCGCCGCTGCTGCAGGCAGCGTGACGGCAGTGCTGGGCACCATGCTGCTTTCGGCCCTGGGCCTTGGCGCATTGCTGGCGGCATCGGAAACCGCCTTCTGGGTGCTCAAGGCTGCCGGCGCGGCGTATCTGATCTGGCTTGGCATCAAGACATTTCGCAGCCAGACCACAGTGTTTGACGAGATGCCCGCCAACGGCACGCAGACCAAGGCCGTGGTGCCCGCGCGCAAGCTCTACATCCAGGGTCTCATCGTGGGCGGCAGCAACCCCAAGGCCCTGCTGTTCTTCACGGCGTTCTTCCCCCAGTTTCTGGACCCGACCGCCGCATGGGCGCCGCAGTTTGCCGTGCTGGCAAGCACCTTTGTGGCTTTCGAATTCACGGTTCTCACGCTGTGTGCACTGGGTGTAGCACGGCTGGCACCCGTTTTGCGCTCTGGCGCACGCATGCGCTGGTTCAACCGCATTTCGGGCGGCCTGTTCACGTTGATGGGCACCCTTTTGCTGGCGACACGCCGCGCTACCTGATCCCCTGTCTGTTTGCCCACCATGGACTTCGCCACTTTCCTGATCCAGTTGCTCAACAGCGTGCAGTACGGGCTGCTGCTGTTCATGCTGGCCGCCGGCCTCACGCTGATTTTCGGAATCATGGGGGTGGTGAATCTGGCGCACGGCAGCTTTTACATGCTGGGGGCTTATCTCGGCTATTCGCTGTCGGGCCACTTTGGCAGCCTCACGCTGGCCATCCTGGGGGGTGCCGTGCTGGCCGTGTTGTTTGGCCTGGCGCTGGAGTGGCTGCTGTTTCGCCACTTCTACCACCGCGACCACCTGGACCAGGTGCTGCTGACCTTCGGCCTCATCTACATCTTTGAGGAACTGCGCTCCATCCTCTGGGGGGACGACGTGCACGGCGTCCCGATTCCAGCGATGCTGGACTGGTCCATTCCGCTCACCGACACCCTTTCCTACCCGATCTACCGGCTGTTCATCTCCGGCGTGTGCATGGCGCTGGCGCTGGGCCTGTACCTGCTGATCTCCAAAACGCGGCTGGGCATGAAGATCCGCGCGGGCGCCTTCAACCGCGACATGGCCGAATCGCTGGGGGTGAACATCAAGCTGATCCACGCCATCGTCTTTGCGCTGGGCGTGGGCCTGGCGGCCGTCGCGGGCATGGTGGCCGCGCCGGTATCCAGCGTCTATCCCAACATGGGCTCGTCCGTTCTCATCATGTGTTTTGTGGTGGTGGTGATCGGCGGCATAGGTTCCGTGCGTGGCGCCCTGATCTCGGCCCTGCTTGTGGGGCTGGTGGACACCTTTGGCAAGGTGTTGCTGCCATCGATGGCCGGAATGCTGGTCTACATGCTGATGGCGGCTGTGCTGCTGTGGAAACCCGAAGGCCTGTTCAAACAATGATGACCCCGATGCTTGCCACTGTCACTTCGCGCGCTTCCCACGCCATACACGCTTCGCAGCCCGGCGCCCCCCTATGAGTACCCCCCGCGCCAATATCGAAGTGCTGCCGCGCAGCGTGCAATTCGCCCTGGCACTGGGGCTGGCTGCGCTGCTGCTGTTCCCGGTCGTCGGCAGTGATTTCTACGTGCAGATGGTCACACGCATGATGATCATGGCCATCTTCGCAATGAGCCTGGATCTGCTGCAGGGCGTGACCGGCCTGGTGTCGCTGGGCCATGCCGCCTACTTTGGCGTGGCGGGCTATGCCCTCGCCTTTCTCACACCCGCCGATACGCCAGTGAGCCTCTGGTGGTCGCTGCCGCTGGCCGTTGCCGGTGCCGGGCTGGTGGCGCTGGTCATCGGCTTCTTTGTGGTCCGCACCCACGGCATCTACTTCATCATGGTCACGATGGCGTTCGCGCAGATGGTGTTCTACCTGTTCTTCGACAACAAGGTGCTGGGCGGCTCGGACGGGCTGTACATCAATTTCCGGCCCGACGCCTCCATCTTTGGCTGGCTGCCGTTCGACCTTGAAGGCCGTAAGACCTTCTACTACTTCACGCTGGCGCTGGTGGTCATCGTCTACGCACTGCTGCGCCGCCTGCTCTGGAGCCCGCTGGGCCGCGCACTTTCGGGCATCCGCATCAACGAGCACCGCATGCGCGCCATGGGTTTTGGCACGCAGGGCTACAAGCTCACTGCATTCACCGTGGCGGGTGCGCTGGCAGGCCTGGCGGGCTACCTGTGGGGCGCACAGACGGGCTACGTAAACCCTGAGCTGATGGGCTTTCACATGAGCGCGCACGCCATCATGATGATCATCCTGGGCGGCATGGGCAATTTTGCGGGAGCCATCGTGGGAGCGTTCGCGTTCGAGTACCTGCTGCATGTGTTCAAGGACATCACCAAACACTGGCAACTGCTGATGGGCAGCTTCATCGTGCTGGTGGTGGTGGCAGCACCGCGCGGGTTGCTGGGCATGCTGGGGCAGCGCCGGGCCACCAAGGCGCAGGAGGATTCTCACCATGGCTGATGCTCTGCTCTCGGCCCGCAAGCTCACCAAACGCTTCGGAGGCCTGGCCGCTGTCAACGGCGTATCGTTGGACCTGTGGCGTGGTCAGATCCATGCCGTGATCGGCCCCAACGGCGCGGGCAAGTCCACACTGACCAACCTGCTCTCGGGCGACCTTCCACCGAGCGCGGGCCAAGTGCAACTTGGCAGCACCGATGTGACCGGCTGGGCACCCGAGCGCATATCGCGCCAGGGCCTGGGGCGCAGTTACCAAAAGACCAACATCTTTCTGCCGCTCACCGTGCATGAAAACGTGCGCCTGGCCGCGCAGTCGCGCGATGCGCAGCAGCCCTGGAACCCGCTGCGCTGGTGGCAGGACACACGTGCAAACACTATCAAAAACAGAGCTACCAACGCCCGCCTGGAAAGCGCTATCGAGCTTTCTGGCTTGAAAGACCGGCGCATGGCGATTGCCGGTGCCATGAGCCACGGCGAGCAGCGCCAGTTGGAGATCGCCATGACCCTGGCCACCGAGCCCCAGGTCCTGCTGCTCGACGAGCCCCTGGCTGGCATGGGCGTGGCCGAGGCAGAGCGCATGGTGGACCTGCTACAGCGCCTCAAGCCCGCCCACGCCATCATGCTGGTGGAGCACGATATGGATGCCGTGTTTGCGCTGGCCGACCGTCTCACGGTGATGGTCAACGGCGAGGTGATTGCGCATGGCACACCGCCCGAGGTGCGCGCCGATGCCACCGTGCAGGCGGCCTACCTCGGAGAGGACCACTGAGATGACCACTCCATGGATCGATGCCAAGGGCATCCACACCTTCTACGGCAGCAGTCACATCCTGCACGGCATTGATTTCACCGTGGGCCAGGGCGAGACCATCGGCCTTATGGGCCGCAACGGCATGGGCAAGAGCACCCTGCTCAAGTCCCTGATGGGCCTGGTCAAGCCCCGCTCTGGCAGCGTGGCCGTGGCGGGCCGCGATATGACGGGCAAGCCACCCTATGAGGTGGCGCGCCTGGGCATCGCGTACGTGCCGGAAGGCCGTGGCATTTTTGGCAACCTGAGCGTGGTCGAGAACCTGCAGATGGCCGCGCGCGCCGGCACACGCGGCCAGCGCGATTGGACCTACGAGCGTGTGCTGGAGACCTTCCCGCGCCTGCAGGAGCGCCTAAGCCACGGCGGCCAGCAGCTCAGCGGGGGCGAGCAACAGATGCTGACCATTGGCCGCGCGCTGATGACCAACCCCGACGTACTCATCCTCGACGAGGCCACCGAAGGCCTGGCCCCGCTGATCGCCCGCGAGATCTGGCGCATCTGCAGCCTGATCAAGGACAGCGGCATCAGCAGCGTCATCGTGGACAAGAACTGGAAACACGTCACGCAGATCACCGACCGCAACATCATCCTGGTCAAGGGCCAGGTGGTGTTCGAGGGCAGTTCGGACGCACTGCACGCGCAGCCGCAGTTGCTGGACCAGTACCTCGGGGTATGAGCATGCGGTCGATGGCGCCCCGCCGATAGAATCGTTCGCTTTCGTCTTCGAGGGGTTCGCCCGTGTCCGATCGCCTGGCAGTTCTGCCGCAATACCTCCTGCCCAAGCAGGCACTGACCACCCTGGCTGGCAAATTTGCGTCGGCCCAGTTGGGCGGACTGACCACCTCGGTGATCCGCCGCTTTGTGGCCCGCTACAACGTCAACATGGCCGAGGCCGCCAACCCCGACATCACCAGCTACGCATCGTTCAACGACTTCTTCACGCGTGCGTTGAAACCCGGGGCCCGCCCGCTGGCGGCGGCAGACCTGATCTGCCCCGTGGATGGCGCCATCAGCCAGTTTGGCCCCATCGCGAAGGACCAGATTTTCCAGGCCAAGGGGCACACCTACTCCACAACCGCCTTGGTGGGCGGCGATGCGGAAGCAGCAGCCCGTTTTGACAACGGCCACTTCGCCACGCTGTACCTGAGCCCGCGCGACTACCACCGCATCCACATGCCCTGCGCGGGCGAGCTGACGCGCATGGTGCATGTGCCGGGCGATCTGTTTTCGGTGAACCCGACCACGGCACGAGGTGTGCCCGGCCTGTTCGCGCGCAATGAACGCGTGGTGTGCTTTTTTGAGTCGGCCCAGGGGCCTTTTGTGCTGGTGCTGGTGGGCGCCACCATCGTGGGCAGCATGGCCACCGTGTGGCACGGGCAGGTCAACCCGCCACGCACGGGCACGCTGCGGCAGTGGGACTACGCCAAAGGTCAGGTCAGCCTGCAGCAGGGTGAAGAAATGGGCCGCTTCCTGCTCGGCTCCACGGTGGTGATGTTGTTTCCCCAGGGGCCACTGCAATTCAACCCGCAGTGGGCTCCGATGCGGGCGATTCAGCTGGGCGAGGCCATGGCACAGCGCGGGGCGGTCTGAGCGACCGCAGCCTTGCGACAGGCAAAGGGTGGTAAGCACCCTGCCCTGTGCACCAGCCCGTCAGATCCGGTCCGGGACACGCGTCAGCTGAAACGCGGTGGGGGCCAGTTGCAGGGTGTCGGGGTGCACCGCAGTGTCATTGCCCACCAAGTAGATCATCAGCGCATTGCGGCGGATGACCACATGGCTGACCGTTTCGCGCTGCTGCTTCCACTGGACGGAAGCGCCAGGCTTGAAATGGGGCATGTAGTAATAGGCGGTTGGATCCATGGGGTGCGGCTCCTTCCGCTTGAGTGGACCAACAGGGAGCCCCCTCAGCGGCCTGGTGCCGACCGCTGAGCCATGGTAGCACCGAACCCCCATCAACAGTGAGAGGGTTAGCTCACAAGCTTGAGCAAGCTCAAGCCTTTGATGCTGACGTGGCGAAGGCCAGCGCCGCAGTCAACATGCGCTGCAGATGGGGCTGGACGCGCGCCGCAACCTCCGGCAGAAAGTCAAATGGCAAGGCCTCCTGCATGTAGCTGCACTGTGTCATTTCCAGCTGGATGGCATGCACGCCTTGCTCTGGCTGGCCGTAGTGGCGTGTGATGTGCCCGCCCTTGAAACGGCCGTTGAGTACGGCGGTGTAGCCAGTGGCTTGTTGTGCAATCGACAGCAGTTCTTGCGCCAGGGCGGGGTTGCAGCTTTCGCCATCGGCCGTGCCCAGGTTCAGGTCGGGCAGCTTGCCCTCAAAAAAGCGTGGCAGTACCGAGCGGATCGAGTGCGCGTCCCACAGCACCGCCACGCCATGCTGGGCCCTGATCCGGTCCAGCTCGGCACGCAGTTGTGCGTGGTATGGCACCCACACCGCCTCCCGCCGCGCCGCCACCTCTGCATCATCCGGCACATCCCCTTGGGCGTAGATGGGCGTGTCATCAAAGGTATCGACCGGGCACAGGCCGGTGACGCTCTGGCCGGGGTACAGGCTGGTGCCGTCGGGCGGGCGGTTCAGATCGACCACATACCGCGAATGCGTGGCCACAAGAACAGAGGCACCCAAGTCTTTGGCAAAGCCATACAGCCGCTCCATGTGCCAGTCGGTATCGGGCACCTGGCGGGCCTCGTCGGTAAAGCGGGCCGCCAGCGCCGGGGGCACATAGGTGCCCGCGTGGGGCATGGACACCAGCAGCGGTGCGGTACCGGGGTAGAGAACATAAGGTGGTGGAGAGGTATCAGTCATCACAAATCCAAAGGTATGGGTTCAATCTGGCGCGATGGTGGCGGAACGCGCGGTCACAAACGCATGGGCAGCACCATCGTGCAGTGCGTGCCGGCCAGCAGCGATGCGCCGCTGGCCCGCCACCCACACGCTGTCAATGGCAGAGGTGCGGTGGCTGCCAAACACATGGGCCGACAGCATGCTGTGCGCGGGCAGATCGCGCAGCGCCACATGCTGCGCATCGAGCGCCACCAGGTCGGCCTGCTGCCCCACCGCGATGCCGCCAATGGCGCGCCCTGCGGCCTGCGACCCGCCTGCAACGGCCTGCAAGGTCATGGCCGTCGCAACCTCGGGCTGCGCTGCATTGGCCAGCACATTGCGCTGGCGCAGCGACAGGCGCTGGCCGTATTCGAGCATCAGCAGTTCCTCGGCCGCGTTCACGCAGGCATGGCTGTCAGAGCCCACGCCCCAGCGGCCGCCGTGCTGCAGCCACAGCGGCATGTCGAAGATGCCGTCGCCCAGGTTGGCTTCCGTGGTGGGGCAGATGCCAGCCACGGCACCCGTGCGGGCAGCATCGGCGTATTCCTGCGGCGTCATGTGCGTGGCATGCACTAGGCACCAGCGCTCATTCACTGGCGCGTGCTCCAGCAGCCACTGCACAGGGCGCTGGCCGCTCCAGGCAATGCAGTCATCCACCTCCTGCGTCTGCTCAGCAATGTGGATGTGGATAGGGGCCTCGGGGTTGAGCGCCGTGAGGCCCTGCACCGCAGCGGCCAGGCTGTCGGGCGGCACTGCACGCAGCGAGTGCGGTGCAAGACCCAAAACAGCCCCTTGCGCCTGTGCAGCGGGCGTGAGCCGCTCCAATAATGAGAGCATGTTGTCCGTGCTGCGGATGAACCGGGCCTGGTCTGCACGCGGCGGCTTGGCGCCAAACCCGCTGGTCTGGTACAGCACCGGCAGCAGCGTGATGCCCATGCCCGCGTTGCGCGCTGCGCGCAGCAATGCCTGCGACAGCGTGGCATCGTCGGCATACGGTGTGCCATCCTGGTCGTGGTGCACGTAATGGAACTCGCACACCGACGTGTAGCCAGCCTCCAGCATCTCCACATACAGCCAGGTGGCGATGGCCTCCAGAGACTCGGGCGTGATGCGTGCGGCAAAGCGGTACATCAGCTTGCGCCAGCTCCAGAAGCTGTCCTGGCTTTCCCCCCTGTACTCGGTGAGGCCCGCAAACGCGCGCTGGAAGGCGTGCGAATGCAGATTGGGCATACCAGGCAGCACAGGCCCTGGGGCCACGGGAGTGCCCTGTGGCACAGCGGCTTCCGGTGTGACGGTGCAAAGGCGCCCAGCCTCATCCCATTGCAGCAGTACATTGCGCGCCCAGCCGGTGGGCAGCAGGGCGTTCGGGACAAACAGCTCATTCATTGATCACGCTCCAGAAGGGTAGGCGCTGCGCCAGAAGGCTTCCAGTGCGTCGCAAAAAGCCTGCGGCGCCTCGTCAGGCCACATATGGGTGGCCTGATGCACCACCAGATGGCGCGCCTGCGGCATGGCACGCGCCGCAGCGCTGGCGACTTCGCCAAAAACGGGGCGTGTGTCACCGCCCTGGGCAATGCACACAGGCAGCGTGATGGCCGCCAGGTCGGTGGCAGACAGCGGCAGCGGCGGCGTCTGCGACATGATGCGCGGCAGCGTGTGCGCGTTGTCCAGTTGCACGGCGCGCCGCTCTGCAGGCTGGCGGTCAAAGTACCCCGGCGACTGGCCCGAGGCATCCATGAGGATGCGGGTAGCAGCGGCCAAATCACTCCGCAACACGGCCTCGGCCAGCGGGCCGTACATGAGCTGTGCATCGGCCTGAAAGCGTGCCAGCGCTTCCGGCTCCTGCAGATAGGTAGGAAAGCCTGGCTCGTACACGAACACGCTGCGCAGCCGCGTGGCGTGGTGCCGCGCCATGTACAAAGCGGCATGTGCTGAATACGACCAGGCCACCAGATGCACCGGGCCCTGGCCCCATGCGTCGATGGCACGCACCAGGTCATCCAGATGCGCGGCCAATCCAAAGGGCGGGCCATCGTCGGGCCAAGCCTCCGTACCAAAGTAGCGCAGCGTGACGGCCAGTGTGTTCCAGCGCGCAGCCAGATGGCTCTGGTGGGCCGACCACATCCGCGCATCGGCCAGCGCACCGTGCACCAGCAGCACGGGCGCCCCCTGCCCTTGCTGGCGCCCGGGCATGGGGCCCAAGCGCAGTTCCGATACAGCCATGCTCATGCCTCACTCCTTGCCCTTGCAATACGCCCTTGCCGCACGATGGTGCAGTCGGGCTTTTGGCCCAGCCAGTAGGCCAGCTCGGCCGCCTCGCCCACAGGCCACAGCACAAAATTGGCGGGCCTGCCAGATGCGATGAGGCCGTGGGAATCTTGCAAGCCCAGCGCGCGCGCGGCATGGGTGGTGATACCAGCCAGCGCCTCGGGCACCGTCAGGCGGAACAGCGTGCAGGCCATGTTGGCCATCAGCAGCAGGCTGAGCGCGGGCGAGGTTCCGGGGTTGTGGTCGGTGGAGACGGCCATGGGCACGCCCGCTGCGCGCAGCTGCGCGATGGGCGGCAGGTGCGTGTCGCGCAGCGTGTAGTAGGCACCGGGCAGCAGCACGGCCACGGTGCCTGCGGCCTTCATGGCGGCGATGCCATCGGCCGAAAGGTGCTCGATGTGGTCGCATGACAGCGCGCCGTAGCGTGCTGCCAGCGCCGAGCCGCCCATGTCCGACAGCTGCTCGGCATGCAGCTTGACGGGAATGCCCAGCTTTTGCGCAGCCTGGAAGACCTGTTCGGTTTCGGCCAGCGTGAAGGCGATGCGTTCGCAGAACACATCCACCGCATCCACCAGGCCCTCGGCGGCCAGTGCGGGCAGCATCTCCTTGCAGACCAGATCGACATAGGCTTGGCTGCGGCCTGCGTACTCGGGCGGCAGCGCGTGCGCGCCCAAAAAGGTAGTGCGCAGCGTCACGCCAAACGCCTCGCCCAGACGGCGGGCCACGCGCAATTGCTTGCGTTCGTGCTCCAAGGCCAGGCCGTAGCCGGACTTGATCTCGATGGCGCAGACGCCTTCGGCCAGCAGGGCCTGCAGGCGCGGCGCAGCCTGGTCAAAGAGTTCGTCTTCGGTGGCAGCGCGCGTGGCCTTCACCGACGAGACGATGCCCCCACCCGCCTTGGCCACTTCTTCATAGGTGGCACCGGCCAGGCGCATGGCGAATTCATTGGCACGCTGACCACCATAGACCAGGTGCGTGTGGCAGTCCACCAGCCCGGGGGTGGCGAGTGCGCCCCGCGCATCACGGCGCGGCAATGCCTGGTAGGCGGCAGGCAACTGCGCCTCGGGCCCCACCCAGGCCATCTGGCCTTGCTGCACCACCACGCAGGCGGGCTGGCCCTCGGGCACGGGCACATCGGCCACCCACAGGCCGGGCGCGGGTTTCAGGTTCTGCCACACGCCATCGGCGTTCTGGCTGGCGGCCCATCCATTGGGGTGACTGGGGTTGTCGTTGTGTTGCATCTGCCTGCCCACCCGTGGGCTCCGTGTTGAATGCTATATAAATAATAGCTACCAGCGCTTATCCATCAAGCGGTGACGGCCATTTTTATTCAAATTTTGGGGGCTGCACCGCGCTGCAAGGCGATCCAGACCAGTGCGGGCGCATCGGCGTCGGCCCCCGCATGCAGCGGCTCCAGTTGGCCCGGCGTTGCACCACCCTCGCCCGCCCACCAAAAGCCCTGCCCTGCCGCCAGCCCGCGCGGCCCGGCGCCCTGCGCCACCCATTGCCAATCGCCCTGCAGCACCAGGCACAGGCCTGCGGGCGTGTCGCCGGGCGACTGCGCATCGCTCACCACCTGCAGCGGGCCCTGCCACAGGCCCCGCCGTTGCATGAGGTTGAAGTCCTTGGAAGTGCCGCCCAGCATGGCGCCATCCACCGCGTCATCGCCCGAAAAAGCAAACGGTTTCCAGCGCTGCTCCAGCCGGTGCTCCCAGCCCGGGCTGCGCAGGTGCAAGCCGTCACCGGCCAGCAGCATGATCTGGCGGTCGATGGCCGGGAAGACCGAGAACGGCCCGGGCCGGTCCACCGTGGCCAGGCTCACGCGCCACTCAAAGCTGTTCATGTCCGCGCCGGGGGGCCAGCAGGCCAGCTCCTGCGTGCTGCCGCCGCCGTTTTTCCAGGGCATGCTGGGCGTGGTGGCCAGGTCAAAAAAGTGCATTGCCATCGGTGTCGTTGTCGTTGTCGTCGTGTTCATCAATCAGGATGTTGCGGCAGTCTGCCCCGCGCCCGTCACCAGCAGCGGGAACAGCGGATGGTCCATCTCAGCCCCGGCAGGCAACTCATCGGCCAGGCCCGGGAACTCGGGCGACGTCTTCCACGGCCGGGGCGCATGGCGCGTGTCGTCGCCCAGGAACCGCACCGAGAACACTCGGCGGCGGTTAGTGCCCTCTACCCCACCGGCGGCATGCAGCGTGAGCATGTGAAAACACACCACGTCACCGGGCTCGATCTCCCAGCCCACGATGGGGAAGGCATCGCGGTCGGCCTCAACATTGGGCAGGTCCTGCAGGCTGCCTTCGGGGAACCACTTCGCCTGGTTGTCCATGAAAGTGCGCGGCATGAGCCATGGGCCTTTGTGTGAACCCGCCACAAATTCCAGCGTGGCCGCACGCGACACCGGGTCCACCGGTATCCACATGCTGATGTTCTGCATGCCGTCGATGTTGTAGTAGGGCTGGTCCTGGTGCCAGGGCGTGCGCTGGCGCGTGCCCGGCTCCTTCACCAGCACATGGTCGTGGTACAGCCGCACGGTGCGCGACTGCATCAGGCGCTGCGCAGCCAGCGCCAGCGGTGTCTCGCGCACAAAGCGGCCAAACTGCGGGATGTCCTGCCAGTTGCAGAAGTCCTCGAAGAAGCGGCCCGGGTCATCCGGCCTGCTGGCCACTTTGGCGCGCGGGCTGGGCGCGGCCAGGTTGGCGTCGATGCCGTCGCGCAGCAAGGCCACTTCATCGGGCGTGAGCAGCTGCTTGATGCACAGCGCGCCATCGCGGTCAAAGCGGGCAATGTCGTCTGCGGTCAGGCGCTCCTGCAAGCGCTGCTGAAAGCGTGCTGGCAAGGGTGTGTCCAAAGCAGATGAAGGCTGGGGCATCGGGGTTGTCTCCTTGATTGTTATTGACCATGGTGCACCATGCCGCTCCCAGCCTCAGGCCTCAGGCGCGCGTGAGCACGGCTTGCAGGAAAGAGCGCGTGCGCTCCTGCGTCGGGTTGGTGAAGATGGTGGCAGGTTCACCGGCCTCGATGATGCCGCCGCCGTCCATCACCACCACCACGTCGCCCACCTCGCGTGCAAAGTCCATTTCGTGCGTGACCACCATCATGGTCATGCCTTCGCTGGCCAGCAGCTTCATGACCTGCAGCACCTCGCCCACCAGCTCGGGGTCTAGCGCCGAGGTGGGCTCGTCGAACAGCATCACGCGCGGCTCCATGGCCAGCGCGCGGGCAATGGCCACCCGCTGCTTCTGTCCGCCCGACAGGCTGGCGGGCATGGCCGTGGCTTTGTGCGCCAGGCCCACCTTGGCCAGCAGGGCCTGGGCACGCTCCTCGGCCTCCTTGCGCGACAGGCCGTGCAGCTTGCGTGGGCCCAGCGTCACGTTGTCAAGCACCGACAGGTGCGGAAACAGGTTGAACGACTGGAACACCATGCCCACTTCTTCGCGCAGGGCGTTCAGGTCATGGTCAGGCAGCATGCGGCCGTCCTGCACCAGTGTGCGGCCGCAAATCTCGACCGTTCCGCCTTCGGGCTGCTCCAGCCCGTTGCAGCAGCGCAAAAAAGTGCTCTTGCCCGAGCCGCTGGGCCCGATGACCACCACCACCTGCGACGGCAGCACATCAAAGTCGATGCCGTTCAGCACCACATGGTTGCCAAACGCCTTGCGCAGCCCGCGGATGCGCACGATGGGATCGGCGGACGGGCTTGCTCCAGTTGTCACAGAATTATTCTTCATTGCACCATCCCCCCGGCACGCAGGCGCAGCTCCATGCGGCGCAGCACCAACGAAGTGACACCCGTGAGGATGAAATACACCACCGCAATCGCCAGGTACACCTCCAGCGAGCGGTACGACACACTGATGATCTTCTGCCCTTCGTGCATCAGGTCGTGGATGGTGAGCAGCGACACCAGCGCCGAGTTCTTGATCAGCGCGATGAACTCATTGCCCAGTGGCGGAATCATGCGCACCACGGCCTGCGGCAGAACCACCGTGCGCATGGCCAGGCCCGAGGACATGCCGATGGAGCGCGCCGCCTCCATCTGCCCCTTGTCAATGGACTGGATGGCGCCGCGCACCACCTCGGACACATAGGCGCCCGAGTAGATGCCCAGGCCGATCACGCCACACACGAAGGCAGGCAGGAGGATGCCAAACTGAGGCAGGCCAAAGAACAGGATGAACAGCTGCACCAGCAGCGGCGTGCCGCGTATCGCGGCCACGTAGGCAGTGCACAGGGCGTAGACCACGCGGCGCTTGGGGTTCAGGCGGCCAATGCCCACCAGCAGGCCCATGGCGCAGCCCAGCAGCAGCGAGGCGGCCGTGATTTCCACAGTGACCAGCGCGCCCGCCAGCAATTGGGGCAACCCGGCCCAGACAGGAGAAAAATCGAGTTCCATGGCTCAGTTCGGCAACGGTCAGTGGGTCAGTGGCTTACTTGGCAGCGCTGTTGCTGAACCACTTCTTGACGATGGCCGCATAGGTGCCGTCGGCCTTGAGCTTGGTGATGGCACCGTTGACGGCCTTCGTCAGCTCCGGCGTGTCCTTGCGCAGGGCCATGCCGTATTCCTCGGTGGTGAGCTGCTCGTCGAGCACGCGCAGACCCGGGCGGGTGCGCACATACTGGAACGCGGCGGGCTTGCCGGTCACGGCGGCGTCGGCGCGGCCGATGTCCACCAGGTTGAACATCTCCTGGTTCTTCTCGACCTCCACGCGCTGCACCTTGGGGAATTTTTCGGTCAGGTACGACACCGACTTGGTGCCCACCTGCACGCTGACCTTCTTGCCGTCCAGGTCGGCCAGCTTGTTGATGGCCTTGTTGTCGGCCTTCACCATCACCACCAGGCCGCCGGCGTAGTAGGAGTCAGTAAAGTCCACCACCTTCTTGCGCTCGTCGGTGATGTAGATGGCCGACACCGCCATGTCAAAACGCTTGGAAATCAGGCCGGGAATCAGGCCCTTGAAGTCGATGTCCACCCACTCGACCTGCTTGCCCATGGTCTTGGCAATGGCCTCCACCAGCTCGACATCAAAGCCTGTGCGTTTGCCGTTCTCGACAAACTCCATGGGCGGGAACGTGGCATCGGTGCCCACACGCAGGACGTTGTCCTGGGCCTGTGCACCCGTGGTGCAGAAGGCTGCGGCGGCCAGGCTGGCCAGAAGAAGGTTGCGGCGAAGGTTCATGGGGAAAGCTCCTTGGGAAGGGGTGAGGGAAATCAGGGAGAAGTGAGCTGGCGGGAGATGCGCGCTGCGGCGACGACAGCCATGCCGGTGAGCGCGGCCTCCTGCCCTTGGGCTCGCAAGATCGGGGCCATCAGGGTGATGGCCCCTGCAGCCTGCCGGGGAGATCCGAACACGGGCACGCTGACGCCCCAGACACCGGCATCCACTTCGCCGGAGCTGACGGCGTAACCCGCCTTGGCAATGCCCTCCAGCTCGGTCAGCGCCGCCTGGCGCTCAGCAGTGTCTGCGCCGTAGTGCAGGTCCAGAATGGCATTGCGCGTAGCCGGTGCCACATGGGCAAGCAGGCACTTGGCGGAGGCACCCGCGCGCAGCGGCACGCTGCGCCCTTTTTCAAACGAGCAGCGCAGGGCCTGCGTGCTGTCCACCATGTCCAGGCACACCACGCTGTCATTCACCGCCACCACCAGCCCCACGCTCTCGTGGGACTGCCGGGCCAGGGCCTGCATGTCCGGCCGCGCGTGGTGCACCAGGTGCGACGCCATGTCAAAGCCCAGGGCCAGTTGCAGGCTCAGCGGCCCGGGCGCGTAGTGCCCGCTGCTCTCCAGCACAAAGCCCCACTGCTTGAGCCGCGCGAGCTGCCGGTACAGCGTGCTGCGCGCAAGGCCCGTGGCCTCCATCAACTCGGCCGCCGACATGGGCTGCCCATGTTGCGCCAGCACCGCCAGCACGTGCAAAACACGGTCGGCAGCAGCAACGGAGGTTGGTCCACGGGTGGGCATGGACTCAGTATCAAAGGATTGCAGCGGCATTCAAACCCAACATTCCCAACGACTGGGAATGCAGTTCCCTTTTTTCACATTCCTGTCATTCCCTCCCTCGCCCCTTCACTTCACCATGGGCAGCTTCAGGCCCTGCTTCTTGGCCGTCTCCACCGCCAGTTCGTAGCCCGCATCGGCATGGCGCATCACGCCGCTGCCGCAGTCGTTGACCAGCACATTGGCAAGGCGTTGGGCCGCTGCTTCAGTGCCGTCGGCCACGATGACCATGCCCGAGTGCTGCGAGTAGCCCATGCCCACGCCGCCTCCGTGGTGCAGGCTGACCCAGGTGGCCCCGCCCGAGGTGTTGAGCAGCGCGTTGAGCAGCGGCCAGTCGCTCACGGCGTCGGTGCCGTCGCGCATGCCCTCGGTCTCGCGGTTGGGGCTGGCCACGCTGCCGGTGTCCAGGTGGTCACGGCCGATGACGATGGGGGCCTTGAGTTCGCCGTTCTTCACCATCTCGTTGAAGGCCAGGCCCGCAATGTGGCGCTCGCCCAGGCCCAGCCAGCAGATGCGTGCGGGCAGGCCCTGGAAGGCGATGCGCTCGCCCGCCATGTCGAGCCAGCGGTGCACATGCTTGTTCTCGGGGAACAGCTCCTTGATCTTGGCGTCGGTCTTGCGGATGTCCTCCGGGTCGCCGGAGAGCGCCACCCAGCGGAACGGGCCCTTGCCTTCGCAGAACAGCGGACGGATGTAGGCGGGCACAAAGCCGGGGAAGTCGAACGCGTCCTTCACGCCTTCATCAAACGCCACCTGGCGGATGTTGTTGCCGTAGTCCACCACCGGGATGCCCATGTGCTGGAAGTCGAGCATGGCCTGCACATGCACGGCGCAGGAGCGGGCAGCGGCCTTCTTCAGCACCTCGTGTTGCGTCACGTCCTGCTGCGCGGCGCGCCATTGCTCCACCGTCCAGCCTGCAGGCAGGTAGCCGTTGACGAGGTCGTGGGCCGACGTTTGATCGGTCACCAGGTCGGGCTTCAAGCCGCCGGCCTTGGCACGCTTGACGAGTTCAGGCAGCACGTCGGCCGCGTTGCCCAGCAGCGCGATGGAGATGGCCTCCTTGGCAGCCGTGTGCTGCTGGATCAGCTCGAACGCATGGTCGATGTCGCGCGCCTGCTTGTCCACGTAGCGCGTGCGCAAACGGAAGTCGATGCTGCTTTGCTGGCATTCAATGTTGAGCGACACCGCTCCCGCAAACGTGGCCGCGAGCGGCTGTGCACCGCCCATGCCGCCCAGGCCTGCGGTCAGTATCCACTTGCCTTCGAGTGACCCGCCATAGTGCTTGCGGCCCGCCTCGGCAAAGGTTTCGTACGTGCCCTGGACGATGCCCTGTGTGCCGATGTAGATCCAGCTGCCCGCCGTCATCTGGCCGTACATGAACAGGCCCTTCTGGTCCAGCTCGCTGAAGTGCTCCCAGTTGGCCCACTTGGGCACGAGGTTGGAATTGGCCAGCAGCACGCGCGGTGCGTTGGCGTGGGTCTTGAACACGCCCACGGGCTTGCCGGACTGGATGAGCAGGGTCTCGTCGTCGTTCAGGTCCTTGAGCGAGGCAAGGATCTGGTCATAACACTCCCAGTTGCGTGCGGCGCGGCCGATGCCGCCGTACACCACCAGGTCTTGCGGGCGCTCGGCCACTTCGGCGTCCAGGTTGTTCTGGATCATGCGATAGGCCGCTTCGGTGAGCCAGCTCTTGCAGGTGAGCTGGCTGCCACGCGGCGCGCGGATCACGCGGCTGGCGTCGTGGCGGGGGTCGGTGTTGGAGGCGGCGGCGATGATGGCGTCGTTGGCATTCATGGTGGGCTCCTGTGAATCAGTGGGTGTGCGTAAAAAAATCAGGCGAAGCTGGGCAGGCATTGCGTGAGCGCTGCAGGCCATGTGGACTGCTGGGCCCATGCGCGCATGGCTTCGATGTCGGTGGCAAGGTAGCGGTCTTGCTCCAGGTAGGCCACGCGCTCGCGGATGGCGGCGAACTGTGCTTCGACGAGCGGAGAGGATTTCAAGCTGCGGTCGAACTCCATGCCCTGCGCGGCCGCCATGGCCTCGATGCCCACCATCACGGCCGCGTTGCGCACCATGTCGCCCAGTCGGCGTGCGCCGTAGGTGGCCATGGAGACATGGTCCTCCTGGTTGGCCGATGTGGGCAGGCTGGTCACGCTGCTGGGGTTGGCCAGGCACTGGTTCTCGGCCGCCAGCGCGGCGGCGGTGACCTGGGCGATCATGAAGCCCGAATTCACGCCGCTGTCGCGGATCAGGAACGCGGGCAGGCCCGAGAGGCCCGGGTCCAGCAGCAGCGACAGGCGGCGCTCGGAGATGGCGCCGATCTCGGCCACGGCGAGCGCAATGATGTCGGCCACAAAGGCGACCGGCTCGGCGTGGAAGTTGCCGCCGGAGATCACGTCGCCGTTGTCAAAAACGAGTGGGTTGTCGGATGCCGCATTCGCCTCGATGGTCAGCACGCGCGCGGCGTGGTGCAGGTTATCCAGGCACGCGCCCATCACCTGCGGCACGCAGCGAATGGAGTACGGGTCTTGCACGCGGCCGCAGTTGGGGTGCGATGGGTCGATGGCGCTGCCGTCGAGCAAGGCGCGCACAGCGGCAGCCACGGCAATCTGCCCGGCCTGGCCGCGCGCTTCGTGGATGCGCGCATCAAAGGGCTTGACCGAGCCCTTGATGGCTTCGAGTGACAGGCAGCCCGCGACCAGCGCTGCAGCGAACACGCTCTCCGCGCCGAACAGCCCGGCCAGCGCGAGTGAGGTGGACACCTGCGTGCCGTTGAGCAGCGCCAGCCCTTCCTTGGGACCCAGCACAAACGGCTGCAAACCGATGGAGCGCATGGCCTCCGCCCCCGACACCACCTTGCCATCCACCTTGGCCTGCCCTTCCCCGATCAGCACACAGGCCAGGTGGGCGAGCGGCGCCAGGTCACCCGATGCGCCGACGGAGCCCTTGGCCGGAATAACAGGAAGCACATTGGCGTTGGCCATGGCCAGCAGCGCATCCACGATCTCAGGCCGGATGCCCGAATGGCCACGCGCCAGGCTGATGGCCTTGGTCGCAAGGATGAGGCGCACCACATCGTCCGCAAGCGCATCGCCCGTGCCCACGCTGTGCGACAGCACCAGGTTGCGCTGCAGCTCGGCCAGGCGCTCGTGCGCAATCTTGGTGCTGGCGAGCTTGCCAAAGCCGGTGTTGATGCCATAGACCACCTGGTCTTCGTCCACGATACGCTGCACCGTGGCCAGCGACGCCTGCATGAGGGCCCGCGCGGACGGGTCCAGCGACAATTGCACGGGCGCGGCATAGATGCTGCGCAGCGCGGCCAACGACACATGGCCGGGGAGCAGGGTCAGAGAGGAAGTGGTGGCTTTTGTCATGGCGTTGATCCTGTATATACAAGTAGGTACAAGCGAAATAATCTGGGGCTTTTGACCAACAGCCATCAACCGGCGACGGGGTTGCCGTCGGCTCGGAAGCGGCTGCCCAAACGGTAGCGGGTGGCAGGGTGCAAACACCGCACCACGGTGATGGGCACCCCGCGCGACCAGGTGCGGCGGGTGAGCAGCAGGCAGGGCTCCTGCGGAGACATCTCCAGCAGCGTGGCCTGCTCCGCGGTGGGCATGACGGCATCGACCACATGCTCGATCTGGTCGAAGGGCACGTTGCGCACCAGGTATTCGGAGGGCTGCAGTTGCGTGAAGTCCTGCGCGGCGAACTGAGGCACCTGGCGCGGGTTCACATGGCGGTCTTCGAGCTGCACAGGCAGCCCATCTTCGCGGTGGATGCACAGCGAGTGGAACACCGACTCGCCCGTGCGCAGGTCCAGCGCGGCGGCCACTTCGAGCGTTGCCGAGATGCGCTCTACCGCCAGCACGTCGCAGCGGTAGTCGTGCCCGCGCTGGCGGATCTCGCTCGCGAGGTTGGCGATCTGCAGCAGCGTGGACTGCGGCTTGTCTTCGGCCACAAAGCTGCCCACGCCCGCCACGCGCACGATGCGGCCCTGCTCTACCAGCTCGCGCAGCGCGCGGTTCACGGTCATGCGCGAGATGCCGAACTGGGTGACCAGCTCGTTCTCGGAGGGCAGGCGGTCGCCCGCTCGCCAGATGCCTTCCTGGATCTTGCGCGAGATGTGGTCCTTGACCTGCTCGTACAGCGCCATGGCCTGCGCGGGCGCAGCCGCCGAGGCCACGGCCTTGGCAGGCGTGGTGCTGCGCGGTGCAGCGGCGTTGGTGCGGCGGGATGGACGGGCGCTCATGGGTGGATGCAGGGTGGGTGCAGGTTCAGATCAGTGCAGGTCCGCCGCCATGGATTCGGCGCGAATCTCTTCGGTGAGGCGCGCCTTGAGGTCCATGAATTCGGGGCTGGTCTTTATGGTGTAGTGGCGTGGGTGCGGCAGGTCCACCGCCAGCTCGGTCTTGATGCGGCCGGGGCGGGCGCTGAACACGGCCACGCGGTTGGCCATGAAGATGGCTTCGTCGATGTCGTGGGTGACGAAGAGCACCGTCTTGCGCTCGGCCTCCCAGATGCCCAGCAGCAGCTCTTGCATGAGCACGCGGGTCTGGTTGTCCAGCGCGCCGAAGGGCTCGTCCATCAACAAAATCTTGGGGTCGTTGGCGAGCGCGCGCGCAATGGCGGTGCGCTGCTGCATGCCGCCCGACAGCTGCTTGGGAAAATGCTGCTCGAAGCCGCGCAGGCCGACCTTGGCTAGAAAATAGTCGGCGCGCTCTTTCTGCTGCGCCTCGGGCATGCCGCGCTCGCGCAGGCCAAAGCGGATGTTCTGCTCAATGGTGAGCCAGGGGAACAGCGTGTAGCTCTGGAAGACCATGCCGCGCTCGGCGCCGGGGCCTTCGACCGGCGCGCCATCCAGCAGAACGCGGCCGCTGGTGGCATGGTCCAGCCCCGCGACGATCCGCAGCAGCGTGGACTTGCCGCAGCCCGAGGGACCGAGGATGGTCACAAAGTCGTTGTCCCGCACTTCAAAGTCCACCGGTTGCAGCGCCTGCGTGCGCTGGCCCTTGGCAGTCTCGAAAACGCGCGAGACGGCTTGAATGGAAACAGAGCTCATCGCACAAAACTCCAGGCAAACAGCCGGTGGTTGAGGGCCTTGAAGGCGAAGTCGGACACCAGCCCGATAAGGCCGATGACGATGATGCCGAAGATGATCTGGCCGGTGTTGAGCAGCGACTGGCTGTCGGTGATCATGTGGCCGATGCCGCTCGACGATCCGATCAACTCGGCCACGATCACATACGTCCAAGCCCAGCCCAGCACCAGGCGCAGGGTTTCCGCAATGTCGGGGGCAGCACCGGGGATGAGCACCCGCGTGACGATGCCCTTGTGGCCCGCACCCAGGGTGTAGGCAGCCTCCACCAGGTCGCGCCGCGCGCCGCCTACGGTCACGGCCACCATCAGCGTGATCTGGAAGACCGAGCCGATGAAGATGACGAGGATCTTCTGAGCCTCGCCAATGCCCGCCCACAGGATCAGCAGCGGGATGAAGGCCGAGGCTGGCAGATAGCGGCAGAACGAAATGAAGGGCTCAAAGAACGCCTCGATGCCCTTGTAAGCACCCATGGCAATGCCCAGCGGCACGGCGATGACTGCGGCCAGGATGAAGCCGCCGAACACACGCCACACCGTCATGCCGATGTCCTTGTGAAAGCCGTACTCTGCAAACAGCAGCCAGCCCTCCTTGGCCATCGTGACGGGGCTGGCCAAAAACGTGGGCGACACATAGCCGCCCAGCGTGAAAAACGCCCACACCAGCACAAACAACACAAAAAAACCAAAGCCCAGCAACCAACGGGCGCGGGCACTCACAGGCTCCAGTGGAGCCAGTGAACGCCGCCGCACAGGGGCTTTTGGCGCGGTAACGGACAGGGGTTGCACGGCAGACATGGCGCGTTCTTCTTCCAGTTTCTTACTTGATGAAGCTCGCGTCGAAGGTGACCGCCAGGTCTTCATTCGCCTTGCGAATGATGCCGGCCTCCAGCAGGATGGCCGTGGCGTCCTTCATAAAAGCCTGCAGTTCGCCCGCAAAGAACTTCTGGTTGGCAGCCTTGTCCTGCCAGCGCAGGAAGGACGACGACTTGGCGAACTGCTCGCCCGTCTGCTTGACCGCAGCGCCCATGATCTCGTTGGACTTGGTCGGGTCGGCCTTGATCATGTCGAGCGCCTGGAAGTACGAGTTGGCGAGCGCCTGCGCGGCCTTGCCGTTGGCCTTGAGCCAGGTGGGGTCGCAGCCCACGGTGTCCATCACCATGGGGTAGTCGAGCGTGGTGGCCAAAATCTTGCCCGAGGCGGGGTTGTCGCGCACGGTGGACAGGTAGGGCTCATACGTCATGGCGGCGTCGTTCTGGCCCGCCACGAAGGCCTGCGCGGCCGCCTGGGGCGACAGCGTGGTGGTCTTCACGTCCTTGAGGCTCATGCCGTTCTTGCTCAGCATCCAGGCCAGGCCGAAGTAAGGCGCGGTGCCGGGCGCATCCACGCCGATGGTCTTGCCTTTGAGATCTGCAAAGCTCTTGATATCGCCACGCACCGCAATGCCGTCGGCGCCGTAGGACTTGTCCATCTGGAAGATCTGCACGATGGGCACGCCGTTGGCGTTCCAGGCCACATGCGTCTCGACCGTAGTGGCAGCGCACTGGATGGACTTGGAGGCCAGGGCCAGGTGGCGGTCCTTCTGCGGGATCATCTTGATCTCCACATCAAGGCCGTTCTTCTTGAAGATGCCGGCCTTGTCGGCGAGGGTGAGCGGCGCAAAGCCCGTCCAGCCGGACATGCCCAGCACAATCTTGGTGTCCTGCGCCTGGGCCGGTGCGGCCAGTGCCATCACGCATGCCGTTGCCGCTGCCAGCGACGTCCATTTCGCAACCGATCGAGTCATCATCTGCTCCTGTGTGAAGAAAGTTCGTTGGCCCACCCAGCCGGGACGCCTGCGTGCCGGTTGCCATGATGACAGCCGGAGCATACCTGTATATACAGGGTAAACGCTAGGCCCTCACCATGTGCGGAGGTAGTGCCAGGGTTAAGCAAAATCGGGGCCAGCTGATCTGGCTTGGCGGCTTGGGTCTCCATGAGCCTGGCAATTTCACTATTAAAATAATAGCTATTAGCACTTACCCATAAAGCGCTAGCAGCCATTTCAGGCATTATTTGGACACCTACCGCAAAGCACAGGGCTGCCAGGGCGGGTTGGAGCAGCACCCGTTGCGCCATCTCGATGCAGGCCACAAGCGCACCAACCGTGTGCGCCAGATATCGGCGTGGACTGCGCCGCGCTCAGCCTGGCGCGCCAGCAGTTGCCTGTGCCGCACCGTCAGGACACGGCAAGCGCGCCGTGACTCTCAGGCCCGGTTCCGCATTGCGCACCAGCAGGGTGCCGCCGTGGGCCTGCGTGACCAGGCGGCACAGGTACAGCCCCAGCCCTACCCCCCCTGTGGTGCGCTGGCGCGCCGTGTCGGGGCGGTAGAACGCCTGGGCCAGATGCGGCAGATGCGCAGGCGGCACGCCGGGGCCGTGGTCCCGCACTTCGATCTCCACCACGCCTTCGTTCATTCGCAGTTCGATCTGCGGCGGCTGGGCTGCGGGGTCGTTGTGGCGCAGGCTGTTGTCCAGCAGATTGCGCATCAGCAGGCGCACACGGGACCGGTCGAGCATGCAGGTGGGCAAAGTGCCGGGCACAAGCAGCGTGATCGCTGTTGCCCCAGGGTGGCGCACTTCCAGTTCCGCCACCACCTCACGCGCCAGCTCGGCCAGGTCAGTGGGCTCGCGGTGCAGGGCCGCATGACGCCCGGCCAGGCGCTCGCTTTCGAGCAAGTCGGTAATGAGCCGTGCCATTTCACCCAAGTCGCGCATCAGGGCTGCGCGCTGGGCAAGCACATCGGGCGATTCGGGCAACAGCTCGGTGTTCAGGCGCGCCCTCGTGAGCGGGCTGCGCAGCTCGTGGCTCATGGCCAGCAGCAGCGCCCGCTTGGCCTCCAGCATCTGGTGGATGTCTTCGCCCATGGTGTTGATGGTGCCCGCCAGCTGTCCCAGCTCATCGGGCCGGTGCGCGTGGCGCACCGGAATAGGTTCGCCAAAGTCGCCATTGCCAAAGCGCCGCGCACCATGCCGGATGTCGTCCAGGGGCCGCAACAGGTGGCGCACATACACAAAGGCCAGCGCTGTGAGCAACAGCAACACCGTGAGCGTGCCCCAGGCGATGCGCGGGCGCTTGTCCCACGATAGCGCGTTCAGCCCGAATTCGATGTGGTGGCCATCGGCCGTGGTGCGCTGCAGAAGGCGGTAGCCGGTGTCATCGCGGCTCCAGTGGTCCTGGCGCTGGACCTTGTCACTCATCCAGTCCGGGCGCGGCCGATCGGGGTGCGAATCCCAGTGGATCTGCGGCCCGTCGATGCGCAGCGTCACCGGAAGCCGGTCGGCAATGGCCTGTGCCCGCTCGATGCTGGGCGGGCTGCCAATCTCAGCCGTGAGGCGGTCCACATAGTCCATCAGCAGCGGACGTGCGGCCTCCTTCCAGCCCAGAGCAACCACCTTCTGCATGCCACCCATGAAGACCACGGCCACGGTCACGGCGAGTGCCATGAACACCAGCACCAGGCGGATGCGCAGCGAATACCCGACGGCATCGCGCGCACGTCGGTGCCATGGGCAGGCGGGATCGTGCCCGAGCTGTGAATCGGAGGGCTTCATGGCCAGGTCGATGCCGAAGAAGGGGCGCCAGGCGGAGCACTGGCCGCCCTGCGCAGTGCCAGCGAATAGCCCGCGTTGCGCAGCGTCTTGATGCAGTCCAGCGGCTCCAGCTTCTTGCGCAGGCGGCTGACCACAATATCGACCGCGCGCGTGTACAGCTCGGCCTCATGCCCGCGCAGCTGGTTGAGGATGTCGTCGCGGCTGAACACCTTGCCAGGCTCCCGGGCCAACAGGTGCAGCAGGTCGAATTCGGTGCCCGTCAGCTCCAACGCCACCCCCTGGCGCAACACGCTGCGGCGGGCTGCATCAATGCTCAGGCCTTCAAACTCCAACGTGGCACCCGAGCCGTTCCCGGGCCCGCTGGCCCGTCGGCGGCGCAGCACGGTCTGCAGTCGAGCCACCAATTCACGCGGCTCAAAAGGCTTGGGCAGGTAGTCATCGGCTCCCAGCTCCAGCCCCACCACCCGGTCCATCACCTCGCCCCGGGCGGTCAGCATCACGATGGGCAGATCGCCCTGCTTGCGAATGGTGCGGCACAGCTCAAACCCGTCC
This sequence comes from Acidovorax sp. NN32, assembly GCF_057597245.1. Classification (NCBI taxonomy): domain Bacteria; kingdom Pseudomonadati; phylum Pseudomonadota; class Betaproteobacteria; order Burkholderiales; family Comamonadaceae; genus Acidovorax; species Acidovorax sp. NN32. Next base: position 3,208,184 of record NZ_CP199679.1, read on the forward strand.
ATTTCGGGCAGCATGACATCCAGGATGGCGGCATCAAATCCGCCTGTCGCCAGCTGGGCGAGCCCGTCGCTCGGTTTGAGGGCATGGATCAACTCCAGCTCGAACCGTTGGAAGTAGGTGGCCAGTGGCGGGCCCAGCTGCGCGTCGTCGTCAATAAGCAGGATGCGGTGCATGCGCAATTCTCACACCGTCAGGCATCCGCTCCGTGGGCGGGCCCCCGAGCGGTGTCCACCACACGCAATGCGCGGTGTCGCACGATAAGTTTGCGCAGGCGGCCCTGGGCACCGGAATGCAGCGTGTCAAAGTGGTCTGCGGCGGCCAGCAGCGCCGGCAGGGTCTGCGCTGCGGCTGCAGGCTGGCGAGCGACCAAGCCCAGCGCATGTTCGCGGTCAAAACGCGGCCCCCAGACCAGCGACATCAACTCGTCGTGGGGGTCGGGCATGCCCGCCAGCAGCGCAGGCCCATGTTTGCGCACGCCCTGTGCCAGGCGGTGGATGGGTTCCAGCGTAGGAGACATGTGAACGCCCCCCGCCATCAGCCGCGCGCCATCCAGCCCTTGCGCCTCTGCATCATCTCGCGCACTTTCTGCTGCTGGTCGGGGTTCAAGCTGTCGTAGAAATCGGCCAGTGCGCTGATGACTTCGGGGCTGTTGGCCTGGACCGCGCGGGTTTTCTCATCCAGCAAGGTCTGCGCCCGCGCGCGGTCAAACTTGGCGCCCGCCACAATGGCCTGCATTTCGGTGCGCGGATCCGCAGTCTTGCCGATGAAAGCTGCCCGCTGGGCTTCCATCTTGTCGGCCAGCACATTGAGCTTGAGCTTTTGCGCCTCGTTCAGGTCCAGCTTGCTGCTGACGCGCTCCACCACTTTGCCACGCACCTCGGTTATCTTCTCGGGGCTCATCGGGCCGCGGTGATGGTGGCTGCTGGAGCAGGCCGTCAAGCCGCCCACGGCAATGGAGGCGCCGAAGATGCCCATCAGGGTTTTCTTGATCCAGGGTTTCATGGTGCAGTCCTTTCATGGACGGTGTTGAACATGACCCTGATGGTGCCGACAGACCCCGCCGATGGGGTCTCGACGCAGTTTCGGTTTATTTCATTTTGTTTCACCCCCGTGCTATGCCACCCACCAGCCTGCAACATAGCTGCGAGTGCCCTTAACGGACCACGGCGGAAAGCACAACAAGCCGATTTGCTAACTCGGCAGCCTCAGTCCGCATCCGGTCGAGTGGTATGGTGCCGACGCTCCAGCCGCTATACCAGATATGGAAGGCAATCCCCCCCGCGAAGCCTTGGCCCAAGCCATACGCCTCTATCGCCTCCTTGATGCCGGGGTGCAAGGTCGGAACACCGACCAGAATTTTTCCGTCGAACACCCTTGCCAGATACTGCTGGGCACCTTCCGGGCGGACGTGCAGTGTCAGCACCGACATCGCTTTGCTCCGCAACCACCCATTTACAGGCGAAAAGTCATCAGCCCATCGCCTGCGGCTCTTGACAGTCCAGATCGGCAAACTGCAACTCCCGCTCCAGGCCGTGGCTGTCGCTGCGGCCCAGAGGCAGGTTGTCGGTTTGCTGGCGTTGCAAGAGCCTGTCTGCGGGCTGGCCCATCTGCAGAGAGGGAGCCTCTGGGCAAGCTTCCAGGTGGTGAGAAAGCGTGGGATCGTAGGACAACATTTTTACTCCTGAGGCCGGGCCGATAACGGCCGGTAAAAAGATTGGCACATACCCATGCACGAGCGCATGTCAGAGCCCAGAGAACACGGATGCGGGACAGCGCATACACGTCAAGTGCGTAAGACCAAGAGGCCGGCTTTGCAAGTGCCCTTGTCCGGAAGAGGACTACGCCGCCTTTTTCAACAAAGGAGACTCCCCCATTCCGAGTGCATCGCCTTCACCGGCCAGCAGACCAATGCAGTCCAGTGCTGTCGGGGGATCACACGGCTGTGCATACACACGCAATGCGATGTCCTGCGCTGCCGGGGAAAAGTACAGCCAGAGGTTGTCGTTCGCCTTGTCGTAGCAAGAAAAAAGTGCCCTGCCAGAACCAGGAGGACACATCAAGAACTTCGACATGAACATCTGCTGGATTCGCAAGGCAGGCTCAAAGGCCTCATCGTCGTTGCCAAGCGCCAATTTGTACCAACTGCTCATATGCACCTTTCGTCTGGCCGTGCCAGCAATACAGATGCTTCATCGTATTTTTGGCCTGCGACTATGGCCCTTCTGGTGCAGCGCAACACTCTGTAGGACGATTTCTCCCGGTGCCTGGAGTTTTTCCAGGAATCCCCTCACCAGGGACCTCAGTCGTAGGAAGACTCCAGATCGCAATGCGATTCCCGGTGGTGTATCTTGACGCGGGCTCCACAGGCTCGCAGGGTCGCACAACCGAGGCCGGTGACATACAGCACCTGGGCTTTCTGATGGGGTGAATCGACGGGCGGAAGCTGCACCTCCACCATTCCAGCCGCGCGCAGGATGCGCAGCTTGTCGATGTTGACGACATCCGATTCAATCAAGGGAAGCGCGTCGCGCTCCAGCGCTCTCAAGTACTCCATTGGCATGGTGGCCTCCGGCGTGAACGAGCGTGCATTGTGCGGCGTGAGCCCCTGAGGCTCAAGAATTGATACACGAAGCTACAACCTCGCGATCTAATCAAGCTGCGTCGCCCAGTGACAACCTGCGCCGCTTGGCGATACGGTCCGTAGACCCAAAACCCATCTTCACAACGCTGCGATTGCGATGCATGGAACAAGCGGCACTGCAGCCAAGAGCGGCGAACAACACCTAGCGCAGCGGCCCGGGCTAAGCGTTTCTTCGCAGGCAGTACAAGCCGTACAACAAGACGGGCGGCCGCCAGGGGAGTTTTGTTCGTCGCGCTAAAACCTTCAAACCCTGCTGACACGTCGGAGGCCCGTGTAAACCGGACATATTTCACGATTTACTGACCCGCCCATCGCACACCAATCGGAACCGGACTTAGGATGCACCTACCGTCAAATCTGGCGGTTCGCTCCTCCCCTGTGCGAGTGATGCAATGATTTAGCCCGCCTCGTGCGGGCTATTTTTTTCGAACCTCGCGGCTCTCGCCGCAGGCAAACAGCCCCTGCCGACCAATCTATCGCACTCAATTGCCAATATTTCCCAGGGCATCGACGGTCAGCACACCAACCCCTGGGAGGCAAACAAGGATCTTTCGGTGCAGCAGTTTCTGGAAAGAGTCTTGGAATGCATGGATGCAATAGCCCCCGAAGGAAACGCGGGAACAACTAGGCGCAGTCGGTGATTTTTCAGGTTTGTTCCCCCATCCGTTCCCCGGTTTAGCTGTGGCTACCAGCGAACTACGGCGCATGTCCATGCACCGTAAGTACCTGTTTTACCAATGAAAAAGGGCGTTCGCTGGAAATCAGCGAACGCCCTTGGACGTTATGGTGGTGGAGCTGGCGGGAATTGAACCCGCGTCCGCAAGCCTTCATCGGGCAGATCTACATGTTTAGCGATCTGATTTGAGTCTCGCCGCCTGTGTCGCGCAGTCGCACGCTACACAGGCCGCCAGCACCCTATTTTCTCGCTCCAAGCCAAGGTACCCGGATCAGAGCCAGCCCATGTAATTATCCTTGCAGCCGGGAGGCGCTGATTGCTCAGAACCCCCTTGCCCAGCCCATCGGCCAACTGTTGCAAGGCTCACTGGCAATTAAGCAGCGAGTGCGAAACGTTCGTCGTTTGCAGTTAGTTTTTTAAATCGAGATTTACGAGCGTGACTCAAGCTCGACATGCACCACACCGATTCCGAACCCACGTCGAAACCAGGACAGCCCCAGACCCTCTATTTTAGGTGCGTACAAGCAATTGCAAGAGCTCGGCCGGAGATTTAATTGCAGCATGGGCGCCCCACTCTGTCGGATTGGTCTTGGCCCCCAGGTATCCGTAGGTTGCTGCGACAGTTCCCATGCCCGCAGCGAGGCCTGCAAGAATGTCGCGCTCATCGTCCCCAACATAGATGCACTGCCCCGGCTCCAGTTTCAAGCGCGACGCCGCCTCGAGCAAAGGGGCTGGATGGGGTTTTGCATGGGGAGTGGTATCTCCGCTGATCACCGCTCCTGCGGTCGCAAACAGCGGAATGGCGCGGGTCAGAGGGTCCGTAAAGCGGGTCGCCTTGTTGGTCACCACGCCCCATGCCAGATTGCGGCGGAGGATCTGGGATACCAGCTCCGGCACCCCCTCAAAAATGCTGGTGCGTTCTGTCATGCACGACTCATAGTTCACGAAGAACTCCTCGCGCATGGTCAGAAAGTCGGGATGGTCGGGCGCCATGCCAAATGCCTCGCCCAACATGCCACGGGCACCGGCACCTGCCATCGGACGATAGCGCTCCAGCGGCAGGGAGGGCAAACCACGGTCCGTGCGCATCTTGTCGGCAGCAGCACCTAGATCAGGGGCACTGTCAATCAGTGTTCCATCCAGGTCAAACAGCACCGCGCGGATATTCTGAAACATAGGCTCGGCCTCAGGCTGCGCGCCGCGTGGCAAACAGGTAGTTCACACTGGTGTCGCTGCTCAACCAGTAACGTTGCGTAAGGGGGTTGTACTCCAGGCCTCGGGTGGTCATCACGTCAAGGCCCGCGCTGCGGCAGCTGGCGGCCAGTTCGCTGGGTCGAATCATCTTGGCGTATTCATGCGTTCCATGGGGCAGCATGTTTAATACATATTCAGCGCCCACAATGGCCAGCATGAAAGCCTTGGCACTTCGGTGTATGGTCGAAAAGAACACCCATCCGCCCGGCTTCACGAGCTCAGAGCAGGCTCGCACAACCGATGCAGGATCAGGCACATGCTCAAGCATTTCCATGCAGGTCACCACGTCAAAGCTGGCGGGTTGCTCTTTGGCGAGCGCCTCCACACTGACTTCCCGGTACTGGATGTTGGTGGTCTGTGCCTCCAGAGCGTGCAACTGGGCCACTCGCAGTGCCTTGGAAGCCAGGTCAATACCCAACACGTCCGCGCCTTTGCGGGCCATGGAGTCGGCCAAAATACCGCCGCCACAGCCAACATCCAGTACGCGCTTGCCTGACAGGCTGCACTGCGCATTGATCCAGTCGAGCCGCAAAGGATTAATCTGGTGCAAGGGGCGAAATTCACTTTCGGGATCCCACCAGCGATGGGCCAATTCCGAAAACTTGGCCAGTTCGGCCGGATCTGCATTGACGATTTCACTCATGCACTGATTCTCCACGACGAAAGGCAATGGACAAAAAACCCCAGACGCAAAAAAGCCCCGATAACGGGGCTTTTTTGGGAAGCAATACGAGGATTACTTGGAAGCGCGGGTACCAACCACTTCGATTTCCACGCGACGGTTCTTCGCACGGCCTTCGGCAGTCTTGTTGTCAGCCACGGGTTGCTTTTCGCCCTTGCCTTCAGTGTAGACGCGGTTCTTTTCGATGCCCTTGGACACCAAGTAAGCCTTCACGGCTTCGGAACGACGCACAGACAGCTTCTGGTTGTAAGCATCGGAGCCCACGGAGTCAGTATGACCCACGGCGATGATCACTTCCAGGTTGATGCCCTTGACCTTGGAGACCAAGTCATCCAGCTTGGCCTTGCCTTCTGGCTTCAGCACCGACTTGTCGAAGTCGAAGAATGCGTCAGCAGCGTAGGTCACCTTGGTAGCCACAGCAGGAGCTGGAGCGGCAGGAGCTGGAGCAGCGGCAGCAGGAGCTGGGGCAGCAGCAGGAGCGGCAGCAGCAGGAGCTGGAGCGGCGATAGCGCCATCGCAGCCAGGAGCGGCCGTTGCAGGCGTCCAGTTGGCATCGCGCCAGCAGTATTCGTTGGTGCCGTTCTTCCAGACGATGCCAGAAGCGTTTCTCCAGTTGTCAACGGTTTGTGCGCCAGCGGCGGTTGCGAGCGCTGCAGAGGCAAACAACATCGCCACTTTGTTCAGTTTCTTCATGGTTCTCCTCTTGGGGAAAAAGCCGCAGCCGCGCTGCGAATCAGGACGCTTGGAGTGACCATCACCCAAAGCGTTCAAACGATTGTGCCATACGTAACAGGGCAAAAGCGGGGGCACCCGCCTGGGGCCCGTAGGACAAAACCGGAATTGCTTCGATATGTTGCGTGGTCGCTACACGGTCTTACCTCTAAAATGGTTCTCCTTCGCCGCCACCGCAGTCCCCAATGACCCAGTTTGCCAAAGAAACCCTGCCGATCAGCCTCGAAGAAGAGATGCGGCGCAGTTACCTTGATTACGCGATGAGCGTGATCGTGGGCCGGGCCCTGCCCGACGCGCGCGACGGCTTGAAGCCGGTGCACCGCCGCGTGCTTTTTGCGATGCACGAGCTCAACAACGATTGGAACCGGCCTTATAAAAAGTCGGCCCGTATCGTAGGCGACGTGATTGGTAAATACCACCCGCACGGTGATTCCGCTGTATACGACACCATCGTGCGGATGGCACAGGATTTTTCGCTGCGCCATATGCTGGTGGACGGCCAAGGAAATTTCGGATCGGTGGATGGCGATAACGCCGCAGCGATGCGGTATACCGAAATCCGCCTGGCCAAAATCGCGCATGAAATGCTGGGCGATATCGATAAGGAAACCGTCGATTTCGGCCCCAACTACGACGGCAGCGAAAAGGAACCGCTGGTATTGCCCAGCAAGCTCCCGAATCTGCTGGTCAACGGTTCGGCCGGTATTGCCGTGGGCATGGCCACCAATATCCCGCCCCACAACCTCAATGAAGTGGTCGATGGCTGCCTGCACATGCTGCGCAACCCCGATGCCACGGTTGATGAGCTGATGGAGATCATTCCCGCGCCCGACTTCCCCACGGCCGGCATCATCTATGGCATCAACGGCGTCAAAGACGGTTACCGCACGGGGCGCGGGCGTGTGATCATGCGCGCCAAGTGCCATTTTGAGGACATCGACCGGGGCCAGCGCCAGGCCATCATCGTCGATGAGCTGCCCTACCAGGTCAACAAAAAGACGCTGCAGGAGCGCATGGCCGAGCTGGTGCACGAGAAGAAGATCGAAGGCATCAGCCACATCCAGGACGAGTCTGACAAGTCGGGCATGCGCTTGGTGATTGAACTCAAGCGCGGCGAAGTGCCCGAGGTAGTGCTCAACAACCTGTACAAGCAGACGCAGCTGCAGGACACGTTCGGCATGAACATGGTGGCGTTGATCGACGGCCAGCCCCGCCTGTGCAACCTGCGCGACCTGATCAGCGTCTTTTTGCAGCACCGCCGTGAAGTGGTCACCCGCCGCACAGTGTTCGAGCTGCGCAAGGCGCGCGACCGTGGCCACGTGCTCGAAGGCCTGGCCGTGGCGCTGGCCAACATCGACGACTTCATCGCCATCATCCGCAACGCACCCACCCCGCCGGTGGCCAAGGCCGAGCTGATGGCCCGCCCCTGGGACAGCAAGCTGGTGCGCGAGATGCTCACCCGCACGCGTGCCGACGGTGGCGTGATCAATGCTGACGACTATCGCCCCGACGGCCTCGAAAAAGAATTCGGCATGGGCCAGGACGGCCTGTACCGCCTGTCGGAAACGCAGGCCCAGGAAATCCTGCAGATGCGACTGCAGCGCCTGACTGGCCTGGAGCAGGACAAGATCGTCGCCGAGTACAAGGAGGTCATGGCGGTCATCGAAGACCTGCTGGACATCCTGGCCAAGCCCGAGCGCGTCTCCACCATCATTGGCGAAGAACTCACCTCCATCAAGACCGAGTTCGGCCAGCACAAGCTGGGAGCTCGCCGCAGCATCGTCGAGTACAGCGCGCAGGACCTCTCCACCGAGGACCTGATCACCCCCACCGACATGGTGGTCACACTCAGCCACACCGGCTACATCAAGAGCCAGCCCCTGTCCGAATACCGTGCCCAGAAGCGCGGCGGACGCGGCAAGCAGGCCACGGCGACCAAGGAAGACGACTGGATCGACCAGCTCTTCATCGCCAACACGCACGACTACATCCTGTGCTTCTCCAACCGAGGCCGCCTGTACTGGCTCAAGGTCTGGGAAGTGCCCGCCGGCTCGCGCGGATCGCGTGGCCGCCCCATCGTGAACATGTTCCCGCTGCAAGACGGCGAAAAAATCAACGTCGTGTTGCCACTGACCGGCGACATGCGCACTTTCCCGGCCGACCGCTATGTGTTCATGGGCACCAGCATGGGTACCGTGAAGAAAACGGCGCTGGATGAATTCAGCAACCCGCGCAAGGGCGGCATCATCGCCGTCAACCTGGATGATGGCGACTACCTGATCGGCGCCGCCCTCACCGATGGCAAACACGACGTGATGCTGTTCAGTGATGGCGGCAAGGCCGTGCGTTTCGACGAAAACGACGTGCGCCCACTGGGCCGTGCGGCACGTGGCGTACGCGGCATGATGCTGGAAGACGGCCAGAGCGTGATCGCCATGCTGGTCGCCGAGGACGAAACCCAGAGCGTGCTCACCGCCACCGAAAACGGCTATGGCAAGCGCACCAGCATCACCGAATACACCCGCCACGGCCGGGGCACCAAGGGCATGATCGCCATCCAGCAAAGCGAGCGCAATGGCAAGGTGGTGGCCGCCACGCTGGTGCATGCTGACGACGAGATCATGCTGATCACCGACAAGGGCGTGCTGGTGCGCACCCGCGTCTCCGAGATCCGCGAACTGGGCCGCGCCACGCAGGGTGTCACACTGATCGCATTGGACGAAGGCTCCAAGCTCAGCGGGCTGCAACGTATTGTTGAAAACGATGCCAATGTGGCTGAGGGCGAAATCGAAGGCAACGCCAACGACGGAAACCCGCCAGCCGCCGAAACCCCGGAACCACCAGACGCTTGAGTCAGACCAGCGGGTGCTGCCCCGACGGCGCAGCACCCATTGCGCTATTAAAACTGAAGCTGCTAGCGCTTATCTGATAAGCGCCAGCAGCCTTTTTGACCAAAAAATGAAACGCCCATATAACTTCTCGGCCGGCCCGGCCGCCATACCCACCGAAGTCCTGGAGCAGGCCGCCGCCGAGATGCTGGACTGGCATGGCAGCGGCATGGGCGTGATGGAAATGAGCCATCGGGGCAAAGAGTTCCTGTCGATCTACGAACAGGCGGAAGCCGATCTGCGCGAGCTTCTGGCCGTACCAGCCAACTTCAAGATCCTGTTCATGCAAGGCGGTGGCCTGGCCGAGAACGCGATCGTCCCGCTCAATCTCTCGCGGGCCGGTGTGGTTGATTTTGTGGTGACTGGCAGCTGGAGCCAAAAGTCGCAGAAGGAAGCGCGCAAATACGCATCCGAAGTGAACATCGTGGCCTCCTCCGAAGACACCGGCTTCACCACCGTGCCCGACCCGGCCTCCTGGACGGTGAGCCGGGGCGCGAGCTATTTGCACATCTGCAGCAACGAAACCATCAATGGCACCGAGTTCCACGAGTTGCCCGACCTGAAGGCGCTGGGCAGCGATGCACCGCTGATCATTGACTTCTCTTCCCATGTCGCATCGCGGCCGGTGGACTGGTCACGTGTCGGACTTGCCTTTGGCGGTGCGCAGAAGAACCTCGGGCCTGCAGGCCTCACGCTGGTGATCGTGCGCGAGGACCTGCTGGGCCACGCCCTGCCCGCCTGCCCCAGCGCGTTTGACTACCGCGTGGTGGCAGAAAACCAATCCATGTTCAACACCCCCCCCACCTGGGGCATCTACGTTGCAGGCCTCACCTTCCAGTGGCTCAAGCGCCAGACCGAAGGGGCCTTGAGCGGTGTGGCAGCCATGGAACAGCGCAACATGGCCAAGGCGGATCTTCTCTACAAAGCCATCGACAGTTCGCAGTTGTATGTGAACAAGGTGGCTGCCAACTGCCGCTCGCGCATGAACATCCCGTTCTTCCTGCGCGACGAAAGCCGCAACGAAGCCTTCCTGGTCGGCGCCAAGGAGCGCGGCCTGCTGCAGCTCAAGGGCCACAAGTCCGTGGGCGGCATGCGCGCCAGCATCTACAACGCCATGCCCCTGGCGGGCGTGCAGGCGCTGGTGGACTACATGCGAGAATTTGAACAAAAACACGCCTGAGCGGACTACGGCCCACCCACGTTTTCGCGACAGCGCACCGAAATTTCCCCATCCATGAACACTCCGCAAGCCTCACCCGACCTCGCCAGCCTGCGCGTGCAGATCGACAGCATCGACCAGCAACTGCTCACGCTGCTGAACCAACGGGCGCTCGTGGCCGAACAGGTGGGTGAAGTCAAGAAGCGCGAAGGCACGCCCTTTTTCCGACCCGACCGTGTAGCCCAGGTCATCGACAAGATCACCCATGCCAACCCTGGGCCGCTCAAGGGTGCGCACGTCGCTGCCATCTGGCGCGAGATCATGTCCGCCTGCCTTGCGCTCGAATCGCCCCAGCGTGTGGCCGTGCTCGGCCCCGAGGGCACGTTCTGCGAGCAGGCAGCGATCGAGTTCTTTGGCGGCGCGGCCGACCTGATGTACTGCGCCAACTTCGACGAAGTGTTCCACGCCACAGCCGCTGGCAGCGCGCAGTACGGCGTCGTGGGCGTGGAGAACTCTACCGAAGGCGTGGTCACCCGCTCGCTCGACCTCTTCCTGCACACCCCCACCCACGTGGTGGGCGAAGTCAGCCTGCTCGTGCGCCACAACCTGCTGCGCACCAGCAACTCACTGGATGGCATTGAGGTGGTACTGGCCCATCCGCAAGCGCTCGCACAATGCCAGGCATGGCTGTCCAAGCACCTGCCGCATGCCGAGCGCCGCCCGGTGTCCAGCAATGCCGAAGGCGCACGCCTGGCCACCACCAACCCTGCCTGGGCGGCACTCTCCAGCGAACGCGCAGCCACTCAGTTCGGCTTGCACATCGTCTCCCACGCCATTCAGGACGACGCCTACAACCGCACCCGCTTCGCCATCATCTGCCTGCCGCACACGCTGCAGACGCCACCGCCCTCGGGCAAGGACTGCACCAGCCTTGTGGTGTCGGTGCCCAACCGCCCTGGCGCCGTGCACGACCTGCTGGTGCCACTCAAGACGCACGGTGTGTCCATGACGCGATTCGAATCGCGCCCCGCCCGCACCGGCCAGTGGGAGTATTACTTCTACATCGATCTCGACGGCCATCCTGCCCAGCCCCATGTGGCCAGGGCGCTGGAAGAACTGCGCAGCCTGTGCGCGTTCTACAAGGTCCTGGGCACCTACCCTGTCTCGTCATAAGGAGCCGTCGCCATGTTCGAACAACTGGGACTGATCGGCTGCGGGCTCATGGGAGGCTCATTCGCCCTGGCCATGAAGAAGGCCGGCCTGGTCAAACGCGTGGTGGGTTACAGCAAATCACCTTCCACCACCGACCGCGCCCGTCAGCTGGGTGTGATCGATGTCGAGGCGCCGTCCGCCTTGCTGGCCGTTGCTGGCGCTGACATTGTGCTGGTGGCCGTGCCCGTGGCCGCCACCGAAGCCACGCTCAAGGCCATCAAGCACCTGGTCACCCCCCAGATGCTGATCATGGACGTGGGCTCCACCAAGGCCGATGTGGTGCAGGCCGCACGCCGCGCATTGCGCGATCAGGTGGGCTCGTTTGTGCCCGCACATCCCATCACCGGGCGCGAAGTGTCGGGCGTGGAACACGCCGAGGCCGATCTCTACAGCGGGCGCCAGGTGATCCTGACGCCCACCGAACGCACCTTCACCGCGCAGCTGCAAAAAGCCCAGGACATCTGGACGGCCCTGGGCAGCCGTGTGACCAGCATGTCGCCCGAGTCGCACGATGCGGCGTTTGCAGCTGTCAGTCACCTGCCCCATGTACTCGCCTTTGCGATGATGAACAGCATCACGGGCCAGGACACCGGAGACGACTTCCTGTCGCTGGCGGGCCCGGGGTTCCGGGACTTCACGCGCATTGCAGCCAGTGATCCCAAGGTGTGGCGCGACATCCTGCTGTCCAACCGCGACGAGCTGATCGCCCAGTCCAAACTGTTCCAGCAGGCACTGCACACCATCGAGCAGGCCATGCAAAAGGGCGATGCCCAGGCGCTGGAAGACATGCTGACGCTGGCCAGCGAGACCCGGGCGCATTGGCGCATGGGTGCGAAGAGAAAGTAACCCCCTGAGTCGCCTGCGGCGCCTTCCCCCGAGGGGGACGCACCCAGTGGCCTGGCAAAGCCAGTTCCACGGGTGCACTGGGATGGGCCTGCGCCAGTAATGACGGGCGCTTGGACCAATGGACGAAAGATACCGATGTACAGCACCGCATTTATTGACCTGCCCCCCCTGCAAGCCGCTGCAGGTGAAGTCCACCTGCCGGGCTCCAAGAGCATTTCCAACCGCGTGTTGCTGCTGGCGGCGCTGAGCAATGGCACCACCACCGTGCACGACCTGCTGGCGTCCGACGACACCCGCGTCATGCTCGATGGGCTGCGCCAGATTGGCTGCACCGTGGACGAGGCTGGCAGCACCGTGCACATCACGGGCCTGGGCGGCCGCGCACCGCAGTCGCCGGCCAAGCTCTTCATGGGCAATGCTGGCACTGCCATGCGCCCGCTGACGGCCGCACTGGCCTTGCTGGGCGGTGAATTCGAGCTGTCGGGCGTCCCGCGCATGCACGAGCGCCCTATTGGCGACCTGGTGGATGCACTGCGCCAGCTGGGTTGCCAGATCGACTACCTGGGGAACGACGGCTACCCGCCGCTGCGCATCGCCCACGCCAATGGCGTCCCTGCGCTGGCACTGGCAGAGCCAATCCGCGTGCGCGGCGATGTGTCCAGCCAGTTCCTGACCGCTCTGCTCATGGCATTGCCACTGGCGGCTGGCACCCAGAACATCGTGATCGATGTGGTGGGGGAATTGATCTCCAAGCCCTACATCGCCATAACCCTCCAGCTTCTGGCGCGCTTCGGCATCGTGGTCGAGCACCAGAACTGGCAGCGGTTCACGATTGCGGCGGGCAGCCGCTACCAGTCGCCCGGCACCATCCACGTCGAGGCCGACGCATCATCTGCTAGCTATTTCATAGCGCTTGGCGCAATCACATCAAGCGCTGGCGGCCAGAATGGCATCAAAATTCAAGGCGTGGGCCTCGATTCGATCCAGGGCGACATCCGCTTTGTCGATGCCGCCCGCGCCATGGGTGCCGTGGTCACCGGTGGCCCCAACTGGCTGCACATCCAGCGGGGTGAACCGGGCCAGGGCTGGCCGCTCAAGGCCATTGACCTGGACTGCAACCACATCCCCGATGCCGCCATGACGCTGGCCGTGATGGCGCTGTATGCCGAGGGCACCACCACGCTGCGCAACATCGCCAGCTGGCGCGTGAAGGAAACCGACCGCATCGCCGCCATGGCCAACGAACTGCGCAAGCTCGGAGCCACGGTGGAAGAAGGGGCGGACTTCATCCGCGTCACGCCACCTGCCCAAGTCCAAGACTGGAAAGCAGCCAGCATCCACACCTACGACGACCACCGCGTGGCCATGTGTTTCTCGCTGGCGGCGTTCAACCCAGCGAGCCTGCCCGTGCGCATTGAAGACCCCAAATGCGTGGCGAAGACCTTCCCGGATTACTTTGAAGCCCTGTTCTCGGTGGCAAGCACTGCCACTGGCCACATCCCGGTGATCTGCATCGACGGCCCCACCGCCTCGGGCAAGGGCACCGTGGCCGCAGCGGTTGCGCAGCAACTGGGCTACCGGTTTCTGGACTCTGGGGCGATGTACCGCATCACGGCCCTTGCCGCCCTGCGCGTTGGCTTGGTCATCAACCCCGAGCACGAAGCCCGCATCGCCGCCTTGGCGCAGACGCTGCCCGTGCGTTTCGAAGGGGGCCGGGTGTGGCTGGGCAGCGACGATGTAACGGAAGCCATCCGCACCGAAGAGGCCGGCATGAACGCATCCCGCGTCTCTGCCCTGCCCGCCGTGCGGGGGGCGCTCGTGGATCTGCAACACAGCTTCCAGCGTCTGCCGGGGCTGGTCGCCGACGGCCGGGACATGGGGACGGTGATCTTCCCGGACGCCCCTTTGAAGGTCTATTTGACGGCCAGCGCCGCCTGCCGCGCCGAGCGCCGTTATAAACAGTTGATTTCAAAGGGTTTTTCGGCTAGTATCGCAGACCTCCGCGCAGATCTGGAAGCGCGCGACGCCCGGGACAGCACCCGCAGCGTTGCACCTCTCAAGCCCGCGCAGGACGCTCTGGTCCTGGACAACTCCGATTTGACGATTGAACAAGCCGTTGAAAAGGTGCTGGCCTGGTGGCAAGAGCGTCAACCTTTCGCAGGGTCTGCGCAGGGTTGAAACGTGTGGAGCCTTTTTTAGAACGGGCTCCACAGGCAATGCTGAAAGGCCTTGCCACAGGCCCACGCAACTCCTCTCGCGCGCCAGCGCACAGGTTGTGTGGATCGATAACCTAACCCGCGGTTCTACCGCAAAAAACCACCGCAAGCAGCTATAAAAACAGTAGCAATGGTGCTACTGGAATCCTGTTTGTGGCAAGGAAACACATGTCCGAATCTTTTGCCGCCCTTTTTGAAGAATCTTTGCAGCGCACGGAAATGCGCCCAGGCGAAGTCATCACCGCTGAAGTCGTGCGCGTTGAGCACAACTTCGTGGTCGTGAACGCTGGCCTCAAGTCCGAAGCCTACGTGCCGCTGGAAGAGTTCAAGAACGACAAGGGCGAAGTCGAAGTCCAAGTGGGTGACTTCGTGTCGGTGGCCATTGGCTCCATCGAAAACGGCTACGGCGACACCATCCTGTCGCGCGACACCGCCAAGCGTCTGGCTTCGTGGATGAGCCTGGAAAAGGCCCTCGAATCCGGCGAATTCGTCACTGGCACGACCAGCGGCAAGGTCAAGGGCGGTCTGACCGTTCTGGTCAACGGCATCCGCGCATTCCTGCCCGGTTCGCTGATCGATACCCGTCCGATCAAGGATCTGACGCCGTACGAAAACAAGACCATGGAATTCAAGGTCATCAAGCTGGACCGCAAGCGCAACAACGTGGTGCTGAGCCGCCGCGCTGTGGTGGAAGCCTCCATGGGCGAAGAGCGCGCCAAGCTGATGGAAACCCTGAAGGAAGGCTCCATCGTTCAAGGCGTGGTCAAGAACATCACCGAATACGGTGCGTTCGTGGACCTGGGCGGCATCGACGGCCTGCTGCACATCACCGACATGGCATGGCGCCGCGTGCGTCACCCCTCCGAAGTGGTGACGGCTGGCCAGGAAATCACGGCCAAGATCCTGAAGTTCGACACCGAAAAGAACCGCGTGTCCCTGGGTCTGAAGCAAATGGGCGACGACCCATGGATGGGCGTGAACCGCCGCTACCCACAAGGTACCCGCCTGTTCGGCAAGATCACGAACATTGCCGACTACGGCGCGTTCGTCGAACTCGAACCCGGCATCGAAGGCCTGGTGCACGTGTCTGAAATGGACTGGACCAACAAGAACATCGCTCCCGCCAAGCTGGTTTCGCTGGGCGACGAAGTCGAAGTCATGGTCCTCGAAATCGACGAAGACAAGCGCCGTATCAGCCTGGGCATGAAGCAGTGCAAGGCCAACCCATGGCAAGAATTCGCACAGGACACGAAGCGCGGCGACCGCGTGAAGGGTCCTATCAAGTCGATCACCGACTTCGGCGTGTTCGTGGGCCTGGCTGCCGGCATCGACGGCCTGGTTCACCTGTCTGACCTGTCGTGGAACGAAGCTGGCGAAGCCGCAGTTCGTAACTACAAGAAGGGCCAGGAAGTGGAAGCCATCGTGCTGGCCGTGGACGTGGACCGTGAACGCATCTCGCTGGGCATCAAGCAGCTCGACGGCGACCCATTCACGACCTTCGTGACCGTGAACGACAAGGGCCAGACGGTGACCGGCAAGGTCAAGACCGTGGACGCCCGTGGCGCTGAAATCGACCTCGGCGAAGACATCGTTGGCTACCTGCGCGCTTCGGAAATCTCCCGCGACCGCGTGGAAGATGCCCGCAACGTGCTCAAGGAAGGCGACGAAGTCACGGCCGTGGTGGTGAACGTGGATCGCAAGACCCGCAACATCCAGCTGTCGATCAAGCAAAAGGACATGGCTGACGAACAAGGCGCCATGGCCAACCTGAGCCAACAGTCCAGCCGCGAAAGCGCCGGCACGACCAGCCTGGGCGCCCTGCTGCGCGCCAAGCTGGACAACTCGGAAAAGTAAAGCGCTGACCCGTTGAGGAGCCTCAGCGCACATTGCGCGGTAAGGCTCCTTGTACGGTCAGACTGCGGGCGCCTCGGCGCCCGCTCTTTTTTCAGCAAAGACCTGCCCACGCGCAGCCTGCCCATGCCCCAAGATTCCATGACCCGCTCAGACCTCGTTGAAGAACTGGCCGCGCGCTTTGGTCAGCTCACCCATCGAGATGCCGAATACGCCGTCAAGACCATCCTGGACGCCGTGGGCGAGGCCCTGGTGCGTGGGCACCGCATCGAGATCCGGGGCTTTGGCAGCTTCTCGGTCAACCACCGCCCACCCCGCATGGGACGTAATCCGCGCAGCGGCGAGGCCGTGGCCATCCCCGAAAAACGGGTGCCCCATTTCAAGCCTGGCAAGGCCCTGCGTGAAGCCGTGGACAAGCGCACCGCCGAGATGGAAGAAAACTCCGGTGCCGCCAGCAGCACAACCATTCAAAAATAATAGCTGCTCGCGCTTTACAGATAAGCGCCAGAGGCCTATTTGACTTGAATATTTATCCTGCAAGGGCCATGCGGCCCAGCAGGCACAAGCTCTTAGAATCGCCCCACCACTGGGGAGACCGATGAAATACCTCCTGTGGCTGCTCAAGGCAGCCATTTTTTTTACGCTGTTTGCCTTCGCGCTGAACAACCAGCAGGACGCCACCGTGCACTTCTTCTTTGGCACACAATGGCGCGCGCCGTTGGTGCTGGTGGTGTTGACCGCATTTTCAGCAGGCCTGGCCGTGGGAGTGCTGGGCATGGTGCCGCGCTGGTGGAGGCACCGCACCGCAGCGCGACGCGCCCATGCAGCGGTGGCAGCGCCCACGCCTGTGGCATCCTCCGCAGCAGCGGGCTCCATGCCCCCCGCCCCGCCACCACCGCCCGACCTGCCTTCAGCCCATGGAATTTGACCTGACCTGGATCCTGCTGGGTCTGCCCGTGGCCTTTGTGCTGGGCTGGCTGGCTTCGCGTTTTGACCTGCGCCAACTGCGTGCAGAAAACCGCCGCGCGCCCAAGGCCTACTTCAAAGGCCTGAACTTCCTGCTCAACGAGCAGCAGGACCAGGCCATCGACGCCTTCATCGAGGCCGTGCAGAACGATCCCGATACGTCTGAACTGCACTTTGCCCTCGGCAATCTGTTCCGCCGCCGGGGCGAATACGACCGCGCCGTGCGCGTGCACGAGCACCTGCTCTCGCGCGGCGACCTCTCCCGCACCGACCGCGAACGTGCCCAGCACGCGCTGGCGCTCGACTTCCTCAAGGCCGGGCTGCTCGACCGCGCGGAAGACGCCCTGCGCCGCCTGGAAGGCACGCCCTTCGAGGCCCAGGCCCGCCTGGCCCTGCTGGCCATTTATGAACGCTCGCGCGACTGGCCACACGCCGCCACCATTGCCCGCAAGATGCACGATGCCGACCAGGGCGATTTCAGCACCCGGCAGGCACATTACCTGTGCGAACAGGCACTGGCCCTGATTGCGCAGGGCGATCTGCCGACCGCCCAGGCATTGCTGGAACAGGCGGTGGCCGCCGCCCCTGAAGCTGCACGCGCGCGCATTGAGCTGGCGCGCCTGCAGCGCCTCATGGGCCAACCCGCCGCCGTGCTGGCCACGCTCAAGACGCTGGGTGAACGCAACCCTGCGGCCTTGCCTCTGGCCGCCCCGCTGATGGTCGAAGCCGCCACGGCCAGCGGGCGCACCGCCGAGGTCCATGGCCTGCTGCAGGCCCACTATGAACAGGCACCCTCGCTCGACGTGCTGGAGAGCATCGTGGCCATGGAGGCCGCCGACGCCACCACCAGCGGTTCCGCCCGGCAGCGCTATGTGGAGCATCTGGACAAGGAACGCTCGCTGGTGGCCGCCGCCAAATGGCTGGCCACCGAAAAGCTGGAGCACGAGGAGTTCCACCCCCAGGTCCAGCGGGCGCTGGAGCATGCCGTGAAACCCCTCACACGCTACCGCTGCGCGGCCTGCGGCTTTGAAGCGCGCCAGCATTTCTGGCAATGCCCTGGCTGCCAGACCTGGGACAGCTACCCCGCGCGCCGCGTCGAAGAACTCTGACCCGCCATTCCAGCCCTCCACGCCAAGGACACCCGCCACCATGCTGAAGACACTGCTGACCCTGATCGCCACTTTGCTGCTGGCCACCACCGCCGCCTTCGCCGCCGTGGACGTGAACACCGCCACCGAAGCCGAACTCGACGGCATCAAGGGCATCGGGCCCGGCCTGTCGGGCCGCATCCTGGAAGAGCGCAAGAGCGCCCCCTTCAAGGACTGGGCCGACTTCATTGGCCGCGTGGGTGGCGTGGGCAACAAAAGCGCCGTGAACTTCTCCAAAGAAGGCCTGACCGTCAACGGCAAGAAGTACAGCGCAGCAGCCGCCGCCAAGGCGGAAGCCAAGAGCAAACAGAAAGAGAAAGAAAAAACCGCCAGCCACCAGGGCACAGAACGCAAGGCCCGCAGCAGCGCAGACAAGACCGCCGCAGCACCAGCCACACCACCAACAGCGGCACCTGCAGCCCCCGCCTCTGCCGCTACCCCAGCAGCCAGCGCTAGCAAAAACTAAGCAGACTTCACAAGCAGCAAGCCCGCTCCAGCGGGCTTTTTTTTTGCACCCACCACAAGCTCGGCAGTAAGGGCTGGGCAGGGTTTTTAGGGGCTGCCCCCAGGGCGTGTCCCCCTTCAATTCCCCCACGCGAAAGCCATCCAGGCCGTGCAGTGCTAGGCGCCCTGAGCGCCGTATAGCTTGGCTACACAAGCGAAGGGCAACGACGCAATGTGCGGCCTGGCTGGCTTTCCCTTCGGGCTGGCTGCGCAATGCGGCGTCTGCTTTGTCGGGCGGCTTGCCAATAGCCAGGCTATTGGCCGCGCCCCCCTTCGCGCATCCATCCGCATTGCACCGCCAGCGCGTGGGGGAATTGAAGGGGGACACGCCCTAGAATCATTCGCGCATGCCCCTGATCACCCTCATCCTCCTCCCCTTCATCGGCAGCCTGCTGGCGGCAGTGTTGCCCGCCAATGCCCGCAACACCGAGTCCACGCTCGCCGGGCTCATTGCCTTGTTCTGCACGGTGCAGGCGGCGCTCTGCTTCCCACAGATTGCAGACGGCGGCGTGCTCCGGCAAGAGCTGGCTTGGCTCCCTGCCCTGGGCCTGAACCTCGTCATCCGCATGGATGGCTTTGCGTGGATGTTCTGCATGCTGGTGCTCGGCGTGGGTAGCCTGGTGGTGCTGTATGCGCGCTACTACATGTCGGCCGCCGACCCGGTGCCACGCTTCTTCTCGTTTTTTCTGGCGTTCATGGGAGCGATGGCGGGTGTGGTGCTGTCGGGCAACATCATCCAGATTGCGTTCTTCTGGGAGCTGACCAGCCTGTTTTCCTTCCTGCTGATCGGCTACTGGCACCACCGCAAGGATGCGCGGCGCGGTGCGCGCATGGCGCTCACGGTGACGGGCACAGGCGGGCTGGCCATGCTGGCGGGCATGCTGGTGCTGGGCCACATCGTGGGCAGCTATGACCTGGACCATGTGCTCGCGGCCGGGCAGCTCATCCAGAACCATCCGCTGTACCTCACGGCCCTGGTGCTGATCCTGCTGGGCGCGCTCACCAAAAGCGCACAGTTCCCGTTCCAATTCTGGCTGCCCCACGCCATGGCCGCGCCCACGCCCGTGTCGGCCTATCTGCACTCGGCCACCATGGTGAAGGCCGGTGTGTTCCTGATGGCCCGGCTGTGGCCCGCACTGTCGGGCACAGAAGAGTGGTTCTGGCTGGTGGGCGGTGCGGGCCTGGCCACGCTGCTGGTGGGCGGTTACGCGGCCATGTTCCAGAACGACCTCAAGGGCCTGCTGGCCTACTCGACCATCTCGCACCTGGGCCTCATCACCCTGCTGCTGGGCCTCAACAGCCCGCTGGCCGCCGTGGCGGCCGTGTTCCACATCATGAACCACGCGACCTTCAAGGCCTCGCTGTTCATGGCTGTGGGCATCGTGGACCATGAAAGCGGCACGCGCGACATACGGCGCCTGTCGGGCCTGCGCAGGATGATGCCCATCACCGCCACCCTGGCCATGGTGGCCAGCGCGGCCATGGCGGGCGTGCCGCTGCTCAACGGCTTCCTGTCCAAGGAAATGTTCTTTGCCGAGACGGTGTACGTGAACACCACGCCGATGCTCGAATGGCTGCTGCCCGTCGCCGCCACAGTGGCCGGCATGTTCAGCGTGGCGTACTCGCTGCGCTTCACGGTGGACGTGTTCTTTGGCCCACCCGCTACCGACCTGCCGCGCCCGCCGCATGAGCCACCGCACTGGATGCGCGTTCCGGTCGAACTACTGGTGCTGGCCTGCCTGGTGGTGGGCACGTTGCCAGCATGGTCTGTGGGGGCCTACCTGTCCGCTGCCGCGCGGCCCGTGGTGGGGGGCGAGCTGCCCACGTACAGCCTGGCGGTGTGGCATGGCTTTAATACCCCGTTTGTAATGAGCCTGGTGGCATTGGGCGGTGGCATTGCGCTGTATGCGCTGCTGCGGCGCCAGCGCGCGCGCGGCATGCTGGATGCACCGCCCCTCATGCACCACCTGAGCGGCCAGCGCATGTTCGAGCACCTGCTGGCCGCCCTCACGCTGGCGGGCCGCAACGGCCGCCGCCTGCTGGGCACCAGCCGCCTGCAGTGGCAGATGCTGTGGCTGGCCGCAGCGGCCCTGGTGGCGGGTACCCTGCCCCTGTGGGCGCGGGGACTGCCAATTGGCGACCGCGTGCAGTTGCCGCTGTCGCCCACGTTTGCGCTGCTGTGGCTGCTGGGCGCCGTGTGCGCCGTGGCGGCGGCCTGGCAGGCCAAGTACCACCGGCTGGCCGCCCTCACGCTGCTGGGCGGCTCGGGCCTGTGTGTGTGCCTGACCTTTTTGTGGTTCTCGGCGCCCGACCTCGCGCTCACACAGATCGTGGTGGAGATCGTGACCACCATCCTCATCCTGCTGGGCCTGCGCTGGCTGCCCCGCCGCGACGAAAGCCTGCGCGTGCCCACCCTGGCCGAAGAGCGCCGGACCCAGCTGCGCCGCTACCGGGACCTGGCACTGGCGTTGAGCGCGGGCGCAGGCATGGCGCTGTTGTCGTTCGCGATGATGAGCCGCCCTTTCCCCGACAGCACCTCCACCTTCTTCCTGGAGCGCGCCCTTACCGACGGGGGCGGCACCAACGTGGTCAACGTCATGCTGGTGGACTTCCGGGGCTTTGACACCTTTGGCGAGATCGTGGTACTGGGCATTGTGGCGCTCACGGTGTATGCGCTGCTGCGGCGCTTCCGCCCTGCGCGCGAGGTGATGGACCTGCCGCCCCAGCAGCGCGCACTGCCCGCCGATGTGGACACCGACCTGACCAACCCGCGCCAGACCGCCGACACCGCCGTCGGATACCTCATGGTGCCTGCGGTGCTGGTGCGGCTGATGCTGCCGTTTGCCACGCTGGTCGCGGTCTACCTCTTCATGCGCGGCCACAACGAGCCCGGCGGCGGGTTTGTGGCAGGGCTGGTGTTCTCGGTGGCGCTGCTGCTGCAGTACATCGTTTCGGGCACCTCGTGGGTCGAGGCCCACCTGCCGCTGTACCCACGCCGCTGGATCGGCATGGGCCTGCTGACGGCACTGGCCACCGGACTGGGGGCGTTGGCCTGGGGCTACCCGTTCCTCACCAGCCACACCGCGCACTTTGCGCTGCCTGTGGTGGGCGAGATCCATGTGGCCAGCGCGCTGTTCTTCGACATTGGCGTGTTCACCCTGGTGGTGGGCTCCACCATGCTCATCCTCACCGGCATTGCCCACCAGTCGGTGCGCAGCCACCGCTACAACAATGCGCGCGCCGACGACGAGGCGGCAGAACAGGCCGCTGCCGCCACGGTGCCCACCACCCGGGGAGAAACTGCATGGAACTGATACTGGCCCTGGCCATTGGCGTGCTCACCGGCTCGGGTGTGTGGCTGCTGCTGCGCCCACGCACCTTCCAGGTCATCATGGGCCTGTCGCTGCTGTCGTATGCCGTCAACCTCTTCATCTTCAGCATGGGCCGCCTGGGCCTCGCGATTGACAAGGAGCCCGTGCTGCAGCCCGGGGTGCCGCAAGACCTGGCCCACTATGCCGACCCCATGCCCCAGGCACTCACGCTCACGGCCATCGTCATCGGCTTTGCCATGACCGCCCTCTTCCTCGTAGTGTTGCTGGCATCGCGTGGCATGGCGGGCACCGACCATGTGGACGGCACCAAGGGTAAAGACGTGCAGGAAATGCCATGACGGGAGGCACCAGCATCACCGCATCGATCACCGCGTGGTTGATGCCGCACCTGATCCTTGCGCCCATTGCGCTGCCCCTGCTCACGGCCGGGCTCATGCTGCTGCTGCGCGAAGAGCGCCAGCGCACCAAGGTCACGCTCAACATCACCTCGACCTTTCTGGGCCTGGTGGTGGCCGTGCTGCTGCTGGTGCAGGCCAAGGACCCCAGCCTGCCAGGCGGCCTGGGCGTGTACCTGCCCGGCAACTGGCCCGCGCCCTTTGGCATCGTGCTCACCATCGACCGGCTCTCGGCCATGATGCTGGTGCTGTGCAGCACCGTGGCGCTGGCCACCGTGCTGTTCTCTGCGGCGCGCTGGCACCGCGCGGGCGTGCACTTTCACCCGCTGTTCCAGTTCCAGCTCATGGGGCTGGCAGGCGCGTTCCTCACGGCCGACCTGTTCAACCTGTTTGTGTTCTTCGAGATCATGCTGGCGGCATCCTACGGGCTGCTGCTGCACGGCTCGGGCCGCCCGCGCGTATCGGCGGGGCTGCACTACATCGCCATCAACCTCGCCGCATCTTCGCTGTTCCTCATCGGGGTGTCGATGCTGTACGGCATCACCGGCACGCTCAACATGGCCGACCTGGCCCGGAGCATTGCGGGTGTGGCCGTGGCAGACCGGGGGCTGCTGCATGCGGCCGCTGCGATTCTGGCGGTCGCGTTCCTCATCAAGGCCGCCGTGTGGCCGCTCAACTTCTGGCTGGTACCCGCCTACAGCGCGGCCACGGCGCCCGTGGGCGCACTGTTTGCGCTGATGACCAAGGTGGGCGTGTACAGCGTGCTGCGGCTGTGGACGCTGTTGTTTGGCCCCGAGGCCGGTGAATCGGCCCAGTTTGGCAGCCAGTGGCTGATTGGCGGCGGCCTGCTCACCATGGCCTTTGGCGCCATCGGCATGCTGGGCTCGCAGCGCCTGGGGCACCTGGCGGGCTTCAGCGCCGTCCTGTCGTCGGGCACGCTGCTGGCGGCCGTGGGCTTCGGCCAGAACCTGCTCACAGGCGGACTGCTGTACTACCTGCTCAGCTCCACGCTGGCGGTGAGCGCCCTCTTCCTGCTGACCGACCTGATCGACCGCTGGCGCAACGACGGCTCCAACCTCGCACCCTACGAGCAGACCGACGACGCGCCGTTCCTGTCGGCCGATCTGGTGCCCACCGAAGGCATGAACCTCGACGACAAGGAGGAGGCGCTCATCGGCGAGGTGATCCCTGCGGCCGCTGCCTTCCTGGGCCTGGCCTTTATCGCCTGCACGCTGGTCATTGCAGGCCTGCCACCCCTGCCAGGGTTTGTGGGCAAGTTCGCCATGGTGCATGCGCTGCTCAACCCTCTGGGGCTGGGCGCGTCCAGCGGGTTCCAGCTGGGCGCGGCGGGCTGGACGCTGGTGGCCCTGCTGGTGACCTCGGGCCTGCTGGCGCTGGTGGCCTTGACCCGTGCAGGCATCCGCCATTTCTGGGCCGCACATGATCGGTCGGTCCCCAAGCTGCTGGTACTGGAAGGCTTGCCGATTGCCCTGCTGCTGGGTGCCTGCGCGGCGCTGGCCTGGCAGGCCGGCTCCGTGATGCGCTACACCCAGGCAACGGCCGACGCATTGCACGCGCCCGCTGGCTACATGCGCGCGGTGATGACCGCTGAGCCCGTGCTCAACCCGCCCAAGCCCGCCACCACACCGGGGGGCAACCTGCCATGAAGCCAGAGCCCCTTCCCACATCCACATCGCCCCGGCCCTTCAAGCGGCTGGTGCCCGCACCCCTGCTGTCGCTGGCGCTGCTGGGCCTGTGGCTGCTGCTCAACCGCAGCCTGAGTGCCGGGCATTTTGTGCTGGGCAGCGTGCTGGCACTGGCGATTCCGCTGCTCACTGCCGGGCTGCGGCCGCTGCCGGTGCGCGTGCGCAAACCCGGCGCCGTGCTGCGCCTGGCCTTCACGGTGGTGGCCGACACCACCCGTTCCAACCTGGCCGTGGCGCGCCTGCTGCTGGCGCCCGGCCGCAGGCGCCACCCTGCCGGGTTTGTGCACATCCCCCTGGACGTACGCGACCCCAACGCACTGGCCGTGCTGGCGATGATCGTCTGCATCACCCCTGGCACGGCCTGGGCCGAGCTGTCGCTGGACCGCAGCGTGCTGCTGCTGCATGTGCTGGAACTGGACGACGCGCCCACCGTGATCGCCGACGTGAAGCGGCGCTACGAGGCCCCTTTGATGGAGATTTTTGAATGACCCCGATACTGGATTGGGCCCTCCCCATCGCCCTGTTCATGCTGGCCCTGGCCATGGGCTGCGCGCTGATCCGCCTGCTCAAGGGCCCCTCCGCACAAGACCGCGTGCTGGCGCTCGACTGCATGTACCTGAGCGGCATGCTGGTGATGCTGGTGCTGGGCCTGCTGTATGGCAGCAAGAACTACTTCGAGGCCGCGCTGCTGCTGGCGCTGTTCAGCTTTGTCGGCTCCATGGCCATGGCCAAGTTCCTGCTGCGTGGCGAGGTGATCGAATGACCGAAGCCGCCACCACTGCCGCCGCCGTGCTGCCGCTCTGGCTTGAAATCATCGTGGCCGTTCTGGTGCTGGCGGGCGCCGGGCTGGCGCTGCTGGGCTCCACCGGCTTGCTGCGCCTGCCCACGTTTTTTGAACGGGTGCACGCGCCTGCCATCATCGCCACGCTGGGCTGCTGGCTGATCATGCATGGCACGGTGCTGTACTTCTCGGTGGCCGACCGCAGCCTGGCGCTGCATGCGCTGCTGATCGCCGTGTTTGTGGCGATCACGGTGCCGATCATGTCGATCTTCTTGATGCGCGCGGCGCTGTTCCGCGCGCGGCAGATGGGGCTGGACGTGCCGCCCAGCCTCAGCCAGCCCAAGGCCCCCGCAGAAGGCAAAGACTCCTGATTTGATAGCTGCTTGCGCTTGATGGACGCGCGCAAACAGCCATTTTGACTCCTACTTTTGGTCTGAAGATCCAAAACCGCCGCCGCCCGGCGTGTGGATTTCAAACACGTCGCCCGGCAGCATTTCGGCCTGGCCGATATGGTCCAGCAGCTCCACCCGGCCATCGCTGCGAACCACCTTGTTGATGCCCACGGCACCCGGCTGGCCGCCTGCCATGCCAAACGCGCCATGGTGGCGGCCGTTCGACAGGATGCTGGCCGTCATCGGCTCCAGGAAGCGCACACGGCGCACGCCGCCGTCGCCGCCTTTCCACCGCCCGGCGCCGCCCGAGCCCTTGCGAATCTCGTAACCCTCCAGCCGCACCGGAAAGCGGAACTCCAGCACTTCAGGGTCCGTGAGGCGCGAGTTGGTCATGTGGCATTGCACGACGCTGGTGCCTGCAAAACCGCCAGTGAGCTGCCCGTTGGCATCCCACACGCCGCCCGCGCCGCTGCCCCCCGAGATGGTCTCGTAATACTGGTAGCGCGTGCTACCAAAGGTGAAGTTGTTCATGGTGCACTGCCCCGCCGCCATCAGGCCCAATGCGCCATACAGCGCGTTGGTGATGCAGGTGGAGGTCTCCACATTGCCCGCCACCACCGAGGCTGGGGGGTTGGGGTTGAGCATGCTGCCCGGCGGGATGATCACGTTGAGCGGCTTCAGGCAACCGGCGTTGAGCGGAATGTCGTCATCCACCAGTGTGCGGAACACATACAGCACCGCCGCCATGCACACCGCCGTAGGCGCGTTGAAATTGTTCGTCTGCTGCGCGCTGGTGCCGGTGAAATCGATGGTGGCGCTGCGACTCGCTGCATCCACTTTCACCGCCACGCTGATCTGTGCGCCGTTGTCCAGCGGCAGCGTGAACGCACCGTCCTTGAGCCGTGTGATGACGCGGCGCACGGACTCTTCGGCGTTGTCCTGCACATGGCGCATGTAGGCCAACACGACATCGAGGCCAAACTCGGCCACCATGCGGCGCAGCTCCTGCTGGCCCTTTTCGTTGGCCGCAATCTGCGCGCGCAAATCGGCCATGTTCTGCTGCGGGTTGCGGCTGGGGTACTCGCCGCTTTCGAGCAGCGCAATCATCTCTGCCTCGCGCAGCACGCCGCGCTCCACCAGCTTCACGTTGTTGATCTGCACGCCCTCTTCCTCGATGCGGGTCGAGAACGGTGGCATGGAGCCCGGCGTGGTGCCGCCCACATCGGCGTGGTGGCCCCGGCTGCCCACATAGAACGTGGGCGTGGCCTCGTCGGCGATGTAGACCGGCGTGATGACCGTGATGTCGGGCAAGTGCGTGCCGCCGTGGTACGGGTCGTTGAGGACGAACACATCGCCGGGCTGCATGCGGCCCGCGTTCTCGCGGATCACGGTCTTGATGCTCTCGCCCATGCTGCCCAGGTGCACGGGCATGTGGGGCGCGTTGGCGATCAGGTTGCCTGCGGTGTCAAACAGCGCGCAGCTGAAGTCCAGGCGCTCTTTGATGTTCACCGAGTACGCCGTGTTCTGCAGCTGCAGCCCCATCTGCTCGGCAATGTTCATGAACAGGTTGTTGAACACCTCCAGCAGCACCGGGTCCACCGTGGTGCCCACGGCATGCTGCACGGCGCGCGCCACACGGCGGTTGAGCAGCAGGTGGTCCAGGTCGGTCAGCGCGGCCTCCCAGCCGGGCTCTACTATTGTTGTAGCGTTCTTCTCGGCAATGATGGCCGGGCCGGGGATCACGTCGCCGGGACGCAGGTCCTCGCGCACCACCAGCGCCGCGTCGTGCCACGCGGGCACGCCGTCCACACCGCCGGTGTACATGCGCACGGTGCTGCGGCGCGGCACCTCGCGTGCGGGCTGCAGCGTGTGGCGTGGCTCCACGGGGGCATCGCCGGGCACCACGGCCTCGACGGACACGGCCTCCACCACCAGGCCCTTGCCCTGCATGAGGAACGCAAAACGCTGGCGGTAAGCGTTCTCGAACGCGGCGGTGATTTCG
The DNA here is from genome assembly GCF_057597245.1 of Acidovorax sp. NN32. Lineage (NCBI taxonomy): Bacteria > Pseudomonadati > Pseudomonadota > Betaproteobacteria > Burkholderiales > Comamonadaceae > Acidovorax > Acidovorax sp. NN32. The sequence continues at coordinate 3,235,567 of NZ_CP199679.1, forward strand.
GCCAGCGAGCCAAACGGCACGATGAGTGCCGAGTCGCTGCCCTCGTAGCGCACATGCACGCGGCGGTGCACCACGGCTGTGCCCGCGCCCATCTGCTGGCGCTCCAGCTCGGTGCGTGCGATGGTGGTCAGTTGCTCCAGCGTGGCCTCAATGCCTGCCAGCGCCTCGGGCGCGAGCTTGGCCTCCACCGCCTGTTCGCGGATCACGTTCTGGTCGGCCAGGCCCATGCCGTAGGCGCTCAGCACGCCCGCCAGCGGATGCACAAACACGCGCGTCATGCCTAAAGCATCGGCCACCAAACACGCATGCTGGCCGCCCGCGCCGCCAAAGCATTGCAGCGTGTAGCGCGTCACGTCATACCCGCGCGCTACGCTGATCTTCTTGATCGCATTGGCCATTTGCTGCACAGCGATCTGGATAAAGCCGTGGGCCACATCCTCCGCGCTGCGGCCAGTCTGCGTGGCGAGGTCGCCAAACTTCTGCGCCACGGCATCGCCATCGAGTGCCTCATTGGCCGCATGGCCAAACACCTTGGGAAAGTGCGCGGGCTGGATCTTGCCCACCATCACGTTCGCATCCGTCACGGCCAGCGGGCCGCCACGGCGGTAGCTGGCGGGGCCAGGGTTTGCGCCCGCGCTTTCGGGGCCCACGCGGAAGCGTGCGCCATCAAAGCCGAGGATGGAGCCGCCCCCGGCTGCCACGGTGTGGATGCTCATCATGGGCGCGCGCATGCGCACGCCCGCCACCTGGGTCTCGAACTCGCGCTCGAACTCGCCCGCGTAGTGGCTCACGTCGGTGCTGGTGCCCCCCATGTCAAAGCCGATGACCTTGTCGTGGCCCGCGAGCCCGGCAGTGCGTGCCATGCCGACGATGCCGCCCGCCGGGCCAGAGAGGATCGCATCCTTGCCCTGGAACACCTGCGCATCCGTGAGGCCGCCCGACGACTGCATGAAGAACAGCTTCACGCCCGGCATTTCGCTGGCCACCTGGTCCACATAGCGGCGCAGGATGGGCGACAGGTACGCATCCACCACCGTGGTGTCGCCCCGGCTCACCAGCTTCATCATGGGGCTGGTGGCATGCGATGCGCTGACCTGCGTAAAGCCGATTTCGCGCGCGATGCGGGCTGCAGCCTCTTCGTGTGCGGTGTAGCGGTAGCCGTGCATGAACACGATGGCCGCGCTGCGCAGGCCCGCGTCGTAGGCCGCCCACAGGCGTTCCTTCAGGTGGGCTTCGTCCAGCGGCTCGATCACCTCGCCCCGCGCGCCCACACGCTCCTGCGCCTCGATCACGCGCTCATACAGCAGCTCGGGCAGCACGATGTGGCGGTCGAACAGACGCGGGCGGTTCTGGTAGGCGATGCGCAGCGCGTCCTTGAAGCCCTTGGTGGTGATGAGCAGCGTGGGCTCGCCCTTGCGCTCCAAGAGCGCGTTGGTGGCCACGGTGGTGCCCATCTTCACGCACTCTACCAGTGCGGGCGTCACGGGTTCGCCGGGCTTCAAACCGAGCAGGTGGCGGATGCCTGCGACAGCCGCGTCCTTGTACTGCTCGGGGTTCTCGGACAGCAGCTTGTGCGTGACGAGGCTGCCGTCCGGGCGCTTGCCCACCACGTCGGTGAAGGTGCCTCCCCGGTCGATCCAGAACTGCCAGCGGGACATGGGTGAAACTTGGTGGGACATGAATAACTATCTTTTTGATAGCTGCAAGCGCTTATCAGATAAGCGCTAGAGCATGGTTTTATTCAAAATTCTGCGCCGATCAAAGGGATGCCGCCGAGCGCGCCGCCTGGTCGTACATGCCTGAGAGCACACGCAGCAACCGGGCCAGCTCGCCGATGTCGCGGTTGAGCGCGTCGTCGGCTTTCAGGGCGTCGATCAGGCAGCTCTCGCGGATCTCGCGGTAGCGCTGCACGTAGGCACGGCCCACATCGGTGGCAGCGTAGGTCACTTCCTTGCCGTTCTTCTGCGAGGCCACGACGCCCAGGTTCTGCAGCTTTTTCAGCGCGTAGTTCACCAGGTGCGTGTCTTCCACATTCATGATGAAGCAGATGTCGGCCAGGCGCTTGTCGCGCGCGCGGTGCGTGACATGGTGCAGCACCACCACATCCAGTGGCGTCAAGTCCTTGAGCCCCGCCGCTGCCATGCAGTGCACCACCCAGCGGTGGAAGGCATTGCCCGCCACGATGAGGCCGAATTCGAACTCGCTCATTTCTGCGCTCTGTGCCGACACCAGGTGTGCCGATGACACGATGGGGCCGGAGTCGGTTTTGGCCTTGGACTTGGCGTCAGATTTCATGGAGGTTTCGGGCCTACGGGTTCTGTCATTGGCACGGGATATGCATGGGGCATTGTAGGCAAGTCGATGGTAATTTGTTGGCAATTTGTCAGCGTTTAGGCAAAACACCTATCGCAATCGGATCGGCTTCCGATACAGTGATTTGTTACATCCAATCTTGTACATACAACTCTGCGGAGCAATATCCATGAAGCGTCGAATCTTCCCCGTGACCGCACTTGCCCTGACCCTGGCGGCGGGCCTGTCTGCCACCTCGGCATTCGCCCAGACCAAGTGGGATCTGGCGGCCGCCTACCCAGCCACCAACTTCCACACCGAGAACATGGTGCAGTTGGCCGGCGATGTAGACAAGGCCACGGGCGGCAAGCTCAAGATCACGGTGCATGCCAACGCCGCGCTGTTCAAGGCCCCCGAAATCAAGCGCGCCGTGCAAGGTGGTCAGGCGCAGATGGGCGAGATCCTGCTGGCCAACTTCCAGAACGAATGGCAGCTGTTTGGTGTGGACGGCCTGCCCTTCCTGGCCGACAGCTACGACGCCTCCAAGAAGCTCTACGCTGCGCAAAAGCCCTTCCTCGAGAAGAAGCTGGCCGAACAAGGCATGGTGCTGCTGTATGCCGTGGCCTGGCCTCCGCAAGGCATCTACACCAAGAAGCCCCTGGCCTCGGCCGCCGACCTCAAGGGCATCAAGTGGCGCGCCTACAGCCCCGCCACCGCCCGCATTGCCGAGCTGGTGGGTGCACAGCCGGTGACAGTGCAGGCCGCAGAGTTCTCGCAGGCCCTCGCCACGGGCGTGGTCGAATCGACGATGACCTCGGGCGCCACCGGCGTGGACAGCAAGCTATATGAGCACCTCAAGTTCTACTACGACACCCAGGCCTGGCTGCCCAAGAACGCCGTGCTGGTGAACAAGAAGGCCTTTGACGCGCTGGACAAGCCCAGCCAGGACGCCCTGCTCAAGGCCGGTGCCGACGCCGAAGCACGCGGCTGGGCTGCCAGCGCCAAGGTCAACACCGACACCATCGCCAAGCTCAAGGCCAATGGCATGGCGGTAGAAGCGCCGCCCGCCGCACTGAAGGCCGACATGGCCAAGGTCGGCGACACCATGCTCAAGGAATGGCTGGACAAGGCCGGCCCCGAAGGCAAGGCGCTGATTGACGCCTACCGCAAGTAAGCTCGGGCATCCACGCAAATGCGTCGTCTGCTGGACTTTCTGTACGACAGCGCCGCCGCCCTGGCGGCGCTTTTCATGGTCGGCCTGCTGGGCATGGTGCTGCTGTCCATCGCCAGCCGGCAGTTCCACTTCCACGTGCCGGGCACGGATGCCTACGCAGGCTATCTGATGGCGGCTGCAGGTTTTCTGGCGCTGGCCCACACCTTGAAGCGCGGCGAACACATCCGCGTCACGCTGCTGCTCAACTTTTTGAAGGGCGGCGCAAAGAAGGCCTTTGAGATCTGGGCCCTGGCGATTGCCACGCTTCTGGCCGTGCTGTTTGCGGTGTACAGCTGCAAGCTGGCCTGGCAGTCGCACGAGTTCCACGACATCTCCACCGGCAGCGATGCCACCCCCCTGTGGATTCCCCAGATCGCCATGGCCGTGGGCACGGTGATTCTGGCCATCGCCTTCATCGACGAGCTGGTGCTGGAGGTGATGAACAAACGCGCCGACGCCCATCCCGGCGAAGCCTTGCGCAATGAATAAGACAACCAGGCCCATCTACCATGAGTGATCTCGCCATTACCGGCCTGCTGGTCCTGTCGCTGTTCCTGATTCTGGGCAGCGGTGTCTGGATCGGGCTGACCCTCTCGGGCGTCGCCTGGATCGGCATGCAACTGTTCTCGTCGCGCCCAGCTGGCGATGCGATGGCGGTGACGATCTGGGGCAGCGCCTCCAGCTGGACCTTGACCGCCCTGCCCCTGTTCATCTGGATGGGGGAAATCCTGTTTCGAACGCGGCTGTCGCAAGACATGTTCAAGGGCCTCGCCCCCTGGGTACAGGCCCTGCCGGGCCGCCTGCTGCACACCAACGTGGTGGGCTGCACGATTTTTGCGGCCGTGTCGGGGTCGAGTGCCGCCACCTGCGCCACCATCGGCAAGATGACACTGCCCGAACTGACACGCCGGGGCTACCCTGAGCACATGGTGGTGGGCACCCTGGCCGGTGCCAGCACGCTGGGCCTCTTGATCCCGCCGTCGATCATCATGATCGTCTACGGCGTATCGGCCGAAGTGTCCATCTCGCAGCTGTTCATTGCGGGCGTGCTGCCGGGCATTCTGCTGGCGGCCCTGTTCTCAGGCTACATCATGGTCTGGGCGCTGCGGCACCCCGACCAGATTCCCGCCGCCGACGTGCGCCTGACCTTTGCGCAAAAGCTGGCCGAGTCGCGCAGCCTGATCCCGGTGGTGCTGCTGATTGCGGCGGTGCTGGGCAGCATCTACACCGGCTTTGCCACGGCCACCGAAGCCGCAGCCGTGGGTGTGGTGGGCTCACTGGTTCTCTCGGCCGTGCAGGGCTCGATGAGCTGGAGCACCTTCAAGGAATCGCTGATGGGGGCCACGCGCCTGTACTGCATGATCGCGCTGATCCTGGCCGGTGCCGCATTTCTCACGCTATCGATGGGCTATATCGGTCTGCCGCGCCACCTGGCTGAATGGATTGCGTCGCTGGGGCTGAATCAGGGGCAGCTCCTCGTCGCGTTGGCCGTGTTCTTCATCATTCTGGGCTGCTTCCTGGACGGCATCTCCATGGTGGTGCTCACCATGGGCGTGCTCATGCCCACGGTGCAGGCTGCGGGCATCGACCCCATCTGGTTCGGCATCTTCATTGTGCTGGTGGTCGAGATGGCGCAGATCACACCGCCCGTGGGCTTCAACCTGTTCGTGCTGCAAGGAATGACGGGCCGCCAGCTGCCCTGGATCGCCAAGGTGGCCCTGCCCATGTTCCTGCTGATGTGCGCGGCCGTGGCGCTGCTCTATATCTTCCCCGGCATCGTCACCTGGCTGCCGCAGCAGATGGCGGCGCGCTGAGCCGCCGGCATACGAAACGGGTGTGGTCCAGAACAGGGCCACTCCGTTTTGCTCTTTTGGGGGAAGGCGCGAAGCGACCCAGGGGGACTTCATTTGCTGTGACAATCCCCCCATGCTCAATGTTCTGGCCATCTGCATCGGCGCCTGTGTGGGCGCACTGGCGCGCTGGCGCCTGGGCCTGTGGCTCAGCCCGGGCGGCTTGATTCCCTGGGGAACCCTGGCAGCCAACCTGGTGGGCGGTTATCTCATCGGCGTGTGTGTGGCTGTTTTTCACGCCCTGCCCCAGATCGATCCTGTCTGGCGGCTGGCCTTGGTCACGGGTTTTCTGGGCGCACTCACCACGTTCTCCAGCTTCTCGGCCGAGGTGGTTGAAATGCTGATGGTGCAACGCTACGCCATGGCCCTGGGCACTACAGCACTGCACCTGTTCGGGTCGCTATGCCTGACGGCGCTTGGCATACAAAGTGCTTCATATTTCATAGCAACTCGCGCATTGTAGACTTGCCCAAGGGTCCATTTTCTCTACACCTCATCCTCCATGGCATTACGCTGCCCAAGCCGGTGGCCGCAGCATTCGCCCCACCCCTTTTCCCCCTTCAGACCGACACGAAGAGTCTCTTATGGACGCCAATACCCAACTCAACGAACGCCGCCTGGCCGATGCCTGGGCGGAACTGCAGAACCACGCAGTCAACGGCAACCCCTTGCATGCAGACGCCTACCGCCTCGCATTTGCCGACCCGGAATTCCTGTTCCGCCGAGAGACACGCGGCATCCGCTTTCAGCTGGAAATGCTCAAGCCCGACCTGGGCCAGGCCGAGCAAGGCATCGAGAACACCGTGGTGGTCTACGGCAGCGCCCGGTTTGTGGCACCCGACGAGGCCGCAGCCCAGTTGGCCGAGGCCGAGGCCAGTGGCGACGAGGTGCGCCTGCAGCGTGCCCAGCAGGCCGTGCGCAACGCCCGCTACTACGACCTCGCCCGCCAGTTCGCCAAGGTGGTGGCGGAATACAGCGAGCACCAGCGCCCCGCAGACCGCATCTACATCTGCACGGGCGGCGGCCCCGGCATCATGGAGGCCGCCAACCGGGGGGCCCACGAAGCCGGTGCACTGAACGTGGGCCTGAATATCGCCCTGCCCCACGAGCAAAGCGGCAATCGCTTCATCTCGCCCTCGCTCTCCTTCAAGTTCCACTACTTCGCGCTGCGCAAGATGCACTTCATGATGCGCGCCAAGGCATTGGTGGCCTTCCCGGGGGGTTTTGGCACGCTGGACGAACTGTTCGAGGTGCTCACGCTGGTGCAGACCAAGAAAGCCAAGCCCGTGCCCATCGTGCTGTTTGGCACCGACTACTGGAGGCGGCTGATCAACTTCGAGGTGCTGGTGGAAGAAGGCACGATCTCCGCCCAAGACCTCAAGCTCTTTCACTACACCGACGACCCGCAAGAAGCGTGGGAGCTGATCAAGTCGTTCTACCAGCTGTAGGCCTTTCTTTGCCTACTGGCTCCGCACGGCAAGCGGCACTCAGCGCGGCCCCTGCCCCGGCTGTTTTTTCTCGCCCCCGATGCGCCACGCCAGCCGGGCGCCGCCCAGGCCTGCGGCGCCCACCCCCCAGAACAGGCCGCTCACGCCAATCACCGCCCCGGCCGATCCGAACATCAGGGGCATCAGCACGCTGGATGCGTTGATGGCCATGAGGCGCAGACCCAGAGCTTCGCCCTGGCGATGTGAGGGCGTGATCTGGTGCAGCAGGCTCATCACCATGGGCTGCCCCGTGCCCAGCACCAGGCCTAGCAACACCGAGCACAGCCCCATGGCCCAGGCGCTTTGCAGCATGGGGTACACCGCAAACAACACGGCCGTCACCAGCATGGCGCCGGCCATTACGCCCCGCTCGCGCAAGTGCTTGGCCACAAAGGGCATAAGCACGCGGATCACAGTGGCCGCAATCGCAAACGCCCCGAAGATGGTGCCAATGACCGCCGCCGACAAGCCGCGCTCATGCCCCAGCAGCGGCACCGCAAAGGCATGCACATCCCAGCACGACGAGATGAGCCAGTTCACGATGAGCAGGCGGCGAAACGGTGGGTCGTTCAGCAGATCCCAGGCACGCTGTGGCGGGCCATCTTTGGCGGAGGCTGCAGCCGCAGCGGGCAGATCCTGCGTGCTGCGCACACACCACCAACTGACCAGGGGCAGCAACGCCAGCAACGCAAAGGCCGCGCGGTAGCCTTCCAGGCTGCCCGGGGTGGTACCCGCATGGTCGATGGCCAGCCCCGCCGCAAATGGGCCGATGAAGTTGGACACCGCCGGGCCTATCGACAGCCAGCTGAACACCTGCTTGAGTGCGGTGGCGTCATGCACGGCGCGGCCCGCGTGGCGTTGCACGGCAATGGTGGCGCCCCCTGCGCCGGCGCCAGTCATCAAGGCCGCAACGCACAAGACCGCATAGGTCGGAAACACCACCGCCAGCCCAGCGCCCATGCACGCCACAGCCACCGAATAAGCCATCGGGCGCTTGAGGCCGTGGCGGTCTGCAAACCGGCCCGCAGGAAGGGCCAGAAACACCTGGGTGAGCGCGAACAGCGCCACCAGAAACCCCACCGCTGCCACGCTGTAGCCCTCGCGCAGCGCGAGCAGGGGCGCGGCCAGCCGCATGCCAGCCATGCTGCCGTGCACACAGATCTGCGCGGCAATCAGCCGGGCCAGTGCCCAGTTCACAGCGGATCGTCCTCGGGGTCCAGCCCCGGCAACGGCACGGTGGTGGCCCCTGGCGCAGGCAGGTCCTGCACATCCCGCAGGCGCTTCTGGATGGCGCGGGTGCGCACGCCCACCTCGTCAAACTTCTTGGCGGCGGCGTCGATGGATTTTTTGGTGGCCTCCACCACATCGCCAAACTTGGCGAACTCGGTCTTGACCATGCCCAGAAGGCTCCACACTTCTGACGAGCGTTTTTCAATCGCCAGCGTCTTGAAGCCCATCTGCAGGCTGTTGAGCATGGCGGCCAGATTGGCCGGGCCTGTGATCATCACGCGGCAATCGTTCTGCACGGCCTCGACCAGGCCGGGACGGCGCATGACCTCGGCAAACAGGCCTTCGGTGGGCAGGTACAGCACGGCAAAGTCGGTGGTGTGTGGGGGCGAGACGTACTTCGCGAAGATCTTCTTGGCTTCGAGCTTGATCGAGGTCTCGAACGCATTGCCCACAGACAAGATGGCCGCCTTGTCGGCCGCGTCCTGCGCATCCATCAGGCGCTGGTATTGCTCCACCGGGTACTTGGAGTCGATGGGCAGCCACACCGGGTGCTCGTCGCTCTTGCCCGGCAGGCGGATGGCAAATTCCACCAACTCATCGCTGCCTGGCACGGTCTTGACGTTGCGCGCGAACTGCTCGGGGGTAAGCACGTTGTCGATGATGGCGCCGAGCTGCATTTCGCCCCAGGTACCGCGCGACTTCACGTTGGTCATCACACGCTTCAAGTCGCCCACGCTGCCGGCCAAGGTCTGCATCTCGCCCAGGCCCTTGTGCACTTGTTCGAGCCGGTCGCTCACCAGCTTGAAGGATTCGCCCAGGCGCTGCTCCAGCGTGGCGTGGAGCTTTTCGTCCACCGTGCGGCGCATTTCTTCGAGCTTGGTGGCGTTGTCGGCCTGGATGGCGGCCAGGCGCTCGTTGAGCGCCGTGCGCAGTTGTTCGGCATTGTGCTGGCTGCCCTGCACCAGCCCGGTGAGCTGCTGCGACACCGCGTCTTGCAGCACCGCAAACTGGTTCTTGATCTGAAAGCTGTTGGCTTCGAGCTGGTCTTTGAGCGCTTGCGACATCACCCCCAGCTGCGACTGGGTGTCGCTCTTGAGCGAATCGAGCGTGAGGCGCGTGGCTGCGTCCAGGGCCGTGAGGCGCTGCTCCAGCCGCGCCTCGAACACGCCAAAGGCGGCCAACAGCTCAGCACGGCCGTTGCGCGATTCGGCCACCGCCTGCGTCAAACGCTCATCGACCGCGTGGCGCAGCCCCTCCAGCGTGGTCTGCGTGGTTTGGGTGAAGCCGCGCAGTTGCTGGCCCATGCCATCCAGCGCGCCATCGTTCTTGGCCACGGCCAGCTGGGTGGCCTGAGCAGTGCGCTCCAGTGCCTGCAGGCGGGCCAGCCATTCGGGCGGCAAATCCACGCGGGGGCGACGCAGCGCCAGCAGCGCGAGCGCGATGAACACCAGGGCCAGTGCGGCCAGCAGAACGAGGGTATCGGTAGTCAAGGAAGGATTACTATGGTTTCGATAGCTGCCAGCGCTTATCTATCAAGCGCTAGCGGCCAATTTCTCTTAATAGATCCGGCGTTACTGCGCCCGCAGGCCAGGCACGGGCTGGTTCACCGGAGTGAGGGGGGCACGCCCGCCCAAAAAGGCAATCAGGTTGTCCGCCGCCAGGTTGGCCATGGCGCGGCGCGTGGGCACCGTGGCGCTGGCGATGTGGGGCGTGAGCACCACGTTGGGCACGGTGAGCAGATCGGGGTGCACGCTGGGCTCGCCTTCAAACACATCCAGACCCGCCGCGGCAATGCGGCCTTCGCGCAGCGCCACGGCCAGCGCCGCGTCGTCCACAATGCCGCCACGCGCAATGTTGATGAGGGTGGCCGTGGGCTTCATCAGCGCGAGTTCGGCCGCGCCAATGGTGTGGTGCGAGGCTGCGCTGTACGGCACCACCAGCACCACATGGTCGGCCGTGCGCAGCAAGTCTTCCTTGCCCACGTAGGTGGCCTTGCATTCGGCTTCCAGGTCAGCCGACAGGCACGAGCGGTTGTGATAGAACACCTTCATGCCAAAGCCATGCGCGCCGCGCTTGGCAATGCCCTGCCCGATGCGCCCCATGCCGATGATGCCCAGCGTGCTGCCGTGGATGTCGCTGCCCGCGAACATGTCGTAGCTCCACTTCGTCCACTTGCCAGCGCGCAGGTAATGCTCGCTCTCGGTCATGCGGCGCGCCGTGGCCATCAAGAGCGCAAAGCCGAAGTCGGCCGTAGTCTCGGTCAGCACGTCGGGGGTGTTGGTGCCCAACACGCCCGCCGCCGTCATCGCGTCCACATCAAAGTTGTTGTAGCCCACGGCCATGTTGGCGCAGATTTTGAGGCGCGGCGCCGCAGCCAGCAACGCCGCGTCGATACGCTGACTGCCGGTGGTGAGCACTCCGTCCTTGTCCGCCAGGCGCACGCCCAGCTCGGCAGGGGTCCAGATCACGTCGTCGGGGTTGGCCTCCACGTCGAAGTGCTCACGCAGGCGGTCCACGATGTCGGGGAAGATCGCTCGCGCGACCAGGATGCGGGGTTTGCTCATGAATCTTCAGTCTCCAATGTATCGATACGGCTACCCTACCTTGCAACTGGCGCGGCCCGCACCAGCGGCCACCGTGCAAGGGCAGCCCCGCCGCACTGGTGGCGTCCCCCTTCCCATCGCGCAGCGATGAGAGAAGGGGGAAGCGGCGCGCCGCTCAAGGGGATGGTCACTACCTAAACCAGATGAAAGTCATAACGACAAACAGCGGCACCAGGATGCCCCCCGACCACAGCATGTAGCCAAAGAAGCTCGGCATCTTCACGCCCCGGTCTTCGGCGATGGCCTTGACCATGAGGTTGGGTGCGTTGCCGATGTAGGTGTTGGCCCCCATGAACACGGCCCCTGCCGAGATGGCAGCCAGTGTGGGCGCCAGGGTGGTCATCAGCACCGCAGGGTCGCCGCCCGCAGTGTTGAAAAACACGAGGTAGGTGGGGGCGTTGTCCAGGAACGAGCTCAGGGCACCCGTGGCCCAGAAATACATGGCCGGGTCGGGCGAACCATCTGCGCGGGTCACGGCCGACACAACGGCGCCAAACGGGCCGTTGACGCCCGCCTTGAGCATGGCGATGACCGGGATGATGGTGAGAAAGATGCCCGCAAACAGCTTGGCCACCTCTTGCATCGGCCCCCAGCCGAACTGGTTGTCTTCATGCACCTTCTTGGGCGTGAGCCACAGGGATACAAAGGTGACGATGACCAAACCGACGTCGCGCACGATGCCAGGCAGGCCAACGTCGGTGCCCGCGATGTTGAACACCACCGACGACTTCCAGAAGCCGCTGACCAGCACCAGCGCCACCACCACGCCCAGCAGGGCAAAGTTGACCTTGCCATCAAAGCCGATGGCCCGGCTGTCGGGTGTGGGGTCGGCCGTGATCACTTCTTCGCTGCGGCGGTAGTACCAGGAATCAAGCACAAAGAAGATGGCCAGCAGCGCACCCACGAGGAAAAGCGTTTCCTGGAAGATGTGGCTCACCGTCCAGAAGAAATCCACGCCCTTCAAGAAGCCCAGGAACAGCGGCGGATCGCCCAGCGGCGTGAGCGAACCCCCGGCGTTGGACACGATGAAGATGAAGAACACCACCACATGCGCCACATGCTTGCGGTTGTCGTTGGCGCGGATCAGGGGGCGGATCAGCAGCATGGACGCCCCGGTGGTGCCCATGAAGCTGGCCAGCACAGCGCCAATGGCCAGGATGGTGGTGTTGAGCCCCGGGCTGCCGTGCAGGTTGCCGCGAATGAAAATCCCGCCCGCGACAGTGAACAGCGCAGTCAGCAGGATCACAAACGGGATGTACTCCGCCACCAGCGCATGCACCAGACTCACGCCCGCCATGCCGGGGCCGAATGTGATGGCAAACGGCACCAGAAACGCCAGCCCCCAGGCTGCCGCCACCTTGCCAAAGTGGTGGTGCCAGAAGATCGGCGCCAGGAGCGGCATGAGGGCAATCGACAGCAGAATGCCCGCGAACGGAACGCCCCAGAGGACGGACAGCGTGCTGCCATCGATGTCGGCGGCCAGGGCCCAGCCGGGCAATGCCGCCAAAAGACCGGCCACTGCCAGCCCGCGCGAGAGTTTCATGGGTTGTGTCTCCATCCAGTTATAAAAATCGGGGCGCCTCACGGCGGTTTGACGTACTTCACAGCACATCGCGGCACTTCACGGAACCTCTGGGCGCTTCCGAGCGCCAGCGCGGCTACGCTGTCGCAGGGATATCAAACACCTGCCGCAGGTAGGCGAGGTATTTCTCGTCATCACACATGCCCTTGCCCGGCGTGTCCGACAGCTTGGCCACAGGCTGGTCGTTGCAACGCGTCATCTTGATGACCACCTGCAGCGGCTCGTGCGCCGGCGGGCTGCCCAGGTCATTGGTGAGATTGGTGCCAATGCCAAACGCCAGCTGGCAGCGGCCCCGGAACTGCTGGTACAGCTCGATGGTGCGCGGCACCGTGAGCGCATCGCTGAAGATCAGCGTCTTGGTCAGCGGGTCCACGCGGTTCTTGCGGTAGTGGTCCAAAAGGCGCTCGCCCCACGCGAACGGGTCGCCGCTGTCATGCCGCGCGCCGTCAAACAGCTTGCAAAAGTAAAGGTCAAAGTCGCGCAGGAAGGCGCTCATACCGTACACGTCCGACAGCGCAATGCCCAGGTCCCCCCGGTACTCCTTGGCCCACATTTCAAAGCCAAAGACCTGGCTGTCGCGCAGGCGCGGGCCCAGCGCCTGGCAGGCCTGCAGATATTCATGCGCCATGGTGCCCAAGGGCGTCACGCCCAGCTTCATGGCGTAAAGCACATTGCTGGTGCCCGCAAACTGGCCGGGGCCTGCCGGTGCGCCGGGACGGCGGTCGCCCGTGCCCAGGCGGGCCACCAGCACGCGCAGCACTTCTTCGTGCCAGGCGCGGCTAAAACGCCGGCGCGTGCCGTAGTCGGCAATCTTGAGGTCCGACAGGCCGTCACCCTGCAGCAGCGCAATCTTGGCATCCAGGCGGCGGCGGCCTTCCAGGAAGTCGGGCACTTTCTGCGTGTTGCGAAAGTAGACCTCATTGACGATGGCCAGCACCGGTATCTCAAACAGGATGGTGTGCAGCCACGGCCCCCGGATGGAGATTTCGATCTCGCCGTTGTGCTGGGGCGTGACGGTGATGTATTTCTCGTTGAGCTTGAACAGCCCGAGAAAATCCACGAAGTCGCTCTTGATGAAACGCAGGGATCGCAGGTAGGCCAGTTCGGCATCCTGGAACTGCAGGCAACACAGCGACCGGATCTCGTCGCGGATTTCGTTGGCAAACGGTGCCAGTTGCACGCCGGGGTTGCGGCACTTGAATTTGTATTCGACCTGCGCCCCCGGAAACTGGTGCAGCACGACCTGCATCATGGTGAACTTGTACAGGTCGGTGTCGAGCAGGCTGGTGATGATCATGGACAGGGCAAGCCTCAGAAATCGCGAACACGTTCCCAAGGCCTCAGACCGGGCAACGAAGCCACAAAGTGTAGGCCATCGGGGACCCTGGCACCGCGCAAGGCCAGCGGCGTCAGCCAGGTTTCAGCCGCCGCACAGCGCCTGGCCTGGTTAAGTGCCCTGTGGTGCGCCAGCGCTTATCTGTGTTGCGTTACGCGCTATCAAAACCATATCAGGCAATTTGCACGCGGTCAGCCGGGCACCACCAGAGCCTGCAGCACGGTGCGCAGCGCCTCGGGCACGGGCACCGGCCGGCGGGTTTCGCGGTCCACATACACATGGATGAAATGGCCAGCGGCAGCGGTCAGCGGCTCGCCTTGGGCAAACAGGCCCACCTCATACCTGACGCTGGAGCCGCCCAGCCGTGCCACGCGGATGCCCGCCTCCACCGTCTGCGGAAACGCCAGCGGGGCAAAGTAATTGCACTGGGTTTCGATCACCAGCCCAATGGTGCCGCCCGCATGGATATCGAGCACGCCTTGGTCGATCAGGTGGGCATTGACCGCTGTGTCAAACCAGCTGTAATACACGACGTTGTTCACATGGCCATACACGTCGTTGTCGGCCCAGCGTGTGGTGATGGAGCGAAAGGCCTGGTAGGCGCTGCGCGGCTGCGGAGACGGGCGGGCGGCCGGTGCGGACGCAGCGGCAGGGGTGGTGCTGGCGGCAGAAGTCATGGCCGCACATTCTGCCAGCGCTGGTGGTACTGCCAGGCCACGCGCCAGGTGTTGAGCTGGGCCAACACCGTGTCGTCCAGGTTGCGGCCGTAACCTCCGGCCATGGCAAAAACCAGGGGGATGCGCCGCTGCCACGCCCAGTCGAACACACGCCGGTCGCGCGCCTCCAGCCCGTCGTGCGTCACCGCCAGCCGCCCCAGGCGGTCACCCTCATGGGGGTCGGCACCTGCCAGATAGAAGATGAGCTGGGGCGCAAACCGCTGCTCCAGGGTATCGAGCGCCTGCTCCAGGGCCTGTAGATAGTCAGGGTCCGTGCAGCCATCGGGCAGCTCGACATCGAGGTCGCTGGGCTCCTTGCGGAACGGAAAGTTGCGGGCCCCGTGCAGCGACAGCGTGAACACGCTGTGGTCTCCCCGGAAGATGTGCGCCGTGCCGTTGCCCTGGTGCACATCCAGGTCAATCACCGCCACCTGGAGCGGCCGGGCGGTGCGCCCGCCGCCTCCCCGCGCCCATTCCACCTGCATCAACCGGGCGGCCACCGCCACGTCGTTGAACACACAAAACCCGCTGCCCTTGTCGGCATAGGCATGGTGCGTGCCCCCCGCAAGGTTGCCCGCCACCCCTTCGTGCAGTGCCACGCGGCTTGCAGCCACGGTAGCGCCCACAGAGCGCCGCGCGCGCTCGGCCATGGCCTCGCTCCAGGGAAACCCAATCTCGCGCTGGGCCAGGGGCGGCAGCGTGCCGTCGGCAATCGCATCGATGTAGTCGGGCGCATGGGCCAGCGCCAATTCGCGGTCGGATGCGGGCAAGGCCACCTGGAGCGACACACCCGGCAGGTGTTGGGCAATCCGGTCGCGCAGCAGTCTGTACTTGGCCATGGGAAACCGATGGCCTTCGGGCAAGGGCAGCACAAAATGGTCTGCGTAATAGGCGTGCATGACGCGATTGTGGCGAAGGGCGGATTTCTGGGTGGCCGACCCTAATTTGCTGCACCGCAACAAAAAACCCTTGCAATCGCGAACGAAGCCCCTAAAATTCAACCCATGCTGCACTGCAACATGACTTACCGAGTCAGGGCCAGCGCAGATGTCTGTGAACCACCTGGCCTTCAAGGCCCTCATTTTTAGGAGATATGACATGACGCTGACCGCTGAACAAATCCTGGCCTCGCACAAAGCCAACATCGAAACCCTGTTTGGTCTGACCACCAAGGCCTTCGAGGGCGTGGAAAAGCTGGTTGAACTGAACGTGACCGCTTCGCGCGCTGCCCTGTCGGAAGCCGCTACCCACACCCAGGCTGTCCTGGGCGTGAAGGACGCTCAAGAACTGCTGGCCCTGCAAGCCGGCCTGTTCCAGCCCCTGGCTGAAAAGACCGCCGCCTACAGCCGTCACCTGTATGACATCGCTTCGGGCACCGGCGCAGAATTCGGCAAGGCTTTTGAATCGCAAGCTGCTGATGCTCAGAAGAGCTTCACCAACTTGGTCGACAGCGCCGCCAAGAACGCACCTGCCGGCTCCGAAACCGCTGTGGCCGTGATGAAGAGCGCCGTCTCCGCTGCCAACAACGCTTTTGAATCCGTTCAAAAGGCCGTCAAGCAAGCGTCTGATGTAGCCGAAGCCAACTTCAACGCCGTGGCCAATACCGCTGCCAACGCCGCCAAGACTGCGGCTCCCCGCAAGCGCTAAGTCCAGTACCTGCGGTCTGGAGTGAAACCTCTAGGCCGCATTCAGGGAATACCCTGATAATTCAACCACGCGCTGCGGACACCCTCTGCAGTGCACCAGTTGTCTCCTTGGATCCTCTCGAAACCCCCGTTTCAGGGATCCTTTTAAAGCCCGGTTCATGACCGGGCTTTTTTTTGCCTGGACCTTCGCGCAGCGCACCGGAACTGGCTTTGCGCGGCTTCAGCGGCCGGTTCGGCGGGCAGCGGGGCCCCGTTGTGGCGGCCTTGTTGGAAATACCCGCCCCGTCCTCCCCGGCGGGCAGCCTCGCCTTTGCGCTACATCAGACGCTCGCACCAAATCCCGCTCTCTCTCGGGCGTTTATTAAGAATAATTCGTGTTTGCTTTATCATTGGCGGAGTTACAACCCCGAAAGATGCATCCATGTCGAAGACTGTGAAAGCCTTGCTGAGTGCTTGTGCCCTGGCCGCCGCTGCAGGCGTTGTCCATGCTCAGGAACAAGTCGTCAACCTCTACTCGGCCCGCCACTACTCCACCGACGAAGCGCTGTACAGCGGCTTCACCAAGGCCACTGGCATCAAGATCAACCGCGTGGATGCCGATGACGCCGGCATCCTGGCGCGCCTGAAGGCCGAGGGCGCTGCCTCGCCAGCGGACGTGATCCTGCTGGTGGACGCCGCACGTCTTTACAAGGGCGAAGTGGACGGTCTCTTCCAGCCCATCCAGTCCAAGGTGCTGAACGACGCCATCCCCGCCAACCTGCGCAGCAAGCCAGCCGCTGACGGCGGCATCGCCTGGTTCGGTCTTTCCACCCGCGCCCGCGTGATCGTCTACAACAAGGTCAAGATGCAAAAGGCGGACGTCGATACGTACGAAGAGCTGGGCGACCCCAAAAACAAGGGCAAGCTGTGCATCCGCTCCGGCTCGCACCCCTACAACCTGAGCCTTTTTGGCGCCGTGACAGAGCACATGGGCGAGCAGAAGGCCGAGGCCTGGCTCAAGGGCCTGGTGGCCAACCTGGCGCGCCCTCCCAAAGGTGGGGACACGGACCAGATCAAGGCAGTGGCTGCTGGCGAATGCGATATCGCCGTGACCAACAGCTACTACCTGGCCCGCATGATGCGTTCTACCAAGCCTGAAGATGTGGCTGTGGTGAACAAGGTGGGCGTGGTGTTCCCCAACCAGGAATCCTGGGGCACCCACCTGAACATCGCGGGCGGCGCTGTGGCCAAGCACTCCAAGAACCAGGCCAACGCGGTCAAGTTTCTGGAATACCTGGCCAGCCCGGAAGCACAGAACTACTTTGCCAATGGCAACAACGAGTGGCCTGCCGCAAAGGGTGTGACCCTGGACAACCCTGCCCTCAAGGCCATGACGGGTGGACAGCCTTTCAAGAGCGAGACCATTCCTATCAGCGCAGTGGGTGCCAACACCACGAAGGTGCAGCAGATGCTGGACCGCGTCGGCTTCCAGTAAGCCCGCCCGGCTCCTGACAAGCCCGGCCTGGCCGGGCTTTTTTTCGCCTGCAGAAAGTCGGCCTCGATGCGCCATAATTGACGTTTACGTTAACGTCACTTACAGGAGACAGCACATGGACATCAAGGGCAAGGTATTCATCGTCACCGGCGGCGCATCGGGCCTGGGTGAAGGTACGGCACGCATGCTGGCGGCCCAGGGCGGCACCGTGGTCATAGCCGACATGCAGGCCGACAAAGGCGAAGCCGTGGCCCAGGAGATCGGCGGCGCCTTTGTGAAATGTGATGTCAGCAACGAGGCCGATGGCCAGGCGGTAGTGGCCAAGGCGGTTTCGCTGGGCAAGCTCATGGGCCTGGTCAACTGTGCTGGCATTGCCCCCGCAGAAAAAACAGTGGGCAAGAACGGCGCCCATGCCCTCGCGCTGTTCAGCAAGACCATCACGGTCAATCTGATCGGCAGCTTCAATATGATCCGCCTGGCCGCCGAAGCCATGAGCAAGAACGAACCCGAATCCACCGGGGAGCGCGGTGCGCTGATCTCGACGGCCAGCGTCGCGGCGTATGACGGCCAAATTGGCCAGGCAGCCTATGCCGCATCCAAGGGCGGCGTGGTCGGCATGACCCTGCCGATCGCCCGCGACTTGGCGCGCAACGGCATCCGCAATATGACGATTGCCCCCGGCATCTTCGGCACACCGATGCTGTTTGGCATGCCGCAAGAAGTGCAGGACGCGCTGGCCGCTGGTGTGCCCTTCCCTAGCCGCCTGGGCACGCCGCAGGACTATGCCAAGCTGGTGCAGCACATCTTTGAGAACGACATGCTCAATGGCGAAGTGATTCGCCTCGACGGTGCCATCCGCTTGGCACCACGCTGAAACAATGGCCTGTGGCGCTGACAGCGTCACACCTTATTTGCTATTAAATATATAGCACACAAGGCTTTCATATAAAGCGCTACGGGCCATTTTCTTCAAACGTCTACCTTTCGCACCTCCTGAGAAGGAGGTTGTCATTGCCAGGAAGTTAGACGGCTGTCATCAGCAGCCTGTTCACGGTTTCGCATGGTCGTAAGCAGGCTCTCAGACCAGGGTGACGCGACGCTCTGTCATCCAGGCATCCAGTTGCGCCGCCGGAACCGGCCGACTGAAGTAATACCCCTGGCCGGTATTGCAACCCAAAGATAGCAAAGCTTCACACTGCGTGGCCGTCTCGACCCCTTCGGCGATGGACTCCAGGTCGAGGCTCTGTGCCAAGCCGATGATGGCGCGCACGATGTGTTGGGCGCTGCCGTCTTCGCCAAGATGGCGCACGAAGGACTGGTCAATCTTGAGCTTGTGAACCCGCAGGCGCTGGATGTAGCTGAACGACGAGTAGCCTGTGCCAAAGTCGTCAATGGACAGCTGCACCCCCAGGTCGAACAGCTGCTGGACAATGGCGATCACCTTTTCAGGGGCGTCCATGGCAATGCTCTCGGTCAACTCCAGCTCCAACATCTGTGGCGACACCCCGCTGTCAGCCAGTGCCTGCTGCACCATCTCGACCAAACCAGGATGGCGAAACTGAACCATCGACAGATTGACCGCCACCGTGAACCCGGTATGGCCCGCTTCGCACCACGCGCGTGCCTGTGCCAATGCCGTGCGCAATACCCATTCCCCAATGCCCAGAATCTGCCCACTGCTTTCCGCCACGGGGATGAACTCTGCGGGGCTGATCAAGCCGAGCTCCGGATGGGTCCAGCGCAGCAATGCCTCAACCCCGGTGAGCCTGCGGTCGCGCAAACGGATCTGGGGCTGGTAGTGCAACGCCAACTGGTTTTGCACCACCGCACTGCGCAACGCATTTTCTATCTGCAACACCCGCAATGAATGGGCTTGCATATCGGCAGAGAAAAACCGGTAGGTGTCACGCCCCGTCTCCTTGGCACGGAACATCGCCGCATCAGCACGCTGTGCCAGGGTTTCAAACTCACGGCCATCCTCTGGATACAAAGCAATGCCGATGGACGACGTCACCACCAGCTCATGGTGGCCCAACCTGCAGACCCGGCGCACCTCGGACTGCAGGCTCTCGGCCACATGGGCGGCATGCTGCGCATCCGCCAATGGCAGCACGATGATGAACTCGTCTCCCCCAGGGCGCGACACGGTATCTTCCTCGCGCAGCACCAGCTGCAGTCGGTGTGCGATCTCCACCAGCAACTCATCGCCCACCTGGTGACCCAGGGAGTCATTGACATTCTTGAAATGGTCCAGATCCAGGTACAGCAATGCAAGATGCTGTCCGCTGCGCTGGGTCAGCGCAAGCGCCTGGCTGAACCGCGACGCAAACATCGTACGGTTGGGCAAGCCCGTCAGCGCATCAAAGTTGACCAGCTTGCGGATACGCTCTTCATCGCGCTTGCGTTCGGTCACATCTTCTTGCACGGCCAGGTAGTGCGTGATCCGCCCTTGCTCATCGTGCAGCGGCGAAATGATGGCCGACTCATAGTACTCACGACCGTCCTTGCGGCGGTTGAGAAACTCGCCGCGCCAGGCACGTCCCGATGACAGATGCGCCCAAAGGTCGGCATAAACAGACAGCGGGGTTCCCCCTGCGCTGAGCAGGCGCGGGTTGCGCCCGACAACTTCGGCAAGGCTGTATCCGGTGGTGACGGAAAAAGCCGGATTCACATATTCAATGTTGCCGTCGGCTCCAGCGATGAAGATCGAATTGGGAGCCTGTTCTACGGCATGGCGCAGTTTTCGCAAGGTATCGAGCGTCTGCACCCGCTGCGTGATGTCACGGGACAACACCACAAAATGCGCCTCTGACGCCTCATCCATCACTTTGCGGGCCACGGAGAGTTCGAACCAGTGCTTGCCGTCTGGCAGATCGAGTGTGTACTGGAAATCACGGGCAACCCCGTGCTCGGCAGCCGCGTCAATGGCACGCTGTGCCACCGCAGCAGCCTGCGGTGGAAGAATGTCGTGAATGGTGCGACCCAGAACCTGTTCGGTCGGCAACAGCAGCAACTCGGGCTGGCGCGTATGGATCTCGACATAACGACCACCGCGCGTCACCTCGAACATGAGATCGGGAACCGCGTCCAGCACCGCACGCAAGGCCTTGTCGGACTGCTTCAGTGCGCGGTATGGCGCCTCAATAGTGCCCACAAAAATGGCCCGGTACAGATAGTAGTAACCCACCACCTTGTAGACATGGCCCAGCAGGTTAAAAGGATCCGTGGCAGTAACGTAGAAAGTGAAAAAGAACTCGCTCAGGGCCATCACCCACACGGCAGCGAAGAGGCGAGCCACATCAAACGATGTACGATCTCTCGCCAGACGCAGCAAGAGAGCCAGCGACGCGGCATACAAGGCAATCACGCCATATTCAGCCGCAATCTTGAACGGGGTAAGACCTGTTGATCCGTAGGTTTCGGGATACCAGTGCGGGTACCAGAAAACCAACACGTGAACCGCTGCGACAACGCCCAGGACCAGCGCCAGCACGGCAAATCGCCCCGGCCCCGCAGGCGCCGAATCCCCAGGCGCATGCCAGTGCAGCCCCAGCGCCCACAGCAGGCTTACAGCCACCAGGTAACGCGCAGGCAGCCAGAAATTGATGCCCTTGGCCACCGAATTGGCCGTGACGTAATCGGGCATGCCGGCATACGACAGCATGTGCGAAAAATCCAGCAGGGCCACACCCAAAAAACCGCAGGCGAGAATGAACACGTTCCGCTGAGGATTGATGCTGTGCGCCTTCCAGCCCACCGCAAAAACCAGTGCTGACACCACAATCGAGAGCGTTTCCAGCCCCTGGTGAATTACCAGGAAATGCCGCACTCGTTCGGGACTCGCCATCGAGAAATACGCCCAGGCGGCAACTGCTGCCCCGGTCAGCAGCCACAACACCGGCGCCACGCTTCTGAAGCTGGCGGTATGTTGGGAATGGATCTGCCACCGGGAGGGAGTCATGGGCGCCTTGTCTCTTTGATGTGCCCCACCCTCAGTGCGGCCATGCCGTTACACATTCTTGCACACCCCGTCTTCAGCCACAAACCAGGAACACAGGCGCCAAAAAAAACCGCTGCAGCCTTTCGACTGCAGCGGTTGATGACTGGCGGAGTGGACGGGACTCGAACCCGCGACCCCCGGCGTGACAGGCCGGTATTCTAACCAACTGAACTACCACTCCTGGCAGGCAGCTTTTGCTTGCATCTTTTCAACACAAGCCAAGCGCTACAACTTGGCGACCCTACGGGGATTCGAACCCCGGTACTCACCGTGAAAGGGTGATGTCCTAGGCCTCTAGACGATAGGGTCAAAACCTTGGAACTAACCGTTAACAAACTTTGGTGGAGGTAAACGGGATCGAACCGATGACCTCTTGCATGCCATGCAAGCGCTCTCCCAGCTGAGCTATACCCCCAAAATTTCTCTGGCTTACACCAAAGAAAAACCCTTGCATATCAAAGACCTGCAAGGGTTTTGACTGGCGGAGTGGACGGGACTCGAACCCGCGACCCCCGGCGTGACAGGCCGGTATTCTAACCAACTGAACTACCACTCCTGGCAGGCAGCTTTTGCTTGCATCTTTTCAACACAAGCCAAGCGCTACAACTTGGCGACCCTACGGGGATTCGAACCCCGGTACTCACCGTGAAAGGGTGATGTCCTAGGCCTCTAGACGATAGGGTCAAAACCTTGGAACTAACCGTTAACAAACTTTGGTGGAGGTAAACGGGATCGAACCGATGACCTCTTGCATGCCATGCAAGCGCTCTCCCAGCTGAGCTATACCCCCACTTAATGACTCGAAACACACCGTGTTTGTTGTCATCATCTGAGCCTTGAATTATAGACAGATTTTTAGCGGTTTCGCAAACGCGCTACAACTTTTTCACGACCAACCAATTCCAGTACGGCATCCACCGAGGGCGTGTGGGCCGTACCCACGGTCAGAACCCGTGCGGGCATGGCCAACTGGGGCATCTTCAGGCCCTGGCTAGCCAGCACCTGCTTAAACGCAGCGCTGATGGAAGCCTTGTCCCATGCACAGGCCGACAGCGCATCGGCCAAAGCATCCAGCGCGGGTGCAATGGCTTCGGTAACGTGCTGGCTGCGCTCCGCATCCACGGGCGTTACCTCACCGTAGAAGACATGCGCCCAATCGGCGAGCGCCACTGTGGTGTCGCAGCGATCCTTGAACAAGGCGCAAATCCGCGCAAGCCGCCCATCTGCCAGCGCTTCGGCAGATACACCCCGCTGCTGCAGCTGAGGCGCCACCAGCGCGGCCAGTGCGTCGTCGGCCATGGCCTTGAGGTGCTGGGCGTTCACCCAACGCAGCTTGGCTTCGTCGAACTGGGCCGCACTTCGACCCAGGTGGTCGAGGTTGAACCATTGCAGGAATTGCTCGCGGCTGAAGATCTCATCGTCGCCGTGGCTCCAGCCCAAGCGCGCCAGGTAGTTCACCATGGCATCGGGCAGATAGCCTTCGTCGCGGTACTGCGTGACGGGCTTGGCACCGTTGCGCTTGCTCATCTTCTCGCCTTGCTCGTTGAGCACGGTGGGCAGGTGGGCATACACCGGCGGCTCCTTGCCCAGAGCGCGGAAGATATTGATCTGGCGCGGCGTGTTGTTCACGTGGTCGTCACCCCGGATCACGTGGGTGATGGCCATGTCGATATCGTCCACCACCACACAGAAGTTGTAGGTGGGTGTTCCGTCCGGGCGCGCAATCACAAGATCGTCGAGTTCGTCATTGCTGATCTCGATGCGGCCTTTGACCTTGTCGTCCCACGCCACCACACCGCCTTGCGGGTTCTTGAAACGCAGCACGGGCAATACCCCCTCGGGCACGGGCGGCAGGGTTTTTCCAGCCTCGGGGCGCCAGGTGCCGTCATAGCGGGGCTTTTCCTTGGCGGCCATCTGCTTCTCTCGCAAGGCATCCAGTTCGGCCACGCTCATGTAGCAGGGATACACATGGCCTGCGGCCTGCAGCTCTGCCAACACAGTCTTGTAGCGGTCCATGCGCTGCATTTGGTAGAACGGGCCTTCGTCGTGGTCCAGCCCGAGCCATGCCATGCCTTCGATGATCACGTCTACCGCCGCCTGGCTGGAACGCTCCAGGTCCGTGTCTTCAATGCGCAGGATGAAATCGCCGCCCGTAGCACGGGCAAACGCCCAGGGGTACAGCGCAGAGCGGATGTTGCCCAGGTGGATAAATCCCGTGGGAGACGGGGCAAAACGGGTGCGCACGCGGCCCGCGCCGGAAGCAGTGGTATCAGTCATGTCAATAAGTTCTGGCCCTCGCGGGGCCAGTTTCAAGATTCAATCAATCCAGAGAGCGGGGGCAAAGCTTGCTGCCAGGTCGCCATCCAGGACAAGGCGACCTGCAACGATCCTATGCCTAAACCTCTTGGGCATTCGGCAGCGCCAGGCGGGAGGTGTCTTCCTCTCCCTCCTCCACCCCCACCCGCCCCTCGTTCAGGCTGGCGATGCCCTCGGCAGTAATGTCTCCGGTCACATAAACACCATCAAAGCAGGACGCATCAAACCCTACGATGGCGCTATTGAGGGCGCCCACCGCCTTTTTCATGCCGTCCACATCCTGGTAGATCAGCGCGTCGCAGCCAATTGCCTGGCGAATCTCTTCCACCGTGCGGCCATGGGCCACCAGTTCGCTGCTGGTGGGCATGTCAATACCGTACACGTTGGGGTAACGCACCGGCGGTGCAGCGCTGGCAAGGTACACCTTGCGCGCGCCCGCGTCGCGTGCCATCTGCACGATCTCGCGGCTGGTGGTGCCACGCACGATGGAATCGTCCACCAACAACACGTTGCGGCCCTTGAACTCGCTGCCGATCACATTGAGCTTCTGGCGCACCGACTTCTTGCGCACACCCTGCCCCGGCATGATGAAGGTCCGGCCCACATAGCGGTTCTTGACGAAGCCTTCGCGGTATGGGATGCCCAGCAGGTGAGCCAATTGCGTGGCACTGGGGCGGCTGGACTCGGGGATCGGGATGATCACGTCGATTTCGTTGGGTGGCACGGTAGACACCACGCGCTTGGCAAGGGCCTCGCCCAGGTTCAGACGCGCCTGGTACACCGAAATGCCGTCGAGCACCGAGTCCGGGCGCGCCAGGTACACGAATTCGAAGATGCAGGGGTTGAGCTGCGGGTTTTCGGCGCATTGGCGGGCATGCACCTGTCCGTCGAGCGTGATGAAGATCGCCTCGCCGGGGTCGATGTTGCGCTCGAACACATGCGATGTGCCCTCCAGGGCGACCGATTCGCTGCCCACCATCACAGTTCCATCCTGGCTGCGCCCCATGGCCAGCGGGCGAATGCCGTGCGGGTCGCGGAAGGCCAGCAGGCCGTGGCCTGCTATCAGCGCGATCACGGCATAAGAGCCCTTGATGCGTTTGTGTACCGCACGTACCGCAGTGAAGACGTCTTCAGGCTGCAGCGGCACACCCCGGGTGGCACGCTCCAGCTCGTGCGCGAACACATTCAGCAGAACTTCAGAATCGCTTTCCGTGTTCGTATGGCGGTGGTCCGTCAGGAACAGCTCGGTGCGAAGTTCGCGCGCATTGGTCAGGTTGCCGTTGTGCACCAGCACGATGCCGAACGGTGCATTGACATAGAACGGCTGCGCCTCTTCTTCGCTGTAGGCGTTGCCTGCGGTGGGGTAGCGCACCTGGCCCAGACCCACATTGCCAGGCAACGCGCGCATGTTGCGCGTGCGGAACACATCGCGCACCATGCCCTTGGCCTTGTGCATGAAAAACTTGCGGCCCTGCTGGGTCACGATGCCCGCTGCGTCCTGACCACGGTGCTGCAAGAGCAGCAAGGCGTCATAGATCAGCTGATTGACGGGCGCTGGACTGACGACGCCGACGATTCCACACATAGTTGTATTCCATCCGTTTGCGGGAACAGCCCCGCGGCAACCCAGCGGCAACGGCTTCTGGCCGCAACCGCATCGCTATCAAGAAGGCAGATGCCTTCCAAATTCTTCCGGCAGCGCCGGTTTCAAGCCCCGAAGCACTTCAGCCAGCACCGGGGCCCCTTGGGACTCCTGCCACCACAAGGCTTCGTGCAGGGGCGTGAGGCCCGCCACCACGGCCACCGCCAGCAGCAAAACCACCCCGCGCAACACCCCGAAGGCCGCCCCCAAAGTACGATCTGCAGGCCGCAGGCCGATGGCGTCCACCAGCTTTTTTGCCAGCCATGTCAAAAAGCCGCAGGCAAACACCGACGCAACAAACACCACCACAAACCCTGCGGCATAGCGCAATGCTTCGGCCGACTCGCCCATAGGCAACAACGCCGCCATGTCCTCGGCAAACCATTGCGCCACAAAAAAAGACACCACCCAGCCCAGCAGAGACAGCACCTCGAACACCAGCCCGCGCCATGCCCCTATGAGCATCGATGCCAGCAGCACCGCCGCAAAAATCCAGTCCAGCGCAGCCATGGATGCACAAACCCCTTGGCGCTGGCCTACAGAGTCAGCACAGAGGCCGACAGATCCAGCGCCTTGATGCGCGCCGCAGCCTTGTCCGCCTCAGCCCGGTTGGTGAAAGGCCCCACACGAACCCGCGTGCGCTTGCCCTCCTTAGTGTCCACCACCTGGGTGTAGGTTTTCATGCCCGCACGCTCCACTTTGGTACGCGCTTCACGGGCTTTGTCTGCGTCTGCGAAAGCACCCACCTGCACAATGAACCGGGCTTCCTCGGCGGTGGCAGCCGCAGCCGCGGGCTCTGCCGACCGGCCTTCCAGCAGCGCACGCGCGCGGGCAGCCTCGTCCGGGCGCTGCACAGGCTTGGGCTCGCTGGGCACCGGCGGCTTGGGCTCTGGCTTCGGTTCGGGTTTTGCTTCCGGTTTGGCTGGCGCTGCAGGGGCGGGTTTGGAAGCCGCGGAACGCGATCCTTGCACCAGTTCCTCGCCATCCGCGAGGCCATTGCCCACCGCACTGTTGTTGCGCTGGGGCGTGGGGCGCGGTGCGGTGGCCACGTCCTGCGAAGACGGGGTCGAAGGCTTGGCAGCCGCTGGCGCCTCAGCAACCGGAGCGGGCACCACCAAGGGCGCCACCTTGTTGCGGTCGGGGATCTCGATGGGAATATCCACCGGAATCGGCCGGGGTTGGGTGTCAAACAGCATGGGGAAACCGATCACCCCAATCAGCACCAGCACTGCGGCGCCGATCAACCGATGGCGAGCACGCCGCCGCATCACCTCGATGCTCTCGGCCTGCGGGGTGCGCGGGCGCTTGGACGGCTTTTCGGCCTGAGCTTGTTCACCCTGACCGGGCCACCGAAACTTGAAAAATGCCATGGAGTAACGACTCGTTCGGACCTCAGAACCTGTCTATTGGCCCAGATGTTTGGCGTGCAGGCGAGGTGTTCCGTTGATCAGAACACCACCCACCGTGTAAAACGAGCCAAAGACCACGATTCTATCAGCGGGGTCTGCTGCGGCGACCGCCGCCTCCAGGGCCTCCATGGGGTCTGCGTGCAGACTGGAGGTCACATCGCGGCGCCCGCCCGCCACCATCTGCACGGCGTTCCACTTCTGCTGCAGGACGGCAGCAGTCTCGGCGCGTGGGGTCGGCAGGTTGGTGAAATACCAGCGGTCCACGAGCGGGCCGACCTTGGCCAGCATGGGCCCCAGGTCCTTGTCGGCCATGGCGCCGAACACCGCATGCGTCGTGGGAAAAAACCCCATGGCATCCAGATTGGCAGTGAGTGCAGCCACTGAATGCGGGTTGTGCGCCACGTCGAGCACCAGCGTAGGCTGGCCTGGCACGATCTGGAACCGCCCCGGCAGCTCCACCAAAGCCAGGCCGTTGCGCACCGCCTGGGCCGTGACGGGAATGCGCTCGCGCAGGGCCTCCAGCGCGGCCAGCACGCCCGAGGCATTGATCAGCTGGTTGGCGCCGCGCAGCGATGGATAGGCCAGCCCCGCATAACGGCGGCCTCGCCCTGCCCAGCTCCACTGCTGCTTGTCGCCGGAGAAATTGAAATCCTTGCCGAAACGCCACAGGTCGGCACCGATTTCCAGCGCATGGTCGATGACACTCTGGGGAGCCATCGGGTCGCCCACGATCACCGGGCGGCCCGTGCGCATGATGCCGGCCTTCTCCCGACCGATGCTCTCGCGGTCTGGTCCCAGGAATTCAGTGTGGTCGATGTCGATGCTGGTGATGATGGCGCAGTCGGCATCAATGACGTTGGTGGCATCCAGGCGCCCGCCGAGCCCCACTTCGAGGATGGCCAAGTCCAGCCGCGCATGGCTCATGAGGCGCAGGATGGCCAGCGTCGTGAATTCGAAGTAGGTGAGGGAGATTTCATTGCCATTTTGGACCCTGGCGCTTTCCACAGCTTCGAAGTGCGCTATCAAATCAGAAGCATTGACAATTTCACCGTGAACGCGGCAGCGCTCCTCGAAATGCACAAGGTGGGGCGACGTGTACACGCCTGTGCGGTAGCCCGCCTGCTGCGCCACCGCCTCCAGCATGGCGCAGGTGGAGCCCTTCCCGTTGGTGCCCGCCACGGTGATCACGGGGCAGTCAAACCGCAGCACCATGCGGCGTGCCACTTCACGGACACGGTCCAGGCCCATTTCGATGTTGCGGGGATGAAGCTGCTCGCAGTGGCGGAGCCAGCCTTCCAGGGTGTGGATTTTGGTATGCATACAGGGCGGGATTGTCGCCCAGCCACAAGTTCGAGGATGATGCGCGGCATGACAACCTCACTCATCACCGTTTACGGCATACCCAACTGCGACACCGTCAAGAAATCCCGCGTCTGGTTGACTGAACACGGCGTGGACTACCAGTTTCACGACTTCAAGAAACAAGGGGTGCCCGCCCACCGCCTGCCCGACTGGATGGCGGCAGCAGGCTGGCAAAAACTGGTCAATCGGCAGGGGACCACATGGCGAAAGCTGGACGCGCAAACCCAGGCAGCTGTCACCAACGACGATACCGCCAGCGCCCTGATGCAGGCCCAACCTAGCGTCATCAAACGCCCGGTGGTGGAGTGGCGGCACGGTGGCCAGGTGCACATTTCCGTGGGTTTTGCTCCCGACCAATGGCAGATGTGGTTAGGCCGGGCTGCAGGCACCTGAACCGGCACGTGAATCAATCGCCAGGACCGGAGAAATTGCACAAATCTTTACGCAGATTTACGGCGGGCAGGCCCTGAATTGACCGTGCGGGCCTAAACTTTTCTGCAGTCTGGTGCGTTATGTACCGACCCGAAAGGAGTTTCTCCATGAAAAAGATCGTCATTTTTTCCGCCATGGCAGCCATCGCCACCATGGCCAGTGCCCAGGAACAGGGCCGCGTGCTCTCGGCCACCCCCATCGTCCAGCAGGTCGCGACGCCGCAGCAGGTGTGTGGCAACGAGACCGTCTATAGCGGTAACCGCACCACCGGAGCAGGCGCCGTGATGGGCGCGATTGCGGGTGGCGCAGCCGGCAACGCCATTGGCAAAGGCAGTGGCCGCGCCGCCGCCACAGCCATTGGCCTGATCGGTGGCGCCGTGATCGGCAACCAGATCGAAGGTGGCCAGCCGCAGTACCAGAACGTACAGCGCTGCACGACCGAGACGTATTACGAGAATCGCACAGTGGGCTACGACGTGGTGTATGAATATGCAGGGCGCCAGTACACCACCCGCACCCAGAACGATCCAGGCCGCTGGATCCCGCTGAGCGTGCAGCCTGCAGGCCAGACCTATTCCACCCAGCCTGATCCTTACGCCTCACAAGGTGTGTACAGCCAGCCGGGCGTGGTGACCTCGACCTACCCTGCGCAACCGGTGTACCAGCAGCAACCCACCTATGTGACGCCGCCCGTGACGGTGATCGAGTACGGCTACGACAGCCGTCCTTATTACCCGCACCACCGCAACCCCTACTGGCGCTAAGCCCGGGCATGCCAGCATCACCAAGAGCCCTTCGGGGCTCTTTTTTTTGCGCCCAACGGCTGATGGGGATTTTTCAGAGGCCCGCTTTGGCGGCGCTCCCCGCCCCCTGCCCTAAAATCCCGGGTTTCCCTCCACCTTTTCCAGCGCACCCATGACCACCGAAAAAATTGACGGCGTGTCCGTCACCACCCAGGCCAATGTGTACTTTGACGGCAAGTGCGTGAGCCACGGCATCACGTTTGCCGACGGCACCAAGAAGTCGGTGGGCGTGGTACTGCCCGCAACGCTGACCTTCAACACCGGCGCGCCCGAGATCATGGAATGCGTGGCCGGATCCTGCGAATACAAGCTGGACGGCACCGACGCCTGGGTCAAGTCTTCGGCGGGCGACAAGTTCAGCGTGCCCGGCAACTCGAAGTTCGACATCCGCGTGACCGAGGCCTACCACTACATCTGCCATTTCGGCTGATCGTTCGACTGCGCATTCGGCTGGAATTTGATTGATTTTGGCCTCTAGCGCTTATCTATCAAGCGCAAGCAGCTATCATTTTTGAGAAGCATTTCATGGCAACCATCCTCCAGAACCTCCCCCTCGGCCAGAAGGTCGGCATTGCATTCTCCGGCGGCCTGGACACCAGCGCAGCCCTGCACTGGATGAAGCTCAAGGGCGCCGTACCCTACGCCTACACCGCCAACCTCGGCCAGCCCGACGAGCCCGACTACGAAGCCATTCCGCGCAAGGCCATGGAATACGGCGCCGAGAAAGCACGCCTGGTGGACTGCCGCACCCAACTGGCGCACGAAGGCATTGCCGCCCTGCAGGCTGGCGCCTTCCATATCAGCACTGGCGGCCTCACCTACTTCAACACCACGCCCCTGGGCCGCGCTGTGACCGGCACCATGCTGGTGGCGGCGATGAAGGAAGACGACGTCAACATCTGGGGCGACGGATCGACCTTCAAGGGCAACGACATCGAGCGCTTCTACCGCTACGGCCTGCTGACCAACCCATCCCTCAAGATCTACAAGCCCTGGCTGGACCAGCTGTTCATCGACGAACTGGGCGGCCGCGCCGAGATGTCGGCGTTCATGACACAAGCCGGTTTTGGCTACAAGATGAGCGCCGAGAAGGCCTACAGCACCGACAGCAACATGCTGGGCGCGACGCACGAGGCCAAGGACCTGGAGTTCCTTTCCAGCGGCATCCGCATCGTGAACCCCATCATGGGCGTGGCATTCTGGAAGGAAGAAGTCGCCGTCAAGGCCGAGGAAGTGTCGGTCCGCTTTGAAGAAGGCCAGCCCGTCGCCCTGAACGGCGTGGAGTTCAACGACCCGGTGGAGCTGATCCTCGAAGCCAACCGTATCGGCGGCCGCCACGGCCTGGGCATGAGCGACCAGATCGAAAACCGCATCATCGAAGCCAAGAGCCGCGGCATCTACGAAGCCCCGGGCCTGGCGCTGCTGCACATCGCCTACGAGCGCCTGGTGACGGGCATCCACAACGAAGACACCATCGAGCAGTACCGCATGAATGGCCTCAAGCTGGGCCGCCTGCTGTACCAGGGCCGCTGGTTCGACCCCCAGGCCATCATGCTGCGCGAAACCGCCCAGCGCTGGGTGGCCCGCGCCGTGACCGGCACCGTGACGCTGGAACTGCGCCGTGGCAACGACTATTCGCTGCTGAACACCGAATCGCCCAACCTGACCTACGCGCCCGAGCGCCTGTCGATGGAAAAGGTCGAAGACGCGCCGTTCAGCCCGCTGGACCGCATTGGCCAGCTGACCATGCGCAACCTGGACATCTCGGACACGCGCGACAAGCTGGGCGTGTATTCGCGCGCTGGTCTGCTGTCGCTGGGTGGCAATGCCGCCCTGGCGCAGCTGGAAAACGACCGCAAATAAACCTTGGGCCCAGAATATGGGTCAAAAATGGCTCTAGCGCTTATCCATCAAGCGCTAGCAGCTACATATATATGAGCAAAGCCACCGGAAACGGTGGCTTTTTTCTTTGCGGGGAAGGTTGGCTGCTGGTCTAAACCACCACCGGCTCGGGCTCCAGCCGGATGCCAAAGCGCTCGTACACGCTGGTCTGGATGGCCTTGGCCAGGGTCATCACCTCGCCGCCCGTCACGCTGTCGGCGCCGTGCCCCCTGTTGACCAGCACCAAGGCCTGCTTTTCGTACACCCCCGCCTTGCCGATGGACTTGCCCTTCCAGCCGCAGGCATCAATCAGCCAGCCCGCCGCCAGCTTGATGCTGCCGTCGGGCATGGGGTAATGCACGATCTTGGGCTCGCGCGCGATGATGTCGGCGCACTGGTCGGGCGACACCGTGGGGTTCTTGAAGAAGCTGCCTGCGTTGCCCACCACGGCAGGGTCGGGCAGCTTGGCACGGCGAATGTCGCAGATCCAGTCAAAAATCTGCTGGGCACTGGGGTGCTCCACGCCCGCCTCGGCGCGGCGGCGCTCCAGATCGAGGTAGCCCAGCACGGGCTTCCAGGGCTTGGGCAGCCGAAACCGCACATGGGTGATGACCGCGCGCCCCGCCAGGCCCATGCCGCGCGGCATCCCGCTGCCGTCGGGTGCTTCAGACGGCGCATGCTTGAAGACGGAGTCGCGGTAGCCAAAGCCGCACTGCGCGGCATCCAGGCTGAACGACTGGCCGGTGGCCAGGTCGAGGGCGTCGAGCGATTCAAACCGATCCTGCAGCTCCACGCCATAGGCACCGATGTTCTGCACGGGCGAGGCGCCCACCGTGCCCGGGATGAGCGCCAGATTTTCCAGCCCTGGGAACCCGTGCGCCAGCGTCCAGGCCACAGCATCGTGCCAGACCTCACCCGCACCCGCCTCCACGATCCAGGCCTTGGGGGTTTCCTCCACCAAGCGCAGCCCCTTGATTTCCATCTTGAGCACGATAGATTTCACATCACCGGTCAGGATGATGTTGCTGCCACCGCCCAGCACAAACTTGGGTGCAGGGGCCAGGTCCGTATCGGCCAGAACGGCCTTCAGATCGGACACGGAGCGCACACGCACCAGGGTTTGGGCACGCGCAGCAATGCCAAAGGTGTTCCAGGGCTGCAAAGGGGCGTTTTTCTCGACTACCATTGGCCCGATTGTCGCACCCGCCCTTTCGGGCTCCTGCGATCTGTAGCTGTTTTCCCTGAGATTGAGAGCCATCCATGCCATCTTTTGACACCGTCTGTGAAGCCAACCTGGTTGAAGTGAAAAACGCCGTCGAGAACACCGCCAAGGAAATCGCCACCCGTTTCGACTTCAAGGGCACATCGGCCAGCATCGAGATCAAAGACAAGGACATCACGCTGATCGGCGACGCCGACTTTCAGCTCACCCAGATCGAGGATGTACTGCGCAACAAACTCACCAAGCGCAACGTGGACGTGCGTTTTCTGGACATGGGCGATGTGCAGAAGATAGGCGGCGACAAGGTCAAGCAGGTCATCAAGGTGCGCAACGGCATCGAGAGCGAGCTCGCCAAGAAGATCCAGAAGCTCATGAAGGAAAGCAAGCTCAAGGTGCAAGCGGCCATCCAGGAGGACAAGGTGCGCGTGACGGGTGCCAAGCGCGACGACCTGCAGGCGGCCATGGCGCTGATCCGCAAGGATGTAACGGACGTTCCCCTGTCGTTCGACAACTTCCGCGACTGAGATGGCGCCCCCCCTGAGTCGCTTCGCGCCTTCCCCCTCCAGGGGGACGACGCCCTCGCTGCGGGGCGGCCCTGGCTTGGCGTCCCTCGCCTGGGCCGCGCCAGTTCCGAGGTACGGGGGAGGCGCACAGCGCCATCAACGAATGACGATCCACTCCTATGCCCTGGCCGCGCTGGTTGCTCTGTGCTTGGCTCCGTCCTGGGCTCATGCGCAGGCGGTGGCGCTGGCGGGCATGCTGGGCAGCAAGGCCTTGCTGGTGGTGGATGCCAACCCACCCAAGGCGGTGGGTGCTGGGGATGAGTACCAGGGCGTCAAGGTCATTACCGTCACCAAAGAAGAAGCCACCATCGAAGTCAATGGCACGCGACGCATGCTGCGGCTGGGCGAGGCCCCGGTGAGCGTTGGCGCCCGTGGCGGAAGCGGCAAGCGCGTCGTATTGATGGCCGACAGCCGTGGGCATTTCATCAACAGTGGCATCATCAACGGGCGTGTGATGCAGTACATGGTGGACACCGGTGCTTCCACCGTGGCCATCGGGCGGCAGGATGCTGAGCGCATGGGGCTCAACTACCAGAACGGCCAGCCCGTGCGCATGAACACGGCCAATGGTGTGGCGCAAGGGTGGCGCATGAAGCTGGACTCAGTGCGCATCGGCGATATCGAGGTGTTCGGAGTCGAGGCCATCATCACCCCGCAGCCCATGCCCTACGTGCTGCTGGGCAACAGCTTTCTGACCGAGTTCCAGATGACACGCATCAACGACCAGATGGTGCTGGAAAAGCGCAACTGAGCCTGACCGCTGCACACACCACCATGTCTGCCCACCACTCCACCGGCACCCCACACCACGCCGAAGGCGAGTACGAGGACTTGCTGGGCCTGTGGTCAGACCTGGAATCAGCGCTGTCGGTGCTGCTGTCGCGACCTCTGCAGGTACAGGATTTTGCCGCCAAGGTGCGCCAGTTCGATGGCTGGATGCAGGACCTGGTGGCGCACGACATCGACGCAGCGCTGTACCTGATGTTCCAGCTGGCGTCCACATCCACCGTGGGCTATAGCGCCTCCCATGCGCTGGTGTGCGGCACCTTGTGCCACATCATGGCGCACGAACTGCAGCTGGCACCACGCGAGCGCGACAGCCTGGTGCGCGCGGCCCTCACCATGAACATCGGCATGACGGCCCTGCAGGATGAGCTGGCCGAACAGCGTGAACGCCCGACACCGGTCCAACAAGAGGCCATCAAGAGCCACCCGGAAGAAAGCATGATGCTGCTGGAGCGCCTGTTCATCAACGATGCGCTCTGGCTGGACGTGGTGGGACAACACCATGCCACCGTGGCCGACCGTGTGCCGCTGGCCAACCAGGACCCCGTGGACCGGCTCACACGCGTCCTGGGCACCATCGACCGCTATGCAGCCATGATCAGCCCACGCAAGTCCCGTGCAGGCCGCAGTGCCACCGACTCGGTACGCGCCATCGTCGGGCAGGAGATCGACCAGCGCGACGAGGTGAGCTACACCCTGGTGCGCTCCATCGGCCTGTGCCCGCCAGGGACTTTTGTGAAGCTCGACAACGGCGAGACCGCCATCGTGCTGCGCCGCAGCGAAAAAGCCAATCATCCGCTGGTCGCCAGCCTTCTGGACCGCACCGGCACCCACCACGCGCAGCCCAGCCTGTACCAGACGGCCACCGGAAAACCCCGCATCCAGTCCGCTCTGGCCCGATCGGCCGTGAGCCTGGAGCTCAACCACCGCACCATGGTGCGCCTGGGCCTTTATGCCGCCCAGCACAGCGCCGGGCTCCGGGGGCTGATTTCAGGGCCAGGTTCGCTGTAGAACCTGTCCGTACAAGAAGCTGAGCAGACGGCACGTGCACCGCAGTCAGCGCGGCGTGCCTTCCCCCTGCGTTTACTTTGGCGACTTGCCTGCACCCTCCGCGTTCGGCTTGGCCTTTTTGCTGCCCAGTCGCGACTCCTTGCCTTCGATCAGGCGCTGGATGTTCTCCTTGTGGCGCCAGGCCAGCAGCATGGCCATCACGATGATGGAGCCCGCAATCGTTCCCTCGGCATACCACACCACCCCATCCACCAGCAGGTAATACACCGGCGCAAAGGCGGCAGCCACCAGCGAGGCCAGGGACGAGTAGCGGAAGAAAACCGCGATGATGAGCCAGGTCGCAGCCGTAGCGAGTCCAAGCCAGACGCTGATGCCCAACAGCACGCCCAGCGCAGTGGCAACGCCCTTGCCCCCTTCAAATCGGAAGAACACAGGCCACAGGTGGCCCAGAAAAGCCGCCAGCCCCACCATGGCGACCGTGCCATCGTCCAGCCCATAGGGCTGACCAAACCACATCACCAACGCCACAGGCAACCAGCCTTTCATGGCGTCCAACAGCAGTGTGACGATGGCTGCGGCCTTGGAGCCCGAGCGCAGCACGTTGGTGGCGCCGGGGTTCTTGCTGCCATAGGTGCGCGGGTCACTCAGCCCCATCACACGCGTCACGATGACGGCGAACGACAGCGAGCCCAGCAAGTAGGCGGCCACAGCGGCAAGGATGGGATACACGGCGGTCAAAGCAACTCCTCAAAAATCGGGGGACGGCGGACGGTCTGCCGTGGCGGCCTATTCTGCCAGCGCGCAGTGCACCGGTTTAGCACCCAGCAACTGCACGCACACCTGCGGATCAATCTGCACCAGAAAGCCCCGGCGCCCGCCATTAATGGCAATGCGCGGCAGCGCGAGGATGGTTTCTTCGATGTACACCGGCATGGCGCGCCGCGTGCCAAAGGGCGACGTGCCACCCACCAGGTAGCCGCTGTGGCGGTTGGCGACCTCCGGCGCGCACGGCTCGACCGACTTGGCGCCGATCTGGCGCGCGAGGTTTTTGGTGGAGACCTTGCGATTGCCATGCATCAGCACCAGCAAGGGCTTGGCATCCTGGTCCTGCATGACCAGGGTCTTGACCACCGTGAAGGGGTCGAGGCCTAGCACCTCGGCGCTGTGCATGGCGCCGCCGTGCTCCAGGTATTCGTAGGGGTGCTCAGTGAATGCCACCTTGTTCGCCTTGAGCAACTGGGTGGCTTGGGTCTCGGAGACGTGTTCTTTCTTGGCCATGGTGCGATCCGGGTAGGGAACGAATGGTATCCAGTTGCGCGCCCCCACCGCGAACGGCAGGCAGCCCGAATCAAGGCACCTCGATCACCCGCGCTGCTGTCGTCTTGCGCCGCCCCACCTTGCGCTTGCCGTACTGCTCAATGGCAGCCACCAGCGCCTGCGTGAACTGCTGCACCAGCGCCGACGGTGCCCGCCCTTCCACGGCCAGCACCTGCAGACGCCGCTGCTGCAGTTGCACCTCGTCAAATGGCCGGGCCGCCAGCAGGCCCGCCTCCACCCAGCGCGCCGCCGTGAGGTAGCTGGCCAGCACCACGTCCTGCCCGCTCAGCAGCGGAAGCAGCGCCGATGAAAAATTGCTCTCCACCGCCGGCACATACCGCAGGCCCTGCACTGCACAGCTCAGGTCAAACAGCTGCCGCCCGGTCGTGTTGCCCGCACCCAGCAGCAGCGGATAGCGCACCACATCGGCCACGCTCACGCTGCGCTGGCGGGCCAGCGGGTGCTGCGCGGGCATGATGGCGTAGATCGGAGCAATGGCCGAATGCAGCACCTGCAAACCTTTCTCGGGCGCCACGCTGTACTTCAGCGCCAGATCAACGTCTCCGCGCTGCACCAGGGCCGACACTTCCTGCGGCACGTCCACCAGCAACTGCAGCTGCACCTGTGGGTGCGTCTGCCGGAACACCGACATCACCAGCGGCATGAAGCTCGCGGCAAAGCCTTCGGTGCAGGCCACCCGCACACGCAAAGCCTGCTGGGCCGACAGCCCTTGCAGTTGCTCGACCAATTCTGTGGCCTGCGCATCGTGTGCCGTGGCATGGGCCAGCAGCCGGGTGCCCGCTTCAGTCAGCGCCATGCCACGTGCTTGGCGTTCGAACAGCGTCACGCCCAGGCTGTCTTCCAGCTTGCCCAACTGGCGGCTCACCGCCGATGCGGCCACGTGCAGGCGCTGCGCCGCCTGATTGACAGAGCCGGTGCGCGCCACCTCCAGAAAGTAACGCAAGGGCAGGCTGAGCAGTGAAATGGGCATCGTGTACCTACTAACCAAAAGGCAACGCTCAGTTGCCAAATCTCTATCCAGAGCAATGGTAAACCGGCTCCCATCTTGCATGGTTTAAGGCTCCAATTCACCCACGGCTGTGGGTATCAGCGCGATCGCCTTTGCGGCAGCGCTACCACCACCCCACGCATCAACCTCTGGAGCCTGCATGAAAAGCCTTGTCCGAGTCTCTTTGCTGTCCGCCGTCCTGGCCACCTTCGCCAGCGCCAGCACCCTGTCCCTTGCCCAGACGGCTGCGCCCTCGGAGGCGTGGCCCCAGCGAACTGTGCGCCTGGTCGCGCCCTTCCCACCCGGGGGCGGCACCGATGCCGTAGCCCGCGCGCTGGGCCAAAAGCTGTCCACACGCCTGGGCAAGCCCGTGGTCATCGACAACAAGCCCGGCGCCTCCACCATCATTGGCACCGACAGCGTGGTCAAGGCCGAGCCCGACGGCTATACCCTGCTGGTGTCGGGCTCCACCAGCTACACCGTGAACGCTGCGCTGCGGCCCAAGCTGCCGTACGACCCGCTCAAGGACCTGGCGCCTGTGGCCATCGTTGCCCGCGCACCGCTGGTGATCGTGGTCAGCGCCAGCTCGCCCCACAAGGACTTCGCCGCCCTGCTGGCCGCCGCAAAGGCCGCGCCCAAAACTATCAACTACGCCACTTTCGGCTCCGGTTCGGCCCCCCACCTGGTCGGCGCACTGTTGGAGCAGGCCGCTGGCGTGCGTCTGCAGGACGTGCCCTACCGGGGCAGCGCACAGGCCATGATGGGGTTGATCGGCGGTGAGATCCAGATGGCCATCGACACCGTGGCCAGTGCCGCACCGCATGTGCGCTCAGGCAAGCTGCGCGCACTGGCCATTGCAGGCAACGAGCGCGCCCGCGCCCTGCCCTCGATTCCTACTGTGCGGGAACTGAAGCTGCCAGACGCAGCCTTTGACGGCTGGTACGCCGTGGCAGCCCCGGCGCGCACGCCCGCGCCCATCGTGGACAAACTGGTGAAAGAAGTCGAGGCCGCCATGCGCGACGTCCAGCTGCAGGACCAGATCCGAGCCCAAGGCATGGAGCCCGTTTTTGTGGGCCCCAAGGCCATGCACGCCGCCATGGAAGACGAGATCGGGCGCTACCGCGCGCTTGCCCACCGCGCACAGATCGTGGTGGAGTGACCCCAGCAAGGAGAAAACAATGAACCGAGAGCAACTGATCAACAGCGTCCACCACTACTTCGATGACGGCCGCTTTGCCGATGACCTGCGCCGACGCGTGGCCTGGCGCACCGAAAGCGACACCGGGCAAGTCCCCCCCACGCTGCGCACCTACCTGACCGACGAAATCGTGCCTTGGCTGGAGCCGCTGGGCTTTGACTGCCAGGTGCTCGACAACCCAGATTCCAAGGGTGGCCCGCTGTTGCTGGCCCGCAGGGTAGAAGACCCCGCCTTGCCCACCGTGATGACCTATGGCCACGGCGACGTGGTCAACGGCCAGGACAGCCAATGGCGCGAAGGTCTTTCGCCCTGGGAGCTGACCATTGAAGGTGACCGCTGGTATGGCCGTGGCACCGCCGACAACAAGGGCCAACACACCGTCAACCTTGCCGCGCTGGCGCACACGCTGGAGGCACGCCAAGGCCGTCTGGGCTACAACGTGACACTGCTCATGGAGATGGGCGAAGAAGCCGGTTCACCCGGCCTGGCCGCATTCTGCGAACAGCACAAGGATGTGCTGAAAGCCGACCTCTTCGTGGCCAGCGACGGCCCCCGGGTGAACGCGGCGCGCCCCACGCTCTTTCTGGGTTCGCGCGGTGCCATCAACTTTTCGCTCGCGGTGCGCAGCCGCGACAAGGCCTACCACTCGGGCAACTGGGGCGGCGTGCTGGCCAACCCGGCCACCGTGCTCACGCACGCGCTGGCCACGTTGGTGGACGCCCAGGGCCGCATTCTGGTCGAGGGCTTGCTACCGCCTGCCGTGCCCGACAAGCTGCGCACCGCACTGAAAGACGTGGTGATCGGCGCAGGTGCCGATGACCCTGCGCTCACGCCCGGATGGGGCGAACCCGGCCTCACGCCCGCCGAACAACTGGTGGGCTGGAACACTCTGGAAGTGCTGGCTCTGGGTGCGGGCAACGCCCAGCGCCCGATCAATGCCATCCCTTCCCAAGCGGTGGCCCATTGCCAGCTGCGCTTTGTAGTGGGCACCGACTGGAAGAACGTGCAAGCCACGCTGCGCGCGCATTTGGACGCGCATGGTTTCAGCCAGGTGGAAATCACCATGGGCATGGTGTGCGGCGCCACCCGGCTCGACCTGCACAACCCCTGGGTGGACTGGACGCTGGCGTCGCTGCAAGCCAGCGCGGGGCAGCCTGCCACCTTGCTGCCCAACCTGGCGGGCTCTCTGCCCAACGATATCTTTGCGGACCAGCTGGGCCTGCCCACCCTTTGGGTGCCCCACTCGTACCCGGCGTGCGCGCAACATGCGCCCAACGAGCACCTGCTGGCACCTGTGGCCCGCGAAGGGCTGGCCGTCATGGCAGGGCTGTTTTGGGACCTGGGTGAGGCGCCGGGCACACCCTGGAAGGAAGGACGTATCACCACCGCTGCGTAGACACCAGACGTACTGACCGACGTAGAAAAAAGGGGCGATTCAGCCCCTTTTTGCTATCTGTGCACGGTGATCACAATGCCGGGTCGCGCAGCTCCCAGCGGATGGCGTCGATCTCCTTCAACACCTCTGGCGACAGCGTGGTTCCCCAGGCATTCAGGTCTTCATCCAACTGCGCCACCGACGTCACGCCGATGATGGTGCTGGCCACCTGCCACTTGGTGTAGCAGAACGCCAGCGCCATTTGCGTAGGCGTCATGCCATTGGCACGGGCCAGGGCGTTGTAGCGGCGCGATGCCGTGAGCGCCTCGGGGCGGCCCCAGCGCTGCTTGCGCACGGATTCATACGTGGCAATGCGTGCGCCCTGGGGTGCCGATGGGCCGGTGATGCCGCTCTCGTCGTACTTGCCCGTCAGCAGGCCAAAACCCAGCGGTGAGTAGGCGAGCAGCGACACGTACAGCCGGTGGCAGGTTTCGTCCAGGCCGTTTTCCCACGTGCGGTTGATCAGGCAATACGGGTTTTGCACCGTAGCCACGCGCGGCAGGCCGTGCTGCTCGGCCAGGCGCACGAATTCGTGCACACCATAGGGCGTCTCGTTCGACAGACCGATGTACCGCACCTTGCCCGCCTTCACCAGCCCCGACAAAGCTTCGAGCTGCTCGCGAATGGGGGTGGTGGAGGTTTCTTTGGAAGGGTCGTAGTACAGGTTGCCAAAGGCGGGCACGTGGCGCTCGGGCCAGTGGATCTGGTAGAGGTCGATCACATCGGTCTGCAGGCGGCGCAGGCTGCCCTCGCACGAAGCAACGATATCGGCCGCAGCCATGCCCTTGCCCTCGCGCACCCAGGGCATGCCGCGCGAAGGGCCCGCCACCTTGGTGGCCACCACCAGTTTCTGGCGCGCACCGGGGTTCTTGGCGAACCAGTTGCCGATGATGGTTTCGGTAGCGCCAAAGGTCTCAGCCTTGGCTGGCACCGAATACATCTCGGCCGTGTCGATGAAGTTCACCCCCCTTGCCAGCGAGCGGCTGAGGATGTCGTGGGAATCAGATTCGTTGACCTGTTCACCAAAGGTCATGGTGCCCAGGCAGATGGGGGTGACGTGCAGGTCGCTCTGACCGAGTTGGATATTGTTCATGCGGACTCCGTTGGCAAGCCGCGCAGTTTACGGGTTGCCAGCAAAGTCTGCAGGCCTGGGCTTGCACACCCGCCTCACAGGGTTTGCTGCACGCGCCATGCGGCAAACCCTGCGGTGTTTTTCTACCGTTCCATCAGCCCGTTCGACGGCAGCGTTTCATCCAGCAGTTTGCGCGCTGTCTCCACCCCTGCCACGGGCAGGCCGTTGGGATCGAGCAACCCCACCTGCACAAGCACACTGGCCTGGTCCCAGTAGATATGCTCGTGGTAGAGCTTGTCGCCGCGAAACTTGACCACCGCCAGCAGCGGTATTTCTACACGCCGCCCCGTGGGCGCGACGCCGGGCAGCATCCAGGGGATCTCGGTGGTATGGGTGAAGCAAAACAGCATTTCATCCACCACCTGCGTGGCGCCCACCGTGCGCGAGATGGGGGTCAGACTGGTATCCGGTGGGTTGCTGTTGACAAAGTGACGGGTGTAGAAGTCGTGCAGATGCCGGTAGCCCACACCGCCCGTCATGGTGGGGATGTGGTTCACATAGGGCTCCGCCACCATGGTGGACATGGTGGCGTCAACATCGCGCGTGGCGAACTCATATTCGCAGTGTTTGTCCCACAGAGCTGAGAGGTCGTAGTGTGGCCCCATTGCGCGTCGCAAGGCAGCCACGCTGCGCTGGTGTGCCATCAGGGCCGACGGCTTGTGGAAGTGGTCGCCACCCACGCGTGCAAACGCATGGTCGGTGCCGGGGTAGATGTACAGCTCCACGTTCTCGCGGCCCGAAAGGGTCTGCACGATGGCCTCGCGCGCGGGCGGCGGGCAAAAACCGTCAAGCTCAGCGATGTGCAGCACCAGGCGGCACTGGATATCAGCGGCTTCAGCCAGCGCAGCTTCTATGCCGACGCCGTAGTAGCCCACCGCCACGTCGGCATCGGTACGGCAGGCCGCCAGGTAGGCCAGCTTGCCGCCCAGGCAGAAGCCCAGCACACCCACCTTGCCGCCCTGCGTGCGGACCTCGGGGCGCGCACGCAGCGCCGAGATGGCTGTCTGCAGGTCCTGCACGCCCTTGGCATCGTCAAAGCCCTGGTAGAGCGCAAATGCGCGCGGCATATCCTTCGCTGCATCGAGTTCCACCGCCGG
Organism: Acidovorax sp. NN32; assembly: GCF_057597245.1. NCBI lineage: Bacteria > Pseudomonadati > Pseudomonadota > Betaproteobacteria > Burkholderiales > Comamonadaceae > Acidovorax > Acidovorax sp. NN32. The sequence goes on from NZ_CP199679.1 coordinate 3,277,611, forward strand.
CTCCTGGCGCCAGAAAAGATCGGGTACCAGCACCACATACCCTTCCTCTGCGTAGTAGTCGGCGACGTCACGCATGGTGCCGTTCACTCCAAAAATTTCCTGTGCAAGCACCAGCCCTGGTCCGCCGCCACTCGCGGGTGTGGCGAGGTAAGCGCGAAAGCTGCCGCTGCCGTCTGCGGCTTCGAGGGTGATCCATTGTCCTGGCATGTTCGGGATCCTTGTCGAGGGTATTAGTGGTTTCAGGAGGGTTCAGGAAGCCGCAGCCCCCGAGGTGGCTTGGGGCGCTGCCACAGCCACGGTGGCATTCGCATGCCGCGCCAGCAGTTGCCGGGTGACCACCGCATAGTCCGACGGATCCACTGGCCCCAGCCACTGCTTGAAGCGGGTGAGCACACCAAGCGGCAGCCCCATGTCCTGCAGCAGTTCGTCAATGTTGTGCACCGAGAACGGGATGATGTTGGTGCCTTTGGAATGCTTGCCGTCGGTGCGCTCCTCCATCCAGGCCAGGCGCCGGTCGATCTGCGCGTTCATCTGGTCCGGCCGCGGCAGCTGCAGCCCACCGCGCAGGTGGTTGGCCAGCCACAACGCACCGATCTCGCAGTTGAGCTGGCTGAAGAACGAGGAGTTGTAGCCGTTGAACGCCAGGCGCGGCATGCCCACAGGCAGGACGGACCGGTACAGCCGGAAGTTGCCGCGCGCATCGGTCACACGCTGCAGCACACTGATGTCGAAGAACGGCACCTGCTGGTGCCAGCCCGTGCCGCAGACCACGATGTCGGCAGGCACCGTTTCACCGTTGCTCAGCACGGCCTGTCCGGGCTTCAGGGTCTGGATGCTCACGCCTTTGCGCACGCCCAAGTCGCCAGCGGCCACCTTCTCGTAGAAACCGTCGGTCACCAGGCTCACGGTGCTGCGGGCGATGGTTTCGAGAGGCGTGCCCGGGTGCAGGCCGATCTCGCGGAGCTTGAGTTGGCGCGTGACCACCGATTCCACGCTGCCCAGCATGGAGTTGCGCACCGGCAGGCCCGGGCCGTGCAGGAATTTCTCGAAACCCTTGGGCTCGATGTACTTGAACAGCGCCTCGCCCATGCGCGTGAGCAGCAGGAACTTGAAGTTCAGCACGTTCATGAACTTCTTCGGAATCTTCCAGATGAGGTGGCGCGCAAGTACCGTGGTGCTGGCACTGTCGGCCGCGATGGCATTGGCCACGTCGCACGACGACTTGCCGTAGCCCACCACCAGCACATGCTTGCCGCGCGCCTCGCCCGCATCGTTGAACTGGCTGGTATGGCACACACGCCCGCCTGCGGCCACAAAGGCATCCACCCCCGGGTATTGCGGCACTGCAGGCTCGCTGAAGATGCCGTTGCACACCACCAGGTAATCAAAGCGATACACCTCGGCCGGCAAGGCGCCGCCCTGCCCCGTCGCTGCGCGGCGCGCCTGCACGGTCCACACACCGGCCTCTTCATCGAGCACCGCGCTCTCCACCGTGGTGGACATGCGCAGGAATGGCACCAGTCCGAAGTGCTCGGCATATGACTGCAGGTAGGCCTGCACCTGCTGGCCAGAGGGCCACTCGGGGTAGCTGGCTGGCATCGGAAAGTCCGACAGCGCATAGGTGGTGCGCGGGTTCTGCGTGGTCAGGCCCGGGTAGCGGCGCGAGGCGGCCCACACGCCACCCACGTCGGGCTCCTTCTCGAACACCGTCACCTCAAAGCCAAAGGCGCGTAGCACCTTGGCGGTGGAAAGGCCGGCGAAACCGGCACCGATGATGCCTACAGATCGGATGGTCATGGCTGCTCCTTCACGACATGAGTTTGGGGATGGCCGGCTCGTACGACTCGGGCCCCATGGCCGAGTAGCCGCCGTCGCAGGCATAGTCGGCGCCGGTCACGAAGCTGGCCAGGTCCGAGCACAGGAAGAGCACCACGTTGGCCACCTCGGCCGGGTCGCCCACGCGGCGCAGCAGGTGGAAGGGCGCGGCCACGCGGTCGGTCTTGGCGCGGTCGCCCCCGGTGAGCTGGTCCATGATGGCTGACCAGGTCCAGCCGGGTGAGACGCTGTTCACGCGCACACCCTCGCCCGCCAGGTCCATGGCCATGCTGCGCGTGAGCTGCACCATGGCAGCCTTACCCACCGGGTACAGCCAGCGCCCGGTCTGCGCCACGCCCGAGGAGATGCTGGTGAAGTTGACCACCGCCCCGCCCCCAGCCTGCTGGAAATGCGGGCGCACGGCCTTGAGCACCATCACCGCGCTGACCAGGTTGACGTTGAGAGAGGCCAGCCAGTCCGCGCGCGGCGAGGCGATGCCGTCGTCCAGATAGGAACATGCCAGGTTCACCAGGTAGTTCACCCCGCTATGGCGCGCGGCGGCCAAGGCCACGCAGGCGGCCACCTGGGCGTCATCGGTGATGTCCGTGCGGCTGAACAGCACCCCATCGCCCAACTCGTCCGCCAGGGCCTGTCCGGCCTCGGCATTGATGTCGGCCACCACCACCCGCACCCCAGCCTGGTGCAGTGCACGCACCACCCCGGCACCTATGAGGGTAGCGCCCCCGGTCACGATCGCGCTCTTGCCGCGCATGCCTTCAAATCCCTGGACCATGCTGACTCCTGTGCTGACTGGAACATGTTGCGGCGCAGCAGCGGTAACACGCCGTCACATCCGCCCCCATGCACCCGGTGCTAACGCTCTTGCGCAGCACCCGGGGCATGCACAAGAATAGAAAAGCAGCTCGCACATCCACATCCCGAAAGCGCAGGGCGTATCCCACAAACGCATGTTTTCGCGCCCTGCCGTGGCGTGTTTCGTGCTTGTCCAAGAACCAACACCCCACCGGCCAAACCGCATGCACACCGCCCAGCAGAACAGCACCGCGCACCCGCTACCGCTGGAGCGCTATCGCCTGTTCGACAGCCACGACCTGGACGAGACGCGCGAATTCGTGGGCCGCGTGTTCTGCCCGCATGACCTGGCCACACTGCGCCGGGGCGCGCAACTTGACGCCTGCCACCACAGCGTGCCCCTGCACCGCGACGCAAGCCTGAACTACGTGCAGTACGGGCCGGCGGTGCGCATTGAGCCTGGCCATTTGGGAGGCTTTTACCTGCTGCAGATTCCGCTGCGCGGTGGCGCCATGGTGCGGTGCGGCAGCCAGGCCGTGGAATCGCATGCGCTCATGGCCTCGCTGCCATCGCCCACTGAAGCGCTGTCGATGCGCTGGCACGACGACAGCCCACAATTCATCGTCAAGATAGACCGAGCGGCTATGCAATCACGCCTGTCTGCCCTGCTGCAGGCGCCCCTGCACCAGCCGCTGGTGTTTGACCTGGGGGTGGACCTGACCAACCCGGCGCTCTTGGGCATGACGAGCTTCATTGCCTACCTGCGCTCTGCGGTAGAAACCAATGCCATCCTGCTGGGACACCCGTTGCTGGCCGAGCAGGCCGAGAACCACCTGCTCACCAGCCTGCTGCTCAGCACGGGACATAACTACTCAGCGGCACTGGCCTCAGGTGCATTCAGTTCTGGCGCAGTGCCCACGGTGCTGCCGCGCGTGGTCAAGCGTGCGCAGGAGTACATGCACAGCCAGTTGGAACAACCCATCACCCTGGCCGATGTGTGCGCGCATGTGGGCGTCAGCGCCCGTTCGCTGCAGCAGACCTTTGCGCAATGCACGGGTAAAAGCCCCATGGCATTCCTTCGGGATTTGCGGCTTGATGCCGCCCGCACGGCACTGCAAAGCAAGTTTGCAGAACGTGCACCGCAGGTGTCGGATATCGCCGCGCGCTATGGCTTCTTCCACCTCGGCCACTTTGCAGAAGGCTACCGCCGGCGCTTCGGCGAGACGCCCTCAGAGACACGCCAGCGCCTGGGCCCACCGCACTGATCCCCGCTCACCCCGGCTGTGCCACGAAGGCATCTGCAAAGAACAGGGTGGACTGCATACCGGCCAGGGCCATAAAGTCGCGCCGCGCGGCATTCACCATGGCGGGCGCACCGCAGGCATACACCTCATGCTGCGACAAATCTGGATGGTCCTGCAACACGGCCTGATGTACCCAGCCCCTACGCCCCGTCCAACCATCGGCTTCGGGGGAGTCTGACAGCACCGGCACATAGGTCAGACGTCCTTTCAAGGCCTGTTCCCATTCCTTGCAGAGGTCATGCAGATACAGGTCCTGCCGTACGCGGCCGCCCCAGTACAGGGTGATTCGGCGTCCACTCCCCGCAGCAAGGAGCTGCTCCACCAATGCCTTGATAGGCGCAAAGCCTGTTCCGCTCGCCAGAAGAATGGCCGGGACATCGGTGGCGGTGTGCATGCCGAAGGTACCAAACGGCCCCTCAATGCGCAGCACATCGCGCACCTTGAGTTTGCCGAACACCTGGTCCGTGAAAAGGCCGCCCGGCAGGTGGCGGATGTGCAGTTCCAGCAAGTCAACGCCCTCACGCGCCTGGGTGGCCAGCGAATAACTGCGACGCCGGTTGCCAGGCAGCAGCACATCCACATACTGGCCCGCCGCGTAGTGCAGGCGCTGGCCTGCGGGCGGTTGCAACTGCACGCGCATCACATCGGGGGCAAGACGCTCCATGGCCGCCACCCGCACCGGTAGCTTGCGCACATCGATACCCGGAATGTGAGGGATCTCGGCACACTCCAGCTGCAGGTCACCCGCCGCTGCCGAGCAGCACAAAAGGCGTTGGCCCTGGGCCAGGTCTTCAGCCGTCAGCGCGGAGGGTAAGGCCCCAGCAATATCCTGGACCGGCCCATGCAGCACCTGCGCCCTGCAGGCGCCGCAGCTGCCCGTTTTGCACTGGTGAGGCAAGCGGATGCCTGCGCGCGCTGCGGCGTCCAGCAGACTCTCGCCAAGCTGCGCCACAAACATCTTGCCGGCCGGCAGCAGCGTGACGCGGTGCTCCTGCGCACGGAGTTCAGCGTATGCCTGCGCAGATGGCGATTTCTGTAGATCCAAGTCCACATCACAGTCCAGCATGGTCGGCCCTTCAACCCTTACACCGTAAGGTAACGCGCCCACAGGCTGCGGTCTGCATTGAGCGCAGCAGAGTCGCCCTGCCACACCACCCGCCCGCGCTCCAGGATCACATGGCGGTCTGCCAGGTCCACCAGGCGGTGCACGTATTTGTCCACCACGAGAATGGTCTGCCCAGCGGCCTTGAGCGTGGCCAGGCAGCGCCAGATCTCCTCGCGGATCACGGGCGCCAGGCCTTCGGTGGCTTCATCCAGGATGAGCAGGCGCGGGTTGGTGGACAGCGCTCGGCCAATGGCCAGCATCTGCTGCTCGCCCCCCGATAGCTGGTTGCCCAGATTGTTCTGCCGCTCCTTCAGGCGCGGAAACACGCCGTAGATGCGCTCCAGGTCCCACGCATCGCGCAGGCCATTGCGGTGGTCGGCAAAGGCCACCAGATGCTCGCGCACGGTGAGGTTGGGAAACACATGGCGCCCCTCGGGCACGATGGCTAGGCCCAGACGGGCGATGGCATCGGTCTTGAGCCTGCTGGTCGCCTCTCCTGCAAAACGGATACCACCGGCTGTAGGACGCAGCGCACCGACCAGGGCCTTGATGGTGGTGCTTTTGCCCATGCCGTTGCGGCCGAGCAGCGAAACCACTTCGCCTGCCGCGATCTGAAGGTCAATACCAAACAACACCTGGCTCACGCCATAGCCGGCCTCCAGGGCCTGGCAACTCAACAGGGGCTCTGGCGCGCTCATGCGATGGTCTCCAGCGTTTCGGTGCCCAGGTACACAGCCTGCACCTCGGGATGGTTGCGGATCTCGTCGGGCGTGCCAGCGGTGAGCACGCGGCCATACACCAGCACCGAGATGCGGTCGGCCAGGCGAAACACGGCCTCCATGTCATGCTCGATGAGCAGCACCGCCATGTCCTTGCGCAGAGCCTCGATGAGCTGCACCATCTGTTGCGACTCATCTGGCCCCATGCCCGCCATGGGCTCATCCAGCAGCAGCAGCTTGGGGCTCGCAGCCAGTGCCAGCGCCACATCCAGCGTGCGCTGTGCGCCATGCGGCAAGGCCCCCGCTGTCTCGGCAAGGCTGTGCTGCAGCCCTACGCGCTCTGCCAGTTGGTCTGCCTTGGCGTACAGCTCAGCGGCTTGCGAACGTGGCTGCAGAAAACGAAAACTGGAGCCACTGTGCGCTTGCACGGCCAGAAGTAGGTTGCCACGCACGGTCTGCGCAGGGAAGATGCGCGTCACCTGGAAGCACCGCGACAGCCCGTGGGCCACACGGCGGTGCATGGGCAGCGGAGTGATGTCCACGCCGTCGAGCAGCACGCGCCCTGCATCGGGCTGCAGCAGGCCCGATATCTGGTTGACCAGCGTGGTCTTGCCAGCGCCGTTGGGGCCAATCAGCGCATGAATCTCTCCCCGCTCCACCGACAGGCTCACATGGTCGGTGGCCAGCAGGCCTCCAAAGCGCTTGACCAGGCCTTCGACTTGAAAAAGGCTCATCGGGCACTCCTTGCACGCCGGTCTGCCAGCGCCGCCAGGCCCTGGGGCGCATACAGAGCGGTGACGATCAACAGCGCCCCCAACGGCATGTGCCAGTAGTCGGTATTGAGCTTGAGCACCTCTTCGAGCGTGAGCCACCCCGCAGCTCCCACTGGCCCGCCCCAACGTCGGCCCAGGCCACCAATCACCACCATCACAATGAGCGTGGCCGATTGCGTCCAGTGCATCATCGACGGGCTCACAAAGCTGTTGCCAGTGGCCAGCAATGCACCAGCCAGTCCCGCCACCGCCCCCGCCTGCACAAATGCAACAAGCTGCAGCAGGTACACCGGGTAACCCAACGCCCGCATGCGCGTTTCGTTGTCGCGAATCCCCGTGAGCGCTGCACCAAAACGCGAGGCCGTAGCCCGGTCAAGCCACCACAGCACCAAAGCCACCAGCGCCAGCACCACCCAATACAGCGTGGACTCATCAGCGCTATTCAAGCCCCAGCCCAGCGCAGGCCGCGCCATCAGCGAGTAGCCGTCATCCCCTCCATAGCTGCGCAGCGACACGAATACGTAGTACAGCATTTGCGCGAACGCCAGCGTGATCATGATGAAGTAGACGCCCTTGGTGCGCAGCGATACCGCGCCGATCAACAGGGCTGTGAGCGCAGCAAAACCCACGGCCGCAGCCCACATCCCCCAGGCCGAGCCCCAGCCCGCATCGCTCAGCACTACCACCGCATAGGCCCCCACGCCCACGAAGCCTGCATGTCCCAACGCCACCATGCCGCCAAAGCCCATGATGAAATTGAGACTCGCGGCAGCCAGCGCCACCACCAGCACGCGGCGCACAAAGCCGATGTAAAAATCCAGCCCCAGCGCCACAGCGACCAAGGGGAACAGTGCCAGCGCACCCAGCAGAAAAAGAGGCACGATCGCACCGCGCCAACGCGGCGCCGCTCCGGGCTGCTGTACGGCAGGTGAAGAAGTCAGAGAAGCGGACATCTCAGCCCTTGGCAGAAAACAGCCCCGCAGGGCGAAAAGACAACACTGCGGCCATCAGCGCGTACATAGCCACTTCGGCGCACAGCGGCCCCAGGTCGGCAGCCACGGCGGGCGGCAAGGTGGCGCGCAGCAGCAGCGGCAGGAAGGCTCGGCCAATGGTGTCCACCAGGCCCACCAGCAGCGCGGCCACAAAGGCGCCCCGCACCGAGCCAATGCCGCCGATGACAATGACCACCAGCGCAGGAATCAAAATGGACTCACCCATGCCCACCTGCACGGCCATGATGGGTCCCATCAGCGCACCAGCCAGTGCGGCCAGTGCAGCACCCAGCAGAAAGATGCCACTGAACACGCGCTTGACGCGCACGCCCATCAGCTCGGCCATCCACCGGTCGGATGCCCCCGCCCGCACCAGCATGCCCACGCGGCTGTGGTTGACCAGCAGGTACAAAAGCCCTGCCACCAACACCCCTGCGCCCAGCACCACCAGGCGGTACGAGGGGTAAGGCAGCCCGGCAAACAGCTCCACCGGCCCCGCCAGGGCTGCGGGCGTGGGGGCCATGATGGGGGACGGGCCCCACACCATCTTTACGGCATCGTCGGCCACCAAAATCACACCGAACGTGGCCAGCACCTGGGCCAGGTGGTCACGCCCATACAGGCGGCGCATCAGCGTCACCTCCAGCAGCACCGCCACCAGCATCGTGGCCGCTATGGCCACCAGCACGGCGCCTGCCAGCGAGCCGCTTTGCACATGCACGGTGGCCGCCACATAGGCCCCCACCATGAACAGCGAGCCATGCGACAGGTTCATCACGTCCATGATGCCTAAGACCAGCGTGAGGCCCGCAGCGATGAGGAACAGCATGAGCCCATAGCCCGCGCCGTTGAGCAACTGCTCGAAGACAAGTATCGGATTCATGGTGCGCAAGGGCCTGTTCAAATGGGCTGCCAACGATCACTTCAGCGGGCACTGGCTGGCATAGGCATCGCCGTAGTTCTCCAGCACCGTCTTGATGGTCTTGTTGGTCACACGGCCTTCAGCGTTCTTGCCGATGGTGCGCAGGTAGAAGTTCTGAACCGGGAAGTGGTTGTTGGCGTATCGGAACGTGCCACGCACCGAGGGAAACTGCGCCTTGGCAAAGACCTTGATAAGAGCCTCCTTGTCGCTCACCTTGCCGCCCACGGCCTTCACAGCGGCGTCCATGGCGGCAATCACGTCATAAGCCTGGGCTGCGTAGATGGACGGATAGCGGCCGCCGTACTCCTTGCGGAAAGCCGACACAAAGGCCTTGTTGGGCGCGTTGTCCATGTCATGCGCCCAGTGTGTGGTGTTGAACAGGCCCAACATCGGTTCGCCCACCGCACCGATGATGTCTTCGTCGGCCGAAAAACCGCTGGTGACCAGCGTGATGTCCTTGGACAGGCCTGCGCCCACAAACTGCTTGATGAAGTTGATGCCCATGGCACCTGGCAAAAAGAAATACACCGCATCAGGCTTGGCCGCGCGCAGCTGGGCAAGCTCGGTGGCGTAGTCGATCTGCCCGACCTTGGTGTAGATCTCGTCGGCCACCTGGCCCTTGTACTTGCGCTTGAAGCCGGTGATGCCGTCCTTGCCCGCCGGGTAGTTGGGCGCCATCACCACCATGCGGCCAAATTTCTGATCGGCAGCAAACTGCCCAGCTGCCTCGTGGAACTGGTCATTCTGGTAGGCCGTGCCGAAGAAATACGCGTTGCACTGGGCGCCTGCGAGCTGGCTGGGACCGGCGTTGTTCGAGAGGTAAGGCACCTTGGCCGCGAACAGCGAAGGCGCCACCGCCAGCGCCACGTTCGACGCGATGGGGCCGGTGAAAAGGTCGATCTTCTCGCGCTGCACAAAGCGGTCCACCAGCTGCTTGGCCTGGTCGGGGCTGCCGGCCATGTCGGTTTGCACAAACTCGACCGGTTGGCCGCCCAGCTTGCCCCCGAGCTGCTTGATCGCCAGGGCAAAGCCGTCACGCGCCTCGGCACCGGGGCCTGCAAATGGGCCCGAGATATCAAGCGCCATGCCGACCTTGATGGGGCCGGACTGCGCAATCGCAGATACGCAGCTGCAGGCCGCCAGGGCCACCAGAGCCGTCAGGCGTGCCACAACGTGCACGCGAGAGGATGAGCGAAATGTGAGAGCCATCTTCAGTCCTTGTCTAACAACGTTCAAAAGAAAATCGGTGTGCACTACACGCCCACCTCGACCCGCCCCGCCACCACGCGCACCGGGAACGTGCGCACCGCTTCGGTGACCGGTGCCTTGCAGGGAGCGCCCGTGCGGATGTCAAAGGCGCCCTGATGCAAGGGGCATTCCACACAGCCGTCTTCCACGTAGCCATCGGACAACTTGGCGGCACCGTGGGTGCACAGGTCGTACAGGGCGTACAAGCCCTCTCCTTCGCGGAACACCGCCACGGGCAGTCCGCCCACCACCACGGGCCAGACGGCGCCGTCCGGGAAGTCATCGGGTTCGCCCACGTCGTGCCAGGCGGCGCAGGTGTGCCCGGTGGTTTCAATGTCTGTGGTTGTTTGCATGGTGGATCTCAGATGGGGGTGGCCAACAAGGTGGGTACGCGCAAGGTGTCGTACACCACCCGCTTGCTGCGGTAGCGCCACTCGCCTTCGTGTTGCACCACCTCGTCGAGGTAGGTGCCCGCCTGGTACACGCTGGAATCCCCGGCCTGGCCGGTGATCACCACGATGTAGCTCGACTGCGTGCGCACCACGCCGTCCTCCACACTGGTGATGACCAGGCCCGACGTGGCGTGGCGATAGGCATGGTCTTCAAAGATGTTGGCGTGGCGCAGGGAGAGCACACGGTCGCGCAACATGCCGGCGTTGCGGCAGTACACGATGGGTGCAGGAAAACCCGCATCGAAGTTCTCCTTGGGGATGATTTCGTAGCGGCAGTCCTCCACAAAAAATCCAGGCCAGTCCTCCAGCCGGTTGGCGTCCAGCGCGCTCACATAGCGGTGCTGCAGCTCCAGCAGCTCGGTCCACAGTTGCAGTCGTTGTTGTTGTGTTGTCATCTCGGTGGTTCCTCAATAGCCCATCAGCTTCTGGTAGCCCACCCAAAAGCGGCGGATCAGGTTTTCGGTGATGACGGTGTCTTGCTGGTCTGGCGCCTCGCGCGCCATGGCGATGTAGGAGTGCTTGTCGCCATCGCGCACCGTGCCGCGCTGCACCAGCTCGGTGGCCTCGGTGTCTTCCATCGAGATGTAGCCCGCAGGCCCCACCAGGTTGGCCTGCAGCATGCGCAGCTCGCGCAGCTCGGGCGTGTCGTCCGCATAGCCGAAGAAATGGAACACCAGCTCGAAGTTGCCCGGCCCCTTGGGCAGCAGCTGGCGCGCCACCAGCGTGTTGTGAATCTGCTGCACCACCAGCTGCGGAAAGATCGGCTGGATGTGGTTGGTGGTCATCTCGTCAAACTCTTTGATCTGCCCAAGCAGGGCTGGCTCTTCGAGCGAAAAGCCTTCATCCATGGAGCGGATGTTCTGCGCGCTGTAGGCCGCAGCGGTGTCCGTCTCCACCTCGGGCTTGGTCACGGTGATGATGCTGTGCAGGCCGTGGTTCGCATCCGGGATGGAGCGCGCCTTCATTCCCACGCGGAAGATGTTGAAGGTGGTGTGAAACAGGTGCAGCAGGCTGGCGTGGTACGGGTCCTTCACGTTCTCGAAGTACAGCTTCCAGTTCGACTTGGAGTACTGGCGCGTGCAGCCCAGGTACTCGATGGGCTTATGGAAGATGCGGTCGATCCACGGGCGCATCTGCTCGCCCAGGTAATCGGGCAGCGGCGGCGTGTCGTCGCTGAAGGTGGCGAACAGCAGGCCCTTGTAGCTGTCCACGCGCAGCTTTTGCAGGCCGTGCTCTTCGGGCTTGAAGTCCTTGGGCATGCCCACCATGCCCTTTTGGCCCCGGCGAAACGGCACACCCTGCAGGTCGCCATTGGCCGCAAAGCTCCACTGGTGGTACACGCAGGTGTGGCTGGCGGCATTGCCGCGCTTTTCGCGGCATACCATGGCGCCACGGTGCGCGCAGCGGTTGACCCAGCACGAAAGGCCTTCAGGGGTGCGGGTGACCACCACGGGCGTATCGCCAATGAACGTGGATTTGAAGTCACCCACATTGGGGATCTCGGCCTCCAGGCCCAGAAAGCTCCACACGGGGCCACGGAAGATGCGCTCCTGCTCGCGGTCATAGACCTCTTGCGCGCTGAACACCCGGTACGGCACGTTGGAGCCATCAGGCTGCGGGAAAAACACCTGGCGCTGGGCCTTCAGCGAGGCGGGTGGTGCGACTTCAACAACCGGGATTTCAGACATGGGCGACACCTCTTGGATGGGGATACCTCCATGCTAAAAATCGAAGCACACTCGCGCTATCCAGTATCGGCACAGTGCGCGCAATGCCTGTCCGGTTCTTGCAAATCTGATGCGAGTTGTGCAACGCCGGAGCATGCGGCAGCCCCTGCGCCACGCAGGAGACTGCAGCAGTCGTGGTGGCCAGTGAAACTACGCGCCAGCCGTCTGGCTCGGCAGCTCGCCGAAGCGCTCGCGGTAGTAGCTCGAAAAGCGGCCCAAGTGACCAAAGCCAAATTCCAGCGCGGTATCTGTCACGCAGTGGCCCGGCTGCTCCAGCAGCCGCGCACGCACGGCGTCCAGTCGGCGGTTGCGCAACAGCACCATGGGGGACTCGCCATGGTGGCGCTGGCACAGCATGTTCAGCCCGCGCACGCTCACGCCAGCGGCACGCGCCAGGTCTTCCAGCGCCACGGGGGCGCTGAGGCGGCTGCGCATGTAGTCATCCAGCCGCTCCAGGCGGCGCAGGTCGCCTGCGGCAGCGGCACTGGAAGGCAGTTCGATCTGTGGCACCGTAGGCTGCATAGGTACCGGCATGCCCTGCGCACACGATGCAAGGAACAGCGCCACGTTGCTCTCCATGTGATCCACCCAGCGCACCTGGGCGGCGCTCTCCACCGTCTGCTGGCTCACGTGCAGCAGGGACTGCATCAGAAAATGCCACTGCTGCCCCTGCACCGAGGACAGAGCAACGATGGGGTGCACAAAACGGGTGTCGTTCTGCAGAGATTCGGGTGCCCAGGCCCGCAACAACTGGCACGGCACCTTGAGGATGAGCTGGCGCGCGCCCTGCTGCCAGCGCATGTGCAGGTCGCGGCGCGGCGCGATGAGCGCAGCGGCCCCCGCAGGCAGGCGGATCGGTACCCCATCCGACACCATCTCGGCCACGCCCGACAGCGACAGATGCACCAGGACAAAATCATCGAAAGGGCGCGGGCGGATTTCCACCTCTGCACCGTATTGCAGCATGAACATCTGCAACTGGCGGATGCGCACCTTGGACAACGCAGTGTCCACCGCACCACTGCACCATTTCAGGCCATGGTCCGAAAACTCGCGGGCCACCAGGTCATGGGAATCCACCCGCGCGTCCGAGGTGAACACCGGCCGCCGCTGCAGCGCGGACAGGTCCAGAGACAAGGCAGACGGGGACGCCATCGGATAAGACCTCTTCGTGGGAATAGGCGCAGCACATTCGACGATGCGCTGCTTGATGTGCGTCAAAACAGCAATTTCCATACCCAAGCGGTCTTATCCGTCTTTTGTCCGTTGCAGGCCCTTTGCCTGGAGGGGCACATCCCATCGCGCTCCCTGGCTTTCGCTGCCTGCGCAGCCCTCACTACCTTGAGCCACCTAGGCGACAGGCCCCGCCCCACGGCTGGCTGGCACCCGACGTAACATTGCCGCCACACCGGATGCGTGCTTTGCAGCCACCTGCGCAGCCCCACCCCACACTGACCGCCCTGCCCTTCTCTCCATGTACCAAGCCCTCAAGCCCTCCCGCAGCAGCACGCTGCCATTGCGCCACCTCGATTACCACGTCCGCCACTGGGGCCCTGAGCAGAGCCATCTGCCCACGCTGGTGCTGGTGCACGGCTGGATGGACGTGAGCGCCTCCTACCAGTTCACGGTGGACGCGCTGCAGCAAGAGCGGCGCATCATCGCGCCCGACTGGCGCGGCTTCGGGCTCACGTCCAGCGCGCAGGCCGACCATTACTTTTTTGCCGACTACCTGGCCGACCTGGACCTGCTGCTGGACCACTACGCGCCCGGCGAGGCCATCGACCTCGTTGGCCACAGCATGGGCGGCAACGTGGCCATGATGTACGCCGGTGTGCGGCCCGAACGCGTGCGCAAGCTGGTCAACCTCGAAGGCTTCGGCTTGCCCGCCACGCGGCCCGCGCAGGCGCCCACGCGCTATGCGCAATGGATCGACGAAATCAAGCAGCTGCACCAGGGCAACAAGGACCTCAAGACCTACGACAGCGCCGATGGCGTGGCGCGCCGCCTCATGAAGACCAACCCGCGACTGTCGGAAGACAAGGCGCAATGGCTGGCCCAGCACTGGGCGCGACCCAACGCGCAGGGCCTGTGGGAGATCCTGGGCGACCCTGCGCACAAGATCACCAGCGCCCAGCTGTATCGCGTGGACGAAGCCCTGTCCATCTACGAGCGCATTACCGCTCCCGTGCTGGCCATAGAGGCCAGCGGCGACAGCCTGGGCCAGTGGTGGAACGGCCGGTACACGCTGGACGAATACCACCAGCGCCTGACCCATGTGCGCAACTGCCGCACCGCTGTCGTCGCAGACGCGGGCCACATGCTGCACCACGACCAGCCCGAGCAGGTGGCGCAGCTCATGGAGCAGTTCCTGAACGAAGCGTAGCCAGAATTTGAGCCCAATTGGCCGCTAGCGCTTACCCAACAAGCGCCAGCAGCTATCATTTTTGAAATTTTGTCCCCACAGATTCTCCGTTTGGCAAGCCCTCTGTCAGTCCAGTTGCCCAGCCAGGGGGCATTGAGGGGGCCGTGGCCCATCCCATGAGAAAATCGCGGGTTATTCCACCGAACACTCAGGACAAGAATCATGGACGCAGAACGTATCAACCTTATCGGCACCACCCTCAGCGACCTGGCTCTGCGCACGCAAGAGTTACGGAGGTATCTTTGACTTCGATGCCAAATTTGAACGCCTGCGCACGGTAAACGCATCGCTAGAAGACCCTGCGGTCTGGAACGACCCCAAGAAGGCCCAGGAGCTGGGCAAGGAACAAAAGTCTCTCTCCAGTGTGGTCGTCACGCTCGACAAGCTCACGCGCGAGCTGGCCGACAACGCCGAGCTGTATGAGATGAGCAAGGAGGAAGGCGACGAGCCGGGCCTCATGACCATCGAGGCCGAAACCGCCAAGCTGCGCCCGCTGATCGAAGAGCTGGAGTTCCGCCGCATGTTCAGCAACGAGGCCGACCCGCTCAACTGCTTTGTGGACATCCAGGCCGGCGCCGGAGGCACCGAGGCGTGCGACTGGGCGAGCATGCTGCTGCGCCAGTACCTCAAGTACGCCGAACGCAAGGGCTTCAAGACCACGGTCGAGGAAGAAACCCCGGGCGACGTGGCCGGCATCAAGAGCGCCACGATCAAAGTGGAGGGTGAATACGCCTATGGCCTGCTGCGCACCGAAACCGGCGTGCACCGCCTGGTGCGCAAGAGCCCCTTCGACTCGTCGGGCGGCCGCCACACCAGCTTTGCCAGTTTGTTCGTCTACCCCGAGATTGATGACTCGATCCAGATCGACATCAACCCGGCCGATGTGCGCACCGACACCTACCGCGCATCCGGCGCGGGCGGCCAGCACATCAACAAGACCGACTCGGCCGTGCGCCTGACGCACATTCCCACGGGGATCGTGGTGCAGTGCCAGGACGGCCGCAGCCAGCACGGCAACCGCGACATCGCCTGGCAACGCCTGCGTTCGCGCCTGTACGACCACGAGATGCGCAAGCGCCAGGAAGAGCAGCAAAAGCTGGAAGACACCAAGACCGATGTGGGCTGGGGCCACCAGATCCGCAGCTATGTGCTGGACAACAGCCGCATCAAGGACCTGCGCACCAACGTCGAAATCTCGGCCACGCAGAAGGTGCTCGATGGCGACCTGGACGCCTTCATCGAAGCTTCGTTGAAGCAAGGCGTCTAAGCGATGCGGATGCGCACCGACGCCATCATCTTCGACATGGACGGCACCATGATCGACTCCATGCCCTGGCACGCCCAGGCGTGGGTCGAGTTTGCACGCCGCCGTGGCATGGACATTGACGTGCCCGATCTCATGGCACGCACCACGGGCCGCAACGGCACCGAGTGCATCGTGGAGCTGCTGGGGCGCCCCGTGTCGCAAGACGAGGCCGACGCGCTCACGCACGAAAAGGAAACCATCTACCGCGAACTGTTCGCCCCCCGCTTTTCCGAAGTGGCGGGTTTTCGCCAGTTCGCAACCCAGGTGCGCGCGCGCGGGCTCAAGGTGGCCGTGGGTACTGCGGGCGACATCGGCAATGTGGAATTCGCCCTGGGCCACCTGGGCCTGGAACCGGCCCCACAGGCCATCGTGCGCGGCGACGAGGGCCTGCCTGGCAAGCCCCAGCCCGCCATCTTTTTGGAGGCGGCACGCCGCATTGCGGCAGCCCCCGAGCACTGCATCGTTTTTGAAGACGCGCCTTTTGGCATTGAGGCCGCACGCCGCGCCGGCATGCGCGCCGTGGCCATCTGCAGCACCCACACGCCCGAACAACTGGCCGGGCCCCATGTGCTGGCTGCCGTGCGCGACTACACCGAACTCATGAACACCGACTTTCTGGAGAGCATCCATGTTGCAACTGCATAGCGCAGACGGAAGCGGAGACGGCGCAGGCCCGGCCGCCGCCATCCGCCGCGAGGACTACACGGCCCCCGCCTACTGGATCGACAGCGTGGAGCTGACCTTCGACCTGGACCCCAACAAGACCCGCGTGCTCAACCGCATGACGCTGCGCCGGAACCCCGATGTGGCTGCGCAGCCGCTCAAGCTCGATGGCGATGACCTGAATCTGGCGCGCGTGCTGGTCAACGGCCAGGGCACCTCGTTCAAGATGGAAGGCGCGCGCCTGGTGCTGGAGAACCTGCCGGAGGGCGCCGAGCCCTTTGCGCTCGAAATCTTCACCACCTGCTGCCCCGCCAAGAACACGCAGCTCATGGGCCTGTACGTGAGCCAGGGCACCTTCTTCACGCAGTGCGAGGCCGAGGGCTTTCGCCGCATTACCTACTTCCTGGACCGCCCGGACGTGATGGCCAGCTACACCGTCACGCTGCGCGCCGACAAGGCCCAGTACCCGGTGCTGCTGAGCAACGGCAACCTGGTGGACAGCGGCGACCTGGAGGACGGCCGCCACTTTGCCAAGTGGGTGGACCCGCACAAGAAGCCCTGCTACCTGTTCGCCCTGGTGGCAGGCAAGCTGGTGGCGCGCGAGCAGAAGATCAAGAGCCGCTCGGGCACCGACCACCTGCTGCAGGTCTACGTGCGCCCCGGCGATCTGGGCAAGACCGAACACGCCATGAACTCGCTGATGTACAGCGTGGCCTGGGACGAAGCCCGCTTCGGCCTGCCGCTGGACCTGGAACGCTTCATGATCGTTGCCACCAGCGACTTCAACATGGGCGCGATGGAGAACAAGGGCCTGAACATCTTCAACACGAAGTACGTTCTGGCCAGCGAATCCACGGCCACCGACACCGACTTCGCCAACATCGAAAGCGTGGTGGGCCACGAGTACTTCCACAACTGGACGGGCAACCGCGTGACCTGCCGCGACTGGTTCCAGCTGAGCCTGAAGGAAGGCCTCACGGTCTTCCGCGACCAGGAATTCAGCATGGACCTCGCGGGCAGCCCCTCGGCCCGCGCCGTCAAGCGCATCGAAGACGTGCGCGTGCTGCGCACGGCACAGTTCCCCGAAGACGCGGGCCCCATGGCCCACCCGGTGCGTCCCGACAGCTACGTCGAGATCAACAACTTTTACACCGTCACCATCTACGAAAAGGGTGCCGAGGTGGTGCGCATGCAGCACAACCTGGTGGGCCGCGAAGGCTTTGCCAAGGGCATGAAGCTGTACTTTGAACGGCACGACGGCCAGGCCGTGACCTGCGACGATTTTGTGCAGGCAATCGCCGATGCCAACCCAGGCAGCCCGCTCACGCAGCATCTGGCCCAATTCAAGCGCTGGTACAGCCAGGCCGGCACGCCCCGCGTGCGCGCCACGGGCCGCTACGACGCGGCCACGCGCTGCTATGCGCTCACCCTGTCGCAAAGCTGTGCCCCTACGCCCGGCCAAAGCGAGAAGCAGCCTTTCGTCATCCCGGTCGAGCTGGGCCTGATCGATGCCACCACCGGTGCCGCCCTGCCCTTGCACCTCGCGGGTGACGGCGCTGCAGAAGGCGCAGCCCCCACCACCTCGCGCGTGGTGGTGCTCACCGAGGCATCGCAGACCCTGACCTTCACCAACCTGGACGCCGAGCCGGTGCCGTCGCTGCTGCGCGGTTTCAGCGCCCCGGTGGTGCTGGACATCGACTACACCGATGCACAGTTGCTCACCCTGCTGGCGCACGACGCAGACGCATTCAACCGCTGGGAAGCAGGGCAACGCCTTGCGCTTCGCACCGCTATCAATGCAATAGCTGATAGCGCAATGGGAACAAGCGCTAGTGGCCAATTTGACCATCAAATTCTTGCTGCGGAATTTGTGGATGCCATGCGCAGCGTGCTGCGCAATCCAGCGCTCGACGCGGCCTTCAAGGAGCTGGTGCTCACGCTGCCATCCGAAACCTACATTGCAGAGCAGCTTGCGGTGGTGGACCCACAGCGCATCCATGCCGTGCGCGAAGCCATGCGCGAGCAGTTGGCCCTGTCGCTGCAGGCCGACTGGGAAGCGGCCTGGGAGCAGAACCAGGACACCGGTGGCTACAGTCCCGATCCTGTGTCCTCGGGCCGCCGCGCACTCAGCGGGCTGGCGCTGCACATGCTGTGCATCGCCGCGCAGAAGACGGGCGACGTGGTCTGGCCCGGCAAGGCGTACCAACGCTTCAAGGTGGCCACCAACATGACGGACCGCTTCAACGCCCTGACTGCCCTGGTGGCCAGCGGCAGCGAACTGGCCACACCCGCCCTCGCCCGCTTCCATACGCTGTTCAAGGACGAGCCCCTGGTCATCGACAAGTGGTTTGCGCTGCAGGCCGGTGCGCCCGACCGTGGCGGCAACGTGCTGCCCGCAGTGCGCCAGCTCATGGCGCATCCAGACTTCAGCCTGAAGAACCCCAACCGCGCACGCAGCGTGATCTTCAGCTACTGCAGTGCAAACCCCGGCGCCTTCCACCGGTCGGATGCCGCAGGCTACGTGTTCTGGAGCGACCGTGTGATCGAGCTGGACGCCATCAACCCGCAGGTAGCGGCCCGCCTCGCGCGCGCGCTCGACCGCTGGAAGAAGCTGGCCGACCCGTGGCGCAGCGCCGCGCGCGAAGCCATTGCCCGCGTAGCCGCCAAGCCGGATCTGTCCAACGACGTGCGCGAGGTGGTGACCCGCGCACTCGCCGAATAAACCACGACCGAGAAGAGACCGACATGGCAAAAAGCATCAGCCTGACCCGCTACCTTGTTGAACAGCAACGGGTGGACGGACTCATCCCCTCGCAACTGCGCCTGCTCCTGGAAGTGGTGGCACGCGCCTGTAAGAGCATCAGCCACGCCGTGAACAAAGGTGCGCTGGGCGGCGTGCTGGGCACGGCCAGCAGCGAAAACGTGCAGGGCGAGATCCAGAAAAAGCTCGACATCATCGCCAACGAGGTGCTGATCGAAGCCAACGAATGGGGCGGCCACCTGGCGGCCATGGCGTCTGAGGAAATGGACGGTATCTACTTGGTGCCCAACCGCTACCCCCAGGGCGAATACCTGCTCCTGTTCGATCCCCTCGATGGCTCCAGCAACATCGATGTGAACGTGAGCATCGGCACCATCTTCAGCGTACTGAAAAAGCCCGATGGTGACCGCGGCGTGGAGGAAGGCGACTTCCTGCAGCCCGGCACCCAGCAGGTGGCCGCAGGCTACTGCATCTACGGCCCGCAGACCACGCTGGTGCTCACCGTGGGCGATGGCGTAGCCATGTTCACACTCGACCGCGAACAGGGCTCCTTCGTGCTGACCGAAGAAAACGTGCGCATTCCCGAGGACACCAAGGAATTCGCCATCAACATGAGCAACATGCGCCACTGGGACGAGCCCGTGAAGCGCTACATCGACGAATGCCTGCAGGGCAAGGACGGCCCGCGCGGCAAGGACTTCAACATGCGCTGGATTGCCAGCATGGTGGCCGATGTGCACCGCATCCTGACCCGTGGCGGCGTCTTCATGTACCCCTGGGACAAGCGCGAGCCCAACAAGCCCGGCAAGCTGCGCCTGATGTATGAAGCCAACCCCATGGGCTGGCTCGTCGAGCAAGCTGGCGGCGCCGCTACCAACGGCAAGCAACGAATCCTCGACATCCAGCCCACCCAGCTCCATGAGCGCGTCAGCGTGATCCTCGGCTCAAAAAATGAGGTCGAGCGCGTGACCAGCTACCATTCCACGCTATAATTCGAGGCTAAGCCGGTGTAGCTCAGTCGGTAGAGCAGCTCATTCGTAATGAGAAGGTCGGGTGTTCGATTCATCTCTCCGGCACCAAGTCAGCAAAGGAAACCCCGCTATCAATTAGGTAGCGGGGTTTTTCTTTTTTCGCTCGATGTAAGGGCGGATGTAAGACGATTTCATGTTGCACGGCATTTCGAGTGTCTGCGACGTCAGCCCCACTTCACGTAGCTTGGCATAGCAGAGTCGACGCAGCTGCATGGAGTCCGGCAAGCAAGTGCACATACTTCCTTTCCTGTTGTCGCATCCAGATAGCCGAGCCAGGGTTGTAGCAACTCAATTGAGATCGGTCGAGAAACTCGGCACCCTTCGACTTATGCTGTGGGTCTAACGCCAGTTAACTCAGACAACAATTGAGCAAGCAATGAACAGCATCGGAATTCTCTTTTCGCCAGAACCCGACCAATGGGGCTTGAGAGGCGACCCGTATTTGTGGCGCGAGATGGCGGTGCATTTTCGAGATACTCCCTTTCCGCGGTCGGCCCCCGAACTGACTTTCATGCTGGAAGAAGCATTTTTTGAGCTCACCGGGCATCGCGTGTCGGAAGTCCAAAGCATCCAATTACAACGATACGCTCACGGGGGCATGTCGTCCGGTTGCGTAGCAACGGAGTTTTGGCAGAGGCGCGGGATCCCGCTGTTGGTATCGCGGTTTATGGTCACCCAAGAGGTGCGGCTTAACGGTACCTCAAATGAGTAAGTAAGGTGCCTCATGCGCATAGTCACTTGGAACTGCAATCAAGCCTTCCGCAAAAAGATTGAGCCGCTGATCGCCCTTGACCCCGACGTGGCCGTAATTCAGGAATGCGAGAGATCCTTTACACCGCCCAGTGGATACTCATTCATTTGGCACGGAGTAAATCCGAACAAGGGGCTCGGCGTCCTCTCAAAGAGTCCTATTGTTCCCTTGCATCACCACGTTTTAGAGCAATCTGCTTTCTTTCTCCCAGTCGTCGTACCGGCGCTTAAGCTCAGACTTCTCGCGGTCTGGGCTTTCAATCATCGCGCGGAACGTTTCGAGCCTCGTCGTAGTGGCTCCGCGCTCGATGCGATCACGCATCTGCAGCAATGGCTCTCCAACCATCGAAGCGCGGTGGCTGGCGACTTCAACAACAATGCCTCTTGGGATAAGGCGCTGAAACCAAACAATTTCCGAGAGATATCGGCTCGGCTTGGGACATTTGGCTTGACGAGTGCGTATCACACAGCAACCGGCGAAGACCTTGGCCGCGAATCAATCCCGACACATTACTGGCGAAAAAGCGACCTGGCGAAGTATCACATCGACTACTGTTTTCTTCACAGGTCGATAGGCCCCGCCTCCTTGAGCATCCCAACTTTCGAGGCCTGGAGATCACTCAGTGATCATGTGCCCGTGATTACGGAAATAGCCTAACGCAGTGCCCCTGCCCGTGGGCGCTTGGCGACATCTCTCGGCCCCGATTGGGCTATTCTCACCGGTGAAAACGTCGCAGTCGCAGCTCCCTCCAGCTCTACTCTAGGATCGCGAGCATTGCCCCCCGCTTTGCGCGTGTTAAGGCGACATAAAGTAATTTCCGTTGAGTCGCGGTTTCTTCGGGCGCAGCAAGATAGTTTTTCGGTGCCACCGCAATCACACAATCAAATTCCAATCCCTTGGCTCGGTGCATGGTGGCCAGATGAACCACATCGCGGGCATCGGCATGGTTGCTTTGCGCCGTGATGGCGATACACCGCAATCCGGCGGCCTGCATCAAGGTTGCCATGGCGTCCCGGCTTTTTTCGCTGGACGCAATGACGCAGAACGACAGCGGTAGCCCGTCACCCTGTGCGGTGTTCCATTGACGTACAAATTCGATGGCGTGTTTTGCAGCGGCCTCAATGCCCTCCACACTCACAACAGTGGGTGCTGGGCCATGTGACAACGACTTGTAGCGTTTTGTCTCATCGTGGCCATCATCGAGGTCATCGATTTCGCAACCCTCCAGCAATGCCACAGCCTGCCGGCGAATCTCGTCGGTCGTGCGGTAGTTGAGGTACAGCTTTCTGGAGCGGCCACGGATGTCGATACCGCAGCGGCTCATCGCTGCCTTGTTGCGGCTGTAAATGCGTTGGTGACCATCCCCGACGAAAAAGAGGTCGTTCGGACCCGCAGGTATCAACGCGCGAAGTAAACGTAAAGCCTGCGGTCCCAAATCCTGAGTTTCGTCTGCAACGATGGCGCTGTAGGTGGGTTGGGGGCTTTGAGCCTCGGCACTCAGCACATCGGCAACTTCACGGTAAGCATCATCCACTTCCTTAAGCTTGCGCGATGCCAGCTGCCCGCGATACTCTTCGAAGACCGGCCACACCGCGTCGCGCTTGGCACGGCTCAGGATGACGCCGCGCCCCGTTCGCCGGGCTGTCCGGTATTGCTCAAGGGTGGTGATACCTTGGGCAAGGACCACTTGTTCCAGCTCGTTTTCGTAAAAGTTGTCGGGCAGGTCGAGCGAGGAGTCCTTGACGGCTAACGCGGCTTGCCATGCCTGGGATGCCGCATCCTGCTTGCGGTCGTACACGATGCGATGTTCCAGTTTGCGGCTGCGCATGAACGCATTAACCCAGGCGTCAAGATTTTTGACCTCCAACTTGGCAAAAGCCTCGCTGCCACAGAGTGTGCGAAGGTTTTGCTCGATGTCAGCAGCCAGATTCTTGGTGAAGGTTGTGACGAGCACCTTCTGATTCACCCCCGTCCGGTTTTCCGCCAACCACTTGGCTCGGTGCATGGCCAGGACGGTCTTGCCCGTGCCGGCGCCGCCCAGCACCCGCACGGGGCCGCTGCGGTCCCCAACAGTGAGTTTTTTCTGAGTGGGATGCAGGAACACACGCCATTGCGCAAGAGGCGCATTCAGGATGGCGGTCATGGACTCGTCGTCGCTCACCACGACAAACCTCGATTGCGACTCTGGCGTAGCCAGCGCCGCTGCGAAGTCCTGGGTATCGATGACCTTGTCCACCCGCGTCTCGCGGGCATCGAGCACCTGACTGACGGTGTCGCCTGCCGCAACAAGGAATAGACCTTCGTATGCCTCTGTCGGGAGCTGCGCCTGTTTGGCATCCAGCTCGTCTTCACTAGCGATGCTGCGAACGAAGCCGAGTAACTCTTGTGGTACGCCGAGGCTCATCAAATCTCGGTCTTCCATTTCTCCAAAGAGCGTCGGAGCCACCGTTGCCACGGAGTCCTCCACCACGCCTTCGGCCACCGCAGCCTTGGCGCTTGGAGCTTCATCCGGCACCTGCTGCGTGACGCTTTCAAAAGTCAGCATCTGCATCGCCCCGGTGACAGGGTTGATGGTCAGCTTGCGATTTTCGGCCCAGCGGTAGGCGTCGTCGTGGTGGTCCACATACAGCAGCACATACACGTCACCGGTGGAAGGCTTGAAAACGATACCCCGCCAGTCGCCGTCGAGTCGAACCGACTTGAGGTTCGGGTCTCGCGCGCCGTTGATGTTCTCGTAGTTGATGCCCGGGCTCTTAGGGTCGGCCTGAAACTGGATAGCCCACTTCATCACCTTGGTATGAACCTTGGCGGGCAACTTGGCCAGCTGAAGCAGAAAGTCGTTGCTCAGCGCAACCTTGGGTTTGAAGCTCAAAGTTCTACTCCTGTTATTCGATGGTCAGACTCAACGCCGTTGCAGCAGCCTTCTCCCAAGGCTGCGCATTGCAATGTGTCAGGTTCTCATCCAGACACAGCACTGTCCACCCTTGCGCGGTCCACTCCTGCACCATATCTGCCTGGTCCGGTCGAAGAATCGCTACATGGGCAGCTGCCCAAACCATCTCGGCGTCGGCCACAACGCGGCCTTTGTCATCTGCCAGTTCGGGGCCGATTTCGGGCACAGCCGCTCCGGCCTGCGCCAACCGAACCATACCTGGCTTGAGAGGCTCCAAAAGCTGCTCAAGGACCTCCAACCAAGCGCCGTTCAAAGACGTTTGCTCAGACGGCTGCGCGGCCGCAGGTGCGGGCAAGGGGGTCAGGCCGCCGTAATCGTGCTGGTCCAGTCCGCTGGCGGTGACAAGCCACATTCCTGGCAGCGACTGGGCCGTATTGAACAGTTGCAGCCACTGGCGCCAGGCCAGATGAAGCGCAGCGTCATCTTCAGCCTTCACCTCGTCCAGAATCACGACGCCAGGCGCCATCCAGTTTGCTTCCTGTGGAAGTCCCTTGGCGGCAGCCAAAGGCCACCATCCGACTTGCTGACATACCCCCGACACCTTGGAGAGGCTGTGCGCAAAACCTTTGCCCGGTTCCTTGACGTGCGCAGGCAGCCGGTGAATCCATTGCCCGAGCTGATGCTCACATGTGGATTTCTCTTGTTCGTTGTGCGGCACCATCAAAAAGCCCAACCACAAGGCATTGCGCTGCAACTGCTCGATTGCAGGGTCGCCGGGGGGTCCATCCGCCGGAGTGGCAAGCCAATGCAACAAGCTGGCGACCGCATGCTGCGTGAAGGCCTTCTCCTGCGCGCGTGGAGCCGTTGCTGGGGCCTTGGCCCCGTGATGGCGGGCCATGCCCATCAACGGCGACTCCAGGTCGGTATCCAATTTCCCTGCAAGCGCATCCATCACATCGTTGTGCGTAACAGACCAGCACCAGAACCTGCCGCTGGCCACCAATGCGCTACGCTTCAACGCATCCTCACGCAGACAGTCCTTGTGATAAGCCCAACCGTCGCAAAACACGGCCACGGGACGGCGTTTGGAGCCCGTGGCCCAAGGCCAAATCACAAAATCCGGCTTGCTGGCGGCGAGCACCCCTTGTTCAGCGCCCACATCGCACTGCGGCTCCACGCGATACCGCTGCCCACCCACTTCCAACACAAAGCCGGACTTCCCATTCACCACGTCCTGCACCAGCTTGACCATGGGGATGGAGCCAACACCACCGAGGCGCTTCAATGACTCGATAAACCGCGCCTCCAGGACTGAGTCGAAGTTCGGGTTGATAAAAATCTCGGAAATCGTCTTGACCCGCTCCAGCTGGTCCAGCGCCCCCACCAGTTCACCCAGCACCGCCTTGGCTTGGTCTCTGGAGACCTGCTCCATGCTGCGCCCCAGTCGGTACTGGTACAGACAGCGGTAGCAGCCATCTTTTTCCGGGTCGTCGTTGCAAGAGCAACTGGTGACCGCCTGCAGCGCCATCTTGAGCACATCTGACAACGTGCCCGCATCATGGGCCAGCAACTGGTGCAGATAGCCTGTGCCCCCAGGCACGGAGTCGTACAGCATGACGTAATGGCGACGCGGCCCACCATCTTTTCCTGGCTCGTCCTGCAGCACCATGCGCAAGTGGTCCACCTTGCCGCCAAATCGGCGCTTGAGCCCCAACTGCACGGCCGCCATGAAGGACTGGACCACGCTCTCGTCCATGCCGTTCTTGGTATACGGCACCAGAATCCGCAACGCCTCCGACTCGAACTCTCGGTACAGGTACAGGCACTCCAGCAAGTTGGCAGGACTGTCATCCCCGTACTTGGGGCAATCGAAGCTATGGCTTTGCCCGCTCGGGTCGCTGCTTCGCCGAGGAGGCTTTTGCACCTTGCCGCAGTCCTTGCACAGCTTGAACCCCGGGCGCGAGGATTCCTTGTCCGCCACCTTGAACGTCTCACCGGGCTTGGCGAGCTCGCCAAAGTTCACGTCACGGAATGTCACCCGGGAGATGAATTCAAACCCGAACGGCAGAGCCCCCGAGCCAATCTGCCATGCCTCGCGAATGTGTGATGGGGAGAAATCCGCCATCAGCTGGCGCACGTAATACTTGGGTTCGCGGTCATCGGTACTGTCGTCGATGCGCACATCCGTGTCGTTGCTGTTGGCAATGGCTTGCTTGAAGCGCAATAAAGTACGGCGTTGTGCGGCGTCCGACCACATTGCGTCGCCGCACGAAGGGCACGCAACGTAAGTGTCTGCCTCTACGGTCAGGTTTTGCATGTGATGGCAGGACGGACAGAAACGCCAGTCTTCCGTCTTGGCCAAATTCATGTTGATTTGGTCCACCTCCACACGCCGCTGGTTCGCATAAAACCGGTTCTCAGGCGCGAACTCCGAAAGGGCAGATTGGGCCGGGCGTTCGTATTTTTGCGTGGTCAGCGTGACGTAGGCGCCTTGGCCAGGCTCGTCCGAGGCACGCTTGCGCCACAGCACCGACTTCAGCTCTACCCCCGCCTCTGGGAAGGCGTAGTTCGGAAGCAAGCCCGCGTCTGTCAGGGTGTTCAGCAAGTCACGGGTGTTGATTTCTTTAATCAGCTCCAGCAACTTGTCGCGCTCGCGCAGCAGGTTGTCGATTTCAGCGCGCGTGGCATCGTCCTGGGGCTTTTGCTGTGCTTTTGTGCGTACCTTATCGAGCTCATCCTTGCGCTTTTTGTAGGTGCGCCGCTCTTCTTGCAACTCCTCTAGGGCCTTCAGTAAACGAGTGCGAAGCCCGTCCGACTCACCTTGCCCCTGCATGAAGTCCCACAGCCGCGCAGTCACCACTTCATCGATATCACCCGCCAGCAGTTGCACAAAGCCCTGAAACAAGCGCTCCTCATGCGCAAGAACGTAGTTGCTGAACAAGTATGGGAAGCGCTCCTGCTTACCCTGGTCCATCGCATCAAGCGCCTGCGAGGTCTTGTCGGGCAACGCTGAAATGCTGTTCAGGCTGGCCACCCAGTCGTCCATGCAAAACGCAAACAATTGCCGACGCAACACCTCAGCAGCCTGCAAGAACACCCCAGGCGGCGCCACCTCACCCGACAGCATCTCCTGGGTTTCGGCGAAGAAGTACAGGTCATGAGGGCTGTTGCCATCTGCCAGCGTGGTAGTCAGGGCGTTACCGTCACGACGTCCAGCCCGGCCTACCCGTTGCAAAAAGCTGGCTTGGTTGGGAGGCACCGAGCACAACAACACCGACGACAAATCGCCAATATCCACCCCCATCTCTAGCGTGGGCGTCGCGGAGAGCAGATTCTCAAACCATGGTTTGGGCTGCTTAGACTTGAAACGGCTCTCAAGCGCTTCTCGCACAGGTCGCTCCAGCAACCCCGTGTGCTCGGCGGCAATGACACGCCGCAAGTCGCCTTTGCTAAACCGTCGGGCCCACCAATCATCCGGATGAGAAATGAGGGCTTCGTACCGAGACTCCGGCGCATCAATACAGGCCATTCCCAGAAGGTTCTCTGCATCTTGCCGGGGCACTGCAAGCCTGCGCTTGCTTCCGGCAGTGGTCACAAACGCCACCTCGGTATCAAGCTCCAACGCCTCGGGCTTGATGGCCCAGGTCTCGCCTTGATGGTGGGCCGTCAGCTCCAGAACGCCGGCCTCCTTGAACGCCAGCAAAGCCTCACGGTACATATCGGCGGCCATGCCTTTGGCCAGCAAGGCTTGCTGCCCCAACACGGCAGCGGCCCATCGGTCGTACCAGGTGGGGCGCTTACTTCCAGTCAATTTGTCAAAGCCAGGCTGCGTGCCCATGGTCAGCAGCACCGGACGCGGTGTGTGCTCTCCCATCTTGGGCATCCATTCCGCGCTGCTCCCGGTTTTTACCAGGGCATAGACTCTGCCGTCGCCAGCGTAGGCACCGAGCTCGGGGTGCATCACCCCACCGCGTCTGCGCATGTGCGTCAGGGTGCCCCACAGCCATTGCGTTACCGTCTTCAGTTCGAGCCCATGGGCGCCAAACTGTTCGCGATAGCGCGGCAGCAAGCTGGCAGCCACCGCCTCCACCACGTTCCAAGGCACCGATAGCGTGGCCTTGCCCGTGCGCTCCAAGGTTCGCCCGCGGTGGCTCTGGTAGGTCATCTCACTGTAGGCCTGCCAGAGCAGTCGCTTCTTAACCTTCAGCGGTAGCCGGCTCTCAGCGGGCAGATGCTGCTTTTCTTGCAGCTCTACTGACCAATCGCGCTGCCACATCATGTTCGGCGCTACAAACTCTGACACCAGCGACTCGCGCGACATGTGCAACACCGAACCGGATTGCTCAAACTGCCGCTCCATCTTTTCGAGGAACGCGGCCCAGCTCAAGCGCGAGGGCACCACCTCGTCCATCACATGGGCCAGCGCTGTGCGGACATTGTTCAGGTACGTGCGCGCCCCAAAAAAGCCCGCGCGGTGGGCGGCGTCTTGTACCGAGTCTGAAAACGCAATCAGCTTCTTGTCATCGTTGAACACACTGGCCCAACTGCTCTCCACCACCTGCGAGCCCAGCGTGGCGCTGCGCGCACCCAGCAGCAAGAGCTCGTCTTGCTCGCCGCAAGCTGGACAGGTGTTGTCGTGCCGCGTGTACTGCGCCTGACCTATCACCTGCGTCTTCTGGGCCGTGACACGAAACACCGACAACAACTCTTGATGACCACAAGCCAAGCACTCTTCCTGGCTTTGCTGCATGGTTCCGCAGGCTACGCAGACGCGCTCGGTCACGCCATCGACATGCGAGCGCGAAATGCTCTCTGATGCATACAGCCGCGCCGCCTCGGGACGCCGCGAAAACCAGGTGTTGTAGACCTCATCGAGCTGGGTCGAGAGTTTGCTGGTGCCCTGGACCAACCTGGATAGCCAACCCGTGGTGCGGCACTGGCTGCACTGCACCATGGGCAGGTAGACACCATCGCGCGCCACTGGCAGGTCACGCTCACTGCGCAATTTCACTTCTTGTGGGTTCACGCTGAGCTTGCCCACCATGCGGCGCAACTCGCGCACCCAAAGCTGAAGACGCAGCGTGACCAGGGGCTGCGAACCGTCGCGTAACGCCCAGGCCACCAACACCAACAGGGCATCCAGCACTTGAGTGACCTGCGCCGGGCTTGCCACGGGCATGTTGCGTGCAAAAGCTTCTGTCAGCTCTGGGTAGCCCACCACGCCACCCTTGGCCAGCTTGAGCAGGTTCACGAAAAGCTGGTGGCGCTTGAGCAACTGACCCAGTTCACGACGCCACGCGGGTGCGTTGACATCCTCTGGCACAGGCTCGTCCGGGAAGAACAGCGAAAACCAAGCCTGCACCGCTGCCTGCGGCGTGGAGTACTGCGATGGCTCCAGCAGCGGCGCCTGTTCTGCCCGGAACAAGAACATGTAGTCCACCGTGGCGTCTTCCAGAAACCGCCCCACCGATTGGCGGCTCTCGGTCACCACAGCCTCTTCGCCAAACGGCACACCAAAAATCTGCCGCGCGTATTCACGCAAAGGTGCCGTGTCTGCGGCGTTGCCCAAGGTGGCCGATGTGCCAGCACAGATGAGGTGCCCGGTGGGAGTTTTGAGTCTTGCGCGTAAGCGGCGCAGCAGCAAGGCCAAGTCGGTGCCCTGGGCGCCATCAAAGGTATGCAGCTCGTCCACCACCACATAGCGCAGCGTGGTGGGCTGGTTCACCGCCCACAACTGGCGGTCCTTGGGCCGCAGCATCAGGTAGTCGAGCATCTTGTAGTTGGTCAGCAAGATGTCGGGCGGGTGCTTGCGCAGCGTGTCGCGGTCGGTGATGACAGCGCCCTGCGTCATCACCATGCCTTCGCCCGGTGCCCCGGCGTTGCCGCCCACATACAGTCCAACGCGCAACCCGGCAAACGCAGCGTTGGACGCCACCAGCTCGGCAATGCGGCGCGCCTGGTCGGTGGCCAGTGCATTCATGGGGTAAATGACCAAGGCCTTCACACCAGATTCGCCCGCCGCGCGGGCGCGAGCACAGTGGTCCAGCACCGGGTACAGAAAACACTCAGTCTTACCGCTGCCTGTACCGGTGGCTACCAAGGTACTCACGCCCTGACGGTGGCTCGCCAGCCGCTCCCAGGCGTGTTCCTGATGGCTGAAACCAGGGTGCGCGGTCTCGAACGTGTCAAAGAACGTCTTGCCACATTTGCCTGCCACAAATGGCAGGCCCACCTGCACATACGGGCCTTTGAGCCACGCCACCTCGTCATCGACAAAGCGGCTCATCAATCCGTGGTTAAAGACGTCGGCGGGTTCAAAGGCTGAAACAAGAAACTGCTTCAGGGCCGTTTGGATGTCGTTGGCGAGAAGAGAAGGAAGCATGTATTTTGCGGCTGTTCAGCAGGCCGATTTGTCTACGGTCGAAGATATCCAATCGTTCTGCTGCTGGATTTGCACTACCGGCCTCAACGCGGAAACACGCTCGTATTCACCGAGGTTCAGCTGGCTGAGTCCGTATGCGACGGACAACCTGTCGTAATCGCCAACAACAAGGCCTGGCGCAACAATATTGGCCGGCAAAGCAAGTTCACGAGGCTTCGCGCTGAGCCACGAGCAGTTTGGCGTCCGTTGAACCTCGTCTTTGAGCTTGGCGTAGAAGGAATGCCTGGCCCCGCCTCCGCAAAGAAAGAAAGGCATGTTCTTGACAGCATCCTGTGACAGCAAATTTTGCTTCCATGCGCCATAAAGAACTTGCCCAGAGACTTGCTGAAGGACGTTGGCGAAGTAAGCTGCATCCGGCGACAGTGCCCCCCCTTGATAACCAACTTGCACGCCTTTCACATAGCTGCTGTAGTCGTTCGGATATCGTCCGCGGTATTCGGTCGGCAGCTTGAGCCGCTGCAGACCGTCTTTCACCGCCAAAGCAAGCCTTGCACGCCGAGCATCTTGACTGGATAGCTTTTGCGCAGCGTGGCCCAACTGTGACTGCCACCAATCCACCCTATAGCGGTTGAAGTTTGCCGCTCCGAGCAGTTCCACAGAGTGCGTGAACAAGGCAAATGACACCACTCCACCAGCATCTTTTCGCACCCGAAAGAGCGAGGCGTCTACCGTTCCCGCACCGACATCAACCATCAAGTAGATATTTGGCTGGCGAGCGTCGAAATGTGATGAGCTAACGAAACCGTGAATTTGTGCTGACAGCTCGGCAATGGCTCGCACTTCCAGCTCATCGCCGAGGTCAAGTTCCTCGCGATGACGCCATGTTCGGAGGGCTATTTCGACCCGGATAGGACCTGTTTCTGACGCGATAGCCCAGGCTACTTTGGCCAGTAACTTGAAGTGAGTGCGGGACCCATTTGATTTGTCAGGATTTGCAGGTTGGCCTAAAGCAAGAGTCCACAAAATGTCTGCTCGCAAATACTGGTCGCTTTTGGTCTCGTACAACCAAGCTCGCGCGCTTCGAATAACCAGCGCAAGAAACGCGCAGACTCGGGCGCATGCGGTGTCATCGGTCATGTTTCGCAGCATGGCCAATTTCAGGTCGGCATGCCGATGGCCATGCCCAGAGAGCACATAGAAACCATCTTCAGTTTCAATCATGGCGGAAGGCAGCAAATAGGAATTGACTCCAACGGCCTCAACCAATGGCACGGCATACCCAATATTCAAGCTCTGGTCGGCTAAAACGACCTTGGTGGACGAGGTTCCGAAATCCAGCCCCAGTACCAATTCGCGCCCGGGGCCCGGCACGTTTTTCAAGGGCGCCAACCTCGCACCGAGCGCGTTGTCACGCAGTATGGGATGCCCCGCCGCGTGGTCATCAGTTTCCCAGCCTACGGCAACCTCATCCGACACGTCCAACTTCACCAAAGGAACCGGCGCCGGCCTGGGTACTGTTGTCCGCCCACCCATTGCAGATAGAAGAGCATGCTCTTGAGGGGATAGAGGCTTGATGTTTGCGGACTGAACTTGCCGCGGTTTTATCAGCTCGCCGATGTCTATTCTGAAAGGCTTCTTGCGACTACCTTTTTTGCTCATTCCCTCGGCCCCTATGTTGTTACTCGACCCGAATGACGCCCGATGAAACGTCTTTTTGTCGCGGGTCAAGTGCCTCACTCTGGCTATTGGCAAGTTTTCTCTCGCTGTACTTCTGTTCAAGTTGACGCAGCTTGGTGCGCTCCATCCCCATCAGGCCTTTGTGACGCGGATTACTTGAACTCTGATACCGTGCAATGCGCTCCTCAGCTTCTTTGCGGCGCCGTTCCAAGTCCGCATCCAGTGAAGCATTCATTTCACGTACGCGGTCGCGGTTTCCTCGAAGCTGTGCGGCTTTGCTCGCGTCAAAATGCTCTTCAATGCCAGCACGGCAGTCTTCCTGAAGTGCAGCAGCCTTGGCATGGTCGATAACGTTTTTTGCTGCCGATTGCCAGTCCAGTCCATGTATGGCAGCAGCATTTACCAAAGACTCTGCGGTATCGGGGTCGAGCTCCGCCCCGGTCTCTAGACACCGAGCCTCATACACCAGGCGCTCGACATCTCTGGGACCCGAAAAAGTCCATCGAATGACTACATAAACATAGGTTCCAGGAGCCACTTCAGGCACCCGGCTTTGCGCCAAATGGACCGCTGAAGTCGGAAAGTACCCTTCCTTAATGCTGCGTTTTTTTTGTAGCTCAGACACGAAACGCACTATGGGATGGTCCTGCGTCACCTTCTCCACATTGCGCTCAGTGTTCCCCGACTGGTTATCAAACCACAGCATTCGAGGATGGTTGTCCAAAATGGTGGTCCTGCCCAATAACCGCGCATTGGTCATGAACGCATGAAAAGCCACCCTGCCATCCACGGATAGCTCTACCCGACCCTTTCGAATGGCCTCATCGTTGACCATCACGCGCGAACCAGGGAACAACTTCTCAATACCGTCTTTGACGAAGAAATACAGGTCGTCACCGCGTATGTAGCGCCCCAGGTCCATCGCTGCCTTAGCCTTGTTCTGAATGAAATCGCCGTGACCCAATAGCTCGGTGGCGCGTGCATTGAGCTCCTCTTCCTGGCGTCGCAGGTTTTCAAGCGCCAACGCCGCATCGGCAATGCGGCGCTCTTCGTCCTGCGGCGAACGGCGATGGGACAGCAGGTCAAGGGTCAACTTGCGCACCTCGGCACCCAGAAGCTCCTCCATGCTTCCCAGGGCTTGCTTGAAAACGTCCAAGCGCTCCAGCAACCGCTCATGCACCCGTTCATCCAGGGTGTCTTCATACACAAGGTTCCAAATCAGGATTTTGGGCTCGGGCTGACCAATCCGGTCGATACGGCCAATGCGCTGTTCGATACGCGCGGGGTTCCAGGGCAGGTCATAGTTCACAAGCAGGCTTGAAAACTGAAGGTCGACACCTTCAGAGGCCACCTCGGACGAAAGCAGCACATGCACCGCATCGTCGCGTTCAAAAGAACGCAAAACCTCCGTTTTGTCCATGCCACCATGGAGAACCACCGCCCGGACGCCCGCTTCGGCCAGCCTGCGCGCCAGGTAGTGCAGGGTGTTGCGATAGAAAGCAAAAAGCAGAACCTTTTTGCCGGGGTTTCCTTTCCAATAGCCCTTG
Organism: Acidovorax sp. NN32; assembly: GCF_057597245.1. Lineage (NCBI taxonomy): Bacteria > Pseudomonadati > Pseudomonadota > Betaproteobacteria > Burkholderiales > Comamonadaceae > Acidovorax > Acidovorax sp. NN32. The sequence goes on from NZ_CP199679.1 coordinate 3,310,914, forward strand.
AGGCTCTGGAGCAAAACACGAAACTTGCTGTCATCTGCGGCCAGGCGCTTGTAATCCCCACATTCCTGAGCGATGGACGTAAGGATGGTCAGCAGTTCGCCGGACCTTTGCTGCGTTGCGGGCAAAACGACTGGCTCGACCATGTCGCCCTCCAGCTCGGTCAGGGTCTCGCTCGTTTCCTGGGCCTGTTCCTCAAGACGCATGCGCCATCCTTGGCAGGCAGCGGCCATACAGCTGGACATCTGCCGCTGCGGTATGGTGAGCAGGAACCCCTCTGAAACATCCGATGATTCGCAGTAATCACGCACTGCGTCTGTAACACCCTCATAAAAAGCCCGCTCAGCCTGGCTCATTGCCACGCGCAGCGTTCTCGGCTCCCGCGTCACCCGCAGCTCATGTACGTCGCGTTTGAGCGTACGTGTAATAACCTTGGCACGGGGATTGAGGCGGTCCAGCAATTCTGCATAGTCCGCCCTAGAGCGCACCGCGCAAAGCTCTTCATCCGTGGGCAGGTTGTTCAGCAGGTGCTCTATCTGCTCGCTATCCTCAAACCACCGCAGGGCCACCGACTGCTCCAAAGCCGCCCTGAATTCTTCTTGCGTCACAGGGGGATTGCGCTTGAGTCGGTCGCGCAGCGCCACCAACGGCGCATTGGCTCTCACCGATTGGTCGTAGGTCCATTCCAGCGGAAATGCGTCTTCATCCAACAAGTGCAAGAGGTTGAACAAATCCGTGCTGCGCATCTGGATGGGCGTCGCAGACAGAAGCGCCAAACCATCCGTCACCGGGCGCAACAAGGTGGCAAAGCGATGAGTCTGCGTTCCCTTGTTCCGCAGGTAGTGCGCCTCGTCCACGATGGCCAAGTCCAACAACGGTTCGTCATCTTCAGCCTCCTGAAGAAACCGGGCCAGCTGAGCCGACGCACTTTTCGACGGCGCCGTTTCTGAATCCCAATCCTTCGGTGGCCGCATACCTTGCATGCTGACCACAAGCGCAAACTCTTCGGTTCTATCCGCCTTGGCCTTTTCAAGTCGTTGAAGGAGCTCCCCGGCATCAACCTGCTGCGCCTTCACACCGAACCTGTTTGCGAGCTCCGAGCACCACTTATCGCGGAGCGCGGCAGGGGACACAACCAGCAAGCGCCGAGCGTCCTGGCGGACTCGCAACTCCGTCCAAATCAGGCCTGCTTCAATCGTCTTGCCGAGCCCCACCTCATCGGCAATCAGAATGCCGCGGCTGGGGGAGTCCAGAAACTGCAGGACCGGCTTGAACTGGTACGGGTGGAAATCGGTATTCGTCGTATTGAGGCTGTAAATGAGGTTGGCCAGCTTGCCGCTCAGACGCGCCAATGTGATTGCACCTCTGAGATGCGCAGCCCCGCCGTACCGGCCCTGCTGCATCAACAAAAATGGGTCGGTCGTCTCGGCCTCCACGCGCTCCAGAGAGCTCGCCAGCATTGCTTCAACACCATCCGAAAAAGCAACGACAAGGCGCCTGCGGCGCCCTTCGCCAGTGGGCGGGTCGCTGGTCAGAACACCCACACGACCAGGGTTATCGATGGGGCGAACACGGTCACCTGGATTCACGTCGCGAGCTCCTTAACGCACAGTTGGCCCGTGCCATCGCACGAAGTCTTGGGTTCCTTTGCCGCCGCTGACACAGCCCGACCCCACTTGCCTACGAAGTCACAGACTCAGCAGCATCTGGAGTCGATTCCCCACTTACTTTTTCCACCGACTCAGCAACGTTCGCCACGATAGGCCAGCGCCGCAACATGAATTGCGCCAAAGACTGGCTGCGTGCCTCAATGTTTTCCAGCTTGTACCCCAGCGGTTTGCCCACCCGGCTGGCAGCCAGCGCCTTGACCGAGACCAATCCCGAGGCGGCATACAGCGTGGGGACTGTGACCTTGGACTCCACCGTGGCGTTCTGGCAGGCGCTGTTCAAGCCACTTTCCAGTAGCAACAAATTGCCCAGACGGTGCTTGTGCTCCTCGAACTCCTCGGCGTCTTTGAAGCCGTAGCTGGCGATGTCAAACGCCGGGTTTTGCGGCAGCACATGCTCGACCGACAGGCCGGCGGCATTCAAACGGGACAACTCCGCAATACCTGCCGGGGGCTGCTGCAGAGAAAGACGGGTTTGGTCTTCCTCCTCCCACAGCATGCGCTGCAGGCCCATATTGCGGTACAGGTCTTCGCTGACGAGGCGGGATGTCAATAGCGCATCGGGCATGAACTTGCGGCAGAAGTTCTGCAAATCCATCACCACCTGCTCAATCGTTGTGTTGCCCAGCCCCCGGGTGATGGCAAATACATCGGCCTGCGGATTGGTGCCGCGCAGCTTGAAGACCCGCAGGTCCACCAACTCCATCAAAGACTGCAGGTTTCGGCTGTCGATGGAGGACGTCTGCTGCAGCCAACCCATCAAGTGCAGGCGAATCAGCATGGGATACAGAGTGGCCGACAGGTCTTGCACCACCAGCAGCATGTAGTTGGCGCGGTCTGTTCGCGTGGATTGAACCAAGGCCTCCAGGGCACCAAAAAAGCCCGTCAGGTCTGCGGTGTATGCCTCAATGAAAACGCGCAGCTTCTGCGGGTCAGAACGCAGCTTTTGCAGGGCGGGTTTCAAAAAGCTTTCCAGCACGGACTCCGTGGTTGCGTTGTAGTCCCCGCCTGCCTCCACACCGAAGGGCGTCGCATTGAAGGCGAAATAGTGGTAGCGCAGCACATCGTCCTCGCGGAACGAATCGCGGTCGATATGCCGTATCTGGTAGCCAGGCTCGTTGGCCAGGGCCTTGACGTTGTTGAAAGAGCGAAAGGCTTTGCCAAACTGTGTGGCAATGCTCTGGTCCAAAGCACCATCGAGGTAGCGGTTGGAGTAATAGACCAGCAAGCTCTTGACGATGTCCATCTTGGCCAAGGGCACGCCACGGTCGTTCACGGTCTGGAACATGCGAATGGCCTTGCCCTCATCGCGTTCAATAAACTCCAGCACTTCCATACGGGTCAAGGTGGTCAGCCATTGCAACAGCAGCGGCTGCCCGCCTTGTTTCACCAAGTCCTGAACCCGCAAGCGAATGTGCTGGTAAGCCTTGCTCAACCGGGTTTGGCCCGCCGAGGTAGGTTCGGGGTTTTGCTTGGCCAGCATGGCCTCAAAGAAATCTTTGTTCTCCCCCAGCACCTGGAATTTGTAGCCCGTTAGGGGGTGCTGGATGTAGGTGCTGCGCATCACCGCCCGAATATCGGCGTTCTCCAGGCTGCCAATCAAAGCATCAAGCAGCATGGTCAAGGTGGTGAGGCGTTGCTGGCCGTCCACCACAAACACCGGGGCAGACGTTGATTGCTGCGACAGGATGAAGGTGCCCAGGTAATGGCCACCCACTTCCAGTGCTTCTTCCACGTCTGCAAACAGCTCGTCGATGTTGCGCTCCTTCCAGGCGTAGTCGCGCTGGTAGCTGGGAACCACCAGGTTCTTGCCAGCAAAGAAGGTTTCAATGGTTTGCTTGCTCATCGTTCTGTCCCCTTGAATATGTGGTAAAAAGTGCCTCTAGCGCTTATGCAGCAAGCGCAAGCAGCTATCAAATTTGAGTTTCTTCAAAGAACGTCCACGCCACCCGGTAATCATCCTCGCGACTAGCGCGGGCGAAGGGGGCGGTGTAGGTGCGTTGCACTTCGCGCGGGCCGCCGGGCAGGGTGTCGTCCATGAGCCATTGGGTGATGGTGGTGCCGTCGGGGACCTTGGGGGTGCCGCCGCGTTGCAGGGCTTCTGCGCTGTCGCCCGCCTCTGCGTTGGCGTAGGCCCACAGGTCATCCCAGCCGAAGTTGCCTTCGCGCACTTTGCCGTCGGGGGTGGTGATGCGGGTGCGCGGGGTGGTGCGGCTGCCTTTGCGCGGCAAGCCGACGCCGACTAGCCCCTTGCTGTTGGTGAAGACGATGCGGCCGGTGGCGTCGTACCAGGTGTCGCGCTCGTAGCCTTGCATGACGGGGAACTGCACGCGGTAGATGAGCAGCAGCTCGTCCAGCGTCAGGCCCAGGGCTTGGGCCACCAGCACGTCGATTTCGACGAGGGCCATGCGGCGGGCGTAGTCGCTGCGCAGGGCGCAGTCGCGCGTCCAGGTGCTGGTGAGGGCGGGCCAGAAGCCGTGCGGCAGGCGCGGGTTGTCGGGCTGGCTCCAGCGCTGGTCGGCAAAGTCCAGGTCATAGACCTGCTCCCACAACGGGTCGTAGTGGATGGTCAGGCAGTTAAGGGCGAGAAAACGGCTCGATAACTGTGGTGACTTGAACAACAAAGGCAGTTGACTTAATCCCTCACCGTACAGGTCGCCACGACCAGTGCTTTTGATGAAAAAATCTACCGGAAGGGAGTTCAGCATCACGGCACTTGAAAGCAGTACCTGGACGTATCTGAAATTGGTGGCAATGCACGTATTCACGATGGCTGCGCCGGGCGGAACTAGCGATGCAATCAAGGTTCTCTCACCAGACTGAGACAAGCGACGACGATGCACCAGTCTAAAAAACTCCGTCACTGGTCTGCTGTGCGTTTCGCCCGGCTCCACCCAACTAACGCGCGGCGTGCGTCGCAGGTACTCGGCTTTGTCCGCCATGGGGCGGTAGTTGGAGCGTGGCAGGTAGTCGTCAGGCAGGGTTTGGAGGTCGACACCGTCATATGCCAACGGCGTATTGCAGAGCTTGCGCGGAGTTTTACTGAAGGGTGTAGCGACAAAGAAATGTGGTCCAGACAACACCCAGTCGTGCGGCGTGGCGGCAAAGCCGGAGTCGGTGTTAGGACGGCGCGTGATGGTTCCGTCGTGTTGCTGCATGGTTTCGTGCCACATCTCGGTTGACACATAGTCTTTGCCCACGTCCGCCAACCTACGTGGATAGGCGGCCAGCTTGGCCAGCACGCTGCTCAAAGCCCCTGCGTGCAGCGCAGGCAGACGGGCCCGGCGGGCGGGGGTGCCGGGTTCGTCGTAGAGCAGGGCAAAGGTCGCCAGCTTGGCGTCGTCCACGCGCACGATCCGGTCGCGGTGTCCAGAAGTATTCCAGTCACCGTTTTCAGTCTTTATTCCATCAGCCAACCCATCACCTTGGTGGTGGTATGAAGCATCGACAGTAGCTGGGACAAAAAGATTCGCGAGCGTATCGAATACTGGGTGCCTTTGACTTGGCCCATAAATGTTGATTGAGTATGTAACCCAGTGCAGCACCTCAGAAAACAGTTTTTTTACGTTTACAAACTGGAAATGCTTCCTCAGCCGCTCATACAAAGCCTCGCGCAAGTTGCCGCCTTTGGGGTCGTCATAAGGGCCTTCGGGATGCAACAGTGCACTTATGCCCTGCGCACTGTTCAGCCCCCAGGCTAGCGGCACAAAGCATTTATAGAGGTTGCTTTGCACGCCTTTAAGCAGCGGGTAGTTCTGCACGGCGTTGAGAAAATTTTGCATGCCTTCAGCCTCTTGCAGCTCGTCGGTCCAGTCGACCTGCAGGCCAGGGAACTGCTCAAAGGCTTCGGCGCGCAGCTTGGCCAAATCACTGGCGCTGATTTTGCGCACCGCAAACATAGGGTTGCGCTCGCCCAGAATGCCGGCCTCGTTCCACTCGACCTTAAGCCAGGGCGGGTTGCCCAATATCAGGTCAAAGCCGGCGCCGGGGCGACCATCCGCATCCGACCGAGCGCCCAGCAATACATCGGCAAAGCAAAGCTCCCAATGCATGAAGCGGCGCTGCTCTGCAATGCCCTCCACCACGCCCACACGGGCAAAGTGTTGGCGCAGTCTGCTGATGCGCAACTGACCAAACTTGTCGTGCAGGTTGGGCGGGTTGGCGCCGCCGGTGGGCTGACTCAGCGGCAGTTGGGTCTCAAAACCCTCAAATGCAGGCTGCACCTCAGGCACCATGACCTGGGGGGCCTCGGGTGCGCTGGGCATCAAGTCCAGCCCGCGTTGAGTTTCCATCTCGACCACGTTGCCTTCGAGGATGGCGCCCACCTCCATCCACCACTGTTCGCGGCTGGGCAGGTCTACGCTGCGGGTGATGGGCCAGAACCACAGAGCGCACCAGTAGTCCATGACGAGCTTGAGGCGGCGGAACGGAGTGGCTAGGTCTCCGTCTTCGTTCAACAGGCCTTGCTGGCGGATGGCTTCTTTTTGTGCGCGGCTAACACGGACAAAGCGGCCGTCACTACTCTTTTCATAGCTGCTAGCGCTTTCCAAATCTGCGCCAGAGGCACTTTTGGCTTCAAATTCGTGCGGCCAGACGCGCAACTGGTCTTCGGTGCGGGCACGGTCTCGCGCCAGAGCGGCGGTGTGCTGTTCCCAGAGTGCCTGCACCTGCTGGCTGAGTTGTTGGAGGCGGGCCACTTCGTAGTCGCCCAGCGGCGCGGTGAGGGCTTTGCGCCAGGCTTTGAGGCGCGCAAAGTCGTCGGGGTAGAGGCTTTTGGCCACCTTGTCGGTGTAGTCGCCCATGCCGGGGTCGGGCAGCAGAAAGTGCCAGATTTCATCGGGCTGGCGCGGGGCAGCGCTGCTGGCGCGCCGGGGCGGAGCTTCGTGCCAAGCGGGTTTGGCACCTTTCTTCAGGGCGGCGGCGTTGTAGACCTGGTGGCGCGCGCCAATGAGGCTGTTGCCGGTAAAGAGCTGGTAGCCGAACCAGGGCACACGGGCAGGCAGGGGCTGCCCGTTGTCATCTTGCTCTCCATAGATGGCGTTGAGCCAGATGGACACTTCAGCCAGCTCCACGGCCACGGGGTTCAAGTCCACGCCGAACACGTTGCGGTCGGCCAGGTACATGCGCACCTTTTGCAGCTCTTGCGGGTACTGGTCGTGCGGGATGCGGGTTTTGAGCTCGGCCTGTTTGCGCTCCAAATAGGCCTCGGCCAGCTGGTTGACGGCTTCGTTCAAGAACGCGGCACTGCCCATGGCGGGCTCGCACACGGTGAGGGTGAGGATGTCGTCGGCCTTTTTGACGCGGCCGTTTTTCTCGTCGAGCAGTTCTTTGAGGGCGTACTTCACCAGGCACTGGGTGAGCACCTGCGGGGTGTAGTAGCTGGCGCTTTTTTGCCGGTCGCGGCCGGCCAGGCGGTAGATGAAGCTGCCTTTGGGGTGCATGCGCAGCTTGCGGCGGCCGTCTTCTACGTCGTAGACCTTTTCGTCGTCTTTGTAATCGTCGATGCGGCTGCGGGGGACGAACCACGCGTTTTCCAGCATGTCGGCGTCAGAGTCGCTGGCGCGGGCTGGGCGGCCTGTGTTGCTGTCGCTGGCGCTGTCGTCATCACTGCCTTCTACGTCGTCATCGCCTTCGTCGTCGTCTGATGCGGCGCGACCTTTTTTGGGCGCGGGTTTGACTTCGTACAGGTCTTCGTCAGCAAAGAACCCCCGGTAGCTGAGCAGGGCCTCGTACACGGCGCCCAGCTGGTTGATGGACAGCAGCTGGTAGCTGACGCGGCCCGAACGACGGCCCCGGCCCTGGCCTTTGCTGAGCGAGAGCATCTTGATGACGCGCTGCCACACGGCATTGGGGAACTGCACCTTTCCAAGCAGGGGCATGGAGGCGTCGTCGAACAGGCGGCTGTCGAGTGGGGCCAGGGCGAAGGTGTCTTTTGCGCCTTGCAGGGCCATCTGGTCGACACTGCGCAGGCTGGCTTGCTCGCCACCCATGCCGCAGCCGTTGGCCACGAGCTTGAACAGGCGGCGCAGGGTGAGGTCGAAGTATTTGCCCTCGCGCGCCTGCTGGGTGGGCAGGGGCTGGAGTTCGAGGTCGCGCAGGCTTTCCAGGCTGTAGCCCTTGAGGTAGACCTCGCTTTTGTTGATGGGCACATAGCCCAGCTCGGGCCGGGCCTCTATGTAGAACATGAATAGCAGGCGGTACACCATGCGCAGGCATTCGAGGCTGAGCACGCCAGCGTCGAGCTTGTACTGGCCCGAGTACACGCTTTTCTTGCTGCCGCTGGCTTGTTCATCGAGCTGGCGGGCAGCTTCGTTGCCCAGTAGCTCAATGGCTTCGCGCAGGGCGTACTTCAAATCCTCGCTGACGCCAAAGGCGTGTTTGTGGGCGTTTTCGTCCAGGCTCTCCAGCAGGCTGTTGCCTTCGCCGGGGGCCAGGCTGTCTTGGTGCAAGAGCGCGGCGCAGGCTTTGAGGGTGTCGGCGTCTTTGCGGTCGAGGATGTCGGCCCAGTTGAAGCGCAGGGCGCGGTTGTTGGGCCACTTGTAGCGGTCGAGCAGCAACCATTCATCCAGGCCCAGCAGCAGCACGTACCGCGGGGGCTGGTCGGCGCCGAACACGGCGTCTGACAGCAAATCGGCCCACGTCTCGCCCTTCACCTGGGGCGCCAAGGGCTCGGTGCCGTAATGGAAAGCGGTGAGCTGGTGGTCGAGCAGGTCTTCGTCTTCGCGGTTGGGCTGGTAGGCGGGGATGATGGCCAAACGCTGGCCTTGCAAGTGCCACACGGGCAGCGGCAGACCGGGGGCCAGTTCGTGCAGGGTGAGGGTGTGCGGCGGCGGCGCATAGCCCAGCGCTTGCAACAGACCGGACTGAATTTGCATGAAGGCTTGCCAGCGTTCGTGCTCCTCTTTGCCGCGCTGCACCTGGCCGCGCAAGGCAAACCAGCGCTGGGCCCAGGCTTGGAGGCGCTTTTGCGGGGCGCGGTGGGCGTCATCGCCGGGGTGCTGGGCTTCTTGCGCGTCCCAGGCTTCCAGGCGGTCTTTGATGTCGCCTTTGAACACTTCAGCCAGGTAGTGGTGGCTGTAGAACTCGTTTTCGTTAGTGATGCCAGCGAAAGTTTGTACGGCTTCAAGTACGGGCATGGGTCAGGCTCCGGCGGTGGCGGCAAGGGCAGCTTGGGGGTGGCACACGGCGGCGAGCACTTGTATCCAGGGCTGGGGTTCGGTGGTGAGGGTGTCTTGCACCCACTGACGGTAGTCGTCAAACACGCGGTTGATTTGCTGGCTGCGCTGCTCGAAGCGGCCGCGCTTGACGGTCTCTAGCTGCTTTTCGAGTTCAAGCGTGAGCTGCTGCACCTGGCGGCCTTGTAGGCGCTCCAGTTCGGCCAGGGTGCCTTGCAGGCGTTCGCTCAACTGGCTGGCGAAGGCGGCTTGCTTGGCGAGCATGTGGGCGTGCATTGTTTCAACCGCCATGGGCAAGGCTTGCTGCATGGCGGCGCAGGTGGCGTCCAGCCCTTCGGTGTGGCCCCGGTTCGGCAGGCCGTTGGCACGCAGCCCTGCGCGGGTGGCAAAGGCGTCGAACGATTCCAGTGCGAAAGGGCCGTTGCCGATGCGGTGCGCCACCTGCCACTCCACCAGCAGCGGTTGGCCTTTGCGGTTGGGCACCATGCTCATGAGGATGAAGGCTTGCTCTTGCGACTGCAGCTTGCCGCTTTGCAGCAGGGGCGCGCGATGGCGGCCAAAGTGGGTGAGCACGCGGTCACCAATCCAATCCATGATGGGGTGCTGGGGCCAGAGGTAGTGCAGCTGCGGCCAGGTGTCTTCGTCCGCGCGGGCCTGGCGGGCGGTTTCGATGGCGGCGGCCATGCGCTCGGGGCTGGCGCACAGTGAGTACAGGTCGTTGTCGGCCTGCACCTCGCGCGGCAGTTGCTTGAGGCGCTCTTGCAGGTCGCGCGGCGCGGTCAGGGCAATGATTTGCTCGGCGTCGTGCGCCGTCCACTGGCACAGGGTGTCGCCCTGGTTGAGCTGGGTGAGCGCGGTCTTGGTGTACTGATAGTCGCTGTCGAACAGGGACGTGGGCTCGTCAATCTGGCTGGTGCTGCTGACGGGCGCCGGGGCTTCGTCGCCACCGAACAGGCTGAGCAGGTAGTCGCCCTCGTTGTCGTCTTCTTCCGTGGCGGCGGTATCCAGCTTGGTTTCGACCTGCTCGGGGCTCATGCCCTGCGCCATGAAATCCGCGACTTTCTCCACCTCTTTGTCGGGGTCAAAAACGTTGAGGAAGGCCGAAGGGTCACCCAGGTTGAGAGCGGCTTGCTCGTCTTTGGCGGCCAGGATTTCGAGGATGCGCAGGTCGCCCTTGATTTTGTCGGTGGTGGCCTCGGTGAAGAGGTAAACGATTTGCGGCTGGTGCTTTTGGCCGTAGCGGTCCACCCGGCCATTGCGCTGCTGGAAGACCATGAGCGACCAAGGCAAGTCGAAGTGCACCAGGCGGTGGCAGAAGTAGTGCAGGTTCAGGCCTTCGCTGGCCACGTCGGAGCAAAGCAGCACGCGGATGGGGTCGTCCAGGCGGCCAAAGCGGTCCACCAGCTCTTGCTGTTCGGTATCGGCCATCTGGCCATGCAGCACGGCCAGCTGGTTGGGCTTCATCTTCAAGTCGGCGGCCAGCTGCTGTTGCAGCCAGCGCAGGGTTTCAATGCGCTCCGAGAAGATGACCAAGCGGTCTGCGGCGTCGTTGGTTTTCCAGGCGAATTCGGGCGAGCGCAGGTGGGCCAGCAGGCGCTGGTATTTGCTGAAGCTGGTGGCGGAGGCGTCTGTGGTCAACGCACGCAGGCTGTGGGCCAGTTCTTCCAGGCCACGCACTTCGGTGTGTTCCTCTTGCGTGGGGCTGGGCTTGTTGGATAGCAGCTCCATGCGCTTGAGCGTGGATTCAAGCGCTGCGGCCGGGCTGGAGAACAGGCCTTTCTGCAGGCTGATGCGCTGCAGCTCTTGCTGGCGCCCAGCCTTGTGCTGGCCACCTTGGGTGAAGGCCACGTCCAGCAATGCACGGTAGGCGGCTTCTTCCTGGGCGCTGGCGGGCTGGCGCAGGCAGATGGTCTGACGCTCCTGGAAGTCGGCCTGCACCTGGTCTTTGATGTCTTTCTTGAAGCGGCGGATGACCAAGCCCTTGCTGCGGAAGTCCTCGGGCGTGTAGTGGTCGGGGTCGGCAATGGCCGTGGGGTCCAGCAGGCTCATCAACGAGGCAAAGCTGCGCGCCGAGCCATCGTGGGGCGTGGCCGAGAGCAGCATGAGCGTGTCGGACCGGTTGGACAGCAGCCGCGCCAGCCGTGCGCGGCGTGACAGGCCCGACTCCCCTGCCCTGGCGGCCACGTTGTGACACTCGTCGATGACGATGATGTCCCACCAAGCGTTTTCGAGGTAGTTGCGGTACTCCAGATTGCTCTTGAGCGTGTCGATGGAGATGATGCTGCGGTCGAAATAGTTGAACGGGTTGTGATTGGCCGGAATGCGGTTGCGCACCCGCGCGAGCCCCACCGAATCCAGTCGCACCAGCGGGATGGAAAAGCGGCTCCACCACTCTTTCTGGAACTGGGTGAGCATGGCCTTCTGGGTGACGACCAAGATGCGCTTGCCGCGGCCGCGCTGTATCAGCTCGGTGGCCAGGATGCCGGCTTCGAGCGTTTTGCCCAGACCTACCGAGTCGGCAATCAGGATGCGGGAGCGGGGTTGCTTGAGCGCCTGCAGGGCCGGGTCGAGCTGGTAGGGCACCAGGTTCATCACGCCCCGATGGCCGAGGTGAATCTTGTCGTCGTTGGCTACGCTGCGCCGGCGCAGGCTCTCCAGGTACAACACGGTGGCGTTGTAGGTGGGGCTGGTGTCGGGCACCAGCTCCGTCTTGGCAGGGTCAAGCACCTCGATGGTGTCTTCCAGCTCGGTCAGAAAAAGCGCGGACTGCCCCCGAACAAGGTCCGAAACTCCATCACAGGTAAGGAGCCAGCCGCCATCAGCGGAAGGATCTATGCGGCGAATGAGCCATTCTTCGTCACGGATTACTGCTCGGGAGCCTGGGGCAAAGGGAAGCATGAAGGTGTCTTGTCTCGATGAGTGGGCGGCGACCCAGGCACACGGAAGACTCGCTTTCTCAAAGGTCCAGACCCGCAAAAAAACGTTTGCTTACTCCTCCGCTACGCTGTGTTTTAACAGAATACTTCGCACTTTCCGAGGAATGAATGGCGGGCTCTTGCGACGGGCGAAATATCAGGTTTTTTAAGGTTTTGAGCGGCTTGACTTCGCTGGCGCCCAGTGAAGCGCGGCAATGCCCTATCGATAGCGCTTCCTGGCAAGCGGGAATGCCCGAAGGCCTAGCTAAGCGATTTCGCTCTCGCGCAGCACCTGCCGCAATGTCCGGAGTTCCTTGCGCACCGCAGACACCGAACGCTCGTTCGCTGCATTACGCGCGGCCCTTTTTTTGCCCTCTACGCTGGCCGGTCCGGTTGACTGAATCCACGGCTTCCATCGTTGGATGGCTTCGCGTTGTCGCTCGCGCTGCTCGGGTGTCCAGTGTCTCGCTGCCATGGCCTGCTCCAGCTAATAGTTCGTTTGTCACGCTTGGAATTTTCTTGCGCGCCCGCGCGCGGGGAGCTACGTATGGTTCACCCTCAGAGGCAGAAGAATTGTTTACCTGCTGGGGACCCTGGGCAAAATTGGCTTGCTTAGCGATCACCATTGGCGGGTTCTTAGCCTGGATGAGGGTTTCCAAGGTGGCCCGGCACTGCCCCTGAGCCTTAAGCGCGAGTCGCAGGTAACGCTCGACGGTCTCTAGATTGCCTCCGATATGGCCGTTTGCCCTGCGCGCCAACTCCGTAAAAATGCTTTCTAAAGCGACCGCCTGTCCCAGCAACATGCTCTCAGCCTGCTGCAAATCGCCGTCATGGACAGCCTTGGTACGCTTCTTCAGGACGAGAACCGCCTCTGTCATGTCCAACTGCGGCAGCTGATGCAAGGCGAACTGTTGCGCGGTCATGGCATTGACAGTTACGCCATCGAGTGCGGCCTCCGCATACAGGCGTTGAGGCGTTTTCGCGCCGTCCAGATGCAAACCCAAGGTTTGCGCTGTGCGTTCAATTTCTACTGGGTCGTCAGAGATCATTTTCAGCTCCATGTCATTGATGAGGTGATGAACGAAGTCGCGCAGCAATACGCGCGGCGGGTCCGTATGTCTAAGGGAGTTCTTTGCGCAGTGCCGGACCTTTGACTGCCAGTGTCTGCATGAGCGTGTATGCGATTTGCGCGGTGGCTCGGCGGTGGATGAGGCCGAGAACCCGCATGCTCCTATTCATAGGGTGAGACCATTCGGTATCGACTTGCATAGCGACCTGACCCTTTAGAGACCAGCTGCAGCACTCCATCGGCAACAAAGGCGCGCAACATCGCGGCGGCGGTTGAGTGGTCGGAATGCCCCATCAAAGTTGCAGCGATGCGCGCACTCACGAAAAACGGTGCTTCGCCTGCATGGGCTTGAAGTGCACTGCAGATGTGCCACAGCATCGCATCGTGCGGCCCATAACCCATATCGCGGACATGAGTAGGCAGGGGCGCATGCAAGTCCACACCTGCCATGGCGGAAGCCAATGCTTCTCCGGGTGCATGACGTACTGCGTTCCAAGAACGCTCAAAGTCGTCCAGAGAGACCGTCAGAGCCTTTGTTCCAATGACCGCGTAGTGGGCTGCGTGCCACTGCCGCACCAGGCTTCGGCGTTCCTCCCGCGTGGCGTCTGGCCATCGTGCCTTAGCACGCCGCGCTAGCTCGAACAGGCAACGGTTGCGCTGGCCTTCACGCTGTGGGGTTGTGGCGTGGCACCCCACAGAAGACAACAGAAGATGACCGTCAGTTGGCTTCAGTAGCACCTCAGTTGTCTTCTGTGGGGTAAGGCTTGACCCTACATTGCGCAGCGCATCCGCAACAGCAGCAAAGCCAGGCATTTGCACCAGCGGGCCAATCTGCAGGACGTGGCCAGTACAGGTCAGATAGCGTCGCGCACTGTAGAGCTCCACATGCAGCCCATCCAGCTTGCCGCGCCGGCCGCCAATGTTGGGGCCGTAGCCCCATCCATGGAGACCAGTGCCGCTAGGACTTATTTCGATGTACTGACAGCCAATGCGGTTCAGCAAAACTAGAGCGGCGGCGTCGGGGCGGCCGTCGGTGACAACGTGGTCAAGGTCAATGCCCACCACGCCGTCGCCGTCGAGGACAAAACCCACACCGTCGCGCCCGCCCTCGATGTAAGCGGCCTCCGCCTGCTGGAAGCTGCCCCAGCTTGCCGGGTCGGCTACGGACGCCTTGCGACGTATTGCAGCCGGGTCGTACGGGCACTTGGCTTGGTGCGTGACCCACCGCGGTAGAGCCCGCAGCTCGCCAGGCATTGCCTCAAAAATCGGTTTTAGCACGGGGCTACTCAAACAGGTCCGATTGGCCGGGGTGAAAGAATTTCTGCACGCGGCGGCTCTTGTTGAGGGTCGTTGCGCAGCGGCGCGCCGCAACTGCCTTAATGCGCAGAGCGGAACGGGCTTCGCGCACCTTCTTGCACCAGGCGGCGGCACCCGCAGCAGCTGCTTGGGCGATAGCGAACTGAGGCAGGTGGTACGCGGCCACCGTTACCAAACGGCCATCTGCGCATGCCACGACGCGCGGTTCAGAAACGATGGGCCAGCCGTAAGCGGTTGCGAGGTAGTGGGCATGGGCAGCGGCGCGCATCGTAGAGCTGCAGACCAGCGTGTCCTCAGCAGTCAGCACCTCGCCAACGAGCAAACGGGCCAGCACCTCGGCGCAGGCACTCGCCAATTTTTTTGGATATCCACTGATAGCAGTGTTGTGTGCCGCCGGCGTTGCAGCGCCCAGCTTTGCGGTTCCGTGGGACAAACGCGTGCTCACGGCGCAACTCCCAGCATTGCGCGGATGTCAGCAGTCTTCCAGCCCAGACGACCATGAATGCGTATGGGGCGAATGGGATACTCATTCATCGCCCAGATCCGCAGGGTCTGTTGTGCGCGATTTAGGTAGTACGCCGCCTGAGGCGTCGGGACAGTAGGGCGGGTGACGCTTTCCAGCGGCGGATAGTGTGAGACTTTTGCGGCCATCGTTGGTACCCATTGGGGTTAGTTGCGATGACCTGATTTGCGGGCTGCGCCCCGGGGCGCAGTCAATATGCGCCCCCGCGCAATTTGCTAGAAGCCTTAATTCATGCGGGTTTCCGAGCAGTCTCCTTGCTAACACTGCGCTCCTTGCGCGGCGTAACTTTCTTCAAACCCGCGTCGAAGAGCGCTTGGTCAACTGTGCGGCGGGAAACACTGAACTGCTTCGCCAAGCTCGACACTGATGTCCCCTTCCCGTACTTGTAAAGCTTCGCCAATTCTGCTTTTTGTTCAACAGTTAGTGCAGCGCGCGTGCCCTGTCCCACTGAGTGCATGTTTGAGCTGTCAGCGGCTTGGGTTTTCGCAGGACCTGCGTCAGGGCCCAATAACGCGCTCACCATTGCGGTGCGCCAACCGCGCCATTTGGAATCAAGCTCACGCTTTGCATCCTCTGCCTGCGTTTTCACGCCAGCAACTGAAGCGGCCGCACGGGCACGTCTTGCTCCTGCCTCGTTCTGAGAGATTCCTCCGGCGAACACACCTTCACTGGCGTTGGCCTGACCGTTGGCCTCCTCGTACCGTTCCAGCAATGCATGGACCTGAATCTTTTTGTCATGGTCAAAGAAACCAACACGCTCCATAGCCTGGGCAGTTAGGAAGTAGGCGCTTCGCACGGCTGAGCGCACATCGCGCAGGCGCGGACTAGTTGGCAATCTCGGAGAATCTTCGACCCGGCCACCTATCGAGCACTCAAGCGCCTCAGGAATCATTGCGCCTGCGCCATCTAGCATGAAGGCCGCAAGCTCCGCCGCCGTAAAGGGGATAGGCAACATCGGGGCAGTCATCGGGTTGGGCGCCCCTGGCCAATTCATGTCATAGACAGGAGTCCAATCAAAGAGCTCACCCGGCGGGCACACCGCTCGGTATGTTTCGGATTGGTAAACCCCGTCGTGACGAACTATGTAAGGTACCGATTCCCACTCAGGAAAGGCCAGCTCAAGCAGCGCCTTCGCGACGGCTGCGTCATACGTCGTCAGTTCCTGCATTACATCCTCTCGGGTGCATTCTTGTCAGAAAAACTGCCCGGATACCGCTGTGAGGTTTGGCTTCGCCGTTCATTGCGCGGGGCAGATCGGGCTAAACGGGCAGGAGAGCTTGAGGCGAATTCCCGGACTACGCCGCCGTAAGCGCGGCACATGTACCGCTGCGCAGCGACGACAATCGTTTTCGCAATCTATTTCGACAAGCGACTAAAACCGACGACCTCGGTGTGGAGCTCCGTTGACAGAATAACGCCATTCTCTGTGCTCAATGCGGTTGACCCGCAACCATTTTCAACTTGACGTGCTCAAGCTGGGGCACATAATTCACTCCGGCTAACCTCAAAAACTCGGCCTCAATAATGCTCATGTAGGGCCGCAGTTCATCCAGAGCTAAGATAGCGTAGCCCTCTGCAACCGCACTGGGTTTGTGCCCCGATATCTGAGCAGGTACGCCAGCTGGAACGATTCGCCGCGCGACTTGTGTAAACGTGCGCCGCAGGCCATGGAATGTCAGGTGCGCCACTCCGCATTCCGCAAGCACCTTTGCCATGCTTCCACGAGCGTCCTGAATATGACCTGCCTTACCGGTACCGTGGAATACGTATTCGCCAGAGCGCGCCAAGCTAGCCAGCATTTGGGCCATGTAAGGGGCGAGGGGAATAGTCCTGGCGTGTTCCACCTTGTCAGCGATGGTGATGGTGCACCAACGCCAATCAATGTCGCGCCAGCGAAGAGCGGCGAGTTCTTCTCGGCGAGCACCAGTCAGCACGAGCGCCCGCAAATAGGCGGAATGCACATGGTTCTGCAGCCGTTCTACAGCAGACCACCAGCCTGAAATCTGCTCGGGCATTAGTTTGTCTAAACGTCGCGCGTTCGGAGGCAAGCTCTCCAGTATGGCCGGCGCCCTGCCCGCCTCCCTGTCGGCTAGCTCTCGATATTCCGGCCGAGCACTACACCATCGCAGGAAGCCCCGGAACATCATGAGTGCGCGTGTCGCTTGATGCCTGCCTGCAAGAGCTTCTTTGTCAAACCAAACCTTCAGCGTGTCCTCGTCAATACTCACCAATGGCATTGCCAGCAATGGGAACAACGGACCCGGGCGGGTCAACCCCGCGCCCCGCTTCTTCCTCTCACCGCCCGCCGATGCCATAACCCGTAAGTCGTTGAGATAACGCGGCTTCCAAGCGTCCTTACGCTTGGGCCGGCCGGTCTGCAAGTACAGCGGCCACAGTTCGCCGACGGTTAGCGTTTTGCGTACTGCCTCCACGGCCTGCACAACCCGTTCTTGTTCTTGTGCTTTTGCGGCCGCAAGGGCGGCACGCTTGAGCGTGCGCGGGTCGATGCCTTCATCAATCAAGCGCTGCAATTCACGTGCTTTTGCCTGAGCCAGTGGAATGCTCCAAGCGTCAGGCCCTCCGATAGTCACTCGCACATCCTTGCCTTGATACACCCCCTGAAAGATGTAGGCGGGCTTGCCAGCCGGTGTAGCTCGTAGCCCCAACCCTGGAACTGTCGAATCCCACAGGAACGACTGTTTCTTGTCAGGCAGGCACCTGAACCCGCGCACCCTTCCTGCCGTGAATGCAATCTTAGCCATGTCACCCCCTGCTGTCTCAGCCTTACATCGGCCAAGATGTAAGGGCGGATGTAAGACAATTTATGAAATAGAGCCGTGTATAAATCAACAGTGCCAGCAACCAAAAATGCGATAAGCTATTGATTTTGTTGATTATACCTACAGTCATCAACATACCAAAACAGTGACACCTACTCATTCGTAATGAGAAGGTCGGGTGTTCGATTCATCTCTCCGGCACCAAACGAAAGCCCCTGATTCGCAAGAGTCAGGGGCTTTTTGCCTGCGCTTGCTGCGCAAATCCTTGTCGCACTACATCGTGGCGTAAACGTTGTGACACCGGTCAGCAACGCCACCGACAAGACCAGGCAGGGCTCGCAATCATCCTGCGCCCAGCCAAGGTCAGGGCTTGGGATCCCTCTGCCCCTGTTGCGCGAATGCGAGGTCCGGCAGCGACAACGTGGCCTCAGCCACCTCCAGCAGGCGGCGGTTCTGGTCCATCGAGGTTTTTTGCAACACCCTGAAGGCGACCTCCTCGTTCATGCCAAGTCGGGCCATCAACACTCCTTTTGCGCGCTCTATGACCTTGCGCTCGTTGAGCGTGCGGCGCGCAGCATCCAGCTCCGCTTCCATGCTGGCCATACGGGCCGTCTGGGTCTGCAGCAGCTCCATGAGAGATGCGGGTTCCCCCGCTTGGGCGCCACCCGGAGGTGCTGGCACTACAGTGGGCGCCAGTGCCATGTCAAAAAACCGATCCACGGCATGCGTACGCTGCGGCGGGTTGTCGCGCAGTCCGCGCAGCAGGCCTTTGGAGTCCTGAAGGTCTTGCTGAGCTTCGAGGATGCGCGCCTCGCAGTCCGCCCGCAAGCGTTTGACCAAATCGACCTGGAGGTGCCACAGCGCATTGATGCGCTCGGAACAAACATCGAACCAGATGTCACTGAGATCGCCGTCCAGCGCAGCGTCTGGCCGAGCCACACACAGCGTTCGGCGCAAGCGCTCCAACTTGGCCACACCGGGAGATAGCTGTTGTTGCTCCCATCGCACGCGCAGTTCTGGCTCGGCGAACTCGGCGAAGACACGCAGGCTACGCTCCTGCGCATCGATGAGGTGAATCACACGCTGCTGGTGCGCTTCGTTGCTGCGGCCGGAGGCATACAGCAAGGCTCCCAAAGCCCGCTCCTGGCCCGCCTCCTCCTCCGCTTGCACGAGGTGCAGCAACGCCACCAGCAGGCGAGACACGCTGGGCAAACCCGCCGCATCGGCTACATGGAAGACCAACTCGATCAGCCCTGCAATGAGGTGGCTGTATGCGGCGACAGAATCGTTGGCACTCATTGCCTGGCGTTCGATCTGGGTGCGCAGCGCTGGCAACGACTCCATCCCGAGCAGCGCCCATGCCATCAGCGACAGCGCCTTGGCAGTGGCGCCCTGTGCAGGCTCGATGTGCTGAGCAAACACTTCACGCAGCCGGGCCTCCAAGGGGCCCACCTCTTCGACCACCCGCAGGCGCATGTCGGCAAAACGCTGTGCCTTGGAGGCCAGGAAGGCCCCTGAAGCGCCCCGCTCGCGCTGCAGGCCCTGGATCAGTTGCCCGATCACATCCACCAGTTCAGCCCGACTGGCCAGATGGCGCACAGCATCAATCTCCAGTTGCTTGGAACGCAGGACAAGGTTCGATACGGACAAGGGCGCCGCGAGGTCGGGCATGCAGGTTTCCTGGGTTGTTTAGGGCGCAGCCGGAGTGCCGCGACGTGGATGCGATTGTCTCAGGCTGCCGGCGCGCCGGCCACGCTGACACGACCACGTACGGCACGTACGCTGTAGGTGCGAACCGAATGCTCCGGCATTTCCAGGCATTCGCCCGTCTGCAGGTCAAAGTGGTTCTTGTACAGCGGTGAAGCCACCACCACGCGGCCGCTCAGGCTGCCGATCAGCCCGCGCGACAGCACGCTGGCGCCCGACTTGGGATCCACGTTGTCAATGGCGAAGAACTGGTCGCTGCCAGTGCGAAAAACCGCCACGTGGAGATCGGCGACCAAGGCGCAGACGCCGGTGTTGGGGAGGATGTCATCCACCGCACAGATGTCGGTCCAGTCGAGGGAATCGGTGCTGTTCATGGGGAGTGCACTCATGGTCTATTCCTTTCAGGCCGCCTGGCGGATGGGGATCACTCTGGCCGACACAGGGCCACGCTCATCGGCGCGCGCCGGGCGGATCTGGCCGCGCTCTTCGACGAAGAGCACGTTCTCATCGGCCTGGTCGCTGTTCACGAACGAGCGGAAGCGCTTGCGCGTCTCGGGGTCGGTCACGGCCGCCTTCCACTCGCACTGGTAGGTGTTCACCACGTGCTGCATCTGCGATTCAAGCTCGGCGCACAGGCCCAGGCTGTCTTTTTGCAGCACGTCCTTGAGGTAGTCGAGGCCCCCTTCGAGGTTTTCGCGCCAGGTGCTGGTGCGCTGCAGCCGGTCTGCCGTGCGCACATAGAACATCAGCACCCGGTCGATCATGCGCACCAGGTCTTCCTTCGTCAGGTCCGATGCAAACAGTTCGGCATGGCGCGGCTTCATGCCGCCGTTGCCACAGATGTAGAGATTCCAGCCCTTTTCAGTGGCAATGACGCCAATGTCCTTGCCCTGCGCCTCGGCGCATTCGCGCGTGCAGCCCGACACGCCGAACTTGATCTTGTGCGGGGCACGCAGGCCCTTGTAACGGTTCTCCAGTTCCACGGCCAAGCCCACGCTGTCCTGCACTCCGTAGCGGCACCACGTGGAGCCCACACAGCTCTTCACGGTGCGCAGCGACTTGCCGTAGGCGTGGCCGGATTCAAAACCGGCGGCGATCAGCTCTTCCCAAATCAACGGCAACTGCTCCACCCGCGCACCAAACATGTCCACGCGCGCACCGCCCGTGACCTTGGTGTACAGCCCATATTTCTTGGCCACCTGGCCCACGGCGATCAGGCCGTCGGGTGTGACTTCGCCACCGGGCATGCGTGGCACCACCGAGTAGGTGCCGTCCTTCTGGATATTGCCCAGGAAGTAGTCGTTGCTGTCCTGCAGGCCGGCCAGCTCCTTCTTGAGCACAAATTCGTTCCAGCACGAGGCGAACACACTGGCCGCCACGGGCTTGCAGATATCGCAGCCCATGCCTTTGCCATGCTTTGCCAGCAGGGCCTCGAAGCTCTTGATCTGGCCCACACGCACCAGGTGGTAGATCTCCTGGCGCGAGTAAGCGAAGTGCTCGCAGATGTGGTTGTTCACGGCCATGCCACGGCGCGCCATTTCCGCCTTCATGACCTGGGTGACCAGGGGCACGCAGCCGCCGCAGGTGGCACCAGCCTTGGTGCAGGCCTTCATCTCGGCAATGGTGCACGCCCCATTGCCCACGGCCTCGCAGATGCCACCCTTGGTGACGTTATTGCACGAGCAGATCTGTGCCGTATCAGGCAACGCCTCTACACCCAGTCCGGGCTTGGCCTTGCCTTCGCTGGACGGAAAAATCAGGAACTCGGGGTCATCGGGGAGCGTGATGCCGTTCAGAGCCATCTGCAGCAACGTGCCGTATTCGGAGGCATCGCCGATCAGCACGGCGCCCAGCAGCTGCTTGCCATCCTCGCTGATGACGATCTTTTTGTAGACCTGGCGACGCTCGTCCACGTACTGGCAGGTGCGGCTGTGCGGCGTTTTCCCATGCGCGTCGCCAATGCTGGCTACGTCCACGCCCATGAGCTTGAGCTTGGTGCTCATGTCCGCACCGACGAAAGCCGCGTCGGTCTCACCCGCGATGTGGCGGGCGGCCACACGCGCCATGTCGTAGCCGGGCGCGACCAAGCCGAAGGTCTGCTCGTTCCACGAGGCGCATTCGCCGATGGCGTAGACATCGTGGTCGCTGGTACGGCAGGCGCTGTCGATGGCCACACCGCCGCGCGGGCCAATGGCCAGAAGGCTTTGGCGCGCCAGCTCGTCACGTGGGCGGATGCCAGCGGAGAACACGATCATGTCGGTCTCCAGCCAGATGCCGTCAGCAAACACCATGCGATGGCGTGCGCGGGCGCCATCGGTGATCTCCTGCGTATTGCGGCCGGTGTGCACCTGCACGCCCAGTTCTTCGATCTTGGCGCGCAGCACGCGGCCACCGCCCTCATCCACCTGAACAGCCATGAGCCTGGGAGCGAACTCGACCACATGGGTTTCGAGGCCCATGTCGCGCAGCGCCTTGGCGCATTCCAGGCCCAGCAGCCCCCCGCCCACGACCACGCCGGTCTTCGATTTGGCACCCGAGGCCTGCATGGCCTCCAGGTCTTCGATGGTGCGGTAGACAAAGCAGTGATCGCGGTCGCGTCCGGGCACCTGGGGCACGAAGGGATTGGAGCCGGTGGCCAACACCAGCTTGTCGTAGGTGAGCACTTCGCCATCCGCCGTGGTCACGGTGCGGATGCGACGGTCCACCGATGCAGCGCGCGCGGCCAGGCGCAACGTGAAGCCGGTGCGCTCGAAGAAGCCGGGTTCGACCAGCGAAAGTTCATCGGCCGAGGTGCCACTGAAGAAGGCCGAAAGATGCACCCGGTCGTAGGCAGGGCGCGGCTCCTCGCACAGCACGGTGACCTCGACACCAGTCATGCCGGTTTCGGCCAGACTTTCGAGGAACTTGTGGCCGACCATGCCGTGGCCAATGAGAACGATTTTCATGCTTGCTCATCCTGCAAGAACCCGGGGAACCGTTTCGAGGGGTGCAGGATGTGCCATGCCAGCGGCACAGCACACCCTCCGCGGAACCACGGGCGTGGGTTGGAACTACCAAGCGGGCGACTGCAAAAAAAGCCGCAACTCACTCGGGTGTTCCGCCATCATTAGCGGAGGGTATCGATCAGTCCGCAGGCAGCTTCACCAGCAGACACGGAAGGGGATCGCAATATTCATGCCGCACCATCCGAGGCCATGCCAAGCCCCTGTGGGCGGACCAGGTAGGGCTGACCGGATCGTTCTCTGGAGTACCGCTCTGTGGCGGAATGCATCAATGCAGTGCAGCACCTCACCAAATCAGGGCAATCACCCATACCGATGGCGAGCTGCAAGGACTGGAGCCGCCCGGCTTTGGCAAAGGCTTGGGCGGTGGACACCTTGGAATCTTCCGATTCACCAAGGCATCTGCAGTGTCACCCTTGCAACCCACCTTGCCTTGCGGTCATCTTTTCATTTCCAAACAAAGCGAGCTCCGGCAGACTGGCACGGCAGGACGGAGGCGACTGACAACCACCGAGCATCACGTTCATGAAGCACCGACAGCCCCAGCCCCCATCAATACACATGACCCCACCAGCATGAGCACCAGTATGAACACCGACCGGAGAGTCAACACCGACAGACGCAACGGGCAGGACCGCCGACAAACAGAAAAAGGCCCTCCCAGCAACTACGAACGCAGGCGTGCCGTGGAGGCACGGCGACCGGAATTGACGGAGCTGCATCTGGACGAAGAAGAACTCAAAGCGCTGGGATTTGTAAAAACCACATCCACGCCACAAAGCCCGACTTGATATCTGCGGTGCCCCACAAGCGTCTGAAGCCGGTTGCCCAAACCCACAGCGATACACCGTTGCCCCGCTTCAGGTCCGCCACTCAGCAGCGTCCTGTTTCAATCTCCGTGGAGCGCAAGCAGACGGTGCGCCACCATATCCAATGCAGGCCGGGTGTTGCCCTGCTTGTCCGTCCAGACTCTCGGTGTGATACTGCCCGAAAGCGCGAGTGAATCCCCATCGCGCAGGTGATGAATGGCAGCGCAAACACCCGCCTCAAACGCAATCACATTCACAAAAAGCAACTCGCCATCCGCCGTGTTTGCACGCACCTTGGCCACAGTGAAAGGCTTTCCAGCCTTGTCGGTACGCTGCTCGGAATCACCGTAAAGCCTTCCGGCCACGAGTCCATCGATCATGAAAGTCCTCCGCCCCGGCGGGCCATCACCTGTTTTCGATCAGCACACAGCGCGCTCCCTGGCGGCCAGCCCGCACAACAAGCCCTAAGAGTGCAGCGGTCAGGAGGCATGGCACAAATCATTCAGGGATACCTCTGAGCGCCCTCTCAAGCAAAAAAGCCCAGAACCTTTCGGTTCTGGGCTTTTGCTATCAATGGTCGGCGTGGCGGGATTCGAACTCGCGACCCCTTGCACCCCATGCAAGTGCGCTACCAGGCTGCGCTACACGCCGACAAGACTTAGATTATATGCACAAAAAACCTCAGTTCAGAGAAAGCAGCGCACGAATCTCAAATAATTCTTTGCGCACCGCATTGGAGTCCAGGGTGAACCCCATCGCCTCGATGGAAAGGTCACGCGCGCTATCCACCAGCATGCTGGGCACCTGGGAATCAAGGCCATCACCATTCAATGCAGCATCGGTTCCGGAATCATCGCGGGCCGGATGCGCAAGCTCCTGCAGACGATTGCGTGCACCGCTGATCGTGAACCCCTGGTCGTACAGCAGATCGCGGATGCGGCGGATCATCAACACCTCATGGTGCTGGTAGTAGCGCCGATTGCCGCGCCGCTTCATGGGACGCAACTGCGTGAACTCCTGCTCCCAATAACGCAAAACATGGGGCTTGACGCCACACAACTCCGCGACCTCACCAATCGTGAAGTAGCGCTTGGCAGGGATGGAAGGAAGCGGGGTGCCCATGGGTTGTGGATTCAAACCGAACAGCCGACTAGCGTACTGCAGACGCGCACAGACCGCCAGCCATCGGCAACATTCTGGTCACAAAAAGCGCACAAATTCACGAGGCAGCGGCCGTCTGGATCTGCTCCTTGAGCTTGCTGCTGGCATGAAACGTCACGACCCGGCGCGCTTTGATCGGAATGGCCTCGCCCGTGCGCGGATTACGACCAGGTCGTGGAGCCTTGGTCCGAATCTGAAAGTTGCCGAAGCCCGACAACTTGACATCCTTGCCCTCCACAAGGCTCTGGGAGATCAGGTCAAAGAACGCATCGATCATGTCCTTGGACTCGCGCTTGTTCAGGCCGATTTGGTCGAACAGCAGATCGGCCAGCTGCGCCTTGGTCAGCGCTGGGGTCTCCAGGCTTTCGACTGCGAATTCGATCATGATTTATCACTCCCTTTGGACATCGTCACATCCGCAGCCGTGCGCCCGCACGCTGCGCCAGCTGTGCGACCACGGCTTGCACCGCCGCCTCGATCTCGGCCTCTGTGAGCGTGGCCTCGTCACGCCCCAGAGTGAGACGCACAGCCAGGCTCTTCTCGCCGGGAGCCAGGCCACCTGCAGGGGTCTCTTCACCGGCACGCAGTGCCTTGGGCCGGTACACGTCAAACAGCACGGCAGACCGCAGCATGCCATCGGGAACGGCCTGCTCCACCGCACCCATGATGTCGGCGTGCGTCACGCGCTCGGCCACCACTACGGCCAGATCACGCTCAACAGCCTGATGCTTGGCCACTGGCTTGAACTGGGGCACTACGCGTTGCAGCAAGGCGTCGAGCTCCAGCTCGAACATCACAGGCGCCTGTGGCAAATCCCACGACTGGCGCCACTGAGGGTGCAACTCGCCCACAAAACCTATGGCACGCCCATTCACCAGCACGCGCGCACACCGGCCGGGGTGCATGGCAGGATGGGTCGCAGGTTCAAACATGGCCTCCACAGGCGCCAGGAGCGCCTCCACATCGCCCTTCACGTCAAAGAAGTCGATAGCCTGCTCTTTGCGGCCCCATTGCAAGGTGTCGTTCGGGCCATACGCCAGGCCTGACACTCGCATAGGCTGATGAAAGCCCTCCACGGTGGTGTCCGTGTTGCGCACACTCGCGTCGCGCAGGAACACGCGGCCCAGTTCGAATATCCGCACACGCTGTGCTTTGCGGTCCAGGTTGAACTTCAAAACTTGTAGCAGAGAACCCAGCAAGGTAGAGCGCATCACGCTCATCTGGCTTGCAATGGGGTTCAGCAGCTTGATGGGTTGTGTGTTGGCGGCCAGTTCGTGCTCCCAACGCTCTTCCACAAAACTGAAGTTGATCGTCTCCTGGTACCCCAGGCCTGCCAATGAACGGCGCACCGCAAACGGGCTGCGCGTGGCCTCGGCCGGCAACTTGGGCGTAATGGGCGCCAGCGGTGGGGTGGTGGGGAGGTTGTTGTAACCCACCATGCGCGCCACTTCTTCGATCAGGTCTTCCTCGATCGTGATGTCGAACCGGAACGACGGTGGCGTGACGGTGAGCGTACCCTCGCCCTGCACCACGGGCAGCCCCAGACGCTGCAATGCATCAGTGCATTGCGCCTGGGTGAGGGGCATACCGATGACCTTGGCCGCACGTGCGACACGCAGTGCGACCGGCCGGGGTACCGGCAGATTCACCGCCTGATCATCCATGGGGCCACATACCGTGTCAGGCGTACCGCAGATATCAATCACAAGCTGTGTGATGCGCTCGATGTGCTCCACTGTCAGGCTCGGGTCCACACCCCGCTCAAAGCGATGGCCTGCGTCGGTCGAGAAGTTGAAGCGGCGCGAGCGCCCTGCCACCGCCTTGGGCCACCAGAAGGCGGCCTCGATGTAAATGTGCTGGGTATCGTCGGAAACTGCCGTGGCGTCACCGCCCATGATGCCGGCCAGCGACTCGACTTGGCTGTCGTCGGCGATCACACCCACCTTGTCGTCCACGGTGATCGTGTTGCCGTTGAGCAGCTTGAGCTGTTCACCGGCCTTGCCCCAGCGCACATCCAGGCCGCCGTGGATCTTGTCCAGATCAAAAATGTGAGATGGGCGCCCCAGCTCAAACATCACATAGTTGGAGATATCCACCAACGGCGACACACCACGCTGGCCGCAACGGGCCAGGCGATCCAGCATCCATTGGGGCGTGGCAGCCCGCGTGTTCACGTTGCGCACGATGCGGCCGGAAAAGCGGCCGCACAGGTCAGGAGCACTCACCTTGACCGGCAAGCGGTCGGCAAGCTTGGTAGCAACGGAGGGGAACGAGGGTTGCTGCAGCGGCACCCCGGTCAGTGCGGACACTTCGCGCGCAATCCCATAGACGCTGAGGCAATGCGCCAGGTTGGGCGTGAGCTTGAGGGTGAACAGCGTGTCATCCAAGTTCAAGTGTTCACGGATGTCCTGGCCCACCGGCGCAGAAGCATCGAGTTCGAGCAAACCGCCATGGTCCTCGGACAGCTTGAGTTCGCGCGCCGAGCACAACATGCCCTGGCTTTCCACACCGCGCAGCTTGCCCACCTTGATGAGGAACGGCTTGCCGTCATCACCCGGGGGCAGTTCGGCCCCCACCAGCGCACAAGGCACCTTGATGCCCACACGGGCGTTGGGAGCACCACACACGATATTCAGCAAGGCCCCCTGCCCCACGTCCACTTGGCACACGCGCAAGCGGTCGGCGTCCGGGTGCTGAACGGCTTCCTTGATTTCGCCGACCACAATTTTCGTGAAAGGCGGCGCCACGGGCCGCAATTCTTCAACTTCCAGACCCGCCATGGTCAGCGTGTCGGCCAGTTCTTGGGTGGTCAGCGGTGGGTTGCAAAATTCGCGCAACCAGGACTCAGGGAATTGCATAGTGAAGAGATTCTTTGGCGTTTGCTCTGAAAAAAATAGCTGCTTGCGCTTGTCTGTTCTTTATTTCAATGTCAAAAGGCGATGAAACCCATTGAAATCATGCGCTAGCAGCTCACTTTTTTGCTTTATTGGAACTGCGACAGGAAACGAATGTCGCCGTCGAAGAACAGGCGCAGGTCGTTCACGCCATAGCGCAACATGGTCAGGCGGTCCGGTCCCATGCCAAAGGCAAAGCCGATGTACTTTTCGGGGTCGAGGCCCATGTTGCGCACCACGTTGGGGTGCACCTGGCCCGAGCCTGCCACCTCCAGCCAACGGCCGGCCAATGGGCCCGTCTGGAACTGGATGTCGATCTCGGCGCTGGGCTCCGTGAAGGGGAAGAAGCTGGGACGGAAGCGCAGCACGAGGTCGTCACTCTCGAAGAACGTGCGGCAAAAATCCGTGAAGATGACCTTCAGATCCTTGAAACTCACGTTTTCGCCAACCCACAGGCCTTCGCACTGGTGGAACATGGGCGAGTGCGTGGCGTCACTGTCCACCCGGTAGGTGCGGCCCGGCGCAATGACGCGGATCTCGGGCATCGCTTGGCCGGCATCCAGCGCGGCACGGTGCTTTTTGACATGCTGCACCGCGTGGCGGATCTGCATGGGGCTGGTGTGCGTGCGCAGCAGGTTGGGGGCAGTGGCAGTGCCGCCCTCGACATAAAACGTGTCATGCATGGACCGCGCAGGGTGGTCTTCCGGCGTATTCAATGCGGTGAAGTTGAACCAGTCGGTTTCGATCTCGGGGCCTTCGGCGACGTCAAAACCCATGGAGCCAAAGATGCCCTGGATGCGTTCAAGCGTGAGGGACACCGGGTGAAGACCACCCTGCCCGCGCTGGCGGCCTGGCAGGCTCACATCCAATGCCTCGGCCTTGAGCTGAAGCTGCAATTCTGCGTCGGCCAGCGCCTGGCGCCGTGCGGTCAGTGCGGCTTCAATGGCTTGCTTGGCCACATTGATGGCTGCGCCACGGGATTTTTTTTCCTCGACGGACAGCTGCGCCATGCCCTTCATCAGCTCGGTCACGCGGCCCGACTTGCCCAGAAACTGCGCCTTGGCGTTTTCCAGATCAGCGGGGGTGGCGCTTTGGGCAAACAGTTGCGTCGCGCTCTCGACCAGGGAATCCAACTCGTTCATACGACTCTTTATCGCTCGTGAAAAATAAACAAGGGCTAGCGCCTTTTCAAGCTCTAGCCCTTGCTGTTATTGCGCAAGCAGCTATCAGAACGATAGCCGCTCATCGTGATCTCAAGCAGCCAGCTTGGCCTTGACTTGGTTCACGATGCTGCCAAAGGCAGCCTTGTCGTGCACGGCGAGGTCGGCCAGCATCTTGCGGTCGATCTCGATGGATGCCTTCTTCAGGCCGTTGGCAAACTGGCTGTAGGTCAGGCCCAGTTCACGGGCAGCGGCGTTGATACGGGCGATCCACAACTGGCGGAACACGCGCTTCTTGGTGCGGCGGTCACGGTAGGCATATTGCCCAGCCTTCATTACCGCCTGTTTGGCGATACGGTAGACATTACCGCGGCGACCACGGAAGCCCTTGGCAAGGGCGAGAACTTTCTTGTGACGGGCACGGGCCGTTACACCACGTTTGACGCGAGGCATGTATGTACTCCTTGTTCGTCGTTATTAAAGGCCAGCACTGGGCAGCATTTGTGCGATCGAGCCCATGTTGGTCTCATGCACAGCAACTGCACCACGCAGGTGGCGCTTGTTCTTGGTGGTCTTCTTGGTCAAGATGTGACGTTTGAAGGCTTGACCGCGCTTGACGGTGCCACCGGGACGAACGCGGAAACGTTTTTTCGCGCTGCTCTTGGTCTTCATTTTGGGCATGTGAATGCTCCTTTTGTTTGTGCTCGTGAGGCGTTTGCAAACCGATCTGCAAACTTGTTGGCCCCGAGCCACTTTTATCGAAGGGTTCGCACCCTTCGCTCAGCAGTGCCGAAACACTGCCTTTTTGAACCCTGCCCCGATGACGGAGCAGCATTCAAAATCTCATACCAACCCGCACAACTTCAGGCTGCGGTGCCCGTTGCCGGAGCAACCTCTGCTGCTGGCTTGGCACCAGCAGGCTTTTTCTTGCCCGGGGCAATCATCATGATCATCTGGCGGCCTTCCAACTTGGGAAACTGCTCGATGATGATGCTGTCTGCCAATTCGTCACGAATCCGGTTCAGCAAAGCCAAGCCCAGTTCCTGGTGCGTGATTTCGCGCCCCCGGAATCGCAGCGTGATCTTGCATTTGTCGCCATCCGCCAGAAAACGGCGGATGTTGCGCATCTTGATGTTGTAGTCGCCATCGTCCGTGCCCGGACGGAACTTGACTTCCTTGATCTCAATGACCGTTTGCTTGGCTTTGGCTTCCGCCGCACGCTTTTGCTCTTGGTACTTGAACTTGCCGTAGTCCATGAGGCGGCACACTGGAGGGTTCGCCGTAGCGGCGATTTCCACCAGATCCACATCCAACTCGCCCGCCATGCGCAGGGCTTCCATCAGACTGACAACCCCCAAAGGCTCGTTATCAGGACCCGAAAGACGGACCTCCGGAGCCATGATTTCACGGTTCAGGCGGTGCTTGCGCTCTTCACGGTGGCGACGATCACGAAATTCAGTAGCGATGGCTATCTTCCTTCAATCAAAATACTACAAACTTTGTAGCTACAACCGTACACATGGCAGGCGCCGAAGCATGTTTTCACTAAAAATCAGGCTTTGGTGGCAATGTCTTGGGCGATCAGCTCAGCGAACGCTTCAACAGACATCACGCCGAGGTCACGATTGCCCCGGCCGCGCACTGCGACGGCTCCTGCGGCCTTTTCCTTGTCGCCCGCGACAAGGATGTACGGCAGCTTTTGCAACGAATGCTCGCGTATTTTATACGTAATCTTTTCGTTGCGCAGATCGACCGCCACCCTAAGGTCTTGATTCGGAAGTGCTTTTTGCAGTTTTGCGGCAATTTCGCGACAGTAATCGGCCTGTGCGTCGGTGATGTTGAGCACCGCAACCTGCACCGGAGCGAGCCAGACCGGGAACGCCCCGGCATAGTGTTCGATCAGCATGCCAATGAACCGTTCCATGCTGCCCACGGTTGCACGGTGCAGCATCAGTGGGCGCTTGCGGCTGCCGTCTTCGGCCACGTATTCGGCGTCCAGACGCTCGGGAAGGTTGGGGTCGATCTGCATCGTGCCGCACTGCCATTGACGGCCCAGCGC
Source organism: Acidovorax sp. NN32 (assembly GCF_057597245.1). Classification (NCBI taxonomy): domain Bacteria; kingdom Pseudomonadati; phylum Pseudomonadota; class Betaproteobacteria; order Burkholderiales; family Comamonadaceae; genus Acidovorax; species Acidovorax sp. NN32. The sequence goes on from NZ_CP199679.1 coordinate 3,341,149, forward strand.
GTCCTTGAGCGTGTACTCGATCTTCGGACCATAGAACGCACCTTCGCCTTCGGCAATCTCGAACTCGCAACCCGAATGGCGCAGGCCATCCATCAGCGCCTTCTCCGCGCGGTCCCACGACTCGTCCGTGCCAATGCGTGCCTCGGGCCGTGTGGCCACCTTGTAGATGATGTCGGTAAAGCCAAAGTCCTTGTAGACCTTCTGCACCAGCGCCGTGTAGTTGGCGCACTCTTCCAGCACCTGCTCTTCCGTACAGAAAATGTGCCCGTCATCCTGCGTGAAGCCGCGCACGCGCATGATGCCGTGCAGGCCGCCCGTAGGCTCATTGCGGTGGCAGGCACCGAACTCGCCGTAGCGCAATGGCAGGTCGCGGTAGCTCTTGATCCCCTGCTTGTAGATCAGGATGTGGCCGGGGCAGTTCATCGGCTTGAGCGCGTACTCGCGCTTTTCCGACTCGGTCGTGAACATGTTGTCGCGGTACTTGTCCCAGTGGCCCGTTTTCTCCCACAGGCTCTTGTCCAGGATCTGCGGACCCTTCACCTCCTGGTAGCCGTTGTTGCGATAGACGCGGCGCATGTACTGTTCCACCTCCTGCCACAAAGCCCAGCCCTTGGGGTGCCAGAACACGGTGCCGGGCGAATGCTCATCCATGTGGAACAGGTCCAATTCACGACCCAGCTTGCGGTGGTCGCGCTTTTCGGCCTCTTCCAGCATGGTGAGGTACTGCTGCAGTTCTTCTTTGGAAGTCCAGGCCGTGCCATAAATACGCTGCAGCATCTCGTTGCGGTGGTCGCCACGCCAGTAGGCGCCCGCTACCTTCATGAGCTTGAAGAACTTCAGCTTGCCCGTGCTGGGCACGTGGGGGCCACGGCATAGGTCTTCGAAATTGCCTTCGCGGTACAGGCTCACGTCTTCATTGCTGGGGATGCTCGCAATGATCTCAGCCTTGTAGTGCTCGCCCAGGCTCTTGAAATAGGCCACGGCCTCGTCGCGCGGCAGAACGCGGCGTACCACGGGCTCGTCCTTGGCGGCGAGTTCGGCCATGCACTTTTCGATGGCCACCAGGTCCTCAGGCGTGAAGGGGCGCTTGTACGCAAAGTCGTAGAAGAAACCGTTCTCGATCACCGGGCCGATGGTCACCTGGGCTTCCGGGAACAGCTCCTTGACGGCATAGGCCAGCAAGTGGGCTGTGGAGTGGCGAATGACCTCCAGGCCATCGGCATCCTTGGCCGTGATGATGGACAGTGGGCTGTCGGCCGTGATCTGGTAACTGGTGTCCACCACCTTGCCGTCAATCTTGCCGGCCAGAGCCGCCTTGGCCAGACCGGTGCCGATAGAGGCCGCCACTTCGGCCACCGTGACAGGACCCGGGAATTGGCGCTGCGAGCCATCAGGAAGCGTGATGTGAATCATGGGAGTAACTCTTTCTTTTCAATCAGTGCAATGGATGCGGGCACGCGCCAGGCCCAGAAACAAAAAAGCGCGGAACGGGTCCGCGCTTTCTGGATGAGGAGTGCAATCTCGTGCAGGCGCGAACAGCCAGCCTTAACGGCCAGTCAACATCTCCGATGTAGTTCGCGGTGTCATAACCAGATTGCCTTTCTCGCTCTTGTAAGTGGAATTTTTGGCATTTTACCCCCGCCCCGGGATCGATTGCCCAGACAACGCGCTTGCGCACATCATCAAAGACGTTTCGCTTACACAACTGGAGCACCCATGAACACGCCCGCCCCATGAGCAAAACTGTGCGATGATTTTTGGCGGTAGTCAATCTGGCAACTACAGTCGGTGCGTCGAAATGTGAGAAAGTCCTGCACTCGGGCGTCACCAAGCCAGGCGTCCCGGTAACACGGGCGTCAAGCAACAGCACCCCGCTAGCACCGATTGCGCAGCCACACCCCAAGGCAGCACTTCGGTACACCCCCCCACACTGGCTCGTAGCTGATCTTCGGCCAGGATCGGCTTTATGAGAATGTTTATGCACCCTGAGATTTCCGTTGTCATCCCTGTCTATTGTGAAGAAGCCGGCATCCGCTTCACCTTGCGGGAGGTCGAGAAATTTCTGGCTGTGTCAGCCTCCACCTGGGAAATCGTGGTGGTGGATGATGGGTCCAAAGACAACACATGGAATGAAATTACCGCCATCTCTCAAACCATGGCCCGGTTGCGGGGTCTGCGCCTGAGTCGCAATTTTGGCAAGGAAGCGGCGGTGTCGGCGGGCCTGGAGGCGGCGCGAGGCAAGGCGGTGATCATCATGGACGGCGACATGCAGCACCCTCCTTCCCTGCTCCCGACCATGATCGAAACTTGGCGCACTGGCGAGTTCGACATCGTGGAAGCGGTCAAAACCAGCCGGGGCGACGAATCCAGCCTCTCTGCTGCACGGGCAAAACTGTTTTATCTCATTTTGCGGGCGTTCTCCGGCCACGACTTGAACGGCGCGTCCGACTACAAACTGCTTGATCAACGGGTCATCGAGGCGTATCGCACGATGAAAGAACGCAACGTCTTCTTTCGCGGCATGATCAGCTGGATGGGGTTCCGGTCTACGCAGATCCCCTTCGAGGTGGAGCCCCGCATCGCTGGAGATTCGGGATGGTCTGTCTTTGGCCTGATTCGCCTTGCGGCCGTTGCCGTCACAAGTTTCAGCACTTTTCCACTGCACCTGATCACAATCTTTGGTGTGCTCTTCTTCGCATTTTCCGTCATGCTGGGGATGCACACGGTGTACATGAAGTTGTCGGGAGCGGCGATCAACGGCTTTACCACCGTCATCTTGCTGCTACTGATCATCGGCAGCTCACTGATGATTGGCCTCGGAATCATCGGGGAGTATCTCGCGCGCATCTATGACGAGGTCAAACAACGACCCCGCTACATCGTCTCCCAGAAGCTGCCTCTGAACCAACCCGACAACCCCGCCAGCCCTTGATCCGGCAACGCAGGCCGCACGCCTGAGCGCTCCATGTCGCACTGACCCTTCTTTCTCCACCACGCGGGGGTCACGGCACCGCTATTTCACATTCACCATTGCCCTCATGCCCTCCTTTTCCAAACTGCTTCGCTATGGCGTTGTGGGTGTTATCGGTGCCGTAGTGCACATGTCCACCCTGTTCCTGCTGGTGGAGCTTGGCTTAACAGGGCCGGTCGTTGCCACCACCACAGGGTTTGTATTTGCACTGCTGATCTCCTACGGAATGAACAGGATCTGGACCTTTGGATACGTTGGCAGCTACTGGGCTTCGCTGATCAGGTACTGCATCGTGTCGCTGATCGGCCTGGGGCTGAACATCCTCATCATCAAGCTGTTCACGGATTTTCTGGGCCTGTGGTACGGCTGGGGGGCGTTTGTAGCTGTGGGCGCCGTGGCACTGAACAATTTCCTTCTCAACAACGCCTGGACCTTCACGCACAAGACCTCGGACATGCCCTAAACAAGCTCTGGCAACGGCCCATCACACCCCGCGCAACAGGGGTCTTGGGCTCTCTTGCCCTTCGAGGAACAGGGCGCAGCCCCCAGCAACAAGACGATCAAAAAGGTAGACATGCAGACAGCCGCTTTGATGACCCGCCAGCGAACATCAAGCTACTGGATAGCGCTGATCTTTGTCGCCATCCTGGGGGCCATACAGGTCTACTTCTTTGACATTACATTCCACGGCCCTGACCAGATCCGCGACGTGGAAATAGCACGCAGACTGATCCATCACCAGGAATGGCCGCTCAACGGTCCTCCGCTGTTCGGGGAACGTTTCAACCTGCCGCCAGGTTTTTACTACCTGCTCGCCCTGCCCCTTCTGGTCAGGGACACCGAGGCTGCGATCTTCATCACATTCGGCGCTCTGTTTGCGCTGTCGGTCTGGTATCTGCTCCGCGTCATCCACGCACGGTTGGGTTCCAGATGTGCACTTGCCTATGCAGTGCTGGCATTCCCCGTCTTTGCGTCTTTCTACACCCACAGCGCCTGGAATCCTGCTCTGGTGATGACATTGAGCAATGTGGTCCTGGGGTTGTTCATCAGCCTTGCGCAACAGCACCGTCACGATGGGCTGTTGCTTCCGCTTGCGGCATTCCTGCTTGTACAAATCCACCCCTCTGCAGCGCCATTGTTGCTGGGCCTGGGAATCTACGCACTGCTGAACTACCAGGTTCTCCTGAACCGTAGAACGCTGGCTTCCCTGCTCCTCATTGCAGGGCTGACAGCCGTGTGGGGAAGTCAATCAGGGGCCGTCTCGAAGCTGTTGTCGCCCGCGCCTGCGTCGGCCGCCACAGCCTCCGGCCATGGCTGGCTCAGCAATCTGTTGGACATGGACAAATGGCGTGACGTTTTCCTGATGCCCTACAGCGCCATTGAGAGTATCCAGCCGGCCATCAGTGGACTGGGCGCACTGACGGCCTTTCACCTGACTCTGATGCTGGGAGGGGTGGTGCTGGGCATCGTCTTTGCAGCAAAAGAGCGGACCCTCCGCTGGATATTGCTCACCACGGTGCTGTGGTTCATCGTTTCCATGGCTTTTCTAAGCCAGGGAGCTTTTTGGCACCTGGACGTGGTGCACCCGTGGCTTGCAGTATTGGCGGCCCATGGTTTGGCGCGCGCCAGCGAAAAAGCGTCACTTTCGACCGGGCACTTCAATGCCCTAGCCGCAACATCCTTGGTCCTCGTTGTAGTCGCCCATCTGAACCTTTACCTTCAGTTCGAGAAAAGGGGCAAATACGATCTCCTGCTCGCATCGCTGTTTTTCCCCAAACTGGAACCCCTGGAATACAAGATTCCGGGGTACACATTCAAGTACCTGCATGCGATGCGCGACGGCCTGTCGAGCCGAGGGATTTGCCAGGACCAAGTCATCGGCCTGGACCCCATGGTGATGGGCAACGCCGTCAACCGGACGCTCGACGCGCCTTGCCCCTCTCCGGCTACGACGGGGCAGGTTTCGCAGACCCTTTATTTCATCGCCAACGATCAGGATGCACTCCGGTTCGACTTCACCAAAGGCTTGCAGGCCATGACCACAGTGGGCGCCAGCGCGATTTATGCAGTCCGCAACACTGGTGCGCTGGTCAATGGCAAGGCAGAAAACAATGTCCTGTCCAACAAAAAGATGGACTACATGACCTTCCTGCCAGCACGACTCGCAGAAGGCCTGACCCTCACCCTCCCGCCTGCGCCAGAAACCATCGTGCGTGTTGCCTTGCGGTGCGGCAGGGACTACCCCATCGAACAACAGACCCATTGGAAGGTCCAGGGCGCCGAGTACAAAAAACCCCTGACCACCGCGCACGCCCGGTACCTTGGTTCCAACTACTACGATCTGGAGTGGACACTGACCATGCCCGCAAGCCAAGTCTACGGCGCCACCATTTCGTCGACGCTGGGCCCACTGGACTGCGACGTTTCGGCAATTACCCGTCCCATCACTGCGCACTGAGGGGGCGAACTCCCCGGAAAGACCACGCAAAGCCCATGTGCGCGTACCGCCCGGCCCCGATGCGTCCCACACCAAACGAAAGAGAGAGATGAAAAAAGCCACCCCGCAGGGTGGCTTCTTGTCTTGCCGTAACTCCATCCCCTGTGCGGGGGATTTCAGATCAGTGGAACTGCTCTTCTTCGGTCGAACCCGTCAGGGCCTTCACGGAGGACGAGCCACCCTGGATCACCGTGGTCACGTCGTCGAAGTAGCCTGCGCCCACTTCCTGCTGGTGCGACACGAAGGTGTAGCCCTTGTCGCGTGCTGCGAACTCAGGCTCTTGCACCATGTTCACGTAGTGCTTCATGCCTTCGCCGTTGGCGTATGCGTGAGCGAACTGGAAGGTGTTGAACCAGTTGATGTGGATACCGGCCAGCGTGATGAACTGGTACTTGTAGCCCAGGGCCGACAGGTCTTCCTGGAAGGAAGCGATCTGGCTGTCGTTGAGGTTCTTCTTCCAATTGAAAGAAGGCGAGCAGTTGTACGACAGCAGCTTGCCAGGGCAGGCAGCGTGCACGGCTTGCGCAAATTCACGGGCGAAGCCAATGTCTGGCACGCCGGTTTCGCACCACACCAGGTCGGCGTAGGGAGCGTAAGCCACGCCACGGCTGATGGCTTGCTCCAGGCCGTTCTTGACGCGGTAGAAGCCTTCTTGCGTGCGCTCGCCGGTCAGGAAAGGCTTGTCGTTGGCGTCGTGGTCGGAGGTGATCAGGTTGGCTGCTTCAGCGTCGGTACGGGCCAGAACGATGGTGGACACGCCCATCACGTCAGCGGCAAAACGTGCGGAAATCAGCTTTTCGCAGGCTTCCTGCGTCGGCACCAGCACCTTGCCGCCCATGTGGCCGCACTTCTTCACGGCAGCCAGTTGGTCTTCAAAGTGAACGCCTGCAGCGCCCGACTGGATCATGTTCTTCATCAGTTCGAAGGCGTTCAGCACACCACCGAAACCGGCTTCTGCATCGGCCACGATGGGCAGGAAGTAGTCGATGAATTCCTTGTCGCCGGGGTTGATGCCACGGCCCCACTGGATTTCGTCGGCGCGCTTGAAGGTGTTGTTGATGCGGCGGACCATGGTGGGCACCGAGTCGTAGGCGTACAGCGACTGGTCGGGGTACATGGTTTCGCTGGTGTTGCCGTCGGCGGCCACTTGCCAGCCCGACAGGTACACGGCTTCGAGGCCTGCCTTGGCTTGTTGCATGGCCTGCCCGGCGGAGATGGCGCCGAACGCGTTGACGTAGCCCTTCTTAGCGCCGCCGTTGATCTTGTCCCACAGCTTTTCAGCGCCGCGCTTGGCCAGCGTGTGCTCAATGGGCAACGAGCCGCGCAGACGCACCACGTCGGCAGCGGAGTAGCCGCGCTTCACGCCCTTCCAGCGGGGGTTGGTCGCCCAGTCTTTTTCCAGGGCGGCAATTTGCTGTTCGCGGCTCAGTTGTTCGTTGAGGGATTGGGGCATGAGATCACTCCAGAGGTTGGTTGAAAACGCCGGGCTGCTTGTGCCGCCCTTGGAGACAACTTTAAGTCTTCTATAAGACTTGTGCAAGCTCTTATGTCTTATAGAAGAGATAAATTTTCTCTTTGAAAAACAACAACTTAACCACAGCATTTCTCAATACAGAAATTGATTTCTCATATCGAGAAAAAATGCGGCAATGCAACATCTATCGTATTCCACATCGAGGAATCAAAATTCCGTATTGCAAAAAACAAAGATCGTCATTCACAACACGGCCGAACGCGGCGCTTGCAGCCAGTCCCCCCCGGCAATCCGGGGTGCAGAGACTACATACCGGGGATTGATCTCATAGACCAGGCAAGGCACGCCCTGCCCGCCCACATCAACCACGATCTCGCGCTTCACATACTCGTCACTGGGGGTCGCCCCCAGGTCCTCGATCTCGTCCAGTACGGCTTCCAGCGCTGGCTCGATGGCATACACCTCCCCGTGCACCACCCCCAGGGGCCCGCCCAACGCCATGCCGGGATAGGCCCCCAGGTGGTAGAGCACCCCAGGCACCTGGGCGGCCCCCATGAATCTTGGCGCCGGGCGAAGGCGGGTGATGTCATTGGATCCGCCGCGCCGCAAGGTGCCATAGACAAAGACATGGCGTGCAGGGCTGGCGGGCGGGGTTTCGTCGGGCATGATGCGCACCTCCTTTTCGTTGAGCGATCACCAGTCTAGTGAACACCACTCCCAGCCGCCCCTTTGCCTACCTGTGCCTGGCCCTCAGCATGGCGCTGGTGGGCAGCTACGTGGCGCTGTCCAAACCGCTGGCCGCCGTGCTGCCGGTTTTTCTGCTCGCATGGATGCGTTTTGGCATTGGTGGCATAGCCATGCTGCATTGGCTCCGCAAACCTGTGGATGAGCCGCCCCTCGCCCCACAAACCCGGCGGCTGTTGTTTCTACAATCGTTTCTGGGCAATTTCCTGTTCACCATCTGCATGATCTATGGCGTGAGCCTCACCGATGCGGTCACGGCCGGAGTGACCCTGGCCGCGATTCCCGCCGCGGTGGCGGTGATGGGCTGGCTCTTTTTGCACGAACGCGTGGCGCCACGCACCTGGGCGGCCGTGGTTTGTGCCGTGGCGGGGATTGCCTTGTTTTCGCTATCAAAACAAGAGCATTCAGCGCATATTGGACAAGCGCTAGGCACCCAAAATACTCAAAACCTTGCATGGTTGGGGCCCTTGCTGCTGCTGGGCGCGGTGGTGTGCGAAGCTGCTTACACGGTGATCGGCAAGATGCTCACCAGCAGTCTGGGCCCCAAGCGCATCACCTCGCTCATCAACCTGTGGGGCTTTGTGCTGTCCACGCCGTTCGGGCTGTACGCCGCCTGGCATTTTGACTTTGCCGCCGTAGGCTGGGGCACCTGGACGCTGCTGGTGTTCTACGCGCTAGCCGCCTGCGTGTGGACGGTGTGGCTCTGGATGACCGGGCTCAAGGCCGTGCCGGCTGCTCAGGGCGGCGTCTTCTCGGTCATGTTGCCAGTGAGCGCGGCCCTGGTCGGCGTGCTGGTGCTGGGCGAATCACTGACCGTCTGGCAATGGGCGGCGTTTGCCATCGCGCTGGCCAGCATGCTGCTGGCCACCCTGCCCTCACGCACAGCGCTGCGTGTCGGCCGACGCGACAACCAAGCAGGGTGACGATAGCCCGACCGCGATCGCTACGCAGCCAAGGGCTGTGTGCTGACCACGATGCCATCCGCATCGGCATACAGCCAGTCGCCCGGCCGCACCCAGACCCCCTGGATCTGCACGGCCACATCGCGCTGCCCCTCGCCACGGCGCTCGGTGGGCAATGGCATCAACCCCAGCGCACGAAGGCCGACGGCTGCCGCGTTCAGTTCGGCCACGTCACGCACGCAGCCATCCACCACCAGGCCGGCCCAGCCATTGCGCGCAGCGGCAGCCGCCAGATTGCCACCCACCAGAGCGCGGCGCAGCGATCCACCCCCATCCACCACCAGCACGCGGCCCTCACCCGGCGACTCCACAGCAGCCTTGACCTGCGTGTTGTCCTCATGGCACTTGACGGTGCTCACGGGGCCCGCAAACGCGGCCACACCGCCAAAACTCTGGAAAACGGGGGGCACAACGCGGAAAGACCCGCTCATATCACCCTTGTGCTCATCGCAAAAATCACAGGTGCTGAAGGGGGTGGAGGAAGGTGCAGCAGTCATGTTTCGAAAGCCTTTCAGGCGGAATGAACAACAGGGAAAGCGGCTAGGAGGCTGCGCGGCAGAAGGAACATCGGCTGCAACGTGCGATTAACCGGTCTCGCGCGTTTCGCTTCGATGCCTTCTGCCGCGAAGCCTCCTAGCGCCGGGCCACGCAGGTTGCCCCGCATTGTCATACAGCCCCAGGGGCAGGCCCTCAAACGCGGCCCGCGCAGGCCGCTTTGTCAAGGCAGGAGCGCAGCGTGGGCAACTTATTGGCCTGCACGCGGCACCACGGCTACAAATCGAGGCAAAAAAAGCCGTTTCTCCCTTGGAAACGCGTTTTTTTCCCAGTAGCATCAGCCTGCCAGTGGGAAAGCCTAGTTTTCGCTGGTGAAAATTTACTTCCAACAAGGAAAACCCAACATGGCAACTGCAAAAAAAGCTCCGGCAAAAACAGCCCCCGCAGCCAAGACGGCTGCTGCCCCCGCCAAGAAGCGCACCCCCAACGCTGCTTTCATGAAAGCGCTCACGCCCAGCCCCGCGCTGGCCGCCGTGGTGGGCTCGGCACCGCTGCCACGCACGGAGATCATCAGCAAGCTGTGGGTCTACATCAAGGCCAACAACCTGCAGGACGCCACCAACAAGCGCAACATCAACGCCGATGCCAAGCTCAAGGAGCTGTTCGGCAAGCCCCAGGTCTCGATGTTTGAGCTGGCTGGCCTGATTGGCAAGCACGTCAAATAATCCCCGCACCTGGTGCACCAAACAAGCCGGCTCAGCCGGCTTTTTTTCGCCTGTACTCCGGCAGACTGTGGCGCATTAACATCAATGCAAATGAGAATGACCCGCATTTGATGTAACATAATGAAGCAAGTCGAAGCACAGCCATGTTGACCTAGCCACTGCCTCTCGCCTGCGCCTGGCGCCCCGCGCGCCATCAGCACATCCCCACCGACGGAGGCCATCTTGGCAAAACCACGCGCTCAGCGCCGCAGCTCCGTGCTGCGCCCACAACAATCTTCTCCTTCCTTCGTGTCCACCACACCGCGCGGCCTGTCGTCCGACAAGGCCCTGCTCCCGCTGGGCGCACTCATGTTGGCTGCCTCTGTGGGCGCCATGGCACAGACCGACACCCAGGAAACCACCCTGTCCACCGTGACGGTGAAAGAAGCCGCCGAAGTGCAAGGCAAAGACACCTTGCTGCTCAAGAAGACCACGGTCGGCAAGGGCAAGCAGGACATCAAGGACATTCCCCAGTCCGTGACGGTGTTCACCGAAAAGCAGATGAACGACCGCAACATGGACGACTTCCGCGAGGTGCTGCGCAACACCGCGGGCGTGACCTTCCAGTCGGGCGAAACGGGTGAAGAAGACGTGCGCCTGCGCGGCTTCTCGCTGGGCCAGGCGGGCGACATCTATGTGGACGGCATGAAGGACGCCCCGCTGATCGAGCGCGACACCTTCAACCTGGACCGCGTCGAAGTGCTCAAGGGCTCGGCCTCCATGCTGTTCGGCAAGGGATCGACCGGCGGTGTGGTCAACCAGGTCAACAAAGCTCCCCTGCTCATCGACCAGCACGAAGCCTCGTACACCTACGGCACCGGCCAATACCACCGCGCCACGGGCGACTTCAACTTCAAGACTGGCGAGAACGCGGCCTTCCGCCTGAACGCCATGGTGCAGGAGTTCGACAACTACGGCGCCAAGCAGGACAAGCGCGGCATTGCACCCACGTTCGCCTGGGGCATCGGCACGCGCGATGAGTTTTCCATCGGCCTGTACTACCTCGAATCCAAGGGCCGCCCGCTGTACAACCACCCCTGGCGCGTGGTGGACGGCAAGATCAACACGCCGCTCGAAGCCCGCAACTACTACGGCCTGGCCAGCGACCACAACAACACCTCGGCGCAGCACGTCACGCTGGGCCACATTCACCGTTTTGACAACAACGGCGAGCTGAACACGCGCCTGCGCTACGGCACGTATGAGCGCGATCTGCTGGCCAGCACCATCGGCTTTCAGAACAGCGCCATCACGCTCGATCAGATCAACGGCAACACCGTGCTGACGCGTGGCTCCAAGGGCCGCCTGGGCGAAAGCGACGTGCTGCAGGTGCAAAGCGACTACAGCAACACCTTCAACTGGGGCGGTAAGAAGCACGCCGTGCTGGCAGGTGTCGACTACTTCGACGACGATGCCAAGCGCAACCAGAACTATCCCAACACCACCACCCGCCCCACCACCACCGTCGGCTCGCCCAACGATGGCGCCTGGGTGGCCGATGGCCGCGCGCCCGTGCAGTGGAACACCTTCAAGTCGCGCAACCTGGGCCTGTACTTCCAGGACACGATGGCGCTGAACGACACCCTGAAGCTGGTGGGTGGCCTGCGCTATGACAACTTCAAGGCCTCCTACAAGAACGCCACAGGCGCTCTGAGCAACTCCCGCTCCGACAGCTTGGTCAGCCCGCGCGTGGGCCTGCTGTTCCAGCCCAGCGAGCTGGTCTCGTACTACGCGTCGTTCGGCACCTCGTACAACACCTCGGGCGACACCTACCAGTTTGGCAACCCCGGCGCCAACACGTCCCGCACGGCCAACACCGACCCCGAGAAGAGCCGCAACTTCGAGATCGGCACCAAGATGGAGCTGTTCGAGCGCCGCGCCCTGCTGGGTGTTGCCGTGTTCCGCAGCGAGAAGTACAACGAGCGCAACACCGACCCCGACACCGCAGCCCAGCAAGAGCTGCTGTCCGGCAAGCGCCACGCCACCGGCATGGAGTTCAACCTGGCTGGCCGTCTTACGCCCCAGTGGGAAGTGTTCGCCAACCACACCTGGATTCCTTCGGCCAAGATCGACCGCAGCAACGTGGCGCTGGCGGCCAACGGCGGCGGTGCCCAGGTGCAGGGCGACCGCCCCGGCCTCACGCCCAAGCACAGTGGCAGCGTGTGGAGCACCTATGCCGTCACGTCCAAGCTGCGCGTGGGCGCTGGCCTGACCTACCGCAGCAAGCAGAACCCCGAGGGTTCGCGTGCGGTGTACGCCAGCGGCTTTGCCGTGATGGACGCCATGGCCGAGTACGCGTTTGACGACAAGACCACGCTCAAGCTGAACGTGAGCAACCTGTTCGACCGCACCTACGCCGACGGCCTGTACCGTGGCTTCTACACGCCGGGCGCACCCCGCGCCGTGCAGGTGTCCATCAAGACGCGCTTCTGACCTTCGATGCGCTGATACGCTGATGTTCTGACGAAACGACTCCGCCCCTTCACTGGGGCGGAGTCACAATCGGCCTCCATGTTTCTGCACATTCCCCACGTTCTCACCGCCGAAGAAGTCACCTTCTTCCGGCAACAGCTCTGGGCCCCCGACACCCCCTGGGTGGATGGCGCCCGCAGCGCAGGCGGCCAGGCCGTGCACCAGAAGAACAACCGGCAACTGGCCCAGGGCAGCGAGCTGTCGGCCCAGCTGCAGGGCCTGGTCAAGGCCGCCCTGGCACGCAATGCACTGTTCTTCTCGGCCGCCCTGCCGCGCCGCATTTACAACCCGCTGTTCAACCGCTACGGCGGTGGCGCCAACGCCTACGGCAACCATGTCGATAGCGCCGTCGTGCACTCCAAGGCCGACAACGGCTGGGTGCGCAGCGACCTGTCGTGCACGCTGTTCCTCACACCGCCCGACGAATACGAAGGCGGCGAACTCGTGGCCACCGAAGCCTGGGGCGAAAAACGCATCAAGCTCCCAGCGGGCGACATGGTTTTGTACCCTAGCAGCACCGTGCACCAGGTGTCGCCCGTCACACACGGGCAGCGCATCAGCAGCTTCTTCTGGGTTGAGAGCATGGTGCGCGGGCTGGAGCAGCGGCAGCTGCTGTTCGACATGGACATGTCGCTGCTGCGGCTACGCCAGAGCGTGGGCGAGACGGACCCGGCGGTCATTGCGCTCTCGGGCACGTACCACAACCTGCTGCGCATGTGGGCCGACGTGTGACCCGCCTCTCCTGGCATTCAGGTTCCACGGCCCCTTGCGCCGTAGCCCCCTGCCTTGCCAGATTTACTCCTATTTCAATAGCACCTCGCGCATACTGAACGCGCGCAAGGTGCTTTTTTCATTGGTATGACTGACACCCCCGCCCGCCACAGGCTGCCGCCCGAGATCGCCAACCTGGCCGACCATGAACTGCTGGCGCGCCAGCAGCTGGACGACAACGCCTGGGCCTACTTCAGCGGGGGCGCGGGCGACGAGATTACGCTGCGCGCCAACCGCAACGCCTGGGACGCCCTGCCCCTGTGGCCCCGCGTGCTGCGGCCGCTGGCAGGCGGCCACACCCGGGTGCAGCTGCTGGGGCGCACGCTGGCCCACCCCATCCTGCTGGCCCCGGTCGCCTTCCAGCGCCTGGCCCACGCCGATGGCGAACTGGCCATGGCCTACGCAGCGGCCGCACTGGGCGCGGGTGTGGTGTTGAGCACCCAGGCCAGCGTGTCGCTCGAAGCCGTTGCCGACGTGGTGCAGCCCGACCCCGGGCGCGGCGCACTGTGGTTCCAGCTCTACCTGCAGCGCGACCGGGGCTTTACGCAGGCGCTGGTGCAGCGGGCCGAGGCGGCGGGCTACGAAGCCCTGGTGCTCACGGTGGATGCCCCCACCAGCGGCGTGCGCGACCGCGAGCGGCGCGCAGGCTTTCGGCTGCCTCCCGGCGTGGGCCCGGTCAACCTCGCGGGCCTGCCCCCGCCACCACAACCCGACCTGCGCCCCGGCCAGAGCGCGCTGTTTGACGGCCTGCTGCACCAGGCGCCCACCTGGGACGACGTGGCCTGGCTGCAGTCCATCACCCGCCTGCCCGTGCTGCTCAAGGGCGTGCTGCACCCAGCCGACGCACGCCAGGCCGTGGCAGCGGGCGCGGCGGGCCTGATCGTCTCCAACCACGGTGGCCGCACGCTGGACACCGCGCCCGCCACCGCCACCGCCCTGCCCCGCGTGGTGCAGGCCGTGGCCGACGCAGTGCCGGTGCTGGTGGACGGCGGCATCCGGCGCGGCACCGATGTGCTCAAGGCCATGGCGCTGGGCGCATCGGCCGTGCTGGTGGGGCGCCCCGCCGTGTGGGGCCTGGCCAATGCGGGGGCCACAGGCGTAGCCCATGTGCTGCGCCTGCTGCGCGACGAGCTGGAAGTTGCCATGGCGCTCACCGGCTGCGCCACACTGACCGACGCCACGCCTGCGCTGTTGGATGTCGGAGAAGACGCAGCCCTCCGCCCCAACCGGTGAGGGCCGCCGCCGTGGCCGCTGGCGAATAGCCTTGGGCCGGTGAGAAGTGTTGATGGCGATCAACGCCCTTCTCCCTGACGGCAGGAATGATTTATTGCAAATGCGATAGATTCGTATTTATAATAAGATTACCTTCAACAGCCAGCCACACTGCCTGCCGCCATGATCGTCTGTGTTTGCCGCCGGATTTCCGACCGTGAGATTGCCCGCCACGCACGTGCAGGCATGAGCTTTGACGAAATCCAGTTCGAACTGGGCGTGGCCACCCAATGCGGGTGCTGCGAAAGCTGCGCCCGGGATGTGGTGGCGCAGTGCAGTGCATCGAGTCCGGTGGCCGCCCTGCACAATGAGGCAGCGCCGAAAACGATCCAGCTTGCCAGCTCCATCCTGGAAAGCAAGTCATGGAACTCCTCTCTACACTCGCAGGCAGCCTGATCCTCGTCGCAGGCTCGGCCTGGTGGATCTTTCGCAAATAATCGAGGTCTTTTAGGGCGCTAGCGCTTGATTTACAAGCGCTAGCTGCTATCATTTTTATGTCTCACCCAGATCGATTTGCCACCCCCGGGGGCCTCAGCCGCAATACCGTGATCGTGGGCTCCGTCGTCGCACTGCATGTTGCGGGCCTCTGGGCCCTGCAATCGGGCCTGCTGCGCAAGGCCGCCGAAGTCATCGTGCCAGCAGAACTGCTGACCGAGTTCATCGCGCCCCCCGCTCCGCCCAAGGTCACCCCCCCGCCGCCAGCGCCACCCCCACCGCCCAAGCCCGCCCCCAAGGTGGCTCCGCGCCCCGCACCCATGCCGGTGGCCATTGCCGACCCCACCCCGGCGCCCAACGCCCCCACGGGCATCACCACACCCCAGCCACCTGCGCCGCCCATGGAGGCGCCCGTCGCCCCGCCGGCGCCTGCGCCTGCGCCAGCCCCCCCGGCTCCGCCCGCACCGCCCAAGATCGAGCTGCCGTCGAGCGACGCCGCTTACCTGAACAACCCCAAGCCCAGCTACCCCGCCATCAGCAAACGCATGGGCGAACAGGGCAAGGTGGTGCTGCGCGTACTGATCGGCATCGATGGCACCCCGCAGAAGGTGGAAATCAACAAGTCCAGCGGCTTCGACCGCCTGGACCGGCAGGCCCAGGAGGCCGTCATGCGCTGGCGCTTCGTGCCCGGCAAACGCAACGGCGTGCCCGAGACCATGTGGAACCTGGTCCCTGTCAATTTCGTTCTCGAATAACCGCATTCACCACCAATCATCGCTTTAGGGAGTTTTCTCATGGAATCGCAATTCGGCATCGCCAACGTCTGGATCCAGGGTGACTTTGTCACCCGCGCCGTCGCCATCCTGCTGCTGGCCATGTCGCTGGCCTCGTGGATCGTCATCCTCATCAAGGCGCTGGACATCATCAAGTTCAAGAAACACGCCCGCGCCGCACAGGATTTCTGGCACAGCGAAGACTTTGCCGCCGGCCTGACCAAGCTGGGCGCCGACCCCACCAACCCCTTCCGCCACCTGGCGCTGGAAGGCCGCGAAGCCACCGCCCACCACCGCAACACCAAGGCCCACCTGCACGACAGCCTGGACGTGAGCGACTGGGTCACCCGCTGCCTGCGCAACTGCATTGACGAGTTCACTGCACGCCTGCAATCGGGCCTGGCCATCCTGGCCTCGGTGGGTTCCACCGCCCCGTTCATCGGCCTGTTCGGCACCGTCTGGGGCATCTACCACGCGCTGCTGGCCATTGGCACCTCGGGCCAGTCCACCATCGACAAGGTGGCCGGCCCCATCGGCGAGGCGCTGATCATGACCGCCCTGGGCCTGGCTGTGGCCATCCCCGCCGTGCTGGGCTATAACGCGCTGGTGCGTGGCAACAAGTCCATCCTGGGCGGCCTCAACAGCTTTGCGCACGACCTGCATGCCTACTTTGTGACCGGCGCCCGCGTGAATGCGCCCGGCGAGCAAGGCAAGGTCCTGCCCATGAAGAAAGGTGGCTAAGCCATGGCCTTCGGAACCCAAGACGATGCCGATGACGTGATGAACGAGATCAACATGACGCCCCTCGTGGACGTCATGCTGGTGCTGCTCATCATCTTCATCATCACCGTGCCGGTGATGAAACACTCGGTGAACGTGGACCTGCCCCGCGCTACCAACCAGCCCGAGAACATCAAGCCCGAGACCGTGCGCCTGTCGGTGTCGGCCGATGGCAAGTACTTCTGGAACGAGTTCGAGGTCACGGAGGAAGAACTCTTCCCCCGCCTGCAGACCGAGGCCGCCAAGGAACCCCAGCCCGACCTGCACATCCGGGGCGACAAGAACGTGCGCTACGAGTTCGTGGCCCAGGCCATGGCCGCAGCGCAGCGGGCCGGCGTGCGCAAGATTGGGTTCGTGACCGAGCCCCAGTCCTGAGTGGGTCGGGCTTTACAGGCGCAGTGAATCCATTTCGCCCGAATCAGCACCGCCTGCAGGTCACTTGCAAGAACGTTTTTACGCCTGTGCCCGGTGCAGCAACGCTGCCCGGGCACAGGCGTTGAAGGCCCTCAGAACCTGTTCAAAGTCTTTTCAGGGTCGCACAGGCCATAAAAAACAACAAAAAGAAACACCAAACCCGCTTGACTCGTAATTGCGAATCGTTATCATTAACAAAACGCACTGCAACGCAACAGGAATACTTTTCATGCAAGCCACACTGACCGCCGCCTCGCTCTTGCGTACTGCCCCTTCAGACCTGCCCGTGCCACGCACGGATCGGGACACGCCCCACCCTGCCGACACAGTGGCTGGCGCCGTGGACAGCAGTGCCCTGCTTCAGGGTCAGAAAGCGGTAGCGATCAGCCACAACGGCTCGGTATATCGCCTGCAGGCCACCAAGCTGGGCAAGCTCATCCTCACCAAGTAATTGCACCAGGAACCAAGTTTCATCGTGGGGCGACTCCCGGGCTTGCAACAAGCTCGAAAGGGTCGTTTTTGCCAGCCAACGGGTTCGCCCGCGTAGCCAGGCTTTTTTTCTCCCCAGCTCTCCTCGCCCCAGGATTCATCGAACCCCATAAAAAAACCGGCCAGTGGCCGGTTTTTTTATGGGAGATGCTGGTCTTCCATGAAGACTTAAAGCTTTTTTGGTTGCTAGCGCTTGATGGAAAAGCGCCAGCAGCTACTATTTTTATAGCAATCTCCAGCAACCCGCGGGTATCAAAGCCCCAGCGCTGCAATCCCGGCGCGGGCAATCTGCGCATCTTCCGTGGACTTCACACCGCTCACGCCCACGGCGCCCAGGCACTGGCCGTCCTTGAGGATCGGCACGCCGCCTTCGAGCAGGCCGTCGATCGTGGGGGCGCTCAGGAAGGATGTGCGGCCACCGTTGATCACGTCCTCGTACACCTTGCTCTCACGGCGCCCCAAAGCGGCCGTGCGCGCTTTGGACGGGGCGATGTGGGACGACACCGCTGCGGCGCCATCCAGGCGCTGCAGCCACAGCAGATGGCCGCCGTCATCGACGATGGCGATGGTCACTGCCCAGTTGTTCTTGAGGGCTTCGGCTTCGGCCGCTGCGGCGACGGCCTTGACGTCGGCCAGTTCGAGTTCGTGTTTGGTTTTCATGGTGCGATCCGAGAAATGGAAAAGTAGAGAAATAGAGAGATGAAATGGAGGCTGTGCGGGCTGCCAACGGGCCAGCCCGGCACAAGAAGCGGCAAGCATAGCGGCATCCCAACCGCCCTTCACCCCCAACCAGGGTGAAAGAACCCTTACCAAAAGTAGGTGACCGGATGCGGGTATTGCAGGGCCAAAAACCATCACCACCTAAAATTTGTCATGTCTGCGTTGTGCAGGCCAACAAGGAGAGACACAAGATGAATGACCAAGTCACCACCCTGGGCCACTCTGCGGGCTATGGCATCTCGCAGGAAGAGCGCCACAAGGTACTTCGCAATACTTACTGGCTGCTCGCACTGAGCATGATCCCCACGGTGCTCGGCGCCTGGGTGGGCGTTGCCACAGGCATCACCCAGTCGCTGCGCGGCGGCGTGGGCCTGATCGTGTTCCTGGGCGGCGCGTTCGCTTTCATGTTCGCGATCGAAAAGACCAAGCGCTCGGCCGCTGGCGTGCCTGTGCTGCTCGCCTTCACGTTCTTCATGGGCCTCATGCTCTCGCGCCTGATCGGCATGGTGCTGGGCTTCAAGAACGGTACCGACCTCATCATGACGGCGTTTGCCGGCACCGCAGGCGTGTTCTTCGTGATGGCCAGCCTGGCCAGCGTGATCAAGCGCGATCTGTCGGGCATGGGCAAGTGGCTGATGGTGGGCGCTCTGGTGCTCATGGTCGGCGCTGTCATCAACGTGTTCGTGGGCTCCTCGGTCGGCATGATGGCGATCTCGGTGGCGGCCATCGGCATCTTCAGCGCCTACATGCTGTATGACTTGAAGCAGATCCTGGACGGCGGCGAAACCAACTACATCAGCGCTACGCTGGCGCTGTATCTGGACATCTTCAACGTGTTCCAGAGCCTGCTGGCCCTGCTGGGCATCATGGGCGGGGAGCGCGAGTAACCCGCGCACCTGCAAGCAGGTGATTTCCCTCAAAGGCTCCTTCGGGAGCCTTTTTTCTTGCGGCTTTGCACAGCCCGGGGCTCAATAGCGCGCACGGCGTGCCGATAATGCAAGTACATGTATCGCAAACCTTCCTCCACCGCACTACGGCTGCTGGCTCTTTCCAGCATCCTGCTGCTGACTGCCTGCGACAAGATTCCCGGCCTGGGCCCCGATCCGCGCGTCGCCCAGCGTGAGGAGGAAGCCAAGGCCATCGGCGGCGCCTGCCGCCACGCGCTGCGGGGCCTGGAAGACTGCTACACCTTGAACCCCAAGGCCCCCAAGGCCTCGGTGTTTGCCGGGTGGAAGGACATGGACGCCTACATGCGCGAAAACAAGATCGAAGGCGCACCGTCAGTGCTCGGCAAGGTCGAGAAACCCGAGCGCACCGAACGATCCAGCGACATCGAAACCGAGCCACGCGACCCGGCTGCCAGCCGCAATCGCAGCTAGCCCGTCCGTCAATCGACACCTGAGGAGGCAGGCAGCGCCGTTGTCGGCCTCCCCCCTTCGCTCAGTCGCGCTCGAACACCGCCATGCTCTCAACGTGTGCCGTGTGCGGGAACATGTTCACCATGCCCGCCGCCGTGCACCGGTAGCCCGCCAAGTGCACCAGCAGCCCGGCGTCGCGCGCCAGTGTGGCGGGGTTGCAGCTCACGTAGACGATGCGTTTCGGCGGGGCCCAGCCCTCCGCCCCTGTTGGCAGCGGGCCCGCGCCTTCGGCGCCGATGCGCGCCTGCTCGATGTCGGCAAGGGCCTTGGCCAGGGCAAACGCCCCTTCGCGGGGTGGGTCCACCAGCCATTTGTCGGCAGATCCGTCGGCCACCAGCATTTCCGGGGTCATCTCGAACAGGTTGCGCGCTACAAAATCAGTAGCTGCTAGCGCTTTATGGTCAGGCGCCACGGCCTGATTCAATGCATAGTTTTCGCGCGAACGGGCCACCAGGGCCTCGCTGCCTTCGATGCCCAGCACCTCGCGCGCCTGTGTGGCCAGCGGGAGCGTGAAATTGCCCAAACCGCAAAACCAGTCGATCACGCGTTCGTGCGGCTGCACATCCAGCAGGCGCAACGCACGCGACACCAGCACGCGGTTGATGTGCGGGTTCACCTGGGTGAAGTCGGTGGGCTTGAACGGCATGGTGATGCCAAAGTCCGGCAGCGCATAAGACAGCAGCTCGCCCCCTTCGTCCAGCAGCTTCACCGTGTCGGGCCCCTTGGGCTGCAGCCACCATTGCACGTGGTGTTCGGCCGCAAAGGCGCGCAACCGGGCGAGGTCATCCGCACTCAGCGGCTCCAGGTGCCGCAGCACCAACGCGGTTACGGTGTCGCCACAGGCCAGTTCGATCTGGGGGCAGGTGTCGCGCGCATCCATGCCGGCAATCAGCGCGCGCAAGGGCATCAGCATGGCGTCCACATGGGGGGGCAGCACGGGGCACTGCTGCATGTCGGCCACATAGCGGCTCTTGCGCTCATGGAAACCGATCAGCACCTGGCCCTTCTTGATCACATGGCGCACCGACAAACGGGCACGGTAGCGATAACCCCAGGACGGACCTTCGATGGGCCGCAGCATGGTCTGGGCCTTGACCTTGCCCAGGTGCCAGAGGTTGTCTTCGAGCACGCGCTGCTTGACGGCAACCTGGGCGCCCACGTGCAGGTGCTGCATCTTGCAGCCACCGCAGGCACCGGCGTGCAGGCCAAAGTGCGGACAGCCGGGGCGCACACGCTGCGACGATTCGCGGTGAATCGCCCCCAGGCTGGCCTGCTCCCAGTTGTTCTTTTTGCGGTGGGTGTTGGCGGTGACCAGCTCGAACGGCAGGGCACCGTCGATGAAGATCACCTTGCCGTCGGGCTTGCGGGCAACGCCCTGGGCATCCAGGTCCATGGACTGCACTTGCAGCCAGCCTTCGGGCAAGTCGCTCTGGGAATCCTGGGCGGTGGGTTCAAACGAGGGGGATAGTTCTTTCGGTTCGCTCATCCCCCGATTGTCTCAGGCCCGGGACAGCCCCCGCCCGGGCCGCTGAACCGGGCGCTCAGCTGCGGTCTGCGCGGGCGGGACGGCCGCCCATGCCCATGGAACCCGTAGCCCCTTGAGCAGACGCCAGGGGAAGCTTGTTGATGGGGAGGTCGCAGTTGTGGTTGTCAGGCGAGAACACCAGTGTGGAGCCCGGGGCAACCTGTGGCAGGGTCTGGTGGATCTGGTAGGACAGGTCCACCGGTGGCTGAGGGGCGCGGTACACGATGTCCTGGTCGGGGCCGTAAACCACGTAGCACGAGGCTGCAGCCGAGTGGCTGAAAAAGGCCGCCGCCAGCAGGGCAGCAGCAGCGTATGGAAAGCGGATCATGGTTCTTCTCCTCAATCTGACAGGTCTGCCGGGCATTATGCGGGCTTTGGCAGGCAGCGCCAATGTGGCCGCTGGAGGCTGCGGTGCGACAGCACGAACCCCGTGGCTTTCACCGCAGATGCAGATGGTTGGTGTGCTTGACCTCTTCCATCACCGCATAGGTGCGCGTCTCGCGCACGCCGGGCAGTTGCCACAGCACATTGCCCGCAAACACACGGTAGGCATTCATGTCGGCTGAGCGGGTTTTGAGCAGGTAGTCGAACCCGCCCGCCACCATGTGGCATTCCATGATTTCGGGGTGCACCTGCACGGCGGCCTTGAACTGGTCGAACACATTGGGCGTGGTGCGGTCCAGCAGCACCTCCACAAACACCAGCATGCCCGCGCCCAGCTTCAGGGGGTTCAGGCGCGCCTCGTAGCCCAGGATGAAGCCATCGCGCGTGAGGCGCTGCACCCGCGCCAGCACGGCCGTGGGCGACAGGGCCACCGCCTCGGCCAGCTTGAGGTTGGCAATGCGGCCGTCTTCCTGCAGGATTGACAGGATCTTGCGGTCAATCCGGTCGAGATCGGGTTCTTCTTGCATCTTGATTAGCGATTAATTCGGTGTAGAAGCCAATTTTCGACCATTTATTCACCACCAACCCAAGGATCATCGCCAATAACGCGCCAAACCCTCGTTTGGCCCTCCAAATCACCGAAAGACACCGCCATGACGCAGCCCAACGCCCAGACCTCCGGTCCGTTTGCAGACTTCGCGCCCCGCACGCCGCTCTCCAACCCGCTGAGGGCCGCCATCACCGCCGCCACCCGCCGCCCCGAGCCCGAGGCCCTGGCCCCGCTGCTGGCCCAGGCCCGACTTCCTGCCGATCAAGCGGCGTCCGCCGAGCAACTGGCCCTGCGCATTGCCAAGGCGCTGCGCGAACGCAAGGCCAGCGCCGGGCGCGCGGGCATCGTGCAAGGGCTGTTGCAGGAGTTTTCGCTGTCGTCGCAAGAAGGCGTGGCGCTGATGTGCCTGGCCGAGGCGCTGCTGCGCATCCCCGACAAGGCCACACGCGACGCGCTCATCCGCGACAAGATCAGCCACGGCCAGTGGGATGCCCACCTGGGCAAGAGCCCTTCGTTGTTCGTCAACGCCGCCACCTGGGGCCTGCTCATCACCGGCAAGCTGGTGGCCACGCACAGCGAAGGCAGCTTGGGCAACTCGCTCAGCCGCCTGATCGGCAAGGGCGGCGAGCCGCTGATCCGCAAGGGCGTGGACATGGCCATGCGCATGATGGGCGAGCAGTTTGTCACCGGCGAGACCATTGACGAGGCCCTGCGCAACGCCCGCACCATGGAAGCCGAGGGCTTTCGCTATTCGTACGACATGCTGGGCGAAGCCGCGCTGACCAGCGAAGACGCCCAGCGCTACTACCAGTCCTACGAGCAGGCCATCCACGCGATTGGCAAGGCGTCTGCCGGCCGCGGCATCTATGAAGGCCCCGGCATCTCCATCAAGCTCTCAGCCCTGCACCCGCGCTACAGCCGCGCACAGTTTGGCCGTGTGATGGACGAGCTGTACCCGCTGGTGCTGCGCCTCACGGCCCTGGCCAAGCAGTACGACATTGGCCTGAACATCGACGCCGAAGAAACCGACCGGCTGGAGCTGTCGCTGGACCTGCTGGAGCGCCTGTGCCACGAGCCCACGCTGGCGGGCTGGAACGGCATCGGCTTTGTCATCCAGGCCTACCAAAAGCGCTGCCCCTTCGTCATCGACTTTGTGGTGGATTTGGCGCGCCGCACCCAGCGTCGCCTGATGGTGCGCTTGGTGAAGGGCGCTTACTGGGATAGCGAAATCAAGCGCGCCCAGGTCGATGGCCTGGAGGACTACCCCGTCTACACCCGCAAGGTGCACACCGACATTTCGTACATCGCCTGCGCCAAGAAGCTGCTGGGCGCGCCGGAAGCCGTGTACCCCCAGTTCGCCACCCACAACGCCGAGACGGTGGCCACCATCTACCAACTGGCGGGCAGCAACTACTACGCGGGGCAGTACGAGTTCCAGTGCCTGCACGGCATGGGCGAGCCGCTCTATGAGCAGGTGGTGGGCGCCATCACTGCGGGCAAGCTCGGCCGCCCGTGCCGCATCTACGCCCCCGTGGGCACGCACGAAACACTGTTGGCCTACTTGGTACGCCGCCTGCTCGAAAACGGCGCTAACACCTCCTTCGTGAACCGCATTGCCGACGAAACCATTGCGCTGGATGAGCTGGTAAAGAGCCCCGTGTTGGTGGTGGACCAGCAAGCCGCAGCAGAAGGTGCCGCCGGCCGGCCCCACCCCCGCATTGCCACACCCCAAGGCCTGTATGGTGCGCACCGCGCCAACTCGCGCGGGCTGGACCTGTCGAACGAGAACACGTTGACCGAGCTGGCCGCGACGCTGCAAGCCACGGCTGGGCACGCCTGGACAGCGGCGCCGCTGCTGGGCGCGGATGCCCCCGCAGGCCCCACCCAGCCCGTGCGCAACCCTGCCGACCACAACGATGTGGTGGGCCTGGTGCAAGAGGCCACCACCGCCGATGTGGACCATGCCCTGGCCCACGCCCAGGCCGCCGCAGCCCCCTGGGCTGCCACACCGCCCGCTGAGCGCGCCGCCGCCCTGTTGCGCGCGGCCGACCTGCTGGAAGCGCGCATGCAGCCGCTGCTAGGCCTGTTGATGCGCGAAGCCGGCAAAAGCGCCAGCAACGCCGTGGCCGAAGTGCGCGAAGCGGTGGACTTCTTGCGCTACTACGCGGCCCAGGTGCAAAGCACCTTTGACAACGCCACCCACATCCCGCTCGGTCCCGTGGCCTGCATCAGCCCCTGGAACTTCCCGCTCGCCATCTTCATGGGCCAGGTCGCCGCCGCGCTGGCCGCTGGCAACCCCGTGCTGGCCAAGCCTGCCGAACAAACCCCGCTGATCGCCGCCGAGGCCGTACGCCTGCTGTGGCAAGCTGGTGTGCCCCGCGCCGCCGTGCAGTTGCTGCCCGGCCAGGGCGAAACCGTGGGTGCGCGCCTCATTGGCGACGCCCGCGTGATGGGCGTGATGTTCACCGGCTCCACCGAGGTCGCCCGCATCCTGCAGCGCACAGTGGCCGGGCGCCTGGATGCCGCAGGCCGCCCTATTCCGCTGATCGCAGAAACCGGTGGCCAGAACGCGATGATCGTGGACTCGTCCGCGCTGGTGGAACAGGTGGTGGGCGATGCCGTGTCGTCGGCCTTTGACAGCGCAGGCCAGCGCTGCTCCGCCCTGCGCGTGTTGTGCGTTCAGGAAGAAGCCACCGACCGCGTGGTGGAGATGCTGCAGGGCGCCATGGGCGAACTGCGCGTGGGCAACCCCGGAGCGCTGCGTGTGGACGTGGGCCCCGTCATCGATGCCGAAGCACAAGCGGGCATCGTCCGTCACATTGAGAACTTCAAGGCCAAGGGCCATCGGGTGTTCCAGCACCCGAACCATGTGTCGGCCGCCAGCGTACAAGGCACCTTCGTTCCCCCCACATTGATCGAACTGAACCACATCGGCGAGCTGCAACGCGAAGTCTTCGGCCCTGTGCTGCACCTGGTGCGCTACGCCCGCAACGACCTGGACCAGTTGCTCGACCAGATCAACGCCACCGGCTACGGCCTGACCCAGGGCGTGCACACCCGCATCGACGAAACCATTGCCCGCGTGGTGAACCGTGCCCATGCTGGCAACGTGTACGTCAACCGCAACATGGTGGGCGCCGTGGTGGGCGTGCAGCCCTTTGGCGGCGAAGGCCTGTCGGGCACGGGGCCCAAGGCAGGTGGGCCGCTGTACCTGCTGCGCCTGCTGTCGCAGCGCCCGGCCGACGCTCTGGCACGCACCTTTGCCGACGCTGACCGCGCCACGCCACCCGAGGACGCCGTGCGCGAACGCCTGCTGGCGCCCCTGGCCACGTTGCAGCAATGGGCCCAGCAACAAGGCAATGCAGCCCTGGCCAGCACCTGCCAACAGTTTGCCCAGCACACCCAAAGCGGCACCGCCCGCACCCTGCCCGGCCCCACGGGCGAGCGCAACGTCTACACCCTGGCCCCCCGTGCCAGCGTGCTGTGCCTCGCGCAAAGTGTGAATGACCTGCTGGTGCAGACTGCGGCCGTGCTCGCCACCGGTGGCACGGCCCTGTGGCCCAACGCCCAGGGCCACTTGCGCACGCCATTGCCCACGCTGGTGCAGGCGCAAATCCTGCTGCAGGACAACACGCTGAACGACGGCACGCTGGAGCTGGATGCCGTGCTGCACCACGGCGACGCCCCCTCGCTGCAGGCCGTGTGCACCGCCCTCGCCCGCCGCGCGGGGCCTATCGTGGGTGTGACGGCACTGCAGCCCGGTGCCACGGACATCCCGCTGGAGCGCCTGCTGATCGAGCGCGCGCTGAGCGTGAACACCGCCGCAGCTGGCGGCAACGCGAGCCTGATGACCATTGGATGAGGGCCCAGCATCGGGCCATCATCCAACCTGGAGAAATTTGAATAAAATTGGCTGCTAGCGCTTATTCATCAAGCGCTAGAAGCTATTAATTTAATAGCACTCAAGATGCCGATGCCAGCGGCAGATTGAGCAACAGGTTCTGCGGCTTGATGCGCACCACGCCCTCGGCGTTGGTCGCCAGCCCCAGGTACACCGGCTTGCCCGCCACATCGGCACGCATCTCAGCCGGGTTGGCAAAGGTCAGCGTGAACAGGCTCACCAGCCGCGCCATGCGCTCGGCATCCACCGGCCGATCCTGGTACAGGTCGTTAAGGATGGCGGTGGACTCCACATCCAGCCCCACATGCCAGCGCCACGCGCTGTCGGTGACCTGGTGCACAGGCTCGATCTGCACTTGCACGCCCAGCAAGTGGGCGACCCAGCGCTCCAGCACCCGCGCCAGCGCCTTCAGGCCAGAACGGGCGCGGGTCATCTTGAAGGTCAGGCCATGGCTCAGGTCCTGCGTCAGCTCATGGGTCAGGTCGAGCAGAAAGTGGTGGCGGTCGCTCTCCTGCCAATATTGCGCCGCATTGTCGGCCGACAGCACCTTGACCTGCGCCGTGGGCTGCAGTGCACCGCTTTGCAGCAGCAAGCGGCCCACCTCGCCCAGGCCCGCAGTTTCGTTGAGCATGTCGAGCGTCGCCCGGTCGCCTGCCAGCATTTGCCCGTCTTGCAAGGTGATGCGCTGCGAGCGAAACAGCATCTCGGCGGCGCGGACTTCGAAGGCGTCGTTGCAGTTGTCCAGCACGTTGCGCAGCAGGGCCTGCACCACGGCGTCGATGAACACGGCGGGCACGTTCACCACCCCACTGCGCATGAGCTGCAAGTAGTACGCCTCCAGCGTGCCGGCGGCCAGCAGGCCATCGCGAAAACGCAGGAACACGGTGTAGTTTTCGCGGGCGTCGTCGTCCTGCACCGCTGCCAGTTCGGCCGACAAAACCACCCGTGCAGGCGATAACGCCAGAGATTCGTGCAGGGCGATCTCGGCGGCGCAGGACTCTGGCACCAGCGCCAGTTCAGGCCGGGCAAGCAGCCACTGCAGGTATTCATCGGAAGGCACCAGCCAGCCGCGCGCATCCCGGGCCAGCGCCTGAAAGCCACATCCGGGCCAGAAATCAGCAGCTGGCGTCATGCGAAGGACCTCTGCCCCAGGAAGAAGAACGTTGTGGCGGCGCGGTGGGAAGCGTCAAGGGTCGGACCATGGAAGACGGGAGGTGAATGCTGGGGTGAATGTGGGTGGGCAACAAGTGGCTTCACGGGAAGTTGCGACGCGGCGTTGACACAGTCCGTGAGTGTAGTTGTCGCACTCCTCACGCCTTACGCTGTGTGCGAACGCCTCTCGCTACCCATACCGCCCCATGGGCGCAAAGGGGGCCCCCTCCTCTCGAAAAGCACCGTTTTTCCGCTGCTTACCCCGGGATTGGCCTGATCGAATTCAGGGACTATCAAGGCAACGTCCACAGAACCCCCATCGGCCCGGTGATCCACCCGATGCCACACCATGGACTGCCAGATCACCCGAGGAGTCGCAACATGCTCGATATTTCACAAGCCACCAACATGCTGACGTCCCTGGGCGTCTCCAGTTCCATGGCGGCCAAGGCGGCAGAGCGCACGGCCCAGAACCACGCGGGCGCGGACCCTGTCACCTTTCTCAAAGAATTGCAGACCACGCTGGAACAACTGTCTGCCGAGGCTGCACAGGGAAAAGCGACTGGCACCAGCACCGCAGGGGCCACCACGGTGGCCGCACAAACCAAACCCTACCAATCCACCGCCGCCCTCTACAGCACCAAAGATGCGGTGGACACCGGGACCACCGAGGCCGCAGTCAAGGCGCCCTTCAGCAACCTGGAAGAATTCCGCGCCTGGGAGCGTGGCCTGGGCGATACGTTTGCCGAAGACTACGAAGTGCCGGACTATGTGCGGATGACAGCGATGTCTTTGAGCGGAGGCGACCAGGAGGTGGTTGGCCGCTACATGTTCTTCAAGAACCACCCCGAGTTTGCGGCGGACTACGAAGCCATTCGCAGCGGCAAACTGTCGCAATTCCCAACGGATGGCTCGACGCTCGTCAAAAGCGACCTGACCGCAATGCCGTCGGAGACCGCCTCGTTCTACAAGAAGAACCCCGACATGCTGCTGGCGGCCGAAGGCTTCAACATGGACCCGACACTCGCCAAGATGCGCACGGACGGGACAGTCGCAACGCCCGAGGGCGTGAATCCCTCTGAATGGCTGATGAGCAATAAATGGACGGCTGATGGGGTAGTCCCCCAAGACAACCGCTTGGTTCTGGCCCAAGCGCCCTACATCGGTCTGGACGGCAAAGGTGCCGACACCTACCGTCTGACCACTTACGACTCGGCCACAAACAGCATCATCAACTTCGACGGAACCGCCTACGATCCGGTCACAGGTGAAGCCAGGGCCTGACCGCAGCCTGGCCTGGGGTTTGCCGTCTTCCCAGGGCGGGGAAGACGTGGTCCGCCATGATCTTCCTAAATGAGCCGTTTCAACCAGGGGGTACGGTGGAACACCAGCGCCACCACCAGCGCGCCACCAAACACCACAGCAGCCACAAGCGGCACCGTGAGCAGCGGCGCGTGGTCCTCAGGCTTGAAACCGTATTCCCTGAACGATTCCAGCAAAATCGGATGCACCAGATAGACGCCCAGCGTTAACGGAGCAACCCTCTGAACGCTCTGCGCCCATCCCCCCGCCAACGTGCATTGTTTGAGCATCAGCATCAAGCTGATCGACATGGGGATGACGGAAAAGCTCAGGTAGCCATAGAAATACAGTCCCCTGTCCAGCCCCTGCGCGCGGCCCAGCCAGTAGCAGCCCACGGCGGTGACCGCCACAGCCAACCCAAAGACCGCCATCAACACAGCCAGGGGGATTTTCCTGTCACTGGTCTGGATCAGGTAGCCACAGAGGAAATACGGCAGATACGGCAGAAACCAGTTGATGAAAAGGCCCGCCCCATCGCCAGAAAAGACGCGGGAAAACTCGTTCACGCCAGACAGCACAAACATCAAGGCCACAAGCCACCACAGATCGCGCCGGCTTGTGTTGCGCACCAGCGTCCTCAGGAAGGGAACGAACAGGTACAGGCACAGGATCATGTACAGGAACCACAGGTGGTAGTGAGGCCACCCTCTGGCAACGCTGTGCAAGACATCCATCGCGCGCAGCTCGGCCAGGGCACCCCGGTGGTTCCAAAGAATGTAGACAGCACTCCAGAAGGCAATTGGCAGCAGGACCCGTGCCGCCCGCTTGCGGTAGAACTCGGCCACGCCCTCGGTCTTGCGCGGGTCGAGCAACAACGCGCCGCTCACCATCACGAACACCGGCACGCACCAGCGCACGAGGGCGTCGTACAGATTGCCGTACCACCAACCAGGGGAACCCAACGCCGCCAGAGTGACCACGCTGCCGACCACGTGCAGGACCACCACGGCCATGATGGAGACGACCCTCGCTGCATCAAGCCATATCATTGTTTCTAGGTCTTTGGCGTGACAGTGCTTGTTTATTCCCACTCGATCGTCGCTGGCGGCTTGCTGCTCACGTCGTACGTTACGCGGTTGATGCCGCGGACTTCGTTAATGATGCGGCCCGACACCTTCTTGAGCAGGGCGTAGGGCAGCTCAGCCCAGTCGGCGGTCATGAAGTCACTGGTCTGCACGGCGCGCAGCGCCACCACGTAGTCATACGTGCGGCCATCACCCATCACGCCCACGCTCTTGACGGGCAGGAAGACGGTGAAGGCCTGGCTGGTGAGGTCATACCAGGTCTTGCCAGTGGCTTCGTCGACATGGTTGCGCAGCTCTTCGATGAAGATCGCGTCGGCACGGCGCAGCAGGTCGGCGTATTCCTTCTTCACTTCGCCCAGGATGCGCACGCCCAGGCCGGGGCCGGGGAAGGGGTGGCGGTAGACCATTTCGGGCGGTAGGCCCAGGGCCACGCCGAGTTCGCGCACTTCGTCCTTGAACAAATCGCGCAGGGGCTCCAGCAGCTTCAGACCCAACTGCTCGGGCAGGCCGCCCACGTTGTGGTGGCTCTTGATAGTGACGGCCTTCTTGCTCTTGGCCCCGCCGCTCTCGATCACATCGGGGTAAATCGTGCCCTGCGCCAGGAAGGTGGCACCCTTGTGGCCCCCGTCGCCCGCCTTCAGTTTCGCGGCTTCCGCCTTGAACACGTCCACGAACAGGCCGCCGATGATCTTGCGCTTGGCTTCGGGGTCACTCACGCCCGCCAACTTGCCCAGGAAGAGGTCGCTCGCATCCACGCGGATCACTTTGGCGTGCAGCTTGCCGACGAACATGTCCATGACCATGTCGCCTTCGTTCAGGCGCAACAGGCCGTGATCGACGAAGACGCAGGTCAGCTGGTCGCCAATCGCGCGGTGGATGAGCGCGGCGGCCACGGACGAATCCACACCGCCCGAGAGACCCAGGATCACTTCTTCATCACCCACCTGCTGGCGAATCTGCTCCACAGCTTCGGCGATGTGGTCACGCATCACCCAGTCGGGACGGGTGCCGCAAATGCCGAGCACGAAACGGTCCAGCAACGCCCTGCCCTGCACGGTGTGCGTGACTTCGGGGTGGAACTGCACGGCGTAGAAGCGACGGCTTTCGTCGGCCATGCCGGCGATGGGGCAGCTGTCGGTGCTGGCCATGAGCTTGAAGCCCGGGGGCAGCTCGGTGACCTTGTCGCCGTGGCTCATCCACACGTTGAGCATGCCGTGGCCTTCAGCCGTGGTGAAGTCGGCGATGTCCTTGAGCAGTGCGGTGTGGCCGCGCGCGCGCACGGCAGCAAAGCCGAACTCGCGCTTGTGGCCCATTTCGACCTTGCCGCCCAGCTGCTGCGCCATGGTCTGCATGCCGTAGCAGATGCCCAAGACGGGCAAACCCAGATCGAACACCGCTTGCGGCGCGCGGTCGGTGGTGTCTTCGGTCACGCTGGCGTGGCTGCCCGACAGGATGATGCCCTTGAGCGAACCGTCCTTGGCATAGTCGCGCACCCATTCGTCAGTCACATCGCAAGGGTGCACTTCGCAGTACACATTGGCCTCGCGCACGCGGCGGGCGATGAGCTGGGTGACTTGCGAGCCGAAATCGAGGATGAGGATTTTCTGGTGTTGCATGGTGGTGGTCCGTCAGAGGCGGGAGAGGTCGAGAAGTGGGACACCGCTGCGCCGTGCGGCAGCGGCCTGTTGGGGATCAAAGGTGGCCAGGGGCAAGCGCAGCGAGCGGGCGAGCCACAGATAGGCCGCATCAAAGGTGGGCAGGCCGGTCTCCAGTGCCACGTCGAGCACGGCCTTGTGCTGGGCAGGGGCCAATTCATGGAGCTCCACCCGGTGGCGGATGGCTTCGAGTACGCCCCATAGGCCTTCGACAGATGTGGCGGGGATGCGCCCGCTGTTCACGCCACTGGCCAGGATGTTGTGGCACTCCCAGTGCCAGAGGTTGGGCGCCTGGGGCTCCACCTGATCGCGGCGGATAAGGGTGTAAAGACGGCGGGTATGTTCGCTAGCACTGTCAGGCAGCAGCCAGGCGGCGGTGACCGAGGCATCCAGCACGAAGGCGGTCATGCGTTACTCCGACCTGTGCGACGCAGGCTATCCACCGTCGATGAACCTGCGGGTTGAATGCTGGCATGAAGCGCATCCATCTGGCCCAGCTCGCGCGCAATCTGCTCGTCAGAAATCACTGGGCGCCGACGCACGGGAAGCATGCGCACCACCTCTTTGCCATGGCGCGTAATGCGCACTTCCTCGCCCTGCTCGACCAGTTCGATCAAGGCAGAGAACCTGCTTTTCGCTTCGTAGATGCCAACGGACTGCATAAATAAAAAGTCTGGCCTGAATGGTGAATTCAGACCAGACTATATCAGTCTGACCAGATTTTTTCAATCAGGCCAGACTCGGTATCTCCCGAGGTAGATCAGACCCATGCCCTGCTAACGCCCGCGATCCAGGCTAGGGCAGCCGTGCAAGGGCCACCTAGCTGCGCAGCGGCGCTTCGCTTGCGTGCACTGGCTGCGCCTCCCTTCCCGAATGGCGCAGCCATTCGAGAGAAGGGGGAAGGCGCGAAGCGACTCAGGGGGTTGTCCCTTAATCAGCGCGGTAGTTCGGCGCTTCCTTGGTGATCTGCACATCGTGCACATGGCTTTCGCGGATACCAGCCGTGGTGATCTCGACGAACTCCGCTTTGTTGTTCATCTCTTCGATCGTGGCGCAACCGCAGTAGCCCATGGAGGCACGCACGCCGCCCGCCATCTGGTAGACGATGGAAACCATGGAGCCCTTGTAGGGCACGCGGCCTTCGATGCCTTCGGGCACGAGCTTGTCGGCGTTGGGGTTGCCGGTGCTCGACTCCTGGAAGTAGCGGTCGGCACTGCCCTGCTGCATGGCGCCAATGCTGCCCATGCCACGGTAGCTCTTGTAGCTACGGCCCTGGAACAGGATGACTTCTCCGGGCGCTTCTTCGGTGCCTGCAAACATGCCGCCCATCATCACCGTGCCGGCGCCAGCGGCCAGGGCCTTGGCGATGTCGCCGCTGTAGCGGATACCGCCGTCGGCAATCAGTGGCACGCCTGTGCCCTTCAGGGCCGTGGCGACGTTGTCGATGGCCATGATCTGGGGCACGCCCACACCGGCCACGATGCGGGTGGTGCAGATGGAGCCAGGGCCGATACCGACCTTGACGGCATCCGCGCCCGCCTCGACCAGCGCCAGGGCCGCCGCGCCGGTGGCGATGTTGCCGCCGATCACGTCGATCTGCGGGTAGTTCTGCTTGACCCAGCGCACGCGGTCGATCACGCCCTTGCTGTGGCCGTGGGCCGTGTCCACCACGATCGCGTCCACACCGGCTTTGACCAGGGCTTCGACGCGTTCTTCGGTGCCCTCGCCCACACCTACCGCTGCGCCTACGCGCAAGCGGCCTGCGGCATCGCGGGCCGCATTGGGGAAGCTGGTTTGTTTGGTGATGTCCTTCACCGTGATCAGGCCCTTGAGCTCAAAGGCGTCGTTCACGACCAGGATGCGTTCGAGCTTGTGCTTGTTGAGCAGCGCCTTGGCTTCGGCCGGCGTGGTGCCCTCTTTTTCATTGACCGTGATGAGCTTCTCGCGCGGGGTCATGATCTGGTGGACCTTGACGTCGTAACGGGTCTCAAAGCGCAGGTCGCGGCCGGTGACGATACCCACCACCTTGCCGCCGTCGCACACGGGAAAGCCCGAAATGCCGAGCTGTTCGGACAACTGCAGCACCTGCAGCACCGTGTGCTCGGGCGTGATGACCACGGGATCACGCAACACGCCGGACTCGTAGCGCTTGACCTTGGCCACATGAGCAGCCTGCTCCTGCGCCGTGAGGTTCTTGTGCACGATGCCGATGCCGCCCTCCTGGGCAATGGCAATGGCCAGACGCGCCTCGGTCACGGTGTCCATGGCGGCGGACACGAGCGGCAGGTTCAGTTGGATATTGCGGGAGAGTTTCGTCGCGAGGGACGTGTCCTTGGGCAGGACCTGGGAGTACGCTGGCACCAGCAACACATCGTCGAAGGTGAGCGCTTTTCCAAGAAGGCGCATGAGAAAGCTCCAAAAGACGGATTGTACCCGCGCCGCGTGTGGTGAAAACGCGCCCGCCCGTCTTCAACGCACTGGCGGGGGGTGAGTCACATGGATAAACTTGTCCGCATGAAAATGCACAAGCTTCTCCTGCTGGCCGTGGCCTGCACCTGGGCCATGGGCGCGGCGGCGCAATGGCAGTGGATCGACAAGGACGGCCGCAAGGTCTTCAGCGACCGCCCTCCACCCCAAGATACCCCGGAAAAGAACATCCTGAAGCAGCCCGGTGGCGGGGTTCCGCGTTCAGCACCCGCTCCAGTGGCAGCCGCACCAGCGGAAGGAACCCCTGTGGCAGCAACCACCGCTGCCGCCTCGGCCACCAAGCCTGCCGCCAGCGCGCCGGGTACCGGCAAGGACAAAGCCCTGGAAGAGAAAAAAGCCCAGGCAGAAGCGGCCGAAGCGGCCAAGAAAAAAGCAGACGAAGAAAAGCTGGCCAAGGCCAAGGCAGACAACTGCACGCGCGCGCGCCAGGCCAA
Organism: Acidovorax sp. NN32; assembly: GCF_057597245.1. NCBI lineage: Bacteria > Pseudomonadati > Pseudomonadota > Betaproteobacteria > Burkholderiales > Comamonadaceae > Acidovorax > Acidovorax sp. NN32. The sequence goes on from NZ_CP199679.1 coordinate 3,375,075, forward strand.
GGCAGCGTTTGATTCGGGCAGACCCATCACCCAGTCCAACGCCCAGGGCGAGCGCATCTTCCTCGACGAAGCTGGCCGGGCGGCAGAATCCAAACGCCTCGACGGCATCATTGCCACCGACTGCAAGCGCTAAACCGAGCCACCCAAGGCGACCTCAGTAGCCCGACTTACCCCCGGGCCGCTGGCGTGCAAAAAGCCCCGTGGTCCGCGCGCCCTGCCGTGCAAAACGTTCACGGCGGGCCACCTTGGGGTCCACTTTCAGTGGGCGGTAGACCTCCACACGGTCCAGATGTCTGATTGCGGCGTCAGGCAACACTGCACGCCCCCAGATGCCCAGGGTCGGCCGGTCTGCACTGCCCTGCGGCCCCAGTGCGCCATCCGCCCCACACGCCCGCAACGCATCAGCCACGGTGGCACCTTCGGGCAGTTGAAGTACCCATTCCTGCGTTTTGCGAGGAGCAATACAGACCACCACCGTGACCTGCACAGTGCTCCCCGGCACCCGCTCAGCCATACACCTGCTCCGCACGCTTCACAAAGGCATCGACCATGCTGCCAGCGATGCGGTCAAACACCGGGCCTACGAGCGCCGCGAGCGTCGCACTGTCAAAACCGTAGTTCAGCAGCAACTCCACCTTGCATGCGCGCTGCGAACCATCGCCCACCGGGTGGAAGTGCCAATCGCCATCCAGGCGGGAGAACGGCCCTTTGATGAGATGCATCTGCACGCGCCGACCTGCCTCGTGGGTATTGCGCGTCACAAAGGTCTGGCGGATGCCGCTGAACGCAATGCCCACTTCGGCGGTCATGCCGTCCTCGGTCTGCTCCAGCACGCCCGCGTGATCGCACCATGGCAGAAACTGGGGGTAGTGTTCCACCCCGGTGACCAGGGCAAACATTTCTTCGGGGCTGTACCAAATGAGGACGGACTTGTGAACGGTTTTCATGCAGACTGTGCCTGGCATCGGTGTGCGCCAAGCGGAGGAAATTAGAATCGCTGCCAGCGACACCCACACATTGTAGGGAGGCCTTTTAACTCCCGGTTTGTGCCGCATCTACCTCTTCATGGCCAAAAAACCCGATCCTACGTCCCGCATTGCCGACAACAAGAAAGCGGCTTACAACTATTTCTTCGAGGAACGCCACGAGGCGGGCATGGTGCTGCACGGCTGGGAGGTCAAGGCCCTGCGCGAGGGCAAGGTGCAGCTGACCGATGGCTACGTGCTGATCCGCGATGGCGAGCTGTATCTGCTCGGCTGCCTGATTCATGCGCTCAAGACCGCCTCCACCCACGTCAACCCCGAATCGGCGCGCACCAAGAAACTGCTGCTCAAGAAAGACGACATCAAGCGCCTGATCGGCAAGGTCGAGCAAAAGGGCTACACGCTGGTGCCGCTCAATCTGCACTGGAAAAACGGCTTTGTGAAATGCGAAATTGCCCTGGCCAAGGGCAAGGCTGAGCACGACAAGCGCGACACCATCAAGGACCGCGAAGGCAAGCGCGAGGTGGAACGCGCCATGAAAAGTCGCAGCCGCTGAGGCATGCGTGCGATGCGGTCTGCGCTCACCCAGCCCAGCCCTTGAGATTTTTTTGCGACGCCGTGGAATAAACCGCTGCGCCCATGTGTTTGTCCCGGTGCAAGGCAGCATTCGCCTCCGCCTGCACCACACCCTGGAGAAACCCATGAAAAAACTGATCTCGATGGCCGCCTTCGTCGCAGCAGCCGCACTGGCCGGCTGCGCCACCATGAACGACTCGCCCGTGAAGACCATGGACGGCGTACTGGTCGGAGCGGGCGGCATGACGCTGTACACGTTCGACCGCGACGCGGCAGGCAGTGGCAAGTCGGTGTGTAACGGCCCCTGCGCCACCAACTGGCCACCACTCATGGCCAGCAAGGCACCCGGTGGCGACTACAGCGTCATCACCCGTGACGATGGCAAGACCCAGCTGGCCTACAAGGGCAAGCCGCTCTACTACTGGATCAAGGACACCAAGCCCGGCGACAAAACCGGCGACGGGGTGAACCAGGTCTGGCGCACCGCACGGCCCTGAGAACCCTTCAACGCCGCACAGGCCCCACACGGCATGAACCGCACCCAGGTCATCGAACAACTGCCCGGCCTGCGCCGGTACGCGCGGGTGCTCACAGGCGATGCCTGGGCGGCCGATGATCTGGTGCAGGACACGCTGGAACGTGCCTGCAGCAAGTGGTTGCTGTGGCGCACGGGCAGCGACCTGCGCGCGTGGTTGTTCACTCTGATGCACAACCTGTACCTCAACCAACGCCGTGCGCTGCCCGCGCTGGCGCAGGTGGACATCGACGACATTCACGACCAGTTGCCGGGTGCCCGCGCCCCCTCGGATGACGCCCTGGATCTGGAGCGCTGTCTGCAGCGCCTGCCCGCCGACCAGCGGGCCGTGCTGCTGCTGGTGGCCATGGAGGACATGAGCTACGAGGACACCGCGCGCATTCTGGGCATTCCGGCAGGCACTGTGATGTCACGCCTGTCCCGCGCCCGCACGCGCCTGCGCGCGCTGATGGACCGAGAGCCCGCGCCCAGCCCTATACCGGCTGCCCACGCAGACGCACCCGCAGCAGGCGCAGTGCCTGTGCTGCGTCGCCTCAAATAAAAAGAGCCATGACCCGCCCCCCCTCCATGGACCCGATCCACCCTGCCCCCCACCCACGCGCTGGCGAAAGCAGCACTTGGCACGCCCTCGTGGACGGCCAATTGCCGCCCGCACAGGCGCAGGCGCTGCGCGAGCAATTGCAGGATGATCAGGAAGCGCAGGCCACACTGGCGCACTGGCAGGCACAGCGGGAGCAGCTACACGCCCTGCACCAGGACCTGCTCCACGCCCCCGTGCCCGATACGTTGATGGCCGCAGCATTGCGGGCCACGGACCGCCGGGAGCAGCAGGCGCAGTGGTGGCGTTGGGGTGGCGTGGCCGCCTCTGTGTTGCTGGCCTTTGTGCTGGGGTGGACAGGACGCGGCCAGTGGCCCGCCGTGGCACCCGGCAAAACGCTGGCGACGGGCAACGGCACCACGCTGGTGGTTGCCGAACCGGCACAACGCTTCGCCCAGCAGGCCGCAGTCGCCCACGCGGTGTACCAGCCCGAAGTCCGCCACCCCGTGGAAGTTACAGCCGCCCAGCAAGACCACCTAGTGCAATGGCTGTCCAAGCGGCTTGACCGCCCGCTCAAGGTCCCCGCGCTGGGCGCGCAGGGTTATGAACTGGTGGGTGGCCGCTTGTTGCCTGGCGACACCGGGGTGCGCGCGCAGTTCATGTACCAGAACAGCGCGGGCCAGCGGATCACGCTGTACCTGGGCGCCTTGGCTGCGGTATCCACCAGCCCTGGCCCTGCCCGCGACAACACGCCCCGTCCACAGCCACCGACCACCGCAAGCACGACCGCGTTCCAGTTCACGCAAGAAGGCCCGGTGCCAGGCTTTTACTGGACGGACGCGGGCTTTGGCTACGCCTTGAGCGGACAGCTGTCCCGCACCGAGCTGCTGAGCTTGGCGACAGCGGCGTACCAACAGCTGAACCCCTGACGCGCCGCCAGGGACTCTGCGGGTGGCCTGCCCGGCTACAACCGTCGCCGATCAGGACAAATGGGCCAGCGGGTGGGCGTGTGCAGGCCAGGGGCTGGTGAAGAACTGCGCCACCATATCGGGCGTCACGTCCTCGATGCGGCCAGGGTTCCATTGGGGCGCATGGTCCTTGTCCACGGCCAGGGCGCGGATGCCCTCCACCGTTTCGCTCTGGCCGGGGCGCAGGAAGAAGCAGTGGCGCACCATGTCGCGCTCCATGCGCAGGTCGTCGGCCAAGCCCATGTCCCGTGCGCGGCGGATTTGTTCCAGCACCACGTGCAGCATGAGGGGCGAGCGCTTGCGCAGCGTGGCCGCCGTGGCGCGTGCCCAGTCACTGTCGGCCGCTTCAAGCGCCGCCACGATCTCGCCCACGCTGCCCAACGAAAAATATTGGTCAATCTGGCCCCTAGCGCTTTTCTGCAAAGCGCTAGCAGCTACAAATTTAGAAGCAACATAGTCTTTGACGGCAGCACCGCTGGCAAAGCTCTGGGTGCCCAGCGCCTCCCACACGGCCGCTTGCTGGTCAGCAGGCAGACAACCGTCCGCCAACCGGTTTTCGATGGCATCACCGGCGCCAATGGTGTCGCCGGTGAGCGCCAGCCATTCGCCCACACGACCGGGACACCGGCTCAGAAAATAGCCCCCCCCCACATCCGGGAACAGGCCAATGGCCGTCTCCGGCATGGCCATCTTCGTGCGCTCGGTCACCACGCGCAGGGCGGCGCCCTGGCTGATGCCCATGCCGCCGCCCATCACGATGCCGTCCATGAAGGCGATGTAGGGCTTGGCGTAGTTGTGGATCAGGTGGTTGAGCGCGTACTCCTCGGTGAAGAAGTCCTCGATCAGCGGGTTGCCCTGGCTGCCCGCCTGGTGCAAAAAGCGGATGTCTCCACCGGCGCAGAAGGCACCAAACGGGCCTTCCTTGTTGCTGCCACGGATGGCCACGGCCAGCACCCGCGCATCGTTTTGCCATGCCAGCAAGATGCCCATGAGTTCACGCACCATGCCCAGCGAGAGGGCATTGAGCGCACGCGGGCGGTTCAACGTGATGAAGCCCACCTGGCCTCGCACTTCACTCAACACATCAGGCAATACCGTCTCCGTCATTTTTGTTCCTTCCAACCCAACAGTTCATTAAAAACCAGCGCACCGATCACGAGCACGCCTCCCGTCAGCACCGCCGGAGCAGGCTTTTCGCCTGCGCCCAGCCAGGCCAGCAAAATTCCAAAGATGACTTCGAGCAAGCCGAGCAACGCCATCTCTGGCGCCTTGAGCACCCGGCCGCAGCGCACGGCCAGCACACAAGGGATGGCCAATTGCACCACGCCCAACAGCGCCAGCAGGGCCAGGTCATGCCCTGAAGCCTCAAAAGGCAGCGCCAACGGCAACGTAGCCACCACCGAGATCACCGCGCCGACCAGCACCGCAGGCACCAGGTCCACCGCATGGCCGTGGCGCTGCGAATGCTGCACCACCGTCCAGTTGATGGCGGCTGCCACCGGCACACACAGCGCCACCAGCGTACCTGCCAGGGGCAGGCCCGCCATCTGCGAACCATACATCCACCCAATGCCCAGCCCCGCCACGGCAATCGCGGCCCAGGTGCGCGGGGCGATGTGGTGGCCGATAAAAATGCGCGCGAACAACGCCGTGAGCAGCGGCCCCACGGCCATCGTGACCAGCACGTTGGCCACCGGCATGAGCACCAGCGCCACCATGAATGCCGTGAACATCACGCTCCAGCACACGCCAGAGATCCACAGCGCACGGCCGCTGTGGCGCATGGAGGCGAACACCGCCCTGCCCTGCAGCGCAGGCAGGATGACCAGCAGCGACAGCAGCGTGAAGAAGCTGCGCCAGAAGGTCACCTCAAAGCTCGCCGCATGCTCCAGGTGGCGCGTGACCACACCGGCAATGGACCACATGAGGGTCACGGCCACCATCAGCGCCACGGCACGGGAATGTGTCAATTTCAACAGAGGCTCCAGGATTCAGACGGCAAAAAGGCCACTGCGTCGCAGTGGCCCCTTTTTGAACGTGCTCTGAGCGCTTCTCTGAACGCTCCGCCGATCAGGACCGTGCAGCGCGCTTGCGCTCGTTCTCGGTCAGGTGGCGCTTGCGCAGGCGCACAGACTTGGGCGTGATCTCGACCAGTTCATCGTCCTCGATGAATTCCACGCCGTATTCCAGCGTCAGGTCGATCGGGGGCGTGATCTTGATCGCGTCTTCCTTGCCAGAGACACGGAAGTTGGTCAGCTGCTTGGTGCGCGTGGCGTTCACGATCAGGTCGTTGTCGCGGCTGTGAATGCCCACGATCATGCCTTCGTACACGGGGTCGTTCGCCTTCACGAACATGCGGCCACGGTCGTCCAGCTTGCCCAGGGCGTAGGTGAAGATTTCACCATCGTCCATGGAGATCAGCACACCGTTCTTGCGGCCACCGATGTCGCCCTTGTGCGGCTCGTAGCTGTCGAAGATGTTGGAGATCAGGCCGGAACCACGTGTCAGGTTCAGGAATTCGTTGGTGAAACCGATCAGGCCACGTGCGGGGATGCGGTATTCGAGGCGTACGCGGCCACGGCCGTCGGACTCCATGTTCACCAGCTCGCCCTTGCGCTCGCCCAGGGCCTGCATCACGCCGCCCTGGTGGCCTTCTTCGATGTCCACCGTCACCAGCTCGATAGGCTCGTGCTTCACGCCGTCAATGTCCTTGAACACCACGCGGGGCTTGGACACGGCCAGCTCGTAGCCTTCACGGCGCATGTTTTCCAAGAGGATGGTCAGGTGCAGTTCACCCCGGCCCATCACTTCGAAGATACCTTCTTCATCGGTCTCGGACACGCGCAGGGCCACGTTGTGCTGCAGCTCCTTTTGCAGACGGTCCCAGATCTGGCGGCTGGTCACGAACTTGCCTTCGCGGCCGGCCAGGGGCGAGGTGTTCACGCAGAAGTTCATGGTCAGCGTGGGCTCGTCCACCTTCAGCATGGGCAGCGGCGACGGGTTGGCGGGGTCGGTCACGGTCACGCCGATGCCGATGTCTTCGATGCCGTTGATCAGCACGATGTCGCCAGGGCCCGCCAGCGGCGTCTGCATGCGATCAAGGCCCTGGAAGGTCAGCACCTGGTTGACACGGCCCTTGACGGACTTGCCATCGGGGCCTTCCATGACGAGCACATCCTGGCCGGGCTTGATGGTGCCCTGGCTGATGCGGCCCACGCCGATGCGGCCCACAAAGGTGGAGAAGTCCAGCGCCGAAATCTGCAGTTGCAGCGGAGCGGCTGGGTCACCCGTGTTCGGTGGAACGTGCGAGAGGATCGTGTCGAACAGGGCCGACATGTCGGGACCCCACTGCTCGCCCGGCGCGCCTTCTTCCAGCGACGACCAGCCGTTGATGCCCGATGCGTACACCACGGGGAAGTCGAGCTGTTCGTCGGTGGCACCGAGCTTGTCGAACAGGTCGAAAGCGGCATTCACCACCTTGTCGGGGTTGGCACCGGGCTTGTCCACCTTGTTCACCACCAGGATGGGGCGCAGGCCCAGAGCCAGGGCCTTCTTGGTCACGAAACGCGTTTGGGGCATGGGGCCTTCTTGCGCGTCGATCAGCAGCACCACGCTGTCCACCATGGACAGCGCACGCTCCACTTCACCGCCGAAGTCCGCGTGGCCGGGGGTATCCACGATGTTGATGTGCGTGCCCTTCCAGCTCACGGCGCAGTTCTTGGCCAGGATGGTAATGCCACGCTCTTTTTCAATCGCGTTGTTGTCCATCACGGTGTCAACGACCTTTTCGTGGTCGGCGAAGGTGCCGGACTGGCGCAGCAGCTGGTCGACCATGGTGGTTTTGCCGTGGTCAACGTGGGCAATGATCGCGATGTTGCGGATTTGTTTCGTCGTCATAGTTTTTCCAATGTGCCGCTGGCTTGAGGGTGCGGCATGCCTTCCAAAATTTGTTGAATTTCCAGCGGACTCAGGAGCCTGTCCGGCACCAGCTCCCCGCCCACGATGTGGCCCACCCCCAGCAGTGCCGGAGGATTCTCGCCGAACACCGCCACGGCACTGGCATCGGGCCAAGTGCCACGGCGACGCACGCCCGACAGGAATCGGGCTGCATTCTCGCCGTCCAGCGTGACACGCACGTGTTGTGCCAGCAGCGACTCGGGCGCCTCCAGGCTGGCCAGGCGCTCCGCCTCCGGCATGGCTTCCAGCTGGGCCAGCGTGACGCAGCGCTCCACACCGATTCCACCCGTGTCGATGCGGCGCAAGAAGGTCAGGTGCGCGCCGCAACCCAGCGCCGCCCCGATGTCTTCACCCAGCGTGCGGATGTAGGTGCCTTTGCTGCAATTTACTATCATTTTAATAGCTACTTGCGCTTTATCTGTCTGCATCAGGGTCAGTTTTAATGCATGAATGACGACATCGCGCGCTTCGCGCTCTACCGTGACACCTGCTCGCGCGTACTCGTACAGCGCCTTGCCGTCTTTCTTGAGCGCACTGTGCATCGGCGGCACCTGGCGAATAGGGCCGGTGAACTGCTCTTGCACGGCCGCAAGACGCTCAGGGGTCAGCTGTGCCAAGTCCACATCACAGCGTTGCACCACATCGCCTTCGGCGTCGCCGGTGGTGGTGGTGGTGCCCAGCAGTGCAACGGCTTCGTAGGTCTTGGGCGCATCCAGCTGCAGCTGGCTGAACTTGGTGGCCGCGCCAAAACACAGCGGCAACACGCCGGTGGCCAATGGGTCCAGCGTGCCGGTATGGCCCGCCTTTTCGGCGCGCAAGAGCCATTTCGCCTTTTGCAAGGCGTCGTTGCTCGAAAGGCCGAGCGGTTTGTCGAGCAGCAACACCCCATGCACAGGGCGCCGCTGCACCCTGGTGCGAGGCGCGTGCATGGACTACTCCTCTTTTGCGCGGGAAGAAACTGCCTTGGCGATCAAGGCATTCATGTCGGCCGCACGCTCGGAGGTGCGGTCGAACACGAAGTGCAGCGTGGGCACCGTGTGGATGTGCAGGCGCTTGAACAAGCCGTTGCGCAGGAAACCCGCAGCCTGGTTGAGCGCCGCCTGTGTCTCCACAGGGTCGCCCGTCAACAGGCTGAAGAACACCTTGGCATGTGCGTAGTCTGGAGTCACCTCCACACCCTGCAGCGTCACCATGCCCACACGCGGATCTTTCAACTCGCGCGCGATCAGCTCCGTCAGATCGCGCTGGATCTGATCGGCGACCTTGAAGGCGCGGTTGGGGGTGGAAGATTTCTTCGCAGCCATGTCGTCGTCACCGATGCCTTACAGCGTCCGCGCGATTTCCTTGATGTCAAAGAATTCGAGGTGATCGCCTTCCTTGATGTCGTTGTAGTTCTTGAGCTTGATACCGCACTCAAAGCCTTCCTTGACATCCTTGACATCGTCCTTGAGGCGCTTGATCGAATCGACTTCGCCGGTGTAGACCACCACGTTGTCGCGCAGCAGGCGGAAGCGTGCGTTGCGATGGACCATACCCGAAGTGATGTACGAACCGGCAATCGTGCCGATCTTGGTCGCAACGAACACCGTGCGGATCTCGGCGGTACCGATGATCTCTTCGCGCTGCTCGGGGGCCAGCATGCCGGACATCGCCACACGCAGCTCGTCCACAGCGTCGTAAATGATGCTGTAGTAGTGCAGATCGACGCCATTGCCTTCGGCCAGCTTGCGCGCACCGGCATCGGCCCGCACGTTGAAGCCGATCACGATGGCCTTGGAGGCGATCGCCAGGTTGATGTCGGACTCGCTGATGGCGCCCACGGCGGCGTACACCAGCTGCACCTTGACTTCGTCGGTCGAGAGCTTGAGCAGCGACTGCGCCAGCGCTTCCTGCGAACCCTGTACATCGGCCTTGACGATGATGGGCAACATCTTCACTTCGCCCGCCGTCATGTCGGCAAACATGTTTTCCAGCTTGGCGGCCTGTTGCTTGGCCAGCTTGGTGTTGCGGAACTTGCCGGCACGGTAGGTCGCGATTTCGCGGGCACGGCGTTCGTCCGTGAGCACCATGAATTCGTCGCCGGCCTGCGGCACTTCCGTCAGACCCTGGATTTCCACCGGGATCGACGGGCCTGCCGTCTTGGCGACCTTGCCGTTTTCGTCCAGCATGGCGCGCACGCGGCCATAGGTCTGGCCAGCCAGCACAATGTCGCCCACCTTGAGCGTGCCGGACTGAACCAGCACCGTGGCCACAGGGCCGCGGCCCTTGTCGAGCTGGGCTTCGATCACCAGACCCTTGGCCAGTGAATCGACCGGTGCCTTGAGTTCCAGCACTTCGGCCTGCAGCAGCACTTGCTCCAGCAGCGTGTCGATGCCCATGCCGGTCTTGGAAGACACAGGCACGAACGGCGAATCGCCACCGTACTCTTCAGGCACCACCTCTTCGACCACCAGCTCCTGCTTGACACGGTCGGGGTTGGCATCGGGCTTGTCGGCCTTGGTGATCGCCACCACGATAGGAACACCAGCCGCCTTGGCGTGCTTGATGGCTTCCTTGGTCTGGGGCATGACACCGTCATCGGCCGCCACCACCAGGATCACGATGTCCGTGGCCTGGGCACCACGGGCACGCATGGCCGTGAAGGCCTCGTGGCCCGGGGTGTCAAGGAACGACACCATGCCGCGTGGTGTTTCCACGTGGTAGGCACCGATGTGCTGCGTGATGCCACCGGCTTCACCCGCAGCCACCTTGGCGCGGCGAATGTAATCGAGCAGCGAGGTCTTGCCATGGTCCACGTGACCCATGACGGTCACCACAGGAGCACGTGGCAACAATTCCACGTTCTGCTGGGTCGTATCGTCGTCGGTAAAGGCTTCTGGATCGTCCAGCGCTGCCACCACCGCCTTGTGGCCCAGTTCTTCCACCACGATCATGGCGGTGTCCTGGTCCAGCGGCTGGTTGATGGTGACCATCTGTCCCATCTTCATCAGCGCCTTGATCACTTCAGACGCCTTGATCGACATCTTGTGTGCCAGCTCTGCCACCGTGATGGTTTCGGGCACATGCACTTCAATGATGCGCGCCTCGACCGGTGCAGACTGCTGGTGATCGTCGCGATGGTCGCGGCTGTCGCCACGGCGGCCACGCGGGCCACCACGCCAGTTGTTGCGACCGACACCGCCGCTGCTGTCGCCACGGGTCTTGATTTCTTTTTTCTTGGCGGTGTCGTTGGCCCAGCTGGAGGACAGCTTGGCCGACTTCACTTCCTTGCCAGCGCCTGGCGCACCTGCGCCTGCCCCGGCAGTGGCGGGAGCGCCTGCGCGCGCCACACCGGTGCCGACAGCCGGCTTGTGCAGGGTGCCCTTCTTGGCATCCCCCACGGCAGCGGGCTTGGCCACTGGCTTGGGTTCTTCTGGCTTCTTGGCCACCATGACCGCCTTCTTGGGCGTGGCCATCATGGACCGGATCGCAGCAGCTTCCGCTTCGGCCTTGCGGCGACGGGCGTCCAGGTCAGCAGCGCGCGCTGTTTCCTCGTCGGCACGTGCCTTGGATTCAGCGGCAGCCTTTTCGCGGGCTTCAGTTTGGGCTGCATTGCGTGCAGCGGCTTCGGCCGCTTGCTCGCGGGTGGCCTCCTGCTTGACAGCAGAGGCTTGTGCCTTCTTCTCGGCTTCCTGGGCGGCATAGGCGGCAGCGCGCTCTTCAGCTTCACGCTCACGCTTTTCGCGCGCTTCACGCTCGGCACGCTTTTCGGCCAGCTCCGTCTCCTGGCGGCGGATCAGCTCGGCCTGGCGGCGAGCTTCTTCCTCGCGGCGGGACAGTTCCAGGTCTTCGCTGGAAACAGCGGCCTCTTCCGCAGCGGCGGGCGCATGGGATTCGGCAGATGCCTCGGCACCTTCGTCGCGCTGGATGAACGTGCGCTTCTTGCGCACTTCCACCTGGATCGTGCGGGCCTTGCCCGTGGCATCCGCCTGCTTGATCTCGCTGGTGGACTTCTTCACCAGCGTGATCTTCTTGCGGTCGGCCGAAGCCGTGCCGTGGCTGGCCTGCAAATAAGCAAGCAGCTTTTGCTTGTCCAACTCGGTCAACGCGTCGGAAGGGGCGGCCTTGCCCACGCCCGCAGCTTTGAGCTGGTCGAGCAGGGTTTCAGGCGATTTTTTGAGTTCGGTTGCAAACTCGGCGACAGTATTACTGGACATATGTGGTTCGTGCCTCCCTGACCTTTACTCTTGCCCCGCGAACCAGTGTTCGCGCGCCTTCATGATCAAGGCTTTGGCATCTTCTTCAGACTGTCCGGTCAGGTCGGTCAGTTCATCAATGGCCAGATCGGCCAGGTCGTCACGTGTGTGCACACCGCCTTCAGCCAACTTGGCAATCAGCTCGGGGGTGAGGCCTTCGAGGTCGCGCAGGTCCTGGGAGACCTCTTCCACGCTTTCCTCACGGGCGATTTCCATCGTGAGCAGCGCATCCTTGGCACGGGCACGCAACTCGTTGACGGTGTCTTCGTCGAAGCTTTCGATCTCCAACATTTCCTGCAGCGGCACATAGGCCACTTCTTCGAGGCTGTTGAAGCCTTCGGAGATCAGGATGTCGGCGATTTCCTCGTCCACATCGAGCTTTTCCATGAACAGCTTGCGGGCCGTGTCGGTCTCGTTGGCCTGCTTTTGCGCGCTTTCGGCGGCGTCCATGATGTTGATCTTCCAGCCGGTCAGATCGGACGCCAGACGCACGTTCTGACCACCACGGCCAATGGCGATGGCGAGATTTTCCTCGTCCACGACCACGTCCATGGCGTGTTTTTCTTCATCGACCACGATGGAGGACACGTTGGCCGGGGCCAGGGCGCCGATCACAAACTGTGCAGGGTCTTCGGACCACAGCACGATGTCCACGCGTTCGCCAGCGAGTTCGTTGGTCACCGCATTGACGCGGGTGCCACGCACACCGACGCAGGTGCCAATGGGGTCCACGCGCTTGTCGTGGCTCAGCACGGCGATCTTGGCGCGCGAGCCGGGGTCACGGGCGCAGGACTTGATTTCCAGCAGGCCTTGTTCGATCTCAGGCACTTCGTTGCGGAAGAGTTCGATCATGAACTCGGGGGCCGAGCGCGACAGGATGATGGGAGCGCCGCGCAGCGTCAGGTCCACTTCCATGATCATGGCACGCACACGGTCGCCACTGCGCAGGTTTTCCTTCGGGATCATCTCGCCACGGCGCAGACGTCCTTCCACACGGCCGGATTCGACAATGATGTCGCCCTTGTCCATGCGCTTGACGGTGCCGGTAAAGATTTTCTCGCCGCGCGACATGAAGTCGTTGAGCAGCATTTCGCGCTCGGCGTCGCGGATCTTCTGCAGGATGACCTGCTTGGCAGCCATGGCGCCGATGCGGCCGATGGGCACGGACTCGACACCTTCTTCGATGTACTCGCCCACTTCGATGTCCGGAATGCGGTCCTTCGCATCCATCAGCAGCTCTTCGGCCTCGGGGTTTTGCAGGCCGGCATCATCGGGCACCACCAGCCAGCGACGGAAAGTCTCATAGTTGCCGCTGTCGCGATCTACGGACACGCGAATGTCCACCTCGCCCTGATACAGCTTCTTGGTAGCCTGGGCCAGGGCCGACTCCACGGCGCCCAAGACCACATCACGCTCCACGTTCTTTTCGCGCGAAATGGCCTCAACCAACATCAACAATTCGCGATTCATGCGACGACTCTCCTGTTTCAATCACCCGAAGGCGGAGGCTGCGCGCGGCTGCCACCCACCCCAATTTTTCAGCAGCCACTCAGGCGGGTGCTGCCCCAGCCTTGCCTGCACGTCCCTTGAAATCCACGATGGGCGCCAGGCGCACATCCCGAACCTCGTCCAAGGTAAAGCCCAGCGCCTGCAAGGGGGCGGGCACACGTTTCTTGCTGACCCTTTGACCTGGCTTGACCGGCGGCTCGTCACTCCAGACGATCTGCCACCCCCCAGCCTCGGCGCGCTCCAGCGTGCCGCGAAATTTCTTGCGGGTGGCATTGACCTGCCCCGCCGCCGCCGCAACGCCGATGGGCGCCTTCAGGGTGACGTCAATGACCGAACCCTCGAAGCGAACAAAGTCTTGCTCATGGCGCAGAGGGCGATCGATGCCGGGGGACGACACTTCGAGGCGCTTGTACTCGACGCCATCGACCTCCAGCGCAAACTGCAGCTGGCGCGTGACCTTCTCGCAATCCTCGACGGTCACGAACTGATCAATCACGGGCTGGGGCGCATCAGCGGCCGGCTGCACCCAGGGCAAGTCGATGGTGACGCGCAGCAAACCGCCAGCGGAGCGTTCGATCTCCACCAGGTCATACCCCAGGCCCGTCACAATTTGTTCAACGACTTGCTGCAATGCCACGTGTTCAGTTCAATCCCGGAAAAACAAAAAACCCGATAACCCCCGGAGACTCTTCCCCGACAGCTTCGAGCTCCAAAAGCGTTCGACCAAAAAAAACGGGCGGTTGGTACCCGCCCGTTTGGTCGTGAGAGTTGTATTGTAGCGCGCAAAGTGTTGATTTGCAAAGGCGCGGACGGGCAAAACTGTTGTCAACGCGCCCAGGCCAGTGTGCATGCGGCCTGCCGGACGATGTGGTGCCAAAACGGCACCTGGCGCTTATCCAATCGGCGCGAGCAGCTATGACAGTGATAGCGGCTGCAGCAGCTCAGCCAGATCGCCCTCGGTGAACAGCGGCTCCTTGCGTGCAGCGGAGTCGCTGTACAGACTGCCCGCCAGCTGCGCCTTGCGCTCCTGCAGCGCCAAAATTCGCTCTTCAATCGTGCCCTGCGCCACCAGTTTGATCACCCATACGCTCTGTGTCTGTCCAATGCGGTGGGCGCGGTCGGTGGCCTGGTTTTCCACCGCCGGGTTCCACCAGGGGTCGTAGTGAATCACAGTGTCGGCCTGCGGCAGGTTCAGCCCCACCCCGCCCGCCTTCAGGCTGATCAAAAACAGCGGCACCTGCCCGCTGGTGAACTGTTCGATGATCGCGTCGCGCTTCTGGCTCTGCCCCGTGAGCTTGACCCAGGGCAGGTTGCGTTTTTTCAGCTCGGCCTCGATCAGCGTTAGCATGCTGGTGAACTGCGAGAACAGCAAAATGCGCCGCCCCTCGGCCAGCATCTCGGGCAGCAGCGCCATCAGCTGGTCCAGCTTGGCCGATGTCTTGACCTTTTTGGCGGCATCTAGCGGCACAAGTTGCGGGTGGCAGCACACCTGGCGCAGCTTGAGCAGCGCATCGAGGATGGTGATCTGCGACTTGGCCAGCCCCTTGGTCTGCAAGGCTTCGCGCACGGTTTTTTCCATACCCAGGCGGATGGTTTCGTACAGATCGGCCTGCGTGCCGGTCAGTTCCACGGGCATCACCGACTCGACCTTGGGCGGCAGCTCGCCCGCCACCAGGGCCTTGGTCCTGCGCAGCATAAAAGGCGTGATGCGCGAGCGCAGCTGCGCCATGCGCGCGCCGTCGCCCTGCTTTTCGATGGGCGTGCGAAACACCTCCTTGAAGCGTGTCTGACTGCCCAGAAAACCTGGCATCAAAAAGTGAAACAGGCTCCAGATCTCGCCCAGGTGGTTTTCCATGGGCGTGCCCGACAGGCACAGCCGGTGGCGCGCCTGCAGCTGGCTGACCACCTGCGCGGCATGCGTGCTGGCGTTCTTGATGTTCTGCGCTTCATCCAGCACCACCAGGTGCCACTGGTGCGCCAACCAGCGCTCGCGGTCGCGCTGCAGCAGCGAATACGGGGCAATGACCAGGTCATGCTCGGTGACTGTATCTGCCATGCCGTGTCGGCCGGCGCCATGCAGCACCAGACAACGCAGCCCAGGGCAAAAGCGGGCCGCCTCGCGCTGCCAGTTGCCCATGAGGCTCACGGGTGCAATGACCAGCGCAGGTGCGGTCAGCCGCCCCGCGTCTTTTTCGACCTGGATGTGTGCCAGGGTCTGCAGCGTCTTGCCCAGGCCCATGTCGTCGGCCAGCACCCCGGCCAGTCCGTGGGCACTCAGAAACTGCAGCCAGTTCAGCCCCTGCTGCTGGTACGGCCGCAAGGTGGCCCGCACGCTGGCGGGCAAAGGCACCTCCGGCAAGGCGCCGACGCCCTGCAACTGGGCCACCATGGCGCGCAAGGCATCGGCGCCCTGCCACACCGCGCCCTCGCTCAGCGCTGCGCTGGTGCGCAGCGCGTCCATGCGCGAGAGCTTGAGGCTGTCGCCGCTGAAGTCGTGCGCGCGGTCGCCCACCAGATCCAGCAAGGCCGCCATCCAGGGGCGCAGCGCGTCGGTCGGCACCCGCACAAAACCCGATGTACCCACACCCCGCAGGTAGGCAAACGGCGGCAGCTGCGGCTGGCCCGTGACGGGGTCGGGCGGCTGCTGGGCGGCAGCGGCGATCAGCAGGGGCAGCAACGGCAGGATGTTGTGGCGCACGCCGTTGATTTCCATGCCCAGCGACAGCGCAAACCAGGGCGATGTGGCCTCATCTTCGCCACTGGGTTGCAGTGACACGTCCAGCGTGTCGGCATGGGTGATCCATCCGTCCAGCGCCGCGTCCTGCGTAAGCACAAAACCGGCCTCACGCAACACAGAAAAACCGTTGTCAAACCAGTGCATCCAGTCGTCCTGCGATTCCTCGCCGGGGATGCCGAACAGGCCATCGTCGGTGGCCAGCAGCCCCAGGTCCATCAGGCGTTCAATGGCATCCAGCTCGGCCGCCGCGTCGCGCTGTAGCAGCACTTGGCCGCCGTCAGCGCCTGGCACCAGCACACTCAGGTCCTGCCCCGCCCACCAGCCCACATGGCCCTGGTAGTCAAAACGCAGCTGCGCGGTGATGAGGCCCAGACCGGGCACATCGGCTTCGGCCACGGGCGCCAGGTGCAGGCGCGCCACGGGCTTGACGCCCTGCACGCGCGCCAGGGGGCGGAGCACCGGCGGCAGCGGCAGCATGCCGCCCAGGCGGCTGGCCACCTCCGCATGGTGTTTTTGCAGCGCGGCGGCGCTCAGCGGGGGCGCCTGCAGCAGCAGCTCCAGCTGCCCAGGGCTCAACCCCTCGGCCGACACGGGGCCGCACAGACCCTGGGCGACATCGAGGTACAGGGGCGGGTGGTTGGCACACAGCGTGGCGCTGGGGCTGGGCAGGCGGGCCTGCAAGGTCCAGGCGTTGTCGCCACCGTCGCCACCACCGGACGTGACTTTTTCTTTCCAGGCCCAGGCAATGGGCAGCGGATCGCCCCAGCGCAGCGGCACGCCCACCGTGGAGTCGCCTGCATCCACAAACAGACGCCCCGTGGCAGCCGCCTGCTGCAGTGCCAGCAGGCCTACAGCTCCCTCCAGCACACCCGTCGGCGCGCCGCTGTAGGCCGAGTAGTAGCCCACGCTGCGCGGCATGGCACGCAGCAGTTGCAACAGCTGGCGGTCTGCATCCGTGGCGCGGTCATACACCGCCTGGCCGGGGCCAGGTTGGGTCCGGACGGCCTTGGGCTTGGCCCAGCCGCCGGTGAGCTTGGGGTAGGACACCACGGCCTCGATCTGCAGCTGTGGCGCGCCATTGCGCAGGCGCCCGATGGTGGAGAGCAGGTAGAGGTAACACTCCGGCCGGTCGGCCCGTGCGCCAGCCAGTGGCGGCGCGGCGTTGTCTGCCACCAGATCCCAGTCGTTCAACCAACGCACCAGGCGGGCCTCGGCCTCCGCGCGGGCCTGGGCGGCCACGCGCTCCTGCATGGCCTGCAGCGCCTGCTTCGACCGGGGAGGTAGGGGCGCAGGCTTAGCCTGAGGGCCGGGGCGCACCTGCTGGGCCTTCAAGGTCAGGGCGACGGCGTGTTTGCAGTCCTCACCCACCGGGCAGGAGCATTCGCCCGACCACGAGCGGACCTGGCCGTTGGGAGCCAGCACCAGTTCGACCGACAACACATAAGGCTCGTACTGGGTGCCCTGCACTTCACCGCCGATGTGCCAGACGCCGGGGTCGCCCTCGGCCACATCAATGCGGACGACGGCGGACTGCCGAAACAGGCCTGCGCCGCGCGACCAAGCGCCTTGATCGCAGTGGGCCTGTAGCGAACTGAGGGAGAAGTACGGAGCGGTAGGGAGGGGCACAACAATGGCAAAAATTGCCTCTATCGCTTTACCATCAAGCGCTAGCAGCTATTAAAAGGAGAGCACCAAAAACAAAAACCACAGCGTTGCGCTCACCGGCTGCGCGCAGCGCGCACACGCTCGAAGACGCTTTGGGCCTCCTGCCCTGCGCTGGCACCACTGCCGGGGGTGGCCGCCTGTAGGCTGGCCAGCAGCCGGGCCAGCACGGGCGCCTGGGGCAGCAGCGGCCCTAGGAACAGCGCGCGCTGGCCGTCGGCAATCAGCAGGGTGGGAAAGGTTTCCACGTCCAGGTCGCCAGCCAGATCGGACTCGTCTTCAATGTCCACCCATTCAAAACGCACCTCCGGATGCGCGCGGGCCAATTCGTTGAACAGGGGGCGGTAGATGCCACAGGTGCCACACCACGCTGCGCACAGGCACACGGCCCACCAGCCACCGGGCGTGGCGGCCGCAGGGCTTGAGGGGGTGGACGGGGGCAGTGCGGCGGGGCTGGACATCAAACGGACTCCTAGGGCTGGCGCGGCAGGGGCCAACTACACCAGGCCCCGCTACAAACCACGCCGTTCGCGGGCGCGGTAAACCTCGATGGTACCCACACCCGGCGCCTGGTTGCCCCAGCTGTTGCGCACAAAGGTCGTCACCGCCGCCACGTCCTCGTCGGACAGAAACTGCTGGAACGGTGGCATGCCGTGCGGGCGCGGGTTGCCCGCCGTGGCAGGCAGATAGCCGCCCTGCAGCACCACGCGCACCAGGTTGGTGGGGTCGGCCAGCGTGACGGCGCGGTTGCCCGCCAGCGCGGGGAAGGCGCCGGGCTCGCCCTGCCCCTGGTCGCCGTGGCATTGGGCGCAGTGCTGTTCGTACACCTTGGCGCCGCGCGCCAGGGCGCTGGCCGGGGGCGCGGCCCCGGCAGCAGGCGCTTTGTGTTCTTGCTGCGGCAGCACCTGCAGATACACCGCCATGGCACGCGCATCGGTATCGCTCAGATACTGCGTGCTGCGGAACACCACCTCGGCCATGGGCCCCAGCACTGAGCCCTGCGGGGCCACGCCGGTTTTCAGCAAGGCCACCACGTCGTCGGTCGCCCACTCCTTCACGCCCGCCTCATGCGCGGCATTGAGCGCAGGGGCATACCAGTTCTGCACCGGGATCAGCCCGCCGGTAAAGGCCTTGGCGTCGGTGGTGGCGCCCAATGCGTTGCGCGGCGTATGGCAGGCGGTGCAATGGCCCAGGCCGTTGACAAGGTAGGCGCCCCGGTTGTATTCAGCCGACTGCGTGGGTTCGGGTTGAGGAGCCCCGGGCGTGAAGAACAGCGCCCGCCAAACACCCAGCGCCGCCTGCGTGTTGTACGGGAAACGCAGCGCGTGGTCGCGGTTGGACTCAGCGGCGGCGGGCAGGCTGTGCAGGTAGGCAAAGATGGCGTCCGAATCCTCGCGCGTCACCTGTGTGTAGTTGGGGTACGGAAAGGCCGGATACAACAGCCGCCCGTCCTTGCTGCGGCCGTGGTGCATGGCGCGCCAGAACTCGGCCGAGGTCCAGCTGCCAATGCCATGTGCCTTGTCGGGCGTGAGGTTGGAGCTGTGCACCACGCCAAACGGCGTCTCGATGCCGCGCCCGCCCGCAAAAGGCGCGCCGCCCTGCGTGGTATGGCAGGCCATGCAGTTGCCCACGCGGGCCAGGTATTCGCCGCGCTGAATCAATTCAGGTGTGCTCTGCAGCGTCTCGCCAGCGGGCAGAGGCTCTTCGCCGCGCAAGTTCAGGCTGATCAGCAGTGCTGCCGCAATGCCCAACGCGGCCAGAATGGAAGAGATCGTCCAGAGGATGCGTTTCATCGGTGCATCCCTTCTCAACGTGCAGCCGCAGCGGCCACGGGCACTTCGGCCACACCACCGCAGCGCGCGGGCATCGCAGCAGGCAAGGTGCGGGCGGGCTTGCCCCCCGCCGCCACGGGCTGGGCGGCCAACCAGGCCGAGACAGCACTCACATCGTCGGGCGTGAGCTGGCGGGCAATGTCGGCCATGCAGTCGGGCAGATGCGCACGGCGCTGGCCGGTCTTCCAGGCGCCCAGCTGGCTGTTGAGGTAGTCGCGCGGCAGGCCTAGCAGGCCGGGTATGGACGGGGTCACACCCGTCATGGCTGCGCCATGGCAGGCCACGCAGGCGGGGATGTTGCGGGCCACATCGCCCCCTTGCACCAGCTTGCGGCCTTGCTCCAGCACAGCGGCGGGCGCTTGTGGTGCGGGCGGCGGCGGGTAAGGCAAGTCCAGCGCTGCAAAGTGCTCGGCCATCTCGCGCAGGTAGTCGTCGGTCAGGTGTTCAATCAGGTAAGTCATCTGCGGGTAGCTGCGCCGCCCGTCCCGAAAGTTGAGCAGTTGGTTGGCCAGGTAGCCCGCCGGTTTGCCCGCAATGCGCGGAAAGTACCCGTCCGGCGTGGCCCGGCCCTCTTTGCCGTGGCACGCGGTACAGGCCAGCACGCGCGAGGACATGGACGACACGGGCACCGTGGCCGCAGGGGTGGCAGGAGGCGTGCTGGCGGGCACCGTCTGGGCCGCAGCGCCAGCCGTCAACGCCAGCGCCACCAGGGCAGCCGCGCCGGGTGCGGAAAAAACAGGGCGCAGCAAGCCGCGCAGGCAATCGATCATGGGGATTTTTCCGTGGGGAAACGGTCGGCGGGCACCCACAAGCCGTGCGCTCGGGGCATGCACCAACACAAGCCGACACTCTACGCCCAGCGGCAAAAACAGTACAGATTCAGTTTCCTGTTAAAAATACAGATCAGTTTGACAAGCATCCAGCCCCACCACCCCAATGAAACGCTACGAACGCCACGCTGACACCATCGCGCAGCTCATCCACAGCGGCGCGCTGCGGCCTGGCGACCGCGTGCCTTCGGTGCGCGAGGCCAGCCGCACGCGGGGCATCAGCCCGTCCACCGTGTTCGAGGCGTACTACCTGCTGGAGGCACAGGGCCTCATCCACGCCCGGCCGCGCTCGGGCTACTACGTGAGCGCCCGGCTGCCCAGCACGGCCGAGGCCCGCCCCGCCGAGCCCCTGCCCTCGCAGCCCGCCGCCACTTCCACCGGCGTGGCGATCAGCGACCTGGTGTTCGAGGTGCTGGGCCTGGCCCGTGACCGCGATCTGGTACCGCTGGGCTCGGCCTTCCCGGGGCTGGAGCTGTTTCCGCTGGACCGCCTGGCGCGCTGCCTGGCCAGCGGCATGCGCAAGCTCGACCCGTGGAACATCGTGCAAAGCCTGCCACCGGGTGACGAACGCCTGCGCCAGCAGATCGCACTGCGCTACGGCCTGCACGGCATGGCGGTGGAAGTGGAAGAAATCATCATCACCAACGGCGCGATGGAAGCGCTCAACCTCTGCCTGGAGGCCGTCACCCAGCCGGGCGACGTGGTGGTGGTCGAATCGCCCACCTTTTACGCCGCGCTGCAGGCCCTGGAGCGGCTGAACCTGCAGGCGCTGGAAATCGCCACCCACCCGCGCGACGGCATTGACCTGGCCGCGCTGGCCGAGGCGCTGGAGCGCCAGCCCCCCCAGCAGCCCGTCAAGGCCTGCTGGCTCATGCCCAGCTTTCAAAACCCTCTGGGTAGCCTGATGCCGGAGGACAAAAAACGCGAACTCGTGGCACTGCTCGCCCGCCACCAGATCCCGCTGATCGAGGACGACGTGTATGGCGAACTGCACTTCGGCCCCCAGCGCCCGCCGCCTGCCAAGGCGTTTGATGGCGAGGGACTGGTCATGCACTGCAGCTCGTTCAGCAAAAGCCTGGCGCCCGGCTACCGCGTGGGCTGGGTGGCGGCGGGCCGCTTTGCCACGGCGGTGCAACGGCTCAAGCTGATGACCACACTATCAGCCGCCACACCATCGCAGCAGGCGCTGTCCGAATACCTGGCCCAGGGCGGCTACGACCGGCACTTGCGCGCGCTGCGCCGCAGCCTGGAACAGCAGCAGGCGATTGCGCTGGCGGCGGTGGCCCAGCACTTCCCGCGGGGCACGCGCGTGTCGCGGCCCGAGGGGGGTTACTTTTTGTGGGCAGAGCTTCCGCAGGAGGTCGATGCACTGGCGCTGCATCGTCAGGCACTCGCGCAGGGCATCAGCCTGGCGCCCGGGCAGATTTTTTCGGCCGACCGGCGTTTTGCGCACTGCGTGCGCATCAACTACGGGCACCCGGCACACGACCGCCTGCAACCCGCCCTGGAATGCGTGGGCCGCCTGGCCACTGTGCTGGCTGCCGAGGGTGCGCGCACACCCCTTGGTGAGTGCACCAACAGCTCAAATTTATAGAGCGGCCACTGCAGCACAACCTGTCCGGCACAGACACGGGTCTGAGCCGGGGCGAAAACAAAAAAGCACGCTAAGGATGCCCCTCAGCGTGCTTTACTTTTGATAGCTACCTGCGCTTGATGGGCAAGCGCCAGGGCCTGTTTTTATCCATATCCCTCGTCGCTATCCCTCACGCGCTGGCATACCCGCTCAGAAGCTCTCCCATTCGTCGTCGTTGCCGCCCTTGGCTGCGGCTGCAGGCGCTGGCGCGCTGGCAACCGGGGGCCTGGTGCTGGCTGCAGGGGCAGCTGCAGGGGTGGCCGCGCTGGCCTTGGGCGCTGCCAGGCTGGCCTGGGGTTTGGCGGGCTTTGCGCTGCCGATCTTGCTGGCGCCTTTGGTCGCGCCTGCACCGCGTTGGGCGGTGAATGCAGGGGCAGCGATGGGCGCTCGGGGTGCCGGTGCTGGCGCGCTGCGCATCGCGTTGGCGTCGAGCTTGAATACCGCCACGGCGTTGACCAGTTCGCCGGCCTGGGCGTTCAGGGCGCTGGCAGCAGCCGCCATTTCTTCCACCAACGCTGCGTTTTGCTGCGTGGCCTGGTCCATCTGCGTGACGGCTTCTCCCACTTGGCCCACCCCTGCGCTTTGTTCGCTGCTGGCGGCGCTGATCTCTCCCATGATGTCCGTCACTCTGCGGATGGAGGCCACCACTTCGGTCATGGTGGCCCCTGCCTTGTCCACGAGGGCCGTGCCTTGTTCCACGCGCTCTACGCTGGCGGTGATGAGGGCTTTGATTTCCTTGGCGGCTTCTGCGCTGCGCCCTGCCAGGCTGCGCACTTCACCGGCCACCACCGCAAAGCCCCGGCCTTGTTCTCCGGCCCGGGCGGCTTCCACGGCGGCGTTCAGGGCCAGGATGTTGGTCTGAAAGGCGATGCCGTCGATCACGCTGATGATGTCGGCGATCTTTCTGCTGCTGTCGTTGATGCCTTTCATGGTCTCGACCACTTCGGCCACCACGTCGCCGCCTTGCACGGCCACGGTGCTGGCGCTCACCGCCAGCTGGTTGGCGGCCCGGGCGTTGTCGGCGTTCTGGCGCACGGTGGAACCCAGCTCTTCCATCGAGGCTGCCGTTTCTTCCAGCGCGCTGGCCTGCTGCTCCGTGCGGGCCGACAGGTCGTTGTTGCCCGAGGCAATCTGTGAGCTCGCCGAGGCAACCCCTTCCGCGTTCTGGCGCACCGAGCCCACGGTGTTCACCAGGCTTTGCTGCATGCGCTGCAAGGCGCCCAGCAGGTGGCCGGTTTCATCCTTGGAACTCACGGTGATCTGGCCACTGAGATCGCCGCTGGCCACACGGTCGGCAGCCTCCACGGCCTGCGCCAGGGGGCGGGTGATGGAGCGGATGATGGTGATGGCGAGAAAGACGGCAAGCGCAATGGCGAGTACGCCAGCGATCAATACATCCCGTTGCAGCGCAACAGCTGCAGCTTCGGCCCGCTCACCTGCTTTGACCGTGGTCTGGGCCTGAAACTCAACCTGTTCGTCGATCGCAGCCTGGTAGGCCCGCTGTGCCGGGCGGTATTGCTCTTCCAGGAACTTAGTGGCTTCATCCCTTTGACCTTGTTGGATCATCGTCAGATATTGATCCCTCAACTTCACGAAATCGGCACGCCGCTGCTGCATGCGCGCGAGGAGTTCCTTGCCTTTTTCAGAGGTGATCAGCGCATTCAAGGTTTTGTATTGCGCCTCCACGTCCACTGCGGCGGCAGATATCTGGCTTGTTGCCGACTTCACAACGGACTCCGTGGTGAAAATCGCCAGATTACGCACCTGGATGGCTTGCTCATTCACGCCATCAGTGAGTGCGCCCAAAGCCTTGGTAATCGGTATACGAACGTTAATCACGTCCTTCAGCTCCGCGCGCTGGCTCGCAGACTGGATCAGGCTGACCGTCCCCAGCGCGATGAGCAGCAGCACCATGACGGCAAACGCTACGGTAAGTCGGGTTGATATCTTCAGCTGATTCATCCTGCTTCTCCTCTGGACTGGTGGTGGTTTGAAGGTGGTTTTTTTGGCTGCCACTACCTTATCCGTGAGCGATCTTTGTCACCAGTGCTATTTCGCCGCTGCGAAGCAACTCCGGCCTGGGCGCCACAGATCACCCTGCACTCGCCCGGGCATTTATTGACAAAACGCCGCATCCGGTCGTTTCAGTGCGCTCCCCCCTGTCGCAGCCCCGGCCTGCCCGGTTGGGATTGGAGAGCTAGCTCCAGTCCCAGCCCCGGTGCGCAGGCAAAAAAATGCTACCTTCCACAGCGGCCCTACCGCAGGTGCGCCCTCCGCTTTTGACTGACGATCCGATGCCCCTTTTCAGCAACAAAGAAACCGATCCCAACCACATCCCCGCCCCGGGCCTACCCCTGCTGGCGCTGGAGCTGCGGGCGCCCTGGGAGTTTGGCGCGGTGCTGCCCGCCTGGCCGGTGCTGCAGCGCGCCCCGCTGGGCGACGGCCACACGGTGATCGTGTTCCCGGGCCTCACGGCAGGTGACGCCACCACCGTGCCGCTGCGCCGCTACCTGGATTCGCGCAACTACGACACCCTGGGCTGGGGCCAGGGCCTGAACCTGGGCCCCCGCGATGGCGTGCTGGAAACCGCCAAGCGCCAGCTGCAGGAGGCAGCCCAAGCCAGTGGCGGCAAGGTGAGCCTGGTGGGCTGGAGCCTGGGCGGCGTCTATGCCCGCGAGCTGGCCAAGGAGATGCCCGACCTGGTGCGCTGTGTGATCACACTGGGCACGCCATTCGCAGGGCACCACACCTCGACCAATGCCTGGCGCATCTACCAGTTCGCCAGCGGCCGCAACATCGAGCGCGAAACCGAGAGCTACAACCTGCCCGAAGCGCCCCCCGTGCCCACCACCAGCATCTACTCGCGCACAGATGGCGTGGTGGCCTGGCGCGGCAGCATCCAGGCCCCGGCGGCGCACAACCCGCACACCGAAAACATCGAAGTGGTGGCCAGCCACTTTGGCATCGGCCTGAACCCCAGCGCCTGGTGGGCCGTGGCCGACCGCCTCGGACAACCGCATGGGCCGGAAGTGGTCTGGCAGCCTTTTCAGCGCCCCCGGGTTCCGGGCTTGCACCTGGTGTATCCAGATCCCCACCGCTAAGCGACTTGCGCGGGGCTATGCAGCCAATCAGCCCACAGAAATAGAAAACATAAAACAAAAAAGCACGCTGAGGATGCCCCTCAGCGTGCTTTACTTTGATAGCTACCCGCGCTTGATGGGCAAGCGCCAGGGCCTGTTTTTATCCATA
This sequence comes from Acidovorax sp. NN32, assembly GCF_057597245.1. Classification (NCBI taxonomy): domain Bacteria; kingdom Pseudomonadati; phylum Pseudomonadota; class Betaproteobacteria; order Burkholderiales; family Comamonadaceae; genus Acidovorax; species Acidovorax sp. NN32. The sequence continues at coordinate 3,400,319 of NZ_CP199679.1, forward strand.
TCCCTCGTCGCTATCCCTCACGCGCTGGCATACCCGCTCAGAAGCTCTCCCATTCGTCGTCGTTGCCGCCCTTGGCTGCGGCTGCAGGCGCTGGCGCGCTGGCAACCGGGGGCCTGGTGCTGGCTGCAGGGGCAGCTGCAGGGGTGGCCGCGCTGGCCTTGGGCGCTGCCAGGCTGGCCTGGGGTTTGGCGGGCTTTGCGCTGCCGATCTTGCTGGCGCCTTTGGTCGCGCCTGCACCGCGTTGGGCGGTGAATGCAGGGGCAGCGATGGGCGCTCGGGGTGCCGGTGCTGGCGCGCTGCGCATCGCGTTGGCGTCGAGCTTGAATACCGCCACGGCGTTGACCAGTTCGCCGGCCTGGGCGTTCAGGGCGCTGGCAGCAGCCGCCATTTCTTCCACCAACGCTGCGTTTTGCTGCGTGGCCTGGTCCATCTGCGTGACGGCTTCTCCCACTTGGCCCACCCCTGCGCTTTGTTCGCTGCTGGCGGCGCTGATCTCTCCCATGATGTCCGTCACTCTGCGGATGGAGGCCACCACTTCGGTCATGGTGGCCCCTGCCTTGTCCACGAGGGCCGTGCCTTGTTCCACGCGCTCTACGCTGGCGGTGATGAGGGCTTTGATTTCCTTGGCGGCTTCTGCGCTGCGCCCTGCCAGGCTGCGCACTTCACCGGCCACCACCGCAAAGCCCCGGCCTTGTTCTCCGGCCCGGGCGGCTTCCACGGCGGCGTTCAGGGCCAGGATGTTGGTCTGAAAGGCGATGCCGTCGATCACGCTGATGATGTCGGCGATCTTTCTGCTGCTGTCGTTGATGCCTTTCATGGTCTCGACCACTTCGGCCACCACGTCGCCGCCTTGCACGGCCACGGTGCTGGCGCTCACCGCCAGCTGGTTGGCGGCCCGGGCGTTGTCGGCGTTCTGGCGCACGGTGGAACCCAGCTCTTCCATCGAGGCTGCCGTTTCTTCCAGCGCGCTGGCCTGCTGCTCCGTGCGGGCCGACAGGTCGTTGTTGCCCGAGGCAATCTGTGAGCTCGCCGAGGCAACCCCTTCCGCGTTGCTGCGGACGCCGGACACCACGTGCGCCAGGTTGGCACGCATGTCACCGAGCGCGGTGAGCAACTGGCCCATTTCGTCCTTGCCGCCAGGCGGCACCTCGGTGGTGAGGTCGCCCTCGGCAATTGCGCGGGCCGCCCGCACAGCATGGTGGGCCGGCCGGGAGACGGTGCGCGTAATGCCCACGCCCAGCAACGCCGCCAGCACCACACACACCGCCAGGGTGCCCAGCAGCCACAGGCGCGCCGTGGCGAATACTTCACGCCCTTCGGCACTGGCTTGCAACGCGGCCTCGGAATTGATCTTCTGCAGTTCGCCCAGCGTTTCTGCCGCGGCGACAAAAGCGGCTTCCGACTCGCCCGCATAGAGCATGCCCAGGGCGTCGCCGGTGAGTTCCAGCGTCTCGGCGTTGGTGAAGTCCACGCCCGAGGCGATCTCCAGCAATTTGGCCTGGAGCTTGATGTACTCGGCTTTGCGCTGCTTGTAGGCGGTATAGACCTCGCGCTCCTTGTCCATGTCGATGAGGGCCTCGTACGCAACCTCGACCTTGTCCAGATCCTTGTGGCGCAGGGTTACCTGCTCGGAAAACGCCTTGACTTCCGCCACGCTGCGCGAGGTGACCACCCCCGCCTCGGAGCGCCGCATGCGGTTGAGCAACACGCGCAGCTCCCCCGTTTGCGCCACGCTGGGCAGCAAGTTGGTGGCGATCTGGTCCGCCCCCTGGTGGATGCGGGACATCTGCACCAGCGCCATCACGCCCAGCAAGGTGGTGAACAGCACCACCGCCAAAAATCCCGCTCCCAGCTTGACACCGATGCGCAGATCGGAAACTCTCATGGATCACCCTTCACATTGCGTTTGCCCAAAAGGCACTTCGACGCATGCCAATCTGTATTGCTCAGCACCGCATACTTGTAACCAAATGCAGTCTAGCAGTGCCTGCCGCGCTGCAAAGTGGGCTTTCCCCTTACAGAACAACACCGCGCGGCCAAAAAAAAGCATGCGGGCTTGTGGCGCGCATGCTTTGTCGGGGACGCTGGAAGGCTATTGTATTTGTAGCTAATCCCGCTTTATCAAAAAGCCCTGAGGCTATTTGATACCCAATTTTCTTCAGGCGTTCGACTTCTTGAAAGCCTCGATGCCGTCCGTGATTTCCTTCTTGGCGGCGTCAATGCCTTCCCAGCCCAGCACCTTGACCCACTTGCCCTTTTCCAGGTCCTTGTAGTGCTCGAAGAAGTGGGCGATGGCGTTGCGGCGCATGGCATTCACGTCGTCGATGTTCTGCCAGTGGTCGTACATGGGCAACACTTTGGAGGTGGGCACGGCAATGACCTTGCCATCCACACCGGCCTCGTCTTCCATCATCAGGATGCCCAGCGGGCGGCACGGCACGACCACACCGGGGTGCAGCGCGTAGGGGGTGATCACCAGCACATCCACCGGGTCGCCGTCGCCCGACAGCGTCTGCGGCACGTAGCCGTAGTTGGTGGGGTAATGCATGGCCGTGGTCATGAAACGGTCCACGAAGATCGCGCCCGATTCCTTGTCCACTTCGTACTTGATCGGGTCAGAGTTCATCGGGATCTCGATGACCACGTTGAAGGCTTCGGGGACGTTCTTACCTGGGGGGACGTTGTTGAGGGACATGTCTTTGGAGAGTGGTTTGTTGACGGTAACCCGCGAAGCGGCCGACGCTGACACAGCGCAACGAACCGTCGGGATTAACCCTGATTTTAGGCGCACGCCCCTTTCTGCCCGCTTGCAAACCGGCGTTTGCCTGTAAATTGGGCCTGTTGGCCAATCGACTCCTACCGCACAACGCACGGGGAGCACGAGGAAGCAACGCAGCGGGGATGCCACCGATGCGTTGGTCCCCCTCCGTGCAACACAACCCTAGGAGAATTGAATGGCTGCAAGTTCAGCACTGACATCCCCTCTCATCCTCGCCTTCGTTTGCGGGCTCATCGCGGTGGCCTACGGCATCTGGGCTCGGGGCTGGATTCTTTCCAAAGACCCGGGCAACGCCCGCATGCAGGAGATCGCCGCCGCCATCCAGGCCGGCGCGGCGGCCTACCTCGCCCGCCAGTACAAGACCATCGCCATCGTGGGCGTGGTGCTGGCCATCCTGATTGGCATCTTTCTGGACATGACGACGGCCGTTGGCTTCGTGCTGGGCGCCTTTCTGTCGGGGGCCTGTGGCTTCATCGGCATGAACGTGTCGGTGCGCGCCAACGTGCGCACCGCGCAGGCGGCCACCCACGGCATTGGACCGGCACTGGACGTGGCGTTTCGCGGCGGGGCCATCACCGGCATGCTGGTGGTGGGGCTGGGCCTGTTGGGCGTCACGGGCTTTTACTGGTTCCTGGCGGGCAACGGCAACCTCACACCCACGGTCAACCTCGCCACGCTGCTCAACCCGCTGATCGGCTTTGCGTTTGGCTCGTCGCTGATCTCGATCTTTGCGCGCCTGGGCGGCGGCATCTTCACCAAGGGCGCCGACGTGGGCGCCGACCTGGTGGGCAAGGTGGAGGCTGGCATTCCTGAAGACGACCCGCGCAACCCCGCCGTGATCGCCGACAACGTGGGCGACAACGTGGGCGACTGCGCCGGCATGGCGGCCGACCTGTTCGAGACCTATGCGGTGACGCTGATCGCCACCATGGTGCTGGGCGCGCTGCTGGTGGCCACCGCGCCGGTCAACGCCGTGGTCTACCCCCTGGCGCTGGGGGCCGTGTCCATCATTGCATCCATCATTGGCTGCTTCTTCGTCAAGGCTTCGCCCGGCATGAAGAATGTGATGCCCGCGCTGTACAAGGGCCTGGCGATTGCGGGTGCGCTCTCGCTCGTCGCCTTCTACTTTGTCACCGTCTGGATCATGCCGGACAACTCCATCACCGCCACCGGCAGCCAGATGAAGCTGTTCGGTGCCTGCGCCACCGGGCTGGTGTTGACGGCTGCTCTGGTGTGGATCACCGAGTTCTACACCGGCACGCAGTATTCGCCGGTGCAGCACATCGCGCAGGCATCGACCACGGGCCATGGCACCAACATCATTGCAGGACTGGGCGTTTCCATGCGGTCCACCGCCTGGCCGGTGATCTTCGTGTGCCTGGCCATCCTGTCGGCCTACCAGCTCGCGGGCCTGTACGGCATTGCCGTGGCGGCCATGTCCATGCTGTCCATGGCGGGCATCGTGGTGGCGCTGGATGCGTATGGCCCCATCACCGACAACGCCGGCGGCATTGCCGAAATGGCCGAGCTGCCCAGCAGCGTGCGCGACATCACCGACCCGCTGGACGCCGTGGGCAACACCACCAAGGCCGTGACCAAGGGCTATGCGATTGGCTCGGCGGGCCTGGCCGCGCTGGTGCTGTTTGCCGACTACACGCACAAGCTGGAGAGCTACGGCAAGGCCATCACGTTTGACCTGTCCGACCCGTTGGTCATCATCGGCCTGTTCATCGGCGGGTTGATCCCCTACCTGTTCGGCGCCATGGCGATGGAGGCCGTGGGCCGCGCGGCCGGAGCCGTGGTGGTGGAGGTGCGCCGACAGTTCCGCGATATTCCCGGGATCATGGAGGGCACCGCCAAGCCTGAATACGGCAAGGCGGTGGACATGCTGACCACCGCCGCCATCAAGGAGATGGTGATCCCCAGCCTGCTGCCTGTGGTGGTGCCCATCGTGGTGGGCCTGCTGCTGGGGCCCAAGGCGCTGGGCGGTTTGCTCATGGGCACCATCGTCACCGGCCTCTTCGTTGCCATCAGCATGTGCACGGGCGGCGGCGCATGGGACAACGCCAAGAAGTACATCGAGGACGGCCACCATGGCGGCAAGGGCAGCGAGGCCCACAAGGCCGCAGTGACCGGGGACACCGTGGGCGACCCCTACAAGGACACGGCCGGCCCGGCCATCAACCCGCTGATCAAGATCATCAACATCGTGGCGCTGCTCATCGTGCCGCTGGTGGTCAAGTTTCACGGTGGGTGAAACCACAGCCCCGGTCTGACAAGCCGGGAATCCAGGTAAACAAGGGGCCGCGGGCCCCTTTTTGCCGCGTACCATGGCGGGCACCGGTTCCCGTCCTCCCAGAAGATGGCCTTGAAACACACCACACCGTCGGCCCCTGCCCCCTCCGCCAGCGACACCACGCCCTACCAGCACATCGTGCGCGACGTGCTGGCACAGGCCCGGCCCCTGATGGAGCGCGTCTCCGAGGCCACGCGCATGTCCCTGCTCACGCGCCAGGACCAGGCCCGCACACCGGGCGAACACAACGCCATGCACGAAGCGCGGCAGCAGCTGTCGCGGCTCACGTCCGTGATGGGCGAGCGTTACCCCGACGCGCTGCGCAAGGCACTCGACCAGGAGGCGGCACAGAACGAGGAAAAGCCCACACGCTCCCTGTTCACCGTCCATTTCGACGACCTTGAACTGATGGACGAGGCGCAGATCAACGACAGCGTGGAGCGCGCCCGCGCCCGGCAGGTGCTGATCTCGGCCGTGGAAGGGCCGCTGGCCGACCTCGACGCCCTAGTGTGCGCGGCCCTGGGCCTGGCCCGCGTTCAGCCGGAGCACAACCCCCTGCGCCCCGAAGTCTTTCTACAGGCGCTGCAGACCGTGGTGTCGCAGATGCAGGTCACGCCGCAGGTGCGGCACGACTGGATGGGCCCCATGGCCCAGGCGCTGGGCACGGAGCTGCGGGGGCTCTATCTGGCGCAGATTGATCGGCTCAAGCTCAGCGGCGTGCAGCCCGTGGGCTATGCGATGCGCCAGGCCGATGGCCAGGTGGTCTACGTGGCGCCCACCGAAGGCGGCGCATCCCCCGGCTTTGCAGCAGACAACGACCTGTCCACAGCGGAAGGCCACGCCGACTCCCTGCTCACACTCGACCGCCTGCGCCGCCTGCTGCTGGGCGAGTTCAGCGAGAACCCGGCCCCCACGTCGGCGCCGACACACACGCCCTCCCCCCATTCAGACGAGAACTTCGCGGACCAATTCGCACGCGAGTTCGATAACCCCAACCAGCTTCCCCCCATCGACCCACCCGCCACGGACTTCGCAGCCACCGTGCCCGCCGCCTTCGAAGCGCTGCAGGCCATGAACCAGATCGGCCACATGATGGAGAGACTGGGTGGCCAGCGCCCGCAGCAGGTCGGCAGCAGCACAGAGGGCAACCCTGCAGCCCCGCCGCGCAAACATTCCGGTGGACTGGGAGAGGCCTTGAGCATGGAGGTGGTGGCGCTGATGGTGGACAACATTGCGCGCGATAGTCGGCTGCTGTGGCCAGTGCAACAGTTCATCCGCGCGCTGGAGCCGGCCTTGATACAGCTGGCCGTAGCCGACCCCCGTTTCTTCAGCCACAAGGAGCACGCCGCGCGCCGACTGCTGCAAGACATCACCGACCGCAGCCTGGCCTTCAACAGCCCCGAAGCCCCCGGCTTCCAGAGCTTCATGCGCTCGCTCATGAACATCGCGGGCCCGCTGGCCACCGCCACCATCGACGGGCCCGACGATTTCGAGCACGTGCTCCAGCAATTGCACGCCAAATGGGCAGAAAAGGACCAGCAGCGCAAACAGGAACGCCAGCGCGCCATCGAGGCCTTGCAGCACGCTGAACAGCGTCACCTGCTGGCCGCCCGGATTTCGCGCGACCTCTCGCTGCGGCCTGATTTCGGCAAGGTGCCCGACGAAATTTCCCGTTTTCTGCTCGGCCCCTGGTCCCAAGTCATGGCCCAGGCGCGCCTGACCGACACCACCCGCAGCGCCGACCCAGGCCGCTACGAGGAGCTGGTGGACGCCCTGATCTGGAGCACGCAGCCCGCCTTGACCCGCGCGAACACAGGCCAGCTGGCGCGCCTGCTGCCCAAACTGCTGGCCAAGCTGCGCGAGGGCCTGGCGTCCATCGACTACCCGGCCGCCCGAACCGAGGCCGTCTTCGAACTGCTGATGGAACTGCACCAGCAAGCCTTCAAGCCCGGGCCCCGGGTGGCCACCAAGCCCGCCGCCCCGCCGCCCCAACCACCGGCTGTGGCGCAGCCCGCCCCGCTGGAGGATGACGATCCGTGGGTCGCCCCGTCCGAGGCCAAGGAATCCGGCTATGTGGACATCTCACAGTCCCCGGTATCGGAGAGCGCCGAGCTTGTGCCCGAATCCACCAGCACCACCAGCGGCCCGGCCACTTTGCCCCACCTGGCCTCAAGCGCGCCCTTGGCCCCATTGGCTGTTGGGACCTGGGTCAACCTGCAAGTGGCAGGCCAGTGGGAACGCACCCAGCTGTCCTGGATCGGCTCGCAAGGCCAGCTTTTCCTCTTCACCAGCGCATCGGGCCGGACCCAATCGATGACTCTGCGGCTGCTGGAGCGGCTCTTCCACCAGGGCGCCGTGCAGGTGTTAACCGAGCAGACTGTGGTGGACGGCGCCCTGGACGCCGTGGCACAGGCGGCCATGCGCAACAGCGTGGAGAGCAGGCTATGAATTTACTCCTAAAAAAATAGCTTATAACGCTTGATGGATAAGCGCTAGAGCCCATTTTCAATCAAAATTAATATCCCATCTCCTTGGCCATCCGGCCAAGGCCCGCCACCTTCGCGGCACACCCTGGTGTTCCCCGGGTAGTCAAACTCCAACGGGGGTGCTACGCTGGGGGCGTCCAGTCCAAGGCTTTGCGACATTCGAGAGATTGAAGGGATTTGTCAGGGCCTTAGCCCGCTTCGGCGGGCTTTTTTACGTCCTTCTGCTTCGGCGGGCTTTTTTACGCCTCTCTCGCTGACAGGCGGGCTTTTTACGCCGTCTCCCGAGCGGCGGGCAACACAAGCACCACACGCAGGCCGCCCAGGTCGGCAGGCTCCAGATCCAGCCGCCCGCCGTACAGGGCCGCCAGATCCTGCACGATGGCCAGGCCCAGCCCCGTGCCCGGCACCGTTTCGTCCAGCCGCACGCCACGCTCCACCGCCTGCGCACGCTGCGCTGCACCGATGCCGGGGCCGTCGTCCTCGACACTGACGACCATCTGGGACGGCTGCCCGCCAAGGACCTGCGCCTGCAAGCGCACGGTGGACTGCGCCCATTTGCAGGCGTTGTCCAGCAGGTTGCCCAGCATTTCCTGCAGGTCCTGCGCCTCGCCCGCAAAGAACAGCGGGGCATCGGGCAGCGCCACCGTGATGTCCACCCCGCGCCCGGCATGCACCTTGTTCATCACGCGCACCAGTCCGCCCACCACCGACTCCAGCGCCGTGCGCTGGCCCGGCAGGTGTGCCGATGCAGCCACGCGAGACCGCGCCAGGTGCCAGTCGATGTGGCGCCGCGCCACCTGCACCTGCTCGCGCGCCAGTGCAGCCAGCGCTGCGCCATCACTGGGTGCTGGCGCGCAGGCCGCGTTCTCCAGCACCGAAAGCGGGGTTTTCAGGGCATGCGCCAGATTGCCTGCCTGGGTGCGCGCGCGCTCCACCACTTCTGCATTGCGTTCCAGCACGGCGTTGAAGTCATCCACCAGCGGCTGCATCTCGGCAGGGAATGCGCCCTGCAACCGTGTGGTGCGTGCCTGCTGCACATCCTGCAAGCCCCGCTGCAACGCCTGCAGAGGCCGCAGGCCCACGGCCACCTGGGCCCACGCGGCCGCTGCCAGCAGCACCAGCAGGGCCGCCAGCGACAGCGCCAGCACGCGCGTGAACTGCGCGGTGGCCGCTTGGGTGGCCTGCAGATCGGCCGCCACGATCAGGCGCCAGCGTGCTGCATCCACGCCCTCGGCACGCACGGTGCGCTCCAGCACCAGCAACGGCGCGCCCTGCGGGCCTGCCACTTCGTGCATATGCACGGCACCGTCAGCCAGCGCATCCACCTGGAGCGTCAGGCTGGTGTCCCACAACGAGCGCGAACGCAGCACCCCGGCCCGGCCACGCCCATCGGGCGCCATGGCGTCCACCTGCCAGTACAGGCCCGAATAGGGTTTGAGCCAGCGCGGGTCCGACAGCGACTGGGCAGCAATCACAGGCTGGCCCTGGGCATCAAACTCCAGCCGCGCCGTGACCTGGTCCAGCTGCTGCACAAGGGCCGCCTCGAACTGGCGCTGCACATGCTCGCGGAACAGCCCACTCAGCACCAGGCCCGCCAGCACCACCGCCACTGTCAGCCCCGCCACGGTCACGGCCAGTAGCCGAAACCGCAGGGAGCGTGACCAGTGCAAGCCGCCCCGGTTCACGGCGGCACCAGGCGGTAGCCCATGCCACGCACCGTCTCGATACGGGCCGCGCTGGCCGACGGCGACTGCAGTTTTTTGCGCAGGCGCCCCACAAAGACTTCGATGGTGTTGGAGTCCCGGTCAAAGTCCTGCGCGTAGATGTGTTCGGTCAGTTCTGCACGTGACACCAACACGCCAGGGCGGTGCATGAGGTAGTCGAGTACCTTGTACTCGTGCGCCGTGAGTGCCACGGGCTGCCCTGCGCAGGTGACGCGGCCGCTGCGGGTGTCCAGCGACCAGTCGCCACACTGCAGCACCGCAGACGCCAGCCCGCTGGCGCGGCGGATCAGCGCGCGCAGGCGTGCCAGCAGCTCTTCGAGGTGAAAGGGCTTGGTCAGATAGTCATCGGCACCCGCATCAATGCCCGCCACCTTCTCGTGCCAGTTGTCCCGCGCGGTGAGGATCAGCACCGGCATGTTGCGCCCCTCGGCCCGCCAGCGCTTGAGCACCGTGAGCCCATCCACCACCGGCAGGCCCAGGTCCAGCACCACGGCGTCCACGGCCTCGGTGTCGCCCAGGAACTGCGCGTCGCGCCCGTTGTCGGCCTCGTCCACGGTGTATCCCGCGCCTTGCAGCGCGGTGCGCAACTGGGTGCGCAGCTGCGTGTCGTCTTCTACGAGGAGGATGCGCATGGGCTTTAGAACCTGTTCAGTGTTTTTTTAGGGTCGCACAAGTACCTTGCCCGAAGGGTTGGAGCGAAATCGGGCGATTGGAAGCCTCGTCTGCTTGCATGGGCACGAGCCCACGCGGGGCAGTCTTAGCGGTGTTTTCGGCCGGTACGTTGATCGTCGCGCGATTTGACGCGCAGCACCTCGGCCGTGCGTGCATCGAGCTTGACCTTGGTCAACTGCCCCACAGGTGTGAGCAGCTTGATCTCGTAAATCCAGCGATCCCGCTCCTGCTCCTGCTCCAGCTCCACTTCGAGCACCTGGCCAGGCACTTCGCGCTGCAGGCGCTCCAGCACTGCAGGCAGCGGCAGCACCTGGCCCGCCTGCACGGCCTGGCGGGCCAGGTCGTGGTCGTCCTTGCCGCTGGCCAAGGCGTTTGGCGTGATTACCGCTGCCGCCCACAGCAGACAAGCCGCCGCGCCCCAGCGCATGGCGTGGCAGCGCTCTGAAGCACGGTGGGGGGAAAAAAGCATGGGTGCATTGTCCCGCGCAGTGTCTGAACGGCCGATGAACAGCCCTTTCACGCGCCGTTCAGACTGGGGATTCAACAATGGCTGCATAGGACAACCAACACCTACAAGGACACCACGATGACAACCGTTCGCACTCTGGCCCTGGCTGCACTGTGCCTCTGGGCCGCAGCCAGCCCCAGCCACGCCGCCGACACCACCGCCGCCCAGCAGCTCGCGCACTGGAGCGCACAGGCAGGCAGCCCCGGCAATGCCGACAAGGGCAAGGTGTTCTTCACCACCCGCCACGGTGGCGAGTGGTCTTGCGCATCCTGCCACGGCACGCCGCCCACCGCGCAGGGCAAACACGCCAGCACCGGCAAGTCGATAGCGCCCCTGGCCCCTGCCTTCAACCCCAAGGCATTCACCGACACCGCCAAGGTGGACAAATGGTTTCGCCGCAACTGCAACGACGTGCTGAGCCGCGAATGCACTGCCATGGAAAAGGCCGATGTGTTGGCCTACGTTAGCGCCTTCAACGCACTCAAGCCTTGAATCGGAGCACCATGAAAAAACTTGCCCCCATTCGCCCCGCCGCCACGGCCGCAGCACTGTGCATGCTGGCCCTGCAAGCGATCCCCAGCGCCCACGCCGACAGCGGGCGCGCCATGCCCCGCAACGTGCCTAGCGCCTACACGCAGGAATGCGCCGCCTGCCACACCGCCTACCCACCCGGGCTGCTGCCCGCCGCGTCGTGGAACCGCGTGATGACGGGGCTCGACAAGCACTATGGCACCGACGCATCGCTGGACGCGGCCACCGTGCGCCAGCTCAACCAGTGGCTGCAGGCACACGCCGGCACCTACAAGCGCGTGAACGAGGAGCCCCCCGAGGACCGCATCACCCGCTCAGCCTGGTTTGAGCGCAAACACCGAAAGATCGAGCCCGCCGCCTGGAAGCTTGCCAGCGTGAAAAGCGCCGCCAACTGCGCGGCCTGCCACACGGGTGCCGACCAAGGGCAATTTGACGACCACGACCTGCGCATGCCGGCGGGGCTGGATGCCCGATCACGCCGCGCCTGGAACGACTGAGAGCGGTGAATCTGAGATGCATCCCATCAAGGAAAACACTATGAACAACACCCCTTCCCTCCAACCCGCCAGCGCCGCAGCGCAGCCAGCCGCTGCCAAGGGCCCCAGCCGCCGGGTCACCGACGCGCCCACGCGCATGTTCCACTGGCTGTTTGCGCTCTGCTTTGTGGGTGCCTACGCCACCGCCGATGGCGAGCACTGGCGGCTGCTGCACGTCACGTTGGGCTACACCATGGCGGGCCTGCTGGGCTTTCGCGTGCTGTACGGAATCTTTGGCCCGCGGACTTCGGGCCTGGGCCTGCTGTGGCGCAAGCTGGCCGGGGCTCCCGCATGGCTGCGCACCCTGTCCCAAGCACGCTCTGCCAGCCAGGTGAGCCAGGTGAACTGGCGCCAGGGGCAAAACATGCTGATGACACTCGCGGTGGTGCTGCTGCTGGTCCTGGTCGTTCCTATCACCTTGAGCGGCTATGCCACCTACAACGATTGGGGCGACGTGTTGGGTGGCGACTGGATCGAAGAAGTGCACGAGTTCTTCGGAGAAGCCATGCTGTTTGTCGTGCTGGCCCACCTCGCATTGATTGCCGGCCTGAGCATGCTGCGGCGCAAGAATCAGGCGCTGCCCATGCTGACCGGGCGCGTGGAAGGCCCCGGGCCCAACCTGGTACAGAAAAACCGCACCTGGCTGGCGGCCGCGCTGCTGCTGGCAGTGTTGGCCTTTGGCGCATGGGAGTGGCAGCAATCGCCCAATGGTTTGATTGCCAGCGGCACGACGAGCGAGCGCAGCAGACACCACGATGACGACTGAAGCCCGTCAAAACAACTTTCAGGATCAACCCATGAAAATCTATATGTGCGTGGTCTGCGGCTGGATCTATGACGAAGCTGCAGGCTTGCCCGATGAGGGCATTGCGCCAGGCACCCTGTGGGCCGATGTGCCCGACGATTGGCGGTGTCCTGAGTGCAATGTGGGCAAGGCAGACTTTGTGCTGTGCGAGGTGTGAGGTGCAAGGTGTGATCTGGGAAACAGCTGCACCAGCACACTGACACTTTCACCGATCAAAGGTATAAGAAAGATCGCCTCAAGACTCCCCACGCCCCCAGATGCCCGCACAACCCCCACCGACTGGCCTTGACCCGGCCGTTGCCGTCCAGCGCCTGCGTGAAGAAGGCCCCAACGAACTGGGCATCAGCCAGCGCCGCACGCTGCGCGACATGGCCTGGGACGTGGTGCGCGAGCCCATGTTCTTGCTGCTGCTGGGCGCAGGCGGCATCTACCTGGCAATGGGCGACGCGCACGAGGCCCTGATCCTGCTGGGCTTTGTGGTGATCATCATGACCATCACGGTGCTGCAGGAGCGCCGCACCGACAACGCGCTGAACGCCCTGCGCGACCTCTCCAGCCCCCGCGCGTTGGCGCTGCGAGGCGGCACCATGGTGCGCATCGCAGGCCGCGATGTGGTGCGCGAGGACCTGCTGATGATTGCCGAGGGCGACCGCATCCCGGCTGACGGCACCCTGCTGCAGGCGCACGAACTGGCCACCAACGAATCGATGCTGACCGGTGAGTCCGAGCCCGTGGCCAAGCAGATTGCCGACAAGGTATTTGCAGGCACGCTGGTGGTCAGCGGCCAGGGCCTGCTGCGGGTGACTGGCGTGGGACGCCACACCGAACTGGGCCGCATTGGCCAGTCGCTCGACACCATTGCGCTGCAGGCCTCGCCCTTGCGTGAAGAAATGGCACGGCTCACCCACAAGCTCGTGCTGATCGGCCTGTCGCTGTGCGTGCTGCTGGTGGCCCTGTTCTGGGCACTGCGCGGCGACGCGTTGCAAGCCGTGCTGGCAGGCATCACCCTGGCCATGGGCATCCTGCCGCAAGAGCTGCCGGTGATCATGATCGTCTTCCTGGCCCTGGCTGCACGGCGGCTGGCGGCGCAGCAGGTATTGACACGGCGGCTCAACGCCATCGAAACGCTGGGGCAGACCACCGTGCTGTGCGTGGACAAGACCGGCACCCTCACGCAAAACCGCATGGCCGTGGCCGCACTGTGCATTGCGGGCGAGGAGCTGGATGTGCAGAACCTGCCCGAAAAAGCAGCCGAGGCAGGTGGCACGGCACTGCCAGAGGCCTTCCACGAACTGCTCGAATACGCCGTGCTGGCCAGCGAGATCGAACCGCACGACCCCATGGAGCAGGCCTTTCACCGCATGGCGGGGAATCATCTGGCAGGCACCGAGCACCTGCACCCCGCCTGGTCGCTGGCGCGCGAATATGAGCTCTCGCCCCAGCTGCTGGCCATGAGCCACTTGTGGCGCGACGGCACATCCGCGCACGATACCGTGGCCACCAAGGGTGCGCCTGAAGCCGTGGCCGACCTGTGCCATCTGTCTGACGCCGAGCGCGCCACCGTCAGCGCCCAGGCCGCCCGGCTGGCCGATCGGGGCCTTCGGGTGCTGGGCGTGGCCAAGGCCCGGCACCGCGTGCAAGACGACTGGCCAGGCATTCAGCACGACTTTGACTTTGAATGGCTGGGCCTCGTGGCCCTGGCCGACCCCTTGCGACCCGAGGTGCCCCAGGCGATCGCAGAGTGTCACCAGGCGGGTATCCGCGTGGTGATGATCACGGGCGACCACCCCCGCACCGCACGCGCGATTGCAGCCCAGGCGGGCATCGCCCACGACCAGGTCGTCACCGGCGATGAAATGGCCCTGATGTCCCCCGACATGCTCACCGGCAAAGTCCGGCAGATCAGCGTGTTTGCACGCATCAAGCCGCACCAGAAGCTGGCGCTGGTCGAAGCCCTCAAGGCCCAGGGTGAGGTGGTGGCCATGACGGGCGATGGCGTGAACGACGCCCCCGCCCTCAAGGCCGCCCACATCGGCATCGCCATGGGCCAGCGCGGCACCGACGTGGCGCGCGAGGCCGCAGCGCTGGTGCTGCTGCACGACGACTTCGCAGCCATTGTTCAGGCCATCCACCGGGGGCGGCAGACCTTTGCCAACCTGCGCCAGGCCATGGTCTACACGCTCGCCGTGCATGTGCCCATCATCGGGCTGGCGCTGTTGCCGGTGTTGTTTGGGCTGCCGCTGGTGCTGGCACCGCTGCACATTGCGTTTCTGGAACTGGTCATCGACCCGGCCTGCTCCATCGTCTTTGAGGCCGAGGAAGGTGCGGCCGACCTTATGCAGCAGCCGCCGCGCCGCGCCGATGAGCCCCTGCTTTCAACCCGCCACATCCTGCTGAGCCTCGTGCAGGGCGGCGTGGTGACGGCTGCCGTGGTGGGCCTCTATGCCTGGCTGCTGGGCCAGGCCGCGCATGCCGCCACGGCCAGCACGGTCGCCTTCGTGGTGCTGGTGGCTGCCAACGCAGCGCTCATCCTGCCCAGCCGCAGCAACCAGACGAGCTGGCGCAGCCTGTGGGCGGGCCTCACACCCGTCAGCCTGTGGGTGCTGGGCGGCACACTGGCGGCGCTGACTGCCATCACCACAGTACCTTGGCTGGCCTCAGCCTTCAAGTTTGCGCCGTTGCCGCCCCTGCATTGGCTCATGGCGATGGTGGCCGGGTTGACATTGACAGGGCTCTTTGCAGCCAACAAACGATGGCTCCGCCCCACAACGCTGGCGCACAATCATCCGACCGTCTGACCATCCCGCCACACGCCATGCCCATTGTTCTGGAATCGCTCGACCACGTTGTACTCACCGTTGCCAGCATTGAAAAAACCATCGCGTTCTATGAGCGTGTGCTTGGCATGACTGCGCGGGAGTTCAAGCCCCGGCGGTATGCGCTGCACTTCGGCGATCAAAAGATCAATCTGCACGAAGTAGGCACGGTGGTGGACCCGAACGTGCGACATGCCACCGCGGGTTCTGCCGACCTGTGTTTTCTCACGCAAACCCCGTTGGAAGAAGTGGTGACACATCTGCAAGCTGAAGGCGTCTCCATCGTGCAAGGCCCGGTGGGTGCTACGGGAGCGTGCCACAAGTTGCTGTCGGTTTACATCTATGACCCGGACGAAAACCTGATCGAGATCGCCAACGAAGTGTGAACGGTCAAAGATCCGTCGAGGTGGCCGCGCGCAGCAGCGATGCAGCGGGCGCCACCAGCTCCTGCAGCTGTCCGGCGCGCCCCTGCTCGATGGACTGGAGCACCATCTCGTTGATACCTCCCACCACCGCCATGGCCATCATGGGCTGCAGCGGGGCCTTGCGCAGGGGCGCCCCCGGGCGGTTGTTCACCACCTCCAGCATCAGGTCCACCAACTGCTGGTTGACGCGCCGCCGCGCGGCCAGGCCGGGCATGCCCAGGCCCAGGATTTCAATGAACAGAGTGCGCAGCAGAACCGGATTGCAGGCCAGCGCACCAAAGTACGCCGACAGCGCCTGCTCCACCTGGGCCTGCCAATCGCTTTGGGGGTTGATGGCGCCACGCAGCACCGCCAGTGCGTTGCCGCTGGCCGATTCGTACAGCGCTGTCAGGCATTCGGCCTTGTCGGCAAAGTTCTCGTAGAAAGTACGCCGCGAGACGCCAGCCTCGCGCACGATGTCTGCAATCGTGGTGTCGGCATAGCCTTTGGTCGCCACGGCGCGGGCCATGCCCTGCAGCAGGCGATCCCGATGTTCCCTACCCTCGGTGGCGCCAGGTCGGGGGGCGGCTTGCAGTGCGGTCATGCTGGCAGATTCCCTTGGGGTTAACAGGTACTTGACAGTACCACATGCGCACCCCATGATCCCTCACCACTGGTACTACAACGTACCAAACCACAAAGACGTTATCTTTTTACCGAGCTCCCGGAGATCCATCCCCATGACCGAACTCGTCGTGCGACGCCTGCTCATTGACCTGGAAACGCCTTTTGACCGCCACTGGTGCGGCGGCGATGCGTTTCGCACGGCGTTCTTCAATGCGCTGTCGATGAGCTTCCCGGTGGGCGAACAGTTCTTCATCGACGCTGTGAAGGGCGGGCACAAAGCCATGCCGCCCGAGCAACACGCGCAATTTGCCGACGAGGTGCGCGGCTTCGTCGGGCAAGAGGCCACTCACCGCCGCATCCATGCGCTGTTCAATGGGCACCTCGAAAAGCAGGGCCTGGTCAACGAATGGGCGTCCCGCGCGCAGGAGCGCATGAAGCTTTTTGCCGGAGCCGACCCACGCCACCCCCTGGCCGTGACGGCTGCCAACGAGCACTTCACCGCGCTGCTGGCCGAATGGCTGCTGGCCCACCCCGAAACACTGGCGGGCGCCGAACCCCGCCTGGCCACGATGTGGCAATGGCACTGCGCCGAAGAGGCCGAGCACAAGAACACGGCGTTCGACATCTACCAGGCGCTGGGCGGCAACCACGAGTGGCGCATCACCTGGTTCCGCCGCATCACCCTCGTCTTCTTGGGCGACGCCCTGCGCCAGACGGTGCTGAACCTGCGCCGCGACGGAACGCTGTGGAAATGGACAACCTGGGCCAGTGCGGCGCGCACGCTGTTTGGCCGGGGTGGCCTCGTGCGCGAAACCTGGCGTCCATGGCGGCAGTACCTGCGGCCAGACTTTCACCCCAGCCAGCATGGCACAGACCTGTCACAGCAGTGGCTGACCCAGCACAGCGACGCCTACGTGCCCGTGGGCGCACGCTGAGCCACAACGCCAGAATGCGGTTTCAGGCGCTGACGGCGGCTGCTGGCTGGGCACCACGCCGCAGCACCAGACCACCAAACAGCGTCGCCAGTATGTACATGCTGACCGAGTAGATGGCCGCAGGCAGTGCCAGCTGAAAGTTGCCCAGCACCGACAGCGCGATGAAGATGGCCAGCGTGGAGTTGTGGATGCCGATCTCGAAACTGATGGCCGTGGCCATGGACTTGTCGAGCCCCGCCGCCCGCGACAGGTAGTACCCCGACGCAAGACTGATCGCGTTGAACAACAACACGGCCGGACCGATGCCCGCGAAGGACTCGACCAGCGCCGTCCACTCCTTGGCAATCGCAATCAGCGCAAAAGCGGCCAGCACCACGGCGCTGAAAATCTTCATGGGCTTTTCCATGCGGGCGCTGAAGGCCGGCGCGCGCCGGTGCACCGCCATGCCCAGCACCACCGGCACGAGCACGATGATGATCACCTCGACCACCTTGCCAAACTGCAGCGGCACCACCTGGCCCGTGTGCGCAAAGGTGTTGATCGCCCAGTTGGTGATGAGCGGCAGGCTCACGATGGACAACACGGTGTTGATGGCGGTGAGCGAGATGTTCATCGCCACATTGCCACCAAAAAGGTGGCTGAACAGGTTGGCCGACACCCCACCCGGTGAAGCCGCCAGCAGCATCAGCCCCACCGCGTAGAGCGGCGCCACGCCCAGCAGCACGATGAGGGCGTAACAGGCCGATGGCAGCACCAGCACCTGCAGCACCAGGGCCAGCACCACGGCACGCGGATGCTGCAGCAGGCGCTTGAAGTCGCCCACCGTGAGCGAAAGGCCCAGGCCGAACATGACCAGCCCCAGGGCGATGAACAACAAGGTGGGAAGTATGGAAACAAAGCTCATGGGTCACGCGCGGGGCTTATGCAGGTGCCTGGCCGGTGCGCAGTCGCACCGGGCCGCTGCGCTGCTCGATCGCCGCCTGCACTTCCTTGCGCAAACCCAGCGCAAAGGCCCACTCGGCCACCACAAACAGCGGGCCGACGATCAGGCCCACCAAGTCGTCCACAAACGCGGGCTTGCGACCTTCGTAGTAGTGGCCCACGAACTGAATCACCCAGCCCACCGCAAACAGGCCAATGCCCGTGGCCAGCCACACCGCCATGCTCTGCAAAGCTACCCACTGCCCCCCCACCAGCATGGCCGCCAGCAGGGTCGCCATGGCCAGGCCAAAACGCATATCCAGCCGGAAGTAGAAAACGCTGGCCGCCAGCGCAGCGAACAGCGCAGGGCTCAGCGGCAACGCGCCCGCCATCCAGGTCGGGCGCGACAGCAGGATGACCACCGCAAACATGATCATCGGGACGCCCACAAAATGGGTGTGGATGTTGCGCGGGTCGCGGTGGTAGTCGGCGTACTGCGCAAGGTGGTCGATCAGGGTTTTCATGGGTGTCTCCGGCTGTTGTTTTGAGCAGCATCAATACTCCCCCCGGGGCATTGCCAGCGTCTGTCGTGCAGACGACAAAAAGGCACACTCCCACGGCACCGCCCCACCCTGCCTCGCGCCCAATCTGCACTGCATGACCGACCCCGCCACCTATCTGCCCGTCCTCCAGTCCGGCCGCTGGTTTGCCCACCTGCCGCCCGACTTTGCCCAGCCGCTGCTGGCCATGGCGCAGGTGCGCCATTTGCAGACGGGCGAAGTGCTGTTTCTGCGTGGCGATTCGCCCTGCGGGCTGTATGCGGTGGTGCGCGGCGCGGTCAGCATCTCGGGCACGGGCGGCCGGGCCGACGAGGCGCGGGCCGCGCTGCTGATCCGCCTGGAGCCGCCGCACTGGTTTGGCGAAATCTCGGTGTTCGACAACTCCGCACGCACGCACGACGCGCAGGCCACCGAGCCCACCACGCTGCTGCACATTCCGCACGAGCGGCTGCAGGCATGGCTGCAGGCCCACCCGCAGCACTGGCATGCGCTCGCGCTGCTGCTCACCGACAAGCTGCGCTCGGCCTTCGTGGCCATGGAAGAGCTGGCCCTGTTGCCTGCGCCACAACGCCTGGCGCGCCGCCTGGTGATGATGGCCGAGGGCTACGGCCAGTGGACGGCCGAGGGGCGGTCGCGCCGCGTGCTGTCCATCTCGCAAGAGCAGTTGTCGCTGATGCTGGCCATCTCGCGCCAGACCACGAACCAGATCCTCAAGGACCTGGAATCGCGCCACCTGGTGCGCGTGCAACGCGGCGAGCTGGAGATTCTGGACCTGGCGGCGCTGCGCGCCACCTGCTATTGAATTGCTATTATATTTATAGCTACCAGCACTTTACCAACAAGCGCCAGAAGCATTTTTTACTTAAATAATAAGCACACATTTCATTTCCGGGCAAAATGACGGCCATGCAACTGAACTACATCGCCAACGCCTCGGTGCCGTCCGCCTCGGGCCGCACGATTGCCATGATCGACCCGTCCGACGGCCAGCCCTTCGACGAGATCCAGCGCAGCAACGCCGACGACATCGACGCGGCGGTGCATGCGGCCCGCCAGTGCTACAACGCGGTGTGGCAGAAGTTGGCCCCGGTGGAGCGCGGCCGACTGCTGCAAAAGCTCTCCGCCAAGATCCTGGAGCATGCGGACGAGCTGACGGCGCTGGAGCAGCGCGACTGCGGCAAGCCCACCAAGCAGGCACGCGCCGACGCGATTGCGCTGGCGCGCTACTTCGAGTTCTACGCTGGGGCGTGCGACAAGTTCCATGGCGAGACCATCCCCTACCCCGACGGCTACAGCGTGCTGACCTGGCGCGAGCCCCACGGCGTCACGGGCCATGTGATCCCCTGGAACTACCCCATGCAGATCTTCGGCCGCAGCGTGGGCGGCGCGCTGGCGGCGGGCAATGTGTGCGTGGTCAAGCCTGCTGAGGACGCCTGCCTGTCGCTGATCCGCGTGGCGCAGCTCGCGGCCGAGGTGGGCTTTCCCTCCGGCGCGCTCAACATCGTCACCGGCTACGGCCATGAGGTGGGCGACGCATTGGCGCGCCACCCCGGCATCGACCACATCAGCTTCACCGGCAGCCCCAAGATCGGCACGCTGATCCAGCAGGTGGCCGCCGAGCGCCACTGCCCCGTGACGCTGGAACTGGGCGGAAAAAGCCCGCAGATCATCTTTGCGGATGCGGACCTCGATGCCGCCATCCCCGTGGTCATCAACGCCATCGTGCAGAACGCGGGGCAGACCTGCTCGGCGGGTTCACGCGTGCTGATCGATTCGCTGATTTACGAACCGCTGCTGGAGCGTCTGGGCAAGGCGTTTGAAAAGTTGCGCGTCGGCCCCGCCGCCATGGACCTGGACGTGGGCCCGCTGATCCGCCAGACGCAGCAGCAGCGCGTGTGGGATTTCCTCTCCGACGCGCAGGTGGCAGGCATCCCCATGGTGGCGCAGGGCGTGGTGGTGGACGAAGCGCCCGAAACCGGCTACTACCAGGCCCCGACCCTGCTGCGCGATGTACCGGTAGGCCACCGCCTTGCGCAGGAGGAAGTGTTCGGCCCCGTGCTGTCGGCCATGGCCTTTCAGGACGAAGACCATGCGGTGGAGCTGGCCAACGCCACACAATTCGGCCTGGTGGCCGGCATCTGGACGCGTGACGGCCCGCGCCAGTTCCGCATGGCCAAGCGTGTGCACAGCGGGCAGGTGTTCATCAACAACTACGGCGCGGCCGGCGGTGTGGAGTTGCCCTTTGGCGGCGTCAAATCCAGCGGCTACGGGCGTGAGAAGGGCTTTGAGGCGCTGTACGGCTTCACCACCCTCAAAACGGTAGCCATCAAGTACGGCTGATTGCGGCTCGGCGGTGTCACGCCCGCGCGCGACGGCACGGCCGAGCACCGCTAACCTCTGGTCCTTCTGTACGACGCCTGTAATTTTCTCCATGCCCCTGAGCCCCCCCGCCCCCCGCACCCTGAAACATGTCCGCCGGGTGAACTACCAGGGCTTTGAACGCGACGATGGACTGTGGGACATTGAAGGCGAGTTGCACGACAGCAAGGCCTACGACGCCACCTCTTTTCGCGACCCTACCAAACAGCGCCTCGCGGGCGAGGCCATCCACCACATGTGGCTGCGCGTGACCGTGAACCGCCAGCTGGTGGTGCAGGCGATCGATGTGGCGATGGATTCGCACCCGCTCCAGGGCTGCACCGAGGCCCAAACTGCACTGCAGCACATGGTGGGCTGCAGCATGGCGCGCGGCTGGCGCCAGTCCATCCAGAAGCACCTGGGCGGCGTGGCGAGCTGTACCCACCTGCGCGAGCTGTTGTTCAACCTGGCCACCGCGGCGTTCCAGTCGGTGCCCGCCGTGTTTTCGTCCAGCCACCCCGACGAGCCACCGCGCCACCTGGGCCAGTGCACGGGGTGGGACTTCAACGGCAATGGCGTCAAAGAGTTCTTTCCGCAGTTCTATGGCAGGGAGCCCAAGGCACCCGCCCCGGCAGCCCCTACGGCTCCTGCCACTGAAATTTCAGCCCCATCGGGCGCTAGCGCTAGTTGAATATGCGCTGCTAGCTATCAATTTTGATATATCACCACAACCCATCGGAGACACCCATGCGTGTGCAGAACAAATCCATCATCGTCACCGGCGCTGGCAACGGCATTGGCGAAGGCATCGCCAAACGCCTGGCCGCAGAGGGCGGCAAGGTCATCGTCAACGACATCAATGAAGCCGGTGGCCAGCGCGTGGTGGCCGAGATCACGGCCGCCAGCGGCACCGCCGCGTTCTTCAAGGCCGACGTGACGAAGTCCGCCGAAGTGAAGGCGATGGTCGACGAAGCCGTGCGCCTGTACGGCCGCCTGGACGTGGTGGTGAACAACGCAGGCTGGACGCACCGCAACCGCCCCATGCTCGAAGTGAGCGAGGACGAGTTCGACAAGGTCTATGCCATCAACATGAAGAGCATCTACCTGTCGGCCATCCACGCCGTGCCTGCATTGCGCCAAGCCGGTGGTGGCAGCATCATCAACATCGCCTCCACCGCCGGGCTGCGTCCGCGCCCAGGCTTGACTTGGTACAACGGCTCCAAGGGCGCCGTCATCATCACCAGCAAGTCCATGGCGGCCGAGCTGGGCCCGGACAACATCCGCGTGAACTGCATCAACCCCGTGTTCAACCCCGACACCGGACTGGCCGCCGAGTTTGCGGGCGGCCCGGTGGACGAGGCGCGCCGTGCCAAGTTTCTGGCCACCATTCCGCTGGGGCGCTTCTCCACCGCGCTGGACGTGGCGAATGCGGCGCTGTACCTGGCCAGCGAAGAGGCTTCGTTCATCAGCGGCGTGTGCATCGAGGTGGATGGCGGACGCTGCGTGTAAACAAGAGTCCAAGCGCGCTCGCAAGCCACCATCACTTGCGTTTGCGCGCGCGCCCAATCCGCACCAAGGCAGTGCGGATTGATTTGACGGTCTTGAAACCGCTGCCTATAGTGCCGCCGATGTTTGCGAGCCACTCCACCGCCACGACCGCCAGCGCCACAGCGCCGCTGCGCCGTGCCGCGCGCTCGCAGGCCACGCTCCAGGCCGGTGACCGCCAAGTCTGCACCCTCGCTGCAGATTCCTGAGCCCGGCGACACCCCCTCCCCTCCGCATTCTTTTCGCGCACTTCCTGTCGCCGGGCCCCACGCCCAGCGCCAGCTTGCGCCTTGGCCACGGCCGGGGCGCGGACGTCAGGAGTGTCCATGCCCCCGTTTCCTTCGGGCGAGATTTCGCTCGCCCCGTGCGCCCCTGCGCGCAGCCTGCCCGCCGATGAGGCCATCGCCAGCGCGGCGGTCGCCCCCGACATCACCCGCAACTTCATCCGTGCCAAGCAGCCCTGCGCCGACGGCTACCGCTGGTACCTACGCCGCCAGGAGGGCGCCAGCAACTACCAGGCGCTGCTGGACGACCTGGTGCGCGAGGACCGTGTGGAAGACGCTTGCTGGATGCTGGACCAGTTCGGCCCCACCAACGATGTGCTGGAGGTGGACCACTTGGAGGCAGACGCGCTGGTGTTTGCGGGCAGCGTGCGCTGCCGGGGCCACGCCGACGTGGAGGGTGTGCTGCGCACGGGCCGCAGCCTCAGCGTGCTGGGCGGCCTGCGGGTAGGTGGAGCACTGCGCGTGGGCGAAGACCTGCGCGTGGCGGGCGCAGTGCGCTGCGAGGGCAGCGCGCGGCTGCACGGCGATGCGCGCGTGGGCTGGTCGCTGACAGTGGCGCAGCGACTGCAGTGCACAGGCAGCCTGCGTGTGGGCGGCGAGCTGGACTGCGGGGCTGCCGCCCACGTCGGTGGCCACTGCCGGGTGACCCAGGATCTGCGGGTGGTAGGCGACCTGGGTTGCGACGGCGGCATCAAGGTGGGTGGCCACTTGCAAACCGATGCTGCCGTGCAGGCTGCCCGGGGCGTGTGGGTAACGGGCGACGTGGACTGCAAGGGCCACCTGCAAGCGGGCTGGGGTGTGCGGGCCGGTGGGCACATTCACGCCGGAGGGGCCATCCGTGCGGGCGAGAGCCTGTGGGCGGGCGAAACCATTGCGGCGGGTGAGGCCTACGGCGTATACGCAGGCTTGGTGGTGCCGCTGCCCGACTGGCCCCACAGCGCCCAGGTGTGCGCCCGCGAACAGCCTGCACGCCTGCTGAGCGGCTGCTGGACCGATGGCCAGGGGCACACGCCATGATGGCCATCGCCTGCAGCCTGTGCGACCCACGCGACGCCACCGTCTTCGCCAACACGTGGCCCGGCAAGGGCTTGCTGGGCCGGTGGGCCCAGCGGCTGACCGAACTGCGCATCGACGTGGATCTGTCGGGCCGCGACATCCAGCGCGAGTTCGAGGCGCTGTACGACCGCATCCGCACCAACCACCGCACGCGCGATGCGATGCAGCCGTTGCCCTTGCATCTGCATGGGCTGGTGTTTCGCCAGCGCGAGGCCGACGGCGAATACTTTGTGTATGCCATCGACCCACAGCGCAAACGCATCGTGGCCTACACCGTGTTCAACCGGCTGGTCGAGGTGAACCGCCACACCGACCGCCACCTGCGCGCGCCCCACACCAAGGTGGTGGACGGCTACCGCCGCATGGGCATTGCATCAGCCATCTACCGATGGTGGCTGGACTCGGGCCGCAGCCTCATGACGGGCGCACGCCAATCTGCAGGTGCCCATGGCCTGTGGATGGCCCTGGCACGCGACTACGAACTGGCAGCGGCGCGCATCGACACCCACAAACGCGTCCAGCAGCTGCCGCTTCCACCACCCCCAGGGTTTTTCAACGCGCTGGACACGCGGCTGGTGCTGGTGGGGCGCGATTGCCGCCTGGCGGACTTCATGCAGCATGCGGGCTGGGGCGGCTGATCGGGTGACCCCGGCCGTTCCCCGCCTCTCAGCCCAGCACCTCGCGCAGGGCAGCGTCGTACAGGCCGGTGAGCTTGTCCATCACCCCCAGCAGGCGTTCGCTGGTGGTGGCCACGGCGTTCAGCCCCGCGTCATCGGCCGCGCGGCGCAGCGCGGATTCAAAAAACAGCCACTGCGAATCGGCCAGCTCCAGCTCGTTGCGGATGGACGATGTGGACACGGGCGCCGCCTTCAATGTCTGCAAGGCCTGGCGGAAGTCCGCCGCATCGGACGCCAGCTGCGCCTGCACCACCTTGGAATCCACCTTGGCAGCACTCAAAAAGTAGTTCTTGGCCAGGCGCTGCGACAGCATGCGCTGGCGGCCCGCCAGGTTCACCAGGCGGGCACTGGGGGCCTGTGCCATTTTTTCGATGGCCTCGGTCACGGCCTGCGCAATGAGCAGCGTTCGATCGGCCTGTTCCGATGCCGCCGCTACCAGGGCCGTGGTCGTGGCGGGCGCCGAAGTCATCTGGTTGAGCAGGGAAAACTGCTTTTGCACTTCTGCCAGCTGCCGCCCGACTTCTGCAGGCCACTGGCCCGACTGCATGCCTCGGGCCAGTTCGCCGCTGCCCGTCTGCACCATCTTTCGCGCCAGCCCCATCACATCCACCGCCGCAGCAGGCAGCACCTGCAGGTACTGCTGGCAATAGGCCTTGGCCATGCGCTGCGACAGTGCGCGAAACCAGCCCGCATAGTTGATGGCCCCCGACAACCCCATCTGCGCCTGGGCTCCTGTCGCCCAAGTTGCCCAGGTGGGCAGCAGAACACCCGCCGCCACCCGCTGAAGGGCCACACGGCGCTGGCATGGCACGGCATCGACAGAAAATTCTCGCGTCAACATGGGAATCCCCTTGAAATCGAATGGGCAGATTGTTGCAACGCAGCAAACAGAACGCCCTGCGCCATGTCAAAGGCGGGCCATACCAGCGCCTGGGCAAAACTTGACCGCGATCAACTCCGCGCGCAGGGGCTTGCCCCCTCTGCAGGCCCCCTTGCGGCAAAATCACGCCATGGCCGAACGTGTGATTCCTCTGGTGGACCAACGCATCGCCGCTCTGGCGGCGCGGGTGCCCACACACCCCGTGGCCCCCACCGGCCTGCTCACCGACACCCGGGGCCGCCCGCTGCGTGACCTGCGCATCAGCGTGACGGACCGCTGCAACTTCCGCTGCAACTACTGCATGCCCAAGGAAGTGTTCGACAAGGACTACCCCTACCTGCCCCATGGCGCGCTGCTGAGCTTTGAAGAGATCACGCGGCTGGCAAAGCTCTTCCTGGCGCATGGCGTGCGCAAGATCCGCCTGACCGGTGGCGAGCCCCTGCTGCGCAAGAACCTGGAAGCGCTGGTGGCGCAACTGGCCCAGCTGCGCACGGTGGACGGGCTGGCGCCCGACCTCACGCTGACCACCAACGGATCGCTGCTGGCGCGCAAGGCCAAAGCGCTGAAAGACGCGGGCCTGAACCGCGTGACCGTGAGCCTCGACGGCCTGGACGACGCCGTGTTTCGCCGCATGAACGATGTGGACTTTCCGGTGGCCGACGTGCTGGCGGGCATCGAAGCGGCGCACGCCGCCGGGCTGTCGCACATCAAGGTCAACATGGTGGTCAAGCGCGGCACCAACGACCACGAAATTTTGCCCATGGCCCGCCACTTCCGGGGCACGGGCACCACACTGCGTTTCATCGAATACATGGACGTGGGCGCCACCAACGGCTGGCGCATGGACGAAGTGCTGCCCTCGGCCGAGCTGATCAAACGCCTGCGCGCCGAGCTGCCGCTGGTGCAGCTCGACCCGAGCAGCCCCGGCGAAACCGCCGAGCGCTGGGGCTACGCCAATGCCGCAGGCCAATATGACCCCGCCCTGGGCGAGGTGGGCGTGATCAGCAGCGTGACCCAGGCGTTTTGCCACGACTGCAACCGCGCGCGCCTGTCTACCGAAGGCAAGCTCTACCTGTGCCTGTTTGCCTCCGAGGGCTACGACCTGCGAACCCTGCTGCGCGGCGGCGCCAGCGACGAGGCGATTGCCTCGGCCATCGCGCCCATCTGGCAGCAGCGCGCTGACCGCTACTCCGAGCTGCGCAGCACCCTGCCGGCAGACAACACGCCAGGGGTGCGGCGTGTGGAAATGAGCTACATCGGCGGGTAAGCAAAGTGCCGACTTTTTAGGGCACCATCGGTGGCTTCGGTCCTCGCGTTGTCCTTACAGCCACCCATGTCCCTTCAACCCAAACACCGCGCACTGTTTCTGGCCAACGCCGCCGTTCTGGTCACCCACCAGATCGACGCCGCGTACTGGCACGAGTGGGAGCTGTTTCACATCCCCGGCGGCAACCAGGTCAACTTGCTGCTGAACCTGCCCATCATTGCGCTGGTGCTGTACGCGCAGTCGCAAGTGGCCCGTGGCGAGGGTTCAGCAGCCCTGATGTTCTACAAACTCATGCCTTGCCTCGGTGCCTTGACCGTGGTGATCCACGGGCTGTTTTTTGCCCTGGGACACGAGGCCTTTGTACAACCTGTGTCCCTGGGCCTGCTGGTCGGCACGGCTGTCCTTTCCTGCCTGCAGTTGACCGCGCTGCGTACCCGGCCGCTGCGGTAGCCCTCTATTTCACGCTCCATCGCGCGCACCATGACAAAGATTGACACCCAAGACATTACCGGCATCGTCCTTGCCGGCGGCCGCGGCTCCCGCATGGGCGGGGTCGACAAAGGCCTGCAGAACTTTCGGGGCCTGCCCCTGGCCCTGCACACCCTGATGCGACTACAGATGCAGACCGGCGCCACCATGGTCAACGCCAATCGCAATCTGGCCGCCTACGAAGCCTTCGGCGCACCGGTGTGGCCCGACGTGCTGAGCGACTATGCCGGGCCGCTAGCGGGTTTTTTGACAGGACTGGAGCGTTGCGAAACGCCCTGGCTGCTGACAGTGCCCTGCGACACCCCGCTGTTCCCCCTGGACCTGGCCCAGCGCCTGGCGGCGGCGGCTGACGCCCAGGACGCCGACATCGCCATGGCCGCAGCGCCCGAGGACGATGGCACGGGCCGCACCACCGTGCGCACCCAGCCGGTGTTCTGCCTGCTGCGCGTGGACCTGCTCGAAAGCCTGGTCGCTTTCACCCAGGCCGGTGGCCGCAAGATTGACGCATGGACGGCACAGCACCGCTGCGCCATAGTGCCGTTTGACCAGCCCGGCGACGACCCCAAGGCCTTTTTCAACGCCAACACCCTGGCTGAGCTGCACGCGCTGGAAAGCGCGAGCGCACCGCAGGCCTGATCACGCACCGCTGCGATGAACGCGCACACGCCTGCGGCCGCCCGTGCAGTGTTGATCCGCCCGTTGGTCGCATCGGACGCTGTGGCCTACAAAGCCCTTCGCGACGAGGCTTTGCGCACCGCGCCGGATGCATTCACGTCCGACTACGAATCCTCGGTGGGCCGCGATGCCAGCGAGTACGTGGCGCGTTTTGGCGCGCCGGAGTCGGGTCAGTTCTTCCTCGGCGCCTTCGATGCCGCAGGCCAGCTGGTCGGCTGCCTGGGCTGTGAGCGCGAGCAACGCACCAAGCAGCGGCACCTCGCCACGCTGGTAGGCATGATGGTTGCGCCACAAGCCCAGCGCCAAGGCATCGGCCAGCAGCTGGTAGCCGCCTGTGTAGAGGCCGCCAGCGGCGTGCCCGGACTGACCCAGCTGGTGCTGACGGTCACGGCCTCCAACACGCATGTCGTGCGCCTGTACGAGCAGGCCGGGTTCCGCGCCTGGGGCCTTCTGCCCCACGCCATCGTGGTGGACGGCGTGGGCTTTGACAAGCTGCACATGGTGCGCGTGCTGCACGACTGATTGAAAGTTACTGAGACCCATGAAAACCATTGCCCAGATTGCCGCCGAACTGCAAGGCTACGACCCGCAGGCCCTGAGCGCTGCCGATGTGAACACGTTTCTGGAACGGCTGGTCGAGCCCGTGATCGCCACCGAAGACTTGCCCCTCTTCAGCGCCCTGGGACGCGTGCTGGCGCAGGACGTGATCTCCCCCGTCAGCGTGCCGCCCCACGACAACTCGGCCATGGACGGCTATGCGTTTGCGGGCGCCCAACTGGTCGCAGGCCAGCCTCTCACGCTGCGCGTGGTGGGCACGGCGCTGGCGGGCAAGGCCAGGGTGGGCACCGTGGCGGCGGGCGAGTGCGTCAAGATCATGACCGGCGCCATCATGCCCACGGGCCTCGATACCGTGGTGCCGCAGGAGTTCACCACAGCCGCCGCAGCTGACGGCCACATAACCATCGCGGCCGATGTGCTCAAGACCGGCGACAACCGCCGCTTCAAGGGCGAAGACCTGATGGAGGGTAGCGTGGCGCTGGCCAAGGGCACGCTGCTGGCGCCTGCTGCGCTGGGCCTGGTCGCCAGCCTGGGCCTGCCCACCGTCACGGTATACCGCCGCCTGCGCGTGGCGTATTTCTCGACCGGCGACGAGATCCTAAGCCTCGGCGAGCCACCCCGCGAAGGCGCCGTGTACGACAGCAACCGCTACACCGTGTTCGGCCTGCTCACGCGGCTGGGCGTGGAGGTGATCGACCTGGGCGTGGTCCGCGACGAGCCGGAATTGTTGGAGGCCGCATTTCGCAACGCGGCGCAGCGCGCGGACGCCATCATCACCAGCGGCGGCGTGAGCGTGGGCGAGGCCGACCACACACGCACCATGATGAAGAAGCTGGGCGACGTGGCCTTCTGGCGCATTGCCATGCGGCCGGGCCGCCCTATGGCGGTGGGGCGCATTGCCACCACAGAAAATCAAGCCGAATTGGCCTCCAGCGCTTACCCATCAATCGCTAACAGCTATCAAAATGATACCAACCAACCCCACAGCGGCGCGGTACTGTTCGGCCTGCCCGGCAACCCCGTGGCCGTGATGGTGACCTTCCTGGCCTTTGTGCGCCCCGCTCTGCTGCGCATGATGGGCAGCACACAATCCGCCCCGCCGCTGCTGCGCGCCATCAGCACCGAAGCCATGCGCAAGAAGCCTGGCCGCACCGAATACCAGCGCGGCACCGTGACCACCGCAGCCGACGGCACGCTGCAGGTGCGCACTACGGGCAACCAGGGCTCGGGTGTGCTCCGCTCGATGGTGCAGGCCAACGGACTCATCGTGCTGCACCACGGCCAGGGCAACGTGGCCGTGGGCGATGCGGTGGATGTGATGGTGTTTGACGGCGTTATTTGACCCCCTGAGTCGCTTTGCACCGTCCCCCAGGGGGACCGACGCCTTCACTGCGGGGCGGCCCTTGCTAAGCATCTCTCACAGGAGCCGCGCCCGTGGCACCCCGCGCGGGCGGAGCACAGCACAATGGCTTTTTTCATTTGCACCCGTTTGGAAATCTTGCGCCTATGCCCTACACCGCCCAGCACCTTGCGCAACCCCCATCCCGTGACGAGGTGGACCGCCTGACAGGCGCCGCCGTTGTGGAATTTGGCACCCCCTGGTGCGGCCACTGCCAGCGCGCGCAGCCACTGATCGAACAAGCGCTGAAGGACCGCGCAGACGTAGCGCACATCAAGGTGGAAGATGGCCCCGGCCAGCGCCTGGGTCGCACGTTCGGCGTCAAGCTGTGGCCCACGCTGGTGTTCTTGAAGGACGGCAAGGAGGTCGCTCGCCTGGTGCGGCCGCAGGGGCAGCAAGACGTTCTGGACGCCGTAAACACCGTCTCGGCACCTGCATGAGGCACGCGTCCGACTCCGAATAGGAAGAAGCCCCATCGGGGCTTCTTATTGGGTCGCAACGCTCCGCCGTTGGGGCTCCGCATGGCTACTTGGCCACGTAATCATGCGGCGGGTGCAGCGGATGCTCAGGCTCCTCGGCAGCCACGGCCGTGTTCGCCCCCGGCACTGCCTTGCGTGCAAACAGGGTGTACATGGTGGGCACCACAAAGATCGTGAGCAGCGTGCCCAGCGACATGCCCCCCACAATCACCCAGCCGATCTGCGTGCGCGTCTCGGCGCCCGCGCCTGAAGCCAGCGCGAGCGGGATGGCTCCAAGCACCATGGCGCCGGTGGTCATCAGGATGGGGCGCAGGCGCTGGGCCGAGGCCTTGACGAGCGCATCCACCATCTCCATGCCCTGCTCACGCAGCTGGTTGGTGAACTCCACGATCAAGATGCCGTGTTTGGTGATGAGCCCCACCAGCGTGATCAGCCCGATCTGCGAATACACGTTGAGCGAGCCGCCGCTCCACTTGAGCGCCAGCAGCGCACCAATCATCGACAGCGGCACCGAGACCATGATGACCAGCGGGTCGATGAAACTCTCGAACTGCGCGGCCAGCACCAGGAAGATAAAGACCAAAGCCAGTACGAAGACGATGCCCAGCGCCCCCTGCGAGCTCTTGAACTCGCGCGAGGTGCCGTTGAGTTCGGTGGTGTAGCCGGGCTTGAGCACTTTCGCCGCCGTGGCGTCCATGAAGCTCAGCGCCTCGCCCAGCGAGTAGTCAGGCGACAGGTTGGCCGTGATGGTGGCCGAGCGGCGCTGACCAAAGTGGTTCAGCTCGCGCGGGCTCACGCTTTCGCGCACGTTGACCAGGCTGGACAGCGGGATCATGGCTTCGTTGCGGCCGCGCACGTAGATGGTGTCGATGTTCTCGGGCGTGGTGCGGCCCCTGGCCTCGGTCTGCACGATCACGTCGTACTGCTCGGCATCGCGCTTGTAGCGCGTCACTGTGCGCCCTCCCAACATGGTCTCGATGGCCTTGGCCACCACATCCACGCTCACGCCCAGGTCGGCGGCGCGTTCGCGGTTGACTTCGATGCGCAGCTCGGGCTTGTTCAGCCGCAGGTCCACGTCAGGGCCGACGATGCCGGGGTTCTGCGCGATCTCGGCCATGAAGGCGTTGGTGACGGCGTTGAGGTTTTCGTAGCTGTCCGAGGTCTGGATCACGTAGGTGAGCGGGCGCGAGCGAAAGCCCTGACCCAGCGACGGCGGCGTGATGAGAAAGGCGTTGACGCCAGGCAAGCCCGACACCTTGGGCTGCAGTTCGCGCGCCAGCTCCAGCGTGGTGCGGTCACGCTTCTCCCAATCCACAGTGCGGTAGATCACGCTGCCCTGGGCCACGGTGGGGTTGCCGATGTTGGCGAAGATGCGGTCGAACTCGGGGTAGTCCTGGCCGATCTTTTCCAGCTCCAGTGCGTAGCGGTTGGTGTAGTCCAGCGTGGCGCCATCGGGGGCGGTGACGCTGGCCAGGATGGTGCCGCGGTCTTCCAGCGGCGACAGCTCTTGCCGCATGCTGGGGTACACCACCACCAGCGCCGCACCACTCACCGCCATCACCGCCAGCACGATCCAGCGGGCCTGGAAGATGGCGCCGCGCACGCCCCCGCGCTCGCTGCCCTTGGCCGACCAGCGGGCCGTCACCAGCCATCGCAAAAGGCGGCCATAAGCGTCTGACAGAGACGTGAGCCAGCGCTCCATCGAGCGGTCGAACCAGTTGGGCTTCGGGTTGTGCTTGAGCAGCAGCGAACACATCATGGGTGACAGCGTCAGCGCCACGAAGCCGGACACCACCACCGCGCCCGCCAAGGCCAATGCGAACTCCACAAACAACCGGCCCGTGCGGCCCGGGGTAAAGGCCAGCGGGGCATACACCGCCACCAGCGTCAGCGTCATGGCCACGATGGCAAAGCCGATTTCGCGCGCGCCCTTGATGGCGGCTGAGAACGGGTCCAGCCCTTCCTCGATGTGACGGTAGATGTTCTCCAGCATCACGATGGCATCGTCCACCACCAGGCCGATGGCCAGCACCAGCGCCAGCAACGTGAGGGTGTTGATCGAAAAACCCGCCAGCGACATCAGCGCAAAACTGCCCACGAGGCTCACCGGGATGGTGATGATGGGAATGATGGACGCGCGGAAGGTGCGCAGAAACACGAAAATCACCAGGGCCACCAGCACCACGGCCTCGGCAATGGTGGTGTAGACGCTTTTGATGGACCGGTCGATGAACAGCGAGTTGTCGTTGGCAATGTCGATGCCGATGTCCGGTGGCAGGTCGGCCTTGAGCGTGGGCAGCATGGCGCGCACGCCCTGCGACAGCTCCAGCGGGTTCGCGGTGGCCTGGCGGATCACGCCCACGGAAATGGCTTCGCGCCCGTTCAGGCGCACGCGGCTGCGGTCGCTGGCGGCGCCCTCTTCCACCCGCGCGACGTCGCGGATACGGACCGGGAAGCCGTTCACGGTGCGGATCACCACCTCGGAAAACTGCGACGGCGTGGCCAGGTCGGTCTGCGAGGTGACGCTGAACTCGCGCTGCTGCGACTCGATGCGGCCTGCGGGCAGCTCCAGGTTGTTGCGGCGGATGGCGTCTTCCACGTCCTGCGTGGTCAGGCGGTAGCCCGCCAAACGCTCGGGGTCCAGCCACACGCGCATGGCGTATTTCCGCTCGCCGTAGATGGGCACATCGGCCACACCGGTCACCGTCTGCAGCCGCGGCTTGACGATGCGGTTGATAAGGTCGTTGATCTCCAGCGGCGTGCGTGTCTCGCTGCTGAAAGCCAGCCACATCACGGGCGAGGCATCGGCCTCCACCTTGGCGATCACGGGCTCATCCACAGCATCGGGCAGGCGGTTGCGCACCCGCGCGGTGCGGTCGCGCACCTCGGCGGCGGCGTTGTCGGCGTCTTTCTCCAACCGAAAGCGCACGCTGATCTGGCTTTGCTCGGCCCGGCTGATGGAGGTGATCACGTCCACCGCGTCAATGCCCGCAATGGAGTCTTCGAGCGGCTTGGTGACCTGGGATTCGATCACCTCGGCCGACGCGCCCGCATAACGCACGCTGACGGTGACCACGGGTTCGTCGATCTTGGGGTATTCGCGCACCGACAGGCGCGTGAAGCTCACGGCGCCGATCAGCAGCACCAGCAGCGAGAGCACGGTCGCAAAGACCGGTCGGCGTATCGATATTTCAGCGAGTTGCATGGCAGTCCTGGAACTTCATCGATCACGCAGGATGGCGTGGGCTGCCTTGTGGTGCGCGGCCGGGCGTGCCCGCAAGCTGGCAAGGATTAGGGCCGGGCAACGGCGCCACTACGGCATTGGCCGATGCTGCAGTGGCAGTGGCAGTGGCAGTGGCAGTGGCAGTGGCAGTGGCAGTGGCAGCGGTAGCAGCATTGGCAACGGGTGCGGCTGCCATCGGCTGCGCCGCTGCGCGGGGGCTGCTGGCGCTGCCAGCCCCAGTGGGCGCTGGTGCATCGGTCGGTGCCACGGCACCTGCAGCACGGTCTGCACCTGCCGCCCCGGCCGAGGCGGCTGCGCGCGCTGGTGATGGCGCGCCGCCATTGCTCTGCTTGCCTGGCTTGCCCAGTTCCACCACACGCACTGGGGTGCCATCCTTTTGGATGCGCTGCTGGCCTGCGGTCACCACCACATCTCCCATGGCCAGACCATCCACCACTTCCACAAACCCGGGGGTGCGCGCACCCAGCTTGACGGGGGTGCGCCGCGCCACGCGGCTGCCAGGCTCCTTGCCATCCACAATCTTGAACACATATGGGCTGCTGCCGTCGGGCACGATGGCTTCCTCGGGGATCACCCGGGCATCGCTGCGCTCTGAAAACACGGCCGTCACGCGCGCAAACATGCCGGGGCGCAACTGCAGGCGCCGGTTGTCAATGCAGCCGCGCACCACCACCGAGCGGCCATCGGCGTCAATCTGGGGGTTGATGGCCTGCACCACGGCGCTGTAGCGCACGCCGGGCAAGGCGTCGAACGCCACCTGGGCGGTCTGGCCCGTGCGGACCTTGCTCTGCAAACGCTCGGGCAGGCGGAAGTCCACATACACCACATCCAGGTCTTCGACATTGACGATGTCGGCACCGTCCTTGAGGTAGTCGCCCACGTTCACCCCGCGAATACCGGCGATGCCGTCAAACGGCGCCACGATCTTCAGGCGCGAGGCCGTGGCCTGCGCCAAGGACAATTTGGCCCGCGCCACTTCGAGGTTGGCGGCACTTTCATCGACCGAACGCTGGCTGATGAAGCCCTGGGCCACCAGTTCCTGATTGCGTTTGTGGTTGGCCTGGGCGATGGAGAGCTCGGCTTGGCTCTGCTGCACCTGGGCGCGGGGCAACTGGTCGTCAAACTGCACCAGCACCTGCCCGCGCCGCACGCGCTCGCCGTCGCGAAAGTTGAGCGCCGTGATGCGACCGCTCACCTCGGGGCGCAGCACCACGCTCTGGCGCGACCGCAGACTGCCCACGGCCTCGGCATCGTCGCGCAAGGCCATCTGCCGCACGGCCACGGCCTCTACCGCCACGGGGCGGCCTGCGCCCCCACCCTTGGCCGCCGCACCAGCCGGCGCGGCGCTACCCCTGCCGTCGGCAGGCGCCTCGCTGCGCACGGACTGGGCCGGTTTCTGAAGCCACCAGGCTGCGCCCGACGCGGCAGCGATGCCGATGACAGCGAAAACGATGTATTTGTTCTTGGACGCCATGGATCAATGAAGCGGGTGATGTGGGGAAGGCAGCCAAACAATGTATCAGTGCGTGTCTTGCGCTGCAGCAAACCTTGGCATACCCACAAGGGCAATTGCGGCAGATTTACGCAGGCTTTACATGCTGCAGAGACAAAAAAAGCCCCGGAGGGGGCTTCTGATGCCGTGGTGCACAGACGCTGCGCACCGATAGATGCCCACCGTCACCCACGCCCCAGGGCTTTTTCGACACCCCGATTGGCCAGTGCATCGGCCCGCTCGTTGCCTGGATCGCCCGAGTGCCCTTTCACCCAGCGCCATTCGATACGGTGGCCAGCCGTGCTCACCAGCGCGTCCAGCCGCTGCCACAGCTCCACGTTCTTGACCGGCTGCTTGGAGGCCGTGCGCCATCCCTTGGCCTTCCAGCCGTGAATCCACTCGGTGATGCCCTTGCGTACATATTCGCTGTCGAGGTACAGCGTCACGGCGCAGGGGCGCTTCAAGGCCGACAGCGCCTCGATCACGGCCATCAGCTCCATGCGGTTGTTGGTGGTGCCCAGCTCACCCCCAAAAAGCTCTTTTTCTGTCGATCCCGAACGCAACCATGCACCCCATCCCCCAGGGCCGGGGTTGCCCTTGCAGGCGCCATCTGTGTATATCTCTACCTGGTTCAAACTGTGTTCCTGTCTCTGTCGTCGCTGTCTGTGAATATGCGCGAGGTGCTGCCCGTTGCACCCGCCGGGCCTGCCCGGTTGGCAATGGGCACTGTGGAGGCGGCACGCTGTCGGCTGGACCGCCAGGCGGGCTCCAGCAAACGCATGCCGTGAACCCGCTTGACCGCCACCAGAAAATAGGCCGCGCCAAAAATAGGCCACCACCGCTCGCCCAACGGGTCCATGAAGCCAAAACGCTCCAGCCACTGGGTGCTGCGCACCGCCGGACGATAACAGCCAAACTGGGCCGACTCGACCTCAAAACTCAAAAGCCTGAGCCAGTCGCGCAAGCGCCGGTAGCCAATGAACTCGCCCACATCCGGCAGGTATAGAGTGCCCCCGCCCAGACGCTGGATCATGCGGGCACGCCACTGGCGCAGCCCCCACAGGCTGGTCGGGTTCAGCCCGCTGATGACCACCCGGCCCTCGGGCACGAGCACGCGCTCCACTTCACGCAGGGCGGCGTGGGGGTCAATGCTCAACTCCAGGGTATGGGGCAGCACCAGCAGATCGAGGCTCGCCGCCGCAAACGGCAAGGCCACGGGCTCTGTCAGCAGATCCACCGCGCGGCGCTGCAGGGGGGCATCGCCATTACCGGTCTCTAGAAAGGCGATGGAACCCCGCACCGCCTCCTGCCCCAGCGCCAGCCATTGGTGCGGCATGCGGTTGG
Source organism: Acidovorax sp. NN32 (assembly GCF_057597245.1). Classification (NCBI taxonomy): domain Bacteria; kingdom Pseudomonadati; phylum Pseudomonadota; class Betaproteobacteria; order Burkholderiales; family Comamonadaceae; genus Acidovorax; species Acidovorax sp. NN32. Next base: position 3,436,666 of record NZ_CP199679.1, read on the forward strand.
TGCGAAGGCCATCCAGCAAGGGCATTCCAAGCTGCAGGCTGTGGTAGCCAAAGATATCGGCCACCGCCTCATCGAAGCGCGCCTGCTCCCACGCCAGCAGGTACCGGCCCGGCGGGGAATCGAACCAGTGGTGCAAACCTATAATTTGATCGCTCATGAACTTGCTGCCGCTGCCCGCCTTTACCGACAACTACATCTGGATGCTGCACGACGGCCGCCAGGCGATCGTTGTGGACCCGGGAGATTCCGCGCCTGTGCTGCAGGCCCTGCAGCACCTTGGCGTGCAGTTGAAGGCCATTCTAGTCACGCACCACCATGCCGATCATGTCGGCGGTGTGGATGCCGTGCGCAGCGCCACCGGCGCCGTGGTCTACGGCCCCGCACGCGAGAAAATCCCCGAGCCGCTGCACCGCCTGGCGCACGGTGATGCCGTGGAAACCATGGGACTTCGGTTCGAAGTCATTGATGTACCTGGCCATACCGCTGGCCACATTGCCTACTACTGCCCCGACATCGACGGGGAACCCCTGCTGTTCTGCGGCGACACGCTTTTTTCGGGCGGCTGTGGCCGGCTGTTTGAAGGCACGCCCGCCCAAATGCTGAACTCCCTGGACCAGCTGGCGGTGTTGCCCGGCAACACCCGCGTATGCTGCACCCACGAGTACACCCTCTCCAACCTGAAATTTGCGCGGGCCGTGGAACCCGGCAATGCCGCATTGCTCCACTACAGCAGCCAATGTGAAGCACTGCGGACCCGCCACCAGCCCACACTGCCATCGCGCATGGCCCTGGAGCAAGACATCAACCCCTTCCTGCGCGTGCGACAGCCTGCAGTGGCCCAGGCGGCCCATGGCTACGACGCAAAGGTGAATCAAGACGATGCCGTGGCGGTACTGGCCGCACTGCGTCAATGGAAAAACGAGTTTCGATGAAAATTTTGCACATCGCCTGCCTGGCGTGCGCGCTCTGGCTCACGGGCTGCGCCACCACCGGGCCTTCGCAGGACAGCGCGGCTGAAAGCGCACCCTCCACACCCACCGGTGCACCACCCCGGACCGCCCACACCCCCGTCATCCCCAACGGCCCGCTCAGGCCCATCACCGCCGCGCAGGCCTCCAGCGGCGAGGTCGCATCGCTCTCGGCCCCCGCCGACCTGTGGGACCGCATCCGCCGGGGCTTTGCCATGCCCGACCTGCAGCACGAACTGGTCCAGGACCGCGAGCAGTGGTACGCCACGCGACCCGACTACATGCAGCGCATGACCGAGCGCTCCAGCAAGTACCTTTTCCATATCGTTGAAGAGCTGGAGCGACGCGGCATGCCCACCGAGCTGGCGCTGCTGCCCTACATCGAAAGCGCGTTCAACCCGCAGGCTGTGTCCAGCGCCAAGGCGGCCGGCATGTGGCAGTTCATGCCCGCCACCGGCAACTATTTCGACCTCAAGCAGAACGCCTTCCGCGACGACCGCCGCGATGTGCTCGCCTCCACGCGCGCTGCACTCGACTACCTGCAAAAGCTCTACGGCATGTTTGGCGACTGGCACCTGGCCCTGGCCGCCTACAACTGGGGCGAAGGCAGCGTAGGCCGGGCCATTGCCCGCAACCAGAAGCAGGGACTGGGCACCAGCTACACCGACCTGAACATGCCGGCCGAAACCCGCATGTATGTGCCCAAGCTGCAGGCCGTGAAGAACATCGTAGCCAACCCCGAGGCCTTCCGCACCGAGCTGCCCCTCATCGAAAACCACCCCTATTTCCAGACGGTGGACATCACCCATGACATCGACGTTGCGCTGGTGGCCACGCTGGCAGGCATTCGCGAGGAAGATTTCCGCGCGCTGAACCCGTCGTTCAACAAGCCTGTCATTCTGGCTGCCGGTACGCCACAAATCCTGCTGCCCTGGGACAACGCCAAGGTGTTCCAGCGCAACCTTGAAGCGCGCCGCGAGGGCCAGTATGCAAGCTGGACCGTGTGGTCCGTGCCCTCCACCATGACGGTCTCCGAAGCCGCCCAGCGGGCAGGCATGAGCGAGAACGACCTGCGCAGCATCAACAACATTCCTCCCCGCATGCTGATCAAGGCAGGCTCGGCGTTGATGGTCCCGCGTTCATCCGCCATCCGGCAGGACGTCTCTTCGCACCTGGCAGACAACGGCCAGGTCGCTTTCTCGCCAGAGATCGTGACCCGCCGCACCACGGTGCGAGCCCGCAAGGGTGAAACCGTGGCCAGCATTGCCCGGCGCTACAAGCTCAGCGCTGCCAGCGTGGCCGACTGGAACGACGTGCGCGCCAGTGCGGCCTTCAAGCTGGGCGAGCAGGTGGTCGTGTACCTGCCCGTGCGACAGGCCACGCAGGCGCGTGGCACGGTGGCCCGCTCCGGTTCTGGCAAGCGCACGGCTGCTGCACCTGTACGCCGAGGGGGAACCCCGTCCAAGGTCAAGCGCCGCTAAAACGCCATTGGAACGCCGCGGGCAACGCGCAAGAAGGCGTCACCAGGCGCCTCAGAACTTCAGCGAGTGCATGCCCAGCAGCCCCAGAATGCCCATGATGATGAGGTACAGCGCCACGATGGTGCTGAGCAGACGGGGCATGACGAGGATGAGAATGCCCGCGATCAAAGAGACAAGCGGGCCGATGCTGAGGGTAAAAGACATGGAGCAATCCTGGTGAGGTAGATGACTGGTAGGCCGAGGCTACGGCAAACCGAACGCCGACGAATGTAAGCCATCTTCCCGACCCGGATGCCGACGCATTGCGACAGTGCGCGGCATCCACTGATCAATCTGGGTCCTGCACTGCCACTGCTCCCCTGCGGTCACCCCCAAAGTGGCCCAGCGAGTATCCGGTGCGCGAGCTCAGACGTTGAATTTCTGCCGCGCCTTGCGCACGAAATCGTTGGTGTAGGTGCGTGCCAGCTCCACCTTGAAATCCGCCAACTCGGGGTGCACGCGCGAGAGCACGCGCAAGGCCGTGGCTGCGCCATCATCGGGCATCATCCCATGGGTCGAATAGGTCTCGCGCACCCGGCTGAAGGCCGCCAGGTAAAGCCCCCGGTCTCCCATCAGGTAGCCCGGAGGCACCGCCTTGACAAGGTCTGCCGGGGCAGCGGTCTGCAGCCATTTGAGGGCATGCACGATGCCGTTGGCCAGTGCCTGGGCCTGGGCGGCATGTTTTTGCAGGAAGGGCTGCGGCGCATAAAGACAGCTGGCTGGCAGGGCGCCGCCAAACATCTCCTGCGCGGCCTTGAGTGAGCGCATGTCGCCCGCAATGCGTGTGTCTGCCTTTTGCTCCAGCAGCGTCATGATCGGGTCGGCATGGCACAGCGCATGCACCTGTCCAGAACGCAGCGCATTCATCGCGGCCATACCAGATCCCACGCCCACAAACGCCACATCACGCGGCCCCATGCCCGCTCGGGCCAGCACCACGCTGGCCGCCAGGTGCGTAGACGACCCCACCGATGACACGCCAATGCGCCGTCCCTGCAGATCCGCCAGATCCTTGTACGCAGGCAGCGAGCGTTGCGAAACCCCCAGCGCCAGTTGAGGCGCACGCCCCATCACCACCAGCGAGCGGTAGGACTGGCCACGCACCTGCTGCCGGATGGTGTGCTCGAAGGCTCCGGCACAGACATCGGCCCCACCCTCCTGCACCGCCTGCAGGGCCAGGGCGCCAGCCGAAAAATCGCGCACCGTCACGTCCAGACCTTCCGCCTTGAAGTAGCCCAGCTGGTCGGCCAGCGCCAGCGGCAGGTGGTAGAGCACGCCCTGTCCGCCCACGGCAATGGTGACGTTGCCCAACGCTGCTGCCCCCTCTGCCTGCGCCCGCACAATGGCAGGCGCAAACACCCCCGCCGCCGACAGGGCGGAGACGGCGCCAAAGGCGCGGCGGGTGAGCAAGGGGCGGGTCATGACAATCCGTGAGAATCAGTGGAAACAGCAATGCTGCATTGCAACAATCGTGCCCCAGAGCCCACAAACCCGCATCAGGGGGAATCCCTGCGGGTTTCTACGTACCAGGGTTAAAAGAAACTGGAGCCCGACCGGCAGCCCCCGAAAGAGTGGCGCCAGCCCTTCTTCAAAGGCCGGGCTGGCAAAGATCAGCGGTAGCCGACGAACAGGATGCCGATATTGACCAAAAACGCTGCGGCCCAGACCACACTGCGCACGGTGGGCATGTCGGACACGTACATCATGATGTAGAAGATGCGCAGCATGACGTACAGCAGCGCCAACATGTCCAGCAACGTCTGCCCCGCCCCGAGCAGGTGCGCGATGATCACGGCACCGATGAAGAACGGCAAGCCTTCGAAACTGTTGGCCTGCGCCGCATTGGCGCGGGCCCGCCAGTCGGTCTGCCGAGCCATCCAGGCGCGGGGGTCACGGTTGTCAAAGCCACCGTCCTTGCGCGACTTGCCGAAGCTGCCACTCTTGGCCAGCCAGGCGCACCCCATGGGAAGCAGGGCTGCGATCAGCACGCACCAGTAGGCCACTGTGAACCGTGCGACATGCATGGTGGTATTCATTTTTAAGCCTTTTTGGGCTCTAGCGCTTGATACACAAGCGCTAGCAGCTATTAAATTGTGAGTATCCTAGCCGCCGCAGGCACAAGTTTCGCGAACAAACACCTAGCGACGATCCACCAGCGCATGCGCAATCGTGCCCAGGTCCACGTACTCCAGCTCGCTGCCCACGGGCACGCCGCGCGCCAGCCGCGTCACGTGCAGCCCCCGGCTCCTGAGCGCCTCGGTGATCACATGGGCCGTGGCCTCGCCTTCGGCATTGAAGTTGGTCGCCAAAATGACCTCTTGCACCGTGCCATCGGTGGCCCGGTCCATGAGCTTTTGCAGGCCTATTTCCTTGGGGCCAATGCCATCGAGGGGGCTCAGCCGCCCCATCAGCACAAAGTAAAGCCCCTTGAACGCCGCCGTGCGCTCCAGCGCCGACTGATCGGCCGGTGTCTCGACCACGCAAAGCCGCGTCGCATCGCGCTCAGGGTCCAGGCAGGTACTGCACACCTCGGCCTCGGTGAACGTGTGGCAGCGCGCGCAATGGTGCACGGTGCCCACCGCATCGCCGAGCGCCCGCGACAAGGCCAGCGCCCCCTCCCGATCATGCTGCAGCAAATGAAACGCCATGCGCTGCGCAGACTTCACCCCCACCCCCGGCAAGCGGCGCAGCGCCTGGATCAGAACGTCGAGGGAGTTGGTGGTGGACATGGACAGACTAGAGGCGATGCGCGTGACGTTGTAGGGAGCGGCGGAGCCAGGCTTCGACAAGCTCAGCCCAAACGGATGTAGGGAAGAAAACAGGTGCTCGCCCTCTGCCTTCACACCCCACCCTCAAGGGCGTAGCGAGCGGGATGAGCTGCTAGGCGGACGGAGCACAGGAACCGGAACGTACTTCCTGTACGTGAGGATTCCGAGCACCGCCCAACGACGCAGATCGCCCGCTCGGTAGCCAACCCTCAGAAAGGGAATTTCATGCCGCCGGGGAGGCCTGGCATGCCTTGGGTGAGCTTGCCCATCTTCTCCGAAGAAGTCTCTTCCGCCTTGCGCACCGCAGCATTGAACGCCGCCGCAACGAGGTCTTCCAGCATGTCCTTGTCTTCGGCCAGCAGGCTCGGGTCGATGGTGATGCGCTTGACGTCGTGCTTGCACGTCATCACCACTTTCACCAGGCCCGCGCCCGATTCACCCTCCACCTCGATGAAGGCCAGCTCGTCCTGCGCCTTCTTGAGGTTGTCCTGCATCGCCTGGGCTTGCTTCATGAGGCCTGCAAGTTGTCCTTTGTTGAACATAGTGTGATTTCCTTTGCTTTCTTTCTGGTTGATCGATTCCCACGAAGGGACAGAGATTCGGTATCCGAGATGCACGGTATTGTGCTGTGCAATGTCAGCGGCCGTCGAAACTGGCACACGCCAATCCGGTGCACTCGTGGAGCTGGCTTTGCCAGGCCCCCGAGTGCGTCCCCCTCCCGCGAAGCGAGAGAGGGGGAAGGCGCCGCAGGCGACTCAGGGGGCGCTTCATCTCACGCAGGCTTGATGCTGCCCGGCACGATTCTCGCGCCATAGTCGCGCACCAGCGACTGCACATAGGGGTCGTCGTTCACAATCTCCTCAGCACGGCGCTGGCGCTCGGCAGCGGCAGCGGCATTGCGGCGGGCGGGGCTGTCGATGACATGGCCCACCTCCACACTGATCTGGGTGGCGTGGCCCGCAGCCTCCAGCGCGGCGCGCAGGCGCTCGCGTGCAGTAGGCTGGTTCAGCGATTCACGCTCCACACGCAGCAGCCAGTGGCCTCCGTCGCGCGCCACCAGTTGTGACTGCAGGGCCAGTTCGCGCACCAGGGCGGTAATCGATTCTGCCGCCACCATCTGCTGCACGGTGGCATGCCAGACATCGCCCTCCTCGGTGGGCGTGTAGCGCGCAGAGACGGGCGTTGGCGCAGAAAGCGGCAACGGTTGCACACGCTCCCCTGGTTCGGGCGATTCACGCACCGGGATTGCTACATATTCAGGAGCGCCTTGCGCATGCTGAGGTTGCGCTGGGTGCTTATTTTGTCCAAATCTCTCGGGCGTACGCACCGGCAGTGCCGTGGCGGCGGAGTTTGCAGGTGATGCAGCACCCGGCTCTTCCGAGCCTGGCCAGGGTGGTGGCTCCGCAGAGTCCACGGATTCGCCGGGTTCTGCAGAAATCTCCGGTGGCAATGCTGGCGAAGCACCTGCTGCAGGCGCTGCGGGAGGCACCGCTGGTGGCACCTGAGAAGCAGGCGCGGGCGTCGGCGCCGTTCGCGCCACGGGGGTTGGCACCGCCACGGCTGCCGCTGCGGGAGCGGCAGAAACCGCAGCTGGTGGGCTGGAAGACGCCGCTTCAGCCCGCGTCAGAGTTTTTTTTTCAGCCGATTCGCCAGCGCCGCCAACACCGCTTACAGGCTTGAACGCCAGCAAGCGCAGCAGCACCATGGTCAGTGCAGCGTACTCATCGGGCGCCAGACCCAGTTCACCGCGCCCGTGCAGGCACAGGCTGTAGAGCAGCTGGGTTTCGTCAGCAGGCATCAGCGCGGCAAGACGGGCCGTTTCTGCGGCCTCGGGGTCGTCGGCATCCACGGTGCCTGCCATCTGGGGCACGGCCTGGAACACCGCCATGCGCTGCAGCACGGCGCTCATTTCTTCGAGCGTAGAGGCGGCCGACAGGCCATTGAGACGCAGCGTGTCCGAGGTTTCCACCACGGTCTTGCCGTCGCCCTCGGCCAACGCGCCGATGAGGCGGAACACGTAGGAGCGGTCCACCGCGCCCAGCATCTGGCGCACGGCGGCTTCCTGCAACTGGCCGCTGCCAAAAGCGATGGCCTGGTCGGTGAGCGACAGTGCATCGCGCATGGAGCCCCGCGCGGCGCGCGACAGCAGCCGAAGAGCCTGGGGCTCGGACGATACGTTTTCCGACGCCAGCACCTGCGTGAGGTGGCTCAGGACCGTCTCGGGCGCCATGGGCCGCAGGTTGAACTGCAGACAGCGGCTCAGCACCGTCACCGGCACCTTCTGCGGGTCGGTCGTGGCCAGCACGAACTTGAGGTATTCAGGAGGCTCTTCCAGCGTCTTGAGCATGGCATTGAACGCCGTGTTCGTGAGCATGTGCACTTCGTCGATCATGAAGACCTTGAAGCGGCCCTGCACCGGCTTGTAGACCGCCTGCTCCAGAAGGCTCTGCACCTCATCCACACCCCGATTCGATGCAGCATCCAGCTCGGTGTAATCCGGGAAGCGGCCACTGTCGATATCCGTACAGGCCGAGCACACGCCACACGGTGTGGCGGTGATGCCGCCCTGACCGTCGGGCCCCTGGCAGTTGAGCGATTTGGCCAGAATGCGCGACACCGTCGTCTTGCCCACACCCCGCGTGCCTGTGAACAGGTAGGCATGGTGCAGGCGCTGTGTGTTGAGCGCATTGGTGAGGGCCTGCACCACATGCTCCTGCCCCACCATTTCGGTGAAATTGCGGGGGCGGTACTTGCGGGCGAGCACGAGGTAGGACATCCGGCAGATTCTACGGGCTGTGCCGAGTGTCCTTCCAGCGCCCACGGCAACGGGGCTGTTCAGAAAAGTGCATCCGCATCCGTCGTACAATCGACGGTGACGGGCCTCCTCGCATGGTGAAGCGGCCAACCGGGTCAGGTGGGGAACCAAGCAGCCCTAACTGTGGAGTCAGTGCCGGGGGTAAGGCTCGTCAACTTCTTTTTTTGCGCTGTCGCGCAGCCCCCTCTCAGCGGCGACATCCTTTGCGATGTGCTCTTGGCTGGCGAGGCCGGGGCCGGTCGCCCCAGGCGCAAACCCCCTTTCGTTCAGCGTTCTCAAGCTCCGGCAGCTTGGCGCAGCCAGTGCAGCGCGCCCAACCCCGCCACGCGGCCACTGGCCAAGCTGGCCGTGAGCAGATAGCCCCCGGTGGGCGCCTCCCAATCGAGCATTTCGCCCGCGCAGAACACGCCCGGTAAGGCATGGGCCATGAGGTGCGTGTCCAGCGCCTCAAAAGCCACACCACCGGCGGTGCTGATGGCTTCGTCGATGGGCCGTGTGGCCACGACCGTGATGGGCAGTGCCTTGATGGCGTGTGCCAGAGCCACCGGGTCGTTCATGCCGTCCTTGCCCAGGTGTTCATACAGGATGCCCGCCTTGATGCCATCGAGCCCCAGACGGCTCTTGAGGTGGCTGGACAATGAACGTGATCCGCGTGGATGGCGCACTTCCACCAGCACACGTTCCGGCGTGTGGTCGGGCAGCAAATCCAGATGAAAAGTGGCATGGCCGTGGGCCTCGATCTCGTCGCGCAGCAGGTGCGACGCGGCGTAGACCAGGCTGCCCTCGACGCCTGTCGCTGTGGCCACGAATTCACCCCTGCGGCTGAACGTGCGGCCCTGGCTGTCGGTGAAAGCCAGCGCCACCGTCTTGAAGGGCTGGCCTGCAAAACGCTCGACAAAATGGGGCGTCCAGCCCACAGCGGGAACGGGGGTGCGGCCGATCAGCTCCTGCAAGAACGCGCGGCGCGTCTCACCCGCCGGCGCATCGGCGCGCAGCACGTCAAAACCACAGTTGGAGGGCCGCAGCGGCGCCACGGCCACACCGCGCTGCGCCAGCAGCGGCACCCAGGCACCATCCGACCCCAGGCGTGCCCAGCTGCCACCGCCCAGCGCCAACACCACCGACCTGGCGACCACTGGCACCTCGCCCGCAGGGGCTGCAAAACGCAGGGCACCATCGTCCGACCAGCCCAGCCAGCGGTGTCGCATGTGGAACACCACGCCCTGCCCGCGCAGGCGCTGCAACCAGGCGCGCAGCAAGGGCGCGGCCTTCATGTCAGCGGGGAACACGCGGCCGGAGGTGCCCACGAAGGTCTCTACACCCAGGCCTTGCGCCCAGGCCCGGACCTCGGGCCCACCAAATTCCTGCAGCAAAGGTTCGAGCTGAGGCTGGCGCTCTGCATAGCGGTTGACAAACGGAGCATGGGGCTCGGAATGTGTGAGGTTGAGCCCGCCCTTGCCCGCCAGCAGAAACTTGCGCCCCACCGAAGGCATGGCGTCGAACAGATGAACGGCCACCCCCGCCTGGGCCAGCACCTCGGCCGCCATCAGGCCCGCCGGGCCACCGCCGACGATGGCCACATCGCACGGCAAAGTCCCCGCAGGCAGGGCTGGTGCGACGGGTGAATCGGAAGGAGAAAGGGTGTGAGACACGGGAGAACCTTGCTAAAAGTGGGGGCGTTGCGCGGGTTGGAAGCCCTGGGTGCGGGTCAAAACAAAGAGCCTTGCGCAGAATCTGAAGGCCCCGGCGCGGGGCGCGGACGCTCGGGCTTTGCCGGAGCATCCGGCGCAGCGGGGGCGAGAGTATGCCCGACGGCGGCAAGGGTGGGCCCGCCCCCTGCCCGCACCAAACGCCCATCGCCTGTGAGAAAGGCCGCGTGCACGGCCTCGCCCGGCATCAGGGCCTGTACGGCTTCTTGGTAGCGCTGCAGTTGCGCCACCAGCGCTTGCTGGCGCTGAGGCTGGGCGGCGCTTTTGTAATCGAGCACCCACCAGCCTGCCACGGCATCATCTGCAGACAGGGCACGTCGCAGCACCAGCCGATCAATGCGCAGGCTTTGGCCCTGGTAATGCAGCGGGGCTTCGTTGATGGCGGTCTGCACCTGCTCCGGGTCCCACGCCCAGGCGCCCTCCCCGGCCAGGATGCCCTGTGCCATGCGGGCCGCCAACTCGGCCGCTGCAGGGGCAATGTCGTGGTCGCTGGCCAGCCTTGCAATGCGCGCAGCAGGCCAGCCGTGGGTGCGCAGGTCGGCCAGCGGGGCACCGGCCACACCGGCCTGCTCCAACAGTTGGTGCATGGCGTCGCCCTGGCGTGACAGGGGGGTGGACTCGGCGTCGCCAGGCATGGCCACGGGCGTAGCACTGGTGGGGTCGGCAGCTGCAGCACCAGGTTTGGTGCGGGCGCTTTGCAGGGCTTCGGGCAGGGGGTGCAGCGCGGCGATGGTGAAGGTGTCGGGGGTCGCACCGGCTCCAGCGGAAAGCGCAGGGGCCGTGCCCGTGTCCACCTCGGTCACCAGTGGTGCCAGTCGGTTCCACCAACTGCCCGGCGCCGAATTGCTGGGCAACACGGACGACAGCGCCAGGCAATGTTTGGCGCGCGTCATCGCCACGTAGAGCATGTTCAACTCCTCGCGGCTGCGGGCCTGCTGCTCGGCGGCCAGCGCGGCCTCTGCACTGGGCGGCGGGTTCGATTCGCTGGCCAGAAAGACGAAGGCCGATGGCACTGCCTGCTCGCCCGGCCAGTCCACCAGCACGCCCATGGTCTCGGCTTTTTGCGGGCGGGTGTCGGTGTCCAGCAGCAGCACGCAGTCGGCCTCCAGCCCCTTGGCGCCGTGCACCGTCAGCAGGCGAACGGCCTGCGCATCGGCCCGGCCGGGGGCGCGCACGCCGCCCTTCTTCATGGCCCGCACAAACGCATAGGGCGTGAGGTAGCGGCCGCCATCGTGCTGCAGCGATGCCGCCAGCAGCGCGCGCAGGTTGGCCTGCACTGCCTGGCGCTGGGTGACCGGGGCAGCAGCGGCGAAGCGGGCCAGCACGTCGCCGTGCTCGTAGATGGCATGCAGCGCATCGTGCGGCGGCAGGCCACTCACCCAGTCTTGGTATTGAATCAAAACAGGCCTCAGCGCTTTCAAATCAATCGCAAGCAGCTCACTTTTTAATAGCAAATCAAACCAACTGCAGCCCGCATGTTCCGGCTGGCGGCGCAGCACGGCCAAGGCCACCAGGGCGTCGTCGCCCAGGCTGAAAAGGGGCGACTTGAGCGCGCGGGCCAGCGACAGGTCGTGGGTGGGCGAGACCAGTACATCCAGCAGCGCCACCATGTCCTGCACCTCGGGTGCGTCGAACAGGTCGGCCTTTTCGGGCTGCACACAGGGCAGGTGCAGGGCACGCAGGGCGTCTTGCATGCTGGCCAGGCGATCGCGCTTGCGGGCCAGCACCAGCACCTCTTTGGGTAGAGTGCCGGCGGCAATCTGCGCAGCCACCCAGGCGGCGGCCTGCGTGCACTCGCGCATGCGCTGGGTTTCTTCGGCCTCGTGGCGGGGTTCGGTCAGGCTATCGCGCCAGGCCAGGGGGTTGCGGCCTGCGCCTTGGCTGTCTTCGTCCGCGTCGGTGATGGCAGGCAGGCGCAGCAACTGGCCGGGGTGTTTCGATTCGGTGGTGTGGTCGCGGAAGCCAGTGGTCTCGTTCTGCGCCTGGGCCTGGCCCATGACGGCGTTGACCGCGGCAATCACGCCCTGTGCGTTGCGGCGCGTGTGGTCGCAGCTGAGCAGGTCGCCGCGCAGCCCATCGCGCACAAACGCCTGCGCAGCGATGAACACCTGTGGTTCGGCGCGGCGAAAGCGGTAGATGCTCTGCTTGGGGTCGCCCACGATGAACACGCTGGGCGCGGCCGAACCACCGCCCGAGCCCGCATAGCCGGACAGCCACGCGTGCAGCGCCTGCCACTGCAGCGGGTTGGTGTCCTGAAACTCATCGACCAACAGGTGGCGGATGCGCGCGTCCAGCCGCTCCTGCACCCAGCCAGAGAGCACCGGGTCGGCCAGCATGACCAGGGCCGTGCGCTCCACATCGTTCATGTCCACCCAGCCGTGCTGCTGCTTGACGGCCACAAACTGCGCAATCAGGCAGCGCGCCAGCCGGGCCATGCGCTGCTGGTGCTGCCAGGCCTCGTGCTGGCGGCGAGCGGTGAGCAGGCGCTGCAACTCGGGCTCGGCCTCCTGCGCGGCGGGGAACTTCTCCAGGTTCTTGGAGAGGCGGTCTTCCTTGGCCACAAACATCGCTTTGCGCAGCATGTCCAGGCGCTGGTTCAGGTCGGTGCAGCCCAGCGCGTCGATGATGACGTCCGCCGCCTTCTGCGGGGTCTTGTTGGCCTCTGCGCCCAGGGCGCTGGCGCGGCTGCGCCAGCGTTGCAGGGCGGCATCGGTCTGCAGGGCCTCCGAGGGCTCGGCCAACGCGGCCAGCTCGGGGTATGCCTGCTGGAAGGGCGGCACGGATGCATCCACCACGCCTGCCGCGTCGGCCAGATCAAACTCCACCCGCTTGGCCAGCGCGGCCGCTAGGGCCTTGTGGGTTTGCGAGCGGCCGTGGCGAGCCACCACGGCTTCGTAGTCAGCGCGCAGGCTGGCGCTTTCGGCCACGGTCTGCAAGAACGGGGGCCAGACCTCGCGCACGGCCTCGGCATCGTCTTCGAGCAGCTCAAAGTGCGCGGGCAGGCCTTGTTGTTGCAGCAGCGCCAGCGGCGCCGTGCCCAGCAGCGCGGCAAACCAGCTGTGGAAGGTGCGGATCTGCACCGGGCGGCCAGCCCCCAGCAGCTGGCGGTATAAATTTTGTAGCGCCTCGCGCTTGTCCAGTGCGCCCTGGGGGCTGATTCCGCGTGCAACCAGCTCTGCCGTAAGCTCTTCCAGCGGCTTGTGGCTGAACTGCTCCAACCATTCTTGCAGGCGCTGGCGCATTTCGCCCGCCGCCTTTTTAGTGAAGGTGATGGCCAGGATCTCGTGCGGCGCGCAGCCGTCGAGCAGCGCTCGCAGCATGCGCGAGACCAGCATCCAGGTCTTGCCCGCGCCGGCGCAGGCCTCCACCGCCACGCTGCGCGCAGGGTCGCAGGCAATGGCGTAGAAGGCTTCGCGCGAGACGGGACGGCCGTTGTGTTCGTAGGCGGCCTGGGTGGGTTGTGGAATGCTGACGGTCATGGCGTCTCTTGCGCGGGCAACGCCTGTTCAGCGTCCGCCCAGTAGTCTTTGCGGCACAGGCCGCGCACGGCGCAGTAGTCACACACCGATCCCTCGCCCAGCGCGGGCAGCGGCGCACCGGCGGCGATGCGGGCCATGTCGTGCTGGATGCCTTCGATCAGCACATCGCGCAGGTGCACCACTTCGTCCTGTTCGTGTATCTGTGTCTCGCCGCGCTCGCCCACGTTGACGTAGGCAGCGCGCAGGGTGTCGTGGCTCAGCAGGGCGGCGTAGAAGGCCAGTTGCGTGTCCTCCGCTCCGCTCTTGATGCGCTGGCGGGTCACGCTGTCGCTTTCGGTTTTGTAGTCAATGACCAGTACCGTGGGCTCGCCGGTGGACGAGACACCATCGATGCGGTCGAGGGTGCCAACCAGCTCCAGGTCGCCCAGCGGCTGGCGGGCCTTGACCTCGGCCTGGCGGAAGGTGGCGCCCTGCTGCTCGTGCCCTGCCAGCCATTGCAGGTAGCCGTCGCGCAGTTGCGCCCAGCCTGCGGCAAAGGGCAGAAAGTCTCCGTCTTGCAACCGCTGCTCGCGGGTGACGGCCTCGGCGGCGGCGTCCATGCGGGTGCGGCGCTCCTCCGCGTGGTCGGTCGGGTCGGCCAGCAAGGCTTCATGAAAGTGCTGCAGCACGGCGTGCAGCCAGGTGCCAAAGTCGCGCTTGTCCACCTCGGCGTCCAGTTCGTCGGCCTCGCGCAGGCCCAGCTGGCGCTGTGCAAAGAAGCGGTACGGACAATGGCGCAGATCGGAATACGCGGTAGAGGACAGGTGCGCCACCGGCAACGCCTGGCCCACGGGCTGGGGACGCAGTGTGGGGGTGGCGGCCACTGCACGGGCCGCACGGTCGTCCGTGCCGGGTGTAGCGGCGCCATCCAGTTGCAGGGCCAGCACCAGGGCGCTGGCCAACAGGGGCTCGCCGCCCTCGTCGCCGGTGCGCCACAGCACATCCACCACGGGCGTGCGCAGGGCGTGGGCCCAGGCGGCACGCTGGGCGGCTTCTAGCGACTGGCGTGTGGGCAGGCCCCAGGCCTCGCGCTGGGCCTGCGACCAGTCGCCTGCGGGCTCAGGCGCAGCTTGCAGGCGCTTTTCGTCGCAGCCTGGCAGCACGGCGGCGGCAAAGGGGCGGGCCAGCAGCTGGGGCAAGGGCACCACCACCACAGGCGCATCGGCGGCCTGGGCGGCCACATAGCGTCCGGCTTCGAGCACGTCCTTGGCCCATCGGGTGAATTCGGCCAGCGTCATGCGACGGCCCGCGCTGTCACCCCAGGCGTCCAGCTCGGCCTGCTGGCCGTCTTGCAGGCGAAGGGCAACCAGCACACGCATGCCGGCCGGGTCGGCCGAGAGTCCTTGCCACTGGCCCGCCTGCTCCAGCACGGCGCGCAGGGCGGGCAGCCACTGCGCCAGCGGGCGAGCGGTGCGCAGGGTGTCGCGCCAGACCTCCACGGTGGCCACGGTGCGGGCCAGGTGGGGCTGCGCACTCAGATCCCGCGCGGTGGCGGCGCTCCAGTGCTGCACCACGCCCTTGCGCAGCCATTGCTCCAGGCGGTTGACCTCGCCCGGCATCAGCGCGGGGGTGTGTTTGACCCAGTCCAGCACCGCGTTGGATGAAGCGTTCCACGCCGCAGCCTGCAGCGCGGCCATGACCCGCGAAGCGGCGCGTGTGGTCGAGAGAATCCAGCCACTTTCATCGCGCACCAGCACGCCGCTGCTGTCCAGGTGGGCGAGCACGCGGCGGATCAGTGCGCGGTCGGTGGCGGCCAGCGCCACGGGCACCCGGCCATCTCGCACGTGGGCCAGCACGCAGGCTGCGGCGCGGTGGGCTTCGTCTTCTGCATCGGTGGCGGCATGCAGAGAGCGTTTTGGCGGCGCGGGAGCTTCATCGACCAATGCTGGCAGCGCAACACAAGCCCCCTGCTCGCCCCAATGGGCCAGCAGGGCCTGGGGGAGCGCGTCGGACTGAAAGCCTTCGAGCACCACCAGCGCATCCACCGCCGCACGCACACCGGGCTCAAACAGTACATCGGTGGCGTGGCGTGAGGCCAGCACCCATTCCAGCGCCAGGCGCGCCACCAGGGCCTCGTAATGCAGGCTGCTGCCCTCGTCGGCGGTGGCCAGCAGTTTGCGGGCCTCGTCGCCCCAGGCCGCGCGCTGCGCGGGGGGCACAGCGGCCACGGCGGTGGCCAGTTGGGCGGCGGCTTCTTGCAGGGGCGTGGCCAGCATCTCGCGCTGGGCGCCCTGCCCCACACGGTCGAGCAAGGCGCGGGCCGTGAGGGTGTCGCGCGCCACGTCGCCCGCAAAGTCGTCGGCCGAAGGCTCAAACACCTGCAACTGGCGAGCCCAGTTGCGGGTGGTTTCAAAGCGCGGCGCAAAGCCTTGCGGAAACTGCAGCGCCCAGTGGCGCTGGGCCCAGGGCATGAGCTGGGCATAGGGCACCAACACCACTGTGCGCGCCAAATGGGCGCCATGGGCCTGGGCATGTGCGGCAACCTGGGCCAGAGCACGTTGCCACAAGGCGGTGCTGGCGACAGCAAACCCACTGGTTTGATCGCTTTTCGCTATGACTGTCATAGCGTCGCAAGGCCCGGCCACACCGGTGAACGTGGGATTGGTTTCTGTCACAATGCCCAGACTTTAAACGTACACCGGTCACAACCCGCTCAAAATCAAGGAATCCGCCATGGCCAGCGAACTCATCAAACATGTCTCTGACGCCAGCTTTGAAGCCGACGTGCTGCAACCCGGCTCCGCCGTGCTGGTGGACTACTGGGCCGAATGGTGCGGCCCCTGCAAAATGATTGCCCCCATCCTGGACGAAGTGGCAGGCACCTACCAGGGCAAGCTGCAGATCGCCAAGATGAATGTGGACGAAAACCGCGAGATCCCCGCCAAGTTCGGCATTCGCGGCATTCCCACACTGATGCTGTTCAAGGACGGCCAGCTGGCCGCCACCAAGGTCGGCGCCATGAGCAAGGCACAACTGACCGCCTTCATCGATCAGCAACTGGCCTGATCCGCACCCACAACCCCGCGCCTGCCCATGCACGCGGGGTTGTTTGTTTTCACGACACCACTTGCAGCGCCAGACACAGACCGAATTCGGATCCCGTGAATCTCCCGCTTTTTTTCCTGTCATAATTCCTTCAGATCACCGGCCTGCACGCATTGGCAGCCGGACCGAGATCCTCGGCGAGCCAGACCTGCAAACAGCAGCCCATCTGGCACCAGCCCTCCTCCCCCAAGATTCATACCAGCTCCGCCAAGGAGTCATTCCATGCACTTAAACGAACTCAAGGCACTGCACGTGTCTGAAGTCCTGAAGCAAGCCGAAGAACTCGAAATCGAAAATACCGGCCGCATGCGCAAGCAGGAGCTGATGTTTGCGATCATCAAGAAGCGGGCCAAGACCGGGGAACAAATCATTGCCGACGGCGTGCTGGAAATTTTGCCCGACGGTTTCGGCTTCCTGCGCAGCCCGGACACGAGCTTTACCGCTAGCACGGACGATATCTACATCAGCCCGAGCCAGGTGCGCCGTTTCAATCTGCACACCGGCGACATGATCGAAGGTGAAGTCCGCACACCCAAAGACGGTGAGCGCTACTTCGCCCTGAACAAGCTCGACTCCGTCAACGGCGGCCCGCCGGAGCAGAACAAGCACAAGGTGATGTTCGAGAACCTGACGCCCCTGTTCCCCAAGGAACAGATGAAGCTGGAGCGCGACTTCAAGGGCGAAGAAAACATCACAGGCCGCATCATCGACATCATTGCGCCCATCGGCCGTGGCCAGCGCGCGCTGATCGTCGCCCCGCCCAAGAGCGGCAAGACGGTGATGATGCAGCACATCGCCCACGCCATCACGGCCAACAACCCCGACGTGCACCTGATGGTGCTGCTGGTGGACGAGCGCCCTGAAGAAGTGACCGAAATGCAGCGCACGGTGAAGGGCGAGATCATCGCCTCCACCTTCGACGAGCCCGCCGCCCGCCACGTGCACGTGGCCGAGATGGTGATCGAGCGCGCCAAGCGCCTGGTCGAGCTGAAGAAGGACGTGGTCATCCTGCTGGACTCCATCACCCGCCTGGCGCGCGCCTACAACAACGTCGTGCCCTCCAGCGGCAAGGTGCTTTCGGGCGGTGTGGACGCCGCCGCACTGCAGCGCCCCAAGCGCTTCTTCGGCGCCGCGCGCAAGGTCGAAGAAGGTGGCTCGCTCACCATCATCGCCACCGCGTTGGTCGACACCGGCAGCCGCATGGACGAAGTGATCTTTGAAGAGTTCAAGGGCACGGGCAACTGCGAAATCCACCTGAACCGCCGCCTGTACGAAAAGCGCGTGTTCCCAGCCATCGAGCTCAACAAGAGCGGCACGCGCCGCGAAGAGCTGCTGCTGGCGCCCGAGATCCTTCAAAAGACCCGCATCCTGCGCCAGTTCATGTACAACATGGACGAGATCGAGTCGATGGAGCTGATGATCAAGAACATGAAGGCCACCAAGACCAATGTGGACTTCTTTGACATGATGCGAAGAGGAGGGTGACAACCCTCTGAGGCGCTTTCGCGCCTTCCCCCTTCTCTCGAATTGCTACGCAATTCGGGAAGGGGGACACCGCCAGCGCGGCGGGGCGGCCCTTGCGCGGCGGTTCTGGCCAAGGCCTTGCCAGTTTCAGCCGTTACGGGCCGTCGCGAAAATGCCATCAGACCGCCTGTGCAATAATAGAGGGCTTTTTCTGCGGAAAGTACGTTGGATGTTCCACGGCGCAAAGGTTGCTCCGGGTTCAGCGCGGCTCCCGCACTTGACAAGGATTGATCATGAAAGAAGGCATTCACCCCAACTACCGCGAAGTCCTGTTCTCGGACCTGTCCAACGGCTTCAAGTTCGTGACCCGTTCCTGCGTGAACACGAAGGAAATGGAAACCTTCGAAGGCAAGGAATACCCGCTGTTCAAGCTGGATACGTCTTCTGAATCGCACCCCTTCTACACCGGTACGCAAAAGTCGGTGGACAACATGGGTGGCCGCGTGGAGCGCTTCCGCAACCGTTTCGGCAAGACCGCAGCGAAGTAATTCGCCCTTGCGTTCCCGCCAAAAAGGCAGCCCGGGCAACCGGGCTGCCTTTTTCCGTTGGTTTTGCCCTTATTCTCGGTGGCTTCGCTTTGCCGCCCTCTGACGCGTGAATCCACCGACCCCCGCCATCGTTACCCAGAACGCTGTCAGCCCCCTGCCACGCTGGGCACTGGTACTGCTGTGTATTGCCTATGTCGTGCCCGGCTTCGTCGGGCGCGACCCGTGGAAAAGTGCGGATGTCACGGCGTTTGGCTACATGCTGGAGCTGGCCCACGGGCACACGCCCTGGCTGAGCCCCCTGCTGGGCGGCATGCCCCCGGAAACCGAGGGACTGCTGCCGTACTGGCTGGGCGCTTGGGTAATTCAGCTAGCGCCCCAGTGGGTTTCTGCCGAGATGGCGGTGCGCCTACCCTTCGCACTCCTGCTGGTCATCACCCTCATTGCCACGTGGTACGCCGTCTACTACCTCGCCCGCAGCCCCGGCGCCCAGCCTGTGGCCTTTGCCTTTGGGGGCGAAGCCAATCCACCCGACTACGCCCGCGCCATTGCCGATGGCGGGTTGCTGGCTCTGATTGCCTGCCTGGGCCTCGCGCAGCTCTCGCATGAGGTCACCAGCTATCTGGTGCAGCTCAGTTGCACGGCGCTGATCTTTTTTGCGGTTGCAGCCATGCCCCACCGCACCGTAGCCCCTGCCGTGGCGCTGGCCACAGGCATGGTGGGGCTCACGCTGGCAGGCGCGCCGGCGCTTGCAGCATTGCTGGGACTGGGCAGCATGGTGGTGGTGGTGTATGCGCCAGGCAGCCAGACAGACCATCGCCTGCGCTGGGCCCTGGCCCTCGGGGCAATCACGTTGGCAGCGGCGCTGATCGCCTGGGGGCTCGATCTCTGGCGCTGGCGAATTGTGGATTCCGGCTCAGGCGGCAAAGAGTGGCAGAGCCTGGCGCGGCTGCTGCTGTGGTTTGGATGGCCCGCCTGGCCCCTGGCCCTGTGGACGCTATGGCGCTGGCGCAAGCAGATCATCAGCCGCCAGGGGCACAGGCACCTGCTGCTCCCGCTGTGGTTCTCGGCAGTCTCCATTGCCGCCACCATCACCACCCAACCTGCAGACAGGGCCCTCCTGCTCGGTCTGCCGGCCCTGGCGGCACTGGCAGCGTTTGCACTGCCCACGCTGCGGCGCAGTGTGGGGGCGCTGATCGACTGGTTCACGCTGCTGTTCTTCACCGTTTCTGCGCTGGCGATCTGGGTGATCTGGATTGCCATGCAAACGGGCGTTCCCGCCAAGCCTGCAGCCAATGTGGCCAAGCTGGCCCCTGGTTTTGTGCCGCAGTTTTCCGCACTGGCGCTGGTCGTGGCCCTGGCGGCCACCGTGGGCTGGTGCAGCCTAGTGTGGTGGCGCGCCGCGCGCAACCGGGCGCCCATCTGGAAGAGCCTGGTGCTGCCAGCCAGCGGCGCTGCGCTGGGCTGGCTGCTGCTGATGACTTTGTGGTTACCGCTACTGGACTACGCCCGCAGCTATCGCCCCCAGGTTCGCAGTGTGATGGCCGCACTGGGCCCATCCCCGGGCTGCGTGCAGACGGTAGGGTTGAACCGTGCCCAGGTGGCGGCTCTGCAGTACCACGGTGGCCTCTCGCTTCAGAGGGCGGGCCTGCAGGACGAGTGCGACTGGCTGGTGGCTGACATCGCCTCCTGGCCTCCGTCCGAGCGCATGGTGAATGTGGCGCGCTGGGAAGCCCGGGCCACCATTCCACGCCCCACTGACAAGAACGATCACCTCCTGGTGTTTCACCGTGCGGGGCCTGCACGCTGATGCCCGAATGATGCCGGAGTAATGTCGGAGCTTTCGACCATCTCGCGCCACGCCATCACGGTGCTGGCCGGGCAACTGGCGGTGATGGCGTTTGGCGTGACAGACACCATCGTCGCCGGGCGCCATGGAGAAGCCTCGCTGGCGGCACTCTCGGTGGGCAGCGCCATCTTCATCAGCGTGTATGTGGCGCTGATTGGCGTGCTGCAGGCGCTGCTTCCGGTGTGGGCCGAGTTGCGCGGCGCCCGGCAGACCGACAGCCTGGGCCGGTCTCTGCGGCAGTCGCTGTACCTGTGCGGCGCGGCCTCGCTGGTGGGCATGGCCATCCTGCTGTCCCCCGCACCTCTGCTGCGCTGGACCGAGGTGCCGCCAGCCCTGCGCACCGAGGTGGAAAGTTACCTGGCCGTGCTGGCCCTGGCACTGCCGCCTGCCCTGCTTTTTCGCATCTACAGCACCTTGAACCAGGCACTGGGCCGCCCCAAGCTGGTGACCTGGCTGCAAGTGGGCTCGCTGTTCATCAAGCTGCCACTGTCGATCTGGTTCACCTTTGGCGGCGCAGGGCTGCCTGCGCAAGGCGTGGTGGGATGCGCGTGGGCCACCCTGGTGGTCAACGGCAGCATGCTTGCGCTGGCCATCTGGCTGCTGCGCACGCAGGACATCTATGAACCCCTGCGCATCTGGCGCCGTATGGAGCCCCCGCACTGGCCCACCATTGCGGGCTTTGCCCGCCTGGGCATCCCGGCCGGTCTGGCTGTGATGGTGGAGGTGACGTCGTTCACGCTGATGGCGTTGTTCATTGCACGCCAGGGCACCACCGCATCGGCGGCGCACCAGATCGCGGCCAATGTGGCGGCTGTGCTCTACATGGTGCCGCTGTCGCTGGCCATCGCCACCAGCGCCCGCGTCAGCTACTGGCTGGGCGCTGGCGATCCAGCACGGGCGCGCAAGGTGGTTTTTATAGGTTTTAGACTTTCAGCGCTTATTGGTATTGCGCTAGCAGCTATATTATTAATAGCAAAAAATCACATTGGCGGTTTGTACTCCACCAACACCGGCGTGCTGGCCCTGACGGGCGGGGTCATCGTGTGGGTCGCTGCGTACCACGCAGCCGATGCACTGCAGACGCTGTGCGTGTTTGTGTTGCGCTGCTACCGCATCACCGTGGCGCCGCTGGTGGTGTATTGCGTGTTGCTGTGGGGTGCGGGCTTGGGGGGCGGCTACCTGCTGGCCTACCGGGGCCTGGGGCCTTGGGCAGCGGAGCCATCGCCCACACCCTTCTGGGCCGCAAGCGCGGTGGCGCTGTGGCTCACTGCCGCGCTGTTCCTGGCCATGCTGTGGCGTGCGGTCAGACCGGCAGCGAAAACCCGCGCAACCGGTTCGCAGGGAAGGTGACCGAGAACACCGAGCCCTTGCCCAGCGTGCTGGCAATGTCCAGCGTGGCGCCGTGCCGCTGCAGCACGTGCTTGACGATGGCCAGCCCCAGGCCGGTGCCACCGGTCTCGCGGGAGCGGCTGCGGTCCACGCGGTAAAAGCGCTCTGTCAAACGCGGAATGTGTTCGGGTGCGATTCCCGGGCCTGTGTCCTGCACCGAGAAAACTGCGCAGCCATCTTCCATGCGGTGCCACGCCACCGTGATCACCCCACCCGCAGGCGTGTAGCGCACCGCATTGCTGATGAGGTTCGACAACGCGCTTTGCAACTCGGTGGGCACGCCTGCAATGTCGCCCTCGGCATGCAACGCGTCCTTCGACGGAAACACCATGACATGCTGGCGCGGCTGGTTTTGCGAGAGCACGGCCGACAGCGCACGCCCCTCCTCCTCGCACCGCTGCATCAGCGCCTGCACGGGCGTCCACTCCGCCATGCCCGGTGGCGGACTGCCCTCCAGGCGCGACAGGGTCAAAAGGTCTTGCACCACACTTTGCATGCGCAGCGCCTGCTGGGCCATCATGCCCAGGTAGCGCGAGCGCTCGTCGGCACTCAGGGGCAAGGTCTGCAGCGTTTCGACAAAACCGGTCAGCACCGTCAGGGGCGTGCGGATCTCATGGGACACGTTCGCCACGAAGTCGCGCCGCATGGCCTCGGCCTGCTCCAGCGCCGTGACATCGCGCGACAGCAGCAGGGTGCGCCCGTCGCCATAGGGGTGCAGATGCACCGAGATGCGCACCGGCCGCGATGGCGTGCTGAAGCGCCCCTCCAGCACCACATCGTGGCTGAAATCCTGGGCGGCATAGTAGGCCGTGAACTCGGGATCGCGCACCAGGTTGCCGATCGACTGCATCACATCGCGCTGGGCGTCAAAGCCGAACTGGCTGGCGGCCATCTGGTTGCACCACTCGATGCGGCCTTGCGCATCCAGCAGCACCACCCCATTGGGCGTGGCCTGCAGCGCGGCCAGGATCTCCTGCAGCCGGTCCTGGCTGTCGCGGATCTGGGTCTCCTGCCTGCGCAAAAGGCGCCGCGCACGGTCTGCCGCCTCACCCCAGATACCGCGCATGGCCGGGACTTCGGACAGGTCACCCGTGCGCAGCCAGCGCAGCACACGCGCGCCACGCAGCAGATCCCAGACAAACCAGGCCCACGCCGCCAGGGCGGCGCCCAGGGCTGCGCCCCAGGGACCACCCTGCCACCATCCCAGCCCGCCACCCGCTATCTGCCAGAGCAGGAAATACGAAATACGCCACAGCATGCGGTCAGCAACGCCTTCTCAGAAAAACAGGGGCGCATCCTGTGCGCCCCATCGACAACATCAGGCCCGCGCCCTCAGCACCTGTTCACACTCTCGCTGGAGATCATGACCAGACTCTCAGCCTCTCAGGCCTGCAACTGCACCTGGGGCTGGGCGGTGAGCCGGTAGCCCGCGCCACGCACGGTTTCCACCATCACGGAGGCGGCGCCCAGGGCTTCGCGCAGCCGCTTGACGTGCACATCCACTGTGCGCTCCTCGATGAAAACATGGTCACCCCACACCTTGTCGAGCAATTGCGAGCGGCTGTGTACACGTTCGGCGTGTTTCATGAGAAAGTGCAGCAGCTTGAACTCGGTGGGGCCCACCTTGAGCGGCTGCCCCTGGAAGGTCACGCGGTAGGTCCCGGCGTCGAGCACCAGCTCGCCAATGGTCACGCTGTCGCTGACCTGCTCGGGAGCACGACGGCGCAGCACGGCACGGATCCGCGCCAGCAGCTCCTGCGTGGAGAACGGCTTGGTGATGTAGTCGTCGGCACCCGCATCGAGCCCAGCGATCTTGTCGGGTTCATCGCCCCGGGCCGTCAACATCAGGATCGGGATCGGCTTGGTGCGGCTGTCCGCACGCCACTTGCGTGCCAGCGACAAGCCGCTTTGCCCCGGCAGCATCCAGTCGAGCAGGATGACATCCGGCAGCACGGCATCCAGCTCGCGCTGGGCCGAGTCACCATCTTCCGCCCAAAAGGGCTGGAATCCGTTGTGGCGTAGATTGACTGCAATCAACTCGGCAATCGCAGGTTCGTCCTCAACGATGAGGACGCGTGGGAGCTTTCTCATAGTTTTGCCAAAGCTCTTTTTTTACAGAACGGCTGACTCGATCTCATCGAGGGCAGTGTGGCGCACATCCTTGCCCTTGACCAGATAGATGATCAACTCAGCCACATTCTTGGAATGGTCGCCGATGCGCTCAATCGCCTTGGCCAGGAACAGCAGGTCCAGGCTGGGGGAGATGGTGCGCGGGTCTTCCATCATGTAGGTGATGAGCTTGCGCACGAATCCATCGAATTCCTTGTCGATCAGGTCGTCTTCCTTGAGGATGGCCACCGCCGCCTTGACGTCGAGGCGCGCAAAAGCATCCAGCGTCTTGCGCAGCAGGCCCGACGCCAGCTCGGCTGCCGTGCGCAGGTCGCTCGACGGCAGCGAGCGCGGTGCACCACTCTCGATGATGGAGCGCACCATACGGGCCATCTTGTTGGCCTCATCACCCATGCGTTCGAGGTTGGCTGTTGCCTTGGAGAAGGCCAGCAGCAGGCGCAGGTCGCGCGCCGTCGGCTGACGGCGGGCGATGATGGACGACAGCTCCTGGTCGATCTCGACCTCCATCGCATTGATACGGGTTTCCATCGAGGCCACAGTCTCCACGGCCTCCAGGCTGAACTGCGACAGGGCGTACACCGCCTGGCGAATCTGCGATTCCACCAGGCCACCCATCTCCATCACACGGGCGGAGACGCTGTTGAGTTCGCTGTCGAACTGGGACGAAAGGTGTTTATCGGGCATCTGCTGTCTCCTTAGCCGAAACGGCCGGTGATGTAGTCTTCGGTTTCCTTGCGCTCGGGCTTGAAGAAGATCTGCTCGGTAGCACCGAACTCGATCATTTCGCCGAGGTACATGTAGGCCGTGTAGTCGCTGCAGCGGGCTGCCTGCTGCATGTTGTGCGTCACGATGGCAATCGTGTAGTCGTGCTTGAGTTCGTCGATCAGCTCTTCGATCTTGGCAGTGGACAGCGGGTCCAGCGCCGAGGTGGGTTCGTCAAGCAGCAGCACAGAAGGCTTGACCGCGACGCTGCGTGCAATGCACAGGCGCTGCTGCTGTCCGCCGGAGAGCGACAAACCGCTTTGGTGCAGCTTGTCCTTCACCTCGGTCCACAAGGCGGCCTTGGAGAGCGCCCATTCCACGCGGTCGTCCATCTCGCTTTTGCTCAGGCTTTCGTAGAGCTTCACACCGAAGGCGATGTTGTCGTAGATGGACATGGGAAACGGCGTGGGTTTCTGGAACACCATGCCGATGCGGGCGCGCAGCAGGTTGATGTCCTGCTTGGGGTCCAGGATGTCCTGGCCGTAGAAGTTGATGGTGCCTTCGGCACGCTGGCCCGGGTACAGGCTGTACATGCGATTCAAAGTGCGCAGCAGGGTGGACTTGCCACAGCCCGAGGGGCCAATGAAAGCAGTCACCTTGTGCTCGGCAATGTTGAGGCTGACGTTGCGCAGCCCCTGAAACTTGCCATAGAAGAAGCTGAGGTTGCGAAGTTCCAGCGCATTCTTGCTGGGGGTGACGGTAGCGGTGGCGTTCATTGTCAAATCCTGAAAATGGAGGCTGTCTGGGTGGTGTCTGCGTAATGGGCCGACAGGTCAGGCACGGCTCTTCTCGCGCAGGAAAACCCGCGCCACGATGTTGAGGATCAGCACCGACAACGTGATGAGCAAAGCCCCACCCCAGGCCAGGCGCACCCAGTTTTCGTAAGGGCTCAGGGCAAACTGGAAGATCACCACCGGCAGGTTGGCCATGGGGGCATTCATGTTGGTGCTGAAGAACTGGTTGTTGAGCGCCGTGAACAACAGCGGCGCAGTCTCGCCACTGATGCGGGCCACAGCCAGCAGCAAGCCCGTCATCACGCCACTGCGCGCAGCACGCAGGGTGACCATGGTGGACACTTTCCAGCGTGGTGCACCCAGTGCAAAAGCAGCCTCGCGCAGACTGCCGGGAACCAGGCGCAGCATGTTCTCGGTGGTACGGACCACCACCGGCACGGCGATCAGCGACAAGGCCAGGCTACCGGCCCAACCAGAGAAGTTGCCGACCGTCGCCACGGCAATGGCATAGACGAACAGGCCCAGAACGATGGAGGGCGCGGACAACATGATGTCGGTCACAAAGCGGGTGAGTTCGGCCGTCTTGCTCTGGTCGCCGTATTCCGCCAAGTACACGCCAGCCAGTACACCAATTGGTGTGGATACCAGCACGGTAAAACCTACCATCATGAGGCTACCGACGATGGCATTGGCCAGCCCGCCGCCTTCCGATCCGGGCGCCGGCGTGGACTGGGTGAACATGTTCCAGTCCAGCGCAGCAAAGCCGTTGGACAGCAGAACGCTCAGGATCCAGAGCAGCACGAACAGACCCAGCACCATCGCCCCCAGGGAAAGGGTTAGCCCGATGGCGTTGGAGCGCTGGCGCTTTTTGTAGAGTTGTTGGTTGAATTCCATGGAGCTTGTCTCAAAAGAGGTTCATGGTCAGGGCGTGAGGACTCAAAGGCCCTTGGCCTTTTCAGCACGCAGCATCAGGATCTTGGCGGCCGAAAGCACCACGAAGGTGATCACGAACAGCAGGAAACCCAGCGCGAACAACGTGGAAAGATGGAAGTCAGCCGCCTCGCCGAACTCGTTGGCCAGCGTAGAGGCAATCGAGGTTCCCGGCGAAAAGAGGGATGTCGGCATGCGGTTGGCGTTGCCGATCACAAAGGTCACGGCCATGGTCTCCCCCAGAGCGCGGCCCAGGCCCAGCATGATTCCGCCTATAACGCCCTTTTGGGTGTAAGGCAGCACCACGCGGCGCACCACTTCCCAGGTCGTGCAGCCCAGGCCATAGGCAGACTCGCGCAGGATGGGCGGAACAATCTCGAACACGTCGCGCATCACGGCCGCCACAAACGGCAGCACCATGAACGCGAGCACGATACCGGCCGCCAGGATGCCAAAGCCGTTGGTGCTGCCGCCAAACAGAAAGCCCACCAGCGGCATGGAGCCCAGCAGCTTTTGCATCGGCATCTGGAAGTAATCGGCAAACAGCGGGGCAAATACGAACAGACCGAACATGCCGTAGATGATCGAGGGAACGGCCGCCAACAGCTCCACTGCGGTGCCCAGGGGGCGCCGCAGCCAGACCGGGCAGGTTTCCGTCAGAAAAAGGGCAATGCCAAAAGCCAGAGGCACCGCAATCAGCAGCGCAATGCCAGCACTGGCCAGGGTGCCGACGATGGCAATCGCAGCACCGAACTCTTCATTGATGATGTCCCATTCCACGCGCCAGATGAACTGGACACCGAACTTATGGAACGTCGGCCAAGCGTAGATGAACAGAGAGACGATGATCCCCAGCAGCGCCGCCAGCACCAGCAGCGAAAGACTTTGGGTCAACCGATGAAAAAAGATGTCCTGAAGACGCTGCCGCCTGGCAATCGATACCATCGACTCCGTAGGGGCGTCCGTCTTTTTGGCGGACCCGGGTTGCGAACTCATGGTGGTTCCCACGCTCATGTTGACTCCCATCTGGCTTCTGGAGATCCCCACAAACCAGCACCCATCGGCCAGCCAAGGCGGCCGATGGGGGGTATTCTGGGGCAGACTGACTTACTTCTTGATCTGCGACCAGACTTTGGAACGGATCTCGGCGGTCAGGCTATCAGGCAGCGGCACATAGTCCAGCTCCGTGGCCATGCCCTTGCCATTCTTGAACGCCCAGTCAAAGAACTTCAGAACTTCGGCCGACTGCGCCTTGTCCGCAGGGTCCTTGTACATCAGGATGAACGAGGCTGTGCTGACAGGCCAGCTTTCTGCACCCTTGGCATTGACCATCGAGATGCCCATGCCAGGCACGCTGAACCAATCTGCGCTGGCAGCAGCGGCTGCAAAGGTCTTGTCATCTGGGCTTACGTACTTGCCGTCAGCGTTTTGCAGCTGCAGGAAGTTCATGTTGTTCTTTTTGACGTAAGCGTATTCCACATAACCTACAGCGCCCTTCACGCGGGTCACATTGGCGGCCACGCCTTCATTGCCCTTGCCACCCACCGACGACGCAGCAGGCCACTTCACGGCAGCGCCCTTGCCCACGGAGTCTGCCCATTCCTTGCTGACAGCAGACAGGTAGTCGGTCCAGTTGAACGTGGTGCCCGAACCATCAGCGCGGTGAACCACGGTGATGTTTTGGTCCGGCAAGGTCTTGCCCGGGTTCAGTGCGGCCAGCTTGGCGTCATTCCACTTGGCGATCTTGCCCAGGAAGATTTCTGCCAGCACAGGGCCCGTCACCCGCAACTCGCCGGGCTTGAAGCCTTCCAGATTGACCACGGGCACCGTACCACCAATGATTGCGGGGAACTGCACCATGCCATCTTTGTCAAGGTCAGCACCCGGCAAGGGGGCATCGGTAGCACCAAAGGCCACGGTCTTGGCGCGAATCTGGCGGATGCCCCCGGAAGAGCCGATGGACTGATAGTTCAGCCCCGTGCCCGTTTCCTTTTTGTAGGCTTCAGCCCATTTGGCGTACATGGGGAACGGGAAGGTTGCACCAGCGCCGGTGATGTCCGCCGCAAAAGCACTACCTACAGCCATGGAGGCCAGTGCTACAGCGACGGTTTTGAGAAATGTGCGTTTCATTATTCAGTACCTTTTGGCTAGGGTTGACAGGAACAGGCTGAACTCTAGGGCCCACAGATGACAATTCAGTGACACAAACCTTCCTCATCCCAGCAACTGCCACATATACGTCCCGCCCCCTCCAGCACCAGTAACGCTGTCATTGATTTGTCATACAAGCCGCAGACACTGGCGAAGATCACATTCTTGCGATCAGCCCACCCGCCATCCCGGTGGCAATGCGCGTTGCGCGGGTGCACCAGACGCTCGCGGTACCATGCCGAACGAAGCTCCAATCAGAAAAACATGCAGAACGGCACACGCCTCGCCGCAGTCGACCTCGGCTCCAACAGTTTTCGCCTCGAAATCGGGCGTTATGAGTTCGGTCATATCCAGAGGGTGGAATACCTCAAGGAGACCGTGCGCCAGGGCAATGGCCTGGACGAAGACCGCAATCTGACCCGCGACGCCATGGAGCGCGGCTGGGCCTGCCTGGCGCGATTTGGAGAGCGCTTGGCGGGTTTTCCGCGCTCGCAGGTTCGCGCCGTGGCCACCCAGACCCTGCGCGAAGCACGCAACCGGGAAGAGTTTCTGTCACGCGGGAGCGAAGTGCTTGGCTATCCCATCGACGTCGTCTCCGGCCCCGAAGAAGCGAGACTGATCTACCAGGGCGTCGCCCGCCTGCTCCCGCAGTCCGACGAGCGCCGCCTGGTGGTGGACATCGGGGGGCGCTCCACCGAACTCATTTTGGGCCAGCAATTCACGCCCCATGCCGTGGCCTCGTACCGCGTGGGCAGCGTAGCGTGGTCGCAGCGCTACTTTGCCAATGGCGAGTTCACCACGCAGGCGTTCCTGGCTGCCGAAATTGCAGCCAAGGCCGTGCTGGACGAAGCGCTGGAAACCTTCCAGCCAGATGCCTGGGAGGTGGCCTACGGATCATCCGGCACAGCCGGCGCCGTTGGCGACGTGCTTGCAGCTGCGGGCGGCCCCCAAGGCGTCATCACCCGCGAAGGCCTCAACTGGCTGCACGAACGCCTGCTGCGCGCCCAATCTGCGGATCGCATCCGCCTGGAAGGCCTCAAGGAAGAGCGGCGCGCCGTCATTGGCGGAGGGATCAGCGTACTGCGCGCCGTGTTTGATCTGCTGGACATCGAGCAGATGCAGGTGGCCCAGGGCGCCTTGCGCCAAGGCGCACTCTACGATCTGCTGGACCGCGAACAACCCGGAACCGACCTGCGCACCGCCACCGTGAACGGCCTGATGCAGCGGTTTGGCGTGGACATGGAGCACGCGGAACGGGTTGCGCGCACGGCCTGTACGCTGTTTGACCAGGCTACGCCTTTTGGAAGTGAGCGAGCATCGCGCAAGCTCGACTGGGCGGCCCGGCTTCACGAAATTGGTTGCCTGATATCCCATAGCGATTCCCACCGCCATGGCGCCTACATCCTCGACAACACCGATGCAGCCGGATTTGCAGTCCCTGAACTGCACCGCTTGGGCATCTTGGTTCAAGGTCAGCGCGGCAAGGTCCGCAAGCTGGAAGCGGACCTGCAAGACCCCGTCTTCGTGCTTCAACTGCTGAGCATGCGGCTGGCTGTGGCACTGTGCCACGCCCGCCGCGACCCCGACACCCAGGGCTTGTCACTGCAGACTCAAGGCCACCGTTTCATTCTGAAAGCCCGCGCTGGCTGGGCTACAGCGTTTCCACAATCTGCACACCTGCTGCGCGAAGAAATCCAGGCATGGCAGAAGACCCCTTGGGAACTGGTGGTTGACCTACCCTGAGCATTGGCAATAAACTATATAAACTGTTTATACCGTTTATTGAAAGCGTTTGTTTGCCATGACCACTTCAAGCCCCGCCCTGCCCGCAGCCCCCTCGCCCAGCCCCGCCCCCACCACAGTGGCAAAGTCGGTCAAGCCGGCTGCGGCGGCCACCAAGGCTCCCGCCAAAACGGCTGCGGTCGCCAAGCAGCCACAAAAAGCAGTCACAAAGCCTGCCTTGGCTTCCAAGAAAAAGGCGTCCACCGCCACGCAAGTGCCACCGAAATTGACCAAGACCCCCCCCGCTCCAGCCGCCGCCCGGGATACCAAGGCCAAGAAGCCCAAGCTGGTGCGCGACAGTTTCACTATTCCCAAAGATGAATACGCAGTCATAGAAACCCTGAAGCAGCGCTCGGCTGCTCTCGCCCAGCCCGTGAAGAAAAGCGAGCTGTTGCGCGCGGGCTTGAAGGTCCTGGCCGCCATGTCTGACGCCGCCCTGCGCAGCGCGGTACAGGCAGTACCTTCCATCAAGACAGGTCGCCCCAAGGCGGAAGCCGCGCCTGCGGTTCCGGCGCCCGCCACCAAAACGTCGACCAAAGCCTCGCGCAAGTAGCCCCAGCTGTACCGAGGCATCCCCTCGGCACAACAGGTCTCAAAGAAACTCGGGGGACTGGACGGTGATCAACAAGGTCTGGCTCTGGTCCAGCCGCTGCCGCTGCCTCAACCACCAGACAGCTCCCTTGCGCACAGCGCATTCCGAAGCCTGCAGCCCCATCAGCTGCGCAATGGTCTGGCCCAGCATGGGTTGATGGCCCACAACCAGCACCGTCCCCTTGGCGCGCGGCCACTGCACAAGGTCCAGCAGATCTTGCGGCGTTCCACCAGGTAACAGCTCGGCGCGCATCTTGAACTTGCGCCCCAGGGCGTTGGCCGTTTGCTCGGTGCGCCGGGCCGGACTGGCAAGCACGCGCAAGCCCTCGGGCAATTGCCGGTCCAGCCAGGCCGCCATGCGCGCTGCCTGCTTTTCCCCGCGCGACGTCAAGGCCCTCGCCAGATCATCACCCGCCTCTGCGAGCTCCTCTGCCTCCGCATGGCGCCACAGGATGAGGTCCATCATGCCGCCCCCTGGTCCATGCGCGTCCCCGACGGGGCTGGACCGTAGCGAACCATTAAAGCGTTCTGGGCACCCAACCCATCCTGCGGACGGGGGGCTCGGCTGTAGGAGCCGTCAGCGTTCAGCGTCCATGCATCCCGGTCGTCATGCAAATAGGCGACCAGGCACTCGTCAACAATCTGCTGCCGCAGGCGCGGGTCTGTCACAGGCCAGGCCAACTCCACACGCCGCATCATGTTGCGGTTCATCCAGTCGGCGCTGGAAAGGTACAGATCTTCCTCCCCCCCGCTGCGGAAGTAGAAGACACGTGTGTGCTCCAGGAAGCGGCCGATCACCGACCGTACACGGATGTTGTCGGTCACCCCAGGCACCTGGGCTGCCAGCATGCAAGCTCCCCGCACGATGAGATCAATGCGCGCACCGCGCTGGCCGGCCACGATCAGAGCACGCATCAGGGCCTCGTCGGTCAGGGCATTCATCTTGGCCACGATCCGCGCATCCTCTCCCCGGCTGGCCGCCAGACCCACTTGTTCGATTTTCTCCAGCATTCGCCGGTGCAGATGGAACGGCGCCAGCATCAGCTTGCGCAGCTTGGGCGGGCGGTTCTGGCTCGCAAGGTGATTGAACACCCCGTCCATGTCGGCCGTGGTTTCTTCATCGGCCGTAAGGTAGCTCAGATCGGTATACAGCCGTGCAGTACGTACGTTGTAGTTACCCGTCGATAGGTGCCCGTAGCGCCGCAGTTTTCGCCCTTCCCTGCGCGTAACCAGCAGCATCTTGGCGTGCGTCTTGAGACCCACTACCCCGTAGACCACCTGGGCGCCAATCGACTCCAGGGCCTCGGCCCAGTTGATATTGGCCTCTTCATCAAAGCGCGCCTTGAGTTCCACCACCGCCATGACCTCTTTGCCGCGGCGTACGGCCTCGGTGAGCAGGTCCATGAGTTCGGAGTCCGCGCCGGTGCGGTAGATCGTCTGTTTGATGACAAGCACATCAGGGTCATTGACGGCTTCACGCAAAAAGGCAAGGAGCCCGTCAAAACTCTCGAACGGCTGGTGGATCAGCACGTCGTGCTTGCGCAGTTGTTCCAGGATGGACACGCCGGATTGCAGCTGCCGGGGCCACGCGGAATTCCAGGGTGGAAAGAGCAGTTCCGGCGCATCCACCAGATCCACCAGCTGCGTCAAACGCACCAGGTTCACCGGGCCATGCACCCGGTACAAGGCAGCGGCCGGCAAAGCAAACTGCGCCAACAGAAAATCCGACAAAAACTGCGAACACCCGGAGGACACCTCCAGCCGTACCGCCTGCCCATAGTGCCGGTGTTGCAAGCCCTGGCGAAGGGCAGTCCGCAGATTGCGCACATCCTCTTCGTCCAGTGCCAAATCGGAATGGCGTGTCACGCGGAACTGCGAGAATTCCGTGACCTCCCGCCCCGGGAAAAGATCCTCCAGATGCGCGCGAACAATGCTGGAGAGGCTCACGAAAAGAGCCTCCCCAGGCGCCACGCGAGCGGGCATGCGGATCAGCCTTGGCAGCGCACGCGGCACCTTGACGATGGCAATCTCGTTCTCCCTGCCGAAAGCGTCGTGGCCCTTCAGGCGAACAATGAAGTTCAGCGATTTGTTGGCCACCTGTGGAAACGGATGGGCCGGATCCAGCCCCACTGGAATCAGCAGTGGCCGGACCTCGTTCACAAAATAGTCGTGGACCCAGCGCTTTTGGGCGGGTGATCGCTCGCCATACCCCACGATGCGAATCCCGTGCGCGGCAAACGCAGGCACCAGGGACTCGTTGTACAGCGCGTATTGCCGCTCCACCAGGCTGTGTATTTTGGCGGCCATGGCTTCGAACGATGCCGTCGAATAGAGCCCTTTGGTCTCACCTTTTTGCGCGGCGGTAATGTGCGGCGCAGCACGGACCTCAAAAAATTCGTCGAGATTGGACGACACGATGCACAGATATCGCAATCGTTCCAGTAGCGGCACATCCGGCCTCACAGCCCAGTCGAAAACACGCTCGTTGAAAGCCAGGATGCTGTGGTCCCTGTCCAGAAACATGTGAGGGGGCGCGCTGGCGGACTGTGAGGATCCTCCGCTTGTGCCACTGTCCGGCGACAGGGAGGCGTTGGCATGCACGAGAGCATCATCGGAAGGCAAAGGCAACATGGGTACGCAAACGCGGCTAGTGCAGGATGGCAGCAGTATTTAACGCCCAGATGACAAAGATGTGACAGATTTTGTGACAGTCACACGAGGCGAGCCCTGCGCTTGGGCGGGAACCAGATACTGCTCGAACAGCCGGGCGGCATGCGCCCAGGTGAAATCGAGTGCCCGTGCGCGCGCTTCGGACCGGGGTATCGCCAGTGCCTGCTGACTTGCCACGAGCAAATCGTTGTGCAGCACGCCCCCTCTGGACGGCTGACCTGAATGCGCCCCCAGCACCTCCATCGGGCCGTCCTCAGGGTAGGCGGCCACCGGCGTCCCGCAGGCCATTGCCTCCAGCATGACCAAGCCGAAGGTTTCTGACCGGCTGGGAAACACAAACACATCCGCAGCCGCATACACCTGTGCCAGCGCGGCACGGTCCAGGATGCCCAGCCAACGGACCTGCGGATACTTGGCCTTGAGGCGAGCTTCCAGTGGACCGACCCCGCACACCACCTTGGAGCCTGGTATGTCCAGCTGGAGGAAAGCTTCGATGTTTTTCTCGTACGAAATCCGCCCGACATACAAGGAGACGGGGTGCGCCAAAGCACCCGTGAGCGGGCTCTGGATGGTTGCACCGTGGAACGGAAAAGCCCGTGTGTCCACCCCATGGGTCCATGGGCGCAGATTGCGAAAGCCCCGTCGCTCCAGCATCTGCAAAACGCCTTGCGTAGGCACCATCACCCCCGAAGATGGCCGGTGAAAGTGCCTGAACAGCGCATACCCCCATCGCAGTGGCACGCGCAGCGCTGCATGCAGTATTTCCGGAAATCGCGTGTGGAAAGCGGTAGTGAATGCCAACCCCTTGCACAGGCAATAGCGGCGCCCTGCCCAGCCCAACGGCCCTTCCGTGGCAAGGTGAATGGCATCGGGTTTCATCGCGTCCAGCATCGTCGTCACCCGCTTCGCCGGGCGCACTGCCAAGTCGATGCCAGGATAGCCGGGGCACGGACGGGTTGCGAACTGGCCGGGGTGCAGCACCTGCACCTCGTGCCCGGCCGCTTCAAGCTCCTGCACCAGTTCCAGCAAGGTGGTAACCACCCCATTGACCTGAGGCAGCCAGGCGTCTGTCAACAAGGCAATTTTCATACAACGGCAGCCGACTCGGCCCGGGAAATATTGGCGACAGGAGAAGCCGGCCACTGCAACAGTTCCAGCCTGCCGTCCATGTGCTCGACCAAGGCGGTGTGGCTTTCCACCCAGTCGCCGTCATTGCAGTAAAGCGTCCCACCGATCTCGCGCATCTCGGCACGGTGGATATGGCCGCACACGACGCCGTCATGCCCCCTGCGGCGTGCTTCAGCCGCAACAGCCACTTCAAAGTCGGTGACGTAGTTCAAGGCTTTTTTGACCTTGCCTTTCAGGTAGGCCGACAAAGACCAGTAGGGCAGCCCCATGCGGGCGCGCAGGGTGTTGAGGTACCGGTTGAGTTTGAGCGTGAATTCATAAAGGTTGTCGCCCAGATACGCCAGCCACTTGGCGCACTGGATGACTCCATCAAAATGGTCGCCGTGCGTGACCCAGAGGCTGCGGCCATCCGCCGTGGTGTGCACCGCATCGGCCCGCACCTCGATGCCTCCAAACGAGTGGCCTACGAACGCGCGGGCAAATTCGTCATGGTTGCCCGGCACAAACACCACCCGGCACCCCTTGCGCGCACGGCGCAGCAGCTTTTGCACCACATCGTTGTGGGCCTGTGGCCAGAACCACTTGCGGCGCAATTGCCAGCCATCGACGATGTCGCCCACAAGGTAGAGGTGATCGCTGGGGTGGTGCTTGAGAAAGTCCAGCAACGCAACCGCCTGGCAACCCGGCGTGCCCAGATGCAGATCAGAAATAAAGACCGCGCGGTACCGACGATGACCGGCGGCTGAGGCATGTGCGTCTTCGGCCGCGTCCTCGTGGCCCATGGGTGGCTCCATCCAAGGCCCCAGGGCATCGAATGCGGCGCGCATCAGGCCCCCAGAAAATGCTTGCGATAGCGAGGATGCAGGTCTGCCAGGCGCATCAGCATCGGCAGGTCTGCCGTGTTGAAGTCTGGATCCCAAGCCGGCGCGCCCAGCACGCGGGCCCCGAGCCGCAGGTAGCCTTTGATCAGCGCCGGTGGCTCCACCGTGATGGATCCGTCGAGTTGCTCCACGGGCAAGGGCAAACGGGGAAGCACGTGGTATTCGATGGGGGCAAGGTGTGTCTTTCGCACCTGCTGCCAGATGCTGGCGGCCGCATCGCCGCTGACAACACCGTTGTGAAGCATGGGGATGCTTGCGCAACCGATCATCGTGTCCAACTGGTTGCGCACCATAAAGTCCGCCAGCGCGCTCCACAAAGCCATGATCACACCGCCGTGGCGGTGGTCGGGGTGCACACAGCTGCGCCCCAATTCCACCATGCGGGGGCGCAGCGAGCGCAGCCGCGTCAGGTCAAACTCGGTATCGCTGTAAGTACCGCCGACGCGCCGGGCCTGGGCCGGAGTGAGCACCCTGTAAGTCCCAATGACTTGCTGGCTCTGGACATCGCGCACCAACAAGTGCTCGCAGTAATCGTCAAAAAGGTCCACGTCATGGCCCGCAATGGGGGTCGTCAATCGAGCGCCCATTTCCGCCGCAAACACGTCGAACCGCAGCCGCTGCGCCTGGCGCACTTCATCTTCATGGCGCGCCCAGGCCACCTGAATAGCGCCGCGTTCCGGCATCGGATGCGCAGCACCCGTCAAAGCGCCCACCCCTTGAAGCACTCTCGGGGAAGCAACTTCGGCAGACAGCGGTGGTGTCAAGGTGGGCAGTTCATTCATGGTGCAACATCTCCTTGCATGAGGATGGGTTGGGCTGAAGGCACCAACCATGGCCGGGAATCTTTTTTCCCTGCGAGCAAGTGTGGAATTGGGACGTGACGTCGCCATGTCGGAGGCGTGTCAATGCCGTGACAGCCGTTCACGCAGAAGCACCAACGCTCGCCATCGTGCGGACTGCATAATTGATTCAGGAACCCGCACCGTGCATGCCCCCTCCCCCGCTCGCCCCCGGAGCCCTGTTACGGGCCCACTGGTCGTGTTTGTTCTGGCGGCGCTGTGCGCAGGGGTGATGGTGTGGGCGCTGGAGCGCCAGGAGCATGCACAACAGCGCACCCAGGTGGCGGACATGGCGGGCGACCATGTGCAGGCCCTGCAACGCGCCATCGAGCTGGCCCTGTCGGCCAACAACGCCCTGGTGGCCCTCGTGCGCCAGGGAAAAGGCCAAGTAACGCAGTTTGAAGAGATCGGCACCCAGATGCTGCCGTTCTATCCGGGCATCGCCGCCATGGGGCTGTCACCCAACGGGGTGGTCAGGCACGTAGTTCCGCGCCAGGGCAACGAAAACTCCATCGGCTTCGATCAGCTCAACGACCCACGCCAAGGCCCCGAATCCGCCAGGGCACGGGAATCCGGCCGACTGACCCTGGCCGGCCCCATGGAACTGGTGCAAGGTGGCTTGGGAGTGGTGGGGCGCCAGCCTGTTTATCTGGAAGACACACAGGGCCACCGTGCCTTTTGGGGCTTTACCTACGTCACCATCCGATTGCCCGAGGTGCTGGCAGCCGCCCGACTGCCGCAATTGACCCAGCGGGGATACCACTACAGGTTGTGGCGCATCCGGCCCGACACGGGGGAAGAACAGACGATCGCAGCCTCGACCCCACCCGCAGGCCCCGACGCCGTGGGCCGTTCCTTGACGCTGCCCAACGGACAATGGACGTTGAGCCTGGTCCCCATCAAAGGCTGGGGAGACCCGGGCGTGCTGGCCATGCGATGCGCGGTGGCCTTGCTGTTTGCGCTGCTGATGACCTACCTCGCCCGGCTGCTTTTCGAGCTGAAGGCGCATGAGCGCGGTCTGGCCTACCAAGTGGCGCAGCGCACCTCGGAGATCCAGGCCACCCAGCAGCAGTTGCGTGCCACCGTCGATGCCATCCCGGACCCGCTTTTCGAGCTTGACCTGGACGGCCTGTACTGCAGCGTGCACAGCCAGCGCGCTGAGTTGCTCATGGCACCCGCAGACATGCTGGTCGGGCACAACGTGACCGAGGTACTGCCTGCGGTGGCCGCACTGTCGGTGATGGACGTGCTGAACGAAGCCCACGCCCAGGGCTGGTCCACCGGTCGGCAGATCGTGCTTGATCTGCCCAGTCTGGGCGCCACCTGGTTTGAGTTGTCTGCGGCGCGCAAGGCCACCTCCCCCAGCGCAAAGCCCAGGTTCATTGTGCTGTCGCGCGACATCACCGAACGCAAGCGGTCCCAGGAGCAGCTGCAGCTCACCGCCCAGGTGTTTGACCAGAGCAGTGAAGCCATCGTGATTGCCGACGCGGCGCATACCATCGTGCGCATCAACCGGGCATTCACACGGATCACCGGGTACACGGAAGCCGAAGCGGTAGGACAGTCCGTGCGTCTGCTCACGGTCGCCGGAGCCGACGATGACTTCCACGCCGATACCGTCTACGCACAGTTGCCGCAGGGCGGAAGCTGGGAGGGCGAGGCCTGGGGGCGCCGCAAGGATGCATCCACCTACCCGCAGTGGCTGTCGGTGAGCAGCGTGCGAGACGGCAATGGCGTTGTCACGCATTCCATCACGCTGTTCCGCGACATCACCCAGCAGCGAGAGGCCCAGGACCGCATTCAACGGCTGGCCCACTTCGACCCGCTCACCAACCTTCCCAACCGCGCGCTCCTGGCGGAACGCGCCCACCGCCACATTGCCGACGAGCAGGCGCGCGGCGGTACGCTGGCCATGCTGTTTCTGGACCTGGACCACTTCAAGAATGTCAATGATTCGCTGGGCCACAGAATCGGCGACATCCTGCTCGTGGCCGTGGCACAAAGGCTTCAGTCTCTCCTGAGGCCCCAGGACACGGTTTCGCGCCTGGGTGGGGACGAATTCCTGCTGCTGCTCCCCGCCACTTCCGCCGCTGCCGCCGCCGACATGGCCACGCAGCTGCTGGCCGCCGTGGCCCAGCCCTTCCAGATTGACCCCTACGAACTCACCACCACCTTGTCGATCGGCATTGCGATGTACCCGGCCGACGGGGAATCGTTCGACACGCTGTACCAGCGGGCAGACGCCGCCATGTACCGTGCCAAGCAGAACGGACGCAACCGGTACGGATTCTTCACCGCCGATCTTGAAGCCCGCACCGCCCGTGCCCTCCAGATCGAAAATGCGCTGCGCCGTGCGCTGGAGCGCAACCAGTTTGAGCTGCACTACCAGCCGCAGGTCTCGCTCACCACGCGCCAGGTGGTGGGTGCCGAAGCCCTGCTGCGCTGGCGCCATCCCGAACTGGGCCTGGTGTCGCCAGCCGAGTTCATCCCCGTGGCCGAGAGCAGCGGCATGATCGTGGCAATTGGCGAATGGGTCATCCACACAGCGGTGAGGGACACCAAACGCTGGCTGGATCTGCACCTGCCCCTGCGGGCCGTTTCCGTGAACGTTTCCGCCGTGCAATTCAGGCACCCCCAGTTGCCCGAGATGGTGACCCGCTGCCTGGAACAGGCTGGCCTGCCAGCCCGCAGGCTGGAGCTGGAGCTGACAGAGGGTGCCGCCGTGGACGATCCCGCCGCCGCACTGGCGATGATGGACCAGCTGCACGACCGGGGCGTGCGCCTGTCGATGGATGACTTTGGCACCGGGTACTCATCGCTGAGCTACCTCAAGCGTTTTCAGATCTACAAACTCAAGATCGACCAATCGTTTGTACGCGACCTCGAAGAGGATGCCAACGACCGCGCCATCGTGAGCGCCATCATTCGCATGGCGCAGGCGCTGGGTATGCAAACCACGGCCGAGGGGGTGGAGACCGACGGGCAGCTTGAATTTCTGCGTGCGCAGGGCTGCGACGAAGCGCAGGGCTTTTACTTCAGTCGCCCCCTGCCCGCGGATGCCTTCGAGGCCTACTTGCGCCAGCAGCAGCAGCAGGAGCAGCAGTCGTCGTCAGGCTAGGCACTTGCGCGCCGTTGGTTGCGGGCGGCATTGCGGCGGTTACCGAAGGTGCCCACATGGGCTTGTAAGGGAGCGCTGCTACACTTTGGTACAAATTACCCAGGCCGCCAGGCCCTACAGCCCGTACCGGTCTCCATGTTTGCGCCGTACAGCACTTCAGAATCGCAGCGTCCTGGAGTTGCCACCGACACTCCCTTGCAACGCGCGCTGCGCGAACAGCAAACCCTGCTCGACAGTGCGGGCGTAGGCATTGTGTTCCTGCGCCAGCGCAGTGTGGTGCGCTGCAACCAGCGGTATGCCGAAATTTTTGGCCATGCCAGCCCCGAGAGCCTGGTCGGGCTGAACACCGAAACCTTCTACCCTTCGCGCGAGGCGTTTCGCGATCTGGGCCGCACCGCCTACCCGGTACTAGCCCAGGGCCAGGCGTTCCGCGTCGAGCGCCAGCTGCGCCGGCGCGACGGCAGCCTGTTCTGGGGCAGCCTGACCGGGCGGCTTATCAACCCGCACGACACAGCCGAAGGTTCCATCTGGATCCTGGACGACATCGACGAGCAAAAGCGTGCGCAGGCAGCACTGGGCGCAGCGGTGCGTGAAAAGCAGCTGCTCTTTGACAGCGCAATGGTGGGGATCGTGTTCCTGCGCGACCGGCGCCTGACCCGCTGCAACCACCACTTTGAGCAAATGCTGGGCTACGAGCCCGGTGAACTGGTGGGCAGCCCCTCGCGCCGGTGGTACGCCAGCGACGCTGCGTGGGAAGAGGTCGGCCGCCGATGCTATCCGCAGCTGGCCGCGGGCCACTCCTACGAGGGCGAGCTGGAGCTGTGCCGCAAGGATGGGACCCCCGTGATCTGCGAGGTGCGCAGCAAGTCCATCGACCCAGCCGATCCATCGCAGGGCTCCATCTGGATCACGATGGACATCACGGAGCGCAAGCAGGCGCAGGCCGTGCTTGCCAGTGCCCACGAAGACCTGGAAAGGCAGGTGCAGGACCGCACCCGCGAACTGCGCGAGACCGTGGACAACCTGCACCGTGAGATCAACGACCGCAAGGCCGATCAGGAACGCATCTACTGGCTGGCCCACTACGACGCCCTGACAGGCCTGCCCAACCGCACGCTGCTGGCAGAACGGGCGCAGGAGGCCATCCGCGTCGCCCAGGAGGGCAACACGCCGCTGGCCCTGATCTTCCTGGACCTTGACCACTTCAAGCATGTGAACGACTCGCTGGGCCACCGCGTGGGCGATACCCTGCTCGTGGAGATCGCCAAGCGGCTGCGGGCCGTGGTGCGCGACAAGGACACCGTGTCGCGCCTGGGCGGCGACGAGTTCATTTTGCTGCTGCCGGGCGCCAATGCCCATGGCGCCGCCCGCGTGGCCGGCAAGCTGCAGGAGGCATCGCGCCAGCACTACCAGATTGACCACCACGAGCTGACCATGGCGCCGTCCATGGGCATCGCGCTGTTCCCGCAGGATGGCACGGACTTCGACACGCTGACACAGTCGGCCGATGTGGCCATGTACCGCGCCAAGCTCGACGGGCGCAACACCTTCAAGTTCTTTACCCCCGAGATGCAGGCGCAGTCGGTGCGCGCCTTGCAGCTTGAAAACGCCCTGCGGCGTGCGCTGGAGCGCAACCAGTTCCACCTGCACTACCAGCCGCAGATGAGCCTGACCAACGGCTCCGTGCGCAGCGTGGAGGCATTGCTGCGCTGGCAACACCCGCAGTTGGGCGCAGTATCGCCGGCAGAGTTCATTCCCATTGCCGAAGACAGCGGGCAGATCCTGCAGATTGGGGAATGGGTGCTGCGCACGGCGCTGTCACAGCTCAAAACCTGGCGCACGAACGGATTCCCACACCTGACGATGGCCGTAAACCTGTCAGCCATCCAGTTTCGCCAGCCGCAGCTGCCGGAGCTGGTGAGCCGCATGCTGGCCGAGTTCAGTCTGCCGCCCGACTCCCTGGAGCTGGAGCTGACCGAGGGCGTCGCCGTGGACGACCCCCATGCTGCCGTGGCCACCATGGACCAGTTGCACGCACGCGGCGTGCGCATGTCGATGGACGACTTTGGCACCGGCTACTCATCGCTGAGCCAGCTCAAGCGCTTTCAGATCTTCAAACTCAAGATCGACCAGTCGTTCGTGCGCGACCTGGGTGATGACAGCAACGACCGCGCCATCGTCAGCGCCATCATCCGCATGGCCCAGGCGCTGGGCATGCGCACCACGGCAGAAGGCGTGGAGACCGAAGGTCAACTGGCCTACCTGCGCGAACAAGGGTGCGACGAGGCGCAGGGCTACCACTTCAGCATGCCGCTGTCCGCGCCCGAGCTGGAAGCCTTCATGCGGCGGCAGTTGCATTGACCGACACTGCCCCATGCTGGCCAAAGGGCTCGTGCGGCGGCCAATGAATGCATCGGTGGACGCAGCAGGGACAGCAGCCCATCGGCTCGAAAAATAGCATAAAAACAGGGCCTAGCGCTTGATGGCAAATCGCAAGCAGCTATAAATTCAGTAGCAAATACACCCAGTCTGCAGGACCGAGGCTCCTGGGGCAGTGCGGGCTTTCAGCAGTCAGCATCCCATGCATCGTCGCCCAGGTCAGTCCCTGCAAGCGCAGTTCAGCGGATCGGAAACGCGTACATCAGGCCCTGCTTGCTCCACAGGTTGTTGAGGCCGCGCGACAGCCCCAGTGCCGACTTCTGACCGACGTTGCGCTCGAAAATCTCGCCGTAGTTGCCGGTGGTCTTGAGGGCGCGCAGCAACCAGTCCCGGTCCAGCCCCAGGAGCTTTCCGGTGTCTTCCGAAGTACCCACCATGCGCTGCACCACCGGGTGGGCGCTGCTGGCTTTCAGCGAATCCGCATTGGCTTGCGTCACACCATACTCTTCGGCTTCGATCAGGCCGTAGATCACCCACTTGACCACGGCAAACCACTCGTCGTCGCCCCGCCGCACCAAGGGCCCCAGGGGTTCCTTGGAGATGAGTTCCGGCAAGATGGTGTGTATTGCCGCGCCTTGCGAAACACCGCTGCGCAAGGCTGCCAAGCCCGATGCATCGGTGGTGAATGCGGTGCACCGGCCCGCCAGATAGGCAGCCGTTGCAGCATCTACCTTCTCAAACATCACGGGTTTGATGTCGAGGCCGTTGGCACGGGAATAGTCGGCCAGGTTTTTTTCGGTGGTGGTGCCCGACTGCACACATACGGTCTGTCCCTTGAGCTGGCGGATGCTCCTGATCTTGCTCTTGGCAGGCACCATGAAACCCTGGCCGTCGTAGTAGGTAACGACCGTCTGGTGCAGACCCATCGATGCATCGCGCGCCAGCGAAAAGGTGGTGTTGCGCGAAAGCACGTCCACCTCGCCGGATTGCAAGGCCGTGAAACGCTGCGGCACGTCCAACGGCACGTACTTGACTTTCTTGCCGTCGCCCAGCACGGCGGCTGCAAGCGCCCTGCAGACATCCACGTCAAGTCCGGACCACTTGCCGCTGGAGTCTGCCATCGCAAACCCGGCCAGCCCGGTATTGACACCACACACCACCTGCCCGCGCGCCCTGATACCGTCGAGAGTCTTGCCCGCATGG
The DNA here is from genome assembly GCF_057597245.1 of Acidovorax sp. NN32. NCBI lineage: Bacteria > Pseudomonadati > Pseudomonadota > Betaproteobacteria > Burkholderiales > Comamonadaceae > Acidovorax > Acidovorax sp. NN32. Next base: position 3,479,554 of record NZ_CP199679.1, read on the forward strand.
GCCACGGGAGCGGCCAGCAACGCGGCCACAACGATGGCGCCCATTGCGGCGATCTGGCCAAACACTGTCTTCATGCGGTCAGGTCTCCGGGAGGGGGATTCAAGGTGCCGCCAATGGCGCAGGCCCTGCCCCATCCAGCATCTTCTGCAGAAAATGTGCCTGCCCCATGCTGGGGTCCAGGGTGTAGGCAGCAAAGCCTTCCCGTTCGTAAGCGCGCATTGCACTGTGGTTGCCCGAAAGCACTTCAAGCGTGAGCTTGCAGGCACCGCGCTCGCGGGCCAGCGCTTCCACCCGGTGCAGCATGCGCTGGGCGATGCGGTGGCCGCGCCAGCCGGGTGCCACCACCACGTCATGCACGTTGACCAGAGGCCGGCAGGCAAAGGTCGAAAAGCCCTCCAGGCAATTGATCAGCCCCACGGGCACCTCGCCGTGCGGCGCCGAAGCGTCCGCCGCCCAGGCCATCACGCTGAAAGCCTGCGGCCGCTGGCGCAGCGCCTCGGGCAAGCCCCGCTGGACCTCGGCGCTCAGTGGAACGCCACCACCCGCCACGTCCCTTGCATAGCCGTCGAGCAGTTCGACCAACGCCCGCGCTTCGCGGGCATTGCCGTAGTCCACGGAACGGACGGTGATGGTGGAAGGCATGTCAGTGTTCGAAGGCATCTATGGGGTTCCTGGTCGGCGGCAAAAGCCGCAGCGTAGCGGATCGTGCGGCGCGCCAACGGTGGAAGGAGCTCTCGGCGGGATCACCATCAGCCAGCACGGGCCGCGTCGGCCAACCTTTGCGCGCAGGAACTGGCCATTTGCGCATCACGGGCCTCCACCATCACCCGCAGCAGCGGCTCGGTACCACTCGCGCGAATCAGCACGCGGCCTGACGCGCCCAGTTCCTGCTCGACGGCCTGGGTCGTGTCAGCCAGCAAGCGGTTGGCCTTCCAGTCCTGGCCAGGGGCCAGCCGCACATTCAGCAGCACCTGCGGATAGAGCGTGATGTCGGCCAACAGTTGCGCCAGGGTACGGCCACTGCGCACACAGGCCTGCAGCACCTGCAAAGCACTCACCAAGCCGTCGCCGGTGGTATGGCGGTCCAGCGCCAGCAGATGGCCCGAGCCCTCGCCGCCCAGCACCCACTGGTGCCGCGCCAGCTCTTCAAGCACATAGCGGTCGCCCACCTTGGCCCGGACAAACTTCACGCCCTTTGCCTTCAGCGCCACCTCCACTGCCATGTTGGTCATCAGGGTGCCCACGACACCCGGCACATGCTCATCGCGGCCCATGCGGTCCGAAGCCATCAGGTACAAAAGCTCGTCGCCGTTGTACAGGCGCCCCGTGGCATCCACGATCTGCAGGCGGTCCGCGTCGCCATCGAGCGCAATGCCATAGTCGGCGTGGTTGGCGCGCACGGCCCGCACGAGCGCATCAGGATGGGTGGCTCCCACCTCGTGGTTGATGTTGAGGCCGTCGGGCGAGCAGCCAATCGACAGCACTTCGGCACCCAGCTCGTGGAAGACCTTGGGTGCCACCTGGTAGGCCGCGCCATGCGCGGCATCGACGACGATCTTGAGGCCCTTGAGGGTCAGGTCCTGCGGAAACGTGCTCTTGCAGAACTCAATGTAGCGGCCCGCCGCATCATCGAGCCGCCGCGCCTTGCCCAGGCTGGCCGAATCGGCCCACACCGGGGGTTCGCCCAGGGCCGCTTCCACGGCCTGCTCCCACGTGTCGGGCAACTTGGTGCCCTGTGCACTGAAAAACTTGATGCCGTTGTCGGGATAGGCGTTGTGGCTGGCGCTGATGACCACCCCCAGGCTGGCGCGTTGTGCGCGGGTCAGGTAGGCCACACCCGGGGTGGGCAAAGGGCCCAGCAGCACCACATCCACACCCGCGGAGTTGAAGCCTGACTCCAGCGCACTTTCCAGCATGTAGCCCGAAATGCGCGTGTCCTTGCCGATCAGCACCGTGGGGCGCTCCTCGGTCCTGCGCAACACTCGCCCGACGGCATGGGCCAGGCGCAGAACAAAATCCGGGGTGATGGGTGGCTGCCCGACGGTGCCACGAATGCCATCGGTTCCAAAGTATTGGCGCGTCATGTTCTAGCGTCTCCTCGTGTGAATCTCATTGTTTGTTATCCATCGCCAAAGGGTCTGGCATGCGCCCATCCATACAACGCCCCAGCCTCCGGAAGACCCCGTCAGACCGCTTGCATTGCACGCCACACCGCGAGCGCCGCCACGGTTTCGCGGACATCGTGCACGCGCACCACAGAAGCTCCACGCTCCACGGCCAACACCGCCGCCGCCACGCTGGGCACCATGCGCTGCTCTACCGCCAGGCCCGTCACCGCGCCCAGCGAGGACTTGCGGGACCAGCCTGCCAGAAGAGGATAGCCTGCAGCCCGCAGCACCGACTGGTGCGCCAGCAGCGCAAAATTCTGTTCCACCGTTTTGCCAAAACCAATACCCGGGTCCAGCACAATCCTGTTCTTTTCGACCCCTAGCGCTTGCAGGTCAAGCGCAGAGCGCTGCAAAAAGTATAGTACCTGCTGTACCACATCGCCCTCCATCGGGGCCACCTGCATGGTTTGGGGGTCGCGGTGCATGTGCATCAGGCACACCCCACATTGCGGGTGCGATGCCACCACCTCTGCGGCACCCGGCTGGCGCAATGCCCAGATGTCATTGATGATGTCCGCGCCCAGGTCCAGCACCGCGCGCATGACCTCGGGCTTGTAGGTATCGATGGAGATAGGCACCCCCAGGGACACCGCGCCCTGCACCAGAGGCACCACACGCGCCAGCTCTTCGTCCAGCGGCACCGCCGGACTGCCGGGGCGCGTGGACTCCCCGCCAATGTCCAGAATGTGTGCCCCGTCGCGGAGCAACTGCTCGCAATGCCGCAGGGCCGCAGCGGTGGAGCCATGCCGCCCGCCGTCGGAGAACGAGTCCGGCGTGGCATTGACGATGCCCATCACGCGGGGCTCGGCCAGGTCAATAGAGAAACGGGAGGTCTGCCAGATCATGGGGGGATCGAGAAAAGGTCACAGGCGCCTTCCTGGTCAAGGTCGGGAGGCAGCACAACACCAGCCATGAAAAACGGGGCACAAGGCCCCGTGAGAACGGATGGACCGGCCAGCAATCAGGCGGCCGATGGTGCGGTGTCCGTCGTCACCGCAGGCGTGCCGCCGCTGGAGTTGTCGCCGCCCGAGGGAGGTGTACGGGGCGTCCAGTCCTTGGGAGGACGGGGCTCCTTGCCAGCCATGATGTCGTCCAACTGCTCGGTGTCGATGGTCTCCCATTCGAGCAGGGCCTTCGCCATGGCGTGCATCTTGTCGCTATTCTCTTCGATCAGGCGGCGGGCCAGGTTGTACTGCTCATCGATGATGCGTCGCACTTCCATGTCCACCTTTTCCATGGTCTGCTCGCTCATGGTCGTGGTCTTGGTCACCGAACGGCCCAGGAACACTTCGCCTTCGTTCTCGGCGTAGACCATAGGCCCCAGGGCATCGGTCATGCCGTAGCGGGTGACCATGTCGCGGGCAATGTGCGTAGCACGCTCGAAGTCATTGCTGGCCCCAGTGGTCATCTGGTTCATGAACACTTCTTCAGCGATGCGGCCACCAAACAGCATGCTGATCTGGTTGAGCATGTATTCGCGATCGTAGCTGTAGCGGTCCTGGGCAGGCAGGCTCATCGTCACGCCCAGAGCACGGCCACGGGGAATGATGGTGACCTTGTGCACGGGGTCGCACTTGGGCAGCAGCTTGCCAATGAGGGCGTGGCCAGACTCGTGGTAGGCCGTGTTGCGACGCTCTTCCTCGGGCATGACCATGCTTTTGCGCTCGGGGCCCATGAGGATCTTGTCCTTGGCCTTCTCGAAGTCCTGCATCTCGACGGTACGGGCATTGCGGCGCGCAGCCATCAGGGCAGCTTCATTGCACAGGTTGGCCAGATCGGCACCGCTCATGCCAGGGGTGCCACGGGCAATGATGCCAGGGGCCACGTCCTGACCAATCGGGATCTTGCGCATGTGCACGTTCAGGATCTGCTCGCGGCCACGGATATCGGGCAGCGTCACATAGACCTGACGGTCGAAACGGCCAGGGCGCAGCAGGGCGGCGTCCAGGATGTCGGGGCGGTTGGTGGCAGCCACCACGATCACGCCCAGGTTGGTTTCGAAGCCATCCATCTCAACCAGCATCTGGTTGAGGGTCTGTTCGCGTTCGTCGTTACCGCCGCCCAGGCCAGCACCACGCTGGCGGCCGACCGCGTCGATTTCATCGATGAAGATGATGCACGGAGCATTCTTCTTGGCGTTGTCGAACATGTCGCGCACACGGGCCGCACCCACGCCGACAAACATTTCCACAAAATCGGAGCCAGAGATGCTGAAGAACGGCACCTTGGCTTCACCCGCGATGGACTTGGCAAGCAGGGTCTTGCCGGTGCCAGGGGGGCCCACCAGCAGCAGGCCGCGTGGGATGCGGCCACCCAGCTTTTGGAATTTCTGCGGATCTTTCAGGAAGTCCACGACTTCCTTGACTTCTTCCTTGGCCTCGTCGCAACCCGCCACGTCCGCGAACGTGACCTGGTTGTTGTTTTCGTCGAGCATGCGGGCCTTGCTCTTGCCGAAGCTGAAGGCACCGCCCTTGCCGCCGCCCTGCATCTGACGCATGAAGTACACCCACACGCCGATCAGCAGCAGCATGGGGCCCCAGCTGACCAGGAGGGTCATGAGCAGGGAGCCTTCTTCACGGGGCTTGACGTCGAACTTGACGTTGTTGTTGATGAGATCGCCCACAAGGCCACGGTCCAGATAGGTGGCGGTCGTGCGGATCTTGCGGTCGTCATTGGTGACGGCCACGATCTCGGTGCCGCCCTGGCCTTCCTGGATGGTCGCGCTCTTGATGCGGTTGCTGCGGACTTCCTCCAGGAACTCCGAGTAGCCGACGTGGCCTGCGCTGGCTCCGGCACGGGTGTCAAACTGTTTGAACACCGTGAACAGCACCATGGCAATAACCAGCCACACGGCAATTTTTGAAAACCACTGATTGTTCAAGCGGGGCTCCAGTTGCGGGAAACAGAAAACGGACACACTGCCGTCATGGCACGCATGTGCGGCCCATTTTAGGTGTTTCAAGCCACCCGGCCATCCCTATTCCCCCTAGCGGCCATGGAAACAGCACGGGCTTTAGGGTCGAAATTCACGGATTCTTGACCTGAGGCAAGCCCGTTCAGACGGTCTTCTTGAGGCCCATGCCCACCAGAAAGGTCTCGGACGATTTGTCGCGGGAGGCCTTGGGCTTCAACGGCTTGACCACTTTGAAGGTCTGTTTGAACAGCGTGACCAGATCGCTGTAGCCGCTGCCATGGAACAGCTTGACTACCAGGGCCCCATCCGGTTTCAAATGGTTGCAAGCAAACTCCACAGCCAGTTCGACCAGATGGGCAATGCGCGCAGCGTCGGCCGATTCGATACCGGACAGATTGGGAGCCATGTCCGAAACGACAACATCCACCACCCGACCATCCAGGGCCTGCTCCAGGCGCTCCAGCACCTCCGCCTCACGAAAATCACCGTTGATATAGGTAACGCCCTCGATGGGCTCCATGGGCAGAAGGTCTAGCGCAATGATGGTGCCGTTGAGTTGGCCCGCTGCAGCCCCCCCGGGCGACATGCGCCTGCGCAGGTACTGGCTCCAGGCGCCCGGCGTGGAACCCAGATCCACCACGGTGTAACCGGGTTTGATGAGACCCAGCTGTTCGTCGATTTCCTTGAGCTTATAGGCGGCGCGTGCCCGGTATCCCTCTTTCTGGGCCAATTTGACATAGGTGTCGTTGACATGGTCGTTCAACCACGCCTTGTTGACCTTCTTGCTTTGGGTTTTGACTTTCATACCGCTCCATTGTCTCTCGACAATCAGCACCGCCGATAATACGGCCCATGCCCCAAATTCAACTGACTCCCGCCGAGCGCCGGGAACAACGCGCCAATGCCCACCACCTGGACCCCGTCGTCCTGGTCGGCGGCGATGGACTCACCCCTGCGGTCAAGAAGGAAATCGACGCCGCCCTGAACGCCCATGGCCTGATCAAGGTGCGCGTTTTCAACGATGACCGCGTGGCGCGCGAGCTGATGTACCAGGAGCTGACCGCCGAACTCAACGCAGCCCCCATCCAGCACATCGGCAAGCTGCTGGTACTGTGGCGCCCCCAACCCGTCAAGGAACGTACGGTCGATGAGGACCGCATGCCCGGCCCACGCGACGTCAAGGTGCTCAAATACAGCAAGCGCGGCGGCCAGCGCCCCGAGATCAAGCAACTGCGCGTGCTGGGCAACCAGCGCCTCACTTCGGGCGGCCAGATCAAGCGCGCCAAGCCCAAGCAAAAATCCATCAAGAAGCGCCAGGCAGACTGATGAGCCACGATGCAGGTTCGGCAGTACCTGCAAACTTTGCAGCACCTGCCGGCATGGCGCCCGTCCGCCACATCCTCTGCATGAAGTGGGGCACGAAATACGGCCCCGAATACGTCAACCGGCTGTATGCCATGGTGCGCAGGCACCTGAGCGGGGATTTTCGCTTTGTCTGCCTGACCGATGACAGCACGGGCATCCGCAGCGAAGTGCAGTGCCTGCCCATCCCCGCACTCGATCTGCCACCCGGCATCCCCGAGCGGGGCTGGACCAAGCTGGTCACTTTCAGCAAGGACCTGCACGGACTTCGAGGCACGGCCTTGTTCCTGGATGTGGACGTGGTCATCACCGGCAGCCTGGACGATTTTTTCACCCAGCCGGGTGAATTCCTGATCATCCACGACTACAAGCGCCCCTGGCGCATCACGGGCAACTCCTCGGTCTATCGCTTTGAGCTGGGAGCTCACCCCGACGTGCTGGAGCACTTTCGCGCGCATTTCTCAGAAATTCGTGAGCAGTTTCGCAACGAGCAGGCCTACTTGTCGGACTTCCTGCACCGGCAGGGCAAGTTGCAATACTGGCCTGCGGCGTGGTGCCCGAGTTTCAAATACCACGGCATACCGCCCTGGCCGACCAACTACTGGCGGCCGCCGTTTGTGCCAGCGGGCGCACGCATCGTGATCTTTCATGGGGAATGCAATCCCCCCGATGCTTTGGCCGGGCGGCGCAACCGGCGGTTTCGCTTCATTCGTCCGGCCACCTGGGTGGCGGAGCACTGGCGCGAATAGGCGGTTTGGAGGCAGCGCTGGTTGCGACCAGCGCTCGCTTCAGTCGTCTGCAGTGCCGTCAGGCCCGACCGGCAACAACGGCGGCTTCTGAACCTGGCGCAGTGTTTGCCACAAGACGGCCAGTGCGCAGCACCACTGCAGCACATACATCACCGTCCCCACGCTGTGCCACAGGCGCAAATCCTGCCGCGCCACGATGCGCGGCGCCACGCCAAACTGCGTGAGCAACGCCAGCAGCATGCCACCGAGTATAAAAACCATAGCAGCTTGCGCCCATGGATACTGCGCTATCGCCTGTTTTGGCCTTGAAATCAGCAGCAGAACCAGACAGCAGGCGACCGCCACCCAGGTCTGCGCCGCAAACAGCTTGGCCGCCATGTTGCCCGCCACCATGGGCGACGGAAGGTGGGCAAACAGCATGGGAACGACCAGAAACCCGATGGTAGTCAGGCTGCCCCACCAGAGCGCAGCGACCAGGGCAGGAAGGCGGTGGAACATGCCGTTCCCGCTCACTGGTAGCTGACCGCCACCACTTCGTAGCGGCGAATCCCTCCGGGAGCCTGCACTTCGGCGGTATCGCCCTCTTCCTTGCCGATCAAGGCACGGGCGATAGGGCTCGATATATTGATGAGCCCTTGCTTCAGATCCGCCTCGTCCTCGCCCACGATCTGGTATTTCACGAGGTCGCCAGACTCTTCATCTTCAAGTTCGACCGTGGCGCCAAAGACGACCTTGCCGCCGCCATCCACGGCGCTGGGGTCGATCACCTGCGCCACCGACAGCTTGCCCTCGATCTCCTGGATGCGGCCTTCGATGAAGCCCTGGCGGTCCTTGGCGGCGTCATAGTCAGCGTTTTCGCTGAGGTCGCCCTGCGCGCGCGCTTCGGCAATTGCCGTGATCACAGCGGGGCGCTCTACGGTCTTGAGGCGGTGCAGTTCTTCCTTGAGCTTTTCAGCACCGCGCTTGGTAATCGGAATGGTGGCCATCGTGTTGCGTCTCCATAAATCAAAACGGTGAAAGCGCCAGAAGCACTTCCACCGGTCAATCGCCAGGCATGCCCGCGCTGCGCTGGGCGATGCGAATGGCAAGTCTACAAAAGGAAACCGCCGCACGTTGCCGCGCGGCGGTGTCTGTTCAGGCGGCAATTATGCCGCTTTTGCCGATGCTCAGGCAGCCAGTTGGGCGTGCAGCTCCTGCACCGAGTACACGTCGAGTTTGTCCAGGTACTTCATGCCCTCCACCGCCGCCTCGGCGCCAAAGATGGTCGTGAACGTGGTCACGCGGGCCAGCAGCGACGAGGTGCGGATCGCACGCGAATCGGCAATCGCATTGCGGCGCTCTTCCACGGTGTTGATGACCATGACGATCTCGTTGTTCTTGATCATGTCCACGATGTGCGGGCGGCCTTCGGTCACCTTGTTGACCACGCCCACAGGCACGCCAGCTTCGGCAATAGCAGCTGCAGTGCCCTTGGTCGCCACCAGCTCAAAGCCCAGCGCCACCAGTTGGCGGGCGATGTCCACGGCACGCGGCTTGTCGGCATTCTTCACCGTGAGGAACACCTTGCCCGATGTGGGCAGCTTGGTGCCCGCGCCCAGCTGGCTCTTCACAAAGGCTTCGCCAAAGGTCTTGCCCACGCCCATGACTTCGCCGGTGGACTTCATCTCTGGGCCGAGGATGGTGTCCACGCCAGGGAACTTCACGAACGGGAACACGGCCTCCTTCACGCTGAAGTACGGCGGTGTCACTTCCTTGGTGATGCCCTGCGAGGCCAGCGTTTGACCCGCCATGCAACGCGCCGCGACCTTGGCCAGCTGGATGCCCGTGGCCTTGGAAACGAACGGCACCGTGCGCGAGGCGCGGGGGTTCACTTCCAGCACGTAGATCACGTCCTTGCCTTCCATCTCCTGGATGGCGAACTGCACGTTCATCAGTCCCACCACGTTCAGGCCCTGGGCCATGGCGGCGGTCTGGCGCTTGATCTCGTCGATGGTGGGCTGCGACAAGTAGTACGGGGGCAGTGAGCAGGCGGAGTCGCCGCTGTGCACGCCCGCCTGCTCGATGTGTTCCATGACCCCGCCGATGAAGGTGACGCCTGCCGAATCGCGCACGCAGTCCACGTCGCACTCGATGGCGTTGGAGAGGAAGCGGTCGAGCAGCACGGGCGAGTCGTTGCTTACCTTCACGGCCTCGCGCATGTAGCGCTCCAGGTCGCGCTGCTCGTGCACGATTTCCATCGCGCGGCCGCCCAGCACGTAGCTGGGGCGCACCACCAGGGGGTAGCCCAGGGCGGCGGCCTTTTCCAGGGCTTCGGGTTCGGTGCGTGCCGTGGCATTGGGCGGCTGGCGCAGGCCGAGCTCACCCAGCAGCTTCTGGAAGCGCTCGCGGTCTTCAGCCGCGTCGATCATGTCGGGGCTGGTGCCGATGATCGGGACGCCAGCAGCTTCCAGACCCAGGGCAAGCTTCAGGGGCGTCTGGCCGCCGTACTGCACGATCACGCCGACTGGCTTTTCCTTGTCCACAATCTCCAGCACGTCTTCGAGCGTCACGGGCTCGAAGTACAGGCGGTCGGAGGTGTCATAGTCGGTGGAGACGGTCTCGGGATTGCAGTTGACCATGATGGTCTCGTAGCCGTCCTCGCGCATGGCAAGGGCCGCATGCACGCAGCAGTAGTCGAACTCGATGCCCTGGCCGATGCGGTTGGGGCCACCGCCCAGCACCATGATCTTCTTGTTGTTCGTAGGCTCCGACTCGCATTCGGCGACACCACCGTGGGTGGCGACTTCGTAAGTGGAGTACAGGTACGCGGTGTTGGTTGCGAACTCGGCCGCACAGGTGTCCACACGCTTATACACGGGGCGCACTTTGAGCGCACGGCGTGCTTCGCGCACCGCCTTCTCGGTGGTCTTGAGCAGCTTGGCCAGCCGGCGGTCGGAGAAGCCTTTTTGCTTGAGCGTGAGCAGCGTGCCGGCATCCAGCGCCGCCAGGGCACCGTCACCCTTTTCGGCCACCAGCTTGTCGATGTCCAGCTCGATCTTCACGATTTGCTCAATCTGCACCAGGAACCATTTGTCGATCTTGGTCAGCTCAAACACTTCATCGACCGAAAGACCCATGGCAAACGCATCGCCCACGTACCAGATGCGCTCGGGACCGGGCTCGCCCAGTTCCTTTTCGAGCGTCTCGCGGTCCTGGGTTTTCTCGTTCATGCCGTCCACGCCAACTTCCAGGCCGCGCAGGGCTTTCTGGAAGGACTCCTGGAAGGTGCGGCCCATGGCCATGACCTCGCCCACCGACTTCATCTGCGTGGTCAGGCGGCTGTCGGCCGTGGGGAATTTTTCGAACGCAAAACGTGGGATCTTGGTGACCACGTAGTCGATCGAAGGCTCGAACGATGCAGGCGTCGCACCGCCCGTGATTTCGTTCTTGAGCTCGTCCAGCGTGTAGCCCACGGCCAGCTTGGCGGCAACCTTGGCGATGGGGAAGCCCGTGGCCTTGGAGGCCAGCGCCGACGAACGCGACACGCGCGGGTTCATCTCGATGACGATCATGCGGCCGTCCTTCGGGTTGACCGAGAACTGCACATTGGAGCCACCCGTGTCCACACCAATTTCACGCAGCACTGCCAGCGAGGCGTTGCGCATGATCTGGTATTCCTTGTCGGTCAGCGTCTGCGCGGGGGCCACGGTGATCGAGTCGCCCGTGTGCACACCCATCGGGTCCAGGTTTTCGATGGAGCAGATGATGATGCAGTTGTCCGCCTTGTCGCGGACCACTTCCATCTCGTACTCCTTCCAGCCAAGCAGCGACTCTTCAATCAGCAGCTCGTTGGTAGGCGACGCTTCGAGGCCGCGCTTGCAGATGGTCTCAAACTCTTCAGGGTTGTAGGCAATGCCGCCGCCGGTCCCGCCCAGCGTGAAGCTGGGGCGGATCACGGTGGGGAAACCCACGGTCTTTTGCACGGCCCAGGCTTCGTCCATGCTGTGGGCGATGCCGGAGCGCGCCGAGCCCAGACCGATCTTGGTCATGGCGTCCTTGAACTTCAAGCGGTCTTCGGCCTTGTCGATGGCTTCGGGTGTGGCGCCGATGAGCTCCACCTTGTATTTGTCGAGCACGCCGTTGTGCCACAGGTCCAGCGCGCAGTTGAGCGCAGTCTGGCCACCCATGGTGGGCAGGATGGCGTCGGGACGCTCCTTGGCGATGATCTTCTCGACCGTCTGCCAAGTGATGGGCTCGATGTAGGTGACGTCGGCCGTGGCCGGGTCGGTCATGATCGTCGCAGGGTTGCTGTTGATCAGGATGACCTTGTAGCCCTCTTCGCGCAGGGCCTTGCAGGCCTGTACGCCGGAGTAGTCGAACTCGCAGGCCTGGCCGATGATGATGGGGCCAGCGCCGATGATGAGGATGCTTTTGATGTCTGTGCGTTTTGGCATGGTGCGTCGATCAGTCGATCGTGGGTTCGGCTGCCTGGGGGCTGGGGGTTGGGGCAGAGGCTGCTGTTGCATCTGCGGGCAAACGCCGCTGGGTCAACTTGGCAAGCAGCGCCTCGGCGCGTGCGGGAGGAAGGTTCTTCTGCATCAGCTGCAGCAGGCCGTCGCCCTGGATCAGTGGGCGCAAGACTTCTTCTTCCGCGTCATAAAACGTCACTTCCCACTCCTGCAGCAGCTCTGCAAAGGCGGCATCGTCCAGCGTCTTGCCCTTGGCCACGAGCGTGACGAGCGGCATGGCCTTGTTCTCGACGAACGCTTTCTTGTAGGGCTTTTGCGCCCAACGTTCCGTGAACCACTCACGGTGGGGCGAAGGCAGGGTCAGGACACGCTTGTGGATCGCCTTTTCCAGCGATGCAAGGGGGAAGCTGAACAGTTTCATGGTGCTGTTTCCTTCCGCGCTTAACCGGCTTTTGCCGCGCGCATGGCGTCGGTGAAGCGGTCAAAGAGGTATGCGATGTCGTGCGGACCTGGGGATGCCTCAGGATGCCCCTGGAAACAGAAAGCGGGCTTGTCCTTGTGGACCAGCCCTTGCAGCGTGCCGTCAAACAGGCTGACGTGCGTGGCGCGCAGATGGGCGGGCAGCGATTCCATGTCCACCGCAAAACCGTGGTTCTGGCTCGTGATGCTCACGCGGCCCGTGTCCAGGTCCTTCACCGGGTGGTTGGCACCATGGTGGCTGTGGGTCATCTTGAAGGTCTTGGCACCAGCAGCCAGGGCCATGATCTGGTGCCCCAGGCAGATGCCGAACGTGGGCATGCCACTGTCCACAATCGTGCGGGTCGCGGCGATGGCGTAGTCGCAAGGCTCTGGGTCGCCAGGGCCGTTGGACAGAAAAACACCATCGGGCTTGAGAGCCAGCACATCAGCGGCCGGCGTCTTCGCGGGCACCACGGTGACCTTGCAGCCACGTTCCGCCAGCATGCGCAGGATGTTCTTCTTGACGCCGAAGTCGTACGCCACCACATGAAACTGTGGGGCCGACAGTTCGCCGTAGCCAGTACCCAGTTTCCACTCTGTCTGCGTCCACTCATAACGCGCTGCCGTGGTCACCACATGGGCCAGGTCCAGCCCGGCCATGTTGGGGGCCGCCTTGGCCTTGGAGATGGCTTCGTCGATGAGCGCCTGCGTGACAGGCTGCCCTGCAGCAAGGCCGATGATGGTGCCGTTTTGCGCACCCTTGCTGCGCAGCAGGCGCGTGAGCTTTCGGGTGTCGATGTTGGCGATGGCAACGGTCTTCTCACGCACGAGGTACTGCGAGAGCGTTTCCGTGGAGCGGAAGTTGCTTGCCAGCAGCGGCAGGTCTTTGATGATCATGCCTGCGGCGTGGACCTTGTCGGCTTCGATGTCCTCAACATTGACGCCGTAGTTGCCGATGTGCGGATACGTGAGGGTCACGATCTGCTGGCAGTAGCTCGGGTCGGTGAGGATTTCTTGGTAGCCGGTGATGGCGGTGTTGAACACCACTTCGCCGACGGTGGTGCCGGTGGCACCAATCGAATTGCCGATAAAGACCGTGCCGTCTGCGAGCGCCAGAATGGCGGGCGGGAAGTTTCCCTGTAGAGACAAAAGCACTGGGTTCTCCGGATGGTTACGGTCGCCCGGCGCCTGCAGTCCACTCGTGCACGCAAAGGTACGCAAGTGCTGGTGGCTGCTCTCAGATGGGTTGTTGCTTTGGGTGCGGTCGGGCGACGCTGTTGCGAGAAAAGCTCCCGATTATATCCTTCATGGCGTGCTCACCAACAAATGCGCGTCTTGCACAACCTTGTTACGTAAGCAAGTGTTCCAGGCATTTCAGAGGACAACAGGCGCCCTAGACTTCGCCCCGTTTCCCCACCGCCCCCACTCCAAAGGCTGATCCCGATGCGCATTTTTCTCCGACCCCTTGCCCTTTCCCTGGCGGGCCTGTGTGCCGCCATGGCCGCTCAGGCCCTGGAGCTGGCGAAATACCCCCAGGTCTTCGTGGCACCCCAGGGCGTTGAAGTCGTGCTGGCTCCCACCGCAGACGGCAAGCAGGCCCTGGTGCGAGTGAGTGGCATCAACGACCCCATCGATCAGGTCGTCTTCCTGAGCCAGTTGGAGCAACGGGGCTCGGCGCGCGAGGTATACGCCACCACGCTCGATGGCCGCAGCTACGGTCTGCTGCAAAAGCAGAACCAGGCCTATCGCAATGGCGACCACTATGTGGTGTACCTGCCAGGCAAGCGCGATGGCGTGCCACTGGCCTTCAGCGAAGAAAAGAGCAAGGCCTTCAAGCTGGCAGACCTGCTGGCCAGCTACAAAGGCCAACAAAAGCAGGGCCTGCAGGACAAGCTGGCCCGCTTTGACCGCAACAAGCGCCTGGCCAGCGTGCAGGCCGAACTGGCCAAGGCCGACCAGGACGCCACCGCTGCATGCGGTACGCCAGTGAAGACCAACGTTGACTGGGCCACGATTGACGACGAGAAACTCCAGTCGCTGAGCATCGGCAGCTTCTGCGGCGTGGTGGCATCAGAGCTGGAAGCCATGTGCCGCAACACCCCCGCCTTCAAAAGCACGGCATCCGGCCTGGGCTTGGTGCAATGCAAGTTCGCGCCGCAGCTGAAAATCCGGGTGGAGAACCAGCAGGTGCTGTTCAGCACGGAGAAGGACGCCCCCAACCAGGAAGAATTCGTGCGCCAGTTCCTGCGCAATCTCTAAAAAAGTGAGGCGCTCCGCCCCCCTGAGATCTGCTGGAAACGATCAAGAAGCGGTGGCTTCAGCGCCCGGCGCCGCTCGCATGCAGGCAGATCGCTGCAGCGGCCGCCACATTGAGCGACTCTTCGCCGCCCGGTTGTGCAATGCGGATGCGCAGAGCGGCACGCTCTTCCAGTGCAGGGGAAACGCCCTGCCCTTCGTGGCCCAACACCCATGCACACGGCCAGGGCAAGGCGGCACGGTGCAACCAGTCTCCGGCGTGCGAGCTGGTCACAAGCATGGGCACCTGCAGCGATTGAAGCTCGCCGTGCTCTACGCCCTCGATCAGGTCCAGCGCGAAATGCGCACCCATGCCCGCCCGCAGCACCTTGGGGGACCACAATGCGGCGCTGCCCTTGATGGCAACCACCTGCCGGAACCCGAACGCGGACGCACTGCGCAGGATGGAGCCCACATTCCCAGCGTCCTGCACACGGTCCAGCACCACGGTCGCCGCACCCGGATGCACCGCAGCGGGCGCGGGCAAATCCATGATGAAACCCATCCGAGCGGGTGACTCCAGCCCACTGATGTCGGCAAACAGTGCGTCAGCAATTACTATGATTTTCATAGCAGTTTGCACCCACTCTACCTGCGCCAGCGGCCAAAAAGACTCTGAAAACACCGCAATGGATGCGCGCTGGCCCCGCTCCAGGGCCGCTCGGCAGAGGTGATCGCCTTCCAGCCAGACCCGGCCTTGCTTGCGGTAGGCCGTGGTGTCCTGCGCAAGACGGCGCAGGTCCTTGACGAAAGCGTTGTCCCGCGAATGAATGGTGGTGATGGAAGGAGAGGTCATGGATGGACCGTTTCAGCCGCGCAGATTCTGCGCCACGGGCGCAAAGGAACGCCGGTGGTGCACGCAGGCGCCATGCTCGCGCAGGGCCTCCATGTGCACCGCCGTGCCATACCCTTTGTGGCCCGCAAAACCGTACTGGGGGAATGCTTCGTGCACCTGCGCGCACCAGCGGTCGCGGTGCACTTTGGCCAGGATGGAAGCGGCCGAGATGGCCGGCACCAGAGCATCGCCCTTGACGATGGCTTCTGCCGGGATGTCGATCCGCGGCAAGCGATTGCCATCGACAAGCACCATAACGGGCTTCAGACGCAGTCCCATCACCGCACGGCGCATGGCCAGCATCGTGGCCTGCAGGATGTTGAGCTGGTCAATTTCTTCCACGCTGGCCTCGGCAATGCTGCAGCACAGCGCCTTGGCGCGGATTTCGTCGTAGAGTTTTTCGCGCCGGGCGGCCGTGAGCTTTTTGGAGTCTGCAAGGCCCGCGATGGGGTGCAGGTCATCCAGAATGACTGCGGCAGCCACCACAGGCCCCGCCAGCGGGCCACGTCCTGCTTCATCCACACCTGCCACCAGGCCCGGCGGATGCCACGGCAGGCACGCCTGTTCAGGCAGCGGGACGGAGGATTTTCTGGATCGCATCGGCAGCGAGTTGGGGAGTGTTGCGGAGCAGGCTCTCGTGCAGCACCGTAAAACGCTGCTCCAGGGCCATGATTTTTTCGGGATGGTGCTGGCGAGCCTCCAGCCACTGCAGGGTGGCGGCACACAGGGCCTGGGGGGTTGCAGCATCCTGGATCAGCTCAGGCACCACAAACTCGCCACACAAAATGTTGGGCAACCCCACCCAGGGCTGCAATTGCTTGCGGCGCATGAGCCACCAGCTCAGGGGGTGCATATGGTAGCCAATGACCATGGGGCGCTTGAAGAGTGCGGCCTCCAGTGTGGCGGTGCCGCTGGCGATCAACGTAGCATCACAGGCTGCAAGCACGGCGTGGGATTGCCCGGAAACGATCTGCACCGCACCGCCCAAGCCGGATGCCTGCGCCGCCTGCACAATGCGTTCGCGCAAGGTCGGCACAGCAGGTACTATCAATTTAATAGCTGGTCGCGCTTTCCTGACAAGCGCTGCAGCCTCAAAAAAGGGTTGAGTGATGTAGGCGATCTCTGAAGAGCGGCTGCCCGGCAGAATGGCAAGCACCTCGTCCGCATCCTGCAGCCCGAGCTGCGCACGGGCCGCAGCGCGATCCGGCACCATGGGTATCACACCCGCCAGCGGGTGGCCCACATAGGTGGCTGCAATGCCATGGCGCGCCAGCAGTTCCGGCTCGAACGGAAAGATGCACAGCACGTGATCCGCGCTGCGGCGAATCTTCTCCACACGTTCTGCACGCCAGGCCCAGATGGAGGGACACACGAAATGCACCGTCTTGATGCCCGCAGCGCGCAGGTCGGCCTCCAGCCCCAGGTTGAAATCAGGGGCATCCACGCCGATGAAGACGTCGGGGCGGTCCTGGAACAGCCGTTCACGCAGTTGCTTGCGAATACCCAGCAACTCGCGCAGGCGGCGCAGCACCTCCATGCTGTAGCCATGCACGGCCAGCTTCTCGCTGGGCCACCAGGCGGCAAAACCCCGGCGTTGCATTTGCGGGCCACCGATGCCGCAGGTCTGCAGGTCTGGCCAATGGGCCTGCATGCCGTCGATCAACAGACCGGCCAGCAGGTCGCCCGATGTCTCGCCCGCCACCATGGCGACGCGGGGGGAAGCAGCCATCACCCAGCCCTCAGCGCGCTATGCCGCGCGTGGCGTCGGCCAGGAACCGCTCCATCATCGCGGCATCCTCGCTGGCCTGCGGTGCGGACTGCACCAGCTCAGCAATGGCGGCACGTGCAGCCTCCAGCGTGAGGCCCTGGCGGTAGATCAGCTTGTGCATCTGCTTGACCGCAGCAATGCGCTCGGGCGAGAAGCCGCGGCGGCGCAGCCCCACCACGTTATAGCCCCGCACGGCCAGCGGGTTGCCATCCACCAGCATGAAGGGGGGCACGTCCTGCGACACTGCGCTGGCAAAGCCCACCATGGCATGCGCCCCGACCTTGACGAACTGGTGGATGCCGGTAAGCCCGCCCACCGTCACCCAATCGCCCAGGTGGACATGGCCTGCCAGGGTGGTGTTGTTGGCCAGCGTGGTGTGGTTGCCCACATGGCAATCATGGGCGATGTGGGTGTACGCCATGATCCAGTTGTCGTCCCCCACCGTGGTGATGCCACCGGCCTGGGGCACACCGAGGTTCAGGGTGCAGAACTCGCGGATGGTGTTGCGGTCGCCGATGACCAGTTCGGTAGGCTCGCCCGCATATTTCTTGTCCTGCGGGATGGCGCCGATGGAGTTGAACTGAAAGATGCGGTTGTCGGCGCCAATCGTCGTGCGCCCGTCAATGACGCAATGTGCGCCGACCGTCGTGCCCGCACCGATCGACACATGCTCACCAATAACCGCATACGGTCCCACCGTGACCGAAGGGTCCAGGCGTGCGCCGTCCGCAACAATGGCAGTGGGATGAATATTGCTCACGATCCAACAGGCCCGGGTCGGTCAACCCACGCTGCGCATGGTGCACATGAGTTCGGCCTCGCAGGCCACCTCTTCGCCCACGCTGGCCACGCCCTTGAACTTCCAGATGCCGCCACGAACGCGATCGATGGTGATGCTCAGGATCAACTGGTCGCCGGGCTCCACCGGGCGCTTGAAACGCGCGCCATCAATGCCCACAAAGTAGTAGATATTGTTCTCATCGGGCACCTTGCCCATGGCATCAAACGCCAGCAAGCCCGCAGCCTGGGCCAGCGCCTCCAGGATCAACACACCCGGCATCACGGGACGTCCGGGGAAATGCCCCATGAAATAGGGCTCATTGAACGTCACGTTCTTGATGGCCTTGATGCGGGTGTTGCTCTCAAGCTCGATCACTTTGTCCACCAGCAGGAACGGGTAGCGGTGGGGCAGTTGCTTGAGAATTGCGTGAATATCCATCATCGAGTTGTTCTTCCGTTCATGCTGCCTTGAGAGCCTGCTCAAGCGCCTTGATGCGCTCCCGCAAGCTGTGCAGTTGTTTGAGTGTTGCAGCGTTTTTTTCCCAGCGCGCATTGTCGTCGATGGGAAACATGCCCGTGTATTGCCCAGGCCGCGTGAGCGAGCGTGTGACCACGGTAGCTGCCGAGATATGCACGTTGTCGGCCAGCTCCAGATGGCCCAGCACAATCGCCCCGCCGCCCACAGTGCAGTGCGCGCCAATGGTCGCGCTGCCAGCCACCCCCACACACCCAGCCATGGCCGAGTGCTTGCCGATGCGCACGTTGTGGCCGATCTGGATCAGGTTGTCGAGCTTGACGCCATCTTCGATGACGGTGTCCTGAAGCGCGCCCCGGTCGATGCAGGTGTTGGCGCCGATCTCGACGTCGTCTCCGATGCGCACGGCACCGAGCTGTTCGATCTTGACCCACTGCCCTTGTTCGGGCGCAAAGCCAAAACCATCCGCGCCGATCACCACACCGGCGTGCACGATGCAACGCGCGCCGATGGTGCAGCCTTCGCCCACGGTTACACGCGACTTGAGGATGGTCCCCGCGCCCACCTGCGCTCCACGCTCCACCACACACAGCGGCCCAATGGTCGCAGTGGGGTGCACCAGTGCCGTGGGATCCACCACGGCACTGGCGTGTACCCCCGCGCACTGCGCTGGCGCATTGCGTTGCCGCCACAATTGGGTGGCACGCGCGAAATACACGTAGGGGTTGTCCGCCACGATGCAGGCACCGCGCGCCAGAGCGGCATCGCGCATGGCAGGTGCCACAATGACACAGGCCGCCCGGGAGGCGGCCAGTTGCTGTTGGTAGCGGGGGTTGCTCAGGAAACTGAGATCTCCCGGCCCGGCAACCTCCAGGGGCGCGATGCGGGAGATGACGACATCCCGTGTCGCACCTCCTTCCAGCGAGCCACCGAGCGCATCAACTATGTGCCCAAGAAGCAAGCTCACGCGCCACCTGTCCAGGGCTGTGGCTTACTTGCCAGCAGAGGCATTCAGCGCCTTGATCACCTTGTCGGTGATGTCATGCTTGGGGTTGATGTAGACGGCCTCCTGGAGGATCACGTCGTACTTCTCGGCTTCAGCCACTTGCTTGACGACCTTGTTCGCACGTTCGAGCACCTGGGACAGTTCCTCGTTCTTGCGGGCGCTCAGGTCTTCCTGGAACTCGCGGCGCTTGCGCTGGAATTCACGGTCCTGGTCCACCAGCTGGCGCTGGCGGGTCGTGCGCTGGCTTTCAGCCATCGTGGGGGCTTCGCGTTCGAATTTCTCTGTGGCGGTCTTCAGGGTACTGCCCATGTCCACCAGTTCTTTCTCGCGACGGGAGAATTCCTGCTCCAGCTTGGCCTGTGCAGCCTTTGCAGTGCTGGCCTCACGGAAGATGCGGTCTGTATTGACAAAACCGGCTTTGAACGACTCTTGAGCTTGCGCAGGGGCTGCCACGGCCAGGGAGCCAAGCAGCAGAGCCAAAGAGATATGGCGAGAAATGGATTTCATTAGAAAGACGTTCCAATCTGGAATTGCAGTTTCTGGATTCTATCGCCGGCGAACTTGCGCACCGGTTGCGCAAAAGCCAGACGCAAAGGACCGAGCGGGGAAATCCAGCTCAAGCCCAGGCCCACGGAAGAACGCATGTCACTGAAGGTAACTTTTTCGTTTTCTCCGTACACATTACCCACGTCAAAGAAGGTGAATACACGCAGCGTCCGGTCGTTCCCTGCACCCGGGAACGGCGCGATCAGCTCCGCGTTCAGCGTCACCTTCTTTGGCCCCCCCAAAGAGGCCCCCGTCACGTCGCGCGGACCCAGGGTACCCTGGTCAAAGCCACGCACCGAGCCCAACCCGCCCGAATAGAAATTCTTGAACACCGGGAACGGCCGGCCATTCATGCCCTTGCCGATACCCACCTCGCCATTGAAGGCGATGGTGAAACGTTTGTTCAGCGGTACGTACTGCTGGTACTGGTAGTTGGCCCGCACATAGCGAGCATCCCCAGCCACCGACCATTCTGAATTGAGGCGCTGATAGCGGCCGGAATTCGGTGCCAGAGCGCTGTCGCGGTCGTCCCGCGACCAACCGATCGTCAGAGGAATGGAGGTGCTGCTGTAGCCAAACTGGTCGGCATAAGCCAGGTAGGTGGCGGGAATGTTCGTACCCGCCTTGATCTTGGTCTGCTCCAGCCCACCGCCAAAGAACACGGTATCGGTTTCACTGAACGGAACACCGAATCGCACCGACGTGCCGGTGGTCACCAACTCGTAGTTACCGCCCTGGTCTTCGTATGGCTTGTCCGTGCGGTAGTACACGTCCAGCGTGCGAGAAATGCCGTCGGGCGTGAAGTACGGATTGGTGGTGCTGAACACGAGCGTGCGGCGGTACTTGCTGGTGTTGACATCAATGCCCAGGTAGTTGCCAGAGCCAAAAATGTTCTCTTGCTTGATACCAAACGACAGCGACACCTTTTCGGCGCTGGAAAAACCCACCCCCATCTGCAGCGACCCGGTGGGTTTTTCTGCCACGTTGATCACCAGGTCCACCTGGTCTGGAGAGCCCGGGACCTCCTGGGTCTCCACATTGACCTCGGTGAAGAAGCCCAGGCGGTCCACGCGATCACGCGACAGGCGGATTTTTTCACCGTCGTACCAGGAGGCTTCGTACTGGCGGAACTCGCGGCGGATCACTTCGTCGCGTGTGCGGTTGTTACCGCTCACATTGATGCGGCGCACATAGGCACGGCGCGAGGGCTCCGCCTGCAGAACAAAAGCAACGCGGTTGTTTTCGCGGTCAATCTCTGGCACGGCTTCTACCCGCGCGAACGCAAAGCCAAACCGGGAGAAATACTCGGAAAACGCCTTGGTCGTTTCAGTGACCTGGTCCGCGTTATAGGGTTCACCAGGGCGAATGGTGACCAGGGACTTGAACTCATCTTCACGGTCCAGGTAGTTGCCTTCCAGCTTCACGCCAGACACCACATAACGCTCACCTTCGGTCACATTGACCGTGATGGAAATGTCCTGCTTGTCGGGCGAAATAGCGACCTGGGTGGAATCGACACGGAATTCGAGATAGCCGCGCTGCAGGTAGTAGGAGCGCAGGGTTTCCAGATCGGCGTTGAGCTTGGCACGTGAATAGCGGTCCGACTTGGTGTACCAGCTGAGCCAGCCACCGGTGTCCTGATCAAACAGGCCTTTGAGCGTGGATTCGCTGAAGGCCTTGTTGCCAACAATGCGTACTTCCTTGATGCGGGCGGGATCGCCTTCGACCACGGTGAAAGTCAGGTTGACACGATTGCGCTCGATCGGGGTCACGGTCGTGACGACCTCGGCGCCATAGAGGCTCTTGTTGATGTACTGGCGCTTGAGCTCCTGCTCGGCCCGGTCGGTCAGCGCCTTGTCATAGGGACGACCTTCGGTCAGCCCGACATCGCGCATGGCCTTCTTCAGCGCGTCCTTGTCAAACTCGCGGGTACCGGCGAAATCCACGTCTGCCACAGTGGGGCGCTCCTCCACCACAACCACCAGCACATTGCCAGTCGCCTCCAGGCGCACGTCTTTGAACAGGCCCAGACCGAAAAGTGCGCGAATGGCAGCTGCGCCCTTCTCGTCGTTGTAGTCGTCACCAACCCGCAGTGGCATGGAGGCAAACACGGTGCCGGGCTCGACGCGCTGCAGCCCCTCGACGCGGATGTCCTGCACCTTGAAAGGCTCCAGAGCCCATGCCGCATTGGCGGCAAAAATCATGGCTGCAACGGCCGATGCGGTACGCACGCCCAGGCGATTGATGTGTTTTTTCATGAATGAAGCTGGCGCCGCAGTTGCAGGGCAAGCGCGGCAAAAGTGTTAGCCAAAGAGCCGAGTGATATCGTTGAACAGGGCAATGGACATCATGAGAAGCAAGACCGCAACGCCTCCACGCTGCAGGCGCTCCATCCACGCGTCTGACACCCCCCTGCCCGTGACACCCTCCCAAAGATAATACATCAGGTGCCCTCCGTCCAAGACGGGCAGCGGCAGCAGGTTGAGCACGCCCAGGCTCACGCTGATCAGGGCGAGGAAAACGAGGTACTGCGTCAGGCCCAGGCTGGCAGAACGCCCAGCATAGTCGGCGATGGTCAAGGGCCCGCTGATATTCTTGAGAGATGCCTCACCAATCACCATGCGGCCCATCATGCGCAGCGTCAATACCGACACATCCCAGGTCTTGACCACACCGGCCCAAGCGCCTTCCAACACGCCATATTCAACGGTCACGAAATCAGGTGGAGCGCCAACGTAGGCCCCAATGCGGCCTATGGTCGCGCCCAGTTCCGGCTTGGCCTCCGGCAAAACATCCAAGGTCAGCACCTGCCCCGCGCGATCCACGCGCCAAGGCTGGGCCAGTGGCTCGCTGCCACGCACGGACTGCCGGATCAACTCGCGCAGCTGCTGGCCATCCACCACATCGATGGCGCCAATCTTGAGCACCACATCTCCCTGGCGCAATCCGGCGCGCGCAGCGGCTCCGTCAGGCATGACCTCGCCCAGCACCGGACGTGTCCATGGCCCCAGAATGCCTATTTTGCGAAACAGCTGGGCGTCTGCTTCGCGGCTGTCGATCTTCGACATGTCCAGCAAAATTTCCCGGTGTGCAGCCCCCGACTGTGGCTGCACATCCAGGCGCACGTTCACCCCCTCCAGGGCACCGCGAGTAAGCAGCCAGCGCAAATCTTCAAACGACCGCACGGGTTCCAGGTCGTCAGAACCCAACGCTGCCTGCGCGACCAGTTCACCGCCACGCAGGCCCGCGCTCTGCGCCACGGAACCAGCCACCGGGCTGGCCAGAACCGCCTTGGGCTCCTCCACCCCGTTCCAGTTGACGATGGAATACAGCAGCACGGCCAGCAGCAGATTCGCAACAGGGCCTGCGGCCACGATGGCAGCGCGAGACCGCAGAGGTTGGGTGTTGAAGGCCAGATGCCGCTCTTCGGGGGGCACAGGCGCTTCCCGCTCGTCCAGCATGCGCACGTATCCACCCAGCGGAAACGCCCCCAGGACAAACTCCGTGGGCGAGCCCTTGGGTTGCCAGCGCAGCAGCGGGTTGCCAAAGCCCACCGAGAAGCGCAGCACCTTCACTCCGCACGCCACGGCCACCCGGTAGTGGCCGTATTCGTGTACGGCAATCAGAAGGCCGAGGGCCACGATGAAGGCAACGATGGTGAGGAGCATGTGCGAGTCCGTGTTGCGGTGGATACTCAGGCCGCCAGGCGGTCTGCAGCTTGCTCTGCGGCATTGCGTGCTTGGCTATCCAGGTCCAGCAACGCTTCGAGCGAATTGGGCTTGGAGGGGGAAACCGCCTCCAAAGTTGCAAGATTCACGGCATGAATATGGTCAAAACGAAGCCGCCCCGACAAGAACGCTCCCACAGCCACCTCATTGGCAGCATTCAATACGGCCGTCGTCCCCTCGGCGGCTTTCAGCGCTTGCCAGGACAGGTGCAAACCCGGGAAGCGGTGGGCATCAGCATCTTCAAACGCCAGCGCGGACAGGGTCGAAAAGTCCAGTTTGCTCGCACCACTCGCAATGCGCTCCGGCCAGGCCAGGCCGCAGGCAATGGGCACGCGCATGTCGGGCGTTCCCAATTGAGCCAGGATCGATGCATCCTTGAACTGAACCATGGAATGGATGATCTGCTGCGGATGGATCACCACCTTGATCTGGTCCGGGTGCAGATCGAACAGCCAGCGGGCCTCGATCACTTCGAGCGCCTTGTTCATCATCGTGGCCGAATCCACCGAAATCTTGCGCCCCATCGAGAAATTGGGGTGCGCGCAGGCCTGGGCAGGTGTGATCTCAGCCAGCGTGGACGGGTCTCGTTGCCGAAACGGCCCCCCGGAAGCCGTAAGCAAAATGCTGTCCACCCGTTGTGCCCAAGTGGCAGGGTCTTCGGGCAGGCATTGAAAGATGGCGGAGTGTTCGCTATCGATGGGCAACAGCGTCGCCCGTCCCTCGCGCACCGTCTGCATGAACAACCCACCGCCAACCACCAGCGCTTCCTTGTTGGCCAGCAGCAACCTCTTGCCCGCGCGCGCAGCCGCCAGACACGGTGCGAGACCCGCAGCGCCCACAATGGCCGCCATCACCGCATCCACTTCATCGTGTGACGCTATCAATTCAAGAGCATCTTGCGCTTGAAGGACCTGCGTTGGAAGGCTATTTGCCACTAATTTTTCACTCAGAAGCGCCGCATGGGGCGCGCTCGCCATCACCGCGAAGCGAGGACGGAACTGTGCACACTGCGCCAGCATGAGATCCACCTGGGTGGCAGCACTGAGCGCAAACACCTCGAAGCGATCGGGATGACGGGCCACCACATCCAGCGTGCTGGTGCCAATGGAGCCGGTGGAACCGAGGACGGTGATTTGTTGTTTCTTCATGGAGTCGTCAGGCTCGTGAGCATCATGGCCAGGGGGAGCGTGGGCAGCAGAGCATCCACGCGGTCGAGCACACCACCGTGTCCGGGCAACAGGCCGCTGCTGTCCTTAACACCGGCGCTGCGCTTGATGAGGGACTCCACGAGATCTCCCGACACACTCATGGCCACCATGAACAGCGCGGCAAGCACCAGCATCCACCAGCCTTGTAGCGCCATTCGGCTGTAAAAACTGGGCACAGCCGCCTGCCAGTGCGCATCGGCCGCTACCCAGACGAAGGCCATGACCACCACGCCCGCCAAACCGCCCCACACGCCCTCCCAACTTTTGCCAGGACTGATCGAAGGGGCCAGCTTGCCTTTTGTGAAGCGCAGGCCAAAAGCACGGCCAGCGAAATAAGCAAAGATGTCTGCGACCCACACCAGGAGCAGCACCGACAGCAGAAAATTGATACCCACATTGCGCGCCTGCACTACGGCGAGCCAAGCGAGCCACAGCGCCAATACCCCGGCCACCAGGCGCACTCCACCAGGAATGCGGGGCCAACCAGGCACCCCTGCCTTGAGCAGCCAGGCAGCCGCCAAGACCCACAGCCCCCCGCCCACCACCCACAGGGCGGCCAACGGACGATCGACCCAGCCCAGGGCCCACGAACCCGCACACAGTGCGACACAAGCAACGCCCACGGTGAGAGAGCCGGCCTGGCCAAAACCGCTCAGACGCCCCCACTCCCAGGCACCCGCCGCCATGAGCACCAACACGACCACGGTGAAGGGCACCGTGGATGGGTAAAAAAGCGCCGGCAGCAAAATGGCCAGCAGGACAAGGGCTGTGATAACGCGCTGCTTGAGCATGGGGCCTTTCAGAACCTGTTCAGGTTCTTAGCCCGGCATCGGCTGGGGATGCGCGGACAGGATTTGTTCGGAGGTTTTGCCAAAACGGCGCTCGCGGCCACCGAAGGCAGCAATCGCCTCGTCCAGCGCCGACTCATCGAAATCCGGCCACAACCGGTCGCTGAAAAAAAACTCGGAGTATGCGGCCTGCCACAGCAAAAAGTTGCTGATCCGCATTTCCCCGCCGGTGCGAATCACCAGGTCGGGATCGGGCACATGGGCCATGCCCATCGCACCCTGCAGGCTGGCCTCGGTGATAGGCTCACCCCGTGCCGCCAGCGACGCTGCTGCCTGGGCAATGTCCCAGCGGCCACCGTAGTTGAAACACACGTTGAGCACCAGGCGGGTATTTTCAGCCGTAGCGGCTTCTGCCTGCGCCAGGCCATCGCGGACCTTCTGCGAAAGACCCGCACGCTCACCCACGAAATACAGGCGCACGCCATCCTTCTTGAGTTGCGGCACTTCGCGCGCCAGCGCCATCGCCAACAGTTCCATGAGGCCAGAGACCTCGTCGGCGGGGCGGTTCCAGTTTTCGGAGGAGAACGCAAACACCGTGAGTACAGCCACACCGCGCTGCACGCAGGCGCGTGCACAGCGGCGCAGTGAATCCACGCCTTGCTTGTGGCCCGCCAGGCGCGGCAAAAAACGGCGCGTGGCCCAGCGGCCGTTGCCATCCATGACGATGGCAATGTGGTGTGGCACCAACGAAGAGTCAGCCATGTGAATGTTCAAGCCCTGGGGCCTAGAGCGTGTGAAGCACTTTTACGTGCCCGCGAAAGTCGGGGAAAGGCCCGGCAACTAGGCGCAGGACGCGCCGCGGTATGAATACCGCCAGCGGCTTGCAACGACGTAGCCGGGCCTTTCCCCGACTTTCCCAAAGGGTTGGCCCCACACGCAGGCACTCGCGGCGCTGCAGCGCTCGCCAAGGCCGGGGCCTTGCCTGCGCACTGCGCCTTGCGATCACCTGCGTGTGGGGCCAACGCGGGTACGTAAAAGCGCATAACACGCTCTAGACCGCCATGATTTCCTGCTCTTTGGCGGCCACCAGCGCATCGATCTCGGCGATATGCCTATCGGTGAACTTCTGCACGTCGGTTTCGGCGCGCTTCTGGTCGTCCTCGGAGGCCAGCTTGTCCTTGACGAGCTTCTTGACGGACTCGTTGGCATCGCGGCGCAGGTTGCGCACGGCAATCTTGGCGCTCTCGCCCTCGTTGCGGGCGAGCTTGGTCATTTCCTTGCGGCGCTCTTCGCTCATGGGCGGCATGGGTACGCGAATCAAGTCGCCCATGGAGGCAGGGTTCAGGCCCAGGTCGCTTTCGCGGATGGCCTTTTCAATCTTGGCGCCCATGCCTTTTTCCCAAGGCTGCACGCTGATGGTGCGCGAATCGATCAGGGCCACATTGGCCACCTGGCTCAAGGGAACCATGGAGCCGTAGTACTCGACCTGTACCGTATCAAGCAGCGCGGGGTTGGCGCGGCCGGTGCGGATCTTCTGCAGGTTGTTCTTGAAAGCCGAGATGGACTGGTCCATCTTGGTTTCTGCATTTTTCTTGA
The DNA here is from genome assembly GCF_057597245.1 of Acidovorax sp. NN32. Lineage (NCBI taxonomy): Bacteria > Pseudomonadati > Pseudomonadota > Betaproteobacteria > Burkholderiales > Comamonadaceae > Acidovorax > Acidovorax sp. NN32. The sequence continues at coordinate 3,506,679 of NZ_CP199679.1, forward strand.
TATCGGCAATCGTCATGTTTTCTCCTGGGCGCCCGCCTGCATCGTGGGCAGGCCTCGGCCATTGTCGTCAAGCGTAAACCAGCGTACCTTCGTCTTCACCCATCACCACACGCTTCAGGGCGCCGTGCTTGATGATGGAGAACACCCGCACGGGCAGCTTCTGGTCGCGGCACAGGGCAAACGCGGTCGCATCCATGATGCCCAGATTGCGGGACATGGCCTCGTCAAAGCTGAGCTTCGTATAACGCGTGGCCGTGGGGTCCTTCTGGGGGTCGGCAGTATAAACGCCGTCCACCTTGGTGGCCTTGAGCACCAGTTCAGCACCGATTTCGGCACCGCGCAACGCTGCGGCGGTGTCGGTGGTGAAGAAAGGATTGCCCGTGCCGGCCGCAAACACGACGACCTTGCCCTCTTCAAGATACTGCAGCGCCTTGGGGCGCACATAGGGCTCAACCACCTGCTCGATGGCAATGGCGGACATCACGCGGGCCACCAGGCCCTGCTTGTCCATGGCATCGGCCAGGGCCAGCGCATTCATCACGGTGGCCAGCATGCCCATGTAGTCGGCGGTGGCACGGTCCATCCCGACCGAGCCCCCGGCGACACCACGGAAGATGTTGCCCCCACCGATCACCACGGCCACCTGGACACCCAGGCGGGTCACTTCGGCGATCTCCTCGACCATGCGCACGATGGTGGCGCGGTTGATACCGAAGGCGTCATCCCCCATCAGCGCCTCACCAGACAGCTTGAGCAAAATGCGCTTGTGGGCTGGTGCAGCGTTGGACATGGAAAATTTCTCCGGTAAGTGGTACGAGGCTTTGGTGGGGTGGTTACAGGGAACGATCAGGCAGCAGCCTTGGCAGCAGCCACCTGGGCAGCCACTTCGGCAGCAAAGTCGTCCACCTTCTTCTCGATGCCTTCGCCCACCACGTACAGCGTGAAACCCTTCACGTTGGTGTTGGCAGCCTTGAGCATCTGGGCCACGGTTTGCTTGCCGTCGGCAGCCTTCACGAAGACCTGGTCGGCCAGCGAGACTTCCTTGAGGTACTTCTGCACAGCGCCGTCGATGCGCTTGGCCGTGATTTCAGCGCTTTGTGCAGGCTTGCCGGCAGCCACGAGCTCCTTGTTGGCTTCGTCGGCCTTGCCTTCTGCGACCGAGCGCTCCTTGGCGATCAGGTCGGCAGGCACGTCGGCGCTGGTCAGCGCAACGGGCTTCATGGCGGCCACGTGCATGGCAACGTCCTTGGCGGCGGTGGCGTCACCGTCGAACTCGACGACCACACCGATGCGCGAGCCGTGCAAGTAGGCTGCCAGGTTGGAGCCGCTGAAGCGCTTGAAGCGGCGGAAGGACATGTTCTCGCCGATCTTGCCGATCAGGCCCTTGCGCACGTCTTCCAGCGTGGGGCCGAAGCTGTCTTGGCTATAGGGCAGCGCGCCCAGGGCTTCGACGGTGGCGGGGTTGTGTTCAGCCACCAGCTTGGCAGCAGCGTTGGCCATGGCGATGAAGCTGTCGTTCTTGGAGACGAAGTCGGTTTCGCTGTTGACTTCCACCAGGGCACCGGTGGTGCCGTCGATGTAGCTGGCGACCACGCCTTCAGCCGTGATACGCGATGCAGCCTTGCCAGCCTTGGTGCCCAGCTTGACGCGCAGCAGCTCTTCAGCCTTGGCCATGTCGCCGTCGGCTTCCGTCAGCGCCTTCTTGCATTCCATCATCGGAGCGTCGGTCTTGCCACGCAGTTCAGCAACCATGCTTGCGGTAATTGCAGCCATCTTTGTTCCTTCAGTGTTCAGTTCAGTCAGTTCAGATTCGGGCTAAAAAAAAGGGGGCTCACCAGGGGCCCCGCTTTTGTTCGCGACGGATCGCGCAGCCGGGCTATCAGGCAGCGGCTTCTTGCACTTCCACGAATTCGTCCGTGCTCTCTGCAGTAGCAGCCTTCACGACTTCATTCACGGCGTTGGCACGGCCTTCGATGATCGCGTCAGCGATGCCACGGGCGTACAGCGTCACAGCCTTGGCCGAGTCGTCGTTGCCAGGGATCACGTAGTCGATGCCTTCAGGCGAGTGGTTGGTATCGACCACACCGATCAGCGGGATGCCCAGCTTCTTGGCTTCGGCAACGGCGATCTTGTGGAAGCCCACGTCGATGATGAAGATGGCATCGGGCAGAGCAGCCATGTCCTGAATGCCGCCGATATCCTTTTCGAGCTTCTCGATTTCGCGGGAGAACGTCAGTTGCTCCTTCTTGCTCAGGCTGTCGAGGCCAGCTTCTTGCTGGGCCTTCATGTCCTTGAGGCGCTTGATCGAGGTCTTCACGGTCTTGAAGTTCGTCAGCATGCCGCCCAGCCAGCGCTGGTCCACGAAAGGCACGCCAGCGCGTTGCGCTTCGGTGGCCAGGATTTCACGGGCTTGGCGTTTCGTGCCGACCATCAGGATCGTGCCGCGGTTGGCAGCCAGTTGCTTGGCGAACTTTTGGGCTTCCTGGAAAAGTGGCAGCGACTTTTCCAGGTTGATGATGTGAATCTTGTTGCGATGGCCGAAGATGTAGGGGGCCATCTTGGGGTTCCAGAAGCGGGTTTGGTGACCGAAGTGGACACCGGCTTCCAGCATTTCGCGCATGGTAACGGACATAAAAATACTCCAAAGGTTAGGTCTAAAATCAACCCCAATATTTGCAGTGCCGTGATCTTCACGAACACCGCAACACCTTGACAGGGCTGCTTTGCGATTGGTCTTGCCGCAGCGGCCACGCTGGTTGTGCAAACCTTGCACCACTGCGCTACTGCTCCCAGCAAAACCCAAAGATTCTAGCACACCCATGCTCTCTGACCTGATCGCTACCCGTGAGCAACTGCGGGACGGCGCCACTACCGCGCCCGCCGAGCTGGAACGCTGCATCGACGCTGCCCAGGCCACCTCCAACACCCACAGCTTTGTGCGAACCCTGTTCGACGAGGCTCGCACCACAGCGGTGCAACCGGGCGTAGCCCAGTTGCCTCTGGCCGGGCTGTCGGTGTCGGTGAAGGACCTGTTTGACGTGGCCGGCCAACCCACCCCGGCGGGCTCCACCGCGCTGGCGGGGGCTCCCGCAGCAGCTCAAGACTGCCCGGCCGTGGCCCGACTGCGCGCAGCGGGTGCCAGCCTGATTGGCCGCACCAACATGGTGGAGTTCGCTTTCTCGGGCGTGGGCATCAACCCCCACTACGGCACGCCTGCTGCCTGGGACGCCCGTTTTGGCGCCGTGCCCGGCGCACCCCGGGTGCCCGGCGGGTCTTCGTCCGGCGCCGGGGTGTCGGTCGCCACTGGCGCCGCGTTCATCGGGCTGGGGTCGGACACCGGTGGCTCCATCCGCATTCCTGCAGCGCTCAACGGCATCGTGGGCTTCAAGAACACCGCCCGGCTGGTGCCTACCGCTGGCGCCGTGCCGCTGTCCACCACCCTGGACACTGCCTGCGCCATGACGCGCACCGTGCGCGACGCCATCGTGGCGCACGAGGTGCTGACCGCCCGGCGCGTGACGCGCAGCCTGGCGCCGCTGTCCCAGTACCGGCTGGCGGTGCCGTCCACCCTCTTCCTCGACGGGCTGGATGCCACCGTGGCGCGCGCCTTTGAGCGCAGCGTGGAAGCCTTGCGCCAGGCGGGCGCCCAGATCGACACCATCGACCTGCCCGCCGTGCTGGAACAGCCCGCCTATGGTTTTGCCGCCCCCGAAGCCTACGCCTGGCACCGCGAGCTGCTGCAGCGCGCAGGCGACCGCTACGACCCCCGGGTGCGCATGCGCATTGAAAAAGGCGCCACGCTGATGGCCTGGGAATACATCGACCTGGTGCAGGCGCGCCAGCAATGGATTGCACGCATGCTCTCCGACATGGAGCGCTATGACGCCCTGCTGTCCCCCACCGTTCCCATCGTGGCACCGCTCATTGCCGATGTCGCACCGGCCGATGGACTGGACAAAGCCCAGGACGCAGCCCGCGACGCCGAGTTCTTCCGCGTCAACAACCTGCTGCTGCGCAACACCAGCGTGGTCAATTTGCTGGATGGCTGTGCGCTGTCGCTGCCTTGCCACGTACCAGGGGAACTCCCGGTCGGGCTGATGGTCTGGCACGGAGCGCTCAGGGACGACACGGTGCTCAACGTGAGCCTGCAGATCGAACAAATACTACAAAAATAATAGCTACTCGCGCTTTACCAACAAGCGCTAGAAGCCAAAAACACCCATATTCATGAAGATTGCTATCGTGGGCGCCGGCATCATCGGCGTCACCACCGCATACGAGCTGGCCAGCGACGGCCACGAAGTCACGGTGTTCGAACAACGCAGCGCAGCCGCCGAGGAAGCCAGCTTTGCCATTGCAGGACTGCTCGCACCCTACCTGCTGAGCCCCTGGGCAGTGCCGGGCTTTGGCCAGCCGCTGCGACTGATGGGTGCACAGGCCACCCTGCGGATGGCGGGCGGCCTGACCCTCGCCAACTGGGCCTGGTTGCGCCGCTGGCGCAGCATGGCCCGCAGCCACAGCGCCCCGGCTACAGCCGTCGAGCGCCTGGCGCAGTACAGCCAGACGCGCCTGCAATCCATCGCCAGCCAGCACGAGCTGGATTTCGAAGCCAGCGATGGCCGCCTGGTGCTGCTGCGCACTGAGGAAGACCGCACGCGCCTGCAGCCCGCACTGCAGGTGCTGCGCGACAGCGGCGTGACCTTGCGCGAGATCGACGCCGATGTGGCCCGCCAGATCGAGCCCGGCCTGTCGCCCGAGGCGCCGCTGGCAGGCGCCATCCACTTGCCCGACGCGCGCGCGGGCAACTGCCGCCTGTTTGCCCAGCTGCTGCGCCAGGGTATTCAGGGCGGTGGCGTGCAGTTTGTGTTCAACACCCGCGTGGACCGACTGGGCAGCAGCCCCACCGGCGTGGTGCTGCAAGGTGAAGCGGACCTGCGTCGATTTGATGCCGTGGTGCTGTGCGCGGGCATGGCATCAGCCACGCTGCTGCCCGCGCTGGGCCTGGGCCTGCCCATGGCGGCCGTGTATGGCTACTCCGTCAGTGCCCCGCTGCGCGAATCCACCCACGCCCCGCGCGCCAGCGTGGTGGATGCGGGTCAGCAGATATCCATCACCCGCCTGGGCCAGCGTGTGCGCATTGCCGGTGGCGCCGAACTGGCCGGGGCCGATGCCGAGCACCACACCCCCACACTGCAGCGCCTGTACCGCACGTTGAACGACTGGTTCCCCGGTGGCGTGCAGCTGTCATCCAACCTGCAGATCTGGCGCGGCGCCCGCACCATGCTGCCCGACGGAGCACCGGTGGTGGGCGCCAGCGGCGTGCCGGGCTTGTGGATCAACACCGGCCACGGCGCAAGTGGCTGGGCTCTGGCCTGCGGCAGCGCCCGGGCGCTGGCCGACTTGATCGCGCAGCGCGAGCCCGAGGTGTCGCTGGACGGGCTGGGCATGCGTCGGTTCTAGGAGCCTGCGCTTTGCCCCCACGGGGTGTCGGCGCACAATGGCAGGCGCGCTGCCACTGGCAGCAGCCCTTGCCCCCTGCAGCCCATGCACCGCATCACCGCCCACCAGCCTTATCCCCTGTTCAACACAGCCGCCACCCGCCGCCTGGAAAATGCGGCGGCGGTCGCCCTGCCCCCGCACACCCTCATGCAACGCGCCGGCCTGGCCGTGGCGCAATTGGCCCAGGCGCTGGCCCCCCACGCACGCACCGTGTGGATTGCCTGCGGGCCCGGGAACAACGGAGGTGACGGACTGGAGGCTGCCATGCACCTGCAGCGCAGTGGCCGCAGAGTGGTCGTGACCTGGCTGGGCCAGCCCGATACGGCCCCGGCCGATGCCAGGGCCTCGTGGCAGCGGGCGCGGGATGCGGGCGTGGTCTGGGCAGACACCGCACCCGGCGATCTGGGGGCCAACGACCTGTGCATTGATGCGCTGCTGGGCATTGGCGTCTCTTCTTCACCCCACAGCCCCGCACGCACGCCCGACGCAAGGCTCCAGGCCTGTCTGCAAGCCCTGCACCGCAGCCCGGCCCCTGTGCTGGCCGTGGACCTGCCCAGCGGGCTGGACGCAGACACCGGCCAGTTTGCTGCAGGCCTTGCGCCCGACACCCAAACCCACCAGCACTACCACCTGCACCACCAAGCGCCCCCGCCACGCCACACACTGAGTCTGCTCACTCTCAAGCCCGGCCTGTTCACCGCCGCCGGGCGGGACGCAGCAGGCCAGGTCTGGCTGGATGATCTGGGCGTAGAACCCGGGCATGAGCCGCCCAACGCCTGGCTCTCCGGCCCCGCCCTGCCCGCCCCCCGCGCCCATGCCAGCCACAAGGGCAGCTATGGCGACGTGGCCGTGGTGGGCGGCGAAGGACTGGCGGCGCGGGGCATGGGCATGGCGGGCGCCGCTCTGCTGGCCGCTTCGGCCGCTCTGCACAGCGGCGCGGGCCGGGTGCTGGTGGCTTTGCTCGACAACGGCCAGCAGCAACTCGACCCACAGCAGCCCGAGTTGATGTTCCGCCGCTTTGAAGCGCTGGCACTGGAACAGCTCACCGTGGTCTGCGGCTGTGGCGGCGGGCAGGCCATCGCACGCGTTCTGCCCGAGGTCATCACCCGCGCGGCCCGACTGGTGCTGGATGCCGACGCGCTCAACACCATCGCAACCCAGGCCGCACTGCACGCGCTGGTGGTGGCACGCGGACAGCACGGGCAAGCCACGGTGCTCACACCGCACCCGCTGGAGGCCGCCCGCCTGCTGGGCCTGACCACCGCCGAGGTCCAGGCCAACCGGCTTGGGGCCGCGCAGCAGCTGGCCAACCAGTTCAACTGCGTGGCCGTGCTCAAGGGCTCGGGCACCGTGGTTGCCGCACCCGACCGCGTGCCCGCCATCAACCCCACGGGCAACGCGCGCCTGGCCACGGCGGGCACGGGCGATGTGCTGGCGGGCATGGTGGGCGCCCACCTGGCCGCCGGCGCCAGCGCCTTGCGCGCTGCGAGTGAAGCGGTGTACCAGCATGGCCAGGCGGCTGATGATTGGCCAGCGCGCCAGGCGCTGACGGCCAGTATGCTGGCGCGGCGCGTGGGCGGACGCTGAACCTCAGGCCAGCAAGGTCACCGTCTTGAGCGGCTTGAGCACGCTCGACGGTGTCATGCCAAAGGTCTGCCGGAACATGCGGCTGAAGTGGGCCGAATCAGAAAACTCGCCATGTAGCGCCGCGTCGGTCAGGCGCGGGCTGAGCGCCAGCCCCGCCATCGCCAGCCGCACCTGGGACCAGACGCGGTAGCTGCGCAAGCTCACGCCCATCTCGGCGCGAAACAGGTGGTTGAAACGCGATGCCGAAAGCTGGACGCCCGAGGCCAGGTCACCCCGTGCCACCCGCCCCGCCTGCGGATGGCGCAGCACATGCAGGCTGCGCGCCACGCGTGGGTCCAGCGGCGCCACCTCGTTATCGAGCGGGCACCGCAGCAAGGCGGGCAGGTCGAAGTGATTTAGATAGCCCTCCATGGCACTGCGCGCCCCCACGGAAACTGCGACATCCAGCACCACGCCACCCTCTTGCTGGAACAGACCGCGCAACCCCCGTGCTTCGCGCGAATCGGGCTCCAAGTACACCAGGGCAACCGTCTCGCCGCAAGGGTCGAACAGGTGCTCCACGCCCGCGTCCACCAGCGCGCTGTGGCAGGTCTCCACACGCCCTGCCCCCCAGTGCACCGCGAACCGACCCGAGAGCCCCATCAGAAGCACCGGCGACGCATGGCAGTGCCAGCCCGTGGCCGGGATTTCTCCGACGTAGAGCGCCCGGTCAGTGCCCAGGGTCAGTGTGTTGCGTGCTGGCATAGCCCAAACCTACAAGTTTTTTTACCGCGTTCTCCGTAGCCTTGCCTCTCCCGCCAGGGGCCGAGCAGGTGTTGACACTTGAAGCAGCAGTCCATGGCATGCACGCAGCCATACCCCTGGAGAACGCTTCTTGAAACGCATCGTTATTTCTGTCGCAACGGCTCTGGTACTGGGCACGGTCGGCCTCTACTACGGGGCACCTTCGCTGTTCAAAGAGCCGCTGCTCAGCGCCAATCGCCATCTGTCCGGCCTGGAAGAAAAAACCGCCGATGCGGCCATGCACACCATCCACTACCTGGACAACGGCACGCCCCCAAACCCCGCGCCGGGCCACGGCAGTGGCACGCCCATCGTTCTGCTGCACGGCATTTTTGCGGAGAAAGATCATTGGGTGGATTTTGCGCGACCGCTCACCGGCCAGTACCGGGTGATTGCCCCTGATATCCCGGGTTTTGGCGAGAGCACGCGGCGGGGCGACCAGCCCTACGACTACGCCGCCCACGTCACGCGGCTGGCCGCGTTTCTGGACGCGCTCGGCCTTGCGAAAGTGCATCTGGCGGGCAACTCAATGGGCGGCACCATCGCCGCTCTCTTTGCTTTGCAGCATCCCGAGCGCGTGGCCAGCGTGGCGTTCATCGGCGCACCCCACGGCATTCGCTCGCCCCAGCCCAGCACCATGGACCGCCTCATCGACACCGGACAACGCCCGCTGGTAGCCCACGATGCCGCAGCCTTCGGCGCCATGATGGATCTGGTGTTTGAAAAGCGCCCCTTTTTGCCCTACCCCATCCTGCATGCGTCTGAACAAGAAGCGCTGCGCAACGCCACCTCCAACACGCGCCTGTGGGACGCGCAGCTCAAAGACCGCTACCTGCTGGAGCAACGACTGAGCACGTTGCAGCACCACCCCATCCTCGCCCTGTGGGGCGAGAGCGACCGCGTGTTCGACCACTCTGGACTGCAGACTTTGCAGAAGCTGTTGCCCTACGCCCATGCCGAAGCACTGCCCGGCATTGGCCACCTGCCCATGATGGAGGCGCCCAAAGAGACGGCGCAGCGGTACGCCCGCTTCCTGGGCGTTGTGGCCACGACCCCGCGCGAGACCACGCCGAAAATCCAATAAAAACAGCTGCTAGCGCTTATCTATAAAGCGCCAGCAGCTATCAATTAGTGAGCAATAGCTTGAGCGTGATTTTGTACGCCGTCCCCGCTTGTGTCAGCCCCGGCGGGGCTTGCGCGCCTTGCTCTTGCTGGATTTTCCCGCAACCGCCTTCTTGACAGATGCTTTCAGAGACTGGATCGGTGAACGCGCGGCCCGCTCACGCGAAAGGCCCGCTTGCTCCGTGGCAGATGGGGTTGGGCCCTTGTCGGACTTGCGTCCACCGGACCGGCCACCCGCCTTGCGGGCGCCACCAGCGCCTTCTGTGCCCAGGCCCTTGTCTTTCAACGCGCGGCCCAGCAACTCTTCGCCCTCGCGCACCAGGCGGAAGTCGATCTTGCGTCCGTCCAAGTCCACACGGCTGACCTGCACCCGGACCCGCGCGCCGATGGCGTAGCGGATGCCTGTTCGCTCACCACGCAGCTCCTGGCGCGCCTCGTCGAACTTGAAGTACTCGCCGCCCAGTTCGGTGATGTGTACCAGGCCTTCGACATACATCGCGTCCAGCGTGACGAAGATGCCGAAGCTCGTTGCTGCGCTGACCACGCCGCTGTATTCCTCGCCCAGGTGTTCGCGCATGTACTTGCACTTGAGCCAGGCTTCTACATCGCGGCTGGCCTCGTCGGCACGGCGTTCGTTGGCACTGCAGTGCAAGCCTGCGGCCTCCCAGGCCTGGGTGTCGCGGCTCGGGGGTGCCACATCCTTGCGGGGCTTGGTGCCGGGCGCCGCCACGCGGGCCGCCAATCGCTTGGCCAGCTTGGCATGGGCTTCGCCGGGTGTAGGCAAGGACGGCAGCGCGTACTTCGTCTTGCTCAGAATGGCCTTGATGACCCGGTGCACCAGCAGGTCGGGGTAGCGCCGGATCGGGCTGGTGAAATGCGTGTAGGCATCGAACGCCAGGCCAAAGTGCCCACTGTTGACGGGCGTGTAGATGGCCTGCTGCATGGAGCGCAGCAGCATGGTGTGGATCTGCTGAGCGTCGGGTCGGTCCTTGGTTGCCGTGGCGATGGCCTGGAAGTCACCGGGTTTCGGGTCGTCGCCGATCGTCATGCCCACGGCCATGGCCTTGAGGTAGTTGCGCAGGATTTCCTGCTTCTCGGGCGTGGGGCCTTCGTGCACACGGAACAGGCCGGGCTGTCCGCCCTGGGCGATAAAGTCAGCGCTGCACACGTTGGCGGCCAGCATGGCCTCTTCGATGAGCTTGTGCGCATCGTTACGGGTGCGAGGCACGATCTTCTCGATCCGACCGTTTTCGTCGCAGACGATCTGTGTTTCGGTGGTCTCGAAGTCCACCGCGCCGCGCGCCTGACGCGCGATGAGCAGCGCGCGGTACACGTCGTGCAGGTTGAGCAGGTCCTTGACGCGGTCCTTGCGCTTGCTGGCCTCGGGGCCGCGCGTGTTGGCCAGGATGGCCGCCACTTCGGTGTACGTGAAGCGCGCATGGCTGAACATCACGGCCGGGTAGAACTGGTAGGCATGCACCTCGCCCTTGGCGGTGACCAGCATGTCGCAGACCATGCACAGGCGCTCTACCTCGGGGTTCAGAGAACAGAGCCCATTGCTGAGCTTCTCGGGCAGCATGGGGATCACGCGGCGCGGGAAGTACACGCTGGTGGCGCGGTCGTAGGCATCGATGTCGATGGCACTGCCCGTCTCCACATAGTGGCTCACGTCGGCAATCGCCACCAGCAGGCGCCAGCCCTTGCTGCGGCCGACCTTGGCGGGCTCGCAGTACACGGCATCGTCGAAGTCGCGCGCATCTTCGCCGTCGATGGTGACCAGGGGCACGTCGGTCAGGTCCACGCGGCGCTTCTTGTCTTGTGCGCGCACCTTGTCGGGCAGCTCCTTGGCCTGGGCGAGACACTCTGCCGAGAACTCGTGTGGCACGCCGTACTTGCGCACCGCGATCTCGATCTCCATGCCAGGATCATCCACTTCACCGAGCACTTCGGTGATACGCCCCACAGGCTGGCCGAACAAGGCTGGAGGTTCTGTCAGCTCAACCACCACGACCTGCCCGGGCTTCGCGGCGCCCGTGGCGCCTTTGGGGATCAGTACATCCTGACCGTAGCGCTTGTCTTCGGGGGCCACGAGCCACACGCCGCTTTCCTGCAGCAGTCGGCCGATGATGGGGTGGGGCGGACGCTCAATGATTTCAACGACACGCCCTTCGGGGCGGCCACGGCGGTCCTGGCGGACGATGCGCACGCGCACACGGTCCTTGTGCAAGACTGCGCGCATTTCGTTCGGGGGGATATAGATGTCGCCTTCGCCATCGTCACGGATGACAAAACCGTGTCCATCACGGTGCCCTTGCACGCTGCCTTCAATCTCGTCCGACAAATGCGTGGACTGCGTGCCGGGGGTGGTTTTTTTGATATACAATCTTAGACTTTCCTGAAATGCCCAGGTGGCGGAATTGGTAGACGCACTAGTTTCAGGTACTAGCGAGTAACATCGTGGAGGTTCGAGTCCTCTCCTGGGCACCAAGTTTAACGAGAACCAGCGATGGTTTTCAAAATATCGAAGCCGCTGTACACACAGCGGCTTTTTTATTTGCCGATACGTTTTGCCCTCCCTGTTGCGGCCAAAGAATTTTGAACCGACGGTACATTTTTTTGAAAACTCTCCAGAAGCCTGAATTTCTTGTCCTATAATTCGAGGCTGATCTGAAAGCCCAGGTGGCGGAATTGGTAGACGCACTAGTTTCAGGTACTAGCGAGTAACATCGTGGAGGTTCGAGTCCTCTCCTGGGCACCAAACACATAAAAAGCCGTTGCAGTTGCAACGGCTTTTTTGTTTTCTGGCCGCCAAAGAAAAACGAGACCACCAGCGATCTCGTCTTGCGTGTTGCGGTAAGCGCTGTGGGCACACACACCGCAGTGCACATGCCCACCCGTCACATCACATCACTTGCGCAGCAGTGTTTTCAGCACATTCTGCAAACGGCGTGCGCTGCCTGCATCGCTGGAGCTGGCCAGCACGCGCGCCACATCCTGCCCCCAGGTCTGTGCAGGCGCAGGATCATTGCGGCGCGTCAGCAGCTGCAACTGCAGCATGCGACGGGCAGCGATGTGCTCCGCCGGAGTGGGCGCCTCAGCCGCCATCTCCAGGCGCAGCAGCGCTTCTGCCGCATCACCCTTGGGGGCAGCCGTCAGCGCTTGCGTCCAGGCGCTGCGCACCGATGCCGCCACACCCGAACCCAGATCTTGTGTGCTGGGCACCAGCGCTGCATCGCGCTTCTCCCAGGCCGTCAACAACTGGGTCAGCGCCTCGCCGTGGGCCTGAGCCGCCAGCTTCTTCAAGGCCAGCTGGGCATGCTCCATGGCTTCGCGCTGGGCGCGGAACGCGGTGTCACCGAGGCGGGGGCCGCGGTCCTCGAACGCTGGGCGCTCGCCAAAACGGCCGCCACGGTCAGCACGGTCGCCCATGCGGCCATCGCCACGCGGGCCACGGGCGCCATCGCGATCACCCGGACGACCATCGCGGCGGTCGCCTGGACGCGCACCACGGCCAGGGGCCGCAGGCGCATCCTTCTTCATGCCGGGGCGGTCGTCACCGCGCACTGCCACCACAGGCCGGGCAGCAGGCTTAGGTGCTGCGGGCGCTGGCGTGGCAACCTCGGCAACTTCACCACCATCGGGGGTTTCGGCAGATTCGCCGGCGCTACCCTCGGTAGCAACCGGGAGAACGCCTGCCTGCGCCTCTGAATGCGCCTGAGCATCCTTTTGCGCCGTGGCCACAGCTTCTGCCGCCTGGGCCTGACCGCGCAGTGCAGCTTCCAGCGCCTGCATGGCCGCGCGAATCTGCTGCGCATCACCGCTGGCATTGGCAGCCTCCAGGGCCTTCGAAGCCTCCAGCACCACGCGATCGCGTGCGCTCAATTCGGTCACCGCGCGCTCGCGGTCTGCCGACTTGCGGTTGAAGGCTTCATCGATGGGTTTGCGAAACGCATCCCACAGCTTCTGCTCGTGCTTGCGGTCCAAGGGCACGGTTTGCGCCTCAGCCTGCCAGCGCTGCTGCAGCGCCTTGACCGCATCGATGCGCAAAGTGGGGGCCGCACCAAGGGCCACGGCCTCATCAATCATTGCATGACGGCGGGCCAGGCTTTCCTTCTGTGCAGCTTCCAAGGGAGCAGCTGCCATGGAAATCGCCTGCTTCCAAAGGGGTTGCAGTTCCGCAAACAGCTTCTCGCCCACATGGCCGCCTTCGCGCCAGCGATCACCAAACTGGTGGAGGGCACGGTTGATGGCTTTCCAGTCGCCAGAGTTGGCATGTTCCTGCGCCCACGCCTTGACCTCTTCGATCAGCGCCAGGCGTTGGGCTTTGTGCTCAGCGGCTTCGGTGCGGATCTTGTCAAGCCACGCCTCCACCACCTTGTGCGCGGCGTTGCAAGCTTCGTCGAATTTCTTCCACAGGCTGTGGTTCGGAGCCCCGCCCTGGTCTGCCTGTTTCCACTGCTCGCGCAGGTTGCGCAGGGTTTCCTGCATCTTGCGGCCGCCCAGGGCCTGGCCCTCAGGGCGGTTGAGCAAGGCCTCAGCCTTGGCCACCAGGTCTTCGCGCACCTGGTCTGCGCTCCAGCGTTGCCAGCCTTCCAGCTCACCAGCCGCCACCAGGGCCGTATGCACCTGCTGCTCCAGGGCGCTATCGATGTGTTTGCCATGCACCTTGAGCACGGCGCGCAGCGCGGCTGCAGCCCCGGCACTGGCCTTCCCATGACCCTCGGCAGTTTCCTTTTCGAGGACCGCCAAGGCCTCCCGCACACTATGCGCAGCCTTTTCAATCACTTCCGGCGCGACTTTGGGCTTGGCAACACGCGCAGGCTTGGCGGCCGCAGCGGCAGCAGCAGCCTCCGTGGGCAGGCCGCGCGCGGTACGCAGCTCATCCGCCCAGACGGGCACTGGCGGCAGCGGTGCATTGACATCTTCGGCGGCCGCCACAGCCTGGGCCAGTGCGGGCTGGAATGCCTCCCACACCACCAGGAGCTGGGTGCGCGACGCATCGAGCAAGGGGGGGAAACGTGCCTCCACACTGGCCCAGCTGGCATCGCCAGTCAATTCCTGCGCCTGTTCTTGCCAGCGGGCCACATCGGCACGCAACAGCTCCAGCGCCGCCTGAGCGTCACGCCAGGACTTGGTGGAAAGCACTTCGATGCGCTGGGCCAGCAGCACAGCCGCCTCACGCTGCACCTGAACGCGGTGCTGCAGATCCTCGATCACCTTCACGCGATCCGCGACCTGTACCTTGAGCACAGACAAGGGCTCGCGGGACAGCGGTGCGCCCGCCTTGGCGGCATCACGCTGCCATGCCAGGGCATCGGCAATGTTGAGCTTAGGGGCTGCAAGCAGCAACTGCGCTTTTTCAGCCCACTCGGCGGCAATGACCTCCTGGCCCTTGGCGCGGCGGATTTCATCGAGGCGCTCACGCACCGCGCGCGCGGCGCCCTTGTCGCGCCCGCTCAACTCTTTGAAAACCTCCTGCAACTGCTCGTGGTCTGGCTGGGTAGCCAGCCAGTCACGAATGCGGGAGGCGCGCTCGCCAGAGGTAGCGGCAGAAAAAGCGCCACCGGTCAGCGCATCAAGCGGATGCGGCTCATGGGTTTTGGCCGGGGCCGGATTCACTTCAGGTGCGTCGGACATTTTGCTGCGGGAAAAAAATGGAAACATGGATCCAATGGATAACAAAGGCGGCCCCGGGCGCACTGCCTGAAGGCCTGCCCCGGCAACTGCGCTGCACGCGCGCCAGGGCAACAAAGCGGCTATTTTCACCGGGTTTGGCAAACAGGCCGCAGCATGGCGGTGTGCCAAGCCCTGGGGGGTGATCTGGCACAAGGCTTTGCCAGACGGGCTGACATGCTGCGGCCCTGCAAGGGTGCCGCCGCTCTAGGGAACAGCCCCCATTATCTATATATAAGGGCCAAGAGCCCAAAAGCACGCCACGCCACAAACAAGAAAGCCCGGCAGACAGGGCCTCAAGGCCTGCCTGCCGGGCTTGACGGCTGACACAACGGTCTTTGCCATCGGTCGCGATGCGGAGATGAAGGTCCACATGGCGAGGAGGCAAGGTATTGCCTCCAGGGGTTTGCCGTAGAAGCCGCATCTGCTGCACCAGGACACTGAATGCCCTCGGAGGGAGACTTGGCTTCGTCTGGCGATGCCTGAAATCTACAGGCAACGCAACCTTACCAAAGGCGCCGCCGCAACTCAAACTGGATTCTCAATGGCAAAAAGACCAGCGATTGAATTTGACATACGCACGTAACAACAGCTCGCAAAGTCCCAAGCGCCAGGTCGGCGCACACCCCCTAAAACCTGTGATTTTTTACATACTTTTCATAACTTAATGATCTTAAAAATCAAGATGTTAGTATTGACTAAGCATTTAGTGAACTTCTAGAATCCGCCAGCCCCAAAACGGGCTAGTAAAAACCCCAACCTCGCTGCCGAACCCGGCTAAGTCAAAGCAGGCCCCAAGCACACCAAAGACGTGCGGCCTCACTTGATGGCGTACCAATCCAGGCGATCCGCCGAGACGAGACAGTCCCCGACGACTGCCCGGCTCACTGTGGCGCCTCAGAAAGGAAGAGCTATGACAGCGTCAGGAAAAATAGTCTCCGGCGTGCGGACCTTCGTGGCCGACGTGACCGAAGGTTTTCTTGAAATCACCCACAACAGCTTTGCCCTCATCGGTCTTGCTGTCGCCTTCGTCGTGATCACCCTCACGGCCCGCCCGGACTTGCGCCAGGCTGGTGAAGCACAGTTGATGAACTGGCTGCAGGCCCGCCAAGTGGAAGTGCTTGGCATGCCCATCGAACCAGAAGCCAGTGAGCGCGCCACGGCGGGCAACCCCAAGGACCTGCCCAAAGAGCAGGCTGCCGTCGCCTTCTGGCTCAGCAAGAAGTACCGTGTGGCCCCCGAGCCGCTGAGCGTGCTGGTGGCCGAGGCCTATGAAATTGGCGCAAAGTCCAAGATCGACCCGACGCTGATCCTTGCCATCATGGCCATCGAATCGAGCTTCAACCCGTTTGCACAAAGCGCCGTTGGCGCCCAGGGGCTGATGCAGGTGATGACCAATGTGCACACCGACAAGTACCAAAACTTTGGCGGGCACTTTGCTGCCTTTGACCCCGTGAGCAATCTGCGTGTGGGCGTGAAGGTTCTGCAGGAGTGCATTGCGCGCGCCGGTTCGGTGGAGGGCGGGCTGCGCTTTTATGTCGGCGCAGGCAACCTTGCCGACGATGGCGGCTATGCGGCCAAGGTGATGGCCGAGCATTTCCGGCTGCGCCAGGTCGCCGGTGGCCGTGCCATGCCCACCACGCCACCACCCAACCTCTCCACCCAGGCTCCCGCACAGGTCATCCCGGTGGCCGCACCGCCCGCAACGCCTGCCGCCAGCGGTGACAAAGTGGCCCTGCTCTCCGGGCTCTGACAAGGTTCGCGAGCCCCTGGGGGCAGAAACATCCCCCGGACACACCGCCTCCCATTTCCCTGGCACCTTTGCGCGCGTCACGTCAGCTACACTAGCGAGGTACGCGACTGGCGATAGGCGCGGCATCCAACACAGGGTGCTGCCGCTGACGTGGAAACCGACAAGGGCCTGCCCCTTGTGAACCACTGGGAAGCGTGCCGCACGGGGTTTATCCCTTCTGCGTTCAGCCGTTCGCCTGGGCAGCCCTTGTTTCAAGGGACACAAGTTCATAGGACTGCCAATCATGTACGACCGCAATATTCTTGTCGAACAAACCGACCCCGAACTGTTTGCCGCCATCCAGGCTGAAAACGCCCGGCAAGAGCACCACATCGAGCTGATCGCCAGCGAGAACTATGCCTCCCCCGCCGTGATGTGGGCGCAGGGCACGCAGCTGACCAACAAATACGCCGAAGGCTACCCCGGCAAGCGCTACTACGGTGGCTGCGAGCATGTGGACGTGGCCGAGCAACTGGCCATCGACCGCGTCAAGCAGATCTTCGGCGCCGAAGCCGCCAACGTGCAGCCCCACTGCGGCGCCTCTGCCAACGAGGCGGTGTTCCTGGCCTTCCTCAAGCCCGGCGACACCATCATGGGCATGAGCCTGGCCGAAGGCGGCCACCTGACACATGGCATGCCGCTGAACATGTCGGGCAAGTGGTTCAACGTGGTCTCTTACGGCCTGGACGCCAACGAAGCCATCGACTATGAAGCGATGGAAAAGAAGGCCCACGAGACCAAGCCCAAGCTCATCATCGCCGGTGCATCGGCCTACAGCCTGCACATCGACTTTGCGCGCTTTGCCAAGGTGGCCAAGGACGTGGGTGCGATCTTCATGGTGGACATGGCCCACTACGCTGGCTTGATCGCAGCTGGCGTGTACCCCAACCCCGTGCCCCACGCCGACGTGGTCACCTCCACCACCCACAAGAGCCTGCGCGGCCCCCGTGGCGGCATCATCCTGATGAAGGCCCTGCACGAAAAGGCTATCAACAGCGCCATCTTCCCCGGCCTGCAAGGCGGCCCGCTGATGCACGTGATCGCCGCCAAGGCCGTGGCCTTCAAGGAAGCTCTGCAGCCAGAGTTCAAGGCCTACCAGGAGCAAGTAGCGAAGAACGCCAAGGTGGTGGCCGAGACGCTGACCGCACGCGGCCTGCGCATCGTGAGCGGCGGCACGCAAAGCCACGTGATGCTGGTGGACCTGCGCGCCAAGGGCATTACCGGCAAGGAAGCCGAGGCCGTGCTGGGCGCCGCCCACATGACCATCAACAAGAACGCGATCCCCAACGACCCTGAAAAGCCGATGGTGACCAGCGGCGTGCGCATTGGCACCCCCGCCATGACCACGCGTGGCTTCAAGGAAGAAGAAGCCCGCATCACGGCCAATCTGATCGCCGACGTGCTGGACAACCCGCGCGACGAAGCCAACATCGCTGCGGTGCGCGCCAAGGTCAATGCCCTGACCGCCCGCTTCCCCGTCTACGGCTAAATCCACAGCCGAAAACCATGAAGTGCCCCTTCTGCAGCCACCTCGAGACGCAAGTCGTTGAAACGCGGGTGTCTGAGGATGGGGTCTTCATCCGCCGCCGCCGCCAGTGCGGCGCGTGCGACAAGCGCTTTACCACCTACGAGCGGCCGGAAGTAAACTTCCCGGCCATCGTCAAGAAGGACGGGCGCCGCATTGAATACGACCGGGGCAAGCTGCTCGCCTCGTTCAACCTGGCTTTGCGCAAGCGCCCCGTGAGCACCGACCAGATCGACAGCGCCATCGAGCGCATCGAGGAAAAGCTGCTCAACCTGGGCCAGCGCGAGGTGATCTCCAGCCGCATTGGTGAGCTGGTGATGCGCGAGCTCAAGAAGCTCGACAAGGTGGCATACATCCGCTTTGCCAGCGTGTACCGCAGCTTTGAAGACATCGACGACTTCCGCGCCATGGTCGACGAAGTGCGCAAGTAAAAGCCTTCGTATTGCTGTCTGCACCGGTGCCGGCTACAGGGCCGGACGATCTCAGGCGATTTTGGCCTCCAGCGGTTATCACACAAGCGCTAACAGCTATAAATAGAGTAGCACCCACATCCACGGGCGACGCATGTGGACCTGTGCGGGCGGGCGCTGTCGCGCGTGCTACACCGCAAAATGCTCCAAAATTAATAGCTGCCCGCGCTTTCTGGACAAACGCTAGGTGCCAATTTGGCTTGAAAATTGGCTTGGTGCGAGCCAGCCCGCGACTCGCCTGTACTCCACAATGCGCCCGGTGAAAACCCGCCACTTCCTGCAGCTGGTGCTGCTGTCCGCCCTGTGGGGCGCCTCCTTTCTTTTCATCCGCATTGCCAGCCCCGTGCTCGGGCCCAACGTGATGGCTGCGCTGCGCATTGGCCTAGCCACGTTGACGCTGATGGGCATCATGCGGGTCGCCAACGAACCCTGGCCATGGCGCCATTGGCGCGAGCTGTTCGGGCTGGGCACGCTCACCGTCGCACTGCCTTTTCTGCTGTATGCCTGGGCGGCCTTGCACCTGCCCGCCGGCTACAGCTCACTGCTCAACACCATGGCCGTGCCCTTTGGTGTGATTGCCACCGCGTGGATGAAGGAGGACACACTGAGCACGCGCAAGTGGCTGGGTTGCGTCTGCGGCTTTGCGGGGGTGGCGCTGATCGTGCAGCTGGGGCCCGTGGAGCCCACGCCTGCCTTGCTGATGGCAGCGGCGGCCTGTGTGGCAGCGTCTGCCTGCTATGGCATCTCTACGACGTGGATGAAGCGCGCCACGACGAGAATGTCCCCGTTGTCGATTGCCGCAGGCATCCACGCCGCCGCACTGGTATTGCTGATGCCGGGCGCCGCGTGGAGCCTGCCCGAGGCCCGTTTCACACAGGGGGCACTGGCTGCAGTGGCCGTGATGGGCATCGTGACCTCGGGCCTGGCCTACTGGCTCAACCTGCGGGTGCTCAAACATGTCTCGCCCGTGGCAGCGATGAGTTCGGCCTTCATGATCCCGCTGTTCGGTGTGGCCTGGGGCCACGTCTTTCTGGGCGAGGCCTTGGGCCCCGGGATGGTGTGGGGCGGAGCGCTGGTGCTGGTGGCCACCGGGCTGGTGACAGGATTCAACCCGCTGCGCTGGCTGGCGGCAATGCGCCCGGGGCGCAGCTAAGAACAGCACGCGCCTCAGCGGGCCCCGCGCGTAATGCGGTCAGTGGCGGGCACCGGCACCGGGCTGTGGGCGCGGAAGTAAGCCTCCAGCGCATCCAGGTCCAGCCCGCCCACCAGGCGGTCGCGGCCTTCGGCCAGCACGGTGAAGTTGTCCCCGCCGCTGTCCAGGTAGCTGCTCATCACCACGCGCACCTGCGCATCGTCGCGCAGCGGGGTACCGTTCAGCACCATGTGGCTAATACGCGCACCCACTGGCTGGGTGAGGTCATAGCGGTACGAAAATCCTGCGGACACCAGCAGCACCCGGGGCCGCTGCATGGTGTTGCTGCCGCTGGCGAACTGCTGCTCCAGCGCCGCCTTGATCTGCGCGCCCGTGAAGGTCTTGACGACCAACTGGTTGCCGAAGGGCTGCACCGCGTAGAGCTGGCCATAGCGCACCAGCCCTTGTTCGTCGGGCACGAGATCAGCGCGCAGGCCGCCCGGATTCATCAAAGATAGCTGCGCCCCACCCTGCTCCGGTGCACGCGTGGCGTGGAGCTGGGCATCGGCCACCAGATTGCCCAGCGCGCTTTCGAGCGACGGGGCCGGTGTGCGCCGCAGGGCGCCAGCGGCCTGCCCCACGGGGCGCTGGGCCAGCGGCACGGCGGCGGCACGGTAAGTGTCGATGACCTTCTGCACCTGCGGATCGGCCGCAAAGGACGGCACGGCCGAGGTCAGGGGCACGTGCCCCTGGCTGCCCGTGAACGCCTTTCCCTGCACGATGACATTGCGCGCAGCTTTGTGCACCACGCGGCGGGTGCGCGTGTCCACCCGCAACTGGATGTCCGTGAGCAGCGTGCCGTACTGCCCGGCGCTGGTCAGCAGAAAGGGCTTGGCCGGGTTCACGCGGCTGTAGTCGCAGACATAGGCCTGGTGCGTGTGGCCCGAGACCACCACGTCCACGGCCGGGTCCAGCCGCTCCAGGATGGGCACGATGTCGCCCGAGAGGCCCGCGCAGCTGGTCTCCTGCACGCCAGCCGTGGTGCCGCCGCCCTCGTGGATGACCACGGCGATCACATCGGCGCCCTGGGCACGCAGCTGCGGAATCAGCGCGTTGGCCGTGGCCGCTTCGTCCTCAAAGCGCAGGCCCGCCACACCCGAAGGGCTGACCATGGTGGGCGTGGCCTGCAGCGTGAGGCCGATCACGCCCAGGGTGACGGTCACTCCACCCTCGGTAAATCGTTTGATGCCGGTGGCAGGCAGCAGCGTGCGCCCATCCTCGGTGCGCACGGTGTTGGCGGCCAGGAAGCCGAACCGCGCCCCAACGAAGGGCTGGCTGATCTGGCAGGGCTGGCGCGCAGTGAACTTCTCGCAGCCGCCGTGCTGCAGGCGCAGCAGTTCGCGCCAGCCCCGGTCGAACTCATGGTTGCCCACGGCATTGAAGTCGATCTGCATGGCGTTGACCGCCTCGATGGTGGGCTCATCCAGGAACAGTGACGACAGCAGCGGCGATGCACCCACCATGTCCCCCGCCGAAACCACGGCGTGGTGCGGCCCCCGGGCCTTGAGCGCCGCCATGGCGCTGGCGAAATAAGCCATGCCCCCGGCAGGCACCGAGACCGGCCCCGCCGCAGTCTGGACGGTATGCGCCATGCGCGGCGGCTCCAGATTGCCGTGCAGGTCGTTGAAGCCAATGAGCGTGATGTCGATGTGCTGAGGGGTTCGCCCATCGCCAGTTGGCAAAGCCGTGCCGCAGCCCGCCAGCAGCGCCCCCAGTGTGGCCACCATCGCGAGTGCGACCTTGCGGCGACCTCGCTGCGATCCCATGAAACCCTGTGCCAACAAGCTGCGCATGGACTACCTCATTCCATCCAAGAAAAAAGGGCGCGCATCGCTGCACGCCCTCTGCGTCACCAGCACCGAAAGCCCGTGCTCTACCCGCAGCGCAGCGCGCCCGTTACAGGAACGATGCCTGGATAGGCGGCACCGGGGGCACCACGTCGCCACACTGCGCGCGATGGCGCAGGGCGTGGTCCATGACGACCAGTGCCAGCAGTGCCTCGGCAATCGGGGCGGCGCGGATGCCCACGCAGGGGTCGTGGCGGCCCTTGGTGATGACCTCGGTGCTGTTGCCATGCACATCGATCGATTCACGCGGGCTGATGATGGAACTGGTGGGCTTGATCGCAATGCTCACCTCTAGGTCCTGCCCGGTGCTGATGCCGCCCAGCACGCCACCGGCGTTGTTGGTGCGAAAGCCCTGGGGCGTCATCGAATCACCGTGCATGGTGCCCCGATGGGCCACGCTGGCAAACCCAGCGCCGATTTCCACGCCCTTGACAGCATTGAGGCCCATCATGGCGTGGGCAATGTCGGCATCGAGCTTGTCGTACAGCGGCTCACCCAGGCCCACCGGCACGCCGGTGGCCTGCACGCGGATGCGGGCACCGCACGAATCACCGGCCTTGCGCAGGGCATCCATGTAGTCCTCGTACTGCTGCACATCGGCCACGGGGGCGAAGAAGGGGTTGCTGCGCACATGCTCCCAGCTCTCGAACGGGATGACCAGCTCGCCCAGCTGCGTCATGCAGGCGCGAAACTGCGCACCGTACTGCTGGGCCAGCCACTTCTTGGCCACCGCGCCCGCAGCCACCGTGGGGGCCGTCAGCCGGGCCGATGACCTGCCACCGCCACGCGGGTCGCGGATGCCGTACTTGTGCCAGTAGGTGTAGTCGGCATGGCCGGGGCGAAAGCTCTCGGCGATGTTGCTGTAATCCTTGCTGCGCTGGTCGGTGTTGCGGATCAGCAGGGCGATGGGCGTGCCTGTGGTCTTGCCCTCGTACACGCCGGAGAGGATTTCCACCGCATCGGGCTCGTTGCGCTGCGTGACGTGGCGGCTGGTGCCAGGGCGGCGCCGGTCCAGGTCGGCCTGGATGTCGGCCTCGGACAGCGGCATGCCGGGCGGACAACCGTCGATCACGCAGCCAATGGCCGGGCCGTGGGATTCACCAAAATTGGTGACTGCGAATAGGGTTCCGAAGGTGTTGCCGCTCATGGGGCGGGATTATCCCAGAGCGGCGTGCGCCGCCGTCGCTGGGCCCCACCACAGAGCACGCCCCACCCAAGAATGACAGGCACAACATGGGGTTCAGATGAATACTTGCCACAAACGCGCTTGGCAGTGTGGCGCGCACTTGCTAGCATCCATGGACGATCTTTGGGACATCCATGCCCGTTTCAGCCCCGCACACTTCCGGCCCTCCTCCCCACCACGG
The DNA here is from genome assembly GCF_057597245.1 of Acidovorax sp. NN32. NCBI lineage: Bacteria > Pseudomonadati > Pseudomonadota > Betaproteobacteria > Burkholderiales > Comamonadaceae > Acidovorax > Acidovorax sp. NN32. The sequence continues at coordinate 3,529,536 of NZ_CP199679.1, forward strand.
CATCCTGCCGCCAGCCCCTTTGGCCGATGCCCCGTTGCGCAGGGCACTGGATGCCAGCGACAACGCCATCGTGATGAGCAACAGCACCCGGCACGTGGTGTATGTGAATGAAGGATTCACCCGCCTGTTTGGGTTCAGCCCTGCGGAGGTGCTGGGCAAATACCTTAGCGACGTGCTGCTGGGCCCACACTCCGACCCCGGGCTGCTGAGTGAAATCCGTGATGGCATCGACCAGCAAGGGGGCTTTCATATAGAGACGCTGCTGTACAGCAAGGCTGGCCAGCCACGCTGGGTGTCGATGATGATCAATGCCTCGAACGAGGCCTCCGGCGGACCGGGTGGCAGCATCACGGTGCTGACCGACATCACACTCACCAAGATGCACGAGGTGCTGCAAAAGCGCGTGCTGGAGGGCATGGTCAACGAATTGCCGCTCGCCGACCTGATGGCTCTGGTGTGCCGCGAAGTCGAACGCATCGCCCCCGAAGTCACGGCCTCCATCCTGTCCGTGGACGAGCTGGGCCTGCTGCACCCGCTGGCAGCGCCCGGGCTGCCCCCCGCCATCTGCCAGGCGCTGGACGGGGTTCCCATCGGCCCTTGTGTCGGTTCGTGTGGCACTGCGGCCTTCCGGCGGGCGCCTGTTGTGGTCACCGACATCACCACCGACCCCTTGTGGGCCGACTACCGCACCCTGTTTGAGCCCAGCGGCATGCGAGCCTGCTGGTCCAGCCCGATCTGTGACCACGCAGGCAAGGTGATTGGCACCTTTGCCTTTTATTTTCGGGAGCCGCGCGCGCCCGACGCGCTGCACCATCGGCTGGTGGACGTGTGCCTGCACTTGTGTGCGCTGGCCATTGAACGCAACGCCACACGCCAGCGCATTCACCAGCTCGCCTTTTTTGATGAACTCACGGGCCTGCCCAACCGCGCCATGTTCCGCAGCAGTGCGGAGCGTGCGCTGGCCAGCCTGCGGCAGGAAGACCACCCTGGTGCGGTGCTCTTCATCGACCTGGACCGCTTTAAGCAGGTCAATGACACCCTGGGCCATGCCGCAGGCGACGCGCTGTTGTGCGAAGTGGCCAAGCGACTCACGCAGTGCCTGCGCGCGCGCGATCTGATCGGCCGGCTGGCGGGTGATGAATTCGTGCTGCTGTTGTCCGAGTGCAGCACCGGGCAAGTCGTGCAGATGGCCCAGAGCATCCTGCAAGAGATGGCCCGCCCCATGGACCTCCACGGGCAAGCCCATGTCTGCCACGCCAGCATTGGCATTGCGATGTTTCCGGACGATGGCGATGCGATCGACACGCTGCTGCGCCACGCTGACCAAGCCATGGTCCAGGCCAAAAGCGACCACCGGCACAGCCTGCAATTGTTCAGCGCCGAAATGAACCGCCGCGCACAGGAGCGCGCCGCCCTGGAACGCGCCTTGCGCCAGGCGCTGGCCGACCGCAGCCTGAGCCTGCACTACCAACCCCAGGTGCTCAGCAGTGCGCCTGGCACCCTGCACGGTGTGGAAGCGCTGGCGCGCTGGCAACATCCCGAATGGGGCATGGTGCCCCCCAGCCGGTTCATCCCAGTGGCCGAAGAGGCCGGCCTCATTCACGAACTGACCTTGTGGCTGCTGGACGAAGCCTGTGCGCAGCTGTCGGCCTGGCGTGCAGCTGGCCACAGCGTGCCCTGCGTGGCCGTGAACCTGTCAGGACGCAGTTTTCACCAGGCAGAGTTTGCGCAGCAGGTCTGCGACGCGCTGGAGCGCCACGGCCTGCGCACCAACGATGTGCTGCTGGAGATCACCGAAAGCGTGATGATGGATGCACGGCCGGTAACGCTGGCCAACATCGAGGCGCTGCACCACAAGGGCTTTAAGCTGTCGCTCGATGACTTTGGCACTGGCTACTCCAGCCTGAGCTACCTGCACCGCCTGCCCATCAGCGAACTCAAGCTGGACATGGCGTTTGTGCAAGACCTCACCACCAGCCCCACCGCACGCGCGCTCACGGTATCGGTGCTCAGCATTGCCCACAGCCTGGGCATGGTGGTGGTGGCCGAAGGGGTGGAAACTACAGGCCAGCAGCAATGGCTACAGGCCCACGGTTGCCCTGTGATGCAGGGCTATCTGTTCGGCAGGCCCATGCCACCAGATGAACTGGAAGCCTGGCTTTGCGCGCCTGCGCGGGGCGTGAGTTGAGAACCTGTTCAAAGTCTTTTTGGAGACCGCATTGGAGTGCAATCGGGATGAGTGGATGCTTCGGATGTGCCGCATGGGCTGGTGCCCATGCAAGCAGTCGGGGCGTCCAGTCGCCCGATTTCACTCCAACCCTTCGGGCAAACGCCTTGCCGGGCGGTCTGCGGCGTTGCGGCGCTTGCCAATAGCACGGGCTATTGGCTGCACCCCGCGCCTTGCATCCCATCCCGGCAAGGAGCTTGTGCGGTTCTAAAAAGACTTTGAACAGGTTCTGAGAGCCGCGCTCGGTGTCGCAGACGTCGCAGCGTTCAGCCGCTGCGGGACTCGTCTTCCGGCCAGTCGCGGATGTAGGCCTTGAGCATCTTGTTCTCGAAGTTCTGGCTATCCACGACGGCCTTGGCCACGTCGTAAAAGCTGATCACGCCCATCAGCATGCGGCGGTCCATCACGGGCATGTAGCGCGCATGGCGGTCCAGCATCATGCGGCGCACTTCGTCCATGTCGGTTTCGAGCGTGCAGGTCAGGGGCGCGTCGTCCATGGCCGAGCGCACCAGCATCGTGCCCACGCTGCCCCCGTTTTTGACCAGGGCCTGGATCACCTCGCGGAAGGTGAGCATGCCCACCAGGTCGCCATGCTCCATCACCACGAGCGAGCCAATGTCGCGCTCGGCCATCAGGCTCACGGCACCCGCCAGCGGCTCGTCCGGCAATGCGGTGTAGAGGGTGTTGCCTTTGACGCGAAGGATGTCGCTGACTTTCATGGTGCAGAGTCTCCGGGGGATCGGGAAGAGTATGTGTGGACCCACAGGCACCAGCACATCCGCTGGGGTTGCCCAGGTGCTGCAGGCCGTTTGTCGGCAAATATAGCCCACAATGCCCGCCTGCATTGACAACATGGGAGACACAAGATGCCCGGTTACTCCGACCCCGGCTTTGACACGCTGGCGCTGCACGCAGGCGCGAGCCCCGACCCCGCCACCGGCGCGCGCGCCACGCCCATCCACCTGACCACGTCGTTCGTCTTCGAGTCGAGCGACCACGCGGCTTCGCTGTTCAACCTGGAGCGCGGCGGCCATGTGTACAGCCGCATCAGCAACCCCACCAACGCGGTGCTGGAACAGCGCGTGGCAGCACTGGAAGGCGGCGTAGGCGCGATTGCCACCGCCAGCGGCCAGGCCGCGCTGCACCTGGCGATTGCCACACTCATGGGCGCGGGCAGCCACATCGTGGCCAGCACGGCGCTGTATGGCGGCTCGCAGAACCTGCTGCACTACACGCTCTCGCGCTTCGGCATTGAGACCACGTTTGTGAAGCCCGGCGACATCGACGGCTGGCGCGCTGCCGTACGCCCCAACACCAAGCTGTTTTTTGGCGAAACCGTGGGCAACCCAGGCCTGGATGTGCTGGACATTCCCACCGTATCCTCCATCGCGCACGAGGCCGGTGTGCCGCTGCTGGTGGACTCCACGCTCACCTCGCCCTGGCTCATCAAGCCCTTCGAGCATGGCGCCGACCTGGTCTACCACTCGGCCACCAAGTTCCTTTCAGGCCATGGCACCGTGGTGGGTGGCATCGTGGTCGACGGCGGCAGCTTCGACTGGGACGGCCCAAAATCCGCCGGCAAGTTTGCCGAGCTGACCCAGCCCTACGACGGCTTTCACAACATGGTGTTCACCGAGGAGAGCACCGTGGGCGCCTTTCTGCTGCGCGCGCGCCGCGAGGGCTTGCGCGACTTTGGCGCCTGCATGAGCCCGCACACGGCCTGGCTCATCCTGCAAGGCATTGAAACCCTGCCGCTGCGCATGGCGCAGCACATGCGCAACACCGAGAAGGTGGTCGAATTTCTGGCCACACAGCCCTTTGTGTCGCGCGTGGGCCACCCCATGCTGGAGTCGCACGGGAGCCACGCCCTCGCGCAAAAGCTGCTGCCGCGTGGCGCGGGCTCGGTGTTCAGCTTTGACCTCAAGGGCAACCGCGAGCAGGGCAAGAAGTTCATCGAAACCCTCAAGGTCTTCAGCCACCTGGCCAATGTGGGCGACTGCCGCAGCTTGGTGATCCACCCGGCCAGCACCACGCATTTCCGCATGAGCGACGAAGCGCTGGCGGGCGCAGGCATCAGCCAGGGCACGATCCGCCTGTCCATCGGCCTCGAAGATGCCGACGACCTCATTGACGACCTGAAACGCGCGCTCAAAGCCGCAGAAAAGGCGGGGGCCTGACCATGCACATCCAAGTCAACGGCGCCGCCATCTACTGCTACACCGGCGGCAAGGCATTTGATGCCGCCAAACCGACCGTGGTGTTCATCCATGGCGTGCTCAACGACCACAGCGTGTGGGCCCTGCAAAGCCGCTACATGGCCAACCACGGCTGGAACGTGCTGGCCATCGACCTGCCGGGCCACTGCCGCAGCAGTGGTGAGGCGCCCGCCACGGTGGAGCAAGGCGCGGACTTCATCGGTGCGCTACTGGATGCTGCGGGCGCGCAGCGCGCAGCGCTGGTGGGCCACAGCTGGGGTTCACTCATTGCCATGGATGCGGCCGCGCGCCTGAAGGACCGCATCAGTCACCTGGTGCTGGTGGGCACGGCGTTCCCGATGAAGGTCTCGCCCGCACTCATCGAAGCGTCACAGACCGACCCCGAGAAGGCGATGCGCATGGTCAACGTGTTCTCGCGCAGCACCTTGTCTGCGCCCCCATCGGCCCTGGGCCCTGGCACCTGGGTGTTTGGCGCAGGCATGGCGCTGGGGCGCAAGGTGCTGCGCAGCAATACGGCGGTCAACGTGTTCCACCGGGGGTTTGTGGCCTGCGACAGCTACACCGGCGGCGAAGCCGCCATGGCGCAGCTCACCTGCCCGGTGCTGTTTGCGCTAGGCAGCCAGGACCAGATGACACCGCCCAGAGCCGCGCAGGGCCTGGTGAATGCGGCACGCGCAGCAGGCAAATCCGTGTCGATGGCCAACCTGCCGGTGGGCCACAACCAGATGACCGAGGCGCCGGAAGAAACGCTGTTCGCGCTGCGCGACTTTCTGGCCCGCTGAGCAGCGCTCCGCACGCGTCCCGGCCTGCAGTCAGGCCGGGACGCGCCGCCATGCGGGCCACTGCCACTGCGTGAAAGCACGCAGCAGCCATTCCACCGGACCATAGGCATGCGTGGCCATCCAGCGGTGGCTCCACGCCAGCTGGCTGGCGTACAGCACCAGCACGCCCAGCACCACCCATCCCGGCGACACCTGGCCCACCAGCGCCAGGCCGTAGGCCGTAAAGACCAGCGCCCCCACCAGCGACTGCAGCAGGTAGTTCGTCAGTGCCATGCGCCCCGCTGGTTGCAGCGCAGCGCCCAGCCGGCGGCCGGCAGGGCCGCGCTGCAGCAACCACAGCAGCAGCGCGACATAGCCGAAAGTGAGAAACGGTGCGGTGGCCAAATCCACTGCCAGTGCAGCCAGACCCACATGCTCGGGCGAGTGAGCGCTGCCGCCTCCCTGCGTAGAGGCATAGAACAACGCACCCGCCACACCGACCGGCAGGCAGCACACCATCCAGCGGCGCAGTCGCGCGGGGTGCTGCGCCACAGTGGCAAGATAGCCGGTGCGGTGCGCCGCCAGCCCCAACAGGAACATGGCCAGCGCACACGGGCCCTGCACGAACACCAGCACAAACCACACGCCCTCGGCCATGTCCCGCCCGCGCTGCGCAATGGCCTCCAGGGCACTGGCGCGATACGCTTGCGCGGCTTGCTGCGCCTTGGCGTGCAGCTCTGCCAGGGGCAAGTCCATCGGCGGCACCTGCGCCACCAGCCAGGCCAACAGGCCCCAGCCAGCGGCAGTGGCCCCCAGCAGCACCAGTGCCAGCACCACTGCCGTGCCCGGACGCACGTCCCGCCATGCGAGCAGCAGCACACCCAGCAGCGCATAGGTAACCAGGATGTCACCCGCAAACAGCAGCCACGCGTGCGCCACCCCCAGCAATGCGAGCCCCAGCAAGCGCCGCAAAAAACGCGGTACAAAAACGCTGCCAGTGCGCCGGGCAGCGTCCATCTGCAGCGCAAAACTATAGCCAAACAGCATCGAGAACAGCAGATAGAACTTGGTCTCGAAGAAGAAGCTCACCAGCCAGCGCACGGCGTGGTCCACCGGCCGCGAGAAGGCTGGGTCAGACACTCCCACGCCAAAGTAGGTGGAGGCAAAGCTGCCCGCATTGACCATGAGGATGCCCAGCAGCGCAAAGCCGCGCAGCGCGTCGATGGCGTGTTCGCGGCCCACTGACGGGGCACTGCCAGGTGGGGTGGTGGTGGATTCAATGGAAGTCATCATGGCCATAGTGGCAGAACCTGTTCAAGGACAGCCCGCAACAACCCCTGTCCATCACGGCACAGCATTTTTTGGGGCCTGGGCGTATAAAGCGATTGGCACCGGGGCAGTCCCGCCCACAAGGAGACAACGATGGACATCAGTGCACCCCACACCCCCACCGACCCGCGCACCTTCAAGCGCTTTGCCGACTTCTACCCTTTCTACCTGAGCGAGCACAGCAACCGCATCTGCCGCCGGCTGCATTTCGTGGGCTCCACGCTCACCCTGGTCTGCATGGCCATGCTGCTGGCCACGGGCAAGCCGCAGTACCTGCTGTACGGGCTGCTGTGCGGCTACGGCTTTGCCTGGGTGGGTCACTTCGGCTTTGAGAAGAACAAGCCCGCCAGCTTCAAGCGGCCGCTCTACAGCTTCATGGGCGACTGGGTGATGTACAAGGACATCTGGACGGGGAAGGTGCCGTTCTGAAGCGGTGATTCGCCACAGCTGCCACGGCGATAAATTCAAGTAAAAACAGGCCCTAGCGCTTATCCAACAAGCGCAAGCAGCTATATTTTCGATAGCTTACACCGACCCTGCCCGCAGCGCGCCCTGGGCGGGGTCAGCACCAGCACCTGGCTGCAGCACATCCTCCAGCAGCAACCCGTCCAGCCGGGCCTGTGACCACAGCGGCTGCAGGCTCTCGGCGCGCTCCAGCAGCAGGCGCTGCACCAGCGGCGCCAGGGGTGTCGCACCCGGGTTGGCCAGCAGCACAAAGCGCGGCTCGGGCACGTCCGCAGCGTCCACCGCCGCATCGTTGACCTGGCCCACCCAGTCCAGCGCGGTCAGCGCCTCCAGCACCGGGGCCAGCTGCAGCACGTCCACCCGCAGCAACTGGGCGAGCTGGCCGGGGCGCAGGCCTTTGAGGGGCTGGTGGCGCACGCGGTGCAGCTGCTGCAGCACCTCCACTGCCAGTTGAAACGTCCAGCCCGCCACGGTGCCGCGCCGCGCCACACCTGCCAGCAAGCTGGGCAGGTAGGCCGTAACCACCGCGCCCAGCAGCACGATGACCCAGGCCACATAGATCCACACCAGCAAAATGGGCAGCGTGGCGAATGCACCGTACACCACCGAATACGTTGGCACCTTGCCGAGGTACAGCGCCAGCACCTTCTTGGCCAGCTCGATGCACACGGCCACGAACAGCCCTCCCGTCCAGGCGTGCCGCCACTTCACCGGCGTGTTGGGTACATAGTGGTACAGCGACGCCATGCCCCCCGCCAGCACCACAAACTGGATCGAATCGAACAGCAGCTGCACACCATCGGGCAGGCGCTTGACCAGCCCGCCCGAGGCCGACATCACATACGACGTGAGCGCCAGGCTCGCCCCCATGAGCAGCGGGCCGAGTGTGATGGCGGCCCAGTAGATCAGCACCCGCTGGCCCAGCGGCCGCAGCCGCTGCACGCGCCAGATGTCGTTGAGGGTGCGGTCGATGGTGAGGATCAGCGCCAGCGCCGTGGCCAACAAAATGCTGAAACCCGCCACCCCCAGGCTGCTGGCCTTGGCCGCAAACTGCGTGAGGTAGCCCAGCACCTGGCGCGAGATGCTGTCGGGCACCAGGCTGTTCACCAGCCAGCCCTGCAGCGCATCCTGCAGCTTGCCGAAGATGGGGAAGGCCGTGAACACTGCCAGCGCCACGGTGAAGAAGGGCACCAGCGCCAGGATGGTGGTGAAGGTCAGGCTGCTGGCCGTGAGCCCCAGATGGTCCTCACGAAATCGCTCACGCAGCGTCTGGGCCGTGGTTTTCCAGGGGAAGTGCGACAGCTCGGTCACCAGCGCCTCCGCGCGCTGGGCCACTGCCTGTAAGGACAAGGACATGGCCGATATGATGCCACCCCAATGACTGCATCACCTTCTGCCCCGCCCGCCCTCCCCGTTCCCGCCGACAGCGCTGTGGAATCCACGCGCTGGCTGGCCACCGGCAGCCTGCTGGCGCTGATTGTTCTGTGCCTGGCCTGGGAGCTGGTGCTGGCCCCGTTGCGTCCCGGTGGCTCATGGCTCGCACTCAAGGCGCTTCCGCTGTGCATCCCGCTGGCGGGCATTCTCAAGAACCGCATGTACACCTACCGCTGGGTCAGCCTGGTGATCTGGCTGTATTTCACCGAAGGCGTGGTGCGCGGCTGGAGCGACAAGCCCCCGTCGCAGTGGCTGGCCTGGGCCGAGGTGGCCCTGTGCCTCGTGTTGTTCACCGCCTGCACGCTGCATGTGCGGCTGCGCCAGCGCAATGCCAAGGCGGCTGCAGCCGCCTCTGCTGCATCCTGATGCTGGCCTCCTCTTTTCATCGCCTTGAAGAAGAAACTCCTTGACCATGACCACTCTGCTTGACACCCTGCGCGCTATCGTCGGCCCCGCCCATGTGATCACCGAAGGCGACCTCTCTGCCTGGGAGCAGGACTGGCGCCGTCGCGTGCGCGGCAAGGCCCTGGCCGTGGTGCGTCCCGCCAGCACGCAGGAAGTGGCGGCAGTGGTCAAGGCCTGCGCAGCAGCAGGCACCGCCATCGTGCCCCAGGGCGGCAACACTGGCCTGGCCGTGGGCTCCACGCCCGATGACTCGGGCACGCAGATCGTGCTGAGCCTCACCCGCATGAACGCGGTGCGCAGCGTGGACACCGACAACCTCACCATGACGGTGGAAGCTGGCTGCATCCTGCAGAACCTGCAGGATGTGGCGCAGAACGCGGGCGTGCTGTTCCCACTGAGCCTCGCGGCCGAGGGCAGCTGCACCATTGGCGGCAATCTGGGCACCAACGCAGGCGGTACACAGGTGGTGCGCTATGGCAATGCACGCGACCTGTGCCTGGGCCTCGAAGTGGTCACCGCCCAGGGCGAGGTGTGGGACGGCCTCAAGGGCCTGCGCAAGGACAACACGGGCTACGACCTGCGCGACCTGTTCATCGGTAGCGAAGGCACGCTGGGCATCATCACCGCCGCGACGATGAAGCTCTACCCCCAGCCCGCCGCCAACCTCACGGCCTGGGCCGCCGTGCCGTCGATGGAACATGCCGTGGCCTTGCTGGGCCTGGCGCACAAGCAGCTGGGTGCGGGCCTCACGGGCTTTGAGGTGATGGGCCAGTTTGCGCTGAGCCTGGTGGGCAAACACATGCCGCAGCTGCGCGTGCCCTTCCTGGGCGACGACAACGCGCCCTGGTGCGTGCTGCTCGAAAACTCCGACAGCGAATCCGAAGAACACGCGCGTGCACGGTTTGAGTCGCTGCTGGAGACCGCGTTTGAAATGGGCTGCGTGACCGACGCCGTGGTGGCAGAGAACCTCACGCAGGCCCACCAGCTCTGGCACATCCGCGAGAGCATTCCGCTCGCGCAGGCAGAAGAGGGCCTGAACATCAAGCACGACATCTCGGTGCAGATCTCGCGCATCCCCGCCTTCGTGGCCCACACCGACGCGGTGCTGCAGCGCGAGATCCCCGGCGTGCGCCTGGTCAATTTCGGCCACCTGGGCGATGGCAATCTGCACTACAACGTGCAGGCGCCAGCCGAGGGCGACCCCAAGGCCTTTCTGCGCGAGCACGAAGCCCATGTGAACCATCTCGTCTATGAGGCCGTGGCCGAGTTCGGCGGCTCATTCTCGGCCGAGCACGGCATTGGCGAACTCAAGGCCGACAAGTTGGAGAAGTACCAGTCGCCTGTGGCCATGGGCATGATGCGCGCCATCAAGCAGGCGCTGGACCCGCAGGGAATCATGAACCCGGGGCGGGTGCTCCAATAAATCCACTGGAGGTCACCCCATGACCGCTGCGGTTACCGTACGCCCCGTTCAGCCCGAAGACTATGCCGCATGGCGCCCGCTCTGGGACGGCTACAACGCGTTTTACGGCCGCTTTGGCGCCACCGCGCTGCCCGAACACATCAACGCAACCACTTGGCAGCGCTTGCTAGACCCGGCAGAGCCCGTCTTCTGCCTCGTGGCGCACGACGCTGCGGCCGGCAAGATCTTCGGGCTTGCGCACTACCTTTTTCACCGCAGCACAACACGCATCGATCCCATCTGCTACCTGAGCGACCTGTACACCTACGAAGCCGCGCGGGGCCGGGGCGTGGGGCGTGCGCTCATCGACGCCGTGTACAGCGCAGCGCGGGCAGCCAAGGCATCGCGCGTGTATTGGCAAACCTACGAAACCAATACCACCGCGCGACTGCTGTACGACAAGATGGCCAAGCACCATGGGTCCATCGTCTACTCGCAGGAACTCTGATCAACGCCTGCCGGCCACGCCGAGATTTACTATGAAAACAATAGCTGATTGCGCTTACACATCAAGCGCCAGGGCCATTTTTTATTAACATTCTCGCTTCCAACAACTGCCATAACCCTGATGGACAGGGCACTCGGCGAGGTCGTGGCTCTGGGCGTCGCGTTCCACGCGGCCCAGAGCCCCCTTCAGAACACCTTGCGCATCGGCTGTGCCTGCAGCCCTGCCCAGGACTGCACTGCACCTGCGGGTTCATAGCCATTGCGACGGTAAAAAGCCTCCGCCGTTCGCGTGCTCTCCAGCCCCAGTGCCGCCAGCCGCGACTGTCGCGCGTGAGCCTCGGCCTCACGCAGTAGGGCGTGGCCTACGCCCTGGTGCAAGGCCTCTGGCACCACATAGCACAACGCCAACGTGGCCCTCGCCAGCAGCGCAAAGCCCACCATCATTCCGCCCCGGTATGCGCCCCACACCGCAGCGCCCGGCGCGGACATCCACGCAGCAAGGTTCTCGGGCGTCTTGTTGGCCAGCCAGGCCGTCAGGATAGCGGGGTCATTGGCATGGTCGAGCACGCAGCAGTGGGTGATGGACCGACGGATGACCGTGCAGGCGGCTTCTGCCGCCTCGGGGCCCACCGGGATGATCTGTGTGCCCTGAGGCACCGCGCTAACCGCAATCACGCCGAAACCAGCCCTGCAAGCGCGACTGCCAGCACAGCGAGCACCCCATAGAACAACAAGCCCACGAATATCAGGCCATTGGTCGTCACCACACGTTGTCCTTCATGCCGGAACGACAGTGCGCCCGCTGCACTCCAGGTCCGCGCTTCGTTGCTGCCCCAGCGCTCAGAGCGCCAGCGGCCCAGGCCGACCACCCGCACCACCTGAGCACCCGTGAAGACGATCAGCACTTCAACCACTGACCACAGCATCGCAACCAGAAACTCCGTCATCGGCATCCTCCGCAAATCTGCGACAGGAAATGATAGACGGACAGCCTTGACGAGGGCGATACCCTTCCTCGGACGTCAGCGCGGGTCTTGGGCTGCCGGATTCTGCTGGCCCCAAGCGCGGGCGGCCTCCCAGCCCGGTGGCACGCAGCCTTGCTCCATCACGCACAAACTGGCGCTGGCCAGCGCATGGCGCAGCGCCTGCTGGCAGGCATCGGCCGCCAGCGTTTCGACAAACCGCACAAAGCTCGCACCACCCGCGGCCTGCGCCTGCCGCAGCAAATGCGCCAGCAGCCCTGCCAGAAAGCTGTCGCCCGCGCCCACGGTGTCCACCACTGGCAGCGGCTGGGCCTCTTTGGCAAAACACTGCACGCCGTTGCGGTGCAGCAGCCAGGCGCCTTCCGCGCCCAGCGTGAGCGCCAGCAGGTGGGCCTGCGGGTTGGCAGCCAGCAGGTGCTGTGCGCGGGCCAGGGCATCCACACCAGGCACGGCCAGATGCTCCAGGTCTTCGTCGCTGGCCTTGATGATGTGGGCGTGGGCCAGCGCGGCGTGCACCGCGGTGCGGTAGGCGGCCAGGTCGGGCATGACGGAGGGGCGCAGATTGGCATCGACCACCACACAGCGGCCTGCGGTGCGCTGAGCGGCCAGCCACGGCAGGTAGATGGCAGTGTCACGCGCGTCGAGCGCCAGCGCGCCGGTGCACACCAACTGCAGCGCGGGCAGCACGGCGCAGCTATCGCCCAGACCTGCGGCGGACACGGCGCGGTCGGCCACGCCTTCGCGGTAGAAGGCGTAGTCGGGGTGGCCATGTGCGTCGAGGTTCACCACGGCCAGTGATGTGACCTGCTGCACAGGCTCGGTCTGGGCCAGCACCACGCCGTCAGCCACCAGTTGCGCAGCCAGTTCACGCCCAAAACGGTCGCGCGACAGGGGGTTGAGGTACTGGGTGCCCACACCCTGTCGCGCCAGCGCGCGGCACAGGTTGTAGAGCGCGCCGCCCAGGCACGGCAGGTAGCTGCCATCGGGGCGGCGGATCAGGTCGATGAGGGCCTCGCCGGCAATGGCGGCGTGGATGGGCGCTGTGCCGTTGGAAATCGTGGATGCGGAAGTCATGGACGTTTGAAAGGAAGCAGACAGTGCGTCAGAACTGCGATTGCAGCGCGGGGTACAGCGCGACAAAGCGGGCATAACGTTCGGCCAGCTGGGTTTGTTGTGCGGGCTGTGGCATGAAGGTGGCGTCAGCGGGCAGGGGCTCGCACCAATGGGCTTCGTCACCACCGCAGGCCATGGCGGCCAGGCGCGCGGCGCCTAGGGCTGCGGCAGCGTGTGCGCCCTGCGGGCGCTGCAGTGGGGTGCCCAGCGCGCTGGCCAGCAGCTGCGCCCAAGGGTTGCTGCGTGCGCCACCCCCGACGAGCGCCAGGGGCGCATCACTCCGACCTGTGTCACTACCCTTCCCCGGCCCTGCGGCGCGCATGGCGTTGAGGCCATCGAGCAGGCCAAAGCCCACGCCTTCCATCACGGCATAGGCCAGGTCCGCCGCTTCATGCTCGGCCCGCAGGCCCATGAACACGCCGGTGGCAGCCGCGTTGTTGTGCGGCGTGCGCTCGCCACTCAGGTAGGGCAGAAACAGCGGCGCCTGCATTTGGCGGCTGGTGCTCAAGGTACCCACGGCGTCCGACAGTTGCGCCTCGTCACCGCGCCCTGTGAGCCGGGTGACCCAGCCAAACGCACTCGCTGCACTGAGCATGACCGACATGTGGTGCCAGCGCTGCGGCAGCGCATGGGCAAATGCGTGCACGGCGCGCTCGGTGGCAGGCGCAAAAGCGTCCGTCACGCGAAAGACCACGCCCGAGGTGCCCAGCGACACAAAGCCCTGCCCCGCAGTACGGGCGCCCACGCCCACGGCACTGGCGGCGTTGTCGCCCGCGCCAGCAGCCACGACGATGCTGTCACCGAGCCCCCAGCGGCGTGCCACATCGCTGCGCAGTGTGCCGGTGGGCGCACTGCCCTCGGCCAGCGCAGGCATGTGCGAAACATCGAGCCCACAGGCTTGCAACATGGCCGGGCTCCAGGCGCGCGCCTGCACGTCCAGCCACAGCGTGCCCGATGCGTCGGACATGTCGCTCGCCATATCGCCAGTGAGTTGCAGGCGCAGCCAGTCCTTGGGCAGCAGCACGGTGCGGATCTGGTCAAACACGGCGGGCTCGTGCTTGCGCAGCCACAGCAGCTTGGGCGCGGTGAAGCCGGGCATGGCGAGATTGCCGGTGATCTGGCGCGAGGTGGGCACAGCCGATTCCAGCTGCGCACATTCGGCGCTGGCGCGGCCGTCGTTCCACAAGATGGCCAGGCGCAGCACCTGGCCCTGCGCGCCCAGTACCACCGCGCCGTGCATGTGGCCCGAGAGGCCAATGCCCCGCACCTGCGCCCACGCTGCGGGAGCCTGCGCGTGCAACTGCGCCACGGCAGTCTCCACGGCGGCCCACCAGTCGGCGGGGTGCTGCTCGCTCCAGGTGGGCTGGGGGCGCAGCTGGGGCACGGCGGCATCTGCCGTAGCGACCACAGTGTGCGCATCGTCCAGCAGCAGGAGCTTGACACCCGAGGTGCCTAAATCGATTCCGAGGTACATGGGTGATGGACAGATGTCAGTGATTCACAGTGAAAGCCATGGCCCGGCCTTTGCCTTTGGTGGGTTACGTGCAGGGGTCACGCAACAAGGGCCTCCCCCCTCTCAAGGTGCAGATCCGGCCGGGGATCAGGAAGTCTTTCCAAACCTTCCCGCGCCCTGCTTGCGGTACTCGCTGGGCGTCATGCCCTTGATGTCCAGAAAGCGGCGGTTGAAGTTGGCCATGTTGTTGAAGCCCACGTCATAAGCAATGTGCGTGATGTAGCGCTCGGTCTCCATCAGCAGCTGGCACGCGCGGTTCACGCGCACCAGATTCACAAAGTCGGTGAAGGTATTGCCCGTGGCACGGCGGAAGAAGCGCGAAAAGCGGCTCTCCGTCATGCCCAGCTCTTGCGCCAGGTCGGCCGCCGACAGCGGGTCGGCCAGGTGGTCGGTGATGCGGCTCACGATGGCGTTGATCTGGTCGAGCTGGGTGTCGTTGTCCTCGCTTTGCAGCTGCGTGCTCGACAGCAGGCGAAAGTCGGTGCAGCGCGCCAGGTCGCTCATGAATTCGCAGAACGCGCCGAACCGGGCCAACCCCTGGCGCGCCTTGATGCGGTGCCAATGCTCTTGCGCCTGCGCTTCCATGCCAAAGAACTCCACGCCGTGGCGCGCGCGCTCCAGCAGAGGCAGCACCTCCCGCAGCTCGGGGATGGTCTCGCTGCTGGCCACCAGCGGCGCGTGCGAGAACTGGATCACCAGGTCGCGCAGCGGCACGCCCCCTTCGGGCAGGTCCATACTGATCCAGTTGTGCGGCAGGCGCGGCCCGGTCAGCACCAGGTGGCCGGGCTGGAACTGACCGATCCAGTCCCCCACAAAGACCTTGCCCGAGGTCGCGGTGATCAGGTGCAACTCGTACTCATCGTGGTAGTGCCAGCGCGCCAGCGGCGTGGGAAACCCGTGCGACAGGCAACGGATGAAGCCCGCCGTCTCGGGCGACTCGTAGCCCAACGCGGGCGAGCGCACATAGTCGTGCTCCAGCTCGGGCTTGGTCTGGCGCGGGGCGATGGGCATCTTCACGGTCATGGCGGTAGTGGGCTCAAATTACACCAGCATCAGGCGCCTGTCCGCTCTGCCACAAAAGCCAACACGCGGGCATAGGCTTTGCGCAATGCGTCTACGAGTCGGGGGTGGCCGGCCATCTCGCCCCACAAGGTCGTGTCGGCCGCAAAGGCCGCCACGGGGTCAGCGGCATCGCAGATGGCATGGGCCACGGCGGGATCCATGGCCTGGTCCTGGTAGCTGTAGGGGATCTGCCCCGCGTGCCAGCGCTGCAGGTAGGCCAGGAACAGGGCTGGCAGCATGGCCACGCTGTCGAACGAAGCGTTGCGCGCCAGTCGGTCGCGGATAGTGGGCGCAATCATGCCGGGGATCTTGGAGAACGCATCCATGGCCACGCGCTGGTTGGTGTCGGCAATGGCGGGGTTGCCGAAGCGGTCCAGCACCACGTCGCGGTACTGCTCCAGGTTGATGGGGCATGGTTGCTCGGGCGTGTGGAGCACAGGGATCGCGTCGTCGGTGACGTAGTCGTAGGCCATCTGGCGAATGGCCGCGTCGTGTGTGCCTTCGTGGATGTACTGGTAGCCCGCCAGCGTGCCCGCCCACGCAATGCAGCTGTGGGTTGCGTTGAGCAGGCGGATCTTGGCCTCTTCATGGGCCTGCACCGACTGCACCATCTCGACACCGACCGTTTCCCACGCGGGGCGGCCTGCAATGAAGTCGTCTTCAATGACCCACTGGATAAAGCTTTCACCCATGAGTGCTGCCTTGTCGTCCCAGCCGGTGGCAGCCTTCACGCGCTCGGCCACATCGGGCGTGGGGCGCGGCGTGATGCGGTCCACCATGGCGTTGGGACTCGTGGTGTTCTGCTCTACCCACTCTTTGAGTGGCGCATCGCCCAGCGCCTCGATGAACTGCAGCAGCCCGCCGCGCGAGCGGTCGCCGTTGTGGCGCAGGTTATCGCAGTTCATCAGCGTCACGGCGCCCGCACCGGCTGCCCTGCGCGCGCGCAGGATGCTGACCAGGCCGCCGTAGATGGTGTGGCCTGCCTGGCCCGCCTTCACGGCCGCCAGGTCGGCGCGCAGGTCGGCAAACGTGGGCCAATCGAGCTGGTTCTGGGCATCCAGGTAGTAGCCCGCTTCGGTCACCGTGAAGCTGATGATGCGCGTGGCGGGGTCGGCACCCATGGCAATCAGCGGGGCCAGGTCATCCTGGTAGGGGATCACCCGCTGGATCGACTCGATGACGGTGTAGTTGCGCTCGCCTTGGGGGGTGACGGTTTCGAGCGTGTAGCGCCCATCCTGCGCTTGCAGCGCCGCGATGGTGTCGGCCATGTCCGGGCGCAGGTTGCCGCCTGCGATGGCCCAGCCAGTGTCGCCCTGCTGGCGCAATGCGTGAACGTAAACGGCCTGGTGGGCGCGGTGGAACGAGCCCAGGCCCAGGTGCAGGATGAAATTCATGGTGCGTGACTGCGGGTTTCTAGAGATCAAAGTTCGTGGGCATCATCACGACGTCGCGGATGGTCATGCCGCGCGGGCGGGTGAGCATGAAGAGCACCACGTCGGCCACTTCGGAGGCCTCGATGAGGCTGCCGCTGGCCTTGGCCTCGGCCAGCTTTTCCGCAGGCCAGTCGGCCAGCAGCGAGGTGATGACGGGCCCGGGCGAGATGGAGCCCACGCGGATGCCGTGCTTGAAGACCTGGCGGCGCACGGTCTGTACGAAGCAGTTGACGGCCCACTTGGACGATGCGTAGACGGGCTCCCACGGCGTAGGGAAATGCGCGGCCAGCGAGCTGGTGACGATGATGTCGCCCGTGCCGCGCTCGATCATGTGGGGCAGCACGTTGTGCACGTTCTTCATCACCACGTTGACGTTCAGGTTGAGCATGCGGTCGATGGCGTCGGGGTCGGCATCCACCAGGTCGCCGCCCACATACAGCCCGGCGTTGGCGTGGAAGATGTCGAGTTGTCCCGCAATGGCCAGCGTGCGCGCAAGCAGGCTCGCACACTGCTTTGTGTCCAGCAAATCCAGCACCAGCGGCGACGCTTGGGCGCCGATGGCAGCGCAAGTCTTGTCCAGCGCTTTTTCATCGCGGTCGATAAGTACCACGTGCGCTCCAGCGTCGGCCATGGCCTTTGCACTGGCAAACCCGATGCCCGATGCAGCGCCGGTGACGGCGGCCACCTTGCCGTGCAATTCCCGGCCTGCGGTCACGGCGGTCATGCAGCTGCACCCGCGACAACACGGCCCGCAGGGTCGAACCAATGGGCGTGCGACGCGTCGATGTCCAGGCTCACCGCATCGCCGGCGCGCAGGCCTGTGCGGTCGTTCTGGCGCGCCACAAACTGCGCGCCGCTGGGCGTGCTCACGTAGATCAGCGTCTCTGCGCCCAATGCTTCCACCAGGTCCACCTGGCCCGGCACCGGCGTCGCGCCGGTGTTGCGTACCGTGATGTTCTCGGGGCGCAGGCCGATGGCGCCGCCCTCCGCCCCGGCGGGTGCCTGCTGCTGCACGGGCGATGGCAGCTGCTGCAAGGGCACCACATTCATCTGCGGCGTACCGATGAACTGGGCCACGAACTGGTTGGCAGGCCGGTCGTACAGCTCCAGCGGCGTGCCCACCTGCTCGATGACGCCATCGCGCAGCACCACCACGCGGTCGGCCAGCGTCATGGCCTCGACCTGGTCGTGCGTGACGTAGATGGTGGTGGCCCCAAGGTCGCGGTGCAGCTTGGCGATCTCCACACGGGTCTGGCCGCGCAGCGCCGCGTCAAGGTTGGACAGTGGCTCGTCAAACAGGAACACCTTGGGCGCGCGCACGATGGCGCGGCCGATGGCCACGCGCTGGCGCTGCCCGCCCGACAGCTCCTTGGGCGTGCGCTGCAGGTACTGCGTGAGGTTGAGGATGCGCGCGGCGTTCTGCACCTTCTCGTCGATCACCTGCTTGTCCACCTTGGCGAGCTTGAGCGCAAAGCTCATGTTCTCGTACACACTCATGTGCGGGTACAGCGCGTAGCTCTGGAACACCATGGCCAAGTCGCGCTTGCTCGAGGGCTGGTCGGTGATGTCGCGGCCGTCCAGCATCAGGGTGCCGCCGTCGATATTTTCGAGCCCCGCAATCAGCCGCAGCAGCGTGGACTTGCCACAGCCCGAGGGGCCGACGAAGACGATGAACTCGCCTTGCTGGATGGTGAGGTCGATGCCCTTGATGGCGCGGTGCTCACCAAAGAATTTCTCGATGCCGCGCAGTTGAAGGTAGGCCATGGAATCGGGTTCCTGAAATCTTGAAAACTGAGAGGAAAACTGCGGCTTACTTGACCGCACCAAACGTCAGGCCCTGCACCAGCTGCTTCTGGCTGAACCAGCCAAAGACCACGATGGGTGCAATGGCCATCAGCGAGGCGGCGGACAACTTGGCCCAGAACAGGCCCTCGGGGCTGGAGTACGACGCGATCAGCGTAGCCAGCGTGCCGGCCTTGGCGGCGCTGAGGTTCAGGCTCCAGAAGGCCTCGTTCCATGACAGCACCAAGCACAAGAGGCCGGTGGACGCGAGGCCGCCCATGCCCAGCGGCAGCAGCACCAGGCGCACCTCCTGCCACAGCGTGGCGCCGTCCATGCGCGCGGCTTCCAGGATCTCGCGCGGGATGTCCTTGAAGTGCGAATACAGCATCCAGACCATGATGGGCAGGTTGGACAGCGCGAACACGATGATGAGCGCAAGCTGCGTATCGAGCAGGTGGCTCTTTTGCGCCAGCACATAGATGGGTACCAGCGCGCCCACGGCGGGCATCATCTTGGTCGAGAGCATCCACATGAGGATGTCCTTGGTGTACTTGCCCTTGAAGAAGGCCATGGCGTAGGCCGCAGGCGCGGCCAGCATCAGGCCCACCAGGGTAGAGACCACGCTGGTGATGACCGAATTCTTGGCGTACAGCAGGTAGTCGCTGCGCTCCTGCACCTCGTGAAAGTTCTCGAGCGTGGGGATGAAGAACAGCTGCGGCGGCACGGCGATGGCCTGCAACTCGGTCTTGAACGCCGTGAGGAACAGCCAACCCAGCGGAAAGAACAGCAGCAGGGCCACGCCCCAGGCAGCGGCAGTGCGCAGGGCCAGCAAGCCCAGCGGGAAGTTGGAGCGGCGTCGTTGTGTCGTTGTCATGAGCGTTGCCCCGTCTTACTTGTCAAGGTTCTTGCCGACCATGCGGATCAGAAACACCGCCGCGATATTGGCCAGCAACACTGCGAACAGCGCCCCGGCCGAGGCCACGCCCGCGTCGAAGTTGAGCAGTGCCTGCTTGAAGATCAGGAAGGTGACGTTGGTGCTCGCATCGCCCGGCCCGCCACCCGTGGTGGTGTAGATCTCGGCAAAGATGCTGAGCAAAAAGATGAGTTCGATCATCACCACCACCGCCACCGAGCGCGCCAGGTGTGGCACATACAGGTAGCGCAGCTGCTGCAGGTAGTTGGCGCCGTCCATGCGCGATGCTTCGAGCTGCTCGTGGTTCATGCTCTGCAATGCGGTCATGAAGATCAGCGTGGCAAACGGCAGCCACTGCCATGACACCATGACGATCACCGAGAACAGCGGGTGGTCGGTAAGCCAGTCCACCGGCTGTGCGCCAAAGAACATCCACACCTGGGCGAGCACGCCGTAGATGGGGTTCATCATCATGTTCTTCCACATCAGCGCGTTCACCGTGGGCATGACGAAGAACGGCGAAATCAACAGCACCCGCACGATGCCCCGGCCCGCAAACGGCTCGTTGATGAGCAGCGCAATCGCAATGCCGAACACCACCGTGATGAGGATCACACTACCCAGCAGCAAGATGGTGTTGACCACCGCCGTGCCGAACGAGGGGTCGGTGACGAAATACTCAAAGTTCTCCAGCCCGGCAAAGCCGGTCTGGTCCGGCTGCATGAGGTTGTAGCGGATGAGCGAGAAGTAGATCGTCATCACCAGCGGCACGATCATCCACAGGAAGAGCGTGGCCATGGCTGGCGTGAGCAGCAGACGGGGTAGCAGGCGGCGGTTCATGGGAATTCCGATACAGACTTACACAGCGCAGTGAGGCAAGCGCCCTGTGGGCGTAGCGAGCGGCCCGAGGTGGGGGTGCTGTACCGCAGTCGTACTCCCGTACGGCGAGGAACACCGCCCCCAGATCGGGCCGCGCAGTAGCCCAATGGGTGCTTGCCTATTTGTAGTAGCCGGCCTTCTTCATTTCGCGGTCTGCCGCCACCTGGCTGGCCTTGAGCGCGGCGTCCACCGTCGTCTTGCCCGCCAGTGCCGCGCTCATCTGCTGACCCACCGCGATGCCGATGGCCTGGAACTCAGGAATGGCCGCGAACTGCACGCCCACATACGGGCTCTTGGGCAAGGTCGAATCCGTGGGGTTGGCCGAGTCGATGGCGGTCTTCTCTGCGGCGGCAAAACGCGCGGCCTTCTGGAATTCCGGCGAGGCGTAGGTGCTCTTGCGCGTGCCGGTGGGCACGTTGGCCCAGCCGTTGGTCTTGGCCACCAGCTGGATGTAGTCCTTGCTGGTGGACCAGGTGATGAACTTCTGCGCAGCATCCACCTTCTTCGAACCTGCGGGAATGGCCAGATTCCACGACCACAACCAGTTGGCGCCCTTGGGCGTGTTCATGGTGGGCGCCTGGGCAAAGGCCATCTGGTCGGCCACCTTGGACTGCTTGGGGTCCGCCACGAACGATGCCGCAATGGTCGCGTCCACCCACATGCCGCACTTGCCCGAGTTGGTCAGCGCCAGGATCTCGTTGAAGCTGTTGGCGGCAGAGCCGGGCGGGCCGTAGTTCTTGAGCAGGTCCACGTAGAAGTTGATCGCGTCCTTCCAGGGCTTGGACTCGAGCTGCGGCTTCCACTGCATGTCGAACCACTGGCCGCCGAAGGTGTTGACCAGCGTGGTCAGGAAGGCCATGTTGTCACCCCAGCCCGGCTTGCCGCGCAGGCAGATGCCGTACACCCCGTTCTTGGGGTCGTGCATCTTGGCGGCCAGGTCCTTGATCTGCGGCCAGGTGGGACGCTCGGGAACCTGCACGCCCGCCTTGTCGGCCAGGTCCTTGCGGTACATGAGCATCGAGCTTTCGCCGTAGAACGGCGCAGCGAACAGCTTGCCGTCGATGGACAGGCCGTTTCGCACGGCGGGCAGCAGGTCGTCCACGTCGTACGCAGCGTCGGTTTTCAGCTCCTGCAGCCAGCCCTTCTTGCCCCAGATGGGCGCCTCGTACATGCCGATCGTCATCACGTCGAACTGGCCGCCCTTGGTGGCGATGTCGGTGGTCACGCGCTGGCGCAGCACGCCTTCTTCCAGCGTGACCCACTTGAGCTTGATGTCGGGGTTGGCCTGCTCGAAGTTTTTGCTGAGCTTTTGCATCTCGATCATGTGGCCGTTGTTCACGGTGGCAATGACCAGCTCGGTCTGCGCGCTGGCGGCGCCGCACAGCGACAGGGCCAATGCAGCGGCCAGGGCGAGGCGCTGAGGAGCAAAAACACGGGGGGAATGTGGCATCGGAATGTCTCCTTCGTAATTGGTATGGGATCGACCGTTCAACGCCAGTGCAGGCATACGGCATTGACGAACTGAACGATACCGATGCTGCAATGCTCGATTGGTACTCCAGATGCCTCCACAAATACTAATTTGCACCAGATACTCAGGATTTATACCTAGAGGTGTCAACAGGGTATCTAACCGACCAGGAAGAGAGGGGCCGGACCCCCAGCACGGTTAGTCGCGGATGCCCCAAATCACTATCAAATCAATAGCTTTTGGCGCTTATCTATCAAGCGGTAGAGGCCAATTTAATCCATATTTCGTGCACCAAGGCCCACCGGGGAAGACACCACTACCCCCTCCTCCATCCATTTGTCCGTCCGCCCACGGCAGCACTGCTCCCCGTCAGAAATCCACCGTGGCAGAGAGAGTCACCGTGCGAGGACTTCCCACATACAGCCAGTTGCCGGAGCCGCTGGACCAGTAGTTGCGGTTGAACAGGTTGTCCACGCCCGCGCGCAGCACCAGCGGCCGGCTCCACGCCTGGGTCTTGTAGCGGGCACCGATGTCCCAGCGCGTCCAGCCCGGAATGCGCCGCAGGTTGGCGGCGTCCACATGCTGCGCGCTGCTGGAGATCATGCGGGCCGACAGCGTCAGTCCTGGAACGGCAGCCACATCGTGGTCGCTGCCCAGGTTGAGCTGCCAGCGCGACACATTGGGTGCGGCGTTGCCGTTGTAGGTGCCGCCTTCGGTTTTGGTCAGCCGGGCATCGTTGAAGGTCACGCCGCCCAAAAGGCGCGTGCCCCGGGCCACCTCGCCGAAGACATTGAGTTCAACGCCGCGGTTGCGCTGCTCTGCACCGACCTGGTAGGTGAACGTGCCATCGCCGTTGGACGCCACCAGCCCGCTCGGCTTCTGGATGTGGAACAGGCTCGCCGTGGTGCTGAAGCGGCCCCAATCGGCCTTCACTCCCACCTCGCGTTGTTTCGTCCGGACCGGCGGAAACACCTGTCCGGCATTGGTGGTGCCCAGTGGCGCTGAATCGCCCTGGACCAGCCCTTCGATGTAATTGCCGTAGAGCGATACGTGCGGCTGTAGCTTGAACACCGCCGCCAGCGCCGGCGTTACCGCGTGCTCGTCGTACGCGGTGCTGCCTGCCCCGGTGGTGGTGTCGTACTTGACGACCTTAACGCGCTGGAAGCGGGCACCCAGGGTGACGGACAGGCGGTCTTGCCACAGCGAGACGGTGTCGGCCAGCGCCACAGACGGCAACTGCAAGGAATCGGTCTGTGGCGGCCGCGATGAGAAACCGTCGATGGACGGACGCGCTGTGGCCGCGGGTGCATACATGTTCGTGGCGAAGCTGTCGAAGCCGTAGTACTGCGCCGTGAAGCCGCTGTCCTTCTTCAGGTACGACGCATGCAGGTGGATGCGGTGCGTGAGCTCGCCGGCGCGCACCGTGCCCTGCAGGCCGCCTTGCACGGTGCGGTAGTTCGTCCAGTTGGGCCAGAAGTACGTGGTGGCCTGCGCATCACCCTGCACGCTGGTCACGAACACGTCGGTGGCGAGGTAGCGAGACCGCGTGTGGCTACCACCGGCCGCCGCAGAGAGCGTCCAGTCCGGGGTGAGGTCATACTCGGTTTTGGCCAACAGGTAGTTGCTCTGCGACCTGGCGAACTCCCAGTCCTGCGCGATGCGATGGCTGGCACGGGGCGGCCTGGGGATGGCGATGGCGTCGTCGATGCCAAAGCCCGCGGCGCCTTGCGGCGCTTCGTTGTTCATCGTCTGGTGGCCGGCATCTACCGAGGCCCGCAACTGGCTGCCCCGGTAGTCCACGGCCAGCGCCGCAGCCCCCAGCTCGACGGACTGGCCCTGGGTGGCGGTCTTCCCGTCACGGTAGACGCCGTTGAAGCGCACACCCCACTGGTGGTCGTCACCAAACCGGCGGCCCACGTCCAGGTGGCCGCCCAGGTTGCCCTTGGACAGGTAAGTGGTAGTCAGGCGGGTCAGCGGCACGTCGCCCGCCCGCTTGGGCACCAGGTTGATGGCGCCGCCCACCGCGCCGCCCGCCCCAGGCGCCATGCCGTTGAGCAGCGCGTTGGGGCCCTTGAGCACCTCGACGCGCTCGGCCGCTTCGACCGTGACGGCACGGTTGGTGGCGATGCCGCCGATGCCGTCGAACAGCACGGAGTCCTGCACCGAGAAGCCGCGGATCAGAAAGATGTCGCCCCCCGCAGCAGCGTTCGTCAGGCTGTAGGACACCGTGCGCACGGACGGGTCGTTGGCCAGCACATCGGCCACGGTGATCGCCTGCTGGTCCTGCATGAGTTCGGCCGTGTAGCTGGTGATGTGAAACGGCGTGTCCATCAGGCTCTGCTGACCCAGCAGGCCGACCCGGCTGCCCATGGCGACCTGGCCGCCGGCATAGGCGGGCAGCAAATCGCCGGGCGCTGACTCGGCGCTGGCCGTCACGGTGACGGCGCCCAGGGTGGCGGCATCGCTGAGCCGGGGTGCCTGCGCTGCGGGGCGCGATGCCTCACGCAGCGTGAAGACGCCGCCCGTGGCCTGCCGCAGCTCCAGCCCCGAACCCGCCAGCGCGCGGCGCAGTGCCTCGGGTGCATCGAAGCGGCCCCGCACGGGCGCCGCGTTGCGGCCTTCCAACAACTGCGCATCGGCGGTGAGGGCCAGGCCTGCGTCGCGCGCGATGCGGTTGAGGGCCGCCCCCAATGGCCCGGCGGGCAGGTCGTAGTCACGCACCGCCGCAGCGCTGGCCGTGGTCGCGGGGGTCTCTGCCGTGGCTGGCTGTGCAGCCACCGCAGAGGCCGCCAGCGCGAGCAGCAGCGCCGCGGCGCAGGGGTTCAGCGGGAAGGGGAGAACAGCAGAGGACATGGGTCAGGCTCCGAAACGGGTCACGTCAGAAAAGAGGGGCAACCGTGCCGATGCACGGTCTCTGTCTGATTGCCGAACGGGTGTGGAAAAGTGAGAGGGGGCCGGGGCAATTTCTTTTTCGGGCCGGCATCGTTGGTGGATGGGGTGCCAGCTGGCAGCGGCGATCTGGGTCGATCTCCTTCGGCTGGTGGATCTGGGTTGAACTGAATGAAACCGTCGATCAGCCGCACCAAGTCACTCATTTTTTGATAGCTTCCAGCGCTTACCCATCAAGCGGTAGCGGCCGATTTTCTTCACATTTTCATCCTCAGGGCGCAGCACGCGGCTTGAGCGTGACCCACCAGCGCGTGGTCCAGACCACCTCCACCGGCACGGCCGCAGTCAGAGCCAACAGGGCCTGGTCGGTGTCCGCCAGGGGCAGCGTGCCCGTCACGCGCAACCCGGCCACACGGGGGTCGACACCCAGGTGGCCGACCCGGTGCCGCGCCAGCATGGCCACCACCTCGCCCAAGGGTTGGTTGTTCACGACCAGCATGCCGTCCTTCCAGGCGTCGGCATCGGGTGGGGCCACCCACGGGTCCACCCGCCCGCCCTCCAGCCGTGCGCCCTGCCCGGCCGACACGATGCGCTCGGCAGCGCACGGCTCGGACGCTGCTGCCGCACAGTTCGCCGGGCGGGCCGCAACGGCCGACTGGGTGACGGCAACCTCGGTGGCGGGCGCGCCGCTGCCCTGCGCCCCATCGCTGCCAGCGGTGTGCGCCTGTGGCCAGCGGCGCACGGTGAAGCGGGTGCCCAGAGCGCGCAGGCTGCCGTCCTCGGTCAGCACGACGAACGGGCGCCGCTCGGCCGGGTCGGCATGGCTGGTTTCCACGGCCACCTCGCCCGCGCGCAGGTAGATGGCGCGCTGGTCTTGGCTGAACACGACATCCACGGCACTGCGGGTGTTCAGGTGCAGCACGGTCTGGTCGGGCAGCACGATGGTGCGACGCTCGCCGGTGGCGGTGCGGTGGTCGGCCAGCAGTTGACCCACGGGCTGGTAGCGGTCCAGCACCAGCGCGCCGCAGGCCACCACCAATGCCAGGCCCAGCACGGTGCCCGCCACACGGGCAGGACGGCGCTGGCGCGGTGGCAGCAGCAACGCTGCGCGGGCTCCGGGACCTGCGGCGGCTCGGGCCAAGTGATGGTCGATGTCGCCCAGCTGGCGCCAGGCGCGGGCATGGTCGGGGTGTGCGGCCACCCAGTCGGCCAGGGCTTGGGCGTCCGCCGGCGAGATGGCGCCCTCTCCCTGGCGCAGTTGCCAGCCGATGGCGGCCTCCAGCACGGCAGGCGGCACGGGGTGGTCGTCGCCTGCACCGCCAGGTGGGCCGCCCGTGGTCCAACCCGCACTGCTCACGCCGCGCCGCCAAAACGCAGGTGGTAGGCGTGGCGCATGGCGTTGGCCAGGTATTGGCGCACGCGGGGCACCGACACCTGCAGTCGCTCGGCAATCTCTGCATGCGTGAGGCCATCGAGCCGGTTCATGAGCCACGCTGCGCGCGTCTTGGGCGTCAGGGCCTGCAGCAATGCATCGACCGCGTGGAGCATCTGCACGGCGGCCAGACGCTCTTCGGGGGAAGGCTGCAGCACCTCGGGCTGCAGGGCCAGGTCTGCCAGGTAGGCGCGCTCCAGTTCACCCCGGCGCCAGAAGTCCACCAGCAGCCCGCGTGCCACCGTGGTCAGGTAGGCGCGCGGCTCGCGCATCGCGTCGGGGGCGATGGCGGTCGGCCGTGCCAGCAGGCGCACGAAGGTGTCCTGCGCCAGGTCGGCCGCATCGTCGGCACAGCCGAGCCGCCGGCGCAGCCAGGACTGCAGCCATCCGTGGTGGTGGCTGTAGAGCGCGTGCAGGGGATGAGCGGCAGACATGGCGTGACGGCCTTTTTGAGAATGATTCTCGATTATAGAAACACATTCCCGCCCAGATCCTGGGCACGCCACCACGCGGGCAGGTCGGCTGCGCGCTCAGCGCCGCGCGTTTTCCATCATCGTGGCAACGTGGGCCGGCAGGGTCTTCGGGGTCCCCAGGTCCTGCACGTCCCATTCCTCCCCGCCGGTCAGCAGCCATACGCGTACCGTGTCGGTGGCGGCGTGGATCACGATGGCGGCGGCCGCCGTGTCGCCTGCGTCCGGCCGGTTGCCGGTGATGTAGAGCATGGAGCCGTCTTGCCGCAGCGGCCCACTCACCTGCAGGTTGTCCAGCAGCACGTTGTAGTTGGCGAGACCGAGCAGACCACGCAGCCGCTCGGCCAGCGGGCCGGCACGCAGGAAGTCTGAGCCCCCGACCGGATAGTTGCCTACCTGGGTTTGCAGGTTCCCCCAGGGATTGGCGGGCGCGGCAGGTACGTCGTTGGGCACAGGACGCGCGACCTTGCGCGGCGCCGTGGGCGCGGTGGGTACCGTACCCACGCAACCCGGCAGCAGCACCGCCAACGCAAGAGCGGCCAGCACGGCGCGTGACAAAGGGGCTGGAGAGACAGGGCGCATGATCGGGGGCTTCTTTCTAGAAAGGGCAGCTGGGCGAAAAGGTCTGCGAGCTTAGCCGGTTCCAGCCGGCAGCCGCCCCCCTAAAATCGCGTCTTTCGCCTTCCAACCGCCATGACAGAACACGCCCGCCCCGTCCGCTCACAATACGAAGACTTCATGCGCCACGTGTTCACCCATGGGGTGCACAAATCCGACCGCACCGGCACCGGCACCACCAGCGTGTTCGGTCATCAGATGCGGTTTGATTTGAAAGAAGGCTTCCCGCTGGTCACCACGAAGAAGGTGCACCTCAAATCCATCATCCAGGAGTTGCTGTGGTTCCTCACGGGGTCGAGCAACAACAACTGGCTCAAGGAGCGCGGCGTGACCATCTGGGACGAATGGGCGCGAGAGGACGGCGACCTGGGCCCGGTGTACGGCGTGCAATGGCGCAGCTGGCCCACGCCGGACGGCGGCCACATCGACCAGATCAGCGACGTGATCAATACGCTCAAAACGAATCCCGACTCGCGCCGCATCATCGTGAGCGCCTGGAACGTGGCCGAGCTGCACAAGATGGCGCTCATGCCCTGCCACGCGTTCTTCCAGTTCTACGTGGCCCCGGCACAAGAGCCCGGAGGGCGCGGCACGCTGAGCTGCCAGCTGTACCAGCGCAGCGCAGACATCTTCCTCGGAGTGCCGTTCAACATCGCCAGCTATGCACTGCTGACCCACATGGTGGCCCAGCAGTGCGACCTGGACGTGGGCGACTTCATCTGGACCGGCGGCGACTGCCACATCTACAGCAACCACCACGAGCAGGTGCAGACCCAGCTGGCGCGCACGCCCTACCCCTACCCGGTCTTGAACATCAAACGCAAGCCCGACAGCATCTTTGACTACGAGTACGAAGACTTTGAAGTGCTGGACTACCAGTGCCACCCCGCCATCAAGGCCCCTGTGGCCGTTTGATCAGCCGACGGCCCTCTTTGGTACCCCATACCTCTTGAGTCCCAAGGGCAGAGTCAACAGCGCCTTGCCCGCTTCCACCCAACACCACGAGCTTTTATCCATGTCTTCCGGCGGATTTCACGTACACGGCCCCCACGACCACGCGGTGGAGCATGCCACCCACGGCGACCACGCTGCAACGCATGGCACCGACAGCAACTCGTCGATGAACAAGATCGCCATGTTCACCGCCATCGTGGCCACGGTGGGTGCTATCTTTGCCTACATGGGCGGCGCCACGCAAGCCAATGCCGGCCTGCTCAAGAACGACGCAGCCATCAAGAAGACCGAAGCATCCAACCAGTGGAATTACTTCCAGTCCAAGAGCACCAAGCAATCCCTGGCCGAGCTGGCCCGCGACCTGGCGCCCGATGACCGCAAGGCGGGCTACCAGACCAAGGTGGAGCGCTACGAGGCCGAGAAAAACGAGATCAAGGTGGTGGCCGAAAAACTCGAAGCCGACGCCCATGAGTTCGACCGCAAGAGCGAGGCCCAGATGCACCAGCACCACCGCTGGGCACAGGCCACCACGGCGCTGCAGGTGGCGATCGCCCTGGCCGCCATTGCGTTGCTGACCAAGAAAAAATGGCTGGAGTACGGCATGTACGGCGTGGCTGCCGTGGGCCTGGGCGTGGGCGCCCTCGCCGCCTTGCATATCTGAAACAAGGAAGCCCCACCATGCCCCTGCACCTCATCTACGCCCGCGCCGCCAACGGCGTCATTGGCAAGGACAACACCATCCCATGGCACATCCCGGAGGACATGGCGCACTTCAAGCAACTCACGCAGGGCTGCGCCGTCATCATGGGCCGCAAGACCTGGGACTCATTGCCCCCGCGTTTTCGCCCCCTGCCCGGCCGCACCAACATCGTGGTCACGCGCCAGGGCGACTGGCAGGCCGAGGGCGCCGTGCGCGCCACCAGCCTGCAGGATGCGCTGCAGCAGGCACCTGCCGATCAGACGGTGTGGGTGATAGGCGGCGCGCAGATCTACGCCGAGGCCCTGCCCCTGGCCGACCGCCTGGAAGTGACCGAGATCGACCAGGATTTCGACGGGGATGCCTACGCGCCCACGCTAGGTGCGCCGTGGACAGAATCCGCACGCAGCCGCCACGTCAGCACCAAGGGGCTGCCCTACAGCTTTGTGACCTACGTGCGCGCAGGTTGACACGGCGCCGGAACGCAAAGCTCTTCAATTGATAGCACTTAGCGCTCATCCATCAAGCGCTGGAGGCCAAAAACATGCAAATCGCCACCTGGAATGTCAACTCCCTCACCGTCCGCCTGCCCCAGGTGCTGGCCTGGCTCGCGGCCAACCCGGTCGATGCGCTGTGCCTGCAAGAGCTCAAGCTCACTGACGACAAGTTTCCGCACGACGCGTTCAAGGAGGCGGGCTATGAGGCCGTGACCTTTGGCCAGAAGACCTACAACGGCGTCGCTATCCTGAGCCGCCACGCCATGCGCGACGTGGTGCGCAACATCCCCGGGCACACGGACGAGCAGGCCCGCGTCATTGCCGCCACGCTGGAAACGCCCGACGGGGAACTGCGCCTGGTGAACTGCTACTTCGTGAACGGCCAGGCCCCGGGATCGGAGAAGTTTGCCTACAAGATGCTGTGGCTTGCGGCGCTGCACCGCTGGCTGCGTGAAGAGCTGCTGGCACACCCGCGCCTGGCGCTGCTGGGTGACTTCAACGTAGCGCCCGAAGACCGCGATTCGTTCGACCCGGTGGGCCTCAAGGACACCATCCACCACACGGTGGAAGAGCGTCAGCATTTCCAGGACCTGATTGCCCTGGGCCTGACAGACACTTTCCGCATGTTCGAGCAGCCCGAGAAAAGCTACTCATGGTGGGACTACCGCATGCTCGGGTTTCAGAAGAACCGGGGGCTGCGCATTGACCATATTCTGGTGAGCGATGCACTGCGTGCGAGTGTGACCGCCTGCACGGTAGACCGCGCCCCCCGCAAGAACCCACAACCCAGCGACCACGCGCCGGTGGTGCTCACCATGGCATAACAACCCTTGGCGACGCAGGCCGTGCGGCAACAAGCTGGAAGCCCGGCATGCACAAAAGGCTGCAAGGAGAATCCTTGCAGCCTTTTGTTATTGGGGAATCGGCGCGCAAGAAAGCTGCGCCCAAAAATCCCTATGGCCTATGGCCTATGGCCTATGGCCTATGGCCTATGACTTGCGACGCGAAGTGAGCCCCTGAACGGAACCCCAGCGCGCGAACTGTGCCCGATCAGCTGTTGGCGAACGTGTCGCGCAGGCCACGAACTTCATCGTGGTTGCGCTGCGCGCCCTGCGACTGGCGCTCTACCAGGGCCCGCACATCCAGCGGCAGGGCGGCCTTCAGGGCCTTGCGGTAACGGGCCACGGCAGCGTCCTCGCCGCGTTCGCATTCCTGCAGCACGGCTTTGTCGTCGTGCACCGACAGGGCGGATTTCACGGACACCCAGCCGCGGTGCAGCGCGCCAGCCACGGTGCCGCCCGAAGCAGGCTCGCCCCCCAGGCGACGTACCTCGTGCTCCAGTTCGACAGCGGCGGCCGCACATTCGCGCGCATGGCGCTGGAACACGCTCTTGAGCTGGGCAGAGTCGGCATGCTCGGCGCAGGCGGTGAAGCCGTATTCGCCATCGCGGGACGACTCCAGCAGGTCGTTGAGCACATCCACCACGTCTTCGTTGTCCACGACATCCATGGGGCGGTCGTCGTTCAGGCTGGAGCGCGAGACCCGTTCCCAGGCGGCGCGGGCGGCGGGGCGGGCATCCGTCCAGGCCAGGCCGTCCGAATGGCGCGCCCGCCAGTCATCGGCCAGGCGGGGTTCCACCGCCTCAAAATCGCCTTCATAGCGGCCCACCGACGACCAGCCCAGTTCGTAGGCAGGGCGGTACTGTTCGTAGGTGCGACCACCCACGTAATACGGCTCGCGGTGGAAGCTTTCGCGCCAGTAGGCATCTTCCTCGGTGGGGTTGACCGCCTCGGCGGCAGCCTTGCCCGCCAGGCCGCCGGCTACCGCACCGGCCACGCCGCCAATGGCTGCGCCGACCGGGCCGCCAAAGGCGCCTGCTGCGGCACCCGCAGCGGCGCCGCCCAGGGCAGCACCGACCCCGGTTCCGACGGGATGGGAACCCGGTTCATTGGTCAAAGGGTCACGGTTGGCATCGTTGAAATCCGACATAGAAGCTCTCCGGTTGGTTGACAGTGCCTTCATTGTTGAAGTCACTCCCGGAGGGCTGGGTCGGCCCAAGGAGGGCCTGCTTGTAGGACATTGGGAGGTGTGCCTGCCCCGGCATCCGCCAAAACAGACCCACTTCAAGCACTACAAAATTTATAGCATTTAACGCTTTACCATCAAGCGCTAGAGGCTATTTTTATGCCTCATCGGGCGCATCCAGGCCCAGCTCCTGGATCTTGCGTGTGATGGTGTTGCGACCAATGCCCAGGCGCTGCGCGGCTTCCATGCGGCGCCCATGGGTGGCCGTGAGCGCGGTGCGGATCAGGCGCGATTCGAACCGCCGCGTAAGGGCGTCCCACACTTCGGGCTGGCCGCCCGCAAGCAGCTTCTGCGCCTCGGTCTCCAGCGCCTGCTCCCAGGTCGCCGCAGTGCCAACGGTGGCAGCTATGCCGCCCGAACCCGTCGCCATCTGCGCCTCGGCGGGCCAGTGGGGCGTAGCGCCCAGCGCCGGGGTGGCAGAGGCCGCAAGACCGCCCACCAGGGGCTGCGTGGCGACAGTGGCAGGTTGTGGCAGCCCTCCCACCAGCTCCACCGCTGGCGCAGGGGTTGGCATTGGGGCAGCAACGGCGTGCACGGCAGCTACCGTCGCAGACGGATCACTGCCGGGTCGGGGAGCGGGTTGGTAAAGGGGCGCTTCCAGCACTTCGGGCGGCAGATCCTGCAGCGAGATGACCTGGGCGGGCGCCATCACCGTGAGCCAGTGGCAGATGTTCTCCAGCTGGCGCACATTGCCCGGAAAGGCGAACTGCTCCAGCCGTGCGATGGCCGAGTCGGCAATGCGCTTGGGCTCCACGCCCAGTTGCCGCGCGCTTTGCTGCAGGAAATGGCGAGTGAGCACGGGCACGTCCTCGTGCCGCTCGCGCAGCGCGGGCAGGCGCAGGCGGATGACGTTGAGGCGGTGGAACAAGTCTTCGCGGAAGCCCCCCTCCTTCACGCGCCGCTCCAGGTCCTGGTGGGTGGCAGCGATCACGCGCACATGGGCCTTCACGGCCGCATGGCCGCCCACACGGTAGAACTGGCCGTCTGAAAGCACACGCAGCAGGCGCGTCTGAAGGTCGAACGGCATGTCGCCGATTTCATCGAGGAACAGCGTGCCGCCCTCGGCCTGCTCGAAGCGGCCGCGCCGCTGCGTCTGTGCGCCGGTGAAGGCGCCGCGCTCGTGGCCGAAGAGTTCAGATTCGAGCAGGTCCTTGGGGATGGCCGCCGTGTTGATGGCGACAAAAGGTCCGTCTGCGACCGGCGAGTGCTTGTGCAGCGCGCGTGCCACGAGCTCCTTGCCCGAGCCCGATTCGCCGGTGATGAGCACAGTGACCTGGCTTTGGCTCAAGCGGCCGATGGCGCGGAACACGTCCTGCATGGCGGGTGCCTGGCCGAGCATCTCCGGGGCTTCGGCCTGGCGCTCTTCGGTCACTTCCTCGCGCTGGCTTTCTTCGACCGCGCGGCGGATGAGCTCCACCGCCTTGGGCAGGTCAAATGGCTTGGGCAGGTACTCGAACGCGCCGCGCTGGAAGGCCGACACGGCGCTGTCCAGGTCGGAGTACGCCGTCATGATGATGACGGGCAGGCCTGGCTGCAGTTCGCGCACTTTTTCCAGCAGCTGCAGGCCGGAGCCGCCAGGCATGCGAATGTCGCTCACCAGGACCTGAGGGCCCTGCCGCGCCGGGTCGCCGGGGGTGATGTCAGCCAGCGCGTCCAGCACTTCGCGGGGGTGCGTGAAGCTGCGCGTAGGCAGGTTCTCGCGGGCCAGCGCCTTTTCGAGGACGAAGCGGATCGAGGGGTCGTCATCTACTATCCAGATCGGCTTCATATGTTTTTCTTACCTTCCCTGTAGTTGCGTGTCAGGGACCGTCATGCGTTTTTTTAAGGCAAGGGAATCAGGATACGGAAGTCGGTGCGACCCGGCGCGCTGTCGCATTCGATCAACCCGTGGTGGCGTTGCACGAAGGTTTGCGCCAACGTGAGCCCCAGCCCTGACCCGCCGTCCCGACCCGACACCAGAGGGTAAAAAATCCGCTCCTTGATCGCGTCGGGCACGCCCGGTCCGTTGTCGATGACATGCAATTCCAGTGCCAGCCGATAGCGCTGGCGACCAAACGTTACTTGTCTCGCAACACGGGTGCGCAGTGTGATCGTCGCCTCACCCTCTGCGATGCGCTCGGTCAGCGCCTGGGCTGCGTTCTGCACGATGTTCAGCAGCGCCTGGATGAGCTGGGCGCGGTCGCCCCGGAACTCAGGGATCGAGGTGTCGTAGTCGCGCAGCACCTTGAGGCCCTGGGGGTACTCCACCAGCACCAGAGACCGCACGCGCTCGCACACCTCATGAATATTGACGTCACCCACCAGGTGGGGATGGCGATGGGGTGCCAGCAGCCGATCTACCAGGCTTTGCAAGCGGTCGGCCTCGTGGATGATGACCTGGGTGTACTCGGTCAGCTCGCGGCTTTCAAGCTCCATCTCCAGCAGTTGCGCAGCGCCGCGAATCCCGCCCAGCGGGTTCTTGATCTCGTGGGCCAGGTTGCGGATCAACTCCTTGTTGGCCTGGGCCTGGTCCAGCAGGCGCTCCTCGCGGTCCTGGCGGGCCTGCTGCTCCAGCGGCCACAGCTCCACCAGGATTTCGCCGACCTGCTCGGCATCGGCCACACTCACATGCACGGGCACCGGGTCCTGGTGCTGGCGCTTGAGGCTGGCTTCATACCGCAGGGCCGCGAAGTCCTTGCCCCGCGCGCCCGCCAATGCGGTCTGTAGCAAGGCGGGGTCGGTGAAGAAGGTGGAGAAGTCCACCCCCTCCAGGGTGCGGCGCGAGAGGCCGAGCGCGTTCTCCAGCGCTGCATTGGCGAATTGCACGGCGCCATCGGCGCGCAGCACCGCCACCAGGGTGGACATCAGGTCCAGCGAATGAAAGCGCCCCGTGTCGGAGGAAGGGGCTTCTGTGAAGAGTGAGGAACTCACACGCGTGCCAAACGAGGGAAAGAGATTCAGTTGGCCGGAAGACGGGCGATTTCGCGCTTGATGCCTGCGATATCGCTTTCGCTGCGGGCGACGCTGGCCTTAAGTTCTGCCGTGCGCTCCATGTAGCGCTGCGGGTTGCGCAGGTCGAGCGCGTTGCGCTCCGGCGCGCCACCGTTGTATTCCTTCACCAGCTCGGCATGGCGCGCCTCGGCCTTGCGCAACTCGGATTCGAGGATGGCACGGGCATCGGCATCGCGGGCCTTCTGGTCGTTGGTGGCGACACGGGGTGCAGACGGGGGAGATGCGGCGGGAGCTGTGCCCGCACCAGCCCCGGTTCCCGTCGCTGGCGCTGCCGTTGCGGCGCCTGCAGGTCGGGTGCCCTGGACCACGGTGACGTTGCCTCCCTCAACCAGCTTGCAGCCGCGCTCCTTGGCCTGCTGGGCGTTGTTGGTGTATTCGTTGCCGCAACGGTAGATGCGGTCTTGCGCCCATGCGGCGGGAGCCGTCGCGGCGATCAGTAACAGGGTGATGAGCGTTTTCTTCATTCGGTTTCCTCGCACTGCCATGCAGGGGTTCGGGGAGTATCCCCCAATCGCCACACATCGCCAATCCAACACCAGCAGCCCCGCACAGGGCTTTGTACAAGGATGCAACGGGCCAGCCAGTGGTTCCGTTTCAGCGAAACCCGATCCTTGAGCGCAATAAAAAAAGGCGGCCGGGGCCGCCTTTTTGAGGGTAATGACCTGCAGGCAGGCGATTACAGGGAGTAGTACATGTCGTACTCGACAGGGTGAGGCGCCATGCGGAAACGCGTGACTTCGCCCATCTTGAGTTCGATGTAGGCATCCAGCATGGAGTCGGTAAAGACGCCACCCTTGGTAAGGAAACCACGGTCCTTGTCCAGATACTCGAGCGCTTGGTCCAGGCTGTGGCACACGGTGGGCACCAGCTTGTCTTCCTCGGGTGGCAGATGGTACAGATCCTTCGTGGCGGCTTCGCCGGGATGGATCTTGTTTTCCACGCCATCCAGACCCGCCATCATCAGTGCCGAGAAGCACAGGTAAGGATTGGCCGATGGATCGGGGAAACGCGCTTCGATGCGGCGGCCCTTGGGGTTGGCCACGTAAGGAATGCGGATCGAGGCCGAGCGGTTGCGGGCCGAGTAGGCCAGCTTCACAGGGGCTTCAAAGCCAGGCACCAGGCGCTTGTAGGAGTTGGTGCCGGGGTTGGTGATGGCGTTCAGGGCACGTGCGTGCTTGATGATGCCGCCGATGTAGTACAGCGCAAAGTCGCTCAGGCCAGCATAGCCATCGCCTGCGAACAGGTTCTTGCCGTCCTTCCAGATGGACTGGTGCACGTGCATGCCCGAGCCGTTGTCGCCAGCATAGGGCTTGGGCATGAAGGTGGCGGTCTTGCCGTAGGCGTTGGCCACGTTCCAAACCACGTACTTCAGGACCTGCGTCCAGTCGGCGCGCTCGACCAGCGTGCTGAAACGCGTACCGATTTCGTTCTGGCCAGCGCCCGCCACTTCGTGGTGGAACACTTCGACCGGGATGCCCAGGGATTCGAGGATCAGGGACATCTCAGCGCGCATGTCTTGCGTGCTGTCGACGGGAGGCACTGGGAAGTAGCCGCCCTTGACGGTGGGACGGTGGCCACGGTTGCCACCTTCGAGCTTGGCGCCCGAGTTCCAGGGGGCTTCGTACTCTTCGATCTCGAACATGACCTTGCCGGGTTCGTTGGACCAACGCACGCCGTCGAAGATGAAGAATTCTGGCTCTGGGCCGAAGAACGCCGTGTCGCCCAGGCCGGAAGCCTTGAGGTAGGCTTCAGCGCGCTTGGCGATGGAACGTGGATCGCGGTCGTAGGCCTTGCCGTCACCGGGTTCGATCACATCGCACTGCAGGAACAGTGTGGTTTCTTCAAAGAAGGGGTCGATGTTGGCGGTGCTGGGGTCGGGCATGAGTTGCATGTCCGAGGCTTCAATGCCCTTCCAGCCGGCTACCGAGGAGCCATCAAATGCATGGCCGGACGTGAACTTGTCTTCGTCGAAGTGGGACACAGGCACTGTCACGTGCTGTTCCTTGCCACGGGTATCGGTGAAACGGAAGTCAACGAACTTGACTTCGTTCTCCTTCACCATCTTCATCACGTCTGCAACGGTCTTGGCCATCAGGTTCTCCTGGATAAAGCGCTTGTTGAAAAAAGGAATTTACCGAAATAAAAGCAGTTTGCGTGCCAGCTGGGTGCAGCCGCCGCACTATGAAGGAGCACTAAGGACTGCAGGCCGAGGGAGCACCCGCCGAACCGCACCAATTTAGTGCAAACCTACTATCAACACAGGGCATCACAAGCTGCGCACCAATTCAGGGCCACAATTTGCACCAAACTCGTGCAACCCCCGTTTCAGGTCCTGCCATGCAGCGGGAACGAGGGGAGCAGGACCTTTGACACCCAGTTCAATATGCCGCCCGTATTGTGGATGATCCACGCTGGGCAAACTGAACACCCGAACGTTCGGGTGCGTTTTTTCGATGCGCTCCATGAGGGGCGTCAAAGCCGCTTCCATGGCCCCATAGACCACCACCGACTGCTCGGTCTGTGGCGTGCGGTTGAACAACGCTGCGTAGTGCTGGTCCAGCACCCACTCGATCATCGGCCAGGCCATGACAGGGAATCCAGGAACAAAATGCACGGCCCCTCCACGACCGCCCTCGCAGCTGAACCCGGGGATCTTGTTGTAAGGGTTGGGAATGATGTGGGCACCTGCCGGAAACACCCCCATGTTGAGCCGGTGCACGTTGTCGGGACGGTCCGGCTCATACGTCACACCCTGCTCCTGGGCCACGTCCTGCATGCGCTCGCGGATCAGAGCCTCAGCGTCGGGGTGTAGTACCAGGTCCCGGCCCAGGGCACGCGCGGCGCATTGGCGGGTGTGGTCGTCTGGCGTTGCGCCAATGCCACCGCAGGAAAACACCACGTCACCTGACGCAAAAGCGCGCTGCAGCGTGGCCGTGATGCGGTCCGGGTTGTCGCCCACGTAGTCGGCGTAGGTCAGCGAAAGCCCTCGCGCTGACAGCAGTTCAATGACCTTGGGCATGTGCTTGTCGGCACGCTTGCCAGACAGGATTTCATCACCCACGATGATCAGACCGAAAGATGGGATCATGGTGCAGGGCTTCCGTTGGCAGGAGATGGGGGGGCAGAAAGAACAGCAGTGGGCGACGCCGCAGGCGGCAGCGCGGAATGCGCGGGCTCCCCCGCGTCTGCAGCCTTCGGTGTAGACACTTCAACGGGTGTTACCCCTGTGCCCTCTGCGCGCAAGCGCTCCAGGGCTGCCAGGCAATAGTGGGTGAACCAGAGGGAAGAGAACGCAAAAACCAGGGTGTAGATCCAGATCGCAAGCGGCACCAGAATGAAAAAAGCCGCAGCAAAGACCACGCCTGAGGCCCACACGATGCTGGGCGCCGCCCCGAGGTAGCCGGTGAGAATGCCAATTCCCAGCAGGCTGCTGCGGTGGCGGCGGAAAATCTCTTGCCGCTCTTCCTTGCTGGCATGGTCAGCCAGCGCATCAAACACCATCACGCGGTAGGTCAGCCACCCCCAGATCAAGGGGGGCAGGATGAGCACCAGGGGTGGCACCAGCCACAGGGGCACCGACACCACCAAGGCAATCAATGCCAGCACGGTGGAGCTGACCGACCAAGCCACGCTGGCGATGAAGGAGCCACCCTTCTTGCGCTCCAGCACAGGGAAACGCCGATCCGCCACCAACGCCACCAATGCGGGGGTCATGAGGACCGCGACCACCAGCAGCGAGACCACCACCAAAGCCGGAGCCACCGCCAAAACCACCATGAGGGGCGCCACGACGGAGGTGACATCACCCAACCCCCACCCTTGCAGCCAATTCCAGAAGCTGGCCAGAAGCGGAGAGGCATCCAGCAGCGCGCGCATGCCCTGCACGGCTCCGTCCCAATAAAAATAGCCCAGCCCCAACGCCAGCCCCACCATCAGCAGCAACGGCAAAACGGACAGGGCCATGACGCGGGGCCGGAGGCAATAGGCCGCAGCACGCCAGAAAGAATCAAGCAAAAGTCCCATGCCGACAAGCATACCTTCTTGACCGCGTGGAGGGTCTTTCAGGCCTTGCCCAGCAGCCTCAGAACACCCCGCCATTGCTGCGACCAAAAGCCCCTGCCATAGTCGCGCAAGCGCCCGTCTGGCCCCGGCTCCACCTGATCGCGCACGCCCGTGGGATCAAAACGCAATTCAAAGTTGGCCGTGCGCATCAGCATGTCCCACCAGGGCAGCAATACGCCGAAGTTGTGCCCGCCCAGCACCACGCGGTATCTGGAGCCCTGCGCAGCGGCAGCCTCCCCTGACAATGGCTTGACGGTCTCATGGCCGATTCCGATGCTGTGGTGCAGCCGGTGAAACCGCGGACTGATCCACAACCGCTCGCCCCAGCGCCCAAACCACAGACGCACATTGGCGTGCTGGAAGCTCTCGCTGAGCTGCGTGATGGCCACGATAGCGATGAACTGTCCAGGTGCCACACCGATGAGCTGCGCCACCACCACCAGGATGGTGTCGCGCAGCACGTCATCCAGCAGATGGTTGCGGTTGTCGCTCCACATGGTCATCTGGCGCTGCGCGTGGTGCAAGGAATGCAGGCGCCACCACCATTCAAAGTGGTGCTGCCCCCGGTGAATCCAGTAGTCCACGAAGTCGAACACCACCAGGTACAGCAGCAGGCTGACCCAGGGTACGTCGGTGAACCCAGGCCAGAGGCCATCAAGCTGGAAGGTGCTGATGCCAGCCACTCGCAATGCCCCAAAGATGGAATCCATCAACGGGTCCACCGCGAGGAAGAGACCCAGGCGAAACAGCCCCAGCCGGTGAATCAGCGTGTAGAGAATGTCGGTGCGGATCGTCGCGCGGTCGGTCACCGCCTCCACCGGCCGCCAATGCTGCAATGGGCCAATCACTGCCGCGATCACCACCAGCTGCAGCAGCCCCACCAGAATCCATCCAGAGGCCTCATAGCCACTTTCGAGCTGGTTGCCCAGGCCTACAGCGAACATCACCGGCTGCAACAGGCTCTCGAAAAGCCATTGCTGAGCCGCATCAAACCCATTGCCTAGCCAACCCATTGCGTCATGCTCCGTCTATCTCTCACCACACACGCCCTTGCTCCGAACGGCCTCCACGATTTGCCTCGCCTCCACCACTGCAGTCAGCGCCCCATTAAAGGCGCGTAGTCAGGATGCTCTCGCAGCGTGCGAAAACAGAATCCGCGCTCCTTCAGCCCAACGATTAGCGGCTCCAGCACGGCAGGCGCCCAGGGATCCTTGCGTGACCAGATCCCCAGGTGCGCAAGCAGAATGTCGCCACTGCGCACATCCCGCAAAGCCTTGTTCAGCAACGTGGTGTTGCTGGCCATTTCACTGGGCAACTCATCGCCCAGGAATCCCGCCGGTGACCACCCCACATGCGTGTACCCACATGCGCGGGCACTGGCAAGCAACTGCGGCGAAGTCTTTCCACCTGGGGCGCGAAACAAGGGCAAGGGTATTTTGCCGGTCACGTGCTTCAAGCGATCTGCGGCCCGAGCGATCTCCTCACAATAACCGGCGGCCGTCAGCACAAAATGCTGCCCCGCGCGCGGCCCGGCCGATGGTCGAACACGGAACGAAGGGGCCTGCGTCGATCCCAGATCCGCGCGCCAATAGGTGTGGTCCCAGGTGTGGGATGCAAATTCGTGCCCCTCTGCGGCCCGAGCGTGCCACCAGGAAGCCCAGTGGTCGCCCAGGCTGCCATCCCCTTCCTGGGTGCGTTCGTTGGCGGCGAAAAACGTCACGCGTACCTGCTGGCGTGCGAGAACATCGGCGACCAAAGGCGCCACGGCCATATGGCCAGTGTCGAAGGTCAGGTAGAGAGGTTTTTTACAGTCTTTTTGGGCACTAGCGCTGGATATAAAAGCGCTAACAGCTACAAAATATATAGCAAAACAAAATCGCAGAGACACTCCCCTGTGATGCGCCGACGCCCGCACACCTTCGCCAATCAGCGGGGCGCGTGTTGCAGCGTCCATACGCCATGGGGCGACTTGCCCACAGTGACCTGCCGCACGACCTTCTTGGCCTCGGTATCCACCACAGAGAGCTTGCGCGCCCAGCGGGAACTCACATAGATGAAGCGGCCATCGGCCGACACTTCCATACAGTCTGGCCCACCGGGTACCGGATAGGATTCGACCACCTGCTGGGTGGTCATGTCGATCTTGCTGATGGAGTTGGCGACCCGGTTACTGACATACAGATGCCGCCCATCGCCCGCTGCACGAAAGGCGTGGGCGCCGTTACCCGTCTTGATCTTCTTGATGCTCAAGGGCTCGCGTCCCGAGACGTCAAATACCTCCACGCTGTCGCTACCGGTTAGGCCCACAAAAAGGCGCTTGTCGTCTGGGCTGCCATATACGTCCGCCGGCATGGCTCCCGTCTTGGTGCGCCACTTGATCGTCTGCGTTGCGATATCGATGGCCACCAGCTCATCGCTATCCTGCATGGTGGAATACACCGTGGTGCTGCGACTGTCGATCCACAAATGGCTGGGAGTCCGGGAGGTGGCCACCCGCTGGACGAGGGTCAACTCCTTCCCGTCCCAACGGTAAAAATCCACATGGTTCAAACGATTGGCAGCGGTGATGAACCACTTCATATCGGGTGTGAACCGCAGGTGGTAGGGGTCCACAATGCCCCGCACCGTGCGCTGAATCTGCGCGGTGCGCGGATCCAGAAACGTCAGCGTATCCCCCAACGCATTGGCCACAATGATCGACTTCTCATCCGGCGTGAGATACAGATGGTGCGGCTCCTTGCCCGTCGGAATGCGGGCCGTCTCGGTCCAGGTCACCGGGTCAATAACACTGACATTGGCTTCGAGGGAGTTCAGCACAAACAGTGGAGGCGCGGCAGCCAGTGCCCCCCCTATTGAGATCCACAGCCCACCCAAGACAGCGCACGCGCGTGCAATCGAGAAAATCTTCACAGAACCACTTTCAACACAGCCAAGAAGTGTAGCTGTGCACTTACCAATACCTTAGGGGAGAACACGTAACATTCTTGATGTGGAACGAATTTCGACAAGCAAAAGAGCACCTCACTCGACTGGCAACCACTGGGGCTCATCATGGATTCGTCAAGTCAGCGCATTCGCCGCCACGCTCTCGTCATCATCGAATCTTTTCAGCGATGTAGTGGTCGCTTCGCTTAGTCAGATCGCACACCAAGTAACGCTTCACCATCTGGTTCAAGCCCCCTCAGGACGACTGAGCCAGCAAGGATAGATCCTCCTGACTGAGCCATTTCCATGCCCCAGGAGGCAGGTCAGCGGGCAACTCCAGAGCACCGATCCGCGACCGATGCAATCCCTCTACACGATTACCGACGGCAGCAAGCATACGCTTGACCTGATGGTACTTGCCTTCGGTCAGGGTGAGGTCCAGCCGATGGCTCGCAGTCTGCTCACAAGCCGCCGCTTTGACCGGCTTGGGGTCATCGTCCAGAACCACCCCCGCCAACAAGCTCGATATCTGTTTTTCATCGACTGGGTGTTTGGTAGTGACCTGATAAACCTTGGGCACATGCTTCTTGGGCGAACTCATGCGGTGAATGAATTGCCCGTCATCGCTCAACAACAGCAACCCGGTGGTGTCTTGGTCCAGCCGTCCTACGGCCTGCACCCCTTGCACCGCGCTTTTTGTCGGCCGCTGCCGCAAAGGGGCTGGCAACAAGGTATAGATGCTGGGATAGGTTGAGGGTTTTTGAGAGCACTCTGTGCCCGCCGGCTTGTGCAGCAGCACATAGGCTTTAGCGTGGTAGGGCCAATTGATGCCTTGGACCTGCAACTGCAGGCCTTCTGGGTCCAGCTCAGCAGTCGCATCGACGCACGGCTCGTAATCCTGAGTATCAGATGATGACCCGCGTATAGAAACCCAGCCCTGCTGAACCAGCCCCGCACAGACACGGCGGGTGCCAAAACCTTGGGAATACAAAATATCCTGGAGCTGCATAGAAAGGGGCAGGAAAAAGAATTCTTGAGTCACAAAGCAAAACGCCCCTCTACTCAATTGAGCAGAAGGGCGATTTGGGCTGTAAGAGCCTGACGATGACCTACTTTCACACGGGAACCCGCACTATCATCGGCGCAAAGTCGTTTCACTGTCCTGTTCGGGATGGGAAGGAGTGGTACCAACTTGCTATGGTCATCAGGCATAACTGGGTGCTGGGCTGTTCGAGGAACAGCTCGGCGAATTCATAGAGTTTGGAATCAGATTTTTGTGTTTTTTGACTGCGTCAACTTGGCATAACAATCTTTGAGCTTTTCACACATTCCTTACGGTTTGCATATTGGCTATCAAAGTTATAGGGTCAAGCCGCACGAGCAATTAGTATCAGTTAGCTTAACGCATTACTGCGCTTCCACACCTGACCTATCAACGTCCTGGTCTTGAACGACTCTTTAGGGGGCTCAAGGCCCCGGCAGATCTCATCTTGAAACGAGTTTCCCGCTTAGATGCTTTCAGCGGTTATCTCTTCCACACTTAGCTACTCGGCAATGCCACTGGCGTGACAACCGATACACCAGAGGTGTGTCCACTCCGGTCCTCTCGTACTAGGAGCAGGCTTCCTCAAATCTGCAGCGCCCACGGAAGATAGGGACCAAACTGTCTCACGACGTTTTAAACCCAGCTCACGTACCTCTTTAAATGGCGAACAGCCATACCCTTGGGACCGGCTACAGCCCCAGGATGAGATGAGCCGACATCGAGGTGCCAAACACCGCCGTCGATATGAACTCTTGGGCGGTATCAGCCTGTTATCCCCAGAGTACCTTTTATCCGTTGAGCGATGGCCCTTCCATACAGAACCACCGGATCACTATGTCCTGCTTTCGCATCTGCTCGACTTGTCAGTCTCGCAGTTAAGCACGCTTATGCCATTGCACTATCGTCACGATGTCCGACCGTAACTAGCGTACCTTCGAACTCCTCCGTTACGCTTTGGGAGGAGACCGCCCCAGTCAAACTGCCTACCATGCACTGTCCCCGATCCAGATAATGGACCTAGGTTAGAACCTCAAACACACCAGGGTGGTATTTCAACGTTGGCTCCATGAGATCTAGCGACCTCACTTCAAAGCCTCCCACCTATCCTACACAGATCTGTTCAAAGTCCAATACAAAGCTACAGTAAAGGTTCATGGGGTCTTTCCGTCTTTCCGCGGGGAGATTGCATCATCACAAACATTTCAACTTCGCTGAGTCTCAGGAGGAGACAGTGTGGCCATCGTTACGCCATTCGTGCAGGTCGGAACTTACCCGACAAGGAATTTCGCTACCTTAGGACCGTTATAGTTACGGCCGCCGTTTACTGGGACTTCAATCAAGAGCTTGCACC
Source organism: Acidovorax sp. NN32 (assembly GCF_057597245.1). Classification (NCBI taxonomy): domain Bacteria; kingdom Pseudomonadati; phylum Pseudomonadota; class Betaproteobacteria; order Burkholderiales; family Comamonadaceae; genus Acidovorax; species Acidovorax sp. NN32. The sequence goes on from NZ_CP199679.1 coordinate 3,573,447, forward strand.
CCATCATTTAATCTTCCAGCACCGGGCAGGCGTCACACCCTATACGTCCACTTTCGTGTTTGCAGAGTGCTGTGTTTTTATTAAACAGTCGCAGCCACCGATTTTTTGCAACCCCGTTGGGCTCGCCTTGTACAGGTTCACCTACTTGGGGCATACCTTCTCCCGAAGTTACGGTATCAATTTGCCGAGTTCCTTCTCCTGAGTTCTCTCAAGCGCCTTAGAATACTCATCTCGCGCACCAGTGTCGGTTTGCGGTACGGTCGTCAATAGCTGAAGCTTAGTGGCTTTTCCTGGAAGCAGGGTATCACTCACTTCGTCTGCAAGCAGACTCGTTATCACCCCTCATCTAAGCCCGGCGGATTTGCCTACCAGGCACGACTACAGGCTTGAACCAACATATCCAACAGTTGGCTGAGCTAACCTTCTCCGTCCCCACATCGCACTATTGATCGGTACAGGAATATTGACCTGTTTCCCATCAGCTACGCATCTCTGCCTCGCCTTAGGGGCCGACTCACTCTACGCCGATGAACGTTGCGTAGAAAACCTTGCGCTTACGGCGAGGGGGCTTTTCACCCCCTTTAACGCTACTCATGTCAGCATTCGCACTTCTGATACCTCCAGCATCCGTTACCAGACACCTTCACAGGCCTACAGAACGCTCTCCTACCACGTGCAATAAATTGCACATCCGCAGCTTCGGTAACTGGCTTAGCCCCGTTACATCTTCCGCGCAGGACGACTCGATCAGTGAGCTATTACGCTTTCTTTAAATGATGGCTGCTTCTAAGCCAACATCCTGACTGTTTTAGCCTTCCCACTTCGTTTCCCACTTAGCCAATTTTAGGGACCTTAGCTGGCGGTCTGGGTTGTTTCCCTCTTGAGTCCGGACGTTAGCACCCGGTGCTCTGTCTCCCAAGCTGTACTCGTCGGTATTCGGAGTTTGCATAGGTTTGGTAAGTCGCCATGACCCCCTAGCCTAAACAGTGCTCTACCCCCGACGGTAATACTTGAGGCACTACCTAAATAGTTTTCGGAGAGAACCAGCTATTTCCAAGTTTGTTTAGCCTTTCACCCCTATCCACAGCTCATCCGCTAGTTTTGCAACACTAGTCGGTTCGGACCTCCAGTACCTGTTACGGCACCTTCATCCTGGCCATGGATAGATCACTTGGTTTCGGGTCTACACCCAGCGACTGATTCGCCCTATTCGGACTCGATTTCTCTACGGCTTCCCTATTCGGTTAACCTTGCCACTGAATGTAAGTCGCTGACCCATTATACAAAAGGTACGCAGTCACCCTTGCGGGCTCCTACTTTTTGTAAGCATGCGGTTTCAGGATCTATTTCACTCCCCTCCCGGGGTTCTTTTCGCCTTTCCCTCACGGTACTGGTTCACTATCGGTCGATTACGAGTATTTAGCCTTGGAGGATGGTCCCCCCATATTCAGACAGGATTTCTCGTGTCCCGCCCTACTTTTCTCTAGCTTAGTACCACACGTCTGTTTTCGCATACAGGGCTATCACCTGCTATGGCCGGACTTTCCATTCCGT
>NZ_CP199679.1:3580000-4210000 GCF_057597245.1 Acidovorax sp. NN32
ATTGTCAATTGCTCAAACAGCCTGCACGACCCAGCGGCCCGCAATCTGCACCAGTTCCCGATCACAGTGGAACTCGTCCACTTCGCTCTCATGCCCCGGCAAAACACAAACCACCGTCTCACCAGACGTGCGGAGTTCCGCGATGGCTGCATTCACTTCATCCGACTCTCCCCAGGGAGCACGGATAGCAGCTTTCAATGCCCGTGGAGAGACCACGCCCACAACCTGCTTGATATCCAGACTAAACCCCGCTGCGGGACGATTGCGGCCGAACACAGCCCCCACCTCGTCATAGCGGCCACCTCGAACGAGCGCATCGCTTGCACCCGGGGCATAGATCGCAAAACGTGCGCCGCTGTAGTAGGCATAGCCACGCAGATCGGCCAGATCAAAAGTGACAGCAGCTCCCTCAAGGCGGGATGCCAGCCAATCTAAATTTGATAGCACTTGAGATATGCCAGGAAAGCGCTGGAAGGCTTTTTGAGCCTCAATCAACACACCCTGGTCACCATAGAGCTGAAGCAACGCCAACAAACCCTCGCGCGACTCCAAAGGGAAATCTCGGGTCAATGCCGCGAGTTCAGCCGCGTCCTTGGCTGCCAGTGCCGCATGGATACCGCTCAACACCTGGGCATTCACGGACACGCCCGCCAGAAGATTGCGCACGATGCGCACATCCGCCAGATCAATCGTGGTGCCGGGCACATTGGCAATGCGCAAGCATTCCCGGGCGAGCTGCAACGCCTCAAGATCAGCCTCCAGCCCAGCATGTCCGAAGATTTCTGCGCCGAACTGGAGCGGCTCGCGGGTGGCATGCGGACGATCAGGCCGGGTATGCAACACTGGCCCGCAATAGCAGAGGCGAGTCACGCCCTTGCGATTGAGCAAATGCGCGTCAATTCGAGCGACCTGGGGGGTAGTGTCCGCTCGAAGCCCCATGGATCGCCCTGAGAGCTGGTCCACGAGCTTGAAGGTCTGGAGATCGAGGGCCTCTCCCGTACCTGTCAGCAGGGATTCAAGATGCTCCAGCAACGGGGGCATGACCAGCTCATAGCCGTAGCAGCGGGCTGTATCAAGCAGCCCGCGACGCAATTCTTCGATGTGCCGTGCTTCGGACGGCAAGACATCGGCAATGTGATCCGGAAGGACCCAAGCAGACATGGAAAAAAGGGGAGGCTGTTAAAACCGTGATTCTACCGGGAGCGGCGAAGAGCCCAGAGAGACTCCACCCGCTACCGGCTCTGGCGCTGTTCAGAACCAGAGCATCAACACGCCAGCAACGATTGCCAGCAAACCGAAAAACCGAATTTGGCCATCCTGCATCAGCGCAATCTGAGCGACTGCACGTCGCCAACTCTGAGGCGAAAGAAATGGCAGCAGTCCCTCAATCACCAGCACCAAGGCGAGCGCTGCCCAGAGGCTTTCCGAATCCACAGCGGCAGGATGTCGAAAATCAGCAGGGGACTACTTCCGGGGTGCTGCAGGCATAGCCGCAGAGTTTCCACCTCGGAATGTCTTGAAAAACTCTGATGACGAGGGGTCCAGAACCATTACATCGCTCTTCTTGTTGAAGCTGGATTTGTAGGCTTCCAGGCTCCGGTAGAACTGCGCAAACTGCGGGTCCCGCCCAAACGCATCGGCATAAATGCGCGCGGCTTCGGCGTCACCTTCGCCTTTGATCTTCTGAGCATCCCTGTAGGCATTGGCAATAGTGATCTCACGCTGGCGGTCTGCATCAGCACGAATTTTTTCACCTTCCGCCGCACCCGTAGAACGGAGTTCATTGGCCACGCGTTTGCGCTCGGCCTCCATGCGCCGATACACCGATTCCGTAATCGCCTCTACGTAGTCGACGCGGGTAATGCGAACATCGACAACATCCACACCCCACGGTTTGGCGCCGCGAACGGTCTCCAGCACTTCACGCTTCACATCCGCCATCAGCGCTTCCCGCTTCAGGGAAAGAAGCTCCTTGACGGTGCGCTTGTTGATTTCCTCCTGGAACGCATTGCGCACCACGCGATTGAGTTGCATCGCTCCGGCACTCTCATCCAGTCCAACGTTGCGGATGTACTCCGTTGGCTCGGAGATGCGCCACCGCACATACCAGTCGATGACCACCCGTTGCTTCTCCGCAGTCAACATGGGCTCCGTGTCACTGCTATCCAGTGTCAAAAGACGTTTGTCGATGTACGACACGTTTTGAAAAGGCGGGGGCAGCTTGAAATTCAAGCCTGGCTCTGTGATCACTTCCTTGATCTGCCCCAATGCGTAAAGCACACCAAACTGGCGCTGGTCCACCACAAAAAGCATGGAGCTCATCAGGGCCAGCACCACCAAGAGGGTAGATGCAATAAATCCGACTCTGTTCACGAGTTGCTCCTAGCGAGATTCACGATCGCGTGTGCGACTGCTGTCACGCGCGCGGGGGTCATTCGAAAAAGTGGTCGAAGGGGCTGCAGGGACTGCAACGGGGGCCGTCGTATTTGCAGCGGGAGCATCCGATGCCCCCCCTCCGCTGGCGACACTTTGCATGATCTTGTCCAGTGGCAAATACAACAGGTTAGAACCCTGCCGTGATTCAACCAGCACCTTGGTTACGTTGCCATAAATCTGCTGCATCGCCTCCAGATACATGCGGTCGCGGGTCACCTGTGGAGCCTTCTGATACTCTGCCAGAATCGAAGAAAACCGCTGGGCATCACCTTGTGCCTGGGCAACAATCCGAGCTTTGTAGGCTGCAGCTTCTTCGTTCAAGCGCGATGCGGACCCCACTGCACGTGGAATCACATCGTTGGCATAGGCTTGGGCTTCATTCTTGGCCCGCTCACGCTCCTGCCCCGCTTTGAGGACATCGTCAAAGGAGGCCTGCACCTGCTCAGGTGGACGGACACCACCTTGCTGCAGATTGATACCCACCACCTCGACACCTACCTTGTAGCGATCCAAGATGGTTTGCATGAGTGTGCGGACACGGGGAGCGATCTGATCACGCTCTTCGGCCAATGCCGTATCCATGCGCATCTTCCCGACCACCTCCCGAACTGCCGTCTCCGCAGCTTGCACCACCGCATCCGAAGGGTTCTTGCTTTCAAACAGCCACGCGCGGGCGTCACTCAAACGGTACTGGACCGCGAACTTGATCTCGACGATATTCTCATCTTCCGTGAGCATGGCCGACTCACGCAGACCGGTGCTCTTGATGATGCTGTCTCGCCCCACATCGGCAGACCGAATCTGGGTGACAAATACCAGTTCGTGGCGCTCGATGGGGTAAGGCAAACGCCAATTAAAACCTGCACCCACGGTGCTTTTGTACTTGCCGAACTGGGTAATGACCGCCTGCTGACCTTCCTGAACAATAAAAAATCCTGTTCCCATCCAGATCACAAAGACGATCCCAGCGATCAGCCCCACGCCCACACCAGCGCTCTTCATATCTGGCTGGAAGCCCCCCCCCGAACTACCACCGTTGCCCGGACCACGGCCACCGCCGTTCTTGGAGCCAAAAAAACCTCCGAGCTTCTTGTTGAGGTCGCGCCAAAGTTCATCAAGGTCGGGCGGCTGTCCATTGCTAGGCCGCTGATCGCCGCCCCGATTTCCGGCTGGAGGAGGCGCAGCAGGACGCTCCTCCGGACGTGAACCGTCGTCTGCCTTGTTATCGTCGCCGCGCCCCCACCGAGGGTCATTCAGATTGAACATGCCCCGAATACGTTCTGGCAGCGAAGCCCAGCGTAGGGTGCGATTTTGAAAATTCATGCGCAAAGTCTCTGGTTCTCTGGATGGCATTGGTAATGCTGGCATTGTGCCCAATCAGGGCGCGGCCCCTGGCAATTCAATGGCGGCATCAGGGGTCATGCATTTTTGAGCGGCAAGTACCCTTAGCGAGAGCGCATGGCGCAGGGCATCCAACCCCTCACCAGAACGAGCACTCACGAACAAGCGCGGGAAGACATGCCCATCCACGTCGTACTGGTCTTCAAGAAGCGGGGGGCGCTGCTCAGCCTGTAGAGAATCCAACTTGTTGAACACAAGTATCTGGGGGATGTCAGCTGCACCAATCTCGTTCAAGACCTTTTGAACCTGAGCCATTTGTTCAGGAAAGCCCGGATTGGAGGCATCCACTACGTGGAGTAAAAGGTCCGCATCAATGGCCTCTTGCAACGTTGCCTGGAATGCATCCACCAAGCCATGAGGAAGGTCCCGAATAAACCCTACGGTATCCGAGAGGGATACCGATCGCCCAGCATCGCCCAAATAGAGTTGCCGTGTTGTGGTGTCCAGTGTTGCAAACAATTGGTCTGCAGCGTAGGCGCGAGCCTTCACCAGCGCATTAAAGAGCGTGGACTTACCAGCGTTGGTGTACCCCACCAATGAAATATTGAACGTATCGCGTCGCTCACGCTGCCTTCTCTGGGTGGTCCGCTGGCGCTTGACCTTCACGAGGCGCTCACGCGTGCGCTTGACAGCGTCGCCAATCATCCGACGATCCAGTTCAATCTGTTTTTCACCCGGGCCGCCGCGCGCACCAATGCCCCCTGTCTGGCGCTCGAGATGCGACCAGCGGCGCACAAGGCGGGTGCTGAGATACTGCAATCTTGCCAACTCCACCTGGAGTTTGCCCTCGTGGCTGCGGGCACGTTGCGCGAAGATTTCCAAGATCAACAACGTTCGGTCATTGACTGGAAGCTCAAGGTGACGCTCCAGGTTTCGCTGCTGCGCCGGACTGAGAGACTGATCGAACAAGACTTCCGCCGCGCCATGCATTTGTGCCAACGTACGGATTTCATCCGCCTTGCCACTACCAATAAACAAGGCCGCATCCGGTGCCTTGCGTTTGCACGTCAAGCGGGCGACAGGCTTCATACCCGCTGTCTGCGCAAGCAATCCCAATTCTTCGAGATCGCCGTCGAAGTGAGGAAGACCAAAATCAACCCCAACCAGAAGCACCGGGGTGCCATCTCCCGACGAAACGGTCATCGATTGCAAAGTAGATTGCCCCCTCGCCCGAACAGGGCAAGACGCGAAAACGACAACACAAACAACAACTTAAGCGTTGTTGCTATCTGCATCAGAAGTGTCGGCAGTAGAGAAGTTGACCGCGCGGCCCGGCACGATGGTGGAAATGGCATGCTTGTAGACCATCTGGGTGACTGTATTGCGCAGCAACACCACGTACTGATCAAACGATTCGATCTGCCCCTGCAGTTTGATTCCGTTCACGAGATAGATGGAAACAGGAACATGCTCCCGACGCAAAGCGTTGAGGAAGGGGTCTTGCAAAAGCTGGCCTTTGTTGCTCACGATATTCTCCGTGTTCAAAAATGTTGTTGTAAACCAGCACCTTACCACAGCACGGAGCACAACCCCGCCTCAGGATACATGGCCCTTTGGGAATCCAGCCTTTGACTTAGGCTTCCTCTTTATCAGCGAAAGGGTTGTGCGATGTCTTCATCTCTATCCGGAGCGGTGTACCCACCAAGTCGAATTCTTTGCGGAAGCGGCCCTCCAGAAAGCGCTTGTAGGCATCTGTGACGTGTTCCAACGAATTACCATGGATGATGATCACCGGGGGATTCATGCCTCCCTGATGGGCATATCGCATCTTTGGCCGGAACATGCCTGCGCGTTTCGGACTCTGAAATTGAACAGCTTCTAGCAACAGGCGCGTCAATATCGGCGTTGACATCTTGCAGGTTGCCGCCTTGTGGGCTTGGGCAATCGATGCCCACACCGGCCCCAAACCCTGCCGTTTTTTTGCAGAAATGAAATGCAAGGACGCAAATTTCAGAAATGCGAGCCGGGTCTCGATAGACCGCTCCAGCAACTGACGCTGGTAGTCATCAACGGCATCCCACTTGTTAACCGCAACAACCACGGCTCTCCCGCTCTCCAAGATGTACCCCGCAATGTGCGCATCCTGATCAGTGACACCCTGGGTAGCGTCGAGCAACAGCAGCACCACATTGGCCGATTCGATGGCTTGGAGCGTCTTGACGACCGAGAATTTCTCTATCGCCTCGAAAACTTTTCCCTTGCGGCGCAATCCCGCCGTATCCACCAATTCAAAGCGCTGCCCATTGCGTTCGAAGGGTACCGTGATCGCATCACGGGTCGTTCCCGGCATATCAAACGCAACCAGACGCTCTTCGCCGAGCCAGGTGTTGATCAGCGTCGATTTGCCAACATTCGGCCGACCTGCCACAGCAAGTTTGATGATGCCTTTGTCAGATTCAACATCAGAGTCGTCAGGGTCAGGAAGCTGAAGCGGCTCCAGCGCAATCTCCACCAGGCTTCGGATACCCTGCCCATGGGCAGCAGACACAGGGTAAACCTCGCCCAGACCCAGCTCATAGAACTCGGCGAGTTGCACGCCTTCCAGCATGCCTTCTGCCTTGTTGGCAACAAGTACACAAGGTTTACCAAGGCGGCGCAAGTAATTCGCGATGTCATGGTCTTGCGCAGATACACCTGCGCGCGCATCCACCACAAAAATGACCACATCAGCTTCGGCAACGGCCTGCTGCGTCTGCTTGGCCATTTCCTTGTAAATTCCGCTCGATGCATCAGGCTCAAAACCGCCGGTATCGATAACGATGTACTCGTGCTTGCCCTGCTTGCCATTGCCGTAATGCCGGTCACGCGTAAGCCCTGCAAAGTCCGCAACAATGGCGTCGCGGGACTTGGTCAGGCGGTTGAAGAGCGTGGACTTGCCGACATTCGGACGCCCCACGAGGGCGATAACTGGCTTCATTAAATAAAATCCATCAATCTGGACGGAATCCGTAGACACCACCATTGCGAGTAACCACCACCAACGTATCTGCGGCCACAGCGGGTGCTGCGGCGATGCCAGATCCGTCCGTGGCGATGCGGTTGAGCGGAGAACCATCCGTGCGGGATAGCAGGTGAACGAGGCCTGTGTCGTCCCCGACTACGACGGAGCGGCCCAACAACAAGGGCGCCGTCAGTTTGCGGTGTTTGAGCCTGTCGGTGGCCCACAGACGCGAACCATCGCTGCGACGCCACGCCATGACCGTGCCATTGCCCTCAGCACCGAACAGAGCCTCCCCGTCTCCATGCACGCCATCGGCACCACTGGCGGGTTGCGTCCAAGTCACTGCGCCTCTGGCAGCATTGACACAACCCACAGCCGTCTGGAAGGCACGTGCACAGATGGAATCACCTACTCTGCTGGTACGCCCAACCAACTCCACCAGTCTCTCAACATCGTTGGTTCCCCGCGCACTTGCCAAAGGAGCCTCCCAACGAACGCTGCCATTGTCTGGATTCAGACCTACAACACGGCCGGAAAACCCCGCAACCAAGGTATCACCAACAGCCAGCAAAACGCCCGCCTGGCGTAAAACCAGAGGCTCACCGGGGCGCTGCTGACTCCAGAGTTTGCGGCCCGACACCGCATCAAATGCCGCCAAAGAACGATCGGCCGAAAGCACAAATACGCGTCCACCCGCAACGAGAGGGGGGGTGAATACTTGCGCAGCCAATGATTGGCGCCACCGCTCGCGGCCAGCATCCAGAACGATCAAGGTGTTGCTGCGGGAAACAACCGCAGCCGATTTTCCGTCGCTACCTACCCCCGCAGACAAAGGCTCTGAAAGCGCTACACGCCAAACGTCGCCACCGGTTCGGGCATCGATGGCCGCCACAACCCCGTCGGAGGAGGCAACAGTCACCACATTGCCTGCGGAATGGACATCAAGCGGCAATCCAGCAACGCTGCCAATGCGCGCAGTCCAAGCCTGCCGCACACCCAGCACCGCAACATTGGCCCCCAGATCTGCCGGCATCGGCTTGGAGCTCCCGCTGTTCCACAGCGAGCATCCAGCCAATGTGACAACCAGAACCGCTGAAGAAATGCACCGCAGGCCGAACATTCTGCCCTTTGCGCCGTCTCCACATATGAATGCCATGGCTATTTCACCCCATCAATGGATCCGGCGGCAGCTACTGCAACACCTTGTGGAGAAACACCCAGAGCACCGAGCTTTACCTCCACAAGACGACGGTACTCCACCCCCTCCTCGAAGGACTTATAGGCCTTGGAATACTCCGCAATAGCTTCCGCACGCTTATCCTGCAGTAGATAAATGTCTCCCTTGCGATCCGCAAAGACCGCTTCAAACTCCAAAGGAGCGCTTCCAGACAACTGCTTGAGGGCGTCGTCGTAGTTTTTTTGATCCATCAGCACGCTGGCCAAGCGGACCTTGGCCAATGCCTTGAGACCATCATCTCCCGACTGCGCAGCCACCCAGGCAAGCGCCTCCTTGGCGCCATCAGCATTGCCTGCCTCAACCATGGTCTTGGCCAATGCAAGCCCCGCCTGACTGGCCTGGGTCGTGCCCGCATACTTGCCCTTGAGGTCGGCAAACGCCTGAGCCATGCGCGCCTGGTCACCCGCTCGGGCAGCCACGTCTACAGCATCGTAGAGCGCTGCGGCCTGGCTTGCCTGCCGGTTCTGCCAATACTGGTATCCGTTCCAGGCGACCAAGGAGCCTGCCACCAAAATCAGCACGGAGCTGATGAGGGTGCCCCAGGTGTTCCAGAAATGCTTGAGCTGATCAAGCTGCTCTTGTTCTTCGAGATCAAGGTGATTTGCCATGGCAATGTGTTCTGTTTAGCGGTTGGATTGTAGGTTGGAGGCCCAATCGGCCAGGGAATCTAGCGGATGGTCAGCCTGTGCACCCACACCATCGCGCAATGACTTGACGACAACCATCCCCCGGGACAGCTCATCCTCCCCAAAGACCAGCGCGTGCTGCGCGCCACTCCCATCTGCCTTCTTGAATTGGGATTTCATGCTGCCCATACCTTCGCCCCCTGCAGGCGCAGCATGCATCTGCACACTGAGGCCCAACTGTCGCAGGCGCTCGATGGTGGTCACAGCCACGGGCAGCGCCGCCACAGAGGGGATCACGGCATAGACATCAGGTACAAGGGCTGGGACCGTGCTGGTCTGCTCCTTGAGCAGTTCAAGCACACGCTCAACCCCAAGCGCCCAACCCACCGCCGGGGCCGCCTTGCCACCGATCTGCTCTATCAGGTAGTCGTAGCGACCACCACCGCAAATGGTGCCCTGCGACCCCAGCTGATCAGTGACAAACTCAAAGACCGTAAGGTTGTAGTAGTCCATGCCCCGAACCAGCCGGGGGTTCACGGTCCAGGCCACACCGTTGGCGCTCAGAATGGACTTCACAGCATCAAAGTGCGCGAGCGACTTTGGCCCCAGAAAATCAATCAATCGAGGCGCAGCCTCCACCACGGCCTGCATAGCGGGGTTCTTGGTATCCAGAATGCGCAACGGATTGCTATGCAAACGCCGACGCGCCTCCTCATCCAGCACCTCGACATGCTGTTCCAGGTACGAAATCAGCGCCGCTCGATGCGCCTTGCGTTCATGCGGTTCACCCAGGCTGTTCAGTTCCAGGCGCACGTTCTGCAACCCCAGTTCGCGCCACAGCGAGTGGGCCAGAAGAATCAACTCCGCATCGACCTCCGCACCAGGAAAGCCGAGCGCTTCAGCGCCAATCTGGTGAAATTGGCGATACCGCCCGCGCTGCGGACGCTCATGGCGGAACATGGGCCCCATGTAGTAGAGCCGCTTGCCTCCGTCATACAGCATGGAATGCTCAGCGACTGCGCGAACCACCCCTGCAGTCGCTTCGGGACGCAAAGTGAGATGCTCGCCATTGAGACGATCCTCAAATGAGTACATCTCTTTTTCGACGATGTCCGTGACCTCACCGAGGCCACGAACAAACAGCGCCGTGGGCTCAACAATCGGCGTACGGATGTTGCGATAGGCATATCGAGCCATAAGGGTGCGGACCTTGGACTCCAGCCACTCCCATCGGGCGGATTCAGGAGGCAGGATATCGTTCATGCCTTTCACGGCCACCAGCTTTTCCGGCTTGGTCGACGAAGCGCTTTTTTCGTTACTCACAACTGTTCTTTTCTCTATCTGGCAACTATTCGAAGGACATCACCCACCATCTCAAGATAGCGGCTTAGTATCAATCAGGGTAAGGCGAGCAACGCTCAGGACAAAGTCACAGCGGCGGCGCCAAAACGCTTTTCGATGTACTGCTCGACAATTTGGTGGAATTCATGGGCGATGTTGTCACCCCGCAGCGTCATCGCCTTCTCGCCATCAATGAACACAGGGGCTGCTGGCGCCTCCCCCGTACCAGGCAGGCTGATGCCGATGTCCGCGTGCTTGCTCTCACCAGGCCCATTGACAATGCATCCCATCACCGCAACACGCAAGTTTTCGACGCCAGGATAGCGAACGCGCCATACAGGCATCTGGGCACGCAGAAAATCATCAATCTGCTTGGCGAGGTCCTGGAACGTGGTGCTGGTAGTGCGACCACAGCCAGGACACGCCGTGACACTGGGAACAAATACACGCAAGCCCAGAGCCTGCAGTATTTCGGAGGCCACCACCACCTCCTGTGTGCGCGCTTCACCGGGCTGTGGCGTCAGAGACACGCGAATGGTGTCACCAATACCCTCCTGCAGCAACACAGACAACGCAGCAGCCGACGCTACTGTGCCTTTGGTTCCCATGCCTGCTTCCGTGAGTCCCAGGTGCAAAGGGTAGTCGCAGCGGCGTGCCAGTTCACGGTACACAGAAATCAGGTCCTGCACACCGCTGACTTTGCAGGACAAGATGATTTGGTTGCCATCAAGGCCCATTTCTTCGGCCCGGCGCGCAGATTCAATGGCCGAGGTAATCAACGCCTCGTACATCACCTGGCGTGCTTCCCAAGGAGTAGCACGGCGGCTGTTGGCATCCATCAAATCAACCAGCAAGTCCTGGTCAAGACTGCCCCAATTCACACCAATACGCACGGCTTTGTTCCAGCGAATGGCTGCATCGATCATCTGGCCGAACTGCCGATCCCTCTTGTCGCCCTTGCCGACGTTGCCGGGATTGATGCGGTACTTGGAGAGCGCCTGTGCGCACTCAGGAAAATCCGTAAGAAGCCGGTGCCCGTTGTAGTGAAAGTCCCCCACCAAGGGGACGCTTTCTCCCATACGGTCCAATTGTTCACGAATGTAGGGTACTGCCGCTGCGGCCTCAGGGGTGTTCACCGTGATCCGGACGAACTCCGAGCCGGCCTGCGCCAGTTCCTTGACCTGAATGGCCGTGCCAATGGCATCCACGGTGTCTGTGTTGGTCATGGACTGCACTCGCACCGGAGCATCCCCGCCCACGGTCACCACGCGCGATCCCCACACAATCCTGGCTTGGCGGGACCGTCGTGGCAAGGGGGACGCCACCGCAATGGGCTCCATCTCACAAGGTAACCGTTCCATTATTTCACCTCGAAGCGAGCTACGTTCTCACGGGACACAGGCGTCAAGTCAAAAGGCTTTCCGCGCACGAATACCTCTGTCACGTCGGCACGACCAATCACCACGGCCAGCGGCATTTGGCCTGCGACAGACACCGACTCACCCGCCGCAAGATTCCTTTGCAACGCCACGGTGCCTGCGGAATCACGCACCTGCACCCAGGATTCGCTGCGCGCGCGCAGCACCAATGCCCCGGCCGGTGGCGTTGTAGCGCTTGCCGCCTCCACTGGGGCTGACGCAGCGTTGTTAGTAGCGGCAGCCGCAACGGCGGGAGCCGCGTCTGTGCGACCTGCCACTGACGGCAGAGAAACGTCGGGGATGCGCTGGGCAGCAGCGGGGATTGCATCCGACGCACCCGTGACAGCAGGGGCGGCCTGCTGCTCGACCACATTGGCCGGCGGTTGGATCGATGCGGGGGCAACAAGCGAGCTCGTTACACCGTCCTGCTGCCTGGGGAAAAAGACCAGAATCAGTGCCCCCACCAGCAGCGCCAAAACCACCACCGTTACGGACCGTGAGGTAGACCCGGAGGAAAAGGAAGCCGATGAGGAAGACGATTTCCCGATACTGCCTTTCACCGGAGCGTTCAATCCCGCACTGTCTGTAGCCAAGCGAGGGCTTTTACTTTGTGGCAACAGCGACAGAATGGGGGCTGGGTCCAACTTGAGCGTTCTGCACATGCTGGAGGCAAGCGCACGCACAAACACTGTATCGGGCAAGGCCTCATAGTTATCCGCCTCCAGCGCCTCCAGCTTGCTGACTGGCACTTTCAGTGCCACAGCCAAGGCAGCGATGTGCATACCAGACGCTTGTCGCGCCTCCCTCAGCAAACTACCCGCTGTCACCCCACCACTTTCCAAAACCTCACTCATTGAAAGCCCCACGCTCGTATGCACCCAACTCCCGTGAGTCCGGGAAACGCTTGCGCAACTGGTCAGCCAGTTGCTTCATGGCCACGGAATCACCCAAAGCGCGCTCAACCTTGATCCCCAGCCACAACGACTCGGAATTGGCGTACTGGCTGTTGTTGAGCCTCCGGATATAGAACTGAGACCGGGTCAATTCATTGCGACGCAACAAAAGTGCCGCGAGGTGATAACCGACCACAGGGTTTGCCGCATCCAGTTCATAAGCTTTCAGCAGCGACTGCTCGGCCTCCGCAAACTGGCCAGCGCCTGATTGGCACAGGCCTTGGGCCATCAAGGTCTTGCTGCGTGCTGTGTATGCAGGATTTGCGAGAGCCCGACCAAAGTGCTGATTCGCCTCGGCGTACTTTTGCTGCTGGCACAACAACCAACCGTAGTTGTGCAGCAGATTGGGATCCCCGCCCCGCAGCGCCAATGCTCGGCGAAAACTGTCGTCCGCCTGGGCAAAATCGCTCAACCTCATGTAGATGAGGCCACGAAGATTGAAGGCATCGGCGTAGGTGGGATCAGCTGCCAGCGCCTGCTTGACTTCATCGAGCGCCACGGCTGTCTGACCATTCTCAAAATAGTTGGAAGCAAGCTCCAGACGGATACGGGCGCGGCGCCGCGTCTCTGGCTCATCAGAGGGGGTGATCATTCCCGCGTTGGCGTCGGCGGTCGGCATGCCGCTATTGGTTGCACACCCTTGAAGCGCAGCCACGCAGGCCACCACGCCACATGCCGTGAGAGTCCAGCGGCCCCATTGCTGCCAGCGTCCAACCAATCTCACCATGTAGAGCCTCCTTGAAGTATGCCGATTGCTTGTTGATCAAGTCACCGGTTTGAGCACGATTGTCCGCTGCTTTGCCATGCGCTCGGCAGCCCTTGTGCGGTCCTTGACATCGCCTGCGAGCTGACCGCACGCAGCGTCGATATCATCTCCGCGGGTCTTGCGCACGGTCGTGACGATACCCGCTTCGCTCAAGACTTTGGCGAAAGCCAGCACCTGATTTTGTGGCGAACGCAACAGCCCTGACGCGGGAAACGGATTGAAAGGAATCAGGTTGAATTTGCAGCGCACACCCACACCACGGGCGGGCTTGACAAGTTCGATCAGCTGCCGTGCGTGCTCAACCTGGTCATTGACACCATCGAGCATGCAGTATTCAAACGTAATGAAGTCGCGCGGCGCATGCGCCAGATATCGATTGCAGGCAGCCAGCAATTCTTCAATGGGATACTTGCGGTTCAGCGGCACCAGGTTGTCGCGCAAGGGGTCATTCGGCGCATGCAGAGACACCGCGAGAGCCACAGGACAATCCACGGACAAGCGGTCCATCATCGGAACCACACCCGACGTTGAAACGGTGACCCGCCTGCGTGACAAACCATACCCATGGTCGTCCAGCATGACGCGCAAGGCCGGAACGAGGGCCGAGTAGTTCTGCAGCGGCTCCCCCATCCCCATCATCACCACGTTCGAAATGACGCGGTCCTCAGATTGGAGGCGCTGGCGCAGGGAATGCTCAGCAAACCAAAGCTGTGCAACGATCTCCCCTGTGGTGAGATTTCTGCTGAAGCCCTGGTGCCCCGTGGAACAGAAGCGGCAACCCACAGCGCAGCCAGCCTGCGAGGATATACACAGGGTTCCGCGATCATCTTCGGGAATAAAAACCGCCTCGACCGCATTGCCATCCCCCACGTCAAACAGCCACTTGACCGTGCCGTCTGAGGAGACATGTTCGGAGATGACGGGCAAGGCCTCGACGCGAGCACAGCCCTTGAGCTTGTCGCGCAAGGCCTTTGCCAGATCACTCATGGCGTCAAAGTCACTGGCGCCGCGCTGATGAATCCAGCGAAACAACTGCGTGGCGCGAAACCGCTTTTCACCCAACTGCTGGCAGAAAGCCGCCAGACCGTCGAGATCAAATTCCAAAAGATTGGTGGTCACTGCGCCCTCCCCGGGGTGGGCCGAACGCAGTCGTCCCCATGGCGCAGGTATCCCACGTGTGCGGGAACAGGCATGGGGACACCCATATCAGCGCGAGTAAATGTTCAGGCCAGGGAAGAAGAAAGCCACTTCTGCCTGGGCGGTTTCCGCAGCGTCGGAGCCATGCACTGCATTGGCATCGATGCTGTCAGCGAAGTCGGCGCGGATAGTGCCGGCTTCTGCCTTCTTGGGGTCCGTGGCGCCCATGAGTTCGCGGTTTTTCAGAATCGCGTTTTCACCTTCCAGGGCCTGGATCATCACAGGACCGGAGATCATGAAATCCACCAGATCCTTGAAGAAAGGACGCTCTTTGTGCACAGCGTAGAACTGCTCGGCCTCCAGGCGCGATAGGTGAGCCATACGTGCAGCCACGACCTTGAGACCAGCCGCTTCGAAGCGTGCATAGATCTGACCGATGACGTTCTTTGCCACTGCGTCGGGCTTGATGATGGAGAGAGTGCGTTCGATTGCCATATTGATTTCCTGAATTGATGTTGCTGTGATTCGTTTGTCCACCGGACAAAGCCCTCGATTCTAACCGGGGAGCCCGGGGCAGCACAGCGCCTAGCGCCCGCCCCCGCCCCGACGTGGACCTCCGCCACCAGGGCGGCGTTTGTCCTGGCGATGCCGCGAGAGACTGTCCATGCCGATATAGCCCACCGATGTTTTCATCGGATCGGGCTGCGCCGCGCCGCGCGGGCGGTCTCCACCACCTGCATTGTTGCCACGGTCGAACCCTTGCCCCCCATCACGGCGGGGTTTCTGCCCTCGGGGACCACCGGGCGCACCCTGCGACATGTCGCGACGCGGCCCGTCGCCCACGCGGGGACCATTGCGCCCCCGGTTGCGCTTGTTGCCACCCCGTCCGCCGCCAGCGCCCGACCCGTCATCCGAACGAGCTTCCGCTGCTTCCGGACGCCCGGCGCCCGCCGCCTGCACCAGAGCCCGGATGTCGCCCTCATCCAGTTCCAGCCAGGCACCGCGCTTGAGACCCCGTGGCAGCACCATGGCACCGTAACGGATGCGGATCAACCGACTGACCGCATGGCCCACAGATTCGAGCATGCGGCGCACCTCGCGATTGCGCCCTTCGGAAATGGTGACCCGGTACCAGCAATTGGAACCTTCGCCTCCACCATCTTCGATGGAACCAAACGACGCCATGCCATCGTCCAGGCGCACGCCATCGAGCAGCTTCTGCTTTTCCTCATTGCTGAGGGCGCCGAGCACACGCACAGCGTATTCACGCTCCAGCCCAAAACGAGGATGCATGAGCTTGTTGGCCAGCTCTCCCGAGCTGGTGAACAGCAGCAGGCCTTCGGTATTCAGATCCAGGCGCCCTACCGACTGCCACTTGCCCTGCATGAGCCGGGGCAGCTTGCGAAAGACGGTGGGCCGGTTCTGGGGATCGTCATGGGTCACCACCTCCCCCACAGGCTTGTGGTAAGCAATCACCCGCGCTGGCGGCGGGTCTATGCGGTAGCGGATGGGTTTGCCATTAACCTTGACCTGATCGCCGAACTGGATGCGCTGGCCGATGTGGGCTGGCTCGTTGTTGACGGAGATGCGCCCTTCCAGAATGAGTTGCTCCATCTCCAGGCGCGAGCCAAGTCCCGCCTGCGCCAGCACCTTGTGAAGCTTGGGGGTTTCCACCTGGGGCAGAAGCACCCGCTTAGCGGGAACCATCTCTGCGGAGGCATCATCCTCATCGAAGCGCCCCGACACCACATCTTCAAACTGGTATCCCTGAACCGCAGGAGCACCTGCCTTGCGCTTGTCGCGCCCTGCGCCGTCGAGGCGCGGCTGCCGAGCCCGCCCGTCCCCACGATTCTGGCGCTCGCCATGGCGAGGTTCGGGGGTGGCGTCAGACGCCTCCGCCTCTGCCTCGGGAATTGCAGGCTCATGCGCAACCACAGGAACGACCGGCACATCCTGCTGGCTCAACCCATGCGGCAACGCCCCGGCCAGGGCAGGTGCCTCAGCAGCATCCAAAACGCGCACGTCCACAGCATCCTGCACTTCCACGGCTTGCGCCGGCTCGACTTTTTTCTTGCGCGGGGCACGTTTGACAGCGGCTTTTTTGGGCGCTGCGGCTGTCGCTGAAGGATCAGCATCCGGCAGATCGGCCGGGATTTCGGGGGTCGAATCGTTCATCAAGTATTTCCCTGGATACCACCCGGGGTATCGGCATCGTCATCACGGAGATCCGTCTCCGCACTCTGAAAAAAATCATCCACACGCAGCAACTGCCCACTGGCGGCAACAGCCTCCAAAGACTCTGATGGCTGACTATCCATCGCCACAGCCAGCAGTTCAGCCTCGGCCTCAGGCGTTGATTCCGGCTCTATCACTCCTTGCGCTGCAGCGGCCATTGCTTCCAGCACATTCGCATTGCCTGAGGGGTCGTCAAGCACCGGCAATTGGTCCAACGACTGCAAACCCATGTCATCCAAGAACTGCCGGGTGGTTGCAAACAGCGCGGGGCGCCCCACCGTTTCCCGGTGACCAATGACCTCGACCCAGCCCCGGTCTTCCAACTGCTTGACGATCAGGCTATTGACCGTTACCCCCCGGATGTCCTCGATGTCGCCGCGCGTTACCGGCTGGCGATACGCAATGATCGCGAGTGTCTCCATGGTGGCCCTCGAATAGCGCGGAGGCTTTTCGGGGTGCAGCCTGTCGAGGTATTCACGCATTTCGGGACGGCTCTGAAAACGCCAGCCCGTGGCCACCTGCACCAGCTCTACACCCCGCTGCGTCCATTCAAGCTGCAACTCCTGCAACAGCAACTTGAGCGTGTCCGACCCCAGAGCGTCATTGAAAAGCACCCGCAGCTCGCGCAGGGGCACAGGCTGCTGCGCGCAGATCAGCGCAGTTTCGAGGACCCGTTTGGCATCCACCGTGTTCATGGTTCAGCGATTCCTGGAAAAGTGCCACGCGTTGCAACGGGTGGCACATCAACAGCAGGGGCAATCAATGGCGCGCTGTGCAAGGGCGCTGGCGCGACGCAGAAGCCCGGCGGGATTCCGTCTTCGGGCTGGGGCCAGTCTGGCCGTCAGGGCGCATTGTAGCCCAGCCCCCACAAGGAGAGGGCTTGGCGCATGTCTTCGGGTACAGGAGCATGGAATTCCAGCGCCTGGCCCGTGACGGGATGCACAAAGGCCAGGCGGTAGGCATGAAGGGCCTGGCGCTGCATCGCCCCGAGCGGAGCTCCCCCATAGAGGCTGTCCCCCACCAGCGGGTGCTTCAGAGATGCCATGTGCACCCGGATCTGGTGGGTGCGTCCCGTGTGCAGGGTGCATTGCACCCAGCAACCGTCATCCGTACCAGCCAGGCAGCGGATATCGGTCCGTGCCAGCTTGCCAGCATGGAGTGCCAAGTCCACCACCGCCATGCGCAGGC
Organism: Acidovorax sp. NN32; assembly: GCF_057597245.1. Classification (NCBI taxonomy): domain Bacteria; kingdom Pseudomonadati; phylum Pseudomonadota; class Betaproteobacteria; order Burkholderiales; family Comamonadaceae; genus Acidovorax; species Acidovorax sp. NN32. The sequence continues at coordinate 3,597,680 of NZ_CP199679.1, forward strand.
GGTTGCGTGGATCCCGGCCGATGGGAGCATCCACCGTTCGCGTCTTGGGACCCGACCAGGCGCCGTGGGCCATGGCCAAATACTGGCGCTGTACCTTGCGCTCCGCAATCAGTGCAACCAACGCGTCCATGGTGGCACGATCACGGGCAACCACCATCAAGCCACTCGTATCCTTGTCGAGCCGGTGCACGATGCCAGCGCGTGGCACGGTCAATGCCTTGTCGTCGCGGGCGAGCAAGCCGTTGAGCAAGGTGCCACTCCAGTTCCCCGGCGCGGGGTGGACCACCAGACCAGCGGGCTTGTTCACCACCAGCAGATGCGCATCCTCATGGACGACCTCAATGTGCATGGGCTCGGGCCGAAACGCCTGGCTCTGCAGCGTGGGCCGCATTTCCAGCACCACCTGATCGCCCACCTTCACCCGGGTCGCCGACTTCGTGACCGGTTTGCCATTGAGACTGACCAACCCCTGCACCAGCAATTGCTGCAGATAGCTGCGGGAGAACTCGGGCACCAGATCGGCCAGCGCCTTATCCAGCCGGGCGGCGTGCTGCCCGGCGCCGATCTGCGTGGAGCGAAGCTCGCTCCCGGATTCGTCCGCCAGTCCTTCAGACTCCTCGCTCAGCAAGTCATCTGCGGCTCCGGCCGGTTCATCCGCACTGCCAGATCCGTCCAGAGGCGGTTGAGCCACAGCCGGGCTCAACGGGGAGGCAGGTAACGCGATGGATCCACCGGCTTGCCCTGGCGGCGGATTTCAAAGTGCAGCTTGACGCGATCGGCGTCGGTGCTGCCCATCTCGGCGATTTTTTGCCCCTTGCGCACGGCCTGATCTTCCTTGACGAGCAAGGTCTGGTTATGGGCATATGCCGTCAAAAACGTGTTGTTATGCTTGAGGATGACAAGGTTGCCGTATCCGCGCAGCCCAGCGCCCGCATACACCACGCGGCCATCGGCGGCGGCCAGGACCGGGTCACCGGCCTTGCCAGCAATGTCGTAGCCCTTGTTGCGTGCCTCGTCAAAACCGGCAATCAACGAGCCAGGCGCAGGCCAGATGAACGCCATGTCATCCTCGGCCGCTGCAGCGGGTGCGGCAGGCGTGGCAGGGGCAACGGCCACCACAGGGCCAGAAGCCGCCGATGTTGCAGGTTTCGCGGCACTGGCCGCAGGGGCTGGCGTGCTCGCAGGTGCTGCAGGCGTGATGGAGGAAGACGTGACAGGACGGGTGACCACGCCGCTGTCCGACGCGACCGTCTGCGAAGCAGCAACCGGTGGCGCTACGCGCAGAACCTGGCCCACTTCGATCAGATTTGCGTTGTCAAGGTTGTTCCAGCGCGCAATGTCTTTCCAGCTCTGGCCGGACTCCAGCCCGATTCGGATCAGGGTATCTCCAGGCTTGACTGTGTAATAGCCAGGTTTGCCCGCATTTTCAGCACCCGGCAGTGGCTTGATGGGGGTGCCAACCACCACACCTGGCTGTGCAGAGGATGAAGGAGCAGAGGAGGAGGATGTGCCTCGGTCTTCCACTGGAGCCTTGTTCAGCCGGGTGCCGCAGCCACTGAGCGCCAAACCCGCCAGTGCCACAGTAAACCCAACCACAAGACCACGCGATACGAACATAAGCAATTCCCTTCAGGCAATCCCCGATTTTAGAGGGACAAAATGCACAGGCTCCAGCACGCTTTGTTTCAATCCGTGTGGGGTTTTGTCGATCACAAGCAACATCTGCTGCCCCCCCGCAAGCGCCATGGGCGCAACCAGCCTGCCGCCCACGGCTAATTGGTCGCACCAGGCCTGGGGCACAGCGTCACCACCGGCTGCGGCGATGATGGCCGCGTAAGGCGCACCCTTGGCATAGCCCAGCATGCCGTCACCGAACAGCAGGTGCACATTGGCCAGCCGAAATGGGCGCAGGTTGTTGCGCGCCTTGTCGTGCAGGCCACGCAGGCGCTCCAGGGTGTAGACCTCGCGCGCCAGGTGGCTCAGCACGGCGGCCTGGTAGCCGCAGCCCGTGCCGATCTCCAGCACACGCCCCAGCCCATCGGTGCGTGCGCCTTCGGCGCCCAGGAGCAATTCGCACATGCGGGCGACGACATTGGGCTTTGAGATGGTCTGCCCCAGACCAATGGGCAGACTGGTGTCCTCATACGCCTGGTTGACCAGGGCGCTGTCCACAAAACGGTGGCGTTCCACGGTGCCCATGGCCTGCAGCACCGCAGCCGATGTGATGCCCCCTGCCGCCAGCTTTTGCACCATGCGCGCGCGCACCGCCGCAGAATCCAGCCCAACGCCCACAGGGGGTGCCGCCACTGGATTGCGCGCAGCGGGAGCCACCGGCGTGGGCCGGACTGCCGCAGGACCCGATCCGGGCAGCCGGGCCGGGAATCCAGGGCGGCGCTGCATCAGAGCTCCGGGGCGCCAGCCGCCCCTGCCGCAAGCCGGGACGCCGTTTGCGCCCAGTAGCCAAGGTTGTCATGGTCGGTCAGGTCCACCTTCAGTGGCGTGATGGACACATGGCCCTGCGCCGTGGCATGGAAATCCGTGCCCTCCGCATCGTCCTTGGCGGCTCCCGCGCCACCAATCCAATACATCGCCTCACCCCGGGGGCTTTCCTGCACGATCACGCGCTCGGCCGCGTGGCGGCGTCCCAGGCGGCACAGCTTGATGGGCTGCAGCGCCGCAAGCGGCATGTTGGGAATGTTCACATTCAGCAGCCAGGGTGTATCGGTCACTAGGTTCTGGGCGCGCATCTGCTCCACAATCTCCCGCGCCTTGGCCGCTGCAGCCTCGATCTCGCCCCAGCCCTTGTCCACCTGCGAGAAGGCAATGGCCGGAATGCCAAACAGATAACCCTCCATCGCGGCGCCCACGGTGCCTGAATAAATGGTGTCGTCGCCCATGTTGGCGCCATTGTTGATGCCCGATACCACCAGATCGGGCCGGTAGCCCAGCAGCCCCGTCAGGGCGATGTGCACACAGTCGGCCGGCGTTCCGTTCACATAACGGAAGCCGTTGTGGGCCTTGTGCACATACAGCGGCGAGTGCAGGGTCAGCGCATTGGACTTGGCACTGTTGTTGTGCTCGGGCGCGACGACTTCAACCTCCACCCCGTCGAGGGTTTTCAGGGCATCGTGCAGCGCCACGATGCCCGGAGCCTGGTAGCCGTCGTCGTTGGAGATCAGAATTTTCATGGGTTGCGGTAGAGCTTGCAACGGATTGTAGGTGGGGCACCCGCCCACACCCAACGGCCCGCCCTCCGTCGCTCGTGGGACATCGTGCGCCCGGGTGCCCCGCCTATCATGCTGACCACATTGACAGGAGACTTTTCCCATGCACGCTTGGCTTTGCACCAACCCCACCGGCGTTGACGCCCTGGCCTGGACCGAACTGCCCACGCCCACGCCCAAGGCGGGCGAGGTGCTGATCGAGATCAAGGCGGCCAGCCTGAACTTCCCCGATCTGCTGATCGTGCAGAACAAGTACCAGATGAAACCGCCCCTGCCTTTCGTCCCCGGCTCGGAGTACGCAGGCGTGGTGGCAGCCGTGGGCGAAGGCGTCACCCACCTCAAGGTCGGCCAGAACGTGGCCTGCCTGTCGGGCACCGGCGGTTTCGGCACCCACACCATCGCCCCGGCAGCCCTGTGCATGCCGCTGCCGGATGGCTTTTCGCACGTGGACGCTGCGGCGTTCATCATGATCTACGCCACCTCGCACCATGCCCTCGTAGACCGCGCACAGCTCAAGGCGGGCGAGACCGTGCTGGTGCTGGGCGCCGCCGGGGGCGTGGGCACGGCCGCCATCCAGATCGCCAAGGCCATGGGCGCGCGCGTGATTGCAGCGGCCTCCAGCGATGAAAAATGCGCGCTGTGCACTTCCATCGGGGCCGACGCCACCATCAACTACAGCAAGGACAACCTGCGCGACGCCATCAAGGCGCTTACCGACGGCAAGGGCCCCGACGTGATTTATGACCCTGTGGGTGGCGATTTTGCCGAGCCCGCGTTCCGCTCCATTGCCTGGCGCGGCCGCTACCTGGTGGTGGGTTTTGCCTCCGGCCCCATCCCGGCCCTGCCCTTCAACCTGGCGCTGCTCAAGGGCGCCTCCATCGTGGGCGTGTTCTGGGGCGACTTCGCCAAGCGCGAGCCCAAGGCCAACGCCGCCATGATGGGCGAGCTGGCGCAGTGGTACGCCCAGGGCAAGATCAAGCCCGTGATCGACCGCACCATGCCCATGGCCGAGCTGCCCGCCGCCTACGCGCACATGGGTTCACGGGGGGTGATGGGCAAGCTCGTGATGGTGAACTAACGCCCGCGCCTGCCAGGCCACAAGGCTTGGCAGAGCCAGCCCCTCAGAAAGCGGCCGCTGTGTCACACTCGCACCTCCTGCTCTCCTCTGACACTGGTGTCCGCACATGGCCGACCGACCACCTTCCGAAATTGCGCGCGAGACGCTCAAGCAGCTAGCCACCCGCCGCCTGCCCCCAACGCCCGACAACTACCTGGCGCTGTACGACGAGATCGCAGGAACCCGCAGCCCCCAGCCGTTCCCGGACGGCCAACTGCACCACATCCTGCGGGTGCTGCCAGGGCAGACACCGGCCCAGAAACGGCTCTTGGGGCAATTTGAGCGCGCCGTCAACAACAAAGACTGGACTTCGCTACAAAGTGTGCTGGTGGGTTACGCCAACCTGGGGCTGAGCCCGGCGGCGGCTGCAGCCCCGGTAGAGACCGCTGCAAGCACCACCGTCCCCGGCAACCCCGGTGTTCTGCCGGACGAGTTTGCGCAGATGCTCGCCCGCCTGATCGACAACACGCTGCCCGCGCTGGGCGAAGACGATGCCCGCGTGATCGAGATGGCGCAAAAGCTCATCGCCTTTCTGAAAGAGCCCGCACCGCCCATCTCCACCGTCCAGCTCATGCTGGGCAACTTCACCTACCGGCTGTCTTTTGCCACCGAAGACCAGGCCGCCATCCGCTCCAGCCTGCTGGAGCTGCTTCACATGGTGTTCGAGAACATCGCCGTGCTCAGCGTGGAAGACCGCTGGCTGCACGGCCAGGCCGAGGCGCTGATGGCAGCATCCACGCCGCCGCTCACTTTGCGCCGCCTGGACGATGTGCAGCGCCGGCTCAAGGACGTGATCTTCAAGCAGACCGAGGCCAAGGCGCGCACCGTGGAAGCGCAGGAGCAGATGAAGGATATGCTGGCCACCTTCATCGAACGGCTGGCCAAGATCACGGCGTCCAGCACTACCTACCAGGGCACCATGGCACGCTGCGCCGACCTGATCGGCAAGGCCAACACCCTTGAGGAAATCGCCCCCGTGCTGCAAGAGGTGATGACCGCCACCCGTTCGATGGCGCTGGACAGCCGTGTGGCCCACGACGAGCTTCACGACCTGCGCGAGCGCACCGAAGCCAAGCGCGCTGAAGTCGCCAAGCTGCAGGAAGAGCTGGACCGCGCCAGCGCCCAGGCCCGGCACGACCCGCTCACCGGCTCGCTCAACCGCAAGGGCCTGGACGAAGCCATGGAGCGCGAAATCGCCCGCGCGCGCCGCCTGGGCTCGCCGCTGTGCCTGGCGCTGCTGGACGTGGACAATTTCAAGACCATCAACGACCGCCTGGGCCACTCGGGCGGGGACGCGGCCCTGGTGCACCTGGCCCAAGTCACACGCGAAGTCATGCGGCCACAGGACCTGCTGGCGCGTTATGGCGGTGAAGAGTTCGTGCTGGTGCTGCCCGACACTTCGGTAGAAAGCGGCGTGGCCGCGATGACGCGGCTGCAGCGCGAGCTGACCACACGCTTCTTCCTGCAGGGCAGCGAGAAGGTGCTCATCACGTTCAGCGCTGGTGTGGCCCAGCTGCACGACAGCGAAGGCAGCCCCGACGCCATCCGCCGCGCCGACCAGGCGATGTACCTGGCCAAGCGATCGGGCAAGAACCGGGTCATGGCGGCATAGGGTGAAGCACCCCCTGAGTCGCCTTCGGCGCCTTCCCCCTCTCCTTCGGGAGGGGGACGCCACCAGCGCACGCAAGCGAAGCGCCGCATCCGCAGCTTGGCGGCCCTTGCGCGGTGGCCGCTGGCCTGGGCCGCGCCGGTTCTAAGCGCAGCGCACCTATCCAGCGCCCCGCAATGAATCCAGAGCAGAGACGCGCATTTTTGCGGAAGGCCATCCTGGCCGCCGCCGCTGCCACCCAACTGCCCCGCTGGGCATGGAGCAACGCACCAGCACTACAGAGCAACCCCTTCGCGCTGGGCGTGGCCAGTGGAGACCCGGCGCCCGACGGTGTGGTGCTGTGGACGCGGCTGGTGCTGGCCAACCCGGCGCTGATGCAAGCGGCCCACACCGTGCGGTGGGAGGTGGCGCACGATGTGCGTTTTGCACAGATCGTGCAAAAAGGCGAAGCCACCGCCCTGCCTGCGCTCGGCCACAGCGTGCATGTGGAGCTGCAGGGCCTGGCACCAAGCCGCTGGTACCACTACCGCTTCATGCTGGGCGATGCCATCAGCGCCACCGGCCGCACGCGCACGGCCCCGGCCCCCGATGACCTGCCCGCCACGCTGCGCATCGGCTTTGCCTCCTGCCAGCGCTGGGAACACGGTCACTACGCCGCCTGGCACCATCTGGTGGCCGACCAGCCCGACCTGGTGCTGTTTCTGGGCGACTACATCTACGAATACGCGACGCCGAAAAACACCACCGACCTGACGCGCACCCACAACCTGCGCCACGCCACCACGCTGGCGGACTTTCGGGACCGCTACGCACTGCACAAAAGCGACCCCGCCCTGCAAGCCGCCCACGCTGCCTGCCCCTGGGCCGTGACCTGGGACGACCACGAGGTGCAGAACGACTACGCCAGTGGTACCGGTAAGGGCGACGATGGCAGCTTTCTGACGCTGCGAGGCGCTGCATGGCAAGCCTTCTACGAAAACATGCCGCTGCGCACCGCCAGCCTGAACGGCCCCGCCTCCGGCACCCGCTGGGATGCCCTGCAGGTCTATCGCCGCCTTCGCTGGGGGCGCCTAGCCCACTTCCACCTGCTGGACAGCCGCCAGTACCGCACTTGGCAGGCCTGCCGCACGCCCCAGTCCGCCAGCGCGGGCGCTGTGCGCGCGGCAGACTGCGCCGACCTGGCCAGCCCCGCCCGCACGCTGCTGGGCGCAGCGCAAGAGCAGTGGCTGGACACCGGCCTGGCCGCCGACGCACACACCAAAGACGCCACCCACTGGAGCGTGCTGGCACAGCAAACCCTGTTTTCGCCGCGCCACTACCCTTCGGGCGTTACGTCCGCCGACAGCTGGGACGGTTACCCCGCAGCCCGCGCGCGCCTGCTGCAGGCCGTGGCACAGCACGCCCCGCGCAACACCGTGCTGCTGGGCGGCGACATCCACCAGAACTATGTGTGCAGAGTGCACGCCAATCCCGATCGCCCGGAGTCGCCCGTGGTGGCCAGCGAGTTCTGCGGCACGTCCATCAGCTCGCGCTCGGGCACCACACAAGATAAGGTGGACGCCATCGCCCGGCACAACCCGCATGTGCTGCTGGCCCGCTGCGACCAGCGCGGCTATGGGCTGGCAGACATCACGCCCACGCGCTGGACCACCACCCTGCGCGTGTTGGACGACCCGCTGCACGCGGACAGTGCCGCCACCACGCTCGCCCGCTTTGTGGTGGAAGACGGGCGGCCCGGGCCCAAGCCAGCATGACGGCTGCTTAAATGCTATTATATTTATAGCTATTAGCGCTTTATGGATAAGCGCTAGAGGCTAAAAACACCCAAATTTCCGGAGCCTGTAGCGCGATGTAACGCCCCGGCGTCGCTCCGGCCGGTCCGCGTACCATGGCCACTTCTTCTCCCCCTTCGCTTCTCGCCACCCAGGAGTTGTCCATGCCCAAAACCACCACGCACCCCCTGCCCTCCCCTCGTGCCATCACCTTCAGCCTGAGCCTGCTGGCCTCGGCCGTGCTGCTGGCAGGCTGCGCCAGCGCCCCGTCACAGTTCGCGTACACCGTGCCCGCCCAGCCCGAAGGCTCGTCCGGCTACACCGAAAAGCCCGGCTGGGCCACCGAGAAATTTGCCGTGGCCGCCGCCAACCCGCTGGCCACGGATGCGGGCTACCAGATCCTCAAGGCCGGGGGTTCTGCCATCGACGCAGCCATTGCCGTGCAGATGGTGCTGACCCTGGTGGAGCCGCAATCGAGCGGCATCGGCGGCGGCGCCTTCCTGCTGCACAGCACCGGCAAAACCGTGGAGGCCTACGACGGCCGCGAGACTGCCCCCGCCGCTGCGGACGAAAAACTCTTTCTCGGCGCCGACGGCAAACCCGTGCAGTTCTACGATGGCGTGGTGGGCGGCCGCTCGGTCGGCGTGCCCGGCACCGTGCGCATGCTGGAGATGGCGCACAAGCAGCACGGCAGGCTGCCCTGGGCCACGCTGTTCCAACCCGCCATCACCCTGGCCGAAGGCGGCTTCAAAATCAGCGCACGGCTCAACACCCTGGTCAAGGCCGACCCGCACCTCAAGAAGGACCCGGTGGCTGCCGCCTATTTCTACAAGGCCGACGGCGACGCGCGCGATGTGGGCGTGAACCTGCGCAACCCCGAGCTGGCCGCCGTGCTGCGCAAGATTGCCGCCGAAGGCAGCAAGGCCCTGCACGAAGGCGAAATCGCCCAGGCCATCGTGGACAAGGTGCAAAAACACCCCACCAACCCCGGCAAACTCAGCATGGCCGACCTGGCCGGCTACCAGCCCAAAAAGCGCGAGGCGCTGTGCCACGACTACCAGGTGCAGGCCAAAGACTTCCGCATCTGCGGCTTCCCGCCGCCCAGCTCGGGCGCCATTGCCATCGGGCAGATCCTGGGCATCCTGAAAAACACCGACGCTGCCGCCAAGCCCCTGCAAGACGGCGTTCCATCCGCCGACTGGCTGCACCTGTACAGCGAGGCCGCCCGCCTGGCCTTTGCCGACCGCGCGCTGTACGTGGCCGACCCTGACTTTGTGCAGCCCCCCGGCGGCAGCTGGACCAGCCTGATCGCCCCCGCCTACCTGGCCGAACGCGCCAAGCTCATCGGCACGCAAAGCATGAAGGTCGCCCAGCCCGGCAACCCGGCCGCCGTGAAGACCAGCTACGCTCCCATGCCCGACCAGCCCGAATACGGCACCAGCCACATCAGCATCGTCGATGCCTTTGGCAACGCCGTGGCCATGACCACCACCATCGAAGACCAATTCGGCGCGCGCCAGATGGTCAAAGGCTTCTTGCTGAACAACGAGCTGACCGACTTCAGCTTTGCCCCCACCGACGCCCAGGGCCAGCCCATCGCCAACCGCGTGCAGCCCGGCAAACGCCCCCGCTCGTCCATGGCACCCACCCTCGTGTTCGACAAGGCCACCGGCGAGCTGCTGATGAGCGGCGGCAGCCCCGGCGGCGCGGCCATCATCCACTACACCGCCAAGACGCTCTACGGCGTGCTCAACTGGGGCCTGATGCCCCAGCAGGCCATCAACCTGCCCAACTTCGGCTCGATGAACGGCCCCACACTGCTGGAAGAAAAGCGCTTCCCGCCCGCCACCGTCGAAGCCCTACGCGCACGCGGCGCCGAGGTGCGCGAGATGAATATGACGAGTGGGTTGCAGGCCATTACGCGTGGCCAGGCACACGGCAAGAAGCTGTGGATGGGGGGCGCGGACCCACGGCGTGAAGGGGTGGTGATGGGGGATTGAGATGGAGATGTTGATGCCTCCGCATCAACACCTCCATCTGCAGCCGGACTTGAAACCCTTCACGCTGCGAGCCCCACAAGCTTGTCGAAGCGACTCGCAAGGCTTCGACAAGCTGTGCCCGAACAGGCCGTTCAGGGCTGAAGGCCTGCCTTGATCTTGCGAACCGCTGCAACGTCGCCAAGGAATACTTGCAGTGCATCCTTGTCTTCACGCGAAAGGTCCGCGCTGTCGAGAAGATGGAGTTGGTGGATCACAACTTCCAGTGCCTCTGCGAGCCTGCCGATTTGCTTGCCGTAACTACCAACCTTCTCCAGCGCAGCTTGCTCTACCTTGGCGTTTGAAGTCGCTCCCAAGTTGACCTGAAAGAGATTGAACGACCAGTTGGGAAGGATTGGCTGGGAGAGCGCTGTAGGGGCCAGTTGAAGTGGCATGTAGAAGTTTTGCAATTTGCACTCCCAGTGAAGTTCGTGAGTTCGGACGGCAATGCCTGCGTTCCCCGGCGGTGGGCTTTGTGCAGCCAGACGTTCGAGCCAAGCGGAAGATGGTGGCATGACGACTGTCACACGAGGCCGATGATAGCCAGCACACCTAGCAGGCCAGGCGGCGCGCCGTAGGGGCTCCCACTTAAAGACTACCAACTCGGCGTCACCTCTTTCGCCGGATGACAAATGCGTTCTCAGCACGTTGAAAGCCGATTGCAGGGTAATAGGACATCGCGTTCGGCGCTGACAGCAGTATGAGAGCGACCTCTTCGCCAATGACCGCCTGCGTCCGCCTCATCAGTTCCTTGCCCACGCCTCGACCCTGAAGAGCCTTGTCGACAGCAAGGTCAGAGAGGTAGCAGCAGTAGGCGTAGTCGGTGAGTGATCGACTCAGTCCCACCAGGCGTCCATCCTCCCAGGCCGAGATCACGAGGCTCGGCGCCGCGAACATGCGCGCGATTCGGGGAAGGTCAGAGGTTGGACGCGTGATCCCTGACGCGTCGAAGACCCGAACAACTTCGACGGGATCTAGCGGTACGTTGTGACGGTACTCGAGTTGAGGCATAGGATCGCGAATGGGATGTGATGTTGAATCGTGTGACGCTTGACGTTAGCGCTCAGCGGACGGCGAAGCCGACTCTCGCAGCAGAGTGTTACCAGCATCTGCTGGAGACCGAAAACGATACACGGATGCGCCACGATCGTGGGAAGGCGCAATGTGAGAACGAAACCCCGCAGTGGCGTTACGCCAAAACAACTCGGCTCCAACATTGCCAGGATAGCTTGCGACAGACCACTCGCCCGGATGCGCTTGGAAGAGCGCCAAGGCGGCCGCCCTCCCCGCGCCGCGGCGCCGATAGCGTGGCTCAACCCAGAACTCAGCTATCTCATGCAGCCCGCGCTCAATGTTTCGGACGAGAGCAAATCCCGCCACGTTGTCGCCCACTCGAAATAGGTACGGCGTTCGCCCCGCCTCCTGCCAGTACAGGTGCAAGTACGGGTAGTCCGTACTGGCGCCCAACTCCGACAAGTATCTGTAGAGCAGCGCTGCCACGAGATCATGGTGCTCCCGAGCAACTCGCTCGACGGTTAGGAGATGATCTGGAGTCATCATGATGGATACAGGTTGTGCGGAGCGGCGCGCACCCCGGGGCTTGAACTTGGCACTTTATGCTTCACGCGTCCACTCCTGTGATGGCGTGGACTCATTGGTTGTTTGGGTGAAGGCGTGGTGATGAGACTGAGCTGAATCCGAGAAAAATTGCCGCCATCGTGCTTCGCACCGACACGCTGAGCAAAAGGCGGCATGCTGGAACCTGCTTATTTAGATACCCGCTTGTCACAACCAACGCTCCAGCACCTTCGGCACCCCCGCCATCAACATCGCCACCCCCGACAGCGTCAGCATCCCCAACACAATCTGCCGAAACCTCGCCTCGCTGATGCCGTGGTACAGCTTGGCGCCCAGCAGAGTGGGCACCAGCATGGCAGGTATGACGATGGCCACCAGGGGCAGCGCTTCGCGGGTGACCAGGCCGGTGGCCAGGTAGGTGATGAAGGTCACCAGCAGCATGGCCAGGTTGAAGTTCTGGATGATGGCGCGCTGCACATCCTTGTCCAGACCGCGCAAGGTGCACCAAAGGGTGGGCAGCACGCCGGTGAAGCCGCCCAGGCCGCCCATCACGCCGCCTGCCATACCCACCAGCGCGTCGGCCACGCGCCCGCCGCGCGTGATGCGGGGCAACTGCTTGGCCATCAGCATGGCCGGGCACCACAGCACCAGCAGCGTGCCCAGGATGACCTTGAACGCGTCCATGTCCAGCCGGGGCAATACGGCCACGCCAATGGGGATGCCCACCAGGCCACCCAGCACAAAGGGCAGCAGGCGCACCCGGTCAAACCCCCGGCGCACCGTGGCCGCCGCCACCAGCTGGCCGGTGAGCGCGCCGCACACCGCCAGCAGCGCGGCCAGGCGGGGTTCCAGCGTCCAGGCCCAGAACGACATGGCCACCATGCCAAAGCCGAAGCCCGACAGGCCCTGCACAAACCCGGCGGCTACGGCGCCCAGGGCTACGATCAACAGCACGGAATCCATTGCACCTCCACTGCTATCGGCTGCGTTCAACAATCTGCTCACGCCGAGCTTGTCGGAGCGCTGCACAAGGGTTCGACGAACTCCGCCTGGACGGCTTCGGTACGTCGCAGACACGCAATTCGTTTTAAGGGGCTGGTGAGCCAGCCGTGTCCATTGTGCAGGTTGGTTCGCAGGCGCACTCGGGCACAGGAGCACCTTGGCCCGCACACACCTTGTCCATCAATACAACGTGGCTTGCTGGCGCGCGGGCAGTTCGCGGTCGTAGGTGGCGCCGTCAAACCGGCCCTGCGTGATGGACGCGAGGATGGCGCCGGGGGTCGGCACCGTGCGCGGGGTGCCAGGCGGTACAGCGCTCCACAGGCGCGAGCGCTGTATGGCGCGGGCGCACTGGAAGTACACGGCTTGCACATCAACGACGATCACGCATTTGGGCGGCTGGCCGTTGACCACGAACCGCTCCAGCAGGTCGGGCGCCACGCTGATGCGCGCGTGGCCGTTGACGCGCAGGGTTTCGCCCACGCCGGGGATGAGAAACAGCAGCGCCACGCCCGGGTCGGCCACGATGTTGCGCAGGCTGTCGGCGCGGTTGTTGCCACGGCGCTCGGGCAGGAGCAGGGTCTTATCGTCCTGCAGCTGCACAAAACCCGCCGGGTCACCACGCGGCGAGGCGTCCAGCCCGCCAGGGCCGGTGGTGGCCAGCACGGCAAAGGGCGACGCCGCGATCATGGCGCGGTAGGCGGGGTGCACATACGGGAGCTCTTTGTGGACGGAGGCCTCGCTGAGTGGGCCCAGCAAGGCCTCCAGGCGTGGCAGGGTGTCGATGGCATGCTCGTCGCGGGTGGGGGTCATGGCGGTAGCTTCCTTGGGGTAGGGTGGCAAGGGAACGGCCATGGTGCGGCAGGCCCGCCGCCCCGACAAACGACTTTGCGGCAGGTCACGCGTGCAAAAAGCGCACACATGGAGTCCGGCACGTGGGAGTGCCGGCCCCACTGCCCTGCCCCCAGCGCATGGCACTGGCACGGCACATGCCGCGCCAGGGGGCAGCGCGCAATCCGGCCCGTGGGCAAGACACGCGCCGCTCCTTTGTTCAGCGTGCGGGACGCAGCTTGACCCCGGGGAAATCCACCGGCACCGCGAGCGCCACGTTCACGTAGTTGGTGAACAGGTTGAGCGCCACATGGCCCACGATCTCGACGATGTGTTCGTCGCTCCAGCCGTGGTCGCGCAGCGCCTGCACATCGGCGGCATCCACCTGGCCACGTTCATTGACCAGCTTCAGCGCAAAGCGCAGCACGGCGGCGGTGCGCGGGTCGGCGGATTCGCCCGACTGCGCGGCGGCCAAATCGTCGCCGCTCACGCCTGCCTTGCGGCCCAGTGCGGTGTGGGCGGCCAGGCAGTAGTCGCAGGCATTGCGATTGGCCACGGCCACAGCGATCTGCTCGCCCAGTGCGGCACCGATCACGCCGCCACCCAGCGCACCAAAGGCGGCCCACATGCTTTGCAGCGCGGCAGGCGAGTTGGCCACCGCGCGGAACATGTTGGGGGTGGCACCGAAAGCGCCGTGGATCTGGTCGAGCACGGTGCGCACGGAGCCGGTGGCGGCGGTGCGGTCAACGAGGGGGACGCGGGCAACGGAGGAGGAGTTAGCGGACATGGCGTGGATTTCCTTGAAGGTCATGAAAGACGGTTTGGTTTAAAGGGCCGGTGCTTGGTTAAGGGGTTAAGCACCGGGTGCCTGTTCTCAGCACCCTTGCAGTGTCCAGCGTCAGCGCGTACCATTGGGCACATAAAATCCACCATTCATACCTAATCATCCAAAATCACCATGAATGCCCGCGACACTTGCACCACGCCTCTGCCAACGCAGGCACCCGCTCCGTTTGACCGGCTGTCGTCGCTGCTGGAGCGCTTTCGGGTGCGCGCCCACCTGTTCCACAGCGGCCCGCTGTGCGGCGTGACCCACTTTGCGGCGGCGCCCGGGCGCGGGTTTCTGCATGTGCTGCGCCGTGGCGAGATGGTGGTGACGCACCAGCCCCAGGCGGGGCCACCGGAGCGGCTGGAGGTAGCTGAGCCCAGCCTGCTCTTCTACGCCCGACCGCTGGAGCATTTTTTTCACAATGCGCCCACGGAGGGCTCGGACTTCACCTGCGCGGCGCTGGACTTTGACGGTGGTGCCAGCCACCCGCTGGCCCGCGCCCTGCCCCCGCTGGTGCTGCTGCCCCTGGGCAAGGTGGACAGGCTGCAGCAGTCGCTGGACCTGCTGTTTGCCGAAACCGACCGCCTGCGCTGCGGTCACCGCGTGCTGGCCGACCGGCTGTTTGAAGTGGTGCTGCTGCAGCTGCTGCGCTGGCTGCTGGACCACCCTGAGCAGGCGCACATGCCGCCCGGCCTGCTCACGGGTCTCGCCGACCCTGCCCTGGCCCGCGCCCTCACCGCCTTGCACGATGCGCCGGGCCAGCCATGGAGCCTGGCGCAGATGGCGCAGCAGGCAGGCATGTCGCGCAGTGCGTTTGCGGCCCGCTTCAAGGCCGTGGTGGGCGACACCCCCGCCGACTACCTGGCGCACTGGCGGCTGACGCTGGCGCAGGCCCATCTGCGCGGCGGACGGTCGTTGAAGTCGATTGCCAATGAGCTGGGTTACGCCAACCCCTCGGCGCTGTCGCGCGTGTTTGCGCAGAAGGTGGGCATGTCGCCACGGGTCTGGCTGGAGGGCCTTGCAGCATAGCGAGCTAAGCCGCCACCTCCTCTGCCCGGCTGGACGCGCGGCCCACGGGCCGCCACAATTTCCTGCGCCGGCTGCGCAGCGCCAGGATCTTGATAAAAACAGGCCCTGGCGCTTATCCTGATTACGCAAGCAGCTATTTAATTGATAGCAAAACTCTGTAAATAGATCAGCCGCCGGAAAGGATGCACACCATGAACGCCGCTCTCACCCAACTGGCAGCCGACTGCGGGCTGGCCAGCGACGCCCACACCCCGCTGCGCCTGGCCTTTGGCCTGGCCTGTGTGCAGCGCGTGCGCCATCTGCTGGAAGATCCGGAGGCCATCGCCGGCCTCGACGTGCTGGCCGCGTTCACGGCGGGCACGGTGGATGCGGCCACTTTGGCCAACGCAGCAGAGCGGCTGAAAGCGGTGGCCTCGCACCACCGGGGCTCGCAGTCGCTGGACGGGTCGGCCCATGCCGCCGTGTCGGCCACCTACGCCGTGGCCAACGCGCTGGCGGGCCGGGCGCTGGAGGCCGCCAGCTACGCGGCCTATGCCACGGTGTATGCCTATGGCGGGTATGCGGTGCAAGACCTCTCGGCGTTTGAGCCAGAGCACCAGTGGCAGGTGCAGGCGCTGCAGCGGCTGCTGGACGATGCGGCGACCCAGCGGTCGGCGAGGCCCCTTGCCGCCAGCCAGCCCTGCGCATGAGCCGCCAGCAGGTTCTCGCCGCGCTGGCCGCCCCGCTGCGTGCGATCCTGGAGGCCGAACTGGCGCAGGGCAACGTTATCGACGAGGTGGCGGACTGGCCGCCTCGGTGCGAGTTGCTCGTGATCCTGCGCCGCCCTTTCGCGAAGGCCTACCCGACCGGGCCTGGCGTGGAGTTCACCGCCATCGAAGACCGGCACTACTGGAAGTCGGAATACAACCTCGATGGCGGCCGGCAGACGCTGGCGTGCGGTTTTGGCTGAGCCGGGTGATCAGACGTTGATGGCGGCCGCCGACCCGGCCTGCTTGCGCAGCTCGAACTTCTGGATCTTGCCGGTGCTGGTCTTGGGCAGCTCGCCAAACACCACGGCACGCGGCACCTTGAAGCCCGCCAGGTGCTTCTTGCAATGCGCCACGATGTCTTCGGGCGTGGTCTGCGCACCGGCCTTCAGCTCCACAAACGCGCAGGGCGTCTCGCCCCACTTGGGGTCGGGCTTGGCCACCACGGCGGCGGCCAGCACGTCGGGGTGGCGGTAGAGCACGTCTTCGACCTCGATGGACGAGATGTTCTCGCCGCCCGAGATGATGATGTCCTTGCTGCGGTCCTTGATCTTGATGTAGCCGTCGGGGTACTGCACGGCCAGGTCGCCGCTGTGGAACCAGCCGCCTGCAAACGCTTCTTCCGTCGCCTTGGGGTTCTTGAGGTAGCCCTTCATGGCGATGTTGCCCTTGAACATGATCTCGCCCATGGTTTCGCCGTCCTGTGGCACGGGCAGCATGGTCTCGGGGTCGAGCACGCGCACATCGCGCTCCAGGTGGTAGCGCACGCCCTGGCGGGCGTTGAGGCGGGCGCGCTCGCCAATGTCCAGGGCATCCCAGGCTTCGTGTTTGGCACACACGGTGGCGGGGCCATACACCTCGGTCAGGCCGTACACATGGGTCAGGTCGAACCCCATTTTTTCCATGCCCTCGATCATCGAGGCCGGTGGCGCGGCGCCCGCCACCATGGCCTTGACGCCTGCGGGGATGCCCACCTTCATCGCATCGGGCGCGTTGACCAGCAGGCCGTGCACGATGGGCGCGCCGCAGTAGTGCGTGACACCGTGGTTGCGGATGGCGTCGAAGATGGCCTGCGCGTCCACCCTGCGCAGGCACACGTTGACGCCTGCGCGGGCAGCGATGGTCCACGGAAAACACCAGCCGTTGCAGTGGAACATGGGCAGCGTCCACAAGTACACCGCATGTTTGGGCATGTCCCACTCCAGCACGTTGCTGATGGCGTTGCTGGCCGCGCCCCGGTGGTGGTAGACCACGCCCTTGGGGTTGCCCGTGGTGCCGCTGGTGTAGTTGAGCGCAATCGCATCCCACTCGTCGGCGGGCAGGCTCCAGGCAAAGGCCGCATCGCCGCTGGCCACAAAGGCTTCGTAGTCGGTGCCGCCCAGGCTTTGAACTGCGGGTCCATAAAGCGCGTCCTGCACCTCGATCACGCGTATGGGGGTAGTGCCCGTGCGCAGGGCCAGTGCCTTGGCCATGGTGCCGGTGAACTCCGGGTCCACGATGACGGCCTTGGCCTCGCCGTGGTCGAGCATGAAGGCGATGGCCTCCGGGTCGAGCCGGGTGTTGAGGGTGTTGAGCACCGCGCCGGCCATGGGCACGCCAAAGTGCGCCTCCACCATGGGTGGGGTGTTGGGCAGCATCACGGCCACGGTGTCGTTCTTGCCAATGCCGGCCTTGGTCAGCGCGCTGGCCAGCTGGCGGCAGCGCGCGTAGGTCTGTGCCCAGGTCTGGCGCAGCGTGCCGTGCACGATGGCCAGACGGTCGGGGTAGACCTCGGCCGTGCGTTCGATGAACGACAGGGGGGACAGGGCAGCGAAGTTGGCTTCGGTGCGGGGCAGGTGCTGGTCAAAGATGGAGGTCATGGGTCGGTGCTGAGAGGTAAACAGAACGCAGCCTACCGCCCCAGGCTGACTCAAACCCTTCGGCGGCGACTCTGCTTGATACGGTACATCGCCGCGTCGGCGCTGGCCAGCAGCGTGTGCGCGTCGTGCGCGTCGCGCGGGAACAGACTCACGCCGATGCTGGCTCGCACCGGGAAGGGCTGGCCTTCGATGTCGAGCGGAGACTCGAAGGCCTGCTCCAGCTTGGCAGCGATCTGCAGGGCCGCATCTTCGGAATCCACGTTCTCGCACAACACGGTGAATTCGTCGCCCGCAAGCCGGGCCACGGTGTCGGCCTGGCGCACGGCGCCTACGATGGTGCGGGCCACGGCCTGCAACACCAGGTCGCCCACGGCGTGCCCCCGCCCGTCATTGATGGCCTTGAAGTCATCCAGGTCCACAAACAGCAGCGCGCAGTCACGCCCGCTGCGGCGCGACAGCTCCAGCGCCTGCGCCAGGCGCTGCTCGAACATGCGTCGGTTGGGCAGGCCGGTGAGTGCGTCGTGGTGTGCCAGGTGGGCCATGGCATCGCGGCTGGCGTTGAGTTCGGTCATCTGGCGCAGGATCTGCTGCTCCATGTCTTGAAAGCTGCGCGCCAGCTCACCCACCTCGTCCTCGCGATCCACCGGCAGCACGCCGTGGGGACGTCCCTGCGGCAGTGCCTGCGTGGCGCGCACCATGGCTTTGAGGGGCTGGGTGACCACGCGTGAAACCAACGCCGCCAGCACCACCCCCACGGCACTCAGCACCAGCAGGATCTTGAGGATGCTGTTGCCCAGGTTCACCACCTCGCCCTGGACCGCCGCCAGTGGTTGCGAGAGCCCCACCACCATGAACCGCTTTTCCTCCTCGCGCCCGAAGGGCATGCGCACGAACGAGAAGACGCGGGCCTCTTCGTCGTCAGTGCCCGGCAGACTGAGCACCACCTCTTCCTGGTGGCCCCCGACCAGTGCGGCCACGGGCGCAAAGCTGTCCTGGATCAGGATGCGCTGGCCCCGGTCGAACCCGAAGGTCTGGCTGGCGTCCGGGTGCACCAGAAAATCGCCCCAGCGGTTGCTGAGGAAGAAACCATAAGGAGCGGGCAGCGCTGTATTGAAGCTACGCAGGAAATGCTGCGCCGCCACACGCACCACCACCACGCCACGCACCTGGCCCCCCCGCACCACGGGCGAAGCCATGCTGAACACGGGCAGCGGCTCGGCATCGGCTGCGCCTTCGTGGTTGATGCCGAACTCCGACACATAGACCTCGCCCGGCGCCAACGCCAGGGTTTCGAACACAAAGGGGAAGTGGGCCTTCTCCTGCAGTTCGTCCTCGCTGGCGCGGACCCACGCGTCGCCAGTCCGGTCGATGCGTACGAGCTCCAGGCCAAAGTCCTGCACGCCGATGAAGCGGATCTGCAGGTAGCTCGGGTGGGTGATCAAGCTGGCACGGAACACATCAGCCAGCACGTTCTTGTCCTGCTCTATGGCCGCCACACTGGCCAGAAAAGCCGTGTCGCGCGCCACGGTGCCAAAGCCGGCTTGCATGTGGCGCGCCAGCACCTGCGTGGTGGCCAGCAACGCCTGTTCGGCCCGCCCCTGCAGGCGCGCGCGGCTGGAATCAAAGGTGTAGTAACCCGCAAGAATGGCCGCAAACACACTGAAGGACGCGAGCAGCATCCCCAGCCGCAGCGCAATGCCCCATTTCATGCGGGTTTTCATGGCTCAGAACCGGTTTGGTCGGTCGCCCGACAGGATGCGCTGCCACAGCTGCGCGCGGCGGGCCTCGTCCTCCACGGGCTCCAGCCACACAATGGCGCCTGCGGGGGCATCGCCCGACAGCGCGGGCGGCTCTTCGAGCGTGTTGGCCAGGCCCTGGCGCCGGGTCAGTTCGCGGCTGACGGAGGGGTCGAGCATGTAGTTGATCCACTCGGTGGCCAGCGCCACCTGGGTGGACCGGCGGGTGATGGCCCAGCAGTCCAGCCAGGCCAGAGCCCCTTCGCGCGGTACCACGTAGCCCACATCCAGCCCAGCATCCCGCAACTGCTTGAGCTGCTGCTGGCCATAGTTGGCATGCATGACCGCAATGCGGTGTTTGCGAAACAGCTCCAGCGACTCTTCGGGAAGGCTGTAAAACGAGCGCACGTTGCGGCGCAGGGCCACCAGATCCCGCGCCAGCGGGCCAAACTGCGTGGCGGGGATATGGAACGGCGCCATCCCCCGGTACATCGCAGCCAGCGAAAAACCGTGGCTGCTGCCGTCAAATGCCAGCACGCGCCCGCGCCAGCGGGGGTCCCACAGCACGGCAATGGAGGCAGGTGGGGTAGTGATCTGCTGGCGGTCGTAGATCAGCCCCATCTCTGAATAGGTGTAGGGCATCGCATACACGTCCGAACCCTGCGCAATGCCAGCGATGGCATGCAGTTGCCGAAAGCGCGGCAGCTGCCGCTCGGTGTTGGGGATGTTGTGCACGGGCAACGGTGCGAGCAGCCGGCGGGCCACCAGCCGCGCAATTTCGGCCGTATTGGCGGCCACCAGATCAAAACCGGCTCCCTGAGGGTTGGCCAGCTTGGCACGCAGCACATCGTCAGAGGCGACGGTGGTGATCTCCACCTTGGCGCCATGGCGCTTCTCGAAAACCGCCACGATATCGGGATCGGCATACCCGGGCCAGGACAGCACACGCAGCACCGGCGCCGCATGCGCTGCCGTGGGCCACAGGCCTGTTGCCACCAGCGGCAGCAGCACAGCCACATCCCGGCGCCGCAGCATGTGCTGCGCCGAGGTGCCTGCCCCACCCACCGCCTGGTGCCGCAACGTGACTGCCATGCCGAAAGCCCCGCTTCTGCAATATCTGGTAACAAATAGTTTACGCGGACAATACGGGGTGTGACGATCCCACAGTCTTTCATTCAGGAGTTGCTTGCCCGCGTCGATGTGGTCGACATCGTGGGCCGCTACGTGCCATTGAAGAAAGGTGGCGCCAATTTCATGGGGCTGTGCCCCTTCCACGGTGAAAAATCCCCCTCGTTCAGCGTCAGCCCCGCCAAGCAGTTCTACCACTGCTTTGGGTGTGGAAAAAACGGCAATGCCATCAGTTTCCTCATGGAACATGCGGGTATGGGGTTTGTCGAGGCGGTACAGGATCTGGCCCAGCAGGTGGGCCTGCAGGTACCGGACGACGACATCTCCCCACAGGAAAAAGAGCGCGCCGCCGCCGCTCGCCAAAAGCAGGCCACGCTGACCGATGTGCTCGAAAAAGCCGCCGACGCCTACCGCCGCCACCTGCGCGAGTCACAACGCGCTATCGGCTACTTCAAAGGCCGTGGCGTCTCGGGCACCGTGGCCAAGCGCTATGGCCTGGGCTACGCACCGGAGGGCTGGCGCAGCTTGGCCAGCGTGTTCCCGCAATACGACGACCCGCTGCTGGAAGAGAGCGGGTTGGTCATCGTCAACGACGAAGATGGCGGCAAGCGCTATGACCGGTTTCGCGACCGGGTGATGTTCCCCATCCGCAACGTCAAGGGCGAATGCATCGGCTTTGGCGGGCGGGTGTTGGGCGATGACAAGCCCAAGTACCTCAACTCACCCGAAACCCCGGTGTTCCACAAGGGGCGCGAACTGTATGGCCTTTTCGAGGCGCGCACCGCCATCCGCGAGCATGGCTACGCGCTGGTCACCGAAGGCTACATGGACGTGGTAGCGCTGGCGCAGCTGGGCTTTCCGAACGCGGTGGCCACGCTGGGCACGGCCTGCACGCCTGAACATGTGCAAAAGCTGCTGCGCTTCACCGAATCGGTGGTGTTCAGCTTCGATGGCGACGCGGCAGGTCGGCGCGCTGCGCGCAAGGCACTCGACGGCGCCCTGCCCCACGCCACGGACACGCGCAGCATCAAATTCCTCTTCTTGCCTGCAGAGCATGACCCCGACAGCTTCATCCGCGCCAACGGCACGGACGCTTTTGCCCGGCACGTGAGCGAGGCCGTGCCGCTCAGCCGCTTCCTGGTTGAATCAGCAAGTGATGGCTGCGATCTGGCCACCGCCGAGGGCCGCGCCCACATGGCCAGCAACGCCCGCCCGCTGTGGACAGCCCTGCCCGATGGCGTGCTCAAGCGCCAGGTGCTCAGCGATCTGGCGGACCTGACCCAGCTCAAGGCCCAGGACCTGGCCGACCTGTGGGGCCAGGCCACGTCGCGCGAGGCACCCCGGTCCTCCCACTCTGGCTACTCTGGCCACCCTGGCGCAGGCAGTGCGCCAGCCCGGCAGGCCCCGGCGGCCTACGATCACGAACCGCCGTCCTGGGACGCCCCGCCCGATGCCGGAACGTGGCCGCCCCAAGGGGAACCGGCCGGAGGATATCCAGGCAGCTATGGCAATGGCAGCGGCTACGGCAACAACAGGCCCGCATTCCGCAAGGGTGGCGACTGGAAGAGCAACTGGAAGAAAAAGGACAAGGACTCCCCCTGGCCACCCCAGCCCCGCCTGCCACGCACCCCCACGGCCAGCCGAGCGGACCATGCTGCGCGCCTGCTGCTGTCGCACATGGCGTTTCTGGAGGAGCTGACCCACGACGACCACACCACCCTGTGCGCGCAGCCCGCCCCCCACGGCCCGCTGTTCAGCTGGCTGGAAGCGCAGTTTCATGAACATGGCCCCTTGGCCTGGGCTGTGCTGCGCGAAAGCCTGCGCGAGCACGAATGCGAAGCGCTGGCCGTCAAGGTGATGACGGGCTCGCACGCCCAGACCGAAGGCGCAATGCAGGAGCTGCGACTGGAACTGCGCGACCTGCTCAACCGCATGCAGATTGAGGACATCGAGGCACAGCAAAAGCTATTGATGCTCCAAGCGGCTGATGACCCGACGGCCCTGGAGCGTTACCGCGCTTTGGAACAAAAGCGCAGGGTTTTACTCGGCGTGGCTGCAAAGGCGGCTTGAAATCAGCGCCAAAGGTATAATGTAGGGTTAGTTATTGGCAAGAGCGACAGCAGCACCTCCGAGCCGGACCACCGTGACAAACGCGCACAACCGTCCAACCATCGCAAGGACTGCACACCAAATGATCGCCCAGACATCTTGCCCCTGAGGGCCTCCCCTCAAAGCGCAAAGCCCTCGTAGCTTTGCGTTGCCACCCGCGCCGGGACCTGAGGCGCTTGCGTTTTCTTTGTGTCCGTTTTTGATCCTGAGGTTGTTCCATGCCCGCTCAAAAGTCCGCGAAGCCACTCAAGTCTGCTCCAGGTACCGCCGCAAAGGCTGCCACCAAAACCGCTGCCAAAGCCCCGGCCAAGGCTGCTTCTCAAAAAGCTGCCGCCGCGCCCGCCCCGGTTGCCAAGAAAGTGAAAACTGTGCCTGTGAAAAGTTCTGCCGAGCTGACCAAAGCTGCCGATGAATTGCTGAAGAAAAAGCCTGCCCGCGCCAAGGCTGCAGCATCCGACGACGAAGAAACCCCGAAGAAGCGCCCAGGCCGCCCTGCTAAGGCCGCTGGTGCCGCTGAAGCCAAGGCCCCCGCCAAGCGCGGACGCAAGCCCAAGGCTGCGGCCGCTGGCGACGAAGGCGGTGACGACACCGACCTGTCCGACATCGAGGCCGACCTGGAAGGTGAAGTCGAAGAAACCACCGAAACCGCAGCCACGGTTGAGAAGGTCAAGCCGCTGCGCATGAAGATCAGCAAGGCGAAGGAACGCGCCTTGATGAAGGAATTCGGCCTGGACGAAACCGTCCTGTCCGAAGAGGACATGGCCAAGCGCCGTGCGCGCCTGAAGGCCCTGATCAAGCTGGGCAAGACGCGCGGCTACCTCACCCACGTTGAAATCAACGACCACTTGCCCGACAAGCTGGTCGATGCCGAAACCCTCGAAGCTGTCATCACCACGCTGAACGACCTGGGTGTGGCGGTGTACGAGCAGACGCCCGACGCTGAGGCGCTGATCATCACGGACAACGCCCCCGCAGGCGCCACCGAAGAAGAGGCGGAAGAAGCCGCCGAAGCCGCGCTGTCCACGGTGGACTCGGAGTTCGGCCGCACCACAGACCCGGTTCGCATGTACATGCGCGAAATGGGCACCGTGGAGCTGCTGACCCGTGAAGGCGAAATCGAAATCGCCAAGCGCATCGAAGGCGGCTTGATGGCCATGATGGAGGCGATCAGCGCATCGCCCGCCACCATCGCCGAGATCCTGAACATGGGCGAAGACATCCGCGAAGGCAAGGTCGTGATCTCGACCATCGTGGACGGCTTCTCCAACCCCAACGAGGCCGACGACTATGTGGCCGAAGAAGACTTCGACGAATTCGACGAAGCCGATGACGACGACGGCAAGGGCGGCTCCAAGGCGCTGACCAAGAAGCTCGAAGAGCTCAAGAAGCAGGCGCTGGAGCGCTTCGACAAGCTGCGCGAGCTGTTCGAGAAGGTCCACAAGGTGTACGACAAGGAAGGCTATGGCACCCCTGCGTATGTAAAGGCCCAGCAGGCCCTGTCGGCCGAGCTGATGACCATCCGCTTCACCGCCAAGACCATCGAGAAGCTGTGCGACATGGTGCGCGGCCAGGTGGACGATGTGCGCAAGAAGGAACGCGAGCTGCGCCGCATCATCGTGGACAAGTGCGGCATGCCCCAAGAGACGTTCATCAAGGACTTCCCGCCCAACCTGCTGAACCTGCAGTGGGTCGAAAAGCAGGCCACTGCTGGCAAGCCCTGGTCGGCTGTGATTGCGCGCAACATCCCGCCCATCCAGGACCTGCAGCAAAAGCTGATGGACCTGCAGTCGCGCGTGGTCGTGCCACTGGCAGAGCTGAAAGGCATCAACAAGCGCATGAACGAAGGTGAAGCCACCTCGCGCGATGCCAAGAAGGAAATGATCGAGGCCAACCTGCGCCTCGTGATCTCGATTGCCAAGAAGTACACGAACCGTGGCCTGCAGTTCCTCGATCTGATCCAGGAAGGCAACATCGGTCTGATGAAGGCGGTGGACAAGTTCGAATACCGCCGGGGCTACAAGTTCTCGACGTATGCCACCTGGTGGATTCGCCAGGCCATCACCCGCTCGATTGCCGATCAGGCGCGCACCATCCGTATCCCGGTGCACATGATCGAGACGATCAACAAGATGAACCGCATCAGCCGCCAGCACTTGCAAGAGTTTGGTTTTGAGCCCGATGCGTCCATCCTGGCGGCCAAGATGGAGATTCCCGAGGACAAGATCCGCAAGATCATGAAGATCGCCAAAGAGCCGATCTCCATGGAAACGCCGATCGGGGACGACGACGACAGCCACCTGGGCGACTTCATCGAAGACGGCGCCAACACCGCCCCTATCGAAGCCGCCATGCAGGCTGGCCTGCGCGACGTGGTCAAGGACATCCTGGATGGCCTGACCCCGCGCGAAGCCAAGGTGCTGCGCATGCGCTTTGGTATCGAGATGACCAGCGACCACACGCTGGAAGAAGTGGGCAAGCAGTTTGACGTGACGCGCGAACGCATCCGCCAGATAGAAGCCAAGGCGCTGCGCAAGCTCAAGCACCCCAGCCGCTCGGACAAGCTGCGCAGCTTCATCGACTCGCTGTAATCCCTGCCCAGCCAGCGGCACACTGAACCCCAGCATTCGTTCAGCACAACGCCCTGCCCCGCAATTGCGGCGCAGGGCGTTTTTCATGGCCAATCCGTTGCGCAAGGCCCAGCGCGTTTACCCTGATACTCCCGACAGCAGACTGACAGCTTGGATGGTGACCATTGCCACCACGTCCAATCAAAAATTGGGAGACTTCCCTGCAGCGTTGCAAGCCGCCCTCTTGCGGCGAGGCTGCGCAGAGAAGCCGACCCTGCTGTCCGGTTGCGTGAAGGACATGCTTTTCACCCCCGCGTTTTCACGAGGTACCCCATGACCCCCCTCAGCCGCCGCAAGGCACTCGCACATGCTGCACTCTCCGCTACGGCGTGGACCGCTTTGACCCCGGCCGCATGGGCGCAAGCCAGCGCCACGGCAGCCCGCCCCACCGCCCCCAAGGCCCCCAAACTGGCGGGCACACTGCGCATCGTGATCCCGGCCAACCCCGGGGGCGGCTGGGACCAGACGGGCCGCGCGCTGGGAGCGGCCCTGGCTGCGGTGGGCGCGGCGGACCAGATCGAGTACGAGAACATTGGCGGCAAGGGCGGCACCATCGGCCTGGCCAAATACGCCGAAAAATACGGCAACGACCCCAACACCCTGCTGATGGGCGGCATGGTGATGGTGGGTGCCGTGGCGCTGCAAAAGCCCGCCGTGGACATGGGCCACATCCAGCCCATTGCCCGGCTCACCAGCGATTACCTGGTGGCAGCGGTAGCCGCCAAATCCCCCATCAAGAACACCAAGGACCTGGCCGATGCCATGCGCGCCGACCTGCGCGCCCTGCCGGTGGCGGGGGGCTCGGCCGGCGGGGTGGACCACATCTTCGCCGGGGTGCTAGCCCGTGCCTCCAAGGCCAAGCCGGAAGACCTGGTCTACAAACCCTTCCCCGGTGGCTCTGAGGTGGTGGACGCCCTGGTGTCGGGCAACGCGGCGGTGGGGCTGTCGGGCTACAGCGAATTCAGTGATGCGATAGCCGCAGGAAAACTGCGCGCCATCGGCGTGTCGTCCCGCCGCAGCGCCTTCGGCCTGCCCGCCTTCCGCGAGCAGGGGCTGGATGCCACCATGGCCAATTGGCGGGGCGTGTTCACCGGCAAAGGGGTGCCCAGCGCCCGCATGGCCGAGATGCTGGCCGCCGTGGAGGCCGCCACCGCCCATGAATCCTGGCTGCGCACGCTCAAAAGCAATCGCTGGGAACCCTCTTGGCTGACAGGCAAGGATTTGGCAGAGTTCATGGAACTGGACCTCACCACGGCACGGGTGATGGTGTACCTGCTCAAGCTGAAGGCATGAAGTGCAACAAGGCCTCTGTGCGGCTGCGGGGCGCCACCCTCGGGCCATACCGGTTTCAGGTTGCAGGCGACGTGCAGCAAGATGGAAAACCGAGATCAACCTTGGGAGCTGACCGATGAAAATGTCCAACCACTCCATCGGCGCACGCATGGCCACCGCACTGGGCCTGGTGCTCGCGCTCCTGCTGGGCGCTGCCCTGTTCGGCATTGCGGCCCTGTACAGCAGCCTGGGCACCTACGAGACCACGGTGCAGGAACGCGTGGCCCAGGAACGTGCGGTGAGCCGCATGGAAAACGAGTTCAAGACCCAGGTGCAGGAGTGGAAGAACACCCTGTTGCGGGGTGAGGATTCGCGCAAGCGCGAACTGCACTGGGCAGCGTTCCAGGCCAGTGAAAAGCGGGTGGCCGACGCCGCCAAGGCGCTGGAGCCGCAACTGACCGATGCGCAGGAAAAGGCAGCGCTGCAGAAATTCACCCAAGCCCACGCGCAGATGGCACAGGGCTACCGCAAGGGTTTTGAGGTGTTCCAGTCGCTCGGTTTTGTGCCCTCTGCGGGTGACGCGGACGTGGCCGACATCGACCAGGGCCCGGCCAAGCTGCTCACCGCACTGAGCGAGCAGGTGGCCGCCAGCAGCGCGACCATTGCAGAGCAGGCGGCCCTGAGCGCGCGGCGTGCGCTCATCAGCAGCCTGGTAGCGCTGGCACTGGTCACGGCCCTGGGCGGCTGTGCGGGCTGGCTGCTCACACGCTCGGTAGTGCGCCCGCTGCGGGTGGCGGTCTCGGTGGCCAACAAGGTGGCGGCCGGCGATCTGACCACCACCATCGAGGTCGATGGCAAGGACGAACCCGCGCGGCTGCTGGAAGCCCTGCGCACCATGCAGGAGAACCTGGAAAACGTGGTGTCGGGAGTGCGCAGCAACGCTGAGGGCGTGGCCAGTGCCAGCGCCGAGATTGCCCAAGGCAATGTGGACCTGAGCATGCGTACCGAAGAGCAGGCCTCGTCGCTGGACGAAACCACCTCTTCGATGCAGCAGCTGCAGGCCACCGTGCAGCAAAACGCCTCCAACGCCCAACGTGCCAGCGAGCTGGCCAAGAGCGGCGCATCGGTGGCCCAGCGCGGTGGCGACGTGGTAACGCAGATGGTGACGGTGGTTCAGGGCATTCAAGACAGCTCACGCCGCATTTCCGACATCATCGGCGTCATCGACAGCATCGCGTTTCAGACCAACATCCTGGCGCTCAATGCTGCCGTGGAAGCAGCACGCGCCGGCGAGCAAGGACGCGGCTTTGCCGTGGTGGCCAGCGAGGTGCGCAACCTGGCCACCCGCAGTGCCAGCGCCGCGCGCGAGATCAAGGCGCTGATCCAGACCAGCGTGGAGCGCGTGCAGGCCGGCTCTGACCTCGCCCGGAACGCGGGCAGCACCATGGGTGAAGTCGTCTCGTCCATCCAAGGCGTGAGCGCGCTCATGGACGAAATCAGCCAGGCGAGCGCGGCCCAGACCTCCGACATGCTGCGCGTCACCCAGGCCATCGTGCGAATGGATGAAACCACCCAGCAAAACGCTGCCCTGGTGGAAGAAAGCGCCGCCGCCGCCGGCAGTCTGAGCGGCCAGGCCCGCCAGCTGGTGGAGGCCGTGGAGGTGTTCCGCCTGCGCCACCAGCAGCCGCAGCTTCAGAACCTTCACCACCACCCGGCAGGGCAGCGCGCCCTGACGGCACCGCAGGGTTGATGAATCGCTATAAAAAACATAGCTACCAGCGCTTGTCACATAAGCGCTAGCGTCCAAAAATATTCAAATTGCGGCTCGGCCGAGCGCAGCCTGACCCGGCAGACGACCTCATGCGGGGCGACGGCGCGTTACGCCCTTCGGGCAACCGCACCCCACACGGCAGCCCCGCGTCAATCCATCGTCACGTTGGCGTTTTTCACGACCTGCGCCATGCGCGCCACCTCAGATCGAAAGAACGCGGCTGCTGGCTCCGGAGGGGTGAGCTTGATTTCGTAGCCCTGGGCGATGAGCGCATCGCGCGCCTCGGGCATTTCCATCGCGGCTTTGAAGGCGGCATACAGGCGTTGCAGCTCGGCCTTGGGCAGGCCGGCAGGCCCCACCGGGGCGATCCAGCCGTCGAGCTCGTAGCCCGGCAAGCCCTGCTCCGCAATGGTGGGCACACCGGGCAACGACGGCACGCGGCTGGCCGTGGTCACGCCCAGGGCGCGCAACGCTCCCGACTTGATGTGCGCTGCCGCAGGCGCTACCGCCACCACGGCCAGCTGCACCTGGCCGCCCAGCACATCGTTCATGAGCGGGCCCATGCCCTTGTAGGGAATGTGCTGGATCGACACCTTGGCCTGGTCCACGAACATGGCTGCGGCCAGGTGCAGGATGGTGCCGTTGCCCGACGAGCCGTAGTTGAGGACGCCGGGTTTGGCCCTGGCCAGCGCGATCAGCTCCTGCACGGTCTTGACGGGCACCGAGGGGTGGGCCACCAGCACGAAGGGCGTGGCGCCAATGATGGTGATGGGCGTGATGTCGGCGAGCGAGTCGAACGGAATGTTCTTGTACACGCTGGGGTTGACCACGTGGTTGTTGGACACCACGCCGATCACCGAGCCGTCCTTGGGCGCCCGCACGATCTGCGTGGTGCCGGTGATGCCGCCCGCGCCCGGCAGGTTCTCGATGACCACGGGCTGGCCCAGCGCCTTGGCCAGGCTGGTGCTGATGGCACGGATGGCGCCGTCGGCCCCCGAGCCCGCCGACAGCGGCAGGATCACGCGCAGCGGCTTGCCATCACCCTGGGCACGGGCCAGGTGGGGCAGGCCCCAGGCCACAGCCCCCAGCGCGGCGGCGCCGGTGGCGAGGGCCTGGCGGCGCGTGAGCACGCTGCGAGCGGCAGGCGTGTCGTGGGGTGAAGCGGGGGCAGTGGTGGTGCGTGGCATGGGTTTGTCTCCGGTCGTGGTCAGGGAACCCTGGGCGGTGGTCTGCGCCACATTGCTATGCCCGGGGATGGTTTCAAAAAATCAGGCGATGGCCCCGGCGGCGTGCAACGCCGCCACCTCATCGGCCGTGTAGCCCAGGCCCTGCAGCAGCTCGGCCGTGTGCTGGCCCAGGCGGGGCGGGTCGCAGCGCACATCGAGCCGCTGGCCGTCCATACGCAGCGGCATCAGCGTGATCTGCGCGGTCTGCCCGGCACGTTCGCCATCGGGCAGCGTGATGTCGGCCAGTCCGCCCGTGGCTTGCAGGTGCGGGTCGTCAAACAGTTCTTCGGGCCGGCGGATGGGTGCAAACGGCAGGCCGTGGCGTTCGAAGATCGCGGCCAGTTCGTCGGCCGTGTGCTGCGCCAGCCGCTCGCGCAGCACGGGCATCAGCGTGGGGCGGGCGCGTACGCGGTCGTTGTTGGTGGCCAGGCCGGTGTCGGCCTTCAGGTCGGCATAGCCCATGGCATCGCAGAAGGTCTGCCACTGCGCATCGCTCACGGCGGCCAAAAAGATCTGCCCGCCGTCCTTCACGCTGAACACGTCGTACACGGCCCAGGACGAGATGCGGTCGGGCATGGGGGCCGCGGGTTTGCCGGTGACGGCGTACTGCATCATGTGCTGGCCGACCAGGAAGACGTTGTTCTCGAACAGGGCCGAGTCCACCTCCTGCCCCCGCCCGGTGATGCCGCGCTGCATCAGCGCCGCCATCGCGCCAATCGCGCCGAACATGCCACCCATGATGTCGTTCACGCTGCTGCCCGCGCGCAGCGGGTCGCCGGGGCGGCCGGTCATGTAGGCCAGGCCGCCCATCATCTGCACCACCTCGTCCAGCGCCGTGCGGTGCTCGTACGGGCCGGGCAAGAAGCCGGTGTGGTTGACATAGATAAGGCTCGGGTTGAGCTGGCTCAGCGCCGCGTAGTCCAGGCCGTATTTGGTCATCACGCCAGGCTTGAAGTTCTGCGCCACCACATCGGCCGACGCCGCGAGCTTGCGCGCCGCTGCCAGGCCGTCGGGGCTGCGCAGGTCGAGCGCAATGCTCTTCTTGTTGCGGTTGAACATGGGGAAGAAGCCTGCGCCCGCGCCCAGCAGGTGGCGGGTGCGGTCGCCATCCACGGGCTCGACCTTGATGACCTCGGCCCCCAGGTCGGCCAGCACCATGCCGCAGGTGGGGCCCATGACCATGTGGGTGAACTCCACCACGCGCAGGCCTTCGAGCGGCAGGCGGGGGGATGGTGGGGTGGCGGGTGTGTCGTCGTTCATGTTCAGGGCGTTCCGAAAAGGGGTTCAGGCGGTTGCTGCTTCGTGCAGCGCGGCAGGTGCGGCATTCTGCGGCAGCCCTGCCTGCCACAGCGTGCCATGCAGGGTCTCGCCCGCCAGCCATCCGGCCACGCGCTGGCGCAGTGCGAGCAGCGCAGTCACGTCGATGCCAGTGGCGATGCCCATGCGATCCAGCATGAACACCAGGTCTTCGGTGGTGACGTTGCCACTGGCGCCCGGCGCGTGCGGGCAGCCGCCAATGCCGGCCAGGCAGGCGTCAAAGCGGGTGATGCCCGCCTGCCAGGCGGCATAGACGTTGGCCAGGCCCATGCCGCGCGTGTCGTGGAAGTGCGCGCAGGCCAGGCGGTCGCCCACCAGCGCACGCGCTTTGCCAAACAGGCGGGCGACCGAGGCCGGGTCGGCATAGCCCACGGTGTCGGCCAGGCTCACGCGGTCGGCGCCCGCATCCAGCAGCGCTTGCATCAGGCGCAGCACCTCGCTCTCGGCCACCTCGCCCTGCAGGGTGCAGCCAAAGGCCGTACCCACGCCACCTTCGATCAGCGTGCGGCTGCTGCTGGCGTCGCGCAGTGATCGGATGCGCGCGACCTCGGCCACCACCTCGTCGGGGGTCTTGCGCAGGTTGGCCAGGCTGTGGGCGTGGCTGGCGGACAGGGGCACCACCACTAGGTCGGCACCACACTCCAGCGCGCGTCCGGCGCCTTTGTAGTTGGGCACGAGCACCGAGGCCACCAGGCCCGGCAGGGCTTTGGCGTGGGCCAGCACCTCGGCCGTATCGGCCAGCTGGGGCAGCAGCCGGGCGGGCACAAAGGAGCCGACCTCGATCTCGCGCTGGCCGGCGGCGTAGGCGGCGTTGAGCCATTCGATCTTGTGCGCGGTGGAGACCACGGTGGCAGTGCTTTGCAGGCCGTCGCGCAGACCCACTTCGCGCACGGTGGCACGCGCCGGGGTGGTGGAAGCGATAGAGGGGGTAAGCACTGCGTTGTCTCCGGCGGGTGGTGTTCTGCCGTCGATTCTAGAAATTCCCAACAGAATCAGAAAATACATTTTGGAAGCCATATGATTCCAAACAGGAAGATCAAACACCTGGAGACAAGCCCATGCGCGACCTGGACCTGCAGACCCTGCGCCTCTTTGCCGCCGTGTGCGAGCAGCGCAGCATCGCGCGCGTGGCCGAGCAGGAGTCCATCGTGGGCTCGGCCATCAGCAAGCGGCTGGCGCAGCTGGAAGACACGGTGGGCACGCCGCTGCTGCTGCGCAAACGCCGTGGCGTGGTGCCCACCCCGGCGGGCGAAACCCTGCTGGAGCACGCGCGCACCATGCTGGCCAGAGTGGGCCAGATTGAACGCGACATGGCGGCCTATGCCACCGGCACGCGGGGCCATGTGCGCATGCTGGTCACGGCCTCGGTGATGGCCGAATCACTGGCAGACGACGTGGCCGCTTTTCTGCAAGACCCGGCGCACCGCGACATCCAGGTAAGCCTGGAGGAGCGCGTGAGCCCGGACGTCGTACAGGGCATCCGTGACGGCAGTGCCTCCATCGGCATCTGCTGGGACGCGGCCGACCTGACAGGCCTGGAAACCTGCGGCTACCGTACCGACCACCTGGCCGTGGTGGCACATGCGCTGCACCCGGTGGCCCAGCACCAGAGCGTGCGTTTTGCCGACGTGCTGGACCATGAATTCGTCAGCATGCCCGCACTGAGCGCCGTGCAGGTGTTGCTGGCGCGCGCTGCGGCCGTGGAGGGAAAGATGCTGGCGCACCGGGTGCTGGTGTCCAACTTCGATGCGGCACTTCGGGTGGTGCGGGCCAACCTGGCCATCAGTGTCGTGCCGCGCGAAGTGGCCCTGCCTTTTGCCCAGACTGCGCCCATCCGGGTGGTTCCACTGAGCGACCCTTGGGCCCGACGGCGCTTCGCCATCTGTTACCGCAGCGCCCAGATGCTGGCCCCGGCCGCACAGTTGCTGGTCAGCCACCTGGCAGGGCTGGGCCGTCAGGAATGACCGTCTAGGAGCCTGTCAGGCTTGGCGAATGGACCGCAGCGGTCCATTTTTGGCTTCGCCGCTCTTCGAGAACACCGCCTTTTTTGCCCCATAGCCGGGCTATGGGGCTGCAAATCCGGCAAAAACTGTCCTCGCTGGGGCCAGTTTTCGCTTTCGACGCTCCAAGTCCTACAGGCTCCCAGAACCGTGGCCC
Organism: Acidovorax sp. NN32; assembly: GCF_057597245.1. NCBI lineage: Bacteria > Pseudomonadati > Pseudomonadota > Betaproteobacteria > Burkholderiales > Comamonadaceae > Acidovorax > Acidovorax sp. NN32. The sequence goes on from NZ_CP199679.1 coordinate 3,630,652, forward strand.
TACCGCAACAGTTTGACTTGTAACACAGGTTTTTCGGGGTGTAGCGCATGTGTGGTGTGCGTTCTGAGCTACCAAACTTGTAGCAAAATGGGTTCCGCGCTATAGTCTCAGCGCATCACCGGGCCCGGCATTCGCCCACCCGAATGAATATTTGATCCAACACTTGCGCGAGGAGAAGCGTCCATGAGCTCCAAAGAAAATGCCGCCATCAACCAGTTGTTCGAGCGGCTCGAATGCCGTTACGCACTGCGCGTGCTGTGGGCCCTGAAGGACGGTCACCCCCAGACCTTCCGCCTGCTGCAGGACAGCGTGGGGGGCATCACCCCCAACACGCTCAACACCCGCATCAAGGAACTGCGCGAAGCCGGTTTTGTAGACCACGGCAGCGACGGCTACACCGTCACCCCCTCGGGCGCCGACCTGCTCAAGCGCCTGTCGGACGTGCAGGCCTTCGCCACCCGCTGGGTCGCTGGCCGCGCCAAAAAAGCCTGACGCCAAACCGCCCCCCCGCCCCACTCAGGGAAAAGCCCCGCCGGACCTCCGCGCGGGGCTTTCGTTAAAATAGGGGTCAAAAATGCTGCTAGCGCTTAACTATCAAGCGCCAATAGCTCTTTTTTTAATAGCAAACAAGGAATTTCACCCATGGCACTGACCACCACCGCATCCGGCCTGCAATACGAAGACACCACCGTGGGCGAAGGCGCCGAAGCCACCAAGGGCCAGAACGTGTCGGTGCACTACACCGGCTGGCTCTACAACAACGGCGAGCAAGGTGCCAAGTTCGACTCCAGCCGCGACCGCAACGACCCCTTCGAGTTCTCGCTGGGCGCGGGCATGGTCATCAAGGGCTGGGACGAAGGCGTGCAAGGCATGAAGATCGGTGGCCAGCGCACCTTGATCATTCCTGCCGCCCTCGGCTACGGCGCACGCGGCGCGGGCGGCGTGATTCCACCGAACGCCACGCTCAAGTTCGATGTGGAACTGCTCAAGGTCGGCCGCTGAGCACTGCGCCCTGTGACGCACCAAACACAAAGCGGCCTGGGGCCGCTTTTTTTGTGCCCGCACTTCACGCGTGAAACTGGTGCGCCTCTCGGGGGAGAGGATCCGGGGGCCTCAATCAAAAAGCGCTTCGTCCAGCCGCTTGAATTTGGCGTCACCCACCGCCTCGCGGATCTTGGGTGCCAGCGCCGCCAGATCCTCAAAGCTGCCCGCCCCTTCCACCGCCAGATTCAACCGGAACCCACGCAGCCCCAGCCCCGCTGTCAGTTCGGTGGCGATCGGGTAGGCCGCCTGGTAACGCTCCTTGGGTGAGCGCCCGGAGCCCTCCAGCGGCGACGCCACCGTCCCCAGATCGGTGGCAGGTGCAGGCTCTGCCGTCGCATCAGGCGGGGTGGCAAAAGCTGCAGGCAGAGACTGCCCCGGCAGCGGAGCCAGCAGTCCCTGCGCAATCATGGCCTGGACATCCTCCTGCGTGATCCCCATGGCTGCCGTGGCCGCCAGTATTTCGCCCGTAGAGCGCTTTCCGTCAAAAAGAATAAAAGCCGAGCGCTGGCGTGAGCTGAGGCTACCGCGCCGATCCTTGAGCGCTTCCTGCCCTGCCTGCGTTTTGACGAGAACCATGAATCTCCTTGAGCTGAACCATTGTGGTGTGACCGAAGCTCACCCCGACAGGTAAGCTTTTACGTCCCAGATTCTCACGTTTGCGCAGGCTTGGTAATCGGGGTTTACGCATAACCCATTAGCAGGCGCACGGGCAGGGCACTCCAGCCTGCCAACCCAAGTCCCCCTACATCTCGGACCGGATGCGCGGCAGCGCCGGGGCAGGCCGGGTCAGCCAGCTCACCACCACCGTCACCGCCAAGCCGGTGGGCACGCCAAACACCCCGGCCGAGACGGGCTGAATACCAAACCACAGCCCGTCTGCCAGCATCCAGCTGGGCAGCGCGCGCATGGCGGGCACATGCGACAGCAGGTAGTACACCGCCACGCCAAGCCCTGCCAGCATGCCCGCCACCGCCCCCTGCCGCGTGGTGCCGCGCCAGAAGATGCCCAGCACCATCACCGGCACAAAGGCCGAAGCCGCCAACGAGAACGACGCCGACACCATCGGCAGAATCTCAGAGGGTTTGAGCGCCGCTACAAATGCCGCCGACAGGGCCACGGACAGCAAGGCAAACTTGCTCAGAATCACACGCTGCTCCGGCGACGCCTGGCGCTTTGCGTCCTGAAAATACAGGTCGCGCACCAGGGCGTTGCTGATGGTGAGCAACAGCCCATCAGCGGTAGACAGCGCTGCCGCCAGCCCGCCAGCCGCCACCAGGCCCGAGACCACATAGGGCAAGCCCCCCAGCTCCGGCGTGGCCAACATGATGAGGTCGGCCCCCAGCCGGATCTCTCCAAACTGCACGATGCCGTCAGCGTTCACGTCTTCCACCGACAACAGCGAGCTGTCCACCCGCGCCCATTGGGCCATCCAGGTGGGCAAAGCCTCGAAACTGCTGCCCACCAGGTTTTGCATGACCTCGAATTTCACCAGCACCGCCAACGCGGGCGCACTCAAGTACAGCAAGGCGATGAAAAACAGCGACCACGCCACCGATGCCCGCGCCGCGGACACCGTGGGCGAGGTGTAGTAGCGCGTGAGCAGGTGCGGCAAGCCTGCCGTGCCCACCATCAGGCAGAACATGAGTGCCAGGAAGTTGCGGCGCGTCAGCTCGTAGTCGCGTTGCTCGTCGGGCGTGCCCTGCGGGTCACCCACATACGCCTGGCTGTGCAGGGGCAAGCCGCCCAGGGGGCGCGCACGTTCGTAGTTCTCGCGCATTTCGCGGGTCCAGCGTTCGCGCGCCGCTGCGGCATCGCGCGGCAGGGCCGCCAGCTCGCGGCTGGCCGTGACGATCAAACCTACATCAGCGTTCTGGGTGCGCAGCGCGCGAATGCGCTCCCGCCCTTTCTCGCGCTCCCGCTCCAGGGCGCCTTCCACATCACGCAGCCGCGCCTCAAAATCCTGGGCGCGCCGCAGGTAGGTCTGCACCACCTGATGCTCTGCGGGGGAATCGAGCAGCTGCGCTTCCAGGTCGGCGATCTTGCTGATCTGCGCGCCATAGACTGCGGGCGCCAACGGGTTGCCCAATTGTTTGTACGCCAGCCAGGACACCGGGATCAGGAACGCCAGCAGCACCACCACATACTGCGCCACCTGCGTCCAGGTGATGGCGCGCATGCCACCGAGGAAGGAGCACAGCAGCACCCCGCCCAGGCCCAGCATGATGCCGATCTCGAACTGCACACCGGTCAGGCGCGAAGCGATCAGCCCCACACCGTAAATCTGCGCCACCACATACGTGAACGAACAGAGCACCGCCGCCAGCGCCGCAATCACACGCGGCCACCGGCCGCCAAAACGCACATGGAAAAAATCGGGCACGGTGTACAGGCCCATGGCGCGCAGGTGCGGTGCGATCAGCATCGCCACCAGGCAAAAGCCTCCCGTCCACCCCAGCAGATAGGCCAGCCCCCCGGCCTGCCCCGGTGTGCCGGAAAAACCCTGCAGGTAAAGCGCCCCCGACAGACTGATGAACGATGCGGCACTCATCCAGTCTGCCGCTGCCGCCATGCCGTTGTACATGGGCGGAATGCGCCGACCCGCCACGTAGTATTCCTCGGGGTCGGTAGTACGGCCATAGACACCGATGCCCGCGTAGACCATCACCGTGAGGAACAGAAAAATCGGCCCGATCCAGTGCCGCGAAAGCCCCTGGTGCTCTGCCCAGGTCATCAGCGCCAGAAAGGCCAGCACCCCGGTCACATACAGCGCCAGGATGCGGTGCAACCGCCACAGATAGGCCCGATCGGTGTCGGAAGAATTGTTTTCAGCCATGGTCAGCCGTGGGGGCGGTCCGCGTCGTCCGAAAGGGCTGCGGCATCCGCTGCGAGGCGCTCCGCATCCTGCCGTTCGAAGCGGTTCATGGCCCAGCCATAGACCACCACAATGCCAATGAACACCAGCACTGCCCCCTGCGCCGCAATCCAGTAACCCAGGGGCCAACCGCCAAAGACCAGCACTTGCAGGTCCCGGGCGAAGTAGGTGGCACCAAACGACACCAGCGCCCATAGCAGCAGCAAGCCGGCCTTGAGCTTGAGGTGCCGCACATCGTGCAGATCGGGCGGGAACGGGCCCGCCATTTCGGCATCTGCAGAACGCCGGTGCTGCTGCGGGGGCTGCATCACAGGCACGGCATCAGGGACGCAGTGGCGGGTGGTGCAGTCGGCACATGGCAGCCCGGTCGGAGCGTCAGCCTGCCAGTTGCTGCCAAGTGGCGATCACGCTGTCGGGGTTGAGCGAGATCGACGAGATGCCTTCCTTGGCCAGCCACTGCGCAAAGTCAGGGTGGTCGCTGGGGCCCTGGCCGCAGATGCCGATGTATTTGCCCTGGGCCAGGCAGGCCTTGATGGCCTGATGAATCAGTGCTTCGACAGCGGGGTCGCGCTCATCAAAGTCCTGCGCCAGCAGCTCCAGGCCCGAATCACGGTCCAGGCCCAGCGTGAGCTGGGTCAGGTCGTTGGAGCCGATGGAGAAGCCGTCGAAGAACTCCAGGAAGCGCTCGGCCAGGATGGCGTTGCTGGGCACCTCGCACATCATGATGACCTTGAGGTCATCCTTGCCGCGCTGAAGGCCATGGGTGGCCAGCAGCTTGGTCACGCGCTCGGCCTGGCCCAGCGTGCGCACAAACGGCACCATCACCTGCACGTTGGTCAGGCCCATGTCGTTACGCACGCGCTTGAGCGCCTCGCACTCCATGGCAAAGGCTTCACCGAAGTCTTCGCTGATGTAGCGGGCTGCGCCACGGAAGCCGAGCATCGGGTTTTCTTCCTCGGGCTCGTAGCGGCTGCCGCCGATCAGCTTGCGGTATTCGTTGGACTTGAAGTCCGACAGGCGCACGATGACGGGCTTGGGCCAGAAGGCGGCGGCAATGGTGGCCACGCCTTCGGCGACCTTGTCCACATAGAACGCCCTGGGGCTGGCATGGCCACGGGCCACGGACTCCACGGCCTTCTTCAGGTCGGCATCGATCTGGGGGTAGTCCAGGATGGCCTTGGGGTGCACGCCAATGTTGTTGTTGATGATGAACTCCAGCCGGGCCAGGCCCACGCCTTCGTTGGGCAGCTGGCAGAAGTCAAAGGCCAGCTGGGGGTTGCCCACGTTCATCATGATCTTGGTCTTGATGGGGGGCATCGCGCCGCGCTGCACTTCGGTCACTTCGGTTTCAAGCAGGCCGTCATAGATCTTGCCCGTGTCGCCCTCGGAGCAGCTCACCGTGACCAGCGTGCCGTCCTTCAGCCGCTCGGTCGCGTCGCCGCAGCCGACCACGGCCGGGATGCCCAGCTCGCGCGCAATGATGGCGGCGTGGCAGGTGCGGCCGCCCCGGTTCGTGACGATGGCGCTGGCGCGCTTCATCACGGGTTCCCAGTTGGGGTCGGTCATGTCGGTCACGAGCACATCGCCGGGCTGGACCTTGTCCATCTCGGAAATGTTGTGCACCAGGCGCACCGGGCCGGTGCCGATCTTCTGGCCAATGGCGCGGCCCTCGGCCAGCACGGTGCCATGGCCCTTGAGCTTGTAGCGCAGCTCGGCCTGGCCCTTGGCCTGGCTCTTCACCGTCTCGGGGCGGGCCTGCAGGATGTAGAGGTGGCCGTCGGTGCCGTCCTTGCCCCACTCGATGTCCATGGGGCGGCCGTAGTGCTGCTCGATCACGAGCGCGTAGCGGGCCAGTTGCTCCACATCAGCGTCGGTCAGCGAGTAGCGGTTGCGCTGCTCGGTGGGCACGTCCACGGTCTTGACCAGCTTGCCGCTGGCGGCTTTTTCTTCCGCGCTGGAGAACACCATCTGGATCAGCTTGCTGCCCAGGTTGCGGCGGATCAGCGCCTTCTTGCCTGCCTGGAGCATGGGCTTGTGCACGTAGAACTCGTCGGGGTTCACGGCGCCCTGCACCACGGTTTCGCCCAGGCCGTAGCTACTGGTGATGAAGACCACGTCTTCAAAGCCGGATTCGGTGTCGATGGTGAACATCACGCCGGCAGCGCCCAGGTCGGAGCGCACCATGCGCTGCACACCGGCCGAAAGGGCCACCACATCGTGCTCGAAGCCCTTGTGCACACGGTAGGAAATGGCGCGGTCGTTGTACAGCGACGCGAACACTTCCTTCATCTTGTGCATGACTTCGTCGATGCCCACCACGTTCAGGAAGGTTTCCTGCTGGCCTGCAAACGAAGCGTCGGGCAGGTCCTCCGCCGTGGCCGACGAGCGCACGGCAAACGAGGCAGCGGGGTTGCCAGCACTCAGCTTGGCAAATTCATCGGCAATGGCCTTTTGCAGGTCGCCCGGGAAGGGCTGGGCCTCGACCATGGCACGGATTTCTGCACCCACTTGTGCAAGAGCGCGCACGTCTTCGGTATCCAGGCTCTTGAGCTTGGCGCTGATGCGGTCGGCCAGGCCGTCATAGGCCAGGAACTCGCGGAACGCGTGGGCGGTGGTGGCAAAGCCCGTGGGCACACGCACGCCCTGCGGCAGCTGGGAGATCATCTCGCCGAGGCTGGCGTTTTTACCGCCAACGACCTCGACATCGGTCATTCTCAGGTTTTCAAACGGTACGACCAGGGCGGTCGGGCTGAAAAGTGCAGACATGGGAAAGCTCCAGAAGTTGAAACCGGGTCTGCGTGCCGGGCCCTGGATGGCTCCTGGCAGGCGGCCATGCACGGCCTGAGGCTTTGTCGTTGTGGTTGTGGGCCGACGCGGTGCATGGTGAGAATTGGATAATTGTGACAATTGTAGGCCCGAGCATCTGGCAGCGGGCTGACGCTTTCACGCGACTTACGCAAATCGGGCAATCACCACTTCTTTGGGGTGGCAACCCGGCTGGCGCAAGCCGCATCCAAAAAAAGGGGCTCCATGCACTCGCGCACCGTATTTTTTGTCTCTGACGGCACCGGTATCACCGCCGAAACCTTCGGCAACGCCATCCTGGCCCAATTCGAGATGAAGCCGCGCCATGTGCGCCTGCCCTTCATCGACACCGTGGACAAGGCCCACCAGGCGGTGCGGCAAATCAACCACACCGGCGAGGTCGAGGGCAAAAAGCCCATCGTCTTCACCACGCTGGTCAACATGGAAGTGCTCAAGGTCATCCAGGACGGCTGCAAGGGCATGCTGCTCGATATGTTTGGCACCTTCGTCCACCCGCTGGAGCAGGAGCTGGGCATCAAGTCGCACCACCGTGTGGGCCGCTTCAGCGACGTGAGCCGCAGCAAGGAATACACCGACCGCATCGAAGCCATCAACTTCAGCCTGGCCCATGACGACGGCCAGAGCAACCGTGACCTGGCCGGTGCCGACGTGATCCTGGTGGGCGTGAGCCGCAGCGGCAAAACGCCCACCAGCCTGTACCTGGCCATGCAATGTGGCCTGAAAGCCGCCAACTACCCGCTGATCCCCGAGGATTTCGAGCGCCGCCAGCTGCCCCCGGCCCTGGTGCCGTTTCGCAGCAAGATCTTTGGCCTGACCATCAGCCCCGACCGCCTGGCCGAGATCCGCGCCGAGCGTCGCCCCAATTCGCGCTACGCCAGCCTGGAGAACTGCCGCATGGAGGTCTCCGAAGCCGAGGCCATGATGCGCCGCGCAGGCATCCGGTGGTTGTCCACCACCACCAAGTCGATTGAAGAGATTGCGACGACCATCCTGCAGGAGATTCGGCCGGAGAGGCTGGTGTATTGAGCAGCGTTGCATGGCAAGTACGACCCAACCTCCCTCGGGGGCCATGGCGGATTCATGCAAAAACAGGCTCTACCGCCCTACTGACAAGCGCAACACGCTATAAATAATATAGCAATGTTCTCACAGGACCGGTGGTGCAGTCTGGCTTGCGCCGCAAGCCCCGCCCACCGATCACGGCAAACCACCCCCAGCGGGGCCATCGCCCCCAAACAATTCAAACACCATGCTGCGCAGCCATTGGTTCACCGGCTCGCGGTGCACCTTGGCATGCCAAAACACGCTGATGGGCGCGTCAGGCAGTTTGACGGGGTGCGTGCGCAGCACCAGGCCAAAGGGCTCGACCAGCTTGAGCGCCAGCCGCTCGGGCACCGTCGCCACCAGCGCCGTGCTTTGGAGGATGTGGCCCACGCTCACAAAGTGCGGCACGCTCAGCCGCACCAGGCGGTCGATGCCGGCCTTCTGGATCAATTCATCCACCTTGCCGTGCCCCGTGCCCGCCGACACGATCACCAGATGCTCTGCCGCCTTGTAGTCCGACAGCAGCAGCTTGGGCCGGTCCAGCGCATGGCCCTTGCGGAACAGGCACACATAACGCTGGCGGAACAAGCGCCGCTGGAAAAATCCCGCTTTCAGCTGCGGCAGCAGGCCGATGGCCAAGTCCACCTTGCCAGCCTCCATGTCTTCGCGCAGATGGGCCGCGTTGTTGCGCACGGTGTTCAGCGTGACGCCCGGCGCCTCCCGCCCCAGGCGCTCCAGCAGCGCGGGCAGAAAGACGATCTCGCCAATGTCTGTCATGCCGATGGTGATGGTGCGCTTGAGCGTTGCGGGCGTGAACTGTGTGCGCTGGTTCAGCCCGCTGTGGATCATGCCCAGCGCATAGCCCACGGATTCGCCCAGTTGCTCGGCAAAAGGCGTGGGCACCATGCCGCCCGAGGTGCGCAAGAACAACTCGTCTCCAAAAATGCGCCGAAGCTTGGCCAGCGCGTTGCTGACCGCAGGCTGAGTCAGCCCCAGGTTGTCGGCCACCTTCGACACGCGCCGTTCGACCATGAGTTGCTGAAACAGCACCAGCAGGTTCAGGTCGATATCCGATAGCTCCATCGCTACTCCATCAGCTCGGGTGATATGAAGTGCAAATGGTATTGCAGCTGGGAATGCAGCCAACCATTCATCGGCACAATCGCCCGCATGACCTTGAACGCCGCCCGCCATGGACATCCTCGTTCAGCCGCTTAACCGCGTGATCCGCGCCGAGCCCGGCGTGAACCTGCTCGACGCCCTGCGCGCGGCGCAGGTTCCGATGTCGTATTCATGCCTGTCGGGCCGCTGCGGCATCTGCCGCTGCCGGGTGCTGTCTGGTGAGGTGCTCGATGGCGGGCGCGAGCAGCAGCGCCCGTTGGACGGCGTGGACGGTGCCGTGCTGGCTTGCCAGACCTATGTGACCGAGCCCTGCACCATCGAAGTGCCCGCCCCCGGCGAAGCCGTGGTGCACCGTGCGCGCGTGGCCAAGGCCACCGTGGTGGCCATCGAACCACTGGCGGCAGACATCCGGCGCCTGCTGCTCAAGGTGGCAAAACCGATTGCGTTTTCGCCAGGCCAGTACGTGCAGCTGGGGTTCACGCCGACGCATGTGCGCCCCTACTCCATGGCAAACCTGCCGGGCGAACCGCTGCTGGAGTTCCACATACAGCTCATGCCCCAGGGCCGGGTCAGCGGCTACATCGCCGGGCAGCTGAAGGTGGGGGACAAGGTCAAGGTCAGTGGGCCGCTGGGTGCGGCGTATCTGCGCCAGCAGCACACGGGGCCCATGCTGTGCGTGGCTGGGGGCACCGGGCTGGCATCGGTGCTGTCGGTGGTGCGCGGCGCAGTGGCTGCCGGAATGCGCAACCCCATTCACCTGTACTTCGGCCTGCGCTCGCCGCGCGAGCTGTATGGCCTGGCGTGGCTGGACCATCTGCGCAGCCTGCACCCGGCGCTGCAGGTGCATGTGGTGATGGCCTCGGGCGCCGACACTGCCACGCAGCGGCGCGGGCTGGTGACCCAGGCCATCGAGCAGGACCACGCCAGCCTGCAAGGCTGGCAGGCGTATCTGTGCGGATCGCCGCCGATGGTGGAGACCACCACACTGCTGGCGCTGGGCAAAGGCCTGGAGGCGGCTCACCTCCATGCCGAGGCTTTTTACATGCAGGGCGACTGATTCCGTCTCCAAATCATCCGTGTCGTTGTTGCTTCGCCTTGCCGTGCTACAGCACTGTCTGCAGCTTCGCGCCTAGACACGAATGATTTGGAAACGGAATGAGGTTCTTGGAGTCGTCTGAATCCATTTGAACCGCTCACTCAGCGCGGTCGAAGCGCCGCGAGGGGCTTCGGCAGGCTCAGCCCGCATCCGGCTGCGCGCTGGGCGCCGCCTTGCGGAACGCATCCAGTTGCGCGCAGGCTGTGTCCACCGCCTGCACCAGCGGCCAGCGCGACAAGTCCACCTTGAAGCGGCGCGCGCTCTCCACCTGCGGAACCAGGTACACATCGGCCAGCGTGGGGGTGCTGCCAAAGCAGAAGTCACCGCGCTGCGGGTCCTTCGACAACAGCGCCTCGATGGCGTCAAAGCCCGCGCTGATCCAGGTGCCGCACCAATCGTTCACGACAGCCTCGTCGGCACCGAAGCGGTGGCGCAGCGCCTCCAGAATGCGGCGGTTGTTGATGGGATGGATGTCGCAGCCCACGATGGCCGCCAGGGCGCGCACCTGGGCGCGATCGCCTGCATCGGCGGGCAGCAGCGGTGGGGTGGGATAGCGCTCTTCGAGCCACTCGATGATGGCGGGCGACTGGATCATGAGGCGCTCGTCGGCCTCCAGCACGGGCACCAACTGCTGCGGGTTGATGGCCTTGAAGGCATCGCCCAGATGCTCCTCACGCCGCAAGTCGACCGCAATCTGCTCGTAGGCCAGCCCCTTGAGGTTGAGCGCAATGCGCAAGCGGTGGGAGGTTCCGCTGCGGAAGAAGGAATAGAGCTTCATGGTCAGTCTCTGTGTCAGTCCCTGTGTCAGTCCAGGGCAATCTTGGCGCGCTTGACGACTTCACCAAACGTGCGCGAATCGCGTTCGATGGCCTTGGTGAGTTCGGCGGGCGGGCCAATGTAGGGCTCAAACCCGAAGGTCGCCAGGCGCTCCTTGACCTCTGAAGTGGCCAGCACCTTGCCCACGTCGGCATTGATCTTCTCGATGGCTGCCTTAGGCGTGCCTGCGGGCGCAAACAGGCCCACCCATGTCTTCACTTCAAACCCGGCCGGGCCGCCCGCTTCGCCCATGGTCGGAATGTCGGTGAAGCCCGCCAGACGCTGGGGTGCGGCCAGGGCCAGAAACTTCACCTTCTTGGCCTGGTACATCGGTCCGGCCGTCGCCGCCGTGCCAAACGCCCACTTGATGTCGCCCGTGGCCACCGAGGTGTAGACGCTGCCCATGTCCTTGTACGGCACATGCATCATCTTCGTGCCCGTTGCTGCCTCCAGACTCGCCGCGCCCACATGGGCCACGCTGCCGATGCCCCAGGAGCCGTAGGTGATGTCGCCTGGCGCCGCCTTGGCCGCCTTGATCAGATCGCCCACATCCTTCCAGGGCGAGTTGGCCGCCACCACCACAAAGAAGTTCGTGAAATACACCGGAGCGACTGGCTCGAAATCTTTGGTCGGGTCATAGGGCAGTTGCTTGAACACATGCGGCTGCAGGGCCATGTGCGTGTTGTCCACCTGCAGCAGCGTGTAGCCGTCTGGCATTGCACGCTTGGCATCGCCGATGGCGATGAAACCGTTGGCACCCGGCTTGTTGTCAATGACGAGTTGCTGCCCCCAATTGCGCGACAAGCGCTCGCTGAGGATGCGCATCACCGCATCGGGGCCGCTGCCGGGCGAATACGGCGCGACGGAGCGGACGGGCTTGGCAGGGAAGGTCTGCGCCACGGCGTTGGGCACGCTCGCGGCGGCCACAAGGGCCAGCGCGCAAAGCGCCAGGGCAGGTCTCAAAATCTGTGAACGAATGGCGGTCAGCATGGGGGGTGTCTCCTTGGTTTAATGAAGGCCGAATCTGGCTTGGTAAGTGATGGATCAAACAGTGACTTGCACACGGTGGCTGTGCAGCGCCTCAAAAATCGGCGCGTCGCTGAAGCGGAACAGGTCGAGTGCGCCAGCAGCAGATGCCTGGGCCGAGAACGGTTGCCACGACGGCACCACAAACAAGTCGCCCCGCGCCACCTGCCAGGTGCGCTCACCCACCGTGACGGTGCCGCTGCCGTCAAACACCTGGAACACGGACGAACCCACCTCGCGGTGCACCCGCGTTGCACCGCCCGCGCGCACGCGGTGCATTTCGGTCCGCATCGTGGGCAACACATCGGCGCCGGTGGTGGGGTTGGTAAAGCGCACCGCTGCATGCCCGGGGCTCAGCGTGCCCGCCTGGCCTTCGTCTTCCAGCGCCAGCTGATCGGCCAGCGCACGGTCGGTATCCACCCAGCGGTAGGCCAGCAGGGGCGTGGCGGGCTGCGCCTGCACCATCGACACCGGGCGCAGGCCCGGGTGGCCCCACAGCCTTTCGGAATAAGAACGCTCGGCGGTGGTGCGCTCGGCGGGCGGGAGCTTCTCGCGCCCCACTTCAAAAAACTGGCTCTCGGTGTAGTACGAGAACGGAATGTCCAGGCCGTCGATCCAGGCCATGGGCTCGGTGGCAGCGTTGTGGTGGGCATGCCAGTTCCAGCCGGCCTGGGGCAAAAAGTCGCCCCGCGACATGCGCACGGCATCGCCATTCACCACGGTCCAGACGCCCTCGCCTTCCACCACAAAACGGAACGCGTGCTGCGTGTGCCGGTGCTCGGGGGCGTCTTCGCCGGGCATCAGGTACTGAATGGCGGCCCACAGCGTGGGCGTGGCAAAGGGGCGCCCGCCAAGCGCCGGGTTGGCCAGCGCAATCGCACGGCGCTCCCCGCCACGGCCCACGGGCACGATGGCGCCCGCCTGTGCGGCCAGGGCCTTCAAGCGGTCCCAGCGCCACAAGTGCGGCACGGCCTTGGATTGGGGCTGGCGGGGCATCAGGTCGCCAATCTGCGTCCACAGCGGCACCAGCAGCTCTTGCTCAAAGCCCCGGTACAGCTGCTCCAGCTCGGGCGTCGGCTCGGGCTGGCCTTTGCCCGCAACGGCGTGCAGCCGCACGGGGGAAGGCGTGAGGTCGGTGGTCATGGTGGGTTGTCTCCTGGATGTGGTTTTTTCTTATTCCGCCGGGCCAACGTGGAGCGCGATGCTGCCCACGCCTTCAATGTGGCCTTCAATGCGGTCGCCTGCCAGCACGGGGCCTACGCCCTCGGGCGTGCCGGTAAAGATCAGGTCACCCGGCTGCAGGTGGTAGAACTTGGACAGGTCGGCAACCAGCTCGGGGATGTTCCAGATCAGCTTGGACAGGTCGGACTTCTGGCGCACAGCGCCATTGACCGACAGCTCCAGGTCGCCCTGGCCCAGCACCACCTGCGGCATGGGCACGATCTCGGAGACCACGGACGACTGCTCCACATCCTTGCCCAGGTCCCAAGGCCGGCCCTTGTCGCGCGCCACCAGCTGCAGGTCGCGGCGCGTCATGTCCAGGCCACAGGCATAGCCATAGACAAGGCGGGGCGCATCCGCCTCGCTCACACGAAAGCCGGGCGCACCAATGGCCAGCACCAGTTCCATTTCGTGGTGGTAGTTCTGCGTGCCGGGTGGGTAGGCCACGGTCGCGCCAGACTCGACCAGCGTGGACGGTGCCTTGGTGAAATAGAACGGCACCTCCACCGCCTTGTCCACCGGGCGCCCCATCTCGACCGCATGCGCGTGGTAGTTGCGGCCCACAAAGAACAGCCGGTGGATGGGCAGGCGCTCGCTGCGGCCACGCACAGGCAGCGAATAGACGGGGGGCGGGGTCCAGAGGTAAGTGGTTGACGTGGTTGCGGTCATCGGTGGTTTCCTTAGCGGGTTGTCGTGTTCGGTTCTGGTGGGCTTGGGTGGGGGTGCGGGCCTCGGTGCTGCGCGGCATCCAGTTGGGTTCACAGCTTTGCCATCGGCGTGTTCAGGTCTGCCAGCCGCTCGGCATTCACCGGCTTGCGCTGCTCGATCAGCCTGCGGGCAAACCGCAGGTCACGCGCTGCGTTGGCCCCTACGGCGGCCTGCACCACATCGCCAGCCAGGTAGAACAGCACAAAGCTGCCGCTGGCCGGGTCGCCGCGCTGCACCACGCGGTGCGCAGGCGTGGGCATGCCGTAGATCTGCAGGTTCATGCCGTACTGGTCGGACCAGAACCACGGCAGCGGCTGGTAGTCCACCGCCTGGCCCAGGGCCGAGCGCGCAGCGGCCATGCCCTGCTCCTGCGCGTTCTGCCACGACTCCAGCCGCAGGCTCCGGCCCGCCCAGGGATTGGGTGCCACGGCCACATCGCCTGCGGCCAGGATGTGGGGGTCGGACGTTCGGCATTGGGCATCGACCAGCACGCCACCTTCGCAAGCCAGGCCCGCCGCACGCGCCAGCTCGTCGTTGGGCACCAGGCCAACGCCCAGCACGATGGTGTCGCACGCCAGCGCGCTGCCATCGGCCAGCAAGACCTCCGAACGAATATCTGCGCCGTCTGCGCCATCCGCAGCGCGGGCAAAGCCCCGCACACCCGCGCCCAGCAGCACGCGCACGCCCTGGGCGCGGTGCAGCGCCAACAGATACGCCGACACCTCGGCGGGCACGGTGCGTTCACACAAGCGGCTTTGCGTCTCCACCACCACCACTTCCGCGCCCTGCTGGCGTGCGGTGGCCGCCACCTCCAGGCCGATCCAGCCACCGCCCACCACCACCACGCTGCGGCCAGGCCGAAGGGCCGGGGCCAGCGCCTGCGCATCTTCAATGGTGCGCAGCGTGTGCAGCGGCACCTGGTCTGCGCCCGGCACGGCAAGCCGCCGGGCGCGCCCCCCGGTGCACAGGATGAGCTTGTCGTAGGGCTGCGCTGCGCCATCGGACAGCAGCACCTGCTTGGCAGCACGGTCAATACGGCGCACCTGCACGCCGGGGTGCCATTGCACCGCCAGGGCGTCAAAGGCCTCGGGCTTCATGAGGCGCGTGGTCTCTGGCGCGGCAGCGCCCGATAGCACCGCCTTCGACAGCGGTGGCCGTTCGTGCGGCGGATGGGCTTCGTCACCGATCAGCACCACGCGGCCCGCAAAGCCTTCGCTGCGCAGCGCCTGCGCCGCCCAGCCACCTGCCTGGCCCGCACCGACGATCACGATGGTGGAAGCCTGGTGGGCGTTAGCGCCTTCATGCGGCAATGCGGCGGCCTCGACCTCAGGTCGTTCGGCAGTCATGGGGGCTCCTTGAGAGGTTCAGTCCAGGGCCAGCCACACGCGGCCGCCCTCGATCTTCACGGGGTAGCTGCGCAGCGGCTCGGTCACCGGCGCACAGGTGGGTTTGCCGTTGCGCACGTCAAACTTGCCTTGGTGCAGCGGGCATTCGATCTCGTGCCCTTCCAGAAACCCATCGCACAGGCGCGCATGGCCGTGGGTGCAAATGTTGTCGGTGGCAAACACCTCGCCGCCCACGCCATACAGCGCAATGTCGCGCCCGGCCACGGCCAGGCCGATCACGTCATCCTCGGGCACATCGCCGTGCGCGGCGGCGTCAATCCAGTTCGTCGTCATCGTCGTCATGGCGGCTCCTCAGATGGGGTAGATCAGCGAGTTGGGGATCATCTCGCTGTCGTAGATAACGAGGCGCGACGCGAATTTCAGGCCCTCGGGCGTGGGCACCACTTCATCCAGCGTGCGCCCCACGTTGAACACCGTCGACTCCTTCGACAGGCGCGTGCGCAGCACTGCATAGTTGGCCTCGCAGTGGATGCGGCCATCGGCATCCACCTTGTGCACCAGCGGCGCACCCACCACATGGCGCTGGTAATAGGGGTCGTGGAACAGCGTCTCGCGGATACCGTAAACGCGGTCTTTCAGCATGCCCTTGCTGTCAAACGCCAGTGTGGCCAGCGGAAACCCGCGCTCGTGGTTCTCGCGCGGCTGCAGCTTGTACACACAGTGGTCGATAAAAAATTCAGGCCACGCCTCCCAGTCCGCCGCGTCGAGTGCGCGGGCATAGCGGGCGTAGAGCTGGTTCAGTTCGAAGTAGGTCTGGAAGTCCATGGTCAAGCCTCCGCCTCCATCACCTTGCGCCAGTATTCGTACATGCCCCGGATCAGCGTCTCGGTCACCATGTGGTCTGTGTCGCCTACCTCGCGCCCGCCCAGTTCGGCCAGCGTGCGGTGCGCGGGCTTGGTCTCAAAACCTTCTTGCGACCACTCGATCACCTCTCCATCGTCGGCCGACACAAAGCCCGCCGGGCCGAACAGATTGGCCTGGCGCAGGCGGCGCTGCGTCATTGCTTCGCTGTCGTCTTCAAAGCCAAAGTGCGTCCACACAAAATCAAAAGCCCCCTTGCCATCCGGCTGGATGTGGCGCGTGGACACGCTGTTGACCTGCTGCTGAAAGATCACGCTAGGGAACACGGTCATCATCACCGCCGTGGGCACCGACGCCCCCGCGCTCGGCGCCGCAGCGCCCTCCCCGCTGGCGGCGGGGGCCGGGCCCGCCCACCAGTCCTCCTGCGCAATGTCCAAAAAGCGTGGGTCGTGCAACTCCATGCCCGCCTTGAAGCTGGACACCTGCGTCACATCCGCCGCCTTGCCCGCCGCACCGCGTGTGGACACCATGGCCGCGTGGCGGTGCTGCGCATCCATCAGCAGTTGCGACTTGTTGTCTGCACGCCAGAGCCCAAAGGTAACGAACCATGTGTGCAGCAGGCCGGGGTGGTACGGGTCCTTGATGTTCTCTTGCATCAGCTTCCAGTTGCCCGGAATGCGCTGGCGGTTGTAGCCCAGGATGGTGAGCTTGCGGCCATTGAACAGCCGGTCAAAGTAGCCCAGGATGGTGGGGCCCAAAAAGTCTTCCAGCGGCTCCACGCTGTGGTCAAACGACGCAAACACCACGCCGCCACGGGTGGCCACCTTGAGCTTGTTCAGCCCATGCTCTGCCGGGTTGAAATCCGCAGGCATGCCGCCATTGACCTTGCCATCCTGCTTCACGCCACGCCGAAACGGCACGCCCTGCAAGTCACCCGACAGGGTGTAGTTCCACTGGTGGTACGGGCAGGTCAGGCTCTCGCGGTTGCCATGCCGCTCGCGGCAAAACGCCATGCCACGGTGGGCGCAGACGTTTTCCACCACATGGATCGAAGCGTCCTTGTCACGCACCAGCAGCACCGAACGCTCGCCAATCACCGTGCGCTTGAAATCCCCCGCGTTGGGAATCTCCGCCTCCAGGCCGACATAACACCAGTGCCCGTTGTAGAACAAACGGTCCAGCTCCCTGCGGTACAGCGCCTCATCCGTATAGGCCTGAAAGGGAATGCGGCTGGTGCCATCCGTCTCCCAGCGGATCTGCTGCGGGAACACAGTCACGGGGCATTCATGCATGGGCGTCTCCTTTGTTTTTTGTCATTGCCAATCAATCAGTCGATCCATCGATCCATCAGTCTTTCGGGGCCGGTGCGGATGCACCCAGCGCCTGGGAACCGATCATTCGCGCTGGAGCAATATCAGTCAATGGAACGCTGGTGATATTTCACATCACTCAGGTGAATATGACTTTGACGGCGGTGTAGGAGATTGCTGCGCTATGCGGCGGTGCAAGGCGCGCAAGGCCACGCTGCATGCGGGTGGCATGAGCGAGTCAGATGGGAGTGGGTACTGGGGGCAGTCGGCCGAGAACTTCTACCGATGGGTCTGGGCCGGACGGACAGCCTGCGTGGCAAGGAGGTCGCTGGGGGTAATGCTCAGCCGATGAGTGGCCGGGGCATGCGAGGACATTTCAGATCAGTTCATATCTGCAAGGGCTACCTCGCCAGAAGTAGCTCGAACGAGGTAAGACCACTAAACTGAATTAGGGTGAAAAGGAGAGGAGAAAAAGTGCTCGGTTCCGCAGACATAAAAGTCCGACCGCTCAGGTTGGCGCTCATGGTTGACCCGAACAGCCCCCTACAAGTGCGCGAAGCCATCCGCTTGGCGTGCACTCAGTGGGGTGGGATGTTCTTTCCAATCATCCCCGTGTACAAACGCATGCCGGCTAGTTGGCGGGATGGTGGCTTGAAGGCTCCTCCGGCGGAGAGTGTGGTGAAGGGGTATATCGATGGATTTGACCCAGACATCCTGGTCCAGTTTGGAAATGAACTCCCAAAGTACATCCTCGACTTAAAGCTGAAGGTTCTCAAGCCGGAGGATTTCTGGAGCGGCGGTCGAGACAGGGACGCAATCGAACCCGCCTATGGGATTGGTGTGCTTGACCTTCTGCTAGACATCTATCGAGAGCACTTCAAGTTCAAGGCGAAGTACCCGGTTAAAGCCATTGTTCCCGTAATACCAAGGTCTTTGGGGCTGTTCTGGGCCAGCGTCTTTGGTGAGTATCCAACGCACATTGCCGAAGCCATCGACAAGGAGTTTGGGGACGCCTTGGATCTTTCGAAGCCGGAGGTGCGATCAGACAATTTCCGCGAACTGACCGAAAGCGACGTACTCTTTCCAAGGCGTGTCACCCAATGGGCGACGCGTGTGCAAGGCTCGGTGGTCTTTCGCGGGGACGCCTCGGTCTTCTTTATGGACGCGTCGAAGACCGAGGACGTCATCGACTATTGGAACCTTAGAGCCTCTGGACGTTCGGTGCTCCCGTTGCCGAAGCAGTTCCTTGAGGAAAAGTCCTTCAAGAAGGTCGTTGTTGAATATCTCGATGAACGTCGCGGCCTTAGGGGTGAAAGCGGCCATGGCTTCGATGTTCCCAGCTTGGTACGAAGCCGCAACAGCACCATGGACGAGATGGAGTCATTCGCGAAGTCCTTAACGCCGCCGCCAGCGGATGGGCAGCATAGTGCAGCGAGGCCACGGATGCTCCTCCAGCATTGGTATCCAAGGCTGTGGGAAGAATGGGCCCGCGGCAAGGATGCCGGCGTTGCCGACATTTATGGAAAGGATGATGAAACCATCGACATCGCGGGAGAAGAGGACCTTTCACTTCGGCTTAAACCTCTAATCCCGTCGTTTGGCCGCGAGAACTGGTTTTGGAGCCACGGTCGATGCGCGAATGAACTCGACTTACGCCTTTATGGCGCTGAAGAAAATCTCGCCGAGGTTTATCCAAAGGTCGAGGGAGACAATCTCCTTCATGCGATTTCCGGCTATGCCGGCAGCTTCGGTGAGTGGCGAATAGGACGCCACGGCTTGGTTCGAATTGTCCGCGGTGTGTCGAGCGAGTCGCGCAAGGTGCCAGAAGCAGAGAAGATTTTTTTCGCTTGGCTGAAGGATCGCGGCTGGGAGGCAAAACTCTCGACCCCCGGTATTCTGGCCAAGGAGATTTTCAAGCGCCTCGGTGGCGTGGTCAGCTTGCTAGCAAACAAAGAGGTCCTTGCGCTGATCGAACACATGAATGGTGGAACAGTCAGCAGGGGCGGTGCGCAGAAAGATGACAGGATAGTCGCTGAGCGAGAGGCCTCTGTCGCCCAGGTCAAGAGCAAACTGACCGGTCATCGCTACGAGTGGTTTGTTCAGAAAGGCATTTTCAAGCTGGGCCTACAGACGAAGTGTCCCAATTGCCAGCGGAACAGCTGGTTTGCCATGGCTTCGTTGAAGGAGGAACTGGACTGCCCCAAGTGTTTGAATACGTTTTGCGCAGCGGGCAACATTGAGCAGGGGAAAAGTGGCTGGTTCTATCGGACGGCCGGTCCATTCAGTGTTCCCAATTTTGCAGACGGTGCGTTCTCAGTTCTGCTGACACTTGAGGTACTTGCTGGGCGTATGGCCTCATCGCGTCGCAGCACCTCCGTTCCGAGTTTTGAGGCGACAGCCCCGGGCAAGCTGCCCCTTGAGGCTGATCTCGCTATGTTCTGGCGAGACGGGAGCTATGGCGATGAAACCGCAGGGCTCTTGTTCGGTGAGTGCAAGAGCTATGGGCTCTTCAAGCCCAAGGATTTTCAGCGCATGCGTTATCTCGCCGAGACCTTCCCTGGGGCTATCTTGGTTTTCAGTACGCTGCGCGAGCGGCTCACCAAAGAGGAAGTCGCGGCACTCACTCGTCTGGCAAAGTTCGGTCGCAAGTACTGGAAGGCTGAGCGCCCCGTGAATCCCGTGCTAATCCTCACAGGTGCGGAGTTAATGACATGGGAGCCCCCGCCTCGTTGCTGGAATGGAGAGCTGCAGAAGCGGTTCCAGAACGTACGTTCCCTACTTGAGCACTGCAACGCCAGCCAGCAGATATACCTAGGGTTGCCGTCGTGGCACGAAGCCTGGGAGGCAGCGTCTGAGCAGCGCTGGCGAGCACGTCAGAAGAGGAGCAAAGGTTAGCTTTCGAACGGTTGTTTCAGCGCAGATTTTTTCGACCGGCAGGGCCATTTCGGCCTTGGCAGCAATCGGCCGTAGTGCTCAAAATCGGCCATTTTTCGGTGGGAAAGCGGCGGTCAGGAAAAAGGCGCTCAACGACTGGTCTTTACGGCAGCTGCAATTCAAGAATCGGACCATGGTTATTCAGCTCAGCCGAAAACAGCCAGACACTGCGCTCTCAAAAATCTGCCTATTCCTGCACACGGAGCCTCAGCACCTTGTGCCCAGTATCAACCACTTCACTACTAATTTAATAGCTTCGAGCGCAATACAGGTGGGCGGTAGAGCCCAATTTTCTTCAAATTTCAGCACACCTCACCACCGATACGGCGCTAGTACCCTCCTCGCCCGTGCTCATGGCGCACTGCAACTGAGAAAGGCCACACACCGCCACGCCAGCAAAAGCCAACGCGGCGGCGCGTAATGCACAACGCTTTCTTTCTCCGGCAGCGGCTTACTTCACCGCAAACCGCACATTCGCCGCCTTCTTGCCCGGCAGCGTCACCAGCGCCACCACCTTGGTGCCGGGTGCGACTTTGAAGATGCCTTTGGTTTCGAGCCTGCCCTCGCCTGCCGGTACAAGCACAGCCTCGGATTTCTCGGTGCCGTTGAGCAGGGTGAGTTTGGCGCTTACGCCCTCGGTTTTGGCAGGCTTGCCGTGGTCACGCAGGTGCAGGGTGATGGTGTCGGGCTTGGCGACGAGTTCGTAGTCCATGTCGTTGGCCTCGGCCACGATGCCGCCGTGTTGGGGCTTGTGGTCGTGGCCTGCGCCGTGGTCGCCAGCGGCATGGACGGCGGTGGTGGCCACAGCAGCGAGGGCCAGGGCAGCGAAAAGTTGGCGGGTGGTTTTCATGGGAGTCCTTTCAAAGGGTGAATGAAAAAGCGAACGAACAAACAAAGAGAACAAATACAAAACAAGAAAAGCTCAGAACGCCTCGGCGTTCTTGTCGTCCAGCAGGCGTTCGGCATCCTTGCGGCCAAACAGCCAGAACAGGGCCGGGGTGAGGAAGGTGTCGAGCAGCGTGGAGCTGATGAGGCCGCTGAAGATGACCACGGCCACCGGGTGCAGGATTTCGGTGCCGGGGCGCTCGGCCTCCAGCAGCAGCGGGGCCAGAGCAAAGGCGGTGACCAGGGCGGTCATCAGCACGGGGCTCAGGCGCTCCAGAGAGCCGCGCACGATCATGGCGGTGTCAAAGCGCTCGCCCTCCACGCGCATCAGGTTGAGGTAGTGGCTCACCTTCAAAATGCCGTTGCGCACCGAGATGCCCGCCAGCGTGATGAAGCCGATCAGCGCCGCCACCGACAGCGGCTGGCCCGACACCCACAGGCCCAGCACCGCGCCCACCAGCGCCAGCGGGATGTTGGCCATGATGAGCGCCGACAGCGTGGCCGAGCGGTAGCGCGTGTACAGCACCACGAACATCAGCACCAGCGAGACGATGGCCAGCAGGCCCACCAGGCGGCTGGCTTCTTCCTGCGCCTGGAACTGGCCGCCCAGGGTGATGAAGTAGCCCTCGGGCAGGCGCGTGTCGCCCACGGCCTGGCGGATGTCGGCCACCACGTCGGACAGCGCCCTGCCCTGCGCGTTGGCCGAGAGCACGATGCGGCGCTTGCCGTCGTCGCGGCTGATCTGGTTGGGGCCGTCGCCCTCTTCGATGGTGGCCAGGCGCGACAGGGGCACGGGGCCACGGGGCGTGTCGATCAGCACGCGCGCCAGGCCGTCGATGGAGCGCGCGCTGTCGGGCAGGCGCACCACCAGCGCAAAGCGGCGGCTGCCTTCCACCACCTGGGCGACTTTTTCGCCCTCCACCAGCGTCTGCAGAGCGGCCAGCACCTGGGGTGCGGGCACGCCCATTTGTGCAGCGGCGGCGTAGTCCACGCGCACGGTGATCTGCGGCGCCAGCACCTGCTTTTCCACCTCCAGGTCGGCCAGGCCGGGGATGCCCGCCAGCCGCGCGCGCAGGGCCTCGGCCTGGCCGCGCAGGGTGTCCAGGTCGTCGCCAAAGAGCTTGATGGCGATCTGCGAGCGCACGCCCGACAGCATGTGGTCGATGCGGTGCGAGATGGGCTGGCCGATGGCGATGGCGGCAGGCAGGTGCGCCAGGCGGCTGCGGATGTCGGCCTGCACCTCGGCCATGCTGCGCTTGAGCTCCGCCGCAGGCAGCAGCCCCACGTCCAGCTCGCTCACGTGCACGCCTTCGGCATGCTCGTCCAGCTCGGCCCGGCCACTGCGCCGGCCCACGTGCGTGACCTCGGGCACCTGGCGCACCAGCACCTCGGCCTGGCGGGCCAGCGCGCTCGATTCGGCCAGCGTGACACCAGGGTTGAGCCGCATGCCGATGAGCAGCGTGCCTTCGTTGAACGGCGGCAGGAAGGTGGTGGGGAAGAACGGCACCGCCGCTGCCGACAGCGCCACCGCCACCGCGCTCACGGCCAGGGCTGCACGCGGCCGCGCCAGCACAGCCGAGAGCCCGCTGCGGTAGCGCGCCTTGAGCCAGGCCACCACGCGCGTGTCGCCGTGGTCAAGGTTCTTCATGCGCGGCAGCAGGTAAAAAGCCAGCACCGGCGTGACCGTGACCGACACCAGCAGCGAGGCCAGCGTGGACACGATGAACGCAATGCCCAGCGGCACAAACAGCCGCCCCTCGATGCCCGGCAGCGCAAACAGCGGCAAGAACACCAGCACGATGATGGCCGTGGCATACAGGATGCCGGAGCGCACTTCCATCGACGCGAGCTTGACTACCTCGATGGGGTGCAGGCGGTGGTGGGGGTGCTTGGCGCGGTCCATCTTCAGGCGGCGCAGCACGTTTTCCACATCGACCACCGCGTCGTCCACCAGGCCGCCAATGGCAATGGCCAGGCCGCCCAGCGTCATGGTGTTGATGGACAGGCCGAAATACTTGAACACCAGTGCCGTGATGAAGATGGACACCGGGATGGCCGTGAGCGCAATCACCGTGGGCCTGAGCGTGCCGAGGAACACGAACAGGATTACCGCCACAAACACCGAGGCGCCCATGAGCTTGCCCTGCAGCGTGGTGACCGAGGCTTCGATGAAGCTCGCCTGGCGGAAGGTGACGCGCGGCGCCTCCATGCCTGCGGGCAGCGAGTTCTTCAGGTCCACCAGCGCGGCCTCGATGCTGCGCGTGAGCCCGATGGTGTCGGCCGTGGGCTGCTTCTGGATGCCCAGGATGACGGCGCCCTGCCCTTCAAAGCCCGCGTCACCGCGCTTGGTGGCGGCGGCAAAGGTGGCATCGGCCACCTGGCGCAGCAGCACGCTTTGGCCGTTTTTGGCGGTAAGGGCCAGGTTCTGCAGGTCTTCGAGCCGCGAGGTGCGGCCCAGGTGGCGGATGAGGTATTCGCGCCCGCCCAGCTCCAGAAACCCGCCCGAGGTGTTGGCCGCAAAGCCCTTGAGCGCGCCCGTGAGCTGGTCGTGCGTGATGCCCAGCGCTGCCATGCGCGCCGTGTCGGGCAACACCTGGAACTGGCGCACCTCGCCACCGATGGGGATCACCTGCGCCACGCCAGGGATGGCCATGAGGCGCGGGCGCAGCACCCAGTCGGCGTACTCGCGCACGGCCATGGGGGTGGTCTTGCCTGCGTCGATGGGGATGGCCACCTGCATGATCTCGCCCATGATGGAGCTGATGGGCCCCATGCGCGGCGTGATGCCGCTGGGCAGGCCTTCTTCCATGGACGACAGGCGCTCCGACACCATCTGGCGCGCGCGGTAGATCTCGGTGCTCCAGTCGAAAGTGACGTAGATGAACGACAGGCCCGCACTGGAGGTGGAGCGCACGCTCTCCACACCGGGCAGGCCATTCATCGTGGTCTCCAGTGGGAAGGTGATGAGCTGCTCCACCTCTTCGGCGGCCATGCCGCCGGCCTCGGTCATGAGGGTGACGGTGGGTTTGTTGAGGTCAGGGAACACGTCCACCGGCGTGCGCGAGAGCGTGAAGGCGCCGTAGGCCATGAGCACGGCGGCGGCGATGAGCACCAGCAGCCGGTTGACCAGGCTGTTTTCGAGAAGCCACTTGAACATAGCGACTCCTTAGCGGACCTGGTTGATGAGCGTGGCGCCCTGCGTAGCCACGCGGTCGCCGGGCTGGAGGCCAGAGGTCACGGCCACCGAGGCGCCATCCAGCGGCACCGCCGTGACCACCCGTGGCGCAAAGCGCTCGGGCGACTCCTTGACCCACACGATGGTCTGGTTGGCCGGGTTGCGCAACAGCGCGGCAGCGGGCACTTGCACGCCATCGACCTTGTCGGTGGACTGCACGAACACGCGCACCGGCTGGCCCAGGGCCAAGGTGCCAAGCGCAGACGAGTCGCCCGCAAACTGCAGCGGCTGCGCCTGATCACGCAGGCTGCGCGCCGCGCCTAGAAAGCGCAGTGGCACGCGCTGCCCGGCCACGGCCAGCGTGGCACCGGCCACGCTCTGGGCTTGTGCCGGGTCGTAGGCCAGAGCCTCGATGCGCAAGCGCGATGGGTCCACCACCTCAAACACCAGTTCGCGCGCATCCACCACCTGCCCGGCCACGGCATTGGCTGAGGCGATGACGCCCGACACCGGGGCCACCAGCGCATCGCGTGTGGCCAGGCCCGCGCCCACGGCACCCAGGCGCTGGGTGAGGCTGTGCAGATCGCTCTCGGCTGCCTCGATGTCCTTGCGCGGCACGGTGTCGGCCAGCTCCGTCAGGCGCGCCACGCGCCGTGCGGCCAGGTCGCGTGCAGCGCGCAGTTCAGCCTGCTGGGCCAGTTGGTTGGAGCGCTCGATGGCGCCCGCCGTGGGCACCACATAGGCCAGCACCTCGCCCTTGCGCACCGCCTGGCCCACGCCAGGCAGGCCCTTGGGCCCAGCCTCCAGCCGCCCGGCCAGCACGGCCTGCACCTTGCCACCCGCGTTGGGGTCCATCACCACGGTGCCCGCCAGTTCAAAAGCCTTGGCGTGCTGCCCGGTGTCTGCCACCAGAGTGCGCACGCCCAGTTGGCGCTGTGCGGGCTTGGGCAGAAACACGCTGCCATCGGGCTGGCGGCTGGGGCCGTTGCCGGTGGGCGCGGGTGGCGCGTCGCCATGGTCGTGGCCGGGGCCTGCCAGGGCTGGCAGGGGTGCGCTGAGCGCGGCGGCCATGAGCAGGGCAAGCAAGGAAGGCATGGGGTGGAAGCGCTTCATGCTGCACCTCCCACGCGCTGGTTGTTGCCCATGCGGGCAGCACGGCCCCGGCGCAAACCCCACACGGCGACCAGCGCCAGCAGCACGGCGGCCATAGCGCCTGCGATCAGCACAGTGCGGCGGGCCAGCCCTGCCGGTGCGGCATCGGTGTGGGCGGCGGGGTGCAGGTCGATCTCGCCTGCGAGCAGATCGGTCTCATTGCCTGCGGCCACGGTGGCGGTGACGGGGCTCACACCCTCGGCCAGCGGCGCGGCCAAGATGGCCTGGAACTCGCCCTCGGCCACGCGGGTGACGGGCACGCTGGTGCCCGCGATGTCCAGCTCCAGCCGGGCGTCTTTCACGGGGCTGTTGTCGCCCGCGTGGTCCAGATAGAGCGCAATTTTTTGCCCGTCGAGCACGCCCACGAGTTCAAACAGGTCCGAGGTAGCAGCAAAGCGCGGCAGGGCCGTGCCCGTTGCGGCAGCGGGGGCGTCGCCATGGTCGTGGCCAGCACCGGCCAGCGCTGTCGGCGGTAGCAAGCCCAGCAGCAGGGCCAGGCCCAGTGTGGAGAAAGCGGAAGAGAGTGTCATGGTTGTCTTAAAAATTGGTCGGGATTCACAGGGAGTTCATTGCGGCAGCAGGCCCAGGGCCTGGCGCAGATGGGAGACGGCGGCCGCTGCGTCGATGCGGGCGCGGGCCAACTGGCGTTCGGCCTGGGCGGCCTCCAGCTCCACACGCAGGCGTGTGGGGCCGTCGGCTTCGCCCAGTCGGAAGGCCTTGTCGATAAAGCCGCGTGTGCCCTGCGCCAGCGCCGCGTGGCGTGCCAGCGCATCGCGCTGGGCCTGCGCGGCCTTCACGCGGGCCATGGCGGCGGCGATGTCGGCGGCCAGGCGCCTCTGCTCCACGGCAGCACGCGCCTCGGCATCGATGGCATCGGCGCGTGCTGTAGCCTGCTTCGCCTGCGCACGGTCGCCCCCGCCCAGGGGTATGCGTAGGCCCACGGTGAAGGTCTGCTGGTAGCGGTCGCCCGCCTGCTCGCGGCCGCGCGTGGCGGCCACCGTCAGCTCGGGGTTAGCACGGGTTTGCACGGCAGCCAGGTCGGCAGCGCGGCGGGCTACCTCGGCCTGGTCGTGCCAGTCGGCCGCCGCAGGGTGCTGGGCAGCGGCTGCCGTGGCGTCTGGCACAGGGGGCTCGGGCTCCGCCCCGTCCGCCAGCGCCAGGGTGGGCGCGGCCTGCACACCCCAGGCGGCCAGTGCGGCCTGCGCTGCGTCCCGCGCGCCCTGGGCCTCGGCCGTGGCGGCTTCGGCCTGGGCCACGGCGCCGTCGGTCTGGGCCTGGTCGGCACGCGACAGGTCGCCAGCACGCACGCGGCGCGCCACGTCGGCGGCCAGGCGCTGCGCGTTCAGCAGCCGGTCTTGCGCCAGGGCCCAGTCAGCCTGCGCGCGCTGCGCGGCCCACCAGGCTTCGCGCACAGTGGCGGCCAGTTGCAGCTGCGCGGCGCGCTGGCGGCTGTCCAGCGCCTGCGCTTCCGCATCGGCCAGCGCTGCCTTGCGGGCGCGCTCGCCGGGCAGCCACAGCGGCAGGGCCAGGCCCACTTCGGCCTCGCGGCTGCCCTGGTTGCTGCCGGGGCGGTCGGTTTTGGTGGACAGCTCCAATGCCATGGGCTCGGCCGTCCAGGCTGCCGCCGCGCTGTGTGTGGCCTGCGCGGCCTCGCGCCGCAAGGCAGCAGACTGCGCTTCGGGCTGGCGCTGCCAGGCCTGCTCGAACAGGGCCTGGAGCGTGAGCGGCGCTGTGCCGGGGTTGGAGGTCTGGGCCTGTGCGGCACTGCCCAGCAGTGCCCAGCCCAGCGCCATCACCACCAGCGCGGCGATGGGCGTGTGTTGTCGTTGTTTCGTTGGTTGCATCCGATTCCTCTGCAGTGGCCGGGGCCACAGGTTGAAATCGGCGAGGCGCGATGCACGGAGGGGACGTCAGAGGGGCACGCATGCCAACAGCAAGACGAGCACCGCTACTGCCTGGGAAGGCAGGTCTCCAACAGCATCAGGAAAAGAAACGGAGCCACCCAAGCCCCCGCCTCGCCGCTCAGGCGAAGAAGGACCAGTTGGGGCGTTCGGGGCGCGTAAGGGGGGCAAGTGGCCAGGCGGGTGCGGCCAGGCCCGGCGGGTGCACCACGGCCACCACGATGGCCTGGGCGCTGGCACTGTGCGCCAGGCCGCCGCCTGTGCCGTGGCAGGCATGGCAGTCCATGTCGGCCAGAGTGCTGGGGCTGGCGCCCGGGGCCGAGTGGTCGGCCCCTTCGTCGCCATGGTGCTCGTGCACATGGTGGCCAAAGTGCGATGCCTGCGGCGCTGACTCGTGCCCGCAATAGGGCGAGGCCGCCGCCCAGATGGACTGGAGCGGCATGAACACCAACAGAAAGACGAGCAGCAAGCGGCGCATGGGCAGCGGGATTCTAAGCAGACCGCACCACCCACCCCGCCAGATAGCCTGACGGGTTGAGGGGCCTACCTTCATGGGTTGCGCAGGCACACCATGCAGATGCTTCATTTTTTATAGCGAACTTTGAGACCCATAGCGCGGCAGAGGCCATTTTGACTATAGAAATGCCATTCACTGCGCCGCCACCAGATACTGCGGCACCCCATCGGCCGCCAGCACCGGCGTGCTGTGCACGCCCCACACCTGCGCGATGGTGGCGGGGGTGAGCAGGTGGGCCGTGGCGTGCACGCTGCGCGGGCCTGTCAGGCCCGGGGCGAGCAGCAGGCTGTCGTGTGCGTAGCGCAGGGCCAGGTTCAGGTCGTGCAGCACCGCGACCACGCCCACGCCCTGCTCCACCGCCCAGCGGCGCACCAGGGCCAGCGTGTGGTGCTGGTGCGCCAGGTCGAGCGCGGCGGTGGGCTCATCCAGCAGCAGCCAGCGTGTCGTACCGTCGGGCAGGGGCTCCCAGATCTGGGCCAGCGCGCGGGCCAGATGGCTGCGGGCGCGTTCGCCGCCCGACAAGGTGTTGATGCTGCGCCCGGCCAGGTGGGCCACGCCGGTGGCCTGCATCGCCTCGGTCACGATGCGCGCTTCGTGGCGGCTGGGCTGCTGGCGGTGGGGAAAGCGCCCCATCTCAACCACCTCCTGCACCGTGAAGTCGAAGGCCACGGCCGTGTCCTGCGGCAGCACGGCACGCTGGCGGGCCAGGGCCTGGGCGCCTTGGCCAGACACCGGTTGCCCGCCCATCCACACATGGCCCGAGCGCGGCGCACGCTGGCCCGAAAGCATGGCCAGCAGGGTGGACTTGCCCGCGCCGTTGGGGCCCAGGATGGCCGTGACGCGCCCGGGCACGAACTGCGTGTGCACGGTGGCCAGCAAGGGCCGGCCGGGCACGCCCACACCCAGCTGGTCGCACGCCAGCAGATCGGCGGTGGTGGTGACCGGGGATGCGACGGCGGCATTCATACCTTGCTCCGAAACTGGCGCAGCATGGCCAGAAACAGCGGCACGCCGATGAACGCGGTGAGCACGCCCAGCGGCAGCTCTGCGGGCTGCACGATGGTGCGCGCCACGCCGTCGGCCGCCAGCACCAGCGCGGCGCCCAGCAGGGCCGAGCCCGGCAGCACCACGCGGTGGTCCGGCCCCGCCACCAGGCGCACCCAGTGCGGCGCCACCAGGCCGATAAAGCCAATGATGCCGGTGGCCGCCGTCACCGCGCCCACGGCCAGCGCGGTGACCAGGACCGCCAGGCGCTTGGTGCGCTCCACCGGCACGCCCAGCAGCGCGGCCTGCGCCTCGCCCAGCGCAATCGCGTTGAGCGGGCGCGCCAGCGCCAGGCCCAGGCCGCAGGCCACCGCCACGATGGCGCCCACCAGCGCCACGGCGCTCCAGCGCGCGCCGCCCAGGCTGCCCAGCAGCCACATCTGGATGTTGCGCAGCTGCTCGTCGGTAGAGATGAAGTTGAGGTAGCCCAGCCCCGCCAGCGCCAGCGCATTGACCGCCACACCGGCCAGCAGCATCAGCCCCATGCGCGTGCCGCCATCGGCCTGCGCCAGTGCATAGATCAGCGCCGTGACGAGCAGGCCGCCGCCAAAGGCCATGCCCACCAGTGTCCAGCTGCCTAGCGTGCGCGGCAGGTCGGGCAGCCAGTGGCTGCCCAGCACGATGGTGACGGCCGCCGCCAGCGCGGCGCCGCTGCTCACGCCCACCAGCCCGGGGTCGGCCAGCGGGTTGCGAAACAGCCCCTGCATCAGCGCACCGGCCAGCCCCAGGCCCGCCCCGGCGGCCACGCCCATCAGCAGGCGCGGCAGCCGGATGTTGATGAACACCAGGTATTCGGGTGCCTGCTCGGCCGACGGCGCTGCGCCCACAGCCTGCAGCAGCACCTGCCACAGCTGGGCGGGTGCAATGGCGTAGGCGCCCCGTGTGCTGGCCCAGACAAAGCTCAGCCCCACCAGCGCAACGCCCCACAGCAGCGCTGCGCGCGGCGACAGGCGCCGCAAAGACCAGCGCGCACCCGGCTGCGCCACAGCCACGCTGCTCACGCGGTGATCGCCTGGGTGCGGGTGTGCAGCTCGCGCACGGCAGCAGGCAGGCGCGGGCCAAAGCCCAGCAAGTGGCTGGCCTCCATGGCCACCAGGGCCTTGCGGCGGTAAGCGGGCGTGAGTGCCAGCTCAGGCCGCTGCCAGAAAGCGGCCTCGCCGCCCAGTGCCTCGATGCCCTGCGTGCTGTTGAGCAGCACCTCGGGCGCGGCGCTGGCCATGGCCTCGGCCGTGAGGGGCCGGTAGCCTGCGAACTGCATGATGGCATTGGTCGCGCCCGCAAAGCGGATCAGCGCATCGGCCGCTGTGCCAGTGCCTGCCACCATGGGGCTGCCGCCGTGCGACAGGATGAAGATGGCGCGCGGGCGCCGTGTGGTGGCTGCCACCTGCTTTTGCACTGCCGCCCACTGCGCATCCAGGTCAGTCTGCAGGGCCTGGGCCTCGCGCTCGCGGCCCGCCACGCGGCCCACGGTGGCGACCTTGCGCCGCACCTCGTCCCAGGTGTGGTCGGCCTGCACCAGCTCCACGCGCACGCCAGCGCTGCGCACCTGGTCCAGCACCACGGGCGGCCCGGCTTCGGTGGTGCCCACCACAGCGTCGGGCTTGAGGGAAAGCAACCCCTCGGCCGACAGCTGGCGCATGTAGCCGACCTTGGCGGTCTTGAGCGCGGCCTCGGGGAACAGGCTGGTGGTGTCGGTGCCCACCAACTGGCCTTGTGCACCCAGCAGGTAGACCACCTCGGTCAACGCGCCGCCCAGCGAGACAATGCGCGCCGGGCGGGCGGCCCATGCGGTCCCGAACCCCATCGCGGACAACCAAGGCAACGCCACCACACCGCGCAGCAACCGCCGACGCGCGCCACCTGGCCCCCAGCTTTGCACGGCCATCGGATCACGCAGCATGGGCCAGCTCCTGCACGCCAGGCAAGCGTGCCACCAGGTCGCGCCAGCCCTGCAGTTCGGGCTTGCCGGGCTTGCGTGCACCGAAGAACATGGCCATCAGCTCGCCCGCGTGGTCGAACGCCTCGACCGAGGTGACAACACCATCGGCCGTGGGCTTCTCCACCACCCACACGCTGGCAATCATGTCGGTGCGCAGGTGCAGGTTGAAGCCCGCGTCCAGCACGTTGATCCACTGCGCACGCGGCGTATCGAGCGGCTGGATGTTGCGCACCGGCCCGGTGTGGATCTGGATGCAGCCGCCGCTGCCCACAAACACCATGATGGGCAGGCCGTCCACCGCGGCCTCGTCCAGCAGGCGTGCCACGGCCTGCGGTGCGGCGCGCCAGGCAAACTGGCCTTCGACGAGGCGAAAGCTCTGCTGGCGCACCACGCCGAACTTTTTGGTCAGGCCGAAGAACTCGTGCGTGTCCTGCATGGCGGCCCAGGCCTCGCGCAAGCCCTGGGCGTCGATGTCGGCGTCGGGCAGCACGGCCGCTGGCGTGGGCTCCGGACCAAACACGTAACCCGCGCTGGGTTGCACGAAGCGGCTCACCACTGCGTCGAATGCAGCCAGGTCGGTGGCTTCGCGCGTGAAGATCTTGTGCACCGCACGGCCCTGCGCGTTGTAGAACTGCAGGCTGCGCGATGGCGGCTTGGTGGGGTCGTTGGCCAGCTCCGTCACCGCAAAGCCCGCATGCCACTGCGCAAAGAACAGGCGCAGGTCGATGTCTTCGCCCAGTGCGATCCCCACCGGCCCGGTGGCCGACACGTGCGTGTACACGCCGGTCTTCTCGTGCACCGTGCCTTCGTTGCGCGTGAGCGCCATCAGCGGGCCGCAGGCTTCGAGCGCCTGCAGCAGTTCCAGCCACGAGCCCTGCAGCGGCTGGGCCTTGAGCGGGTGGCCGTGCTCGCCCGCATGGGCGGCCACGGCGGCGCCTTCCGACAGCCCCAGGCTCTCGGCGGCGTCCTTGGCACGCTTGCCCGCTGCGCGGGCTGCGGCGAACCGCTCGCGGATGTCGGGGGCGGCTTGCGGCGGATGGGCCGGAGCGCTTGGGGGGTTCGTCACAGCGGCATTCATTGCACGGCCTCCGGCGCGGTGTGCCACAGCACGCGGCGTTGTTCGGCAGCCACCATCGCGGCGCTGGCGGCCACGTCCTGGCGCGCCTTGCATTGCTGGTCCCAGCGGCCTTGCAGGCTCCAGACCACGGTGCGGAAGTGTGGCGTGAAGCCCTGGGCGTCGGCCAGCATCTGCAGGTTGGCCGCGATCTTGCTGCCCATGGCGTCGCGGTGGCTGTCGCAGCAGGCTTGCACATAGCCCGTCATCAGGGCCAGGGTGCCCGCCAGCAGCGCCTCGGCGCAGGGCAGGCTGTATTCCTCGTCGGCGTGGCTGCCCGTGTTGGGCTGGTGTGGAGCGTGGCTCATAGTGATCTCCTTGGGTGGATGCCTGGGGACGGAAAAGCAGGGAACAGCAGGAAAAAGGCAGTCATTCCGTTTCCAAGTCATTCGTGTCTAGGCGCGAAGCCGCAGACAGTGCTGTAGCACGGCAAGGCGAAGCAACAACGACACGGATGATTTGGAGACGGAATCAGAAATCCGCCACCAGTGACACGCGCACTGCGCGGCCCGGCTGGCTGTAGGCGTCGATGAAGCTGGCGTTGGCAGCGAGGCCGCGCACGTCGGCCCAACGCCAGTGCTTCTTGTCGGTGAGGTTGTAGATGCCCGCGTTCAGGCGCAGGTCCTTGCGGATGCGCCACTGGGCCGCCAGGTCCAGCACCGTGTACGACGGCGTGAGGAACTGCGTGCTGCCCGTGGCCACGCTCACGTCGCTGGCCTTCTTGGCGGCGGCATGGGTCATGTCCAGCCGCGCCATCCAGCCACCGGTGTCGTAGCGCAGGCCCGCCGTCAGGCGCGATGGGTCCACGGTGTTCACCGGCTTGCCGGTGGTGGTGTCGCGGCCACGTGTCTGGCCGTAGGCAAACGGAGAACTCCACTGCCCGCCCGCCCACTGGCCCCAGCGCATGTCGCCCTTGACCTCGAAACCATTGAGCTTGACGCGGCCGATGTTGACCGACTGGAACACCAGCGGGTTGCCCGGCGCGCCCGTGCCGCTGACCTGGCGCAGGTCTTCGATGAAGTCCTTGTAGCGGCCAGTGAATGCTGCGGCTTCGATGGACAAACGCTCCATGCGCCCGCGCACGCCCAGCTCAAAGTTCTGGCTCTTCTCGGGCTTGAGGTTGGCGTTGGGCACCGTGCGGTAATTGCCCACCGGGTTCTCAAAGAAGGCGTTGACCTGCCCTGCGTTGGGCGCACGGAAACCCGCTGCGTAGTTGCCAAACACGCTCCACTGCTCGCTGGCGCGGTACAGCACGCCGAACTTGGGCGAGGTCGCATTGCCCGACAGCGACACCGCCTGCGCGCCAAAGCCCGCCTGGTCGGCCTTGATGCGGAAGGTGTCGAAGCGCACGCCGGGGGTGATGCTCCATGGCCCGCTCACGAACTCGTCCTGCACATACAGGGCCGTGCTGGTCTCGGTGGTGTCGGGGAAGCGCTTGAGCGGGAAGGTCTCGCCCGTGGGCGGCGTCACGCCGGTCTGCAGGTTCTCGACTTTGGCCGCCGTGTAGTCCAGGCCGTAGGTGATCTTCTGTACCCATGGCCCGCCATTGCGCAGCACCTTGCTGCCCTGCAGGTTGGCCTGCCAGGTGCGCTCGTCATAGGTCACGTCGCGCACGCGGTCGGCGGCGGTGTTGCGGTCTTCGGTGATGTACTCGCGCGAATGGGCGTCCTGCCAGCTCAGCGTGGCCTTCACATCATCGGCAAATGCGGTGTTCACGCGCCAGTTGCCTTCCCACGTCGCCCGGCTGCGCTGCATGTCGGTGAACGAGGTGGAGCCCAGCACGGACGTGGCGGCCAGCGGCGGCTTGGAGAGTACGGTGAGCAGCTCGTAGTCGGACGTCTTGTCCACATGCTCCAGCGTGAACACATGGCGCTGGCCGCCGCCGGGCGTCAGCACCACCTTGCCCAGCAAAGCGCCACTTTTGTCTTTCTGCGGATTGGGCTTGGTGCGATCGGCATTTGCCGCATCGTTGGTGCCCATGTTGTCCAGCTCGCTGGCGCGGGTGACGTTGCCGCCCAGCAGCCACTGCACCGTGTCGCCCGCCTTGCCCGCCACGGTGGCACCCACGCGTTTGCCGTGCTCGTCGCCGTCATAGCCCAGGCTCACCCGGCCGCCGATGCGCTTGTCGCCGTCAAGGAATGCCGCAGGGTCTGCCGTGATGAAGTTGACCAGGCCCGCCATGCCGTCGGAGCCATACAGCGCCGACGTGGCGCCGCGCACCACCTCGATGCGCTGCAGCAGCCCGATGTCCAGGTAGTCACGCCCGAAGGCATTGGCGCTGAAGACATAACTGCGCGGCAGGCGAATGCCATCCACCATCATCAACACGCGGTTACCGTCCAGCCCCCGGATGTTGAAGCCCGCGTTCTGCTCGCGCCCCGTAGAGCCGCTGGCCAGCGAGAAGCGTGCGGGCGACCGTGTGACCGACACATTGGGCAACTCACGCGCCACGTCGCGGATGTCGCGCACCTGGCCTTCCTCGATGGCCTGCGCATTGATCACGTCGATGCTCATGGGCAGCTCGTCGCGGTCCTGCTCGCTGCGCGAGCCGCTGATGACCACTTCTTTGAGCTGCGGCGCTGCAGCCACCAACTGGGCCACATCTTGCGCATGCGCGCTGCCAATCGCCACACATGCACAGGCCACCAGCCATGCAAGCGGCCGCAGACGGCCTTGCAGCCATTGATCGGAGGGGTGCGCCAGCGCGCGCCGGGGAGAAAACGAAGGGGAACGGAATGCCTGCGCCACGGAGGGGAGTCCTTCTCTGAAACGACAACGAATACAGAGCTGGCTCCATGCAGACGGTCCTGGCTTCTGCGGACAGAAGGATGGGCCGTTGTGGCTGGCTGATGGGATGAAATTATATGAGAATAATTCTCAATATCAACAGTTTAAAGCCCCAAGCGGCAACTCTTAACAAGCCCGATGTGGCGGGCCCGGCCTATGGCAACATCTCGCAGCGACCCTTTGGCGTGCTCATGAGCGATCTCCTGGATGCCGCATTCGTCATACCCACACAACTCAAAGGAGGAGTGCATGGAAGTTCGCCGAATTGACCCCTCGGAATTGAACAGCCTCCTGGACTTGTATCAACACCTTCACAAAGATGACGACCCATTGCCGGGAGCATCAACGGTTGAAGCCATCTGGCAAGAACTACAGAGCAACCCACGCTACCGATATTTCGGGGTCTACGTGGCTGACAAGCTCATCTGCAGCTGCACCATCACCGTGGTTCCGAATCTGACCCGTGGCTGCAAGCCCTATGGTTTGATCGAAAACGTCGTGACCCATACAGCACATCGCAATCGTGGGTATGGCAAGGCAGTACTCGCTGAGGCTCTGTCGTTTGCTTGGTCGCAAGGCTGCTACAAGGTCATGCTGATGACAGGCAGGAAGGATGAGGCGACCTTCCAGTTTTATGAATCGGCGGGCTTCAATCGCCATGACAAGCAGGCGTTTACAGCAAAGGAAAGCAAGTGCCAGTCAATATGATCCTTGCCGAGGTCCATCGGGTCAGCAACAGCCCGTCTATGGCCGATTAAGCCTGCGTCATCTATGCGTCAAGCAAAGCCTCCAGACATTGCAGGCTACCGGGCTGTTCTTTTCGACATGAATGGCACCTTCATGTTCGGAGGGGATCGGTTCGACCCGCAGCAGGACTACTACACCAGCTATCGTGCGGTCGGCGGCGGGGGCCTGTCGTTCGCTGATGTGCAATCGGCTGTAAGCGCATGCTACGCAGCCTTTCTGCGCGACTATGAGGATCCCCGGCTGGTGGAGTGCTTCCCTTCCTTGGCCGACTTCATCACCACCCACTCCGGGGTTCCCGCCAGCGAGCATGAAGCGATCGCCATGACGATTGCGAGGCACGAGGTCGGAAAAGTGCCAGCTTGGGCCGCTCTTGCACTGCGCTCTGTCGCAGAACAACGTGCTATCGCCATTGTCAGCAACGTGTGGGCGCCGTCGCATTGTTGGAAGGAAGAACTAGTAGCGAGTGGTGTTGCCCCCATCCTTGCCGCCGCCATGTTCTCCACAGAGGTCGGCGCCATCAAGCCATCCGCGCGGCCGTTTCTTGCGGCGCTCGACGCGGTAGGAGCCTCCCCAGATGAAGTGCTGTTTGTGGGTGACAGCCTGGAGCGCGACATCCTACCTGCCAGAAAGTTGGGCATGACCACCTGCTTGGTAGGCACCAGCGCGCCTGGCGTAGCCGCAGACTTTCACATTCAGTCCATTGCCGAGCTGGCGAGGTGATGTGGGCAACGGCCACGCTGTAGCAAACTATCGCGAGCTCCGGCGAAAGTGGATGAGAACCCTCTCCACCGTGCCACTGACTTGACGATTCCATGCCTCCATGATCGGCACCAAAAGCAAAGCGACCGGATGCTGAAACATCCAGTCGCTCTTGTTTTGATAGCTACTAGCGCTTTACTAGCAAGCGCCAGGGTCCGATTTGCTTGAGATGCCCCCTGCATGACTCCCTCTCCCCTCGCGGGAGAGGGTTGGCGAGAGGGGGGAAACTGGCGCGGAGGGAATGCGCCCCCCCCTCCCCCGGCCCCTCTCCCCCGAGGGGAGAGGGGAGTTGGGGTGTGCCTCGAAAGCACTGGCCCTAACCAGCTCGCCCCCGCCGCCCTGCCCCGTCCTACGCCGCCACGGCTTCGCGCTGCGCTTCGGGAGCCTTGGCGCCTTCGGCCGCAGCCACCACCGGCATGCGGATCAGGTGGTCGAAAGCACTCAGCGCCGCCTTCGATCCGTCGCCCGCAGCAATCACGATCTGCTTGAACGGCACCGTGGTGCAGTCGCCCGCTGCGAACACGCCGGGGATGTTGGTGCGGCCGTGCGAGTCGACGATGATTTCGCCGAACTTGGACAGCTCCACCGTGCCCTTGAGCCACTCGGTGTTGGGCACCAGGCCGATCTGCACGAACACGCCTTCGAGCGGCACCAGGTGCTCCACGTTGGTGGCGCGGTCCTTGTACTTGAGGCCGTTGACCTTGCCGTCGGCGCCGGTGATTTCGGTGGTCTGCGCGTTGGTGTGGATGGTCACGTTGGGCAGGCTCTTGAGCTTGTTGACCAGCACGGCGTCGGCCTTGAGCTGGTCGGCAAACTCGATGAGCGTGACGTGGGCCACGATGCCAGCCAGATCGATGGCAGCCTCGACACCCGAGTTGCCGCCGCCGATGACCGCCGTGCGCTTGCCCTTGAACAGCGGGCCGTCGCAGTGCGGGCAGTAGGCCACGCCTTTGTTCTTGTACTCGGCTTCGCCGGGCACGTTGACATTGCGCCAGCGGGCGCCGGTGGACAGGATCACCGTCTTGGACTGCAGCGTGGCGCCGTTGGCCATTTGCACGCTGATGAGGCCACCTGGCTCGGCCGCGGGGATGAGTTTGTCGGCGCGTTGCAGGTTCATGATGTCCACGCCGTAGGCGCGGGTGTGGGCTTCGAGTGCGGCGGCAAACTTGGGGCCGTCGGTTTCGAGCACCGAGATGTAGTTTTCAATCGCCAGCGTGTCATTGACCTGACCGCCAAAGCGCTCGGCAGCGACGCCGGTGCGGATGCCTTTGCGGGCGGCGTACACAGCGGCCGCGGCGCCTGCGGGGCCACCACCGACGATGAGCACGTCGTAAGGGGCCTTGGCGCTGAGCTTGGCGGCTTCGCGAGCGGCGGCGCCGGTGTCGAGCTTGGCGACGATTTCTTCAATCGACATGCGGCCGGAGCCGAAGACCTGGCCGTTCAAAAACACCATGGGCACGGCCATGATTTCGCGGTCGGTCACTTCCTGCTGGAAGGCGCCGCCTTCGATGACGGTGGTCTTGATCTTGGGGTTGACGATGGCCATGAGCGACAGCGCCTGCACCACGTCCGGGCAGTTGTGGCAGGTCAGGCTCATGTAGACCTCAAAGTTGAAGTCGCCATCCAGGGCCTTGATCGAATCGATCACGTCCTGCTCCACCTTGGGCGGGTGGCCGCCCGTCCACAGCAGGGCCAGCACCAGCGAGGTGAATTCATGGCCCAGGGGCAGGCCGGCAAAACGCAGGCTGTTGGTGGCGCCCGCGCGCTGCAGGCTGAAGGATGGCTTGCGCGCATCGTTGCCGTCGGTGCGCAAGGTGATCTTGTCGCTGCGCAGGGATTGGATGGTTGTCAGCAGCTCGCGCATGTCGCGCGCAGTCTCGCTGTCGTCCAGGGATGCCACCAGCTCAAACGGCTGCTGCACGCGCTCCAGGTAGGCGGCGAGTTGGGTCTTGAGTTGTTCGTCGAGCATGGTGGTGTCCTTTGAATTTGGAGTTGTATGTGGGGAGCGTGATGGCAAGCGTGGTTCGGATCAAGCCTGCCGGTCAAACTCCGGGCGTAAAAAAGCCGGACGGCACGGCGCACAGGCGCCATGACGCTGTCCGGCTTCAGAGGCCGAGAAAAGCGACTAGAAGGTGGGAAGGGGCCCGGCGTGCCAGAGCGGGCCGCACAAACGTGCTCCGTCTAGGCGCAAAGCGCAGGCATAGCTTGGGCTATGGCGAGCATTTGCAACGACGAGGGTGCGCGTTTTTGCGGGACGAGCGGGCATGGCGGGCTCTTTCACACCTTCTTAAATCTTGCCGACCAGGTCCAGCGAAGGCGTCAGGGTCTTGGCGCCTTCCTTCCACTTGGCGGGGCAGACTTGGCCAGGGTTGGCGGCGGTGAACTGGGCAGCCTTGAGCTTGCGCAGGGTTTCCGACACGTCGCGGGCGATTTCGTTGGAGTGGATTTCCAGGGTCTTGATCACGCCATCGGGGTTGATCACGAACGTGCCGCGCAGTGCCAGGCCTTCTTCAGGGATGTGCACGCCGAAAGCGTTGGTCAGCTGGTGCGTTGGGTCGCCAACCAGGGGGAATTTGGCCTTGCCCACGGCGTCCGACGTTTCGTGCCACACCTTGTGCGAGAAGTGGGTGTCGGTGGTCACGATGTAGACCTCGGCGCCGGCCTTCTGGAACTCTGCGTAGTTGTCGGCAGCGTCTTCGATTTCGGTGGGGCAGTTGAAGGTGAAAGCTGCGGGCATGAAGATCAGCACGGACCACTTGCCCTTGAGGGACTGCTCGGTCACTTCGATGAATTCACCCTTGCCGTCACGGTTGACGAAAGCGGTGGTCTTGAAGGGCTGAACTTGCGTATTGATCAGGGACATTGCTGTTTCCTTGGTGGTTGGTTAACTGAACAGGACTGAAGTCTAGGCTTTTCGAGACCATCAATCCAATTAATTGATTTGATTGAATCAATTGCCTGTGACTATACAGTGACACCCTGCCCTCAGGCCGGGGCGGGCATTTTGCCCCCTTTTAAACCCCCAAAGACCGCCACGAAGCCGCTGCACGAACCACCGCCCACCTGGTCAACCCTTGCGGCATATCAAACATTCAAATACAACTGATTCGCGTTTAGTTTTATCATCTGCCGCACTGCAGCAACGCCGCCCATGCCACTTTGCTGCAGTGGGCCAGCCAAAGCTCGACGCCTCTGAAATATTGGTCAAAACGGCCTGCAGCGCTTTATTGATAAGCGCAAGCAGCTCATAAATTTATAGCAAAGACCTCAAACACCATGTTCCAAACACTTCTGATCTGTTTCCGCGAAGGGCTGGAAGCCCTGCTGGTGGTGGCGATTGCCACCCTGTACCTGCGCAAGACCGGGCGCCTGCACCTGTTGCTGCCACTGCGCGCGGGCGTGGGCGTGGCAGCCCTGCTCTCGCTGGTGCTGGGCTGGGTGCTCTCGCAGGTGGGTGCGCTGTCGCCCGCAGCCGAGGGTGGCATGGCGCTGGTGGCTGCCGCCACCGTGGCCTGGTGCGTGGTGCACATGCGCCGTGCGGGCCAAGGCATGGGCCAGGACATTGCCCAGCGCATGGACCGCGCCAGTGTGCTGGAAGGCCCGCGCGCCTGGGTGGCGGTGTTCCTGTTTGCCCTCTTCATGGTGGGCCGCGAAGGCGTGGAAACCGCCACCATGCTCGCCGCCCTGGCCCGCAGCGCCGAGCTGGGCTACATGGCCTGGGGCGGTCTGGCGGGCCTGGCGCTGGCCATTGCCATCGCCTGGGCCTGGACGCGCTACGGTCGCGCGGTGAACCTTGCGCGGTTCTTCCGCGTCACGTCGTGGTTCATGGCGGTGTTTGCGGTGCAACTGGTGGTGTATGCGTTCCATGAGTTCACCGAAGGCGCAGCGATACCCGGCATCGACAACGCTTACTGGCATGCGGCCACCGAAGACCTGGCCGAAGGCACCATTGCCCAGGCCATCTCGCTGGCCCTGGTGCTGGTGCCCACGGTATGGCTGGGCCTGGCGCACTGGCGTGAGCGGCGCACGGCGCCATCGTCTGCAGCCGCAACCGCCATGGGCACACAGGCGGCCGCGCCACGCGCCGCACAATAGCCCCGCGCACGGCCTGCGCAGCCCCATCGGGCCTACCGGGCCGGATGGGGTCGGCCGGGGTGAACGCGAACGCCTATCAACCTCACACGCAGCCAGCGCGCTCTAGCAGGGATATGCCTTGCGCGTGTTGATATGGCTCACGACAATCGGGGCCGAATCAACACAACACAACAAGGAGTCCCCATGAAAGGTGACGCACAGGTCATTGGCCATCTGCAGGCCCAGCTCAAGAACGAACTCACCGCCATCAACCAGTACTTCCTGCACTACCGCATGCTTAAGCACTGGGGCTTCGACAAGCTGGCCAAGAAGGAGTATTCGGAATCCATCGGCGAGATGAAGCATGCCGACTGGCTCATGGACCGCATCTTCACGCTGGATGGCCTGCCCAACCTGCAGGACCTGGCCAAGATCCAGGTCGGCGAAGACGTACCAGAGATCCTGGCCTGCGACCTGCGCGCCGAACAAGGCGCCCAGGCCACCATCAAGGATGGCATCGCCCACTGCGAAACGGTTCGTGACTATGTCTCGCGCGACCTGCTGCAAAAGATCCTGGACGACACCGAGGAGCACATCGACTTCCTGGAAACCCAGATCGATCTGATCGGCAAGGTGGGCCTGCAGAACTACCTGCAATCGCAGATGGGTGACGTGGAGTAATCCATCCCAACGCCTGCGCGGCACGAAGATGCCTCGTCGGTGTCTTCGCCAGCAGAATGGAACAAACGGGCTTCGGCCCGTTTTTTTTGGCCGAAAGTGCATCAACCGATGCACTGAACAAGAAAAAATGGTCCATTTAGTTGCTATTGACAACCAAATCACAGACAAGTATCTTTCAGGCAGTTAGTTGCTTTACACACCTAAATGTCTACCCCTCACCCTGAAATGCTGCTGCGCGAGGTGGCTCGTCTGTACACCCGAGCGCAACGCATCGTGGCCGACTGCAGCCAGACCTCCAACACTCAGTGCCATTTGCTGACCGAACTGGGGCGCTCTGGCCCCCTGACGCTCTCTGAACTTGGGACGCGAGTACGCCTGGAAAAGAGTTGGATATCGCGAGCCGTTGAAA
Organism: Acidovorax sp. NN32; assembly: GCF_057597245.1. Taxonomy (NCBI): domain Bacteria; kingdom Pseudomonadati; phylum Pseudomonadota; class Betaproteobacteria; order Burkholderiales; family Comamonadaceae; genus Acidovorax; species Acidovorax sp. NN32. The sequence goes on from NZ_CP199679.1 coordinate 3,672,062, forward strand.
CGCTGGTAGCCCGCGGCCTGGTGACCAAGGAGCCAAACCCCGCTGATGCAAGGAGTTGGCTGGTGACGCTAACCGCCGAAGGCACGCGTGCCGTTGATGATCTGAACGCTGCGCTCGATGCCCATGCGACCCAATTGCTGGGCTCGCTTCATGAACGTGATCGCGCTGCCATCAACAAGTCACTCACCCTTCTTTTGCAGGTGCTGCAACAAGAGCAGACCGCACCCTGCAGCGCCTCTCTATTGCAAGCTCCGGCTACTTGAAAGCTCTCGCTCATGACCATACGCACCGCCACAGAAGCTGACGCCGAGGCAATCACCGCCATTTATGCCCCCATCGTTCAGCAGACCAGCATTTCATTCGAGCTTGAGGCTCCGACGATTGAGCAGATGCGGGAACGCATATCCAAGACACTACCGGATCTCCCCTGGCTGGTCAGCGAGGACAAACACGGTCAGGTCAATGGATATGTGTACGCGAGCAAGCACCGTGAGCGGGCTGCCTACCAATGGTCGGTGGACACCACCGCCTACCTCCGTGAGGATGCTCGCGGACAAGGCCTTGGAAAACGGATGTATCAGGAGCTGAAAAGGGAGCTGATCCATCTGGGCTACTGTCAGGCGTTCGCTGGCATTGCCCTTCCCAACAATGCCAGCGTGGCGTTGCACGAGTCGGTGGGATTCGAAGCACTGGGCGTCTATCGCAATGTAGGTTTCAAAAACGGCCAATGGCACGATGTGGGCTGGTGGCAGTGCAGACTCCAGTCGCCGAGCAAGCCTGCTTCGCCTTTGAAGTTTCAAAGTCTGTAGCCGCTGACGTAGCACGGTGAACGCACCCATGCGGCGCACCTATGCCCCTCAACGTCACAAGCTGTTGCAAGCACACATCAAAACAGCACAAATAGCATTCTTATAAATGCGAATGCTTCTCAACAAAAGTAGAATGCATTCTTACGACCAAGGCCATTCCTTCTTGCAGATCCCGATCTGCAAGGGCAGGTCCCGTGATTCCCTTTAACACCTAGCCAGCCAGTCAGCCGGGCTCTCCGCCGCTGCAGCCAGCGTTTGTACGTTTGCCGTACGACACCTACTGCCTGGAGCCTTTCTGATGCCGCGCAGCACCGCCAGCCCCTGCTCTGCAGGAGTTCTGCTTCTCTCCTTTTTTGAAGGCCGCACCGCCCTGGGTGCCGCCGCAGGTCGGCCATGAAGGCGGCCCGCGTTGACTGGCGCTACCGCCTGGTCATCACCTCCCGCGCCATGGCGGCCATCGCTGGCGGCTATGCGCTGGCGGCAGGGTTCACCGCTGCGCTTTCGCTGGTGTTGGCGCTGTGGATGCCACGCGTGGAGGCCGTGCTGACCGCCACCATGCTGGCCTGGCTGGCCTATGCCATGGCGGCGGGATGGGCGTTTTATGCGCGCACGGCCTGGGGCGCCTGGGGCGGCACGCTGCTGCCCGCCCTGGCACTGGGCGCGTGCGCCATGGCGCCGCAATGGATGAGGGGCACGCCATGACAACAGCGACCTCCACCGTGCGCAAGAGCGCCGACCGCGAAGGCTTTCGCCAAGCGATGTCGTGGCTGCACACCTGGGCAGGGCTCATCCTGGGCTGGCTGCTGTTTGCGATCTTCCTCACGGGCACGCTGTCGTTCTTCAAGAACGAGTTCAACCTGTGGATGCGGCCCGAGATGCACGGGCTGCCGCGCACCGACGCGGCCGATGCGCAGGTGGCCCAGAAGTCCGTGGACGCGCTGGTGCGCAAGGCCCCTGACGTCACCCAGTGGATCCTGCACCTGCCCGATGACCGCGACCCAGCTGTCAACATGCTCTGGCGCGGCACCGGCAACGGGCGCTTTGAAACGCTGCGCATGAACCCGCAGACGGGCGAGCCCATCGAGGCGCGCCAGACCATGGGCGGTGATTTTTTCTACCGCTTTCACTTCGAGCTGCGTACCGCGCAAAAGGGCCGCTGGACTATCCAAGGCCGCTGGGTGGTGGGCGTGGCCACGATGCTGATGTTTGTGGCGCTGATCACCGGCGTGATCACACACCGCCGCATCTTCAAGGACTTCTTCACCTTCCGCCCTACCAAGGGCGGGCAGCGTGCCTGGCTGGATGCGCACAACGTCAGCGGCGTGCTGGTGCTGCCGTTCTATCTGATGATCACCTTCAGCGGGCTGATGATCTTCCACACGCTGTACATGCCCGCGGGCATTGCCGCCAACTACAAGAACGAGAAAGGCGTGGACTCCAACGCGTACTTTGCCGACCTGCAGGGCGAGAAGCCCGAAAGCCGTCCCCGCCGGGGTGCGGGCGACAAGGTGGAGCCCCTGCCCGCCATCACCCTGCAGCCCATCATCGACGCGGCCACCACCCGCTGGCAGGGCGGGCGCATCGGCAGCGTGCAGGCGCGCCGCGATGCCAACGGCCGCGCCGTGGTGGAGGTAACGCGCCACGAAGGCGACCGCCTGCAGTACCGCCCACCGCGCCTGCTGTTTGATGCCACCACCGGCGAGTGGCTGGACCATGCCTACGCCACCAGCCCCGCCGTCAAGACCTATGGCGTGCTGTATGGCCTGCACATGGCGCGGTTTGCCGATGTGGGCCTGCGCTGGGCGCTGTTCGGTTTTGGGGTGCTGGGCAGCCTGATGATTGCCACGGGCATGGTGCTGTGGTCGGTCAAGCGCAGCGCCAAGTCGCAGACACAGGCCAGCCGCAAAGGGGCAGCCACCGCCACCAGCACCGCAACCAGCACCGCGCCCGCTGCGCACCCCAAAGCGCCGTTTGGTGAGCGCCTGGTGGCTGGTATCAACATCGCGACACTGGCCGGGCTGCCGCTGGCCTGTGGCGTGTACCTGGCCGCCAACCGCCTGATCCCTGTGGGCATCGAGGGCCGAGCGGATGCAGAGCTGGCCTGGTTCTTCAGCGCCTGGGGCATCACGCTGCTGTGGGCGCTGGCCTGCGCAGTGGTGCGCCCGCACCGCCTGGGCTGGACGGTGCCGCTGGCAGCTGCGGGCCTGGTGTGGGTCGCGCTGCCGCTGATCAACGCGCTGACCACACACACCCACCTGGGCGTGAGCCTGCCCGCGCGCGAATGGGTGTGGGCCAGCATGGACCTGTCGTTTTTGGCCACTGGGCTGCTGCTGGGCTGGCTGGCGTGGCGTGTGCGCCCTGGTCGCACGCCCCGGCGCGGTGCGCCTGCACGGAGTGCGCGACCCGCGCGGCCTGCCCCGTCGGTGCCCGTGGCGCCTGCCGAAACCTCCACCTCGGGAGCCTGAGCCATGTCTGCCTTTCTTCTGTGCTTTGCCGCCTGGTCGGCCATTGCGCTGGGCATGGATCGCCACCACGAAGACGCCCTGGCCCACGCCCTGGGCAAGGAAGGCGCCGTGCGCCGCCTGGTGGCGCTGCGCCGCTCGGGCTGGCTGCTGCTGGTGCTTTCGCTGTGGCTGGCAGCGGCGCACCCGCCGGGGGGCACATCTGCATCACTGGGCGTAACGGCATGGTCCGTGGCCCTGTCGGTGGCCGCCGTGGCGGTCACGGCCACCGTCACCTGGCAGCCCCGGCGCACGCCCGAACTGGCTGGCGCCGCCCTGCTGGCGGGCCTGCTGGCGCGGGCGCTGGGGTGGTGATGGACAGTCTCCACGCTCCCGCAGCCGTGCGCTGAGCCGCTCGGGCTCGAACTCGCTTTTCTGTTTTCACGGCCCCACCACATCCCAGACAGCGGGCCTTTACGGCGTGCGCCAGGCCACGAGGTGCAAGGGCTTTTCGCCAACCGCGTTGCGCTCACTCCAAGGAAAACCATGCACGCTTACACACCAACCCCCTATCGCCTCCACCCGCTGGTGGCCGCCCTGCTTGCCACGCTGTGTGGCACGGCACTGGCGCAGACGACGGCGCCACCCCCTGCAGTTGCGCAGACCACGCCGCAGACGCTGGGCGAGGTCACCGTGCAATCCAGCGCGGACGACGACGGCTATTCGCCCGCCGCCGCCAGCACAGCCACCAAAGGCAGCGCGCCGCTGCGCGACGTGCCCCAGGCCGTGAACGTAGTGCCCGCACAGCTACTGCGCGACCAAGGCGCGCGCTCCATGGAAGACGCGCTGCGCAACGTGCCCGGTGTGGCCATGAGCCACGGCGACGGCCAGCGCGACCAGGTGGTGATACGCGGCTTTACCGCCATTGCCGACCAGTTTGTGGACGGCGTGCGCGACGACGCGCTGTACTTCCGAGACCTGGCCGACATCGAGCGTGTGGAAGTGCTCAAGGGCCCTGCCGCCGTGCTGTACGGGCGTGGATCGTCGGGTGGCCTGATCAACCGCGTGACCAAGAAGCCCAAGTTTGGCGAGACCTCGGGCGAGGCATCGCTGGGTCTGGGCAATTTTGACTACCGCCGCGCCACGGCCGACGTGAATGTGGGCATCAGCGACACCGCCGCCTTCCGCATCAACGCCGCCGTGGAAGACTCGGGCAGCTACCGCGACCAGCAGTTCGTCAAGCGCCACAATTTCGCGCCGTCGCTCGCGCTCAAGCTCGCGGCGCAGACCGACCTGCTGCTGCAGTACACCAACGCGCGCGACAAGCGCCTGACGGACTTCGGCATCCCTGCGCTCAACGGCCGCCCAGTCAACGTGCCCGCGAGCACCTACTACGGCTCCAGCAACGCCGCGCAGGACGACACCACCACCAGCACCATGCAGTCGTTCGCGGCCACGCTGAACCACCGCTTCAACGACGACTGGTCGGTGCGCAACGTCACGCGCCTGTACGACTACACGCTGGACCGTTACAACACCTTGCCCGGCGGCACCACCGACCCGGTGAACCTGACGGTGGGCCGCACGCGCTCGTTCATCCTGCGCGACGAAAAAGGCTTCTTCAACCAGACCGACGTGACGTGGCGCAACCAGCTCGGCGGCTTCAAGCAGGAGTGGCTGATGGGTGTGGAACTGGGCCAGCAAAAGAAACGCTCCGAGTCCGTCACCGGTGGCGCAGACCGCGTGCCGCTCTTCAACCCCGGCAACCGCCCTGCTCCCGCCATCCCAGCGGCCAACTACAACGCCGACAGCGCCATCCCCAGCCACACCACGCAAGACACGGCCGCGCTGTACTGGCAAAACCAGATCACGCTGGCGCCCCAATGGAAGGCGCTGGTGGGCGCCCGCTACGACGTCTTCGGGCAAGAGACCACGTTCGACCGCAAGCTCGCAACGCTCTCGCGCACCGACAAGAAGTTCAGCCCTCGCGCGGGCCTGGTGTGGCAGCCGAGCGATGTGGTGTCGTACTACGTGTCGTACAGCAAATCCTTCCAGCCCTCGGCCGAAGCGTTTGCGCTGGCCGCCAACAACACCGGCGCCGAACCAGAGATCACCGAGAACAAGGAAATCGGCGTCAAGCTCGACCTGCTCGATGGCCGCATGAATGTGACCGGCGCGCTCTTCAACCTGGAGCGCACCAACATCAAGAACACCGACCCCGCCAACCCTGGACGCCAGATCAACGTGGGCACCCAGCGCACCAACGGCCTGGAGCTGACCGCCAACGGCCGCCTGCCCGGCCGCTGGGACGTGAGCACCGGCTACGCCTGGCTGGACGGCCGCATGACGAAGTCACTGGCCACCACCACATCCACACAGCTGCCCACCGCCGCCATCGCCGCCCAAGGCAAGGTGCCCGCGCTCACGCCGCGCAACTCCGCCTTCCTGTGGGCCATGAAAGACCTGGGCCACGGCCTGCGCGTGGGCGGCGGCGTGAACTACGTGGGTGCGCGCTTCACCTCGCTGACCAACCTGGTCACCCTGCCCGGCTACACCACGCTGGACGCGGCCCTGCAGTACACGCTGGGCCAGTGGGATGTGGACGTGAACATCAAGAACCTGGCCAACCGCAAGTACTACGTGTCGGCCCACGGCAGCAACGACAACCTGATCCTGCCCGGCTCGCCGCGCGCGGTGCAGGTGACGCTGCGCACGCGGTTCTGACGCTGCGCCTGCAGGCACAGCACGCAAATTTGAACAATTTTTGGCTGCTAGCGCTTGATGGGTAAGCGCTAAAAGCTATTAATTTAATAGCAGATATCAAACACCGAGGAGGAGAAGCACCATGCAAATGCACCCACTGGCCCTTGCCGCCCTGCTGGCCACCGTGGCAACGGCGCAAGCACAGACCAGCTCCGGCCCCACCACGGGCACCCCCACCACGACAGCGCTGCCCGAAGTGAAGGTGACCGACGAGGCCAACAGCGCGGCGACCGAAGGCTCGGGCCAGTACACCGCCCGCGAAGTCAGCGTAGGCAAGCTCCAGCAGGCACCGCGCGAGACGCCGCAGTCCCTCAGCGTGGTCACGCGCCAGCAGTTGGATGACCGCAACCTGACCAAAGTGGAAGACGCCATCAAGCTGAGCACCGGCATGACGGTCACGCGCTTTGATGGTGCGGGCAACTACAACACCTTCCAGGCGCGCGGGTTCGATCTGGGCGCCATCCAGCTCGATGGCGTTCCGATTCCCCAGGGCAACTACAGCACGCTCGACACGGCCATGTATGACCGCATCGAAGTGCTGCGCGGCCCGGCCGGGCTGCTGCAGGGCGCGAGCGAGCCCGGCGGCACCGTGAACCTTGTGCGCAAGCGCGCCCCGGCCAAGCTGGCCATTGGCGCCGATGCGGCGGTGGGCTCCTTCGGCCTGCGCCGGGGCACCGTAGACGTGGGCGGCGGCCTCAATGCCGAAGGCACGATCCGCGCGCGCGCCGTCGCGGTGGTGGAAGACAAAGACAGTTTTGTAGACACCCTGTTCAACAACAAGCGCCTGGGCTACGGCTCGCTGGAATGGGACATCGCCCCCTCCACCACCGTGTCGGTGGGCGCGGCGCAGCAGCGCGTGCGCGCCGCCATCGACCAGGGCCTGCCCACCTATGCCGATGGCCGCCTGGCCGACCTGCCCCGCAGTGCCTTTGCTGGCCTGCGTGCCAACCGCCAAGACCTGGAGACCACCGACGTTTTCGCAGAGCTGGAGCACCGGCTGGATGGGGGCGGCTTGGTGCGCCTGTCCGCGCGCGACATCGACCGCACGGCGTTCTACCGCTCGGCCCGCGCCAACAGTGCCCTGGCCGCCGACGGCAGCTTCACCATGGAAACCGTGGACGGCGACTTTCACGTGCGCACCCGCAACTACGACGCCTTCCTGGTCACACCGGTGCAGGTGGCAGGCCGCACCCACAAGCTGCTGGTGGGCGCGAGCCATAACGAGGGCAAGAGCTGGGACGGCAACTACGCCTACGGCCCCAGCGTGCCGTTCAACCTGCTGCAGCCCCACTACGACCTGGCCTACCCAGACATCCGGTTGCCGGGCTTCACCTCGATCGTCACGCGCCGCGAGAACGCGCTGTACGGACAGGCGCAGATCGGCCTGACCGACACGGTCAAGCTGCTGGCAGGCGGGCGTCTGTCGTGGGCGGAGGTGGTGACGCGCAGCACCAGCACGGGCGCAGTCACCGCATCGGCAGACCCCGGCCGCCAGTTCGTGCCGTCGCTGGCTCTGATGTGGGACTTCCACCCGCAGTACACCGGCTACGCCAGCTATGCAGAGACCTTCGTGGTGCAAAGCCAGCTCAACGCGGCCAAGCAGTTGCTTGCCCCACGCACAGGCAAGCAGGTGGAGCTGGGCGTGAAGGGCGAGTTTTTGCACAAGCGCCTGCAGGCCCATGCAGCGCTGTTTCGCATCATTGACGAGAACCGTGCCATCGCCGACCCGGTGGTGGCAAACGCCTACATCGCCGGCGGCAAGGTGCGCGCGCAAGGCTTCGAAACCGAGATCAGCGGCCAGCCCCAGCCCGGCTGGGACATCGTGGCGGGCTACGCCTACAACGACACCCGCTACCTCCAGGCCCCCGTGGCGCAGCAGGGCCAGGTGTTCAGCCCCGTCACGCCGCGCCACAGCGTGAACCTGTTCACCCGCTATGCCTTCACCAGCCCGGCGCTGCGCGGCTTCAGCGTGGGCGGCGGCATGACCTACCGCAGCGAGTTCTTTGCGCAAAGCGGTGCGTTGCGCATCAACGCACCGGGCTACGCGGTGTTCAACGCCCAGGTGGGCTACCAGATCAACGACCACCTGTCTCTGAACCTGTCGGTGGACAACCTGCTGGACAAGACCTACTACGAGAAAGTGTCAGGCATTTCGCGCCAGAACTTTTATGGCGAGCCGCGGCGTGTGACGGTGGCGCTCAAGGCGCGGTATTGATGCTCGCACCCGACACACCCCGCGCCGAGTGCCCCCGGCCGGGAGGACCTCTCATGAGGAGCGCCTGCACGCTCAGCGCTTTTCAGTTCGCCTTGGCGAAGGTCGGTCAGGATGCGCCGGCTGGTGCAGTACCTCCAGCGCAGCCACTGCTGGAGGCCTGGACATAGCCCGCAGGCTTCTGAGAACAGCACAAGTCCGATTCACGGTTCAACGCCGCTCAGCGGGCGTCGAAGGCCGTCGGATGCCGCGGCTTGTCATGCCGATCTTTGGCAAGCGTCATGTGAACACCGTCGTGATACTGACCATCAAGGCATACAGCTTCAGACTCGACGCCGTACTCCACAAAACCTATTGATTTGTAAAGCAGGATGGCCGATTCGTTGGGCAGGTACACCTGCAGGTTCACCCGGTGCACGCCGTTGTCGAAGGCGTGTTGAAGTGCGGTTTCCACGACTTGCCGGCCTAGTCCCCGGCGACGGTGCCGAGGGGACGTGAACACGCCCCACATCACCATCTTGTGATGCGATGATGGGAACTGGCCTGCGCGGCTCACAGCCGCTGTCGCGGCAAGCTCACCCAGAACAAAACAACCGAACACAGCGTTTGGAAGAGGTGCGGACAGCTGCGCTCGAAAGCCTTCCAACGTGCGCGTGAGTTCTTCCTCGAACGTCAAACCCATGGGCACCGGATTGTCTCGCGTGACCTCGCGCCGCAAAAAAGAAAACGCTTCAGCGTCGTCAGCAACGAGACGACGGACCTCCAATGGATGCGCAAATTTGCTCATAGGGCAGGTGTGAGGGGCGGCTTGCACCTTGGGGCGGGACGTCCCCTGGGTGAAGGGATCAAACGCTTTGCGGGAGGGGAGAAAAGACATACCTTTGTGTCAATTTTCCATCAACCTTGAAGCGATTTCACGCACGCCAACCCGCACAAAACCATTCCCCGCACCGTGGGACCGGCTTTTTCCCAACACCCCCATCCCCGCATCACAACAAATACAAATCATTCCCATTTGCAATGTAAAATTCAGTTTCCGCAAGCCACAGCCTCCCCCTTAGACCTGTTCTAAGGCTGCAGCCAGCACCCACCGTCCTTCGATGTTTTCGGGTTGTCTGGCTTGAACCACTTCTTCACTCCTTCTGCTGCCACCATTGCCGCCTCTGCGCTGTGGGCCGGCCGTGCGGGTGTGCGCCAGCCCGGCCCCTGCCACCCCACCTCCACACCATGCTGAGCCCCACCGCCCTGCGCCGCTGGAGCTGGACCCACAAGTGGTCCAGCCTGGTGTGCACCGTCTTCATGCTGCTGCTGTGCATCACCGGCCTGCCGCTGATCTTTCACCACGAAATTGGCCACCTGCTGGGCACCGAGGTCGAGGCGCCTGCGATGCCCGCCAACACGCCGCGCGCCAGCCTCGACAACGTGCTGGCCACCGCGCATGCGCTGCACCCGGATCGTGTGGTGCAGTTCGCGTCGCACGCGGAGGACGATGACAACGTGTGGTTCGTCACGCTCACGCCCACACCGGCGCCCACGGACGATTTCCGCTCCGTGGCGGTGGATGCGCGCACGGGCCAGGTGCTGGCGCAGCCACGGTTTGACGAGGGCTTCATGTACGTGATGTTCAAGCTGCATGTGGACCTGTTTGCAGGGCTGCCGGGCAAGTTGTTTCTGGGCTTCATGGGCTTGCTGCTGCTGGTGGCCATCGTCACGGGGGTGGTGCTGTATGCGCCCTTCATGCGCAAGCTGGCGTTTGGCGAGGTGCGGCGGGACCGCTCCACGCGCGTGAAGTGGCTCGACCTGCACAACCTGCTGGGCATCGTCACGCTGGTGTGGGCATTTGTGGTGGGCGGCACGGGCATGATCAATACGTGGGCCGATCTGCTCATCAAGTACTGGCAGTACGACCAGCTGTCACTGCTGCTCAAGCCCTATGAGGGCCAGCCCATCGTGCCCGCCGCAGAGCGCGGGCCGCTGCAACAAGCGCTGGAGGTGGCGCAAGCCCAGGCGCCGGGCACCAAGCTGTCGTTCATTGCGTTCCCGGGCACAGCGTTCTCCAGCCCGCATCACAACACGTTTTTTCTGCGTGGCAACGAGCCGCTCACCTCGCGCCTGCTCAAGCCCGTGCTGGTGGATGCGCGCACGGCGCAGGTCACTGCAGCGCCCCAGCTGCCGTGGTACCTGACGGCGCTGCTGGTTTCGCAGCCGCTGCACTTTGGCGACTACGGTGGCATGCCGATGAAGATCCTCTGGGCGCTGCTCGACATTGCCACCATCGTGGTGCTGGGCAGCGGGTTGTACCTATGGCTGCGCAAAGGTGCGCAGGCGGGCAGCGTCAGCAACGCCAGTACCAGCACCGCCACGGCGGCAGCCACCGTGCACGGCCACACCGGCCTGCCGCCAACGGCTGCCGCACGCACTGGCGGCGCGCTGCCAAGCACGGAGGGCCGCGCATGAAGGCGAGCCCTTTCTGGTCGCTGTGGGGCTGGCCCATCGTGATGGGTGTGCTGACCACCACCGGCCTCATCACGGCACTGGTGTCTGACACCTGGGGCGACTGGTGGTCGTGGGTGGGTCTGGGCATTCCGGTGGTGGTGATGGGCTGGACCTGCTGGCCGCGCACCACGCCAAGGGCCACTGCGCAACGCGCCCATGACAAACCCCACACCGATGCCGACGAAGCGGGCACCAACGCCAACGCCACGCCACTCTGAAAATTCCCCGCACCTTCACCACGCCATGCGCAATTCCCATTCCACTCGCCGCCCTACCCTGACCCCAGCCGCACTGGCCGCCGCGTTGCTCTTCACACTGGCCGCGCCCGCCGCTTGGGCGCAAGCGACGGCCAGCGGTACCGAGCCCGACGGCAAAACCCTGTCCACCGTCACGGTCAACGCCAGCGCCGACGCATCGGTGCAAGGCCTGTCGCCCGCCTACCCCGGCGGCCAGGTGGCCCGTGGGGGCCGTGCGGGCATCCTGGGCACCAAGGACGCGATGGACACGCCGTTTTCCATCACCAGCTACACCAACGAACTGATCCAGGACCGCCATGCCCGCAGCGTGGGCGATGTGCTGCAGAACGACCCCACGGTGCGCGTTGCACGTGGCTTTGGCAATTTTCAGGAGGCGTTCTTCATCCGGGGGTTCATCCTCGATTCGGACGACACGGCCTACAACGGCCTGTACAGCCTGCTGCCGCGCCAATACATTGCCACCGAGCTGTTCGAGCGTGTGGAGGTGCTGCGCGGCGCATCGGCCTTTTTGAACGGTGCCAGCCCCAACGGCGGCGGTCTGGGCGGCAGCATCAACCTGCTGCCCAAGCGCGCGCCCAACGAACCCTTGAGCCGCGTGACTTTTGGCGTGGCCAGCGGCGGCCAGACGCAGGTGGCGGCCGACATTGCCCGGCGCTTTGGGCCCGATGGCAATACGGGCATCCGCGTGAATGCTGCTGGCCGCAATGGCGGTACGGCGGTGGACCACGAAGACGTGCAGCTCGGCCTGCTGGCCGTGGGCCTGGACTGGCGCAGCCGCGATGTGCGCCTGTCGGGCGATATCGGCTGGCAGGACCACAAGCTCAAGAACACCCGCACCAACGTCACGCTGGGCAGCGCTGTGACCACGGTGCCGAGCGTGCCCGACAACCAGACCAACTTTGCCCAGCCCTGGAGCTACTCCAACGAACGCGATGTGTTCGGCACGCTGCGTGGCGAGTGGGACCTGTCGCCCAGCACCACGGCCTGGGCTGCGGCGGGCGCGCGCCGTGGCGAAGAAGCCAATTCACTGGCCAACCTCACGGTGACCAACGCCGCCAGCGGCGCCGCCACCACCTACCGCTTTGACAACACCCGCAAGGACAGCGTGAACACCGGCGAGCTGGGCCTGCGTGGCAAGCTGCAGACCGGCAGCGTTGGGCATGAATGGGTGGCGGTGGCGTCGCACTACGACTTCGAAAAGAAGAATGCCTACGCCATGGATTGGCGCAACACGCACGCCACCAATCTTTACAACCCCATAGCCACCAGCCTACCGGGGTTCAGCGCCAACACCCTGTTTGGCGGCGATCTGGCCAATCCCCTGCGCACCGGCAGCACCCGCCTGTCCAGCTTTGCGCTGGGCGACACGATGGCTTTCATGGACAACCGCCTGCTCTTCACCGTGGGCTTGCGCCACCAGAAGATGGAGATCGCCAATTACGACTACGGCACCGGGCTGCAGACCGACCGCTACGACCAGAGCCGCACCAGCCCGCTGCTGGCGGCTGTCTACAAGGTCAACAAGGGCCTGTCGGTGTATGCCAACTATGTGGAAGGCCTGAGCCAGGGCCAGACCGCGCCCAGCACGGCGGCCAACCGGGGCGAGATGCTGGCGCCGTATGTCTCCAAACAAAAGGAAGTGGGCATCAAGTTTGACGCCGGCCGCGTGGGCGGCAGCGTGGCGCTGTTCTCCACCACCAAGCCGCGTGCGTTTTTGAACGCGGCCAACCTCTTCAGCACCAGCGGCAAGGACCGCCACCAGGGCATCGAGCTGGCCGTGCAAGGCGAGGCCACCCAGGGCCTGCGCCTGCTGGGCGGCCTGACCTGGCTGGATGCCAAGCAGCTGACCACCGGCGCTGCCGCCACCGACGGCCAGCGCGTCATCGGTGTCCCCAAGCTGCAAGCCAACCTGGGGGCGGAATGGGACGTGCCCGGCGTGCCGGGCCTGGCCGTGGACGGCCGCTGGGTGCATACCGGCGCCAGTTATGCCAACGCCACCAACACCCTGCGCGTGCCCGGCTGGAACCGGCTCGACGTGGGTGCCCGCTATATGACGGAAGTGCAAGGCAAGCTCGTCACACTGCGCGCCCGCATCGACAACCTGACCAACCGCAACTACTGGGCCTCAGTCGGCGGCTACCCCGGCTCGGGCTACCTGGTGGTGGGTGCGCCGCGCACCTTGTCGCTGAGCGTGAGCGTGGACTTCTAAAGCGGCACCCCGCGCCACACAGGCACTGCCAAGACCCATTTCAGGGTCAAAAAGCCACCCAGCGCTTATCCAAAAAGCGCCGGCAGCTATCAAAAAATGAGTATTTTTCCCCTGTAGCACCGGGGGTGTGGAGCACTGCGCTCCGCTGTTTTTGCTGTCACTAAACCACCGAAAGGAAAACGTCCATGTCCTCGAACCAACGCCTCCAAGCCCCGCTGCTGTCCGCCCTGCTGGCCTGCGGCGCCCTCACCGCGGTGAGCACCGCCCATGCCCACCAGGTCTGGCTCGAAAACGCTGGAGGTCAGGCGCGCCTGCACTTTGGCGAGTTCAACGAGAACCTGCGCGAGACCTCGCCCGGCCGGCTGGACCAGTTCAAGGGTGTGCCTGCACTGGAACAACAACGCGCAGGTGCCGCCGCCCAGCGCGTGGAAGGCCAGCTCGCCAAAGACGCTTTTGTCTACGCCACCACGGGAACGCCCGACACCCTGTTCGCCGCCGCCAGCTACCCGCTGATCGACCGCAGCAAGCGCAACCTGCCGGCCATGATCTGGCAGCCCTCGGCCCGCTGGGTGGCCAGCCTGGCCAAGCCCGTGGCACCCACCGCGCCGCTGGACCTGGTGCCCACCGGCAAGCCCGGCGAGCTGAAGGTGGTCTACAAGGGTGCGCCGCTGCCCAAGGCCAAGGTGCAGCTGGCCGCCCCGTCGGGCTGGACGCGCGAAGCCGAGGCGGGTGAAGACGGCACCGTGACCTTCGTCACCCCCTGGAAGGGCCAGTACGTGGCCGAGGTAAAGCACAGCGACAAGACCCCCGGCGAAGTGCAAGGCGAGAAGTACGGCGAAGCCAGCTACGTGACCACGCTCACGTTTGTGCTGGCCGACGGCATGGCGTCGCCCGCCCTGCCCGAGCCGCCCAAGGCCCACTGAGCCCCGGCTGCCGCCACCGCCGATTTGCTAGCCGCACAAACCACCGCCCTCTCGCGGCGCGTGGTACTGCCTTGGCACGCTCGGGCGGCTGGCATTCATATCACTAAAAATGGGCTGTAGCGCTTTACGTAAAAGCGCCGACAGCTATTAATTCGATAGCGCCATGATTCACCCCAATCTCTTGCGCACCGCTGTGGCGCAAGCCGCACTGCTGGCTGTGTGCGGCACCGCGTTCGCGCAGAACAGCACAGCACCCGCACCTATACCCTCCGACGCTCCAGCAGCCGCCCCCTCCTTGCGCCAGGTCGATGTCATCGACTCCACGGCAGGCGAAGCCGCCACGCCCGCACGGCGCGCGCAAAGCAGCTCGCGCCTGGGCCTGTCGGTGCTGGAGACGCCGCGCTCGGTCAGCGTGATCGACAACGCGCTGCTGGAGCAGCAGATGGCCACCACCGAGCGCGATGTGCTGCGCAATGCCTCGGGCGTGTCCTCGCGCAGCGAGTACTACGGCTCGTACTCGCAGTTCTCCATCCGGGGGCTGTGGGCCAACAACACCTACAACTTCCTGCGCGACGGCGCCAAGTTCATCCACCTGCTGGACCCACCGCTGTTCAACATCGAGCGGGTGGAAGTCATCAAGGGCCCGGCCGCGCTGGAGTTTGGCCAGGTCGCGCCCGGCGGCCTCGTCAACTACGTGAGCAAGCGGCCCCAAGCCGATCCGCTGCGCACCGTGAAGATGGGCGCCGGCAGCCACGGCTGGCGCAGTGCCGAGTTCGACCTGACCGGCCCGCTCAACACCGACGGCACGCTGCGCTACCGCCTGGACGGCGGCGCCAGCCGGGGCGGCAGTTTTGTGGATGGCAACACCCCGCGCAAACAGGGCATTGCGGGCAGCCTGGAGTGGCAGGTCACGCCCGACACCGTCTGGCGCGCGCAGGCCGAGACCCAAAGCATCGACGGCACTTCGACCTCCGGTTTGGCCGTGCCCGACCCCAAGAATCCACGCAGCGCGGATGTGCTGCCGGTGGGCGCGTTCTACGGCGAGCCCTGGTTGAAAACCGATGGCCATCTGCGCTTTTATTCCACCGAGCTGCAGCACCGCTTTTCGGACCAGCTGGAAGGCCGCGTGCACCTGTCGCGCAACGAGACCTTTCGCAACGTGAACATCGTGTCGCCCATGGGCCCGGTGACCAACGGCCGCGTGGCGCGCGGCTACTGGATGGCGCCGGGGCAAAAATACACGTCGGACACGGCTCTGGCCGAACTGCGCGCGCAGCTGCAGACCGGCGCGGTCAAGCACACGGTGCTGGCGGGCCTGGACTGGCGCGCCATTGCGGGCTTCTATGGCGCGCGCACCACAGGCAACCTGGGCGCCATCGATCTCTACAACCCCATTGCAGGCCTGGTGCCACCCGTGGCCTCCACCGGCGTGGGCAAGCTCTCCTCCGACGCCCGCAACACCGGTGTGTTTGTGCAAGACCGGATGGTGCTAGGCGATTTCGGCCTGTTGCTGGGCCTGCGCCACGACCGCTTCAAAGACGCTTACACCACGCCCGTCACCGACGTGAGCAAGACACAGCCGAGCGCGGCGATCAGCTGGGAGCCTCGCCCGGGCAGCATGCTCTACGCGAGCCATGCGCGCTCGTTCCAGGCCAACTCGGGCACGCTGGTGTGGGGCGCGCAGTCGGCCCCGCCCTCGGAGGGCAAGCAGCTGGAGGTGGGCTGGAAGCAGGAATGGCTGGACCAGCGCCTGATGACCACCGTGTCGGCCTTTGACCTGGAGCTGACCAACGCCCCCGCCACCGACCCGGCGCGCCCCGGCTACTCGGTGCTCACCGCGCGCCAGCGCATCAGGGGCATCGAGCTGGAGCTGCAGGGCCGCATCACGCCCGGCTGGACGGTGACGGCCAACGCCAGCTTCCACGACCCCAAGGTGCTGGCCGACACCACGGCCGGTGCCAACGTGGGCAACCGCGTCGAGCGGGCCACGCGCCGCAACGCATCGCTGTGGACACAGTACCGACTGCCCCAGCTGCCCGGCCTGTGGGTGGGTGGTGGCCTGGTGCACCAGGGCGACAAGTTCACGGCCAACGACAACAAGTGGCGCCTGCCAGGCTACACCGTGGTCGACCTGGCCGTGGGCTACCAATTTGCGGGTGGCGTGCGGCTGCAGGCCAACCTGAAGAACGCGGGCAATCGCCGCTACTACATCGACGGCACCACCACCGCCGCCGGTTTTGGCGCCGTGGTGCCCGGCACGCCACGCAGCCTTCAGGTGTCGCTGGACTACACGTTCTGAAGACCAGCGCCAAGGCTGCGCCTGTCCCATCGCCAGCCCCGAAAGCCAAGCGCTCCTGGCACTCCAGGCGCGCCACGCGCCGTGCCTGGCCTTCGGGCCCGCCCCCTTTTTTCAACCATCGGAGAAACAGCACCATGCAATCTGGCATCACCGTTTGCCGCACCGCCATCGCGCACGCGGCCCTGCTCGCCCTGTGCGGCGCCGCCCATGCGCAGCAGGCCACACCCACAGCCCCCACCGCTCCCACGGCGCCCGCTGCAGAGAAAGCCCTGGCCCCCGTCACCGTGAGTGCGGGCGCCGAGCAGGAAAGCCCCACCGCGCCGGTCACCGGCTTTGTGGCCAAGCGCGCCCTCAGCGCCACGAAGACCGACACCCCGCTCATCGAAACCCCGCAGGCCATCAGCGTGATCACCCGCGACCAGATGGAGGCCCAGGGCGTGCAGACGCTGCGCCAGGTCACGGCCTACACGGCCGGGGCGGTGTCGAACTACTTCGACAGCCGAGTGGACAGCTTTGCCGCACGCGGCGGCACGGTGTCGCAGTACCAGGACGGCCTGCTGCGCACCTACGGCACCTACAACACCAGCCGACCCGACCCGTACACGCTGGAGCGCGTGGAGTTTCTGCGCGGCCCCACGTCGGTGCTGTATGGCCAGGGCAGCGTAGGTGGCGTGCTCAACCTCACCAGCAAACGTCCGCAGGCCGAAACGCTGCGCGAAGTACAGGTGCAGCTGGGCAACAACAACCGCAAGCAGATTGCGGCCGACATGACCGGCGCACTGGACAAGGACGGCCAGTGGCTCTACCGCCTGGTGGCCGTGGGACGCGACAGCGGCTCGCAGGTGGACCATGTGAGCGACGACCGCATGGTGCTGATGCCATCGCTGACATGGAAGCCCAATGCCGACACGTCGCTGACGCTGCAGGCCCTGCACCAAAAGGACAAGAGCGGCTCGCTCATCGGCTTCTTCCCGTGGCAGGGCACGCAGCTGGCCAGCCCGTACGGCCAGATCCCGCGCAACACCTTCATCAGCGAGCCGGGCTGGGATGCGTATGACACCACCAACAACTCGTGGGGCTACCTCTTTAGCCACCGCCTGAACGCCGACTGGACCGTGCGCCAGAACCTGCGCCGCACCGTGAGCGAGGTGGACTACCGCACCATCTACACCAGCTTTACCGCCAACGCCGCTCTAGGCCGCCCCGCACGCCCGGTGTTCAACGCTGACAACCGCACCGTCGTACGCGATGCGGTGTGGAACATCAACACCGGCCGCATGTTGCTGATCGACACGCAGCTGGAAGGCAAGCTCAAGGCAGGCAGCACCGAACACACGCTGCTGGCGGGCCTGGACGTGCAGCGCAACCACACGGGCCAGCAGGCCTGGCGCGCCGTGGCGCCCGCCATCGACGTGTACAACCCCGTGTACGGCAACTTCACGCCGCCCACCGCGTCGCAGCTGGTGCGCCAGCCCAGCGTGGAGCAAAAGCAGCTGGGCTTTTACCTGCAGGACCAGATCAAGTGGGATCGCTTCACCGCCACGGTGGGCCTGCGCCACGACAACGCCAAGACCGACACCGAAGGCCGCCCCGCAGCTGCGGTGAACGACAAGGCCTGGAGCAAACGCGCGGGCGTCACCTACCAGATGGACGGAGGCTGGGCACCGTATGCGGGCTACTCCGAGTCGTTTCAGCCGCTGGGCGGTGTGGATGCGTATGGCGCAGCCTACAAACCTCAGCGCGGCGAGCAGTGGGAGGCCGGTGTGAAGTGGCAGCCGCCTGGCCAGGGCATCAGCGCCTTTGCCGCCGTTTACCAGTTGCGCGAAAAGAACCGCAAGACCACCGACCCGACCAACCCGCTCAACAGCCTGCAGATCGGCGAAGTGAAGGTCAAGGGCTTCGAGGCCGAGGTGCAGGCCAGCCTGGCACGCAACTGGGACTTCACCGTGGGCTATGCCTTCACTGACGCCAAGATCAGCCGCAGCAACGCCGGCGACCAGGGCACCCCGGTTGCTAGCGTGCCCAAGCACACAGCATCCGCGTGGCTGAGCCACCGCTTCGCCAGCGAAGGCCGTGGCGGCTGGACGGTGGGCGCTGGCGTGCGCTACACCGGCTCGCAGTGGAGCGGCACCAGCGCCATCAGCACCCCGGCCGCCACGCTGGCCGATGCCATGGTGGCCTACGACGCAGGCGACTGGCGCGTGGCCTTCAACGTGGTGAACCTGGCGGACAAGGTGCACATCACGCAGTGCCTGGCGCGGGGGGATTGTTTCTATGGGCAGGCGCGGACGTACACGCTGACTTCGACGTATCGGTTCTAACGACTGGAAGGAGCACCCCAAGCGCATTGGGGGTACGCCGTGGGGTGCCCCAACTTAGCCCCCACTCTGCCCGGCATTCACGCACACAGCAGGCGTGAAGTGGATGGTGGCGGGTTGTCGCCCCGCCCACCTGTTCAGTCCCACTACACTGGGCGTTGGCGTTCACTTCACCCAACCCATGCAACCCCATTCAAAGCCCTCCAAAGTGGCCGCGCTGGTTCCGGCGTGGCAGTCTTCGGCGTTCATTCAAGCAACCCTCGACTCTCTCTCAGCCCAGACTTACCCACACCTGGAAGTCATCGTCTCTGTCGATGAGTGCAATGATTCGACCTATGAGATTTGCATCGCCCATGCTCAGAAAGATGCTCGTTTCCGAGTAATCCGCCAATCGCAGCGGCTAGGGTATGTGGGCAACTGCAACTTTTTGCTCAATCAGGCCGAAGCTGATTACGTACTTTTTGCATTTCATGATGACATCCTGAACCCTGACTACATCACGCTGCTGGCAGAAGTGCTTGACGCACGGCCAGAGGTCGTCATGAGTTATTCAGACGTTCACCTGACAAACACCAACGGAACGGAAGAACACTGGGTATTCACCGAACTTGAAGGCGTTCGTGACCCGGTTCAGCGGGGTGTTCTCATGATGAGTGGAAAAAATAAATGGTGGGTGCCCAACCGAGGGTTATTTCGCCTCGGTCAAGCTCGGCAAATCAACGGCCTCAAAACCCACCATGCGGGAGAATTTTCGGCAGACTGGCCATGGCTGTTCCATATGAGCCTTTTGGGAGAATTCGCACGGGTTCCCAAAACCCTGTGCTACAAGTATTACAAGCCTGGAAGCTTATCGAGAAGCTGGCAGTTTTCCAAGCACCAGATCTATGAAGTTTACGCGGCCATAATGCGCGAAATCTGGATATCCGGCCTTACCACTGAGCAAAAGCTCACGCTTGCCAGTCCCTTGGCAAGATGGCTCTACCACAATAATCCTGATCGACTCGGCGAGGGCAAGTGATAAATACCACCGACCCGGCTTCCTGTTCGAGCTGGTTTGGAGGGCGAGCTCGCCTGGTTGATCTCCCCATTCATTCAGACGAGCGTGGCGACCTGCTACCGCTCGACTTCGACCGCCTTCCGTTCATGCCACGCCGCGTATTCACCGTAACAGGCGTCCCCGCCGGCTCCATCCGGGGGGAGCATGGCCACCACAGTGGGGAACAACTGTTGGTTTGCCTGCAAGGGAAAATCGACCTTTTGCTCAGAAAGGGGGACGAAGAAGCCACTACGGCGCTCACCCCAGCGGGGCCAGGCCTCCTTTTGGGCGCAGGCGTGTGGTGCCGCCAGACTTACCTCGTCTCGAATTCCGTGCTATTGGTATTGGCCAGCGAACCGTATGATCCAGAGTCATATATATCCACCTGGAACTGATATAAATGCGAAAGACTTCCCGAATTGCCATCCTTGGCGCCGGAATCATGGGCTGTTCGACTGCGATATTTCTGGCCCGCAAAGGAATCGAAGTATCTGTCTTCGATATGGCAGAGCAACCATTCAGCGCAGCGAGCCGATGGAATGAAGGGAAAATCCACTTAGGCTGCCTCTACAGCGCAGATCCGTCCCTGAGCACTGCGGACCGTGTCATTCCCGGCGGGCTCAAATTTCGCCCCTTGATCGAGGAATTGGTCGGCACATCCCTCGCTCCAGCGATCACTTCCGAAGATGATCTGTACCTGTGTCACCGCAAATCCGTGACATCTGCAGCAGAAATGAAGACGTACATGGAGAAGGTCGTCGAGCGTGTACGCAATCACCCAGATGCGGCGCAATACTTGGCAGATGCGTCTGGCAGTCGGGTTCACCCGCTGAGCACTTCTGAACTGGCTGGATTGACCTCATCGACAGATATTGTTGCGGGCTTTCGGACTCCTGAGAGATCCGTTGACACCAATTGGGTGGCAGAACGATTCATACCTGCGATGGACGCAGAAGCATCGATCCAGCAGTTTATGAAAACCCGCATCACGGCGGTGCGCCCCGCAAAAGATGGAATCGACGGCAAGTGGGAAATTGAAACTTCCGAAGGCATCTTTGGACCATTCGACTACGTCATCAACTCGCTGTGGCAAGGCCGATTGGCCATAGACCGGACTGCTGGGCTGGAGCCCACGGGAGTTTGGTCACACAGATACCGCCAGTCACTGTTCTTGCGCACCAAAGAACCGGTTCATACGCCTTGCGTGGTCATTGCCACCGGCCCCTTCGGAGACATCAAAAATTACAATGGGCGGGATTTTTATCTCTCCTGGTATTCCGATGGCTTGCGCGTGGACAGCTCCGATATTTCACCACCGGAGCCTCATTTGACTGCCCAGAACTTGGAGAACTTGCCAAACTCCATTTTCGACCATCTCCAATCCTTGTTACCGTGGGTAGCGCAAATTCGCGAGCAAGCGGAGCGCTCCACCATTCAAGGCGGATGGGTCTTTGCTGTCGGGCAAGGTGTGCTTTCGGACCGAGATTCCACACTGCACTCCCGTTCGGAATATGGCATTCAAAGATTCGGAAACTATATATCCGTCGACACCGGCAAATACTCAACAGCACCCGCCATGGCCCGCGCCCTGGTAGAAGCGATTATCTAGCCACCTCAGAAATATCGTTCCTGATGGGCACCATATCCATCCCAGCATTTGATTGGTCCCAAAATCTCTGAAGCCTGTCACGACTTGATCGTCGGAACTGCACGCGATCAGGCTTACACCACCCACACGCCGCGTTCTGGGCCTGCCGCCACAGAGCCCCCGTGCGCAGCATCGGTGCTCGCCCGGACGGGCCTGCACCATCGGCCTCGACGAAGCGCCCGAGAGCCCAGCCGGGGCGCTCCAGGAAAAATGTTCCACTTTGTTGCACAGCACCAACACCCCCACGGGTAAAAGGTGTTTACCCCTGTGGCGGACATACAAATAGGCCATTAGCATCCCCCTCCGTTGCAAAGTGCAACGATCACATCACCACAGGCATCAAACTTGCTTGTAGCGACGGCCCGAAAGCATCACCCCTGTGCGTTTTTGGCCGGTGATTATTTGTCATCAAACAAAATTTGATTTAAGGAAACCTTGCTAATGAAAACGATTAACCGCTGCGCCCTCGCCGCGCTGGCCCTGGTGGGTACGTCTGCTGCCTTTGCACAGAGCAGCGTCACCCTGTACGGCCGGGTCAACACCACGTTCGAGCACCAAAAAGAAGGCAATGTGTCCAAGACCGGCCTGTTCAACAACTCCTCCCGCTTCGGCTTCAAGGGCCAGGAAGACCTGGGCGGCGGTTTGATGGCAGGCTTCCAGCTGGAAAGCGGCTTTGACTCCAGCACCGGCGCCACAAGCTCCACCTTCTTCGGCCGCCAGAGCGAAGTGAACCTTGCCGGTGGCTTCGGCATGCTGCGTCTGGGCAACTTCACTTCGGAGTCCTACTACGCCACCGCTGACTTCATCAGCAACCACAACCACGACACCGGTTCGTCGTCGGATGCGCTGTACGCCTACCCTGCCCGCGACGCAAACAAGATCGCCTATCGCGCCCCCAGCCTGGGCGGCGCCACGTTCGAAGCCGGCTGGGCCATGCATGAGCAAGCCAGCGGCACCGGCGGCAAGAACAGCCTCGACCTGGCTGCCAACTACGAGATCGGCAAGCTGGGCCTGGGCGCCGGTTACTCCAAGCTGGACGACCAGAACCAGTTCGCGGTGCGTGCTTCGTACTCGACCGGCCCCTTCGTGGTGGGCGCCTACGTGCAGCGCGACAAGAACGTGTTCTTCGCCAACGGCGGCAACCGCACCAACGTGCGCCTGTCGGGTGCCTACATCATGGGCGTGTCGGAATTCCATCTGAACGTGGGCCGTGCCGGCAAGTACTCCAACGTGGCCGACAGCGCCGCCACCCAGTACACCGTGGGC
Organism: Acidovorax sp. NN32; assembly: GCF_057597245.1. Classification (NCBI taxonomy): domain Bacteria; kingdom Pseudomonadati; phylum Pseudomonadota; class Betaproteobacteria; order Burkholderiales; family Comamonadaceae; genus Acidovorax; species Acidovorax sp. NN32. Next base: position 3,694,739 of record NZ_CP199679.1, read on the forward strand.
TACAACTACAACCTGAGCAAGCGCACCAAGATCTACACGTACTACACCCGCATCAACAACAACCACAACGCCAGCTACGGCGTGGCCACTGCGGGCAACGACTTCAGCTCCTTCGCGATGGGTGTGCGCCACAACTTCTGATGGCCTGATCCCGCTGCTGCCCTAACTGGTGGGAGGGCAGACATACAGCTATTTACCCCCGCACTTCTTCGGAGTGCGGGGTTTTTTTACGCTACAGCATCCAGCTTTTTTGCAGCGGTTTTATTTGGCAATATTCTGCCGCACGAGTTTCGACGTTACGGGGTCGAAATAGGCCTCGACCATATTGCCACTCTTGAATCCGTATATTTCGTAGCAACTGCCATTGGCGATTTTGAATGTGGCGATTTTGTAGCCACGAAACTCCGCCAGCAGGCGCATTTCCGCCTCAGGCAACCACTGACTTCGCGGCTCCCGCGTACACACATCTTCAGTGCGCTCACGGCTGAAACTGGTTGGCCCCGCCGACTGGACGGGCGGCTTGTCGGCCTCCGCCGCAAGCGCGGACACAGCCAAGGCCAAGGCCCCCACCGCACTCGCAGCGGCGCTTCTCACAGCATGGTTCATCGACAGGCCTCCAATGGAATGATGGTTCCATGCTAGCCATGCCAGATTAATTTTTGCTTAACTCAATTGATCCTGCAAAAAGTATCAATGGTGCGGTGCATTTTATTTTCACTCTTCAGAATTTCATTGTCTCAAGTCCGCTTAGCCCCTTGAGATGGTCAGCATAAAATGCGGCGGTCTGGGATGGCGTGTCCTCAGCCGGTCTACTGCCTTATTTTCCCAAGACAGCCACCTGCACCTCCGTGCGGATTTCAAACCCCAGGCTTTCGTACAAGGCAATGGCGGCTTCATTCGTGGTCCAGGCATGCAAAAAGGGCTGGTCCCCCCGCTGTTGAATGGCGTGGGCCACCACGGATGAAAGCCGGCGGGCATAACCGCGCCCTCGAAACTCGGGGTGGACACACACGCCGCTCACTTCGGTGCCGCCTTCAAAACGCATGCGTTCACCCGCCATGGCCACCAGCACACCTTCGGACCGGATGCCCACAAAGCGGCCCATGGTGTGGGTGCGCGCAAGGAACGGACCGGGTTCGGTCAACTGCGCCAGGGCCAGCATGGCGGCAGCATCGGCATCACCCAGCACGACGACGGCCTCCGCGCCGGGCTCGGCTGCGATAGCCCGCCCGGCCACCATCTGCACGCCCTCGGCGCGGCGAAGGGCCTGCAGCCCCTTGGGCACCGGCATGGGCTGCGCTTGCAGCACGAAGACCGATTCCCCCTCGGCCATCAGACCGGCCAGCGCGGCAAGGCTGGCGTCATCGGCGTCATCCCGGGCCGAAGCAAACAGGTTGACGTCCCGCCGGTAGCGCTTGGCCAGGTCGCCACCTTCTGCCAGGCCGGGAGTGGAGGTCAGCGATGCCCAGACGGGCCGGTCGAAGGGGTTGGTGGTGGTCATCGTGCTGTTTCCTTTCCTGGGGCACGGGGAGTTTTCTTGCGACGGCCTGTGGCGTGCTCTACGGCGATGGTGACAGCCGAGCGCTGCAGCAGCGAGGTGCGCGCGAGCCCCGCCTCCAGCGCCTCCAACTGGTCCAGCAAGGGGCCTTCAAGCGACGCACACACCTGGGCTACGGAGGCTTCCAGCACGGGCCAGACATCGCGTTGCGCCCGCTGCACAAGTGCCTGGCCTTGCGAGCTGAGCGCCACGCGGCGCACACGCCGGTCACCCTCCACCGCCTCCGACTGCACCAGCCCGCTGTCTTCCAGCCCTTTCAAGGAGCGCGTGACCACCGGCTGGCTGACGCCGACGGCCTGGCTCAGCTCGCCCACCCCCAGCGCACCATGCCAATCCAGCGCCGCCAACAGCGGGAAGTGCGCTGCAGGCATGTCGATGCCGTGCTGGGTCAACAGTGCCTGCGTTTGCGCCTGCAGCGCCTCGCCAATACGCTTGAAGCGGGTGCCGAGGGTGAGGAATCCGAGTTCCTTGACGACATCTTGGATCATGTTTTTTCCTTAGATATATATCATGATATGTATTTGACAGGCCACGTCAATCGATTTCTTCGCGGCTGCCCTGGCACTGCTTGCCAGACTGGTTCAGCGCGCAAAAACAAAAGCCTGCGGACGATCTCGCAGGAAGGCTCCTGAAAGATCGCGCGCAGGCTTTGACTTGGCCACACCCGCAGCCGGGCTGCGCGCGACAGTCCAGCCGCGCCAGCTCTCCGGCGTTTCGTCCTTACACGTTCATGATCGAGACCAGGCGCGTGTTCAGGTGCGCCTCGATGGCCTCGGGGCCGCCTTCCGAGCCATAGCCCGAATCTTTCAACCCGCCAAACGGCAGCTCGGCTGCGGGCGCGGCGGCCTGGTTGATCCACAACATGCCCACTTCCAGGCGCTGCGCCAACAGGTGCGCGTTCTTCAGCGACGAAGTGAAGGCATAACCGGCCAGGCCAAACGGCAGGCGATTGGCTTCGGCAATGGCGTCTTCAATCTTCTCGAACCCGCGAATCGCGGCCACGGGGCCAAAGGGCTCTTCGTTCACGATGCGGGCCGACAGGGGCACGTCGTTCAGCACCGTGGGCTGGAAGAAGTTACCTTCGGTGCCGATGCGCTCGCCACCCGTCACCAGCGTGGCGCCCTGCTGCACGGCGTCGGCCATCAGGTCGGCCATCGCCGTGATGCGGCGGGGGTTGGCCAGCGGGCCCATCTGCGTGCCGGCCGTGAGGCCATCGCCCACCTTCAGGCCCTGCGCGTACTTGGCGAAGGCAGCCACGAAGTCGGCACGGATGCTCTCGTGCACCAGATAGCGGGTGGGCGAGATGCAGACCTGGCCTGCGTTGCGGAACTTGGCCCCGCTGCCGATCTTGATGGCCAGTTCCAGGTCGGCGTCTTCCGCAATGATGACCGGGGCGTGGCCGCCCAGCTCCATCGTCACGCGCTTCATGTGCTTGCCCGCCAGCGCGGCCAGCTGCTTGCCCACGGGCGTGGAGCCGGTGAACGTGACCTTGCGGATGATGGGGTGCGGGATCAGGTAGCTGGAGATTTCAGCGGGGTCGCCATAGACTAGGCCCACGGTGCCTGCGGGCACACCGGCATCGGCAAACGCGCGGATCAGCTCGGCCGGGCTGGCGGGGGTTTCTTCAGGCGCCTTGACCAAGATGGAGCAACCGGCACCCAGCGCGGCGGCCAGCTTGCGCACCACCTGGTTGATGGGGAAGTTCCAGGGCGTGAAGGCCGCCACGGGGCCCACAGGGTCCTTCAGCACCATCTGCGTGGCCTTGAGGTTGCGCGAGGGCACGATGCGGCCATACACGCGCAGCGACTCGTCGGCAAACCATTCGATGATGTCGGCAGACGCCATGGTCTCGACCTTGGCCTCCGCCAGGGGCTTGCCCTGCTCTTGCACCATGATGGCGGCAATGGCCTCGGCGCGCTCGCGCATCAGGGCCGCCGCGCGGCGCATGGTCTTGGCGCGCTCGGCGGCAGGCATGTCACGCCAGGCTTCAAAGCCCTTTTGTGCGGCGTCCAGCGCACGGTCCAGATCGACCTTGGTGGCATGGGCCACGCGGCCGATTTCCTTGCCCGTGGCGGGGTTGAACACGGCAAGGGTCTTGCCTTCGGCGGCGTCTTGCCACTGGCCTGCGATGAAGAGCTGGGTGTTGGGATAGGTCATGAGCGTTGGTTGGTCAGCCAAGGTGGTGAAAAAATCAAAAAAACGACTATACGCCTGCGATGATGGCTGTGTATTTCAAGGAGATTGCATGCGAGAAGTAGTCCAAAGCCTCGAAGAGTCGCGCATCCGCGAAGTGGCCAACGAGGGCCTGGGGCGCAGCGATGTGCTGAAGTTCTGGTTCGGCGAGAGCGACGAGGTGACGCCCGATTTCATCCGCGACGCGGCCATTGCGTCGCTGCAAAAGGGCGAGACCTTTTACGCCCACAACCTGGGCCTGCCCGAACTGCGCCACGCGATTGCGGGCTACATGCACGGCCTGCACCCGCAGCAGCACACCGATGCGTGGTTCGACCGCATCGCAGTGACATCCGGCGGCGTGAACGGCCTGATGGTGGCCGTGCAGGCGCTGGTGGACGCGGGCGACGAGGTGGTGCTGGTGACGCCCGTGTGGCCCAACCTGGTGGCGCAGCCGCGCATTCTGGGCGCGCAGGTGCGCACCGTGCCGCTGGTGGCCGACGCACACGGCGCATGGCGCCTGGACATGGACGCGCTGCTGGCCGCCATCACGCCCGGCACGCGCCTGCTGGTGGTCAACGCGCCCAACAATCCCACAGGCTGGACGCTGACGCGCGAGGAGCAAGCCACCATCCTGGCGCACTGCCGCCGCACGGGCACGTGGATTTTGGCGGACGAGGTGTACGAGCGGCTGTACTACGCGGGCGACACGGCCAATGGCGCGGCCCCGAGCTTTCTGGACGTGGCTGAGCCCGAGGACCGGCTGATCGTGACGCACAGCTTTTCCAAGAGCTTTTTGATGACCGGCTGGCGCCTTGGGTGGCTGGTGTTACCGCCGTCACTGACGCACGCGGTGGGCAAGCTGATCGAGTTCAACACCTCGTGCGCGCCGGTGTTTGTGCAGCGCGGAGCCACGGTGGCGCTGCAGCGCACGGAGGAGGTGACGCCTGCGCTGGTGGCGCATCTGAAGACCTGCCGGGACACGCTGGTGCCGCTGCTGGCCGAGGTGCCGGGGGTGTCGGTGGCCACGCCACGTGGGGGCATGTATGCGTTCTTCCACATCGACGGGCATGACGAGTGTTTGCCACTGGCCAAGCGGTTGGTACGGGAGGCGGGGCTGGGGTTGGCGCCGGGCAGTGCGTTTGGGGGCGAGGCACAGGGGTGGTTGCGGTGGTGTTTTGCGAGCCGGGATGTGGGGAGGTTGGGGGAAGGGGTGGGGAGGTTGAGGGGGTGGTTGAAGGGGTGATGGAAAGGGATTTTTGAACGATTTTGGCTGCTGGCGCTTTTGGAATAAGCGCTAGCAGCTATTGTTTTTATAGTTATTGGGGCTCTCCTTCCCGTTCGCGCTGAGCTTGTCGGAGCCGGTGGAAGCTCGTTCTCTAGTTTGGGCGGCGTGCTTGGGTTGAGGGCAGAGGCCGGGATGTCGCCCCGGCGGGCGAGTCCCTTTCTTTCGCGTCGCCGAAAGAAAGGAACCAAAGAAAGGGCGACCCTGCTGTCTGCGACCCCTTCGCTGCGCTGCGGGGCAACCTGGGGTGCTCGGTCACGGGGTGCACCGCAGAACTCGCTGCGCGCCTTTGGCGCTCCGCTCGAACAACTGCGGTGAGTCAGATCACGAAGCATGCGCGCTCCGACGCGCATGCCACCCCGCGCCCTGCGCGCCCCAGGCGCATCCAGAAGGGAACCCGGGGGAGCGGACATCCACACGGGCCATTGCTTCGCTCGGCCCCATCTCGCGGGCGCAAGCGCCACGCGCTGCGACGGCAGGGCCGAGCGCAGCGATGGCCCGAAGGGCAGTTTGGCTGTTCGGATGTTCTGCTGCCCCACCCCTGCTGGCTGCGCCTGCGGCGGGGCGGTTGCGGGGTGGCATGGGCGTCGAAGCGCCCATGCCTTGTTAACTGACTCGCCGTGGTTGTCCGAGCGGCGCTGCGCAGCAGCAAAGCGAGTTCCACGGCGCACCCCGCAACCGCCCCGACGCAGGTTTGCCCCGTAGCGAAGCGCAGGGGCCGCAGACTGGGGGTCGCCTTTCTTTGGCTTACTTTTCTTTGGAGGGTGTAGAAGAAATCTATCTCAACCGCCCCAGCAGCATCCGCGCCTGCGCCAGCCACACCCATGCCTGCGCATAGAACGGCTTGCGATCATGGTGCATCACAAGCCTTCGGTTACGCTCCAGCCATGCATGGGTGCGCTCCACCACCCAACGCTTCTTGGGCATGGCCACCGGCTGCTCTTCGCTCCACAACGATTGCTGAGCGTCATCCCAACGGTGACGGCCACTGTTTCGCACTATCTGCACCTGCACCCGGTGCACCTTTTCGATCTCCTGAGCACATTGCCCGGCATATGCACTGTCGGCCCACAACACCTTCAACGACCCGCCTGTGCGTGCGCACGCCTGTGCCACTGCTTGCCCAGCCGCTGCGCGGTCCGGTACAGCGGCGCTGGTGACCACCACCGCCAGCAGCAATCCCAGCGTATCCACGACCAGATGGCGCTTGCGCCCTTGAACCTTCTTGCCCGCATCAAAGCCCAGCGTTCCGCCCTGAGGGCTGCCACGGTTGGATTGGGAGTCGATCACGGCTTCACTGGGCTGCTCTGCGCGCTCCACACGTTGCCGCCACTGCTGGCGCAGACGCTCGTGCAGCGCTTCAAACTTGCCTTGACGGGCCCAGCGTACAAAGGCTTTTTGCACCGACTGCCAGGGAGGATAGATCTGGGTGGGCAGGTTGCGCCAGGACGAGCCGGTGCGCAGCACGTAGCAGCACGCTTCAACCACGCTGCGTCGAGAGTACGTTGCAGGCCGACCTCGCGCGCCGGGCTCTGGTTCGAACAAGTCCTGGGCCAGTGCCCATTCAGCGTCTGTGAGGGCAAGGGCCATGCCCGAGTCGCTGCTGGGGCGATGCAGGGCGGTGTAGCCGTAGCGGGTGCCAGGCTGCTGGGGGTTGGCGCGTGCCAGTTGCTGCTTGGGTCGTGTCCGCTGTAACCCAGCGGCCTTGAGCGCTGCACGCAGGGTCACTGTGCTGGGGGCGTTGCGGCCCATGCGTTCGCCCCAGACCAGGGCCAACTCCGGCAGTGTCGCCTGGGGGTTGTCGCGCACTACCTCGCGCAAGGCTGCGTACTCCCCAGTGGATATCACGGGCGGTCGGCCTGTCTTTGCCATTGCATTGCTCCTGCTTGGTCAGTGCGACAGGATTTTAATTTATTTCTTCTACACCCTCTTGGCGAAGCAAAAGAAAGTTACTCGCACGCCGGGCGACTCCCGGCCTCCGCCCTCAACCCCAGCATGCTTTTCAAACCAGCACGCCAAGGCTTCGACAAGCTCAGGCCGAACGGGTCCCCAAGAACAAAGAACTACAAAAACAATAGCTGCCAGCGCTTTATAGATAAGCGCCAGCAGCCAAAATCACTCAAAAAAACTACTGCGACACCTGCGCCACCTTCACAGCAGGCTGATCCCCCCACCCGCCTCCAAGCGCCCGAATCAACCCCACCGTCGCCACATACTGCGCCGTCCGCACCTGCAACTCCTGCCGCCGATTGCGCAATTCGCTGCGCCGCGCGTCCAGCAACTCCAGCTGACTCACCAAGCCATTGCGATACCGCACATCCGACAACTGCGTGGCCCGCCGCGCCGCAGTCACCGCACGCCCTTGCGCCTCGGCCTGGCCAGACAACAAGCGCAGCGAGGTCAACTGGTCCTCAACGTCACGAAACGCGTTGAGCACCTGCCCCCGATGGTCCGCCAGCGCAGCCTCCAGGCGGGCCTTGGCGCCCTCGATCTGTGCATCGCGCTGGCCGCCGTCAAAGATCGGCAGCGACAACAGCGCACTCACGCCCCAAGCACGGGCCGACCACTTGAACAGGTCACCCAGCTCTGGCGACGCATGCCCCGCATTGCCGGTGAGCGTGACGGCCGGGAACCACGCCTTCTGCGCCACGCCCACGCGTGCCTGCGCGGCCAGCACGGCAGTTTGCGCGGCCGACACATCGGGCCGGCGCGCCAGCACCGTGCCGGGCACGCCCGGCGGAATCACCGGCAACGCGGCATCGCCCGTTGCGGGCGGCAGCACAAAGCCGCTGGCCACCTCGCCGGCCAGCACAGCCAGCGCGTTGGTCAGCAAGGCCTGCTGGCGCTGCAAGCCCAGGGCATCGGACTCGGTGGCCGCCACCTCGGTCTGCACACGGGCCACGTCCAGCTCGGCCACATCGCCGGCTTGCAGGCGGCGCTGTGTCAGGCGCAGGGTGTCCTGGTAAGCGGCCAGACTCTCTTGCACCAGCACCTGCTCGGCCTGCACGGCGCGCAGTTGCAGGTAGGTTTGCGCCACATCGGCCTGCACCATGAGGCGCGTGCTCTGGAGCAAGGCCTCGCGCGTGTCGGCGTCGAGGCGTGCGGCGTCGCTGGTTTGCGAGAGGCGGCCGAACAGGTCCAGCTCGTACGAAGCATTGAGCCCCGCCGTGCCCAGCGTGGATGGCACCACGCTGCCCGTGCTGTTGGCACCGGCCTGGCGTGCAACGCCCGCCGAGGCGCCCACTTGCACCGAGCGCGCGGCTTCGGCAGAACGCAGCAGCGTGCGCGCTTCGGCCAGCCGCGCGGCGGCCTGCTGGATGCTGGTGTTGGCCTGGCCCGCACGCTGCACCAGGTCGGCCAGCACCGGGTCTTGAAAGCCCAGCCACCACTCGCCGCGTGGCTGCGCCTCGGCGGGGGCTGCCACCGTCCAAGGGGCGGCGGGCAGCGCGTCGCCCCCTGCCGTGAAGCTGGCGGGCACGGGCACACCCGCATGCGGCGCGGGGGCCACAGGCTGGGTTATGCAACCGGCCAGCACCAGGGCGGCAGCCAGGGGCGCCAGCAGGCTGCGCTTGCGCGCTGCAAGGGCGCTGTCGGTGGAGTTGTTCTTCAGTAGCAGATCGGTCATGGTTGGTCTCCTGCCCCAGCCAATGCACCCGCTGCACCCGGCAGCGTAGACATCGTGGAGCGAGCATTCAGGGCCACAAAGGTCGTTGTGGTCGTGGGCATCATTCGTGCTCCTTGCGGGGCGCGGCCAGCACCGGCTGACCCATGCCACCACCGTGGGGCGCCTGCGAGATGGGCGCCACATGCGCGCCATGCTCCACCAGCGGGCGATTACCCGCCAGCTTGCGCAGCAGCACGTAGAACACGGGCGTGAGGAACAGGCCGAAGGCCGTCACCCCGATCATTCCGGAGAACACCGCCACACCCATGGCGCTGCGCATCTCGGCGCCGGCACCGGTGGACAGCACCAGCGGCAGGACACCCATGACGAAGGCCAGCGAGGTCATCAGGATGGGGCGCAGCCGCAGGCGGCTGGCCTCGATGGCGGCCTGCACGGGCGTGCGCCCGGCAAACTCCAGCTCGCGCGCAAACTCCACGATCAGGATCGCGTTCTTGGCCGATAGCCCCACCAGCACGATGAGCCCGATCTGCGTGAACACGTTGTTGTCGCCGTTGCTCAGCCACACGCCGGTCATGGCCGCCAGGATGCCCATGGGCACGATCAGGATGATGGCGATCGGCAGCGTGAGGCTTTCGTACTGCGCGGCCAGCACCAGGAACACCAGCAGGATGGCCAGCGGGAACACCAGCACGGCAGAATTGCCCGCCAGGATTTCCTGGTAGGTCAGCTCGGTCCACTCGAAGGTGATGCCCTGGGGCAGCGTCTCCTTGGCGATGCGCTCGATGGCTGCCTGCGCCTGGCCCGACGAGTAGCCGGGCGCAGGGCCGCCGTTCACATCGGCAGCCAGGTAGCCGTTGTAGCGCATGGCGCGTTCGGGGCCGAAGCTCGGCTCCATCTTCATCAGCGCCGACAGGGGCACCATCTCGCCGGTGGCAGAGCGCACCTTGAGCAGGCCCACATCCTCAGCCCGCGCGCGGTAGGCCGCATCGGCCTGTACGCGTACGCTGTAGGTGCGGCCGAACTGGTTGAAGTCGTTGGCATAGAGGCTGCCCAGGTAGATCTGCAGCGTGTCGAAGATGTCCGTCACGGGCACGCCGAGCTGGCGTGCCTTGGTGCGGTCGATGTTGGCGTACAGCTGCGGCACATTGACCTGCCAGCTACTGAAGATGCCGGTCAGCTCGGGCGTCTGGTAGGCCTTGGCCATGAAGGCCTTCACGGCGCCGTCCATGGCTTCGTAGCCCAGCGAGGCACGGTCTTCGATCTGCAGCTTGAAGCCTCCCGTGGTGCCCAGGCCCGCCACCGGGGGTGGCGGGAACATGGCGATGAACGCGTCCTGAATGCTGCCAAAGGCCTGGTTCAGCTGGCCTGCCACGGCGCCGCCGCTCTGGTCGGCGCGGGTACGCTCGGCAAAGGGCTTGAGCGTGGCGAACACGATGCCGGCGTTGGAGCTGTTGGTGAAGCCGTTGATCGACAGGCCCGGGAAGGCAATCGCGTCTTCGACGTTGGGGTTCTCCTTCATGATCTCGCCTATGCGGCGGATCACGTTCTCGGTGCGGTCCAGCGTGGCGCCGTCGGGCAACTGCGCAAAGCCGATCAGGTACTGCTTGTCCTGCGCGGGCACGAAGCCGCCGGGCACGATCTTGAACAGGCCCATGGTGGCCCCCACCAGCGCGAGGTAGATCACGAACATCAGCGCCTTGCGGCCGATCACGCGCTTGACGCCGCCGCTGTAGGCCTCGGAGCCACGGTGGAACAGGCGGTTGAAGCCGCGGAACAGGCTGCCAAACACCTTGTCCATGCCGCGCGTGAGCGCGTCCTTGGGCTCGTTGTGGCCCTTGAGCAGCAGTGCTGACAGCGCTGGCGACAGCGTCAGCGAGTTGATCGCCGAGATCACCGTGGAGATCGCGATGGTCACCGCAAACTGGCGATAGAACTGGCCCGTGAGCCCGCTGATGAAAGCCAGCGGCACGAACACCGCCACCAGCACCAGTGCGATGGCAATGATGGGGCCGGAGACTTCGCGCATGGCGCGGTAGGTGGCTTCGCGCGGGGTCAATCCCGCCTCGATGTTGCGCTCGACGTTCTCCACCACCACGATGGCGTCATCCACCACGATGCCGATGGCCAGCACCAGGCCGAACAGGCTCAAGGCGTTGATCGAGAAGCCCAGCAGGTGCAGCACCGCAAACGTACCCACCACCGACACTGGCACAGCCAGCAGCGGGATGATGGACGCGCGCCATGTCTGCAGGAACAGGATCACGACCAGCACCACGAGGGCGATGGCTTCGAGCAGCGTGTGGATGACCGACTTGATCGACGCACGCACAAACTGCGTGGGGTCGTACGCAATGCGGTACTCCACGCCTTCAGGCATGTTCTTCTGGATCTCGTCCATGGTCTTGCGCACGTTGGACGAAATGTCCAGCGCGTTGGAGCCCGGCGCCTGGAACACGCCCATGCCCACGGCAGGGTCGTTGTTGAGCAGCGAGCGCAGCGAGTAGTCGGCCGCGCCCAGCTCCAGGCGGGCGATGTCGCGCAGGCGCGTCACCGCACCGTCCGCACCGGTCTTGACGATGATGTCGCCGAACTCTTCTTCGGTCTGCAGGCGGCCCTGGGCGTTGATGGACAGTTGCAGGTCCACGCCGGGCAGGCCGGGCGATGCGCCCACCACGCCGGCGGCCGCCTGCACGTTCTGACCGCGGATGGCGGTCACCACGTCGCTGGCCGACAGGCCGCGCTGCGCGACCTTTTGCGGGTCGAGCCACACACGCATGGAGTAGTCGCCGCCGCCGAAGATCTGCACCTGGCCCACGCCGCCGATGCGCGCGAGGCGGTCCTTCACATTGAGCACCGCGTAGTTGCGCAGGTAGTCGATGTCGTAGCGGTTGTTGGGCGAGACCAGGTGGACCACCATGGTCAGGTCCGGCGCGCTCTTCACCGTGGTCACGCCCAGGCGGCGCACTTCCTCGGGCAGGCGCGGCTCGGCCTGCGAGACGCGGTTTTGCACCAGCTGCTGGGCCTTGTCGGGGTCGGTGCCGAGGGCAAAGGTCACCGTCAGCGTCATCACGCCGTCGGTGGTGGCCTGGCTGCCCATGTAGAGCATGCCTTCCACGCCGTTGATGGACTCCTCCAGCGGCGTGGCCACGGTCTCGGCGATCACCTTGGGGTTGGCGCCCGGGTACTGCGCGCGCACCACCACCGAGGGCGGCGCGACTTCAGGGTATTCGGAGATGGGCAGACCGCGCAATGCGATGAGCCCCCCGAGGAAGATGAGCACCGACAGCACCCCGGCAAAGATGGGGCGGTCGATGAAAAAACGGGATAGGTTCATGGATGCAAATTCCTGGTGTCCAGCGCGCTCAGGCGGCTGGCGACTTGGCTGCGTTCTTGGCTTCCTTGCGATCACCCGCAATCTCGGCCTTGGCGGTCATGGGGACAGGCTGCGGCGCCACCACGGCACCGGGGCGCACGCGCTGCAGGCCGTTGACGACGATGTTCTCGCCCGCCTTCAGACCCGACGTGACCACGCGCAGGCCGTCAATCGGCGCACCTAGGGTGACCTCACGGTATTCGGCCTTGTTGCCCTCGCCCACCACCATCACGAACTTCTTGTTCTGGTCGGTGCCCACGGCACGTTCGTTGATGAGCAGCGCCTGGGTGTTGCGCGCTTGGCCCATGCGGATGCGGGCGAACTGACCGGGGATGAGCGAGCCGTCTTCGTTGTCGAACACGGCTCGCACGCGCACGGTGCCGCTCTTGGCATCGACCTGGTTGTCGATGAGCTGCAAGCGACCGGCGTGCGGCGTGCCACCCGTGGTGCCGGTGCCCATCTGCACGGGGATGCGCTCGATGAGCTGGCGAGCGCTGTTGCCGCGCTGGCCGCTTTGCAGGTCGGCCAGGGCCTTCACCACGATCTGCTCATCGGTGTCGAAGCTCGCGTAGATGGGGCTCACGGAAACCAGCGTGGTCAGCACGGGAGCGCCCGGACCGGCCGCCACCAGGTTGCCCACGGTGACTTCGATGCGGCCCACACGGCCCGCCACCGGGGCGCGCACCTGGGTGTAGCCCAGGTTCAGCTTGGCGGTCTGCAGCGCGGCCTGGGCGGCGCGCAGGTTGGCATCGGCCTCGCGCTGGGCATTCAGGCGTTCGTCATGTTCGCGCTGGGCAATGGCTTTTTCTTCGAGCAGGCGCGTGGCGCGCTCCAGTTCGCTGCGGGTGTACGACACGCGTGCCTGTGCAGCCACCACCTGGGCTTCGGCGCGGTCCACCTCGGCAGCGTAAGGGGCGGGGTCCACCGTCACGAGCAGCTCGCCCTGCTTGACCAGCGAGCCTTCGCGGAAGTGCACGGCCTGCACGGCGCCCGAGACGCGCGGGCGCACGTCCACGCGCTGCACGGCTTCGAGCCGGCCGGAGAACTCGTCCCACAGGGCGATGTCTTTTTGGAGCACGGCCGCCACCGACACCGGCATGGCCGGGGGCGCAGCAGGGGTGCCATCGGCCTGGGCGGCGGGCGCCTGGAACACAAGGATGATGGCGGCCACGGTGGCCGTCACAGCAGTGGCAAGGGTGGCCAGGCCCAGCGGGCGGCTCTTGGAGAGAGGATTGGAGTTCATGGTCGTTTCAATCGTTAAGGCCGCCCTTGTGGAGCGAGCCAGTGGAGGTTTTCTGCCGCGCCCCGGTAGGTGGCGTTGTGCCGACAAGAATCAAAAAAGGTGTCACAACCGTGGGCAGATGGGCAGTCTCGGCAATGACACCGTGGCAAAGTCAAGGCCCCGGCAGCACACCGCCGGGACACTGAGAACCGACGTCAGAAGACGCGGCAACACTGTGTGTTGTGACAGCCGTGGCTGCGGACACGCAAGTCGCCCAACGGGTTGTTCATGGTGTGATTTCCTCCGTATGTATCGTTGACATCAATGGCACCTGCCCGCCGTCTGCGCCCTGATGGGCCCGGCGTGCAGAAATACGTGGGCAAAGCTTCTCCCTCCGGCACGTGTGGGCCGGAAAAATCAGCGTTGATAACCAGGTGGTTGGCGGTAAGGCCGCAGTATCAAACCTCAACCAAAGTTGAGGTCAATGACTTTCTGGAGACAGCCTTGCCGGGTTCAGGGTCTCAGGAAGGCACCGGACATCGGGTGGCTTCAAAGAACAGGCGGAACTGTTCCTGCGCACCGGTTGCGCAAGGGCATTCGTGGGGGCCGGTTTGCAGCAAGGCATCGGGCCACTGCGCCGTTTTCGAGAAAACATGGCGGGTCACCTGCAGGCCCGCCGCCTCCAGCCGGGCGGCATAGGCCAGTGCCTCATCGTGCATGGGGTCGGTGTCGCCCACCAGCACCAGCGTAGGGGGCAAGCCGGCCAGACGGTGTGCTGCGGCAGGCACTGCATAGGGGTGCTCGGCATCGCGCGGGCAACGCAGAAAATTGCGCCAGCCTTCGGCCCATTTGCAGCCAGTGGCATTGCCCGTGGCTTCGCGCAGCGAGGCTGTGCCCACACACGGGTCCAGCATGGGCGAGAGCAGGATCTGCCCGGCCAGCGGCGGGTGCGACTGGTCGCGCGCCATCAGCCCCACAGCCGCTGCCAGATTGCCGCCCGCTTCTTCACCCGCCAGGTAGACCAGTGCACCTTGCCCGCCGAGCTTGGTGCGGTTGCGGTGCACCCACTTGAGCACGTCGTAGCCCGTGTCCACCGGCTGCGGGAACGGGGTGAGCGGGTACGCCACCGACACCACAACGGCCCCCACACCTTCCAGCAGCGAGGCCACGGTGCAGCCGTTGTCCAGCCCCCCCGAGGTAAATGCGCCTCCATGAAAATGCACCACCACCGGCGACGCCTGGCCCGTCTTCTTGCGCCCATACATGCGCACGGCCACATCCTGCCCCTTGGTCACTTCAATAGTGGAGTCGGAGCACACGGAGGCAGCCTTGCCCCCTTCGGTGGGTTTGGCAACGGGTGGCAATGTGGAAGATAGCGAGGACGGCTGGTCGGGCTGCATGGCATGTACCCATTGGATTGACGATGGATGAAATGTAGTGGCTCGGGCCTTTCAGATAAACAGGTCAAACACCACCGCACTGTTTCCAAAAGCTCAACAATCAAATGGCAGTGCCCGTGTGAGAATTCCGCAGCACCCACTGGTGGGTGCTGACGTTCCAGATTCAAGGAGAAGCCATGGACCAAATACAGGCCATGCGCATATTCGTGCGGGTGGTGGAGGCCGGCACGTTTACCCGGGCAGCGGATTCGCTATCGCTGCCCAAAGCCACCGTGACCAAGCATGTGCAGGCGCTGGAGGAGCGTCTGCGCGTAAAGCTGCTCAACCGCACCACGCGGCGCGTGACAGTGACGCCCGACGGCGCCGCCTACTACGACCGCACCGTCCGGCTGCTGACCGACCTGGATGACATTGAGGCCAGCATGACCAATGCACGCGCCAATCCGCGCGGTCGCCTGCGCATCGATGTCGGCACGTCGGTGGCACAGCTGCTCATCATTCCGAACCTGGCAGAGTTTCATGCGCGGTACCCGGACATCCAGGTGGACCTGGGGGTGAGCGACCGCATCGTGGACCTGATCGGAGACAACGTGGACTGCGTGATTCGCGGTGGCGAGCTCAGCGACCAGTCGCTGGTGGCGCGGCGGGTGGGCAACCTGGAGTTCATCACGGTGGCATCGCCCGACTATCTGGCGCGCAAGGGCACGCCCACCCATCCGCTGGAGATTGAGGAAAAACACGCCAGCGTGATCTATTTTTCTCCGCAAAGCGGCCGGCACTACCCGCTGGAGTTCGTCAAGGGCTCCGAATCCATCGACATCACGGGTCCCTACCAGTTGAGCGTGAATGAAGCCAATGCCTATGTGACGTCCGTGCTGGCGGGGCTAGGTATCGGGCAGATCACCAGCTACCAGGCGCAACAACACCTGCAAAATGGCGCCCTGGTGCGGCTGATGCCCGAGTGGACCCAGCCGCCACTGCCTGTGTACGTGGTGTATCCACCCAACCGCCACCTGAGCGCCAAGGTGCGTGCGTTTGTGGACTGGGCGGCCGAGCTGTTTCAGCGCGAGACCCACCTGCAACGCACGCAGTGAAGGCATTCCACAAAGGCGGGCAGGGGCCTTTATGCTTGGGCCCATGAACGCTACCGAGTCCACCCCCACCCCTGACGCGCGCACCACCGAGGGCGGCCACACCGCGCAAGCTGCTGAGCCCACACCTCCAGCAGCTTCTGCCAAACAGCCCCGCAACCCCCTGCACGGCGTAACGCTGGAAGCCATGGTAGTGGGCCTGGCAGACTATTTTGGCTGGGACGAGCTGGGCCGACAGATCCCCATCCGCTGCTTTCAGATCGACCCCAGCGTGGGCTCCAGCCTCAAGTTTTTGCGCAAAACCCCCTGGGCACGTGAGAAGGTCGAGAGCCTTTACCTCTTCATGCTGCGCGACCAGCGGCGCAACGCGCAAGAATGACTGGCAATGCGCGCTACCACGCCCCAAGCATCGCCAACCCCGAATGCGTATTCGGCACGGCTGAGCGCACGGTATCGCAATTTTCTGGTCCCCCTGCTGACGCTGGGCGTCATCGGTGGGTTCAATGCTTTGCTGGCGGCTCAGTCCGGAAGGGGTGATGCAGGATGGTGGCCCGTGGCGTGGCTGGCCACCATGTTCTTGGGGGTTTTCTTCAGTGCAGCCTTCATGGCCATGGCGGGTCGCCGCAAGCTGCCGGTGGCCTACGGCATCGCTCTGGGTGCGACTGTAGGTCTGGGGCTGACGACCTATGGGTTTCTGCAGACGAGCCTGCACGCCCCTTGGGGCGCAGTGATGCCCGACTGGCTGCGTGGCGCGCAGGCAAGAGCCTGGCTGGGCTCTCCCTGGGCACCGCTCATTCCCTACGCAGCGGGGCTGGCCTTGCATGGCGCGGCCATGCTGGTTTTCAATCGCCGGACGTCACCAGAAAATCGCGGCTGATGCCGCCACCCAGGTCGTTGACCCGGTCCAGGAACTGCGTGAGGAACGCGTGCAGGCCCGTGGCCAGGATCTCGTCGATGCGACCGTACTGCAGGTCGGCCAGCAAGCGCCCTGCCCTGCGGCTGGTTTCGGCGGACTGCCCGTTGGCCAGCACGGCCAGGTTGTCCACCACCTCGCGCAGGCAGGCGTGCAGCGATCGGGGCATATCGCGGCTCAGGATCAGCAGGTCGGCCACGCGCCCCGGCGTGATCACATCGCGGTAGACCTTGCGGTACACCTCGAACGCCGACACGCTGCGCAGGATGGCGCTCCAGTGGTAGAAGTCGCTCTCCTGGTTGCGGTCGCTGGGGCGGCCGAAGAAGTCGTTCTTGACCGCGTGGAACTTCACATCCAGCAGGCGCGCGGTGTTGTCCGCGCGCTCCAGGAAGGTGCCCATGCGCAAAAAGTGAAACGCCTCGTCCTGCAGCATCGTGCCGAGCACCACACCGCGTGAGAGGTGCGAGCGGTACTTCACCCATTCAAAGAACTGGCCTGGGTCGCGCTCAAAGGCGCCGCCTTCCAGCTGGCGGTGCAGCTCCAGCCAGGTCTGGTTCTGCGTTTCCCACACCTCGGTGGTCAACGCACCGCGCACGGCCCGCGCGTTCTCGCGCGCGGCACGCAGGCACGACAGGATGGACGACGGGTTGTTGCCATCGTGCACCATGAACTCCAGCACGTTGGCGGGCGTCACTTCGCCATGCTTGGCGGTGTAGGCAGGAATCAGCTCGCTGATGGACAGCAGGCCCTCCCAGCCTTTCTGCGCCACATCGGCAGCCTGGGGCAACAGGGAGGTCTCGTAGCTCACATTGAGCATTCTTGCTGTGTTCTCAGCCCGCTCGGTGTAGCGGGACATCCAGAACAGATGGTCGGCGGTTCGGCTCAGCATGCGGCCTCCTTGATCGAGCAGGGCTGAGAACCCCGCACGTGCTGCGCACGCACGCGGTGTTGTGTCGAAAGCCCCATGGCATGGGGCTTTTCAGCCCGCTCGGTGTAGCGGGACATCCAGAACAGATGGTCGGCGGTGCGGCTCAGCATGTTCAGAGGCTCCCTTGCGATTGACTTTGCGACTGGCCCTGGGATTGCGATTGCGACTGGGATTGCACGGCCTTGGGTTGCGCGGCAGGCGCACCCTCGCCCAGCACCCAGGTGTCCTTGGTGCCGCCGCCCTGCGACGAATTCACCACCAGCGAGCCCTCTTGCAGTGCCACGCGCGTGAGGCCCCCTGCGGCCATCTGCACCTCGCGGCCGCTGAGCACGAAGGGGCGCAGGTCGATGTGGCGCGGGGCGATGCCGCTTTCCACATAGGTCGGGCAGCTCGACAGGCTGAGCGTGGGCTGGGCGATGTAGCCCGCCGGGTTGGCCAGCAGCGCACGGCGGAAGTCCTCGATCTCGGCCTGCGTGGCGGCCGGGCCGATCAGCATGCCGTAGCCACCCGCGCCGTGCACTTCCTTCACGACCAGGTCCTTCAGATTGGCCAACACATACTGGAGATCCTCCTGCTTGCGGCACATCCACGTGGGCACGTTCTTGAGGATGGGCTCCTGCCCCAGGTAGAAGCGGATCATCTCGGGCACGTAGGGGTACACCGACTTGTCGTCGGCCACGCCCGTTCCCACGGCGTTGCAGATGCCCACGTTGCCTGCGCGGTAGGCCTCCATGAGACCGTGGCAGCCCAGCGTGGAGTTGCGGCGGAAGACCTGCGGATCGAGGAAGTCGTCGTCCACCCGGCGGTAGATCACGTCCACCCGCTGCAGGCCGCGCGTGGTGCGCATGTAGACGAACTTGTCCTTGACGACGAGGTCCTGCCCTTCGACCAGCTCCACGCCCATCTGCTGCGCGAGGAAGGCATGTTCGAAGTACGCGCTGTTGTGCATGCCGGGCGTGAGCACCACCACCGTGGGCTCGTCGGCCGCTGCGGGCGCGCTGGCGCGCAGGGTTTCGAGCAGCATGTCGGGGTAGTGGGCCACGGGCGCCACCTTGTGCAGGCTGAACAGCTCGGGGAAGAGCCGCATCATCATCTTGCGGTTTTCCAGCATGTAGCTCACGCCGCTGGGCACGCGCAGGTTGTCTTCCAGCACGTAGTACTCGCCCTCGCCCTGCGCGTTGGGCGCGCGCACGATGTCGATGCCGGCAATGTGCGCGTAGATGTTCTGCGGTACATGCAACCCGGCCATCTCGGGCCGGTACTGCGCGTTGTTGAGGATGAGGTCGGCGGGCACGATGCCGGCGCGGATGATGTCCTGGCCGTGGTACACGTCGTGGATGAAGCGATTGAGCGCCGTGACCCGCTGCACCAGCCCCTGCTGCATGCTGCTCCACTCATGGGCCGGAATGATGCGCGGAATCAGGTCAAACGGAATCAACCGTTCATTGCCCGCGCCGCCCTCGTCCTTTGCGCCGTAAACGGCGAAGGTAATGCCCACGCGCCGGAAGATCATCTCGGCTTCGGCCCTGCGGGCCTGCATCACATCAGGGGGCTGTTTGCTCAACCACTGCGCGTAGCGCTTGTAGTGTTCCCGCACATCGCTGCCATCAAAAGGCAGCATGGCGTACATCTCGTCAAATTTCTGCATGAACTGGCCTCCTGAAGACAGGATAGCAAGTTGCGCGCCCACACTCTGCAAACGGCCCCTGGTGGCACTACGGCATCGCGCCTGCTGAGTCCGCCCGGGGCGCCATCTGGTGCTGCCAGTAGCGTCGGCCCGCATCGCGTTCACACCCTATCGCTGCGGGTTTGACAGAGGCCCAGGTCGCGGCGCCGCAGCGCGAAGACTCCACCACTTCGATGTCGCGAAGGCGATAGCGCTGCAACACCTGCGGGGCTGGATGGCCAAAGCGATTGCGGTACCCGGCTTGCACCAAAGCGGTGCGCGGCTGGACGGCATCCAGAAACGCCGGGGACGACGATGTCTTGCTGCCGTGGTGGGGCACCAGCAGCAGGTCGGCCTGGAGCGCCGCACCGCGCGCCAGCAGGGCCTGTTCCTGCGGGGCTTCGATGTCGCCCACCAGCAAGGCCGACACGCCCTGCGGCCCGGCGGAGGTGATGCGCAGCACACAGCTCAGCGCATTGGGGCGCACGTTGCGCCCCGCCGCGTCGTCCGGCTGCGGGTGCAGCACTTCGAAGGCCACACCATCCCACTCCCAGCGCTGGCCCGCCACGCAGGGCTGGACTGGACGCAGGGCCTGCAAGGTGTTCTCCGCCTCGATCGAGCCCACCAACTCCGCATGCGGCTGCTGCGCCAGCACCGCGGCCGCACCGCCAGTGTGGTCTGCATCGCGGTGGCTGAGCATGAGGGTGTCCACGCGCTCCCCCAGTGCCCGCAGCAGCGGCACCAGCACACGGTGGCCCGCGTCGCTCTCGCGGCTGAAACGCGGCCCTGCGTCGTACAGCAGCGTGTGGGTGGCGGTGCGCACCAGCACCGCATTGCCCTGGCCGATGTCTGCGGCCAGCAGTTCAAACTGCCCTGCCGCCGGGCGCACCGGCTGCCACCACAGCGCGGGCCACAGGAGGGGAAATGCCAGCAGCCGCAGCCGCCAGGGCAGGCGCGTGGCCAGCAGCGCGCCTCCGGCCACGGCCAGCATGCCCGCCCACAACGGCGCGGCAGGCAGGAAGACCACGGCCCAGGGCCACAACGCCAGCCATTGCAGCAGGGCTGCCAGCGGCTGCAAACTGAGGGCGGCCAGGCTCCACAAGGGCGCCCACAGCACGCCGCCCAACGCCAGCGGGGTGACCACCAGGGTGACCCAGGGAATCGCCACCAGGTTGGCGGCAAAACCCACCACCGACACCTGGCCAAACAGCAGCAGGGTCAGGGGCGTGAGCGCCAGCGTCACCACCCACTGCTCCCGAATCAAAGCATAAAAATGGCGCCTAGCGCTGGATGGATAAGCGCTACCAGCTATTGAATTAGTAGCAAACAGAATACCCACCGCCACAAAGCTCAGCCAAAAGCCCGCCTGCGCCAACGCCCACGGGTCTGCCACCACCACGGCCGCACACGCCCACAGCCACACCTGCGGCCAGGGCCAGCGGCGGCCGCTGAGCTGCAGCACGGCAATGGCCGCCAGCATGATCACCGTGCGCTGTGCAGGCACGCCCCAGCCGCTGAACAGCGCGTAGGCTGCCGCCAGCACCACCCCGGCGGCCAGTGCTGCGGAGGGCGCGGGCACCGCCAGGCACAGCCGGGTGGAACGCCGCCACAGGGCACCCACCACCAGCGCGGCCAGCCAGGCAAACAAGGTGATGTGAAGCCCGGAGATGCTCATGAGGTGAGCCACGCCCGTGGCGCGGAACACATCCCAATCGGCACGGTCAATGGCGCGCTGGTCACCCGTCACTAAAGCCGCCACCACGCCCGCAACGCGCGTGCGGGCCGGGTCACTGCCATCCTGATCGCCCGCCAGGCGCTCCAGGATCGCATCGCGCACCGACTGCCGCACCCGCTCCACCGGATGCAGCCAGGTTGCAGCCACAAACTCCGGCGGCTCGTCCTTGGGCCCTGCACGCACGTAGCCTGTGGCCTGCACGCCCTGCTCCCACATCCACAACTCGTAGTCAAAACCATGGGGGTTGCGCAGCCCGTGCGGCGCCTTCAGACGCACCGTCAACGCCCAGCGGTCGCCGGCTTTCAGGGCGGGCGGTGGACGCTGCAGGTCCAAGGTTCCGGCCGCATCGCGGAACGGGCCGCCGTACCAGGCCACATCGATGCGCGGCGGCAGCGTCACCGGGGCACCGTTCAGGCGCGCGGCCTCCACGTCCACGCGGATGCGGGTGCCAGCCTCGTTGGTTTGGGGCATGGCCGCCACCACGCCGGTCACCCGGATGTCCTGGCCCTCCAGCGCGGGCGCGAGGCCCTGGGCCGCACAGTCCACAGCGCGCAGCCCACACAGGGCGAACATCACCAGCACTCCGGCGCCCACGGCCAGCGCGGTGGCAGCATGAGCGCCCCATCTGCTGCGTCTGGACGCTGCCCGCGCGCACCCGCCCACCACACACGCCGCCACCAGAACCGCCCCGTAGACCACCCCGGGCCACAACACCGGCTGCTGCAGCTGCAGCGCGGCCCCCAATACGGCCCCCAGCAGCCACGCAGGCAAGCGCCAGGGAACGGCGGCGACCATCGCGGAGCTTTCGCTGGCCACGGCGCCATCCAGGCCCCCAGGGGCGGATGAAATGGCATTAGGGGCGCTTATGGCGGGCATGGGCTGATGCTAATGCGATGCCTGGGGGCTGGCCGCTGGATTCTGCACACCAGGCTGTGTAACACTCGCGGCCATCCGGGTGCCGCCGGACCGCGAAGCCACCGCGCTGACCAGCAGGCCATGCCGGCGCACCTGCACCGGCCAGCCCCCGCCATCCACCTTCACGCCAAACCGAGGAAAGACCATGAGCGTTTACGACAAGCTGAAAGAACTCAACATCACCCTGCCCCCCGTGTCGGTGCCCGCTGCCGCCTATGTGCCCTATGTGCAGACTGGCAACCTGGTGTTCCTATCCGGCCACATCGCACGCAAGGACGGCAAGCCCTGGGCCGCGCAGTTTGGCCGCGATATCGGCACCGAAGAAGGCAAGGAAGCTGCACGCTCGGTAGCGATTGACCTCATGGGTACGTTGCAGGCTGCCTGTGGTGGCGACCTCAACCGCGTCAAGCGCATCGTCAAGGTCATGAGCCTGGTGAATTCCACGGGTGATTTCACCGAGCAGCACCTGGTGACCAACGGTGCCAGCGAACTGCTGGGCCAGGTCTTTGGCGAAAAAGGCGTGCACGCCCGCAGCGCTTTTGGCGTGGCGCAGATCCCCCTGGGCGCCTGCGTGGAAATCGAGCTGATCGCAGAGCTGGCCTGACAGACCCCACCCCACTCACCAAAAAAAACCCATGGCATGACTGCCATGGGTTTTTTTGTTTTCTGCGCTGGGCGGTGACGGATGCGCCCCTCCCAGCCGCCATGACACCATGGCTGCCAGTTGTCAGAGCGTCAGAAAGACTCCCAGTCCTCTTCCGATCCCTGGGCCACCGCGGGCTTGCGGCTGGCGGGTGCAGGTGCGGCAGATACCTTGGCAACAGCGGCCGCTGCAGCCGGAGCCTTGGCCACCGCAGCGGGCGTGCCGTGGAGTGCCTTCGCACCAGAACCCGGTGCGGGCCGTGCGGGTGCCTGTGGCCGCTGGGCAGCCGTGGCGCGCGCCGCACCAATGGCCGCCTGCGCGGGCCCATAGCTGGCGGCATTCACCTTGAACATGGACACCTCGCGCGCCAGGTGATCTGCCTGCTCACGCAGGCTCTGGGCGGCGGCGGCGCTTTCTTCCACCAGCGCCGCATTCTGCTGCGTCATCTGGTCAAGGTTGCTGATCGCCTTGTTGACCTGCGACACCCCCGCACTCTGTTCGGACGATGCTGCGGTGATCTCGCCAATCATGTCGGTCACGCGCTGCACCGACTGCACGATGTCGGTCATGGTGGTGCCCGCGTCCGACACCAGGCGCGAGCCCGTCTCCACCTTCTCGACCGATGCACTGATGAGCAACTTGATCTCCTTGGCGGCCTCGGCGCTGCGCTGGGCAAGGCTGCGCACCTCGCTGGCCACCACCGCAAAACCCCGGCCCTGCTCACCCGCGCGGGCAGCTTCCACAGCGGCGTTCAGCGCGAGGATGTTGGTCTGAAACGCTATGCCATCAATCACGCCAATGATGTCCGCGATCTTCTTGCTGCTGTGGTTGATGTCCTCCATCGTGGCCACCACCTGGTTCACCACCTCGCCGCCCCGGCGCGCCACGCCCGTGGCGCCCGCCGCCAGGCTGCTGGCCTGCTGCGCACTGCCTGCGCTTTGCTGGATGGTGCTGGTGAACTGCTCCATGGCGGCCGCCGTCTCCTGCAGGTTGCTGGAGGTCTGCTCGGTGCGGGCCGACAGGTCGTGGTTGCCCGTGGCGATCTCGGCGCTGGCGATGGCGATGCTGTCGGTGCTCTGGCGCACCTGGTGCACCATGCGACCCAAGGCGCTGCTCATGGCATACAGCGAACGCAGCAGGTCGCCAAACTCGTCGCCCCGGGTCACGGATTCCTGCATGCTCAGGTCGCCCCCCGCAATGCGTTCGGCCAGCCCGTTGGCCTGCTCCAAGGGCCGCTGGATGCTGCCGATCAGGTAGTAGGCACCCACAATGATGGCCAGCAGCAGCAGGCCCACGGCCACGGCAGCAATCTTGACCGTCAGCATGCGCTCTGCCGCCATCTGCTTCTGAACGGCCTCGGCGCCTTGCTGCTGCTGCTGAACGAACTCACGCAGCGTGGTGGTGTAGGCCGCCACCGAAGGGTTGTACTTCTGGGTGATCAACGTCACAGCCTGTTCTTGCTGCCCATCGCTCTTGAGTTTGCGGGCCTCGCCGCGCAGGTCGATCATGGTCTTGCGCGCAGCGGCGATCTTGGCCATCTGCTGCTTGTCGGCCTCTGACAGGGCCATGGATTCCAGCGACTTTTGCACTTCGCTGATCTGCGCCGATGTGGCCGTGATCACATCCTTGAACTCGGCTTCGACGGCCGGGTCGCTGCTGACGATTAGGGCCTGGGTTCTGGCGGCATTGGTCTCGGTAAGACCCGACCAGCGCAATGCCGCCTGCACGCGCGACTCCATGTCTTTGCTCACCGCATCAGCATGGGCCTGTACCTTGGCAGACCGGTAGGCCGCAAAGCCCACCACCGCCACCAGCATGACCACAATCAAAATCACCGCCAGCCAGAGCTTGTGAGCCATCCGAAGATGCTTGGGCATGGTTGCCTCCTGAAGCGTTGTGTTTGTGTACAGATGTTGCACGCTTTTTCACGATTGCACAAACTCCGTCACTGCACATCAGGGTCTGCCCTGCCTGCATGGGCCCCACCACCCCCCCCGGGGCGGGCATCATCGCGCCGCCAGAGTTCGGCCACGGGGTTTCAGCAAGTCGTGTCGCTCGGGCAAATGCCCCATTCGCATGCCATCTGTACGCCCACCGTCGACAAAAGCGCGGTGCCAGCGGCCCCTGTTGCCCGCTGCAACCCCCTGAAAAAAAATGGCGACAGGTGCTAACTCGCAGGCCCGGGGTGCCGGGTGCGTGAGCGGGCTGTCAGGCTGCGGAGCCGAGGAAGGCCTCAAAACGCGCCAGTTCCTCGCCCAGCGCGCGCCGGAACCCCGCGTCGCGTGGTGGGCGCCCGGCCACAAAACCCAGAGCATGCTGCAGCCGACCACGCTCCACGCGCAGGTTGGCCCAGCCCACCATCTGTTCGCCCCACAGCACCGGCAACGCATAGTGGCCCATGGTGCGCTTGGGCGCCGGTACATACGCCTCGAACCGGTACGCCCAGCCCCACAGCATCTCGAAGCGGCGTCGGTCCCACACCACGGGATCGAACGGTGCCAATAGCCGCACGCCGTTATCCGGCTGGTGGCGGCGCGATGCCGGACTTTCAGCGACAGGCCAAAACCAGGTAGTTCCATCGACCACCGCATGGCCGTAGCGTGACGGTGCGGCCTTGGCCACCGCGCGCGCCTCGGCAGCCAGCTGCGGTGCGCCATAGCACAGCAGCGTGACCAGGTAGCCCAGGCTGGGGGCAGGCAACGGGGCATACAGCGCCACGATGCGATCCACCAGGGCTTCGGCGCGGGCCAAACGTGCGGCGGGGCTGACGTCCTGCTCGGGGTGCGCAACGGGTGCATACACCCGAGTGCCCGACTCGCGGCGGCACACCCGCAACCAGCCGTGGTGGTGCATCGCATCCAGCAGGCGTGTGCTGGCATTGAGCTCGCCGCCCCAGTAGCCCGCCACGCGGCCATGGTGCGCAAACGCTTCGCTCACTTCGCGCGGGTGCACCATGCCCCGCTCCTGCACAAACGCCAGCACCTCACGCGCACGTTCGGTAGTGGCGGCGTCCCACGGCCTGCGCGGCGTGCGCGGGTGCAGCAGCGTCAGCATCTCGCGGGACACAAAGCCGTAGTTAACGAAGGCGTCTTCTTCAATACCTAAGCGCTCGTAGCGGCGTTCCAGGTCACCCGCGCGGTAGTCGCGCACCCGCAGACGCAAAATCAGGTCCTGCGCCCGCGCGGGTGCTCGCATCGGGTCAGCCTGCACAAACCCCAGCTTGCGGATTGCGCCGGGCAGCGTCAGCGGTTTGAACAGGCTGCGCGCAATCGCGTAGCGGCGCAGCTCATCCAGCGTGGGTGAGCGCGACGCCACAGTCTTACTCCACGCGCGTCACTGCGTTGGGCTTGAAGCCCAGGTCCGCCGCCTTGCCCTTGCGGCCTCGCGCGGCGCGGGCGTTGTTCAGGCTGCGGATTTCGAGCGTCTCGTCGCGCTGCTTGCCGCCCCGGCCAATGCCATCCAGGCGAATGCTGCGTGTGTAGGCTGCGGCTCCCGCCAGCTGGTCCTTGTCTTCGAGGTCGATCAGCATCAGGCCGCGACCGCCGTTGACCATGGTTTTCAGCTCGGTGATCTCGAACGTGAGGATGCGCCCGCCCGTGGAGGCACAGGCCACATGCGTGGCAGGCAGCACGGGCTTGCTGCCCGTGGTGCCCGCAGCATGCGAAGGCACACACACCGTCTCGCCCTCGCCCAACGTGAGGAAGGCCTTGCCGCCCTTCTGGCGCGAGACCATGTTCTCCACCGCCGCCAGAAAGCCGTAGCCACCGGAGTTGGACAGCAGCAGCGTGGCGTTGGCGGGCCCTGCAAAGTAGTGCAGCAGCTGCGTGCCGGCTTCCAGCTCGATGAGCGTGGTCACCGGCTGGCCGTCACCGCGTGCGCCGGGCAGCAATGACACCGCCACCGAGTACACGCGGCCATTGCTGCCAAAGGCCAGCAAGGTATCGACCGTACGGCATTCAAACGTGCCATACAGGCCATCGCCCGCCTTGAAGGCAAAACTGGCAGCCTCGTGGCCATGGCCGGTGCGAGCGCGCACCCAGCCTTTTTGCGAGACGATCACCGTGACGGGCTCGTCCACCACCTTCACTTCGGCCACAGCCTTTTTCTCGGCCTGGATCAGCGTGCGGCGCGCATCGGCAAACGTCTTGGCGTCGGCCTCGATCTCCTTGACCATGGTGCGGCGCAGCGAGCCGGGGTTGTTCAGAATGTCTTCGAGCTTGCCCTGGCTTTCGCGCAGTTCTTTCAGTTCCTGCTCGATCTTGATGGCTTCGAGCCGCGCAAGCTGGCGCAGGCGAATTTCAAGGATGTCTTCGGCCTGCCGGTCGCTGAGGTTGAAGCGCGCAATCAGCGCGGCCTTGGGCTCCTCGGCCGCACGGATGATGGCGATCACCTCGTCGATGTTGAGCAGCACGGTCTGCCGCCCTTCGAGGATGTGGATGCGCTCGAGCACCTTGTTCAGGCGGTGCTGGCTGCGGCGCGTGATCGTTGTCTGGCGGAAGGCGATCCACTCTTCCAGCATCACACGCAGCGACTTTTGCACCGGCTTGCCGTCGAGCCCCACCATCGTCAGGTTGATCGGGGCCGAGGTCTCCAGGCTGGTGTGCGCCAGCAGCGCGGTGATCAGCTCCTGCTGCGGGGTCTTGCCCGTCTTGGGCTCGAACACCAGGCGCACGGGGGCGTCTTTGCTGGATTCGTCGCGCACGACATCCAGCACGGCCAGGATGCTGGCCTTCAGTTGCGTCTGGTCCTGGCTCAGCGCCTTCTTGCCGGCCTTGACTTTGGGGTTGGTGATTTCCTCGATCTCTTCGAGCACGCGCTGCGTGCTCACGCCCGGTGGCAGCTCGTTCACCACCAGTTGCCACTGGCCACGCGCCAGTTCCTCGATCTTCCAGC
Organism: Acidovorax sp. NN32; assembly: GCF_057597245.1. Taxonomy (NCBI): domain Bacteria; kingdom Pseudomonadati; phylum Pseudomonadota; class Betaproteobacteria; order Burkholderiales; family Comamonadaceae; genus Acidovorax; species Acidovorax sp. NN32. The sequence continues at coordinate 3,722,158 of NZ_CP199679.1, forward strand.
GTGCGCGCACCTTGAGGCTACCCCGGCCGCTGCGGTAGGCATCGGCAATGTCACCGGGGCTGCTGATGATCTGACCACCGCCGGGGTAGTCGGGCCCGGGCACGATGGCCAGTAGCTCGTCCTGGCTCAGCGAAGGTGTCTTGATGAGTGCAATGCAGGCGTCGGCGATCTCGCGCAGGTTGTGGCTGGGGATCTCGGTGGCCAGGCCCACGGCGATGCCGCTGGCGCCGTTGAGCAACGCAAACGGCAGGCGGGCGGGCAACTGGCGCGGCTCCTCGGTGCTGCCGTCGTAGTTGGGCATGAAATCCACGGTGCCTTCGTCGATCTCGTCGAGCAGCAGGCTGGTGATGCGCGACAGGCGCGCCTCGGTGTAGCGCATGGCAGCGGCGCCATCGCCATCGCGGCTGCCGAAGTTGCCCTGGCCGTCGATCAGCGGGTAGCGCTGGGCAAAGTCCTGCGCCATGCGCACCAGCGCGTCGTAGGCCGACTGGTCACCATGCGGGTGGAAGCGGCCCAGCACATCGCCCACCACGCGGGCGCTCTTGACCGGCTTGGCGGCAGTATTGCGCGTGGGGCCGCTGTAGCCCAGGCCCATTCGGTCCATCGAATACAGGATGCGCCTCTGCACGGGCTTGAGACCGTCGCACACATCGGGCAACGCGCGGCCCTTGACGACCGACAGTGCGTATTCAAGGTAGGCGCGCTGGGCATAGCCCGCCAGGCCCAGGGAGTCGCCCCCGTCATCGCCTGCGGTGGTGAAATCCAAAGTCGGTTGGTCGCTCATTCGTTAACTACAGGTTCTTGATTCAGGTTCTGGTCGCGTGTCTGCGCGACGCGGGTGGGCGGCAGGTTGCCCCTGTTGGTGGCACCGCCCGAGAGCTCCATGCGTACGCGGCCAGGCGCTGCACGCTGTGCCAGCACGGGTGCAGGGGGCTTGAGCTGGGCATACAGGCCCAGCACGGTGCGCACATAGTTCTGCGTTTCCTTGTACGCGGGGATTTGGTTGCCCGCGCGCTGTACCGAACCTTCACCGGCGTTGTAGGCTGCCACGGCCAGGTCCATGCGGCCGGGGAACAGGTCCAGCAGGTGGCGCAGGTAGCGGGTGCCGGTGGGCACGTTCACCGCTGGGTCGGCCAGTTTTTGTTCCACCGTGCGCTTGGCGTCGCTGCTCACGCCAAAGCGGTTGGCAGTGGCAGGCATCACCTGCATCAGGCCCACGGCGCCCTTGGGCGATACGGCGGTGGCGTCAAAGCCGGATTCGGTCGCGATCACGGCCTGCAGCAGCTCGTAGTCCACACCGTGTTTGACGGACGCAGCGCGCAGGTGGTGTTTGACGCGTTTGTAGTCGGGGGCGATGTCAAAAAAGGCCAGCAGGCGCGCGCCCGCTGCGGGCAGCGCATAGGGCATGGGCAACGCAGTGGCAGGCGCATCGCGGCTGGAGTCAAAGTCGTTGCCGCGAAAAAACAGCTGGTAGCGCGGATCGACCTGCTCGGCCGCAAAGTGCGTCACGCCACGCTCGTCCACATGCGCCCACAGGTCCGCATGGGCCATTTGCTGCACAAAACATAGCAGCAAACCCAATACAGACAAGCGCAGGGCACTGTTTTTATTCATATTTTTATCGCAAACACCGGGCGGAGCGCGTCGATGCGGTCAGATATCGATCTCGACCGCATCGCCATGCAGCTCCATCAGCTCGCGGCGCGCGGCGGCTTCGCCCTTGCCCATGAGCTTGGTGATGAGGCCTTCGGTGGCGGCAAAGTCCATGTCGCCCAGCTGCACGGGCAGCAGGCGGCGGGTGTCGGGGTTGAGCGTGGTTTCCCACAGCTGCTCGGCGTTCATCTCGCCCAGGCCCTTGAAGCGGCTGATCTGGCACTTCTCTTTGGGCACGCCGTCCTTGGAGCACTTGTCGAGGATGGCAGTCAGCTCGCCGTCGTCCAGCGCATACATCTTGGCCGCAGGCTTCTTGCCGCGGGCAGGCACGTCCACGCGGAACAGAGGCGGGCGCGCCACATAGATGTGGCCGGTTTCGATGAGCTTGGGGAAGTGGCGAAAGAACAGCGTGAGCAGCAGCACCTGGATGTGCGAGCCATCCACGTCGGCGTCGCTCAAGATGCAGACCTTGCCGTAGCGCAGGCCGCTCAAATCCGGAGTGTCGTTGGGGCCATGCGGGTCCACGCCGATGGCCACCGAGATGTCGTGGATTTCGTTGTTGGCAAACAGGCGGTCGCGCTCCACCTCCCAGGTGTTGAGCACCTTGCCGCGCAGCGGCAGGATGGCCTGGCTTTCCTTGTCGCGGCCCATCTTGGCGCTGCCGCCGGCCGAGTCGCCCTCGACCAGGAAGACTTCGTTGTGGGCGATGTCCTTGCTTTCGCAGTCGGTGAGCTTGCCGGGCAACACGGCCACGCCCGAGCCCTTGCGTTTTTCGACCTTCTGGCCCGCCTTCTGGCGCGTCTGCGCGGCCTTGATGGCCAGCTCGGCAAGCTTCTTGCCGTATTCCACATGCTGGTTGAGCCACAGCTCCAGCGCCGGGCGCACGAAGCCGCTGACCAGCCGCACCGCGTCGCGCGAGTTCAGGCGCTCCTTGATCTGGCCCTGGAACTGCGGGTCGAGCACCTTGGCACTGAGCACATAGCTGGCGCGCGCAAACACGTCCTCGGGCAGCAGCTTCACACCCTTGGGCAGCAGGCTGTGCAGCTCGATGAAGCTCTTGACGGCATTGAACAGGCCGTCGCGCAGGCCGCTCTCGTGCGTGCCGCCCGCGCTCGTGGGAATCAGGTTGACGTAGCTCTCGCGCACGGGCTGGCCGTCTTCGGTGAAGGCGACACACCAGGATGCGCCCTCGCCTTCGGCAAAACTTTCGTTGTTGCGGTCGGCAAAACCCTCGCCTTCAAACAGCGGGATCACCGGGTCGCCGTTGAGCGTCTGCATGAGGTAGTCGCGCAGGCCGCCCTTGTACTGCCAGGTTTGCGTGTCGCGGGTTTTCTCGTTCACCAGCTGCACCGTCACGCCCGGCATGAGCACCGCCTTGCTGCGCAGCAGGTGGGTGAGCTCGCCCATGGGCAGCACGCTCGACTCGAAATACTTGGCGTCGGGCCACACGCGCACCGACGTGCCCTGCTTGCGCTCGCCCGCCTCCAGCGGCCGGGCCACCAGGGGCTCGATCACATCACCGGCCGAGAACACCAGGCGTGCCGCCTTGCCTTCGCGGTAGCTCGTTGCCTCCAGCCGTGTGGCCAATGCGTTGGTCACACTCACGCCCACGCCGTGCAGGCCGCCCGAGAAGCTGTAGGCACCACCCTTGCCCTTGTCGAACTTGCCACCCGCGTGCAGGCGGGTGAACACCAGTTCGATCACCGGGGCGTTTTCCTCGGGGTGCATGCCAAACGGAATGCCCCGGCCGTCGTCCTCCACGCTGACCGAGCCGTCGGCATGCAGCGTGACGCGGATCTTCTTGCCGTGGCCGGCCAGCGCCTCGTCGGCCGCGTTGTCCAGCACCTCCTGAACGATGTGCAGGGGGTTGTCGGTGCGGGTGTACATGCCCGGGCGTTGCTTGACGGGCTCCAGGCCCTTGAGCACGCGGATCGAGCCTTCGGAATATTCGCTGGCGGATGCAGAAGACGGTTTGGCAGACATGGGGCGGATTGTAGTGCGGCAACGCAGCAATAGCTGGATATAAAACCAGCCCCACCTTCGCCCCTGCTACCAACTGTATTGGTCCCCGGTGTATCAGCACGTTTCACGCAATCTGGCTACATTCCTGCGCATGCATACGAATCCTCCCAAACTGTCCATGTTCCAGGTGCTGGCCTGCGGCGCGGCCATCGTGACCCTGTCGATGGGCATCCGCCACGGCTTCGGGCTCTGGCTCTTGCCCATCACCCAGGAGATGGGCTGGACGCGCCAGTCGTTCGCACTGGCAATTGCCATCCAGAACCTGTCCTGGGGCCTGATCGGCATTTTTGCGGGCATGGTGGCCGACCGGTTTGGCGCGTTCCGCGTGCTGATGGGCGGTGCCGTGCTGTACGGCCTGGGCCTGGCGGGCATGGCACTGTCGCCCACGCCCACGCTGTTTGCGCTGACGGCGGGCGTGCTGATTGGCGCGGCCCAGGCAGGCACCACCTACGCCGTGATCTACGGTGTGCTGGGGCGCCAGATTGCACCCGAACGCCGGTCCTGGGCCATGGGTGTGGCCGCGGCGGCTGGCTCGTTCGGCCAGTTCCTCATGGTGCCGGTGGAAGGCTGGCTGATTGCCGGATTGGGTTGGCAGCAGGCGCTGCTGGCGCTGTCCTTGATGGTGCTGCTCATCGTGCCGCTGGCCTTTGGGCTGCGCGAGCCCAACTTCGCGGGAGCGGCCCCGGTCAAGCGCGAGCAGACGATCCTGCAAGCGCTGGGCGAGGCGTTCCGCTACCCCAGTTTCAACCTGTTGATGGCGGGCTACTTCGTCTGTGGATTCCAGGTGGTGTTCATCGGCGTGCACATGCCCAGCTACCTCAAGGACCACGGCCTGTCGCCCCAGGTGGCCAGCTATGCGCTGGCGCTGATTGGCCTGTTCAATGTGCTGGGCACCTATGTGGCTGGCACGCTGGGCCAGCGCATGCCCAAGCGGTTCATCCTGGCTTTTATCTACTTTGCGCGGGCTGCGGCCATCAGCGTGTTCTTGCTGGTGCCGCTGTCGCCGCTGTCGGTGTATGTGTTCTCGGCGGTGATGGGCACGCTGTGGCTGTCTACCATTCCGCCCACCAACGCCACCATCGCGCAAATCTTTGGCGTGCAGCATCTGTCGATGCTGGGCGGCTTCGTGTTCTTCAGCCACCAGATCGGCAGCTTCCTGGGCGTGTGGCTGGGGGGCTATCTGTATGACGCGACGGGCAGCTACGATATCGTCTGGTACATCGCCATCGGCCTGGGTGTTTTTGCCGGGCTGGTAAACCTGCCGGTCCGGGAAAGCCCCATCCAGCGCGGCGCAGCCCAACCTGCCTGACCATCCCCTGCAAAGCACTTCTTCATGCCCACCGTCAGCGCATCCCCCCCCCCGCCCGGCAGCAGCGTGCCACGGGTATGGCGCTGGCTTGGCTGGATCACGGCGGTGGTGCTGTGCCTGGCGGTGTTTGGCATGTACACGGTGCCGGACTTCATGGTGATGCTGGCCGACCAGATGTGGGCGTGCTTCTGAGCCTGCGCCTTCCTCTTTCAAGTTTTTTGGCCACTAGCGCTTGATGGACAAGCGCTGATAGCTATATTTTCAATAGCACATGCACGGTAACGAAGCTCCCTCCGACTGGGTCCGCCGCTGGTCCCACCTGATTGCGCCGGGCAGCACGGTGCTCGACGTGGCTTGCGGCGCCGGGCGCCACCTGCGCTGGCTGCGCGGCCTGGGGCACTCCGTGGTGGGGGTGGACCGCTCTGCCGAGGCCCTGGCCGCTTGCGAGGGTCTGGGTGAACTGGTACTGGCCGACATCGAGAGCGGCCCATGGCCCTTTGCAGGCCGCCAGTTTGGTGCCGTGGTGGTCACCAACTACCTGTGGCGGCCCCTGCTGGCCACCCTGGTGGAGAGCGTGGCCCCAGGCGGCGTGCTGATCTACGAGACCTTTGCACACGGCAACGAAACCGTGGGCCGCCCGGCCCGGCCGGAGTTCCTGCTGCAGCCCGGAGAACTGCTGACCGCCTGCACGGGCCTGCGCACGCTGGCCTATGAAGACGGCTTCCAAAAAAACCCCGACCGTTTCGTGCAACGCATCACGGCCGTGCGGGAACTCCCGCCGCCTGGGGGACCCTCACGACATCTTCTGCCCATGTGGGCTAGTTAGAATGCTCTTTTACCGTTTACCACTGCGGACATGACCTCTTCCTCCGTCGCTCTCACCGGCAGCATCGTCGCCCTCGTCACTCCCATGCACGAGGACGGTAGCGTGGACTACCCGGCTCTGCGCAAACTGATCGACTGGCACATTGCCGAAGGCACCGACTGCATCGGCGTGGTGGGCACCACGGGCGAGTCGCCCACCGTCAACGTCGAAGAACATTGCGAGATCATTCGCGTGGCCGTGGAGCAATCTGCCAAGCGCGTGCCCATCATGGCGGGCTGTGGCGCCAATTCGACCGCCGAAGCCATCGAGCTGGCCAAGTTCGCGCGCGGCGTGGGGGCCGACAGCCAGTTGCAGGTCGTGCCGTACTACAACAAGCCTACGCAAGAGGGCCAGTTCCAGCATTTCAAGGCGATTGCCGAAGCCACGGGCGACCTGCCCATCGTGCTGTACAACGTGCCCGGCCGCTCGGTGGCCGATATGCAACACGACACCGTGCTGCGCCTGACCCAGGTGCCCGGCATCATCGGCATCAAGGAAGCCACCGGCAATATCGAACGCGCCCAGTGGCTCATCCGCGATGTGCCCAAGGGCTTTGGTGTGTATTCGGGCGACGACCCGACCGCTGTGGCGCTGATGCTGTGCGGAGGCCACGGCAACATCAGCGTGACCGCCAACGTCGCCCCGCGCCTCATGCACGAACTGTGTGTGGCTGCCCTGGCGGGCGATGCACGCCGGGCCATGGAAATCCAGTTCAAGCTGATGCCGGTGCACAAGAACCTGTTTGTCGAAGCCAACCCCATCCCGGTCAAGTGGGCCATGGCCCGCATGGGCCTGTGCGGTGGCACGATGCGCCTGCCCATGACGCCGCTGACCACCAGCAACGAGGCTGTGGTCGAATCTGCACTGCGCACCAGCGGCCTGATCTAATCCGGGCTGCGCCCGCTCCCCGAGACACTCTCCAAGGATTTCCGCGTGAAAGCTGCTACCACCCGCCTGAGCCTGCTGGCCCTTGCCATGGCCCTGTCTGCCTGTGCCGCCCTGGAGGGCGACAAGATTGACTACAAGAGCGCGACCAAAGGCTCGACCCTGGAAGTCCCACCAGACCTGACCCAGCTGTCGCGTGATTCACGCTACAACGTCCCAGGCGGCGCCGTCTCGGCCGCCGCCATGCAGGCCGGCCAGGCTGCTCAGCCATCGGGCACCGCCAACGCCGCAGCCCTGCAACTGGGCGACGTGCGCATCGAGCGCGACGGCAACCAGCGCTGGCTGGTGGTCAACCGCCCGGCCGACAAGCTCTGGGAACCCGTGCGCGACTTCTGGCAGGAAAGCGGCTTCAACCTGGCGCAGGCAGACGCCAACGTGGGCATCATGGAAACCGACTGGGCCGAAAACCGCGCCAAGCTGCCGCAGGATTTCATCCGCTCGACCCTGGGCAAGCTGCTCGACTCGCTGTACTCCACCGGTGAACGCGACAAGTTCCGCACGCGCCTGGAGCGCAACGCCAATGGCGGCACCGAGATCTACATCACCCACCGCGGCATGATTGAGGTCTACGGCAACGTTTCCAAAGACAGCACCGTGTGGCAACCCCGCCCCTCCGACCCGGAACTCGAAACCGAATTCCTGCGCCGCCTGATGGTCAAGCTGGGCGTGAGCCAAGAGCAGTCCAAGGCAGTGGCTGCAGCCCCCGCCCCACGCGCTCAGTCGGCCCGCATGGCCACGGTAGACAACAAACCCGTGGTCCAGCTTGACGAGGGTTTTGACCGCGCCTGGCGCCGCATCGGCCTGGCCCTGGACCGCACCGGCTTCACGGTGGAAGACCGCAATCGCAATGAAGGCACCTACTTTGTGCGCTATGTGGCGCCCAATGCCGAGAAGAAGGAGCCAGGGTTCTTCGGCAAACTCTTCAGCTCGTCCAACGCCACACCTCCACTCAAGTACCGCATTCTGGTGCGCAGCCAAGGGGAGTCCACCACGGTATCGGTGCTCAACGAAGCCGGCCTCCCCGAATCGTCCGCCAATGCCGAGCGCATCGTCCGCGTGATTGCCGACGATCTGAAATAAGCGACGAACCGCGCGCCTCTTCGCTCCCCCTGACTGGGCCCGGGGTCCAGGCTACAGAGGTGCTGCGCGGCAAGCGCCTTCAACCACGACATGCTGCGTTTCAAGAACCTGGGTAGCGGCAGCACGGGCAATGCCACGGTGGTGGAAGGCAGCAGCGGCACACAGGTACGCCGCCTGCTGATCGATTGCGGATTCGGCATCCGGCAACTGCAGACCCGCCTGGCGCAAGCGCAGTTGCAGATCGAAGACCTGGATGCCGTCTTCATCACCCACGAACACTCGGACCACATCGGCTGTGCACTGGCCGTGGCCGTGCGCTACCGCATCCCGGTATGGATGAGCCAGGGCACCTACGCCGCCCTCGGAGCCCCCGACTTTGATGGCATGCTGCGCATCGCACACGACATGGAGGCTCTGGACCTCGGCACCTTCAGCGCCCTGCCCTTCACGGTGCCCCATGATGCGCGCGAGCCGCTGCAGCTGCGCTGCTCGGACGGCGCATCCCACCTGGGTGTGCTCACCGACCTGGGCCACGCCAGCGACCATGTTCTGCAGCAACTACAAGGCTGCCATGCGTTGATGATTGAAGCCAACCACGACCCCGCAATGCTCGAAGCATCCCGGTATCCGACCTTCTTGAAACGCCGCGTCGGGGGACCGTATGGGCACTTGGCCAATTTTGCGACAGCCGACATCCTGCGTGCCGTGCGGCACCCTGGCCTGCAGCGTGTGGTGGCCGCCCACCTGAGCGCACAGAACAATGCACCCAGCCTCGCTCAACAGGCGCTAGGCCTTGCACTGGAGTGGTCCGCCGAGGAAATCACCGTCGCCAGCCCAACGGTGGGAACGCCCTGGCTTGCAGTTGCAGGATGAAGTGACTCCGGTCACGCCGCAAACGACCAACTCCGGGGAAGGAAAACGCCCCCAAAAAGAAAAAGCCCCGACCTTGCGGTGCGGGGCTCTCGGTCGATAGCAGGTTTTGCAACCTGCTGCGGCCTGCAGCGAATTACTTGGCTGCGGAAGCGCCAGTAGCAGCGGTGGCAGCAGCGTCAGCGGCAGCCTTGGCAGCATCGGCAGCAGGAGCCGAGGCAGCGTCGGAAGCGGCAGGAGCGGCAGGAGCGGCTTCAGAAGCGGCAGGAGCTGGTGCGGGTGCTGGAGCTGGGGCTTCCACGGCAGCTGGTGCTGGAGCAGGAGCGGGCTCTTCCTTCTTGCCACAAGCGGCGAGTGCAGCAGCGGCGATCAGGGCGGCCAGAACGAGAGAGTTCTTCATTTCGATTTTCCTAGTTGGACAGACAGAATCTTGAAAAGCCACGGCGTCAGGCTTTTTGGAAGCCCCGGTACGCTTTGGCACAATGCGCTTGGCTTGCACCTTTTCGGCGCAGCCGCTGATTATATTGGTATTTAGTCAATACAGACTAACACTGACGAAACCTTTACGCCCAATTGACAAGGCGCAAAGCGCGCATTTGGCTCATAACCCCAGCGTCGATGCGGGGAAACCGGGCGTGCTTCTGCTGCGCACCCACTCGTTGAGCGTCTCGCGCAGCAGCACACGGCGATCTGGTTCAAAGCCTGCAACCCCCACGCACCGCTCCGGGTCCAGCCGTTGCATCACCCAATGCGGGGACCACAATGCACTGGGAATATCCAGGGGATCAGCCGCCGGGCTGCGACGGCAATTGATGATGTGGTCCCAGGTGCCCCGCCAACGCACAAAACGCGCGTGCCGACGGATCACATCATCGTAGCTGCACGCCAGCATGGTGAAACGCCGACTTCCATGGGCCCAATCCTGCAAGGCCTCCACCACACTGCGTTCGCCCAGGGGCCAGTCATGGAAATTCGCATCGCTGATCACAATTTCCTTCCAGCCATCCCGGGCGGCTGTGGCAATCGCGTCGCGCACCATTTGCTGAAACACTTCACGGCTGCTGAAACGACCCACCGGGAGATCGGGCCGCGAATCGGCGGAACTGGCAGAAGTCTCGGTCATGGCGGTGTCTCCTGGGGTGCCTCGATCTATCCAGCCCAGACGTGGGCCCAGCCCGCATCACACCAGGACGACAGCAGCTCCAGCGCGTCGTCACTGGCGCGCGCAAGCTCGCGGGCGGTCAACTGACGTTCATCAGCCAGGCGGCGCATTAGCGTTGCATCGCGGCCTGCTGCGCGGTAGCTCTCGCCATTGATGAACACATGGTGAGTGTCGTACATCATGCGGCTGCGGCGGTCCAGGCGCACCCCTTCCAGCATCACGCCTGTATCGCCGGGTTCGAACCACACATTCGGCTTGGGCTCAGTCAGATACTCCCCCAGTGCGCACTCCAAAACAAGGGGCTGCGCCAGTGCGCGGCTCAAAGCATCCCGCGCGAAGTCCTGCAAACCCGCCGGAATGGCCGCAGGTTGAGACACAGCTTCCTGCTGGGCATCGCGGTACAGGAGGGGCTTGTCTTGATCCGCAGCATCCTCGGCCAGGCGCACCAACAATTCCTGGCCCAGTTCGGCGCGCGACGGCACCTTAAAGCCGATCGAATAAGTCATGCATTCGCCCTCGGCGATGCCATCGTGGGCATAACGCGGCGGCAGGTACAGCATGTCGCCCGGCTCCAGCAGGTACTCCTCTTCAGGCTCGAACTGCGCCAGCACTTTGAGGGGAATACCTTCGCGCAGCGTGAGATCCTTCTGGCGGCCAATGCGCCAACGACGCGTTCCGTGGGCCTGCAACAGAAAGACGTCGTAACTGTCGAAATGCGGGCCCACACCACCGCCGTCGGACGCATAACTGATCATGAGGTCATCAAGCCGCGCCTCCGGCACAAACCTGAACTGCTGCATCAGCGCATGCACGGCGTCGTTGTGCAGGTCAACGCCCTGCACCAGCAAAGTCCAATCGGGCTGCTGGAGCGCAGGCAGGGCACGCCTTTGAAAGGGTCCATGGCGCAGCTTCCACGCCCCTTTGGCCAGTTGCACGAGGCGGGACTCCACGCCCTCCTGGGCAGCCAGCGCGAACAGCTCCGACCGCAACACAGGGGGAGCAAACTGGGGAATGGCCTGGCGCACCAGCAAGGGCTTCTTCTGCCAATGGCGGCGCATGAACTGCGCGGGGGTCAGGCCACCGAGCAGGGTAAGGGGTTGCAGGATATCCATGGGAACTCGTCTGCCCCTTTGCGGAGCCGTTGGTCAAACTGCGACAATTCTCCTATGGAAATTACCCAACAATGTGTGGTCGCACTGACCTGGACACTGAAAGACACCCTTGGCGAAGAACTGGATGTGCTCGACGATCCCGTAGAGTTTCTGGTGGGGGGCGACGACCTTCTACCCCGCATCGAAGAAGCCCTGCAAGGCCACGGCCCCGGTGCCACCCTGGCGTTGCACCTGGAGCCCGAAGATGCGTTTGGTGACTTCAACGACCAACTGCTGTTCCTGGAGCCACGCGATCTTTTTCCGGCAGAGATCGAAGAGGGAATGACGTTTGACGGCGCCGCGCTGCCCGAGGGCTGCAATCCCGATGCCCCCCGCACGGGGCTCTACACGGTCACGGAGATCTATCCGGAGCATGTGGTCCTGGACGGCAATCACCCGCTGGCGGGGATTGCGCTGCGCTTGCAGTTGACCGTACAGGCCGTGCGGGAAGCTACCGAAGAGGAAATTGGCCGGGGCAGCGCCGGCACAGGCTTTTTTCGGGTGCAGCCGCAGGCGCCTGGCAATAACCTGCTCCACTGAGCTGGGCGAAAGGAAGGCCCTGAACGGTTTTCAGAGCCTAGCCAAGCCCGAATGGTCGATTAAAGGCGTGAAATCTGGCCGTTGTACAGGCGTACACGGTCGCCAATGCGCAAATCGCCGGGGCTGCTTACGTCGTAGACGCGGTAGCCGCCGTGATCGAGTTGCACCGACAGGCGGTAGCCCTGTACTTCCTGGCTGTTGTTGCGGCCTTCAATGGCATTGCCTGCTACTGCGCCTCCAACAATGCCCACGCCGGTTGCGGCGGCACGACCGGAGCCCTTGCCGATCTGGTTGCCCAGAACACCACCGACGACAGCGCCGATCACAGCACCAGCCCCGGAGGTCTGGCCTTGCGACCGCCCCTGCAGCACTTCGATATTGGAAACCCGACCGTACTCCGTGCCGGCCGGACTGTTCGGGTAGGCCGGCGCCGTTTGGTAGCCGCCCGAGTAGCCCCCCGAATATTGTGGCGCAGGGGCCGATCGGTTGTGGCCGCAGGCGGCCAACGAGCCCACAAGGACCACGGCGCCAACGATGGCGAAAGAACGGGTAATTTGCAGCATTTTCGTACTCCTAAAGTCAGGGGGTGCACACGGCTTGCAGGGAATCCGGCCTTGGTGCGCATACCTAGATTGGAACAACGCCCCAGCCCCCTGTCCCGTAGACGCAGGGGCTGCGCCTGCGTCAGTAACAAACCCATCCAAAGGTAAGCGGCGTCTTACAACCCAAACCTGCCACGACCCCATTCAGCCCGGTGCTCAGGCCTTCCCGGTTGACCCGTAGCCACCCTCGCCCCGCTCCGTCGCAGCAAACTCAGTCACCACATTGAACTGCGCCTGCACCACCGGAACGATCACCAGCTGTGCGAGCCGCTCCATGGGCTCCAGCGTGAATGCGGTGCTGCTGCGGTTCCAGGCGCTCACCATGAGCTGCCCCTGGTAGTCGCTGTCAATCAGGCCCACGAGATTGCCCAGCACGATGCCATGCTTGTGGCCCAGACCCGAGCGCGGCAGGATCAGCGCGGCGTACCCGGGGTCTTTGAGGTAGACGGCAATGCCCGTGGGCACCAGTTGCCAGGCATTCGGCTGCAGGGTGAGCGGAGCATCCAGGCAAGCGCGCAGGTCCAGGCCAGCACTGCCGGGGGTGGCATAGGTGGGCAATTGGTCCGCCATGCGCGGATCCAGAATCTTCACGTCAATCTTCACGGTTATTTCTTCTTTCCAGTTGTGCGCTGCTGGGCCACTTGCCGCAGCCGCTCCTGCAAGGGCTCCACGCCAGACGCGGCCCCGAAGGCTGCGGATGATAGGGCCTTGGGAGCCACGTCGATCAAACGCCCCAACCCCCACCAGGTGGCCGCCATGACAGCGAGCCCCGGCAAAGACCCTTGACTGAACATGAACAGCGCCACCCCGTGCAAGGCAATCAACACCAGCAGCACGGCGCGCACCGCACGCACAACGCCCAGCAAAGGCTTCAGAACCAGAGCGAGATCCGGCGGACCGGACTGGGGCGCCGGGCGCACCCCACCCGCCCCAGCGGGCTTCTGGGCGGTGGTGGAGCCAGGGGCTGGAGCCTGTACACCTCTGGCAGGTGCAGGCGCGGTCAGCCGTTCCACGTAGCGTGCAAAGTCGCCATCGGGCGGCGTATCCCATTCAGGCTTGGTGGCACCAGTCTTCATACGGCCTCCCGGCAAAGACCTCTAGGAACCCACAGGGGACAACCGCGCCGCAATCTCCCCGATCAGCTGCTGGGCCAGCACCCGCTTGGAAGCCCGGGGCAGCTCGCGGTGCCCTTGGGCGTCCACCAACAGCAGGGCATTGTCATCCTGCCCAAAGGTGGCAGGGCCAATGTTGCCCACCAGCAGCGGCACCCCTTTGCGCGCACGCTTGGCCGTGGCGTGGGCCAGCAGATCATGGCTTTCAGCAGCAAAACCGACGCAAAAGAGATCACCCTCCAGGGCATGCGATGACTTCGCGACCATGGCCAGGATGTCGGGGTTTTCCACGAAACCCAGGGTCGGTGTCTGGCCCGAGCCGTCTTTCTTGATTTTCTGGGAGGACTGGCTGGCGGGTCGCCAGTCTGCCACGGCAGCGGTGGCAACGAAGACCGACGCCGCCTGCACATGGCGCTGTACAACCGCTAGCATCTCCTGGGCCGACTGCACATTCACACGCTGCACCCCACGTGGCGTGGGCACATGCACAGGCCCGGCCACCAAAGTGACTTCGGCACCGGCCTCGCGGGCCGCACGGGCAATGGCAAAACCCATCTTTCCGCTCGAGAGGTTGGTGATGCCACGCACGGGATCGATCGCCTCAAAAGTGGGCCCCGCCGTCACCAGCACCTTGCGCCCCGCCAGGACCTTGGGCGCGAAGAAGGCAATCAACTCTTCCAGCAGCTCCACAGGCTCAAGCATGCGGCCATCGCCAGTCTCGCCACAGGCCTGGTCGCCATTGCCCACACCCAGCACCACGGCACCGTCCTGCGCCACCTGGGCCAGGTTGCGCTGCGTGGCCGGATGGGCCCACATCTCGCGGTTCATGGCCGGAGCCAGCAGCAACGGCACCCGCTGCGCAGGGCGGGCCAGGCACAGCAAGCTGAGCAGCTCATCCGCCCTGCCCTGCACCAGCCGCGCGATGAAATCGGCGCTACATGGCGCTATCAGGATCGCGTCGGCCTCACGACTCAGGTTGATGTGGGGCATGTTGTTGGGCTCGCGCGCATCCCACTGCGAGCCGTACACCGTGCGGCCAGACAGCGCCTGCATGGTGACCGGCGTGATGAATTGTTCAGCCGCCTCGGTCATCACCACCTGCACGGTGGCGCCCTCCTTGATGAGCTGGCGGCAGAGATCGGCCGCCTTGTAGCAAGCCACGCCCCCGCTCAGACCCAGAACAATGTGTTTGCCAACAAGCTCATTCATGGGGCGAATTTAGCAGACGGGGGTGACCCTGCCCGGCGGGGTGTCGCCGGGGTGCCATCTATAATCCCAATTTCCCACCACCAGGAGACCTCTCGCGAGAGGCCCCCTTCAGACATGACCAAATTTGTCTTCGTCACCGGCGGTGTGGTGTCTTCCCTCGGTAAGGGAATCGCCTCAGCCTCCCTTGCCGCGATCCTCGAATCGCGGGGACTCAAAGTCACCCTCATCAAGCTTGACCCCTACATCAACGTAGACCCGGGCACCATGTCGCCATTTCAGCACGGCGAGGTTTTCGTGACCGACGACGGCGCAGAAACCGACCTGGATCTGGGCCACTACGAGCGTTTCATCGAAACGCGCATGAAGAAAACCAACAACTTCACCACGGGCAAGATTTACCAGTCCGTGCTGGAGAAGGAACGCCGCGGCGACTACCTGGGCAAGACCGTGCAGGTCATTCCCCACGTCACCAACGAAATCCAGGAATTCATCAAGCGCGGCGCCGGCATCGGCACGCCGGATGCCGTGGATGTGGCCATTGTCGAAATCGGCGGCACCGTGGGTGACATCGAATCGCTGCCGTTCCTGGAAGCCGTGCGCCAGATGAGCCTGCGCATGGGTCCGAACAACGCAGCCTTCGTGCACCTGACCTACCTGCCCTGGATCGCTGCAGCGGGGGAGCTGAAAACCAAGCCCACCCAGCACACCGTGCAAAAGCTGCGCGAAATCGGCATCCAGGCCGACGCGCTGCTGTGCCGCGCCGACCGCCGCATCCCTGAAGAAGAGCGCGCCAAGATCTCGCTGTTCACCAACGTGCCCGAGTGGGGCGTGATCAGCATGTGGGACGTGGACACCATCTACAAGGTGCCCCGGATGTTGCACGAACAGGGCCTCGATGGCCTGATCTGCGACAAGCTGCGTCTGAACACCCCACCCACCAGCCTCAAGCGCTGGGACGACCTGGTGTACGAAACCGAACACCCCCAGGGCGAAGTCACCATCGCCATGGTCGGCAAGTATGTGGACCTGTCGGACAGCTACAAGTCCGTCAACGAGGCCCTGCGCCACGCGGGCATGCGCAACCATGTGCGCGTGAAGATCGACCATGTCGATTCCGAGACCATCGACAGCGCCGACGCGGCCGCCAAGCTGGCCAAGTACGACGCCATCCTGGTGCCCGGCGGCTTCGGCCAGCGTGGCGTGGAAGGAAAGATCGCCACGGCGCAGTTTGCCCGCGAACGCAAGGTGCCCTACCTGGGCATCTGCCTGGGCATGCAGGTGGCCACCATCGAATACGCCCGCCATGTGGCAGGCCTGGCCAACGCCAACAGCACCGAGTTCGACCCCACCACGCCCCACCCCGTGATCGCGCTGATCACCGAGTGGAAGGATGCGGACGGCACGATCAAGAAGCGTGACGAGAACTCAGACCTCGGCGGCACCATGCGCCTGGGCGCGCAGAGCTCGGACGTGTCCAAGGACACGCTGGCCCACAGCATCTACGGCGACGTGGTGACCGAGCGCCACCGCCACCGCTACGAAGCCAACGTGAACTACCTGGACCAGCTGCGCAAGGCGGGCCTGGTGATCTCGGCGCTGACCCAGCGTGAAGAACTCACCGAAATCGTAGAGCTGCCGCAAACCGTGCACCCCTGGTTCATCGGCGTGCAGTTCCACCCCGAGTTCAAGTCCACGCCCTGGAACGGCCACCCGCTGTTCAACGCCTTTATCAAGGCCGCAGTGGAACACCAGCAAGCCGCAAAAAAAGCATAAGGGGACTCAAGCATGCAGCTGTGCGGATTCAACGTTGGCCTGGACCAGCGCTTTTTCCTGATCGCGGGCACTTGCTCCATTGAAGGCCTGGAAATGTCGCTCGATGTCGCAGGCCAGCTCAAGGAAGCCTGCGCGCCGCTGGGCATTCCGCTGATCTACAAGGGCTCGTTCGACAAGGCCAACCGCTCCTCCGGCACCAGCAAGCGCGGCGTCGGCATCGACGCTGGCCTCAAGATCCTCGATGAAGTGCGCCGCCAGCTGCAGCTGCCCATCCTGACCGACGTGCACGACACCTCGCACGTGGCCGAGGTGGCCAGCGTGGTGGACGTGCTGCAAACGCCTGCGTTCCTATGCCGCCAGACGGATTTCATCCGCGCGGTGGCGCAAAGCGGCAAGCCGGTGAACATCAAGAAGGGCCAGTTCCTGGCGCCCTGGGACATGAAGAACGTCATCGACAAGGCCCGGGCTGCAGCGGCCGAAGTTGGCCTGTCGGAAGACCGCTTCCTGGCCTGCGAGCGCGGTGTGAGCTTTGGCTACAACAACCTCGTGGCCGACATGACCAGCCTGGCCGAGATGCGCAACTCCGGTGCGCCCGTGGTGTTTGACGTCACCCACTCGGTGCAAAAACCCGGCGGCCTGGGTGCCGTGAGTGGTGGCGCGCGCGACATGGTGCCCGTGCTGGCCCGCGCCGGTGTAGCCGTGGGCGTGGCGGGCCTGTTCATGGAAACCCACCCCCGCCCTGCTGAGGCTTGGTCGGACGGCCCCAACGCCGTGCCGCTCAAGCACATGAAGGCGCTGCTCGAAACCCTGGTGGCACTTGACGACATCACGAAGAAAAGCGGATTTCTCGAAAACAACTTCAACTAACAGGACGACCCCATGCCAGCTGCCTACATCATCGTGGACATGAAAGTGTCCAACCCCGAACAGTACAAAGACTACATGGCGGCCGCGCCCGCAGCCGTGAAGGCCCACGGTGGCGAATACCTGGTGCGCGGCGGAAAGTTCGAGACCCTGGAAGGCAACTGGACGCCCGCGCGCGTGGCGATGCTGCGCTTTCCCAGTTTCGATGCCGCCAAGGCTTTCTACGACGCCGAGCTGTACCGTGCCGCGCGCAGCAAGCGCGCCGGTGCGACCGAGTTTTTCAATATGGTGCTGGTCGAAGGCGTTGACGCCCCGGTCTGACCTCTATCTATCCAAAGGAAAAAAATGAGCGCAATCGTTGACATCGTAGGTCGCGAAATTCTGGACAGCCGCGGCAACCCCACCGTCGAATGCGACGTGTTGCTCGAATCGGGCGTGATGGGCCGGGCCGCCGTGCCGTCGGGCGCCTCCACCGGCAGCCGCGAAGCCATTGAAATGCGCGACGGCGACAAGAGCCGTTACCTGGGCAAGGGCGTTCTCAAGGCTGTGGAATACATCAACACCGAGATCAGCGAAGCCGTGCTGGGCCTGGACGCCTCCGAGCAGGCCTTCCTGGACAAGACCCTGATCGACCTGGACGGCACCGAGAACAAGAGCCGCCTGGGCGCCAACGCCATGCTGGCTGTGTCGATGGCCGTGGCCCGCGCCGCCGCCGAAGAGTCCGGCCTGCCCCTGTACCGCTACCTGGGCGGCATGGGCAGCGTGCAACTGCCCGTGCCCATGATGAACGTGATCAACGGCGGCGCGCACGCCAACAACAGCCTGGACCTGCAAGAGTTCATGATCATCCCGGTGGGCGCTCCCACGTTCCGTGAAGCCGTGCGCTGGGGCGCCGAAGTGTTCCACGCGCTCAAGAAGATTCTGCACGACAAGGGCATCAGCACCGCCGTGGGCGACGAAGGCGGCTTTGCCCCCAGCGTTGAAAACCACGAGGCGGCCATCCGCCTGATCCTGCAAGCCATCGAAGCCGCTGGCTACACGGCGGGCGAACAGATCGCCCTGGGCCTGGACTGCGCCGCGAGCGAGTTCTACAAGGACGGCCACTACGTGCTGGAAGGCGAAGGCGGCCTCAAGCTGACTGCGCAGCAGTGGACGGACATGCTGGCGGCCTGGGTGGACAAGTACCCGATCATCAGCATCGAAGACGGCATGCACGAAGGCGACTGGGACGGCTGGAAGCACCTGACCGAACGCCTGGGCGACAAGGTGCAGCTGGTGGGTGACGACCTGTTCGTGACCAACACCAAGATCCTGAAGGAAGGCATCGACAAGCGCATTGCCAACTCGATCCTGATCAAGATCAACCAGATCGGTACGCTGACCGAAACCTTTGCCGCCATCGAGATGGCCAAGCGCGCAGGTTACACCGCCGTGATCTCGCACCGCTCGGGCGAAACCGAAGACAGCACCATTGCCGACATCGCCGTGGGCACCAACGCAGGCCAGATCAAGACCGGTTCGCTGAGCCGCTCTGACCGTATCGCCAAATACAACCAGCTGCTGCGCATTGAGGAAGACCTGGGTGAAATCGCTCAGTACCCCGGCCGCGCTGCGTTCTATAACCTGCGCTGATCCCCATCCAGCCCGAGCGAGCCATGGGCTCCCGCCTTGTGCCTGTGATCCTGCTGGCTCTGCTGGCAGCGCTGCACGCCCAGCTCTGGCTCGGGCGGGGCAGCGTGCCGCGCGTCAACGAGATGCAGCGGCAAATCGATGTGCAAAAGGCTGCCAATGACCAGGCCAAGCTGGCCAACGAGCGCTTGTCGTCCGAGGTGCATGACCTCAAGGAAGGGCTCGACATGGTGGAAGAAAAGGCGCGCAGCGAACTGGGCATGGTCAAGCCCAACGAGGTCTACGTGCAGTTCACGCCACGCTGAGTCCTTGTGTTCGCCCCTCCTGGGGTCAGTGCCCCGGCCCCCAAAAACTGCCCTTCGGATGTCTTGATGGTGGATTGGGGACGACACCCCACCTTCTGCCCCCCCTGCCACCGTGCCCTTCCCGCCCACCCTTGTTCTCCTCGGCGCGCCCGGCACCGGGGCCCAGGCGCTGCGCGATGCGCTCCACGCGCAACTTGCCCCCGGCTCCGCGCAAATTCTCTGCAACCCTGGCCTGCCCTCTGAGGGGGTCGTGGATGCCAGCCTGATTCTGCTCATGGGGCTGGATCTGCCCTGCCCCACCAGCGAGCGGGCCGCACAGGAAGCCGCCGATGCACGTTTGCGTGCGGATCTGACCCAGGTGGGTATGGGCTATCGCGTTGTGTATGGCCACGGTGAGCAGCGCATTGCCAATGCGCTGAATGCTATAAAAAACATAGCTTCTAGCACATACCCATCAAGCGCCAGAGGCAATTTCGATTCAGATTCTGGCTCCAGTACCCGGACAGCGCCCCGCCTGCGCGCCTGGAACTGCGAAAAATGCAGTGATCCCGAATGCGAACACCGACTCTTCACTGCACTGATGGGGCGGGACACAGGCTCCACCTAAAACCCGCGACCCGAGGCATATCCCCAAAAAACGTGGAGGGGATGGAGGTAGAGGGATGAGATCAGGCCTGCTGCACCAGACCGCGCTTGAGCTCCTTGAGCAGCAGCACCACCTGGCTCGAGCCATAGCGGTAGCCGCCATGGAGCACCTGCACAGCCTTGTCCCACTCGCCCTGCTGGGCCAGCTCCACCAGCATCGCGGCCTGTTCGTGGAAATACTGGTGTCGTGCCATCAGCACCGCATACGCAGGCTGGTCGCCCAGCAACTCCCCGCCCACCCCATGCAGCCAGCGCCCGAGGGCACCCCGGTCACTGCTGCGCACCTCCGCAGGGTCCAGACCCTCGGTGGTGCGGCCTTCCAAGTAGTCCATGAGATGGGTTTTCCAGCGCTCGTGGGCATTGATGGCGGCGTCGATGTCGAGGGCCGCCAGCACGGTGTCCGCGCGCAGCGAATCCTGCGTGCCGGAAGCCCGGCTGCTGTCGCACAGCTCCAGGGAAGGCACAGCCTCTTGCCCCCGGGCACCCCCAAACACACGGCGTAGTAACCCCATAGCTCCTCTTGCACTTGCAGCACCACACCAAGAAAGCGGTGCGACTGCGGGCCTGCCCCTGGGGTGGCCTTGCAGAGAACCTGCCGTGTGGAAGGCGACATCTTAGGGGCGCACCGCGTGATAAAGCGCGTGCGATTGTCAACGATGGTCATCCGCCCGGCACGTCGGCTGGCCCGTGTAGCGCAGGCAGCCGTGGCTGCGACGGGCGCCGGAAGACCTACCAGATGCCCTACTGGATGCCGGTGGGTCCGGGCGGCTGGCTGACGGTGGGTGGCACAAAAATCTGCGCGGCATCGACCGCGTCAAAGCGGTACTGCTGCCCGCAGAACTCGCAGCCCACCTCGATGTCTTCGCGTTCGGAGAGGATGCTCTCGGCTTCTTCGACGCCCAGGTTGCGCAGCATGTTGCTCACACGTTCACGGCTGCAGGTGCAGGCAAACCGCGGGCCGCTGGCGCCCTGCTGGGGCTCGAAGCGCAGCAGCTTTTCCTCCCAGAACAGGCGGCGCAGGATGGTGTCCACGTCCAGGTTCAGCAGCTCTTCGCGCGTGAGGCTGGCAGCCAGGTGGGCGATCCGGTTGTAGTCTTCGTTGTGGCCGATCTGGTCTTCGTTCTCGCGGTGCGTGAGGCCTGCGGCCAAATTGCCCTCGCCCTTGATCGGCATGCGCTGGATCAACAGGCCCGCAGCCACCTGGTCATTGGCGCCCAGCACCAGGATGGTGTCCAGCTGCTCGGACTGCAGCATGTAGTGCTGCAACACGTCGGACAGGCGCTCCAGCTTCTCGTGGCGGTCGCCATACAGCGGCACCACGCCCTGGTAGGGCTGCTGGCCCGGGTGGCGGTCCTTGGGGTCGAGCGTGATCGCACAGCGGCCGCCACCGCCCACATTCACCATCTGGCTCAGGGCTGCGCCCTCTGGCACCTCGCTGTTCACGGTCGCCGTGGCTCGCAGGCTCAGGTCCGACTGCACTTCGGCCACGGCGAGCTTTACGGGGCCATCGCCAAACACCTGCAACACCAGTGCGCCGTTGAACTTGATGTTGGACTGCATGAGCACACCGGCGGCGGCCATCTCGCCCAGCAGCTCGCTCACGGGCGCAGGGTAGGCACCCGTGCTGGTGTTGCTGGCGCGGCGGCGCAGGATTTCGGTCCAGGCATCGGTCAGGCGCACGATCATGCCGCGCACGGGCAGGCCGTCGAAAAGAAACTTGTGGAGTTCAGACACGCAGGGGTTCCAGGAGAAAAGTGGACGGCAGCAACGAAAAAAAGTGGCCGCCGCTCAGGCGAGCTTGTGCAGGCCGTTGTGATAGCGGCGCGCGTTGTCGATGTAGTGCTGGGCGCTCTGGCGCAGGCCTTCAATCTGCTCGGGAGTCAGTTCGCGCACTGCCTTGGCAGGGCTGCCGATGATCATGGAGCCATCCGGGAACTCCTTGCCCTCGGTCACCAGCGCGCCCGCGCCCACCAGGCAATGCTTGCCGATCTTGGCGCCGTTGAGCACCACGGCGCCAATGCCGATGAGTGATTCGTCGCCGATGGTGCAGCCGTGCAGCATGACCTGGTGGCCCACCGTCACACGCTCACCCACCACCAGTGGCTTGCCGATGTCTGCATGCAAGACACTGGCATCCTGGATGTTGGAGCCAGCGCCGATGGTGATCGTCTCGGTATCGCCGCGGATCACCGTGCCGAACCAGACGCTGGCGTCTTCGCCCAGCACCACATTGCCCATCACTTGGGCACTGTCCGCCACCCAGGCCGATGCCGCCAACTGGGGCACCATGCCATCGAGTTCGTAAATCGCCATGCACCACTCCAAAAAAGAGGAAAGGCCAGCGTTTGCACAGGCCTAGGGAAGTCGCCAGACGTTACAAAGCGTGCGCCGTGTTCCGCATGGCAGGGCCTAGAATTGTAAGGATGGAGCTTCGCCACCGTGCACTGCAGGTCTTGTGCCTTGCAGACCCTGAACAAAAAGCGGCCGCAGCGCTTGACCTGCAAGCGCAATCAGCTACTCTTTCGATAGCAGAACAATCCCCCACTCCCCCATCCGACGCCAGTGCACTGCCTGGCCGTCCCGAGCGGCCGGAGCTGCTTCGCCATACCGACGTCGCCCGCCGTTCGCCGGCCACTCCACAGGGGCGCGCCATTCTGATCCACGCCATTGCGCACATCGAGTTCAACGCCATCAATCTGGCACTCGACGCGGTATGGCGCTTTGACGGCATGCCCCGCAGCTACTACACCGACTGGATGCTGGTCGCTGGGGAAGAGGCCCGGCACTTTCGCCTGTTGCGCGATCACCTGCGCCGCCAGGGCCATGACTATGGCGACTTCCCGGCCCACCAGGGCCTGTGGACGATGTGCGAGAAGACCCAGCACGACATCCTGGCCCGCATGGCGCTGGTGCCGCGCACCCTGGAGGCGCGCGGGCTGGACGCCACGCCGCAGATTCAGGCCAAGCTGCGCCAAGTGGGCACGCCCGATGCGCTGGCCGCCGTGGGCATTCTCGACATCATCCTGCGCGACGAGGTGGGCCATGTGGCCATCGGCAACCACTGGTACCGCTGGCTGTGCGAGCGCCAGGGGGTAGACCCTGAAGCCCACTATGGCACCCTGGTCAAGCAGTACGAAGCCCCCCGCTTGAAACCCCCGTTCAACGAAGCCGCCCGCCGCAAGGCCGGGTTCACTGACAACGAGCTGCGCTGGCTCCAGCAGATCTGACATGGCTTGCGCAAGAAAAGGCTCCGTCAAGCGGCCAGTCCCAGGGCGAGAAGGCTGGCGCATCCCGATGTATGCAAGCCCTGTCTCAATTCCTGGTTACAGCGCGCGCCCGCAGCGGCTCCTACAATTTGCCGCGCCAGCCCCGCCCGCTGACACTGGCCCCTCTTTCTTCGATACTCCCTCCATGACTTCACCCACTGCCCCCGGCACTCCCACCGCACCGCCCTCCGGCAACCAGTCCTCGGTCGCCATGATCGCGCGGCAGGCCATCGTGAATGCGCAGCAGGTGGTGGTCGGCTATGAGCTGTTCAACCGCTCGCGCAGCGGCGCCGCACACACGGCCGCCACCGACGTGATCCTGGTCTTCACCGCCCTTTCGCACGCTGGCACTGAAGAGCTGGTGGGCAAAAAGCTCATCTTCGTGAACTGCACGCATGAAAGCCTTTCCGGTGGCCACCTCGAACTCGTGGAGCCCGACAAGGTGGTGCTCGAAATTCCTCCACTGGGCCACACTGCGGCCGAAGAAGTCGCCACGCGCCTGCCTATCTTGACCGAGCTGCGCGACCGGGGCTTTCACCTGGCGTTCAACCACACGGTGTTGCAGTCCGCGTATGCCCCGTGGCTGCCGCTGGCGGACTACATCAAGCTGGATCTTTCGGTGCTGGCGCCCGACCAGCTGGCCGTGCTGATCAGCTACGCCGGGCGCCACAGCCAGGCCGAACTGATCGCGGAAAAGGTGGAAACTGCTCAGCAGTACGACATGGTCTCCAGCCAGGGCGTGCAGATGTTCCAGGGCTACTGGTTCGCACGGCCCGCGCTGGTCGAGGCCAAGCTGCTGACCCCGTCACAGGCCAGCATCATTGAACTCATCAACCAGGTGCGAAAACAGGCCAGCACCGATGACATCGAAGAAACGCTCAAGAAAGATGCTGGCCTGGCCTTCAACCTGATGCGCCTGATCAACTCGGCAGGTTTTGGCCTGTCGCGCGAGATCACGTCTTTCCGCCAGGCCGTGATGCTCATGGGCCTGAAAAAACTGTTCCGCTGGGCAGCGCTGCTGCTCACTGCCTCGCGCACGGGCGGCACCCCATCGTCTGTGGGCCAGACCGCCGTGGTGCGGGGCCGCCTCATGGAACTGCTGGCGCTCGAAACCCTTCCGCCCGAAGAAGCCGACCAGGCCTTCGTCGTGGGCATCTTCTCGCTGCTGGACGTGATGCTGTCCATGCCCATGGAATCCGCGCTCGGCCTGCTCAACGTGCCTGAGCCCGTGGCGGCGGCGCTGCTGCGGCGCGAAGGCTTCCTGGGAGACCTGCTGACCCTGGCCGAAGCCTGCGAATCCAGCGACGATGTGGTGTTCGACCGCACGGCGGGCCTGCTGCACCTGACCAGCCAGCAGATCAACTTTGCGCACCTGCAAGCCCTGGCCTGGGCGGACCAACTCACCGACTGAAGCTCACATTGATTGATAGGCGCACGCCACGTGCAGGTCTAGAATCATTGCAGACCCCAGCACATCACTCCAGCAGACCCCATGTCGACCACACCTGAACAAGACGCCCCCGAAGCTGCATCGCCTGCGGTTGACCCTGTAGACGAGAACATCGCCATCATTGCGCGCCAGGCCATCGTGGACGAATCCCGCGCTGTCTATGGCTATGAGCTGTTTGACCGGTCCACCGCCTCCGACGCCCACACAGCGGCCAGCGACGCTGCCCTGCTGTTCAACGCCCTGTCGTACGCCGGCACCGAGGCCCTGGTCGGCAAGAAGACGGTGTTTATCAACTGCACGCACGACAGCCTCTCGGGCGGCCACCTGGAACTGATCCACCCCGAAAAGGTGGTGCTGGAAGTCCCCCCTCTACCCGACGGCGCCACGCCCGAGGAGATCGAAGGCCGCATTCCCACGCTGGAAGCCCTGCGCACGCGCGGTTTTCGCCTGGCATTCGACCAGCAGGCCCTCAAGCGCGCCTACACCAGCTGGTTGCCCATGGCCTCCTTCATCAAGCTCGACATGCAGGCCTTCAAGCCTGAACTGGCTGGGCCGCTGGTCAAGTTCTCCACCACCCACAGCAAGGCCACGCTGGTGGCCGAAAAGGTGGAAACCGCCGAACAGTACGAGCTGATGCGCGGCCTGGGCGTCAAGCTCTTCCAGGGCTACTGGTTTGCCCAGCCTTCGCTGGTGAAGGCCACCACCATCCGCCCCTCGCAGGCCACGATCATCCAGCTCATCAACCTGGTGCGCAAACAGGCCAGCACGGCCGAGATCGAAGATCTGCTCAAGAAAGACCCCACGCTGTCTTTCAACCTGCTGCGCTTCATCAACTCCTCCGGTTTTGGCCTGTCGTGCGAGATCACCTCGTTCCGCCATGCGGTGATGATCCTGGGCCTCAAGAAGCTGTTCCGCTGGGCGGCCTTGCTCATGACCACGTCCCGCGCCGGCGGCGCGCCCCCCGCCGTGGGCCAGACCGCCGTGGTGCGCGGCCGCCTGATGGAGCTGCTGGCCGCCGAGCTGCTGCCACCCGAAGAATGTGACAACGCCTTTGTGGTGGGTGTGTTCTCGCTGCTGGACACCATGCTGGGAGTTCCGATTGAAAAGGCGCTCGAATCCGTGGCACTGCCCGAGCCCGTGATGGACGCCCTGCTGCGCGGCACCGGTGTGTTCGCGCCCTTCCTGGAACTGACCAAGGCCTGCGAAAGCGGCGACGAAGTGGCCTTTGCCAAGAACGCCGATGCGCTGCACCTGTCCAATCGCCAGGTCAACTGGGCCCACCTGCAGGCACTGACCTGGGCCGAGAGCCTCAACGAAGACTGATTCGTCCCAGAAACACCTTTGCCTGCACGGGCCCTGGTCATCCAGGGCCCGTGGTTTTTCTGGCGGTCATTGATTTCCCTGGATACCCGCCGCGCGGATGATGCGCGCGTTGTTCTCCGACTCCTGCGCAATCTGGCGCGCGAACTCGGCAGCCGTGCCGCCGGTCGGTACGTTGTCCGTGGACTCGAGCTTGTTGCGGATGTCGGGCAGGGCCAGCGCCTTGTTCACCTCGGTATTGATGCGCTCCAGCACGGCCACAGGCGTCTGCGCTGGCGCATAGATGCCAAACAGGGAAGACAGGTTGGCTGCAGGCTGGCCCAGCTCTGCCAGCGTGGGCACCTGGGGCAGCGAGTCGAGCCGCGCTGGTGCGCCCACCGCCAGCGGCTTGAGCTTGCCCGCCTTGATGTGCTGCAGCACGGCAGGGCCCGCGTTGGTGGACAACACCTCGTACTGGCCGCCCAGCGCGTCGTTCATCTGCTGGCCGCCGCCCTTGTAGGGGACATGGGTGATCTGCACCTGGCTTTTGCCCATGATCTGCTCCAGCATGATGTGGCCCAGCGACGCCTGCCCCGAGGTCGCCCAGCGCACAGCCCCCGGCTTGGCCTGTGCGGCGGCGATGAGGTCCTTGAAATCCGCCGCCTTGCTGGCGGATGTGCCCAGCAGCAGCACGGGTGAATACATCACGCTCACGACCGGCGCAATGTCCTTTTGAGGATCGAACGGCGACTTGCCCAGGTGCGGATTGAGCGCCAGCGGGCTCACCGCCGCAAAGCCCAGGGTGTAGCCGTCGGGAGCCGCCTTGGCCACCGCATCCAAGCCCAGGCTGCCACTCGCACCGGCCTTGTTCTCGATGACCACAGGGGTGCCGAGCTGCACAGCCAGCTTGTCGGCCAGCGCTCGGGCCACCGTGTCGCTCACGCCGCCAGCGGGGTAGGCCACCACGATGCGAATCGGTTTGGCCGTGGGCCAGGCCTGCGCCATGGCCAGGGTGACCGTGCTCAGCAGCAACGCGCCGACAAATAGTTTTTTCATGAATGTTTCCTTGGGTGAAAGGGCGTGTATCCGCAGGGGCACCACAACCAGGGCGGGGCGCCTGCGCTACCCGCGCGGATGGTGTTGCGCATGAAGCGATTTGAGCCGCTCGCGCGCCACGTGGGTGTAGATGGTGGTGGTGGAAATATCGGCGTGGCCCAGCAGCAGCTGCACCACCCGCAAATCTGCACCGTGGTTGAGCAGATGCGTGGCGAACGCGTGCCGCAGCGTGTGAGGCGACAGTGGCACGGTGATGCCCGCCACCTGCGCCCATTTCTTCACGATGACCCAGAACATGACCCGCGTCATGCCGCTGCCCCGCTGGGTGACGAACAGGTCGTCTGTCTGCTGCCCGCCCAGGATGGCGCTACGGCCCTCCTGCAGGTAGCGGTCCAGCCACTGGCGGGCCACTTCGCCAAACGGCACGAGCCGCTCCTTGCTGCCCTTGCCCATGACCCGCAGCACACCTTCGTTCAGGCCCAGCTGAAAGGTCTTGAGCGTGACCAGCTCCGTCACGCGCAGGCCGCTGGCGTACATCAGCTCCAGCATGGTGCGGTCACGCAGCCCGAGCGGGTTGCCGACGTCTGGCGCATTCAGCAGGGCTTCCACCTGCGCCTGTGACAAGGTCTTGGGCACGCGCAGAGGCTGGCGCGCAGCCTGCAACCGCACCGTGGGGTCGACCGTGATGCGCCGCTCCCGCAGCGCCCAGTGAAAGTAGCGGCGCAGCACCGTGAGGCGCCGGTTGGCAGACGTAGCGCGGGTCTGCGCATGCCGGGCGGCGAAGTAACCCTGCAGATGGTGCTCGGCCGTGCCGTCCAACGCCTGCGGAGGCTGCTGGTCGGCCAGCCACTGCGCGTACAGCGTCAGGTCACGCCGGTAGGCGGCCAGCGTGTTGCGCGAAAGCCCGTCCTCCAGCCAGAGGGCGTCCACAAAGGTGTCGATGGCGGTCAGGCTGGTGGCAAGCATGCAAAAAACGATAGCACGTAAAAAAGCCGCCCGTGGCAACGGGCGGCTTTGACTGAGAAGTATGGAATACGGCGCTTGCTTATTCCAGCGTCAGCTTCTGCTTGGCGACCACCTGCTTGTAGACCGCGAACTCGGCCTTGATCTGCTCGGCAAACTGCTCGGGCGTGTTGCCCACCACGATGGAGCCGGTGTCTTCGATGCGCTTCTTCACGGCCGCGTCTTGCAGTGCGGTGCGCACGGCGGCGTTGATTTTGTCAACGATGTCCTTGGGCAGTCCCTTGGGGCCCAGGATGCCGTAGTAGGCCATGCGGTTCACGGGCTCCAGGCCCAGTTCCTTGAACGTGGGCACATTGGGCAGTGCGGCAACGCGCTGTGGCGCGGCCACAGCGATGGCCACGAGGCGGTTGTCCTTGATGAAGGGCAGCGCGGATGGAATGTTGTCAAAGATGATCGGCACCTGGCCGGCCACGGTGTCGTTCAGCGCCGGGCCCGCACCGCGGTAGGGGATGTGCGTGACGAAGGTGTTGGACAGGCTCTTGTACAGCTCCATCTGCAGGTGGCCAATGCCGCCCGTGCCCGACGATGCATACGAGTACTTGCCGGGGTTCTTCTGCACTTCGGCCACAAACGACTTGTAGTCCTTGGCGGGGAAGCTGGGGTTCACGGCAATCAGATTGGGCGTGGCCGCAATGTTGATGATGGGCGTGAAGTCCGTCAGCGGGTTATACGGGGTCTTGGGGTTGATGGCGGGGTTGGCGGCCGTGGTGGACACGGTGGCCACGCCCAGCGTGTAGCCGTCTGGTGCCGAGCGTGCCGTTTCTGCCGCACCCACAATGCCGCCGCCACCGGCCTTGTTCTCCACGATCACGCTCTGGCCCAGGGCCTTGCCCAGCGGGTCGGCGATCACGCGCGCAATGATGTCGGTGGTGCCACCGGGTGCAAACGGCACCTGCAGCTTGATCACCTTGTTGGGGTAGCCCTGGGCGGCTGCGGTGCCTGCGGCGGCAGCCAGTACGGTCAGCGCGAGCCATTGACGACGATGCATGGAGTTCTCCTTCGAGCGGGGGTAACAAACAGCGCTGATGGTATGCGCAATGGCTGCCTTGGAGCCCTGCGGATTCCACATAAGGGCTAACCCGAAGAGACTGACACGGATCAAGTATTCTCGGCACGTGAATTACGCCCAGCTCCTGATCCCGGACTTCTCCCTCATCCTCTGCGGATACCTCATCTGCCGGTACACCGCCCTCAACCGCTCGGTATGGCAACCCGTGGAGAGCCTGGTGTACTACCTGCTCTTCCCTGTGCTGTTGTTCCAGTCCATCGTCAAGAGCCCGGTGGACATCGGCGCTGCGTCCGGCCTCATCGCTGCGGGCTTGACCATGGGCATCACAGGCATTGCGCTGGCCTACAGCCTGCCGCACTGGCCCTGGCTGGGCAAGCACATCGACGCACGCGACCACGCGGCCAGCGCGCAGGTGGCGTTCCGCTTCAACTCGTTCATTGGCCTGGCCATTGCCGAGCGCCTGGCGGGCGCTGAGGGCTTGCTGATGATTGCCGTGCTGATCGGCGTGTGCGTGCCGCTGTTCAACGTGGCGGCCGTGTGGCCCATGGCGCGGCATGGCCAGCACAGCTTTGCGCGCGAGCTGGTGCGCAACCCGCTCATCGTCGCCACGGTGTCGGGCCTGGTGGCCAACCTGCTGGGCTTTCAGATTCCGGAATGGGCCAGCCCCACGGTCAGCCGCATCAGTGCGGCGTCGCTCGCGCTGGGGCTGATGGCAGCCGGCGCAGGCCTGCAATTTGGCCTGCTCTCGCGCGGCAAGGCGCTGAGCGTGGCGGTGTTGTCGATCCGGCACCTGGTGCAGCCCCTGCTGGCGTTTGCGATGGCGCGGCTGTTTGGGCTCAATGCCGTGCAGACCACCATGCTGCTCGCGTTCTCGGCCCTGCCCACTGCCTCTACCTGCTATGTGCTGGCGGCGCGCATGGGCTACAACGGGCCGTATGTGGCCGGGCTGGTGACGCTCTCCACATTGCTGGGCATGGTCAGCCTGCCGTTTGCGCTGGGGTTTCTCCGATGACCGATTCCCGCAGAGCCCTGGGTTCCGACGCCTTGGCAAGCCGCCGCGCGTTGATGGCAAGCCTGGGGGCACTGGCGCTTGTGCCGTTGGTGGGCTGCGGGCGCAAAACCCCGCGCGCGCAATCGTTGCCGCCCGATGCCACCGTGCTGGCCCTGGGCGACTCGCTGACATCGGGCGTGGGTGCCTCGGCCGACACCGCCTACCCGGCCGTGCTGGCACGCCTGACAGGCTGGAAGGTGGTCAATGGTGGCATTTCGGGTGACACCTCGGGCGATGCGCTGGCACGCCTGCCGGGGTTGCTGCAAAAGCACAAGCCGGCGTTGGTGATCGTGAGCATTGGCGGCAACGACTTTCTGCGCCGCCAGAGCGCCACCGGCACCCGCAGCAACATCCGCCAGATCTGCGCCGATGCTCAGGCCGGCGGCGCACAGGTGCTGCTGGTGGCGGTGCCCGAGCTGACGATGCTGGCGGCGGTAGGCCGCCTGAGCGACCACGCGATGTACGAAGAGATCGCCGGCGAACTGAAAGTGCCGCTGCACAGCAAAGGCTGGTCGGGTGTACTGGGGCAGGAGCGGCTGCGGGCGGACCAGATCCATGCCAATGCTGCGGGGTATGAAGAATTTACCCAGGGGCTGGTGTTGACCCTCAAAGACACAGGTTTGCTGGCGCGGTAGCCGCAAGAGCAAAAGCAACACGCCCCAGCAAAGCTGGCACCAATGCTCTTATTTTGATAGCTTTTTGCGCTTATCCATCAAGCGCCAGGTGCCAATTTCATTCAATATTCAGCGCCCAGACCACATGTTCGCGCACCAGCTCGCTGGCGTCGTCGGCGCGGGACTGCAATGCCGCACGCACCGCCTCGTCGCCCGTCGCCCGCAGCGCATTGCCCAGCGCCACAGCCACATTGCGCAGCCAGCGCTCGTGGCCAATGCGGCGGATGGGGCCGCCTTCGGTCATGCGCAAAAAGGTGGGCTCGTCCCACGCAAACAGGTGCACCAGCTGCTGGCCCGCCAGGCCCTTGCGCTCGTCAAAGTCCGGCAGGCGGCTCACCTGGGCAAACTTGTTCCAGGGGCAAATCAGCTGGCAGTCGTCGCAGCCGTAGATGCGGTTGCCCATCAGTGGCCGCAACTCCACGGGGATGGGCCCGGCGTGTTCGATGGTGAGGTACGAGATGCAGCGCCGCGCATCAACGCGGTGCGGCGCAATGATGGCCTGCGTGGGGCACACGTCAATGCACGCACTGCAGCTGCCGCAGTGCGCGGTGACGGGCGCGCTTTCGGGCAGGGCCATGTCCACATAGATTTCGCCCAGAAAGAACATGGACCCCGCCTCGCGGTTGAGCACCAGTGTGTGTTTGCCGCGCCAGCCCTGCCCGCTGCGCGCGGCCAGCTCCGCTTCCAGCACGGGGGCCGAGTCGGTGAACACGCGGTGGCCAAACGGTCCAATCGCCTCGGCGATGCGGTCACTGAGTTTTTGCAGGCGCGCGCGCAGCACCTTGTGATAGTCCCGGCCCCGGGCGTAGACCGAGACGATGCCCTCCTGCGGGCGCTGCAGGCGCGAAAGCTCCGCCGTCTGCCAGCCTTCGGGCGCGTCCATGGCGGTATCGCGCGGCAAGTAATCCATGCGCGCCGTGATCACGCTCACGGTGCCGGGCACCAGTTCGGCCGGGCGCGCACGCTTCATGCCGTGGGATGCCATGTAATGCATGTCACCATGGAAGCCCTGTGCCAGCCAGGCCTCAAGCCCGGGCTCTGCCGCAGACAAGTCCACCCCCGCCACGCCGATTTGGGAAAATCCCAGCTCGCGGGCCCACTCCTGCATTTGAGGAACGAGTTGACTGTTGCACCACATACCGGCCAGATTGTAGAAAGTGGCAACCATGCTGCTTCTGCCCACCATGCCGAAGCTTCGCGCCACTTCACCTGGCACAGCGAGGACGACACCGCTGCCTTCGCGCAGCGCCTGGCCGCACAGCCCCTGCTGGCCAATGCCTTTGTAACCCTGCACGGCGACCTCGGCGCGGGCAAGACCACGCTGGTGCGCCACCTGCTGCGCACCCTGGGCGTGCAGGGCCGCATCAAGAGCCCCACCTACGCCGTGGTGGAGCCGCACGAGGCCCCGGGCCTCGCCATCTGGCACTTTGACTTCTACCGCTTTGACGACCCGCGCGAGTGGGAGGATGCGGGTTTCAGGGACATTTTTGCCAACCCCGGTCTCAAGGTGGCAGAATGGCCGGAAAAGGCTGCAGCGCTTACCCCGCTTGCGGACCTTGCTATCCACATTGAAGCAATCGACGACACCGAAAGGAAAGTCACCGTGCACGCCCATACCCCCATCGGGCGTGCCTTGCTGCAAGCACTCTGAGACGCCGTGAACGAACCCACCCTGCCCGCTCATCCCCCCGCTGCCCCCCTGCCCTCGCGCCGCGCTGTGCTGCAGGCGGGCAGTCTGGTGCTGTTGCTGGGCACGCAGCAGATTGCACGCGGCGCCACCATCCTGGCCGTGCGCGTGTGGCCCGCCCCCGAGTATTCGCGCGTGACCATCGAATCCGACGGTGCGCTGGTGGCCAAGCAGTTTTTCGTGACCACCCCGCCCCGGCTGGCGGTGGATATCGAGGGCATTGACCTGAGCCCCGAGCTGCGCGAGCTGGTGGCCAAGGTCAAGCCCGACGACCCCAACATCGCCGGCATCCGCGTGGGCCAGAATGCGCCCGGTGTGGTGCGTCTGGTGGTCGACCTGAAACAGGCGGCCATGCCCCAGGTGTTCACGCTGCCCCCCGTGGCGGCCTACCAGCACCGGCTCGTGTTTGACCTGTACCCCGCCGCACCGGTGGACCCGCTGGAGGCGCTGATTGCCGAACGCCTGCGCGAGGCCCCCGCCAAGCCCGCCCCCGCACCCAAGCCGCCGCTGACGGCCGCTGCTGCGGCCAACGCCGCCGCAGCGCGCGCCCCCACAGCGCCCGAGCACGACCCGCTGGGCGACCTGATTGCGCAGCGCAGCCAGCGCCCTGGCCCGCCCGAGCCACCACCCATGGTGGCCACCGCGCCGCCACCGCCAGAACCCGCGCGCCCCGGCAACCGCGCCACATCCACCCAGACCGACCGCATCATCATCGTGGCGCTGGACCCTGGCCACGGCGGCGAAGACCCCGGCGCCATCGGCCCTGCAGGCACGCGCGAAAAGGACGTGGTGCTGCGCGTGGCGCACCTGCTGCGCGACCGCATCAACGCCACCACCGTGGGCGGCAACCCCATGCGCGCCTACCTGACGCGCGACGGCGATTACTTTGTGCCCCTGGGCACCCGCGTGCAAAAGGCGCGGCGCGTGCAGGCCGACCTGTTCGTCAGCATCCACGCCGACGCGTTCACCACCCCCGCCGCCAGGGGCGCCAGCGTGTTTGCGCTGAGCCAGGGTGGCGCCTCCAGCACGGCTGCCCGCTGGCTGGCCAACAAGGAGAACCAGGCCGACCTGGTGGGCGGGATCAACGTGCAGTCCAAAGACCAGCACGTGCAGCGCGCGCTGCTGGACATGAGCACCACCGCACAGATCAACGACAGCCTGAAGCTGGGCACCGTGCTGCTGGGCGAGATCGGCGGCATGGCCAAGCTGCACAAGCCCCGCGTGGAGCAGGCAGGTTTTGCCGTGCTGAAGGCGCCCGATATTCCGAGCGTATTGGTCGAAACCGCCTTTATCAGCAACCCCGAAGAAGAAAAGCGCCTGCGCAGCAGTGCCTACCAGGAACAACTGGCCGATGCGCTGATGCGCGGCATCACGCGTTACTTTGCCAAGAACCCGCCGCTGGCGCGCAGCCGGTCGGTGTAAGAACCTGTTCAAGACACCCCAATGGTGACTCCCCCGCCTTGCGCGGGCCGCGAAGTGCAGGCACAGTAGCCTTCATCGTCCCAGCCCGGCGCGCACCGCGCACCGGCAGGAAAGGAGGAATGCCATGGCACTACCCCACGCCCAATCCGGCCAGATCGTCAGCATGCGCCCCCTGGGCGACCGTTTGCCCGAAACCGTCACCACCGCCATCCTCAAAGCAGGTCAGCTTGAAGTGATACGCGTGGTGCTGCCGGTGGGCAAATCCATGAAAGAACACCAGACCCCCGGCGAGGGCACCGTGTTGTGCATTGAAGGCATGGTGGAATTTGTCAGCGAGCACGGCGTTCAGCAACTGCGCGCGGGCGATTTTGTGCACCTTGCGCCCCGCGCACTGCACTCGCTCAAAGCCGTGGAGGATGCATCGCTGCTGGTCACCATGTGCCTCAAGCCTACCCAAGCAGCATAGGCCCATCACCGGATCAGCACCCGCTCAGCGCCCCAGCCGGAACACGCTCACAATTTCGGCCAGCTTGGCAGCCTGGTGCTTGAGGCTGTCGGCCGCTGCGGCGCTCTGCTCCACGAGCGCCGCGTTCTGCTGCGTGACCTGGTCGAGCTGTGTGACGGCCTCGCCCACCTGACTGATGCCAATGGTCTGCTCGCCCGTCGCACTCGATATTTCGCCGATCAGGTCACTCACACGTTTGACCTGGGCGACGATGTCTTCGATGCTCTGCCCCGCGTTGCCGACCAGGTGCGTACCAGCATCCACCTTCTCCACACTGGCACCAATCAAGGCCTTGATCTCCTTGGCAGCCTCGGCACTGCGCTGGGCCAAATTGCGCACCTCGCTGGCCACCACGGCAAAACCCCGGCCCTGCTCGCCCGCGCGGGCGGCTTCCACAGCGGCATTGAGCGCCAGGATGTTGGTCTGGAACGCGATGCCATCTATCACCGCAATGATGTCGGTGATCTTGCGCGATGCGGCCGAAATGTCCTGCATCGTGGCCACCACCTGGCCCACCACCTCGCCACCCTTCACAGCCGCAGCCGATGCGGTGCCCGCCAGCACGGCGGCGCGCTGGGCAGTGTCGGCATTGTTCTTCACGGTGCTGGTGATCTCCTCCATCGAGGCTGCGGTCTGCTCCAGATTGCTGGCCTGCTCCTCGGTGCGCTGGCTCAGGTCGGCATTGCCCGAGGCGATCTCGCTGGAGCCGGTGGCAATGCTGTCGCTGCTGTGGCGCACATCGCCCACGATGCGCACCAGCGAGGTCTGCATGGCCTCCATCGCCCGCATCATCTCGGCCACCTCGCCCCGCCCGCTGGCATGGATGGGCTGCGACAGATCACCCTCGCCAATGCGCTGGGCGACGGCGCTCACTTCCCCCAGCGAGCGGCGGATGCGCTGTACCACCACCCACGACAACACCACCAGCAGCGCCAGCCCCGCCACACCCGCCGCCAGCACGGTCATGCGGTAGGACTGGATCAAGCCCGCCGCCTCGGCCGCCTGCTCGGCCGAGCGTTGCACCTGGTAGTTCACCATCTTGTCGGCCACGGCGTTGTACTTGTCCAGCACCGGGGCAAAGCTGCCCAGCGCATAGGCGCGCGCCTGGGCCATGTCGCCCGCCTTCTTCAGCGCGAGCGACTTGTCGCGCGTCTCCAGGTAAGACTTGCGGATGGTGGCCAATTCCTCCTGGATGAGCAGCCCCTGCGGGCTGTTTTCCAGCTCGGTGTAGCGCTTTTGCACCTTGCTGGTGTCAGCGGTGGTGGCCGCCACCACGTCCTTGAAGTAGTTCTGCAGGTCATCGCCCTCCGTCTGGACGATGGAGAACACCCGCGTGGAGTTGACGGCAATGTTGCTGCGCCAGCGCAGTGCCAGCTGCAGCCGCTCGACCTGCTCGGTGGCCAGGCGGTCCACCGTATTGCCCAGGGTCTGCACCCGCACCAGGCTCAGGACCAGGATGAGCACCAGCGCAAAAACAGCCACCCCCACAATCAATCCAATCTGTTGCGCCACCGTCAGCTGCGCACCCATCCCCCGTGGTTGCTGGTCCATGGTGTCCCCTTTTGTAGATGTATGTGATGGGTTTGCAGAGAGAAGAAATGATCTTCCTGCGCCCGCCCGTTGGCAACCACCCCACGGGCCACGTAAACCCTGATCACCGGCCTCTGGCCCATGGGCCAAGGACGCCTTACGGCCAACCGCAGCGCCCGCCCCGCACGAGGCCCCATGTCCTACAGACGCTTGCCACAGCTGCCTACGCCGGGCCCCAGCCGCCGAATGGATAGTGAAGCCACAGGTCGAGCCCCGACGCACCCGCTGCTGGGACCCCAGGCCTGACTCCATTCATAAAGGACTCCTGCCATGAAAATCCGTCACATCCTTCTTGCCACCACCTGCACTGCAGCCCTTGCTCTGGGTGGTTGCGCTTCCAATCCGTCGGGCGCCCAGGTGGGCACCGGTGTAGGCGCCGTGGTCGGCGGTGTAGCCGGCAACGCTGTCTTTGGCGGGCCCGTAGGCACCATTGGCGGCGCGGCGGCCGGTGCCCTCATCGGCCATGAGATCGGCGAAGACCGCGATCAACGCAAGCCCTACCGCCGTTAATTCCCCCTCTGTGCCTGACCCCCTGGGAATCAGGCAAAAAATAGCTGCTAGCGCTTATTTTGTAAGCGCCAGCAGCTATATTTTTTATAGCATTTGCAATTGATAAATCAGGCCGCCTTGGCCTGCCGCCCCGCCCGCCAGGCGCCAAAAATCGCGATCAGGCCGGGCACAAAAATCATCGCCCAGATGATCTTGTCCAGGTTCTCCTTGACCCAGGCAAAGTTGCCAAAGAAGTAGCCAGCGGAGCAAATGCCCAGCACCCAGATGAGTGCCCCGGCCACGTTGAACGCTGTGAACTTGGTCCGGCTCATCTCGGCCACGCCCGCCACAAAGGGCGCAAACGTGCGGATGAATGGCATGAAACGCGCGAGGATGATGGTGATGCCCCCATAGCGCTCGTAAAAATCGTGCGCCTGGTTGAAGGCCCGGCGGTTGAACCAGCGCGAGTCCTCCCACTGGAACACCTTGGGGCCAAAGAAGCGGCCAATCGAATAGTTGCACTGGTCCCCCAGAATGGCCGCCGCGATGAGCACTGCGCAGGCCAGAGGAAAACTCATCATCCCCGCGCCGCAGAGGGCGCCCACGATGAACAGCAGTGAGTCGCCGGGCAAAAACGGCATGACCACCACACCGGTTTCGACGAATACGATCAGGAACAACAGCGCATACACCCAGGCGCCATAGGTTTGCACAAAGGCTTCGAGGTACTTGTCGACATGCAGGATGAAGTCGATCAGAAAGGTCACCAGTTCCATGGG
Organism: Acidovorax sp. NN32; assembly: GCF_057597245.1. Classification (NCBI taxonomy): domain Bacteria; kingdom Pseudomonadati; phylum Pseudomonadota; class Betaproteobacteria; order Burkholderiales; family Comamonadaceae; genus Acidovorax; species Acidovorax sp. NN32. The sequence goes on from NZ_CP199679.1 coordinate 3,759,194, forward strand.
GGAGCCGGTGGGGGCACCGGACGCAAAAAAGTTGCGGGCATTATCCCCATCGGCCAATAGGCACCGGCCGATACCCCTGCGCGGCCCCCGCCCTAAAATTGGCCGGGTGAACGACACCACCCCCACCCTTGCAGCGGCAGAGCCGGCCTCTTTTACGCACCTCACCACCCGCCGCCCCATCCGCGACCTGCCGGACGAGCTGATCAGCCAGATCGCCGCCGGTGAAGTGGTGGAACGCCCCGCCTCGGTGGTGCGCGAACTGGTGGACAACGCGCTGGATGCAGGCGCCACGCAAATCACCGTGCGCCTGTCGGCCGGCGGCGTGCGCCTGATCACCGTGGAAGACGACGGCGGCGGCATTCCACACGAAGAGCTGCCCGTGGCCCTGCGCCGCCACGCCACCAGCAAAATCACCAACCTGAACGACTTGGAAACCGTGGCCACCATGGGTTTTCGGGGCGAGGCGCTGGCTGCGATTGCCTCAGTGTCGGAGATGTCGCTGCTCTCCCGCCCCATCGCCCAGTCCAACGCCTTTTTGCTGGACGCCCGCAGCGGCGAACTGCGCCCCGCCGCGCGCAGCACCGGCACCACCGTGGAGGTGAAAGAGCTGTTCTTCTCCACCCCCGCGCGCCGCAAGTTCCTGAAGACCGACGCCACCGAGCTGGCCCATTGCATCGAATCGGTGCGCCGGCACGCGCTGGCCCGGCCCGATGTGGGATTTGCCATCTGGCACGAAGGCAAGCTGGTGGAGCAGTGGCGCGCCACCTTCGTGCCTGGCCAGGGGGATGCACAAGATGCGCTGGCCCGCCGCCTGTCGGACGTGCTGGGCGAAGACTTCGTCACCCAGTCCGTCGCCGTGCAGCACCGCGTGGGCCCCGTCATCGTGACCGGCCGCGCAGGCCTGCCCGACGCTGCCCGCTCGCGCCCCGACCACCAGTATTGCTACGTCAACGGACGCTTCGTGCGCGACAAGGTGCTGACGCACGCCGCCCGGAGCGCGTATGAAGACGTGCTGCACGGCCACAAGCAGCCCATCTACGCGCTGTATGTCGAGATCGACCCGGCGCGCGTGGACGTGAACGTGCACCCCACCAAGATCGAAGTGCGCTTCAGAGACAGCCGCGAGGTGCACCAGGCCGTGCGCCATGCCGTAGAGAACGCGCTGGCAGCGCCCCGCGCCGCAGCGCTGGCGGCGGCTGCAGGGGCTGCCGCTTCAGCAGACACGGGCTCCACGGCACAGGCCCCCATTGAGAATTTCAAGCCAAATAAGCCTCTAGCGCTTAACAGACAAGCGCAAGCAGCTATCAAATTTGAAGAACGTGGCCACCATGTGGCCGACCTGCAGGCGCTGTGGGGGCCAAGGAAAGAGGACGCAGCCACACCGTCTGCAGAGCTCACCGCACCGCTGGTGAACTGGGGCGCTGCGGCCAACACTGGCGAGGCAGATGCCATGCCGCAGCCCGTGACACCCACGTCATTCGCCCCCCCTGCTGCGGCCTGGGCCAACAACAGCACCGCGAAAGAAACCACCTGGCCCCAGGGCCAGGGCGGCAACGACTCCGCCTGGCCGCTGGGCAAGGCCGTGGCCCAACTCCACGGCGTCTACATCCTGGCCGAAAACGCCCAGGGCATGGTCATCGTGGACATGCACGCCGCGCACGAACGCATCGTCTACGAACGCCTCAAGTCCCAGGTGGATAGCGGCGCCCGCATTGCCAGCCAGCCCCTGCTGATCCCCGCCACCTTTGCCGCCACCCCGCAAGAGGTCGCCACCGCCGAAGAATCGGCCGAGGTATTGGCCACGCTGGGCATGGAAGTCGTGCCGTTCTCCCCCAAGACCCTGGCCGTGCGCGCCGTGCCCACCACGCTGGCCCAGGGCGACCCGGTCGAACTGGCCCGCAGCGTGCTGGCCGAACTGGCCGCTCACGACGCCACCACCGTGGTGCAACGCGCGCGCAACGAAATCCTGGGCACCATGGCCTGCCACGGCGCCGTGCGCGCCAACCGCAAGCTCACGGTGGACGAGATGAACGCGCTGCTGCGGCAGATGGAAACCACGGACCGCAGCGACCAGTGCAACCACGGACGGCCCACGTGGCGGCAGCTCAGCATGAAGGAGCTGGATGCACTGTTCCTGCGGGGCCGGTAAGTAACCGCAAAAAGATCGGCCCGAGGGCCGATGGACCACCTGCACATCAAGCCAAGGAGCCGCCACAACCGGCACAGCCCCAGGCCCGAGCACCCGTGGAACCGGCTTTGCTGGCCCACCGGGTACGCCCGCTTGGGGGGAAGGCGCGCAGCGCCTCAGGGGGCTTCAGTTATCCCGCGCCGCCTTGGCATGGTCCGGGAAGTCGCTGAACACGCCATCCACGCCCAGTTGATAGAACAGCTTGTATTCCGCCTTGGGGTCGCCCTTGAAGTCCGACGCCAGGCGCTTGGCCTCGCTGCGGAAGGTGTAGGGGTGCACCAGCAGGCCCGCGGCGTGGGCGTTTTTCACCACGTCGGTGGCGGGCATCATCACGCGGTCGCGTTCGTCGATCTTGCCGTCGCCATTGAGGTCGTCGGCCTTGCCGTCCTTGTTGGCGTCCACCTGCTTGGAGGGGATCAGGTAGGGCTTCCAGGGGCCGATGCCGTCGGCGTAGGTCTTCACTTCCTTCAGGCCCGCAGGCGTGAGCAGGCTGGCGAAGGTGCGCGTGTCTCCCGCCACGGCAAAGTCGTACGGTTTGTCATAGGGGGCGGTCAGGTCCATGCTGCCGTCGGGGTTCACGTCGTTCGCGTCCACCAGTTGCACCAGGCGGATCTGGGTCTTGGTGCGCAGGTACTTGAGGTTGGACACCTCAAACGACTGCACGATGACCGGAGAGCTCTTGGCGGTGTAGCTGTACTTGGCCAGGATGGTGAGCAGGCGGTCTTCGAGTGGCAGGCCCAGGCGGACGTGGTAGGTGGGGTGCTTGGTTTCGGGGTACACACCCACCGTGCGGCCCGCCTTGGCGCCTTCGCTCTTGGCCAGGTCCAGCACTTCTTCCAGCGTGGGGATCTGGTACTTGCCGTTGTGAGACTGGTCGCGGTCGGCCAGGGGCTGGATGGCGCGCAGGGTCTTGATTTCAGCCAGGGTGAAATCCGAGGCAAACCAGCCTTCTTCTTCCACGCCATCGACCACTTTCTTGGTCTTGCGGCTGGCAAATTCGGCGCGGGTGGACACATCGGTGGTGCCGGTGATGTTGGGCTCGTGGCGTGCAATCAGCGCACCGTCCTTGGTGGCGACCAGGTCAGGCTCGATGAAATCGGCGCCCATCTCGATGGCCCGCTTGTAGCCTTCGAGCGTGTGGTCCGGCAGGTAGCCGGCGGCACCCCGGTGGCCAATCACCAGGGGCTTGTCGCCGCTCAAAGTGGGATAGGGGTTGTCATCGCTGCCACCGCAAGCAGCCAGCGTGGCCACCAGGGCCAGCGCACCCAACTTAGCACCAGAAATGTGCATGCTCTTCTCCTCGTTGTGTTTAGAACCGCCGAACTGTGGGCGCCCCCTGTGACAAGGCGATGACGCCCGTTTTGCGAATGGATGACAGCTTCACTGCACCATCCAAACGCACCAAAAAGTGGCAATCCCCCTGCCACATTCCCCACCATTGTGCAGAGTCATGCGCATAAACGTATAACTTTTAGACATAATTCGATGTTGCAGCGCGCCATGGCGTGCCACCGCCCCTTGATCTTCAGAAAGTTTTTTGAAATATGAAACACGCGTCCGCAGGCAGCTTCCTCTCACACGTCGCCCTTCGCAACCCGGGGCAGCCCGAGTTTCTGCAAGCTGTCACCGAGGTGATGGAAAGCCTGTGGCCCTTCATTGAAGAACACCCCCGCTACGCCGAGCACGGCCTGCTGGAGCGCCTGGTGGAGCCCGAGCGCATCGTCATGTTCCGCGTGTCGTGGGTGGACGACCACGGCAGCGTGCAGGTGAACCGGGGCTACCGCATTCAGCACAGCATGGCGATTGGCCCGTACAAGGGCGGCATCCGGTTCCATCCGTCGGTCAACCTCTCGGTGCTGAAGTTTCTGGCGTTTGAGCAGACCTTCAAGAACGCTCTGACCACCCTGCCCATGGGCGGCGGCAAGGGCGGCAGCGACTTTGACCCCAAGGGCAAGAGCCCGGGAGAAGTCATGCGCTTTTGCCAGGCCTTTGTGTCCGAGCTGTTCCGCCACGTGGGTGCCGACACGGACGTGCCAGCGGGCGACATCGGCGTGGGCGGCCGCGAGGTGGGCTTCATGGCCGGCATGATGAAAAAGCTCAGCAACCGGGCCGACTGCGTGTTCACCGGCAAGGGGCTGTCGTTTGGCGGCTCGCTGGTGCGCCCCGAAGCCACTGGCTACGGCACGGTGTACTTTGCGCAGGAAATGCTCAAGTCCAAAGGCCGCTCGCTCGACGGCTTGCGTGTGTCGGTCTCCGGTTCGGGCAACGTCGCGCAATACGCCGTCGAAAAGGCCATGGAACTGGGTGCCAAGGTGGTCACGGTCTCGGATTCGAGCGGCACCATCGTGGACGAAGACGGCTTCACCCCTGCCAAGCTGGCCGAACTCATGGAAGTGAAGAATCATCTGTATGGCCGCGTGAGCGACTACGCAGCCCGCGCCGGCGCCACCTTTGAAGCCGGGGTACGCCCTTGGCATGTACCAGTGGATGTGGCCCTGCCCTGCGCCACCCAGAATGAGCTGGACGCGAACGACGCGGCGGTGCTGATCAAGAACGGCGTGGTCTGCGTGGCCGAGGGCGCCAACATGCCGTCGACCATCGACGCAGCCAAGGCGTTTGAGGCTGCAGGCGTGCTCTACGCCCCGGGCAAGGCCAGCAACGCAGGCGGCGTGGCCACATCGGGTCTGGAGATGAGCCAGAACGCCGCGCGCCTGTCCTGGCCGCGCGAAGAGGTGGATGCGCGCCTGCTGCAGATCATGCAGGGCATCCACGCTGCCTGCCTGCACTATGGCAAACGCAGCGATGGCACCGTGAGCTATGTGGACGGCGCCAACATCGCCGGTTTTGTGAAGGTGGCCGACGCCATGCTGGCGCAGGGCGTGGTGTAACCCTGGGGTTTCGAGCCCTGCACACCAACAACGATGGGGCTGCGGCCCCATTTTTGTTTTTGGCGTACTGCGCGGCACAGGCTATGCTGTTCTTGCCGATCTTCGTGTCATCTGTTGGGAGTCCACCGTGGAAATTTTCAGCTTTCTGAACGTCATGGTTGAAAAAGGAGGCTCCGACCTCTTTTTCAGCGTGGGCGCGCCGGTCAATCTCAAGATCGAAGGCGTGACCCACCCCTTGAAGATGCCCGTGCTGCTGCCCGGCCAGGTCAAGCAACTGGCCTACTCGGTGATGAACGAAAAGCAGATCAGCGAGTTCGAGGCCAAGCAGGAGATGAACCTGTCGATCTCGGCCGAGAACCTGGGGCGGTTTCGGGTCAATGTGTTTGTGCAGCGTGGCGAAACCGGCATGGTGGTGCGCTACATCAAGAACAAGATCCCACCCCTGGCAGCGCTGGGCCTGCCCGAGGTGCTGGAAAAACTGGTGCTGCGCAAACGCGGCCTGGTGCTGGTGACGGGCGCCACCGGCTCGGGCAAATCGACCACGCTGGCCTCGATGATCAACTACCGCAACGAGAACGTGACAGGCCACATCCTCACCATTGAGGACCCGCTGGAATTTTTGCACGCGCACAAGCGCTCGGTGGTAGACCAGCGCGAGGTGGGCATTGACACGCAGTCGTACGAAGAAGCGCTGAAGAACGCGCTGCGCGAAGCGCCGGACGTGATCATGATCGGCGAGATCCGCGACCGCAACACCATGAAGCAGGCCATTGCCTATGCCGAGACCGGCCACCTGTGCCTGTCTACCCTGCACGCCAACAATGCCAACCAGGCCATGGAGCGGGTCATCAACTTCTTCCCCGAAGACGCGCACCACCAGCTGCTGATGGACCTGAGCCTGAACCTGGCCGGCGTGATCTCACAGCGCCTGATCCCCGGCCTGCACGAAAAGCTGGTGCCTGCAGTGGAGGTGATGCTCAACTCGCCGTACATCGCCGACCTCATCGCCAAGGGCGAGTTCTCGGGCATCAAGGAAGCCATGGGCCACAGCACCGAGATCGGCATGTGCACGTTTGACCAGGCGCTGTACCAGCTGTACAAGGACGATCGGATTTCGCTGGAAGAAGCCCTGCACAACGCCGACTCACGCACCGACCTGGCGCTGCGGGTGCGCCTGGCAGCAGGCGTGTCCACGCAGGACGCGGGGGATCTTTCCATTGACACGTCTTCGCCCATGCAGTCGGCCTCGCGGCTGTCGTGACGGCCGCAGCGCGCATGCAGCAGTGGCCGTTTCCGCCGTTCTTTCGGGACGCCCGCCCGGCCGACGCCGTGGCGCCAGCCGAGGCCATCGTGTTCACCACCACCGGAGACACCCACCACGGCGTGCTGGAGCGTTTTGATCCACAGGCAAAGCTGGCGCTGCTGGCACCGCATGAAGGCGCAGCCGCTGTCGCGCTGCCTTTTGAAGCGATCAAGAGCATCCAGCTCATGCCGCCGATTGCACTGACGGCCGATGCCGAGCTGGCCCTCCGCTACCAGGCTGCCGGAGGGCACGAGGTCAACACCACGTCGCGCCCCTTTACCGTGCAGTTCACCGACGGAGAACACCTGCGTGGCGAGACCAAGGGTTTTGTCAAAACCCGCCAGGGCCTGTTCTTCTATCTGACCACCGACGCCGAGCACTGTGTGCGGATTTTTATTCCCACCACCGCGCTGCACAACTACCAGGTGGGGGGCCTGCTGGGCCAGCACCTGATCCGGTCGCATCTGGTCAGCGCCGAGACTGTGCAACAGGCCCTGACGGAGCAGGAGCGGCGTCGGCAGGAACTGCCCGCGGGCGGCCCAAACGGCCCGGCCACCCACGACGCGGCGCAGCCCATCGACAACCCGGCGCAGTTGGCCGGGCAGATCACGCAGATCGGCAGCTTTGTGCCAGTGCGGCTGGGCGACATCCTCATCAACCAGGGGCTGGTGAGCAACGACCAGATACGCCAGGCACTCACGCTGATGCAGCGGGGCCACAAGCACCTGCTGGGCAACATCCTGGTGGAGATGGGAGCGCTGAGCCGGGCCCAGCTGACCGAGGTGGTAGCACAGCAGTTCAGCATTCCGCTGGTGGCGCTGGATGGGTTTGTGGTGCAGCCGGAGGTGCTGCGCCTGGTGCCCAAGGAATATGCGGTGGAGCACCAGGTGCTGCCGCTGCTGGTGAGCGACAAAAGCCTGGTGGTGGCGGTGGAAAGCCCGGTCGATGCCGACTACCTGGACGAACTGCGGTTCTCGGCCCAGAAGCAGGTGGTGCCGGTCATCGCCAACCCCGAAGAACTGGCCGCGCGCATCACGCTCGAATACTCCAAACTGGGCATGGACCGCACCGATCTGTCGATCGAGGAAGAGCTGCGGCAACTGTCGCAGCGGCTCAGCGCCAGCGATTCCGCTCCCGGCTACCCCGATCTGCAGCGGCAGGTGTCCGACAACGACAGCCTGGTGGTCCGGCTGGTCAACAAGACCATTCTGGATGCACAGGCGCGCGGCGCCTCCGACATCCACATCGAGGCCTACCCCGAGGAGCAGCCCACACTGATCCGCCTGCGCGTGGATGGCGATCTGACGGAGTACATGCGCATTCCGTTCGTGCTGCGCGCGGCGCTGCTGTCACGCATCAAGATCATGGCCAACCTCGATATCTCCGAGCACCGGCTGCCGCAGGACGGCAAGATCGACTTCTCGCGCTTTGGCCACACCAAGCTGGAGCTGCGCGTGGCCGTGCTGCCTACCACCAATGGGCTCGAAGACATCGTGATGCGGCTGTTGGCATCGTCCAAACCTATCCCGCTGGCCAAGCTGGGCATGGATGCGGCCCTGGTAGAGCAACTGCAGCAGATGGTGCACCGCAGCTACGGTCTCATCCTCGTGTGCGGGCCCACCGGGTCGGGCAAGACCACCACCCTGCACTCGCTGCTGGCCGAGGTGAACCACCCGGACACCAAGATCTGGACCGCCGAAGACCCGATCGAGATCACGCACCAAGGCCTGCGGCAGATCCAGATGCATCCCCGCATCGGGCTCACCTTTGCCACCGCCATGCGCGCGTTCTTGCGGGCCGACCCGGACGTGATCATGGTGGGCGAAATGCGCGACAGCGAAACCGCGCACATCGCCATCGAGGCCTCGCTGACCGGCCACATGGTGATGTCCACCCTGCACACCAACAGCGCTCCCGAGAGCGTGATCCGCATGTTGGACATGGGGCTGGACCCATTCAACTTTGCCGATGCGCTGGTGGGGGTGCTGAGCCAGCGCCTGGCGCGCCGCCTGTGCCCCGACTGCAAGCAGCCCTACACCCCGGATGCCGACGAGCTGCAGCAGATCGCCACCGACTACGCGGCTGGCACCGGGCTGGCGCCCGAAGCACTGCTGGCCCCATGGCGCAGCCGATTTGTGCCCGCTGGGGCCACCGACTGGGTGCTGTACCGCGCCCAGGGCTGCAGCCATTGCGACCACACTGGCTACAAGGGCCGCGTGGGCATCTACGAGTTGATGGCTGCCTCGCCGGGCATCAAGAAGCTGATCCAGACCCGCGCGCCGGTGGACCAGTTGTTCGAGGCTGCCACCGCACAAGGCATGCTGCGGCTGCTGCAGTATGGGCTGCTCAAGGTGCTGGAGGGCGTGACCGACCAGCGCAGCGTGCGCGGTGCGTGTTCGTGAGGCTGGGCCTGGCCTAGTCCACTGCAGCAAGCACAACCGCCCGTCGAACTTTGTCACGCTGAACGACTCAGTCGAACGATGAAAAGAACCGCCCTCCTCCTGTCCCTGACGCTGGCCGTTGCTGTCAGCGTGGGCTGCGCCACCCTCGACGCCAAGCAGCGCGAATGGATCTTCCAGCCCAGCGACCGCAGCTGGGGCGGTGCACAGTCAACGGCGGACATGCAGGATGTCTGGATCGACTTCCAGTCCGACGCCAGCGGCAAGGCCGAGCGCCTGCATGGCCTGTGGCTGGCCCATGAGCGCGCCGATGCGCCGGTGCTGCTCTATTTGCACGGTGCACGCTGGAACGTGGCGGGCTCGTCGGCACGCATCCGGCGCATGCAGGAGCTGGGCTTTTCGGTCCTGGCCATCGACTACCGGGGCTTCGGCCAAAGCAGCGCCGGGCTGCCGTCTGAGGCGACTGCCAGCGAAGATGCCCGCGCCGCGTGGGACAGGCTGGCCCAGCAGCAACCGGGCAAGCCCCGCTACATCTTCGGCCACTCGCTGGGCGGCGCCATTGCCATCGACCTGGCCCGCCAGGTGTCTGACGAACAGGGCACCATGGTGGAAGGCACGTTCACCAGCATCCCCGATGTGGTCAGCACCTTCAAGTGGGGATGGTTGCCGGTGTCGGGCCTGATCACGCAGCGTTTTGAATCCGTCCGCAAGGTGGCCGAGATCGGCTCGCCCCTGCTGGTGGTGCATGGCAGCCAGGACAGCCTGATCCAGCCCGCCCTGGGCCGCAAGCTCTTCGAGGCGGCGCAAGAGCCCAAGCAGTTTGTGCTGGTGGAAGGCGGGTCGCACCACAACACCAACTCGGTAGGGCAACCAGCGTATCGGCAAGCCATGGCATCGCTGTTCAATCTGAAATAGCCTTCTGCCGCAGGCCCCATGCACCCTGTTGGGGGCATCGCTACTGCGCTGAATGCCCCCGTTCCCTGTCTGGTACGCTCAGACAGATATGTCTGCTCCCTCCGCCACCGCCGTGCCTGCGGCTGCTTCCACCGCCATCCAGCCCGGCATGGCCATCCTGGTGCTGGCCATGCTGCTCTCCATTCAGCCCGTCACCACTGACCTGTACCTGCCCGCATTGCCCGCCCTCACGCGCAGCCTGGGCGCTCAGATGGCCGCTGCACAGCTCACGCTCAGCGGGCTGCTGCTAGCGTTTGGCTGCTCGCAAATGGTGTGGGGGCCGTTGTCAGACCGCTTTGGCCGCCGCCCCATCCTTCTGGCGGGGCTGGGCATCTACACCGTAGCTTCGCTGGGTAGCGCCTTTGCGCCCACCATGACACTGCTCATCGTGTGGCGCATTGCCCAGGGTGCCGCCATGGGCGCGGTGGTGATGTGTGCCCGGGCCATCGTGCGCGACCTGTACACCCCGCTCGATGGAGCGCGCGCCATGTCCAAGGCACTCACCGGGCTCGGGATTGTGGCCTGCATCTGCGCACCACTGGGTGGGGTGCTGAGCGAGTGGCTGGGCTGGCGGGCGGCGCTGATGGCGCTCACGGTGTATGCCGTGGCCACGCTGGCACTGGTGGCGCTGCGCTTGCCCGAGACCCTGGCGCACCGCAACCCGAAAGCCCTGCAGCCCCGTGCACTGGTCGGCACCTGGATGCAGGTTTTGCGCAGCCCCACTTTCTGGGCGTTCTCGCTGCAGACCACAGCCACCTATGGCGGGCTGTTCACCTTTCTGGCCGCGTCCTCTTTTGTCTTCATCGACGTCCTGGGCCTCACGCGCACGCAGTTCGGGTGGACGATGGCGTCGGCCTGCGTGGCGTATCTCGCGGGCACTTTCCTGTGCCGGCGCCTGCTGGTACGCCAGGGCCTGCTGCGCACGGTGGCCATTGCTGGCGCGCTGAGCATGAGCGGCGGCACGCTGATGGCGGCCGTGGCCTTCATGGGCTGGCACCAGCCGTGGGCGCTGCTGTTGCCCTTTTACCTGTTCATGCTGGGCCACGGCATCCACCAGCCCTGCGGGCAAAGCGGTGCGGTGGGGCCCTTCCCCAAAGCGGCTGGCGTGGCGTCCGCGCTCAATGGTTTCATGATGATGCTGGCCGCGTTCGGGATTGGCGGCTGGCTGGGGATGCGGCTGGACGGCACGGTGTGGCCGCTGGTCAACGGCATCTGGTTCTGGTCGGTGGTGCTGGCCCTGATCTCGTGGACGCTGGTGCAAAAATTTGGAGCGCCGCGTGAGCATGCCTGAGCCCCTGCTGCACACCGCTCTGCCTGCCATCGCTCTGGCAGGCCCCACAGCCTCGGGCAAGACGGCGGGCGCCCTCGCACTGGCCGCTGTGCTGGGCAAGCAGGGCACGCCGGTGGAGATCATCAGCGTGGACTCGGCCCTCGTGTACCGGGGCATGGACATCGGCACCGCCAAGCCCACGCCCGACGAGCTTGCCGCTGTCCCGCACCACCTTATCGACATCCGCGACCCGCTGCAGGCCTACAGCGCGGCCGAGTTCGTGCAGGACGCCACGCGGCTCATCGCCGAGATCCGTGCGCGCGGTGCCCTGCCGCTGCTGGTGGGCGGCACCATGCTGTACTTCAAGGCGCTGTTTGACGGCATTGACGACATGCCCGCCGCAGACCCTGCCGTGCGCGCACAGATCGAAGCCCAGGCCGCCGAGCAGGGCTGGCCCGCGCTGCATGCCGAGCTGGCCCGCGTAGACCCCGTGACGGCCGCACGCCTGGCCCCGGCCGACAGCCAGCGCATTCAGCGAGCGCTGGAGGTGTGGCACGTATCCGGCCAACCCCTGTCGAGCTTTCATACTACTAAAAAGATAGCTGGTAGCGCTTGTGGAATAAGCGCTAGAGCCTTGTTTTCCCTAGAACCTGACGACCGCGCCTGGCTGCACAGTCGCATTGCCCAGCGTTTTGACGCCATGCTGGCCAGCGGCTTCATCGACGAAGTGCGGGCCCTGCGCGCGCGCGGCGACCTGCACCCTGACCTGCCCTCCATGCGCTGCGTGGGCTACCGCCAGGCGTGGGAAGAGCTGGACTTCCAGGCGGCCAAGGGCCCCGACGCGCCGCTGAACCTCGCCTTTTTGCGCGAGCGCGGCATTGCGGCCACACGCCAGCTAGCCAAGCGCCAGATCACCTGGCTGCGCAGCATGCACGAGCGCCACACCATCGCCTGCGACCAACCCCACGCCGTCGCCCAGCTCGTGCAGGCCGTGCTGCAGCGGCTGCAGCAGCAGCCGGGCGGACTAGAACCCGCCACCCCATGACACTGCTGCGCGCTGAACAACTGGGCAAACACTACGGTGAAACGCCTGTGTTCTCGCACGTGAACTTCACTGTCGAGCCGGGCGAGTTCGTGGCCATCGTGGGCGATTCGGGCGTTGGCAAGTCCACCCTGCTCAACTGCCTGGCGGGGCTCGACACCTGGGACACCGGCCGCATCACGCACGGCGCCACCGACCTGGGCCAGCTAAGCGACACAGAGCGCGCCCTGTGGCGCCGCGCCCATGTGGGTTTTGTCTTCCAGGCCTTTCATGTGCTGCCGCACCTGGACGTAGCGCAGAACGTGGCCCTGCCGCTGATGCTGCTGGGCCAGAAAGACCCGACGCGCGTACAGCAGATGCTGGACGCCGTAGACATGGCCGACCTGGGCGCGCGGCTGCCGCAGCAGCTCAGCGGGGGGCAGCTGCAGCGCGTGGCGATTGCCCGTGCTCTCGTGCACCGCCCCGCCCTGCTGCTGGCCGACGAACCCACCGGCAACCTCGACCCCACCACCGCCGCCCGCGTGATGGACCTGCTGCTGGCGCAGACACGCGGGCATGGGGCGTCGCTGGTGCTGGTCACGCACTCCGACGCGGCGGCAGCCCGGGCCGACCGGGTGCTGCGGCTGCGCAGCGGCGGCATCAGCGCGGGCGGCTGACTGAGAGGCCTGCCTGTTCAGGGCTCCAGGCGGGGCGCCCGGAAGCGCCCGTTCTGGTGCAGCACCACGGCACGCACCTCGCCGCTGGGATAGCGCTCAAACTCCAGCTCGGCCCGTACCGCGTCATACGCAAACCGGTCTGGCTGCCCCGGCAGCGGATAGACCGTGAAGCGCGGCTGCGAGCCCAGGCGCACCTGCAGGCGACCGTCTTCAGCCTGCACATCCAGCACATTGCCGCCGCGCAGCCGGTAGCGGCCCAGGTAAGGGGCCAGCACGCCCTGGGCCTGGGGTGGTACCAGGCCAAGTACCGGCTCTTCGGACCGGGTTGCCGTCAGGCGTGCCCCAAAGCGTGTGTAGTGAAGCACTGTGGGTCGGCCTTCCGTATTGCGCTCCAAGCGGAACTGGCGGCCGGTGGCTGGTTGCGTGAACGCATCCGGCCCCAGCACCTGCAGCGGCTCAAACACCCCACCCGTGGGGCGGGCTTGCAGTTGCCCATCCACCATGGCAAGGCTCAGGGCGACGGCAGGAGATACGCGGTACACCCCTTCGTACGGGGTAAGCACGGTCGCATCGGTGGCGGGCTGACCGGGCGGCGCGGGGTAACGCTGCTTCAACAGTGGCGTCATCACATCCTGCTGTGCGGCACGCGCGTTGCCCACCAAGGCGATCACCGCCTCACCCCTGTCGGGCGCCAGCAACCACACGCTGCGAAACCCCCCGGTACCGCCGCCATGCAGCCAGGTGCGCACCCCATCGCGCTCGCGCAGCATGATGGCGTAGCCGATCTGGCCACCGCCGTGGTCCGCAAGCGGTGTGAACAGGCGCTCGGCCGCTGGGCCCAGGGGCCCTTGCGCGCCCGCCAGCAGCGCGCGGCTGAGCACCAGCATGTCGGCCGTGGTCGAGCGCAAGGCGCCCGCACCGGCAAAGGCATCAAACTCCCACACCGACACCGGCGTCTCGCCCTCGTGCGGTGCAGCAAGGCGGGGTGCCTTGTCGCCCAGCGACTGCACCGTGTCCTGCATGCCCAGCGGGCCGGTGATGCGCTCGTGCACCAGCACCGCCCAGGGTTTGCCGTAGCGCTGGGCCAGCAGCTCGCCCAGCACCGCAAAACCGAGGTTGCTGTATGCGCCAGCGCACGGAGGCGACTGGGCCAGGCGTGCATCCGCCAGGGCTTGCCACAGCCGGATGCGGTCGTAGCGCATGTAGGGGTTGGCAGCATCCGAATTTCGGCGGAAGTCCGCCGGCAAGCGCGGCAGACACGAGGTGTGCGTGACCAACTGGCGCAGGGTGATGGCAGCTACCGGGGCGGGCAAGGCGGGCGCCAGTGCGGGCGAGCCGTTGAGCAACCCGCCCAGCGTGTCGTCCAGCGCCATGTCGCCACGCTCCACCGCCTGCGCCAGCAGCAGGCCGGTGAACACCTTGCTGATGGAGCCCACTTCGAACAGCGCCTGGATGGGCGACTCAGCCACGCGGTTGCGGGCGGCACCGAAACGTGTCTGGCCGTCGTGCCACACACCCACCTCGGCAGCGCCGCGCAACGGGCCCAGCGCTGCAGCCGCCATGGCGTCCGCAGGGCCCGACCAGTCGAAACGGGGTGGAGGGGCAGGCACAGCGGGTGTGGTTGCAGCGTGCCCGGAAAACGCTATCCACAGCGCCCCGGCAGCAAGGGCTTGCCACGCAAGGCGGCGTACCGGGGCAAGGATTCCATCACTGCAAACCATTTGATCGCCTCCCTGAAAGGCACCACGGTACGGGTGCCATGGCGGGCATGGTCGCATGCACTGGCTGTGGGCAGGCTTAAGAAGTGGTTCAACATCTATTGGGGAGCGCCATCCGGCGGCGCTTCGGACGGCCATCCGACGCTCCACGGGCCACAGAGACCCCGGCCACGCAGCCCCATGGATCTGCATGCGGCAGGCCGTTGGCGGGCGACCCAACCGCCGTTCGAGGTTCGTCTTGCGCCCACGGAATCAACCAACCCACTCGCCCTGGGAGGGGCGGTGGATTGCATTTTTTCGCGCAAGTCCGATGGAGTTACTCGATGTTCAACCGCTGCGCCGCCTTGTTCACCTTTTTGGGCAGGTTCAGCGTCAGCACACCGTTGTCGTATTTGGCCTTGGCTTGTGCAGCGTCCACATCGGCGGGCAACTGGAAGCTGCGGGCCACCGCGCCGTAGTAGCGCTCCGAGCGCAGCACCTTCTCGCCTTCGCGCTTTTCATCGTGCTGGCGCACCTCGGCGCGCAGGCTGACCACATTGCCTTCAAGCGAGACATGGATGTCTTCCTTGGCCACGCCGGGCACTTCGGCCAACACGGTGTAGCCGTCCTCGGTTTCCTTCACGTCCACCTTGATCTGGCCGGGGCTGGGCAGGTTGTCGCCGTGCAGCGGGCGCACGTAAAAGCCCGGTGCAATGTCCTTGAAGAAGTCGTCAAACAGACTGCCGCGTGTCACAAGAGAGTTCATGGTTTTGCTCCTGAAAAGGGGTTGAGACAAACAACTGGGCCTGCGCAGGAGGGCGGGCCCCTGAGAAGGTGTGAACGAACCCCACATGCCCGCTCATCCCGCCAAAACGCTCCCGCTTGTTGTTGCAAATGCTCGCCATGGCCCGAGCTATGGCTGCGCTTTGCGCCTAGATCGGAAACGTTTTGGCAGCCTGCTCGGGCACGCGGGGCTCATTCACACCTTCTGGCTCCAAGATAGGCGCAGCCTTTCGGCACTTCAAGAGGATGCAAAACGCAAGGTTGACCTGCATCAAACGCTGCTGGGACCAGCCCCTGCGGCCACAATGCAGGCCATGCTTGCATTGCTCCGCACCTTCTCCTGGCAGGACCTGCGCCACCACCCCTGGCGCAGCGCTGCGGCGGTGGCGGCGGTGATGCTGGGCGTGGCGCTGGCGTTTGCGGTGCATGTGATCAATGCGTCGGCGCTGGACGAGTTTTCGCAGGCGGTGCGCGCCGTCAACGGTCAGCCCGACCTGGAATTGCGCGCCATGCAGGGAGATCTGCCCGAGGCGTTGTATGGGCAGCTTGCCACGCACCCCCAGGTGGCGCGCGCCAGCCCGCTGCTGGAGCTGTCGGCCGTGGCGCGAGCCCTGCGGCCACAGCCAGGTGCTGCAAGCGTGCCCTCCCCCACCAGCGCCCCGCTGCGCGTGCTGGGCGTGGACGCCCTGCTGCTGCCCACCATGGCGCCCGCGCTTATGCCACGGCCTTGGGCGGGCGCTGACCGGCTGGCCCTTTTTGCACCGGCCACGGTGTTCCTCAATGCGGCGGCGTTGCAGGCACTGGGTCTGCCCACCACACCCACCTCATCGACCGAACCGGCACCGCAACTCCTGCTGCAGGCCGGGCTGCAGCAATGGCCGGTGCAGGCGGCGGGCACGGTGGCCGCCGGGGGCGCACCCCTGGCGGTGATGGACATCGGTGCGGCGCAGGATCTGTTCGGCCGCGCGGGCCAGCTCAGCCGCATCGACCTGCAGCTGCAGCCGGGCACCGACCGCAGCGCGTGGGAGCAAGCCGTGCGCGCGCTGCCCGGCTGGCCGTCGCAGGTGGTGTTTGCGCAGCCGGGCGACGCGGCGCAGCGCATCAGCAATCTGTCGCGCGCCTACCGCGTGAACCTCACGGTGCTGGCGCTGGTGGCCTTGTTCACGGGCGCATTTCTGGTGTTCTCGGTGCTGGCGCTCAGCGTGGCGCAGCGTGCGCCGCAGTTTGCGCTGCTGGCCGTGCTGGGCGCCACACCGCGCCAGCGCCTGGCGCTGGTGCTGGCCGAATCCGCCGTGCTGGGCCTGGTGGGCAGCGCCGCCGGCATCGCCCTGGGCACGGCCCTGGCCGCCGCCGCGCTGCGCCTGCTGGGGGGCGACCTGGGCGGTGGCTACTTTGCGGGCGTACAGCCCGTGCTGCAGTGGAGCGCACCGGCGGCCCTGGTCTATGGCGCACTGGGTGTGCTGGCTGCACTGGTGGGTGGCTGGTGGCCCGCGCGCGCCGCGCAGACGCTGCCGCCCGCGCAAACCTTGAAAGGCCTGGGCACCGTGTCCAGCCAGGCGGGCAAAGGCTGGATAGGTATTATTTTGATAGCTATTGGCGCTGTACTGACGAGCGCTCCGCCCATTTTTGGCATACCACTTGCCGCGTACCTGGCCATCGGCCTGCTGCTGGTGGGCGGCATTGCCGTGCTGCCCTGGGCCATGGCCTGGCTGTTGCACCACCTGCAGCCGCTGGCCGCACGCCACGCCCTGGCGCTGCTGGCACTGGAGCGCGCGCGGCGCATGCGTGGCACGGCCGCTATCGCAGTGGGCGGCGTGGTGGCCAGCCTGAGCCTGGCCGTCGCGCTGACGGTGATGGTGTCGAGCTTTCGCGGCTCGGTCACGCAGTGGCTGGACGCAGTGCTGCCATCGCCCCTGTATGTGCGCTCGGCCCTGGGTGTGCCGGGCAGCGAGGCTGCACTGCTGCCTGCGGGCTTCGCCGAATCCGTCGCGCAATTACCTGGGCTGGCGCGTGTGCAAGCCCTGCGCGCGAGCCCGCTGCAGCTGGATGCCACGCGCCCCGCGCTCACGGTCATCAGCCGCCCGCTGGGTAACGATCCGGCGCAAAGTCTGCCACTGGTGGGCGAGGCCCTGCGCGTGCCCGCGGGGCGCACTGGCGTCTACATCAGCGAGGCGGTGGTGGACCTGTATGGGCTACGCCCTGGTATGGAGTGGCCTGCACTTTCTGATGCTTTTAGCCCCCTGGCGCTTGATAGACAAGCGCAACAAGCTATCTTTTATATAGCAGGCGTATGGCGCGACTACGCCCGGCAGTCGGGCGCCGTGGCCATGGACCGCACCGTATGGCTGCGCCTGACCGGCGATGCCCGCACCAGCGACCTGGCGCTGTGGCCCGCCGAGGGAGCAGACATCTCAGCGTTGCAGGATTCGATCCGCGCAGTGGCAGCCGCGCAGGCGGGCCGTGTGCCCAAGGCCCGGGAGAGCGCCAGCGCGGTGGACGGGGCCCTGGTGGAGTTCGTCTCCGCAGGCGCTATCCGTGAACGGTCGCTGCGCATCTTCGACCGCAGCTTTGCCGTCACCTACTGGCTACAGGCCGTGGCCATCGGCATCGGCCTGTTTGGTGTGGCCGCCAGCTTCAGCGCCCAAATCCTCGCGCGCCGCAAGGAGTTCGGCCTGCTCGCCCACCTGGGCCTCACGCGGCGCCAGATCCTGGCCGTGGTGGCCGGCGAAGGCGCCGCCTGGACGGGCGTGGGCGCGGCCGCAGGCTTGCTGCTGGGCCTTGGCGTATCGGTGGTACTGGTGCACGTGGTCAACCCGCAGAGCTTTCACTGGACCATGGACCTCAGCCTGCCTGCCGGGCGGCTGCTGGGCTTGTGCGTGGCCGTGGTCGCATCGGGCACCTTCACGGCGTGGCTTGCAGGGCGGGCTGCGGCGGGGCGGGATGCGGTGATGGCTGTTAAGGAAGACTGGTAGCCAGCGGAACACAGCCCCGCAACGGCCCACCAGGCCCATGCAACAAATTGGTGCAGACACGTCACACAGACCAAATTTTGTTTGCAAATTGCAAACTCTTTCACGAAGATAGTAAACACGCTACAAAAATCATCGCGCTGTAACCCGCACACAGGCCGCAGGCATCCGCCCGAAACGCGCCTCACTGTGGTGCAGCGTTTGCCTGATCAACGAGGGAAAATCCAATGCAACGAAAGATTTCACGCCTTTTGGCCGGTTGTGCCATGGCCTTGTGCTTGTGCGCCCCTGCGGCAGCGCAAATTGTCATTCCACCCGGCGCCTCGCTGGACGCTCCAAGCGGCTCCATCGTTGATTTGAGCTGTAGCACCGTGGATATGCAAGGCACGCTCAACATCGGTGGCACGCTGAGTGTAGACAGCGACGTTACCTTCGGCTCCAGTGCCATCGTCTCCGGCAGCAACGGGATCATCTCGGTGGGTGGCAATCTCTCCGCCACAGGCCCCATCGACACCGGCAACAACACAGTGGTGCTGCGCGACGGCTGCATCGGCAACACCAGCCAGATCAGTGGCAATTTCGTGTTCCAGAACCTGACCTTGTCCAGCACCACGGGCCGCACCTTTGTCATCCCCGCAGGCGCCAACATCACCGTGCTGGGCACCCTGACTCTGCAAGGAGCGCCCGGTCAAAACATCCAGCTGGTCTCCTCGGGCGGCGGCACTGCCGTCATCAACCTGGGCCCCGGCGCAACGGTCACCCGTGACAACGCCACTGTCAATGGCGGCGTGCAAATCGGCGGCGCGGCAGCAGCCACCAACATTCCAACTTTGAGCGAATACGGCCTCATGCTGATGGCATTGTTGATGGGCTTGGCAGCCTTGTGGCACCAACGCCGTGCCCCAGGCGCAACGGGCAATCGACGCATCTGAAACTGCCGGAACCAGGAGTTTTCATCCATGAAGTCATCTTTTCATCCTCTGCGTCTGATCTGCGCCCTGAGCGCTGTCTATGCACTGCACACGCCCCTGGCCCTGGCTGCAGATATCAGCTTCACCCCGCCCAGCGGCGGCGGTTTTGTGATCAAGAGCCCAGGCGGTGCCCAGGAGCGGTTTCGTGTGCAGGGCACTGGCGAGGTCACCGTCCCCGGCTTGAACGGGGCCCCCACCGCCAACAACCTCACCTGCTTTGATGGCGCCGGGCGCCTGGGGCCTTGTGCCGCAGGCATTGGCTCCGGCGCCACGGGCGCAACAGGCCCCACCGGGGCGACCGGTGCAACAGGCGTGACCGGCCCCACCGGTGCCACAGGTACCACAGGTACTGCTGGTGTTACTGGCGCCACCGGCCCGACAGGTGCCACTGGAGCGACCGGCGCTTCGGGCACCGGTGCCACGGGCGCAACAGGCGCCACCGGGGCCACGGGCGCTACCGGTGTGACGGGCCCCACGGGGGTCACAGGTGCAACGGGCGCCACGGGTGCAGACAGCACCGTCCAAGGGCCTACGGGGCCTACAGGGGCTCAAGGCCTGCAGGGCATTCCGGGGCCTACCGGCGCTACCGGTGCAGACAGTACCGTGCCCGGGCCCACAGGGACCACCGGTGCAACTGGACCTACTGGCGCTACTGGAGCGACTGGTGCCACAGGGGTTGCGGGGCCATTGACACTGGAGACGGTAACCAACCCTGGATCATGGGCCGCCAATGCTGGTGCGGTTTCGGTGACGGCAACGTGCACTGGAGGGAAAACGGTGGTCAGTGGGGGATGCCGCATTACACAAAACGCCGATGCCCACTATTTTGGGGGCGGCTACCCAGCTTCAACGACCCAATGGACCTGTGAGTACAGCGTGTTCGGAGCATCACTTCAGGCCATGGCCTACGCCATCTGCCAGTAGTTGAGGACCTTCCCCCATCGCGTACCGCACACGGGGCATGGATGCAACAACGCACATGCCCCGTCCAACGCATTGGATGGAATGTCTTTGTGATGAGCCGCGCAACCCACTGATGTGGGACAGTCGGCTGCATCACTGTTCAGCTCGCTTTCGCGGTTGCCGACAAGCGGCGGCTTGCGTCACGGGGTGATACCTGACTTGGCATTGTCCCGCCACACTTCCCAGAGCTTCATCCAGAAGCCACACCCTCAACCAGCCCAGCACACCACCATGAAGCCCAAGTACCAACCACGCCACTTGTTCGCTGTGCTGGGAGCCGCCTACGCACTGCACACGCCACTGGTCCTGGCTGCCGATATCAGCTTCACCCCGCCCAGCGGCGGCGGTTTTGTGATCAAGAGCCCGGGCGGTGCCCAGGAACGGTTTCGTGTGCAGGGCACTGGCGAGGTCACCGTCCCCGGCCTGAACGGTGCCCCCACCGCCAACAACCTCACCTGCTTTGATGGCGCCGGGCGCCTCGGGCCCTGTGCGGCAGGTATCGGATCTGGCGCCACGGGTGCCACCGGCCCTACCGGTCCGACCGGCGCAACGGGTGCCACCGGGACAGGCGCCACGGGAACGACTGGCGCCACAGGGCCTACCGGCTCCACCGGAGCGACCGGAGCCACAGGCTCCACAGGCGCGACCGGAGCAGATAGCATGGTGGCAGGGCCTCAAGGGCTTCAAGGCATTCAAGGTCCCACGGGGCCAACCGGCGCAGACAGCGTAGTGCCCGGACCACAGGGCCTCCAGGGCATTCAAGGGATTGCAGGGCCTACCGGACCGACGGGCGCGACTGGCGCCACAGGGGCGGCGGGCACATCAGGTGGCGGGGTAACCGTTCAAGACAACAACGGCGTCAACCTTGGTACTGTCGTCGACATGTCCGTCAGCAGCCAGTCGTTTGTAGCCTTCCTGACTTCGACAAAGCACTACGTCAAATTGCGCTTCAACGGCACGGTTCAGAACGAATCTTCTATTTACTTTACTTCTGCGGACTGCACAGGTACGCCCTATGGCGGCAGCGGGGGAACTTCGGGCAATCCACGTTTTGCCAAGACCGTGATCTATCGGACAACAGGCCAGCTTTACACCCTTGCGAACCCCGACGCCAATGGTTTGGCCACTCCCGTTCCACAAGCCACGCTAGGTATCACGGTAGCCTCCATTGAAGACAGCACCACCGGAGCTTGCACCTCCTCGGCCTCTACCCAACACATGTTCCCACTAACCCCGGTGACGCCAGCAGCCGTAGGACTGCCAGCCAGCGTTGCAGCGCCGCTTTCGTTCGGCCCTTGAGTGCAAGACCTGAGTGGTCACACCCCTCTGGGGCTTCTCGACCCATCCCCTTCTTCTCAGTCTTACCAACCATGAAGACCAAATACAAAACTCTCTCCTTGGTGACCGCCCTGGGTGTGGCCTACGCGTACACGCCGCTGGCCCTGGCGGCGGATTTGTCCTTCACGGTCCCCAGCGGTGGTGGATTTGTGGTCAAGAGCCCCGGCGGCCAGGAACGGTTTCGTGTGCAAGACAGCGGTGAGGTGCGCGCCCCCGGCCTGAGCGGCGCCACCGCCAACACCAACCTCACGTGCTTTGATGGCCCCACAGGCCGTCTGGGGCCTTGTGCAGGGGGTGTCGGTTCTGGCGCCACCGGTGCAACAGGCCCTACCGGGGCTACCGGACCCACAGGCATTGCCGGACCCACGGGGGTCACCGGCGCGGCAGGAGCGACGGGCGCGATGGGCGCTACAGGCCCCGCAGGTGCCACCGGAGCGACTGGCGCCTCTGGCACAGGTGCCACTGGCGCAACAGGTGCGACCGGAGCCACGGGGGCGACTGGATCTACCGGGGCCACCGGAGCAACAGGCGCCACTGGCGCAGACAGCACGGTGCCCGGCCCCCAAGGAATCCAGGGTGTGCCGGGAGTTCAAGGACCTGTCGGGCCGACTGGTGCCGACAGCACCGTGCCCGGCCCCCAGGGCATCCAAGGGACTCAAGGGATTGCAGGCCCCACAGGACCAACGGGGGCAACCGGAGCCACTGGGGCCGCAGGCGGCGGAGGCGGCGGCATCCTGTTCGGCACCGCGGCGATCATGCCAGCGACGACCGACTCGGCCGCTTTTGTGCCTTTTGGTATCGGAGGCATGTCTGGCGGCAACTTTGACTATTCGCGATGCGCGTTCACTGCAGGGTCGGCCTGCACCATCGACCCAACGGTGTTCGCCAATGCCTCGTCCCCAGCCTTTGCGACCTGCACCACCACAAAGCTGCACGTGAGAAACTACACGGCCGTGCCAACGATTCCCCTGACGGTGACGCTCTATAAGAACGGTGCCTCGACGGGTCTGAGTTGCACGGTGGGCGCTACACCTGCTGCCACCTGCACCAGCACCACGGCGGTGGCCCTCTTGCCCACTGACAACATTGCGCTGCAGATGAGCACAACCAACGTTGGCGGCTTTACCTCTGGGGGAAGCGCGATCGAAGGAACCGCCATCAGCGCCGTGCATTGCGAGTGATTCAAGAGGCCGGCCCCGGCATAACCGGCCCCAGTCAATGCGATCCGTAGCTTTCTGGTTGCTTGCTTGCAGATAGGATGGAGACACCGCCCCCGCCAGAGGACAACTGGCGGGGACCGCGCAGACTGCCAACACCGGCCTGCGCGCAATCTGCCGGGGTCCGGATTCCCCGCCTCTAAAGCCCACGCTGAAGACCTATGCGACACATGCCCCCCGTCGTGCTCAACATGATCATCAAGAACGAGGCCCCGGTGATCACCCGGTGCCTTGCTTCGGTCAAGCCCTGGATAGACCACTGGGTCATCGTGGACACGGGCTCCACCGATGGCACGCAGGACATCGTCCGCGAGTTCATGCACGACGTTCCCGGCACGCTGTTCGAGCGCCCCTGGAAAAACTTTGCGCACAACCGCAACGAAGCACTGGAGTTGGCACGCCCCTATGGCGGCTACCTGCTCTTCATTGATGCCGACGAGCAACTGCGTGTGCCGCCCGACTTTTCCTGGCCCGCGCTCTCGGCCGACGGCTACACCCTGACCTGCCACATGGACGGCTGGGAATACCAGCGCAACAGCCTGATTGCCACACGCATCGGCTGGCACTGGGAGGGCGTGCTGCACGAGTACCTGACCGCCAAGCAGCACGGCCCCTGGCAGACGCTGCAGGGGCCGGTCATTCACGTCTCCCATGATGGCGCCCGTGCACGCGACCCGGAGACTTACCTGCGCGACATGGCCTTGCTGGAGCAGGCCGTGCGGGACGACCCCACCAACACGCGCAACGTGTTCTACCTGGCCCAGAGCTGCCGTGATGCCGGGAAGATCGAGCCCAGCTTGTTGTGGTACCAGCGCCGGGTGGACATGGGGGGCTGGGAAGAAGAGCGCTGGTACGCCCTGTTCCAGATCGCCGTGCTGCACGAGCGCAACCAGGCCCCCGCCGCCACTGTGCGCGAGGCCTATCTGGCCGCCTACGCAGCCCGCCCCCAGCGGGCTGAACCGCTGTGCGAACTGGCCCGCTACCACCGCGAACGTGGAGAACATGCGCTCGCCACGGTGTTTGCGCTGCAGGCGTCGCAGATCGCGCAACCCGCAGACATTCTTTTTGTGGACACACAGGTGTACGCCTGGCGTGCACTGGACGAGATGGCCGTCAGTGCCTTCTACACCCCCCACCGTGATCTGGGCCGTGCCGCGCTGCAGCGGCTGCTGGCCGAACGCCGCTACCCTGAGGCACAAGCCCAGCGCATAGAGGCCAACCAGGCGTTCTACGGGCTTTGACCACCCTGGTGACCCGACGAGGGCTGCGACAATGCAGCCCATGCAGAAACAGCCCTCCGCTTCTCCCTGGCTCCACGAAGCCATCGCCCGCATCGAAGCCGACTACCAGCGCAGCGCCGACACGCACCTGATCCCACTGCGCCTGCCTGCCTTTGCCGTGCATGGCATTGACCTGTACCTCAAGGACGAATCCACCCACCCCACAGGCAGCCTCAAGCACAGGCTGGCACGGTCGCTGTTTCTGTATGCACTGTGCAATGGCTGGGTGCATGAGGGCTCGACCATCGTCGAATCGTCCAGCGGCTCCACCGCAGTGAGCGAAGCCTACTTTGCGCGGCTGCTAGGGCTGCCGTTCGTGGCGGTGATGCCGCGCACCACGTCGCCCGAAAAAATTGCGCAAATCGAGTTCCATGGCGGGCGTTGCCACTTCGTGGACAGCGCGGGCGCGGTGTACGACGCGGCCCGCACCATTGCCGCCGAAACCGGCGGCCACTACATGGACCAGTTCACCTATGCCGAGCGGGCCACCGACTGGCGCGGCAACAACAACATTGCCGAGAGCATGTTCACGCAGATGGCGCGCGAGCCGCACCCGGTGCCGCGCTGGATTGTGGTGGGCGCGGGCACGGGCGGCACCAGCGCCACCATTGGCCGCTATGTGCGCTACCAGCGCCATGCCACCCAAGTGTGTGTGGCCGACCCGGCGGGTTCGGTGTTCAGCGCCTACCACCGCACAGGCGATGCCGCGCTGACAGCGCCGGGCTCACGCATCGAGGGCATCGGCCGGCCGCGTGTGGAGCCGAGCTTTATCCGCACGCTGGTGGACCGCATGGTGGATGTGGCGGACTGCAAATCGGTTGCTGCCATGCGCGCGCTGTCGCAGTTGCTGGGACGGCGTGTGGGGCCGTCCACGGGCACCAACTTTGTAGCCATGCTCACGCTGGCCAGCGAGATGCGCGAGCGGGGCGAGCGCGGCTCCATCCTGTCGCTGCTGTGCGATGCGGGCGAGCGCTACCTGCCCACGTACTTCGACACCGACTGGGTGGACCGCACGTTTGGCGATTGCTCAGCGGCGCAGCAGAAGGTGGATGCGTTGATGGGCTGAGCGCCCTGCCCCGTCCCGCAATTCCATCCCGTACCTTGATCCCCACACCATGCACAGCTCCACACGCCGCCAGTGGCTGATGGGGGCCAGCCTGCAGGCAGCCGGGCTGGGTGCGCTGCTCTGGCCGGGTGCGGCGCAAGCACTGCCCGCGCGCGCTCTGGCCTTTCCGCGCGACCACGGCAGCCACCCGGAGCTGCGCACCGAGTGGTGGTACATCACCGGCCATGTGCAAGCGCAGGGCCAGCCTTGGGGGTTTCAGCTCACGTTTTTCCGCTCACGGGTGGACGCCACACAGGGCCTGCAGTCGGCGTTTGCTGCCAAGCAGCTGCTGTTTGCGCATGCGGCCATCACCGATGTGAAAGGCCAGCGCCTGCAGCATGACCAGCGCATTGCGCGCGCGGGCTTTGGTGTGGCGCAGGCCAGCCAGGCCGACACACACATCCGCCTGCAGGACTGGACGCTGGAGCGCGTTGATGTGTCCCACAACACGCCCGGAGAGGCGCCGCGCAGCCGCTACACCACGCGCATCACCGGCAGCGAGCTGGGGCTGGAGCTGCAGTTCGACAGCACGCAGCCCGTGCTGCTGCAAGGCCAGCAAGGCCTGTCGCGCAAGGGGCCGGAAGCGACGCAGGCGAGCTACTACTACAGCCAGCCGCAGCTGGCCGTGAGCGGGCACCTGACAGTGGCGGGCCGCCGCATGGTGGTGGAGCCGGGCACCGGCCGCGCGTGGATGGACCACGAGTGGAGCGAGGCGCTGATGCACCCCGAGGCCCAGGGCTGGGACTGGATCGGCATGAACCTGGCCGACGGCAGCGCGCTCACGGCCTTCCGCCTGCGGCGCGCGGATGGGTCGGCGCTGTGGGCCGGAGGGTCGTGGCGGGCACCCGGGCAGGCCGTGCAGGTGTTTGGTGCGCAGGCCGTGATCTTTACCCCGCTGCGCACCTGGACCAGCCCGCACAGCGGCGCGCGCTACCCGGTGCAGTGGCGGGTGCTGACGCCGGTGGGGCAGTTTGAGGTGGGCGCGCTGTTGGACAACCAGGAGCTGGACAGCAGCGGGTCCAGCGGCGCGATTTACTGGGAGGGGCTGTCCGACCTGCTGGACGGCAGTGGGCAGCCTGTGGGCCGGGGCTATCTGGAGATGACCGGATATGCAAAGCCGCTGCGCCTGTGAGGGCGGCAGCGGCTTTTAAGCAGCATCCAGGTAGCAGCCCGCCGTTGCGGGCAATGGGGGGGTCAGTGCTTGGCCGTGTTGCCCGCCCGGCGCTGTGCCAGCCAGGCAATGATCTCGCCCATGATGCCCCGGCGGAAGGCCAGCACGCAGATCACGAAGATCAGGCCCGTGACCATGGTGACGGATTCGCCCAGGGTCTTGAACCACTCCACGCTAGTCAGCGCCGCCAGCAGGTTGCCGAATTCACCGATCTTGTTTTCGAGCAGAACCACCACGGCCGAGCCGATGAGCGGGCCCGACAGTGTGCCCAGGCCGCCCACCAGCGTCATCAGGATGACCTGACCCGAGGCCGTCCAGTGCACGTCCGACAGCGTGGCAAAGCCGAGCACAAGCGTCTTGAGGGAGCCCGCCAGCCCCGCCAGCGCAGCCGACAGCACAAAGGCCAGCAGCTTGAAGCGGTGCGTGTCGTACCCCAGAGAGATTGCGCGGGGCTCGTTCTCTTTGATTCCCTTGAGCACCTGGCCGAACGGCGAGTGGATGGTGCGCACGATAACCAGGAACGCAGCCACCACGATGACCAGCGCCACGTAGTACATGACCAGATCGTCCTTCAGATCGATCAGGCCAAAGAGCTTGCCGCGCGGCACGCCCTGCAAGCCGTCTTCACCCCCGGTGAAGGGCGCTTGCAAGCACACAAAGAACAGCATCTGGGCCAGCGCCAGCGTGATCATTGAAAAATAAATGCCCTGGCGGCGGATGGCCAGCCAGCCAAACAGCAGGCCCAGCAAAGCCCCCCCGGCCGTGCCCAGCAGCAGGCCCACCTCGGGCGTGAGGCCCCACACCTTGATGGCATGCCCCGCCACGTAGGCCGCCCCGCCCAAAAATGCTGCATGCCCGAATGACAGCAGGCCGGTGTAGCCCAGCAGCAGGTTGAACGCCGAAGCAAACAGTGCAAAGCACATGAGCTTCATCACAAAGATGGGATAGGCACCAAGGAAGGGTGCGGCAATCAGGCCCAGCAGTAGCAGGCCGTAGCCGATGGTGGCAGTGTTCTTGAGATTCATGCTGGCTGCCCCTTATTTTTCTTTGCCGAACAGGCCGGCGGGGCGGATGAGGAGAACGATGACCATGATGACAAACACCACGGTGGACGATGCTTCGGGATAGAAGACCTTGGTGAAGCCTTCGATGACGCCCAGGCCCAGCCCGGTCAGGATGGAGCCCATGATGGAGCCCATGCCGCCAATCACCACCACGGCAAACACCACGATGATGAGGTTCTGGCCCATGAGCGGCGTGACCTGGTAGACCGGGGCCGCCAGCACGCCAGCGAAGGCAGCCAGCGCGGCGCCAAAGGCGTAGGTCAGGGTCACCATCACGGGCACGTTGATGCCGAAAGCTTCCACCAGGCGTGGGTTTTCAGTGCCAGCGCGCAGATAAGCGCCGAGCTTGGTCTTCTCGATCACATACCAGGTGGCCAGGCACACCACCACCGAGGCCACCACCACCCAGGCCCGGTAGTTGGGCAGGATCATGAAGCCCAGGTTGGTCGCACCTTCCAGGAGCTCAGGGGTGTCATAGCCCAGGCCCGACACGCCATAGATGGAGCGGAACACGCCTTCAATCAGCAAGGTGAGTCCGAGCGTAAGCAGCAGGCCATAAAGATGGTCGAGCTTGTAGATCCAGCGCAGCAGCAGGCGCTCGATCAACACCCCAAACAAGCCCACCACCAGCGGCGCCAGCACCAGCATCCACCAATAGTTGATGCCGAAGTAGTTCATCGCCATCCAGGTCATCAGGGCGCCCGTCATGAACAGCGCCCCGTGGGCGAAGTTGATGACGTTGAGCAGGCCAAAGATCACGGCCAGGCCGAGACTGAGGATGGCGTAGAACGACCCATTGACCAGCCCCAGAAGGAGCTGGCTCAACAGGCCCGGCAATGAGACACCAAAAATTTCCATGGGAGGCAGCGGCAGGTGGAGGGGGTTCAGGTCAGGGGGCACAACGCGCCAGGCCAGTCATCTGGGCGGCTGTGCGCGTTGAGTCCGGCTCAGGGCTTTACTTCCAGAGCGCGCACTTGCTCTCAGCCTTGGTGGTGAACACCGTGTCGCCGGGCAGCTTCTTGACGAGCTTGTAGTAGTCCCAGGGCTTGGTGGACTCCGAAGGCTTCTTCACTTCCATCAGGTACATGTCATGCACGTAACGGCCATCGGGGCGCAGCTGGCCCGACGCAAAGAAGTCGTTCATCTTCATGCCGCGCCATGTGGCCATGACCTTGTCGGCATCCACCGTCTTGGCTGCTTCCACGGCCTTGAGGTAGTTCATCGTGGCGGAGTAATCGGCCGCCTGGATTTCGGTAGGCATGCGCTTGGTCTTCTCGAAGAAACGCGCGGCAAACTTGCGCGTGTCGTCGTTCAGATCCCAGTACCAGCTGGTGGTGAATTGCAGGCCTTCGGTGTTGCGCAGGCCCAGGCTGTGCACGTCGCTGATGAAGATCAGCAGACCCGCCAGTTTCATGCTCTTGCCAATCCCGAACTCCTTGGCAGCCTTGATGGCGTTGATGGTGTCGCCGCCAGCATTGGCGAGACCCAGAATCTGTGCCTTGGAGTTCTGCGCCTGCAACAGGAAGGACGAGAAGTCGGACGCGTTGAGCGGGTGGCGCACGGTGCCCACCACGGTGCCGCCCTTGGCCTTGACCACCGTGCTGGTGTCGGCTTCGAGTGCATGGCCGAACGCATAGTCTGCCGTGAGGAAGTACCAGGACTTGCCGCCGGTATCCACGATGGCCGAACCCGTGCCCTTGGCCAACGCCACGGTGTCATAGGCATAGTGCACGGTGTAGGGCGTGCACTGGTCGTTGGTCAGCGCCGAACTGGCGGCGCCGTTGTTGATGTACACACGTTTCTTTTCGGCCGCCACCTTGGCCGATGCCAGGGCCGTGCCAGAGTTGGTGCCACCAAACAGCATGGTCAGGCCCTGGGTGTCGATCCACTCGCGGGCCTTGGAAGCCGCGATGTCGGCCTTGTTCTGGTGGTCTGCGGTGAGCAGCTCGATGGGCATGCCCAGCACCTTGCCGCCAAAATCATCAATCGCCATCTGGATGGCCACCGCACCGTTCTTGCCCTCCACGTCGGCGTACAGGCTGGACATGTCGGTGATGAAGCCGATCTTGACCTTGTCTTGCGCATGCGCGGCCGAGGTGGCCAGGCCAGCGGCGCCCAGCACCAGTGCCAGCGTTTTGAGTTTGTTCTTCATGGATTGTCTCCTGTGGGTGTGGTTGAAGAAAACGGGAAGCAAGACTTCGGGGCGCGTTCAAACGCCCAGCAGTTCGGTGAGCACGGGCATCTTTTCTTCCAGCTCCGACGCGCCGAATTTTTCGACGATGCGGCCGTGCTCCATGACATAAAAGCGGTCGGCGAGCGGTGCGGCAAAGCGGAAGTTCTGCTCGACCATGACCACGGTGTAGCCTTTCTCGCGCAGCATCATGATCATGCGGGCCAAGGCCTGCACGATGACCGGCGCCAGGCCCTCGGAAATCTCGTCGAGCAGCAGCAACTTGGCGCCAGTGCGCAGAATGCGGGCCACGGCCAGCATCTGCTGTTCGCCGCCCGACAGGCGTGTGCCCTGGCTGTTCTTGCGCTCGGCCAGGTTGGGGAACATGGCATAGATCTCCTGCACCGACATGCCGGGCGTGCCGGTCTTCAGTGCCGGGGGCAGGAGCAGGTTTTCTTCGCACGACAGGCTGGAGAAGATGCCGCGCTCTTCCGGGCAGTAGCCCACGCCCAGGTGCGCAATGCGGTGCGTGGCCATGTGGATGGTCTCCACACCATGGATCTTGACCGAGCCCTTGCGCGCACCGGTCAGGCCCATGATGGCGCGCATGGTGGTGGTGCGGCCCGCGCCGTTGCGGCCCAGCAGCGTGACCACCTCGCCGGGCTGCACAACGATGTCCACACCATGGAGCACGTGCGACTCGCCGTACCAGGCTTCAAGGTTCTTGATTTCGAGGGCGGGAGCGGCAGCCATCAATGCGCTCCTTGGAGTTGACCGTCGGTGGTGCCCATGTAGGCTTCCATGACCTGTGGGTTGTTCGAAACTTCTTCGTAGGGCCCCTCAGCCAGCACTGCGCCGCGCTGCAGCACGGTGATGCGGTCCGCAATGGTGGAGACGACCTTCATGTTGTGCTCGACCATCAAGATGGTGCGACCGGCAGAGACCTTTTTGATCAGCTGGGTGACGCGGTCCACGTCTTCGTGGCCCATGCCCTGGGTGGGCTCGTCCAGCAGCATCAGCTCGGGTTCCATGGCCAGTGTGGTGGCGATCTCCAGCGCGCGCTTGCGGCCGTACGGCAGGTTGACCGTCACCTCGTCGGCCAAGTCTTCCAGGCCCACTTCTGTCAACAACTGCATCGCGCGGTCGTCCAGTTGCGACAGGGTGCGCTCGCTGCGCCAGAAGTGGAACGAGGTGCCCAGCTTGCGCTGCAGGCCCAGGCGCACGTTCTCCATCAGCGTGAGGTGGGGGAACACCGCCGAGATCTGGAACGAGCGGATGACGCCGCGGCGCGCGATCTGTGCGGGCTGCTCTCGCGTGATGTCGTGCCCGTTGAACCGGATAGTGCCCGAGGTGGGCGTGAGAAACTTGGTCAGCAGGTTGAAACACGTGGTCTTGCCTGCGCCGTTGGGGCCGATCAGCGCATGGATGGAGCCCCGGCGGACGGCCAGATTCACATCGCTGACGGCGGTGAAGCCCTTGAACTCTTTGGTCAGGCTGTGGGTTTCAAGAATGACGTCGCTCATTGCGCCTGGGTCGCTCCGTTGGGTGCTGGGGAAAGAAGCCTTGGCCAGCAAGGTCCTCATGCATGCGTTGTGATCGCAGTGCATCGTATGCCCCCCTACCCCGCAGTAGATACTGGGACTAATGCCTATGTATAAACGCCTACGCTTTCGGACATCGCGACCTGCGGCGGTGCCCATGGCAACGGTGCACAGGCACGGCATCGCCCGCCCTTGCTGGTTTTGGAGGCGATACCCCGCACAAAGCGGTCTGTGGCTCGCCCCCGCTCACGCGTCAGCCCGCCAGGCAGAACACTGACTTTTTTCTTACATCTTGTCTTGCCAGTGCCACGATGGCGCGCCCAGCGGCGCATGGACGGTCCCTCTACACTGACCCCCATGGCTTCCACCCCCACTCAACCCTCCAGCGGCGCCCCACGGTCCCTGACGGGCCTCCTTCCCTTTCTGCGACCGTACCGCGCACGCATCGCGCTGTCGGTGGTGTTCCTGGTACTGGCAGCGCTTGCCACCCTGGCCTTCCCCCTGGCCTTGCGCAACCTGGTCGATGGTGGCCTGGTGAACCCCGACAAGGGGGCCCAAACCATGGCACTGCGCAATCATTTCGAGGCGCTGTTTGCCGTGGCGGTGGCACTGGGGGTGTTCTCCGCCGCGCGGTTTTACATGGTGAGCTGGCTGGGCGAGCGGGTGACCGCCGACCTTCGCAACGCGGTATACGGCCATGTGCTGCAACAAAGCCCGCAGTTCTTTGAGACCACCCAGACCGGCGAAGTGCTGTCGCGCCTGACCACCGACACCACGCTGGTACAGACCGTCGTCGGCTCCTCCCTGTCGATGGGACTGCGCAACGCCGTGATGGGGGTCGGGGCGCTGGCCATGCTGGTGTGGACCAACCCCTACGTCATGTCGGTGGTCATGGTGGCCGTGGTGCTGGTGGTGCTACCCACCATGTGGATCGGCAGGCGCGTGCGGCGCCTGTCGCGCGACAGCCAGGACCGGGTGGCCGATTCCAGCGCCATAGCGGCCGAGGTGCTCAATGCCGTGCCGGTGGTGCAAAGTTACACGGCAGAACCCCGCGAGACCACCCGCTTCATGCAGGCCACCGAGAACGCGTTCCAGGTCGCCATCAAGCGCACCGGGGCCCGCGCCCTGCTCGTGGCCTTCATCATCATTGCAAACGCCGCACTGCTGCTCTGGGGGCTGTACCGGGGCACGGAGGCGGTGTTGGCGGGCAAGATGACAGCCGGGCATCTGGGGCAGACCGTGGTGTATGTGATCTTGCTGGCCGGTGCCGTGGCCGTGCTGGGCGAGGTCTATGGCGATCTGCTGCGCGCTGCGGGCGCCACGGAGCGGCTGATGGAATTGCTCGCGACCCGATCGCCCGTGGCAGACCCGATCGCGCCGCAGGACCTGCCTGTATCGGAACGGGGGCTGGAGGTGGAGTTTGAGAACGTGTGGTTCCACTACCCCTCGCGCCCCGACCAGCCCGCGCTGCACGACTTTACGCTGCACCTGGCGCCGGGCGAAACGGTGGCGCTGGTGGGCGCCAGCGGCGCGGGCAAAACCACGGTGTTCCAGCTGCTGCAGCGCTTTTACGACGTGGACACCGAGGCACAGGGCCAACCCCAGGGCGCCATCCGCCTCAACGGTGTGGACATCCGCCAACTGCGCCTGGAAACCCTGCGCTTGCACACGGGCACCGTACCGCAGGACGCCGTGATTTTCTCGGCATCGGCCATGGACAACATCCGCTACGGGCGCCCCCAGGCGACAGACGAAGAAGTCATGGCAGCCACACGTGCCGCCTTTGCACACGACTTCATCATGGCGCTGCCCGAGGGCTATGGCACTTTCCTGGGTGAACGGGGCGTGCGGCTGTCCGGCGGCCAGCGACAGCGCATTGCCATTGCCCGGGCCATGCTCAAAAACCCGCCCCTGCTCCTGCTGGACGAAGCCACCAGCGCGCTGGACGCAGAGAGCGAACGCATGGTGCAGGCGGCGTTGGATACCGCCATGCAGCGCCACACAGGTCGGCGCACCACGCTGGTCATTGCCCACAGGCTGGCCACGGTGCAGAACGCGGACCGCATTGTGGTGCTGGAACATGGGCGCATCGTTGAGCAAGGCACCCACACGGCCCTGCTGGCGCAAGGCGGCGTCTATGCCCGCCTGGCGGCGTTGCAGTTCACGGTGTAACGCCCGCACTGTCGGATCGCGGCCAACAGTGGGGGTTTACGGAGGGTTTCCGGCTAATCCCAGGCCGCCCGTCATATTGATATCAAATTGATAGCAATACTGTCTTACCCATCAAGCGCCAGCAGCCTAAAACATTTAATATTTTGGCCCCAAGCATCGATGGCCTACTGGAGCGTTTCCTTGGCGGCGGCGGGCAGAGGCAAGGGCATGACGGCGATCCCCTCCTCCAGCAACTCCATCGCCTCATCCGGAGTGGCCTGCCCGCGAATCGCGCGCTCCTGCACCTCACCGTGGTGCATGCGCCGGGCCTCCTGCGCAAAGCGCGCACCCACATCCTCGGTATTCGCGACGATCTTGCGGGCAAGGTCCAGCCAGGCAGCCTGTAATGCGGGGGGAAGTGCCGGAGAGTTTCCGACCTGGAGACTGCCGCCCTCGGGTGCGGCAGACGGTGTAGGCACGGCTGACGGTGCAGCTGGCTCGCGCGCCCCCAGGTTCAGCCGGGGAGCACTCAAGCGTTTTTCAATGTGATCGTCCGCGCACAGCGGGCATTGCACCAATCCACGTAGCTTCTGGCCCTGGAAATCGTCTTCCGAAGCGAACCAGCCTTCAAAGACATGGCCCTGTCGGCATTGGAGATCAAGCACCTTCATGGCAAACCTTGGGCACGCTGGCCATCAGCCGTGGCGGCGCAGCAGGTAACGATAAACAAAACCTGGAAAGGCGAGTGTAAGGAACAGCGTCCCGGTGATCGCATAGAACTCCCAGCCTTGCGAAGCAATCTGCCCGGCCCTGCGCTCCAGCAACAGCGCCAAGCCACCCACCAGAAAGTACAGCAGGATCAGCTCGCCCAGGCGGCCCACCAGCGGCTTTCTCGGATTGGACTGTGGCCCTACCGCCAGCCAGCGGTGGTTGACAAAAGGCAGGTTGGCAGCAATGAACGCTGCCACGATGACCAGCCAGACGGACCCGGTAAGCGACACAGGAACAGCAGGCAGTGGGGAACGCTTAGGTGGCCAGCGCGCGCACGACAGCGTCAGCGCAAAGGGCCATCAAGCCGCCGGGCAGAAGGCCCAGCACCAGCAGGAGCGCGCCGTTAAGGGTCAGCACCACACGCACATCCGCCGGGGCGGACACGTTCGAGGCCGTCAACGGTGCGTCGAAGTACATGACCTTCACCACCCGCAGGTAGTAGAAGGCGCCGATCAGCGACATGATCACTGCGAACACCGCCATCGCGATGTACAGGGTCTGGCCTGAGGCCACCAACGCCTGCAGCACGGCCAGCTTGGCGTAGAAACCCACGAGCGGCGGAATACCGGCCATCGAGAACAGGCAGACGGCCATCACACCGGCGTACAGGGGGCTACGCTGGTTGAGGCCAGCAAAGTCCGAAATTTCCTCGCTTTCGAAGCCTTCGCGGGCCAGCAGCAAGATCACGCCAAAGGCTGCCAGCGTGGTGAGCACATAGGTCACCACGTAGAACATCGAGGCGCTGTAGGCGTTCTCAACGGCCGTAGCATCCACATTGCCGTTCACCACACCCGACATCAGACCCAGCAGCACAAAGCCCATTTGCGAGATGGTGGAGTACGCCAGCATGCGCTTGAGGTTGGTCTGCGCGATGGCGGCCAGGTTACCCACGAGCAGCGAGCCAATCGCCAGCACTGCCAGCATCTGCTGCCAGTCGATGGCCAAGGGCAACAACCCGTCCACCAGCAGGCGGATGGTGATGGCAAACGCTGCCAGCTTGGGCGCACCACCGATCATGAGCGTGACCGCCGTGGGAGCGCCCTGGTAGACGTCGGGAATCCACATGTGGAAAGGCACGACACCCAGTTTGAAGGCCAGGCCGGCCACCACGAACACGAGGCCGAAAACCAGCACCTGGTGGCGAATCTGGCCTGAATTGACGGCCTTGAACACCTGACCGATATCGAGCGAACCCGTGGCGCCGTAGATCATGGACAGGCCGTACAGCAGGAAGCCGCTGGCCATGGCGCCGAGCACGAAATACTTCATGGCCGCTTCTGTGGCCGTGGCATTGTCACGGCGCAGGGCCACAAGCGCGTAGCTCGACAGGGTCAGCAGCTCCAGACCCAGGTAGATCACGAGGAAGTTGTTGCCCGAGATCATGATGAACATGCCCAGCAGCGCAAACATCGACAAGGTGAACATCTCGCCGCCACGCATCATGCCGCGATCTGCCGCGTAGGGTCGGGCATAGACCAGCGTGATCATCATGGCCACCGTGGCGAAGCACTTGAGCCAGTTGCCCATGGCATCGCTCACCACCATGTTGCCAAACCCATAGAAGGTGTTGCCGCTGCTGGCGTACATGGCCTGCAATCCAGCCACCACGGCGAGCGTGAGCAGGGTGAGCACGTAGGTGGCGGTGCGGCGGGCGCTGTGCACGCCCAGGTCGACCAGCGCGATCACGCAGGCCATGGTCAACAGCACGATTTCGGGGTAAATCGCGAGCCAGCTGATGTTGTCAATCATCTTCTTGAATCTCTTAGTTCAGCTTCGACAGCGCAACATGCTTGAGCAGTTCCGCCACCGAGGTGTCCATCACGTCCGTGAACGGACGGGGATACAGGCCCATGGCCAGAACGGCAATGCCTAGCAAGGCAAGCACCAGGAATTCGCGGCTGTCGATGTCGGTCAGGCCCTTGACGTTGTCATTGCCCACTGGCCCCAGGTATACGCGCTTGAACATCCACAGCGTGTAGGCGGCACCAAAGATCAGCGCAGTGGCGGCGGCCAGACCGATCCAGAAGTTGGCCTTGACAGCGCCAAGGATCACCATCCACTCGCCCACAAAGCCG
Organism: Acidovorax sp. NN32; assembly: GCF_057597245.1. Classification (NCBI taxonomy): domain Bacteria; kingdom Pseudomonadati; phylum Pseudomonadota; class Betaproteobacteria; order Burkholderiales; family Comamonadaceae; genus Acidovorax; species Acidovorax sp. NN32. The sequence continues at coordinate 3,795,160 of NZ_CP199679.1, forward strand.
GCAGTGCCTGGAAGGCCGCAGTTGGCCATCGCAAACAGCAGCGCAAAGGCCGTGAAGTTGGGCATGGTGTTGACCACACCGCCGTAAGCGGCGATTTCACGCGAATGCACGCGGTCATACAGCACGCCAATGGACAGGAACATCGCGCCCGAGACAAAGCCGTGGGCAATCATCTGCACCAGACCGCCAGACACGCCCAGATCGTTGAAGATAAAGAAGCCCAGAGTCACAAAGCCCATGTGCGCCACAGACGAATACGCCACCAGTTTCTTCATGTCCTTCTGGACCATGGCCACCAGACCCACATAGATCACGGCAATCAGCGACAGGGCAATCATCAGCCAAGCCCACTCGCGCGAGGCATCGGGGGCGATGGGCATGGAGAAACGCAGGAAGCCGTATGCGCCCAGCTTCAGCATGATGGCGGCCAGCACGGCGGAGCCTCCGGTGGGCGCCTCCACGTGCACGTCGGGCAGCCAGGTGTGCACCGGCCACATCGGCACCTTCACAGCAAACGCCGCAAAGAAGGCAAAGAACAGCAGCGTCTGCGCCGTACGGCTCAACGGCAACTGGTGCCACGTGGCAATGTCGAAGCTGCCGCCTGACTGGTTGTACAGGAAGATCAGTGCGATCAGCATCAGCAGCGAACCGAGCAGCGTATACAGGAAGAACTTGAACGCCGCGTAGATCTTGTTGGGGCCACCCCAGATACCGATGATCAGGTACATCGGAATCAGCGTGGCTTCGAAGAACACGTAGAACAGCATGCCGTCCAACGCCGTGAATACGCCAATCATGAGGCCCGACAGGATCAGGAAAGCCCCCATGTACTGGTTGACGCGCTCGGTGATGGACTCCCAGGAAGCCACCACGACGATGACCGTGATGAATGCCGTCAGCGGCACGAACCAGAACGAGATGCCATCCACACCCAGGTGATAGTGGATGTTGAAGCGTTCGATCCAGGCTGCCTTCTCGACAAACTGCATCGCCGCCGTGCCCAGCTGGAACCCATCGTACAGGGGTAACGTCACCAGGAAGCCAACCACGGCCCCCACCAGCGCCAGCCAACGCACCGCGCGGGCATGCTCATCCCGCCCAATGGCCAGCAGCAGTACACCGAAGGCAATCGGTGCCCAGATTGCAAGACTCAACAGACCCATTTGTTGTTTTCCTTATTTGATGAGCTGCAACAGAGCATCGCCCCAGACAAACCAGGTCATCAGCGCGAAGACACCCAGGATCATCACCAGCGCGTAGTGGAAGATAAAGCCCGACTGCATCCAGCGCACGATGCCGGAAACTCCACGCACCAACTTCCAAGAACCGTTCACGAGAGCGCCGTCGATGATGGCCTGATCGCCTACCTTCCACAGCCCGACACCCAGCGCACGAGCACCACGGGCGAGGATGTTCTCGTTGATCCAATCGAGGTAATACTTGTTCTCCAGCAAGGTGTACAGCGGCTGGACACGTGCCTTGATGCCCGCAGGCAGCGCAGGATTGACCATGTACATGTAGTACGAAGCAGCGACCCCCGCCAAAGCAAGCCAGAAAGGCGCTGTCTGCAGACCATGCAGTGCCATCCCCACCGGACCGTGGAAGATTTCTGCCAGCTTCGCCATGGCCGGGTGCTTGGCCGCATCGACAAAGATCACGTCCTTGAAGAAGTCACCAAACAGCATGGGCTGGATGAACATGAAGCCCACCACCACCGAAGGAATGGCCAGCAGCACCAGCGGCACCGTCACCACCCAGGGGGATTCGTGTGGCTTGGCGTCGTGTCCGTGGTGATCATCATGACCATGATGGTCGTCATGGTGCGCATCCGGGTTCTGGTCGTAGCGCTCCTTGCCATGGAAGACCAGGAAATACATGCGGAACGAATAGAACGCCGTGATGAACACACCTGCGAGCACGGCAAAGTGCGCAAAGCCGGCTGCGGGCAGTTGGCTGAAGTGCACGGCCTCAATGATGCTGTCCTTGGAGTAGAAGCCCGAGAACAGCGGTGTACCGATCAACGCCAGCGAACCCAGCAGTGAGGTGATCCAGGTGATGGGCATGTACTTGCGCACGCCGCCCATCCACCGGATATCCTGGTTGTGGTGCATGCCCATGATGACCGAGCCGGCCCCGAGGAACAGCAGCGCCTTGAAGAACGCGTGGGTCATCAGGTGGAACACGGCCACCGAGTAAGCCGATGCGCCCAGCGCTACGGTCATATAACCCAGCTGCGACAGCGTGGAATAAGCCACCACACGCTTGATGTCGTTCTGGATGATGCCCAGGAATCCCATGAACAACGCCGTGATGGCACCAATCACGAGGATGAAATTCAGGGCCGTATCAGACAGTTCAAACAGGGGCGACATGCGCGCCACCATGAAAATGCCCGCGGTCACCATGGTTGCCGCGTGGATCAGCGCCGAGATAGGGGTTGGACCTTCCATCGAGTCGGGCAACCACACGTGCAGCGGGAACTGGGCCGACTTGCCCATCGCACCAATGAACAAGCAGATGCAGATCACGGTGATCAGCATCCAGTCGGTGCCGGGGAATGGCAGACCACCCAGCTCACCCGTCTTCGCGAACACTTCGCCGTAGTTCAACGTGCCAGCGTAAGCTGCGATCAAGCCAATGCCCAGGATGAAACCGAAGTCGCCCACCCGGTTGACCAGAAAGGCCTTCATGTTGGCAAAGATCGCCGAAGGCTTGTTGAACCAGAAGCCGATCAGCAGGTAAGACACCAAGCCCACGGCTTCCCAACCGAAGAACAGCTGCAGCAGGTTGTTGCTCATCACCAGCATCAGCATGGAGAACGTGAACAACGAGATGTAGGCGAAGAAACGGTTATAGCCGTCGTCCTCTTCCATGTAGCCAATGGTGTAGATGTGCACCATCAGCGACACAAAGGTCACCACGACCATCATCATGGCGGTGAGGCTGTCCACCAGGAAGCCCACTTCCATCTTCAGACCACCAACAACCATCCAGGTGTACAGCGTCTCGTTAAAACGCGCGCCATCGATCGCAACGCTCTTGAGCGTCATCGCAGACAACACGAACGCCACGAGCACGCCCAGGATCGTCAGGGTATGGCTCAGGCGTCGGCCTATCCAGTTACCACCAAAGGTCGTACCAAAGATGCCGGCCAGCAAAGCACCCGCCAGCGGAGCCAGTGGCACGGCCAGGAGCGTTGAAGCAGAGAGGGTTTGACTCATTCTTGAGAACCTTGGGAATACGGGTAGCCCATCAACCCTTGAGGGTGTTGAGGTCTTCCGCGTTGATGCTGGACTTGTTGCGGAACAGCAGCACCAGGATGGCCAGGCCGATGGCCGATTCGGCTGCCGCCACGGTCAGGATGAAGAACACAAACACCTGGCCGTGCATGTCGCCCAGGTAGTGGGAGAAAGCCACGAAGTTCATGTTCACCGCCAGCAGCATCAATTCGATGGCCATCAGCAGCACGATCAGGTTCTTGCGGTTCAGGAAAATCCCGATCACCGCGAGCGCGAACAACATCGCACCCAGCGAGAGAAAGTGTCCCAATGTCAGCGTCATGCTTTTTTCTCCTCGACGGCCGGCTCTGCCTGTGCCTTGTCCACCGGCTTCTGGGTCGCTGCGACCTTCACCACTTCCAGGCGGTCCGCAGCACGGACGCGGATCTGCACCGAAGGATTGATGGCCTTGCTGTCCTTGCGCTGGCGCAGGGTGAGCGCAATGGCGGCAATCATGGCCACCAGCAGAATCACAGCTGCGATTTCAACGGGATAAAGGTATTCGGTGTAAAGCAGCTTGCCCAACGCCTTGGTGTTCGAATACGGGACCACCTGCCCCGCAGCATCCACCATGGTGGCGACGGCCTTGGGCTCGTCCATGCCACGAAACCCGCCCATCAGCACAGCGGCCATTTCCAGCGCAATCAAAGCGCCTACCGTGGCGGCCAGGGGAAAGTGCTTCCAGAAGCCTTTGCGCACCGTGTCGATGTGAATATCAAGCATCATCACGACGAACAGGAACAGCACCATCACCGCGCCCAGGTACACGAGCACCAAGGCAATGGCGAGGAATTCGGCTTTGAGCAGCAACCACACCGCTGCCGCCTGCGAAAACGCGAGGATGAGATAGAGCACGGCATGCACAGGATTGCGCGCAGTGATCACCCGGAAGGCTGCAAACAGCAGCACAACCGAGAAGAGGTAGAAGAAACCAGTCTTGGCGTCCATGAATCGGGTCTTTATAGAAAGTCTGGCAAAGAGGCTGAAGCCTGCACCGCTCAGCGGTACTTGGCGTCCGCAGCCTTGGCTGCCGCAATTTCACCTTCGTACCGGTCGCCCACGGCCAGGAGCATGTCCTTCGTGAAATACAGATCGCCACGCTTTTCGCCGTGGTATTCAAAGATGTGCGTCTCCACGATGGAATCCACCGGGCAGCTTTCTTCGCAGAAACCGCAGAAGATGCACTTGGTCAGATCGATGTCATAGCGAGTGGTGCGGCGGGAGCCATCGGCACGGACGTCCGACTCAATCGTGATCGCCATGGCGGGGCAAACGGCCTCGCACAACTTGCAGGCGATACAACGCTCTTCCCCGTTGTCATAGCGGCGCAGCGCATGCAGACCGCGAAAACGGGGTGAAAGAGGCGTTTTCTCTTCCGGGAACTGCACAGTCACCTTGCGGCGAAAGGCATAGCGGCCCGTGAGGGCCATGCCCTTGAGCAACTCCACGAGCATGAAGCTCTTGAAGAAATCCTTGAACGAAAAAGGTGCAGCAGCAGCAACAGCAGTCATTTGTGTCCCCGCTTATTTCCAGATATTCCAAGGCGAGAGCAACCACCCGCCGACAAACAACAAATACACCAGCGTGACTGGAATAAAGATCTTCCAGCCCAGACGCATGATCTGGTCATAACGGAAACGGGGGAAGGTCGCCCGGATCCAGATGAACATGGACACCACAAGGAAGGTCTTGATACCCAGCCAGATCCAGCCAGGAATCCAGTTGAACAACGCACTGTCGATGGGGGGCAGCCAGCCGCCAAGGAACATCAGTGCAGCCAGGATGGAAACGAGCCACATGCTGGCGTACTCAGCCAGGAAGAAGATCGCAAAGCCCATGCCGGAATACTCCACCATGTGGCCAGCCACAATTTCCGCCTCGCCTTCCACCACGTCAAACGGGTGGCGGTTCGTTTCAGCAACCCCAGAGATCAGGTAGACCAGGAAAATGGGCAGCAGCGGGAGCCAGTTCCAGGACAGGAAGGTCAGGCCCTTATCCGCAGCCATGCCACGCCCTTGCCCCATCACGATTTCGGTCAGGTTCATGCTGCCGGAAACCATGATCACGACCAGGAAGCAGAAGCCCATGGCAATTTCGTAGCTCACCATCTGTGCGGACGCACGCAGCGCACCGAGAAAAGCATACTTGGAGTTCGAGGCCCAGCCTGCAATGATCACACCATAGACCTCAATCGAGGTGATGGCCATGACCAGCAGCAGACCTGCATTCACATTGGCCAAGGCCACATCGGGGCCAAAGGGAATAGCCACCCAGGCAGCCAGTGCCGGCATGATGGCCATGACAGGTCCGAGGACAAACAAGCCCTTGCTGGCCGCCGTGGGCTGGATGATTTCCTTGGTCAACAGCTTCAACGCGTCAGCGATAGGCTGCAGCAACCCCATGGGACCCACGCGGTTGGGGCCATGGCGCACCTGCATGAAGCCCAGGAGCTTACGCTCCCACAGCGTGAGGTAGGCCACCGCACCCATCAAAGGCGCCAGGATACAAACGATCTTGATCAGGATCCAGAGCACCGGCCAGACGATGCCAGTCCACCACCCAAAAGAAAGCAGGTTCAGGCCCGCGTTGTAGATCGCGTCGATCATGCGGCCACTCCTTCACATGCCATGCGCGCGTCGGCAGTGAGCTGCAACGACGTGGAACGGCGCACCAGGCCGTCCAGTTGATAGATGGATGCGACCACGGGTTCACCTGCTGCGGCTGTCGCAGCGACTGGCACCGTCCTCACAGCGTTCGACATCTGAGCAGCCGCCAATTGCGTGACCGTGCCCGCTGGGGCATTCGTGGCACGGGCGAGCACGTCCTGCGAGGTTTCAAAGTCGAAGCCCGGCACACCCAGCAGATTGGCCAGAACGCGCAGAACCTTCCATGCAGGACGGGCGTCACCCAGAGGGCGCACCACGGCGTGGAAGCTCTGCAGACGGCCTTCCGCATTGACAAAGCTGCCAGACGTTTCGGTGAACGGGGCAATTGGCAACAAAACGTCACTGAACTCCATGTTGGCCTTGAAGGGGCTCAACGTGATCACCATGTCTGCACCAGACAGCGTGGCAGCAGCACTGGCGCCCGCAGCGGAGTCGTACACCGGCTCAGTATTGAGCAACAAGGCTGCCTTCAGACCACCGGAAAGCATCTGGCCCGCATTCAAGCCACCATTGACAGGATGAGCCCCCACGAACTGAGCACCCACCGTATTGGCGGCTTCCGTCAGGTAGCCGACGGATGCCCCCGTGTTCTCACCAATCCAGTTGGCCAGCGCCAGCAATTGCGTAGCCTGTGCATGGTGCGCAGCTGCGTTGCCCAACAACAGCGCCTTGCGTTCGCCACCCAGCAGGGTACGGGCGATCGCCAAGGCACCCTCGGTCACGGCACCTGCCCCCGCAGGCGCAGAAGCACCCTTTTCCTGCGCCACCGCAGCAGCGATGCCGCCAAGCGCCGCCACCCATTGGGCAGCAGGCTGCAGTAGAGAGTGTTTCACAGGCATTGCCCAGTCAGCCAGGGCCGAATCGACCACACTGACCTGACAGCCGTGGCGTGCTGCCTGGCGAATGCGCTGGGCGAACAACGGATGGTCCTTGCGCAGGTTGGAGCCCACCACAAGAACACTCTGCAACGTGGACAACGAGGCAATGGACGTGCCAAGCCAGCGGATACCTTCGGGCGCTGCAAATTCAGCATTGCGCAGGCGGTAGTCAATGTTGTCACTGCCCAGACCACGCACCAGCGCAGAAGCCAGGTACAACTCTTCGACCGTGCTGTGCGGACTGACCAGAGCGCCAATGCTGTTGGCGCCGTGGTCATTCTTGATGTTCTTCAAACCGTTGGCGACGTATTCCAGTGCGGTCTGCCAATCGACCTGCCTCCACACCCCGCCCTGCTTGAGCATCGGCTGGGTCAGGCGTTCGTCGCTGTTGAGCGATTCGTACGAGAAACGGTCACGGTCGGCAATCCAGCATTCGTTGACAGCCTCATTCTCGAACGGCACCACGCGCATGACCTTGTGGTTCTTGACCTGAACAATCAGGTTGGAACCGGTCGAATCGTGGGGGCTCACCGAACGGCGGCGCGACAACTCCCAAGTGCGGGCGCTGTATCGGAAAGGCTTGCTCGTGAGCGCACCGACGGGGCAGATGTCGATCATGTTGCCCGACAGCTCGGAGTCCACCGTATCACCGGTGACCGTTGTGATCTCCGAGTGCTCGCCGCGATGGATCATGCCCAGCTCCATCACGCCAGCCACTTCCTGGCCAAAGCGCACGCAACGGGTGCAGTGGATGCAACGGCTCATTTCCTGCATGGAAATCAACGGGCCAACATCCTTGACAGGTACTACGCGCTTTTCTTCTTCGTAGCGAGAAGAAGAGCCGCCGTAGCCCACGGCCAGGTCCTGCAACTGGCATTCACCGCCCTGGTCGCAGATGGGGCAATCCAGCGGGTGGTTGATCAGCAGGAACTCCATGACCGACTGCTGGGCTTTGATAGCCTTGTCGCTCTTGGTGCGCACGATCATGCCCTGCGTCACCGGCGTAGCGCACGCTGGCATGGGCTTGGGAGCCTTTTCCACATCTACCAGGCACATACGGCAGTTGGCAGCGATCGAAAGCTTCTTGTGGTAGCAGAAATGCGGAATGTAGGTGCCCGCCTTCTCGGCCGCATGCATCACCATGCAGCCTTCGGCGACTTCCACTTTCTGACCGTCCAGTTCAATTTCAACCATATGTTTTCTCGCGATCAGACGGAGGTCGCGGCCTGCGGGGCCTTGTTCCGGATCAGTGCCTCAAACTCGGGACGGAAATGTTTGATCATGGCGCGCACAGGCATGGCAGCGGCATCGCCCAGCGCACAGATCGTGCGCCCCTGGATGTTGTCTGCCACAGAATTGAGCAGGTCCAGATCGCCTTCGCGCCCCTGACCGTGCTGAATACGGTCGATCACGCGCCACATCCAGCCCGTGCCTTCACGGCATGGCGTGCACTGGCCACAGGATTCGTGGGAATAGAAGTACGACAGGCGCAGCAAACTCTCGACCATGCTGCGGGAATCGTCCATCACGATCACAGCGCCCGAACCCAGCATGGAGCCAGCCTTTGCAATGGAGTCGTAATCCATCGTGCATTCCATGATGATGGAGGCAGGCAGCACCGGGGACGAGGAGCCACCGGGAATCACCGCCTTGAGCTGGCGCCCCTTGCGCACGCCACCGGCCAGTTCGAGCAGCTTGGCAAAAGGCGTGCCCATGGGCACTTCGTAGTTGCCGGGCTTTTCCACATCGCCCGAAACCGAGAAGATCTTGGTGCCACCGTTGTTGGGCTTGCCACACTCCAAGTAGGCTTGGCCGCCATTGCGGATGATCCACGGCACGGCCGCGAAGGTCTCCGTGTTGTTGATGGTGGTGGGCTTGCCGTACAGACCGAAGCTGGCAGGGAACGGCGGCTTGAAGCGCGGCTGGCCCTTCTTGCCTTCGAGCGATTCGAGCAGCGCAGTTTCTTCGCCACAGATATAGGCACCGAAGCCATGCGCCGCATGCAGCTGGAAGCTGAAGTTGCTGCCAAGGATCTTGTCACCCAGGTAACCGGCTGCGCGCGCTTCTTCCAACGCTTCTTCAAAGCGGTCGTAGGTCTGGAAGATTTCACCGTGGATGTAGTTGTAGCCCACAGAGATGCCCATCGCGTAGGCCGCGATGATCATGCCTTCGATAACGATGTGCGGGTTGAACTGAAGGATGTCGCGATCCTTGCACGTGCCAGGCTCGCCTTCATCGGAGTTGCACACGAGGTACTTCTGGCCTGGGAACGAGCGGGGCATGAAGCTCCACTTGAGGCCGGTGGGGAAACCCGCACCGCCACGGCCGCGCAGGCCGGATTCCTTGACAGTGGCGATGACCTGGTCCTGGGTGAGCGGTTCACCGCCATCGGTGCCCAGGATCTTGCGCAGTGCAGCATAGCCGCCGCGCGCTTCGTAGTCCTTGATGCTCCAGTTCGCACCATCCAGGCCCGCGTAGATCTGCGGGTTGATGTGGCGGTCGTGGAAGCAGGTCTGGACGCCCGTGGCCTGGAACTGCGAGAGGATCTGTGCAGCGGTGGTCATGCTTGTCCCTCCGCCGCACGCAGGCCGTCGACCAACTGGTCGAGCTTGTCGTTGTCCATGAAGCTGCACATCGTGCGGTCGTTGACCAGCATCACGGGCGCATCGGCGCAGGCGCCCAGGCACTCACACTGCTGCAGGGTGAACAGGCCATCGGCCGTGGTCTCGCCCATGGTCACACCAAGCTTCTTTTCAAGGTGGTGCAGCGCCTTCTGTCCGTCGCGCAGCTGACAAGGCAAGTTGGTGCACACATTGAGCTTGTACTTGCCCACCGGCTGCTGGTTGTACATGTTGTAGAAGGTCGTGACTTCATGCACGGCGATCTGGGCCATGCCCAGATACTCGGCAATCACCGCTTCACTTTCAGCACTGACAAACCCCTGCTCCTGTTGCACGATAGACAGGCAGGCCATCACTGCAGACTGCTTCTGCTCGGCGGGGTACTTGGCCACTTCACGCGCAAAACGCGCGCGGGTCGATTCGGTAATCATCGGTCAATCTCTCCGAACACGATATCCATGGTGCCAATGATGGCCACCGCGTCCGCAATCATGTGGCCGCGAGCCATTTCGTCCAGCGTGGCCAGGTGCGCGAAACCAGGCGCACGGATCTTGAGGCGGTACGGTTTGTTGGCGCCATCGCTGACCAGGTAGATGCCAAACTCGCCCTTGGGATGCTCAACCGCAGCATAAGCCTCACCCTCGGGCACGTGAAACCCTTCAGTGAAAAGCTTGAAGTGGTGGATCAACTCCTCCATGTTGGACTTCATGGATTCACGAGCGGGCGCAGCCACCTTGTGATTGTCAGTAATGACAGGACCCGGATTGGCTTTGAGCCAATCCACACACTGCTTGATGATGCGATTGGATTCGCGCATTTCCTGCACGCGCACCAGATAGCGGTCGTAGCAGTCACCTGTCTTGCCCACGGGTACATCGAAGTCCACACGGTCGTAAACATCGTACGGCTGGGTCTTGCGCAGGTCCCAGGCAATACCGGAGCCACGGATCATGGGGCCGGTCATGCCCAGGTTCAGCGCACGCTCGGGCGGCACCACACCAATACCCACGGTGCGCTGCTTCCAGATACGGTTGTCGGTCAGCAGAGTCTCGTACTCGTCTACGCAACCGGGGAAGCGCTTGGTGAAGTCGTCGATGAAATCAAGCAAAGAACCTTGGCGGTTCTGATTCATGGCCTCCAGGGCCTTGGCGTTCTTGATCTTGCTGACCTTGTATTGCGGCATGGAGTCCGGCAGGTCACGGTACACACCGCCTGGACGGAAATACGCTGCATGCATGCGCGCGCCAGAGACGGCTTCGTACATGTCGAACAGGTCTTCGCGCTCGCGGAAGGTGTAGATCAGGATGGTGGAGCTGCCGCAGTCGTTGCCATGCGAACCCAGCCACATCAGGTGGTTCAGCAGGCGCGTGATTTCCGAAAACATCACGCGGATGTACTGCGCACGCAGGGGCACTTCCAGGCCCAGCAGCTTTTCGATGGCCAGGCAGTAGGCGTGCTCATTGCACATCATCGAAACGTAGTCCAATCGGTCCATGTAGGGCAGCGACTGGATGTAGGTCTTGTGTTCGGCCAGCTTTTCGGTGGCACGGTGCAGGAGGCCGATGTGCGGGTCGGCGCGCTGTACGACTTCGCCATCGAGCTCCAACACCAAGCGCAGCACACCGTGCGCCGCCGGATGCTGCGGACCAAAGTTCAGGGAATAGTTCTTGATTTCAGCCATGGTGGTTCACATGGGGCGCGGACGCCTTAGTGCAGGCCTCCGTACTTGTCTTCGCGGATGATGCGCGGCGTGATCTCCCGCGGCTCGATCGACACGGGTTCGTAAACCACCCGGCGCAGCTCTGCGTCGTAGCGCATCTCAACATGACCAGACAGCGGAAAGTCTTTGCGGAAGGGATGGCCAATGAAGCCGTAGTCGGTCAGGATACGGCGCAGGTCGTTGTGGCCGTCGAACACAATACCGAACAGATCAAACGCTTCGCGCTCGTACCAGTTGGCGGAGTTCCACAGGTCGGAGACCGAGGCCACCACCGGAAAATCATCATCGGCGCAGAACACCTTGACCCGCACACGCTGATTCAGACTGACGGACAACAGGTGCGAGACCACGCAATAGCGGGGGCCTTCACGCACGGCATCGGCATATGCCGAATAGTCCACGCCACACAAATCGATCAGTTGCTCAAAGCGGCAACCTTCACTGTCACGCAACACGCGCATGGATTCGAGGTAATCAGCCGCATCAACGACCAAGGTGACCTCATCCAACGCCACCGTGATCTGACGTACCATCGCCCCCAGGGCGGCGGCAATATTGTCTTTGAGTTTTTCAGGCCGAATGGCAACAGCGGTCATCATCAACCCTTCAGACACGAGCAATGGTGTTGGTACGGCGAATCTTCTGCTGCAGCTGGATGATCCCGTAGATCAAAGCCTCCGCCGTGGGCGGGCAACCTGGCACGTAGACATCCACCGGGACAATGCGATCGCAACCACGCACCACGGAGTAGCTGTAGTGGTAGTAGCCGCCGCCGTTGGCACACGAGCCCATCGACAACACCCAACGCGGCTCGGACATCTGGTCGTACACCTTGCGCAACGCAGGCGCCATCTTGTTGCACAGCGTGCCGGCCACAATCATGAGGTCAGACTGGCGCGGGCTCGCGCGGAACACCTCCGCCCCAAAACGACCGATGTCGTAACGCGCCGCCGCAGCATGCATCATTTCGACGGCACAGCAAGCCAAGCCGAATGTCATCGGCCACAGAGAGCCGGTCTTGGCCCAATTCACCACCGAGTCGTAACTCGTGGTGATGAAGCCTTCCTTCATCACGCCTTCAATCATTGCATCATCCTTGTTGAGGCTCGCTCATTCCCAATCCAGGGCACCCTTTTTCCACTCGTAGGCAAAACCCACAACCAGAATGGCCAGGAAAATAACGACCGCCACGAAACCAGCGATCCCCACCTCATGCAGCGTCACCGCCCACGGGAAGAGGAATGCAATTTCGAGATCGAACAGAATGAAGAGAATGGCCACAAGGTAGTAGCGCACATCAAACTTCATGCGCGCATCCTCGAAGGCTTCAAAGCCACATTCGTAGGGAGAGTTCTTCGCGGCATCCGGGCGGTTGGGGCCCAGTATGTAGCCGAGTACAAGGGGGACAACGCCTACGGCGATGCCGACCAAGATGAACAAAAGGACGGGGAGGTACTGATCGAGGTTCATCTTGAGGATGTGCTCACCGCTGTGGCCTTGCCCGTCAGGACCCGAGCCGGGTCATGCAGGCAGGCCTTTGTTTTGGTGCCGTCGGCGAGACTCGAACTCGCACAGCTTTCGCCACTACCCCCTCAAGATAGCGTGTCTACCAATTTCACCACGACGGCTGATTTTTGCATCTGGATGGCATGAGGAACCTTGCGGTTTTGGCTTTCCAGACAATCCAGAATTCTACTCCGGAAAAACCCTGCTTCGGCTTACGGAGCCCAATTTAGTGCAGATTATTTGGTGGGGATCTGCGCTGCACCCGAGGCGGGCACGGCAGGAGCCACAGCAGCATCCGAAGCCGACAACGAAGGCGCACCTGCAGGCACTGCAGCAGCGGGATTTTCCAGCACGCTACCCGAACTGGCAGGACGCGCATTGCCGAAATAGGCCAGTGCCAGCGTTGCCACAAAAAACACCGCAGCCAGCACCGCCGTAGTGCGCGACAAGAAGTTGGCGCTACCGCTGGCACCAAACAGGCTTCCGGAACTGCCACTGCCAAACGCTGCGCCCATATCGGCACCCTTGCCATGCTGGATCAGGATCAGGCCAATCATCCCCAAGGCCGTCAGCATCTGCACAGCCAACACCACATTCACGATCACGTTCATTCTCTGTTCACTCCTGATTGAATAGTTTGAAGGGCAGCCTCAACGGGCGGCCGCAATGATTTGAAGGAAATCGGGCGCTTTCAGCGAGGCACCGCCCACAAGGCCGCCATCGATATCCGGCTGGGAAAGCAACTGGGCGGCATTGGCCGCATTCATGCTGCCGCCGTACAGCAGGCGGATTCGATCCGCATGCTCGCTGGCCGCAGACAGCTGTGCCCGCAGCACTGCATGCACTGCCTGCGCCTGCTCAGGCGACGCCGTGCGGCCCGTGCCAATGGCCCAGACCGGTTCGTAAGCCACCACCACTTCGCTGATGCAGTGACCATTGAGGTGGATCACAGCCGCCAGTTGACGCTTGACCACAACCTCGGTCTGCCCAGCTTCGCGCTCCTGAAGAGTCTCGCCCACGCAGACGATAGGCGTGATACCTGCCGCCAGTGCGCGCTGCGCTTTCTCGGCGACCACCACGTCGGTTTCACCATGGTATTGGCGGCGCTCTGAATGCCCCACCAGCGCGTACCGCACACCAAAGTCTTTCAACATGGCGGCCGACACCTCTCCGGTGTAGGCACCTGCTTCGTGCTGCGATACATCCTGGGCAGCCACCGCCACCAAAGACCCCAACGCAGCAGCCTGCACCTGCGCCAGATAGGGCGCCGGCACCGCAACGGCCACGTCACAAACCGCGTCAGCCAGCCCCGCCAAGATGCCTTTCAGCAAAGCATCGTTGGCAGCCAGACTGCCGTTCATCTTCCAGTTGCCTGCGATGAGTTTTCTCTTGTTTTTCATGATTACCACGTCAAAACAATCTTGCCAATGTGCTGATTTGACTCCATCAGCGCGTGGGCCTTAGCAGCCTCTGTCGCCGCAAATGTGCTGTGAATGACGGGCCGCACACGCCCCGCCACCAGCAGAGGCCACACATGCTCGCGCAATGCACGCGCAATCGCCCCCTTGAATGCCACAGAACGCGGACGCAAGGTGGAGCCAGTAATGGTCAGCCGGCGGCGCAGCACCAAACCCGCATTGAAGTCGCTCTTGATGCCACCCTGCACCGCAATGATGACAATGCGGCCGTCCTCAGCCAGGCACTGCACCTCGCGCGCCACGTAGTCACCTGCCACCATGTCCAGCACCACATCCACGCCTTTGCCCTGCGTAATGCGATTGGCTTCTGCCACAAAATCCTGCGTCTTGTAGTTGATGGCCTCGTGGGCCCCCAGCTGCAGGCATGCCGCACACTTTTCGTCGCTACCTGCAGTTGCAATGACCGTTGCCCCAAAGGCCCGCGCCAATTGAACAGCCGTCACACCAATACCACTGGTACCGCCTTGCACCAGCAGGCTTTCACCCGCCTGCAGATGCCCCCGGTCGAACACATTGCTCCACACGGTGAAGAACGTCTCGGGCAGTGATGCAGCCTCGACATCGCTAAAGCCATCAGGCACCGGCAGGCACTGCACCACAGGCGCCACGCACCATTGGGCATAACCACCACCCGCCACCAGCGCACAGACGCGGTCACCCACCCGGATACCCGCGTCGGCCATGGCTGCAGCATCCCCCGACTCCACCACTCCCGCGACTTCCAGCCCCGGCAGGTCAGACGTGCCGGACGGAGGGGCATAGTGCCCCATCCGCTGAAGCACATCGGGGCGATTGATACCGCTGGCAGCGACACGGATCAGCAGCTCACCGACACCCGGCTGCGGCACGGGGCGTTCACCCAGGCGCAAGACCTCGGGCCCGCCAAAGGAAGTGATCTCGACAGCACGCATATTGCGATTCATGGGACGGTTAATTTTTGAGTGATTTTGGCTACCAGCGCTTTATTTAAAAGCGCAAGCAGCTACAAAATCAATAGCAAAAATCCGATCAGCCGACGATCTGCCCTGAACCGCTGTCCGAAGGCAAGGACTGTTGCTGTTGCTGCTGATCCGCTGGCTGACGCCCCCCGTCACGACCGTGGTCGCGGCGTGGTTCGCGGTCGCCGCGCTCTGCTGGAGCAGGACGGTCGCTGCCGCCGGCAGGACGATCGGCCAGCACCTTCATCGACAGCTTGACGCGGCCCTTCTCGTCGGTTTCCATGACCTTGACCTTCACGATCTGGCCTTCGGTCAGGTAGTCACCCACGCGCTCAACGCGCTCGTGGGCAATCTGGCTGATGTGCAGCAGACCATCCTTGCCGGGCAGCAGATTGATCAGTGCGCCGAAGTCCAGGATCTTGGTCACAGGGCCTTCGTAGATCTTGCCAATTTCAACTTCGGCCGTGATCTGCTCGATGCGCTTCTTGGCCTCGTCGGCCTTGGCTGCGTCAGTGGCGGCGATGGTGATGGTGCCGTCTTCCTCGATGTTGATCTGGCAGCCGGTTTCTTCGGTCAGCGCACGGATCACCGCGCCGCCCTTGCCGATCACGTCACGGATCTTCTCGGGGTTGATCTTCATCGTGTAAAGCTTGGGTGCAAAGTTCGACACCTCGGTCTTGGCTTCACCCATGGCCTCTTGCATCTTGCCCAGGATGTGCATGCGCGCTTCCTTGGCCTGGGCCAGGGCTACCTGCATGATTTCCTTGGTGATGCCCTGGATCTTGATGTCCATCTGCAGCGCGGTAATACCGGCCGTGGTGCCCGCCACCTTGAAGTCCATGTCACCCAAATGATCTTCATCACCCAGAATGTCGGTCAACACGGCAAAACGGTTGGCATCCTTGATCAGGCCCATGGCGATACCCGCCACATGCGCCTTCATCGGAACGCCCGCGTCCATCAGCGACAGGCAGCCACCGCAGACCGATGCCATCGACGACGAGCCGTTGGATTCGGTGATTTCGGACACCACGCGCATGGTGTAGGGGAATTCTTCCTTCGTCGGTAACACGGCAATCAGAGCGCGCTTGGCCAGACGACCATGGCCGATTTCGCGGCGCTTGGTCGAACCCATGCGACCCACTTCACCGGTGGCGAAGGGAGGCATGTTGTAGTGCATCATGAAGCGGTCTTCATACTCGCCAGCCAGCGCATCAATGCGCTGAGCGTCGCGCTCGGTGCCCAGCGTGGTCACCACCAGCGCCTGGGTTTCGCCACGCGTGAAGAGCGACGAGCCATGGGCGCGAGGCAGTACGCTGCCACGGATTTCGATAGGGCGCACGGTGCGCGTGTCGCGGCCATCAATGCGGGGCTCACCAGCCAGGATCTGGCTGCGAACGATGCCGGCTTCGATATCGAACAGCATGCCTTCAACCTTGACAGCGTCAAACTCGACACCCTCAGCCTTCAAGGCTGCCATCACGGCCGCATAAGCTTCGCGGCAAGCCTGCGTGCGGGCTTGCTTGTTGCGGATCTGGTAGGCAGCGCGCAGCTTGTCGTCGGCCAGGGCCACCACCTTGGCGATCAGTGTTTCGTCCTTGGCAGGGGCTTCCCACTGCCATACGGGCTTGCCAGCATCGCGCACCAGTTCGTGGATGGCGTTGATGGCCACATTGCCTTGCTCGTGGCCAAACACCACGGCGCCGAGCATGATTTCTTCGGACAACTGCTGGGCTTCAGACTCCACCATCAGCACGGCGGCCTCGGTACCCGCCACCACCAGATCCATCTGCGAGTTCTTGCGCGCAGTCTGACCAGGGTTGAGCACGTATTCGCCGTTGATGTAGCCCACGCGTGCGGCGCCGATAGGACCGTTGAACGGGATGCCAGAGATGGCCAGGGCTGCACTCGTAGCGATCAGGGCTGCGATGTCAGCGTCCACCTCTGGGTTCAGCGACACCGTGTGGATCACCACATGCACTTCGTTGAAGAAACCTTCGGGGAACAGCGGGCGGATCGGACGGTCGATCAGACGGCTGGTCAGGGTTTCGTGCTCGCTGGGCTTGGCTTCGCGCTTGAAGAAGCTGCCAGGGATCTTGCCTGCAGCGTAGGTCTTCTCGATGTAGTCCACCGTCAGGGGGAAGAAGTCCTGTCCTGGCTTGGCACCCTTGGATGCCACCACGGTGGCCAGCACCACGGTGTCATCAATGTTCACCAGCACAGCGCCGGAGGCTTGGCGGGCGATCTCACCCGTTTCCATGATGACGGTCTTGTCACCCCACTGGAAGGTCTTGGTGACTTTGTTGAAAATGCTCATGTTCAGCTCCTGTTTTAATAGCTGGTAGTGCTCTACCAGATTGGCTTGGAGAGCAATTCAGAACACGATGCCATTCCAGGGAACCTGCACACCAACCCATGGCGGCAACTTCATTGGAATGACACAGCTTCGCTCTGTTTTGCGACTCCGAAGTAAAAAACGCCTGAGCTAGCGGACTAACCCAGGCGTTTTCGCATGCGATTGCAATTACTTGCGCAGACCCAGCTTGGCGATCAGCGCGGTGTAACGGTCAGCGTCCTTGGCCTTCAGGTAGTCCAGCAGCTTGCGACGACGGCTCACCATGCGCAGCAGGCCACGGCGACCATGGTGGTCCTTGGCATGCGTCTTGAAGTGGGGGGTCAGTTCGTTGATGCGGGCGGTCAGCAGGGCCACCTGCACTTCTGGGCTACCAGTGTCATTGGCAGCACGGGCGTTCGCCTTGACGACTTCGGCCTTGATAGAGGATGCGATCATTGTTTTTCCTTGATAAGGCCCGCAAAGGAAGCTGGGCCGTGGTTTTTACTTGCGCCAGCGGCTGGAACGGCTGCGAGCGTGCATTTTGCATGGTGCAAAACCATATGATTATAGCGTCTGGACAACAGGCCTTGCAAAGCTGCCAGCAATCCCGAACACTTGGCTCGCCCGCACCATCCGAGAATTAAGAGGACATCATGACAAAAAGCCGTATTCCTCGCCCATACATCCACATCCGTTTTTTAGGCCTGCCCTCGAACCTCCTGCCAATCCTGGCTGCCAGCGCTGTCGCCCTAAGCCTCGCATCGCACTCTGATACGACATATGCCAAAGGCGCCACGCACAACAACAATTCCGCACCCACCGCGCCCGGAAAGAAAAAAGGCGTGAGGAAAGTCACCTACCAACGCAGCACGTCCGAAGAGTCCAACTCGGAACGCGACCGCCGGATGTACCGCGAATGCAAAGGACTGCACAACGCAGGGGCCTGCAGAGGGTATACACGCTAGGCCAGTAGGAGGAAAGATCGGATAGCAAGCTTGGCGACGCGGCCCACCGCCTCAAGACTCTTCAGATGACCCCTCAGCCAAGCCATATTGCCGCTCATCCCTATCACACTGCCATTTGTCACCGACGCCGTCGCGGCGCGCCAGAATACTCCGTAGGATCCCAGCTATGCATATGCTGCGCCCATCTTTGGAAACGCCACACAACCTGACACAAAATGGCTTCACGGCCATTGAGTTGATGGTCGTGGTTTCGATTGTTGCCATCTTGGCGGCGCTAGCAACCCCGAGCTTCACGCCACTGATTGAACGATGGCGCGTCCGCAGTGCTGCTGAAGACCTGACATCAACAATTTACTACGCACGCTCAGAAGCTATTAAGCGCGGCGGCGGCATTACTGTTGAAGCGCTTGGTGAATGGGGGGATGGCTGGAGAGTTGTACATACTCGGGGTGGTATGACCACCAACCTGCAAACTAGCCCCGCCGCCCCAAAAGTCACTATGACGCAAAGCAGTGCCGCGAGCACGCTCTATGCGGATCGTTGGGGAATGATTTCTGAAACCAGCGGTGGCGCCCCTGTCATTGGGATGAATTTTTCGCTTCACCCCAGCGGTAAAAGCACCACCGACACCAGCGCCATCCGGCTTTGCGTTGGGGGGAGCGGGCGCGTTGCACAAATCAAACAAGGCGCTTCCTGCCCCTAAACTGAAAATTCTGGCGTTCATGCACACGCACTTTCAACCATTGGTACGGGCTCCACGCTTGGTGGGGGGCTTTACCGCCATTGAACTCATGGTGGTCGTATCCATTATTGCTATCTTGGCCGCTTTAGCTGTGCCGAGCTTTAACCCTCTCATCGAGAGGTGGCGCGTACGCGAATCTGCAGAACAACTTCAATCCACTTTGGCTTTTGCGCGGTCCGAAGCCATCAAGCGCGGCGGTCGAGTGGCAATCCAGAAGATTCCAAACAACACAAACGGATGCTCTACGGCCAGTAATGCCGCAGACTGGGACTGCGGCTGGATCGTTTGCCACGACGCCAACAGCAATGGCACTTGCAATGCTGCGGAAACCGTGCTGCAACGCGTGGAATCCGCTGCCAAGGTGCACGTCTCCCGCACGAGCGGCGGCGCAAGTATCAAACTGAACCGCTGGGGTCTTGTGGATGGGGCGTGGCTGGGTTTCAACCTGGTCCCACTGAACAAGACCATTTCCCATGCCGCCGCGCGTGGCGTCTGCATGAGTTCCGGCGGCCGCGTACGCATCATCCCCCAGGAAGCAATTCCATGCGACAGCTGACATCCATGAGCTCCTCACAATTACCGCGGCAGTCCCAGAGGGGAATTTCGCTGATCGAGTCCCTAGTAGCCATTGTCATCGCTGCTTTGGGCATCCTGGGTGTCTTGGGTGTGCAGATGCGCACCATGAGCGATACCAGCACCACCGTGCGCCGTGCGCAAGCCATTCGTCTAATCGAGGATCTGGGGGAGCGCCTGAAAACGAACCCGAATGCGTTATCTAATATCGCCAGCTATACCAGTGCGTTCGGGAACACCCCCCCGGTTCCCACAGGCCCTGCGGGTTGCCAGACTGTTGGGAACGGCTGTAACGCCACACAACTGGCTGCTTACGATGTTGCTATCTGGAAGCTAGCCGTCCGTAATGCGCTTCCTCTAGGTCAGGCGAGCCTCTTCGTACCTCCTTCAGAGGGCGGCGTTGCCGCCGGGCAAAGACGGCAATTGGGGGTGATGATTGCTTGGCGGGAAAACGAGCGAGCCACAACTACGGGGACCGGCGGATACAAGGATGACATCGACGCCACTAAGGTGCGTGCAGCCGATGGCTCCTTGAGTATTGGCGGCGGGACAGACACCACAACAAACGCCTGCCCCGACAATTTCACCTGCCACCTGCAATACATCCCGGTGCCGGGCCGTTGCGCACCCTACGCCCCCGGCGCCAACACACCGGTCTACTACTGCCCTGGGCCCTGATATGTCATCCAGAATCACAGCTTCGAGCACCAGCTCTGCGGGACTCTCACTGAATAAATCACGTCGGAATCCTCATGCTCACCCGCGTGCGCAGCAAGGCATCACGCTGGTAGAGCTCATGGTGGGCATCGCTATTGGCCTGCTCGTAATTGCCGTGGCCATGGGTGCCCTTATGGTTTCGCGCAGCGTTTCGGGCACAGTGAGCGACGCCAGCAGTATCCAGCAACAAGCCGCTTTTGCGATGCGCACAATCGGACTCCAACTGCGGCAAGCGGGCTCCCTGCGTCTTAATCTCGACCCCGGTACCACCGTTACGCCAGAGCGCTACATGGTGCCGGTGGCGTTTGAAACTATCGTGCCAGGGGGATCGTCGATGGAGAGCTTTGATCCCGCCAGTAACACAGTCCTGGGCACATCTACTCCGATGACATTGACGGCAGGCTTTCGGCGGTACACCGAACCCGTATTCGGGAGCGCAGCCGAACAATCGCTATCGCGCAACTGTCTTGGTGGACCCGGAGACGGCGCCTCCGTTACAGACCAACGCCTGGAAAGCATCTTCGAACTCAATGACTCTATTCTGCGCTGCACTGGCAATGGCACAGGACCTCAACCTATTGTGCAGAACGTAGCCAATTTTCAGGTGCGTTACCTACTGCAAGACAGTGCCACCACGCCCGGCATCCCCACAATTACACGAGTCACTGCAGACGACATTGATGGCTCGGTAAACACTTGGGCTCGTGTACAGGCAGTAGAAGTGTGCCTCGTGCTCTATGGCGCTGAACCTATTGATCTACCCGTTGGTAGCAACTACACCGATTGCGACGGCAGCGCAGTAGACATGAGCACCTTGACCGGCCCTCGTGCCAAGCGCATGCACATTGCCTACCGAAACACCTTCCAACTGCGCAGCCAAGGGCTGATCGGCTCGGTGCTCTAACATTCTTCGAGAAACCATCATGCAAGGCACGTCCTTCAGCCGCCCTCGCCCACAAGAGCGCGGGGTAGCATTGTTCGTTGTCATCGTCTTCGTCATGCTCTCCATGCTACTGGCACTGTGGGCATCACGCACTTCGCTTTTCAACGAGTTACTCGTCGGCAACGACGCTGACTACCAACGCGCTTTTGAGGCTGCGCAAGCCCTTTTGCAAGACGCCGAGCTGGACATTCGCCGTGAGAACGCTGATGGAACTGCTTGCACAACGTTGGCCGATCCCAGTAGGTGCCGTGACGTTATCGCCTCGGCCCCCAAAATCCCAGTGAGTCTTTCTGAAACTCGACAACTGCTTGACGATCTTGACCAAAAAGCCACGAAGTGTGACCGAGGCCTGTGCACGAAGCGTGTAGGCCGTCAAGACTTCTGGAACTACACCAGCGCTACCACCCCCGTACCTGCAGCGCTACAACCCGGCGAGGTCAAGCTCGAAGATATGACGCAACCAACCGTTGGTGCGCGTTATGGGCAATATACCGGGGCAACCCTGGGAACCACTAGCTCCCCTTCAAACCCCATCCTAGCGGATACAACTAGCAACAGTAGCGGTGGATGGTATTGGATCGAAATATTGCCCTACGACGAGAGCAGCAAGAACAAGGGACTCATCGTTAGCGCATCGGGCATTAGCACCGACAACCTGCTGAGGTTGAACTTGGTACCTAATGTGGTGTATCGCATTACCGCTCTTGCTTATGGCCGCAAGCCGGGAACCATGGCGGTATTGCAGCAGACTTATGCCCGTCAGCTCCACAAGGGAGACCATCCTGAATAATTTTCAAAAATATAGCCTGTATCGCTTTCCCATTAAGCGCGCACGCTTCTTTTGACCAGCATCCCTCTTCAAGGAGCAGCTATGCCCCGCCGCAATTTACCTCATTTTCGGAAAACCGTCCTCGCTCTTGCTGTCACTGCTGTGTTGGCACCCCATGGAGTCTGGGCATTGGATTTGGCGCAATCTCCGCCTGGCAGCGTTGAGCCGTATGTGCGGCCCAATGTCATCATTTCTGTGGACGATTCAGGCAGTATGGGTTGGGCAGTTGGAACGGGTAGCAATACAGGCTCCACCACTGCTCCCAATCCCGACGGCAGCTGGTACAAGAACGCACCCCGCATGAACGTGCTGAAATACGCAATGCGCGCCACGTTCGACCCCACGCACCCAAAATTCGATCCGTCGTTGTTGCCAGACAAGAAAATTCGCGTGGCATGGCAGGCAATGTGGAGTAAACATGATACGGGTGCAAAGAACGTCGACAGCACAACGATGAAGACGAACTCTATGCGCACCCTGGAGGGGACGCATCGCAGTAACTTGGTTAACTTCATCAATGGACTGACGCCCTACGACAATACGGCCTCGCACCTTATGTTTAAGCAGGCAGACGGTTACATGCGCCGTCCCCTCGGTACGAATAGTGCGTGGGCCAGTGATCCCGGCACCAAGGGAGCTCCATATCTAGCTTGCCGTCGCACGTATCACATCATGATGTCCGATGGACGCTGGAATAATGCTATATCCGATGTTACTGACACCAACTATCGCGATAACGCGACAAATCTAACCTTACCCGATGGAGTTGTGTATGGCGGCACTTCTTCGGATCAAGCAAAAACGCGTCTGTATCGCGATACGACTAGTCAAACGTTAGCGGACTGGGCTTTTCATAGTTGGGCCAAACCCATGCAAGCCACGGGAATGACGGGCACGATGGAGGCGGCTGCCGATTACCGGAAAGCACCCTCCACCGAAAATTTTGGTAATGACCTGACGGGCAAACCCGCAATCCTCGATCGCTACTGGAACCCGCGCTACAACCCCGCTACTTGGCCTCACATGGTGACTTACACCATCGGCTTTAGTAACGATGCCGTTACTTGGCCCGGAGCACCCACCATTGTGGCGCCTACACAGAAACTCCCCTTTGGCTACGACAACAGCTTTCTGGACTTGGTGACGGGCAACAAGACTTGGCCCAATATGGGCGACGAAAATAGACGCGCTCTCGATATGTGGCACGCGGCTCTAAATGGTCGAGGCCGATTTTATGCAGTCGAAAAAGGTGAGGACTTACAGAAAGCGTTTCGTGAAATTTTTCAACAAATTAACACCGCCACAGACCCCGACTTAAGCGCCAGTGCCACAAGCGGTTCCAATGTATCGCGCAGCGAAGTTGGGAAATACACAGCTTCTTACGAACCCAGCAAGGCTTGGAAAGGCGCCATTACTGCCGACAGGGTGAAAACCGACGGCACAACCATCCCCGACCCCTCATGGGATGGAAAAACCACCGCTGACAGGCTTGACACGCTTGCCAGTGTGGCTAGCCGCCTCATCTTAAGTTGGAACGACAAATGGGAAACCACCAAGCCCAAAGGTGGCATGCCATTCAAGTGGGCGTCCGACGAGAGCAATCTGAGCACGGCACAAAAGCTCTGGCTACAAAAGGATGTGACAGGCACTGACGGTGGAGCCTCTAAGGGTCAGGAACGCTTGGAATACATTCGCGGCGAGCGCAGCAAGGAAGGCTCAGAAATTAGCGGTTACACCGTCACAAAACCCTACCGCGAACGTCAAAGCCGCCAAGGCGACATCATTAACTCTGACGTGTGGTATGTCGGCGCTCCCACCGGCGACTCTCTGCTCAAAGGGTATGCCGCGTTTGCTCGTACTAATAAAAATCGCCCTGGCATGCTGTATGTCGGCGGCAACGATGGCATGCTGCACGGCTTCGCAGCTAACGAGAGTGCTACAGGAGCCAAAGACGGTGGCGCCGAGAAAATCGCTTATGTTCCACGAGGCGTTCTGCCATCTCTGACGCAACTGACAGACCCCTCCTACAACAACTCTCACAAATATTTTGTTGACGGGTCACCGATGACAGGAGATGTGGATATGAATGGAGGGATCCAGGACCCGGCCGATCCCAACTATGCGACCTATGTCCCTGACTGGCGTACGCTGCTGGTGGGAACCCTGGGGCTGGGGGGTAAAGGGTACTATGTGCTTGATGTGACGAACCCCACTGCCACTGGTACGCTCAGCTTTACGGAAAGTAATGCGTCGGCATTGGTAAAACTGGATCGAACCCGTGGCAGCAGCGAACCAGCACCTAACTGCGCAGCGATGACTGGCGCCGAGAAAATTGCTTGCGAAACTGCTGTTGAAGAAGATAAGGACATCGGTTTCATCGTAGCCAAGCCCGTTCTTGACGATAACGATGCCATGCGAACCACGCAAATTACCCGCATGAGCAACAACCGTTGGGCTGCGGTGATGGGTAATGGCTACAACAGCACCAATCAACGTCCAGTGCTGCTTATTCAGTATCTGGACGGCGCCAAGGAACTAATACGCATTCCCACCACCACCGATGCACCCGGCACCGGCAACGCAGTAGACAATGGCTTGGCCGCCCCCCGCGTCGTGGACATCAACGGCGATGGCCGCGTCGACATAGCTTACGCCGGAGACAACAGGGGCAATTTGTGGAAGTTTGACCTCACCAGCGCAGCCCCTGCCGACTGGAAAGTCGCCTTTAGTGGGAGTCCGCTTTTCACAGCACGCGGCCCGGCGGCTTTGAATGGCGTAACTCGCACGAAAATCCAGCCTATCTCTGCCCCGCCCACAGTACGCGCAAACGACCGCACCATGCAGATCGGTAGCGGGGCATCCGCCAAAACCGTCCGCGTAGGCGGCATGATGGTGGCGTTTGGAACTGGCCGTAATGCCGGCAAGGACGACCCGTCTAGCGTAGACGTACAAAGTCTTTACTCAGTGCTCGATAACACACGTTACCGCGAAGTCTCAACTGGCTTGGGTAAGCGTTTGGAGGTGCATCCTGGTGGTATTGGAACTTGCCCTGGACCCGACTGCGTGCCCGTACCCGCAGCCCTGGGTACTGGTGTCACCGTAGCCAAACTCGCTCAACGCCAATTCATTGAAGTAGATGGTGGCGACTACGGAGCCATCGAAGAAGTGAGCGCTCTGAAGAGGGATACATGGGCAGAGTTCAATGGTTGGTACATCGACCTCCCCGCCGTCGGAGAGCGACTGCTCAAACCGATGCCGTACTACGATGCCAGCAACCTATTGACTGTGTGGTCGCAAGTGCCAGCCAAAGGATCTGATGTTGACCCGAACGTGGAGAGCTGCGACTCCACTTCAGTAGACGCCGAGCGGCAATACCGCACATTCATCAATATCATGGACGGTAAGAGTCCGGCCGTGCAAATTGTGGACAAGAACAAAGATGGCAAGTTCAATATGGCTGATGGCGACGGTGTCATGGTCGGATCTGGACCCGATGCCAAGTACATCAGTATTTCTCGGGCGAAAGTTGCCAAGGGACCACACAGCATCATCAAGAAAGATAAATTCGAAAACGTAGATATTGACGCGAAGAACAATAAAGAAAATCTTGCCGCCATGCCCGAACAGTCGTTGCGTCCGAGCTGGCGCCAGATACAGTGACGAAGAACGTATGACACACCAAGTGAGCAAGACCACCATGCGACAAAATGGCTTTACTATCATTGAACTCATGATTGTGGTGGCCATTGTGGGCATACTGAGTGCCATTGCCATCCCCAGCTACACCGAATATGTGCGTCGCGGTCATCGGGCAGATGCCCGGGCAGGCTTGTTGCAAGCTCAACTGTGGCTAGAGAGAGCTGCTACCGCCACGGGCGTCTATCCCACTGGGGCTTTGCCAGCCAATTTCACTTGGACTGCCGATCCTCAAAAGCGCTACACCATAGGGTTTCAGCCCGGCAATACCAATTCCACATTCACATTGGTGGCTACTCGCAAAGCTGGGCCGCAGGCAGGAGACCAGTGTGGCGACTTCACATTGACTCACACTGGCACACGAAGTGCGATTAACATGGGCCCGGGCATTACTGCCGCTGAGTGCTGGAATAAGTAGCCCTAAGCTACCATCTGGGGTGTAATGCAATCTTCGGTGCCTTCCCCTATGACCCATGCGCTTGAGATCGCCACTCAAGCGCTTTTTCTTTCAACCCCGAATCCCCGCGTGGGCTGTGTGCTCGCAGGCCCCAATGGTGAAGTCATTGGCCAGGGCTTTACCCAGCAAGCGGGTGGGCCGCACGCTGAAGTCATGGCCCTGCGCGACGCCAGCGGCAAGGGGTTCGACACGGCAGGCGCCACAGCCTATGTGACGCTGGAGCCCTGTTCCCACCATGGGCGAACCGGCCCCTGCTGCGATGCACTAATCCAAGCGGGTGTTGCCAAAGTGGTGGCCTCGTTGGCGGACCCAAACCCTTTGGTGGGCGGGCGCGGGTTTGACCGGCTGCGTGCGGCAGGGGTGGAGGTCGTGGTCGGCCCGGGGGCTGAAGAATCCCGAGAACTCAACATTGGTTTTTTCAGCCGCATGATCCGGGGCACGCCATGGGTGCGGCTGAAAGTTGCAAGCTCGCTGGATGGCACCACCGCCCTGAACAATGGCGCCAGCCAGTGGATCACGTCACGCGCTGCGCGGGCGGATGGACACGCGTGGAGGGCCAGGGCGTGCGCTGTATTGACGGGCATTGGCACCGTGCTGGATGACAACCCCCGGCTAGACGTCCGCGAAGTTCCCACGCCACGCCAGCCCCATGTGGTGGTGGTGGACAGCCAGTTGCAATTGCCTACCGACGCCAATCTGCTGATGAAAGGGCGCGATTGTTATGTCTACACAGCCTCCGACAACGAAACCAAGAAAGCAGCTTTGCAAGCCTGTGGGGCTACGGTGATCCACCTGCCCAATGCGAACGGCAAGGTCGATCTTTCGGCAATGCTCCAGGACCTGGGCCAACGGGGCATCAACGAGCTGCATGTAGAGGCTGGGCACAAGCTCAATGGCTCTCTGGTCCGAGAAGGCCTGGTCGATGAGCTGTTGCTGTACCTAGCACCACGGCTTTTGGGTGCGGGACGGGGAATTGCAGACTTTGGCCCGTTGACGGCCTTGGCCGATGGGCTGGCGCTGGAATTCAAGTCCGTAGAGACCTTGGGCGCGGACTTGCGTGTTGTGGCACGGGTGCAGGGACGCGACAGTTTCTAACTCCCCCACCCCACACTCCCGGCAGGCACGGGCTTCGCCATGCGGAAGGTAAAAAATGGGTGGGGCAACGACCGAACAACAGCAGCTGGTGGGCTCTGCGGGCGCAGCCCAGTGGGAAGTGCCTGCAAAACAATGCAAGCCCCCAGCCGCAAGGGGCGCTCACCCGCGCAGCACAAAGATGACCCGCCACCACCACCCAGCTCAGCCCACCTCAGCAGAAGACGACAGCCTCGGCAAGGCGGCTGCGTTTTGATACTAAAAAAACTCTCACAAAGACACCAGCGCCAAACTCGCTCAAAACTTGGGCTTTGCACAAGCCAGATACCTCGCAACTTTCACTGGATGGCAGTTGCGCGCTCGCGCCGTCGTCATCCCTGCTGGGCGGCGACGACCCTCGCGGCACGGCCCATTGTCACCTCTCCTCCCCAGTCCTTTTCGCACCACACCAAAACAGTGCAAAACAACGCACCATTCTTTGGCGCGATTTTTGCTTCAACTTGGTGCAAATCTGGTAGCTAGGTTCGAAACGCACCAGAACAGATCAACCAATCGCGCGAGGACGTTATGGAAGCACTCAAACAGGGCACTGATGCCCTGTTCATTCTTCTGGGGGCCATCATGGTGCTGGCCATGCATGCAGGGTTTGCCTTTCTGGAACTGGGCACGGTTCGCAAAAAGAACCAGGTGAATGCGCTGGTCAAGATCCTGGTGGACTTTTCGGTGTCCACCGTGGTGTATTTTGTGGTGGGCTACAGCGTGGCCTATGGCACGCATTTCTTCGTGGGTGCGGAATCGCTGGCGCAGCAGAACGGCTACGCACTGGTCAAGTTCTTCTTCCTGCTCACTTTTGCGGCTGCCATTCCGGCGATTGTGTCGGGCGGGATCGCGGAGCGGGCCAAGTTCTGGCCCCAGCTGATGGCCACGGCGGTCATTGTGGGGTTTGTGTATCCGTTCTTTGAAGGCATTGCCTGGAACCAGCACTTCGGGGTGCAGGCCTGGATCAAGGGACTGACGGGCGAAGAGTTCCACGACTTTGCGGGCTCCATCGTCGTGCATGCCATGGGCGGGTGGATCGCCCTGCCGGCCGTGATCCTGCTGGGCTCGCGTTCCAACCGCTACCGTAAAGATGGCGCCATCTCTGCCCACCCGCCTTCCAACATCCCGTTTTTGGCGCTGGGCGCCTGGGTGCTGGTGGTGGGATGGTTCGGCTTCAATGTGATGAGCGCACAGACCGTGGACAAACTCTCCGGCCTGGTAGCGGTGAACTCGCTGATGGCCATGGTGGGCGGCACGTTGGCGGCGTTGGTGCTGGGCAAGAACGACCCGGGCTTCGTGCACAACGGCCCGCTGGCCGGGCTGGTGGCTGTGTGCGCGGGGTCGGACCTGATGCACCCGCTGGGAGCGCTGGTGGTCGGTGCCGTGGCAGGAGCAATCTTTGTGGTGATGTTCACGCTCACCCAGAACCGCTGGAAGATCGATGACGTGCTCGGCGTGTGGCCGTTGCATGGCCTGTGCGGCACATGGGGCGGGCTGGCAGCAGGCATTTTCGGCAGCAAGGCGCTGGGTGGGCTCGGTGGTGTGAGCTTCTCGGCCCAGTTGATCGGCAGCACCCTGGGCGTGGCCTGGGCGCTGGTGGGTGGCCTGGTGGTGTATGGCATTCTCAAGAGCACGGTGGGCCTGCGGCTCACGCAGGAAGAAGAATTTGACGGGGCTGACCTGTCGATCCACAAGATCAGCGCCACGCCAGACCGCGAAGTGAGCTGGTAAGCCCGGTGAGATGCTGAGGAGGCGGCTACCAGCCTGGGCAGCCACTGTGGCGGAGTTGGCGCCGCGTCTGACAAGCGCAGCCACCGCCACACGGTCACAATCGCGCCATGCATTTATCGACCCCTGCCATTCCAGCGTTTCTGGGCAACACGGCCCGCTACGGCTGGCTGGCGCTTTTGGCCGCCATCGTCGCAGGCGCAACCAGCGGCTGCGCCGGCCTGCCCAAGGACGTGGAGCGGCCGGTGTCGAGCGCCCTGGCCTCCCCCGCAGGGACGCCCCTGGGCCAACTCGTGGAGGATCGCCGGGCATCGGCAGGCGGCCGCCACCCCTCGGGGTTCCTGCTGCTCAGCGGGCCACAGGCAGCCTACAGCAGCCGCCTGGCGCTGGTAGATGCCGCGCAGAAAACGCTGGACCTGCAGTACTACGCCATCCATGCCGACGCCAGCACCGAGCGCCTGCTACTCAGCGTGGTGGCCGCAGCCCGGCGCGGCGTGCGGGTGCGGGTGCTGCTGGACGATTTTCACAGCGTGGGCCGCGATGCGCAGGTGATGCGCTTGGCCTTTGTACCCAACATCGAGATGCGCATGTTCAACCCGCTCACCGGGGCACGGGGCTCGCCGCTGGGGCGCATGTTCAGCGCGTTGAGCGACTTTTCGCGGGTGCAGCAGCGCATGCACAACAAGCTCTTCATCGCCGACAACGCCATGGGCGTCACCGGGGGCCGCAACCTGGGGGACGCCTATTTCGGCAATGCCGACTCCGGCAATTTTGTGGACCTGGACGTGCTGGCAGCAGGGCCTGTGGTGCAGGATCTCTCCCGCAGTTTCGACAGCTATTGGAACAACGAGCGCGCCTACCCCGTGCAATCGCTGGTCACGCGGGAGGAACTGGACATTCTGCGCGAGCGCATGCGCAACTCGGATGCCGTGCAGCGCGAGCGTATCGCAGGCCAGGGTGGCGCCCTGGCACTGGACAGCCAGCCCGTGCAAGACGGCCGGCGAACCACCGCCGCCCAGCGTGCGCGCATCTGGGACTACCAGCCCATGGACCTGGCGCAAGCGCAGTTCACCTGGGCCCCTGCGGCGGTGCTGGTGGACAAGCCTGCCAAGATTCCGCCCGATGGCACCTCCCTGGCCGCGCTGCCTGAAAAGCCCCCGGCCCGGGCCACCCCCCTCGCCGTCGTGTCGCGGGGCGCTGCGCGTGCGCCAGCCAAGGCCCCCACCGAAGCCCTGACCGTGGCGGCCGGTGCCGCTGCCACCCCCGAATCGTCAGCGTCCAATCCCGCCAACGGCATCCCATCGGCCACTGCAGCAGTGTCTACCCCCGACCCTGCAACTCTTGATGCCCAGACCGATACCGTGGTGGATGGACTGCTGCACCTCATGGGACAGGCGCGGCGCGATCTGCTCATCATTTCGCCCTACTTCGTGCCAGGGCCCGACATGAAGCAGGCCTTTGCAGCCGCACGCGCGCGGGGCGTTCGGGTGCGGGTGCTCACCAACTCGCTGGCCTCCAACGATGCACCCATTGCCCACGCAGGCTATGCGCGCCACCGGCCCGATCTGCTGGCCATGGGCGTCGAGCTGTACGAAATGCGCAGCGAGCTCACGGGCGTGCTGCGCGGAGCACTGGGCTCCACGGGCAGCACGGGGGGGCGTGATGGGACCAGCGGTGCGGCCAGTTCTGTCGGCAGCTCACGCGCCATGCTGCACTCCAAGATTCTGATCATGGACGGCCGCCTGCTGGTGGTGGGTTCGATGAACCTGGACATTCGCTCGCAGCGGCAGAACACGGAGATCGCGCTGCTGATCCGCAGCAGCGACCTGTCACGCCGCGCCACCACGCAGATCGAAGCGGCATTGCGCGAATCCGCCTGGCATGTGCAGTTGCGCGATGGCGGCCAACTGGTGTGGCATGCCCCCGAGGGCAGCGGCCTGCCAGATGCCACCACCGAACCCGATGCCAGCGCGCCACTGCGGCTGATGCTGCAACTGCTGGGCCCGCTGGCGCCGGATCACCTGCTCTAGGGATGGCCTGCATAACTCCCTGCGGTCGGTGATAGCGCGGTCTCGGGCGGTCCGCTGCGTTGCTTTTCTTGCCAATAGCACCGCTATTGGCTGCAAAAAGACGCCTTGCGGTCTGTCCCGATCCGCACTACCACCGACTCGCGAGGGTTATGCAGGACATCCCTAGATCAACCCTCGGCTGGCTGCAATGCATCCACCCACGCGGTGATCGCCCGCTGGTCCGTCATCGTGCGCACGTGCTGGTAGGCGACCTCAGCCTCCGGGAAGCGCCTGCGCAGGAGGTTGAGCCATTGTTTGAGCCGCCCCGCCCGCTGGCGCGGTTCCAAGTCGTCACACACCAGTTGCCAGAAGGCCGCCAGGTGCGGCAGCAGGTCGGCCCAGACCACCGTGTCCGCGCCGGGCAGCCCCGCATCCGAAGCGCGGATGGCCCGGGCCAGGCCGGGGTCAGCCACCATGCCGCGCCCGAGCATCAGCGCATCGCAGCCCGACACTTCGCGGCAGCGCTGGGCGTCGGCCACGGTCCAGATCTCGCCATTGGCCACCACGGGGATGCCGACCGCAGCGCGGATGGTGGGGATGTGCTCCCAATACGCTGGGGGCCGGTAGCCATCGGCCTTGGTGCGGGCATGCACCACCAGTTCGGCAGCGCCACCCGCCTGCATGGCCTGCGCACATTCGCGCATCAGCCCGGTGTCGTTGAAACCCAGGCGCATCTTGGCGGACACAGGCAAATGCGAGGGCACTGCGCGACGCACAGCGGCCACCACGGTGGCGATGCGTTCGGGCTCCTGCAGCAGCGCCGCGCCCCCGCCGTGGCGGTTGACTACCTTGGCCGGGCAACCAAAGTTCAAGTCGATCCCCTCCGGCCCCAGGGCTGCCAGGCGTGCGGCATTCTCAGCCATGCAGACGGGATCAGAGCCCAGCAGCTGCGCACGCACCGGTACACCGGCCAGCGTGCGGCTGCCGTTGTGCAACTCCGGCACGTAGCGCAGAAACACCTTGTCCGGCAGCAGCGTGCCAGTAATGCGGATGAACTCCGAGACGCAGCGGTCCACCCCGCCCACGCGGGTCAGCACATCACGCAGCACAAAATCCAGGAGCCCCTCCATGGGGGCAAGCAGCAAGGTCATCGCGAGAAAGGCCGCCGGGCCCAGCACCCCAGCACAGAGCGCGGCCCGCACACAGCCAAAATATGAATCACAAAGGGCCCTAGCGCTTGATGGATAAGCGCAAGAAGCTATTAAATATATAGCAAACGCCGCTTTCGCAGCCATGCTACGACCAGGGGCAGCCCGCCATTGTGCGGCAGCGAGGTCATCACAGCGTCATGGCGGCTTGCTGCAATCACCGCCATTCACCCGTGAATGGAGAACCCCATGCTGCTACAAAAAACCGAAAAAGCCCGCCTGGAACTCTTGCCCGGCGTCCGCACCCTGAGCCTGCGGGAGCGTTCTCTGCTGCTCCTGGTGGATGGCAAGCCGCTGTCCGACTTGCAGGCCATGTACAACGGCATCGGCGCTCAGATTGTCGACAACCTCATGCGCCAGGGTTACCTGGCCGGCCCGGCCGAGCTACCGCCGCCCTCCGCCGCGCAAACCGCTGCACACAACAAGCCATCCATCCAGCGCCCGGAGCCCGGCGATGCCCTGCGCTCGCTGGCCGGCGCACGCATGTACCTGTTCGACACCTGCGAGCGTCTGTTTGTGCGCCGCGACCCCGTGCTGGCGCAGCAGTTTCGCGAGGCGCTGCGCGCCGCCAAGGACCGCGCGAGCATGCTGGACGTGGGCGAAGCCATGTTTGAAGAAGTAGCGCTGGCCGCGGGGGCCGAACGTGCTGCCAGCCTGCGCGAAAGGTTCGAGCAGTTGCTGCCTTCTGCGCCTTCGGCCTCCGAGCCGTTTGACTCGACCCAACCCTCAGCACTGGCTTGAGGGGCTGGGCGGATTTTCTGAAAGTGATACCGTGATCAGGCCGCAGCCAGCCGCCACAACGAAGTGACCTCCGCAGCACGGGCAGCGTGCAGGGCATCCCCCGCATCGGCCGCCTTGGCATGGTGCGGCTTCACATCGTGCCGGCCACGCACCACCAGCCCCGCATCGGCAATCCATTCGAGCAGTTGCGCGCGTGGGCGCAGGCCCAGGTGTTCGGCCAAGTCCGACAGGATCAGCCAGCCCTCGCCGCCAGGCTCCAGATGGTCGGACAAACCCGCCAGAAAGCCTTTGAGCATGCGGCTGCCTTCGTCGTACACCGCGTGCTCAATGGGCGAACTGGCCCGTGCGGGCACCCACGGGGGGTTGCACACCACCAGGGGTGCGCGGCCAGGCGGAAACAGGTCGGCCTGCAGCAGCTCAATCTGTGGCATGACACCGAGGCGCTGCAGGTTCTCCCGCGCGCAGGCCAGGGCGCGCGGGTCCTGGTCGGTGGCCACCACGCGCTGCACCCCACGGCGTGCCAGCACGGCAGACAGCACCCCCGTGCCCACACCAATGTCAAAGGCCAATGTCTTGCTAGGCAGAGCCGTGTCGGCCACCAGGCCCACGTATTCGCCGCGCACGGGCGAGAACACGCCGTAGTGCGGGTGGATGCGGTTGAGCGGTGGAGCGCCAAGCGCTGGCACTTCTACCCCCTTTTTGCGCCATTCGTGCGCGCCCACCAGGCCCAGCAGCTCACGCAGCGTGGCCACCGAGCGCTCGCCCGTGGCCGTGCCCCAGGCTTCGGTACAGGCCTGGCGCCAATCGGGCGCGCGGCGCAGGTCAATGGTGTAGTCGCCTTCGAGCGGGATGAGCACCGACGCCAGCACCCGCGCGCGCTGCGCCTGCGCCTGGCGGTGCAGGTGAAAGGCCTCGGCGGGGGTGGCGGCAGCAGCTTTTTCGGCGGCCTTGGCGGCGGACTTGCGGGGTTTGGCCGATTTGCCCGCCTTGCCGGACTTGGCATCGGCCCGGCGCATCAGCGCCTGCAGCAGCATGCGGGCGTTCTGGAAGTCGCCCTGCCACAGCAGACCCGAGCCTTCACAGGCCATGCGGTAGGCTGTGTCGGCGGCCAAGGTATCGTCGGCGGTGACAACCCGGCGCGGGGCCGGGGCACCACTCTCAGAGCGCCACTGGGCTTGTTGAATCTGGCCCTGGCGGCTCCATTCGATCATTGAGTGCCTTTGCGTGACTACGCGTTGATGGGGCGCTTCAGGCGCACTTCTTCGATCTTGACGCCCCCCACCACAGCCGTCTTGGCGGTGGAGAGTTCGCGCTTGAAGCCCGCCAGTTCGTGGAACCGGATGGCGCGCTCGTTGCGCAGCGGCACCCACGCCGTAACGTTGGTGCAACCTTCTTCCTGCAGGCCGTCGCGGGCAGCATCCCACAGAGCCAGACCCACGCCTTGGTTCCAGTGGGTAGGTGCGGCGTAGATGGCCCAGATTTCACCAGTGGTGGGGCGGGATTTTTCATCGCGCGAGCGGTCGTAGCCGACAAAACCGACGATCTTCTCGCCGTCCACGGCCACCTGGACCTGGGGCTCGCAATATTCAATGGCCTCGCGCCAGTAAGCCTGGCGCTTTTCGACCGACATGGATTTCAACTGCTCGTCTGGCACCAGCCCTTTGTAGACCTCTTGGGCTGAGACGGTATGGATCTGGGCAATGGCTTTGGCATCGCGAAGCGTGGCGGGACGAACCTGGATACTGGACATGAAAAAACCGAACGAAAACAGGGAAAGAAAAAACGAAAGGACCGGCATTGTCGCCGCAAACGGTTTTTCCCCCTGTCCGGCCCCCTCGCAAACCCTCTGCGGGGCCCTCTCAAATGCCTGTGTACGTAGCATTGCGGCGCCGGTAAAGCGGCTGCCGCTGCGGGCTGCGCCGCAAGCAACACCCAGCAGCGGGCGCCAAGCAGGATCTCAGGCCAGCGCCATGGAGCCCGAGAGCGAAGTCCCCGCCGCACCGGCTGCCGCCGCTGCACGCTGCACCAGCGCACGCTTGTTGCGGGGGCGCGGCACATGCACGGCAGGAGGCGCGCCGTTGATGGCCGAGAGCCCCAGCACCAGCGTGACGGTGCGCGAACACCCTTCCTCGCGCTCGTCGCTCGCATAGGCGCGGTAGCTGCCGTTGCCTTGCCCGTGGCGACGCTGCACCGTGTGGAAAGCCACACGCACGCCGCTGACGCGGTGGCCCCCAAAAGGCAGCACGCGCAGCCGCGCATCGCAGTCCAGCGCCAGCCCCAGATTGCCATCGCGGTTGATGAGATCGGTGCGGATGGCACGCCATGTCTGCCCCTCGTCCATCGAAAACTGCCAGGTGCCTGCCTGGGCGTCCAGGTGCTCGATCACCACGCCAGCCGACGCCTGCGTGCCCGGGCAGTTTTCTTCCACGATCTGGGCCAGCGTGTTGCCCCCCAGCCCCGTGCTGCCCTGCGGCGAAGCGATGGCCCCCGGTCGTCGTTCGCCGTGGTGGCGGGACACATCGGAAGCGGCTGAACCTGGGTGAAGTGCATTGGCAGTCATGAGAAACCCTTTGAAAAACGAAGGTTGCGCATTGATGGATGGTTGGTACGCACCCCCTCAGGTGCTTTTCAATGCTTGACGGAAAGTCTAGAAAGTGCACAACGGAGCGTCCATCGCACAAATGGACTAGTCCGCAACAGTGTGTTGTGCGCAATACTTGCTCATGACTTACGCAAAACAGAGCTCAGGCAAACGGTTCATCCCAAGGCAAGGCGGGTGTTGCATCCCGGTTTGCGCCGGGGCTGTTGCTGTATGACTGCCCGCCTTTTGCTGGTGGACGACCACAACCTGTTTCGCACCGGGCTGCGCCTGATCGTGCAGGACCACCCCCGCGTGGGCACGATTGCCGAGGCGGGCTCGATTGCCGAAGCCTGCGCGCTGCAACTGGCCGATGCCGACCTGGTGCTGCTGGACATCCAGCTGCCCGGCATGAGCGGCCTGGATGGGCTGCGCCTGTTGCGCCAGGCCTGCCCCCGGGCGCGCATCGTGCTGGTCTCGGCCAGCGTGGCGCCCGATGCGATCCATGAAGCGCGCGCCCGTGGCGCCGATGGTTTCCTGCCCAAATCCGCCAGCGCCGAAGACATCCTGGAGGCCATTTCGTGCGCCTTGTCGGGGCAGCCGTGTTTTCCGATCAACAGCGGCAACAGCGCCACCACGCGCGGGCCGGACACGCCGTCGCTGACCGCTCGCCAGCTCGACGTGCTGTCGCTGCTGTGCACCGGCAAGCCCAACAAGGTCATCGCACGCGACCTGGGCCTGAGCGAAAACACCGTGCGTGTGCACGTGGCGGCCATCTTTGCGCAGCTGGGCGTCAACAGTCGCAGCGCCGCCTTGCTGGCGGCCCAGCGCCTCGGCCTGTCCACCCCCCAGCTCCATGACCCCCTCTGAGGCCCTGCCGGTGCAGCCGGATGCCGCCCAGCCCCCCACCCGCTGGGGGTGGCCGGCGTGGGAGCGCGATGAGGTGCTGCGCGAGCAGGTGGCCCTGCTGCGGCACAACTTTCCGATG
The DNA here is from genome assembly GCF_057597245.1 of Acidovorax sp. NN32. NCBI lineage: Bacteria > Pseudomonadati > Pseudomonadota > Betaproteobacteria > Burkholderiales > Comamonadaceae > Acidovorax > Acidovorax sp. NN32. The sequence continues at coordinate 3,831,885 of NZ_CP199679.1, forward strand.
ACGCTGCTCGCGTCGCTGGCCACCGCGCTTGGCACGTTGTGGGTCATGGCGCGGGTGGCCGAGCCCCAGGCCATCACGGTGTGGCTGGTGTCCCACGCACTCGTGGTGGCCGGGGTGTACCTCACGCTGCGCAGCATTGCGCCTTTCACCGACCCGGCGCAGCAGGCGGCGCGCAAACTGATCGCCTGCATGGCCGCCATGGGGCTGAGCTGGGGCAGCCTGGGGTATGTGGTGCTCTACTGGGGCACCCCTGAAAGTGTCATCTACGCCATCGGCATCATCAGCACGGTGTCGTCGGGTGCACTCGGGCTGGGGGCCCCGCTGTACCGCGCCTATGTCACCTACCTCACCTGTGCCATCGGCGGCGTGATGATGGCGGTGGCGCTGGCTGGCGGGCCTGTGATGTGGCCCGCGCTGTTTCTCACCGGTGTCTACTACGCGCTCACGGGCATGCAGGCGCGCACCGCCGACCGGGCCACACGGCGCAGCATTGCGCTCAAGCTGGAAAACGACCGGCTGGTGAGCCAGCTGCGCGCCGAATCGCAACGCGCCCTCGCGGCCCAGGAGGCCGCCGAGAAGGCCGACCGCGACAAATCCCGTTTCCTGGCCGCTGCCAGCCACGACCTGCGCCAGCCCTTGCACGCGATGGGCCTGTTCCTCGAATCGCTGCAGCGCAGCCCGCTCAACGACCACCAACTCACCGTGCTGGGGCATGCCCATGCCGCCTCGGGCGCGGCGGCCGAGATGCTGACCACCCTGCTCGACTATTCGCGGCTGGAAGCCGGTGTGGTGAAGGTGCGGCCCGATGCCTTTGCCGTGCAGCCGCTGCTGACGGCGCTGGAGCAGGAGTTCGGCGTACAGGCCGACACGGCGGGGCTGGTGTACCGCACGCGGGAGACTTCGGCAGCGGCCTTTGCCGACCGCTCGCTGGTCGGGCTGGTCATGCACAACTTCATCTCCAACGCGCTGCGCTACACCGCCAAAGGCGGTGTGCTGATTGCTTGCCGCACGCGCGGCAAGCGCCTGGCGCTGGAGGTCTGGGACACGGGGCCGGGCATCCCCCGGAGCCAGTGGGACAACATCTTCAAGGAGTTCCACCAACTCGGAAACCCCGAGCGCGACCGCCGCAAAGGTCTGGGGCTGGGGCTGGCCATCGTGCAGCGACTTGCGCGCGAGATGAACACCTCGGTCGAGGTGCTGTCGCAGCCGGGGCGGGGTTCGGTGTTCCGGCTGTGGCTTGACCGCTGGCAGGGTGCACTGGAGGACGACACCGCGCCTGCGCCCGATACCGTCAGCCTCGTGGGCCTGAAGGTGCTGGCCATTGACGACGATGAGGCCGTGCGCCTCGGCATGCAATCGCTGCTGCACAGCTGGGGCTGCCACTGCATCACCGCAGAATCGAGCGCCGATGCGCTCGAATGCCTGGAAGACATCACACCCGACATCATCATCACGGACTTCCGCCTGCGCCACGAAGAGACCGGCAAGCAGGTGCTGCAGGCCCTGCGCGCCTACCTGGGCACCAGCGTGCCCGCCATCATCATGACGGGGGATACGTCACCCCAGCGCCTGCGCGATGCGCAGTCCACCTCGGCCCTGCTCCTGCACAAGCCGGTGTCTACCGGCCAGCTGCGCGATGCCATGGTGCAGCTCATCACCCAGCCGCAGCCCGTGCCACCGGACAGCATGCCGCAGGACGACGACGAGGGGACGGCTACAACCAGCGCCGCAGCAGCCCCATGACCTGGTCAAACCGGGCGCCATAGGGCGGGTAGAACAGCGAGCCCATGGACCAGCGCGACTGCACCAGCACCGACTTCTGGTGGCAAAAACGCAGGAAGCCTTGCTCGCCGTGGTAGGCGCCCCAGCCACTGTCACCCACGCCGCCAAAGGGCAAGTTGTCGTGCGCAATGTGCATCAGCGTGTCGTTCACCGTCACGCCGCCGCTCACGGTGCGGCGCAGCACATCGTCGCGCACGGCCTCGCTCTGGCCAAACCAGTACAGCGCCAGCGGGCGCGGCCCGGTGTTGATGTGGGCAATGGCATCGTCCAGCCGTTCGTACGAGATCACGGGCAGGATGGGCCCAAAAATCTCTTCCTGCATGAGCTGCATCTGCGACGTAGCGCCAAACACCAGCGTGGGCAGCATCTGACGGCTGGCGCCGTCGCCCAGGGTGCCCACCGTGTTCACAACGGGCTTGCCAGCAGCGGGGTCAATGGTCTGCACTTCGGCCCCCTGCGTCTGGGCCTGCTGCAGCATGGTGCGCAGGCGGGCGTGGTGGCGCGGCGTGATGATGGACGCGTAGTCGGCGTTGCCCTCGATGGTGGGAAACAGGCGCGCCACGGCAGCCCGGTAGGCCTGGGCAAACTCACCCTCACGGCCGCGCGGCAGCAGCACATAGTCGGGAGCAATGCAGGTTTGCCCTGCGTTGAGCAGCTTGCCGTGCGCAATCTTGAGCGCCGCATCCGCCATGTCGCAGTGACCATCGATGATGCAGGGCGACTTGCCACCCAGCTCCAGCGTGGTGGGTGTCAGGTTCTGCGCCGCCGCCTGCGCCACCTTGCGGCCCACGGCGGTCGAGCCGGTAAACACCAGATGATCGAACGGCAGGGAGGCAAACAGGGCCGAAAGGTTGGCATCGCCCTGCACCACACAGAACTCGTCGGGTGAAAAAAACTGGGCCACCAGCAACGCCAGCTGGGCCGAGGTGTGGGGTGTCAGCTCGCTGGGCTTGAGCATCACGCGATTGCCCGCCGCCAGCGCCGTGATGGCGGGCGCCAGGGCCAGCTGCACCGGGTAGTTCCACGGGGCAATCACGCCCACAACGCCCAGCGGCTGGCGCTGGATGTGCGCACTGGCGGGCTGCAGGAAGATGGGCGTGCGAACCTTGCGGGGCTTCATCCACCTGGCCAGGTGGCTCAGCGTGTGCGACAGCAGGGTGCGCAGCACAAAGAAGTCGGCCACTTCGGTCAGGCGCGGAGACCGCATGCCAAAGTCGGCCTGCACGGCCGCTGCCAGCACCGGGCCATGCTCATTGAGCATCTTGGAGATGCGCAGCAGCCGCTCGCGGCGCACCAGCAGCGGCACATCCACATGCGCGCGGCTGGCCTGGCGTTGAAGATCGAAATGGGCGTGGATATCGGCGGGTGTCATGGTTGGATCATAGAAGACACCCCGACAGGCGCGTCACGAAAAAAGCAGAGGCGACACCGGTGCAGGCTCCCTGTGGCTCCGCGCTGGATGGGGCATGGTACGGGGCAGCGCCCGGTCAGGAGCGCCCCCTTCAGCGCACTTCGCGCGCCTCGACGTCGGTGACCTCAGCGGCGCCAGGCAGGATGCCACCTCGGCGCGATGCTGCGGTCTCTTCGCTGGCGTCAGGCGCCGCTGGCGCGGCGCCACGGCGGCCTGCGGACCAGCGCTCGGTAGAGCGAAACACCGTGCTGAAGCCCGTGCGCGGGTCCATGCGCATGACCCACGGGGTCACGGGGCGGCCAGTCAGGCGAGCCCAGCCCGCGCGCAACGCCCAGACCAGCGCGAGCACCATCACCGCCACCAGCAGGCTGGCAAACAGCACCAAGCCCATGGCGACGACCACTACCCGCAGCAAAAGGCGCACAACGCCCGCAACAAAATCATTCAAACGTCACCTCTCCTTCACATCTGGGAAGAGGGGAAAAGGGGTTACCCCCTTCTCCCCTGGTCCCGATCAACCCTGCGGCGCGGCGCTGAACTGGAACACCCCCGGTTCCAGCACCGGGTTCACGCTCACAGCGATCACGCTCTTGGGAGGGAACTGTCCCTCCAAGAGCAGCTTGGACAGCGGGTTCTCAATGCGCTGCTGGATCGCCCGCTTGAGCGGCCGCGCACCAAACACCGGGTCGAACCCCACCTTGGCCAATTCTGCCAAGGCAGCATCGGACACCTGCAACTCCAAATCCATCTTCGCCAGCCGGGTTTGCAGCAGTTGCAGCTGGATCTTGGCGATGGAGGCGATGTGCTGCGCATCGAGCGCGTGGAACACCACGGTCTCGTCGATGCGGTTCAAAAACTCGGGCCGGAAGTGGTTCTTGAGCTCGCCCCACACCGCTTCCTTGATGTCGTCAGAGTCCTGCCCCACCATGGCCTGGATCAGGTGCGAGCCGATGTTGCTCGTCATCACAATCACCGTGTTCTTGAAGTCCACCGTGCGGCCCTGACCGTCCGTCAGACGGCCATCGTCCAGCACCTGCAGCAGCACGTTGAACACGTCGGGGTGCGCTTTCTCCACCTCGTCGAGCAGCAGCACGCTGTAGGGCTTGCGGCGCACGGCCTCGGTCAGGTAGCCGCCCTCTTCATAGCCCACATAGCCGGGCGGTGCACCGATCAGGCGGGCCACGGAGTGCTTCTCCATGAACTCGCTCATGTCGATGCGGATCAGGTGGTCTTCGCTGTCGAACAAAAAGCCCGCCAGCGCCTTGCACAGCTCGGTCTTGCCCACGCCCGTGGGGCCGAGGAACAGGAACGAGCCCGTGGGCCGGTTGGGATCGGACAGGCCCGAGCGCGAGCGGCGGATGGCGTTGGCCACCGCAGCAATCGCCTCTTGCTGGCCCACCACGCGCTCGTGCAGCTTGGTCTCCATCTGCAAGAGCTTGTCCTTTTCGCCTTGCATCATCTTGGCCACGGGAATGCCCGTGGCGCGGCTCACCACCTCGGCGATTTCTTCGGCACCGACTTGTGTGCGGAGCAGGCGGCGCGCGGCAGGGGCGCCGTCCTTGCCCGCCTCTTGCGCCTGCGCTTCCTTCAGCTGCTTTTCCAGCTCGGGCAGCTTGCCGTACTGCAGCTCGGCCACCTTGTTGAAGTCGCCCTTGCGGGTGAATTCTTCGATCTGGAATTTGAGCTTGTCGATGGCCTCGCGCACATGCGCGCTGCCCTGCGCCTGGGCTTTTTCGGACTGCCAGATTTCGTCGTAATCGGCGATTTCCTTTTGCAGCTTGGTGATCTCTTCCTCAATGAGCGCAAAGCGTTTTTGCGAGGACTCATCCTTCTCGCGGCGCACGGCTTCGCGTTCGATCTGCAGCTGGATCAGGCGGCGGTCGAGCTTGTCCATCACCTCGGGCTTGGAGTCCATCTCGATCTTGATCTTGGACGCGGCCTCGTCGATCAGGTCGATCGCCTTGTCGGGCAGAAAGCGGTCGGTGATGTAGCGGTGGCTCAGCTCGGCCGCGGCCACGATCGCCGGGTCGGTGATGTCCACGCCATGGTGCACTTCGTACTTTTCCTGCAGGCCGCGCAGGATGGCGATGGTGGCTTCCACCGTGGGCTCGCCCACCAGGATCTTCTGGAAGCGGCGCTCCAGCGCAGCGTCCTTTTCGATGTATTTGCGGTACTCGTCCAGCGTGGTCGCGCCCACGCAATGCAGCTCGCCGCGCGCCAGGGCGGGCTTGAGCATGTTGCCCGCATCCATCGCGCCTTCGCCCTTGCCCGCGCCCACCATGGTGTGCAACTCGTCGATGAAGACGATGGTCTGGCCTTCGTCCTTGGCCAGCTCGTTCAGCACGCTTTTGAGGCGCTCTTCAAACTCGCCGCGGAACTTGGCGCCTGCGAGCAACGCAGCCATGTCGAGCGACAGCACGCGCTTGCCCTTGAGGCTCTCGGGCACCTCGCCCGCCACAATGCGCTGGGCCAGGCCTTCAACGATGGCGGTCTTGCCCACGCCGGGCTCGCCGATGAGCACGGGGTTGTTCTTGGTGCGGCGCTGCAGCACCTGGATGGCGCGGCGGATTTCATCGTCGCGCCCGATCACAGGGTCGAGCTTGCCCATACGGGCTCGCTCGGTCAGGTCCAAACAGTATTTGGCCAGGGCGCCGCGCTGGCCTTCGGCCTCGGCGCTGTCCATCTTCTGGCCGCCGCGCACGGCCTCAATCGCAGCCTCCAGGCTCTTGCGCGTGAGGCCGTTGTCCTTGGCGATCTTGGCGGCTTCGCCCTTGCTGTCGATCACGGCCAGCAAAAACAGCTCGCTGGCAATGAACTGGTCGCCGCGCTTGATGGCCTCTTTCTCCGTCGCTTGCAGCACGCGGCCCAGCTCGGGGCCGCCCTGCACCTGGTCATTGCCCTGTACCTGGGGCAAACGCTTGACGGCGGCTTCCGCCGCTGCCAGCAGGCCGGGCACGTTGGCGCCCGCACGCTGCAGCAGCGCCTTGGGTCCGTCGTCCTGCTTGAGCATGGCCACGAGCATGTGCACGGGCTCGATGTAGGCGTGGTCGTTGCCCAGCGCAATGCTCTGTGCATCGCTCAGGGCTTCCTGGAACTTGGTGGTGAATTTGTCGAGACGCATGTGGATGTCCTCCGAATTGCGCTGCACTTGGGGCAAATCTTCTGGAATTTCAAGACGACGCCCCAGCGCAGGCCTTGCGCCAGATCAATCTTCGCCCAGGCGCCCTGATGCCTTGAACCGATTCATTTGATCACCGCCGGCTCAGATCGCCTGCGCTGAGCCCGCAAAGCAAAAAAGCGCAGGCGGAATACCGCCTGCGCTTTTTTCAGGGTCCGCGAGAAATTACTTGGCGGGAACGACGATCACGGTATCGCCCTTTTTGCCATCGGCTCCCGTATCGCCCGTGGCACCGGTAGCACCAGTGGAACCCTTGGCACCGTCATAACCGGGAGCACCCGAAGAACCCGTAGCGCCAGTGGCACCCGTTTCGCCCGCAGGGCCTGGAACGGCCACCGTGGCACCGGTCGAGCCGGTTGCGCCCGTGGCGCCAGCAGGGCCTGCCGGGCCCGGGACCACAACCACGGGGGCAGTAGCGGGAGGGGTCACAACCGTTTTCTCGCAAGCGGCAAGACCAAAAGTAACGATAAGTGCAGCGAGCAGCAGGGATTTTTTCATGGGAAGCCTTGTAGGAGATGAAGCGCACGCGAAGATGAAACTGTGCGGAGAGTTTCTTTCTGGCTGCAACTGTGGCGTTCAACAGTCACTGCCAGCGGTAGCGCTAATTTATCGATGCCCCCCCTGCCGCCTTGTAGGACGGCCCGACGACTGCTTGTGGTTCCTGGCGATGCCTCACCGCAACCCAGTGAGCCGACGAACTCCTGGTGCAGATGAAACCTTCCATCCGCCCCATTCACAATCACTACAAAATTTATAGCTGCCATCGCTTTACCAATAAGCGCTAGCGGCCAATTTCTTTCAAAATCTTGTTTGAGCCACCGCTCCAACAAACCGCGCAGACGTGCGTCGGCCGCTCCGCAACGCCAGCAACCCCAGCAGCGCGGCCAGCCCACCCAGGCCCCAGGTCGACAGGGTGGGGATGGCCGCCGGGCTGGGCGCCAGCAGCACGGGGACCACCGGGTCGTTGATGGTGCCGTCCTGCGCGCCAAAGCTGTTGTCGCCCCAGCCACCGTCCGTCACGTCGTAGGTCACGGTGTTGCCGCTGATCTGCAGGTTCACGGGGTCGTAGTAACGGCTGGACAAGGGGCTGTCGGGTGTGGGGCCGTACTTCTTCACCGTGAAGCCCGTGAGGTCTGGAAAGGTCACCGCCACACGCACCGTCTCACCCGGCTGGCAGTTGATGAGCCGCAGGCGGAACGCCCCGTGCGGCAAAGTGGCGCCGGGGTACGGCGCCGGTGCCGCCACCGGGCCGGTGCCCGCCAGGTCCAGCTGGCAACCCGCGCTGCCATCCACCACGCCCACGTTGACCGGCCCCGACCCGGTGTTCGTGGGTGTGGGCAGGGTTTCAAAACGCGCCTGCACAGTGCAAGCGGCCGTCACCGCTGCCGTGGTGTAGGTGCTGCCCGCCAGCGTGCCGCCGCAGCCCGTGACGGCCGCAATGCGGTAGCCCGCAGCGGGCGTGACGGTGAAGGCGCCCGTTTGGCCTTCGGCCACGTTGACGGCCCCAGCCGGATTGATGCTGCCGCCCGCTCCCGCTGTGGCGGTGACCGTGTGCAGGGCGGGTTGACTCCGTTCCACGGTGACGGTGTAGGTGCGCCGGGCCACGCCGTTCTCAGCCACCACGTCCACCTGGATGACATTGGCACCGACCGCAAGCGGCAGCGGCGCAGTCGCCATTCCGCTGGTCACCACCACACCGTTGACCGTGATGGACGCCCCGGCCTGCGCCGCCACCGGTGTCAGCGACAGCTGGGCCACCCCATGGGGCACCGTGGCGGTATACGCCGTCACGCCACCGGCAAATGCCGGGCTGAGCGCCCCCTGCGACAACGCCAGCGACGCGAGCGCGGCATTGGGGGATGGCGAGGCATTCACCAGCACGGTGATGCCCCCCAGACCATTGGCGATGGCAATGTCCAACAGGCCGTCCCTGTTGAAGTCGGCAACCACCATCTGCTCGGGCGTGCCGCCCACAAACCGCAGGAGCGGCGCACCCAGCCCACCCGGGGCGCCCTGACCACGCACGATGGCAAGCTCGCCCGAAGCTGCGTCAGCGGCCACCAGATCGGGCCCGCCATCGCCATCAAAGTCAGAGGCGGCAAGAACGCTGGCAGAGATTCCCGCGCCGTAGGTGCCGACCATGCTCAGCGCCTGCCCGGGCGCGGCAGCCAACGAGGCAATCTGCACTCCTGCGGAGGCAAACACCCCTGCCCGGCCCGTCTGGCTCCAACCGGCAATCGCGCTCAGGGCGCCTACGCCCGCCGGCACATAGACGGGATCGCCCGGATACGAGGCTGAGGACAGCGAGGTGCCCACGGTGCCCACGGACGTTGCGGCCACGATGTCGGCACGGCCGTCCTGGTCGACATCCAGCGGGGCAAACCCCTTCACGTCATCCCACGACGCCACATCCAACATTTCGATGGAGCCCTGCGGGCTCACGCCGACCCACTGGATGCCTTCGTAAACACCTGCCGTCTCTGGCGCCCACACGGCCGCGTACGCGGGGTAGCCAGCCCCCCGGAAATTGCCAATCACCACTGACCGCGGGGCCAGGCCAATGAAGGACCGCTGCCCGGCCACCGTGAAGGTGCCCCGGCCATTGCCGAGGAAGACCATGATCGTCTTGTCAACCTCGTTCACCACGGCCAGGTCCGCATGCCCGTCCCCATTGAGATCGCCAGCAGCCACGGATCCCGCGCCCGCACCGGCATCAAGCCGGGTGCTGAATTCAAATCCACCAGCACCATTGCCACGCATGATCCAGACAGCATCATCGTCACGGTGCGTCACGGCGACGTCGGCGCGCCCGTCTTCATCAAAATCGGCGACGGCTATCGCCTGGGTGTAACGCTCTGGGATTCCGTAGGCACGTGCTGCAGCGAATCGGCCCGCGCCGTCTCCCCGCAGGTTGGCCAGGTAGCCACGTTGGTCGTCCAATACGACGATGTCTGGATGCCCGTCGCCACTGAAATCCGCCACTGCCGGGGGGCTGGCAGATTCGCCCACCGGGTATTCCAGCCCCTGGGCACTGAATCCGCCGCCGGCAAGGCCCGGCACAACCACCACCGTGCCGCTAAAGCGGGACAGCACCACGTCGGCCCGGCCATCGCCCGTGGCGTCCACGATCTGCCCGCCGCTGAAGCGCCCAAAGGCAGGGCCCACCCCTCTGCGCGAAAAGCCACCCTGCCCATCTCCGAGCAGGAGGACAGGGCTGGCGGAGGTGTTCTGCACAAGTGCCAGGATGTCCAGGTGGCCGTCGCCATTGGCATCCCCTGCGGCCACAAACGGGACGTACTCGTCACCGGTCACGCGCTGGGCCGCCGCAAAACCGCCCGCGCCATTGCCCAGCAGCAAAAACACACCGTCGCCCGACCCCGCAACAATGTCCACATGACCGTCCTCGTTCCAGTCGCCCGAAACAACATGGCGCCCTGCAACACCCAAACCGATGTCAGTGCGGGGGCGACCGTCAAACCGCCCGTCACCATCACCCCACAAGACGGAGACGCCTTTTTGCGCCCCGGAAAAGACGGCAATGGCCAGGTCGAGCCGCCCGTCACCGTCGAAATCCGCCACTGTCAGATCGCGCGGATTGAGCCCCGCACCAAAAGTGACCGGAGCAGACAAACCACCGCTGCCATCCCCCAGGTGAATCGTGGCGGTTCCGTTGTTGAAGCTGGTCACGGCAACATCCAGATGCCCGTCGCCATTGAAATCCGCCGCCGCCACGCCATAGGGAGCAGAGCCCACGCTGAATGCTCCCGCCTCGGAAAAACCTGCAACCCCGCCTGTGTTAAGCAGGATCTTGACGGTACTGCCCAGGCGATCCACCACCACGAGGTCGGGCCGGCCGTCTTCATTGAAGTCTCCCGTCGCCATCTCACTGGGAAGCCCACCCAGGCGCAAACTGGTCGCGGCCCCGAAAGCCAGATCAGCACGGGCCTGCCCAGAGACCGCCAGGCACAAACCGACGACGGCCAGGCTCAGCCTCCACGCGCGCCACAGCGCTCGTGCTACAGATTTCATGAAGAATTCCTCCCTGTTCAGGCCCTATCTGGGCAGGAGGCGATTCTCGAAATGGACGTGGCTGCGCACAAGTCCAAACATTGCATGGATGTGAATGACGTGCCCGGCAGGATGCGTATCCGCAACGCCGCAGGGCGCCCGCTGCAGCGACTGTCTAGGCGTTGTTCGCCACAATGCCCCAGCGCGCCAGCGCCGCGTCGTCAGACACGCGGGCATCCACCCAGCGCGCGCCCTGGGCGGTTTCTTCCTTCTTCCAGAACGGCGCCTGGGTCTTGAGGTAGTCCATCAAGAACTCGCAGGCCTGAAAACTCTGCCCCCGGTGGGCACTGGTCACCGCCACCAGCACGATCTGGTCGAGCGGCTGCAGCAGGCCCACGCGGTGGATCACGCGGGCGCCAAAAATATCGAAGCGCCGAAAGGCCTCGTCCACCATGGCTTCGATGGATTTTTCGGTCATGCCGGGGTAGTGCTCCAGCTCCATGGACGACACCTGGTCGCCCTCGTTGCGATCCCGCACTGTGCCCACAAAGCTGCACACTGCGCCGATGCCTTTGTTTTCGCGGCGCAGCGCAGCGACTTCGGTGGACAGGTCGAAGTCCTCGGTCTGGATGGAAACGCGGGGCAGGGTCATGGCAAAAAACTCTCTACGGGGCGTGTGGAAGTCAGACAAAAAGAGTCTTCAGGGCGAGCGGTGCAACCGGGGCGCGGCCAGCAGGGCACGCTCTTCTTCCACCACCTTGTTCAACTGCGCCAGTGCGGGCGACGGAGGCAACTGGGCCAGCAGGGTCTGCAGGCGCGTGACGTCACCGACGGTGGGCGCGACCTTGATCTGTGCGATGGCGGCGGGCAGGTTGCCGCCCCGGACCAGCGCCAGCACCTTGGTGGGCCATTCACTTTTGTTGCGTGCCATAAATAGGTCAAAAGGTTTGTCTGTACGATTCGCCCGCACTGTACCCGTACTTGCTCGCACCACAGCCACCCCTGCACCTTAAGCCCATGGCCACACAAACGATTCAGACCGCTCATTACAAGCTCTACCCGTCCCCGCGCAATACGGTCCGCAACGTGTTCGAGCACCAGGTGTTCGTGCCCCACCCCTACGCCCTCATCGACCTGGATGTGATGGAGCTGGCGGGCAAAACCACCCTGTTTGGCGCCTGCCGCCTGTCGGACATGAAAATGGGCCAGGTGGTGACCTTTGAGTTGGCGTCAGACCAGGCCAAGTTCGAGCGCCTGTTCACGCCGGACTGAATCAGCAACCCTGCACCGCAACACGCCCCATGGACCTGCAAGAATCCTTCGAGGCGCTCGACTCCCGAGCCCCGGACACCTATGCCCAGGCCGTAGAGGCCTATTGCGACGGCATTTTGCGGCTGCACTGGAACGAGCGCCTCATCAACAAGATCTTTGGCCGGGCACTCCAGTCGCATGCGGCGGGGCGGCTGGTGGTGCAGCACTACCAATGGCAATTGCGGGGGGCCCCCCGGCCCACACTGGCACTGCTGCAGCGGCGCATGCCCGGGGGCGCGCGCACGCTGGCCACGTTCTTTGCAGTGCTGCGCCTTGCCGGTATGGTGGCGGTGGACATTGACCCCGACGACCGCCGGGTGCGCTACCTGGTGCCCACCCCCCGGCTGCTGGACGGCCTGCGCACCTGGGTGCGGCACCACCTGCACTGCGCTGAGGCCCTGGGCGCCCTGCCCCCAGGCCATGCACAGCGACTGGACAGCGATACGGACTACTTTGCCGCCTTTCTGGCCGGGGCCGACCACATCCTGGATCGCCTGGCCGAAACCCGGGGCCGGTTTGGCGGCTGGGACTGGTTTGACCAGCGCGACGGCGGTGGCCGCATTGCCATGCTGCTGTTGCGCGAACACTGCCGGGTGCACCGCCCTGGAGAAGAAGGGTCCACGCCGTTTCCCCTGCGGGCCAGCGAGCTTGCGCAGCGCCTGGGTTTTTCGCACTCGCATGTGCGCAACCTGGTCAATGAAGCCACAGCGCAGGGCCACCTCACCCAGGACGCGCCCCGGGGCCTCGTCGCGCTCACACCCCGCTTTCAGGCGGAGCTGCAAATCTGGCTGCAGCACCTGCTGGGCTGGTTTGCAGAGACAGCGGCCATGGCGCAGCACCACCTGCACGCCCGCTCACAAGCACCCACGCACAATAAGGCCGCTGGTGTGCACAACCCCTGACTGCACCGCTCTGGCGGGCTTTTTTACTGCCCCCGAACCGCGCCCACCACCCAACAAGCCATGTACGACGACAACCAGATCCACGTGCCGCCCTCCTTCATGGCGGTGTACACCGACACCCGAGGGCGCCTGACGGAAAAGGCGGACGGCGTGCGCGCCCGCTACGAACTGTGCGAAGACCTGGCAGGCCACCTGGTGGAGCACGCGCAGACGCTGTACCACGTGCAGGCGCCTTCCGAGACCGAGATCCTGCAGCGCATCCACGCGGGGCTGTGCACGGCCGAATCTGGCGTGGCGGTGGCCGAAGCGACATGGATCGTCACCCGGCTGGCCGAGCTGCTGGTGTGGCAATGCCCCGTGCTGGTGCCGCCGCAGCCTGAATCAGCAGCCAACGGTGCCCAGCCACCGCAGGCAGGCTGACCAACCTTGGGACACGGTGGGCACTTGGCTATACTGCGGCCCATGTCCACGCACACCCCCTTTGCCATGACCGCCGCACCTGCGGTGGCGTTGCAGTGCGTGGGCAAAACCAAAAAACCAGAGCTCATCTGACCGGAGCTGTGGTTCCGTCCGGATGAGCGACGGAACCACCTGGTAGAGAAATTTCCTTTTCTCGTTTCACTCCCCGGCATTCCGCGCGCGCTCCCTCCGGACGGTTCTTCCCCTGGTCGAACCCTGAAAGGACGCTTCGCATGTCTGCCACCGATACCGCTACCTCCCACCAGCCGCTGTTCAGCGGGCTCTGGATCGCCTTGGTCACACCGTTCAAGGACGGCGCCGTGGACCACCCGGCCCTTGCCGCCCTCACCACCCGGCTGCGTGCCGACGGCGTTGCGGGCTTCGTTGCCTGCGGCTCGACCGGTGAGGCCGCAGCCCTCGACAAGGCCGAGCAACTGCAGGTACTGGAGACCGTGCTCAGCGCCGCCCAGGGTTTGCCCGTGGTGATGGGCGTATCGGGCTACCACCAGGGCCAGGTGCTGGAACAGGTGCGGACCCTTGCACACTACCCGGTTGCAGGCCTGCTGGTGTCCGCCCCGCACTACATCCGCCCCTCGCAGGAGGGCCTGCTGCACTGGTTCCGCACCCTGGCCGACGCCAGCGCGGTGCCCCTGCTGATCTACGACATTCCGTACCGCACGGGCGCCACGCTCACCACCGAGACGCTGCTGGCGCTGGCGGCGCATCCGCGCATCCAGGCCATCAAGGACTGCGGCGGCAACACGGCCAAGACGCAGGCCCTGATCGCCGATGGACGGCTGCAGGTGCTGACCGGTGAAGACGCGCAGATCTTCCATACGCTGGCCCTCGGCGGTGCAGGCGCCATCTCTGCCTGTGCACACTGGCAGACGCCGCGTTTTGTGGAGTTGATGGCATTGCTGCGCCTGGGCGACCTGCCTGCAGCCCGCCACTTGTGGCAGGCCTTGCAACCCTGGGTGGAAGCGTGTTTTGCAGAGCCCAACCCTGCCCCGCTCAAGGCCATGCTGGCGCATGCAGGGTGGATGCGCAGCGAACTGCGCGCGCCGATGATGCCGGCCTCGGAGGCGCTGCAGGATCGTTTGAAGGCGCTTTGAGGTGACGTGCCAGAGCGTGCGAGAACGCCCCGGCTAACCGCCCGTCACCGGCGGGAAAAACGCCACCTCGGCCCCATCGGCCAGGGTGGCGGATTCATCGCTCAAGGTCTGGTTGAGCGCCATGCGCACAGCCCGGCCACGCGCGAGGCTGCTGGCATGGGCGCCGCCACGTGCAATGAGCTCATCGCGCAGCGCACCCAGCGTGGTGGCAGCGGTATCGACCGCCTCGCTGCCTTGCCCAATGGCCTCGCGGATGGAGGCAAAGTAGCGCACGGTGACCGTCATGACAAAAGCTCCGAAAAGGCAATGAACCGCACCGTGTCGCCGGATGCAATCGTCTGGCCCGCCGGGTTGTCCACCACACCATCACCCCAGGCGGCCGAAGTGAGCACGCCCGAACTCTGGTTGTGAAACAGATCCAGCCCACCTGCCGCGTTGTGGCGCACGCGCAGAAACTCGCGGCGTTTATCGGCCTTGGGCCAGGTGAAATCAGCGCGAGCAGCTATGGGTTGAGGAGCAACGTCCACCACACCCTGCAGCCGCAGCACAAACGGGCGCACCAGCAGCGCAAAGGTCAGAAAGCTCGACACCGGGTTGCCGGGCAGGCCCATGAAGTGGGCAGCACCACCGTCACGCGGGATCTGGCCATAGGCAAACGGCTTGCCGGGCTTCATGGCGATCTGCCACAGGTCGAGCGTGCCCAGCGACTCGACGGCGGGCTTGATGTGGTCTTCCTCGCCCACACTCACGCCGCCGCTGGTCAGGATCAGGTCGTGTGCGCTGCTGGCTTGGCGCAGGGCGTCGATGGTGGCGTCGCGCCGGTCGGGCACGATGCCAAAGTCCGTCACCTCGCAGCCCAGGCGCAGCAGCATGGCGCGCAGGAAGAAGCGGTTGCTGTTGTAAATGGCACCAGGGCGCATTTGCTCAGGCGGCACCTCGCCGGGCATGACCAGTTCATCGCCCGTGGAGAACAGCGCCACGCGGGGGCGGCGGGCCACCTGCAGTTCGTGCAAGCCGATGCTGGCGGCCAGGCCCAGCTCGGCCGGGGTCAGGCGTGTGCCGGCCGACAGCACCACGGCACCACGGGTGATGTCCTCGCCCGCGCGGCGGATCCACTGGCCCTGTGGGGGCACGGCGTTGATGCGCACCAGGCCCAGGCCGTCGCCCGTGGCGAGGGCTTCGCAGTCTTCCTGCATCAGGATGGCATCCGCCCCCTCGGGCACTGGCGCGCCAGTGAAGATGCGAGCGGCGGTGCCCGGCATGAGCGGATCACCCGCGCTGCCCGCAGCAATGCGCTGCGAAACAGGCAAGGTGATCGGCAGCGCCACACCCACGGCCGCCACATCGGCGCAGCGCACGGCGTAGCCGTCCATGGAGCTGTTGTCCTGCGGCGGCACCTGCAGGGCCGAAACACAGTTTTGCGCCAGCACGCGGCCGTCCGCGTCAAACGTGGTAACCGTCTCGGTCCCTGGCAACGGTGTGGCCTTGGCCAACAGGTCGGCCAGCGCCTCGTCGAGCGGCTTCAGGGGCTTCATTGGGGGGCGCATGGCACCAGGCCTCCGTGCAGATCCCAGTTGTACTCAAAGCGGTGTTCGTATTGGAGCAGCCAGTCCACCACCTGCGCCGGGCTGTTGAGGTCCAGCAGGGGCAACTGGGTGGGCACAGGCAGGCCCTGCGGTGCATCGGTGGCCACGGCGACCACAAAATCGTCTTCGGGGTAGCGCACAGGCTTGGCCACCTGGCCGGGTTCGGGGGCACGCCAGACCTCGATCTTGAGCAGGTCGCTGTCCTTGAAGCCCTCCACCAGCACCCAGTCCACGCCCTGGTACAGCTCGGCCAGCAGGTGGTGCACGCTGAGCGTGGCGGGCTGCTCGAACTCGCGCACCAGCATCAGGCGCTTGTCCGATGCCGCGACCACCTCGAAGGCCCCTGCCTCGCGGTGGCGGTAGGTGTCCTTGCCCGGGTGGTCGATGTCGAAACTATGGTGGGCATGTTTGACCACCGACACGCGCAACCCCCGCAGCCGCAGCTCGGGGATCAACTGCTCGACCAGCGTGGTCTTGCCACTGCCGGAAAAACCGGCAAAACCGACAACCTTCATCCACTGCTCCTTGGTTAGCTATTGTATTTATAGCTGCTAACGCTTACCAGACAAGCGCCAGGGGCATTTTTAGTTCAAACCCAGTATCCTGAGCCGCTCCCGCATCCGCATCCGCAGCGACAGAGCGGCTACGGATTGCCCACCCTAGAGGGCGGGCGTGCAGTGGCGCTCGATGTATTGCTTGACCAACTGCACGTTGGCAGGCATCACCTGCACGCGCTTGGGCAGGTCTTCGATGCCCGCGAACTTGGCGGGCCGCTCGGGCGCATGGCCCAGGGCTTCGACGATGGTCTCGGCAAACTTGATGGGCAGCGCGGTCTCCAGCACGATCATGGGCACCTTGGGGTCCTGGTGGTGTTCGCGCGCCACCTTCACGCCGTCGGCCGTGTGGGTGTCGATGGTGACGCCGTGGCGCTCGAAGTTGTCCTTGATGGTGGCCAGGCGGTCGGCGTGGGTGCTCTTGCCGCTTTCAAAACCGTACTTGGTGGCGGCTTCGGCAAACAGCGGTTCGGCGCTCAAGTCAAACCGGCCATAGGCGGGCAGCGCTTTGGCAAACAACGCGTTGGTGCGCTGGCCGTTGCGGCCCAGCAGGTCAAAAATGAACCGCTCGAAGTTGCTCGCCTTGCTGATGTCCATCGAGGGGCTCGATGTCTCGTGCGTGTCGGCAGCCGCGCGCACGCGGTAGGCGCCAGTGCGGAAGAACTCGTCGAGCACGTCGTTCTCGTTCGTGGCCACCACCAGCTTGTCAATGGGCAGGCCCATCATGCGCGCCACATGGCCTGCACACACGTTGCCAAAGTTGCCGCTGGGCACCGTGAAGCTGACCTTCTGGTCGTTGGTCTCGGTGGCCTGGATGTAGCCCGCGAAGTAGTACACCACCTGTGCCAGCAGGCGCGCCCAGTTGATGGAGTTGACGGTGCCAATCTTGTACTTGCGCTTGAAGGCCAGGTCGTTGCTGACGGCCTTGACGATGTCCTGGCAGTCGTCGAACACGCCTTCGATGGCGATGTTGTGGATGTTCTCGTCCTGCAGGCTGAACATTTGCGCCTGCTGGAACGCGCTCATTCGGCCGTGCGGGCTGGTCATGAAGACGCGCACGCCCTTTTTGCCGCGCATGGCGTACTCGGCCGCGCTGCCGGTGTCGCCGCTGGTGGCGCCCAGGATGTTGAGTTCTTCACCGCGGCGGTTCAGTTCGTATTCGAACAGGTTGCCCAGCAATTGCATCGCCATGTCCTTGAAGGCCAGCGTGGGGCCGTTGGACAGGGCTTCGAGCCACAGGCCGTCTTCGAGGTGGCGCAGGGGCACGATCTCGCCCGTGCCAAACACCTCGGCGGTGTACGTCTTGGCGCACAGGGCCTTCAGATCAGCGGCGGGGATGTCATCGATGTAGAGCGACAGGATCTGGAACGCCAGCTCGGCGTAGCCTTGCTCGTGGTAAGCCTTGCGCAGCTTTGTCAGCATCGCGTCGCTGACCTGCGGGTAGTGCTCGGGCAGGTACAGGCCGCCATCGGGCGCCAGGCCTTCGAGCAGGATGTCGCAGAAATGCTTGCGGTCGGCGTGGCCGCGTGTGGAGATGTACAGCATCAGTTCAGTTCCTCCTTGCGGATGCGCGTGATGGGCGCCAGCACCGTGGGCAGGGCCTGCATCTGGGCGATCACGGCGTCCATGGTGCCTTCGCGGGTGTCGTGGGTCAGGATGATCAGGTCCGTTTGCGTAGATCCTTCACCACCGACTTCGTCAGCCTCACGCTGCAATACTGCGTCGATGCTCACACCGGCCTCGGCCAACAGGCCGGTGACCTTGGCCAGCACACCGGCCTGGTCGGCCACGCGCAGGCGCAGGTAGTAGCTGGTGACCACTTCGCTCATCGGCAGCACGGGCAGCGTGTCCATGGCATCGGCCAGCGTGTTGGCCTGGAAGGCCAGGTGCGGCACGCGGTGCTCAGGGTCGGCCGTGTGCAGGCGCGCGATATCCACCAGGTCGGCAATGACGGCGCTGGCGGTGGGCTCGCTGCCCGCACCCTTGCCGTAGTACAGCGTGGTGCCCACGGCGTCGCCCTGCACCACCACGGCGTTCATGGCGCCTTCGACGTTGGCGATCAGGCGCTTGGAGGGCACGAGGCTCGGGTGAACGCGCAGTTCGATGCCCTTGTCCGCGCGCTTCGTGATGCCCAGCAGCTTGATGCGGTAGCCCAGTTGCTCGGCGTACTTGATGTCGGCCGCGCCGAGCTTGGTGATGCCTTCGACATAGGCCTTGTCAAACTGCACGGGGATGCCAAACGCAATGGCACTCATCAGCGTGACCTTGTGCGCGGCGTCCACGCCTTCGATGTCGAAGGTGGGGTCGGCCTCGGCGTAGCCCAGGCGCTGTGCTTCCTTGAGCACCACATCAAAGTCCAGCCCCTTGCTGCGCATCTCGGACAGGATGAAATTGGTGGTGCCGTTGATGATGCCGGCGATCCACTGGATGCGGTTGGCGGTGAGGCCTTCGCGCAGCGCCTTGATGATGGGGATGCCCCCCGCCACGGCTGCCTCAAAGGCCACCATCACGCCCTTGGCCGATGCAGCCGCGAAGATCTCGGTGCCGTGCACGGCCAGCAGCGCCTTGTTGGCGGTGACCACGTGCTTGCCAGCGGCGATGGCTTCGAGCACGAGCGCGCGGGCGATGCCATAGCCACCAATCAGCTCGATGACGATGTCGATGTCGGGGTTGGCAATGATGGCGCGGGCGTCATTGACGACCTGGATGTCAGCACCCACTACCGCTTTGGCGCGCTCCACGTCAAGATCGGCCACCATGGTGATCTCAATGCCACGGCCAGCGCGGCGGCTGATCTCGTCCTGGTTGCGCGCGAGCACGTTGAACACGCCGCTGCCGACGGTGCCGATGCCCAGAAGGCCTACTTGGATGGGTTTCATGGGATTTTTGTCAGTCAAAATGGGCTCTGGCGCTTATCCATCAAGCGCTAGCAGCTATGAAAAAATGAGTTTCTGCACCACTCAATGTGCAAGTTACGCAGCCGCCGCCATTTGTACGCGCTTGCGGTATTGCTCCAGGAAGCGCGCCACGCGGCCGATGGCGTCGCGCAGATCGTCTTCGTGTGGCAGGAACACGATGCGGAAATGGTCCGGCGCCGCCCAGTTGAAGCCTGTGCCCTGCACCAGCATGACCTTGGTCTCCTGCAGCAGCTCCAGGAAGAACTGCTGGTCGTCCTCGATGGGATACACGGCAGGGTCGAGGCGCGGAAACATGTAGAGCGCCGCCTGGGGCTTCACGCAGGTCACGCCCGGGATGGCCGTGATCAGCTCGTACGCCAGATCACGTTGCTTGCGCAGGCGGCCGCCCTCGCCCACCAGCTCGTTGATGCTCTGGTAGCCGCCAAGCGCGGTCTGCACCGCCCACTGGCCGGGCACGTTGGCGCACAGGCGCATGTTCGAGAGCATGTTCAGGCCCTCGATGTAGTCCTTGGCGGGCTTCTTGTCGCCCGACACCACCATCCAGCCCGCGCGGTAGCCACACGAGCGGTAGCTCTTGGACAGCGAATTGAAGGTGAGTGTGAGCACATCCTCGCTCAGCGAGCCAATGGCCGTGTGCTTGGCGCCGTCGTACAGCACCTTGTCATACACCTCGTCGGCAAAGATGACCAGGCCATGCTCGCGTGCAATGGCGACGATGCCCTTGAGCAATTCGTCCGAATACAGAGCGCCCGTCGGGTTGTTGGGGTTGATGACCACGATTCCCTTGGTGCGGGGCGTGATCTTGGCGCGGATATCCTGAAGGTTGGGCATCCAGCCATTGGCTTCATCGCACACATAGTGCACGGGCGTGCCGCCCGACAGGCTGGCGGCGGCGGTCCACAGGGGGTAGTCGGGCGAAGGCAGCAGCAGCTCGTCGCCGTTGTCCAGCAGCGCATTGGTGGCCATCACGATCAGCTCGCTGGCGCCGTTGCCCAAGTAGATGTCGTCCAGCATCACACCCTTGATGCCCTGCTTTTGGGTCTCGTGCATGACGGCCTTGCGCGCCGCAAAGATACCCTTGCTGTCCGAGTAACCCGCCGAGTTGGGCAGGTTGCGGATCATGTCCAGCTGAATCTCTTCCGGCGCATCAAAACCGAACACCGCCAGGTTGCCGATGTTGAGCTTGATGATCTTGTGGCCGTCTTCCTCCATCTGCTTGGCCGCGTCCATGATGGGCCCCCGGATGTCATAGCAGACGTTGGCGAGCTTGGCGGATTTTTGGACGGTTTTCATGCGCTGACGGTGGTGCAGTGGGGTCAGGTGGCGGCCAGAGCGGCTGGCACCTTGGCGAAACCTATAATTTGACCACAGATCACAAGCGCGCCCGGGCCCTGCGCCGGGCCTACCCGCAGCGCCACCGCCTGCAACCGACGCCAACACCCATGAAATTCCAGCCCGACCGCTCGAACGCACAAACCATCAGCGGCTACGGCCCCGGCTGGATCGGCGTGGATGCCGAGAAGATCACGCACAGCGTCATCATCGGCTCGTCGGGGCTGCGCCAGGCCTGGCCCTGCACGCGCTTTGAAGACCTGACCCCCGAACACTTCGCGCAATTGGCAGCCCTGGAGACAGAGCTGGTCATTTTTGGCAGCGGCACACGCAACCGGTTCCCGCCACCGGCGTGGCTGGCGCCGCTCATCGCCCGCCGGCTGGGGCTGGAAACCATGGACACCCCCGCCGCCTGCCGCACGTACAACATTCTGGCCAGTGAAGGGCGCAACGTGGTGGCAGCACTGATTCTGGAAGCCTGAGCTGCAGGCCCGCAACCGCCGCGGCAAGCTGCAAATCCGGCGCTTGCACCTATGCAAGGCCTTGCCTAAATGCCCGCCACTGCGGGCCGGACACACTGTCTTACATTTGGCCGAAGAGTGAATTCGGGGTAAAATCGCCGGTTGCGGTCGGGGGCACCACCAAGAGCAATAACACACTAGCTCCCCCGGCTTACCAACGACTACATCCTGAGAGATTGAAGTGATATGGCGATCGTTGTCAACAAACCCCTCCCTGAATTTGAAGCCAACGCTACCGGTGGACTCAAGGTCTCCAACACCTCCCACCTTGGCCAAATTCTGGTTCTCTACTTCTATCCCAAGGACAACACGCCTGGCTGCACTACGGAGGCCATGCAGTTTCGCGACAAGTACAAGGACTTCGTGAAGGCAGGCGCTGCCGTGTTCGGCGTGTCCCGCGACAACATGAAGTCGCACGACGAATTCAAGGAAAAGCTGGAACTGCCCTTCGAACTCATCGCCGACACCGAAGAAAAGATGTGCCACATGTTCGGTGTGGTCAAGAACAAGATCATGTACGGCAAGAAGGTCAAGGGCATTGAGCGCAGCACCTTCCTGATCGGCCCCGATGGCCTGCTGGTGCAAGAGTGGCGCGGCCTCAAGGTTCCCGGCCACGTGGACGAGGTCCTGAAAGCCGTCAAATCCATCAAGGCCCTGAAAAAGGCCGCCTGATCTGCACATTGGGGCATCGGCGCGACACCCCGCTTGTTTTGCCCAGGCAAGACATCCGGAGTAGGCATAATGGTTTTATGCCCCTGGTTATCGCAACGCTTGCCCTCCTCCAAAAAGCCGCCTTGGCCTCCAGGCGGCTTTTTGCTTTCTGACCCACCCGTTACCCCTTTACCGACCGAGGCCCTGCCACCATGCCCCTGCCCCCCGCCCCCAGCCGGCGCGCTGCACTCCTCGCGCCAGAAGCCTTTGAAGTCGCAGCCCGCCCCCGCGTAGCTACCACCTCGGCGAACGAAGCCGTTGCTACGCCCCAGCGCACCGCCACCGCTACAGCCCCCACCCGCGCCGGACGCAAGGCAGACAGCGTGGCCTCGTCGCTGGCAGCGCCTGACACAGCTCCATTGGTCCAGATTGAGACCCGAGCACGCACACCCCAATCCTCCGCCGCCCCCGTGGCCCGAAGCACCGGCACGCGCAAGGCACGCAGCACCGACACACCTGCCGCCGTCACCGCCAGCACCACCCCGGCCACCGCGACCACCACACGCACCCGCAAATCCGCACCGCAAGGTCCGACCAAGCTCTTTGTGCTGGACACCAACGTGCTCCTGCATGACCCAACCAGCCTCTTCCGCTTTGAAGAGCACGACATCTTCCTACCAATGATCGTGCTGGAAGAACTGGACGGCCACAAGAAGGGCATGACCGAAGTGGCCCGCAATGGCCGCCAAGCCAGCCGCACCCTGGATGCGCTGGCTGCCGCCCAGGGCGCCGACATGGCCAAGGGCCTCAAGCTCGACTCCACAGGCCAGCGTGCTGCGGGTGGCCACCTGTTCTTCCAGACGGTGCCACTGGATTACAGCCTGCCCACCAGCCTGCCCCCGGGCAAAGCCGACAACCAGATCCTGGGCGTGGTCGAAGCCCTGCGCAAGCTGCACGCACCGCGCGAAGTGGTGCTGGTCTCCAAAGACATCAACATGCGCGTCAAAGCCCGCGCGCTGGGCCTGACTGCCGAGGACTACCAGAACGACAAGACGCTGGAAGATGGCGACCTGCTCTACGCTGGCGTGC
The DNA here is from genome assembly GCF_057597245.1 of Acidovorax sp. NN32. Taxonomy (NCBI): domain Bacteria; kingdom Pseudomonadati; phylum Pseudomonadota; class Betaproteobacteria; order Burkholderiales; family Comamonadaceae; genus Acidovorax; species Acidovorax sp. NN32. Next base: position 3,854,699 of record NZ_CP199679.1, read on the forward strand.
TGGCCCTGCCCCCCGACTTCTGGGCCAAGAGCGGCAAGAACGTGGAAAGCTGGCAAAGCGGCGCCCACACCTATTACCGCATTGGCGGCCCCATCGTGCCGCAGCTGATGATCAATCAGTTCGTGTACTTCGAAGCCCCCGGCGAGCCCAGCCTGTTTGCGCGCGTGAGCGAAATCCGCGAGAAAACAGCGGTACTACAGACCCTGAAGGACTACGGTTCGGCCAAAAATGCCGTGTGGGGCGTGACCACGCGCAACCGCGAACAGAACTACGCCATGAACCTGCTCATGGACCCCGAGATCGACTTCGTGACCCTGACCGGCACGGCCGGCACCGGCAAGACCCTGCTCGCCCTGGCTGCAGGCCTGACCCAGGTGCTGGACGATCGCCGCTACACCGAGATCATCATGACCCGCGCCACGGTGAGCGTGGGCGAGGACATCGGCTTTTTGCCCGGCACCGAAGAAGAAAAGATGGGCCCCTGGATGGGCGCGCTGGACGACAACCTGGAGTTTTTGGCCAAGGGCGACGGCGGCAATGCTGGCGAGTGGGGCCGCGCTGCCACCAACGAGCTGATCCGCAGCCGCATCAAGATCAAGAGCATGAACTTCATGCGCGGGCGCACCTTCCTGAACAAGTATGTGATCATAGATGAGGCGCAGAACCTGACGCCCAAGCAAATGAAGACGCTGATCACCCGCGCCGGTCCCGGCACCAAGATCATCTGCATGGGCAACCTCGCGCAGATCGACACGCCGTACCTGACCGAAGGGTCCTCCGGGCTTACCTACGCCGTGGACCGCTTCAAGGGCTGGCCGCACAGCGGGCACATCACGCTGGCGCGCGGCGAACGCTCGCGCTTGGCAGATTTCGCCAGCGAGGTACTCTGAGTTGGCTGCAGGCTGGGTTGCAGCACTGAAGCTGGTGCCCTGGGGCGACGTCATCGAGGCGACGCCCCAGATTCTCCAGGCGGCCAAGAAGCTGCTGAGCACCACCCGAAAAGGGAAGGCTGAAGCTGCTGCAGGAGCACTCGAAGGCGCTGGGGGCGAACCCGCCATTCCCGTGGCCTTGCAGCTGCAACATCTGCGCGAGCGGGTGGCAATGCTGGAGCAGGAGCAACAGGAATCCGCCGTGCTGATCCAGTCACTGGCCGAACAGAATGCCCAAGTGGTGCAGGCGGTAGAAGTGCTGCGCCAACGCCAGCAACGGCTCACTGTGGCTGTGGGTGTTCTTGCCGTGGGATGTGCGGGTTTGCTGGTGTGGGTGCTGCGACCCTAACGGAACTCCGACCAACACCATCTGCCCCGGCCAAAAAATCCTAAATTGATAGCTACTTGCGCTTACCCAATAAGCGCTAGTGGCTATTTTTATTAGAAATCGTCGCCCGAACCCATCGCCAGGTTCTCGAAGCGCGTCTGGTTCTTCTGGAAGAACAGCTTCACGGTACCCGTGGGGCCGTTCCGCTGCTTGCCGATGATGACCTCGGCCACGTTGGGCTCCTTGGAGTCCTTGTTGTAGTAGTCGTCGCGGTAGATGAACATGATGATGTCGGCATCCTGCTCGATAGCGCCCGACTCGCGCAGGTCGGACATCATGGGGCGCTTGTCGGTGCGCTGCTCCACCGAGCGGTTGAGCTGAGACAGCGCGATCACCGGGCACTGCAGTTCCTTGGCCAGCATCTTGAGGCCCCGGGAAATTTCACCCAGCTCGGTCGCCCGGTTGTCCGAACTGGCCGCCGAACCAGAGCCGCTCATCAGCTGCAAATAGTCGACCACGATCAGGCCCAGCTTGCCGCACTGGCGCGCCAGGCGCCGCGCGTTGGCGCGCAATTCGCCGGGCGTGAGGCCCGGGGTCTCATCAATGTGCAGCGAGACGGTGCGCAGTTTTTCAATCGCCTCGGTCAGGCGCGGCCACTCGTCATCGGTGAGCTTGCCGGTGCGCAGATTGCCCTGGTTCACCCGGCCAATCGAACCCACGATACGCACCGCCAGCTGGGCGGCGCCCATTTCCATCGAGAAGATGGCGACCGGCAGGCCCTCATTGAGCGCCACGTGCTCGGCAATGTTCACCGCGAACGAGGTCTTGCCCATGGAGGGGCGCGCTGCCAGCACCACCATGTCGCCCGCCTGCAGACCTGAGGTCATGCGGTCCAGGTCCGCAAAGCCTGTGGGCACACCCGTCACATCCACAGGGTTGTCTGCCATCTCCTGCACGCGATCGAGCAGGTCGATCACCAGCGTATCCAGCGACTGGAAACCCTGCTTGGTACGCGAGCCTTCCTCGCCAATGGCAAAAATCTTGGACTCGGCCTCGTCCAGAATCCGTTCGACCGTCTTGCCTTGCGGGTTGAACGCGTTGGTGGAAATTTCGTCGCTGGCCGTGACCAGCTTGCGCAGGATGGCACGCTCGCGCACGATTTCCGCATAACGGCGGATGTTGCTGGCGCTGGGTACGTATTGCGCCAGATTGTTCAGATAGGCCAGCCCGCCCATCTCTTGCACTTTGCCCAGGTTCTGCAGGTGCTCGAACACGGTGATCACGTCGGCCGGCTTGCTGGCGTTGATCAGTGAGCCGATGGCCGAGTAGATCATCTGGTGCTCATGGCGGTAGAAATGGCTTTCTACCAGCAGGTCGCCCACGCGGTCCCAGGCGTTGTTGTCCAGCAGCAACCCTCCCAGCACGCTGGACTCCGCTTCTATCGAGTGCGGCGGCACGCGCAACTGGGCGATTTCACGGTCGGGCACCGGCGTGAAGCCATCGTCAAGGGGCGGAAAAACAGCAGACATGGAATCCTCGGAGCTAACCCGGCATGCTAGCGCCCGTGCGGCGCGCCGTCATGGCACAAGTCTGTGGATAAAGTTGGGGCAACCAGTGGGTAACCATGTACAAACCAGAGCCGCACAAAAACAAAAGCCGCCCGAAGGCGGCTTTGCGTGAAACACCGAAGTGAATCTCAGGCGGTTTCGCCGTAGACCGACACGGTCACGTCCACCACCACATCGGTGTGCAGAGCCACACTGACAGTGCTTTCGCTCACGACCTTGATTGGGCCGTTGGGCAGGCGGATTTGCGACTTGGCAACCTTGTAGCCTTGCTTGCTCAGCTCTTCGGCGATGTCGTGGTTGGTCACGGAACCAAACAGACGACCGTCCACGCCAGCCTTTTGCGTCAGCTTGACGGTGGTGCCAGCCAGCTTTTCGCCTTGGGCTTGAGCTTCTGCCAGCTTGGCAGCTGCGGCCTTTTCGAGTTCAGCGCGCTTGGCTTCGAACTCTGCCTTGGCGGCTTCCGTGGCGCGACGGGCGCGGCCAGCGGGGATCAGGAAGTTGCGGGCGTAGCCGTCTTTAACCTTGACGATTTCACCGAGGTTGCCGAGGTTCACAACCTTGTCGAGCAGGATGATTTGCATGGGTTGTGCTCCTTAGATCTTGTGCTGGTCGCTGTAAGGCACCAAGGCCAGGAAGCGAGCGCGCTTGATGGCGGTGTTCAGCTGACGCTGGAAGATGGCGCGCGTGCCGGTCAGGCGTGCGGGGATGATCTTGCCGTTTTCGGCGATGAAGTCGCGCAGCGTATCGACATCCTTGTAGTCGATTTCTTCAACACCGGTCACCGTGAAGCGGCAAAAGCGCTTGCGCTTGAACAGCAGGGACTGGGTGTTGCGCTTTGGGCGCTTGTCTTTGTTGAACTTCTTGAACGTGGCCATTGCGGACCCCTTGAAAATTAATTTTGTTGAATATCCTGGATGTGCAGTACTGCGGTCTTGCCATTGCGCGGGTTGGCCAGAAATCCATGGAAAGTCCAGAGACTTCCGATGTTCTGCCGTGCCAGTCGCTCGGCCATCGCTCCAAAGGCAATGGCTTTCATGGCAGCCTTGACTTCGCGGGGGTGGCCTGCCTCGGTTTGCTGGGACTCGTGCTCGAGGCGCAGCGTAAGGGCAGGCAATCCGGCGGGCGTGTAGCGCAGGGGTTCAGCCTCTGCGATACATGCGGTCAAGGCGACGCGGTTCTCCACTCCAACGGGCTAGATCAGCGCTCGGCGCGATCTGGGCGCTCGCCGCGCTCACCACCGGCCGCTGCATATTCAGCTTGGCTGGCCTTGCGGGCTTCTTCGCGCTCGACGGTCTTCATCATGGAAGATGGGCCCGTATCGGCCTTCTTCTTCTGAACCGTCAGGTGGCGCAGCACGGCGTCGTTGAACTTGAAGGCGTGCTCCAGTTCAGCCATCACGGCCTGATCGGCTTCGATGTTCACGCACAGGTAATGGGCCTTGGCCAGCTTGTTGATCAGGTACGCCAGTTGACGGCGGCCCCAGTCTTCCACGCGGTGCACCTTCCCACCGCCAGCGGTGATCATGCCCTTGTAGCGCTCCAGCATGGCTGGCACTTGCTCGCTTTGATCCGGATGGATCAACAAAATGATTTCGTAATGACGCATGCATACTCCTTTTGGGTAAGACCACCCACTGCGTCTTGAAGTGGTGTGGCAAGGGAAAGCCTGCGATTATAGCCCGGCCTGCGTCGCTTGTACACTCAGTGCTTCGCCGTCCCTGTCCAGGCGTACAAAAAGATGGCATAGATGTCTCCAGCCCCTTGCAAAACCAGTGGCTGGGCCGACATGCAATACAACAATCCGCGATGCATACGGGGCCCGAGAGACCATACCCATGGTGCAGACCTTGATTTGTGGTGTCACGCCCCCAGATCCCGCGCGTACCGTTCATTTACTTCCAGACCAAGACATGTCCGACACCAGCCAAACCACCCCCGCACAGAGCGCCCCCGCCCCCGAAGAAGTCGAAGCCGCCATGGCTGCCCACGCCTCTGACGAGCTGGCACGCCTGCAGGGCGAGTTGGCCGAGCTCAAGGCCAAAAGCGCTGATCTGGCCGACCAGTTCCTGCGCGCCAAGGCCGAGGCCGAGAACGCCCGCCGCCGCGCCGAAGACGAGGTTTCCAAGGCCCGCAAATTCGGTATCGAGAGCTTTGCCGAGAGCCTGCTGCCCGTGGCTGACAGCCTGGATGCCGCCCTGGCCATCAAGGAAGCCACGCCCCAGCAGCTGCGCGAAGGCGCCGACGCCACCCTGCGCCAGCTGACGTCGGCACTGGAGCGCAACAAGGTGATTGCCATCAACCCGGCCGCTGGCGTCAAGTTCGATCCGCACCAGCACCAGGCCATCAGCGTGGTACCTGCCGAGCAGGAAGCCAACACCGTGGTGGCTGTGCTGCAAAAGGGCTATGTGATCGCCGAGCGCGTGCTGCGTCCGGCCCTGGTCACGGTGACGGCTCCCAAGTAAGCCTCAAAAAAATCGACCCGGAAGACTTGAACCACACCAAGTTATCCACAAGTTACTAGCCATCCAAACCATTCAAGCATTCGGAGAAAAATCATGGGAAGAATCATCGGCATTGACCTGGGTACGACCAACAGCTGCGTCTCCATCATGGAGGGCAACACGACCCGCGTGATCGAAAACAGCGAAGGAGCACGCACCACGCCCTCCATCGTGGCCTACCAGGAAGACGGCGAGATCCTCGTCGGTGCCTCGGCCAAGCGCCAGGCCGTGACCAACCCCAAGAACACGCTGTACGCCGTCAAGCGCCTGATCGGCCGCAAGTTCACCGAAAAAGAAGTACAAAAGGACATCGACCTGATGCCCTACAAGATCGTGGCCGCCGACAACGGCGACGCATGGATCGAAGTGCGCGGCAACAAGCTGTCGGCCCAGCAAGTGTCTGCCGACATCCTGCGCAAGATGAAGAAGACGGCTGAAGACTACCTGGGCGAGCCCGTGACGGAAGCCGTCATCACCGTGCCCGCGTACTTCAACGACGCACAGCGCCAGGCCACCAAGGACGCTGGCCGCATTGCGGGCCTGGACGTCAAGCGCATCATCAACGAGCCTACCGCCGCGGCCCTGGCCTTCGGCCTGGACAAGCAGGAAAAGGGCGACCGCAAGATCGCGGTGTATGACCTGGGTGGAGGCACGTTCGACGTGTCCATCATCGAAATCGCCGACGTGGACGGCGAAAAGCAGTTCGAAGTGCTGTCGACCAACGGCGACACCTTCCTGGGCGGCGAAGACTTCGACCAGCGCATCATCGACTTCATCATTGACGAGTTCAAGAAGGAGTCGGGCGTCAACCTCAAGAATGACGTGCTGGCCCTGCAGCGCCTGAAGGAAGCGGCCGAGAAAGCCAAGATCGAACTGTCGAACTCGGCCTCGACAGACATCAACCTGCCCTACATCACGGCAGACGCATCGGGCCCCAAGCACCTGAACATCAAGCTGACCCGCGCCAAGCTGGAACAACTGGTGGAGGAGCTGATCGAGCGCACCATCGCTCCTTGCCGCATGGCCATCAAGGACGCTGGCGTGTCGGTGTCTGACATCCATGACGTGATCCTGGTCGGCGGCATGACCCGGATGCCCAAGGTGCAGGAAAAGGTCAAGGAATTCTTCGGCAAGGACCCCCGCAAGGACGTGAACCCTGATGAAGCCGTGGCCGTGGGCGCCGCCATCCAGGGCCAGGTGCTGTCGGGTGACCGCAAAGACGTGCTGCTGCTGGACGTGACACCCCTGTCGCTGGGTATCGAAACCCTGGGCGGTGTCATGACCAAGATGATCACGAAGAACACGACCATCCCGACGAAGTTCGCACAGACCTTCTCAACGGCCGATGACAACCAGCCTGCCGTGACCATCAAGGTCTACCAGGGCGAGCGCGAAATCGCTACCGGCAACAAGCTGCTGGGCGAATTCAACCTGGAAGGCATTCCACCGGCAGCCCGCGGCGTTCCGCAGATCGAAGTGTCGTTCGACATCGACGCCAACGGCATCTTGCACGTGGGCGCCAAGGACAAAGGCACGGGCAAGGAAAACAAGATCACCATCAAGGCCAACTCGGGCCTGTCGGAAGAAGAAATCCAGCAGATGGTGAAGGACGCCGAGCTGAACGCAGCCGACGACAAGAAGAAGCTGGAGCTGGTGCAAGCCCGCAACCAGGGTGAAGCCGCCGTGCACAGCGTGAACAAGAGCCTGGCCGAACACAGCGACAAGCTCGACGCAGGTGAAAAAGACGCGATCACTGCCGCAGTCAAGGCGCTGGAAGAAGCCTTGAAGGGCGAAGACAAGGCCGCGATTGACGAAAAGACCACGGCGCTGATGGCTGCCAGCCAGAAGCTGGGCGAAAAGATGTACGCCGAGTCCCAGGCAGCGCAAGCTGCTCAGGCAGCCGGGGGTGCTGAGGCCGCAGGCGCGTCGGCTGGCGGCGCGTCCGCCAAGCCCGCAGACGACGACAACGTCGTCGATGCCGAGGTGAAGGAAGTCAAGAAGGGCTGAGCACGCCGCCGTTGACCCCAGCCGCCGCGCGGGGCCCTTGACGGGGCTTGCGCGGCGTTCCTGTTCCAACCGGGCTCAGAATGACCATGTCCAAAAGAGACTTTTACGAAATCCTGGGCGTTCCCAAGAACGCCTCGGACGAAGAAATCAAGAAGGCCTATCGCAAGCTGGCGATGAAGCACCACCCCGACCGCAACCAGGGTGACGCAGCCAAGCCTGCCGAAGAGAAGTTCAAGGAGGCCAAGGAGGCCTACGAGATGCTCTCCGACCCGCAAAAACGCGCGGCCTACGACCAGTACGGCCACGCCGGGGTGGACCCCAACATGCGCGGCCCCGGCGGCGCGGGGGCGGAGGGCTTTGGTGGTTTTGCCGAGGCCTTTGGCGACATCTTCGGCGACATGTTTGGCCAGCAGGGCGGGCGTGGGCGCGGTGCCGGCGGCCGACAGGTGTACCGGGGCAGCGACCTCAGCTACGCCATGGAGATCACGCTGGAAGAAGCCGCGCGCGGCAAGGATGCGCAGATCCGCATCCCCTCGTGGGAGAGCTGCGACACCTGCCACGGCAGCGGTGCCAAGCCCGGCACCAGTGCCAAGACCTGTGGCACCTGCCAGGGCGCAGGCACGGTACAGATGCGCCAGGGCTTCTTCAGCGTGCAGCAGACCTGCCCCCACTGCCGCGGCACGGGCAAGATCATTCCCGAGCCGTGCACCACCTGCCACGGTCAGGGCAAGCTCAAGAAGCAAAAGACGCTGGAAGTGAAGATCCCTGCGGGCATCGACGACGGCATGCGCATCCGCTCCACCGGCAACGGCGAGCCGGGCACCAACGGCGGCCCGCCGGGTGACCTGTACATCGAAATCCGCCTGAAGAAACACGACATCTTCGAGCGCGATGGCGACGACCTGCACTGCCAGGTGCCTGTGAGCTTCATCACGGCAGCACTCGGCGGCGAGATCGAAGTGCCCACGCTGGCTGGCAAGGCAGCGATCGACATTCCTGAAGGCACCCAGGCCGGCAAGCAGTTCCGCCTGCGTGGCAAGGGCATCAAGGGCGTGCGTGCCAGCTACCCGGGCGATCTGTACTGCCACATCGCAGTCGAGACACCCGTCAAGCTGACCGAGCACCAGCGCAAGCTGCTGCGCGAACTGGAAGATTCGCTCAAGAAGGGCGGCGCCCGCCACTCGCCCAGCGGCGAGAGTTGGACGGACCGGCTGAAGAACTTCTTCAGCTGACCGCGCACCGGCATCCCATCGAAAACCGCTTGTGGCCTTTTGGCCCAGGCGGTTTTTTCTTGACGCAGGGCAAGAAACTCCCTTAGGCCCGTGCGATGCACGCACAGCGCAGTAGGATGGGTCGCATCGATGATCACCCGGGAGCTTGGGCACATGAACGTCAACATCACCTTCCTGGGCGGCTCCGGCACGGTCACCGGCTCCAAGTACCTGGTGCGTTACAACGGCAAGAGCCTCCTGGTCGATTGCGGCCTGTTCCAGGGCTACAAGCAGTTGCGCCTGCGCAACTGGCAGCCTCTGCCCGTCACGCCGCACCAGATCGACGCCGTGGTGCTGACCCATGCCCACCTGGATCACAGCGGCTACCTGCCGCTGCTGGCGCGCGACGGCTACACCGACGCCATCCACTGCACACCGGGCACACGCGACCTGTGCACCATCCTGCTGCCCGACAGCGGGCACCTGCAGGAAGAAGACGCGGCCTTTCTCAACCGCCACCAGCTCAGCAGCCACAGCCCCGCCCTGCCCCTGTACACCCGGCTCGACGCGCTGCACTGCCTCAAGCAGTTCCAGATCCACCCATTTCACAAGGCGTTTGAGCCCCTGCCCGGCTGGCGTGTGACGTTTTCGCCCGCAGGCCACATCCTTGGTGCAGCCAGCGTGCTGCTGGAGGTGGGAGGCAGGCGCATTCTGTTTTCGGGCGACCTGGGGCGGCCCGATGACCTGCTCATGAACCCGCCTGACGCGCCGCCCCAGGCCGACACCGTGCTCATCGAGTCCACCTACGGCGACCGCGAGCACCCGCCCGAAGGCCCGCTCGATGAACTGGGCCCCGCCCTGCAGCGCCTGGCAGCGCGTGGCGGTATTGCCGTGGTGCCGGTGTTTGCCGTGGGGCGTGCGCAGGTCGTGCTGCACGCGATTGGCCTGCTCAAGGCGCAGGGTGTGGTGCCCGCATCGCTCAAGGTGTTTCTGGACAGCCCCATGGCCGTCAGTACCACGGGGCTGTTCCAGCACCACATGCAGGAACACCGCCTGAGCGGCCGCGAGGTGCAGGCACTGGAGCATGGCGCCACCATGGTCCAGACGCCAGAGCAATCCAAGGGGCTGGCCAAGCTTCATGGCCCCATGGTCATCCTGTCGGCCAGCGGCATGGCCACCGGGGGGCGCGTGCTGCACCACCTGGCACTGCACGCAGGCGACCACCGCAACATGATCATCCTGACCGGCCACCAGGCCCCAGGCACCCGTGGTGCGCGGCTGGCAGAGGGCGAAAAAACCATCCGTATCCACGGCCAGGACGTGGCCGTGCGGGCCGAGGTGGTTCGGCTGTCCTCTGCATCAGCCCATGCAGACGGCAACCAGCTCATCGCCTGGCTGCGCAGCATGGGGCACGCGCCGGACAAGGTGTACGTGGTGCATGGTGAAATGGGCGCGGCCGATCTGCTGCGTCAGCGCATTGAACATGAGCTGCGCTGGCGTGCCGCTGTGCCAGAGCACGCCAGCACCTGCACCGCCTGAGCGACGGTAGCTTTCTGGGCCTCAGCGGTTCTACCCTCGCGCAGAAGGGCAGTGCCGCCATCGCGTATCGCGATGTCAAAGCGGTAATAATGGGGAGAAAATAGGCAACCTTCTCATTTCGAGAAGCTAAAACCCCATGAAAAGCTCCGAGCGCAGTTTTGCGCGCCGTATCGACCTAACCTCGCTGCAACTGTTTGTGGCGGTGTGCGAGCTCGGCAGCATTGGCCGCGCGGCTGAGCGCGAATTCATTGCGGCATCGGCCGTCAGCAAGCGCCTGTCGGACCTGGAAACCGCCGTGGACACCGCCCTGCTCTACCGCCACAGCCGGGGCGTCACGCTCACACCCGCAGGCGAGAGCCTGCTGCACCATGCGCGCACCGTGCTGTTTGGCCTCGAACGCATGCAGGGCGAGTTGAGCGAATACGCCGACGGCGTGCGCGGCCATGTCCGCATGCACGCCAACATCTCGGCCATCTTCCAGTTCCTGCCCGAAGACCTGGGCGCCTTTGCGCGCGAGCACAGCCAGATCAAGATCGACCTGCAGGAGCACCTCTCCAGCGACGTGCTGCATGCCGTGCAGGAGGGCGCCGCCGACCTGGGCATCTGCAACATCGGCATGGCCAGTGGCAACGGTGCCCTGGAATTGCAAAGCCGCCCTTACCGCGCCGACAATCTGGTGCTCGTTGTACCCCTGGCGCACGGCCTGTCTGCGCTGGACGCTATCAATTTTGAAGAAGTTCTGGACTGGGACATCGTGGGCCTGCATGCCAACAGCAGCATCAGCCTGGCCATGCGCGCCGCCGCCGCCGCCGCCGGGCGCCCGCTGCGACAGCGCATCCAGGTCACAGGGCTCGATGCCATGTGCCGCATGATCGACAACGGACTGGGCGTGGGCCTGCTGCCCGACCGGGCATTTGCGCTGATGCGCGGCGTGGGCAACCTGCAAGCCATCCCGCTGACCGATGCCTGGGCCCACCGCGAGCTGCGCGTGGTGGCTCGCGACTTCGACGCCCTGCCCGTCACGGCCCGTTTGCTGGTGGAACACCTGTCACCCCGGCCAGACCCCGACACTAAAATCCAATCACCCACCTGAAAAGCAGAAAGAAAGCCACGCCATGGGACGCACCCTGTACGACAAGATCTGGGACGAGCATGTCGTCCACACCGAAGAGGACGGCACCTCCATCCTCTACATCGACCGCCATCTGGTGCACGAGGTGACCAGCCCCCAGGCGTTTGAAGGCCTGCGCGAGGCGGGCCGCAAGGTCTGGCGCATGAGTTCCATCGTGGCCACCGCCGACCACAACACGCCCACCACGGGCTGGGAAAACGGCTACGACGGCATCACCGACCCCATCAGCAAAGAGCAGATCACCACGCTGAACGACAACATGGCGCAGATCTCTCCCGCTGCGTTCTTCCCCTTCATGCACAAGCGCCAGGGCATCGTGCACGTCATCGGCCCTGAAAACGGTGCCACCCTGCCCGGCATGACGGTGGTGTGCGGCGACAGCCATACCAGCACGCACGGCGCGTTCGGCGCACTGGCCCACGGCATCGGCACCTCCGAGGTCGAGCACGTGATGGCCACACAGACGCTGCTGGCCAAGAAGGCCAAGAACATGCTGGTGCAGGTGGACGGCACGCTCGCCAAGGGCGTGACGCCCAAGGACGTGGTGCTGGCCATCATCGGCAAGATCGGCACGGCCGGCGGCACCGGCTACACCATCGAATTTGCAGGCTCCGTCTTCCGCGCGATGAGCATGGAAGGCCGCATGACCGTGTGCAACATGGCCATCGAAGGCGGCGCGCGCGCTGGCCTGGTGGCGGTGGACGACAAGACCATTGAATACGTCAGGGGCCGCCCCCTGTCGCCCACGGGCGTCGAATGGGACCAGGCCGTGGCGTACTGGAAGACGCTGCACTCCGATGCCGACGCGAAGTTCGACACCGTGGTGAAGCTCGACGCCTCCGACATCGTGCCGCAAGTCACCTGGGGCACCTCGCCCGAGATGGTGCTGGGCGTGGATGCCCGCGTGCCGGACCCCGACAAGGAAAAGGATGCCAACAAGCGCGGCGCCATCGAGCGCGCCTTGACCTACATGGGCCTGCAGCCCGGCAAGGCGATCAACGACATCACCATCGACAAGGTGTTCATCGGCAGTTGCACCAACAGCCGCATCGAAGACATGCGCGAAGCCGCCGCCTTGGTCAAGAACCTGGGCCGCAAGGTGGCCAGCAACGTGAAGCTGGCCATGGTGGTTCCCGGCTCGGGCCTCGTCAAAGAGCAGGCCGAGCGCGAAGGCCTGGACAAGATTTTTGTGGCCGCAGGCTTTGAGTGGCGCGAGCCCGGCTGCAGCATGTGCCTGGCCATGAACGCCGACCGCCTGGAGCCGGGCGAGCGCTGCGCATCCACCAGCAACCGCAACTTCGAAGGCCGCCAGGGCGCTGGTGGCCGCACCCATCTCGTCAGCCCCGCCATGGCAGCCGCCGCCGCCGTGCACGGTCATTTTGTGGACATTCGCCAATTCGCCTGAAGGAGCCCGCCATGAAGAAAATCGCCGCCATCCTCATCGCACTGTCTGCCGCCTTGCTGCTGGGCGGGTGCAACACCGTCAAGGGCGTAGGCCAGGACGTTCAACGGGCAGGGGGCGCACTCGAACGCGCCGCCAACAAGTAACAAGGCACCCATGCAGAAATTCACCTTACTCAAGGGCCTGGTGGCCCCGATGGACCGCGAGAACGTCGATACCGACGCGATCATCCCCAAGCAGTTTCTGAAGTCGATCAAGAAGACCGGCTTTGGCGTGAACCTGTTTGACGAATGGCGCTACCTGGACCACGGCGAGCCGGGCCAGGACCCGGCCCGCCGCAAGCCCAACCCCGACTTCGTGCTGAACCAGCCGCGCTATGCAGGCGCCTCCATCCTGCTGGCACGCAAGAACTTCGGCTGCGGCTCCAGCCGCGAACACGCGCCCTGGGCACTGGACCAGTTCGGCTTTCGCGCCGTGATCGCGCCGAGTTTTGCGGACATCTTCTTCAACAACTGCTTCAAGAACGGCCTGCTGCCTATCGTGCTGCCCGAGGCAACGGTGGCCCAGCTGTTCGATGAAGTGCACGCCTTCCCCGGCTACCAACTCACCATCGACCTGGAGCGCCAGGTCATCGTGCGTCCTCAGGGCGAAGAGATTCCGTTCGACGTGCAGGCCTTCCGCAAGTACTGCCTGCTCAACGGCTTCGACGACATCGGCCTGACCCTGCGCCAGTCCGACAAGATCAAGGCGTTTGAAGCGCAGCGCCTGGCGACCAAGCCCTGGCTTGCGCACACCATGGTGTCGTAAGACACCGCAGGCATCAAAAAATATCATTTAAATTAGCCTCTAGCGCTTTATCCATAAGCAGTAGCAGCTATCAAAATCAAAGCAAATTCAATGAAAATCGCAGTTCTGCCGGGTGACGGCATCGGTACCGAAATCGTCTCCGAAGCCGTGAAGGTTCTGGAAGCCCTGGACCTGAATTTCGAGATGGAATCTGCCCTGGTCGGCGGCGCCGCCTACGAGGTCCACGGCCACCCGCTGCCAGAATCCACCCTGAAGCTCGCCAAGGAAGCCGACGCCATCCTGTTCGGCGCTGTGGGCGACTGGAAGTACGACAAGCTCGACCGCCCCTTGCGCCCCGAGCAGGCCATCCTGGGCCTGCGCAAGAACCTGGGCCTGTTCGCCAACTTCCGCCCCGCCATCTGCTACGAGCAACTGGTGGGCGCATCGAGCCTCAAGCCCGAGCTGATCGCGGGCCTCGATATCCTCATCATCCGCGAGCTGACGGGCGACATCTACTTTGGCCAGCCGCGTGGTCGCCGCGTGGCCACCGATGGCCACTTCCCCGGTGCCGAGGAAGCCTTCGACACCATGCGCTACAGCCGCCCCGAGATCGAGCGCATCGCCCACGTCGCCTTCCAGGCCGCGCGCAAGCGCAACAAGAAGGTCACCAGCGTGGACAAGGCCAACGTGCTGGAAACCTTCCAGTTCTGGAAGGATGTGGTCACCGACGTGCACAAGGAATACCCCGACATCGAGCTGCAGCACATGTACGTGGACAACGCGGCCATGCAGCTGGTCAAGGCCCCCAAGGCGTTTGACGTGGTGGTGACCGGCAACATGTTCGGCGACATCCTGTCGGACGAAGCCTCCATGCTCACTGGCTCCATCGGCATGCTGCCCTCGGCCAGCCTGAACAGCAGCAACCAGGGCCTGTACGAACCCAGCCACGGCAGCGCCCCCGACATCGCCGGCAAGGGCGTGGCCAACCCATTGGCCACCATCCTGTCGGCCGCGATGATGCTGCGCTTCAGCCTGAATCAGGAAGCCGCCGCCCAGCGCATCGAAACCGCCGTGCAAAAGGTGCTGGCGCAGGGCCTGCGCACGCCCGATATCTACAGCGAAGGCACCACCAAGGTGGGTACGGCGCAGATGGGCGACGCGGTGGTGAAGGCGCTGACGGCCTGATCCCCCGCTCAGCGGTCACAAAAAAAAGCGCCGGACACTCCCGGCGCTTTTTTCTTGTGGATCCGTGGTACTGCCCGTACCGCCTACAGCCACCCGTTGTCGATGAATTCGATGATGGCGTAGCGCCGGTTCTCCAGCGGCCGCTCGCGCACGGCTGCCACGATGTGCGCAACGCCCTCTGCATACGGCGCATCGCCATAAACACGGGTTTCCAGCGTCACGCTGCAAGCCCCATCCTCTATCAGAACCTGGTGGTAGGCATGGCGGCCAAGATGTTCTGAGGGAATCTGCAGCACGCGCTGCTGAACCTCGGCATCGCGCACGGACCGGATATCACCGGGCACAAGACCCAGCGCCTGCGCCATGCTCACGGCCGTACCCGGCACCGACGACTTCTGAGCCTGGTGCGACTCGGTCAGCCCGATGCGATAGCCACGGAACAAATGCCCACTGCGCTCCAGCATGGCCATGAACTTGAGCATGAGAAGGTTGGTGTTGGGACACAGGACCACGGGAAAACCTACAGCCAGGTGTTCCAGCGCTGATCCCGTGGACAGCTCCACCAGCGCAGAGCACGTGGATTCACAGAACGCGCTCACCGCTTGCAGCTCCCGGCCCGAGCCTGCATGCACCACCACCGATTTTTCTGCAGGCAACCCCTCGGCGGCCCAGGGCACAACCTGGCCAGCGTCCCCAGAGGGCAGCGCCCCCAACAGCTCCCTGGCCAGTTTGCCAGACCCCACAACGATGACTTGCATTTTTCCACTCTCGATGAATCGCAGACAAAGCGATAGGCAGGACTGTAGTGCGGAGCAGACCATGGGCGGGGGCTCCACGCGAAGTCACTGGCATTTTTCCAATGTCTCGCGCAACGGTTCGTCCAAGGCTTGAGCGTGGCAGGGGCTTGTCGCGAATGAAACACAACCGAAAGACGTACTACCAGATGGCAATAGCACCAGACAGCGTGAACACCGAACGCAGGCGATAGCGGAGTTGGTGTGCGATATGCGTATTCGCCAACCCCGGCTGGGCACTCGCAAGCTGTGCCCCATGTTGCGCGAGCCGTTGGCGGGGCAGTGGAACGGGCTTGGGCTCGATGCGCTGTTTGACGTGCTGCGCGACGCAGGGATGCTAGTGCAGACGCGAGAGGTCTATCACAAGACCACTAATTACCACCACTGGTTTCGCCAGCATCTGAAACCTCTCAAGGCGCGCCATCAGTAAGTGCAGGTCACTACCATCGACCAGTAGTGGTGGCTGACGTCCTCTACCTTGTGACCGCCGAGAAGTTCGTCTACTTCAGCTTGGTCACGGATGCTTATTGCAGACCAATCCCGTGGCCCAAACCTAGAAAATGGTCTCGCGTGCGCGCCGAAGTGACAAACGCTTGGTGCGCGATTCGATCAGGGTCTACAACAACGAGGGACCCCGTTAATCGCTGAAAATGCAAACGCTCGATGCGGCGCATCGAGCATCCTTGATCGGCATCTGTCGGCTTGAATCGACATACCAGGTTTCAACCTCGCGCAGGACACCTAATACAACCCTACTTCGGTAATAACAGGGCCTTAAAGCGAGGATCAGTAACAGCCTTAGTAAGTGTTCCCTGCACGGCTGGCGCAAACGCGTCAGCAACGTTTTTGCAAGCACTCCAAGCATCCCAACTCGTGTCAAAACGATGGCTGTTTTCCACACGTAATGTCTGTCCATTGCTAGAAGTCAACGTCAAACCGATTTCCCAGCTCGCGGGGCTTACAGAACTAAACGTGAGCCTGTCGACCGTTCCACCAATGGAGACGGGCGCATTGCTTGCATACGCTTTTGCCAAAAATAGTTCCTCTTGAAGTGCTTCCTGAATAAACTGGGCAGCCGTTTTCCCCGAGCCAAACGAAACAGGACCATTCGCGCGACACCACGGACTCCCCTCTACGCCTGGAGCGGATACGAAATCAACAGTCTTCACTTTTGCACCAGCATCGCGAACATAATCTTCAATTGCCACAACGTTTTTTGTAGACGCCTTGTATTGCACTGGCGAGCTAGTGGTGGAACACCCAGCCACTAAAACAACCCCTACGAAACCAACTACAGCAGTCATTTGGCGTATCAATTCGAACCCCTTGAAATACTTAGAAACAGAAGGATATCACTGCTTCAGGACCGCATCGCTCTGAACAATAGTGAGAGTGAGCACACCGCGCTCTAAGGGGACAGGAGCGTTCGCACTGCTACAATGCCAACCCATGTTTGCCGCCCACACGTTCGCCCTGAACATTGCACCCGCCGCCACGGCCGGTGTGGCTGCGCGCGCAACCATCACCAAAACCACGACCATTAAGGGCTGACTCAGCCTGGTTCGTCGTGCGCCCTTCCTGGCCAGACGAGCCAGGCGAGCAGTCCGGTCTGGCACTGTTTCTTACTTAGAAAGGGCGTTGAAATGAGCAAGTTGGTAGGGTTGGTCGGCTGGCGCGGCATGGTCGGCTCGGTCCTGATGGACCGTATGGAACAAGAGAAGGACTTCGATCTGATCGAACCCATGTTCTTCTCCACCTCGAACGCAGGCGGCAAGGCCCCTGCCCAAACCAAGAACGAGACTGCACTGCAGGATGCGTTCAACATTGAGGCTCTCAAGCGCTGCGAAATCATCATCACCGCCCAGGGCGGTGACTACACCTCTGAAGTGTTCCCAAAGCTGCGCGCCGCCGGCTGGAACGGCCACTGGATCGATGCCGCCTCCACCCTGCGCATGGACAAGGACGCCGTGATCATTCTCGATCCGGTCAACATGCCCGTCATCAAGAACGCCCTGGCCAACGGCGGCAAGAACTGGATCGGCGGCAACTGCACCGTGAGCTGCATGCTGATGGGCGTGGGCGCTCTGTACAAGGCAGGTCTGGTGGAATGGATGAGCACCCAGACCTACCAGGCAGCATCAGGCGGCGGCGCGCAGCACATGCGCGAGCTGCTCACGCAGTACGGCACGCTGAACGCCGAAGTGCGCGCGCTGCTCGACGATCCCAAGAGCGCCATCCTGGAAATCGACCGCAAGGTCATCGCCAAGCAGCGCAGCCTGTCAGCCGCTGAAACTGCCAACTTCGGCGTACCGCTGGGCGGCTCGCTGATCCCCTGGATCGACAAGGACCTGGGCAACGGCATGTCCAAGGAAGAGTGGAAGGGCATGGCCGAGACCAACAAGATCCTGGGTATGGGCGAGGGCTTCAACGCCTCCGCCATTCCCGTCGATGGTTTCTGCGTGCGCGTGGGCGCCATGCGCTGCCACAGCCAGGCGCTGACGTTCAAACTCAAGAAGGATGTGCCCGTGGCCGACCTCGAAGCCATGATCGCCGCCGACAACCAGTGGGTCAAGGTGGTGCCCAACACCCGTGAAGCCACCATCCAGGACCTGACCCCCGTGGCGGTGACCGGCACCATGAACATCCCCGTGGGCCGCATCCGCAAGCTGGCCATGGGCCCTGAATATCTGGGCGCCTTCACCATTGGCGATCAGCTGCTCTGGGGCGCCGCCGAGCCCCTGCGCCGCATGCTGCGCATCTTGCTCGACGCCTAAGCCGGCAATCCCCAAAAAGCGCGCACGGCCCTCGCCGTGCGCGCTTTTTTACGCCCGGCACCTTGACACACTCAGTTACGCCACGTTGGCAATTGGCAACATTTGAATGCCCCAATCTGGTGCGTCTGAACCTCGCTCAAAGCTTCGGAGCCACCTCAGCTTGTCAGTGCAAAACATTGATGCTATGGTGCTTTTTACATATTTTCACGCGCCGGGGCGGGACCAGACCATGAGAAAAAAAGCACCGCTCGACCGAGCCGCACAAAAACCTAATCAGTTGTTGGCAAACATGCATCGTTGGAAATTTTCTGTCCTGGCGGCTGCGGCCGTAGCGTCGGCTGGCTTTTACGCTGGCGACGCCTCGGCCCTGGCGTTGGGCCGCATCACCGTGCAGTCTGCCTTGGGCGAGCCTTTGCGCGCCGAAATTGACCTGCCCCAGATCACCCCCGCCGAAGCCGACACCCTGCGCGCTACGACGGCTACCCCGGAAGTTTTCCGCGCCCAGGGCATGGAATACACGCCCGCGATCAACAACCTGCAAATCCAGCTGCAGCGTCGCCCAGACGGCACCGCCGTGCTGCGTCTGACGAGTGATCGCCCGGTGAACGACCCCTTCCTTGATCTGGTGCTGGACGCCAACTGGGGCTCGGGCCGCATTGTGCGCAGCTACACCATGCTGTTTGACCCGCCAGCACTGCGCCGCGCAGCACCGAATGTGACGGCGTCCCCTCAGATCTCGGCACCTGCTGCCCCATCGGCGCCCGCCGTGCGCGCACCGGTCGCCCCGCGCGCCACCGAATCCTCTGCCGCTGCTGCACCGCCAGCACCACGCCCGGCAGCAGCAGCCCCTCGTCCAACCCCCGCAGACGGCGTCAAGGTGCAGGCCGGCGACACCGCTGGCCGCCTGGCGAATGCCTACCGCCCCGCCAGCGTGTCTCTGGATCAGATGCTGGTTGCCATGATGCGTGCGAACCCGGACGCATTCATTCAAGGCAATGTCAATCGCCTCAAAGCTGGCGCGGTACTGCAGATGCCCGATGAAGTTGCGGCGCAGGCAACCCCAGCCCCTGAGGCACGCCAGATCCTGGCAGCCCAGGCCAAGGATTTCAACGAATTCCGCCGCAAGCTGGCAGGTGCCGCACCGACCACGGCAGTGGCCGCTGCAGAGCGCTCTGCGTCAGGCACGGTGCAGACCCGCGTGGAGGACAAGAAACCTGCCACGACCGCACCCGACAAGCTGACGCTGTCCAAAGGCTCCGTGAAGGGCCAGAAGGCCGCCGAGGACCAGCTCGCCAAGGACAAGCAAGCCAGCGAGGCCGCCACACGGATGGCCGAACTGTCCAAGAACATTACCGACCTGAACAAGCTGGGCGCAGCATCGGCCGCTGCTGGCAGTGCCGCGCCTGCTGGCGGTGCCAGCGCCCCCGCTGGCGTGGCCGTGCAGGCCCCTGCAGTCCCCGCCACGCCTACAGCACCCGCCGCGCCTGAAACACCTGCGTCGGCCCCCGTGCCCCCAGCCAGTGCCCCAGCGGATGTTGCCGTTCCTGCCGAGGCGGCCTCCGAACCCGCCTCTGCACCGGCTCCCGTCGCATCCGCACCCGCAGCCCCCGTACGGATGCCTGCGCCAGCACCAGCCCCTGTTGAAGAGCCGAGTTTCCTGTCCGGCCTCATGGACGATCCGATCCTGCCCTTGGCCGGTGGTGGCCTGCTGGCCCTATTGCTGGGTTATGGCGCTTACCGTGTGGTGCAGCGTCGCCGCCAGAACGCTGGCGTAGACAGCTCGTTCCTGGAAAGCCGCATCCAGCCTGATTCATTCTTCGGTGCCAGCGGCGGACAGCGCGTGGATACCGCCAACAGCGAAATGACGACCGGCTCGTCCATGGCCTACTCCCCGAGCCAGCTCGATGCTGGCGGCGATGTGGATCCCGTGGCGGAGGCAGACGTTTATTTGGCCTATGGCCGCGACCTGCAGGCCGAGGAAATCCTGAAGGAAGCGATTCGCCACAATCCGGCCCGCGTGTCGGTCCATGTGAAGCTCGGCGAAATTTACGCCAAGCGCCAGGATCGCAAGGCACTGGAAGCGGTGGCAGGGGATGTGTTCAAGCTGACGCAGGGCGAAGGCCCGGACTGGAACCGCATTGCCGAACTCGGCCGCGACCTGGACCCCGAAAACCGCTTGTACCAGCCTGGCGGCCGCCCCGGCATGGCCGAGGACGAATCTCCATCGCTGCCCCCAGGTGGCTTCCCGAGCACCTTCACGGGCGGTGCTGGCAATGCGGCGGCCACAGCGGCACTCCCCCCCGATCTCGACCTGGATCTCGATCTGGACCTGCCAGATGACGCACTGACCGACGCTCCCTCGGTGGCACCAGCACCCCCAGGCGGGTTTGCAGCGGCTGCCGCTGCAGCAGCGGCCGCAGGTGGCACCCGTCGCACTACGGACGCCGATGCCAGCGATGAACCACAAACACTGCGCCCGGAACTGGATTTGCCAGAGCTGCCCTCCGCAACCGCACCAGCCTGGGGAGGTCAAGATACAGCCCCCGGCCCGATGATGGCCCCTCCGCCCGTCGCCAACCTCGACTTCCCGAGCGCTGACGATCTGAGCATGGCGCCATCTGGCCCCATCCCGCTGGCAGGTGACGCCAAGGATTCCGGCCCCATGGAATTTGATCTGGGCGAACTGTCTCTGGATCTGAACGCACCGTCCAAGCCCATGGCAGCCCCTGCGGCCAAGGCACCCGCTCCGGCACCCGAGTTCGTCGATGATGGCTCGGCTGCGGCGCAGGATGATCCGCTGGCCACCAAGCTGGCATTGGCCGAAGAGTTCAACGCCATTGGCGACACCGACGGTGCTCGCACGCTGATCGAAGAAGTGGTGGCCGAATCCAGCGGCGCCCTCAAGACCCGCGCCCAGCGTATGCTGGCCGAACTGGGCTGATGCAGCCGGGTTCTCTCACGGCGCGCTTTCCCCACCCCCAGGCCGCCCCATGATGCGGGTGGCGCTGGGTGTCAGCTACAACGGACAGGCCTACAGCGGCTGGCAAAGCCAGCTGTCGGGCAACACGATTCAGGACAAACTCGAAGCGGCCCTGGGCCGCTTTGCCACGCACCCTGTCAGCACTTTGTGCGCAGGCCGTACCGACGCAGGTGTGCATGGATTGATGCAGGTGGTGCACTTTGACACGCCGCTGAACCGCCCGCCCTCCTCCTGGGTACGGGGTACCAACACCTTTCTTCCTGCCGATATTGCCGTGCAATGGGCGCAGCCCGTGCCGGACGGCTTCCATGCCCGCGCCAGCGCGATCGCGCGGCGCTATGCCTATGTGCTGCTGCAGTCCCCCGTGCGGCCGAGTGTGGACGCCGGTCGCGTGGGCTGGGTTTTCCATCCGCTGGACCACCAAGCGATGCGGCAAGCTGCGGACTACCTGCTGGGCGAGCACGACTTCACCTCGTTTCGTGCGTCGGCGTGCCAGGCCAAGTCCCCCGTCAAGACCCTGCAGCGCATCGGCATTACGCGCCGGGGTCTGGGAGAACCACACCCGGAGCTGGGCTGGAGCCCCTGCTACTGGCGCTTTGAGTTCGAAGCCAATGCGTTTTTGCACCACATGATCCGCAACATCATGGGCTGCCTGATTGCCGTGGGCCAGGGCAACCAGCCTCCTGAATGGGTGGCGCAGGTGCTCGCCGCCAAATCCCGCGATGCGGCAGCGCCCACGTTTTCGCCGGATGGGCTGTTTTTTCAAGGCCCGGTCTATGACGCCGCCTGGGGCTTGCCCCAGCGCACGGCTGCGTATGATTGGTTGCCATGAACGCACAAGACATCTCCAAGCTGCCGCATGCACGCACCCGCATCAAAATCTGCGGCCTGACCCGCGAGCAGGACGTGGATGCCGCAGTGGCGGCAGGCGCCGATGCAGTGGGTTTCGTGCTGTATGCCCCCAGCCCGCGTGCGGTAACACCCGAACGCGCAGCACAACTGGCCAGACGCCTGCCGCCCTTTGTCACACCAGTTTTGCTGTTCGTGAACGAGCCCGCTACCGGTGTGATAGCTACCAGCGCTTTGATAGCAGGCGCTACGATCCAGTTTCACGGTGATGAATCTCCCCAGGATTGCCTGGCCGCCACCCACCAAGGCGCACGCCCCTACCTGCGAGCCGCCCGAATTCCCCTGGGCGACGGTGCGGCCAGCTTTGACCTCGTAAAATACGCCCACGATTACTCTCACGCCCAGGCCATCCTGCTCGACGCCCATGTCGAAGGTTTTGGCGGCAGCGGCAAGGCATTCAATTGGTCACTCCTTCCACCAAGCGTCAGCTCTCACCTCGTTTTGTCTGGTGGACTCACGCCTGCAAACGTGACCGATGGCATTTTGCAAGTCCGCCCGCGGGGTCTCTCGCTGGCGGTTGATGTCAGTTCCGGCGTCGAAGCCGATGGCCCCGATGGAAAGCCCATCAAGGGCATCAAAGACGCACTGAAGATCCAACGCTTCGTTGCCGCCGTGCGGGCGGCCGATGCACAACTTGCAAAGAATCCCCATGAATTCCTATCAGCAACCTGATACTTCCGGTCATTTCGGCCCCTACGGCGGCAGCTTCGTCAGCGAAACCCTGACCCACGCCATCCAGGAACTGCGCGAGGCCTACGCGCGCTACCAAAACGACCCCGATTTTCTGGCCGAGTTTCACTACGAACTCAAGCACTTCGTCGGTCGCCCATCACCCATCTACCACGCAGCCCGTACCAGCCGCGAAATGGGTGGCGCGCAGATCTACCTCAAACGTGAGGACCTGAACCACACCGGCGCTCACAAGATCAACAACGTGATTGGCCAGGCCATGCTGGCCAAGCGCATGGGCAAGCCCCGCGTGATTGCAGAAACGGGCGCAGGTCAGCACGGCGTGGCCACGGCCACCATCTGCGCGCGCTATGGCCTGGAATGCGTGGTGTACATGGGTGCAGAGGACGTCAAGCGCCAAAGCCCCAACGTGTACCGCATGAAACTGCTGGGCGCCACGGTGGTGCCCGTGGAATCGGGCAGCAAGACGCTGAAAGATGCGCTCAACGAGGCCATGCGCGACTGGGTGGCGAATGTGGACAACACCTTCTACATCATCGGCACGGTGGCAGGCCCACACCCCTACCCCATGATGGTGCGTGACTTCCAGAGCGTGATCGGCAAGGAGTGCATCGACCAGATGCCCGCCATGTTGGCCGAGCAAAAAGTGCTGGGCGACCAGCCCGATGCCGTGATCGCCTGCGTGGGTGGCGGCAGCAACGCCATGGGCATCTTCCACCCCTACATCCCGTTCGAGAAAACGCGCCTCATTGGCGTGGAAGCCGCAGGCGAAGGGCTGGAGTCGGGCAAACACTCGGCATCGCTGCAAAAGGGCAGCGCGGGCGTGCTGCACGGCAACCGCACCTTCATCCTGCAGGATGACAACGGCCAGATCACCGAAACCCACAGTATCAGCGCAGGTCTGGACTATCCGGGCGTGGGCCCGGAGCACGCCTGGTTGCAGGAAATCGGGCGTGCCGAATACGTCGGCATTACCGACAAGGAAGCTCTGGAAGCCTTCCACTACCTGTGCCGCACCGAGGGCATCATCCCCGCGCTCGAATCCAGCCATGCCGTGGCCTACGCCATGAAACTGGCCAAAACCATGCGCCCTGACCAATCGATCCTGGTCAACCTCTCGGGCCGTGGTGACAAGGACATTGGCACCGTTGCCGACCTGAGTGGCGCCGATTTTTACTGCCGACCCAGCTGCCAGGGACAGTCCGTCAAGGGCGGCGAGCAATCCATCAAGGTGGTGAAGTAAATGAGCCGTATTGCATCCACCTTCTCTGCCCTGCAAGCGCAGGGCCGCAAGGCACTGATTCCCTATGTGACCGCTGGTTTCCCGTTCGCCGACATCACCCCTGCACTCATGCACGGCATGGTGGAGGCCGGTGCCGACGTGATTGAGCTGGGCGTGCCCTTTTCCGACCCCATGGCCGATGGCCCGGTGATTCAAAAGGCGGGCGAAAAAGCCCTCAGCCTGGGCATTGGCATGGTGCAGGTGCTCGACCATGTGCGCGAGTTCCGCAAGCGCAACAGCACCACACCCGTGGTGCTGATGGGCTATGCCAACCCCGTGGAGCGCTACGACCAAAAGCACGGTGCAGGTGCCTTTGTGCGCGATGCGGCGGCCGCTGGCGTGGACGGCGTGCTCATCGTGGACTACCCACCCGAAGAGTGCGAGACCTTTGCCGCCAGCCTGCGTGAGCACGGCATGGACCTGATCTTCCTGCTGGCCCCCACCAGCACCGATGAGCGCATGGCCCAGGTGGCGCGCGTGGCCAGCGGCTACGTGTACTACGTGTCGCTCAAGGGCGTGACCGGCTCGGGCGCGCTGGACACCTCGGCCGTGGAGCAAATGCTGCCTCGCATCCGCCAGCATGTGACGATCCCCGTGGGTGTGGGCTTTGGCATTCGCGACGCCGCCACCGCCCAGGCGATTGGCAAGGTGGCCGACGCCGTGGTCATTGGCAGCCGCATCATCCAGCTGATTGAAGACCAAGAGCACGCCAAGGTGGTGCCAATCACGATCGACTTCCTGCGCGGCATCCGCAAGGCAATGGACGCGTAGACGCATAATGCAGCCCGGCGCGCCGCCCTCATCGGGGCACGGCGCGCCACAGATTCCACCCGGCCTGCCCCCTGCGGCGCCCCAGCGCCCCGGCAGGCCGAGCCACTGAAGAGGAGAACACCATGTCCTGGCTCGAAAAACTTCTGCCCTCCAAGATCCAGCAAACCGACCCCACCGAGCGCCGCCAGGTGCCTGAAGGGCTGTGGATCAAGTGCCCGAGCTGCGAAACGGTGCTCTACAAGGCCGATCTGGAGCAAAACCAGAACGTTTGCCCCCATTGCAGCCACCACCACCGCATTGGCGCGCGCGCGCGGCTGAACGCTTTTCTGGACGCCGAAGGCCGCTATGAAATCGGCCAGGAAGTGCTGCCTGTGGATGCCCTCAAGTTCAAGGACAGCCGCAAATACCCCGAGCGCCTGAAGGAAGCCCTGGAAAACACGGGTGAAACCGATGCCCTCATCGTCATCGGTGGGGCGGTCAAGAGCATCAACGTGGTGGCAGCGTGCTTTGAGTTCGACTTCATGGGCGGCTCGATGGGCTCCGTGGTGGGCGAGCGTTTTGTGCGCGGCGTGGAAACCGCCATCGAGCAGAAGGTGCCCTTCATCTGCTTTACCGCCACCGGCGGCGCACGCATGCAGGAAGGCCTGCTGTCCCTGATGCAGATGGCCAAGACCAACGCAGCGCTGACTCGCCTGGCCAAGAAGGGCCTGCCCTACATCAGCGTGCTGACCGACCCGACCATGGGCGGCGTGAGCGCAGGTTTTGCGTTTGTGGGCGACATCGTGATTGCCGAGCCCAAGGCCCTGATCGGCTTTGCCGGACCGCGTGTGATCGAATCCACAGTGCGCGTGACCCTGCCCGAAGGCTTCCAGCGCGCCGAATTCCTGCAAACCAAGGGCGCCGTGGACTTCATCTGCGATCGCCGTGAACTGCGCAACACCGTGGCCAGCAGTCTGGCCATGCTGCAGCGTTTGCCTGCTGACGCAGTGATGTAACACCACCGGGTGGGTGCGTGCGCAAAGCCTCGTGCTGAGGTGATGCGCCCGCCAAAGCCGCGAAAACACTATTATTTTGATAGCTGCTAGCGCTTTATGGATAAGCGCTAGGGGTCGATTTCACTGATATTTTGGTATCAGATATCTATTGCCGCGCATCATGCGCAGCCGCCGAAACCGGCGCGGCCCCAACCAGGGACGGCAAGCAAGGGCCGCCCCGCAGCGAGGCCGTCGTCCCCCTGGGGGGAAGGCGCCAAAGGCGACTCAGGGGGGCTACTTCATTACGCTGGCCTGTAAATGGCCCAGCACAATCATCGCCACCTGCAGCAACACCAGCACGGCCAGCGGCGACAGGTCGATACCGCCCACCAGCGGGATGATGCGGCGAAACGGCCGCAGGATGGGCTCGCACAGCCGGGCAATCACATCGGCCAGGGGTGACCGCGCCTGCACCCACGACATCACGGCATAGACGATCAACAAGCCAATCAGCCCCGACACCGCCACCCGCGCGAGGCCAAACAATGCCAGCCACGGCAGCCAGGCCCATGCCGAGGCGGCGCCCAGCAGCAGGGTCAGCATAAAGTACTGCGCCAGCTGCAGCAACACGGCTGCCACCAGGCTCGACACATCCCAGCGCCCCACCGGCGGGATCACGCGGCGCAGCGGCATGATGAGCCAGTCCGTCAGCGCAAAAACCAGCCCGCCGACGGGGTTGGAAAACGGCACGCGCTGCCACTGCATATACAGCCGCAACAGGCATGCCCCGGTGAGCAGGCCACCAACAACGTCGAGCAGGAAAGAGGCGATCTGGTAGAGCATGGATGAGACAAAAATAAGGGGCCGCCGCGAAAGCAGGCTGCGCCATGGGATGATAGCGAGCCAAGGTATCCCCCCTTTCATGACACAACCCCTCACCCTGTCATCCTTGCCCCTTTTCCCTCTGGGCTCCGTGCTGTTCCCAGGTGGTCTGCTGGCCCTGCGCGTGTTCGAAGTGCGCTACCTGGACATGGTGCGCAAGTGCCATCAGGCGGGCGCCCCCTTTGGCGTGGTCGCCCTCACGCAAGGCCGCGAAGTGCGCCAGGCGGGCGCGCCTGAAGAACAGTTCAACGATGTGGGCACCCTGGCCGTCATCGAGCAGATCGACACCCCGCAGCCTGGCCTGATCACACTGCTGTGCCGTGGCAGCCAGCGCTTTCGCATCACCCAGCGCAGCCACCTGCCCCATGGCCTGTGGATCGCCGATGTGGGGCACATCGACCCGGATCTGACAGTGCCGATCCCGCAAGACCTGAGAAAGGCATCGACAGCCCTCGCCCAGGTGCTGCACACACTGAAGCAGCGTGACCCCGACACTCCGACTGCGATTGTCCCCACGGCAGCCCAGCTGGACGACTGCGGATGGGTGGCCAACCGCTGGTGCGAGCTTTTGCCCGTGCCCCTGGAACTCAAGCAGCGCCTGATGGAGCTGGACAACCCGCTGGTGCGGCTGGAACTGGTGGGCGATGTGCTGGAGCGGACCGGAATTGCCCCCACACAATGAGCCGCCGAATCGCTACTGCCCCCTCTTCTTCTCATAGCCCATGCTGAACCGCATCCTGGGCTGGTCGCGCGCAGCCAAGCGCATGGTGGTGGTGGCCATGGACATCTGTCTGGGTGTCATCGCGATGTGGCTGGCCTTCACGCTGAGGCTGGAGACGCCCCACTGGCCCTCAGGCATGCAGTGGCTTGCGTATGCGCTGGCGCCCGCCCTTGCGTTTCCGATTTTTGCCAAGCTGGGGTTGTACCGCGCCATCTTCCGCTACACGGGGATCACGGCGCTCATCACCACGGGCAAGGCCGTGGCCATCTACGGCGCGCTTTTGCTGGGCTGCCTGCTGGCGGCTCAGTGGGAGGGCGTACCCCGCAGCGTCGGCATCCTCCAGCCCCTGCTGTTCATGCTGCTGGTCGGTGCCAGCCGCGCACTGGGCTGGCTGGCGCTGGCGGGGCGCAGCAGCCATGCGCCGTACCGCCTGCTGATCTACGGCGCTGGCAGTGCGGGCGCACAGACGGCTGCAGGGCTGGGCAGCATGCGCCAGTACCTGCTCAAGGGGTTTGTGGACGACGATGCCAGCAAGATCGGGCGCAGCATCAACGGCGTACGTGTGCACGCCTCCAACGCGCTGCCCGAGGTGGTACGCCGCCTTGGCATCACCGACGTGCTGCTGGCGCTGCCCAGCACCACGCGCGAGCGACGGCGGCAGATCATCGAAAGCCTGCGCGAGTTGCCCGTGCGGATCCGCACGCTGCCAGGCCTGTCTGACCTGGCCAGCGGCCGGGTGACCGTCACGGACTTCCAGGACCTTGAAATCGAAGACCTGCTGGGCCGGGAGCCAGTGGCGCCGGACCCAGGTCTGCTGGGGCGCAATCTGGCGGGCACGGTGGTCCTGGTGACCGGAGCGGGCGGCAGCATTGGCAGCGAACTGTGCCGGCAGATCGTGCGCGAAGGGCCGCGCCAGTTGCTGCTGGTGGACCATAGCGAATACGCGCTGTACTCCATCCACCACGAATTGGCGGCGCTGGTGCACCAGGGCGAGCATGCATGTGCGCTGGTGCCCCTGCTCGCCAGCGTCACCCACAAGGCGCGCATGGCAGACATCTGCCGACAATACCGGCCCACATCCATCTACCATGCGGCCGCCTACAAGCACGTGCCCATGGTGGAGGCCAACGCGGGCGAAGGTATTTTGAACAACGTGTTTGGCACCTTGAACATGGTGCAGGTGGCGCTGGAGTGCGGTGCCAACCATTTCGTGCTGATTTCCACCGACAAGGCCGTGCGCCCGACCAACATCATGGGCGCCACCAAACGTGTGGCAGAGATGGTGCTGCAAGCAATTGCAGCGTCGCCCCGAGCGCCTTTCCCGCAGCTTGCCGACAGCTCACCCGCCTGGACTTGCCCCACCCGCCTGTCGATGGTGCGCTTTGGCAATGTACTGGGTTCCAGTGGCAGCGTGATACCGCTGTTTCGCAAGCAGATCGCGGCCGGTGGCCCCCTTACCGTGACGCACCCGAACGTCACGCGCTACTTCATGACCATTGCCGAAGCCGCCCAGCTGGTACTGCAGGCAGGGGCGATGGCCGAGGGCGGCGACGTGTTCCTGCTGGACATGGGCGAGCCGCTGCAGATCCTGGAGCTGGCTGAGCGCATGGTGGCCCTGTCGGGATTGACGGTGCGCGACGATCTGCACCCCGAAGGAGACATCGAAATCGTTTTCACCGGACTGCGCCCGGGTGAAAAACTGTTCGAGGAACTGCTGATTGGGGACAATCCCTTCCCCACCGACCACCCCCGCATCCTGCGGGCGCGTGAAGAATACCGCCCATGGGAGGAGCTGCAGACCTTGCTCCAGGCATTGCAGAAGGCAGCCCAAGCGGGCGACCCCATCGCCATGACCGCTCTGCTGCGACAGCTGGTGCCTGGCTACCACCCCGAAACGCAACCCGTACTGCCATGAAGTCGGGACTTGTACGGGCAACGCTGACCCTGCTCACGGGCAGCGTTGCAGCCCACGCCATCCCGCTGGTGCTGGGCCCCGCACTCACACGCCTCTACAGCCCTGAGGACTTCGGACAGTTTGCACTGCTGTGGGCGCTGGCCACCAACCTGGCGGTGGTGGGCTGTGCGCGCTATGAATTCGCACTCCCCCTCGAAAGCACCGAGCCGCGCGCCGCCCAGCTCATGGCGCTGTGCGCTCGCATCTTGCTCGCTGTCACCACGGCATCTGCTGCAGCCGCAGCCGTGCTTCTGCTGTGGCGCGGCATGCCGATGGTGTGGGCGCTGCCATTGGCGGTGTTCGCAGGCGGCGCTGTGCAATGGCTCACCCTGTGGGCAACTCGGTCCCAGCGCTTTGGTCTGCTGTCGGCGGCCAGGCTGCTGCAACAAGGCGGTGGCGCCATCCTGCAATTGCTGTTCGGATTCATGAAGACCGGCCCGCTGGGTCTGGTGCTGGGCGCCACATTGGCCAGCCTGGGCGCGGCATGGATGCTGGCCAGGCCTGCCCCTGCGGGTGGCTGGGTGGGTCTGTGGCGCCAGCCGTTGGCCACACTCCGGTCCATGGCCCAACAGCACCGGGACTTTCCGTTGCTCAACACACCCCACGCTTTCATGGGGGCGCTGCAGGACACCCTGACTCTGGTGCTGGTGGCGGCCTGGACCGGAGATGCCGCAGCGGGGTTCTGGGCGCTGGCGCTGCGCTACCTCAAGGCCCCTGCGACCCTCATCGGCGGGGCCTTGTCGCAAACCTTGTACCCCCGCCTTCTGAAGGCGCAGAGCCCCAACGAAGCGCGCACCCTGGTGCGCCAGGCCATGATGGGGCTGGCCGCCCTGGCCTGCCCGCTGGCGGCAGTGCTGCTTGCCTGGGGCCCGGACATCTTTTCCCTGGCCTTTGGCGACCAATGGGCGCAGACCGGGGAACTGGCCCGGGCCATTGCGCCGTACATCGCCGTGCATTTCATGGCATCGCCCCTCGCGGTGGTCACCATGGCCTGGGGCGCGCAGGCCTGGGCGCTGCGCCTGGCGTTGGTTGGACAATGCCTGTTTTTCGCGGGCCTGCTGCTGGGCCTCCATCTGGGCGGGCTGACCGGTGCCGGATGGGGGGTGTCAGCGAGCATGCTGGCCTACTTTGCCTACTATTTCTGGGCGTTGGCAAACTGGAAGGACATCCCCCATGAGAGCCGTGCTTAACCGCTGGCGCCGCCGCCTCTGGCAGGCGCTGTTCTACCGCATGGTGTTCGGGGAAAGCGACCACCTGGGCCGCAGCCTGCCCCACACCCGCATTGCCCCCAGCACCTGCATCGAAGGCGCCGAGGGGCTGCGGCTTTCCGACCACGTGTTCATAGGGCAATTCAACTTCATCGACGCCACGGCAGGCCTGCAGATTGGGCAAGGGGTGCAGATCACCAACTTCGTCAGCATCGTCACCCACAGCTCCCACCGCGCCATTCGCCTCCTGGGCAGCAGCTACGCAGTCCACGAGGGCCCCAAGCCTGGCTACATCAGCGCGCCCGTGGAGATCGGCGCCTACACCTTCATCGGCCCCCACAGCCTGATCGAAGCGGGTACACGCATCGGCAAGGGGGTGGTGGTGTGCGCCTACGCGCAGGTGCGCGGCGAAGTGCCCGACTTCGCCATCATGGCAGGGGCCCCCGCGCGCCAGATTGGCGATGTGCGCGAGCAGGATGAGCGCCTGCTGTTGCAGCATCCGGAACTGCGCCCACACTACGAATCCTGGACACGGGCAAGCTGACATGGCCACACACCTGTGCCTGCTGGGCGATGCCACCAGCCCCCATGTCCAGCGGTGGGCGCGGGAGATGCTCCAGCGTGGCTACCGCGTTTCGCTGATCACGGCCCGCCCCGCGTCCATCGATGGCGTCACGGTGCGGGCCATCCGGCCTGTGCACCGATCACTGGACTGGCTGTTCCGTGTACGGGAAACGAGGCGCCACGTGGCCGAGCTGGCCCCCGACCTCCTGCATGCCCATTACGTCACCTCCTACGGCTATCTGGCCGCACGTTGCGGCAAACATCCGCTGGTGATGACCGCCTGGGGCAGCGACCTGTTGGTGACCCCAGGCAAAAGCGCCTGGATGCGCTGGCTGACCGGCTGGATACTGCGCCAGGCTGACCTCATCACGGGCGACTCCGCCAGCCTGATGAGCGCAGTGGCCCAATTCCAACCCCACTGCATGACCGAGGAAATCCATTGGGGTGTGGAACTGCAGCGCTTCCACCCCGTTCCCTGGAGTCACAAGCAAGGCAGCCAGCTGGTGAGCCTGCGCGCGTGGGAAACCAACTACAACATCGACACCATCATCGAAGCGTTCGCCCTGCTGCAGGCGCGATTGCCGTGCGCCGATCTGCGCTTGCACCTGCTCGGCGGAGGCAGTCTGGAAGGTGCCCTGCGCAGCCAGGTGCACACGGCGCAGCTGGACAACAAGGTGCAGTTCCACGGCCGACTCGATGACGCTGGCATGACCCGGGTACTGGGCGAAAGCAAGATATCTGTGTCGGTGCCCAGCAGCGATGCAACATCGGTCGCCATGCTGGAGAGCATGGCGTGTGGCCTCGCCGTGGTGGCCAGCGAACTGCAGGCTAACCGGCACTGGATCGACGCTCAGTGGCTGGTTGCAGCCGGAGATGCCACAGCGCTCGCCGCCCGGCTCGAAGCCCTGCTTGCCGATGACGCCATCGCGGAACAAGCCGGGCTGCAAAATGCTGCCCGCATAGCGCAAGACGGCGACCGCGCGGTGCAAATGAACCGCATGCACGCGCTGTACCAGCAACTGCTCCCTACCCCTTGACCCCCATGCCCACAGGCCTTGACTTGGACAACCTGATCAGCGTGATCGTGCCATGCCGCAACGAGCGCCAGCACATCGACGCTTTCTGTGACTCCGCCCTTCGCCAGCAACTCCCGGTGGGCTGGCGCATGGAAGTGCTGATTGCAGACGGTGACAGCGATGACGGCACGCGCGAACACCTGATGCAGCGCTGTGCTGCAGACCCCAGGCTCGTGCTGGTGGACAACCCCGGCCGCATTGTGTCCACCGGGCTCAACGCCTGCATTGCCCGCGCACGGGGTGGCACCATTGCCCGCATGGACGTGCACAGCCAGTTTGCCCCCGACTACCTTGCGCAGTGCATTGAGGCGCTCGAACGCACCCGCGCCGACAACGTGGGCGGCCCATGGGTCGCCCACGGAACGGGCCCCACCGGGGCCGCCATAGCCGCCGCCTTCCAATGCCGTTGGGTGGTGGGTGGCGCACGGTCGCGCGATGTGCAATACGAAGGTGAGGTGGATACCGTCTACCTCGGATGCTGGCCCCGCAGCGTGTTTGACCGATTCGGGCTGTTTGACGAAACGCTGGTGCGCAACCAGGACGACGAGCACAACCTGCGCATGCGCCTGGGGGGTGCACGCATCTGGCAGAGCAGCCTCATCCATTCCACCTACCACCCGCGCAATTCGCTCAGGCACCTGTTCGCGCAACAACGGCAATATGGCTACTGGCGGCCTTTTGTGATGCGCAAACATGGGCAGCCGGGCTCCGTGCGACAACTGGTGCCTGCAGCTTTTGTGGCCGCAGCAGTGGGAGCCTCCGCTGCCTCGCCGTGGTCCGCCTGGCCCTTGGCTGCACTGGGCATCGCCTACGCAGGGTATCTTCTGGCGGCATCCGTGGCGGCAGCCCGGTCGGCCCGCAACGGGGGACTGCTGCCCCGCCTCCCGGGGACGATTGCAGCGTTTCATGTGGGCTACGGCCTGGGTACCTGGCGAGGACTGTGGGACATTGCGCGCTCGCGCGCCCCTTCGTCCGACTTTGCACGCATCACCCGATGACCGACAACGAACTCCAGGCCGTCAAGGCCCGCTACGCCCGGCGCGACACAGTGGCCGACGAAGCGCGCTACAGCCTGTATGCCAACGCTGCGGCGCTGCAGGCGCAGCAGGAGCGCCTGCGCGCCATGGCACGCATCTGGCAAGCCCACGGCTGGAGCAGCCTGGCCCAGCGGCCCATGCTGGAGGTTGGCTGCGGGAGTGCGGGCAATTTGCACGATCTGGTGCGGCTGGGCGCCACGCCCGCTTGCCTGACGGGCCTGGAGCTTCTTCCCGAACGTGCCGCCGCAGCGCGCGCCTCGCTGCCAGCAGGCGTGGCCATTGTGGAAGGGGATGCCGCCTTGGCCCCGGTGCAGCCTGCCAGCCAGGATGCCGTGCTGGCGTTCACACTCTTCAGCTCCTTGCTTGACGAGGGCTATCGCCGCCATCTGGCCGACGTGATCTGGCAATGGGTCGCGCCCGGCGGCGGTGTTCTCGTCTATGACTTTGTCGTCAACAACCCCGCCAACACCGATGTACAGGGCATTCCACTGCGCGAACTGAGCATCCTGTTTCCCGGGGCACAGATACACTCCCGCCGCGTTACGTTGGCACCTCCGCTGGCACGGCGCCTGCCCGCGCCAGCGATTGCGCCAGCATCCACACTGCTGTGGTTTCTGCGCACCCACCGCCTGACCTGGGCCGTGAAGCCACGCTGAGCGCGGCCTCGCTCTGGCCCTTTTAGCACTCACCACAACGCCCATGAACTCCCCCGCCGACCTACCCTTTCTCCCGTTCGCCCGCCCCGACATCGGGCCGGCAGAAATCGATGCCGTCAGCGCGGCCATGCGCTCGGGATGGGTCACGACCGGGCCCAAGACCAAAGAGTTTGAGCAGGCATTCACCGCCTTCCTGGGCGGCGGTGGTCTGCAGAGCATCGCCGTCAACTCCGCCACGGCGGGCCTGCACCTTGCGCTGGAGGCCCTGGGCATCGGCCCCGGCGATGAAGTGATCGCGCCCACACTGACCTTCACCGCCACCGTGGAGGTGGTGCGCTACCTGGGTGCGGACCCGGTACTGGTGGACGTGGACCCGGTGACCCTCAATATCGACCCGGCCAAGGTGCGCGCGGCCATCACACCCCGCACCAAAGCCATCATGCCCGTGCACTACGGGGGCCTGGCCTGCGACATGGACGCCATCTTGGCCATCGCCAAAGAACATGGCTTGAAGGTGGTGGAAGACGCAGCCCATGCCTTGCCCACCACCTGGCGCGGCACCCTGGTGGGGCAGTTGCAGTCCGATGTCACGGTGTTCAGCTTCTACGCCAACAAGACCATCACCACCGGCGAAGGCGGCATGGCCGTCACGCATGACCCGGCGCTTGCGCAACGCATGCGCACCATGCGCCTGCATGGCATGAGCCGGGATGCGTTTGACCGCTTCACCTCCAAAACCCCGGCCTGGTACTACGAGGTGGTCGCTCCGGGCTTCAAGTACAACATGACGGACGTTGCCGCCGCCATGGGCGTGGAGCAGCTGGCACGGCTGCCACAGTTTGTGCAGCGGCGCCAGGACTTGGCAACCCGCTACCACGATCAGCTGGCGCCGCTGCCCCTGACCTTGCCAGCCGATGCACCCCAAGGCGACACCCACGCATGGCACCTGTATGTCATCCGGCTGCGAGCGGACGCACCACTGGGGCGTGACGAGGTCATCCAAGCGCTGTCGGACCGGGGCATCGGCACCAGCGTGCACTATGTGCCGCTGCACCGGCACCCGTACTGGCGGGACCGCTATCAGCTCACGCCGGAGATGTTCCCCCAGGCCGATGCAGCCTACCAGGCCATGATCAGCATCCCCCTGTTCACCGCCATGGGTGACAGCGATCAGGACCGTGTGATTGCCGCGCTGCACGAGGTGCTGGGCTGACATGCCCAAGCGGCTGTTCGACCTGTTCTTGGCCGCCCTCGGGCTGCTGCTGCTCGCGCCCGCGCTGCTGGCCGTGGCACTGTGGGTGGTGTGGGATTCGCCCGGCCCGGCATTCTTTCGCCAACAGCGTGTGGGCCGCGCAGGCAGGTTGTTTCGCATCTACAAGTTCCGCACCATGCACCCGCGTGCAGAAGCTGCGGGCCCGGCGATTACCGTGGGGGCCGACACCCGCATCACCCGGGCGGGCCACTGGCTGCGGCGCACCAAGATCGATGAATTGCCGCAGCTTTTCAACGTGCTGCTGGGCCATATGAGCCTTGTCGGCCCCCGGCCCGAGGTGCCGCACTATGTGGCGCTTTACCCGGAATCTGTGCGAGACCTGGTGCTCAGCGTCCGGCCGGGCATCACGGACCGCGCCTCCATCGAATTTCGCGACGAAAGCACTTTGCTGGGACAGAGCAGCGATCCAGAGCGCACTTACGTGGAGCAGATTCTGCCCATCAAGCTGCGCTATGCCGCCGAGTACGCCCGCTCGCACACGCTTTGGAGCGACTTGAAGATCATCGTGAAGACGGCATCCGCGCTGTGGGGCGATCGCCCGTCCAGGGGATAAGGACCAGTCGGCACCCTGTAGCCGATAAAATCAGGGGTTTGGCTGAACCCAGCCCCATTTCACGCCCCCGCACCGACGGCACCTATGTCAGACCAAAACCACGCCCCCGCTCCCCAGGACGAAAACCAGCTCATCGCAGAGCGCCGCGAAAAGCTCCGCGCTCTGCGCGAAGTCCAGGCCACTGGCGGTGGGGTTGCCTTCCCCAATAACTTCAAGCCCAGCCACAAGGCTGCCCAGTTGCACCTGGAACACAGCACTGCCACGAACGAGTCCCTCGAAGCCACGCCAGTGAACGTCTCCGTTGCTGGCCGCATGATGCTCAAGCGCGTGATGGGCAAGGCCAGTTTTGCAACCGTGCAGGATGGATCGCTGGGCGACGTGGGCGGCCGCATTCAGCTCTATGTGACCCGTGACGCCGTGGGCGAAGACCTGTATGCCGCCTTCAAGCACTGGGACCTGGGCGATATCGTGGGCGCCGAAGGCACGCTGATGAAGACCAAGACGGGCGAGCTGTCGGTCAAGGTGACCAGCCTGCGCCTGCTCACCAAGAGCCTGCGCCCGCTGCCCGACAAATTCCACGGCATGGCTGACCAGGAGCAGAAATACCGCCAGCGCTACGTGGACCTGATCACCGACGAGCACGCCCGCAAGCGCTTCATGGCGCGCAGTAAGGCCGTGAGCGGGCTGCGCGAATTCATGGTGAGCCACGGCTTCCTTGAAGTCGAAACGCCCATGCTGCACCCCATCCCGGGCGGCGCCAATGCCAAGCCGTTCGTCACGCACCACAACGCGCTGGAGCAGGAGATGTACCTGCGCATCGCGCCCGAGCTCTACCTCAAGCGCCTGATCGTGGGCGGCTTCGAGCGTGTGTTCGAGATCAACCGCAGCTACCGCAACGAAGGCATCTCGGTGCGCCACAACCCCGAGTTCACCATGATGGAGTTCTACGCGGCGTACTGGAACTACCTGGACCTGATGGACTTCACCGAGACGCTGATCCGTGAAGTGGCACTGAAAGCCACGGGCTCGCTGCAGATGACCTACCAGGGCCGCGCGGTGGACCTGACCCAGCCCTTTGCCCGCCTGACGATCCGCGAAGCCATCTTCCAGCACACGGAAGCAGGCGCCCATGTGGACGATGCCGCATGGCTCATCAGCGCATTGAAGAAGCTGGGCATGACCGAAGAGAAGGACAAGCTCTCGGCCCGCACGCTGGCCAGCCTGCAGGTGCTGTACTTTGAAGAAACGGTGGAAGACAAGCTGTGGCAGCCCACCTTCATCATGGAGCACCCCACCGAGATCTCGCCCCTGGCGCGTGCCAACGACGCGCGCCCCGAGGTGACGGAGCGCTTTGAGCTGTACATCACCGGCCGAGAGTTCGGCAATGGTTTCAGCGAACTGAACGATGCCGAAGACCAGGCCGCCCGCTTTCACGCCCAGGTGGCCGCCAAAGACAGCGGCGATGACGAAGCCATGTTCTACGACCACGATTTCGTGCGCGCGCTGGAATACGGCATGCCCCCCACGGGGGGTTGCGGTATCGGCATTGACCGTTTCATGATGCTGCTGACTGACAGCCCCAGCATTCGCGACGTGATCCTGTTCCCCGCGCTTCGCCGCGAGTCCTGAGTCGCGCGTCCCCGATGCCCTCGGGGCATCCCGGACCCGCCCTTTGAAGGCCCCAAGGAGACACTACCGTGCCCTTCAGTTCCAGCAACGCCCCCTACCCGGCCAGCCAGCCCTTGCCCTCGGGCAACGCTTTTTCGGTGCTGGTGGTCGAAGACCAGGGATCCGTGCGCGCAGCGCTGGTGGCCGAGCTGCGGCGGGCTGGGGTGTCAGACATCTTTGAGGCGCCCGAGGGCATCGCAGCGCTGCACCTGTTCAAAACCCACCGCCCCGATCTGGTGCTGCTGGACATCCGGCTGCCCGGCCAAGACGGCTACTGGGTGGCCCAGCAGATGCGCGAGAGCGAGGCGGGCGACTGGACGCCCATCATCTTCCTCTCGGGCCTGGACAACGAACTCGATGTGTGGCGCGGTATTGAAGTGGGTGGTGACGACTACCTCGTCAAACCCGTCAAGCCCATCGTGCTGATGGCCAAACTGCGTGCCATGCGCCGGCTGCTGGACATGCGCCGCAGGCTCGTCTCCATGTCGGCCGAGTTGCATCTGGCCAACCAGCGGCTCAACGAAATGGTGGAGATCGATGCGCTCACCGGCCTGGTCAACCGCCGGGGGTTTGACCGCATTTTGCACAACGAAATCCTGGCTGCGCGCCGGGACGGCACGCCGCTCACGCTGATGCTGTGCGACCTGGACCACTTCAAGCTCTTCAACGACGCCAGCGGGCATGTGCAGGGCGATGCCTGCCTGAAGGAAGTCGGCCGCCTGTTGCGCGAGGTGTGCGTGCGCCCTCGTGACATCGCGTCACGCTACGGTGGTGAGGAATTCGCCCTCATCCTGCCCAATACGCCACGCTCGGGTGCCATGACCTTCGCGCGGGCCCTGGGACAGCTGCTCAAGGTGCGCGCCCTTCCACACGCAGATTCACCGCTGGGCAACATCCTCACGCTGTCAGGCGGCATCACCACCTGCGTGCCTGACGACAGCACCAACGCCGAAAGCATGATCATGCGTGCCGACCAGGCGCTTTATGCCGCCAAGGCCCAGGGCCGCAATCGCTTCTTCAGTTTTGAAATGCAGATGGACACCGTGGAGCAACTGCGCAATTGAGTTTCTTTTCTGCCCTCACGTTTGACGCCACCGAGCGCAACGCCCGCACCGCCGTTTCGCGCATGCAGCTGCTGAAAACCCGCCTTCCCGACTGGGTACAAGACTGGCTCGAAGTCATCATCCCCGGCACGCAGATCCTGCTGATCCTGTTTGTCGCCTGGCTGCTGCAACGGGTGCTGCGCCGCATAGTGCGCCGTGCCAGCGCGCACTACCAGGTGCCCGACGAACTGGTGGTGCCCATGAACGGGCTGATCCGCTGGCTCATCATTGCCAGTGCGGCGCTGCTGGTGCTGGAACGCATGGGGGTGTCGGCCACCGTGCTCTGGACCGCGTTCACCGGGTTTGCCACTGTCGGGGCCGTGGCCTTTTTCGCGGCGTGGAGTGTGCTCTCCAACCTGTTTTGCGCGCTGCTCATCTTCACCGTGCGGCCCTTCAAGATTGGCGACTACATCGAGGTGCTGGACACCGCCGAAAAGCCCGGGGCCAAAGGACGTGTGGTGGACATCAACCTGCTCTACACCACGCTCGAAGACCATGGCGCTGCGGCGGACCAGGTAGCCTGGCTGCAGATTCCCAATGCGCTGGTATTTCAACGCGTGGTGCGCAGGTTTCAGGGAGTGCCACCACCGCCTGCACTACCCGCCACCGCTGCAGAGGCCGCAGAAAGTGCACCGGCAGCCCCGCCTCCAGTCACGCCAGGGCCCTTCAACACGCCCTAGTCCACTGAAGCCGAGAAATCGGCTGTGCGTGAGGGTCTGGCAGGGTCGCACGCTAGGCGGCGGGCGCAGGCGGGTTGCACACCCGGCGAGCACGGCAACGACGAGGGCGCCGAACCAGACTCCAGGCCACGGGCTCTCACGGCGTCAGGGCAACAGGTCCAAGGCCTGCAGATAGGCGGGCTGGTACATCAACTCATCCCAGGCCTGGGGCAGGGTTTCGGGCAGCAGCGCCAGGCGGCGGGATTCGCTGTCCACACTCGGCTGCCAGCGGCCCTGGTTCTGGGCCTGTTCCAGGCCGTCGATGAGTTCATCCACGGCCTTGCCATCGCCCACGCTCTGGTTGCACAACAGCACCAGGTCGCAGCCTGCCTCCAGCGCTGCAACGGCTGCGTCGGTGTAGCTGACGACCTGGCCGTCCAGACGCCGAGCGCCTTCCATGCTGAGGTCGTCGCTGAAGATGGCGCCGTCAAAACGCATCTGCCGCCGCAGGATGTCCTG
Organism: Acidovorax sp. NN32; assembly: GCF_057597245.1. NCBI lineage: Bacteria > Pseudomonadati > Pseudomonadota > Betaproteobacteria > Burkholderiales > Comamonadaceae > Acidovorax > Acidovorax sp. NN32. Next base: position 3,894,333 of record NZ_CP199679.1, read on the forward strand.
CAGCCAGCGCTGCGAGAAGCCTGCGGGGCGGCTATCGACCTTGGGGTAGATCACATGGGCGGGCATCACGCTGGTGAGCGTGCTGCTGAGCCAGGGGTATGGCGCGGCGTCGTCGGCCAGGATGGCCTTCAAGCTACGCTTGTCCACCGGCACCTCGGTGTGCGAGTCGGCTTTGACAAAGCCGTGCCCCGGGAAGTGTTTGCCGCAGTTGGCCATGCCGGCCTGCAGCAGACCGTGCATGAGGCTTTTGGCGAGCAGCGCCACCACACGCGGGTCGCGGTGAAAGGCACGGTCGCCGATCACACCGCTTTCACCCCAATCGAGATCGAGAACGGGGGTGAACGAGAAATCAACCCCACAGGCGCGCAACTCCGCACCCAGCACGTAGCCCGCCGCCGTGGCCGCATTGGTGGCGCGCAGCGCGCCGCTGCCAGGCACGGCCTTGGCGCCCTTGCCATCGTCCATCCACATCTCGCCGAGAGCGCGCATGGGCGGCAGGTGGGTGAAGCCATCGGTGCGAAAGCGCTGCACGCGGCCGCCCTCATGGTCCACGCAGATCAGCAGGTCGTCACGCACGGCCTTGATACTGCTGGTCAGCTGCAGCAGCTGCGCGCGGTTTTCCCAGTTGCGGGCAAACAGGATCACGCCGCCGGTCAGTGGGTGGGCCAGGCGGCGGCGGTCGGCGGCAGTCAGCTCTGTGCCTGCCACGTCGAGGATGAGGGGGGCGTGTTCGGTCATAGGGTGTCAAACATCAGGTTGCTATTACAAACATAGCTGCTAGCGCTTATCCATCAAGCGCCAGATGCCATTTTTAATCCAATTTCTCTACCACACAGAAGCTGGCGGCGTAGTCGGTCTCGTCCGTCACGCTCAGGTGCGCTTTCAGCCCTTTGGCGTCAAACCATTCCTTGAGTGCGCCGTGCAGCACGATCACGGGCTGGCCGCTCGCAAGCTTGGCCACTTCGCAGTGGCGCCAGGTCATGGGCATGCGCATACCCAGGCCGATGGCTTTGCTGAACGCTTCCTTGGCAGAGAACCGCGTGGCCAGGTAGCGCAGGCCGCGGTCGGGCCAACGGCCACTCCTCTCGCGCCAGGTGGCCAGTTCGCCGTCGGCCAGCACCTTCTGGGCAAAGCGCTCGCCGTGGCGTTCCAGGCTGGCCGCGATGCGGCGCACGTCGCAGATGTCGGTGCCAATGCCGTAGATCATGGTTTTTGAATGAAATTGGGCTCTAGCGCTTATCCATAAAGCGCTAGCAGCTATCAAATCAGGAGTTATCAGGTTGTGCGGCACAACCCGACTGGATGCAGCCCAGGTAGGCCAATACCGTGGCGGCGTAGCCCAGCTCCAGCGCGTCGGCAATGAGGGCGTGGCCGATCGAGACTTCGAGCACGCCGGGCACCTCGCGCACAAAGGCGGCGAGGTTGTCACGGTTGAGGTCGTGACCCGCGTTCACGCCCAGCCCCACATCCAGCGCGGCCTGAGCGGCGGCGGCGTAGCGCTTGAGCTCAACGTCTTGCTGCGGCGTGCCCCAGGCTGCGGCATAGGGCTCGGTGTACAGCTCCACCCGGTCAGCGCCCACCGCCTCGGCGGCGGCCATCTGCTCGGGCACGGGGTCCATGAACAGGCTCACGCGCACGCCCAATGCTTTGCACTCGGCGATCAGGGGCGCCAGGCGCTCGGCATCCTGCGGAAAGCTCCAGCCGTGGTCGCTGGTGAACTGGTCTTCGCTGTCGGGTACAAAGGTCGCCTGGTGCGGGCGAACCTTGCGGATGAAGTCCATCAGGTTCTGAGATGGATTGCCCTCGATGTTGTATTCGCGGTCGGGCCAGGCCTTCATCAGCGTGGCCAGCTCGAACACGTCCTGGCTGCGGATGTGCCGCTCGTCGGGCCGAGGATGCACGGTGATGCCCTGGGCCCCCGCCTGCAGGCACAGCTCGGCCGCCCGGGTGACGCTGGGAATGCCCAGATGGCGCGTGTTGCGCACCAGGGCGACCTTGTTGACATTGACCGAAAGGGCCGTGGCGTGGGGGGTGCGTGAGGTCTGGTTCATAGGGCCTGCAGATCGATCATGAGCTGGCGGGTGCGCAGCATGGGGCTGCCGCAATGGTATTGCAGCAGGGCGCGCAGCTGGGGTTTGAGTTCTGCAGCCACCGGCGCGCAGGCACGCAAGGTGGCGGTGTAGGTGGCGGCGTCGTCCAGCGCGCGTTGCAACGTCTGCCACTGGCCGCCGAGCAGGCCCGCGCGGTCGGCCGAAGAGGAAGCGCGCAGGCCGCCTTCGGGCACCAGCGTGTAGCGCGTCTTGGGTTGCAAGACCTCCAACGTCATGGTCTGGACATCCAGGCCAGGAAGCAAGCCAATCTCGCGCAGCAGCAATAGCTCAAAGCTGCGCAGCACAGGCTCTAACGCATCGCCGTGTTCGCTGGCCAACACCCGCACCACACCGGCATAGGCATCGAACAGGGCCGCATGTGGATCGGCGCGCGCCAGCAGGCGCAGCAGTAGCTCGTTGAGGTACATGCCCGACAGCAGGGCATCACCCGTGGGCATCACATGGCCGCCCACCCACTCCGCCCCCTTGAGGGTGTGGATGTCTGCGCTGCCATCCCCGGTGAGCGTGTAGGTCACCAGCAAGGGCTGGAGCGGCAGTAGCACCGGGCGGAAGTTGGAGCTGGGCTTCTTGGCCCCCTTGGCCACCAGCGCCACACGCCCTTGCTGACGGCAGAAAACCTCCAGGATCAGGCTGGACTCGCTCCAGTCGTAGCTGTGCAGCACGAAGGCGGGTTCATCGGAGATGCGCTTGGCGGCAGCCATTGGCTTCAGGCCCGCAGAAATGCATGCGGCTGGCAAGCGCCAGACAGCTTGTGCCGCCCGGACAAGACAGGGTCGCAGGCGGGCACGGAATTATTCGTAACCGAACGAGCGCACGCGCGCCTCGTCGTCGGCCCAGCCGGAGCGCACCTTGACCCACAGCTCCAGGAACACCTTGGCATCCATGAGCTTTTCCAGTTCCTGGCGGGCTTCGGTGCCAATACGCTTCAGGCGCTCGCCCTTGTCGCCGATCACCATCATCTTGTGGTTGTCACGCTCGACCACGATGGTGGCAGCGATCTTGACCAGCCGCTTGTGCTGCTTGCTGGCTTCTTCCTCAAACTTGTCGATCACCACGGTAGAGGTGTAAGGCAGTTCGTCGCCCGTGAAGCGGAACAGCTTCTCGCGCACGGTTTCGGACGCCAGAAACTTCTCGCTGCGGTCGGTCAGCTCGTCTTCGCCGTACCACCAGCCCTGCTCGGGCAGGTACTTGGCGCAGATGCCAAATAGGCGCTCGATGTCGCCCTTGTTCTTGGCCGACATCGGCACAAACTCGGCAAACGGGTGGCGCTCCTGCATGCTCTTGAGCCAGGGGGCCAGCTCGGCACGGCGGTGCACCATGTCGAGCTTGTTGGCCAGCAGCAGCGTGGGGATGCCGGGCTTGAACAGCGACAGCACCTTGGCATCGGCCAGCGTGAAGTTGCCAGCCTCGACCACAAAGAGGATCAGGTCCACATCGCCAATCGCGCCCATCACAGTCTTGTTCAGCGACTTGTTGAGTGCGGTGGCATGGCGCGTCTGGAAACCCGGTGTGTCCACGAAGATGAACTGTGTCTGCTCGCGCGTACGAATACCGGTGATGCGGTGCCGCGTGGTCTGCGCCTTGCGCGAGGTGATGCTGATCTTCTGCCCCACCAGCGCATTGAGCAATGTGGACTTTCCCACGTTGGGCTTGCCCACGATGGCGATCACACCACAACGCTGGCCGGGCACGGCGGCCGGGGAGCCTGCTGCCGCCAGCATGGCTTCGAGGTCATTTTGCGCTCCAACGCTTGCTGGATCGGCTTCATTCGCTACATCTTTGGTAGCATCATTCATAATTTCTTTGCTTTCAATGTGGCCAGCATGGCAGCAGCGGCTGCCTGCTCGCCCGCCCGGCGGGAGCCGCCGATGCCGCGTTCGGTGAGGCCCAGTTCAGGAATATCGCACTCGACGTCGAAGGTCTGGCGGTGCGCAGCGCCCACTGTGGCGACGACCTTGTACTGCGGCAGCTTCATTTTGCGGCCCTGGAGCAACTCCTGCAATGCAGTTTTAGCGTCCTTGGATGCAGCCTGCATCTGCGGGTTGATCTCTACACCCTGAAAAAGGCGGTGCACCAACGCTTCGGCACTCGCATACCCGGCATCCAGGTACACGGCGCCAATCAGCGCTTCCAGCGCGTCGGCCAGAATGGATGGACGTTGCTGTCCTCCCGATTTGGACTCGCCCTCACCCAATCGCAGCACGTCGGAGATCTTGAGGCCCAGCGCCAGCTGGTGCAGCGTGTCCTGCTTGACGAGGTTGGCACGCACGCGAGATAGATCGCCTTCCGGCAACGCCGACAACTGCCGATACAGCAGGCTCGCAACCGCCAGATTCAACACGGAATCACCCAGAAACTCCAGCCGCTCGTTGTGGTCGGCCGAAAAACTGCGGTGCGTGGTGGCGCGCTGAAGAAGGGATGGATCGGAAAAAACATGCTGCAGGCGCGCCTGCAACGCTTGAAGACCGGGAAGCACTACTTGGTCTGTCCTTCAAAGCGGTAGACAAGGAAGGCTGGGCCCGCTAACGCAATCTCACGGGAATACTTATAGGAAACCACGACCTTGTTGTCGCCCCGCTTGGCAACTTCCAGGTCCTTGCCTTGTATGGAGCTGATGTTGTCAATGGCCGCCGCACGGTCAAAGCTGGCTCGGACATCAGACACAGTGGAGGCCTCCTTGGCAGCCTTAGTTGCAGCCTTGTTGATCGCCTGATACTCCAGAAAAATGGGGACAGACTGTCCACCAATCGCAAATACAGCCACGGCGAATACCCCGACGAACACCAAACCAAAGAAAGACAAACCACGTTGCCGAAATGGGCTGGTAGAGCGTTTGATATGCATGTGTTTCCCCCTCAGTGTCCAAAAAAGCTGGTCATCCATCAATGGAACGACCCAATGCGCTTGAGATTACCGAAATTCATCCAGACAAAAAAGGCCTTCCCGACGATATTGCCCTCAGGAACAAAGCCCCAGTAGCGTGAATCGAGCGAGTTGTCCCGGTTGTCGCCCATCATGAAGTAGTGGCCCTCGGGCACCTTGCACACAACACCCTCAACACTGTAACGGCAGTTCTTGCGATAGGCAAAATTGCTGGCGCCTTGCACAAAGGCGGGCACATCCGGGTTGTTCAACAAACGGTGGGGCTGTGCGCCCAGTTGCTCTTCAAACTGTTTGAAGTAGCGCATCGAGTCTTCTTCGAAAAAGTCCGGCAGCGCCTTGGTGTCAATGGCCTGACCGTTGACCGTGAGGCGCTTGTTGATGTAGGCCACCTCGTCACCCGGCACACCCACCACCCGCTTGATGTAGTCAAGGCTCGGCTGGGGTGGATAGCGGAACACCAGAACATCTCCACGCGCAGGCTTGGTGCCCTCGGTGATCTTGGTATGGATCACCGGCAGGCGGACGCCGTAGGTGAACTTGTTCACCAGGATCAGGTCGCCCACCAGCAGGGTGGGAATCATCGAACCCGACGGGATTTTGAAGGGCTCGAAAAGAAACGACCTCAGAACAAACACGGCAACGATGACCGGGAAAAGCCCCGCTGTCCAGTCCAGCCACCAAGGCTGCATGAGCAGCCGCCCCTTGGCCTCCTGCACATCCACATCGACTTTCTGGATGCCCATGCGGTCCAGCTCCGCACGGCGTGCGGTCGCCGCATCTTCGACGGCCTGGGCGGCTCGGCGACGTTGGGGCAGAAAGTAGAAACGCTCGGCCAGCCAGTACGCGCCCGTGACCACCGTGGCCAGGAACAACAGCAAGGCGAAATTGCCTTCGATGGCACCAAAGTACCAGGCCCCGATATAGCCACCAAATGCGGCCAGCACCAGGGATGTGAAAATCTGCATGAACTGGAGCATCAGTCTTCCACCTGCAAAATGGCCAGGAATGCCTCTTGTGGCACTTCGACCGATCCGATCTGTTTCATGCGTTTCTTGCCTGCTTTCTGCTTCTCAAGGAGCTTGCGTTTGCGGCTGACATCGCCGCCGTAACATTTTGCCAGCACGTTCTTGCGCAGCGCCTTGATGGTCTCTCGCGCAATGATGTTGGCGCCAATGGCCGCCTGGATGGCCACGTCATACATCTGGCGGCTGATGATCTCGCGCATCTTGGCAACCACTGCGCGGCCGCGGTACTGCGATTGTGATCGGTGCACAATGATGGACAGTGCATCCACCTTTTCGCCGTTCAGAAGGATGTCCACCTTCACCACGTCGGACGCACGGTACTCCTTGAACTCGTAGTCCATGGAGGCATACCCACGCGACACCGACTTGAGCTTGTCGAAGAAGTCGAGCACGATTTCACCCAGCGGCATTTCATAGGTGAGCATCACCTGGCGGCCGTGGTACGCCATGTTCATCTGCACACCGCGCTTTTGGTTGGCGAGCGTCATCACCGGGCCGACATAGTCCTGGGGCATGTACAGATGCACCGTGACGATGGGCTCGCGGATTTCCTCCAGCCGCCCCTGATCGGGCATCTTGGAGGGGTTCTCGACCATGATCACTTCACCATCGGCCTTGACCACTTGATAGACCACGCTGGGTGCGGTCGTGATGAGATCCTGGTCAAACTCGCGCTCCAGGCGCTCCTGCACGATTTCCATATGCAGCAGGCCGAGAAACCCGCAACGAAAACCGAAGCCCAACGCTTGGCTCACTTCAGGCTCGTAGTGCAGCGAAGCATCGTTGAGCTTGAGTTTTTCAAGCGCATCACGCAGCGAGTCATATTCGCTCGCCTCGGTCGGGTACAGACCGGCAAACACCTGGGGCTGGATTTCCTTGAAGCCGGGGAGCGCCTCGGCGGCAGGGCCCGCATTGTTGGGCAACTTCTTTTCGAGGGTGATCGTGTCGCCCACCTTGGCAGCCTGCAGCTCCTTGATGCCAGCGATGATGTAGCCCACCTGCCCTGCGTCAAGCGAGTTGCGCGGCTCGTTGGCGGGCGTGAACACACCGAGGTTGTCCGCGTTGTACACCGCACCACTGGCCATCATCTTGATACGCTCGCCCTTGAGCAAACGGCCATCGACCACACGCACCAGCATCACCACGCCCACATAGCTGTCGAACCAGCTGTCGATGATCATCGCGCGAAGTGGTCCATCGGCATTGCCGCGCGGCGCGGGCACCTTGGCCACGATGGCTTCAAGGATCTCATCAATACCCATGCCGGTCTTGGCGGAGCAGGGAATCGCGTCGGTCGCGTCGATGCCAATCACATCTTCGATCTCGGCCTTCGCATTGTCGGGATCGGCATTGGGCAGATCCATCTTGTTGAGTACGGGCACCACCTCGACACCCAGATCCAATGCGGTGTAGCAGTTCGCAACGGTCTGAGCTTCAACGCCTTGCGAAGCATCCACCACCAGCAACGCGCCCTCGCATGCCGACAACGAGCGGCTCACTTCATACGAGAAGTCCACATGCCCCGGTGTGTCGATCAGATTGAGGTTGTAGACCTGCCCATCCTGCGCCTTGTATTGCAGCGCTGCGGTCTGCGCCTTGATGGTTATCCCACGCTCTTTTTCGATATCCATCGAGTCCAGAACCTGGGCCTCCATCTCACGGTCCGCAAGGCCTCCGCAGCGCTGGATCAAGCGATCTGCAAGCGTCGACTTGCCATGGTCGATGTGCGCAATGATGGAAAAATTTCTGATGTGGTTCATCAACGGAAAGCGTCAAGTGATTGAATTAAAACGGAGCACACAAGAAAAAAGGGCGCGTCGAATGGCGACGCGCCCTGAACCAACAATCATTGGCAACTGCGATAGTTGGAGCTTCATTGTAGGCAAAAAGCCCGCAGTAAAAAGCCCATCCGACTGCATCCAAGGGGAGTTGCCAGGGTGCAACAGGGATCTTATCAACAACTTATACACAGTCTGCACAACTACAACGCTGGACAACTTGTGGGTGAGCTGTGGATCGGCTGTGCATGACACCGTCACATCCCGCATCGTGAATCAACGTCCAGCTAATATATGAATTAGCGTTGAACAGGGGCCTCTATTCTATCGAAATCAGTTGATAGACCCTCATAAAGTTAGCCAAGGCTAACTTGCAACATCGAAAGAAGGAAAAGACAAAAAAACCAAAATGCCCACACCTCCGGCAAAGGCCTGCTGCAAACGTGGGGAAATGGGTCAACCCATCCCCCCATATCTGCCACAACGCCACTCGTCATCGTCCGGGACGGATCAAGGCATATTGGGCCCACTCGCCGCGCCGATACAGCACATTGATGGACTTGTTCTTGTCGGCCTTGGCGAGTACAGCCTCAAACTCCTTCACACCAGACACTTCCGTGTTGGCAATCGCGAGAATCACATCCCCTTCGCGCAGGCCGGCACGTGCTGCGGCCTCTGTGGCGGTCGCGACCAGCACACCGCCCTTGATCTTGAGCTCCTTTTTCTGGGCGTCCGAAAGTTCCGTGACCGCCAATCCCATTTGCTGTGCAGCAGCCGAAGCCTTGGGTTTCTCCTCACGCTCCGCCGTTTTGGCAGCTGGCTTGTCGGGCTCAATTTCGGCAATGGTGATGCCCAGGTCCCGCGAAGCGCCACGGCGGAACACGGTCATCGTGCTCTTGGTACCAGGCTTGGTATTGCCCACCAGTCGGGGCAGGTCCGCAACCTTCTCGATGGACTTGCCGTCAAAGCGGGTGATGATGTCACCAGCCTCCACGCCCGCCTTGTCTGCGGGTGACCCCGCCTCTACCCCGGTCACCAGCGCACCCTGGGCCTTGCCCAGGCCAATGGACTCCGCAACGTCCTTGGTGACCTGCCCGATCTGCACGCCGATACGGCCCCGTGTCACCCGACCGGATGCGCGCAACTGCTCACTCACGCGGATGGCTTCGTCCATCGGAATCGCGAACGAAATGCCCATGAATCCACCCGAGCGCGAATAGATCTGGCTGTTGATCCCCACCACCTCGCCACGCATGTTGATGAGCGGACCGCCCGAGTTGCCCGGGTTGATGGCCACATCGGTCTGGATGAACGGGAGATAGTCCCCCGTATCGCGCTGCTTGGCACTCACAATGCCCGCAGTCACCGTGTTCTCCAACCCGAAGGGCGATCCGATCGCCATCACCCATTCGCCCACCCGCAAACGCCCCACATCACCCACCTTGACGGCGGGCAAGCCCGTCGCCTCGATCTTGACCACCGCCACATCGGTTCGCTTGTCCGCACCAATGATCTTGGCTTTGAATTCGCGCTTGTCGGTCAGCGTGACGATCACCTCATCAGCGCCGTCCACGACATGCGCATTGGTCATCACAAACCCGTCCGCAGTCAGGATGAAGCCAGAACCCACGCCGCGCGGCTGCTCATCGTCTTGCGGCCGCTGAGGACGTTGCTGCCTGGGCACATTGGGAATCGGCACGCCAAAGCGGCGGAAGAACTCCATCATCTCCTCGTCCATGCCGTTTGCACTTGCACGGCTCGACGCTTTTTCTACCGTCCGAATATTGACCACCGAGGGCCCCACCTGGTCCACCAGGTCCGTAAAATCTGGCAACCCGCGAACCGCTGCAGCAGGTTGTGCCAAGGCCGCTTGGGGCAAACCCATGCCGCCAGCAACCCCTGCGAACATGCATGCAAATGCCAGGGAGCGCAGCGCATTTCCATCGAACTTCGACATCATCGACCTTTCGTGATTGGTAGCAAATACAGTCATCAAACTGTGTGTAACTGTGAAGAGTGTGCGGCCATTTGGTTCCCGCATCGCAAATGCACTTCGCATGCCCCTGCAAACGGCCCCGCCACAGCGCTGGCTCAGAGACAGCAGCCGCCAGCGTCACGCCCACTGGCCTCAGTGTCAGTGTCAGCGTGTGCGCTCCAATTGACCCGCAAACAGGCGAAGGGTCTGCAAAGGAACCTCCCCCACTACTGTGAGCCATACATCGGGCAAGACCCGTTGCGCAAGAAGTTGCGTGGCCCCCATACCCGAGACCTGGGGCTGGGAGGGGTGTCGCAGGGGATCAAAGGTCTCGATGAACAGCGATACCGATGCAAGACCATCGGAGTACAGGCACTGCAAGACACCCTGCGCACCGTCGTCAGCAGACACAGCGCGCCGATGGCAGCTCACCGGAACAAAGCCAGCAACCGGCTGACGAAGCACCCAGCCCTCGGCCGTGGCCGTGGTCTTGACCACAACCGGCGCCACCACCTTGTAACCAGCGGTCGCGTCCATCAGGCGTGAAAGCTGCTCCACGCGAACGGGGGCGTTCAATTCCAACTCCGAGAATGCAGCCTGCTCCAGAACGCGTCCGTTCGCGCCCAAGGTCTGCAGCTTCACGACCAGGCCGGTCTCCCGCTCGCTCCACAGCTTGTAGCCAAAACGCAGCGAGTCCACGGGTTTGAACCACACCACGTCGGCAACAAATCCTGCAACGCGCTCTTGGCCCACAGGGCGTGCGGCATAGAACTGGGATATGGAAGTGCCCTCAACCACCGGAACTCGTGGAAACAGCCCAGAGGCATCCCGTCGATCCGACCGCACCACACGCGACTGTGGCCAGAACGTACGTACCTCGTCGTTGCGCCGAAAAATGGTCCGGGGAGTGCCACTGAGAGCCTCCACGCGCTCCATCTGCTGCGCCCCTTCACAGGCGTGCCAGATGCGTGAACTGGCCATCGCTCCGGAAGCAGCCAGCACCACAAAGGTACCGGCATACGGGCGCGCGCAGGGCGCACTGTGCATGCGCTCGATCCACTGCAGAATACTGCGCTCCGCAGGCGCGGGAGCCGCCTCTGCTGCCGAAGAAACACCCCCCTCAGCCGACGAGACCCCTGCCGATACGGAGAGTCCTGTCACACACAGGGCAGCAACCACCCCGTGTTTGAACTGCTGCGGCAGTGCTTTCAACCAAACGCACAAAACTCCCGGGTAGCTCATCACACAATCTCACCACGCCAGCAAGCCACTCCCGGCTCAGCGGCTGGGCGTCTCAAAGGTGGCATTGCGCAAAAATCCTGCAGGCATCTGCAATGCGGATGTGCTGCCAAACTGCTTGTGTGCCGCCAGCAACTCATCCAGGCGGGGATCCCGAATCATCACCTGCGCGCCACCATCGGCATCAGCCACTGCGACAACAGGGGCACCGGAGCTGGGGCCATTCGCACCCGACTCGGGAGAGATGGCCAGCTGGGCTCCACCCGTGGCGCCGGGTGCACCATTGCCTTGCAACGTGGCCAAAGAGGTCCAACCAATCGCCGCAACTGCCGCCAAAGACGCAAAACCCGCGACCATTTTCCAGCGAAAGACCGACGCATTGGCAGCATCCGCCATTGCGGGGGCCACCACATCCACCTGCTGCACAGCAGCGGCCGCAGGACGTACAACAGGCCCTTCCTTGGCCAGTTCATCACGCAACCGCGCCATGAAATTCGGATTGGCAGGTTGCGCGAGGTCGGAAGAACGCAATACATCTCCCACCAAATGGTAGAGCTGCCAAGTGGCATGGCCTTCGGCTTGCGCCGCATAGGCCAGGGCGTCCGCCACCTCGTCCCCATGCAACTGACCATCCGCCAGTGCCGACAATTGCTCGCGCCTGCTTATCTCAGCCACCACAGCACCGCCCACCAATCCATCACTTCGTACAGCGTTGTTCATTTCATTACCTCACCACCGTTTGCCTGACTGGTTCTCAAGCAGAGGACGCACTTTTGCCGAAATGGCCTCTCGCGCCCGAAAAATCCGTGACCGCACCGTGCCGATGGGGCAATCCATGGCCGTCGCAATCTCTTCGTAACTCAGCCCTTCAATCTCGCGCAACGTTACCGCCTGGCGCAGATCGTCGGGCAACGCCTCCATAGCCGCATTCACGGCTTGCGCGATTTCTCGGGCAGCGAGTACGGTTTCGGGGGTTTCGTCGCTGGTTAGTTCGTGTCCGAGGCGGGAAGTTTCATCTTCGTCCTCGTTCCCCCGCAACGCGTTCTCAGAGATGACCGGATTGCGTTTCATGTCCATGAGCGCCTTCTTGGCGGTATTGACAGCAATCCGGTAGAGCCAAGTGTAGAACTGCGCATCCCCCCGGAACTGGTGCAGCGCGCGGTAGGCCCGGATGAACGTCTCCTGCGCTATGTCTTGAACGATGTCGGTGTCCCGCACCATCCGGCCAATGAGACGCTCGATACGGCGCTGGTACTTGATGACCAGTAACTCATAGGCACGCTGATCGCCCGCTACCGCGCGCTCCACCAGTTGGAGGTCGCTATCTTCGGAAGGGGAAGGCGGAATTACAGTCATGGATACTCAGGATTCACGCCCACGGCTGCTGGCCGGGGCGGTTTCGTCAGCGTTGTCAGCGCCCGGTCTGGCGCGCGAATATACCGCACGCCGCAGATCCAGCCAACGCTCGGGCTGCGCGGAACACGCCAGCCACAGCCAGGTGCGGCGGTGCCCCACCGGAATGACATGGAGCCACAGATGTGACTGCAAATCGAGAAGGACTTCAGGAGGCCCGGACAATGCCATCCAGGCCGCCCCGGAGTTCGGAGCCACCAGCGTCCAGGCCTGGCCATCCCAGTGAATACCACCAGAAAATTGACAGAACCAAAAATGGAATGCACTGGCGGCAGCCAGACACCAGAGACCACCCGCCATCGCTGCGGGCCATGGGGATGCAGCACCACCACTTCGAACGAACCAAGCAACCAGCCCCGCTGCGCTGATCAGCAACAATGCCCCCAGCAAGCCCCCGAACAGGCGGCTGCGCCGCAGGGGGTAAAACACCGAAGGTGGTCGCTGCGAAGTCACACCCACGAAACGCTACCAAGGCTGTGCCGCCTGCTTAGCACGGAACATAGGGCCGTGCTGAGCAACCAACGATTGCAGGACCGCAACAAGAACCACGACCTCGCCAAGTCGGGCGGCAGAGCACCTGACCCAATGATCAGACGCGCTTGAAAACCAGCGTCCCGTTGGTGCCACCAAAACCGAAGTTATTCTTGACTGCAACGTCGATCTTCATGTCACGCGCCGTGTTGGCGCAGTAGTCCAGATCGCACTCGGGGTCCTGATTCGCCAAATTGATGGTGGGTGGTACCTTTTGCTCATGCAAGGCCAGCACTGTAAAAATGCTTTCAATACCGCCCGCACCACCCAACAAATGACCGGTCATGGATTTGGTGGAGCTCACCACAGCCTTGTAAGCATGGTCGCCCAAGGCCGCCTTGATGGCATTCGTCTCATTAATATCACCCAGCGGCGTGGAGGTGCCATGGGCGTTGAGGTAGTCAACTTGATCGGCATTCATGCCGGCATTGCGCAGGGCGTTGAGCATGGCTCGGCGCGGACCATCCATACTGGGGGCCGTCATGTGGCCTGCATCGGCGCTCATGCCAAAACCACCCAGTTCCGCATAGATCTTGGCACCACGGGCTTTGGCATGCTCGTATTCCTCCAGCACCATGACCCCAGCGCCCTCACCCAAAACAAAACCATCACGGTCCCTGTCCCAGGGGCGGGAAGCGGTCTTGGGGTCATCGTTGCGGGTAGACAGGGCGCGCATGGCCGCAAAACCACCAATGCCCAGCGGCGACACCGTGGATTCAGTGCCACCCGCCACCACCACATCCGCATCACCGTATTCGATCATGCGGCCAGCCTCGCCAATGCAATGCAGGCCGGTTGTGCAGGCCGTCACGACCGCAAGGTTCGGCCCCTTGAAGCCAAAGCGCATGGACACATGGCCCGCCACCATATTGATGATGGACGCTGGCACAAAGAACGGCGTGATGCGCCGCGGACCGCGACTGACCAGTTCCGCGTGGGTATTCTCGATCAGTGGCAAGCCACCAATCCCCGAACCGATCACGCAGGCTATGCGTGTCGCAAACTCTTCACTGAGCGCTTCACCCGTGGGCAGACCGGCATCTTCAACCGCCTGTGCCGCAGCTGCAATGCCGAAATGGATGAAGCTGTCCATCGCGCGCGCATCCTTGGCGCTGATGTACGACTCCAGGTCAAGACCTTTGACCTCCCCTGCAATCTTGCAGGCAAAGTTCGAAGTGTCGAACTTGGTGATGAGGTCAATACCGGATTTTCCGGCAAGGAGATTGGCCCAGGATTCGGCCACCGTGTTGCCCACGGGGCTGACGCATCCCAGGCCGGTCACGACAACGCGACGACGGCTCATGCGTAAAAACCTTCTGTTGATCGCTTGAGTCAGGCGCAGTGCGCCGCTCAGGCCTTCTGGTGGGTGTTGGCGTAGTCGATGGCGTTTTGCACCGTCGTGATCTTCTCGGCGTCTTCGTCAGGGATCTCGATGCCGAATTCGTCTTCCAGTGCCATCACCAGTTCCACCGTGTCGAGCGAGTCGGCACCGAGGTCTGCCACGAAGGCCTTTTCATTGGTGACTTGGGACTCTTCCACACCGAGTTGTTCGGCAATGATTTTTTTGACGCGTGCTTCGATATCGCTCATGGTTTCCCTCTGGGGGTTGTGAATGAATCCGCGATTCTAGCCGCTTAAGGAGAAGCCCCTCAGCAGCCCGCCGTCCGGATGAACCGGCGTTAACTTGTCTCAATTACATGTACATGCCGCCATTGACATGCAACTCCTGCCCGGTCACGTACCCTGCTTCGCGCGAAGCAAGGTAGGCCACGGCATGTGCGATGTCTTGCGGCTTGCCCATATGCCCCAAAGGGATCTGGGCGTTGAGGGCTTTTTGCTGTTCTTCGGGCAGCACCGACGTCATATCCGTCTCGATAAATCCCGGCGCTACGCAATTGACCGTGATGCTGCGGCTGCCCAGTTCGCGGGCCAGTGCACGGGTCATTCCCGCCACTCCAGCCTTGGCTGCCGCGTAGTTGGCCTGACCGGGATTGCCCGATGCCCCCACCACACTGGTGATGCTGATGATGCGCCCGAATCGCTGTTTCATCATCGGGCGAATTGCCGCGCGGCTCACGCGGAAAACTGCCTTGAGATTGGTGTCCAGCACCGCATCCCAGTCATCGTCCTTCATGCGCATGGCCAGGGTGTCGCGGGTGATGCCCGCATTGTTGACCAACACATGCAAACCACCCTGCTGCTTGACGATGGAATCCATCAACGCCTCGATGGCAGCTCCGTCATTCACGTTCAGATTGGCGCCACGGCAGCCGGGGTAGGCCGCCAGGGCCTGGCTGATGCGCTCGGCGCCATCGTCAGTCGTGGCCGTGCCCACCACCTGGTAGCCACGTACCGCCAGCTCCAGCGCAATGGCCGCACCAATGCCGCGCGATGCGCCAGTGACCAACGCCACTTGCGCGGCCGATGAGGATTGCGTCATGCCAACAACTCCCGGGTTTCGGCCAGCGTGGCCATATCAAACAGTGTCGCACCCACCAGCTCAGGATCGATGCGCTTGGTCAGACCCGCCAGCACTTTGCCAGGGCCACTTTCAATAATATGGGTGACCCCCCGGGCCTTGAGGGCCAGCACACACTCCACCCAGCGCACGGGGCCAAAGGCCTGGCGGTAGAGCGCGTCTCGGATCGCCTCAGCGTCCTGCTGCACCGCGACATCCACATTGTTCAGAACCGGAATCTGGGGCGCAGCAAGCGCCACATCCGCCAGCGCCAAGCGCAGCTTCTCAGCGGCAGGCCTCATCAGGCTGGAGTGAAAAGGGGCAGACACCGGCAATGGCAGTGCGCGCTTGGCACCTGCCGCCTTGAGCATTTCGCAGGCCTTTTCGACGCCGGCCTTGGTGCCCGCAATGACCGTCTGGACGGGGTCGTTGAAATTGACAGCCTCAACCACTTCTGCCGCTCCAACACCGAACGAGGCCACTGCCTCGGCACATCCTGCGATGACCTTGGAAGCCTCCATCCCCAAGATGGCAGCCATGGCCCCAGTGCCGACCGGCACGGCCTCCTGCATGGCAGCTGCACGCAGGCGCACCAGCGGCGCCGCCTGGGCCAGCGTCAACACACCTGCGGCAACCAACGCCGAATACTCGCCCAGAGAATGCCCCGCAACAGCGACCGGGGCAGCACCACCTTCTGCACGCCAGACACGCCATGCAGCCACCCCAGCCACCAACATCACCGGCTGCGTGTTGGTGGTCAAGGCCAGCGCCTCCTTGGGACCTTCCTTGATCAGCAGGCCGATGTTTTCACCCAGGGCATCCGAGGCTTCCTGCACGGTCTGGGCCACCACCGGGTGATCACCCCATCCGTCGAGCATGCCCACCGATTGCGAGCCTTGTCCCGGAAAGACAAATGCAAAAGACTTCATGAAAAATCCAGAAATATGATTGAAATTGATGCCTAGCGCTTATCCAGCAAGCGCCACCAGCTATAACTTCAGGAGCACCGCACCCCAGGTAAAACCGCCGCCCACACCTTCGAGCAGCAGGGTCTCACCCTTTTTGACCTGACCCGCACGCACCGCATGGTCGAGCGCCAGGGGGATGGAGGCTGCCGAGGTGTTGCCATGCTGGTCCACAGTGACCACCACCTTGTCCATGGACAGCTTGAGCTTGCGGGCCGTGCCCTGCATGATGCGGATATTGGCCTGGTGGGGAATCAGCCAGTCAATATCGGCCTCGGTCAGCCCCGCCTTGGCCAGCACCGCATGCGCGGCCTTCTCCAGCACACCCACCGCCAGCTTGAAGACAGCCTGCCCATCCATCTTGAGGACAGGGTCCCCCAGGACCTTGCCGCCCGACACGTTGCCAGGAACACACAGGATACCGACATGCTTGCCATCGGCATGCAGGTCGCTGGACAGGATGCCCGGCGTTTCCGATGCCTCCAGCACCACGGCACCCGCACCATCACCAAACAACACGCAGGTCGTGCGGTCATTGAAATCCAGAATACGGCTGAAAACTTCTGCCCCAATGACCAGCGCGCGGTTGGCAGCGCCCGTCTGGATCATGGCATCCGCCACGGACAGGGCATAGACAAAACCGCTGCACACCGCCTGCACATCAAACGCAGGGCAACCATTGGCTCCCAGCTTGTTCTGCAATATGCAAGCGGCCGAGGGAAACACCATATCCGGGGTGGACGTGGCCACGATGATCAGGTCAATGTCGGTCGGCATAAGGCCCGCCGCCTGCAAGGCATTGCGCGCAGCCTCCAGACCCAGATCGCTGCAGGCAACATCAGGCGCCGCAAAGTGGCGCGCGCGGATACCGGTGCGCTCCACGATCCACTCATCTGAGGTTTCGATGCCGCGCTGGGCCAGTTCAGCCACCAGATCAGCGTTGGTCAGCCGGCGCGGGGGCAGGTAGCTGCCGGTGCCGGTAATGCGGGAGTAGCGTCTCATCAATGTGTCATCGTCGCCGCAACGCCAGGCTGGGGCTGGGCATCCGCAGGCACCAGAAGCGGCGCTGCGTGCGCAATCCGGGTCCGGACGCGGTCGAGCAGGTTGTTGCGGGCTGCATCATACGCCCGGTTCAAAGCCTGCTCGAACGCCATTGTGTCAGCCGACCCATGGCTCTTGAACACCAGCCCGCGCAGCCCCAGGAGAGCCGCGCCGTTGTAACGGCGGTAGTCCATGCGCTTCATGAGCGCTTTTAAGATCGGATACGCGGTGATCGCAGCGATTTTAGTGAAGATGTTGCGGGAGAACTCCGTTTTCAGGGCGCCAATGATCATTGATGCCACCCCTTCACTGGCCTTGAGGGCCACATTGCCAACAAATCCGTCGCATACCACGATGTCAACGGTGCCCTTGAAAATGTCATTGCCTTCAACATTTCCATAAAAATTCAAGTCACCGGAATTGGCTGCAGATCGCAGCAATTCACCGGCTTTTTTGATTACTTCACTACCTTTGATCGCCTCTTCACCGATATTGAGCAAACCGACGGTGGGCTCCCCGCCATCCCGAAGGACCGAAACCAAGGCAGAACCCATCACGGCAAACTGCAGCAAATGCTCGGCGGAACAATCCACATTCGCCCCAAGGTCCAGCACCGTGGTGGCACCACCTGCGGCGTTGGGCAATTGCGTCGCAATGGCGGGGCGGTCGATGCCGTCCAGCGTCTTGAGGAGATACCGGGCAATAGCCATCAGCGCGCCGGTATTGCCTGCCGAAACGGCCGCAGAGGCCGCTCCATCCTTGACCTGCTGAATCGCCACGCGCATGGAAGAATCTTTCTTCTTGCGCAGAGCCACCTCGACAGGATCATCCATGGCCACCACTTCGGTAGCAGGAATGATCGTGGCACGGTCGTGCGAAAAAGATTGCAAACTATCCACCAGGCCGACGAGCAGCAGGCGGGCATCAGGGTGTGTATCGAGAAACTGGCGGCACGCCGCGAGCGTGACGCGGGGGCCATGGTCGCCCCCCATGCAGTCAACAGCCAGTGTGATCATGGGCGACTTGTCCGGCCGGCCAGGAGGGCCGGAAAAATAAATACGACGGTCAAAACAAAGGCCCGCGCTACGGTTTCAGTAGCAACGGGCCTTTGGATGGGGCGAAGATCAGGCTTCAGACTTGTTCTTCAGCACCTGACGGCCACGGTAGAAACCGTTGGGGCTGATGTGGTGACGCAGGTGCGTTTCACCGGTGGTGGGTTCCACAGCAATGCCTGGCACATTCAGGGCATTGTGCGAGCGGTGCATGCCGCGCTTGGAGGGGGACTTTTTGTTTTGCTGAACGGCCATGATGGCTCCTGATCTGGAATAGGTTGGTAAAAACGCGATCAGCCCAAAAGACACGATGGGGTTCGCGTGAAGCCCACGATTATAACCCAAATGATTTTTGGGTCGTCCAATCAGCCCTTGTTGTCTTTGCGCAGTGCGGCCAACGCCGCAAAAGGATTGGGCTTTTCGTCGTTGGCTTCCTCAAAATCGTCGTCCGAAGAAGCCAGTGGTACTGCGGTGGGGCACTCGTCGTGTTTGGGCACCACGGGCAAGGCCATCAGCAACTCATCCTCAATCAGCTCGTGAAGGTCAAACTCGCGGCTCATGGCCAGCAGGTCTTCTTCGCTTTCGTCGTCCAGAGCCTCTGCGGTGGCCTCGTCGGCCACGAAGCGAAACTCACGATCCACCTCCAGCGGCACATCCACCGGCGTCATGCAACGCTGGCATTCCATGGGGAAGCTCGCAGTAACCTTGATATGCAGCCAGACCTGGCCCATGCCGCCCAGCGCCGTGCGCACTTCGCCCACAGCCTCCCAGTCCACCATCAGGTCCGGGTGCAGGCCCTTGGCCTCCTGGGCCAGGCGTTCGTACTTCAGCAGTGAATCGTGGCCCGCCAGCCGACCGCCCGCCTGTGCAAAGGCTTTCACGTCGAGGCGCTGGGGGGAGAATTCCTTGGTCATGGCGGCAGTGTAAGAGAATCGGCGCATGCATCAATCCCCCCCCCTGAAACGCCCTCTGGTATTGGGCTCCACATCGCGGTATCGGCGTGAATTGCTAGAGCGGTTGAACCTGCCTTTTGACGTCACGGCCCCGGAGGTGGATGAGACCCCCCTGCCCGGCGAAGCCCCTCGCTCACTGGCCTTGCGCCTGGCGCTGGCCAAGGCACGCGCCGTGGCGCAACTCCACCCCGATGCGGTGGTAATCGGCTCCGACCAGGTTGCCGACCTCGCTGGCGAGCCCCTGGGCAAGCCCGGCCACCACGAGCGTGCGGTGGCGCAACTGCGCCAGATGCGCAGCCAGACCGTGGTGTTCCAGACCGCCGTGGCCGTGGTGTGCGCCGCGACGGGTTTCGAGCAGATCGACCTGGCCCCGGTGGAGGTGAAATTCCGTGAGCTGTCTGACGCGGAAATCGAGCGCTACCTGCGCGCCGAGCAACCCTACGATTGCGCCGGCAGCGCCAAGAGCGAAGGCCTGGGCATTGCGCTGCTGGATGCCATCCACAGCGACGATCCCACAGCCCTCATCGGACTGCCCTTGATCCGCACCTGCCGCATGCTGCGCGCGGCAGGCTTGGTGCTGCCATGACAAATCCCCCCACCGAACCGCGCTCAGGCGCTCGCAAGGGCACGCTTTATCTCGTGCCCGCCCCCCTCGACTTTGGCTGCGACGCCCAGGTCCCGCTGCAAAATGCCCTGCCCTCGGCCACCCTTCAGACGGCTGCACGGCTGACCCAGTGGGTGTGCGAGAACGCCAAGAGTACACGCGCCTACCTCAAACGCATCGACGCACTGCACCCCCTGGCAGCCCCCCTGCAGCAGCAGCAGATCACCGAGCTTCCCCGCGAAGTCCACAAAAAAGGCGACCATGGCGACAAAGGATCAGCCCCGTTCGACGCACGCCCGCTGCTCGCAGCGGCACTGAATGGGCACGACATGGGGCTGATCAGCGAGGCGGGCATGCCTGCAGTGGCTGACCCGGGTTCGTCCGTGGTGCGCGCGGCACACGACCTTGATATCCCCGTTGTACCCCTGGTGGGCCCTGTGTCGCTGCTGCTGGCGCTGGCGGCCAGCGGATTGAACGGGCAAAACTTTGCGTTTGTCGGCTACCTGCCCCAGGACAGCCAGGAGCGCATCCAGCGTATCAAGGAGCTGGAAAGCCTGGCCCTCAAGACAGGACAGACCCAGCTTTTCATCGAAACTCCCTACCGCAACGCCGCACTCTGGCAGGCCCTGGTGCAAACGCTGCAGCCCCACACCCGCCTGGCGCTGGCCAGCGGGCTGACGCTGCCCGACGCACGCATCCGCAGCCAGCTCGTGCGGCAATGGCGCCAGCAACCCGCGCCCCCAGACAACCGCACCCCTGTCGTGTTTGCGATGGGCCGCTAAGCATGAACCGTCTATTCACTATATTTTTTATAGCTGTTAGCGCTTATGGTTCAAGCGCTGAGGCCATTATTCGTTGTGAATTGAATGGCAAACCCATCAATATTTCCAACGGTGCCGAAACCGCCGGCCAGTCCGGGCTGGTGCGCTGCCGCGAAGAAGACACCGGCCACCTCCAGCGCGAGCAGGAACTGCGCGACGGAAAGTTCGTGGGCCTGGAGCGCATGTTCGACCGCGAAGGCCGCCTGCAGCGCGAACGCACGGTCAACGAACGCGGCAACAGCCACGGCCGGGTGGCCGAGTTCTGGCCCAACGGCCAGGTGCGGCGCGAAGAAACCGCCGACAACGGCCGCACCCAGGGGGCCGTGAGGCGCTTTGACGCCACCGGCCGCGTGGAGCGCGTGTCGTTCCACGGCGGCGGGCAGGAGCTGTTCTATGTGGAAACCAACAGCAAGGGCCAGCCCACACGCCTGTTCTGCCCGCGCACCAGCGTGCTGCCCGAAGACCGCAAACTCTGCGGCTTCGACGGTGCCACTGACACCCTGCTCCATGCAGACAACGGCGCCAAAACCGCGCAGCTGCACTACGACCAGGGCCGCCTGCTGAACGCGACCGAATGGACCCGCGACGGCATCGTCGCCGCCCAGCAACTCGTGGTGGACGGTCGGCGTGTGCACCGCAGCTTCACCACCGAGGGCGGCAAAAGTGTGCTGCGCGAGGAACGGGTGTTCGCGCCGGACGAGCGCACACTGCGCGATACGCGGGGATCGCTGTTCAGCGCCAAGCGCTACGGCGCATCCGGCCAGCTGATCGAGCAGCGCAGTTTTGCCGATGGGCGGGAGGTGCAGGTCGAGCGCTGGTACCTCAACGGATTGGTGCGAGAGCGCAGCACCTGGACCGGCACCGGTGAGCAGGGGCGCGTGCAGCGCGAGATGTACCGTGACGATGGCAAGCTGGCGCGGCGCGAACAGCTCAATGCCGAGCAATGGCCCGTGGGCACGCAGCAGGCCTTTCACGACAACGGCCGGCTGGCGATTGAAGAACAGTATTCAGCCCCCGATGCCCGGGGACGCACGCGCCTTACGGCCCGCAAGCAGTGGGACGAGACGGGCAAGCTGGTGGCCGACGACACCATCCTGGAAGACGGCTCGCGCCAGCGCAAGGCGGGCGGGCTGGACAGCTAAAAACCACCCTCCTGCCAGCCCTCGGAGGCCGGCACGGCCGACTGCGTCACACCACGTACCGCCACGCAGGCCCAGACGCAAAAAAGCCCCGTGTGGAATCTCCACCCGGGGCTTTTTTTGTGCATGGCCCAAAGGCCGCGTCGGACGGTGTCAGCGCAGCTGAGGTCCAGCCACGGCCAGTGACTTCACGGCGCCCACACCAATCGCCGCGCCAAAGCGCTTGACCAGCCGTTCCGCCACGTTGTCGCGGCGGGTGTAGTCGATGATGTCTTCGGCCTTCACCACCTCGCGGGCCACATAGTCCAGGTTGCCCAGCTTGTCGGCCAGGCCCATTTCCACGGCCTGCTGGCCGGTCCAGAACAGGCCACTGAAGGTGTCGGGCGTGGTCTTGAGGCGGTCACCACGCCCGGCTTTCACCACGGCAATGAACTGCTGGTGGATCTGGTCGAGCATGGTCTGCGCGTAGGCACGCTGCTTTTCGGTCTGCGGGCTGAACGGGTCGAGGAAACCCTTGTTCTCGCCAGCGGTCAGCAGGCGGCGCTCCACGCCCAGCTTTTCCATGGTGCCGGTGAAGCCAAAGCCATCCATCAGCACGCCGATACTGCCCACGATGCTGGCTTTATCCACGTAGATGTCGTCGGCTGCTGCGGCAATGTAGTAAGCCGCCGAGGCGCAGGTTTCTTCAACCACGGCGTAGATCGGCTTGTTGTGCTTGGCCTTCAAACGAACAATTTCGTCATTGATGATACCGGCCTGCACCGGGCTGCCGCCGGGGGAGTTGATGAGCAGCACCAGGGCCTGCGAGCCTTCGTCCTCCAGTGCGCTGCGCATGGCGGCCACCACGAACTCGGCACTGGCCTCGGCGCCGCTGGCGATCTCGCCTTTGATGTCCACCACCGCCGTATGGGGCGTGCTCTTGCTGGCACTGGGGGATGCCTGGCGCAGGGCCGCAAAGGCAACTGCGGCAATCAGCACCAGCCATGCCAGGCGGAAGAAGATCTTCCAGCGGCGGGCGCTGCGTTGTTCTTGGAGGGCGGAGAAGGCCAGCTTTTCCAGCGTGGCGCGCTCCCAGCCGGGTTCACGCGATGAGTCGCTCACAGATGCTCCTGAATTTGTAGCTGCTTGCGCCCACAGGTCGGGCGCGGGATTACTTTTTGGGTCAAAACCCGAAGAGCCGGGCTGCTGGGGGTCTGTCATGTCGTACGTCCTGGGCACTGCAACACTGCTGCCCGCGCACCGCGCTGGCTGGCACCAGGCGACAGCACATAAGGGTAATTCATCTGGATTCTCTAGAACTCTACGGGTTGCAGGTTGTAGGCAGTATGCCAGTGCACCACACCATCGCTTTCGGACAAAGCAATTTTCACCAGCCCGCCGCGGCACGGGCCGCCCGCGCACTGGCCGGTGCTCGGCAGGTAGGCGGCCCCGTGGGTGGCACACAGCAGCCAGTGGCCCGTGTCGTCAAAAAAGCGGTCCGGCTGGTAGTCCATCTCCATGGCCACATGGGTGCAGCGGTTCAGGTAGGCATGCGGCAGGCCCTGGTAGCGGATCGCAAAGGCCCGGCAGGTCTGACCTGCGTACTGCACATCAAACGGAACCGCCAAGCCCCCATCGACGAGGTCGGCACTGTTGCACAGCGCAATGGGCTGATCGGGTGGTGTGGTCATGGGCTCGTCCCGCTCCAATACCCGGCGTCACGCGTTGTGCAGCAGCCAATCGTGCAGCTCGCGCACCGAATGCACGACCGCCAGCGGCTGGAGCGCGTGAAAGGCGTCGGGCTCATGCGCGCCATAGCTCACCCCCACGCTCGCACAGCGCGCGTTGACCGCCATCTGCAGGTCGTGGGTGGTGTCGCCAATCATCAGCAGGCGCTCCGGCGCAACATCAAATTCGGCCATCAGCTCCTGCAGCATCAGCGGGTGGGGCTTGCCAGCGGTCTGGTCGGCGGTGCGCGAGCCGTCGAACACGCCGCGCAAGTCCACCGAGTGCAGCGCATCGTCCAGCCCGCGCCGGCTTTTGCCCGTGGCCACGGCCAGCAGGTGGCCGCGTTCACGCAGGTCGTTCAGCAGGGGCAGTACGCCGTCGAACAGGCTCAGGTCGTCCTGGTGCTGGATGTAGTGGAAGCGGTAGCGGTTGCCCAGCTCGGTGTACTTTTCGGTTGGCACATCCGGCGCCGCATGGGCCAGGGCCTGCATCAGGCCCATGCCAATCACATAGGCCGCCTCTTTGTCGGTGGGCACGGTGCCACCCACGTCACGCACCGCCGCCTGGATGCAGCGCACGATGATGGCGGTGGAGTCGAACAGGGTGCCATCCCAGTCAAAGGCGATGAGGTCGAAGCGGCGCGGACGGAAGTTTTTGGCAGACATGGAGGGGGTTCTTCGCGCAGGATCGTCAGGCAGGGGACACAAAATCGGCCAGCTCGCGGGGCAGCTCGGCAATCAACTGCACACGCTCGCCCGAAGCGGGGTGATTGAACTGTAACCGCCATGCGTGCAGGAACATGCGCTTCATCGAGAGCTTCTGAAGGCGCTTGTTGAGGTCAAAGTCGCCGTATTTGTCGTCCCCGACGATGGCGTGGCCCTGGCTGGCCAGGTGCACACGAATCTGGTGGGTGCGACCGGTCTTGATGGTCACCTCCAGCAACGACATGGCGGGCAGGCCCTGCGCAGCGCGCGCGGGCACGGTGCTGCGCACCTTGACCAGTGTGATGGACCGCATGCCATCCGGGTCGTCGGCCGTGGTCACACGCACGCGGCGCTCGCCGTCAGCCTGCAGGTATTTGTGCAGGGGCAGGTCGATGACTTTTTTGTTGGCAGGCCAGGTGCCCGTGACCAGTGCCAGATAGGTCTTTCCCGTTTCTCGCTCGCGGAACTGGTCCTGCAGGTGGGTAAGCGCAGACCGCTTCTTGGCCACCAGCAGGATGCCCGAGGTGTCGCGGTCCAGCCGGTGCACCAGTTCCAGGAACTTGGAAGCCGGCCGTGCCTGGCGCAGCTGCTCGATCACGCCAAAGCTCACCCCGCTACCGCCATGCACCGCCACGCCAGCAGGTTTGTCGATGGCGATCAGGTGCTCGTCTTCGAGCAGGATGGGGAATTCGCGCGCGGGCGCCGGGCGCTCGGCCTTTTCGGCCACCTTGTCTGAAATTCGAACAGGAGGCAGGCGCACCACGTCCCCTGCTTCCACGCGGGTGTCGGCACTCACGCGGCCTTTGTTGATGCGCACCTCGCCGCTGCGGATGATGCGGTAGACATGCGTTTTAGGCACACCTTTCAAGTGGCGTATCAAAAAGTTATCGAGCCGCTGGCCTGCGGAGTCAGCATCCACTTCCACCAGGCGGGCTGCGGGAAGCCCCCCAGGGGCGGCGGGCGGTTTGGCCCCTATAATGTGTTTCACCTGCGCGTTGTTATGTAAGTGGTTGATTTGTCTGGAGTTTAGTCCACACAGCCCTTGCCCCTCGTGCAGGCAGGTCGATGCCAGCGGGCGTCGTGCGCGCAGATTGCAGGCCAGATGCCTGTGGTGGCCAGCACGCCGTGCGGCGGGCTGACAGATTGAAACACTGATACGGAATCCCCCAAGCTGGCAGATGTTCCCTACCCGGGCGCAGCCTGCCAGCGGATCAAAGCGAGCATGTGGTTGTTGATGGCATGGATGGTGACCCTGTGGCGGAGGCTGCGGCCTTTGGCTGCATGCTCAAAATCGCCCCCAGCGCACAGCCAGCAAGCGCAATCAGCTACTCTTTTGCTAGCAAAACTGCGTTCCTACCACTCGCCCCCATCCACGCGCCCCTGCCTCCCGATGCTGCGCTAGAGCGCGGCAGATCATTGGCATCCCCGGCAATTCCCTTCGTTTCGATGCGTCAGTCCAGGCATTCACAGCTCCTGTAGAGCTTGTTGTATTGGTTTGGAAACTGTGGGCGGCAGCCCGCGCAGCCCTCTCCGTGGGTCACGGTTGGCTGCTCCGCTGCTGTCCGCGAAACACTGAAGGAATCGCATCATGAAGCGGATGCTCATCAACGCCACGCAGCCCGAAGAACGGCGCCTGGCCATCGTCGACGGACAAAAACTCCTCGACTACGAAATCGAAATCGAAGGGCGCGAGCAGCGCAAGGGCAACATCTACAAAGCCGTCGTCACGCGCGTCGAGCCCTCGCTGGAAGCCTGTTTTGTGGACTACGGCGAAGACCGCCACGGCTTCCTGCCGTTCAAGGAAATCTCGCGCAGCTACTTCACCCCCGGTGTCTCGCCCAGCCAGGCGCGCATCAATGAAGTGATCAAGGAAGGCCAGGAACTGCTGGTCCAGGTTGAAAAGGAAGAACGTGGCAACAAGGGCGCGGCCCTGACCACCTTCGTCTCGCTGGCTGGCCGCTACGTGGTGCTGATGCCCAACAACCCCCGGGGCGGTGGCGTATCGCGCCGCATCGAGGGCGAAGACCGCGCCGAGCTCAAGGAGGCGATGGACCAGCTCGAATACCCGAACGGCATGTCCATCATCGCGCGCACCGCCGGCATTGGCCGCACCGCGCCCGAGCTGCAGTGGGATCTGAACTACCTGCTCAAGCTCTGGAATGCCATCGACGGCGCCGCCAAGGGTGGCAAGGGCGCCTTCCTGATCTACCAGGAATCGAGCCTGGTGATCCGCGCGATCCGCGACTACTTCAACAACGACATCGGTGACATCCTCATCGATACCGACGACATCTACGAACAGGCGCAGCAGTTCATGGCGCATGTCATGCCCGAGCATGCCGCCCGCGTGAAGCGCTACCGCGACGACGCCGCCCTGTTCAGCCGCTTCCAGATCGAGCACCAGATCGAATCGGCCTACGCCCGCACCGTGCAGCTGCCCTCGGGCGGCGCCATCGTGATCGACCACACCGAAGCGCTGGTGTCCGTGGACGTGAACTCGGCCCGCGCCATCAAGGGCGGCGACATCGAGGAAACCGCCACCCGCACCAACCTGGAAGCCGCCGACGAAGTGGCCCGCCAGATGCGCCTGCGCGACCTCGGCGGCCTGATCGTGATCGACTTCATCGACATGGAAGAGTCGAAGAACCGCCGCGAAGTCGAAAACCGCCTGCGCGACGCGCTGCGCCAGGACCGCGCCCGCGTGCAGTTCGGCACCATCAGCAAGTTCGGCCTCATGGAAATGAGCCGCCAGCGCCTCAAGCCCGCCTTGAGCGAAGGCTCGTCCATCCCCTGCCCCCGCTGCGGCGGCTCGGGCCACATCCGCGACACCGAATCGTCGGCCCTGCAGATCCTGCGGATCATTCAGGAAGAGTCCATGAAGGACAACACGGCCGCTGTGCACTGCCAGGTGCCGGTGGAAGTGGCCTCTTTCCTGCTGAACGAGAAGCGCACCGAGATCGCCAAGATCGAACTCAAGCAGCGCGTGGCCGTGCTGATGGTGCCCAACAAGACGCTGGAAACCCCCAACTACCGCCTGGAACGCTTGAAGCACGACGACCCGCGCCTGGACCACATCGAAGCCAGCTACAAGCTCGCCGAAGAAGTGGAAGACCCCACGGCCGTGACGCGCCGCTCGCAAGAGCCCACCAACAAGCAGACGCCGGTGATCAAGGGCGTGTTGCCCGACGCACCCGCCCCGGTGGCCGAGCCCCGTGCCGAAGGCGCCGCCCGCCCACCACGCGCCGGCCAGCGCCCCGCCGCTGCGACCGCGCCAGCACCCGCCCCCGTGGCAACCCCGGCCCCGGCTGCGGCCGCCCCCCAAGAGCAAGGCTTCTTTGGGTGGATCAAGAGCCTGTTCGGCGTTGGCACCACACCGGCAGCCCCTGCCCCCGTGGCCGCGCCCGCACCGGCAGCAGCCCCGGAGACCACCGCCCGTGGCGAACCCCGCCGCGATGGCCGCAACGGTGAAGGCCGTGGCCGCCGTGGTGGCCGCGATGGCAACCGGGACGGCCAGCGCGAAGGCGCACCCCGTGACGGCAACCGCGAAGGCAGCGGCGAAGGCCGGGGCCGCCGTGGCGAACGCTCGGCCGAAGGCCGCGCACCCCGCGACGCCGAGCGCCGCCCCGAAGGCGAGGCCCGCGAAGGCCAAGGCCGCGACGGTGGCCGCAATGGACGCGAAGGGCGCGAAGGAGGTGGCCGTGGCCGCCGGGACAACACCGAGCCGCGCAACCAGAACGCAGGCTTGAACGGTGACAACAACACCGCCGTGACCGCACAGGTGGAAGGCCCCAACGCTGGCAACCCCGGCAACAGCACAGAAGGCCAACCCACCCAGCAGCCCCGTGGCGAACGCGGCCCACGCCGTGAACGTGGTGATCGCGGCAACCGTGGCGAACGTGGCGAGCGCACACCCCGCGCGGTGGAAGCCCAGGAAACAGCCGCTGCCGCAGTGCCTGGCGACTTTGCCGACACAGCGCCACTGGCTGCCTTGCCCGATCTGGACCTGTCCGGCAACGACGCTCAGCCCAACGGCAATGGTGCCGCTGCAGAAGAACAGCGCCGCGAGCGCCGTTCGCGCGACCGCTACGGCCGTGACCGCCGCGAGCGTGGCGAACGCGGTCCGCGCGACAACAACGGCAATGCCGAAGCCGCCGCACCGGCGATGCTGGATTTCGACCCCACGCAGGCCGAGCCAGCACCCGCGCAGGACGAAGCGCCACGCCGCAGCTACTTCACGGCCCCTGTAGCGGAGCCAGCGGCAGCGGCACCCGCTCCAGCGCCTGTGGCAGCACCCGTGCCCGCCCCGGCCCACGCACCGGCCCCCGTTGCTGCACCTGTCGCCGCGCCGGTAGCAGCCCCGGTGGCGGCTGCGCCGGCACCTGTGGCGGCACCAGCGCCTGTTGCAGCACCTGCACCCGCTGCGGCACCCGTCGCACCGGTGGTACCCGCTGCGAACGGTCTGCCCCGCGTCCAGGCGTTCGCACTGCCCATCGACGAGCTGCAGCAAGTGGCTGCCGCGTCGGGCCTGCAGTGGGTCAACTCCGACATGGACAAGATCGCTGCTGTGCAAGCTGCGATTGCCGCCGAGCCCAAGCCCATCCGCGTGCCACGTGAGCGGCCACCTGCGGTAGTGCTGGATGAAGGCCCGCTGGTGCTGGTGGAAACTCGCCGCGACCTGTCTGCCATGAAACTGCCGTTTGAGCAGACTCCCTCGGCCTGATGCGCTGAAAACGGCTGCTGCCCCTCCGGGTGCCGCAGCTATGCAAAAAGAAGGCGGCCCAGGCCGCCTTCTTTTTTTTGCGGGAGCCTGCCAATGCCCGCAAGGGCGCGAAGACAGTCCTTCAACAGGTACCATTTCAAGCCACCGCCTCCCCAGAATCGCAGCAGCCCACCCGGCCACCTGCTTCACCTTCCGAGATCCACGGACCTTCTGCCTCCATGCTGTTCCTGCTGTCTCCCGCCAAATCGCTCGACTACGACACGCCCTTGCCCGAAGGCCTGCCACACACCACGCCCCAGTTTGTGGCGCAATCCACCGCGCTCATTGAGGTGCTGCGCGAGCAATCTCCGCAGCAAATCGCTTCGCTGATGGACCTGAGTGACAAGCTTGCCCTGCTGAACGTGGCGCGCTACCAGGCCTGGCGCCCCCGTTTCACGGCCGCCAACTCGCGCCAGGCGCTGCTGGCCTTCAACGGCGATGTGTACGAGGGACTGGACGCCCGCACGCTCGCCCCGCAGGAACTGGACTGGGCACAAAGCCATGTGGCCATCTTGAGCGGCCTCTATGGCGTGCTGCGGCCGCTGGACCGCATGCAGCCCTATCGCCTGGAAATGGGCACGCGCCTGGCCACCAGCGCAGGCAGCAACCTGTACCAGTTCTGGGGCAGCCAGATTGCCGAGCACCTCAACACCCGCCTGCGCGCCGACACGACCCCCGTGGTGGTCAACTTGGCATCGCAGGAGTACTTCAAGTCCGTCGACCGCAAGGCGCTCAAGGCCCGTGTCATCGAATGTGTGTTCGAAGACTGGAAAGGCGGCGCTTACAAGATCATCAGCTTCCATGCCAAACGTGCGCGGGGCCTGATGGCGCGCTATGCGATCACGCACCGCGTGGCCACGCCGCACAAGCTCGAAGGGTTTGATCTGGACGGCTATGCCTTTGCCCCGGCATCATCCGAGCCCGAGCGCCTGGTCTTCCGGCGCAAGACCCTGCCCACCGCCTGACTCTGCTAACCCCATTCACGTTGAAGGACCGCCATGGCATCGCGTTCTGAGCAGCACCCCGACAGCAGCACCCCAACCACCCACCAGCGCGCCAGCACCGCGCGGCAGGCCATCACGCCCGAGCTGCGCCGCTGGATCATCGAACAGGCCCAGGCCGGCTACGCCGCGCCCGTGGTGCTGCAGTCCATGCGCGATGCGGGCTGGGATGAAGACGTGGCCGCCGACGCCTTGGAGGTCACGCTGCAGGACCACCTGAACGAACTGGCCGTACAACAAGGCCAGCCCGCCGCCGTGCCTGTGCCCGAGCCCCAGCTGGATGCATCGCCCGCCCAGGTGGACTGTGGCGACCGCACCGTGAATGTGCTGCTGGCCATGGCCCAGCCGCGCATCGTGGTGTTTGGCAACCTGCTCTCGCCCGAAGAATGCGACGCCCTCATCGCGGACGCTGCGCCGCGCATGGCGCGCTCGCTCACCGTGGCCACCAAGACGGGCGGCGAGGAAATCAATGACGACCGCACCAGCGACGGCATGTTCTTCCAGCGCGGCCAGAGCCCGCTGATCCAGCGCATCGAAGAACGTATTGCGCGCCTGCTGAACTGGCCCATCGAGAACGGCGAGGGCCTGCAGGTGCTGCACTACCGCCCAGGCGCCGAGTACAAGCCGCACTACGACTACTTCGACCCCGCCGAGCCCGGCACACCCACCATCGTCCAGCGCGGCGGGCAACGTGTGGGCACACTGGTGATGTACCTGAACACCCCCCAAAAAGGCGGCGGCACCACCTTCCCCGACGTGCACCTGGAGGTCGCGCCGCAGCGCGGCAATGCGGTGTTCTTCAGCTATGAGCGCCCGCACCCGTCCACCCGCACGCTGCACGGCGGTGCGCCGGTGATCGCGGGCGAGAAGTGGATCGCCACCAAGTGGCTGCGCGAACGGGAATTCAAGTAAAAACAGGCTCTAGCGCTTATCCATAAGGCGCTATTAGCTATAAATTTAATAGCACCTATGAACACCCCGGAACAATCCCAACTCGGCAAGTCCTCCGCCTACGTGGACCAGTACGACGCATCGCTGCTGTTCCCCATCCCCCGCTCTAGCAAGCGCGCCGAAATCGGGATCACCGGCGCCGCGCCGTTCTTCGGGGCCGACCTGTGGACAGCGTTCGAGCTGTCGTGGCTGAACCTGCGCGGCAAGCCGCAGGTGGCGCTGGCGCACATCACCGTGCCGTGCGAGACGCCCAACATCGTGGAGAGCAAGTCGTTCAAGCTGTACCTCAACAGCTTCAACAACACCCGTTTTGCCGATGCGGCCGAAGTGCAGGCCCGCATCCGCACCGACATCAGCGAAGCCGTGTGGCGCGGCGCCGACCACCCGGCCACCGTGGGCGTGAAGCTCATCGCCCCCGAGCTGTTCGACCAGGAACCCGTGCACGAGCTGGACGGCCTGAGCCTGGACCGCCTGGATGTGGAATGCACGCAGTACCAGCCAGCCCCCGAATTGCTGACAGCCACGTTCAACGAAGCACCCGTGACCGAAACCCTGACCAGCAACCTGCTCAAAAGCAACTGCCTGGTGACCGGCCAGCCCGACTGGGGCAGTGTGCAGATCAGCTACAGCGGCCCGCAGATCAACCAGGAAGGGCTGCTGCAGTACCTGGTGAGCTTTCGCAACCACAACGAGTTCCACGAGCAGTGCGTGGAGCGCATCTTCATGGATGTGTGGACGCGCTGCAAACCCATCAAACTGACTGTGTACGCGCGCTACACGCGCCGGGGCGGGCTGGACATCAACCCGCTGCGCACCAGCCACCCGCAGGGCCTGCCGCGCAACGTGCGCACGGCACGGCAGTAGGCCCAGCCGCCGTCAGTCGCGACCATCAGCTCCGCGCATCGATCCAGTCGCACCGCAGGGTGTGGCGCAGGTGTGCACGCGTTCGCCAGGTGACATAGAGGCTGGGCCCGAAGATACCCATCAGGCACAGCGGCGCAGTCCACGGCTCGCCAAAAGCGATGATGGGAAACCAGCCCACCCAGCCCAGCATCCAGACCGTCAACACCAGGTCCCACAGGTGGTATTCGAGCGGGTGGTCTGCCTTGTGCGCGACATGCCACTGCTTGATGCGTTGCAGCTCGTTGAGGGTCATGGTGATCTCCCGGAAAACGGGAAAATCACTGTAAGTTACGAGTAAGCATTCGTCAAGGTCTGCGTGGCTGGCGGTCGCTCGCCACAGCACCCGTTACCCGTTACCCCAGCCGGAACACATCCACCGAGCGGCCCAGCGACACCGCACTCTCCTTGAGCCCCTGCGCCGCCGCCGCAGACTCCTCGACCAGCGCCGCGTTCTGCTGCGTCACGGTGTCCAGCTGCGTCACCGCCTCGTTGACCTGGGCGATGCCTTGCGACTGCTCTTTGGTTGCACTGCTGATCTGCTGCACCAGCGTGCTCACGCGCTCCACTGCATCGACCACGCCCTCAATGGTGGTGCCTGCATGGCCCATCTGCTGGGCACCGCTGGCGATCTGGTTCACCGTCACGCCGATCAGACCGCTGATCTCCTTGGCGGAGCTGGCGCTGCGCTGGGCCAGCGCCCGCACCTCACCCGCCACCACCGCAAAACCCCGCCCCTGCTCACCGGCACGGGCCGCCTCGACGGCGGCGTTCAGGGCCAGCAGATTGGTCTGGAAGGCGATGCCCTCGATCACGCCCACGATTTCGCTGATCTTGGTGGACGACAACTTCATCTGCTGCATGGCGGCGCCCACCTCTTGCACCGCTTGGCCGCCGCGCTTGGCGATGTCGCTGCTCTGTGCGCTCTCGCGCGAGACCTTGGCGGCAGTCTCGGAGGTCTCCAGCACCGTGCTAGCCAGTTGCTCCATGGCCGCAGCAGTCTCTTCCAGACTGCTGGCCTGCGATTCGGTGCGGGCCGACAGGTCGAGGCCGCCGCGCGAGATCTCGTCGGCCGATTCAATGAAGTTGCGCACCTCGGTGCGCACATCGCCCACCACTGCGCGCAGGTTGACCTGGGTCTGCAGCAGGCGCTGCATCAGCGCGCCCAGGGGTTGGGGATAGTCAGTGCCCACCGACGTGGCCAGGTTGCAGGCCGAGATGTCGGACGCGAAGCGGGTGGCATCGTGCACGCCCTGCAACACGGTGGCCTGAAAGCGCCACAGCGTCCACCCCGCCCCCAGCAACAGCAACACCAGGCGGGCTACCCAGGCGGTGGTGCCTTGCAGACCCATCACATCGGGCAACAAGGCCAGCAGCACCGTTACCAGCAGCAGGATCGCCATGCGCGGCAGCAACGCCATCTGCGCCAGGTGCTGCTGCCAGCCACGCACTCCCCGGTAGCGCACATTGCCCGAGTCCAGGTAGAAGCTGCTCGCGCCCGATGCCGCCTCGCTGCGCATCTGGGCATACAGGGCTTCGGCAGCAGAAATTTCTGCCGCGCTGGGCTTGGTGCGCACCGACATGTAGGCACGTGGCTTGCCGCCCTCCATGATGGGGGTGACATTGGCGCGCACCCAATAGTGGTCGCCGTTCTTGCGGCGGTTCTTGACCAGGCCCGTCCAGGGCTCCCCCCGGCCAATGGTGCGCCACATGTCCTTGTAGGCCTCGGCGGGCATGTCGGGGTGGCGGATGAGGTTGTGCGGCTGGCCAATGAGTTCGTCGTAGCTGTAGCCGCTCACGCGAACGAACGCTGGGTTGCAGTGGGTAATCTCGCCCTTGGTGTTGGTGCTGGACACCAGCAGTTCATCGCCGGAATAGTCGAAGTTCTGCTGGGTCACGGGCAGGTTGATGCGCATGTTGGCTCCTGATGGGCCTGCAGCATGGGCAGGCAGCGCGGCACGCTTTTCGTTACCGCTTGATACCAATCAAGTCTAACGGGCCAACAGGGCCTTACACACCAAAAAACCAGGCGCCTGAAAACGATATAGAGCGGATAACAAAACCCAGCGCAGCGGTTCTGGCGAGGCGCCACGTCGCAGGCAGTACGGGTAGTACGACAAGACGCAGCAACGACGCCAGAAGGGTTTTTTAGCCGCTCTTACTGCGCCGGCTTGTAGGCCGCAATGGCCTTGGCCAGATCGGTGGTCTCCTCGCACTGCGCGCAGATGGCCTGCAGCTTGGCGAGCTGGGCTTCGGCCTGCGCCTTCTGGCCAACCTTGAGGTAGCCCATGCCCGAGTATTCCAGCGCTCCCTTGTGGCGGGGGTCCAGCGCCAGTGCCTTGTTGTAGGCCGCAAACGCCTCGTCGTATTTGCCGAGCCAACGGTTGGAGTAGCCCAGCAGGTTGTAGGCATCGGCGTTCTGCGGATTCTGGGCCACCACCTTGCTGAAGCTGCTGGCCGCCAGCGCCCAGTTCTTGGCTTCGATGGCTTTTTTGCCCACGGCAAAATCATCGATGCGTGCGTTCTCCACTGGCGTGGTGGGCATATCGGCCGCGTGGGCCATGGGCAGTGCCAACACGGGCACCAGCACCAGCGCCAGGCTCAGCAGGGGCGCAGACATCAAGGGGCGAACAGGGAATGAAGGCATGGGAAGCTCCTGAAAACGTGAAGTTGGAATGGTCGGAGGCCGCGCTGGCCCCATGCCGGAGACCGGCACCTCAGATAAACGACACGGAATGCAAAACGGATGCAGCGCTGGACAGTTATTTTTGCAAAGCCGACGGGAGCCTCGCGCCGCTCACCACAGCTTGGCGCAGTTGCCGGTGAAAAACACGGTGCTGCTGGGCACCTGCGGCGTTGCCGATGTCTCCAGCGTCACCATGAGTTTGCTGACCTTGAGCAGCAGCTTCTCCGACGTATCGGGCAACACCGACACCGCAGAACCTGCCACCGGCACCGTGCCCAGCACAAACGGGGCACCGTCAGCTGGCACCGCCCACAGCACGAGCTGGGGGGCTGCACCCGCCATCGTCGCTGGCTTCGCTGGCATCGCTGGAAGCGTGATAGGCCCGATGACCTTCACCGTCAGCGTGCGTCCATGGCGCAGCGAACTCACCAGCACCTTGCCGTTGCCCGCCTCGTCCGTCAGCAGGCCCACATAGGCCTGCGGCAGTTTGTCCCCTGCGCGCAAGGCCACCTGGTCGCTCGACACAAACAAGGTTGGCACCGCAGCCACCAGGGCCACGGTGGCCACCACACCCAACACCACACCCGCCAAGCCCTGCAACACACCATGGCGCCGCCACAGCACACCGGCCCAACCGCCCTGCGGGGCTGCGTCTTTCACATCGCGCGGCCGGGTGCGCGCCTCTATGGCGGCCCACACGCGCTGCGGTGGCTGTTGCACCGGCACCGAACGGGCCAGCATCCCCAGCCGCCCTTCCCACTGCGCCACCAGCAACTGCACGTCGCCGCGATCGCGCAGCAGCCGCTCGAAGCGGCGGCGCGCGCCACCGCCCAGCGTGCCCAGCACATAGGCAGACGCCAGGTGGTCCAGCAGCGCGGGGTGGGTGTACCTCATGCGCCCACCCCTTGCGCGGACAGGCAGCTTTTCAGGCGCTCCAGGCCCCGCCGGATCCACGCCTTGACCGAACCCAGGGGCGCGCCCATCTGCGCCGCCACCTCGGAATGCGACAGGCCCTGGTAGTAAGCCAGTGCCAGGCTTTGCCGGTAGCTTCCGTCCAGCGCATTCATGCAGCCTTCGATGCGCAGCGCCTGGGTGGCCTGCTCCAACAAATGCATCGCGCTGGGTGCGGGGGCCAATGCAGACGCAGCACCCGGCGGCGCGTCGCGGCCATCCCCATCACTGCCTGCAAGCTCTGTGGTGTCGTTCCAGGCGCTTTCAGGCCGCCGGGCGCGGGCACGCAAGGCGTCCAGCGCCTTGTTGCGCACGATGGCAATCAGCCACGTCATGGGCTGGATAGGCTGCCCGCCCACTTCGCTGCGGTAGCTCCCAGCGTTCTTCCAGATGCTCACATACGCCTCTTGCAGCACATCCTCGGCCGCCTGTCCTTGTCCCAACATACGTACGGCAACGCCGAACAGATGCACGTGGGTGCGCTGGTAGATCTGCGCGAAGGCGGCATGGTCTCCCCCGGCTGCGGCGCGGATCAACGCTTGCAGGTTGGCGGAAGGAACATCGGTGGCAGTGGCCATATGCGGGCGAGTATAGGAACGCAACAGGCGGTGCAGGCAGGTCCCACTCTGGGTGTTTACGCCGATTGCCACGACCCCACCGGGCCGTGAACTGGCAGGAAACGACGTCAACCCGCGCTAAAAAAGCTGCGCCGTGCCACCCACACCCTCTGCGCCATCTGCGCGATCTGCGGAGCCTGGCTCGCGTCGGCGCGCTTCTGCCGTTGCCCCAGCCCGTGGCTCCAGCACGGGCTCTTCGCCCCGCCGCGCCAGCGTGCTGGCCCGCACGCCCAGCAGCCGCAGGCGCTTGTCCAGCGGCACGCGTTTGAGACACTGCCCGGCCAGCTGGCGGATGGTGGCGCCGTCGGCCGTGTAGAGGTTCGCCGTGTGGTCGCGCGTGGCGATCTTGAAGTCGTCGTAGCGCAGCTTGATGCCGATGGTGCGCGCCACATAGCCCTTGCGCTGCAGGTCTTCTGCCAGGCGCATACACAGGTCGGTGAAGATCGCGCCCAGTTCAGCGCGGTCTCGCACTGCGTGCAGATCGCGGTCGAACGTGGTCTCGCGGCTCATGCTCACGGGCTCGCTCTCGGTCACCACCGGGCTGTCGTCCCGCCCCCAGGCCACCCGGTGCATCCACGCCCCGGTGGACTTGCCAAAGTGGCCCATCAGCCATTGCTCATCCTGCGCCGCCAGCTGCCCGATGGTTTCGATGCCCAGCCGTGCCAGCTTCTCACCGGCCTTGGGGCCAATGCCATTGATTTTGCGCACATTGAGCGGCCAGATCCTGGTCTGCAGGTCTTCCTCGTAAACGATGGAGATGCCGTTGGGCTTGTTGAACTCGCTGGCCATCTTGGCCAGCAGCCGGTTGGGCGCCACGCCAATCGAGCAAGTCAGCCCGGTCACGTCAAAGATGCTCTTCTGGATGAGCCGCGCCAGCACCCTGCCCCCTTCGCGCTGGCCGCCGGGCACGTCGGTGAAGTCGATGTACACCTCGTCCACGCCCCGGTCTTGCATCACGGGGGCTATCTCCATGATGGTGCTTTTGAACAGGCGTGAAAACCGCCGCACCTCGTCAAAATCCACCGGCAACACAATGGCCTGCGGGCACAGCTTGGCGGCCTTCATCATCCCCATGGCCGAGCCCACACCAAACTGCCGCGCGGGGTAGGTGGCGGTGGTGATCACGCCCCGGCCCACATAGTCCTTGAGCAGCGGAAAGTCCTCCACCGGGATGAAATGCCGCTCCCGCAAGCCCGTGCCATCCGGTCCTTGCAGCAACAGTTCATCCACCTTGCGCCGCCCGCCCCCAATCACCACGGGCAGGCCCTTGAGCTGCGGGTAGCGCAGCAGTTCGACAGATGCGAAAAACGCGTCCATGTCGAGGTGGGCGATGCGGCGCAGCCGCTGCCCCTGGCGCTGAGGCGGGGCTGCAGTTGCGGGGTCGGTATCGGGGAAATCGGGCGCTGAAACGGTCACGCCCGCTATTGTGCGCGGCAGAGTGACAGACTGCTGCCACCGGGCATGACGGGACTATCGCCTGGCCATCGCCGCGCTGCGAATGCCCTGCAGCGTGCCCGTGGGCGTGATCGCCTCGGGGTCGATCAGGCAGTGCAACACGCTGGGCAGGCCGCTGGCGCGTGCACGGGCAAGAGCCGGTGCGAAGTCTTCGGTGTGCTCTACCCGCTCTCCATGCCCGCCAAAGGCCTGGGCGTAGGCTTTGAAGTCCGGATTCCTGAGCTGGGTGGCGCTGATGCGGCCGGGGTACTCTCGCTCCTGGTGCATGCGGATGGTGCCGTACATGGCGTTATCGAGCAGCACCACGATGATGGGCAGGCCGTACTGCACAGCGGTCGCAAACTCCTGTCCGTGCATCAAGAAGTCGCCGTCGCCCGCAAACACCACCACCTCGCGCTGCGGCCACAGGCGCTTGGCACCCACACCCGCAGGCAGGCCGTAACCCATGGAGCCACTGGTGGGCGCCAGCTGGCTGGCATAGGTGGTGAACGGCCAGAAGCGGTGCACCCAGGTGGCAAAGTTGCCTGCGCCGTTGCAGAAGATGGTGTTGGCAGGCAGCGTGGACTTGAGATGCTGCATGACCTGGCCCATCTGCAGCTCGCCGGGAATCTGGATGGGGTTGGTGTCGCTCCACAGGATGTACTCGGACCGTGCCATCTCCGCATGGGCATGCCAGGCCACCGCCCCCGCTGGCCGCACACCCGCCAGCGCCGCCGTGAATGCCTGCGGCGTTGCGTGGATGGCCTGCGCGGGCCGGTACAGCTTGCCCAGCTCATCGGCATCGGCATGCACATGCACCAGCGGCTGCGTGGGGTTGGGGATGGCAAACAGCTCGTAGCCCTGCGACGGGATCTCTGACAGGCGCCCGCCCACCACCAGCACCAGATCGGACTCGCGGATGCGTGCCAACAGGCGCGGGTTCACCCCCAGGCCCAGGTCGCCGCCATAGCAAGCGTGGTTGGCCGGGAAGAGCATTTGTCGCCGGAACGAGCAATACACCGGCAGCGACCAAGCCTCGGCAAACGCCACAAACTCGCGCACCGCCTGCTCGGACCAGCGGCTGCCGCCCAGAATGGCCACGGGCTGGTGCGCGGCCTTCAGGCGCTGGGCCAGCTCGGCCATCTGC
Organism: Acidovorax sp. NN32; assembly: GCF_057597245.1. Classification (NCBI taxonomy): domain Bacteria; kingdom Pseudomonadati; phylum Pseudomonadota; class Betaproteobacteria; order Burkholderiales; family Comamonadaceae; genus Acidovorax; species Acidovorax sp. NN32. The sequence continues at coordinate 3,933,178 of NZ_CP199679.1, forward strand.
GCAGCCCCTGGGTGCGTCTCGGTCACTTGGTAGGGCAATGCATCGGCCACGCTGGCGGCTTCGGTCAGCATGTCTTCGGGCAGCGCCACCACCACCGGGCCGGGGCGGCCCGAGGTGGCGACGTGGAAGGCGCGCGAGATCAGCTCGGGCACACGGGCCGGGTCGTCAATCTGCACCACCCACTTCGCCATGGTGCCAAACACCGCGCTGTAATCCAGCTCCTGAAACGCCTCGCGCCCCATGGCACCGCGTGCCACCTGGCCCACGAACAGGATCAGGGGGGTCGAGTCCTGGTGCGCGATGTGCACACCGGCCGACGCATTGGTGGCGCCGGGCCCGCGCGTCACAAAGCAGATGCCGGGCTGGCCGGTGAGCTTGCCCTGCGCCTCGGCCATCATGGCCGCACCGCCCTCCTGGCGGCACACGGTCACGCCGATGTCGGCATCGTGCAGCGCATCGAGCACGGCCAGGTAGCTTTCGCCGGGCACGCAGAAGAGCTGCTTCACACCATGGGTGATGAGCTGCTGCACCAGGATCTGGCCGCCGGTGCGGGGGGTGAGGGAGGTCGTTGTCATATCAGCGGTATCGGGTCAGGAAATCAGAACAGGGCCTGGCAGGCACGCTGAATGCGCGCGCAGGCTTCTTGCAGGTCGGCCGTGGACGCAGCGTAAGAGATACGGAAGTACGGCGCCAGCCCCAGCACGCCGCCGGGCACCACGGCCACATGGTGCTCGCGCAGCAGGTAGGCGCAAAAATCAGCATCGGTGCGCAGCAGCAAACCGCCTGGTGTGGTGCGGCCCAGCAAGCCTTCGCAGCTCGCAAAGGTGTAGAACGCGCCCTCCGGCACGCGGCAGCGCAGGCCGGGCGATGCATTGAGCGACGCCACCACCAGGTCACGCCGGTCTTGGAACGCTTGGCAGCGCTCGCGCACCACGTCTTGCGGCCCCGTCAGCGCCGCCACGGCCGCCGCCTGGCTGATGGACGAGGGGCAGGACGTGGCCTGGCTCTGCACCACCGCCATGGCGGCAATCAGCGCCTTGGGCCCTGCGCCGTAGCCCAGGCGCCAGCCCGTCATGGCATAGGCCTTGGAGACACCGTTCACCGTCAGCGTGCGATCGCGCAGCGAGGGCAGCACAGCGGCGGGCGTGGCAAAAGCGCGGCCGTCGTACAGGATGTGTTCGTAGATGTCGTCCGCCAGCAGCCACACCTCCGGATGGCGCTCCACCACCTCCAGCACCGGCCACAGCTGCTCGGCGCTGTAGGCCGCGCCGCTGGGGTTGGAGGGCGAGTTGATGAACACCCACCGCGTGCGCGGCGTGATGGCGGCCTCCAATTGCTCGGGCGTGATGCGAAAGCCGTTGGCCTCGGTGCAGGGCACCACCACCGGCACGCCGCCCGCAATCAGCACCATGTCGGCATACGAGGTCCAGTACGGCGCGGGCAGGATCACCTCGTCGCCAGGGTTCACCGAGGCCATCAGCGCGTTGTAGAGGATCTGCTTGGCACCCGCGCCTGCGGTGATCTCGTTGAGCTGAAAGTCCAGGCCGTTGTCATGCTTGAACTTGTGCTGAATGGCGGCCTTGAGTTCGGCCGTTCCGTCCAGCACCGTGTAGTGGGTCTCTCCCCGCGCCATGGCCTGCTGCGCGGCCTCCAGGATGTGCGCGGGCGTGTCGAAGTCGGGCTCGCCCAGGCCCAGCACGATCACGGGCTGGCCCTGGCGCTTGAGCTGGTTGGCCTCTTGCGTCAGGCGCACGATTTCCGAGACGCCGATGGCGCCGAGGCGGTCGGCCGCGCGGAAGGCCGTGGCGGGGATGGCAGCATTCATTGCTGGTAAGTCTCCAGGGGCTTGTCGTTGGGGGTGGCGAACAGCTGGCGCAGCGTGGTACCCAGCGGCAGGTTCAGGCTCATGTTCTTGGGCGGGATGGGGTTTACAAACCACTTGGTGTAGATCTTTTCCATCTCGCCGCTTTGCATGAGCTTGGTGAGAACACCGTCCACCGCGGCCTTGAAGGCGGGGTCGTCCTTGCGAAACAGCAGCGCAATGGGCTCGGCACCCAGCGGCTCGCCCACGATGCGGTAGGCCGAGGGGTCCTTGGAGTTGGCAATCATCCCGGCCAGCAGGTTGTCATCGAGCACAAAAGCGTCGGCGCGGCTGGTTTCAAGCAGCAAGAAGCTCTCATGGTGGTCCTTGCCCAGCACGGTCTTGATGGGCGCGCCACCCAGCGCGCGCTCTTGCTTGCGCAGCAACTGCACGGCGGTGGTGCCGGTGGATGCCGCAATGGTGCGGCCTGCGAGCTGGCTGATGGACTTCAGGTCCGAATCCTTGCGCACCGCCATGCGCACTTCGCTCACATAGGTGGTCACCGCAAAGGCCACCTGCTGCTGGCGCGCCGTGTTGTTGGTGGTGGGGCCGCAGCCGATGTCGAGCGTGCCGTTTTGCACCAGCGGCAGCGTGTTTTGCGCCGTCACGGCCATGTATTCAAGCTTGGCGTCGGGCGCGACTTCTTTCAGCACGCGCTCGCACAGCTCCACGTGATAGCCCACGTATTTTTCGTTGGCGCCCAGCGCGTAGGCCATGGGTGGCGAAGTCTCGCGCACGCCCAGCACGGCCTTGCCCGATGCCTTGATCTTCTCCAGCGTGGGCTGGGTGACCGTCTGCGCCAGCGCGGGGGCCGTGGCCATGCAGGCCAGGGCCAGGCCTGCTGCGAGCGCAGTGAAGGTCTTGCGGAAAATTGCCATGTCGTTGTCTCCTGGTGTGTTGTAGTTGGCAGGTTGAGAAAAGGGTGAGGGAAAACTGGCGGTACCGATGGCGCTCAAATCACGTTCTTTTCGAGCAGCGGCGCGTTGCGCGCGATGCGTTCAATGGACAGCGGCGACAGGTCCAGGCTTTGGTAGCGGCCCGTGAGCAACAACTCGGCCACGCCCCGGCCCACGGCAGGGCACTGCTGCAGGCCGTGGCCCGAAAAGCCGTTGGCAAACACCAGGTTGTCGCAAGCCGGGTGCAGGCCCACGATGGCGTTGTGGTCAAAGGTGTTCATCTCGTAGTAGCCCGCCCAGGCGCCCTGCATGCGCAGTGCTTCAAAGCCAGGGATGCGCTCAGCCAATGTGGGCCAGATGTGGTTGTCAAACGCGTCGTACTCGGGCTCCAGCGGGGCAAAGTCGGCGTCGTTGTCCGCATCCGGCGCAAAGCCGCAGATGAAGCCTTTGCCCTCGGGCCGCAGCCAAATGCCACTGGTGTCGATGAGCAGTGGGCAGCCCGGCAGCGCTGCGGGGCTGGCCAAGTTGAAGACCGTGCGGCGCTTGCCCACCACGGGCAAATCAATGCCCGCCCAGCCCGCAATGGCTGCCGCCCAGGGGCCACCGGCGTTCACGGCGTAGCGGCACGGCAGCACGGCGCCGCTTTGCAGGCGTACTGCGTTCACATGCAACACGCCGTCGCTGGCCGCAGTGTCCAGCCCCACAGCCTCATCGGCCACATAGCGCACGCCCTGGTTCTGTGCCTTCTTGCGCAGCGCTGTCAGCAGCAGGTAGCCATCAAACCAGCCTTCGCCCGACAGGCCCAGCGAGCCCAGCGCCACGTCCTGCAGCGCCAGCCAAGGAAAGCTCTCTGCCAGTTGCTGCGGGCTGAGCAGCGCCACATCGGCGCCGTGCTGCTTTTGCAACGCATGGTTCTCGCGCAGCGTGGCCTCGCCTGCCTGCGTGGCCAGGTACAGGTAGCCGCCTTCGTGCAGACCGATGTTGGGCACATCGCCGTTGCAGGCCAGGAGCGTGCCCACGTTGCGCAGAAAGCCAATGCCGTAGGCCGATATCTGGATGTTGATGTCGGTCGAAAACTGCTGGCGGATGGAGCTGGCCGACAGCGCCGACGAAGCGCGCGCATAGGTCGGGTCGCGCTCGACCACCACCACCTCGCAGCCCGGTTGCTGCAGCGTGAGGAAGTACGCAATCGCACTACCAATGACACCACCGCCGATGATGACGATGGGGTGTGATTCCTTAGCGATAGACATGAACGGTGCAACCAGCGCGTGGGTTACACGTCAAACGTCACGCCCTGCGCCAGCGGCAGTGCGGTGGAGTAGTTGATGGTGTTGGTCGCGCGGCGCATGTAGGCCTTCCAGCTGTCTGAGCCCGCTTCGCGGCCACCGCCGGTTTCCTTCTCGCCACCAAACGCGCCGCCAATCTCGGCGCCGCTCGGGCCAATGTTCACGTTGGCAATGCCGCAGTCCGAACCCGCGGCCGACATGAACTGCTCGGCCTCGCGCACATTGAGCGTGAAGATGGACGATGACAGGCCCGCTCCCACGGCGTTGTTCATGGCAATGGCTTCGTCGATGGTGCTGTAGCGCACCACGTACAGGATGGGCGCAAAGGTTTCGTGCAGCGCGGGGCCTTCATGGGCTTTCAACTCCACCAGAGCGGGGCGCACGTAATACGCATCCGCACCGCCCACGCCTTCCACGCGGCCACCACCGTGCACCGTGGCGCCCAGCGCGCGGCTTTGCTCCAGCGCTTTTTGCATGCCGTCAAACGCAGGGCGGTCTATCAGCGGGCCCACCAGCGTGCCGGGCGTGCGCGGGTCGCCCACCTGCACGTTGGCGTACACCTTGGTCAGCTGGGGCACCAGCTGGTCGTAAATGCTCTCGTGCACAAACAGACGGCGCAGCGTGGTGCAGCGCTGGCCCGCCGTGCCCATGGCGGCGAACGCAATGCCGCGCAGGGCCAGGTTCAAATCGGCCGAGGGCGCCACGATGGCGGCGTTGTTACCGCCCAGCTCCAAGATGCCGCGCGCAAAACGCGCTGCAAGGCGCGGGCCCACGGCGCGGCCCATGGCGGTGGAGCCCGTGGCCGACAGCACGGGCACGCGGGCGTCATCCACCAGCACCTCGCCAATGTCGCGCTGGCCCACGATCAGCTCCAGCAGGCCTTCGGGTGCGTCGGCACCAAAACGGGCGATGGCACGCTGCGCAATCGCGTGCGTGGCCAGGGCCGTGAGGGGTGTTTTCTCCGACGGTTTCCACACCACCGAATCACCGCACACCAGTGCCAGCGCGGCGTTCCACGACCACACGGCCACCGGGAAGTTGAAGGCCGAGATCACGCCACACACGCCCAGCGGATGCCAAGTTTCCATCATGCGGTGGCCGGGGCGCTCGGTGGCAATCGTCAGGCCATACAGCTGACGCGACAGGCCCACGGCGAAGTCACAGATGTCGATCATCTCCTGCACCTCACCCAGGCCTTCGGACGGGATCTTGCCCGCCTCGATGGTCACCAGCAGGCCCAGGTCGGCCTTGGCGGCGCGCAGCTCTTCGCCCAGCAGGCGCACCAGCTCGCCCCGGCGCGGTGCGGGCACATTGCGCCACGCCTGGAAAGCCGCATGCGCGCGGCCGATGGCGGCCGTGGCATCGGTCGCGCTTTGCTGTGGCACCTGGGCCAGCACCTCGCCCGTGATGGGCGAGCGCGCCGCCAGCGTGCCGCCGGTGTACGCCGTGCGGGGCACGCCCAGGCGTTGCAGCAGTTGATCGACTTCGGACACGAGGGAGGTGGCGACAGGGGTGGCGGACATGGCGGCTCGCTAGCTTGGATGGAGGCAGAGAAAGGGAAACAACGTGGGAAATCACACGCAGTGAATGCGCCAATATCCGCCAATCGCGCCGCGCTGGATAGCAAAAAAATGGAACTACTTAATCACAAATCAGCATGAAGTACCTGAAAATATCAGGACCGCCACCCTATACCCAATGGGCGACAGGGGCTCAAAAGGCTCAATTTTTGGCGTCACCCATCATTCCCCCAACGCATGACCCAGTATGACCCTGCTGCGCCGAACCTTCCTGCCCTCTACCGCCGACCTGCTGGCCTTTGAGGCCGCCGCCCGTCACCAGAGCGTGTCGCGCGCGGCTGAAGAGCTGCACCTCACCCAAAGTGCCGTGTCGCGCCAGATCCGCCAGTTGGAAGAGCAAATCGGCACCGCCCTCTTCCACCGCGTGCGCCAGCGCGTGGTGCTGACCGACGCGGGCCGGGTCTACGCGGCCGACGTGCAAAACGTGCTGCAGCAGCTGTCAGCCAGCACACAAAAAGCCATGGCGTTCTCCAGCACCGACGGCCTGCTCAACCTGGCCGTGCTGCCCACGCTGGGCACCCGCTGGCTCATCCCGCGCCTGGGCGGCTTCATGGCACTGCACCCCGAGGCCATGGTCAACTTCTCGGCCCGCACCGAGCCGTTTGACTTTGCGGGCACGCCGTTTGACGCCGCCATCCACTTCGGCACCCCGCACTGGGCAGGTGCCGTATGCGAATACCTGATGCACGAAGAAACCGTGCCCGTGTGCAGCCCCACCTACCGCGACCGCAACAACATTCACACACCGCAAGACCTCACGCGCGTGGTGCTGCTGCAGCAAAGCACCCGCCCCACCCAATGGGCCGAATGGTTTGAGCTGGTGGGCGTGCCCACGGCCCTGGCCCTGCGCGGCCCGCAATCCGAACACTTCGCCATGATTGCGCAGGCTGCAGTCTCGCACCTGGGGGCGGCGCTGCTGCCACGCTTTTTGATTGAGCAGGAGCTGGCTGCCGGGAGTTTGGTGGAGCTGTCAGACCAGGTGCTGACGAGCACCGATGCGTACTACTTGGTGTACCCGGAGGCACGGGCGCAAACACCGTTGGTGAAGGCGTTCAGGGATTGGGTGGTGGGGGAGTGCGGGGGCCAACGCCCTACTTAACCCTGCGCCCCGAGGCTGAAATGGGAAACATGGGGAAAAAATGGCGCTAGCACTTAGGGGCAAAGCGCTAGAAGCTATAAAAATTAGAGCGCCATTAGCCACTGTATCGGTGGCGTGGTTCGGGCACAAAGCAACGGCCGATGGGCCAACGTGCAGGGATTGTCTCGACACTGGCGCGGCCATTGACGGTGGCCGGAAGCGCGCTTCAACCGGTATAGATTGAACAGCCGGATGTGCTCATCGGCATCGCCAAAAAATTCTATTGATGTCGACGCTGCAGAACATGCCGTCAACGTTGAAATGCGAGGCGAAGCCCGCCACCCCGGGTGGTGTCTTCTCGATGGCAGGGTTGGGCCGCTTCAGTTGCTCTGTGCATTGCCAAATAGTCGAAGTGCGAGCAGGCCGTGCCCGACAGCTGCACCTGCCTGCAGAGCAGAAGCAATGAAGATGGCTTCGGCGAGCTCTTCACCGGTGACACCTGCTTTGACTGCATTCTTGGTGTGAGCTTCAATGCAATACGGGCATTGCGTGGTGATCGCCACTGCTACGGAAATGAGCTCACGGTACTTCGGCGGAATTTTCCCATCTGGCCTCTCAGCAGCAGCTTTGAGGTTGAGAAACGCCTTGGCTTCAATGGATGCTAGCTGTACGAGTTTTTGCGCGTACTGAAGATCTTGAGGTTGTTGATAGCTCGACATGATTGAACCCAGAGTCACGGGAATAGCCCCAGGGACTAAGAGGCGGCTTCGCGGTGTTTGGATTCATAGTCGCGAGAATTTGGTGGGCGCAGACTTTGAGAGCGGCCTGGTCTAGCTACGACTGGCGGGCTGTGGGCTGGCGGACCCCAGCCTACAGGACGTCTGTGCAAACCTCATCCCAGAGAACTGGGCCAGCGGGCCACACCATACCGGCCAAGACAGCGCCGAATGCCCGACGGTGGCCGAGGTGGCAGTGCGCTATCGGCGTTGCCGATTCAGGCGGTCAGCAATCGCCCCCACTCTCAGCGCCGCCACGGTACGGCCTTCGTGGTTGCAGCTGGGCTCGGCCACGCCGTCAACGCCTTGGAGCAAGCCCATGTCGTGTCCCGTTACGCCGGCTGTCGCACGCTCGATTCGGCCCGCAGTCTCTCGTGCTACTTCAGGCTCTGCTGCGCATACGCGTACACCGCATCCCCCAAAAACTCCACCATCCGCGGGTGGTACGCGTTGTGAAACGCCTTCATGTCCGCGTTGTCTTCATAGAACAGCGCGGTGCCCACATACGCGTCGCCCGACGGCGCGTAAAAGCGCGATGCGATGGCGTAGTGCTGGGCCATCAGTGCCTGGATGGTGCGGGACGCAGGCTCGTTCGCGTCGATCAGCGGGGCCAGTTCTTTGTAGAACGCATCGAAATCGGCATGCGCCTGGGCCTTGTCAACGTGCGCCCAGTTGTTGGTGCTGGCCAGGGATTGCGCTTGCTCGGCGCCCTGTGCGGCGCGGCATTGTTCGAGGTATTCGGGGGTGGCTTGTTGAAGAAGACCCATGGTGTTGTGTGTTCGTTTACGAAGATGTTGAGTGCTCTGCGGCGTGCGCCATTGTTGGCAATGCGGCGCAGACGCGGAAGAGCGCGGACTATAGCGGCGCATCTGCGCAAGCCACAACCGCATTGGCAAGCCGTGCTTTTCAGGCCACAGGACTCGCGCGAATGGGTGGCGGGTGTTGCGGGCTGAGCCACCACCCGCTCGCACAGCACAGCACAGCACGGCGCAACGCGATGGGTCACGCTTCAGTCGAGTTGCCGGAATCCTGCAACGCGGTCTGTGCCGGGCGAAACCCGCTGCCGTGGCGACTAGCCCGCCAAGCCCTGCGCAGGCCTTCTCAACGTCGCATCAAACGGATTGATCTTCCGCCCAATAGCCGCCGCCTCGGAGCTTGAGTTCTTATTGCATCAAAGTAATTTACATTGTACATTTACATCGTAAATTACATGGAGATGCGATGCCGAAGGCGTTGACAGAAGCAGAGGTTCAGGACTTTCGCCTCCGGCTACTTTCAGTGGCCGAGCGTGCATTTGCCGATCACGGCGTCGAGGGGGTCTCCGTGCGGCAGCTTGCGCAGGAATTGGGCTGCAGCGCGATGACGCCCTACAGGTACTTTCGCGACAAGAACGAAATCCTTGCCGCTGTCACGGCCGCCGCACTCGACCGCTTTTCAGAATCCCTGGAGCTTGCCTTTGCCACAGAGGCGGGCGCCTGGGAGCGTTCAGCCGCTGTGCGGCAGGCATACCTTCGCTTCGCGTATGAAAACCCCAGGGCCTACAAGCTGATGTTCGATCTTCCGCACCCTGACGTGGCGGGATTTCCAGACCTTGCGCGCGCCGCCCTGCGTGCCGAACAAATCATGACTGCGCCCATGGAGCTTCTGGTGAAAGGCGACTTCCTGGCCGGAGACTCGCGCCTTCTGGGGCGGATTTTCTGGAGCGCCATCCACGGAGCCGTTTCGCTGCAGTTGGCCGGAAAACTCGATTCCGACCCGGCCTTTGAACATGTTCTTGAGAACATGCTGCGCTTTCTCGTTGCTGGCGCCCGTGCTGGCCACCCATAAGGAGCCGGAATGTTGAATGTCGAAGGAAGCCAGGTGCACCTGGTGGACAAGGGCATGGGGCCCCCCGTGTTATTTCTGCACGGCAACCCAGACACCTCTGAAGTGTGGAGCGGCCTCATCGAACACATCCAGTCGGAGCACCGGTGCCTTGCACCTGATCTGCCAGGCTACGGACGATCCATCGCTGCGCCGCACTTCAACTGCTCGCTGGAGCACTTGGCAGGGTTCGTTGATGGTCTGCTCTTGCAAGCGGGGCTGACGGAGCCGCTTCATCTGGTGGTCCATGACATTGGCGGCCAATTTGGCTTGGCGTGGGCCGTCAAGTGGCCTGAAAAGGTCAGGTCGCTCACCATCTTCAACACGGCGTTCTCGCCGGACTATCAATGGACAACGCTACACAAGATCTGGCGCACGCCCTTCGTCGGTGAACTGGCCCAGCGCCTGACAAGCCGCCGGGCCTTCACGCGCGAGATGAAGAAAGGCGCCAGCCGGCTCTCCACCGCGCAAATCGATCAGATCTACGACCGGATCACCCCCGCGATGAAGAAAATGGCGCTGCGCTTCTTTCGCGCCAGCGAACTCTCTCACTTCCGAGGGTGGGACACGCAGTTGTGCGATCTTGCGTCTCGCATTCCCTCTCAGGTGTTGTGGAGCGATGACGATCCCTACATCGCCCCCACGTTCGCGGATCGCTTCGGCGCGCAGGTAGTACACCGATATCCGGGCTATGGACATTGGCTCGCGCTGGAGGCGACAGACCTTGTGGGTCGTGAATTGAAAGCGTTTCTCGCGCGGACACGTGGTTGACGCCAAGGGCGCGGGTTACCTGTCGATTGGAGGAAGGACCACGCAATCTGTACACGTTCTTTGGAACAGCTGTTTTTGAACTGTTTGTGAGATCGGCGACCGACTCAAAACAGCGTCCCTGGGCGCCACTTTCGATCAATCCCTTTGCGTGGAGGTTGCCATCCCGACAGGGTTGATCTGCCGTTCTCCACTCCCGCCTGACAGACTTTGCGCAGGCCGCCTCAACGTCGCATCAAACGGATTGATCTTCGGCCCGATCGCAGCCGCCTCGCGCTTGAGCAACTCCACCACCGTGGGAAGTCGGTCGTCGTTCAGTCGCGCAGAGATGGTGCCCACGCTCAGCGCCGCCACCGCACGGCCCTCACGGTCCAGGATAGGCACAGCCACACCGGCCATGCCTTCGAGCAAGCCGGTATTGCGGCCCGCGTACCCCAGCTGGCGCACCCGCTCGATCTCGGTACGCAGATACACCTCGTCAAACACACCGTACTCGCGCACGCGCGAGAGGTTGAAGCGGATGACCTCTTCGCGCTCGGCCTCGGGCAAGAAGGCCAGGATGGCCAGCGCACCCTGCCCCACGCCCAGGGCCACGCGGCCGCCGATGTCGCCGGTGAAGGAGCGGATGGGGAAGGGTCCCTCGCTGCGGTCCAGGCACACGGCATCGAACCCGCTGCGCACCAAGAGAAAGATGCTGTCGCCCAGGCTGGCGCACAGGCGCAGCAGCGCGGGGCGGCACAGGCTGCGCAGGTCGCCGGGGTTGCCCGCTTTGGCAGCCAGGGCGAAGAAGTCCATGCTCAGTCGGTAGAGCTTGCTGCGCTCGTCCTGCTCGACCATGCCCTCTGCCACCAGCGATTGCAGCAAACGGTGCGTAGTGCCCTGCGTCAGGCCCACAGCACGCGCCAATTGGGTGACTCGCCCGCCCTCGGCCTGCACGGCCGACAGGGCCCGGATGACGGCAAACACCCGGGGTACGCCGCCGGTGGCGGTGGATGCGGCTTCCATACCTCGCTCCTGTGGAATTCGTTGATCAAACTGAAGGCATCATATTTCATTGAACGGAATAAATTCAATAAAAATTCTGTTTAATGGAATACCCGAAGCATTCTGGTTTGTTTATTGCAATAGATTCAATTGAATCGAGCGGCTGTTCCAGCTTTTGTATGGCACTTGCACCACCCCGGTGCACGCACACCGAAGGCCCGCAGCCCATCCCTGCAACTCCACAGCAGGTGGCACGCATGGCCCCCAGGCAAACCGTGCGATGCCACTACCGGAAAGGCTTTCGCCATGTCGTTTCTCAAGCTCACGGATGTGACCAAGTTCTATGGCAGCACCTGCGCGGTGCAGTCCATGAACCTCACGGTGCAAAAGGGTGAATTTGTGTCGCTGCTGGGCCCTTCGGGCTGCGGCAAGACGACCACGCTGCAGATGGTGGCGGGGTTTGAGGCCGTGACCAGCGGGCGCATCGAGCTCGATGGCAAGGACATCACCCACGCCAAGGCCAACACGCGCGGGCTGGGCGTCGTGTTCCAGAGCTATGCGCTGTTCCCGCACATGACGGTGGCGGCCAACGTGAGCTTTGGGCTGGAGATGCGCAAGGTGCCCAAGGCCGAGCGCGCCGAGCGCGTGGCCCAGGCGCTGGCCCTGGTGCACCTGGAAAAGCATGCCACGCGCTACCCGCGCGAGCTGTCCGGCGGCCAGCGCCAGCGGGTGGCGCTGGCCCGTGCGCTGGTGATCGAGCCGCCCGTGCTGCTGCTGGACGAGCCCCTGTCCAACCTCGACGCCAAGCTGCGTGAGGAGATGCAGTTTGAGCTGCGGCAGATTCAGCGCAAGGTGGGCACCACCACCATCATGGTCACGCACGACCAGAGCGAAGCCATGTCCATCAGCGACCGTGTGGTGGTGATGGAAGCCGGCCGCGCCACGCAGATCGACCACCCGCACCGCGTATACGAGCACCCGCGCACGCGCTTCATCTCCACCTTTGTGGGCAAGGCCAACCTGCTGCCCGGTCAGGTAACGCATGCAAGCGGCATGCACACGCAGGTGAAGGTGGGCGCCCTCACGATGGAGGTGGACGGTGCCCGCTACCGCCCCGGCGCCGCCGTGCTGCTGAGCGTGCGGCCTGAAAAAGTGCAACTGGTGCCCGCCGTGCAGGGCCGGATGGATGGTCAGGTGTGCGAGCGGTTCTTCCTGGGCAGCCAGTGGCTGTACCGTGTGGGCACCCCCGTGGGCGACCTGATGGTGCTGGTGCCCAACGACGGCCGCGCTGCGCTGGCCGAGGGCGAGCACACGGGCGTGGACTGGCCCGACCACTGCATGCGCCTGCTGCCCGCCGATGAAACCGCCATGGCCGAGCTGGAGGCCGAAGACACCGCCGCCGAGGTGACGCCATGAGCTTGGCCACCACCTTGCTGCACAAAAAGGCCGCGCCCTGGTGGTTGTCCGGCCCGGCGCTGCTGCTGTTCACGGTGCTGTTGCTGGTGCCGCTGGCACTCACGGCCGTGCTGTCGTTCAACGCGTTCGACCCGGCCACGGGGGTGAAGGCGGGCGAGTTCACGCTGGAGCACTACGCCCATGTGTTCACCGATTCTTACTACCACGCCATCTTCTGGCGCACGTTCTGGATTGCGGGGCTGGTCACGCTGATCTGCGTGCTGATTGGCGCGCCCGAGGCCTACATACTGAGCCGCATGGGCAACCCGTGGCGCTCCATCTTGCTGCTGGTGGTGCTGGCACCGCTGCTGGTATCCGTGGTGGTACGGGCCTTTGGCTGGAGCATGCTGCTGGGGCCTGAGGGGCTGGTGAATGGGTTGTTCGGGCTACTTGGATTCGGCCCCGTGAAGATGCTTTACACCGAGATCGCCGTGGTGATTGCGCTGGTGCATGTGATGCTGCCGTTCATGGTGATCCCGGTGTGGACATCGCTGCAAAAGCTCGACCCGGGTGTGGAGAACGCCGCCCTGTCGCTGCAGGCGACGCCCTTCACCACGCTGCGACGCATTGTCTTGCCGCAGGTGCTGCCAGGCATTTTGTCGGGCAGCCTGATCGTGTTTGGGCTGGCGGCCAGTTCGTTCGCCATCCCCGGCCTGCTGGGCGGGCGGCGCCTGAAGATGGTGGCTACGGTGGTGTACGACGAATACCTGCACGAGCTGAACTGGCCCCTGGGCGCAGCGATTGCGCTGACGCTGCTGGTGGCCAACCTGGTGGTGATGCTGAGCTACAACCGGCTGGTTGAGGGCCGGTACAAGAAAGCGTTGGGCTGAAGTTATGCAGAAGAACGGACCTTTGGCCCTCGCGTTCAACGCGCTGGTCATCACCTTCATGCTCGCCCCGCTGCTGGTGGTGTGCATCGTGGCGTTCACGCCGCACAACACGCTGACGCTGCCCACCACTGAGTTCTCGCTGCGCTGGTTCAAGGCAGTGTTCGCGCATTCGGACTTTGTGCAGTCGTTCTGGAACAGCCTGTGGCTGGCGCTGGCATCGGCCACGCTGGCCACGGTGCTGGCCGTGCCGGCGGGCATTGCCATCACACGCTACGAGTTTGCGGGGCGCGGCTTTCTCAACGGCCTGTTCCTGTCGCCGCTGATCATTCCGCACCTGGTGCTGGGTGTGGCCCTGCTGCGCCTGTTTGCACTGCTGGGGGGCACGGGCAGCTTTGGCTGGCTGGTGTTTGCGCATGCGCTCATCGTTACGCCCTACACGCTGCGGCTGGTGGTGGCCGCACTGGTGGGGTTTGACCGCAGTGCCGAGCATGCCGCGCTGTCGCTGGGTGCCAGCCAGGCCACGGTGTTCACACGCATCACGCTGCCGATGATTTTGCCCGGCGTGACGGGCGGCTGGTTGCTGGCCTTCATCAACAGCTTTGACGAAGTGACGATGTCGATCTTTGTCACCTCGCCCAGCACGGTGACGCTGCCGGTGCGCATGTACATGTACGCCACCGAGTCGATTGACCCGCTGATGGCGGCGGTGTCGGCGCTGATGGTGGGCCTGACGGCCTGCGCGATGGTGATTCTTGACCGCGTGTACGGCCTGGACCGTGTGCTCGTAGGGCGCAAATAAATGGGCACGACTTCCATGACTGTGAACACAGCCCTGCTCCACCGCGTGGCCGAGAAAGACCGCGCGCCCGTGCCCTTCCTGCTCGACGGCGAACCCGCCACTGCGCTTGAAGGCGACACGGTGCTCACGGCCATCCTCACGCACCGCGCCCAACTGCGCCGCAACGAGTTCAGCCATGAGCCGCGTGCCGGCTTTTGCCTGATGGGTGCGTGCCAGGACTGCTGGGTGCAAACCGCCACGGGCGAACGCCTGCGGTCTTGCGCCACATTCGTGAAGGCAGGCATGCAACTGACCACAGGGGAGCCCCAATGACCGCCCCCACCTTGCAACCCGTGATCGTGGGCGCAGGCCCTGCGGGCATCCGCGCTGCGCAAACCCTGGTGGCGCATGGCGTGCGGCCCGTGGTGATCGACGAGGCCGTGCGCGGCGGCGGTCAAATCTACCGCCGCCCACCCGCGCACTTTGCCCGCAACGCACAAACGCTGTACGGCACCGAGGCATCACGCGCCACGGCGTTGCACAGTACCTTCGACGGGCTACGGTCCCACATTGACTACCAACCCGACAGCCTGGTGTGGAACGCCCAGGGCGGCCAGCTTGATGTGCTGCACGGCCCCACACAAACCACGCGCACGGTGCCCTACGGCCAGCTCATCGTCGCCAGCGGCGCTACCGACCGCGTGTTGCCCATACCCGGCTGGACGCTGCCCGGCGTGTACACCCTAGGTGGCTCGCAGGTGGCGCTCAAGTTCCAGGGCTGCACCATTGGCCGCAATGTGGTGCTGATGGGCACCGGGCCGCTGCTGTACCTGGTGGCGTACCAATATGCCAAGGCGGGTGCCAAGGCGGGCGTGAAGGTGGCTGCAGTGCTAGACACCGCCCGCTTTGCCGACCAACTGGCCGCGCTGCCCGGCATGCTCACCCAGCCTGCCGTGCTGGCCAAAGGGATGTACTACGTGGGCTGGCTGCGCGCGCATGGCGTAGCGGTGCACACCGGCGTGCGGCCTTTGCGCGTGGAGGGCGAAACGCGGGTGAATGCCGTGGTGTGGAGTGACGGCCAGGCCGAGCACACCGTGCCCTGCGATGCCGTTGGCTTTGGCTACGCACTGCGGTCCGAAACCCAACTGGCAGACCTGCTGAGCTGCCGCTTTGCCTGGGCGCCCATGCACCGCGCCCACCTGCCCGAGCGCGACAGCGCAGGGCGCACCAGCGTGGCAGGCGTGTACCTGGCGGGGGATGGCGCGGGCATCATGGGCGCCGATGCGGCCGAATGGGCGGGTGAGCGCGCTGCGCTGGCGCTGCTGGCAGACCATGGCGTGAAGGTGGATACCGCACGCGCTGCAGAGCTGGAACGCAAGCTCGCGGACTTGATGCCCTTCCGCCAAGGGCTGGAGCGCGCCTTCCCCTTCCCTTCAGACTGGGCAACGCACGCCCCCGACGCGCTGGTGGTGTGCCGCTGCGAGAACATCACGGCCGGCGAGCTGCGCGCCTGTGCCCGCGATGCGGGCGCAGACGAGATGAACCGTCTTAAAGCCCTGACCCGCGTGGGCATGGGCCGCTGCCAAGGCCGCATGTGCGGTGTGGCCGCTGCAGAAATTCTGGCCCACGCCACAGGCAAGCCGATTGACACGGTAGGACGGCTGCGCGGACAGGCGCCGATCAAGCCGATTCCCATCCACCTGCAACGCCAGGCGGAGGCCCGCGCATGACCGCCACCCCAACGATTGACACCGACGTCGCCATTGTGGGCGGCGGCATCATGGGCGCATCGGCCGCACTGGCACTGCGCCGCAAAGGTGTGGCGGTGGTGCTGCTGGAGCGCGACCTGTGCGGCTCGCGCTCCAGCGGCGTGAACTACGGCGGCGTGCGCCGCCAGGGCCGCCCGGTGAGTCAGCTGCCGCTGGCGCAGCGCGCTCACAAGGTGTGGGCCGACCTGCCCGCGCTGATTGGCACCGATGGCGAATACCAGCGCAGCGGGCACTTCAAGATCGGGCGCAGCGAGGCGGACGTGGCTGCGCTGGAGGCCTATGCCAACCTGAGCCGCGACTTCGACCTGGGCATACAACTCATCTCGGGCACCACGCTGCGCGAGCGCTGCCCTTGGCTGGGCGGGCGCGCCGTGGGTGGGTCGCTGTGCCCTGATGACGGGCAAGCCAACCCGCGCCTGGTGTCGCCTGCGTTTGCGCTGGCGGCCAAGCGCGCGGGAGCGCAGATTCTGGAGCGCACACCGATGACCTCGGTGGAGCACGACGGGCAGCTGTTTACCGTGCGCTCCGGCACCACCGTGGCGGTGCGTGCGCCCGTGCTCATCAACTGCGCTGGTGCCTGGGCCGGTGCGCTGGCCGCGCAGTTTGGCGAGGCTGTGCCTATCCATTCCGGCCATCCGGCCATGGCCGTGACAGAGCCCCTGCCCTTTTTCATGCACTGGAGCCTGGGTGTGGAAGGCGGCGGCATCTACTGCCGACAGGTAGCGCGTGGCAATCTCGTTCTGGGTGGTGGCGCAGGTGTGGCGCTGGATGCCGACCGCGCCCGCTCCGAGCGCAGCGCCATCGCTACCTTGGCAGTGCAGGCCGTAGAGCTGTTGCCCGCCCTCAAGAATGCGCATTTCATTCGCACCTGGAGCGGCACCGAAGGCTATCTGCCTGACCGCCAGCCGGTGCTGGGCAAGAGCCACACCACGCCCGGCCTGATCCATGGCTTTGGCTTTGCGGGTGCAGGCTTTCAGATCGGCCCCGGTGTGGGCGAGGTGCTGGCAGAGCTGGCACGCGATGGCCGCAGCACCACGCCGATTGATGCCTTCGCGATTGAGCGATTTCTCCCAACGACGGTGGCTGACGTGGCCAGCACTGCCGCTGCCCACTGACCCCGTTTGCCACCGAAAAAACTCCCCTCCCCACCAGAAAGGAAACCACCATGACCTTCTCCCCCCGCTTTGCCAGCCGCACCCGCAGCGCCCTTGTGACGGCCGCTGCACTGACCGCCGTGGCCGCCACAGGCACCGCCACCGCGCAGACCAAGACGCTGTACATCGGCATGAATGGCGGCACGATGGAGAAGGCGTACACGCAGTACGTGTTCCCGGCGTTTGAAAAGCTGCATGGCGTAAAGGTGGTGGTGGTGCCTGGCACGTCCTCGGACATCCTGGCGAAGGCCCAAGCCAACAAGGACAAGCCGCAGATGCACGTGATGTTTCTGGACGACGGCATCATGGTGCGCGCCATGGGCATGGGCCTGTGCGAAAAGCAAAAACCCAACCCGCACCTGAACGACATCTACCCCGCCGCCCGCTTCAAGGACGACCTGGCCAGCGGAGTCAGCGTGGGTATGACGGGCATCGCCTACAACACCAAGATGTTTGCCGAAAAGGGCTGGGCCGCGCCCACCTCGTGGATGGACTTTGCCGACCCCAAGTACAAGGGCAAGGTGGTGTTCCAGTCCATGCCCTCCTCATCGTTCGGGCTGCACGGCTTCTTGATGTTCAACCGCATCCAGGGCGGCAACGACAAGAACGTGGAACCCGGCTTTGCCAACTGGGCCAAGACCATCGGCCCCAACGTGCTGGAGTACATCCCGAGCTCGGCCAAGATTTCGGAGATGGTGCAAACGGGCGAGGCCGCGATCTTCCCGCTCACGCCCACGGCCGTGGCTGCACTCAAATCCAAGGGCATTCCGGTGGAATACGCCCAGCCCAAGGAAGGCTCGGTGGTGCTGATGACAGGCCAGTGCGTGATCGCCAAGAACAGCGAGCCCGAGCTGGCGCAAAAACTGGCCGAATTTCTGCTGAGCCCCCTGGCGCAGGCCAACGTGCTGCAGTTTGGCGCGCAGATCCCCACCAACCCCAAGGCCCCGGCCGTGGGTGAAGGCGCCGAGCAGGTGGCCAAGATCAACCAGTGGATGAAAAACGCCGTGACCCTGGACTGGGACAGCGTCAACGCCAACCGCCCGGCCTGGAACACGCGCTGGAACAAGACCATCGAGCGCTGAGCAACGGGGCCGTTGACGCGCGCCGCACCACACTGGCGGCGCGTTTGTGACAAATGTCACCGGCTGCGCCACGCCCTGCGGCAGGAGGGTGTCACAAACCGCTTCTTCGAATCCAGAATCCGGCGCCTGAACACGCTGATTCGTTCAGTTGCCATTCATTCGAAGAAGAGGGATACCACCATGAAACGCTGGATCAAATGGACCGCAGGCGGCGCGCTGCTGCTGGGCGTGGTCGTTGTGGCCACAGCCACCAGCGGCCTGTACCTGGCCGAGCAAAAGCGCAACCGCTACATCGACATCAAGCCGCGCCCCGTGGCCTACACCACCGACGCGCAGACCATTGAGCGCGGGCGGTACCTGTATGCGTCGCGCGGCTGCACCGACTGCCACGGCGCGCAAGGCACGGGCCGCGAGTTTGTGAACGATGGCAAGGGCACGCGCATCGTGGGCCCCAACATCACCCCCGCTGGCGTGGTGGCCCGCTACCAGCCCGAAGACTGGAACAGCGTGATCCGCCACGGCGTCAAGCCCAATGGCCGCCCGCTGCTGGTGATGCCCAGCGAGGACTACAACCGTTTTACCAACGACGACCTGAATGCCCTGGTGTCCTACGTACGCCAGTTCAAGCCGCAGGAGGGCACGCAGGCCGTGGTGGAACTGCCCCGCCCTGCCTGGGTGCTGTACGGCCTGGGCGCGATCCCCGACGCAGCCGCGCGCATCGACCACCAGCTGGCGCCATCGCGCCCCGTGCCTGCGGGTGTGACGGTGGCCAACGGCCAGTATGTGGCCAACATGTGCATCGGCTGCCACGGCGCAGACCTGTCGGGCGGCAAGATCCCGGGCGGCCCGCCGGACTGGCCCGCCGCTGCCGACATCCGCCCCGGCGCCAACAGCGCCATGGCCCGCTACCCCAATGCCGCCAGCTTTGTGGCGATGCTGCGCACTGGCAAGCGGCCGGATGGCACACCGATCCAGGTGATGCCGTTTGAGTCGCTGGGGCAGTTGAGCGACGTGGATGCGAAGGCGCTGTATCTGTTCTTGACAGCCCCTGGTGCCCTTGCCAAGGCGGGGGGCGCCGGGGCGGGC
This sequence comes from Acidovorax sp. NN32, assembly GCF_057597245.1. Taxonomy (NCBI): domain Bacteria; kingdom Pseudomonadati; phylum Pseudomonadota; class Betaproteobacteria; order Burkholderiales; family Comamonadaceae; genus Acidovorax; species Acidovorax sp. NN32. The sequence goes on from NZ_CP199679.1 coordinate 3,952,427, forward strand.
GTGGGCCATGCACCGGCGAGTGGGGAGGTGGGGCTGAACGGTGGAGTTGCAGACGCGCATCTGGTGCGGGTGGAGCAGCCAAAGGGGCCGCAGCATCGGCCGTCGAACGTGCCTTCGGTGTCTTCGGGGTTGCGGATGCCGGGGTGATGTTTGGTCTTGTATTTTTGATGTTTTAGGCCGCTAGCGCTTGTGTATAAAGCGCTAGCAGCTACTATTTTTATAGTGGTCGCGGGTAGGTGCCCCGCCCGTTCGGGCCGAGCTTGCCGAAGCCGGGATGGCTTGCTGGTTTGTGAGGCGTGCCTGTTCAGAGCACAAGCCCGGCCGGTTCAGTGAACATCCGGCAGTCACTATCAATACCATAGCTGCTCACGCTTTATAGATAAGCGCTAGAGCCCCATAGCACCCTTAAACCCCCGCTGCCCCCTGCGGCACATGGTTGCGCAGCAGCCACCGCGTTTCCCGCGTGGCCTCGGTGTCTGGGTGGCGGGACTCCAGCGTGGCCAGCACGCGCAGGGCCATGTCGGCGCGGTTCATGCCTTGCAGCAGCACGCGGGCCACCAGTTCATAGGCGGCGGGCACGCTGTCGTGGTTTTTGAAGCGGCGGTCAAAGCCCTGCAGCAGGGCCAGCGCGTCTTTGGCGTTGTTGGCATTCCAGGCGGCTTTGGCCAGGTTGAGGGTGGCGTTGGCGTCCTGCAGCGCAAACTGGGCGTCCTGGGCCCGGCAGGTTTGAAAGACCTTGAGCGCTTCGCCGCCCTGGCCCGAGCGCAGCAGCAGCGGGATGTAGCGCTGGGCATGGTCCAGCAGGGTGGCGGTTTTGCCTTCGGCCAGCGTCAGCACACGGTGGTAACGGCGCTGTGCGGGCACTTCGTCGCTGCGGGTGCGCTGGTCTTCGTAGGCTACACCCAGGGCGCCGACCATGTCGCCCGCGGTGATCAGTGCGGCCACGTGTGCGTCGGTGGCGTCTTGCTCGATCTGGCGGGGGCTGCGGCGGTCCACAGGGGCGCCGTCGTCGTCCAGGCCTGCGCCGGGCAGCAGGTCAATGCCAAAGGCTGCATGGTTCTGGTACATCGCGTAGCCCAGCAGGCTGGCCATGACCCAGCTGAAATAGATCAGCAGCCAGTTGACGATGGGCAGCAGGATCCAGCCCTTGAAGATGGGCACCAGCATGCCCAGTGCGATGAAGGTGCCCTGGCTCAGCAGGAAGAGGAACAGGCACAGCAGCAGGTAGGGCCAGCCAATGGTGCGCACGGCGTTCCAGGCGTTGGCGGGGTTCAGGGTTTCGGTAAAGCTGCAGGTCTGCACCAGCACGATCTGCGTGGCGGGCAGCAGGAAACACATGGCCAGCCAGGCCAGCGTGCCCAGCACGGGGTTCAGGCGCTGCAGCCAGCCCACGGCCATGGCTTGCACGATCAGGATGGCGAACAGCTTCCAGGGCAGGTTCTTCCAGTCCGGGTCCAGCTCGGAAGGGTAGTCCTCGGCCTTGTAGATGCCGCGCGAGCCCAGGGCCGTGACTTTGAATCCGTAGCGCGATGCGGCCAGCAGGATGCCGATCTCCACGATCAGGATGCCCAGGGCGTCGGGCACAAAGAAGATCAGCTTGAACAGCAAGCTGGAGAGCGCCAGCAGCACGCTGTACATCAGCGGCTTGGGTTGCAGCGGAAACGCGAAAAAGGTGTTGATCTGGTGCCAGAACGGGCGGGGCGTCTTTGCGGTTTCGCGCTGCATGGGGTGCCCCGGGCTTATTTGGAGAAGAAGTCGGACTGCGACATCCCGCGCCCGCCCGCCATGCGCACCACGGTGCGCTGGTCGGAGCGCAGGAGCTTCATTTGCCCCATTTCGCGCACGAGTTGCTCGTTGAAGGTGGAGCTGAACTGCATGACGGTTTCTCCCATCTTCAGCAGGCTGGTGCCTTTGACCTTGGCGCTTTTGCGGCCCGGTTCGATCTCGATGCTGTCGATGTGGAATTCGAACTCGACCGTCAGGATGCCGCCCATGCGGTCACCGATCTGCTCGAACATCTGCATGCTGGCCTTGAAGGCCTCGCACTGCTGGTCGTGGTTGAGTGTGCTGCGCTGCGTCTGGCCGTTCATCACCGTCTCGTCCTGGATGATGGCCTTGCTGCTGAGCTGTTTGCACATCAGCTCAGCGTCTCGCTTGTAGAGGGCGTGCGCGCTCTGGTCGTAGTAGGCGCGCACCATTTTTTCGTCCAATGTGCGCCCACCGACAAAGTAATACCAGGCGCCCGCGCACAAGGCCGCCAACAAGACGATCTTTTTCATGATTCCCTCTCTCCCGCTTTATTTTGCGGCGCAGTATACCGGTGGGGTTTGTGCGCACTGCCCGCCAGCCTTGGCGCGCGGGGGCTGCGAACGAGTTGTTACCTTCCGTGTCATCGCAGCAGGGGGCGGTCCCCGGCATATCGGCTACCCTCGCGGTCGAGTCGGATAGAGGGATGTCAAAAATGAATGTCTTGCAACGTGCCCTGGTGTTGTTGTCGGGGGCTTTGGTTTCCATGGGCGCACACGCCCTGCAGATCACCAGTTTTTCACCGCAGGGCGAAGTGGCCCGGGTGCGGCAAGTGGTGGCCAAGTTCGATGCGGCGGCCGTCAACTTCGGCGACCCCAAGGCGCCCGCGCCCATCAACCTGAGCTGCAGCGATGCCAGCGCCACCAAGGGCACGGGCCGCTGGACAGGCGAGCGCGAGTGGGTTTTCGACTTTGAAAGTGACCTTCCACCCGGCGTGCGCTGCACCGCAACGGTCAAACCCGGGTTCAAATCGGCCTCTGGCGCTGATCTGACGGGCGCCAAAAGCTATCAGTTCAATAGCAGTGGCCCGTTTGTGCAGAGCATCCGCCCCAACCCCTACCAGGCCATCGACGAAGAGCAGTTCTTCGTGCTGCAGTTGAACGGGCCCGCCACCACCGCAAGCGTTCAGGCGAATGTGTGGTGCACGGTGGAAGGCGTGGGCGAGCGCGTGCCGGTGCGGCTGATTGAGGGCGCGCAGCGCGCCGAAATATTGAAGACGCTGGGCCTGGAAAAAAGCGCGGCGAAAGAACCCCTGCAGTACGCCACGCTGGCCTGCAACCGGCGGTTCACCTCGGGCTCACGCATGCAGATCGTGTTTGGCAAGGGCGTGGCCACACCCAGCGGCGTGGCCAACACGGTGGAGAAGCGCTTTGACTTCAAGGTGCGCGAGCCGTTTGCGGCCGAGTTCAGCTGCGAGCGCGAGAACGCGCAGGCGGCGTGCCTGCCCATCCGGCCGATGCAGCTGTCCTTCAACGCCCCGGTGCCGCGCAGCCTGGCCACCGCCATTCGCCTCAAGTCCGCCAAGGAGACCCTGAAGCCCCAGACCGATGGCGGCATCGAGGGCCAAAAGGGGGATGCGCTGGTCAACAGCGTGCAGTTTGCGGCGCCCCTGGCCGAAAACACGGCCTTCACGCTGGAGCTGCCCAAGGACTTCAAGGACGCCTCGGGCCGCCCGCTGCGCAACGCAGACAACTTCCCGCTCAAGGTGGCCACCGGCGGCATGCCGCCCCTGGCCAAGTTTGCGGCCGCGCCGTTTGGCATCGTCGAGCGTTTTGCCGAAGGCCCGCGCTCTGACAACCCCCCAGCGCTGTTGCCCGTGACACTGCGCAACGTGGAAGCCGCCTTGCGCGTGCAGGGCCTGCAGCCGGGCACCGTGAGCACGCTCAAGCCGCGCACCGACGCCGACATCATTGCGTGGTTCAAGAAGGTGCAGCGCTACGACAGCTACGTGGTGGATCGCAAGCAGGCGCGGCGCGATGTGACCGGACCGCTGCCCAAGGTGCTGGACGAAGACAAGGAGTATGTGCAGTCACGCATGCTTTCGCTGCTGGCGGGCAAGGGTGGCGTGAAGACGCTGGACTTGCCCAAGCCAGCGAGCAACGACCCGCGCCCGTTCGAGGTGGTGGGCATTCCGCTGCCGCCCGGCTTCCACGTGGTGGAGATCGCCTCGCAAAAGCTCGGCGCTTCGCTGCTGGATGAGCGCCACGGGGACGCCCGCACGATGGTCGTGCGCACCTCGGCCCTGGTGACCAACCTGGGCGTGCATTTCAAGCTCGGCCGCGAAAACGCCATGGCCTGGGTGACCACGCTGGACAAGGGCCAGCCGGTGCAGGGCGCCACGGTGCGTGTGAGCGACTGCAAGGGCAATGAGCTGGCCAACGCGCTTACCGATGCTCAGGGCGTGGCCCGCATCGAAGGCCTGTCGTCCGACCCCACCCGCTGCGGCGATGGCGGCGACTACGGCGACGGCGGCAACGCCTACTTCGTGAGCGCGCGCCACAAGGACGAGGGCGGCGTGGAGGACATGGCTTTCACCTGGAGTGACTGGCAGCGCGGCATCGAGCCCTGGCGCTTCAACGTGCCCACGAACAGCGACCCGCGCCCCAGCGAACGCGCCCACACCATTTTTGACCGCACCTTGTTTCGCGCGGGCGAGACCGTGTCGATGAAACACGTGCTGCGCTCGGAAACCCGCCAGGGTTTTGCGCTGCCCAAGGCACGGCCCGAAACCCTGGTCATCACCCATGTGGGCAGTGGCCAGCAGTTCACCCAGCCCATCGTCTGGCGCGACACGGCCACGGGTGGCCTCAGTGCGCTGAACAGCTTCGCCATCCCGCCCGCCGCCAAGCTGGGGGTGTACCAGGTGGAGCTGCGCAAGGATTCCGGTGATGAACGCAGCTTCGGCTCCGGCGAGTTCCGGGTGGAGGAGTTCCGCCTGCCCGTGCTGGAGGGGCGCATCACCCCGGTCGAGAAGAAGGCCCTGGTGCGCGTGCGCTCGGTGCCCACCGATGTGCAGATCAACTACGTGGCGGGCGGCGGGGCCGCCAACCTGCCGGTGCGCGTGTCGGCCATGGTGCGCGGCAAGGCGCTGCAGTACAGCGACTACGAGGCCTTCCGCTTCACACCGCCCCGCAAGCGCGAGCAGGAAAGTGCGAACAGCGACGACGAAGAAGCTGCGGCCCGCCAGGATGCACGCGTGATTGCCGACAAGCTGCCGCTCACGCTGAACAAGGACGGTGCGGGCAAGGTCACCATCGACAACGTGCCCCAGGCCCGCCAGCCGCAGGAGTTGCTGCTGGAAGCCACCTACGCCGACCCCAATGGCGAGGTGCAGACCATCCGCAGCACGCAAGCGGTGTGGCCCGCCGGTGTGGTGGCGGGCATCAAGACCGAGGGCTGGGTGTCTGCCCGACAGAAGATCCGCTACCAGGCGCTGGCCTTGCAGCACAACGGCAAACCCGCAGCCGACACCTCGCTGCAGGTGCAGGCCATTGCCCGCATCACCACCAGCACACGCAAGCGCATGGTGGGCGGCTTCTACAGCTACGACAACCAGACCGAAACCAAAGACCTGGGCACGCTGTGCAGCGGCAAAAGCGACGCACGCGGCCTGCTGCTGTGCGAATCCAAGCTCGACGAGCCCGGCGAGGTGGAACTGGTGGTGACCGCCACCGACAAGGACGGAAACACCAGCGTGGCCGCATCCTCCGTATGGGTCACGCGCCAGGGCGAGCTGTGGTTTGGCGGCGAAGACCACGACCGCATCGACCTGCTGCCCGAAAAGAAAAGCTACCAGCCCGGCGAGACCGCCAAGTTCCAGGTGCGCATGCCGTTCCGCTTTGCCACGGCCCTGGTGGCTGTGGAGCGCGAAGGCATCATCGACACCCAGGTGGTGCAGCTCAACGGGCAAGACCCCACGGTGAGCCTGAAGGTGCAGCCCGACTGGGGCCCCAATGTGTACGTGAGCGTGCTGGCCCTGCGTGGCCGCCTGCGCGAGGTGCCGTGGTACAGCTTCTTCACCTGGGGCTTCAAGGCGCCGCGCGAGTGGTGGACCTCGTTCTGGTACGAAGGCAAGGAGTACCAGGCGCCCACGGCGCTGGTGGACTTGTCCAAGCCCGCGTTCCGTCTGGGCATGGCTGAGATTCGCGTGGGCACAGCGGCCCATCAGATCGACGTGAAGGTGACGGCCGACAAGGAGAGCTACGCCGTGCGCGGCAAGGCCCAGGTCACCATCACCGCGACCCTGCCGGGCGGCAAGCCCGCTGCCAATGCCGAGGTGGCCCTGGCCGCTGTGGACCAGTCCCTGCTGGAGCTGATGCCCAACACCAGCTGGAACCTGCTCGAAGCCATGCTGCAGCGGCGCAGCTGGGGCGTGGAGACATCGACCGCGCAGATGGAAATCATCGGCCGCCGCCACTACGGCAAAAAGGCCGTGCCTGCAGGCGGTGGCGGGGGGCGCGCGCAGACGCGTGAGCTGCTCGACACGCTGCTGCTGTGGGAGCCCTCCATCCAGCTCGACGCCAACGGCCAGGCCAAGGTGACGGTGCCGCTGAACGACGCACTCACCACCTTCAAGATCGTGGCCGTGGCCGATGCGTCCACCGGCCTCTTCGGCACCGGCAGCACCAGCATCCGCGCCACGCAGGACTTGCAGATCATCAGCGGCCTGCCGCCACTGGTGCGCGAGGACGACCAGTTCCGCGCCCAGATCACGCTGCGCAACACCACCAAGACGGCGATGAAGGTGGAGGTAACGCCCCGCGCCACGCTGCTGGACTTGAAGCCGCAGACCATCGACATCCCGCCGGAGGAAGCGCGTGAGGTCGCGTGGAACGTGACGGCGCCAGCGCAACTGGCGCAGACCCGCGCCGAGTCCATCCTGTGGGAGATCGAGGCGAAGGACACGGTGGGCGGCGCGCGCGATGCGCTCAAGGCCCGCCAGCGCATCATCCCGGCTGTGCCACTCACGGTGCAGCAGGCCACGCTGGTGCAGGTGGACGGCAGTTTCAACCTGGATGTGAACCCGCCAGCGGACGCCATCCCCGGCCGGGGCGGCCTCAAGATGTCGCTGCAGCCCAAGCTGGCCGAAGGCCTGCCGGGCGTGCGCGACTGGTGGGCCCGCTACCCCTTTGCCTGCCTGGAGCAAAAGACCAGCAAGGCCGTGGGCCTGCGCGACGGCGCGCTGTGGCAGACCGTGGTGGCGCAGTTGCCCACCTACCTCGACAGCGACGGCCTGGCCAACTACTTCCCACCGCGCGATGGGGATGGCAACCGGGGCAGCGACACGCTCACGGCTTACGTGCTGGCCGCCACGCACGAGGCCGCCAGCATCAACCCCGCGTTTGCATTGCCCGACGCCGCCCGCGCGCCCATGGAGCGTGGCCTGATAGCGTTTGTGGAAGGCCGCATCCAGCGCAGCTTCTGGAGCCCGCGCAAGGACCTGGACATGCGCAAGGTGGCCGCGCTCGAAGCGCTGTCGCGCTACGGTAAGGCCCAGGGCCGCATGGTCAGCAGCATCACCATCGCGCCCAACCAGTGGCCCACGCACACGGTGATCGACTGGGTCAACGTCTTGAAGCGCGTGGCCGATGTGCCGCAGCGCGACCAGCGCCTGGCCGAGGCCATGCAGATCCTGCGCAGCCGACTGTCGTTCCTGGGCACCAAGCTCATCTTCAGCACCGAGCAGGACGACTACTGGTGGTGGCTGATGCAAAACGGCGACGTGAACACCGCGCGCCTGATGCTCGCGGTGATGGACGACCCCACCTGGAAGGACGACATGGGCCGCCTCGCCAACGGCTTCATCAGCCGCCAGCAGGCGGGCGCCTGGCACACCACCACCGCCAATCTGTGGGGCGGGCTGGCGCTGGAAAAATTCAGCGCCAAGTTCGAGGCCGTGCCAGTCTCGGGGACCACCAAAGCCGCGATGTCTGGCAACACCGCCAGCGTGGACTGGAGCAAGGTCGAACGCGTGAAGGCCAGTGACGCCACGGGCGCCGCGCACCAGACGACCTGGTTCGGTGCGCCCGCATCGCCCGGCAACCTCAAGAACAACGACATGTTCCTGGCCTGGGGCAAGGCCGGTGGCAAGGAGAACCTGGCGGTGACCCACCAAGGGCCCGGCAAGCCGTGGCTCACCCTGCAATCCGTCGCCGCCATCCAGCTCAAGGCGCCCTTTGCTGCGGGCTATGCCATCACCAAGACCGTGACACCCGTGGAGCAGGCCAACAAGTCGCTGCCCGCAGGCCAGTACACGCGCGGCGACGTGCTGCGTGTGACGCTGGAGGTGAACGCCAGCGCCGACATGACCTGGGTGGCCATCACCGACCCGATTCCGGGCGGTGCCACCATCCTGGGCAGCGGCCTGGGCCGGGATTCGGCCATTGCCACGCAGGGCGAAAAGGCCCGCAGCGGCGCGGGCTGGCCCGCGTTCGAGGAGCGCAGCTTCGAGGCCTTCCGCAGCTACTACGAATACCTGCCCAAGGGCACGGTCAAGATGGAATACACCGTGCGCCTGAACAACGTGGGCGACTTTGCGCTGCCCCCGAGCCGGGTGGAAGCGATGTATGCGCCCGAGATGTTTGGCGAGGTGCCCAACGCGCGGGTAAAGGTGGAGGCGGCTCGGTAAACCGCAGCGCCATGCAGCCTTCCGTTTTGAGCCTGCCCTTCAGAACAACGCCATGAGCCTCAGTGTTTTTGTGGAACTGCGGTTCTGGGTGCTGGTGGCGTTTTCGCTGGTTTTGCCTGCGGGCATTTACGGGTTGCTGCTGGCGACCCGGTCCATCTCCCGCGTGGCCGTACTCGGCTTTGGTGTGGCGCTGGTGCTGATCGCAGGGGTGGACGTGTACCTGCTGCAGTCGCTCGCGTCCCTGGCCAAAACCACGCCGTCGCTGGCCGACGACGCGGTGTTCATCTCCGAGCTGTCCATCGCGCTCTATGTATTGCCCGTGGTGTTTGGTGGCATTGGCGTCAACCTGATTTCGCACGTGCTGCTGCGCCACCTGACCGAGGCGGAGAAGCGGTTTGATCGGGAGCACCCGAATGAGTGAGTGGGCAGTGGCAATCGGTGCATGGTGGCGTCTTCGGTTGCTGGTGCGATCATGTGCAGCCCTTAGCTGGACCCGAATCAGTTGTCAAGGAATCCGTGACAACTGCCGCAGATGGCAAAAAGTACAGCACCCAGCACTCCCCTGCGCGCTGCGGCCAGCTCAGATTTGGGCGTATGCGTAGGGAGAATGGGTAGCGTTGCTGGTTATGAGGCTTGATGGCGTTGCGTGAGAGCTATATACAGGGCCAAATGCTAGAACTCACAAACTCTGACAAACCTCTGAATTGATCTTCACAAAATCATCCCATTCAAATAAATGGGAAAGATTCTGAGAATAATATTCCTCAACCCGGCAGACCAGTGGGCGATCTGTATAGATCAGGCACATATTGTTGGCTTCATTGAAATGCCTGCATATCGAATCACCGCGATCCAACCAAGATGTTTCCGGGCTCCTATCCACCTGTCTGCAACACTTGCCGCAGCCATTGCATGGAAAGGGTCGCCGGGTTGCGTCGGCGCTTGCTGTCACGCGCTCAATGCCTGTTGCTGGATAGTCACCCATTTTTGCAGGCGTTCGCTGGCCAGTCTTTCTTTATCGCTGAAACCTTCGCGCAGCTTGTCCACTTGGGCGTTTAACTGGGCAAAGAATCCATCGATTTCTTGCAGGATATTTTCGCGCATGAATTGCTTGAAGCCATCGGCCAGTTCTTGCGCAAAGTCATCCATTTGTTGCTCTGCCCGCTCACGTGTAAGGCGTTGTTTTTCCATGTGTTCGCGCATTGCTTTTTCTTCAGGGTCGCCGGAGAACATATCGAATACCGCCATCCCCACCGTGACGACGGTGCCAATGTAGGGAACGTATTTGGTCATCACGGTTCCGGCCCATTTTTCCATGGTCTTGGGGCCAATCCCCTTCATGAGTGATGGCAATATTTCCTTGACTGTTTTCAGTGTGCTGACGATGTGCTCCGGCCTGACCATCGAGGCCATTTGCTTGGAAGCCTGTGCCGCCATCTCGGCGGAAATACCTGAGGATTTTTGCGCTCGTGGCATGGGTTGCTCCAAGTCTGGCGCATTTTCTGTTGCCGGAATCTCATCGGCATGGGTGTATGGCCCCACCTGAGGCATGGTCGCCTGCAACTCCTCGATGTCTGCTTGTGCGATGGCGACAACCTCCTGCAGTCGGTTGCTCAGGTGCCTTTGCATCTGTTCGCTGGCCTGCTGCAGGATGCCTTCGATTTTCTGTTGGCAATCTTCCGGGCTGGTGCGCAGGGCACGTTTGGTTTTATCGTAAATCGCTTGTCGTTCCCTCTCGATTTCATTCACCATGTCAGAAGACAGTCGCGATTTATCCCGAACCATTTGACGCAGAAATTTGTCGAATTTTTTCGTGATGTCTGTATCGCCTTTTTGGCTGCCCAGCACTTGCACCTGGGTATTCAAAAATTCCACGAGCTGGTGCTTGAGGCGGTCATATACATCGTCGGGAGAAATACCGTCCAAAAAATCCGTGAGCTGGTTTTTAAATGCGAGGTAACCACTCAATTCCACCAATTCGGGCTTGCCCTTCAATTGTCCTTGCAAGGCGCGTTTGGCATTGATTTTGACAATTGGCACTTCCTTGAGGATATTATCCATGCCGCGTTGCGTTGCAATCCGCTGGAGTTGCTCGCGGGTTTGGTCTTTGAGCTTGATGTAATCCTCGTCGCTCAATCCCTTCTTGTCGTTGAACACCATGAACACCTGCTTGTGCGCCGCCAGCAGATCCACCAGCACTTCCAACGTCTTGGATTCTTCAACAGTGCCCAGCGGATCGACCACAAAGATGATCGCATCTGCCTTGAGCATCTGGGCGTTGGTTACGTCTTCATGCGCAATGGGGGCGTCCACGCCGGGGGTGTCGAGAATGCTGTATTTGTCCCAGGCGTAAGCCGTTACCTGGTCGGTCAAGGGAATGTCATCCATTGCGGCCTCTTCCCGGCCCAGCAGCACATTGATCAAGGTGCTTTTGCCTGCGTTGTAGACTCCATAAACCATGATGCAGGCATCTGGCTTGCACTTTTTCTCTTCAAATACGTGCTCAACTGGCGCGAAGGGTGTGGCTAATTCTGAATCGATTGCGGCGTAAGCACGGGCCTGTTCGTAGGCGCCTAGCAATTGGGTGGAATTGATTTTCATGATCTTGGATTTCAAAGTGCGAGCTGGGTTTTGTTGAGAATTTTCTGCAACTCTGAATCGAATTGCGCCATTTCGGCAGACAGTTTTTTCAAAAGGGTTTTGATGCTGCCCTCAAACTCCTGCCATAGGTTGGTGGAGTTTTTCTGCAACAGTACGTCGAGCGCTTCGCAGTGGGTGTGCAGCAGTTTGCGTCGAATGTCCTGCAAGTTGTCGCCCACGGTGATCTGAACATCGCGGTAGCGAATGCTGGCGCTATCGCCAGTGGCACTCCCCAGCCCGCCTCCCACCATCGAGCCGACAGCCGCTCCAGCAGGTCCTGCGACCAAAAAACCGATTCCTGCACCCAAGAGAGAGCCTATGCCTGCATTGCGCTTTTTGGTGCCCGAGCGTGTGCCAGCCTCCACCTGTTCAGTAATGGTGTCGAGCTTGAAATCGGGAATCCGGGTCAACAGGCTGTGCTGGTAGGTGCTTTTGACGCTGGCTTGAAACTCTTTGGTTAAATCATCCGCAATAGCTTGGAGTCGCTCGTTGGTGATTTCCTGGAATTTCTCTCCGAGCTTGCTGTTGAAATTTTTTAATTGGCTGTTAATACGATCCGCATCGTCCCGGCTATTCTCCATGCCGACAAAGAATGTGTCGATGAAACGTTTCAGATCGTTTTGACCCTCGCGGCTGTGCTGAGAGATTTGGTTTTCGAGGCTTTCATCCAATTTCCGCATTACTGGACTGAAGTCGGCAATCAGCTTCTGGTAGGGCTCCAGATCGTTCTCGCAGTCCACCAGAAAATGGTGCAGATTTCTCATGGGGACGCTCTGCTTGATCTTGACACCTTCGGATTGGCAAATGTCTTGCAATGTTGCGCAAAAGGGGCCTATACCGCTGTCTAGAAAGGCTGCCTGGTCATTGGCGTGCTCTTGGGCGTAGCGCGACGAGATGGAGACGATTTCCAGCTTGTTGGAATCTGGGAGCTCCTTTAATTCCCCGCGTACATAGTCTTGCTGTTTAGCGCGCCGTGCAGCGCCTTTCATGACGATGCATTGAATCAAATCACCGCTGTCGTCGACATCTTCCTCAATGTCGTCGCTGCCCGTGAGCAGCAGCAGCGTTCTTTTGTCTTTGTGGATGAGATCTCGGATTTCTGCCAGATCGCTGGCGCGTCCCGGCGCATCCGACTTCATGGTGTAGAGGATCAGGTCGGCATGGTCTAGGTATTCACGGGCCAGGTTGCCATTTTCTTCTTTCAGGGAGTGCAGGCCCGGCGAATCCACCCAAGTCAGACCCGGCAGGCTGAAACTCTGGATGGAACTGGTAGCCTCAGTGGCGCCGACCCGGAATTCACGCTTTTTCTCAGCCTCTTTGGGGCGGTCTCCACCTTCTACCTCCACCTTGGCGTGCGATTGGTACTTGGGGTAGCGCTCTGGTAGCGTCTGGCGTTTGGTGTCGTCCGTGGGGTCGGTGTGGCCCCAGGCCATGTAGTTGCCCAGCGAGCTTTTGCCAGACTTGACTTTGCCAGTGACAAAAACCAGCAGCGAATCTTCAAACCCTTGACGGAATTCGACACCTTTTTGACGCCCTGCCACCTTGACGTCCCACTCGCGACTGGTTTGCGTCATGGTTGCCACGAAGTTGTTCAACGGCGCTTGCAGGGGGTTGGCTAGGGGCAAGCTTTTTTGCGCATTCTGCAAATGGCTGGAGATGGCCTGCACCAGTTTGGCGCGCGAGGCGTCGAATCCCTGTTCTAACGCCTGGGCATTTTTCAGTGAGCTGGTGAATTGCGATTCCAGCGCGCCGAACGATGCCAGCAGTGCCTCTCGGGTGATGGATTTTTCTGTCATGGTGAGATTTTTTTATGTGTGGGTTGATGCAGTTTCGTTCCCCAGCTTCTGGAGCTGGGTCTTGATTTTTTTCAGTGTTTCGATGCTGTCATCGATGCGTTCAACCCGTTCTTCCTTTTTTCTCAATGCCGCTCCGTATTGAAATGCTGGTTTGTATAGTTCAGAAAATATGGCTAGGTTTTCAATGGTTTTTTGGTGCGATGCCCTCTTGGTGAGAATCGTCTCTAGGCTGTCAATGGTGGCGAGGAGATCGGCGTCTCTTATGGATGCCTCTTCCATATCAAATTGCATGCTGCGTTTTTTCAAGTCGAAATCCAGCGCAAAGGCGTCGCGCGAGCTGACTTTTACGAAGTCAGAAGGCAGCGCCTGCGCCAGGTTTTTGCCAAATACTTGACCTTCTTTCTGAAAGTCTTCGTGCGCGGCCTCCAGCTTTTGCGTGCGCTCACGCTCTTTGCGCTCTTTGTCTGCGGCCTCCTTGCGGCGACGCTCTGCGTCATCGCTGTCGCTAGAACTGCCTGAATTGCTGGATTTGTCGTCGTCGCTGAGGGCGTAGGCGGCAACTGCTGCGGCTGCGGCTGCGACAAGGCCACCAATCAGAAAAGGAATTGGCATAGGAGTCTCCTTAAATCTTCTTGAAATTGGATGCGCTCTCGCTCAGGAAAGCCTGTAGCTGCTCCATCTGCGCATTGAAATGGCAGAACTGTTCGCTGATGTCTTGCTGTATGGCGGCTTTCTCATCGCGCAGCTCTTGCGTCAGGGTGTCTATTTCGACCAACAGCGTCTCGATACTCGTGGCCAGTTTGTTCTGACGTGCCTGGCGGATTTTGGGGGTTGTTCTTTTCAGATGCTGCGCCAGTGCGTCGATATGACTGGCCTGAATCAGTCCATCTTTTTGTTGACTGATACCTGTTTTGTAGCGGGTGTTTGATACCTGAAAGGTGGTGAAGACGGTGCCCAACTTCTCTTGGCACTGTTTCTGGATTTCCTTGTCGATGGCATCTATTTTGGATTCGGGCTCTTTGTCGATCTTGCTGATGACGATGACGACGCTGTTCTGGGCAGATTTTCCGAAGCTATCTTTCAATTGACGCAGAAAAGCCAGTTCACGCGGATCCAGTTCACCCTGTGGTTGATGAACGAAAAGCACGATATCGGCCTCAGCGATGCCTTGCTGCGCAATGGCATCGTCTTGGGCGTTGGCATCCAGACCTGGAGTGTCCAGGTAAATGTATTGCTCGGTTTCCAGCGTTTTGTTGGCGGTGGTTTCACGCTGATCGGCAGTTTTGAAATATTCCTGATCAATTTGCTGGGTGAGCATGTTGAGCAAATAACTTTTGCCCGCATTCATGAGCCCGCAGACTGCAATGACCGGTTTACTGGGCGTTGAATGCGCAACCAGCGCAATACTCGCTGAGCGGTTTTTAATGTCGAGAATTTTTTTCATGAACTATTTAGGCAGAGGTTCAGGTTTTCTACAAAGAATTTCTTTGAACTCTTGAAACTCTTGGCTCAGCGTTTTCTTGTCATTTCGATCAGCACACAGGCGGCTGACCACAAAATCCTGGGTATGGGGAAAGGTTGATGGGCGGGTTCGACGGCCGTGCCGTCACAAACAGTGCACCCCGCCGCCCAAACAACGTCCGAATTCCCGGGAATCCATTGCGTGCTCCCGCATTTCGCGCACCGAAGGCGCATGGGGCCGGTGGGAACTGGCATTTATTTCCTCCTTTTCTCGGTTTTGGTGTGTATCACTATTGATCCGACGCGGTTTATTCCAGAGTATCGAAAGCGATGTCACTCAGCTTGCCCTGAGCTTGGGCTACCTCAGCCCGAAGGGGCTCATGAATAAATTCCGCCGGATCAATAGCGCTGCCGCGCAGTGGTCTTGGTACCGACCAGCAGGCATTGCTTCATGCCATCGAACTCTTCCTGCGTCAGGGCGCCCTGCTGATATAGCGTGAAGAGTTCGCGCAGCACCTCTATGCTGTGTTGGAGGGGTGAAGAAGCCTCGGTAGCTTTCACCGTGACCGGGGATTGCGAGTTGGGTGAGGATGGCGCCGCTGGTGCGCTGTCGTTTGCCCCTTCGGTCAGCCGCGAGATCCCGTGCTGAATAACCTGCACCCCTGCCGAAATCCCATACAGCACACAGCCAATGGCGAACAGCCCCAGCAGAAAAAGAATGAATTGGCCCATGGTGCTTGCTCCTTGTTCGGTTCAGTCAATCAATGTGTGAATGGGGTTGGTTCGGCTCAGTCGCCCCACTTAGCCATCGCCTGCCGTAGCCCCTCCACCAGCGCTGCATGCCACTCCACTGGCTTGACGATCCGCACATTCGGCAGCCAAAACCGCACGACCGGCAGCAACTGATTCACATGGTTGATATGGGTTGTCACCAGCAGCGAGCCATCGGCATCTGCCCGGTGCTGCTGCTGGGGCAGCAACTGGCGACGGGCGAAGTAGTGGGCGGCCTCGGGCGCCACGCGCAGCAGCACTTCGGTGGTGCTTTCGGTAAACCACACGTCGTCCTTGGTGTTGATGTAGTCCAGGTGCTTAGGCTTGGGTGCAAAGCGGCTGGTTTCATTGACCCGTAGCGCTTCGATCAGCGCCACGCTGAAGTTTTTGAGCCGTCCGGCTTCTTCAGCGGCCAGGTACCACACACCGTTCTTGTGGATGAGCCGGTACGGTTGAGCGTGGCGCGGCGTGCCCTTGTAAGTAAAGTGGCATTCGCGGTGCTGCTCCACGGCAGTTTGCAGTTGGGCGAATGCCGGGCCTTGCGCGCGCAGGTCTTCGTGCGGTATGGGTTGCACATGCGTGGCACGGCGGGGTTCGGGGGTATCGAGCTGTTCCAGCAGGTACGGCAGGCTGCGGTCTGGAAACAGTTGCGCGGTGCCCGCCATGCGGGTGTAGTCGTGCAGGTGCCGGGCCGGGATGGTGCTGCGTTGTTGAGGGACCAGCTGCCAGCGCCCGTCGGCGGTGTGTTCAACGATGCCGTGCAGGCGGTCAGACAGGTCGCGCTCGATGGTGCGCACGCTGACCTTGTATTTCTCGGCGAGCCAGCGCTTGTCGATGTCATCGCCTTGGTGCAGTAGCGCCAGAATTTTTGACAAGCGCAGGGCGAGTTTGGTGACCGTGGGGCCTCTGGTGGATTTTGGCTTTGACTCAGGCAGTGGCTTGGCGGCGGGCATGTATTTGGGCTGGGCGGTAGTGTTGCGACAGAAGGCTGGTTGCAGGGCGCGACACGCCGTGTCGCGGCGCGAGGTGAATCTTTCTGTCGGTATTTGTAACGCAATGCGTCTTTGCATTCTGCCCGCATATTTTTGAAAGTCACGACACGCTTGCGCATGCGTGAAAAGAGCAGGGATGGAGTCATTCCGATGCGCGTGCAGTTGAAGTGTTGACGAACATGGTGCGGCACGCATCGGAGCAAAAGTGTCGGAAGGATTTTTCAAAAATTAGCCTGTAGCACTTTCTGGATAAGCGCTGGTAGCTATGCTTTTGGGGTATTTCAGTTTCGTACAGATATCTCATGCACCTGCCCCTGGCGCAGCACGAAACGATGCAGCTGCATGTGGGCGCGCCGTTGTTCCTCCTCGGGTTCGAACGGGCCGCGTGAGCCATTCATCGTGACGATTGGTTCGTGCGAGCCGCCGTGGCCTTCGTCGATTGCGATGGTGGCGATGTTGGTGCAGGTGCCGAACTCCGGTGTCACCCCGATGCCCTGGGGCGACAGGGTTGCGAAGCGGTAGAGCGCGGGGCACGCGGTGCCTCCGGTGTCCTGCAACAGCACGATGTCCTGCCCCTCCAGCTCGAAGTGCGCCACGATGTGGAGGGCCGAATTGCCTTGTACTGGTTCAGCAGCGGCTGGCGACGGGACGGGCGTGGATGCCTGTGTCTGGGGCGGCGTGCGTCCTAGCAGAGCGAGCAGCTTTCCGCGTACTTGGCTCCACCAACCTTGCCACCATGCTCTGACGTGCTCCAGCAGTGTGAGCGGGGCATTGTTGGGTACCGGGCTGGCTTGTGGTGCAGGCCCGGCGGTTTGGGGCTGGCTGGCCAGCACGGGGCGGTCATTGAACAGCAGCAGGTGTTCTTCAGTAATGGCAAGTTGCCCGTGGCGGGTGCTGAGTTGGCGCTCGCTCATGGGCAGGCTGGGCTGCATGTAGGCGTTAGTCGCCTGCGTGATGAGCCACCAGCCGGAAGGTTGGATGCTAAATGGCAGTTGTCCGGTCAGGCTTTCAGGCGGCTCAACGCTGCTGGCGCCTTCGGCGACGCAGTGCAAACCGGGCAGGCAGTGGGCAAGGATGGCCTTCCCGGCTTGAGAGGCGTTGGCGAAGACTTGGCCGATCAGGTCGCCCGATTCGGGGCTTACGGCCCACAGCACAGAGTGGACTGGGCCGCGTTCGAGCGTGCCTTCCAGCGTTTCAGCCCGAGCACTGGGGCACCCCAAGGCCAGGGCCAGCGCCGCAACCTGTGGAATGAAGGGATGGAGAAGTTTCATGGGTTCAGCTTTCCAGGAGTGCGCCGAGCAGAAAGATCAGCACGGTACCGATCAGCCCTGTGGAGGCGAACACGGTGCCAAGCACACCGAAAAGCTTGCTGCGCCCCGCTTGCACCAGGGCGGCGATTCCAAGTCCCAGTGCCAGGACGTGGGCCAGTGCCGTCAGCGCCAGTAAGAGACCCACCAGGACGGCTCCGGCGGATTCCTCGTCCATGCCGCCGGGTTGGGATTCGATGACGCCCGCAATGCCGAGAAGAACGACCAGCGCAGCGCCCGCCGCCAGGCTGATGATGAAAGATGCGATGCCCAGCCCCGAATGGGGCCGAGTGGGGATGACGTTGTAGTGCATGGTGGCCCCGGCTTACCAGAAGAAGGCGAAGGGGCCGGGCCGTGCGGCCTGATAAGCGAGTACCTTGGCGTCGAACTCGACATCGCTCATCCAGATGTAGCGGATGCTTTCCACCACGATGAACGCGAAGGCGGCAAAGTACAGCAAGCCGCCCAGCGGTGGCACCAGCGCGAACAAGATGCCGATGACCATGGGCACGCCCAGCAGTTGCACCAGCCCCCAACCCCAAGCACCCATGTAGAAGCGGTGTGCACCGAAGAAGCCCAAGAACAGGGCGAGCAAAGTGACCACGGGTTTACGCTTCGGCCGCAGTGCTAGCGGCGGGCCGGACGGTGGCGCGGGAATGGGGGCCGCTGGAGCAGCGGTTGGCATGGGGTCGGGCAGGGCAAGTTGCACCTGGCGCGGACGGTTTTCGGAGTCAAGCATGAAGCTCACGGCCATGCCACGGTCCGGCGGCACGACGTCCTGCCAGTCGCTGATGTGAAAGAGAATGCGCCGCCCGTCTTCTGTGACGATTGCGCCTGCTTCCTTTTGTTCGTTGAAAACAAGAATCTGTCCTCTCATGCTGCGTCCTTTGGGATTGGTATTTGTTTTGGCCTTCGGGCTCTGTCCAGCAAGCCCAAGCAGCTCCTATTTTTGATAGTCGATGCTTGTTGATGTCGCTGTGAACGAGACTTTAAAAAGCCGGTGCGACAGGGTGTGTCGATGCGTGGCTGCGTTGCGTCGAAATGCCCCGGTGAACACAGGGGGCCATGAGCCACCGCACACCTCCGCGCATTGAGCCCCTTGGCGTCTGCTACAAACCGGAGTGGCCTTTCTTCATTCCTCATTCGTTTTATGTAGTCGTGCACGGGCCATCGTCCTGGCGCTGGCAGCTTGCGCGCCTGCGGCCTGGGCGCTGCCAGTCTTCGACGAAGTGCGCGCCGACTTCCGCCCCTCCGACACCCTCATCCTCTCCCGCGAAGGCGAGGTACTGCAGCGCCTGCGCACCGACACCATCGTGCGGCGCGGCCAGTGGGTGCCGTTGGCCGATGTGTCGCCCGCGCTGCGCACGGCCCTGGTGCTCAGCGAGGACAAACGCTTTTTTGAACACAGCGGGGTGGACTGGCGCGCCGCATCGGCCGCTGCCTGGGGCAACCTGTGGAACCAGCGCACGCGCGGGGCCAGCACCATCACCATGCAGCTGGCGGGTTTGCTGGACGGTGACTGGCGCCAGGGCCCTGGCGGGCGCACCGTGGTGCAAAAGCTGGGGCAGACGGTGGCCGCACAGGTGCTGGACCGGCGCTGGCGCAAAGACCAGATCCTGGAGGCCTACCTCAACCTCGTGCCGTTTCGCAGCGAGCTGGTTGGCATTGATGCCCTGAGCCGCACGCTGTTTGGCAAGGCCGCGCACGGGCTGGACGACCGCGAGGCGGCAGTGGCTGCTGCGTTGGTGCGCGCGCCCAATGCCCGGCCCGCGCTGGTGGCGCAACGGGCGTGCGGGGTGCTGCGCGATATGCAGGCCACCAGCGGCGCGCGCCCCGCGCAGCGCGCCACCCCAGCCCCGGCCCGTGGGGATTGCGATGCGCTGGACCTCTTCACCACCGCCGCCCTGCAGCGCCGCGCATTTGATGCGAGCGAAGGCGTGGCGCCGCACTTCGCCCGCTACCTGCTTCGCCAGCGCTCTGGCAAAGACGGCGCCGTGCCCGAGCGTGTGCCCAGCACCCTGCGCGCGCCGCTGCAGCGTTTTGCCGTGCAGAGCCTGCAGCAGCACCTGCGCGAGCTGCGCGGGCGCAATGTGGAAGACGGCGCCGTGCTGGTGCTCGACAACGCCACGGGCGCGGTGCTGGCCTGGGTGGGGTCTTCAGGGCAACTGAGCCAGGCCAGCGAGGTCGATGGTGTGCTGGCGCTGCGCCAGCCGGGCTCCACGCTCAAGCCGTTTTTGTATGCGCAGGCGATTGCCGAGCGGCGCCTCACGGCGGCCTCGCTGGTAGAGGACTCGCCCGCGCAGATCACCACTGCCAGTGGCCTGTATATCCCGCAGAACTACGACCGGCAGTTCAAGGGCTGGGTGTCGGTGCGCACGGCGCTGGCGGCATCGCTCAACGTGCCGGCGGTGCGCACGCTGGTGATGGTCACGCCCGACGCATTCCACCGCCAGCTCGGCGCCGTGGGCTTGCCGCTGCGCGAAAGCGGCGATTATTTTGGCTACAGCCTGGCGCTGGGCAGCCCCGAGGTGCCGCTGCTGCACCTGACCAACGCCTTCCGCACGCTCGCCAACGGTGGACGGTCGAGTGCTGTAGCGCTCTCGGATGTTGCCAAGCCGCGCTTTGCCCCTGCGCTGGACGCCCGTGCCGCCTTCATCGTGGGCGACATCCTCTCAGACGGCAATGCACGCGCCCGCACCTTTGGCACCGACAGCGTGCTGGCCACCCGCTTCTGGACGGCCGTGAAAACCGGCACCAGCAAGGACATGCGCGACAACTGGGCCGTGGGCTGGTCCGAGCGCTACACCGTGGGTGTGTGGGTGGGCAACGCCAGCGGCGCGGCCATGCACGACGTGAGCGGTACCAGCGGCGCGGCCCCAATCTGGTCGGCGGTGATGGGTTTTTTGCATGCCCGCGAGCCCAGCCGCGCCCCCAAGGCCCCCCTAGGCCTGGCCCGCACAGCGGTGCAATTTGGGCCCGTGGCGCAGCAGCCCGGCAGCCCGGACCCACGCGGCGGCGGCCAGCCGCTGGAGGCCGCGCGGGACGAATGGTTTGTGCAGGGCACCCAGCAGGCGTTTTTTGCTATTGATTCTGTAGCTATTAGCGCTTATCCATCAAGCGCCAGCGGCCAAAATGATGCTAAAAAATCTGCGCCCGATGCGGCCGCATCTCCTGCGGGTCTGCCCCCGCGCATCACCGCCCCCGCCCCGGGCACCATCATTGCGCTGGACCCCGACATCCCCCCGGCGCGCCAGCGCCTGCAGTTCACCGCCACGGGCAACGCGGTGCAGTGGCGGCTGGATGGCAAAACCCTGGGCCGAGGCCCTCGGGTGGCCTGGTTGCCCTGGCCCGGGCGCCATGTGGTCCAGCTCACCGACGCGCAGGGCAAGGTGCTGGACGAGGTCCGTTTGGAGGTGCGCGGCGCAGGTGTGGTGGCCCAGCCTCTCCGGGCAGGTGCGCATTGACGCTGACAAGTCCGAGGAATACGGTGTGACTTGGGGCCAAGTCCCTGTTAAGGCGGCTGTTTAAAATAGTTACAAACTATCCCTATGCCCTCCCTTCGCCAGTTTTTCTCTCACCGCCTCATATGGCTGGCTTTGCTGGTGGCTCTGGGCATTGGTGCCTTGTTTGCCCGCACCATCTGGACCATTCGCAACGACGAATGGAGCTACGCGGTGCAGACCAACTCCAACCTGGCCCGCACCATGGAGCAGGGCCTGGCCTGGTCGCTGGACTCGTTCGACAAATCCCTGGAGGGCGTGGCCCGCGAGGTGGCGCGGCCCGAGGTATGGGCGCTGCCACCCGACCTGCGTGCGCGGGTGGTGTTTGACAACTCGCTGCGTGCGCGCGGCGCGGGCGATGTGCTGGTGCTGGACGCTCAGGGCAACGTCATTCTGGACTCGGGCTCCCTGACCCCTCGCCGCACCAACTTGGGCGACCGCGACTACTTTCTGGCATTCAGTGAGCGGGGCGAGCGGGAGCTGTTCTTCGGCAAGCCCGTGCCTTCACGGGTGACAGGTCTGAACATCCTTCCCATTTCTCGTCCGTACTTCCATGCAGACGGAAGCTTTGCCGGGGTGGTGGTCGGCGCTATCCGCCTGAGTTATTTCAACGAACTGTTTGGTTCGCTGGACCTGGGCTCCAACAGCGGGGTCAACATGTTTCGGCGGGACGGGGTGGTGATCTCCCGCTTTCCGTATGGTGATGCTGATGTCGGCAAAACCATCGCTGGTACGCCTAACCTGCTGCGTTTTCAGGCCGAGGGCACAGGCTCTTTTGTCGGTAAGGCCGCGCTCGACGGCGTGGAGCGTTTGTACTCCTTCCGGCCTGTGGGCAACTACCCCCTGATTCTGAACGTGGCCCAGTCCACCGACACCATCTTGGCCAAGTGGAGGAGCAGTGCCTGGGTCCTGGGTGGTTTTGCTGCGCTGTTGATGGCTGGCTGCCTTGGGTTAGCGCTGCTGTTCGTGCGTGAGCTGGTGCTGCGCCAGCAGGTTTCGGCGCGTTTGGCCGAGGCTGAGCATGACCTGCGCACCATCCTCGACAACGTGCCTTCGATGATTGCCTACTGGGATGCCAGTATGCACAACCGCTTTGCCAACCGGGCGGCACTCGAGGAGTTCGGCACCTACCCGGTGCCTGTGCGCGGCCGGCATATCAGCGAGCTGCTCAGCGAATCCCGCTACGCGGCCAGCAAGCCCTACTACGACCTGGCGTTGGCGGGTGCACCGCAGCGCTTTGAACGTACGGACCAGAACCCGAAAGGCCAGCCGCGGCACAGTATCGTCTCCTACCTGCCCGACGCAGACGCGCGCGGCGTGGTCACCGGGCTCTTCGTGCAAGTGACGGATATTACCGAGCGCAAGCACATGGAGAACGAGCTGTTCGACGAGAAAGAGCGCGTGCGCCTGATGCTGCAAGCCATTGGCGACGCAGTGGTCTGCTCGGACGCGAAGGGCATGGTGACCTACCTCAACCCCGTGGCAGAACGCCTGACGGGCTGGCAGGCGTTTGATGCAGCAGGCCACACTGTGGACGAGGTGGTGAGCCTGCGCAGCCCTGACAACGATGAGCCTTTGACCAACACGCTGCGTGCGGCCATCCAGTGCGGCATGGCGACTCCCCCCGTGCGGGGTGTGCTGTTGCACCGCACCAATGGCCAGCGCTTCCAGGTGGAGGAAACCGCCAGCCCCATCACCGACCGCCATGGCACGGTGACCGGCGCCGTGGCCGTACTGCGCGACGTGACCGAATCGGTGGTCATGGCCGAGCGCATGGCCCACCTGGCCCAGTACGACGCACTGACCGACCTGCCCAACCGCGTGCTGCTGCAAGACCGCGCCCAGCTGGCCATCTCGCAGGCCCGCCGCGACGGCAAGTGCCTGGCCGTGATGTACCTGGATCTGGACGGCTTCAAGGACGTGAACGATACCCTGGGCCACGATGTGGGCGACCTGCTGCTGGTGCAGTTTGCGCAGCGCCTGAAGGCTGCCGTGCGCGCGTCCGACACCGTGTGCCGCCAGGGCGGGGATGAGTTTGTGGTGCTGCTGCCGGGGCTGGACGGCGCCGAGGCCGCCTGCCAAGTGGCGCGCAAGATCCTTGCGTCGTGCGACGCGCCCTTCGCGCTGGCGGGGCGTTTTCTGCAGGTGGGGCTGAGCGGCGGCATTGCGCTCTTCCCCCAGCACGGCGATACGTTCGATGCGCTCTCGCGCCATGCCGACAGCGCCATGTACGCCGCCAAACGCGGCGGGCGCATGCGCTTCATGCTCTACCGGGGCCCGGACGCCGAGCCCGAGGTGGTGTTGGCCGCTGTGGAGGCTGGGCAGGATCCATAAGCCGCCAGAGTTCTGGCGTGGGATTTTGCTATAACATTTATAGCTATCAGCGCTTTCCAAATAAGCGCTAGCAGCCAATTTCTTTGAAGTTCTTGCCCCTCCAAGGCCCCCGCTCTCCCACCGCCTTGGAAATTTGTTGCAGCCCGCACAAATAATTTTGATGGCCCACCCGCAGGCAAGTGCCTACCATTCGGCGCAGTCCTGTCTGCCCCCTGTGCAACCCCTTTCTGGAGTGTCCGCGTGCCCGATCTGTCCAAAATCACCTGCATTGAAGACCTGCGTGTCATTGCCCAGCGCCGTGTGCCGCGCATGTTTTATGACTACGCCGATTCGGGTTCGTACACCGAGGGCACCTACCGCGCCAACGAAAGCGACTTTCAGCGCATCAAGCTGCGCCAGCGCGTGGCCGTGAACATGGAGGGCCGCAGCACCCGCACCACCATGGTCGGCCAGGACGTGGCCATGCCCGTGGCCATTGCGCCCACGGGTCTCACCGGCATGCAGCATGCCGACGGCGAGATCCTGGGTGCCAAGGCGGCCAAGGCCTTCGGCATCCCGTTCACGCTCTCGACCATGAGCATCTGCTCCATCGAAGACGTGGCGCAGCACACGGGCAACCACCCGTTCTGGTTCCAGGTGTACGTGATGCGTGACCGCGATTTCATCGAACGCCTGATCGACCGCGCCAAGGCCGCCAACTGCTCGGCACTGCAGCTCACGCTGGACCTGCAGATCCTGGGCCAGCGCCACAAGGACATCAAGAACGGCCTGTCGGCCCCGCCCCGCCCCACCGTCGCCAACCTCATCAACCTGGCCACCAAGCCGCGCTGGTGCCTGGGCATGCTGGGAACGCCGCGCCGCAGCTTTGGCAACATCGTGGGCCATGCCAAGGGCGTGGGCGATTTGTCGTCGCTGTCGTCGTGGACGGCCGAACAGTTCGATCCGCAGCTCAACTGGGGCGATGTGGAGTGGATCAAGAAGCGCTGGGGCGGCAAGCTGATCTTGAAGGGCATCATGGACGCCGAAGACGCGCGCCTGGCCGTCAACAGCGGCGCCGATGCGCTCATCGTCAGCAACCATGGCGGCCGCCAGCTCGATGGCGCCCCATCCTCCATCGCCGCGCTGCCCGGCATTGCCGCTGCGGCGGGCAAGGACATCGAGGTGTGGATGGACGGCGGCATCCGCAGCGGGCAGGACGTGCTCAAGGCCCGCGCGCTGGGCGCGCAGGGCACGCTGATCGGCCGCAGCTTCCTGTATGGCCTGGGGGCCTTTGGTGAGGCAGGCGTGACCCGCGCGCTGCAGATCATCCAGAAGGAGCTGGACATCACCATGGCGTTCTGCGGCCACACCAACATCAACACGGTGGACCGCTCCATTCTGTTGCCAGGCACCTATCCGACCTGAGTCTTGCCGACTCGCCCTTGCAAAGGCCGCGCTGCGGCCTTTGTTGTTTCTGGCTTCCGGGTGAATCCATCCTCCCTTTTGTGGCGTATTCAGCTACAGCAAAGCCCCGCAAGTCCTTGAAACCCGATCCATCCCAGAGAATGGGCGCATGAGCACCCCCCAACCAGACCGTGAACTGATGGAACTCCTTGACCGCATCGCCGCGCAGGAAGACTCTGCGCTCAAAAGGCTGTACGAGCGTACCTCGTCGCCGCTTTTTGGCCTGGCCTTGCGCATTGTGCGCAACCGCGATGTGGCCGAGGACGTGCTGCAGGAGGCCTTCCTGAGCATCTGGCGCGGCGCCGGCAACTACCGCGCATCACTCAGCCCGCCCATGGCGTGGATGGGGCTCATCGTGCGCAGCCGGGCGCTGGATGCGCTGCGCAAGCGCAGCAGCGACCGGGCCGACCTGATGAACGAGCTGGACGACGAGCTGGCCCAGACGCTGGAGGGCGATTCGCCCAACCCCATGGACACGGCCGATGCCAGCGAGCAGTCGTTTGCGCTGCACCACTGCCTGGGCAAGCTCGACCACAAACAACGCGAGGTGGTCAGCCTGGCCTATCTGCGTGACCAGAGTCACGGCGAACTGGCCGAGCAGCTCAAGTTGCCGCTGGGCACCGTGAAGACCTGGATCCGCCGGGGGCTGGAGCAACTGCGCACCTGCATGGCGCGTTACGCCTGAGCACGGAAGGTCCACCATGAACATCACCCAACACCCCGACCTGCTCGACCGCCTGGCCGCCAGCTATGCCCTGGGCACGCTGCGCGGCGGCGCCCGCCGCCGCTTTGAAACACTGGCACGCGAACACGCCACCGTGCGCGCCGCCGCCCTGGTGTGGCAGACCCGCTGGTCGGGCCTGACCGAGCTGCAACCTGCCATCGACCCCGCCCCCGCCGTGTGGACCCGCATCGACAACCTCGTGCAGGCCGACAAGGCTGCGGCGGCCATGCAGGCTGCGCGTGTGCCCCCGGCTGCTGCGGCCCCCGGTGGCTGGTGGCGCAACCTGCTGGTGTGGCGCGGTGCTGCCGCTGCGGGGGCCATCGCCACACTGGCTGCCGTGGTGGTCGGCGTGCAGGTCAATGGTGGCCTGCGTGCCACCACCGGCGCGCAGATTGCCACGCTGCAGCAGCAACTGCAGGCCACACCCCAGATCCAGTACGTGGCCGTGCTGGCCGACGACAAGGCGGACGCGTCGATGCTGGTCACCTTCGACCCCAAGAACAACCAGCTGGTGCTGCAGCGCGTGGGCGGCTTTCAGGAGGGGGCGGACAAGTCGCTGCAACTGTGGGCGCTGCCACCCGGCCAGGGCCCACGCTCGCTCGGTGTGCTGGGGCATGACAAGCTGCTCAAGCTGGTGGCCCAGGAAGGTGATGTGAAGGAAGTGCCCACACTGGCCATCAGCCTGGAGCCGCTGGGCGGCGTACCCAGCGCCACAGGCCCGACCGGGCCGGTGCTGTTCAAGGGTGCACTGATCCGCAAGGCCACCTGAACGGCACGCAGCGGGCTACTGCATGGGATTGCCGCGTGGGGTTGCCGCATGGGGCGCCGGGACGCCTCCCACAAAGAATCGTCGCAGCCGCTGAATCCAGAGGGTTCTCTTCGCCGTATAGGTGGTGGGGTGCTTGGCACCTCTCTATCCACCTACGAGGAGATCTCCATGCCATTGAGAAGAATCAGTCTGGCCGTGCTGGCTGCCCTGGCGGCCAGCGCAGCGGGCGTCAGCCTGGCGTCCAGCCACCGCGAAGCACCGTTCATCACGACCCAGCCCAAGGTTGACGGCGCCGATTTCTACCTGTTCAACAGCTACGAACCGGGCCGCGCGGGCTTTGTCACCATGATCGCCAACTACCTGCCGCTGCAGGATGCCTATGGCGGCCCCAACTACTTCAGCCTGGACCCGAATGCGCTGTATGAGATCCACATCGACAACAACGGCGACGCGGCGGAGGACATCACCTTCCAGTTCCGCTTCAAAAACACGCTGAACAACGGTGGCAACGGCATCACCCTCGACATCGGCCCTGACGGTGCCCGCAAGAAGGTAGCGATCCCGCTGCGCAACGCCGGGGGCATCAGCGGCGCGGCGGCCGACCCGCTGGCCTACCGCGAAGAGTACGAGATGTTCATCGTGCGCGGTGACCGCCGCACCGGCAAGCGCGAGCAGATCAGCATGGCTGGCGGGGGCACCACCTTCACCAAGCCCATCGATTACATCGGAGAAAAATCCCTGGGCAATGCCGCTGCCTACGACGCCTATGCCAGCAAATATGTGTATGGCATCAACATCCCCGGCTGTTCCACGCCCGGCAAGGTGTTTGTGGGCCAGCGGCAGGACCCGTTCCCTGTGTCGCTGGGCACCATCTTTGACCTGGTGAATGCGCCCGCTGCGGTCATCACCAGCGAGTCGAATGCAGCGGCTTTTGGTGCCGGCCAGATTGCCGACAAGAACGTGACCTCGCTGTCAGTGGAAGTGCCCACCAGTTGCCTCACGGCTGCATCGGGCGAGAAGGTCATTGGCGGCTGGACCACTGCCAGCCTGCGCCAGGCCCGCCTGCTCAACGGCAAGCCGGACTCGGGCCTGCAGGCCAGCGAGAAGGCCGGTGGCGCATGGACGCAGGTCTCGCGCCTGGGCATGCCGCTGGTCAACGAGGTGGTGATCGGCCTGAAAGACAAGGACAAGTTCAACGCGTCCAAGCCCAAGGACGATGCCGCCAACTTTGCGGACTATGTGACACACCCCACGCTGCCCGCGCTGGTCGAGACGCTGTTTGGCGCCAAGGCCCCCACCAACTTCCCGCGCACTGATTTGATGACGGCGTTCCTCACGGGCCTGCCCACTGTGAACCGCCCCGGAAACATCACCGGCCTGGGCGCAGGCGGGCCCCTGGCCGAAATGCTGCGCCTGAACACCGGCATTGCGGCCACGCCAGTGGCTGCACAAAGCTCCCTGGGCGTGGTCGCCGGCGATGCGGCAGGCTTCCCCAACGGGCGCCGCCTGGGCGACGATGTGGTGGACGTCTCCCTGCGTGTGGCCATGGGTGCGCTGTGCACGGTGACCGGTGCCTCGGACGCACTCAAGGTGGGCTGCAAGCCCGGTGACGCCCCGGCAGGAGGCGTTGCATTTGTCGATGGCTCGCGCACGAAAGCCACCGACTACCGCACAGCCTTCCCCTACGTGAACCCACCGCTGCCCGGTGCCAAGAACTTCTGATCCGAAGGAGCCAACCATGCAAAAGAACCTTCGGATTCAGCACCTGGCGCTCACCTCGGTGGTGGCATTGGCCATCACCGGCTGCGGCGGGGGCGGAGGCGGCGACAACACGGCAGACCCTGGCAATGGGGGCCCCGTGATGGTGAACGCGTTCGCTTACGTGCAGCCCATTGTGGCCAGCGGCGCGTCGGACACCACCGAGCCTCAGGCGGTGGACCAGCTGGTGCTGTCCAGCACCGAGACCGAAGAGCCCGATTCGCGGCTCTGACCTTCGCGCGATGCCCCTGGCAGCGCCCTGAATGGGCGTAGCCAGGGGTATCCGTGGGTGAGTCTGCCTCCTCCCATACCCGTTTGTTATCACGAGCCCATGAAGAAACCTTCTCACCTTTTGTGTGCGGCCATGTGCCTTGTGTTCTGGGCTGGCACGGCCCTGGCTGCCTTGCCGCAGGACTTGCCCCCCGGCCTGGATGCCGATGTTGTCGAGCGCCTGCCCGAGCGTGTGAGTGCAGCTCCCGCCACCCCCCAGGCCGCCGCCGCCACCGCCCAGCGCTGGATCAGCTTGTCACGCGAGACGGCGGACCCGCGCTACCTGGGCCGGGCTCAAGCGGCCCTGGCACGCTGGTGGGGCCAGGCCGATGCCCCCGCCGATCTGCTGGTGTTGCAGGCCACCGTGGAACAAGGGCGCCATGAATTTGCAGCAGCGCGCGCCACGCTGGAGCGTGCCTTGCAAGCCAACCCCGCGCAGGTGCAGGGCTGGCTCACGCTGGCCACGCTGGAGCGTGTGGCCGCGCGCTATGAGGCCGCCGAGGCCGCCTGTCGCAACGTGGCGCGCTACGGCGCCACGCTGTATGCCACCGCCTGCCTGCTTGAAACCCGTTCACTTCAAGGTCAGCACGATGCTGCGCGCAGCGGTCTCACCGCCCTGTGGCAGCAGGCTGCGGGGGATGCCACCCAGCGGGCCTGGATTGGGTCACTGCTGGCCGAGAGCGAAGAGCGCGCAGGGCGCGATGATGCCGCCGACGCTGCCTACCGCCGCAGCCTGGCCGATGCCCCCGACGGCTACACCGCGCTGGCCTATGCCGACCAGCTGTTGCGCCGCAACCGTGCGAGCGCCGCGCTGGAGGTACTCAGGCCCCAGCCCGACAGCGATGCCGTACTGCTGCGGCGCGCGCAGGCCCTGCGGCTGATGGGGGACGCCGCGTGGCAGCCCCTGGCGCGCGACCTGGAAGCGCGGTTTGCCGCCATCGCGGCGCGCGGCGAGGGGCTGGATGCCCATGCCCGGGAGCGTGCCCTGTTGGCGTTGTGGTTGCACGGGCAACCCGCCGCCGCGTGGAAGGCGGCCCGCACCAACCTTGCCCTGCAAAAAGAGCCACTCGACTGGTGGCTTGCACTGCAGACCTCTGAACAATCGGGCGACGCTGCCGCCCACCAAGCGGTGCGGCAGGCCCTCCTGCAAACCGGGCTGCAGGACGTGCGCCTGGCGCGCTGGCAACCCCGGGGAGGCCAATGATGCGCTGCGAACACTGGACAACGGCCCCCCTGCGAGCCATGGTTGCGGTCGTGTTGCTTGCCGCGGCGCTGGTGCCCAGCGCACGGGCCCACAAGGCCAGCGACGCCTATCTGCGGGTGGCGGATGCCCCGGCACCCCAGGGCGCTGCAGGGGCAGGCGCATCGGTAGGCCTGGTGCTGTCGGTGGCGTTGAAGGATGTGGACGCCGCGCTGGAGCAGCTCGATGCCAATGGCGACCGCCAACTCACCTGGGGGGAGGTGCGGCAGTCCGCGCCCGCCATGGCCCAGTGGGTGGGCCAGGGCATGTTGTGGCAGTGCGATGGAACGGCGACGGCCCCCGCCTGGCGCTTTGAAGCACTGGAGCAGCGCACCGATGGCCGTTACGCGCGACTGGCTGCCACGCTCCCCTGTGCGCCCGCCCAGGCAGTCACACTGCGCTACGGGCTGATGCAGGGCATCGACCCCACGCACCGTCTGCTGGTGGGCGGTGTGCTCGGCGGCCAGCCGCTGGCGGCCGTGCTGGCCCCCGATGGGCGCGCCAGCACCGACCTGCGATCCGCAGGCAGCGGTGTCGCACCCCAAGGGGAGCCAGGTGCGCAAGGGGCTGGAGGTGCAGACGCCCAGGAGCCCGCATCCCCACGCAGTGGTGTGGCAACACTGCTGCAATTTGTGGCCGAAGGGGTGCACCACATTCTGCAAGGCTATGACCACCTGGCCTTTTTGCTGGCGCTGTTGCTGCCCATTTCGCTGGTGCTGCAGCCTCTGCCTCGCAGCCCGCAACCGATGACAAAGCAGCTGCCTGCGTCCCGGACGACTGACGCTCTGGATCGCCGTACCGGGATGAAGACGCTTTTGCTCACCGTCACGCTCTTTACCCTGGGCCACTCGGTCACGCTGGCACTGGCGGGCCTGGGCTGGGTGACGGTGTCGGGCAATTGGGTGGAACCTGCCATTGCGATCAGCATTGGTATCTCGGCGCTGCTGAATCTGTTCCCCGTCCGGGGCCTGCGCGGCCACTGGCTGGCGCTGGGCTTTGGCCTGATCCACGGCCTCGGCTTCTCGGGGGTGCTGGTGGAGGCAGGGATTTCAGGCAGCTCGCTGGTGTGGGCGTTGGCGGGGTTCAACCTGGGGGTCGAGGCGGGGCAACTCCTGGTGGTGGCCCTGTGGTGTGCTGCATCCTTGGTGCTGGCGCGTTGGGCGCCTTACCGCACGGTGGTGGTGCGGGGGGGCTCGGCGGCGCTGCTGGTGTTGTCGCTGTACTGGACGGTGCAGCGGATCGCTTTTTCGGGCTGAGCCACCGCGCCAGCGGCGGCGTGGTTCAAAGACCCTCGGCAGCGCTCTGGAATATGCATCCGCTGGTGGCGCCCTGACGTAACTCCATCGGTGTAGCATTTATTTACAACCCAGGAGCGACCCCATGAAGAATCCACGCTGGCTTGCGGTGTCCGCCACGCTTGCCTTGGCCGCCACCGTGGCCCATGCCGACACCGGCAAACTGCTGCTCACAGGGGGCGTCAGCACCATCGCCGGGTCGGCCGGTGGCGGGCTCACCCCCTGGGCGGTGATCGGCAGCAACGCCACCGAAGGCGAGGTGGGCTTTTCCGGCTACGCCACGCGCGCCGCCACGCAGGACTACGGCCTCAATGGCTACGGTGTTGCGGTGGGTTTGCATGACCGGGTGGAGCTGTCGCTGGCGCGGCAGGACTTTGACGCATCACCCGCCATCGCGCTCAATGGCATTGCGCCGTTTGGCGTGACCCCCGGGCAGCACATCCAGATGGATATCGTGGGCATCAAGGTCAAGGTGGCAGGCGATGCTGTGCTGAACGCCGACAGCTGGATGCCGCAGATCGCCGTGGGGCTGGAGCACAAGCGCGTGCGCCCTGGCTCCATCGGGTCGGTGCTCGACTTTCTGGGCACCCAAACCAGCGGCACCGACGTGTATGTGAGCGCCACCAAGCTGCTGCTGGCGCAGAGCCTGCTGGTCAACGGCACGCTGCGCTCCACCAACGCCAACCAGAACGGCCTGCTGGGCTTTGGCGCTGCCGCACCCGGCAAGAACCGCCGCAGCCTGCAGCCCGAGTTCTCGGTGGCGTACCTCATCAATAAGAACCTGGCGGTGGGCGCCGAAGTCCGCTTCAAACCCAACAACCTGCAGGCGCTGGGCGCCGCCGCCGGCCTGGGCGCCGCGTTGCGCGAGGACGACTGGAAAGACATCTTCATCGCCTGGGCGCCCAGCAAGAACCTGTCACTGACGCTGGCCTATGTAGACCTGGGCCGCATCGTGCCGGGCATCACCAACCACCGCCGCCAGACGGGCTACTACCTGTCGGCCCAGGTCGCTTTCTGAAGAGACTTTTCCATGACCCACCCCAAAACCCTCATTGCCCTTGCACTCGCCCTGGGCGGCCTGCTGGCCCAGCCAGCGTTGGCCCAGACCAGCGCCGCCAAAGCCACGGCCCCGGCAGGCCTCTACCAGGCCCTGGGTGAAAAGCCCGGCATCACGCGCCTGATGGACGATTTTGTGAACCGTCTGGTGGTGGACCCACGCATCGGCGGCCACTTCAAGGACACCAAACCTGCCGCGCTCAAGGAAAGCCTGACCGACCAGATCTGCCAGCTCAGCGGTGGCCCTTGCAAATATGAAGGCGCTGACATGAAATCAGCCCATGCCGACATGGACATCACCAAGGGCCACTTCAACGCCCTGGTGGAGGTGCTGCAAAGCGCCATGGATGCCCAGGGCATACCGTTCGCACAGCAAAACCGCCTGCTGGCCTTGCTGGCGCCCATGCACCGCGATGTGATCACCATCCGCTGAGAATGTACCTATGAAAAATACTATGATTTTTGTAGCTGCTAGCGCTTTGTGGACAAGCGCTAGCGCCGGAAATGTTCAAATCCAGGTGCTGGACCGCGACGGCAAGCCCGTGCCCGAAGCCGTGGTGGTGGTGTATCCCGGTGGCACGGGCGGCACATCGCCCAGCCTGCTGCAGGCCAACCCCACCATCGAGCAGGAAAAGATGCGCTTTGTGCCCGCCGTCACGGTAGTCGAGCCCGGTGCCACGGTGCGCTTTACCAACCAGGACCGCTGGGACCACCACGTGCGCGGTGCGGCGGCGGGCCTGGCGGCTGCGGCGGGCACAGCCAACAGCGGTTTTGAACTGCGCCTGGCGGGCAAGGCCGACGGCAAGCCTGCAAACTCCTTCGAGGTCAAGCTCGATACGCCGGGGGTGGTGCTGTTGTCATGCCACCTGCACGGCTCCATGCGCGGCCATGTGTTTGTGACGGATTCGGGCTGGACGCTGAAGACCGATGCCGATGGCATTGCCCGCTTTGCGGGCGTGCCGGATGGTGCCGCGCAGGTGCGGGTGTGGCATGCCGAGCAGTTGATTGATTTGCCGCGCAAGGCACTGAACGTGGTGCCGGGGCCGGTGCTGGACACCGTGCAGTTGAGCGTGGTGCCGCGCGTGCGGCGGGCGCCACCGGCTGCGCCTCCCACTGCGCCTGGAGGGCCGATGGGGGGATACAGCCAGGGGCCTGCCGGGCATCTGCAGCAGGTGGCGCATCGGCATTGATGGGCCGGTGGACCAGGCTCCGACCAGCTCAGCCCAACCGATAAAAATTAGCAATGCGATTTCGAAAATTGCTATCAATTTAATAGCTGCTTGCGCCTACTCAATAAGCGCTAGCACCAAATTTACCCACAACAATCCTCACCCCAGGCCCCGCAACGCCGCACTCCCAGGCGCCAGCCGTTGCAACTGTGGCCCCAAAGCAGCCGCCTGCTCGCGCCGCCCCGCATGGCACAAGGCCGACACCAGCATGCCCAGCGTCTCGCCCAGCTCGGGGTGCGTGGGGGCAGTCGTGTGCAAGGCGTTGAACAGCTTTTCGGCATCACCCCATTGCTGCGCACGCGCAAAGCGGCGTGAGAGGCGGGCCATGTCGTCCGGCTGCAAACGGGCACCGGGCTTGGCCTTTTCAAAATACGTGCGGTAACTGGCGTGCTGAAACTGCAGCGTCTGCTCGTCGTGGGCGTGCAGGCGAAAGATGCGGCGCGCGGCGCGGTGGAAGTCTTCGCCGTCGGGCCACAGCGATGCCGTTTTGAACCAGGCGCTGAGCACCGCCTGGTCTTGCGGGCGCAGCTTGGCTGCAGCGCGCCACTGGGCCAGGGCCTGTTCGAACTTCATGCCCTGCGCCAGGCGCTGGGCGTTGGCCACATGGGCGTCAAAGCCGTCGTCGAGCGCGGCGTCCTGCGTCACCGGCACTTCCATCGGTTTCTTGCGCAGCAGCATGGCCAGCGCCATCAGCGATGCGCCGGTCACCAGCCCGCCCAGGTGGGCCATGTAGGCCACACCCTTTCCGCTCAGCCAGTGCTGCAGCAACTCGTTGGCAATCCACGCGGGCAACAGCAGCAACGCCGGTGCGGTCACGTAGTTGAAGTAGAAAAACAGCTGGTAGAAAAACCGCACGCGCCGCAGCCGGTACAGCACCGCGTACATGCCCATCAGGGCCGACACGGCGCCCGAAGCGCCCAGGCCGTAGCTGCCCATGCCCGCATAGGCCCAGCCCGCCAGCAGCGAGCCGCCCAGGCCACCCAGCAGGTAAAACGCCAGGTACCAGCCCCGGCCCAGTGCCAGCTCCACCGAAAAGCCGAACAGAAACAAAAACACCATGTTGCCGATGAGGTGCCCGGTGCTGCCGTGCAAGAAGGTGGCCGTGAGCCAGGTGACGGGGCGCAACTCCGCGTCTTTTTCAAAGTTCTGCGCCCACTTGCGGGTGAAGGGGGCTGGCATCCGGGCTTCGTACTGAGTGCGCGCGGCATTCCAGTCGGTGTACTGCGGGTCTTCGGGTGGCACAAAGCGCGGGCTTTTCAGCCGCTGCTGAAAGCCGTCTTCCTGCTCCATCCAGCGCAACAGCATGCGATGGTCGCCCGCCTTCTGCAGGGCGCGGGCCTCTTTGAGGTGCTTGTCGCCGGTCTCTTCCAGCCAGGCCACAAAACGCGGGACTTCGATGGCGGGCAAGGGGCTGGCCACGTAGAAGGCGGCCGCCCGGTCCTGCGCCTTTTCTTCGGAGCGCTGCGGGCCCCAGAACACGAGCATGTTCACCAGGATCAGCAGCACCGTCATCCAGGGCGGGTTGCGCCAGGTGGGCCGGTTTTCGAGGGGGATGGCGTAGAACATGGATCAGTCTGGCAAGGGCAAAGGAGAGGGTCGCGCCACAAGGCAATGGGCCCTGCAGGATGGGCGCAAGCGTAGCAAACACCGAGAGGCTTTAGCGCACAGGCAACGGGCCATTGCCTGACGACGACGACGCCCGGATGGGGCGGCGTCCTACTCCTCGAAAAGCACGGCAGTCCAACGATGTTGGTTGGTCTTGTTTCATTACCCAGAACCCCCAGGAGCGCCCATGGCCCAAACCCCCACTTCGCGCGGCGCGGCAAAAAAATCGCCGTCTGCCCTGCCCTCTTCCACCCAGTCAGACACCTTTCGCGGCAACGCAGGCGAATTGCAGCAGCAAGCCGGTGGCAAGCACCCGGTGCTGACCACGCAGCAGGGCATCCCGGTGGCAGACAACCAGAATTCCCTGCGCCCGTCGCCACGCGGCCCCACGCTGCTCGAAGACTTCGTCCTGCGCGAGAAGATCACGCACTTTGACCACGAGCGCATCCCAGAGCGAATCGTGCATGCGCGCGGCTCGGCAGCCCACGGTTTCTTTGAACTCACGCATTCGCTCAAGCAATACACCACCGCCAAGGTGCTGACGGAAGTGGGCGTGCAGACGCCCGTGTTCACGCGCTTTTCGACCGTGGCAGGCGGCGCGGGATCGGTGGACACACCGCGTGACGTGCGCGGCTTTGCCGTCAAGTTCTACACGCCCGAAGGCAACTGGGACCTGGTAGGCAACAACATCCCCGTGTTCTTCATCCAGGATGCGATGAAGTTCCCGGACCTGGTGCACGCGGTGAAGATGGAACCCGACCGCGCGTTCCCCCAGGCGGCCAGTGCGCACGACACCTTCTGGGACTTTGTCTCTCTGATGCCCGAAACCATGCACATGATCATGTGGGCCATGAGCGACCGCACCATCCCGCGCAGCCTGCGCATGATGGAGGGGTTTGGCGTGCACAGCTTCCGGCTCGTCAATGCTGCGGGCGACAGCACGTTCGTGAAGTTCCACTGGCGCCCCAAGCTGGGCATCCAGTCCACGGTGTGGGACGAAGCCGTCAAGCTGCAATCGGCCGACAACGACTTCCACCGGCGCGACCTGTTCGAAGCCATCGAGGCGGGCGACTTCCCGGAATGGGAGCTGTCGGTGCAGCTCTTCACCGAAGAAGACGCCGAGCGCTTCCCCTTCGACCACCTGGACCCCACCAAGCTCATCCCCGAAGAACTGGTGCCCCTGCAGCCTGTTGGCCGCATGGTGCTCAACCGCTGGCCCGACAACTTCTTTGCAGAAACCGAGCAGGTGGCGTTTTGCCCCGCCAACGTGCCGCCTGGCATCGACTTCAGCAACGACCCGCTGCTCCAGGGCCGCCTTTTCTCGTACGTGGACACGCAGCTGTCCCGCCTGGGCGGGCCCAACTTCACGCAGATCCCCATCAATGCGCCCAAGTGCCCGTTCCACAACATGCAGCGCGACGGTCACATGCAGATGCAGGTGCCCAAGGGCCGCGTTGCCTACGAACCCAGCAGCCTGCAGGGTGACACGCCACGCGCCTCACTGGCACAGGGCTTCCGCCACTTCGCTCAGGCCGACGACGGCGACGGCCGAGGAAAAGGCCGCATCCGCCCCGAGAGTTTTGCCGACCACTACAGCCAGGCGCGCATGTTCTTTCGCAGCCAGAGCCCGCTGGAGCAGGCCCACATGGCGTCGGCCTTGGTATTCGAGCTGTCCAAGGTAGCCACCGTGCATGTGCGTGAAGCCGTGGTGGGCCACCTGCAGCATGTAGACCACGACCTCGCCCAGCGTGTGGCCGACGGCCTGGGCATGCAGGCGCTTCCCCCCGCCCCGACTGCCGCCGAGCCAGTGCAGGACCTGCCCCCGTCACCCGCGCTGCGCATCATCGACCGCATGAAGCCTACGCTGCAGGGGCGCTGCATCGGCATCCTGGTGGCCGATGGCTCCAACGGCAACACGATCGCCAACCTGCGCAAGGCGCTGGAGAAGGTGGGCGCCACCGTCAAGATCGTGTCGCCCAAGGTGGGCGGAGCCGTGCTGAAAGACGGCACGCTGTTGCCCGCCGACGGACAGCTGCAAGGCACGCCATCGGTTGTGTTTGACGCTGTGGCCTCCATCCTGTCGCCCGACATGGGCGCATTGCTGGCCAAAGAGGCCGCCGCCGTGGACTGGTTCCGCGACGCGTTCGGCCACCTCAAGGCGATTGCCGCCTGCAAGGGCACCCAGGCCATCTTGCAAGCCGGTGGCATCGAGCCCGACGCGGGCGTGGTGGACCCCGCCGACGCGCAGGGCTTCATCGCCGCTGCACAGACCCGCCAGTGGGAGCGCGAACCCAAGGTCCGCACCCTCGCATGACGCATCCATCCCGTTCCCAACCCCCCACCCAAGGAGAAACCATGCCCAAAGCCCACTATGACAGCCACCAGCTTGATGATCTTGTGCTCCAGATGATGGAAACCGAACTCGGGGGCGAGCAGGTGTACCGCACCGCGCTCACCTGTGCCGTGAACCCCGATCTCAAGAAGGAATGGGAAAGCTATCTGGAAGAAACCTTGACCCACCAGGATGTGGTGCGCAGCCTGTGCGACACCCTGGGGCTGGACCCCGATGCGCAGTCGCCCAGCCGGGCGGTGGTCAAACACATCGGCGAATCCCTGGTCAAGGCCATGCTGCTGGCCAAACAGGGCGGCAACCCCGCCGCCGCCCAGTTGGTGGCCTGTGAATGTGTGGTGCACGCCGAGACGAAAGACCACGCCAATTGGGAGCTGCTGGGCAAGGTGGCCGAGGTGGCCACGGGCGACGTGGGCCAGACGTTGAAATCGGCCCACAAGGCGGTGGAGAAAGACGAGGACCACCACCTGTACCACACCAAGGGCTGGTGCCGCGAGCTGGCCCTGGAGGCGCTGGGCCTGCCTGCCGTGCTGCCCCCTCCCGAAGAGGTCAAGAACGTGGAAACCGCCATTGGCGCATCGCGCGCCGAGCAACAGCGCGAAACCATGCTCTGACCGCAGCAATGCCGCAAGGCGGTGGCACACCGCCCGGCATTCGCTATTAAAAATATAGCTGCTTGCGCTTTACTGATAAGCGCTGGCAGCTATTTTTCTTTGGCACTTGCCCCCCATTCCCTATTCCTGTTTGCCTCAACGGATCGTGGCTGGGGGCGCCGACGCCAGTTGGCCCAGTGCAGCCACCCCCACCGGCGGCGTAGCCAGCCAGGGCAGCACATAAGTGCGCTGCGCCAGGCCGTTGGCAATGCGCGCGGCCTGCTGTTGCTCGCCGACCAGGCGGGCCTGCAGCAGCGGGTCGCTGGTGCCCGTGGCCGCCACGCTTTTGTTGATGACCCAGGCCCATGGCTCGATGTGGGCGCGGCGCAGGTCGTCCTGCAGCGCTGCCGCCTGGCTCACGGGGGTGACTTCGGGCAGCGTGACGATGACCACATGGGTCATGTCAGCGTCCTGCAGCCGCATGAGCGGCGTGATGATGTGTTTGGAGTTTGCGCTGCCTTCGTACTGCTGCGTCATCTGCCGGTGGTAGGCGCCGGTGGCATCCATCAGCAGCAGGCTGTGGCCGGTGGGCGCCGTGTCCAGCACCACAAAGGCGCTGCGCGCTTCGTTGACCACGCGGCTGAAGGCATGGAACACGGCCACCTCTTCCGTGCAGGGCGACTGCAGGTCTTCCAGCAGCAGCGCGCGGCCCGCGTAGTCCAGGGCCTTGCCGCGCGTGGCCATGATCTTGTCGATGTAGGCCTGGGTTTCGGCCTGCGGGTCGATGCGCCCCACTTTCAGCCCCGGCAGGCTGCCATCAAGCTGGCTTTGCACATGGGCTGCCGGGTCGGTGGTGGTGAGGTGGACGCTGTGCCCGCGCTGCACCAAGCCCACGGCCAGCGCGGCGGCGATGGTGGTCTTGCCCACGCCGCCCTTGCCCATCACCATGATGAGACCGTGGCCCTTGGCGGCCAGCGCGTCAGCCAGGGACGAGAGGGGTTCGGCTTGCAACGACGCGCCGACAACGGCAGAGGGCGCGCTCAATGGCACCGCGCCACCCGCCAGCAATGCCCTCAGCGCAGGCAAACCCACGGTGTCGAAGGCGCGCAGCGGCACCTCGTCGCGGGGCAGGTGCGCCAGCGCATCGGGCATCTGGTCCATGGCCTGACGGCCCAGGGCCTCGATGGCATCGGCCACGGCGTCATGCCCCGGCTGGCTGGCATGGAACACGCCGTTGATGGCCAGGCGCTGGTTGGCCAGGCCCAGGGCGCGCAGCTCCAGCGCGGTGCGCGCAGCCTCTTGCATGGGGCGGGGGTCGGGGCGGGTGACCAGCACCACGGTGGTCAGGGCCGGGTCGCTCAGCGCGGCCAGGGCGGCGTTGAAGCGCGCCTCCTGCATCTTGAGCCCCGAGTGCGGGCCCAGGCACGACGCCCCCCGGTCGTTGCCCGCCAGGAATCCGGTCCAGGCCTTGGGCAGGCTCAGCAGGCGCAGCGTGTGGCCGGTGGGCGCGGTGTCGAACACTACATGGTCGAACACGTGGCCGATGGCGCTGCCCTCGCTGGCCAGCAGCGCTGCAAATTCGTCGAACGCCGCGATCTCGGTGGTGCAGGCGCCCGAGAGTTGTTCGCGCACTGTCGCGCGTTCGTCGCTGGTGGCCGTGGCCTCCAGCTGCGCCAGCACACGCTGGCGGTAGGCCTCGGCGGCCGTGTCGGGGTCGATGTTGAGCATGTGCAGCCCCGGCACCCCGGGCACGGCCAC
Organism: Acidovorax sp. NN32; assembly: GCF_057597245.1. Lineage (NCBI taxonomy): Bacteria > Pseudomonadati > Pseudomonadota > Betaproteobacteria > Burkholderiales > Comamonadaceae > Acidovorax > Acidovorax sp. NN32. The sequence continues at coordinate 3,991,752 of NZ_CP199679.1, forward strand.
CGGCTGGTTGGACAGCGGCACGCCCAGCATTTCATCGAGGTTGGAGGCTGCATCGGTGCTGACCAGCAGCACCTGCCGACCAGCATCCGCCAGGGCAATGGCCGCAGCCGTGGACAGCGAGGTCTTGCCCACGCCGCCCTTGCCCGTAAAAAACAGAAAACGCGTGGGCTGGGCGAGCAAGCCCAGGGTGACGGTGGCGGCGTGGGGGGAGGTCATTCCACCAGAATGGCACAACAGGCGGGCTCAGGCTTGAGGCAGGTCAAGCTTTCTTGGGGCTTCGCCAAGTGCGTACGCCCCCAACACGGCACATCCGGCGCACTGCGCCACACGGTCTTTCATTTTTTGGCGCCCATCCCACCCTCCCACCGCGCCTGCCCCGGCGTCATCCCATAGTGCTGCCGGAACGCCCGGCTCAGCGCCGACGCTTCTGAAAAACCGCACGCATGCGCAATGGCCGTGATGCTCAGGCCCGCGTTGCGCGGCGCTTGCAACAAGGCCCGGGCGGCCTCCAAACGCGCATGGCGCACGGCGTCCTGGTAGCTGGTGCCCTGGGCAGCCAGCAGGCGCTGCAGGTGCCGGGCTGAGATGCCCTGGCGGGCGGCCAGCCATTCCAGGCTGAGCCGGCTGGTGCCCAGGTGGGCGGCAATGTCAGCCCGCACGGCCTGCAGGCGGGCCGCCGCCAGGCTGTGCTGCTCGGCCCAGGCGGCAAAGTCGGGTGACTGGCCCACCGCCACCGCCAGCATTTCCTGCAGCTGTCGGGCTGCCAATTGTTGGCTGGCAGCGCCCTGCAGGGGGTCGGACTCCAGCAACCGGCCAAAGCGCTGCAGCAGCTGCAGCATCGGCGTGCCTTGGCGCAGAGCCAGCACCGGCGCACTGGACAGGCGCGGCAGCATGCGCGCCATGTCGCGATGCGGCACGCGCAGCGCCCAGGACTCCCCCGCTTCCTCCAGCATGATCTGCAGGGGCCGCGCCTGCGACAGCAGCACGGCGTCGCCAGACTGAATGCGCAGCGCGCTGTGCCCCGGCTGCTCGATGGTCATGGGGGCTGAGGACATGACGAGCATCAGGTCGTCCTGCCCGTCCTTGCACAGCGCTGCCGTGCGGGTAGTGCGCACGGGGCTGGCCTGCGAGCTGCCCCAGCTGGCGCCCGACACCATGCGCAGCGCGGCACGGTAGTGCAGGGGTTGGTCGGGGTGCAGAGGTGCCAGGTCCACCCGCATCATTTCGGCCAGGTACTCGCGCATGCTGTGCAGTTGGCTGTCCCCTGGCAACGCGCTCAGGCTCAGCGCCGCAGTGGGCGCGGCATCCGCCGCAGGCGCGGCTTGGGTGGTGGGGGCCGGTACGGGTGCCTTCACGCGCTGCTCCTTTTTCCCTCGTTGTTGTGCTCAGAAAAGAGTGTTGCAGATTGCGGACCAAGTCGCGTGGGGTCAATGGCAGGTCGTGCAGCGTCAAGACAACAGCCGGGGCTTTCCCAAGAATCACCGACGGATGGCACCCTGCGCGCCGCGTTCGCGGCAGAGCCGCCATTCGCTATCAAAAATGGAGCTGCTAGCGCAATACCTATAAGCGCTAGAGCCCAAAAACACCAAAACCTCAAACAGCACCATGCCGCACAACCCGTCTTTCCCCACAGCACCGCTGCGCCCCCTTGCCATGGCCCTGGCCGGGCTGCTGTTGTCCAGCGCCTCCTGGGCAGCCACTTTTGTGGTCAATGATCTTGGCGATGCCCCACTGGGCGGCGCCATGTGCACCGGCGTGCCCAACCCCTGCACCCTGCGCGCCGCCATCCAGGCCGCCAATGCCAACGCGGATGCCGATACCATCCAGTTCGATTTCAGCGGTGGGCAGGTCACGATTTCGCCGACCTCAGCACTGCCTCCCATCGTCAATCCGGTGACCATCGACGGCTATGCCCTGGGCGCAGGCAACCCCAACACGCTGGCGGTGGGCACCGATGCGTCCATCAGCATCCGTATTGATGGCCAGAATGCGGGGCCCAACGTCCCTGGGCTGGTGTTTCTGAGCGGAGCCTCCAACTCCATGCTGCGCGGCGTGGCCATCACGCGTTTTGGAGCACACGGCGTCATGCTGTCCGGTCAGAACATTGCCAATAGCCTCATCGAAGTATCCGTGACGGGCAATTTCATCGGCACGGATGGCACGGGCGTGGGCGATGACGCCACCGGGTTACTGGCCAACGCAGGCAGCGGCATCTTCATCAATGACCTGGCCCGCAATGCCATGGTGGGCGGCGACCTGCCCGCAGAGCGCAACCTCATCGTTGCCCATGGCACCCAAGCTGGGGTTGCCCTTTTCAACGCCCCTCAGAACCAGATCCGCAACAACTACATCGGCACCAACCGTGCGGGCGACAGCCGACGCGCCACCGCTGTGGGCGTCAGCCTCCACTCCAGCAACAACGCCCTGGTCAATAACAACACCGTCGGTGCCAGCCACCGGGGTGTCTTCATCACAGGCGATTCGGGCGCCAACAACTACAGCTTTCTGCAACGCAACCGCATTGGCGTGGGCACCAACGGCACACCCATCACCGCACCCGGCAGTCAGCACGGTATCTACATCATCAACTCCGGTACGGCCAGTCCCCAGCGCGTCGAGGTGGGTGGCTCCGACCCCGGGGAGGGCAACCTCATTGCGCACTGGGGGGGCGACGGCATCCGTGTGGAACGCAACGCTGCCGCTGCACCTGCCATGCGGTACCACCAGTGGTCAGGCAACAACATCCACAGCAACGGCGGTCTGGGCATTGAGTTGATCGACACTGCCACGGGTGTGGGCGCCGGCCCAATGGCCGCCGCCCCCACCACGGTGAATGCCAGCCCAAGGTACCCGCTGATCCTTGGCGCCACGGGCGACGCGGCAGGCACCCTGGTGAACTTTGAATTCGCGGGCGCGAGCAACGCGTCCTACCGCATGGAGGTTTTCGCCAACGCCACCTGCGACGCGAGCAACTTCGGAGAAGGCCAGACCTACCTGGGTGCGGTGGAAGTAACCACCGATGCTGGCGGCGCCCACACCGGCACGGCCGCCATGCCCGCCGTATCGGCAGGCAGCCGACTGACGATGACTGCCACACGCGACTACCAAGATGGCAATGGCACGAAGGAAAGCTCAGAGTTCTCGCCATGCGTCCCTTTGGCGGCAGGCCCTGGCGGTGGTTCCGTCACCGCCGTACCCACCCTGGGTCATCTGGGCCTGATCCTGCTGAGCACGCTGCTGGGCGCCATGGGCCTGCGCGCGCGGCGGCATTCGCGCTGACGAGCGCGGGCACCGTGGCCATGGCCTCAATGGCTGTGCGCGGCCCCGCTCACCAGCGTCACGATCACCATGCCCGCAATCAGCCAGGCGATCTGCGCAATGGTTTCGCGCGCCGTGAGGCGCTTTTGCAGCTGGGGAATCAGGTCGGCCAGCGCCACATACACAAAACTGCTCGACGCCACGGCCAGGAAGTAGGGCAAGAAGTCTTGCAGCTGCCCCACCAGGAAGTAGCCCACCACGCCGCCCAGCGCCGTCACGGCGCCCGCCAGCGACACCTTGACCAGCGCCATGCGGCGGTTGGGGCTGGTCTGGCGCAGCACCACCAGGTCGCCCATGTGGTGCGGCACCTCGTGCGCCAACACTGACACGGCGGCAATCACGCCCAGGCGGATGTCGGCCATGAAGGCCGAGGCGATCAGGATGCCGTCGCCAAAACAATGCACGCTGTCGCCCGTGAGCACCGCCCATCCGCCAGAGCGCGGCCCGTGGTGATGGTGGTGCGCATGGCCGTGGTCATGGGCGTGATCGTGGTCTGCATGGACGTGGCCGTGGGTGGAGGGCTGTGCGTGGCTGTGCTCATGCCCGTGGTGCCACAGCTCGGCCTTGTCCAGCAAGAAGAAAAACACCACGCCCACCAGCAAGGTGGCAAACAGGTCGTGAGCGCCCGCCTGGCTCTCGAACGCCTCGGGCAGCAGGTGCATGAAGGCCGTGGCCAGCAGGGCGCCCGCCGCCAGGCTCAGCAGGTGCTGGGGGCCCACGCTGTCGGTGCGCCCGCCCAGGCCCAGCCGCATCAGCAGTGCGGCCAGCCACACGCTGCCAATGCCCGCAGCCAGCGTGGCCAAGATGATTGCTACTAAAGTCATAGCTTCTTACGCTTTATAGATAAGCCACAGAGCTTATTTTCGTTCAAATCCCACGCCCCGGACGCGAGATTAAAAAAGCCGCCCCGGTGAGGGGGCGGCTGCGGGCGGATTGCAGGGTACCGGCTCAGAGGCTGAGAGTTTTTTGACCGAGCCCGAAAGGTGCGTCAAAACGCAGCTGATCGAGGCGCAAAGCGCAGCCATAGCTCGGGCTATGGCGAGCATTTGCAACGACGAGCAGCGGTGCTTTGGCGCGCAAGGCGGGCATAGGCAAAAGACTCTCAGCCTCTCAGACTACGCCGTGCGTCTTGAACCAGGCCAGCGCCCGCTTCCAGCCGTCTTCGGCGGCTTCCTTGCGGTAGCTCGCGCGGTAGTCGGCATGGAAGGCGTGGGGCGCGTCGGGGTACACCACAAATTCCGATGCCTTGGCCTGCGGCGAGCCACTGGCCAGGGCAGCTTTCATCTTATCAATCGTGTCAAGGGGTATCCCGGTATCTTTTTCGCCATACAGCCCCAGCACCGGGGCCTTGAGGATGGGGGCGATTTCCACAGGGTGCTTGGGCGTGAGCTCGCTGGCCTGGCCCACCAGCCTGCCGTACCAGGCCACGCCCGCTTTCACGGGGCCATGGGCTGCGTACAGCCAGGTGATGCGGCCGCCCCAGCAAAAGCCGGTGATGCCCATGCGCGCGGCATCGCCGCCGTTGGCAGCGGCCCATTGCACCGCACCATCGAGGTCGGCCATCACCTGGGCGTCAGGAACCTTGGAGACCACTTCGGCCATGAGCTTGGCAATGTCGGTGTACTGCGACGGGTCGCCCTGGCGCGCATACAGCTGGGGCGCAATGGCCAGGTAGCCTGCCTTGGCAAAGCGGCGGCAAGTGTCGGCGATGTACTCGTGCACGCCAAAGATTTCCTGGATCACCAGCACCACGGGCAGGCCCGTCTTGCCGGCAGGTGCCGCGCGGTAGGCGGGCACCTTGAAGCCGTTGACGGTAAAACTCACCTCCCCGGCCGTCAGGCCGTCGCTGGGCGTGGCGATGGCCGTCTGCGCCATGATGGGTGCGGCTGCCGCCGCATAGCCCAGGCCAAGGGCGGTCTGTAGCGCCGTGCGTCGGGTGGCGCCCGCCTCGGTGGTGCGGCCAGGCAACAGCGCGCGTGCGTCGGAGTGGAGGTCTTCAGTGAGCATCGGTTTCTCCAGGGTGAAAGAAGAGGGGGCCAACAAGGGCGGTAACGGGCGGAAGCCGCAGTCTAGGCGGTTTGGAGCCTTGCCGCATTTGCCGGTACCGCAAACAGGGGCGCACTGCTAGACTTTCTGCGAACCTGGGACCTACCAACCATGCCCCCTGCTCCACCGCCAGCGCGCGAAGAACCTCCGGCTCTGCTGACGGCGGTCGTGTGCGGGGTCTGCGGCATGGGTGGGCTGGGGCTGCTGGCCTGGGCGCTGGCCAGCCATGTGCTGGAGGCGCCAGTGCGCGCGGCGCTGGTGGCTGCCGGGCTGGCGCTGTGGGCCATGGCCGGCCTGCACTGGCAGCTTGCACGGCGTGCGCAGCGCTGCCAGGTGGCGGCAGAGGCTGCGCAGCAGGCAGCCCAGCAGGCCAGCGCACAGCTGTCGGCCACGCTCGACATCCTGCCCGACGGCCTGGCCATCTACGACGCGGACGACCGCCTGGTGCTGTGCAACACACGCTACCGCGAGGTGGCCCCGGGCATCACGATGGCGGTGGACTATGGGACACGGTTTGAAGACGTACTGCGCCGGGCCGCCGCTTCGGGCGAGATCCGGGACGCGCGACCAGACCTGGAAACCTGGCTGGCGGGCCGCATGGAACGCCACCGATCACCGTGCGGCCCCGAAGTGCAGGAGGTTCGGGGCGACCGCTGGATGCAGCTGACCGAGCGCACGCTCGACGGTGGCGGCGTGGTGGTGCTGCGCACCGACATCACCGACACCGTGCACAAGGAACGCGCGCTGAAACAGGCGCTGGCCGACGCCGAACGCGCAGAGCGCCGCCTGCACGAGGCGGTGGACGCCATGCCCGCCGGCCTCGATATCTATGACGAGAACGACCGGCTGGTGCTGTGCAACAACTTCATGGCCAACCTGCGCCCGCACCTGCCCGTGCAGACATCGCTGGGCAAGACCTATGAAGAACTGCTGCGTGAAGGCCTCCAGCACGGCATTCCCGAAGAAGCGCGCGGCCAGGAAGAGCTGTGGCTGGCCCACGAGCTGGCGCTGCGCGGCCACCGCCCTGGCCCCGAGGTGCGCCACTACCCCAATGGTGCATGGATGCACATGCACGAAAGCCGCACCCCCTCGGGCATGACCGTTGTGGTGCGGCTGGACATCAGCGACCTGATCGAGCAGCGCCAAAAGGCAGAGGAAGCCCGCCAGGAAAGCCAGCGCATGCGCCAGTTGCTGGAGCGCGCGGTGGAGGCCCTGCCCGTCAGCATCGAGATCTTTGACGAGCAGGACCGGCTGGTGCTATTTAACCAGCAGCTTTCGCGCATGTACCCCCACATGAACTACGCAGAGCATCTGGGCAAAAGCTTTGCCGACATCCTGCGGTATTCGGTGCAGCGGGGGCTGGTCCCCTCTGCCAACGGCCGCGAGGAAACCTGGATTGCCGAGCGCCTGTCAGAGCACGGCAGCCGCACGTCCAACCTGGTGCAGCGGCTGGCCGATGGGCGCTGGATCAACATTTATGAAACCCGCACCCCTGAAAACTATGTGGTGGCGGTGCGCCTGGACATCACCGACCTTATCGAGCAGCGCCAGGCACTCGAAGCGGCGCAGGACGAAGCCCAGCAGGCGCGGCAACTGCTGCAGGACGCCATCGAATCGCTGCCCGAGGGGTTTGCGCTGTTCGATGCCGACGACAGGCTGGTGGTGTGCAACGCGCAGTACCGACGGCTGTACCCCATCTCGGCACCCATGATCGTGCCCGGTAGCACCTTTGAGCAGATTGCCCGCTACGGCGTTGAGCGCGGGCAGTACCTGGACGCAGTGGGCAACGAAGAGGCCTGGCTGGCCCAACGTGTGGCCGACCACCAGGCCGCCATCCAGTCCGTTTTGCAGCACCTGACCGACGGCCGGTGGGTGCAGGCCGACGAACGCCGCACCCCCCAGGGCGGCATTGCCGGTGTGCGCACCGACGTGACCCAGTTGGTGCGCAAGGAGCAGGAGCTGGCCGCCGCCAACGCCAAGCTGGCGCTGCTGTCCACCACCGACGGTGTCACCGGCATCGGCAACCGGCGCCGTTTTGACGACCGGCTGGCCACGGAATGGATGCGCTGCGGCAGGCACGGCCTGCCGCTGACCGTCATCCTGATCGACATCGACCACTTCAAGCTCTACAACGACCACTACGGCCACCTGGCTGGCGACGAATGCCTGCGCCGCGTGGCCCAACTGCTGCAAGCCACCATCCGACGCGCGGATGAGGTGGCCGCACGCTATGGCGGCGAAGAGTTTGTGCTGCTGCTGCCCGACGTGCCGCTGCCCGAGGCCGTGACCGTGGCACAGCGCTGCATGGACAACCTGCGGGATGCCGCCCTGGCCCACCCCCGCTCCCCCACGGCGCCCATCATCACGTTCAGCATGGGCATTGCGAGTGTGGTCCCACGCCCGGAGGCCGGGTCTGACACACTGGTGCAGGCGGCCGATGCAGCCCTGTACCGCGCCAAGTATGGGGGCCGCAACCGCTTTGAGGTGTTTGACCCGGGCGCATGAACAGGCCCGGCGCCGCTGACAGCAGCGGAGCACTCAGCGTTTTTTTTCGTGCACCGCTCCAAGAACCCGCACCCGCCGATGACCTTCTTTTCCTTTCAAAGGCACTGTTGATGCACATCCTGCTGACCGGCTCCACCGGATTCATTGGCCACACCGTGGCAGCGGCACTGACCCGCGCAGGGCACACGGTGCACGGCGGGGTTTCGCCCCGCCAGCGCACCGCGCAGCCGCTGCAGATCCCCATAGACTTTGCCCGCGACACCACGCCCGATGCGTGGCTGCCACGCCTGGCGGGGATCGACGCCGTCGTCAACGCTGTGGGCGTGCTGCGCGACAGCAGCGCACGCCCTATCGACGCCGTCCACCAGCACACCCCCGTGGCCTTGTTCAACGCCTGTGCTCAGGCGGGTGTGAGGCGGGTGGTGCACATCTCGGCGCTGGGCATTGAGGGCAGCACCACGCGCTACGCCAGCACCAAGCGCGCGGCCGACGTGCATTTACAGGCCCTGGCCGCGCGGGGCGCCCTGAACCCCGCCATCCTGCGGCCCAGCGTGGTGTTTGGCAAAGGCGGCGACAGCAGCGCCCTGTTCATGAATCTGGCCCGCCTGCCCGTGGCGCTGTTCCCCGGCCCGATGCTCACGGCGCGCGTGCAGCCCGTGTCGGTGCACGACCTGGCCGCTGCCATCGTTGCCCTGCTGGGCCCAGCCATGGCCACCCAGGGCCTCATTGAATGTCCGGGGCCGGAAGCGCTGACCATGGGAGATTTCGTCGCCAGCCTGCGGCAACAACAGGGCCACGGCCCCGCCCGCGTGCTGCGCCTGCCCGACGCGCTGACGCAGCTCAGCGCCCGCATGGGCGATGCGGTGCCCAGCGTGCCCTGGTGCACCGAAACCCTGAGCATGCTGGGCAGCGACAACGTGGGCAATCCGGCCGTGTTCGAGCAGTTGCTGGGGCGCAAAGGCGTGCATTACAGCCAGCTGGTGGCTACGGCCTGGCGTTGAAGGCCCACCCCGCGCGCCACCGTGCCTACTGCGGCACGTAGTCCGACGGGTACTTGAGCGAATCCACCAGCAGGTGCGGCATGCGCATGCCCAGGTTGATGCCTTGGGGGGGAATCGGCTGAGTGAACCACTTGTCATACAGGCGGTGCAGCTCGCGGGTCTGGATCAAACGGCGCAGCTCGGCATCCACCACGGCCTTGAGTTCGGGGTTGTTGCGCTCAAACGCCACGGCATAAGGCTCGATGGTCATGGGCTTGCCGATGACCTTCAGGTCCTGCGGCTTGGTGTGGCTGGCGCGCAGGCCGTAGAGCAGCACGTCGTCCATCGCAAAGCCTTCGACCTTGCCGCTCACCACCCAGCCGAAGCCTTCGGCGTGGTCCTTGGCGGGCTCGATGCGCACGCGCACCGACTTGGTGGCAGCCTCGCGCGCCAGCGAATCAATGTTGGTGGTGCCCGCTGTGGATGCGAGTGTCTTGCCATCCAGGTCTTCGATGCGGGAATAAGGCTTGTCGCTTTGCACCACGATGCGCGACGAGGCAATGAAATGCGCAATGGTGAATGCCACGCGCTCACGGCGCGCTGCCGTGTTGGTGGTGGAGCCACATTCCAGGTCCACCTCGCCTTTTTCGATGGCATCGAAGCGGCTGCTGGAAGTGACCAGGCGGTAGGCCACCTTGGTCTCGCGCAGCTTGAGATGGCGCCCCAGCGCCTGCGCAACTTGCAGACAAACATCCACGCTGTAACCCATGGGTGTTCCGTGGGCCACATAGGACATCGGCATGGACGATTCGCGGTGGCCGATGACCACCACGCCGCTGGACTGGATGCGTTGCAGCGTCTTCCCCAGGGATGGTGACGACGGCGCCGCCTGCGATGGTGCCGCCGCCTGTGCCAGCACCTTGCCGCCACCCGCCATGCCGAACGCAAGCGCAAGCACGGCCGCGCTCATGCTCCCGCCCAGCCTTTTTCCGACCGTCGCAACTGTCATGGTGTTCACCTTCAATCAAGAAGTCGCCACCCCAGGCAGACTGAGGACATGGCAAGAAAAAGGATTCGGCCGCTCACCAAGCCGACGGCAGTGCGCTGGGCTCAGCCCGCAGGATGGATGTGCCAGTAGGCATGCCGGGCCAGGGCCGAGGCCAGCACCACCGAGGGATTCACCAGCGAGAGCCCTTCGAGCCGGGGGTGCTCCGCCAGCGCCAGGGGAATCTCGGTGCAGCCCATGATCAGCGTGGACACGCCGTAGCGCTCCTGCAGCGCAATCGACACGGCCTCAAAGCGCTGTCGCGCCAGCGGATAGTTGCCCGCCTTCACGCCGTCGTAGATTCCCTGCATCAACTGCTCGCGCTCATGGTCGTCGGGTACAAAGCAGGCGATGCGCGCACGCTCCAGCTCACGCTGGTACAGGCCCGCGTCGTAGGCGCCGCGTGTGGCCAGTAGCCCCACGCCCTGCACCTTGCGCGCCGACAGCTCGGCCACCACCTCCTGCACGCCGTGCAAGACCACCATCTGTGGAAACCGCTGCTGCAGGATGCCGTGCCAGGCATGGGCCGTGTTGCAGGCAATCGCCACCACTCGCGCGCCCAGCGCAGCCAGCCGCCCGGTGGCCTGCAGCATGGGGTCTGCGGGCTGGTGCGCGCCGGGGCGCGTGTCGTTCAGCGCGGCCGTGCGGTCCGGTATGGGCACCTGCGCCAGCCAGTGCTCGGGGTAGGCCTGGTCGTGCACCGGAATGCCCAGCACCTCCATGCGGTCGGTGCAGGCCTGCACGAACAGGCGCACAAAGTCAGCCCCGGCGGCCGGGCCCATCCCGCCCAGAATCCCCACCACCTGCGGGGCGTGGGGGTGGCTTGCAGACACTAAAGACATGCGCGCTCCGGCTTACTGTGCGGGCTTGTCGCTTTGGGCCACCAGGTTCTCGCGCAGCTCCTTGCTCATGGCCAGGTTCAGGTTCTGGTTGCGCGGTGGCACTGGCGACATGAACCACTTGGTGTAGAGCTTTTCGAATTCGCCCGACTTCATCATCCCGCCGATCACGCCGTTGACCAGCGCCTGGAACTGCGGGTCATCCTTGCGCAGCATGCAGGCATAGGGCTCCACCTGCAGCGAATCACCCACCACCGTCCAATCGGCCGGGTTGCGCTGGTTGCCCATCAGGCCGAACAGCAGGATGTCATCCATCGCAAACGCTTCCGCCCGTCCCGTTTCAACCAGCAACACGGAGTCGTCATGGTCCTTGCCCAGCACGATGTCCATGTCGAGGTTGTTGTCGCGGTTGTACTTGCGAATCACCTGTGCATTGGTGGTGCCCGAGGTGCTGGCCACCTTCTTCTTGGCCAGGTCTGCGTAGTTCTTGACGCCCGATGTCTTCTTGGTCAGCAGGCGCGTGCCGGTGTAGAAGTAGTTGATGGCAAATTGCACATCCTTGCCCCGCGCCGTGTTGTTGGTGGTCGATCCGCACTCCAGGTCGATGGTGCCGTTGGTCAGCAGCGGAATACGGTTCTGCGATGTCACCGCCTGCAGTTCCACCTTGAGGGCGGGGTTGTTCACACGCTTCTTCACGGCATCAACCACCGCGTTCGAGATGTCCACCGCAAAGCCCACCGGGGCACCGGGGCCCGAGAGGTAGCTGAAGGGCACCGATGACTCGCGGTAGGCCAGCGTGATCTTGCCCGACTCGGCAACCTTCTTGAGGGTGTCGGCACTGGCCATGGTGCTGGCCAGCAGGCCGGTGAGCACGATGGCGGCGGAGGTGACGGCGGAGAGCTTCATGGGAATCCCTTTGCGAAAAATCAGGTGGACGGTTGAAAAAGCGAAACGCAGGGGCACTGTAAAAATTCGCGCCGCACTTGAACAATTCATTTGCACGGGTACGTCATGACCAAAAGTTATGCCGCCGATCTGGTGCACACCGCCGCACCATCCAAGTGCCATTTTTCCCATTCCGCGCGGCAGTTCCGTGCTATGTGCCTTCCATCGGTGCACACGCATAACTTCCCGGCATGGCTGCGCATGGCATTGGCATTGTTCAAAGGCCCGCCCTCACCCTACATTGACTTTCAGTCAACAACGTAGAACACACAAGATGCAGGTATGTGTCCTTGGCGCGGGCATCGTGGGCCTGGCCACCGCCTATGAGCTCCACCAGCGTGGCATGCAGGTGACCGTGATCGACCAGGCCCAGCCCGGTGCTGGCGCCAGCGGCGGCAATGGCGCGCAATTGAGCTACAGCTATGTGCAGCCCCTGGCCAATGCCGGCCTGTGGCACCAGTTGCCCGAACTGCTGCTGTCGCCCCGCTCGCCGCTCAAGATGCGCCCGCAGTGGGACGTGCACCAGTGGCGCTGGGGCCTGGAGTTTTTGCGGGCCTGCAACCGGCGCACGTCCGAGTGCAGCACCCAACACCTGCTGGCCCTGGCCGCACTCAGCCGCCAAGCTTTTGAAGCCATGCTGCAGGCCGAGCAGCTGGACTGCAATTTCTCCAACACTGGCAAGCTCGTGCTGTACAGCACCCCTGCGGGCCTCGCCGCAGCGCAGCAGCAGATGGAACTGCAGCGCGACTGGGGCAGCGAGCAGGAAGCCGTCTCGCCCCAGCGCTGTGTGGAGATCGAGCCCGCGCTGCAGCACTACCACCGCAGCATTGCAGGCGCCATCTACACCCCCAGCGAATGCGCGGCCGATTGCCTGGCCGTGTGCCAGGGGCTGCACAGGCTGCTGGCGGCACGCGGGGTGCGCTTTGTGCTGGGCACGCGCGTGGAGGGCTTTGTGCACCATGCGCGGCGCATTGCAGCCGTCCAGACCAGCGCTGGCGCCATCGAGGCGCAGCAATTTGTGCTGGCCCTGGGGAGCGCCAGCCACCAGGCGGCAAAGACCCTGGGCTTTCGCCTGCCCATCTACCCGCTCAAGGGCTACAGCGTCACGCTGGATACGACGGACGCTGCCGGTGCAGCGCCCCGCGTGAACGTGACCGATGCGGCGCGCAAGGTGGTCTTTGCACGCATCGGCCAGCGCCTGCGCGTGGCCGGCATGGCCGAGCTTGTGGGGCACGACGACCACATCCCCCCCGCGCGCATCCAGAGCCTGTGCGAGGCCACCCGCGCGTTGTTCCCCGGCTGCAGCGACTTCAGCGAGCTGCGCCCCTGGACCGGCATGCGCCCGGCCACCCCCACGGGCGTGCCGCTGGTGGGAAGGCACACCCACGCCCCCGACAACCTGCTGCTGAACACGGGCCACGGCGCTTTGGGCTTTACGCTGGCGTTTGGCACGGCCGCGCAGGTGGCCGAGCTGGTGGTGCCGACAGCCTGAGCAGCCCTCCCCAAACGGCGCTATTCGGCCTCCCGCAGACCCACAGACTCCAGCGTCTCGGCCACCGCTTGGCGCATGCACTGCGTCATGGCGCTGGCCAGCAGCGAGCTGGGCCGGTTCACGGTGCGCAATGACTTGATGGGCACGGCAATGTGCGGCGCCAGCGCCAGCACATCCACCTTGCTGCGGTCGGCCGAAGCAGCTGTGCAGGTGTCCACCACCGCCACCGCATGGCCGTGGTGCGCCAGGGCCAGCGCGGCGTGGTAGGTCTGCACCGTGATCGCCGTCTGCAGGCCTACACCGGCTTCACGGCAGGCATGGCTGACCACCGTGCCGATAGGGTCGCGCACGTCGAGCCGCACGACCGGCGTGTCGGCCAGATCGGCCAGGTGCGCCACGCCCGCATCCACCAGCGCCGCACCCAGCATGCCCTTGGGCGCCACACACACCATGCGGCCATCGGCCAGGTGCTCCTGCGTGAGCGCAGGGTGGGCGATGGCGCTGAACACAAAGCCCACATCCGCCTCCTGCAGCACCAGGGCCGACACGATCTGCGGAGAATGGAGCGCGTCGATGGTGACCTTCACATCCGGGTGCTTCTGCCGAAAGAACCGCAGCGCGCGCGGCAGCACCTCGTAGCTCAGCGCCAGCACGCTGAGGATGTGCAACTCGCCCTCGCGCTGGTCGCCCTTCAGGCTGTTGGCCAGGCGCTGCACATCATCGAGCTGGGTGAACAAACGCTCGATGTGCGGGTACAGCGTCTGCGCCTCGGTGGTGGGCACCAGCTTGCCCTTGAGGCGATGGAACAGCGGAAAGCCCAGCTGCAGCTCGGCATGCGCCAGGATGCGGCTGACCGCAGGCTGCGTGACGTTGATGAGGCGGGCCGCCGCGCTCACGCTGCCGGTGAGCATGACGGCGTTGAAAACTTCTATGTGGCGAAGGCGCATGGGCTAACAATGCAAGGAACAGGCCCGATGCGCAATCCTTGCATCCACCCATTGCGACTCAAACGGGGACTGGAGCAGCGCGATAGTTAGAGCGACATCGACAGCCGCTGCGCCATGGCCGCACGCCAACGCAGCAAGTGCGGGTGCTGCTCGCCCGGCTTGTGCTTGACCACGCGCGCAAAGTCCACCGCCACCACCGCCGTGATGTCGGCCACGCTGAAGCGGTCGGTAGCAATGAAGTCGCGGTCCACCAAGCGCTCGTTGAGCAACTGAAAGAATTGCCCCACGCGCACCAGCCCCCGCTCGGCGAGCGCCGGTATTTGCGGGTAGTCCACCGCGCCGGGCAGCGCCCGGTTGGCCATGGCGGGTGCGCTGTTGCGCAACGCCTCGGCAATGGCCAACAGGCCCTCGAACTCCATGCGCCAGTTCCAGCTGGCAATCTCGGCCTTTTCTGCAGGCGTTTCGCCCAGCAATGCAGGCTGCGGGTAGCGCGCCTCGACATACGCGGTGATGGCCGCGTTGTCGGTCAGCAGCAAACCCTCTTCGGTGCGCAGCGCGGGCACCGTGCACTGCGGGTTGATCTGGCGGTAGGCATCGCCCAGTTGCTCGCCATTGCGCAGGTCCACCTGCACGGTGTCGTGGGCCACACCCTTTTCTGCCAGCAGGATGCGCGCGCGGCGCGGGCTGGGCGCGGTGGCGCAGTCGTACAAAGTGATCATGGTGACGCCTTGCAAAAACACTCAGCGTGCGGGTGAAGAAGCTGCTGCCGCAGCCTCGATCTTGTCCTGCGTCTTGGTGTCAAAGTCGCTGGCGTCATGCCGCTCGCGCAACTGGCTGGCCAGGTCGCCCTGCACGCGGTTCACCTTGCGCCCCCGCTGCACCGCCGGGCGCTTGGCCACCTGTTCGGCCCAGCGCACCACATGCTTGTACTCATGCACCTGCAAAAACTCACCCGCGTTGTAGGCCTGCCCTTTCACCAGCAAGCCATACCAGGGCCAGATCGCAATATCCGCCACCGTGTACTCATTGCCCGCCACGTACTCGGTCACGGCCAGGCGCTGGTTCAGCACATCGAGCTGGCGCTTGGCCTCCATCGCATAGCGGTCGATCGCGTACTCGATCTTGACCGGCGCGTAAGCATAAAAATGCCCAAACCCGCCGCCCACAAACGGCGCACTTCCCATCTGCCAGAACAGCCACGACAGGCACTCCGCCCGCGCCGCGCCGTCTTTGGGCAAGAAGGCGCTGCCAAACTTCTCGGCCAGGTACATCAGGATGGCGCCGGACTCGAACACACGCACCGGGTGGGCCGGGTCGGTGCGGTCCAGCAGCGCCGGGATCTTGGAATTGGGGTTCACAGACACGAACCCGCTGCCAAACTGCTCGCCCTCGTTGATGCGAATCAGCCACGCGTCGTACTCCGCCCCGCCGTGGCCCAGCGCCAGCAGCTCTTCCAGCATGACCGTGACTTTCACGCCATTGGGCGTGCCCAGCGAGTACAGCTGCAGTGGGTGCCGCCCCACGGGCAGCTCCTTGTCGTGCGTCGCCCCGGCAATGGGCCGGTTGATGCTGGCGAACTGGCCGCCGTTTTCTTTGTTCCATTGCCAGATGGCGGGGGGGGTGTAGGGGGTGGTAGACATGCAGACTCCAGGCTGATAAATGAGAGCAAACTAAGTCGCTAGCGATTACCGAGCCAGTTTAGCGATGGCGACAATTTACGGCTGGCATGCACGAATCACCCGCAAAAGCTTCCTTCAGAATTGACTCTCACAACGCGCACAGTGATTCATTCGGTTAGGCGGCTTGCTTAGCTGCTGCGTACGTCATTGCGACCATGCTCAGTCACCTTTTCGCGCTCTTCTGAAGACATGTTCAACGGAGGAAGAGCAACTTCAGCCAGTATGACGTTAGGCGCTGATGTGATCTTTTTCCAGTTTTCCGAAACCGCTTCGGCAGGGGCTCTAGAGGACAAGAAACTTTCATGCCGCGCCGCAGCCCAGAGGGCGTCATAGAAAGCCTGAGCGCTCTTCGGCCCGAGATATACGCAGTTGCGCTCCCACCATTGAAGACACCTTCCCGCGACTACCCCAGCTTCCTTTGTATGCATCGCATTGAATTGCTCACGCATCAAAGCAAATGCGTCCTGATGTGCCTGCAAACGTCTTTCAGCAGCAACCATTCGGAGTTGATGCCCGGCCTTCAAGTCCTCTAGGATCTCTAGGTGCTGCCGCTTAATGCCCTCTACTTTGTTCGTGAGGTTCTCAACATCCTCTTTAGTCGCCAGACCTTTTCCTTTCTCGCTCAGATAGGAGCCAAGGAAAGCGGCTACCCAAACGAGAATCAACATAAGCGGATAGGACCACCAAGGAGGTACACCCAAAGCGCTGGCAATCTCCACAGCAAGGACTTTCAACTGACCTGAATCCAATCTGCACCTCCACAGCAAGTACCTATGTGTTGACGCTTTAGGCGACGGCTAGAAACCGGACATGACGGCTAACGCCGTCTCGCATGTCTCTTATCAATGCGCCTTATCCCAATTAGCCCCCACGCCCACCTCGGCCAGTAACGGCACCTTCAGCGCCGCCACGTCCGCCATCAGGCGCGGGATGTGGGTCTTGAGCCAGTCCACCTCGCTCTCGGGCAGTTCGAACACCAGTTCGTCATGCACCTGCATGATCATTTGGATCTCCGGCTTGTGCGCGTCCAGCTCTTTTTGCACAGCCACCATGGCCAGCTTGATGAGATCAGCCGCCGTGCCCTGCATGGGCGCATTGATGGCGGCGCGCTCGGCCCCGGCGCGGCGGGGACCGTTGGGGGAGTTGATTTCGGGCAGGTACAGGCGGCGGCCAAACACGGTTTCGACATAGCCCATGGACTTGGCGGCGGCCTTGGTTTCGTCCATGTACTGCTTCACGCCGGGGTAGCGCTGAAAGTACTTGTCGATATACGCGGCGGCGGCCTTGGTTTCTATACCCAGGTTCTTGGCCAGGCCAAAGCTGCTCATGCCGTAGATGAGGCCAAAGTTGATGACCTTGGCGTAGCGGCGTTGCTCGCTGGTGACCTGATTGACCTCCACCCCAAACACTTCAGCGGCAGTGGCGCGGTGCACGTCCAGCCCGGCGTGGAAGGCGTGCAGCAGCGAGTGGTCGCCGCTCAGGTGGGCCATGATGCGCAGCTCGATCTGGGAGTAGTCGGCACTGGCAATCACGCGGCCTGCGGGGGCCACAAAGGCCTCGCGCACACGGCGGCCTTCGGGGGTGCGGATGGGGATGTTCTGCAGGTTGGGGTCGTTGCTGGACAAGCGCCCGGTCACCGCCACAGCCTGCGCGTAGTGCGTGTGCACGCGGCCTGTACGTGGCAGGGCCAGTTGCGCCAGCTTGTCGGTATAGGTGCCTTTGAGCTTGCTCAACGACCGGTGCTCCAGCAGCTTGGCGGGCAGGGGGTAGTCCTCGGCCAGCTTTTCCAGCACTTCTTCGTCGGTGCTGCGGGCGCCAGTGGCCGTCTTTTTCACCACCGGCATGCCCAGCTTGTCGAAGAAGATTTCGCCCAGCTGCTTGGGGCTGCTCAGGTTGAAGGGCTGGCCTGCAATCTCGTAGGCCTCGGTTTCGAGCTGCAGGATGCGCTGGCCCAGTTCGTGGCTTTGGGCGGCCAGGGTGGGGGCGTCAATGAGCACGCCGTTGCGTTCGATGCGGTACAGGGCCTCGCTGCTTTGCATCTCCAGTTCGTAGATGAAGCGCAGTTTGTCATCGGCCTGCAGCAGGGGCCACAAGGCGTTATGCACGTCCAGAGTTTGGTCGGAGTCTTCGCACGAGTAGGCGGCGGCTTTGTCCACCGGCACCTGGGCAAACGGAATTTGGTGCGCGCCTTTGCCGCACAGGTCTTCGTAGGTGATGCCTTTGCGGCCAGTGTGGCGCTCGGCCAGGCTGGTCAGGTTGTGGGGCTTGTGCACTTCCAGCACGTAGCTTTGCAGCATGGTGTCGTGCGCGTAGCCCTGCACCTCGATGCCGTGGTTGGCAAACACATGGCGGTCGTACTTGATGTGCTGGCCCAGCTTGTGGTGCTTGGGGTTTTCCAACCAGGGCTTGAGGCGGGCGAGCACATCATCCAGCGGCAGTTGCGCGGGCGCGTCGGGGCCTTCGTGGCGCAGGGGGATGTAGGCGGCCTCGCCGGGCTGTACGCTGAAAGAGATGCCGACGATTTGCGCACGCATTTCGTCGAGGGAGTCGGTCTCGGTGTCGATGGCCGTGAGCGGGGCTTTGTGCAGACGCTCCAGCCACTGGTCAAAGTCCGCCCAGTTCAGGATGGTGTCGTACACCACGGTGCGGTGCTGGGCTTCTTCGGCCACGGTGCTGGCGGAATGGTCGGCAAACAGGTCGCCGCTTTGGCCGGGCATGGCGACGGTGGGGGCTGTAGCGGCGGGGGCTGCGGCCCCCTTGATGGCAGCGGCCAGGCCCTTGAAGCCGTATTGTTCGTAAAACGGCAGCAGGCCAGCGTTGTCTGGCGCGTCGAGCGTGATGTCGTCAAACGCGGGCAGGCCGGGGATGTAGTCGGCCAGCGCGCAGTCGGTCTTCATGGTGACGAGCTGGCGGCTCAAGGCCAGCTGGCCGCTGGCAATGGCCTCGCGCAGGTTGTTGCCCGCCACGCCCTTGATGGCGTCGGCGTTGGCAATCAGATTGTCGAGCGAGCCATATTCCTCCAGCCACTTGGCGGCCGTCTTGGGCCCCACCTTGGTAACGCCGGGCACGTTGTCCACGGTGTCGCCCACCAGTGCCTGGTAATCCACCATCAGCGCAGGCGGCACGCCAAACTCTGCCGTCACGCCCGCCACATCGCGGCGCTTGCCGCTCATGGTGTCGATGATGGTGATGTGCTCATTGACCAGCTGGCTCAAATCCTTGTCGCCGCTGGACACGATGACCTCAATGCCCTGTGCGGCCGCCACGTGGGCCAAGGTGGCGATCACGTCGTCGGCCTCCACGCCGGGCACGGCCACTACCTTCCAGCCCAGCAGGTCCACCACCTGGTGGATGGGCTCGATCTGGCTGCGCAGGTCGTCGGGCATGGGCGAGCGCGTGGCCTTGTATTCGGTGTACAGGGCGTCACGGAAGGTGGGGCCCGAGGCGTCGAACACGCACACGGCGTAGTCGGCCACCACCTCCTTGCGCAGGGCCTGCATCATGTTGATCATGCCGCGAATGGCACCGGTGGCAGGGCTTGTGGGGTCGCCCGGCACCGCCCGCAGGTCGGGCATGGCGTGGAAGGCGCGGTAGAGGTAGCTGGAGCCGTCCACCAGCACCAGGGTCTTTTTGTCAGTCATGCACGGATTGTGCACGGCCGGACTCCACCCAGGCAGCGCTCTACAATCGCCCGATGCGCGCTCTCTACCTCCTTTTGCTGCTGGGCATTGCCTCCGGCACCGCCCTGGCCCAAAATCCAAGCCAAAATGCCCCTCAGGGCACGACGGACAAGCGCGAAGCGCTCTCAAATCAAGAGCAATCTGCAGGCCGCACCAACCAGCGTACCGAGCGCATCCAGGTGGAAGACGCGGGCAGCCGCGTTGATGAGCTGCGTGTGGGCGGGCAAACACAGACGATTTCGGTGCAGCCCAAGACCGGCAACATGCCCGGCTATGAAGTGCAGTCGCCCGATGGCGCACGCAGCCGCGCAGGCAGCAACAGCGGCGCCGAGACCACCACCGCCCCGCGTGTCTGGAACGTGCTGAAGTTCTGAGGCCCCTGCGGCGACTGCGGTATTTGGCAGCGCCACCGCGCGGCCCCCATGAAGCCGCTGCACGCCCTGCCCTTCTTCTGCCAGTTTTTCATTTCTTTGTAACCCCCCTGAGCGATGGCCGTTTTTACCGAAGTCTCCAACACCGAGGCGCGCGAGCTGCTGCGCCGTTTGCAACTGGGTGAGCTGGTAGAGCTGCGCGGCATTGAGGGTGGCATTGAGAACACCAACTACTTTCTGACCAGCGACCAGGGCGAGTTCGTGCTCACGCTGTTCGAGCGCCTCACGGCGGCACAACTGCCGTTCTACCTGTACCTGATGAAACACCTGGCGCACGGCGGCGTGCCCGTGCCCGACCCGCGTGCTGACAAGAACGGCGACATCCTGCACACCGTGTGTGGCAAACCCGCTGCGGTGGTGAACAAGCTGCGCGGCAAAAGCCAGCTCGCACCCCAGGGCGTGCACTGCGCGGCCGTAGGCACCATGCTGGCCCGCATGCATCTGGCGGGGCGTGGGTTTGACCGGCACCAGCCCAACTTGCGCGGCCTGCCCTGGTGGAACGAAACCGTGCCCGTGGTGCTGCCCCACATCGATTCGGCCCAGGCCGCCCTGCTGCGGTCCGAGCTGGCCTACCAGAACCATGTGGCGGCCAGCGCCGCGTATGCCGCACTGCCCAGGGGCCCCGTGCACGCCGACCTGTTCCGCGACAACGTGATGTTCGATGGCGAGGAGCTCACGGGTTTCTTCGACTTCTACTTTGCGGGCGTGGACACCTGGCTGTTTGACCTGGCGGTGTGCCTGAACGACTGGTGCATCGACCTGGCCACCGGCGCGCACGACGCCGAGCGCGCCACCCGCATGCTGGACGCCTACCAAGCAGTGCGCCCGCTCAACGCGGCCGAACGCGAACTGCTGCCTGCCATGCTGCGCGCCGGTGCCTTGCGGTTCTGGATCTCGCGCCTGTGGGACTTTTACCTGCCGCGCGAAGCCTCGATGCTCACGCCGCACGACCCCACCCATTTCGAGCGCGTCTTGCGTGCTCGCCTTGCACACCCAGTGCACGCCTGAGCCCTTGTGCAGTGGCCGGAATGGGCCGCTGGGGTAAATTCCAAGCTATTGCACTGCCATGGGCGGCCTTCTGGCTGCCGGCAATGCCCGGGCGCAGGCCCCACCTTTCTTCAGCAGCACCTTCATGAAACTCCACATCGTCCCCGCCCGCACTGGCATGACCTGGGTCAAGCTTGGTATACGGACGTTCTGGAAGCAGCCCATGGCATTGGCAGCGCTGTTTTTCATGACCATGGCGTCCATGTCGCTGGCCTCCATGATTCCGCTGGTCGGCCCTGCGGTGGCGCTGATGCTGTTGCCATCGGCCACCCTGGCCATGATGGTGGCGGCGGCGCAAGCCTCGCAGGGGCGGTTTCCCACACCGGCCGTGCTGCTGGTGGCGTTTCGCACCGGGCAGCGGCGGCTGCGTGACATGCTGGTGCTGGGCGCCCTGTACGCGGCTTGCTTTCTGGCGGTGATGGGCCTGTCGGCCCTGATCGACGGCGGGCAGTTCGCCAAGGTGTACCTGGGCGGTGCCCAGCTCAGCAAGGAAGTGGCCGAAGACCCGGCGTTCCAGAGCGCGATGTGGCTCTCCATGGTGCTGTACCTGCCGCTGTCGCTGCTGTTCTGGCACGCCCCGGGGCTGGTGCACTGGCATGGCGTGCCGCCGGTCAAGGCGCTGTTCTTCAGCATCGTGGCCTGTGTGCGCAACTTCAGCGCATTCCTGGTCTATGGGCTGGGCTGGCTGGGCGTGTTTCTGCTGGGGGGGCTGGTGGTGGCGCTGGTGTCGGCACTGCTGGCTACGGCGGGACTTGCGGCATCGGCGGCTGGCGGCATCATGGTGGGTGCCGCGTTGATGATGGCGGCGATGTTCTTCACGTCGGTGGTGTTCACCTTCCGTGACAGCTACGAGCCCCCTTCCACCCCAGAACCCGAGCCGTCCCATGACACACCACCACCCGACTCCCCTGCTCCTGGGCCGGACTGACAACGAGCTTCTCTGGCACCGGCGGCGCAGCCTGTTGCAGGCCGCCGCCGCGTGGGTGGCCGCAGGCGGGTGGATGGCCGCGCAGGCGCAATCGGGCAGCAACATCGTCGAAGTGCGCGGGGATGTGCTGCGCAATGGGCAGCCGCTGACGGCACAGGGCAGCATCGCCGCCGGTGACCGCATCGAAACGGGGCCGGGCTCCACTGCCGTCTTTGCCGTGGGCAACAGCGCTTTCATGGTGCGGCAGAACACACGCCTGGCGCTGGAGGGCGACACGCCGACCGCCGTCAAGGTGCTGCGGGTGCTGACCGGCGCGGTGGCCAGCGTGTGGGGGCAAGGCACCGACCGGCAGGTGATTTTGCCCACCGCCACGGCGGGTATCCGGGGCACCGGTGTGTATGCCGAGGTGTTCCCCGAGCTGGACCACCGGGGCTACTTCTGCAACTGCTATGGAACGGTGGACCTGGCCGCTGGCAACGAAAGCGTGGTCAGCCAGTCGGTCTACCACCAGTCGTTCTGGGCCGAGCCTGCGCCGCGCGACGGCCGCCTTCTGACCCCTGCAGGTGCCATCAACCACACCGACGAAGAGCTGGAGTTTCTGGCCGGCCTCATCGGCCAGCGCACGGCCTGGCAGCTTGCCGGGCGCAAGGGCACCAAAGACGGCAGCGGGCAGATGAACTACCCCGCGCCCGGCGGCACAACGCCGGAAACCACACCGCCGGCACCCACCCGCGCCGTGCCACCGCCCCCCGGCGACACCAGCACCTACTGACTGCCGACCGCGCCCCTGGCAACGCGCCAACCGCAACGCACAAGGCCCACTGGCCAGTGGGTTGCCCTGTTGGTGGCAACCCTCTGGCCAGCGGGCCGGGTCGGTCAAAAAACGAACTAACGGGGGATCAGGTCCCGATCACGCCGCCGTCGTTCTTGGTGATCACGATGGTGGCAGAGCGGGGGCGCTTGCCTGCGCCGTAACCTGCGTTGGCGGGCCACTGGCTCTGGTACTTGGTGGCGTCGCCCACATTGGCCAAGGCGGTGCCTTCACCGGGGTGCTGGATGTTCACGAAGATGGCCTTGCCGTCGGGCGTTTCAGCCACGCCGGTGATTTCGCTGCCCTTGGGGCCGACCAGGAAACGCTTGAGCGTGCTTTCGGTGGCAGCCTTGCCCACGGGGGTCACGATGTCCAGCTTGGTGCCGTCGGTCTTGGTGTAGCTCAGCGTCTTCTTGCCGCCGTCACCCACCTGGCCGGGCACAGCGGCCAGCATCATGCAGTTGGTCACGTCGGTGTAGGCACCGTCGTCGGTCTGGATCCAGCAGATGCCGGTGGCCTTGCTGAAGGCCAGGCCGTCGGGGCTGGAGAAGTCTTGGTCAGCAGTCAGCGACGAGATGTTGACCAACGCCTTGTCGGCCCCGGCTTCGGCGCCGAACAGGTACACGTCCCAGGTAAAGGCCGAGACCGAGGCGCCTTCCTTCATGCGCACCAGGTGGCCATTGGGGTTGCCGGTCTGTGCCGAGGTGCCCTTCATGTCGGTGTAGGCACGTGGGTTCGCGGCATCGGGCAGGTACTGGCTGCCCGTGGGGTTCACACTGCGGTTGCTGTTGTTGGTCAGCGTGAAGTAGATCTCGCCGTTGGCGGGGTTCACGGCATTCCATTCGGGGCGGTCCATCTTGGTGGCGCCCACGGCATCGGCCGCCAGGCGCGTGTTGATGGCGATGTCGGCTGCGTCGGCAAACTTGTAGGCTGCATAGCCGCTGATGGCGGTGTTGGCCAGCGCCAGCTCGACCCAGGTGCCCGTGCCATCGGCATTGAACTTGGCCACATACAGCTTGCCGCTGTCCAGGTACTTGTCGCCCACGGCCATGCGGTCGGCGGCATTGGCATCGGCGGCATTCCACAGCGCGGTGGACACAAACTTGTAGATGTATTCGCCGCGCGAATCGTCACCCATGTACACCGACAGCGGCTTGCCTGCCTCAACCTTGCCAAACGCCGCGCTTTCGTGCGCAAAGCGGCCCAGGCCCGTGCGCTTCTTGGCCATGCGGGTCTTGTCGTAGGCATCGATCTCGACGATGTAGCCCATGCCATTCATCTCGTTGCGGTAGTCGTCGCTGCCGTCCACCGAGGTGCCGGTCTTGCTGTTGTTCCAGCGCTGGTACTGGTCGGCGGCGCCGCCACTCTCCCAGCCGTGGCGCGATGCAGCACCCTGGTTGCGGCCATAGCGCTTGAGGGCCGTGACGCTCTTGTCGTTGCCGCGTGCGGCATCGTCGGCAGCGCCACGCGTGAAGTAGCCAAACCAGTTTTCCTCACCGGTGAGGAACGTGCCCCAGGGCGTCTTGCCCGTGCCGCAGTTGTTCAGCGTGCCGCGTGTGGTGGTGCCCGTGGGGGAGAATTTGGTGATCATCTGCGCATTGCCACGCGCAGGGCCCGAGATCTCGATGGGGCTCAGTGCCGTGAGGCGGAAGTTGAGCGCAGAGTTCTGCACGTAGGCCCACTTGCCACCCGACTTGGCGACTTCGATCACGGCAATGCCGTGGATCGCCGTTTCCTTGTCGATTTCGGCCGCAGGGCGTGGCAAGGTGGTCGTGCCGCCGTTGGCATGCAGGAAGTGGGATGACAGCTTTTCGTCGGTGGTGGCTTCGTGGTTGATGGCCAGCAGCCCGCGCTCGATGGCGTTGTCGTTGCGCTTGCCGTCAGCACCCAGGCCAAACCATTCCATGCCGTCGTGGTGGTCACCACCGCGCTTGTCGAAGTCACCATCGGTGCCATCGTTCTTGTAGGCAGCCACGCCTGCTGCAATGGGGTCGCCCAGCGCAAACAGCACACTGGCGGTGTAGCCTGCAGGCACGGCCACCACGTCGGCCAGGCTCTTGGGCACCGCGCCAAAGCCCAGCAGCTTGGGGCCGGCAGGGGGTGGAGTCACTGCTGGGTCGTCGCTGCCGCCGCAGGCCGACACGCCAAAGCCCGCCAGCACTGTGGTGCCCACCGTGCCCACGCTGCCCCGCAGAAGGCCACGGCGCGACAGGCGAGCGCCCAGCACCGCATCAAAGCTGGGGTTGGCAGAGGTGTTGGAGTTCTCGTTGTTGAAGTCAATCGCCTGCTCGGGCGCAGCCACACGGTGGTTCATGGGGTTCCTCGGGTTGTTGGTTACAAAACCCATGGAGCGTAGAAACCGTGGGTGACATCGCCGTGAAGCTTTTGCGGCGGTTTGATGACAGCAAATCCCTGCAAGCTGGTGGTGGCACCAGAGGTGGACATACACAAATACGAATCACTACTATTTGTATAATCAAAACCTGCCCTCGCCCACCCAGCCACGCCCTCGCACCTTGTGGTGCACAGGCTCCCTCAGCCAGTGCGGCCCCTTCGTTGACCACCGCAGCGCCCTTGCAGGCCCACCCGCCTTCCATGCCATGGCCTGCGCGCCCCTTTGCCCCGGAGACCTCTGCATGCCCCATTCCTTTCTGAAGACCTCGGTCCTGGTGGCCGCTTTGGCCCTGTGCACCTATGGCACTCACGCAGCAGCGCAGACAGGTGGGGCGCCGGCCCCGTCGGCCAACGCACAGGCGGTAAACACCAACATGGTGGCCGCGCACTACGGCCACCTGGTGCATGCCAACTACACCGACACGCTGAATGCCGCCAAGGCCCTGCAGACGGCTGTGCTGGCATTCACCGCCAAGCCCTCTGCAGAAACGCTGGCCGAAGCCCGCAAGACCTGGTTGGCCGCACGCGAGTTCTACGGGCAGACCGAAGCCTTCCGCTTCTACGGCGGCCCCATTGACAACGACAACGGCCCGGAAGGCCGCATCAACGCCTGGCCCATGGACGAATCGTTTGTGGACAGCGTGCAAGGCAAGGCCAACGCCGGGCTGGTGAACAACCGCAAGTTCACCATCAACAAGAAGAACCTGTCCGCGCAGAACGAGCGTGGCGGCGAGGAAAACATTGCCACTGGCTGGCACGCCATCGAGTTCTTCCTGTGGGGCCAGGACCTGTCAGACAGCGGCCCGGGCAACCGCAGCTTTGAAGACTTTGTGGATGGCAAGACCCCCAATGCCGACCGCCGCCGCCAATACCTGAACGTGGTGACAGAGCTGCTCATCGACGACCTCACCACGCTGGTGAAGGCCTGGGCGCCAGATGCCAAGAACAACTACCGCGCCCGCTTCGTCAAAGGCGGCCAGGAATCGGTGCGCAAGATGCTGGTGGGCCTGGGCTCGCTGTCGCGCGGCGAACTGGCCGGCGAACGGCTGGAAGTGGCGCTGAACAGCCAGGACCAGGAAGACGAGCACTCGTGCTTTTCGGACAACACCCACCGCGATGCGGTGACCAACGCACTGGGCATCCAGAACGTGTGGCTGGGCCAGTACAAGCAGGCCAACGGCACGGTGCTGCAAGGCCCGTCGCTGCGTGACCTGGTGGCCGCCAGGGACGCCGCGCTGGCCGACAAGACCACGCAGCAGATCGCCGCATCGGTGGTCGCCGCAGAAGGCATTCAGGCCCCGTTCGATCGCGAAATCATCGGCGGCAAGGACGCCCCGGGCCGCCAGCGCATCCAGAAGACCATCGACAGCCTCACACAACAAAGCAAGGACCTGGTCGCTGCCGCCAACGCCATTGGCATCACCAAGTTGACGCTGGTCCAGCCTTGAACATGCAGATCTCGCGAGCCAAACGCCGCCAGCGCGCTGTGCGCCTGGCGGCTGCCAGCACCGCCATCGTCGCACTCGCCGGCTTCGGCAGCCTGGGCATTCCATCGCTGACGGCAACCCCCCAGCCCGACCCGCAGGGCGAAAAAACCGGCGGCGAGACCACCGTATTCGCCACCGGGCGCAATGCCTTCTCGTTCCCAGCCGCCAACCTGACCGATGAGGAACGCACGCGCTTTGTCATCGGCAACTCGTTCTTTCGCCGCAACTGGGTCGAGGCCCCTGCCTCCACCAAGGCCCGTGATGGCCTGGGTCCGCACTTCATCGCGCGCTCGTGCGGTGGCTGCCATGTGCAGGACGGCCGGGGCGAGCCGCCAGCGATCTTCAACCGCCTGGGCGAGACCAAGGACCCGACCGTGGCCCTGCTGATCCGCCTGTCCATCCCCGGCAAAGACGCGCATGGCGGGCCCCAGCCCGAGCCAGTGTATGGAGACCAGTTCAACAACGCGGCCATCCAGGGCGTCAGCCCTGAAGGGCGCGTCACGCTGCGCTACGAAACGATCAAAGGCCAGTTTGCCGACGGCACGCCCTACACACTGCAAAAGCCCGTGTATGGCTTCGCCGACCTGGGCTACGGCCCCATGCACCCGGACGTGATGAGCAGCCCGCGCATTGCGCCGCAGATCATCGGCGTGGGCCTCCTCGAAGCGATTGCCGAGGCCGACATCCTGGCCAACGCAGCCGACCAGGCCGCCGCGCCCGGCCCCATCAAAGGCCAAGCCAACAAAGTGTGGGACGCGCCCTCGGGCAGCATGATGACAGGGCGATTTGGCTGGAAGGCCAATGTGGCCAGCATCGCGCACCAGACGGGTGGCGCCTTTCTGGGCGATATGGGCATCACGTCCCGCCACTTCGCGCACGAGACCTGCACCCCCGCACAAAAGGACTGCTTGGCTGCACCCAGCGGCAAAAGTGGCAAGGAGGGCGCCAGCGTGCAAGGCCAGCCGGCTGTGGAGATCGACGACAAGACCCTCGCCGACGTGATCTTCTACCAAGCCACGCTGGCACCGCCCGCGCGCCGTAACGTCAACGACGTGCAGGTGCAACGCGGTCAGGCCTTGTTTGCCCAGGCCCAGTGCGCCACCTGCCACCGGCCCAGCTACGTGACCAAGGAAGGCCCCTTCCCCACGCTGACCAGCAAAGCCCTGAACGGCCAGCGCATCTGGCCCTACACCGACCTGCTGCTGCACGACATGGGCGAACGCCTGGCCGACAACCGGCCCGACTTTGGCGCCAACGGCCGCCAGTGGAAGACTCCCGCACTGTGGGGCACCGGCCTGATCAAGGACGTGAACGGCCACACGCGCCTGCTGCACGACGGCCGCGCGCGCGGCGTGCTGGAGGCGGTGCTGTGGCACGGCGGCGAGGCCGAAGCAGCCAAGGACCAGGTGCTGAAAATGAAGAAGGCCGACCGCGATGCGCTGGTGAAATTTGTGGAGTCGCTATGAGTATTGACCCCCACGCTCCGCCGCTGCGCGGGTCGCTGCCCCCCGAGGGGGCCGCGTTTTCATCTTGGGGCGGCCCGGCGATGAAAACCAGCCCCCACGCTCCGCCGCTGCGCGGGTCGCTGCCCCCCGAGGGGGCCGCGTTTTCATCTTGGGGCGGCCCGGCGATGAAAACATCCCTCCTTGCTGCCGCCCTGCTGCTGACCGCAGTGCCCCCCGTAGCTGCGCAGGCCCAGACAGCGGCTGCCGCCCCCGCCTGGCAGCGCGAGGCCGTGCCGTTCTACGACACCGTACACGCGCTGCAGGGCATCTACGGGCATTGGGCCCTGCCCCGCGCCAAAGACTTTGACCAGAGCGCCCGCGCCCTGGCGCCCGCCGTGGCCGCACTGTGCCAGGCCCCGGCCAGTGACAGCAAGACGGCTCTGGCCGCCGCGCGCACAGCTTGGCAGGCCACAGCGCGCGCATGGGAGCAGCTGACCGCTGTGTCGATAGGCCCCGTCATCGCCCGCCGCAGCCAGCGCGCCATCGACTTCACACCCACCCGCCCCGCGTTGATAGAAAAAGCCATCGTCACCCAGCCCCAGGGCGCCAAGGCCTTCGAGCGCATCGGCACCCCCGCCAAGGGCCTGCCCGCGCTGGAATGGCTGCTGTGGACCCGCCCCGTGCAGCCCGGCAGCCCTGCCTGCAGCTACGCACACGAAGTGGCGCAGGACGTGGCCCGCGAATCCGCCGCCTTGCAAGCCGCCTTCACCACCGCCGCAGGCACCGACTGGGGCGCCGAGGACGAACAAGAGCAGTCCACCCAGGCCATCAGCGAGTTTGTGAACCAATGGGTGGGCGGCATCGAACGCCTGCGCTGGGCGCAGATGGAAAAGCCCTTGCGCGCCGCTGGATCGGGATCTGGCAGCCGCACCCCCGACTACCCCCGTTCTGCCAGCGGCGACACCCTGGCCGCCTGGGCCGCCACCTGGGCAGGCCTGCGCAGCGTGACCGCCCTGCCTGCGAACGCCGCCACACCCGCGCCCGGCGAGGCGCTGGTGCCGCTGGAGATGTATTTGCGCGGCAAGGGCCTGAACCCGCTGGCCGACAAACTGCACAAGGCCGCCAGCAAGGTCGATGCATCGATGGCGCAGGTGCAAAAAGCGGGCGTGCAGAACAAGGCGTCCATCCAGCAAACCGCCAAGGATCTGGCCGCACTCAAGTTTCTGGCCGAATCCGAAGTGGCACCGGCGCTGCAGGTGAGCATTGGTTTTTCTGACGCCGATGGTGATTGACCTCCACCGCCGCCAAACGCTGGCAGGGCTGGCCGCGCTGGCAGGCCTGGGAGCGTGGGCGTTCGCTCCGACCTCCGCGTTCGCCAGAAACAACGGCACCATGCACTTGGCTGCCGCCTGGGAGCGCGAGGGCAGCTTTCACATCGGGCTGCTGTCCACGCAACCGGGCGCCGGGCAGCCGTTGCAGATCCACGTATCGCTCGAAGTCCCCACCCGCGCCCACGGCCTTCTTGTGCTGCCCGATGGCTCCGTGCTGGCCACCGCCCGCCGCCCCGGCGACTGGCTGGTACGCTGGTGGCCCGGCCAACGCGCGGAGCCTCAATGGCTGTGGCAGGACGGTGAGCGCAGTTTCAACGGCCATGTCATCGCCAGCGCAGACGGTGCCCACTTGTTCACCACCGAAACGGATGCAGAAACCGGCGCCAGCTGGGTCGGCGT
The DNA here is from genome assembly GCF_057597245.1 of Acidovorax sp. NN32. NCBI lineage: Bacteria > Pseudomonadati > Pseudomonadota > Betaproteobacteria > Burkholderiales > Comamonadaceae > Acidovorax > Acidovorax sp. NN32. The sequence continues at coordinate 4,021,501 of NZ_CP199679.1, forward strand.
GCGCGACACCCGCACCCTGCAAAAAATCGCCGAATGGCCCACCCACGGCATCGACGCGCACGAGCTGACCTGGGACATGCGCACCACCCACAACGGCGCGCCCACCCTCATCGTTGCCAACGGCGGCGTGCCCACCGCACCCGAAACCGGCCGCGTCAAGCGCGACCTGCAAACGATGGATTCGTCCATCGTGCGGCTGGACGGCCACACCGGCCGCCTGCTGGGCCAATGGCGCCTGCAAGACCAGCGCCTGAGCCTGCGTCATCTGGCCTGGGCCCCCGATGATCGGACCCTGGGCATCGCGCTCCAGGCCGAGCATGACCACAGCACCGCCAAAGACGCCGCCCCCGTGCTGGCCCTGTTCGACGGCACCGCTCTGAGGGTGATGCCCACGCCCGAGCGCATCGCGCAAAGCATCCACGGCTACGGCGGCAGCATGGCCGCCACACCTGCGGGCTGGGCCGTCAGCTGCCCGCGCGCCAACGGTATTGCCACGTACACGCCACAGGGCGAATGGCGGGGACTTGTGCCGCTGCCCGACGTCTGCCCGCTGGCCGTGCACGGCGGCGCGCTGTGGGCGGGCGGTTTGGGCGCCAGCCTGCAGAACGCGCAGGCCGCAGCGCCTGCGAGCCACGCGCATGGCCGCAGCCTGCGAGGCGTGCGGCTGGACAACCACTGGGTGTTGGCAGCGTAGAAAATTGAAGCAAAAAATGCCTCTAGCGCTTGTTGGTAAATCGCTAGTAGCTATAAATAACTGAGCAATCCGCCTGCGCGCCTACGGCTGGCGCGCATAGCGCCCGGGCGCCAGCCCCACATGGCGGCTGAATGCGGTGCTGAAGGTGCTGGCCGAGCTGTAGCCCACGCGCGCGGCCACTTCGTCGATGCCTATGCGGCCGTCGCTGCCGCGCAGCAGCTTCTTGGCCAGCGCCATGCGCCAGGCCAGCAGGTATTCCATGGGCGGCACCCCCACGGCGCGCAAGAAGCGCTCAAAGAATGTGGATCGCGACAACGCCGCCTCGCGCGCCAATGCATCCACTGTCCACGACTGCTCTGGCGCGCTGTGCATCAGGCGCAGGCCCACCGCCACGCGGGCGTCTGCCAGGCCGCGCAGCAGCCCGGGGGGCGCACCCGCCTCGTCGCTCGACCGCAGGGCCTCGATCAGCAGCAACTCCACCAGACGGTCCAGCACCAGGTCTCGGCCGGGCAGCATGGCCAGGCATTCCTGCCGCACCAGTTGCACCAGGGTCGGCAGCCGCGCCACCCCGCGCACATGCAGCAGGTCCGGCAGCAGCGACACCAGCAACGCGGCGTCGGGCGAATCAAACTCAAAGTAGCCGCCCAGCATGCGCATGTCCGGCGGGCCGTCGGGCGTGCCATGGCGCAGCCCGTGCTCGCCATCGGGCGCTGGCAAACGGTGGGGGTCCATGAACACCGGCTGCGCCAGTGGCTGCTCCATGCCCGACAAGGTGAACCCCGGCGTCGCGGGCATCAGCACAAAGTCGCCCGCCTCCAGCGTCACCGGCTCTTGCCCCGCCACGGCCAGCACGCACTGGCCTTCCAGCATGGTGCAAAAGCTCGGACTGCCGAACTCCCCATAACGCACGGCCCAGGCGCCCGCGCCGCTGATCACCTTGGAGAACACGGCGCGCGGCCGCAGCAGCGCAATCACTTGGGCGAGGGGATCCACCACAGCCGGACTCCTGCAAACAAAAATTAGACGTTTGATTGTAGTTAATCCAGACTTGGCCCGATATCGTTGCACCACCTTCCATCTGTTCCCATCCACCATCCCCAAGGAGTTTCACCATGAAGACCATTCTCATTACCGGCTGCTCGTCTGGCTACGGGCTGGCCACCGCCCGCCACTTTCACGCCCAGGGCTGGAACGTGATCGCCACCATGCGCACCCCGCGCGCTGACGTGTTGCCCGCATCAGACCGCGTGCGCGTTCTACCGCTGGACGTCACAGCGCCCGACAGCATCGCCCAGGCTTTACAGGCCGCTGGCCCCATCGACGTACTGGTGAACAACGCGGGCCTGGGGCTGTTCGGCGCCTTTGAGGCCACGCCCATGACCACGGTGCGTGACATCTTCGACACCAACACCTTCGGCACCATGGCGATGACCCAGGCCGTGTTGCCGCAGATGCGCGAGCGCGGTGCAGGCCTGGTGGTCAACGTCACGTCCAGCGCCACGCTGGCCCCCATGCCGCTGGTGGCAGCCTATACCGCCAGCAAGACGGCCATCGAGGGGTTCACAGCGTCGCTGGCGTTTGAGCTGGCGGCATTTGGCGTCCGCGTGAAACTCGTCGAGCCCGGCTACGCGCCCACCACCCAGTTCACCGCCAACGGCGCGGAGCGCATGCAGGGGTTGATCCCGTCCGCCTACGCTCCCTACGCCCAGTCAATCTTTGCAGCCCTGGGGCAGCCAGCCGCCGTGACGACCGAACAGGATGTGGCCGAGGGTGTGTGGGCGGCGGTGAATGATGCGTCAGACCGCCTGCGGTATGCGGCGGGGGCAGATGCGGTGGCGCTGGCGGAAGCGACGGTGGGTGAGCTTACTGTGGCTTAAGAGCACCCAGCAAACCATTGCCACGCACCGGGCACCCGGCACCTTGGTCAAGTCACTCGTAATGGCTGACCGTGACGCTGTACAACACCCCTGGGCGTACCGGCTGCACCGTCACAGCAACAACCCCATCCGCCACAGACGCGTATTCGGCATAACGCACAAAGTAGCCGTTGTGCGCTTGCACAGCCTCCAGTTCCGATGGCTCCAACGCACGCTCTTGCAGGCCGTTTTGCAGCAGGTAGGCGTTGACGGCAACCACAGCCCGGCCCATATCGTTGCGAGAAACTTCAAACGACACCTCCGAGCGTGGTTGCTTGTTGCCGTCACCCACTGTTCCAAAGTACTCCGGCTCCGTCGCAACCCCCACCGCAGGAGCGCCGCGCACCAGCGAGGAAATCCCGAGGTAATAGGTGAGCGTGCCCCGCTTAGGCGTGAAGTCCTCTTGGGAGATGAGAAAGAGCCATGCACTCACCCAGAGTGCCAACGACGCGCAAGCCACCACGGTCAAGGCGATGCCGAGCACGCGCGGACGAAAATGCAAGCGCATAAACCTGCCGACAAAAACGATCGCCTTAGCGTCAATCCACCACCGTCAACTTGGCCACGCTGAGCGCCAGCCACTTGGTGCCATGGCGCGGGAAATTGACCTGCGCACGCGCGTCGTCGCCCGTGCCCTCGATGGCCAGCACCTTGCCTTCGCCGAACTTGGTGTGGAACACGTTGATGCCTGCGCGCAGGCCGTGGGACGGCGCGGTCTTCTGCACGGGCACCGGTGGGCTGGCAAAGGTCTCGGATTTAAAGCCAAATTGACCTCTAGCGCTTGATGGATAAGCGCTACCAGCTCCTGAATTAGGAGCATACGATCCAAACCCTTGCTGCTTGGGCGTAATCCACTTGAGTGCGGCCTCAGGCAGCTCGTCAAAAAAGCGGCTCTTGATGTTGTAGCGCGTCTGCCCATGCAGCATGCGCGTTTGCGAGTGGCTCAGGTACAGGCGCTTGCGGGCGCGGGTGATGGCCACATACATCAGTCGGCGCTCTTCCTCCAGACCATCGCGCTCGCTGGCGGAGTTTTCGTGGGGGAACAGGCCCTCTTCCATGCCGCCGATGAACACACCGTCAAACTCCAGGCCCTTGCTGGCGTGCACGGTCATCAACTGCACGGCGTCTTGGCCAGCCTGGGCCTGGTTGTCGCCCGCTTCGAGCGCGGCGTGGGTCAGGAAGGCGGCCAGGGGTGAGAGGGTTTCGCCGGTGTCGGCGTCCACGATGCCCGGCACGGCGGGCTTCAGGGGTTCGTCCAGCACCGGTGCGTTGGGGTCCAGCCCCTGGCTGACCGGGCTTTGGGCGCTCTGGGTGAGCGGCGTGCCATGCTCGTCCAGTGGCAGGGCCACGGCGTCGCGGCCAAAACCTTCCTGCGTGACAAAACTCTCGGCAGCGTTGACCAGTTCCTGCAAGTTCTCGATGCGGTCGGCGCCTTCCTTCTCCGTGCGGAAGTGCTCCACCAAGCCCGTGGATTCGAGCATCTGCTCGATGATGCCGCGCAGGTTCAGGCCTTGGGTCTGCTCGCGCAGCACATCGACCATGGCGACGAACGCGCCCAGGTTAGCGCCCGCCTTGCCGGGCACGGCGCTCACCGCGTCGTGCAGCGAGCAACCTGCGGCGCGGGCTGCGTCCTGCAGCACTTCGATGCTGCGCGCGCCAATGCCACGCGGCGGAAAGTTGACGACGCGCGTGAAGCTGGTGTCGTCGTGTGGGTTCTCCAGCAGGCGCAGGTAGGCCAGCGCATGCTTGATTTCGGCGCGCTCGAAGAAGCGCAGACCGCCGTACACGCGGTAGGGCACGCTGGCATTGAACAGTGCCGATTCGATCACCCGGCTTTGCGCATTGCTGCGGTAGAGCACGGCGATTTCCTTGCGCTCAAAGCCGTCGTTGCGCACGAGTTGCTTGATCTCATCGACCATCCACTGCGCCTCCGCCAGGTCGGAGCTGGCTTCGTACACGCGCACGGGCTCGCCCGCACCCTGCGTGGTGCGCAGGTTCTTGCCCAGGCGGCGGCTGTTGTGGCTGATGAGGGCGTTGGCCGAATCAAGGATGTTGCTGTAGCTGCGGTAGTTCTGCTCCAGCTTGATCTGGCGCTGCACATCAAACTCGCGCACAAAGTCGGTCATGTTGCCCACGCGCGCACCGCGAAAGGCGTAGATGCTCTGGTCGTCGTCGCCCACGGCAATCACGCTGCCGCGCGCTTCAAAGCGCCCGCCCACCTCGTTGCCCGCCAGCTGCTTGAGCCAGGCGTACTGCAGCTTGTTCGTGTCCTGAAACTCGTCCACCAGGATGTGATGAAACCGGCGCTGGTAGTGCTCGCGAATCGGGTCGTTGTCGCGCAGCAGCTCGTAGCTGCGCAGCATCAGCTCGCCAAAGTCCACAACGCCTTCGCGCTGGCATTGGTCTTCGTACAGCTGGTAAATCTCGACCTTCTTGCGCGAGTCGCTGTCGTGCGCCTCCACGTTGGCAGGGCGCAGGCCTTCTTCCTTGCAATTGGCAATGAAATACGCCAGCTGTTTGGGCGGAAAACGCTCGTCGTCCACGTTGTGCTGCTTGCACAGGCGCTTGATGGCCGAGAGCTGGTCTTGCGTGTCCAGAATTTGAAAGGACTGCGACAGGCCCGCCGCCTTGTGGTGCGCGCGCAAAAGGCGATTGCACAGGCCGTGGAAGGTGCCGATCCACATGCCGCGCACGTTCACCGGCAGCATGGCGGACAAACGCGCCACCATCTCTTTGGCGGCCTTGTTCGTGAAAGTGACGGCCAGAATGCCACCGGGTGTGGCGTAGCCGTTTTGCAGCAGCCAGGCAATGCGGGTGGTGAGCACACGCGTCTTGCCCGAGCCTGCGCCCGCCAGAATCAGTGCGTGGCCTGCGGGCAGCGTGACGGCCGCCAGTTGCTCGTCGTTCAGATTGGCCAGGAGGGGCGATGCAGCCGAGGCCGCAGCAGCGTGTGGGGGCACCAAGGCTTCGGGTGCACCCGGGAACGGGTCTTGTGGGAACATGCGGCCATTGTAGAAAGCGCCCCGGCACCCTCCCCCACCCGACCATGAAAAACATTGCCCGCACCCTGGCCAGCGTCCTGGTCCTCACTTACACAGCCTCAGCGCTGGCCCAGGCCAGCTGCAGCAGTGACGGCGTCCCACAGCCCGTGGCCATTTTCGAGCGCTTCATCAGTGCCGACTGCGAAGCCTGCTGGAGCGATGCGGCCACCCCCGCGCCCTCTGCCACGGCGGGCGTGGCGGTGCTGGACTGGATCGTGCCGGGCAAGGCCGGTGACGAAGCGCCCTTGTCGGCCGCCGCCACCAACGACGCCCTGGCCCGCCTGCAGACCCTGGGCCGCAAGCCCCCTGTCACCACCGATGTCCACACTGCGGCCATCGAGGCCGCCACGCCCGCCCGCCTGCGCGTGGCCCACGGCATGCCGTTCAACGACTACCTGGGCGCGGCCATCGCGTTCACGCCCGTGCAGCGCGCTGCACAGCGCAACGTCGCAACGCCCGGAGCCATGGACTTCTACCTGCTGCTTGTCGAATCCGTGCCTGCAGGCACCGAAGGCACGAGAGTGGCACGAAATATGGTTCGAAACATGCTCCACGGCACGTGGGAAAAGCGCGAAAAGCTATCAAAAAAAGAGCAAATGAAATGGATGGAAACCCGGTCCATGCGCATCCCGGAAGGCGCACAGGCCGAGCGGCTGCGTTTGGTGGGCTGGGTGCAGGACGCCCAGGGCAGCGTCCTGGCGGCTGCGCAGTCCACCTGCCGATGACATCGGTGATACCGGTCATACCCGCACGGTTATAGGGTCTGCCAGGCAGGCGGGTAGAATCAATCACCGGGCCCAAGTTTCTTGACGCCCGGTTTTTTGTGCCCGCGCAATCTGCGGGGTTCGGAGCTGGCCACCACGCCAGTGCCCACAAAGCCGGTCCCAAGCCAAGCGCCCACGCCCGCGAAATCCTTCGCAGGCGACCTTTTCAAAGGAGCTTGGAATCTCATGGAAATCTTCGATTACGACAACGTTTTGCTGCTGCCCCGCAAATGCCGCGTGGAAAGCCGCTCGGAATGCGACGCCAGCGTGGAGCTGGGCGGCCGCTCGTTCCGCATCCCCGTGGTACCCGCCAACATGAAAACGGTGGTGGACGAAAAGATCTGTACCTGGATGGCCCAGAACGGCTACTTCTACGTCATGCACCGGTTTGACCTGGACAATATTCAGTTCGTCAAGGACATGCACGCCAAGGGCTGCTACGCCTCGATCTCACTGGGCGTCAAACAACCCGACTACGACACCGTGGACCAGTTGGTGGCACTGGGCCTCACGCCCGAATACATCACCATCGACATCGCCCATGGGCATGCCGACAGCGTGAAGAACATGATTGGCTACCTCAAGCAGCACCTGCCCAAGGCGTTTGTGATTGCTGGCAACGTGGCCACGCCTGAAGCCATCATCGATCTGGAAAACTGGGGCGCCGACGCGACCAAGGTAGGCGTGGGCCCGGGCAAGGTGTGCATCACCAAACTCAAGACCGGCTTTGGCACGGGCGGCTGGCAGTTGTCAGCCCTCAAGTGGTGTGCCCGCGTGGCCACCAAACCCATCATTGCCGACGGCGGCATCCGCAGCCATGGCGACATCGCCAAGAGCATCCGTTTTGGCGCCAGCATGGTGATGATCGGCTCGCTGTTCGCAGGCCATGAAGAGTCCCCCGGCAAGACGGTGGAGGTGGACGGCGCTCTGTTCAAGGAGTACTACGGCTCAGCCAGCGACTTCAACAAGGGCGAGTACAAGCACGTGGAAGGCAAGCGCATCCTGGAGCCCATCAAGGGCAAGCTGGCCGAGACGCTGATCGAGATGGAGCAGGATGTGCAAAGCTCCATCAGCTACGCTGGCGGCACCAAGCTGATGGACGTGCGCAAGGTCAACTATGTGATCCTGGGCGGCGACAACGCGGGTGAGCACCTGCTGATGTAAACCAGCACCCGGGCCGAGATCAACGCGAGGTCAGGCCCGCAGCAGGTTCTGCGCCATGTGGTGCAGGTCGTGCCCCGGCTGGGCCAGCGCATCGACGATGCTGAAGTGGTGCAGTCCGGGTAATGCCACGCTACGGGGCACGAAGTGGCTGCCCCAGGCGTTCTGCATCAACTGGTTCTGCCGTAGGAACTCGGGGCTTTCATCCGCCCCCACGGCGCAATAGAGCGTACCGATGGCGGGCTCCAGCAGGCGCGCCGGGCTGCACTGCAGCACTTGCTGCTCCGTGAGGTTCAGCACCGTCTGGTACATGGGGGTGTGCATGATGGGCTCCAGATCGTGGACCCCGGAGATCGACAGCGCATTGCGCACCAGCCCATCCGGCAGACCGTCACCGATCAGCGGCCACACACTGGTGAGCAGCAGGGCCGCCAGTTGGCCTCCCGCCGAATGCCCTGCCACGGTAATCCGCTTCGGGTCGCCCCCATGGGCGGCAACGTGGTGCCACACCCAACCCAGTGCTTTCTCCATTTGCCGCACGATGTGCGGAATGGTCACCGGCGCCTCGGGGGTGCCTGGGCACAACGCATAGTTCACCACTACCACACAAAACCCGGCCTGGGTAAAAGGCGGCGCAATGAACGAGTGATCGGATTTGTCGAGCGACCGCCAGTAGCCGCCATGGATGAACACCAGCACAGGCACCGGCCCGCCCGTGGTACGCGCAGACGGAAACACGTCCAGGGTTTCCCCTGCACCGCTGCCATAGGCCACATCCAGCACACAAGGGACGTTGGCCCGCACCTGCGCAGAATCCCGTGCCCAGCGCTGCAGGTAGTCCATGTGGTCGGGCACCAGAGCGCGGTTGTTGTACATGCGCTCCAGCCAGGCGGGGTCATGCAGGGGCAAGGTCATGGGTAGGGTCTCCTGGGGCTGTGCGGCATCATCATTCCAATCTAGCCATGCTGCAAGCTCCGTGACAGGGTGATGCACCAAAAAGGCACATGATGCACACAGAGACAACGATCCCGGATGAATGACGCCATGACCACCACCCCGCTTCGCATTGCAGTCCTGGGCATTGGCATGATGGGCCGCCCCATCGCACGCCGCCTCAAGGAAGCTGGCCATCAGGTCCAGGTGTGGAACCGTACCCGAGCCAAGGCGGAGCCCCTGGCAGCGTTTGGCATCACCGTCCATGCCTCGCCCACCGAAGCGGTCCAGAACGCCGATATGGTGATCAGCCTGCTGGAAAACGGCCCTGTCGTAGGACACGTCCTGTTCGAATCCGGAGCGGCCAAGGCGATGCGCAAAGGCGCCCTCTTCATCGACATGGCCTCTATCCAGCCCCGCGAAGCACGGGACCACGCCGCCCGCCTGGGCGAGATGGGCCTGGCCCACCTGGATGCACCTGTATCAGGTGGGACGGTGGGAGCAGAAAACGGCACGCTCGCCATCCTGGTGGGCGGGCGCCCTGAAGACTTTGCGCAGGCCCAGCCCGTGTTCGCCGCCTGCGGCCGCGCCACCCATGTGGGCCCGCACGGCGCGGGCCAGCTCACCAAGTTGGCCAACCAGATGATCGTGGGCATCACCATCGGCGCAGTGGCCGAGGCATTGCTGTTTGCAGCCAAGGGCGGCGCAGACATGGCCAAGGTGCGCGAAGCCATTCAGGGAGGTTTTGCAGACAGCCGCATCCTGCAACTGCATGGCCAGCGCATGGTGGAGCGTGACTTTGCCCCACGCGGCCGCATGGCAGTGCAGCTCAAGGACATGCGCAACGCCCTGGCGACGGCCGGCGAGATCGGCTTCGACGCGCCCATCACAGCCCTGTTCGAGACCCTCTATGCCGAAGGCGTAGATCATGGCTTGGGCGAACTGGACCACAGTGGCCTGTTTGTCGAACTCGCCAGCCGCAATGCCATGCAATAATTTTCTGGGTTGCTTGCCAAGGCACAAAAAACTAGTGCATAATTCGAGGCTCTGCAGCAATGCAGACAGATTTGTAAAAAGTTTGGGTTCTTAGCTCAGTTGGTAGAGCAGCGGACTCTTAATCCGTAGGTCGAGTGTTCGAGTCACTCAGGACCCACCAAACAAAAGCCGTAAGGCGCACAAAGCCGGTGCTACTTCAATGTAGCGTCGGCTTTTTTGTTTTTTCTGGCTACGAAAGAGGCACAACACACCCCTTCCTCGGCCGGCTCCGTTCTCAGCAGCATCTTCAGGTTACAACATAGCCTCATCGTGCTCGCACATATGCGCTGTGCACCATAGGCTATCCAGAAGAACCCGTTCCTGTTGGTATTGCAACACGAGGATTTTCATGACTCCAATGCTCCTGAGACGGACAGCACTTCTCACAGGACTGAGCCTGCTCGCGCCCGCCACGCTGTCACGCGCGCAAGGGCAGGAGCGCGCAGTGGCGGGTTTGGCGCGCGGCGGTCAATGGCCTGCCTGGGATACCTTCAAGGCCCAATTCACCAGCGAGGAAGGCAGGGTGATCTCGGACGACGGGGAGGGAGGGCGCACCTACTCGGAAGGCCAAGCTTACGGACTTTTCTTTGCCCTGGTCGCCAATGACCGCAAGGGTTTCAGCACCCTCCTGCGCTGGACCGAGAACAACCTGAGCGGTGGAGACCTGGGCGCACGCCTGCCCGCGTGGCTGTGGGGCCGTCGGCCGGACGGAACCTGGGGCGTTATTGACAGCAATGCGGCCTCCGACGCTGACATCTGGATTGCCTATGTCTTGGGCGAGGCGGCACGCCTGTGGAACGCCCCGCAATATCGCGCCTTGGGGGCTCGTCTGGCCGCCCGCATCATTGCAGAGGAGACCGCAGACCTCCCTGGCCTGGGGCCGAGTCTGCTCCCTGCGCCAAGCGGCTTTGTGGAGGCCGAAGGCCGATGGAAACTCAACCCAAGCTATATGCCGTTGCAGGTAATGCAACGGCTGGCCACGCTCTACCCCCTCCCTGCCTGGAGGCAGCTCATTCATAGTTCTGAAAAAATCATCGTGGGAGCCTCCCCCAAAGGCTACGCCCCTGACTGGACCTTGTACGACGCACGGCAAGGCTTTCTCATTGACGACAAAGGCAAGGAAAAAGGCCAGGGCGCCTACAACGCGATTCGCGTCTACCTGTGGGCAGGCATGCTGCACCCTGCCGCACCTGGCCGCAAGCCCTTGCTTTCTGCATTGGCCCCCATGGCGAGATACGTGCGCGAACAGGGGTACCCACCTGAATCGATTGATGTACTGACAGGACAGGGCTCAGGCCCCGGTCCGGCAGGCTTTACGGCAGCGATGCTGCCCTTTTTGCAGGCGCAAGGCGATAGTGCTGCATTGAAAGCGCAGCTCAGCCGCCTCGTCGCGAATCCCGTGCGATCCACGGCGTACTATGAACAGACTCTGGCCCTGTTCGGACTGGGCTGGATGGAGGGGAGGTACCGGTTTTCATCCGGGGGCCAACTGCTGCCGCAGAGAACCAAGTCCTGACAGCGGCTCTTGCCGCAACAGCCGTCATCGGCCCTGTCCGAGCCCCCTGCCCACGCCCGATGTTCTACCCGTTGCCCACCCGATGAATCCCAACGCCCACACACTTTGGCGCGCCCCCCAATGGACCCTCGCTGCCCTCCTCGCCGTACTGGGCATGCTGGGGCCTTTCTCGATTGACACCTACATACCCGCCTTCACAGGCATTGCCAGTGCTCTGGGCGCCACCCCGGTGGAGATGCAACAGACCCTTTCGGCCTATCTCTTTGGTTTTGCGTTCATGAACCTCTTCCATGGAGCACTCGCAGACAGCTTTGGCCGGCGACCGGTGGTCCTGTGCGGGATCGCCATGTTCACGCTGGCCTCGGCTGGATGCGCGCTGTCACAAAGCATCGGCCAGCTCATAGCGTTCAGGGCATTGCAGGGCTTGTCTACGGGCGCTGGCATTGTGGTGTCGCGTGCTGTCATCCGCGACATGTTTCCCCCAGCGCGCGCGCAGCAGGTGATGAGCCAAGTGACGATCTACTTTGGCATAGCCCCAGCCATCGCTCCCATCGTGGGCGGCTGGCTTTTTGTACATGCAGGCTGGCACAGCATCTTCTGGTTTCTAACCTGCGTGGGTCTGGTGCTCTGGGTCGCAAACTTCAGGCTCCTGCCCGAAACATTGCAGGCCGAGCATCGCCAGCCGTTCAATGTGCCCCATCTTATGCGGGGGTACTGGCAGCTGGGGTCAAGCCCTCGATTTGTGCTGCTGGCGCTCGCAAGCGGCGTTCCTTTCAATGGAATGTTCCTGTACGTACTGGCAGCACCTGCCTTTCTGGGCGAACACCTTGCACTTGCCCCCACGCAGTTCTTCTGGTTCTTTCTACTGACCATTTCGGGCATCATGGGCGGCGCGTGGCTGAGCGGGCGTCTGGCCGGCAAGATCGCTCCAAAACGACAGATACGGCACGGCTTTGTGATCATGTTCACCGTAGCCGTCTTCAACCTGGGAGCTAATCTGCTCTTTTCAGTGCACGCGGCCTGGTCGCTGCTGCCGATTGCGGTCTTTGCGTTTGGCTGGGCACTGATGGTGCCGGTAGTGACCCTGCTGGTGCTGGACCTTCACCCCGAGCGCCGCGGCATGGCCTCGTCCATGCAAGCGTTTGTCGGCTCTACTGCGAACGGCATTGTGGCGGGCATCCTGGTCCCTTTGGTAATGCACTCAACGGTCTTGCTGGCCTTCGCATCGCTGCTCATGATGTGCGTGGGCATGATGGCTTGGATCTATCTGCACCACCGCTGGCCCGATATTGGAAGGACTGCAACGCCAGGTTGAGCCCCTGGCGTTCGTGAATTGCCCTGCGCGCTAGCAACAATGAGACCTCACTCTACGCCCCGCCAAGTCAGTGCGCACCCGCGAGAGTGGGATTCCAGGCGCCCGAGTACAAAGCCCAGCCTAACTGGAAGCTTGGCAAGTTTGTCGATGTCGAAGCGTTCAAGGCGGTAGAGGCACAGGTAAAGGCACAGTAGTCACCCTGGCGAAGCCTCTGGAAAGCCGCTACGCCCGCCAAGCACTGGGGCCATCGATGCCTCGGAGCGCAACTTTCTAGCCAGGGCGCCAACCGGGTGGCTCTACGGCTACGCAGTTCACGCGGGCTGAGTTCTGAAGTACACCCCACGGCACCTGACGCCAAGCTTCCGTGCAACCCGGAAGGGGTCCTATGACAGTTGCCGCCGGTCCACCCCTTTTTCCTGGTAGTACCGGATTTTTTCGGCATACATGGCCTGGTCGGCACGATGGATGGCCGCTTCCACCATGTCGCCCGAACGGCACGAAGCGACGCCCATGGCCAGGCTGATAGGCTGACCCGGATAGAACTGGTTGTTCAAGTCCAACATGGAGAGAATGCGCTCCTGCAACGCAAAGGCGCTGCGCTCGTCCATGCCGGGCAGCAACACCGTGAATTCGTCTCCGCCAATGCGCGCGGCGCAGGCTGGCGGGTCCACCGCCTTGGCCAGTACTTCGCCCACCCTGCGCAGCATGGAATCGCCCGCAGCATGGCCCTGCTCATCGTTCACAACCTTGAGCCCGTTCAGATCAATCGCAATGATGGACAGAGGCCACGGCCCCTTGCGGGTGACACGATTGAGTTCTTCCGCATAGAAGGCCCGGTTGCGCAGCTGCGTCAGGACGTCATGCTTGCCAAGGTACTCCAGGTAGGCTTCGGCCTTTTTGCGCGCCGTGATGTCCACCAGCGACAGCAGCACCAGCCCCCAGTCCGCAAGATGGTCTGCCAACACAGAAAACTGCATGTGGATATGCACCGCATCCCCCGACAGCGCGTAGTTGACCACTTCGCGCTGCTGAAAGGTCTTGCCCTCCCACAGGTCCAGCAACTGGTCCGCGAAGGACTCATGCATCTCACCCCTAAACACCCGCCCGATGTTGTTCAGAAGCATCTCCTTGCTGGACGCACCGAACATGCGCAACGTCTGCTGGTTGACATCGATCACGCGGATCTCCTGCATGCAGCGCGTGACGAATTCAGGATGCACCGTGATGAAGGTCTTGAAGTCGTCAATGCCCTGCGCGCGAACGCCGTCGAGCAGGCTTTTCACGGCACTGAAATCCTCGACCCACAACGAGACCGGGGAGTGCTCAAACAAATCCCGCGCATATTGTTCGCTGCGCCGAAGTTGGCTGGCACTCCGCACTTGGGCCGTGATGTCTTCCAGCGAAAGCAGAACGCGGCTCCAGTCCGCTTCATACCCTGGAAGGATGCGTGCGCGAATCTGAACGTCAAGACGCCGGCCATCCAGCGCATAGTTGACCGTCTGGTTCGAAAACTCCAGCTGCCCGGACCACAGCGCCGCCAGCTCATGGAAGACCGCATCGTGCATGTCATCCCTGAAGACCTGGTCCAGATTCGCTTCAAGCACCTGTTGGTTCTCGGCCGCAAACAGCTCCAGCGTGCGGCGATTGACTTTCAACACCTTGAGGGCAGCGCTGCATTGCCGCACCCTTGCGGAGTCCTGAGCAAGGTGGGCACGAAGATCGGAAACCCCCGCAGCGCGCCAGCGATCAAAAAGTTGCTTCAGGGCGCTGTAGTCCTCCAGCCAGAGAGACACAGGCGCCAGTTCGAACATGTGTTCGAAGTCTGCCTCGGAAGATAACGAAGACGACACTGCAGATTCCTCCCTGGGCAATTATTGTCGAGCTACTCTGCGTATTCTTGGTCCAGGGTCCCCACAACAACAAAAAAGGCCAGCACCTTGCGGTACCGGCCTTTGCAACAGGGGTGGCGCTAGCGCCACAGACCTGTCAGCGATCAGCGCGCGGGGCGCGCAGGGCGCTTGCGGGCATCGTGTGCCACGAACGGCTTGCCGCCACCACCAGCTGGCTTGGCAAACGCTGGCTTGCGGGGAGCGAAATCACCACGCGGTGCACCTGCATCACCACGGGGCGCAAAGTTGCCACGGCCAGCGTCACCAAAACCAGGTTTGCGGCCATAGCCTTCACCATCACGACGCGGCGCAAAACTACGGTCACCACCACGGTCATCACGACCCGCAAAACCGCCAGCGCCTTCACCACGTGCAGGAGCACCACGGTTGTCACGGCCAGCGAAACCACCGCCAAAGCCACCACCGAAACCACCACGGTCATTGCCACCACGTGCAGGACCACCGAAGCGGCCACGCGACTGGTTGTCACGGTTGTCGTACGAACGGCCCGGGGCGCCACGGCCACCACCAAAATCGCCACCGCGAGGTGCCTGCGGCGCGCGCTGCGAGGGCTCCATGCCGGGAATCACTTCGGCCTTGAACTGCTGGCGGCTGTACGACTCAATGTCGTAGATCTTGCGGCGATCGCGGAACTCGGCAAACGTGATGGCCAGGCCATCGCGACCCGCACGGCCAGTACGGCCAATGCGGTGGGTGTAGTCCTCGGCCTTCATGGGCAGGCCGAAGTTGAACACATGGGTGATCGTGGGCACATCGATACCACGTGCTGCCACATCGGTAGCCACCAGAATCTGCACCTGGCCAGCGCGCAATGCCATCAAACGGCGATTGCGCAAACCCTGGCTCAGGGCACCGTGCAATGCAACGGCCGAAAAGCCTTCTTGCTGCAGGTCGTTGGCCAGGCCATCGCACTCCACCTGGGTGCTGGCAAAAACGATGGCTTGGTTGATCGTGGTGTCACGCAGCCAGTGGTCCAGCATCTTGCGCTTGTGCTGGGCGTTGTCGGCCCAGTACAGCATTTGCTTGATGTTGGCATGCTTCTCTTGCGGAGAGTCAATGGTGACCTTCTGCACAGACGAACCTCCGTCGTGCATCACGCGCATGGCCAACTGCTGGATGCGGGGCGCGAAGGTAGCGCTGAACATCATGGTCTGCTTGCGCTGGGCGGTCAGCTGGTTCAGTTCGGCCAGGTCGTCCGAGAAACCCAGGTCGAGCATGCGGTCGGCTTCGTCAACGACCAGGAACTGCACCTTGTCGAGCTTGATCTGCATCGAGCGCTGCAGGTCCAGCAAGCGGCCAGGGGTGGCCACCACCAGGTCGGCGTTTTGCAGCTTGGCGATCTGCAATTGGTAAGGCATGCCACCCACCACGTTAGCGACACGCAGGCCACGGCAGTGCTTGACCAGGTCGATAGCATCGTGCGCGACTTGCTGCGCCAGTTCACGCGTGGGGCACAGAATCAGGGCACCAGGGGTGGCGGCCTTGAAATTGCGCGAGCTGGTGGGGTCCTTGCGCTTGGCGCGCTTGGGGGCAGGTTCACCACGGGCGGCAGCTTCGGCCACTGCGCGCTCGAAAGCAGCGCGTTCTTCGGCTTCGGCAGCAGCCTGCTGGTTGATCAGCGTGTGCAGCACGGGCAGCAGGAAGGCGGCAGTCTTGCCGCTGCCGGTCTGGCTGGAAACCATCAAGTCGATGAACTTGGTGGAGTCGTTGCCACCGCCCATTGCCAAGGGAATGGCCTTGAGCTGCACGCTGGTGGGCTGGGTGTAGCCCAGGTCAGCTACGGCTTGCACGAGTTCAGGGGCCAGGCCCAGTTCGATAAAGCCGTTGGGTTCAGCGGTCACGGCAACGTCGACCTCGGTGGCAGCTGCCACCACGGCGTCCAGAGGGGAAGACTGCACGGAAATGTCGGCAGCAAAGGAAGTGTCGGCAGGCGCGAATTCGCCCTGCACCAAAGAGGTGTCGGTCATGATTTTTCTCTCACGAAGACGATCGCAAGCGTAGCCTGCGAGTGGCTTCGTCAATGGTTAAAAAACATCAACCATCAAACGAAACCTGCATTGCTCTGGGCGGATGCTGGTGGGCGTTGTTCGCTAGTCCTGCACTGCGTTGAAAACAGTCGGCTGGCAAGCCCGGTGTGTGAGGGGAGATGCACAATCTGCGAGGAATGGATTCCTGCGCAGCCGCTGATTATGGCATGGATAGGTATTTTCCCGCAAGCCCCTCTCAGTTCTTGCGATACAAACCCACAAGGTCTTCAGCCGCCCTCCCCGGAATCCGTCACACCGAAAGCAGGTGCTTGCGGTAGTGCGCCAGTTCGTCAATGGACTCATGCACGTCTGCCAGGGCCGTGTGCTTCTGCGCTTTCTTGAAGCTGGTGTAGGCCTCGGGCTTCCAGCGCTTGGCCAACTCCTTAAGGGTGCTCACGTCCACGTTGCGGTAATGGAAGAATCGCTCCAGCTTGGGCATATAGCGCACCAGAAAGCGCCGGTCCTGGCCGATGCTGTTGCCGCACATAGGCGCAGTCCCTTTGGGAACGTACTTGCTCAGGAAGGCAATGATCTGCTGCTCTGCCTCCTCCTCCGTCACGGTCGAGGCCTTCACCTTGTCGATGAGGCCGCTGCGGCCGTGGGTGCCCTTGTTCCAGGCATCCATCTTGCCCAGCAGTTCATCGGACTGGTGGATCGCAAAAACTGGCCCCTCGATGCGCGGCTCCAGGCTCGGTCCCGTCACGATGACGGCGATTTCAAGAAGGCGGTCGGTATCGGGCTCCAGGCCAGTCATTTCGCAATCGAGCCAGACCAGGTTCTGGTCGGATTTGGCAAGTGCGTGAGGGGTGGGGTTGTTGGCTTCTGACATGGCGCGCATTGTCGCCGATGGCCTAAACTCGCCGCTCATGCCCACTTCCGACGCCTTCTCTCCCGCCCTGGCGCTGACGCTTGCGTTTGCCGCAGCTCTCACCCTGGGCCTTGTGCTCAAGTTCTGGCTGGCTACGCGCCAGATCCGGCATGTGGCGCGACACCGCAGCGACGTTCCCGCACCATTTGCCGAACGCATCGCGCTGGCGGCGCACCAGAAGGCCGCGGATTACACGATCACCAAGGCGCGCCTGGGCTTGCTGGAAATGGCACTGGGTGCGGCCGTGCTGCTGGGCTGGACACTGCTGGGTGGACTGGATGTGCTGAATCAGGCCCTGCTCAGCGCCCTGGGCGGCGGGATGTGGCAGCAGTTGGCGCTGCTGACCGCCTTCGCCGCCATCAGCGGCCTGATCGACCTGCCGCTGTCGCTGTACCAGACCTTCGTCGTGGAAGAGCGCTTTGGTTTCAACAAGATGACCTGGCGCCTGTGGGTTGCCGATGCGCTCAAGGGCCTGCTGGTCGGCGCACTCATCGGCCTGCCCATCGCCGCGCTGATCCTTTGGATCATGGCGGCGACCGGTCCGCTGTGGTGGCTATGGGCCTGGTGCTTCTGGATGGGTTTCAATCTGCTGCTGATGGTGGTGTATCCCACCTTCATCGCCCCGCTGTTCAACAAGTTCCAGCCCCTCGAAGATGAATCGCTCAAGGCCCGTGTCACTGCCCTCATGCAGCGCTGCGGCTTCTCGGCCAAAGGGCTGTTCGTGATGGACGGCAGCCGCCGCAGCGCGCATGCCAACGCCTACTTCACGGGCTTTGGCGCAGCAAAGCGCGTGGTGTTTTACGACACCCTCTTGCGCCAGCTGGCCCCGGGCGAGGTCGAGGCGGTGCTGGCCCATGAGCTGGGGCATTTCAAGCACCGCCACATCATCCAGCGTATCGTGACCATGTTCGCATTGAGCCTGGCAGGCTTTGCACTGCTGGGCTGGCTCTCCAACCAGGTGTGGTTCTACACCGGGCTGGGCGTGCGGCCGAGTATCTCGTTGGACCCCACCCTGGCCGCAGCCCCCAATGACGCATTGGCCCTGCTGCTTTTCATGCTTGTGGTGCCAGTCTTCACGTTTTTCATCTCGCCGCTGTTCTCGCAACTTTCGCGCCGCCACGAATTCCAGGCAGACGCCTACGCCGTCGCCCAGGCCAGCGGCGCCGACCTGTCCTCCGCCCTGCTCAAGCTCTACGAAGATAATGCCTCCACGCTCACACCCGACCCGGTGTACGTGAAGTTCTACTACTCGCACCCACCCGCCACCGAGCGGCTGGCGCGCATGCACAACCCCTCCCATCCATGACTACCATGTTGAAGAAAAAAGACTGGTCAACGCTTACACGTCGTGCGTTGACAGCTACCGAAGTTGTAGCAAACCTGGCCAAACTCGAAGGCTGGAGCCTGACGGGCGATGGCGCTGACGTCGCCATTGAGAAGACCTACCATTTCGCCAACTACTACGAGACCATCTCGTTCGTGAACGCCTTGGCCTTCATTGCCAATGCCCAGGATCACCACCCCGATCTGTCGGTGCACTACAGCCGCTGCGTGGTGCGCCTGAACACGCACGACGTGCATGGCATTTCATCCACGGATTTCGAGTGCGCAACGCAGTTCGATGCCCTGGTGGCCTGACCCCATGACCTTGCGCACCACAGGCTCCCATGGCTGAACGCAGCGCGCTCATGGACGGCACCGTGGTCGCCAGCCATGGGCGCCACTGCATGGTGGAGACGCCCGACGGCGAACGCCGCATCTGCCACCCACGCGGCAAAAAGAGCCAGGCAGTGGTGGGCGACCATGTGCTGTGGCAGGCGCCCCCGCCCGGCCAAGGCGAAGAGGGCACCATCGAAAAGGTCAAGGAACGGCGCAACCTCTTTTACCGACAGGACGAGATCCGCACCAAGTCGTTTGCCGCCAACCTCGACCAGGTGCTCATCCTGATCGCGGCAGAGCCGGTGTTTTCGGAAAGCCAGCTAGCCCGCGCCCTGATTGCCGCCGAGGCCGAGGGCATCAAGCCCATCATTGCACTCAACAAGAGCGATCTGGTCGAACCTTTCGCCCGCGCCTGGGAGCGCTTGCTGCCCTACCGGCACATGGGCGCCAGCAAGCACTATGGCGTGCTGCCGCTGTCGCTGGCGCTCTCCAGCGACGTGGACCGCGCGCTGCTGATGGAACATCTGCAGGGCAAGACCACGCTGGTGCTGGGGCCCTCAGGGTCCGGCAAGAGCACCCTCATCAATCTGCTGGTGCCAGGCGCTTCCGTGCTCACCGGTGAAATCTCGCAGGCGCTGAACTCGGGCAAACACACCACCACCAGCACGCACTGGTACTGGATGGACAAGGCCCGTACCACCGCGCTCATCGATTCACCAGGCTTTCAGGAGTTTGGGCTGCACCACATTGCCCCCATGCAACTGGCAGCCTGCATGCCCGACATTGCAGCACATGCGACAGCCTGCAAGTTCTACAACTGCACGCACCTGCACGAGCCGGGCTGTGGCGTGCTGGATGCAGTCAAACTGGGCCCCAGCGCAGGCGGTATAAGCGCAACACGCTATAAAATTTATAGCGATCTATTTGAAGAACTGCGCCACACCCGGTACTGAGCCGGGCGCGGCCTTCACTCCTGGCGCGGCGGAAACCAGCGCACCCGTGGAACTGGCTTGCATGGTTGAGGGTGCGCCCCCTCCTCCGAGGGCAGCCGCATTGCGGTTCAGGGGGCTTGCCAGCTACCCCAGCAAACGCGCCAGCGTGAGCAACGCCAGCAGCAGCATCCAAACCACTACCGAGCGCCACACCAACCCCACAACGCTGCGCAGGTGGCCCACCTCGGGCTCGCGCCCGGGGGTGGAATCGCTGTCGCCCATGTCGGCGTCAATCTCCAGGCCCTGTGGCGCGTGCAATTCAGTGCGCGCCTTCAGTGCCTCGCCCCCCAGGCGTACATTGATGGCACCTGCCGTGGCGGCCAGCACCACGCCGTCGTTGTCATTGGGGAAACGTTGTGCGTGAAACCGCCAGCCCTCAATCGCCTCTTCAAAGCTGCCCACCACCGCAAAGCTCAGTGCCGTGAGCCGGGCCGGAAGCCAGTCGATGGCAGTCCACGCCTGCGCAGAGGCCTGCTGCAGGGAGGCGCTGGCAGGCTGAGCGCCCGTGCGCTGCTTGTAATGCCAATAGCGCGATACAAACTCAGCCAACCGGTACAGAACAGCCCCGGTCGGCCCCAGGCCCAGGGCAGCCAGCACGGAGAACCATGCCAACACGCCGAACACATGCCGGTGGGCCGCCAACACTGAATACTCGATCACATGGCGCACGATCTCGCTACGCGGTAGCGCCCCTACATCCACCTGCTGCCAGTGGGCCAGGCGCTCGCGGGCAGCATCTTCATCGCCCTCCTCCAACGCGTCGCGGATGCCCGTGAAGTGGTGGCTGAACTGCCGAAACCCGAGCGTGATGTACAGCACGGCCACACTCCACAGCACCGCAAAGGGCCACCCCAGTCCCCAAAGCAACAGCCAGTGAATGGCCAGGGTCACCAGGGCCGGAACCAGCACCGCAAGGCTCCAGGCCACCCAGCCGTGGTGCGGCTTGCCCGCATCAAAATTGCGACTCACGGACAGCGCCCACGCTCGCAGACCCGCATGAATGGGATTGCTGCGTGCCAGCGGGCGGGCCTGCTCGATCAGCAGAGCGAACAGGATGGCGAAGAAACTCATGGGGGGCAATGATACTGGTGCTTTGCCCCGATGCACCCTATCGCACGCGGGCCCGGTTTACGCCTGCATGAAACGGTAGAAGTTGCGCAGCATGCCTGCTGTCGCACCCCAGATGTAATGGTTCTTGCCGCCGTCCTGGTAGGGCATCGAGAACCACTCCCGGTGTACGCCATCCCGGTCGAACACATGGCGCCGGTGGTTGGCGGGATTGAGCAGAAAATCGAGCGGCACCTCGAAAAGGTCGGCCACTTCATACGGATTGGGTTGGAGCACGCAGTCCGGCTGCACCAGCGCCACCACGGGCGTGATGATGAACGATGAGCCGGTGACATAGATTGGCAACGTGCCGAGCACTTCGACAAAATCCCGAGCAAGCCCCACCTCTTCCTGCGCCTCGCGCAAGGCCGTGTCGGCAGGCGTTGCATCTCCCGCGTCTGCCCGCCCACCGGGGAAGGCCACCTGCCCCGAATGGGTGGACAGGTGGGCCGTGCGTTCGGTCAACAGCACCATGGGCTGTTCGCGCAGCACGATGGCAATCAGCACAGACGCACGGGCGGGCTCGCGGTTCATGAACTTCTTTTCCAGCAGCACCTCAGGCTCCCACTGCGGCGGGTGCGCAAAACGCGCCCGCAGCGCTTCAGCGGTCTGCGCCTGAACCGGCACCGCAGGCAGGTGCGCATCCACCCCCACCACCGGAACAAGGCGGGGGTCAAAGTCGGGCAGGCTCGACAAAGGAGCGATCACCGACGAGACAGCAGGACTGGAAGAAGGGTCCACAAGAAGGGGGAGGTGAACAAGCCAAAAAACAAAAAGCCGCTACAGGCAGACGCTGTAGCGGCTTGTGAGGTCGAGCCTGCGCCTTATGCGGCGGTGGCGGCTGCAGCCTTGTTGACACGCGAAGGCAGCTTTTCCTTGATACGTGCCGACTTGCCGCTGCGGTCACGCAGGTAGTACAGCTTGGCACGGCGCACATCACCACGGCGCTTGACTTCAATGCTGGCGATCAGGGGGCTGTAGGTCTGGAACGTACGCTCCACGCCTTCGCCGCTGGAGATCTTGCGCACGGTGAAGCCGCTGTTCAGGCCGCGATTGCGCTTGGCAATCACCACACCTTCGTAGGCCTGCACGCGCTTACGGGTACCTTCCACCACATTCACGCTCACGATGACGGTGTCACCAGGGGCGAATTCGGGGATGGTCTTGTTCAAGCGGGCGATTTCTTCCGCTTCCAGGGTCTGAATCAGGTTCATGTTTGATATCCAACGATCTTGTCCGCGCCAAAAATGGCTGCGTCGGGATTGACGTCTCAGTGTTTTGCGGGAGAACTCCCTGTCAAAACGGCCGGCCAGAGGATCGAAAAGCCTTTGATTATAGCAATTCAGCTGAGCTTGGCCAATACTGCTTCATCCGCAGCGGCCAGATGCCCTGCTTTGCGCGCCGCCTCGATGAGATCGGGCCTGTGCCGGGCCGTGGTGGCCAGGCGCTGGTCGCGCCGCCAGCGCTCGATCTGCGCATGGTGGCCAGACATCAGCGCGGCAGGCACCTGCTGCCCTGCCCATTCTTCAGGGCGCGTGTAGTGCGGGCAATCGAGCAGGCCATCGAGCGCCGGGTTGAAGCTGTCGAGCTGGTGGCTGCCCTCATCATTGAGCACACCGGGCTGCAAGCGCGCCACAGCGTCCAGCAGGGCCATGGCGGCGATTTCGCCACCCGACAACACAAAGTCGCCCAGACTCATCTGCAGATCGACATGGGTATCGATGAAGCGCTGGTCAATGCCTTCATAGCGCCCGCACAGCAGGATTGCACCCGTACTTGCAGACCAGCGCTCCACGGCAGCGTGGTTCAGCGTTTCGCCAATGGGCGAAAAAAGGACCAGCGGCGCCTCACCACTCTCGGCCTCACCACGCTCCACCCGGATAGCTGCAAGACACCGGGCGAGGGGCTCAGCCATCATCACCATGCCCGGCCCGCCGCCAAAGGGCCGATCATCAACACGACGATAGTTGCCATCGGCGTAATCGCGCGGGTTCCACAGGCGTACATCGACCTGGCCGCCGGCATACGCGCGGCGGGTCACGCCGCTGGCCAGGAACGGCGCAAACAGCTCGGGGAACAGGGTGATGATGTCAAAGCGCATGGTGGGCGGCGCCAGGGCGGGAGTTCCGATCAGTAGTCCGGCTGCCAGTCCACCGTGATGCGCTTTTCGGCCAGGTCCACGTTGTCAATGAAGGCCGAGACAAAAGGGATCATCCGCTCCTGTGCCTTGCCGTCCTGCTCATAAGTCAACACCAGCACCGTCTGCGGACCGGTGGACATCAATTCCTGCACCTGCCCCAGCGCCACACCTTCGCGGTTGACGACCGCAAGACCGATCAGATCGATCCAGTAGTACTCGCCCTCCGTGGTGGACGGAAAGCTGGAGCGCGGCACAAAGATGCGCGCGCCGCGCAAGGCTTCGGCGGCATCGCGGTCATCAATGCCCTGCGCCCAGGCAACCACGGTGTCCGAATGGTCCTTGGCCTGGCGGATGGACAACAAAACGGTGCCCGCAAAGGTCTTGGCGCCGCGTTCGGAAGGCTGCAGGTACCAGCGTTTGGATGAAAACAGCGCCTCAGGGCTGCTGCTGTGCGACAGCACCTTGAACCAGCCCTTGACACCCCAGGCATCGGCAATGCGCCCCACTTCAACGGCGTCTGTGGGCAGCTCTGCGGGTTCGAGGGTCAGGTTGGTGGCCATGGCGGGGGATTCCAGAATAGGAAAAGGGCGGGTTTCGCCAGGCATGCCGACGAAACCCGCCCTTTTCAGGGAGCTTTAAGCAGCCTTCTTGGCGGCTTGCTTGATCAGGCGGTCCACGGTAGGCGAGGACTGGGCGCCCACGCTCTTCCAGTACGTCAGACGGTCTTGCACGATGCGCAGGCCTTCTTCGGATTCCTTGGCGGTGGGGTTGTAGAAGCCGATGCGCTCGATGAAGCGGCCATCACGGCGCACGCGCTTGTCAGCAACGACGATGTTGAAGAAAGGACGGCCCTTGGAGCCGCCGCGGGAGAGTCGAATGACGACCATGATTTATCCTTCGGGTGGTGAACTCCGGCAACATTTGCCTTGAGCCACTGTGTTCGCAACCATATTCGCAACGCTTGAGACACGCGACATGGCCACCCGGCCAGCGACACGCTGCAAAGCCCGCGATTATATCCATTTCCCTCTTCCATGCCCAAAATTCGTTCCAGCACCGACAGCGATATTCCCGCCATCACGGCCATTTACCGACACCATGTGCTTCACGGTACAGGTACCTTCGAGATCGATCCACCATCTGAAGCCGACATGGCAGGCCGCCGTGCCGACGTGCTGGCCCGGGGCCTGCCCTGGCTGGTGGCCGAAAAGGACGGCCAGGTGCTGGGCTATGCCTATGCCAACTGGTTCAAGCCCCGTCCAGCCTACCGGTTCTCTGCCGAGGACTCGATCTACGTGGCCGACAGCGCCCGCGGCATGGGCCTGGGCCGCAAGCTGCTGACCGAGCTGGCGGCCCAGGCCGAAGCAGCTGGGGTACGCAAGCTGCTGGCCGTGATTGGCGACTCGGCCAACGCGGGCTCGATCGGTGTGCACCGGGCGCTGGGCTTCACCGACGTGGGTGTCATGCGTTCGGTGGGATGGAAGTTCGGCGCTTGGCGCGACATCGTGCTCATGGAGAAAACCCTGGGCGCGGGCGACACCACATCGCCCGAATGAAAACGGCCCCCATGCTCGCCCCGCAGCACAGAGCGCAGCCCTCCGAAGCGGCCCCCTTGGAGACCACTTGTTCATCTTGGGGCGGCCCGACGATGAATAATGCCCCATGAAAAACAAAACTTTGGCGGCATGGCTTGCCTTCGTGGGCGGGCCGCTGGGCCTTCACCGCTTTTACCTGCACGGGATCACCGACATGCTGGGCTGGCTGCTCCCGATACCGACGGCCC
The DNA here is from genome assembly GCF_057597245.1 of Acidovorax sp. NN32. Lineage (NCBI taxonomy): Bacteria > Pseudomonadati > Pseudomonadota > Betaproteobacteria > Burkholderiales > Comamonadaceae > Acidovorax > Acidovorax sp. NN32. The sequence continues at coordinate 4,046,362 of NZ_CP199679.1, forward strand.
TCGGTATCTACGGCATCCAGCGCGTGCAGCAGCTCGGCCAGGACGACCACACCAGCTGGATGCTGATTCCTTTGCTGGGCTTCACGATTGCGGGCTGCGCCTTGCAAGCCATCCTGTTTGCACTCAAGACGCCCGAGGCGTGGAACGCGCGCTACAACCCCACGGCCGCACCCGACGCCCCGGCGGGCAGGACCCAATGGATCACCATCGGCGCCATCGTGGTCTCGCTGTTGGTGGGCACGGCGGTGCTGATGGCCAGCCTCGCGTTCAGCTTCCAACGGTACTTCGAGTACCAGATCGAGGAAGCTCGCAAGATCTCGCAGTGACCGACACCCACCAAGCGGACGCCCCATTAAATTCACATTCAAATGGGGCGTTAGCGCTTTTCCATATTGTCTGATTAGCTATACATTCAATAGCAAATCAGGAATCAGGGCATTCAGAATATCTGCAGACTGATCCAGTACGCCACGGCAGCCACAAACGCACTGGCGGGGATGGTCAAGATCCACGCCCAGACGATATTGCCTGCCACACCCCAGCGCACTGCGCTGGCGCGCTGCGTGGAGCCCACGCCCACGATGGCGCCTGTGATGGTGTGGGTGGTGGACACCGGAATACCCAGCGTTGTTGCCAGGAACAGGGTCAGCGCCCCGCCCGTCTCGGCACAGAAGCCGCCCACGGGCTTGAGCTTGGTGATCTTCTGGCCCATGGTTTTGACGATGCGCCAGCCGCCGAACATGGTTCCGAGACCGATAGCCACGTAGCAGCTGACAATCGTCCAGGTGGGCGGCGAAGCATCGCTTGCCGACGAATACCCTGTGGCAATCAGCAGCAGCCAGATGATGCCGATGGTCTTTTGCGCATCGTTGCCGCCGTGGCCCAGGCTGTAGGCCCCTGCGGACACGAGTTGCAGGCGCCGGAACCATTTGTCCACCCGGCTTGGCCGCGTTCGCCGAAAGATGTGCGCCACAGCCACCATCATGAGAGAGCCCAGCAGGAAGCCGAGCAAGGGCGAAACGAAGATGAACGCCACGGTCTTGAGGATGCCGGTGGAGATCAGCGCGCTGGCGCCCGCCTTGGCGATCACCGCCCCCACGATGCCGCCGATGAGCGCATGCGATGAGCTGCTGGGGATGCCGTAGTACCAGGTGATGACGTTCCAGGTGATGGCGCCCACCAAGGCACCAAACACCACATGGGTGTCCACGATGCCGGGCTGAACGATGCCCTTGCCCACCGTGGCGGCCACGCTCAGGTGGAAGACAAAGATCGCTACAAAGTTGAAGAACGCGGCGAAAAGCACCGCCTGTGCGGGCTTGAGCACGCCGGTGGACACCACCGTGGCAATCGAATTGGCAGCGTCATGGAACCCGTTCATGAAGTCGAACAGAATCGCCAGTGCCACGAGCAAGACCACAACCCAGAGGGCCGTTTGTACGGTTTCCATACTGGTCAGCCTGCCGGATCAGGAGTTTTCGAGGACGATGCCCTCGATGCAATTGGCCACGTCCTCACACTTGTCGGTGATGGTTTCCAGCAGCTCGTAGATGGCCTTGAGCTTGATCACCTCGCGCACATCGGGCTCTTCACGGAAGAGCTTGCTCATGGCGCTGCGCATCACGCGGTCCGCGTCGGACTCGAGCCTGTCGATCTCTTCGCAGGTCTTGAGCGCGGCTTCAGCCACGGCCGGATCGGCGATCTTGTCGAGCAACTTGACGGCATCACGCAGGCGTTCGCAGCACTTGAGGCTCAGGTCGGTCAGGCGAGTGATCTCTTCCGTCATGTGGCGCACGTCGTACAGCGCCATGGTCTCGGCAGAGTCCTGAATCAGGTCGGCCACATCGTCCATGGTGTTGATCAGCGTGTGGATCTGCTCGCGGTCAATCGGGGTGATGAAGGTCTTGTGGATGGCCTTGTTCACCTCGTGCGTCACGCGGTCGGCAGCACGCTCGGCGTTGTCCACATCCTGGTTGTATTTGTCGCGCAGGTGCGGGTCGCTGTAGTTGGCCACCAGTTGCGAGAAAGCCCGGGCCGCCTCGACGATGCGGTCTGCATGCTGGTTGAACATTTCGAAAAAATTGCCTTCGCGTGGCAACAGCTTGGCAAACAGCATGGAGGCTCCTGGATCGGTATCGATTTTTTGAAAATGAGACAAAGCCATGACAAAACCATGACTTTTAAATGACAAGCGAGTTTAACCGGCCGCCCTCACCCGCAGCCACGGGCGCCCGGCGCGGATACCGGGCAACACGCACCATTCATCAGGCACTGCGGAAAATGAAATACACAGCCCCCACCAGGCACAGGCCTGCCCAGAGGTAGTCCCACTTCAGGGGCTGGCCCATGTAGAACACCGCGAACGGCACAAACACCGCCAGCGTGATCACCTCCTGCATGATCTTGAGCTGCCCCACGTTGAACTGGGTAAACCCGATCCGGTTGGCAGGCACCTGCAGCAGGTACTCGAACAGTGCAATGCCCCAACTCACCAGCGCTGCGGTGTACCAGGGTGACGTGGCCAGGTTCTTGAGGTGCCCGTACCAGGCGAAGGTCATGAAAACGTTGCTGGCAATCAGCAGCAACACGGTCTGTAGTGATACGGGCAAGGATTGCAGAGCGGACATCGACATGCGGCGACAGGTGGTGGCGGGGTGGGTGCAAATTATGAACAAAATTGGCCTCTGGTGCTGGATATACATCCGCCGAAAGCTATAAAAAACATAGCAATCAATTCATGCAAACGCCAACGCCTGCGCCAAAAAAAAAGGGCACCGCCGTGTGGCAGTGCCTTGTGCGACGCACCATGCGCCTGCCCCACGCAGGGCGGGCCGGGCGGGGGTGTTGCCTTATTCGCCCAGGTAGGCGGCGCGCACCTTGGGATCGTTCAGGAGTTCCTGGCCGGGGCCGGCCATGGTGATCAGGCCGGACTCCATCACGTAGCCACGGTCGGCAATCGCCAGCGCCCGGCTCGCGTTCTGCTCCACCAGCAAAATGGTGACGCCAAGGGCGTACACATCGCGCACCACTTCAAAGATCTTGTCCACCATGATGGGCGACAGACCCATGGAGGGCTCGTCCAGCAGCAGCACCTTGGGCTGGCTCATCAGCGCACGGCCCATGGCCAGCATCTGCTGTTCACCGCCCGACATGGTGCCAGCGAGTTGGTCCTTGCGTTCGCGCAGGCGCGGGAAGATGGTGAACATCTTTTCGATGTCGGCCAAGATGCCTGCCTTGTCGCGGCGCGTGTAGGCGCCCATCTGCAGGTTCTCGGTGATGGTCATGCGAGCGAACACGCCCCGACCTTCCGGCACCATCACAAGACCCTTCTTCACCAGATCCCAGGCGCCTTTGCCCTTGATGCTTTCACCCAGGTAATGGATGTCGCCATCGTTCATGCCCAGGGTGCCGGTGATCGCCTTCATGGTGGTGGTCTTGCCAGCGCCGTTGGAGCCGATCAGCGAAACCAATTCCCCCTCGCGCACTTCAAAGTCCACGCCCTTCACGGCCTGGATACCGCCGTAGGCCACTTTCAGGCCCTTGACCTGCAGCAGTACCTTGTTGGATTTTTCGGCCATTCTCAATGTCCTCCGGTGCCCAGATAGGCCTCAATCACTTTTTCGTTCTTCTGCACGGTGGCAGGCGTACCTTCGGCGATCTGCTTGCCGTAGTCGAGCACCGTCACGCGGTCGCACAAGCCCATCACCAGCTTCACGTCGTGCTCGATGAGCAAGATGGTGCGGTTGTCGTTGCGGATGCGGTCGATCAGCTCGCGCAGCAGCACCTTCTCGGTGGCGTTCATGCCGGCTGCGGGCTCGTCCAGCGCAATCAGTTGCGGATCGGTGGCCAGGGCCCGGGCGATCTCCAGGCGGCGTTGGTCACCATAGGAGAGGGTACGCGCCTTATAGTCGGCGAACTTGCCAATGCCCACGTAGTCGAGCAGTTCCTGCGCGCGCTTGGCAATGGCCAGCTCTTCTTCCTTGAAACCCTTGGTGCGCAGCACCGCGCCCAGCAGGCCGGACTTGGTGCGGATGTGGCGGCCCACCATCACGTTTTCCAGCGCCGTCATTTCTGCAAACAGGCGGATGTTCTGGAAGGTGCGGGCAATGCCCGCCTTGGCCACTTCATGCACGGCCGTGGGCTCGTAAGGCTTGCCGGCCAGCTCAAAAGTGCCGCTGTCGGGGGTGTACAGGCCCGTGATCACGTTGAAGAACGTGGTCTTGCCAGCCCCGTTGGGGCCGATCAGGCCATAGACCTGGCCACGCTCGATGGTGATGCCCACGTCGGAGAGGGCTTGCAGGCCACCAAAACGCTTGGAAATACCTGCAACCCGCAGCACCACGTCGCTGGCTGATTTCTGAATGTTCTCTGCCATGTTCTAACTTTCTGCGGTGTTCAGGTCTTCTGCGTGAGGCTCTTGCCATGGTCGGGCGCTGGCCACAGACCACGGGGACGCATCAGCATGATGATGATCATGGCCAGTGCGATCAGCAGCTGGCGCAGGATGGCGGAGTCCAGACGGCCGTCCGTCATGGCCTGCAGCGGGCCTGCCACGTAGCGCAGCACTTCGGGCAGGGCCGACAGCAGCACGGCACCCAGGATCACGCCAGGAATGTGGCCGATACCGCCCAGCACCACCATGGCGACGATCATGACCGACTCCATCAGGCTGAACGACTCGGGCGACACGAAGCCCTGGAACGCACCGAACATCGCACCCGACACACCGCCGAACGAAGCGCCCATGCCGAAGGCCAGCAGCTTCATGTTGCGGGTGTTGATGCCCATGGCCTTGGCGGCAATTTCGTCTTCGCGGATGGCCATCCAGGCGCGGCCGATGCGTGAGTCCTGCAGGCGATAGCAAATAACGATGGAGATCACCACCAGAACCAAGAACAGGTAGTAGTACAGCGTGACGGAGCTGATATCAAAGCCGAACACCTCCAGGCGCTTGCCCAGGTCCAGGCCAAAAATCTTGACCGAGTCGATCTGGCCCAGGCCCTTGGGGCCGTTGGTCAGGTTGACGGGGTGGTCCAGGTTGTTCAGGAAGATACGGATGATTTCGCCGAAGCCCAAGGTCACGATGGCCAGGTAGTCCCCGCGCAACTTGAGCGTGGGCGCCCCCAAAAGCGCTCCGAAGAACGCCGCCAGTAATGCCGCCACCGGTATCACAAGCCACAGCGAGGTGTGCAAGCCGTTGGGGAACATGGCGGCAAACGCCGCAAAGTTGTCCGCAAGGTGCGGCGAGGCCATCAAGGCAAACAGGTAGGCACCCACGGCGTAGAACGCCACGTAGCCCAGGTCCAGCAAGCCGGCGTAGCCCACCACGATGTTCAGGCCCAGGGCCAGCAGCACATACAGCAGCGCCAGGTCGGCGATACGCACCCAGGCGTTGCCGAAGGATTGCAGGATCAGCGGCAGCACCAGCAGCGCGACGGCGCCGAGGATCCAGTTGGTTTTGGTGTTCTTCATGGTGTGAGGCTCCTCAGGCGCGATCGGCCACACGCTCACCCAGCAGGCCCGAAGGACGCAGCGTCAGGATGATGATGAGCACGATGAACGCAAAGATGTCGGTGTAGTGGCTGCCCAGCAGACCGCCCGTGAGCGTGCCGATGTAGCCCGAGCCGATGGCTTCGATGAGACCCAGCAAAATGCCGCCCACCACGGCACCGGCCAAGTTGCCAATGCCGCCGAAGACCGCCGCCGTGAAGGCCTTGAGGCCCGGCAGGAAGCCCATGGTGTGCTGCGCCGTGCCGTAGTTGGAGGCATACATGATGCCGGCCACGGCGGCCAGAATGGCGCCGATGATGAAGGTGGCGGAAATCACCATGTCGGGCTTGACACCCATCAGGGAAGCAACGCGGGGGTTCTCAGCCGTGGCGCGCATCGCGCGGCCCAGGTTGGTGTGGTTCACTAGGTACACCAGCGAGGCCAGGGCAACAGCGGTCACGCCCAGGATCAGGATCTGTGTGGGGGTGATGTAAGCGCCACCCACCTCGAACGGCGCGCTGGGCAACATCGTGGGATAGGGCTTGTAGTTGGGCTTCCAGATGATCATGGCCAGCGTCTGCAGCAGGATCGACATGCCGATGGCGGTGATCAGGGGGGCGAGTCGAGGACTGTTGCGCAGAGGGCGGTAGGCCACCTTCTCGATCACAAAATTGAGCGTTGCGGCAACCACGCAGGCAATGAGCGTGGCCAGCAGCAGGATGAGCCAGCCCGGGGCGCCAGGCATTGCAGCCTGCATCATTCCTATACAGCTCCAACTGGTCAGAGCCCCGATCATGAGCACTTCGCCGTGGGCGAAATTGATCAGCTGAATAATGCCGTACACCATCGTGTAGCCCAAGGCTATCAAGGCGTACATGCTGCCGAGTACCAGACCGTTGATGATCTGTTGCAGCAAAATGTCCATAAGAGAAGTCCTTCGTTTGTAACGTACCCACCGCTTTGGCACCGGAATCGGTACAGCCTTGTGGGCCCGACTGCCATCTAGCAAAAAACCCGCCAGAAGTGCAGCTGTGCGGGTTTGTGGACGGGATTGTAGCGAGTAGTCACAAGCGGCCCCCACCAAGCCGGGCGGGGTTTTCCCTCGGGTTGGCGGCACATCAGCGGGCAACGCAATCCATAAGCTCACATGATGCAAGCAGGAAAATTGATGTGCAAACTTATTACCAGCCTCATGCCAAATCAGCATGACGCGGGGTGCGGCTCCCACGGGCAGAGGTTCAGGACTTTTCGTCCGGCCCATCCTCCAGATCGGCTGAAACATTGCGCGCACGCAGCTCACGCAATTTCTGTGCAATCTTGATTTCGAGCCCACGCTCCACCGGCGCGTAAAAACCGGGCTCCGGCATGCCCTCGGGCAGGTAGTTTTCGCCTGCGGCGAAGCCGCCCTCTTCGTCGTGCGCGTAGCGGTAGCCCTTGCCGTATTCAAGCTGTTTCATGAGCTGTGTTGGTGCGTTGCGCAGGTGCATGGGCACGGGGCGGGTGCCGTCCTGCTTCACCCAGGCGCGGGCTGCGTTGTAGGCCTTGTAGACCGCGTTGGACTTGGGCGCCACGGCCAGGTACACCACACATTCGGCCAGGGCCAGCTCACCCTCGGGGCTGCCCAGGCGCTCGTACACCTCGGTCGCGTCCAGCGCCAGGCGCAGCGCACGCGGGTCGGCCAGGCCGATGTCCTCGCTGGCCATGCGCACTAGGCGGCGCGCCATGTAGCGCGGGTCGGCACCGCCGTCGAGCATGCGCACCAGCCAGTACAGCGCAGCGTCGGGGTCGGAGCCGCGCACCGACTTGTGCAGCGCGCTGATGGTGTCGTAGAACTGCTCGCCGCCCTTGTCATAGCGGCGCATGCGCTCGCCCAGCACCTTGAGCAGCCAGGCGTCGGTAATCTCGGACAGCTTTTCCTGCGTGGCCGCCATGGCCAGGGTTTCGAGTGTGTTGAGCAATCTGCGGGCATCGCCATCGGCGTAGGCCACCAGGCGGTCGATTGCTACATCTTCGATAGCTGGCAGCGCTTTCTCCGCCTGCGCCAGAGCCACTATTTGCTTCAAATCCTGTTCGGACAGCGGCTGAAGCACGTACACGGCGGCGCGGGATAGCAGCGCCGAGTTCACCTCGAACGACGGGTTTTCGGTAGTCGCACCAATGAAGGTAAACAACCCGCTCTCCACATGCGGCAAGAAGGCATCTTGCTGGCTCTTGTTGAAGCGGTGCACTTCATCCACGAAGACGATCGTGCGCTGCTGCATCAGACCATCACGCGCGGCCTCGGCACGTTCGACCGCTTCGCGGATGTCCTTGACCCCGCCCAGCACGGCACTGATGCTGATGAACTGCGCGTCAAAGGCATCGGCCATCAGGCGTGCGATGGTCGTCTTGCCCACACCCGGCGGGCCCCAGAGGATGCAACTGTGCGGGCGGCCCGATTCGAACGCGAGCCGCAGCGGCATGCCCGGGCCCAGCACATGCTGCTGCCCGATCACCTCGCCCAGCGTGCGGGGCCGCAGGCGCTCGGCCAGGGGCTGGTGGGCCGAGGGGTGGGCCTGGGAAGGTGCTGCGGAGGCACTGCGTGCTGCCATGTTCGTATCCTGTCTACATCACGCTGATTTTTAAGCCAAATTGGCCTCTAGCGCTTATCTGATAAGCGCTGGCAGCTATATTTTTCGCAGCAACTTACTGCTTCACCACATCCGCTCCAGCGGGCGGCTTGAACTGGAAGGTGCTGGCGGACAGCGCTGCGTTGGCCTGCATGCCATTGAAACGAATCAGGGAGCGCTGGCCAAAGCTGTCCAGAATGTCGAGGGCCGCCAGTTGCTCACCCGCAAAACCCACGCGCACGCTCTTGAGCTGACCATCCTTGGTCTTGGGGCTGGCCAGCACCCACTGCAGGCCATCCTGCTCAGGCGCTGCTTCGAGCGTGAACTCGGCCTTGAGCGCCGACAGGTCGGGGGCCGATGCGAGCAGCGCGGCGGGCGTGCTGCCCAGCGCCTGTGACTGCGAACGCTGGGTGACCTGGTTCAGGTCCACGTCGTACAGCCACAGGGTCTGGCCATCGGCCACGATGGTCTGCTCGAAGGGTTTCTTGTAGACGAACTTGAAACGCCCGGGGCGCTGGAATTCAAAACTGCCGCTTGATGTCTTGGTGCGCGCGGTCTGGCCGTCCTTGGGGGGCGAAGTCACGGTCTGCGTGAAATCCGCCTTGCCCGTTTGTGTGCCCTTCATGAACGATTCAAGGCTTTTCAAGCCATCAGCGCTTGCCAGCGTTGCGCTGGCAGCTATCAAAATTGCAGTAACGGTCTTTTTCAAAAGGAACTCCTGTGGGGCATGGGCTGGGCTCATCGCCCTGCCCTTGTCATTCGCTGCGCGCGGGAACCAGCACTTCGCGCTGGCCGCTGGTGGTCAGGCCACTCACGAGGCCCGCCTTTTCCATGTCTTCCAGCAGCCGCGCCGAGCGGTTGTAGCCAATGCGCAGCTTGCGCTGCACGTACGAGATGCTGGCCTTGCGGTCCTTGAGCACCACTTCGACGGCCTGGTCGTACATGGGGTCCTTCTCGCCCCCTTCGCCACCACCGCCCTCCCCTGACAGATCACCCTCGCCATCCACAGTTCCACCTTCGAGCACGCCTTCTATGTAGTCCGGCTCCCCTTGTTCCTTGAGATAACTGACGACACGGTGTACTTCTTCGTCCGACACAAAGGCGCCATGCACCCGGATCGGCAGGCCCGTGCCGCTGGCCATGTAGAGCATGTCGCCCATGCCCAGCAGGGCTTCTGCGCCCATCTGGTCGAGGATGGTGCGGCTGTCGATCTTGGAGCCCACGGAGAACGCGATGCGGGTGGGAATGTTGGCCTTGATCAGGCCGGTGATCACATCCACACTGGGGCGCTGCGTGGCGAGGATCAGGTGGATGCCGGCCGCACGCGCCTTCTGCGCCAAGCGGGCGATCAGCTCTTCGATCTTCTTGCCCACCACCATCATCAGGTCGGCCAGCTCGTCGATGATGACCACGATGTGCGGCAGGCGCTGCAGCGGTTCGGGCTCTTCGGGCGTCAGGCTGAAGGGGTTGTAGATGAACTCCTCGCGCGCCTTGGCTTCATCGATCTTGACGTTGTAGCCCGCCAGGTTGCGCACGCCCAGTTTGGACATGAGCTTGTAGCGCCGCTCCATCTCGGCCACGCACCAGTTCAGGCCGTGGGCGGCCTGTTTCATGTCGGTGACCACCGGGGCCAGCAGGTGCGGGATGCCTTCGTACACCGACATTTCCAGCATCTTGGGGTCGATCATCAACAGGCGCACATCGCGCGCCTCGGCCTTGTACAGCAGCGAGAGGATCATGGCGTTGATCCCCACCGACTTGCCTGAGCCCGTGGTACCAGCCACCAGCACGTGCGGCATCTTGGCAAGGTCTGCCACCACCGGGTTGCCCACGATGTCCTTGCCCAGGCCCATGGTGAGCATGCTCTTGGCCTCGTGGTACACCTGCGAGCCCAGGATTTCGGACAGGCGGATGGACTGCCGCTTGGCGTTGGGCAGCTCCAGCGCCATGAAGTTCTTGCCGGGGATGGTCTCCACCACGCGGATCGACACCAGGCTCAGCGAACGCGCCAGGTCCTTGGCCAGGCCCACGATCTGCGAGCCCTTCACGCCGGTGGCGGGCTCGATTTCGTAGCGCGTGATAACCGGTCCGGGCATGGCCGCGACCACGCGTACTTCCACGCCAAAGTCCTTGAGTTTTTTCTCGATAAGGCGGCTGGTCATCTCCAGCGTCTCGGGCGCCACGGTTTCCTGGCGCTGCAGCGGGCCATCGAGCAGGTCCACCAGTGGCAGCTTGCTGTCGGGCATCTCGGTGAACAGCGGCTTCTGGCGCTCCTTCACCACGCGGGTGCTCTGCGGCACGTCTACCAGCACGGGTTCGATGATCTGGATCGGTTGGGGGTGGTGCACCTCGCTTTCGGTGCGTTCCTCGAGCACCACCACTTCACGCTCACGCGCGGCCTTGCGGCCCACAGCCACGTCCTTGGCCACTTCGCGCTTGGCCAGACGCGACTGCACCAATGCGTCGATGCGCCCTCCCACAAATTCCGCGACATGGCCCCAGGAGAAACGGAACACCAGCGCCGCCCCCAGCACGGCCAGCACGATCGCCAGCAGGCCCGAGCCTGTAAAACCCAGCCACTTCACACTGGCAGGCCCCGTGATGTAGCCCAGCACGCCCCCAGCATGCCCCGGCAGGAACGCTTCAAACCGGTACAGGCGCGACCACTCCAGCGCAGTGCTGGCACACATCAGCACCACCAGCCCCACCCAGAACATGGCCCGCCTGCGCATCGGGCTTACCGCGCCCGGGGCCGATTCGCCGCCACGCATCCACCGCGCCAGCGACGACAACCAGGCCCGCACACCGGCCGCCACACACCACCACACCGAAAAACCCAGTGCAAAGTAGCTGCCATCGGCCAGCCACGCACCAAACCGGCCTGCCCAGTTGGCGACCAAACGCCCACCCCGGGCGCCCGAGGTGGACCAAGCGGCATCCTGCGCGGAATAGCTCAGCAGGGCCAGCAACCAGAAAACCAGGGCCAGCAGCCCCACCATCAGGCCAATTTCGTGGCCAAAACGGGCAGCGCCCGTACGCGGCGGCGACTTCGCCGCAGCCGATGCATTCAGGGTATTGAGGGAATAGGTCATAAGCGTGCCGGGCGAGCTTACCGCAAGCCCCCGGGCATGACACCCGGGCTGAAGCGTTGCTAACTCAACGCGTTCAATCGGTCCTTGAGCACAGTGGCGCCACTGGGCAATGCCTCGATAAAGCCACGCTCTTCCAAATCTTTCATCACGCGGCTGACCATCTCGCGGGAGGCGCCCACCATCTTGGCCAGGTCCTGCCGGGAGATTTTGTCTTTGATCACCAACTGGCCCTGAGCGTCGGGCACCGCAAAGTCCAGCAGGGCATGGGCCACACGCCCATACACATCCAGCAACGCCAGTGACTCAATCTTGCGGTCGGCATGGCGCAGACGCTTGACCAGCCCCCGCATCACCACCAGCGACATGGAGGCGTTCTCTGTAAGGCAACGCGCGAACTCTGCGCGCCCGAGCATGAGCACATCGGTCTGCACCTCGGCACGCACCGTGGCCGAGTGGGGTTCGTTGTCGATGATGCTCATCTCGCCGAGGTAGTCGCCCTGCGCGAGGGTGGCCAAAATCACCTCACGCCCCCGGCTGTCCGATGTCATCACGCGGGCGCGCCCCGTGAGCAGGATGAACAGGGCGTTGGATTTTTGCCCTTGCTCCACCAGCGCCTCGCCACGCTTGAAGCGGCGCTTGATCACCGCACCACTGATCACCTCGGCCTGGGCCACCGTGAGCAGCGAAAACAAGGGCACCCGGCGCAGCAGGTCCAGGTTGGACAACATCGTCGACATGAAAACTCCTCTCTAGAGCGACCCAACCGGAGCCGCACGGGTTGTGCAAGGGGTATCAATGGGTTCTTACAATCGCCGTGATTGAAAAAGGGACCGCTCGCGTGAGCGGTGCACGGTTGATACTTGCCAGTTCAACCCCCAGCTTCCCCAACAGCGCCGCATGTAGCAGGCGCAAAACACAGGCTTTTACCATGTCCACCACCCAACACGCGAAAGTTCTGATCCTTGGCTCTGGCCCTGCGGGCTACACCGCAGCGGTTTATGCCGCCCGCGCCAACCTGAACCCGGTGCTCATCACCGGCATGGCCCAAGGTGGCCAGCTGATGACCACGACCGAGGTGGACAACTGGCCGGCCGACGTGCATGGCGTGCAGGGGCCGGAGCTGATGCAGCGCTTTCTGGAGCACGCCGAGCGCTTCAAGACCCAGATCATCTTTGACCACATCAACAAGGTCGATTTCAGCCAGCGCCCCTTCACCCTCACCGGCGACAGCGGCACCTACACCTGCGATGCGCTGATCCTGGCCACTGGCGCATCGGCCAAGTACCTGGGCCTGCCTTCGGAAGAGGCCTTCATGGGCAAAGGCGTGTCGGGCTGCGCCACCTGCGACGGCTTCTTCTACCGCGAGCAGGACGTCTGTGTGGTCGGTGGCGGCAATACGGCGGTAGAAGAAGCGCTGTACCTGTCGAACATCGCCCGCAAGGTCACCCTGGTGCACCGACGCGACAAGTTCAAGGCCGAGCCCATCCTGGTGGACAAGCTCAACGAAAAGGTCGCGGCCGGCAAGATCGAGCTCAAGCTATTTCACACGCTCGACGAAGTGCTGGGCGACAACACGGGCGTGACGGGCATCCGCATCAAGAGCACCAAGGACGGAAGCACGGAAGACATCAAGCTGCAGGGCTGCTTCATCGCCATCGGCCATGCGCCCAACACCGAGATCTTCCAGGGCCAGCTGGAGATGGAGAACGGCTACATCATCACCCAGGGTGGGCTCAAGGGTTTTGCCACCCAGACCAGCGTGCCCGGCGTGTTTGCCGCAGGCGATGTGCAGGACCATGTGTACCGCCAAGCGATCACCAGCGCAGGCACGGGCTGCATGGCTGCACTGGACGCCCAGCGCTTCCTGGAACAAGAGTCTTGATGAAAAACTGGGCAGCAGGCTATAATCTGCGGCTTTGCTGAATTCGGCCCGTTTTTGCGGTCCTCCGAAACAGGCAAATCAATCGGGTTACCGCCACCCTTTCTGGCGAGGTGAGGCCGCAAGCCAACCTGGGCACACAAGCCCAGGGCCCAGCGAACGGCCGTTAAAAAGTATCGGAGTGTCCTCATGGCACGCGTCTGCGACGTAACGGGCAAGAAGCCCATGGTCGGGAACAACGTTTCCCACGCCAACAACAAAACCAAGCGCCGGTTCCTGCCGAACCTGCAATACCGCCGTTTCTGGGTCGAGACCGAAAACCGCTGGGTTCGCCTGCGCGTTTCGAGCGCTGCCCTGCGTTTGATCGACAAGAACGGTATCGACTCGGTGCTCGCAGACCTGCGCGCACGTGGTCAGGCTTAAGGAGAAGCACCATGGCAAGCAAAGGCGGACGCGACAAGATCAAGCTGGAATCCACTGCGGGTACCGGCCACTTCTACACCACGACCAAGAACAAAAAGACCATGCCCGAGAAAATGCTGATCATGAAATTTGATCCAAAAGCTCGCAAGCATGTGGAATACAAGGAAATGAAGCTGAAGTAATTCAGCCCGTTCCCCCTAAAAAAACCGCCCGTCCAGGGCGGTTTTTTTATGCCTGCTGCGCAGACCTTTCACCCAGACTCTTTGCTCAAGCAACCTTGCGCGGCACGGGCAACTCGGCCATCTGCTCAGCCAGCAAGGCGCCCAGCGTGCGGTAGCCCGCCTCCACTTCGGCCGTGAACGGCATCCCACAGCTCAGCCGCAAGAAGTGCTCATACCGCCCGGTGTTGGAGAACATGGGGCCCGGGGCCACACGGATACCGTTTTGCAGCGCCTCATCGTACAGGCGCGTGGAAGAGATGCCGACCGGCAGCTCCAGCCACAGGCTCAGGCCACCCGGCGGCAGGCTCAGGCGTGTGCCCATGGGAAAGTAGCGCGCTACGGCCCTCGCCGCCTGTTCTCGCTGGATGCGCAGCTGCGCCCGCATGCGGCGCATGTGGCGCTCGTAGGCCGGAGAGTCCACACTGCGCGCCGCCAGCAGCTGCGACCAGGTCTGCATGTTGCGCGTGCGAGCGAACTTGATCATCTGCACACGGGCCTGCCAGCGCCCCGCGCTCATCCAGCCCTGGCGCAAGCCGGGAGCAAAGCTCTTGCTGAGCGATGCGCAATAGATCACCTGCCCGGCATCGCCCTGCCGGTCCCAGGCCTTGGCGGGCCGCAGCACGTGCGGCGACTCCACGAACTCCCGGTAGATGTCGTCCTCGATGAGGGCTAAGCCATGCTCCACGCACAGAGCCACCAGTCGCTCCTTGTGCGCATCGGGCATCACGCTTCCCTGCGGCATCTGCAGGTGGGGGACCACCACGACACCCTTGAGCCGTGGCTCGTTGCGCGCAGCCAGTTCCAGGGCTTCAAGCGACATGCCCGTGTGCGGGCTGCAGGGGATCTCCAGCGCGCGCAGCCCGCGCACCTCGATGGCCTGCAGGATGCCAAAGAAGGTGGGCGATTCGACGGCGATCACGTCGCCCGGCTCGGCGACGGCGTCCAGCGCCAGGTTCACCGCTTCGGAGTTGCCGAGCGTTGCGCCAATATCGGCCGGCGCGACACACACGCCGAAGGTGAGCGCATGCCGGGCCATGGCCTGCTGGAATTCGGGGTGGGTGGTGGGCGCGGACGGGCCGTACACCAGGACGTCGGGTTGCTCGCGCAACAGGCCGTGGGCCAGGCGGTTGAGCGCTGCTGCATCAAACAGGCTCGGCGCGGGCATGGCGCTGCCCAAGTCCAGCGGCAGCGGGCCTGCGCGGCGGGCTTTTTCGAGAAAACCGGAAATGCGCTCGTTGATGCCCGCAAACACCCGCGGGTCGTGGGCCAGCGGCTCGTGCAACTCGGGCTCGCGCGCCCGGGGCAACGCTACATCGCCCGGCTCCCGCACAAAGTAGCCCACCCGCTCGCGCGCCTCCACGCAGCCCAGGGATTCGAGATGCCGCAACACCTGCAGCGCGGTGGTCAGGCTCACTTGGTGCCGCTGGCACAGCTCCCGCACCGACGGCATGCGCATGCCAGGCGTCAGGCTGCCAGCGGCTATGGCCTGTTCGTACAAAGCTGCCAGTTGGCGGTAGAGCGGGGCATCCCGCGAATCGGAAGAATGTGACATGGCGGGTATGGGGTACTGCTGCCGAGCCGTGGCGCAGGCTCAGAAGCCTAGAGGTGCATCGTGCCCGAGCCCTATCTGCGGGTACAGATACAGGAACGCACAGATCGGACCATAACAGCACGCCATTAATCTGCGCTGTTCTAGCCGTTCCTGCATCGCCGTGTACCTGCCGGGGCAACGCTGCTTTTTTTACGCTACAGCCTCACAGCAGCCCTTCCTTCAGGAGCCCCGCACCATGCCACAGCGCAATCCATCCACCATACCGCCCACCACCCCATCGGCCGCAGTCACCTTGGGCCTCACACCCGGCCAGAGCCTGTGGCTGTGCCTGCCGCCCGGCAGCGCACTGCACACCACTCAGGGAGAGGTGTCACTTCGCTTTGCTCCACGAGACTGTGAGCTCGCTTTGCACACTCTGCCGCAAATGCGGCTTGGGGCGGGCGAACATCTGCCAGAGGGCTGGAACACCAAGGCCGCCTGGGTGCAGGTGGGCAACGCCCTGCACTGCCGCTCTGAGATCCTGGTGATCGAAGCCCCCCCCAGGCCGGGGCTTTGGCACCAAGTACGGCACCTGCTGCGCTCAGCCTTTGCAGGCCGGGACAAAACCGCAAAGAACCGCGCTTTTGGCAAGGTGCCCGCAATGCGGTAACCGCTGCACCAAAGAAAAAGGCCTTGCCAGATGGCAAGGCCTTGGACAATGAGCGGCCCGCTTCAGGCCTGCGCCGCACGCAGCCGTAGCGAGAACTCACGCAGGGCGGCTATACCGCTTTCTTCCGCGCGGCGGCACCAGGCTTGCAGGTCCGCGGTGAGCTGCTCGCGCGATTGCGAGGTGTTGAGCCACAGCTGGCGCAGCTCTTCGCGCATGGTGACCATCTTGTCGAGCGCGGGGTGCGCGGCACGGGCCTGGGCCAGTTGCGGCAATGCGATGGCCGGCACCTTCTCGGCATCGCGGTGCAGCCAGCGCTTGGCGGCCTGGAGCACCGAGGCATCGGCATTGCGTGCCTTGAGCGCTGCGATTTCGTCCTTGCAGGCCTGGCGCACGCCACGTGCATAGCCAGCCATCACCTCATAGCGGTTGGCAATCAGGGCCTCCAGCGTCTTTTCATCGGCTACAGGCTTGACGTCACCCAACTGGAGCTTGGGCGGCACCTTCTTGACCGTGGCCCAGCCAATCTTCTTCATCATGGTGATGTAGACCCAGCCGATGTCGAACTCATACGGCTTGACCGAGAACTTGGCCGACGTGGGATAGGTGTGGTGGTTGTTATGCAGCTCTTCGCCGCCAATGATGATGCCCCAGGGCGAGAGGTTGGTGCTGGCATCCTGCGCCTCAAAGTTGCGGTAGCCCCAGTAGTGGCCCACACCGTTGACCACACCCGCCGCCCAGAACGGAATCCAGAGCATCTGCACCGCCCACACTGCGGCGCCCAGAGCGCCGAACAGTGCAAGGTTCAGGATCAGCATGAGGCCCACACCCTGCCAGCCGTAACGGGTGTAGACGTTGCGCTCCATCCAGTCATCGGGCGTGCCGTGGCCGAACTTCTTCATCGTCTCCTGGTTCTTGGACTCGGCGCGGTACAGCTCGGCGCCACGCCACATCACGGTGTCCAGCCCCCGGGTCTGGGGGCTGTGGGGGTCGTCCACGGTTTCGCACTTGGCGTGGTGTTTGCGGTGGATAGCGACCCATTCCTTGGTGACCATGCCCGTACCGATCCACAGCCAGAAGCGGAAAAAGTGCGAAGGGATGGCGTGCAAGTCCAGCGCGCGGTGCGCCTGCGCGCGGTGCAGGAAAATCGTGACCGCCGCAATGGTAATGTGGGTCGTCGCCAGGGTGTACAGAATGATCTGCCACCAAGCCAGGTTCCACAACCCATGGCCCAGCCAGTCAATGGCAGCGTTCAGTACGGCCCAATCGGGTAACAGCATATTCAGAAAGCCTTACTTCTACAGAGAACCCGTTCGCCAACGGACCGGGTATCTGATTTTAGAGTGGTCCCCACGAAATAGGTTCGGGGGTATCCATGGTATTTACGCTGATTTAGCGCCTTTAGAAGGCCAAGTCAGGCCTTTTTGGACCAGATTGCGGCAAAGAACCCATCCGTTTGGTGCACATGGGGCCACAGGCGCAAATAACCACTGCCCGACTCACCACCGCTGCACAGACCCTTGGCCCCCTCCACCTTGAGCTGCTCCAGCAGTTCGCCCGCGTCGAGCAGTTCAAAGTCCGGGTGCGATGCGCTGAATGCATCTGCGATGGCCTCGTTTTCCTGCGGCAGGATGCTGCATGTGGCATACACCAGACGGCCGCCGGACTTGAGCAGGCGCGCTGCGCTGTCCAGAATGGCGGCCTGTTTGGCCACCAGCTCTTCGATGGCTTTGGGCGACTGGCGCCATTTGAGGTCCGGGTTCCGCCGCAGAGTCCCCAGGCCCGAGCACGGAGCATCGACCAGCACGCGGTCGATCTTGCCCGCCAGCCGCTTGACGCGGTCATCGCGCTCGTGGGCAATGGCGGCGGGGTGCACGTTCGACAGGCCGCTGCGGGCCAGGCGCGGTTTCAGAGCATCCAGACGGTGCGCCGAGACATCAAACGCATACAGGCGCCCGGTGCTGCGCATGCCCGCGCCGATGGCCAGGGTCTTGCCACCTGCACCTGCGCAAAAATCCACCACCATCTCGCCGCGCTTGGCGTCAAGCAGCAGGGCCAGCAACTGCGAGCCTTCATCCTGCACCTCGATGGCACCGCGCGTGAACGCATCCAGCTTGGTCAGCGCAGGCTTGTCGTCAATGCGCAGGCCCCAGGGCGAATACGGCGTGGGGCTGGCCTTGATGCCGGCCTTGGCCAGCTCCTTTTGCACGTCGGCACGCTTGTCCTTGAGGGCATTGACGCGCAAATCCAGCGGGGCGCTCTGCGCCAGGCTTTCCACCAATGGCCAGAAGCCGTCGCCCAGCTGGTCCTTGAGGGGCTTCACCAGCCATTCGGGCAGGTTGTGACGGTGGCGCTCCATCAGGTCATCGACCGTGACCGCATCGCACTGGTCCAGCCAGTTCTTTTCCTGGTCGGTCAGTGCGCTCTTGAGGAAGTCGCGCGGGCCGTAAAACCCCAGGATGGCCAGACGGCGCTCCTTGGGTCCCGAGCCCGAGGGCGCCATGTGGTCGAACAGGAGCTTCTTGCGCAGCACGGTGTAGACCGTTTCGGCCAGGGTGGCCCGCTCGCGGGGGCCCAGGCCCCGGTTATCGCGGAAGAATCGTGACACCACCGCATCGGCGGGGTGTTCAAACGTGAGGGTGAGCCTGACCAATTCGGCACAGGCGTCGAGAAGAACTTTGGGATGCATCCCCCGATTGTCCCACTGTGGTCTGATCCACAGCCAACCACAAGGCTCCTTCAAACGACCCGCATCGATCCGTTCGGTTTGTCAACGCGTGTAGACCGGATCAAACGCATAGCGCTGAATCTCCTTCAGGCTGGGCGATTCACCCGCCCACAGCGCCAGCGCGGGGCCGGGAAGGCTCAGATTGCGCTCCAGGGCGCGGCACAGGTGGTAACGGCTTTCGTCGTCCATCCCCGGCAGCTCGACAAAGATCAGGTACGCACGGCGCTGCGGATGCTCGCGCAGGTTCTTGCGCACTAGCCAGCAGCGGGCAAGGGGCGCACAGCGGGCCAGTTCCGATTGCAGCTCGGCCAGTTCGAAGGGGCTCAGGTCGTGACGCGTGATCTGGCTGAAGAAGGAGGTGCCCGACAGCTCTTCCCAGGCGCGCTCTTCGGATTCCTGCGCGCGCTCCAGCCGCTTGCGCCACTGTTTGAAGGCCGCCGCATCATGCTCCATGCCCATGCGGGGAGTTTCCAGCTCGGCCAGCGCGGTGCGTGCGGCCCAGTAGCGGTCGTTGCTGCCCGCTTCCCACACCCGGTGCAGCAGCAGAAGCTTGCCGTCGCGATCGTCCTCGGGCAGGCAAGGCACCAGTCCACACAGGGCGGGCGCGTACTCGGGGCTGCGCTCCAGCGCCAGCTCATACAAGGCGCGCACATCGGCACGGGGGTCCAGATGGCGCTTGAGGCGGGCCAGCTCCACCAGCTCAGCCGCACTGTTCTGAGCGATGGAAGCCTGCAGCGCCTGGGCGCGTGCGCGCACACGTTCCAGCCACGCGTGGTGCTGCTTCCACTCCGTAGCGTTGTCGCGGCACCATTGTTTGTCGAAGTGTTTGACCCACCGTTTGGCCTCATCGCCCAGCAGGGTCAAGGCACTGCCACGCGACCAGTCGGGCAGTGTGGGCGTGGCATCGAGTGCTTCGATGCGGTCCCGCAAGCCGGGGTGGGTGTCGTCCACACTGCTCAGGCGCTTGAGCGCTTGGCGCAGTGCGTCGTTGGCAAAAGCGGCATCCGGGGCCTCGGCCAGGAAACGGCGCATGCTGCGATAAGGCCCCACCGGCAGCGGATTGCCAGCGGCACCGCACCAGTGGTTGCCCCAGAACTCTGCCTGCAACGCTGCGCCCCGGATCTCGATCTCGGCCAGGGCGGCGGCGGTCACATCACGGCCCAGCAGCTTGCCCGCAATGCGGTCGGCCTCGTATTCGTCCTGGCGGGCCAGCGCAAACGTCTTGGCCGAAAAGCGCGGAAAGTACCAGCGCATGAACGCCTGCGTGGCCGCGGCCACCGGGCCTTCGTCGTCGGCCAGACTGTGGTTCAGGCGCATCCAGGACAGGCGTGTGCGATAGATCCAGGCCGCAAACCGGCCATGGTCGCCGCGCAAATGGCCGTACTCGTGTGCCAGCACGGCGAGAAAACGCGGCCGGTCCAACGCCATCAGCAAAGGCAGCCCGATGCTCAGGTGGTTAACGGCGCCACCCAGCAGGCCGTACTTGGGCAGCTGCTGGATGCTCGCATTGAACTCGTCGTTCAGCGTGACCTTGTGGATGGGCGGGCCCTTGATCTTGCGGCGGATGCGCTCCAGCGCCTCAAAAAGCTCCGGTGCCTCCAGCGCCGTGATCTCCACGCCCTCAGGCGCGTCAAAACGCACCCACAGCGCCCGCAGGCTGACCCACAGCAGGCCCGCAGCCCCCAGCAGCAGCCACACCATGGCAAAGCGAAACTTCCCCTGCAACATCTGCGGCACCACCCACAGCACAATGCCTGCGGCAAGTCCCAGGCACCCCAGCACCCAGGCATAGCCCAGCGCCGCAAACACGGCCACACTGCGGCGGTATGCGCGGCTGTTGTCAGCACTGGCATGCTCGCTCATGCGCACCAGATGCACAAAATCTGCCTGATCCACGGGCTTCCCTCACTCTTGGGTTGTTTTCAACCGCCATCCTAACCACTCACGACCCCACACCCACCACCATGACCGACGACGACCTGCCAGCACTCATTCGCACACCGCCCGGCCTGTACCGCCACTACAAGGGCATGCTCTACGAGGTGATTGATACCGTGCGCCACAGCGAAACGCTGGAGCCCATGACGCTGTACCGCGCGCTCTATGGCCAGCGTGGGCTGTGGGTGCGACCCGCCGCCATGTTTGAAGAGCAGGTGCTCGTTGACGGTGTGATGCGGCCACGGTTTGAGAAATGCGGGGATGAAACCCCAGCGGGCTGAGCCCGGTGGGCTCACGCCGCAGTACGCGGAAAAATGGCTGCTGCCACCAAACCACCACCCGCAGCATTGCGCAAGGCCAGCCTCCCTCCGTGCCGCCGCACGATATCGCTGGCAATGGTGAGCCCCAGCCCGGCCCCGCCACTCTGGCGGTTGCGCGAGGCCTCGACGCGGTAAAACGGCTCCATGACCCGCTCCAGCTCTTCGGCAGGCAAACCGGGGCCATGGTCACGCACCTCGATGGTCAGCGCATCAACCGCATCGTGCAGGGTGACCTCGGCACTGCCGCCATAGCGAATCGCGTTGCCCACCAGGTTATCCAGACAGCGCCGCAGCGCCACGGCCTGCACCCGCAGCGGGGTCGCCTGCCCCGCCACCGTGACCCGATGGCCCATGGCGAGTTGGTCGTCGGCCATGCTGTCCACCAGGGCCTGCACATCCAGCAGCACCCAGGCCTCGGCGCCAGCCACGCCGCGCAGGTAGTCCAGCGTTGAGGCGATCATGGCGTCCATCTCGGCAATGTCGCGGCGAAACAGCTGCTGGGCGTGGCTATCGTCCAGGCATTCGGTGCGCAGGCGCAGCCGGGTCAGCGGCGTGCGCAGGTCATGCGACACCGCCGCCACAAACCGGTCGCGCTCGGCCAATTGCTGTCGGATGCGCGCCTGCATCTGGTTGAACACACGGCTGGCGTCGCGGCATTCCAGCGTGCCGTCCTCGGGCAGCGGGGGCCGGTCGATATCGCGGCCCAACTCTTGCGCCGCCGTGGCCAGCCGGTGCATGGGGCGCGACAGCCAGCGTGCCGCCCACCAGGCCACGGCCACCAGCGCCGCCAGCCGCACGCTGATGTCGAGCAGCAGCCCCAGTTGCAGCGACGGCGGGGCATTCCACAAGCCCTGCTCTGGCCCCGGCGGCGGCAACCGCAAAGAGTGCCCATCGGCTGCCACCCCGGGGGGCTGCGGGCCAGGCGGGTGCCCGGGGTGCGCGGGGCGCAGTTCAAACATCAAAGTCAGCGCCAGCACATGGCTCACGATGACGGCCACGATAAGCAGCAGAGCGAGCCGGCCAAAAAGGGTGTCAGGCAGCCAGCGCTGCAGCGCCGCACGCCAGCGCGCAACCATCAATGCGGCCATCCCACCTGCCCCTGCAGCGACTGCACGTTGAACACGTAACCAGCGCCCCGCACAGTGCGGATCATCGAGGGCGAGCGCGGGTCGTCCGAGAGCTTGCTGCGCAGGCGCGAGACCAGCAGATCGATGCTGCGCTCGAATGCGTCCATGGCCCGGCCTCGCGCCTGCTCCATGAGCTGGTCGCGGCTGAAAACGCGGCGAGGCATGCGCAAGAAGGTGCAGAGCAGGCGAAATTCGGCGTTGGACAGCGGCACCACCACACCCTGTGGGGATACCAGGTGCCGCTCGATGCTGTGCAGGGTCCAGCCATCAAAGCGCACCACCCCGTCAGGCTCCTGGGGGGCCGGGGCACTCTCGCCGCGCGTGCGGCGCAGCACGGTCTGGATGCGTGCCACCAGCTCGCGCGGCTCGAAGGGTTTGCCCATGTAGTCGTCAGCCCCCATCTCCAGCCCCAGCACGCAGTCGTAGGGGTTTGCGCGGGCGGTGAGCATGATGATCGGCACCCGGGAGCGTTCACGCAGCTCCCGCGCGAGGGTGATGCCGTCGGTGCCGGGCAGCATCACATCCAGCACCACCAGGCCGATGGGGTGCGCGAGCATCTGCGCGCGCATCGACGCCGCATCACACGCCGCGTGGGCGGCGTGGCCAAAGCGGGCGAGGTATTCGGTGAGCAGTGTGGTGATCTCCACATCGTCGTCCACCACCAGGATGTGTTGCATGGGCTCTGTCGTGCAAAAGAACACCCAAGTTTAGGCAGCTACAAACCACCGCTGGCGACGATCTGGCGGGCATTTCCGCCATTGTTCGGTCCTTGTGGACGCCCTTTGTATCGACCTTGGTACAAAGCAGACAAACCCCGGAGACACGCACAACCAAGAATGGTTACGGGCCATGGCTGAGGGCTTCCGTTTTGGGGGACCAGGCACCGACCCACCCTTGGAGCGAAAGGAACGACGATGACGACCATCAGTAGCGTCAGCAGTGCCTGGTCCAGTGCAAGTGTGCAGCGGGCATCACGCCCGGCGCCCACGCCGGAGCGGCTGCTGTCCAAAATCGATGCCGACGGTAACGGCGGCGTGAGTGACACCGAACTGCAGGGCCTTCTGGACGATGTGGCCCAAAAAACCGGCGTCAGCAGCCAGACCAGCGCTGCAGACCTGGTCAAGCAGTACGACAGCAATGGGGACGGCAACCTCAACGCCGACGAGCTGGGCAAGACGATGCAAAGCGTGTTGCCCCCGCCACCGTCCACCATGGCTTTTGCCCAGTCGCGGGGCGACAGCGACACCGCCACCGGCCAGGCGGGCGACGACCTCTTTGGCAAGGTTGACAGCGACGGCGATGGCGCCGTGAGCAAGACCGAGCTGCAGGCCCTGCTGGAGGCGATGTCGGGCGGCACGGCGAGCCAAGCGGGCGTCAGCAGTGACGACGTGTTCAGCCAACTGGATGCAGACGGCGACGGCAGCCTGACCCAAGCCGAATTCGACGCGGGCCGCCCTTCCGGCGCGGCGGGTGAAGCAGGCGGCGGCATGCAGGCCATGGGTGGCATGCCACCGCCACCCGGAGGCCCAGGTGGTGCAAGTGCCTCCGCCGACAGCACCACCACCTACGACGCCCTGGACACCAACAAGGATGGTGAGGTCTCGCTGACAGAACGGCTGGCTGGCAGCCCCAGCAGCGTGGAGCAGGACGTGATCACCGCGCTGTTCAACGCCATCGACACCGATGGCGACGCCAGCATCAGCGCCAGCGAATCCAGGACTTTCATCGACCAGTTGACCAGCCAGCTCCAGCAGCCCGCCAGCCAGGCATCAACATCGGACACCAGCCAACGCAACGACCTGGCGCGGCTGGCCGACTTTGCGCGCCAGCAGTACGCAATGGCGGCCAATGACTGGAATTCGCCCGCCAGCACCGGCAGCCTGAGCGCAATGGCCTGATCAAAAGGAAGGGGCTGGCTTGCCACCAGCCGCAGGTTTTCTGGCCACGCAGTGCGATTCGCCCGTCAGTTGACGAGCTGCGTGCGCCGGGATCTTTGAGCCATCCGGCAGCAGAAAATATGAACAAAAAAGGCTCTATCGCTTCATGGACAAGCGCAGTTAGCTACTAATTTAATAGCAAAAAATATACCCCCTGAGCTCACCAAGGCCTGTGGGAGCGAAAGCCGGACGCTCCCAAACCGATCAGCCTGTGGGCTACAAGGCCTGAATCAGCGCCCGCACGGCCCGGGGGTAGATCACATGCTCCTGGGTCAGCACCCGGGCCGCCAGCGTCTCGGCCGTGTCACCCGGCAGCACCGGCACCACGGCTTGGTCCAGGATGGGGCCCACATCCAGCTCGGCCGTCACCTGGTGCACCGTTACGCCCGCAAACTTGCAGCCTGCATCGATGGCGCGCTGGTGCGTGTGCAGCCCGGTAAACGCGGGGAGCAGCGAGGGGTGGATATTGATAAGCCGCCCCGCGTAGTGCGCCACAAAACCCGGGGTGAGGATGCGCATGAACCCGGCCAGCACTACCAGGGCGGGCTGGTGGCGGTCAATGGTGGCGGCCAGTTCCGTGTCAAATGCTTCGCGGCTGGCAAAGGCCTTGTGGTCCAGCGCCTCGGCGGCGATGCCCTGCTCCCGCGCAAACACCAGCCCGGCGGCATCGGGCTTGTTGCTGATGACGGCCGCGACGCGGGCGCCGTAGCGCTGCTCCCAGTGCTCCTGTTGTGCGGTACGCACGATGGTGGCCATGTTGGAGCCGCCGCCAGAGATCAGAATGACGATGTTCTTCATAAATTGCCACGGATTATCGAGGAGGCTGTCGAGCATGGGGCTGGCTCTGTGCCACCGCGTGGAACTGCCAGGCAAGGCGCGGGTAAGGCCGTGTGGCCCAGCCATACAACGAACCCGCAACGCGGCATGGCAGTTCCAGGCGGCGGCCCGAAGGGTTGTGCGACAGGGCACGCAGGCGGCGTTGCCCATGCTCGCTGCACAGCCAGTGCAGCTTGCGCTGGGCGCCTAGCCTGCATACTCTGTCGCACAACGCAGCGCCAACCCCAAGCCCGACAGCCTCCTCATGCCCTTCGATCCCGCCACCCGCCCCCTCACCCCCTACGAAGCCCGCGTGCTCGCCACCCTGATGGAGAAGGCCCGCACCGTGCCCGACAGCTACCCCATGTCGCTCAACGGCCTGGTCACCGGTTGCAACCAGAAAACCAGCCGCGACCCGGTGATGAACCTGAGTGACGCCGATGCGCAGGAAGCGCTGGATTCGCTCAAGCTGCTGACGCTGGCGTTTGAGAGCAGCGGCAACCGCACCACACGCTGGGAACACAACTTTCAGCGCGGCGTGGGCGTGCCCGAGCAGTCGGCCGTGCTGCTGGGCTTGCTGATGCTGCGCGGCCCGCAGACGGCGGGTGAACTGCGCATCAACGCCGAGCGCTGGTACCGCTTTGCCGACATTTCGTCGGTCGAAGCTTTTCTGGACGAGCTGCAGGAGCGCAGCGCCGAAAAGGGCGGCCCGCTGGTCGTGCAGTTGCCCCGCGCGCCGGGTGCCCGCGAGCAGCGTTGGGCGCATCTGATGTGTGGGCCTGTAGACACCAGCGCCGGTGTGTCAGCCCCCAGCAGTGGCGGCGGTGGCAGCACCGGCACGTCTGCCGCACTGCAAGCGCGGGTGGACGCACTGGAGACCGAGGTGGCCAACCTGCGCACCACGGTGCAGCGGCTGTGTACAGAACTGGGCATTTCCCCAGACTCCGCGCCGATGTCGCCACCCGGACAGGACTAAAACGAACGACCGTGCTACAAATGCGGATCACTTGGAGACAAACCGATGGATCTCGCATTCACCCCCGAAGAACAGGCGTTCCGCGAAGAAATTCGCGCCTGGGTTCAAGCTAATCTACCGAAAGAAATTTCGCACAAGGTCCACAACGCCCTGCGCCTGACCCGCGACGATCTGCAGGGCTGGGCCAAGATCCTGGGCAAGAAAGGCTGGCTGGGCTTCGGCTGGCCCAAGGAGTTTGGCGGCCCCGGCTGGACGGCCGTGCAAAAGCACCTGTTCGAAGAAGAATGCGCGCTGGCCGGCGCGCCCCGTATCGTGCCGTTTGGCCCGGTGATGGTGGCCCCGGTGATCATGGCGTTTGGCAACGCCGAGCAGCAAAAGCGCTTTTTGCCTGGCATCGCCAGCGGCGAAGTCTGGTGGAGCCAGGGCTACAGCGAACCCGGCTCGGGCTCGGACTTGGCATCGGTCAAGACCCGCGCCGAGCGCGTGGGCGACAAATACATCGTCAACGGCCAAAAGACCTGGACCACTCTGGGCCAGCATGGCGACTGGATGTTCAACCTGGTGCGCACCAGCACCGAGGGCAAGCCCCAGACCGGCATCTCCTTCCTGCTGCTCGACATGAAGTCAAAGGGCGTCACCGTGCGCCCCATCAAGCTGCTGGACGGCGAATGCGAGGTGAACGAAGTGTTCTTCGACAACGTCGAAGTGCCTGCCGAAAACCTGATCGGCGAAGAGAACAAGGGCTGGACCTACGCCAAGCACCTGCTGAGCCACGAACGCACCAACATCGCCGACGTGAACCGCAGCAAGCGCGAGCTGGAGCGCTTGAAGCGCATCGCCAAGACCGAAGGCGTGTGGGATGACCTGCGCTTCCGCGACCAGATCGCACTGCTCGAAGTGGACATCGTCGCGCTGGAAATGCTGGTGCTGCGCGTGCTGTCGGCCGAGAAGTCGGGCAAGAACTCGCTCGACATCGCGGGTCTGCTCAAGATCAAGGGCAGCGAGATCCAGCAGCGCTACGCCGAGCTGATGATGCTGGCCGCAGGTCCCTTTGCCATGCCCTTCATCGAAGAGGCCATGGAAGCTGGCTGGCAGGGCAACTTCCCCGGCGGCGTCACTGCCAACGCGCCACTGGCGTCCACCTACTTCAACCTGCGCAAAACCACCATCTACGGTGGCAGCAATGAAGTTCAACGCAACATCGTCGCGCAGACGGTTCTGGGCTAAGGAGACAAGAACATGGATTTCGATTTTTCTGACGACCAGGAGCAACTGCGCGACGCCGTGCGCAAGTGGGTGGACAAGGGCTACACGTTCGAGCGCCGCCGCGCCGCCGTGGCTGCCGGCGGCTTCGACCGCGCCGCCTGGGGCGAACTGGCCGAGCTGGGCCTGACGGCCCTCACCGTGCCCGAAGCGCACGACGGCATGGGCCAGGGCGCCATCGATGCCATGGTGGTGGCCGAGGAACTGGGCCGTGGCATCGTTCTGGAGCCCATCGCCCAGGCCTTCATGGCCAGCAGCGTGCTGTCGCACTACGCACCGGCCAACGTGCAATCGGCCTGGCTGCCCCGCGTGGCCAGTGGTGAAGCCTTGGTGGTGCTGGCCCAGCAGGAGCGCAAGGCGCGCTATCGCCTGGATGTTTGCGAGTCAAAAGCGGCCCCAGCGCAAGATGGATATGCGCTGACAGCTATCAAAAGCGTAGTAGCTGCCGGCGACAAGGCCGATGCGTTCATCGTGCCTGCCCAACTGGACGGCAAGATCGCCCTCTTCCTGGTCGAGCGCACCGCCACTGGCGTGACCACCCAAGGCTACGTCACACAAGACGGCAGCCGCGCCGCCGAGGTGAAGTTCACCAACGCCCCCGCCACGCTCATCACCACCGATGGCCTGGCCGCGCTGGAACTGGCCGTGGACACCGGCATTGCCGCCACCTGCGCCGAAGCCGTGGGCGTGATGGACAAGACCGTGGCCATCACCGTCGAATACATGAACCAGCGCAAGCAGTTTGGCGTGTTCATTGCCAGCTTCCAGGCGCTGCGCCACCGCGTGGCCGACATGAAGATGCAGCTGGAACTGGCCCGCTCGATGAGCTATTACGCCAGCCTCAAGCTGGGCGCCCCTGCCGCAGAGCGCCGCGCCGCCATGGCGCGCGCCAAGGTGCAACTGGGTCAATCGATGCGCTTTGTCGGCCAGCAGGCCGTGCAACTGCATGGTGGCATCGGGGTGACGGACGAGTACATCGTGAGCCACTATTTCAAGAAGCTCACCCAGCTGGAAGTGGCCTTTGGCGACACGCTGCACCATCTGGGCGAAGTGTCCGCCCGCATGCAAGACACCGCAGGCGTGTTTGCCTGATGTGAACTGACGCAGCCATGTAACGCTCGCATGCCATGCTCGTGGATTCACCGATCCACGGGCATTTTTTCTTGTCGGAGACACCTTCATGAACAACAAATTCTGGCTGCAACGCCGATCTCTTCTGCTGGCAACCGCTGCAGCAGCTACCCTGGCCCTGGCCGGTTGCGCCACCAAGGGTCCCAGCCTGGCCGAAGCGCCGCCCATCGTCTTTGTGCACGGCAACGGCGACACCGCCGCACTGTGGCAAACCACCGTGTGGCGGTTTGAATCGAACGGCTGGCCGCGCGAACGCCTGCACGCCATTGACGTGCCCTACCCCCTGTCGCGTGATGAGGACGCCAAACCCCAGGCGGGCCGCACCTCGGCCGCAGAGCACATGGCCTACCTCAAGGCCGAAGTGGACAAGGTGCTCAAGGCCACGGGTGCAAGCCAAGTGGTATTGGTGGGCAACTCGCGCGGCGGCAACGCCATCCGCAACTACATCTACAACGGCGGCGGCGACAAGACGGTGAGCCACGCGATCCTCGGCGGCACGCCCAACCACGGCGTGTGGGCGATACCGGGGTTCCGAGAAGGCAACGAGTTCTCGGGCACGGGCCCTTTCCTCAAAGCCCTGAATGCTCCCAAGAACGCGGCGGGCGACGAGGTGAGCGGCCCCGTGAAATGGATGACGATCCGCTCGGACAACAACGACAAGTTCGCCCAGCCCGACGGTCTGTGGATAGGCCAGAAAGGCAAGCCCACCTACGTGACCGCCGCAGGCCCCGAACTCAAGGGCGCCACCAACGTGGTGATTCCGCGCATCGACCACCGCGAGACGTCGTACTCCCCCGCCGCGTTTGAAGCCACCTACCGCTTCATCACCGGCAAGGCACCGCAGGTCACCACCATTGCGGCTGAAAAGCAGGTGGTGCTCAACGGCAAGGTCACCGGCCTGGGCGTGGACCCGGCCGACCCCAAAACCGGCAACTTCAGCAACAACCTGCCCCTGGCGGGCGCGCAGCTGGAGGTGTATGCCACCGACCCCGCCACGGGCGCCCGCGCGGGCAATGCCTTGCTGCGCAAGACCGTGGGTGTGGATGGCCAATGGGGACCGCTGACGGTGCCCAACGGCTCGCCCGTCGAGTTCGTGATCAGCGCACCCGGCTATGCCACCACCCACATCTACCGCAGCGGCTTTCCACGCAGCAGCAACCTCATCCACCTGCGCGCAGAACGCATGGCCGATGCCGACAAAAGCGCCGAGAGCGTGGTGACACTGACCCGCCCGCGCGGCTACCTGGACCCGGCACGCGACAAGATGCTGCTGGATGGCGCAGCACCTGCTGGTGTGCCCGCTGGGGCAGGTGTTGCATCTGCCAAGGTCAAGCCCGCGGGGGGCGTGCGCAGCATTGCGGGTGAATTCAATGGCGAACGCGTGGTGGGACAGACCTGGCCCGCTGCCAGCGGCCATCTGGTGTTTCTCGAACTGACTTACTGATGGAATAGGCGTTGCTCGGTGCCTGAGCTCCGTGCAGCACACCACCAAGAGCGGTCAAGACGGCCCCGATGGCTAGGCGCTCCGTCGCAGACAGTACGAAGGGCCTGCCAACCCTCTTTTCGGGGTCGCGAAGGCCCTTGCGGGCGTGCCAATCTAGGCGCGCGACGCAGCGTGCGCTCTTGCACACGTAAGGAGCGGAACGACGAGTGGCGCGCCCGCAGGGGCCTTCCCTTCGGGTTGCCCGGCCTGGGGGCCGTCTGCGGCGTTGCCCGCGCTTGCAAGGTGCCTACCTTGCTGCGCACAGGCGCCTTGCATCCCACCCCCAGGTCGGGCAACGCGATCCCCGAAAAGAGGGTTGGCAGGCCCTCACGGCAAGACGAAGCAACGACGCCAGCGGGGTCGTATTGACCGCTCTACGCCAAAAGACGCGAGGACTTGGGGACGTGCGCCATCAGGAACTCCATCTGATCGGCCAGGATGCGCCGGTTGCGCAGGATGAAGTCCTCCCACAGACTCGGCACATAGGGCGCATACAGCAGCGGCATGTGTGCCTGCTCTGGAGTGCGGGGGCCCTTGCGGTGGTTGCAGGGGCGGCAGGCCGTGACCACGTTCATCCAGTGGTCCTGGCCGTTGCGTGCAAACGGCACGATGTGCTCGCGCGTCAGGTCTTCCTCATGAAAATGCCCGCCGCAGTAGGCGCACACATTACGGTCGCGGGCAAAGAGCTTGCTGTTGGTCAGGCTGGGCTTGAGCTCGAACGGATTGATGCTGGGCACGCCCTTGGTGCCGATGATGCTGTTGATGGCGATCACCGACTGCTCACCCGATATGGCGTTGTGCCCGCCCCGGAACCGGGCAATCTGTGCACCAGACTCCCAGCGCACTTCCCCGGCGGCGTAATGAATCACCGCCTGCTCCAGCGAAATCCACGATTGGGGCAGCCCTTGGGCTGACAGCTTCAAGACCTTCAAAACACGCCTCCTGGAACACAAAGTACACAAGGATCGGAACGCAGATGTCTCGCGGGCAGCCCTGCGCGGGGCCAGCCGTGGGTCACAATATACTCCGTTTTCATGACAAATTGGCGTCCTGCGCTTGATGGACTTGCGCATTCTGCTATCAAAAAGATAACAAACCGATGAAGATCTTTCGCGGATTCCACCACCCTGGCATTGCCAATGCCTGTGCGCTGACCATCGGCAATTTCGATGGTGTGCACCGGGGCCACCAGGCCATGCTGGCCTTGCTGAACAGCGAGGCTGCACACAGGGGCGTGGAAAGCTGCGTGCTGACGTTCGAGCCCCACCCCCGCGACTACTTCGCGGGCGCCCACCAAAAGCCCGAGCTGGCACCCGCACGCATCGGCACCCTGCGCGACAAGCTCACCGAACTGGCCCGCTGCGGTGTGCTGCAGACCGTGGTGCTGCCGTTTGACGCGCGGCTGGCCGCCCAGTCGCCCGACGCTTTCATCGACGAGGTGCTGGTGCGTGGCCTGGGGGCCCGGTATGTGCTGGTGGGCGACGATTTCCGCTTTGGCCGCCAGCGCGCCGGCGACTACGCGATGCTGGACGCCGCCGGGCAAGCCAAGGGCTTCGACGTAGCGCGCATGAACAGCTACGAGGTGCATGGGCTGCGCGTGTCCAGTTCCGCCGTGCGCCAGGCGCTGGCCGCAGGCGACATGGAAGCCGCGGCACGCCTGCTGGGACGGCCCTACACCATCAGCGGCCATGTGGTGCATGGCCGCAAGCTTGGGCGCGAACTGGGTGCTACCGCCGCCGGTGCAGGCGACGGCTTTCGCACCCTGAACCTGCGCTTTGCCCACTGGAAGCCTGCCGCCAGCGGCATCTTTGCCGTGCTGGTGCATGGCCTTGCCACCGAGCCATTGCCAGGGGTGGCCAACCTGGGCGTGCGCCCCTCGCTGGACCCGAACGACGTCAACGGCGGGCGCGTGCTGCTGGAAACCCATTGCCTGCATTGGCCCGCCGATCTGGGGCCCGAGGGGGCGTACGGTAAAATCGTGCGCGTGGAACTGCTACACAAACTGCACGACGAGCTGAAATACGACGGTCTGGATGCCTTGACGAAGGGCATCGCCAAAGACTGCGCCGACGCGCGTGCCTACTTTGCCTCGGCCCAGGCACCCAACCACACCGAAACCCGGCGCCAGACCACCCGCGACCGAATTTGAGGGAGCTGCTTCTCGCAGCGCCCGCCTGACGGGCCCGCCATCCTTCGCGCTCCAACCCCGTTCTTGCTCCGGGCCTTGCCCCGGAATGCCCCGTTTTTAAGGCTCCCTCATGTCCGACGACAACGCCAGCACTCCTTCCACGGATTACCGCAGCACCCTCAACCTGCCCGACACCTCCTTCCCCATGCGTGGCGACCTGCCCAAGCGCGAGCCGGGCTGGGTCAAGGACTGGGAAGACCAAGGCATCTACAAGCGCCTGCGGGATGCCCGTCGGGGTGCGCCCAAGTTCATCCTGCACGACGGCCCGCCCTACGCCAACGGCCAGATCCACATGGGCCACGCGGTCAACAAGATCCTGAAGGACATGATCACCAAAGCGCGCCAGCTCGAAGGCTTTGACGCGCTGTACGTGCCTGGCTGGGACTGCCACGGTCTGCCGATCGAGAACGCCATCGAGAAGAAACACGGCCGCAACCTGAGCCGCGATGACATGCAGGCCAAGAGCCGCGCGTTTGCCACCGAGCAGATCGCGCAGCAGATGGTGGACTTCAAGCGCCTGGGCGTGCTGGGCGAATGGGACAACCCCTACAAGACCATGAACCCCGCCAACGAGGCGGGCGAGATCCGCGCCTTCAAGCGCGTGATGGAGCGCGGCTTTGTGTACCGGGGCCTCAAGCCCGTGTACTGGTGTTTTGACTGCGGCTCGTCGCTGGCCGAGTTCGAGATCGAATACCAGGACAAGAAGAGCACCACGCTGGACGTGGCCTTCAAGTCGCACGACCCCGCCAAGCTGGCAGCCGCCTTTGACCTGCCCGCATTGGCCAAGGATGCGTTTGTGGTCATCTGGACCACCACTGCCTGGACCATCCCTGCCAACCAGGCGCTGAACCTCAACCCCGAGATCAGCTACGCGCTGGTGGACACGGGCGAGCGCATCCTGCTCGTGGCCGAGCCGCTGGTGGCCTCGTGCCTGGAGCGCTACGGCCTCACCGGCAGCGTGCTGGCCACCACCCTGGGCAAGAACCTGGGCGGCCTCGAATTCCAACATCCGCTGTACGACGTGGCCAGCGAAGACGGCAGCTTCGGCTACCGGCGCCTCTCGCCCGTGTACCTGGCCGACTACGCCACGGCCGACGACGGCACGGGTATCGTGCACTCCTCGCCCGCCTACGGCCTGGAAGACTTCAACTCCTGCCGCGCGCATGGCATGGCACTGGACGACATCCTGAACCCCGTGCAGGGCAACGGCACCTATGCGGCCGACTTCCCGCTGTTTGGCGGCCAGCACATCTGGAAGGCGGTGCCCGTCATCATCGAGGCCCTGCGCAACGCAGGCCGCCTGATGACCACCAAGGACATCACACACAGCTACCCGCACTGCTGGCGCCACAAGACGCCGGTGATCTACCGCGCCGCCGCACAGTGGTTCGTGCGCATGGACGAGGGCGAAGGCGTATTCACTAAAGCAGGCATGAAGCCCGCCAAGACGCTGCGCCAGATCGCGCTGGATGCCATCGAGCACACCAGTTTCTACCCCGAGAACGGCAAAGCCCGCCTGCACGACATGATCGCCGGGCGGCCCGACTGGTGCATCTCGCGCCAGCGCAGCTGGGGCGTGCCCATCCCGTTCTTTCTGCACAAGGATTCGGGCGAACTGCACCCGCGCACCATGGAAATCATGGACCAGGCCGCCGACATCGTCGAAAAGGGCGGTATCGAGGCCTGGAGCCGCGTGACGACCGAAGAAATCCTGGGTGCGGCTGACGCGCCCCACTACACCAAGAGCACCGACATCCTCGAAGTGTGGTTCGACTCCGGCTCCACCTTCAGCCATGTGCTGCGCGGCACGCACCCCGAGGTGCACCACGACACCGGCCCCGAGGCCGACCTGTACCTGGAAGGCCACGACCAGCACCGGGGCTGGTTCCACAGCTCGCTGCTGCTGGCCTCCGCGCTGGAAGGCCGCGCGCCCTATCGCGGCCTGCTGACCCATGGCTTCACCGTGGACAGCCAGGGCCGCAAGATGAGCAAGTCGCTGGGCAACGGCATCGACCCGCAGGAAATCAACAAGAAGCTGGGCGCCGAGATCATCCGTCTGTGGGTGGCCGCCAGCGACTACTCCGGCGACATCGCGGGCGACGAGAAGATCCTGGCCCGCGTGGTGGACGCCTACCGCCGCATCCGCAACACACTGCGCTTCCTGCTGGCCAACGTGAGCGATTTCGACCCGGCCAAGGACGCCGTGCCGTTCGACCAGATGCTGGAGATCGACCGTTACGCCCTCACCCGCGCATCCGAGTTCCAGGCCGAGGTGCTGGCGCACTACAAGGTCTACGAATTCCACCCCGTGGTGGCCAAGCTGCAGCTGTACTGCTCGGAAGACCTGGGCGGGTTCTACCTCGACGTGCTCAAGGATCGCCTGTACACCACGGCGCCCAAGAGCCTGGCCCGCCGCAGCGCGCAGACCGCGCTCTACAACATCACGCACGCCATGCTGCGCTGGATGGCGCCGTTCCTGTCGTTCACGGCCGAAGAGGCGTGGAAGGTGTTTGGCAACTCCGACTCCATCTTCCTGGAGACCTACGGCAACGTGGCGGGCGTGGGTGCCGGTGCCGACGAAGGCCTGTTGGCCAAGTGGGCGCGCATCCGCGAGATCCGCGACGCGGTGAACAAGGAGATCGAAGCGCTGCGCGCCGATGGCAAGGTGGGCTCGTCCCTGCAGGCCACCGTTACCCTCACGGCGGCGCCCGAAGACCATGCGCTGCTGGCCAGCCTGGGCGATGACCTCAAGTTCGTGTTCATCACATCTGCTATCGAATTGGTAGCTGTTAGCGCATTACAGATAAGCGTCAAGCCCAGTTCTGATGCCAAATGCGAGCGCTGCTGGCACTACCGCAGCGATGTAGGGCAGGACGCCGCCCACCCGACGATCTGCGGCCGCTGCACCAGCAACCTCTACGGCGACGGCGAGCGCCGGGAGCACGCCTGATGGACCGCACATTGCAGGCCGGGCGTTCCGGCGCGAGCATGTGGCCCTGGCTGGCCTGGGCTGTGGTGCTTGTGGTGGTCGACCAGATCACAAAGACCCTGATCCTCAACCACTACCAGTTGGGCGATTCCACGTTCATCACCAGCTTCTTCAACATCGTGCGGGCGCACAACACGGGTGCTGCGTTTTCGTTCCTGTCGGACGCGGGGGGCTGGCAACGGTGGCTGTTCACCGGCATCGGCGTGGCAGCCACGATCTTCATCGTGTGGCAGCTGCGTGCCCACCCGGGGCAAAAGCTCTTCGGCTTCGCGCTGTCGAGCATTCTGGGCGGCGCGGTGGGCAACGTGGTGGACCGGCTGATGCACGGCTATGTCGTGGACTTTCTGGACTTCCATGTGAGCGGCTGGCACTTTCCGGCGTTCAACGTGGCGGACTCGGCCATCACGCTGGGGGCAGCGTGTCTCATTCTGGATGAGCTGCTTCGCGTGCGGCGCGAGCGCTGACGCCACCGGCATCCCCCCTGCAACCTTTGCAACAGCCCGCCTCGTGCGGGCTGTTTGCTTTGTAGCGCCAGTTGCTCTTGCCGCATGCCGTGTCATGCGCATGTCACGGTCAGCGGTTGCAATGTAAACGTTTACATCAAACGTATTGCACCAAACTGCCATGAGCATTCTGGAGGTCGCCCGCGAGGCCGGTGTGTCGGTTGCCACCGTGTCGCGTGTTTTCAACGTGCCTGACAAAGTGGCCCCGGCCACGCGCGAGCATGTGGAGCACATCGCCCGCACCCTGGGCTATCTGCCCAACGCCAGCGCGCGCACCTTGCGCACCCAGCGCAGCCGCGTGCTGGGCGTGGTGTTGCCCACGCTCACCAACCCCGTGTTTGCCGAATGCCTGGAAGGCATTGCCCAGGCCGCCGTAGCGGGTGGCTACGCCATCTCGCCGTTCACCACCGACTACCGCCTGGACCAGGAAGACCGCGCCGTGAACCTGCTGCTGGCGGGCAACGTGGACGGGATGATCCTGGTGGTTTCGAACCCCGCCACCTCCACCGCACTGCAGCGGCTGGCCGAGGTGGGTCTGCCCTATGTGCTGGCCTACAACCACCACCCCGATCACCCCTGCGTGTCGGTGAACAGCGAGCTGGCTGTGGCCGACGTGGTGACCCATCTGGCCACGCTGGGGCACCGCCGCATCGCCATGGTCAGCGGGCTGCTCAGCGCCTCTGACCGCGCGCAACAACGCTGCCGGGGCTACGCGCGCGGCATGGAGCAGGCAGGCCTGCGGGCCCAGCCTGTGTTGCAGGTGCCCTTCGTGGCCGCTGCGCCAGAGGTGTTGGGCGAAGCCCTGAACAGCCAAGACCGCCCCACGGCCCTGGTGTGTTCCAACGACCTGCTGGCCATCCGCAGCATCCGCGCCGCGCACCTGGCGGGCCTGGCGGTGCCGCGCGACCTGAGCGTGGTGGGCTTCGACGGCATTGCGCTGGGGCAAGACCTCACTCCGCAACTGAGCACCGTGGTGCAACCCAATGCCGACATCGGCCGCCGCAGCGTGGAGCTGCTGGCCCAGGCCGTGGCCAGTGGCAACCCGCTGGGGCCCGACATGGGTCTGA
The DNA here is from genome assembly GCF_057597245.1 of Acidovorax sp. NN32. Classification (NCBI taxonomy): domain Bacteria; kingdom Pseudomonadati; phylum Pseudomonadota; class Betaproteobacteria; order Burkholderiales; family Comamonadaceae; genus Acidovorax; species Acidovorax sp. NN32. Next base: position 4,082,740 of record NZ_CP199679.1, read on the forward strand.
CGCTGGCGCACCAGTTCCGCGCTGGCGAGTCCTGCGCACCGCCCGCCTCTTCCCTTGTTCCTCCCCTCACCTGAACCCAAGGAGCTGATCCATGAAAACCACCCTCAAAAACCTCACCCGCGCCACGCTGCTGGCCTGGGGCCTGGCAGCCGGTGCCACGGCCATGGCGCAAAACGCCATCTGCTACAACTGCCCGCCCGAATGGGCCGACTGGGGCAGCCAGATCAAGGCCATCAAGGCAAAGACCGGCATTACCGTGCCACCAGACAACAAGAACTCCGGCCAATCGCTGGCCCAGCTGGTGGCAGAAAAAGCCAGCCCCGTGGCGGATGTGACCTACCTGGGCGTGACCTTTGCCATCCAGGCGCAAAAGGACGGCGTGGTGGCTGCCTACAAGCCCGCTGCATGGGCCGAGATTCCCGATGGCCTGAAGGACCCTGCAGGCCACTGGTTCACCATCCACTCGGGCACCCTAGGCTTCATGGTCAATGTGGATGCCTTGAAGGGCAAGCCTGTGCCGCAGTCCTGGGCGGACCTGCTCAAGCCCGACTACAAGGGCCTCATCGGCTACCTGGACCCGGCCTCGGCCTTCGTGGGCTATGTGGGCGCTGTGGCAGTGAACCAGGCGCGCGGCGGCACGCTGGACAACTTCGGCCCTGGCATCGACTACTTCAAGGCGCTGCAGAAGAACGAGCCCATCGTTCCCAAGCAAACGTCTTACGCCCGTGTACTGTCGGGCGAGATCGCGATCCTGCTGGACTACGACTTCAACGCCTACCGCGCCAAGTACAAGGACAAGGCCAATGTGCAGTTTGTGATCCCCACTGAAGGCACGGTGGTGGTGCCCTACGTGATGAGCCTGGTGGCCAACGCGCCGCACGCCGACAACGGCAAGAAGGTGCTGGACTTTGTGTTGTCGGACGAAGGCCAGGCGCTGTGGGCCAATGCCTACCTGCGCCCCGTGCGCTCCAGCGCCATGTCCAAGGAGGTGCAGGCCCGCTTCCTGCCTGCCAGCGAATACGCACGCGCCAAAACGGTGGACTACAGCAAGATGGCCGCAGTGCAAAAGGCCTTCTCGGACCGCTACCTGAAAGAAGCCCAGTAAGCCGGGGCGAGCTGGAGAGATGCACATGCGCCACAACAGCTTTGCTCCATCCCGCGCGCTGCTGCTGGCGTGTACCGCACCTGCCGTGGCATTCTTTGCAGCGTTCTGGCTGCTGCCCATCGTGCAGCTGATTGCGCTGCCCGCCAGCAAGGGCTGGGAGACCTACTTGGTGGTGCTCACCCACCCGCGCTACCTGCAAAGCCTGCTGCAGACACTGGGGCTGTCCCTGGCGGTGACGCTGGCCACCCTGGTGCTGGGCGCGGCCGTGGGCATCACGCTGGCGCGGCACCGTTTTACAGGGCGGCAGCTGCTGCTGTCGCTGCTGACGTTGCCGCTGTCGTTTCCAGGCGTGATCATTGGTTTTTTCATGATCTTGCTCGGTGGCCGCCAAGGCCTGGTGGCCGACCTGACGGACGCCCTGGGCCTGGGCCGCATCACGTTTGCCTACGGCCTGGCCGGGCTGTTCCTGGCCTATCTGTACTTCTCGCTGCCACGGGCCGTTGCGACCTACACAGCGGCGGCCGGGGCCATGGATGCGGCACTGGAAGAAGCCGCCCGCTCGCTGGGCGCGCCGCGCTGGCGGGTGGTGCGCGACGTGTGGGTGCCCGAACTCGCACCCACCACGATGTCGTGCGGGGCCATTGTGTTCGCCACGGCCATGGGCGCGTTTGGCACCGCGTTCACGCTGTCCAGCAAGTTCGAGGTGCTGCCCATCACCATCTACAACGAGTTCACCAACTACGCCAACTTTGCACTGGCCGCCAGCCTGTCGATCACCCTGGGGCTCATCACCTGGGTGGTGCTGTGGCTGTCCCGCCGTGTTGCGGGCCCGGCACCGGCTGCCGGGGCGTAACCACCACCATGCGCACGACCCAACAAGCCTCCTTCCCCCTGCTGGCGCTCACGGCGCTGGTGGCGGCGTTCATGCTCGCCCCCATCGCGCTGTCGGTGATGGCGGGGCTCGTCAACAACTACAGCACTGGCATTTCCAGCGGGCTCACCACACGCTGGCTGCACGAGGTGTGGGACCTGTACGGCGGCACCGTGGGCTGGTCGCTGGGCCTTGCGCTGCTGTGTGTGCTGGGCAACCTGCTGCTGGGCGTTCCCTGCGCGTATGCGCTGGCACGCAGCCGCTCGCGCGCCGCACGCCTGTTTGAAGAACTGCTGACCTTGCCAGTGGCCGTGCCCGGCCTGGCCAGCGCGCTGGCCTTGATCCTGGCCTACGGCACGCTGCAAGGCTTTCGCACCAGCTTTGCGTTCATCCTGGTGGGGCACATGGTGTTCACCCTGCCGTTCATGGTGCGCACCGTGGGCGCTGCATTCCAGCGCAAGGAACTGCTCTCGCTTGAAGAAGCGGCACGCTCGCTGGGTGCCAGCTTCGGGCAGCGCTTTCTGGGTGTGCTGGTGCCCGCCGTGTTGCCCGCCATCGTGGCGGGCAGCCTGATGGTGTTCACGCTGTCGGTGGGCGAATTCAACCTCACATGGATGCTGCACACCCCGCTGACCCGCACCCTGCCAGTAGGTCTGGCCGACAGCTATGCGTCCATGCGCATCGAGATCGGCTCCGCTTACACGCTGGTCTTTCTTATCGTCATCCTGCCCGTGCTGTGGGGCCTGCAGGCCGTCGGCACCCTGATCGAAAAACACCATGGAACTTGAACGCACGCGCGTGGAGATAAACCAATGCGCCAAAACCTACCCTGATGGCACGCGGGGCCTGCGGCCGACCGACCTCACTGTGGAGCCCGGCGAGGTCGTCGCCTTGCTGGGGCCATCGGGCTGCGGCAAGACCACACTGCTGCGCCTGATCGCCGGGCTGGAGGCGCCCGATGAAGGCAGCCGCATTGCCTTTGGCGGCACCGACGTGACGCGCCTGCCCATCGAGCAGCGTGGCATCGGCATGGTGTTCCAGCACTACGCCTTGTTCCCGCAAATGACGGTGGCAGCCAACATCGGCTACGGCCTCAAGATCCGCAACGTGCCCGAGGCCGAGCGCCGCCGCACCGTGGGCGAGCTGGTGGACCTGGTGCGCCTGCAAGGGTTGGAGCACAAGCGCCCCGCTGAACTCTCCGGCGGGCAACGCCAGCGTGTGGCCCTGGCCCGCGCCGTGGCGGTGCGCCCCCGCGTGCTGCTGCTGGACGAGCCCTTGACCGCGCTGGATGCCAAGCTCAAGGAGTCTCTGCGCGACGAACTGGCCGACCTGCTGCGGCGCCTGCACATCACCGCCATCCACGTCACCCACGACCAGCAAGAAGCCCTGGCCATTGCCGACCGCCTGGCGGTGATGCACGCGGGCCAGATCGTGCAGGTGGGCGATGGCGAGACGCTGTACCGCGCGCCCACCCACCCCTTTGTGGCGCAGTTTCTGGGCCGCGTGAACCGGCTCCAGCGGGACGCCGCCGCAAGCGCCCAGGCCGTGTTGATGCTGGGTGGGCTGCCTCTGCCCTGCCCTGCCGCCGTGCAGGCCCACACGGCCTTGCTCGTGCGGCCTGAAGACATCGAGGTGTCGGCCCTTCAAACTGGCTGGGGTCAGGCCGAAGTCACGCGCCGCAGCTTTCTGGGCGACCGCGTGCAACTGGTTCTGTCCCTGGCCGACCAGCCCCCGCTGATGGCCGATGTGCCGCGCGACCACCCCGCCCGCACGGGCGACACCGTGGGCGTGCGCATCGCCCCCGAGCGCCTCATGCCCTGCCACGAAACCAGCGACTGACCCAGCCAGCCCTACCCCGCCTGCACGCCTTTTAGCCATGACCACCACACTGCTGCTCCAACTGTCTGACCCCCACATCCGCGAGCCCGGCCGCCTGGCCTATGGCCGCATCAATACCGCGCCCTATCTGGCCGAGGCCGTGGCCAGCGTGAACCGGCTGCCGCAGGCGCCCCATGCCGCCGTCATCACTGGCGACCTGACAGACTTTGGCCGCGCCGCCGAATACGAGCACCTGCGCGCCCTGCTCACGCCGCTGAACATGCCGGTGTACCTGCTGCCCGGCAACCACGACAGCCGCGAGCAGATGCGCGCGAGCTTTCCGCAGCACCACTACCTGGGGTCCGAGGGCTTCATCCAGTACAGCGTGCCGGTGGGCGGCATGCAGCTCATCGCGCTCGATACCGTGGTGCCCGGCGCCAGCGAGGGCAGCCTGTGCACAGAGCGCCTGCAATGGCTGGAGGAAGAGCTGGCATGCCACACCAGCCGCCCGGTGGTGATCGCCATGCACCACCCACCGTTTCGCACGCTGATTGGCCACATGGACGACATCGGCCTGCGCGAAGGCGCCGATGCGCTCGAAGCCATCGTGGCCCGCCACCCACAGGTGGAGCGTGTGATCTGCGGGCACCTGCACCGGGCCATCCAGGTGCGGTTTGGCCGCACCATCGCGGCCACCGTGCCATCGCCCGCGCACCAGGTGCGGCTGGACCTGGCGCCCGACGCCGCCTCGGCCTGGATGCTGGAGCCGCCCGGCTTTGCGCTGCACGCCCTGCCTGCGGGGGGGCGGCTGGTCAGCCACACCGTGGCCAGCGGCCAATACGCGGGGCCCTACCCGTTTCATGACGGCGGGCAGCTGATCGACTGAAAAAACGGGCCCTGGCGACAAGACCTCCACCGCCGAGCACCCAGCCGCGACAGGGTCATCGCTGCACAACTCCTCAATCAGGAGTATGCTTATATGTCAGTTTTGTGACAAATGGTCCGGGTGCCGCAGTATTTTCTGCGCGCTCTTCATCCCGGAAGCCGAGCAGCCAGGCTCATGCCTCCCCGCCTGCCGCCGCCTACGGGCACAGAAATGAATGAAACCGCTTCCCTGCACGGGCGCCAGCTTTAACGCTTGCGTCGGCGCAGTGCATGGCGCATGCTCGTTTGGGTGGACACAAGAAGAAGAAACAACGGTTTTTCATGAAGCATCTCTTGAATCTGTTGGCAGCGGTGTCGCTGCTGATCTGGGGCACCCACCTGGTGCGCACCGGCATCCTGCGTGTCTTTGGCGCCAATTTGCGCCAGTTGATCGCGCACAGCGTCAGCAACCGGTTCACGGCCGTGCTGTCGGGCATCGGGGTGACCGCCGTGGTGCAGTCGAGCACGGCCACGGCGCTCATCGTGTCCTCCTTCGTGGGCCAGGGCCTGGTGGGCCTGCCCGCCGCGCTGGCTGTGATGCTGGGCGCCGACGTGGGCACCAGCGTGATGGCGGTGGTGTTCTCGATGGATTTGTCCTGGCTGTCGCCCCTGTTCATCTTCGCGGGTGTGGTGCTGTTCATCTCGCGCAAGGACACGGCCGTGGGTCGGGTGGGCAGGGTGCTGATCGGCCTGGGGCTGATGCTGCTGGCGCTGCGCCTCATCACCGAATCGACCACGGTGCTCACCCAGTCACCCACGGTGCGTACGCTGCTCGGGGCGCTGACCAGTGACCTGCTGCTGGAGATCTTCACCGGCGCCATCCTGGCCATCGTGGCGTATTCGAGCCTCGCCACCGTGCTGCTCACCGCCGCGCTGGCAGGCTCCGGCGGCATCCCGCCCGACGTGGCGCTGGGCCTGGTGCTGGGTGCCAACCTCGGCAGCGGCGTACTGGCGGTGCTGACCACGATGAAGGCCAACGTGCAAACGCGCCAGGTGCCACTGGGCAACCTGTTCTTCAAGATCATTGGCGTCATCATCATGACCCCGCTCACCGGGCTGTGGCTGCAGCATGTGCGCCCCTACGTGCCCGAAATCGCAGCACTGGTGGTGCTGTTCCACCTGGCATTCAACGTGGTGGTGGGCATCATCTGCATCGGCCTGACGGGCACAGTGGCGCGCGTGGTGCAACGCCTGCTGCCGAAGGAAAAGGCGCAGGCTGCGGGCACCCGACCCCAGCATCTGGACCCCTCTGCCCTGGCCACGCCCTCGCTAGCCATCTCGTGCGCCGCGCGCGAGGCCCTGCACCAGGCCGACGTGGTCGAATCCATGCTGCTGGGCCTGCACAAGGTGATCCGCACCGACGACCTACAGCTGGCGCAGGACCTGCGCAAACTGGACGACGAGGTGGACGGCCTGTACTCGGCCATCAAGTACTACATGACCAAGATCTCGCGCGAGGCCCTGGATGAACGCGAGGGCCGCCGCTGGGCCGACATCATCAGCTTCACGATCAACATGGAGCAGATCGGCGACATCATCGAGCGCGTGCTGATCGACATCGAGGACAAGAAGATCAAGAAGGGTCGCCAGTTCTCCGAAGCGGGCATGGAAGAAATCAACGAACTGCACGCCCGCCTGATCGACAACCTGCGCCTGGCGATGAGCGTGTTCCTCAACGGCAGCGTGCGCGATGCGCAAAAGCTGCTCGAAGAAAAAGCCCGCTTTCGCGACCTGGAACACGCGTATTCCGCCACCCACCTGGCGCGCCTGTCGGACAACACGGTGCAAAGCATCGAGACCAGTTCGCTGCACATCGACCTGATCAGCGAACTCAAGCGCATCAACTCGCTGCTGTGCTCGGTGGCCTACCCGATTCTGGAATCGGCCGGAGCACTGGCGCCCAGCCGGCTAAGGGCGATGGCGGACCAGGCTTGAGAAGCGCCTTCAGCAGAAATTCAAGCCTTTTCTGGTCTCTAGCGCTTTATCCATAAGCGCTAAAAGCTATTATTTTTATAGCAACACCTCACCACCGTCGCTGTGCGGCGTTGTCTCGCCGTCACTCCACGTCCGCCACGTAGCGCTGCAGCCCCGTCCACAACGCATCCAGCGTGACCTTGCAGCGCGGGCTGGCGCGCAGGTCTTCGTGCATCACCACCCAGGTTTCCAGCCCGTACACAAACTGCTGTGGCAACACATGCACCAGCGCCGGGGTGCTACGGCGCGCCAGTGCCACCTGGCAAACGCCAATGCCGCCCCCGGCGCGCATGAAAGCCAGTTGCGCCACATCGCTGTCGCTGCGCACTGCAAACTGGTCGCGCCGCCACGCGGGCACCGCCTTTTGCGCGGCGCGCAAAAAGGGCGTTTCTGCATCAAAACCAATCAGGCGGTGGTGCGCGAGGTCGGCCAGCGTCTCGGGCACGCCGTGCGCCTGCAAGTAGCTGGGGTGGGCGTGCAGTCCCAAGGGAATGCTGCCGACGCGGCGGGCGATCAACGCGTCCTGGCGGGGCTCGGTCATGCGGATGGCGATGTCGGCCTCGTGCTGCAGCAGGTCCTGCACGCGGTTGCTGAGCACCAGTTCCACCGTCAGCTCCGGGTGCTCGGCCTGCAGTTGCGCCAGAACGGGCGGCAGCACCTCCACGCCGATCACCTCGCTGGCAGTCACCCGCACCGTGCCCCGCACGCCGCCGCCATGGCTGTCGGCTGCGCGCACCAGGGCAGCGGCGGTGTGGCCCATGGCTTGCGCGTAGGGGCGCAGCGCCAGCGCCGCCTCGGTCGGCAGCAGGCCCTGCTGCGAGCGGGTGAACAGCACCAGTCCCAGCGCCTGCTCCAGCGCCGCAATGTGGCGCCCCACCGTGGGTTGTGTCACCCCCAGCGCGCGGGCTGCGCCCGAGAGCGACCCCTCTTGCACCACGCCCAGATACGAGCGGTACAGCTCCCAGCCAATGTCTTTGTGTCCAGGTTGTGTCATACATAAATGTATAGCTATGCACTGATTTTCGGCAATTCCATTTCACAACACCCACGACCACACTGCATCCATCACCACTTTTTTTGGAGCAAAACATGGCAAACGCAGGCAATACGGTTCTGGTTCTCGGCGCGACCGGGGGCATCGGTGGCGAAGTGGCGCGGCAGCTGCGCGACCGGGGATGGCAGGTGCGCGCACTGCACCGGGGCGTGGCGCAGGCCGGGGAGCAACGCGACGGCATGGCATGGATTCGCGGCGACGCGATGCGGCGCGAGGACGTGGTGGCCGCTGCCGCAGGCTGCGACGTGATCGTGCACGCGGTCAACCCGCCCGGCTACCGGCGCTGGAGCGAGCTGGTGCTGCCGATGATCGACAACACCATTGCGGCGGCCACCGCAGTGGGTGCCACCGTGGTGCTGCCCGGCACGATCTACAACTACGGGCCCGACGCCTTCCCGGTGCTGCGCGAGTACTCACCGCAGCGCCCCCACACCCGCAAGGGCACTGTGCGCGTGGAGCTGGAGCGGCGCCTGCAGCAGGCGACCCAGCCCCACCCGCTGAGTGCGGGCACCTGCCGCGTGCTCATCGTGCGGGCGGGGGACTACTTTGGCCCCCAGGTGGGCAACAGCTGGTTCTCGCAAGGCCTCGTCAAGCCCGGCCAACCCGTGAAGGCGGTGAACCTGCCCGGCGCACCCGGCGTGGGCCACCAATGGTCATACCTGCCCGACGTGGCGCGCACCATGGTGCAGTTGCTGGAGCGCCGCGCCACACTGCCCGCGTTTGCACGCTTTCACATGGCCGGGCACTGGGACGCCGACGGCACGCAGATGGCCGCCGCGATTGGCCGCACCGTGGTGGCACATGGTGGTGCGGCCCCGCACGTGCGGGCCTTTCCGTGGTGGCTGGTCACACTCGCCTCGCCGTTTGTGGCCACGCTGCGCGAACTGCGGGAGATGCGCTACCTGTGGAGGCAACCGGTGCGCATGGCCAACGACCCGCTGCGCGCCGTGCTGGGCGAAGAGCCCCACACGCCGCTGGACGCGGCGGTGCAGGCCACGCTGTTGGGTCTGGGCTGCCTGCCAGGGGCCAAAGCGCCGCTCACAGCCCCAGGAAACCCGCAATCACCAGCCCGGCTTCCAGCGTGAACCGGCCCTGGGCAACCTGCGCGCGCACCTCTTCCAAGGGCAGCAGTGCAAACTCGTCCACCTCGCCGTCCTGGTTGTCGGGCGCCATGCCCTCTGGCACCACGGCGCGGAACCAGTCGATGCGCTCGACCATGTACCCCGCGCCGCCCCCCTCGCTGCTGGGGCGGCTGAACAGCACATGGCCACCGTGCGCCACGCCGGCAAGGGTGTGCACATGCAGCCCGGCTTCTTCCCAGGTCTCGCGCACCAGAGCTTGGGGCAACGAGTCGGCGGCCGAGATCATGCCGCCCATCAGCGTGTCCCACAGGCCTGGGTCGTTGGGTTTGTTCAGCGAACGCTTTTGCACCCACATGCGCCCATCGGGCGCCAGGCCCACCAGGTGCACGGCGCAGGTGGTGATGCCCAGCACACGCACGGCACCCCGCTCCACGGTGCCCACGACTTCGCCGCTGGGGTTGGTCACCGCCAGTTGCTCGTTGCGCCACGGGCCACACAGGTTGGCGTCGCGCAGCGCTTCGGCCAGGGTGTTCAGGGCATCGGTGGTGGCGTTGACGTTGGCATCAGAGGCCGCTTGGGGCGGCAGGTGCAGACTCCATGCAAGGGCGCCGCCATGCTCACCCATTGATAGCTGGTAGCGCTTATCCAATAAGCGCTGGAGGCTTATTCTGCTTAGAAATCCTTCCGCCACCGACCCTACCACCTGCCCCGCCACCCGCAGGGGTTGGCGTGGCTGGCGGGCGGGCTGGTGCGCCAGTTGCAGCGCGCCCACCAGCCACTGGTCGAACGATGCGCCGGGGTAGGAGGCTGTCACAGCGTGAGGATGGTGCAGCCCGTGGTCTTGCGTGCTTCCAGGTCGCGGTGCGCCTGCTGCACGTCGGCCAGCGGGTAGCGCTGGTCGATGTGGATCTTCACCTGTCCACTGGCCACCACGGCAAACAGGTCGTCAGCCATGGCCTGCGTGCTTTCGCGCGTGGCGATGTGGGTGAACAGCGTCTGGCGCGTGACGTAGAGCGAGCCCTTGGCGCCCAATGAACCCGGCGCAAACGGTGCCACGGGGCCCGAGGCGTTGCCAAAGCTGGCCATGAGGCCAAAGGGACGCAGGCATTCGAGTGACTTGTCCCAGGTGTCCTTGCCCACCGAGTCGTACACCACCTTCACGCCCTTGCCGCCGGTGATCTCTTTGACCCGGGCTGCGAAATCTTCTTTTTGATAGTTGATGGCATGCGCCGCGCCGTTGGCCAGGGCGAGCTGGCACTTGGCATCCGTGCCTGCCGTGCCGATGAGCTGCAGGCCCAGCGCCTTGGCCCACTGGCTGGCGATCAGGCCTACCCCACCCGCAGCGGCGTGGAACAGCACATGGTCGCCGGGCTGCAGGCCTTCCACGGGCAGCGTCTTCTTGAGCAGGTACTGCGCCGTCAGGCCCTTGAGCATCATGGCCGCGCCCGTCTCAAAGCTGATGGCATCGGGCAGCTTGCACACACACTTGGCGGGCATCACCCGCACTTCGCAATAAGCGCCGGGGGGCTGGCTGGCGTAGGCAGCGCGGTCGCCCACCTTCAGGTGCGCAACGCCCTCGCCCACGGCTTCGACCACGCCCGCGCCTTCCATGCCGATGGTGGCGGGCATGTTCAGGGGGTACAACCCCGTGCGGTGGTACACGTCGATGAAGTTCAGGCCGATGGCGTGGTGGCGGATGCGGATCTCGCCGGGGCCGGGCTCGCCCACGGTGACGTCAACGATGTGAAGTTCTTCGGGACCACCGTGCTGGCGGATCTGGACGGCAAGGCTCATGGCAAAACGCTCCTGGATAACGGGTGTTGAACGGGTCCCCAACGGGCATGGATGGGGCCTGTAACGGGCGAGACAAACGGCGGCCATCCTGCCATGAATCTGAAAGCCTTGTCCTGCCCTGCACCGTTACAGTGCAGCCCATGACTCAAAGACTCACGCCCGGTACGGCGGCGCTGCTGGTGATACCGCCGCTGCTGTGGGCTGGCAACGCCGTCACAGGCCGGCTGGTGCACGACCTGATCCCGCCCATCACGCTCAATTTCATCCGCTGGGTGCTGGCTTTCTTCATCCTGCTGCCGCTCGCGTACAACGTGCTGCGCAAGGACAGCCCGCTGTGGCCCCACTGGCGCCGCTATGCACTGCTAGGGCTGCTCGGCATTGGCCTGTACAACGCGCTGCAGTACATGGCGCTGCAGACTTCCACGCCCATCAACGTGACGCTGGTGGGCTCCAGCATGCCGGTGTGGATGCTGGCCGTGGGGGCGCTGTTCTTTGGCGCGACGGTCACGCGGCGGCAACTGCTGGGCGCGCTGCTGTCGATGTGTGGCGTGCTGCTGGTGCTCAGCCGGGGCGAGTGGTCGCAGCTGCTGGCTTTTCGCCTCGTGCCAGGCGATGTGTTCATGCTGCTGGCCACCATCTCGTGGGCGTTCTACAGCTGGCTGCTGTCGCGCACCAGCGAGCCCGCCCGCATCCGGGGCGACTGGGCCGCTTTTTTGATGGCGCAGATGGTGTTTGGCCTGGCATGGTCGGGCAGCTTCGCGGGCGTGGAATGGGCGATGGGCCACACCCACATCGCATGGGGCTGGCCGCTGATCGCAGCGCTGGCTTTCATCGCCGTGGGCCCCGCCGTGCTGGCCTATCGCTGCTGGGGCGTGGGTGTGGAGCGCGCCGGGCCTGCAGTGGCGGGCTTCTTCGTGAACCTCACCCCGCTGTTTGCGGGCATCCTGTCGGCCGCCTTTTTAGGGGAAACCCCACAGCTATTCCACGGTGTGGCATTCGCACTGATCGTGGGCGGGATCGTGGTGTCGTCGCGGCGATAGCGACAGGCGGGGTCAACCTGCTGCGCCTTCGGCCGAGGCTTGTGTTGCGGCTTTCTGCAACAAGACTTCGAGCTCCGATACCGGCCCGGGCATGCCCAGCAAATAGCCCTGAAAGAGCTGGCAGCCATAGTCTGCCAGCAGGGCTTTCTGCTGTGCGGTTTCCACACCTTCGGCAATCACATCCAGCTCCAGGTTGCGCGCCATGCCGATGATGGTCTGCACGATCACGTCGTCGGTGTGCCGCACACCCAGGTTGCGCACAAACGACTGGTCGATCTTGAGCTGGTCCAGCGGCAGCCGCGTGAGGTAGGCCAGCGACGAGTAGCCCGTGCCGAAGTCGTCCACCGAAAAGCGCACACCCTTGGTCTTGAGCAGGCCCATCTTGGCAATGGTGTCGTCCACGTTGTCCAGCACCAGCGACTCGGTCAGCTCCAGCTTGAGCAGGTGGGGCCGCGCGCCGGTCTCGCGCAGCACCTCAACTACGCGGGCCACGAAGTCGCGCTGGCGGAACTGCCGGGCGCTCACGTTGACCGACAGCGGCACATGCCGGTAGCGGGCATCGTTCTCCCACGCCGCCAGCTGCTCGCACGCGGTGCGCAGCACCCAGTGGCCCATGGGCACGATGAGTTCGCTTTCTTCTGCCACGCCAATGAAGGCGCTCGGCGCAATCAGGCCGCGCTCGGGATGGATCCAGCGGATCAGCGCCTCGGCGCCCACGATGCGCCCGTCCAGATGGAACTGGGGCTGGTAGTGCAGCGCGAACTGCCGCGCGGCCAGCGCGGCCTGCAGATCCCCCTCCAGCTGCGCGCGCACGCTGATGGCAATCTGCATCTGCGGATCGAAAAAACACAGCGCATTGCGGCCCTGCGACTTGACCTGGTACATGGCGATGTCGGCCTGTTTGAGCAGATCGACCGAGGGCTGCAGCGCCCCGCCCATGAGCGTGGCCCCGATGCTGGGCGTGCTGTGGTGGCTGAGCCCGGCCAGCGAGTACGGCATGTTGAGCGTGCGCAGGATCTTTTCGCCCACGCGGCGCGCATAGGCAGCCGCCTCTTCGCTGTGCAGCGACAGCTCGTGCAGCATGACCACGAACTCGTCTCCCCCCAGGCGCGCCACGGTGTCCTCGCGGCGCACGCAGGTCTTCAGGCGCTCTGCCACCTGGCGCAGCAGCATGTCGCCCACCTCATGGCCCATGGTGTCGTTCAGCGTCTTGAAGTGGTCCAGATCCAGGAACAGCAAGGCCCCGTACTGCCCGCTGCGCACACTGGCCGCAATCACCTGCTGCATGCGGTCCATCAGCAGCCGGCGGTTGGGCAGATTGGTCAGAGGGTCGTAGAAGGCCAGGCTCTCAATCTCAGCGCTGGCGCGGCGCAGGGCCGTCACGTCGTGGTAGGTGATGACCAGCCCGCCTTCGGGCGTGGGCCGTTCGGTGATCTGGATCGTGCGGCCATTGGGCAGCACCTGCTCATGGGGCTCATGGTGCTGGTTCTGCTTGAGCAGCCGCAGCTCCACCCAGCGCATGCGTTCTTCCTCGCTGGCGCGCGGCAGATGGTGCCGGGCGGTCTCTTCCATCACGCGCCGAAACGGCACCATGGGCGCCATCACGGCGCGCAGCCAGGGGAAAATTTCCTCAAACCGGCTGTTCCATTGCACCACGCGCTGCTCGCCGTCGAGCAGAACAAAACCACTCACCATCGACTCCAGTGCCTGGTCGAGGGTGGCCTTGGACTGCGCAATGGCAAGCCGCGCCTGGGACATGCGGTCCAGGTAGCGCAGCGCCAGGTTGCCCGCTGCCACGATCATGGCCACAAACAACAGACCCGTCAGTGCAATGGCGTTGCGCTGGTCGCGCCAGCCTGCCAGCGCATCGCGCAGCGGAATGCTCGCCGAGATGCGCAGGTCCTGGTACAGGATGGGTCGGTAGACCACCAGCGCCGGCTCGCCACTCAAGCGGGCGGGTGCCTTCCACGCCTGCCCCAGGGCGGCCACCTCCTGCAGTGGCGGGGACAGCACGGGCGTGATCGCCTCTTCGCGGTTGGGCGCGCTCAGCAGCAGCAGCCCTCCGGCACGCTCCAGCGTCACTTGCAGGCCTGTGATGTCCACACCCTGGACCAGCACCGAGCTGAGCGCCCCCACCGGCAATTCGGCAATGGCCACCACAAGGGAACTGTCGGCCATGCGCAGGTGGCGCGCAAAATACAGCACGCGCTCGGCAGTCGCAAAGCTCACCACCGGCGGGCTGATCATCAGGGTGGAAACGGGCTGCTCCAGCACAGACGCCAGAAAACCGGGAGGCAGCTGCAGCGGCAGCGCACTGCCAGCCGCATCGGAAGAGGCGATGGTCTTGCCGTTCGCGTCCAGCAGCGCCACATAGCGCACCATCAGGTTCTGCCGAGCGGAGCTGCGCAGGCGCTGGCTTGCAAGGTCAGGGTCCACCCATTCGCTCATCGAACCCGACAGGCCCAGCAGTTCGTCCATGCTGGCCAGCAGCACGTCCACCGCCAGCAGGGAACGATTGAGCGCCGCTTCGGCACCCGCCACAAAACGGGTGGCCTGGGCTTCGTAATCGTCCAGCGCCACCTTGCGGGCGTTCCATACCAGCGCGGCAGACACCATCACCACCGCCGCAATGAACACCGCCGCCCCGGCCCATACAAAGGCCCTGATGCGCAGTGGGGTCGTGGTATCCCTCATTTCGCCGGGGCCGCAGCCAGGCCACGGACGGGACCGATCGTCTGGTTCCACACCTGGGCGCAACGCGGCCCGCAGCGCTGCACCCAGCGCGGCAGCACGGTGGAGGCAAGGATCTCCTGGCGGCTGCGTTCATCCTGCGCAGACACCGGCACCACCACCATGCTGCCCTTGCGTCCCCCCACACAGGCGGGGATGCCACGGTTGCAGGCCATGCCGTCGGAGGTTTCGCGCTCGGACTCCTCCCAGATGGCGGCCTCCAGCCGGGGCAGCTCGCGCCGCAGCAGGGCCCGCAGATCGGGTGGCAGCGCCTCCCAGGCGGCCTTGTTGGCGCTGAACACCGCCAGTCCCCAAGTCACGGGCAGCGCATGCACATGGGAGGTCATGGTATGCAGCCCCAGCGTGTTGCCCGACATGGTGCCGGTGATGGCGCACTCGGTATTGCCCGCCGTGAGGCTGGGCACGATCTGCGCGAAGCCAGTCAGCACGGGGATGCCGCCGAGCGCCCCGACAAAATCCGCCTGGGTGGATGACGACACGCGCGTGCGGCGCCCGGCCAGATCGGCCAGCCCGCGCAGGGGCTTCTTGCAAAACACCACCTGGGCCGGATACACATACATCGCCAGCGCCTCCACGCCGTGCTGGTCACGCAGACTCTTCTCCAGGTAAGGGCGAAACGCCGCCAGCGTGGTCTTGAGCGTGGCAATGTCGGGGTTCAGCCCCGCCAGATCGGGTGCGGTGTACTCGGGGTACTGGGCCGTGAACGAGCTCATGAGCGTGGTGCCAAAAGGCACCACACCCAGCTGCAGCAGGCGCAGCATTTCGGCGCCAGGCACGCCCGCTCGGTCAAAGGGCACGATTTCAGCGTCAAACCGGCCACCGCTCAAGCGGAGCAGTTCCTTGCTCCAGAAGGGCTCTTCCTGCCGGGTGTACTGGTTGATACCTGCCAGCCCCCCCACGATGCGCAGCTTGTAGGGCGCAGTGGCCGCTGCCGGGGTGGCCGCAGGCTGGCCCACAGCCTGTGGCGAACAACCCAGCGCGGCCCATGCCACGCACAGTGCAGCGATGCGGTGCAGAAGGCGGGAAGTCACAGCGGGTTTGGGCTGCATGGCAACTTCTGGCTCGTCAACCGGGGGGCAGTGGACGGCCACCGCCGCGCACCCTTCATGCCCAGGGCCATGCCAGCGCCCCAGCGGCATCCATGGATCGCATAGAGGTCTGGAAGGCCGCCCTGGGGAGGGATGCGCGGTGTCATGTTCCGGTACTTTCGGGTTGGAATGCTGGGGCACCATTCTTCACCAAGTTTTCCCCCTCGGCGGGCAAAGCTGTCTGCAAAACGCCACGCCCTGCCGCCAGGGAATCTCCTTCGCCCGCCAGTGACCACAGACGACGGGTTGACCTTCTGTCTCAACCCGGGTCAGAAGGTCCCAGGATAAGCGCCGCCGTCCGCCAGCACGTTCTGCCCGGTCATATAACCCGCCTGCTGGCTGCACAGGAAAGCGCAGATGGCACCAAACTCCTGCGCCGTGCCATACCGCCCTGCCGGAATCTGGGCCTGCTGTTGCGCGCGAACATCGTCCACGCTCTTGCCAGCCTTACCGGCAGCAGCGGTCACGGTGGCGGCCAGTCGGTCGGTGTCGAACTTGCCGGGCAAGAGGTTGTTGATGGTGACGCCCCGTGCAGCGATCTTGCTGCGCGAGACCCCCGCCACAAAGCCCGTGAGCCCGCTGCGCGCGCCGTTGGACAGGCCCAGGATGTCGATGGGCGCCTTCACCGCGCTGGAGGTGATGTTGACGATGCGGCCAAAGCCTCGCGCAGCCATGCCGTCCACTGTGGCCTTGATCAGTTCGATGGGGGTGAGCATGTTGGCGTCCACGGCCTTGATCCATGCATCGCGGTCCCAGTCGCGGAAGTCGCCCGTGGGCGGGCCGCCGGCATTTGTCACCACGATGTCAAAGTCACGGCCCGGGCCACCTGTCACGGAGAACACGGCAGCACGGCCCTCGGCGGTGGTGATGTCAGCAGCTACCGCCAGCACCGTCGGTTTGGAGCTTTTTTGGCCGCCAGCGCTTTCCTGCATTGCGCCTTCAGCTACCAATTGTGTAGCAGCCTGCTCCAGCGCCTGGGCATTGCGGGCGTTGATGACCACATTGACGCCCTCACGCACCAGGGCCAGCGCACAGCCATAGCCCAAACCCTTGCTCGCGCCACACACCAGCGCCCATTTGCCTGCGATACCCAAATCCATAACAATCTCCGGTTCTGCTGCAAGCCGCAGCATTCACAGATCATCATAAGTGGAGAGCTGCAACATGAATTGGCTGCACCGCGGAGCCCTGGCCACCTGGCTGGCATGGGCCGCATTGGCACCCCTGGCAGGTAGCGCGCATGCGCAGGAGGCGGCCGTGGTCAAGCGTGCCACCCAGTTGCGCGACACCCCCGCCGACAGCGGTGCGAGCGTGGCCCCGCTGGAGGCCAACACCGTGGTCACGCGCAGCAACGAGCGCAAGGGCCCCTGGACCAAGGTGAGCACACAGCAAGGCGCCACCGGCTGGGTGCACATGTTCGACCTGGGACCGCAGTCGGGGTCGGCCACGCCCACCAACAACGCCGCCACCAGCGGCCTGCGAGGCCTGGGCGGGCTGTTTGGCGGCAACAGCGGCTCCACCACCACGGCCACGTCCACGGTGGGCATTCGTGGCCTGGATGCTGAAGACATCGCCAATGCGCAGCCCAATCCTGCCGCCGTCGGCCGGGCAGAAAGCCTGCGGGTGAATGCCGACCAGGCGCGCCAGTTCGCCAGCTCGGCGTCCCTGCAATCCCGGGATGTGCCCGCCCTGGCGCAGCCCGCACTGCCCACATCCAGTCGGGGCTCCGGCAGCGGGTCCAGCAACCCCTCCGACCCCAACTACAGCCCTAACTGAGGAAATGGCCATGAACCGGAATTCCACCTGGAAACGCCGCGCGCAGACGGCAGCCTTGTGCGCGCTGCTCGCCGCAGCGCCCCTGGCCGCCCACAGCCAGAACGTGATGAACATCCTCAACTCCCTGGGGGGCGGGCTGGGCTCGGCCATCACGGGGGGCAAAGCCGCTCCGACGGCGCAGGGTGACGATCTGATCAGCCTGCTCACACAGTCGATGGAGAACATCGACGAGGCCAAGGAAATCGAGATCGGCCGCCAGCTGGCCGCCCTGCTGCTGGGCGCCAAGCCCGCCCACCCGGACATGGCACTGCAGCGCTATGTGAACCGCCTGGGCCGGTGGGTGAGCCTGCAGTCGTCGCGCCCTGGCCTGCCGTGGACCTTTGTGGTGCTGGACGACGCAGGCTACAACGCCTTTGCCGCGCCGGGCGGCTATGTGTTCGTGACCAAGGGGCTCATTGACCGCTGCGCCGACGAGTCCGAGCTGGCGGGCATCCTGGCGCACGAGATCACGCACGTGACCTCCAAACACCACCTCCAGGCCATCCGGCAAAGCGCCATGGCGGGGGTCGGCACGCAACTGCTGGCCTCGCAGATCCGCACCAGCAACATCGCCGGGCAGCTCGTCAAGGACCAGCTGCTGTCGCTGTTCCGCACCGTCTACACCAAGGGGCTGAGCCAGTCCGACGAATTCGAGGCGGACCGCACCGGGGTGTCGCTGGCGGCCAAGGCGGGTTTTGACCCCTACGGTCTGGTCTCAGTGCTGCAGCAGCTGCGCACCGTCACGCCGGACAACCCCATGTTCACGCTGACGATGTCCACCCACCCCGCCGCACAGGCCCGTCTGGATTACCTGGAGCAATCCATGGGCCGCCAGCTCGATGGGCTGGGCGGGTCGCGCGCATCGATTGCACAGCGCCTGGGCGGCAGTGCGCCTGCCAATGCTCCGGCACCCTCTGCCCGGCCTGCAGCGGCAAAGAAGGCGGGATAAGTCACCCCCAAGGAGAGCGCGCACCCGCTCTCCGCTGCCAGGTCAGGGCGCTTGGCGGCGCGCCAATTGGGTGAACACAAAAATACCCGTGATCACCAGTGCCGTGCCCGCAGCCACCCACACCGTGAACGGCTCACCCAGAATCCAGACCCCCATGAGGATGGTGGACAGCGGCCCCACCATGCCGGTCTGTGCGGTCATTCCAGCGCCCACGCGCTCAATGGCCATCATCACCATGAGCACGGGCGCAGCCGTGCAGAGCGTGGCGTTGAGGATAGACAGCCAGATCACCTCGGGCGCCACCACGGCAGCGCTGAAAGGCCGCAGCACCACAAACTGCAGCAGACACAGCAGGCACGCCACGGTGGTGGCCAGTCCCACCAGCCGCAGCGAACCCAGGCGCCGCACCATCTCGCCGCTGTAGACCAGATAGATGGCATAGCTCACCGCACTCAGGAACACCAGCAGGGTGCCCCAGGCTGCGTTGGTGCCCTGCAGATTGGCCTCGTGGCCGAACACCAGCACCACGCCGCAGTAGCTGATCAGCATGCCCACCGCCTGCCCCCAGGTGATGCTGCGCCGGTACAGCACCCAGCCCAGCATCACCACCAGCGTGGGGTTGAGATACAGGATCAGGCGCTCCAGGCTGGCACTGATGTAGGCCAGCCCTGCAAAGTCCAGAAAACTCGCCAGGTAGTAGCCCGTGAGCCCCAAGCCCAGCACACCCAGCCAGTCATTGCGGGTCAGTGGGGGCTTGCCCCGGCTGGCCCACCAGGCCATCACGGCAAAGATGGGCAGCGCAAACAGCATGCGGTACATGATGAGCGTGACCGCATCAACACCATGGCGGTACGCCAGCTTGACGATGATGGCCTTGCCGCTGAAGGCGATGGAGCCCAGCAGGGCCAGGGCGAGACCAGTTGCTACGTTTTTTGTAGCTGCTTGCGCTTGTTCAGATTGCGATGGAGCCACTTTTTTCTATATTCAGTTATTCATTGCGCTGCGCGACAGCACAGCCCATGAAACTGGCACGTCCTGACGCGAGGTGGCCGCGGAACTGGCTTTGCCAGGCCGCTGGCCGCGTCCCCCTCCCGTAGCGCGCAGCGCGTAGAGAGAGGGGGAAGGCGCGAAGCGACTCAGGGGGTGTTCCATCAATACCCCGCCACCTGGCCGTCGCGACGCGGATCGCTGGCGGCCAAATAGCCCTGCACCTTGGGGTCGCCCATGCGCCAGATGAACTGGCCGGCGCCAAAGTCCTGGTAGGAATCCTGGATCACCTCCATGCGGTGCCCCAGGCCCAGCAGGCCCTGCACCGTCGCGGCGGGCATGGCGGCCTCGACGTTGATCGACAGCCCTTCATTGAAGCGCCAGCGTGGTGCGTCGCAAGCCACCTGCGGGTTCTGGCCGTAGTCCAGCATGCGCACCAGGGTTTGCATGTGGCCCTGTGGCTGCATGTTGGCGCCCATCACTCCGTAGCTCATCACAGGCTGGCCGTTTTGCGTGAGGAAGGCGGGGATGATTGTGTGAAACGGTCGCTTGCCGGGCGCCACCAGGTTGGCTGGGTTGGGGCCCGCCGGGTCGGTGCTGAACGCCTGGCCCCGGTTCTGCAGGCTGATGCCAAAGGTGGGCTCCACACAACCCGAGCCGAAGCCCATGTAGTTGCTCTGGATGAAGCTCACCATCATGCCGTTTTCGTCGGCCGCAGTGAGGTAGATCGTGCCACCCTTGACCGGATTGCCAGCCCCGAAATCCTGCGCCTTGTTCATGTCGATGAGTTTGGCACGGGAGGCCAGGTACGCGTCATCGAGCATTTGCGCGGGGGTCACCTCCATGGACGATGGCTCGGCCACATGGCGGTACACATCGGCAAATGCGAGCTTCATGGCCTCGATCTGCAGATGCTGGGACGCTGCGCCATCCACGGGATGGCTCGCCAGATCGAATCGGTCCAGTATGCCCAGCGCAATCAGCGCTGCGATGCCCTGCCCGTTGGGCGGGATCTCGTGCAGGGTATAGCCTCGGTAGTTGCGGGCAATGGGCGTAACCCATTCAGGGCGGTGTGCTGCCAGATCCGCCAGCGTCAGGCTGCCGCCCTGGGCCTGCGAGAAGGCGACCAGCGCCTGGGCAATTTCGCCCCTGTAGAACGCCTGGCCCTGTGTGGCCCCGATGGCGCGCAGCGCACGGGCTGCGGCGGCAAACTGGAAGAGCTCACCCACCTGCGGCGCGCGGCCCCAGGGCATAAAGCTTTGCGCAAACCCCGGCTGCGACTGCAGTTCAGGCACTGCAGCAGCCCATTTTTGCTGCACCACCACCGGCACCAGGTAGCCACGCTCGGCAATCTCGGCGGCGGGCTCCATCAGCGCGGCAAAGGGCAGCTTGCCGAAACGCTCGGACAGAGCGACCCACGCGCTGACGGCACCCGGCACAGTGACGGAATCGATCCCGCGTTTGGGAGGGCTCGCCGGGCTCTTGCCGTAGCGGCTGTGAAAGTACCCGGGTGTCCAGGCCGCAGGGGCGCGGCCCGAGGCATTGAGCCCGTGCAGGGCCTGTCCGTCCCACAGGATGCAGAACGCGTCGCTGCCCAGCCCATTGCTCACGGGCTCGCAGATCGTCATGGCCGCTGCCGCCGCCACAGCAGCATCAACGGCATTGCCGCCCTGCTGCAGCATGCGCAGGCCCGCCTGGGCGGCCAACGGATGCGAGGTGGAAACCACATTGCGCGCAAACACCGGCAGGCGGGTGCTGGCATAAGGGTGGGTGTAGCTGAAGTGCATCGAGCCATTATGGGTCGCGTGCCATGTCCGCACACCGGGCGTGCGACAAGGGCCTGCCTGCCCGTAGGGCTTGGCCCCACCCCCAGCATCCCTGCTCAGCACTCAGCACGCCGCGGTGCGCTGAGCTGTCTTCTTGTGGATCCCTGCTAGCCGTGCTTGCGGAACACCCGGTGGTGCAGCCGCCTCAGCGACCACCACACGCCGCCCGCCACCACCGGAATGGCGATGGCCGCCGTGGTTTCCGGCGACAGGGGCCAACCAAGCTTCTGCGCCCCCTTGGCCAGGTAGCTCACCAGGCCCACGATGTAGTACGTGATGGCCGCCACCGACAGGCCCTCCACCGTGGACTGCATCTGCAGCTGCAAATCCTGCCGGTGGTTCATGGTGGTCAGCAGCGCCTGGCTGCTTTGCTGCTGCTCGATCTCCACGCGGGTGCGCAGCAGGTTGCTCATGCGCGAGACACGTTGCGACAGCGCATCCTGGCGCCGCGCCGCCCATTCGCAGGTGCTGCGTGCAGGCGTGAGGCGCCGGTCCATGAATTCCCGAATCGTCTGCATCCCGGCCAGGCGCGATTCGGCAATGTCCTGAATGCGCTTGTCCAGCAGTTCGAAGTACGCGCTGCTGGCCGAAAAACGCGAGTGGGTGGCCGCATACTGGCTCTCCACCTGCCCGGCCAGACGGGTCAGGCGGTCCAGCAGCGCAGGCTCTGCGTCGCGGTTGGCGGTGCGGATGGCGTCGGCCAGTTCGGCCAGTTCGCGTTCGGCAAAAGCCAGCACACTGGCGGCCTCGCGCGCAGCGGGCAGGCCCAGCAAGGCAGCCATGCGGTAGGTCTCGATTTCGAGCAGGCGCTGCACCAGGCGGCCCAGGCGGCGCTGCGTCATGCCGCCCGCGAGCAGCACCATGCGCGAGAACCCATCGGCGTGGATCGCAAAATCGGTGTAGACCTCGCCATGCCCGTCGGCCACCGTGGAGGCCACCAGCGTGTCCTCATGCAGCACATGCTTGACCAGCGACCCCGAACCAAAGGTGTGGGTGGGCAGTACCCACAGGTTCAGGCTGCACAGACAATGCCCGGGCAAAGCCGCCAGCCACCCGCGGGGCACCGCGTCTGCGGCGCTGGCCGGCTCCCGCTCGCCAAAGGCGTCGGCCGCCATGGGCACCATGAAGGTCCAGGACACAAATTCGGTGTGCAGCTCCCAGCGCATGCGGTAAGCCCCCAGGTCCATGCGCAGGTGCGTGGTGTCCGCATCGGGCAATGCCAGGTGGTGGTCGCGCAACAGAGCCGCCACATGGGCCCGGCTCGCTTCACGCCCTGCGGCATCGGCCAGCATCACGATGTGTGCAATGGCCAGCGGGGCCGTCATGGCTTCGGGCGGACGGGCGTGGATTTCGTTGTGCAGCATCGCCCGGTGGGGATGCTGTGGCAGATGGAATGGAGTGGACATGCGGGCCTCTTGCCCGCCATTGTGTACTGGCGCTGAGGGCGTGCTGCGGCTGCAGATCACCAAAAAACAACGGCACCCGAAGGTGCCGTTGTTCTGGAGTCGGATGGAAAAGGCCGTGCCGTCAGTCTTCGACGAAGGCTTCCTCGCGCTTGCTCTTCACCGAAGGCAGCAGCACGATGATGAGCAGCAGTGCCGCAGCAGCCAGCAAGCCTGCCGACAGCGGACGCGTGACGAACACGCTCCAGTCGCCACGCGACAGCAGCAACGCGCGGCGCAGGTTCTCTTCCATCATCGGGCCCAGGATGAAGCCCAGCAGCAGAGGTGCGGGTTCGGTGCCCAGCTTGTGGAAGATGTAGCCCACCAGACCAAACGCACCCACCATCCAGATGTCCCAGGTGTTGTTGTTGGTCGAATACACACCCACGGCGCAGAACAGCACGATGGACGGGAACAGCCAGCGGTAGGGCACCGTGAGCAGCTTGATCCAGATGCCGATCAGCGGCAGGTTCAAGATGATCAGCATGGCATTGCCCAGCCACATCGAGGCGATCAGGCCCCAGAACAGCTCGGGATTGCTCGTCATCACCTGGGGACCAGGCTGGATGTTGTGGATCGTCATGGCACCCACCATCAGCGCCATCACGGCGTTGGGGGGGATACCCAGCGTCAGCAGCGGGATGAAGGAAGTCTGCGAACCGGCATTGTTGGCCGACTCGGGCGCTGCCACACCACGGATGTTGCCCTGGCCAAAAGGCACTTCACCGGGCTGGAGCTTGGTCTTCTTCTCCACGGTGTAGGCCGCAAACGCAGCCAGCAATGCCCCACCACCGGGCAGGATACCGAGGGCGGCACCCAGCGCCGTACCCCGCAGCACGGCAGGAATCATGCGCTTGAAGTCGTCCTTGGTGGGGAACAGGCCTTCCACCTTGGCAGTGAACACTTCGCGCTCATCGTCAGGGCGCGAGAGGTTGGCAATGATCTCGCCGTAGCCGAAAACACCCATGGCGATGGTCACAAAGCCGATGCCGTCGGTCAGTTCAGGAATGTCGAAGCTGAAACGGGCCACACCCGAGTTCACGTCGGTACCCACCAGGCCCATCAGCAGGCCCAGCACGATCATGGCCACGGCCTTGAGCAGCGAGCCCGAAGCCAGCACCACGGCGCCAATGAGGCCCAGCACCATCAGCGAGAAGTACTCGGCAGGGCCGAACTTGAACGCCACTTCGGTCAACGGAGGTGCGAAGGCCGCCAGGATCAGCGTACCCACGCAGCCGGCAAAGAACGAGCCCAGGCCCGCCGCCGCCAACGCAGGGCCCGCACGGCCCTTGCGCGCCATCTGGTAGCCGTCGATCACGGTCACCACCGACGAGGACTCGCCCGGCAGGTTCACCAGAATGGCAGTGGTCGAGCCACCGTACTGCGCACCGTAATAGATACCGGCCAGCATGATCAGCGCAGCCACGGGTGGCAGCGCGTAGGTGGCTGGAAGCAGCATGGCGATGGTTGCCACCGGGCCGATGCCGGGCAACACGCCAATGAGCGTGCCCAGCAAGCAGCCCACAAAGCAGTAAATGAGGTTTTGGAACGTGAACGCGACGCCAAAACCCATCGCGAGGTTGTCAAATAATTCCATGGTCGGTGCTCCTGCTCAACCCGTGATGAAACTCGGCCACACAGGGAACTGCAGCTTGAGCGCCCAGACGAATGCCACGTAACTGCCAATGGCCAACACGGTGGCCAGGATGAACACGGACTTCGCGTGGAACTCCTGGCCCGCCAGGCTTGCGATGAAGGTCAGTGCATAGATGCCCACGATGAGGCCCATCGCCGGGACACCTATGCTGGGCAAGCCGCCCAGCAGGATACCGAACGCAAAGTTGGCAGCCAAGATGAAGAACAGCGGCTTCCAGGCCCACTTTCCAATCTTGTCACCGTCTTGGGTTTCGACCGTAGTGGCCTTGAAGGTGATCGCGCCGCCGATGATGGCCAGCAAGATACCCAGCAGCAGCGGGAAGTAACCCGGGCCCATGCGGGCCCCGTTTCCGACGTTGTACGTGGTGGCTCCCCACGCAAACGCAACACCAACCCCCATGAACATGAGGCCGGCAAAGAAGTCTTTTTGACTTTTGATTTTCACGAATTGTCTCCTTGGCGGGAAATCTCGACTGCGCGATTGTGCGTGCAACCAAGGCCCGCGCGGATGTGGATTCCACCTACATCCGGTAACGCTTGGGATGTCCTGCATAACCCTCGCGCGTCGGTGGTAGTGCGGATCGGGAAAGGCCGCAAGGCGTCTTTTTGCGGCCAATAGCATGGCTATTGGCAAGAAAAGCAACGCAGCGGACTGCCCGAGACCGCGCTATCACAGACCGCAGGGAGTTATGCAGGACATCCCTAGCTCCTGCGGAGCTGGTTCAAGGTCTTACTCCAGCGGCGGTGTCGCAGCAATCACCTCGTCCAGCGTGGTCAGGCCCTCTGCCACCCGCAGCGCGCCCGCCAGGCGCAAGGGCCGCATGCCATCCTGCACGGCCTGGCGGCGCAACTGGTCGATCGAGGGCGCCTGGTTGATCTTCTCCTTGAGCGCCTCGGTCACGGTGAGCAATTCATACAGGCCCATGCGCCCCCGAAATCCACCCATGCGGCAGTCCACGCAGCCCACGGGCTTGTAGGGGTGGTAGCCGCCACTGAGCTTCCAGGGCTTGACCACCTCCACCAGCGTTTCGCGCTGCGCCGTTTCGTCCTTTTGTTTGCACTGCTTGCACAGCGTGCGCACCAGCCGCTGGGCCAGCACCCCCAGCAGCGTGGCATTGAGCAGATAGGGGGGCACCCCCAGTTCCATCATGCGGGTGATGGCCGACGGGGCGTCGTTGGTGTGCAGTGTGGAGAACACCAGATGCCCGGTCAGCGCAGCCTGGATGGCCATCTCGGCCGTCTCCAGGTCGCGGATTTCGCCCACCATGATGATGTCCGGGTCCTGGCGCATGAGGGCACGCAGGCCCTCGGCAAAGTTGAAGTCGAGCTGGGGCTGCACCTGGGTCTGGTTGAAGCTGGGCTCGATCATTTCGATCGGGTCTTCCACCGTGCTCACGTTCACCTCTTCGGTCGCCACGCGCTTCAAGGTGGAATACAGCGTGGTGGTCTTTCCCGAGCCCGTGGGCCCCGTCACGAGAATGATGCCGTGCGGGCGCTTGACCAGCGCCTCCCAGCGCTCGGCATCGTGCTGGGCAAAGCCCAGGGCGTCCAGATCCTTGACGGCATTGTCCGGGTCAAAGATCCGCATGACCATCTTCTCGCCAAACGCCGTGGGCAGGGTGGACAGGCGCATTTCCACCTCGTCCCCGCGCTGGTTGCGCGTCTTGATGCGGCCATCCTGCGGGCGGCGCTTTTCCACCACGTCGATGCGGCCCAGGAGCTTGATGCGCGAGACCATGGCGTTGTGCACACCCATGGGCATCTGGTAGACCGGGTGCAACACGCCGTCAATGCGAAAGCGGATCACGCCCTGGTCGCGCCGTGGTTCCAGGTGGATGTCGCTCGCGCGCTGGTCAAAGGCATATTGCCAGAGCCAGTCCACCACCTTGACCACGCCCTGGTCGTTGGCGTCGAGCTGCTTGTTGCTCTTGCCCAGTTCCACCAGCTGCTCGAAGCTGCTGCCCCCGGAGTTGCCCCCTGCCTTCTGCGCGGCACGCACGGACTTGGCCAGGGCAAAAAACTCTGCAGTAAACCGGTGAATGTCCAGCGGGCTGGCCACCACGCGGCGCACCGTGCGCCGGGACTGACGCTCCACCTCCGCCACCCAGTCCTCGATGAAGGGCTCGGCCGTAGCCACCACCACTTCCTTGGGGGTGACCTGCACGGGCAGCACCTTGTGGCGCTCTGCATAGGTGGCGCTCATGGTTTCGGCCACGCGCCCCACGTCCACCTTGAGCGGATCGATCCGCAAATAAGGCAGGCCTGCCCGCTTGGCCAGGTATTCAGACAACGCCTCGATGTCCAGCGGCTTGCCATCGCTGGCACGTTCCATGGCCACGTTGGCCAGGCGCACCAGCGCATGCTGGGAGCTTTCCGCCTGCGAGCAGCGGGCGATGGTGCGTTGAGCTTCTTGCTGGGAGATGACTTCGTCATCGCTGAGCCACTGCACCATGCGTCGCCAGTCCACGGGACCGACGTAGGGTCGCGCCGCAGTGCTGGCCAGGGAAGCGGAGATTGTTTTCATCAGATACCTTTCCGAAACGGGGCTGTGGGCGGCCCGGGGCTCAGGCCACGACGGGCTTGAATGCCCGCAGCCATTTGGTGGTCGGCAGGTCCCAGCGCGCCTGGATGGCCTGCGCCTGCACGTCGAGTTCCGCCCGCTTGGGGCGCGTTGGCGTCTTCTGGGCCAGCACCACGGTGTTGCCTTCTCGCGTGGGCTTGAAGGCCCAGAGTGCCCTGTCACCAAAGGCCGCCGCCATGCTCTGCAGGCTGCGCTCAAAGCTGGACGCCCGCCCGAACAGGTTGACCGTCATGCACCCCGTGTCGGTCAGCAAGGCGCGGCAGTCGGCGTAGAAGTCTGCGCTGTCGAGCACCGGCGCTGCGGCCTCATGGTCGTACAGGTCCACCGCCAGCGCATCCACCGTGCCCTGCCACATGGGGTTCTTGATCTCTTGCGCCGCATCGGCCAGCACCACCCGCAGCTTGGGGCCATCGGGCGGCAGCTTGAACCACTGCCGGCACACCGCCAAGACCTGTGGGTTGAGCTCGATGGCCGTGGTGCAGATGCGCAGCTTCTTGTGGCAGAACTTGGTGATGGCACCGGCCCCCAGCCCGAGCTGCATGGCGTGCCCCTTGGACACCTGGGGCAGGTCGGCAAACAACAGCCACGCCATCATGCGCTGCACGTACTCCAGTTCCAGTTCAAAAGGCTCTGCAACGCGCATGGACCCCTGAATCCACGGGGTGCCCAGGTGCAGGTGGCGCACTTCGCCGTCATCAGAGACGCTGACTTCGGGCAGTTCTTGTGATTTTTCTTTTTTGCGGGTCATTCACAACAATCAAAGCAGGCGGTGGGCCGCCATCAGGTCCGCCCAGGCAGCCAATTTACGTTCAAAACTCCAGGAGGCATTGGCCGGGCTGGTCGAGGGCAGACGGTGCGATGCGATAGAGCGGGTGGAACCAGGCCCGGAACCCGTGCCCACGCTCTGATCGAGAAGCACATCATCATGCGCCGCAGCGCGGGGGGGCCGGAAGCTGCCGAGCACCGCCGGGGCATGCTTGAAGCTCTCACCCCCATTGTGGGCGACGGCGGCGAGCTGCGGACACACCGCCTGCAGGTGCGCAAAGTCGTTGACCCGCGCATTGCGGATGCTGGTGTCCAGGCTGCCCTCCCGCTCGCAGCTCTCATACACATCCCACAGGCCAAGCCCCCGTGCCAGCAACCAGTCGCAACGTGCGGCATACCCTTCGGCCCCTGCGGGCGGCAAGGGATGCTGCGGCCACAGCGCTTGCAAGATCTTCCAGAAATGGTTTTGCGGGTGTGCGTAGTACTGGCGCAGCCGCAAGGAGGCAGCCCCCGGAAAACTTCCGAGGACCAGCACCACCGTGCCTGCAGACACCACCGGCGGCAGCCCCTGGAGGCGCACCGGCAGGGCTGGCGCCGGAGCATCAGGGAGCGAAGGGGGCTGCGTCAGAGCGGCGTCGGGCATCCGCCGATTCTGAACCGAAACCCGTCAGCAACCCCGCGACATCCTCAAAAAAAACGATAGCTGTAAACCCTTTACCACAAAGCGCTGGCCTCCTAAAAACCTACCAATTGGTGGATCAGACGGAGACCAGAGCCTGCAACCGGGGCAGCGCAACCAGCGCATTGGCACAGGTGATACCCGCCAAATCCTCCAGCGGCTGACTGCGCAGCTCGGCCAATGCGCTTGCAATGCGCGGGAGTTCGCCGGGTGCATTGCGCCCTTGGGGCAGGCCTTCGAGCCGCTGGGCGGCGGTGGCATACAACCAATGGGGCGGGATGTCCGGCGCATCGGTCTCCACCACCAGGGCCTCTGCGGGCAGTTCTGCCGCCAGGCGACGCAGCTGCAGCGCCCGGTCGTAGGTCATCGCGCCGCCAAACCCCAGCTTGAAGCCCAGGGCGATGAACGCCTGCGCCTGCTGCAGGCTGCCGTTGAAGGCATGGGCGATACCGCCTTGTACCGGCAGCTCCCGCAGGCCTTTGAGCAATTTGTCGGACGAGCGGCGCACATGCAGGATTACGGGCAGGTCGAACCGGCGCGCCAGCTGAAGCTGCGTGCGATAGAACTGCTCCTGCCGGGCTGGGTCCAGGCCGGGCACGAAGTAATCCAGGCCAATCTCTCCGATGGCCACCAGGCGCTGGTCAGCCCGGTGTTGCTCCAGTTCCTGCGCCAGCAGCTCCAGATCTGCGTCGTGCGCGCGCCCTGTGTAAAGGGGGTGAATGCCCAGCGCATAGCTATCGCCATGCCGATGGGCCAGGGCGCGCACCGTGGCCCAGTTGCTGCGCTCCACCGCCGGAATCACACAATGGGCTACGCCCTGGGCCCGCGCCTGGGCACGCACGGAATCGCGGTCGGGGTCAAATTCGGGCGCATCCAGGTGGCAATGGGTATCGATCCAGACAGTCATGGAGTGATGATGCCCCATCAGCCCCGACCGCTCCCTCGGCGTGAAACCTTGCAAGTGCACTCTGCAGCGATCCGTGCTAACGTGAAAACCGTGCGCCGTCTCGCGGCGTCTTCCGTAGAAAAGGTGACAGGATGCCCCGGCCCGCCCTCTACAGCAGCTCCCGCCACACCCGCCGCGCCCCACCCGAGCCGGTTGAAAAAGTGCCTGCGCCCACCGAACAACCAGCGGCCAGTGTGATGGAGCCCTCTCCAAACCCTGCCACCAAGCCTGTGGCGGGCACGGCTCTGTCGCGGCGCCATCTGTACGCCCTGTGGGCATTGGTCGCGTTGCTGGCCACACTGCTGCTCTACAGCCTGTGGCTGCACCAGCGCCCCGCCGCCCAGCGGATCACCCAGGAAGACATCGACGCCGCCGTGCTGCGCACGCTGGAGACGACCACCCCGCCCTCCGCCGCCGCCCGCGCTGTGGAATCGATCTCTCCCTCGATCGTGCGCGTGGTGGGCTACGGCCGCAGCAAAAACGGCAAGGAAGAGGTGGAACGCGGCATTGGCACGGGCGTGGTGATTGTGGACAAAGGCATCATCCTGACCAACCTGCACGTGGTGGCGGGCTCAGACCGCATTGCAATCACCTTCCACGATGGCCTGGAAACCACCGCCAGCATCACGGGCGCCCAGCCCGAAAACGACCTGGCCGTGCTGCAAGCCCACAAAGTACCCGATGACCTCTTCGCAGCCCCGCTGCGCTCCACCCAGGACCTGCGCCCCGGCGACCACGTGGTGGCCGTGGGCTTCCCGTTCGGCATCGGGCCTTCGGCCTCAGCGGGCGTGGTCTCGGGCCTCCAGCGCGAATTCACCTCGCCCGAAGGCAAGCGCCAGCTCAGCAACCTGATCCAATTCGATGCTGCGGCCAACCCCGGCAACTCCGGTGGCCCACTGGTCACGCTCGATGGCGAGGTGGTGGGCATCGTCACCGCCATCCTGAACCCCACGTCGGCACGCACCTTTATCGGCATCGGGTTTGCGGTGCCCATCGAGAACGCCGCTTCCGCCGTTGGCATGCCCCCCTTCTGATCCCGAACCTTCACAAGGAGCACCATGGAAACCACCCCATCGCCCTCTGCCATGAACAACGCCGCCACCGCCACCCTGATGGAGCAGGTGCTCTACGAAGTCAAGCGCGTGGTGGTGGGCCAGGACCGCTTTCTGGAGCGGGTCATGGTGGCCATGCTCGCCCAGGGCCATCTGCTGGTCGAAGGTGTGCCGGGCCTGGCCAAGACGCTGACGGTGAAGACGCTGGCCAGCACCATCCAGGGCAGCTTCAAGCGCATCCAGTTCACGCCCGACCTGGTGCCCGCCGATCTGGTGGGCACGCGCATGTACAACCAGAAGACCGGCGAGTTCAGCACCACGCTGGGCCCGGTCTTCACCCACCTGCTGCTGGCCGATGAAATCAACCGCGCCCCAGCCAAGGTGCAAAGCGCCCTGCTGGAGGTGATGCAGGAGCGCCAGGTGACCATTGCGGGCGAGACCCACAAGGTGCCCGAGCCCTTCCTGGTCATGGCCACCCAGAACCCCATCGAGACCGAAGGCACCTACGCGCTGCCCGAAGCCCAGGTGGACCGCTTCATGATGAAAGTGCTGCTGGGCTATCCGTCCGAGGAAGAAGAGTTCGTGATCGCCCAGCGCGCGCTCGATGTGCCCGTGCAGGTGCTGCCCGTGGCCACCACCGCGCAGCTGGCGGCGCTGCAGGCCGAATGCCGCACCGTGTATGTAGACCCGTCAATGCTGCAATACGCCGTGAAGCTGGTGGCCGCCACCCGCGAGCCCACGCGGCATGGCCTCAAGGACCTGGAGGGCTACATAAGCTGCGGCGCCAGCCCGCGCGCCACCATTGCCCTCGCAGAGGGCGCCCAGGCCCTGGCCATGCTGCGCGGGCGCAACTATGTTCTGCCCGAAGACATGACCGACCTGGCGGCCGACGTGCTGCGCCACCGCATCGCGCTGTCGTACGAAGCGCTGTCCGAAGGGCTGGATGCCGATGCCCTCGTCAAGCGCATCATGGCCAAGATACCGGCGCCGGCTCGGCCTCTGCATCATGAGCAAAAAGTTGCCTGACACCACTTCAGCCACGGTCCACACGCTGCCCACCCTGCCGGGGCAGGCGGACCGGCTACTGCGCGAGCTGGAGTGGAAGGTGATCCGCCGCCTGGACGGCCTGCTGCAGGGCGACTACCGCACGCTGATGCGCGGCAGCGGCCTGGACCTGGCCGACCTGCGCGAGTACCAGCCGCATGACGACGTGCGCCACATCGACTGGAACGTCACTGCACGCCTGAACATCCCCCACGTGCGCGTGTTCACCGAAGACCGCGAGATGTCCGCCTGGTTTTTGCTGGACCTGAGCCCGTCCATCAACTTCGGCCCGCAGGGCAACGCCAAGCGCGACATCCTGACCGGCTTTGTGGCCGTGCTGTCGCGCCTGCTGACGCGCCACGGCAACCGCGTGGGCGCCATGCTCTACGGCGCAGGCAATGCACCCGCCCGCGCTGTGGATGCGGTGTTACCGCCCCGCAACAGCCGCGCCCATGTGCTGCATCTGGTGCACCGGCTGTTGACACCGCCCGCCCCTGCCACCGGCACAACCAAACCCGGCGGAGGCGCCACAGAACTGCACCGTTTGCTGCAAACGGGCCTGGCCAACCTGCGCCGCCGCTCCACGGTGTTTGTGGTGTCCGACTTCATCAGCGCACCCGGCTGGGAAAAGCCCCTGGCCCAACTCGCCCAGCGGCACGACGTGGTGGCCGTGCGCCTGCTCGACCCGCTGGAGCTGGAACTGCCCGATGTGGGCCTGATCACGCTGCGCGATGCCGAAAGCGGCGAGCAGCTGCAGGTGGACACCCACGACGCGGGCTTTCGCCGCCGCTTCGCCCGCCTGGCGGCCGAACGCGAGGCCGTGCTGCGCGAAGGCCTGACCCGCGCGGGCGCCGACACGCTGGAGCTGTGCACCGACGACGA
This sequence comes from Acidovorax sp. NN32, assembly GCF_057597245.1. Lineage (NCBI taxonomy): Bacteria > Pseudomonadati > Pseudomonadota > Betaproteobacteria > Burkholderiales > Comamonadaceae > Acidovorax > Acidovorax sp. NN32. The sequence goes on from NZ_CP199679.1 coordinate 4,114,865, forward strand.
TCTGGTCGATGCCCTGCTGCGTTTCATGGACCTGCGCCAGCGCCGGGTACGCACCTCCCGAGCCGCGCCCTCCCGCGCTGCAGACCCGGCGCAGCACGCCGCCTGAACGAACCAAAACGCGCCCCGCCCGAAGGAACACACCATGGTTTTTCTCTGGCCCACCCTGCTCTGGCTGTTGCTGGTCGTGCCCCTGCTGGTACTGATGTACTGGTGGCTGCTGCACCGGCGCAAGAAAACGGCGCTGAGCTATTCCAGCCTGTCGCTGGTGCGCGAGGCCATGGGCCCCGGCCAGAACCTGCGCCGCCACATCCCGCCCGCACTCTTTCTGCTGGCGCTGGTGGCGCTGCTGCTGGCCACCGCACGCCCGCTGGCCGTCATCACCCTGCCCTCGCAGGACCAGACCATCATGCTGGCCATGGATGTCTCGGGCAGCATGCGCGCCGCCGATGTGGAGCCCGACCGCCTCACTGCTGCGCAGAACGCCGCCAAGGCCTTCATCGCCGAGTTGCCACGCCATGTGCGTGTGGGCATCGTGGCGTTTGCTGGCAGCGCCCAGCTGGCCCAGCTGCCCACGCAAAGCCGCGAAGACCTCGTCAAAGCCATCGACAGTTTTCAGCTCCAGCGCGGCACGGCCACGGGCAACGGCATCATGCTGTCGCTGGCCACCATCTTCCCCGACGCGGGCATCGACATCTCGGCCCTGGGCGGCCGCCAGGCCATGCGCCCCAAGCCCATTGACGAAATTGGCAAACAAGACCCTGCCAAGGCGTTCACACCTGTGGCGCCCGGCTCCTACACCTCGGCCGCCATCATCATGCTGACCGACGGCCAGCGCACCACTGGCGTGGACCCACTGGAGGCCGCTAAATGGGCGGCCGACCGGGGGGTGCGGGTGTACACCGTGGGCGTGGGTACGGTGGCGGGGGAGACCATCGGCTTTGAAGGCTGGTCCATGCGGGTGCGGCTGGACGAAGAAACCCTGAAGGCCGTGGCCACGCGCACCAACGCCGAGTACTTCCACGCGGCCACCGCCGCAGATTTGAAGAAGGTGTACGAGACGCTCAGTTCACGGCTGACGGTGGAGAAGCGGGAAACCGAAATCTCGTCATTGCTGGCGTTGCTGGGGGCGACGTTGGCGTTGCTGGCAGCCGGGCTGTCGGTGTGGTGGCACGGGCGGATTTTGTGAGATTTTTTGGCTCTACCGCTTACTAGACAAGCGTAAATAGCTACCATTTTTATAGCATATAGCCTGTAGTGCTTGTCTCGGGCGTGCTTGGGATGCGAGTAAGCGCCACCGTGCACTCATCAGCATTCTCCAAACCATAGACTTCAAAAAAGATAGCTGTCAGCGCATTACCAGCCAGCGCTACACCCCAAAATCTCTTGAAATCTGCTCACGCCGCTCCCAGCGCCATCCGCCCCGACGCCGTCGCCTGGCTCGCATGGCGCGTCTCTACCCGGTTGCGCCCCGCGCGCTTGGCGTCGTAGCACGCCATGTCGGCCGCATACAGCACCGACGGCACATCCTGCAGACTCGCATCGAGCACCACCAACCCGATGCTCACCCCCAGCGTGAAGCTGCGCCCCTGGTACGAAGGCTCCCACGCCTGTACCGAGGCGCGCAGCTGCTCCGCCACCGCCTGGCCCCGTGCCAGCGCGCATCCGGGCAGCACCACCGCAAACTCGTCGCCGCCCAGCCGCGCGGCCCAGCCTATCTGGCGCACCTGGGATTCGAGCAAGCGGGCCACATGGCGCAGCACGTCGTCGCCCGCGTCATGCCCGGCAATGTCATTGACCACGGTGAAGTGGTCCAGATCCAGAAACAGCACCACGCCGTCCCCGGCTGCTTCGCTGCTGTCTGCATCCGGTGCGCGCGGGCGCATCGAGCGTTCGGCCAGCAGCAGGCCCAGACGCTCGTCAAACGCATTGCGGTTGTAAAGCTGGGTCAGGGCATCGTGCGTGCGCTCCCACGCCTGCTGCATCTGTGCCTCGCGTGCAGCGGTGATGTCCTCCAGAATCCAGACGGTGCCGCCTGCCATCTCGTCGGGCCGCACACCACGGCCCTGCACGCGGGCCCACACGGGGGTGCCATCCTTGCGCATGAAGCAGACATCGCCATCGAAGGCGCCATGTGCGGCGAACTCGGCCTGCACACGCTCGCCAATGCGGCCGTATTCGGCATCGTTGGCATACAGGGTGCGCGCCGGATGGCCCTGCAGTTCGCCCTCGGTGTAGCCCAGCATCAGGCAGGCCTGCCGGCTCACCACCTCCAGGATGCCGTGGCGCGAGATGACGATGCCCACCGAGGCACTGTCGAGCACGGCCTGGAACTGCCCGTCCAGCGTGGCCTTGTGCTGCTGCTGCAGGCTGCCCTGCTGCACCATGCCCTGGAACATTTGCACCAGTTCGCCCACTTCACCCCCCGCACGCGGCCAGGCGACGGTGCCTTGCGGCGGGCCAGCACGCGTGCTGCGCCGCAGCAGCTGGCGGGCACTGTGCGTGAGCTGCGCCAGCGGCTGCGCCATCCAGGCCATCAGCCCGGCCACGAGCAGCATGCACAGCGCCATGCTGGCGGCGGCCAACCACCAGGCTTCGCGCTGTGCGCCCTGCAGTGGCGCCAGCAGCGCCTGCGAGGGGCTGACCCGCGCCACGATCCATTGCGGCAGCGGCATGCCCGCCATGCTGACGATGTGCTGGTCTTCAAGATGGGTCGTGCCCCGCCCTACCACTGGCTGGGCCTGCTCCAGCCAGCGGCTGTAGACGGGCGCCAGGCCCGTCTCGTCGCTCACCTTGCCCATGATGCGGGTCGGGTCCGAGTGCGAGAGGATGGTGCCGTCGCGCGTAAACACCAGCAGCCGAGAATCATCGCGCGCGGGCAGTGTCATGGACGGCGGCAGCAGGCCCTGCGATTGCAGGCGCAACGCACCCGCCACCACACCCAGCACAGTGCCGTCTTCGCGGTGCAGCGGCATGGTGAACATCACACGCGCGTCGCTGGTGCGCCCGGCAATCAACTCGGACACCAGCGGCTTGCCGTCGATGAGCGTGCGGCGCAGCGCATCGCGCTCGGCGGGGTCCAGGTTGGAGGCCTTGTCCAGCCGCCCCCCACGCAAGTTCAGCCGCAGTTCGCCGTTGTCGCGGGCGACCTGCATCGCATCAAAGAACTGAACGGCGGGCAGGCCCTGCTGCAGCAGCCATTCGAGGGCCGAGGGTGATTCGAGCATGGCGGGCGTAATACCAGCAGCCACCGTGCGCAACACCTTCTGGCTTTGCTCGATCTTGCTGGCCAGCAGGCGGGCCACCACCTCGACCTCATCGGTCTGCTGGCTCACCACCCGCCGCATGGCCTCTTGCCCGGAGGCCCGCGTAACCAGCCACGCCGACACCGCCCCCGACAGCCCCACGGCCAGCACCGCCACCAGCACCAGCCGCAACACCAGCGGACCGGGCATTGACCAGCCCGGCGCGTCCTGTGGCGGCGCAGGGTGGGTCGGGGGCGTCATGGACACTCCGCGCAGGGAGCGCCCGATGGGCGCGAAGGGGTGGCGTTGGGCATGGGGACAGGTCAAACCGGACAGGTCCCAACAAATATACGCAGCCCCTGCAGCCCAGGGCTTGGGTAGAACCCTCAGTGAAACCCAAGGACAAACCCTGACGAGGAAGCCTCCCTGAGCCGCTGCGCGGCTTCCCCCGGAGGGGGACGCACCCAGTGGCCTGGCAAAGCCAGTTCCACGGGTGCGCTGGCGGACGGCGCGCCAGTAGCAGAGGCGGTGCGCGCTATTTTTCGCGCGGCGCCGAAGCCATCCACACTGGGTTCAGTTCAGCAACCCGCCATCGACTGCAGCGCCCGGGGCTGGGGCAGGTTCAGCACATTGCCCGTGCCGTGGATCAGGCCCAGCTCCCGCAGATGGCGCAGCACGCGCGAGAAGGTTTCGGGGGCGATGCCCAACTGCGCCGCAATCAGGCGCTTGCGCTGGTGCAGCGTGACCTGCATGGTGCCGCTGTGGTCAGGCTCGGCGTGGTTGAGCAACCACTGCGCGCAGCGCGATTCGGCATCCTGCGCGAGGCGGCTCACGGCCAGCTCGGACTGCTGGCGGTAGCCCTGCGCCATGTCAAGCAACAGGCCCCGCGCACCCGCCGGCATTTCTGCAAGGCTGCGGCGAAACTCCTCGATGGGCAGGCGGCGCACCTGCACACGGGTGTCGGCCACCATGTCCACCGGCAGCGGCATGCCCATCAGGGCCGACGCGGCATCGAGCCAGAACGGCCCTTCCACGGCCCCCAGCTGGTGGCGCAGGTAGCCATCGTCGAGCACACCGCGCAGCACGCGGCCACTTTCGAGGTGCAGCACAGACGTCAGCACCTCGTTGCGCCTGCGCAGCACTTCACCGGCGGCAATCACCTCGGTTTCGGCGGGCAGTGAGAAATAGGTAGAGGGCAGCATGGGACGGACTGTGCCGCGCCCCGGACCGCTGGGCATTGAGCAAGATCAAACCGAACCCTCGCGGCAGCCCTGCCGCTGCGCCAGGGTTGAGCCAACGCATGAACAACCTGCATGCCCCCCGAACGTCCACCCCAGGGAATGGCCTGTCACCTCACGGAAACAGTGTGTAACAAGGTTGTCACACCCGGCCGATATCGTGGGCACCTTGCTCAGAGCCCCCCATCTACCGTGACGCACAACCCCCTTTGGAGCCGACTGGAGGCGATGATGGCCTTGCTGTCCCCGGCTGCGCGCCATGGCAAGGGCCCTCTGGCACAACTCATGCGCGAAGGGGGCCTGCACTGCGTGTTCCAGCCCCTGGCCGACCTGCGCGAGGGCAGCGTGTATGCCCACGAAGCCCTGATCCGGGGCCCCGAGGGCACCCCTTTGCACACGCCCGATGCCTTGCTGGAGCTGGCGCGGCGCGAGCACATCCTTCAGGACTTCGAGCTGCTGTGCGTGTTCACCGCCTTGCAGCAGTGGGGCGTTCAGAAGGCGCCGGGCCGCCTGTTTGTGAACATCAGCGCCGACGCGCTGGTGCACGGGGTGGCCCTGGTGGGCGCGCCGATGCTGGGCGAGGCCGTGCGCAGCTTTGGCGTGAGCGCACGCCTTCTGGTGCTGGAAATCACCGAGCACGAGCGCGTGACCGACATGCCCCAGCTGCGCCAGGCCATCAAGGCGGTGCACGCCTGCGGCGCGCGGCTGGCGCTGGACGACTTTGGCGACGGCCGCTCCAGCCTGCGGCTGTGGTCCGAGGTGAAGCCCGACTTCGTGAAGATCGACAAGTACTTCATCCGCGACATCAGCAACCAGCCCGAGAACCTGCAGATGCTGCAGGCCATCAAGGGCATAGCCCATATGTTTGGCACCAAGCTGATTGCCGAAGGCATCGAGACACGCGACGACCTGCGCGCGCTGCGCGACCTGGACGTCCCTTACGGCCAGGGCTGGCTGCTGGGCCGCCCTGCCAAGGCCCCGCGTGAGGCCGTGGAGAGCCCGGCACAGGAAGTGATGCAGGACCGCCGCGTGGCCGTGCTGCCGCACCTGGGCCAGACCGCACGCCCCGGCATCCTGCGCAGCCTGCTGGTGGTGCAGGCGCCCACCGCCTCGCCCGCCACCAGCAACGATGCAGTGGCCGCCATGTTCCATGAGCGCACCGATTTGCACGCGCTGGCCGTGGTGGACGGCACGCGCCCCGTGGCGCTCATCAACCGCCAGCAGTTCATGAACCACTACGCCACGCTGTACTTTCGCGAGGTGCATGGCCGCAAATCGTGCCTGGCGTTTGCCAACCAGGCACCGCGCGTGGTCGAGCTGGACTGTGACGTGGACCAGCTCGTGGGCATCCTCACCTCACAGGACCAGCGGTATCTGAACGACGGCTACATCGTCACCGACAACGGCCGCTACCTGGGCCTTGGCACGGGCGACCAACTGGTGCGCGCTGTGACAGAAACCCGCATCGAAGCCGCGCGCCACGCCAACCCGCTGACCTTCTTGCCCGGCAACATCCCCATCAGCCTGCACATGCAGCGCCTGCTGGACCACCACACCGAGTTTGTGGCGTGTTATGCCGACCTGAACAACTTCAAGCCCTTCAACGACCACTACGGCTACTGGCGCGGCGACCAAATGATCCGACTGGTGGCCCGCCTGGCCACGGCGCACTGCGACGCGCGGCGCGACTTCGTGGGCCATGTGGGGGGCGATGATTTCATGCTGATCTTCCAGAGCAGCAACTGGCTGCAGCGCTGCAAGAACATCGTGGACGCCTTTGCCCGCGAAGCGCTCACGCTATTTGACGACGAGGCCCGGCGCGCCGGTGGCATCCAGGCCGAAGACCGGCATGGGGTGCCACGGTTCTTTCCGTGTACCACGCTGGCCATTGGTGCGGTGCGCATCACGCCCGGGCGTTTTCGGCATGCCGAGGAAGTGGCCAACCTGGCAGCCGTGGCCAAGCACGAGGCCAAGCAGGCAGCGACCGGGGTGGTGCTGCATGGCGGCTTCACCGAATCCAGCCTGGGGGCGCTGGCGGCTACGCGGGCGCTGCAGGATGTGCTGGCGGCATAGGGAGTGGAAGTGCCGCAGCGCGAGCGTTGGGCCTGTAGCGCGACTACACCGCAATGAGCATTCGTACGGCGCAGAGGCCCGCGCCCCCAGCGCAGCTTCCGTCGGCTACTGGGACTGGACGATCAAGAGGTAGGCTTGTCCGCTTGGAGCCCAGGCGCGCCTGTGAGCGCCACTCCCACACCCGATCATTCACCCTGTTCGCGGCTGAAATCTGAGTCTCGGTCACCCAGCCTTGCTGCGATGTCGCAGGCTATAGTTTGCTCGGCTGAGGCGTGCCGGGTTTCGCGGAATTTTTATACCTGGATATTTGCACAGCACAGCGACCGCAATCCCAGGCTGTAAGCCAATTTCAGGAGGAATCCGTGTCCAGAATATTTCGCAAGCGCAAGGTCCAGTGTATTTCGCAAGGTTTGCGGGATACATCACGTTAGGCAGCATGGATAAGCGCCTCGCTCTGCTCATTGAAGACTACCTCTCGTCAGTCGCGTCTGCTGTGCGGCTCCTTGAAGAAAACGGCATTGCTCGCCCGAAAAGCAATGATGCGTGGGCTTGTAATGAAGTCCCGCAAACAGGTGTCCTTGCGGGCGGAGTGAAGTACTTCAAACACGGCTATGGCTGTGCAGTACACCTCAAAGGTGGTTCGGTAGATTTTGATTTCGGTGCAAACGGCGAAACAAATGGGTTCGACACTTGGCGTCTATCGAACTTTGCCGATGAACGCCTCGCTCAATACGGGTTCAAGTCAGAGAAAGAACTTGAGGCTTGCTTCAAGGCAGAGGTCGAGGCTGGCTCAATCATCTATTCCGGCTACATCCTTCACTACCTTCGCGAAAATGCTGCCTAACCCGTCAATCGAGGCGACAAACACCGGCGTTCAACGTTTGCGCGCATTTGCCAAGGCCGTGCCGCCGGTGTTTGCGCCTCATCTCCAACGTTAGGTTCGCAAGTCATGCCTTGTCCCACGCCTGAAGAGATCAACATCCATGACTCTCTTGATGAGCGAGTCGCGCTAGAGATTTTCCAGGGAAAATCCCAAAGGGAGGCAATTGCGTTGTTCCATGAGAACGCGATGCTGTGCGCAGAGGCGCTGGTCCACATGGGGCCGCGCGCCCGACTCTACTATCTCGACGCATACTTACAGTACCTTGCGTCAGACGCATCGAGAGGCAATGAGTGGGCTTCATCAAGTCTGCCGCCCGTTGCACAAGCTGTCATCGAGTCCGGCCTCGCTAGTGCCCAGACTCAAGAGAAGCTTCTCGTAGCTCTTGAGCGGGTTCACTCCCAGTTTGCTAGCTATGTACCCGACAGAATGACTCAGCGCATCTACCATCAAGTTCCGGGTGAGGTTCGCAGAGTGATTGCCCTATTGCGTCCAGGAGTGCAAACCTAACTATGCGTTCAAGCGGACCGCGGGGAGAGACTTTCGTGTTTCCTGATGTTGTATCGGCCCGCGGCCGCTTAACGCAGCGTTAAGCGTCAGGACAATGGATAGTTCGATGAGCGCCACTTTGAGCAACAGCTCATCCCAACCCAAATTTGCACCGTTACGCCATGAATGAAGCCGAAGTAGCAGCTGGCCTTGCAAGCACACCGATGTACCGATACGCGCAACAGGTAGGCGATCAGCTCTTCGTCGCAGGCCAAGTGCCTCTGAATTCTTGCGGAGAACTGGTGGCACCCGATGACCCGGCTGCCCAAGCGACGCAGTGCCTACGGAATCTGGAGCTACTCCTGTCGGTGCATGGCTTCTCGATCACGGACATCCGGCAAATCGTGGTTTACGTCGTCGGAGATCGAATCCAACTCGAAAGCGCTTGGGCCGCCGTCACTGCATGGTTCGCTGAGGATGTTCCGCCAGCTACCCTGCTGGGTGTTGCCTGCTTTGGCTACGAAGGTCAACTCGTTGAAATCGATGCCCGAGTCATCAAGGCCTAACCACCCTACGCTCTGGGCGTCGCATAGCCCTCACATCGATTGGACTCGCTCCGGCAGGCTGCTCATGTCAAACCTTGAGCGTCAGCCTCCGTTTGCCGCCACCGCAGTTCCTGACCGAATCCTGCTGCCGCACGCTGCGCTTCGCAACCACCCAATTCTTACGCCCCAAACCTCATGCCCTGGCCTCCAGAATACCAACGAGCATCCGTCGATTTCGAGAAGTTCATGGTGGCAGCCCGCGATCAAGCCGGCCTGGCGACGACGAACATGGCCTGGAACATGGTCGAAGGCGTGCTCCATGTTTTCCGTCGCAGGCTTACTCTCGAGCAAGCGCTTCGTTTTGCAGATCAGTTGCCCCCTGCTGTAAGAGGTCTCTTCGTCGAAGGCTGGAGACCTGGCGATCACGTCGCCAGCGTCGGCACCCGGGCCGATTTGCTGGAAGAAGTCCGCTCGCTGCGCCGCGAACACAACTTCTCCCCTGACAACGCCATTGAGTCAGTTGGATTCGCGTTATTCGCTGTACTCCCTTCGGATACCTTCGCTCGTGCGTTAGAGGCACTGCCACCCGAACTGCGCGAGCTTTGGAGTGGAGTTGGCAAGCCCGCCTAACCCCTGCCAGGCTCGTCGTCGAGCGAGGCCTCGCCTCTGCATTGGTCGGACCAATCCCTGCGAAATCTCAAGGCCCCGTAGGCGCCCCCGCCTCAAACCAGCGCCCGATCAGCGCCCGCTCCGCGTCGGTGATCTGCGTGGCGTTGTTCATGGGCATGAGTTTTTGCACCACCACCTGCTGGTAGATGGCCTGGGCGTGTTGCTTGACGCTGTCGGGTGAATCGAGCCGCAGGTTCTTCATCTGCACCGCCTCGCCGTGGCACAGGTAGCAGCGTTGCTCCAGCACGGCTTGCACCGACTTGTAGTCATTTTGGCCGCTAGCGCTTGCTGCAATTGCGCTAGCAGCTCCTGAAACAGGAGCACCACTGACAGCAGCCATGGGCGCGGGGCGCATCCACACGATGGCGCCGACGATGACGGCCACGCCCACCAGCGCATAGGGCAGCGGGTTGCCGTTGCGGCCCAGCTTGTAGCCGTGGCGCATCACAAAGAACTGGCGGATGGCGGCGCCCGCAAACATCATCAGGATCAGCACCAGCCAGTTTTGCGGGTGGCTCCAGGTAAAGCTGTAGTGGTTGCTCAGCATGGCAAACAGCACCGGCAGCGTGAAGTAGGTGTTGTGCACGCTGCGCTGTTTGCCGCGCTTGCCGTGGATCGGGTCCACCGGTTCGCCCGCCTTGATCTGTGCGATCACGGTGCGCTGGCCGGGGATGATCCAAAAGAACACGTTGGCACTCATGGCCGTGGCGATCATCGCGCCCACCAGCAAGAAGGCTGCGCGGCCAGCAAACCAGTGGCAGGCCAGCCACGAGGCGATGCACACCAGCACGAAGACGAGCGCACCCACGATGGCGTCGCCGTTCTTCCTCTGGCCAAAGATGCGGCAGATCGCGTCGTACAGCAGCCAGAACACGACGAAGAACGCCAGCGCGACGACGATGGCCGTGGCAGGCGCCCAGTCCATCTTCGACTTGTCGATGAGGTAGGTGCTGGCGCTGTAGAGGTACGACACGGTGAACAGCGCAAAGCCGCTGATCCAGGTGCTGTAGCTTTCCCAGAAGAACCAGTGCAGGTGGCCGGGCAGCTTGGGCGGCGACACGGCGAACTTGACCGGGTGGTAGAAACCGCCGCCGTGCACGGCCCAGAGTTCGCCGCTCACGCCCTGTTTCTTGAGGTCGTCGTCCTCAGGCGGCGTGAGGCTGCTGTCGAGGAAGACGAAGTAGAACGACGAGCCAATCCAGGCGATGGCGGTGATGACGTGGACCCAGCGCAACAGCAGGTTGGCCCAGTCGAGAAAGTAGCTTTCCATATCTCAACCTTGATGGCGCGTCAGCGCCAAACAGCAAACCTGCTCACCACTGCGGGCGCTCTGAGCAGAAATTTTGGTCGCGCACCTTGGCGGGCAAACCCGCCGGGGCACCGCTGCGACCCGTAAACCGTCAACAAATCCGTTGAAAAGTGTATGCAGGAATTGTTCCCGACTCCAGCCCCAATCCGAGGCATGGAGGCCCGGAATTACCCTCAGCCCGCCCCCTTCAGCGTCTGCAGCAGCTGCGCAGCCACCGCGACGGCGATCACTTCGGGCTCCTTGCCCTCAATGCCGGGGATACCAATGGGGCAGGTGACCTGGGCCAGTTCGTCCTGTGCAAAGCCGCGCCCGTTCAGGCGATTGCGAAACGTCGCCCATTTGGTCTTGCTGCCTATGAGGCCGATGAAAGGCAGGTCGCCCTGTTCACGCTGGCGGCGCAGGCAGGCGGCCACCACGTCCAGGTCTTCGGCATGGCTAAAGCTCATGATCAGCACGCGGCTGCCCGGCGCCAGGCGGGGCACGGCCAGTTGCACGGGCTCGGAGTGTTCGCAGACCACGGCCTCGGGCGTGGGGCTAGGGAAGATGCCGTCGCGGCTGTCGACCCAGGTCAGCGCAAACGGCAGCGGCGCCAGCACCCGCGCCAGCGCGTGGCCCACATGGCCGCCACCGAACAATGCCACGGGGTGCTGGTGCGGCGACAGGCGCGCGCGCAGACCCGCAGCGGGGGCCAGGTCGGCAGCGGTCAGCACCTCAAAACCCAGGTACACCACGCCCCCGCAGCATTGCCCCAGCGCCGGGCCCAGTGCAAAACGCATGGGTGGCTGCCCCGGGGCCGGGCCGGGCACACCGCCCAGGCGGCGGCGCGCTTCGGCAATCGCCTGCAGCTCCAGATGGCCGCCGCCGATGGTGCCCACGATACGGTCTGCGAACACGGCCATCCACGCGCCGGGTTCACGCGGGGCCGAGCCTTCGGTAGACTCCACCCTTACCAGACAGGCGGGGGCGGCTGCAAGGCCGTCCAGCAACAAAAGTACATCAGTCAATCCAGATCCTTCACGCCACCAAGGGTCGCCCGCCCCACGGGGCATCGTTCAGTTCACAAAAGCCATCATGCCGCCCACCCCCACCGAGCGCTCCTCCAGCCACCGCAGCCACTGGCTGCTTGCCGGACTCATGGCCGCCGTTGCATCGCTGGTGGCGGCCTGTAAGTCGGCCCCCGAGCCACCAGCCCCGGCGCAGGACAGCACCATGCCCAGCCCGGACACCGCCAGCGTCAAGGGGCCTGTGCCCGCTGCCGCAGGCTCGGCCCGCGCGTCTGCCGCCAGCACGGCACGCGCCTACCGCGAAGACGCCGCCACCCACCTCTATGGACTGAACGCACAGCGTGTGTACAAGGGCAAGCTGCCGCCCATGCTGTATGCCATCGGCGTGCTGGAGGTGGATATCGACCGCGCCGGCAAGGTCACGCGCCTGCGCTGGATGCGTGCACCCAAACACGCCCCCGAGGTGGTGGCCGAAATCGAACGCACCGTGCGCGCCGCAGCCCCCTTCCCTGCGCCCACGCGCATGGGCAAGGTCACCTACACCGACACCTGGTTGTGGGACAAAAGCGGGCATTTCCAGCTCGATACGCTCACCGAAGGGCAGCATTAGGTACATCCCCCTGAGCGGCTACGCCGCTTCCCCCTTCTCTCGAAATCGCTCCGCGACTTCGGGAAAGGGGACGATGCCTTCGCTGCGGGGCGGCCCTTGCTTGGCATCCCTGGTCCGGGCAGCGCCAGTAAAGACGGCCACGCGATGCCACGCACCGCAGCAGTACCTCTCACGACCCACGGTAGGTCGAATAGCTCCATGGGCTGACCAGCAAGGGCACGTGGTAGTGCTGGTCGGCGCGCGCAATGCCGAAGTCCAGGCTCACCTGGTTCAGAAAATTGGGTTCGGGCAACTCCACACCCCGGGCCTTGAAGTATCCCGCCACATCAAACCGCAGCCGGTAGGTGCCGGTGCGCAGGCTGGCGTTGTCAAACAGCGGGGCATCGGTGCGACCATCGTGGTTCAGCACCAGGCGCTTGATGAGGGTGGCGTTGTCGCCGTCGGTGGAGTACAGGGCCACCTCCATGCCAGCGGCGGGGCAGCCGTTCATGGTGTCCAGAACGTGGGTGCTCAATCCCATAGGGAATCTCCTGAAGTGGGGACCACGGCCCGTCAGCGAAGGCTGCCGGATTGCAGTGTGTAGACCAAAAGTGTATACACTTTTCACCATCCACCGTATCATGCCGCCATGGAATCCTCATCCACCAGCGCCATTGTTGACGCTCTGACCCGCGCCATCGTAGAGCACCGCCTGCAGCCAGGCACCAAATTGGCCGAGCAGAAACTGGCCGACCACTTCGGCGTGTCGCGCACGCTGGTGCGCCAAGCGCTGTTCCAGCTCGCACAGAACCGCCTCGTCACGCTGGAGCCTGCGCGCGGTGCGTTCGTGTCCACCCCTTCGGTGGAAGAAGCGCGCCAGGTGTTTGCCGTGCGCCGCATGCTGGAGACCGAGATGACCCGCGCATTCGTGCAGAGCGTAACCCCCGCCAAGATCAAGGCGCTGCGCACCCATGTGGCCAGCGAGAAGGCCGCCATGGACACCGCCGACGCCAGCAGCCGCACCGAGTTGCTGGGCGACTTCCATGTGCGCATGGCCGAGCTGATGGGCAACGAGGTGCTGGCACAGATGCTGGGCGACCTGATCTCGCGCTGCGCGCTCATCACGCTGATGTACCAGTCGGCCAGCGCCGCAGAACACTCGCACGAGGAGCACGCCGACATCGTGACAGCCCTGGCCGCGCGTGACGAAGAACGCGCCGTCGCCCTGATGCAAAGCCACCTCGAACATGTCGAAGCCAGCCTGACCTTTGACCGCAAGCGCCCGGCCAGCGACCTGGCCGCCGCCCTGGCCCCCATCACTGCCTGACCTTCCGAAGTTTTCCGCATTCCCATGATCTACGACTCCACCCAAGCCTACCCCCGCGACCTCATCGGCTACGGCAAGACTCCGCCCCACGCGCAGTGGCCGGGCGGTGCGCGCATTGCCGTGCAGTTTGTGCTGAACTACGAGGAAGGCGGCGAAAACGCCGTGCTGCATGGCGATGCAGGCAGCGAGCAGTTCCTCTCCGAAATGTTCAACCCCGCCAGCTACCCCGAGCGGCACATGAGCATGGAGGGCATCTACGAATACGGCTCGCGCGCCGGCGTGTGGCGCATCCTGCGCGAGTTTGAAAAACGCAATCTGCCGCTCACGGTGTTTGGCGTGTCCACTGCTCTGCAGCGCCACCCCGAGCTCACAGCCGCCTTGGTGGAGCTGGGCCACGAGATCGCCTGCCACGGCCTCAAGTGGATTCACTACCAACACATCCCTGAAGAGGTGGAACGCGCCCACATGCAAGAGGCCATGGACATCCTCCAACGCATGACGGGCGCGCGCCCCCTGGGCTGGTACACCGGCCGCGACAGCCCCAACACCCGCCGCCTGGTGGCCGACTTTGGCGGCTTTGAATATGACAGCGACTACTACGGCGATGACCTGCCCTTCTGGATGAAGGTGCGCAAAACCGATGGCAGCACGGCACCGCAGCTCATCGTGCCCTACACGCTGGACTGCAACGACATGCGCTTTGCCCTGCCACAGGGTTACTCGCACGCCGACCCGTTCTTTCAGTACATGAAGGACACCTTCGACGCACTGTATGCCGAGGGCGACCCCGACGGTGACAACGCCCCCAAGATGATGAGCATCGGCATGCATTGCCGCCTGTTGGGCCGCCCCGGCCGCATCACGGCATTGCAGCGTTTTCTGGACCACATCGCACAGCATGACAAGGTGTGGGTGGCGCGGCGCATCGACATTGCGCGCCACTGGGCGCAGCATCATCCCGCGCCAACCGTGTGAGCCACATTGATGAACCAAATTGGCCTCCAGCGCTTATCCGATAAGCGCTAGCAGTTCACTTTTTTGAAGCACCCACCATGCCACTGACCCTGGAACAACTCAATGCCGCCAGCCCCGCCGAGGCCTTGGCGCTGCTGGACGGGCTGTACGAACACTCGCCCTGGATTGCCGAGCAGGCCCTGGCGCAGCGGCCCTTCCGAACGCTGGCGCACCTGAAGCACGCGCTGGCGCAGGTGGTGCGCACCGCCGAGCTGGACGCCCAGCTGGGCCTGATCCGCGCCCACCCCGAGCTGGCGGGCAAAGCCATGGTGGCGAAAAACCTCACGGCCGAATCCACCAACGAGCAAAGCACGGCGGGCCTGACCCAATGCACGCCCGAGGAGTTCGAGCGTATCCAGCAACTCAACGCGGCCTACAACGAGCGCTTCGGCTTCCCGTTCATCCTGGCCGTGCGCGGGCCGCGCGGCACGGGCCTGCCCAAGCGGGAGATCATCGACACCTTTGCGCGGCGCCTGGACAACCACCCCGAGTTCGAACTGGCCGAGGCCCTGCGCAACATCCACCGCATTGCCGAGATTCGCCTGAACGACAAGTTCGCCGCAGAGCCCGTGCTGGGCAACGACGTGTGGGACTGGCAGGAAAAACTGGCAGAACACTCCGACCCCGGCTTTGCCGAAAAAGGCCAGCTCACCGTCACCTACCTCACCGACGCACACCGCGCCTGCGCACAGCGCATCAGCCACTGGATGCGCGACTGCGGCTTTGACGAGGTGGAGATCGACGCCGTGGGCAACGTGGTGGGCCGCTACCACCCGGCGGCCACAGGCGCACGCTACCTCATGACCGGCAGCCACTACGACACCGTGCGCAACGGCGGCAAATACGACGGCCGCCTGGGCATCTTCGTGCCCATGGCCTGCGTGCGCGAGTTGCACCGCTCCGGCAAGCGTCTGCCTTTCGGCATCGAGGTGGTGGGCTTTGCCGAAGAGGAAGGCCAGCGCTACAAGGCCACCTTCCTGGGCTCGGGCGCTCTCATCGGCGACTTCAACCCCGCCTGGCTCGACCAGAAGGACGTGGACGGCATAACCATGCGCGCGGCCATGCAGCACGCGGGACTGTGCATCGACGACATTCCCAAGCTGCAGCGCGACCCTGCGCAGTACCTGGGTTTCATCGAGGTGCACATCGAGCAGGGCCCGGTGCTCAACGAGCTGGACCTGCCCCTGGGCGTGGTCACCTCCATCAACGGCAGTGTGCGTTTTCTGTGCGAGATGATCGGCACCGCCAGCCACGCGGGCACCACCCCCATGGACCGCCGCCGCGACGCGGCCGTGGCCGTGGCCGAGCTGGCGCTGTATGTGGAGCAGCGCGCCGCGCAAGATGGCGACTCGGTGGGCACCATCGGCCAGCTGCAGGTGCCCGCTGGCTCCATCAACGTGGTGCCGGGGCGTTGCCTGTTTTCACTGGATCTGCGCGCCCCCACCGATGCCCAGCGCGATGCGCTGGTGAGCGATGTGAAAGAGCAGCTCGCCCACATCGCGGCCCGGCGTGGCCTGCGCTACACCCTGGAAGAATCCATGCGCGCCGCCGCCGCGCCCAGTGCGCCCGCCTGGCAGCACCAGTGGGAGCGCGCCGTGGACACTCTGGGCGTGCCCGTGTTCCGCATGCCCAGCGGCGCGGGGCACGACGCGATGAAGCTGCACGAAATCATGCCCCAGGCCATGCTCTTTGTGCGCGGCCAGAACTCCGGCATCAGCCACAACCCGCTCGAATCCACCACCAACAACGACATGCAGCTGGCCGTGGACGCCTTCACCCAGGTGCTGCGCCAACTTGCCGAGGAACCACAATCATGACAACGAACAACAACTACGCCGCGCTGGACGCCTGGATCGACCAGCACTTCGACGAGGAAGTGCGCTTTCTGCAGGCCCTGGTGCGCGTGCCCACCGACACACCGCCCGGCAACAACGCACCCCACGCCGAACGCACGGCCGAGCTGCTCAAGGAGTTTGGCTACGAGGCCGAAAAACACGCGGTGCCCGCTTCCGATGTGCTGGCCTACGGCATGGAGTCCATCACCAACCTCATCGTGCGCCGCAAGTACGGTGCGCAGGGCGACGGCGGCAAAACCATTGCCCTGAACGCCCACGGCGACGTGGTGCCCCCCGGCGAAGGCTGGACGCACGACCCCTATGGCGCCGAGATCGTGGATGGCGCCATGTATGGCCGCGCCACTGCCGTGAGCAAGAGCGACTTTGCATCGTTCACCTTCGCCGTGCGCGCACTGGAAGCCGTGGCCAAGCCCACGAAAGGCGCGGTCGAGCTGCACTTCACCTACGACGAAGAATTTGGCGGCGAGCTGGGCCCCGGATGGCTGCTTCAAAAGGGGCTGACGAAGCCCGATCTGATGATTGCCGCAGGCTTCAGCTACGAAGTGGTCACCGCCCACAACGGCTGCCTGCAAATGGAAGTGACCGTACACGGCAAGATGGCCCACGCCGCCGTGCCGCACACTGGCGTGGACGCGCTGCAGGGCGCGGTGCACATCCTGAACGCGCTGTACGCGCAGAACGACGAATACAAGAAGGTCACGTCCAACGTCACGGGCATCAAGCACCCCTACCTGAACGTGGGCCGCATAGAAGGCGGCACCAACACCAATGTGGTGCCCGGCAAGGTGATGTTCAAGCTCGACCGCCGCATGATCCCTGAAGAGAACCCGGTGGAAGTCGAAGCCGCCATCCGCCGCATCATTGAGCAGGCTGCGGGCGAACGCGCTGGCATCAGCGTGGAGATCAAGCGCCTGCTGCTGGCCAACGCCATGACCCCGCTGGCGGGCAATGCACCGCTGGTCGAGGCGATCCAGAAACACGCCCAGGCCGTGCTGGGCGAGCCCGTGCCCGCCGTGGGCACGCCGCTGTACACCGACGTGCGCCTGTATGTGGAGCGCGGCATCCCCGGCGTGATCTACGGGGCCGGGCCACGTACGGTACTCGAATCCCACGCCAAGCGCGCCGACGAGCGACTGCAGCTGGAAGACCTGCGCCGTGCGACCAAGGTGATTGCGCGGGCGCTGTGCGATCTCCTGGCGTGAACTGTCAGGCAGAATCTGGGTGAAATTAGCCTCTAGCGCTTATCCATCAAGCGCTGGAAGCTACAAAATTAATAGCGCACGGAAATCGTTTACGTTGGTGTGGGTAGGCCCCGTCACCACCAGATCCCCCAGGGGCTCAAAGAAGCCATAGGCGTCGTTGCGGTCCAGGTGGGCTGCGATGCGCAGGCCCGCCGCCTCGGCCCGCGCCAGCGTGTCGGGCGCCACGCGGGCACCCGCGTTGTCCTCCACGCCGTCGATGCCGTCGGTGTCTGCGGCCAGCGCCCACACACCCGGCTGCCCCTGCAGCGCCTGCGCCAGGCCCAGGCAGAACTCGCCCGCGCGGCCACCCCGCCCCCGGGGTGTGCCTGGCGGCTGTGGGCGTACCGTCACGGTCGTCTCGCCGCCCGACAGGATCACGCACGGCCTTGTGAAGGGCTGACCATGCCGCGCCACGGCCCGCGCCAGCGCGGCGTGCACCTTGCCCACCTCGCGCGATTCGCCTTCGATTTCGTCCGACAAGATGTGCGCCTGCACACCCGCCGCCCGCGCGGCCTCGGCCGCAGCTTCCAGCGACTGCTGGGGCGTGGCGGTCATGTGCACCACATGGCGGGCAAACACGGCGTCGCCGGGCTTCGGGGTTTCCGGCGTGCCCGCTTCGAGGGCTGAGCGCACTGCAGTGGGCACCTCGATGCGATAGCGGTCCAGGATCGCCAGCGCATCAGTGCAGGTGGTGGCGTCAGGCACCGTGGGGCCGCTGGCAATGACCGAGGGGTCGTCCCCCGGCACATCGCTGATGGTGAGCGTGACCACCCGCGCAGGCGCGCAGGCCGCCGCCAGCCGCCCGCCCTTGATGCGCGAGAGGTGCTTGCGCACACAGTTCATTTCGTCGATGGCAGCGCCGCTTTCGAGCAGCGCCTTGTTGATGCGCTGCTTGTCCTCCAGCGTGAGGCCGTCGCCCGGGAGCGTGAGCAGGGCGGAGCCCCCGCCCGAGATGAGGCACAGCACAAGGTCGTTTTCAGTCAGACCCTGCGTCAGCGCCAGGATGCGCTGCGCAGCAGCCAGGCCCGCCGCATCGGGCACGGGGTGGGCGGCCTCGACCACTTCGATGCGCTGCGCCAGGCCTAGCGGCCGGGGCGGTGTGTGGTGGTAGCGCGTGACCACCAGCCCCGACAAGGGTGCATCCGCAGGCCACAGTGCTTCGACGGCCTGCGCCATGGCGCCGCCCGCCTTGCCAGCACCCAGCACCAGCGTGCGGCCTCCGCTTTCGCGGCTGGGCGGCGGGGGCAAAAAGGCTGCGGTGTTGTGCAGCGGCAGCGCGCGGCGCACGGCAACACCGTAGAGATATTCGAGGAATTCGCTGCTCTGGCGAACGGGGTCCGGCACGGTGGGGGGGGTGGTCATGAATGGGCGTCTCCGCGAGCGATTGTGCGGGCACGGCCAGGGCATGACCGTGCGCAGAAGTCAAAACTACTTCAACCCAGCCCACGGCGGCATGACGCGGTGGCGACGCGGTTGCCACGCGCAGCGCGGGATAACCCCATGTTCTGGCCCGCAACTGTTGTCTACAGTTCTTGTATGCAAGATTGACCAACAGTATCGCCTTCCTATCCAAAGGGTTCACATGCTCCGCTTTCTCAACTCCTTGTTTGGCCGGGTGGTCCTGGCCTTGATTGCTGGCGTGGCCATCGGGCTGCTCTGGCCCGACACGGCCGTGCAGCTCAAGCCGCTGGGCGACGGTTTCATCAAGCTCATCAAGATGCTGATCCCGCTCATCGTCTTTTGTGTGGTGGTTCACGGCATCGCGGGCACGGGCGACCTGAAGCGTGTGGGCCGCGTGGGCATCAAGTCGCTGATCTACTTCGAGGTGGTCACCACCATCGCGCTGGTGCTGGGCCTGGCGCTCGCGTTCTGGTTTGAACCCGGTGTGGGCATGAATGTAGACCCGAAGGCGCTCGACCCCAAGGCGATGGGAGCCTATGCAGACAACGCCAGCAAGCTCACGGGTGGCGGCTTCAGCGACTTTTTGCTCAAGCTCATCCCCACCACCGCCGTGAGCGCCTTCGCCAATGGCGATGTGCTGCAGGTGCTGCTGTTCTCCATCGTCTTTGGCTGCGCGCTGGCGTTGATGGGCGAGCGCGGCGCGCGCGTCACCAGCCTCATCGAAGACCTGTCGCACGTGCTGTTCAAGACCATGGGCCTGATCATCAAGCTGGCGCCGCTGGGTGTGTTGGGTGCGATTGCGTTCACGGTGGGCAAGTACGGCATTGGCTCGCTCAAGCAGCTGGGCATGCTGGTGGTGCTGTTCTATGCGGCAGTGGCCATCTTCGTGGTGGTGGTGCTGGGCCTGATCATGCGGTTTTCGGGCTTCAGCCTGTTCAAGCTGCTGCGCTACCTGCGCGAGGAGCTGGCCGTGGTGTTCGCCACCACGTCGTCCGACAGCGTGCTGCCGCAGATCATGGCCAAGCTCAAGCACATGGGCATCCGCGACTCGACCGTGGGCCTGGTGATCCCCACGGGCTACTCGTTCAACCTGGACGCGTTCTCGATCTACATCACGCTGGCGGCCGTGTTCATCGCCCAGGCCACGAACACGCCCATCTCGATGGCCGACCTGCTGACCATCCTGGCGATCTCGCTGGTCACGTCCAAGGGCGCTCACGGTGTGCCGGGCTCGGCCATTGTGGTGCTGGCCGCCACGCTGCACGCAATCCCGGCCATCCCCGCCATCGGGCTGGTGCTGGTGCTGTCGGTGGACTGGTTCATGGGCATCGCCCGCGCCCTGGGCAACCTGATTGGCAACTGCGTGGCAACCGTGGCCATCGCGGCCTGGGAGGGCGACATCGACCGCGAGCGCGCACATGCCGTGCTGGACGGCCGCAGCACGCCGCCGCTGGCCCCCGAGGTCTCGCCAGAGATGGCGCCCCCGGTAGCGCCACAATCGGCCGCATGAGCATCAACCAGACCCAGATCGCCCAGCAGGTGGTGGAATCCATCCTTGCGCAAAAGCTCTCACCCGGCGAGCGCCTGGGCGAGCAGGAACTGGCCGACCTCTTCGGTGTGAGCCGTACCCTGGTGCGCGAGGCGCTCATGCAGCTGCAGGCCCGTGGTTTTGTCGAAGTGCGGCCACGCCGGGGCTGGTATGTGGTGGAGCCTACGGTGGAAGACGCACGCGATGCGTTCTCGGCCCGGCGCATCATCGAGTCGGGCATCCTGGCCGATGCGGGCCGCCCGCTGCAGAGCGTGACCCGCCGCCTGCGGGCGCACATCGCCGAAGAACAGCAGGCCATCGAAGGTGCAGATGCCGCCACACGCGCCTTTCTGCTCGCAGACTTCCACGTCTGCCTGGCCGAGGCGATGGGACACCGCAGCCTGAGCGACATCCTGCGCGACCTCACGGCGCGCACCACTTTGGCGGCCTCGCTGTACCAGTCGCAGCACGCGGCCAGCCAGTCGTGCGCCGAACACGCCGCCATCGTCGAAGCGCTGGAAGCAGGCAACACCACGCTGGCCCGCGAACGCATGCTGGCCCACATCGGGCATGTGGAAGGCGCCCTCAACCCCGGCCAGCCGCTGGTGCGGGACCGGCTGCGTGAATCCCTCGCACCGCTGACCAGCCAACGCACCAAGGCGGCATCGACAGCCCTGAGCTAGCCCAAGCCGGTCGCGCCCCGGCCACAAACCTTCCAATCGCCTGCATCCACGGCAGGCGGGTATTTTGCTGCGCCCCTCTAAGGGTTTACCGGGATAAGCGCGTCCGGTCATTTTGTATACGATTTTTGTATGGACACTTGTGCACCATCCGGCTCAGGTATCCCTTCCGTATTCATACCCCCAACCCCCGAAAGACTCGCATGAACCCGCCTGTACACCCCGTGGACGAACACCTACCTTTGGGGCGACTCACGGCGCTAGGCTTGCAGCATGTGCTGGTGATGTATGCGGGCGCTGTGGCGGTGCCGCTCATCGTGGGCCGCGCCCTCAACCTCACGCCCGATCAGGTTGCCAAGCTGATTTCGGCCGACCTGTTTGTATGCGGGCTGGTCACGCTGATCCAGGCGCTGGGCGCCTCGCGCTGGTTCGGCATTCAGCTGCCCGTGATGATGGGGGTGACCTTCGCATCGGTGGCGCCTATGGTCTCGATGGCGCAGACCACGGGCGGCACGGCCGGGGCCGGGCTTATCTTTGGCTCGGTGATTGGCGCGGGCGTGATTTCCATCCTGATCGCTCCGCTGGTCAGCCGCATGCTCCGGTTCTTCCCGCCGGTGGTCACGGGCACCATCATCGCGGTGATCGGCATCAGCCTGATGCGCGTGGGCATCAACTGGATCTTTGGCAACCCCGTGGGCCCCACGGCGCCCAGCGTGCCCAACCCCGAGCACCTCAAGTGGCTGGCCGATGCCCAAGCCGCTGCCGGAGCCCCTGGCTCTTCGCTGCCGCCGGTGCCCAAGGGCTTTGCGGTGGTGCCCACGGTGCCCAACCCCAAGTACGCGGACCTGACCGGTGTGGGCATCTCGGGCCTGGTGCTGCTGTCCATCCTGCTGATTGCCAAGTTTGCCAAGGGCTTCGTCGCCAACATCTCGGTGCTGCTGGGCATCGTGATCGGCGCAGTGGTGGCCGTGGGCATGGAACTGATGAACTTCGACAAGGTGGCCAAGGCACAGTGGTTTGACCTGGTGCTGCCGTTCGAGATTGCCAGCCCTGTCTTCGACCCCATCCTGATCCTGACCATGACCCTGGTGATGATCGTGGTCATGATCGAATCCACCGGCATGTTCCTGGCCCTGGGGGAGATGACCGACCGCAAGGTGGACCAGGCGGCCCTCACGCGCGGCCTGCGCACCGACGGCCTGGGCACGCTGCTGGGTGGCATCTTCAACACCTTTCCGTACACCAGCTTCTCGCAGAACGTGGGGCTGGTCGCCGTCACCGGCGTCAAGAGCCGCTTTGTGTGCGTGGCCGGCGGCGTGATCCTGATCGTGCTGGGCGTGCTGCCCAAGATGGCCGCGCTGGTCGAGTCGCTGCCCACCATGGTGCTGGGCGGCGCGGGCCTGGTGATGTTCGGCATGGTGGCGGCCACAGGCATCCGCATTCTGGGCGGGGTGGACTTCAAGACCAACCGCTTCAACGCCATGATCGTGGCCGTATCCATCGGCGTGGGCATGGTGCCGCTGATCGCGCCCAACTTCCGCCAGTGGATGCCGCATGCCATCCACCCGCTGATCGAATCCGGTATCCTCCTGGCCTCGATCACGGCGGTGGCCCTGAACGTTTTCTTCAATGGCGCCAGCCGCGACACCTCCGCCGCTGTCAACGCCGCACGCCAGGCCGACGCCCACTAGGCCTGACGCCTGCACGCTGCCGAAAACCTGACACCGCCCGCGTGGCTCCGCCCCCTGTCCGCCATGGCTGCCAGGGGGTTTTGGCTTCATGCTGCATACGCATAAACCTGCATGCCAGCCGCCCACGCCATCGGGTACCCTTGTTTTGCATTCCGCCGAGGACTTCCAGGATTTCCGTATGACACAGAACATTTCCGCCGCCGAACAGGCCCTGCGCGACGCTGCGCGCGAATACCACCGCAATCCCACCCGGGGCAAGATTTCGGTCACCCCCACCAAGCCGCTGTCCAACCAGCGCGACCTGTCGCTGGCCTACTCGCCAGGCGTGGCCTATCCGTGCCTGGACATCGCGGCCGACCCCTCCAAGGCGTTTGACTACACATCGCGCGGCAACCTGGTCGCGGTGATCACCAACGGCACGGCGGTGCTGGGCCTGGGCGACATCGGCCCACTGGCCAGCAAGCCGGTGATGGAAGGCAAGGGCTGCCTGTTCAAGAAGTTTGCCGGTGTCGATGTGTTCGACATCGAACTGGCCGAGCGCGACCCCGACAAGCTCATCGAGATCATTGCGGCGCTGGAGCCCACGCTGGGCGGCATCAACCTCGAAGACATCAAGGCGCCCGAGTGCTTCTACATCGAGCGCGAACTCAGCAAGCGCATGAACATCCCGGTGTTCCATGACGACCAGCACGGCACGGCCATCATCAGCAGCGCCGCGCTGCTCAACGGCCTGGAGCTGGTGGGCAAGCAGATCGGCGAGGTGAAGATTGCCGTTTCTGGCGCGGGCGCGGCCGCCATTGCCTGCCTGAACGTGATGGTGGGCCTGGGCGTGAAAATCGAGAACGTCTTCGTGTGCGACTCCAAGGGCGTGATCTACGAAGGCCGCCCCGGGGGCTACGATGAGTCGAAGGCGCGCTACGCGCAAAAGACCGATGCCCGCACGCTGGCCGATGCCGTCAACGGCGCCGACGTATTCCTGGGTTGTTCGGCACCGGGCGTGCTCACGGCCGAAATGGTCAAGACCATGGGCCCCAAGCCCATCATCCTGGCGCTGGCCAACCCCGAGCCCGAGATCCGCCCCGAACTGGCCAAGGCCGTGCGCCCCGACTGCATCATTGCCACGGGCCGCTCGGACTACCCCAACCAGGTCAACAACGTCCTGTGTTTCCCGTACATCTTCCGCGGCGCGCTGGACTGCGGCGCGACCAAGATCACCGAGGCGATGAAGCTGGCCTGCGTGCGCCAGATCGCCGACCTGGCCAAGGCCGACATCAGCGAAGAAGTGGCCAGCGCCTATGCGGGCAAAGAGCTGACCTTTGGCCCCGACTACCTCATCCCTACACCGTTCGACTCGCGCCTGATCCTCAAGATTGCTCCCGCCGTGGCCAAGGCCGCAGCCGAATCGGGCGTGGCCACGCGCCCCATCGAAGACATGGAGGCCTACAAGGAAACGCTGTCGCGCTTCGTCTACCAGACCGGCATGCTGATGCGCCCCGTGATCATGGCTGCCAAGGCCCTGCCCAACGCGCAAAAGCGCGTGGCCTACGCCGACGGTGAAGACGAACGCGCCCTGCGTGCCGCGCAGATGGCCATCGACGACAAGATCGCGCAACCCATCCTCATTGGCCGCCCCGCCGTGATTGCTGCGCGCATCGCCAAGGCCGGCCTGCGCATGCAGCTGGGCAAGGATGTGGAGGTGTGCAACCCCGAGGACGACCCACGCTTCCGACAGTACTGGGAGCACTACCACCAGCTCATGAAGCGCAATGGCGCATCGCCCGAAGTGGCCAAGGCCGCCGTGCGCCGCTCCAACACCATCATTGCCTCGCTGATGGTCAAGCTGGGCGATGCCGACGCGATGATCTGCGGCCTGGTGGGCACGTATGAAACGCACCTGGAACGCATCCACAGCATCATCGGCCGCCAGGAAGGTGCCCACAACTACGCTGCCCTGAACGCGCTGATGACCAACCGGGGCACGCTGTTCATTGCCGACACCTACGTGAACGAAGACCCCACGTCCCAGCAACTGGCCGACATCGCCTGGATGTCGGTGCAGGAGGTGCAGCGTTTTGGCATTCCGCCCAAGGTCGCCTTCCTGTCGCATTCGAGCTATGGTTCGTCCAAGCGCGCATCGGCCAAAAAGATGCGCGAGGCGCGCGACCTGTTCGTGGCCGCCCACCCCGAGATCGAGTGCGATGGCGAGCTGCACGGCGACGCCGCGCTGGAGCCGAACATCCGCAACGCCTACATGGCGGATTCGACCCTGACGGACTCGGCCAACCTGCTGATCTGCCCCAACCTGGATGCTGCCAACATCCTCTACAACGTGCTCAAGACGACCACCAGCGGTGGCGTCACGGTGGGCCCCATCCTGATGGGCGCCGCTGCCACGGCCTACATCCTGACCCCGGCCGCCACTGTGCGCCGCGTGCTCAACATGACGGCCCTGGCCGTGGCCAGCGCTGCTGCTCGGCCACGCTGAGCGCGTTGTGCCGTGCTGACCGTGCGCAGTCCATGATCAGGCCTGCCCACACACCGTTTCAACGGGGCCCACGGGCCCCGTTTTTCATGGGCAAGCCAACCCCTCACCCGGCGCATGCACCATTTCGGGAAACCCAGCATGCTGGCGTGCACCACTTCGGTGAACAATGGGGCACAGCAAAGCACCCGCGTACACAAACCGGGCATCGTTTTTGCTGACTGCAGGTGTATGGCCCCTGAATGGGGCCCATGCCTTCCCTCACCGCATTTCCCCTCGCCCGACAGGAGCCCCCGATGAAAAAGAGACTGTTCATGCAAACCGCTGCCGCCCTGGCCCTGATCGGCAGCACCTCGCTGGCCCAGGCGCAGGTCACCACGCCCATCAAGTTCCAGCTCGACTGGCGTTTTGAAGGCCCTGCCGCGCTGTTCCTGCAGCCCGTGGCCAAGGGTTACTTCAAGGCCGCAGGCCTGGATGTGGCCGTGGATGCTGGCAACGGCTCGGGTGGTGCAGTGCAGCGCGTGGCCTCGGGCACGTACGACATGGGCTTTGCCGACCTGGCCGCCGTGATGGAGTTCCACGCCAACAACCCCGACGCGCAGAACAAGCCCGTAGCGGTGATGATGGTCTACAACAACACGCCCGCATCGGTCATGGCGCTGAAAAAGAGCGGCATCACCAAGCCCGCCGACCTGGCCGGCAAGAAGCTGGGCGCCCCCGTGTTCGACGCAGGCCGCCGCGCGTTCCCCATCTTCCAGAAGGCCAACGGCATTGGCGCTGTGACCTGGACGGCCATGGACCCGCCCCTGCGCGAAACCATGCTGGTGCGCGGCGATGTGGACGCCATCACCGGCTTCACCTTCACCTCGCTCCTGAACCTGGAAGCCCGTGGCGCCAAGGCCGCCGACGTGGTGGTGCTGCCCTATGCCGATTTCGGCGTAAAGCTCTATGGCAACGTGATCATCGCGTCTCCAAAGCTCATCAAGGAGAACCCGGCCGCCATCAAGGCGTTCCTGTCGGCCTTCACAAAGGGTGCCAAGGAAGTGATCGCCAACCCCGCAGCCGCCATCGAGCATGTGAAGGCGCGCGACGGCATCGTGAACGTGCCGCTCGAAACCCGCCGCCTGCAACTGGCCATCGACACTGTCATCAACAGCCCCGACGCCCGCGCCGAAGGTTTTGGCCAAGCCAAGCCCGGCCGCCTGTCGCTGATGGCATCGCAGGTGTCGGACGCGTTCAACACCAAGACCCGCGTGAACGCCGACGATGTGTGGAACCCCAGCTTTCTGCCCCCTGCAGCCGAGCTGAACATCCTGCCGAAGAAGTGACACCCCCTGAGTCGCTTCGCGCCTTCCCCCTCTCTCGACTCGCTGCGCGAGTCGGGAGGGAGACGCCCCCGGTGCGGCGGGGCGGCCCTTGCACGGGGGCGCTGGCCTGGGCCGCGCCCAGCATCAACCTCGGTGCACAAACACTACTCACTACGGACCTCTGATGCAGGCTGCTGATTCCTACTTTGTGGACTTCCGCGATGTCTGGCTCGCCTACAACGACGAGCTGCGCGCCAAGAACCAGTTTGCGGTGGAGGCCATCGACCTGCAGGTACGCCAGGGCGAATTCATCGCCATCGTCGGCCCCTCGGGCTGCGGCAAGTCCACCTTCATGAAGCTGGCCACGGGGCTGAAGATGCCATCGATGGGCAAGATCCTCATCGACGGCCAGCCGGTGACGGGGCCGCTCAAGGTGTCGGGCATGGCGTTTCAGGCGCCCTCGCTGCTACCCTGGCGCACCACGGTGGACAACGTGTTGCTGCCGCTGGAGATCGTGGAGCCCTATCGCAGCAACTTCAAGCAAAAGCGCAAGGAGTACGAAGAACGCGCCCGCAAGCTGCTGCAGAAAGTGGGCCTCGCGGGCTACGAAGACAAGTTCCCCTGGCAGCTGTCGGGCGGCATGCAGCAACGCGCCAGCATCTGCCGCGCGCTGATCCACGAGCCCAAGATGCTGCTGCTGGACGAGCCGTTTGGCGCGCTCGACGCATTCACCCGCGAAGAGCTGTGGTGCATCCTGCGCGACCTGTGGACCGAGCAGCAGTTCAACGTGATCCTGGTCACGCACGACCTGCGCGAGTCGGTCTTTCTGGCCGACACGGTGTATGTGATGAGCAAGAGCCCCGGCCGGTTTGTGGTGCGCAAGGAGATCGAGCTGCCCCGCCCGCGCGACCTGGAGGTGACCTACACCAAGGAGTTCACCGACATCGTGCATGAACTGCGCGGCCACATCGGTGCCCTGCGAAAAGCAGGCGCGCCCATCCAGCAGTAACCCGAAGACCTTCCCACCATGCACAAGAAAACCGTAGAGCGCTGGTCCCCCTGGCTGCTGCTGACCGCCACCATTCTGCTGTGGCAAATCATCTGTTCGGCCTTCAGCGTCCCCGAATTTCTCTTCCCCAGTCCCTGGGTCATTGCCACGCAGCTGGTCGAGTTCAGCGGCGTGATCGCCGCACACGCTTGGCGCACCTACTGGGTCACGATGGCGGGCTTTGGCATTGCCATCGTGGTCGGCGTGCTGCTGGGTTTTGTGATCGGCAGTTCTCGCCTGGCCTATGCCGCCGTGTACCCGCTGATGACAGCCTTCAACGCACTGCCCAAGGCGGCCTTTGTGCCCATCCTGGTGGTGTGGTTCGGTATTGGCGTGGGGCCTGCCATCCTCACGGCGTTTCTCATCAGCTTCTTCCCCATCATGGTCAACATCGCCACCGGCCTGGCCACCCTGGAGCCCGAGCTGGAAGACGTGCTGCGCGTGCTGGGCGCCAAGCGCTGGGACGTGCTGACCAAGGTGGGCCTGCCGCGATCCATGCCGTACTTCTACGGCTCGCTCAAGGTCGCCATCACGCTCGCGTTTGTGGGCACCACGGTGTCGGAGATGACCGCCGCCAACGAAGGCATCGGCTACCTGCTCATCAGCGCGGGCTCGTCCATGCAGATGGGCCTGGCCTTTGCGGGCCTGATGGTGGTGGGTGCGATGGCCATGGTGATGTACGAGCTGTTCAGCTGGATCGAAAAGCGCACCACAGGGTGGGCACACCGGGGTTCGCAAGGCGAGTAGGTAGGGTACATCCCCCTGAGTCGCCTTCGGCGCCTTCCCCCTTCTCTCGAATCGCTGACGCGACTCGAGAGAAGGGGGACACCGCCAGCGCGGCGGGGCGGACCTTGCGCGGCGGTTCTCGACCAGGCCGCGCCGGTTTCGACGATTGCGCTCCTTGCCAGTGCAAAGGATGCGCCGGCACTCCCTCTTCAGAAGCAATGGGCCGTCTTTCCAGCGCTGCCAAAACGCCGCCGATATACTGCCCGCCCGTTGACCGCAGGACTCCCGGCATGCACCTGACCGCCCTTTTCCACCCCATCGCGGCGTTTGCAGCGCCCCCCGCCATCCGGATCGCCATCGTCACGGCGGCGACCCTCTGTCTGGCGGCATGCGGCAGCACGAGCACCAGCACCGCCCCCGCGCGCGCCGACGATTCCCCCAGCGCGCCGCTGGTGACATCTACCCCCGCCCCCATCCGCATCGGCATCGCCCTGGGCGGCGGCGCAGCCAAGGGTTTTGCGCACATCGGCGTGATCAAAATGCTGGAAGCCAACGGCTTCGCGCCCGCTGTGGTCTCTGGCACCAGCGCAGGCAGCGTGGTCGGTGCGCTGTATGCCAGCGGCATGAATGCGTTCGAAATGCAGGAAAAGGCTGTGGCGCTGGACGAAGCCAAGATCCGCGACCTGCAGCTCTCGCCTGGGGGCCTGGTGCTGGGCCAGAAACTCGAAGACTATGTGAACGAGCAGGTGCGCCGCAAGCCGCTGGAGCAGATGGCCAAACCGTTTGTGGTGGTGGCAACGCGCCTCGAAGATGGCGAGCGCACGGTGTTTGCACGCGGCAACACGGGGCAGGCGGTACGTGCATCGAGCAGCGTTCCCGGCGTGTTCCAGCCCGTCACCATCGGCAAATACCATTTTGTGGACGGCGGCATCGTGAGCCCGGTGCCGGTGGACGCCGCGCGCCAGCTGGGTGCGGACATCGTGATTGCGGTGGATATCTCCAACAAGGCCCGGGGTCAGACACCGGGCAACATGCTGGGCGCGCTCAACCAGTCGATTGCCATCATGGGCCAGAAGCTGGGCCAGGCCGAGCTGGCGCGGGCCGACGTGATCGTGCGCCCGCAGGTGCTGGACATCGGCGCCGCCGACTTCAGCCAGCGCGCCAACGCCATCGTGGAAGGCGAGAAGGCCGCGCTGGCCGTGATGCCGCAAATCCGCGAGCGTGTGGCCCAGCTCCAGGCCGAACGCAGCAAGGCGGCGGCGCAGGCCCAGCAGAAGGCGGCCGAGGCGCAGTACCAGGCCTGTCTGGACAACCGCAGCCGGCTGCAGAAGCTGGCGGGCCTCGCCAAACTGGACGACTCCTGCCCGGCGCCCAAGTAGCGCGGCAAACAAACGATTCCGGCGCAGTGCCCTTCGGGTAAAGTCACCTGCGCCCCGGCCTGCCCGCACATCCCGGCACCGACTTCACGCCCCACTGCCCGCCCCGCCCATGTCTTCGCCGTTCTCCGCCGTCAAACCCAGCGCCAAGCTCTCCGACCAGGTGGCCAGCGCGCTGGAGGCCGAGATCCGTGCGGGCCGCATCCAGGCGTCCGACAAGCTGCCCACCGAGGCGGTGCTGGCGCAGCAGTTTCAGGTCAGCCGCACGGTGGTGCGCGAGGCCATCTCGCGCCTCAAGTCGCTGGGGCTCGTGGACTCGCGGCAGGGTAGCGGCGTGTATGTGCTCGCGCCGGGCATCGAGCCGCTGCAGTTCGATGTGCCCCTTGCCGCATCGCGCGAGGCGGTGATGCAGATCGTGGAAGTGCGCCGTGCGCTGGAGGCCGAGGTGGCCGAGCTGGCAGCCCTGCGTCGCACCGATGAAGACATTGCCGCCATCCGCGCCGCCATGCAGCACATTGCCGACGCCGTGCGCGCAGGCCGCGACGGGGTAGAGGAAGACGTGCTGTTCCACCGCGCCATCGCCCAGGCGGCAGGCAACCCGTTCATGATCAGCACGCTGGACTATCTGGCGCAGTTTCTCAAGGGCGCCACCCGCGTGACCCGCGCCAACGAGGCGCGGCGCGCCGACTTTGCCGACGCCGTGACCCATGAGCACACGCAGATCGTGCTGGCCATCGAGGCAGGCGATGCACTAGCTGCCCGCGCTGCGGCGGCGCAGCACATGAAGAACGCACTGGCCCGCATCGAACAGGCCGACCTGGCCTTCTGGGCCCAGGACGGCGCGCGGCTGGCACAGCCGCTGGTGGCGGCATCCGGTCCACTGATCTTCTGACCTTGTTGGCCGCCCAGCGGCGCGGGGACCTTGAGGCGGGAAAAGGCCTCTCCGAATTGCTATTAAATCAATAGCTATTAGCGCTTAACAGATAAGCGCTAGATAGCAAAAAACCTTGTAAACACGAGCGTAGCGCCCGCCGCAGATGGCTACCGATACGGGTTAACCCGAAGCGGAATAGAACGCGGTAATTTGTATGATAACCATATAAACACATCAATCAAGGTGCCGACAGGAGCTGCAAATCGGCCGCTTGCACTGACCCGTTGCTCCGTCTGCCACCCTTCCATCCTGGAGATATCCCTCACATGTCCACCCTCGCACTTCTCGGAATCGGCGCCGGCAGCATTGCCCTGCTTCTGTTGCTCATCATCCGTTGGCAAGTCCACGCCTTCGTGGCCATGATGCTCGTGAGCTTTCTCGTCGCCTTCGCCACGGGCATGCCCATCGGCGACATCATCAGCACGCTGATTGCGGGCATGGGCGGCACGCTGGGTTCGGTCGCCATCCTGGTGGCGCTGGGTTCCATGCTGGGACGGATGATCGAGGTCTCGGGCGGCGCAGCCAGCCTGGCCAACCGCTTCACGCAGCTGCTGGGGCCCACGCGGGTGCCCACGGCCCTCACGGCCGCCGCGCTGGTGCTGGCCATCCCGGTGTTTTTTGATGTGGGCTTCATCATCCTGGTGCCCATCGTCTACGGCTTTTGCAAGGCGGCGGGGGTCAACCCCATCAAATTCGGCCTGCCCGTAGCGGGCATCATGCTGGCCGCACACGTGGTGGTGCCACCGCACCCCGGCATCGTGGGTGGGGCAGCCATCGTCAAGGGCGATATTGGCTGGATCACCATCATTGGCCTGGCCATCTGCATCCCGCTCGCAGCGCTGTCGCAGGTCGTGTCGGGCTGGCTCAACCGCAAGGGCTACCCCATGCTGCCAACCACGGCAGAGCAGTTTGCGGCCTTTGGCAGCAGCCAAGAAGGCGCGGACTCCAAGGCCCCCAAGGCTGCCGTTGCCCCCGGCGTGGGCACCATCATGGCGCTCATCCTGATCCCACTGGCCCTCATCATGGCTGGCACCACCGGCGCCACGCTGCTGCCCAAGGGCGACAGCCTGCGCAACGTGCTGGGCTTCATCGGCTCGCCCATCTTTGCGCTGATGGTGGCCGTGGGCCTGGCCATGTTTCTGCTGGGCCGCAACCAGGGCTGGAACCGTGAACGCACCAACGCCATCATGGAATCCGCCCTGCCCCCTGCCGCCACCGTGATCCTGGTGACGGGCGCAGGCGGCGTGTTTGCCAAGGTGCTCACCGCCAGCGGCATTGGCACGGCGCTGTCGCAAAGCCTCACCGCTACTCATCTGCCGCTCATCCTGCTGGCGTTCATCATCTCTCTGGCCCTGCGCGCCGCCCAGGGCTCGGCCACCGTGGCCATCATCACCACCTGCGGCCTGCTGGCCGATGCGATGGCGGGTGGCGGGTATTCCCCCTTGCAAGTGGCGCTGCTCACGGTTGCCATCGGCTTTGGCAGCCTGGGCCTGTCACACGTCAACGATTCGGGCTTCTGGATCGTGACCCGCTACCTGGGCCTGAGCGTGGGCGATGGCCTGCGCACCTGGACCGTGCTGACCACCGTGCTGGGCCTGGCGGGTTTTGCCCTCACGGCTTTGCTTTGGGTGCTGGTCGCCTGAGTGCCCTCGTATTGAATTTCTTTGAAGGACTGACAACATGACAAAACCCACCGTCGGCATCATCGGCCTGGGCGCCATGGGCGCTGGCATTGCCAAGACCCTGCGCAACAACGGTTTCACCATCCACGTGTGTGACGTGCGCCCCGGCGTGGCAGATGCCTTTGTGGCGGACGGTGGCACCGCCCACGCCACCACCGCGTCGCTGGCGGCGGTGAGTGATGTGGTGGTGTCGGTGGTGGTCAACGCGGCGCAGACCGAGAGCGTGCTGTTCGGCGACGATGGACAAGGCGGCGCAGCAGCGGCCATGCGCCCCGGCAGCACCTTTGTGATGTGCTCCACCGTGGACCCCAACTGGTCCGTGGCGCTGGAAGCGCGCCTGAACGCGCTGGGCCTGCACTATGTGGACGCGCCCATCTCCGGTGGCGCCGCCAAGGCCGCATCGGGCCAGATGACCATGATGACCTCGGCCAAGCCCGAGGCCTATGCCGCAGCGGGCGCCGTGCTCGACGGCATGGCCGGCAAGGTGTACCGCCTGGGCGACAAGGCGGGTGCGGGCAGCAAGGTCAAGATCATCAACCAGCTGCTGGCCGGTGTGCACATTGCCGTGGCCGCCGAAGCCATGGCCCTGGGCCTGCGCGAAGGCGTGGAAGCAAGCGCCTTGTATGAAGTGATCACGAACAGCGCGGGCAACAGCTGGATGTTTGAAAACCGCATGGCCCATGTGCTGGCGGGCGACTACACGCCGCTGTCGGCCGTCGATATTTTTGTGAAGGACCTGGGGCTGGTGCTGGACACCGCACGCGCCAGCAAATTCCCCCTGCCACTGGCGGCCACCGCGCACCAGATGTTCATGCAGGCATCCACGGCAGGCTTTGCCAAGGAAGACGACAGCGCCGTGATCAAGATCTTCCCTGGCATCACGTTGCCCGAAGGAAAGGAGAAGGCATGACACGCGCGTTGCTGGGCTGCATTGCCGACGACTTCACGGGCGCGACCGACCTGGCCAACAACCTCGTGCGCGCAGGCATGCGCGTGGTGCAGGCCATGGGCGTGCCCACCGCACCGCTCGACGCCGAGGCAGACGCCATTGTGGTCGCGCTCAAGTCGCGCACCATTCCCAAAGACGAGGCCATCGCCCAGTCCCTGGCCGCGCTGCAATGGCTGAAAGCGCAAGGCGCCGAGCAGATCTACTTCAAATACTGCTCCACCTTTGACAGCACGGCCGAAGGCAACATCGGCCCCGTGACCGATGCGCTGATGCAGGCCCTGGGCACCGACTTCACCATCGCCACGCCCGCCTTCCCCGACAACAAGCGCACCGTGTTCAAGGGTTACCTATTTGTGGGCGATGTGCTGCTGAACGAGAGCGGCATGCAAAACCACCCGCTCACGCCCATGACCGACCCCAACCTGGTGCGCGTGCTGCAAGCGCAGACGGCCAGCCGCGTGGGCCTGATCGACCACGGTGTGGTCGCACAGGGCGAGGCTGCCATCCGCGCGCGCATCGACCAACTCAAGGCCGAGGGTGTGCGCATGGCCGTGGTCGATGCGGTGTCCAACGCCGACCTGCTGCGCCTGGGCCCTGCGCTCAAGGGCATGCCGCTGGTGACGGCCGGCTCGGGCGTGGCCATTGGCCTGCCGGGCAACTTTGGCGTGGCTCCCAGCAACGAGGCCGCCCGCCTGCCCGCAGCGCAAGGGCTGCAGGCCATCGTTTCGGGCAGCTGCTCGGTGGCGACCAACCAGCAGGTGATGGATTTCATCAAGGCAGGCAAGCCAGCCCTGGCCATCGACCCGCTGCGCATCGCCGCAGGCGTGGACGTGGCCGCCGAAGCGCTGGCATGGGCGGAAGGCCACATGGGCCAGGGGCCGGTGCTGGTGTATTCCACCGCCGAGCCCTCGGCCGTGCGCGCCATTCAGGGCAAGCTGGGTTCCGAGAAAGCCGGTGCCATGGTGGAAGACACCATTGCCGCCATTGCACGCGGCCTGGTGCAGCGCGGTGTGCGCCAACTCATCGTGGCAGGTGGTGAAACCTCCGGTGCCTGCGTGCAGGCCCTGGGCATCACGCAAATGCGCATTGGCGCGCAGATCGACCCCGGCGTGCCGTGGTGCCATGCCGTGGCCCCCGACGCCAAGGACGGTCTGCACATCACGCTGAAGTCGGGCAATTTCGGCAGCACCGACTTTTTTACCAAGGCTTTTGCACAATTGTTGGCATGACCTCTACCCCCGCCTTCATGGATGAGCCACAAGCCCGCGATGAGATCTGCCGCGTGGGCCGCAGCCTGTTTGAGCGGGGCTATGTGCATGCCACCGCAGGCAACATCAGCGTGCGCCTGGCCGACGGCTACCTCATCACCCCCACCGATGCCTGCCTGGGCACGCTGCAGCCCGAGCGGCTGGCGCGTCTGGACGCCCAAGGCCAGCAGGTGGCGGGCGACCGGGCCAGCAAGACCATTGCGCTGCACCGGCAGATTTACGAGGCCTCGGCTTCGACTGCGGCCCCGGCGCGCTGCGTGATCCACACCCACAGCACGCACCTGGTGGCCTGCTCGCTGCAAGCCGACACGTCTGCAGACGGCCGGTTGGCGCCCGACGCGCAATTGCTGCCTCCCGTCACGCCCTACTTCGTCATGAAGGTGGGCCGCGTGCCGCACATTCCCTACCACCGCCCCGGTGATGCTGCAGCGGCAGCGCAGGTGGCGCAGACCATCACCCGCTATGCCGCACAGGGCAGCCCCGTGCGTGCCGTGATGCTGGCGCGCCTCGGGCCCAATGTGTGGCACGACACGCCTGCCGCCGCCATGGCCGTGCTGGAAGAGCTGGAAGAAACCGCACGCTTATGGATGCTGTGCCAGCCCCGCCCCACGCCGCTGACCGAGCCCCAGATTGAAGAGCTGCGCCAGAGCTTTGGTGCCCACTGGTAACGGGCGGGCTGCGCCCATGGCGCGGGGACGAAAGAACACACACAAGGAGACAAACCATGACCCTTTCTTTCTGGCGCAAAGCCTTTGCCCCCGTGCTGCTGGGCGTGCTGGCCACAGGCGGCGCATCGGCTGCGGATTACCCTGCCCCCAAGCACGGCGAGTGGGTCGTCAAGGATTTCCGCTTCCACACCGGCCAGACCCTGCCCGAACTCAAGCTGGCCTACTCCACCGTGGGCGAGCCCACCGGAGAGCCGGTGCTGGTGCTGCATGGCACCAATGGCTCGGCAGAGAGCATGCTCACGCCCGGCTTTGCAGGCACGCTGTTTGGCCCCGGCCAGCCGCTGGATGCGCGCAAGTACTTCATCATCCTGCCGGACGCCATCGGCACCGGCCGCTCCAGCAAGCCGTCAGACGGCCTGCGTGCCGCCTTTCCGGCCTACAACTATGACGACATGGTGCAGGCCCAATACCGCCTTCTGACCGAGCACCTGGGCGTGCGCCATGTGCGCGCCATCATTGGCAACTCCATGGGCGGCATGCACACCTGGGTGTGGGCCCAGCGCCGCCCCGACTTCATGGACATTGCCGTGCCCATGGCCTCGCTGCCCGCTGCCATGTCAGGCCGCAACTGGATGATGCGCCGCCTGCTGGTGGATGCCATCCGCAACGACCCCGAATGGCAGGGTGGCAATTACACACGCCAGCCCCGCAGCCTGCAGTTTGCGTCGGTGTTCTTTGGCACCGGCACCAACGGGGGCAACCAGGGCCTGCAAAAACTGGCCCCCAACCGCGCTGCGGCCGATGCCCTGGTGGAGCAACGGCTCAAAGCCCCTTTCCGCGGCGATGCCAACGACCACATCTACCAGTGGGAAGCCTCGCGCGACTACGACCCCGAGCCCGGGCTGGAACGCATTACTGCGCGCGTGCTGGCCATCAACTCGGCAGACGACGAGCGCAACCCGCCCGAGCTGGGCGTGCTGGACAAAGCCATCGCCCGCATCCCGCACGCACAGGCCTACGTGATCCCTGCCAGCGCCGACACCCTCGGCCACAGCACGGTGGGCCTGGCGCGCTTTTACCAAGACCGGCTGGCACAGGTGCTCACCAGCGCACCGCGCCGCTGATCGCTTTTTTCTCAGGAACATTTCATGCCCCGCTTTGCCGCCAATCTGTCCATGCTCTACAACGACGTGGACTTTCTCGACCGTTTTGCCGCCGCTGCCCGCGATGGCTTCAAGGCGGTGGAATACCTCTTCCCTTACGCCTACCCGGCGCAAGAACTGGCCGCGCGCCTGCAGGCCAACGGCCTGCAGCAGGTGCTGTTCAACGCCCCGCCCGGCAACTGGGATGCGGGCGAGCGCGGGCTGGCCTGCCTGCCCGGGCGTGAGGCCGAATTCCGCGAGGGCATTGCCAAAGCCATCGGCTATGCCCATGCCCTGCAATGCCCCCGCATCCACGTGATGGCCGGGCTGGTGCCCCAAGGGACCGATGCGGCTGCCGTGCGCGCCACCTACATCGCCAACGTGCGCTACGCGGCTGAGCAAGCCGCGCCGCACGGCATCCAGATCCTGCTGGAGCCCATCAACGGCCGCGACATGCCCGGCTTCTTCCTGAGCCGCCAGGACCAGGCCCACACGCTGATCGCCGAGATCGGCGCCGCCAACGTCAAGGTGCAGATGGACCTGTACCACTGCCAGATCGTGGAAGGCGACCTGGCCATGAAGGTGCTCCAATACCTGCCCACCGGCAACGTCGGCCACTTCCAGATTGCCGGTGTGCCCGAGCGCCACGAGCCCGATGTGGGCGAGCTGAACTACACCTATTTGTTCAAGCTGCTGGACAGCCTAGGCTACGACGGCTGGATTGGCTGCGAGTACCGCCCGGCGCGCGGCGCGGCGCCCCATGCCACATCCGACGGGCTAGGCTGGCTCCAGCCCTGGCTGTAAGCCGCACGGCTACCGGCAGCCTACGCGCCATCAATACGCCTTGAAGTTCGCCGCCACCCGCTGGTTCAGGTAGTCGCCCGCGGCAATCGCCGGGTACTTCTTGCCGGGCCCCGCGATGATGGCGTCGCGGTTGGCCTGGGCAAAGAAGGCAATGCTGTAGCGCGGGCCCATGTACTCGCCCGGCAGCGGGTTCTTCACACGGTGGAAGTTGCTGGGCAGTTGGTCGTCGCTCCAGCGCATCAGCATGTCGCCGATATTGCAGGTGATGGCCTGCTCGTCGGGCTCCACCGAGGTCCAGGCCTGGGTGTCCATTTCCTTGCCCGGGCATACCTGCAGGCCGCCCTGGCCCTGGCGCTGAAAGAGCAGGGTCAGGCAATCAAAGTCGGTATGCGCCCCGGCGCGCCACAGGCCCAGGCTGGCTTGTTGCTCGGGCAGGGTCGCAAAGTAGTGCAGCAGGCGCAAGGTGCTTTGGTAGCTGGCCTGTGC
Organism: Acidovorax sp. NN32; assembly: GCF_057597245.1. Lineage (NCBI taxonomy): Bacteria > Pseudomonadati > Pseudomonadota > Betaproteobacteria > Burkholderiales > Comamonadaceae > Acidovorax > Acidovorax sp. NN32. The sequence goes on from NZ_CP199679.1 coordinate 4,152,513, forward strand.
AGGGTCGTGCGCGCGGGCAAAGAAGGCCTCGTCAAACCCCAGCTTCCACGCAAAACACGACAGCACCTGCATGGCCACCTGCCAGCACTGGCCCTCAAAGTTCAGCATGGTGGATTGAAAGCCCGCCAGCTCCTCGTCAGTGGGCCAGAGGCCCGCCATGTGCGGGCGGGTGATCTGGTACGACTCCTTCTGGTCCGGTGTGCCGGTGGAGGGGCGCACCTGCGCGCGACTCTCCCAGCCCACGTTGAGCGCCTTCTTGAGCGGGTACTGCGCCTTCACGGCATCCGGCAGCGCAAAGAAGCGCTCGGTCATCGCGAAGGCGTTGTGCACCTCGACCAGGTCAATGCCGTGATTCACGATCTGGAAAAAGCCGACATCGACTGCGGCGTCCCACAGCTGGTTGGCAATCTCGGTCTTGCGCTGAGCAAAGTGGCTGAGGTCGATGCGGCGGATCTCGCGGCTCGCGGTTTCCGAGCCCATCGCGCCCATGCGCGTTTCTTTTTGCAGCTCGGCGAGGTCGTAGGTGGCGGTGGTGGTGGTCATGCAGTTCTCCTGAAGACAAGTGGAAGGAAGAAAGGCCCTCCCGCTGGGTGCTTCAAGAGCGTCTGGCACCACCTGCTGCGGCCGTCCGTTCAACCCTTGAAGCCCCGGTGTGCAAGCGCACACCGCTGTGCGCACAGCGGGCTTCAAGAGCAATTTCCGACTGGCATCGCGTCGTGCAGGACTGCACAGGGGGCAACGCAGTGAACGCTTCTACTCTTGCCAATGGCGATGCAAGAAGAATGCCCACAACGCCTTGCGTTTGTGCCCGCGCAAAGTCAGAGCGCTTGTGTACAGCGCGCCGAAAGCCATGCACACATGTCACTGATTGTGATTGGCATGCCAAATGCATAGCGCCCCGCACCACAACGGCGGGCGTGCAGACGGCCTGGCGTTGCACAACGACAGCCACCAACCCACCATCGACGGAGACACCCCATGCACGCGCTCATGTCTGCACGCCCTGCCAGTTTTGACGACCCCACGTCCATCAACGACACCGACGGCACCTACCTGCGCCAGGCCATCGTCTGGTCATGCACGGCACGAGCGCGCGGCAATCGTCCATTTGGCGCCGTGGTGGTGGGCGCAGGCGGCGAACTGCTTGCCGAGGCCTACTGCAACACCACCGAAACCGGCGACTGCACGGGCCATGCCGAAACCAACGCCGTGCGCCAGCTCAGCCCCCGCGTGGGCCGCGATGCACTGGCCAAGGCCACGCTGTACTCGTCGGCCGAGCCCTGCGTGATGTGCGCAGGCGCAATTTTCTGGTCTGGCATCGGTCGCGTGGTGTTTGGCATTGACGCCGTTCGCCTGCGGGTCTATCGCGGCGAGCGAGCGGAACAACGCGATGCAGAGCTGTCCTGCCGCGATGTGTTCGCAGCATCGCCCCATCCCATCGAGTGCATTGGCCCCGCGCTGATCGAGGAGGCCAGCGTTCCCCACATCGGCTTCTGGAAAGCGTGAAGCGAGCAGTAGCGCGCAAAATCGCTATCTTCTACCTGTTGTCTCTTGCAAGCCGCGCATCCCGCACCCCGCCCGTCCATGACTGAAACCGAAACCGATGTCGCCTCAGGCGCACTCCTGGGCCGCGCCAAACAAGGGCGCGAGCGCATCCTCACCGCCATCCGCGAGGCGGCGGTTGCCGAGTTCAGCCGCCATGGGTTCAAAGGGGCATCCACCAAGGCCATTGCCGAGCGCGCGGGCCTGACCAAGCCCCAGCTGCACTACTACATCAGCAGCAAGGAAGAGCTGTATGAAGAGCTGCTGTACTCGGTGCTCAACGGCTGGTCGGGCGCCTTCATTTTTGACAGCAACAGCGACGACCCCAAGAAGGTGCTGAGCAGCTACGTGCGCAAGAAGCTCGACTACGCGCTGGACAACCCGGGGCTTTCGCGCATCTTCACCACCGAGGTGCTGGGCGGTGGGCGCAACCTGGGCAAATACTGGCCCGTGGCCGTCAAGTCCACCCAGCAGAAGGTGGACCTGATCAACCGCTGGATTACCGAGGGCCGCATGCGCGCCGTGAATCCCACGCTGCTGCTCATGCAGATCTGGGGCATGACGCAGCACTACGCCGACTACGGCGTGCAGGTGCACATCATGCTGGGCCTGGCGCCCGACGAGCCCATCGACCGCGAGCCCATCGTGCGTGAACTCACCAGCTTTGTGCTGCTGGGCTGCGGCCTCGCACCAGACTAAGGCCCCCGCCCCATTCTGGGCATCCCTCGGGTGCCCGAGGGACGAGTCCCGGGAAATTTGCACCAGCGCGCGGCGTCAAAAGCCGCTTTCAGGCCGCGTTGATCCACCACAGAGACGTTTGACCGCTTTTTGTGGCTGGCACAGCCTTTGCAATAGTTTGACCAATCGATCAAATCACATGGTCAAACAATGCAGACAGCCCCTGACACCGCCCGCACAGAACACACGTTCGAGCTGATCCTGCAGCGCAGCCATATGCGCTTGCCCGTTGCCTCCGGCGAGAGCATGGCCGACGTGCTGCAGCTCGCTGGCGTGCCGCTCGAAACCCTGTGCGAGCAGGGCGTGTGCGGCACCTGCGTGACCCGCTGGCTGGACGGCGAGCCCGACCACCGCGACAGCTGCCTGAGCACTGCAGAGCATGCCACCCACGTCGCCGTGTGCTGCGCACGCAGCCACAGCGCCACGCTGACGCTGGACCTCTAGGCCCATCCCCCACAACCCGAAGGACCCCCGCCATGCGCATCCTCGTGATCTATTGCCACCCGGTAGAGACCAGCTACAACGCAGCCCTGCACACCGAGGTGGTGCAGCAGCTGCGCGGCGCGGGCCACGAGGTTGACGACTGCGACCTGTACGCCGAGGGCTTCAACCCCGTGATGACACGCGAAGAGCGCCTGGGCTACCACGAGGTGCCCAGCAACCAGTTGCCCGTGCAGGGCTATGTGGACCGCCTGCTCTGGGCCGAAGCCGTGGTGTTCTGCTTTCCCACCTGGTGCTTTGGCATGCCGGCGATGCTCAAGGGATTTTTCGACCGCGTGCTCATGCCCGGCGTGGCCTTTGACATCAGCGATCCGCACAACGTCAAGCCCTCGCTCACGCACATCCAGCGCATCTCGGCAGTGGTCACCTACGGCCGCCCGCGCTGGACGGCCCTGTTCATGGGCGACCCGCCGCGCAAGTCCATCACCCGCTACATGCGCCTGCTCACGGGCGGCAAGGCGCGGGTGGACTACCACGCCTATTACCACATGAACGTGGCCACACCGCCCCGGCTGGCGGCCTTCAAGGCCCGCGTGGGCCAGGCGATGGCGCGCTTTGCATAAGACAACGTTCTAAGGGCCACGGCATGCACGCATCCAACACCCCCGACCACATCCTGCGCGCCCGGCTGCCGCGCTGGCTGCTGCCCTCCGCGTGGCCGCAGCAGGGCCACCAGCCCGCACTGGCCGATCTGCGCCTGGCCCAGGGCCGCATCTTGCAAGTGCTGCCCCACGGCACCCAGCCTGCGCTACACGGCGCTGTGTGGGACGTGGCAGGCGCGCTGGTGCTGCCCGGCCTGGTCGATGCGCACACCCACCTGGACAAGGCCTTCACCCTACCGCGCATGGGAGAAGTCAAACCCGGCCTGCTGGGCGCCATCGAGGCCATGATGGTGGACCGCCAAAGCTGGACCGAAGCAGACATCCACGCCCGCGCCAGCCGCGCGCTGCAATGGGCCTACGACGCAGGCACCGTGCACCTGCGCACCCACTGCGACTGGTGGGAGCCCGACGCGCAGCCACTGGCCTGGAACGTGTTGCGCGCACTGGCCCACGACTGGGCCGACCGCATCACGCTGGAGCGCGTGAGCCTGATCCCCTTGCACCTGTATGCGGACCGCAGCGCCGCGATGCGGCTGGCCGCCACCGTGGCCGCCAGCGGCCCTGGCGCACTACTGGGCGGCTTTGTGCATTCCACCAACTGGGACCCGCAGGCGCTGCGCCACCTGTTTGAAGCCGCACAACACCACGGGCTGAACGTGGACCTGCATGTGGACGAAGAACTGCACCCAGGCGCCCGGGGCTTGGCGACCACGGCCGCACTGCTCAAGGAGCTGGGTTTCGACGGCCATGTGGTCTGCGGCCACACCTGCGCCCTGGCCGCACAGGACGAGGCCACCGCCCTCGCAACGCTCGACGCGGTGGCACAAAGCCCGATCACGCTGGTCACGCTGCCCATCACCAACCTGCTGCTGCAGGACGCCACCACCGGCCGCACGCCGCGCCAGCGTGGCCTGACGCTGGTGAAGGAAGCCCGTGCACGTGGCATCCCGGTGCTGGTCGCCAGCGACAACGTGCAAGACCCGTTCTGCCCCGTGGGCAGCTTTGACCCGCTGGAAGCCCTGGCCACGGGCGTGCTGGCTGCGCAGCTGGATGCACCTTTCGACCAATGGAGCGAATCGCTGTGCCGCACCGACTGGCTGCGCACCGGCCGCACTGGCACCACGGCGCTGCCGCTGCAGCCTGGCACGGTGGCTGACCTGCTGGTCTTCACGCAGGCCGACCACTGGGGCTTTCCATCGCGCGCACAAAGCCGTGTGGTGCTGCGCCAGGGCCGCGTCGCCAGCGGGCATGCACCGGCTGCCTGGCATGTGCCAACCACCCAATCCGCAAGGAGCCTCGCATGAGCCCCACATCTGCGCCCGTACCTGCGCCAGGTATCGCCCAGCCCCTGGCCCGCTACGCCGCGTGGCGCCGCGCAGGCGACTTCATCTACCTGAGCGGGATCATTGCCGTGGACCCTGCCGCCAGCCGCATCGTGCGTGGCTACGACGACATCCCGCATGAGGCCGCCACGTTGATTGGCCGCACGGGCGAGTTCAGCAGCGACATCAAGGAGGGCCCCATCCTCGCGCAGAGCTGGTATGTGCTGGACCGCATTCGCCAGACCATTGAAGCGGCGGGCGGCCAGATGTCCGACGTGTTCAAGCTGGTGCAGTACTTCAAGAACCTGGACCACTTCCCGCAGTACAGCCGCGTGCGCAAGCTGTTCTTCCCCGGCGAGCCCCCTGCATCCACCGTGGTGGAAGTGAGCGGCATGTTGCCCACGCCCGACATCCTCATCGAGGTGGAGGCCACGGCCTACCTCCCTTTGCGCTGACAACAGCTTCCTTCACGAAAGAACCACCCATGCTGCACGGCTACAACCCGCCCCACCGCTACCTGCCTTACCTGAGCTGGACCGAGATCGCCGACCTGCCAGACAAGGAAAACACCGTCATCGTGCTGCCCACGGGCGCCACAGAGCAGCATGGCCCGCACCTGCCGTGTGCGGTGGACACGGTGATCAGCGCGGGGGTGGTGGGCCATGCACTGGCCCGCCTGCCGGCCGATGTGCTTGCGTTTGCGATGGCCCCCATCACCTACGGCAAGTCCGAAGAGCACCTGCACTTCCCCGGCACCGTCACGCTGAGCGGCGAGACCCTGCTGGCTACCATGAACGAGGTGGGCGAATCGGTGTACCGCGCAGGCTTTCGCAAGCTGCTGTTCGTCAACGGCCACGGCGGTCAGCCGCAGGTGATGGAGATGTGCGCGCGCGAGCTGCGCCTGCGCCATGGCGACTTCATCGTGGTGCCCAGCTTCACCTGGCGTGTGCCGCATGTGGCGGGCAAGTACCTGTCCGACACCGAAAAGAAGCTGGCGATGCACGCAGGCCACGCCGAGACCGCGTTGATGCTGGCGCTGGCCCCCGACACCGTGCACATGGAGCGTGCGGTAGTCAACTACCCGCCCGTTTTTGATTCGCCCCTGCTCTCACCCGACGGCCGCCCGGCCTGCGCCTGGAGTGCGCGCGACTTCGGCCCCAGCGGAATCATTGGCGACCCGCTGCCCGCCACGGCCGAACAGGGGCACGCCATCCTCGACTCGCTGGCCGTGAGCTGGGCCGCCGCCATTACCGAGCTGCATCGGTTGCAGTGGGCGCCACGCCCAGAGCCCACCTGGGGCCGCGCCAATCACACCGGCCACGTGGAGCACTCCAGCGCACTGGCCTGAAACCTGCGAACGCCACCGCAAAACCTTTTCGCCTTCCCCTTCGTTCCACCTCCACCACCCTACCGGAGTACCACCATGATGAAGACCGCCTCCCGCCTTTCCAAACTTGGTGCAGCCGCGCTGCTCGCTGTTGGTGCCGTCGGCACCATGCAGGCCCACGCGCAGGAAAAGTTCACCTACATGACCAACTGGTACGCGCAGGCCGAGCATGGCGGCTTCTACCAGGCGGTGGCCACGGGCCTGTACAAAAAGTACGGGCTGGATGTGACCATCAAGATGGGCGGCCCGCAGGTCAACATCGTGCAGATGATGGCCGCCGGCCAGGCCGAATGCGTGATGGGGTCGAGCGACCTGCAGATGATCCAGATGCGTGAAGGCGGCGTGCCCGTGGTCAACGTGGCGGCCGTGTTCCAGAAGGACCCGCAGGTGCTCATCGCGCACGAGGACGTGAAGAAATTCGAAGACCTCAAGGGCAAAACCATCCTGATCGCATCGTCGGCCCAGCGCGGCTACTGGCCCTGGCTCAAGGCCAAGTACGGCTTCACCGACTCGCAGACGCGCCCCTACACCTTCAACATCCAGCCCTTCGTGGCCGACAAGAACACCGCGCAGCAGGGCTACCTGACATCCGAGCCGTTTGCGATTGCCAAGGCGGGCGTCAAGGCCAATACGCTGATGTTCAGCGACCAGGGCTACCCAGCGTACGCCACCACCATCTCGTGCATGGAAAAGACGGTGAAGGACCGCGGCGCCGCCGTGGCCTCGTTCGTGAAGGCATCGATGGAAGGCTGGAAGAGCTACCTGGCCGACCCCGCACCCGCCAACGCGCTCATCAAGAAGGACAACCCCAACATGACCGACGAGCAGCTCGCCTACAGCGTGGCCAAACTCAAGGAAATGGGCATGGCCACCGGGGGTGACGCGGCCACCATGGGCATCGGCATCATGACCGACGCACGCGCCAAGGCCAGCTACGACTTCCTGGTGGACGCCAAGCTCATCGACCCTGCCAAGGTGAAGCTGGCCGAGACCTACACAACTTCGTTCGTCAAAGACCTCAAGGTTCTGCCCTGAGCCTGACAGCCCTGAAACAGCGGCCGGTGCGACCCTTTGCCCGCCCGGCCGCATCCATCGAAAGGCGACCATGACATCCCCCGCTGACTCTCCGCCGCTGGTGCACACCCCGATGCCAGCCACCTATTCCACACCCGCCGTGGAGGTGCTCTCGGCCGAAAAAACCTACCCCAATGGCACCCAGGCCCTGCTGCCGGTGGACCTGACCATTGAGGAAGGCGAGTTCGTCACCCTGCTGGGCCCCTCGGGCTGCGGCAAGAGCACGCTGCTGAAAATGGTGGCAGGCCTGCTGGAGCCCACCGACGGCCGCCTGCACCTGTGGCGCAAGCCCGTGGCGCAGCTGGAAGAGAGCGGCAAGAAGATGGCGTTTGTCTTCCAGTCGCCCACGCTCATGCCCTGGGCCAGTGTGCAGACCAATGTGCGCCTGCCGCTCGACCTGGCGGGCGTGCCCCGCGCCGAGGCCGATGCGCGCGTGACCGAAGCGCTGGCGCTGGTGGGGTTGTCAAAGTTTGCCAACGCCCTGCCCCGTGCGCTGTCGGGCGGCATGCAGATGCGCGTGTCGATTGCGCGCGGCCTGGTCACCCAGCCTGACCTGCTGCTGATGGACGAGCCCTTTGGAGCACTGGACGAAATCACGCGCCACAAGCTCGACGCCGACCTGCTGGATCTGTGGCGCAAGAAGAAGCTCACCGTGATCTTTGTGACGCACTCGATCCACGAGGCGGTGTTCCTCTCCAGCCGCGTGGTCATGATGGCCGCGCGCCCGGGCCGCGTGGTCGAAGAGTTCCGCATCGACGCGCCCTACCCCCGCACGGCCGACTTCATGGTGTCGCCCGAATTCAGCCGCTACGCCAAGCTGCTGCAGGACAGCCTGCTGCGCGCCAGCGTGGACACCGAGGAGACCGTGGCATGAGCACCCCCTTCCCTTCCGCACCGATGGCGTCGCCCGTGGTCACCGCCCACCCCGCAGCCGCCCCGCGCTCAGCGCCTGCACCAGTCGCTGCCAAACCTGCCGCCAAGGCCACACCCAAACGCCCGCCGCTCATGGCCCAACCCCGCGTGCAGCGCGTGGTCTACCCCGTGCTGGTCGGCCTGGTGCTGATCGCGCTGTGGCAGGGGCTGGTCACGGCCATGGAGCTGCCACCCTACCTGGTGCCCTCGCCCATCCTGATGATGAAGACGCTGTTCACCGACTGGGCCGCCCTGGGCGGCTCGCTGTGGGTCACCGTCAAGATCACGGTGCTGGCCTTTGTGGTGGCCACCGTGGCGGGTGTGCTCATCTCGTTCCTGTTTGTGCAGAGCAAACGCATCGAGACCGCGCTCTTCCCCTACGCCGTGCTGCTGCAGGTCACGCCCATCGTGGCCGTGGCGCCGCTCATCATCATCTGGGTGAAGGACCCGACCGCGTCCATGGTGATCTGCGCCGCACTGGTCGCCCTGTTCCCCATCATCAGCAACACCACGCTGGGTTTGCGCAGCGTGGAGCCTGACCTGCAAAGCTACTTCCAGCTCAACCGCGCCACGCGGCTGCAGACGCTGCTGCGCCTGCGCATCCCGAGCGCGCTGCCCTACTTTTTTGGCGGGCTGCGCATTTCCAGCGGCCTGGCGCTCATCGGCGCCGTGGTGGCGGAGTTTGTGGCGGGCACCGGGGGCCAGGGTGCGGGGCTGGCGTACCAGATTCTGCAGGCCGGCTTTCAGCTCAACATCCCGCGCATGTTTGCTGCACTGCTGCTGATTTCGCTCACTGGCGTCGCCTTGTTCGTGCTGATGGCCTGGCTCACCCGTGTCGCCCTGGGCGGCTGGCACGCCAGCGAAACGTCGCACGACTAGCCCTTTCAACCCCATCGCCAACACACTGCGCGCAGCCACTGGCGCGCGGCAAGGGCTTCCTTTTGCCCAAAACGGCCACCAGCGGCCAAGGAGATACCGACATGACCACCACCGCCCATCAACTGCCCGACCTGCTGCCCGACCTCGACTGGATTGCTGACCCGCTGCGCGTGGGCCGCCTCTCACAGGACTTTGCCTGGTTCAGCCCCGTGCTCAAACGCGACCTGGCGGGCAAGCGCGGCGACATCGCCGTGCGCCCGCGCACCGAAGCAGAAATCCGGCAGGTGGTGGCCGCCTGCGCCAGTGCGGGCATTCCCCTCACCGTGCGCGGTAGCGGCACCGGCAACTACGGCCAGAGCACGCCACTGCACGGCGGCGTGATCCTGGACCTGTCGGGCTACAACGCATTTGGCTGGGTGCGCGGCGGTGTGGGCCGCGCGCAGTCGGGCATCCGGCTGGCAGACTTTGATGCGCAGGCCAAGCCCCATGGGCAAGAGCTGCGCTGGCTGCCCAGCACCTACCGCAGCGCCACGCTGGGCGGGCTGTTTGGCGGCGGCTTTGGGGGGGCAGGCTCCATCAACCACGGCCCGCTGGCCGCGCCTGGCAACGTGCTGGCCGTGCGTGCGATGACGGTGGAGCCCGAACCGCAGATCATCGAACTGCACGGCCCCGAAGCCATGCTGCTGCACCACACCTACGGCACCAACGGCATCGTGCTGGAGCTGGAAGTAGCCCTGGCCCCTGCCGTGGAGTGGACCGAATGCATCGCTACCTTCGACAAGTTTGACGACGCGCTGGAATTTGCCGACCGCTTTGGCAGCGCCCCCGGGCTGGAGAAAAAAGAGGTGTGTTTTCTGGCCGCACCCATCCCGCAATACTTCACCAGCCTGGCCGAGCACTTGCCCGCCGACCAGCACGCGGTGCTGATGCTGGTAGCCCCGCACTCCGAAGCCGGCATGCGCGATATGGTGGCTCAGCACGGCGGCCAGATTACCTACCGCAAGACCGCCGACGAAGTGGCCGGCAGCCACAAGACGCTGCTCGAATACACCTGGAACCACACCACCCTGCACGCCCTCAAGGTGGACAAGGGCCTGACTTACATCCAGAGCGGCTTCAACCCCATGCACCGCCTCAAGCAGGTGAAGGCGCTGGAGGCAGCGCTGAAGGGCGAGGTCATGATGCACCTGGAGTTCTTGCGCACCAAGGAAGGCGCCTTCAACTGCAGCGGCCTGCAGATCATCCGCTACACCACCGAAGAACGCCTGAACCAGATCATGCAGATCTACCGCGACCACGGCGTGCAGATCAACAACCCGCACGTGTACATCGTAGAAGACGGCAAGCAGAACCACCTGGACCCGGCCGTGGTGGGCATGAAGCGCCGCTTCGACCCGCAGGGCCTGCTCAACCCCGGCAAACTGCGCAGCTGGTATGCGGAAACACAACTGGCGCCCGAGACAAAGCCAGCGCGACAAACTGCCTGAGAGCGCCTCACAAACTTCCCTGGCGTCGTTGTCCCACCTTGCCGTACTCCTTGTACGGCCTGAGGCCGAACGCCTAGGGATGGCCGCTTCGCTGAGTTTTTTGAGCCGCTCTAAGTCCATCCCGCCCACCACTGCGCCCTCGTCCACAAGGCGAGAGGAAGGAAGCTCAGGTCAGATCCATCCGCTGCGCGCCAACCACTGCACCAGCAGCCGTGTCACCGTTTCAGGTTGCTCCATGGTCAGCATGTGGCCGCTGTCCGGCAAGAGGTGGTGCTCAGCACCGGGCACCAGCGCCGCAATCTCAGCCGAACATTCGGGCGGCGTGAGCTGGTCAGCCTCGCCGCATACCACCAGCACCGGGCAGGCCACGCCGGGCAGGTGCTGGCGGGCATCGGGCCGATGGATGACGGCGCGGTTCTGGCGAACCAGGTGGGAGGCGCCTGCGTCCAGCACAAAGTCGAGATAGGCCTGCACCAGCTCAGGCCGCGTGGCGTTGTCAGGATGAAAGGCAAAGGCCACGTTGGGCTCGATCACTTCGCGCAGGCGGCCTTGTTCAAAGAGTTCGATAGCGGCTTCGCGCAGCGCCCGCATATCCGGCGTCTCGGGCCGCGCGGTGGTGCCCAGCAGCGCCAGCCCTGCCACACGCTGCGGCGCCTGGCGCGCGGCTTCCATGGCGATCATGCCGCCCATCGACGCACCGGCCAGCACCAGTGGCCCCGCGTGTTGTGCCAGCAGGCGTGCGGCAAAGTCTTCGATGCGGTGCAGGTTCACATCCTGGTGGGCGGTGGCGACCTCGGGGCGCAGCGCGGCGGGCAGCAGCGGCAGCACGCCGCGCCACATGCGTTCATCGGCGGCCAGGCCGGGGAGGAGCAGCAGTTGGGGGGATTGGGACATGGGTGAATCAGGGCATCACCAAGTTGGTGCGCAGTCAGAAAAACAGGCGGCCCCGGCAGCGGGGTACGGACCGCACATTGTGAACAGCCGATGACCGCTTGTCACCGCCCCCGGAATAGTTGCCCGCGATGGCTCGGGACTTGCTAGCATGGCCTGCATATGCCCATCCACGCCGCGCTCCACCACGTCACGCATTACCAATACGACCGGCTGGTAGGCCTCGGGCCACAGACCATCCGATTGCGGCCCGCGCCCCACTGTCGCAGCAATGTGATTTCGTACTCGCTCAAGGTCGAGCCCGCGCAGCACTTCATCAACTGGCAGCAGGACCCGTTTGCCAACTACCAGGCGCGGCTGGTCTTCCCCGAGAAGACGCGCGAGTTCAAGGTCACGGTGGACCTGGTGGTGGAAATGGCGGTGTACAACCCCTTCGACTTCTTCCTGGAGCCCGAGGCCGAGAACATCCCGTTCAACTACAGCAGCGATGTGCAGCAGGAGCTGGCGCCCTACCTGGCTACCGACCCGATGACACCGCTGGTGCAGGCCTATCTGGACAAGGTGGACCGCAGCAAGCAGCGCACCATCGATTTCCTGGTCAAGCTCAACCAGCAGGTATCGCAAGACATCCGCTACCTGATCCGCATGGAACCCGGCGTGCAGACACCCGAGGAAACGCTGCAAAAAGCCAGTGGCTCGTGCCGCGACTCGGGCTGGCTGCTGGTGCAGCTGCTGCGCCACCTGGGCCTGGCGGCGCGGTTTGTGTCGGGCTACCTGATCCAGCTCACGCCCGACGTGAAGGCGCTCGATGGCCCCAGCGGCACCGACCACGACTTCACCGACCTGCACGCCTGGTGCGAGGTCTACCTGCCCGGCGCAGGCTGGATCGGCCTGGATGCCACCAGCGGCCTGATGGCGGGCGAGGGCCACATCCCGCTCGCTTGCACACCCCAGCCCTCGGGCGCCGCGCCGATTGAAGGCGGTGTGGACAAGGCCGAGGTGGAGTTCAGCCACGAGATGCGCGTGACGCGCATCTTTGAATCGCCCCGCGTGACCAAGCCCTACACCGAAGACCAGTGGCAGGCCGTGCTGGCGCTGGGCGAGCAGGTGGACGCCGACCTGGTGGCGGGCGACGTGCGGCTGACGATGGGCGGCGAGCCCACCTTTGTGGCCGTGGGCGACCGCGACGCGCCCGAGTGGAACACCGACGCGCTGGGCCCCACCAAACGCGGCTTTGCCACCGAACTCACGCACAAGCTGCGTGCCGAATATGGACAGGGCGGCTTCCTGCACTTTGGCCAGGGCAAGTGGTACCCGGGTGAGCAGCTGCCGCGCTGGGCGCTGTCCATCTGCTGGCGCGCCGACGGCCAGCCCGCGTGGCAGAACCCCGCGCTTTTTGCTGACGAACGCAACCCCTCGCACTACACCAGCGCCGACGCCGAGCGTTTTGTGCGCCACCTCACGCGCAAGCTGGGCGTGACGGACCGCTACATCCAGCCCGGTTACGAAGACACCTTCTACTACCTGTGGCGCGAGCGGCGCCTGCCGGTCAATGTGGACCCGTTTGATGCGCGCCTGGACGATGAGCTGGAGCGCGCACGCCTGCGCCGCGTGTTCGAGCAAAAGCTCGACAGCGTGGTGGGCTATGTGCTGCCGCTGCAGGCAGGCGAAGGCGCGGGCACGCTGGCGGGCAGCGTGTGGAGTACCGGGCCGTGGTTCTTCCGCGACGACCGCATGCTGCTCATCCCCGGCGATTCGCCCATGGGCTACCGCCTGCCGCTGGACGCCCTGCCCTGGGTGAAGGCATCGGACACCGAGCACCTGATCCCGCAAGACCCGACCGCGCCCCAGAGCCCGCTCGCCGCTGCCACCACGCTGCGGGCGCGATATTCCGTGCCAGCAGGCCCGGTCACTGGCGACCGCGACCTGCCCTACCTGGCAGGCGCCACCGCACCGGGCGAGGCACGCCGCATGGCGCAAGGCACTGCGGGCGGCGACCACGCGCGCCAGGCAGGGCAGCCCGACCCCCATGCGGGCGTGCAGCCCCCGGGCAAGTTCCAGTCGGCCGCAGGCCTGTCACGCACCGCCCTGTGCGTGGAGGTGCGCGACCCGCGCCGCGCCAGCGGCCCCAAGGCCGAGAAGGTGGGCGAAAAGTACGGCGTGCTCTATGTCTTCATGCCGCCGCTGTCGCGCCTCCATGATTATCTGGACCTGCTGGCCGCCATCGAAGCCACGGCCGAAGAGCTGGGCATGAAGATCGTGCTCGAAGGCTACCCGCCCCCGCGCGACGCACGCCTGAAGGTGCTGGCGGTCACGCCCGACCCGGGCGTGATCGAGGTGAACATCCACCCCGCCAGCCACTGGAAGGAGCTGGTGCAGCACACCGAGTTTTTGTACCAGGCCGCGTGGGAGACGCGCCTGTCGGCCGAGAAGTTCATGACCGATGGGCGCCACACCGGCACCGGTGGCGGCAACCACTTTGTGATGGGCGGCGCCACACCGGCCGACTCGCCGTTCTTGCGCAAGCCCGAGTTGCTGGCCAGCCTGCTGCTGTACTGGCACAACCACCCCAGCCTGAGCTACCTGTTCAGCGGCCTGTTCATCGGCCCCACCAGCCAGTCGCCGCGCGTGGACGAGGCGCGCAACGACCAGCTGTATGAGCTGGAGATTGCACTGCGCGAGATCGAAACCAACCGCGCAACCTATGGCCAGGACATGCCGCCCTGGCTGGTGGATCGCACACTGCGCAACATCCTGGTGGACGTGACGGGCAACACGCACCGCAGCGAGTTTTCCATCGACAAGATGTTCTCGCCCGACAGCAGCACCGGCCGGCTGGGCCTGCTGGAGTTGCGCGCGTTCGAGATGCCGCCCCACGCCCACATGAGCGTGGTGCAGCAGCTGCTGCTGCGCGCCCTGATCGCCCGCTTCTGGAAGGCGCCCTACCGCGCGCCCGCCGCCCGCTGGGGCACCGAGCTGCACGACCGCTGGATGCTGCCCACCTTCATCCAGCAGGACATGCACGACGTGGTGGCCGAGATGAACGCCGCAGGCTACGCGTTTGACGCGGCCTGGTTTGCACCGCAGTTCGAGTTCCGCTTCCCCATGGTCGGCACCGTCCAATCGATGGGTGTGGAGCTGACCCTGCGCAACGCGCTGGAGCCCTGGCATGTGATGGGCGAGGAAGGCTCCGCCGGGGGCACCGTGCGCTATGTGGACTCGTCGCTGGAGCGCATCGAGGTGCGCGTGACGGGCATGAACGAAAGCCGCCATGTGGTCACCGTCAACGGCCAGCCGCTGCCGCTGCAAAGCACCGGCACCACCGGCGAGTTTGTGGCCGGTGTGCGCTACAAGGCCTGGAACCCGCCCTCGGCCCTGCACCCGACCATTGGCGCCCATGCGCCACTCACGTTCGACATCGTGGACACCTGGATGAACCGCTCGCTGGGCGGCTGCCAGTACCACGTGGCGCACCCGGGCGGGCGCAATTACGACACCTTCCCGGTCAACGCGTACGAGGCCGAAAGCCGCCGCCTGGCGCGCTTCTCGCGCATGGGCCACACGCCGGGCAAGCTGGCGGTGCCGCCTGCGACGATTGAACTGCCGGGCAGCCGGGAGTTTCCGTTCACACTGGATCTGCGGCGAAAGATGCGGAGGTAGAGAAGCCCCCCTTGAGTCGCTGCGCGCCTTCCGCCCAGGGGGACGACGCCCTTGCTGCAGGGCGGCCCTTGCTTGGCGTCTCTGGCATCGGCCCCGCCAGTTTCGACGGTGCGGGTTACCCGCAGAGTGTTGTCGACCAAATGCCCGAAAATCGAGCGCAGTGAACCACCTCAACGACAGCCTCCCCACCCCCGACCCTTCTGACAGCGCAGCCCAGTTGGCGGCTGCACTGGCGCCTGCTGCGGCGGCCGGGCATTTTGACGAGTTGCGGGGTGCCAGCGTGGCGGACGCCCCCGGCGCTGCCACTGCATCAACCACTCCCAAATCAATAGCAAACAAGCCAGATATCACTAGCGCCTGGGGCCAATTCTTTGATCAATTAGGGCCCGAGGGCTTCCAGGACCTGGACCGGCGCATGCAGAGCCTGCAGCGCCAGGTGCGCGACAACGGCATCACCTACAACGTCTATGCCGACGCCGACGGCCCGCAGCGGCCCTGGTCGGTGGACCTGTTTCCGCTGATCCTCTCGCAGGGCGACTGGGCACACATCGAGCGCGGCGTGCTGCAACGCGCGCGCCTGCTCAACCGCGTGATGGCCGACGTGTATGGCCCGCAGGAGCTGCTGCGCAAAGGCCTGCTGCCCAGCGCGCTGGTGCAGGGCCACCCGGGCTACCTGCGCGCCATGCATGGCGTGCAGCCCGTGGGCGGCACCCATTTGCACATCGCGGCGTTCGACATGGCGCGCGATGCGCAGGGCGACTGGTGGGTGGTGACGCAGCGCACGCAGGCGCCCTCAGGCCTGGGGTATTTACTGGAGAACCGGCTGCTCATCTCGCGCCTGTTCCCCGAGGCGTTCAGCCAGATGCATGTGCAGCGCTTGGCCGCCACCTACCGCGCGCTGCTCGACGGGCTGCGGCAGATGAGCCCTGCGGGAGCGGATGCACGCATCGTGCTGCTCACACCCGGCCCGTACAACGAGACCTACTTCGAGCACGCCTACCTGGCGCGCTACCTGGGCCTCACGCTGGTCGAAGGCAACGACCTCACCGTGCGCGACGCGCGCCTGTACCTCAAGACGCTGCACGGCCTGCAGCCGGTGCACGGCATCCTCAAGCGCCTGGACGACGAGTTTCTGGACCCACTGGAGCTGCGCAGCGACTCGCGCCTGGGCGTGCCTGGCCTGCTGCAGGCCATCCGCGCGGGCAACGTGCTGGTGGCCAATGCGCCGGGCTCGGCGTTCCTCGAATCGTCGGCGCTGCTGGGCTTCATGCCTGCCCTGTCGCGCCACCTGCTGGGCGAAGAGCTGGCCCTGCCGTCGCTGCCCACCTGGTGGTGTGGCGAGCGCTCGGCCATGCAGGCGGTGCTGCCGCAGCTCGCGCACAGCGTGATCCGCCCCACCTGGCCCATGGCGCAGCGCGTGCCCGTGCTGGGCGGTGCGCTGCCGGCGCAAGACCTGGCGCAGTGGTCCGCTCGCATCGAAGCGCAGGGCGATGAATACACCGTGCAGGCCCACCTGCCGCTGTCGCAAATGCCCACCTGGCGCAGTGAAGCCGCTGAGGGTGCGGGCCAGGACAGCGGCCCCATCGCCCCCCGCTCGGTGATGCTGCGCGTGTTTGCGGTGTGCGACGGCCCCGGCTCGTGGCGCGTGTTGCCGGGCGGGCTGGCCCGCCTGGCCCAGGGCGACAGCGGCATCACGTCGATGCAGCGCGGCGGCAGCAGTGCCGATGTGTGGGTGCAGACCGATGGCCCCGTGGACACCACCACGCTGCTGGCCCACAACCAGGCCGCGCCCGCCGTGGTGCACCGCAGCCGCCAGGTGACCAGCCGCGCGGCCGAAAACCTGTTCTGGCTGGGCCGCTACACCGAGCGCACCGAGAACGTCACGCGCCTGGCGCGCATCACGCTGCAATGCCTCAATGGGGAGGACCAGACCTCGCAGCCGCTGCTGACCTGGCTGAGCGCCATGGGCGTGAGCCAGGGGCTGGTGCTGCCGACCGTGCCTGCGGCCGGGCAAGCACGGCGCGTGTTTGAGCGCTCGCTGATCGCCGGGCTGACGCAGCCCGCGCAGGTGACCAGCGTGGGCTACAACCTGCGCGGCATTCTGGGTGCAGCCTCGGCCGTGCGCGACCGCCTGTCGCAGGAACAATGGAACCTCATCGTGCGCGCCGAGGCGGAGTTTTTTGCGCCCCGCACAGGGGCCGAAGACGACGGCGACTATTCGCCGCTGGACGCGCTGCGCCAGCTGGAAGGGCTGAGCGGCCACACCGCAGCCATGACGGGCCAGCAGACCGACCGCATGACCCGCGACGACGGCTGGCGCCTGCTGTCCATCGGGCGCCATCTGGAGCGCCTGGGCTTTCTGGCCTCGGCGCTGGAAAGCGGCCTGCAGACCGGCGCCGTGCACGATGAAGGCGGCTTCGAGGCCATGGTGGCGCTGTTTGACAGCACCATCACCTTCCACGCGCAGTACCAGCAGCGGCGCGACATGCCCGCCCTGCTGGACCTGCTGGTGATCGACCGCGACAACCCCCGCTCGCTGGCCTGGGTGGCACAGACGCTGCGCGGGCGCATTGCCAAGATCGAAGCGGCCGCGGGCACGCCCGGCGAATCCGCCGCCACGGGCATCCCCGAAGCGTCCGACCTCTCGCTGGTGGCGCTGTGCGCACAGGATGCCGAGGGGCGCCATGCCGCGCTGGAGGAATATCTGGGCCGGTGTGTGCGGGGCGTGATGGGCTTGTCGGATGTGCTGGCCACGCGCTACTTCACGCATTCGGCGGATGCACTTCGGCACAGCGTAGGAGCTTGACCATGAAGCTGCGCGTCATCCACGAAACGGTGTACCACTACAGCCCGGCGGTGCAAAACGCCCAGCACATGGCCCATCTGCGTCCGCGCACCGGTGTGGTGCAGCGCGTGCTGACCCACAGCCTGCAGGTGGACCCCGCCCCAACACAGTGCAACATGGTGCAGGACGTGTTTGGCAACACCCGCGCGTTCTTCAGCCTGCCGTTCACCCACGAGCAACTGCGGGTGCGCGCCGAAAGCCTGCTGGAGACCCTGCCCGTGCCCGCCGCACCGCCCGGCGAGCCCTGGGAGGCCGTGCGCGAGCGCCTGGGTTATCGGCGCGGCCAGCCCTACCACGCGGCCACCGAGTTCAGCTTTGCCTCGCCCTACATTCCCCGGCATGCCGACTTTATGGCTTATGCCGCCGAGAGCTTTGCACCCGGCCGACCGCTGATGCAGGCCGCCCGCCACCTGATGTCGCGCATCCATGCCGACTTTGCCTACACCGCCAACGCCACCGACGCGGGCACGCCCGCGCTCGAATCGTTGCGGCTGCGCCGGGGCGTGTGCCAGGACTTTGCCCACGTGATGATCGGCTGCCTGCGCAGCCTGGGCCTGGCGGCGCGGTATGTGAGCGGCTACCTGCTGACCGAGCCCCCGCCCGGACAACCCCGGCTGGTGGGGGCCGATGCCTCGCACGCCTGGGTGTCGGTGTGGTCACCGGCAGCCGACGAAAGTAATGGCGCATCAGACGACAACACCTGGTTTGACCTGGACCCCACCAACGACCGCGCGGCGGGCGAGGACTATGTGACCCTGGCCATCGGCCGCGATTTTTCGGATGTGTCGCCGCTGCGCGGCGTGATCCACGGCGGCGACCACCATGTGCTGCAGGTGGGCGTGACGGTGGAGCCGGTGCCGGCCGCTATGGCCGCTGCGCCAGACGCACCAGATACACCCCTCACACCGCCGCAGGCACCAGAAAGTCCCGGCTGATCCGCGCGCCCAGGTCGTTCACCCGCTCCAGGAACTGGGTGAGGTAGGCGTGCAGTCCATGGGTCAGGATTTCATCGATGCGTGCGAACTTCAGGTGCGCCAGCAGCCGCCCCGCGTGCCGCTGGGTCTCGGCCGACTGGCCGCTGCCCAGCATGTCGAGGTTGCCCAGCACCTCTTTCATGCAAGCGTGCAGTGAGCGGGGCATGTCGGCCCGCAGGATCAGCAGTTCGGCCACACGTTCGGGCGTGATCACGTCGCGGTATACCTTGCGGTAGGTCTCGAAGCCCGACACGCTGAGCAGGATGGCGCTCCAGTGGTAGAAGTCGTAGTCTTGGTCCTGCGCCGTGGCCGCGCCCATGAAGTCGCTTTGCACCGCGTGAAACTTCACATCCAGCAGCCGCGCCGTGTTGTCGGCCCGCTCCAGAAAGGTGCCCAGGCGCATGAAGTGCAGCGCCTCGTCCTGCAGCATGGTGCCCACCGTCACACCCCGCGAGAGGTGCGAGCGGAACTTCACCCATTCGAAGAATCGCGCCGGGTCCTGCTCCAGTGCACCGCTGGCGATCAGGCGGTTCACTTCGAGCCAGGTCTGGTTCTGGATCTCCCAGGCCTCGGTGTTGAGCGCACCGCGTACGGCCCGCGCGTTCTCCCGCGCGGCCTGCAGGCAGGCCAGAATGGACGAGGGGTTGGAAGGGTCCTTGACCATGAAGTCCAGCACCTTCGCCGGAGTCACTTCGCCATGCTGGGCGGTGTAGGCGGGCAGCAGCTCGCTGATGGACAGCAACCCTTGCCAGCCCTGCTTGGCGACCTCGGTCGATTGCGGCAGCAGCGCGCTCTGGTAATTCACATCCAGCATGCGCGCCGTATTTTCGGCGCGCTCGGTATAGCGTGCCATCCAGAAAAGATGGTCAGCGGTGCGGCTCAGCATGGTCGCGCCCTCCCTTGGCGTCGTGTGTGGCTCGGTACTGGCTGCTCAAGGGGTTTCAACAGCCCCATGGCAGACACCTAGCAAGTTCCAGGCCGCCACCCTTGCCGCTCTTTGATGCAGGCAAAAAACCAAGGAAAAAATGGCGCTAGCGCACGTCCTTACTGGTTGTTTTGCTATTTTTTTTGACGTTTTGTTTGGGAACCGGTGCGGGCTGCGGAGCCGGAGCGGCGACTGGGGCGGGCCGCCGGGCGGCTTCGCGCACCACGTCATGCACAAACCGCAGTTTGGCCAGCACCTCGCCTGCCAACGCAAACGGATAGGCATCTGGCTGCCCCAAGCTGCGGGTGAGGCTGTTGAGCAGCAGTGTCAGCGGCACCAGGTGCTGCACCATCGACTGGAAATCAGGCGCCGGGCTGGCAAACGGGTCGATGGCGCTGCTGCGCTGCGCCCCATAAATGCCCGGGATCGTGACCTCGGTCGCGTAGCTGGCCGACGTCTCCAGCAGATCGATCATGTGCAGATAATGGGCCCATGTTTCGGCCCAGTCTTCCCAGGGGTGGGCAGTGGCATAGGCGCTGACATGGTGGTCAGCCCAGTCGCCCAGGTCGTTGCCCTTGGCGTAGTGAGCCTCCAGCGCGGCGGCGTAGTCCTGGCGCTCATCGCCAAACATCTGGCGAAAATCTTCCAGGCGGCCGCCGTCGCGCACCAGCTGATCCCAATAAAAATGGCCGGACTCATGGCGCAGGTGGCCAATCAGCGTGCGGTAGGGCTCACCCAGCGCGATGCGGCGGCGTGCGCGCTCATCGTCATCGGCCTCGGCCACATTCAGCGTAATCGTTCCGCTGTGGTGGCCCGTCAACACCGGCGGACCACCGGGCACCTCGGCCAAAAATTCAAAAACGGGTCCGGTGCGCCCGGGGGCGGGCTCCAGGCCCAAGCGGGCCAGGCTGTAAAACAGGCGCCGCTTGGCGGCCTCGATCTGCATCCAGCGGCCCATGTTCGCGGGCTCCGACAGATCGGGCAACACCCGGGTCTGGCGGCACGAGACACACAGTTCTGCATAGTCGTTGGCAGGCACGGCAAAGTTGCAGGCCTGGTGTTCGGTATGGTTGCGGCACATACGGTACAAGCGACCGCTGTAATCCGAGCCACCGCGCCCGCCCCGGCGGCGCCACAGGTCGGCGCCATCCTGCGGCGCAGGCGCCAGGGCCGCGATGGTCAACACATCGGGCAAAAATGCCAGCGCGCTGCCACAGTGCAGACACTGCACGCTGTCGAAAAAAACCAGATGACCGCAATGGTCGCAATTGAATACCCGCATGGTGTGGAGCTTATACCCGGTGGGGTGTGGCAAACGAGCAAGACCCAGGGGTATGCCTGCTGGCGCCCCATGAAAAAAGCAGGCCCCAGGAGGTACCCGGAGCCTGCTCAGCGGTCAGTGCCTATGCGCTACCGGCAGGAAGCCCGCAGCGCAATGTTCAGGCATCCGGTCAGGGACGAACCACGATGCTGTTGCGCACTTCACGCACATTCTTGGTGTTGCGTGCGATGGCTTCAGCCTGGTTCTTTTCAGCTTGCGACTTGGCAAAGCCCGAGAGCTGCACCGTGCCGTTGAGCGTTTCCACGCTGATCGAGGTGGCGGAGACGGATTTGTCTTCAGCCATTTTTGCCTTGACGGCGGTGGTGATGCCGGCGTCATCTACATAGGCGCCAACGGTCTGTTGTTCACGGGCCACCGAGCAGCCCGTGGCCGTGATGATGGTGATGCCAGCGACAGCGGCAAAGGCGAGTGCACGTGCGTATTTCATGGTGTTGTCCTTGTTTGAAAATGGTTGGGAACGCGGGTGCTGGAAGATTGCAATCTGCCGGTCTGTTGCACCCTCCGCGACCGGCGGACTGTAGGGATAGAGACAGGCTTCAGTAGGCGTGCTTGCGGCGCGACATCCAGAGCACCAGGGTTGCGAGCACGGCACCCGATGCTGCGGCGATTACGATCGATTTGCCGGGTTGCTCCGCCACATACTTGGTGGTGGCGTCTGCTGCATGCTGCATCTGGCGACGGGCACGGGCACTGGTTTCTGCGCAATAGCCGATGCTGCGGGCTGCCAGATCCTGGGCACGCGCTGCCAAGTCGTCAATGACGGGGTCGGTCTGGCTGCGGAGGGCACGTACGCCTTCTTCGGCTTTTTCCAGCGAGGTGTTGGCGGCCGTGCGGGTGGACTGCACGGCGTCTTGGGCGCTTTGCAGCACATCATCTGCGAGATGGCGTGCGCCGTTGGCAACTTTGTCGGTAGCGGTCTGGATACTCATGCGGAAACTCCTTGAAGGGGTGGATGCGGAATGCTTGGTTTCACGGCCGGGGCGTCAGCCCTTTTTGAGCAGACCCAGTACGAAGGTCACAACCGCCATGATGACGAACACGAAGAACAGAATCTTGGCGATGCCCACGGCACCGGCAGCAATACCGCCAAAGCCGAACAGGGCTGCGATCAGCGCGATCACCAGAAAAACAACTGCGTAGTGCAACATTTCTTTCTCCTTCTCCTCTTGAGGGGGCC
Organism: Acidovorax sp. NN32; assembly: GCF_057597245.1. Lineage (NCBI taxonomy): Bacteria > Pseudomonadati > Pseudomonadota > Betaproteobacteria > Burkholderiales > Comamonadaceae > Acidovorax > Acidovorax sp. NN32. The sequence goes on from NZ_CP199679.1 coordinate 4,174,771, forward strand.
GGTTGCCGGCGGGTGGGTTGGCACATGAATTTCAGCGCCTGGAATCGACTGTAAGGAGCATGGAGAGTCAAAGATGCCGGTGCCCGGCGCGCCAGCCTGTCGGCGGCACAGCGGGCCGCCTGTAGGACGGCGCGCTGCGGCTCGCTATCCCTGGCCCAAGGCCGCTAGGTCAAGCGGCCAGAGAGGGCGGCTGCGACGACGCCTCGGCGCCATGGCGCTGCAGCGGGAGCACGGCAGAGACCAGGGTGCCGTTGCCCGGGCGCGAGGTGATGGACAGCCTGCCGCCCGCAGACTCCACGCGGTGGCGCATTCCCGACAGCCCGTGCGAGGTAGGACGCACCGTGGCGGGATCGAACCCCTCGCCATCGTCGCGCACCTGAACTGCCACATGCGTGGGGTAACCGTGTACCGACACCAGCACCTTGCTAGCTTTGGCGTATTTGCCGATGTTGGTCAACGCCTCCTGCACCATGCGGTACACCGTGAGTTGCGAGGCATCAGGCAACTGCACGGATTCCAGGCTCGTTTCCACTTCGATACCTGCGCGTTCGGCATATTCGCGGGTGAGGATCTCGATCGCGGCCGTCAGTCCGAGGTTGGAGAGCGATGAGGGCCGCAGGTCTTCAATGATGCGGCGCTTGAGCGCAATACCGCTGTTGAGCGTTTCGGTCAGGTGCTTGAGCCGCTCTGCCACCTCGGGAGCGTTGGCGTCGATCCTGGACTTGAGCCGCGCAACATCCAGCTTGGCCGCAGTGAGCAGCGCACCCAGCTCATCGTGCAGCTCGCGCGCAAGGTGCCCACGCTCATCTTCACGTACTTGCTGCAGATGGTTTGCCAGCTCGGAAAGAGTTGCGGTACGGGCCTTTACAAGGCCTTCGAGGCGGTCCCGTTCGCGCTCCAGCAGGGCCTGTTCGCGCTGGTTAACGACCTGCAGCGCCTGCGCCTGGCGCAGATACATGTAGAACGCCAGCAAGCCAATGACCGTCACCGTGGCAATACCAATGCGCGACAGCATGAGCGACTGCTCGATCTGGTCCTGGCCTTGTTTCACGTGCATGTCGCTGCGGGCAATCAACTCCAGCGCGTGCTTGCGGATGGCCTCCATGTGCTCCTTGCCCACGTCGGTATGCAGGATGAACTTCCAGGCATCTTCATTGCCCTGCCGGCGCAAACGCAGGCTCAGTTCCATCTCCGCGAGCTTGCGGGATATCTGCCGCGACAGCAGCGCAAATTCCTGCATGTCTTCGGGGGCATCCATGAACAGCCCGCGCAAGCCGTCCAGGTTGGTCTGCACGGTAGCCACCGCCTTGTCGTAAGGCTCCAGATAAGTCTCGTTGCCGGTGAGCAGATAGCCACGCTGCCCGGTTTCTGCGTCCAGCATGCTCTGCAGCAACAGGTTGACGGCCTTGCGCGTGTTCTGACCGTGGCTCATCTGCTCCACCGCATCTTGTGAGCGCATGTGACCCGTTTCGTTGATACCCACCAGCACCATCGCCGCCAGCAACGCCATGGGCAGGCTCAAGGCCATCTTGCGGACCTTGGGCAGCCAGATGCGGGTGTTTTCTTTAAGACTCATACGCGGTATTCTGGATAATGTGTGAAGACCGGGCACCACCCTGCCAACAGGGATGACGTGCCGGAGAAGCTTTCCAACCAACAAACATCAGGAGCGGCATCACCGCCCTGCGAAAGAAAGATCGATGATCAAGATTGGCATTGTGGATGACCACGCGATAGTTCGTTCCGGGCTGCGGCAGTTCCTGTCCGAGCATGTGGATCTGCGGGTGGAGGGTGAGGCCTCCAACGGCCGTGAAGCCATCGACCTGGTGCGCAACAAGGAAATTGATGTCCTGCTCATGGACCTGTCGATGCCCGGACAGAGCGGGCTGGATGCGCTGGCCATGCTGCGGGCCAAGGCCCCGGACATGGGTATCCTGATTCTGAGCGGCTACCCCGAAGAGCACTACGCGATCAACCTGATCCGCCAGGGCGCGAGCGGCTACCTGAACAAGGAGTGCGAACCCTCTGAAATCGTGGAGGCGATCCGCACTATTGCGCTGGGCCGCCGCTACCTGACGCCTGCCGTGGCCGAACTGCTGGCCCAGCAACTCAATCGCAAGGACGACGCACCGCCCCACGAGCAGTTGTCGGAACGCGAGTTCCAGGTGTTCCTCAAGCTGGCCAAGGGAGAGACGGCAGGCGATATCGCCAAGGCCTTGTCGCTCAGCGTCAAGACGGTGAGCACCTACCGCACGCGATTGATGGAAAAGATGAGCCTGTCGTCCAACAGCGATCTGACCTACTACGCGCTCAAGAACCGCTTGATTGACTGACATGGAGCAGTGGCCTCAGTCCGGGGTCATTGGGCCTGACTCAGCCCGCTGGCGAGAAGAGTAGAAAATAAAAAGCCCCGCCGCGCGCGCCCGCACTGCAGGGCGCAGCATCACAGCGAATGGCCAGGCGACGACAGGGACTGGCCAGCTTCCATTCCCGCAGGACTGCTGCTGTGCTGGATGCAGTAGTCCACCAGCGCATCAATTTCGTTGGATTTGTCGAAAACCGCATCTACCCCCAGCTGTGCGCAGCGCATGCGCACATCGGGTGTCGCGTAGTTGCTCAGCACCACCATCTTCTGGCCAGGGCGGCGCGAGCGGCATGCTGCCAGGACCCCCAGCCCACTGCCTTGGCGTAGAAAAAGATCCACTATCGCCAGATCCCACTGTTCACCATGGGTGGCGAGCCAGTTCTTGCCCTCGTCCTCGGTCTCAGCGACCCCTACCGCCTCTACGGACGCCAATTCTTCGAGCGTCCCGATCAGGTTCTCTCGAATGGTGGCGTTGTCTTCAACGATATAGGTGCGGAGTTTCACAGAAGGGTCCCGTTTCACTACCAACGCACATTTACGCTGGTCGAGCCTCAAATTTAGTGGCTCAGCTGAGCGGATTCTGCCAGCCGCCGCACGCGGACGCTGTAGGAGTAATCCTACCGAGCAACACACACCGTGCAGTGCGGCGCACGCGCCACGTTCATCGTGCTCCACTCCATGGACCGTCCATCCAGCATCAACAAACGCCCAGCCAGTGACGTCCCAATGCCTGCAAGCAGCTTGAGCGCCTCGGCCGCCTGCAGGGCACCCACCACGCCCACCAGCGGGGCAAACACGCCCATGGTGGAGCAACGCACCTCTTCAAAATCCGCCTCAGGCGGAAAAATACAGGCGTAACAGGGCGACGCAGCCTGGCGCGGGTCCACCACCGTGATCTGGGCATCAAAGCGGATGACGGCCCCCGCAACAAGGGGCTTGCGATGGCGCACACAGGCCGCATTGACGGCGTGGCGTGTTGCGTAGTTGTCGCTGCAATCGAGCACCACGCAGGCGTCTTGCACCAGGGTATCGAGCACAGCGGCATCTGCGCGCGCCTGGAGCACGGTCACCTGCACTTCGGGGTTGATAGCTGCCATGGCGCTGGCTGCAGACGCCACCTTGGGCTGGCCGACGCGCGCGGTGGTGTGTGCGATTTGGCGTTGCAGGTTGGTCAGGTCCACCACATCGTCGTCCACCAGGGTGATGTGCCCCACACCGGCAGACGCCAGGTACAGCGCGGCAGGCGAGCCCAGGCCACCCGCACCGATGATGAGGGCATGGGACGCCAGCACCTGCTCCTGCCCCTCGATGCCCATCTCATCGAGCAGGATGTGGCGGGAGTACCGCAGGAGCTGGTCATCGGTCATGGCGAGAGTCTCAAGAAAAGAAGAGCAAGAAGGACAAGAAAAAAGGCCGGACTTCGCTGGAAATCCGGCCTTCAGCACAGGGAGCGAAAGCTCAATTTTCTTTCTTTTCGTCCTTGCGTTCCGTCAGTGTCTTGCTGACCAGCACGGGGCGGCCCTTGAGCTGGTTGAGCGCCTGCACGAGCTGGAAGTCCTTGTCCGAACCGAACTCTGGAGCCTTGCGTTCTGCTGCAGGCTTTTTGGCTTCTTCTTCCATGCGCTTGAGGGCGCTTTCACGGGCCTTTTCACGGGCCTCATCCTTCTTTTCCTCGCCTTGGCCGCTACCCAGGTGCTTGTCCAGATCGGCCTCGCGCATGCGCAAAGCAGCGAAGATGTTGCCTTCTTCCGATTCGTCGATCATCACGTCGGGCACGATGCCCTTGGCCTGGATCGACTTGCCGCTGGGGGTGTAATAGCGAGCGGTGGTGAGCTTGATGCCGGTATCAGGCCCCAGCGGACGCACGGTCTGCACCGAGCCCTTGCCAAAGGTCTGGCTGCCCATGATGGTGGCGCGCTTGTGGTCCTGCAGAGCGCCCGCCACGATCTCGCTGGCCGACGCAGAGCCTTCATTCACCAGCACCACGAGTGGCACGGACTTGAGGGCTGCGGGCAGGCGGCGCAGCGGGTCACCCCCGCCACGGCGCTGGTAGAAGTCGGGCGAGGCCTTGTAAGTGGCCTTGCTGTCCGCCAGTTGGCCGTTGGTCGTGACCACCGTGACGTTTTCTGGCAGGAACGCGGCCGACACGGCCACAGCCGCATCCAGCAGGCCGCCGGGATCGTTGCGCAGGTCGAGCACCAGGCCCTTGAGGTTGGGTTCCTGCTTGTAGACCTCTTCCACCTTGCGCACAAAATCATCGACCGTGCGCTCCTGGAACTGCGACAGGCGGATCCAGGCGTAGCCGGGCTCCACCACCTTGCCCTTGACGGACTGGGTCTTGATCTCTTCGCGCGTGATGGTGACCGGGAAGGTGCGGCTCTCGTCCTTACGGAAGATGGTGAGCGTGACCTTGGTGTTGGGCTCGCCACGCATGCGCTTGACGGCATCGTTCAAGGACAGCCCTTTGACCGCCGTTTCGTCGATCTTGGTGATCAGGTCATTGGTCTTGAGGCCAGCGCGGAAGGCGGGAGAACCTTCGATGGGCGACACCACCTTGATCAAGCCGTCTTCCTGGGTGATTTCGATGCCAACCCCCACAAAACGGCCCGAAGTGCCTTCGCGAAATTCCTTGAAGGACTTCTTGTCGAAATACTGGGAGTGCGGGTCCAGGCTGGCGACCATGCCGGAGATGGCGTCGGTGATGAGCTTCTTGTCATCCACCGGTTCGACATAGTCGGTCTTCACGAGGCCAAACACCGCCGACAGCTGCTGGATTTCTTCCAGCGGCAGCGGAGTCATCGCACCACGCGCGACCGTCTGCAACGAAACCGTCGTCAGAGCCCCAGCCACGACACCAACCGATACCCATCCCGCAATTTTGAGTTTGTGGCCCATACAACACCTTTACCGCTTCAAAACCAATATACACCTTGGAAGGACCAAACCCGCTGCAGTTCCGCGCAGGCACTCACTTTAGACAGGGTATCGGCGGGTTTTCCCCGTCTTTACCCAGGCTTTACGCCTTGCCTTGCGATGCCACTGCCGCAGCTGCCTTGGCAGCCGCTTCTGCATCGCCCAGATAGTAGTGGCGGATGGGCTTGAGGTCGGCGTCCAGTTCATATACCAACGGGATTCCGTTGGGAATGTTCAGGCCCACGATGTCCGACTCGGAGATGTTGTCCAGGTACTTCACCAGGGCGCGGATGGAATTGCCGTGCGCGGCGACCACCACGCGCTTGCCTGAGCGGATGGCCGGTGCCATGGCATCGTTCCAGAACGGCAGCACGCGGGCCACGGTGTCCTTCAGGCATTCCGTGAGCGGCACGCTGCCTTCGGCCAGAGCGGCGTAGCGGCGGTCGCTGCGCTCGCTGCGGGGGTCGGTGGCTTCCAGCGCTGGCGGCGGGGTGTCATAGCTGCGGCGCCACACCAGCACCTGCTCGTCGCCGTACTGCTTGGCCATGTCGGCCTTGTTCAGGCCCTGCAGGGCACCGTAGTGGCGCTCATTCAGGCGCCAGTCCTTGACCACGGGCAGCCAGGTGCAATCCATTTCGTCCAGCGTGTACCACAGGGTGTGGATGGCGCGCTTGAGCACGCTGGTGAACGCCAGGTCGAACTCGTAGCCCTCGGCCTTGAGCAGCTTGCCGGCCGACATGGCCTGGGAAACACCGGTGGGCGTGAGATCCACGTCGGTCCAGCCGGTAAAGCGGTTTTCAAGGTTCCAGGTGGATTCGCCGTGGCGAATCAGAACGAGCTTGTACATGGTTTCCCCAGGAAAGGCAGGTCAAAAAAATGCGGGCCAAAACCCAGCATTCTAGAATTACGCTGTTCGCCAACCCAAGGAAGCTTCGTGAAATTCATTATTGATAACTGGTATCTGTTCCTCGTTGCACTGGCTTCGGGCAGCATGTTGCTGTGGCCGGTCCTCAAGAACGCCAGTGGCGGCTCGCTGACGCCAGCGCGCGCCGTGCAGCTCATCAACCGCGAAAAAGCGGTGGTCATCGACGTCTGCGAAACCGAGGAATTCGCCGCCGGCCACGTGAACGGAGCCAAGAACGTGCCCCTGGGCCAGCTCGAAGAGCGCCTGCCCACCGTGGTCAAAAACAAGGCCCTGCCCGTGGTGCTGGTGTGTGCCAGTGGCGCCCGCTCCAACCGCGCCGTCGCAATTGCCAAAAAGCTGGGCTACGAAAACGCCCAGTCGCTCGCTGGTGGCCTGAAGGCCTGGCGCGAAGCCAGCCTGCCTGTGGAAAAAGCCTGATCCGCCCCCAGTTATTGGGTCCGCGATAGTCTTGCCACTGATTTTTAGCCCCACAGGAAGAAAGAGGAAGCTCCGCCATGCAACCCGTGAAGATGTACACCACCGCCGTCTGCCCCTACTGCATCCGGGCCAAGCAGATCCTCAAGTCCAAGGGTGTGGAGCAGATCGAGGAGATCCGCATCGACACCGACCCCGCCGCGCGCAGCCACATGATGGAGATCACCGGCCGCCGCACGGTGCCGCAGATCTACATCGGTGACACCCATGTGGGCGGCCACGACGATCTGGTGGCGCTGGACAGCCGTGGCGAGCTCATGCCCTTGTTGGGCGCCTGACCCCCTCCCCGGGCGCTGCATAATGCAGCCCCATGTGCCCGCTGCGGGAGCTGCTCCCCGGCGGGTTTTGTTTTGCTAGCAATTTTGTAAGCTCAAAGAGACTTCACCATGGCCGATCAAGAAAACCCAGTGTTCCAGATCCAGCGCGTCTACCTCAAGGACCTGTCGCTGGAGCAACCCAATTCCCCCGGCATCCTGCTCGAACAAGAGCAACCCAGCGTGGACATCCAGCTGGGTGTGGAAGCCACTCCCGTGGCCGAAGGCATTTTTGAAGTGGCCGTGACGGCTACCGTGCAGACCAAGATCAAGGACAAGACCGTGTTCCTGGTCGAAGCCAAGCAGGCCGGCATCTTCGAAATCCGCAACGTGCCCGAAGACCAGATGGGCCCCATCATGGGCATCGCCTGCCCACAGATCGTGTACCCCTACCTGCGCGGCAACGTGGCCGACGTGATCAACCGAGCTGGCTTCCCGCCCGTCCACCTGGCCGAAATCAACTTCCAGGCCATGTACGAGCAGCAGCAAGCGCAGGCTGCCGGCCAAGCCTCGCCCATCATCACGCAATAAGAAGAGAACACCCCCTGAGGCGCTTCGCGCCTTCCCCCTCTCTCGTCGCGCTACGCGCTCGGGAGGGGGACGCAGCCAGCGGCCTGGCGAAGCCAGTTCCGCGGCTACCTCGCTTGGGCCGCGCCGGTGGCATAGGCAGTAGGCGACGCGTAGCGCGGAGATCATCAAATCAAAAACCTTTTTGGCCTCCAGCGCTTGATAGATAAGCGTAAGCAGCTATGAAAATCATAGTATTGGGTGCAGGCGCCTGGGGTTCTGCGCTCGCCATGAGTGCGGCAGAGCACCCTGCCGGACATGCGGTCACGCTATGGGCGCGCGATGCGGGCCAGGCAGAGGCCATGCGCGCAGCGCGCCAGAATGCGCGCTACCTGCCAGGCATCGGCTTCCCCCCTTCTCTCACCGTGGCTGACGGCTCCTTTGGAGCATTGCTGCCGGGCGCCGACCTCGTCATCTTGGCGACTCCCATGGCAGCGCTGCGCGGCATGTTACGGGCGCTGACGGGTTGCGCGGCACCGGTGGCATGGCTGTGCAAGGGGTTTGAGGCGGTGCCTGCCGGTGCCAATTCAGCATCTTTTGGGCTGCTGGCGCACGAAGTACAAGCCCAAGTAGCTCCTGATTTAATAGCAGGCGTATTCAGCGGCCCGAGCTTTGCGCAGGAAGTCGCCCTGGGGCAGCCCACAGCCCTGGTGGCCGCCAGCGCCCATGCCGCCGTGCGCGATGCGCTGGTCAACGCCTTTCACAGCCCGAGCGTGCGCGTGTATGCCAACGAAGACATCGTGGGCGTGGAAGTGGGCGGCGCGGTGAAGAACGTGCTGGCCATTGCCACCGGCCTGTGCGACGGGCTGGCGCTGGGTCTCAACGCCCGCGCCGCACTCATCACGCGCGGCCTGGCTGAGATGACGCGGCTGGGCCTGGCGCTGGGCGCGCGGCCCGACACCTTCATGGGCCTGTCCGGCCTGGGCGACCTGGTGCTGACCGCCACCGGCGACCTGTCGCGCAACCGGCGCGTGGGCATGCTGCTGGCACAGGGCCAGACCCTGGCGCAGGCGGTGGAATCCCTGGGCCATGTGGCGGAAGGCGTCTACAGCGCCCGCACCGTGGTGCAGCGCGCGCAGACACTGGGTGTGGACATGCCCATCGCCGAGGCCGCCGTGGCGTTGCTTGACGGCCGCCTGCAACCTGCCGAGGCCGTGGCGCAGCTCATGGGGCGCGGCCCCCGGGGCGAGCTCTGACGGTAGAGGCCCCGCGCAAGACCTGACGGCTACCCCACCGACAGGCGCCGCAGCAGACCCTCTTCATCGTCCGGGTGGAAGAAATAGGGGTAGAAGCTGCGCTCCACGCTGGCCAGCTTGGGCTGGCCGCCAAATTGGTCGATGAGGCGGCGCCCCTTGTCGGCGCCGATGTGCAGCAACACGGCGGGCGCCCCCACACGCTCGCACATGCGTTCGGGGCCAATCTGGTCAAAACACAGCATGCGCCGGTAGAACGGGGCGTGGCGCGGGTTCACCTCGATGACGATGTCGGTGGCGCGCCGGGCGCGGAAGGCCACGATCCACGCAATGTGGAAGATGGCACCCAGCACATGCTTGGAACGCACCCCGGGGTCCATTGCGAGCTTGCCCATTTCGCAGATGCGCGCGCCGCGCTGGCGCAGTTCGGCGATGAACTCGGGGTACTGCTCCTCGGCCGCCAGGTGCCCGTCATCCATGCGCACCGAAATCGTCCCCTGCGACTGTCCATCAATCTGCACCACCAGGCTGCTCAGGTCGCAGTCGTGCGACAAGGTGGCCTGCATGCTGTAGCCCTTGCGGGCGTACATGCGGGCCAGCAGCCCCTGGCCCTTGCGGGACAGGCGGATCTTGCAGGTCTTGGTTTCGGCACAGCCCAAGCGGCTCAGGTATTCGCCGGGGTAGTCCAGCTCGACAATGGTCTGTTCTTCGGCGTCCATGGCGGCTCCAGGGGTGGGCAAAGTGGCCTCTACCCGCCCGCGCGCCGTGCGTGGCGCGAGGCAGCCGGGGGGCCTCGTCGCTCCGTTGAAAACAGGGCGAAAGGCCAGCTTAGCGGCTTCTCTCGTTCCCTGGAGCCCGGGTTGGCATGGCAAGCGGACGAACGGACGCACGACCTTGGCGAAAGGCATGCCCAGCAAAAAAGCCGCAGGGCACCATGGATAGGCGCCCTGCGGCTTTTTTGGCAATCCCCTTGCGGGGCAGAATCAGAACACGCCGAACAGCATGAGCAACAGAACAACGGACAGTGGGACGCCGAGCAGCCAGGCAATGATGGGCATAGTGATCTCCTGAAAAGGGTTGAAGGGGATAAGTGATTTCACTGTAGGGCCCTCCTTTTCCCGCCCGTGTGCGCCAGCACGGCGCGTGGCCGTAGGCGCGCGCCTACCGGCTGTGGGAGCGGCACCCGCCCCACAGCACGATCAAAGCCCCAGTTCCAGCGCCAGCAGTTCGTCCACCGTCTGACGGCGGCGGATCAGGCGCGCCTGGCCACCGTCAACGAGCACCTCGGCAATCAGCGGACGCGTGTTGTAGTTGGAGGACATCGATGCGCCATACGCCCCGGTGTCGTGGATCACGAGCAGGTCGCCCACCTGGGCGGCGGGCAGGTCCCGTGGCAGCACCACGCCGCCGTCGCCCTGGGTAAATACGTCGCCCGATTCGCACAACGGGCCTGCCACCACCGTGGGCTGCTCTGCCGCCGTGGAGCCATCGCGGCGCAGCACGCTCATGGCGTGGTAGCTGCCGTACATCGAGGGGCGCATGAGTTCGTTGAAGCCGGTATCGACCAGCACGAAGTGGTTGTTGCCCGCGTTCTTGGTGGCGCGCACCTGGCCCAGCAGCACGCCGGATTCAGCCACCAGATAGCGGCCGGGCTCGATCTCCAGGCCCAGCTTGTGGCCCACGATGGCCTCGGCCTGCTGGCGCGCGGCGTCCCACAGGCCGTGGTAGTGCTGGGTGTCGACCACCGGGTCGCCACCGCGGTAGGGGATGGACAGGCCACCACCGGCCGAGATGGCGTGCAGGTCATGCCCGGCCGCATGCGCCGTGCGCACCAGGTTGACCATCGCACCACACACCTCCTGCAGGTGGCTGTAGTCCACGCCCGAGCCGATGTGCATGTGCAGGCCCACCAGCTTCAGGCCGTGCTGCTTGATCGCATCCAGTGCGGCAGGCAGGTCGGTGTGCCAGATGCCGTGCTTGCTGTGCTCGCCGCCGGTGTTGGTCTTGTTGCTGTGGCCATGGCCAAAGCCGGGGTTGATGCGCAGCCACACCGCATGGCCCGGCGAGCGCGCGCCCAGCTGGTGCAGCATGTCGATCGAGCCAGCGTTGACCGGCACGCCGTGTTCCACCACGCAGTCGAGCGTGGCGGCGTCGAACAGGTCGGCGGTAAAGACGATCTCCGACGGCCCTTCCCCGCCTTTGCCGGCCGTGTAGCCGGCCGCCAGCGCACGCAGGATCTCGCCGCGCGAGACCGCATCCACCTTCACGCCCTGCTCGCGCATGAGCTTGAGGATGTGGATGTTGGAGCAGGCCTTTTGCGCGAACCGGATGGTCTCAAAATTGGACACCTGCGCAATGCGCTGGCGGATGGTGGCCGCGTCATACACCCACAAGGGGGTGCCGAACTGGTCGGCCAGGGACCACAGCTGGGCGGGCGAGAAGGGGTTGGACATGGGGACTCCGAAGGCACAAAGACTGATAGGACTTACGCAAATCGGGATGCAACAACCGCCTCGCCCTGGGGTGAACCGCTTGCCTGAACCCTGTTTTGCGTAAGTCATGACTGAATGGAAGCGCGGATGATGCCCCTTCCAAAGTATTTGGTCGAATGCTTTGATTTACATCCTCTATTCAATATGGATATGCTTTGCCCATGACCGACACCGCACTGGCCCACCGCATCACCCACCGGCACATCGAGGTGTTCCGCGCCGTGATGGCCGCTGGCAGCGCCACCGGCGCCGCCGACCTGCTGCACAGCTCGCAGCCCACGGTGAGCCGCGAGCTGGCCAGGCTTGAATCGTTATTGGGCTATGCGCTGTTCGAGCGCATACAGGGCCGCCTGCGCGCCAACGCGCGGGCGCTGGCGCTGTGGGACGAGGTACAGCGCTCGTGGCAGGGGCTGGAGCGCGTGGTGGACCGCGCCGTGGCGCTGGGCCGGCCCGACGCCGTGCAGCTGGCAGTGCTGTGCCTGCCCGCGCTGGCGCATGCGCTGCTGCCCGGCGCGGCGGCGCGGCTGATGCAGGGGCAGCCCCACGCGCGACTGTCGGTCACGCCGCAGGATTCGCCGCTGCTCGAAGAATGGATGAGCGCCCAGCGTTTTGACCTGGGCCTGTGCGAGCAGACCGCCGCCCCGCCCGGCACCCGCGCCGAGGTGCTGCTCACCCTGGACGAAGTGGCCGTGCTGCCCGCAAGCCACGCCCTGGCCCGCCAACCCGTGCTGCAGCTGGCGGACTTTGCTGACCAGCCCTTTGTGAGCCTGTCGGCCGACGACCCCTATCGCCGCATCATTGACGCGCGCTTCGCCGAAGCCGCCGTGCCACGCACGCTCCGCATGGAAACCCACAGCGCGGCTGCCGTGTGCGCGATGGTGGAGCATGGCCTGGGGCTGGCCATCGTCAACCCGCTGACGGCCCTGACCGCCGCAGCCAATGGCCGGCTGGTGGTGCGTCGGCTCGCGTTGTCGATCCCGTTCAGCGTGGCGGCCGTGCTGCCACTGTACCGCCCCCCGCTGCCCGAGGTAGTGCCCATGCTGGAGGCCCTGCGGGCAGAGGCGGCGGAGGTGGCGCGCCGCCTGGAGGCCGTGGCGTGACCACTGCCGCTGTAGAGATTTCGCTACTATTTATATAGCTTCTCGCGCCTACCAGATAAGCGCCAGAGGCTATTTAGGCCAAAAATCAGGGCGGCGTGAGCGTGCGCACCTTCTCGGCCAGCCGCTGCTCCACCGAGGGCGACACAAACTTGGTCACCTCGCCGCCGAGCACGGCGATCTCGCGCACAAAGGTGCTGCTGATGAACTGGTACTTGTCGCTGGGGGTGAGGAACACGGTTTCCACCTGCGGCATCAGGCTGCGGTTCATGCCCGCCAGCTGGAACTCGTAGTCAAAGTCGGTCACGGCGCGCAGGCCACGCACCATGGCCTTGCCTCCACGCTCCACGACAAAGTCGCGCAGCAGGCCCGAGAAGGCCTCGACCTGCACTTGTGGGTAGTTCTTGACCGCCTCGCGGACCATGTCGATGCGTTCTTCCAGGGTGAACAGCGTCTTCTTGTGGTGGCCCGCAGCCACGGCCACGATCACGCGTTCGAACAACTGGGTGGCCCTGCGCACCACGTCTTCATGGCCCAGCGTGATGGGGTCAAAGGTTCCGGGGTACACGGCGAGCACGTTCTGGGCCATGGCTGGTTGTCTCCTGTCTGGCTGTATAGACGTTGGCCCGGGCCCTGGGAGCGGATGAACCACCCGTGCCGCAGGGCCTGCGGGCCGCGTGCGCGCATTATGCAGTGCACTGCAACATGAACCGGCGGGCCGCCCTCTCCCAACGAGATCACACCACCGCAATCCCCTGCAGTGCCACGTTGCCCGGTGCCAGCAGCATCAGCCGGGCCACCAGCGCCACCAGATCCTGCTGGCGCTGGGTGCGCGTCTTGGCCAGCAGCGCGCTCATCTGCGTGCGCACGGTCGAGATGCGCGAGCCGCGCGCGTCCGCAAAATCCTGCGGGGTCTGGCCGCGCATCAGCGCCAGCAGCAGGTCGGCCTCGGACGGGCTCAGGCGGTAGGCCTGGCGGGCCAGGGCGACGGCGGCCTCGCTACACAGGCTGCGCTCCAGCACCACCCAGGCGATGCCTGGCGCGCGGTGGCACAGGCCCAGCGCAGCCAGATCGCTCAGGGGCAGCGTCACCAGCAGCAAGCCGCCCTCGGTGCCGGGCAGCTCCACACAGCCGCTGCGGCCCTGCAGCGATTGCTGGAACAGCGCGCGCAGCGCGGCATCGGCCGTGCTGGCCAGCACCGGGCGGCGCAGCAGCGTGCGCAGGGCCACGCTTTCGGGCCGGGCGCTCAGCAGCCGGGCGCGTGCATTGGCGTGCAGCAGGCGGCCGGCGGTGTCAAAGAACAGCAGGCCCATGGGCATCTGCTCCATCAGCGACTCCAGGCCCTGGGTGCGCGCGCGCAGCGCCACCATCTCGCGGTGCAGAAAGGCCGCGCGCTGCACGCCGCCAAACTCTGCGCGAAAACGCGCGACTTCCTCCGGTGTGAAGCCCTCGTCGTCCCCCTGGCGGTACACCGACATGAACAAATTGCCCACCGGGTGCGACGCGCCCTGGCTGCCGCCAAACATGCGGGTGCCGATGCCGTACTCGCGCAGGAAGTCGCTGTAGATCTCGCTGCGGCGAAAGCCGCGCGTGGCGTGCACGGGCGCGTCCGTGGCCACCCAGGTGCCCGACGGGCCCGTGCGCGCACGCTGCGCCATGGCGTCGTCCCACAGCGGGTCTTGCAGGCGAAAGTGCGTGGCGTAGCGCTGCGCCGCCTCGGGCGTCACGCCCATCGCCAGCAGCGCGGGCGCGCCGTCGCTCGATGGCGACTGCAGCCAGTAGTCCACCTCGGGGTGCGCGGCAAACTCCGCGCCCCACTGCGCCAGCTGGTCCAGATCGCTGGCCAGAAAGGCGCCGCCGAGCAGGTCCGCGCGAAAGCTGGCGGCGTAGCGGGCCAGCGTGTCGCCAAACCGGGTGCCGTCCGACACCGATGCCAGCAGATCGCAAAAAGCAGGATGCAAACCCATTCCCTTTATGCAAAGCCTGCGCCCGCCGGAATGCTGCCCCAGCGTTTGCCCCTGCCCGTTACCTTTTGCAAAAGGCAGGCAGGCGGGCCGGACGCAGGCACCCGGCTTCGCACAGGCCATGTGTTTCATAGAACGCGGCGGATCGTAGGAGCCGCCCCTGGCTGCCGTCATCATCTACCCGAATGAGAACATAGCGAGCGAGGCTCCTCCAGGTAGCGGATGGGCAAGGGCGCCGGGGCTTTCTACAGTCCCTGCGTGTCGCCGCTCGCGCCAGCGGGCGGCATGGTCCATTTTTTTCCAAGCCTCGCACCCATGAAACTCCGCCGCCGCATTTTCCGCGTTGCCCTGTTCCGCTCCGTGTCCGTCAGCGCCTGCCTGGCCGCAGGAAGCGCCCAGGCCCAGTGGGCCACCATCAACACCATCAGCAACCCGCCCGGCGCGTTCACCATTACCTGCACCGATTTCCCGGTGCCCGGCCCCCAACAGGTCTGCGCCGTTTCGCCGCCACTCCCCGTGGGCAGCACGGTCCGCGGCAACTGCGGCGGCAACGTCCGCATGGTCGATGACCCGGCCCGCCCCAACACCTGGCTGTACCAGGTGGGCCCCCGGCCCGCCAACCCACCCACGGCCACCTGCGACTTCACGGTGAACGCGCCCAACGTTCCCCCCGTCGGCGCCACCGCCGTGCCCACCCTGGGTGAATGGGCGCTGATCCTGCTGTCGCTCGCGGCGGCCATGCTGGGCATGGGGGCACTGCGTCGCAAGAAGTTCTAAGGTTTTTTGGGCGCCAGCGCTTATCCATCAAGCGCTAATAGCTACACAAAACATAGCAAATCCACGCAGCGCCGTCGCTCATCGTCGTTCATGTGAACGATGGCGGCTGCCGGGCCACAGCCTACGATCCGCAGCCCACCCCAGCCCGGCCTGCACCGTTCCTTCCTTGTGATTCCCCGTCCGCCCCAGCCCACTCCCACCACCGTCAGCGACGCGCTGTTCGACACCCAGGCATGCCTGAACTGCGGCGCGGCGCTCTCTGGCCCGTTTTGCGCGCAGTGCGGGCAGAAGAAGGCCGCGCGCATGGGCAGCAGCACCGTGCGCAAGGAAGCGTGGGAGCGTTTTCGCTGGTTTGAATGGAACACCCTCCGCAACGCACTGCGCGTGCTGCCCCAGCCCGGCACCACCGCACGCGAATACGTGCTGGGCCAGCGCAAGGACCACCCCCACCCGCTGACCCTGCTGTGCCTGGCCATCGGCTTCCTGCTGATCGTGCTGGGCCACACCGACTACTTGCGGCCCGAGCTACCCAGCGAAGAGGCGCAGCGCATGGTCGCTCTGGTCACGGGCTACTCCAAGTGGTCGTTCTCGCTGGGCGCGGTGGCGGCGTTTGCCAGCATGTGGCTGGTGTTCCGCCGGTGGGGCTACAACGTGGCCGAGCTGCTGACCCTGGCACTGTATTGCCAGGCGGTGTTCATTGCGCTGCAGATGGTCAACCAGCTGCCGCTGGTGCTGGCGTCGTCGCCCGAGCTGTTCAGGTGGCACAAGGCCTGGTCTCCCTGGTACATGACGGCGCTGCAGACGCTGATGCTCATGGTGGCGCTGCGGCAGTTTTTGGTGCTGGATTGGCGGCGTGATGGCTGGCGGCTGCTGCTGGCCGGTGCGCTGTTCGCGGCGCTCAAGTGGCAGGCCACCCAGCTCTATGCCCGCGCAGTGGTCGAACTCGTGCTGTGGCAAATGGGCGCGTGAAAAGCGTGAACAAGTTCATGAAAACCTGTCGGGCCGCAGCCACATCCTTCACCTGAATGATGTTGCGGCGCAGGCATCAACCCTACCATCCGGCGCAGTTCATTCAACCTGATGAGGAGCACCCATTGAGCGGTGAAGAGCGGGACCCGCAGCCTGTGGGAATACCGGGTTTCGAGACCCTGATGGCCGAAAGCCTGGAGGCCCTGGGCGAGCCCGGCATGGTGGAGCGCCTGCTGCACCGCGTGGGCGAATCGCTGGGCAGCCACAAGGTGGTGCTGTTTTGCCCCCTGCCCGGCTCGGACGACCCGCTGGCCGCCTACCAATGGGGCATGCCCGATGATTTTCTGGCGCGCTATGCGAACCTGATCCAGGGCAGCGATGCGTGGAGCGAAGCGCTCGTGCGCCAGCAGGGTGAGGCGCTGGCACGCGGCGGCTCGCTGAGCCAGCAGCTCGTCAGCACCCCAGCCCTGCGCCGTGGCGCGTTCTATGCCGACTACCTCAAGCCCCTGGGCATCGATGCCATGGTCAACAGCATTGTGGAGGCCTCGCCCGAGGTGGGCATGCACGTGCTGGCGATGTACAACGACCTGGGCCAGAGCGAGTTCACCCCCGAACAATTTTCCCGGCTGCGCGCCGTGACGCCCTGGGTGCGCAGCCTCATGCGCGCCCAGCGCCGTCTGCAGCAGGCCCGCCGCCACAGCAGTGCGCTGGAGCGCACGCTGGACCAGCTGCCGCTGGGGCTGATGCATGTGAACCAGCGTGGCGAGGTGCGCTACCTGAACGAACACGCCCGCGCCTGGCTGGGGGTGGAGGACGAATGCCGCATCCTGCTGCGCAACGCCACGGGCTGGCAGGCGCGCCAGCCCTTGCAGCTGGCGCAGATCCACCCCGGGCTGACGCCACTGCTCTCCGCCAGCCTGAGCACACGCTCGCCCGTCTCGGCCCGGCTGCAGACCCAGCACGACACCGCGCCGGGGACGCTGGTGGCACTGGCCGCGCCGCTGCGCAATGGCCCAGGGCCCGCCGCCGAGCCGCTGGCCCAGTTCATCCTGGTGCCCGAGGCACCACCCCACGCGGGCGCCACGGTGTCGGTGTGCAGCGCGCTCTATGGCCTGACCCCCGCCGAAGCCGCCCTGCTGCCCCTGCTGCTGCAGGGCATGACCCCGCGCGAAATGGCCGACAACCGGCACGTGAAGATGCCCACCGTGCGCTCCCAGCTGGCCAGCCTGTACGCCAAGACCGGCACACGCGGCCAGGCCGAACTGGCCCAGCGCGTGCTGCGCGTGGCGGCACTGGTGACGGCATGAGACACCCCCCTGAGTCGCCTTCGGCGCCTTCCCCCCGCTCTCGCATGGCTGCGCCATGCGGGCAGGGGGACGCGGCCCTCACTGCGGGGCGGCCCTTGCTCGGCCGCCCTGGCTTGGGGCGCGACAGTATCGACGGCTGCGCGCAACACGCAGCGCAACCGGCCACCGCATTCACTGATCCCAACCCAAGGAACCCATCCCCATGAAACACCGCATTGTTCGCCCTGTCGCCTTCGCCTGCGCCACCATGCTGGGCCTGGCCGTGGGCGGCCTGGCCATGGCCCAAAAGACGGCTGCCGTGGCCAAGCCCAGCAAGGCCCAGCTGGCGGCCGAGCTGGCCGCTACGCTGCAGGCCTGCTCGTACGACGGCAGCCCACTGGCCTTCTCGCCACCCGACCTGTCCAAGGGCGGCGGCACCGGCAAACAGGTGGTGGCCGAGATCATGAAATACACCGGACTGCCCGCCAACTTTGTGGTGGTGGAGGGCAAGGTGCCCAACGCAGCGGCGGTGATCATGCAGGGGCCTGACAAGGTGCCGCGCCGCGTGATTGCCTACAACCCGGCCTTCATGGGCGAAGTCATTCAGGCCACCAAATCCAACAACTGGGCGCCCGTGAGCATCATGGCCCACGAGATCGGGCACCACCTCTCGGGCCACACCATCGTGCCCGGCGGCAGCCAGCCACCCATCGAGCTGGAGTCGGACAAGTTCAGCGGCTTTGTGCTCTACAAGATGGGCGCGCCGCTGGCCGATGCCCAGCGCGCCATTGCCACGCTGATCCCCGAGAAGGACGGCGAAACCCACCCGGGCCGCAAGAAGCGCCTGGCCGCCATTGCCAGCGGCTGGACAGAAGCCTGCGAGCTGCAAGGCGGTGGGCCGCAGTGCTCTGGCGGATTGCCGGTGCGCACCGCAGCGGCTGCCCCCGCTGCACCGGCACCGGCTGCCGCATCGCCCGCCCCGGCACCCGCCACCACGGTCGCCAAGGCGCCAGCGCCCACGGCAGCACCGGCGGTCCCCTCGGCCAAGACGCCCGCCCCAGCCCTGGCCGCCGCTGCCGAAACCCTGCCCAAGGCAGACGCGGCCGCCATCCCGTCCAAGGGCACACAGTTCATCTACGACGAGTTCGGCATCCTGGACCCGGCCATCCGCGCGCAGTTTGAAAAGCAGATGTACGAGCATGCGCAGAAAACGGGCGTGGAGATCGTCACCCTGCTGGTGAAGGACCTGGGCGGCAAGAGCGCCAATGAATATGCCCACGCCATGATGCGCCAGCTGCGCGTAGGCAAGCTCGATGTGGGCAACGGCGCCGTGCTGGTGGTGGCGCCCGAGCAGAACCAGGCCGCCGCCGTGCTGGGCGCGGGCGTGGCGCTGGAGATGGGTGGCCACCAGGACAAGGCCGAGCAGCTCAAGCGCTGGATCAGCACAGCCTGGCCGCTGTGCAAAAAGAAGAACGCCTGCGGGGGCTGGACGGAAACCCTGATGCTCGCCGCCGACCACCTGCGCCGCGATACCAGCCACGCGGACTGGACCATCGCCTACCAGTCGCTGGGCGACATTCAGAAGGCCGATGCCGCAGAAAGCGGCAAGGTCACCAACCCGAAGGACAGCAAGGTCTGGCGCAAGATCGTGCGCCTGTCGGGTACCGTGGAAAGCCTGAACCCGCCCACCGGCAACAAGGCGGCCTGGGTGAGCGATATCAAGGTGAAAAACGGCAAGCAGGCCGTGCTGCTTCGCAGCGCCGAAGGGTTCACGGCCATGCTCTACGTAGACCCGCGCACCGCCGCCCTGCAACCTGGCGGCAAGCTGGAACAGGGCAGGGTGTACACGGTGATCGCCCGTGCGGACTGGATCTCGGGCAACCCCCAGCACACGCAGTCGCTGGATGTGCTGAGCTACGCCGTCACGGAGTAAGCCGCAGGCCCACCGCATGTCAGCCACGACCCTCACCATGCTCCTGGCGGGCGCTGCCAATCTGCTGCCCGCGCTGTTTTTCATGTTTACGGCACTGCTCGGCAGCAACGGGATGAACTCCACCCAGGGCGGAAAGCTGCTGGGCGCCTTGGCCGTGCTGCTGGTGCTGGGCTGGCTCGCCGCGCTGGGGCTGGCCCGCCACCTTGCCCACTGGGGCCAGGCGCGCGGCTGGTCCACCGTGGTCAGCGTGGCAGCGGCCAGCGGAGGCGCGGTAGTCGCTTTCACCGTGCTGGCGCTGCTGTCCACCCTGGCAGCGCTCCTGTGGGTGGGCGCATGAGCTCCGTGCACTCCCCCTGAAAAGAGAAGAACGCCAGAAAGAAGGCCCCCCCCCATGCCCCCCCCCCCGCACAAGCCCTTGTACAACACCACCCTTGCACTGCTGGCCGCACTCACCCTGCTGGCCGCCGGGACACACACAGCCCACGCCGCCGAACACTTCTGCGGCCAGACCTCTGCCCACCCCATCGACAAGGCCCTGGCTGCGGCCGCCGAACGCAGCGGTGGCGTGACGGTGGACCTGCGTGACGCGCAGTCGGCCGCCTACGCCGCGTGGGACAAGGAGCTCAACCGCGTCTACGCCCAGGCCCTCAAGGCCGCTGGCCCCGCACGGCGTGACGCCCTGCGTGCGGCGCAGCGCGCATGGCTGGCGTTCGACACCGCGCAGGGCCAGTGGGACGCCATGCTGCATGCCGACCAGGGCACATCGGCCGCGCTCAACATCGCCGGTGCCGCGCTGGAACGCCGACGCGCGCGGGTGTGCGACCTGAGCAGGGACCTGCAAAACCTGAAGGATTCGGAATGATGCGCCGCACACTCCTGCGGCTGCTGCCCGTGCTGGCACCCGGACTGGCCCACGCGCAGGACCACCCCACGGTGTGGCTGCGCGTGCGCAACAACAGCCAGGAGGTGTTCGAGCATGTCTGGCAAGGCCTGCCGCGCACCCGCAGCGATGTGGACCTGGGCCCCTTGCGGCCCGGCCAGACCAGCCGGTGGCACGCCGTTCCGGCCACGCTGGCGCACTACCGCAAGACGCGCATCCAGCTGGCCCAGCGCCAGCTCACCGACGTGACCGACACCTCCTTCCCACAAGGCCGCGCCACCCTGGAGCCGGGCCGCTACACCTTCGCCTACACGCTGGAGAGAGATGCACTGCGGTTGACGGTGATACCGGAAGCCGAGACCACCGCGCCGGACAGATCACATCAAAAACAATAGCGGCTAGCGTTTATCAGATAAGCGCTAGAGCCCAATTTCATTCAAAAAATGGCATCCATGAACACCCTCAGCACCTTGCACCCCGTCCGCATGGCGCGGCTCACGGCCCTGGCGGCCGCCCTGTTTGCGGCGGCCTGTGGCGGCGGGGACGCCAACGAGGCTCCCACTCCCACTCCCACGCCAGCCCCAGGCACGGCGCCCGCACCAGGGCCCACGCCGGAACCCCCACCACCGCCCCCGCCGGCCCCCACAGCACCGCCGGTGAAGCCCCCGTCTGCACCACCCCCATCGCCGCCGCCGTCGCAGCCACCTCCAGCGCCCCCCCCGCCCAGCGCGGGATGGAGCGTGGTTTCAGTGAACTCCCTGCTCGCGCCCCTGGCCATCGCCAGCGACCTGACCCCCAACCCCGGCCGGGGCTACTACCAGTGGCGCTCGGACCCGGGTGACGTGCCGCTCGCACAATCGGCACCACCCCAGGCCGCCTACCAGCGCTACCTCTGGAAAGACCTGGAAGGCAACACACCCGGCCAATACACCCTCGGCAACCTGGTGGCCGCGCGCGATGCCGCCCGGGCCGCTGGGCGGCAGTTTGCGTTTCGCATCCAGGCCATGCGTGGCTACGGCACCAACACGCTGGACGTGCCCACCTACCTGCACGGTGCGGGCACGGCGCAGCCGCAATGCTCCGCACCCAACCCCGCCTGCGTGTGGGCGGCCCCGATGCCCGCCCCCACCCCGCCCGCGCCCGCATTGCCTCCCACGCTGGTGCCCAACTGGAACCACCCCTATGTGCTGGAGCGCATGCAGGCCCTGCTGCAGGCCGTGGCCGCCGCGCTGGGCGACACGTCGGACCTGGCCTGGATCGACGTGGGCCTGTACGGGCAGTACGGCGAGTGGGCCATGAACACCACCAACGTGGTCTACACACCGGCCCTGGAAACCCAAGGCATCACCCCGGCCTCCAACGCCACCAAGCGCAGCATTGCGCAGATGCATTTCGACAGGTTCCCGGATGCGCAGCATGCGATGTTCATCCCGCATGCCAACCTGGACACGCTGCAGTACGCGTTCTTCCAGCAGACCACCACCACGCTGCCGGTGGGCCTGCGCTGGGACTGCCTGGCGCAGGACGGCTTCATGAAGCAGTGGACCGATCGCCCGGGCGACTGGGCACAGATCTCGGACCGCTGGAAGACCGCCCCCTGGATCGCGGAGTTCTGCCCCTTCGGCCCCGGCGAGTCCAAGACCAACGCCGCCACCGCGCTGCAGCAGGTGCGCGACTTCCATGTCTCCACCGTGGGCAATGGCAACCTGAACGCGCCGTGGTCCAGCTTTACGGGCACCGAACAGGCCCACCTGGCGGCCGTGGGGCGCGAGGCGGGCTACCGCTTTGCGCTGGGGCCCATCACTGTCACGGCCCCCACGCCCAGCACGGTGCAGGTGCAGGTGCGCGTGGACAACACGGGTAACGCACCGCTCTACACCCCTTGGCAACTGCAGGCTCAGCTGCGCGATGGCACCGGCCAAGTGGTGGCCAGCCGGGAGCTGCTGAGCACCGCCCAGGCGCGTGCCATTCTTCCGGGTGTGCCCGCGCAGATCAACACCACCTGGACCTTGCCGAGCCCACCTGCGGGCAGCTACACGGTGCACCTGGCCTGGGTGCGCCAGCCCACGCTGGCGGGGCTGCCGCAGACGCTGCGCTGGAACATGGCGGGCATCGAGGCCGACGGCAGCATCCGGCTGGCGACGTTGAAAAGGTAGGTCGCTGCGGGTCTGCGGCCCTGCGTGCTTCAGGCGCTGCGCTGAAGCAGGTGCGCGTGCACGGCGCCGGCCTTGAGGTGGCGGTACAGCACCAGGCCACTCGCTGCCAGCTCCTCGTCCGTCCAGGCGCGGGGCGCTTCGAGGTAGACAAAGCCCTGGGCGGCCACAGCCTTGGAAGCGGCCTGCAGGGCAGCGACGAACAGGTCGCTGTCAAACGGCGGGTCCAGCAGCACCAGGTCGATGCTGGCGGGCGCCGCCTGTTTGAGGGCGGCAATCCCGTCGCCACGCTGCACGCGCACGGCCGTGGCCGAAAGGCGCTGCTGCAGGGTGTGCAGCTGGGCCACCAGAGCGGCATCGCTTTCCACCAGCTGCACGGCGGCCGCTCCACGCGACGCGGCTTCAAGCCCCAACGCGCCCGTGCCCGCAAAGGCATCCAGGCAGCGCCAGCCGGTCAGGTCCTGGCCCAACCAGTTGAACAGCGTTTCGCGCACGCGGTCGGGCGTGGGGCGCAGGCCGGGGCGCTGGGCCACGGGTAGGCGGGTGCGTTTCCATTGCCCGCCAATGATGCGGATTTCGCCCGCGCCCTTGGGCGCTGCTGCGGCAACGGCCTTGTCCTTGGGCGCGCCCTTTTTGCCAGCGGCAACCGCCGGGGTGGCCGCTGCGGCCTGGGCTTTGCGGATCTCGGCGTTGATGGCGGTGGTTTTCAGGGTCGAGCGGCTCATGGCTTGCCCCCCACCACCACGGTCACCATGCGTTCGGGTTGCAGCTTCTTGGCCATGGCCGTGCGCACGTCGGCCACGGTGAGAGCTTCGACCTTCTTCGTCCACTGGTCCAGGTAGTCCAGCGGCAACTCGTTCCAGGCGATGTTGGCCACGTTGCCCAGGAGCTTCTTGTTGCTGTCGATGCGCAGCGCAAAGCCGCCGATGAGGTTGTCCTTGGCGGCACGCAGCTCGCCCTCGGTGGGGCCTTCGGCCACAAAACGTGCGATCACGTCGCGCGAAACCTTCACGGCCTGGGCCGCCTGGTCGGGGCGCGTCTGCAGGCCCACGGTGAAGGCGCCGGCGTGCATGCCAGCGGCAAAGTAGCTGTACACGCTGTAGCTGAGGCCGCGCTTTTCACGCACCTCGTTGGTCAGGCGCGAGACAAAACCGCCGCCGCCCAGGATGTGATTGCCCACCAGCAGCGCCACAAAGTCCGGGTCGCGCCGCTGGAAGCCCGGCTGGCCAATCAGCACATGGGCCTGGGCCGAGGTGAAGGGGATGTTCTGCTCGGCGGGTGCAGCGAGCGCTGCGATCTCGCCCACGGGCGGCAGCGGCGCGCAGCCGGTGCTGGCGGGAAGGCGCGACAGCAGCGTGGCCACCAGCGCCTGGGCCTGTGTGCGCGACACGGCGCCCACAATGCTGACCTTGGCGCGGCAGGCGCCGATGTGCTGGGTGTGAAACGCCTGCATGTCGGCCACGCTGATGCGCGCCAGCGTCTCTGCGGTGGTCTGCACGCCGTAGGGGTGGCTGCCGTACACGGCGGCTTCAAACGCGTGGTTGGCCACGGTGGCCGGGCGTGTCAGCGACTCTTTGATGCTGGCGCTCCAGCGGGCGCGGTCGCGTGGCCACACGTCGGCCGGAAAACTGGGCTCGCCGATCTGGCGCGCGGCCAGACGGGCGGCCTTATCGAGCAGCGGCGGGTCGGTGAGCGAGCGCAGTGAATACTGCAGCCTGTCGTTGTCGGCGGCCACCTCGAAACTGGCGCCCAGGTCGGCCCAGGCCTCGCCCAGGCCGTTTTCGTCCAGCGCGGGTTCGGTGCTGGTGTCGCGCCCGGCCTTCACGCCCTTGCTGGCCATGGCGGCCACAGCGCTGGCCAGGCCCGACTGGCCCGCCGGGTCGCGGCGGCTGCCAGCATCAAAGTCGATCTGCACGTCCACCATCGGGATGACCGGGCTTTCGACCAGGTAGACCTTGGCGCCGTTCCCCTCCGTCCAGTGCTGGATGGGCAGCAGCGCCCAGGCAGAATTTGAATAAAAAATGGCTCCAGCGCTTATCAGTAAAGCGCGAGCAGCTATGTTTTTAATAGTAATCATGGAATAGGGCGCAAAGCGGGTTCAGTGGCGGGACGCACCGGGTGCGGGCTGTGCGCGGGGGCGGGGGGAATCCAGCGGCTGGGGCAGCAAGGTGGCCACCGTGAGCTGGTCGTCGCCAAAATATTTGGCGGCCACGGCCTGCACCTGGGCGGGCGTCACGGTGCGCAGCAGCTCCAGAAGGCGTTCGTTGGCGTCGAGCGGGAAGCCCTGAATCCAGTTGCCCCCCAGCTCCTGCGCCTGGTTCATCACCGAGTCGCGTTCGTACACGGTCGAGGCGATCCACTGCGTCTTCACGCGGGTCAGCTCAGCCTCGCTGACCCCATCGCGGGCGACGCGGGTGACCTCGGCGCGCAGCGCGTCTTCCACCTGCTGGGCCGTCTTGCCGGCAGCGGGCACACCGCTGAGCATGAACAGGCTGGGGCCACGGCCCGTGACCATGGCGCCGCTGCTGGCGCTGTCGGCCACGCGGTGTTCGCCCTGGGTCAGCGCACGGTCGAGCCGCGCGCCGTCGTAGCCGTTGAACACCGCCGACAGCACCATGAGCGCCAGAGCGTCGCGGTCGGTTTCGGTCAGGTTCTCCACACGGTTCAGGCTGGGCGCACGAAACGCCAGCGCCACGTAGGCCTGCTCGGCCGGGGCCTTCACGGCAATGCGGCGCAGGCCCTGCTGCGCGGGCTCGGTGCGGGGCTTGCGCTCGGGCAGCGCGTGGGCGGGCAGGCTGCCGTAATACTTCTCGGCCAGTGCGCGGACCTGGGCCACGTCCACATCGCCTGCCACCACCACGGCGGCGTTGGTGGGCGTGTACCACTGGCGGTAGAAGGCGCGCGCATCATTCGGTGTCATGGCATCCAGGTCGCTCATCCAGCCCACGATCGGTCGGCGGTAGGGCGATGCGGTGAAGGTGGCGGCAAACAGCTGCTCGGCCAGCATGGCGCGGGGCTGGTCTTCGGTGCGCAGGCGGCGCTCTTCCTTGACGACCTCCAGCTCCTTCCTGAACTCGTCATCCGGCCAGTGGTTGTTGGCAAACCGGTCGGATTCGAGCTTCATCACATCTTCGAGCCGGTTGGACGGGATCTGCTGGTAGTAACCCGTGTAGTCGCGGCTGGTGAATGCGTTTTCGCGCCCGCCCAAAGCCGCCACACGCCGCGAGAACTCGCCCGGCGGCAACGTCTTGGTGCCTTTGAACATCATGTGCTCCAGCACATGGGCCACACCCGTGGTGCCATCCACCTCGTCCATGGAGCCCACGCGCACCCACACCATGTGCACCGCAGTGGGGGCACGCCGGTCGGGCTGCACGATAAGCTGCATGCCGTTCTTGAGCGTGAACTGCTGCGCGCCAGAGGCCGTGGCGGACGGCGTGGTGGAAGGCGCAGCGGGGGGTTGAGAGGCGGGAGGCGTTGCCGCAAAGGCAGCCCCGGACGAGAGGCAGGCCAGCAGGCCCAGTAGGGTGAAAGCACGTTTCATAGAATGGATGATTCTAAGAACCCTCCAATGTTCAGTTTTTTCAAGAAAAAGCCCGCCGCTCCGCCATCGACGCCTGCACCGTCCGATGCGCCCTCCCCGGCCGTTTCGCACGGCGCTCCGGCGCCTGCCGCCCCCCACACCCCGGTCGTGCCAGCGGCGACAGCTGCGGTGGCGCAGCCGCCGTCTCCGGCTACTTCGCCCGCCCCGGCACCCGTGCCCGCGCCACCGCCCGTCGAAGCCCCGGCTGCAGCACCGGCAGCGTTTGGCTGGCTGCGCAACCCGTTTGCCCCCAAGGCGCCCGAGGCAGCTCCGGCGCCCACGCCCGTAACAGCGCCAGCCCCACCGCCTGCGCCAGTGCCAGCCGCAGCGCCCCCAGCCACACCCGTTCCCACACCTGTGCCGGTGGCAGCCCCGGTTCAGGCAACTCCTGCGGCACCCGTGCCGGTGGCAGCCCCCGCCATCGCTGCCCTAGCACCCGCTTCCGCACCGGCAGCCGCCCCCACGGAACGCAAGGGCTGGCTGGATCGCCTCAAGGCCGGCCTGCGCAAAACCGGCAGCAGCATCACCACGGTGTTCACCGGCACGCAGATCGACGATGCGCTGTATGAAGAGCTGGAAGAGGCCCTGCTGATGGCCGACACCGGTGTCAAGGCCACCACCCACCTGCTGGCCGACCTCAAGCGCCGCGTGAAGGAGGCCAAGGCAACCGACCCCGCCGCCGTCAAGGGCCTGCTGGCCGATGCACTGACCGACCTGCTGCGCCCGCTCGAAAAAGCCCTGGTCATCGGCGAACACACACCCACGGTGATCATGGTGGCGGGCGTCAACGGCGCGGGCAAGACCACGTCGATTGGCAAACTCACCAAACACCTGGCTGGCGAAGGGGCGGCCGTGCTGCTGGCGGCGGCCGACACCTTCCGCGCGGCAGCGCGCGAGCAGCTCGGCGTCTGGGCCGACCGCAACACGGTCGAAATCGTGAGCCAGGAAGGCGGCGACCCGGCCGCCGTGAGCTTTGACGCCGTCACGGCCGGCAAGGCGCGCGGCAAGGATGTGGTGCTGGTGGACACGGCGGGCCGTTTGCCCACCCAGCTGCACCTGATGGAAGAGCTGAAAAAGATCCGCCGCGTGGTGACCAAGGCCGACGCCACGGCGCCGCACGAGGTGCTGCTGGTGATCGACGGCAACACTGGCCAGAACGCCCTGGCCCAGGTGCGGGCGTTTGACGACGCGCTGCAGCTCACAGGCCTCATCGTGACCAAGCTCGATGGCACGGCCAAGGGCGGTGTGCTGGCCGCCATCGCGCAGGAGCGCCCGATTCCGGTGTATTTCATCGGCGTGGGCGAAAAGCTCGAAGACCTGGAAACCTTTAACGCGCGCGAGTTCGCGCAGGCGCTGCTCACCTGATGCAGCCCGGCGGTCCGGGCCGCCCCCTTCCCCCGCCAGCGTGATCCATGGCCCCTTCGGGGGCCATTTTCACGTTTACGAACTGCGGCAATTCCCCCATGATGGGCTTCCCCCTGGAAAGGCACGGAGGCCCATGTTCATTGAGCTGGTCAAAGGTGTTGCCCTGCTGTTGGCGCTGTGCTTTCTGCATGGGTTCAACATCCGCGTCTGGCGCCAGCATCCGCGCACCGGGCAGGTGTTCTCGGGCATTCTTTTTGGCACCATCTGCGTGGTGGGCATGCTCACACCGGTGGTGCTGATGCCCGGGGTGATCTTTGACGCCCGCTCGGTGGTGCTGAGCATGGCGGGTCTGTTTGGCGGCCCTCTGGTGGCCTGCATCGCCGCCGCCATGGCCGCCACCGGCCGCCTGTGGCTGGGCGGCGCGGGGGCAGAGGTGGGCTTGATGGTGATCGCACTGTGCACCGCACTGGGCCTGGTCTACCGCGAGGGCCGGGCGCGTGGGCGCCTGGGAGTCGAGCCCGTGACGCTGGCGCTGTTCGGGCTGCTGGTGCACACCGCCGTGCTGGCGGTGTTCCAGCTGCTGCCGACCGAAGTGGTTCAGCGCGTCAACCAGACCCTGGCCCTGCCCTTTCTGCTGACCTTCACACCCGCCACGGTGGCGCTGGGCCTGCTGCTGCACGACGTGGAAGAACGCCTGGCCACCGAACGCGCACTGCACGGCACGGCCGCCCGGCTTCGGGCCATTGCGCAGGCCATTCCCGACGTGCTGCTGGTGCTGGATGCCCAGGGGCGCTATGTGGAAGTGCTATCGCCCGACGACGCCCCGCTGGCCGCCAGCCCCGCCCAACTTGTGGGCAAGCGGATGCATGACGTGCTGCCCGCAGAGGAGGCCGACAGATTTGTGGAACTGATCCGCAGCACCTTGCTGTCGGGCCAGACGCAGAGCGTGGAATACGAGATGCAAACCCTCTCGGGCACGCGGCAATTTGAAGGGCGCGCACAGCCCCTGGGGGTGACAGTGGGTGGCCAGGCGGCCGTGGTCTTCCTGGCGCGGGACATCACCCAACGCAAGCGCGCCGAAAGTGCGCTGCGCGAGTCAGAGCTTCGCTTTCGCTCGCTGCTGCGCAATATCCCGTCCATCTCGGTGCAAGGCTATCTGGAAGATGGCACCACGAGCTACTGGAACCAGGCCTCCGAGGAGCTGTATGGCTACACGGCCGAGGAGGCACTGGGCAGCAACCTGCTCGACCTCATCATTCCGCCCCCCATGCGCGACGCCGTGCGTGAACACGTACGCCACATGTTCGCCACGGCCGAGGTGATTCCCGCTGGCGAGCTGCAGCTGCAGCGCAAGGACGGTACGCCCGTGCATGTCTTCTCCAGCCATGCCTACATCCGGGTGCCGGGCCACCCACCGGAGATGTTCTGTATCGACATCGACATCTCGGGCCGCAAGGCGGCCGAGGACGAGGCCCGCTACCTGGCCTTCTACGACGCCCTCACGCAGCTGCCAAATCGGCGCCTGCTGGTAGACCGTCTGCAGCAGGTGTTGGCCAGCGGCGCGCGCTCGGGCTTGACCACAGCCGTGCTGTTTGTGGACCTGGACAACTTCAAGACCCTGAACGACACCCGGGGCCATGAGGTGGGCGACCTGCTGCTCAAGGAAGTGGCCCTGCGCCTGCGCGGCTGCGTGCGCGAGCAGGACACGGTGGCCCGGCTGGGGGGCGACGAGTTTGTGGTGGTGCTGCAGAACCTGAGCAGTGACCCGCCGGAAGCCGCCGCCCAGGCGCGCACGCTGGGCGAACTGATCCTGGCCCAGCTGCGCCAGCCCTACGATCTGGCCGGGCATGAACACCACTTCACAGCCAGCATCGGGGTGACGCTGCTGCGCGAGCACCGTGACTCGGTGGACGAGGTGCTCAAACAGGCCGACATGGCCATGTACCGCGCCAAGGACGCGGGCCGCAACACCCTGCGCTTTTTTGACCCTGACATGCAGCAGGCCGTGAACCGCCGCGCGCTGCTGGAAACGGAGCTGCACAACGGCCTGCGCCAGTCGCAGTTCCTGCTGCTGTACCAGCCCCAGGTGAACGCGCAGGGGCGGGTTACCGGCGCAGAGGCGTTGGTGCGCTGGCAACACCCCGCGCACGGCATGGTGCCGCCATCGGAGTTCATCCCGCTGGCAGAGGAATCCGGCCTCATCCTGCCCTTGGGTTATTGGGTGATGGAAACCGCCCTGCGCCAACAAGCCCGGTGGCGGCTGGACCCGGCAATGGCCCACCTGAGCCTGGCCATCAACGTCAGCGCGCGCCAGTTTCTGCAGGAAGACTTTGTGGCACAGGTGCTGGCCTTGCTGCAGCGCACTGGCGCCGACCCGGCGCACATCAAGCTGGAGCTGACCGAAAGCCTGCTGCTGGACAACGTGGACAGCGTGATCGCCACCATGCGCGCACTCAAAGCCCAGGGCCTGGGCTTTTCGCTGGATGACTTTGGCACCGGCTATTCGTCCTTGAGCTACCTCAAGCGCCTGCCGCTGGACCAGATCAAGATCGACCAGGGTTTTGTACGCGACGTGCTGCTGGACCCCAGCGACGCGGCCATCGCACGCTCCATCATCGCGCTGGCCGGCAGCCTGGGTCTGGACGTGATCGCCGAGGGGGTCGAAACGGCGGCGCACCACCAATTTCTGCTGGCGCACGGCTGCAAGGCGTTTCAGGGCTATCTGTTTGGCAGGCCGATGGCGCTGGAAGACTTTGATCGGGTCGCGCGGGAGGTGCTGGGCCCGGAAGGCACCTCCAGCTGACCTTGGGCCGGTATCGGGATTGCATTCAAGGTACCGCGCAGAAGTGCCGATAACCAGGGGCCACGCCAGCCCGCACCGCGCCGGACCTCCGTGGAAACCATGGAGGTGCCCCATGAGAATCGAGTCGTCCACCCTGCAGATGCAGTCCCAGCATGTCGCCACGCGCATGCACAGCCAGACAAGCCGCCTGGAAATGTGGGTGGGCGACCGCCCCGCCAGCACGCCCCTCGCCCGCCAGGCACCGCCGCTGCAAATCTCCACCGCTGCCCGCCTGGCCCAGGCCGCCCATGCACCCCATGTGGCCACCACCTCGGTCGAGCCTCTGCCGGAGCGCGCCCGCGACGAGGGCCTAACGCCCCAGCTCGCCATGATCCGCGATCTGATCGAACGCATGACCGGGGTGCTCGTCCGCGTCTATGCCGGGCCGCAGTCCACCGACGCGCCCGCAGCTCCCCCGCCCCCCTTGGCCCCAACGAACAGCATGGCCGCAGCCCCGCGCCAGCGCGCGGGCTTTGGCCTGATCTATGAGCAGCGCGAAGTGCTGGAAGAAGCCGAGCGCACCCAGTTCGCTGCAGCGGGCACGGTGCGCACCACCGATGGCCGGGAGATCCGGTTCACGCTGCAGCTGGATATGCAACGCAGCTACCGCGAGGAATCCTCCGTGAGCCTGCGGCTGGGCGACGCCGTGGCGGTGGACCCGCTGGTCATCAACTTCGACGGCACCGCCGCCCAATTGCAGGACCTGCGCTTTGCCTTCGACCTGGACGGCGACGGGCAGACCGAACAAGTGCCGCTGCTTGCCGGCAACCGGGGTTATCTGGCGCTAGACACCAACCAGAACGCGCGCATCGACAGCGGCCTGGAACTCTTCGGCCCGGACACGGGCAACGGCTTTACAGAACTGGCCCGGCATGACAGCGACGGCAACGGCTGGATCGATGAGGCCGACCCGGTCTTCCATCAGCTGCGCGTGTGGACCCCGAATGCAGATGGCAGCGGTAGCCTGCAGACCCTGGAGGAACTGGGCGTGGGCGCGGTGCAACTCACCGCCCAGGCAACGCCCTTCGCCCTGCGCACGGCGGACAACCACAGCCTGGGCGCCGTGCGCTCCGCCAGCATCTACCTGCGAGAAAACGGCAGCGCGGGCACGGTGCAGCAGATCGACCTGAGCGTGTGATCGCGATCCGAGAGTTTGAGCGACCCGTACCAGCGGCCGAGACGTCGGCAAACTGGGGAATGCCCAAGCTTCATGCCAGCACCGTAGCGTCGGCCACCTGCGCATCCACCCAGTCAGCATATTCCGCGGACCCCTGCAGCGCGTGCGTGACCAGCTGCGGCAGCGCATAGGGATGCTGCGCCCGCAGCAGCGCCAGCAAAGGGTGCAGCGCACGGGGCACGGTCTTGCACACCAGCCGGAGCTCGCGGTCCTCCTGCAACGCGCCCTGCCAACGAAAGTAGGCCGTGATGGGCTCCACCTGCACACAGGCCGCCAGCCGCGCCTGCAACACCAGCTGCGCCAGCCGCCGCGCTTCCGCTTCGGTGGCCACCGTGGTAGTGACAACGAGAATGTCGCAAAGTGCGGTCGGCTCAGTCATGCGCGTCTCCCGAAGGCGTTGGGCGGTGCAGTCTGCCATAGCGGGGGATGCAATGCCAGCGGCGCGAAAACCGCTGGATCATGAAAAGACTGCTCTATTTTTCGCAACAATCGCAAAAAACTTGGCTACAAAGGGCTGGAACCCCGTACCGGGAACACGCTCTGACAACGAGATATTGGATTCGCCGCGACCTCTGCAGCCATCAAATTCCCCTTTGAATCAATGGCTTAGCACAACCATCCTGCCATAGCGCCTTCTGATTCCTGGGCCGATGGCCCAGGCGACTGTCGATGTGCACTGAGCGTTGTACTGCCGAATTTGAGAAATCAACCGCTTAGAACGACACGAGGTGCATACCTTTGTACTTTTTATTCCCTCAGGGTTGTACTTTTCCGATCGGTCTTCACTGAGTCTTGTATTTTTCGTGCAGGTCAATTCGTTGCGCCTTCCGCACAGGATTTTTCCACTCTGCACTGTGCTTAAACGCTTGCCGCAAAGGCCTTCGATTTGGCCTTGCGGCGGCTTCAGGCTGATCTGAGTCATCCTCAGGTGCTGGACTGAGCGACCGCTTCGGCCGCAAATGGACGATGGACTAAACCGCTCGCGCGGTAGGCCGCCGCGAAGGCCCTGACGCCAAGTAAACATCGCGCCCCTGTCTATGTTGGCGAGCGAGACAATCGGCCTCGTTCTTGGACAGGAGCGCGATCATGATCCCTTCGACCCCCTCCATCTCGACGCTGCGCAAATACCGGCTGAGAAACACCACCTAGTTGGCGGCAAGGCAGCCGTCCAACTTCTGGGGGTCAGTTCAAAACTGGGGCGATTCAGGACAGCATTTGGCAAGGGAGAACTGCTGGTGTTCGAGCATAGGTCGGCGGTTGCCTCTCTGAGCCCAGGCGGACACTGTGAGTGTCTCAGCTCCAAAGAATCTCGTACTCCCAAAGCAAAAAACCCCAGTCTTTATGAGACTGGGGTTTTCTGGGCTGTAAGAGCCTGACGATGACCTACTTTCACACGGGAACCCGCACTATCATCGGCGCAAAGTCGTTTCACTGTCCTGTTCGGGATGGGAAGGAGTGGTACCAACTTGCTATGGTCATCAGGCATAACTGGGTGCTGGGCTGTTCGAGGAACAGCTCGGCGAATTCATAGAGTTTGGAATCAGATTTTTGTGTTTTTTGACTGCGTCAACTTGGCATAACAATCTTTGAGCTTTTCACACATTCCTTACGGTTTGCATATTGGCTATCAAAGTTATAGGGTCAAGCCGCACGAGCAATTAGTATCAGTTAGCTTAACGCATTACTGCGCTTCCACACCTGACCTATCAACGTCCTGGTCTTGAACGACTCTTTAGGGGGCTCAAGGCCCCGGCAGATCTCATCTTGAAACGAGTTTCCCGCTTAGATGCTTTCAGCGGTTATCTCTTCCACACTTAGCTACTCGGCAATGCCACTGGCGTGACAACCGATACACCAGAGGTGTGTCCACTCCGGTCCTCTCGTACTAGGAGCAGGCTTCCTCAAATCTGCAGCGCCCACGGAAGATAGGGACCAAACTGTCTCACGACGTTTTAAACCCAGCTCACGTACCTCTTTAAATGGCGAACAGCCATACCCTTGGGACCGGCTACAGCCCCAGGATGAGATGAGCCGACATCGAGGTGCCAAACACCGCCGTCGATATGAACTCTTGGGCGGTATCAGCCTGTTATCCCCAGAGTACCTTTTATCCGTTGAGCGATGGCCCTTCCATACAGAACCACCGGATCACTATGTCCTGCTTTCGCATCTGCTCGACTTGTCAGTCTCGCAGTTAAGCACGCTTATGCCATTGCACTATCGTCACGATGTCCGACCGTAACTAGCGTACCTTCGAACTCCTCCGTTACGCTTTGGGAGGAGACCGCCCCAGTCAAACTGCCTACCATGCACTGTCCCCGATCCAGATAATGGACCTAGGTTAGAACCTCAAACACACCAGGGTGGTATTTCAACGTTGGCTCCATGAGATCTAGCGACCTCACTTCAAAGCCTCCCACCTATCCTACACAGATCTGTTCAAAGTCCAATACAAAGCTACAGTAAAGGTTCATGGGGTCTTTCCGTCTTTCCGCGGGGAGATTGCATCATCACAAACATTTCAACTTCGCTGAGTCTCAGGAGGAGACAGTGTGGCCATCGTTACGCCATTCGTGCAGGTCGGAACTTACCCGACAAGGAATTTCGCTACCTTAGGACCGTTATAGTTACGGCCGCCGTTTACTGGGACTTCAATCAAGAGCTTGCACCCCATCATTTAATCTTCCAGCACCGGGCAGGCGTCACACCCTATACGTCCACTTTCGTGTTTGCAGAGTGCTGTGTTTTTATTAAACAGTCGCAGCCACCGATTTTTTGCAACCCCGTTGGGCTCGCCTTGTACAGGTTCACCTACTTGGGGCATACCTTCTCCCGAAGTTACGGTATCAATTTGCCGAGTTCCTTCTCCTGAGTTCTCTCAAGCGCCTTAGAATACTCATCTCGCGCACCAGTGTCGGTTTGCGGTACGGTCGTCAATAGCTGAAGCTTAGTGGCTTTTCCTGGAAGCAGGGTATCACTCACTTCGTCTGCAAGCAGACTCGTTATCACCCCTCATCTAAGCCCGGCGGATTTGCCTACCAGGCACGACTACAGGCTTGAACCAACATATCCAACAGTTGGCTGAGCTAACCTTCTCCGTCCCCACATCGCACTATTGATCGGTACAGGAATATTGACCTGTTTCCCATCAGCTACGCATCTCTGCCTCGCCTTAGGGGCCGACTCACTCTACGCCGATGAACGTTGCGTAGAAAACCTTGCGCTTACGGCGAGGGGGCTTTTCACCCCCTTTAACGCTACTCATGTCAGCATTCGCACTTCTGATACCTCCAGCATCCGTTACCAGACACCTTCACAGGCCTACAGAACGCTCTCCTACCACGTGCAATAAATTGCACATCCGCAGCTTCGGTAACTGGCTTAGCCCCGTTACATCTTCCGCGCAGGACGACTCGATCAGTGAGCTATTACGCTTTCTTTAAATGATGGCTGCTTCTAAGCCAACATCCTGACTGTTTTAGCCTTCCCACTTCGTTTCCCACTTAGCCAATTTTAGGGACCTTAGCTGGCGGTCTGGGTTGTTTCCCTCTTGAGTCCGGACGTTAGCACCCGGTGCTCTGTCTCCCAAGCTGTACTCGTCGGTATTCGGAGTTTGCATAGGTTTGGTAAGTCGCCATGACCCCCTAGCCTAAACAGTGCTCTACCCCCGACGGTAATACTTGAGGCACTACCTAAATAGTTTTCGGAGAGAACCAGCTATTTCCAAGTTTGTTTAGCCTTTCACCCCTATCCACAGCTCATCCGCTAGTTTTGCAACACTAGTCGGTTCGGACCTCCAGTACCTGTTACGGCACCTTCATCCTGGCCATGGATAGATCACTTGGTTTCGGGTCTACACCCAGCGACTGATTCGCCCTATTCGGACTCGATTTCTCTACGGCTTCCCTATTCGGTTAACCTTGCCACTGAATGTAAGTCGCTGACCCATTATACAAAAGGT
>NZ_CP199679.1:4215000-4622500 GCF_057597245.1 Acidovorax sp. NN32
GGGCGCAGCCCGCTGGCACCCGATGTGCCGAGCCTGGTCGAGGCCGGCATCAGCAACTTCAACCTGGAAATCTGGAACGCCTTTGCGGCGCCTTCGACCCTGCCCAAGCCCATCCAGGCCAAGCTGGCGGCGCTGATCAGCGAGATTGCGCGCAGCGAAGAGGTGCGCGGCAAGCTGTTCCAGCAGGGCTGGCAGACGGTGGGCTCGTCGCCCGAGGGGCTGGCCAACCGCGTGAAGGCCGACACCAACTTGCTGGGCGGCGTGATCGCGATGCGCGGCATCAAGGCGGAATAAATCTGCGCGACGGAAACGCCGCACGCCTTTGCTGCTAGCAAACATCAACCCGGGTCTGGCCGATGCGCCTGCCCGGGTTTTTTGTTGCAGGTGCTGTCAAACCAGCAGGCGGACTGGCGGGCCCACAGAAACCTCAGCCCGCCTCGGCCAGCAGTGCCTTGACGTCTGCCGCCAGGGCCTGCGCGCCACTGCCATAGCGGTTGTAGATACGCAGGCGCCCCGCCGTGTCATACACGTAGCTGCCCGCCGAGTGGTCCATGGTGTAACTGGTGGGCGTTTTGCCATCGACCTTCTTGTAGTAGATCTTGAAGTCCTTGGCGACCGCAGCCAGTTGCTCTGGCGAGCCATACAGGGCCAGAAAACTGGGATCGAAATTGGCCATGTAGGCCTTGAGCACTTCCGGCGTATCGCGTTCGGGGTCTACCGTGACGAAGATGCCCTGCAGGCGGTCGCCGTCCTTGCCCAGCATCTTCTTCACCTCGGCCAGCTCTTGCATGGAGGTGGGGCACACGTCCGGGCACTGCGTGAAGCCGAAGAACACCACCACCACCTTGCCCGCAAAGTCCTTGAGGTGTCGCGCCTGGCCATTGTGGTCGGTCAGCGGGATGTCACGGGCATAGTCCGCACCGGTGATATCCACGCCACGAAACTCTGCCTTTTTCTCGGAACAGGCACTAAAAATGCCCGTAGCGCTTATAGAAAAAGCGCTAACAGCTATCGTTTTGAGAGCACTTCTTTTCAGCATGGTCATGGCGGTCTTCACAGCACGTAGTGGTCCACCAGGAGGGCGGCAAACAGGGCGCTCAGGTGGATGAGGGAAAAGCGGAAGGTCTTGCGCGCGAGCGCGTCCGAATAGTTGCGCCACAGGGCAAAACCGTAGCCGCAGAAGCCTGCGCTGAGCACCACCGCAGCGGTCAGGTAGATCCATGAGCTCATGCCGTAAACGAAAGGCATCAGGCACCCGGCAAACAGGATCAGGGTGTACAGAAATACCTGCAGGCGGGTGAACTCGTTGCCATGGGTCACCGGCAGCATGGGCAGGCCAGACTTGCGGTAGTCCTCCACCCGGTACAGGGCCAGCGCCCAGAAGTGAGGAGGCGTCCACAGAAAGATGATGAGGAACAGGATGAGCGCTTCCGGGCCGACATCGTTGGTCATGGCCGCCCACCCGAGCACGGGCGGCATGGCGCCTGACGCACCACCAATCACAATGTTCTGCGGCGTAAGGGGCTTGAGAATCACTGTGTAGATGACCGCATAGCCCACAAATGTGGCGAACGTGAGCCACATCGTGAGAGGGTTCACCCAGAAGTACAACAGTGCGGACCCCGCACCACACAACACGGCAGAAAACAGCAGCGTCTGGGCGTTGGACAGCTGGCCTTTGGCCGTGGGACGCCAGGCGGTGCGCTTCATCTTGGCGTCGATGCCCTGCTCCACGATGCAGTTGAAGGCGGCGGCAGCGCCCGCCACCAGCCACACCCCGGCACAGGCCAAGGCCATCAGCCCAAGTTGCGAGGCCGACGGAAGCCCAGGCACAGCCAGCACCATGCCAATGAGGGCACAAAACACAATGAGCTGGACCACGCGCGGCTTGGTCAGCGCATAGAACTGCGCAATGCGCGACGGCGTAGAAACAGCGGCGGGGGCAGCAACACTCATGCGGAAACTCTCGATGCACCCGAAGGCGCGGAAAACTCTTGCGGCGCGGAAACCGCGCGGCTGGACACCAAGGCCCAGGTCAACACCACCACCAGCGCCGCAGCGCCACCGGTATGCAGCACGGCGGCCAGCAGGGGCCAGTCCAGCACCACGTTGGAGAGGCCGGTGGCCAGTTGCAGCAGCGCCAACGCGGCCAGCCAGCGGGACTGAACCCGGAGCACGCCCGCCTGGCGAAGGCGCCAGCAAACGATGCCCAGGGCCAAGAGGACCACATAAGCCATGAGCCGGTGTACATAGTGGATGGCTGTGAGCCCGGCAAAACTGATGTGGCTGCCGTCCTGCAGCATACCCAGCGCGCGCCAGACCTGAAAACCCTGGCCAAAGTCCATGGCAGGCCACCAACTCCCCTGACAAGTGGGAAAGGTGGTGCAAGCCAGCACCGCGTAGTTAGTGCTGACCCAGCCACCCAGCACCACCTGCACCGCCACGAGCACGCCGGTGATCACCAGACCCCAGCGCAACCCGGTGGAGACACGCACAGGCAGCTTGCCCTGAGCGCTCTGGGTGTGGCGCACTGCCTGCACACACAGCAGCGCCAGCAGCACCAGCCCCCCGATGAGGTGCAGCGTGACGATGGCCGGAAAGAGTTTCATCGTCACCGTCAGCGCCCCGAAAGCCCCTTGCAGACACACCCAGAACAGCGTGAAGGTGGGCCACCACGGGCTGATGGGGGGACGCTCGCCCCCCATACGCAAGGCCTTGTGGTGCTGCACCCACGCCGACACCGTGAGCACGATGATGAGCACGCCCACGCCCGTGGCCAGGTAACGGTGGATCATTTCAACCCATGCCTTGCCATGGGTCACAGGGCCGGTGGGCATGGCCTCCTGGGCCGCCGCGATTTCGGTGCGCGCCCCCACGGGGCTGGCGCTGCCGTAGCACCCGGGCCAGTCGGGGCAGCCCAGGCCCGAGTCGGTCAGGCGGGTGAAGGCGCCAAAAAGCACCAGATCAAACGTCAGGAACAGGGTGAGCACCGTGAGTGCCTGCAGGCGCCGCATGGGGGAGCTGTTGCGGTTGCGCCAGCCCACCCAGGCGAGCGGCCCGAGCGCAATCAGCACGCCCAGCAGCATCAGCCGGGCGATGGGCGCCAGATCGTAGAGCGGCTGTGGGGTGTCCATCACGGCTTCCCGGGACGCCCGGCCTCATCCCATGACGAGGACGCACGCAACAGGCGTTCAAGATCCCGCTTGGCCTTGGCCGCGCCTGCCGCATCCATGGCTGCCGGAAAACGCATCATCCAGTTGCCCATGGGGTCCACCACATACAAGTGGTCCGCGATCTGGTGCCCCTCGGCGGGCGCAAGCCACGCATTGAGTGCAGCGGCATCCATGCGCAGCACCGTCGCTTTCTGCAATGCGGGCGTGAGCTCCGGGGGCACGCTGGTAGCGTCGTTTACCAGCCAGACCCAGTCCACGCGGTCTTTCTCCTTGCCCACACTTTCGCGCAGTTGCCGCTGCAGGTACAGGTGCTTCTGGCAGGCGGCATCACAGGCCCCTCCCGCAACGCTGACCAGAAGCCATTGCCCCTTCAGCGAAGCCAGGGGAACGGCCTTGCCATCGAGTGCCGTGGCGCTCAGGTCCGGCAGGGTGCGCTGCGGGTTGATCAACTCGCCATAGTTGCGCCGGCCTTCGGGGCGGATGACGTAGTACGTGAAATACGAGGCGACGACCGGCGCCGCGCAGATGAGCAGCACGCCCAGCATCTTCAAACGCCCATGGCGCGTGCGCTGCGTCAGGGCCACGGCGCCCGCCGCTTCGGGCAGCGTGTGCACGGTGAGCCCCAGGGGATGGTCCCCCTGGGCTTCAGGCGGCAGGGTGGCTGCGCGGGCGAATGAACCGTCGGACGATTTGGAACCAGACATAGAGAAGTGCAATCAGGCCGCAGAGCCCGAACCATTGAAATGCGTAACCGTAGTGTTTGTCGACGCCTGCTCCGACCACGGGCCAGTCGCGTCGAAGCCCCTCGCCTGCTTCGCCCGTCTGCAGCACCGTGAGGTGGGCAAGCGCCAGACCGGTTTCGGTGCGAAACGCTGCCAGGTCGAGATTTTGCCGGATGCGAGAAGACCCCTGGGCACTGTCGGTGCCCTGGAACTCATACAAACGTGAAGGCGCGGGCGCCACACGGCCCTGCACCCGCACCGCCACGTCCTGTGGCGTCTGCACCTGTGGCAATTGCGTACGGTCCTGGAAATTGCGCGGCGCCCAGCCACGCTGCACCAGCACCGCCGCGCCACTTTGCCCTGCCAGCTGCAAAGGCGTCACCACAAAAAAGCCCGGGCGCCCGTGCATCTGGCGGTTGTCGAGGTACACCGTGTGCTCCGACAGCCACCGCCCCTCCAGAACCACGGCACGGTGCACCAACGAAGAGGCGTCCTTCGAGGATGGATCTGCCACCGCAGCAGCAAGCAAGGCGCGGCCGTCAATGGCAGGCATGCGCCCCCGTTCGTCCAGCGCGGCCTGAAGCGCCTCTTTTTCGGCTGCGCGCGACAGCTGCCAGCGGCCCAGCGATGCCGTGACCAGCATGCCCGCCACTGCGGCGAGTGTGATCAACCAGAAACGCAGGCCTGCGGGACGGCGGAAAGTGGTCACGGGATAATGTGCTCCATGAAATACCTCGTAGTGCTGGCGTTCATCGCCATTCTGGCCAGCCTGGCATCCGCCCTGTTCTTCATGATGCGCAATGGACGCGATGACAAGTCCAAGGGCAACCACATGGCCAAGGCGCTGGCCGTGCGGGTGGGGATCTCCATCGTGCTGTTCCTGTGTATCCTGGTCGCCTGGCAGCTGGGCTACATCCAGCCTACTGGCCTGCCGGCAACCGCCCGCTAACCCCCTCCAACCGTGGCGAGCAGGACGCCGCCAGCGATGGACCAGGCTCTGCGCTGACAGCATGCATGCCAACAAAAAAAGCGCCGCGAGGCGCTTTTTTTACATGGCAGGCGCGGTTTACATCCAGTAGACCAGCACGTACAGACCCAGCCACACCACGTCCACAAAGTGCCAGTACCAGGCAGCGCCCTCGAAACCGAAGTGCTTGTCGGCGGTGAAATGGCCCTTTTGCAATCGCAGCGTGATCACCAGCAGCATCAGCATGCCCAGGAACACGTGGAAACCGTGGAAGCCGGTCAGCATGAAGAACGTCGAACCGAACACGCCCGAGTTGAGCTTGAGGTTCAGGTCGGTGTAGAGGTGGTAGTACTCATAGCCTTGCACCAGCAGGAAGACAAAACCCAGCAGCACCGTGGCCCACATGAAGCCGATCGTCTTGCCGCGATGGTTTTCGCGCAGTGCATGGTGGGCGATGGTCAGCGTCACACCCGAGGTCAGCAGCAGAGCCGTATTGATGGTGGGCAGCCAGAAGGGACCCACCGTCTGGAAGGGCTCGACGATGCCAGCCGGCGAACCGGTCACGCCCGCAGCCAGACTGGGCCAGACCGCCTTGAAATCAGGCCACAGCAGTGCATTGTCCAGGCTTCCCAGGGCAGGTAAAGAGTGCGAACGCGCCCACCACAGGGCCGTGAAGAACGCGCCGAAAAACATCACCTCCGAGAAGATGAACCAGCTCATGCTCCAGCGGTACGACAGATCGATCTTGTGGCCATACAGGCCACCTTCACTCTCACGCACCGCATCGCCGAACCATTGGTACAGCGTGAACAGCCACCACACCAGGCCCAGCGCCAGGGAATACTTGCCCCAGTCGTGGCCGTTGATCCACTGCCCTGCGCCCAGAATGACGAAGAACAGGCCTGCAGCCGCCATCACAGGGTGACGCGACTCGGCAGGCACATAGTAGTAAGGGGTTCCGCCGTGGGTTGATGCACTCATTTCAGCTCCTGACTGTCAAAATCTTTGTTTTCAGTATTTGTTCGTACCAACCAACACACACTCACACGATCCAGTTCACCAGCCCGATCAGGCCGATGACCAGCAGAAAGACCGCGATCAATCCCACCACGATGATGTGCAGTGGGTTGAGCTTTTCGACATCCTGCTGGTATTCGCTGCCCTTGCGCAGGCCGATCAGCGACCAGGCCACGGCGCGCACGGTGCGCAGCAACGAGCCTTTGCGCGCATGCGGCTTCACCACGGGCTGCTCCAGGGGGGTATTCATGATCCAGCCCCTTCCAATGAGGAAATGGTCGGAAGGGATACATCCACGGCTGCTGTGGACTGCGGTGCTGCGGGGGTCTTGCCACCCACTTCAAAGAACGTGTAGGACAACGTAATGGTCGTCACGTCCTTTGAAATACGGGGGTCAATCACAAACGCCACCGGCCATTCCTTTTTCTCGCCGGGCTCCAGCGTGTACTGGTTAAAGCAGAAGCACTCCAGCTTGTTGAAGTGTGCAGCAGCCTGGCGGGGCGCGTAGCTGGGGATGGCCTGCGCAGCCATGCGGCGGTTCTGAATGTTCTGAAACTGGTACATCACCGTGGTCAGCTCACCCGGGTGCACCTGCACCGATCGCTGGGCAGGTTTGAAATCCCAGGGACCCCGCGCGTTGGCATCAAACTCCACCGTGATCGTACGGGTCCTGTCCACCTGCGTGTTGGCAGGAACCTTGACATCCTTGCCCGCCACGCCGTTACCAGGCACCTGACGCTCAGAGAGCGACAGGATGTTGATGCCCGTCATCTCGCAGATGTGCTTGTAGATGGGAATCAGCACATAACCGAAGGCGAACATGCCAGCCGCGATCACGACCAGCTTGCCGACCATCTTGGCGTTTTCGCGGTGCAGGCTCATGGCAGGTGTGGACTCAACGGGAAAGGAAGAACACCTTGGCCATGAACCCGACGAAGAACACCACCGCAATCGACGCCAGGATCAGCGCCATCCGCAGGTTGCTCTTTTTCTGCTCGGGTGTCATGGTCGTGATCCTCAGCCGATCACACGGGTGGCCGTGGCATCCAGCTTGGGAGGATTCTCAAAAGTGTGGAAAGGCGCTGGGGAGGGAACTTCCCATTCCAGACCTTCAGCACCGTCCCAAGGCTTCGCAGCTGCCTTTTCACCCTTGCCACGCATGGCAGGAACAATCACCGCCAGGAAGAAGTAGACCTGCATCAGACCGAAGCCCAGCGCGCCGACCGAGGCAATCGCGTTGAAGTCAGCGAATTGCATGGGGTAGTCGGCGTAGCGGCGGGGCATACCTGCCAGACCCAGGAAGTGCATGGGGAAGAAGGTGATGTTGAACGTGATCAACGAGCCCCAGAAGTGGATCTGGCCGCGCGTTTCAGAGTACATCACACCCGTCCACTTGGGCAGCCAGTAGTAGACACCAGCAAACATGGAGAACAGCGAGCCTGCCACCAGCACGTAGTGGAAGTGGGCCACTACGTAGTACGTGTCTTGCAACTGGATATCGATAGGGGCCATGGCCAAAATCAGGCCGGTGAAACCACCCATGGTGAACACGAAGATGAAGCCCACCGCAAACAGCATGGGGGTCTCAAAGGTCATGGAGCCGCGCCACATGGTGGCGATCCAGTTGAAGATCTTCACAGCCGTGGGCACGGAGATCAGCATGGTGGCGTACATGAAGAAGAGCTGGCCCGTCACGGGCATGCCCGTCGTGAACATGTGGTGGGCCCACACGATGAACGACAGGATGGCGATGGACGACGTGGCGTACACCATGGAGGCGTAGCCGAACAGCTTCTTGCGGGCAAATGCAGGCACGATCTGGCTGATGATGCCGAAGGCCGGCAAGATCATGATGTACACCTCGGGGTGGCCGAAGAACCAGAAGATGTGCTGGTACATCACCGGGTCACCGCCGCCAGCGGGGTTGAAGAAGCTGGTGCCGAAGTGGCGGTCCGTCAGCGTCATGGTGATGGCGCCAGCCAGCACGGGCATCACGGCGATCAGCAGGTAGGCGGTGATGAGCCAGGTCCAGGCGAACATTGGCATCTTCATCAGCGTCATGCCGGGTGCGCGCATGTTCAGGATGGTCACGATGATGTTGATCGAGCCCATGATGGACGAGGCACCCAGAATGTGCATCGCGAAGATGCCGGCATCCATGGAGGGGCCCATCTGCAGCGTCAGCGGCGCATACAGCGTCCAGCCCGCAGCAGGAGCGCCACCGGGCATGAAGAACGATGCCACCAGCATGATGGCCGCAGGGATCATCAGCCAGAAGCTGAAGTTGTTCATGCGGGCAAAAGCCATGTCGGATGCGCCGATCTGCAGCGGGATCATCCAGTTCGCAAAGCCCACGAAGGCCGGCATGATGGCGCCGAACACCATGATCAGACCGTGCATGGTGGTCAGCTGGTTGAACAGCTCGGGGTTCACCAGCTGAAGGCCGGGCTGGAACAGCTCGGCGCGAATCAACAGCGCCAAGACGCCGCCCAC
The DNA here is from genome assembly GCF_057597245.1 of Acidovorax sp. NN32. Classification (NCBI taxonomy): domain Bacteria; kingdom Pseudomonadati; phylum Pseudomonadota; class Betaproteobacteria; order Burkholderiales; family Comamonadaceae; genus Acidovorax; species Acidovorax sp. NN32. The sequence goes on from NZ_CP199679.1 coordinate 4,223,373, forward strand.
CATAAGCATGGCGAAGGCAAACAGCAGGTACAGGGTACCGATGTCCTTGTGGTTGGTGGCATACACCCAGCGGCGCCAGCCGGTGGGACCATGGTGCCCATGGTCGTCGTGTGCGTGGTCGCCCGCATGCCCGTGGTTGTCGAGAACTGCACTCATCTTGGATTCCTCAATACGTTAGGGCGCTGATTACTTGCCGCGCTGGGCCACGATTTCAGCAGGCTGCACCAGCTGGCCGGTCTTGTTGGACCACGAATTCTTGGTGTAGGTGGCAACGGCTGCGATATCGGTATCGCTCAGTTGCGCCCATGCAGGCATGGCACCATTGGCTGCGCCCTTGAGCAGAACCTGGATCTGCTTGACATGGTCCGCGTCCAGCACGATGGCCGAACCGTCCAATGGCTTGATGGGGCCAGCGCCCTTGCCGTTGGCCTGGTGGCAGGCCGCACAGTTGGCGGCATACACCTTCTCGCCACGCTTCATGATGTCGTCCAGCGCCCAGACCTTGGTGGGGTCGTCCAGCTTGGCAGCAGCCTTCTTCTTCTGATCAGCCACCCAGGCGGTGTAGTCCTCAGCAGACACGACCTTCACATGGATGGGCATGTAAGCGTGCTCCTTGCCGCACAGCTCGGCGCACTGGCCGTAGTAATCGCCAATCTTCTCGGCGCGGAACCAGGTGTCGCGCACAAAACCAGGGATCGCATCCTGCTTGATACCGAAGGCAGGCACCATGAAGGCGTGGATCACGTCGTTGGCCGTCGTAATGATGCGGATCTTCTTGCCCACCGGCACCACCATCGGGTTGTCCACCTTGAGCAGGTAGTCGGTCGGCGCATCCTTGACATTGCCACTGTCGGACATCACGCGATGGCTGCTGTCCAGCGTGGAGATGAAGGCCAGACCCTCACCCTCGCCGGTGATGTAGTCATAACCCCACTTCCACTGGTAACCCGTGGTCTTGATGGTGAGGTCGGCGTTGGTGGTGTCCTTCTGGGCCACCAGCACCTTGGTGGCAGGCAGGGCCATCAGGATCACGATGATGAACGGAACAATGGTCCAGACCACTTCCACCGTCACGGATTCATGGAAATTGGCCGACTTGGCGCCCTTGGAACGGCGGTGTTTCCAAATCGAGTAGAACATCACGGAGAACACTGCAACAAAGATCACCGTGCAGATGATCAGCATCATCCAGTGCAGAAAATGTTGCTCTTCTGCGATCTTGGTGACCGGGGGATGCAGGTTCAGCTGGTTGACTGCAGGGCCGCCAGGCAGGTCCTGAACGGCATGGGCTGCGGAGCCCACCCATGCACCGGCAATCAGCAGCAGAGAAGCCAGCTTGTTGGAAATGCTCTTCATAGTTCTCACTTACTTCTAAGCCTCAATTTAACCAATCCCTTTCGCGCGCCTGCGTGGGGTCAGGCTGCGCGCAAGGCCATGCGGATCTCCGATGCCAGAGCCGGTCGAAGTTCGGGGCGCATGAAGCGCCCCACTTCGACCGTTCGGCCCTGCGCAGACAGCATGATCAGCGAACGGTCCCCAGACTTGGGCTCTACGCGAACCCAACTCCGGTCAAACTCGGCGCGCTCCAGCTTGCCTGCTGTCTCCAGTTCCACCACAAGGCGCGAACCCTGCAGCGAAATCCTCTCGCCATCCGCCGCATGGCGACCGTACATGGCGAATGCAACTCCTACCGCCACCATCTCCAGCCACGCAAAGGGCATGACCAGGCGGGCACCGAGTATCCAGAAGCACGTTGCGATACCCAGGGACACCACACACAAGGACAGATACATCCAGCCCAACTGCACCGGCGTGACCGAACAGTTGCGAACGAGACGCCAGTCAATGCGTTGACCCGACACCGTGGCAAAACGAAAAACCAAGCCCGTCACCAGAAGTGCTCACAAGACTGCCAGCTGGGTGCCTGTCATGCCAAAGGCAAGACAGGCGCAGCCCGCAAAGTTGCGCGGGAAGATGCCCGAAATCTCAATAACCCGGAATTGTAGCGTGCCTTGTTCCATGTCATTGACACGCCGTTACAGGCTAGTTCTCTTTGCCGCCCTGGCGCAACATGGTGCGCATGTCCTGCAGCGACACAGCGCTGCTGGAACTGACGCGCACCCGAGGCGCGGGCTTGAACGCATGGCCATAAATGATTTCGAAAGTCAGTGCCAACTGACCACCTTGTTGTGGATCTGCCAACCGGTCGGACAGCACTTGGTAGAGCTTCTCGCGCCAGCGCCGACCGCGCAATGAGGGAAAGCGATCAGGGTGCAGATTGCAACCCAGCTCGCGCAGCTCTTGAATCAGCCGCTCGGGCGTGGCAAACGTGAGCGTGATGCGCTCCATGTCCATCACCGGTTCGGCAAAACCGGCGTGCACCAGCATGTCACCCCAATCGTGCATGTCGGTGAAGGCATGCCCGGCCGGGGGCCAGCCCAGCTCGGCATACACCGCATGCAGTTCACGCAGGGTGTCGGGCCCCAGGCACGAGAACATCAGGTAGCCATCCACCGCCAGGGCACGGTGCCATTGCGCGATCAGCGCCTGCGGGTCGGCTGCCGTGTGCAGCGCCATGTTGGCCCACAGCATCTGCACACTCGCATCTGCTGGCATACCCAGCTGGGGGTTGCCTGCGCTCCAGCGTGCAGGGCTCCACCACGGCTTGGCCAGCGCCTGCCGGGCAGAGTCCTCGCAATGGGCTGCCGTTTCGTAGATCTGACAACGCGCTTTGGGATAGCGTGCGCTCACCAGCGCATGCGCCTGCAGGCCGCCACGCACTGCGTCCCAATGGCACCACGATTCAGGGGCCTGGCGAATCCATTGCAAGCGGTCCTCCATGCGGCGGGCCACTTCTTCATGAAGCCAGGGAGATACGGCGGGGGCTGCTGCATGCCAGCGGGCAGCAGCAACGGGATCAATGGTGGGGGGGCGCTCGGAGGACGTCATGGGCCGCGCGAGTATATTGATTCATGCTTTTTACGGGCCTGACAGGGATTTCGCGCCGTTTCCACACCTGGGTCCACCAGGTGCCCAGCCAGTGCGCGTTCTGCCACACCTGGCCCTCGCAGCGCATCTGCAACGCCTGCGTGGCGCGGTTTGCCCAGCCCACCACGCGCTGCCAGCGCTGCGCCCTGCGGGTGCCCGCAGGGGTAGAGGTCTGCGGCGCCTGCATCCAGACCCCGCCCAGCTTTGATGCCTGCATTGCCGCAGTGGACTACGCCTACCCCTGGGCCGATGCGCTGGCGCAGTTCAAGTTTCGCGGTGATCCGGGCTGGGCCAAGGCGCTGGCCACACTGATGCGCAGCACGCCGTGGATGGAACCGGCGCTGGAAGCGGCTGACCGCGTGCTTCCGGTGCCGCTGTCCACCGAACGCCTGCGCGAGCGGGGCTTCAACCAGTCGGCCCTGCTGGCAAGGCACCTGGTAGGCCCCAAAACCGACCTCCACACCCTGCTGCGCCTGCACGCCACCGAGGCGCAAAGCAGCCTGCCCCGCGCCCAGCGCCTGCGCAACCTGCGCGGCGCCTTCGCCGTTGAACCCAGCCGCGCGGCAGCCCTGCGCGGCCAGCGGGTGGTGCTGATCGATGACGTGATGACCACCGGTGCCACGCTGCAGGCGGCCACCCTGGCGCTGCGCGAGGCAGGCGTGACGCATGTCACCGCCGCCGTCCTGGCGCGCACGGGGCTCGACTGAGCCCCGCAACCTCGAAGTACCAGCGGGATACTTTTGATTACGAGCGGTTGCTCAACTCACACGTCCAGCGATGACAATTGGCGGCATGTTCCATATCGTCCTCGTCGAACCCGAGATACCGCCCAACACGGGGAATGTGATTCGCCTGGCGGCCAACACGGGGTGCACTCTGCACCTGATCGAGCCGCTCGGGTTCTCGATGGAAGACCGCCAGATGCGCCGCGCGGGGCTGGACTATCACGAATACGCCCAGGTGCAAGTGCATGCAGGCTGGACCGCCTTCCTGCGGGATACCCAACCAGACCCGACCCGCATGTTCGCGATGACCACGCACGGCTCGCAGCCCGTGCATTCCACCTGCTTCCTGCCGGGCGACTGGATGGTGTTTGGCGCTGAAACGCGGGGGCTTCCGCCCGAACTGCGCGAGAGTTTTCCGCCCGCGCAACGCCTGCGTCTGCCCATGGTGGCGGGCCAGCGCAGCCTGAATTTGTCCAACGCCGTGGCTGTGACGGTGTTCGAAGCCTGGCGCCAGAACAGTTTTGCGATGCCCGACGGCGAAATCGCCGTGGAGCCAGAGGGCACCATCATCAGCGGATTTGCGCAGCTGGGTTGATGCCTGGCTGATAGTTGGTGGGTGCGCCACCTTGGCCGATGGCCTTGGGTTACTTGGACTGCTGCCCGCGTTGCTCCGCCACGGCCAGGGGCACCTGCTCGCTGAGAAAGTCCAGAAACACCTTGGTGCGCGCGGGCAGCATGCGGCCGGACGGCAGCGCGGCATAGATGGTGTAGCGCGAAAAAATCCATGCCGGCAGGATGTGCACCAGTTCGCCACGGGCCAGGTGTTCCTCGGCCAGAAGGCGCGATGTGACGGCCACCCCCGCGCCGTCTACCGCCGCGCGCAGAAGCAGCTCGGTGCTGACCGACTGCAGCACTGCCGGCACATCGACCTCTTGCGCGGGCATGCTGCCGTTGAGCGATTGCAGGCGCAGCTTGCGCGCTGGCCCCAACTGCGCTCGCGCGGCCATGCCGGAGTCGCGCAGATAGTCGTGTTGCAGCAGGTCTTGCGGCTCGCGCGGAATGCCCTTGCGCTCCAGGTAGTCGGGTGATGCAACAACAATCGCCTCCCCCTTCAACAGGGGGCGTGCCACGATGTTGGCATCAAAATCCTCGCCTGCCACCATGATGGTCACATCATATTCATCCACCCTCGCCGAGGCATAGGCGTCCAGGTCGATGTCAAGCAACAGCTTGGGGAACTCCGCATGCCACAGCGCCACCATGGGCGCCAGAAAGTTGGTCGCCAGCACCGGCGCCGCAACGATGCGGATGGTGCCGCGCAGATCGCGCGTGTTGGCCGCCGCTGCCGCTTCGGCGTCGTCGATCTCGTGCAGGATGGTGCGTACGCGCTGCAGATAGGCATCACCCGCGTCGGTGAGCGCCAGCTTGCGGGTAGTGCGCTGCAGCAGCCGCGTGCCCAGATGCTGCTCCAGCTCGGCCACCATGCGGGTGACCACAGGGGGTGACATGTCCATGGCGCGGGCGGCGGCGGCAAAGCCGCCCTCCTCCACCACACGCTCGAAAATTTTCATAGCTTGCAGTCGGTCCATGGTTCAGACCTCCTGCCCGGTGGCGACCAGGCTCAGGCCGGGGCGCCGAAATTGCGCGCCAAAGACTCGGCCACGCACACCGGCTTGTCGCTGCCCTCGCGCTCCACGGTCACCAGCCAGGTCATCTGCATACCATCGGGCGCTACCGGCTCGGCAGCCTGCAAGGTCAGGCGTGCGCGCAGGCGGCTGCCCACCGGCACCGGTGCCGTGAAGCGCACCTTGTTGAGCCCGTAGTTCACGCCCATGCGCGCGCCCTCGATGGTCAGGCCCGTCTCGAAAAACTGCGGGATCAGCGACAGCGTGAGAAACCCATGCGCAATGGGCGCGCCAAACGGCCCGGCCTTGGCACGCTCGGGGTCCACATGGATCCACTGGTGGTCGCCCGTGGCCTGGGCAAACAGGTTGACCTGTTCCTGCGTGATGGTGATCCAGTCGGTCACGGCGACCTCCTGGCCCACGCAGGCGCTGACTTCGGAATAAGAGCGGAAGATTTTCATCGTCGCAATGTAGCCCCGCACCCAGGCGCGCCTTGTCTGCCGGGTGACAGGTGTTTTCCCGAGGGGCTGGTTGTACGTTCTGCTTCACGCTGTCCTTCAAGAATTGAGCCATGCACAGATGCCCGGCCACTGCTCCAGGTCGCGCGCCACGCGGCCGGGCGCCACGTCAAACAGCGTGAGGCCATGCGCCGCCAGGTGGATGTAGTTCTGCGTATCGCGCAGGTAGCCCAGCACCGGGAAGCCCAGGCTGTCCACAAAATGGTGCAGCTGCTCGGCGGCTTTGGTGCGGGCGTCCACGCGCATGCCCACAATGCCGATCTGCACCCCTTCAGCGCGGCGGTGCTCGGCCAGCTGGTCCAGAAAACTGCGCGTGGCAAAGATGTCGAACACGCTGGGCTGCAGCGGCACGATGATCTTGTCGGCCAGCTTGAGCACATCGTTCAGCCGCCAGCCGTGCAGCCCGGCAGGGGTGTCGAGCACCGCGTGCGTGGTGCCCTTGGGCGGGCGGCTGATCACGTCCGAGCTGATGCCATCCCAGGCGCCAATGGGGCGCGCGGCAGGCGGGCGCAGACCCAGCCAGAGCTTGGCGGATTCCTGCCGGTCGGTGTCGCCCAGAATCACGGGATGCCCCTGGCTGGCGTAGTAGCCCGCGATGTTGCTGGACAGTGTGGACTTGCCCACACCACCCTTCGGGTTGGCGACAACAACTACTGGCATGACAACCTCCTTGGAATCTGCGTATCCATGAAAAACCAAGCCAAATCAGCCTCTAGCGCTTTATAGGCATGCGCAAGCAGCTATTAAAATCAAAGCAAAACCATCCTATCAAGCCTGCTGCCCGCCGCGCTTGACGAAGAACAGCCCGGCGCCCACCGCCATCAGCAAGCCGCCAAACACACGGTTTTGCACCCGCACCGCACGCGCGCTGCGCATCAGGCGGCGCAGCGCGCTGGCCCCCGCAGCGTAGCCGTGCATCACCACCACGTCCACCGTCACCGTGGTGGCTGCCATCACCACCAGCTGCGTCCACAGTGGGCGCGTGTCGGTCATGAACTGAGGTAGCACCGCCACCATGAAGATGATGCCCTTGGGGTTGGTGGCGTTGGTCAAAAAACCCGTGAGGCAGCGTTTTTGCCAGGTGCCGGCCGACTCTGCTTCATCGCCCTGCACCGGCGATTTGTCCCCGGCACGCCACTGCGCAAAGCCCACATAGATCAGATAGCAGGCGCCCAGCACTTTCACCACGCTGAAAGCCACCTCGGACGCCAGCAGCAGCGAACCCACGCCCGCCCCGGCAATCAGCAAAATCAGCAACAGGCCCAGCTGCAGGCCCAGGATGGTGGCGCCCGTCTTGCGCACGCCGTACGACAGCCCATGGCTCATCGACAACACGGCCCCCGAACCCGGCGACACCGCAATCAGGCACGATGCCGCAAAAAAAGCCAGCCAAGTCTGAAAGTCCATGAATCACCAAGCCCGTGTGCGAAGAAGGGCGAGCATCTTAACAACGCCCCCGTGTCGCTGCCATGATCTGGATAAAAATGCCTGCTAGCGCTTGACCATAAAGCGCTACCAGCTATCAAAATAGAAGCATTTCAATGGCATGCCACGCGCACCCCCGCATCGCTACGGCAATGCCAGAATCCTGACACGCCCACGCCCGCCCGTCCGCACCCCTGCGACGCCCCTCCCAACGCCACCACTATTGCCGCGCCTCCATGGAACACGCCCCCACCTGGCTCACCTACGGTTTCCTGTACCTCACCGCCGCCGTGCTGGCCGTGCCCATTGCCAAGGCGCTGGGCCTGGGCGCCATCATTGGCTACCTGGCGGCGGGCATCGCCATCGGGCCCTGGGGCCTGGGGCTGGTCAGCAACGTGCAGGACATCCTGCACTTTGCCGAATTCGGCGTGGTGCTCATGCTCTTCCTGGTCGGGCTGGAGCTGCAACCCAGCCGCCTGTGGGCGCTGCGCCGCCCCATCTTTGGCACCGGCACCGCCCAGGTGCTGGGCTGCGCAGCTGTGCTGTTTGCGCTGGGTGCGCTGGCTGGCCTGCCCTGGCGCGTGAGCCTGGTGGGCGCTTTAGGCCTGGCGCTGTCGTCCACGGCGATTGCGCTGCAGGTGCTGGCCGAGCGCAACCTCATGCGCACGCAAAGCGGGCAGGCGGGATTTTCCATCCTGCTGTTCCAGGACGTGGCGGCCATTCCCATCCTGGCCCTGCTGCCCGTGCTGGGCGCAGCCGCCGGCGAAGGCGCGGGCCACACGCCAGGCGAGATGGTGCTGGAGGTGCTGAAGATCGTCGGCGTGATCGCCGCCATCATCCTCGGCGGGCGCCTGCTGCTGCGCCCCGTGCTGCGCTGGATCGCCAAGAGCAACACCCCCGAGATCTTCACGGCCGCCGCGCTGCTGCTGGTGGTGGGCATCGCCTACCTGATGGTGCTGGTGGGCCTGTCGATGGCGCTGGGCGCCTTTCTCGCCGGCGTGCTGCTGGCCGACAGTGAATACCGCCGCGAGCTGGAGGCTGACATTGAGCCCTTCAAGGGCCTGCTGCTCGGGCTGTTCTTCATCGCCGTGGGCATGAGCATCGACTTCGGCGTGATCCTGCGCTCGCCCGGCCTCATGGCCGCCATCCTGGTCGGCTTTCTGGCGGCCAAGGCCGTGGTGATCTACACGCTGGCCAAGATCGTCGGCATCCCCTACCAGGAGCGGCCGGTGTTCACCCTGCTGCTGGCCCAGGGCGGCGAGTTTGCTTTTGTGGTGTTCCAGGCCGCAGCCGGTGCCAGCGTGTTCCCGGCCGAGACTGCCTCGCTGCTGATCGGGGCCGTGGCGCTGTCGATGCTGATCAGCCCGCTGCTGCTGGTGCTGCTGGACCGTGTGCTGCTGCGCCGCTATGCCCAGCTCAAGACCGCCACGCCCCAGGCCGAAGAAATTTCCGAACCCCAAGAGGCGCCCATCATCATCGCGGGCTTCGGCCGCTACGGGCAGATCGTCTCGCGCGTGCTGCTGGCCCAGGGCATCCCCACCACCGTGCTCGACCACAGCGTGGACATGCTGGAAGTGGCGCGCACCTTCGGCTACCGCGTGTTCTACGGCGACGCCACGCGGCTCGACCTGCTGCGCATCGCCGGGGCCGAACATGCGCGCATCCTTGTCATTGCCGTGGACGATGCGGATCAATCCCTCAAGATCGCCAAGCTCGCGCGCGAGCACTTCCCGCACCTGCAAATCGTGGCTCGCGCGCGCGATGTGACGCACTGGAACAAGCTGCGCGACCTGGGCGTGACCCTGGTCCAGCGCGAGCTGTTCGAGTCCAGCCTGCAAAGCGCCCACACCGTGCTGGAGCTGATGGGCCTGCCCCCCGCGCAGGCCACCGCCATCACCCAGCGCTTTCGCACCCACAACATCGCCCTGGCCGACCGCATGTACCCGCACCACAAGGACCGCGCCAAGTTCATCGCCGTGGCGCGAGAAGGGCGCAACCAGTTTGCGGAGCAGATGGCGCGGGAGCGGCAGGAAAGTGCGGCGTTGAATGCGGCGGGAGGGGCGTACCCAGGGTATGGCGGGGCGGAGGGGGCCGAGGATGGGGAGGGGGCTACCTCTATCCAAAAAATGGATTAAAAATAGCTTCCTCCTCTCGACCATCATGACTTTTTGCTATACATTTAATAGCAAAAACCTCGCGCGGTGCGGAGGGCTCCACCTAGATGTCAAGCACCGCAAAATTTGCTTCTGCGGCATGTCGCAACTTCCGCTATGGGCCTAAAGCTGCCGTTCGCTCTTGCTCAAATCAGACACTCTTCATCCTTCAACTGCAGGACGACGCAGCAGTTGAACGAATATGGCCCAACCCAACCCGGTCGAGGCGAAACCGAACAGGACCCCGGCTGCGTTGTAGCCTGCACCCAAGGCCATGACGGCGAACAAGGACATGAACGCCAGCTTCAGCCAGGGAAGCGTGATGAGCGTTCTCCTGAAGCCAAAGGCGGCCAGCAACGCAGACCCAAACATAGGCCCGTATGCAATAGCTCCGTAAGCCAATTCACTGGGAGTCCATAACTGCGCCGGAGCAGACACGAAACTCAGATAGAGAAAAAACGCACCCACTAGCGTGCACACTGCAGCGAATAGCTCTTTCATCCAATCCTCCAAATGGCACGCTCAAGCAACCTGGAAGTACGGAGTTCAGTGCCCGCTCCTGGCCGAAGGCAGAAGTCTAGCCTCGGAGTTCAGATTGGGCTCCTGGCGGGGCCGCGTGCTGCTACATGGATTGCAACTTCGTTTCAACGATACGTTTCGCGTTGTCCCGAGATAGCCCAAACAGTCCCAGTTTTCGCGCCGCATGGCGGTGGTGGTTATCTCAACTCCCTCAAGAAGGTACTGCGGCTTCTCGCACTCCAGTCATTTCATTGCAGAATTTCAAACGATAACCATTCGCATTATAATTCATCACTTTCTCGCCAGCCAACGTCCCCTGCCACGTGAGCCAGCGCCCCCAGCGTTTGTTGTCCGCTCACCTCCATCGGGACCCCCATGTCTTCTCAGCCCCTGCGCCTCGCGCACGCCCCGCGCTTGCCATCCGTCCGCGCGGCCACTCTTTTCACCCTGACCCCGCTGGCCCTGTGCCTCGCCCAAGCAGCTATCGCACAGCAGTCCAGCACACCGGCAGCAGACGCGACAACAGGCGCGCCCCAGCTGCAAGAAGTCCGCATCAACGCCAGCACTGAAAAAGACATGGGTTTTGCGCCCGTGGAGGCACAGACCGCCAGCAAGGCGCCCATGCGGCGGTTGGAAACGCCGCAGTCCGTCAGCGTGGTCACGCGTGAGCAAATGGAATCCCGGCAGATCACCAACGTGCAGCAAGCGCTGCAGACCGTGGCGGGGGTAAGCCCGGTCAACTTTGGGCGCCGGGGGTTTGACGACATCAATATCCGTGGCTTTCGCTCCACCGAATCCATCCTAGTCGATGGCCTGGTGCAGAGCCCGGGCATGTGGGCCAAGCTGCAGCCCTATGGCTACGAGCGCTTCGAGGTGCTCAAGGGCTCGGCGTCGGTGCTGTATGGCCAGGTGCAGCCCGGCGGCATTGTCAATGCGGTGAGCAAGCGGCCCAAGAAGGAAGCGATCAACGAGGTGGGCGTGGAGGTGGGCAGTTTCGGCCAGCGCACGCTGCAGGCCGACATCAACCGACCACTGTCCGAATCGGGCAAGTCGGCGCTGCGCATCAATGCGCATGTCTCCAACGTGGACGACCCCACACAGTTCGTCTACCGCAAGGACCGGTGGTTCGCGCCATCGCTCTCCATCGACCTGGGCCCGCAGACCGACCTGGTGCTGTTTGCCACCTACAGCCAGAGCCAATGGATGCGCCAGCAGGGCATCACGCCCTATGGCACGCTGCTACCCAACCGCAACGGCACGTTGCCCGTCACGATGTTCACGGGCGACCCAAGTTTTGGCGGGTATGACGTAGAGAGCAAAACCGTGGGCTACTCGCTGGAGCACAAGATGTCGGAGGCCATGACCTTCCGCCAGAACGTGCGCTACGAGACCGAGAAGGGCACAGGCAACTTTGTCTCCAACCAGGCGCTGCACGCCAACCAGCGGCTGCAGAACCGCCAGGCCTCGCGCCAGTACATGGACTACGACCTGCTGGCCACCGACACCTCGCTGCTGTCGCGCTTTGAAGCGCTGGGCGTGAAGCATCAGCTGGTGACGGGCCTCGATGCGCGCAGCGGCACCAGTCTGCTGGCCAGCCGCACCTGCCGCATCGGTGCGCTGGACCTGTTTGCACCCGTGTATGGCATGCAGGCCACCTGCCCCGAGGCGCTGACGCAGGATGCGCCCGCCAAACTCACCGTGGCCGGGCTGTATGCGCAGGACCAGATCAAGTTTGGCCAGGGCTGGACGGCCCTGGTGGGCCTGCGCCGCGACTGGTCCACCACCGATACGAACAACCGCGTGGCCAACACGCAGACGCGCCAGAAGGACAACGCCACCACGCTGTCGGCCGGGCTGGTGTACGAGTTCAAGCCCGGCTGGGCCGCGTATGGCAGCTATGGCGAGTCGTTCCTGCCCCAGTCGGGCCTGACGTTTGGCGGATCGACCTTTGTGCCCGAAACCGGCAAGCAGTGGGAGGCGGGCGTGAAGTACGAAGCCCCCGGCGGCCAGGTCACCGGCGCGCTCGCCGTGTTTGACCTCGTGCGCGAGAACGTGACCACGGCCGACCCGGTGAACACGGGCTTCAGCGTGCAGACCGGCGAGCAGCGCGCACGCGGGCTGGAGCTGGAGCTGGGCGCGGACCTGAAGAACGGCTGGAAGCTGACCAGTGCCTACACCTACACGCAGACCAAGGTCACGCGTGACACCAACACTGCCATCGTGGGCAAGCCTCTCAACCTCACGCCACGCCACACGCTCACGGCCTGGGCCACCTACAAGCTGCCGCAATATCAGCGCGTGACGCTGGGCCTGGGCGGGCGGTATGTGAGCGAGCAGATCGGCTCGTACCCGTTCACGCTGCCGTCGTACTTTGTGGCCGATGCGTCCATCAGCTACGTGGGCGACAACTACCGCGTGACGGCAGGCGTGAAGAACGTGTTCAACAAGGCGTATTACGACGGCGCGATCAACGCCAACGTGGTCTCGCCCGCGTTGCCACGCAACTTCAGCCTGGGCGTGACGTACTTCTTCTGACGCAGCGTCCACCCCAGCCGCCCGCACGCCATGACCAGCCAGCGTACGCTCAACCGCCTGTTCACCCTGCACTCTTGGGCAGGCATCGTCACGGGGCTGCTGATGTTCATCGTGTGCTTTTCGGGCGCGGTGGTGGTGTTCAAGCACGAGATCGACCTGTGGGCCAATCCGTCGCTGGCGCAGCTGCCGCGCTCTGACAAGCCTGCGTCGCTCGACGCAGTGCTGACCCAGCTGCACACCCGCTACCCCGGCGCCACGGTGGAGACCATCGCGCTGCCGGATGCCGTCAACCCCAGCTACTTCGCCTTTGTGCGCGAGCGTGGCGCGCCCGCCAACACTCGCACCAAGGTGGCCTTGCGCTCCGACACCGGCACGGTGGTGGGCCCGGTGGACAGCCAGCTCGGCCAGTACCTGCGCATGCTGCATGTGTTCCTGTTCTTCGGGCCGCGGTGGATCGTGGGTTTCCTCGGGGTGGCGATGCTGGTGCTGATTGCCACGGGCATCGTCATCCACCGCAAGATCCTGGCCGAGCTGTTCACCCAGCGCTGGGGTCGCAGCTTCCGCGTGGTGATGTCGGACCTGCACAAGTCTGCGGGCATCTGGGGGCTGGGCTTTCACATCCTGATCGCGGCCACGGGGGCGTGGATGGGACTGGCGCCGCTGTTTGAGCAGGGCTACAAATACGTGACCACCAGCACCGATGCCACCGCCTCCAAGCCAGCGCGCAAGGCGGGCGGTGACGCCACCGAGCCGGTGCCCATGCAATCGCTGGATGCGCTGTACGCCACAGCGCAGCAGGCCGTGCCCGGCCTGGAGGCGCGCTACGTGTCGCTGCGCCGCTGGGGCAGCAGCACGGCCGAGGTGGGTTTCACCGGCAACCTGCGCGATCACCTGGCCAGCACCGCGCGGGTGGACATCCATGCCGCCACGGGCGTGCCGAAGAAGGTGCACGACCCGCGCACGGCGGGCTTCTGGTCGCTGGTCAATGGGCTGATGGAGCCCCTGCACTTTGGCGACTTTGGCGGGCTGGCGCTGAAATGGCTCTATTTCTTTCTGGGCATGACACCCGCGTTTTTGTCGATCTCGGGGACGCTGATCTGGCTGGATGCGCGTCAGCAGCGCAGGCGCGAGGCAGAGGCTGCGCAGGGCGCTGCGGGCGGCATCGCGGCGGCAGGCTGACACCCACCAGCGCCTCTCTCACAGCGTCACAGCTTCGCCCACCATGCAACGTTTCTTTCTGGCACTGCACGCCACCACGCCCGCCGCGCTCATCGTGGCGGTGTTTGTGCACCTGTGGGGGCCTGCGGGTCTGCCCTCGCTGGCGCAGCGGCCCGTGTGGTCGGTGTGGACGCTCATCGGCGTGTGGCTGCTGCTGTCGGCTGCGGCGGCGTGGGCGCTGCGCACGGTGGCGCTGTGGCGCGTCTCGCTGGGTGGCGCAGGCGCGCTGCTGGCCGTGGCTGGTGTGGCCGGGCTGGTGCTGGGCAGTGCCCAAGGACCCGCCATGTTGGTCAGCCTGGTCGCCATGGGGCTGATCTGCGGGGGCATCGCGGTTTTTATCGGGCCCCAGCGGGTGCAGGCGCACCGGCGCAGGGCGTCGCGGTCTGCGGCCGTGGCCCGACCGGGCTCTGCAGTGCACACAACCACCGCCCACCCGCGCTGGCACCCACGCGGTTGGGCCCGCTGGGTGGGGTCAGCCCACTGGCCCTTCTGGCTGACCGGTGTGCTGGCGGTGGAATCCTTCCGCCTAGCCCATATCGTGGCCACCGAACCCGCACGGTCGTCGGGCATGCTGGGCCTGCTGCTCGCCTTCTTCGTGGCCCTGCCCGCTGCCACCTTGCGCCACTGGGCGCCCCGCACCGCCGTGCTGCTGTGGGCACTGGCCGCGTTGGCCTATGGCGGCCTGGCGGCCAAGGCGGGGATGGTGCAGTGGGCCGTGGCGTCGGCGTTGTGTGCCCTGGCTGTGGGTGCACCGCTGCGGTGGCGCGCGCGGCGGGCGCTGCGCCGGCGGCGGGCGGGCCACGGGGCGCCGCACGCGCCCAACCCAGGGCCCGACCGCCACCCGCCGGAGGCTGCATGAACGAACTCATCGGCGCCAGCGCCGCGCTGGCCTCATTGATCGCACTGACCCGCTGGGCGCGCACCGTGCCCACCCGCGCCTGGGGCGACGGCACGCCCCCCGCCACTACGGCATCCCGGCGCGCCTGGGCTGTGGTTGTGGCTACCGTCGTGCTGCAGGCCCTCGCGGCCACCGCTGCGGCGGGGCCGGCGGCGGGGCTGGCGCTGGTGGTGGCGGCCTGGATGGTGCTGGGCTGGCTGCTGGTGCTGGCCATGAACCAATGGCCCGCCAGCAGCCTGCGCTGGGGACACCGCCTGGGCGCACTGGGCGGCACGGGCTGTTTGCTGGCGCTGGCCTGGCAGCTTCTTCGGGCGGGGGGCTTGGTGTCATGAAACACCCCAGTTGCCCAAGAGCAGGGACGTTGGCGGATTGTTTATGAATAAAAACAGGCCCCAGCGCTTGATTAGCAAGCGCTATAAGCTATATTTTCGATAGCAAAAACTTGACAGGCAGCGTGCTGCCAGCCCCTGCCCGCTCCCACAGCGCCACGGCACAATCGCGCCCATGGACCTGCCGCTCGACGCCCCCTGGATTCACACACTGCGCTTCACGCTGGAAGTGGCGGCCACCATCGCGTTTGCCCTGTCGGGCGTGATCATGGCCGCGCGCAAACGGCTCGATGCCGTGGGCGTGTGTGTCGTGGCCTTTGTGGCCGCGTTTGGCGGAGGCACGCTGCGCGACCTGCTGCTGGACCAGCGGCCCTTCTTCTGGATCCGCCACACCGAATTCGTATGGGGCATTCTGGCGCTGTGCATCGGCGCCATGCTGTTCATGCGCCAGCGGCACTTTCAGCCCACCGAGCGCGCCATGCTGCTGCCCGACGCCATTGGCCTGGGCCTGTTTGCCGCCGTGGGCGTGGACATTGCCACCGCCATCGGCATGCCGCCCATCATCAGCGTGATGATGGGTGTGACCACCGGCGTGTTCGGCGGCGTGCTGCGCGATGTGCTGTGCAACGAGGTGCCCCAGGCCTTCAGCGACCATCGGCCCTATGCGCTGTGTGCGTTTGCCGGTGGCTGGGCTGACGTGGCGCTGCGCCAGCTGCAGGCGCCCGACTGGGCACCGCTGTTGGCCTGCGTGCTGCTCACGGCCGGGCTGCGCGGGCTGGCGTTGTGGCGCAACTGGGAGCTGCCCGCTTGGAGGGTGTGATGGGGGCATCGAGCCCCTGCCGCGCCGGGCTGGCGCGCCTGTGACAGCATCGGGTGCCCGGGGCCCGCACACTGGCCTTCGTCCGACTGCAGGAGACACACCACAATGACCACCACACCCACGCCCGCCCACCTGCGTGCCACGGCCCTTATCGACAGCGACGCACCTTCCATCCAGGCCTTTGCCGCCCAACACGCGTGCGGCACCACCGACCGTGACCGTGCCGTGGCCCTGTACCTGGCCGTGCGTGACGGCTTTCGCTACGACCCCTACCGCATCGACCTCTCGCCCCAGGGCATGGCGGCCAGCACCGTGCTGGCCAACGGCCACGGCTGGTGTGTGCCCAAGGCCGCTCTCCTCACCGCCGCATGCCGCGCGGCGGGCATCCCCGCGCGCATGGGCTTTGCCGACGTGCGCAACCACCTCAGCACCGAGCGCATGCGCGAGACGATGAAGACCGACCTTTTCATCTGGCACGGCTACACCGACATCTGGCTGGATGGCGCCTGGCGCAAGGCCACGCCCGCGTTCAACATCGAGCTGTGCGAGCGCTTTGGGCTGCTGCCGCTGGAGTTCGATGGCGAGAACGATTCGATCTACCACCCGTTCGACAAGACCGGCCAGCGCCACATGGAGTACGTACGCCAGCGCGGCGCCTTTGACGACATGCCGCTGGCGCAGATCGTGGCGGACTTTCGCGCGGTGTACAGCGGCTGGCTGCCCGAGGACGGTGCCACCCACAGCAGCCTGCAGGGCGCCAGCTTTGCGCAAGATGTGGAGAAGGAGTCCCGCGCATGAGCAGCCGTGCCGAGATCCCACCGGGCTTTGCGCCACTGCAGTCTGGCGGCCCGTTCATCCAGCACAACGGCCCGCTCTACCTGCGCCACGAAGGCAGCGTGGTGCAGTTCGGCTTTCGCGTGGAGCGCCGCCATGTGAACCCCATGAACAACCTGCACGGCGGCATGATGGCCAGCTTTTGCGACATGCTGCTGCCGCTGTCGGTGCACCGCAAAAGCGACCAGGTGGCCGACCGCTTCCTGCCCACCATCAGCCTGCAGATCGACTACCTGGCCCCTGCCTCGCTGGGCGCCTGGGTGCGGGGCGAGGCCGAACCGCTGCGCGTCACGCGTTCGCTGGTGTTTGCTCAGGGACTGGTGACGGCCGATGGCGTGCCCTGTGCGCGGGTGAGCGGGGTGTTCAAGATCGGGCCTGCGGTGCCCAGCGACGCTGTGGAGTGAGCCCTGTAGGCCCGGCATGGCGGCGCGTAGCAGCACGTCCTTGTGCTGATTGCCCCCTTGTTGCACGACCATGCCGACAGCTCAGCACCATTTAATTCATAGATATTATTTTTTATCGTATTAACACGCATCTATGAATAATTTATACCATTCAGCTCTTGCCCTCAGTCACCTGCAAATAATTCATAGATGTTCAAAAATTCCTTCTTGAACTAATATCTATGAATGCCATCTCAAAACACCAAGCCCGCTGACTACCCCCAGGCGGTCCTCCAGCAGATCGCGTTGCTCGCGCAGAACATCGTGATTGCACGCAAGCGCCGCAAGGAAACACAAGCCCAGTGGGCCCAGCGGCTGGGCGTGTCGCAGCCCACCATGGCGCGCATCGAGCGCGGCGACCCATCGGTGTCTATGGCGTCGTATGTGATGTGCATGTGGCTCATCAACCAGGCCCAGGGGCTGGCCGACCTGATTGCACCGCAGAACGACCTCACATCGCTGGAGCAGGAGTTAGCCAAAGCCCGCCCCCGGCGCACCGCACAGAAGACGGCGCAGAAAGACGCAAAGACGCCAGCAAGCAACGCAAAGCCTGCCGCCTTGCCGTCCGTCTCCAGAACCAACGCACCTGCCCACTTGGGGACCGTGCACGTTGCTGAAGAGATGAAGGGCTCCTTCGAGGAAGCAAGCCCTGCCAAACCAACCATAGGGGCCGCGCAGAAGGTCACTGGACTGAGCCCCGAAGAACAGATCCGGCAAGCCATTCGAGTTACAGGACTCGGCGCGCCAAAGCGCCAGCCCAACAGCACCGCCGCAGGCCTGGCCGCACTGATCGCGGGCCAGAAGAAAGCGCGGCCATGAGCCTGCAGCCCAACGCGCCGCAGGTCACTCCGCGCTCCTACGTGCCGCAAGACACGCTCTACGTCTGGACGCTGGTCAACCCCGCCCAGCCGGTGCTGACTGGGTCGGTGGGCTTGTCGCAGCTGGTGCCCAACTGCGCCACTTTCAGCTACGCCACAGACTGGTGGCAGTTTGCGCTGAGCGAAGACCTGCCCCTCATCGCAGGCCAGACGTTCAGCGCAGGCCACAAGGACAGCGCGCCCGGCGCCATCGACGATGCGCGGCCAGACCGGTGGGGCGAGCGCATCATCCGCCACATCGACCGCCCCGCGCGCCTGTCGATTCTGGAGATGCTGCTGTTCGCTGGCGACGACCGCTTTGGCGCGTTGGGCATCTCCACATCGGCCGACCACTACATCCCCCGCCGCATCGGGCCGTATCCGCAACTGCGCGATCTGGAGGCCATGGTGCGGGCGGTGGAAGACGTGCAGTCGCAAGCCCCGGTCACACCAGAAATCCAGCGGCTGGTGCAGCCCGGCGTGACGCTGGGCGGCGCACGGCCCAAGGCGCTGCTGCAAACCGACAGCGGGCCTTGCGTCATCAAGTTCAGCGAGCTGGACGACACCGTGGATACGCCTCTCATCGAACACGCCACCATGACGCTGGCAGCCCTGGCAGGCATCCACGTTGCCAGCACGGGTGTGCTGCCCATTCCATCGTGGCGGGGCCGGGGGCCGCAGCGCCATGCGCTGACCATCCAGCGGTTTGACCGGGTGCAGATGGGTGCCCTGAGCCTGCGCGTGCACTGCATCTCTGCCAAGACGGCGCTGGCTGCGGCGGGCCTGACCGAAAGCTATGGCGCACTGGCCACCGTGCTGCTGCGCCAGGCGCACCCCGACCGGCAAAAGGCGCAGCGCGAAGAGCTGTTTAGGCGCATGGTGTTCAACATCCTCATGGACAACACCGACGACCACGAGCGCAACCACTGCCTGCGCCTGGGCTTTGACGGCTACTACGACCTGGCCCCCGCGTTCGACGTGGTGCCCACGCTGCAGAACATGGGCTACCAGGCCATGGTGGTGGGCCAGCACGGTGCGCAGTCCACGCTGGACAACGCGCTGACCGACTTGAGCGAATTCGGTCTCACCCGCTCCCGGGCCATCGGGTTGATTCAGGAGGTTGCTCACGCGATAGAGCAATGGCCGCTGCATTTTGCGCAGCACGGCGTCTGCGCGGCCGACATGGAACAGCTCGCGGCGAGCATCGACCGCGATGCACTCAAGGACCAGCGCAAAGCATTCTGCTGAGCCGGCTGCCGTATAGCTCAGTCAGTGGCCATCTACGCCCAGCGTCCCCACCACGTACTCCACAAACCGCGCCAGCTTGGGCAGTTGCCGCCGGTCGGGCGCGTACACCAAGTGCACATCGCGCTGTGCGGGCAGGCAATGCTGCAGCACGGGCACCAGCGCGCCGCTGGCCAGGTCGTCGGCCAATAGCACCTCGGGCTGCATGACGAGACCCAGCCCATGCAGCGCCGCCTGGCGCAGGCCATCGCCCTGGTTGCAAACGAAGCGCGCGTTCTCCGGCCAGAAGAACTCCGTGTCGCCGTCGCGCAGCGTCCATTCCACACGGCGCTGCCACACCGAGTGGCTCAGGCACTGGTGGCGGGCCAGGTCGGCCGCGCCCTGTGGCGTGCCATGGCGCGCCAGATAGGCGGGCGTGGCGGCAATCACCATGCGGTAGGGACGCAGTGAGCGGGCCACCAGGCCTTCGTCCACGATGCGGCCGATGCGGATGGCGGCATCGAACCCCTCACCCGCCATGTCCACCACGCTGTCGGTGAGCTGCAGGTCCACACGCACCTGCTCATGGCGCTGCAAAAACTCCGCCACCAGTGGCGCGATGACATGGCTGCCCAGGGTAAAAGGCGCACTCACCCGCAGCAGGCCCTGCGGCACGGCGCGGCTGCGCTCCACGGCGGACTCGGCCCAGCGCACCTGCTCCAGCACGCGTTTGCTGTCGTCGTAGAACGCGGCGCCCACCTCGGTCAGGCTGTTCTGACGCGTGCTGCGCTGGAACAGGCGCGCGCCCAGGTGGGTTTCGAGCTGCTGAATGTGCTTGCCCACCATCACCGCCGATATCTGCAGCTGCCGCGCGGCGGCGGCAAAGCTGCCCGCCTCCACCACGGCCACCATGACTTCCATGTTGCGCAGCTTGTCCATGGTTCCTGGATATTCCTAATCAATAGTTAGCACAAGCATAACTTGCACGTACTTTATGCATTGATTGATTAGCAAAAGAATCGGGCTGTCAGTCCTTCATCAACCCTTTTTGACACCCAAGGAAAACACCATGTCCAAGATTCTTCTCATCGGCGCCAGCGGCACCATCGGCCAGGCCGTGCAGGCCAACCTGGGCGCACGCCACGACGTGATCACCGTCGGCCGCAGCAGCGGCGAGCACCGTGCGGACTTCTCGCAGCCAGGCTCGGTCGCACAGCTCTTCGAGGCGGTGGGCAAAGTCGATGCCATTGTGAGCACTGCAGGCAACCTGCACTTTGGCCCGCTGACGGAAATGACGGCCGAGCAGTTCAACCTGGGCCTGCAGGACAAGCTCCTGGGCCAGGTGCAGCTGGCGCTGGTCGGTCAGAAGTATTTGAACGATGGCGGCTCCATCACGCTGACGGCGGGCATCCTCTCGATCGAGCCCATCCGCAACGGCGCCAGCGCCACGGCCGTGAACGCAGCCATCGAAGGTTTTGTGGCTGCCGCCGCCATCGAGCTGCCGCGCGGCCTGCGCATCAACGCCGTGAGCCCCACCATCCTCACCGAATCCGTGGGCGTGTACGGGCCGTTCTTCCCGGGGTTCGACACGGTGTCTGCCGAGCGCGCCGCGCGCGGCTACCAGCGCAGCGTGGAAGGGGCTCAGACGGGGCGGGTGTACCGGGTTCAGTGAGCCAGACCACCTGGATTTGAAAGAAAAAAAAAGCTGCTGCCGCCCGTCGAACTAGGCGGCAGCAGCTATCAATTGGGTAGCTGCAGTGATCGATAGTGCAGATCAGTCGAGACTTGCGCCCGACTCCTTCACCACCTTGCCCCACTTCACCGACTCGGCCTGGATGAAGGCGGCGAACTGCGCGGGCGTTTCGCTCATGGCTTCCGCGCCCTGGTCATTGATCTTCTTCTTCACATCGGCCTGGTTCAGCACCTTGACCAACGCGGTGTTCAGCTTGGCCAGCACTGGCGCGGGCGTGCCTGCGGGGGCAAACATGCCGAACCACGACGTGGCTTCGTAGCCCGCCACACCCGCTTCGGCGATGGTGGGCACGTTGGGCAGCTCGGGTGAACGCTTGGCCGTGGTCACGGCAATGGGCACCAGTTTGCCGCTGCGAACATGCTGGATGGCCGAGGGCATGTTGTCGAACATGATGCCGATCTGGTTGCCCAGCAGGTCGGTGACAGCGGGTGCGCTGCCCTTGTAGGGCACGTGCACCATGTCCACCTTGGCCAGGCTCTTGAACAGCTCGCCCGACAGATGGATGGAGCTGCCGCTGCCCGACGAACCGAAGTTGAGCTTGCCGGGGTTGGCCTTGGCGTAGGCAATCAACTCGGGCACCGTCTTGAACGGCTGGGCGGGGTTGGCCACCAGCAGGTTCGGCACATTGGCCACGCGGGTCAGCGGCGCGAAGTCCTTCACGGGGTCAAACGGCATCTTCTTGTACAAGCTGGCATTGATGGCGTGCGTGCCCACCGTTCCCATGAACAGCGTGTAGCCGTCCGCGGGGGCCTTGGCAGCCATGGAGCCGCCAATGTTGCCGCCCGCGCCTGCGCGGTTGTCGACGATGACGGACTGCCCCAGTTCGGTGGTCAGCGCCTGGCCGATGATGCGGGCCAGGATGTCGGTGGTGCCGCCTGCCGCAAAGGGCACGACGATGGTGACGGGCTTGCTGGGATAGGCCTGGGCCAGCGCAGCGCTGCTGCCCAGCAGGCCAGCCCCTGCGATAGCGGCGCAGGCAGCGGCCGACAGCGCGAAGCGGCGGGTGGTGTGGATGGAATCGGTCATGGTTTGTCTCCTTCAAGAAGGTGGATGAATGAATGGGTCGGTGCCACCAGTGCTGCGTTAGTCCGCGTCTGGCCGCGCCATGGCCTCAACCGGGCGCCGAGGCCTCCGGGCGAGAACGGGGGGGTGCCCCTTGCGGGGCGACAGGGAAAATCAGTTCAGGTTGCTAAACAGGCGCCACTCCCAGCGTGGTGCCGCCGCACACGTACAGCACCTGCCCGGTCACGAAACCGTTGTCGGGCGAGAGGAAGAACAGCGCTGCGCGCGCCACGTCTTCGGCGGTGCCCATGCGGCCTACCGCAATGCTTTTGAGGATGCGCTCGGTCTGCGGCGCGCCGTCGGGGTTGCTCTGGCGGAAGAGTTCGGTAGCAATTGGGCCGGGGCCGATGGCGTTGACGGTGATGCCGTCACGCCCCAGCTCCATGGCCAGCGTGCGTGTCATGCCGATCATTCCAGCCTTGGTGGCGGAGTAGACGATGCGCTCGCCCTTGCCCAAAGCGGCGCGCGACGACATATTCACGATGCGGCCCTGCCCGCTGGCGCGCAACGTGGGCAGAAAGGCCTGCACCAGCAGCATGGGTGCACGCAGGTGCAGGCCCACCACGTCATCCAGCTGCGCGGTGGTCGCGGTGTCGATGGTGCCGGGGCGCGTGGCGCCCGCGTTGTTCACCAAGGCCGTGACGTTGTGTTTGGCCGCAATCTCGGCCGCGCGTTCGCGGGTCGATGTTTCGTCGGTCAGGTCGCCCTGGTACGAGGTGAGTTGCGGGTGGCTCCAGCTGGGCAGCACGTAGTCCAGGTTGACCACGGCGTGGCCTTGGGCCAGCACGGCTTCGGCAATCGCGCGGCCGATGCCGTTGCTGGCGCCGGTGACGACCGTGACGGGAGTGCTTTTATCAATTGCGGTCACACACGCTCCAGGATGATGGCAATGCCCTGCCCCACGCCGATGCACATGGTGCACAGCGCGTACTGACCAGCGTGCTCGTGCAGGCGGTTGACGGCGGTGGTGACCAGGCGGGCGCCGCTGGCACCCAGCGGGTGGCCCAGCGCGATGGCGCCGCCCCAGGCGTTCACACGCGCATCGTCGTCCTTGATGCCCAAGGCGCGCAGCACGGCCAGCCCCTGCGCGGCAAAGGCTTCGTTGAGTTCGATCACATCCAGGTGGTCGATGGTCAGCCCCGTCTGCGCCAGCACCTTGAGCGTGGCGGGCGTCGGGCCAAAGCCCATGATGCGCGGCGCCACACCGGCCACAGCCATGCCCACGACGCGCGCGCGGGGCTTGAGGCCGTATTTACCAGCATTGGCCTCATCGGCCAGCAACAGCGCGCAGGCGCCATCGTTCACGCCCGATGCGTTGCCCGCCGTCACCGTGCCATCGGGCCGCACCACGCCCTTGAGCTTGGCCAGCGCTTCCAGGCTGGTCTCGCGCGGGTGTTCGTCCTGGCTCACGATGATCGCGTCGCCCTTTTTTTGCGGGATGTGCACCGGCACGATCTCGCGCGCCAGGTGCCCGGCCTTGATGGCGGCCACGGCATTGAGCTGGCTGCGCAGGGCCATCTGGTCCTGGGCTTCGCGCTCGATCTTGAAGTCGGTGGCCACGTTCTCGGCGGTCTCGGGCATGGAGTCCACGCCGTACTTTTCCTTCATCAGCTTGTTGATGAAGCGCCAGCCGATCGTCGTGTCATACACCGCGTTGTTGCGGCTGAAGGCCGACTCTGCCTTGGGCATGACGAAGGGGGCGCGGCTCATGCTCTCCACACCGCCCGCGATCATCAGGCCGGCCTCGCCCGCCTTGATGGCGCGCGCTGCGGTGCCCACGGCATCGAGCCCCGAACCGCACAGGCGGTTGATGGTGGCGCCGGCCACGTCGATCGGCAGGCCCGCCAGCAGGCTGCTCATGTGGGCCACGTTGCGATTGTCTTCACCGGCTTGGTTGGCGCAGCCATACAGCACGTCGGTCACGGCCGCCCAGTCCACGCCGGGGTTGCGGTCCATCAGCGCCTTGATGGGGATGGCACCCAGGTCGTCGGTGCGCACGCTGGAGAGCGCGCCGCCGTAGCGGCCGAAGGGGGTGCGGATGGCGTCGCAGATGAAGGCTTGGCGTTGTGGGTGGCTCATGGTTTTGTCTCCTCGTTTCTTGGGGGTTGGATTCGGTCAGGCGGCGGGGCGGATGGGCAGGCCCACCAGTTGCTCCAGCTCGGCGTGCGACAGGCCGGGCACCATGTCGATGAGCTGCAGCCCGGAGGGCGTGCAGGCCAGTGTGCACAGATCGGTATAGATACGCTTCACGCAGGCGACACCGGTGAGCGGGTAGGTGCACTGCGCCACGATCTTGCTCGCGCCCTGCTTGGTCAGCAGGTCCATCATGACCCAGGTCTGCTTGGCGCCGATGGCCAGGTCCATCGCGCCGCCCACGGCGGGGATGGCGCCGGGCTCGCCCGTGCTCCAGTTGGCCAGGTCGCCCGTGGCGCTGACCTGGAAGGCGCCCAGCACACAGATGTCGAGGTGCCCGCCGCGCATCATCGCGAAGCTGTCGGCGTGGTGAAAGTACGCGCCGCCGGGCAGCAGCGTGACGGGCTGCTTGCCCGCGTTGATCAGGTCATAGTCCTCCAGCCCCGCAGCGGGCGCCGGGCCCATGCCCAGGATGCCGTTTTCGCTTTGCAGGATGACCTCGCGGCCTGCCGGGATGTGATTGGCCACCAGGGTCGGCTGACCGATGCCCAGGTTGACGTAGGCGCCGTCGTGGATGTCTTGCGCCACGCGCTTCGCCAGTTCTTCTTTACTACGCTTTTGATAGCTGCTCACGCTTTATCCTTGTGCGGTAGGTGCCGATTTCATGCCGATTTCTTGAAACCACCCGCCTGCGTGGCCGTGCGGTCGATCTTGACCACATGGCTCACGTAGATGCCAGGGGTGACGATGGCCTCGGGGTCGAGCGCGCCCAGCTCCACCACCTCGTGCACGGTGGCAATCGTGGTCTTGGCGGCCGTGGCCATCACGGGGCCAAAGTTGCGCGCCGACATGCGGTAGGTAAGGTTGCCCCAGCGGTCGCCCTTCTCGGCCTTGATCAGGGCCACATCGCCGTGGATGGGGTATTCGAGCACGTAGTGTTTGCCATTGATCTCACGCGTTTCCTTGCCTGCAGCCAATTCGGTGCCATAGGCCGTGGGGCAGAAAAAGGCGCCGATGCCCGCACCCGCAGCGCGCAGGCGCTCGGCCAGATTGCCTTGGGGCACCAGTTCCAGCTCCAGCTTGCCACTGCGGTACAGCTCGTCGAACACATAACTATCGACCTGGCGCGGAAAGCTGCAGATGATCTTGCGCACCTGCCCGGCCTTGAGCAGCGCGGCCAGACCCTGGTCGGCATTGCCTGCGTTGTTGTTGACCACCGTGAGGTCACGTGCCCCCTGGGCGACGAGGCCATCGATCAGCTCGCCCGGAATGCCGGCCGTGCCGAACCCACCTATCAACACCGTGGCACCATCCTTCACCCCCGCAAGGGCCTGGGCCACCGAGTCCGCCAGTTTGTTGATCATTGCAACGCTTTCTTGGTTTCTCAGTTGTCTCTTTGAAATTTGTTCGCATATAGAACAAATGTTCGCTTAAAGAATTATAGTTGGCATACGTATGAATTCCCAAACCCCTGAAGCCAAAGACCCCAAACCGAGCGACAGCTATGTGCAGTCGTTCGCGCGCGGGCTGGAGGTGATCCGCTCGTTCAGCGCGGCCACACCGCAGCAAACCTTGAGCGAAGTCGCCGTGCAGACTGGCCTGACCCGCGCAGGCGCGCGCCGCATCCTGCTCACGCTGCAGACGCTCGGCTATGTGGAGACGGACGGCAAGCTGTTTAGCCTGAGCCCGCGCATCCTGGACCTGGGGTTTGCGTACCTGTCTTCGCTGCCCATCTGGAACCTGGCCGAGCCGGTGATGGAAGACCTGGTGGAAGAGGTGCGCGAGTCGTCATCGGCCGCCGTGCTCGACGGCCTGGACATCGTCTATGTGCTGCGCGTGCCCACCCACAAGATCATGCGCACCACGCTGGGCGTGGGCTCGCGCCTGCCCGCGTGCTGGACGTCCATGGGCCGCATGCTGCTGGCGGGGTTGCCGGACGACGAACTGCAGGCCCGGCTGCAAGGCCACCCCATGCAGCGCTTTACCGAACACACCACCACCGATGTGGATGCACTGCTGGCCCACATCCGCCAGGCGCGGCAGCAGGGCTGGTGCCTGGTGAACCAAGAACTGGAAGAGGGTTTGATATCGATTGCTGCGCCGCTGACCAACCGCACGGGGCAGACGGTGGCGGCGCTCAACATCAGCGGTCAGGCCAACCGCACCAGTGCGGCGATGATGCAGGAGAGCCTGCTGCCCGCACTGCTGAGTGCGGCCCGGACCATCTCGCGCATGATGGGCGCACCGAGGGGGTGATGAAGGGAGGAAGGCACACCGAGAAAAGCCGGTGATCACCCCCGCAACGAGCAGCCCGTGCTAAAGCACCGACTCCCGTCTTAGTTGGAGAGGGCAAGAACCGGAGTCGTAACCCCAGTCGCTCGCCATGACAGGTGAAATCAGTTCTTGCGAAACCCCAGCACCAGCACCACGCCGCCCAGCACCATCGCACCCAGGCTCATCCACTGGGGGATATTGACGGATTCTTTTTCCTTCACGGTGAGCTCGAGCGGGCCCAGCTTGGCTTGGGTGGTGTCCTTGGTAAAGCTGAAGCCGCCGGTCAAAAACCCGGCCAGCCCCACCACCAACAACAACACACCAACGATTCGCATTGCATTCATGAAACTTCTCCCGATGCCGGGTTTGGAGGACTGCGACAAAGTGGACCCGGCTCCCGACCTTTGCGCCAGCCCAATGTAGGTGCGCCAGCGCAGGGCCAACGTAGGACGCCGCCCCGGCGCGATGTAGCAGGCGGGCGCGATCCGAACCGCCTTCCCCTGTGCGCTCCGGGCTCTTGCCCTGCGTGCTACCCTCACGCCCCATGTTCAGCCCCTCCCAAGCCGATGTGCGCCGCTTTCTGTGCGGTGTGCACGCCAAGACCCAGAGCGGCGCCCCCATGGAAGCCATCGAGACGCTGGCAAGCCTGTGGATCGCCGAGCACCCCGAATACCACACCGATTTGTCCGATGCCGATGCGGCCGTCACTCGTAACTACGACGAAACACCGGGGCAGACCAATCCCTTCCTGCACCTCTCGATGCACCTGTCCATCAGCGAGCAGTGCAGCATCGACCAGCCCCGTGGCATCCGCCAGGCGGTGGAGCTGCTGACGGCGCGGCTCGACTCCTTGCACGATGCCCACCACGCTGCCATGGACTGCCTGGGCGAGATGCTGTGGGAGAGCCAGCGCGCAGGCCGTCCGCCCGATGGCGACGCCTACATCGCCTGCGTGCAGCGGCGCGCCACACGGGACTGACCACCCACGCTACGTCCGCTGGCCGGTCACAACAACTTGAACGCCAGCACCGCCACCATGGTAGGTGGCAAGGCACCCAGCAGCAGCCCCAAGGGGTGGATGGCGTTGTCAGCGAACTTCTCTTTCAGGATTGCCGCGCCTGCGGGGTTGGGTGCATTGGCAATCACAGTCAGCCCCCCACCCGTTACTGCACCCGCCACCAAGGCGACCTTGAACTCGTCGCTCAGGCCTTCGACCAACGAGCCCAGGTAGGTCAGCGCAGCGTTGTCCGTAAAGGCAGTGAGCGCCGCCGCGCCAAAGAACACGGCATTGGCATCCATCTTCATGAGCACCGGCTGCAGCCACCACTGCTGCAAACCACCCAGCACCACCAGCCCGACCAGGAAGAAAGCCACCAGCAAGGCCTCGCGCAGGATCAGCGGGTTTTGGTGGCGCTGGTAGGCCGTGGTGAATCCCATGAAAAACAGGAACAGGCCCATGAAGACTGCTGGGTGGTGCGCAAACAGCACGACAAGCCCCAGGAATACCAGATGCACCAGCATCACAGACACAGGCACGGGCGCCTCGTCCGTCGTGATCTTGCGTCCCATGTGCCCCACCTGTTGGCGAAACAGCAGCGTGGCGATACCGGCGTTGACCACCACCGCGACGGCCGCCTTCCAGCCAAAGTTGGACACCATGAACCACAGGTCCCAGTTCCACTGCGCCGCCACCATGAGCACCGGCGGCGCGGCGAACGGCGTGAGGGTGCCGCCGATCGAGATGTTGACGAACAGCACGCCAATGGTCGAATACTTGAGCTTGTTCGACAAAGGCTGCGAAAACAGGATGTCACGCAGCATCAGTGCCGCCAGCGTCATCGCAGCAGGCTCGGTGATGAAGGAGCCCAGCAGCGGAACGGCCGACAACACCACAAAGTACATCGCCACACCGCGCTGAAAAGGCATGCACCGTGCCAACACCCGCACCGCGGAGCCAGCCATCTGAAGAATCGGCCGTGTAGCCGCAATCACCATGATCGCGAACACAAACAGCGGTTCGGTGAAATTGCGCGAGTCCAGGTAGGCCGTGGCCTCCTGCTTGCCGCTGATGGAGAACATGAACAGCATGAGCACCAGCGCCCAGAAGCCGAAGACCACCTCGACCTCGCCCAGCAAATGCCAGATGCCCGCATGCTTGGGCTGCGTGTGCGCCAGGCGTTCGAAATACTTGGTGGAGAAGGTGTGGAGGATGGCCAGGCCGAACAGGACGGCACCGATCACCTGAATCAGGGTGGGAGAGGAGTTCATGGGTCGCAGAAAAACCGCGTGGCGGCCCGACCAGCGCATGAACCTGCCGGGCCACCATGGCGCCGACACCCAGCCTCCATTTTACCGTTGCACAACGGCGGCTCCGTGTAGGCGCAGCGCGCTTGGAACGCCGCTCACGGCATACACACAACCATGCACCCTACTCGGGAGTCGCGCTTTCCAGACAATGCGGGCACCGTACCCGGAGGCACCATGCACAGTCACCCATCCGCACAACCCTTGTCTTCACCGCCCCCTGCGCCGATCCCTGGTCCCGTGGCCTGGCTGGGCTATGGTGGCCTGCTGCCGTTTGTGGCACTGGCGGCTGGGGGCCTGTGGGCACCCAGCACGCCCTGGTGGAGCGCGGCGCTACTGGCCTATGGCGCGGTGATTCTGAGCTTTGTGGGAGCGCTGCACTGGGGCTTCGCCATGGCGCTGAGCGGCCTCAGCACCGCCGAGCGCACACGCTGCTTTGTGTGGAGTGTGGTGCCATCGCTGATGGCCTGGCCTGCGACGCTGTTACCCCCAGCGGGAGGGGCAGCGCTGCTGGTGACAGGCTTTGTGGCGCACCTGGTGCAAGACCATCGGCTGGCCGCACGCACATCGCTGCCGGCGTGGTACCTGCCGCTGCGCTGGCGCCTGACAACCACGGCCTGCGTGTGCCTGGCCGTTGGCGCCATGGCCGCCAGCCGCTGACGATTCGATGGCCCAGCAAAAAGCCCGCCGAAGCGGGCTTTTTATCAACGGTGGTGTCGCTTAACGGAAACGCGACTGGGGCACCGTGTGCAGATCGCCTTCGAGGCCGCTGATGTAGTTGGACAGCGCCTTCAGCTCAGCGTTGGTGAATTGCTTGGCCACACCGCCCATGATGGCGTTACCACGGCCCACATTGGCGTTCTTCTCGACCTTGTAGGACTTGAGGGCCACGAAGAGGTAGTCGGCATGCTGGCCGGCGATCTTGGGGTACGAGGGATCAATGGGCTTGGCGAAGTTGTCGCCATGGCAGGACACGCAGGCGCCCTTCTTCAGCAGCTCGGCCACCTGCACACTGGGTTCGCGGCCGGGCTTGGCGGGCAGCTCGGCCCCCGTCTTGCCGTGCTGTTCGTAGTAGGCCGACACGTCTGCGATGTCCTTCTCGGACAACGACTCGGCAATGCCGCGCATGGTGGGGTGCTTGCGCTCGCCCTTCTGGTAGGCGACCAGCGCTGCCGCAATGTACTTGGCGCTTTGGCCCGAGATCATGGGCACCTTGTGGATCTCAGGAAAGCTGGCCTGGTAGCCAACAATGCCGTGGCAGCCAATGCACATGGCAATCTTTTGCTTGCCGGCTTCCACGTCGCCTTTGGCTTCCTGGGCATGGGACAAGGCGGTCACGGAAGCGACAGCCAGGGCAAATAGCGTGGTCAGCGTTTTGTTCATTTTGCGCGCACAATCTCGTGGAAGTTCAGCTCTGGGCTCTGATCAGCCGTCGATTATAGCCAGCGCCCTGTCAAGCCCATTCATCAACGATCCGGTGTTTTCCCCCATGAAATTCCAAGGCTCCCAGAACTACGTCGCCACCCAGGACCTGATGCTCGCCGTCAATGCCGCCATCACGCTGCAACGGCCGCTGCTGATCAAGGGCGAGCCCGGCACGGGCAAGACGATGCTGGCCGAGGAAGTGGCCCAAGCGCTGGACATGCCGCTGTTGCAGTGGCACATCAAGTCCACCACCAAGGCCCAGCAGGGCCTGTATGAATATGACGCCGTGAGTCGCTTGCGGGACAGCCAGCTCAACGACGGCGACAGCGCAGAGCGCGTGAAGAACATCCGCAACTACATCATCCAGGGCGTGCTGTGGCAAGCCTTCACGGCCGACCGGCCCGTGGCACTGCTGATCGACGAGATCGACAAGGCCGACATTGAATTCCCGAACGACCTGCTGCGCGAAATCGACCGCATGGAGTTCTACTGCTACGAAACGCGCGAACTCATCAAGGCCAAGCACCGCCCGCTGGTGTTCATCACGTCGAACAACGAAAAGGAGCTGCCCGACGCCTTCCTGCGCCGCTGCTTCTTCCACTTCATCAAGTTCCCCGAGGCCGACACCATGCGGCAGATCATCAACGTGCACTTCCCCACGCTCAAGAGCGAGCTGCTCAGCGTGGCGATGAAGACGTTCTATGACGTGCGCAACCTGCCGGGCCTCAAGAAGAAGCCATCGACCAGCGAACTGATCGACTGGCTCAAGCTGCTGGTGGCTGAAGACATTCCGCTCACCGCCTTGCAAAGCGCCGACAACAAGGTGGCGGTACCCCCGCTGGTTGGGGCGCTGCTCAAGAATGAACAGGACGTGAGCCTGTTCGAAAAGCTGGTGTTCATGAATCAGCGCAACCGCTGACTCCCCGGCAATGTCCCAACACCCTCCCCCTTCGCTGGCAGACGGCATTGCCGACGCCATTGGTTTTGTTGGCGGCGCACTCGCCGGTTTCTGGCTGGGCCAGTGGCTGGGCATGGACATCTTTGCGCCAGGCTACGGCACCCCGGCCCTGGTGGGCATTGCCCTGGTGGGACTGGGCGGCGGCCTGGGCCTGCACGCTGCGCGGCGCTGGCAGACCAGTCGGCGCAACAAGCCCTCCAAGGATTGACGAAGAGAAAAGACCCATGGCTTTTGTAGAACCAGTCACCCTGCGCGACCGAGGCATCCGCCTGGAGCCCCTGGCGCTCTCCCACGAACACGGCTTGGCCGCCGCTGCGGCCGATGGCGAGCTGTGGAAGCTGCGCATCACCTCGGTACCCGAGCCCCAGGACACCCGCGCGTACATCGAAGCCGCCTTGAAGATGCGGGAAGACGGGAACCGCTTTGCCTTTGCGGTGGTGGATGACGCCACCGGCAAGGTGCTCGGATCCACCAGCTACCACGACATCGTGCCGGCCGTGAAGCGCGTGGAGATCGGCTGGACCTGGTACTGCCAAAGTGTGCAGCGCACCCACGTCAACACCACCGCCAAGCTCTTGATGATGGGCCACGCCTTCGACACGCTGGGCTGCCATGTGGTGGGTTGGCGCACCGACAACTACAACTTTGCGTCGCAACGCGCCATCGAGCGCCTGGGCGCCAAGAAGGACGGCGTGCTGCGCGGCCACGCGCTGCGCCGCGACGGCACCATTCGCGACACGGTGATGTACAGCATGCGCGCAGGCGAGTGGCCTGAGGCCAAGGCGCAGTTGCTATACCTTTTAGAGCGTCGAACGCTTACCAAATAAGCGCTGGAGGCCAAAATCATGCTGATCGACTTCTTCTACACCCTGCGCTCGGCCAAGTTGCCCGTGTCGGTCAAGGAATACCTCACCCTGCTCGAAGCCCTGCAGGCCGGTGTGGTGGGCCCCAAGTCGGATGACGCATGGAGCCTGGACGACTTCTACAACCTCTCGCGCCTCACGCTGGTCAAGGACGAGAAGCACTACGACAAGTTCGACCGGGCCTTCGGCGCCTACTTCAAGGGCGTGGAGATGGTGGCCGATTTCACCAAGGAGATCCCGGCCGATTGGCTGCGCAAGATCCTGGAAAACGAACTCACGCCCGAGCAAAAGGCCGCCATCGAGAAGATGGGCTGGGACGAGCTGATGGAGACGCTCAAGAAGCGCCTCGAAGAACAAAAGGAGCGCCACGAGGGCGGCAGCAAGTGGATCGGCACGGGCGGCACCAGCCCGTTTGGCCACGGCGGCTACAACCCGCAGGGCGTGCGCATTGGTGGCGCGGGCAAGAACAAGAGCGCGGTGAAGGTGTGGGAGCAGCGCGCCTACAAGGACTACGACGACCAGCAGGAGCTGGGCACGCGCAACATCAAGGTGGCGCTGCGCCGCCTGCGCAAGTTTGCGCGCGAAGGGCACGAGCTGGAGCTGGACCTGCCCGACACCATCCGCAGCACGGCCGCCAACGCGGGTTACCTCGACATCAAAATGGTGCCCGAGCGTCACAACAATGTGAAGGTGCTACTGCTGATGGACGTGGGCGGCACCATGGACGAGCACATCCAGCGGGTGGAAGAACTCTTCAGCGCCGTCAAGAGCGAGTTCAAGCACCTGGAGTTCTATTACTTCCACAACTGCGTGTACGACTTCATGTGGAAGAACAACCGCCGCCGCTTTGCCGAGAAGTTTCCGACCCTGGACATCATCCGCAAGTACAACAAGGACTACAAGCTGATCTTTGTGGGCGACGCGACCATGAGCCCCTACGAAATCCTGCAGCCCGGCGGCAGTGTGGAATACAACAACGAGGAAGCGGGCGCCGAGTGGATTCAGCGCCTCACGCACGCCTTCCCCAAGTTTGCGTGGATCAACCCCGAGCCCCAGGGCGTATGGCAGTACCGCCAGAGCATCAGCATCATCCAGCAACTGGTGAGCAACCGCATGTACCCGCTGTCGCTCAAGGGGCTGGAAGAGACCATGCGGCTGCTGTCGAAGTAGGCGGGATGGGGCACCAGCGCTTTGGAGCCCATCGCGCGGAACTGTCTGACACGGCGGGGCTGATTTTCGGTGCATAGTGGCGGTGGGCCGGTTTTGCAGCCAGCCCCAACCACCCAAACCACCTTCTCCTGCCGTGCCTTTTCGCGTCCTGCGCCCCACTGCCCTTTTCTCAACGCCGGCCCCATGGTCGGCGTTGCTGCTTTTCAGCGCGCTGTGCCTGCAGGGCTGCAGCCTGCTGCCGCGCGGTGAGGATAGCGAGAGCACAGGCTCGGCGCCCACCCCGGCCATTGCCGAATCGGGCACGCCCTCTTTCGCCGTTCAGGTCAACGCCCCCGCCAACGTGCGCGAGACGCTGGAGCGCCACCTGGAGCTGCAGCGCTTTCGCCACCTGCCCGATCTCCACGCCAACGAGCTGCAGCGCCTGCTGGGCGCAGCCGATGCCAACGCCCGCGAACTGTTGGGCACGATGGGCTACTTTGCACCCACCATCACGGTGGAGCTGACCGAAACGCCCGACAGCAAGGCTGCCCCGCGCACGGTGGTGGTCACGGTGCAGCCCGGCCCGCAGACCCGCATTGCCAGCGCGGACATCGACTTCACTGGCAACACGGACGGCACGGGCGGTACGGACAGCTCCAGCTCGGAGCGACCCACAGAAGAAGCCGGTACCAGCGCCAGCATCCGCCAGCAGCAGCGCGTGCAGCGCAACTGGTCCCTGCAGCCGGGCCAACCGTTCACCCAGTCTGCCTGGGACTCGGCCAAGAACGACGGCCTGCGCCAGCTGCAGGCGCGCCGCCACCCCACCGCCCGCATCGCCAGCAGCCGGGCCGAGATCGATGCCGACCAACACGCGGCAAAGCTCAGCGTGACCTACGAGCCCGGCCCGCACTACCGCTTTGGTCCGCTGCGGGTAGAGGGCAGCCAGCGCTACGACCCCGACGGCGCCCGGCGCCTGGCGCGCCTGCCCACAGGCGCGGTGTATGACGAGGCCGAA
Source organism: Acidovorax sp. NN32 (assembly GCF_057597245.1). Taxonomy (NCBI): domain Bacteria; kingdom Pseudomonadati; phylum Pseudomonadota; class Betaproteobacteria; order Burkholderiales; family Comamonadaceae; genus Acidovorax; species Acidovorax sp. NN32. The sequence goes on from NZ_CP199679.1 coordinate 4,257,420, forward strand.
CTGCTCGACGCCCAGCTGCGGCTGGCCAGCAGCGGTTACTACGATTCGGTGTTCCTCACGCTCGACACCGAGGGCACTGACCCGCAGGCCGCGCCCGTGGTGGCCCAGGTGCGTGAGGCACCGATGCAAAAGCTGGTGTTCGGCCCCGGCTTCTCGACGGACAGCGGCGCGCGCCTGTCGCTGGAGCACATCCACAACCAGTTGCCCGTCATCGGTTGGCGCGCGGTGAGCAAGCTCTCGCTGGACCGCGAGACCAAACACGCCAGCAGCGAATGGACCGACCTGCCCAACAACAACGGCTGGCGCTGGTTTGCAGGCGCCCAGCTGCAGCGCGAGGCGACGGGCGACTACGACGTCAACAGCGGGCGCGTGCGCTACGGCCGCAGCAAAAGTACCAAGAACATCGACCGCAACTACTTCCTGCAGTACGACTACGCCAACAGCCAGGGGCTTGCCGCCAACGTGCAGTCGCCCTCCGACACCAGCACGGCCCTGAGCGTGAACTACGGCTGGACGGGCCGCTACTTCAACAGCGCCACCGCCCCCACGCGCGGCCATGGCATCGCAGTGGAGCTGGGGCTGGGCACCACGCTGCGGCCTGAGCGCGACCCGTTTGTGCGCACCCTGGTGCGCTGGCAGTCGTTCATCCCCGCAGGCCGCGTGCAGGACGCCGCTGGTGTGGGCCGCAGCGCCCGCGTGGCCTTGCGCGCAGAGGGCGGGGCCGTGCTGGCGCGCTATGGCGCGCAGATCCCTGTCACCCAACTCTTCCTGACCGGGGGCGACACCACCGTGCGTGGCTACGGCTACCGCAGCATCGGCGCCCGCACCGACAACGGCCAGCTCTACGGCGGCCGCTACCTGGCCGTGGGCAGCGTCGAATGGCAGCGCCCCATCGTCTACCAGGGCGCCATGACCGACTGGGAGAGCACGCTGTTCGTGGATGCTGGCGCCGTGGCCGACCGCCTGGGCGACCTGGACCCGCGCGTGGGCATTGGCGCTGGCGTGCGCTGGCGCAGCCCTGTGGGGCCGCTGCAGGCCGACCTGGCCTATGGCGTAAAAACCAAGGAGGTGCGACTGCACCTGCGGCTGGGGTTCAGCTTCTGATGAGCGCTGCGCCCATGCCCCCCCACTCCCCGACACCCCGCGCACGCTCCTCCGATTTCAGCGCAGGGGCATCGCACCACCAGGGTGGCCAGCACCCTTCGCCACGCCGTGGCCGCCGTGCGCTGCGTGCACTGGGCTGGCTGTTGGTCGCAATGATTGCGCTGCTGATCGCCGCCGCAGCCGCCGTGTGGTGGTGGGCAGGCAGCAGCACGTCGCTGGCCCTGGCGCTGGCGCGCGCGGCGCAGTACCTGCCCGCCAACCAGCAACTGGAGAGCCGCGAGGTCACCGGATCACTGCGCAGCGGGGGGCGTATTGGCTGGCTGCGCTGGCGCAGCCCCAGCCTGTCGGTGGAGGTGACCGACATCCGCCTGGGCTGGCAGCTGGCCCCCCTGCTGCAGCGCCGCCTGGAGCTGGGCGAAGTGCATGCCGCGCGCGTGCAGATCACGCCGCTGGGCAGCCAGCCCAATGCGGAGCCACCCACACCCCTGACCGAACTGGTGCTGCCCTTGCAGATCGGCGTGCCGTTCCGCGTAGACCAGCTGCAATGGGCGGGCGCCCCGGCCGTAGAAGCCCAGGGCCTGGCCGGCGACTACCGCTTTGACGGGAGCGAGCACCGCCTGAACATCGCCAGCGTGGCGCTGGCCCAGGGTCAATACACCGCGCGGCTGACGCTGCAGGCCCAGGCCCCCATGGCGCTGAACGCCACTGTGGACGGCACGGTGCGCACCGCCGTGCCCGGCGGCACCACCGCCCTGCAGGTGGGCGCACACGCCACGCTGCAAGGCACGCTGGCCACGGCGGCGGCGCAACTGCAACTGCAGGCGCGCATCAGCCCCACCGCCGCCCAGGCTGAGCCCACGCAGCCGCCCCCGGCCCCTGCCAAACCACCCACCACCAAACCACCCACCGCCAAGCCAGCAGCACCGCCACCACCCGCCGCAGAACCCATGCAGGCCGACCTGCAGGCCACGCTGGCACCCTGGTCCCCACAGCCCTTGCAATTGGCCCAGGCCACGCTGCGTGCCGTCAACCTTGCAGCTCTGTGGCCCCAGGCCCCGACCACCCGGCTGCATGGCACCGTGCAGGCCGGGCCCACCGGGAGCGGAGCAACGGCCGGCACTGGTTGGTCCCTGCAGGCACAGCTGCGCAACGAACTAGCAGGCCCGTGGGACCAGGCCCGTCTGCCCATCACCGCCCTGCAGGCCGATGCCAGCTACGACGGCACCCGCTGGACGGTACCCGGCGCCACTGTGAATACAGGCACCGGCGCAGTCACCCTGCAGGGCAACTACACCCCCGCCACCGGCGCGCTGGAGGGCCAGGCTGAACTGCGCAACCTGCGCCCAGACGCCCTGCACACCGCCTGGGCAGCCGCCCCGCTGGCGGGCCGCGTGGGCGCGCAGATGCAGGGCGACGTGGTGCGCTTTACGGCAGATATCCGCGCCACCGGCACCGCCGCCTCCGGCAAAACCCCCACCAACCGCCCCGCCTTGCTGCGCATCAACACGCTGACCACCCAAGGTAGCTGGCAACCCCCGTCACCCACCCAGCCCGGCGGCACCTTGCAGCTGGATCGCCTGCTGCTGGACGCCCTGCAGGCCCGCATTGAAGCCACCAACCTGCGTGTGGCCCCCAGCGATCTGTCGGGCCAGGGCCAGATTGCGCTGACCGTGCCCGGCGCCACAGCGCGCGCCCAAGGCAGCCTGGCGCCCCAGGCGGGTACGGGCGACCTGCAGGTCCAATGGACCGACGTGGACCAAACCCAACGCTGGCTGGCCAGCCTGCCGCTGGTGGGCACCCGTTTGCAAGAAGCCTTGCAGGGCGCCACCGCCAAAGGCGCCGCGCAGCTGAACGCGCGATGGAAAGGTGGCTGGCAGACAGCGGCCCGGCAACTGCAAGCCGCCACCGCAACCACCAGCGACAGCACATCCCCCAACGCCAGCCGTGCGGGCAACACGCCGCCATCGGACAAAGCCACCTTCGAGCTGCAAGCCAAGCTCTCCACCCCGCTGCTGGACCTGTCACTGCCTCCCGGTAAAGACGAGGGCGGCGGTTCCACAGCCGTGCAACTGCGCGCTGTGCAGGCCGGCCTCTCGGGCACCCTGGCGCAGGCCACGCTGACGCTGGATGGCGAAGCCCGGCTGAATGCATCCCAGCCCCAGCAGATGCAGCGGCTGGCCCTGCAAACCCGCGCCACGGGCGGGCTGACCACACCCACGCAAGGGGCGCAGGTGCAGATCAGCGAACTGCGGCTGGTGGCACAAGACACCGCACGCCCCGGCCCCTGGACGCTGCAACTGGCCGAGCCCGTATCTATCACCGCACGCGCCACCACCGGTACACGCTCGCCAACAGCGGGCTACACCGTGTTGGCCACTGCAGGCCAGGCCCGCCTGACCGGCCCCCTGCCCGGCACCGCCGTGCTGCGGTGGCAGCCCCTGCGCGTGGCCACCGGCGCGAACCCTGTGCAATTGCAAACCCAGGGCACCGTGCAGGGCCTGCCCATGGCCTGGGTCGACGCGCTGGGCCTGGGCAACACCCCGGCCGCCGCAGGCCGCCCTGCCCAGCCGCTGCTGGCCCGCATGGGGCTGGCCACCAGCATCGTGCTGGACGGGCAATGGAACGTGGACAACACCCAAGGCCCCCTGCGTGCCAGCGCCAGCCTGCGCCGCGCCAGTGGCGACCTGCGCATCCTGGCGGGCGACGCCACCGCCATCACCGCCGTGCAAAGCAGCGGCCAGGGCACGGGCGCAGGCGCCACGGCGGTGATCGCCACCGAGGCCTCGGCAAGCCCCTCGGCATCAGCTGCTGCATCCCGTGCAGGGGCAGGCACCGCCGCCGGTGTGCGCCAGGCCGAAGTTACCGTCGAGATCGAAGGGGAAGCCCTGCGGGCCCAACTCGCCTGGGTGAGCGACCGGGCGGGCGAGGTGCAGGCCAACGTCAGCACCCGTCTCACACCCGGAGCGCCCGGCGCCTCCGCCGCTGCGGGCGCCAGCCCCTCCTCGCCCGCCAACTCTTCGCCAGCCACCTCTTCGCCCTTCACCTGGGCGCCCGATGCACCCCTGGCCGGCACCCTGCGCGCGCGCCTGCCCGACGTGGGCGTGTGGTCGGCCCTGGCCCCGCCCGGCTGGCGCGTGCGCGGCACGCTGGACGCCAGCGCCACCTTGTCAGGCACCCGCAATGCGCCGCGCTGGGCCGGCACGCTGGGCGCCGACGACATGGCCGTGCGCTCGGTGGTCGATGGCGTAGACCTGCAGGGCGGCCGCCTGCGCGCCACGCTGCAAGGCAACCAGCTCAATATCACCGAGTTCCGCCTGCAAGGCGGGCGCGGCAGCGGTGCGCGCATTGCGGGCTTCAGCGGCAACCGCACTTCCGCACCGCAAAGCGGCGGCATGCTCACCGCTACTGGCCGCGTGAGCTGGGGCGACAGCGCCACCGCAGCCACGGGCCTGTCAGGCATCACCATGTCACTGCAGGCTGAGGCCAAGGCGCTACAGGTGCTGGTGCGGGCCGACCGGCAGATCAGCGTGTCGGGCCAGCTGCAAGCACAGCTTCAGCAAGGCCAGATCAGCCTGCGCGGCAAGCTCACCACCGACCGCGCCACCATCATCCTGCCCGACGAAACCGCGCCCACGCTGGGCTCCGACGTGGTGGTGCGCTCTGCTGCCAAGGACCGCGAAGACCAGGCCAAGGCCCAGGCCGCCGCCAAGGCCAACCAGGTAGCGGCCCAGGCCGAAACCGCCAAGCCCCCCGACATCGCGATCACCCTGAACCTGGGGCGCGACTTTGCCCTGAGCGGTCAGGGCATCACCACGCGGCTGACGGGCGAGGTGGACATCCGCAGCAGCGCCGTGCCCGGCGCCCCACCGCGCGTGACCGGCGAAGTGCGCACCGACGAAGGCCGCTACCGCGCCTGGGGCCAGATGCTGGACGTGGAGACGGGGCTCATCCGTTTCAACGGCCCGTACAACAACCCCTCGCTCGATATCCTGGCACTGCGGCCCAACATCAGCGTGCGCGCTGGGGTGCAGGTCACCGGCAGCGCCCAGGCGCCGCGCGTCAAGCTGTATTCCGACCCTGAGCTGCCCGATGCCGAAAAACTCTCGTGGGTGGTCCTGGGCCGCAACGCCTCCGCAGGCGGCGCCGAAGCCGCCGTGATGCAGCAGGCCGCCCTGGCCCTCCTGGGCCGCAAGGGCGGCGGTAACACCACCGCCAACATCGCCAGCCGCATCGGCCTGGACGAAATCGGCTTTCGCAGCGCCACCACAGGCGAAGACGCCAGCGCCGCCGCCCTCACCTTCGGCAAACGCCTGTCCAAGGATTTGTATGTGACCTACGAACGCAGCTTGTCGGGCACGCTGGGCACGCTGTACATCTTTTACGACCTTACCCGCAGCCTCACGCTGCGCGGGCAGACGGGCGAGAAAAGCGCAGTGGACATCATCTACACGGTGAAGTACGACTGAGGCTGCGCACGCCAGAAAGCGTGCGCGTGACCACTACAATGCGCGGCTGTCTTGCCTCCTCGTAGTTCAATGGATAGAACGAGTGCCTCCTAAGCGCTAGATACAGGTTCGATTCCTGTCGAGGGGACCAAATTCATGGTGAAATGGAATCTATCGCTTGATAGATAAGCGCTGCAAGCTATCAAAATAGAAGCATTTCCGCGACAGGCTCCTCGCAGTGTGTGCGGTGGAGTCTTTAGCCACACGAAGGCCCGCCGCCCTCAGCTTCTTGAACCGTCTCCGCGCACGCCGCTGTCGGAAGTAGCCTTGGTTGCCTCACCAGCTTCTTCGGCATTGACCGCCGTACCCGCTGCCGCGCCGCCCAGCGCGCCCGCAATGCCGCCCAAGGTGCCTCCGACGACCACGCCGACCGGACCAGCGACTGCAACGCCCACGGCCGCACCGGCAGCCGCGCCCGCCATCATGCCGCCGCCCACCAGCACGGAATGGGCCTCGCGCTCTGCGTCTTCCGGCTCCAGGGCGGTCTGGGCGCCAGGTCGCGGATCTTGCGATGGGATCCCGTAGCCGGGGCGGGCTTGGTCGGCCAGGTCTTCATCCACCGGTGGGGTGGCCGGATGAGGGAGTGTGGATGGATGCATGTGCGTCTCCTGGGAAGTGGGTGACAAAACAAAACGGTTTCATCTCCCTCTCTTTTAGGGTCCACTCAGCGCCGTGTGCGCCATCCTGCAGACCGTGAGGCTGTCGGACAATGCCCGGTGCCCACGCAGACGCAGACGCACAGCTTCTCAAGTCAATACGCCACTTGCCCATCTAAGATCAAACCATGTCGGCATCCCCTTCCCCCTCCATCCTTCCCTTTGCCCCACAGCCCTCCGCCAGCGCACTGGCGCAGGCGCTGGGGATTCCCGTTTTTTCCCCGCACTGGCACATGCCGCAGTACCCCGACGGGGCCGTGGGGCCGTGGCAGATGAAGCGCACTGGGGTGGGGCTGGACCGTGGTTACCACAGCGGCCCGTGTGTCACCTCGGGATCGACGGTACTGATGCGCCAGAGCGCTGCGGGCGGGTGGGAAACCTGGATGTCACTGTCGCCGATGGAAGTGGAAAGCCAGGAACTGGCCTGCCGCCATGCGCGGGGCCACACGGTGGTGATGGGCCTGGGCATGGGCTGGGTGGCGGCCAACATCGCGCTGCAGCCCACGGTGGAGCGCGTGACCGTGGTGGAGCGGGATGGGGATGTGCTGGAGCTGTTTGGCCGTTGCCGCGTGCTGGAGGGGCTGCCGGAGTCCGCAGCGCGCAAGGTAGAGCTGGTGCAGGCCGACGCGCTGCAGTGGCACCCCCAGGGCACGCCCGTTGACTTCCTGTATGCAGACATCTGGCTGTACCTGGCGGAGCCACAAACCCTGGCGGAGGTGCAGCGCATGCAGGCCAACGTGCACGCTGACCAGGTGTACTTCTGGGGGCAAGAACTGGTGCTGGGTGCCATGGCCAGCGCACAGGCGGCGCCTGGTACGACCGCATGGACCGACGCGGTGGACCATGCCGTGCGCGAGACAGGTTTGCCGCTGCTGGCGCAGGCAGACGAAGGGTATGCCAACCTCATTGCGCGGGTGTTGCAGCTGCGCCAAGGCGGCCGACCTACCGCCGGTTGACCGGCTGGCAGCCCAGCCAAGGGCCTCGGGCTTTTGCGTTATTTGGTGAGCCACTTGCGCTGCGCGCGCGGCTGTACGGTGATGTCGACGCTCTGGTGCACGGCTGGCTGGCCGCTAGCGGCGTCGGTTTCCACCACGTCTTCCAAAGCGATGTCCTTGACCTCTGAATGGGTCGTTTCTTCCAGGTCGGCCAGGATGGCGCTGACCTTGCGTTCAGCCTCAGCGACCTTGGATTGTGGCAACGGCGAAGTGCGCATCATGGGCGGCTCCTGTGAGATAGACCCATTCTGGCCACGGAGCACGCTCTGTGCGTGTCATCCTTTGCCGACGGCCGGGTGTCAGCGTGACGGCCATCCCGGAGGTCTGGACATGCCCAGGCGGTGCGCGATTTCAGGCCGCCTGAGGCGCTGCGCGGTCGGCGCCAGAGGGCCGACCAGCAGTCATCGCACTGCCCATGGACGCCGCCACGATGCAGCCAATGGCCAGCCACTGGATGGCGCTGAGGTGCTCGCCCAGCAGCAGCAAGGCGAGCACAGCAGCCACCGCAGGCTCCATGCTGATCATGATGCCGAAGGCCTCCTTGGGCAGGCGCTTCAAGGCCATCATCTCCAGCGAGATCGGAATGGCGCTGGACACTGCCGCCACCGCCAGCCCGATGAGCAGCACGGTGGGCGACAGCAGCGCAGCGCCCGCATGCACCACGCCCACCGGCACCACCACCAGCGCCGCCACCAGGAGGCCCAGCGACACCGTGTGCCCGGCGTGCAGGTGCCCGGCGCGCTTGCCGAACACGATGTACAGCGCCCAGAACACCGCCGCGCCCAGGGCATACAAAACTCCCACGGGGTCCAGCGTGCTGCCGTTCAAACCCAGCGGCAGCAGCATGCCCAACCCGGCCATGGCCAGCGCCACCCACACAAAATCCACGGCGCGCCGCGAAGACCAGATCGCCACCGCCAGCGGCCCTGAGAACTCGATGGCCACCGCCAGCCCAAACGGCAGGGTGCGCAGCGACATGTAGAACATAAGGTTCATGCCCCCCAGCGCCGCGCCGTACAACATGACGGCACGCGCATCAGCCCGCGACAGATGCCAGCGCCACGGCCGCCACAGCAACAGCACCAGCAACGCCGAAAAGCCCACGCGCACGGCAGTGGTGCCCTGCGCCCCCACCACCGGAAACAGCCAGTGCTTCGCCCAGGAGGTACCAATGCCCAACGCGGTGACGGAGCCCAGGACGGCGAGAAATGGGAAAAAACGGTGCAGAAGGGAAGCGCTCATGGGTTGAAAATATAGTGTGACCCCTGCGTGCTTTTTGCTCGATTTTCAGGGCCCGTGTGCAACTTTCGCTCACCACCACGAGGCGCCCCATGCCCGCCACCCCAGCACTCGACCGCTTTGATATCGCCATCCTGGACATCCTGCAGACCGACAACACCACACCCCAGCGCGTGATTGCGCAGGCGGTCAACCTGTCGGCACCCGCTGTGCAGCGACGCATCCAGCGGCTGAAAGACAGCGGCGTGATCCGCGCCAACGTGGCCGTGCTGGACCCTGTGAAAGTGGGCAAACCGCTGACCATCGTGCTGGAGGTGCACCTCGAAAACGAGCGCCCCGACCGCACCGCCCCGCTGCGCGCGCGCATTGCCGCCGAAGACGCGGTGCAGCAGTGCTACAGCGTGACGGGCGAGGCGGACTATCTGCTGGTGGTGAACGTGGCGTCGATGGCCGACTACGAGGCGCTGACGCAGCGGCTGTTTGAGGGGGATGACAACATCAAGCGGTTCAGAACGTCGGTCGCACTGGCCAGCCTGAAGACCGGGCTGCGTGTGCCGCTGGACCACGCGCTTCCAGTTGCCTGACTACAGCCCCAACGCCCTGCGCATCTGCGCGCCCGTGAGGCGCTGGCGCGGGCCGCCCAGCAGCTCGCACATGCGCGCATTCAGCGGCGCCTCCATGCCCTGCTGAGCCGCCAGCCTCACCACAGCCCCGCTGAGTGCATCAATCTCGGTCACACGCCCGGCTTCCAGGTCGTCCCACATCGACGAGCGCGCCTTGGCGTCGATCTGCAGCATGCGTTTTGCCAGCCGGGTGAAGAGCCAGTTGGGCAGGCGCAGCACATGGGGCAGCAGCGTGGGCGACACGGCGGTGACCTGGGCGGGTTTGATGCCTGCACGCGCCATCACACGCAGCGCCTCGGTTTGCAGGGCAGCAAAGACGCGGCGGCAGTCGCGGTCGAGCAGCTCTTGCCGCAGAGGCAGGTCGGACAGCGCATTGACCGGGTTGTTGAGGTTGAGCAGCAGCTTGCCCCACTGCACCGCACGGATGTCGGCGGGCAACACGGTGGCCAGGCCTGCAGCGTTGAAGACCGGCGCGATGCGTTCGGTGACGGCATCACGCTGCAGTTGCAAATGGCCCGCGGTGGCACGATGCACCTGGGCGCCGCGCAGCACCACGTTGTAAGGCACCATGCCCGCCAGAACACTCAGGCCTGGCGCCCGGGCTGTGACGCGGGCCACGTTGTCAACGCCGTTTTGCAGCGAGATGACGGGCGTTCCCGGCGCACAGGCGTCGGCCAGTTCACGCGCAGCGGATTCGGTGGCGCCGCTTTTGACGCACAGCAGGATGACGCTGTCCGGGCCCGGCACCGCGTCGGCCAGTGTGTGTGCCAGTTGCAGCGCAGACACGGGCACGGTGCGTTCAAAGCCATCCAGGTCCGTGACTTTGAGGCCGTGCAACGCGATGGGCTCCAGCGCATGCGGACGGCCCACCAGGCAGACCGGCTGGCCGTGCGCGGCCAGGCGCCCACCCACATAACAACCAATGGCACCTGCGCCGAGAACGATGAAGTGCATGCGGATGCTTTCTGGATCAACGGAAGACAGTGCCCCGCGATGGATGCGGCGCCTGCGCATTGTGCGGCGACACGCCCACAGGGCCTGGCGCAGAGGCGACGGTATCTGCAGACACCTGCAGCCTGCATATTTTGAGCTTTTTTGGCCCCTGGCGCCTATTCATCAAGCGCCGATAGCTATCAAAATAGAAGCACCATCAACAAACACCACCTGCACCCAACGGGACTTCCAGCAGCAGCCCTCAGCCAAACCGCACCGTCACCAGCAGCCCCCCCAGACGCGGCGAAGCGCTGAGTTGCGCCGTGGCGCCATGGCCTTGCGCAATGGCCTGCACGATGGCCAGGCCCAGGCCGCTGCCCGGGGCGCCTTCCGAGGTTTCGCGCACAAAACGCTGCATCACGCGCTCGCGGTGCTCGGGGGCGATGCCGGGGCCGCTGTCTTCCACCGTGAGCACGGCAGCATCACCCTCGCGGCGCACCTGCAGGTCCACCCGGCCGCCGGGCGGGGTGTACTTGATGGCGTTGTCCAGCAGATTGCGCGCCAGCATGCGCAGGGCTTCCGCATCACCACGCACGGTCACGGGCACGTTGGCGGCGTCGGAGTGAAGCAGGCCTACATCCATGCTGCGCGCCTGCGCGGCGGGGGCCACGTCGGCCAGGGCCAGCTGCGCCACGGCGTGCAGGTCCACGGGTTCGGTGGTGGCGGTGCTGGCCTCTTGCCGGGCCAGGGTGAGCAATTGCTCCACCAGGCGCGTGGCGCGGTCGATGCCGGCCGACAGGCGTTCGATGGCGACGGCACGCGCGGCATCATCGCCCGCGCGCTGCAGGCCCTGCAGCTGCAGGCGCAGCGCGGCCAGGGGCGAGCGCAGTTCGTGCGCGGCATCGGCCACAAAATGCTCCTGCGCGTCAAAGGCGCGCTGCACGCGCTCGAACAGCAGGTTGAGTTCACTGACCAGCGGCTGCACTTCGTCGGGCAGTTGCGCATCGCTCACGGGCGAGAGGTCATCCGCCTGGCGCTGCGCCAACTGGCGGCGCACGCGCTCCACCGGGGCCAGCGACCGGCTCACACCCCACCACACGGCCAGCACCAGCAGCGGAGCCATGATGGCCAGCGGCGCCAGCGTTCGCAACGCCAGACTGCGGGCCATGTCGCGCCGCGCGGCCATGTTCTGCGCCACCTGGATCACCTGCGAACGCGTTTGCATCGAGAACACCCGGTAGGTACCGCCGCGCGCCTGCACGTTGGCAAAGCCCAGCACGGCGATCTGCGGCAGGGCCGCGCCCACGGCGGATTCAAAAATGCGCAGGCCTTCGTTGGTCCACACCTGCACGATGAATTCGTGGTTTTCGTCCTCGGGATCCAGGCCCGGGCCCAGCCCTTGCGCATCCACCGGCAGGCCCGAGCGCAAGGCCAGTGCGGTTTGCTGCATGTGGTAGTCGAACAGCGCATCGGCCTCGTCCAGCGCACCCCGGTAGGCCAGTGCGCCCTGCACTGCGCCGGCCAGCACGATGGCGGCCAGCAGGAACACCAGCAGACGCATGCGCAGCGAGCGCGGGAGCATGGACTGCAGCGCGCTGCGCCAGGAGGTGGTTGGCACGTTCTTCATCTCTATCCATCCATCCCCGCCGCATGCCCAGGGCGGGAGATTGCGCGGGGGCAGCCAGCAAGGGCCGCCCCGCAGCAAAGGCTGTCGTCCCCTTGGGGGGAAGCGGCGAAGCCGCTCAGGGGGGTCATGCCTTCGGCACGAGGTAGCCCACCCCGCGCACGTTCAGCACCAGCTCAGGCCCCAGCTTCTTGCGCAGGCCGTGGATATAGACCTCCACCGCGTTGCTGCTCACCTCGTCGCCCCAGCCGTAGAGTTTGTCTTCCAGCTGCTGGCGCGACAGCACCATGCCGGGCCGTGCGATCAGCGGCTCCAGCACCGCCCATTCGCGCGCCGACAGCACGACAGGAACTCCATTCACCGTGGCCTCGCGCGTGGCGGGGTTGATGCACACGCCCTTGTGCTCATACACCGGCTCGGCCCGCCCTGCAGCGCGGCGCAACAGGGCGCGGATGCGGGCGAGCAATTCATCAAGGTCGTAAGGCTTGAGCACGTAGTCGTCCGCCCCCGCGTCGAGCCCCTCGATGCGCTGGGCCACGGCATCACGTGCGGTGGCCACCAGCACCGGGGTGCGGTTCTTGCGAGCGCGCATGTCGCGCAGCACGGTGATTCCGTCGCGCCGTGGCAGGCCCAGGTCCAGCAGCACTAGGTCGTAGGGTTGGGTGCGCAAGGCGGTGTCGGCCGCGTCGCCATCGCGCGCCCAGTCCACGGCGTAGTGCTCGGCACGCAGCAGGTCCGCCACGGCTTCGCCGATCATGGGGTCGTCTTCAACTAGCAAGAGGCGCATGGTGGGCAAGCATAGCCAATGAAATCAATCGGGCCACCGAAGTGGCCCGTGCAGGCATCGCATCACAGCGGACCACAAAGCTCAGCGCAGCGGTTCTGGCTAGGAGGCTGTCGGACTTGGAGCGTCGAAGCGAAAATTGGCCCCAGCGAGGACAGTTTTTGCCGGATTTGCAGCCGACGATTTCCAAGTCCGACAGCCTCCTACGCGTTTCGTCGCAGACAGTACCGAAAGTACGGCAAGACGGAACAACGACGCCAGGAGAGCTTTTGGGGCCGCTTAGCCCAAACGCACTGGCACAAAGATCTTGTTGCCATCGCGCTCGATCAGCAACGCCACCGACTTGCCTGCGGTGGCCTTGGCCATTGCCGCGCGCACCTGCTCGATGTTCTTGGCGGGCGCGCCGTTGATGGCCAGCAGCACATCCCCCGGCTGCACACCGGCCGCCGCAGCGGGGCCGCGCGCCTGTTCGATCACCAGGCCCTCGCTCACGCCTACCTCGCGGCGCTCCTCGGGGTCCAGCGGGCGCAGCGACAGGCCCAGCTGGCCCTTGCCCACGGCATCGTCGTTGCGCGCCTGCTTGGTCGCCTTATCGCTGGCGTCGCCCAGCGTGGCGGTCAGCTCCAGGGGCTTGCCCTGGCGCCACACCGACAGCTTGGCCTGCTGCCCCGGCTGCGCCTGGCCCACCCAGGCGGGCAGGTCGCCCGAGGCCACGATGGGCTGGCCGTTCACCTGGCGAATCACGTCGCCCGCCTGCAGGCCTGCTTTCTCGGCCGGGCTGCCCTTGCTGACGCTGGCGACCAAAGCGCCCTCGGGCTTGTCCAGCTGGAAGGATTCAGCAAACGCCTGGTTCACCTCCTGCACGGCCACGCCCAGCTGGGCGTGGCGCACCTTGCCGGTGGCCACAATCTGGTCCTTGATCTTGGCGGCCAGCTCGATGGGGATGGAGAACGACACGCCCTGGTAGCCGCCCGAGCGGCTGTAGATCTGCGAGTTGATGCCCACCACCTCGCCGCGCGCGTTGAACAGCGGCCCGCCCGAGTTGCCGGGGTTCACCGCTACGTCGGTCTGGATGAAAGGCACCAGGCTGTCGTCGGGCAGCGAGCGGCCCTTGGCGCTGACCACGCCCGCCGTCACGCTGTTTTCAAAGCCAAAGGGCGAGCCGATGGCCAGCACCCATTCGCCCACCTGCAGGTCGCGCGTGCTGCCCAGGCGCACGGTGGGCAGATCCTTGGCGTCGATCTTGAGCACGGCCACGTCGGTCTTGGGGTCGGCGCCCAGCACCTTGGCGCGGAACTCGCGCCGGTCAGTGAGCTTGACGACCACTTCGCTCGCGCCTTTGACCACGTGGGCATTGGTCAGCACCAGGCCATCAGGGCTGACGATGAAGCCCGAGCCCTGGCCATGGGTGGGTACATTGGGCTGGCCTTGCGGGCCCGCGCCGGGGAAACCGAACTGGCGAAAGAATTCGTAAAACGGATCGTTTGGGTCGATCTGCGGGCCACGGCCCTGGCGGGCAGCGGGTTGCTCGTCATCGTCGTCATCGTTGGCCATCGCCGTCTTGGTGCTGCCCGTGACGCTGATGTTGACCACGGCCGGGCCGTTCTGCGCGGTGATCTGCGCAAAGCTGGGCAGCGCACCGCCCGGGGCCATGGCCGTCTGCGCCACGATGGGCGTGGAGGGTGTGACCGCGCGGGCCTGGTGCCCGCTGATGAGGCCGGCGCCGGTGGCGCCCACAGCGCCCGCGGCCACCAGGGCCAGGATCAGGCGGCGGGGAGTGGATGCAAGCGTGTTGTTCATGGTGTCTGCCTTTTCAATCAGGGTTGCGATGGAAGGCAGTGTGGGCACGGACACTTAGACGAAACTTAGGCGGCGTGATGTGCCCATGGGTATCTGGACAGCATTCCTGTTTCGTCCCGAGAGCCGTCGACATCGGCACTGCCCCAGACCAGTGCCACCGTGCAAGGGCCGCCCCGCCGCACGGGTGGCGTCCCCCTGCCCGCATCGCGCAGCGATGCGAGAGCGGGGGGAAGGCGCGAAGCGACTCAGGGGGGTGTTCTCTTGTTCACAGGAACATGCCGCCCGACGCCTCGATGCGCTGGGCATTCACCCAGCGTGTGGCCGGTTGCAGCAGCGAAGCGACCAGCGGGCCGATGTCGTCCGGCACGCCCACGCGGCCCAGAGCCGTCTGCGCGGCCACAAAGGCATTGAGCTGCGCGTTGTCGCGCACCGCGCCGCCGCCAAAGTCGGTCTCGATGGCGCCCGGGGCCACCACGTTCACGGTGATGCCACGCGGGCCGAGTTCTTTGGCCAAGTAGCGGCTCAGCACCTCGATAGCGCCCTTCATGGCCGCGTAGGCGGCGTAGCCGGGCAAGGCGAAGCGGGCCAGGCCCGACGACAGGTTCAGGATGCGGCCGCCATCGTTCATCAGCGGCAGCAGGCGCTGCGTGAGGAAGAACACGCCCTTGAGGTGCACGTTGACCAGCGCATCGAACTGCGCTTCGGTGGTTTCGGTGATGGGCGCATGCACGCCCATTCCCGCGTTGTTGACCAGAAAGTCAAACCGCTCGCGCTGCCAGTGGCTGCGCAGGGTTTGCTGCAGCTGCGCAGCGAAGGCTTCGAAGCTGGCTACATCGCCCACATCCAGTGGCAAAGCCACAGCACGGCGGCCCAGCTTTTCGATGTAGGCCACCACTGCCTGGGCTTCGGCGACCTGCTGGCGGTAGGTCAGCACCACGTCGATGCCGCTGTGTGCAGCGGCCAGCGCTGCGCTGCGGCCCAGGCCGCGGCTGCCGCCGGTGATCAAAACGACAGGGGTGGGGGAGGGGGCTGAAGAAAGGGATGAAGCGCTTGTCATGGCAGGGTCCTTTGCAGTGTCTGAAGCCCGGTCACACCGCGTGACCGGGGCTGGAGATGAACTTTATTGGAGTGCCAATCAAAGATAAACCATGCAAAATATGATTCATTGTCCATCCATTAAGAACAATGAACCCTTTAGACCGCATGCAGATCTTTGCCCGTGTGGCCGAGCTGAGCAGCTTTACCCAGGCTGCGCAGGTGCTGGGCCTGCCCAAGGCCAGCGCCTCTCTGGCCGTGCAGCAGCTGGAGGCCCACCTGGGCACGCGCCTGCTGCACCGCACCACGCGGCGCGTGCAGCTGACGCAAGACGGGCAGGCCTTTTACGAGCGCTGCAAGGACTTGCTGGACGATGTGGACGAACTGCAGGCCATGTTCCAGCAGCCCGACGGCACTGCGCTGCGCGGGCGCGTGCGCATTGACATGTCCACCGGCATTGCCCGCCAGCTGGTGCTGCCTGCGCTGCCCGATCTGCTGGCCCGCCACCCGCTGCTGGAGGTGGAGCTGAGCAGCACCGACCGCCGCGTGGACCTGGTGCGCGAGGGTTTTGACTGCGTGATCCGCGTGGGCCCGGTGGCAGAACCCGGGCTGGTGGCCCGCCCCCTGGGCCTGGTGCGCGTGGCCAGCTGCGCCAGCCCGGGCTACCTGGCGCGCAAGGGCACACCCCAATCACTGGCCGACCTGGCGCAGCATGACCTGGTGCACTACGTGAGCACGCTGGGCACCAAGTCCGCCGGATTTGAAACGATGGGCGACGACGGCAGCCCGCAGTTTCACCCCATGGCTGGGCGTGTCACCGTCAACAGCGCCGAGGCCTACCTGGGCGCCTGCGCAGCAGGGCTGGGCCTGATCCAGGCGCCTTTGCTGGGCGTGCGCGAGCTGATCGATCGGGGACTGCTGGTGGAGGTGCTACCGCACCACCCTGCCCCGCCCATGCCGGTGACGCTGATCTACCCCCACCGGCGCCACCTGCCCCAGCGCGTGCGGGTGGTGATGGACTGGCTGGCCGCAGTGGTGCAGGCGCATCTGCAGAGCGAGGCCCATGGCGCACCTGCCGCCGCATGAAGGTTTCGCGCGGCGCTTCGACTACGCGCAGTCAATGGTTTGCAGTGGATTGAGACCGAATCAACAGCTATTAATTGAATAGCTACTAGCGCTTACTGGATAAGCGCTAGAGGCCAAAATCACATGAACAGTGTCATCGCAACCCTCACCAAGTCCCGCCCAGCCTCACCCGGTGAAGCGGTACACGATGGCCCCCTGCACCACGTCGCCCGGCGCCAGCCAACGCAAGGGAAACCCTGGCTGGTTGGGCGCATCGGGATACTCCATGGGCTCCAGGCAGATGCCGTCGCCCGGCTGCCATAGCCAGACGCCCTGCTCTGCGCCCCGCCCCAGGTCGCGCACCGGATCAGCCTTGAGGCCGTGGCCTGCGTAAACCTGCACCCCGGGCGCGGTACTCCATACCTCCATGGTGCGACCAGTGAGGGGCTCGCTCAGCAGCGCCGCAAGACGCAGGCCTTGCGAGGGCGTGACGGGTGACACCGGTGGCGTCCGCACCGCGCCCTCTTCGTCCCACACATGGTCATCCAGCACCAGGTAGTGGTCCAGCCCACCCGCCAGCGACAGCTGTTCGCTGGGCTCCGCCACGGCGGCACCTACGCTGCGGGCTTCGCGAAGGTCGAAAGGCGTGGCATCTACAGGCTGCACCAACCCGCTAGGACACACATCTGCCGCAAGCGGTACATAGCGGCTGGCGGGCACTTGCAGGGTGTGGCCGTGGGTGCTGCCAGCGCCCGCCAGGTTGAAGAACGCATGCCCGGTGATGTTGAGCAGCGTGGGGGCGTCCAGCGCCTCGCCCGTCCACGCCATGTGCAGCGCGTTGTCGGCCGTGATGTGCAGGCGCAGCTGCAGGCGGAGCGTGCCGGGCACGCCGTCGTCCTCAGTGCGAAAGGTGTGGCTCAGGGTGAGCGCATCGGCCTGCACGTCATCCACCGCAAACACCCGAAAGCGGCTGCCCTTGGGCCCGCCATGGTGGTGGTGGGGGCCGCTGTTGGTGGGCAGTTGCCGCTGTGCGCCATCGGGCAGAGTCAACAAGCCACTGCGCAACCGCCCAGCCCAGCGGCCGATGAGGGCGCCCATGGAGAGTTGCCCGTCCAGGTAGCCCTGCAGGCTGTCGTAGCCCAGCGCCACATCAACGAGGCCGCCCTGCCCGTCGGGCACCGCCACCTGTACCAGCCGTGCGCCGTAGTTGCTGACGGCCACCTGCAGGCCACCAGCACCGCGCAGGGTGAAGAGGTCAGTCGGCTGGCCGTGAAGCTCTTGCTGAAACGCTTTGCGTGAAAGGGAATAGGCCATGGCTGCGAGTCTATTTGGTGGCGGACGCAGCGGGCGCGTCGCGCGTGACCAGCCAGATGCCCCCGCACACCAGCACCAGGGCCAGCAGGTTCTTCCACTCCAGCAGCGCCTCGCCCAGGAACAGTGCTGACAGCGCCGCGCCGAAGATCGGCACCGTGAAGTTGAACACCGTGACCTGGCTCACGCGATTGTGCTTGAGCAAGATGCTCCACAGCGAAAACGCGGCCGACGACAGCAGCGCCAGGTACACCAGCAGCACGGTGGTGCCCCAGGTAAAGCCCGTGAGCGAGCCGCCCAGGCCCCAGCCAATGGCCAGCAACGCCACGCCGCCAAGCCCCAGTTGCCAGCCCGTCATCACCACCGAGTCCATGCGCTGCGACACCTGCTTGCCGTAGATGCTCGCAGCGGCCAGCACGAAGGCGGCGATCACCACAAAACCTTCGCCCAGCAGCGTGAAGTCCATGTCCAGCGTGCCGCGCCCCAGGTTGACCACCATCACCCCCGCAAACCCCACCACGCAGCCCCACAGCTTGGCGTGGCTCAGGCGGTCGTTGTGATAGACCCAGTGCGCAAGCAACACGCTGAAGAACGTGCCGGTGGCATTCATGATGGAGCCCTTGACCCCCGTGGTGTGCGCGAGGCCCACGTAGAAGAACACGTATTGCAGCGTGGTCTGCGCCAGGCCCAGCACCACCAGCTGGCGCCCGGCCACAAAGCCCAGCCCCCAGATGGCCTTGCGCGTGGCCACGGCCCAGGCCAGCAGGATCAGCCCCGCGCCCAGAAAGCGCCAGCCTGCAAACACCAGCTGCGTGGGAATGTCATTGCGGGCGATGCCGAACCAGGCGTAGCCGGTCTTGATAGCGGGGTAGGAGCTGCCCCAGAGCAGGCAACACAGCAGCGCCAGCGCGATGACGACCCTGGGGTCGGAAAAACGGGGATGTCCCATGTGAGTTCTTGGTTTCTCTAGTGAAACAGCCCGCGCAAAGACGGGCTGTGAGGGGGAGGCTTGCAGCCCCAGGACGCAGCCTGCAAGGCCACCGTTTCAGTGATCCGTTGCGCTACGCGCCACCACCAACGCATGCGAAGGGCGCAGCCGAGGCGAGGGCAGCCGCGCAAGGGCCGCCCCACCGCGGATGCGGCGCTTTGCTTGTGTGCGCTGGCTGCGTCCCCCTCCCGTAGCGCGCAGCGCGTAGAGAGAGGGGGAAGGCGCGAAGCGACTCAGGGGGTGTCACTTCAAGTGACCGGTGCGGGGTTGAACAGCACCAGCGCGTTGTGCAGCTTCCACTGCTCGGCCCAGGTCTTCTTGCGGCCGCTGGCCACGTCAAGCAGCAGGTGGAACATCTCCCAGCCCAGCTCTTCGATGGTGGCCTCGCCGTCGGCGATCTTGCCGGCGTTGATGTCCATCAGGTCGTGCCAGCGGCGCGCCAGGTCGCTACGCGTGGCCACCTTGACCACGGGGCATTCGGCCAGGCCATAGGGCGTGCCCCGGCCGGTGGTGAACACATGCAGGTTCATGCCCGCAGCCAGCTGCAGCGTGCCGCAGATGAAGTCGCTGGCGGGCGTGGCGGCGTACACCAGGCCGCGCTGGTCGCGGCGCAGTTTTTCGCCCGGAGCCAGAACGTGCGCGATGGGCGCGGTGCCGCTCTTGATGATGGAGCCCATGGCCTTCTCGGCGATGTTGGACAGGCCGCCCGCCTTGTTGCCCGGCGTGGTGTTGGCGGCTCGGTCCACGCGGCCTCGGTCAAGATACTGGTCGTACCAGCCGAGTTCTCGCACGATGGCTTGCGCGACTTCAGGCGTGGCGGCGCGGCTGGTGAGCTGCTCCACGGCGTCGCGCACCTCGGTGTTCTCGCTAAACATCACCGTGGCACCCGCGCGCACCAGCAGGTCTGCGCAAAAGCCCACGGCCGGGTTTGCGGTGACGCCCGAGAACGCATCGCTGCCGCCGCACTGCACACCCAGCACCAGCTCGCTGGCCGGGATGGTCTCGCGGCGGCGGGCGTTGAGGCGTTCGAGGTGCGGGCGCGCGCTTTGCACGATGTGGTCGAGCATGGACATGAAGCCCACATGCTCGTCGGCCTGCAGGCACACGGTCTCGGGGCCCAGCGCCGCATCGCGCTCGTCTGCGATGGGAAAGCTGCCCGGGGGCAGCAGGCGGTCGGGCTGCAGCTTTTCGCAGCCGAGACTCACCACCATAACCTCGCCCCCAAAGTTGGGGTTGAGGCTGATGTTGCGCAGGGTGCGGATGGGGATGATGGAGTCGGGCGCATCAATGGCCACGCCGCAGCCGTAGGTGTGCTCCAGGCCGATCACGTCGTCAACCTGCGGATACAACGGCAGCAGTTCGTCCTTGATGCGGCGCACCGCCAAGGCCACCACGCCCGCCACGCACTGCACGGTGGTGGTAATGGCCAGGATGTTGCGCGTGCCCACGGAGCCATCGGCATTGCGGTAGCCCTCGAAGGTGTAGCCCGTGAGGGGTCCGAGCACCGGCGGCTTCACCGTGGCCATGGGCAGGCCTTCGAGCGCGCGGGCCGAGGGCATCTGCAGCAGGCGCTCGTGCACCCAGCTTCCCGCCGGGATGGCCTTGAGCGCATAGCCGATGGGCACGTTGTAGCGGCGCACCACATCTCCCTCGGCCATGTCCTGCAGCGCCACCTTGTGGCCCTGCGGCACCTTGTCGCGCAACGTGATGCCTGCGCCTGGCACGCCGGGCGGCAGCACCGTGCCGGCAGGAAGGCCTCCGTCGTTGGCGACGATGGCGACGTTGTCATCCGGGTGCATGCGGATGGTGAGGGCGGGTCGGTTCATCGGTGGCGCGGTCTCGTCAATTGATGCAATCTCATTAGGTATCAGGCATCAGGCTGCATGGGCAGCACGGTAATCCAGTTCGGGTTGAGCCCCACATCGTGCTCGGCCACCTGGGTCAGGGCACCGCTGCCAGGCGCGATCAAGTGCACACCCACACGGTGGCTGATCTGGCCTGCGGCAATCAGGTGGCGCCCGTCCGGAGTGATGGCAAAGCCCCGGGGCTGCAGTTGCGTAGACCAGTGGTCGATGGGGGCCAGCAGGCCGGTGACCGCATCGATGGCAAACCCGGCCAGGGTGTGGCTGTTGCGCTCGCTGGTGTACAGCCAGCGGCCATCAGCGCTCAGGTGCAGGTCTGCGCCCCAGGCCGGGCCTGCAAAGCCCGGTGGCAATGTGGGCAGGCTTTGCAGCAGCTCCAGGCCTCCGCTGGCTTCGTCCCAGGCCAGCACATGCACGCAGGCATCCAGCTCACCCAGCAGGTAGATGCGGTCGCCCCGCGCGTTGAAGCGCAGGTGCCGGGGACCTGTGCCTGCTGGCAGGGCGAACACCGCAGGGTCGGTGGGTTGCAGCGCGCCCGTGGCGGCGTCGAATCGGTAACGGTGCAATTGCCCGCCCCCCAGTGAGGCGGCCAGTACAAAGCGGTTGCCGGGGCTGGCCAGCGCACTGTGGGCGTGGCGACCGGTGGCGTACGTGGTGGCACCACGCCCCGCAGCGACCACCCCGTTGGCAGCGATGGCCTGCACCGCGACCAGGTCCGCACCGTAGGAAGCACTCAGCAGCCAGCGCCCCGTGTTATCGGTGGCCAGGTGGGCCATGCTGGCGGGCAACGCGGCCTCGCTCAACACCTCGGCGCAACCCGCGCGCGCATCCACCGCCAGGGTGACCACGGCCAGCGGGTCGCTGCGGCGCGCCACATACAGGCGGGTGCCGTCCGGGCTGAGCGCCATGGGCATGAGCTGCCCGCCCAGCGCCAGGACCTGCTCGGTGCACAGCTGCCCCGAGCCCGACGCCAGACGGAGCACATGCAACTCACCGCTGTCAGCGCAGGAGACAAATACCAGGGTATCGGTAGCCATCGTGTGTGTAACCATTTCAGTGCACGACGGAGCGGCCCACTACCCTCGGCCGATGGAACGAGCAGGGACCAGGCCAGAGGCGCCGAGCAAGGGCCGCCCCGCAGTGAGGGCGTCGTCCCCCTTGAGGGGGAAGGCGCAGAAGGCGACTGAGGGGGTGCTTCATTTCTTCACAGTCCCATCGCTCGGGGCAGCCAAAGCGAGATGGCTGGCACGTAGGTCACCATCAGCAGCACCACAAACAGCGCCACAAAGAACGGCATCATGGCCTTGGTAACCACACCGAGCGGCAGCTTGGCCACGGCAGCGCCGGTGAAGAGCACCGTGCCCACGGGCGGCGTGATGAGGCCAATACCCAGGTTGACCATCATGATCATGCCGAAGTGCACCGGGTCCACACCCAACAGCTTGACCACGGGCAGCAGGATGGGCGTGAGGATCAGGATGAGCGGGGACATGTCCATCAGGCAGCCCAGCAGCAGCAGCATGATGTTGATCATGGCGAGGATGACGTACTTGTTGTCCGACAGACTGGTGAGGAAGGCTGTGACCTTCATCGGGATCATCATCATCGTCATCAGGTAGCCAAAGGCTGCCGCAAAGCCGATGAGGATCATCACCACCGTGACTGTCTTGACCGTGCGGTGCACCAGCTTGGGCAGGTCGCGCCACTTGTAGTCGCGGTAGATGAACATGGTCACGAAGAACGCCCACACCACCGCAATCGACGCCGACTCGTTGGCCGTAAAAACGCCCGACAGGATGCCGCCCAGGATGATGACCATGGTCATCAGGCCCCACAGCGCCTCCACACAGATCTTGAGCGCCTGCTTGAGCGGGATGACCTCGCCCTTGGGGTAGCCCTCGCGCCGCGCTGTGAACAGGCACAGCGCCGCGAGCGTGAGGCCCATGAGCAGCCCCGGCAGCACACCGGCCATGAACAGCGCGGCAATCGACACCGTGCCCCCGGCCGCCAGCGAATACAGCACGGCGTTGTGGCTGGGCGGGATCAGGATGGCCTGTACCGAGCCGCTCACGGTGACGGCCGTGGCAAAGGGGCGCGGGTAGCCTTTTTTCTCCATCTCGGGGATCAGCACCGAGCCGATGGACGCGGTATCGGCCACCGACGAGCCCGAGATGGCGCCGAAGAAGGTGGACGCCAGAATGTTGACCAGCGACAGCCCGCCCCGGATAAATCCCACCAGCACGCCCGCAAACGCCACCAGGCGCCGCGCCATGCCACCCTCGGCCATGATGGCGCCAGCGAGCACGAAGAACGGAATAGCCAGCAGCGAGAACTTATTGACGCCCGAGGCCACCTGGATCATCACGGCATCGAGCGGAAGGTCAATCCACAACGCACCGACCAGAGCCGAGAGGCCCAACGAATAGGCGATCGGCACACCGATCATCATGAGCACGAAGAAGGTGCCCAGCAGTACCAAGGTATCCATAATCAGGCGCCTTCCGTCAGTTCTTCAAAGCGCACGATGCGCCGGTGGTTCTGCGGTCCGAAGACCATCTTCTCCAGCACAAACAGCAGCGTGACGGCCGCGCCGATGGGCAGCGACGCATAGGTGGCGCCCACGGGCAACCAGGGCAGCTCCGCAATGCCCTGGCCCCAGGTTTCAATGCACAGGTTGGTGCCATACCAGGCCACAAAGCCGCAGATGACCAGCATGAGCAGATCCACCAGCACCGCCAGCAGCCGCTGCAACGGGGCGGGCAATTTTTCGGTGAGCATGTTGACGGCGATGTGCCCGCCCGCACGGTAGGCCGCCGCAGCGCCGATGAAGGTGAACACCATCATGAGCAGGATGGCGATGGGCTCGGGCCACTGCGAGCCCGTGCCCATCACGTAGCGGCTGAACACGCCCCAGGGGATGATCAGCGACATGAAGAAGATGGCCGTGCCGGCCGCCCAGATGGTGGCCAGGTAGAGCCGGTCCATCCAGCGCAAAAAGGGGTGGTCCATACAAGCAGGTCTGAAAGACAAAGAAAAAAAGGCGCAGGCAACCCACCAGGAGCTCGCCCGCGCAAGACGCAAATCCAGTGCTTACTTCACCGCCTCAATGCGCTTCATCAGGTCTGCATAGTTGGCGCCGTACTTGGCACGCACGGGGGCAGTGGCGTCATAGAAGGCCTTGGTGTCCACGTTGATGAACTCCACACCGGCTGCCTTGAGCTTGGCGGTGTAGTCCTCCACGCTCTTGTCCCACAGGGCGCGCTGCTCCAGCTGCGCTTCGCGGCCAAACTTCTTGAGCAGTGCCTGGTCGTCCTTGGAGAGCTTGTCCCACGTGACCTTGGAGACCACCAGCAGTTCGGGAATGATCAGGTGGTTGGTCTGCGTGTAGAACTTGGCACCGGTGCTGTAGTGGTTGCTGGTGAAGAAGCTGGGCGCATTGTTTTCAGCGCCATCCACCACGCCGGTCTGCAGGGCGGTGAACACTTCGCCGTAACCCATCGAGATGCCGTTGCCGCCCATGGCATTCATGGTGTCCACGAACAGCGGGTTGCCCATCATGCGCACCTTCTGGCCCTTGAGGTCCGCCGGCGTGCGTACGGGCTTCTTGGTGTACAGGCTGCGCGACCCGCCATCCATCCAGCCGATGGCCACCAGCTTGGCGGGCGATGCGCTGATCTTGGCCAGCAGTTCGTCGCCAATCGCGCCGTCGATCACCGCGCGCATGTGGTCCTGGCTGCGGAACACGAAGGGCATGTTGAACACGTTCACTTCCGGCACCACCGTTCCCACCGGGCCGAGCGAAGTGCGCAGGATGTTGATGGCGCCGAACTGCGTCTGCTCGATCATTTCCTTCTCGCCGCCCAGCACGCCACCGGGGAAGGTCTGGATCTTCAGGCGGCCATTGGTGGCGGCGTCAAGCTTCTTGCCCATGTTCTCCACCGCCACCACATTGGGGTAGCCAGCGGGGTGCACGTCGGCCGCCTTCAGCACCATGGACTGGGCCTGGGCGGCAATGGGAAGAAAGGCCATTGCGGCCACGGCGGTGGCGCAGGCTGTCAGCAGGGAACGGCGAAAGGTCATGGTTTGTCTCCGGTGTAATGGTTTTTGAGTGATGCGAAATGGACGGGAATCCCGGCGCCAAGGGTCATTCGAAAGGACCGGTGCGCACGAACGGACCGCCCTGGTAGATGACGGCGGGGTCGCTCAAGTCGGGGTGCGGGTCGGCCGCCTCCACCTTGGTGCGGAAGGGCTCGGAGCTGTCCTGCGGGCGGTAGCCGATGTGGCGCGCCAGGGTGTTGTCCCACCAAGTGGTGGTGTTGTCGCCCATGCCATAAATGATGCTGTGGCCTACCACTGGCGCCGTGAGGCTGGCAACAACGAGGCGCTCCAGGTCGTCGTAGCTCATCCAGGTGGCCAGCATGCGGCGGTTGCGCGGCTCGGGGAACGATGAGCCAATGCGCAGGCACACGGTTTCAATGCCATAGCGGTCAAAGTAGAAGCGCGACAGGTCTTCGCCAAAGGCTTTGGACACGCCGTACAGGCCGTCAGGCCGGGCCGGGTCGTTGGGGCCCACCACTTCGTCCTGGCGATAAAACCCGGTGACGTGGTTGGAGCTGGCAAACACCACCCGCTTGACGCCTTGCTTGCGCGCCGCTTCATACAGGTTGTAGACACCCACGATATTGGCCTGCAGGATGGGCTCCCAGGGCTGCTCGGTGGAGACGCCCCCGAGGTGCACCACGGCATCAACGCCCTCCAGCAAGCTGAGCACGGCGCCCGCGTCTTCGAGGCGTGCGGGGCGCAGCTCCTCCCCTGCGCCTTCGTCGCCCAGGTTCGCGATATCAGACAACCGCAAGGTGGTGCAGTAGGCTTTCAGGCGCGCACGCAATTCCTGGCCCAGGCCTCCGGCAGCTCCGGTCAACAACAGGCGTTGGAAACGAATAGGCGTCGGATGGCAAGGCATGGCGGTTACAAAGGCAGAGGTTCTTGGTACAGTGGCAACAGATTCCGTTGAACGTCATCAGTTGTCGTACAACGAAAAGCAATGTACCGCTTCTGCCCCCGGCGCCCCATAGGGATAACACCAAGAAATGACCACCGATACCCCGCTTCGCCGCAAGCCCCGCACACTGGCCCTGGAGCTTGTCGAATCCCTGGGAGACCGCATCCGCGACGGCCGCCTGGCTCTGGGCGACAAGCTACCCACCGAGGCCGCCATCATGGCCGAGTTCAGCGTGAGCCGCACCGTGGTGCGCGAGGCGATTTCCAAGCTGCAAGCCTCTGGCCTGGTGGAAACGCGGCACGGCATCGGCACCTTTGTGCTGGGGCTGGGGCAGGCGCCCGGCTTCAAGATCACCCCCGACCAGTTCAGCACCCTGCGTGACGTGATTGCCGTACTGGAGCTGCGCATTGGGGTAGAAACTGAAGCCGCCGCGCTGGCCGCGCAACGCCGCACCGAGGCCAACCTGAAAGCCATGCGCGAGGCGCTGGACGCCGTGGCAGCCGCCGTGGATGCAGGCCGCGACGCGGTGGCGGCGGACTTCCAGTTCCACCTGGAAATCGCACGTGCCACGCAGAACAGCCACTTCGCCGAACTGATGGGCACGCTGGGCAGCATGATCATCCCGCGCGCCCGCCTGGCCGCCATGGATTCGGCCAATGACGAGCGGCGCCAGTACCTGCGCCGTGTCAACGGCGAACACGAAAGCATCTACGACGCCATCGTGGGCCAGGATCCCGACGGTGCGCGGGCCGCCATGCGCACCCACCTGGCCAACAGCCGCGAACGTCGGCGGCGCGCGCAGGCCGAAGCGGGCTGAATCACCCCAGCCGAGTCACTCTTTCATAAACCCTGGGGAATCGTGGCCAAGGTGAGGTTCCCGGTTGTCCCATCAGTAGTTACCCGACAACCGATAGGACTTCTTGTGTTGTACGATGACATACAACAAAATATTGCAATGCTTTCGCGCGGTCGGGACTGCGGCGCCTTTCAAACCACCAGGAGTTGTCCGCCGTAAAGCCCTCAGCGCACATTGAAAGACATCCTTCCTGTGCGCAGAGCTAGCTTGCGCTGCGCAACCTGCGCACTCGGCATGCAACCGCCCCTTTTTTTTCTCAACACCCTCTTCTTCACCACCACACCACCACCATGCATGCAAACCTGATTGGCGGCGCCTGGACTGACGGCGTTCGCACCTACCAGAACACCAACCCCTCTGACACGCGCGATGTGATCGGCGACTACGCCGTGGCGAGCCGCGAGCAGGCGCTGGAGGCCGTGTCGGCAGCCCAAGCGGCGTTCCCCGCATGGAGCGTGTCCACGCCCCAACAGCGCTTTGACATCCTGGACGCCGTGGGCAACGAGATCATCGCGCGCAAGGCCGAGCTGGGCGACCTGCTGGCCCGCGAAGAAGGCAAGACCCTGCCCGAAGCCATTGGCGAAGTCGGCCGCGCCGCGGCCATCTTCAAGTTCTTTGCCGGCGAGGCGCTGCGCCCCGGCGGTGAGCTGATCCCCTCCGTGCGCCCCGGCGTGGGCATCGAGATCACGCGCGAACCCCTGGGCACCATCGGCATCATCACGCCGTGGAACTTCCCCATCGCCATTCCGGCCTGGAAGATCGCCCCGGCCCTGGCCTATGGCAACTGCGTGGTGTTCAAGCCCGCCGAGGTGGTGCCCGGCTCCGCCTGGGCGCTGGCCGACATCCTGCACCGCGCAGGGCTGCCTGCCGGTGTGTTCAACCTGGTCATGGGCCGGGGCTCGGATGTGGGCGCCGTGCTGCTGGAAGACGAGCGCATTGCGGGCGTGAGCTTTACCG
The DNA here is from genome assembly GCF_057597245.1 of Acidovorax sp. NN32. NCBI lineage: Bacteria > Pseudomonadati > Pseudomonadota > Betaproteobacteria > Burkholderiales > Comamonadaceae > Acidovorax > Acidovorax sp. NN32. Next base: position 4,284,759 of record NZ_CP199679.1, read on the forward strand.
GCTCCGTTGGCACTGGCCAGCGTGTGGCCGCCGCCTGCGTGCCGCGCGGTGCCAAGGTGCAGCTGGAGATGGGCGGCAAGAACCCGTTTGTGGTGCTGGACGACGCGGACCTGAACGTTGCTGTGGGCGCCGCCATCAACAGCGGGTTCTTCTCCACCGGCCAGCGCTGCACCGCCAGCAGCCGCTTGATCGTGACCGAAGGCATCCACGACCGCTTCGTGGCCGCCATGGTCGAGAAAATGAAGACCCTGAAGGTGGATGACGCACGCAAGACCGGCACCGACATCGGCCCCGTGGTGGACGACCGCCAGCTCGCACAAGACCTGGAATACATCGGCATCGGCCAGCAGGAAGGCGCCAAACTGGCCTTTGGCGGCGAAGCCCTGGAGAAGAACGCCGACGGCGCGCCCGGCTACTACCTGCGCCCCGCCCTGTTCACCGAGACCACGCCCGGCATGCGCATCAACCGCGAAGAAATCTTCGGCCCCGTAGTGAGCGTGCTGCGCGCCAAGAACTACGAGGAAGCGCTGGCTATGGCCAACGACACGCCCTTCGGCCTGGCCAGCGGCATCGCCACCACCAGCCTCAAGCACGCCACGCACTTCAAGCGCCACGCGCAGGCCGGCATGGTGATGGTGAACCTGCCCACGGCGGGCGTGGACTACCACGTGCCGTTTGGCGGCCGCAAGAGCAGCAGCTACGGCCCGCGCGAGCAAGGCCGGTATGCGGCCGAGTTCTACACCACGGTCAAGACGGCCTACACCCAGGCCTGAACCTGGCGCCGCCGCCGACGCGGCGGCGCCAGCAGCCACGGTGCTTGCCCTGCGTCAAATTGCCACAAAATCCGGCCCTGGCGCCGATGCAGAAAGCGAGTAACGCTATAACATTTATAGCAAACCGCCCCGCACCGCTGCGTGGCCGCAGTATCATCGCGCCCCATGACCGCCCTCCCACGAACAACCTTTGCCGCGCTGCGCCTGTGGGTGCTGGCATGGTTCGTGGCGTCGATGGGGGTGGCGATTGCATCGCCGCTGGTGAACCCGCAATCCTTCGAAGTGATCTGCTCGGGCACCGGCGCCATCAAGCTGCTGGTGCAGACCGGCGATGGCACGGTGGAGATGGGCGCCATGGGCATGGACTGCCCCTTGTGCGCCACTCCCAGCGCGCCGCCCCCCACCCTGGTAGCCGCCGTGCTGCCACCCCACCCCCTGGCCCATGCGCTGCAGCCCGTCGAGGCCGCCCGCATCGCAGCGGCCACTGCAGCGCCCCTGCCCGCACGCGGGCCCCCATCGCGCTCTTGATCTGAAGCCTGTTGGCAGTACCCCGTACCTGGTGGTCGGGCGCTGCCTTGTTCCCGCTGGTTTCCAGACCGCGCAGCCCTGCGTGCACTCCACGCGGGCCTGGTTGCGCTGTCGCCTCAAGACAAGAGCGTTTTCATGTCCCGTTCGTACTCCTCCTCCCGCCATGCTGCGGGCTCTCCGCGCCTGCCTCTTTCTCCTTCGTGCTGGGGCGTGTTCGCCACCTGCGCACTGGCCTCCCTCTCCGTCCCTGCCCAGACCACCACGCCCACGCTCAAGGCCGTGGACGTGGTGGACACCGCCGCATCCCCCAACGGCAAGCTGAACCTGGACACACCCGTGGACACCGGTAGTCGCCTGGGCCTGACGGCGCGTGAGAACCCGGCCTCCGTCACTGTGGTGGATCGCGCCACCATCGACGCACGCGGCGCACAGGACACGCAGGAAATCCTGCGCGCCGTGCCGGGCGTGGTGGCGCACAACGCGCCGGGCTCCATGTCCGCGCACTACCGGGGCTTCACCAGCAACTCGGTCGCGCAGCTGTACAACGGCATCAACCCGCAGTACGGCAGCGCCACCCGCGCGGTCGATAGCTGGATCTACGACCGGGTCGAGGCCATCGGCGGCGCGTCGAGTTTTCTGTACGGATCGGGCGGCGTGGGCGGCTCCATCAACTACATCACCAAGACGGCCGAGCGCAGCGACTTCACCGAGGGCCAGCTGCGCCTGGGCTCCTACGACCTGAAGGAAGTGTCGGTAGGCCTGAACCGCCGCATTGCAGGCGGCGATGGCAGTGCAGGCCCTGCCCATTACGCGCGCATCGACCTCAACCACCGCAACGCAGGCAGCTGGATCGAAGGCACCAGAACACAGTCCACCCAACTGGCGACCTCGCTGCTGTCCGACCTGGGCGGCGGCTTCACGCACACACTGGCCTACGAATACCAGAGGGACCACGTGGACCGCCCGTACTGGGGCACACCGGTGCTCAACCCCGCCGTGGGCGCGCTGGCCATCGACCCGGCCACGCGCTTCAAGAACTACAACAGCGCCGACGGGATGTACGAGCAGCGCGTGCAATGGCTGCGCTCGGTGGCGCAATGGCGTGTGTCGGATGCGCTGCAGCTCAAGAACACGTTCTACGTGTACGACGCCCTGCGCGACTACCGCAACGTGGAGACCTACACCTTCAATGCCACCAACACGGCGGTCACGCGCACGTCCCCGCTGTTGCAACGCCACGACCAACAGCTGGTGGGCGACCGGCTGGAGGGCACCTACCAAGGCCAGCTCGCAGGCCGAAAGAGCGACTGGGCCTTTGGCCTGGATGTGAGCATGAACAAGCAGAGGCGTTTCCCCTTCGGCCCTTCGGTCACCGTGAGCACGGTCAACCCCTACCACTTCTCCACCGAGAACTTCTTCGACATTCCCGGCATGTCACCCGTCCTGAACCCTGACAAGGACAACAAGATCACCAACACCGCGCTGTACCTGGAAAACCGCACCCTGGTGGCCTCCGGCGTGAACCTCATCACCGCACTGCGGCACGAGCGCATCGATCTCGACCTGGTGAACCGCCGTGCCGTGACGGCCACAGCACCCGCCACCTTCAGCCGCAGCTACAGCCCCACCACTGGCCGCCTGGGCGTGGTGTGGGACATTGCACCCGGCGCCAACCTGTATGCGCAGGCCTCCAACGCGGCCGACCCACCCTCGGGCTCGCTGGCCTCGGCCTCGTTTGCCGATGTGCGCAACAACAGCGAACTGACCACGGGCCGCCAGATCGAGGTGGGCGGCAAGTTCGACTTCTGGGACGGCAAGGGCAGCGCCACGGTGGCGGCGTTTGAAATCCGCCGCAAGAACATCGCCTCGCAAGACCCATCCAACCCCAACCTCACAGTGCTGGTGGGCGAGCAGTCGTCCAAGGGCATCGAACTGTCCGCTGGCATTCGGCCTACGCCGCAATGGCAGTTGCAGGGCAACCTGGCGCTGACCCGCGCGCGGTACGAGAACTTTGTGCAGGGCGGTGTCTCGCGCGCGGGCAATGTGCCCCAACTGGTTCCGCAGCAGGTGGCCAACCTGTGGGCCTCGTACGCGATCACGCCCACCGTCACGGCCAGCGTGGGCGTGCGCCATGTGGGCAAGGTGTACGGCAACGCAGCCAACACCAAGTTCTGGCCGTCGTACACGCTGCTGGACCTGGGCCTGGCCTGGAAGGTCAACAAGACCACAACGCTCACCACCCGCGTGCGCAACGCCACCGACCGCATCTACGCAGCAGAGACGCGCGACCAGGTCTACCTGGGCGCACCGCGCACGCTGGACGTGACGCTGCACACCGCGTTCTGACGCAGGCAAGGAACCGGACATGCCACACGCCAAACGCTGGCTGTACCTCGTCCACCGCTGGCTGGGCGTGCTGCTGTGCGCCTTCTTCGCCATGTGGTTCCTCTCGGGCGTGGTGATGATGTACGTGGGCTACCCCAAGCTCACGCAGGCCGAGAGGCTGGCCCACCTGCCGCCATTGCGCAGCGCCATCGCTGGGCCCGAGCGCCTGCTCGAACCCGCCGAGGCCCTGCAGCGCGCGGGCCTGGCAGGGCCGCTGCAAGACCTGCGGCTGGCAATTGCCAGCGGTGGGCGCGCCGTGTACTTGGTGGTTCCCGCTGCCCCCACCGGCGACGCAGCGCCACGCCCGCGCAGAGCACCGGCAGCGGTTGTGATCGACGCCATCACTGGCGAGAAACTCAAACAGGTGGATGCGGAGCGGGCCATCGCCTCGGCCCGCGCCTTTGCTCAGGAAGCCAACCCGTCCATCAACTACCAGGGCACGATCGACGAGGACGCCTTCACCCACTCGCGCGCGCTCGACGTGCACCGCCCGCTGCACCGCCTGCACCTGGGCGACAGCGCGGGCACCGTGGTCTATGTGTCGGGCAACACGGGCGAGGTGGTGCGCGATGCGCCGCTGCAAGAGCGCGCCTGGAACTACGCAGGCGCCTGGATCCACTGGCTCTACCCCTTCCGGGGCAATGTCTTCAACGGCTACTGGACAGACATCGTCAACTGGCTTTCCATTGCGGGCATCTTGCTCACGCTGACGGGCACCGTGGTGGGCGTGCTGCGCTGGCGTTTCCAGGGCCGGTACAAGACCGGTTCGCGCACGCCCTACCGGGGCTTCATGATGCGCTGGCACCATGTGTTCGGGCTGGTATTTGCGCTGATCACATTCACCTGGATCTTCAGCGGCCTCATGTCGATGAACCCATGGAAGATTTTTGACAGCGGCGCCGCGCCACTGCGCCAGCAGGCCATGAATGGCGGCCCGCTGGTGTTGCCCCCGCAAGCCGCCACCGTGCAGGCTTTGATGTCAGGCGTTTCGCCGAACACGCGGGAGCTGCGCTGGGTGCAAAGCGCGGGCCACCCGCTGGTGCTTGCTTACAGCCCGACCGGCGCCCCCACGCTGCTCGATGCGACCACCGCCGCGCCCCACCAGTGGCCCCCTGGCGCGGTGGCCGAGGCTGCAGCGCGCCTGCTGCCCCACGCCGTGGCGCGCACCGAAACGCTGACCGCCTACGACCTGCATTACTACGACCGCGCCACCCACACCATGACGGGTGGGGGCGACAAGCCCCTGCCCGCGCTGCGCCTGGTGTTTGACGACCCCCATGCCACCTGGGTCCACATCGACCCCCACACCGGCGCCGTACTCGGCCGCACCGACAGTTATCGCCGTACCAGCCGCTGGCTGTTCTCCATGCTGCACAGCTGGGACTGGCTGCCACTGCTGGAGCGGCGCCCGCTGTGGGACATCGTTCTCATTGTGCTGAGCCTGGGCGGTACGTTGCTGAGCGCAACGGGGGTGGTCATTGGATTGCGGCGGCTGGGCGCCAAGTTCGCATTCGCAGCGGGCCCAGCGTCGCAGCTTGCCGGACAGGGCCGCCGCAGGCGCGCCCGTGTCTTGCCTACGACAGGTGGCTGAGCCGTCATTTTTTGTTTGATACTTTTTGTTTCAAACAACTACACTGGGCTTCACCCACCGCACGTCCATCCCGGGCGTGCTGGGGCTCCATCCCTCGCAGAGATTTTCCCCATGCAACTGATCCGCACCATCACTGGCGCCGCCCTCCTGTTGGCCGCTGGCACTTCGGCCTGGGCCGCCACCGACTACAACCGCCCACCTGCAGGCGACGCGCAATACCGGCAGTGCCTGAGCTACTCTGCCACCGTCTACGAGGGTGGCAACGAGCCCAGCCCCATCAAGGGCCAAACCAAGGCCCAGGCCTGGTGCACCTGCATGTGGAACGAAACGCCCGAAGATTTCAAGGGCAACCTCGTGAAGTTCGCCGAAACCCGCAAGGGCAAGGAAACCAACAAGCTGTGCGAGAAGCATTCGGACTGGAGCGAATAAGCGCCACCGTGCAATAGACCGGTTGGCGGTTTCCCACGACAGCTGAAGTGCCCCCATGTTCGCCCAAGCTGTTGGGTTTCAATCAGTCTGCCAACCTGCAGGCCATCAAGGCCCAAGACGAAATGATGGGTTCGCTGCTCGAAGTGAAGGCCTGAGCCAGCAGTGTGCAGTCAGGCGGAATTCCTTCGGCGCTGACCCGGCACCCGCAGTTCGCGCCCTTGCGTCCTACCTGCCCGCCGTAAAAGTCTGTAACCCTCGCAGCCCACCTCCCGCGTTCCCCGCGCGCAGGACGCTCCTGATTCAGTAGCTGCTTGCGCAATACCAGATTACCCTGTAGCCCGATTCCTTGCATTCACCGCCGCCCACACCGGCCCGTCCCATGTAGGGGTCATTCCTAGCTAGGAACACTCCTAGCTAGGAGCCTTCCCAGTTTCGCGCGCTGAAGCCTGTAGGCACAGTCGCGCGCCATGCAAGTCGCCCCCTCAGCCTCCACCTACGCGCCAGCCCCTGGCGATCTGGCCAGCCCGCCCGCTCCTGGCAGTGCATTCAACAGCTATACAGACCAGCCCCAGGACAACGCTGGCGCCTTCACCGACAGCGGCCCAGGCGGCTATGGCCAGCCCGACCCCTACGCTGACACGGCCTTGGCCAGCACCTCCCTCTTCGCCCCCACCGACCACACCCCCAGCGACACACTGGCCCTGATGGTGCAGGCACAGACCAAGCCTCTGCTGGTCACCCCTGAGAACGCAGCAGGCCTGGGCATCGACTTTGCGCACACCAAGCCCCTGACCGTCACCCCGGAGAACGCAACAGGTCTCGGCATCGACCTGGTGCAGACCAAACCCCTGCAGATCCCCCCCGAGAACCCAGCCACTGGCACTGCGGGCGCCCAGGCAGCAGCCCCCAACGCCAGCCCCACCGAGATCGCTGCCCTGGAACTGCTGCTGGCCGAGCCCGCCAACCAAGAGATGGTGGCCCAGTTCGGCCCGCCCCTGCGCCCGCTGAACACCGACACCGACGTCGGCCAAGGCATCCTCGCGCGCTTTGGCCCCGACCTGGGCGCCCGGCTGACCCAGCTGCAAGAAGCGCACAACGCCGTACGCGACCAATTCCTGCAGGCCCTGGACCACGCCCAGCAAAACCCCGGCCCCGAAGTGGCAGGCAGCGAACTGATCGCACGGCACTCCAGCGGAGGCGATGCCGAGCACATCACCGAGCAGACACTGCACAGCGTCACCCACCCGCCCAGCGCCAATCAGGCCAGCGACCTCCAGGCCATTGAAGCCCAGGCGCTCGCCGCTGGCGGGCAACACCAGAACCTTTGGCGCCTGAGCGACCCCGCCGAATTCGCCAAGGCCTACGCCAGCGGCGACAGCCCCGCGCAAAGAGCCTTTGCCCAACTGCACGGCAAAGAGCCCCTGCAGTTCCATGACGAAGTGCGCACCGGAGAAACCGATGCGGGCCCCCAGATCACCCCTGCCTACTACGGCCTGGGAGAAAGCCAGCTGGTGCTCGGCGGCCCCACCGTCACAGAAAACGGCAACCCCGGGCCCTGGTCTGCCAGCACCTGGCAGACCACCCAGCTCACCCCCGAACAAAACCGGGATCTGATCAACAACGAATACCTGTGGTTTGACCCCGTCAACGGCTGGAGCACGGACCTGGCCAACAACATCAAGCAAAGCACCAGCTTCCTGGACAAAGCGCTGCCCATGGTGTTTGCAGGCGTCATGACCTTCGCCACCGCAGGCGCCTTTGGCATCACCGCCGCCAGCGCCAGTACCAGCCTGGGCCAAAGCATGGCGCTGGGCGCCATCAGCAGCGCCACCATGCAGCTGACCACCGGGGGCAAGATCGACCTGGGCGACCTGCTGCGCTCGGCACTGACGGCCGGAGTGAGCTTTGGGGTGATGAACGCCACAGGCATGAACGAGCTGCTGCAAGGCGGCGATCTGGCTACGCGCAGCCTGGGCCACCTGGGCAAGGCGGGCCTGCAGGGTGTGCTGCAAGAAGCCACTGGGGGCAAGTTCAAGGACGGCCTGACCAACAGCCTGCTGGCCAGCGTGGCGGGAGAAGTGGGCAAGAGCCTGGAGGTGCAGATCGCCGAGCTCAGCAAGAACGAAGGCCTGAGCGTGCAAGAAGCCAGCATGCTGCGCCTGATTGGCCGGGCTGCCAGCAGCGCAGTGAAGGTTGCGGGCAGCAATGACCCGGCGGCGGGGTTTGCGAGTGACTTCCTGGGCGAAGTGCTGGGCGAAGAGCTGCGGGGCGCACAAGGAAAGGGGCAAAGCCAAAGCCAGAACCCAAGCCAGGCAGGGAGTGAGGGACAACCAGGAGACAGGCCCTCCAGCGACTGGGTGAGGAACCTGGGGGCCAGTGAGGTGGATGCGCAGGGGCTGGGCCTGCGGCCAGGACTCGGGGGACTGGGCGTGCGGGTTTCAGACGAAGCCCTGTCTGACTGGAGTGACGAGATCGATGGCGGCATCGCCCTGAACGGCAGCATGGCCCCCGAAACGCAAGCGATCACTGAAGCAGTGGTCGGAAAGGGCCAGGGCCCGCTGGCAGCCCTGGAGGCAGCGGGGCTGGACAAGCAGCAGCAGATAGCGGCCTACGGTCAGTTGCTGGCTAGCGGTCAGATACAGCTCAACGCGCAGGGCGTGCCCATCGTGCAGCCGGGGCAGGTGCTGCAGTTTGATCTGTCGGATACAGGCGCGGCGCAGCTGGGTGGGCGGGCGATTGCGCAGGAGAGTGCGGGGCGGGCCCAGCGGGAGGCGCTGGCCCAGCAAGCCAGCGAGGCGCGCCAACAAGGTATGAGCCCCGAGCAGGCTGCCGAGATCTATACCCAGTACGGTGGACGCTCTGCCAGCTACGCAGGTTTGACACCCACCTGGAGCGGCCGCATGGTTGACGTGCCAGGGGGTGGAGTGGATGCCCTGGGCAACCCCACCGGCATGCGCGAGCAGGTCTGGGTCAGCGACAAACCGTCGAGCAGTTGGTCGCAAAGCGTAGGCAACGCAATACAAACCGGCGCCATGCTGATTGACGGAGCCGTGCAGCTTGGGGTGAACGGAGTCGTCAACGGCATGTGGGCTCGCCCGGCCAGCGGACTGGCGGCACTGCCCGCATTGGTCATCAACGGTACAGAAGCCTACACCGCCATCCAGGCAGACCTGCAAGAGCGCATGAGCCTGCAAAGCAACAATCCTGGGGCCATCGCCATCCAGCAAAGCCTGGGCCAGATGCTGCAGCCCGTGGGACAAACCCTGGACCAGCTGAGAACCGCCAGCGAGAACCGGTTCGGTGATGGTTGGACGGCGGCAGGCTTCACGGCTGCGCAAGCGGCGTTGGAAGTAGGCGGACTATTGGGCGGGGTAGCGGCCATCCCGGCTGGGCGAGTGGCGCTGGGCAACCTGGGCACCAGCGCGCGGATGGGATTGAATACACTGGCCGATGTGATGCCGGTGGGGTCTGGGGATGCGGCGCGACGAAGCGCAGCGTTCGAGTGGGGGGCTGTGGGGGATTTGGGGGGGCTGGGGCTTCCAAATAGAGCATTTGACCCAGCGGGTAGCCCTTTACCCTACGGCTTCAAAAGCTATGAGGCTTACACCACCTTTGTTGATTTGCTGAAGGGCAACTTGCCGGAAAATACGAGCATTGTTTTTAAGGGCAGTTCAGTTACTGGCCATAGCTCGCAATTTAGCAAAACACCTAACTCTCCATTTGATCATGGTCGCATTAGTGATTATGATATTGCCTTGATTAATGATGATCTGTACCTCCAATCTTTGGAGCTGGGAAGAGCAAATGGGTTTAAAGTGAAAACCATGCCTGATCGTATAGGCCCATTAACTCCAGAGCAGGCGAGAATTCTCGGACTCAGGGATGTGCAAATTATGCTCTTCCAACAAGCTGGACGCCCTGTGGAATTCATGTTCTACGATAATATTTCTGGCGCACTATCCGGACCATCCCACATTGTACATATCGGGAAATAGAAATGCACATATTTGATCATTATGGCATTGAGATTAATGATGCCATCGCAATGGCGCAAAAGTTAACGTCAGTCTTAGGCGTAAAATTCTCCCCCCATGAAAGCAGCTTCTGGGGTGAATATTTCCTAGGGGAAATCGAAGGCGCCGGAAATATTCGAATAATTTCAAATTTTCATGATGGAGATTGGCACGAAGAGGATTATATGAAGTACCCACTCTTGCTTGAGGTTAATGAAGTTACTTACCCTAATGAAATAATGAATATTATTTCAAAAATAAAAGGGGTTGATTTCCTATACCGCTCGGAGGTAGAAGGGGGGAAATGGATTCGCCGTTACAAACATGAAGATGGAAATTTTCACATGGTGGGTGAGAAGATCTTTTAATTTGCAGTCTCAAATCTGAAAGGCACCACCCTAACCGGGGTAATGCACGCAAATGAAAATGAGATACGAGCACTTGCAGCTAGAAGACAGCATGAAACTGGCATCTATTCAACAGCAGGGCTGAAGCGTAGGGACCTCAGTTCGCGCTCAAGGTCGCAGCCATGCCCCTGCGTTCGACAAAAAATCACCTCAGTGGGTGTTCTGTAGAGCCCGCGCCTTTCGCGCCTGTGGCTACAACAGGGACTCTGGCGCGTCGTGAGCGCATGACCCGGTAAAGCACCAGCGCCGCGAAGCAGGTGCCCGTGTGCGCCCGGCAAGCAATGACACCGTGGGCAATCCTCTGCTCCGACTCCGGTGCTCCAAAGCCTCTCACCACCACGATGGCGCGTCCATCCAGTCCGAAACTCTTCACAAGAGCCGGAAGCTAGTGTGGCGTCTCAGAAATAAGTATCAAATAATCGAACCAGCAGCGCGAGCGACAGAGGCCAGGATGGTGTCGGCGCTTTTGCGCCACACGAACGGCTTGGGGTCCTCGTTGTGACGGTCGATGTATGCCTGGATGGCTTGCTCCAGCTGAGCGACACTGGTGTGGGCGCTGCGCTTGATCCACTGCTCACTGAGTTGGCTGAAGAAGCGCTCGACCAGATTGAGCCAGGACGCGGAAATTGGCGTGAAGTGAACGTAATAGCGGGGATGGGCTGCTAGCCACGCCCGCACGGCCTGCGTCTTGTGCGTGCCGTAGTTGTCCATGATCAGGTGGATGTCTTGGTCGCCCGGCACCTGTGCATCAATGGCTTTGAGGAACTGCAGGAATTCCAGGCTGCGGTGACGGCGCTTGAGCTGTCCGATGACTTTGCCAGTGGCCACATCCAGCGCTGCGAACAGCGACGTTGTGCCGTGACGCTTGTAGTCGTGCGTGCGCGTGCTGGGTTTGCCAAACGTCAGTGGCAACCCTGGCTGGGTGCGATCCAGGGCCTGGATCTGGCTCTTCTCGTCCACGCACAGCACCAAGGCGCGATCAGGTGGTGCCATATACAGCCCCACCACATCGCGCACCTTGTCCACGAAATGAGGATCAGTGGACAGCTTGAAGGTCTCCTGCAAATGCGGCTTCAGACCAAACGCATGCCAGATGCGTTGCACCGTCGCCGGTGATACGCCCGCCTTTCGGCTCATCTGGCGCACGCTCCAATGCGTGGCGTTGTCAGGCTTGCTCTGGCGAACCTTGTCCACGATTTGCTGAACCTGCTCGTCGCTCACGCTGCGCGGGCGGCCAGCGCGCAGCGCATCGGTCAAACCCGCGAGGCGGTATGTCTGGTAACGCCGCCGCCACTTGGAGACGGTTTGCACCGTCGTTCCCAAGCGCTGGGCAATCACAGTGCCCGACTCTCCATCCGCGCAGCCCAGCACAATTCGCATGCGCAGCTTCTCGTCTGCTGGCGCCTTGCGTACGCGCAAGCGCGCCTGGAGCTCTTGGCGCTCGGCATCGGTGATCTGCAGCTTCGTGGCGGGGCGTCCAGTGTGGGCCATCGGCGTAGTCTCCTCCAAGAAAACTCCGAGGATCAACACTCGCCGAAATAATTCAAATTACTTATGAGACACCACACTAGCAGGCTGCTGCAATACCAGTCTGCCGATGCCAACCGCAAAAGCTCGACCTCATAAAAGGGCCTACAGGCTATTTTTTGAGACCCACAGGGGGTAAGTGGCCATTGGGAACGCAGTTTTTGGAGTTGCCGGGAGGTAATTCAGCAGCCTGCTTGGGATGTCTGGCATAACCCTCGCGAGGTGGTGATAGCGCGGGTCGGGATGGGCCACAAGGCGTCTTTTTGCAGCCAATAGCCATGCTATTGGCAAGAAAAGCAACGCAGTGGACCGCCCGAAGCCGTGCTATCACGGTCCGCAGGAAGTGATGCAGGACATCCACAGGCCCCATGCAACAGGGTGTTCGCCCAACCACGGGCGGCTTTTGAACGTGACACCCAATCTGTATGGAGTGCTTTAGCCGCCAGCCGCGCAAACGCCAGCCTCCCGAATTGCAATCAAAAGAAACATTCTTTGCACCCCCCTCCCAGAGCGCTGTAACACCTGTGTTGCGTAAGCGCGAAAGCGCAGGCCGACGCCGCCTGAGGCTTGCTGTAATCCCGCGCAGGGCTGCCCCGCCAGGTTGGACTGGTGGGCATCAGGGAGGGGCAGCATTTCAGCAACCTCTGGATCAAAAACTATTCATGAACAAATACCAAGTAACCCCTTTGGCTCTGGCAACGCTGCTGGCTTGTGCACCAGCGGCCTGGGCGCAATCGAGTGTGACGATTTATGGCGCTGTGGATGTGGCAGTGGGGAAGTTTTATCAAGCTGATGCTACTCAAATTAAAGAATTCAACACTGGACTACAAAGCTCATCTAGAGTGAATCTGCAAGATAGCTTCGTAGGTTTTCGGGGTGTTGAGGACCTAGGTGGTGGGCTGCGTGCCGGCTTTCAACTAGAACAAAAATTCGATGCCTCTAGCGGTGCAAACGATCCACAAGGTGCGTTTGCGCGCAGTTCTAACGTTTGGCTGAGCGGTGACTGGGGCCGCGTTACCCTTGGACGCGCCATTACGCCAAGCTACAACGCAATGGCGTCCTGGGACTTAATGGGTATGGGTAACAACTCAATCGCAGTGCGAACTTTCGGTGCTGTAGGTACTGGCGGCCAACGCCAATCCAATCAAATCAGTTACCGTACACCACAAATGGGCGGTTTTGTGATGGAAGCCGCATATGCACCCAAAGAAGATGCTCTGAGCAAGGTAGATTTGAGCGCTATTTATATAGCAGGCCCTTTGACTGTGGGTGCAGCTTACAACAAGTTTAGTGGTCTAGATGCCAATTTTGCTTTAGGCGCCAAATACGGCTATCAGAATCTTGAGTTCGCAGGGGCTTACTACCATTCGCGCAACGGTCGCCACTACAACCCCACCACATTGCAGTATGTTTCCAATTCAATTGCTGGTTCCAACGGATTTACCTTAGGCGCAAAAGCCACTTGGAATCAATTCTCGGCTGGCATTGATATCGCACGAGAAACCAAGTCAGAGTACACCATCGGAAATAGCCAGTTCGATGCAAAAAAATATACCAATGTATTACTCAATGGCACGTACGCCTTGTCAAAACGTACAAAAACGTATATCAATTACATGCGTGCAGGCGGCTTCAACAATTATGGCATTGGTTTAAATCATAACTTCTAAATATAAAAATCAATATTACCAACCAGTTCTGGTACAAGCTTCTCAATGAGTGACCTCTACTCTGTTGGGATGGCCCCAACGGTCCCGCTTACCCCGCCGCCCGCTGCACCCACAGCGCAGGCAGCGGACCAGCCAGCCGAATCCAGTGGGCCCGGTTTACCTAACGATTTCAATCTACCGCCGGAGCATTCCCCTTTTAACCAAACGCCAGCCTCAAGCCCAAACGGCTCTGGGCCAAACCCTTCTTCTGACACCAGCGGGGTCGACCCCAACGCTGACACCGGTGGCACCAGCCCCAATGGCGGAAGCAACGGAGCGGGCGGGCCCGATGGCGGCAGCCATGTCGGCAATGGAGGTGGCGGCTCTGCCAGCCAGGGTGGCGGTAGCGGTAGCGCTGGGGGTTCAGGCACAGGCGGAATGGGCTCGTCTGGGACGGATTGGCAAGGTGGAAGCGCTGGCGGCCCAGGGGGTAGCCCTGGGCGCTCTTCTGGTGATGGTGGCACGTATCCTTACGGGGGCAGCCGTGGGGATGGCGGGGGCCGGAGCGATGGGCGCACCCCAAGCTCAGGCTCATCACAGAATGGCTATACCGGTGCAGGGTCTGCGCCAGGCAGTTCAGGTGCGGGCGCTGGTGGCAATACCTACCGCGGGGGTGTGCCGGGCAGCCAACTCCCTACCGGGGCGCAGTCTCGCGTTCTGGCTACTGCCATCACGTTGGCGGGCACATCTGTGACGATCACCGGCACTGGCTGGAACGCTGGCACGGCGGTGCCCGGTGGCAGCGCGGTCGGTGGCCCGGGCTACGGCGCGGCGCCTTGGCAGGCGGCGGCAGCTGGCGGTGCGGTGCGCCCGGGGGGCGCGGGTGTGGGCGGTGCCTTGCAGGTTCCGCAAGGTGCCAGCCCGGCTGCGGTGCAGGCGGGCTTTGCCAACCCTCGGGCCGATGCGGCGGCGCAGTCTTTGGCCCAAAGCAATGGGTTCGCGGCGTCCAAAAATATGCAACCCCCGGGGGGGCAGTCACAGACCACGGCAACCACCGTGCAGACGGCGCAGGCAGCCCAGGCTGTGAATACAGGGGCTACGGCAACAGCAGGCGCGCGCGCGGACGCCCGCGATGGCGGGGTGTCTGCCGCAGTGGCCGCCGGGCGCAGCAGTGCGCAGGCTGCAGCGTCGCAGCCTGCGGTAGCGCAGGCGCAGGCCGCACTGGCACAGGCTTTGGGGCGCACCCTGGCCGGGCAGATGACGGCAGGTGGGGCTGCGGTGGCCTTGGCACAAGCGCAGTGGGCGCTGCGGGCTGCGCGCTTGGGCGAGGGGCTGGCAGCGGGTGCTGCAGGCCTGGGCGCGGGCACTGCGGCGGCGGCGGGTGGCGCAGGGCGAAGCCCTGAACCGGCAGCGCGTGGCGCCCGAGCCGATGGTTTGGCTACCGGGCAGCAGGGCCGACCGGAAGGCCGGGGGGGCCGGCCTGGGCAACTGGCCGCTGGCACGGGGGCTCAGGCATTGGGCACCCCTGCCGGGGCAGGTGTGCGCGAGGGCCGGGGCACAGGCAAGCCACTGCTGGCGGGCGAACCGACGGAGATGCCGCAGGCCCTGGCGATGGCTTTGGCGCTGGCCCCCAAGGTGCGGCAACGCGCATCGCAAGACCGGGTGGAGCGGGTGGAGCGCGATACGCCGCGCCATGCTGCGCCGGAGCTGGAGGATGAGGATTTCTGGGATGCCTGGAACGATGCCGATGAAGGCAGCGAGGGTGAACCGGGCGAACCGGGCGATTCGCACAGCGCGGAGGATGTGAGCCGCGAGGCCGCTGCCCAACACTACCGTGCGCTGTGGGTATGGCTGCAGGCCAATGCGCAGCAGGCGCTGCTGCGGGAGCTGGAGGCGGGCCGGTGTGTGTTGGTGCTGGCGCCACCCGATGTTTCACACATGCGGCTGTGGGGGCATGTGCTGCGCCCCAACGCCCAGCAGCCAGGGCTGGCAGCAGGCGCGGCGGGGCTGGCCTGGCCACTGGTAGCGCGCTGGACGGCCACGATGCCCGCTGATACGCAGTGGCAGGTGTGGCGCTTGCGGCAGGATGTGGATGCAGCGGGCCGGTGGCGACTGGGTGCGTCGCGGCCGGACCGGCACACGCCACAGCTGGTGGTGGAGGGTGCGGCAGCAGAACCCGCCATGGCAGGCCCTGGCGCCGCCGAACGCATTGCGCTGCAGGAGCCGCGCCGCTTGCGCCGCTTGCTGGGCACGCAATGGACGCTGATGGCTTTGCGGGTGCCCGTGCCGCTGGATGGCACCGGCCTGGGTGCGGCGCATGCCGTGCATTCGGGGTGATGGCTTGAGCGGGTCGATGGCGTTGGGCGCTGGGGGCAGCACAGAGGCCCCTGGCAGCGGGATCGAATCGCCAGCGCCGTCGGCCGACTGGCAAGGCTGCGCACTGCTGGCGCTGGGCGATGCCATGGCGGTGCTGGATGTCTCGGGCACGGGCAGGGTGCTGTGGCGCAATGCGGCGCTGTGCGCGGCGGTAGCCCACACGCCAACGCCAAAACCCACAGCTGTGGTTGCGATTGCGGCAGACGCGAACGACTGGCCGCCCGTGGGGACCCCGCTGGCGCAGCTGTGCGAGCGGCTGGAGGGCCTGACGGCTGGGCTGTGCGCAGTAGCGCAGTGGCCGGGTTGTGACGAGGGCTGGGCGGGCACGGTGGAGCTGTGTGGTGAGCAGGCCGTGGCTGACAGGGATACGCCAGTGGATGCGCCGGTGGTTGCGCGCGCGCGCGCTGCCCGGCTTGCTCCGGTGGCGGCGCAGCAGGGCCTGTGGGCGTTGTGGCTGGGGCCCGACAACGGGGCGCTGAACCCTACGCGACGCCACCTGGAAGACCGTGAGCGACTGCTTTTTACGTCGCACAGCTTGGCGGTGGGCGAGATGGCGACCACGTTGGCACATGAGCTCAACCAGCCGCTAGGGGCGGTGGGCAATGTGCTGCGGGGCCTGAAGGCGCGGCTGGCATCCGCTGGTGAAAGTTTGCAGCCGCAGATGTTGCCGCCGCTGACGCAAGGGGTGCAGCTGGCGTTGGAGCAGGTGCAGTACGCGGCACGGGTGATTGGCCGGGTGCGGGACTACACGCGCAATCACCAACCGCAACGGGAGCCTCTGGATACGCTGACCTTGTTGCGCAGTAGCTTGGCGCTGCTGGATTGGGACCTGGAGCGCCACGGGGTGCAGTGGTCCGTGCAGGAGGACGGCATTGAGCAGACGCTGCAGCAGCGCGGCTGGGCGGTGGTGGCCGATGGTGTGATGGTGCAGCAGGTGCTGGTGAATTTGCTGCGCAATGCAATCGATGCCATGGCGACGTCGCCCGCGCACGAGCGGCGTCTGGAGGTCGTGTGCCGGATCGATGAGGTGGATCAGATGCTGGAGATGGCGATCCGGGATTCAGGGTGTGGCATAAAGGATGAGACGGCGGCGCAATTGTTCATGCCGTTTTTTTCGACGAAACCCACGGGAATGGGTGTGGGGCTGAACATCTGCCGCAGCCTGATTGAACTGCACCAGGGCCGCCTGTGGTTCACGCCCAATACGGACCGGGGTTGCACGTTCTTCGTCGCGCTGCCGCTGGTTGCAGCGCCTGCGCCTGCCGCCCAGGCCGAGCCGCAGGGGCTACCCGGCGATCAGGCCTGAGCCTGGCGGCGACTGCGGCGCAAAGACAGGCGCAAGACCTGCCTACCCAACGGGGCGCCCCTGAGAGTTTTGAATGCTATGAGGGAGAGATGGACACATGACAGTCACGCACGCTGGACCGACGACACGAACGCTGTACCTGCTGGACGACAACGCAGATTTCCGGACCACGGCCCGCTGGTGGCTGGAGGGAGCGGGCTACCGGGTTCTGGATTTCGCGGATGCCAACGCCGCCATTGCCACCCTGGAGCACCAGATGCAAGCGGGCACGCTGGCCGACAGCTGCTTGTTGCTGGATGTGCGAATGCCCGGGATGTCCGGGTTGCAGGTGCATGACGCGCTGATTGCGCGGGGTATTGCAGGGCCGAGTGCGCAGTGGCCACTGCCGGTGGTGTACATGACCGGGCACGGCGACGTGCCGCTGGCGGTGCAGGCCATGGAAAAGGGCGCCATCACGTTCCTGGAAAAACCGTTTGAAGACAGCGCGCTGGAGCAGGCGCTGGCCAAGGCGTTTGAGGCACCGGCCGCGCCGCATCGGCCACCAGCGTGCGCAGAGTTCCAGCGCAGGCTGGCCACGCTGACGGACCGGGAGTCCGAGGTGATGCGCGGGGTGGTGGACGGCAAGATGAGCAAAGAAATCGCCCGGGACCTGAACATCAGCGCCAAGACGGTGGAACTGCATCGGGGACGGGTTCTTGGCAAGATGCAGGCCGATTCGGCGGTGCACCTGACCCGCATGGCCATGGCACAGAGGGTGCTTTAAACACCTTTGCACGATCTGTTCACGGCGTGCTGTGCACAACGCGCACGGACGGGCTGGGCAGCGCGTTGCAAAGGTCTTCAGTTGCAACGAGTCGCAAGCAGGCGAAGCGCGCGACAAGGGCTTCGACAGGTATCTGGCATTGGGAGCTGAGCTACTCCGGTGCAGGATGACAGAGTGTTGGGCAACGTCTGATATCCAAAGCAAATATGCCGCCAGCGCTTTTCTACAAAGCGCAATTAGCTACTATTTTTGTAGCAAAAATAGATACTGGAATTGTGATCCGCGCATGCTTTGCGGGCGGGCGGATCCTGGGCCAGAGAGGTGCGCGGGTAGGTGTCCTCCCTAGCTAGGGGCATTCCTAGCTGGGAATCGCACATATAGCGCGGCAGACCCAAAGTCGGTTCAATCACGGCTGTCCCGACGGAGCCAGTGCCACAAAGCCGCAGCCCGATGGGGTCCTTGCCAGGGCGACCTGTGCAGGCAAAGGAGTCGTTCCAACCAATCACGGCCCGAAGATGGGCCAGTTTCAAGGAGTTTGTTATGGGTGCAGCAGTTGGCGTCGTGGGTTCCGCATTGATCGGCGGCGGCGGAATGGGCATGGGCGGCCTGCTCGGTGGCATCGGTTCGCAGTTTCTGAGTGGCATGGTCAGCGGCCTGCTGGGTGGCAATGACATGAGCAAGACGCTGGAAGGCTTCTCGCCAGTCAACATCCTGAATGCAACGACCAACTTGGTCAGCACCATCATGGGCGGCGGCGCACAACAAGCGGCGCAAACACTGCAACGCGAAGATGGCATGCCGAAGTTCCTGCAAGACGCGATCAGCCAGGCGATCGACGAGGTGATGCAGGAATACTGCAAGCCCACCGATGGTGCTGGTGAGGCAATTTCCGACGTGGCATCTTGCGACATCCAAAAGTCGGTTGACGACATTGCGCAGCAGATCGTCGACAGCGTGCGCAACCAGATGGCCGAGAGCACGGGCGAAGGCGGCAGGGGCTGTGGCAAAGCCGGTGCCAAGAGCTGGCTGCAGGCCATTGCCCAGGCCATGGGCGAGGCCATGGGCGACAAGGCCGCCAAGATGGTGGAGCTGTCGGGCAAGCTCAAGGAGGCCGCTGGTGGTGACGGCGAGGATGCTGCCAAGGAAATGCAGGCTGTCAACGCAGAGTTCCAGGCTGTAAGCCAGGAGTTCAAGCTGCTGACCGATGCATTCAATACCGCGCTGAAGTCGCTGGGCGAAGGCATGAGCAGCATGGCTCGCAAGCAATAAGTCCTGTCCGCCCGACGGGCAGATATCGCGATTTGCAACAAACGAAACGGACCGTTCCTCGGTCCGTTTTTTTCTTCCTCGACCGATACGATGTGGCCGCCTTGCCCGCCTGGTGGGCACCGCTGGAAGTCCAAGGCCGTTGTGCATGCACAGGCATCACCTTGGATGTTTGCACCTTTCTTTGTGCCCCGGACAGGGCTGGCTGGTTTTCGGAACTGTCCGCGTTTTTGACTGAACACTGACCATGAAATCCCTGAAAAATCTTTGCGCTGCTGTAGCGATCACCTTCGCAACCATGACTCCTGCCAGTGCCTGGTGGATGAGTTCGGACACGGGCATGAGCCTGTCCGTGGGCGCTGGCAGCTACTTGCTGAACAACGAAATCCAACGCGCTGCGCGCGCCAGCCGCAAGGGGGTGGCGGGCGGCGTATCCACGCAGCAGTTGGCGCGCACCGGCTTTCAGCGCAATGGCAGAACGGCAGCACTGGATATGTTGGTGGGCTACTACCCGCCGGCGCAGCGTCCACAAATGCGCCAGGGGTTTCTGGAACTGCACCAGCAGTACCCACAGGTGGCGCGACAGCTGGGTGTGCCGACCAACGATGTGGCCACGGGGCTGGCATCTTTTCTGGCGGGAGCCTATATGGCCTACAACAACCAGAATGTGAGCAACAGCCATGTGAAGCCGCTGGCCAATCAGTTGCGCAGAGCGCTTGCGGCAGAGCGAGATTTCGCCCAGGTGACCGACGCGGAGAAGCAGCGCATGTATGACGCCACGGTGATGCTGGGCATGCTGATGGCAACGACGCAGGTGCAGTTGCAGCGGCAGCCTGATCCGATGCTGGAGGCGCAGATGCGGCAGCTTGGTAAGGAGATGATCGAGGGCTTCTTGAAGGTGGACGCCAGCCGCCTGCGCATCACGTCATCGGGCATGCGAATCGTTTGAGATCGGTGCGTCGTTCATCGTTTGGGGCGAGCCTCTCGGGGCCAACACGCACCGTGCCATCCCTCTTCCCATCCCTCTCACCTCCCCTCACCCGCTGCAGGTTTATGCCGGAGAAACGCTGAGCACCGCACGCTGGCGCTGGCGGCGGGACTGGGTGTGCCACGCCTGCCACTGGGCCTGGTCCAGGCGGTAGCGCCGGGCCTGCGTGCCGTTGTAAGTGGCCATACCTTGGCAGCCGAAGCCCAGTACTTGCAGACAGTGCGCGGCAGAGCGGTTGGTGGGTGCGCAGTGGCCTAGCACATGCGTTTGTAGCAAGGCGCCAAAGGCGTGCTGCAGCAGCCACTCCCCGCCATCCAGTGCGAGCGTACCGCCCCAGGTCTGTGCCGCCAGTCGGGCGCCGATCTCCAGGATTTTCGGATCCTCCTCCAAATGCACCAGGCTGAACCAGCCGCAAAAAACCCATCGGGGTTGCACAAGCTTGGCTAACAGCACAGCGTCTATGTCGCCTTCGGCGTGCGCACGCAGTGCGTCGGCAATGGTGTCCGAGTCAGGCGGCTGGGCTCGCTCTGCACACCAGATGCCCGTGCCAGGGTATCGCAGATAGAACTGTTGCATGTGCGCGATGAAGCGGTGTGCGACACGGGGCTCATCCAGCGGTGCATCGTCGGCCAGGTGCGCGCGTACGCGAGGGTCGCGGTGCATGGTGACCAGGGCCTGGGCGTCGCGGCTATGGAACTGGCGAATGCGCAAGCGTGGACCTTGATAGAGGATGACGGGTTCAGGGGACATAGGGTGTGCCGATGGTGGGCGCTGTGCCGCAGTGGGTGGGTGCGGAGGCTGCCAGGAGGAGTGGCGATAGCCCACCCCAATGGGCTTGCAACACGCGCTGATAAGCCGCCCAAAAGGCGGTTTGCGGACCGCTCTGTTGCCAGACAGGCTCCGCAAGGAACTTGCTCGCCTCTGCACTCTGGGCAGGCCCGAGGGCGGCATATGCGGTGCCTGCCAGCCAGAGGTCTCCTTGGTGAGCGGCTTGCGGTGCGCGTCCGATGGGCTGGGTATGGGGAGAGAGCTGCACTGGCGCAGTTGCGCCTGCGGGAGGGCCGCCTGGGGTATTGCCGGTGACCATGGCCCAAGCCCCCAGGTAGTGCCCCAGAGCCATGGCATGGGGATATGCCCCGCGCCGATCGCAGTGATGCAGGTACTCCACTGGGGGGTACATGCCGTCGTGACCCTGGCATAGCTGGTGGTGAATGAGCCGGATTTCGTGGGTGCGCTGCTGGGCACAGAGGGTGTGCAGGTAGCAAGCCAGGGCCTGGCCGTCAGGGTGCTGCTGGGCCAGGACATTGACAATGGCACAGGTCTGGCTGGTAAGCAGCCGCGTAAGGGCAGGGGCGAGCACCGGCAGGGCCGCCCCTTGGGCAGCGATAGGTATGGCCAGGGCCCACAGGGTGGCTTTGGCGGGTGCATCGCTGGCGGTGGCGCAGGCCTCCAGCGCCTGCCGCAGGGCTCCGGGATCGGCCCGCGTGCGCACCGGGGTGCGGGGTGGTAACAGGGTGGTGAGTATGGCCCTGACCATTGCCACGGCCTGTGCCGGAGCCAGGGGGAGCGGCAGCATGGCTTGCAAGGCAGTGTCGAGGGCATGGGTACGGCCGTGCAGACTACTCAGCAAACGGCCGATCAAAGGAGCGCGCAGTCCGTCTGGCTGGGGGTGGCTGGGCAGGACGGGCCCCACGGCGGTACCGTGGCCAACTAGAGCGATCAGCAGGCCGAGCCTGTCGCGATCGCTGGCGCTGCGCGCCAGGTGTTCACCCCAGCGCGCCAGATCTTGCTCCTGAACGGCAACCCGGGTGAAGCCTGCCAGGTGCGCTGCATCGAGGCGCGTTGCGAGGTGCTGCAACAGTGTGTCTGTGTCGGCGTAGTCGAGCTGGTGGTACCAGGGTCGGACCCGGCGACTGGGGGACTGCGCCAAGCTGTGTACCCAGGCCCGCAGGTCGGCGTGCTCCAGCCGCAGCAGAGCATCCAGCAAGTGGGCGGGCGACTGGGGGGCTTCGGGGTCGTCACCGGGCCATGGCCCGTCACCGCTGAAGCCCTGGCCGCCGCCCGGGTACCCCCCCAAGGCTGCAACGCGGCCACCAGGAGCAACGGCCCGAATGGGGGCCAGCGCGGCCAATGGCTCAGACATGCCAGATGGTGAGGGTGGGATAGCAGGGTGCAACGGGCCGCATGGGGGCGGCGTACAGGGGCCTCAACGCCAGGAGGCCGGAGGAATCCAGCCCTGAGCCAGCGCGCCAACCGTTGCATCAGGCGCGGATTGTTCACCGTGGCGGGACGCAGCCATGAAGGCTTCTACCGCCTGGGTGGCCGCACGGTAGGGTTCGGGGTCCGCCTGAGACCAGCTCAGGGCCATAGCTTGCAGTGCGTGGCGGCTGCTGCGGGTCCAAGCCCCATCGAGGGGGTCGTCGGCCACGCTGTGGAGCTTGGCGCAATAGAGGCGCCGGGCCGCTTCACTGTGCGATACCAGGCCCACCAGTGCGCGTGCGGCCCGGTCAAAAGCCACCGCCCCGAGGGTGCCGCGCCCGTCGGGCTGCGCGAACCAGGCGCACAGGTACTCAATGGGGCCCATGGTGCGGGTGGCGCGCACGGACGCGTCCCATTGCGCCCCCCATGCGGCGTGCCGCCCCGAGGGCAGGCGGCCGCTTTGCAGAGCAAGCACCAGGGTATCGGCGACCGCAGCCTGGGCCTGGGGGTTGCCATGCTCGCCAATGCGGCAAAGCACCTGCAGGAAGGCGGGGTACAGCGCATCGCCGAGCGAGAGGCACAGGCGCTCCATCCAGCGCACGCGGTCTTCACGTGAGGGCAGATGGGCGCAGCCTTCGATGAGGACCTCTGCCGCGCCGGCCCAGTCGGGCTGATCGCGCAGGGTCAGATCGGGGATGGGTTGGGCCATGGGTGCTGTCGCAAAGGAGCGGCGCGCGGGGGGCGGAGATCAACCCCGGGTAAAGAGGCAGTCAATGAACCGGGATTGCAGCTGGGCCGGGGTGTCGCCGCTGAAGGGGGGGACGGACAAGGTGCGGGCGACGGCGTCGCTGCCGGTATAGCCAAACAGGCGCGCGGTGTCGCCGTTGTCCAAGGCTGGCCGGAGCGCGTCAGTCCGGGGCGCTAGGCCAGCGAGGCCTGTCAGCGACGAGAGAGAGGACGAGGTCACCATGTGTGGACGCGGATGAAAGATGGGATGTCTCCATCGTAAAAACTTGCGCCCGCTTGCGCTATTGGGAAGCCTCCTAGTGGAGGGGGTGCATTTGCAACAAAACGCTTCAAACCCCAAGCCCGAGGCAGGCGCTCGCTGGGTGTTCAGGTGGGCAGCAGGGTCTGCATCTTGTGCAGCAGTGTCGGGAAAAGGGCAGCCAGGTAGTTCAGCAGTGTCTTGGCCAAGGTGGTGAGCATGACCAACCACAGCAGGATGGCAGCCACGCTTTTGAGGGAGCTGGACAACGAGTACAGATTGAGTTGGGGCGCGAAACGATTCATGAGGCCCAGCGCCAGGTCAATGGCGTACATGACTACCAGGGTGGGCGCAGCGAGCAGGAAGCTCAGGCCCGCAAACTGCGCGAAGGCGCTCTCAAACAAGGTGACACCGGCTGGGCGCGGAGCAAGGCCAGGCTGGGCCAGGGGCCACAGCACAAAACTTTCCATGAGGACGCCGATCCAGAGCATGAGACCACCTGAGGCCATAAACACGTACACAGCCAAGCGACCCAGGAAGGCCCCTGAAAGCGAGGTCTGACGCCCGGAGAGAGGGTCTGTGACCTGCGCCTGCGACAGTCCGATCGCGCCGTCAATGATCTCACCGGCGGCGTCGAACGCCCAGAGTACAGCGGCCAGCAGCATGCCCAGAGCCAGGCCGATGAAGGCTTCTTTAGAGAACAACCCGATCCATTGGGAAACGCTCCAGCCGGTGACGTTGACCGCAGGCTGCAGGGCCAGTGTGATGACTCCGAACGCAAGAAAAATGGCGCCCCGCACGAGCTGGGGCACGGTTTCCTGGGCCAGCAGGGGCAACAGCACGAAGGCGGTAGCAAAGCGCACGCTGGCAAGCGCGGCCAGAAGCGCCAGTTCGCTGACGTTGTTCACCGCAGCAAAGGTTTCTCCCATGGGTGGGTGGCCTCAGCGTTTGACGAGGGCGGGGAAGTCGGTCATGACCCGGTCGGTGTAGCGGTACAGCGTGCCGCCCAGCAGCGATGCGGTGATGAAGATGGTGAGCACGATGGCGAAGAACTTGAGCGCGTACTGCAGGGTCTGCTCCTGAATCTGGGTGGCGGCCTGCACCAGGGCAACCAGTAGCCCGACCAGCGCGGCCACGATGACCGGGGGCGCGGACAGGAGCAACACCAGCCACAGGGCTTGGTACAGCAGTTGGATGGTCTGGCTTTCAAACATGGCGTACGAAGGGCATGGTCAGAGTGGGAAGGCGATGCACGGCGGCAAGGTCAGTGGCCGTAGGAGAGCACCAGGCCGTGGGTGAGCTTGACCCACCCATCGACCAGCACGAAAAGCAGCAGCTTGAACGGCAGCGAGATGGTGGTGGGCGAGAGCATCATCATGCCCATGGCAGTGAGGATATTGGCGATGACCAGGTCAATGATGAGAAAGGGCAGGAAGATGAGGAACCCGATCTGGAACGCTGCGGACAGCTCGCTGACGGTGAAGGCGGGCACAACCACCACAAAGTCGCGTTCGCTGATCTGGGCAGCACGTTCGGGACTGAGGGTTTTCTGGGCGGTCTTGAGGAAGAAAGCGCGCTCGTGGGCGGATGAGTGGCGAACCAGAAAGTCGCGCAGGGGCTCTTTGGCCGCATCGGCCACCGCCAGCATGCCAGAGGTGCTGCCGATGTTGGAGACGCTGCGGGCACGTTCGGCCATGTCCAACCCCACGGGCAGCATGACGTAGATGGTGAGTACCAGGGCCATGCCGTTGAGCACCACGTTGGGTGGCACCTGCTGCAGGCCCAGGGCGTTGCGCAGCAGGCTGAGCACCACAATGATCTTGGTGAAGGAAGTGACCATGACGCCCACAAACGGCGCCAGGGAGACAACGATCACGGTGACCAGTGCCGAGGAAGGGGTAAATTGATTCAGGTCCATGGTGTCTGCGAATAGGCTGCGCCGCACGCGCGCCCGGTGGGTGGTTCAGCGGAAAACAAGGGGGCTTCAGGCCCAAAGGCTGGTGTGGCACCGAGGGCGCTGCGGATTCGAAGGGCGTAGCCACCGGCCAGGGGGACCAGATCACCGTGGGCGCGCAACGCACCACCCTGCTGCAAGTGCAGCTCCCCCGGCAGCATGGGTGGTAGCCGAAGGCGAACCGGTGCTGTCGATGCGGGAGGTGCGGCTGGTACCGAGAGCACCGCAGGGCGAGCCTGCCAGCACAGCCATTGCTCCAGCCCCATGGCGGGCATGCCGTGCCAGACGATCTCGGCATCGGCATCCGTGTTGGCATGGGTGTCTGTGGCAGGCGGCTCGGTGGCCGTGGGCAGCGGCGCGTGCAGGTCCAGCCCCAGGGGCTCGGCCATGGGCGGGGCACCAGTGCGAACATCGGGGCTGCGTACCAGCACCCCCGCGCGCACCGGAAGGTGGCCGCAGATGGGCCGCACGGTGACGGGCCATTCGCACCCCAGAGAGGGCGTGAGCCAGACCAGGGAGCCTTCAGCGAGGTCTGCGACTGCGGCGGCAGGCGCTGTATCCAGGCACAGTTCCGTGCGCACGCTGGGCCAGGCGACATGCGGGGACTGCAGCCAGTCGGCCGGCGGACCCGACAGTGCCGTCCAAGGCAGGCGCAGGCGCGTGCCCACAGGGGCCAGTGCAGCGGTCTGCACCACCGCTTCACACGTGCCGGATTCCAGGGCGACTGCTGGCGCGGCTTCACCGGGCTGCAACAGCCAGGGGTGGCGCAGCCATTGCTCGACAGCACTGATGAGCGGTTCTGCCTTGGCCAGCTGCAGCATCAGGCGCGGTCCGGTCCACTCCGTTGCGGTGTCCCCAGAGGTGCGCGCAGGCTGGGTGGCATCCCGACCAGTGGTGCCTGAGGAGGCTGTTGGTGCATCCGGGTTTGGGGCTTGGGGCTGAGATTCACACAGGCAAGGGTCTGGCTCTGGCAGCAGCGGCAGCCAGAGCTCGGCCCGGTGTGCACCTACCGGGCCACAAAAAACGAGCCACGCCGGCGCGGGCACTGGTGGGGCGTGCGGGGCAGGTGCCGCCACTGCGGCTGGGCTGGCGGTGTCAGGCCACGGTGTCATCGTCAAATCCGAGGTCGTCCATGCGACCGTGGCTGTGTTCGCGCAGGCGGTCGCGCAGTCGCTCCAGGTGCGGGGTCAGTTGCTGGCGGATGGTGGCATTGGTGCCCATGCGCAGCTGCCACTGGCCGTTGCCGCTTTGGGCTAAGCGCAGGGCCAGGGTGGCGGCCTCGGCACCGCCCAGCGGCACTTGCAAGCGCAACGGAGTACCCACCCCGGGCGCGCCCGCATGAGGGGCCATGGGCAGAGAATCTGGCAGGAGGCCGGTAGGTTGGGCGGGTGCGGTGAGGGCTGCACTGCCCCCCATAAGGGTACTGCCCTCCCCTGCCGACCCGGTGTGCCCGGTCAGTGGCGGCAGCTGCCCCCACGGGCCTGGGGGCGGAGCCTCGGTGTGAGAGAGGTCGTTGGGTTCGGGGTCGTCCTGGTCCTTGAGCCGGCTGTCACTGCGTTCGTCGGCCCGCCGGATGGCGGCATCAAAGTCCCGCCGCGCCTGCGGAGGCACCCAGCCGCCGGCCTGTGAGGCCCGGGCGGCAGTGTCGGATGTGTAGGTTTTGCGCTCAGGGGGCGATGGACGGATGTCACTCACGGGGCATTCCTCAGGGGACTGACCGCAGCGGGGGGTCTTCCCGCTCCAGCGTGGTTTCACGTTCGCGCCGCAGGCTCTGGCGGGCGTCATCGCGTAGCGTGGAGCTGGCCTGGTGCTGGGCCACAGCCTGGAGCCACGCGGTGCGGGCTGAGGCGGCGCGGGTGCGCGCGTTGATCAGCTCTTCTTCCTCATCGATCAATGCGTATTCAGCGCGTTCGAGCTGGTCGTCCAGCGCCTCCTGTGCGGCACTGGCGTAGCCGGCCACCACCCCCATGCGGGCGGCGTAGGGGCCAATCAGGCTGTGCTGCAGCTCCAGCCTGCGGGCCTGGAGCTGGCGAATCTGGGCTTCGCGGTCGCGCACCACTTGCTGGGCAGCTTGCAACTCGCGCTCGGCCTGTTGGCTGGCTTGCAAGGCTTTGCGCTCGCGCAACGCACGCAGTCGCTGCAGCTGACTGGCAGCAGCCAGTTGCTGGGCCATGGCGGAGGCGGTCATGGGTGAGCCCCCCAATGTGTATGCAGGCTGGTCACAGTCACCGCTGGAACTGCTGCAGCGCAGCGAGGGTTTGTTCGAAAGGAGTCCCCTCGTCGGGCCGCTGTCGCAACAGGGCCTGCAACGCGGGTTGGGCGGCGATGGCGTCGTCGGCCAGTGCATCGCTGCCAGGCGCATATTCACCGACTTGAAGCAGGAAGCGGATTTCGTCGTGTTTGGCCATCAGTGCGCGCACACGCAGGGCTGCGTCCTGGTGGGCACGATCGGTAACGCGGTTGAACACGCGGCTGGCGCTGGCCAGTACGTCAATGGCTGGGTAGTGCCCCGCTTGCCCAAGCTGGCGCGAAAGCACGATGTGACCGTCCAGGATGGAGCGGGTCTCCTCGGCCACAGGGTCGGAGCCGTCTTCATCTTCAGCCAGAACCGTGTAGAAAGCGGTGATGGAGCCGGACGCATCGTTACCCGCCCGCTCGAACAGGCGCGGCAGCTCTGCAAACACACTGGGGGGGAAGCCCCGGCGCACGGCCGGCTCCCCCACCGACAGGCCGATCTCGCGCAACGCACGGGCGTATCGGGTCACGGAGTCCATCATCAGCAGGACGCGCCGCCCTTGCGCGCGGAAGTGCTCGGCAATGGCGGTGGCGGTCTGTGCGGCACGCAGCCGCTCCATGGCGGGCCGGTCGGAGGTGGAGACAACGATCACCGAGCGGGCCAGGCCCTGGGGGCCAAGGCTGTCCTCCAGAAACTCGCTGACCTCACGCCCCCGTTCGCCAATCAGGGCAATGACATTGACATCGCTGTGTGCGAGCTTGGCAAGCATGCCCAACAAGGTGGACTTGCCACCCCCGGCCATGGCGAACACGCCCAGTCGCTGACCTTCACCGATTGTGAGCAATCCGTCGAGCGCACGCACCCCGGTGATGAATGGGGTATCAATGGGCCGCCGGGTCAGCGGGTTGGGTGGCTCGGCGTGGAAGGGGCGAAGCGGCAGGTGGGCCGGGAGGGCGTGACCATCCAGGGGTGTGCCGAAGGCATCGAGCACGCGGCCCAGCAGGGCGTCGCCCACGGGAATGAGCTCTCCGCTATCCAGAGGTTCCACCTCGGCACCCATCGAGACGCCGTGCAGGTGCCCCAGTGGCACAAGAATGGCGTCATGCTCGCGAAGCCCGACGACTTCTGCGCGCAGCACGTTGCCATGCGGTTGCGCGGGGTCACGAATCAGGCATTGCTGGCCGATGACGGCACGCAATCCACTCACGCGCAATGTGGTGCCAAAGGCTTGCACAACCCGCCCCCGGGCAGCCACCGGCTGCATGGAGCGCAGCGAGGCCAGGATGGCAGGATCGAGCAGAGGGCGGGGGGAAGCGTCGGCGTGCATGTCGCAAATCGGTGGCGCGCTCAGGCGGCCCTGGCTTCGGGGGCCGCCATCTGGCGCTGGGAGGTTTCAATCCGCTGCGCAGCACTTGCCAGGACGGTGTCGAGCCCGGCCAGCAACGCACCAGCCTGAGACTCCACCACGCAGTCCAGCCCATGGATTTCTGTGTCGGCCAGACATTGCACGGGCATGGGCAATTCACGCGTGGCAAGTTGTGCGCGCACGGGCTCGACCAGCTCTGCGGGCAGGCGCAGGCGCACGGGCTGAGGAGGCACTACCTGCTCAAAAGCCTGCAGCGCCAGGGCGGTCACCACTTGATCGGGCGCCAGGGCCGAAGCCATGCAACGCACCATGGCAGTGGCCAGCGTGACGAGGGCGCTGCGCAGTTCTTCGCGCTGGTGCTGGTGCTGTTGCGCCAGCGATTGCAGCGCTGCTGCAATCTGTCCCGCCGCTTCCTGGTGGGCCTGTGCCAGCCCAACGGCAAAACCGTCGCGGTGACCTTGCTCGCAGGCCGCCTGCTGCGCCTGCGCAGCCGCGTCACGGGCACTGCTGGTAAGCGTTTGCAGCGCAGCGGCCAGGTCCAGAGCGCTCTCCAGCGCCTGAACGTGCTGCGCCGGCACGGTACGTTCCGTGGTGGCCAGGGTCAGGGTGGCGTCTTGGTGCAGGGTGAGCAGGTAACTCATGACGGTGTGGGCTACGGGGTTACGGGCTCGGTCTGCGGGGTAACACTGGCGGGTGCTGCCAGCGCTGGTGCGGCCGCATGTGCCTGCTCTAACGCGGACTGGGCCCAGGTAGGGTTAGAGCCCACCGTGGGCAGCAAAGCCAGCGAGGCGCTCCAGCCAAGGTGGTGGGCAAGGCGCGCCTGGAGTTCGTGCACGCAACCCCACAGCAGCATCGCCTGACCCCAGGCACGAACGTACGACACGATCATGTGGGCAGGCGGCAGCAGGGGCCGAGGTGCCCGCGCCAGCAGTTCCGGGGTGTCCGGAGCGTCAAGGGCAGCACGGAAGGGCCCGACCCCAACGCTGCGCGACAGGGGTGCGAGTTGCCGCCCGTCGATGCAGGCACGCAGCGACGCCTTGAGCCAGTAGATGCCAGACAAGGCGCTGAGTGCATCGCGGGCCGGCGCGGGATCGGCCACCCACAGAGGACACAACATGAGCTGCTGCCAGCTCAATGGCTCGGCCTGCAACTGCCGCGCAAGCGCTGCCCGCGCGCGCCGCTGCGCGGCCACATGGGTCAACGCCGAGTCTTCACCCAGGTCCACGGGCTGCATCTCAGGACTCGCTGCCGACACGGGGCTGCGCGGGGGATGCGACCGCAACGGCGGCGCCCCGGCGCAGCGGTGCCACTGCGGCGCCGACCATGGATGCCAGCCCGGTCTCGGCCAAGGCTGCCGCGGCTGCAGGGCGGCGCTGCCACCAGGCCATGGCCGCCACGGCGGCCGCTATGAGGCTAAGCAGCCCCGCCACCAGCATGACCATGCCGCCATACTGCGCCCACAAACCGCCCAGGAATGACGGCGGGGCCGCCGGTGGAATAGGTTCGGCGGGGAACATGGCAACAGTGACGTTGTCGTAGGGCAGCCCCTCCATGGCGTTGACTACGAGGGCTTTGATCTTGCCCGTCTGCTGGCTCAGGTCGACCCCGGGGCGGTGTTTGATGAACACCGAGGCCGTCGAGTGCTGGGGCTTGTCGGACAGGGGATTCTTCTCGGGCACAGAGACATGTACCCGTGCCTGCACCACACCGTCAATGCTGGAAAGCGTGGCCGAGAGCTCTTGCGACAGGGCATGGGTGAAGCGGGCCCGCTCTTCGAGTGCCGATGACACGAAGCCCTCTTTCTTGAATACCTGGCCCAGGGTGTCGAAGGAGTCCCGTGGGAACCCTCCGGCGTGCAAGATCTCTACAGCGCGAGAAAAGTCGTCAGGTCGGGTGCTGACGACAAAGGCCTTGCCGTCGCGCGAGGCCGCTTTTTCTGCATGCAGGCCCGCATTGCGCAACACGGCCACCATCTCGTTGGCCTGGCGCTCGGTCAGCTGGCCATACAGCTCCTGCTGAGAGCATGCGGCCAGGAGTGCCAGCGTGACCGTGACGAGGACCCGCGCGGGCCAGGAGGGTGTCCTGGCCTTGCGGGCGTTGGCCCCGGGGATGGGGCAGGTGCGCAGAAGCGTTCTGGCAGAAAGTAGCGGTCTCATGCGATATAGCGGTCAAGGCAGGCGGTCAGGCCTGTTGGCGGAACAGTTGCTGCAGCCCGTCGGAGGTGCGGTTGGCGATGTTGGCGGTGAGCTGGCTGTGGAACAGGAACTCGTGCGCCCTGACGGTCAGCATGACCATCTCACCCGGTGTCATGTCGTTGCCCGCTGCCATGGCCGCTTGCGCATGCTCCTCCAGCGAGACCGCCTCGGCGTTGATGTGTTCGAGCGGCTTGAAGAGAGCCTGCATCCCCTCGCCCATTGCCTGCACAGGCTGGGCCTGCAGCGTGCTGCCCGCGCCCGCTTCTGCACGCGCAATAGCCTCGTGAAAGCCGGACATGTCGGTCAATGAGATGCCATAGCCGGCTTGGACGGGGCTCTGCCCCGCCGAGACGCCGACACTGTCTGCGCCCGAAAGCGAAAGGCCCATGGTGGTAGTGGCGTTCATGGTGTCAGCGCCACATCACTGTTTGCGGGCCATGGTTTCCAGTGCCGTGCCCACCGATTGCAAGGAGGTGTGGGCACTGTTGGACATGAAGCCCATTTGTTGGGCCAGCATGGTCATGTGGGTGATGTGGGCAGGCTTGTCGTTGCCGTCGGCCAGGGCATCCCCTGCGGCCTCGATTTCACTCGCTTTGGCGTCCAGGGTCTTGCCCCAGGCATCGGCCATGACCTCGAACCAGCTAGCGCCTTTGCCGCTGCGGCTTTGGGAGCTGCTCAGTCCAGTGGTGGCGACCATGGCCAGCGGATTGATGGAATTGCTCATACTCTGACTCCTACTTTGCAGGTGGTGCTGGCGGTGATTGCCAGCGGGGTGGTTGAACAAGGGGTCGGTCCGAGGACCGATGTGGCACGGTGACGTTTCAAGGTTTGAGGTAAACGTGGTGCGGTGGGCTCACCTGGGTGCCCAGATGCACTGGTGGTGAAGCGGTTCATGCAGGGCTTCAGAACGACAGGACGCTGGCCACGCCCTCGCGTTCCATCTGCACCTTGTCGGACAGAATGGCCACAATGCGGTGCCCACTGGGCAACATGGCCCCCTCGAAGTAACGGGTGCCGTCCACGGTGACGAGGTAGGCAGGCTCTCCGGGCACGATGGCAGCGACACGCTTGCCAGGATCGTGGATGGCCGATGCAGCTGGAGGCGGCGTAGGGGGAGCCTCGTTGACAGCGGCCAGCTGCTGCAAGCCCGGCACATCACGGCGAGCCAACGCCTGAACATGCTCAAGCTGCCGCGTATCAGACACCGCCGTGCGCACCCGCACCACCCCCGCACCAGCAGCTTCCACTTGCGCAGCGATGCCGTTGAGTCGATAGACCTCGGCCACACTGGCTGCAACCTGCTCATTGACCCATACCGATAGCCGGGCGGGCGAACGGTCTGCAAGCGCCTTTTCCAGACGGGTCTTTTCAGCCTGGGACTCCAGGTGCCCGGTCACGTACAGCTGCCCGCTGCGGGACTCGACATTCAGTGTGGGCATGCCCAGGTGCGACAGGGTCTGGCGGATGTTCGCGGCGTGCTCTTGCGGACTCAGGGTGGAAGGCCCCATGGCCCAGGCCAGGGTAAGGGTGCACACAGAAACACCCACCAACGCGGTGCCGCCCAGCATCAGGCGCGAGCGCCAGCGCTGCAAAGGGGACGTCTGGCCTGCCGCCATGGCTGCAGGGTCCTTTGCTGGCGTAGCTGCGGCAGAGGAGGCCTGCGAAGCAGACGCACCCATACCAGCATGCGAACGCGCCTCCGAGGCTGCTTCTGAAGCAGGAGCAAACTCTTGCGCATGCGGTGTAGCCGACGTGGCACCTCCGTCTGGTGCCGCGTCGGTGAACAGCGGCGCCCATTGCTGCGCACCGAGCTGACCCACGGCAAGCCGGATCCCTCCGACAGTGAACGGCTCGTACAAGCCCAGCTCTGCGCGCGCGCCTGCCTCCAGCGTCCTGTGGGCTACGGCACCGCCGCCCTGCTGCACCTGCAACACCAAGATGCCTGTGGGCGAAAACGACAACACAGCAACGCCTTCGGCCTTCTGAAGCACGACTTCATTGATCCAGTCCTGTCCGATGCGCAGCGTCTGCCCAGGCTGAATGACAGAAGATGCGCCACGCTGCTCGCCGCTGAGAACGCGCAGTTCGTACAAAGTTTCTGTGCTCATTCCACGGTACTCCTCGGCCCGGACATGCGGGCCTCGTTCGCTCGATTCGTTCACGGCGCCTGCTCACCCAACCCCTGGGCTACGCCAGGCCTGGGATCGCCCGTCGCGGGGTTGCGGGTAGACGTTGTGGTCTCTTCCAGTACAGGCATGGGTGGGGCAGCCACGGCGCCACCGGGCCGCAGTGGCCCCGTGGGTGCTGATGCATTGGTCGCGCGCCGTGCAGGGATGAGGCGGGGCGAAATGAGGAAGAGGCGTTCCACCCGCTCTTGCTGGTCGTTGTTCGAGCGGAACAGCGCGCCTGCCAGGGGGATATCGCCCAGGAATGGAACCTTGGAAACCCCTTCGCTGCTGGACTCCTTGACCATGCCGCCAATCAGCAGGCTCTCGCCCGCGCCGATCAGCGCCTGGGTATTGATGGAGGAACGCTCGACGATGGGGATCGAATCAACCTGGCTGGCTCCATTGATGCCGCCGTCTTCGATCTGGACGAGCAGCTTGATGCGCACGTCTGAGCCTTCCTGGAACACATGGGGCGTGACACGCAAGGAGGTCCCTGCCGACACCTTGTAAAGATCGACTTGCTCTCGACCTGCCACGCGCACGTAGAAACTCTTGTTGGTGTCAAAGAGCGCCTCGACGTTGGACAGCGTCATGACCTGGGGGCTCGAAACAATGCGGGCTACGCCCTTGTTCTGCAATGCATTGATTCGCGCCACAAAGTTGTTGCGCCCGCCCAGCACCAGGGACATGAATCCGCCCTCGCCTGCCGGCGTAATGCTCTGAACCGGCGTGCTGCCCAGCAGACTGGCGTCGCTGGCGGTGCCATTGCCAAACAGGAAGGAATAGCGGTCGCCACTCAGGCGCCAGTTGATACCCATCTCACGCAACTTGTCGGTGCTCAGGTCGATGATGGTGGCTTCGATCTCCAGGGCCTGGGGCTCAATGTCCAGCGACTTGATGAGCTCGTCGTAGTAAGGCAGACGCTCCGGGAGGTCTCGCACGATCACTGCATTGAGACGGGTATCGGCCTCCACACGGGCCTGGTTCGCGACCGAAGCCGCGCCCAGGCCTTCCAGCAACGCCGCGTCCACGGTGGCCACCTGCACACCTCCTACGGCTCCCGGTCGGCCGCCCCAGGCTTGCTGCACGGTTTCGGCAGAGGCCTGCATCGGGTTGGCACCAGCGGCTCCCAGCGTGCCTTGTCGAGCCAGGCCCTGGCCGCGCAGACCCGGCTCAGAGGCGCCCCGATACTGCGTCAGTGCCGGTGACGGGTTACCTCGCTGGGCTGTCAGCAAAGAACGCAGGATGCTTGCCACACCAGGGATGACCGTGACGGTGCCGCCGTACTGGGCACTCACATCCTGGGCCCATGCGTATTTCAGGTAGTACACCTTGAAACCCACGGGAGCCAGCGTGGTGGACTGGCTTTGCTGACCTGAAGCCAGTTCGCCGACCAAGTCTACAAACCGTCGGTTTCCGCTGGCGATGAGCCCACCACTCTGGCTCACACGCAGGGTGTTGCGCGAGTCCATGATGTTCATGTCACGCGCGGTATTGATGACCTGGCGAGCGTCTCCCTGGCGCATGGCAAAGGTGCGTGTCGTGACCTCTGCCGGTGTGTACACGTGCACGACGGCGCCGTCGTAGTAGGCCATGAGCCCAAATGAGCGCTGGATGCTGGAAAACACTTTTTCGGCCGTACCTCGGAACACGCCGTTGACCGCGCCCTTGACACCAGAACTTACCGACACGGGTACATCCATGGTCCCGAAGAAGTCCTGCAAGAACGCCGCAATCGGCTGCTCTCGCACGGTCATATCGACCTGTCTCTCCCCGAAAGGAATGGGCGAGGCCTGCACCGCCGTGGCGCACAACGCCCAACCCAACGCACAGCCTGCCGCCCAGGCGCGCCACGCGCCCGCCTTTGGCCCCGACAGCAACGGACTCCAATTCCCCTTAGCTACTACTCCCATTCTCACTCCCTTGTTTGAACTCATTGTTGGTATCAGCGCATACGCTCATCGGCGAGGCTGTTGAAGAACAGACTCCGCCTGAAAACAGTCGGCGACTGCCGACCGACTTACTACGACGCCCCCTGTAACATGGGGGCGTCGTCTTTTCCGACATGGGCCAGTACGCCCAGGTGCAGCGTCGGAACCAATTCGTGGTAACTGAGCACTGGAGTGTCAAAGCACTCGATCTCGATCAACTTGCGTACGTGGCGGCGAATGTCCACCGCCGTCACGATGGCTGCTGGCCGGTGATGTGCGATGGCCTGCGTGAATTTCTGAATCAACTGCGTGGTTTGCGCGGGATCGAGCGCCAGCTGCTGCACCCCGCCGTTGACCCGCACAGCGGATCGCAGCAGCTCCTCGACGGAGGGATCGATAAGCAGCGCGCCCAGGCGGCCGGTCGGCGCGTAGCGATAGCACAGCTGGCGCTTGAGTCCGATCCGGACCAGTTCCGTCAGAGCGAACACATCTTTCTCCCGCTGGGCCGCATCGGCGAGGGTCTCCAGGATGTCGCGGAGGTTGCGGATGGCCACCTCTTCTTCCACAAGGCGACGCAGGATTTCAGCCACCCGTGCCAGAGGCAGAGCACGAAGGGTTTCCTTGACCACATCGGGCAGGTCGGCGCTGGCACGGGTCAGCAAGAGGTTCGTTTCCTGCGTGCCCAAGAACAGCGCGGCGTTGCGACGGAGAGCTTCCCGCACGGCCGTGGCCAGTGCCGCCGCAACACCGTCGGCCACCATGTCGCCCTGGGCAACCGGCACCTCGTGCACCATCAGGCGCCAAGCAGGCGCTGGCGCGGCTGGTTCGAGGGCCAGTGCGCTAGACCCCGGCACCGCTGGCGCCGGCGTCTGAGCAGGTGGCGCGGGCACCATGTGCACATCGATGCGCGGCAAACGCAGGCCCAGGTGCAGCTGAAAATGGTCGAGCACGCCTTCAAGGCCGTGCAGCAGGTCACGGCTGTCTTCGCCGCGCAGGTGCCCGGCAGGCAACTCAAGTAGGAGGGGCACGTTGGGACGCACCGGGATGGCATCGGTGAACATCAACTCGGGGGCGTGCGCGGGCTTGCGGCGCACAGCCACCAGCTTCGGCCCGATCCAGCGTTCCCAGCGCTCCCGCCACGCGGGCGTCAGCATGGCCCCAACCCCAAAGAACACAAGACCCAGCAGACCAAAGACCACGGCGGGAAAGCCAGGCACGGCCGCGAAAAGAAAACTCAGGCCACCGGCCACCAGCAACACGCGGGGCTTGGCCGTCAGTTGTCTACCAATGGCGTCGCCCAGATGTTTGTCATGCTCATCGTCTGTAGTACGCGTCACCAGCAGACCTGCGGACATGGCCCCCAGCAATGCGGGGATCTGCGTCACCATGCCATCACCAATGGCAAGGATGCAGTACTTGATGGCCGCTGCCGACATGGGCATTCCCTGCTGGAGCACCCCCACGGCCAGCCCTCCCAGCAGATTAATGATGATGATGATGATGCCCGCGATGGCATCGCCTTTGACAAACTTCATGGCGCCGTCAAGGCTGCCGTTGAGCTTGCTTTCGCTTTCCAGTTGGCGACGGCGACGCCGGGCCTCGTCCTTGTCGATCAGGCCTGAGCGAAGGTCCGAGTCGATGGACATCTGTTTGCCAGGCATGGCATCCAGCGAGAAACGCGCGGCGACTTCAGCCACGCGCTCCGAGCCTTTGGCAATGACGATGAACTGCACCACGGTAATGATGAGAAACACCACCAGGCCCACCACGAGATTGCCGCCCGCCACCATGTTCCCAAACGTGTCAATGATGTGGCCAGCTTCGCCGTGCAGAAGAATCATGCGGGTTGTCGCGATCGACAGCGCCAGCCGAAAAAGCGTGCTGATCAGCAGCACGCTGGGGAACACGGAAAATTCGAGCGGATTGGCCACATAGATGGCCAGCAGCAGCAGCAAAACCCCGCCCGAGATGTTGACGGCCACGAGGGTGTCGAGGGCCCAGGTCGGCAGCGGCACGATCATGAGCGCGATGATGGCCACGATGCCTGCCACCAAGGCGATGTCGGTGTACCGCGCGAGCCCGCCACCACTGCGATCGGCACGCGCGGCCGACCGGAAATAGCTAGCCAAATTCACAGCGAGTCTTTCCCTGTGAAGGCATGGCCCGCTTGCCTGGCGCTGACCCCGCGCAGCAGCACGTATTCGGCAAGCACTTTGCGGACGTAGTCCTGAGTCTCGCGGTAGGGTGGGATTTTGCGTCCGTGTTTTTCTACGGCGCCCTCACCGGCGTTGTAGGCGGCAAGCACCAACTCCAGGTCATTGCCAAATCGCTGCTGCAAGGTTTTGAGGTACCGGGCGCTCACCCGCAGGTTCGTCTGCGGGTCGTGCAGTTGCTCTGCGCCCTCCACGCCAAAACGGCGCGCGGTCGGGGGGATCACCTGCATCAAGCCTCGGGCTCCTGCATGCGAGATGGCATCGGGCTGGTGACGGGACTCCACGCGAGCGATGGAGTGCAGCAGCAACGGGTCGATGTCGTGCTCCTGCGCGGTGCGGTCTACCAAAGGTGCCAGCCCGACGGGGCTGCTGGTTCGCAAGGGCTGGGCGTCGGGGCTGCGCGATGGCATGGCTGTGCGGGGCGGGAGCTTGCCGGTCATGGCAGGCTGCGCTGTGCGGGCGCCTGCACCGACAGGCAACAGACGCGACGAGGTGTGGCGATACAACCCCATCTGCGCAGCCAGAACTGGTTTGCCGGATTTGGCGGCAGACACTTGGCAACCGCGAACAAGCGCTTCGGCGTCCCGTTGCGCGGGTGTCAACAACTGATCCCACCCGACGGCACATGCGGCTGTCGGCGCTGGCGCCAAGACCGCAGGTCCAGGTGCAGCGTGGGTCAGGCCCCCAAGGCCCAGTCCGCAAGTCCCCATGAGGAACCACATCCCAGGGAGCCTCGCCAAGGGCCGAACCAACAAACGCCGGGCAAGCAGATGAACACGATGAGACGATGGGGAACGCACAAACAGACTTTCGCTTTTAGAAGCAGACTCAGACACGAACGCAACAAGGTAGAGCTAGTGTTTCCGCTCAGCCTTTCGAATTTGTGGCAAAAAGTGCTGCTTCACGTATCCATTTGTCAGCAACGAAACACAGATGCAACGCACGCCCATTGCGGGCACGTGCTTTCACTTGCATCCTGTTTCAACATTCATGTGACCGTTGGCACACTGCCCGACACTTCAGTTTCCGCACCGTTGCCAAGCCTCCCCGTGATGCTGCAGCGCCTTGAGCCCTGGGCCAGCACGGCCTGCGGCCCCACCCGATTTCCAACAGGACTCTCCGCCCATGGCCGGTCAAGACGACAGTGGCGACAAGACAGAAAAGCCGACACCCAAGAAGCTTCAGGACGCCCGGAAAAAGGGCGAGGTTTCCAAGAGCAAGGACCTGACAGCGACAGCAACATTGCTGACCGTGCTGCTGCTAGCCACTGTGGCCTTGCCGATGGTAGGGCAGCAGATGACGTCACTGATTGAACTGAGCCTGTGGGGATTGCAGATCCCTTTTTCTGAGGCACTCGCCCAATTGGGGTGGCAAGCGCTGCGCACGTTGCTGTTGCTGGTGGGGCTGGTGGTGGTACCCGTTGCGGTGGTCGGCGTCCTGGTGGAGTTTCTGCAGACCGGCCCTGTGCTGACGATGGAGAAAATCTGGCCCAAGGCAGAACACCTGAACCCCGCCAGCGGCCTCAAACGCATGTTCTCGCTGGACAACCTGGTCGAGCTGCTCAAGTCACTGCTCAAGACCGTGCTCGTGGCCGTCATTGCCTGGATTGCGCTGAAGGACTTGCTGCCCGATCTGCCACTGCTTGCGCGCGCGAAGCCAGAGGCCGTGGGATCGGCTCTCTGGCAAGCCAGCTGGACGCTGCTGGCATGGGTCACGGGCGCGTTTCTCCTGATGTCGGCGCTGGACCTGGCATGGCAACGCTACAGCTTCATGAAGAAGATGCGCATGAGCATGCGCGACATACGCCAGGAAATGAAGGACGCCGAAGGCG
Source organism: Acidovorax sp. NN32 (assembly GCF_057597245.1). Classification (NCBI taxonomy): domain Bacteria; kingdom Pseudomonadati; phylum Pseudomonadota; class Betaproteobacteria; order Burkholderiales; family Comamonadaceae; genus Acidovorax; species Acidovorax sp. NN32. The sequence continues at coordinate 4,323,838 of NZ_CP199679.1, forward strand.
ACCCGCATCTCAAGGGCCATCGCAAGCAGCTGCAGCAGGAGTGGGCTCAGCAAGGCGCCAACAAGGCGGCAGCTAACGCCCATGTGCTGGTGGTCAATCCCACCCATGTCGCGATTGCCATCGACTACCACCGCGACCGATGCCCGGTGCCCACGGTCATTGCCAAGGCACAGGACGATGATGCTCTGGCCATGAGAACCGCCGCGCAGGAGGCCGGCGTTCCCGTACTGCGCAACATCGAAATCGCCCGTCAATTGCTGGCCGACACAGAGCCCGGCGACGTCATTCCTGCGGAGCTGTTCGACATCATCGCGACCGTGATCCTGTGGGCGCAAGATGTGCGCTATGAACTCGAACGTGCCTCGCAGACCTCGCATGCGAAGTCTTCCACAGAGTCAGAACCGCGCCGTCCTCGACGCCCCGCTCCTGGTGAAGACCTGACCCGGTACCCGCTCTCTACGGCCCATGACGCAGCGGGCGCAGCCGCCACCCCCGGGGGCTGGAGAACCAACCGCTTTGCCCGCTATGTTCCCAGGCGGTGGCGATCCAGAGCGGCCACTGACACTGCATCATGAACAAGCATTCACCTACAGACACCGCACAGCCTTATGAAGGCACTGCCCCTGCCCAATTGATCGAGGTGACGAGCCCCCAGACCACTGCCAGCGTGGTGCTCCCGAATACTGCGCCATTTGGCGTAGCTGACGCGCCCGCAGCCCCACTGGCCGGAGTGCTGGGTACCGTACTGGCACTGGCATTCGTGCTGGCCCTGGCCTGGATACTTCTGAAGGTGCTGCAGCGCACCGGCATCGCGCGAAATCAAAGTGGTAAAGCCGTGCTGCAGGTCGTGCAACAAATATCTCTTGGCGGGCGAGAGAGAGTGGCCCTGGTCCGGCACGGGGACCGAGAATATCTGCTGGGGGTGACACCGCACCAAGTACATCTGCTGGCTGAATCCGCTCCTGAAGGTAGAGAGAAATCGCCGACTGTTCCTTGACGCGTTCATGCAGGCATTGCGGCAACTGTGTACGCTCCCATGGTGGCTGTACAGCAGACTGCGGGGCACCCTCGGTAGGGTGCCAGAGGTGCCTGCCGCTGCGCCTTTTCCTTGGGCTGTAAACAAGCTGCCACATGGCAGCTTGTTTTCTACGCTGGAGGACCATGCCCTTGGGCGGGCACGCCCATTCAGCACCGCAACTCAGCCGCTCACCCTTTGCTGCGCAGCGTGCGGCTCAGCAAGATCACGGGCACCAACCCCACGGCCACCAGCGCCAGAGACGGCAACGCCGCCTCACCCAGGCGTTCATCGCGCGCCAGCTGGTAGGCCACCACGGCCAGGGTGTCGCTGTTGAAGGGGCGCAACACCATGGTGGCGGGCAACTCCTTCATCACGTCCACAAACACCAGCAGCGCGGCAGCAGCGGTAGACCGCTTGAGCAGCGGCCCATGCACACGCGCCATCAGGCCCACGCTGCCCATGCCCAGCATGCGGGCAGAGTCATCCAGGCTGGGGGGAATTCGCGCGTAACCGCTCTGAATGGACTGCAGCGCCACTGCGCAGAACCGCACCAGGTACGCCCATACGATGCCCAACGCCGTGGCCGTGACCAGCGCACCCACGCCCCACTGTGGCATGGCCGCCTGCAGCCAGCCCACGGGCAGCAGCAGGCCCACCACAATTACAGCACCCGGCACGGCGTAGCCCACGCTGGCCAGTTGCACCACGCCGCGTGTGATGGCGTCGGGCTGGCGGCGCACTGCAAATGCCAGCGCCAGGGCGATGACCACGGCCAGCACGGCGGTGATGCCCCCCAGGCGCACGCTGTGCCAGGCCCATTCCATGAAACGCTCCCACGGCAGCACCGACCAGTCGGCCGCCAGCGGGCGCAGCATGAAGAGGACCGGGGCGACAAAACCCATCACCACCGGCACCGCGCACACCACCCAGGCGGCCCAGCGGCGTGCGCCGCGCAGCGCCAGGGGCTGTGCCTCGGCCGAGCCTGCGCGCCCGCCGCCCGTGGCGAAACGCATGCGCTTTTGCGCGCGATGTTCCAGGTGCAGCAGCGCCATCACCACCACCAGCAGCATGGTGGCCAGCTGCGCGGCGGCCAGGCGGTTGTCCATCGACAGCCAGGCCTTGTAGATACCGGTGGTGAAGGTCTGGATGCCGAAGTAGCTGGCCACGCCAAAGTCAGCCAGCGTTTCCATCAGCACCAGCGCAACGCCTGCAGCGACTGCCGGGCGTGCCAGAGGCAGCGCCACGGCGCGGATGCGGCGCGACAGCGGAGCGCCCAACAGGCGCGCGGCCTCCATGAGGTGCGCGGCACGCTCGCCCAGCGCCGTGCGCGCCAGCAGGTACACATACGGGTACAGCGAAAAGATGAACACCCACACCGCGCCGCCCAGGCTGCGCACCTCGGGCAGCAGGCGGCCTTCCAGGCCAAAGGTGTTGCGCAGACCCACCTGCAGCGGGCCGCTGAACTGCAGAAAGTCGGTGTAGGCATACGCAGTGACATACGCAGGCATGGCCAGGGGCAGCAGCAGCAGCCACTCGAAGGTGCGGCGGCCCGGGAAATCAAACAGCGTCACCGCTGCTGCCGTGCCTGTGCCCACAACGGCCGCGCCCAGGGCCACCAGCACGCTCAGCCACAAGGTGGTCCACACATAGCCAGGCAACACGGTGGCCGCCATCTCGCGCAGGATGGCGCCCGCCTGCGCATCGCCCTGCCCCACGGGCAACCACGATGCGAGCACGGCCAGCACGGGCAGCGCCAGAAACCCCGCGAACAGGATCAAAGGGATGGTGCGAAGGGCAGAAAAAGGCGTGCGGCGCAAGGCGAGTGGCTCGGCAAAGTAAGAAAGCGCACACCCGCTGGCAGGCTCAGGCCGGGCAACGATCAGGAATGCAAATGCGAATTTTAAGCATTCGTCCCTGCCCGCCTAGAATCAAGTGATGTTTCTAGAGGTCTCCCAACTCGAAGTGCGCTACGCAGGCCGCCCCAACGCGGCGGTGGAAGGCGTCACGCTGGGCCTGCATGCAGGCGATATCGGTGTGCTGATCGGCCCCTCGGGCTGCGGCAAAACGACGCTGCTGCGCGCTGTGGCAGGGCTGGAGCCCGTGACGGGCGGCGAGATCCGCCTGACCAAAAGTGTAGTCAGCAGCGCCACGCTCAGCGTGCCGCCTGAGCTGCGGCGCATTGGCATGGTGTTCCAGGACTACGCGCTGTTCCCACACCTGTCGGTAGGCCGCAACGTGGCGTTTGGCATCCACCAGTTGCCCCGTGCCGAGCAGGCCGCGCGCGTGGCCGAGGTGCTGCAATTGGTGGGGCTGGAGGGCAGCGAGAACCGTTTTCCGCACGAGCTTTCTGGCGGGCAGCAGCAGCGTGTGGCCCTGGCTCGGGCCTTGGCACCGCGCCCGCAGCTCATGCTGCTGGACGAGCCTTTTTCGAACCTGGACGTGGACCTGCGCGAGCGCCTGGCCCACGAGGTGCGCGGCATCCTGAAAGCCGCAGGCGCCACAGCCTTGTTTGTGACGCACGACCAGTTCGAGGCCTTTGCCATTGGCGACGTGATCGGCGTGATGCACGAAGGCCATCTGCACCAGTGGGACGATGCGTACACGCTGTACCACCGCCCCGCCACACGGTTTGTGGCCGACTTCATTGGCCACGGCGTGTTTGCCCCGGCCACGCTGCTGCAGCGCGGCAACAACGTGGTGGCGCAGACGCCGCTGGGCGAGCTGACCGACCTGGAAGAATGCCCCCTGCCCAGCAGCTACCCCGGTGGCGAATGTGATGTGCTGCTGCGTGCGGATGACATCGTGCACGACGACCATGCCCCCGTACAGGCGCAGATCGTGCGCAAGTCGTTCCGGGGTTCGGAGTTTCTGTACACGCTGCGCCTGGCCAGCGGCCACACAGTGCTGGCGCATGTGCCCAGCCACCACGACCACGCCTTGGGCGAGTGGATAGGCATCCGCGCCCAGGTGGACCATGTGGTGACGTTCCCCCGCGAACAGGGAACCACCATCTAAGCCAAAATAGGCTCTAGCGCTTATCTATAAAGCGCCGGCTGCTATTATTTTTGATGCCACATTGCGCCACGGCGCACTGCAGCCTTCAGGATTTGCCCTTGCGCTGCAGGCTTTCCAGGGCATTGAGATCCACCTGCGACATGAAGCCCCGCAGATCCTTCACGCCCATGTTGTCGCCCTCAATGCTGACCACCAGGCCGTTTTTCAGGATGGTCTTGAACTCGGCATGGCTGCCGTCCTTTTCATAGCGCTGGTGCAGGGTGCGGCCACCCTCCTGCCAAGTCTTCTCGGCGCTCGTTGGGTCTTCTTTTTCGCCCTGGGCCATGCCCATGGCCATGACCGCCATCTGCCCCAGACCGCCGATATCCACGATCTCCAGGCGCACCTGCTTGTCATCGCTGCCGTACTGCGCACTGGCCTGGCTGGTGGGCAGGCCCAGGGCGGCACCGTCCTGCACATCAAAGCCCGTGCGCGGCAGGCCGGCGAGCTTCTCGGGCAGTGCCGCCTTGAGCGACTGCGCCGCAATGGCCTGGCCCCCCCCCAGCGCACCTGCGGCGGCCTTGGCGGCATCACCAGCAGCAGCGGCAATGGCGGCGGGGTCCTGGCTCTTTTGCGCTTCTTCCATCTTGCGGGCGGCCTCTTCCATCTTCTTGCCTGCGGCCTCCAGGCCGGCGGTGTCGATGGACACCTTGCCGCCCGGCGTGTTCATCGTGATGGCGGGCGCATCGGCCCCGCCAAACATCGCTCCGCCACGGGGCAGGAAGAGCGCACTGACGGCGCCGATGACCACCCCCATCACAATGGCCGCGATGATGACCACCACGGTGTAGACCACCGACTTGTCGGGGGCGTTTTTCATGAGCACCGGCAGGCCGGTGTAGAGCAGGTAGATGGAGTACAAAGCCGCCAGCAGGCCCAGCATGGATAGTGCAGGCAGCAGGCTGAACACCCCGCCCAGCATGGCCGCCGTGCTGGCATACACCGCCACCTTCAAGGCCTGGATGGAGTTTTTCTGGCCGCCAAAGGTGGAGGCCAGCGCATCGATGATGAGCCCGAGCACGAAGATGCCCGCGAGGCTGAGCACATACGACACCACCATGTTCACCAGCCCCGAGACAAAGGGCACGCGGATGGTGACGCCAAAGCCCCCAAAACCGATCAGCGACATGCCAATGAAACCGCAGACTGCCGGAATGGCGGCCAAAATCATGGCGTAGCGGGTGTACAGGGTGGCGGCGTCGGTGCTCTCGGCCTCAATGGTGACCCAGGTGTCCTTGGGTTGCAGAAGAATGCTCTTGGCGCGCTCAATCAGGTTCATGGTGCCCTCCCGGCAGTGTGGATGAGCCTGCCCACGCATTTGCAAGCGCTTGCAGGCGAAAGACGCGGACGATACGGGAAATTGCGTGCAATAGAGATCGGATGTGCAGACCGCGCTGCTGCAAACGTGGAATATGCACGCTTTTGCCCACGGAAACCACCCCCTGCCCCCAGAGCGCCAGCTCAGGCTTTGCGCAACTGATCGACCGTATCGTGCAGGTGCTGCGTCCAGGTACGTCGGTCGCGCTCGCCCGCCAGCTCGGGGGGGCCGTAATGCACCACAGCCTCGATGGGCGGGGCGCACAGCGTGCGCCAGATGGAGCCCACCAGGGTTTCGTCGCCGATGTAGCTGGGCGCAAAACTGGTGGCACCCGTGGCCTTGTCGGCAAAACGCAGGCCCACGGGCTGCACCGGCGCCTGCGCCACCACAGCGGCTTGCAGCAAATTGGCGTGAAAAGGCAGCATCTCGCGCCCATCGCCCGTGGTGCCCTCAGGGAACACGGCCAGCACCTCTCCCCGCTCCAGCGCCTCCTGCATCGACCGCACCATGCGCAGCGCATCACGGCGCGAGCTGCGCTCGATGTAGAGCGTGCCTGCGGCCGTGGCCAGGGTGCCGATCAGCGGCCAGCCCTGTACGTCGGACTTGGAGACAAAACGGCAATGCCGCGCCGCGTGCATCACCGGGATATCAAGCCACGAGATGTGGTTGGCCACCAGCATCACCGGGCCGGTGAGCGGGGGCTGCCCCAAGATGCGCAGGCTGATGCCAAGGTGCGCCAGCAGCTGCAGCGACCACACCTGCACCCGGGCATGCTGCTGGTCCGGCAAGAGCGCTGGAAAACGCAACGCCACGATGGCGAGCCCTTTGACAATGTGGCCCAGCAGGCGCAGCAGGCGCCAGCTGGCACGCAAAGACTTCACCGCAGGGCCTCGCAGCGTCGCACTACCTCAACCCCGGTCAAAAGCCACCTGGCCACCGACGAGGGTCATGCGCACACAGCCAGGCAGTTCGTAGCCCGAGAACGGGGTGTGTTTGCCCTGGCTGCGCAGTGCGTCGTCCTGCACCGTCCACGCCGCCTGCGGGTCAAAGATGCACAGGTCGCCCACGCCACCTTCCACGATCTGGCCGACGCTGGCCTGCAGTGTGCCCAGGGCGCTGCCGAGCACGCGCGCGGGTTCAGACGTGACGGTGGCGAGCGCACGCTGCAGGGGCACACCGCTGTCCTGCGACCACTTGAGCGCGAGCGACAGCAGCAGCTCCAGCCCCGTAGCGCCGGGCTCGGCTTCGGCGAATGGCAAGGTCTTGGCGTCTTCATCCACCGGCGTGTGGTCAGACACCAGGGCGTCGATGGTGCTGTCGGCCAGCGCAGCGTTCAGCGCATCGCGGTCGCGCTGCTGGCGCAGCGGCGGCGACAGGCGGGCGCGGCTGTCGAAGAAGCCGATGTCCACGTCGGTGAGGTGCAGCGAGTTGATGCTGACATCGGCCGTCACCTTCAGGCCCTCGGCCTTGGCGCGGCGCAGCAACTCGACACCGGCAGCACTGCTGATGCGGCACAGGTGCACACGGGCGCCGGTGGTCTTGAGCAGTTCAAAAATGGTGTGCAGCGCAATCGTCTCGGCCGCCACGGGCACGCCCGACAGGCCAAGGCGCGTGGCCAGCGGGCCGCTGGCAGCCACGCCCTTGCCCAGGTGCATCTCCTGCGGGCGCAGCCACACGGTGTAGCCAAAGGTGGCGGCGTATTGCAGCGCGCGCTGCAGCACCTGGGTGCTGGCCAGCGGCACCTCGGCCTGGCCAAAGCCCACGCAGCCGGATTCGGTCAGCTCGGCCATCTCGGTCAGCACCTCGCCTGCAAGATTGCGCGTGAGGGCCCCCAGAGGGAACAGGCGCGCCTGGTGCAGCTTCTCGGCGCGGAACTTGAGCATCTCGACCAGGCCGGGCTCGTCAAGCACGGGGTCGGTGTCGGGCGGGCAGACCAGGCTGGTCACGCCACCGGCCACGGCGGCGGCCATTTCGGATTCGAGCATGCCTTCGTGTTCGTGGCCGGGCTCGCGCAGGCGCGCCGCCAGGTCCACCAGGCCGGGCAACACGATGCAGCCAGCAGCATTGATGGTGCGGTTGGGCGCAAAGTCGGGGGGCACGCGGTTGACGCTCACGATGCGGCCTGCCGCCAGCGCGATGTCGCAGGTCTGGTCAAGCCCCGAAGCGGGATCGATCACACGGCCGTTCTGGATCAGTATCTTCATGATTTCAAGCCAAATTGGCTGCTAGCGCTTATTGGATATGCGCTAGCAGCTATGAAAACAGGAGTATTCATTCCAAGCGTCATGCTTCGTTACCAGCAACGATGGACATGACAGCCATACGGACCGCAATACCGAAAGTCACCTGCGGCAGGATCACGCTCTGCTTGCCATCGACCACGGCGGAGTCGATTTCCACGCCGCGGTTGATGGGGCCGGGGTGCATGACGATGGCGTCGGGCTTGGCCAGTTGCAGCTTTTCCTGCGTGAGGCCGAAGCTCTTGAAATACTCCTGGCTGGAAGGCAGCAGCGCACCGCTCATGCGCTCGTTCTGCAGGCGCAGCATGATGACCACGTCGGCGTCCTTGATGCCCTCTTCAAGCGTGTGGCACACCCGCACGCCCATCTGCGCCATATCCGACGGCACCAGGGTGCGCGGCCCCACCACACGCACTTCGGCGCAGCCCAAGGTGGTCAGGCCGTGGATGTCCGAGCGCGCCACGCGCGAGTGCAGCACGTCGCCCACGATGGCCACGGTGAGGTTACTGAAGTCCTTTTTGTAGTGACGGATGGTGTACATGTCCAGCAGCCCCTGCGTGGGGTGGGCATGCCGTCCGTCGCCGGCGTTGATCACGTGCACATGCGGCGCCACGTGTTGCGCGATGAGGTACGGTGCGCCCGACTCGCTGTGCCGCACCACGAACAGGTCGGCGGCCATCGCGCTCAGGTTGGCGATGGTGTCGAGCAGCGATTCGCCTTTGCTGGCCGAGCTGCGCGCGATGTCGAGGTTGAGCACGTCGGCCGACAGGCGCTTGGCCGCGATCTCGAAGGTGGTGCGGGTGCGCGTGCTGTTCTCGAAGAACAGGTTGAACACGCTCTTGCCGCGCAGGAGGGGCACCTTCTTCACTTCGCGGTCGTTCACGCTCACGAAGTTGGCCGCCGTGTCGAGGATGTGCGTGACGATGTCGCGCGGTAGGCCTTCGATGGACAGCAGGTGGATGAGTTCGCCGTTGCCGTTGAGTTGGGGGTTGCGCTTGTGCAGCACGGTCAGGCCTCTTTGACTTGGAATTGGAAGATGCCGCTGTCGTCACGCGCCAGGGCCAGCGACTGGGCGGCAGGCAGGGCCACACGCGCGGCGGCAAAGTCGGCCTGCACGGGCAGCTCGCGCCCGCCCCGGTCCACCAGCACGGCCAGGCGCACGCTGGCGGGGCGGCCGTAGTCGAACAGCTCGTTGAGCACGGCGCGGATGGTGCGGCCGGTGTAGAGCACGTCGTCGAGCACCAGCACATCGGCACCGTTCACATCAAACGGCAGCGCCGTCTGCGCGCTGGCCGACAGGCCGCGCTGGGCGAAGTCGTCGCGGTGCATCACCGACGAGAGCACACCGGCGGGGCCTTCGAGGCCCAGGTCTTTTTGCAGGCGCTCGGCCAACCAGGCACCGCCCGAGGCAATGCCAGCCAGGCGCGTGGTGGGGGTCAGCATGCTGCGCACTCCGCGCAGCAGTTCGCGGTACAGCGCCTCGGCATCAAGCACCAGGCTGCCGGACACTCCGGGGGAGGGGGTGGTCATGGGAGATTCCTCAAAAACTGTTCCAGGATGATGCAGGCCGAAGCGGCGTCGGCATCCTTGGCGCCACCTGCGATGGCTTCGGTGGTGCTGTAACGCTCGTCCACCTCGAACACCTGCAAACCAAAGCGGCCGCGCAGCTGGCGGCCGAACTTGAGCGCGCGCTCGGTGTTCTCATGGCTCGCGCCATCAGGGTGGTAGGGCACGCCGATCACGATGGCGTCGGGCTGCCACTCCTTGATGCGCTGCGCCACCTGCACAAAACGGGCGTCGCCCTCGGCCTTGATGGTGGCCTGCGGCGTGGCGCTGCGCAACATGCGGTTGCCCGTGGCGACCCCCGTGCGCTTGAGGCCAAAATCGAAAGCAAGAAAGGTCTGGAAATGCGCAGGAACGGCGGGCTGAACGGGCAGGCCGGTCATGCGTGCCCCGCCTCGGGCGACAACATCCAGGCCTTGAGGCCCAGCAGCGAAAGGGCCCGGTCGTAGCGCTCGGGCACAGGGGTGTCGAAGATCACGGACAGATCGGCCGCCACGGTGAGCCAGGCGTTCTCGGCCAGCTCCGATTCAAGCTGGCCCTCACCCCAGGACGAATACCCCAGCGTGATGAGCACGCGGCGCGGGCCTGCGCCCGTGGACAGCGCTTCGAGCACGTCCTTGGAGGTGGTCATCTCCAGCCCGCCGGGGATGGTCATGGTGGAGGCATATGCCGATTCATCGGTTTCTGCCTTGTCCATGAGCATGGGCTCATGCAACACAAAACCGCGCTCGGTCTGCACCGGGCCGCCTTGGAAAACAGGTTCCTGGGTGAGATCTTCGCGCCGCAGCGACAGGTCCACCTTGTCAAAAAGGCCTTTGAGGGTGATGTCAGAAGGCTTGTTGATGATGAGGCCGAGTGCACCGCGTTCGCTGTGCTCACACAGGTAAACGACGCTGCGCGAGAAAGACTCATCTTCCAGACCGGGCATCGCAATCAGGAAGTGATGCGTCAGGTTGATGGGCGCAGAATCGAAAGACATTCGGCAATTTTAACGGTGAACATGGCACCCTCCTCCGAGCCCTCGTACCCCAGCGGTCTGGTCTGGTTCCGCCGCGACCTGCGCGCGAACGATCAGGCCGCTCTTTACCGCGCGCTGACTCAATGCCAGGAGGTGCACTGCGCCTTTGTTTTTGACCGCGAGATCATCGACGCCCTGCCCCGGGCTGACCGGCGGGTGGAGTTCATCCGCGAGTCGCTGGTGGAGCTGGATGAAACGCTGCGAACGCTTTCCGTGCATGAACAGGGTGGCCTCATCGTGCTGCATGCAGTGGCCAGTGATGCCATTCCAGAACTGGCCAACGCCCTGGGCGTGCAGGCCGTGTTTGCCAACCACGATGACGAGCCCCAAGCCCTGGAACGCGACCGACTGGTGCGCACACGGTTGGCCGCTGCCGGAAGGGCATTTCACACCTTCAAGGACCACACCATTCTGGAACGCAGCGAGGTGCTGACGCAGACCGGCAATCCATACAGCGTGTTCACACCGTACAAGAACGCCTGGCTCAAGAAGGTGGATGCGTTTCAACTCACCGGCTACCCCGTGGAGCGCCATGCACACCGGTTGGCACCGCGCCCGCAGGCGCACTGCCAGGCGGTGCCCACCCTGGCACGCCTGGGTTTTGAGGCCACGGCCCTATCGCAGCTCAATCTGCCCACGGGCGCCAGCGGCGCGCAGCGGCTGTTCAACGACTTCCTGGGCCGCATCGAGCGGTACGAGGACACGCGCAACTTTCCAGCTGTCAAAGGGCCCAGTTACCTCAGCGTGCACCTGCGTTTTGGCACCATCTCGCCGCGCCTGCTGGCACGCACCGCGCACGGGCTGATGCTGCAAGGCAACCCAGGCGCCGCCACCTGGCTCAGCGAGCTGATCTGGCGGGACTTCTACTTTCAGATCCTGCACCACCATCCCCATGTGGTGGGCCACAGTTTCAAGCCCGCGTATGACGCGATCCAGTGGGAATCAGGCCCCGAGGCCAACACCCTGTTTGCCGCCTGGTGTGAGGGGCGCACGGGCTACCCGCTGGTGGATGCGGCCATGGCGCAGATCAACGAGACGGGCTACATGCACAACCGCTTGCGCATGGTGGTGGCGAGCTTCCTGGTCAAGGATCTGGGCATCGACTGGCGCTGGGGCGAAGCCTACTTCGCCACGCACCTCAATGACTTCGATCTGGCCGCCAACAACGGTGGCTGGCAGTGGGCCAGCTCCAGCGGGTGCGATGCCCAGCCCTATTTCCGCATCTTCAACCCCGTGAGCCAGAGTGAAAAGTTCGACCCCGAGGGCAAGTTCATCCGCCGCTATCTGCCGCAGCTGGCGAGTTTGCCTACCAAGGCGTTGCACGCGCCCTGGCTGGCGCGCCCGCTGGAGTTGCAGGATGCGGGAGTGCGGCTGGGGGATACCTACCCGCTGCCGGTGGTAGAGCACGACGCAGCGCGGCACCGCACCCTGGAGCGGTATGCGGTCGTAAAGTCTGCTGCGGCCTGATCCCCGCACTCACCGGCGGGTGACAGGCGGTGGAACGCTGTCGGGCCCAGCGGGCTCATCCGGGCTCATCTGCATGCCCTCACCACCCAGCGGCGCCCCCGCCGCCAGCCGAAGGCGCAGCCGCACATCGGTGCGGTTATCGGCATTGGCAATCGCTTCTTCGGGCGATATGGCACCGGACTCGACCATGGCCAGCAAGGATTGGTCGAAGCTCCACATGCCTTGCTCTGCGCTGCGGGTAATGGCGGTCTTGAGTTCGTCGATCTGCCCCTTCTGGATCAGCTCGGCCACATAGGGCGTGAGCAGCATGATCTCGGTGGCAGGCACCAGGCCACCCGCCAGCCCCGCCACCAGGCGCTGCGCTACGACAGCGCGCAGGTTGAGGGACAGGTCCATGAGCAATTGGCGGTGGGCGTCTTCGGGGAAGAAATTCACAATGCGCTGCACCGCCTGGTTCGCATTGTTGGCATGCAGTGTGGAAACACACAGGTGGCCGGACTCGGCATAGTGCAGCGCGTGCTGCATGGTGGCCCGGTCGCGGATTTCACCAATCATGATCACGTTCGGCGCTTCCCGCATCGCGCGACGCAGGGCCTCGTCATAGGACAGCGTATCGAGCCCCACCTCGCGCTGTGTCACGAGTGACTTCTTGTGGGTATGAAGGTATTCGATGGGGTCTTCCACCGTCAGGATATGCCCGCCCGTGTGGGCATTGCGGTGGTCCAGCAGCGCGGCCAACGTGGTGGTCTTGCCAGAACCCGCCGACCCTACCGTGAGCACCAGCCCCCCTTTGAGAAACGCCAGTTGCTGGAGCACTGGCGGAAGGCCGAGCGCTGCCAGGCTGGGGATCTGGGCAATAACATGGCGGATCACCATGCCTACCTGCCCACGCTGCCGGTGCACATTCACACGAAACCGCTCGCCCTCCGGGGTCTGCAAGGACAGGTCGCACTCCATGGTGGCATCGAACTCCTGCCGCTGCGTTTCGCGGAGGATGGAATACGCCATCTGCTTGACATCGTCGGCGGACAGCTGCTGCTGCCCCATGGCCACAAACACGCCCTGCCGCTTGAGCGTGGGTGGTGCACCCGCCATGATGAATAGATCAGAGGCCCTTTCCCGCACCACCACAGCCAGACAAGCCAGGAGGCGAGGGTCCGGAGAAGGAACAGTTGCCGTCGGCTCCATCAGGACCGCCTCCAAAGGGAAGCTGCCGTGGCCGTGGCCCGCACCAACAGGCATATTGGCAGGCCACAGGCCCGCCGGTTCAAGGCAGACCTGTGGTGCACATGCATGCTGGCTAGGCCTCTGCGGTTGCCGCGATGCGGGCGTAGTGCTGAATGAGGCTCAGCAGTTCTTCGTCGGAGTAAGGCTTGCCCAGGTAATGGTTAACGCCCAGCTCCATCGCATGCTCGCGGTGCTTTTCAGCGATGCGCGACGTGATCATGATGATGGGCAGATCGCGCAGGGCACCGTCTGCACGGATGTTCCGCGCCAAGTCGAACCCGTCCATGCGTGGCATTTCGATGTCGGACAGCACAACGGTGGGGCGCTCTTCCTGCAGACGCTCCAGCGCTTGCAAGCCATCGGCCGCGAGCGCCACACGATAGCCTTCGCGCTGCAGCAAACGCTGCGTAACCCGACGCACCGTGATCGAATCGTCCACCACCAGAACCAGGGGCACCTGGCTGGGGCCCGCCAATTGGGGCGAGACGACCGACTTGCCCGCACCCGAAGAGCCATCGGCCTCCAGCACTGAAGGCAGACCGGCGCTGGCGGCTCGCACCTGATCGCCATACACCGTCGCCAGCGCGACGGGGTTGTAGATCAGCACCACAGCACCCGACGCCAGCACCGACATGCCGGCCAAGCCGGGCAAACGGGACAGCTGCGGACCCAGGTTCTTCACCACGACTTCCTGGTTGCCCAGAACTTCGTCCACGTGCATGGCGATGCGCTGCGATGCGCTGCGGAAGATCACCACAGGGCGCGTCTTTCCAGCAGGCTCGTTGCTGCGGGAAGAAGCCTGCAGGAGCGCTCCAGCCCAGAAGAAAGGCAGTTGCTCCATGCCGTCATCAAAATGGCCCGTGCGGTATGCAACCTCCAGGTCTGCCGCAGACGTGCGCCGAACGATCTCGACCACGTTGGCCGGCACGCCGATCGCGAGGTCACCCGCGCGCAGCATCACCACCTGCGTCACCGCCGTGGTCAAGGGAAGGACCATGCGGAAGGCCGCGCCCTTGCCAGCTTCTGTCGAGGTCTCGATCCGACCGCCCAGTGCATTGATCTCGGCACGCACCACGTCCATGCCAATACCACGCCCTGCCAAGCCGGTCACCTCGGAAGCCGTGGAGAACCCGGGCATGAAAATCAGGTTGGCAGCTTCGGCATCGCTCAACTCGGTATCGGGCGCCACAATGCCCTGCGCCAACGCCTTTTCACGGATACGGGGCAGGTTCAGTCCGGCACCGTCATCCCGGAACTCCACCGACACGTCGTTGCCTTCGTGGTGCAACTCCACAGTGATCGTGCCCGATGCAGGCTTGCCTGCGGCCGTGCGCACCTGCGGATCTTCAATGCCATGGGCCACGCAGTTGCGCAACAGATGCTCGAACGCGGGGGTCATGCGGTCCAGCACACCACGGTCCATCTCAATGGAGCCGCCGGTGATGTCGAGCTTGATCTGCTTGTTGGTTTCCTTGGAGGCCTGGCGCACCACGGCATACAGACGTTCAGCAATGCCTTCGAACTCCACCATGCGGGTGCGCAGCAAGTCGCGCTGCAGCTCCCGCGCCTGGCGGCCTTGGGCAATCAGGTCGTCTTCCGCACCTTCCATCGCGCGCTGCAGGTTGCGCTGCACGGTGGCCACGTCGTTCACCGACTCGGCCATCATGCGTGTGAGCTCCTGCACACGGGTAAAGCGGTCAAACTCCAGCGGATCAAAGCCCGCCGCCGAGTCCTTCGACAGGGCCAGGCGAGACTGCATCTGCGACTCAGCTTGCAGCTCGATGTCCCGCAATTGCTGGCGCAGACGGTCCAAATTGCCCGACAGGTCAGTCAGCGAGCTGCGGAACTGACCCAGACGCACATCCAGGCGCGAGCGGCTGATCATCACCTCACCCGCCTGATTGACCAACCGGTCCAGCAACTGGGCACGCACCCGCACCGACTGGTTAGCAGCAACACGCAAAGGCGCGAGCTGCGAAGGACCAGGCAGGCGCACCGCCGGAGCAGAGGACACGGCAGACGCGGGTGCTGCTGCTGGCACTGGAGCTGATGGGGCCTCGGAGGCTTCAGGCTGGCTGCGCGGTGTTTCAACGGGCAGAGAAACCACCGTATCGGCGGGCCCCTGGCCAATCGCACGCAGCGCATCAAAGTTCGCCTGGATGCCGTCAAAACTACCCTGCAAAGGCTCGATTTGATCGGATGTCACCGTCTCAGCGTCAAGCTGCTCGATGGCGGATTCCAGCCGGTGGGCCATCTCACCCAGGCGCATGGCACCTGCCAGGCGCGAACTTCCCTTGAGGGTGTGCAACGCACGCAGCACTTCACTGCGGGCACCAAGGTTGTCGGGACGCGAGGCCCATTGGCGCAGCGCACCACCAAGCTGTGGCAACAGCTCGGCAGCCTCTTCCTCAAAGATCGGGAACAGATCCGGGTCGATAACGTCAATCGCATCGATATCGTCGTCCACATCCGAGCCAAGCGCCACAGCATGGGCGATCGCATCATCAATACGCTGATCGTGGTCGTGGATGACGGCCGACAAAGCAGGGGCCACATGCCCTTTGGGGCCCACAACAGCCGCAGGCTCCGGCATGGCTTGCAGGTCCGGCTCGGGTTCGGCAGGTGGCAGTGGTTGCGCCACTTCTGCTTCCACCGGAGCAGTCTGGTCCTGCACCGACAACAACTCGTCTGCAGCCTCCTCTTCAGGCGGTGACAAGGTGTTGTCCACCTCGGTTTGCAGGATCTGGCGCAGCTGCTCCAGCACCTCCTGACTTGGTTCCTTGAGGAAACCTGCCGCAAACTGGTGCAGCAAACGACGGATGTCTTCCGCCGCTGCCATGAAGGCCTGGGCCTGCTCCTGTGTGCCGCCAGACTGCAGCGTCACGTGTTGAAGCGCGTGTTCGAGCACCCTGGCCATCTCTGACAGGGCATTGAACCCCACCGTGGCCGAGCTGCCCGCCAACGAGTGCGCCAATGCCACGGCCATATCGGGCAGAGGTTCGTGCAGCTCCAGCGACCATTCCTGCAGGCAGGTCACCAATCGGCGCGACCACTCGTCGGCCTCGTTCAGATAAACGTTATAGAGCGGGATGCCAATGCGCAGGGTGTCAATGACCTTCACCGCTTCATCGCTGGCGCTGTCTTCCGGCTCCTGCGGCACGGCTTCGATGGCCTGCGGCACTTCAGAGGCAGCCTCAAAGGCCACAGCCTCTGCGGCTTCTATGACTTCGGCGGATACATCCTGACCCACAGATTCCGACCCATCGGCACCCGACAGCTGATGCTCGGGCTCTGTCTCGCTCGGCACTTCATGGGATTGGATGTCATCGAGCGACTCGACAGGCAGAACAAAGGCCTCATCCACTGCAGGTTCGTCGGGCACTACGGGTGCCTGCGACAGAGCCTCCACCTCGGGAGCGGTCGCGACAGGTTCCAGGTCTGGGAGTTCGAGATCCAGAACAAAGTCGACACTGGAGGGGGCGATAGCTTCAGGAGCAGCAGGCGCTTCATTGAGCGCAGCGGCGAACACGGAGAAATCGATCTCCTCGGCCACCTCGGGGGCTGGAGCGATTGCCTCTGCCGGCAGTTCGGGCACATGGTCGAAAATTTCGGTGGCTTCGAAGTCCGGCATCGCGAGCTCTTCTTCCACGACCTTCGGAACTTCTGCAACCGTTGGCGCGGGCACCTCAGGAGGCAGGTCATCCAGCACAGCCACCTCAGGCTCAAGTGCCGCTTCAGCCAGGACCGGGGCTTCTCCGTCGGCAGACGGCACCACCAGCGGCAACAGGGTTCCGTCCAGGCGCATGGCATCCGCAGATTGCCGGAACGCGTCCGGTTGCCAGCCAGAGGCTTGGCCCACCGCAATGTCGTCCGCCCAGCGGCTGAAGGCCCGCAACGCGTCGGAAGAAAGCTGTAGCAAACCAGGGTGCATGGGCTTTTGCTCAGCCAGCCAGGCATTGAGCAACTGCTCCATCGACCAGGCGGCCTCACCAAAATCGTTCAGCCCCACCATCCGCGAACTGCCCTTGAGCGTGTGAAAGGCACGCCGCAGCGTGGTCTGCTCACTCAGGTTGCCCGGATCATCCTTCAGCACCTCGATCGCAGCCAGACCATTGACTACCACCTCGCGCGCCTCTTCCAGGAAGACCTCCAGCAATTCGTCCTCGACCTCAGGCACCTGCGCAGGGGCTGGTGCGGGCGCTGCCGCAGCCAGGGGCAAGGGCGCCGGCTCGCTGCCCGCCACAGCGGGCAGATCGAACGAAATATCAGGGGCCAGCGAATCCGCCTCTACGGGAGCCAATGGCTCAGCGGCGGTCGCTGCGGGCATGTCCGGCAACGAAGGCAGCGAACCGAAATCGGTCGGCTCGCTGAGCGGCTCCTGCACAGGAAAACGCGGCACCACGTCAGGCAGGGGAACGGCCGACCGCTCCTCCAGCTTGGCAGGAGTCTCTTCCAAAGCATCCGAGGCACGCGGCCGACTCTTGCCCGTGAGAATGCGTAACTCGCCCAGTTCCTCGTCATACACAAACAGCTTGCGCGCCATGGTGCGCTGGTAGCTGAGCATGTCGATCAGGAAGCCCAGGGCGCCCAAGCTGTTGCCCAGTTTCTCGAACAAGCCCTGGCGGTCCGACTCGGGGACTTCATTGATGAGCAAACGCTCCACCATGTCGCGCATGCGAACCACGGCGAGCGATGCTTGGTCCAGCCCCAGCACCGACAGCACGCCGCGCATTTGGGCAAGATGCCCCGGTACGGTTGCCAGGACTGCAGTGTCCTGCGGGCTGCGGAAGAACTGGTCCAGCGCCTTTTCCGCCTCGCCGAGCGTGGAGCGCAATTCGTCCACCACACTGCCCATGGTCTGGTTGTCGCTGACCCTGCGGTACAGCTCTTCCATCCACTGCTCGAGAGGTTCTGGCTCAGCGCCTGCGCCCACCGCATCCAGGCGCTCTGCCAGTCGGCCCGCGCGGATTTCCATCTGATTGCCGTCCGCATCCAGCTCTTCAAAGGCTGCTTGCAGATACAAGACCGAGGTAGCTACTTCCATGGCCAGCGCGGCCGAAGGAGGTTCACCCGAGCGGGTGGTGGATTCCAGCGCGCGGGTCAGCGCCTGAGCGAGGCTTTCGCTACCGGGGTGCAGCTTGCGCAGCGAGTCGCATACCAGACTGAATTGGTCCGCCGCGGGCTTGAGCTTGTTGCGGTCGCCGCCCGCCAGGGCAGACCAGGTTTCCGTGGCCGCAGCTATTCGCTTGCGTGCCTGCGCCAACATGGCAGGATCAAACCTGCCAAAACGGGCTGCTTCATAATCCACCGGCTTGAACCGATCAAGGGCAAAAGCCTGCCGGACCGCCTGCAAAGACGGAGCAGCACTGTCATTGGATTCGGCTGGCTTGGCCTGCGAACAGAAGAACAGCAGATCCTGAACCAAGCGGTCTGCAATCGTCGTGTCACCCTTGGCAAGGGTGGAGTACTGCATCAGCACGCGGGATGCCACACGCTTGACGTAGACGTCTGCAGGCAAAAGGCCGGAGCCGAAAGCCTCAAAAAAGCCTGCGCATATCTTCCAGAAAGCGCGGGACTGGCGGTCTTGCTGGGATGCCACAAATCCCAGGCAGGTATCCCGCAAACTCAACGAAGCCCTGAGATCGCCGGATTTGACGATTCTTAGAACTGCCGCATCCAGGCGAGCACGCGCCTCAGGCCCGTAGGGCAGCGGCGTGGCTGCAACAGCCCCCTCGGGCTCGCGAAACCGGCGTTCCACGGGCCACAGATCGGCCGGATGGACACGGTCTGCACCTGCCAGGGCCTGGGCATCGCGGTACTGGGGAAACAACGCGACAGGCGACGCTGCTTTGCCAGCCAGAACGGTTTCCAAGTATTCGATCAGCGCAAAGCTCGCACGCTCAATCACTGCGGCAGCATCGTCGCTGCAGGTCTCAGGCCGTTGAACGAACTTCTGGACTGCCGACTCCATGGCGCGCAGGACCAAAGCTGGAGGGCCCATGCCCACCATTTCCAGCGCACCACACGCTTGGTGCAACTGCTGGCGAGCGATGCGCAGTGGGCCTGCATCCAGCGCTGCAAGATCCGACTCGCGTGCGGCTTCTGCATCTCGCACAAAACGGCGCATGGCCTTGACAGCGCCATCCAGAGATTTGCGCAGTTCGTCAAGCACCCACGCCAAAGGACCCAGGTCCTGATCCCCCTGGGTCCCATCCGCGGCCGGTGCATTGTTGACATCAATAGATGACATGGATTCGTCCCCGGCTGCTATGAGCCAGCTGGTTGATGACTACAGCGTCAGGCAATCTTGAACCGTGCCACCGATTGGCGCAGTTCCTCAGCCATGTGCGACAGCTCGCGCACCTGCTGCGCTGTGGTACGGGTACCTTCACCCGTCTGCTCGGTCACCGCAAAAATGTGCTGGATGTTGTCGGCCACTTCGTTGGCCAAAACGGCTTCCCGCGAAGTTGAAGACGAAATCTGCTCAATCAGTTCGGCGAGGCGACGCGACACGCGGTCAATCTCGGTCAGCGCGGTACCGGCGCTGTCAGACAGGCGGGCCCCTTCCACCACACCCTGCGTGGAACGCTCCATAGCGGCCACGGCATCCTGGGTGTCGGTCTGAATCGCCTTCACCAGCGCAGAAATCTGGCGCGTCGCATCAGCGGAACGTTCGGCCAGTCGCTGCACTTCTTCCGCCACCACCGAGAAGCCACGACCGGCTTCACCAGCGGATGCGGCCTGAATGGCTGCGTTTAGAGCCAGCACGTTCGTCTGTTCGGTAATGTCAGAGATCAGCTCCGTGATTTCACCGATCTCCTGCGACGATTCGCCCAGTCGCTTGATGCGCTTGGAGGTGTCCTGGATCTGGTCACGGATGGAGTTCATACCGCCGATGGCGTTTTGCACGGCCTGCAGACCGGAGTCAGCCGCTTGCAGCGACTGGCGGGCCACCGTGGCGGATTCTTGCGCCTGTGTAGACACCTCGTTAATGCGGGTTGCCATGTCAAGCACCGAGCGGCCGGTTTCGCGAATTTCGCGCAGTTGCTCGGTCGATGCTGCCAGCAGTTCGGTGGAGGTGTTGTCCACCTGAGCCGTCGTTTGTGCCACGCGGGTCGCCGTGTTCTGCACGCTGCCTACCAGTTGGCGCAACTCTTCCACCGTGTAGTTCACCGAGTCGGCAATGGCGCCCGTGATGTCTTCCGTCACCGTGGCTTCTTGCGTCAAGTCACCCTCAGCGACCGATTGCAGTTCGTTCATCAAACGCAAAATGGCAGCCTGGTTGGCGTCGTTGACGCGCTTGGCTTCTTGCTCCTGGCGCTTGGCGTCCTTCTGCTGCATTTCAGCAGCCGCCTGGCGGCCACGGCTGTCGAGCAGCTGAACACGAGAAATGCCCACACCGCAAAAGATCACAAACAAACCAGCAAGCGCAAGAGCTGCCAGTTGGCCGCCACCCACACCCGTCTGGGCCGACAGTTTGGTTTGCAGTCCTTCGAGCTGACGGCGCAGAGGCTCACTGTCAGCAATGATGGCGGACTGCGCTTCACGGGCCGACACCAGACCTTGCAGGTTACCCAGAATGGCGCTGGCCTGGGTGCGGGTCTGCTCATAGAGCTTCACCAGAGCTTCCAGCTGTTCGCGGGTCTGGGCATCCTTGGTGGCAGCCAGACGCAGTTCCGGGCTGCCGTCCAGCAGGCCTTGGGCGATTTCCTTGAACGAATTCAAGTCCTTGCCCAGCAAGAACACAGCCTCAGGACTCACGCCTTCCATGGTCTGGAATTCGTTGGCGGACTTGCCGATACGCTGGGTCAACATCACCAGCTGGCCAGCAGCAGAAATTTCAGCGGCCGGGGCGTTCTGCTGCAGCTTCAGGGAAGACACAGTTTCGGCGATTTCCAGCAGGTCAGACGACTGGCGGTTGATGGTGCGCAGAGCGTCGCCCACCTGGGTCAGGATCTTCTGCTGTCCCATCACCACGCTGGCATTGCGCTCGGCACGCTCCATGAGCGGGTTCACGGCGTCCAGATCGGGCTTGTAGGGCTCGCCCAGGGATTCCACGCCAAGTTCGCCATCACCCGCGTTGAGGGCACGCACATTGCGCGCCAGCACGCCGGAGCTTTCCACCACGTCCGGGAAGGCCTGGGGACTACCCACCAGGGCCTGAGATACGGACTTGGCGAGACGCTGTGATTGCATCAGTGATTGGCCGGTAGCCGCAAGCTGCTGAGCTGATCGGTCTGCCTGCTGCAGCACCCAGAAGGCAATCAACGCGAGAACCGCCACACCGATACCAAGGAGCGCGAGCAATCGCCGCTGGTGAGCGGCGGCCGTGGCACGCCCCAGCACCGGCAGCGCGATCAGGTCTTCCTCTGCGTCCGATGCGGCCAGTTCTGGCGAATAACCATCTGGATCGCCCTGCACGCTGTTCATCGCTTCAGCCTGGTAGGTGTCGCGCAGCTGCGCACCATCCAGCGAACCCGTGGCAAGAAGATCCTGCCCGTCGTCGGCGGCGCCGGCAGTCGCGCCGGTTTCCGGCGTGGCAGGTTTCCGGTTGAACAGTTTTCCAAATTGATTGACGACGGACATGGTGCAGCCTTACAGAAAAACTCAAGCACTGATGCTCAGGAAAGCGGGATGTTGGGACAGGATCTGCAAGTTCAGCTCCTGCCAGCGTGTGCCGCTGGAATCGATATAGGTGGTGCCAAAGAACGCGGGCGAATCCTCGGCGGGCGGCTCAGAAGACACAAATGCATCGGTCCCACGCAGGCCGGCAAGGCGATCCACCAGCAACGCTGCATTGACCTCCAGGGCTGCATTGAAGGCCAGCAGGCTGGCTTCGGACAAGGCCTGCTCCGTTCGCGGAGCGGCTGAACCCAGAAGGCCTGCCAGATCCACCACGCCGACCAGCCCGCCGCGCAGGTTGGCCACACCCAGAAACCACCGCTGGGTGTAGGGCACCGCCTGGATCGAGACCCAGGGAAAGATCTCCCCCGACTGACCCAGTGGCAGCAAGTAAAAACTCCCGGCCGACTCGACAGCCAGCCAGGATGAAACAGAGGACCCTTCGGTTCTTGCAGCCTGAAGACGGCTGGCAAGTCGGGTCTGGAGCTCTCGCAGGGCTTCGCGGTTGGCCATGAACGCGCCGCAGCCTTAGTTCAGAGCGTCAATTTTGGCCTGCAGTTCAGCGGGATCCACGGGCTTGGTGATATAGCCGCGCGCACCCTGCCGCATCCCCCAGACGCGATCCGTTTCCTGGTTCTTGCTGGTGCACATGATGATGGGCACATCGGCGTACAGCGGGTCGCGGGTGATGGCACGTGTGAGCTGGAAGCCGTTTTGGCCGGGCATGACAACGTCCATGAGGATCAGGTCGGGCTTTTCCTCCGCCAGACGGCGGAAAGCCTCATCGGCATTTTCTGCGGTGCGTACCTGCATGCCTTTTTTCTGAAGCAGGTCGGTCAAAAACATCAACTCAGTCTTCGAGTCGTCGACGACCAATACTTTCTGGATGGGCATTACATCGCTCCTTGTTGGGCATTGCCAAATTGCTGCACGGCTTGCAGCAACTGGTCTTTGGTAAACGGTTTGGTGAGATATTCCTGGCAGCCAACCATGCGCCCGCGCGCTTTGTCGAATACACCATCCTTGGAGGACAGCATCACCACCGGAGTATCTGCAAAACGGGCATTGCGCTTGATGATGGCGCAGGTCTGGTACCCGTCGAGCTTGGGCATGAGGATGTCGCAGAAAATCAGCTGAGGCTGGTAATCATTGACTTTGGCCAAAGCATCAAAGCCGTCGTCGGCCAACAAGACTTCGTGCCCCCCCTGCTTGAGAAAAATCTCGGCGCTTCGACGGATGGTGTTGCTGTCATCCACCACGAGCACTTTGAAAGATGCGCCTGTTGTAGTCAATTGTTACTGCTCCTGATGGAGAAAAAAACAACGCAGCAGCACATGATGCTGGTGCGCCTCAAATCTGAACCATCTCGAAGTCTTCCTTGCGGGCCCCACACTCGGGGCAGGTCCAGTTCATCGGAACCTGATCCCATGGTGTATTGGGTGCAATGCCGTGCTCAGGTGAACCCTCTGCTTCGTCATAAATCCAACCGCAAATCAAACACATCCAAGTTTTAGAGTCGATCACAGCTTAAAGGGCCTTCACATAGAATGCAACGATTGTATCTAGTCATCTCCGTGGGCTGCGGCTTCGGTGCCACCCCTCAAGCAGGATCTGGTCCATGACCATCAAAGCATCCCCTCCCCCCCCCGAAAGCATAGATATTGAAGATGACGGTTTGGAGGACGCAAGCCCTGCATGCGTGCTCGTCTTCAATGCCAGCGACCCCAGCGGCGCTGGCGGACTGACAGCCGACATCACCACCATTGCCTCCGTGGGCGGGCATCCGATTGCCGTGGTCACAGGCGCATATGCCCGCGACACGGCGCAGATTTTCGACCACTTCAGCTTTGACGACGAGGCGGTGGCCGAGCAGGCCCGGGCCGTGCTGGAAGACCTGCCGGTCCAGGCCATCAAGGTCGGTTTCGTGGGCAGTCCGGAGAACATCAGCACCATCGCCGAGATAACCACTGACTATGATGAAGTCCCAGTGATAGCGTACATGCCCAACCTGTCCTGGTGGCGCGATGAGCTGATCGACGAGTACCTCGATGCCTTCCGCGAATTGTTGTTACCGCAGACCTCGGTGTTGGTTGGAAACCACAGCACCCTGTGGCGCTGGCTGTTGCCCGACTGGACCAGCGACCGCAGCCCCACAGCCCGCGACATTGCCCGGGCCGCCTCCGAAATGGGCGTGCCCTATACCCTGGTCACCGGCATTCCCCTGCCCGAGCAGTTTGTCGAGAACGTGCTGGCCTCCCCCCAGACCGTGCTGGGCAGTGGCAAGTTCGAACTGTTCGACGCCACCTTCTCCGGCGCCGGCGATACCTTGTCGGCGGCCCTCACGGCCCTGGTGGCCAGCGGCAACGACCTGGGCGAAGCCACCAGCGAAGCTCTGGGCTACCTCGACCGCTGCCTGGATGCCGGCTTTCGCCCCGGCATGGGGCATATCGTGCCCGACCGCATGTTCTGGGCCCAGCCCGACGATGACGAGGCCGATGGTGACGAAGAAGAGCCCCCAATTGACGAAGCACAGGCCCTCGAAGGCTTTGTGATGCCCCCCCATGACACCAAGCACTGATCTCAATATCCCCCTGTTCGAACGCGCCAAGGCGCTGATCCCCGGCGGCGTGAATTCGCCCGTGCGGGCCTTCAAGGCCGTGGGCGGCACGCCGCGTTTTGTGAAGCGCGCCAAAGGCGCCTACTTCTGGGATGCCAACGACCAGCGTTTCATCGACTACATCGGCTCCTGGGGCCCGATGATCCTGGGCCACGGCCACCCCGCTGTGCTCGAAGCCGTGCAGAGCGCAGCGCTCGAAGGCTTCAGCTTTGGCGCACCGACCGAACGCGAGGTGGAGCTGGCCGAGGAAATCCTGAGCCTCGTACCGTCGATGGAAATGATCCGCCTCGTAAGCTCGGGTACCGAAGCGGGCATGAGCGCGATCCGCCTGGCCCGTGGCGCCACAGGCCGCAGCAAGTTCATCAAGTTCGAAGGCTGCTACCACGGCCATGCCGATTCGCTGCTGGTCAAGGCCGGATCGGGCCTGGCCACCTTCGGCAATGCCACCAGCGCGGGCGTGCCGCCCGAGGTGGTGCAGCACACCCTGGTGCTCGAATACAACAACGTCGCTCAGCTCGAAGAGGCCTTTGCCCAGCACGGCAAGGAACTGGCCTGCGTGATGATCGAGCCCATCGCGGGCAACATGAACCTGGTGCGCGCCAGCGTGCCGTTCATGAAGCGCTGCCGCGAGCTGTGCACCGAATATGGCGCGCTGCTGGTGCTGGATGAGGTGATGACGGGCTTTCGCGTCGCCCTGGGCAGCGCGCAAAGCGTCTATGCCAAGAGCATCCCCGGCTTCAAACCCGACATCACGGTGCTGGGCAAGGTCATTGGCGGTGGTATGCCGCTGGCAGCCTTTGGTGGCCCGCGCGCCATCATGGAAAACCTCGCACCGTTGGGCGCCGTGTACCAGGCAGGCACGCTGTCGGGCAACCCTGTGGCCACGGCCTGCGGGCTGGCCACGCTGCGCGAGATCAAGAAGCCGGGCTTCTTCGACGCACTGTCGGCCACCACACGCTCCCTGGTTGATGGCCTCGCCGCTGCGGCGGCGGCTGAAGGCGTGCCCTTCAGCACCGACAGCGAAGGCGGCATGTTCGGCTTCTTCCTGATGCCCGAGCTGCCCCAAAACTACGCCCAGGTGCTCAAGACCGACAGCGCGCGCTTCAACCAGCTGTTCCACGGCCTGCTTGATCGCGGCATCTATATTGCACCTGCGCTGTACGAGGCCGGTTTTGTCAGCGCCGCCCACACACCCGAAGACATTGCCGCCACCGTGGCTGCCGCGCGCGAAGTGTTCAAAGAACTATCAAAATAATAGCTGCCAGCGCTTTACCACCAAGCGCTAGAGGATTTTTTTATTGATATTTTTTTGTAGCAGGGGGCGCAGCGCCCTCGCTTCACGCGGCCGTCATGCAATGCGGGCAGGCTCGGGTGTTTTCCCCCACACCACCCGCGCCATGGCACACAAACCCCTCGTCTCTACCTCCCACCCTTTCCGCGACGCTGCGCAGGCCGATGCCGGGCGGCGGCGCTTCGTGCGCCAGCTCGGCATCGCTGCAGCCGCGCTGGGCACCCTGCCGCTGGCGGCCTGCGGCGGCGGCGATGACGATGCGCCTGCCGTGCAGTTTGCACACGGCATCGCCAGCGGCGACCCGCTGGCCGACCGCGTGATGCTGTGGACACGGGTGACCCCACCCGCTGGCCTCACCAGCGATATCCCTGTCGAATGGGAACTTGCCACAGACAGCAACTTCACCTCCATCGCTGCCCATGGCAAGACCACGGCGCTGGCCAGCAAGGACTTCACCGTCAAGGTCGATGCCACCGGGCTCAAGGCGGCCACTGCGTACTACTACCGCTTTCGTGCGTACGCTGCCCACACCGCCACCGGCCGCACGCGCACCCTGCCCACCGGCAGCGTGGCGCAGGTCAAGCTGGCCGTGTTTTCGTGCGCCAACTACCCCGCCGGCTACTTCAATGTGTATGCCGACGCGGCCCGCCGCAATGACCTGGATGCCACCGTCCACCTGGGCGACTACGTCTATGAATATGCCCGGGGTGGATATGCGTCAGCCAACGCAGGCGCGTTGGGGCGCCTGTCGCAGCCTGCCCACGAGATCCTGAGCCTTGCCGACTACCGCCAGCGCCACGCCCAATACAAAACCGACTCCGACCTGCAGGACCTGCACGCAGCCGCCCCCATGATCGCCGTGTGGGACGACCACGAGATCACCAACGACACCTGGAGCAACGGCGCAGAAAACCACCAGAGCGCCACCGAAGGCAGTTTCAGCGCGCGCAAAGCCGCGGCCATGCAGGCGTACCACGAGTGGATGCCCACCCGCAACGCGCAGCCCGAGCTGATCTACCGCAGCTTTGCTTTTGGCAACCTGGTGGCGCTGCACATGCTCGACACCCGCGTGGTGGCACGTGATGAGCAGCTCGACTACGGCCAGTTTTTCACTGCCACCGGCTTTGACGCCGCCGCATTCACCGCCGCCGTGGGCAGCACCAGTCGCCAGCTGCTGGGCACCACGCAGACACAGTGGCTTCAGCAGCAGATGGCCACATCCAGCGCTACCTGGCAGGTGCTGGGGCAGCAGGTGCTGATGGGTCGCATGAACATTCCCGCGCCCATCCTGATGGAAACGCTGCAACCCGGCGCAGGCGTCACCGTCAGCCAGTACGCGGCCCTGGTGGGACGCGCGCAGACAGACCCCGCCAGCCTCACACCGGCCGAGCAGGCCATCCTGGCGCAGCCCTCCATTCCCTACAACCTGGACGCCTGGGACGGCTACCAGGTGGCACGCGAGACGGTGCTGGCCACCTCGCGCAGCCTGGGCAAGAACCTAGTGGTGCTGTCGGGCGACACCCACAACGCCTGGGCCAACGAGCTGCGGGACATGAGCGGCAATGCCGTGGGTGTGGAATTTGCCACCTCGTCCGTCACCTCGCCGGGGTTTGAGGAATACCTGCCGAACGAAAACCCCGCCACACTGGCCGGTGCGCTGCAGCAGCTCATCGCGCCGCTGAAGTACTGCGATACCTCGCGCCGTGGCTACATGGTGCTGACTGCCACCGCCACGGAGTGCCGCGCCGACTGGGTGTACGTGAGCACCATCACCAGTCGCAACTACACGGCCAGCACCGACAAATCTCTGAAGGTGCTGGCGGGCGCGGCGGGCACGGGGCGCATTGTCGCGGCATAAGCTCAGGCTTACAACAGCCCCCGCAACTCGCGCGCGGCCTCCTGCAGCAGCGGGAGCAGGTCGCGCTGCAGGCTGCTCTCATCCACCTGCTTGGGTGACGCCACCACATTGAGCGCCGCCACCGTGTCGCCCTGCAGATTGCGCAGGGGCACGGCCAGCGCGTGCACGCCCAGTTCGTGCTCTTCCACCGCCAGGCAATAGTCATCGCGCCGCACCTTGGCAACCACCTGCCGCAGCGGGCCGACCTGGGTGATGGTGTGGGGCGTGAGGCGGTGCAGTGAGCAGGCCTTGAGCCACGCAGTGAGTTGCGCAGGAGGCAATGCCGCCAGCAGCACGCGCCCCGTGGACGTGGGGTGCGCCGGCAGCCGCGCGCCCAGGTGCAGGCCATAGGCCAGCACGCGCGACGGCGCGCCGTACACCCCGCTGCGCGCCACGATCACCACCTCGCTGCCATCCAGCACCACGGCCGAAAACGACTGCTGCGTCTGGGCAGCCAGCCGGTTCAGCGTGGGCTGCAGCACACGCGGCAGGCGGGCTGAGGCCAGGTAGCTGCCTGAAAACCGCAGCACCTTGGGCGCCAGCCAGAAGTAGCTGCCATCTGTCTCCAGATACCCCAGGTGCGCCAGCGTCAGCAGGTGCCGCCGCGCCGCCGCGCGCGTGAGACCCGTGCGCTGCGCGGCCAGTGTGGCATTGAGCCGCTGGCGCTCGGTGTCAAAACTCTCCAGCACCGCCATGCCCTTGGCCATGCCTTCGATGAAATCCGCCTTGGCGATGGGTACGGTGGTCATGGTTTGCCTGGGGCGCCTGGGGTCGGTCGCCTGGTCGAAGACTGGAGGTGAGCCGAGGCTATGGAAGATTGCGCGATGATCGCACATCAGATCCATCAATCGCACGATAGCGGAGTGGGCCGGGCTTCAATTGACATGGATCAACCTACGCTTGGCCCTGTTCCTTTACCGCTTTCTAACGCCTTTGTGAGGTTGTCCATCATGCGTACCCAGGTTGCCATCATCGGCGCAGGCCCCGCCGGTCTGCTGCTCGGCCAGTTGCTCTACAAATCCGGCATTGACGCCGTCATCATCGAACAGCGCAGCCCCGACTACGTGCTGGGCCGCATCCGTGCCGGCGTGCTGGAGCAGGTCAGCATGGACCTGCTGGACAAGGCCGGTGTCGGGGCCCGTGCCCATGCCGAAGGGCTGCCCCACGATGGCATCGAGCTGCTGTTCAAGGGGCAGCGCCACCGCATCGACCTGCACGAGCTGACCGGCGGCAGCCGCGTCACGGTGTACGGCCAGACCGAAGTGACGCGCGACCTGATGGACGCGCGCGCGGCAGAAGGCTTGACCACCGTGTACGACGCGCAGAACGTACAAGTGCACGACTTCGAAGGCCAAAGCCCCCGCGTGACCTACCAGAAGGACGGCCAGACGCACGAGTTGGCCTGTGACTTCATCGCAGGCTGCGACGGCTACCACGGCGTGTGCCGCGCCAGCGCCCCGGCCGACCTGCTCAAGACCTACGAACGCATCTACCCCTTTGGCTGGCTGGGTGTGCTGGCCGATGTGCCGCCCGTCTCGCACGAACTGATTTACGCCAACACCGAGCGCGGCTTTGCGCTGTGCAGCATGCGCAGCGCCACCCGCAGCCGCTACTACGTGCAGGTGCCCAACACCGACAAGATCGAGAACTGGACCATCGACCAGTTCTGGGCCGAGCTGGGCAATCGCCTGGACCCTGAGGCACGTGCCAATCTGGTCACCGGCCCGGCGCTGGAGATGAGCATTGCCCCGCTGCGCAGCTTTGTGGCCGAGCCCATGCGGTTTGGCCGCATGTTCCTGGCGGGCGACGCGGCCCACATCGTGCCGCCCACGGGCGCCAAGGGCCTGAACCTGGCGGCAAGCGACGTGGGTTACCTGTGGACCGCGCTCACCGAGTTCTACACAGAGAAATCCGCCGTGGGCATCGACACCTACTCCGACCGCTGCCTGCGCCGCGTGTGGCGCGCCGAGCGCTTCTCGTGGTGGTTCACCTCGCTGATGCACCGCTTTCCCGAGACGGGCGAGTTCGGCCAGAAGATTCAGGAGGCCGAGCTGGACTACCTGGTGAACTCACGCGCTGCTTCGGTGTCGCTGGCCGAGAACTATGTGGGACTGCCGATGAATTTCGGCACCTGAACCTCATCTTCATCCTGACAGAGGGCATAAAAAAAGCGGCTTCCTTGGAAGCCGCTTTTTGCTGGATGACCGCCGGTCGAATCAATGGCGGAAGTGGCGCACGCCACTGAACACCATGGCTACGCCGCGCTCGTTGGCGGCGTCAATCACTTCGTTGTCGCGCATGGAACCACCGGGCTGAATGACGCAGGTGGCGCCTGCATCGACCACCACATCGAGGCCGTCGCGGAAGGGGAAGAAGGCGTCACTGGCTACGACCGTGCCTTGCAAGGTCAGGCCTGCGTGGCCTGCCTTGATGCTGGCGATGCGGGCCGAGTCCAGGCGGCTCATCTGGCCAGCGCCCACGCCCATGGTCATGCCTCCTTTGCAGAAGACGATGGCATTGCTCTTGACGTACTTGGCCACCTTCCAGGCGAACAGCAGGTCTTCCATTTCTTCCAGCGTGGGCTGCTTCTGGGTCACGACCTTGAGGTCGATGAGCGACAGTTCGTGGTTGTCGGCGGTCTGCAGCAGCAGGCCCGAGCCGATGCGCTTGGCGTCCATGGCGTTGCGGCCGCGTTCCCAGTCAGTCTTGCCACCATGCGCGGGCAGTGCAATCTTGAGCAGGCGCACATTGGCCTTGGCCTTGAAGATCTCCAGCGCCTCGGCCGTGAAGTCAGGGGCCATCAGCACTTCGACAAACTGCTTGCTCACCTGCTGGGCGGCCGGGCCGTCCACCACGCGGTTGAACGCGATGATGCCGCCGAAAGCGCTGGTGGGGTCGGTCTGGAAGGCCTTGCTGTAGGCGCTCAGCGCGTCCAGGCCCACGGCCACGCCACAGGGGTTGGCGTGCTTGACGATCACGCAGGCGGCGGCGTCAAAGCTCTTCACGCATTCCCACGCCGCATCAGCGTCAGCGATGTTGTTGTAACTCAGCTCCTTGCCCTGCAATTGCACGCCGGTGACCAGCGAGCCGGGCGCGGGGTACAGGTCGCGGTACAGCGCGGCTTGCTGGTGGCTGTTTTCACCGTAGCGCAGGTCTTGTACCTTGGTGAAGATGCCGTTGCTCTGGCCGGGGAACTGGGTGCGCGTGGGCACGTAGGTTTCCGACAGTTTTTCTTCTTCGAACGTGACGGACGAGAGGTAGTCGCTGATGGCACCGTCGTACTGGGCGATGCGATTGAACGCAGCCACCGACAGCGAAAAACGCAGCTTGTCGCTCAACTTGCCACCGGCCTTCAGCTCGGCCAGCACGGCGTCGTACTGGTCGGCCGAGGTGATCACGCCCACGTCCTTCCAGTTCTTGGCGGCGCTGCGCACCATGGCGGGGCCGCCGATGTCGATGTTCTCGATGGCGTCGGCCAGCGTGCAGCCGGCCTTGGCCACAGTGGCTTCAAAGGGGTAGAGGTTGACCACCAGCAGGTCGATGGTGTCGATGCCGTGTTCCTTCAACGCTGCCATGTGTTCGGGCAGCTCGCGGCGCGCCAGCAGGCCGCCGTGCACCTTGGGGTGCAGCGTCTTCACGCGGCCGTCCAGCATCTCGGGGAACTGGGTGACCTCAGCCACTTCGGTCACGGGCAGGCCTTTGTCGGCCAGCAGTTTGGCGGTGCCACCGGTGGACAGGAGCTTGATGCCCAGCGCGTGCAGCGCTTGGGCGAATTCGACGATGCCGGTCTTGTCGGAGACGGAGAGAAGTGCGTTCATGGTGTGGGAGGGGAGAGTTTGAATAAAAACAGGCTCTAGCGCTTATCCATCAAGCGCAAACAGCTACAAATTAAATAGCAAATAACACAATGACGTCAGAGCAGCTTGTGCTCGACGAGCTTTTTGCGCAACGTGTTGCGGTTCAAGCCCAGCCATTCGGCCGCGCGGGACTGGTTGTTGTCGGCCTGCTGCATCACGACTTCCAGCAGCGGCCTTTCGACCACACGCACCAGCATGTCGTACATGCCATCGGGCGTCTCGCCGCCCAGGTCGCGAAAGTAGCCCTGCAGGCTCTCGCGCACGCATTCTTCTATGTGTTTCTTGCTCATGCAGCCAATCCCTCTTGTTCTTCTGGTTCTGCGTCCAAGCCCGTGGCGGCAGGCAGCCGGTCCATCTGTTGCCCGAGGGCGTCCAGGTGGTGGGCCACGGCCTGCCACTGCGTGGTGCAGTCTTCGATCGTGTTGATGTGTTGCCTGAAGGCCTCGCCGCCCGGCAGCGCGCGCAGGTACCAGGCAATGTGCTTGCGCGCACTGCGCACGCCGGTCAGCTCGCCATACAGGCGGTAGTGGTCTTGCAGGTGGTCCAGCAGCAGGCGGCGCACCTCGGCCACCAGCGGCGGCGCCAGGTGTTCGCCCGTGGCCAGAAAGTGGCCGATCTCGCGGAAGATCCATGGTCGGCCCTGTGCGGCGCGGCCGATCATGATCGCGTCGGCGCCAGTGGCAGCGAGCACGTCGCGCGCCTTTTCGGGCGAGGTGATGTCGCCGTTGGCCACCACGGGCACCTTCACCGCCGCCTTGACGGCTGCGATGGTGTCGTACTCCGCGTGGCCCTTGTAGCCCTGCTCACGGGTGCGGCCGTGCACGGTGAGCATCTGGATGCCCACGCTTTCAAACTGCCGCGCCAATGCCACGGCGTTCTTGTGCTCCTGGCACCAGCCGGTGCGCATCTTCAGCGTGACAGGCACGTTGAAGGGCGTGCAGGCCTCGACCACCGCAGCGGCAATTTCCACTGCCAACGCTTCGTTTTGCATCAGGGCGGAGCCCGCCCATTTGTTGCAGACCTTCTTGGCCGGGCAGCCCATGTTGATGTCGATGATCTGCGCGCCGCGTTCCACGTTGTAGACCGCAGCCTCGGCCATCATCGGGGCATCGGTGCCAGCGATCTGCACGGCAATGGGCCCCGGCTCCCCTTCATGGTTGGCCCGGCGCGAGGTCTTGAGACTGTTCCACAAGTCCTTGCGCGAGGTCACCATCTCGCTCACCGCATAGCCCGCACCCAGCGCCTTGCACAGCTGGCGGAACGGCCGGTCGGTGACGCCCGCCATCGGGGCGACGAACAACCGGTTCGCCAAAGGAATGTGGCCGATGTGCATGGGCGGGGTGGGATAGGGAGGCAGCAGCAGATGCTGAAAAAGGAGGCAGGATTGTACCTGCTCAAAATTTCAGCAAATGAAATATCTCGACCGCTGAAAATCGGACGGCTTTGTCACCCTCACGCGCAGCCGGGGCGAGTACCACCCCGCAGGGAGCAAGGTCATCGCGCGGCGAGGTCAGCGTCCGCGGTGTGCACCGTTGCAGCGCCGCGCAGCGCAAAGTGCCACCAAGCATCGGGGGTGTTTTCAAACTGGTGGCGGGCCATCGTCGCATGCAGCCAGGCGCGGTTGTGCAGCACATCGGGCGAGAAGCCCTGGGCGGCCGACTCTGCACCTGCCAGCGCCGCACCCGCAGGCGTTCCCATGTCCACATCGTGCCCATCGGCCAGTGGCCCGCGCACCACCTTGCTGGCCTTCATGCCGTCCACCACACGCACCTGCACCACCCAGCCGCCACCAGTGGCCGGGCAGGTAGCCTGCAACACCATGCCCTGCGCCTGCAATTCCTGGCCCACCCGCTGCAAGGCGGCACGCGCAGAAGGGGTTTCGCTGCAAGGGCTGGCGACATGCACCTCAGCGGGTTGGAGTTCAGGCACCGCTGCCTGTGGGCTGTGCACACAGGCAGCCATCAGCAGCGCCAGGGCCAGAGGCAGCCAGCGAGAGCCAACAGGCGCGCCAGCCAGAGGGGTGGTGCTGGGGAAGACGTGGGGTTCAAAACGTTGCATGCTGCCTCCTCCTTGGGAATTTTTCGGGGGACGGTGTGGTTACCACGATAAGAAAGGAGCCCCTTGCAAGCCATGCGCAGATGGCGCAGCCCGGCGTAGGACAGCGCCCTCTGGCACCAAAGCACCGGCTGCGCCGCCCTACACTTGGCCCCTATGGAAATCTGGATGCACCAGCTGCTGGAATGGCTTGCGCTGCCGCAGTTCGGCCTGAGCACGGTCTTTGTGGTGGCGTTCATCTCCGCCACGCTGCTGCCTTTGGGCTCGGAGCCTGCGGTGTTCGGCTTGATCAAGATCAACCCTGAACTCTTCTGGCCCGCCATCCTGGTGGCCACGGTTGGCAACACGCTGGGCGGTGGTGTGAGCTGGTGGATGGGCCTGGGCGCTCACAAGGTGGTGGACAAGGCCCGTGGCAATGCCACTGAAGTTCGCGCGCTGAACTGGCTTCGGCGCTTTGGCGCCCCCGCCTGCCTGATGAGCTGGCTGCCCGTGGTGGGCGACCCGCTGTGTGCTGTGGCAGGCTGGCTCAAGCTGCCGTTCTGGCCTTGCCTGGCCTATATGGCTGTGGGCAAATTCTTCCGCTATCTGGTTATGACGAGCGTGTTGCTGTACTTCATGCCAGGGCATCTGGCGATGTAGTGGCCCGCCGAAGCCACCGGGATCAGGGCGGCAATAGACGGTCCCAGTTCACGGGCACCGTGGTGTCCACGTGCAGCGTGATCGCCTCTTCGTGGGACTGCAGCGGGTGGGCGCGGGCCCACTGGGCGTCCAGCACGGCCACGTCCGCCTCTGACGCACCGGCTCCGGCCAGCGCGCGCTGGCGCACACGCTCGCGCAGCACCGGCAAGGGGGCCTCGAACGACAGGATGTGGCAGGGCACTTGCACAGAATCGGCCAGGGCCAGGAAAAGCGCGCGGGCATCGCGGTCCAGCAAGGTGGCATCCACGATCACGGAGTAGCCTGCCACCAGCACCTCGCGTGCCACTTGCGCCAACCGCTGGTGCGTGCGGAATGTAGCCTCGGCGGTGTAGATGCCGCCAGGTACGCCGTCGCTGGAAGCATTAGGCGCCAGGCCGAACAGGCGCTTGCGCTCCACATCCGCCCGCACGCGCACCAATCCACGCTGGCACGCCAGGGTCAGCGCATGGGTGCTCTTGCCCGCCCCCGAAAAGCCATGGGCCAGCCACAACGCAGCAGGGCGCGCCACCGGCCAGCGCGCAGGCCGTTGCCCCGCAAAACCCGCCGCCAGTTCCAGATATTCCTCCAAGGCTTGCACAGCCTGCGCACTGCCATCACCGCAGGTTGGGTTCAGCCGCAGGGCAGCAACCCGCGCCCGCACCAAAGCGCGGTAGGCGCCGTAGTACCGCAAAACGGACAGGCCCGCGTAGTCTCCCGTGTGCTCCAGCCACCGGTTCAAAAACCGCCAGGCCAGATCGGCCCGGCCATGGGCCGCGAGGTCCATCACCACAAAGGCGATATCGGCCACACAGTCGATCCAGCGCAAGGCGGGGTTGAACTCGATGGCATCGAACAGCTGGGCCTTGCCATCGATGAGTGCAATGTTGGCCAGATGCAAATCGCCATGGCATTCGCGCACCCGACCGGCTGCCCGCCGTGCCTCGAACGCGGTGGCCAGGGCCCGCCCCTGGTGCCAGCACCAGCCGACCACCTGCGCCAGCAGGGGGCCCTGACCGGGCAGCGCGCTTGCCACGGGTGCGCGCAGAGCCGCCACACAGTCATCCACTGGCGCTTGCACCGCTGCCGCCGTGCCCCAGCTGTCGGTGCTTGCAGCGATGGCGGCTGCGTCGTGGAACTGCGCCACATGGCACGCCAGCTGGTCGATCTGCACAGGCGACACGCGATGCGCATCCAGTGCAGCGGCGAGCAGTGCGTCCTGGGCAAAACGTCGCATCCACACGACGGGCTCTGCGCCTGGCAGAGCGTCTTTCCACGGCACCACCTGAAGCGTGGTGGGGGCGCCATCCGCCCCAGCATTCACCTGACCCACCAAACCGACAAGGCCCAAGTACACGCCCGGCGCCGTGCGGCGATTGATGCGCAGCTCCTCCTCGCAGGCGGCGTGCCGCAGGGCATGGGTACTGAAGTCCAGAAAGTCCAGCTGCAAGGGTTTTTTGAGCTTGTAGGCAAAGTCACCCGCAAGCAGCACCCAGGAGATGTGGGTCTCGATACATTCCACGCGCTCTACAGGGTGGGGAAAAGCCTGCGGTTGTTGCTGCAGTAGACGCACACGCTGCTGGGCGGTGGCGAATTCGGCCGACAGGTCGGTGGATGAGGGCATGGAACGGACGCGGGGGAAAGGCACCCACGCACAAGCGCGAAAGGCAGCCATGCCACCCAACGTGGGGGATGGAAACAGGCGTTCAGTGTGAACACCGAAGGCCGCTTGTCAACCCGGCCAGCGCAAACAACGGCCAGCAGCTACAGGAAAGCGTTGCTGCTGGAGATCGACAAGTCCGACAGCTGCGAATCGCCTTTGGCAACGGGCTCCTCGACCACCACCTGGTTGCGCCCGCCTTCCTTGGCCATGTACATGGCGGTATCGGCCCGCGAGAAGAACTCCAGCACCGATTCCCCCAACACATACTGCGTCACCCCGACCGATACCGTCACCCGGCCCTTGAGCAATCCGGTCCAGGCATGGGTTTCCACCTGCGCGCGAATGCGCTCACAGGTATTGAGCGCAGGCAGCAACGAAGTGCCAGGGAAGATGAGCAGAAACTCTTCACCCCCATACCGGCCAAACACATCGCCCCCGCGCACGCCCTGCTGCGCGATGCGCGCAAAGGTGCGCAGCACCTCGTCGCCCCCCAGATGTCCCAGCTCATCGTTGATGCGCTTGAAGTGGTCAATGTCCAGCACGGCCAGGCACAACGGGATGCCACTTTCGTCGGCCAGCTGTTTTTGCTCTTCCAGCGCGGCCAACACGTAGCGGCGGTTGAAGCATCCCACCAGCGGATCGCGCTGGGCGTCTTCCTGGATGTTCTTGATCTTGCGGCTTGCATGGTAGAGGCTGCGGTACAGGCGCTGCACCCGGCCCATGAGGGCAATGAAGGCGGGCAAAGAGACCGCCAGAGCCACCCAATGCAATGCCTCCAGGCGCAGCAGGGCGTTGTTCTGCTGCTCCAGGTAGTGCAGCCCCACCACCCCGGCATAGAGGCACAACATGCAGGCCGCCAGTGCCAGCAGGGTGGGCCGTGGCACAGTGAAAATGCCATAGGCCACGGCCACAAAGGTGAATGGCGCCAACAGGATTTGCGTAACGGGCGCCAGGTAGACAATGCCGAGCATGCACGCGAGCGCTGTAGCCACCATGGCCAGCTTCAGGTGCCGATGCCGCACATTCTTGTGCAAGCCCGTGTTGAAAATGCCCCAGAAGGTCGCGCACACCACCGCCACCAGCACGCCCAACACGGCGAGCACCTGAAGTTCCACCATGCCCAGCGCACAAAACCCTAGCATCGCCAGCGCATAGAGCCCCATCAGACCTGCGGCCAGCAACCATTTTTCGCGCGCACTGCGCCCACTGCGGGGCCCCATTCCATCCAGCGCGCGGCGGGCCGGGCGCACCATGGCTGAAGACGAGTCATCGAACTCCATGACAGCGTCAGACAGGGGAAATGCGTCCGTCGCCGAAAACGGATTCTTGCGACCAAAAAACATGTGGCGGCAGGCCTGAGCCCGGGTTCGTTCGGGTGATGCTTCACCGAAATGCGCAGGCTGCAGGCACCAACACCCGGCAGACGAGCCCGCGCATCTTACGCAGAACTGACACCGTCGCGCTCCGTGTTTTCCAGTAGCGCCACCAGCGGCGCAGCAAATCTGTGCAATGAATGCGACGCGAGCCCCATCGGAAAGACTCCCAGCCCCTGGTCCCACGCATGCTGTGCGGGGAGAACTCGGCCCTTCTTCAGGCCACTACAACCCGCCGACGCGTCCACCAGCCTTCCATGCTGTAGACCAGCAGCGCCGCCCAGATCAAGACAAACCCCACCAGGCGCGCTGGCTCGAACGGTTCATGGAACAACCACACGCCCAGCGCAAACTGCAGGCTGGGCGAGATGTACTGCAGGATGCCCAAGGTGGACATCGGGATCAGGCGCGCACCCGCCGCAAACAGCAGCAGCGGAACTGCCGTCATGGGGCCCGCAAGCAGCAGCCAGCCGACGGTGGCGGGCGTGCCCTGCACCAGCGCACCCTGGCCTTGCCACGCCCACCAGCCCAGCACAACGGCGGCCACCGGCGCGAGCACCAGCGTCTCCAGCGCGAGACCCTCCAGTGCGCCCAGCACAGCAACCTTGCGCAACAACCCATAGAAGCCAAAACTCAAGGCCAGCACCAGTGCAATCCAAGGCAGGCGCCCAGCCTGCACCGCCAGCCACAGCACGCCAGCGGCCGCCACGGCCACCGCCATCCATTGGCCCGAGCGAGGCCGCTCACGCAGAAATACAAAGCCCAGCGCGACGTTGACCAGAGGAAGGATGAAATAGCCCAGGCTGGCGTCTACCACGTGCTGGTTTTGCACCGCCCACACATAGGTAAGCCAGTTGCCCGACAGCAGCATCGCAGACAGCACAAATGCCGCCAGCACCTTGGGATGGCGCAGCACGGTCCCCATCCACGACCATTGCCTGCGCACCATCAGTACGCCAAATACAAACACCAGCGACCACAGTGTGCGGTGCATCACCACCTCGAGCGAGGGCACGTCTGCCACCTGCTTGAAATACAAGGGGAACAGGCCCCAGGCGATGTAAGCCAGGGCGGCGTAGAGGATTCCAGTGTTCATAGAAATCGATGCTCAGGGGGATGCGTGCCCCCCTGCCAAACGGTCGTAAAAAATCCCTGCATGCCAGGGGCCCTGCAGGGATTGCGGGCCACCGGGCCATAACCCGATGGCGTTTTCAGTGATTTTTAGACGTTGAACAGGAAGTTCAGCACGTCGCCGTCCTTGACCACGTATTCCTTGCCTTCGGCGCGCATCTTGCCAGCATCCTTGGCGCCCTGCTCACCCTTGTAGGCGATGAAATCGTCAAAGGCAATCGTCTGCGCACGGATGAAGCCGCGCTCGAAGTCACCGTGGATCACGCCGGCCGCCTGGGGTGCCGTGTCACCAATGTGGATGGTCCACGCGCGCACCTCCTTCACACCCGCAGTGAAATAGGTCTGCAGGCCCAGCAGCTTGAAGGCGCCGCGGATCAGGCGTGCGAGGCCGGGCTCGGTCTGGCCCATTTCGGCCAGGAACATGTCACGGTCTTCGTCGCTCATTTCAGCCATCTCGGCTTCCATCTTGGCGCAGATGGCCACCACGGGGGCGTTCTGGCTGGCGGCATACTCCTTGAGGCGGTCGAGGAAGGGGTTGTTCTCAAAGCCGTCTTCGCTCACGTTGCCCACGAACATCGCGGGCTTGGCGGTGATCAGGCACAGGGACTTGAGCAGCGGCTGCTCCTCCTTGGTGATCTCGACCGAGCGGGCGGGCTTGCCTTCATTGAGCGCAGCCTGGATGCGCGTGAGCAGCGCCACCAGCTTGGCGGCATCCTTGTCGTTGCCCGACTTGGCAGCCTTGGTGTAGCGATTGAGCGCCTTTTCGACGGTGCCCATGTCGGCCAGGCACAGCTCGGTCTGGATCACCTCGATGTCCGAGATCGGGTCCACACGGCCAGCCACGTGGATCACGTTGTCGTCTTCAAAGCAGCGCACCACGTTCACGATGGCGTCGGTTTCTCGGATGTGGGCCAGGAACTGGTTGCCCAGGCCTTCACCCTGACTGGCACCGGCCACCAAACCAGCGATGTCCACAAACTCGACAATGGCGGGCACGATGCGCTCGGGCGAGATGATCTGGGCGAGCTGCTGCAGGCGGGGGTCAGGCACTTCCACCACGCCCACGTTGGGCTCAATGGTGCAGAACGGATAGTTTTCGGCGGCGATGCCGGCCTTGGTCAGCGCGTTGAAAAGGGTGGACTTGCCGACGTTGGGCAAGCCCACGATGCCGCATTGGAGGCTCATGGCAGGGCTTTCTGGATTTCGGAGACAAACCGCCGATTTTACGGGCCAGCCAGCTATCACCCTTTCACGCCATGTTCACACCGTCAGTCGAAGCGCAGATTGGCCGCCACCCGCTGACCCACGCGCAGCATCTGGCCCGCCCCCTGGCGCACGATGGCATTCATTCCGAACGTGATGGCGCCATCGAGCCGTTGGTCCTTCCGATAGGTCCGCAGGGTGTCCCCCACCGATGGGTTGCTTTCGGCTGTCGCGGGGTCGATGTCAGGAATGGGGCACCGCGAACAGGGTTTGACGGGCTGCAGGTGGATTTCACCCTCTTGCGCATCCACACGCACCAGATCCACTCGGTCCTCGTCGTGTGCGTCCACCCCGGCCAGGACCACATTGGGCCGAAACCGCTCGATCCCAGCGGCGGCATGGCCTGCAGCCTGAAGTCGCACGTTCAGCTCATCCATCGATGCCTGGCTGGCGAGCAACAACGGAAAACCATCGGCAAACTGGTTCGGCGCCTCGATACCGCCCGTCCACTCCATGCTGGACAAGCGGCGGTATTCCGGATCAAAACGGACAAGGCGGCAGGGCTGGCCGAGGAAGTCCGTAAACCACTGCGCCGCCACGGCGCCCATGTCCCAGGCGGGCACCGTGTCGCGCCACACGGTCACCGTGGCGGGCGCCTCGACCGCATCGATGGCCACATGCAAGGCCAGCATGCCAGGCGCACGCAGCACCATCTCATCGCCTTTGAGCTGCGGGCGAATCAGCGCCATGCGCGGCAGCGTGCGCTGGGTTACAAACATGCCCTCAGCGTCTACCACCATCCAGGCACGGTCCAGATCGAGCCCCGTATCGGTGAGCACGGCCTGCTGCACTTCAATGCCAGCACACGACTTGACGGGATAGACAAACAGGCGCGCGATGGTGCCCGACAGATCGGAATCAGGGTGGAAACTCACGCGAAGGTGCTCCTCAAAAATGACCGTTGGACAGCGAGCCCGATTTTGCACCGCGCCCAAGGGCCCAGGCCCGCTCCTACAATGCCGCCATGGCCCAAACCTTTGATATCTGTATTCGCGGCACCGGCATTGTGGGCAAGACGCTGGCACTGCTGCTGGCCCGCGAACGGCTGAAAGTGGCCCTGCTACCTGCACCCGGCCCGAAGGCCCCCGCAACCGCCGATGTGCGGGCCTATGCGCTGAACGCAGCATCGCGCAAACTGCTGGATTCGCTTCGCAGCTGGCCCGATGCAGAGCACGCCACAGCCGTGCGATCCATGCAGGTACAGGGAGACCGGGATGGCGCCGTGCATTTTGATGCGGCCACCCAAGGGGTGGAAGCCCTGGCCTGGATCGTTGACGTGCCCGCCCTGGAGGCCCGCCTCGCCGAAGCTCTGCGCTACCAGCCCCAGGTGGAAATGGTCGATGTCCCCGTGCCAGCGGCCCTGACCGTGGTGTGCGAGGGCCGCGCCAGCAGCACGCGCGAAGAGTTTGGTGTGGGTTTTCAGGTGACGCCGTATGGGCAACACGCCATCGCCACCCGATTGCAGTGTGAACGCGCCCACGAACAGGTAGCACGGCAATGGTTTTTGCCCGACGGCATTCTGGCTTTTTTGCCTTTGGGCGGGCCGCAGGGGAACTCCGTGGCGGTTGTCTGGTCCGTCTTGCAGGAACATGTCGCGCCGCTGATGGCCTTGTCCCCTGAAGAATTCGCGCAGAAGCTCCAGATGGCCAGCCGGGAATCCCTGGGGTCGCTGACGCTCAGTGCGGAACGAGCAGCCTGGCCCCTGCAGCTTGCAAAAGCAGACCGCTGGTGTGGCAGCTTGCCATCCACCGGAAAAAACCCGCGCAGCTGGGTGCTGGCTGGTGACGCGGCGCACAACGTGCATCCGCTCGCAGGCCAGGGGTTGAACCTGGGACTGGCAGACGCCCAAGCCCTGGCCAGCGCACTGCATGGGCGCGACTACTGGCGCAGTGTGGCTGATGTACGTTTGCTGCGGGGCTACGAGCGCGAGCGCAAGGCAGCCCTGCTGCCGATGGGATTGGCGACGGATGGCCTGCAACAACTCTTCTCCCGCCAGGAAGGGCCCCTGCAGGCGCTGCGCAACTGGGGAATGAAGGGCTTTGAACTGAGCGGCCCGCTGAAGCACTTCGTGGCCCGCCAGGCCATGGGAAATTACTGATCACACCGGTGGCCGCCCTCTGGGAGCCACCAGACCGTTTTAACGAGAACACCATGAAA
Organism: Acidovorax sp. NN32; assembly: GCF_057597245.1. Lineage (NCBI taxonomy): Bacteria > Pseudomonadati > Pseudomonadota > Betaproteobacteria > Burkholderiales > Comamonadaceae > Acidovorax > Acidovorax sp. NN32. The sequence goes on from NZ_CP199679.1 coordinate 4,365,344, forward strand.
CTGATTCCCACCCTGCTCGCTGCCGCCGCACTGGCCTCCGGCATTGCCGCCACCGCACAAGAAGCGGACATCCGCAAGGCGCTCGCCGAACGCATTCCCCAAATGGACAAGATTGACGAGGTGCGCCCCACCCCCATGAAAGGCCTCTACGAGGTACGCATCGGGACGGACCTTTTCTACACGGACGCCAAGGGCAACTATGTGATCCAGGGTGAACTGATCGATACGAAAGTGCGCCGAAATCTGACCGAAGACCGCATTGCAAAGCTCACCGCCGTCGAGTTCTCGGCACTGCCCCTCAAAGACGCCTTCACCATTGTGCGCGGCGACGGGAAACGCAAGTTGGCCGTTTTTGAGGACCCCAACTGCGGCTACTGCAAGCGTTTTGAACGCGATCTGCAGAACGTGGACAACGTGACGGTGTACCTGTTCCTGTACCCCATCCTCAGCCCCGACTCTGCGGAAAAATCGCGCAACATCTGGTGCTCCAAAGACCAGGTGACGGCCTGGCAGGATCTCATGGTGCGGGACAAGCCTGTGCCTGCAGCGAGCTGCGATACCAGCGCCTTGCAGCGCAACCTGGCATTTGGCCGCAAGCACAAGATCACAGGAACGCCTACGCTGATTTTTGCCAACGGCGCCCGCGTGCCGGGAGCCATCGGCGCCAAGGAAGTGGAAAAGCGCCTGGCCGAGGCCAGCAGCGAAACCCCTGCCGCCAACTAATACGCGTTTTGCATGCGCGCAGGCCCCGCGCCCACGGGCCGCGCCATCTGACCACAAGGCCCGAACCTGCAGTTGCCCATGCCCTCAACCCGCAAGCCAGAATCCGCCGCCATTCACTACCTCGTTGAGCCAGCGGACCTGCACGGTCATCTGTTTCGCATTGCACTGACGATTCCCCACCCTTCGGCGCAGCAAGAGGTCTCGCTGCCGATCTGGATTCCGGGGAGCTATCTGGTGCGGGAGTTCTCCAAAAATCTGCAAGAGCTCAAAGCCCATCAGGGCACGCGGGAAGTGAAGCTCACGCAACTGGACAAGCATCGGTGGCAAGCTGAATGCAGCCCCAACAAGCCCCTTGTGCTGTCCTACGCCGTCTGCGCCTACGACACCTCGGTGCGCACGGCCTGGCTGGACGCATCGCGCGGGTTTTTCAACGGCACCAGCCTGTGCCTGCGCGTGCAGGGCCAGGAAACGCAGCGCCACACGCTCGATATTGCCAGCACGCCTGCTACGGCCACCTGGTCAGTGGCCACCGGCTTGTCCCCCGTCAAGACAGACAAGAAGGGTTTTGGTCTCTACGCTGCGGCGAACTACGACGAGCTGGTTGACTGCCCGGTGGAAATGGGCCTCTTCTGGACCGGCCGCTTCACGGCCTGCGGCGTTCCGCACCGCTTTGTGGTGGCTGGTGCAGCGCCCTCTTTTGACGGCAAGCGCCTGCTGGCAGATACCCAGAAGATTTGCGAGACCGCAATCCGTTTCTGGCATGGCGAAGGCAAGGCGCCTTTCAAGAGCTACCTGTTCATGCTCAACGCCGTGGGCGACGGCTACGGAGGGTTGGAGCACCGCAACTCCACCGCGCTCATCTGTGGCCGGCGCGACCTGCCACGGGTCGATGAGGCCCGCACTGGTGATGGATACACCACACTGCTGGGCCTGATCAGCCACGAGTACTTCCACGCGTGGAACGTCAAGCGGCTGCGCCCCGCCGATTTTGCCCAATACGACTACACCCGCGAAAACTACACGGAGCTGCTGTGGTTTTTCGAGGGCTTTACCAGTTACTACGACGATTTGCTGCTGCGCCGAGCAGGGTTGATTGACGATGCTGCGTACCTGAAGCTCATCACCAAAACCATCAACCAGGTGCTCCAGACACCAGGCAGGGCCGTGCAGACCGTAGCGCAAGCCAGCTTTGACGCCTGGGTCAAGTACTACCGCCAGGACGAAAACACCCCCAACGCGACGGTCAGCTACTACACCAAGGGCTCGCTGGTGGCCCTGTGCCTGGACCTGGCCCTGCGCCGCGAAGGCAAGACCAGCCTGGATGAGGTCATGCGCACGCTGTGGCTGCGGTGCCAGGGCGGCCAGATGTCGCAAGACGATTTGCTGGCAGTATTGAAAGAACTGTCCGATCGGCCCTTCGACACAGAAGTGGCGCGGTGGGTGCACAGCACCGCAGAACTGCCGCTGGCAGAGTTGCTGGAAGCCAACGGCGTTTTGCTCAAGGCGGAGACCCCCCAATGGGCGCAGCGGCTGGGGCTGCGGGTGGGAGAAAACCACAGCGTGCAAATCAAGACCGTGCTGCGAGGCGGCCCTGCGGAAAAGGCGGGCATGGCGGCTGGCGATGAGTGGCTGGGCATCGATGTGAAAGGCCAGGGGTGGCGCATCAGCAAGCTGGAGGACGTGGCGTTCTATGCTGGCACCGAGACATCCCTGACAGCGCTGGTGGCACGGGACGGCCGACTGCTGCGGTTGCCGCTCGAACTGTCGGCCCGCAGTGCGTCCACGCCCCCCAAAAAGACCTCCCGCACCACCGCCACGGTGCCAGACACGGTGAGCCTGTCGATTGCCAACGCTGCCGCCTTGGGGCGCTGGTTGAACTGAGCCAGGGACATGACACCGGAGCGGTACGGTGTTCTACCTACCAGTGCATAGGTTCGGGCATGCTTGGGTATATTCGTTCGTGCTTTCATAACTACCTATAAACCCAGGAGATTTCATGTCTTACGAAACTATCGAGGTTCGCATTGAGGCGGACAAGGTTGGTATCGTCACGCTCAACCGGCCCAAGCAGCTCAACGCGCTGAACGACCAGCTCATGGATGAGCTGGGCTCGGCACTGAAGGCCTTTGATGCGGACGAAAAAATCGGCTGCATCATCGTCACAGGCAGTGAAAAGGCGTTTGCCGCAGGCGCCGACATTGGCGCCATGGCGAAATACAGTTTCGCAGACACTTACAAGGGCGACTACATCACCCGCAACTGGGAAGCGATCCGCTCCATCCGCAAGCCCGTCATTGCCGCTGTCAGCGGTTTTGCGCTGGGCGGTGGCTGCGAGTTGGCCATGATGTGCGATTTCATCATCGCCGCTGAAAACGCCAAATTCGGCCAACCCGAAATCAAACTGGGCGTGATCCCCGGCGCAGGCGGTACGCAGCGTCTGCCGCGCGCAGTGGGCAAATCCAAGGCGATGGACATGGCCCTGACCGGTCGCATGATGGACGCGGTGGAAGCCGAACGTTCAGGCCTGGTCAGCCGCGTGGTGCCCTACGACAAGCTCATGGACGAAGCACTGGGTGCCGCCATCATCATTGCAGGCTTCTCCCAGATCGCCGTGATGGCGGCCAAGGAGTCGGTCAACCGCGCCTTCGAAGGCAGCCTGTCGGACGGTGTGATGTTCGAGCGCCGCCTCTTCCACGCCCTGTTCTCCACCCAGGACCAAAAGGAAGGTATGGACGCTTTCATGAACAAGCGCACCGCGAACTTCACACACCAATAATTTTTGTTCTATAATCTTGGACTGCGGTCGTATAGCTCAGTTGGTTAGAGCGCAGCATTCATAATGCTGATGTCGGTGGTTCAAGTCCACCTACGACCACCAAATCCAACCCACAGTGCCTGCGCACTGTGGGTTTTTTATTGGGCAGCCGCACCGCAAAAATCATAGCTGCCGACGCTTGGTACCATTGGTTTTCAATGGGAAATCGCTGGAAATCCTTTAAAACCAAGCGCGAGCAGCTATTATTTTTGAGAACTGCGGGATTGGCCCCGCTTTTAGAATCGCTGTTTCAGCCCCTGGATGTAAACCATGAACCGCTGCACCACGACTTCCTCTCCTGCTTTCTCCCTCACTTCGCCGACGGCACCCGCGCGAAAGCTCTTCGCGGCTGTGGCATGCGCCCTGCTCTGCGGCACCCTGCCGGTGTCCGCCCAGGTACAGCCCGGGCTTGGCGGGATGCGGACCTTTCCCGATGCGGCCCAGCGCGGCACCCTGACCCTCAACACGGCATCGGAGGCCACGCTCAATGGCCGCACCATCCGCCTGGCGCCTGGCATGCGCCTGCTAACCCCTCAGAACACGCTGGTCATGATGCACACGGTGCTGGGGCAGAGCTACAAGGTGAACTACGTGATCGAAAACAGCACCGGCATGCTGATCACCGCCTGGATCCTGACCCAGGGCGAAGCCGAGCAGCCCCGCAAGGGCAGCGACACGGTCGAGCGCAACTACCGCACCGAGTACGACGTCATCCGCAAGTGATGCGTTGACCCATCAGCCGCGCCCTGTGTCCCGGCGCGGCCCTTGAATATTTGCGGCGCGCTGCGGTGCTCCGCCCTTTTTCTTTCTGATTGCAAGAGAGCCTGCCATGGCCAAAAAAGTCTTCATCAAAACCTTCGGCTGCCAGATGAACGAGTACGACTCGGACAAGATGGCCGACGTGCTCCACGCTGCCCAGGGCTACGAGCCCACGCAGAACGTGGACGAAGCCGACCTCATCCTCTTCAACACCTGCTCGGTGCGCGAAAAGGCGCAAGAGAAAGTCTTCAGCGACCTGGGCCGCATCAAGCACCTGAAGGCACGCGGCGTGAAGATTGGCGTGGGTGGCTGCGTGGCCAGCCAGGAAGGCGCAGAGATCATCAAGCGCGCCCCCTATGTGGACGTGGTGTTTGGACCCCAAACCCTGCACCGCCTGCCCGAGATGCTGAACCAGCGCGAGCGCCTGGACAAGCCGCAAGTGGACATCAGCTTTCCTGAGATCGAGAAGTTCGACCACTTGCCGCCCGCGCGCGTGGAGGGCGCCTCGGCCTTTGTGTCGATCATGGAAGGCTGCAGCAAATACTGCAGCTACTGCGTGGTTCCCTACACCCGGGGCGAAGAGGTGAGCCGCCCGTTTGACGACGTGCTGGTGGAAGTGGCAGGGCTGGCCGACCAGGGCGTGAAGGAAATCACCCTTTTGGGCCAGAACGTGAACGCCTACCTGGGCAAGATGGGTGGCACGGCCGAGATTGCCGACTTTGCCCTGCTGCTCGAATACGTGTCCGACATCCCGGGCATCGAGCGCATCCGCTACACCACCAGCCACCCCAATGAGTTCACGCCCCGACTGATCGAGGCCTATGCCAAGCTGCCCAAGCTGGCCAGCCACTTGCACCTGCCTGTGCAGCACGGCAGCGACCGCATCCTGATGGCCATGAAGCGCGGCTACACCGCCATGGAATACAAGAGCACGGTGCGCAAGCTGCGCGCCATCCGACCTGACCTGGCCATGAGCAGCGACTTCATCGTGGGCTTCCCCGGCGAGACCGAAGACGACTTCAACAAGATGATGAAGTTGATTGACGACATCCACTTTGACAACAGCTTCAGCTTCATCTTCAGCCCCCGCCCCGGCACCCCAGCGGCTGGCCTGCACGACGACACGCCGCACGACGCAAAGCTGCGCCGCCTGCAGCACCTGCAAGGCGTCATCAACGCCAACATCAAGTCCATCAGCGAAAGCCGCGTGGGCACGGTACAGCGCATCCTGGTAGAAGGCGCTTCCAAGCGCGATACCACCGAGCTGATGGGCCGTACCGAATGCAACCGCGTGGTGAACTTTGTGGGTCAGTCACGCCTGGTAGGCCAGATGGTGGATGTCACCATCACCGAAGCCAAGGCCTACACGCTGCGCGGCGAAGTGCTCACCCGCGAGGCGGCAGTCGCAGCCTGACGCGCACCCGGCGCCCGTGGCAATGACGGCAGACACCCCGCCAAGCGCGGATCTTCGCAAGTCCGACGGCCCGCTGCACGGCCTCTCGTTCCAGCAGCTTTTGCTGTTGGCCTTCCTGCTCATAGCGGGACTGCTGGGGGTGAGCTCGTTGCGGGCGCTGTACACCCTGGAACAGCTCATGGTGCAAAGTCGGCTTGGTGCCGCCGAGGCCACCACGCTGAGCACAGCGGCCCAGGCATTGAACCAGCGCGGGCAGGCCCTGGAACGCGCGGCACGCCAGTCCCTGGTTCTGCGGGATGCGCCGCTGCGGCGCAGCTTCAACGAAATGTCCGTAGAGGCACAAGCCGTTCTCGACCAGTTGCACCAGGGCGGCCTTCCCGAAGACCAGGCCAGCCAGTGGCGTGAGCATCTTGACGCCGTGAAGGCACTGCTGGATGCACCGCCGGAACGGGCCCTGGAAAACGAGCAACGGGTAGCGGAAGAATTTGTCACGCTTGAAGCGCTGCATACCGCCATCGTGCAATCGGTCCAGGAGATCAATGCACAACGTAACCGCGCGCTGCTAGACCGGGTGGAAGCGAGCCGCCGCAACGTGACGCACCAGGTGGTAGGGGTGATCGTCCTGGCGCTCGTCCTGGCCCTGGCGCTGGGCATCTGGCTTGCCCGTCCTTTCAAGCGGCTGGAAGGCACGATTCGGCGGTTGGGCGAGAACCAGCTTGAAGCGCCCGTGGTGATCTCCGGCCCCGACGACGTACGCCGCGTGGGGCAGCAGCTGGAATGGCTGCGCCTGAGGCTGCTGGAACTGGATTCGGACAAGGCCCGCTTCCTGCGCCATGTCTCGCACGAACTCAAGACGCCGCTGGCCGCGATGCGCGAGGGCGTAGCGCTGCTGCAGGACGGTGTGACCGGTGAACTCAATGCCGGCCAGCGCGAAGTTACACAGATCCTTCACCACAACACATTGGTTTTGCAAGGGGAGATTGAAGCCTTGCTGCGCTTTAACGCTGCAGCCTTTGAGGCACGCCAGCTGCAGCGGCGCGACACCGATCTGCTCGCGCTGCTGGAAGCCCAGGTGGAGGCCCAGCGGCTGCAATGGCAGGCCCGGGGCCTGCGGGTGCTGGTGGAAGGATCCGCCATCTCTCTGCCCATTGACGCCGACAAAATCGCCTCGGCAATCAGCAACCTGCTGTCCAACGCCATTCGTTTTTCGCCCAAAGGGGGAACGGTGCGGCTATCCCTCTCGCGCCATGCAGGCTGCGTGCGCGTGGACGTTTCGGACCAGGGCCCCGGTGTGGCCCAGGCAGACCGTGACCGCGTGTTCGAACCTTTTTACCGTGGCATCCGCCAGCCGGACGACGCAGTGCGCGGCACCGGCATCGGGCTTTCCATCGTCCAAGAGTACATCGTCGCCCACGGCGGCCAAGTGCGGCTGGTGGAAGATGGCGTCCACACCTTTTTTCGCATGGAACTACCGCATGCTGCCTAGTTGTCTTCCCGTCCACCCCACCAACATGCGCGCCCTGGACTTTCCGGTATGGGTGATGTTGCTGGCTGCAGCCATCACCTTGGCCGGATGCAATGCGACGGCGCCCCAAGCGGTTGCGGCACCTGTTCCGCCCATGACCGCCCCCACGCCAACCCCGGTGGCTACGGAATCCCCCAGCCCCAACCCGGCCGCCGCCACCAGCGCTCCTTCGGATGCCACCCCGGTCCTGCAGGTGCTGGCTCAAACGGACCGTACCCTGCGCATGGCCCCTGCAGAGCTGGCCAAAGAGATTGCCCGCCTGGGCGAGGCGGAAGATGCCTCGGTGGAGACCCCCCTACTTCTGGCAACAGCATTGGCCCAGACGCGCCAGCCCGTCGATACGGCCCGTGCCCTGGGCTTGGTGCAGCGGATGATGAGCAACACCACGGCAGCGGCACAAGCCCTCCACCCCCTGGCGCGGCTGATGGAGTCGCGGCTTCTGCAGCAACGCAGGCTGGAAGACCAGCTGGAGCGGCAGGGCCAGCAACTGCGCGAGGTGCAGCGCCGCAACGACCAGCTCAACGAACGGCTGGAGGCCGTGCGCGCCATCGAACGCAGCCTGACCACGCGCCCGGCCCCGCTTCCTGCAGCCCCCGCCTCGCCCCCGGGCAGCAGCCCCCAGCGCCCCACGCCCTGATCGCTCAGGAAGGTGTCAAAGGAAACCGCCATGGCAGCCGCCCCCACCCCATCCCGCACAACGCCCCGCGCCCGCGTCCTTGTGGTGGACGACGATGCCGACATGCTGCGACTGCTGTCGCTGCGCTTGCAGGCCGCCGGATACGACGTGGTCGCCGTGGGCTCGGCCGAGGCGGCCTTGGCGCAGCTGGACATGGCACGCCCACAGCTCGTGCTGAGCGATGTGCGCCTACCTGGGCGTGATGGCCTCGCGCTGTTCGACGAAGTGCGTGCGCGACACCCTTCGCTGCCGGTGATCCTGCTCACTGCCCACGGCACCATTCCCGACGCGGTGGAAGCCACTTCGCGCGGGGTGTTCACCTACCTCACCAAGCCCTACGACGGCAAGGAACTGCTGGAAAAGATTGCCCAGGCACTGGCCCTGAGCGCCCCAGCTGTCACACATGCCCACGCCCATGAAGCATGGCGTGCCGACATCGTGAGCCGTTCCAACCGCATGACCGACCTGCTGGCCGAGGCCTACATGGTGGCCCAGTCGGACGCCAGTGTGCTGCTGCTGGGCGATAGCGGCTCGGGCAAGGAGTTGCTGGCCCAGGCCATCCACCGCGCCAGCCCGCGCGCGCGCCACCCCTTTGTGGCGGTCAACTGCGGCGCCATCCCCGAAGCCCTTCTCGAATCCGAACTGTTCGGCCACGTCAAAGGGGCCTTTACCGACGCAGTGAGCAACCACAAGGGGCTGTTCCAGGCGGCGGAAGGCGGCACCTTGTTGCTCGACGAGATTGGCGACATGCCGCCCGCCCTGCAGGTCAAGCTGCTGCGGGTGCTGCAAGAGCGCGCGGTGCGCCCCGTGGGTGCCAGCCAGTCGATTCCCATCGACGTGCGCATCATCTCGGCCACCCACCGCGACCTGGAATCCGCCATGGCCACGGCCCAGTTCCGCGAAGACCTTTACTACCGGCTCAATGTGGTCACGCTGGCGCTGCCCACCCTGGGAGACCGGCGCGAAGACATCGCACTGCTGGCCAACCACTTTCTCGACAAGCTGGCGCGCAAGTACGACAAGCGCCTGTCAGGCTTTGCACCCGAGGCGCTCAAGGCACTGACCCTGGCCGCCTGGCCTGGCAACGTGCGCCAGCTCTACAACGTCGTCGAACAGGTGTGTGCCCTGTCCACCACGCCCCTGGTGCCCCTGACGCTGGTGCAGCGCGCGCTGCGCACGCCATCTACCCAGGTGCTGAGCTTTGCCGAGGCCCGGCAAAGGTTTGAGCGCGAGTACCTGGTGGGCCTGCTCAAGATGACGGATGGCAATGTAGCCGACGCGGCGCGCCTGGCACAGCGCAACCGCACGGAGTTCTACCGGCTGCTGCAAAAGCACGCATTGACCCCCGGAAACTTCAAGAACGACGCTGTGGACAACGAAGACGTCGCTGATGAGCGACACGACTAGATCGTTGATTTGATTCAGTTTTTCTCTAGCGCCTTGCCACACTGTCGCCATTCGGCGACAAAAACACTGGATTCCCCCCTCAATCCACGGGTCGCACAACTGCTTACATGCAGTTAGTGGTTTAAGCCATTGATTTAAAACAGTTTTTTCAAGCTGGCACAGGGTTTGCCCTAGTCTCAGCATGCAAGCTGTTTTTTCTCACTGTTCACGCTTCACCGGCCGCCTCCCACAGGCCGCGATAGCGCTGGCCGCCACCCTGTTGGCAGGCGCCGCACAGGCCCAGAGCTTCGATTTCGACAGCGTCACCCGCATCGCCCGGGAACGGGCGGAGAAGCCCTATCGCGCATCCAGCGACAAGCTCCCCGCCGACCTCGCCAAACTCAACTACGACCAGGTGCGCGACATCCGCTGGCGCCCCGACCGTGCCCTGTGGCGCGCCGAAAAGCTGCCGTTCGAGGCCATGTTCTTCCACCTGGGCCTGTACCAGAAGGAGCCGGTGCTGATCAACGAGGTGACACCGCAGGGCGCGCGCCACATCGGCTACAGCCGCGCGGACTTCGACTACGGCAAGAACCAGGTGCGGCCTGAGGCCTGGGGCGACCTCGGCTTTGCGGGCTTTCGTCTGCACAACCACCTCAACTCCAGCGCCTACAAGGATGAGCTGGTGGTCTTCCAGGGCGCCAGCTACTTCCGCGCACTGGGCAAGGGTCAGCAATACGGCCTGTCAGCGCGCGGGCTGGCCATCGACACCGTGGGTGGCAGTGGCGAAGAGTTCCCACGCTTCACCGAGTTCTGGCTGGTGCAGCCGGATCCCTTGTCCACACAGGTCACCGTGTATGCGCTGCTGGATTCGCCCCGTGCCACCGGCGCCTACCGCTTCGACATCCAGCCGGGGACGCAGACCACCACCACCGTGCGCAGCCGCATTTTTGTGCGGCCCAGCACGGGCAGCAAGCCCATCGCCACGCTGGGCATTGCGCCCTTGACCAGCATGTTTTTCTTTGGCGAGAACCAGCCCCGCAAAGAAGACTTCCGGCCCGAGGTCCATGACTCCGACGGGCTGATGATTGCCACGGGCGAAGGCGAATGGCTCTGGCGTCCGCTGCAAAACCCCAAGCAGACGCTGGTCACATCGTTTGCCACCAAAAATCCCAAAGGCTTTGGCCTGATGCAGCGCGACCGCCAATGGTCGAACTATGAGGACGTGGAAGCCCGCTATGAGCGCCGCCCAAGTGCCTGGGTGCGCCCCCTGCACGACTGGGGCGCTGGCCGCGTCGAACTGGTGCAGCTCAACACCCCCGACGAAACGCACGACAACATCGTGGCGTATTGGGTGCCCGCCCAGATGCCCTCCCCCGGCCAGCCCCTGGAATTCGCCTACGAGCTGAGCTGGCAAGGCGATGAGCAACAGCGGCCGCCCGGGGCCTGGGCCACGCAATCGCGCCGGGGCGTGGGCTACACCAAAGAGACCGCTGCCGCCTTGCGCCAGCAGGTGCAGTACGTGGTCGATTTCGACGGCCCCGCCCTCAAGGCTTTGCCCGCTGACGCCACCGTGAAAGCCGTGGTGACCAGCGATGCCAACGGCAAGGTGCTGGAAAACATCGTCTACCGCAATCCCGCCACCGAGCAGTGGCGCATGACCGTTCGCGTACAGCGCCAAAAGGCCGATCGCCCGATCGAGCTGCGCGCTTTTCTTCAACACGACAACAACGCTGTGAGTGAAACATGGACGCACATCATTCTTCCCGAGTAAGCCCCCCGGTGCCCCATCACCCCCAACGCAGCACGCTGCGCGAGGAACGGCATCCCAATGCCGTCACCGCGCCGCCCGTCCACCGGGGTTCCATGGCACCCGTGCCCTGGCGCGGCTTCTGGAACAGCATGGGCACAGCCCTGCTTCTCAAGCTGACCGGTCGCACCGAAACCAGCCCTCCCGCATCGCCCGAAAACCGGCCAGCCCAGGAATGGGAGGGCGCTGCGCAGCGCCGCCGCTGGACCTTTGCGGTGCTGACGGTGCTGACCACGGCCCTGGCGAGTTTCCTGTTTGCCAGCGTGCAGCCTGAGTATGAGAACCCTTGGCTGGGCTATGGGCAGATCGCGCTGTTCGCCCTGCTGTCGGCCTGGGTGGTCACCGGCTTTCTCACCGGCTTGATGGGCTTTTGGGTCATGCTGCGCGGCGACAGGCATGCGCTGTCCGTGCGCAGTGTGGTGGAGCACGAACTGGCACCCGACGCGCGCACGGCCATCATCATGCCGATCTGCAACGAGGACGTGGCCACCGTGTTTGCGGGGTTGCGGGCAACGTGCGAGTCGGTGGCATCGACCGGCCACGGGGCCACCTTCGACGTGTTTGTGCTGTCCGACAGCTATGACCCCGCCATCGCCCAGGCTGAACGCGCCGCCTGGGAGGAACTGCGCAGCGCCCTGGCGCAGCACAGCCAGCAACCCCAGGTGCAGGTGTACTACCGCCTGCGCGCCCGCCGCACGCACCGCAAGGCCGGCAATGTGGCCGACTTCTGCCGCCGCTGGGGCAAGGACTACCGCTACATGGTGGTGCTGGACGCCGACAGCGTGATGAGCGGTGACTGCATCGTCTCGATGGCCAAGCTCATGGAAGCCAACCCCACGGCGGGCATCATCCAGACGGCAACCCAGGCCATCGGCCACGTCACGCTGCACGCCCGCGCGCAGCAGTTCGCCTCACGCGTCACCGGTCGCCTGTTCACGCTGGGCATGCAGTACTGGCAGCTGGGTGAATCCCACTACTGGGGCCACAACGCGATCATTCGCGTGGCACCCTTCATGGAACACTGCGCCCTCGCGCCCATCAAGGGCAATGGTGGCCTGGCGGGCGGCATCATGTCGCACGACTTTGTCGAAGCCGCGCTGATGCGCCGCGCTGGCTACCACGTGTGGCTGGTGTCGGACCTGATTGGCAGCTATGAACAGCAACCCCCCGACCTGCTGGCCGAACTGCAGCGCGACCGCCGCTGGTGCCAGGGCAACCTGCAAAACGCACGCTTGATGGCCGAGCCCGGCATCCACGCGGTGCACCGCTCGATGTTCATCACGGGCGCCATGGCCTACCTGTCGGCGCCGCTGTGGCTCGCCTTCCTGACACTGGGCACGGCGCTGTGGCTGTCGGGCGCCAAGCTCGTGGCCGACTGGCACATCCTGCCGGCCGAATTGCTGTCGCTGTGGGCCTGGACGCTGTGCATGCTGTTCCTGCCCCGCATCCTGGGTGTGGCCGCCGTGTTCATGCGCCGCGAGCAAAAGGAATACGGCGGTGCCGTCAGCCTGCTCAAGAGCGCCGCGCTGGAGAGTGTGCTGGCCATCCTGCAGGCCCCCATCCGCATGCTGGCGCATTCGCTGTTCGTGCTGATTGCGCTCACCGGCCTGAAGCTGGAATGGAAGTCGCCCCCGCGCGAAGCCCATGCCGTGCCCTGGCGCCACGCCGTGCGCCAGCTGGCACCCATGAGCCTGGTGATTGCCCTGCTGGCAGTGGGTGTCGCCGTGATCGATAGCAGCGCCCTGCTGTGGCTCATGCCTGTGGGCCTGCCCCTGGCGCTGGCCATACCGCTGGCCGTGTTCACCAGCCAGATCGCGTTGGGCAAGGCCATGCGCGCACAACGCCTGTTGCTGATCCCCGAGGAGTCCTGGTCACCGCCGGTACTGCGCCGAGCCTGGCTGCATGCAAGCCGGCTGGCACGGCCAGCGCCGCTGGCAGCGTTGTAGGCATGTGACAATTGCGCCACAAGCCACAAGCCGGTGCATGCACCGGCTTTTTTGCGACAGCTATTTTATTTATAGCAATAAAAAGTTTACCAATAAGCGCTAGCACCGAAAAACAGCAAATTAACCAGCAGCGGGGTGGCGCCCCCCGTTGTTGGGGCACCGTTACGATACGCATCCCTTCCAACCGGCCCCTGTGCGTGAAACCGATTCATCGCGGTTTCTGCGGTGAGCGGCCCTGTTATCGATGCAATCGTCTCTGTTTTTAACTGTCGCCCGCCGGCGGCTGTGCCATGCCAGCGCACTCGCCCTGGCCCTTGTCATCACCGGCTGCGCCGTGCCCACGGCACAGGCTCCTGTGGCAGCACCGGCCCCAGTCGCTGCCCCAGCGCCACCGGCTCCACCACCCGAGCCCCCTGGGCGCATCATTTTTGCGGGATTTGCGATGCATTCGCAATCCAAGGTTTTCCGCAACGACGTGCTTCTGGCCGAAAAGCTGGTCAAAGACATCGATCCGAATGCGCTGATGCTCAAGCTGGCCAACCCGGCACGCGATCAGAGCGCCGACTGGCCGCAGGCCACCCCCGAGAACTTCGCGCTGGTGATGTCCAAAATGGCCGAAGTGGCGCGCCCGCGAGATCGCGTTCTGCTGCTCATTTCGACCCACAGCAACCCCGGTCTGCTCAACATCAACGCGGGCGGCAAACACCTGCCGCCGCTCACCCCCCAAATCCTTAGCAATGCGCTGGCCCCGCTCAACGATGTGCCAACGCTGGTGGTGCTTTCCGCCTGCTACAGCGGCGCGCTCATCGAGCCCCTGAAAGCTCCGAACCGCGTGCTGCTCACAGCCACGGACGCCCGCCGCACCACTTTCAATTGCCAGTACAAAGGCGACCACACACCGTTTGCCGAAGCGCTGTTTGGCCAGGCGGGCGCAGAAAACCGTTCTGTGACCGACTGGATGGGCGAGGCGCAGAAATCCATCGCAGCGCAGGAAAGGCGCCGCAAGATCCCCGCATCCCAGCCGCGCATCTTTGTCGGTGACGAGGCCAAGGCCTGGGCGAATCAACCTCTCAAGAACTGGTTGCAAGCACCGAAAGCGCCATAAGCCGGCCGCCACAAGCCCGTCTCCCCCGAATGCAAAAAACCCTGAAGAAGCCGTGCCTCTTCACGGTTTTTGCATTTCAGCGCCGGGGGCTCAGAAAGGCATCTTGGGCATGCCGCCCCCGCCCATACCCTTCATCCCGCCCATCTTCTTCATCATCTTCATCAGGCCGCCGCCCTTCATCTTCTTCATCATGCCCTGCATCTGCTCAAACTCCTTGAGCAAGCGGTTGACCTCTTGCACATGCACACCCGCCCCATTGGCGATGCGCTTCTTGCGCGTAGCCTTGATGAGTTCGGGCTTGCGGCGCTCCAGCGGCGTCATGCTCTGGATGATGCCTTCCTTGCGCTTGATGTCCTTCTCGGCCTTGTCCATGTCCAAGGCTCCTGCCTTGGCGGTCAACTGAGACGGCAGCTTGTCCATCAGGCTGGAAAGCCCCCCCATCTGCTTCATCTGCTGGATCTGCGAGAGGAAGTCGTTCAGATCGAACCCATCGCCACTCTTGACCTTGGCCGCCAGCTTTTGTGCGGCCTCCATGTCCACCCCGGCCGTGACCTGCTCCACCAGGGCCACGATATCGCCCATGCCCAGAATGCGGCCCGCGTGGCGCTCGGCATCGAACACCTCCAGGCCGTCGAGCTTTTCAGACACGCCCGCAAACTTGATGGGCGCCCCCGTGATCTGGCGCACGGACAGCGCAGCACCGCCGCGCGAATCGCCGTCGAGCTTGGTGAGCACGATGCCGGTGAGCGGCAGCGCTTCCTTGAAGGCCTTGGCGGTGTTGATGGCATCCTGACCCTGCATGGCATCGACCACGAACAAGGTTTCGACCGGGTTCAGCGCGGCGTGCAGGTCCTTGATTTCCTTCATCAAAGCTTCGTCGATGGCCAGGCGACCCGCCGTATCGACCAGCAGCACGTCAAAGTAGTGCTTCTTGGCGTAGTCCAGTGCGGCGTGGGCGATGTCGAGCGGCTTCTGGTCGGGCGTGCTGGGAAACCATTCGGCACCGGCCTGCTTGGTCACCGTCTTGAGCTGCTCGATAGCGGCCGGGCGGTACACGTCGCCCGACACGGTCAGCACCTTCTTCTTGCGCTTTTCGATCAGGTGCTTGGCCAGCTTGGCCGTGGTGGTGGTCTTGCCCGCGCCTTGAAGACCAGCCATCAGGATCACGGCGGGCGGCTGGGCGGCCAGGTTGATGTCAGCCACGCCTTCGCCCATGGTGGCGGCCAGTTCACGATTGACGATGCTGACCAGCGTCTGACCGGGCTTGAGCGAGCCCAGCACTTCCTGGCCCAGGGCCTTCTCTTTGACACGGGCGATGAAATCGCGCACCACCGGCAGGGCCACATCGGCTTCGAGCAGGGCCATGCGCACCTCGCGCAGCATGTCCTGCACATTGGTTTCGGTGATGCGGGCCTGGCCACGCATCTCCTTGACGAGGCGCGTGAGTTTGTCGGTAAGGGCGGAGGCCATAGGGGAGATGTCCGGTGTTGCCTGCGCGCCAGGGTGCTGGCGGTGGGGCGAAAGGCTAAACTGCGATCCATGATTTTACCCAGTGCTTCCCCTGCCAGCTGGCTCCTGGCCCTGGCCGCTGCCGTGGCATACGCCGTTCCGGCTGCCGCATCCTCGCGGCTGGGCGCTACAGCGGCGCGCAATGCACTGCTGGTGGCCTGGTTGCTGCATGGCGCCGTGCTGGTATGGGGCCTGTGGGGCGATTCCCCCCGATTTGGTTTTGCACCCGCCTTGTCGATGACCGCCTGGCTGGTGCTGACGGTGTACGCGGTAGAGCGGCAGCTGTTTCCGCAGATGCAGTCACGCTGGATACTGGCAGCGCTGGGGGCGGTTGCCATTGTGCTGGCGATGCTCTTTCCGGGCCAGCCGCTGCATGTGACGGCTTCCGCCTGGCTGCCGCTGCACCTGGCGCTGGGCATTGCCTGCTACGGCTTGTTTGCCGCCGCCGTGGTGCACGCCTGGCTGATGACACGCGCAGAGCAACGCATCCGGCAGGCCGAAGATCCCCACAGCGGCATCCCCCTGCTCACGCTGGAGCGCCTGACCTTCCGGTTTGTGACGGCGGGCTTCATCCTGCTGACTGCCACGCTGCTGGCGGGCTGGCTGTTTGGTGACACGCTGTACGGCAGGGCCTGGCGGTGGGACCACAAGGCCGTGTTCTCGCTGCTGTCCTGGATCACGTTTGCCACGTTGCTGGTGGGCCGAGCACGCTTCGGGTGGCGGGGACGCAATGCCGTGCGCGTGCTCTACGCCGGATCAGCGCTGCTGTTGCTGGCCTATGTGGGCTCCCGCTTTGTCATGGAAGTCGTCCTGGGCCGCAGCGCATGAAATACCTGGTCTTGCTGGTGGTTCTGGCCATCGCCATCGGTATCTGGCGCAGCCGACGCGCGCCAGAGGCAAACGCTTCCAAAACGCCTGCACCTCCGCTGGCCCTCCCGCAGAACATGCTGGCCTGCGCCCACTGCGGCGTTCACATTCCGCAGGCAGACGCACTGATGGTGGGCGAACAAGCCTACTGCTGCACAGAACACCGGCGCCTGGGCCCGGTCTGAAACCGACCATGCCACCGCTGTCCGCAAGCACCTTTGCGTCCACCATGGATGCGCCGTTTGTGCGCCTGTGGCGCGGTTTTCTCACGGGCCGCGTCATGGTCGCGCTGGCCCTGCTGGTACTGCAAGGGGCCGGGCAGGCCATCAACCAGACCACCGAACCCGCCGTGCTGGCAGTGTGTGTGGCCTATCTGGTGGCCGCCGTCATGCTGCGCGTGCTCGCCAGGCACAGACCGCCATCACCCAAGACCGGCCCCCAATGGCTCCCCTCCATTGGTGTTGACCTTGCTGCGATTGCTGCCCTGCAACTGCTCAACGCAGGCGCCATGAACTACACCCCCCTGTTTGGCTTGCCCATCCTGATGGCAGCCGTGCTGGGAACGCTGACCTTGGCACTGGGCACCACAGCAGGCGTCACGCTGCTGCTGCTGGGCTGGGCCTGGTGGCTCGGCTCGGGCACTGCGGGTGACGATGCACCGCGCTACCTGCAAAGTGCGCTGACTGGCACAGGCTATTTCATCGTGAGCTATCTTGTGCACCAACTGGCAACACGCTTGGCGCGCGAGCAGGAAGTGGCGCAGCAAAGCCAGGTTGCTGCCCGCGTGCAGACGCAGGTCAGCGCACTGGTCATCCAGAACCTGACCGACGGGGTGTTGGTCGTGGACGAAAGCGATGTTGTGCGCATTGCAAACCCCGCAGGGCTGCAGTTGCTCGGGGGCACCTCGCTGCCCGAGCTGCCATTCATCCTGGCATCCGAGGCCCCCTGGAATCCGCTCGTGATCCTGGCTCGGCGCACCTTCCGCCAGGAACAGCCCCAGACCGCCGACGTAGACCTCCTGCACCCGGGACAAAGCCCCACCGGGCTGCATGTACGCACGTGGTTGACTTCGACGCGCGAGGCAGCGCGGCAGACGCAGACCGAGCGCCTGTGCGTGATGTTCCTGCACGACCTGCGCGAGATGGAGGCCCGCCTGCGCACGGAAAAGCTGGCGGCCATGGGCCGCATGTCCGCCGCCGTGGCCCATGAGATCCGCAACCCGCTGGCCGCCATCGTACAGGCCAATGCCTTGCTCGAAGAAGACCTGCACGACCCGGCACACAAGCGCCTGGCCCACATGGTGCAGCAGAACGCCGACCGCCTCGCGCGCATTGCCGAGGAGGTACTGGACATCGCCCGCGTGCAGCACCAGATCAGCCATGCGCCCGCGTCCACCTTGCCCCTGGACGAAACGGTGTCGCAAATATGGAATGACTGGCAGGCCCAGGACCCCGTGCAGCGCCGTGCGGTAGTGATGCTGGAAGCGGGCAATCCGCAGGTGGAATTCGACACCGAACACCTGCGCCGAGTGCTCGTGAACCTGCTGGACAATGCCCTGCGCTATGTGGGACAGGAGCCTGACTCCCTCACGGTGACCACCCGCACCTTGCCCTCCGGCCAGACCAGCCTGCAAGTCTGGAGCGACGGTGCCCCCATGGACAAGTCCGTGGAGCGTCACCTGTTCGAACCGTTTTTTTCCTCCGAAAGCCGCTCCAGCGGCCTGGGCCTCTATATTTGCCGCGAGTTGTGCCAGCGCCATGGAGCGTCCATCAGCTACCAGCGGCTGACCCGCACCACCTTGCGGGGCGAGGTGGGCGGCAACGCCTTTACCGTCGGCTTTCGCCGCACCACACGCCCTGCCGATGCTGCCACGCTGTTTGACACCATCGTGGTCTGAAACGCCCTGCCATGAACGCACCTACCGCTTCCATCCTCGTCGTGGACGACGAACCCGACCTGCGCACCTTGTACGAACTGACCTTGCTGCGCGAAGGCTACCGGGTGGAGACCGCATCCAGCGTCCAGGAGGCGCGCGAACAGCTCAAGGCCCACCGCTTTGACGCCGTCATCACCGACATGCGCCTGCCCGACGGTTTCGGCATGGAACTGCTGCAGGATCTGCGCGACCAGCAGCGCCGCGAGCGCTGCGTGGTCATGACAGCGTATGGCTCCGCCGAGAACGCCGTGGAAGCCCTGCGCTCTGGTGCCTTCGACTATCTAACCAAACCCGTGGATCTGAAGCAGTTCCGCTCGGTCGTCGCATCGGCCGTGCAAGGCACCGGGGGTGTCCCCGCGCCCCGGGCCGCACGCACCGGCGGCGTACAGGGTCGGCAGGGGGCGTTCAGCGCAGACCCCTTGGCGGCGGGCACCGCACTGGACCGGCTGGTGGGCACCTCAGAGGCCATTCGCAACGTCAAGCAGCGCGTGGCCAAGGTGGCACGAGGCATGGCGCCCGTGCTGATTCATGGGGAATCCGGCACGGGCAAGGAACTGGTTGCGCAAGCGCTGCATGCCAGCAGCCAGCGTGCCGATGGTCCCCTGGTTGCCGTGAACTGCGGCGCCATCCCAGAAAACCTGCTGGAGGCAGAATTTTTTGGTGCCCGGAAAGGCTCTTACACCGGCGCCACCCAGGATCGGGACGGCTACTTTCAGGCAGCCCGTGGCGGCACGCTGTTTCTGGACGAAATCGGTGACCTTCCCTTGGCCATGCAGTCCAAATTGCTGCGCGCCATCCAGGAGCGCAGCGTACGGCCTCTTGGCTCCACCCAGGAGGAGACGGTGGATGTGCGCATCGTGAGCGCCACACACCGCGACCTGGCCGCCGACGTGCAATCGGGCCGCTTCCGCCAGGATCTCTATTACCGGCTCAACGTGATCGAAATCGTGATCCCCCCGTTGCGCGAGCGGCGTGAAGATCTGCCTGTGCTGTGTGCCGCACTTCTGGCGCGCATCGCCCAGGAATCCGGCATGCCAGTGCCTTCTCTGACAGAGCATGCGCTCCAAGCCATTGCCGCACACCCCCTGACCGGCAACGTCCGCGAACTGGAAAACCTGTTGCACCGGGCCGTGGCACTCAGCGACGGAGACGAGCTGCATGTGGACTGGCCCTCTGGCACCCCCACCCCATTGGGGGCGCGGACGCTACCAGCCCCCACCCTCCCCAACCACACCGAGGCGCAGTCTGCCCACCAACCACCACAGCCTGCAACCAGCACGGGCTGCTCGGTCCCTCTGCCCAATGACCTTCAGGCCTGGCTGGACCAGCAGGAGCGGGACATTCTGATACGAGCCTTGCGCGAAGCGGGTTTCAACAGAACCGCCACCGCAGCCCGGCTGGGCATCAGCCTGCGTCAGATACGCTACCGCATCGCCCGGCTGAACATCGCCGTCCCCAATGACCAGGACCCGCATGACGAGATCGGCTGACGCGGCACCAGGCAGATCAACGCCTTGGGACGGTGGATGGCACCGTGCAGCGACCAGGCTGGAATCCCCCAACCATGGTGTGCGCCCTGCCCCGGCAAGCTCCTCCATCGACCTGATCGTGGTGCATTCCATCAGTTTGCCGCCAGGCACATATGGCGGGAATGCGGTGCAACAGCTATTCACCAACTCGCTGGACTGGGATGCACACCCCTACTACCAGAGCATCCGTGGTTTGGCCGTTTCGTCGCATTTCTTCATTGACCGCACCGGCGCCCTTTGGCAGTTTGTGGACTGTGATCTTCGGGCCTGGCATGCTGGCCAGTCGGCCTACCGTGGCCGCAGCCAGTGCAACGATGACTCGATTGGCATTGAACTGGAAGGCCTTGAAGGGCTTACGTTCGAACCGGCGCAGTACCAGACCCTGACAACGCTCTGCCAGGACATCGAACAGCGCTACCCCATTGAACACATCGCAGGGCATGAGCACATCGCGCCCGGGCGCAAGCAGGACCCAGGCTCCGGCTTCGATTGGGCGCAGGTACAAAAAGCACTGAACTGGCCCGTGCAACGTTTTCCGGCAGCCACCTGGCCTGACATTCAAGCCGCTCGCTGAGGGCGCTGTGGTTGCGCCACATTCAGCGACTTTTTTCTATGTGCATTTGCACATCGTCGCGTCCCCAGACACCACGCGGCCTCGCGCAGAAAATCCGCTCGAAACGCTTGTCTTTGCGAGGTTTTCGTCCTGCTTTTCCGCAGGGGCAACGGGTTCCGGCGGGGTCAGCAGAAGGCCCTGTGGCGCCGCTGACATGCTGTTTCGTTTTTCTGAGGGCAATACGACGGTACACTACCGGTAGTGTCTTGAATGCATGTGACACACCATATATAGTGTGCGCCAGACAGTAGTCCGCCGCACCACTCACACGCTGCGACGGCATCCAGGCCGCGCACCACACCCCAGACAGCCCACAGAAGAGGACCCCCCATGCAAGCTGCTTTGAACACGCCTTCCACGCCCCATGCCGCCTCCCCCGAGGCCCCAAACACCCAGTCCGCACCAGCAGTGGCGGGTAACTCGCTGGCGCACTATCAGATCATTCGCCGCAACGGAGCAGTCGTGCCCTTTGAGCCGCAAAAAATTGCGGTGGCGATGATGAAGGCATTTCTGGCAGTGCACGGCACGCAGGGCGCCGCCTCCGCCAGCGTGCGCGAGGTGGTGGACACGCTCACCCAGAATGTGGTCCGCGCCCTCATGCGCTCGCGTCCCGGTGGCGGCACCTTCCATATTGAAGACGTGCAGGATCAGGTTGAACTGGGCCTGATGCGCGGCGAACACCACGAAGTCGCCCGGGCCTATGTTCTGTACCGCGAGCGCCGCACGCAAGAGCGTGCCCACCACCAGGAACAGCTTGCGCCCGCAACCCCCATGTTGAACGTGATCGACAACGGCCAACGCGTGCAGCTGGACATCCTGCGCCTGCACGGGCTCATCGAATCGGCCTGCGCCAACCTCGGCGCCGACATCCAGGCCGCGCCCATCGTCGCCGAGACCATGCGCAACCTGTATGACGGCGTTCCCATGGACGAGGTCTACAAGGCGTCCATCCTCGCCGCCCGCACCCTGATCGAAAAAGACCCTGACTACACCTATGCCACGGCCCGCCTGCTGCTGCATACCATCGTGCGCGAGGTGCTGGGACGCGAGGTCGCCCAGAGCGACATGGGCCAGGCCTACAGGGACTATTTCCCCGCCTTCATCCAGAAGGGGGTGGACAACGAGCTGTTGGACGAGCGCCTGCTCAAGCAATACGACCTGACCCGCCTGGGCGCCGCGCTCAAGGCCGAGCGCGACCTTCAGTTCGACTACCTCGGCCTGCAGACCCTGTATGACCGCTACTTCCTGCACGTCAAGAAAACCCGCATCGAACTGCCCCAGGCGTTCTTCATGCGCGTGGCCATGGGCCTGGCACTCAATGAAACCGACCGCGAGGCCCGCGCCATCGAGTTCTACGAAGTGCTGTCGTCCTTCGACTTCATGTCGTCCACCCCCACGCTGTTCAACAGCGGCACCCTGCGCTCGCAGCTGTCCAGCTGCTACCTGACCACGGTGCCCGACGACCTGGATGGTATCTACGAATCGATCAAGGAAAACGCCCTGCTGTCCAAGTTTGCTGGCGGCCTGGGCAATGACTGGACCCGCGTGCGCGCCCTGGGCTCCCACATCAAGGGCACAAACGGCGAATCGCAAGGCGTGGTGCCCTTCCTCAAGGTGGTCAACGACACCGCTGTGGCGGTGAACCAGGGCGGCAAGCGCAAAGGCGCCGTCTGCACCTACCTGGAAACCTGGCACCTGGATATCGAAGAGTTCCTGGAACTGCGCAAGAACACTGGCGACGACCGCCGCCGCACGCACGACATGAACACGGCCAACTGGATCCCTGACCTGTTCATGCGCCGCGTGATGGAAAAGGGCACCTGGACATTGTTCTCGCCCTCCAACGTGCCCGACCTGCACGATCTGTTCGGCGCCGACTTCGAGAAGGCCTATGTGGCCTACGAAGAGAAGGCCGCGCGCGGCGAGATCAAACCCGCCAAGACGGTGCAGGCCACCGACATGTGGCGCAAGATGCTGACCATGCTGTTCGAGACCGGCCATCCTTGGATCACCTTCAAGGATGCCTGCAACGTGCGTTCGCCCCAGCAGCACGCTGGTGTGGTGCACTCGTCCAACCTGTGCACTGAGATCACACTCAACACCAGCGACACCGAAACCGCCGTCTGCAATCTCGGTTCGGTCAACCTGCTGCAGCACATCAAGGACGGCCAGATCGACCACGAGAAGCTCAAGAAGACCATCACGGTTGCCATGCGTATGCTCGACAACGTGATCGACATCAACTATTACGCCGTCAAGAAGGCCCGCGACTCCAATCTGCGCCACCGCCCCGTGGGCCTGGGCGTCATGGCGTTCCAAGACAGCCTGTACGAACTGCGCATTCCCTACGCCTCGCAGGAGGCCGTGGAATTCGCCGACAAGTCGATGGAGGCCATCTGCTACTACGCCTACTGGGCCTCCACCGAATTGGCCCGGGAACGCGGCCAGTACTCCAGCTACAAGGGCTCGCTGTGGGATCGCGGCATCCTGCCTTTCGACACGCTGGACATGCTCTCGCAGGCCCGTGGCGGATATGTGGAAGTGGATCGCTCGTCCACCCTGGACTGGGATGCCCTGCGCAAGAAAATTGCACAGGACGGCATGCGCAACTCCAACTGCGTCGCCATTGCCCCCACGGCCACCATCTCCAACATCATCGGCGTTGATGCCTCGATCGAGCCTTCGTTCGGCAACCTGTCGGTCAAGTCCAACCTGTCAGGTGAATTCACGGTTATCAACGGTGGGCTGGTGCGCGACCTCAAGCGCCTGGGCCTGTGGGATGACGTGATGATCATGGACCTCAAGCACTTCAAGGGTTCGCTGCACCCCATCGACCGGGTGCCACAGGACATCAAGGCGCTGTACTCCACAGCGTTTGAAGTCGAGCCGCAGTGGCTGGTGGAAGCCGCATCGCGTCGCCAGAAATGGATTGATCAGGCGCAGAGCCTGAACATCTACATGGCCGGCGCATCGGGCAAGAAGCTCGACGACACCTACAAGCTGGCCTGGATCCGTGGCCTCAAGACCACGTATTACCTGCGCACACAAAGCGCCACACACGTCGAGATGAGCACCGTGAATACACGCCAGCTCAATGCCGTTTCGTCGGGCAATGACAGTGGTGCATCGGCAGCGTCGGTGCCCGTTGCAGCGAAACCCAGCGCACTCGATGCGGCAGCCGCTGAAGCCACCCATCAAGCATCAGCAGTGCCTGCTACGGACGTCAAGTTCTGCGCTATCGATGATCCCGGCTGCGAAGCCTGCCAATAACAACTTCGCACGCAACACCTTGGGCTCTTCCGAGGTGTCGCGCATGTGCTGTGAAGCAACAAATCCTTGCTGCACAACGCTTCAGTGCTTTTCTTTTCGCAGCACTGCTTTCATAATCCGAACACTGGAAAATCTATGTTGACCTGGGACGAAGAAGTCAAGCCCTCATCGCAAAATCAACTGGACGGTGGACTGAACCAAAGCCACCCGGCGGGACAGCCGCCTTTGCCTTTCCAAACCCCCTCACTGCAGGAAGTGCACGCATCGATGACTGCCTCTGCAGCACCGCACTCAACACCTGCCGCAGCCACGCAACGCCGCGTGAACGCTGCCGACAAACGCATCATCAACGGGCAGACGGATGTCAATCAGCTGGTCCCGTTCAAATACAAGTGGGCCTGGGAAAAATACCTGGCCACCTGCGCCAACCATTGGATGCCTCAGGAAGTGAACATGACGCGCGACATCGCGTTGTGGAAGGACCCCAATGGCCTGACCGATGACGAACGCCGCATCATCAAGCGCAACCTGGGCTTCTTTGTCACGGCAGACTCGCTGGCTGCCAACAACATCGTACTGGGCACCTATCGCCACATCACGGCGCCAGAGTGCCGCCAGTTCCTGCTGCGCCAGGCCTTTGAAGAAGCTATCCACACGCACGCCTATCAGTACATCGTGGAATCGCTGGGGCTTGATGAGAGCGAGATTTTCAACGCGTACAACGAAGTCCAGTCCATCCGCGACAAGGACCAGTTCCTGATCCCCTTCATCGAGGCGATCATGGATCCGAACTTCCACACTGGCACGCCCGAAACCGACCAGACGCTCCTCAAGTCGCTGATCGTGTTTGCCTGCCTGATGGAAGGCCTGTTCTTCTACGTCGGCTTCACACAGATCCTTGCACTGGGCCGCCAGAACAAGATGACTGGCGCCGCCGAGCAGTACCAGTACATCTTGCGCGACGAATCGATGCACTGCAACTTTGGCATTGACCTGATCAACCAGCTCAAGCTGGAAAATCCCCATCTGTGGACCACTGAATTCAAGGCCGAGATCAAGGCGCTGTTCCTCAAGGCGGTTGAACTCGAGTACCGCTACGCGGAAGACACCATGCCGCGCGGCGTGCTGGGCATGAATGCATCGATGTTCAAGGGATACCTGCGTTACATCGCCAACCGCCGTGCCACACAAATCGGGCTGGAGACGCTGTTTCCCAATGAAGAAAACCCGTTCCCGTGGATGAGCGAGATGATTGACCTCAAGAAGGAACGCAACTTCTTCGAGACCCGGGTTATTGAATACCAGTCCGGTGGTGCGCTGTCCTGGGACTAGCGCCTTTTCGCAACACACCACCATGGATTTTTACACCACGCCCACCACCACAAGCAGCGCTGCAGTGCGTTGCGGTGCAGGGCGTTCCCGTGTTCATGGCGATGGGGATTTCTCCATCGCCATGGATCGCTTCGTGTCCACTGCAGACAGGAAGTGCTCTTTGCAAATTGACCCAAGGAGAACATGATGGCAACTGCGAAAAAACCAGCCGCTAAGAAGGCGACCCCAGCGAAAAAAGCTGCACCTGCAAAACCAGTAGCAGCGAAGAAGGCTGCACCTGCCAAGAAGGCAGCAGCACCGGCAAAGAAAGCCGCTCCCGCCAAGAAGGCAGTAGCAGCGAAGAAGGCTGCACCTGCCAAGAAGGCAGCAGCACCGGCAAAGAAAGCCGCTCCCGCCAAAAAGGCAGTAGCAGCGAAGAAGGCCGCTCCCGCCAAGAAGGCAGCAGCACCGGCAAAGAAAGCCGCTCCCGCCAAAAAGGCAGTAGCAGCGAAGAAGGCCGCACCTGCCAAGAAGGCAGCAGCACCGGCAAAGAAAGCCGCTCCCGCCAAGAAGGCAGTAGCAGCGAAGAAGCCTGCCGCCCCAGCCAAGAAGGCGGCTCCCGCCAAGAAGGCAACGGCTGCCAAGAAGGCCGCTCCCGCCAAGGCTCCTGCAAAAAAAGCTGCACCGGCCAAGAAGGCCCCCAAGGCGCCTGCCCCTGCGGCAGCAGCTCCAGCAGCACAGACCACCCTGAATCCTCAGGCAGCCTGGCCCTTCCCTACGGGCAACAAGCCTTAATCCTGGCGTATCACACGCTCAACCCGGTGCCTGCGCACCGGGTTTTTTTATGCCTGTTCGTGTTGCACACCACGCGCCGTGCAACACAAGAAGCCGGCAGCAATGGCGCCCCGTGACTTCATGGAAAGCTGGCCCAATTACGCGGGGATGAAATCCAGTGTGTAGTTTTGCGGGCCCCGCTGTGCAATCTTGAGGGCTCCCACCCGGTTGCCCAGCTCGGCGCAACGCACCAGCGGCCAGCCCTTTTCCAGGCCGAACAACAACGCGCCCCGCCAAGCGTCACCACACCCCGTAGGATCCACCACTTGGGCAGGCACCACGGCGGGTACATGGGTTTTCTGACCATCCACCCAGACC
Source organism: Acidovorax sp. NN32 (assembly GCF_057597245.1). Classification (NCBI taxonomy): domain Bacteria; kingdom Pseudomonadati; phylum Pseudomonadota; class Betaproteobacteria; order Burkholderiales; family Comamonadaceae; genus Acidovorax; species Acidovorax sp. NN32. The sequence continues at coordinate 4,391,690 of NZ_CP199679.1, forward strand.
TCGCAGCCCTCCGCGCCCAGCGTCACCACAAGCCCCTTTACCTTGCGCGAAATCTCTGCAAGCGTCCAGCCCGTGCGGTCGCAAAGCATTTTCCCCTCGTAGTCATTGACCGTCACCCAGGAAGCCTGGTCCACGAACCGCGCCAGCTCTTCACCATTGAACATGGGCAAGCCCTGGCCCGGGTCAAATACAAAAGGAATACCGGCCGCCACAAACTGTGCCGCGTGTTCAAGCATGGCGTCACGACCATCCGGCGCGATGATCCCCACGCTCACCCCCACATCTGCCTCGATGCGGTTCACATGTGCCTGCATCATTGCCCCAGGGTGGAAGGCGGTGATCTGGTTGTTGTCACGGTCCGTCATGATCATGGCTTGTGCGGTGTAGGTGTCCTGGACCTGCCCCACATGACGCGCACTGATACCCAGCAATTCCAGGCGCTGCAGATAGTCAGCGCCATCACTGCCCAGCATGGCCATTGGCAATGGCTCACCGCCGAGCAACTTGAGGCTATACGCAATGTTGCCCGCACAACCACCAAAGTCGCGCCGCAACGAAGGCACCAGGAAAGAGACGTTCAGGATGTGCAGCTGGTCGGGCAGTATCTGCTCGGCAAAACGGCCCTCGAAGGTCATGATGGTGTCGAACGCCAGAGAACCACAAATGAGGGCAGCCATATCAAAGAAGTAGGTTGGTAAAAAATCAGGGATAAAACGCCAGCAACCGATAGCCGGCGACACGCGCTCCGCCGGTGGTCACAATCACTGACACGGACGCACTCCACTCGCCCCCTGCAGACAACTCCATGGGAGCCCCCATGTCGGTGGGCAAAAGCACACGCCGAAGCACTGGCTGGTCCTGCGCATCGGTCAACGTCAACTCGACGGCGGGCATGGCCAGAGGTATCGAGGCCTTGCTCTTCATGGTCAGCGCGAGTTGATAGCTATCACCTCGGGCCTTGTTGAACGAAGAACTGTCGATGACCACATCCGCAATCTGGCGCGGCGGCGCGATCTCGCAGTGCAAGGGAGCGCACAACGCCATCAACCATGGCCTGGCACGCGCATCCATCGCGGCAAGGCGATCACGCTCCTGAACGGCGACCTGCAGCGCAAGCCCCGCCACAGACATCAAAAGCAGCACTCCAAGCACTGTGCGCACCATCGGCCTGCGCCAGAACACCTTGCGCCGGGCAGCGACTACAAAGCTGACTTCCTGTCCGGCCTCAGGGTCATCGTCCTCGTCAACGGCATCCGACGCCTTTCGGACCGAGGATCGCTTGCGAGTCGATGCCTGCAACACGGCTGCGGGCGAATGGTCTTCCACCAGCGCAAGTGCCTCCGGCGCGGGTTCCGGCGTCACAGGCTGCGCAAAACCCACCGGCGGCACGGGCACTTCAGCCCGCTCTTCAAGCTCCGCATCTTCCACCGGCAACGCCGTCTTGGTAGGCAACTCCAGTGCAGGATATCCCATCGGGGTCAACGCCACGGCTGCAGCTGGATCGGCAGCCACCTCTTCGCCATCTCGAAGAGCAGCAGCAGGTAACTCATACCCTGCAGGGAGTGATGTTCCATCGCCTGCACCGGGCAACGCGGCTGACAACGAGGCAGTGGGGTGATCCCCCTTGGGCAAAGAAGATGACCCATCAGCAGCCACCTCGGGAAAGGCCAAAGGAGGTAAGGCGACGGCATCGCTCCGCATCCCTGCAACATCCCCGCCCGTTGTTGGCACATTGCGCACGGAGTCCGGGCGCCAGGCAAATGGAGTGAAGGGGCCGATTCCCGCATCGGCACCAGGTGCCACCGCCCCGGCTGCCGCAGACAGAAACGCGGGCACCGCAGGCTGTGGAACCTCTAGAACCGGAGCCACCACCTGGGCCTGTGCATCCGGCAACCCCGCCATTACGTCGGAAGCACCTGTGGGGAACAGCGAAAACGCTGGTTTTTCGGAGGCTGGCGATAGCGCCTCCGCAGATGGGGCAACCGGTGGCGAAGAAGGCGGCTCACCCCATGACCGCCCCGTCTCTGCCTTGCGCGCCACCGGCATGGATGGCGGACGTATGTCGGTCAACGAGACATCGGGCAACAACGCTGGTGGAGCCGCTGGAAGCAGGTGCGCCGAAGCGTCAAACACCTCTTTGCATTGACCACAACGCACCCACCCTTGCGAGATGCGCAATTGGTCCGCCACCACCTTGAACGAGGTAGAGCAGGACGGGCAGCGAGTGATCTGGCTCATCAGCGATGGATTGTAGAGGCGCGTGCGACCCCGGCGAAGCGGGCTTCGGCCCCGTCTTAGCGACGGGCGGTCATCAAGATCCAGCCATCTTCTGTATCCGCCACATCGAGCTGAAGCCAGGGAGCATATGCCTCTTTCAACTCCTCAGCCTGGCGTTCCAAAATGCCTGCCAGCACCAGATTCCCGCCAGGCGCGACGTGGCTGCACAAGAGGGGCGCCAGCACGCGCAAGGGGGTGGCAAGAATGTTTGCCAGCACCGTCTGGTATTCACCCCGTGCCTTGTCGGGCAGACCCGCGTGGAGCCGCACGTCATTGGCCTGTGCATTCAGCGCGGTGGACTCGACCGCCGCAGGATCAATATCGACCGCATCGATGTCCGTGGCACCAAACTTGGCCGCACCAATGGCGAGGATGCCAGAGCCACAGCCATAGTCCAGAACCCGGCCCAGCGGATTGCCCATGGACGACTCGGTGGCACCGTTACGGGCAATCCAGCGCAGACACATGCGCGTCGTGGGGTGGGTGCCGGTGCCAAACGCCAGGCCCGGATCCAGCCGGATGCTGCGCTTTGCCTCGGCGGGAAGTTCGTGCCAGGTAGGAACGATCCAAAAATCCGGCGTGATGTCCACAGGCGCAAATTGCGATTGCGTGAGCCGCACCCAGTCCTGCTCGGGCACGTGGGCAACCCCCAGCACCTGGCAGCCCGCAAAAAAGTCCTGCACCACCAGCAGTTGCTGGGCCTCCCGGGCTGCCACCTCCGAAGGAAAGAGCGCTACCACCCTGCTGCGCTGCCAGCCGTCCTTGGGCGGCGGCATGCCAGGCTCACCAAACAAGGCCTGCTCGGCGTCGGTCTGGGCATCAGCATCCTCCACCGAAACGCTCAGCGCATCCAGCGCATCCAGCGCATCGCTGACCGCCTCGATCCGATCCTCGGGACACATCAGACTCAGCTCAAACATAGAAGCCTCTCAGAAAAAGTGAAATGCTGGCACCCGTTGCCAGGAGCCAGCATGTGAATGACTGCGCAATACGATTTCAGCGCTTGTGCTGCGACAGCCACTCTTCCAGGTAATGGATGTTGGTGCCACCGGCCATGAACTTGGCGTCCACCATCAGCTCGCGGTGCAGCGGCACGTTGGTGTTGATGCCTTCGATTACCGTCTCGGACAGCGCCGTGCGCATGCGGGCCAGGGCCTGCTCGCGCGTGTCGCCGTGCACGATGATCTTGCCGATCATCGAGTCGTAGTTGGGCGGCACAAAGTAGTTGGTGTACGCATGCGAATCCACACGCACGCCGGGGCCGCCTGGTGGATGCCATGTGGTGATACGCCCGGGCGACGGAATGAACTTGTAAGGGTCTTCCGCATTGATCCGGCACTCGATGGCATGGCCCCGGATCTCGATCTGGCGCTGGGTGAACGGCAGCTTCTCGCCCGCCGCGACCATGATCTGCGTCTTCACGATGTCCACGCCGGTGATCCACTCGGTGACGGGGTGTTCCACCTGCACACGGGTGTTCATCTCGATGAAGTAGAACTCGCCGTTTTCGTACAGGAACTCGAACGTGCCCGCGCCACGGTAGCCGATCTTCTTGCACGCAGCCACGCAGCGCTCGCCGATCTTCTCGATCAGTTTGCGGGGGATGCCGGGGGCTGGAGCCTCTTCGATGACCTTCTGGTGGCGGCGTTGCATGGAGCAATCGCGCTCGCCCAAATACACCGCATTGCGGTGCTTGTCGGCCAGGATCTGGATTTCGATATGGCGCGGGTTCTGGAGGAACTTCTCCATGTACACCGCAGGATTGCCAAACGCAGCGCCCGCTTCGGCCTTGGTCATCTGCACCGCATTGACCAAGGCAGCTTCGGTGTGCACCACGCGCATGCCACGGCCACCGCCGCCGCCTGCGGCCTTGATGATCACCGGGTAGCCCACGGCCTTGGCGATGCGGCGGATCTGCACCGGATCGTCGGGCAACTCGCCCTCAGAGCCCGGCACGCAAGGCACGCCTGCGCGGATCATGGCCTGCTTGGCAGACACCTTGTCGCCCATGATGCGGATCGACTCGGGGGTGGGGCCGATGAACTGGAAGCCGCTCTTTTCCACGCGCTCGGCAAAATCTGCGTTCTCAGACAGGAAGCCATAGCCGGGGTGAATGGCCTCGGCGTCGGTCACCTCGGCGGCCGAGATGATGGCAGGCATGTTCAGGTAGGACAACGGCGAGGGCGCTGGGCCGATGCACACCGCTTCTTCGGCGAGCTTGACGTATTTTGCGTCGCGGTCGGCCTCGGAGTAGACCATCACGGCCTTGACACCCAACTCATGGCAGGCGCGCTGAATGCGAAGGGCGATCTCCCCTCTGTTTGCGACCAGGATTTTCTTGAACATGCGCGCCTTATTCGATGACGAACAAAGGTTGGCCGTATTCCACGGCCTGACCGTTTTCACCCAGGATGCGGGTGACGGTGCCAGACTTGTCAGCCTCGATTTCGTTGAGGATCTTCATCGCTTCGATGATGCAGATGGTTTCGCCTTCCTTGACCTGGCTGCCGACTTCGACAAAAGCCTTGGCGCCAGGGCTGGACGAACGGTAAAACGTGCCCACCATGGGTGACTTGACGATGTGGCCAGCAGGGACTGCAGGTGCCGAGGGCGCAGGCAGCTCGGCGACTTGGGCGGCGGCAGATGCAGGGGGCGCAGGTGCCTGCATCGGGGCGGGGACGTACTGCTGAACGACACCACCCACGCTCTTGACGATGCGGACTTTGCCCTCGGCTTCCGTGATTTCGAGTTCAGATACGTTCGACTCGGACACGAGATCGATGAGGGTTTTGAGTTTTCGCAGATCCATGGGAGCTCCAACGGCTATAAAACTGATAGGACTCACGCCAATCGGGACGCAACAGCCGCCTCGCGTTGGGCGAGCCGCTTGCCTGAGCCCTGCTTTGCGCAAGTCATGACTGAATAGGGCGCGAATTTACTCCAATTTCAGCCTATCTCCGTCTTCCACAGGTATTTTTGATGAACTACATCATCCAGATACCCAGCTTGGGCCCACAAAAATGCCGAACAGAAGGCTTGGTCGATCAGCGCAGAGGCGCCCACAGCTGGAGGTCTTGCGGGGTGATTTGTCCCATTTTACGGTGCAGGACACGCCCGTTGCCCCCGAGCACCACAGTAAACGGCAGGCCACCGGTAAGGTTGCCCAGTGATCGCCCCAGGTCGGTGCCGCCCAATCCGGCAAGGCCCACAGGGAACTCCAGCGGAATACGCTGCAGAAACTTGCGCACGGCAGAGGGCTGGTCGATGGCCAATCCCAGAACTTGCCATCCGTTCTGCGCCTGTTGGCGATAGAAAGCATTGAGCATGGGCAGCTCTTCCACACAGGGCGGGCACCAGGTGGCCCAGAAGTTCAGCAGCAGCGGCTTGCCAGCCAGAGACTTCAGCGCCACCACGCCCCCTTCAGGCTTTTCAAACTCCATCGCCCAGAGCGCTTCTTCCACCCCCTGCTCCATGGCATGGGGCTGGAACTTCCACCATGCCAGGCCGGCACCACCCAACGCTGCTGTGCCTGCCACCCCGGCGTACAGCAGTCGCCTACGTGCGGCCGACGGTTGCGCATCGCTGGTGGCGGGGATGGACTCAGGGCGATCGGAAGGGCTTGTCATGGGGCAGGGGTTTCCTGGAGCAGGCGCCGAACGGCGGTCATGTCACCGCGCGGCACACGCCCTTGGGCATCCGGGCGCAAAGCGCCGCGCAGGTCATCGAGGTCATAGATCATCAAGTGCACCCCGATCATCTCATTGAGTTCGGGCGACTTGCTGCCCAGGCTCAGCGCTTCGACCGACTCACCATGAAAACCGGTGACCGTGCGTGGCTCGTAGTCCACATGGTGATCGATGAGCGCTATTTCTGCAGATTTGGAGTCATCGCAGAACAACTGCAGGTAAATGTCGGACAGCCGCGTGGCTGTACCATGCCATACAGCCCCCGCCAGATGGGGACGGAAGGCCGCCATGCGCTCCATCCACACGAGGGCCAGCTGGCGCAGCGCCCGCAGCTCGTGCGGCTGCGTATCGGCACAAAAGAGCTGGATGTACTCCCGTACGGCGGCCTCGACCTGGTCGTTGCTCGGCAGGGGCGTGCGGGCAGGCAAGCCCATCTGGCGCAGCGCACGGCGCTTGGCCGGGCCCCATTCCAGGCCCTCTTCCACCACCAGCCGGGCCGTGGTGTGGGCGATTTCGTCGCTCAAAGGTGTGTGCATGGCGGTAGGGGATGGTGGTGGCAGGAAAAGAAACCGCATTGTGGCCCGAAGCACCTGCCTGGACTACGGGTTACCCCTAGATATGCCCAGGGTCACTATATTTTTCATAGCTTCTCGCGCTTATCCACCAAGCGCTGGGGGCTTGTTTTTTATTGAACCGTAGAATCTGCGCCCATGCATATACACATACTGGGCATCTGCGGCACGTTCATGGGCGGCCTGGCCGCGCTCGCGCGCGAGGCAGGCCACAAGGTGACGGGTTGCGACGCTGGCGTTTACCCGCCGATGAGCGACCAATTGCGGGCCCTGGGCATCGATCTGATCGAAGGTTTTGGCGCCGACCAACTGGCCCTGCAGCCCGACATGTTTGTCATCGGCAACGTGGTCAGCCGCGTCCGCCTGCCTGACGGCTCGCCCAAGTTTCCGTTGATGGAAGCCATCCTGGACGCAGGCCTGCCCTACACCAGCGGCCCGCAGTGGCTGGCCGAGCATGTACTACAAGGCCGCCATGTGCTGGCGGTTGCTGGCACCCATGGCAAGACGACCACCACCTCAATGCTGGCCTGGATTCTGGAAAGCGCCGGGCAGCAGCCAGGTTTTCTGATTGGCGGAGTACCGTTGAATTTCGGCGTGTCCGCCCGCCTGGGGGCGCCCCGGCGACCATCACCCGGCAGTGCGCCGCTGGGGGCCGCGCCGCTGTTCGCGATCGAGGCTGACGAATACGACACCGCCTTCTTCGACAAGCGCAGCAAGTTTGTGCACTACCGCCCTCGCACTGCGGTGCTGAACAACCTGGAGTTCGACCACGCAGACATCTTTGACAACTTGGCCGCCATCGAGCGGCAGTTTCACCACCTCGTGCGCACGGTGCCGCCATCGGGCCGTGTGGTGGTCAACGGTCTCGAAGAAAGCCTCACCCGCGTGTTGCACACGGGCTGCTGGAGCGAAGTGGCCAGCTTCGGCGAAGCCGTCAGCGACTTTTCGGCACAAGGCGACCCCCAGGCATTCGACGTGCTGCACCAGGGGCGCAAGGCCGCCCGGGTGGAGTGGGCGCTGACCGGCGTGCACAACCAGCTCAACGCACTGGCGGCCATTGCCGCCGCCCACCATGTGGGCGTGAGCCCCGAGCAGTCCGCTACGGCACTGGCCACCTTTCAGAACGTGAAGCGGCGCATGGAACTGCGCGGCACCGTGAATGGCGTTGCGGTGTATGACGACTTTGCCCACCACCCCACCGCCCTGAGAACCACGCTGGACGGCCTGCGCCGCAGCCTGGGCCAGGGTGCGCGCATCCTGGCGGTGTTCGAGCCCCGCAGCAACACCATGAAACTGGGCGCCATGAAGGCCCAACTGCCGTGGGCGCTGGAGCCTGCCGACCTCGCGTTCTGCCACACGGCCGGGCTGGACTGGGACGCAGCGCAGGCCCTCGCCCCCTTGGGCGTGGGCCCAGGCATGCGGGCGCAAACCGCTGCCGACATCAACACCCTGGTACAACAGGTCACAGCGGCAGCCCGCCCGGGGGACCACATCGTGTGCATGAGCAACGGGGGATTTGGCGGCATCCACGCCAAACTGCTGGAATCGCTACAAAATAAATAGCTGCCAACACTTACCAGGCAAGCGCCAGGGCCTGATTTTCTTCAAGTATCAGAACGATACCGCCATGCCCGGGACGTCCACGCGCACCACGGGCTTGGCGAGTGCCGCGCTGGCAGCGCGCGCAAAGTCACGGGACCATGCCGGGTCGGCCAGCAACGAAGCCCCCGCAGCGCGGGCCACGGTGAGCACCTTGTCCGCCAGCAGCACCTTGCCGCTGGCGCGCAGGGGTTCGCAATCGAGCGCGGTGAACTGATCATCCAGCCAGCGCCTGCCAGCCTCGTGGCCCATGGGCTCGGCGCCCTCCAGATCAAAACGGAATTCCTGGTTTCCGGCCAGACGGACCGACACTTCGCTGTGCATGATGGTTTGCCTTTCTATCTACTGAAACCGTGGCAGCGACTGCCGTGCTCCCTTGCACGGCCCGCCACGGGCTTCCAGTTTAGGGCCTTCGGCCAGCGGCGCAGATCACCGCGCGCGGCGCGCCTTCACGGCGTCAGACAGCTCAGCCAGCGCCGTCAGCGAATCGTCCCAGCCCAAGCAGGCGTCCGTGATGCTCTTGCCATACTCCAGCGCGCCGGGCTGGTCCTTGCCCGGTGAGAACTTCTGGGCACCGGCGGTGAGGTGGCTCTCGATCATGAGGCCGAACACACTGCGCGAGCCACCGGCGAGCTGAGCGGCGATGTCGCGCGCCACGTCGAGCTGCTTTTCATGTTGCTTGCTGCTGTTGGCATGGCTGCAGTCCACCATCAGGGTGGCGGGCAGCTTGGCGGCTTCGAGGTCCTTGCAGGCAGCGGCCACGCTGGCAGCGTCGTAGTTGGGCGTCTTGCCGCCGCGCAGGATCACGTGGCAATCCTTGTTGCCCTTGGTGTTGACGATGGCCACCTGGCCGTTTTTATGCACCGACAGGAAGTGGTGGCCCCGGCTGGCCGACTGGATCGCGTCGGTGGCAATGCGGATGTTGCCATCCGTGCCGTTCTTGAAGCCGATAGGCGCCGAGATGCCGGAGGCCAGCTCGCGGTGCACTTGGCTTTCTGTGGTGCGGGCGCCAATGGCGCCCCAGCTGATGAGGTCGCCGATGTACTGGGGCGAAATCACATCCAGGAACTCGCTGCCGGCGGGCATGCCAAGGCGGTTAATTTCGATCAGCAGCTGGCGCGCAATGCGCAGGCCTTCGTCGATGCGGTAGCTTTCGTCGAGGTACGGGTCGTTGATGAGGCCCTTCCAGCCCACCGTGGTGCGTGGCTTCTCAAAGTACACCCGCATCACGATTTCCAGGGTGTCGGCGTACTGCGTGCGCGCGGCCATGAGGCGGCGCGCGTACTCAACAGCGGCAGCCGGATCGTGGATGGAGCATGGGCCGATCACCACCAGCAGGCGGTCATCCTTGCCGGCCATGATGTTGTGGATGTTCTTGCGGGTCTGGGTGATCAGCGTCTCGACCGGCGTTCCACGGATCGGGAAAAAGCGGATCAGATGCTCGGGAGGAGGCAACACGGTAATGTCCTTGATACGTTCGTCGTCGGTCTGGCTGGTTTTCTCGACGCTGCGGTACCAGGCATCGCTGGTCGGGGTGGTGGTGGCCGTCATGGTTGCTTCCTCGGGGAGTAAAAGTAGTGGGAGGGATGAAAAAACGGGAGGGCAGAAAAACAAAAACCGCCGGGCTTTGCAGCGTCGGCGGTTGGTATGGGAAGGTTGTGTTTGCTTGCGCGTTTTCCTCTCATCCGCCGGGGACCGAGATAAAAAACCAAAAATAAAACGCGCTGCGAACTTGCATGGCAGCCAATGTAGCACAGGAGTGCGGCAGTGCAGCACCCCCGGATTGTTGCGATTGCGCGACAGCAATGGTAATCCGGATGCCTACCAGGCCCCACTTCCAACCCCCTGATTCAACGCCTCCAGCGACGAAACCAAGCGCTCGCACGCTGCAGGACTGACAGCTTGCGCGGCGGCGTCCGATCCTGCAGGTCACTGGGTGGATCACTCTGGTGCTCATACATGTCGATGAGCAGCAACGCCTCGCCCAGCGTGCGCCAGGCCAGAAGCTCGAACTGGTCGAAGCTTGCACTTTCCTTCGGGCTGCGCCGCTCCAGCATCTGCTGCCAGTCCGCGATCGCATTGCGCAACTCCCTCAGCGCACGCTCATAGGCCCCGAACTCGTACAACGCGTGCCACGCCGATCCCAGGCCCGTCAGGAACAGCTGGTGCTCGCGGGCGCAATGCGACAAAGTCAACACACGCCGGGTGATGGCTGTGGTATCGGTGCTGGTGCGGCGGATCCGCACCGCCTCGTCGATCTGCGTTGAGAGCGCGCTCAAGCTATCGCGCAGTTGGCGAGATTCCTCATCGGCCACGCCTTCACGCAGAAAGCGGCTGATGTCGCCAAATGACTGAAGGGTCAGTAGCTGACTGGGGCGCGTCGCGGGCATGAATCAATTGTCCGCCATGCCGCCCGCCAACCGCCCATTTGTTTTTACACAGGAGCGCTTCGGCAAACACCGGCGCTGCCAGAGGCGCAGAAAAAAACCTGGGCAGGTTTCACATTGCAAAGCCTGGGCTCAGTCAGGTTTCCACAATGCTGAGAGTGCCCGGCAATCTTGATCTGCATAGCGCTACACCAGAGGATCAGTCGTCAATCAACACAATGAGTTGTCCATGGTGTTGCATCTTCGAGAACAGCCGCTCTCCAACCGACCGTCAGATTCCTCACAGGTGGAGTTTTCAGGAGAGCACGTCTTGACAGACATCGCGCGGACAAGGTTCGCGCTAAGGCCTATCGATTGCCAGCGTGGCCAGCGGCAGAGGCCACATGCCATCAGAGTGAGCCACGGACCTATCGTCGGCTTCTGGGACAGTCTCGGTAGCGGCATCTAGCATCTGGCATTGCGTTGATTCAAGTCAGCATCTGGACCGGGTCCGATGTCCCGTACATTTGAGCGCCTGGGATCCTCTGCACAATTCACCGCGTCGTGTGCATCTGCGGTCTGCTTTATTGCAAATACTCGCAATAGCTACAGCTATTGCTGCGTTTTACGCCTAGCATCCAGCTCGATCCGTACCGCACACTTACCGCTTCATTCGTACAAAGCATCCCTAGACGAAGCTACAGCCGACAGCAGCTCGATGCGAATGCAGATGAAATTAACAACCGCCCAAGAAAGAGGGTGTGGGCAGGATCACCGTTAGTTGTGTATTGCGAGCTGCGGATCGACGGACTGCAGCACTCCACCTCACCCACCGGAATCAAGGGTGTTGGACTTCACATTTGAATGCACCACTTTTAGATAGTATCAAATGATCAAGCATATTCTTGCTGGCTTTGCAGTGATGAGTCTTATCGCTTGTGGTGGCGTTGGCGCTCAGATCCAATCTTATATTGCCGATGATATAAATCATCCGGCCTTGCAGATAAACGGTTTTTGTTATTTTGACTGGTACAAACCAGATAACATGCAAAAATCCAAAAATACGCTTGAACAAGGGGGCACCATACAGCTACAAGCTAGATTTCAGTGGCAGCCCCCAGGATACAATTCCAGCGCGCTGACTGAGCATAGCATTCTTGCATTCACGCAAGGGGAATTTTCTGGAGCAACTGCAGTTTGCCCTTTTCAGAGAAATTCAGTCCAAGAACTTCTAAATTCACCTGAGCATCCGAGTAGGCAATGGCTTTTTAGATATGGCGCCGGATTAATACTTACACCCAAAGGCCTGGGCTTTGAGTTGTGGAACGGAGATCAAACCGCATACACTTGGGACCAAACCAATAACCGCTGCATGCAAAGCACATTAACCGGAAATACCTCCATCAACTGCTTACCAAACGACCCTATATCGGCATCCTATATTACCGAATCCGATTTCACTCTTACCCATGGAATGTACTACTGGGTTCGTTTGACAATGCAAGGACATTTAATCTCAGGACAGCACTGGACCAAAATGCGTGGAGAACTAGTACAAGAAACACCCTCTGGCGCTACAGTCGTGCAACATGGAAGCATAAGTTTTTTAACTGATTCATACTTCCCACTCGACGACTCAATATTTGGAACAATGGCCAGATCTAGCCCCGGCGGCAACTTCTACAGCCCAACCAAAGTAAAAGTATGGATGTTTGATGGTGGATTTTAAACCAAGGGATGATTGAATTAAGTTAGCAAGTTCAGGATTAAGTTACAGCATTGCGGGCCTCAAACAACGAGATTCAGGCGCTGCTAACTATTAATCAAAAAATCAAAGTGCATAGCATTCATTCTGGAATTTCTCTCGACACCACACCTGTGCAGTGCTATTGCAAAAATCCAAGGAAGTTAATTCTTCCGCATACTAGATTCTATTTTCGGAGCTAATGAAGCGAGAATAGATTGAGCAATGACAGCATTGCCCTTATCCCCAAAATGAAACTGGTCCAGGAACATGTCGTCCTCTGCCCCGTAGCGGTCGAAGACGCCAGACAGATCGATAAATTTGAAATTCTTCAAGCTGACGCCCGACAGACTGGCTGCAATTGCCTGATAGCAATGCACATAATATTCTTTAGAATTGGAGAGGAAATCCTTTTCACGTGAACTCAAAGACTTTTTAGACACAGAAAGAGTAGGCTGCAGGAAAAATACCCAATCTACACCCTGAAGAGCATGTGCTCCTAATCGAACATTCTTTTCAAGTCGATAGGCAACGGTCTGCACAGGTACAGGCTGAGGCAGAGGACGGGCCTGCGGCAAGTCCTGCAGTTCCTTTCTGCCAGCCGTCTTCAAACCCGTATTTGCCAGAGTTTTAAAATAGTCATCCGAAAATGCACTGAACCACAGGACATTTCGACCCGCATCCGCCCAAAAAACATCATTATTTCCGGACAGTGAAATCACCAGATCCGGCTGAAGCTCAGAAAGATAGTTTTCAATGGCAATACGCTCTTGTGTGGACGCCCAAGCTGGATTGGCAAAAGTAAACACCTCATAACGCAGGCCAGGTTTTGACAGGTTCTTGTTGAGCAGATCATTCAGCAGGCTGCCAATCGTCTGCTCCTGACTCGGAGCACCAGATCCATATGCGGTGGAGCCACCGGTGAGAAAAATGCGATAGACCCCCTCCGGCTTCGGCATCTGGAGCTCCTCGCTGTTGCGCATCTGCCAAGAGTTGATATGTGCATTTTGGTGCTGCCCTGGTGATGGGGCAGTACCTACAAAAGGAGTTGGCTGATTAGGGACAGACCAACTAATGGAGCCGATATCCAACGCAGAACTGGTGTAAGCGCGTGCGTAATGATTGCGCTGCTCATCCTTCAAAGGAGTCACTGCCAGCACTCCAGCCAAAGTTTCCCCTTGCTCCACCCATCGGATGACTTTATCGAACCGGCCAGCCACCGTATACAGCCCAGCCCAGTACCCCAAAGCCACAAGTGCGCACAGTACTAGTGAAGGAAGAAGAATGTAAATGAGCTTCTTCATCGATCTAGAACAGCGTATAGATAAAGGGTGCAAATACCGAGCCATGCCCAAACACAATGAGGGCTCCCAGCAGCAGCAAGACCAGGAGCACAGGAATCAGTGCGTAGCGTTTATGCTCCTGGAAGAAAAGAATAAGCTCTTTGATCAGCTCCAACATCAGAATTGCCGCTCCATGTGATTATTTTTTCTAGATACCTTGTTGACTCTGTAGGTAGCCACCTGCTTATCCCATTTTTTTTGCAGCGTATCCTTTCCAAGCAGCCGCATGATCATTCCCAACGGCATAAAAACCAGAAAGAAGACAACACCCAGAACAATCCGGACATTGACCCATTCAAGCACTCGACCCAGTCGCATCCAGCATTTGTAAACAATACCTAAAGCCAAGGGCTTCAGAAGGGCCAACGCAAGAAAGACCACAGCGACGCCCCATGGCCAATAAGCCCATTTTAGAGACCACCACCAAGGCACAAAAAGGCCAAAAACCAGGGCAAAAAACCCTGCCATGACATAGCCGAATTTACGCAGTTCACGTGCATCGACTACGGCTTCAGTGTTATTTTTCATCATTTTCGTCAGTCCAGTGCCAAGGCACCTTTGCGATGGGCAATATTGACGTTCTTTTGTGCGTCCTTCGACAGCAGTACGTTACCCAATACCAAGCAATCCATATCCGTTCCCATGAAACAACGGAATGCGTCTTCCGGTGTACAGACAATAGGCTCGCCGCGCACATTGAACGATGTATTCACCAGTACCGAACAGCCGGTTTTTCGTTCGAAGGCACTCAATAGCTGATAAAACTCTGGGTTACTTTGTTCACTCACGGTTTGTACGCGCGCAGAATAATCCACATGTGTCACGGCAGGGATCGACGAACGCACCTGATGCAACTGCGCCAAACCGTGCAAGGACTCATCCGGCTGGGTCTGAATGTCCTCGTGGACCTGTGCCACCAAGAGCATATAGGGGCTGGGCCTATCCAAGTGGAAGTACCGAGCAGCGGCCTCTTCTTTGACGGCCGGGGCAAAAGGCCTGAACGACTCGCGGAATTTTATTTTCAAGTTCAGCTGGGACTGCATGGCACTCGAACGCGGATCCGCAATGATCGACCGCGCACCCAGCGCCCGGGGACCGAACTCCATCCGATTTTGAAACCAGCCTACAACCTTTTCATTGGCCAACAGATCTGCAACGGTATCAGACAGCCTACTAGGCTCAACCACTGTGTAGTGCGCCCCCAGTTGATCAAGCTTCGCAACGATATCAGCTTGTTCATAGCGCGGCCCCAGCAAGGAGCCTTGCATCTGGTCAACGCCCGGCACATACACCCTGGGTTGCTTGCGATAGGTATGGTAGGCAGCGTAAGCGGCCCCCAATGCACCACCTGCATCTCCAGCGGCGGGTTGAATCCAGATGTCTTTGAAAATTCCCTCTCGCAAAAGGCGCCCATTCGCTACACAATTCAGAGCCACCCCCCCGGCCAGACACAAATAATCGGCGCCGGTATCTTTTTTGAGCTGCCGAGCCAATTTTATAATTA
This sequence comes from Acidovorax sp. NN32, assembly GCF_057597245.1. Taxonomy (NCBI): domain Bacteria; kingdom Pseudomonadati; phylum Pseudomonadota; class Betaproteobacteria; order Burkholderiales; family Comamonadaceae; genus Acidovorax; species Acidovorax sp. NN32. The sequence goes on from NZ_CP199679.1 coordinate 4,406,781, forward strand.
TTTCTTCCGTCACCACCTGGATGGACGCTGCCAGATCCATATCGCGCTGGGTCGGTACGCTCTCTGGATCTCGGGGCGCCCCCCCGAATAGATCGGAGAACTTCTGGTTGGTCATCCGCAATCCAGCGCAATAATCAAAATAATCCAGATTCAGGCGAAAACTCCCGTCCTCCTTGACGTCGATAAGATGATCCCAGATCAATTGGGTATGAACAGGCTTTCCATAGGGCGCAAGGCCCATGAGCTTGTACTCTCCCGAGTTCACCTTGAAACCTAGATAATAGGTAAACGCCGAATACAACAACCCCAGTGAGTGCGGAAAATCGATTTGCCATAAAGGGGTCAATTCTGAACCCTGCCCCAGCCATGCCGATGTGGTTGCCCACTCTCCTACGCCATCCAGACATAAAACGGCGGCAGTTTCATAGGGACTCGGATAGAAGGCAGACGCCGCATGCGACTCATGATGCTCGGCAAACAAAATTGGAGGAAGTTCCGACTCCTTGCAGGAAAGCAAGCTGGCAAGCTCTTGCCTGAGTGTCCTCTTCAGATACAGCTTCTCCTTGAGCCAAACGGGTACAGCCATTACAAAAGAATGAAAGCCGCGGGGCGCATAGCTCAAATAGGTATCGAGCAAGCGCTCGAACTTGAGGATGGGCTTGTCATAAAAAACAATCGAGTCCAGTTCATGGACACGAACATTTGCCTCCGCTAGGCAGTAATGGATTGCATTTCTTGGGAATCGTTCATCATGCTTTTTCCGCGTGAAACGCTCTTCCTGTGCCGCAGCGATGATCCTGCCTGATCGCAATAGCGCCGCCGCGCTGTCATGATAGTACGCAGATATTCCCAATATATTCATTGCAATCCACAAAAATAATCTTATTTAATCGTAAAAACGAAAATATCGCTCACATCCGAAAATTCTCGAAGTTTCCGTTTTGCTCAAAGTTTTACGAAGGAGGAAAAAAGGCTTGATAAACCCTCTTGCCCAACTGGGCCTGACCATACTCGTTGAAGTGCAAACCACTCTTGTCAAGCCATCCCGAAAGATCATCCGTATTCACAATACTGACATGCGGGACGTCGCGAGCCACCTTTTTCTGAGCAAGTCGCACGATTTTTGCATGCACCCACGCAGAATTATTTTGAATTCTTCCAAGGACGACTGGGACATTTTTTGCCTCTGCACAGTTCATACTTTGAACATCCTCTCGGAAGCGTTGCACGAATTCCTTGAGATTTTTTTCGTAATTTCTTGCCCATTCTTTATGCATTGCGTCGGTTTCGCCCTGCATAAAAAAAATGCCAGCCACCTTCAAATTCACTTCCGTTCGCTTAGTATTGTGAGCTTCAGCAATCATTTTCATAAGCTCTTTATACAATCGTCCACCAGGGGACCAGCTATCAGCATTGGTCGTGGTATTCAGCGAAGTATTTGAAACAGCCAGTTTTACAATGTAGTGGTCTTTCGGCGGCCGATCATTCAAGTAGCGGGCAAAGTACAGTTCAGGTCCAAACATGTCTTGTGCACCCGAGCCCTGTGGGAAATACTGCGGGTAATGGGTCACATTTTTGTAGCCGAAACCAGGCCGTGCCACCTGCCATGATGCAAAACGACTCCAGCTTACTGTGCTGGAATGTGTTGCATCATCCTTTCCGGCAATTTCAGGTCCAGCGTTAAAGACGCCATAGATCTTCACGTTCGGAAAAACGGTATCTTTCTCAGCATAATTATTGGGACCACTGGTAATGTCCCTGACGGACGCCAAGCCCACCGCGTTGGATTGTCCTGCGATGACAAAAAGCTTGCGAACTGGAGCCGATGGGTTGGCATCTACCGCCAGACAGTGCTGAGCGAAGCTGCTGCCGCTCGCACATGCCAGCCCCCACAAGCAGACTATGCTGCACAGCAGGCGGAGAGTGGGTTGCCGGAATGCCACACCAACTTTTCGCATCCGCCTTCTTCAGGCCGTCCCACCCACCGTCAACCCCTCGATACGCAGCGTAGGCTGGCCCACGCCCACGGGTACGCTCTGGCCTTCCTTGCCGCAGGTGCCTACGCCGCTGTCAAGGCGCATGTCGTTACCGATCATGGTGACCTTCTTGAGCGACTCGGGGCCGCTGCCGATGATGGTCGCGCCTTTCACGGGGTATTGGATCTTGCCGTTTTCCACCCAGTAGGCTTGGCTGGCCGAGAACACGAACTTGCCCGAGGTAATGTCCACCTGTCCGCCGCCGAAGTTGCTGGCGTACAGGCCCTTCTTGATGCTGGCGATGATTTCCTGCGGGTCCTTGTCGCCGCCCAGCATGTAGGTGTTGGTCATGCGCGGCATGGGAATGTGGGCATAGCTCTCGCGGCGGCCGTTGCCGGTAGGTGCCACACCCATCAGGCGCGCGTTGAGCGAATCCTGGATGTAGCCCTTCAAGATGCCGTCCTCGATCAGCACATTGCGCTGGCTGGCGTGGCCCTCGTCGTCCACGTTGAGCGATCCACGGCGGTCGGCGATGGTGCCGTCGTCCAGCACCGTCACGCCCTTGGCCGCCACGCGCTGGCCGATGCGGCCGCTGAATGCGCTCGAGCCCTTACGGTTGAAGTCGCCTTCCAGCCCGTGGCCAATGGCTTCGTGCAGCAGGATGCCGGGCCAGCCCGACCCCAGCACCACCGTCATCTCGCCCGCAGGGGCGGGGCGCGATTCGAGGTTGACCAGGGCCGCATTCACGGCCTCGTCCACGTACTTGCCCATCTGCTCGTCGTCAAAATAGGCCAGGCCGAAACGACCACCGCCGCCCGCCGAACCCATTTCGCGGCGGCCATTCTGCTCGGCGATCACCGTGACCGACAGGCGCACCAGCGGGCGCACATCGGCCGCCAGGGTGCCGTCGGCACGGGCCACCAGCACCACGTCGTATTCGCTCGCCAGCCCGGCCATGACCTGCGCCACGCGCGGGTCCTTGGCGCGGGCGCGCTGCTCCAGCTTTTCCAGCAAGGCCACCTTGGCGGTGCTGTCGAGCGAGGCAATGGGGTCCACGCCGGGGTACAGGCTGCGGCCTGCCGCTACTTTTTTAGGAGCTACTCGCGCTTTACCCGCCTGCGCTGCGGCCGAAATAGACCTTACAGTTCGGGCTGCGTCCAACAAGGACGCCTCGGAGATGTCGTCCGAATAGGCAAACGCCGTCTTCTCGCCGCTCACCGCGCGCACACCCACACCCTGGTCGATGCTGAAGGAACCAGTCTTGACGATGCCCTCTTCGAGGCTCCAGCCCTCGCTGCGGGTGTACTGGAAGTACAGGTCGGCATCGTCCACCTTGTGGGTGCGGATCTCGGCCAGTGCCCGTGCCAGATGGCTTTCGTCAAGCCCGAAAGGGGTCAGCAACAATTCGCGAGCGACATCGATGCGCTGGCTGGTGGCCGCACGCTGGGGCGCGGCAGTGGTGGAGCGGAAAGTCATCGGGGCATTTTAGGCGCGCAGCCCCACCCTGCCGGACAAGGGGGCACATGCCCCTATGCCTCAAAGCGCCCACGCAAAGCGTCAGGCCGTCGTCTGGTCGTCCAGCGCGGCCTGGGGTGCATGGGTCTGCACCGACTCGATACCGGCATCGCGCGCCTTGGCACCGGAATACATCTGGCTTTGGCCGATCACCTGGCCATTACCCGCCTTGAGCGTGAAATAGGGCGATCCATCCTTGGCGCTCAGGCGACCGAAGCGGCCATCATCGGGAGCGTTCTTGCGCACGGATTCGATGCCGTTCAGTGCACTGGCCCGTGATTCGTACATCTCGCTGGTGAGGATGATCTGGCCATTGGAGGCCAACAGGTTGAAGACAAATTTATCGTTCTTCGACTTCTTCAGCTCGAACTTCGCCGCCATAGGGAATCCCTCCGGTTGCATAGGCCAAGGCACAGTTGGCCTGCCGGTTTGTACCCTCTTGCCGCCCTGCACGCAACGCCTGGGTAAAGACCCTGGAAGGTGTTCCTGATCTCCCAGCGGAGCCTATGGCTATAGGGCAGGCCGAGCGTCCTTGGGGTCCTGCTTCTGGGCCCGGGCCACCGACATCAGGATGCCCAGTGCCAGGCCCAGGGTCACCATGGCGGTGCCGCCATAGCTGATGAAAGGCAGCGGCACGCCCACCACGGGCAGGATGCCGCTGACCATGCCCATGTTCACAAACGCATAGGTGAAAAAGATCATCGAGACCGCCCCGGCCATTAGGCGTCCGAACAGGCTGGTGGCCCCTGCGGCGATGGCCAGGCCGCGCCAGACCAGCATCAAAAAGCAGACCAGCAGAAACAGGTTGCCTGCCAGCCCGAACTCCTCGGAGAACGCGGCAAAGATGAAGTCAGTGGTGCGCTCGGGGATGAACTCCAGATGCGTCTGCGTACCCGCCATGAAACCCTTGCCCCACATGCCCCCCGAGCCGATGGCGATCATGCCCTGGATGATGTGGAACCCCTTGCCCAGCGGGTCGCGTGTGGGGTCGAGCAGGGTGCAGATGCGCTGCTGCTGGTAGTCGTGCAGCACCGACCAGCGCACGCCGTCCGCGCACAACTGGTCCCCCAGCAACACCAGCGCCAGGATGCCCACGCCCCCCAGCACCACCGGTGGCAGCACCAGCTTCCAGGAGAGCCCGGCAAAGAAGATCACGGACAGACCAGCTGCCAGAACCAGTAGCGACGTACCCAGATCGGGCTGCTTCATGATCAGCCCCACCGGAACGGCCAGCAGCAGCCCTGCCGCCGCAAAGTCGAGCGGGCGCAAGGTGCCCTCGCGTTTCTGGAACCACCAGGCCAGCATCAGGGGCATGGCAATTTTCAGGATCTCGCTGGGCTGGATGACGATGCCCACATTGATCCAGCGCGTCGCCCCTTTTTTGGTGATGCCAAACAGCGCCACCGCCAAGAGCAGCGCCACGCCAGCCGCATACAGCGGCACAGCGAACAGCATGATTTTCTGGGGCGGCACCTGGGCCACCATGAACAAAATGGCACCCGCAATGAGCATGTTGCGCCCATGGTCCGAAAACCGTGTGCCGTGGTCGTAGCCCGATGAATACATGGCCACCAGCCCGGCGCAGGCGAGCAACGCCACCACCAGCATGAGCGGCAGGTCAAACCCGCGAAACAGGGGAAGAAAACGCTGGGCGAGCGAGGGCTTTTCAAAAACAACGGCCATCGAGGGATTATCGCGGCCCTTGGGGCCGCGCCACCGTCACCCCGCCTGGCGGAAGGCCATCACCGCCTGGTTGCGCAGGGTGCGCAGCAGGCCCAGGGCCTTGTCGTCCACCACGATGCCCCCTGCCGTGGACTGGTCGGCATAGATAAGCGCAAACGTCTGCCCCTTGATCTGCAGCGGAAGCAGCAAGAACGAGGGGGCATTGAGCCCCGCGCGGTACCACTCGGGCAGGCGGGCCTGCATCTTGGGCTCCGTCGCGTCGTTGATGAGCGTATCGGCACCGCGCAGGCAGACGGCGGCAAACAGGTCGCCCGGCGCCTTGAGCGGGACTTTCATGGCGCGCACGGCGGCCTCGCTGCCCTCGCCCAGGCCAAAGCGGCCGGTCAGCAAATCGGTGCGTGCCTCACGCAGGCAAAACACCATGCGCCGAAACCCCAGCGCGCGGAACATGGTCTCCAGGATCATGCGCAACACGTCGTTGAGCTGAAAACTCTCGACCATGGCATTGGTGATGTCCTGGATGCCCGCTGCCAGCACTTCGTTGACCTGCGCGACCGACACGGCGCCGCTGGCCTGCGACTCCAGCACCGCTGGCAAGGGCTGGGTTTCGCTGGCCCGCAGCTCGTGCGAGCCCAGGGCGTCATCCTGCGCGGGCCCGGCACCGGCCGCCGGGGGCAGCTGCAGCAGCCGCGCCGCAGGCGTGCCGGGGGCTACGCGCAGGTCCAGCGCCTCGGCCAGCGCCACGAGCTTGTGGCGGGCGCGCAAAGTGCCCTCCGAAATCGCTGCGGGAGACAGCGCCAGCGTACGGGAATAGCGGGTGCCGATCTGGGCCAGGCGGGCTTCCAGCGACGCGGCATCGCTCGCCAGCAGGGTGCTGGCCACCTCATTGGCAGCCATCGCCACCCAGCGCAGGCGCTCCACCCCCTGCTCCGGCGCGCGTTGCATGGGCGAGCCCAGGGGCTTGCGCATGCAGCGCTGCAGGCTCTCGGGCAGCCCCCAGACGCGGGCCACGCCCACCCCCAGGTCCTCAAAGCCCAAGCCCAGCACCTGCAGCGCGGCCGACTCTTCGCCCCCCTCCACGCGGCCAGTCTCCATCAGGGCGCGCACCTGGCGCGCCTCTTCCGGAAAATAGAACTCGCACAACATGCGGCCCAGGTTCTGGAACATCGCGCCAATGAAGGCCTCTTCAGCCGCCTGGCCGGGCTCGCACAGCTCCGCCGCCACCGAGCCAGCCATCATGGCGCGCAAAAACTCCTCGCGCATCTGGCTTGCATGGGCCTTGTCCTGCATGTGGTCCAGCAGCACCAGGCTGAGTGCCATGTTGCGCACGGCGTTGAAGCCCACCAGGCTCACGGCCCGCGACACGGTGCTGATGGTGCCCCGGCCCGCATGCGCGAAATGCACGCTGTTGACCAGGCGCAGCAACTTGTTGGTGAGCGCCACATCCTTGAGGATCTCGTGTGTGAGATCGCTGATGCTGTCGTCCTCGGAGTTGGCCACGCGCTGGATGCGCGCCACCGAGTCCGACAGCGCCGGAAAGTCGCTTTTGTGGCGCATGCGCCGCAGCAGGAAGTCGAGCGTGGCATTGCTGGCGGCCGTGGGCGCGCTGGCCGGAGCGGCCCAGGCACGCAAGGCATCGCGAAACTCCGCCGCCGACGGATAGCGCTGGCCCGGCTCGCGCGCCATCGCACGTTGCAAAATGGCCCGCAGGGCGTCGTCCACGCCCGGCCCCAGGTCTTCCGGCAGCACCAGGGTTTCGTTGGCAACGCGGTACAGCGCCTGCCAGGCGTCTTTCTGGTGGATCAGTGGCCGGCCCGTGAGCAGCTCCACCAGCACCAGGGCGGCCGAATACACATCCATGGCCGGTGCAGGGGCCGCCCCGGCCGCCGCCTCGGGCGCGAGGTACGCCGGGGTACCACTGGCCAGTTGCGAATCCGGCACAGCCTGCACCGGCGCCGCCATGCCAAAGTCCATCACCCGCGCGTGGCGCTGGGTGTCGATCATGATGTTGGAAGGCTTGAGGTCGCGGTGCACGATGCCGGCCTGGTGCGCGGCCTGCAGGCCATCCAGCACATCCACCATCAGCGCCACTGCGTCGTGCGGCGTGCAGCGCCCCTGCTGCGCCAGATGCTCGGCCAGCGTCTTGCCTGGAACGTACTCGAACACGATGTAGGGCTGGCGGCCCTGCACATCGGCCTCAAACACCGGAACGATGAAGGGGTGCGCCAGGCGCCCCACATGCCGGGCTTCGCGCAGCCAGTGCTCCAGCACCGACGGGTCCTGGTCCTCCACGGGGCGCATGAGCTTGATGGCCACCTCGCGCTGCAGGCGCGGGTCCAGCGCCAGCCACACGGTGGCCTGGGCGCCCCGGCCCAGCAGCTTTTTCAGTTCAAAGCGGCCCAGCGACGTGGGAGGCTTGTCGGTGGATCCCAAAGCCCAGCGTTTGGCGGTGGAAAGCGGGGCAAAATCAGTCATGGTGGGGATCAAGGCAGCGGGCCCACCGCGTGGTGCCCATGCCATGCATCTTATGTCTCGGCCACCCCTTTCGCAGCAGTGATTCCCCTGCCCTGTCGTTTTCCCCCTCCATGACCACCACCCACCTTCTGTACCTGCACGGCTTTCGCTCTTCGCCCCAGTCTGCCAAGGCGCGGCAGATGGCTGCGCATGTGGCGCAGCACCACCCGGGTGTCACCTTCTGGTGCCCCCAGCTGCCGCCCTCCCCCAAAGCGGCGATGGAACTGGTCGCGCAGGGCATTGCCCCGTGGCGCGGAGCAGCAATGGCGGTGATCGGCTCCTCGCTCGGTGGCTTTTACGCCAGCTGGGTGGCGCAGCACAAGGGCTGCCCCAGCGTGATGCTCAATCCGGCCGTGCACCCGGCGCGTGACCTTGCGCGGTACATCGGCGAGCAGACCACCTGGCACGACCCAGCGGAGCGGTTTTACTTCCAGCCTGAATACATTGACGAGCTGCGCGCGCTGGACACCACAGGCCAGCCGCCCGCAGCGCCCGAGATGGCCATCATTGCCAAGGGCGACGAGGTGCTGGACTGGCGTGAAATGGTGGCGCGCTACCCGCAGGCACGGCTGGTGGTGCAGGAGGGGGGAGAACACGCCCTCGCCAATTTCAGCGACTACCTGCCGCAGGTGACGGAGTTCCTGGCTCTGGCCTGACATCACCCGGGCGCCGGGGGCACCAGCGCATCAGAACCTCTTCAACGTGCCTGAGATGCCCGGGTGCCACCCGCCCCCATCCAGCGGGCATAGTCGTCCGGGTAGGCTGCACGGTAGCGCTTCATGTGGAAAGCCGCTTCGTCGTCCTTGCCCAGCATCACGGCACTTTCAACCAGCACTTCAATGACGCGGGGCTCGGGGGAGTAATGCAGCAGTTCCTGGGCCAGGGCGTTCATGCGCGCTGCGTTGTCGCGGGTCAGCCCCGTGGTGGTCAGGCGCGCAAAGTCCAGCGGGCCCGAAAACAGCAGCGAATGGGACACCTTGGCCTGCGTGTCCTCACGGTACGCGGCAGCCCGCTGCGCCCCCGGCTTGTAAAGCTGGCTCACGCGGTGGTAGTCCCAGGCGGCAAGGCCGCAGGCACCCAGGACTGCGAAGGCTGCCACCAGCGCTGCAGCCCCCGCAGGCCACGCGCGCCCATCCGATGCTTCGTCGCGCCGGGGCAAGACCAGGATCGCCACCGAGAGCAAGGCCACCACCTGGAACGGCCCGTACCACAGCGGGTATTCCAGCATGCTGTGCAGTCCGATGATCGCCAGCACGCCCCAGGCCAGTTGGCGCACGGGCTCGGTTTCGCGCCAAGGCCGGGCCCACAGGCACCCTGCCACGACGACCCCGCACAACGCCACGGCAGCGGGCAGGCCCAGCTCTACGGCCAGGTGCAGGGGCAGGTTGTGCGCGTTGTCCAGCAGCACACAAAAGCGCTCGCCCGGGAACAGCGTGATGTAGTGTGCGTAGTCCAGTTCGCCCCAGCCCCAGCCCAGCCACGGTTTCTGCGCAATCAGGGTGAGCACGTTGGACCACAGCACCCGCCGACTGGTGCAGGTGTGCGATCCGTCCGTAAAACGGTGGAACAAGGCATCTGCGCGCACGCCCTGAAACTTCCAGAGCGCCTCCGGCAGCACCCAGGCGGCCACCAGAAAAACCGCAAACCCTGCGATACCCAGGCGCAGCGCCTCCCCACGGCCAGCGCCACGCCACATGGCCAGAAGCACCAGGACAAGCAGCCACTGCACCACCACGGTCCGCGACGCTGTGGCGGCCCCGCCCACGGCGATCCACATCAGCGCCACGGCGGTCAGCACGCCCCACACGCCGGAGGAAGGTGGGCAGCCTGGGCTGGCCGCCCCGGCCAAGTCCGCGTTGCCTTGTGGACGGGCATGCAGCGTCCACCACAGCCAGGCCCACGCGCCCAGGCTGAGCAGGGTGGCCTGCTGGTTGCGCTGGCGCAGGTTGCCCACCGCCTGGCCCGGCACCGAGGCATGAATCCAGGGCCTCAGGCCGACATCGCCAGCAACGTACTGCACCAGCCCGATGACGCTGGCCACCAGCGCGGCCAGCCCCAGCCCACCCGCCAGCAGCCAACCCCAGCCCGCAGGCCCCCTGCGCTGCGCGACCCCGGCGCGTGCCCACCCGGCTGCCAGCAGCAAAAGCACCGCCCCACACACCCAGGACGCGATCAGCGGCCAGAAGTTGGCGATTGGGGAGTCAGTGACGGCAAACAGAAACGGCAAAGCCACTGCGAGCATGGCCAGCGGAACGGCAATGGCATCAAAAAACATGTCGAAAGAACCGGGCCATCGTGCAAAGCCCTGGATCATAGGGGCAGGCCCGGGGCCGTCGGACCGGCGCGGCACCCATGGGACAATGCCGCCCATGCACGCATTGTTTGAAGAAGCCGGCAAGTTCATGGCCGGTCGTATCCTGTCCGAAGCCGATACATCCGCCCAGGTTGAGCTCGACTCGGGCAAGCGGGTCAAGGTCAAGGCCGCCAACATCCTCCTGAAATTCGAGAAACCCTCGCCTGCCGACTTGATCGACCAGGCCCAGGCCGTGGCCGAAACCATTGAGCTGGACCTGGCCTGGGAGTTCGCGCCCGAAGACGAGTTCGGCTTTGCCGACCTGGCGCGGGACTATTTCTCTGAAAACGCCACCCTGGCCCAGCAGGCCGGTGCGCTGTTCCGCCTGTACGACGCCCCGCACTACTTCCGCCGTGCGGGCAAGGGCCGGTTCAAGAAGGCATCGGCCGAGATCCTGCAGCAGGCGCTGGCCGCCATCGAGAAGAAAAAGGCCATCCTCGCGCAGATCGACGAATGGGCCGCCGCGCTGGGACGGGGCGAATGCCCGCAGCCCATCCGCGACCAGCTTTACAAGATCCTGTTCAAGCCCGACAAGAACGCGCCCGAGTACAAGGCCGTGGTGGACGCCAGCCGCGCCACACACACCGCGCCGCTCGACCTGCTGCAAAAGGCGGGCGCCATCGATTCGAGCTTCCAGTTCCACTGGAAGCGCTTCTTGTTCGAGAACTTCCCCAAGGGCACGGGCTTTCCCGCCGTCACCGCACCCGCCATTGCGGACGAGCTGCCGCTGTCCACCGCGCAGGCGTATTCCATCGATGACTCGCAGACCACCGAAATCGACGATGCGCTGTCGGTGCAGGGCCTGGGCACGGGCACCGTGGTGCTGGGCATCCACATCGCCGCGCCGGGTCTGGCCATCCAGCCGGGCAGCGCCATCGACCAATTGGGCCGCGCGCGCCTGTCCACGGTGTACATGCCGGGCTACAAGATCACCATGCTGCCGGATGACGTGGTGCAGACCTACACGCTGGACGAAGGCCGCGCCAACCCGGCCGTGTCGCTGTACGTCACCATCGACGAAGCCACGCTGGAATTCAAAAGCTCTGAAACCAAGCTCGAGCGCGTGCACGTGGTCGCCAACCTGCGCCACGACCAGCTCGACAGCGTGGTGACCGAAGAATGGCTCTCCAACCCGGCGTTCGAGCATCAAAACGACCCCCAGCGCTTGTCTGACCTGCGCCCCCAGCTATCATTTTTGCACCGCCTTGCCAAGGACCTCAAAGCCCGCCGCGAAGTGGTGCGTGGCAAGCCCGAGAACTTCAACCGGCCGGACTACAACTTCCGCCTGGTCGGCAACAACGGTGCCGAGCCCACGGGCGATGAACAAGTGCAGATCAGCGTACGCCAGCGCGGCGCGCCGCTCGATTTGATCGTGGCCGAGGCCATGATCGTGGCCAACAGCACCTGGGGCAGCTGGATGGCCGAGCTGGGAGTGCCCGGCATCTACCGCAGCCAGGCCAGCATGGCGCCCGGCGTGAAGGTGCGGATGGGCACCAAGGCGCTGCCGCATGCGGGCATCGGCGTCAAAGCGTATTCGTGGGCCACGTCGCCCCTGCGCCGCTACACCGATCTGGTCAACCAGTGGCAAATCATTGCCTGCGCCCGTCACGGCAAGACCGCTGCGCTGGCCGCGCCTTTCAAGCCCAAGGATGCCGACCTGTTCTCCATCATCAGCAGCTTCGACGGCGCCTACAGCGCCTACAACGGCTACCAGGCGGGCATGGAACGGTTCTGGACGCTCAAATATGTAGAGCAGAACGGCATCACTGAGCTCAATGCCACCGTCTTCAAGGAAGGCCCGGGCGGCAGCTTCCTCGTTCGTGCAGACGATATTCCGCTGGTCTTCCCCGTGCTGGGCGCGCAGAACCTGCCGCGCGGCGCGCGCCTGAAGGTCAAGCTGGGCGAGGTGGACGAGATCACCCTCGATATCCATGGCACCGTGATCGAGCGCCTGGATGACCCTGCCGACACCAGAGACGACGGCCCGGTGGACGATGCCGAGGACGACGATACCGTGGCCGGACCGATTGCCATTGCAGTGGACGTGAACGAGGCACCCGCCGAAGCCGCTGCGGCAGCACCGGCCGCCTGATTCCCCCTGACAGCCCCTGATAATTGCTGGCGATGAAACTCCCTGCCTTCCTCCGCACCTTCAGCACGCTGCAGCTCGCGTTGGGCATCTCGGTGGCCGTGCATGCCGCGCTCATCTCGGTGCGTTTCATCGACCCCGAGGGCTTCAACCGCGTGTTCCAGGACACGCCGCTCGAAGTCATCCTGGTCAACGCCAAGTCCAACGAGCGCCCCGACAAGGCCCAGGCGATTGCCCAGGCCAACCTGGCCGGCGGCGGCGATGCCGAGAAGGGCCGCGCCACCAGCCCCCTGCCCTACACCGCGCTGACCACGGTGGGCGACGACTACGAAGAAGCCCAGCGCAAGATGGACGCGATGCAGGAGCAGCAGGCGCAATTGCTGGCCCAGTTGCGCAAGCAGCTGGCCACCATGCCCGAGCCCGATCCGCGCCAGGCCAGCCAGAGCGCCGAGCAGGCCAACGAGCAGGAAAAGCGCCGCCAGCTCGTCAAGCTGCTCGCCGAGATCGAAAAGCGCATCAATGAAGAAAACTCGCGCCCCAAGAAGCGCTACATCAGCCCCGCCACGCGCGAAGAGGCCTACGCCATCTATTACGACGGCCTGCGCCGCAAGGTGGAAGACAAGGGCACCGAAAACTTCCCCGAACAGGGCGGAAAGAAGCTGTATGGCGAGCTGACCATGATCGTCACCGTCAACCACGACGGCCGCGTGCTCGACACCGAGGTGGTGCAAGGCTCGGGCAACCCCACGCTGGACCGGCGCGCCGAGGCGATTGCCCGGGCTGCCGGCCCGTTTGGCGCGTTTGGCGCCGACATGCGCAAGAAGGCCGACCAGATCGCCATGGTGGCGCGCTTCAAGTTCACGCGCGATCAGACGCTGGAGACCAGCGTCCGCTAGTCGCCACCAGGCCCTGCCCGCGGCGGCCCTGCCAACCCGCCTTTTTTCATACCGCACGATTTTTTACCCATGAGCCAAGCCGCCGACCTGTACTGCGTGATGGGCAATCCGGTGGCGCACAGCCGCTCCCCCGCCATCCACGCCCGCTTTGCCGAACTGACGGGTGAGCACATCGCCTACGAACGCCGCCTGGTGCCCATGGATGGTTTTGCCCAGGGCGTGCGCGACTTCGTGGCCCAGGGCGGGCGCGGTTGCAACGTGACGGTTCCGTTCAAAACCGACGCACCACTTCTCGCCACCGAATGCAGCGAGCGCGTGCAGCTGGCCGGTGCGGCCAACACCCTCACCTTCCGCACCGACGGCAGCATCTATGCCGACAACACCGACGGCCTGGGCCTGGTGGCCGACATCACGCGCAACGCGGGTGTGTCGCTGGCGGGACGCGATGTGCTGCTGGTAGGCGCCGGTGGCGCCGCTGCGGGCGTGCTGGGCCCGTTGTTGCTGGCAGGAGCCCGCCACATCACGGTGGCCAACCGCACGCTGGCCAAGGCGCAGGCCCTGGTGCAGTCTCACAGTGCGCTTGCGTTGCTACAAAAATCAGAGCTTATTGCGCTTACTCCACAAGCACTAGAGGCCAATTTCGATGTGATTATCAATGCCACAGCCAGCAGCCTGGCCGGTGCCGAAGTGCCGGTGTCCGCCCGCGTGCTGCGCCCCGGTTGCCTGGCCTACGACATGATGTATGGCCCCGCCGCGCAGGGTTTTCTGGATTGGGCCCGCCAGCACGGCGCCGTTCCGCGTGACGGCCTGGGCATGCTGGTCGAGCAAGCCGCCGAAGCCTTCTTGCTGTGGCGCGGCGTGCGCCCACCGTCGGCCCAGGTGCTGCAGGAAATGCAGCAGGCCAACTCATCCAAATAACAACACCCCACACGAGGAGACACACCGCGATGAAAGCCGTGCTGCGCTGGCTGGGACTGGTGGTGCTCGCCTTCGTGGCGCTGCAGCTGTTCTTTGTGGTCCGTATCGCGGCCATGGTGGTCATCGACCCCGAATCCACCAGCTTTCAGCGCTCCGAGGCCTGGACGCTGCTCACCACCAAAGGCAACGTCCCCTGGCGCCAGCAGTGGATGCCCTACGCCAGCATCTCCGACCAGCTCAAGCGCGCCGTGATCGCCTCGGAAGACGATGGCTTTGTGAGCCACGACGGCGTGGACTGGAATGCCATCGAAAAAGCCTGGGAGCGCAACGCCAAGGCCGAGGCCCTGGCCAACAAAGCCCAGGCCCGTGCCCCCGACCGCCCCGTGCGCGCCCCCAAGATCCGGGGTGGCTCCACCATCACGCAGCAACTGGCCAAGAACCTGCTGCTATCCGGCGAACGCACGCTGCTGCGCAAGGGGCAGGAATTTGTACTCACGCTGCTGCTGGAGCAGCTGCTGAGCAAGCAGCGCATCCTGGAGATTTATCTGAACAGCGTGGAATGGGGCGAAGGCGTGTTCGGCGCCGAGGCGGCCGCGCAGCACTACTTCCGCAAAAGCGCCTCGCGCCTGAGCGCCACGGAAGCCGCGCGGCTGGCGGTGATGCTGCCTGCACCCAAGCGGTTTGAGAAGACGCCCGGGTCGGCGTATCTGGCGGGACGGACGCGGACGATTCTCGGGCGGATGGGTAGTGCGGAGCTGCCGTGAGCGCGAGCGCCACGGCACATGTCACTGCGATTGAAGTGACAGCACACAACGAAGCAAGCAAGACACCATGCTGCCCCTATTCGCCGGATTTTTTGTCCCTTACCTCTTGGCGATAGCCTGCTTCCCGTTGCTGTCGCAGCGAGGTGGGGCCAACCACGCGCAGTCCGGCGCCCTGCTGGGCGGTTGCCTGCTGATCGCCCTATCGCCGTGGCTGATCCCTGCCAACCAACCGCTTCCACGGTTCCTCGCTGCCATGTCAGCAACCCTCATAGCCATCAAGGTGATCGACGCCTGGCTGGAGCTGCGAATGAGATCGCCACTGGTGTGGAAAGATTTTTTGGCTTTTCTCGCCCACCCTTTCGTTCTGGTTCGGCGGTGTCTACCGCGCGAGCGCCCAGTGCCCAGGAACGCAAACCTATCCCGTCTGGTGCTGGGAACGATGGGCGGCGCTATCGGCATCGCACTCCTGAATGTTCTGTTCAGTGTGGATTGGCAAGGCTGGCCCTTTCTTCTTGAACACACAAGTAAAGTGACCGCCCTGATGGTGGCGATCGTTTCCGGGCTTTCCGCCTCCGCCGCGCTGTGGAGATTGTCTGGTGGGGCGGCGCGCGAATACATGGACCATCCTTTTGCGGCGCGCACCCCAGCAGACTTCTGGCGGCGGTACAACCGCAACATGCAGCAATTCTTTTGGGAGGACATCTTCAAACCCCTTGGCGGCTCTCGCACGCCGGTGCGAACAACGCTCCTGGTCTTTGGCTTGTCTGCACTGATCCACGAATTCATCTTCTACGCTGCGATTGGGCGCGTGCAAGGCTATCAGTCGGTCTTCTTCGCCATGCACGGGATCGCTGCGGCGATGACCCTGCGCGTCAGGACCAAGAAGGGCTGGGCTGCCATCCCGTGGATAGCCGGAACCCTCGCGTTCAACCTGGCCTCGTCCGTGTTCTTCTTTGCAAGCATCCACGAAGTGACTCCTTTCTACGCCCGTGGTCTGCCAGACTGGCTGCAAGGCTGGTAGCCGCCTACCGCTTCTGTAACCACAGCATCACCCTCTCCTGCGGCCGCAAGGTCACCTGCAACTTCGGCACACACACCGCCACCCCCTCCGGCAACCGCAGCCGGTACCGCTGCAGCAACATAGCCGCCAGCAGCGTCATCTCCAGCATCGCAAAGTGCTGCCCAATACAGACGCGTGGCCCCACTCCAAACGGTATCCACGCGCCTCTGGGGATGGCCGGGGCGTCATCCAGAAAACGCTCCGGCACAAAGCGGTCGGCCTGGGCAAACCAGCGTTCATCCCGGTGCAGCACCCAGGGCGTGATGCGCAGCATGGCGCCCTGGGGCACCTCCACGCCGCCCAGCGTGATGGGTGCGGTGGTGCGCCGGGTCATCAGCGCGGCAATGGGCGGGTACAGGCGCAGCGCCTCCTTGAGGGTTGCGGCCAGAAAGGGCAACCGGGCAAGGTGCTCGGGGCCGGGCGTCTGGCCCGGGGGCAGCACGCTGTCCACCTCGGCCTGTGCGCGTTGCGCGGCCTCGGGGTGTTCGGCCATCAGGCGGCTCCACCACAGCAGCGTGGTGGCGCTGGTCTCGTGCCCGGCCTGGAAGCTGACCATGCACTGGTCGAACACTTCCTGCGGCGACAGCGGCTCGCCGGTGGATTCGTCGCGCAGCGCCAGCAGCATGTGCAGCAGGTCAGTGCGTGGCGGGGCGCCTGCTGAATCTGCCGCATCCCGGCTGCGCGCACCGATGTGGCGCTGCACCAGCCCCTTGAGTGCCTTGAGCGCGCGCCGCTTGGCGGCCTTGCCGGGCAGGGGCAGCCAGTCGGGCAGCGTGAAGGGCATGAACATTTCTCGGAAGGCTGTCTCCGACAGCGTCTGCGTGGCCCAGGCGGCATCGCACGCGTCGGCCTGGGCCGATTCGCTGAACAGCGTGCGCAGGATCACGTCCATGGCCACATCGGTCCAGAGCATGTCCATGGGCACCAACGCTTCGGCCTGGCCAGCGGGCACGGCGGCGTCGAGCGCGCTGCGGGCAGCATCGGTCATGAGCTGCGCGTAGCCCGCCACGCGTTTGGGGGTAAAAGCAGGCATCAGCATGCGGCGCTGGCGCTGCCAGGTGTCGCCCTCGGTCACCAGCACGCTCTGGCCGAACACCTGCTCGAACACGGCGATGCCGCGCTCCCAGCGGATCAGGTGGTCTGCGTGGGTAACCAGCGCCTCGCGCACGAGGTCGGGCGACAGGAGGTCCCAGGCATCTTCATTAACCAGGCGCATGCGGGTGAGGTCGCCATGGTCGCGCTGCAAGCGGGTGACGAAGCCCAGGTAATCGGCACGCATCTCCTGCAACAAGGGCAGGCCCCACCAGCGGCTGGGCGGGCCACCGAGCTCGGGGTGCCGGGCTGGCGCAAGCTGCGCAGAGGGCGAAGGTGTTGCGGGCTTCGATGGGGCAGTGGTGGTTGCGTGGTTCATGGTGCGGATGGTGCGGCGCAGCAGCGGGCAGGTATTGAACGAATTCGACATCGCCCCTGGCCTACACTCGCGCCCCATGGCAACCCTGATCCCACCTTCCGCACGGCATCCGCAGGGGCTGATCCCCTCGGGCCAGCTGTGGCTGCCGCGCGCCAGCCTGTCGGCCTGCCTGCGCGGCACCATGGTGCGCAGCACGGTGGGCCACACGCTGCGGGATGAGCAACGCATCAACCGCTTTCCGGCCACGCCCCTTTGCAGCCTGAGCTGGTGGTTTGAAGGCCGCAGCGAAGCCCTGGTGGCAGACCGCCCCGACACCCAGCCCGGCCTGCACAGCCCGCGCGAGGCGTATCCCGGCCGCTGGGTGCTGGCGGGCCCCCAGACCCGGCCCAGCGCCAGCTATTGCGCAGCGCCCACCCACGCCATGATGGTGATGTTCATGCCCGACGCGCTGCACCAGCTCACCGGCCTGGAGCCTGAGGCGCTGACTGACCGTTTCGTGGATGCGCAAACCGTGCTGCCACCCGACTGGATCGCGATGTGCGAAGCCGTGCAGCACCAGCCGGGCGATGCCGCCCGCATGGACTGCCTGGAGGCGTTTCTGGAACCCCGCTGGCAAGCCTGCCGTCCCGCGCAGGCGCTGCAGGTGCAGCGCTACGGTGACTGGGCCATGCACCTCGCGCAGCGCGCCGCTGTATCGGCTCCCGGCCGCAGCCTGCGCCAGCTGGAGCGCCGCATCAAGCGCTGGGCCGGGCTGCCGCTGCGCGAGCTGCGCGGCTTTGGCAAGGCCGAGCAGGCGTTTTTCGACACCATCGCTTCGGACGCCGCGAAGGGCACCGTGAAATGGGCCGACGTGGCGGCAGGCGCGGGCTTCTCGGACCAGTCGCACCTGTGCCGCGTCACGCGGCGCATCACCGGCTATGCCCCACAGGCGCTGTACGACGGCATCTACGGCGACGAAGCGTTCTGGGCATATCGCATCTGGGTGTAGTGGCCAGGGTAGCTGCAGCCGCCCGGCTGCGGCCCGCCACAGTACACGCCCGACCGGGCACACCCGCCACGTATCATCCCCGCCATGCTTGCCAAGTTGATGAGTTTCCTTCTGCTGGGGATCGTGCGGTTTCTGACCGGTTCCCAGGCCCGCTGGTACGGCTGCCCGCCCAAGGCCGAGCAGCGCATTTATTTCGCCAACCACCAGAGCCACGCCGACATGGTGCTGATCTGGGCGGCCCTGCCCGAGGAGCTGCGCAGCATCACGCGGCCCATTGCCGCCAAGGATTACTGGACCAAGACGCCGTTCCGCCAGTGGATCACCACCGCCGTGTTCAACGCCGTGTATGTGGACCGTCAGGCCACGCCTGCGCGGCCCCCGGCGCCCCTGGCGGCGGAGCCGGTGGGCGTGCTGGAGGCCCTGGCCACCGCCGCCAGCGACGCGGACACCGCCATGGCGGGCGGCCCCGATCCGTCGCCCGAAGCCCCGCCCCGCGCGCCCACCCCCGAGGAGCTGCGCGCAGCCCTGCCCGAGTCCGACCCGCTGGCCCCTCTGGTGCGTGCGCTGGAGAGCGGAGACTCCATCGTGATCTTTCCCGAAGGTACGCGCGGCCATGGCGACGAGCCGCAGCCATTCAAGTCGGGCCTGTTCAAGCTGGCGCAAATGTTCCCGCAGGTGGTGCTGGTGCCCGCCTGGATCAACAACGTGCAGCGCGTAATGCCCAAGGGCGAAGTGGTGCCGGTGCCCATCCTGTGCTCGGTGACTTTTGGAGAGCCTGTGCAGCTGGAGGCAGGTGAAGAGCGTCGCCCGTTCCTCGACCGGGCACGCCGTGCAGTCATTGCGCTCAGGGAAGTCTGAACATGAACAACTTCCTCCGCAATTTGACTGCCACCCAGCAGGTCGGTGCCCTGTTCCTGGTGATGTTTGGCATCCTGTCCGTCGTCACCATCTGGGCCTTCGTACGCAATCTGCGTGAACACGCCAGCGACGACCCTGAGTCCGAAGCCCGCATCCTCGAAGCCAAGCGTTTCTGGGGACTGCTCAAAACATCCTGGATGATGGCTTCCGTCTTCTGGATTGGCTGGGTCCTGGGCGACACGGTAGCCACCGTGCTGTTTGCCATCGTGGGGTTTTTTGCGCTGCGCGAGTTCATCACGCTGTCGCCCACACGGCGTGGCGACCACCGCAGCCTGGTGCTGGCGTTTTTTGTGGTGCTGCCGCTGCAGTTCTGGATCGTAGGCAGCAAGCACTTTGACCTGTTCACGGTGTTCATCCCCGTCTACGTGTTCCTGGCCTTGCCTGTGGTGAGTGCGCTGGCCAATGACCCGCAGCGTTTTCTGGAGCGCAACGCCAAGCTGCAGTGGGGCATCATGGTCTGCGTGTATGGCATGAGCCACGTGCCCGCGCTGCTGCTGCTGGACTTTCCGGGCTACCGCGACAAGGGCGCGTTTCTGGTGTTTTTCCTGGTGTTTGTGGTGCAGACCTGCATGCTGGTGCAGCACCTGCTGGGGCGGCGCTTTCCGCACAAGCCCGTGGCGCCGCAGGTGAGCCAGAGTTTTCAGTGGACGAGCTGGCTGGCCGGTGTGGCGGCCGGGGGGCTGGCCGGCGGGCTGCTCACGTTCATCACCCCGTTCAAGCCCGGCCAGGCGCTCGGTATGGCGCTGCTGGCCTGCGTGGCGGGCAGCCTGGGGCACCTGGTGATGAAGGCCCTGAAGCGCGACCGGGGGATCACCAGCTGGGGCATGCAGGGCATGTCGGTCACCGGTGCGGGTGGCCTGCTCGACCGGGTGGACGCGCTGTGTTTTGCGGCGCCGGTGTTTTTCCATTCGGTGCGCTGGTACTTCGGTCTGTAAATGAACCGACCCAGAAATTTTCAAGAAAATTGGCATCTAGCGCTTTACCAACAAGCGATAGCAGCTATCAAATAGTGAGCAAATGCGCATCTTAGGCATCGACCCCGGCCTGCAGACCACCGGATTTGGCGTGGTAGACATGGACGGCCACAAGCTCAGCTACGTAGCCAGCGGCACCATCCGCACCACCACGCTGGCGCTGGGCGATCTGCCCGGGCGCCTGAAGATCCTGTTCGACGGCATCACCGAAGTGGCGGCCCGCTATGAACCCGATGTGGCCTCGGTCGAGATCGTGTTCGTCAACGTCAATCCCCAGTCCACCCTGCTGCTGGGCCAGGCACGGGGCGCCTGCATCACGGCCCTGGTGGCGAGCAATTTGCCGGTGGCCGAATACACCGCGCTGCAGATGAAAAAAGCCGTGGTCGGCCACGGCCGCGCCGCCAAGAGCCAGGTGCAGGAGATGGTGCGGCGCCTGCTCAGCCTGCCCGGCGTGCCAGGCACCGACGCGGCCGATGGCCTGGGCATGGCCATCACACATGCGCATGCGGGTGCTGCCATGGGGCGGCTGGGCGAAGCCGCCACGCTGAACCGGCGCCAGCATGCGATGTACAAGGGTGGGCGGAGTTACTGACCCCAGGCGAGCCAAAGCACCGCCGCGCGGATGGGCGCCCACGGCCGCGGGGATGTCGAAATGTGCGGACAAAAAAATACCGCGCCCGAAGACGCGGTACTGCCCCACCAGGCTTTAGCAACAGCGAAAGGTCAGGCAACCTGCGTCTTCATCCGGTCCGCCCGCTCCTTGGGTGACGGATGGGTAGACAAAAAGCTGGTCGACTCCCCGCCCGACATGGCGGCGAGTTTTTCCAGCGCAGTGACGCAAGCGGCGGGCTGGTATCGCTTGGCCTTCATGAAGCCCATGGCGTAGTCGTCAGCCTCGCGCTCGTTGCTTTGCGAATGCTGGGCGCGCACCACTTTCTCGAACAGGTCACCCAGCTGCGAGTTGGCAATGGCACCGGCCTTGCCGTTGCTCGACGCCACGGCATTGCGCAGCGCGCTGGTGCGCAGGGCGGTCTGGATGCGGGCCTTGGTGTGGCCGGCCTTGACGTGGCCGATCTCGTGGCCGATCACATAGCGCACTTCATCGTCGGTGAACTTGTCCATCAAACCCGAATACACCCGGATGGTGCCGTTGGCCATGGCAAAGGCGTTGATCTCCGGCGTGAGGTAGACCTTGAAGTTCATCTTGAGGCCGTCGTGGGTGCCCAGGCCCGAGGTGAGCTTCGTGAGGCGCTTGGCATAGGGGTTTCCTGCCGGGGCCACCTGGTTCTGGCTGTCCATCTCGGCGGACATCTGGTCGAACGTGCTCTTGAGTTCCTCGTCCGACAGGCTCTCGGACTTGGCCAGGTCCTTGCCTGCATCCAGCATCTTGCCCAGGTCAAACTGCGCCCACACGGGCGATACGGCGCTCACGCCGGAAGCCAGGGTTACGAGCGTCAACAATTTACGGCGGTCCATGGGGGTTCCCTCTCTGACGTGGTCAGCTTCTTGATTGGTCTTGAATCGATTGTGTTTTTGCGCAACCAACTGCAAGCAATGGTTGGCGCGCGCCGAAGGATAGCCACGCCAACGGCGTTTCTCGCTGGCGGCCGTGTCTTCAGATGTAAGAACTGTGTGCCGATGCTGGCGTGCGGGCCGAAACGGTGGGGACTGGGCGAGGTTGCGGCGCCGGAAATGTTCGCAGAATTCAGATAAAAATGGCCTTAGCGCTTGTGTATAAAGCGTTTTAAGCTATAAAAAACAGAGCAATCATTCACACAGCGCGGACTGGCCTTGGCCGTGCCTGTGTACACCGCGCCCCAAGGTATCAGCGCCCCAGGCCCCGCTTGAGTTCCTTGAGCAACAACAGCACCTGATTGGACGCATGGCGGCAGCTGCTATTGAGCAGTTGCACGGCCTTTTGCTGCTCGCCCGCCTGGAACGCAGTCACCACATCGGCCGCCTGCTGGTGAAAGTATTTGTGCCGGGCCACCAGCATGTCGAACGCGGGGTAATGCCCCAGCCGCACGCGCCCCGTGCCATAGAGCCAGCGGCCCAGGTCGCAGCGATCGTCCTGGCAGATGCGTTCGGGCCGCATCACTTCCTGCGAGCGGCCATTGACCATGTCCTGCAGCTGCAGGCGCCAGCGCTCATGGCTGGCAATGGCCGCGTCGATATCGATTTCGGTCATGAGCATGGAGGCGTACTCGGCGTCCAGCACCAATTCGCTGCCGTTGTCTTCCATGGCCCAGGTGGTGTCAGGGCTGGTGGGATCTTGCTCCCGGATCTTGAACAGACGACTGAAAAAACCCATGCTTGGTCCCTGTGGAGGCACCCCGTCCGCCAGCACCAGGAATGGTCCTGCCGGAAATGCCTTGAAACATTCTGTGGGGCGCGCGCGGTTTTGGCTACCAAAAAATGACCTCTTGGTAAAAACCGTGCGCGTCAACCCTTCTGGCCCTGCCAGCTCTGCCCCGGTAGCCAGCAGCAATGTGGCCAGGGCCAGACAATGCACGGATGACTCCCACTGCTCAACGCCCCGCCCTGTCCATGCTCGACCTCGTCGCCGTCCGGGAGGGCGGGACCGTAGCCGATGCGCTGCAGATTGCCCTGCGCACCGCGCAACATGCTGAAAAGCTGGGTTTTGCCCGTTACTGGCTGGCAGAGCACCACAACATGGCGGGCATTGCCAGCTCAGCCACCGCCGTGCTGGTGGGCCATATTGCCGGCGGTACCTCGCGCATCCGTGTGGGTTCTGGCGGCGTGATGCTGCCCAACCACGCGCCTCTGGTGGTGGCCGAGGCCTTTGGCACCCTGGCCGAGCTGTACCCGGGCCGCATCGACCTGGGACTGGGGCGCGCGCCGGGCACGGACCCCACCACCATGCGCGCACTGCGCCGCAGCCGGGTGGAGACAGCCGATGATTTTCCGCAGGACGTCGCAGAGTTGCAGCGCCTGCTGGCCCCGGCCGAACCAGGCCAGCGCCTGATTGCCATGCCCGGTGCGGGCACCAACGTGCCGATCTGGCTGCTGGGCTCCAGCCTGTTTTCGGCGCAACTGGCGGCGGAGCGCGGGCTGCCATATGCCTTTGCCTCGCACTTTGCCCCGCGCCTGCTGCACCAGGCCATTGACCTGTACCGCAACCTGTACCGGCCGTCCGCCGCCTGGCCCCAGCCCTATGTGGTGATTGGGGTGCCGCTGATTGCGGCCCCCACGGATGAAGAAGCGGAGTTTCTGGCCAGCAGCACCTACCAGCGGGTGCTGGGCATTCTGACCGGCGACCGGCGCCGCCTGCTGCCGCCCGTTGAGAACTACGCCGCGCAGCTGCAGCCCCAGGAGCGCGCCGCGATTGGCGACTTTCTGGCCGCTGCCGTGATCGGCGGGCCCGACACGGTGCGCGCGGGCCTTGCACAGCTCACCGAAGCCACCGGGGCCAATGAACTGATGCTCGTGAGTGATCTCTACGACCCAGCTCTACGCCTGCGCTCGCTGGATGTTGCGGCACAGGCCCACGCCGAAGCGTGGGAAAGCCGCTGAGTGCCTTGATAAAAGCGCTTAGGTCTTCTGTCCGGTGTAGACGAAAGTTTCTGCCTTGCTCGCACTCTGCCCCATGATCACGATCGCTTGGGTGGTGTCGTTGTACAGAACAACGTGTTGAACAACCACGCCATCGCCCACGGGGCATGTGGCTCCGCTGAAGGTGAGCGGCAGATCAAACACGTTCCGGCCGCTGGCGCGGGGCACCACGGTGCCGCGAATGGAGCAACCCGGGTAGGAGGGAATCGACACCAATCCACCGGTGGAAATGGAAACCGACACCAAGGGCTCCCGCACCTGGTTGCCAATGCCGGTGCCGGAATACGTACCCAGCAACTCGCTCACGACAGCAGGCTGCTCGTAGAGCACGCCATAGGTACCGGTGAACTTCACGCCCTTGGAATCCGTGACCTGCACCGAGTCCCGCACCGCGTACTTGCCGCTATAGCTGACCGCCACCGTCGTCCGGCTGGCAAGGTTTGCCTCATCCACCACATTGAGATAGCGCCCGGTGCCAGAGACAACATCTGGGCCCGACGTCTGAACGGCGCCTTGCGATATGCCCACCACGGCGCCCACTGCATCGGTCAGGATGCTCCAGGATTCGCCGTTCTCCAGCACCACACCCTGCACATTCAGAGGGTCGGTGGTCGCCCCGGTCCACAGGCCTTCCACGCCGGTGACCACGGTCGCAGGAGGCTTCGGCGCAGGTGGCGCCACATCATCCCCGCCTCCGCCGCAAGCAGATAACACCAAAGCGGCAACCAGTCCTCCCAGGGCAGTCGTCTTATTCACTTTCTTCTCCTTTGTGAGTCAAATCTGGGGGGCTGCGCCATGGCGCGGCCCCAACTGCCGCATCTTAAGCGCAGGCACCGCAAGCGGCACAGGGCAAAATAGCATGCGGTGGCGGGCCGTCTCACCCACGCCACATCGGGTTCGAGGAGAACTTCATCAGAGGCAGCCACCCTTTCCAGCCATCCAGTTTCGATGACTCCAACGCCGCGCCGGTGTTTTATCGCGCCAGGTAGCCGCCATCCACCGGGTAATACGCCCCGGTCACAAACGACGCCTTGCTGGACGCCAGCCAGGTCACCAGCTCGGCCACCTCTTCAGGTTGCCCCAGGCGGCCGATGGGGTGGGCGCCCACCAGCATCGCGTTGATGCCAGCATCCTGCTCCAGCCCGCTGATCATGGGCGTGTGGATAAAGGCAGGCCCGACGGCATTGATGCGCACGCCATGGGCGCTGTATTCAATCGCAGCCGCCTTGGTCAGCCCCACCACACCATGTTTGGCCGCGGTGTAGGCCGGGGCGGTGGCAAAACCCACCGCCCCCAGGATGGATGCCATGTTGATGATGGAGCCGCCGCCATTCTTGAGCATGGCTGCGATCTGGTATTTCATGCCGTAAAACACGCCGGAGAGGTTGATGTTGATGACCTGGGCCCAGCCATCCAGGGGGTAATCGGCCGTGGCCGCCTGCGGGCCGCCGATGCCCGCGTTGTTGCAGGCGATGTCCAGCCCTCCGTAGTGGGCCACGGTGCGGTTCACCAGCGCTTCGCAGTCCTCGGGCCTGCCCACATCGGCAGCCACAAAAATGGCATCGCCCCCGGCTGCGCGTACCAGCGCCGCCGTTTCCTCACCCGCCTGCACATTCACATCCGACACCACCACCTTGGCGCCTTCGCGCGCCCACACCAGCGCAATGGCACGCCCAATGCCCGACGATGCCCCGGTGACCAACGCAACCTTGTTCTTCAGCATGAAAGACTCCTTGTTCATTCAGAACACCTGCAACCCGATGCCACAGATCGCTTTTTATTCTGCGCGCCCAATGCGTCAGCGCCTTGACCTGGGTCATCCCGCTGGCAAGGGTACTGGCCCACAGCCATGGGCCTTGGGTACCGGCTACCATCAGGGGCTGCAAGGTTTTCGCCCGCATCAGCCTGTTGTGTGACCGCCTGATTTCCACGCCACCGCCATACCGCCCGCACCCGCATGCCTGCTTTTTCCTTTGAAGCCCTGGACGCCCAGGGCCAGACCCGCAAGGGCCTCATGGAGGCCGACACCGCCAAGGCCGCGCGCAGCCTGCTGCGAGCCCAGGCCCTGGTGCCCCTGGCGGTAGAGCTGGTGCAGACCGGCCAGTCGCTGGATGGCAGCTCGGCCAGCCTGGGCCAGCGCCTGTTCACACGGCCCGTGTTCAGCGCCACGGGCCTGTCGATCTGGACGCGGCAGATTGCCGGGCTGGTGTCTTCCGGCCTGCCGCTGGAGCGCGCCCTCACGGCACTGTCTGAAGAAGCCGACGACGAACGCCAGCGCCACCTGGTGGCCGCACTGCGCGCTGAGGTCAATGCCGGAGCCACGTTTGCGCGCGCCCTGTCGCAGCACCCGCGCGAGTTTTCCGACATCTACTGCGCGGTGATCGGCGCGGGCGAGCACAGCGGCAACCTGGGCCTGGTGCTGGAACGCCTGGCCGACGACCTGGAAGAACGCCAGGCGCTCAAGGCCAAGCTGGTGGGCGCTGCGCTGTACCCCGCCATCGTGACCATCGTCGCCATCGTGATCGTGCTCTTCCTCGTGGGCTACGTGGTGCCCCAGGTGGCCAGCGTGTTTGCGGGCACCAAGCGGGCGCTGCCGTTTCTGACCGTGGCCATGCTGGGCATCAGCGCTTTTGTACGCAGCTATGGCTGGATGATGCTGATTGCTTCTGTTTTGATCGCTTTTGGCACACGCTGGGCGCTGACCATCGGGCATGTTCGCGAAAAATTCGATGCCGCCTGGCTCAACCTGCCGCTGGTGGGCAAACTGGCGCGCGGCTACAACGCGGCGCGTTTTGCGGGCACCTTGGCCATGCTGGCGGGTGCGGGCGTACCCATCCTCAAGGCGCTGCAGGCCGCCGCCGAAACGCTGAACAACCGCGCCCTGCGCGCCGATGCACTCGAAGCGCTGGTGCTGGTGCGCGAAGGTGCGCCCCTGGCCTCGGCGCTGGCGCAGAAAAAGCGCTTCCCCGGCCTACTGTCCATGTTTGCGCGCCTGGGCGAGCAGACGGGGCAACTGCCGGTGATGCTGCAGCGCGCCGCCAGGCAGCTTTCCACCGAGGTCCAGCGCCGCGCCATGGCGCTGGCAACCATCCTGGAGCCTTTGCTCATCGTCGGCATGGGCCTGATCGTGATGCTCATCGTGCTGGCGGTATTGCTGCCGATCATCCAACTGAATCAGTTCGTGAAGTGACCCTATGGCTGTGACACTGGACGACAAGCTGGTGGTGGCGATCTCATCGCGGGCGCTGTTCAACTTCGAAGAGGAAAACCGCGTCTTCGAGCACGAGAGGGATGACCGCGCCTATGTGGACCTGCAGCGCCAGCGCCTGGACGTGCCCGCCGCGCCCGGCGTGGCGTTCTCGCTGGTGCGCAAGCTGCTGACCTTCAACACCTCGGAGCACCAGCGGGTGGAGGTGGTGCTGCTCTCGCGCAATGACCCGGTCAGTGGCATGCGCGTGTTTCGCTCCTGCAACGCCCATGGCCTGCCCACCATCCAGCGCGGCGTGTTCACCCAGGGGCGTGACCCTTTTCGCTACCTGCGACCGCTGGGCGCACACCTGTTCCTGTCTGCCAACGAGGCCGATGTGCGCGAGGCGCTGCACCTGGGCTACCCGGCCGCGCGGGTGATCACCGAATCGGTACAGGCAGGCGACGCCAACCCGCAGGAAGTGCGCATTGCCTTTGACGGCGACGCCGTGCTGTTCTCCGATGAGGCCGAGCGTGTGTACCAGGCCGAAGGCCTGGCCGCCTTCCAGCAGCACGAAACCGACAAGGCCGCCCTGCCCCTGCCCGATGGCCCGTTCAAGCCCCTGCTGGCGGCGCTGCACCGACTGCAATCCGCCGGAGAGGCCGGCGGCACCACCGGCATGCGCATCCGCACCGCACTGGTCACGGCGCGCAGCGCCCCGGCGCACGAACGCGCGATCCGCACGCTGATGGACTGGAACATCGATGTGGACGAAGCCATGTTCCTGGGTGGCCTTCCCAAGGGCGAATTCCTGCGCGAATTCGAACCCGACTTTTTCTTCGACGACCAGACAGGCCATGTGACCTCAGCCGCCCGTCATGTGCCAGCCGGCCATGTGAACAGCGGTATCTCCAACCCCCTGCGCCCTGCCGGCGATTAACCCGGGGCCGGGCACGGACTCGCGTTCCTTCGAAAAGTTTTGCAATCTCCTGCAACTCCCGGTGAAAGCTGCAAGCCTTGGGTTGCATTCCGCCCACGCACACCCAGCTGTGCCAACATCGTTGCCAGTCCACAGAAGGAGCCTGTTTTGCGCATCAGATTTTCCCTGGCCGCCTGCGTGATGAGCACCCTGGCGGCAGCCTTGGGCACCACTGCACTGGCCATGCCCCCTGCAACTGCGCCAGCGCCACCAGCCCCCGCCGCCAGCGCCCCCACTGAATCCCAGGCAGCCCTGACCAAAGGCGAAATCAAGGCCATGCGCGAGTTCAAGATGCTGGACTTCAATGGGGACGGCAAGCTCAGCCGCACCGAGGTCAAGCTCTTTCCCCGCCTGGCCGCCGCGTTCGACGATGCAGACACGGACAAGGATGGCTACGTGTCGTACGAGGAAGTGCGGGCCTTTGCCGCCAAGTACCGCGCGGAGCGGGATCAGCAGCGGGCGGCCCAGGCAGCGGCTCCCGCTTCATCGCCCCGGCCTTGAGGCCAGAATGGGGCAAAAATTGAATGAAATACGGCTCCAGCGCTTATCAGTTATGCGCAAACAGCTATAACTTTAGGAGCCAAACCCTCACAAGCCGCCAGTGCGCTTGATCTTGGGGTCGGAGTAGGTCAGCGGCTCGTTCTTGACCTGCTGGGCCATGCGCTCCTGCAGGGTCATCTTGTTGATGTCCTGCGCCACCTCCACCGCACTGCCACTGGCCCGCCACATCGACTGGATCAGCTCCAGCAGTTGTTTGTAGATCGGCTCCTTGGGGGGCTCGGGCGGTTCTTCCACGGTGTCTTTTTTCTTGACCTCGGTCCAGTCCCGGTTTGCTACATCGGGCGCGGAGGGCTTGTCGGGCTCGCGCACGATGGCGCCCTCGCCCAGCCGGTCCATGGATTCGACGGGATTGGATGCATTGATGGGCCGCACCGGCGGCGCGCCAGAGGCGCCAGTGGAATACAAATCAGCGCCCTGAGGACGCCAACTCGGCGATCGGTCGACAGGTGGCATTTGCATGGCAGTGGCCCCAATGGTTGATGAATAGATATGCTCGAAGTGCAGAGGCTTTTTCGCCGTCTTCGTAATCTATTACGGCAAAAAGAAGGGGGAATTTAGGTCTTTTTCACCGATTGGCTCAAATTTAGGGTTTTCCCTAATCTTTGTCACCCTTTTGGGAGCATGCGGGGGCTGGATCGGCTCACAGCCGACCGATTGCACTCATTCCCCCACCGAGTCTGGAGCTACTGGCTTGTGGGGGGAGCGGGCACGGCAGGGCTTGGCACTGCCGTTGTGCCTTGCCGGTGGAGACACCGGGATGACCTCGTACAGGGTCAGATCAGAGAAAGCGTTCCAGCAACCGGCGCGAATGCCGGTCCAGCGCCGTGGTGTCTTTGACGCGGAACTGCACGCCGTCGCCCCCGGCAATCAGCAGGCGGGTGCGTCCGCCCAAGCGGCGGATGTCTTCCTCGGCCTTGAGGACGAGGCTGGCAGAGCCCCGGTCCGTCTCCACCTGCCAGGTGCTGGGGGTGGAGAAGCTCGATACTGCAATGATTTTTTCGATAGTGGGCACAAACTCTCGCACTTCCAACTCTTCTTCGATGAGCTGGCGGGCGGGGGCTGGCAGCTGGTCCAGCCGGTCGATCCACAGCAGTTCGTGGCCGTCAGATCCGATCAGCGAGAGCCCTTCGGCGGGTGCCGCGATGGGGAAGGCCCGCACAGGCGTGACGCCCTCGTGGGCCGTGCCGTCGGCCAGGGTCAGAACCAGCCGACCGTGTGGATTGCGCGCCAAGGTGAACGTGGCGGAGGCGGTGGACGGCGATTGCGGGAAGGAAGGGGTGTTCATGGCGTTTTCCTGCAGTGCAGTCATCACGGGTTACCCGCAGGGTGGGCGGGGTGCAGCAGGCTGCTGTCGATGATGACGCCGGCCGCCTGGGCGTCTTCTTCAGCACGGCGCGCCTGGGCTTCGTAGAGCCGCCAGTAGGCGCCCTGCTTCTCCATGAGTTCGTCGTGCGGCCCGACCTCCACCACTTCGCCCCGGTCCATCACTACCAAGCGGTCGGCTTTGCGCAGGGTGGACAGGCGGTGGGCGATGGCAATCGTGGTACGGCCCTGCACCAGGTTGTCGAGCGCCTTCTGGATTTCCTTCTCGGTCTCGGTGTCCACGGCCGAGGTGGCCTCGTCCAGGATCAGGATGCGCGGGTCGATCAGCAATGCGCGGGCAATGGAAATGCGCTGGCGCTCACCGCCCGAGAGACCCTGGCCGCGCTCACCCACGAGTGAGTCGTAGCCATGGGGCAAGCGCAGGATGAATTCATGGGCGTGCGCAGCGCGGGCCGCCGCCACGATCTCCTCGCGCGTGGCCTCGGGCTTGCCGTAGGCAATGTTCTCGGCAATGGTGCCGAAGAACAAGAAGGGCTCCTGCAGCACCAGGCCTATGTGGCGGCGGTAGTCGGCCACAGCGAAACGGCGGATGTCGATGCCGTCGACCTGGATGGAGCCATCGCTCACGTCATAAAAACGACTGATCAGGTTGACCAGCGTGCTCTTGCCTGAGCCGCTGTGGCCCACCAGGCCGATCATCTCGCCGGGGCGGATATCCAGATCCAGCCCCTTGATGACTGCGCGGCTGCCGTAGCGAAAGCCCACGCCCTGCATGGTGATCGCGCCCTGAACCTTGTCCACCTTCACGGGTTGGGCCGGATCGGGCACGTTGCTCACATGGTCCAGGATGTCGAAGATGCGCTTGGCGCCAGCGGCGGCCTTTTGCGTGACCGAGACAATGCGGCTCATTGAATCCAGCCGCCCGTAGAAACGGCCGATGTAGGCGATGAAGGCCGTGAGCACACCCACCGTGATCTGGTTGCGCGACACCAGCCAGATGCCGAAGCCCCACACCACCAGCAAGCCAATTTCAGTGAGCAGCGACACGGTGGGCGTGAACAGGCTCCAGGTCTTGTTGAGCTTGTCGTTGACTTCCAGGTTGTGTTGGTTGGCGTCTCGAAAACGCTGGGCTTCGCGCTTTTCTTGCGCAAAGGCTTTCACGACCCGGATGCCCGGGATGGTGTCGGCCAGCACGTTGGTCACTTCGGACCACACGCGGTCGATCTTTTCAAACCCGGTGCGCAGGCGGTCGCGCACGGTGTGGATCATCCAGCCAATGAAGGGCAGCGGCACCAGCGTGACCAGCGCCAGCCATGGGTTGATGGAGAACAGAATGGCCGCCGTCATCATGATCATGAGCACGTCGGTCACAAAATCCAGGGCGTGGAGGGACAGGAAGACGTTGATGCGGTCCGTCTCCGAGCCAATCCGCGCCATGAGGTCACCCGTGCGCTTGCCGCCAAAGTAGTCCAGCGACAGGCGCAGCAGGTGCTCGTAGGTGGTGGTGCGCAGGTCGGCGCCGATGCGCTCGGACACCAGCGCCAATATGTAAGTGCGCGCCCAGGAGAGGCCCCAGGCCGCCAGCGCCGACAGCAGCAGGCCGCTCAGGTACAGCAGCACCAGGCCGGGTTCGATCTGCTTGCCGTTCTGGAACGGGATCAGGATGTCATCCATCAGCGGGATGGTCAGATACGGCGGCACCAGTGTGGCGGCGGTGGACGCCAGCGTCAGCGCAAAACCGGCGGCCAGTTGCTTGCGGTAGGGCCGGGCAAAGCGCCACAGGCGCAGCAGCACCCAGGTGGAAGTTTGGGGCGGCTGGGCGCGGGCGCAGGCCGGGCATTCTTCGGTGTCGGGCGGCAGGGGCGTGTGGCAGGTGGGACAGGCGGGTTCGTCGGCCTCGTCCTCGGCGCCGTTGTCACCCCGGGCGCTTTGCTGCTCAAAACGCTGCAGCAGACGCAGGGCCTGGGCGTGGTGCGCGAGGGTAAAGCGCCACAGCGCCAAGCGCTCGCGAGGGCTGTGCAGCTCCAGCGAGCCCACACCGCCATGGTCCTGCAGCTTGAGCGCCAGGCCATCGCCCAGGGGCCAGCTGCGCCAAGCCGTGGTGCC
Source organism: Acidovorax sp. NN32 (assembly GCF_057597245.1). Taxonomy (NCBI): domain Bacteria; kingdom Pseudomonadati; phylum Pseudomonadota; class Betaproteobacteria; order Burkholderiales; family Comamonadaceae; genus Acidovorax; species Acidovorax sp. NN32. The sequence continues at coordinate 4,438,569 of NZ_CP199679.1, forward strand.
CGCATCACAGGCCAGCAGCCGTTCAGACGTCACCACCACCCAGCCTGCCGCAAAGCGCAGCGCCGTGCTCAGGTCAACCTGAAGCGCTGCCAGTACGTTTTCCTTGGAAGCGAGCATGGCCCGCAAATCGGCCCCCAAAGGGCCAGAAAAGACACCCGAGGCGTCCACAGAATGGTGATGTTGCATTTTTGGTTGGGTTTTCCGCCCCCGGCTGCCTGCGGTGACCGATCTCGCGAAAGCGCGAATTCTCCCCGATACTGCATGCCACGGTGCGACGGCATCCTCATTTAACGCCTCTGACGCTCATTTGGCTGACACTGCGCACAGCCCCAGGACTGGAGCACAATCCTCGTCCACAAAAGTTTCCTTTCACAGTTTCTTCCTCTCCCGCATAGCCCATAGCCCTTACCCGGCCGGACCAACTCACCCGCTGCAATCCATGGCGAAACTCAACGACATCCAACTGCTTCGCATCAACTACCTGCGCGGCCCCAATATCTGGACCTACCGGCCTGTACTGGAAGTCTGGCTGGACCTGGGCGAGCTGGAGGACTACCCCTCCAACCTGCTGCCCGGTTTCAACGACCGACTTACCGCCTGGCTGCCCGCACTGATCGAACACCACTGCGGCGTGGGCGAACGCGGTGGGTTCCTGCAGCGCCTGCAGGAAGGCACCTGGTGCGGCCATGTGCTGGAGCACATCGTGATCGAGTTGCTCAACCTGTCGGGCATGCCCACCGGTTTTGGCCAGACCCGCAGCACCAGCCAGCGTGGCGTATACCGCATGGTGTTCCGGGCGCGCGACGAAAGCGTGGCGCGCGTGGCGCTGGCCCAGGGCCACGCGCTCATCATGGCCGCAATCAACGATGAGCCGTTTGACGTGGCTGCCGCCGTGGCCCGTGTGCGCACCGAGGTGGACGACCAGTACCTTGGCCCCAGCACCGCCTGCATCGTCACCGCCGCCACCGACCGGGGCATCCCGCACATCCGCCTGAACGACGGCAATCTGGTGCAACTGGGCTATGGCGCCAGCCAGCGCCGCATCTGGACGGCTGAGACCGAGTTCACCAGCGCCATCGCCGAAGGCATCGCCAGCGACAAGGACCTGACCAAGAGCCTGCTCAAGTCCTGCGGCGTGCCCATCCCCGAGGGCCAGGTGGTCAACAGCCCCGAGGAAGCCTGGGAAGCCGCCCAGGACATCGGCCTGCCTGTGGTGGTCAAGCCCTCTGACGGCAACCACGGCCGGGGGGTGACGCTGGATCTGCACAAGCAGGCAGACATCGAGGCCGCCTACCACGTGGCCTACCCCGAGGGCAGCGACGTCATGGTCGAGAGCTTCATCCCCGGCGACGAGCACCGCCTGCTGGTGGTGGGCGGCAAAGTGGTCGCAGCGGCACGTGGTGAAGTGGTCACCATCACCGGCAACGGCCGCTCCACCGTCAAGGAGCTGATCGACACCCAGCTCAACTCCGACCCGCGCCGTGGCTACGAAGAAGAGTACCCGCTCGAAATCATCGACCTGGCCACTGACACCAAGGTGCAACTCGAACTCAAGCGCCAGGACCTGGGCGCCGACTCGGTGCCCGCCGCTGGCCGCCAGGTGGTGGTGCAGCGCAACGGCAACGTGGCCGTGGACTGCACGGACGACGTGCACCCCGAGGTGGCCTACATCGCCCAGTTGGCGGCCAAGGTGGTGGGGCTGGACATCGCCGGCATCGACTTGGTGGCCAAGGACATCTCCAAACCCCTGCACGCCCAGGGCGGTGCCATTGTCGAAGTGAACGCAGGCCCTGGCCTGCTGATGCACCTGAAGCCCGCCGTGGGTGCACCGCGCCCTGTGGGCCAGGCCATTGCAGAGCATCTGTTCCCGTCGGAAGACGATGCGGGCCAGGCAGGCCGCATTCCGCTGGTGGGCGTGGCGGGCACGCGTGGCACGTCAACCATCGCGCGGGTCGTGGCCTGGCTGCTGCACCTGAGCGGCCACCACACGGGCCTGGCCTGTCGCGAAGGGCTGTTCCTGGACCGCCGCTGCGTCGAATCGACCGATTGCGCGCACTGGGAGGCCGCCCACCGCCTGCTGATGAACAAGACCGTGCAGGCCGCCGTGATCGAAAGCGACGCGCGCACCATCCTGCGCGACGGTTTGGCCTACGACCGCTGCCAGGTGGGTGTGGTCACCGACATGGACGGCGTGGAAACGCTGGCCGAATTCGACGTGCACGAACAGGACCAGATGACCAAGGTGATGCGCACCCAGGTGGACGTGGTGCTGTCGGAAGGCGCAGCGGTGCTCAACGCTGCCATCCCGCAAGTGGCCGACCTGGCGCCGCTGTCGGACGGTGCCGTGGTGCTGTATGCCCAGGACGCCACCCTGCCCGTCATCGTGGAACACCGCGCCAAGGACAACGGCCGCGCCGTGGTTGTGAAGAACGGCCGCGTGGTGCTGGCCACGGGCAGTGCAGAACATGTACTAGGCTCGCTGGCAGACCTGACCTTTGGGCGCAATGCCGTGGCGCCCGACACCGACGCCCTGCTGGCTGCCATCGGCACGGCCTGGGCGCTGAACATTGCCCCCGACCTCATCGGCGCTGGCATCAAGACCTTTGAGCCCGAACTGGTCCCCACCGCCGCACTGCGGTCGTGATGGCACCTCGCGCATTAGCTTTTGTTTGTTGTTTGACCTCGCATCCCACGACCTGAACAGGGCCTCAGCGCCCTGATGGACCACTGAAAGAGACTTCCATGGATGTATCCCGCACCCGGGCCCTGCGTGGCCCCAACCTCTGGAGCCGCCACATGGCCATCGAGGCCGTGGTGACCTGCGCCGAAAACGAGCGCGCCGTGGGCCAGATGGCCGGGTTCGAAGCCCGCCTGCGGGCCCTGTTTCCCGCCATCGGCGCGCTGCACCCCGAAACCGGGGGCGGCGATGTCTCGCTGGCCCATGTGCTGCAGACTGCCGCCCTGGCATTGCAGGCACAGGCAGGTTGCCCTGTCACCTTCGCGCGCACCACCGCCACCACCGATGCGGGTGTGTACCAGGTGGTCGTGGAATACAGCGAAGAGGCCGTGGGCCGCAAAGCCTTTGAGTATGCGCAGCAACTCATCAAGGCAGCGCAAGGCGAAGGCAATTTTGATGCCGACACCGTGATTGCCGAGTTGCGCGAACTCGACGAAGACGAGCGCCTGGGGCCCAGTACCGGGTCCATCGTGGACGCCGCCGTGGCGCGCGGCATCCCCTACCGCCGCCTCACGCGTGGCAGCCTGGTGCAGTTTGGCTGGGGCTCCAAGCAGCGCCGTATCCAGGCGGCCGAGGTCGATTCGACCAGCGCCGTGGCCGAATCCATCGGCCAGGACAAGGACCTGACCAAACGCCTGCTGCATGCCGCTGGCGTGCCCGTGCCGCTAGGCAAACCGGTCGAGAGCGTGGACGAAGCCTGGGAAGTGGCCCTCAAGGTCGGCCTGCCCGTGGTGGTCAAGCCACAGGATGGCAACCAGGGCAAGGGTGTGACGGTCAACATCACTGACCGCGCCCAGCTCGAAGAAGCCTACAAGAACGCCGCCGAATACGGCACCGTGATGGTGGAGCGCTTTTTGCCGGGCCATGACTTCCGCCTGCTGGTGGTCGGCGACCAACTGGTGGCCGCTGCACGCCGCGAGCCACCCCAGGTGCTGGGCGACGGCCAGCACACGGTGCGCGAGCTGGTCAACCAGGTCAACCTCGACCCGCGCCGGGGCGAGGGCCATGCCACCTCGCTCACCAAGATCCGGCTCGACGACATTGCCGTGGCCCGCCTGGCCATGCAAGACCTGACGCCCGACTCGGTGCCTGCCAAGGGCCAGCGCGTCGTCCTGCGCAACAACGCCAACCTCTCTACGGGTGGCACCGCCACCGACGTGACCGATGATGTGCACCCCGAGGTTGCCGCACGCGCTGTGGCCGCCGCCCAGATGGTGGGCCTGCACATCTGCGGCGTGGACATGGTGGCCGAGACCGTGCTGCGCCCGCTCGAAGAGCAAGGCGGCGGCTTTGTGGAAGTGAACGCCGCCCCCGGCCTGCGCATGCACCTGGCGCCCAGCTACGGCAAGCCCCGCAACGTGGGTCAGGCCATGGTGGACAAGCTCTACGCCCATGGCGACGACGGCCGCATTCCGGTCGTGGCCGTCACCGGCACCAACGGCAAGACCACCACGGCCCGCCTCATCGCCCACCTGTTCACCGCCCAGGGCCTGCGCGTGGGCATGACCAACACCGACGGCGTGTACGTGAACGGCCGCCAGATCGACAGTGGCGACTGCAGCGGCCCCAAGAGCGCCCGCAACGTGCTGTTGCACCCCGAGGTGGATGCAGCCGTGTTCGAGACCGCGCGTGGCGGCATCCTGCGCGAAGGCCTGGGCTTTGACCGCTGCCAGGTGGCCGTGGTCACCAACATCGGCGCGGGCGACCACCTGGGCCTGAACTACATCACCACGGTGGAAGACCTGGCCGTGCTCAAGCGCGTGATCGTGCAGAACGTGGCTACCACGGGCTACGGCGTGCTCAACGCGGCCGACCCCATCGTGGCCGCCATGGCGCCCGCCTGCCCCGGCAAGATCATCTTCTTTGCGAGCGACCGCCACCATCCCGTGATGGCCACGCACCGCGCTCAGGGCCACCGCACCGTGTATGTGGATGGCGACTCCATCGTGGCTTCGGAAGGCTCGTGGCGCGAGACCATCCACCTGCGCGACGTACCCATCACACGCAACGGCAAGATCGGTTTTCAGGTCGAGAACGTCATGGCGGCCGTGGCCGCCGCCTGGGGCGTGGGCATGCCCTGGCAGACCATCCGCCGGGGCCTGTCAGGCTTTGTGAACGACAGCGACAACGCGCCCGGCCGCTTCAACATCATGGACTACCGGGGCGCCACCGTGATTGCCGACTACGGCCACAACCCCGACGCCATGCGCGCCCTGGTGGGCGCCGTGGACGCCCTGCCCGCCAAGCGCCGCAGCGTGGTGATCAGCGGCGCGGGCGACCGCCGCGACGAAGATATCCGCGACCAGACCGTGATCCTGGGCGCCGCATTTGACGACGTGATCCTGTACCAGGACGCTGCCCAGCGCGGCCGCGCCGATGGCGAGGTGATGGCCCTGCTGCGTGAGGGCCTGGCGGGCGCATCGCGCACCACACACGTCGAAGAGATTCGTGGTGAGTTCATCGCCATCGACGCCGCCCTGGCGCGCCTGCAGCCCGGCGACCTGTGCCTGGTACTGGTGGACCAGGTCGAAGAAGCCCTCGCCCACCTGTCCCAGCGCTGCACCGAAGCCGGGGCCGCTGCGTGATGGCCCTCAAGCAAACGGCCACCTCGGCGCTGCTGGCCCTGGCCGCAGCCACCGCCTGGATGGGCGTGGCTGGCAGTGCGCAGGCAGCGCCCGGCGAAAAAATCGGCACGGTGGACACCGCCTTCCAGTGGATCGGCCGCGACCACGACATCCTCGTGGAAGCCTATGACGACCCCGGCGTTTTGGGCGTGACCTGCTACGTCTCGCGCGCACGCACGGGCGGCATCAAGGGCACACTGGGCCTGGCCGAAGACCGCGCCGAAGCCTCCATCGCCTGCCGCCAGGTGGGGCCTATCAGCTTCCCCGAGCCGCTCAAGAAGCAGGAAGAGGTGTTCAGCGAACGCATGTCCATCCTGTTCAAGCGCCTGCGCATCGTGCGCATGGTCGACCCGGCCCGCAACACGCTGGTCTACCTCACCTACTCCGAAAAACTCATCGACGGCTCGCCGCAGAACAGCGTGACCGCCGTGCCGGTGGACCGGGCCATGGCCATCCCGCTGCGCAAATAAGCGGGCAAGGCCGTACACAACAGAAAACAGAAAGGGGCGATGGCCCCTTTCTGCTTTTTATATAAAATCAGCCCCTAACGCTTATCCATCAAGCGCCAGCAGCTATCAAAACAATAGTATTTATCAAGCCTGGCTGGCAATCTGCCGCAGCGCCTGCTCAAACACCTCCACCGGCTGACCACCTTGAATCAGGTGGCGCTCGTTGATGATGATGGCGGGCACCGAGTGGATGCCATTTTGCAAATACAACTGCTCACGCTCGCGCACCTCTTCGGCAAAACGGTCAGACGCCAATAGTTCACGCGCCTCGTCCACATTCAGCCCGACCTCACCCGCCACGCGCACCAGCACTTCGTGGTTGCTCGGGTCTTGCCCATCGGTGAAATAGGCTTTGAATAGCGCATGCTTGAGCTGCGGCTGCAAGCCCTTCTCTTCGGCCCAGTGCAGCAGACGGTGCGCGTCAAAAGTGTTGTAGACGCGGCTGCGTTTGCCTTTACCAAAGGTGAACCCCAAGTCCGCGCCACGCGCGGCAATGGCCTCGCGGTTGCGTTCGAGCTGCTCGGGCGTGGAGCCATACTTTTCCTGCAGATGCTCGTTGATGTCCTGGCCCTCGGGGCCCATCTGCGGGTTCAGCTCGAAAGGCTGAAAGTGCATGTCAAGGGCCACTTCGCCCTTCAGGCGATCGGCCGCCTGCTCCAGCGCTTTGAGGCCGATGATGCACCAGGGGCAGGAGACATCGGAGACGAAATCGATCTTGAGGGTTTTGGTAGTCATGGCAAGCTCAAAAAATCAGAGCTGGATGGTAGACCAATGCATTGGCCTTCGCAGGAGGGCGCTTTTGTGCCCCTGAAGCGCCCGCTTCCTGCCCCAGTGTTCTCTAGTGTGGCGTTGCACGCTAGCGCAGAACGCCAGGCTTCAGTCCTCCTCGTTTCTGCCGATATCCGTCAGACAGCTATGAAATATCCTGAATGAGTGCGATCAGCCTCTCCCCTCTTTCCACAAGCTGGAGCCCGTCAGGAAATTCCACCCAAGCATCGGTGACGGCCTCTGCGCAGGCTTCTTCACGCGTACCGATAGCGAGCGCCGTATCGCCGGACGTGACCCGCAACAGCGTCACAAACTTCACTCCATCTGCCATCCCGGAAGCCGTGCCTTCGACGATGGGTGACACCCGGTTTCTGCACGTTACCCAGTGGCCCTCGGCGATGGAGTCGATCGACGTCACCTACGAAGCAATCGCCCCATCGCAGACCAGCAGCCGGCAAATGCAGGTATGGGAGCAGACACCGACGACCGCTGTGGATCAGATCATCGGCCGAAACGCGAGCGCCACGACGGAAAAGGCGCGGTTTGCCGGTTTGGGGTCCGCCCTGATAGAGCAGGCCGCCCGCACCGGCTCGAGCTACCGTCAGACTGTGGTGAACCTGGGTGCAGTGAGTTCGCCCGACAAAATTCAAGGCAAGGCTACTGGCGCTATGTGGGGCATTCAATCCAGCCCCAGCGCCAGTGCGACATTTGCCATCACCACTCAATCTGGCGCCACGGTGCGGATCTCCATAGCCGACCAGCGGGAGCAACGCGCCACAGGCTCTGGCATCGCTGTGCAGATCGAGGTGGATGGCAACCTTACGCAGCAGGAAAAGGACGCACTCCAATCTCTGGCAGAAGGTTTCGATCTTGCTATCGAGGGCTTGACGGCTGAATCCCCTGTGCTGCGGCTGGACGGTCTGCTGAAGTTCGATAGCAAGCTCTTCACCAAGCTGGAATTCAAGGTGGATATCTATGGGGTGGACCAGGATGGCGTCCGCATCCTGAAGCTCGGTGCCAACATCAGCGCAGACGCCAAAACCCGCGAGATTGAACTCAAGAGCCCTGAAGGCACCGTAAGAATGAAAACCGATTTGCGGCAGCCCGCGCTATGGGGCACCGCAGACCAGAAGGCCTACGCCGTGCGACAGTACCTCAGCCGCATCGACAAGGCAGCAGAGCGCGGGCATGCAGACAGCGGCTTGGTTGACCTGTTCAAGTCCAGCTTCGCCGCCCTGAACGGCGGCTATGAATCGGCAAACTCCCCTGGGAGGTCAGGCAGCGCCAGTATCAGCATTGGCGACCCGGTCGATCTGACGCGCGACGCCAACGCCTTCAGTGAAGGCGACAAGAGCCTGCTCACCGGCCTGGCGGACTTTGATGCATCGATTACCGCAACCCGCCGTGCGTCCAATCCGCGCCGCACCAAAGAGGTTGACACCTTCGAATACACACTCAAACAGTCCACTCAGGTCTCCGGATCATCACCCAGCAACCGCGGCTTCATACAGACCCAGTCCGCCAAGCTTTCTGCCGCCTATCACCAATCGCTGCACTCAAGAGCAGCACCAAAGTTGACATCAGACTCTGCAACCCAGAACTATTCCTACGAAAAGGTGGAAGACAGCAGCAGCACGCAGGTAGAGCTAGGCTACGAGAAGGATGAGCCTGTGCGCGCACTGATCACGCAGGCCGCCTCGCAATCGCTGCATGTCCTCAAGGTGGAAAACAACAAGATCACCGAGAACACGGCAGAGCCAGCTCATGTGCAGTCAAAGCAGACAGATTTGCTGCCCTTGCTGAAGCAATTGAAACGGCAGCAGGATGCGAACCAGTTGACGGATGACGAGAAACAAAAGCAGCTGCAGGAATGGGGCGGAATGGTGCTGGGAAGCTTGGCCACGGATTAGCACCGCTGAATAATTTCGTTGACGCAGCGCCCGTGCGTTCTCTGCTGCGCAAACTGACAAAGACGCCGAACACCCGCGCTAACCTGTTCGATCCGCCGAGAGCATCTCTCGAAGTGCTGTCTTTGGCACTTTGCCATAGCTGTTCTTGGGCAAAGCCTGCACAAAGCGGTACAGCCGAGGGCGCTTGAAACGGGCTATATGGGCCAGGCACAGCGCGTCCAGTGCATCCGGGCTCACGCCCTCCTCCGCCACCACAAAGGCCACAGGCACCTCGCCCCATTCCGCATCACGCTGCCCCACCACGGCCACCTCGTGCACCTGGGGGTGCAGCAGAAGCACCTCCTCCACCTCGCGCGGGTAGATGTTGGAGCCGCCAGAGATGATCACGTCCTTGGAGCGATCCTTGAGGGTGAGGAAACCATTGGCATCCAGCGCGCCCATGTCGCCGGTGTAGAGCCAGCCATCGCGCAGCGTCTGCGCCGTGGCTTCGGGGTTGTTCCAGTAGCCGGGCATGACGGTGTCGCCGCGCACCACCACCTCCCCGGTCTCGCCTGCGGGCATCGGCTGGCCTGCGGCATCCACAACACGCACCTCCACCAGCGACTGCGCCACGCCGACCGATACCATGCGCTCGGCCCAGCGCGGGTGGTTGCGGTCGGCCAGCTGGGCGCGCGACAGGGCCGTGATCGTCATGGGGCTTTCGCCCTGGCCGTAGATCTGCACGAAGCGGTTGCCGATCACGGCCAGCGCGTTGCGCAGGTCGTCGGCATACATGGGACCGCCACCATAGACGATGGTCTTGAAGCCGCTCACGTCGGCACCCGTGGCGCGCACATGGTCCACCAGGCGATGCACCATGGTGGGCGCCGCAAACAACGTGAGCTGGCCCACGCTGGCCGCAAGCTGCACCAGCTCCGCAGGCTCGAAGCCACCCGACAGCGGAACCACATGCCGCCCGCCGCGCAACACCTGGGCGTAGTTGTAGAGGCCAGCGCCGTGCGACATGGGCGCGGCGTAGACCATGGCGTCGCCGGGCAGCACATCGTCCACGTCGGTGAAGTAGCAGGCCGTCATGGCCAGCAGATTGCGGTGGGTCTGCATCACCCCCTTCGGGCGGCCAGTGGTGCCGGAGGTGTAGAACAGTGAGGCGACATCCTCGGGTGCGCGATCACAAACGTCCATGGGCGCGTGCGTGACGGCGGCGCGGTACGCTTCGGAGCCGAACACCAGCAGACCGGCATCCGCCGCCCCGGCCTCGCGCGCGGCCGGTGCCAACGCCTGCGATGCCAGCACCACACGCGCGCCGGAGTCGGCCAGCACGTAGGCCAGTTCTTTGGCATGCAGCTTGTAGTTGACCGGCACCGACACGGCCCCAGCCCACACGATGGCGTGCAGGGCCTCCAGGTACTCGGGCGCATTGGCGGCGTAGATGGCCACTCGGTCACCGGGGGCCACGCCGCATTGCGTGTGCAGATAGGCGGCCAAGGCGGCAGCGCGTGCGCCCAGGTCGCCGTAGGACCACAGCACGTCACTCCCCTGGAGTACAGCGGGCTGGTGGGCATGCAGCAAAGCACTGCGGCGCAGCAGGTGGGCGATGTTCATAGTGTGCACTCCACAACAACGGGATTTTTCAGGGTCGGCCGCCTCCACAGCCGTGGAGACCTGTTGGCACTGTAGGCACGCCGGGCGCTGGCGCACAGTCGCCAAAATACCCAAGGGATAACCCGGCCCGCCCCCGAAACACCCGGTTACCACGCGCGCCCAAATCCCCACAGGCTGTGGCGTTGAAACCCCGTTGCCTAGACTGCATCTGATCCCATGCGCGCGACCGCCCCCCAGGCGAGCGCACCACCGTTTTTACCCAACGCCTTGCAGGCAACACCCCATGAACCTGGACCAGCAAAAATCCATTCTCACCATCGCCCTCCTGGCCGCGTTTGCGGACGGCAACAAGGACGACGCCGAGCGCGAAGAGATCCGCCGCATTGCCCAGTCGCTCGCGGGCGACGCAGGCATGGCGGACCTTCCACGCATCTACCAGGACGTGCTGCTGCGGCGCACCAGCGTGCAGGCGGCGGTGCAGGCCCTAAGCGACCCCATGCACCGCCAGCTGGCCTACGAGATGGCCGTGTGTGTGTGCGACGTGGATGGCCGCCAGACGGCGGCAGAACGCGAGTTTCTGAGCAGCCTGAAGGCGGCGCTGCAGCTGGGCGCACCGCAGACCGACGCGTTTGACCGGGAAGCCGATGCGATCGTGGATGTGGCCGAAAAGGCCGTGCCTTTATCCATGCCTGCGTCCGCGCCTACCGCGTTCCCAGGGGCAGCAGCCGCCGCAACGGCAACAGCCGCCGCAGCCCCCAGCAGTGCTTTGGATGCCGAGCTGGACAAATCCATCCTCAACTACGCGCTGCTCAACGGTGCGCTGGAGCTGCTGCCGCAGTCCTGGGCGTCAATGGCCATCATCCCCATGCAGGTGAAGATGGTGTACGGCATTGGCAAGGCCCATGGCGTAGAGCTGGACCAGGGCCACATCAAGGAATTCATCGCCGCTGCGGGCGTGGGCATGACGTCCCAGTACCTGGAGCAGTTTGGCCGCAAGCTGCTCGGCGGCTTGCTGGGCAAGGCGGCGGGCCGGACCATCGGCGGGCTGGGCAGCGCCGCCACCGGCATGGCGTTTTCGTTTGCCACCACCTACGCGCTGGGGCAGGTGGCCAAGCGCTACTACGCCGGGGGCCGGGTCATGAGCACGGCCATGCTGCGCGATACCTTCCAGAACCTGCTGGGCCCCGCCAAGCAGATGCAGTCGCAGTACCTGCCGCAGATCCAGCAAAAGGCCGCCACGCTGGACGCGGGGAAGATCATGGCGATGGTGCGCGGTGCCTGACACGCCACAGCCACTGCGGCAAACGCTATATTATTAATAGCTACCAGCGCTTAACAGATAAGCGCCAGAGGCCATTTTTAATCAAAATCCAGTGGCGAGGCCCGCGTGGGCCAAACGCAATCAGGCCAGAGCGTTGCGCCCGCGCTGACCCGCGCGCAAACCAGGTGGCGCAAACATCGGCCCATGACAGAATCGGCCCATGCTCGACCACACGGACCCTGTCGCCTCCATCATCCCGGCCATGTCGCTCGACTCACCGTCCGACAACGCCATGACGGCGCTGTCCCGGCTGGCACTGGGGCCCGTGAACACGGCCTACTACATGGCCGTTTTCGAGCGCTTTGACAACACGGGCCGCACCACCACCACCTGGAACTGGGCGGCCTGCCTTGCCACGCTCAACTGGATGCTGTTCCGGCAGTTGTGGACCCCCGCGCTGGTCTACCTGGCGGCGGCCGAAGGGCTGGCGCTCATCGTGTATGGCATCGGCCGGACCTTCCTGCAATGGCCGCCGGGCGTGGAACTGGGCGTGCTGGGCGCCTTTGCAATGCTGGCCTTTGCGGTGCCGGGCCTGTACGGCAACGCCATCCTGTATGCCGATATCCGCAAACGGGTGGCCCGCGCGCTGGCGGCCTCACGCACGCTGCCTGAGGCCTGTGTGCTGCTGGAGAAGCAGGCCAGCTCACGCAAGCGGCTGCAGGCACTGGTGCTGGCCAACCTGGTGCTGGTGGCCGCAGCCGCGCTGGCTTATCTGGTATGGGCCCCTTCAGACACCAAGCCGCTGGCCCTGGAGCCCGCCGTAACGGTGGCGCAAGCCACGGCGGCGGCTTCCCGGCCAAGCGCAGCGGCTTCTGCACCAGCCGCTGCCATTACGGCGGCGCCTTCACCAGCACCAGCACCAGCACCCGTACCTGTTCCGGTTCCTGCGCAAGAGCCCCCCACCCCAGCCCTTCCCGCCACCACCGCCTCGGCTCCTGACCCAGCGAAACCGGCAGCGGCCCCGCCCACCGCCAAGTCTGCGGCCCCGGCAACCCCCGCGCCAAAGGCCGCAGCAACAGCCAGCACGCCAGCGCGATCCTCCGAGGCCAACCGCCCCGCTCCGGCTACGCTCTCTGCAGCCTCCACGGTGTCCAAAACGCCCTCTTCAGCGCCCGCCACGGCAGCCCCCAAGCCCTCTGCAAAGACGACGCCCCCCGCCGAGCCCGCCAGCCGCGCGGCCTCTGCAGCCAAGGCCAAAACGCCCAAAGCCTCCGCTTCGGCCGCTGCGCCAGCATCCTCAGCCCCTCTCCCCACCGTGGGCACGGCGGCGGGCTACTACATCAACGTGGGCCTGTTTGCCGACGAGGCCAACGCCCGCAAGGCCCAGGCCCGCTTGCTCAACGAAGGGCTACCCGCATTTCGCCAGGAGCTGAACAACGCCAAGGGCCGCCGCATCCGCGTGCGCGTGGGGCCCTATGAAAGCCGGGCGAAGGCAGAGGCCGCGGCCGCGTCGATCCGGGCGATGGCGCTGGAAGCTGTGGTTTTCAAGCAGTAGCCGACCGTAGCGGCGCGCCCGTCCTACTCGCTCCGTTGCCCGCCACCGACGCATCCGGCCCCTGCCTGTCGGTAGGCTGCAGCAAGGTCCTACTCTTGCTCCAGCCCATGAAACACGCCGTCCGTACCCGCCCCGCATCCTCGCGCCGCATGGTGACCCTGGTGGCCATTGCCACAGGCGCACTCTTGCTCACCGCCTGCGCGCCCTGGCGCATGTGGACCGCCGCAGACCTGGCCCGCGAGGCCCAGCCCTACACTGCGCAACCGGATCAACCCGTGCGGCGGGTTCTGGTGGTGGGCGACAGCACGGCCGTGGGCACGGGGGCCAATGCCCCGCTCGACAGTCTGCCCGGGCGCATTGGCCAGGACCACCCGAAGTGGCACATCGATAACCTGGCCGCCAACGGTGCACGCTACGCCGACGTGGCCGCCCAGCTGGATCGGGCGTCTGCGGGCTACGACCTGGTGCTGGTGCTCGCGGGTGGCAACGACGTGATCCGGTTGACAGCGCTGGATACCCTGCGCCCCCAGATCGAGCAGGTGGTAACCCTTGCACAACAAAAGGGCCAGCACGTGGTGCTGATGCCATGTGGCAACGTGGGGCATGCGCCGTTTTTCATTCCCCCGGTTTCGTGGGTGATGTCGCACCGCTCTGAGGACCTGCACGCCATCGTCAAAGACGTCGCAGCCACGCGCCAGGCGCGCTATGTGCGCCTGCTCAAGCCACGCCATGAAGACCCGTTCGTGGCCCGTAGCAAGGCACTGAATGCCGCCGACGGGCTGCACCCCAGCAGCGCTGGCTACGAGGAGTGGTACCGCGAACTGGTGGCCCAGGGCGGGCTTGCCGGTCTGGGGGAGTGAACGCCAGCGCGGGGTTTGCGCCACCTCACGGCGAGCCCTCCATCCAGGACCGCACCTGCCCAATAACCCACTGCGCGTCATCCAGCGGCAGGTCATGTCCGGCCGACGGATGCATGCGCAGCGGCACCCCCCACGCCCGTGCAATGGCCTGCGAACACTGGCAAGACACCAGCCCGTCGTTCTGGCTGGCCAACAGCAGGATGCGGGGGCTGTCTGAGACCGGCACCAGGGGCGTTGCAACAGGCGCCGTGTAGCGCGCTGCAGCCACCAACTGGCGCAGGGCGTTGGATGCCGACACCGGCCGCTGCCTGCGCAGGGCCACCCAATCGTCTACCACCGCCCCCCTGGCGTGGGCAAGGTTGCTGGTCATTCGCAGCACGGTCTGTTCAATGGTGAGCGGGCTGCTCCAAGGCGTGGCGCAGCGCAGCACCTGCAGATAACTGGCTGGCCGCAGCCGTTGGTAGAAGGGGCTGAAGGGCCGCAGGCTGGTGTTGATCAACACACAGCCCACCAGCTCCTCCGGCGCCACCCGCGCCCACTCGGTCGCCACCATGGCGCCCAGCGACATGGCCAGCACCCGAAAAGGTGGCCGCACACCTTGCGCGGCCAGCTCGGCGCGGCAGCTATCCACCATGCCCCGCACCGTGGCGGGCGACACGGCCCGGTGCAGCAGGCCATTGCCAGGCAAGTCTTGCACCACAACGCGGGCACCCGGCAGGGCGTGCTCGAACGCTTCGACAAACGAGCCCCAGTGCGCGGCCTCGCGCGTGAGACCTCTGAGCAGAATCCATGGATGGTGCATGGTGGACACCTCTTCAGTACCACGCGGCCAAGGCATCCGCCCTGCGCTGCGCCCGCGCTTCGGGAGCTGGCACCCAGCGCTCGTGGCTACAGGCCGCGCGGGCCAGAAAATCGAGCAGTGACAGATGGCGCCGCAGCACCCGCTGCTGGCGGTGGTTGATGAGCGGGTTGAAGATGCCGTTGCGCGAAAACAGCTGGCGCGGGTTCTTCTTGATCCACAGCCACGACCCCATCTCCAGCGTGAGCGGCAGGAAGGTGTGTGTGGGCGCCTCGCGGCAGGCCTGCAGGTACAGGTGGTCCCACAGGTCGCCGTGCGCCAGGTACTGGGCGCTTTGCGGCTCGATGACGTACTGGTGGTGGCTGTGGGCCTGCAAAAAGATCTCCTGCAGCGCATGCAACTCGGCCAGGTGCGCAATGGGCTTGCGCGTGTGGGCAAACGGAAACCACAGGCGGTCACGCACGCCAAACCCCGAATGGCAGTCGATGGCCATGCTGAACGGCCGCGCCAGCAAGTCCTGGGCCACCACCTCGCACAGCGCCTGGCTTTCGGCCTCCATGGCATCGCCCGCGCGCCCCCGGTACCAAGGCAGCCCCGCGCTGATGCGTTGCCCGCCGATCCAGGGCGGCACGCGGTCCGTGGCATCGACCGGTGCATTGCGCATAAGGTCCACCCCGCGCGGATTGGCGCGTGTGGCGGCCCACATGCCACCCGGGTTGACCACGGGCATGAAAACCAGGCGCATCTGCTCCAGCTGGCGGTGCAGCGTGGTGTCCCACTGCAGCCGCATGACCACGTTCTGCAAGTAGGCGATGACCACCTCGGCGCCGATGCGCTCCAGCCCATGCACGCCTCCGAAAAAGCCGATGGCAGGCACGTCCAGCGACGGGTTGCCCACGCCGATGGCATGGATCGGAAAGCTGTGGCCCGACGCCAGCTGCACCTGCCGAACCACCTGCACTTGCAGATGGGGTGCCCCCAGCTCGATGATTTTTTCGAGCGCCAGCAACTCGGGCAGCGTGTTCATGGTGGATGGCGATGGCGGCGTGAGGCCGTGCAGCAAGGCGATAGGCAGCAAGCATAGCCCCGGCCCGCACGCGCCAACAGCGCCATGACGCATCTGTGTGAATTCGGCGAAACGACTCGGAACTGTCACACAAGCGCGTTAACTTGCCCGCAGACACAACCCTTCGAAGAGGCACATGATCATGCTCTGGAGATTGCTCGGACTGCAGCGGCTGCTGGATGAACTCTTCGATGCCCCGGGCTGGCCCAGCTTCGATTTGCCCAGCCCCGACGGATGGACCCACTATGAAGACGCAGCCGCAGCGCAGGACTGAGGTGCACCGCATCGCCCTGCTGTGCGGCACCCTCGGTTGTGCGCTGGCCTGGGGTCTGGTGGAGTTGCTGGCGCTGCAGCGCCAGCGCTACCACCAGTGGCGCCAACGCCACGAGACCCCTGCGCACCGCTGACGCAGCAGCAAGACGGACACATGCGTGCATGCATGTATGCATGTATGCGAGCGCGTGATCGCACGCAACACACACGGCCTTCAGCAGACGCCAACTTCGCACGGCCCCTCACTCGCAGCGTCTTTCTACAGCCCTTCTCAGAAGCCTCTAATGCTGGCGGGTCTTCGTTTTTGCACGGTATGCCGCAGTCGCACCTAAAATTGCGCACCTTCCCTTCATTGGGGGAGGCATATTGCAACTCTGAACAAAGAAGAATCACCATCATGGCAACTGCAAAAAAGACTCCAGCGCCCGCGAAGAAGGCCGTCAAGGCGGCAGCACCTGCTGCTGCAAAGAAGGCGGCACCTGCCGCCAAGAAGGCTGCAGCCCCCGCAGCGAAGAAGGCCGCCGCACCCGTGGCCAAGCCTGTTGCTGCAGGCATCAAGCCGATCAAGACCGCCTTCAACAAGACCACGCTGATCGCTCACCTGGCCGAGCAGGCTGGTGTGGAACCCAAGGCCACCAAGGCCGTGCTGGCCGCACTCGAAGCCACCATCCTGGGTTCGGTGCACAAGAAGGGCTCTGGCGAATTCACGCTGCCCGGCCTCATGAAAATCGGCCTGCAGCAAATCCCCGCCAAGAAGAAGCGCTTCGGCAAAGACCCCTTCACCGGTGAAGAGCGCTGGTTCCCCGCCAAGCCTGCAGCCGTGAAGATCAAGACCCGCGCGCTGAAGAAGCTCAAGGACGCCACGGTCTGATCTCAGCCGTTGCGAAGGGCGTGACGGGGTGATGCCCCATCATTCCTTCTCCGCAAAAAAGGACCCGTTGCCCAAGGCAGCGGGTCCTTTTTTACGGGTGGATTCGAAAAGCCGCAGAAGGCGCTGCCACGGCACCCCGTCAGATTGAGATCACGTTGGGGGCAGCAGGGCTGGCATGCAGCAGCTCGACCTGTGCAGCACGGCGCGAGAGCACAGCGCCCTGGTTGATGTAGCCCTTGTCGGTGATTTCTCCAGCATCGGGGTCGGGCGGCGCCGCCATCACCAGTGCACGCGCGGGGCACTGCGATGAACCCGCGCCAGCAGTGCGGCGGGCCTGCATGACACCACGCAGAGCGTCGTCCAGCCGCGCGCGGTCCGCTGCACCGGCGGCAGAGGGAAACACCAGCATGCCCACTTCGTCCCGGTTGTGGCCCGTAAGCACGAGGTCCTGCACCAGGGGGGCCAACTCGGACACCAGTTCCACCCGCAGCGTGCCCACCGACACCCAGCTCCCGCTGGAGAGCTTGAAATCCTCGGCCACCCGGCCGTTGAAGACCACGCCACACTCCGGCCGCGCGGGGTCCACCAGGTAGCCCGCGTCACCGATGCGGTAGAAGCCATCGCTGTCAAATGCGGCGGCCGTCTCGGAGGGTGCATTGCGGTAGCCCGGAAACACCGATACACCCTTCACCCGCATTTCGAGCTTGCTGCCGTTGGGCACCAGCTTGAGTTCAAGCCCGGGCAACGGCGCACCGATACAGCCAGCGCCCTCCATGCGCCAGTGGGCGCTGGTCACTGCGGGCGATGTCTCCGTGGAGCCCCAGGACGTGGTCAGCCACAGCGGTGACGCGGGCCGCACGCGTGCTGCCACGGCCTCCAGCCGCTGCCAGGTGGAAGGGGCCAGCGCTGCCGCGGCATAGAACGCCAGGCGCATGCGCGAGAGGATTTCAGCGGCCAGCGCGGCGTCTGCCTCCAGAAACGGCAACAGCATGTCGAAACCACGCGGAACATTGAAGAGCATCGTCGGCTTCACATCGCGCAGGTTGCGCACCGTCTTCTCGATAAGCCCTGGCACGGGCCGCCCTTCATCGATGTAGAGCGCGCCCCCATGGCACAGCACCATGTTGAGGTTGTGGTTGCCGCCAAAGGTGTGGCTCCACGGCAACCAGTCCACCAGCACAGGCTTTTCGTGGGCCAGGAACCGCCAGGTCTGGGCCATCATCTGCTGGTTGGCGCACAGCATGCGGTGGGTGTTGATGACCACCTTGGGATGGCCCGTGGAGCCCGACGTCAGCAGGTACTTGGCAGGGTCGTCGGGCTGGATGGCCTCAAACGCCTGCGACACGGCCGGGCTTTCCACGCCCGCGAGCAGTTGAGCAAAAGGCAAGGCGCCAGGCACGGCCTCGGCATGGCGACTGAAGACCTTGACGGCATCGGACGCGTACCCCGCCAGGGCGGGCGCGTAGACCGAGGCGTCCGATGCATAAACCAGCGAAGGCTCCAGCACCGCAAGCATGCTGTGCAGGCGGCACGGGTCTCGGGATCGTGCATAGGCGCTCGACAAGGAACAGGGCGTGATGCCCACATGCATCGCCGCCAGCATGAGCACCGCGTGGTCTACCGCGTTGTCGGAAAGAATGGCGATGGGGCGGCCCGCCGGCAGCTTCAGGTCCAGCAATGACTGCGCAACGGCGCCCACAGCCTGGCGCAATTCGCCATAGGTCAGGGTGCGCCAGTGCTCGGCCGTCTCGTCACGCTCCGCCAAGGCCAGCGCGTGGGGTGTCTCGCGCGCCCACTGCTCCACCCATTCACCGACGCAGCGCGCATACGCGCCCAGCGCCACGGGGGAACGCAATACGAACGAGCCGTCGTCCTGATGGACCAACACCGTGGCGGGCGGTGCGATTTGGTTTTCATCGCCAAGAAATTCGGGGTGCATGGTGTGGGTGGTCTCTCGTGTTCTTGGGGCAGCAACAAAAATGGGCAACACAGCGCTAACCAGCGGCGCGGCGCGGCGGTGCGCACCACCACTGCTGGAAGCGCTTGGTTGAACCCGTCGAATAAACCCATGCGGCAGGACCGCACGGTGCAATAGCGGATTCAGACCGGCGAACAAAACTCAGCGAAGCGGTTCTGGCCGGGCGCTGCGTCGCAGGCAGTACGGGTAGTACGGCAAGACGCGGCAACAACGCCAGCAGGGTTCTGTTGGCCGCTCTCAGTCCAGGACGCGGGCATCTTGCTTGGCACGCAGAAGGTCTACCAGCAAGGCGTCGCGTGCAGCCACCAGCTCCGCACTGGTTCTCCCTCCAAGCGCCTGCGTAACGCCGTCAGCGACACGGCTTTGCAGCGCTGGCGTCATCTGCGGAGCCCCCAGGTCCTGCCACCAGTCTTCGATGGGGCCGCCGAGGTGCGCGAGCAAATGGGCGATTCCACCTTCGCCGCCGGAGAGGTGCAAGTTCATGAAAGGCCCCATCAGCGCCCAGCGCAGCCCCGGGCCATGGGCAATGGCGGTGTCGATGTCGCTCACACTGGCAACCCCCTCGTGGACCAGATGAAACGCCTCCCGCCACAGCGCCGCCTGCAGGCGGTTGGCAATGTGCCCCTTGATTTCGCGCCGAACATGGATGGGGCGCTTACCGATGGCGGTGTAGAAATCCATCGCGGTAGTGATCGCCTGGGCCGATGTCTTTTCGCCTCCTCCCACCTCCACCAGCGGGATCATGTGCGGGGGGTTGAACGGATGGCCCAGCACCACGCGCTCCGGGTGTTTGCACTGGGCCTGCATGGCCGTAACAGAGAGCCCTGAAGAGCTGGAAGCCAGGATGGCATGCGACGGGGCGGCTTCGTCTATGCGGCGCAGCAGATCCACCTTGAAGTCCAGCCGCTCCGGCCCGTTTTCCTGCACGAAGTCCGCCTGCCCCACGGCGTCCTCCAGCCGAGCATGAAAGCACAGCCTTGCCGTGCTGGCGCCCGGCGCAAGCCCTTGCCGTTGGAGCACCGGCCAGTGCTGCGCCACGGCATCGTGCAGGCGCTGCCCGGCCCCCAGAGAAGGATCGGTGGCATCCACGTCCAGCCCCCGGGCGAGAAAATACGCAGCCCAGCTTGCACCAATGACGCCAGTGGCGACCACCGCCACCCGGTTCACGGAAGCATCCATGTCCGTGCCCTTCAGGACTCGGCCGTGAAGCCGATCTTCTTGACCAGAGGCCCCCAGCGATCTGCCTCCGCCTGTTGCGATGCGGCCATCTCTGCGGCGGTGGAGCCCTTGGCAATCAGGCCCACCACAGCCAGGCTGTCGATCACCGACTTTTCCTTGATCGCCGTGTTGATGGCAGCGTTGGCGGCTGCAACCACGCTGGCCGGTGTCTTGGCGGGTGCGTAGAAGCCAAACCACTCCTCGGTCGTCAGCTCAGGGAAGCCCTGCTCTGCAAAGGTGGGCACCTCGGGCGAGAACGGCGAACGCGCCTGGCCAGAGGTGGCGATCAACCGCAGCTTGCCCGCCTTGTGGTTGGGAATGAAGTCGCCGCTGGGCGTCACCATGGAGGCAATCTGCCCACCCACCACATCGGTCACACCGGGAATGGAGCCCCGGTAGGGCACATGCTTGAGGTCCACACCGTTGTTCAGCCCCAGCAGCGCACCGATGAAATGGGGGGTGGAGCCCGCCGCTGGCGAGCCGTAGTTGGCCTGCCCCGGGTTCGCCTTGGCCCAGGCCAGGAAGTCCTTCACGTTCTTCACCGAGGCTGGCACCAGCGGCCCCACGGCCAGCCCATGGTGCATAACGGCGGCGATGGACACCGGCACGAAGTCTTTCGTGGGGTCGTAACTGAGTTTGCTGTAGATGTGCGGATAGATGGACGTGCAGGAAAACGGCGACAGCGTGAGCACGCTGCCATCGGTGGGGGCGCCCTTGAGCGCCTCCAGCGCAATGCGCCCGCCGGCACCAGGCTTGTTCTCCACCACGGCGGCATTGCGGGTATAGGACGAACCCGCCAGCTTCTCACCCACCCGGCGCGCCACGCTGTCACCCGCGCTGCCCGCCGGGAAGCCGTAGAAAATCTTCACCTGCTCCAGCGTCTGGGCCATCGCGCTCCAGGGAGTCAGTGCCCCCAGCGCGGTTGCATAGCCCAGGTGGTTCATGAATTGGCGGCGTGTCTGCATCATCTGTCTCCTCTTTCTTGGTGGGTGAAATCGCAACAACTCAATCAATCGCAAAGGCGGGGCGAACGCCGCCTGCGCGGGGCAGACCCATGAGGGCGCGGGCCTCTGCCGGCGAGGCGGGCTCCATGTCCAGCTCCCGAATGATGCGCACGATGCGCTCCGTCAGCTGCACATTGGTGGCCAGTTCGCCCTGGCGGAAATACAGGTTGTCCTCCAGCCCCACGCGGGCATGCCCACCCAGCAGCAGCGCTGCCACATTGGCTTCGAGCTGCGAGGGGCCGATGCCACTCACGCAAAAGATGCTGTTGCGCGGCAGGGTGTCCACCATCATCTGCAGGTAGCGCGGCGAATACGGCATGGCGTTCTGGAAGCTGCGGTGCACGTTCATCACGAGGTTGATGAAATGCGGGCCCTCGTCGTGCCCCTCATCGATCAAGGTGGTGGCATCCTGCAGGATGTGTGTAGGGCTGAACACCTCCCACTCGGGCTTGATGCCGCGTGCCTTCATGCCCAGTGCCAGTTCGCGCCCTTTGCTGAGCGGGGTGTCCATGAGGATCTCGCGGCCGTCAAAGCTCAGATTAAGCGTGGTGGCATCCAGGGTGCACATCTCGGCCCCCGCATCCATGCCCTTGATGCGCTCTTCCCAGGCGATCTCCCAGCGGTCACCGGACAGCGGCCGCACCATGTCGCCATGCACACCACCGCCGGTAGAGTTGTTGATGACGATGTCGCAGCCTTTGGCCCGGATGCGGGTGTTGATGTCGCGGTAGATATCTGCGTTGCAGGTGGCGCCATCATCCGGGCGCCGTGCATGGATGGCCACCACGCTGGCCCCTGCGTTCCAGCACCGCTGCACATCGTCGGCAATTTCACCGGGCTGGGTGGGCAGGTGCGGGTTCTGCGACTTGTGGGCCATGCCACCGGTGGGAGCGATGGTGACGATGACTTTGCGCTTTGTCATGACATGGACTGGTGGAAAATGGTAATGCACCCATTATTTTTTTTAGCGTCTGCATACTCAGTCATCGCGATGACATTTGGACTCAGGGTATACGAGGACGCCTTTCTCCTTCACTCTGGAGCCTCACACCATGCTGGTCAAGCTGGCGCCGCCGACGGTCGCCGATCTCCTGAAAAACTCAGCCTGGTTTCCCTTGCTGGACGAGAGCGCACAGCGACGCGTCCTGGACGACCTGCGTGAAGTCGAAGTGGCCCAGGGCAGCGCCCTGTGCCGGCGCGGCGACGTACCCCTGCACTGGTACGGTGCCGTTGAAGGACTGCTCAAGTGGACGGTGACCTCGGACAACGGGCGCTCGGTGACCCTCGGCGGTCTTTCTGCAGGCAGCTGGTTTGGTGAAGGAACCCTGCTGCGTGGCGTGCCGCGCACGGCGGACATCATTGCGCTGCGCCCCAGCCGGGTTGCGCTTTTACCCGTGGACACCTTTGAATGGCTGCACGCCACCCAGCGCAGTTTTGACCACTTTCTGCTGCGCCAGATCAACGAGCGCATGCACTGGTTTCTGGGCAATTTCACGGCCCACCACCTGCTGGACACGGACAGCCAGGTGGCGCGGGCGCTGGCAGGTCTTTTCCATCCCTGGCTGCACCCTGGCAGCGACCCTCACCTGCAGGTATCGCAGGAGGAAATCGCCAATCTGTCCGGTGTCTCGCGCCAGCGCTGCAACGCTGCACTCAAGCGCCTGGAGGCCGAGGGTGTGCTGCAGATCGAGTACGGCGGTATCACCGTGGTGAACCTGGAAGAACTGCGCCGCAGAGTGGAATAAGGGCCGGCGCGGCGTTCAATGGGCGCAGGTCCAGGCCTATCGGGTGTTCACGGATTTCGACCTGCTGCCATCACGAACGCCAAGGTCGCAGCGATCACATCGTCGGAACGATCGCGGTGGGGTGAATGCGCGCAATCGGACAGTTCCAGCAGCTGCGTTCCGGGCACACGGGCGGCAATGCCGTGGATCTGGGCCAGCGTGCCGTACTCGTCATTGAGCCCCTGCACGGCCAGTACGGGCACACACACGGTGCCCAGCTCTTTTTCGATGTTCCACGCGCGAAATGTCGGGTCGAGCCAGATGCGGTTCCAGCCCCAGAAAGCGGAGTCCGGGTCGTCGTGGTAACGGCCCAGCTTCCGGGGCAGGTCGGTGGTCTCGTAGGCATCCCGCGCCTGCTCGATGTTCTGGATGGTCACATCCTCCACAAAGAGGTGGGGCGCCAACACCACCAGACCGCTGACCCGCTGCGGGAACATCGATGCATACAGCAAGGCAATGGATGCGCCATCACTGTGGCCAAAAAACCAAGGCGGCTCGTTAACGCCCACAGCCTCCAAAAAAGCAGGCAATACCTCCCGCGCCTGCCGGTGCATGAAGTCCACACCCCAGGCTTCATCGGGCACCCGTGGGGTGGAACGCCCATACCCCGGCCGCGAGAACACCAGACCCCGAAAGCCTCCCGCCTCGCACAGCTGCTGCGGGAAGTCCTTCCACATCGCCAGCGACCCCAGCCCTTCGTGCAGGAACACCACCAAAGGTGCAGACCGGCGCTCTGGCGCAATCCACTGGTATTCCACCTGCACCGGCCGACCTCGCCAGTCGATGGCGGCCCATTCGCTACCCCCGCTGGTACCGCCGCGTATGCCCCCGTTCACGCCCGGGCCTCCAGCTCGCGCAGCCTGAAACGCTGGATCTTGCCCGTGGCGGTCTTGGGCAGCTCCGGTACGAACTCGATGAAACGCGGGTACTTGTAGGGCGCGAGTTTCTCCTTCACGAAGGCTTTGAGCTCGTCTTGCGTCGCGGCCTTGCCATCCTTGAGCACCACAAACGCCTTCGTCTTGGTAAGGCCGTCTGCGTCCTGCTTGCCGATCACGGCGGCCTCCAGCACGGCGGTGTGCTGCATCAGCGTGGCCTCCACCTCGAACGGCGAGACGTAGATGCCGCTGACCTTGAGCATGTCGTCGCTGCGGCCTGCGTAGGTGTAATAGCCGTCCGCGTCGCGCACATACTTGTCGCCGCTTTTGGTCCACCCACCCTGGAAGGTGTCGCGCGTCTTCTCGCGGTTGTTCCAGTACATCAAAGCAGCGCTGGGGCCTCGGATGTAGAGGTCGCCCACCTCGCCGTCGGGCACGCTCTGGCCGTCCTCGCCACGCAGTTGCACGTCGTAGCCCGGCACGGGCTTGCCGGTGGTGCCATATCGGATGTCGCCAGGTCGGTTGGACAAATAGATGTGCAGCATCTCGGTGGAGCCAATGCCATCGATGATGTCGCAGCCAAAGTGCGCCTTGAAGCGCTGCGCGATCTCTGCGGGCAGCGCCTCGCCCGCCGAGGAGCACATGCGCAACGCCACCGCAGCACGCGCTGGCAACCGGGGTGATGCGAGCATGCCCGCGAAGCCTGTGGGGGCGCCAAAAAACACCGTGGGCTGGTGGTCCACCCAGCGTTTGAAGGTGGCATCGGGCGTGGGCCGCTCGGCCATCAGCACCACGGTGGCGCCCACGGACAGCGGGAAGGTGAGCGCATTGCCCAGGCCGTATGCGAAGTACAGCTTTGCGGCTGAGAAACAGACGTCCTGCTGGGTGAGGCCGAGCACCGGCTTGCCATACAGCTCGGCCGTCCACCACAGGTTGCCGTGGGTGTGCACCGTGCCCTTGGGCTTGCCCGTAGAGCCCGACGAATAAAGCCAGAAGCCCGGGTCGTCCGCGCCGGTGGGCGCTGGTGCGGCCAACGGAGACGCACTGTTCAAGGCCGCCTCCAGATCGCGGGCGCCCGCATGCAGCTTGCCCACCGGCAGCGATACCAGCAGCGTGCCCACTTCGTGCGCGCTGCGCGCCATGGCCTCGGACAAAACAGGCAGCAAGGCCCCTGAAACCAGAGCAGCCTGCGCCCGGCTGTGCGCCAGCATGTAGGCATAGTCGTCTGCGGTCAGCAGGGTGTTGACCGCCACCGGCACCACCCCTGCATACAGGCAGCCCAGAAAGCACACGGGCCAGTCGCTGGTGTCGTGCATCAGCAGCAGCACCCGCTCTTCGCGCCGCACCCCCGCCTCAGCCAGCACGCTGGCCAGCCGCCGGGCGCGGTCTTCCAGATCGCCATAGCTCAGGCGCCCCCGGTCGTCGATGTAGGCCGTGCGCTCGGTATGCGCCCGGTTCAGGTCGAACAGATGTTCGGCGAAATTGAATCGCTCTGGCAGGCTGGTCATGGGGATGTCTCCGTATTGTTCTGGGCAATTCACAGGCCTTGGCAGGCCTCATAGACCGAGCGATGCCAACACACCTGGGCTGGCTTGCACCGCACTGCGCTGGTGGTAAAAGTCGAGCGCACGCAAGCCGCCCAGCTCTGCACCACCACCAGCGCGCCCCGGCCCCCCGTGCTGCGACATGGGCATCACATTGCCGTGCCCCGTGTGAGCCTGCGCCACATCGGGTGTGACGACATGCACACGCCCGTGGCTCGCGGCCAGCTGCACGGCCGCAGCTGCCAAGGCTGCCTCGTCAGCACCAAACAGCGAGGTCACCAGCGATCCTTGGCCCCTGTGCGCCAGCGCCAGGGCATGGTCCAGGTCACGGTAGGGCAGTAGCGTGGCGACAGGGCCGAATACTTCCATGTCATGCACCGCAGATGCCGCATCGGCATCGCGCGCACCCAGCAGCACCGGCCCCATGCAGGCCGCTACGGCAGGGTCGGCATCCACCAGCGGGCGTGCGCGGCTATCGTGCAGCAGGTCGGTGTGGGCGCTCAAAGCGGCCAGGCCTTCGCGCACCGCGTGCAATTGCGCGGCGCTGACCAGGGAACCCATGCGCACGCTCTCGTTGCGCGGGTTGCCCACGCTGATGCCTGCGAGCTTGGCACCGATGGCCTCGGCCGCAGCGTCGTATACCGCAGCGGGCACCAAAATGCGGCGGATCGCCGTGCACTTCTGCCCGGACTTGACCGTCATCTCGCGCACCACTTCACGCACCAGCAGGTTGAAGGCATCGCTGCCCACGGTGGCGTCGGGCAGCAGGAGGGCAGAGTTCAGGCTGTCGGCCTCGATATTGGCCCGCACGGAGCGGTGCGCCACGGCCGGGTGCGACCGGATGACAGCCGCAGTTTCCGCCGAGCCCGTGAAGGAGACCACATCGAAAGGCTGCAGCTGGTCCATCAAGCCCGCAGAGCTGCCCGCGATGACCGACAGCGCCCCCGCAGGCAGTACGCCCGCATCGATCACATCCTTCACCATGCGCTGCGTGAGCCAGGCCGTGGCGGTGGCGGGCTTGACGATCACCGGGACGCCAGACAGCAACGCAGGCGCCGCCTTCTCCCAAAGCCCCCAGGCCGGAAAGTTGAAGGCATTGATGAACAGCGCCACACCCCGCGTGGGCACCTGCAGGTGCTGCGATAAAAAGACCGGCTCCTTGCCCAGCTTGACCGCGTCGCCATCGCGCAGCACCCGCACATCACCCAGCGCATCGCCCCACCGCGCATACTGGCCCAGGGTGAAGATGCCGCCGTCGATGTCCACCGCCGAATCGTTCTTCACCGTGCCAGAGTTGGCGGTTGCAATGTCGTAGTAACTCTCACGGTGTGCCTGCAGTACCTTCACCACCGACGCCAGTAGCGCGGCCCGCTCACGGTAGGTCATGGCGCGCAAGGCGGCGCCGCCGCGATCCCGTGCAAAGGCAAAGGCTTCCGGCAAATCCAACCCCGTGCAATCGACGCGCACCAGCGCGTCGCCCAACACCGGGTCGCTGAGCACGGTGCCCGGGCCGTTTCCGGTTTGCCAGCGTCCAGCGGCAAAGTTGGCCAGGAGTTCAGTCATGCAGGTCTTTCAAAAAAAGGGATCGGTATGGCGAGAAGCGCCAGAAAGGAGGGACCGCTTTAACGTGTGAACTGGATCTGCCCTTCCGGCAGCAGATAGAGCACCAGCGCACGCCCCTGGGCCACCGTGGGGCGGTGGGCGCTGGCCGGTGGATAGACGCACCACCCAGCGGGGTGCCCGTCGAAGGTGGCACCGGCCGTGAGCGGCAGGATCAAATCGATTTCCCCCAGAGGGTGGCTGTGGTGAGGGCCCGCAATGTTCTGCATGTCCACCACATCGACGGAAAAGCGGTGCAGCGCATCGTCAGCCTTGAAAACGCGGCCGTAGCGGATGCCGCCACCTTCGCGGTCGCACAGCCACCCCTCTTCCACGCCCACCAGGCAGGCCGCTTTGAGCCCTGCATAGGCAGCGCTGTCAGGCCCATGGGTCTGGTTGAGCCAGTCCTGCAGTTCGGAATCCAGAGGTCGCCCGGCGATCTGCGCGGTCAGATCCACCAGGGCTTGATGAAATGCGGCTTTGTGGGGCATGGCTTCTCGGGGGCTAGGAAAATGGGGCCCGCACACCTTTTTGATCTGTATCCTTGTGGATTTTTCAGATGTGCAGTATTTTGCTTGCACATGAACGATAGGTAATGCATGGCTGAATGTCAAGCACTATAGTGCATAAATTGTTTTCACCGAAGGGGTGGAGAAGCGCCGTGGTAAGGCGCCCCTGAGCGCGCTCGACCTGCCAATACCCACCAATACCCGCCAATGGGCTGTAAGAACCTGTTCCAAGAAAGATGGGCATGACCGAACAAGAAGACGCAGAAACCGCGCTCTCCACGCCTGCCGACAACATGCCGGGGGCTGCGGAAGAGGCCAAGAACCCCCTGCTGGTCGCGCTGGGCGAGCGCGTGCGCAACCTGCGCGCACAGCGCGGCCTCACGCGCAAGGCCGTGGCGGTGGCGGCCGACGTGTCCGAGCGGCACCTGGCCAACCTCGAATACGGCACCGGCAACGCGTCCATCCTGGTGCTTCAGCAAGTGGCAGGCGCCCTGCACTGCTCGCTGGCCGAGCTGGTGGGCGACTTCACCACACGCTCGCCGGAATGGCTTCTGATCCGGGAGCTGCTGGAGCACCGCAGCGAGCCCGAGCTGCGCCGTGCGCGGCTGGCGCTGCACGAACTGTTGAGCGGCGGTGGCAGCGACACGGCACGCCATAGGCGCATCGCACTCATTGGCTTGCGGGGCGCGGGCAAATCCACCCTGGGCCCCCTGCTGGCGCGCGACCTGGACGTGCCCTTTATTGAGCTGAGCCGCGAGATCGAAACCCTGGCGGGCTGCAGCGTGCGGGAGATCCACGACCTGTACGGCACCACGGCCTACCGCCGCTACGAACGCCGCGCACTCGAAGAAACCGTGCAGATCCACAGCGAAGTGGTTATCGCCACGCCCGGTGGCATCGTCTCGGACCCCGCCACCTTCAACGAGCTGCTCGCGCACTGCACCACCGTGTGGCTGCGCGCCGCACCCGAGGAACACATGGGCCGCGTGCTGGCCCAGGGCGATATGCGCCCCATGGCCGCCAGCAAGGAGGCCATGGACGACCTGCGCCGCATCCTGGAAGGGCGCGCGGCCTTCTATTCCAAAGCCGACCTCACCATCGACACCTCCGGGAGCAGCCTGGAAGAAAGCCTGCAGCAACTGCGCACCGGAGTGCGCAAGCTGATGACCGCCCGGCCAGGCTAACCTCCTCTCCACCACCAGCCAACAGCCCCGAAGCTCTCCGGGGCTGCCGCGACGTGGTTTGAGAAAAATCCTCAGAAAACAGCGACATGCATTGACTTGCCTATTGATATGCACGATGATGCACATCAACGATGCATTTAATGCACTATTATTCCTGTTAGCAGATGGATGGAGACCCCATGACCACACCCGCCCCCACCCGCGTGGACTACCGCACCGATCCCACCCAATACCGCCACTGGGCGCTGGCCGTAGACGGCCCGGTGGCGCGCCTGTCGCTCGACATCGCCGAAGACGGTGGCATCCGCCCCGGCTACAAGCTCAAGCTCAACAGCTATGACCTGGGTGTGGACATCGAGCTACACGACGCACTCAACCGCATCCGCTTCGAACACCCCACGGTGCGCACCGTCATCGTCACCAGCGCCAAAGACCGCATCTTTTGCTCGGGCGCCAACATCTTCATGCTGGGTGTCTCCAGCCACGCCTGGAAGGTGAACTTCTGCAAGTTCACGAATGAGACGCGCAACGGCATCGAGGATTCGTCCAAACACTCGGGCCTGAAGTTCGTCGCCGCCGTGAATGGCGCATGCGCGGGCGGTGGCTACGAGCTGGCCCTGGCCTGCGACGAGATCGTGCTGGTGGACGACCGCTCGTCGGCCGTGTCGCTGCCTGAAGTGCCGCTCCTGGGCGTGCTGCCCGGCACCGGCGGCCTGACCCGCGTGACCGACAAGCGCCATGTGCGCCACGACCTCGCCGACATCTTCTGCACCAGCGTGGAAGGTGTGCGCGGCCAGCGCGCGGTGGATTGGCGCCTGGTGGACCGCATCGCCAAGCCCGCGCAATTTGCCGCCGCCGTCGATGAAACCGCCGCACGCCTCGCCGAAGGCAGCCCCCGCCCTGCCAACGCACGGGGCGTGTCCCTGACCCGCGTGGAGCGCGAAGAAAGTGCCGACAGCCTGCGCTACGCACACGTCAGCGTGGACATCGACCGCACCCGCCGCACCGCCACGCTCACGCTGAAGGCCCCCACTGGCGCGCAACCCACGGACATCGCTGGCATCGAAGCCGCAGGCGCCGCCTGGTGGCCGCTGGCCCTGGCGCGCCAGCTGGACGACGCCATCCTGAACCTGCGCACCAACGAACTCGATATCGGCACCTGGCTGCTCAAGACCGAAGGTGATGCCCAGGCCGTGCTGGCCAGCGATGCCGCGCTGATCGCGCACCAGGACCACTGGCTCGTGCGCGAAACCATTGGCGCACTGCGCCGCACCTTTGCGCGGCTGGATGTGTCGTCGCGCAGCCTGTTTGCGCTGGTCGAATCCGGCTCGGCCTTCGCAGGCTCCTTGGCAGAACTGGCGTTTGCGTCCGACCGCACCTACATGCTCGCCCTGCCCGACGATGCCGAGCGCGCACCCAAGCTCACGCTCAACGAATTCAACTTCGGCCTGCTGCCGATGGTGAACGACCAAAGCCGCCTGCAACGCCGCTTTTACGAAGAAGCCACGCCCTTGGAGGCAGCCCGCTCGGCCGCCGGCAAGCCACTGGACGCCGATGCCGCTCTGGCACTCGGCCTGGTCACCGCCGCCCCGGATGACATCGACTGGGACGACGAGATCCGCATCGCCATCGAAGAACGCGCGGCCATGTCGCCCGACTCGCTCACCGGGCTGGAGGCCAATCTGCGCTTTGCCAGCAAGGAGAACATGAACACCCGCATCTTCGGCCGCCTGACCGCGTGGCAGAACTGGATCTTCAACCGCCCGAACGCCGTGGGCGACAAAGGCGCGCTCAAGGTCTATGGCACGGGCCAGAAAGCCGGTTTCGACTTGAACAGGGTGTAGCCCCCTGAGTCGCCTGCGGCGCCTTCCCCCTCAGGGGGACGACGCCCTCGCTGCGGGGCGGCCCTTGCTCGGCGTCCCTCCCCAGGCCGTGCCAGTTGCAGGCGCCGAGGGTGCAAGCAGCACTAAGGATCACTGAATTTCTACTCCAAGGAGACATCCATGAGCACCATCAACTACAGCGAGAAGATCCCCAACAACGTCAACCTCGGCGAAGACCGCACGCTGCAGCGCGCGCTCGAAGGCTGGCAGCCCAACTTCATCAACTGGTGGGACGACGTGGGCCCCGAGGGCTCCACCAACCACGAGGTGTACCTGCGCACCGCCGTGAGCGTGGACCCCAACGGCTGGGCGCAGTTCGGCCACGTGAAGATGCGCGACTACCGCTGGGGCATCTTTTTGAACCCCGGTGACACCAACCGCGAAATCCACTTTGGCGACCACAAGGGTGAAAAGGCCTGGCAAGACGTGCCCGGCGAGCACCGCGCCAACCTGCGCCGCATCATCGTGACGCAGGGCGACACCGAGCCCGCCTCGGTCGAGCAGCAGCGCCACCTGGGCCTGACGGCGCCCAGCATGTACGACCTGCGCAACCTGTTCCAGATCAATGTGGAAGAAGGCCGCCACCTGTGGGCCATGGTCTACCTGCTGCACAAGCACTTTGGCCGCGATGGCCGCGAAGAGGCCGAGGCACTGCTGCAGCGCACCTCGGGCGACGTGGACAACCCACGCATCCTGGGCGCGTTCAACGAGAAGACGCCCGACTGGCTGGCGTTCTTCATGTTCACCTACTTCACCGACCGTGACGGCAAGTTCCAGCTGGCAGCGCTGGCCGAGAGTGCCTTCGACCCGCTGGCGCGCACCACCAAGTTCATGCTGACCGAAGAGGCGCACCACATGTTTGTGGGCGAAAGCGGCATCTCGCGCGTGCTCAGCCGCACCGCGCAGGTGATGAACGACCTCAAGACCGACGACCCCGCCCGGGTGCGTGCGGCCGGCGCCATCGACCTGCCCACCATCCAGCGTTACCTGAACTTCCACTACAGCGTGACCATCGACCTGTTCGGTGCCGACCAGTCCAGCAACGCCGCCACCTTCTATAGCTCGGGCCTCAAGGGCCGCTACGAAGAGGGCAAGCGGGGTGACGACCACATCCTCAAGGGCCAGACCTACAAGGTGCTGGAAGTTGTCAACGGCCAGTTGCAGGAGAAGGAAGTGCCCATGCTCAACGCCTTGAACGAGGTGCTGCGCGACGACTTCATCAAGGACTCGATGGCGGGCGTAGGCCGCTGGAACAAGGTGCTGGAAAAGGCCGGCATCCCCACGCGCCTGGCCGTGCCACACAAGGCCTTCAACCGCCAGATCGGGGCGCTGGCGGGCATCAAGATGTCACCCGACGGCCGCGTGGTGAGCGAAGCCGAATGGACAGCCCGCAAGGCCGAGTGGCTGCCCACGCCCGAGGACTTTGCCTTCGTTGCCTCTCTGATGGGGCGCGTGGTGGAGCCCGGCAAGTTTGCGGGCTGGATCGCACCGCCGGTCATGGGCATCAACCGCCAGCCCGTCGACTTCGAATACGTGCGGTTTGGTTGATCCCCCTGAGCCGCTGCGCGTTTTCCCCCTGAAGGGGACACCTCCAGCGGCCCGGCAAAGCCGGCTCCGCGATGGCACTGGCATCAGGTCGCGCCACTGCTTACCGCTGCGCGCGATGGCGCAGGGACATGGCACCGGAACAACTGTTGGAAGAAGAATATGGGCATGACCACCACCACGCTGATCGACAACGGCATCCTGAAGCAGCACCTGATCGACCCCGAGATCTGCATCCGCTGCAACACCTGCGAGGCCACCTGCCCGGTGGGTGCCATCACACACGACGACAACAACTACGTGGTGCGCGCCGATGTGTGCAACGGCTGCATGGCCTGCATCTCGCCCTGCCCCACCGGCTCCATCGACAACTGGCGCACCATGCCGCTGGCGCGCGCCTACAGCATCGAAGAACAGCTCACCTGGGAAGAACTGCCGCCCGAACTCACGCCCGATGAACTGGCTGCCGAGGGCGTGGCGACTTCAGCCGGGGATACAAAGCTGCCGTCCGCAGCGGCTGCACCGACCACGCCCATGGAGCCGGGCACGCAGACGTTCCGCTCGGCGCAGTACGGCGCCACGGTGCCACCCTGGTCGGCCGCACACCCCTACACCAACCTGTTCCCCCCGAGGAGCCCCACCACCGCCACCGTGGTTGGCAACTTCAACTGCACCGAGGCGGGCTTTGAGAGCGAGACGCACCACGTGGTGCTCGACTTCGGCAGCATGCCGTTCCCGGTGCTGGAGGGGCAGTCCATCGGCATCATCCCGCCCGGCACCGACGCGCTGGGCAAGGCGCACCACGCGCGCCAGTATTCCATCGCCAGCCCGCGCAATGGCGAGCGGCCCGGCTATAACAACCTGGCGCTCACGGTAAAGCGCGTGACCACCGACCACGACGGCAACGCCGTGCGCGGCATCGCTTCCAACTTCGTGTGCGACCTGAAAGTGGGCGACAAGGTCCAGGTGGTGGGGCCGTTTGGAAGCTCCTTCCTTATGCCCAACCACCCGCGCTCGCACATCGTGATGATCTGCACCGGCACCGGCAGCGCCCCCATGCGCGCGATGACCGAATGGCGTCGGCGCCTGCGCAGCAGCGGCAAGTTTGAAGGCGGCAAGCTCATGCTGTTCTTCGGCGCACGCACGCAGCAGGAGCTGCCGTACTTTGGCCCGCTGCAAAACCTCCCCAAGGATTTCATCGACATCAACCTGGCGTTCTCCCGCACCGCCGGGCAGCCCAAGCGCTATGTGCAAGACCTGATGCGCGAGCGCGCCGCTGACCTGGCTGCGCTGCTGCGCGACGGCAACAGCCACTTCTATGTCTGTGGCCTGAAGAGCATGGAAGAAGGCGTGGTGATGGCCCTGCGCGACATCGCCAGCGAAGCCGGCCTGGAGTGGGACGCTGTGGGCGCCGCACTCCAGCGCGAAGGACGGTTGCACCTGGAGACCTACTGAGCTGCATCGCCGCCGGTCCGTAGGCCGGCGGCACAGGAAGAGCGCTGGTCGTGGTGCGCCTCCAGGTTGGTAGGATTGCGCATCAAATTTTGAGCGCAATAGGGCCCTAGCGCTTGATGGATAATCGCAAACAGCTATTATTTTTATAGCATTTAAGCCATCCACCACGCTCGCAGCAGTTGCGCATAGTCAGGCGAGAAATGAACGGCGCACTTTAGCGCACGCGCCCCGCACTTCCCGCCAGCACAGCCAAAGCGCCACGCTGCACTATCCAGAAGAATCCCACGCACCTTTGCGCGCCTCGCAAGATGCAGAAACCTGGTGTGCGTTTGCTTACGGCAGATGGAAAAAGGACGACCCGCCTATAGGACAGGGACTACAGAAATTGCCCTGGTGCATTTTGAGAATGAACTCACACACGGCCCCCCGTGTGCAATTTTTCTTTTCTTTCACCAGGAGATATCAATGTCCAGCAACAACCCTCAAGGCCAGAACCAGCACACCGGCAACAACGACTCCCAGCGCAAGAACCAGGGCAGCCGGCAGGCCGAGCAAAGCAACGACCCATCCGGCAACCGCCAGCAGGGGCAGAACGACCCTTCGGGATCCAGCGGCAATCAGGGAAGCCGTGAGCAACATGGCGATTCTTCCCGCCGCACACCCCAGAACCAGCGCTGATCCGTCGAGCGGCGCCTTGCCGTGAGACTGATGCAGGCCAAACGGGCGCACGCCAAGCCGCAAGCCGGCGGTGGGGCGTCCGCCTTGTGACCTCGGGCCGCGCTGCCTCCACCCCGGAAGCAGCGCGGCCTTACTTTTTGCCCCTGTTGCGGCCTTCATTCAGCGCCCCACACCACTGCGCTTCGTTTTTCTTTCATTCATTGAGCCAGCACCCTCTGCCATGAACACATCCAAAACGCCCCCTTCCGACACAGCGGTCCATGCAACGGTCCAGAAGCAGAGGCGGATCCAGACCGAGCAGGACCGCCACGACACACACCAGCCTCCAAAGAGCAAGGCACGACCCACGCAGGGCAAAGGCAGTCCAGCGGCACCGGGGCCGGGTCATGCGGAACCGGCACCTCCGCTGCCCGACCAGCACCTCACCAAACCGGGCCTGGAGGCGGACATGGAACTCAAGCCCCAGTTCGAGGCAGCCCATTACCGGGGCAGCGACAAACTCAAAGGGTTCTCTACCCTGGTCACTGGCGGTGACTCGGGCATTGGCCGCGCGGTGGCCGTGCTGTTTGCCCGCGAGGGCGCGGACGTTGCCATTGCGTACCTGGCGGAACATGAAGATGCCGAGCAGACTCGCCAGCTGGTGGAAGCCGAAGGCGGCCGGTGCATTCTGATCCCCGGCGACGTCAAAGACGCTGCGTACTGCGCCGATGCCGTGCGGCAGGTGGTCACCGCTTTTGGCAAGCTCAATGTGCTGGTCAACAACGCGGCATTCCAGGAGCATGCGGCATCCCTGGAAGAACTGACGGCCGAGCGTTTTGACGAAACGTTCCAGACCAATATCTACGGCTACTTCCACATGGCCAAGGCAGCCCTGCCCCACCTGCACCGGGGTGACTCGATCATCAACACCGGCTCCGTCACCGGGCTGCGCGGCAGCAAGGAACTGATCGACTACTCGGCCACCAAGGGGGCCATTCATGCGTTCACCAAGGCCCTGGCCCACAACCTTGCCGACCAAGGCATCCGAGTGAACGCTGTCGCCCCCGGGCCGGTATGGACCCCGCTCAACCCAGCGGACAAGGCGCCAGACGACATCGAAAAATTTGGTGCAAAGGCCCACCTGGGCCGCCCGGCGCAGCCCGAGGAGATTTCACCCGCCTACGTGTTTCTTGCAGCGCCGTGCTGCTCCAGCTACATCACCGGCACGGTGCTGCCGATCACGGGCAACGCCGGCGACGGCGCGTGAAGAGAGCACCGCCTCACATCACGCCAGATCGCGGGCGACCAGCGGTTCAATCCCAGCCCACTCCTCGTCCGTGAACAGGCGCGAGCGGGTGTGGAAAGCCTTGCCGGTGCTGCCCTCCAGCGAAAACGTGCCGCCGTGCCCGTCAATCACATCCAGAATGAGCTGCGTGTGCTTCCAGTATTCGTACTGCGATTTACCGATGTAGAACGGCGCGCCGCCCACATGCCCCAGCAAGACATCCCCCGCCCCAATGGTCAGGTCGGTGGGCAAGTAACAGTTGGCGGCACTGTTGTCGCAACACCCGCCCGACTGGTGGAACATGACGCTGCCATGCTGCGCCTGCAACTGCGCAATCAGCGCAAGGGCTGCGTCGGTGGCAATGACTCTCTCGACCATGGTGATCTCCTGGTGCGCCAATGCAAAAAGCTGCCGCAGAACGACTCTGCCGCAGCGTCACCAGCGGTTCACAGGCCGTTCCTGGCTAGGCGTCTCTCCCGCAGACAGTAGCAACGCTACGG
Source organism: Acidovorax sp. NN32 (assembly GCF_057597245.1). Classification (NCBI taxonomy): domain Bacteria; kingdom Pseudomonadati; phylum Pseudomonadota; class Betaproteobacteria; order Burkholderiales; family Comamonadaceae; genus Acidovorax; species Acidovorax sp. NN32. The sequence continues at coordinate 4,474,424 of NZ_CP199679.1, forward strand.
CAAGGGAGAGCAACGACGCCAGGGACGGTCTGTGGACCGCCACCACCATCAGAAGAAGCCGAGCTTGTTTTCCGAGTACGAAACCAAAAGATTCTTGGTTTGCTGGTAATGGTCCAGCATCATCTTGTGCGTCTCGCGCCCAATGCCCGATTCCTTGTAGCCGCCAAACGCCGCGTGCGCCGGGTAGGCGTGGTAGCAGTTGGTCCACACCCGCCCGGCCTTGATGGCGCGGCCCATGCGGTAGGCCACATTGCCGTTGCGGCTCCACACGCCCGCCCCCAGGCCGTACAGCGTGTCGTTGGCAATGGCCAGCGCTTCGGCTTCGTCCTTGAAGGTGGTCACAGCCAGCACGGGGCCGAAGATTTCCTCCTGGAAGATGCGCATCTTGTTGTGGCCCTTGAACAGCGTGGGCTGCACGTAGTAGCCGCCTTCCAGGTCGCCACCCAGGTGGGCTTGGCCACCGCCAGCCAGGACTTCGGCGCCTTCGGCCTTGCCCAGTTCCAGGTACGAGAGGATCTTGGTGAGCTGCTCCTTGGAAGCCTGCGCGCCCATCATGCTGTCGGAGTCCAGCGGGTTGGCATGTTTGATGGCCGTCACGCGCTTCAAGACACGCTCCATGAATTTGTCGTAGATGCTTTCCTGGATCAGCGCTCGGCTGGGGCAGGTGCAGACCTCGCCCTGGTTGAACGCGAACAGCACCAGGCCTTCCACGCACTTGTCGAGGAAGGCATCGTCCTTGTCCATGATGTCGGCGAAGAACACGTTGGGGCTCTTGCCGCCCAGCTCCAGCGTGGCGGGAATCAGGTTGTTGGCGGCGGCCTGCGCAATCACGCGGCCGGTGCTGGTGGAACCGGTGAAGGCGATCTTGGCAATGCGCTTGCTGGTGGCCAGCGGCATGCCCGCCTCACGGCCATAGCCGTTGACGATGTTGAGCACGCCGGGCGGCAGCAGGTCGGCAATCAGCTCGGCCAGGATGAGTATGGAAATGGGGGTGGACTCTGCAGGCTTGAGCACCACGCAGTTGCCCGCGCCCAGCGCAGGTGCCATTTTCCACGCCGCCATCAGGATGGGGAAGTTCCACGGAATGATCTGGCCCACCACGCCCAGTGGTTCCTGGATGTGGTACGCCACGGTGTTCTCGTCGATGTTGGAGAGGGCGCCTTCCTGCGCACGCACGCATCCCGCAAAGTAGCGGAAGTGGTCCACGGTGAGTGGGATGTCGGCGTTCAGCGTTTCGCGGATGGCCTTGCCGTTGTCCACGGTTTCCGCATAGGCCAGCAGCTCCAGGTTCTGCTCGATGCGGTCGGCAATCTTCAGCAGGATATTGCTGCGCGTGGCGGCGTCGGTCTTGCCCCAGGCGTCGGCAGCGGCGTGGGCGGCGTCCAGCGCCAGCTCGATGTCTTCGGCGGTGGAGCGGGCGGCCTGGGTGTAGATCTTGCCGTTGACGGGCGAGATCACATCGAAGTATTGGCCCTTGACCGGGGGCACAAATTGGCCGCCGATAAAGTTGTTGTACTGGGGCTTGTAGGCGATCTTGGCGCCAGCGGCGCCGGGGGCTGCGTAAACGGTCATGTTGTCTGTCTCCGGTGGATTTGTGGACATCTGGTCGGCACACCGCGCCGCCAGATAGAGGACATGACTCAAAACCCGTGCCAACCTGCCCCACCTGCTAAGTGTTTGATTTTTATGGCTTTGTTTGCGCGTCCGCAAGAATGCACAACCCATCGGCCGCTGAGGTGTCCGCTCCAGAACGCGACACCTGTCACGAAATGGAACAGTTGAAGCGGCCCCTCAGCGCTTGCTATTGCCCTGGCCTCTGGCCACCGCCATACTGGCTTTCAAACAGGGCGCGTTCATGACGCCCGGGCAGGAGACAAACACCATGCGATCCACTTCCACATCTGTGGCACTGCGGCAAGCCCGCCAGCACCTGCTGGAATCAGGCCAATGCCCCATCGGCCTCGTGGACGAGCGCCTGGCACGGTCGTGGCAGCGCAGCCTGGACAGCGGCCTGCTGCCCACCGGGCGGCTGGGCAACCCCGACAACCTGGAACATCAGGCCTTGCGGCAGTTGCGCGGCCACCACCAGGAGTTGCTGGCGCATTCGCGCCCCGTGATGGAGTACCTGTTTGAGCAGGTACGCGACAGCCAGAGCGTGGTGGTGCTGGCCAGCCCCTGCGGCACGCTGGTGGACACCTGTGGTGACGCCTACTTTCTGGGCAAGGCCGAACGGGTGGCCCTGACCAGCGGCGCCTCGTGGCACGAAAAGCAGCGCGGCACCAACGCCATCGGCACCGCGCTGGCCGAAATGGCGCCCGTGGAAGTGCACGGCGCAGAACATTTTCTGGAGCGCAACGGCTTTCTGACCTGTGCCGCCGCCCCCATCCTGTCTGCCACCGGACAGATACTGGGCATTCTGGACATCTCCAGCGAACACAGCCGGGGCAACCCCCACACGCTGGGGCTGGTCAGCACCGCCGCCCACATGATCGAAAACCGGCTGCTGGTGTCGGGCAGCCAGCGCCATGTCCGCCTGCACCTGCACACGCACCCTGAGGGCATTGGCACCGTGGCCGAAGGCATCGCACTGGTGTCGGAAGACGGCTGGGTGGTGGGCGGCAACCGCAGTGCGCTGGCGCTGCTGCGCATTTCGGTGGCGCAGCTGGGCAGCATCTCACTGGACCAGATCCTGAACGTGGGCCTGCAAGAGCTTCTGGCGCGCCACCACCGCCGGCCCGACGCGCCGCTGTCCTTGCGGCGGCACGATGGCGCCCCGCTTTTTGGGCTGCCAGTGCCGGACAAGCGCACGGTGCGGACCCTGGCGCCATCCCCGCCCGCCCGCCCGCCAGAGGATGCGCTGGCCCAGCTGGACACCGGCGATGCCCGCTGGCGCACGGCTGCCGCCAAAACGCGGCGCATTCTGGGCAAGCCCATCGCCCTGCTCATCCAGGGCGAATCCGGGGTTGGCAAGGAGTGGTTTGCGCGCAGTGCACACCAAAGTGGCCCGCGCCGCGACGGCCCCTTTATAGCCATCAACTGCGCCGCAATGCCCGAGTCGCTGATCGAGTCCGAGCTGTTTGGCTACAGCCCCGGGGCGTTTACCGGCGGCCGTCGGGAGGGGCGCCTGGGCCTGCTGCGCGAAGCCCATGGCGGCACGCTGTTTCTGGATGAGATTGGCGACATGCCGCTGACCCTCCAGACGCGGCTGCTGCGCGTGCTGCAGGAGCGGCAGGTGGTGCCGCTGGGCAGCGCGCAGCCGGTGGCCGTGGACTTTGCCCTCATTTGTGCCTCCAACCGCAAGCTCCGCGAAGAGGCGGAGCAGGGCCGGTTTCGCACCGACCTGTACTACCGGATCAACGGTCTGGCGGTTGAGCTCCCCCCCCTGCGCGAGCGCACCGACTTCGAAGCGCTGAGCCAGCGCATGCTCCAGGACATTGAACCTGCCCGACACCTGCGCCTGGACCCTTCGTTGATGGCAGCGCTGGAAAAATACCGTTGGCCGGGCAATCTGCGCCAGTGCGCCAGCGTGCTGCGCACCGCCTGCGCCATGCTGGACGCGCACGAGGAGGTGGTGGAATGGCACCACCTGTCGGATGACTTTCTGGAAGAACTGCAAAACGTGGATCGTTTTGCCACGCCAACCACCCCGGAGCGCCCTCCGCAAAACCTGGATGAACTCTCCCAATCGGCCATCCAGCAGGCGCTGGAGAGCTGCCGGGGCAACATGAGCCACGCAGCGCGCACCCTGGGCATCAGCCGCCAGACGCTGTACCGCAAGCTGGCCCTGCGCAAGGAGCGGCTCGCCGCCCCTGATGTGCAGCACTCCGCCCGGGGCTTGTTGTCAGGGCGCTGACGTTCAGGCCAGCATCAGGCGCTGGCCCGCATGCTGCCCCGAATCCAGTGGCTGGGCAACGCCGGAGAGCTTGAACGTTGCGACCGTTTCCACCAACTTCCTCGACTGGGTGCTCAGGCTGGAGGCTGCTGCGGCCATCTCCTCCACCAGCGCTGCGTTTTGCTGGGTGGCCTGGTCCATCTGGTTCACCGCCACATTGACCTGGTTCACCCCTTCGCTTTGCTCGGTTCCGGCCGCGCTGATTTGCGCCACCGTCTCCGTCACCCGCTCAATGGACGAGACCACCTCTTTCATGGTCTGCCCGGCGGTGCCGACCAGCACGGTGCCAGCCTCAACCCGCTCGACACTCGTGGCAATGAGCGTTTTGATCTCCTTGGCGGCCTCCGCAGAGCGTGCCGCGAGGCTGCGCACCTCCGAGGCCACCACGGCAAAACCCCGTCCCTGCTCACCCGCCCTGGCAGCCTCCACGGCCGCATTCAGGGCCAGTATGTTGGTCTGGAACGCGATCCCGTCAATGACACCGATGATTTCGGAAATCTTCTTGGAGCTTTCGTTGATGCCGCTCATGGTGTCCACCACTTTCGACACCACATCGCCCCCCTGCTTGGCCACCGTGGATGCACTCTGGGCGAGGGCATTGGCCTGGCGTGCATTCTGCGCATTGTTTTGCACCGTGGAATTGAGTTCCTCCATGGCGGCAGCGGTCTGCTCCAGCGCACTGGCCTGGTTCTCCGTCCGGGTGGAAAGGTCGCTGTTGCCGATGGATATCTGCGCGCTGGCCGCCGCCACGGTTTCCGAACCACTGCGCACCTGGCTGACGATGCGGGTCAGCGAGTCCTGCATCACGGCCAGCGCTGCCAGCAGGGGGCTGAATTCATCCTGCGACGCATCCACCACCGCCGTGGTGAGGTCGCCATTGCGCACGCGATCGGCCACGGCTTGTGACTCGGCAACCCGGCGCAGGAGGGTAGCGCCGATGTGCCACGAAAACAGCAGCAGCCCGATAGCCACCACCACAACGGAGCTTACCAACGCACGCAAGGTCAGCTTAACGTCCCGCCCAATCTCGGCAAGGCTGGCATCGAGCAGCTTGGACTGGTGTTCCTTCTCCTTGGCAAGAACTGCCAGCACCACATTGCGCGTAGGTATCGTGGACGCGACCAGGAAGTCAAACGCTGGCTCCTTCTTTCCTTCCTTGATCAACTGCAGGTTCTGTTCGGCAACCCGCCAGAAAGCTTCCAGTCCTTGGGTCAATTCGGCACTCAGTGCCTTTTCCGATGCCGAATTTACTGCTTGCTGGAAGCCCGCAAGGTCTTTGTCAATCAGGCGCCTTTTCTCGCCGATATCTGCGAGCGTGGCGGCCAGGTCTTCGGGTGTGCGGACCAGGATGGCATGGCGAACCTGCAAGGAAACCCGCGTGACGTTCAACTCCATGGCACTGGCCTGAAGCTGGCGCGGCACCTCTTCCCGAGCCACCAGTTCGGTCTGGTGATTGACCTCACCCAGATAGATCCAGGCCAGTACGGCGATCCCGGCCAGTCCTGCAATCAGCAGGAAGGAAATGGCATGAAGACGTCTGGCAATGCTCATGGTGTCACCTCTGCAAGGAAGAAATCTGCGTTGCGGCGGCGCTCTAGCACTGCCCCCTGGGCTTCGTACCAATTGCGACAATTTGCAACCAACCGGGCATCTCGGCGGATTGAACGCGCTTCTCGAATGCGGGTCAATGGGGCCGCCCCTGCATGGCGGCAAGCGGGTCTTCAGGAGTCACAGGGCGAGGGGCTATGCTTTACCCATGAGCCCCCGCAAGACCTTGTTGATCGTTTACCACTCGATGACGGACGGCACGCGCCAGATGGCAGATGCCGCACGGGCAGGCGCTTGCTCCGACAAGGATGGGGCCGTTCAAGTGCGACTGCTGCATGCCGCACAGGCTGGCGCCGCAGACGTGCTGGGCGCGGACGGGTTCATTTTTGCCACCCCGGAAAACCTTGCAGCCATCAGCGGACAACTCAAGGATTTTTTTGACCGCAGCTACTACGCCGTGCTCGACCACGTCAATGGCCGCCCCTATGCATGCCTGGTCTGCGCGGGCAGCGATGGGCACAACGCGGCCCGGCAGATGGAACGCATTGCGACCGGCTGGCGCCTGCGGGCCATCGCAGAGCCCCTCATTGTCTGCACCCACGCGCAGACGCCAGAAGCGATTCTGGCCAGGAAGAGCATCTGCAGCGATGAACTGGAACGCTGCCGATACTTGGGCGAAGCGATGGCGCAGGGTTTGGCGCTGGGCGTTTTTTAGGGCGGGCCACTGCGCCCAGAAATCTGGTGAGTTAGTCCACTGAAACGGCTCAGCGCACCACCTGAAACGCAGCACGCGCCGCCGAGTCCCGCTCCAGCTGGCGTGCAATATTGCCGCAGACCAGATCACACAAGGCATCGACCGACTCATCGGTCAGCCGGTAGTACACGCTGGTCCCGCGCCCCTCGCGGGCCACAAGGCCGTGTTTGGTCATCAACGACAGATGCCTGGAGACATTGGCCGCCGTGTAGCCACATTGTTGCGCCAGGTCTCCCACGTTTTTCTCTCCGTCCCGCAGCAAATTGAGGATGCGCAGCCGCGTGGGTTCGGCAAGAACCTGGAAGTAGGCAGCGACCTGCTCAAGGGCTTCGGGGGGCATTTCTTTCATCGCGGGATCTCCGTGCATTGGGAACACATGATACATTATTGACTAATTAGCTGATTAGTTAAATAATCAATCTCACAAAAATTCCCTGGAGCCGCCATGAAGTCCCTGACCCTGTTGACCGCAGCGCTTTCCCTGGCCGTGTCCGGCGCCTGGGCGGCCGGCGACACCGCTGCGCAGCCGGTCGCCACCTTTACCGTCAAGCCCGCTGCCGCCCAGCTGGCGAGCAGTGTGGACGCCCAGGTCGAGGCCGTGCGGGACGCCACCCTCTCCGCCCAGGTACAGGGTGCGGTGATCAGCCTCTCTGCCAAGGCGGGCGACCGCGTTACGGCGGGCCAGGAGCTGGCACGCATTGATGCGCGCGCAGCGCAACAGAACGCCGCTGCCAGCGCGGCCCAGGTGGACGCCGCGCGCGCCGCCCAAAACGTCGCGACCAAGGAATACGAGCGCCAAAAGCAGCTGTTCCAGAAGCAGTACATCAGCCAGGCCGCGCTGGACCGGGCAGAGGCCCAGTGGCGCGCCAGCCAGTCGCAGGTGCAGGCCCTGCTGGCGCAGGCAGGTGCGGCCACCACGCAATCGGGCTTCTACGTCATCAAGGCGCCTTTTGCGGGCGTGGTGGGCCATGTGCCCGCCACCCTGGGCGACATGGCCATGCCGGGCAAACCCCTGCTGACCGTGTACGACCCTTCGCTGATGCGCGTTACCGCCCATGTCGGGCAGCAACAGGCCGCCACGCTGCGCGATGGAGGCACTGGCGAGCTGCAGGTGGACATTCCGGGGGTCTCCGCTTCGCGCATCGCGGTCCCGGCATCCAAAGTGCAGGTGCTGCCCACCGTGGATGCACAAAGCCACACGGTGCAGGTGCGCGTAGAGCTGCCAACCAGCGTGGTGGGCGTGGCACCCGGCATGTTCGCCCGCTTGTGGCTGGACGCTGGCAAGGGCACTACCTCACCGACAGCCGCTGCCGTGGGCCCGCTGCTGGTACCCGCCAGTGTGGTGGTGCGGCGCGCGGAAATGACGGGCGTCTACGTGCTGGACGGCCAGGGCCGACCGCTGCTGCGGCAGGTGCGCCTGGGGCGGCCCGCTGGCGACATGGTGGAGGTGTTGAGCGGCGTGCGCGCAGGCGACCGCATTGCACTCCAGCCCCAAGCTGCTGCCAAGGTGCGCTGACATGAGCACCCCCCAAAACCCTTCTCCGCTCGGAATCTCCGGGCGCATCGCCGCCTTGTTTCAGGGTGCGCAAATCACGCCCTTGCTGGCCGTTGTGGCCTTTTTGCTCGGCGTGTTTGCCGTGCTGGTCACCCCCCGCGAGGAAGAGCCCCAAATCGACGTCACCATGGCCAATGTCATCGTGCCGTTCCCCGGTGCCTCCGTGGCAGATGTGGAGCAAATGATTGCGACGCCCGCCGAACAGGTGCTGTCGCAGATGCAGGGCACGGAGCACGTGACCTCGGTGTCGCGGCCCGGCATGGCGGTGATGACGGTGCAGTTCAAGGTGGGCGTGCCACGCACCGAGGCGCTGGTGCGCCTGCACGACACCTTGCGCAGCAATGCCGACTGGCTGCCCAAGGGGCTGGGGGCCATGGACCCGATCATCAAGCCCAAGGGCATCGACGACGTGCCCGTGGTGACGCTCACCCTGCACAGCCGCGACGAAACCTCCGGAGCCTTTGCGCTGGAGCGAGTGGCCCACAGCCTGGAGGCCGAGATCAAGCGCGTGCCCGGCACGCGCGAGGTGCAGACCCTGGGCGGCCCAGGCCGCGCCGTGCTGGTGCGCATGGACCCCAACCGCATGGCCGCCACTGGCACCACGGTGGACGACCTGCGCCGCGCCTTGCAGTCGGCCAACATGGGGCTACCCGTGGGCGAGCTGCTGGGCGGCGACCGAACCATTCAGCTGGACAGCGGCCCCGTTCTGGCGCGCGCCGATGAGGTGGCCGACCTAATGGTGGGCGTGCGCTCGGGCAAGCCGGTGTTCCTGAAAGATGTGGCCGATGTTCAGGACGGTGCCTTGCCCGCCAGCCGCTACGTCTGGCATGGGGTTCCACGGCGCACCGCCAGCACCGCCAGTACCAGCGGCGAAGCCCCGCAGAGCGCCGTGGACGAATACCCGGCCGTGACCCTCACGGTGACCAAGAAGGCGGGAGAGAACGCCATCGACGTCGCCAATGCGGTGATGCAGCGGGTCGAACAACTGCACAACACCGTGATTCCCGACGGCGTGGAGGTGACGGAAACCCGCAACTACGGCGCCACCGCCAACGACAAGGCCCAAAAGCTCATCCAGAAGCTGCTGTTCGCCACAGCGTCGGTGGTGGCACTCGTCTTCCTGGCCCTGGGCCGCCGCGAGGCCGCCATCGTGGGCGTGGCCGTGGTGCTGACGCTCACGGTGACGTTGTTTGCGTCCTGGGCTTGGGGCTTCACCCTCAACCGGGTATCGCTGTTTGCGCTGATTTTCTCGATCGGCATCCTGGTGGACGACGCCATTGTGGTGGTGGAGAACATCCACCGCCACCAGCTGCTGCACCCCGGCCGCAGCCTCAAGGACATCATCCCGCACGCGGTGGACGAGGTGGGTGGCCCCACCATTCTGGCCACATTCACCGTGATTGCCGCCCTGCTGCCCATGGCGTTTGTGAGCGGCCTCATGGGCCCCTACATGAGCCCCATCCCCATCAACGCCAGCATGGGCATGCTGCTGTCGCTGGCCGTGGCGTTCGTCATCACCCCCTGGCTGGCCCGGCTGTGGATGAAGGAGCACACTGGCCATCCATCAGGGCATTCCAGCCCGGTGCACAGTGGGCTCAGCGCTCGCATCGCGCCCACCTTCGAGCGGGTTTTCAGCCCCTTGCTGGATGACACCCAAGGCCGGCGCAATCGCCGCTGGCTGGGGCTGGGCGTGGCAGCACTCATTGCCTTGTCGGTCGCTTTGCCGGTGCTCGGATGGGTGCAGCTCAAAATGCTGCCGTTCGACAACAAGTCCGAGTTCCAGGTGGTGGTGGACATGCCTGCGGGTACGCCAGTTGAGCACACCGCCGCCGTGCTGCACGAGCTGGGCGCACACCTGGCCACCGTGCCCGAGGTGACCGACTACCAGGCCTACGCAGGCCTGTCTGGCCCCATCAACTTCAACGGCCTAGTGCGCCAGTACTACCTGCGCACGGGGGGCGAGGTCGGTGACATCCAGGTCAATCTGGTGGACAAGCAACACCGCAAGGACCAAAGCCACGCCATTGCCATGCGGGTGCGCCCCGCCTTGCAAGAGATCGGCAAGCGCCATGGCGCCAATGTGAAGGTGGTGGAAGTGCCTCCCGGCCCGCCTGTGCTATCGCCCATCGTGGCCGAGGTGTATGGCCCCGAGGCCGATGGCAGGCGCGAAGTGGCGCGTGCTGTGCGCGCCGCGCTGGCCGCTACCGAAGGCATTGTGGACGCCGACGACAGCAGCATTGCCGACGCCCCTCGCAAGCTGCTCATCGTGGACCGGCGCAAGGCGGCCCTGCTGGGCATTCCCCAGCAGGCCATCGTGAGCACGCTGCATGCGGGGCTGAGCGGCGAAGCCACCACCTGGCTGCGCGACGCCAGCAAATACCCGGCGCCCGTGCTTTTGCAATTGCCCGCAGAAAGCCACGGCGACCTGGAGGCACTGTTGCGCCTGACGGTCCGGGGTTCTCAAGGCCAGTTGGTCCCCATCCGCGAGCTGGTCACGGTGAGCGACACCCTGCGCGAACAGCCTGTGTATCACAAGGACCTGTTGCCGGTGAATTTCGTGGTGGCGGACATGGCGGGCCGTGTGGACAGCCCGCTGTACGGCATGTTCCAGGCGCGCAGCGCGATTGCCCGCATCGTGGCGCCTGACGGCGGATCGGTGCAGGAATACTTCGTGCGGCAGCCTGCGGATGCCCTGCGGGGCTACGCCATCAAATGGGATGGCGAGTGGCAGATCACGTTTGAGACCTTCCGCGACATGGGCGCTGCCTACGCGGTGGGCCTCATCCTGATCTACCTGCTGGTAGTGGCGCAGTTTGGCTCCTACCTCACGCCGCTCATCATCATGGCGCCGATTCCGCTCACCATCATCGGGGTGATGCCCGGCCACGCCCTGCTGGGCGCGCAGTACACGGCCACCAGCATGATCGGGATGATTGCGCTGGCGGGCATCATCGTGCGCAACTCCATCCTGCTGGTGGACTTCATCAACCTGCAGGTGCGCGAGGGCGTACCCCTGAAGACGGCCATCGTCCACTCGGCCATCACCCGTGCGCAGCCCATCGTGCTGACGGGGCTGGCGGCCATGATCGGCGCGTTCTTCATCCTGGACGACCCGATTTTCAATGGCCTGGCCATTTCACTGATCTTCGGCATCTTTGTTTCCACCGTGCTCACGCTCGTGGTGATTCCCACCCTGTACTACGCAGCGTACCGGGACCGCAGCGCGGGCAGCGGCACCAACGGTGCCGGTCCCGCCAACCCACCTGACAACAGCCCCTCAGAGGCTGCCGTTCACCACGGAGCGCAGTGAACAGCGCACCGAACGCACTGAACGAACGATCGGGCAACCATCCTTCAACCACAGGAGACAACCATGGCACATGTAGTGATTATTGGAGCGGGTATCGGGGGCATGCCGGCTGCGTACGAAATGCGCAGCAAGCTGCCACGCGAGGATCGGATCACGGTGATCAGCGCGGTGGACTACTTCCAGTTCGTGCCCTCCAACCCCTGGATCGCCGTGGGCTGGCGAAAGCGCGATGACATCGTCCTGCAGATCCGCCCTTTGCTGGAACGCAAGGGCATTGATTTCATCGCCCAACCGGTGAAATCCATCGATGCTCCGGGCAAAACCGTCATGCTAGAAGATGGAAGCACGGTGGCCTATGACTACCTCGTGATCACCACCGGCCCCCGGCTGGCCTTTGAAGAGGTGCCTGGTTCTGGCCCTCTGAACGGGCACACACATTCGGTGTGCTCCGTGGACCACGCGGAACACTTCTGGCGCGACTACCAGAAGTTTCTGGAAGCCCCCGGCCCCGTCGTCATTGGCGCCATGCCGGGCGCGAGCTGTTTTGGCCCGGCCTACGAGTTCGCATTCATCGTTGCAGCGGACCTGCGCAAGCGCAAGCTGCGCCACAAGGTGCCGATCACCTTTGTCACCAGCGAGCCCTACATCGGCCACCTGGGCCTGGGCGGCGTGGGCGACAGTAAGAGCATGCTGGAGAGCGAGCTGCGCAGCCAGGACATCAAGTGGATCCACAACGCGCGCACCACGCGGGTTGAAGCGGGCAAGATGTTTGTCGAGCAGCTGGACGACAAGGGCCAGGTGCACCAGCAGCACGAGCTGGACTTCAAGCTGTCGATGATGCTGCCTGCCTTCAAAGGGGTCGATGCCGTGGCGTCCGTACCCGGGCTGTGCAACCCGCGCGGGTTCGTGTTGATCGACGAGCACCAGCGCAGCAAGGCCTACCCCCACATCTTCTCGGCCGGGGTCTGCGTTGCGATTCCGCCCGTCGAGGTGACACCCGTGCCCACCGGCGCACCCAAGACGGGCTACATGATCGAGACCATGGTCTCGGCCATCGTGCACAACATTGCCGCCGACATTGCGGGCCAGCCCGCCACTGCCACCGCCACATGGAACGCCATCTGCCTGGCCGACATGGGGGACACCGGCGCGGCGTTTGTCGCACTGCCACAGATGCCGCCGCGCAACGTCAACTGGTTCAAGAAGGGCAAATGGGTGCACCTGGGCAAGATTGCTTTCGAGAAGTACTTCCTGAACAAGATGAAGTCGGGCAATTCCGAGCCCATCTACGAGAAGTACGTGCTCAAGCTCCTGGGCATCACCCGCTTGCACGAGCAAAAGCCCCATTGACCGGCGCGTGACCAAGCCCCCCCAGTTTCTATCGTTTCTTAACAAGGAGTTCATCATGACAACCTGGCAAATCGTTCGTTTGGTCGCAGGCACCTTCATTCTGCTTTCTCTGGCGTTGGGCATTCCCGGCAGCCCTGTTTTTGCCAGCCAGTGGTGGCTGGCCTTCACGGCGTTTGTGGGCGCGAACCTGCTGCAGAGCGGGCTCACCAAGTGGTGCCTGATGGAGACCATCTTGCGCAAGCTGGGCGTGCGCCCAGGCTGCTGAGGAGGACCACGCCATGCGCAAACTCCTCCTGACCGCTGCCTTGCTGGCCTGCGGCATGGGTGCAGCCCAGGCGGCAGATTTGCACGAGGCTTGGCTGGCCGCACGGCAGCAACACCCGGACATGGCAGCAGCGACGGCCACACGCGCCGCAGGCGAGGCCCGCCGCGTGCAGGCTAGCCGCTTGTGGAACCCCTCTGTGACGGCCCAGGCTGCGGCAGGCGCGATGGGCTCACAGACCTCCGCCCAGGGGGCCGCGTTTTCCATGCCAGGGACACCACAGACCTCTGGGGTGGGTTTTGACACCTCGGTCCGCAGCGGCCCGGGTACACGCTGGGGTGTGGAGGCGCGCATGCCGCTGTACAACCCCGAGCGCAGCGCACAGGGGCGCCAGCTGCTGCTGTCCGCCGATCTGGCAGAACTGCAGGCCGCCTCGGTGCAGCAACAGCTGATGCTGCGAACGGCCCAGCAATACTTCTCGGCCGTGCTGGCGCAGCAGCAGCGCGCGTTGCTACTGCGCCAGCAGGAGGCAACCGATCAGGCTCTCAAAGAGGCGCAGGACCGCTTTGCATTGGGGGACTCGCCGATCACGGATGTGCGCGAAGCCGAGGCGCGCGCGCAGGCCAACGCTGCACTGGTGCAAGCAGCCGATGTTGAGATGCAGATTGCGCGCCAGGCTCTGGCCCAGACCACAGGCTGGAGTCCTGCGCAACTGCCCCCCCTGCACCTGCCAGCCTCGTCGGGCAAAGAAACCACCGCCTTGCGCGATGGCAAACCCCTCGCACCCCTGCCTCACTGGCTGAATCTCGCCGCGCAGGACAACCTCCAGGTGCGCACCCAGGCGCAGGCCCTCGCACTGGCCGGGCAAGAGGCAACCAAGGCGGCGCGTTTTGCCAGCACCAAGGTGGACCTGGTGGCCCAGGCCGGTGGCGACCACCTGTCAGGATCAGGCCGGTGGGGCTCTGCCAGTAACTCCGCACGCCAGTACATGGTGGGTGTGCAGATCCAGGTGCCGCTGTACACCGGTGGCCAACTTGATGCGCGCCATCAGGAACTGCTGCGCCTTCAAGACAAGGCCCAGGCCGACCTCGACAGCGCCCGGCTTGCCGTCGCCCAGCAGGTACGCACCAGTTGGCTGCACCTGCAGGCCGGGACCGCCCGGACCCAAGCCCTGGAGTCGGCGCTCAGGGCGGCCCAGGTTCGGCTGCAGGCGACCCAACTGGGTCGCCAGGTGGGCGACCGCACCACACTGGATTTGCTGCAGGCACACAATGACGCCATGCAGTCGCAATCCAACCTGCTGGGGCACCAGACCCGCATGGCGCAAGAACGCCTGCAGCTGATGGCGTTGGCGGGCCAACTGGATGAGGCCGCGTTGCAAGCGGCCACCGACACAGCGCACATGCTGGCCCCGCCCACACCTTGAACACCTCCAACCATGCCCTCATCCCACACCCTCACCCCGCCAGCGCCATGAACCCCCACCCCGCCCCCTCGCTTCCCCTGGTCGTCGATGTCCGTTCGCCCGGCGAATTCGCAGCAGGCCATGTGGCTGGCTCCATCAACCTGCCGCTGGACAGCCTGGCCCAGCAAGCCGATGCAGCGCTGCCGCACCGCGACCAACCGATGGTGCTTTGCTGCCTTTCGGGCGCTCGCTCGGGCATGGCAGTCCAGTGGTTGCGCACGCAAGGCTATAGCCAGGTGTCCAATGGCGGCGGTGTGAGCAGCGTGGCCCTGCAGCTGGGCCGCCCCATCGAACGCGACTGATGGGATCACGCGCTTGCCACCGCCACACTCGGAGCATTGTGTCCATCGAACCTGCAACAGGAGACCCCCGTGAAGCCCCAGATAGAAGCCTTCTTTGACGACGCGACCTGGACCGTGAGCTACGTGGTGTTTGACGAACCCGGGGGCCACTGCGCACTGGTGGATTCGGTGCTGGACTACGACGCAAAATCAGGCCGCACCCGCACGCATTCTGCGGATCGCCTGGTAGCTTTCGTCCAGAGCAAGGGGTTGACCGTGCAATGGATTCTGGAAACCCATGCCCATGCCGACCACCTGTCCGCCGCGCACTACCTTCGCAGCAAGCTGGGAGGAAAAATCGCCATCGGAGCCGCCATCACCCAGGTGCAAGAGGTGTTCAAAGCCATCTTCCACCTGGAGCCAGAGTTCCACCCGGATGGCAGTCAGTTCGACCACCTGCTGCACGACGAAGAAGTGTTTTCTATTGGCCAGCTCGAAGCCAAGGCGCTGGCCGTGCCGGGCCACACCCCTGCGTGCATGGCGTACCAGATTGCAGACGCCGTGTTGGTGGGCGACACCCTGTTCATGCCCGACGTTGGCACCGCGCGCTGCGACTTCCCGGGTGGCAATGCGCACACGCTGTACCAGTCGGTGCGCAAGCTGCTCAGCCTGCCCGCACAGACCCGCCTTTTCATGTGCCACGACTACCCCCCCGCGGAGCGCACCCCGGCCTGGCAGACCACGGTCGCCGATCAGCGCGCCCACAACATCCATGTGCACGACGGCATGACCGAAGCGGCATTCGTCGAACTGCGCACCCGGCGCGATGCAACGCTGGACATGCCCGTTCTCATCCTGCCGTCGGTGCAGGTCAACATCAGGGCCGGGGCGATGCCCCCGGCAGAAGACAACGGCATGACCTATCTCAAGATTCCCGTGAACGCGCTGTGACACGCTATCCACGAGCCCCCTCAGAAGATCCCGGAGATTTCCATGAGCAACGAACAAGTCACCGTTGAGCTGGTCCAGCAAAAGGACTACCGCTTTGACATCCATTTTGGCGGCACCGTCCCCCGCCTGATCGGCGATGAACCCGCCCCGTTGGGCTCGGGCAAGGGCCCATCGCCGGTGCAGCTGCTTTGCGCAGCGGTGGGCAACTGCCTGAGTGACTCCCTGCTGTTTGCGCTGCGCAAATTCAAACAGTCACCGGAGCCCTTGCGCGCCACCGTGGTGGCCCAGGTGGGCCGCAACCCAGAGGGACGCCTGCGTGTGCTGCGCATGGACGCCACCTTGCAACTGGGCGTACCTGCCACACAACTGGAACACCTGGACCGCGTGCTGGGCCAGTTCGAAAGCTATTGCACGGTAACCCAGAGCGTGGGGCAGGGCATTCCCATCGTGCTGAAAGTGCTGGACGCCAACAACGCCGTCCTCAAATGACACCACGGCATATCCACCGTCACACCGTACTAAAGGAAACACCCGATGAAAACAGCCCACGATCTCGTGGCTGCGGCGAAAGCCCAGGTCCATGAAGTCCCCATCGACCAAGCCGATGAAGCCATCCGACTGGCCGATGTGCTCATCGACGTGCGTGAGGCCGATGAGTACCAGGCCGGACACATACCCGGTGCCATCCACGCCTCGCGCGGCGTGCTGGAGTTCAAGCTCAGCAGCACGCCTGCACTCACCTCGCGCGATCTGAAGGTGGTGCTGTACTGCAAGACCAGCGGGAGGGCCGCCTTGGCAGCCTGCGCCATGCGCGACATGGGCTACCTGCAGGTGCAGTCCATCGCAGGCGGCTTTGACGCCTGGGCTGCGGCGGGCAAACCCGTGGCGTCTCCCGAGCCACCGTCTTTCGACTGATCCGGTAGTGCATCAGCCATGCGCCACCTCCTGTGCAAGAAAGGTCCCGCCCCCGGGGCCCATGCGTAACCCAAAGGAATTGTCATGAACGTCAACGTTGGAACCATTGATCGCGTGCTGCGCATCGTGGCAGGCTTGGTGCTGATTGCCTTGGCCGCCACCAACACTGTGGGATGGTGGGGCTGGTTGGGCGTTGTCCCCTTGGCCACCGGCCTGTTCCGCTTCTGCCCCGCCTACACACTGCTGGGCATCAACACCTGCCCCTTGAAAAAGTAGCCCGACGCGGCAAACGCTGCGCGTGCGGTTCAGGCATTTCCCGTACGTGCAGCACTGAGCACTTGTCTACGTTCTAGCCGGAGATCGTGAACAGACGCTTCGACAATTTGGCCCCACACATCTCAAGCCGGACCACCACCTGCGCACAACAGGCTGCCGAAGGGCTGACGCCCCGTGCAAGGTCACCTGCACCGCCACCGGCGGATGGTCTGCATCGCCCAGGCTCTGACTGACGCGGAGCAGTTCGACAGCTCCACGCTTTCCCGGCGTCGCAGGCCCGGGCACCAGAGTTTCTCCCCGTGAAACCCAGTGGGTGGAATACGCCCATGGGCCTCCAATCCCTGCATACCCCCTCCCTGCGAAGCGCTTCTTGGCGCAGCAGATCAATTGTTTCCAATACTGGAACAGTTAGTTTGCGACTGGATAGTTTTTCTCTGAACAGCACCGGCGTACAGTTCAATCCATCGATGAGCCGAACCCGCAAGGCGACTCACCGAACCCGGTTTGAAGTAGTTTTTAGCATCCGCTTTTGGCGCTTTGTTCCGGCTTTTTTTGAGACGCTTTTATCCAAGGATTTGCACCATGAACACGACTGCCCGTTTCCTCTCTATCGCCGCTGTTGCTGCTTTCGCCTCTTTCGGCGTCCACGCTGACGAAGCCGATGGCTCGCAATTTGCGCTCCAGTTCGACACCAACCGCACCCGTGCTGAAGTGCAAGCGGAAGCCGCCACGGTGGCCCAGACCCGCAGCCAGGAACCCGCGGGCTCGCGCGTGGTGACATACACCTCCACGGCTGACCGCGCTGCAGTGCGTGCCCAGGCAGCTGAAGCCCTGCGCACCGGCAAGATTCCCCACGGCGAATTCAGCGCCATGTAATTGACGCAGTTGCGGGCCTTCCCATGGTGGCGGCACTTCGCGGGTGCTGCTGCCATGGGGAGTGTTTTCCTCACTGTCAGGCAAGCAAACTGGGCTCCCACTGGGAGCCCTTTTTGTTGCTACGCCTATGCCTCGGCAAGGAGCTGTCTCTCCCTGCGCGTTTTGCGTATTCGGCGCGGAGATCGAGGATGAAGGCGGTTCCCACGGGGCTTCCTTCTTTGCTCTAGCCCGCATCTCCGAATCGCAACGCTATTATTCTGGGTAATTAAAGTCGTAAACCCCTGCCCAGCATCCATGCGGCCTAGCGCCCTGCTCAGCCAAGTGGCTGTCAACCTAAAGTCGTAAACTCCTCCAAGAGCGCTGCAGCAATCACTCAAATGCGGTCCAAGAGCATCCGCTTGGAGGCAAATCCAAGTGAGGTGATGCCGAGAGAACTAGAGTAAGGTGCTGCGGCTATCCTCCAGCTTCTTCCTCAGGTCGCCATCCTTAAGCGCTGTATTGACCGCTGCATTCACCCTGTCAACGATAGCCTTCGGCGTACCGGCGGGAGCGGCTACGCCATACCAAGCGTTCATGTGCATACCCTTGATACCCGCTTCATCAAATGTGGGCAAGTTCGGGAAGAGCGAGAGGCGTGAACTGTCTGCGATGGCGATGGCCCGGACCTTTCCACCCTTGATGTAGGGCACGGCACCCGTGTCGAACATGTAGGTGAGCTGCCCACTCATGACGTCCACCATGGCTGGACCGCTGCCCTTGTAAGGCACATGGGTCACGTCGATCTTGGGGACGGATTTGAAGAGCTCGCCCGCCAAGTGCGCGGATGCTCCAACACCACCTGAGCCGTAGGACAAACTCCCCGGCTTGGCCTTGGCTGCGGCAATGATGTCTTGCGGCGTCTTGAAGGGCGACGCCTCCGGTACTACGAGAATGCTAGGAATGGCCGCGACGTACACCACCGGCGTGAAATCCTTTACAGGATCAAAACCCAGCTTGGCGTACAGATAAGGATTAGCCACATTCGTGGAGCTGGTTGCCAGATACAGCGTATGCCCGTCAGGCTGTGCACGCACGAACTGCTGTGTTCCGATGTTCCCTCCAGCTCCAGCCACGTTATCCACGTAGACTGATTTTCCTAGCTGGGTCGTAAGCGCTTGCGCGATGGACCGGCCTACCGCGTCGGCCGCACCGCCAGCAGGCCACGGCACGATCAGACGGACCGTCTTTTCAGGGTACGAGGACTGGGCTTGTGCGGTCCCTAGGATCGCCACGGTGGACAGGACGCCAGCGATGCAGTTGCAGAGTTTCTTGAGAAAGGTCATGTATGTCTCCAATTCTTTGACTTGGACCACGCAAAAGCGCAGCCTGGTGCTTGATCACTGTGCTTCTTCGAAAAGACGTAACAGTGCTCAGTATCTGAAGGAACTAGCCGTCATTCAACAGAGATACACCACTGTTAAAACAAAGGAATTTTTTGCTCTTGAATGATTAACGAGCGTTATTCCACCCAAAATTCGCGCCCGCCGATCAAAGGTCAAGAGCAACTACATACGCCTGACGGAAAGCAGACGGTCTTTCCAGAGTCAGCTCCCGACTCAATGCCGCATGAAGCGGTGCTCAAAAGTTCGCTTGACTTTGATCGCACTCACGTCTCGGCGTATGCAACGCTGTCACTCCACAAAGGAGCAATTCGCGCGCTTCAACGCCGCGTCGATCCACGTGTTGTCCTGCGTGCCGTCGCGGATTTCCGCCACCATCACGGCCTCAATCTCCTGCTTCTCGTGCGCGGCCGCCAGCAACTGTTCGGCCTGTTCGTAGGGCACGCACAGCAGGCCGTCGTCGTCCCCGATGACCAGGTCGCCGGGCTCGATGACCATGCCATCGATGGCGATGGGCACGTTGATCTCGCCAGGGCCGTCCTTGTAGGGGCCGCGGTGGGTGACGCCTGCGGCGAAGACAGGGAAGCTGTCCTTGCGCAGCACAGCGCTGTCGCGGATGGCGCCGTTAATGACGATGCCGGCAAAGCCCTTGAGCTTGGCCTCGCCGACCATGATCTCGCCAATGAGGGCGTTGGTGAGGTCGCCGCCAGCGTCCACCACAATCACGTCACCGGGCTGGGCGAGCTTCAAGGCCTTATGGATCAACAGGTTGTCGCCCGGCCTGGTCTTGATGGTGAGGGCGGGCCCGGCCATGGCCGTGCCGTCATGCATGGGGCGCAGGCGCGGGCCGCCGGCCGTCATCCGCGACATGCAGTCGCTGACGTTGGCCACGGGCACTTGCAGGAATTGCTGGGCCAACTCAAGGCTCACGGCGCGTTTGCGTTTCAGGATTTGGCATCCGATCATGGTGCGGTTCTCACTTAGTTGATTGAATGGTGATAGGTTGATGGCGCAAATGGTCAGTCGAGCGTGGTGCCCGAACTCTTGACGATGGGGGCCAGGCGCGCGCGGTCGCTGGCGTACAGCTTGGCCATGTCTTCCGGCGTGCCGGTGATGAGCTCGGCGCCGGAGTCCACGATCTTCTTGGTGGTGTCGGGTGCGTTCACCACCTTGTTGATGGCTTCGTTGAGCTGCTTGACGATGGCATCGGGTGTGCCGGCCGGGGCCATCACGCCCCACACGCTGGCCAGCTCTACGCCCTTGATGCCGGACTCGGTATAGGTTCGCACTTCGGGCAGCAGCTTGGAGCGGCGCGCTGAAGTCACAGCCACAGCGCGCACCTTGCCCGACTGAATATGCGACAGAAGCGTGGGGATCGAGCCCATGTACATGTCAAGGCGCCCCCCGAGTAAATCGGGCATCGCGCCAGCAACGCCGCGATATGGAATGTGCACAAACTTCACATTCGAACTCTTTTGCCAAGCCTCGCCGACGAGGTGAGCGATGGTGCCCGTGCCAGGCGTGGCAAAACTCAGGCGCCCGGGATCCTTCTTGGCGGCCTGCATGATGTCGTCCAGCGTCTTGTAGGGCGAGTCGGCATTCACCACCAGCACAGCCGCCCCGGCGGCAACCAGAGCCACGGGGCGCAGGTCCTTGTCGGGGTTGTAGGTGAGCTTGGAGTACAGCAGTGGGTTGAGCACCACGTTGTCGGTCTGCGCCATCACCAGGGTCAGACCGTCGGCGGGCGCCTTGGCCGTCTGGTCAAGCGCCAGGTTGCCGCCAGAACCAGGCTTGTTCTCCACCACGATGGTCCAGCCGTAGGCATCGGTGAGCTTCGTACCAACCAGGCGGGCAAGGCTGTCAGTGCCGCCGCCTGCGGGGAAAGGGACGAGGATCTTGATAGGCCTCTGCGGGTAGTTGCCCTGAGCGTGGGCCGGGCCAATTGCCGTGGCAGCGGCCAGGGCCAGCAGGCCACCAAGGGCGAGGGTGCGTCGATTCAAGGTCATTGCAGGTGTCTCCTTCAGGGTTATAGGCAAGGGGCGCGAGGTTGGTTAGGGGTGGTTGGTGAGCACGCGGTCGCCAAGCCAGGAGATGGCTTCGTCGGTGGTCGCGCCAGTGAACGGCTCTGCCACATGCGCCTGCGCGGTGGTGGCGAACAGCGATTCGACGGCGGGCAAGACGATCGGCGTCAGGCCGTGCCGGGCCATCTGCTGCTGGGCCTCGGCCACCTCGTTGCGGCGGCGCGCGGAGTGTGGGATGTGCGTGCGCACCATGGATTCCATCAGCGTGCGCAGCGGTGTCTTGTCGATGTCCTGCAGCACGGCATACAGCTGCTCGCGCAGGCCCATGGCCTGTGCGGTCACCAGACACTCCACGGCCAATGCCTCGGTGCCTTTGGTGTAGATGCTGCGCAGCAGCTTGAGCGAGGCGGCGTCGCCCGGCCGTTCGCCCACCACGCGGACGGAGCCGCCGAACGGCAAGAACAATTCCTGTACAAAACCGGCCTTGCCGCCGGCCACGAGCAGCGGCGTCTTCTTCCCACCCAGGTTGACGGCCCCGGTGATGGCCACGTCGACGAAGTGCACCGCCCTGCCCTGCACGCTGCGCTCGGCCAGCTCGGCGCATTCGCGCATCTCCTGCGGGTCGGCCGTGGTCATGTCCACGTACAGCGCGCCATCCTGTAGATGAGGCAGGCAGGCCTCGAACAGGCTGCGCGCCACAGTACCGAACACGGCACTCACCACCACGTCGGCGCCAGCCAGCCAGGCGCCAGGTGCGGTGTGAACTTGCGCACCGGCAGCCTGCACGGCATCCGCCACCGCAGCGTTGGGCTGCAGGTCGCACAGACCTACCAGGCTGTGCCCATGCTCCAGAAATGCTTGCATGTAGCAGGCACCGACCATTCCACCACCTAGTATTGCGAACTTCATAAAAGTACAAACTCAAAACATTTGTGGCAGTTTAGAAACCACAGTGACGATTGACTCATAGGGATTTCCCGTAAAACAACGCAAATTTGCACTTATTTTGTATTTTTTAGAGATCACCGCCGGATCCGGCACTGCCTGCACGGCTCACATAGAATCAGCACACCCCACCCCATCCACCTGGTGCAAAAACAGTGCAAAACGTGAAAGACAAGGCGTACGAGGTTCTGCGGCAGCGGCTCATTGGCGGGCACTACCGCCCGGGCGAGCAGCTCAAGGAAGAACCCATCGCCCGCGACCTGGGGCTGAGCCGCACGCCGGTGCGCAATGCGCTGCACCGCCTGGTGGAAGATGGCCTGGCCACCGATGGCTTGGGTCAGGGCATCCGCGTGTCGGAGTGGAGCGACTGGGATGTGGAGGAGACCTTCCAGCTGCGCATGCTGCTGGAGCCGTACGCTTCGTTCCTCGCGGCCACGCGCGGCGGTGAGGGGCTGGCCGATGAGTTGGAAGCCAGCAACCAGCGCATGGAGGCCGGCATTGCTGCCGGCCTCGAGGGCATTGCCGAGGTGCAGTCAGCCAACCGGGATTTTCACCACGCGCTGATCGAGGCGTCGGGCTCGCCGCGCCTCAAGACCATGCTGGCGACCATGATCGACATGCCGATCATCAAGCGCTCGTTCTACATCTACACACCGGAAGAGCTGGTGCAAAGCCTTCACCACCACCGCGACTTGGTGATCGCAGTGCGCGCCAGGGATGGGGAGCTGGCGCGCCATGTGATGCAACTGCACCTGCGGATGTCATATCACCGATTCATGAAACACCGGGGCGAATACCGCAAGGACTCATGACCACCGGATGTCGACCTGCAGTTAGTCGTACTGTCTGCTCCCCCACCCGTTCAATAAATGAGGCGCCCCCGGGCGTCGATCACACCGATCTCGACAAAGGCGCTGCCTGCGTTTGACTGGCTGAAGTTGACCCTAAAGCCGCCCATGTCCACCGGGCCCATGCGGCGCAGGGCCTCGGCCAGGGTCTGCGACCGAACCGCCCCTTGCACGCGACGCAGCCCTTCCACAGCCATGCGCGCGCTCAGATACCCCTCCAGATGGAATGCGGAGTACGTGGTCAGCTTCGGGTGTGCCTGGCGCATGGCGGTCTGGAACTCACGGTGCAACGGCATGGTGTTGCCCATCGGATTCGGGTAGGTCTGCGCGATGGCCACGCCCCGGGCCGCATCTTGACCCGCCACTGTGGAGAGCAGGCCGTGTGGCAGATAGGACAGCGCATAGATGTGGCCCCTAACGCCGGCCTTCCGAAGTGCGGCCACCGACTCTGCCATTCGGGGGGGTGAGCCGATGACCAATACCGCCTGCGAATCGCTGGCGGCGATGGTCCTGGCGAGTGAAGCAAGCGAATCCGGGTTGTCGGGCGCTTCATGAAGTTGGAGCACCAATGCACCGAGCTCGGCATGCGCTGCCTGCGCGCCCTTGACATCGGCCTCACCGGCTCTCAAGTCATGCACCAGCACCGCCATCCGCCGAACACCAACGACCGACGCCTGGACCAGGATCTTCTCGATCTGCTGGCGATCACTGGCACGGATATGGAACAGGCGCGGGTGGCCCGGCGAGCGAAAGGGTGTGGCACCCGGCAGGGCGTTCACCACCACCATGTCGCTGCGTTCAAGGAGTTGGTCTTCAAGCAGAGAACGAAGGGCGTTCAGCCCCAGAGGCGACAGCAGTGCCACCGCCCCCCGCGACTGCGCTTGCGAAAACTGCTTCGAAAATTCGGCTCTGTCGTAACGGTCGTCCAGCGTCAACAGGTCCATCTGGCGACCACCAACACCACCTTTCGCATTCGCCTCTGCAAGGTAGGCCAGCATGCCGGCGTTGAGGTCGCGCGCATCGTTGGCCGCCGGCCCGGTGAAGGGGCCGATGTGCGCCAGGGTGACGGACTGTGCGGCAGCGGCCAACGGAAGCCACATGGCAACCACCAGCAGCAAGATGGAATGCACCCGATGGATGTGCCTGAACATGCCCGTCCTCCTGTAGCAGGCTTACCAGCCCAGCGCCTTGGCACCCACCCAGATGCCGTGGAACCCCTCGTGAACCCGGTAGGGGAACTTCACCACCGCCACCGGTCCACGGTCCAGGTGCAGGGCATCCAGGATCACGAGGTCGGTACGGTTCTCCGCGCGGCGCCCCACCATGGCCAGGATCCAGCCATCCCCTTCGGGCGCATTGGGGCTCCGGGGAACAAAATGCGGTTCCTCGGGCGCGGAGTCGGGCCCCGCGTACCAGAAGTTCAGCTTGTTGGCCGCCTCGTCGAAATGCCCGACGCAGGTGAACGGCGGGCCTTTCGGGCCCCAGGGCAGCATCGGACCAATGGCTGGGTTGTTGGTACCGAACCAGAAGTGGCCGGTGCGCTTCATCGCGTAACGCGGGTCGATGGCGGGCATCTCGCCGATCTGGTTGATCAGCCGCTGGATCCGGAACTCGGCTGAGGGGCTGTCCAGGTCAAACGACCAGCGCTCGCCAAACGGCGGCTTCTCGTGGGCGTCGGGATCGCGAATGTCCGGAAACTGGCTGAGCCAGCCCGACTCGGTGATGAACTGGTCCAGATGCAGGGTTGTCCCCGACGCCGTCTGCTCCTCCCAGGCGTTGAAGGTGTGCGTTTGCATGGCCACCTTGGGGCAGGTGTACCAGCGGATGCCCTTGACGCCCTCCTTGCGCGGGATGATGGCGATGTGCGTTTGCAGGCTGCTGTCCCAGTGCCAGTAGGACTCGCCCTTCTTCACGCGCTCCCAGTCGCAGGTCATCGGGCAGATCACGAAGGCGATGTGGTTGCGCGAGACCAGACAGTCGTGAACCATGGAGCTGTAGGGCGCCTGGAACATTTCGTGGGACGTGATCTCGCCGTTCGGTGACAGCACATACAGCTCGATGTCGCGGATGGGCTGTCCTGGCGCGTTGTACGCGAAGGCAATGCACTCGCCCGTTTCCGGATCGAGCTTGGGGTGCGCGGTGAAGGTCCGCTGCAGCTTGCCACCGAAGTTGCGCTCGCCCAACGTCTCCAGCGTGTTCGGGTCCAGCTCGTACGGCAGGCCCGACTCCTTGAGCGCGTACAGCTTGCCGTGGTGCCACAGCACCGAGGTGTTGGCGGTGTTGTTGTCCTCACCAGCCACATCGGGCAAGTCGGTGAAGGGGTTGCGGTAGGCGCCGAACAGGGCGCGGCGCGCTTTGCGCTCCAGCTCGAGCTTGCGCGTGCGCACATAACGGGTCTTCAAGTCGGCGTGCCCGTTCTCGAAGCGCACCATGTGGACCATGCCGTCGCCGTTGAGGAAGATGTCCTTGCCCAGCAGCGGCGGGTAGGCGTGGTCGGCACTGTTGCGATAGAAGGCGCCATTGAGTTCGTTCGGGATCTGTCCCTCGACCTCCAGATCGTGCACCTCGCCCTCCACGCGCGAGGGCGCCGCGTAGCCGCGAAACACGATGTCGTCCGGGAACCGCAGACCTGTGGCCTTTGCAAAGGGAAGTGTCATGTCGTTCATGTTGTTCAACCTGTATGAAATGGATGTGGATGAAGAATGTGTTGGGTCAGAAGAGGCCGGGCTTGCGGCAGCGCAAGGGCTGGGAAGACACGGCAGGGATCTCTGATGGGTCAGGAGTCGGCCGTGAAGCCGGAGGCCTTGATGATGGGTCCCCAGTGCGCGAGATCGTCCTGTCCACGCTGGGCCAGCTCCTGCGGGGTGCTCCAGGCTGGCTCCAGGAAGTTGCTGCGCAGGGCCTTCTGATAGACCGCCCCGCCCTGCACCTCCTTGGTGATGGCAGAGAGCCGCCGCACGACTTCGGGCGCAGGCTGACCGGCCACATACAGACCAAACCAGTCGTCGCGATCAAGTCCCTTGATACCCTGCTCCGCGAACGTGGGCACCGAAGGCGCAAACACGGAGCGCTTGCTTCCTGAAACGGCGAGGATGCGCAGCCGCTGTGCCTCGGCCGGTTTGACCAAGTCAGCGAGCGTCAGCGACAGCGAGGCAATGGAGCCGCCGTACAGATCGTTAAGCGCCGGTGCCCCGCCCCGGTAGGCCACATGGGTCAGACCGAGATTGAGGCTGCGACCGAGCCAGTCCCCGATGAAGTGGGGGGGCGCACCCGCAGCGGGTGATCCGAAGGCGACGGCCCCTGGTTGCCCCTTGGCCCAGGCGGCGAACCCGGCGATGTCCCGCACCTGTGACGGCACGGCCGGACCGACTGCGAAGCCCAGAGTCACCGAGTGGGACATCGTGATGGGCGTCTGGTCCTTGACCGGGTCGTAGTTGAGGCGGCGGTAGGTGTGGGGGTTGGTTGTCACCATGCCTGCGGGGGACAGCAGCAGCGTCAGGCCGTCGGGTGGCAACTGGCGGGCAGCGTCCAGCGCAATGCGGCCGCCGGCACCGGGCCGGTTATCGACGACGACTGCAACCGCGAGTTTGCCGGTGAGGCCTTCGGCGAGTCGTCTGGCCACATAGTCGGGCGCCCCCCCAGCCGGAAAGCCGACGATGATGCGCGCCAGCGGCGGCAGGTCCTGCGCGCGCAGCGCTGGCAAGGCTAGACCCAGGGAGCCAGCGGCAACGATTGCGATCGCGCGGCGCCGGGTAATGTGTTGTGAGGAATGGGTCATGTCTGTCTCCTGAAAGATGGGTACCGGGCTGGCCGCCTGGTACCTTTGACGGCAAAAGCCTGGCGAAGGCGGTCAGAACGTGTGGCGGATACCCGTGACATAGCTCTTGGCCGTTCCCGTCGAGACCTTGTCGGTGCCGACCATCAGGTACAGCTGCGTGCGTTGCGAGAGCGGATGCACATACCCCGCGCTGATGGTGGTGCGCGTGCCACTCGCCGCCCCGGAGGTCTTGCCTTCGGCCCATGCCAGCTGCACCTGCCCCGCACCCATCGGCGCTGTCAACCCGATGTGGGGGGTCCTGATCTTGGCGTTGCCCAGCTTGTCCTTGAAGTCTGTGTACTGCGCAAACAGCCTCACCACCTTCAGGTCGTAGCTCGCGCCCAGCATCACAAACTGCTCGTCCAGCGCACCGGCTGGATCTGGCGATGGCACATGCTGCACGCTGGCGCCGGCCACCGCCAGCAGCAGCGGGCCGGACCGATGGACGACACTGGCATTGAAGTTGCTGCCCGAGCCAGTGCCTTCAGCAGCTTGCACGTTGATGGTCGCCACCGTGCCCGCCAGGTTCGGCGACGAATAGCTCAACGAGTTGGGCAGGCCTGTGTCCTGCGCCATGGAGCCGCGGGTGCTGCCGTTGTACTGCTGGCGGAACGAGGGAGAGAACAGCGAGTTGTTACCCATGGCGCTGGTGAACACGTTGGCCAGCCAGGCCGGATTGGTGTTGTTGCCCAAACGCAGCTCGCCAAAGCCCCCCTCCAGGCCGACCCAGGCCGAGCGTGACCAGAAGGGGTCCTGGGGTGGACCCGGTGGATTGAAGCGGCCGGACGCACCGGTGTCGGCACGGAGGAACGACTCCAGCTGAAACTTCGCCTTGAGACCATCGCCCAGGTCTTCCATGCCGCGCACACCGAAGTAGCTGGTCTGCATGCCGCCGTTGTGCACACCATTCACGCTGGTGACGGGGGCATTCGGCGGACCGGGTGGTTGTGATGACAGTTTGCCGAGGGCGAGATCCAGGGTGCCGTAGAAGGACAGTGGGTTGGACTGGGCCTGGGCGGTCGCGTTAACGAGACCGAGGGCGAGCAGGGTCGTTTGTGCGAGTCGTTGATTCATGCTTGTTGTCTCCTGGATACCGGTCAACGCCGGCTTGGTTGAAAAATTCAAACGAATGACTCGAGCATCGCCAGGGGCGTGGGCGGACGCGGAATGCGGAACCTGATCGGCTTCCAGTCGGCGGCGGCGGGACGCTCCAGGCATTGGTTCAGCCATGCGTTCAACGCGGGCCACTCGCCCAGCTCCATACCCGACAGCGGCACCAGCGTCATCACGGAGGAGACGTTGAGGTCTGCCACCGTGAAACGGTCGCCGAGCAGGAACGGGCGTGCCTGCAAATGAGCGTTGAGCACCTTGAACGGACGACCGAGCTTGCGCTTCATGGCCTCTGCCTCCTGCGCATCGCGCTCGTTCTCAGCGAAGAGGAACAGGTTGGCTGCGGTCAGTAGCAAGGGCTTTTCGATCTCGGTCAGCACCCAGAGGGTCCATTGCGTCGCCAGCGCCTCCTCCCGCAGATCAGAGGGCGCCAGCGGCCCGCCGTACTTGCGCGCGAGGTACAGGTTGATGGCCAGCGATTCAAACAGCACCAGATCACCATCCTTCAAGGCCGGCACACGCCCATTGGGGTTGATGCGCAGGTACTCGGACGTGCGGGTACTGCCGTCCAGAAAGTGAGTAGGCACGTGCTCGAAGGGCATCTGCAGCTCCTTGAGCATCCATGCAACGCGATGGGCGCGCGACCGGAGGTCGCCGTAGAGAGTGATCATGTGGGTCTCCTGTTAGCGTCATCTGTCTGACGCTCTTGTTGAATAAGTTGGTCCAGTACACGACGCGACCGCACGGCGGCCGCATCTCCGGGCAGCAGAATGGGCTTGAGGTCCCAGAAGTTCGCACTGCCCATCACGCGTTGCTGCGCCTCCAGCATGGGAAGGTCTTCCGTCTCGAAGGGCAGGCGCAGAAACCGCACCATCTCGGCGACGATCTGCGCACCGCCCGGCCCTGCGGCACGCGGCACGCTGGTGCCAAACCAGTAGTGGGTGGTCTGCCGCGTCTCGGGCGTGAAAATGTGCTGAAACAGCCGCACCTTGCCCTGGGTCCGTGGCTCCGGCGTACCGGCAGGCGCGAAGCCCACCTGCAGCTCCATCACGCCTGGTGGATCCCAACGCACATCCAGCCAGCGGTCGACGCGGGTGCCGGGCTCCAGGCGGTTGCGCGCCTCCAGCTCCGGCGAGAGCCGTTCGTCGCGGGCCAGCCGGTACGACCACACGCGACGTCCTTCTTGCACCACACTCGTTTCAGCGTTCTTGTCCGTCCCTCCCCCCAAGGTACCCGGGTGGAGATAGTCGATGTGGCTGAGGTCCATGATGTTGTCGACTTCGAGCTGGTAGTGCGCCCGGGCGAGCAGGTAATCCTTTCCAACATGGTGCGTGTCCGGGTTCAGCGACTCGAAGCGGGGAATGTCCTTCGGATCGGCCCGTTCGCTGTCGCCCATCCAGATCCACACCAGGCTGTCGCGCTCCACCACCGGGTAGGCCCGCACCTTGGCGGCGGAAGGGATCGCTCCGTTTCCATGGGGGTTGTGCGAGCACTTGCCGTCGGCACCAAATTCCAGCCCGTGGTAGGCACAGCGGATCGCCTCGCCACAAACCGTCCCCATGTGTAACGGGGCGAACCGGTGTGGGCAGCGGTCCTCCAGCGCATGAACCTCGCCACTTGCACCCCGGTACAGCACGATGCGTTGATCCAGCAGCACGCGGCCCAGCGGTCGTTCTGCACCGACTTCGTGGTCCCACGCGGCGACATACCAGCAGTTCTTCAGGTAGTCCATCATCCCTCCCTCAGGCGAAAGCGCGCTGAAGGGTGTCGGCGTGCCCACGGAGTTGCATGCGCAGGCGCGCCATGAGCACCACCGCCACCAGGGACACCAGGCAGGCCGCCCACCCCAGGCCTTGATAGCCCAGACCGGACACGATGAAGCCACCCAGGGCTGGCCCCATGCAGGAACCCATCATCATGGCCGGTGTCGCACTGGTGGCTCGGCCACTGGGGTCCAGCCTGGAGAGCAGGCCGAACAGGAAGGTGTGTGTAAAGATCACCATGGACACGTACAGCACACCGGCCAATGCATAGGGCGCAAACACCGCTGA
Source organism: Acidovorax sp. NN32 (assembly GCF_057597245.1). Lineage (NCBI taxonomy): Bacteria > Pseudomonadati > Pseudomonadota > Betaproteobacteria > Burkholderiales > Comamonadaceae > Acidovorax > Acidovorax sp. NN32. The sequence goes on from NZ_CP199679.1 coordinate 4,504,030, forward strand.
GCTCGCCAGGGTGAACGCCAGCAACGCCTGGCCGACGGGCCCGACAATGCCCACGTTCAATGGGGAAATGCGGTGCTGCATCCAGGCGGCCAGCGGCCCAGGCAGCAGGTTGAAGAACCCGAGGGTCACCAGCATCGCTTGAATGTCACCAGCGCCGAAGCCGCGCGCCGCACCGATGCGCTCGACAAAAGCAAACACCATCGACTGATTCAGCGTGAGGCAGACCACCACGGCGATCGGCATCCAGATCAGCCTGCTGGACGGGCTCGCTGTGCGGGCGCCCTCGGCCGACACCCGCGCCGAATCACCAAGGTCAGGAAAACCGACCAGGGACACCGCTGCGGCCAGCCCCATGGCAACGGCAAAGACCACAAACAGCACCGATGCACCGTACTGAGCCGTCAGACCAGGCACCACAGCGAACACCCCGATACCGAGAACTGCCGCAGCAAGGCTGACCATGCCGAAGAGCCGATGGGGGTTGTCGGTGCGACCAATGGAGCCATGCACCAGCGACAGCCCGCAACCGGCCCCCAGTCCGGCGAGCGCGTGCAGCGGTGCGAGCAGTTCGAAGCTCGCACCATCGATGGGCTGGCGCGCAATCATCAAAAAGCAAGCCGATGCCGCTGCAAAGCCCAACACGGTGACCAAGCGCCGTGGAATTCGGTTGAACAGGGGGGCGAGTACGGCGCTGGCGATCACCATGCCCAGCAGGAACAGCGTCACCGTGATGCCCGCATGCTGCGGACTGAACCGGTAGTGCTGCATCAGGCCGCCGATCCACAGCGGCAGCGCCACCATGTCGATCATTCCGGCCATGTGGCCAATCGTCAGGACGGCCTTGCCGCCGAGGCCAATGGGTTTTGACACTTCAGTCTCCTTTTTATAGAAATGGGATTCGTCACGACCGCTCTTCGCACGAGAGCTTTGGCTACAGGTCCAGCACCAAGCGGGGCGAGAGGCTGCGCGAGCAGCACGGCATGAACCGGTCGTTCGCGGCCCGCTCATGGGGGGTGAGGTACAGGTCCCGGTGCTCGGGCTTGCCATCGAGCACGCGCGTCTCGCAGGTGCCGCACACACCCTGCTCGCATGAAAACGGCACGTCGACTCCGGCCTCTGCCAGCGCCTGCAAAACGGTTCTTCCCGGCGGCACCACGACCACCTTGCCGGTGCGCGCCGCGACCACCTCGAATCCCTCTTCGGCCCCACTCGGCTCCACGTGGGCGCCGAAGTATTCGCGGTGCACATGCGACTCCTTCCAACCAAGCGCTTGCGCGGTGGTGAGCACGGACTCGATGAAGCCACCAGGACCACACACATACAGGTGCACGCCGGACTGCGGCTCTGGTAGATGGGTTGCAACGTCAAACCGCTGCACGGCCTCGCCGTCATCAAAGTGGAAATGCACTTTCTCGGCATACGGCGCCGTCGCGATGCGCCGTTGGAACGCGGTGCGTTGCATTGAGCGGGTGCAGTAGTGCATCTGAAAGTCGGACCCGGAGGCATGCAGCCACTCGGCCATGCTCAGGATCGGCGTCACACCGATGCCCGCAGCCAGCAGCAGGCTGCTGCTGGCATCCTGTGCGAGCGGGATGTGGTTTTTCGGTGCGCTGATGGCCAGCAGGTCGCCCGCACGCACCCGCTCGTGCATCGATGCCGAACCGCCGCGGCTGTCGGCTTCACGCTGCACCGCGATGAGATAGCGGTGGCGCTCGGAGGGGTTGTTGCACAGCGAGTACGAGCGGGTCGGTCCCCCGGGCGGTATCACGTCGATGTGAGCGCCGGCCGAAAAGGCAGGCAACGCACTGCCCGCAACATCGACCAGCTCAAAGCTGCGGATACCCTGCGCCTCGTCCGTGACCGCGCTGACCCGGACGCTGAGCAAAACACTCGTGGAGATCGCCGCTGCGGCGCTCCCACAGGCCACAGGCAGGGGTTCACTGACCGTTACCGGCGGGTTGCATGAGGCGTGCAAAGTGCTGTCTCCTTGTGGTGCGAATGAGCGCACTGTAGGGAAACGCCGCTACAACAAAAAACAGTTCCTGGTCATGATCTGCATCAACGTTGGCAATACATAGGGAAACCCCTTGGATGCCAGGCGCGGCAGCGCTGATGCGCTGCGCGCACTACGGGTTGCCGTCGGGGAACAGCCTTCGCATGGCACCGCGCAGCCACTGGTGCGCAATGTCCTTGTGCACCCGCGGGTGCCAGAACTGGTGGATCTCGATGGCCGGCACCTTGAAGGGCGTGGGCAGCATGCGGATGTTTCCGTAGCGAACACAGACCTCGGCCAGGTCGCGCGGCACGGTGGCTATCAGGTCGCTGGTGGAAATGATGGGCAGCAGGCTCATGAAGTGGGCCACCTCCAGCCGCACGCGGGGCTGGATGCCCCGGGCGTGGAGGTAGTTCTCGAACACGTGCTCGCGGCCTTCGGGCCGAACCGTCGCATGGTCGGCCGCCATGAACTGCTTGAGCGACAGCTTCTCGCCAATCACCGGGTGATCCCTGCGGACCATGCAGAAATGCTCATTGCGAAACAGACGCTGGACAAACAACCCTTCCCGGTGCAGATCAGGAAAGTACCCCACGGCCAGGTCCACCACCCCCGCTTCCAGGGCTTCGAAGGCGGCATGGCGGGGCATGGACAGCACCTTGATGTTGACCCCGGGGGCTTCGGCAGACAGCAATGAGAGCAGCCGCGGAATGTGGTTGCTCTCGCCAATGTCTGGGGTGAGGATGGAGAACGTCCGCGTCGAGGTGGCCGGGTCGAACGCCTGGGTCAACAGCACTTCGCCCTTGACGATCTCCAGCGCCTGACGCACCGGCGCCACCAGTTGCGCCGCGCGCGGCGTTGGCCGCATCTCGGGCCCGGTCTTCACAAACAGTGGGTCGCCCAGCAGCAGCCGCAAACGCGCGAGCGCGGCGCTCATGGCCGGCTGGCTCAGCCCGATGGACTCCCCGGCGCGGGTCACGCTGCGGTGCTGCGCCAAGGCATTGAAAACGATCAAGAGGTTGAGGTCGAAACCACGCAAATCCATGCGATGGATTCTAGGTATTTATGAAATCGACTTGATGGATGTCAACCATCGCTTGAAACTTCGCGGCCTCATGAGCCACTTTCAACATTGCTCTGCCTGCGGCATCGACGTGCATGCCCACATCGTGCCGGAGCACCTGCCGCACTACCTGAAGAACAAGGTGGCGCCCGCCAGTTGGCCCTCGATGGCGCCCGCGCACGAATGCCACCGGCACGTAATGATCAACGGCAACGTCTACCGCACCGTGTCGGACAAGTGTTGGGACGTGCCCAAGAGGCTGGACGACATGCACGCCATGGGCCTGGCGGCCCAAGCGATCTCTCCGATGCCGGAGCTGCTGTCCTACTGGATGGACGCGCCCGACGCGCAGGTGCTGCTGCGCTACCTCAATGAACAGATCGCCGAGATGGTGGCGCGCTCGAACCAGCGACTGGTGGGCCTGGGCGCCGTGCCGCTGCAGGACATGAACCAGGCCATCCGCGAGCTCCACCATGTGATGCAGACGCCAGGGTTCGTCGGTGTAGAAATCGGCAGCAACATCAACGGGGTTGTGATCGGCGACCCCCGATTCGATCCATTCTTCACCGCCTGCGAGTCGCTGGGCGCCGCCGTCTTCGTGCACGCCATCAGGCCGACCGGCATGGACCGCCTCGTAGGCCCCGCTCCGCTGCAGCAGGTGCTGGCCTACCCAAGCGACGTGGGTCTGGCGGCCGCATCCTGCATCACAGGCAACCTGCTGGTTCGACATCCCCGCCTGCGGCTGGCGTTCAGCCACGGCGGCGGCACCTTGCCGTCACTGCTCCCACGCCTGCAACAGGGCTGGCAGGTGTTTCCCAAGCTGAAAGAGTCTGTCAACGCGTCCCCCATCGAGCAAGCGCGCCAGTTGCACTACGACACCCTGGTGTTCGACACGCCCACGCTGACCCACCTGGTGCAGATGTTTGGCTCCACGCAACTGATGGTGGGCACCGACTACCCCTTCAACTTCCACGAACGCCACCCAGTGCAGCGGATCGAGGCCGCAGGCTTCGACGCCGACACGGCCCAGGCGCTGATCCACCACAACGCCGAGCGCTTTCTCGGCCTGAAAGACAAGGCATGAACTCTTCCCCGATTGAAACCCTGCGCAGCGTGGCGCTCTACACGCCGGACCTGGCCAAGGCCACCCGTTTCTATACCGATGTCTGGCATCTGAACGTGGTAGAGGCTCAGGAAGACGCTGTCTATCTGCGCGCCACGGGTGACGCGCACCATGTGCTGTCCCTGCACTGCGGCACGCAACCGGGCTTGCGGGATGTGACCTTGCGAGCGCGCAGCGAAGACGCCTTGCGCCACATCGCCCAAGCCACCGTGGAGGCGGGCGGCACCGTGTTGCGCGCCCTCGCGCCGGTGGACGAACCGGGTGGCGGCGTGGCCGTGACGGTGCGCGACCCGGACGGCCGCATCCTGCGCGTGGTGCACGGTGACGTTCGCCATGGCGATGCGCACGAGGCCAAGGACCGCCCGATCCGCCTGGCCCACGTGGTACTCAACAGCCACGACGTACCCTCCAGCCAGAGCTTCTTCGAGAAGGCGCTCGGATGCCGCCTGGCCGACCGCACCAGGATCATGGCCTTCATGAACATCAACCGCGATCACCACAGCATCGCGCTGGGCGACGCCGACAACAACGCGCTCAACCACATCGCTTTCCTCATGCCCGACATCGACTCGGTGATGCGCGGCGGCGGCCGCATGCGGGACGCGGGCCACGCCATCGAGTGGGGTCCCGGTCGGCACGGGCCGGGCAACAACGCCTTCAACTACTTCATCGGCCCCGATGGCGTGGTCATTGAGTACACCGCCGAGGTCGAACAGATCGACGACACCTACCGGGTCGGCGGCCCGTCCGACTGGGTCTGGCCACCCGGCCGGATCGATCGCTGGGGCATCTCGGCCCCACCCAGCGCCGACCTGAAGCAGGCCCAGCGCAGCATTCACTTCATCCAGGAGACCAACACATGAAATTCACCACCTACCTACGGAACGGACAACCCCGCTTGGGCCTGCTCGACAGCGAATCCGTCATCGATGTGCAAGACGCACAGCCGCAAGTGCCGAGCGATCTGCGGCAGGCCCTGCTGGCAGGCCACGACCTCACCGCTGTGGCGAAGGCGGCCCTCGCCTCCGAGGCGCCCCGGGTGCCCCTGGCCTCGCTGACGCTGGCGCCGCTGGTGCCCGAACCGGGCAAGATCGTCTGCCTGGGTCTGAACTACTTTGACCACGCCAAGGAAAGCGGGCGCCAGAAGCCGGAGTACCCCTGGTTCTTCTACCGGGGCGCGAGTTCGCTGCTTGCACACGGCGCACCGGCCCTGAAGCCGCGTGTGTCCGACAAGCTGGACTATGAAGCCGAGCTGGCCGTGGTGATTGGGCGCCGCGGCAAACATGTGCCGCAGGAGAAAGCGCTGGAGCTGGTGTTCGGCTACGCCTGCTTCAACGACATTTCCGTGCGCGATTACCAAAAGCGCACGCCGCAGTGGACCATCGGCAAGAACTTCGACGCCACGGGCGGCTTCGGTCCGGTGCTGGTGACGGCCGATGAGCTGCCACCTGGCGCCGAGGGCCTGCGCATCCAGGGGCGCCTGAACGGAGAGGCGATGCAGGACGCCAACACCCGCGACATGATCTGGGGCGTGGCCGAAGCCATCGCACTGCTGACCGAGTGCCTGACGCTCGAACCCGGCGACGTGATCGTGATGGGCACCCCGGCCGGGGTGGGTCAGAGCCGCACACCACCCGTGTGGATGAAGGCCGGTGACGTGTTCGAGGTGGAGATCGACGGCATGGGCACCCTGAAGAACACCATCGTCGGCGAGGTCTGACATGGGCAACGGGATGCAAGCACGCGACGAATACGACGTCGCGCTGGTCGGCTTCGGCCCGACGGGCGCGGTGGCTGCGGCCCTGCTGGGCGGCATGGGGCTGAAGGTGTGGGTAGGTGACCGCTTGCACGGCATCTACGACAAGCCGCGCGCCATTGCGCTGGACCATGAAATCCTGCGGGTGTTCCAGCAGATCGGCGTGGCGGATGCCGTTGTGCCGCACATGGAACCCTTCACGCCCTCGGAATACTTCGGGGTGGACGGCCAGCTCATCAAGCGCATGACCATGGTCGCACCGCCCTACCCGCTGGGCTACACACCATCGAACGTGTTCACCCAACCCCCGGTGGAAGCCGCGCTGCGCGAGCGCGTGGCGCAGCTGTCGAATGTGGCCGTTGAGCTGGGCGTGGAGGTCAACGGCCTGACGCAGGACAACGATGGCGCCACGCTGCAGTTGCAGCGCGAGGACGGTTCGCAGGCCAGCATCCGCGCCCGCTACATCATCGGCTGCGACGGCGCCTCCAGCACGGTGCGCCGGTTGGCAGACATTGCCCTCGAAGACCTTGTGTTCGACGAGCCCTGGCTGGTGGTGGATGTACGGGTCAACGAAGCCGGCCTCAGGAAGCTGCCGACCACCAGCGTTCAGTATTGCAACCCCGAGCGCCCCACCACCTTCGTCATCGGCCCGCACAACCACCGGCGCTGGGAAATCTCCCTCAAGCCGGGCGAGGACCCCAGGGAAGTCGCCACGCCCGAAGGCACCTGGCGGCTGCTGTCGCCGTGGATCGGACCCGACGACGGAGAACTCTGGCGCCAGGCGAGCTACCGCTTCCACGCCCTGGTTGCCGAACGCTGGCGTGTGGGCCGCGTGTTCGTGGCCGGAGATGCGGCGCACCAGCAGCCTCCCTTTCTGGGACAGGGCATGTGCCAGGGCGTGCGCGACGTAGCCAACCTCTGCTGGAAACTGGCGGCGGTGCTCCAGGGCGATGTGACAGGCCAGGCCGCTGAAGCGCTGTTGGACAGCTACGGCGAGGAACGCAAGGCCCACGTGAAGGAACTGACCTCACGCATCAAAGGCATCGGCGCCGTGATTTGCGAGCGCGACCCTGCACTCGCACGACAGCGCGACGCGAAGTTGCTCGCCGATGCCGGCGGCATCGTCAAGGACACCCCGCGCCAGGACGTGATACCTCCACTCGCTGGCGGCCTTCTGTCGGCCACGCCTCACCCGGTAGTCGGCACGCTGTTTCCGCAACCCCGGGTGCTGTGCGACGGCCAGGCGGTGCTGCTCGATCACATCACGGGCGCCGGCTGGCGTCTTGCGCTGCAGGTCGATATGCCTTCGTCGGCCAAGAGCCACGGTCTCACGATCATCCGCGTGGACGACGGCCTGAAGGAAGCCGAGGGCGTTCTCCGGGACTGGATGCACCGTCATGAGTGCGCCGCCGTACTGGTGCGGCCCGACCATTGCGTCTTCGGCGCTGCAAATGACGCAGCGCAACTCGACAGCTTGCTGAAGGAATGGAGGGCACGACTGACGTAGCGCCTGCAACCCTTCCCGTTTGCCTGGAATGACTGAACAACGACTCGGAGACAAATACCATGCTGAAACGAACGTTCCTCGCCTCATTGATGGTCATGCTCGCCGCACCAGCGGCGTGGGCGCAAAGCCAGTGGCCCCACAAACCCGTGAAGCTCATCCTGTCCCAGCCGGCGGGATCGGGCCCCGACAACGTGGCGAGACTGCTGGGCGAACGCCTGGGCAAACAATGGGGACAGTCCGTCGTCATCGACAACAAGCCCGGCGGCCAGAACACCATCGGCGCACAGGCCGCCGCCAAGGCGCCCGCCGACGGACACAGCTTCTACTTCGCGACCGCCGCTGCGCTGGTGACCAACAGCTACCTGTTCAAGCAGTTGCCCTACGACCCATTGAAAGATTTCGCTCCGGTGACCTTCATCGCGCGCAGTCCTTTCGGCATTTTGGTGAGAGCGGACTCCCCCGTGCATTCGGTCGATGACCTGATCGCCCGCTCCAGGGAGATGGGAGGGCAGTACACCCTGGGCAACGAAGGCGGACGCACCTTCGGCGGCATGATTACCCGCCTGTTCAACGCCCGCTCGAAGGCCAACGCCAATCTGATCGCGTACTCGTCCAACGGTGCATCCGTCCAGGACCTTCTGGGTGGCCACGTACAGGCCATCGTGGCCGATGTGGCGTCCACGGCTGCGCTGGTGAAACAGGGGCGGCTGCGATTGCTGGCGGTCACTTCCAGCCGCCCGGTCCCTGGCTTCGAGTCGATCCCCCGTCTGGCGGACCTCCTGCCGGGCTTGGATCTGGTCGGATGGTTCGCGCTGGTGGCCCCATCCGGCACGCCGCAGACGGTGATCGACCGCGTGAGCAAGGATGTGAGCGCAGTCTTGAGCGACCCCGAGATCGTGCAGCGCATGGCGACGCTGGGCCCGATTGCCGAACCCGGCTGGACACCGGAACGGCTGGCGACCTTCCTGCGGGAAGAGCACGCCCGGTGGGGATCCCTTGCCAAGGAAATCGATGTGCTGCCCGAATGACGAGGCCCCCTTGCAGTCGACGCCACTGCCTCTGAACTAAAAGACATGAACGCAAAACCCAGCCAATCAACCCTGACGCTGTTCTTCTCGCCGGGCGCCTGTTCGCGTGTGGCGCTGGAGGCGCTTGAGGTCACCGGCGTCGGCTACGTCGCTCGCGCCATTGCACTGTCTTCCGGCGAACAACGGCAAGCCAGCTACCGGGCGCTCAACCCGAAAGGGAAAGTCCCCCTGCTGCTGACCAGCGAGGGGACCTTGAGCGAAATCGCGGCCATCGTCAGCTGGCTGGACATGCACCACCCGCAGGCCGCCCTGCTTCCGGGAGCCGAGAACAGCTGGATGCGTGCGCAAGCACTCTCCTGGCTGTCGTGGAGCGTCAGCACGCTGCACGGATTGGTCTTTCGCCTTCGAATGGCGTCCCGCATCCACCCCGACCCCCAGGTGCAATCGCGCATCCAGAGTGTGGCGATGTCCGAACTGGCAGAACAGCTGGCCGTGGCAGAGCGCGCCTTGGCCGATGGCCGGCCATGGTTGTGCGGAGAAGCATGGAACATCGCGGATAGCCATGTGTGCTGGGCCGTTGGCCGGGCCATGGACAGCGGCTGGGACTCAGCGTCAGTCCCGCATCTGGCCGGACTACTGGCGCGGCAACACGCCCGCCCGGCCTTTCAACGCGCCCTGGCGCGCGAATCGCAGCCGGCTTGACCGGCCCCAGGCTGCATTTTTTCAACCTTCGAGCGAGATCTTCCCGTGTCCCTGACCCTGAACCAAGCCAATCAGATCATCCAAGCCGCACTGGCGTTGTCCGACCAGAAGTCCTACCGACCCATGGCCGTGGTCGTTCTGGACGACAGCGGCCACCTCAAAGCAGCACAGCGCCAGGACGGCGCCAGCATGTTCCGTGTGGACATCGCCACCGGCAAGGCCTGGGCCGCCGTGGCCATGGGCGCCTCCTCCCGCGTGCTCACCAAGCGCGCAACCGACATGCCTGCATTCTTCGGCGCGCTGGCCGCCACAGGTCAGGGCAAGTTCATCCCGCAAACCGGCGCGGTGCTGATCAAGGACCGCAGCGGTGCGGTGATCGGGGCCGTCGGGGCCAGCGGCGGCACCGGCGACGAAGACGAAGAGATCTGCATGGCGGGCGTCACATCGGCAGGACTGCAGCCGGGCTGACCCGGCCGACCCGACTCAGACTGTGGAGGCACCGCCCGGGGCTGGTCGGTTGTCCAGCCGCGCAGCCACCAGCTGAACCTGTTCGCGCAACCATGCATGCGCGGGGTCGTTCTGTAGGTGCCGTGGCCAGGCCATGGTCTCGACCAGCGGGGGGACCTCCACCGGCACCTCCAGCATGCGCAGCGGCAGGTGCCGCACCGCATATTCCGCGAGTCGCCGGTGCAGGGTGGCCACACGCTGGGTTCCCACCACCAGCAGCGGCAGTGTGCTGAAGTTGTCAACGGAGCATTCGATGCGGCGCTGCCTGCCATAGCGTGGCTGGAACCACTCCTCAAACATCACGGCTCTGGCGTCCTCTCCCAGACGCACGACCACATGCCCCAGTTCCATGTACTGGTCGAACGTAAGCGACTCACCCACCGATGCATGACCGGTCCACACCAGGCAGACATGGGTGTCCCGGAACAACGGTGTCCTGGGATGGGTGAAATGGGTCAGATAGGGCTCGGGCATCACGATCAGGTCCAGCTCCCCGCGGTCGAACACTTCAGCGAAACCCTTGGGAGGTCTGCGTACATCGACGGACACCTGGGGTGCCTGCACGGCAATGTGCTGGATCACTTCGGCCATGAGCACCGTGGTCACGTAGTCTGACGCACACACAACGAACTTGCGGTGTTCGGTCTTCGGTTCGAATGCAGGCCTGCGCCCAAGCGCCGCGCGTACCTGCAGGAGGGCCTCGCGCACGGGCTCGACCAGGGTCTGCGCCAGCGGGGTCAGCGTCATCTGCCGCCCCACCGGCACCAACAACTCGTCACCAAAGTGCTCCCTCAACCGCTTGAGCGCCGCACTGGCGCCGGATTGCCCAATGTGAAGCCGATCGCTGGCCTTGGTGACGTTTCGCTCCTCCAACAGGGTATCCAGAATGACCAACAGGTTTAGATCAAATCGTTCAAAGCGCATGGTGGGCGGCTGCTTTTCAACACAGGGGTGGACCTGTTTGTGGCGTTTTTTGGACGGTCATCATGGCACGCGAACACTGTCGGCTGTAGCGAGCTTTCCCCATGAAATTTGTGAATCGCCCCGGGGCGATGCAGGGCGAAGAGAGTCAATAACCCTGAGCACCCGCCACTTCGACAACGCGGGCCAGATGACCTTGCTCTATGGCCTGACGCGGCGTTAAACCGCCCAGAGCTGTCCGCGCCGAAGTAGAACTGAGCCACCGCGCCGCTTGAATCGTGAGCCAGGGGTGGAAGCCGACGCCGTGATGGTCGGCTGTGGATAAGTGTATGCCTTGCCTTGTTCTGTGGCCTCTTTTCGCTTCTTGTGATCGAACTCATAAGGCGCGAAGGGCGAAGCCCGTAGCGCCTTGCCACGAGCGGTAGTCGTCAATCGGTGGCGTCTGGTGAATCGGCCTTGGTGCCTGTCTTGCGGGTCTGCTCTCTGGCCTTGATGCGCTTCTTCGCCGTAGCGCGGCTGGCGGGCGCGGCGGACAGCTTCCACAAGCACAGCGAGATGTCGCGCGACGCTATCCGGCAGCGCGCGCGCAGCGAAGTGCAGCAGCGGCTGGACAGCGGTGCGGTCGGCGCCCTGGAGGCTTGGTCACGCGATCCCTGCGCGCTGGACGAAAGCGCGATCACCGAGGTCGTGCTTTCCTTGCTTGAAGGCACGCAGCCGCCACAGGTCTTCGAGGCGGAGGCGGCGCCGGGAAAGGCGCTGCTGGTGGGCGTCTGAGTTGGCTTTGGCCGCTATTACCTGAGGGGAAATCCATGATCCGCAAGTTTCTCGAAGACTCGGGGGCCTGTGCATCCACGATGTGCCAGCAGGCGGATGTGCAGGGTCGCGCGCCCGGGGATGCCCGCATCTTCAATTCGTGCAATACGGCCGAGTCCTGCTTGTGGGGTCACATCGGCGGACGCAACGAACGGCTGCTTTTGGCCGATAGTATTCATTCGTTTGCGGTCAGCGTATGACTGCAACCAGCCTCTTGCAGTCATCGGAGCGTTTAGGGGCTGCTCGGACCGCAAGAACTTCTGGGAAAGCCAAAGAAAAAGAGCGCTCACCTTGAGCGCTCTTTCTTGTATAGCAACAAGTCCAATCCAGACCTAGGCGACATTCGCATGTATTGGCCTTCTTTACCCGTTGAATTCGAGTTTACGACTTTACAGTTACAAATGACCGCCCCGCAAACCCGCATGAATGCTAGAGGTCTGTTTACGACTTTATTTTCGAGTTTACGACTTTAATTGCCCGGATTAATTCCGGGGGGTCAGTTCACTCGTCACTCCACCGTGACACTCTTGGCCAGGTTCCTGGGCTTGTCCACATCCGTCCCCCGCGCACATGCGGTGTGGTAGGCCAGCAGCTGCAGCGGCACCACGTGCAGCAGCGGGCTCAAGGGGCCGTAGTGCTCGGGCATGCGGATGACGTGGATGCCGTCGCTGCTTTCGATGCGGGTGTCGGCGTCGGCCAGCACGTAGAGCACACCGGCGCGCGCACGCACTTCCTGCATGTTGCTCTTGAGCTTTTCGAGCAAGGTGTCATTGGGCGCCACGGTGACTACGGGCATGGCACTGGTCACCAGGGCCAGGGGACCGTGCTTGAGTTCACCGGCCGGGTAGGCCTCGGCGTGGATGTAGCTGATTTCCTTGAGCTTCAAGGCGCCTTCCAGCGCAATGGGGTAGTGCAGGCCTCGGCCCAAAAAGAGAGCGTTTTCCATCCGGGCAAAGTCTTCGGCCCAACTGATGATTTGTGGCTCCAGCGCCAGCACAGCCTGCAAGGCCACGGGCAGGTGGCGCATGGTTTTGAGGTGGGCGGCTTCTTGCTCTTCGCTCAAACGGCCTTTGGATTGGGCCAGCGCCAGCGTCAGTAAAAACAAGCCCGCCAGCTGGGTGGTGAAGGCCTTGGTGCTGGCCACACCGATCTCGACACCGGCGCGCGTGATGTACGCCAGCTTGCATTCGCGCACCATGGCGCTGGTGGCCACGTTGCAGATGGTCAGCGTGTGCTGCATGCCCAGGCTCTGCGCGTGGCGCAACGCGGCCAGGGTGTCAGCGGTCTCGCCAGACTGGCTGATGGTGACAACCAGGGTGCGTGGGTTGGGCACGCTGGTGCGGTAGCGGTATTCGCTGGCCACTTCGACTTGCGTGGGGATGCCCGCGATGTCTTCGAGCCAGTATTTGGCGGTGCAGCCGCTGTAGTAGCTGGTGCCGCAGGCCAGGATCAAAACGCTGTCGATTTCCTTGAACACGCGCCAGGCGGCGGCGCCAGGTTCGCCATGCTGGCCCGCGCCGTCGAACAGCTCGGGCACGATGCCAGCCAGACCTTCGAGCGTGTCGGCGATGGCACGCGGTTGCTCGAAGATTTCCTTTTGCATGTAGTGTCGGTAGGGGCCTAGCTCGGCCGCGCCGCTGTGGGCCAGCACGGTGCGCACGGGGCGCTGTTCGGGCGCGAGTGCGGCACCGTCCTTGCGCACGATCCAGTAGCGGCCCAGCTGCAGGTCCACCAGGTCGCCCTCTTCCAGATAAACGATCTGGTCAGTGACGCCCGCCAGGGCCATGGCATCGCTGGCCAGAAAGTGCTCTGCGCCCCCGTTTCCAACCCCCAGGATCAGCGGCGAACCAGCGCGTGCACCCACCACGCGGTGCGGTTCGTCCTTGTGCATCACGGCGATGGCGTAGGCGCCGTGCAGTTCGGCCACGGTGGCCTGCACGGCGTCGAACAGGTCGCCGCTGTAGTGGCTGTCAACCAGGTGGGCGATGACTTCGGTGTCGGTCTGGCTCACAAACACATAGCCGCGTGCCTGCAGCGCCTTGCGCAGTTCTTCGTGGTTTTCAATGATGCCGTTGTGCACCAGGGCTACGCGGCCTGCGCTTTGGGCCTGCGCGTCTGCGCCAGTGCCGTGGCTGAAGTGCGGGTGGGCGTTGTGCACGGCGGGCGCGCCATGGGTGGCCCAGCGGGTGTGGGCAATGCCGGTGGCACCGTCGATGTGTTCGGTGGTCACCTGCTCCAGCAACTCAGCCACGCGGGCGGTGCTGCGGGCGCGCTGCAGGCCGGCCGGGCGCGCTGCATCGAGGCTGGAGGCATGTACCGCCACGCCGCAGGAGTCATAGCCCCGGTATTCAAGCCGCTGCAGGCCCTGGACGAGGATGGGAACGATGTTGCGCGTAGAGACCGCGCCGACGATGCCGCACATGGTGTTTGCCCTTGGGTTGGAGTCGATGGGGCGGATCGTAAGCAGCATTGAGAAAAATTATCGATTGATATTTCAATGAAATTGAACTTAAATTTCATCAAACGCAATGTATGAAATTTTTATTCAATTTATAGAAGATCATGGAATCCATATTACTCGACAGCACAGACTTGCAGCTGCTCAACCTGCTGCAAACCGACGCGGCGCAGAGCAACCAATCCCTGGCCGAACAGGTGCATGTCTCCCCGCCCACCTGTCTGCGCCGCGTCAAGCGCCTGCACGATGCCGGTCTGATCGAGCGCCAGGTGGCCATCCTGCAGCCCGACCGGCTTGCGGCCATTCAGGGCCACGGGCTGGCCTGCATCGTCGAGGTGTCGCTGGACCGCCAAGGCGCCGAACAGCTTGACGCGTTCGAAGCCCGCGCCGTGGCCGACGACGCCGTGCAGCAATGCTGGCGCGTATCGCCCGGGCCGGACTTTGTGCTGGTGGTGCACACACGGGACATGCCGGGGTACCTGGCGCTGTCGCAGCGCCTGTTCACGGGCGATGCCAATGTGCGCAACGTGAAGGCCTTCTTTGCAACCCGCAGGGCAAAATTTGGTACAAAAGTGCCTCTAGCGCTTGATCATAAAGCGCAAGCAGCTATTTAATTCATAGCAAATGGTTGACAGCCCCTTTGCATGCCGTTGTCCCAGTCCTCTTGCCTTCCCGCCGCATCGGCATAGAGTGGTTGGACACACAGGAGCCACGCCGCATGGAGTTCAAGGACTACTACCAGACGCTGGGGGTCAGCCCCACCGCCACGGCCGACGAGATCAAGAAGGCCTATCGCAAGCTGGCGCGCAAATACCACCCCGACGTGAGCAAGGAGCCCGACGCCGTGGCGCGCATGACGGCTGTGAACGAGGCCAACGCCGTGCTCTCCGACCCGGAAAAACGTGCCGCCTACGACCGCCTTGCGCAAGAACCGCGCATGCAGCCGGGGCAGGACTTCCGCCCGCCCCCGCACTGGGATGCGGGGTTCGAGTTTTCGGACGGCGCGGGTGGTCCGGGTGGCGCTCCAGGCGACTACAGCGACTTTTTTGAACAGCTGTTTGGCCGCGCCGCCAGGGCGCGTGGCGCCGGGCGCAGCGAACACACCAGCGGAAGACAGCCCCCCACCCAGCGCGGCGCAGACCACCACGCCCGCATCGAGCTGGACCTGGCCGACGCCTACCAGGGCGCCGAACGCACCCTCACGCTGCAAAGCGCGCACCAGGCCGATGACGGATCGCTGGTGCGCGACGAGCGCCACCTGGCCGTCAAGATCCCGCAGGGCGTGCGCGAAGGCCAGCTCATCCGCCTGGCTGGCCAGGGCAGCCCGGGCTGGGGTGGCGCACCGGCGGGCGATTTGTTTCTGGAGGTGCTGTTCAAGCCCGACCCGCGCTGGCGCGCGGAGGGCCGCGATGTCTACCAGCCGCTGGTGGTGGCCCCCTGGGAGGCAGCCCTGGGCGCCTCGGTCGAGGTGGGCACGCCGGGCGGCTCGGTCATCGAGGTGGCGGTGCCCGCAGGCTGGAAGGCGGGGCGCAAGCTGCGCCTCAAAGGCCGGGGCATCCCGGGCACACCACCGGGCGACCTTTATCTGGAACTGCACATGGCCCTGCCACCGGCCAACACCGATGCCGAACGCGCTGCGTACGCCGCGCTGGCCCAGGCCTTTCCCCACTACAACCCGCGCGCTGCGCAAGGAGCCCAGCCATGAGCGCCCACTCCCCCACGCCCCCCGCAGAACTGCTCGACGATGGCAGCGCCGCCCTCACGCTGGACGCCCTGGCCCGCGCCTGCCGCATGGATGCCGACTGGGTGGCCGCGCGGCTGCAAGAGGGGCTGCTGCAGGCTGGCACCGAAGGCGAAGGCGACCGCTCGGCCTGGCGCTTCAGCGGGGCCACCGTGGTGCGCGCCCGGCGCATTGCCCACCTGGAACTCACCTTCGACGCCGATCCGCACCTGGCCGCGCTCACGGCCGACCTGATCGAAGAAGTCACCGCCCTGCGTCAGCAGCTGCGGCACCTGAAAGGCCATTGAACGCGGCTGAGCACGACGGAACACTGGGGGGCCACGCCGCAGCACCTGGTCATTTCATGCTGGCATCGCCCCACAGGGGCATGTAAGCTCCCCCCAGCCCTTTCGCGAGCCCGCCCCCACCAGAGCGCAGCACGAGCGGCATCACCCTATCCATCCATGCCCACACACCGCCGCCAGATGCCCCGCCGCATCTACCCCCTGCGCATTCTGGGCATGGGGCTCGGTGGCATGGTGGTGGGCGTGGTGCTGTGGGAGCGCCACGCCAGCGTCACCGCCTGGCTGGCCATGGTGCTGCCTGCTTTTGTGTGGCCCCATGTGGCCTACCTGATCACACGGCACAGCGCCGACCCCTACCGCGCTGAAACCCGCAACCTGCTCATTGACTCCGCACTGGCCGCCAGCTTTGTGCCGTTGATGCACTTCAACCTGCTGCCCAGCGTGTTGCTGCTGACACTGACCATGGTGGACAAGATCACCACCGGCATCCGCGGGCTGTGGGCGCGTGCGCTGCCCGCCATGCTGGTCGGAGGGCTGGCGGGCGTGGCGCTGGCCGGCCTGCACTGGGCGCCGGAAACCTCCATGCGGGTCATGGTTGCCTGCCTGCCGGTGATGGCGCTGCACACGCTGTCGGTCAGCATGGTCAGCTACCAGCTCATCCGCCAGTCGGCACGGCACAACCAGATGCTGGACGAACTGCGGCGCGTGGATGCGCTCACGGGCCTGTTCGGGCGCGGCCACTGGCAAGAGCAGGCCGAGGCGGCGCTGCGCCGCCACCACGCCAGCAACGAACCCGCCTGCATGCTGATGCTGGACATTGACCATTTCAAGGAAATCAACGACGCCCATGGCCACACCGTGGGTGACGAGGTGATCCGCGCGCTGGCCCATGTGGTGCGCGGCAACGTGCGCGCGGGCGACTGCGCGGGGCGCTACGGCGGCGATGAATTTGCCATCGTGCTGCCGGGCATGCTCGCCAAGGACGCGCTGGCCATTGCCCACCGCATCCGCGAGCAAACCGAAGGCGTGCGCCTGCGCAGCCTGCCCGGCGTGCGCATCACCAGCAGCATCGGCGTAGCCCCCGCCGACCACCGCCACAGCAACCTGCGCGCCTGGATCGACGCCGCCGACGCCGCGCTGTATGCCGCCAAAAACGGTGGGCGCAACCGCGTGGCGGGGTGCATGGAGCCAGCGCTGGCGCCTGCGGTGTAGCAGCCCAGAACCGGTTCCAGAACACCACATTCGCCGCCCCGTGCCAGCATGACCCCCGCGAACGATCCGCAGCCTGCTTCTTACCGCCGCCACGGTGGCATCGGCCCCGCGTCGGAGCGGCTGACCTACCGCCGCATCTACCCGTTGCGCATGCTGGGCATGGGCCTGGGTGCCGTGTTGCTGGGCAGTGTTCTGCACGACAACCAGTCTCCGGCGTGGATGTGGTGGTTGCTGGGGGTCACCGCGCTGGTCTGGCCCCAGCTGGCCTACCTGCTGGCCCGGCACAGCGCCGATCCCTACCGGGCCGAAGTGCGCAATCTGCTGATCGACTCGGCCATCGCTGGCATGTGGGTGCCGCTGCTGCACTTCAACCTGCTGCCCTGCGTGGTGATGGTCCTCATCACCACCTACGACAAGTTCAGCACCGGCATCAAACGCCTGTGGCTGCACTCCCTGCCCGGCATGGCGGGCATGTGCCTGCTGATGACCTTGCTGCTGCGGCCCGAGCCACGACTGGAAAGCTCACTGCTGGTGGTGGTGTGCACCCTGCCCCTGCTCATCGTGCATGGGTTGGCGGTCAGCACGTCCAGCTACCGGCTGATCCGCACGGTGGCGCGGCAAAACCGCGAGCTGGAGAGCCTGCGCCGCACCGACGCCCAGACCGGCCTGGTGGCCCGCAGCCACTGGCAGGACCAGGCCAAGCTCAGCCTGGAGCGGTTTCACGCCAGCGGCAGCCCCGCCTGCCTGCTGATGATCGACATCGACCACTTCAAGTCCATCAACGACCTGCACGGCCACACCGTGGGGGACGAAGTGATCCACGCCGTGGGCCAGGTGATCCTGGACTGCGTGCGCGCACACGACCACGCAGGCCGCTATGGCGGGGACGAATTTGCAGTGGTGCTCAGCGGCACCCGCGCAGCCGATGCGCTGGCCATCGCCGAGCGCATTCGCAGCCGCATCGCGGCCCTGCACCTGCGCGACCAGCCTGGTTTGCACCTCACCAGCAGCATCGGCCTGGCACAAGCCGCGCCCCACCAGGCGGGCCTGCGCGAGTGGATCAACGACGCCGACGCCGCCCTGTACCGCGCCAAAAACGCCGGGCGCAACCAGGTGGCAGACCATGAAGCGCAGACATCCCACGCGGCACCACCTACCCAGGTGGTGCAGACCCATTGAACCCGGAGGGGGTTTGCTGCACCTGCTGAGCCCGGGGCGCTGACAACGCCGCGGGCCCCAGGAATCAGCATAATAATTGCCGCCAGCGCTTACCCACCAAGCGCAAACAGCTATATTTTTAATAGCAAATCATCAAATCCTTGCTCACCCCGGCCAGCACACACGCACCGTGCAGCCACCGCCCGGCACCGCCGCGGCACTGATCTGCGCGCCATGGCGCTGCGCCACCGCGCGACACAGCGCCAGCCCCGCTCCCACGCCGTCAAACTCCGTCTCGCGGTGCAGGCGCTGGAACACGCCGAACAAGCTGCCCGCGCGCGCGGGGTCAAAGCCCACGCCGTTGTCTTGCACCGTAAAAGCCACCTGGCCTGCGGGTGCAGCATCCGCCGACACCGTGATGCACGCGTGCGCCACAGGGCGGGTGAACTTCAGGGCATTGCCCAACACTTGCACCAGCAGCTCCTGCAGCAGCGTGGGGTCGGCCTGCAGAGTGGGCAAATCCGACGCAATGCGCCACTCCACCGCCCGCCCGGCCTCCGCAGCGGCCAGCGCGGCGCGCGCCTGGGGGATGGCACCACCCAGCGGCACCGGCTGCAGGCGCAGCGGCGCGCGGCTGGCGCGCACCAGGGCTTGCAGGCCGTCGATCATCAGCCCCATGCGCCGGGCAGACTGGTCCATCGTGGCCAGAAAACCCAGCGCCTCCTGCACCTCGGCACCCTGCACCACCTCGGGCGGCAGGTCGCTCAGCACCTCGCGTACCAGCGTGCCGTACGACGTCACATGCCGCAGCGGCGCGCGCAGGTCGTGCGACACGGCACGCAAGAACTCCTCTTGCGCAGCGGCCATGTCGGCCACCTGCTGCTGGCTGCGGGCCAGCGCGGCGCGCAATCCCTGCAATTGCTGCAGCTCGTCCCCGGCGCTGGCGTCTGGCGCGCTCATGGCTTGGGTTGTTTGGCGGGCCTCGCCCAGTTGGCAATGCTCACCTGCTTGCCCCGCGCCACACTCAGCGCCCCCGGCGCCGTGCTCTTGGTAATCGTGCTGCCACCACCCACCGTGCCGCCCGCACCAATGGTCACGGGCGCCACCAGCACGCAGTTGCTGCCCACATGCACATCGGCCTCGATCACCGTGCGATGCTTGTTGGCACCGTCGTAGTTGGCGGTGATGCTGCCTGCGCCGTAGTTCACGCGTTCGCCCACCGTGGCGTCCCCTAGGTAGGCCAGGTGGTTGGCCTTGGCACCATCGGCCAGGGTGGAATTCTTCACTTCCACAAAGTTGCCGATGTGCACCTCGCGGCCCAGTTGGGCGCCGGGGCGCAGGCGGGCAAACGGGCCGATCAGCGCGCCCTCGCCCACGGTGGCGCCCAGCTTTTCGCCGTCGATGTGGGTGTAGGGGTGGATCACCGCGCCTGCTGCGATGCGTGCGTTGGCAATGCAGCAGTTCGCGCCAATGCTCACGCCCTCGCCCAGCTCCACACGGCCGGTGAAGACGCAGTTCACATCAATCTCCACATCCTGCCCGCAGACCAGCTCGCCACGCACGCCGGTGCGGGTGTCGTCGCGCACATCGAACCGGGCCGGGTCGGCCAGGCGCACGCCCTGCTCCATCAGCGCCCGCGCCTGGCGCAGTTGGTGCGCACGCTCCAGCTCGGCCAGTTGCAGCGGACTGTTGACGCCTGCCACCTGCAGCGCATCGCTGATGCGGTGGGCCACCACCGGCACGCCGTCAGCCACGGCCATGGCGACGATGTCGGTCAGGTAGTACTCGCCCTGGGCATTGTCATTGGTGAGCCGCGCCAGCCAGGGCGTGAGCAACCGCGCGGGCACGGCCATGATGCCGCTGTAGATCTCGGTGATGGCGCGCTGGGCGTCGCTCGCGTCCTTGTGTTCGACGATGCCTTGCACGGCATCCGATGTATTGCGCACGATGCGGCCATAGCCCGTGGGATCGGGCAGGGTCACCGTGAGCAGCGCCAGCCGCTCGCCACCGCTGGCAGCCACCAGGGCGCGCAGGGTGTCGGCCTGGGTCAGGGGCACATCGCCCGAGAGCACCACCACCGTGCCGTCTTCGCGCAGGTGCGGCACGGCCTGCAACACGGCATGACCCGTGCCCAGTTGGGGTTCCTGGCGCACGAATTTGAGGTCAAAAGAGGCGCCATCGCCTGCTGCACCTGCGGTAGCCGCTTCTACTTCTGTAGCGCCATGGCCGGTGATGACGATGGCGCTGCGGGCCTGCAGGTGCGCGGCCTGGTCCAGCACATGGTGCAGCAGGGGGCGGCCGGCCAGGCGCTGCAGGACCTTGGGCAGGCGGCTTTTCATGCGCGTGCCTTTGCCGGCCGCCATGATGAGGATGTCGAGTGGGGTCATGAAAGAGGAGATGGGTGGGCGCTGCAAAAGCCCGGCGCGCGGGCATGGCGTGGATTATCGGCTGCAGCCAGCTGGGCGCAAAAAGCTATTAAAGCAATAGCTATTCGCGCTTATCTATCAAGCGCTAGAGGCCATTTCTCTCAGATTTCTGCCGCAGCGGACAGCGTTTACAGCAGCGGCATCAGCCGGGGCGGCGTGTCGTAGTACTCGGCGATGCGCGCAAGAGCCCGGGTGTTGAGCAGGCGCAGGCGGCCGTTCTTCAGCTCGTGCAGGCCCAGCAGCGACAGGCGCCGCAGCGTCTTGTTGGTGTGCACCAGCGACAGCCCCAGGGCGTCGGCAATGTGCTGCTGGTTGAGCGGGAACGCCACTGTGCCGTCCTCCACCAGCCCGATGCGGTCAAGCCGTCGGTACAGGTGCATGAGCAGCATGGCCACGCGCTCGGTGGCGTTGCGGCGGCCGGCGGTAAGCAGGTTGTCGTCCACATGGCCTTCTTCGTGCGCCGACAGCCAGGTGATGTCGTAGCCCAGGCGCGGGTGCTCGCGAAACAGCGCCCACAGGCTGTCGTTCTGGAACACACACAGCGAACAATCGGTCAGCGCCTCGATGCCATGGGTGGAGACATCGCCAAACTCCTGCTGCAGGCCCACCAAGTCGCCAGGCAGCAAAAAATTGAGGATCTGGCGGCGCCCGTCGCTCATGGTCTTGTAGCGAAAGGCCCAGCCCGAATACAGCGTGAACAGCTTGGCGTTGGTCTGGTTTTCGCGCACCAGCGCGCCGCCTGCTTCCACGGCCAGGCTGTCGGTGCGAAAGCCTTCAATGAAGTCCAGCACCTCGGGCTTCACGGCGGTGAAGGCGCCGGTCTTGCGCAATCTGCAATCGTGGCACGTTGGGGGGCAGACATGGGCGGGCAGGGTGGCGTTCATGGTGGCGCAATTCTCATCGATTCACATTTGGCGACAGCACCACAACGCGCCGGGTGGCGCAGCAGTTACATCTATGTCTTTTGACATTGTGCAACCGCCGTGTGCCCCCTACATTGGGCCTCACTTATGAACGTATCCCCCGCCCTTTACGAGGTCCTCTACGTGAGCACCCTCGCCCCCGAGCAACCGCTGAGCGTGGTGGCCGAGATTGCCGGGCGAGCGCGCCAGGTCAACGCGGAGCTGGACGTGACGGGATTGCTGATTTTTGACGGCCAGCGTTTTTGCCAGCAGCTCGAAGGTCCGCAGAAGGCGGTGCTCAAACTCATCGAACGCATCCGCAACGACCCCCGCCATGTCAACGTCGAGGTGCTGCACCACGGCCCGCTGGCGGGCCGGCGTTTTCAACACTTCAGTCTGGCATTCAGCACCGTGGAAGACGAGGATGCACTCGCCCGCATGGAGAAATTGGATGGGGATGCAGCCCTGGCCGCCTTCGAAGCCGTGCGGGGCGAACTCGTCCACTGAGACCGCCCCCCCACAGCACGGGGCAGACACCAGACATCAAGCGGCTACCGGCCAGCGCCGCAGGACCAGCGTGGCGTTCACGCCGCCAAAACCAAACCCGTTGAGCATGGCGTGGGAGAGCGCCATGGGCCGGGGCCGCAGCGCCACCAGGTCCAGCCCCTCGGCCAACGCATCGGGCGTGCGCAGGTTCAGCGTGCCCGGCACCACCTGGTCGCGCAGCGCCAACGTGGTGAAGATGGCGGCCACCGCGCCCGCCGCCCCCAGCAGATGGCCCGTGGCCGACTTGGTGGAGCTGATGGCCACTTGTGCCCCCGCGCCAAACACACGGCGAATGGCGGCCAGCTCGCCCCGGTCGCCCACCCCGGTGGACGTGGCGTGGGCGTTCAGATGCTGCACGTCCTGCGACGTGAGGCCTGCCTGCGCCAGCGCTGCCAGCATGCTGCGCGCTGCGCCGTCACCGTCTTCGGGGCCGGAGGTGATGTGGTACGCGTCGGCCGACGTGCCGTAGCCCACCAGCTCGGCCAGCGGCGTGGCTCCGCGCGCGAGGGCATGGTCCAGCGCCTCGATCACCAGCATGCCCGCGCCCTCGCCCATCACAAAGCCGTCGCGCTGCGCATCGAACGGGCGCGATGCCTGCTCGGGGGTGTCATTGAACGCCGTGCCGAGCGCTTTGGCCGCTGCAAAGCCGCCCAGACTCACGCGGTCAATGGCCGCCTCGCTACCGCCGCACAGGGCCACATCGGCCTCGCCGCTGCGGATCAGGCGCGCGGCGTCGCCAATCGCCTGCACGCTGGCGGCGCACGCGGTGACCGGCGCCCCCAGCGGCCCCTTGAGGCCATGGCGAATCGACACCTGCCCTGCCGCCAGATTGACGAGGAAGGAGGGCACCGTGAACGGCGACAGGCGCTGCGGGCCGCGCGTGTCGGTGGTGCGCACCGCCTCGGCAATCGCGCCAAAGCCGCCAATGCCCGAAGCGATCACCGTGGCCGTGCGCTCGCGCGCATGCTCATCGGCAGGCGGCCAGCCGGCCTGCGCCAGCGCCTGCTGCGCCGCGCCCAGCGCAAAGGGGATGAAGCGGTCCATCTTGCGCTGGTCCTTGGACGAGACGATGGCGTCCACATCCCAGCCGCCTTCGGGGTCTTGCGCCACATCCGGCACCTGCCCCGCCACCTTGGCGGCAATGCCGTCCGTGACCGCGTCCGGCAGGCGTGAGAGGCCCGAGCGCCCGGCCAGCAGGCGCTGCCAGACCAGTTCCACGCCGCAGCCCAGCGGCGACACCAGGCCCATGCCCGTGACCACAACGCGCCGCATCAGGCCACCGCCTTGTCGCAGCACAAACCACTCCACACCTCGGCACCACGGCCGCCAGGGATCATTTTTTTCATGCATTCACCTCGTCAGACAAATTGGGCGCAGCACCAAGAACCGGTTCTGGGACGCTGCAGCGACGCGCGGAAAGGGCCCGCGCCTTTATGATTGCAGCCATCATCATAAAGGCACAACCGCTTTTTGCGTACGCTCGCAATCAATAAGAGGCTCCCATGAAGGTTTCCAAAGCACAGGCCGCAGAGAACCGGCAGGGCATCCTGGACGCAGCCTCCCGCCTGTACCGCGAGCGGGGGCTGACCGGCGTGGGCGTGGCCGACATCACGCGCAACGCCGGGCTCACCCATGGCGGGCTGTACCGGCATTTCGCCTCCAAGGACGCGCTGGTGCAGGAGGCGTGTGCGCGGGCGTTTGACTGGTCGATGACCCCGCTGGAAGGCGCCACACCCCACACCACCGTGGGCGAGCGCATCCAGCGCTACCTCTCGCCCCAGCACCGCGACGCGCCGGGCACCGGCTGCCCCGTCGCCGCGCTGGCGGTGGACGCCGCACGGGCGGGCGGTGGGCTGTCGGAAGTGTTTGCCGAGGGCATCGAGCGCAACATCCAGCGGTTTGCCCAGTTGTTGGTCGACAGCAGGGCCGAGGCA
This sequence comes from Acidovorax sp. NN32, assembly GCF_057597245.1. Taxonomy (NCBI): domain Bacteria; kingdom Pseudomonadati; phylum Pseudomonadota; class Betaproteobacteria; order Burkholderiales; family Comamonadaceae; genus Acidovorax; species Acidovorax sp. NN32. Next base: position 4,528,104 of record NZ_CP199679.1, read on the forward strand.
GGCAGCGCAACCGTGCGGTCACAAGACCGGGATTGCGCGATACAAGTGCTGGCCACCATGGTCGGCGGGCTGGTGCTGGCCCGAGCCACCGCTGCGGCGCAGCCCGCGTTGTCGGATGAACTGCTGACGACGCTGCAGACCCAGCTGATTGGGCTGTTGGGCGAAGAGCCGCGCTGACGGTCTGGTGATTCCCCGTTCGCTATTAAAAAAAGAGCTGCTACCGCTTGATGGACAAGCGGTAGCAGCTCTTTTGACTCTAACTCCACGCCCAAACCGAGGCGACCGAGCGCCTCAGATCAGGTCAGGCGCAGCAGGCATCGCCCCAGGCGGGAGCCCCGTTGCCAACGGACGCACGGCGCCACCAGGATGCGGGGCGGGCACTGGCGGCATCGCCATCCACCCAGCGGTACTGCAGACGGCGGCCGTTCAGCGACTCGACCACCACAGACTGGCCCGCAGCCACGGGCAGCGACTGCCCTGCGCACAGGAACACGTCGCTGCTGTCGCCCAGGCCCTTGCCCAGCGTGACCCAGGCCTGGCCTTCGGCAATGCGCAAAGTCATTGCAACCTTGGGTGCCAGCGTGACAGCAGCGCCCGCTGCCACGTTGCCGGTGCTACCAGCGACCGCGCCCAGCGCGCGGGAAGATGCAAACAGATGAAGAGCGTGAGAGGTTGTCATGGTGTTCTCCGGGTAAACCCTAATAAGACCGTATGGTGCGCGGCTTGCAGAACAACGTCCAATGAAAAGCACGGCACCTATTGATGCTTTTCCTGCATATACGCTTCAAGCGGGCTTGCGCTGTAGCGGTGCTGCTATCCGATGCAGAGCAAACCGGGCCAGACCGGCGGCGAACCGGCCGCCTGCACCCGTCACATCGGCCAGCGCCGCACCCAGGGCGCGCCCGCTTTGGCCCAGTGCCTGCACCAGGTCGCGCAGCGGCTGCACCACGCCACATTCCCAGTCGCGGGCGGCCAGGCTGGCGGGCTGCGCCGTGGCGGGTGCCACCACGCTGTCCCAACGGAAAGCCACGGCCTCAGCGTTGCCCCGGGGGTTCCAGGCTTCCATCACCACATGCTGGCCCGGCGCAATGGTCAATTGCTCCCCAGCCCGCAGCACATGATCGGCCGCCGCCCCCGGCAAATCCGCCAAAGACCCGCTCAGGGTGAGCCAGACCTGCCCCTGCGCAATCTGCAATACACCATGGGTGTGCGGCCGCAGCGACAAGGCCCGGCCTGTGGCCAGTTTCCAGCAACCGGCCGCACGACGGCCAGCCAGGGCGGCGTGGACGGATTGTTGCGATTCCAGAACGTTGCGGGGGGACATGACAGGCTCCTTGGCTTCAGTAAAACGTGTTGAGGAGCCTGAATGGTGCGCCTTCCACCGTACACAGTCCAATGAAAACGCGGTACGCTATTCATTCCGTCAACGCATGAATCGCCCTCCAGGACACCTGCCATGGCCTCTGCCGAATATTCCCCCGCCGTCCTTCGCACCCGCCCCGTGGCCACCGGGCACTGGCGCGCCTTTCTCGCGGTGGCCAAACACCTGAACTTCCGCGCCGCCGCCGACGAACTGGCGCTCACCCAGTCGGCCGTAAGCCGCCAGATCCAGGCGCTGGAGGAAGAAGTGGGCGTGCCCCTGTTTCTGCGCCACACCCGCGCGGTGGAGCTGACCAGCGCGGGCGCGCAGCTGCAGCGTGCCGTGGGCCCGGCGCTGGAGCGCATGGACGCCGCCGTGCGCCTGGTGCGTCAGACGGCCGGGCGACGCAGTGTGGCCATCACCACCTGGGCCAGCTTTGCGTCGATGTGGCTGATCCCGCGCATGGAGGAGTTTCAGCGCGACAACCCCGGCATCGACATCCGCATTGATGCGAGCGACGTGCAGGTGGACCTGGAAACCTCGGACGTGGACCTGGCCCTGCGCTACGCCATGCCCGCCGGCGCCACGCAAGGCGGCATCCGCCTGTTTGGCGAGCAACTGGCCGTGGTGGCCAGCCCCTGGCTGCTCAAGAGCGGCAAACCGCTGCGCACCCCCGCCGATGTAGCGCAGTTCACCCTGATCGAGGCAGGCGACGCCCACCGCACGCACTACCTGGAATACCTGAGCTGGCGCCGCTGGTTCGACACGTGCGACCTGACCAAGCTGCAACCCCAGCGTTGGCTGTACTTCAACTACGCCCACCAGATCGTGCAGGCCGCGCTGGCCGGCCAGGGCCTGGCGCTGGCACGCATGCCGCTGATTGCCGATGCGCTGGCCGCTGGCGACCTCGTGGAGGTGCTGCCCGGCCACCGCATCGACTCGCCGCTGGCCTATTGGCTCATGGTGGGGCCACGCAGCGCGCAGCGGCCGGAGATCAAGGCCTTCTGCGCCTGGCTGCAGGTGCAGGCCGAGGCCACCCGCCAGGCAATTGGCGATGTGCCCGATCCGGATTTGAACGACAACCTGGACGGGGCCTGATGAAGAAAGCGCTGGGCCTTGCGGCTTCAGCGCTTTTATTTTGATAGCTTCCAGCGCTTATTCGACAAGCGCTGACAGCCAATCTGACTTAAAAATCAGGACAAAGTCACTCTTGCGAACTTGCGCTTGCCCACCTGCACCACGTAGGTGCCAGCGGCCAGCTTCAGGCCCTTGTCGCTGACCACGCTGCCATCCACACGCACGCCGCCGCCGTCGATCAGGCGGTTGGCCTCGCTGCCCGAGGGCGCCAGGTTGGCCTGCTTGAGCAAGGCGCCGATGCCCAGCGGCGCACCGGAGAGCGCCACCTCGGGAATGTCTTCGGGCACGCCGCCCTTGCTGCGGTTGATGAAGTCCTGTTCGGCCGCATCGGCCGCAGCCGCGCTGTGGAAGCGCGTGGTGATCTCCTTGGCCAGCATCACCTTGGCGTCCTTGGGGTTGCGCCCGCCCTCCACCTCGGCCTTGAGTGCGGCGATCTCAGCCAGGCTCTTGAACGACAAGAGCGTGTACCAGTCCCACATCAGGGTGTCGCTGATCGACAGCACCTTGGCGAACATGGTGTTGGCGTCTTCGGTGATGCCGATGTAGTTGTTCTTGGACTTGGACATCTTGTCCACGCCATCGAGCCCCACCAGCAGCGGCATGGTGAGCACACACTGCGGCTCCTGACCATATTCCTGCTGCAGATGGCGGCCCATGAGCAGGTTGAACTTCTGGTCCGTGCCGCCCAGCTCCAGGTCGCTCTTGAGCGCCACCGAGTCGTAGCCCTGCATCAGCGGGTACAGGAACTCGTGCACCGCAATGGAGTGGCCGGTGGTGAAGCGCTTGTGGAAGTCGTCGCGCTCCATCATGCGCGCCACGGTGTAGCGCGAGGCGAGCTGGATCATGCCGCTGGCGCCCAGGGGTTCGCTCCACTCGCTGTTGTAGCGAATCTCGGTCTTGGCCGGGTCCAGCACCATGCTGGCCTGCTTGTAATAGGTCTCGGCGTTCACCTTGATCTGCTCAGGCGTGAGCGGCGGGCGCGTGCTGTTGCGGCCCGAGGGGTCGCCGATCAGGCTGGTGAAGTCCCCGATCAGGAAAATCACCTGGTGGCCCAGATCTTGCAATTGCCGCATCTTGTTCAGCACCACCGTGTGGCCGATGTGGATGTCGGGAGCCGTGGGATCGAGCCCGAGTTTGATGCGCAGCGGCTGGCCTGTGGCCTCCGAGCGCGCCAGCTTCTTGACCCATTCGTCCTGCGGCAGCAGCTCTTGCACGCCACGCACGGAGATTTCGAGGGCCTGTCTTACACCATCAGAGACCGGGGTTGTTGTAACAGCAGATTGATTCATAAGGGTTTTTTGGGATGTCTAGACAGCATGCACCGCTATACTTCAGCCCACATTGCTTGAGGCGGATTCTAGTGGGACCGCTGTTTCGACCTGTTTTTGACCATTCTGTCGAACGGCTGCAGCCTGACAGTCTGTGCTCCATGCCTTGCCCCGCGCCAGCGCCGGGGAAGTGTCACGGATTCACTCTCACCCTGGGGATAGACCATTGATTCACGGCTTGACCACCGCCAGCTCGGCTTTGCTTGACCGGCTGTCCCGCACGATCCAACAACATCCCAAACGCATCACCGCCGCCGTCGCAGCCATCCTGCTGACGGGTGGTGGCGGCGCATTCGCTGTGGCGTCCTTTGCGCCGGACCCGGCCGAGCTACCGGTGCGCATGGTGAGCTACCCCGTTGAATCTCTGGCAGAAAACCTCGTGCTGGGCGAGCTGGAAGCTCCGGGCTTTTCGCTGTTCCGCTCGGAACAGGTGCGCAGCAGCGACACCCCCGAGTCGCTGCTGCAGCGCATGGGCGTGGCCGACCCGGCCGCCGCTGCATTCATGCGTGGTGACACTCCTGTGCGACAAAATGTGCTGGGCCGCACCGGCCGCATCGTGTCGGCAGAAACCACGGACGACCACCGCCTGATTCGCCTGACGGTGCGCTGGGTGCCGGACGACAGTGGCAACTTCCGCCGCCTGATCGTCGAGCGCACGGGCGACAACAAGTTTGCGACGCGCATCGAAACCGCCAAGATGACGACCAACAGTCGGCTGGCGGGCGGCATCATCCACAGTTCGCTATTTGCCGCCACCGATGCGTCCAACATCCCCGACGCCGTGGCAGTGCAAATGGCCGAGCTGTTCTCGGGCAACATCGACTTTCGCCGTTCGCTGCGCAAGGGCGACCGCTTCTCGGTGGTGTACGAAACGCTGGAAGCCGATGGCGAGCCCCTGTCCAGTGGCCGCGTTCTGAGCGCCGAGTTCGTGAATAACGGCAAGACCCATGAGGCCGTCTGGTTCCAGGAACCCGGTGCCGCCAAGGGCGCCTACTACACGCTGGACGGCGAAAGCATGCGCCGCGCGTACCTCACCTCCCCGGTGGAGTTCTCGCGCGTGACCAGCGGCTTCAAGATGCGCCTACACCCCATCCTGAAGACTTGGCGCGCCCACCTGGGCACCGACTTCGCCGCGCCCACCGGCACCGCAGTGCGCACCGTGGGCGATGGCGTGGTGGAGTTTGCAGGCGTGCAGAACGGTTTTGGCAATGTGGTCTTCGTCAAGCACCGCAACCAGCACGTCACCGTGTATGCCCACCTGAGCCGCATCGACGTGCGCCAGGGACAGTCGGTCGAACAAGGCCAGACCCTGGGCGCCGTGGGTGCCACAGGCTGGGCCACCGGCCCGCACCTGCACTTTGAGTTCCGCGTCAACGGCGTGCACCAAGACCCCATGACTATCGTGGCCCAGAGCGAGGCGGCCGCGCCAGTCTCAAAGGCCTCGCGCCCTGCGTTTGACCGCCTGGCGGCCAACATGCGCATCCAGCTGTCGGCCGCTGCACAGATCGAACAAGCCAGCGCAGAGTGAAGTGAAGCCTCGCCTGAGTCGCTTCGCGCCTTCCCCCCACGGGGGGACGCCGCCAGCGCACGCAAGCGAAGCGCCGCATACGCGGCGCGGCGGCCCTTGCGCGGCAACCACTGGCCTCGGCCGCGCCGCTTGCCTGGGCTTTGGGGCCCCTGGACCTGAGGCTCTTCCGTCCACACTTTCACAGTCCACACGGCTCCTGTGAGCGCATCCGAGCTGTACATCGGCCTGATGTCGGGCACCTCGCTCGATGGCATCGACGGGGTGCTGGCCGATTTTTCCGGCTCGCACTGCGTGGTCACCCACCATGCCAGCGCGCCCTTCGCGCCCGAACTGCGGGCCGAACTGATGGCCCTCAACACTTCGGGCACTGACGAATTGCACCGCGCTGCGCTGGCAGGCAACGCCCTGTCGCGGGCCTACGCGCAGATTGTGCAAACGCTGCTCAAGCGCAGCGGGCAGCCAGCATCCTCCATCCGCGCCATCGGCGCCCACGGGCAGACGGTGCGCCACCGCCCCCAGGAATTTGATGGCACGGGGTATACCCTGCAGCTGGGCAACCCAGCCCTGCTGGCGGAGCGCACCGGCATCACCGTGGTGGCCGATTTCCGCAGCCGTGACGTGGCGGCAGGTGGACAGGGTGCACCCCTGGTGCCAGCGTTTCACCAGGGGGTTTTTGGCCGCGCGGGTGAAACCGTGCTGGTGCTCAACATCGGCGGCATCTCCAACCTCAGCGTGCTGGGCGCCGACGGCAGTGTGCTGGGCTTTGACTGCGGCCCCGGCAACGCGCTGATGGACTACTGGTGCCAACGGCACACCGGCCAGGCTTTCGACGCAGGAGGCGCGTGGGCCGCCAGCGGAAAGGTGCTGCCGGAGTTGCTGGCATCGTTGCTGGACGAACCCTTTTTGCACAAGCCACCCCCCAAGAGCACGGGACGCGATCTGTTCAACCCCGCATGGCTCGCACACCACTTGGCGCCGTTCGCACAGGTAAACCCTGCCGACGTACAGGCGACCCTGACCGAATACACCGCCCGCGCATGTGCAATAAGCGCAAACAGCTACAAAAAAAGTAGCCAAACGATGGCAGTGTGCGGCGGCGGCGCACTCAATGCCCATTTGATGGCACGGCTGCAGGCAGCCTGCCCTGGCGTGCAGGTCACCGCCACCGATACCCTGGGCCTGCCCGCATTGCAGGTGGAGGCGGCGGCCTTTGCCTGGCTGGCACGGCAGGCGCTGCACGGACGGCCCGGCAACCTGGCCAGTGTGACCGGCGCTGCGGGAGCCCGTGTGCTGGGCGCTGTTTACCCAGCCTGAAAAAACAAAAGCCGCCCATGCGGGCGGCTACGTGGTCAGAGGTCAGGTACAGAGCGGTGTGTACACCTGACCCCTACCCTCTCCGTGTCAGGCAGAGAAGCTGGAGCCACAGCCGCAGGTCGTCGTGGCATTGGGGTTCTTGATAACGAACTGAGCCCCTTGCAGGTCTTCCTTGTAGTCAATCTCGGCGCCGACGAGGTATTGGTAGCTCATGGCATCGATCAACAGCGACACACCGTTCTTCGTCATGGTGGTGTCGTCTTCATTGGTGATTTCATCAAAGGTGAAGCCGTACTGAAAACCCGAGCAACCGCCGCCTTGCACAAAAACGCGCAGTTTCAGGTCAGGGTTGCCCTCTTCGGCAATCAGGTCCGCCACCTTGGCCGCCGCGCTGTCCGTAAACAGGATGGGGGCAGGCATTTCGGTCTGGATGTTTTCGGCAACAGCGCTCATGGGGTACTCCGGGTTCAAAGTTTGCGGTGAATAGTACTGCAGTCTTCTCGGGAATTCAGTTCACTGCCCGTTTGACGCTAACTTCAGTGGGGGCTTTTCCTCTACCAGCACAGCCACCGGGCACATCTGCCCGGCAATCACGGCGCCCTGGTGCATCTCCAGCGCCTTGTAGTGCACATTGCCGGTAATCTTGGCCTTGGGCTGCAGCTCCAGCAGTTCGGCAGCGTGCACAGGCCCCACCACCTGGCCATTGACGATCACATGGTCGGCATGCACCGCCCCCTCCACGCGCGCCGTCTCGGAAATCACCAGGATGCTGGGCTGCTCCGAACCCGCACGGATGTCCCCCACCACCTCGCCATCAATGCGCATGCCTTCGGCAAAGTGCACATCTCCCTCGATCCGGGTGCCCTGGGCGATCAGGCTTTTGATCGGTGGCTGCTTCTTGCGGGAAAACATGGGTGAAAACTCCTCAATGCGCATGCTCCAACCCGGAGCATACAAACAGAAAACGACGGGGCAGAAAGCCCACGGAAAACGGCTACGGCGCGAAGCCCCGCACACATCACCCCTGCCTGCCACAACGACCGGCGCAGGGCTGCATGGGGCCTTGCAGCAGGCTGGATGAGGCTCCCCGGAGGGGCCCTTCCCAACCCTGCCGCCGGACTAGTCGATGGTCATCGCCTGCACGGCGCGAACCGCAGAGCCCTCCAGCACGCGCGCGGTCACGGTTTTTACCACGGCGCTGGGGGGCAGATCGAGCACACCCTCAATGCGCCGGTACTGCTTGACCTGCAGCGGCTGTCCCTGGGCTGGCTGGGTCTGGGTCCAGGGCTTGCCATCCTGGGTGCCCGTCAGCACCAGTTCCAGCCGACCATTGAATTCGGGGGCATTGCGCGTCGCCTGGATCACCAGGACCTGCCAGCGCAGCTGCATTCCCCCCAGCACCTCGGCCTGCAGACTACGGATCGCCAGCCCTTCGGCCTTTGCGGCGGGAATCAGCTTTTCAAAGAACCCCAGGTCTTCGCGCAGCGTGCGGTTGTCGGTCTCCAGCTGCCGAACCTGCGCCATCAGGCTTTCCTTGGCAGCCCGCTCGGCCACCAGAAGACTCTCCGCCGTATGGGCTACCGTCTGTTGCTCTTGCCCCTCAGCCCGCAAGCGATCCACTTCCGCCCGCAATTGCAGGAGTTCGTCACGGGAGACGGTATCCAGCCCTGCGATGGACTTTCCAAACTCAAAGGCCCAGAGGGCTACTGCCGCACAGAAACCAAAAACCACGGCCAGGGCCAGCCAGCGAAGGGGCCAGGGCAAGGCACTGCGGATGGCCACCCTCGGGGCGCTGATCGTCAGTCGGCGGCGCAGAAGGCGAAGGCGCATGGTGAGAAGGGGTGAAACATCAGGATGGCTCGGAGAAAAGAGCGCACCTTAAACGAAAAAACCGCCCGAAGGCGGTTTTTTGTTCTGTAAAGCAGTCCGAGGAAAGCTTCGCAGGGAGAAGGATGCCAGCCCGAAAGCGGCCATCCCTCCAGAGCCCAACCAGCTTAACGCTTGGAGAACTGCTTGGCGCGGCGTGCGGAATGCAGACCGACCTTCTTACGCTCGACTTCACGGGCATCACGCGTCACGAAGCCAGCTTGGCTCAGGACGGGCTTGAGGGATGCGTCGTAGTCGATCAAAGCACGGGTGATACCGTGGCGGGCAGCGCCAGCCTGGCCGGATTCACCACCACCGTGCACGTTGATCTGGATGTCGAAGGTTTCGACATGGTTGGTCAACGCCAGGGGTTGCTTGGCAATCATGATCGAGGTTTCGCGGCCGAAGTAGGACTGGATGTCCTTGCCGTTCACCGTGATCTTGCCGGAGCCTTTTTTAAGAAACACGCGGGCGACGCTGGACTTGCGACGGCCGGTGCCATTGTTCCATTCACCAATCATCTCAAGGCTCCTTAGATTTCCAGCACTTTGGGCTGCTGGGCGGTGTGGGGATGCTCAGCACCACCGTACACCTTGAGTTTCTTGATCATCGCGTAGCCAAGGGGGCCCTTGGGCAGCATGCCCTTGACAGCCTTTTCCAGCGCGCGGCCGGGGTGCTTGGCTTGCATGTCGCGGAAGTTCGTGGCCGTGATACCGCCGGGGTAACCCGAGTGGCGGTAGTACACCTTGTCCAGGGACTTGGTGCCGGTGACCTTGAGCTGGGCGGCGTTGATGATGACGATGAAGTCACCGGTATCGACGTGAGGCGTGTAAATGGCCTTGTGTTTGCCGCGCAAACGGAGAGCAACTTCGCTGGCTACTCGTCCGAGGACCTTGTCGGTCGCGTCAATCACAAACCACTCGTGCACAACCTCAGCGGGCTTTGCGCTGAAAGTAGTAGTCATGAGTTTTCTCTTCAAAAGAGGGTTTGGTGGGTCCTTTTCCACGGTCGGTGCTTCTCTGAAGGAAGCCTCTTAGGTGGCGTAAAGTCTTCGCCGCGGGACCACAAAAGCGCTGCGAAGCCCGCGATTATACGAATTTGCAGGCCTGTGGCGCAAGCCCGTAGCCGGAAAGCAGCCCACGGCCCCCTCGCCCACGGCTAATTGGGGGTCTGCCGGCGGCGCTGCTCGTCGGCTTCGTAGCGGCGGCGGTTCTCCACGCAGATGGGCTGGTTGGCCTGGGATGGCTTCTGGCATTCCTGGTGGATGCACATGGGGCGTGCGAGGAAATTGGCATCTGCACAGGCCTCTTGCGGGCTGGGCACACGCGGTGGTGGCGGGCGAGGCTTGGGCTCGGCCACCACAGGGGGCGGTGGCGGGGGCGGCTCCTCATGCACCAAGATCGGGGTCGGAGCCGGCTCAGGGGCGGCCCGTCGCGCACGAGTGGGGGCGCGCGGAGCAGAAGCAGGAACCAGTGCTGGCGCAGGCATGGATGCAGCAGCCACCGTATCGCTCGCAGCGCCGTCCACAGCAGCAGAGGCCGCTGCGGCCGGGTCCTGCAGCGCCGTCTCCATCACTGCAGGCGGCGGCGCTGCGGGCGGCTCTGCCATCTCGGTGATGATGTCGTCCTGCGGCGCCTTGCTGCTCTGGGCCCAGCGCAGGCCGGCGGCAGAAACCACCACGGCCACCACAGCCACCCCGAGCCACACCAGAACCGGCGAGCGCCGCGTGGTTTTCACCGCCTTGCCGTGGGGGCGGGCGATCTCCCGCTCCAATAGCTGTGGCCGATGGTCGGACGCATGGCGGGTGGTGCTCCCCGGCTGGTGGCCGCCCGCAGGATCGTCGTAGCGGGAGTCATCGACCACCACCGTGTCTCCTGCGTCGATGAAGACCGTATCACCCGCATCGGCAGCCACAGTGTCCGGGCCGCCCAGCATCACGGTGTCTCCGCCAACATTCGCTTCGCCTGCGGGCGTGGCACGCCCTCCGGCATCGTGGGCCACTCCGTTCCCGGTGGCGCGTTGCGCCTGGGCGTGCATCTCTGCCACGATGCTGGGTGCTGAGGTCACATCCACCGTAGGCGTTACCAAGCCCGGGCCCGGCTGATCGGCAGGCTCCACCCAGATATCCCCCAGGTCGTTCCGGAAGTCGAAGTGCTCGCTCCCCTCCGGCGCGGACGTCATCTCCATGAGCTGCAGGAACGCGTCGATGCTCTGCGGCCGGTCCTCCGGCTTGAGCGCCAGCGACTGCGCGATCGCCGCCACGAAAGGCGCGGAATACTCCACGCCAAACTGGCGCTTGACGGTTCTGGCCACGCGGGAGAACGACACCATGCGATCGCGGATGGAGCGCAACGTGGCAGGCAGCGGCGTGTCGTTGCACAAGCAGCCATGCACCACCGCAGCCAGGGAATACAGGTCGCTCCACGGGCCCTGGCGCAAATCCTCGTCGCCATCGGAATATTGCTCTATGGGCGCGTAGTTGACCTTGAGGACGGCGGTGTGTTTGCGGTCCTGGTCGTTGATCGCGTGCCGGGCAGCGCCCAGGTCGAGCAGCACCGGGGGGCCGATGTCCTGCAGAAAAATGTTGTCGGGCGAAATATCCCGATGCAGGGTCTTACCGTCATGGAGCACCCGCAGGGCACCCAGCACTGACCACAGCACCTTGCGCAGCCAGATCTCGGGCGGCGGGGTGCGCATCTGGGCACGGGCCTGCTTGAAGGTCATACCGCTGTAGAGGGGCATGACCATGTAGGCGGTGTTGTTCGCCTCCCAGAAGCGGAACACCTTGACCAGCGAAGGGTGGTCAAACTGCGCCAGCAGGCGCGCCTCACCCACAAAAGAGGCCAGCCCGGCCTGGAACGTTTGCTGGTCCGACGAGGATCTCACCCAGAGCGACTGGCCCTGCGCACGCCCCGCCAGCGCCGAAGGCATGTATTCCTTGATCGCCACGGCCCGGTGCAGGGAGTGGTCAAAGGCTTTGTAGACCATGCCAAACCCGCCAACCCCCAGGAGCGCAAGGATCTCGAACTCAGCGAGGCGGGTGCCTGGCGGCAGCGCATCCACATGGCTGACACCGCTGGCTGGGGCTTGGCTGGAACTTGCGATCATGGTGGAAAGGGTGTGGCGTGCGGGCTTGTTTCGACAGAGATTGTGGGTGAACGGGTGCCAACACCGCTCCAAACGCAATCATGAAGCATGCCAGCACGCGCTACAGAAACAAAAGGCTTCCCGTCTGCCAAAAAAGTTACACACCCTGGTCAGAGATACGCCGATTGTGCCGCGCCATGGTTCCTGGCCGCCCACAGCCCATGACAAATTCGCATGGAACCATGACCCGGCCTCTGGTGCCCGCCACCCAGTGCAGCCACCCCTCGACCCGGCCCAGGAAGGCGACAGGGCGCACTCGTTACCATAGAGCCATGTTCAGTTATCGCCACGCCTTCCACGCAGGCAACCATGCCGATGTGCTCAAGCACACGGTCTTGATCGCCGCCTTGCAACACCTTACCGAGAAAGACGCGGCCCTCACCGTGCTGGACACGCATGCGGGCGCGGGCCTCTACCGGCTCGATGGCGACTACGCCAGCACCAGCGGCGAAGCTGCAGACGGCATCGTCCGCCTGTTTGCCCCCACGGCCCCAACCCTCACGCCGGCCCTGCAGGCCTATGTGGACATGGTCCGTGCCTTCAACCAGGGCAACACGCTGCGGGTTTACCCAGGCTCCCCGTTCATCACCCAGCGCCTGTTGCGCGACCACGACAAGCTCAAGCTCTTTGAGCTGCATCCCACCGACCTGCGCGCCCTGGCGGGCAACGTGGCCCAGCTCGAAGCAGGCCGCCAAGTGGCCGTGCTGCACGAAGACGGGTTCGAAGGGATCAAGAAATTCCTGCCTCCACCGGCCCGCCGCGCTTTGGTGCTGTGCGATCCCAGCTATGAAATCAAGAGCGACTATGCCAAGGTGCTCGATATGGCGGCGGATTCGCTCAAGCGCTTTGCCACCGGCACGTACGCCTTTTGGTACCCCATCATCCCGCGCCCCGAGGCGCACGACCTGCCTCGCCGCCTCAAGACCCTGGCCACCAAGGCAGGCAAGAGCTGGCTGCATGCCACGCTGACCGTCAAGAACAGCAAGCTCACCGAAAACGCTGCTGGCGACGTCAAGCGTCCAGGCTTGCCAGCCAGTGGCATGTTTCTGATCAACCCGCCCTTCACCCTGAAGGCCGCGCTCAAAACCGCACTGCCACAAATGGTGGAATTGCTGGCCCAGGACAAACACGCCACGCACACCCTGGAATCAGGCGGCTGATGCGTCCAAGTGGCGGGTCGTTCTTACGGCCCATCCGCCCCCACGTCCTCACTCTTCAGGGCAGGTCGATTCTCCATTGGCCACAGGAAACACCTCCACCGGCTTGAGCCCCAGACCGTGCAGCCCCAGGGCAATGGCTGCAGCGCGGCTCAAGTCCACGATCCGGCCCCGCGCATGGGGCCCCCGGTCATTCACGCGCACCACAACCCCTCGGCCCGTGATCTGGCTGCGCACACAGATGAATGTGCCAAAGGCCAGGGTGGGGTGCGCAGCGGTCATTGCGTGCATGTCAAACCGCTCACCACTGGCTGTCTTGCGCCGGTGAAACCCAGGCCCGTACCAGGACGCGAGTCCGGTCTCTGGCGCCACCTCGTACCGGCCAGACTCCCCCGAAGGCGCAGCCCATGGAGCGTCAATGGGCTCACCAAGAGGTTGCACCTCCTCATCCAGCAGCCCCGCCTCGGCCAACGCGGCATCCACGGCATTCGGGGTGGAGGGCTCTGCCGTGTTACCGGCCCCCTCTGCCTGCGCAGCAGGCAACCACGCACAGTAGGCCGCAACCAGCAGGGGCAGCAGCCGCAGGTGGGCGCTAGCGCTTGCAGCGCTCCAGAAATGCTTCCTCAAACCGTCGCAGATCGTTTTTCTCTCCATCCGTCAAATCCGTTCTGGCGCGTTTGTTGGTAAGAATGCGGCGAGACTCGGCGCATTGCTGGGCGTGCCGCTCCTGCTGCTCCCTGGAAGCCTGTGCTGCGACCTGGGCAGACTTTTCGTCTTCCCGGCGTTGCTTGTCGCGGTGGCGGCGCTCCGCCGAAAGCCGTGAGTACGCATCCTGCTCCTCCTCCCGGCAATCGCGCCGGTATTCGCGCCGCATTCCTTCCACCACGTCGGCCTTGATGCCCCGGCCATACGCTCCCCGGATGTTTTCATCCAGGGCCCGGCAGCGCGCGCTCAGGTACTGGTGGTGGTCCGGGGTTTCGGGCGATGACCGCACCGGCGAATAGCTGTCATAACGTGGCGATGAATATTGCGCCGGGGCAGGCCCAGCCACAGCGGCTGTGGTGCGGGAGCCCTCAGGGCACGGCCGCGACAGGACAAAAGTGTTCCCATTTCCGTCCCTGCAGTGGTAGCGGGTCTGCGCCTGAACGCCCGACATGCCCGACACCCACACACACAGCGCACACCATACCGCCACCCCAGCTCGTTCCATGACCACCATCCCCCTGCAAATGTTGCAAAGTGCTAATGGTAGCCAAGCCGTGGTCGTCAGATCCCCAGGCGGCGGCAGATTTCCAGAGTGGCCGCACTCTGGTTCATGGTGTAGAAATGCAGTGCGGGCACGCCCGCGCTGCGCAGCTGGTCACACAGGTCGGTCACCACATCCAGCCCAAAGGCCTTGATGCTGGCTGTGTCGTCGCCAAACGCCTGCAGGCGCAGCCGGATCCAGCGGGGAATCTCGGCACCGCAGGCGTCCGAGAAACGCATCAGCTGCGTGGAGCTTCCGATGGGCATGATGCCGGGCACCACGGGCACGGTGGCGCCCAGGCGCTGCGTGTCTTCCACAAAGCGGAAATACGCATCGCTGTTGTAGAAATACTGGGTGATGGCCGAGTCCGCACCCGCCTGCACCTTGGCGATGTAGGCCTTCAGGTCCGCCTCGGGCGACTTGGCCTGGGGGTGCACCTCGGGGTAGGCGGCCACTTCGATGTGGAAATCCCGGCCCGTCTCCGCGCGGATGAAGGCCACCAGGTCACTGGCGTACTGAAACTCCCCGCCCGCGCCGTAGCCGCTGGGCAAATCGCCGCGCAGCGCCACCAAGCGCTTGACGCCCATGGCCTTGAGCGTGGCGAGCTGCTCGCGCACGGACTGGCGTGTGGCACCAATGCACGAGAAGTGCGAAGCGGCGCTCACACCTTCGGCCAGGATTTCACGCACCGTGCCAAAAGTGCCCTCCTGCGTGGAACCACCGGCGCCGTAGGTCACCGAGCAGAAATCAGGGTGCAGCGCATACAGCTGCTGGCGCGCGGCCCGCAGCTTGTCCGCCCCATCGGACGTCTTGGGCGGGAAAAACTCGAAACTCACCGGAAAACCGGTGCCCTGGGCATTGGCAGCAATCATGCAGCCCTCCTCGCATAAACAAAAAATTCATGGTTGCCGTCGCCGCCCTGGATGGGGCTGTCGAGCCAGGCCTGTACGGCCAGGCCCAGTTCGGCGCAGCAGTCACGGATACGCTTTTCCACCACCGCATACAGCGCGGCATCCCGCACCACACCGCCCTTGCCCACCTGGCCCGGCTGCAGTTCAAACTGCGGCTTGACCAGCATGAGCAAATGGCCGTCGGGCGCCAGCAGAGGCACCAGCGCGGGCAGCACCAGCGTGAGCGAAATGAACGAGAGGTCGCCTGTCATCACGTCGAACACCGGCGTGATGTCCACGCCCGCGCAGTCGGGGCGGCGACGGCGCTGGACGGGCAGCGTGCCCAGCGCCCGCGCCTCTGCGCGCTGCGCGCGCTCGGACTTGAACGCTTCGATGTCCTGCTCTTTCGCGTCGCCGCTGTCATCGTAGGCATCGTCCACCAGGCCGCCATTGCGCATCCAGCTGTAGGGCGCCTCGGGCTGGGTTTCGTTGTCTTCGTCGGCTTCGACAACTTCAGAGAGCGCCAGCTCGCAGGCTTCCTGCAGCGCCTGTGCGGTCAGCGAGCGCGCGTTCACGCCCTCCACGCAGACCACACGTAGATCGCTGCGCAGCCGCTCGTGGAGCTGGCCATGGCCCACGTCCACACCGATGACCTGCGCTGCGCCCTGCTGCAGCAGGCAATCGGTAAAGCCGCCGGTGCTCTGCCCCACATCCAGGCAGCGCAGCCCGGCCACGGACAGCCCCGTGGCCAACAAGGCGCCTTCCAGCTTGAGGCCGCCGCGCGAGATGTACTTGGCCTCGGCATCGTCCAGCAGCTTCACCTCGGCCACGGACGGGATGTCATCGCCGTTCTTGGCCACCTTCTGCCAGGGCGCCAGGGGTGACAGACGCCACTCCACGCCCGCAGCAATCAGCCGCTGCGCTTGCGAGCGCGTGGCCGCATGGCCCGCTTCCACCAAAAATACATCTGCACGCATGGCGCTCATCCTTTAAGAGTCAAATCAGCCTCCAGCGCTTATCCATCAAGCGCAAGCAGCTATCACAATAGTAGCAACCACGATGCAGTGATCCACCAGCGCACCGGCGGCATGCCGCCAAGGCGCGCAATGCGCCTGGGGCGCGGGATCAATAGCGGTAGGTATCCGGCTTGTACGGGCCTTGCTTGGGCACGCCAATGTAGGCAGCCTGCTCGTCGGTCAGCTCCGTCAGCATGGCGCCCACCTTCTTGAGGTGCAGACGGGCCACCTTTTCGTCCAGGTGCTTGGGCAACACGTAGACCTTGCCGTTTTCGTAGTAGTCGCTGTGGGTGAACAGCTCGATCTGGGCAATGGTCTGGTTGGCAAAGCTCGACGACATCACAAAGCTCGGGTGGCCCGTGCCGCAGCCCAGGTTCACCAGGCGGCCCTTGGCCAGCAGGATGATGCGCTTGCCGTCCGGGAAGATCACGTGGTCCACCTGGGGCTTGATCTCTTCCCACTCGTACTGCTCCAGCGACGCCACCTGGATCTCGTTGTCGAAGTGGCCGATGTTGCAGACGATGGCCTGGTCCTTCATGGCCAGCATGTGCTCGTGGCGGATCACGTCCTTGTTGCCGGTGGTGGTCACGAAGATATCGGCCTTGTCGGCAGCGTATTCCATCGTCACGACCTTGTAGCCTTCCATCGCAGCCTGCAGGGCGTTGATGGGGTCGATCTCGGTCACCCACACCTGGGCGCTCAGTGCACGCAGGGCCTGGGCGCTGCCCTTGCCCACGTCGCCGTAGCCGGCCACCACGGCCACCTTGCCAGCGATCATCACGTCGGTGGCGCGCTTGATGCCGTCCACCAGCGATTCACGGCAACCGTACAGGTTGTCGAACTTGCTCTTGGTTACCGAGTCGTTCACGTTGATGGCGCGGAACATCAGCGAGCCCTTGGCCGACATTTCCTTCAAGCGGTGCACGCCGGTGGTGGTTTCTTCGGTCACGCCGATGATCTGGGCGCTCTTGCGGCTGTACCAGGTCGGGTCCTCAGCCAGCTTGGCCTTGATGGATGCAAACAGGCAGGTCTCTTCTTCGCTGGTGGGGTTGGCGATCAGCGAGGCGTCCTTTTCGGCGCGCTTGCCCAGGTGCATCAGCAGCGTGGCATCGCCGCCGTCGTCCAGGATCAGGTTGGGGCCTTCGCCTTCGGTGCCGGCGGGGCCAAAGTCAAAAATGCGGTGGGTGTAGTCCCAGTACTCGGCCAGGGTCTCGCCCTTGATGGCAAACACCGGAGTGCCCGCCGCAGCAATGGCGGCGGCGGCGTGGTCTTGGGTGGAGAAGATGTTGCACGATGCCCAGCGCACTTGCGCACCCAATGCCTGCAGCGTCTCGATCAGCACGGCGGTCTGGATCGTCATGTGCAGCGAGCCCGTGATGCGGGCGCCCTTGAGCGACTGCTTGGGCGCGAACTCCTCGCGGATGGCCATCAGGCCGGGCATCTCGGTTTCGGCGATGCGGATTTCTTTGCGGCCCCATGCGGCCAGGCCGATGTCGGCAATGATGCAGTCGGTGTTGACCGGGGCGTTGACGCGTGCGTTCATGATGGTTTCTTGCTCCAAAGCATGTTGAAAAACCACTGGTCGCGGGAGTGAAAAAGCTCACCACACGAGAAGTGGATGAGCGTCGTTGCTAGATGACTCCGAGCCTCACGCCCCGCCTGTGCTGGGGACGCTGCAACGCTCCTCGGATCGGCGGATTATAAAAGCAAGTGCATTCCCCGCACCATGCCCCGGGATGAATCCGTCCTCGGCCTTGCACGGAACAGTAAAATCCCGCCACTGCCGCCCCTGCGTCCCACGCCGGTCCCGGCCCGAAGATTCTTGCGCAGGGCGCTCTGCCCCGCACCCATCCCATTCAGGAACCCCCTGTGTCCTACGCCCCAGAAACCCGGCGCCGCCGTACCTTTGCCATCATTTCCCACCCCGACGCGGGTAAGACGACGCTGACGGAAAAGCTGCTGCTGTTCTCGGGCGCGATCCAGATCGCAGGCGCCGTGAAGGGCCGCAAGGCCAGCCGCCACGCCACCTCCGACTGGATGGAAATCGAAAAGCAGCGCGGCATCTCGGTGGCCAGCTCGGTCATGCAGATGCTGTACCGCGAGCACGTGATCAACCTGCTCGACACGCCCGGCCACAAGGACTTCTCGGAAGACACCTACCGCGTGCTCACCGCCGTGGACTCGGCCCTGATGGTGATCGACGCGGCCAACGGTGTGGAAGCACAGACCCGCCGCCTGATCGAGGTCTGCCGCCAGCGCGATACGCCCATCATCACCTTCGTGAACAAGATGGACCGCGAAGTGCGCGACCCACTGGACATCATGGACGAGGTGGAGCGCGAGCTGGGCATGCCCTGCTGCCCCATGACCTGGCCCGTGGGCCAGGGCAAGAGCTTTGGCGGCATCATCAACCTGCGCACTAAGACCATGACGGTGTTCGAGTCCGGCAGCGAGCGCCGCCCACAGGACTTCGAGGCCATCCCCTTGTCGGACGAGGCGACTCTGCGCGCACGCTTTGGCGCCGAGTTCGACGCCGCGCTGGAGAGCATGGAACTGGCCGTGGGCGCATCGCCCGCGTGGGACCATGAAGCCTTCCTGGCTGGCAAGCTCACCCCCGTGTTCTTCGGCTCCGGCGTGAACAACTTCGGGGTGATGGAAGTGCTCGATGCCCTGGTGGACATGGCCCCTCCCCCCGGCCCGCGCGTGAGCACGCTTGAAGTGAACAAGCAACCCGTGGTGAAGACCATCCAGCCCGAAGACGAAGGCTTTGCCGGGGTGGTGTTCAAGGTGCAGGCCAACATGGATGCCAACCACCGCGACCGCATCGCCTTTGTGCGCGTGGCCTCGGGCAAATACACGCCGGGCATGAAGCTCAAGGTGCAGCGCACCTCCAAGGAGCTGCGCCCCACCAGCGTGGTGACCTTCATGTCGCAACGCCGCGAGGCCGTCGAAGAAGCCTACGCAGGCGACATCATTGGCTTTACCACCCACGGCGGCGTGCAGCTGGGCGACACCATCACCGATGGTGCCAACCTGCAGTTCACCGGCCTGCCGTTCTTCGCACCCGAGATGTTCATGACCGTGGTGCTCAAGAACCCCTTGCGCACCAAGCAGCTGCAGCAGGGCCTGGCCCAGCTGGGCGAGGAAGGCGCGATCCAGGTCTTCAAGCCCGACGCAGGCGGCAACATGCTGCTGGGCGCCGTAGGCCAGCTCCAGTTTGAAGTGGTGCAGCACCGCCTCAAGGCCGAGTACGACGCCGATGTGCGCCTGGAAGGCTGCCAGTACACCGGCGCGCGCTGGATCACCGCCGACAACGCAGCCGACCTGCGCGCGTTCACCGACGCCTACCCGCTGCGGCTGGCGCACGACGCGGCAGACACGCTGGCCTACCTGTGCACCAGCCCATATGACGTGCGCTTGGCGCAAGAGCGGTTTCCGAAGATCCATTTCCACCCGCTGCGCGAGCATGCGGGGTTGGCGCTGCAGGGCGCATAGCCCGCACAAGAGGGGGAAATTCTTGCGCAGTCAGCCGATCAATTTCTCCGCGGCGCCGCTTTGCACCAGGACTTGCATAGGCTCCACCATTTCCGCACTGGCCCTGGTCGGTGCGGACTTGCTGCTGCTGAAGACTTGGACCCGAGGGCGTGATGTGCCTAGGAGTGTGGGCAGCAGAAGGCATCGAAGCGAAACGTGCAAAAACCGAGGATCGCGTGGTGCTACCGACAAGCCCAGGGTGGGCCCCTGGGCGCAGGAGGTGGTACCACGCGGGACCCGTTTATCGCGCGTTGCAGCCGATGCTCCTTCTGCCGCCCGCACTCCTAGCCACAACACGCCTGCAGCGCTCAACTTCCTGCGTCATTGGCAATGGACGCTCCAGCATTGAAAGCCGCGCGCCACGCGCTGCGCGAACACATCGACCGCCATCCCTGGATCGAGTGTCTCAGCGCCACACTGCTTCTGTCTCTGCTCACCCTGCTGGTGCATGGCGCATCACTCCAGGGATCTTGGCGCTGGGATGACGGCGCTCACCTGAGCTACGCCGCCCAATACACACCCTGGCAATATTTCTTGGAGCCCCACGTTGCCCAGGGGCACTCCAGCGCCAATGTCGCTCCATGGAACCTGCTGTTCTACGACATCAACCTGAGCTTGTTCGGCATGGCCGCCACTGGCCACTACGCGCACTTGCTGCTGCTCGTGGGGCTGGGAGCCGCGTTGTTCTATGCCGTGTTGCGAGAGTGGGTGGAGCCCCTGCCCGCGCTGATCGGCGCCGTTGCGCTGTTGCTTGGCAAGCCCACTGCCCACATCGCGGCGGGCCTGATGCATGGGCACTATGCGACCGGCTTCGTGTTCGCCATGCTGTCGATACTGGGGTGGACCCGGTATCTCAAAGGCGGGCGCGGATACTGGCTGGGGCTGTCGGCCCTGGCCTACCTGCTGGCGACTACCTGCAAGGAAGTCTATGTACCCCTGGTCGTCCTCTTGCCCTTCCTGCCCGTGGGCACGTGGCCGCAACGGGTGCGCGCACTGATACCGTTTGTGCTGATTGCACTGGTCTACATAGGGTGGCGCTACCTGCTACTGGGGCGCCTCGTGGGCGGCTACAGCCAGGGAGTTTTCGATGCCAGCGAGGCCCTGCGCCAGTTGCTCCGGGTTCCCAAATTGCTCCTCGGCTCCAAACCGCCCGGCAACATCCTTGCCGTTGTATTTCTCGGCCTTCTGTGCCTTGCGGCTGTGAAGCGCCGCCTCCATGCGCCTGTGTTCTTCGTGTCCTTGGGCATCGTCCTGCTGCCGCTGATACCGCTGACGGCCTTTCCGGGAATTCACAGTCCGGACCGTTACCTGTTCGTGCCGTGGGTGGCGTTTTCAGCCTGCCTGGCGGTCGTCTGGCCGCGAGAGACGCGCCCGGTTTTTGCCCTTGTTGGAGGCGCAGCGCTTGTTGCGGCCCTGGCAGGTGTGCACGCGCAGGAGAAACAGGCGCTCAGGCCCAACCTGGCGTATTGGGACACGCTGTACCGCTTTGCCCTGTCGCTCGACAAAGAGCGGCAGGCCATATTCGTAGTCCCAGAGTTCGGAGGCACCGATGATGGATACAAACGCTCTGTACTGATCCGCGCCAGAAACACCGCCGACCTGTTTGCGCCAAAGCCGCAGCCAGGCGATTTGCTCGTCGTGGACGAAAAGGGCCGTGGCCTGGAACAGGTCCCATTGGCCACCCTGCAGCTATTCGAGTTCCGTGGCGGGGACATGGTGCCCATGCCCCCCGAAAGGGTCGCAGAGAAACTCCCGAGCCTGGCGCGTGGGCAACCTGCCCAAAGTGTCCGTTAGAAGCAGCCATCTCTTCGTCCACAGAAAAAGGTGCAAGCCCGAGCGGCAGCCCTCCGCGACTTTCACCAACGCCCCCTCTCGCCATCCCTATGCCTTCTCGTTCCCCCATGCTTCCGTTGAGTACCTGGAATCCTCCCGCCCGCCTCGTCGGCCTGCTCACTGACATCGACGACACGCTGACCACGGAGGGGGTTGTGCCTGCGCACGTGGTGCAGGCGATGGAGTCGCTCAAGGCCCGGGGACTGGCCGTGATTCCCATCACAGGTCGCCCCGTAGGCTGGAGCGAGCCCTTTGCGGCCGCCTGGCCTGTGGATGCCATCGTGGCCGAGAATGGTGCTGCGGCCCTGCAGCGCTCTCTGGACAAGCGCGATGCGCTGTTAAAACGATATCAACAGGATGCAGCCACGCGCGCAGCCCATTTCGCCCGCATGCAGCAAGTGCTGGCTGACATCGAAGCCAGGGTGCCCGGCGCCCGCCGCGCGACCGACTCGCCCGGACGCGAAACGGACATCGCCATCGACCACAGTGAGTTCACACACCTGCCCCAAGAGCGGATCGACCAATGCGTGGCGATCCTGCGCGCCGCAGGCATGAACGCCACCGTGAGCAGCATCCACATCAACGGCTGGTTCGGGGCGCACAACAAGCTGGAGGGCGCGCGCTGGATCGTGCGCGAGTTGCTGGGACGCGACCTCGACGCGGAGATCGACCGCTGGGTGTATGTGGGCGACTCGACCAACGACCAGCTCATGTTCGAGCACTTCCCCCACAGCGTGGGCGTGGCCAACATCGCGCGCTTTGTGCCACAACTGCAGCACCTGCCGCGTTATGTGACCCAGGGCGAACGGGGCGCGGGGTTTGCCGAAGTGGCACGGGCAATCCTGGCGGGTCTGGATCGCGGCGGGAGCTGAGCCTGAAGCAGCCTTGGCCGAGAAATTTGAATAAAAATACGGCCTAGCGCTTGATGGACGTGCGCAAATAGCTATATTTTTAATAGCAAAACTTCACAGTCCACGCCCTTCTCAGGCCTTGAGGAAGATGTCCGTATCTGGCGCAAAGCAGGCGTGCAAGGGCAGCAGCGCTCCGCCCAGCGCGCGGGCGTCCGAGCCCATGGTGCCCAGCTCCAGCCGGGGGGGCTGGTGCAGGCCTTCCCAGTTGTAGTCGGCCAGCGCGTGGCGGGCACTTTCGCACAGCGCCTGCAGCAGCTCGGGGGCCGCAGCGCCATCGACCACCACGGCATCCAGGTCCAAAAACGCGGTGGCCGAGACGATGCAGTGCGCCAGGCCCGCCGCAGCGCGCGCGATCCAGCCCCGGCTGTGTTCCAGCCACGGGGCCTGCAGCACACGCTTGTCGTAGGCGGCCATAGGGTCGAGGCCATGTTCGCGGAAGCGCTGCTCCAGCTCCCACAGCGATGCCTGGCTGATGAGCTGCGCGGGCGCCTGGCCCGGCTGGGCGGGTGACAGCGGCAGCGAGGCCACCGCACCCGCGTTGCCATGCAGACCGCGATGCAGGTGCGAATTGATGACCAGCCCGCCGCCCACAAAGGTGTCCATGAACAGGTACAGAAAACTCGGGATGTCGCGCCCGCGCCCCTGCAGCAGCTCGGCCACGCAGGCGGCGGAGGTGTCCTTGGCAAAGGACACGGGCAACTCGGTCATCTGCTGCACCTGCTCGGCCAGGTCGATGTTGTTCCAGGCTTCGGATTGGGCCTCGGTGAGCCCCAGCATGCGGTGCCAGCCGCCGAGCTGGAACGGCGCTGCCACGCCCACACCCACCACGCGCGAGCGCAGCGGGCCCAGGCCGTCGAGCAGCTGGTTGAGGTGCGTGCGGATGGCGGGCAGCAGCACGTCGATGTCGGGGAAGGCGTAGTCGAGCACGATGCGCTCGCGCACATGGCCGGTGAAATCGACCAGCAGCCAGTCGGCACTGCGGCGGCCGATCTTGATGCCGATGGCAAAGGCGCCGTCGGGGTTCAGGCCAATGGGCACCGAAGGCTGGCCCACACGGCCGCGCACCGGGGCTTCGCGGCGCAGCAACTGGTCTTCGTCCAGCCGCGCGGTGATGAGGCCGATGGTCTGTGCCGTGAGGCCCGTGACCCGTGCCATCTCGGCCTTGGCCAGGCTGCCGTGGGTGCGCAGCGCCTGCAGCACAACGCGCTCGTTGAACTGGCGCAGCCCCACATGGTTGGAGCCACGCTGGCGCAGCAGCGCGGGGCTGGCGGCAGCGTTGTCAACGGCGGGTAGGGATGCGTCGGTGTCCAGCATGGTGATGAATCGATCAGGCGTTCAGAGTGTCGCCGATGACGCCCTTGCGCAGCAGGAAGTTGCCCCAGGGCTGCAGCTCTCCCGTCACAACGATGGCATAGGCCTTTTTGACGCGCTCGTAGAACGCAAAACGCTCCACGCCTTCGGCCTGCTCACTGGCCACGCCCTCGCGCGCCAGCACGTCCATGGTTTCGCGCTGCAGGGCTGAGCGGTAGGGCACCTCGGTACCGCCCACCTGCATGTAGGCCACGGGGTGCGGCACGTCCTGCGCCAGGGGCAGCACGCTGGCCACCGCTTGAACGGCACGTGCCATCCCAATGCCCGGCAGGCGCAGCACGGGCTTGCCCGCGCCCAGGCTCATGGCGGTGAAGTTGGCGTCGGCCAGCACGATGGCGTCGTCGTGGCCCATCTCGGCCAGCACCTTGAGCAGCTCGGGGGTCAGCAGGGGATCAATGTTCTTCAGCATGGGGCGTTTCAGGCAAGGCACTCGGCGGGCAGGTCGGACGCAGCCATGGCACCCGTCATCACGGCCACGGTGTCGCTCATGCTGATCTTCTTGGGGTTGACCACGGCGGCGCGCTTGCCCAGGCGGGCGATGTGGATGCGGTCGGCAATCTCGAACACATGGGGCATGTTGTGGCTGATGAGGATGACGGGCAGGCCCTTGTCGCGCACGCGGCGGATCAGCTCCAGCACCATGTTGCCTTCCTTCACGCCCAGGGCGGCGGTGGGCTCGTCCATGATGACCACATGGCGCGCAAACGCTGCCGCGCGCGCCACGGCCACGCACTGGCGCTGGCCGCCAGAGAGTGTCTCCACCGCCTGCGTCATCGAGCGGATGCCGACCTTCAGCTCGGCCATGCGGGCCACGCTTTCTTCGAGCATCTTCTTCTTGTCGAGCATGCGCAGCGCGCTGCCCAGCAGTCCGGGGCGGCGCAGTTCGCGGCCGAGGAACAGGTTTTCAGCAATCGTCATGGCCGGAGCCACGGCCAGGTCCTGGTACACGGTTTCGATGCCCGCCTTGCGCGCGTCGATGGGGCTCTTGAACTGGATGCGCTGGCCGTCGAGCAGGATCTCGCCTTCGTCGGGCACGGTGGCGCCCGACAGCGCCTTGATGAGACTCGACTTGCCCGCGCCGTTGTCGCCGATCACGGCCAGGATTTCACCGGCGCGCAGTTCAAAGTCAGCACCGTCGAGCGCGGTGACCTGCCCGTAGCGCTTGACCAGGCCCTTGGCCTGCATGACCAGCGGGACGTTCGTGGTGTGTTGGGAGGTGCTCATGATCAACGCACTCCTTTTCGCGAGAGTTGGTCAGTGGCCACGGCCAGGATCACGAGGATGCCGGTGACCAGAATTTGGTACACCGACGACACGCCCATCAGCGTGAGCCCGTTGCGGAACACGCCCACGATGAGCGCCCCCACCAGCGTGCCCAAAATCATGCCGCGCCCGCCAAACAGGCTGGTGCCGCCCAGCACCACGGCGCTGATGGCGTCGAGGTTCTCGGTCTGGCCCGCGTTCGGGTCACCCGCGCCAGTGCGGGCCACCGACAGCACCGACGCGATGCCGTAGAACAGGCCCGCCAGCACATACACGCCCAGCAGCACCTTGTCGGTGGCAATGCCGGTGAGGCGTGTGGCTTCGGGGCTGTTGCCCACGGCGTACACGTGGCGGCCGGGCGCAGTCTCGCGCAGCGCAAACCAGGTGACGAGGTACAGGGCCAGCATGAGCACGGCCCCCCACACGATGGCGGTCTGCCCCAGCTGGAAGGTGTTGCCCAGCGCGGTCATGCCGGCCGGGATGTCGGTGATCGTCTGCGCGCCCGAGTACAGCTGCGTGGCGGCAAACGCGATGTTGAGCGTGCCCAGCGTGACGATGAAGGGTGGCAGCTTGATCTTGGTGACCAGCAGGCCGTTGATCAACCCGAATAGCATGGTCACCGCCATACCGCAGGCAATCGCCACGGGGGCCGAGAGGCCGTAGTCCGCCGCCATCTTGGTCATCACAATGCCGCCCAGCGCCATGACCATGCCACACGACAAATCGATGCCTGCGGTGAGGATGACCAGCGTCTGGCCAATGGCGATGACCGCCACCACCATGACCTGCTGCAGGATGAGCGCGAAGTTCTGCGCCGACAGGAAACGCTCGCTCTGCGTGGCAAAAAAGGCGCACGCCAGGATCAGCGCGATGAACGGCCCCAGCGTGGCCAGCGGCGGTAGTTTGGAAGCGGTCGAGGACATGGCGGCTCCGTGCGGGTGGACAAAGGGGGCGCGCAGGCAGGCCCGTTGCGGCTTGCCTGGCGCCAATTCAGCAGAGGCGGCTTACTTGGCGCCCCAGCACAGGTCGGTTCCGGTCTTCACATCCTTGCTGTCCACGCCCGCCATGGGCTTGGCAGCGATCAGCGTCACGCCGGTGTCGGTGTAGCC
Organism: Acidovorax sp. NN32; assembly: GCF_057597245.1. NCBI lineage: Bacteria > Pseudomonadati > Pseudomonadota > Betaproteobacteria > Burkholderiales > Comamonadaceae > Acidovorax > Acidovorax sp. NN32. The sequence continues at coordinate 4,554,114 of NZ_CP199679.1, forward strand.
GCTGACCTTCTTGCCGGTCTTGGCGTATTCCACGCCTGCCGCCACGCCCATGGCGGCCATGCGCAGTGGGTACTGCTGGCTGGTGGCGGCGATCACACCCTTGCCCACGTCGGCAATGCCCGCACAGCCACCGTCCACCGAGACGACGAGCACGTTCTTCTCCTTGCCTGCGGCCTTGAGCGCGTTGTAGGCACCGGCGGCAGCGGGCTCGTTGATGGTGTAGACGATGTTGATGTCAGGGTTCTTCTGCAAGCAGTTTTCCATGCCGGTCTGGCCCTTGGCGCGGTCGCCAAAGCTGTCGGCCATGCAGACCACTTCGGCGGGGCGCGACAACTCATTGCTCTTGGCATCGTTGGCCTGCAGACCAAAGCCCTTCAGGAAGCCGTTGTGCCGCTGTGCGCCCACGGGGTGGCCGGGGAACAGGTCCAGCGTGGCAATCACAGGCTTCTTGCCTGCAGCGGCGGCCTTGGCGTACTGGCCGATCAGCTCGCCCGCCTTGTAGTTGTCGGTGGCAAACAGCGCGTCCGTCGCATCCATGGGCTCGGTGGGGCTGTCGAGTGCAATCACCATCACGCCGCGTGCCTGCGCCTTCTTGATGGCGGGCACGATGGCCTTGGCGTCGCTGGGGGTGATGAGGATGGTCTTGGCACCTGCGGCGATCAGGTTCTCCATGGCCGTGACCTGGCCCGCGTTGTCGCCATCGGTCTTGCCTGCGGCCGACACCAGCTTGGCACCCAGCTTCTTGGCCTCGGCCGTGGCGCCCTCTTTCATCTTCACAAAGAAGGGGTTGGTCTCGGTCTTGGTGATGAGGCCGATGACGGGCTCGGATGTCTGCGCCTGGGCCAGGCCACAGGCCAGGGCGCCGGTGAGGGCAAGGGCAGAAAGCGCAAAGGCGGGGGTGCGTTGCATGGTGTTGTCTCCGGGTGTTGGGATGGCAGATTCCTGTCGGCCCCGTGCTGCGCGGCTGGCAGGTGAACCACTCTTGTCGGGTGGATGGGATCGAACTATAGTGGCCGACGAGTTAATAAATCAAGTGGATTTACTTATGGTTTTCCCTATCCAGTCCGCCGACTCTAGCCCCGCCCACACCGCGCCGCCGCTGCGCGTGGCCACGGCGGGCGAGGCCTTGTTTGACCTGATCGAAGAGCCCGATGGCCGCCTAAAACCCTGCGCCGGCGGCGCGGTCTACAACCTCACGCGCGCGCTGGGTTTGCAAGGGGTGGGCACGCTGTACCTCAACCCGCTTTCGGGCGACCTGCTGGGGCGACAACTGGCGCGCGGCCTGCACGATGCTGGCGTGGCCCTGGCAGCGCCCACGCCGGTGCGTGCGCCCAGCGCGCTGGCACTGGCCGCACTGGATGCCGAGGGCAAGGCCAGCTACAGCTTCTACCGCGACGGCGTGGCCGACCGCCAGGTGACGGCCGCCGCGCTGACGGCTGCTTGCGCCGCATTGCCTGAGCTGCAGGTGGTGGCCACGGGCTGCCTGGCGCTGGTGGCAAAGGACGCTGCCATCTACCAGCCCTGGCTGGCAGCGCAGCGCGCAGCAGGCCGCATGGTGGTGGTGGATGCCAACCTGCGCCTGTCGGCCGTGGACGATGCGGAGGCCTACCGCGCCAACGTGATGGCCGCCCTGCAGCACGCCCACCTCATCAAGGTGAGTGACGATGACCTGGAGGCGCTGGCTGTTCCGGGCGCCAACGCATTGGAACGCGCCCACTATTTGCAGCAGCAAACACAGGCGCAATGGCTCGCCCTGACCCTGGGGCCGGAAGGTGCCTGGCTGCTGCAACGCGACGGCCTGGCCGTGCATGCGCGCGAAGAAGCGCCGATCACGGTGGTGGACACCGTGGGCGCAGGCGACTGTTTTCTGGCGGGTTTGATCACCGCCTGGCTGGCAGGGCCTGAGCGTGGGGAGGAAGCGCGGGCCCGTGGTGCGGAGGGCTTGACGGCTCCGGTCACCGAAGCCCGGTTGCGCGCCATGCTGCTCCACGCGCTGGCCAGTGCCGGCCACTGCGTGGAGCGCGCGGGCTGCACGCCGCCGCGTTACGAGGAAGTGCGCGAAAGGCTGGCGTTGCGGCGCTGAGCGACCGCAGCGGGCCGATATCCCTTACTCAGCCGGCTTGGCTGCCGGTTTACGGGCTCGGCTGCGAGGACGGGCAGCGGGTGCCTTGGCGGGTGTGGCGCCTTCTGCCTCGGCGGCGGAGGCCTCGGGAGCGGCAGTAGAGGACTCGGCACTTACCTCCCTCCCTCCAGCACGCGCGCTGCGCGCAAGGGGCGTGGCGGCCTTGCGGGGGCTGGCGCCGGGCTTTGCGCCGTCTCCACTGCGCGCGCGGCTGCGGCGAGGGGTGGCGGCTTCGGGGCCATCGTCCTCGGTGGATGCACCGCCTTCCGGCGTGTCCGCACCCTCTTCCACTTCGGAGCGCATTTCTTGCAGCGGGGTGGAGTCGATCACCGGCTCTGGTGGCGCAGCCTCGGGGGCAACGGACTGGCTGAAGTAGCGGCTGGCCGGACGCTCTGCAGGGATATCGGCCTGTTCGGCCTCAAGGTGTTCGTGGCGCTGCGGGGAGCGCGCGTCTGCCCGGTCCGGGCCCTCACCGCGACGCCCTCGGCTGCGGCCCGATGGGCCCTGCTCTTCGCCGCCGTCCGAACGCAGGTCAGGCGCCGTCGCCACCGCATGGAAGTCGTGCCGTGTGGCGCCGCCCTGGCTGGCGCGCTCGCCCGCGCCCTCTGACCTGGCGGGCGCCGCTGTTGCGCTGGGCTGACCATGGCTGCGGAACACATACGCACCCGATTTTTCATCGCGCCCAAACTCCAGCAGCCCACGCGCCTGCGCTTCCTCCAGCAGGTTGCCAAAGGTGCGGAAGCCATACCGGCCTTCGCTGAAATCGGGCTTGCGACGCTTGATGGCCTCCTTGAGCACCGAGGCCCAGATCTTGCCGGTGTCGCCGCGCTCGGACAGCAGGGCTTCAAACGTTTCGGCCGCCAGCTCCACGCCCTGGGTCCGGCGTGCGTCCTGACCTTCCTTGCGGCTGCGCTCCTCCTCGGGGCTGCGGCGGGGCGCGGGCGGTGGGTTGCTGCCTGGGGCCTGGCGGCGGGCCTGCGCGCGCTGGTTCTCGCGGACCAGGTCGTCGTAAAAGATGAACTCGTCGCAGTTGGCGATGAGCAGGTCCGACGTGGACTGCTTGACGCCCACACCGATCACCTGCTTGTTGTTCTCGCGCAGCTTGGACACCAGCGGCGAGAAGTCCGAGTCGCCGCTGATGATGACGAAGGTGTTGACGTGCGACTTGGTGTAGCAGAGGTCCAGCGCGTCCACCACCAGGCGGATGTCGGCTGAGTTTTTGCCCGACTGGCGCACATGCGGGATTTCGATCAGCTCGAAATTCGCCTCATGCATGGTGGCCTTGAAGCCCTTGTAGCGCTCCCAGTCGCAATAGGCCTTCTTGACCACGATGGAGCCCTTGAGCAGCAGGCGCTCCAGGATGGGCTTGATGTCGAACTTTTCGTACTGCGCATCGCGCACGCCCAGAGCGACGTTTTCAAAGTCGCAGAACAGGGCCATGCTGATGCTGTCGGAGGGGGATGCCATATCGTGTGTGAGTTCCGTTCAATGCTGCGGATCATCACACGGAACGCATTGCACCCTCCGAAGGGAGTGGCCTCAGGTGGGTTTGGCCAAGCCCAGTTTCTCTACCAGCGCCTTCTCGCGCGTGAACGTGTCCTGCGCAAACTTCTTGTACGCCGCCGTGCTCATGTACATCGGCACCATGTCATAGCGCGCCAGGGCCGTGCGATAGCTCTCCTGCTCCATGGCCTGCTTGAAGGCATCGTGCAGGCGCTTGACCACCGCATCGGGCGTGCCCTTGGGTGCACCGATTCCAAAGGGCGAGTTCTGCACCAGGTTCAGCCCCAGCTCCTTGAGCGTGGGCGCATCGGGGAACTTGGCCAGGCGCTCGGCGCCCCAGGTGTTGAGCACGCGCAGCTTGCCGGCCTCGACCTGCGGTGCAAAACCGGTGGAGTCGGCCGCCGCCATGATCTGCCCGCCCAGGATGGACTGCATGAGGTCGGCGCTGCCCTTGTAGGGCACATGGAGCAACTCCAAGCCCAGCTGCTGGGCGATGAGCTCCATGGTCAGGTGCGGGCTGGTCATGGTGCCGGTGGAGCCGTAGCTGAGCTTGCCGGGGTTGGCCTTGGCCCAGGCCACGAAGTGCGTCCAGGTCTTGAGGGGCGAGTCAGCGGGCACCACCAGGCCAAACGCGTAGCCGGTGACGTTGAGCACGTAGCTGATGTCTTTGACCGGGTCCCAGTTGATCTTGGTGGTGTAGGGCAGGCGGAACACGCCCAGCGGAATCTGCGCCACCGTGTAGCCGTCGGCAGGCACGGTTTGCAGCGCCTGCGCAGGCAAGGTGCCGCCCGCGCCGGGCTTGTTTTCGACAATGACGGTCTGCCCGAGGATCTTGCTGGCGTTGTCGGCCAGCGCGCGCATGGTGATGTCGGTGGGGCCGCCCGCCGGGAAGGCGATGATCAGCTTGATGGGTTTGTTGGGAAAGCTCTGGGCCTGCGCCAGGAACGCGGGGGCGGCGAGGCTGGCGGCTCCCCATTGGATGATCTGGCGACGTTGCATGGCGAGGCTCCTCAAAACGAAAGACAAAAGATTCGCTCATTGGACTGCAGCCCCTCGCGCGGGGCATGCAGGAAACCCCCTAGCCTCTGTCACCAAGGCGGCAGCGCGGCTGGGGCAGGATGGTTCCCGCAACGCGCCGGTAGCGCGCAACACCGCAGGCGTTTGTCACACTTTGTACGTGGACAGCAGCAGGCTGGTTTCCGTGTTGGCAATGCCCGGCGTGAGGCGGATGCGGCCCAGCGCCGCATCGAATGCCTCCAGGCTTTCGGCGCGCACCTCGGCCACGATGTCCCAGCGGCCGTTGGTGGTGTGCAGGGTGCCCACCGTGGGCTCACCGCGCAGCGCATGGATGACAGCGGGCGCCGCATTGCCCTCGACCGCGATGCTCATCCACGCACGGATGCGCTGGGGCTCCGAATCGGGCCGCAGCCGCACGGTATAGCCGACGATGACACCGCCCTCCTCCATCTTGTGCAAGCGGTTCTGAACGGTGCCGCGCGATACACGCAGCTTCTGCGCCAGCGTGGCCACGGGGGTGCGTGCGTCGGCGCGCAGGATGCTGAGGATTTCGCGGTCGGTGTCGTCCAGTTTGGTCATGGCAGGCTCTGTAGCTGGCAGTTCGGCAATTTTCTGTGCATTGTGGCCCTGCAAGCTGGCACGGGCATTTCTTCCGCCCGGCGCAACGCGGACAACTTCTCACGCTGAATCTGGATCAAGAAGGCCTGCAGCGCCCATCTAAAAAGCATTAAACGCTATCAAAATCATAGTGCCTGCATCACGACGAATCGGTGGGGTGCGGGGCCTGCACATCCAGCCGCGCATCGCAACCCACGCCCGATGCGATCCAGCGCCGGGCCAGCGCAGACAGTCCGCGCACAGCCCAGGGATGGGACAGGCCGGTGACACCACCGGGGTCGGCCACCATGCCACACCAATAGCGCTGGTCGGCATCGCTCCAGCGCAGGGCCGTGCAGGCCCCCTTGCGGCGCCGTGAAACCAGTATCCCCAGCGGGCAGGGCTCCGCCAGGCAGCACAGCCCACAGCCGTTGCAGGGTGCGCCTTCTGCGGGCTTGGCGGGTGCTGCGGGATGCAACCACACCACGGTGGGGTGAGCAGGCAGTTGTTCGGGCATGGGGGTGCAAAGGGAACATGCGCGAGCGGCAAATGCCCCCGCGCTCCACGGTGCATTGTGCGGCCCTATTACCGCCGCGCGACTGGCTGCACGACCGCAGGCCCCAACAAAAAAGCCCCCGCTGCGATCACAGCGGGGGCCAAACCGGTCGAAGGGACCGGGGAGGGAGACAAGTAAAGAGGGAATGAAACTGCCGCCGGATCAGCAGCCCAGCGGCCGGTTCGGGCGCATGGGCACGATGCCGGTGACGCGCAAGGTGGCGTTCGAGCCATCCGTGGCTGTCAGCGTTTTTCCGCTGAAGCGCACCTGGTCGCTCTCGCGTACGACCGCCGTGTCAGTCGGCTCGCCGCTGGCGTATTCCTTGCCATCAAAGGTCAGGAAGACCTGGTGCAGGCCTGTCGCATCGGGGCGATACCGGATGTCGCCAAAGGCGGTGGCCGAAGAACCCACCTTGTTGGCCCCGTCAAAACGGAAAGCACACAACTCGGGCACCGAGCCGATGGGGTTTTCCTTGTCCACGCCGGTGAGGTTCAACGTGCCGTTGCCGTACACACCGTTAAGACCGTCCACCGTAGCGCTGGTCACGGTCAGCACACCGGGTTCGTTGCTGGGTGTTGGGTCATCGTCATTGCCGCCGCCGCAGGCGACCAGCAGCACAGAAGCAGCCGCGAGGGCAGTACAGGTCTTGAGGAAATGAAAAGCGTTCATGGTGATGGGCGTCCGTAGATGTGGATGGAAGGTGGGGAGCCGATCCCCTGCAACCCATCGTAGGAAGCCCACCCCGCGCAGCGCGTGCGCCATGTTCCGCGTTGTGCGTAGGACATGGGCCGACAGGGGTGTGCGCCAAACCAATGGCTGGCATGGAGCCACCCCGCCTCTGCCGCCCGCACCGCTCACGTATCTCAGCGCGCCAACACCGCCGCCAGCGCCTTTCCAGTATGTGTGCCCGCCGCCACCACGTCCTCAGGTGTTGCTGCAGCCACAATGCGCCCGCCCGCGTTGCCGCCCTCCGGCCCCAGGTCCAGAATCCAGTCGGCCTCAGCGATCACATCCAGGTCGTGCTCGATCACGATCACACTGTGGCCGCCATCCACCAGGCGGTGCAGCACGCGGATGAGCTTGTCCACATCGGCCATGTGCAGGCCTACCGTGGGCTCGTCCAACACATACAACGTGTGCGGCGCCTTCTGGCCCCGACGGCCCACCTCGTCGCGCACCTTGGTCAGCTCGGTCACCAGCTTGATGCGCTGCGCTTCTCCGCCGGAGAGCGTGGGCGACGGCTGCCCCAGCGTGAGGTAGCCCAGGCCCACGTCCTGCAAGAGCTGCAGCGGGTGCGCAATGCTGGGCATGGTGGCGAAGAAGCCCACGGCCTCGTCCACCTCCATCTGCAGTACGTCGCCAATGCTCTTGCCGCGCCAGGTCACGGCCAGCGTTTCGGGGTTGAAGCGCGCGCCGTGGCAGGTCTCGCAGGGTACCTTCACATCGGGCAAGAAGCTCATCTCAATGGTGCGCACGCCCGCGCCTTCGCAGCCGGGGCAGCGACCTTCGCCGGTGTTGAAAGAAAAGCGCCCAGCCGCATAGCCACGTGCCTTGGCCTCCAGCGTCTCGGCAAACAGCTTGCGGATGGTGTCCCAGAAGCCGATGTAGGTGGCGGGGCATGAACGCGGCGTTTTGCCGATCGGCGTCTGGTCCACTTCAAGCACGCGGTCGATGCTCTCGAAGCCCGACAGGCCCGTGCAACCGACCAGCGGCGGCGCCTTGCCTGCATCCATGGCATCGCGCCCAGCCTTGGTACTGCGCTGCTGCACCCAGGCCTGCACATTGGCCAGCAGCACGTCACGCGCCAGGGTCGACTTGCCCGAACCGCTCACGCCCGTCACGGCCACCAGGCGGTGCAGTGGCACGGTGGCCGTCACGTTCTGCAAGTTGTGCAACTGCGCGCCATGCACCGTAAGCCAGCGCATGGCGGCACGTTCCTTGGCCTCGGTCAGCGCGTATGCAGCCAGCGATGCGGCCTGGGCCGCGCGCTTCTTGACGGCAGCGCTCTGTCGGCCGGTAGGCGCCGCAGCTTCGGCACGGGCAAAGGCGGCCGTGGCCTCGGCACTGACCTCGCTGGCCGACATGCTGCGGCGCAGCTGCAGCGGATGCTTCATGGCGTGCAGCAGGTAGCGGCCGGTTTGCGAATCTTCGGCGCCCGTGATGTCGGCCACGCTGCCTTGCGCCACCAGGCGCCCGCCGCGTTTGCCCGCGCTGGGGCCAATGTCGATGATGTGGTCGGCGCGGCGGATGGTGTCTTCGTCGTGCTCCACCACCACCAGCGTGTTGCCCTTGTCACCCAGCTTGTGCAGGGCGTTGAGCAGGATCTGGTTGTCGCGCGCATGCAGGCCAATGGTGGGCTCGTCGAGCACGTAGCACACGCCCTGCAGGTTGCTGCCCAGCTGCGCGGCCAGGCGGATGCGCTGGGCCTCGCCACCGCTGAGCGTGGGCGCGCCCCGGTCGAGCGTGAGGTAGCCCAGGCCCACTTCTTCGAGGAATTCGAGGCGGCTCTGGATCTCGGGCACCAAGTCGCGGGCGATGTCGCCTTCACGCTGGGTCATGCCGCCTTCGATGCGCAGGGTCTCGATCCAGCGGCGCACATCCGTCACCGACAGCGCGGCGATTTCGGTGATGCCCACGCCTGCAAACTTCACAGCGCGGGCTGTGGCGTTCAGACGCGTGCCGTGGCATGTGGGGCAAGCGGTGTCCTGCAAATCTTCCACCTCGGGCTCGGCAAAGGTCTGCTCGCGGCCCTTTTCCTTGTCGTCTTGTACCGAGTCGTCAAACACCTTGCGCTGGTCCTTGGTGAGCTTGACGCCGGTGCCCACGCAATCGGGGCACCAGCCATGCTTGCTGTTGTACGAGAACAGGCGCGGGTCCAGCTCGGCATAGCTGGTGGCGCACACCGGGCAGGCACGCTTGGTCGAAAAGGCTTGCAGATGGCCAATACCGGCCGTGGGCAAGCCGCCCTCCATGGCCGCAGCCAGCGTGTCGATGCTGCTCAGCACATGCACCACGCCCTTGCCGTGCGTGAGCGCGTCGGCCAGCGCCTTGCGGAGCTGGGCTTCGTTCTCGGGCAACACATCCAGGCTGGCAACAGGCAGCTCAATGGTGTGCTCCTTGAAGCGGTCGATGCGCGGGAAGTTGGTGGTGGGCAGGAAGTTGCCATCCACGCGCAGATGCGTAAAGCCGCGCGGGCGCGCCCAGTCGGCCAGCTCGGTGTAGACGCCCTTGCGGTTCATCACCAGCGGCGCGAGCAGTCCGATGTGCTGGCCACGGAACTGCGTGAGCAACTGCGCGGCGATGCTCTCGGGCGTTTGCGGCTGCACGGCTGCGCCGTCTTTGGTGCAGTGCTGGGTGCCCAGCTTGACGTACAGCAGGCGCAGAAAGTGCCACACCTCGGTGGTGGTGCCCACGGTGGACTTGCGACCGCCGCGCGAGAGGCGCTGCTCGATGGCGACAGTGGGCGGGATGCCGTACACGGCATCCACCTCGGGCCGACCGGCTGGCTGCACGATGCTGCGGGCATAGGCGTTGAGCGATTCGAGGTAACGCCGCTGGCCTTCGTTGAACAAAATGTCAAACGCGAGCGTGGACTTGCCCGAGCCGCTCACGCCCGTCACCACGTTGAACTTGCCACGCGGAATGTCCACGCTCAGGTTCTTGAGGTTGTGCTCCTTGGCATTGACGATTTGTATAGCGTTTTTGGCCGCTGGCGCTTGATTCATATGCGCGAGGCGCTCTGATTTTCGTAGCACAGCAGCTTTTTCGTGCACCGAGTGGCCGCCCACGCCCAGCGCCAGTTCGTAGTCGCGCAGCGCCTGCCCGGTGTGTGAGGTGGCATGGGCACGCACGTCCTCGGGCGTGCCCTCGGCCACGATGAGGCCGCCCGCGTAGCCGCCTTCGGGGCCCAGGTCGATGAGCCAGTCGCTGGCGCGGATCACGTCCAGGTTGTGTTCGATGACGATGAGCGAGTGCCCCGCATCGATGAGCTTGCGCAGCGCGCGCATCAACTTGGCAATGTCGTCAAAGTGCAGGCCAGTGGTGGGCTCGTCAAACAAGAACAGCGTGCCTTTGCGGGCGACGGATTGGCGCGATTTGGATGCGCTGCGCGCAGCCTCCGCCAGAAAGCCTGCAAGCTTGAGGCGCTGCGCCTCGCCGCCTGACAAGGTCGGCACGGGCTGGCCCAACGCCACGTATTCGAGCCCTACATCCACGATGGGCTGCAGCGCGCGGATCACATCACGGTCATTGGCAAACAGGTCGGCCGCCTCGGCCACCGTGAGGGCCAGCACATCAGCCACGTTCATCGTGCGCCCACCGCGCTCGATGGTGATCTCCAGGATCTCGGGCCGGTAGCGCTTGCCGTCGCAATCGGGGCAGCGCAAGTACACGTCTGACAGGAACTGCATCTCCACATGCTCGAAGCCCGAGCCGCCACAGGTCGGGCAGCGCCCATCGCCGCTGTTGAAGCTGAACTTGCTGGCCGTGTAGCTGCGCTGCTTCGACAGCGGCGCCACGGCAAACAGTTCGCGGATGCTGTCCCACGCGCCCACGTAGCTCACGGGGTTGGATCGGGCGGTTTTTCCGATGGGGGATTGATCGACAAACACAACATCCGACAAATGGTCGGCGCCCAGCATGCGGTCGTGCGCGCCCGGCGTGTCGGTGGCCTTGCCAAAGTGGCGCAGCAGCGCGGGGGCCAGCACGTCCTGGATCAGGCTCGACTTGCCCGAGCCACTGACGCCGGTCACGGTGACCAGGCGCTGCAGCGGGAACTCCACCGTCACATCCTGCAGGTTGTGCTCGCGCGCGCCTTCGAGGATGAGGCGCGGCGTGGATTCGGTGACCATGCGCTTGAAGCCAAAACCCACGTGCTTGCGCCCACCCAGGTAGGCGCCGGTCAGCGTGTCGGCGTTGCGCAAATCGGCCGTGGTGCCGTCAAACACGATCTGCCCCCCCAGGCGGCCGGGGCCAGGGCCCATGTCGATCATGCGGTCAGCCGCCAGCATCACGGCCGGGTCGTGCTCCACCACCACCAGGGTGTTGCCCGCGTCGCGCAGGCGCAGCATGGCCTCGGTGATGCGGTGCATGTCGCGCGGGTGCAGGCCGATGCTGGGCTCGTCCAGCACGAACAGCGTGTTGACCAGGCTGGTACCCAGCGCCGTGGTGAGGTTGATGCGCTGCACCTCGCCGCCACTCAGTGTGCGGCTTTGCCGGTCGAGCGTGAGGTAGCCAATGCCCACGTCGCACAGGTATCTGAGGCGGGTGGTGATTTCTTCGTGCAGCAGCTTGAGCGCTTGGGCGTCGCCGCCCTTTGCGTCGTCGCCCACCGGTAGCTGCATGCGATCAAAGAACTGGCGCAGTCGGTCGATGGGCAGCAGCATCAGATCGTGCAGGCACAGGCCGGGCAAGGCCTCCAGTTGCTCGCGCGACCATTGCACGCCTTCGGGCATGAAGCGTTTGCCAGGCTCCAGCACCGCATCGGCATCCTCCTTGCGGCCGATGCGCCAGAGCAGGCTTTCGGTCTTGAGCCGCGCACCCGCGCAGGTGGGGCATGGCGTGTAACTGCGGTACTTGGACAAGAGCACGCGGATGTGCATCTTGTAGGCCTTGCTCTCCAGGTACTCAAAAAAGCGCTTGATGCCGTACCACTGCTTGCTCCATTGCCCGTCCTTGTAGCCGGGGGCGCCGCCGATCACCCACTTTTTCTGGTCGTCAGTCAGCTTGTACCAGGGCGTGTCGCGTGGGATGCCCGCTGTTTCGGCATGGCGCATCAGGTCGTCCTGCGCTTCTTTCCACGCGGGGGTCTGGATGGTCTTGATGGCGCCCGCGCGCAGCGTGAGCTTGTCGTTGGGAATGACGAGGCCGTAGTCCACGCCGATCACGCGGCCAAAGCCCCGGCAGCTGTCGCACGCACCCACGGCGGAGTTGAACGAAAAGGCGGACGGAATGGGGTCGCTGTAGCGCAGGTCGCTGTCGGGGCAGTGCAGGCCCGTCGAAAACCTCCACAGCTCTGGTTCGCGCTCGTCCACGAGCCGATAGACATTCAAGCGCCCCGTGCCGCGCTTGAGCGCGACCTCGATGGCCTCGATCACCCGCGCCTTCTCGGCATTGCCCAGACGGAACCGGTCGGCCACCACATCCAGCACCTTGCGCGGGCCGGTGGGCGTGGCCACCTCGCGCTCGGCCTGCACCTTGGTGAAGCCACTGGCGGACAGCCATTGCTCGACCTGCTCGGCCGATGTATTGGCGGGGAGTTCGACCGGGAAGGTCAGCACGATGCGTGGATCACTGGCGGCAGCGCAGCGCGCGGCCAGCTCGGCGTAGATGGTCTCGGGCGAGTCATGGCGCACTGGCTGCGCCGTCTGCTTGTCGAACAACTGGCCTGCGCGCGCGAACAGCAGCTTCAGGTGGTCGTTCAGCTCCGTCATCGTGCCCACGGTGGAGCGGCTGGAGCGCACGGGGTTGGTCTGGTCGATGGCAATGGCCGGCGGCACGCCCTCGACCTTGTCCACGGCAGGCTTGTCCATGCGGTCGAGGAACTGGCGGGCGTAGGCGCTGAAGGTCTCCACGTAGCGGCGCTGGCCCTCGGCATAGAGCGTGTCAAACACCAGGCTGGATTTGCCCGAGCCGCTGGGCCCCGTGACCACCGTGAGTTCGCCGGTGCGGATGTCCAGATCCAGGTTCTTGAGGTTGTGCTGGCGTGCGCCGCGGATACGGATCAGTCCCTGGGTCATGGAGGCAGTCTTTTTCGAGGGTGAGGCGGAACATTCTAGGCACCGCAGTGGCGCCCGTCCGGCCTTGCCGCAATACCCTTTGATTGCGGGTCTGCTGACAAGTCCTGTCACCACATCGGGTTATGCCGGTTCGCAAACAGAGCATATTTGTCTAGAGTAGCCCGACAATCCAAGGAGACGACGATGTACAAATGGACAAAATGGGGAGCCACAGTCGCCCTGGCCGCCGCGCTGTGCGGCGCTGGCCATGCCCAGATCCTGATCGGGCAAACCGCCGGCTTCTCCGGGCAGGTGGCGGCAGGCGTGAAGGAAACCACCGACGGCGCCCTGCTCTATATCGATGCGGTCAATGCCAAGGGCGGCGTCAACGGCCAGAAAATCGAATTGACCTCGCTGGACGACAAGTTCGACCCCAAGCTGGCCGCAGAAAACGCGCGCAAGCTGATCGAAGAAAACAATGTGTCAGCGCTGTTCCTCACACGCGGCACGCCCCACACCGAGGCCATCGTTCCCCTGCTGGAAAAGCACGGCGTGGCACTGGTCGGCCCTTCCACGGGCGCCATGGTGCTGCACCAGCCCGTGCGCAAATACATCTTCAACGTGCGCGCCACCTACCAGCGCGAGGCAGAAAAGGCCATGACCCACCTGGCCTCCATGGGCATTACCCGCATTGCCGTGGTGTATGCCGACGACAGCTTTGGCGCCGATGGCGTGGCGGGGGCACAAAAAGGCCTGGCGGCGGCCAAGCTCACACCCGTGGTGCTGGAGAAGTTTGACCGTGCCAAGCCTGATTTCGCCCCAGTTGCGGCCAAGGTGGCCAAGGCAGACACCCAGGCCGTGCTGATGATCGCCTCCGGCTCTGCCGTGGTCGATGGCAGCAATGCGCTGCGCGCCGCAGGCTCTGCCGCACAGATCGTGACGCTGTCCAACAATGCCTCCGGCGGCTTCATCAAGAGCCTGGGCAACAACGCGCGCGGCGTGATCGTGACCCAGGTGTACCCCAATGAGCGCGCGGTGACCTACGCCATGGTCAAGGAAGCCCAGGAGCTGGCCCGGGCCAAGGGCTTGCAGGAGATCAGCCCCGCCATGCTCGAAGGTTTTGCAGCCGCCAAGGTGCTGGTGGAAGGGCTCAAGCGCGCCGGCCCCAAGCCCAACCGCGACAAGATCCACGCGGCCCTGGAAGGCATCAAGAAATTCGACCTGGGCGGACTGGAGGTGAGCTACGGCCCAGACGACCACACGGGCCTGGACTTTGCCGACCTCTCCATCATCGGTACGGACGGCAGGTTCCGTCGCTAAGAGCCTGTTTACGATCTCGCAGGGGATCGCAAACAGGCTCTAGGAGCCATCTCCCGGATGGCCATAGGTTGCGCAGGCCCGGCTCCGTCCGGGCCTACGTATTTCTACAGTTTATTTGTCACCGTTTGTATCTATATTGACGCCTCCAACAAACAGGCATCTTGGGACAAACATGAGATTGACACACTGGCTTCGCGGGGGCGCTACCCTGGCCGCCATCTTCGCAATGGTGGGCGCAGCCCACGGACAGATTCTCATTGGACAGACGGTGGGCATCACGGGCTCGGCAGCGGCCACGGTGGCCGAATCCATGCAGGGCGCGGCGCTCTACATTGATCACATCAACGCCCGGGGCGGTATCGCGGGGCAGAAGGTGGAGGTCATATCTCTGGACGACAAATTCGACCCCAAGCTGACCCTCGAAAACACCCGCGTTCTGATTGAGGAAAAAGGCGTGATCGGGCTGTTCATGACACGGGGCACGCCCCACACCCAGGGCATCATGCCGCTGCTGGAGCAGCACGGCGTGCCGCTGGTCGGCCCCTCCACCGGCGCCATGGTGCTCCACCAGCCGGTACACAGGTTCATCTTCAACGTGCGCGCGCCCTACCAGCGCGAGGTGGAAAAGGCCATCACCCACCTCAACACCCTGGGCATCAAGCGCATTGGCGTGGTGCATGTGGACGACACCTTTGGCGCAGATGGCCTGGCAGGGGCACAGCTGGGCTTCAAGGCCAACCAGCTGGAAGCCCTCTTTGTCGAGAAATTTGACCGTGCCAAGCCCGACTACAGCGCGATTGCACCGCGTGTGGCGCAAAAGCAGCCCCAGGCCGTGGTCTTCATCGGCACGGGCGCGGCGGTGGTGGACGGCATCAAGGCGTTGCGCGCTGCAGGGGTCACGGGGCAGATCGTGACACTGTCCAACAATGCCTCGGGCGGCTTTGTCAAACTGCTGGGCGACCAGGCCCGGGGGGTTGTGGTCACGCAGGTCTTTCCCTCCGAGCGGTCGGTGAACTACCCGGTGGTCAAGGAAGCCATGGAGCTGGCCCGCGCCAAGAACATTTCCGATCTCACGCCCGCGATGGTGGAGGGCTTCGTCAGCGCCAAGGTGCTGCTGGAAGGCATCAAACGCGCGGGCCCCAAGCCGGACCGCGCCAAACTGCACGCAGGCCTGGAGAGCATCAAGAAGTGGGACCTGGGTGGCGTGGAGCTGAGCTACAGCCCCACGGACCACAGCGGTCTGGTGTTCGCCGACCTTTCCATCATCGGGAGTGACGGGCGCTTCAAGCGATGACACCCTAAGAAACTGAGGCGCTGTGCGGGCTCTTGCCCTGCGCCGCGCCAGGAGCGGTAGGGGCGTGGAGTGTGCGGCCCACCGTGACGCCCCCGCACAAAACAAAAGCCTGCGGCCTTTCGGCTGCAGGCTTTTTTTGATGACTTGGGATGGGACCCGGCGGCTTACTGCGCGCTGGCCGCAGATGCAGGTGCCGACGCAGGCGCCGCTGCGGGTGCACTGGCAGCGGGTTCGGGCGCATGCACGGCATCTGCGCCGTGTTTTTCACCACCCATGTCGGCCTTGTCGCCCGCCGTGATGATCACGTACATCGACAACGCAGCAAACAAGACGAAGCCAACAACAATCTTCCACATATCAATATCTCCTGGGATGGGTTTGTTCAATCAAGGGGCCTGGCTAGGGATGCTGTGCACGATTCGTCGCGCCGTATGCATCTGCGGATCGGGCGGTCTGCCGCGTTGCAAAACCTCGCAATAGCTACGGCTATTGCTGCGTTTTGCGCCTTGCGGCCCATCCCGATCCGCAGCGCACACTTACCGCTCAAATCATGCACAGCATCCCCAGGGTTATGGGTTGTACTGGTGCGCGGACAAGCCCCTTGATGGAACACAGGGCCCGACCCTTGCGGGGCGGGCCCTGTTCACCGGTCAGAACCAATCAGTCGTTGGCGTAGATGTCCACGTCCTTGGTTTCCTTGATGAACAAGCCACCGATCACCACCGTGGCACCGGCAATGATGATGGGGTACCACAGGCCGTTGTACATGTTGCCGGTCTGGGCCACGATGGCGAACGCCGTGGTGGGCAGCAGACCGCCGAACCAGCCGTTACCGATGTGGTACGGCAGGGACATCGACGTGTAGCGGATGCGGGTGGGGAACATTTCGACCAGCATGGCGGCAATAGGGCCGTACACCATGGTCACCAGCAGCACCAGGTAGGTCAGGATCACGGTGACCATGACCTTGTCGATGCGGGCAGGATCTGCCTTGGTGGGGTAGCCCGCAGCCTTCAGTGCATCGGCCACAGCCTTCTTGAACTCGCCATCTTTCTTCTTGGCTTCGTCAGCGGGCAGGCCCTTGCTGGTGTACGAGGCGATGACCGTGTCACCGATCTTGATCGTGGCGGGCGTACCAGCGGCAGCGACGGCGTTGTCATAGCTCACCGAAGCGCCAGCCAGCACCTGCTTGGCGATGTCGCACGAGCTGGTGAACTTGGAAGTGCCGGTGGGATTGAACTGGAACGAGCATTCCTTGGGGTCTGCCGTCACGATCACTTGGTTCTTGGCCTGGGCTTCAGCCAGGGCAGGGTTGGCCGCCTTGGTCAGTGCGCCGAACACAGGGAAGTACGTCAGCGCGGCCAGCAGACAGCCTGCCAGGATGATGGGCTTGCGGCCAATCTTGTCCGACAGCGAACCGAACACGATGAAGAACGGCGTGCCGATCAGCAGCGAGACGGCCACAAAGATGTTGGCGGTGGCGCCATCGACCTTCAGGGCTTGTGTCAGGAAGAACAGCGCATAGAACTGGCCCGAGTACCACACCACGGCCTGGCCGGCGGTCAAGCCTACCAGTGCCAGGATCACGATCTTCAGGTTCTTCCACTGGCCGAAAGACTCGGTCAATGGAGCCTTGGAGGTCTTGCCCTCGGCCTTCATCTTCTGGAAGGCAGGCGATTCATTCATCGACAGGCGGATCCAGACCGAGATGGCCAGCAGCAGGATCGACACGATGAACGGAACACGCCAGCCCCAGTCCGCAAAGGCTTCTTCGCCCAGCATGGTACGGGTGCCAAGAATCACCATCAGCGACAGAAACAGACCCAGCGTGGCCGTGGTCTGGATCCAGGCGGTGTAGGCGCCGCGTTTGCCGTGCGGAGCATGCTCAGCCACATAGGTGGCTGCGCCGCCGTACTCACCACCCAGCGCCAGGCCTTGCAGCAGGCGCAGGATGATCAGGATGACGGGGGCCGCCACACCGATGGAGGCATAGGTCGGCAAGATACCCACGATGAAGGTGGACAGACCCATGATCAGGATGGTGACCAGGAACGTGTACTTGCGGCCGATCATGTCGCCCAGGCGGCCGAAGAAAATCGCGCCGAACGGACGGACGATGAAGCCCGCTGCGAAGGCCAGCAGCGCGAAGATGAACGCCGATCCGGCATCCAGCCCGCTGAAGAACTGCTTGGCGATGATGGCTGCGAGCGAGCCGTACAGGTAAAAGTCGTACCACTCGAAAACGGTGCCGAGCGACGATGCGAAGATGACCTTGCGCTCTTCGGGCGACATCGGCCGCGGTGCGGGATGGATGGTTGCCATGGTGTCTATGTCTCCTGGTGATTTTTAAGACCGCACAGTGGCGGGCAAGGTCATTCTTCGGGAAGGCACTGACTCTGCTCTGACGCCAAACCAACAGAGGCTTGCGTTAAACTGAACCGATACTTACAAAGTGCCTGCCGTCCTTATGAGCGGGCTTTCAAGCGCACTGGAGCGACTGGACCTTGGGCAGGGAAAACCCCGATCAGGGCCTGTGCGCCCATGCAGTCCACCGGACTCCGTGCACACCAAGCGCCTGAGCGTGCGCTGCCAGCCCGCTTGTGGAGACAACCGTCAACTTTTGCAGGGGCCCCATGCACGCGCACACCGTCCTAAAAAAGACAGATCAAGGGATCGAGGCGATCAAGCACCGCGACCGGGCACTCCCTCCCCGTGAACGTACCACCCTGATCCTGGTGGACGGCAGCAAACGGCTGCAGGACCTGGCCCAGGCCTGTGGCAGCCTCGATGAGGCCTTGCGCATTGGCCAGGCGCTGGTCGACCTGGGGCTGGCATCGGTGGTTTCCGGGGCTGTGGCGCCGCCCTCGCCCACGCACGCCACAACGGGTAACACCCCGGCCACCGCAGCCGCACCGGTTCAGGATCTGCGCACCAGCGCCCGGCGCGCCACCAAGGTCCTTGAAGACCTGCTGGGCCCCGCATGCGAGCCCCTGGCCCTGCAGCTTGAAAAGTGCAAGTCGATGGCCGAGCTTCAGGCCAAGATCCTGGAGCTGCGCACCGTGGTGGCCTCCATGCGTTCGGAGAAAAAAGCCGAGGAATTCGTGACCGCCGCACTGGGCCGCTGACCACCCAAAACAAAAGCCCCTCCACTTGCGTGGCGGGGCTTTGTTGTTTGCGGGTTGTCAGGGCGCCCGCGGGCGCCCCGCCCTTTAATGCGCAGCGCTGGCGGCCGAAGTCTTGCCATCCAGGCTGGGGTAGCGCACATGCTCCACCAGTTCCTGGATTTCCTTGCCCGGGGCCTTGGTGAGTAGCGAGACGATGATGATCACCGCAAAGCCCAGCGGCACACCAAACAGGCCCGCCGAGATCGGGGCGATGTCCCACCAGGTGTTGGCTTTGACGATTTCCGGCGTGATGGCGGTGCCATGCGTGAGCTTGTACAGCCATGGCTGGGTAGTCACCATGTAATAGAAGGTGATGCCCAGGCCGGCCAGCATCCCCAGGGATGCGCCCCACTTGTTGGCGCGTTTCCAGAAGATGCCCAGCGTCAGCGCCGGGAAGAACGCCGCCGCCGCAAACGAGAAGGCCGCCGACACCAGGAACAGGATGTCCGCTGGTTTCTGCGCCGCCACGTAGGCTGCTGCCAGGGCCACCAGCAGCAGCAGCAGCTTGGACACCATCACGCGGCGTGCTGTGGAGGCATTGGGGTCCAGCACCTTGTAGTACAGGTCATGCGACAGCGCGTTGGCGATGGTCAGCAGCAGGCCGTCTGCGGTAGACAGCGCCGCTGCCAGCCCACCCGCCGCCACCATGCCCGACACCACGTACGGCAGGCCAGCAATTTCAGGCGTGGCCAGCACGATGATGTCGCCACCGATGGAGATCTCCGCCAGCTGCAGGATGCCGTCGTTGTTGATGTCCACCACCGACAGCAGCGATTTGTCGACCGCCGACCAGCGCGCGATCCACTCCGGAAGGCTGGCGAACGGTGTGTTCACCAGCACGGTGTAGACCTCGTACTTGGCCAGCACTGCCAGCGCAGGCGCCGTGAAGTACAGCAGGAAGATAAAGAACAGCGACCAGCTCACCGATTCCCGCGCCTCGCGCACCGAGGGCACGGTGTAGTAGCGCATGAGGATGTGCGGCAGCGCGGCCGTGCCGATCATCAGGCAGAACACCAGCGCGAGGAAGTTCTTGCGTGCAACGTTCTGCGCGGCCTCATCCTTGCCGGGGAACGGCTCGGCATGGCGGATGGGCGGCGCCGACTTGGCTGCATTCGAGGTGCGCGCCGCCGTGTACGCAGTGCGGGCGTCTGCTTCGTTCTTGGGCACTGCGGCCAGCGCGGCGGCAGCGGCGGCGATGTCGGGAGCGGGCGCATTGGCAGCCTTCAGGTCATCCAGCTTCTTCTGCGCTGCCGCCCGGTCGGCGGTCAGCGAAGCATTCACATCCTTGAGCTTTTCCACAGCCGCATCCGAACGGGCCTTGTAGATTCCACGCACCTCTATTTCTTTGGGGTCCTTGATCAGCTCGGCCTCTTTGGCAGTCACCTTTTCCAGGGTGTAGCCATACACCGCCTGCGGCACAGGCACGCCCGTGTGTTTGACCGACAGCCACACCACGGGCAGCATGTACGCAATGATCAGGATGATGTACTGCGCCACCTGCGTCCAGGTCACGGCACGCATGCCACCGAGGAACGAGCAGACCAGGATACCGGCCAGGCCGGCAAAGATACCGATCTCGAAAGCCAGCCCCGTGAGGCGCGAAGTGATCAGGCCCACACCATAGATCTGTGCCACCACATAGGTGAACGAGCACAGGATGGCGGCCCCCACCCCGATCAGCCGGGGAAGGTTGCCCTCAAACCGCGCCCCCAGAAAGTCGGGAATGGTGAACTGGCCGAACTTGCGCAGGTAAGGGGCGAGGAACAGCGCCACCAGGCAGTAACCGCCCGTCCACCCCAGAATGAACGCCAGCCCACCATAACCTGACAGGTACAAGGTGCCCGCCATGCCAATGAAGGAGGCCGCCGACATCCAGTCCGCCCCTGTGGCCATGCCGTTGTAGATGGCCGGCACGCGGCGCCCGGCCACGTAATACTCCGCCGCGTCGTTGGTGCGGCTCATGATGCCGATACCCGCATACAGCAACACGGTGGCCGCCAGAAAAAGGTAGCCGATCCAGTTCTTGGGCAGGCCCATCTGTTCGAGCACCGCCAGCACCAACACAAAGCCGATGAAGCCACCGGTGTACCAGGTGTAGACCTTGTTCAGGCCCTTCTTGAAGTCGCCTTGCGACTGTCCGTCTCCGCCGAAGAGTCCCATCATTCTTCTCCTTCGGCAACGCCGTATTCGATGTCGAGCTTGTTCATGTGGCGGGCGTAGTACCAGATGATCAGGCAGTACACCACCAGGGCGCCTTGGGCAGCCACCCAGAACGAGAACGGCCAGCCGAAGAAGCTGAACGTGAGGTCGCGGGCGAAAAACACCACGACAAAAGTGACAAAGAACCATATGCCCAATAAAAGGGCCGTTATCTGCAGATTTTTGCGCCAGTATTCCTGGTGCTTGGCCGTCAGTTTCATTGCTTGCTCCTCCATGTCGTTAAAAGAACACTCACTCGGACTTCAGCGCTAAAAATCTGCACGCAAACCGGTCTCCCGCTCCAGTTGCGCGGCCACCTTGGGCTCGAATCCTTTCAAATGCCGTATTACGGCGCGTGCCTCCTCGGGCTGGTGCAGATCGACGTGCACACGCGCCATCTGATACCAGCCAAAGGGGCTCATGGGCTGCAGGCGGGTGTTGCGATCCAGGGCCTGCAAGGCCTCCTGAAGCCGCCCCTGCCGCACCAGCACCAGACCCAGGCCATACCAGGCCCGGTCCATTTTTTCGTCGATCTGCAGGGCCGCCCGGAACCCCTCTTCGGCCAGTGCCAGCAGGTCCAGCTGCTCGGCCACATAGGCATGGTTGAAGTGGGCATTGCACACCTGGGGCTGCAAGGTCAATGCCTGGGCGTAGTACTGCAGAGCCTGTGTCTTGTGGTCGCTGAGCAGCGCGTCGTAGGCGAGGCTGTTGATCGCCAGAACGTCCTGGGGCCAGCGCTCCAGAATCCGCTCAAACACGGCCTTGGCCGCAGCCTTGCGACCCACAAACAGCAAGGCTTTGGCACGCCAGACCAGCGCCTGACGCTCCAGCCGCTGCGACCAGCGGACGGGGGGAAGGGGAAGGCTCTGGGTCACTGGCATGCCTGTGCTCCCAGCTCCAGACAGAGGTCGATCTTGAGCTTGACGACCAGCACCCAGGCCATGAGCAACCAGCTGGCGGTGGCCAGCGGGATGTGCTGGTCCAGCACCTGGCGCGGGCTGACCTTGCGCGTCAGCCACAGGCAGGGCTTGGCGGCCACGTCCAGCATCTGCCAGAACACATTGGTGTGCCGCTTCGCCCCCGCCAACAGTCCCAGCAGAAACCGTCCCACGATGAACATCAGGGACAACTCGATCAGGCTTTTCAGAATGACAACGGTCAGGAGCATGGTGAACTCGATGCCTCGCTGTAAGGAAAAGGAAAGGTGGACGCACTCTGCGCAGGGTGTCTGACCGCTGGCTGACACAGGGCTTATCGCTAACTTACAAATCCCGCAAAAACCCTGCATCTTTTTTTTGCGATGCGATAAATCGGCGGAATCTGAGACGCTCTTGCGGGAAAACACCAAGGGCTCCAAAACCCTTGATCGAGGTCAAGGCGATGCGCATGGAAGGACTTCCCGCGTCGCCGGGCCGGGCATAGACTGCCGCCATGGAAAAGCCGCCCAGTCCGCCACCAGCTGCCAGCGCACAGGCGCCGCTACAGCCATCGCACCACCTGCTGGCCAACTTCCGCCAGGACCTCCGGCAGCACGCCCCTTTTGCCCAGATGCTGGATGCCGAGGTGGATGATTTCCTGTCGCATTGCGAGCAGCAGTATTTCGCCCCCGGCGAGCTGGTGATTGGCCCGGAGAGCGGAACGGTGCAGTCGCTGTATTACGTGCGCCAGGGCGCCGTCACGGGCACCCGGGGGCTGGCCGAGGCGGTGGGCGCTTTCGAGTACGAGGCGGGCGACCTGTTCCCCGTCAGCGCCGCCTGGGCAGGCCGTGCTGTTACGGCCACGTACCGCGCCAACACCGACACCTTTGTGCTGGTGCTGGCCGTAGCCCACATGCACCGGCTGGCCAGCCGCAGCACGGCGTTTGCGCAGTACCTGGGCCAGCGCACGGTGCAGTTCCTCGCGCTTTCGCGCCAGGCACTGCAAGCCGCCTATGCCACCCACGCCGCGGCCGAGCAGTCGCTCGAAACCCCCTTGGGCACACTCATCGGCAAGAAGCTGGTGACCTGCGATGCCAGCACACCGCTGCACACCGCGCTGCAGACCATGCACCAGCAGCGCCTGGGCTCGATGCTGGTGGTGGATGGGGCCCAGCACCCTGTGGGCATCCTCACGCGGTATGACGTGCTGGGCCGCGTGGCGCTGGCCCAGCTGCCGCTGCACACGCCCATTGCGGAGGTCATGGTGCGGCCGGTGCGCACGCTCACCAGTGAACACTCGGCGCAAGACGCAGCCCTGCTGATGTCGCGCCACGGCATCCGCCACGTGCCGATCACCCGCGATGAAGTGGCGATTGGCATGGTGTCAGAGCGCGACCTGTTCGCCATGCAGCGGCAAAGCCTCAAAAGCGTGAGCACCGCGCTGCGCTCGGCCACCGACGTGGAGGCATTGCAGACCTCGGCCCAGGACATCCGCCGCCTGGCACGCAGCCTGCTCGCGCAGGGCGTGCATGCGCGGCAGCTCACATCGATGATCAGCCACCTCAACGATGTGCTGACCGAACGACTGGTGCAGCTCAAGGCCGAAGAATTCGGCATCGATCTGAAATGGTTGTGCTGGCTGTGCCTGGGCTCCGAGGGGCGGGCGGAGCAGACCATTGCCACCGACCAGGACAACGCGTTCATTCTGAACAACGACGTGTCCGACGAGTCGCGCGAAGCGATTCGCCACTTTGCGCATGCCGTCAACCTGGCGCTGGACGCCTGCGGCTACCCGCTGTGCCGGGGCGGCATCATGGCGGGCGAAAGCGCCTGCTGCCTCAAACTCGACGAGTGGCGCGAGCGCTTCGGGCACTGGGTGGCGCAGGGCTCGCCCCAGGACCTGCTCAACGCCTCCATCTACTTTGACTTCCGGCCCCTGTGTGGCGATGTGGCGCTGGCCCAGGCGCTGCGCGCCGACGTGACGCTGGCCGCGCGCAACAGCCCGCGCTTTCTCAAGATGCTGGCCCACAACGCCCTGGGCCGCAGCGTGCCGCTGAACTGGCGCGGCGCCATAGACACCGACGAGCATGGCGCGCTGGACCTGAAGCTGCAGGGCACGGCGCTGTTTGTGGACGCTGCGCGCATCTACAGCCTGGCACTGGGAGTGCACGAGACCAACACGCGGCTGCGCCTGGAGGCCGCTGGTGCGCAGTGGCGCCTGCCCGAGACGGAAACCGGCGCCTGGGTGGGCGGCTTCGAGTTCTTGCAGATCTTGCGCCTGCGGGTGCAGCTGGAGGCCGGAGAGGCTGAAGCCGCTCCACCCAACCGCATTGTGGTGGCCGGGCTCAACGACATCGACCGGCGCATCCTGCGCGAATCCTTTCGCGTGGCGCGGCAGCTCCAACAAAGGCTGCAGTTGGACTACGACCGGTAGCCGCCATGCGCTGGCTGGAGCCGATCCGGCGCGCCCTTGGGCATGCCCCCGCCTACACCGGCAGCCGCTGGGTGATGCTGGACGTGGAGACCAGTGGCCTGGACATGCGCCATGACCGCCTGCTGGCCATTGCAGCCATTGCGCTGCGGGTGGACTGGCAGCGCCGCACGCTGAGTGTGGCGCTGGGCGACAGCTTTGAGGTGGTGGTGCAGCAGGACGAGGCATCGAGCAAGGACAACATCCTGCTGCACGGCATTGGCGCGCAGATGCAGCGCAACGGCATGCCCGCCGCCCAGGCGCTGCAGGCCTTTGAAAACTATGTGCAAGACAGCCCGCTGCTGGCCTTCCACGCGGCCTTTGACCGCAGCATGATCAACCGCCATGCACGCCAGCACCTGGGGCATGGCCTGCCCAACCCCTGGGTGGATGTGGACCACCTGTGCGCCGTCACCCACGAGCAGGTGCGCGCCCGCGCGCTGGACGACTGGATGGCGCACTTCGGCATCCGCTGCGCCGTGCGGCACCAGGCCGCCGCCGACACCCTGGTGGAATGCGACCTGCTGCAGCGCATCTGGCCCCGCGTGGCTGCGCAGTGCAGCAGCTGGGCTGACGTGCAGCGCCTGGCCGCCCAGCACCGGTGGCTGGCCCGCCACCGGGATGGCAGCGGGTGAGGATGGCACGGCGTCGGGCCTCAGAGGCTGAGAGTTTTTTAGCCAAGCCCGAAAGGCGCGCGAAAACGCCGCGGATCTAGGCGCAAAGCACAGCCATAGCTCGGGCTATGGCGAGCATTTGCAACGACGAGCCGGGGCGTTTTCGCGTGCAAGGCGGGCATGGATAAAGAACTCTCAGCCTCTTAGCCCTGCTTGAGGCCTGAAGGAAGCAGCTCGGGCGCAGCCCAGCGTGCCTCGCCTTCAGCCCCGGCAAACCAGTCGTCACCTTCCAGGTAGGCGCGCAGCATGGGCAGGCCATCCAGCCCCCAGAAAACCTTGCCGTCCACCACAAACGCAGGCACGCCAAACACCCCCGCCGCCTGCGCGGCCTCGGTGTTGGCGCGCAGCAGCGCCTTGGGGCCTTCGCTGTGCATGTCCTGCCCCGGGCGGATTTGTTCGGCCAGATCGGCCGCCAGCGTGGCCAGGCGCTCGGCGTCCAGCGCGTCGTGCCCGCCCTGCCACACATGGCGCAGCACGGTACCCGCCACATAGCGGTTGATGCAACCGTCGTCGCTGCAGGCCAGCGCCTGGCGCAGCAAGGGCAGCGGGTTGAACGGGTGGCGTGCTGGCATCTGCAGCGGCGTGCCCTGCGCGTGGCCCAGCCAGGTCACGTGGCGGTAGGTCCAGGCGCGCTTGGGCGCTATGCCCGCGGGCCCCGGGTTGGCGTGCTGCTGCAGCAACGCGCCCAGCAGCACCGGGCGGTATTCGACGCTGTAGCTCAGGTCCACCAGCGCCTCGGGCAGGCGCTCAAAGGCCAGCCAGGCGTAGGGCGAAATGAAGTCGAGGTAGAACGTGATGTGTTTCATGGCTTAGCCTTCTGCGCTTTCTGGCTGCACCGGCACGGCAATGCCCGCCCGGTCCAGCAACTGGCGCCAGATGCCCCGCCGCAGGTGCGAGTCGGCACGCGACCAGATGCGGATCTCGTCGAGGGAGCGAAAGCAGCCCTCGCAGTGGCTGCGGTCGGGCGACATACGGCAGACCGAGATGCAGGGCGAGGGCACGGCCTCGGTGTTTTCAGCATCAAAATGGCCACCAGCGCTTATCTGCAAAGCGCGAACAGCTAGCAATTCAATAGCATTCATGCCGCAGACTCAGGTGCAACCACCTGCACCACATCCACCACGGGTGCACCCGTCAGCCGCTGAAGATCGCTGGGGTGCAGCGCAAACACACCATGCGGATGCCCCGCCGCCGCCCACACCACCTCAAAGCGCAGCAGGTCCTGGTCGATCAGCGTGACGGGCGGCGTGGCGTGTGCCACGGGCGACACACCGCCGATGGAAAAGCCCGTGCGGCTTTTCACGAAGTCGGCATCGGCGCGGCCGATCTTGCCGCCCACGTGGGCCTCCACCTTTTTCTCGTCCACCCGCCGGTCGCCCGAGGTGACCACCAGCACGGCCACATCATCGCTCTTGCGGCGAAAGATGATGCTCTTGGCAATCTGCCCCACGGCAATGCCCAGCGCATCGGCCGCCTGCTGCGCGGTGCGCGCTGCGTCGTCCAGCATCTGCGGCCGGTGGGGGTGGCCCAGGGATTCCAGCGCTGCAGCCACGCGCTGCACACCTTCAGGCAGATTTTTCAGTTCAGCTCCACACATCGTTTCTTACTCCGAAATCACAATCGTCGG
This sequence comes from Acidovorax sp. NN32, assembly GCF_057597245.1. Taxonomy (NCBI): domain Bacteria; kingdom Pseudomonadati; phylum Pseudomonadota; class Betaproteobacteria; order Burkholderiales; family Comamonadaceae; genus Acidovorax; species Acidovorax sp. NN32. Next base: position 4,580,290 of record NZ_CP199679.1, read on the forward strand.
GGCTATTTTGATCGCACAGGCGCGACCCCAGCCAGTGCACCCGTGGAACTGGCTTCGCTAGGCCACCGGGTGCGTCCCCCTCCCGCGCAGCGAGAGAGGGGTGAAGACGCGCAGCGTCTCAGGGGGTGCTTCATCCTTACCCTGCACGTTTGGTCAATAGCGCGTTGGCAGCGCGGGAGTTGGGCTTGCGGCCCAGAAAGTCGCTAATGTAGGCACCCGCGTCGATGAGCTTGTCGAGGTCGATGCCCGTCTCGATGCCCATGCCCTGCAGCATGTACACCACGTCTTCCGTCGCCACGTTGCCGGTGGCGCCCTTGGCGTAAGGGCAGCCGCCCAGGCCCGCCACGGAGGACTGGAAGTTCCACACGCCCAGCTCCAGCGCGGCCAGCGTGTTGGACAGCGCCTGCCCGTAGGTGTCATGAAAGTGGCCCGAAACGTCGTCGATGCCGAAGTGCTGCAACGTGGCCTCCAGCGCTTTCTGCACCTTGCGCGGTGTGCCCACGCCGATGGTGTCAGCCACGTCCACACGCTGCACGCCAATGCCCTTGAGCAGGCCCGCGAGGTACGCCACACGCTCAGGGGCAATGTCGCCTTCGTACGGGCAGCCCACGGTGCAGCTCATGGCGCCGCGCACACGGATGCCGGCGGCCAGCGCCGCCTGCACCACGGGGGCAAAACGCTCGATGCTCTCGGCAATGCTGCAGTTGATGTTGCGCTGGCTGAAGGCCTCGCTGGCCGAGCCGAAGACAACGATCTCGTCGGGTTTATCCAGCACGGCAGCCTCAAAGCCCTTGAGGTTGGGCGTGAGCACCGAATACGCGACGCCGCTCTGGCGGGTGATACCGGCCATCACCTCATGGTTGTCGGCCATCTGCGGCACCCACTTGGGACTGACGTAGCTGGTGACTTCGATCTCTTTCAGGCCCGCTTGCTGCAGGCGGTGCACCAGCTCGATCTTGACGGCGGCTGGGACTGGGGTCTTTTCGTTCTGCAGGCCGTCGCGGGGGCCAACGTCGATGAGGCGGACGCGGGAGGGAATGCTCATGGGGCTACCAAGGGTGGATCAAGGAATGCCGCCATTGTCTCGCCACCGCCTCCACAGGGCCACCCCATATCGTGCCAGACCATTCGCCGGACGCGCCATCAGCCCGTACGGGTGCCATCACCCGCCACCTCTTGCCGCAGCAGAGCCACCATGGCCTGCGCCGCCAGCGACAGCGGCCGCCCCCGGAGCGTGATCAGCCCGATGGGCCGGTGCAGCACGGGCGCCTTGAGCGCTCGCGTGACCACCTCGGGCCTGCGCACCACCTGGGCGGCCAGTTCGGGCAGCGCGCTCACGCCCAGCCCCGCAGCCACCATGGCCGCGATGGTGGCCAGGTGTTCCACCTCATAGCGCGGCGCAAAACGGATGCGGTGGGTCAGCAAGGCCTCTTCCGCATACTGCCGCACGCTGGTACCTGCGGGCATGGAGATGTGCGGCAGCTCGGCCACATCCGCCCAGGCAATGGCGCTGCGGCCCCGGGCCAGCGGGTGCGTGCGCCCCATCAGCAGCACAAAGCGGTCGGACACCAGCGGGGTGTAGTCCAGGTCGGCATAGGCGGGGTTGGCAGCCGTGAGGGCAAAGTCCACACGCCCGGCACGCACCATGTCAAACGCTGGGCCCGCCAGGCTGTCGATCAGCTCCATCTGCACGCCCGGGTGCTGCGCGGAGAACCGGGCAAAGGCCCGTGGCACAGCCCCGGCGGCCAGCGACGGCAGCGCCGCCAGCGCAACGCGGCCCACCTGCAGCTGCGCCACCTCCTGCACGCGGCGCACCGTCTCCTCCATCTGGTGGCGCAGGAACCGCGCCTGCTCGGCAAACACCTCGCCCGCCAGCGTGAGCTGCACGGTGCGCGTGGTGCGCTCGAACAGGCGCACATCCAGCATCTCCTCCAGCCGCGCCACCGTGCCCGACACCGCCGACTGCGACAGGTGCATCTGCAAGGCCGTGCGCCGAAAGCTCAGCGTCTCGGCCAGGGAGAGGAACACATCCACCTCGCGGGCGGACCAATTGATCTTCATAACCGATCAGTCTATCGAAAAAGACGTCTGGACCGCGCAATGTGGGGCCCCTAGACTGAATTCAACGCAAGCACACCGCTTGAACAGATTGAGAGCAACAAGGAGACACGATGGAGAACAGTTCGCCGCGCAGCGCGCGCACCGTGGTGGTAGGCGGAGGCACCATGGGGGCCGATGTGGCTGTGGTCCTGGCCCGTGGCGGCGCGCAGGTCACGGTGGTGGACCCCCACGCCGCCCGCCGCGACCACTTGCTGCCGCACATTGCGCAGGAGCTGGCCGCTGCCGGACAGGCCACACACGCCGGCCCGGTGCAGGTGTGCGCCAGCCTGCAGGATGTGGACTGGAGCGGCGTGGTGCTGGTGGTCGAATGCATCACCGAGCAATTGGCGGCCAAGCAAAAGCTGTTTGCCGAGCTGGAAACCGTGGCGCCCCCCAACGCCGTGCTGACCAGCAACAGCTCGGGGTTTCCTATCAGTGCCATCGCCCAGGGGCTGGCCACGGCACAGCGCATGCTGGGCCTGCACTTCTTCATGCCCGCCCACCTTGTGCCGCTGGTGGAGGTAGTGCTGGGCGGGCGCAGCGACCCGGCCCTGGGCACCTGGCTGCACGCCTTCATGCGTGGCTGCGGCAGCGTGCCGGTGCTGGTCAAGAAGGACAAGCCGGGCTTTCTGGCCAACCGCATGCAGCATGCGCTCTCGCGCGAGGCGTTTGCGCTCATCGACGAAGGCATTGCCTCGCCCGAAGACGTGGACGCCGCCGTGCGCTTTGGTTTTGGCTTCCGCTTTCTGGCGGCCGGGCCGGTGCTGCAGCGCGACCACGCGGGCATTGAGGTGCACACCGCCGCCGCAGCCACCATGTACCCCACGCTCTCGAACACCGACATACCCGCCCAGGCCCTGCGCGACAAGGTGGCCCAGGGCCAGCTCGGCATGAAGACCGGCAAGGGCTTTTTCGACTGGCCCGAAGACCGCAAGCAGGCCGAACGCGCGCGCTACGACACGCTGCTGCGCCAGGGCCTGGCCCTGCTTGCCAGCGAGCTGCCCACCATCGATCCCCCCACCGACACGTCACCGACGGACACCCCAACGACCACTGGAGCCCGCGCATGAGTGCATCGCCCGCATCACCCACCATTGCCAGCCAGTGGGTTGACCCGCTGATCGTGACCGTGGCGCCCAACGGCGCCTACAAGCAGCCCGCCGACCACTCCGCCGTGCCCATCACACCGGCCACGCTGGCCACCACGGCCAAGGCCTGCCTGGACGCGGGAGCGGCCATGCTGCACATGCACATCCGCGACGCACAAGGCCGCCACAGCCTGGACGTGGAGGGCTACCGTGAGGCGCAGCGCGTGGTGCGCCAGGCCGTGGGCGACGCGATGGTCATACAGATCACCAGTGAAGCCGCAGGCGTGTACCAGGCCCCCGCGCAGATCGCCATGGTGGAGGCCCTGCAACCCGAGGCCGTGTCCATCGGCCTGCGCGAAGTAGACAAGCCCGAGATCGGCGAAGCCGGACTGCAGCGCTTCTTCACCGGCCTCGCCCAGCGCCGCACCATGGTGCAGGTCATCCTGTACGACGTGGCCGACCTGCGCCGCTGGCAGGCGCTGCGCGCCAGTGGCGTGGTGCCGGATGCACCTTGGCTCCTGCTGTTTGTGCTGGGCCGCTACAGCGCGGGCCAGACCTCCAGCCCGCGCGACCTGCTGCCGTTTCTGAACGCCCATGACGGCAACGAGCCCTGGGCCGTGTGCGCCTTCGGTGCGGCAGAAAACGCCTGCGTGGTCGCCGCCGCCGTGTTTGGCGGCCACGCCCGCGTGGGGTTTGAAAACAACCTGCTGTGCAAGGACGGCAGCGTGGCCCCCGACAACACCGCGCTGGTGCGCCAGGCCGTCGAAGCCGCCGCCGCGCTGGGCCGCCCGCTGGCCACCGCCGCCGACATCCGGCAGCGTTTTGGCGCAGGCTGAGCTGCCCCGCCCCACAGCGCTCCCGATTCATTGACATCAACCCGCAGCAGACGGGTTTTATCCATCCCCACAGGAGACAGACATGCACCACCGCCACCTTTACTCGTCCACGCCTAGCACCGCCCGGCGCACCGTGCTGCACGCAGCCCTTGCCGTGCCCCTGGCCCTGGGCATCGCAGGTCACGCAGCGGCGCAGACGGCCGCCACCGCCTTCCCCAGCAAGACCATCCGCTTTGTGGTGCCCTACCCGCCCGGTGGCCCCACCGACCTGATGGCCCGCATGCTGCAGCCCGAGCTGCAAAGCCGCCTGGGTGTACCTGTGGTGGTGGACAACAAGGGCGGCGCTGGTGGCAACACCGGCAGCGCGGAGGTGGCCAAGCAGGCGCCAGCGGACGGGCACACGCTGCTGCTGGCCGCCAGCGGCCCCATGGCGGTCAACCCCTCGCTGTACGCCAGCATGCCGTTCAACCCGCTGACCGATCTGGCTCCGGTGATCCAGCTGTCGGCATTCCCGCTGGTGCTGGAAGTGCATCCCTCGCTGGGCGTCAAGACGTTTGCCGAGTTCCTGGCCATGGCCAAGGCCGGAAAGCCGGTGCTGAGCTACGCGTCAGCCGGCAACGGCACACCGCAGCACCTGGCGGGCGAGCTGTTCAACACCACCGCGGGCGTGAAGATGGGGCACATCCCCTACCGTGGCGCTGGCCCAGCGCTCAACGACCTGATCGGCGGACAGGTGAACGTGATGTTCGACATCGTCGGTAGCTCCCTGCCCCACATCCAGGCGGGCAAGCTCATCCCGCTGGCCGTCACCTCCAGCGAACGTGCCAAGGTGCTGCCCAATGTGCCCACCATGGCGGAGGCTGGCATTGCGGGCTACCAGATCACCGGCTGGCATGGCATTGCGGTGCGCGCTGGCACCCCGCAAGCCACCGTCGACAAGCTCAACGCCACGGTGAATGCGATCTTCAAGGAACCCGCCTTCCGCGCCAAATGGGAAGCCATTGGCACGCCTGCGGTGGGGGGCACGGCGGCAGATTTCGGGGCGCTCATCAAGGCCGACGCGCAGCGCCTGGGCAAGCTGGTGCGCGATGCCGGCGTGACGGTGGATTGAAAAGGCACACCCTCTGTGCCCGCGCACAGAGGGCTATGCGACAGACCTGGGTCGCAAGCGCAGCAACAGCCAGCCCAGCGCCATGCCAATGGCACTGGACAGCAGCATCACCGTACCGGCCACGATCTTCACGGCGGTGGAGCTGCTGATCTCGGCCTGCGACGGGTCTTGGGCGGAGTAGCGCACCGAGACGGTCTCACCCACCTCGTGGATGGCCTGCTGCTGGCGTGCGACCGAGTCTGTGAACCGGAATCTCCGCCCATCGCCCGCCACAAACTCCACAATGCTTTTCTTGGCAAGCCCCCGGCGGTGAGTCGCGCCCGTCATGATTTCTTCATGCGCAACCACCCGGCCCCTGGCGGTGTGTGTGTCGCCCAGCATGTTCATGCCAGAGGCCAACAACCACGCTGCGCCCAGCGCGGTCAAGGCGCTGGGCACCAGCAGGATCCAGCCCAAAAGACCAAAGAAGCGGCGGAAGGTGGAGGAGCTCATGCCCGCCATTCTCTACGCTGGCGAGCGCGTAGACCGGCGGCCTCAGTAGCCGCGCGCGGGGTTCACGATGCCCGCCACCGTCTCGCCGTGCTCCAGCGCCACCATCTTGCGTGCGATCTGGGCAATGCTCTCGTCGCGCAGCGTGCGCGCCGAGGTGTGGGGCGTGACGGTGATGCGCGGGTGCGTCCAGAACGCATGGCCTGCGGGCAACGGCTCGGTGCGGAACACATCGAGTGTGGCGCCTGCCACATGGCAGCTGTCAATGGCGGCCAGCAGGTCTTCGTCCACCAGGTGCGCGCCGCGCGCCACATTGATCACGTAGGCACCCGGCTGCAGGCGAGCGAGCGTGCCCTTGTTGATGACGTTGGTCGTATCGGGCGTGAGCGGCAGCAGGTTGACCAGGACGCGGCTCGCGGCCAGAAAGTCATTGAATTGATCCGCGCCCGCAAAGCCGCGCACGCCGTCGATGGCCTTGGGGCTGCGGCTCCAGCCGTTGATGGGAAAGTCAAACTGCGCCAGCGCCTTAGCAACCCGCTCGCCCAGAACGCCCAGGCCCATCACACCGATGGGATAGTCGCTGCGCAAACGGGGCTTGCGGTAGCCCCAGCGGCCCTCCGCCATGTCGGCCTCGTAGCCGTCGAACTCGCGGAAGTGGCGGATGACCGCGTGGCACACGTACTCGGCCATCTGCACCGCCATGCCTGCGTCGTCCAGGCGCACCACCAGGGCCTTGGGAGGCAAGCGCAGCTTGAGGAGGGCATCCACCCCCGCGCCAATGTTGAACAGGGCTTTGAGCACTGGCTGTTCGTCCATGAACTGCTGGGGTGGTGCCCAGACCACGGCGTAGTCGGCCTGCGGGGCTCCGGGCTGCCAAACAGAAATCTCAACGCCGGGCAGCGCGGCGGAAAAGCCCTGGAGCCAGGGCTCGGGCTTGGCATCGGTACAGCAAAAGGTGATTTTCATGGGGCCCAAGCGTAGCCGCATTAGGCCCCCTGCGCTGTCACCTGCAGACGACTCGGGACACTACTTGGCTCAGGCCTTGTCGGCGGCTACCAGCTTGAGCAGCTCTGCCCCCTCGGTCACCTGGTCGCCGGGCGCGTACAGCAGCTCCTGCACCACGCCGTCGGCCGGGGCGGCGATGGTGTGCTCCATCTTCATGGCCTCCATCACCGCCAGTGGCTGCCCCTTGGCAACCTTGTCGCCCGCCTTCACGGCAAACGACACCACCTTGCCGGGCATGGGGGCCGTGAGGCGTCCGCCTTCAGCCGCTGCCTCGCCCGCGTGGGCCAGCAGGTCGATGGCGGTGATCTGCGTGGCGCCCAGCGGGGTGAACACATGGTCCACCTCGCCCTGCGCATACACGGCAGCGCGCGTGCGCTGGCCGGCGAACTGCAATTCGATGCCCTGCCCTACAGCGCTGAACACCAACGGCCCGGCCACTGCAGCATCGCCCTCGCCGACGGCCAGATGCAGGCTGCCACCACGCTCGTAGGTCAGCAGCGCCTTGGCGTGCTCGCCGCCAAACTCGAACTCAAACCGGCGCTGCACCACGCCATGGGTGTGGAAACCATCGCGACGGCTGAAGGGGTCCACGCCCTCGCTGGCGCGCTCGCGCAGCAGGGTCTGAGCCACGGCGGCAGCAGCCGCCAGGGGCAAGCCCACGGGCTCCTGGTGGAACAGCACCGCCTGCTCGCGCGGGATCAGCGCGGTGTCCAGCTTGGCGCTGGCAAATGCCTCGGTGCGGGCCACGCGGCGCAAAAACTGCACGTTGGTTGCCAGGCCCACGATGTGGGTCTGGGCCAGCGCCTCATCCAGCCGGGCCAGGGCTTGCGCACGCGTGTCACCGTGCACGATGAGCTTGGCCACCATGGAGTCGTAGAACGGGCTGATCGCATCGCCCTGGCGCACGCCGGAATCCACGCGCACCGAGCCCCGTTCGAAGGTCACGCACTCGGGCAGCGCATACACATTGAGCGCGCCGGTGGCGGGCAGGAAGTTGTTGTCGGGGTTCTCAGCGCAAATGCGCGCCTCGATGGCGTGACCTTGGATACGCAGGTCTTCCTGTTTGAGCGGCAAGGGCTCGCCTGAGGCCACGCGCAGTTGCCACTCCACGAGGTCGAGGCCCGTGATGGCCTCGGTCACGGGGTGCTCCACCTGCAGGCGGGTATTCATCTCCATGAAGTAGAACTTCATCTGCTCGGGCGCGTCGTAGCCGCCGGGCTGCTCGACGATGAATTCCACCGTGCCCGCGCCCACGTAGTTCACCGCCCGTGCTGCGGCCACGGCAGCCTCGCCCATGCGGGCGCGCAGCTCCGGCGTCATGCCGGGGGCGGGCGCTTCTTCCAGCACCTTCTGGTGGCGGCGCTGCACCGAGCAGTCGCGCTCAAACAGGTACACGCAGTTGCCGTGCGTGTCGCCGAACACCTGGATCTCGATGTGGCGGGGGCGCTGCACGTATTTTTCGACCAGCACCGCATCGTCGCCGAAGCTGTTGATGGCCTCGCGCTTGCAGGAGTCGAGCGCCGCCGCAAAATCCTCGGCCTTGTCCACGGCGCGCATGCCCTTGCCACCACCACCCGCGCTGGCCTTGATGAGCACCGGGTAGCCAATGCGGTCCGCCTCGCGTTGCAGCAGTGCCGGGTCCTGGTCCGCACCGTGGTAGCCGGGCACCAGGGGCACCTGGGCCTGCTCCATCAGGCGCTTGGACTCGGCCTTCAGCCCCATGGCATTGATGGCGCTGGCGGGCGGGCCGATGAAGACCAGGCCCGCATCGGCACAAGCCTTGGCAAAGTCTTCGTTCTCGCTCAGGAAACCGTAGCCAGGGTGGATAGCCTGCGCGCCCGTGGCCTTGGCGGCGTCGATGATGCGCTCCCAGCGCAGGTAGCTGTCCTTGGGCGCGCTGCCGCCAATGTGCACTGCCTCGTCGCACACGGCGACATGTTTGGCGTTAGCGTCGGCATCGGAATACACGGCAACGGTTTTCACGCCCAGGCGCTTGGCGGTGGCGGCCACACGGCAAGCGATCTCGCCTCGATTTGCGATGAGTATCTTGTTGAACATTTTTAAGCCACCTTGGCAGAACCAGAAAAGAATGAAGACAAGCGCCGCACCACGGCGCGCAGAAACTTGAACAGCACCACCAGCAGCAGTACGGACACCACCACCATCACGACCAACGCAACACCAAACGCCACCGGGTGCTGCGTGGCCAGCCAGACCACGGCAACGACCAGGCCGTCTTCCAAGAACGACAGGCCCCAGTTGGAAAACGGCTCGGGCGAGGTGTTCACCGCCGCGCGCGTGGTCATCTTGGTGGCCATCGACGTGGCCGAAAGCGAGCCCCCCAGCAGCCCCGCGACCACGGCCATGGTGGCGTTGTCGGCGCCAAACACGCCATAGGCCAAGGCGGCGCCCGCAGGCACGCGAATGAAGGCGTGCACGGCATCCCAGGCGCTGTCCACCCAGGGTACCTTGTCGGCAAAAAACTCCACCATCAGCATGAAGCCGCTGACCATCAGCACCAGCGGGTGCTGCAGCATGGCCAGGCCAGGGGGCAGCGGCATCCAGCCCAGCACCCCCATCATGCCGACCAGGAACACCACGGCATACAACCGAAAGCCGCTGGCCCAGCCCAGCGCTGCGGCCAGCGCCAGCAGGCTGGGCATGTCGAGCTTCGCAGTTGCCGTAGCTGCCGCGTCGCCCACGGCGCGCGCAGTGCCGCCATCCACATGCAGACCCAGCGTGTGGAGCCACTGCACGATGTTGAACCAGAGGGTGTCCATGGCCGTTAAGTAGCGATCAGCTCAGCCAGTTGGGCTTGCGCTTGTTCAGGAACGACTGCACACCTTCCTTGCCTTCGTCGCTGGCGCGGATGTCGGCAATGCCCTGCACGGTGGCGGCGATGAGGCCCGCGTTGATTTCACGCTCGGCCACATCCATCACCAATTTTTTGCACACGCGCACAGCGTTGGGGCTGGCGCTGGTGAGGGCCTTGAGCAGTTCGTCCACCTTGGTGTCGAGCTGGTCAGCGACCACGACCTCGTGCACAAAGCCAATGCGCAAGGCTTCGGCCGCGCCAAAACGCTCGGCCGTGAGGAAGTAGCGGTGCGCAGCGCGTGCGCCCATGGCACGGATCACATACGGGCTGATGGTGGCGGGGATGAGCCCCAGCTTCACTTCGCTGAGGCAAAAGCCCGCCGTGTCCACGGCCACGGCCATGTCGCACGCGGCCACCAGGCCCATGCCGCCTGCATATACATCGCCCTGCACACGTGCCACCGTGGGCTTGGGGCACTCGTAGATCACCCGCAGCATCTCGGCCAACTTTCCCGCGTCAGCGATGTTCTCGTCGCGCGTGTAGTCGGCCATGCGGCGCATCCAGTTGAGGTTGGCACCGGCGCAGAAGGCCGGGCCTTCCGCAGCCAGCACCACGGCGCGCACATCGGCACGCCCCCCCACATCGGTGAAGGCGGCGGTGATCTCGGCAATGACCTCATCGCTGAAGGCGTTGCGGATTTCGGGCTGCGTGAGCGTGATGCGCGCCACGGCGCCGGTTTGGGTGATGGACAGGTTCTGGCTCATGGCGTGGACGGGTTTTGCAGGAAGTAGACAAGGTCCAGCTCGGGGCAAGGCTGGCCCAGCGCAGTCAATGCGGCGGTGATCTGACCCCGGTGGTGCGTGCCGTGGTTGAACACATGCGCCAGCGTGGCCGCAAACGGTAGCGATGCCGCTGTGCCGCGCATGGTGGTGTAGTCGAGCGTGCCGCTCCAGCGGTCCGGCTTGAACGAGGCTATCAGCGGCGCCCAGCGGGCCGCGCCCTCGCGCAGCCGGGCATCCAGCCGCGCACGGTCGCTCTCCAGCTCGGCGTCCAGCGCCACCTTGGGCGAAATGCCGTCGGCAAAGCGCACGAACCACAGATGGTGTTCGCCCACCAGCAGGTGGTTGAGCGTGCCGTGGATGCTGTGGAAGAACAAACCCACATCGCGCCGGTAGTCCTCTTCCGGCAGCGCCCGCACGGCATCGAGCAGGCGCACCGTGGCCCACACGTTGTAGCGTGCCAGCTGGGTGAAATGCGCAACAGCGTCCATGGCGGCTCGCAGCGGGTTACATGCGGAACAGGCCGAACTTGGTGTCTTCGATGGGCGCATTGCGCGTGGCGGCCAGCCCCAGCGCCAGCACACGGCGGGTGTCGGCCGGGTCGATCACGCCGTCGTCCCACAAGCGCGCAGTGGCGTAGTAGGGGTGGCCCTGGTCTTCGTATTGACGGCGGATGGGGGCCTTGAAGGCTTCCTCCTCCTCCATGCTCCACTGGCCGCCCTTGCCTTCGATGCCGTCGCGCTTCACCGTGGCCAGCACGCCTGCGGCCTGCTCGCCGCCCATGACGCTGATGCGCGCGTTGGGCCACATCCACAGGAAGCGCGGCGAGTAGGCACGACCGCACATGCCGTAATTGCCCGCGCCAAAACTGCCGCCGATGATGATGGTGAACTTGGGCACACTGGCCGTGGCCACGGCCGTCACCATCTTGGCGCCGTTGCGCGCGATGCCTTCGTTTTCGTACTTGCGGCCCACCATGAAGCCGGTGATGTTCTGCAGGAACACGAGCGGGATCTTGCGCTGGCAGCACAGCTCGATGAAGTGCGCGCCCTTCAAGGCCGACTCGCTGAACAGAATGCCGTTGTTGGCGATGATGCCGACCATCATCCCCTCGATGCGCGCAAAGCCCGTAACCAGTGTGGTGCCGTAGCGGGCCTTGAACTCGTCGAACTCGCTGCCGTCCACGATGCGGGCGATGATCTCGCGCACATCGAACGGCTTGCGCGTGTCCACGGGGATCACGCCATACAGCTCTTCCGCTGCAAATTTAGGAGCTACTGGCGCTTGATCAGCAGCTGCTTCCGCATTGTTTTTATTCAAATTGCGGATGGCATTGCGTGCCAGCTGCAACGCATGCATGTCGTTCTGCGCCAGGTGGTCGGCCACGCCCGACAGGCGCGTGTGCACGTCGCCGCCGCCCAGGTCTTCGGCCGTGACGACCTCGCCCGTCGCAGCCTTCACCAATGGCGGGCCACCCAAAAAGATGGTTCCCTGGTTCTTGACGATGATGGACTCGTCACTCATGGCCGGCACGTAGGCGCCGCCCGCCGTGCACGATCCCATGACCACGGCGATCTGCGCAATGCCCATGGCGCTCATGTTGGCCTGGTTGAAGAAGATGCGGCCGAAGTGGTCGCGATCAGGAAAAACCTCGTCCTGGTTGGGCAGGTTGGCGCCGCCCGAGTCCACCAGGTAGATGCAGGGCAGGTGGTTCTGCTGGGCCACCTCTTGTGCACGCAGGTGCTTCTTGACGGTGAGGGGGTAGTAGGTGCCGCCCTTCACCGTAGCGTCGTTGCACACGATCATGCAGTCCACACCACTCACGCGGCCAATGCCCGCGATGAGCCCCGCGCTGGGCGCATCGTTGTTGTACATGTTCAGCGCGGCCAGCGGCGCCAGTTCGAGGAACGGCGTTCCCGGGTCCAGCAGCATCTGCACGCGCTCGCGCGGCAGCAGCTTGCCCCGCGCCGTGTGCTTGGCGCGGGCCGCCTCACCGCCGCCCTGGGCGACCTTGTCGAGCTGGGCGCGCAGGTCATCCACCAGCGTGCGCATGGCGGCGGCGTTGGCCAGAAAGTCCGCCGAGCGGGCGTTGAGTTGGGTGTCGAGAATGGTCATACGTTCTTGCTCTCTCAAGCGGTTTTATCTTCAACCAGCCCCAGCTGGTCTTTCATCTCGTCGCGGATCTTGAACTTCTGGATCTTGCCCGTCACCGTCATCGGAAAGCTGGTGACAAAGCGGATGTAGCGCGGCACCTTGTAGTGCGCGATCTGGCCCTTGCAGAAGGCGCGGATGTCGTCCTCGGTGGGCTGGGTGCCGGGCTTGGCAATGATCCAGGCGCAGAGTTCCTCGCCGTATTTCTGGTCGGGCACGCCCACCACCTGCACGTCCTGCACCTGCGGGTGGCGGTACAAAAACTCTTCAATCTCGCGCGGGTAGATGTTCTCGCCGCCACGGATCACCATGTCCTTGATGCGGCCAACGATGTTCACGTAGCCCTCGGCGTCCATGGTGGCGAGGTCACCGGTGTGCATCCAGCCGCCTTCGTCAATCGCCTCGCGGGTCTTGGCCGGGTCGCCCCAGTAGCCGTGCATGACGGAATAGCCTTTGGTGCAGAACTCGCCCCGCTGGCCGATGGGCACCACCGCCCCACTGTCGGGGTCCACGATCTTGATCTCCAGGTGCGGCTGCACCTGGCCCACGGTGGAGACGCGCTTGTCCAGCGGCGTGTCGGTGCTGCTCTGGCAGCTCACGGGGCTGGTCTCGGTCATGCCGTAGGCAATGGTGATTTGGCGAAGGTTCATCTGCTCCACCACACGCTTCATCACCTCGGTGGGGCAGGGCGAACCCGCCATGATGCCGGTGCGCAGGGTGCTGAGGTTGAACTCGGCAAAACGCGGGTGGTCCAGCTCCGCGATGAACATGGTGGGCACGCCGTGCAGGCCGGTGCAGCACTCGTCCTGCACCGCCTGCAGCACGGTCAGCGGGTCAAACCCGTCGTTGGGGTACACGATGGTGGCGCCGTGCGTCAGGCAGGCCAGGTTGCCCAGCACCATGCCGAAGCAGTGGTACAGCGGCACGGGGATGCACAGGCGGTCTTCGGGCGTGAGCTTCATGCACTCGCCAATGAAGAAACCGTTGTTCAGGATGTTGCGGTGCGTGAGCGTGGCGCCCTTGGGGAAGCCGGTGGTGCCGCTGGTGAACTGGATGTTGATGGGGTCGGTGGCCTTCAACGTGGCTGCGATCTGCGCCAGGCGCGGGTCGGCTGCGTTGCCGCGTGCCAGCAGGTCGGTAAAACGCATCAGGCCCGGTTCGTCGGCGCCCTGCCCCGCCTCATCGATCCACACTACGGTGTTCAGGTGGGGCAGCTTCACGGAGCCCAGCTGGCCCGGCAGCTGGTGGTGCCACTCGGGCGCCAGCTCGCGCAGCATGCCCAGGTAGTCGCTGGTCTTGAAGCGGGCCATGGTCACCAGCAGCTTGCAGCCCACCTTGTTGAGCGCGTATTCCACCTCGGACGTGCGGTAGGCCGGGTTAATGTTGACCAGCACCAGGCCCACCTGCGCGGTGGCCAGCTGCATCAGCACCCATTCGGCGTTGTTGTGCGACCAGATGCCCACGCGGTCGCCGGGGGTGAGCCCCATGCCCAGCAGCGCGCTCGCCAGGCGGTGGGCTTCGGTCTGCAGCTGGGCGTAGGTGGTGCGGCGGCCCTGGTGCACGCTGACCAGCGCCTCGCGGTCGGGCTGGCGGGCCACCATATCGGCAAAAAAGGCGCCGATGGTCTGCTCGATCAGGGGAACGTCGGTGGCGCCACGGGCGTGGCTGTCCACCAGCGGTGCGAAGTTCGTTGCGGCTGCACTCGTCACGGGTTTGTCTCCTCGGCTCTGTCATGCGGCCTGCGCCGCAAGAACATGCGGGCGGGCGATCCGTAAGCATAGAAGCCTGAACCCCTGGCGGGTGGACACAATGGTTGCAAATCGTGCCACGGCTGGCACACTCTGTGGCGTGAAGACCACCGCCCCCGCCGACCATCGTCTCCCAACCACTCTATCTGCCCCTGCCGCAACGCCCATCGCCTTTGTGCGTGCCATTGTTCTGGCGTACGAGCAGCGCGGCCTGAGCCCGGAACGCGCCCTGGCCCAGGCACAGATTGCGCCGCAGCTGCTGCCCGACGACAGCGCCCGCATCACCGCCTGGCAGATGGAGCAGATCTCCGACGCCGCCATGCAGGAGCTGGACGACGAAGCCCTGGGCTGGTTCAGTCGCCGCCTGCCCTGGGGCAGCTACGGCATGCTGGCGCGTGCCAGCATCAGCTCGCCCACGCTGCAGGTGGCCCTGGCCCGCTGGTGCCGCCACCACGGCCTGCTGGCGGACGACATTGCGCTGCACCTCACCACTCAGGGCGACACCGCCACCCTGGCCATCACCGAGGCCCGCGACCTGGGTGCGCTGCGCGAGTTCTGCCTGGTCTCCGTATTGCGCAACGCGCACGGCCTGGCCTGCTGGATGGTGGACTCGCGCATCCCCCTCATCGCTGCCGAATTTGCGTTTGACGCACCGCCGCACGCCGATGCGTACGCCGTGCTGTTCCGCGGCCCCGTCACCTTCCACGCGCCACGCACCGCCATCCACTTCGACGCCCGCTACCTGCACCTGCCCCTGCGCCGCGACGAACAGGCCCTGCGCCAGATGCTGCAGCACGCCCTGCCCCTGACGGTGCTGCACTACCGCCGCGACCGCCTGCTGGTGCAGCGCGTGCGCCAGCTGCTGGCCGCGCCCCTGCCCGGCCAGCCGGCCCACGCCCTGCCCCAGCACAGCGCCGAATCGCTGGCCGCGCTGCTGCATGTCTCGCCACGCACGCTGCACCGGCAGTTGAAGGAAGAAGGCGCCACGCTGCAGGGCTTGAAAGACGAGGTTCGCCGCACCCGCGCGGTGGAGCTGCTGCACCGCACACAGCGGCCCATCAAGCAGGTGGCGGAGGCAGCGGGGTTTGAGAACGAGAAGAGTTTTATCCGGGCGTTCCGGGGGTGGACGGGGCAGTCGCCGGCGGAGTTTCGGCGCCAAGCGAGCCCAGCGTGATAGGAAGTGGCCCAATGGCGCGATCTGCACCCTGCATGGCTGCCACGGGGCTGCGTCCGCAGCCAGCCACCACTACACTGACCAGCGCTCCCGCCCGCCCTCTTGCCGCTTGCCGCTTGCCTTCATGCTCCACCTCCACCACTGCATCAGCGCCCGCTCCTTCCGTCCCCTGTGGATGCTCGAAGAGCTGCAACTGCCCTACCAGCTCCACATGCTGCCCTTCCCGCCCCGCGCCAAGGCCCGGTGGTTTCTGGACGAGAACCCGCTGGGCACGGTGCCGCTGCTGGTGCAGGGCGATGTGCGCATGACCGAATCGGCGGCCATGTGCCAGTACCTGGCCGCCACGCACCCCGACGCGGGGCTGGATGTGGCGCCCACACACCCGGCGTATGGCGCGTACCTGAACTGGCTGCACATGAGCGATGCGACGCTGACCTTTCCGCAGACACTGGTGCTGCGCTATGGCCGGTTTGAGACCGCAGAGCGCAAGCTACCGCAGGTGGTGGAGGACTACAGCCGCTGGTTCCTGGCCCGGCTGCGCGCGGTAGAAACCGCGATGACCCACGGCCGCAGCGACTATCTGTGCGCGGGCCGCTTTACGGCTGCGGATGTGGCCGTGGGGTATGCGCTGCTGCTGGCGCAGCACCTGGGGCTAGACGCGCAGTTTGGGCCCGCCACGCAGGCCTATTGGCAGCGGTTGCAACTGCGCCCCGGCTACCAGCGGGCGATGGCCGCACAGACGGAGGCGGCCCAAGACCAGGACGTGCCCACCACCCCGGCCCCCGACACCAAACCGTGATGCGGAGGTGGGGGCTAGTGTGGTGTTGCACGCTATCCGGCCCTTAAAACCGCGTCTTTTCGGCCAGGGCTGCGTTGCAATTCCTCGCGATACCTATTGGTATCGCTGTGGTTTGCGCCTTGCCCTGACCAAAAATCCATCGGTTTTCAATGTGCCGTCAAGCGTGCAACACCACACTAGGGGCTAGCCGGGCTCACGCGGCTACTCGGACTTCGCTGGTGTAGATGCAGGTCCGGGCGTGGGTGAATGTGTCGTCGGAGCCTGCCGCGCCAGCGACTGCACCAGTGCGCGGAACTCCGGCGAGTGGCGCAGCACGCTGCCACCTGCCTCGATGAGGTCTGTGACTTCTTCCGACGTGATGGAGAACGCCGTGGGCACCTGCAGCAGGCGGCGGCGCGCCACGTCGTCGTGGGCATCGCGCAGGTTGACGGAAATGACATGGACCTCGGCACCGGGCGCAAAGGCATCGCTGCTGCCGGTGGGGCCCGCCGCCAGCGACTGGCGCCACTGCTGGGTGATGTCGCGCAAGAACTCCTGCGTCTCGCGCGTGGCGCGGGCGCCGGTGCCAAACAGCAGCGAGTCCACCACCTGGGCCATGTTGGGCACCTTGTCGCTCATGTCGATGTTCTCGGATGGGTCGCGCTCGGCGTTGACGGTGACGAGCACCAGCTTGCGGATGGTGCCGGGGGGGATGCCCACTTCGCTGAAGGTTTCGCGCAGTCCGCCACCGGCCAGGGCCCGGTCGAGCAGGCGCTGCACGCCCAGGTTGTCGGCCAGGCCGCCATCCACCAGGTGGATGTAGGGGCGGCGCTGCGCGTCCAGATAGCTCAACTCATGCGCGCGGTACAGGCGCGCGCGGTAGTCGCCGCCCGCAGCCAGGGAGGCAGCGCGGGACACGGTCTGGTACTGGGGGCACTGGTCGGCGTAGTTCTTGAGGGTGACGGGGCTCAGCAGCAGTGGTACGGCGGACGATGCCGCCACCGCGAACGACAGCGGCACCTTGCGCAGGTCGGAGCAGATCAGCGCGAACTGGTCCCACGTGAATTCAAAGCCAGTGCCCAACGACATGTCGGTGGCGGTGATGAACAGCTGCGGGTGGCGCGGGCGCCGCGCCACATCGCCAAAGGTGCGCCCGCCATACAGCTCGTCCAGCCGCCGCGCGAGTAGGTGCGTGCGGCCGAACCAGGGCGAGGTCAGGTCCACCAGGTTGCCGGGGCGCAGGGCTTGGGTGATGAGGCTGTTCTGGAAGTTCTGGCGCAGAAAGTCCTGCTCGAAGCGGGGCAGCCCCTCGATGCCGTGTGCCGCCAGGTAAGCGGCCACGATGCTGCCGCCCGAGACGCCGCTGATCACATCGGTGGCGTCGAGCAGCGTGGTGGGGCGCCCGTTCCAGTCAAAGCGCGTGGCCTGCATTTCAGTGAGCACGCCAAAGCCGAAGGCCGCCGCCCGCGCACCGCCGCCCGAGAGCGTGACGGCCACCAGGATGGTGGGGTCGCGCTCGGACTTGCGCTCGGGGATGGACTGGTCTTCGGGCTTCAGGGGTTCGTTGATCCAGGGCCGCACCGACGAGCAGCCCGCCAGCAGGGCCAGGGCCGCCACCACGGCGCATTGCCGCATCCACGACTTCATGCGTTGTACCGGCATTGCGCTTCTCCCATGGTTACAGGGCTGTTGGGAATCTTCTTGCCTGTGTCAGCAGCCCAGCAGCGCAGGCAACTCGGCCATGCTGCGAAACACCTGCGCTGCGCCAGCGGCACGCAGGGCCTCGCCATCGTCCAGCGGCGCATAGGCAAACACCGTGGCGCCTGCGGCCACGCCAGCGGTCACGCCCGTCACGGTGTCTTCCACCACGGCACAGCGCCCGGGCGCCACCTGCAGGGCCGCAGCCGCCGCCAGGTAGACGTCGGGGGCGGGCTTGGTGGCGGGCATCTCGTGGCCGCTGAACACCCGCCCGGCAAAGTACGGCGTGAGCCCCACCTTGGCCAGCTGCATTTCGACCTTGTGCCGGTCGGCGCCCGAGGCGCAGGCAATGCGCCCGCCGTGGTGGGCGTGCACCCTTTTGATGGTGCCGTGGATGTGTTCGATGGCGGTGAGGCGCTGGTCCAGCTCGGCATTGCGCCGCGCATAGAAGTCGGCCATCCATGCATCGGTCAGCGGGCGGCCAGTGTGGGCCTCGATGCGGGCGGCCTCGCTGCGCACCGTTTTGCCGATAAAGATGCGCATGCATTCGTCGGCACTCAGGGCCCAGCCCGCTTCGTTGAGCATGTCGCGCAGCACGCCGTTGGTGATGGGTTCGCTGTCGACCAGCACACCATCGCAGTCAAACAAGATTGCTTCAAATTTCATAGCTACTCGCGCTTATTGGTAAAGCGCTGGAGGTCATTTTTATTCAAATTTTCAGGAATGGATATCGCCATCCACATAGAACCAGCGCCCGCCTTCGCGCACGAAGCGGCTGGTCTCGTGCAGGCGCACGGCGCGGCCGCCCACGCGGTGGCGCGCGACGAACTCCACCTCGGCGCGGTCTTCGCCCGTGCTGCGGTGGCTGCGCACTTCCAGCCCCAGCCACTTCGTGCCGGGGTCGAAATCGAGGTCCGCTGGCCGGGTGCTGGGGTGCCAGGTGGCCTGCAGGTAGTCGCCACGTTCGAGGACAAAGGCGGTGTAGCGTGACCGCATGAGGCTCTCGGCGTCGGGCGCGGCTGCGTCGTCCCAGTGGTCAAGGTAGCGGCCGCAGCAGTCCCCATAGGACAAGGCCGCAGCCTTGGCGCTTTTGCCGGGTGCGGCTTGGGTACGGCCGCAGGGGCAGGGGTCGTTATGGTTCATGGACGGGTGCAGGAAGGCACGCAGGCGATGCGCGCGCCCCACCGATGGAAACGGGCGCTGCGCGAGGCGAGTGCACCCGTGGAACTGGCTTTGCCAGGCCACTGGGTGCGTCCCCCTCCCGCGCAGCGAGAGAGAGGGATGGCGCGAAGCGACTCAGGGGGAGCTTCATCTCAGCGCACCAAAGACCTTGCGGGCGATGGCGCTGCCTGCACCGGCCGGATTCTGACGGATGCGGCGCTCTTCCTCGCCGATCATGAAGTACAGGCCGTCGAGCGTCTTGCCGGTGACGTACTGCGCAAGGTTGGCCTCCTCGGGTTTGAGCAGGCCAAAGCTCGCTGCCTTGCCCGCAAAGGCGTTGTACTTCTGGGTCAGGCCGACTTTTTCGGTGGCCTGGTTCACCACGGGCAGGAAGCGTTCGGAGAGCGGCGTGCGCGTCTTGTCGGCAAAAAAGGCGGTGACCGAGGTGCTGCCGCCAGTCAGGATGTTCTTGGCATCGGTCACCGTCATCTTCTGCACGGCGCCCACCAGCAGGTCTTTGCCCATGGGCACGGCGGCTTCGGCGGCGCGGTTGATGGAGGTGACCAGCTCGTCGATGCGCCGCCCCTGGCCCAGCGACTTCATGACCTTGGCGGCGTCGTCCAGGGAGCCCGGCAGGCCGATGCGCACCTGGGGGTTGCCCAGAAACCCGTCAGGCCGCCCCAGCAGGGCGACCGCCGCCTGGGCGCCCTGGCCCAGCGCGGCTTTGAGGCCGCTGGCGGCATCGGCATTGGTAAGGTCACCCAGCGACAGGGCCCAGGCCCGCTGGCCGGTGGCGCACAGCAGGGCAGCCACGAGGCTGGTTTGGTGAAATTGGCGACGTTGCATGGTGCGGTACTTTCGGTGGGGGACGGCAGATGATGCCCACTCGGCCACCACTGCAGTGAGTGGCGCACTGTGCCGGAGCCGTGCGGGGAATTGCCGGGATTTTCGCTCAGCGAATGAGGGGCAAGCCGCACGCCGTAGACTGCCCCCACCCAAGCATCCAACAAGGAACCTTGCAATGTGGCAAATGAGCGTGCCGTGGTGGGAGTTTGTGCTGCGCGGCGTGGTGGTGTACCTGTTCTTGCTGGTGTTCATGCGCCTGTCGGGCAAGCGGCAGACGGGGCAGTACGAGCCGTTTGACCTGATCCTGTTGCTGATCCTGTCGAACGCGGTGCAGAACTCGATGAACGCGGGCGACAACTCGCTGGTGGGCGGGCTGATCTCGGCCAGCACGCTCATGCTGCTGCATGTGGCGCTGGCGCGGTTGGCGTTCCACTTCCCGCGCATCGGGCGCTGGGTGGACGGCAAGGCCCAGGTGCTGATCCACCAGGGCGAACTGAACCAGGCGCTGATGCGCAAGGAGCTGCTGACCCGCGACGACGTGGAGGCCGCACTGCGCGCAGGCGGCTGCCTGCACGCGCACGAAGTGGAACGCGCCACCATCGAGACCAACGGGCAGATCACCGTAGTGCTGCGCCGTCGTGGCGAGGTTGGCTGACCCGCCCCGCGCCCACCCCAACGGTCTGCCCCCTCACCGCCCCTCACAACCCACGCGACTTACACGACCCGATATGACTGCACTGAACGTTCTGGGCACCTTGCTGATGCCCTGCTCCTACGACCCACTGACCGGCTACTACCGCGACGGCTGCTGCAACACCGACGAGCAAGACCACGGCACCCACGTGATCTGCGCACGCATGACACAGGCGTTTCTGGACTTTTCGCTGTCGCGGGGCAACGACCTCATCACCCCCCGGCCCGAGTCCCGCTTTGCAGGGCTGCAGCCCAACAACCGCTGGTGCCTGTGCGTCTTGCGCTGGAAGGAGGCCTACGAGGCGGGTGTGGCGCCTCCCGTGATCCTGGAATGCACACATGCGCGCGCGCTGGAGTTCGTGACGCTGGCGCAATTGCAAAGCACGGCGTTGTCCTAGGCTCAGTTTTGCGTGTAGCAGGTCTTGTTGGGCAGAACGGTGTCCACGTAGCTCTCCACACTGACCGCCGTTGGGAAGGCCGTGGGTATCTGGTCGCCAAAGATGCACAGGCGGCTCCCCTTGCGGGCCCAGACGGCACGCGATGTCAGGCCTGACGGCTGGGTCCACAAGCCCCAGAACGCGGTCAGCGTAGCCGTACTGCCGTTACGGTCGAACGCCACATTGCCCACATCGGTCAGAGGGCCTGCCACCGTGCCAGCGCCCGTGCAGTTGGCGTCAGCATAGGTGGCCACACCGATCTGTCCCGTCACGCGATTGTCCCCCTGGCGGGTGATGCGCCAGAGCGAGCGGCCCCAGGTGCCGGGCCGCACCACTACGCACAGCTCCTGCTTCCAGTCGCCTTCGGGCAAGGCCACCACCGTGCCGCAGCTCACCTCCACCGAGCCCACGTTGGCAGAGATCACGCTGCCGGAGCCATTGCGCACCGTGCAGCTCTGGCCGGAAGGCTGCGTGCGCACGGTGACCGCATAGCGCGTGCCGCCGGCCAGCGCAGTGCCGAACGTGAAGCCGCCGTTGCTGGAGACCGAGAGGTCATCGCCCCCGTTGTTCTGCAGCACCAGCGTGCCACCCGCCAGACCGGTCACTGAACCGCCAACCGTGTAGGTGGCGGCCGCCAGGTTTTCGCAGCGCACCTGCACGTTGCTGACGTTGGCGGTGGCGATGCCCGTGCCCTGGGTCACCGTGCATCGCTGGCCGCTGGGCTGGGTTTTGACGGTGACGGCATAGGCAATGCCACTGTCCAGGCGCGTCACGAAGACGAAGTTGCCGTTGGCATTGATCGTCAGGTCGTCCTTGCCGGTGTTTTGCAGCGTCACCGTCTTGCCAGCGCCCAGGCCCGTGACCGCACCGCCAATGCTGAACGCGCCTGCGGTAGGCGGCGGCGTGCCATTGTTGTCATCGTCACTACCGCCACAACCCACCAGCAAGGCGGCCGCCAAGCCCAGGGGTGCCCAGCGGAAGAGGGGCCGTACGGAGTGCCCAGTGCGCCCAGCACCCGTTGCGCTTGCTTGTCGTGTCATGAACAGAAACCTCTTGATCGTGAATGAAGGGCGGATTCTGTGCAGCACCTCCTGCGGTACGGAACCCTACCCTGGTAGGGTTTGCGCGCCGTCCATCCTGCTCAACACTTGGCAGAATTTGCCCTGCCTCCGCGCTGTCAGCGCGCCTGCGCCGCAAGGCGTAGCCACCCTCTCCCACTGCATGACCCCCACCTCCCCTTACGCGCTCATCCTGGACGACCATCCACTCGTGGCGCACGGCATGGCCGAGTTCCTGCGCGCACGCCTGCCACAGATGGAGGTGGTAGAGGCCGCAGGGGCGGACGATCTTCTGCGCTGGGTGGAAATGCGGGGCACACCGGCCATCGCGCTCATTGACTTCTGGCTGGCGGAAGGCGCTGCCGTGGGCCTGATCGCCCAGGTGCGCAGCCACTGCCCCGGGATGCCCATCGCCGTGATCAGCGGCGACGATGACCCCGCCGTGATGGAGCAGGCCCGGCAGGCAGGCGCACAAGGCTTCATCCACAAACAAGCAGCGCCTGAGACCTTTGGTCTGGCGGTGGAAGCCTTGCTGAGCGGGCTGGTCTGGTTTGAGCCGGGCCTGCAGGGCAGCCAGCCGCCGCGCAGCCGCGATCTGCCGGTGACCCCGGCCGAGCTGGGGTTGTCCACCCGCCAGGGCCAGATCCTCGCGCTGGTGCTGCAGGGGCTGCCCAACAAGCGCATCGCCTTGCAGCTGGACATTGCCGAGAGCACCGTGAAGGAGCACGTGACGGGCATCCTGGAGCGGCTGCGGGTGCGCACGCGGGTCGAGGCCATCACGCTGTTGCGCGGCCGGCGGCTGGAGCTGTCCTGATGCGCCTTGTCCGGGCCGTGGTGCTGGTCGCGGCCTTGTGCCTGCAGACGGCACTGCCCGCAGGGGCGCAGGTACCGAACCCGGACCTGGCAGAGCTGGACCGGCTGCAGACCCTGTCGCAACGCAACAGCGCCGAAGCCGTGCAGGCGCTGCAGGCCGCCGCCACCCGCTTTGCCAACGCGGCCGATGTCGCGACCCGGCGCACCTACCTGGCGGCGCTGACGGACGCAGCCTTCGAGACCGGGCAGGCTGCGGTGGTGACCGAGGGCATAGCGCAACTGAAAGCGCTTGCGGCTGCGCACAGCGATGCCTCGACGCAGGTGCTGGCCACCTGCTTCGAGGCCCGGCAATGGGCCGTGGCGGGCAAGACACGCGCCGGGCTGGACGCCCTGGCGCGCGAAGCGGGCGCGGCGGAGCAGGTGCCCGACCCCTGGGTGCGCTGGCTCTACCACCTGACGCTGGGTGCCCTGCACAGCAGCAACGGCCAGTTCGAAGCGGCGATGACCCACCTGCTGCGCAGCCTGGAACTCTCGCGCACGCTGCCGCGCCAAGCAGCCACATCCGAGCTGCGGTCGCGCACCCACCTGGAGCTGCTGCACTTCGACATGAAGAACCCCGACCGCGCGCTGCAGACCATTCGCGAGACGCTGCCGCTGGCCGAAAAGCTGGGCGCCCAGCAGGCGCTGGGCTGGCTGCACCTGCACCGTGGCAATGTGGAAAACGTGCAGGGCAACCTCGACACCGCCGTGACCGCCTACCGGCAGTCCCTGCAGATCGCCCGCGCCGGCGGGCTCACCGGGCTCCAGGCCACGGCGCTGAACAATCTGGGCGACGTCCTGCTGCAGCGCAAGGCCTATGCCGCGGCCGAGCCCGTGATGCGCGAGGCCCTGGCAGCGTACCGCGACGCGCACGAGCTGAACGGGGCCGCAATGGCGCAGGCCAACCTGGGCTTTGCGCTGATGGGCCAGGGCCGCATTGCGGCTGGCGTGCATGAGGTGGAGGCGGGCATTCGGTTTGTGCATGAAGCAGGCTCCCTGCCCATGGAAGAGCAGCTGCTGGGCGAGCTCTCGCGCATGTACGAGCAAGCCGGCCTGTACCGCGAAGCCGTGGCCACCACGCGCAAGCAGCAGGCGCTGGCCAAGGAGCTGTTCCACACCGAGCGCGACCAGGCCGTGGCCGCGCTGCAGGAGCGCTTTGACAGCGCTGAACGGCTGCGCCAGATCGAGCAGCTGGCGCAGGCCAATCGGGTGCAGGATGCCGAGCTGCGTGTGCGGCGCATGCAGCAGATCGGCCTGGCCGCCACGGTGGCGCTGGCCCTGCTGGCGGCGGGCGCCAGCTTTTGGCAGTACCGTCGCACCCGCACGGCCAACGCGGCCCTGGCGGCAGCCCGGCGGCAGGCCGAAGGCGCACTGGCCGAGAAGAACCTGTTCCTCGCCACCGCCAGCCACGACCTGCGCCAGCCCGTGCATGCCATGTCGCTGATGGTCGAGGCGATCAGCCTGCGCAACAGCGACCCGGTTCTTCGCCCCCTGGTTGCCGACCTGCGCAACAGCATGCAGGCCATGAACCAGCTGTTCAACGCGCTGCTGGACCTGGCCCGCCTGGAATCCGGCCAGCCGCTGGGCACCAAGGGCGTGGTGGACCTGAGCGGGCTGCTCGTGGACGTGGTGCGCCTGTTCCGTGAGCAGGCCAGCCTCGGCGGGCTGGCCCTGCGGCTATGGGTGCCGCGTGGCGGAGCTACCGTGTGGGCAGAACCGGTGCTGCTGCGCCAGGCGCTGGCCAACCTGGTGCAGAACGCGATCCGCTACACGCCCCAAGGCAAGGTGCTGGTGAGCGTGCGGGCGCGCGGCAGCGACTGGCTGGTGGAAGTGCGGGACACCGGCGTCGGCATCACCGTGGCGGACCAGTACCGGGTGTTCAGCCCCTACTACCGAGGGGAGCGGGCGGACCAGATGAACGACGCCGGACACGGCCTGGGGCTGGCCGTGGTGGCGCGCTGCGCCGAACAGATGGGCGCCACCCACGGCCTGGTGTCGCAGGCGGGGCGGGGCTCATGCTTCTGGCTGCGGCTGCCGGCCCACACCGCTGCGGCTACTACGACGGCCGTGCCACCCGACCCGGTGGCCATACACCGCGACGAGACGGCAATGCGCCCGCTGCAAGGCCGCTGCCTGGTACTGGACGACGACCGCCAGGTGATCAAGGCCTGGCGCGCCATGCTGGAGGCCTGGGGCGTGACGGCGGCATACGCCACCACCACGGCCGAGGCGCACGCCCAGCTCGACGACGGGTTCGAGCCGGATGCCATCTTCTGCGACCAGCGGCTGCGCACGGGCGAGAGCGGCTTTGACGTGCTGCGCGCCCTGCTGGCCCGCTGCCCCGCTGCACGCGGCGCCATGGTCAGCGGCGAGCACAACGCGCCCGCCTTGCAGGATGCCGAGGACGAGGGCTACCTGGTGCTGCGCAAGCCGGTGAGCCCCGTGGAGTTGCACGCGGTGCTGGCCCAGTGGCTGGGCCCGCAGAAAAATCAATCAAAACAACCTTCAGCGCTCTACCAATAAGCGCTAGCAGCTATTTTTTTATAGTCTTCAGACGAATCAGGTAGCCATTGCCGCAACAAGGCGTGCAGCTGTCCCGGCGCCACCGGCTTGCGCAGCACCAGGTAGCCCTCTTCTTCCGCCTGGCGCAGCGCGGGCGAATCCCATTCACCGCTGACCATGGCCAGCGCGGCGTCAGGGCACAGTGCCTGCAGGCGCTGGAGCAAGGCGAACCCACTCTCGCCGGAGCGCAAACGCTGGTCGCAGAAGATGGCCTGCGGCGTGAAGCCCTGTTCCAGCCAACCCAGTGCCTCGGCACCATCGGCCGCGCAGCGCACCTGCACGCCCCAGTCCTGCAGCAATTGCTGCCAGCCTGCGGCCACCTGCGGGTCGTCCTCCACCACCAGGCAGCAGCCCTGCAGGCCGCCCTGGCGCGCCACGGTGGCGGGCGTTGGCGCAACGACCACTGCGCTGGACGTGGCAGGCGGCAGCCGCAGCCAGAACCGCGAGCCGCGCCCCAGGCGCGACACCAGGCCCAGAGGCGCATCCATCAGCTCGGCGCAGCGCGCCACCACAGCCAGGCCCAGGCCGTAGCCTGCATCGTCTGCCACGCGCGTCGAGGCACTGCGGGTGAAGGGCGAGAAGATCCGCTCGCGCTCCTCGGCTGCAACGCCGGGGCCGGTGTCCCACACCTCCACCTGCCAGTGCCCGGCGCGGCGGCGCACAGCCAGCAGCACGCCGCCACGCTGCGTGTACCGCAGCGCGTTGTGCACCAGGTTCACCACGCACTGGCGCAGCAGCATCGGGTCGGCCTGCACCCGGGCGCTGGCCGGTGGCGGGCGCAGGCGCAGCACCAGGCCCCGGGTGCGCGCAGATTCCCCCAGCAGCGTGGCGACTTCGCGCAGCAGCGGCGCTAGGGCCACCGCCTGGGGCCTTGCCTGCACGCCCCCCGCTTCGATGCGCGACAGGTCCAGCAGCGCATTGCACATCCATTGCAGCGACTGCACGCCCTGGCGCAGGTTCTGCAGCGTGGCATCCAGCGCCGGGTCCCGGTTGCGCAGCGCGATGGATTCGGCCAGCAGCCCCACGGCATGCACGGGCTGGCGCAGGTCGTGGCTGGCGGTGGCGAGGAACTGGTTCTTCACGGCCAGCGCCTGCTCGGCCTCGCCCTTGGCGGCACGGAACCGCTCCGTCAGGTCCACATTGCTCAGAAAGAACTGATGGCTGATGCTCGCATTGCGAAAGAACACGCCAAACGCCAGATGCATGGGCAACAGGTACGGCCAGTGACCGGGAAACACATAGGGCACCGACAACAGGCTGACCGCGTAGCTGGTGAAAAAGAACCGCTTGAAAACCACCAGCGCCGCCGACTGGTGCGCGGCATGCGCCGACACCACCAGCGTGGAGCCACAGATGAACACCACGCGCAGTTCAAAGGGCGTGTCGGGCCCAGCGGAGGCCGCAGAACTCATCACCAACGCGCCGTACAACGCAGCCAGCGCTTGCACACGAGGCAACCAAACGGCCAGCAGCGTTGCCGCATCGTGGCTGTCGCGCTGCTTCAGGGCCCGCTGCCACAGGCCCCAGACGCCCCACACAGCCCCCACCAGCAACAACGACGCCCCCCACCACAGCGTGATGCCAGGGGGCCACAAGCCCAGCGAATACAGCCAGGCCAAGCCCGGCAGCCCCAGCAGCGGCATGACAGTGCAGCCGTCGCGCACCCGCATGAAGCTGTTGCCCAACAACTGCAGCTGGGCGGCAGGTGCCAGGGTGTCCCAGGAGAGCACGCGTTCGGAGTTCATCGGGCCGATGTTGGCATCTTCCCGTACCAAACACCCCCTACTTTGGGAGGGTTGCGTGTTGACGCCGGCGCGTGGCAGCGCTTGGGGGTACGTCGGGTAGCGACCAGGGCATGGCTGTGTACGCATCTGCCGCGGCCCCACTCACGGCGCAACCGTCACCACCGCACGGAGGCAGCGGTCGCGGCGCCGACAATGGCGCCCAGCAGGCTCAGGCCAGCGCGCGCTGGATGATGATCTTCTGCACGTCGCTCGTGCCTTCGTAGATCTGGCACACACGCACGTCGCGGTAGATGCGCTCCACCGGGAAGTCGTTCACCACGCCGTAGCCGCCCAGCGTCTGGATGGCGGCGCTGCACACGCGCTCGGCCATTTCGCTGGCAAACAGCTTGGCCATGGCGGCTTCCTTCAGGCACGGGCGGCCTGCGTCGCGCAGCGCGGCGGCGTGCCAGATGAGCTGGCGCGCGGCTTCGATCTGCGTGGCGCAGTCGGCCAGGCGGAAGCCCACGGCCTGGTGGTTGAAGATGGCGGTGCCAAAGCTCTCGCGCTCCTTCGAATACGCCAGTGCCGCATCGAACGCGCTGCGCGCCATGCCCACGCTCTGCGCGGCAATGCCGATGCGCCCGCCTTCGAGCGCGCCCAGGGCGATCTTGTAGCCCTCGCCCTCGGCGCCGATGAGGTTCTCGGCCGGGATGCGGCAGTTGTCGAAGTTGATCTGCGCCGTGTCGCTGCTGTGCTGGCCCAGCTTGTCTTCCAGCCGCGCGACCACATAGCCGGGGTTGTTGGTGGGCACGAGGAAGGCGCTCATGCCCTTCTTGCCCGCGCCCTTGTCGGTCACGGCGATGACGATGGCCACATGGCCGTTCTTGCCACTGGTGATGAACTGCTTGACGCCGTTGATCACATATTCGTCGCCCTGCCTTACGGCGGTGGTGCGCAGTGCGGAGGCGTCGGACCCCACATGCGGCTCGGTCAGGCAGAAGGCGCCCAGCATTTCGCCGCGCGCCAGCGGCGTGAGCCAGTCGCGCTTTTGCTGTGCATTGCCATAACGCATGAGGATGGCGTTGACGGGGCAGTTGGTCACGCTGATGGCCGTGCTGGTGCCACCATCACCGGCGGCGATTTCTTCCAGCACCAGCGCCAGGGTCACGTAGTCCAGGTTGGCACCGCCGAACTCTTCGGGCACGCAGATGCCGTAGGCACCCAGTGCAGCCAGGCCCTGGTGCGCCTCTTTGGGGAAGTGGTGTTCCTTGTCCCAGCGCGCGGCGTGGGGCCACAACTGTTCTTGCGCAAAGTCGCGCACCGCGTCGCGGATCATTTCCTGGTCTTGGGTCAGCAGCATGTTGTCTCCTTGGGATCGTTCGGCGCCGGCAGGCTCTGGATGCCCAGGCACCTACCGGCGAGTCAACATGCAATTTTGCCCGCGTCTGCGGGCGCGCCCGCTAAGGGCGGGCGGACTACGTGCTCCTGCGTACCCGGGGGCTAGACCAGCGAGACCTTGCCGCTGGACAGCTCGTACACGCCCCCCACGGCGCGGATGGCGCCGCTGGCCATGCGCCCGGCCAGGAGGGGTTCGGAGGTGGTCAACCGGGCCACATTGAGCCGCACGTTCTGCTCGGTGGCGGCCACCAGCAAGTTGGCGGGCTGGCGGCGCTGCGCCGCCTCGACGGCCGGGCGGATGGCGTTGACCAGCCCCGGCAGATGGCCGGGCAGCTGGGTGCCCTCCTGCACCACCTTGATGGCGGCGGAAACAGCGCCGCAGTTGCTGTGCCCGAGCACGAGAATGAGCGGCACCTGCAGAACCTCGATCGCGTATTCCATGCTGGCCAGCGCATCGTCGTTCAGGAAGTTGCCCGCCAGCCGCACCACGAACAGATCGCC
The DNA here is from genome assembly GCF_057597245.1 of Acidovorax sp. NN32. Lineage (NCBI taxonomy): Bacteria > Pseudomonadati > Pseudomonadota > Betaproteobacteria > Burkholderiales > Comamonadaceae > Acidovorax > Acidovorax sp. NN32. The sequence goes on from NZ_CP199679.1 coordinate 4,609,294, forward strand.
GGGCCCCTGGTCAAACGCCAGCTCGGGCGCAATGCGCGAATCCGCGCAGCTCAGGATGGCCGCAAAGGGCCGCTGCCCGGTGGTGCGCGCCACCCGGCCCACCGAAAAGTCGCGCTGCGTGGAACGGCCCGCCACGTAGCGGGCATTGCCCTGCACCAGCCGCGCAAGCGCTGCGTCGGGGCCGATGCGGTTGTCGGGCAAAGGGGTGTCTGCAGCCAGCACGCGGGCGCTGGAGGCCAGGGCAGCCAAGGCTGCGGCACCGCCCAGAAGGCGGCGGCGGGACGGCGCAAGCGCCGCCGGGGTAGCAAGACAATCACACATTTTTTGGACTCCCGGTTGGGTTGCATGGAGCTGGCCCTCTCTTTAGCCAGCCCGCGCAGGAAGCCGTTTTCAGGCAGCCAGCGCCACGCAATTTTGCGGATCCACTCCACCGGGCGCCAGTCCAAATCTTGCATCGATCCGGCAGCCTGATAGCCGCAAGGCTACCAGTGCGTGGCGCGGCGCCCGTCGTGGTGCAGCAGGCGGCCTTTGTCGGCGGCCGTGACGCCCGCCACGGTGGCGCGCAGGCCGCGCACGCTGTCCTGCACGGTCAGCGCAGCGCCTTCGCCGCCCATGTCCGTCTGCACCCAGCCGGGGTCGATGGTGATGAGGGTGGCGTTCGGGTAGTCGTGTTGGGCGGATGCGATGGCCATGTTCAGCGCCGCCTTGCTGGTGCGGTACAGCCAGGAGCCGCTGTTGGGAACGCTGCCAATCTGCGACATGGACGAGGACAAGAAAGCGAACACGCCCTGCGCGTCGGCCACCAGGGGCGCGACCTGCGGCAGTGTCTGCATGGCGCCCAGCACGTTGGTGTGCATCACGGCATCGAAGTCCTGCTGGGTGGGCGGCGTGAGCGCATTGGGGCGGCGGATGACACCGGCCACATACCAGGCGGTCTCGATCTTTTCGCCGTCCAGTTGCCAAGCCAGCCCGCTGACGCTGGCAGGGTTGGCCACGTCCACGGTCAACACCTCGGCGCCCAGGGCCTGTAGCCGCTCGCGGCCCGCATCGTCGCGCACGGTAGCGATGACGCGGCGGCCCGCCTCGGTGTACTGGCGCACGAGCTCCAGCCCAATGCCACGCGATGCGCCGATGACCAATATGGATTTCATAGAGGGAATTTGAATGAAGTTGAGCTCTAGCGCTTATCCATCAAGCGCTGAAAGCTATCAAAACAGAAGTATTCAACATCAATCCCCTCAAGCGTCGCCGAGTTGCTGCTCTTGCGCCAGTTGGGCGCGGTAGCGCTGCAGCATCGCCACTTGCGACTCGGGCTCGGTCGCAAGGCCCATCTGGTCGTGAATCATCTGGCCCATGGTGGGCAGTTGCGCGCGGTCCACCTGCGCATCGGCGGACCACAGCCGCGAGCGCATGAAGGCCTTGGAGCAGTGCAGGTACGCCTCGGCCACACGCACTTCGATCACGATCTTGGGGCGCTGGCGCTCGGCCGTGAAGAAGTCGGTGTACAACGCTTCGTCGCGCAGGCGTGCGGTGCCATTCACCCGCAGGGTTTCATCCACACCCGGGATCATGAACAGCAGGCCGATGCGCGGGTCACTCAGCAGGTTGGTCAGGGTATCGAGCCGGTTGTTGCCGCCCGCATCGGGCAACAGCAGGGTGTGGGGATCGGGTGACTTCACAAAGCCCGGCGCACCGCCGCGCGGCGAGGCATCGAGCAGCGCACCATCGGCGCCACCACTGGCCACCACGCAGAACGGCGACAGGGCAATGAAGCGCTGGCAGTGCCCATCCAGCTGCGGTTGTTGCTTGCGCAGGGCCCGCTCGCCGGGGGCTGCGTACAGGGTGCGCAATTGTTCGAGCGTTTCGATCATGGTGTGGCCTGCAAGGGGTTGAAAGAGTTCACGGGCAATGCACGGCAAACTCGAAATAGCCTGACCATGCGGGATCAAACGCGAAGGTCAGCTCCAGCGATTCGGCCTCATCGCGCAGCAGCAAAGGTGCGAGCGTCTGCATGGCCAGCTGCTTGTCGCCCACGTAATACACGGCCTTGCGGCGCCCCGCGCGGGTCAGTGTGTAGGCCATGATGCCCAGCTGCGGCAGCGCGAGCAGCGTGGCTGCCTGGTCCTGCAGGTCTTGCACGGCGGCCAGCTGATCGCGGTTGCCCACGGCCAGGTCCAGGGTCAGCGCGTAGGCCAGATCGGCGCGCATGGCCACGGGGTTGGCACTGCGGTTGACCATGACAATGGCCTTGTCTTCAGCCTCGTCACCGCTGCCATCCTCATCGTCCTGCCCGCCAAACGACAAGGTCATGCCCGACCAGTCGTGCTCGCCCGCAGGGAAGTCGCTGGTGCGGCCCAGGGTGTCCACCCAATAGCGGTCGAACACCGGCACAAACTGGCTCAGGGGCACCCAGGGTGCCAGCGGGTCGGAGGCTTCCTCCACAAAATCCACCGCGCCCACCTTGACGGCGAAGTCGTATTCGCCCAGAACATGGTCGAGCATGATGAACGCCATGTTGCGCGCGTGGTCCTGGTAGTCGCTGGGGATCTCGCGGCCAAAGCGGATCTCCAGCGCGGCCTGGCCATCGTCCTGTCCGCAGGCGACCAGCACCTCCGATGTGGACAGCTCAAAGCCCTCCATGCCGATGGGAAAGTCGGGCTGCGAGGTGCGCTCCCGGAACGCGCGCAACCGGTAGTTCTGCAGCACGGGTGCGGCAGCCACCACCTCCATCAGCAACGGAAAGTTGTCTATGCTGCCGTGGGCTGTGACGATGAGATCCACCACCGCATCGCTGTCGCCGCCAGACATCTCCAGCGCCAGGCCCCTCAGGTGACGCTCGATGAGCACGTTGGCCGACTCGACCCGCTCGCGCAGAGGCTGGGCCTGGAGCGATGCCTGGGCATCGACAAATTCACGCCAGAAGGTGGTGATCTCGGGAGATGGTGCGGTCATCGCGGTCCTTGTGAAGAGATGGGAATCATCCCATCCCTCTCCATCGTCAGACCAGTTCGAGCGCCACGGCCGTGGCCTCGCCGCCGCCGATGCACAGCGTGGCCAGGCCCTTGGTCAGGCCGCGCGCCTTGAGCGCGTACATCAGCGTCACCATGATGCGTGCACCGCTGGCGCCGATGGGGTGGCCCAAAGCGCAGGCGCCGCCGTTCACATTGACCTTGTCGTGGGGCAGGTCCAGCTCCTTCATCAGCGCCATGGGCACCACCGCGAAGGCTTCATTGATCTCCCACAGCTGCACATCGCCAACCTGCCAGCCGGCCTTGGCCAGCGCCTTCTGCGTGGCCCCCAACGGGGCAGTGGCGAACCACTCGGGCTCTTGCGCATGCGTGGCGTGGCTCACGATGCGGGCCAGGGGCTTGCAACCCAGCTTCTTCGCGGTGGATTCGCGCATCATCACCAGCGCGGCGGCGCCATCGTTGATGCTGGAACTGGACGCGGCGGTGATGGTGCCGTCCTTCTTGAAGGCGGGCTTGAGTGTGGCGATTTTTTCGAGCTTGACCTTGCCGGGGCCTTCGTCCACCGACACCACGGTCTCGCCCGCGCGGGTCTTGACGGTCACTGGGACGATCTCGGCCGCGAAAGCGCCGGACTCGGTGGCCGCCTTGGCGCGCTGCACGCTGGCGGTGGCAAACGCGTCCTGCTGCTCGCGGGTGAACTGGTACTTGGCGGCGCAGTCTTCGCCAAAGGTGCCCATGCTGCGGCCCGCTTCGTAAGCGTCTTCCAGGCCGTCGAGCATCATGTGATCAAAGATGCGGTCATGGCCCAGTCGGTAGCCGCCCCGGCCTTTTTGCAGCAGGTAGGGAGCGTTGGTCATGCTCTCCATGCCGCCTGCCACCATGACGTCGTGCGTGTCGGCCAGCAGCATGTCATGCGCCATCATCGCGGCCTTCATGCCCGATCCGCACATCTTGCTGAGCGTGACGGCGCCAGCGCCCTTGGGCAGGCCGCCCTTGAACGCCGCCTGGCGCGCGGGTGCCTGGCCCTGCCCAGCCATCAGGCAGTTGCCGAACAGCACTTCGCCCACGGCGTCAGGCGACACACCGGCACGCTCGATGGCGGCCTTGATGGCGGCGCCGCCCAGGTCGTGCGCGGCCAGGCTGGAAAAGTCGCCCTGCAGCGAGCCCATGGGGGTGCGTGCGGCGCCGACGATGACGATGGGGTCTTGGGTGGATGCAGACATGGTGATGGTCTCCTGTGAAATGGTTCGGATGAAATGTTGGGGAGGGGTGAATGCTGGGGGCTACCGGACTGCTGAGCCATGCGCAAAGCGCCGGTCTGTGTCGTAGGGAAAGACGTCAAACATGTGGCCCGCCCGGATGCGTTCCTGGTGCGACTGCCAGAAGGCAGCGTCGAGCAGATCGGCGTGGTGCTGCATGAACACCTCGCGCACGGCATCGTTGCCGAGCAGGAAGGGGCCGAAGGTTTCAGGGAACACATCGCGCGGGCCGACGCTGTACCAGACCTCGCCGCTCATTTCCTCTTCTTCATTGCGCGGCGTGGGCACGCGGCGGAAGTTGCAGTCGGTGAGGTATTCGATCTCGTCGTAGTCGTAGAACACAACCTTGCCGTTGCGCGTGACGCCAAAGTTCTTCCAGAGCATGTCGCCCGGGAAGATGTTGGCGGCCACGAGGTCCTTGATGGCGTTGCCGTATTCGATGACGCTGTGCTCCATCTGCTGGCGCGCGCGCGGGTCTGACAGGCCGGTGTCGAAGGCTTCCTGCAGGTAGATGTTGAGCGGGATCATGCGCCGCTCGATATACAGGTGCTTGATGATCACCTCCGTCTGGCCGTCGCCGTCGCGGTCGCTGATTTCGAGCTGGCTGGGGGCGAACTTCTCGATCTCGGCAATGAGGGCATCGTCGAACCGGCTGCGCGGAAAGGCCACCTCGCTGTATTCGAGCGTGTCGGCCATGCGGCCCACACGGTCGTGCTGCTTGACCAGCAGGTACTTGGCCTTGACCTGCTCGCGCGTGGTTTCCTTCTGGTGCGGGAAGTAGTCCTTGATGAGCTTGAACACGAAGGGAAAGCTCGGCAGGTCGAACACCAGCATCACCATGCCCTTGATGCCGGGCGCGATGCGGAACTGGTCGCTGGAGTGCTTCAGGTGGTACAGAAAGTCGCGGTAGAACAGCGTCTTGCCCTGCTTGGCCAGGCCCAGGGCGTTGTAGATCTCGGCCCGCGGCTTGCGCGGCATGAGGCTGCGCAGGAACTGCACGTAGGCGCTGGGCACCTCCATGTCGACCATGAAGTAGGCACGTGCGAAGCTGAACAGCATCTGCATGTCATCTTCGCCAAACAGGGCCGCGTCGATAAACAGCCTGCCGTTGTCGTCGTGCAGGATGGGCAGCGCAAACGGCACTTCGTTGAAGCCGTTGATGATCTTGCCCACGACATAGGCGCCTTTGTTGCGAAAGAACAGGCTGGTGAGCACCTGGATCTGGAAGTTGGCGCGCAGCCTCACTTTGTCGAGCCGGCCTCGCATAGCGCCCACCACGCAGGCGGTGTCTCGGCCCAAGTCCGCAAATTCACGCTGCAGCTGGAAGTTCTCGATGATGACCTGGAAGGTCTCGCCCAGCGTGTCTCGCGACGGGTAATAGGCGCGGTAGGTGGGGCGCGCTGCGGGCTCTTCGTTTTCGATGTATTCGGTACTGACCGCAGGCCGCACAAAGATGAAGTCGTTGTGGAAATGCGTGCGGTGCAGGATCTTGGTGGTGACCGAGTTGAAGAAGGTCTCGGCCAGTTCGGGCTGGTGGTGGTTGACCAAGAGGCCGATGTAGTGCAGCTTGACCTGGTGCCACACGTCCATGGGCTGTGCACCCGCCTCGAACTCTTTCTCTAACCTGCGCACACACTCTTTCACGCGCAGGTCGTAGAACTCGATACGCTCGCGCTGGGCCCGCTGCTGGCCGTGCCAGTCGCCGGTTTCAAAGCGGTGCTTGGCCCGCGCGGACTCGGTGCGGAACAACCGGTAGTGCCGGTTGAAGCCATCCATCATGGCCTTGGCAATGCCGTAGGCCTGGGGAGCGTCAAGCCGTTGCGGGAACATGGCGGGTGCTCTGCCGTTGAGGGGATGCGGTGGTTGGCTATTGCCTTTTGACGGCAGCCACACCGGCGATCGCGGCCTTGTACAGCGAGTCCAGGCCTTCGGTGCTGCCCACGGACATGTGCAGGTTGTTGATGAGACCATCCTTGAGCCCATAACACCAGCCGTGCAGCGTCACCTTCTGGCCCCGGCCCCAGGCGTCGAGCATCACCGTGGTCTGGGCAATGTTGACGACCTGCTCGATGGCATTGAGTTCGCACAACACGTCATGGCGCCACTCCGGGGCGGTGGCGGCAATCAGGTCACGGTGGCGGTCGCGCACATCCTGCACATGGCGGATCCAGTTGTCGGCCAGACCGACGCGCGTGCCCTCCAACGCCGCCAGCACGCCACCACAGCCGTAGTGCCCCACCACCATCAGGTGCTCGATGTGCAACTGATCCACCGCGTACTGGATGGTGGACAGGCAGTTCAGGTCGGTAGGCACCACAACGTTGGCCACATTGCGGTGCACAAACACTTCACCGGGCTCCAGGCCGGTAATCTGGTTGGCAGGCACCCGGCTGTCGGAGCAACCGATCCACATGTACTTGGGCTTTTGCTGCGCCAGCAGGCTGGTGAAAAAGCCGGGCCGCTCGCGCTCCATCTGGGCCGCCCAGGCGCGGTTGTGAACAAACAGGTCTTCGATGGAGGAGGGCATGTTGTCCTTGGGTCTCAATGATTAGATAGAAGCTCAGCAGGTTTCGGCAAACAGCTCACGGCCGATCAGCATGCGACGAATTTCGCTCGTGCCCGCACCAATCTCATACAGCTTGGCATCGCGCCAGAGGCGGCCCAGCGGGTATTCGTTGATGTAGCCGTTGCCACCATAAATCTGCACGCCTTCGCCCGCCATCCAGGTGGCCTTCTCGGCACACCAGAGGATCACGCTGGCGCAATCCTTGCGCACTTGGCGCACATGGTCGGTGCCGAGCATATCGAGGTTCTTGGCCACCGTGTAGGCAAACGATCGCCCCGCCTGCAGCACGGTGTACATGTCGGCCACCTTGCCCTGGATGAGCTGGAACTCGCCAATGCTCTGGCCGAACTGCTTGCGGTCGTGAATGTAAGGGATCACGTTGTCCATCACGGACTGCATGATGCCCAGCGGGCCACCGGTCAGCACCGCACGTTCGTAGTCCAGGCCACTCATGAGCACCTTCGCGCCCTGGTTCAGGCCACCGAGCACGTTCTCTGTGGGCACCTCGACGTCCTGGAACACCAGCTCGCCCGTATGGCTGCCGCGCATGCCCAGCTTGTCGAGCTTCTGCGCGATCGAAAAGCCCTTCATTCCCTTCTCGATCAGGAAGGCGGTCACGCCGCGCGCGCCCAACTCAGGCTCGGTCTTGGCATACACCACCAGGGTGTCTGCATCAGGGCCGTTAGTGATCCACATCTTGCTGCCATTGAGCACGTAGTAGCCGCCCTTGTCCTCGGCCTTGAGCTTCATGCTGATCACGTCGGAGCCCGCGCCGGGTTCGCTCATGGCCAGCGCGCCCACGTGTTCGCCGCTGATGAGCTTGGGCAGGTACTTGGCTTTTTGTGCCTCGCTGCCGTTGCGGTTGATCTGGTTCACGCACAGGTTGCTGTGGGCGCCATAAGACAAGCCCACCGAGGCGCTAGCGCGCGAGATTTCTTCCATGGCCACCATGTGGGCCAGGTAGCCCATGGCTGCGCCGCCGTATTGCTCGGGCACCGTGATGCCGAGTACGCCCAAGTCGCCCATCTTGCGCCACAGGTCCATGGGGAACTGGTCATTGCGGTCAATCTCCGCCGCGCGGGGGGCGATCTCAGCCTGTGCGAAGTCGCGCACGGCGTCGCGCAGGGCGTCGATGTCCTCGCCCAGTTGGAAGTTCAGGCCGGGAAGGTTGGCGGGAATGCTCATGGGGAATGTCTCCTCGTAAAAGGTAGGGAAATGGGCCGGATTCAGCCCTGAATGTTGTCGCGTCCTGTGACCGCCATGAGGGTGCACCCCATGGTGGCGATGAGTTTTTCTTGGCTGCCGTCGATGGCGAAAGCGCGGCCTTCGCACACGGTGATGGTGCGGCCGGGCTTCAGCACCCGCCCTTCCATGCGAAATCGCTCGCCCTTGGCGGGGGCCAGCAAATTGATCTTGAACTCGATGGTGAGCACGGCAGCGTCGGCCGCCATCAGGGTGAAACCGGCATATCCACACGCCGAATCCAGCGCTGTGGCCACCATGCCCGCATGGAGAAATCCGTGCTGCTGGGTCAGCCCGACCGCCCAAGGGAGTTCGATGTCCACAGCACCTGGCGCCACAAGGCCCAGCGAGGCGCCCAGGGTCTCCATGGCTCCCTGGCGCGCAAAACTGTCGCGCACGCGATCGGCAAAGTCAGCGCAACGCGGCTCAAGGGGGGGCGTGCTCACAACAGTCTCCTGATTTACGTTTACGTAAACGTCAATTATGAATCAATTTTGCTTTTCTACCTTGGCCAGCAGCGAGCGCGCCTCTTCTTCGTGCTCGCGCACCTCTTCCAGGTTGGCCTGCAAATCGGCCATCTGCTCTTCGAGCTGCTTGCGATGGACCACCAACACGTCGAGGAATTTGCGCAGCTGAACGCCCGTATCACGGGGGCTGTCATAAAGGTCAATGATCTCCTTGGCTTCCGTCAGTGACAGGCCCAGGCGCTTGGCCCGCAGCGTCAGGCGGAGCCGGGTGCGGTCGCGTGCGCTGTACACGCGGTTGCGTCCGGCAGATCCAGTGCGCTCAGGCTGCAGCAAGCCCATGTCTTCATAAAAACGGATCGCCCGGGTGGTGAGATCGAACTCTTTGGCAAGGTCGCTGATGGTGTAAGTATTGGCCATGGTGGGTGCTGCACACAGCAGTATCGGTTTCGCGCAGGAGACAGCCCGGTGGCGGCAGCTCCCTACAATGCATCGAATGCATGACGTTTACGTTAACGTCAATGCTAACCCATCACACCTTCGCCATGAACCCACTCGAACACCAGATCCACTACCCGCTGGGCGACGCGCTCCCTTCCGAGGGCGGCTCCATCGAGATCGGGCCGGGAGTCCACTGGATTCGCATGGGTCTTCCCTTTGCACTGGATCACATCAATCTGTGGCTGCTGCGCGACCGACAACTGGGCGCTGGCGGTGTCATGCTGGACGGGTGGACCGTGGTGGACTGCTGTATCGACAGTGCTGCGACCCGTGCGCAGTGGGAGCAGATTTTCGTGAACTGCCTGGGTGGCTTACCTATCTTGCGCGTCATCGTGACCCACATGCATCCAGACCATATCGGCTTGGCCCATTGGCTGTGCGAGCGATGGGATGTGCGCTTGTGGATCAGTGCCACCGACTACAACGTGGCTCGGGTCGCTGTCTATGACCCGCAAGGGTTTGGCGGAGAAGCGGGGGCGGACTTTTACGCGCTGCACGGTGCGCAAGACCCATCCTTTTTAGCCCATGTACGTGGGCGAGCATCGTATTTCCCGACCCTCGTGCCCGCGCTGCCCCCCCGCTTTCGCCGAATCATGGATGGAGACACGCTGGACATCGGGGGCCGGGCGTGGCGTTGCATCAGCGGCTACGGACACGCGCCCGAGCATATGGCGCTGTTTTGTGCTGAGTTGACCACCTTGATCAGCGGTGACATGGTGCTACCGCGCATCTCGACCAATGTTAGCGTCCATGCCAGCGAGCCCGAAGGCAATCCACTGCAGTTGTTCTTGACTTCGCTGTTGCGGTATCTGGATCTGCCGGAAAGCACATTGGTGCTCCCATCGCATGGCAAGCCGTTTATAGGCTTGGCCACACGCATTGCCCAATTGCAAGACCACCACCGGGAACGGCTCTCGGAGATCTTGCAAGCAGCCCATGATCGTTCCTTGAGCGCTGCAGATACTTTGCCGATTCTCTTTCAACGCAAGCTGGACACCCATCAGATGACTTTTGCCATGGGTGAGGCACTGGCGCATCTGCACCATCTGTGGATGGATGGGAAGTTGGAGCGCTTTCTCGACCAAGCCGGGGGGCAGAGATTTCGAGCACCGAACGGTGGATAGACGTATCCAATACCTCAACGACATGCGCTCATTGAGTGGCCAACGAATGCCAAGCCCAACCCCGCACGCGTATAAATGCTGATCAAGGCCTACAAGGCTTGTGAGATGTCGCGCACGCCTGGTCGGCACAAGCAGAGTGAGACGGGCTAGTTGGGCTGTTGAACCGGAACGCATAAAGCAATCCGCTGCACTTGATCCGTTTTTGGATCCCCCAAAGCAAAAAACCCCAGTCTTTATGAGACTGGGGTTTTCTGGGCTGTAAGAGCCTGACGATGACCTACTTTCACACGGGAACCCGCACTATCATCGGCGCAAAGTCGTTTCACTGTCCTGTTCGGGATGGGAAGGAGTGGTACCAACTTGCTATGGTCATCAGGCATAACTGGGTGCTGGGCTGTTCGAGGAACAGCTCGGCGAATTCATAGAGTTTGGAATCAGATTTTTGTGTTTTTTGACTGCGTCAACTTGGCATAACAATCTTTGAGCTTTTCACACATTCCTTACGGTTTGCATATTGGCTATCAAAGTTATAGGGTCAAGCCGCACGAGCAATTAGTATCAGTTAGCTTAACGCATTACTGCGCTTCCACACCTGACCTATCAACGTCCTGGTCTTGAACGACTCTTTAGGGGGCTCAAGGCCCCGGCAGATCTCATCTTGAAACGAGTTTCCCGCTTAGATGCTTTCAGCGGTTATCTCTTCCACACTTAGCTACTCGGCAATGCCACTGGCGTGACAACCGATACACCAGAGGTGTGTCCACTCCGGTCCTCTCGTACTAGGAGCAGGCTTCCTCAAATCTGCAGCGCCCACGGAAGATAGGGACCAAACTGTCTCACGACGTTTTAAACCCAGCTCACGTACCTCTTTAAATGGCGAACAGCCATACCCTTGGGACCGGCTACAGCCCCAGGATGAGATGAGCCGACATCGAGGTGCCAAACACCGCCGTCGATATGAACTCTTGGGCGGTATCAGCCTGTTATCCCCAGAGTACCTTTTATCCGTTGAGCGATGGCCCTTCCATACAGAACCACCGGATCACTATGTCCTGCTTTCGCATCTGCTCGACTTGTCAGTCTCGCAGTTAAGCACGCTTATGCCATTGCACTATCGTCACGATGTCCGACCGTAACTAGCGTACCTTCGAACTCCTCCGTTACGCTTTGGGAGGAGACCGCCCCAGTCAAACTGCCTACCATGCACTGTCCCCGATCCAGATAATGGACCTAGGTTAGAACCTCAAACACACCAGGGTGGTATTTCAACGTTGGCTCCATGAGATCTAGCGACCTCACTTCAAAGCCTCCCACCTATCCTACACAGATCTGTTCAAAGTCCAATACAAAGCTACAGTAAAGGTTCATGGGGTCTTTCCGTCTTTCCGCGGGGAGATTGCATCATCACAAACATTTCAACTTCGCTGAGTCTCAGGAGGAGACAGTGTGGCCATCGTTACGCCATTCGTGCAGGTCGGAACTTACCCGACAAGGAATTTCGCTACCTTAGGACCGTTATAGTTACGGCCGCCGTTTACTGGGACTTCAATCAAGAGCTTGCACCCCATCATTTAATCTTCCAGCACCGGGCAGGCGTCACACCCTATACGTCCACTTTCGTGTTTGCAGAGTGCTGTGTTTTTATTAAACAGTCGCAGCCACCGATTTTTTGCAACCCCGTTGGGCTCGCCTTGTACAGGTTCACCTACTTGGGGCATACCTTCTCCCGAAGTTACGGTATCAATTTGCCGAGTTCCTTCTCCTGAGTTCTCTCAAGCGCCTTAGAATACTCATCTCGCGCACCAGTGTCGGTTTGCGGTACGGTCGTCAATAGCTGAAGCTTAGTGGCTTTTCCTGGAAGCAGGGTATCACTCACTTCGTCTGCAAGCAGACTCGTTATCACCCCTCATCTAAGCCCGGCGGATTTGCCTACCAGGCACGACTACAGGCTTGAACCAACATATCCAACAGTTGGCTGAGCTAACCTTCTCCGTCCCCACATCGCACTATTGATCGGTACAGGAATATTGACCTGTTTCCCATCAGCTACGCATCTCTGCCTCGCCTTAGGGGCCGACTCACTCTACGCCGATGAACGTTGCGTAGAAAACCTTGCGCTTACGGCGAGGGGGCTTTTCACCCCCTTTAACGCTACTCATGTCAGCATTCGCACTTCTGATACCTCCAGCATCCGTTACCAGACACCTTCACAGGCCTACAGAACGCTCTCCTACCACGTGCAATAAATTGCACATCCGCAGCTTCGGTAACTGGCTTAGCCCCGTTACATCTTCCGCGCAGGACGACTCGATCAGTGAGCTATTACGCTTTCTTTAAATGATGGCTGCTTCTAAGCCAACATCCTGACTGTTTTAGCCTTCCCACTTCGTTTCCCACTTAGCCAATTTTAGGGACCTTAGCTGGCGGTCTGGGTTGTTTCCCTCTTGAGTCCGGACGTTAGCACCCGGTGCTCTGTCTCCCAAGCTGTACTCGTCGGTATTCGGAGTTTGCATAGGTTTGGTAAGTCGCCATGACCCCCTAGCCTAAACAGTGCTCTACCCCCGACGGTAATACTTGAGGCACTACCTAAATAGTTTTCGGAGAGAACCAGCTATTTCCAAGTTTGTTTAGCCTTTCACCCCTATCCACAGCTCATCCGCTAGTTTTGCAACACTAGTCGGTTCGGACCTCCAGTACCTGTTACGGCACCTTCATCCTGGCCATGGATAGATCACTTGGTTTCGGGTCTACACCCAGCGACTGATTCGCCCTATTCGGACTCGATTTCTCTACGGCTTCCCTATTCGGTTAACCTTGCCACTGAATGTAAGTCGCTGACCCATTATACAAAAGGTACGCAGTCACCCTTGCGGGCTCCTACTTTTTGTAAGCATGCGGTTTCAGGATCTATTTCACTCCCCTCCCGGGGTTCTTTTCGCCTTTCCCTCACGGTACTGGTTCACTATCGGTCGATTACGAGTATTTAGCCTTGGAGGATGGTCCCCCCATATTCAGACAGGATTTCTCGTGTCCCGCCCTACTTTTCTCTAGCTTAGTACCACACGTCTGTTTTCGCATACAG
>NZ_CP199679.1:4625000-4927500 GCF_057597245.1 Acidovorax sp. NN32
AAGTCTTTCGACTTAACTCATAAAAACGGAATTGAAGTGAACTTCACTTCTATTCTCATGAGCGTTTGTAGTGCTAAGCACTAGTTCCAAAGAACTTGGCACTCGCCATCAAACGCCCACGCTTATCGGCTGTATATTTTTAATGAACCGGATCACTCACAAGACCGCAGTCTTCTTTGTTTTCCCGACCTAGCTGCGATCAGCTGAGCCTTGAATTCTAGCACAGTTTTTGAAGAACTGTCAAACTTTTGAAAACTTTTTGTTTTCATCACCTTTCAAACTCAGCATCTTGCGACACGCCGCTCTACTTAGCGAAGCCTTGAATTATATGCCGGTTTTTACACCACCTACAACCAAAAACCAAAATTTCTTCTTCCACCTTCTCGACATCAGCAGCAACAGAACCTAAGCCCCGTCACCACCCACATCTTCAGCATCACCACATTTCTGCAGAACCGCCTCAGTAGCGAAGCCTTCGACTATAGCACTAATTTAGAGAGACTGGAAAGAGATGGGGACGAAAATTCAGCAGACTACGGGACAAGCTCCCCCGCTGGCACTCTTGGACGGAAAGAGCGTCCAGCATCATGAGATGTTTGGGTTCTACCGGAGCGCGGACGGAACAACCGGGGGCCTACACACAGTGCTGCACGTGCATGTCACATGCATAGCACTCCCCATGTGAAGAGACGAGCCCACTGAAGCAGCGCCGAAGATCCCCAAAAGGCTTATACGGCCCCGCCCCGATAATCTTGCTCTTATGGCACTTATCACCTTACTGGACGCCCAACTCGCATTTGGGCATGTTGCATTGCTGGACCACGCTGGCTTTTCTCTGGAGACTGCGGAACGTGTCGGCCTGATCGGCCGCAATGGCGCAGGCAAATCCTCGCTTCTCAAAATTCTTGGAGGCCTTGCAAAACCTGACGACGGCTCGCTCCAGGTACAGCAAGGAGTGCGGATTGCATTTGTGGCCCAGGAACCTTCCCTGGACGCGGCCGCCACCATCTTCAAGGCGGCATCCGAAGGATTGCAGAGGGTCATCGCTATCCGCGACCAGTACCTGTCGGGTGCGGAAGGACTGGATCTGGATGCATTGCAGTCGGAGATTGAAGCGTACGACGCCTGGAACTGGGAGCAGCGGGTGGAGGAAACCCTGCAGCGGCTGCACCTTGATCCAGACGCGGTGGTCGGCACGCTGTCGGGCGGAACCAAAAAACGCGTGGCCTTGGCACAGGCCTTGGTGGCACGCCCAGACGTACTGTTGCTGGATGAACCGACCAACCATCTGGATCTTGATTCGATTGAATGGCTGGAGGACCTTCTGCTCGACTTTCCCGGCAGCGTTGTCACCATCACCCATGATCGATCGTTCCTGGACCGGGTCGCCACGCGCATTGTGGAACTCGACCGAGGCCAGCTCCGGTCTTACCCCGGAAACTTCGCGCAGTACCAGATACAGAAAGAAGAACAGCTGGCGCAGGAGGCTGTCATCTCGGCCAAGGCCGACAAGCTTTTGGCACAGGAAGAAGTCTGGATACGCCGTGGCGTCGAAGCACGCCGTACCCGCAGCCAGAGCCGCATCAGCCGCCTGGAGCATTTGCGTGCGCGCCGCGAAGCACGTCGCGAGGTGGTCGGCAGCGTTCGCATGGATGTGGCAACAGGTGGTTCCAATGGCTACCAGGGCAAGATCGTCGCTGAACTGACCGGGGTGGGCAAATCGTTCGGCGACAAAACGATTGTTCGCAACTTCACGGGGACCATCCTGCGCGGCGACAAGGTAGGACTGATTGGCCCCAATGGTGCAGGCAAGACCACGCTCCTCAAGATGATCCTTGGCGAGCTCGCGCCTGACGAGGGCACCATCCGCCAGGGAGCCAACCTGCAAGTTGCGTATTTCGACCAGATGCGCCACGCGGTCAATCTGGATGCCACGCTGGAAGACTTCATCAGCCCGGGCAGCGAATGGATCGAGATTGGCAACCAGCGCAAACACGTGAAAAGCTATCTGAGCGATTTCCTGTTCTCTCCGGCCCGCGCACACTCTCCGGTTCGCTCGCTATCGGGTGGGGAACGTAACCGCTTGCTGTTGGCGCGGCTGTTCGCCCGTCCTGCCAACGTCCTGGTGCTGGATGAGCCCACCAACGATCTGGACATCGACACGCTGGATCTCTTGGAAGAGCTGCTGGAGAACTATGAAGGTACGGTCTTCCTCGTCAGCCATGACCGAACCTTTCTCGACAACGTCGTCACCAGCACCATCGCATTTGAAGGCGATGGACTGTGGCGAGAGTACGAAGGCGGCGTGCAGGACTGGCTGCTGCAATCCAAGCGCAGCAGGGCTCTCAACGCTTCAGCACCTGCCACCAAAAAGGTTGATGCGGAAATTTTGAGTCAAAATGCCGATCAGCGCTTATCCAGCAAGCCCGAACAGCTATCAAAAAAGAAGCTTAGCTACAAGGAGCAGCGCGAACTGGATCAGCTCCCGGCGCTGATCGCCGGCCTGGAATCCGAACAGCAGGCGCTCCAAGAGGCACTGGCAGATGGGACCCTCTACAGCACCGATCCGGCGCGGGCAGCAGTCATGACCGCGAGGGCGGGCGCGATCGAAGACGAGTTGATGGCCGCACTGGAGCGCTGGACAGCCCTGTCCGCATAGCGTTAGCCGGTCGGGGAACATAGCGCGGCCCGCAGGAAACCATCCAGCCTGCAGCGCTCAAGGGCCGCGTTATTCCATCAGATGCGGTGGTGCAGCCGATCAGTAGCGCCGCGCAGACGGGTGATCAGCGCAGGCGCGATCTGCCCCAGCGGCAGAACCTCATCAGCAGCGCCATGGGCAATGGCCTCACGCGGCATGCCAAAGACAATACAGGTCGCCTCATCCTGCACATAGTTGTAGCTGCCGGCGTCCTTCATTTCGCGCATCGCAGCCGCTCCATCATTACCCATTCCAGTGAGCATGATGCCGAAGGCGTTGCGTCCAACCACTGCGGCGGCAGATTTGAACAGCACTTCCACCGAGGGCTTGTGACGATTCACGGGCGGACCATCATCCACCACCGCCACATAGTTGGCACCACTGCGTGCTACATGGAACTGGGTGCCACCCGGCGCGATGTAGGCATGGCCAGGCAAGATGCGCTCGCCATTGACCGCCTCTTTGACCGTAATCTGACACAAGCCATTCAAGCGGGCAGCAAAGCTGGTGGTGAACCCTGGAGGCATGTGCTGGGTAATGACAATCGCGGGCGAATCCGCCGGCATTTGCACCAGCACCTCCTTGATAGCCTCCGTCCCCCCTGTGGAAGCACCAATGCAGATCAGCTTTTCGGTGGACAGACGGCCCAGGAGCGCCGAGGCTGGGGGCGCGACAGCAGCCCCGGCGCCGCCCCCTGCTGGCGCAGCGTCACGCACGGGTGCACGGCGGACCTGGGCGACCGCAGCCACACGGATCTTGTCCACGATCTGCGCAGCGAGATCATTGAGGCCGCTGGCCAGCCCCACCCGGGGCTTGGCCACAAAATCGACGGCCCCCAGTTCGAGCGCCTTCATGGTCACCTCGGCGCCCCGCTCCGTCAGCGTGGAAATCATCACCACTGGCATCGGGCGCAAGCGCATCAGACGCCCCAGAAAATCGATGCCATCCATCCGGGGCATCTCAACATCCAGTGTGATGACATCAGGATTGAGCTCGCGGATCATCTCGCGTGCCACCAAGGGATCATTGGCCGTGCCAATGCACTCCATGTCCCGCTGCCGGTTGATGATCTCGGACAGCAGACTACGGACCAGCGCCGAATCGTCCACCACGATCACCCGGATTTTCCTGCTCATTAACTCACGCCTTCCTCAAAACAGATCGACAGAACCGCCCGAGGTAGTCTTTGCCACAGTAGCTGCATTGCCACGCACTTCCTGGGCCACCAGGGTTTCGGGATGTGCGTGTGCCAATCGCTTGACCATGGCCTTCCCCGTGATGGGGAAAAAAACCACCTTGCGCGGATAAATATCCAATACATCCTCGGAGACGATGGGAATCCGCTCCGTGTGCAGGTAGTTCAAAACAAAATTGGTGTTGCGCTCACCGACGTTCATGGTCGTGAAGTTGTGCATGACCTGCGCCCCGCCAAATATCTTGGCCTGCATGGTCTCGCGCCGGGCGCCCAGCTTGAGCATCTCGTTGATCAGCAATTCCATCGCGTATGAACCATAGCGGCCCGACGCATCCGCCACGTCACCATCGGGCAGCATGAAATGGTTCATCCCTCCCACATGCGCGCGGCTGTCCCACAAGCAGGCGGCAATACACGACCCCAACACGGTCATGATGATCATGTTCTCGTCGCCGACGAAATACTCACCAGGAAGCACCTTCACAGCGTTGTGCTGGAAATGATGGTCCAGGTAGAAAAAGGATGCCTCCCCAGGCTTGCGGCTGCGCGCTTTGAGATCTTGCAGCGATGATTCCCTTGCAGGACCTGCCCCCGCAGAGTAGATGTCCGCACTCAACGGCGCAATGCGAGGGGCACGGCGCCGCTCGGACGCACCAGAAGAGGCGGCGGCCGGAGAAAGAGAGGATCCTGATGGAATATTGGTCATGGGCTAGGTGCGAGGCAACATGGCAGGTCAGCGACGCTCGTACACGGTCTTGCCACGCAGCGTAAACAGGTCTCTGGACTCGCTAAAGTTTTCGGCATGCCCCACAAACAGCATGCCCCCGGGTTTCAGGACCCGGTGAATCCTTTCCAGCACGCGTCGCTGCGTGGCGGCGTCAAAGTAGATCATCACATTGCGGCAAAAGACCACATCGAAGGGCTCTTTGAACGGCCAGTCGTCCCGGATGAGGTTCACGCTCATAAAGTCAATCGCGCGGCGCAACTCCGGCTTGGCCCGCACCATCCCCAGGTTGCCACCCTTTCCCCGCAGAAAAAACTTTTGCAGGCGCTCCGGGCTCAGCCCCTTGAGACTGTCAAGGCGGTACACCCCTTGCGCCGCCGTCGCCAGCACGCGGGAATCAATGTCACTGGCAGTCAGCTTGAAAGAAGCGTTGGCTCCCAGCGCCTCGAACGCGGTCATGACAATGGAATAAGGCTCTTCTCCGGTGGATGCCGCGTTGCACCAAACCTTCCAGCTGGCAGACGGCTTGCTCCGCAGGTGCGAAGCAAAAATCTCAAAGTGGTGCTGCTCGCGGAAGAACGCAGTGAGGTTGGTGGTCAGGGCATTGATGAACTCCTGCCACTCCGGCCCGTCGTGCGTCTCCAGCCATCCCAGATAGTCGTGAAAGCTGCTGTGGCCCGTGTCCCGCAAGCGGCGTGAAAGGCGGCTATACACCATGGCGTGCTTCCCATCGTGCAAGCTGATCCCGGCCCGTTGATAGATCAAGGCCTGCACCCGCGCAAAATCTGCATTGGTCCAGACGAATTCACGCCCTTGAGCCAGCGGCCCCGACGGCGCTGCAGCAGCGGCAAACGCTGGATCCGCCCTGCCAACGGGAGGCCGGGCTGTTGAAGAGGCACTGGTGGGTTGGGCCATATTGATCGTCCGACGGGAAATCCTGTTCGCTCCTAGAGATCTGCAAGCCACACCTGAAATCTGGCAGGTGCCGGGTCCACCACGTTGGTGACGGAGGAGTCCTACTCGTTGGCAGTCACCAGCCCCATGTCTACGCCGGACATGAGTTTCTCGATGTCCAGCAAAATCAGCATCCGCTCCCCCACCGACCCCAGCCCCAGGATGCAGCTGTTGTCGATGGCGCTTTCGATATCAGGCGCCGAACGGATGCTCTCAGGTGTCAGCTCCATCACATCGCTGACGGAGTCCACCACGATTCCGACCACCCGGTTGCGGAGGTTCAGAATGATGACCACCGTGAAGCTGTTGTAGTCGGCTTGCGCGCAGTTGAACTTGAGCCGCATGTCAACGATGGGCACGATGGTGCCGCGCAAATTGACGACACCCTTGATGAAGTTAGGGGCGTTCGCAATCCGTGTAGGTGGCTCATAGCCACGTATCTCCTGCACCTTCAGGATGTCGATACCGTACTCTTCCTGGTCGAGACGGAAAGTCAGATATTCACGGGTGCCCGTTGGCACCGCCTCTGCTGTTTTACCCATCACACTCATGGTGCTTCTCCTTTCGTGACAGCGCCGTGCCCCTGGGAACGGCCGCTTGAATCTAGTGGCGCGCCCTGCGCACCAAGCCGCCTGTGTCCAGAATGAGTGCGACCGTGCCGTCACCCAAGATGGTGGCCCCCGATACGTTGGGAACCTTGCGGTAGTTCGACTCCAGGTTCTTGACCACCACCTGGTGTTGGCCCAGCAGCTCATCGACCAACAGCGCCACACGGCTGCCATCCGCCTCGACCACCACCATGATGTTGCTGGATTTGTTGGGATCGAAACGCGGCACCTGGAAAATTTTCTCCAGCGCAATCACCGGCATGTACTCATCGCGCACTTTCACCAGTTGCGAACCTTGGGCCACGGTGCTCACATCGTCTGCATTGACCTGGAAGGACTCCACCACCGAAGACAGCGGAAGAATGTAGACCTCATCACTCACCCCCACGGACATGCCATCCATGATGGCCAGCGTCAGCGGCAGGCGCACAGAAACCTTCATTCCGTAGCCTTCAGCGGAATCGATTTCGACCGAACCATTGAGTGCAGCGATGTTGCGCTTGACCACATCCATTCCCACGCCACGCCCGGACACATCCGTCACCTCGTCAGCTGTGGAGAAGCCGGGCGCGAAAATCAATTGCCAGACCTCCGCGTCGCTCATCTGCTCGGACACTTCAATGCCACGTTCTTGGGCCTTGCTGAGAATCTTTTCGCGCGAGAGCCCACGGCCATCATCGCGTACCTCAATCACGATCGAGCCACCTTGGTGAGAGGCAGACAACGTGATGGTCCCATGCTCGGATTTGCCTTTCGCCAATCGGTCTGCGGGCATCTCGATACCGTGGTCGCAACTGTTGCGCACCAAGTGAGTCAGCGGATCGGTGATCTTTTCCACCAGCCCCTTGTCCAGTTCGGTGGCTTCGCCCAGCGTCACCAGTTCCACCTTCTTGCCCAGCTTATTGGCCAGATCCCGGAGCATGCGGGGGAAACGGCTGAAGACAATGGACATCGGAATCATGCGGATCGACATGACCGACTCCTGAAGATCGCGGGTATTGCGATCCAGGTCAGCCAGCCCTGCCAGCAACTGCTGGTACGCCCCAGCATCCAGGCCTCGGCTGTTTTGCGCCAGCATCGCCTGGGTGATCACCAGTTCGCCCACCAGATTGATGAGCTGGTCGACCTTTTTCACATCGACCCGAATGGTCGTGGACTCCATCTGCGCCTGCATGGCAACCTTCGGCTCGCTGGCCTTGGGGGCTGCAGCAACCTTCACAGCTTGGGTTGGGGCCTGCGCTGCGTGAGGTGCATCCGCACGGGGGGCGCCAGGCGCTTCGCTGAAGAAACCGTAGGCCTCACCCCCAGCGGCGCCAGCAGCAAGGACCGTTTCTTCATCCTCGTCAGCGGCAACGCCCGACGCTGGCGCCGCAGCGTCACGGATCAGCACCTGTTCCTTGGCCACATGAAAGGCAAACAGGTCGAGCAGATCGTCGTTGGTGGAGGTGGTTTCCACCGCGAAACTCCGCGTATTGGCCTGTGGACTTTCTATGTCACGGATCGCCCCGAGGCCCGGGATATCCCGAAAAAGCTCCTTGATGGCATCCGCCTGCTCCAGTCGATCCAAGGGACCAATCTGAATCTCCAGGGTCCGCGCCTGTCCGGTCACCGCCGGTGTCACTACCTTCGGTGCCGGCGCTGGTGCTGCAGCCTGTGGAGCTGGAGTTGGAGCAGGTGCGGCCGGCGGCGGGGGCGGAGCGACAGCAGGGGCATCCCCGGGGACCAACCCTGCAGCAAGTTCACTAATGCGACGCACCAGTGAGGTGGTGGAAACAGCTTCGCCCTGCCCACCTGCTTGGTGGCGGGCCAGCAGGCTCCGTGAGGCGTCGGCAGATTCGAGAAGCACATCCACCATCTGCGGAATCGGCTGGAGCTCGTGGCGGCGCAAGCGATCCAGGAGAGACTCCATCTGGTGGGTCAACTCCGCAACATCCGAGAATCCAAAAGTGGCTGAACCACCCTTGATGGAATGGGCGCACCGGAAGATGCCATTGAGTTCTTCGTCATTGGCGCTACTCAAATCCAGATCCAGAAGCATCTGCTCCATCTGGTCCAGGTTTTCGCCCGCTTCCTCGAAAAAGATCTGATAGAACTGGCTCAGGTCGAAGTCAGCACCTGCACCCGATCCTTCTTGGTAAGTTTCCGCCATCATGGGCTCCTGTGTACTTGGTGATCCCGGACAACCCGACTCAGCGGATCACTTTCTGGATAACTTCAATCAGGCGATTGGGATCGAAGGGCTTGACCAACCAGCCGGTCGCGCCAGCAGTACGTCCCGCCTGCTTCATCTGATCACTGGACTCGGTGGTGAGGATCAGAATGGGAATGGTCTTGAACTTAGGGTTCTCACGCAGTTTCCGAGTGAGCCCGATCCCGTCAAGCCGGGGCATGTTCTGGTCAGCGAGCACAAGATCAATATTGTGGCTCTCGGCCTTTTCCAGGGCATCCTGCCCATCCACCGCCTCCACGACGTGATAGCCGGCACCCGTCAGAGTGAACGACACCATTTTCCGCATGGACGGTGAATCATCTACGGCAAGGATCGATTGCATGTAAGGCTCCAACTGACTTAAATATATAGGTTAACCAGTGATGTAAAAATCAGAACAGGTCCACCGAACCGGCATCCATCTCGCTCTGCGTGACAGGGTTAGGCCGGTCGGGCGCCATCTCCGCAAAGGGCGCCGCTTCTTCGCCATCTTCATTGCCCATGGCTTCGGAAGCCAAACGAAACGCGCATCCTTGAAGCACCTTGGTCGTGTGCCATATCAGCTGGGACGCCATATCCTGGAACTGCAACTCAGTCACTGCACTGCGCAGCGCAGCGCGGGCAGCTACCAGCTCCGGGGAATCTGCAACGGCAGCATCCGTCAGCACCGCGTTTGCCTCCCCAAAGCGTTCCAGCAGGTTATCGGTAGCATGGTTGAGCAGTCCTTCCAGGCGATGCAGGTCATGCATAACGACCAGCAACGAATCCTGCAGTTCTGCCGCCACCATGACGGGAACCTGGACAGCAGGTCCTCCAGACGTTGTTAGCGTAGATTGCATCGTTTCTCCATCGCGGCACGCAGCAGCAAAGCACGCAAAAACACAGAACTACGACACCCGCACAGTGGCCCCAAGCCCGTGTGCACCGTGGTGTCAGCGCCCATTGGACGCTGACGCTGAAACCATCCCAATCGGACAAACACCCTTGTTTGTTCCAATTTGTATCCTATGATAGCGCTCCTATGGTCACCATAGCATCAGACCAGACCCTCAACATCCTGCATCTTGAAGATTCACTGGCAGATCATGAGTTGACCGCATTGACCCTGCGGCGCTCCGGTCTCCACTGCCACCTCCATCGGGTGGATTCGCTCTCCGAATTCCAGCGGCTCACAGATATCCAGCCGTTCGACATCATCTTGGCAGATTACCGGCTGCCCGGCTTCACTGCACTGGACGCGTGGGCACATGTGGTGCAAAAGCCGCAACACCCCCCCTTTATCCTTCTGTCGGGAGCCATCGGCGAGGCAGCAGCTGTAGATGCGATCCGCCTTGGCATTGCCGATTACCTGCTTAAAGACGACCTTCAGCGGCTGCCGCATGTCATTGCACGCGCCCTGGAGGTTCATGAAGCCCGTCAGGCACGCGAACTGGCTGTCTCGCAACTGGAAGCCTCGGAGCGCCGACTGGCAGACCTGACGGAACATCTGCAAACCTCGATCGAGCAGGAACGTGCGTCCATTGCCCGCGAGATCCATGACGATATCGGCGGCGCACTGACCGCCGTCAGGTTCGATGTGGCATGGATCGGACGCCATAGCACCAATACGGAGATGCAAGAGCATGCAGCCTCAGCGGCAGAGATGTTGCAGCATGCCATTGGAGCAAGCCAACGCATCATGATGAACCTGCGCCCCCCGATTCTTGAACAGGGACTGGTGGCAGCGGTGCAATGGCTTGCCGCCGGATTTGAGCGTCGCTCGGGCATTCCCGCCCGGGTTATCAGCAGCAGCGAATCTATCCGGGCCACCGCAGATATTCAGCTGGTTGCCTATCGCACAGCGCAGGAGGCGCTGACCAACATCTCCAAACACGCACATCCCCGCACAGTGCACATTGACCTCTCCGACAAAGAGGATGTCCTGACATTGGAAGTGACTGACGATGGGCAAGGTATTGACCCCTGCATGCTCGAAAAACCAAAAGCCTTTGGGCTCAAAGGCCTGCATGAGCGTGCCCGGACCGTGGGGGGATGGCTGGACATCAGCAGCCGGCCCGGCCATGGCACGTCCGTGATCCTGTCCATACCGCTAACATCGCACCCAACACCACCAGCTCCAGGAGATGCGCAGTGATTCATGTGGTCCTGTGCGATGACCACGCCGTCTTGCGGCGTGGAATACGCGACACGCTGGCCGACGCGCCCGACATCCAGGTAACTGGCGAGGCCGGAGGATATTCCGAGTTGCGCGAGGTCTTGCGCTCCGCCGCCTGCGACGTATTGCTGCTCGACTTGAATATGCCGGGCCGCAGCGGCTTGGAGGTGCTCACCAGCTTGCGCGAAACCCATTCCGCCATCAAGGTGCTGGTGGTCTCGATGTATCCAGAAGATCAGTACGCCCTGCGCTGCCTGAAAGCTGGCGCGCAAGGATATGCCAACAAGGCAGGGGACCCGGTCGAGCTGATTGCTGCCGTGCGGACCGTCATGCAGGGACGCAAGTACCTCACGGCAGAAGTGGCGCAGATGCTCGCGGACAGCCTGGCACAGCCTACGCCGGAAGCGCCACACACGGCCTTGTCGGAGCGGGAGCTGCAAACGTTGGTCAAAATCGCGTCCGGACGCAGGCTGTCGGACATTGCAGAAGAGCTGATGCTGAGTCCAAAGACAGTGAGTGTCTACCGTTCACGGGTGCTGGAAAAGCTCAAGCTGTCCAACAATGCGGAGCTTACCGTCTACGCCATCCGAAACCAGCTGGTCTGAACCTGCCCCCAGCGCCACCTATGACTACCGCTGAGCAGCAAACAGATCGACTGCCTGCTGCATGAGCGCGAGCACGGGTTGCTCCAGTAGCGGCAGTGTGGCCACAATACCCAGCATGCCTACCGTCAACGTCACGGGGAAACCGACCGCATAGATATTCATTTGTGGTGCCACGCGGGAAATGATGCCCAGCGTCAAATTGACAAACAGCAACAGCGCAATCATCGGCAGAGCGATCCAGAGCGCGCTGGCGAACAGCGACGAGCCCAGTTCATAAAGGCGCATCTGCCCGAGCGCCTGCAAAAAATTTCCATCGACAGGAAAGCGGTCAAAGCTTTTCACCACGGCCATCAGGATCAGCAAGTGGCCATTGATGACCACAAACAGCAGCATGGCCATATGCCCAAAAAACCGCGCAACGGCGCTGATCTGCGCATTGGACGACGGGTCAAAGAACGACGCGAAATTCAAGCCCATCTGCAAACCGATGATTTCACCCGCCAGTTCCACGGCCGCAAACACCAGCCTGACAGAGAAACCGATCGCAAGGCCCACGGCCACCTGCTGAGCAACAGCACCAAACGCCTCACGACCATTGACGCTGATGACCGGCTGATCACCCAGCACACCCTGCGCGCACAGTGCCACCAGAAACGCCAGTCCAATTTTGACGCGCATGGGAACTGTGCGCATGGAGAACACCGGCGCGACCGAGAACACGGCCAGCACGCGCAAAAAGGGCCACAGAATGGGCGAAAGCCAAGCCATCAGCTGAGCCTCGGTGAAAGTGATCACACGATCCTCAACGGGCTTCGAAGCGGGCGTCTGGAGGACCCGGCTTCAGGAAAAAACCCATAGCTCGCCCTCTCACCTGGCTAGCCAATCATCGAAGGAATCGATTCGATGGTCCGGCGGATAAAGTCCACCAGGGTGCTGAGCATCCAGGGGCCTGCAATGGCAAAAACCACCATCGCGGCAATCAGCTTGGGAACAAACGCAAGCGTCGCTTCGTGGATCTGGGTTACGGCCTGAAAGATGCTCACGAGCAATCCCACCGCCATGACGACCCCGAGCACGGGCATCGAAATCATCAGAAGCAATGTCAGCGCGTCACGCCCGATGGTCAGCACCATTTGTGAAGTCATTGGCAGCTCCTTCAGGGTACAAAACTGGCAGCCAGCGAGCCGATCAGCAGGTTCCAGCCATCCGCCAACACAAACAGCATGAGCTTGAACGGCAATGCCACCAGCACCGGAGACAACATCATCATGCCCAAAGACATGAGGATGCTCGACACCACCATGTCGATCACCAGAAACGGAATGAAGATCATGAACCCGATCTGAAACGCCGATTTCAGCTCACTGGTGACAAATGCAGGCACAAGCACCCTGAGGGGTGCAGTTTCTGCGGTCACACTGGAATCCAGCCGCGCCAAGCGGGAAAACAGGGCAAAGTCAGACTGCCGGGTCTGCTTGAGCATGAAACTGCGCATCGGCGCTTCGGCCTTTTCCAGAGCCTGTTCAAAACTGATGGTGTTGTTGGTGTAAGGCACATAGGCATCCTGGTACACACGGTCCAGGGTAGGCCCCATGACAAAAAAAGTGAGAAACAGCGACAGCCCGATGATGACCTGGTTGGGCGGCGCGGACTGGGTGCCCAGCGCCTGGCGCAACAGCGACAAAACAATCACGATCCGGGTAAAGCCGGTCATCATGAGCAGCACCGCTGGCAAGAAGGACAGCGCCGTGAAGAACAACAGTGTCTGAATAGGCACCGAGTAACTGTTGCCAGACGGACCGCTTCCCACCACCAGCGGCAGGGACCCGGCAGACGCCTGCGCGAAGGCCAGGTCATGCCCCATGAACCCCACAGAAGCGACCGCTCCCAGCAGCGCCACGCGACGGGTGAGCGATACATCAGCCATTGGCGGTGCTTCCTGGGGCATTCACGGCGGACGCGACTGCCTGCGCGAAAGAAGGCTCCGCTCTGGGTGCCGAATGGGGGGCGGCTGACGGACCAGCAGGGAACACATGCAGACAGCTCACTTGCTGAGCGGTAACGCCCAGCACCAGCCAGGTTCGCGCATGCTCGGGCCCGACTTCCACCGTCACCACGCGCTGATGGGGGCCGACAGCCACTGCAGACAGTACCCGCGACGCGGCTCCCACACCAGCGCTACCCGCCGCCTGCCGCTGCTGCAACCGGCGGACAAGCCAGGGCAGTAAGGCCATGGCGCCCACAAAAAGGACGACCACGAGCAGCGTCTGGGTCATGCTGCCACTATCCACGACTGACCCGCCGCAAACGCTCGGAAGGCGTCACCACGTCCGTGAGGCGAATACCAAACTTGTCATTCACAACCACCACCTCGCCCTGGGCAATGAGATAGCCATTGACCAGAACGTCCATCGGCTCACCCGCGAGGGCATCGAGCTCCACGACCGAGCCTTGCGCGAGCTGAAGGATGTACTTGATGGGTACCTTGGTGCGCCCAAGCTCCACCGATAACTGGACGGGTATGTCCAGCACCATGTTGATGTCGTTGACCGTGCCATCGCCACCACCGGAGAAAGGGCGTACAGGCTCACCAGACAACGGGCCACCTTGCTCCCCGTCGCCAGGCTTGTCGTCGGTGCGCTTTTGTTCTTCAAGCGCCTCGGCCCAACCCGCAAACGGGTCGTCCGCGCCAGCATCCTTGTTATCTTCTTCAGTTGACATCTTTTTCTCCCAGCCAGCTCATGTCGGCATTGCGCAGGCATTCTTCGATACGAATGGCGTACTTGGAATTGTGCGTTCCGTACTGGCACTCAAAAATGGGGACCCCACCAATCGATGCGCGAATGCGGGGTTCTCGGTCCAGCTCGATGAAATCGCCAGGCTTCATGGCCAGCAACTGCTCCACGGTGGCGTCGGCGCGTGCCAATTCGGCCACCAGGGTCACTTCGGCTGCCTGGATTTCCCGGGTGAGCACGCGGACCCAGCGGCGATCCACTTCAATGGAGTCGCCCTGGGTGGACGAATACAACACGTCACGGATCGGCTCCAGCGTCGCGTAGGGCATGCAGATGTGGATGGCGCCCGAAAGGTCCCCGATTTCCAGCTGAAACGCCGTGGATACGACGATTTCGCTGGGGGTGGCAATGTTGGCAAACTGCGGCTGCATCTCAGACCGCTGGTACTCCAGCTCCAGCGGGTAAATGCCCTGCCAGGCCTTTTTGTATTCAGCACAGATCACGTCCACCAGGCGGTTGATGACCCGTTGCTCCGTGGGCGAAAAATCCCGACCTTCAATCCGTGTCTGGAACTTGCCCACGCCGCCGTACAGTGTGTCGATGATGCCGAAAACCAGCGAGGGCTCGCACACGATCAGTCCGCTGCCGCGCAGCGGACGGATGGCCACAATGTTGAAGTTCGTGGGTACCGCCAACTCGCGCAGAAAGGCGCTGTAACGCTGCACGGATACCGTGCCCACCGAAATTTCAGGACTGCGGCGGATGAAATTGAAGAGCCCGATGCGGAAGTTGCGTGCAAACCGCTCGTTGACGATTTCCATCGTCGGCATACGCCCGCGGACGATGCGCTCCTGGCTGGAAATGTCGTAGTTGCGTACGGAGCCCGCCTCCGCGACCTCCTCGACCGACTTCTGGCTCTCACCAGTAACCCCTTCAAGAAGGGCATCAACTTCTTCCTGGGAAAGAAATGAATCACTCATGACTGGTCCTCGCCCGGGTCATTGGATGATGAAGCTGGAAAAAAGCACACGGTGCACCGGGTTGCGCTCTGTGCGCCGACGCGAAGGCCGGTCCTCCGCATCCTCTTCCTTGTCGGCCGCCGCAGCGCGTGCACGCTCCGTAGGAACCGTGTAACCCAGGGGGCGGGAGACTTCCCGCAGGATGTCTGCAGCCAGCTTTTCCTTGCCTTCCCGCTGCAGCAGTTCAGTGGAAGTCCGCTGGGAAACCAGCATCAGGATGCCGCTGCGTATGGAGGGCAAATACAGCTTCACCTGCTCTGCTGTCTTGGCATCTTCCAACTCCAGGGTGATACCAATCTGGGCAAACCGGTCACCGCCAGGGTCTGCCAGGTTCACCACCATGTTCTCCATGGGCAGGAACGTGGGGGCCACCTTGGGGGCCTCCTTGCGGACTGGTGCAGCCCCATCTTCTTCGTCGGCATGGGAGCGGCTGGAAATGAACCAAGCCGCCGCGCCGCCACCAATCACCAGCACCGCCACCACAACGCCGATGATGATGATGAGCATCTTCTTGCTTTTGGCCGGGGCCGCTGCGGGAGTATTGGCTGACACGTTGCGGATTCCTTGCGGTGGGAGACGGGCCGGGCCCGCGCAATCCATGGGCGAGCAAAACCGGATGGCCCATTATTGGGCGGGGCTGCAACCAATAATAGCCAGAATAAAAGCCCAAAACCATGGCATTCACTGCGCTATGGACTCTGCACGCAAGCACCGGAACGGCGTTCGGTCGCGCTGCAGCGGCAAGACCTGATGGAATGCAGGAGTAGCCACCGCTGCAAAGCAACCTATCAGAAGTGCTCTGGGGTAGGGAGTAACACGGTACTCGCGTACCGCCAGCAGCAGCGTAAAGACGCCGCGCGAGCGAGTTCCTGACCGGGGGGGGGTGACGCGGGCGGCAGGCGGGTAGCCCCGTCTGCCCGCCGGGCTCACACAAAGACGTCTACTGCGCGATCCGGGGCGCCACCGCGCAGCAGTGAAGCCGTGCCAGTGGGCGCTGCAGCGACCACCTTCGCCTGGCGAGCGCCATCGCGCTGGCCCTGCCGCTCAGCCCCACCCGCATCGTCACGCTGCCCCGCCGAGGTGCCAACCGACATACCCGACAGCACGAGGCCCTCACTGCGCAACAGCTCACTCAATTGCGCCATGCTGCGGTCCAGCAGCTCACGGGTTTGCGGCTGGTCGCTGCGGAACGTCACGTGGGCCTCATTGCCCGACAGCGACACCGACACCTCTACCGGCTGCCCGTCGCGGTTGAGCGTCAGTTCCGCATTCTGTGTTTTCTGGTTGACCCAATAAGCCACCTGCTCGGCGACCTGCTCCTCAACACCTGCCTGTGCAGGGTCGGCAAACACCGTGGCCCCATCCAGGGAGCCCGGCTCCACCGGCGCAGAACCGCTGCCGCTATCCAACCAAGCCCCGGCGCTGGAACGCCCCTCGCCAGAGCGGCCTCCAGCGTCCGCACCCTCCCCACCTCGCGCGGACGCTACCGGAGACAGCAACCCCTCTGCAACGGAGGCGACCACAGCGCCACCCGCCGGGTCCACCATGCCCCCCGGACTGCGATCCGATGCGCCAGCAACTGGCATCCCCACCATTCGCTCGCTGGCCATCTGCACCGCAGCCAGGGCCACGCCTTGATGGCCCGGCAACTGCTGCGCAGCGCCTCCTCCGAGGGAGCGACCTGTAGACATTTCCACTGCATCTGCCTTCTGGGCCAAGGCACTTTGCATGCGGGAGAAAATCCGACCCTGCGCCATCCCGCCGACCGGCGGGAGCCCTTCCTGCAAGTCTGCCGAAGTGTCGAGCCTGGCTGTTTCAGCCACGATGCCTTGCGAAAGACCGTCCGTTCCGGGAAGGATTCCCGCCAGGGACGCCAGCCCCCCTTGGGCGCTACCACCCTGCGCGTCCAGCCCCAACACCGCTCGGGTCTGCGCTCCGGCACTCAAAATGCTGCCGCCCTGCCCGCGCTCTGCCGCAGCAGCATCAATCCGCCCATTGGCACCGGGCACCAGCAAACTCTGCCAGGCGGCCATGGCGGAGGCCTCCATGGCCTCCTTTGCAACGTCCGTCAAAGCCACATCGGAAGGAGCGGCACCGGAAGCCGCCAGATCCAGCGGAGCGCCATCGCCTCCGCCCATCGCCCCATCGCCCAAAGCTGCCAGCAGCGCCAGAAAGCCGCCAGCGCCAGGTTCGTTCGCGTCCGGGGGCTGCGCTGTGGAGCGGTGCCGAGCGGCATGGGCGGACTGGGTGCCCTGGGGAGAAGAAATTTTGGTGGGTTCCATGGTCAATACTCCCGGCCCTCAGAGCCCTGAATCGCACTGCGGTACTGCAACGCAGCCCGCTCATCGGTTTGTTTCTGATCTCTTCGCATTTCGGCCAACTCCAGGTCGTGGCGCCGCTTTTCCATGACCTTGCGCAGGCTTGCCAGACGCAATTCCGCCTCCAGCAAGACGCGCCTGGCGGCCTCCACCCGATGGGCGTGGTCTCCCACCACACCATTCTGGACACCCGCCGCATGGCCCAGGCGGTCCATGAACTGGTAGTGGTGGTACATCACCTCGGGCTTCATCGTGGTGTCGGCCTTCATGCCCCAACGCGCCTGGGTCTCCCGGGCGTAATCTTCCAGCTGGTCGAGCTGGGCACGCGCCGCCTGCTGCGCAGCCAACATGTCCTGCAGCGCCTGGCGCGCGTCGTCCCGCTTGCGTGAGGCGACTTCCACAGCGACGGCGAGCGAGTTCAGGCTGGACATGGCTGACTACCCAAGGTGTTCAATGGTCCAACACCGCTGCCATGCCCGCCACGCTCTGGTCCATCGAGGCGGCCTCGAACATGTCCTGCTGCAAGAAGGCGGCCATCTGCGGCTGCAGGCGAATGGCTTCGTCCAGGGCAGGATCGGAGCCGCTCATGTACGCCCCGACCTGCACCAGATCCCGGCTCTTCTGGTAGCGCGAATACACCGCCCGAAAGCGTCGCGCCAGATCAAAATGCCCGCGCGACACCACGTTGTGCATCACGCGGGATGCAGACTGCTCGATGTCGATGGCGGGGAAATGCCCCGTCTCGGCCAAAGCCCGCGACAACACGATGTGCCCATCCAGAATCGCACGCGCCGCGTCAGCGATCGGGTCTTGCTGGTCATCGCCCTCAGACAGCACCGTGTAGAAAGCCGTGATCGAGCCAACCCCATGCAGCCCATTGCCACTGCGCTCCACCAGTTGCGGCAGTTTGGCAAAGCAGGAGGGCGGATAGCCCTTGGTGGCGGGTGGCTCACCGATGGCCAGCGCAATTTCGCGCTGCGCCATGGCATAGCGGGTGAGCGAATCCATGAGCAGCAGCACATGCTTGCCCTTGTCCCGAAAGTGCTCGGCAACCGCCGTGGCATATGCAGCCCCCTGCATGCGCAAGAGCGGCGGCGCATCAGCAGGCGCCGCCACCACCACCGATCGCGCGCGGCCATCCTCACCCAAAATGTCTTCCACGAATTCCTTGACCTCGCGCCCCCGCTCGCCAATAAGCCCCACCACGATCACATCTGCCTGTGTGTAGCGGGCCATCATGCCCAGCAAGACGCTTTTGCCCACCCCTGAACCGGCAAACAAACCCAGGCGCTGCCCACGCCCCACGGTAAGCAGGGCATTGATGGCGCGCACGCCCGTGTCCAGCGATTCGCGCACAGGGTCCCGGTCCATGGCATTGATCTGGCGGCGCCCCATGGGCTCAGACACCACGTCCTGCACGGGCCCGCCATGGTCCAGCGGCAGTCCCTGCGCATCCACCACCCGGCCCAGCAGGCCTTCGCCCATCGGCAAGCGCAGTACACCCGCACGCTGGATGGCCCGCGCGGGCTCGCCGAGACGGGGGATGGGGATGTAGGGCGCAGCGGGCACCACACTGGCACCACTGGAGAGTCCGTGGATATCTCCCGCAGGCATCAGAAAAGCGCGGTCCGCAGAAAAACCCACCACTTCTGCCAGCACGGGGGCATGCCCCGGCATCTGGACCATGCACTGCGAGCCCACGGGCACGCGGATGCCCACAGCCTCCAGCACCAGGCCCGTCAGCCGGGTCAGCGTGCCGCGCGTCTCCAGCGGCGCGCCTTCAGCGACGCGCGCACGCGCGTCGTCCATCAGGCGTGTCCAGGCAGATGGAGATTCAACGGCCATCACTGCCCTCTTCTTCCTCTTGCCATGGCGACTGGAGCCCCAGTGCGGCAATGGCCCGCTGCCAGCGTTTGTCAAGGCTGCCGTCCACCGCCGTACCGGCTGATTCCACCAGGCAGCCGCCCGGCGGCACCGCAGCATCCGCCATCCACTGCACACCGGGGGCATCGATTTCTTCGCGCAGAGGCTGGGCCATCGCCTCCATATCTGCTGGGTTCAGGCGGACCACGGCAGGCCGCCCCTCGGTCACCAGCATGCCTACCGCCTCCCTCACCACGGGCTGCAAGGCGTTGGGGTTGACGGACAGTTCCTGGCGCACCACCTGGCGCGCAATGTCACAGGCCAGCTCCAGCAGTTGCTGGGCCATCTGCTGCTGCATGTCGATCAGGCTTGCATCGAGGGTCTGCACCACGCTCTGCAGCCGCTGCGCCGTTTCATGCCCTTGCTGGGCAATGTATTCGTCCATGCGCCGCTGCCATTCCAGCGCCGTTTGGGCCTGCCCCTGGGCAAAGCCCTCAGCATAGGCGTCATCACATGCCTGCTGAATCAGTGCCTGCTGCGCAGCCTCATCAATTTCGGCCGGAATCTCCGCCACAGGCTCGGGCTCCGCTGGCTCAACCAGGTCGGAGCCGTCCACCGCACCAAACTTCCACTGCGTGAAATCGCCCACTTCCTCGCTGGGAATGAAGCGCGAATAAGAGCGCTGGCTAGACGAAGGCATCATCACCGCCGGATCCAATCACGATTTGACCCTCGTCGGACAAGCGACGCACGGTCTTCAGGATTTCCTTCTGCTGAGCCTCGACCTCGGACAACCGCATCGGGCCGCGCGATTCGAGGTCTTCGCGCAATGCCTCGGAGGCACGCGAGGACATGTTCGACAGGAACTTCTCGCGTAGCTCGGGCACTGCTCCCTTGAGTGCCACGATGAGCGTTTCGGACGCCACTTCCTTGAGCACAGTCTGGATGGCCTTGTCGTCGAGCTTGAGCACGTCTTCGAACACGAACATCTTGTCCATGATCTTCTGGGCCAGATCGGGGTCGTAACCCCGGATGGATTCGAGCACCACGGCATCCATGTTGCCACCCAGCAGATTGATGATCTCGGCCGCAGCCTTGACACCGCCCAGCGAGCTCTTGCGGATCTTGTCACCACCCGCCAGCACCTTGAACAGCACCTCGTTCAGGTCCTTGAGCGCCGTCGGCTGAATACCTTCCAGCGTGGCCACGCGCAGCAAAATTTCACTGCGCTGACGGTCAGTGAGGTGCATCAGGATGCCCGACGCCTGGTCGCTGTCCAGGTGCACCAGGATGGCTGCGACGATCTGGGGATGTTCGTTGCGCAGCAGTTCAGCCACCGACAGTGGGTCCATCCACTTGAGGCTCTCGATGCCCGACACGTCGCCGCCCTGCAGGATGCGGTCGATGAGCAGGCCCGCCTTGTCGTCGCCCAGCGCGCGGCGCAGCACGGCGCGCACGTAATTACCGGTGTCGGACACCAGCAGGCTCTGCGCAGCAGCGGCGCCGGAGAACTTGTTGATGACCTCGTCCACTTTCTCGCGCGACACCGAGCGCATGCGCGCAATGGTTTCGCCGAGTTTCTGCACTTCCTTGGGCGAGAAGTGCTTGAACACTTCGGCAGCCTCTTCCTCGCCGAGGGACATCAGCATGATGGCGGCATCGTTGAGTCCTTGGTCGTCCATGGTCGTCGTCCGTGGTGTCGGTAATTAGACCGGCTCGCCGTTCAGCCAGGTCTTCAGGATATTGGCCACAGCCACCGGGTTCTCCTTGGCCAGCACGCGCGCCTCTTCCAGACGCAATTGCTCCGGCGTGGCAGGAAGCACCTCGTTTTTCTTGGCGGGCGCAGGCAGCGCCGGGCGTTCGGGCGTTTCGGACTCCACGGCATCCAGCTGGCCACCGGCCACCGGGATGGCACGGGGCTTGGCCGCCGCGCCAGTACCCTTGAGGGCCGGACGCACCAGGCCCATCAGCACCAGGGCCGCAAACAGCACCGCACCCACCGGCCAGGCAAACGACTTGGCCAGATCGATCACTTCAGGCTGCTTCCACAGCGGAATGTCGCTGGTTGGCGTTGCAGTCACCTGGAACGGTGTGTTCATGAGATTGACGGAGTCGCCGCGATCCCGGTTGAAGCCAATGGTCTCGCGCACCAGCGCCGTCATCTGCTCCAGTTGCTCGGGTGTGAGCGCCTTCGACACGGTCTTGCCCTTGTCTTCCGTGGACTGGTAGTTGACCACCACCGCCGCGCTCACCCGCTTGAGGGCACCACTGCCGCCGCGCGTGACGCGCACCGTCTTGTCAACCTCGTAATTGGTGATGGATTCGCGCTTGCTGCCCACTGCTTGGGCGCCCTGAGCCTGCTGGCCGGCGGCGGTGGGCGGCGGGTTGGCGCCATTGATGGGCGCGGCAGACGGTGCAGGGGGCTGATTCGTCGTGGCGCCCGGCACGCCAGTGGGCAGCGGATTGCCTTGGGGGCCTGTGCTTTCCACCACCTGCTGGCTGCGGATGGCGCTGGCATCGGTGGCCAAGTTGGGCCGGTGCTGCTCGGAGGTAGATTCGGTCTGTGTGAAATCCACCTCGGCCGTCACCTGCGCCTTGACGTTGTCGCGGCCCACCACGGGCTCCAGGATGTCCAGGATGCGGCGGGTGTACTGCTGTTCGATCTGCTGCACATACAGCAGTTGCTGCGCATCCACACCGTTTCCAGCGGCAGTATCGGGCGACTGGGACAGCAGTTTGCCTGTATCGTCCAGCACGCTCACGGCGGACGGAGACAGCTCTGGCACGCTGGAAGCCACCAGATGCACGATGCCCGCCAGCTGCGCCCGGTCCAGAATACGGCCCGGGTGCAGGCTCACCAGCACCGACGCCGAAGGCTTTTGCTGCTCCCTGAAAAATCCGTTCTGGTTGGGAAGCGCCAGATGCACCCGCGCACCTTGAACCGACGACAGCGCCTGGATGGAGCGCGTGAGTTCGCCCTCCAGGCCTCGCTGAAAGTTCAGGCGCTCCTGGAACTGCGTCATCCCAAATTTGCTCGATTCCATCAGTTCGAAGCCCGCCACCGAACCCTTGGGCAGGCCCTGGGTGGCCAGGCGCAGGCGCACGTCGTGCACGCGGTCTGCAGGGATCAGGATGGCACCACCGCCATCGGCGTGCTTGTAAGGCACATTCATCTGCGACAACTGGGCCACGATGGCACCGCCATCTTTGTCGTTCAGATTGGCAAACAGCACGCGGTAGTCAGGCTGGCGCCCCAGCACGATGGCCGCAATGGCCACCGCCACCAGCAGCGCCGCGCCCACACCCAGCCGCATGCGCTGCGCCCTGTCGAGGGCAGACAGCCGCTGCAGCCAGTTCGGGCTGGCAGGGGGGGTGAGAGGAATTTCAGCAACTGCAGACATCTTGCTTTCCAGTAGGGTGGCCCGGCAAGGACCAAAGCGTGGGGTCGATTATTCGGTCACGCCTCCAAAATGTTCGCTGGATAAGCCGCGCGTTTGGGCATCAATTCAGAGCGATGGGTCCCGGCGCGATGGCTAGGATACGCAGCATACCGCCATTCCCACGGATACAGCCATGGACCTTCGCATCTCAAGCTCTACCGCCCCGCTCACGGGCGCTGGCGTGGCGCGCCGTGCTGCAGCGCCGCAAAACGACGCCAATGACGTGGGTTTCTCGGGGGCACTCAAAGGCGCACTGCAGTCGGTCAGCGCCGCACAAAACCGCTCTTCGAACCTGCAGACCGAGGTGCAGATGGAAAACCCTTCTGTCAGCCTCGAAGAAACCATGGTGGCGATCCAGAAGGCCCAGATCGGCTTTCAAGCCACGCTACATGTGCGCAACCGGATGGTGCAAGCCTATACCGACATCATGAACATGCAGGTATAGCAGCAGCACTCGCTGAGCGGCTGCGCCGCTTCCCCTCGCTCTCACAGCGCTGCGCCCTGTGGGCAAGGGGACGATGCCCTCGCTGCAGGGCGGCGCTTGCTGGGCATCCCTCGCGTGGGGCGCGCCGGTATCGGGCGGTAGGGGCCTTCTTTCACTCCTATTTTTGTAGCATTTGCGCTTTGTAGGCAAGCGCTATGGGCACTTTTTATCCCCAAAGACACGCCACGCTCTTGGTACCGGGGGCTGAGTGACGCATCGCTGGCCGTGGCGAGCTGGGTGCCAAGCGCCAGGAACCAGATGCTCTCAATTTAATAGCTGTTTGCGCTTGATAGACAAGCGGCATAGCCCTATTCGCCCATGAAAAAGCCGACCTCGTGGGGTCGGCTTTGTCCTGAAGTTCGGCGCACGCCTCAGTGCATCATCTGCGGCTGGCCTTCGAACAGGTGTTCAAACTGCGCCAGCCAGGGCTCAGCGAGGCAGCGAATCTGGGCATCGTTGCGCAGGATGCGCTGCATGATGCGGGTCTTCTCGCGTTTGTGCTCGGGCAGCAGTTCGTGCTCTTGCGACTTGAAGCGCAGCTGCTCGATCAGCACGGCGCAGGCGCCTTCGTAGCGCACCACCCCATCCCAGTCCTTGAGCTTGGCGGCCTCCAGCATCTTGGCGCTGCTGTCTTCAATCGCCTTGTAATAGTCAATCAGCATGTGTGACATGGTTATGCCTCCACCAGCACAGGCTGGCCAGTGGCGGCGGGCGCATCGGACGAAGCCGCGGTGCCGGTTTTCTTGATTTCGTTCCAGCCTTGCGCCACGGGCTCGATCAGGCGCATGACTTCTTGCATGATGGCGTCGTCGTTGCGGGCGTTGGCCAAGATCAGGCGGCGCATGCAGTAGTCGTACAGCGCACCCAGGTTTTCGGCCAGTTCGCCCCCATCGACTTTGTCGAGCGAGGTGCTCAGGCCCTCCTCCAGAATGCGCACGGCCTTGGAGATGGCATTGACTTTGGCCAGCACATCACCACGTGCCAGGGCGCCACGTGCCGTGGCGATGGCATTGAGGACACCTTCATACAGCAGGCTGACCAGCTGGTGCTGGTCCATCGTGTGCATGCTGGTTTCCACATTGATACGCTGGTAAGCGTTGGCTGCACGGGGGCTGTAGGCGCTGAACATGCTGACAATCCTTCCGAGGTATTACTTAAGTTATCGGCATGTGCCAGAAAAACTGAAGCCCCTGATTAACCAGTCGATTTGTTCCAGGCAGTGACCTGCTGTGAGATATACGCGTTCAGGCCATTGAGGCTGCTCAGCTGGGCATCGAGCGCGTTATACCGCTGTGTAATGCGCTTTTCAAATGCCTCGACCTTCTCATTCACACGTGTCTGGTCCTGGCTGTTGCGCTTGAGGCTCAGCTGCAGGGTGGCATCCTTGGATTTGAAGAAACCGTCGTTGGAGAGCAGGTTGGTGGTCAACGCCTTCAGCTGGACGGCAATGCCATCGGCAGCGCCGCCGCCGGTATTGCGGAACAGGTTTTTCACGTCGTCGGGGTTCTCGGACAGCGCCTTGGTGAGCTTGGAGGAATCAACCGCCAGATCTCCGCCCAGCTGCTGGGTAATGCCAATGTCCGCCAACCGCTGGAAAGCACCGCCCCCTGTAGTGACCGACTGGATGGCATTGCGCAGGGAGTTTTGCAGCGCTACGGCCGTCGAGTCACCTTGCAGCAAACCGGCCGACTTGGTAGCGGCGTCGTACTTGGTGGCGTCCTGCAGCAACTGGTTGATGGCGTTGTAGGCCTTCACGAATCCATCAATGTTGGACTGGATCGCGGAGTTGTCCTTGCTCACGGTGATATCAATGGGAGCCGTCGTCACTTGCTCGGCCTTGAAGGTCACGCCCGAAATCGTGGAGGCAAACGTATTGGTGGCTGAAGACACCGCGATCCCGTTGACCGTGGCCTTGGCATCGGCGGCAGCCTGCGTGACCGTGGCACCGTTGACGAGGCGGGACAAGCCTGTGGCGTCGGTGTTGCCCGCGCTCTGCGGGTCGGTGTCGCCGTCCTCCATCACACTCAGGCGAAACCCGAACTCCTCGCCGGTGCTCTTGCTGCGCAGCAGCAAGCGCTCGCCCGACGCATCACTGAGTACAGACGCCGTTACCCCTGCATTGGCACCATTGATCTTGCTGGCCACGTCCGACAGCTTGTCGCTCGCACTGATAGTGATATCTACGGGCTGACCGCTGCCAGGTGTGAACGACGCGGGTGCAACACTCCACTTGCCCAGTTCGAGGCGCAGCGTACCGGATCCGAGCGCTCCGCCCACGGGCAGCAAAGCGGCGGACGCAGTGGCCTGCGCCTTGGCAAGGCTCTGGACCTCGACACTGAACGTGGTGGGAAGCGTGCCCCCTACGGCGGTGGCGGAAACAAATTTGGAGTCGGACGACGTGGTAGCCACGCCATTCCAACCGGTCACGCTGGTGAGCTTGCCCGCTGCATCCTGCAGCGTGGACACCAGCGACTTGATCTGTCCAAAGGCAGAAATCTTGGTATTGACCGTGGCCGCTTGTAATTTCAGCGTGTCCAGGGGCCTCTTTTCCAGGGTGACCAACTGGGAAATGATGCTCTTGACATCAAGTCCGTTCGTGCCGACGCCTGGGGATGAAATGGTTGCCATACAAACCTCCTGAACTGGTCCAACGGAAATTATGGCGCCGAACGGCGATCAAGAACGTCCGTAAACACGCCAGGAAACCCGTCTTATCCAGCGGTCCTGGCACCCGCCTTCCAAAAAGCCAAAGGGCGGCGACAGAAATCTGCCGCCGCCTGGGGTCCACCAGGGCGCTGCAACGCCCTGGCTGCCATGCCCGCCGCTTAACGCAGCAGGGCCAACACACCTTGGGGCAGCTGGTTGGCCTGGGCCACCATTGCCGTACCGGCCTGTTGCAGGATCTGGGCACGCGACAGGTTGGCCGTTTCTGCGGCGAAGTCGGCATCCAGAATACGCGAACGCGAGGAAGAAAGGTTTTCCGACGTCACTTGCAGGTTGCTGATCGACGTTTCAAAGCGCGATTGCAGAGCACCGAGCTTGGCACGCTCACCGTTGATGAAGGCCAGTGCAGAGTCCACCGTCTTCAGGGCGTTGGTGGCGTTGCTGAACGTGGTCACATCCAGGTTGGCCACGGTTTGCAGGGCAGAGCCACCGTTGTCCAGCTGGTTGCTGGTTGAAGTAATTGCGAAAGACTTTTCCGAGTCCAGCGTAATGTAGCCACCGGTGTTCACGTTTTCTACCGTTGCGGCAGCAGAGCTCAGCGTGGTCGTGCCGCCGTTGGCCGCGCCAGCTGCGTCGTAACCGGTGACCGTCACGTTCGCCGCGTTGGCGTTGGCTGTATCGCCCACCACGATGTTGTTACCCGTGGCATTGGTAAGAACGATCTGGCTGCCGTCAGAGCTCAGAGAAGCATTGATACCGGTCTTGGCAGACTGGTCGTTGATGGCGGACACAGCGGCCGACAGGCGGTCCGTGCCTGTGGCGGAGGTCAGCGTGAAAGACACTGTACGTGCCGCGCCGACGTTGTCACCTTCCAGCGTCAGCGAGTAAGAGCCGACAGCCGACATACCACCCAGACGCACTTCGGTACGGGCCGTGGCTGTCACACCGGTATCTGCCTTCAGGGCATTGATCTGGTCGGCCGTAGCCTTGGCCGTGGCGCTAGCAGCCACAGTCAGCGTGCCGGTGCCCAGAGCACCGCTGATGGCCACGGTACCTGTGGTCACACCGTTGGTGCCTGCGGTCGCTTGGGTGGCCGATGCGCCAATGCCCGAGCCGTTGGAGGCGACGTTCTGGTTGTTGCCGTAGACGCTGGTGCGCAGATTGCCCGTGGCAGCCACGATGGTCTGGTTGGCGTTGGCACCCACTTGGAACTGCTGTGTGCCGAAACTGCCATCGAGCAGCTTGGAGCCGTTGAATTCCGTGGTTTGCGAGATACGGTCCAGTTCGGACACCAGCTGTCCCACTTCCTGTTGCAGGGCTTGGCGGTCGCCAGCGCTGTTGGAGGCGTTGGCCGATTGCACAGCCAGTTCACGCACACGCTGCAGGATGTCGCCAGAAGCCTTCAGGGCGCCTTCAGCGGTTTGTGCCAGGGAGATACCGTCATTCGCATTGCGAACAGCCTGGTTCAGGCCGCGGATCTGGCTGGTGAAGCGCTCGGAAATCGCCAGGCCAGCAGCGTCATCCTTGGCGCTATTGATACGCAAGCCAGAGGACAGGCGCTGAATGGACGTATTGAGAGAAGTCTGACTCATGCCCAGGTTGCGTTGGGCGGTGAGCGAGGCGATGTTGGTATTGATGGTGGAAGCCATTGCAAATCTCCAGAAAAGAACTGACTGAATATGGCGTTGCCGCCAGCCGGGGCGCCAGCACCGCGCTGGCCTCCTGGGTTCCCAGCGCTACAGGCCATCTGGTGAACGGCGGGCCGCTTACGGACCGTTGCAATTGTTTTCGGGTCGCCGCCGGAAAACTTGAGGGGCAAACGCACAAGTTGTACGACTTTTTTGCCGCTTATCTCCTAAACGCCCAAAAGCAGCGTCTCCACAATTCATCCATCGTTCCCCCATTGACAGCCGGACGGGTGCGCTTGAACCGGCAAACAGATCCGTCTTGCGACGTTAAGGAGTTTCGCCATGGCAGCAACCATCAATACCAACATCAGCTCGCTGACCGCCCAGCGCAACCTGGGCACCAGCCAGATGTCGCTGAATACAGCCATCCAGCGCCTGTCGTCCGGCTTGCGTATCAATAGCGCTAAGGACGACGCCGCCGGCCTGGCGATTTCCGAGCGCTTCACCAGCCAGATCCGCGGCCTGAACCAGGCTGTTCGCAATGCGAACGACGGGATTTCTCTGGCGCAGGTGGCTGAAGGTGCAATGGGGTCGGCTGGCAACATTTTGCAGCGGGTCCGTGAACTGGCGGTGCAGTCGGCCAATGCCTCCAACAGCGCTGGCGACCGCCAGGCCCTGCAGCAGGAAGTCGGCCAATTGGTAGCTGAACTGGACCGGATTTCGCAAACCACCGAATTCAACGGCCAGAAGTTGCTGGACGGCACCTTTGGTACGCAGCAGTTCCAAGTGGGTGCCAACGCCAACCAGACCATCGTGGCGGCCACAGCCAACCTGCGTACCAGCGTGTACGGCAACAACCAGAACGTCGCCTCCAACGGCTCGGGCATTGGCGCATCGGCCACCCAAGCCACCGCAGGCACCAACGGTGTGACCACCGGCTCGGTAGCCGTCAGCGGCTACCTGGGCACCGGCACCCTGACGGTGGCTGCAAGTGCTACCGCCAAAGCCACCGCCGACCAGATCAATGCCCTACAGGCCACCACTGGCGTGACCGCCACAGCCCGCACCGAAGTGCACCTGGGTGGCATGGCGGCGGCCGGGTCCTATTCGTTGACGCTGGAAGGTGACAACATCGGCAGTCCCCGCACCATTTCATTCACGCTGGTCGCAGGCACGGGGACCGACCGCCTCTCCCCTGCCGTGTCGGCCATCAATGAACAAGCGGCCAAAACCGGCATCAATGCCTCGCTCAACTCCGACGGCACGCAGATCATCCTGACCAACGCCACCGGCAACAACATCGTGATCGGCGACACGGTGAACGCCAACGCGGGTGCGGTGACCGTCACCGGCTATGACGCGGCAGGTGCCAGCAACGGCGCGACCCAGACGCTCGCGGCCGACGCCAACGTGGAGTTCATCAACACGGGCGGTTACATCACGCTGGACTCCGAAAAGTCCTTCGCCGTGACCTCGGCCAGCAACCAGTTGGACAACGGTGGCTCCTCGCTGCACACCGTGGCCAACCTGGACGTGACCACCTTCACCAACGCCACCGACGCGCTCAAGACCGTAGATTCGGCCCTGGCCTTCATCAACGGTGAACGCGCCAAGCTCGGCGCCCTGCAATCGCGCTTCGAAACCAGCATCTCCAGCTTGCAGATCACGTCTGAGAACCTGTCCGCATCGCGTTCGCGCATCCAGGACGCAGACTTCGCGGCCGAAACAGCCAACCTGTCGCGTGCCCAGATCCTGCAACAGGCCGGTACGGCGATGGTGGCCCAGGCCAACCAGATCCCGCAGGGCGTGCTGTCTCTGCTCAAGTAACCTGACCAAACCACACGCTGCGCAGTGAAACAGCAACACCAAAGGGGCCCATCGGGCCCCTTTGTACATGGCACACTGCCTGCACATCCCGCTCCTTTGCTCGTAGATCGGCGCCACCGTGCACACCAAACACACCGACCAGGACGCGTCCCGCCTGCAGGCCGCACTTGCTGCCTCCGACTGGCCCCTTCTCACCCGCTTGTGCCGCCAGGTCCTGCGCAAGAACAGTCGTCACCTCAGCGCGCATCGGCTGCTGGGCTTCTCACTGAACAAGCAGCGCGAGTTCGACGCCGCCCTCAAGGCTTACCGACAGGCCTATGTGTACTGGCCTGAAGACGCCGAGCTACTCGTCAACTATGCGAACGTGCTCATTGAGCAAGCACGCAATATCGACGCCCTGCCCCTGCTGGAAAAAGTGTGCGAACTGCGCCCCCAGCAGGCCATTGGCTGGATCAAGCTGGCCGAATGCTGCTACCTGCTGACGCAACACGACAAAGGTTTTGACGCCAGCCAGAGGGCCGCCGCCCTGGCCGAGACACTGCACGACCGCGTCGCCGCACTCATGCAAAGCGCCATCCACCGGCGCGAGCTGGGCCAGGTGCGCGAGGCTGTCAAGGACTGCGAGACAGCCATCGCCCTGCGCTACAACGACCCTGGCAACTACACCAACAAGCTGTTGTTCATGCTGGCCGATCCCCAGGTGGACGCCGCGCAGCTGTCGGCGGCCGCACGGCAGTACGGCGCTGTGTTCGAACCGCCGCTGCGCCCAGAGTGGCCCGATTTCCAGGAGCACCGGGGCTCGCCATGGCGACGCCTGAAGATCGGCTTCCTCTCCCCCGACTTCCGGGTGCACTCGGTGATGTACTTTGTGGAGGGTCTGCTGGCGCAACTGGATCGGCGGCAGTTTGAAGTTTTCGCTTTCTATCTGTTCCCGCGGGACGATCACGTCACCGAGCGCGTACAGCGCCATGCCGACCATTTTGTGCCCCTGGCCGGTTTCAGCCCGCAGCAGCAGGCCGAGGCCATTCGCGCGCAGGGCATCGACATCCTGATCGACCTGGCGGGCCACACCGGCAACAACGGCCTGCTGACGCTGGCCCACAAGGCGGCCCCGGTGCAGGTGTCCTGGCTGGGGTTCCCGGCCACCACCGGGCTCACGGCCGTGGACTACAAGTTCACCGACGAAATCACCGACCCGCCCGGCGCAGAGGCGCAGTACACCGAGCAGCTCTACCGCTTGCCCACGCTGTTCGCGTGCTACCGCCCCATGAGCCGCAACCCGCTGTGGCGTTACCAGCCGCGCTACCAGGTGCGCCCCACGCCCGCGCTCGCCAACGGTTTCATCACCTTCGGCTCGTGCAACAACCTGGGCAAGCTGACCGACGAGGTGCTGGCCCTGTGGGGCCAGGTACTGGCTGCGGTGCCGGGTTCGCGCCTGCTCATAGAGGGCAAGAACCTGGACC
This sequence comes from Acidovorax sp. NN32, assembly GCF_057597245.1. Taxonomy (NCBI): domain Bacteria; kingdom Pseudomonadati; phylum Pseudomonadota; class Betaproteobacteria; order Burkholderiales; family Comamonadaceae; genus Acidovorax; species Acidovorax sp. NN32. Next base: position 4,655,590 of record NZ_CP199679.1, read on the forward strand.
GGCCGGACTTTGCCAACGCCTACCGCCAGCGCTGCGAGCGCCTGGGCCTGCCGCCGGCGCAGGTAGACCTGGTGGCGCAGCGCACCGACAACCAGTACCTGACCTACCACCGCATCGACATAGCGCTCGACCCCTTCCCGCTAACGGGCGGCACCACCACATTTGACGTGCTGTGGATGGGCCTGCCCATCGTGTCGATGGTGGGCGAAAGCTTCAAGAGCCGCATGGGCGTGGGCCTGCTGGCCTACCTGGGCCGCACCGAATGGCTGGCCGAAACGCCCGAGGACTATGTGCGCATCGCCACCAGCCTGGCGGCCGACACACAGGCGCTGAACACCCTGCGGCAGGGGCTGCGCGCCGAGGTGGAGGCCTCTGCACTGATGCGCGAGGACATCTTCAACCACCACTTTGCCGAAGGCCTGCGCGTGATGTGGCTACAGTGGCTGGCCCGGGCCGAACACCCGAACGATCCCGCCGCGCAGGCCCAGGCGATCCAGGACTGGCTGCCCCAGCTGCCCGAGGCCTGGACCCAGCCACCCGTGCCCGGCGTGGGTCTGAAGCCAGGCCAGCGTGTGAGCCTGTACGAGGCGCACCAGCGCCTGCAGGATCTGGTGGACAAGGCCAAGGCCGCCCCGCCGCCCACACCCGCCACCGGCGCAGACACCAGCGCGGGCCCGGCCCTCAAGGACCGCCACTGGATCGCCGTGACCGAGCTGGCCGAAACCGTGCTCAGCGCCATGCCCCACGACCCGGTGGCCCTGGCCTGCCTGGCCGAGGTGGAACACGCCCACGGCCACACCGAATTTGCCGTGACCTACCTGCGGCATGCCACGCAGGCGATGGGCCTGGACATGGGGGCGAGCCCCGCTGCGTGATGCCCTGACGCCTTGGCGCTCAGTTACAGGGACAGGGCTGCGCCGCGTTAAACGCTACAAACAATATAGCAACAAACACACGCCCAACGAGCGCAGGACGGTATTTTCTCCATGTTTTCAGCGCCCATCACACCTTGCGTCGCAGAAACCCGTGCGGCGCCACCGTGACCTGCAGGCGCTGCTCCATCTCGGCGTCGATCTCGAACTCCGGGTGGCTGGCCAGCCACTGGTGCACGGCCGTCTTGGGGTTGTTGCCCACGTCCCAGGGGCGGTCGGCAAAGAACTGGGGCGGCATGTCTTCCACAAAGGTGTCGAACACCACGCAGTAGCTGCCGGGCGTCACCAGGGGCGCGTAGGCGTTGAGCTCGCCCAGCACATGGTCGTGGGTGTGCATGGAATCCAGGCACACCAGCACACGCTGGTAGCCCTGGGTAAACTCGTGCACCTGCTGCACCACCTCGGGCGCAATGGCCGAGCCCTGGATCATCGCGATGCGGCTGGCCATGGGGTGGGCTTCGATGGCGGCACGGTTGTGGGCGCGGATGTCGATGTCCACGCCCAGCACCTTGCGGCGCGATGCGCGCGGGTCCATCGTGGTGCCGGCTTCAATCGCATCGCTCATGTCCAGCAGCGCCAGCAGCGAGGCGCTGAGCACCAGCGAGCCGCCGTGGGCGATGCCGGTCTCGATGATGAGGTCGGGCCGCACGCGCCACACCAGCTCCTGCATGGCCACCATGTCCTGCGGGTACTGGATGATGGGCCGCCCCATCCAGTCGAAGTTGTAGACATACTGCCGCTGCATCGAAGCCTGCAGCCAGTCGCGCGACAGGGTCTGGAACGCGGTGTCCTGGGCATAGCCCGCAAGGCGGTCGCGGCGTTCCTGGGCAAATTGGTCAACGGGGTTCATGGCGGGGTTACTCCAACAGGATCGGTCACAACGGAAGCGTCGTTCAGCAAAAGGTCATCGGCCAGCACGGCGCGGGGTGCCACCCCCCATTCACCCCGCAGGCGTTGCACGTTGATAGGGGGAAACGCCTGCAGCGGGGCCTGGGCATCCACCTCCACGGTACAGCCCGTGCGCGCCTGCAACCAGGCCAGCCACTGGGCATGGAGGGTCTGTCGGCCGCTGGCCACGTTGTAGGTGGCAGCGCGGCCCGCCAGCGCAATGCGCGGCAGCCAGTCCAGCAGGTCGCCCACATGCACATAGTCCTTGGCGGACTGCGGATCGGAGCGCAGCACGATGTGGCCGCCCTGCGCCTGGTGCAGCAGGTCGGCCACCAGGTTGCCCGATGCGGAGTCCAAACCCGGCCCCACCACGTTCGACAGCCGCGCCACGCGCACCCCGGGCCGGCCGCTGGCGTGGCACAGGGATTCGCCGGTGAGCTTGGTGAGGTTGTACAGGTATGAAGGGTCGCCCGGCAGCACGGTCAGCGGCGCGTCTTCGTCGGTGCGGGTGGCGCCCATGTAGACCCGGGTGGACGACAGGTACAGCAGCGAGTCGAACTGCGCGCGCCGCAGCACCTCGGCCAACAGGCCCACATGGGCGTCCACCGTGTCGAACGGGCGTGTGCGGAAGTCGGCGGTAAGCCCCACGCAATACATCACATGGCCCAGCGGGCGCGTGAACACCTCGGCATCGCCGCGCGGTGGCGCCCACACGGTGTTGCCCTGGGCCCGCAGGTGCGCTACCAGGCGGCTGCCGATGTAGCCCGAGGCGCCTAGTACCGTAAACGTCGAAGGGGGCAGGCCCGTCACCGGCGCTCCCCCACAGCGGCCAGCGGTTGCCCGGCATACACGGTGTACGCCAGCAACTCGCCACGCACGATGGAGCCCGCGCCCACCACGCAGCCGCGCCGCAGCACGGCGCCGTCGAGCAGCACGCAGTTGGCGCCGATCCACACGTCGTCCTCGATCACGATGCCGCCCTTGCTGGACAGAAAGCCCTGCTCGCGGATCAGGCGGCTGCGGTCGGCATAGGCATGGTTGACCGGCGCAAAGGTGCAGTTGGCGGCAATCGCCACGTAGTTGCCGATGTGGATGCCGTTGCCGGTGTAGAGCACACAGCCCGCGTTGATGACCACATGTTCGCCCAGCATCAGGTCGCCACTGCCGCCCGCAGGCTTGACCTTGACGAAGCTGTCGATCACCGAATGCGCGCCCACCACGATGCGCGTGCCGCGCACCGAGTCTTCGATGTCGGCCAAGTGCGAGAGCTTCGCGGTGGGATGGATCTCGATCACCTAGAACACCTCCAGGCGCGGTACGGCCACCACCATCTGCGCGCCCCAGCTGCGCGTGTAGTCCAGCTGGTCGGCCACCTCGCTGCGCAGGTTCCAGGGCAGGATCAGGATGCGCTGCGGCTTGTGGGCGCGCAGGTGCGCCTCGCTAACCACGGGGATGTGGCTGCCCGGCAGGTACTGGCCCTGCTTGGCGGGGTTCTTGTCCACGGCATAAGGCAGCAGATCGGGCCGCACACCCGCAAAATTGAGCAGGGTGTTGCCCTTGGCGGCCGCGCCGTAGGCGCCCACGGTGATGCCGTCGGCCTGGCATTGCAGCAAAAACGTGAGCAGCTCGCGCTTGACCCTTATGGCCTGGGCCTGGAAGTCGCTGTAAAAACCGGCACCCAGCATGCCCGCCGCTGTCTCGTTGGCCAGCAGTTGCTGCACGCGGGTGGTGCCTTCAGCCGTTACCTGGAGGTGGCCCACGGTATCGGCGCGGGCGGCAAACACACGCAGGCTGCCGCCGTGGGTGGGCAGCTCTTGTACATCGATCACCGCTAGGCCGTTGGCCGCAAAGATGCGCTGCACCGCCGTGAGCGACAAATAGGAATAGTGCTCGTGGTACGCCGTGTCGAACTGGCAGCCCTCCACCATGCGCAGCAGGTGCGGAAACTCGAACGTCGCCACGCCATGGGGCTTGAGCAGCCGCGTGAAGCCGCCCACAAAGTCGTTGATGTCGGGCACATGGGCCAGCACATTGTTGGCGGCGATCAGGTCGGCCTGGCGGCCTGCGGCGGCCAGCTCGTCGGCCAGCGCCACGCCAAAGAACCGATCCACCACCTCAATGCCCTTGGCGCGGGCTGCGGCTGCCGTGCTGGCGGTGGGCTCCACGCCGTAGCAAGAAATGCCAGCCGCCTGCACGTATTGCAGCAGGTAGCCGTCGTTCGACGCGACCTCGACCACGCGGCTGCGGGCATTGAGCCCCAGGCGTTCGCGCATCGCTTCGACATAGGCCTTGGCGTGGGCCAGCCACGACGATGAGAACGAGCTGAAATACGCATAGTCGTCGGTGAACAGCGCCTCGCGCCCGGCGTGGTCTTCGGTCTGCACCAGCCAGCAGGTTTCGCACACCAAGAGGCGCAGGGGGAACCAGGTCTCGGGCGCGCGCAGGGCGGCTTCGCTCAGGTAGGCGTTGGACGGGGGCGCGCTGCCCAGGTCCAGGAACGTGAGTTGCAGCGGGCTGCCGCAGTGTCGGCACTTCACAGGCGCACTCCTTCGTATTCTTCGGTCATCTTGGGCTGGCCTGCGTCGCGGGGCGACATTTGCCCCACCGGCAGGGGCCAAGCCACGGCCAGGCGCGGATCCACCGGGTTCAGGCCCGCTTCGGCGGCAGGCGCATAGGCCGCAGAGTGGCAATACAGCAGCTCGGCATGGTCGGTCAGCGCCTGGAAGCCGTGGGCAAAACCAGGGGGGATGAGCAGCGCGTTGCCGTTGTCTGCGGATAAATGCTCGGCATGCCACTGTAAAAAGGTGGGAGAGCCCTGGCGCAGGTCCACGGCCACGTCCCAGACCTCGCCACGCAGGCAGGTCACCAATTTCATCTCGGCGTGGGGCGGCTTTTGGTAGTGCATGCCACGCACGGTGCCTTGGAGGGCTGTGTAGCTCTGGTTGATCTGGGCGATGGGGCCCGCCCAGCCTGCGCCCGCCAGTTCATCAGCGCAGAACAGGCGCGCAAAAAAGCCGCGCTCGTCCACCAGCGGCTGGCGCTGAACACGGAAAAGCCCAGCCAGCGGCAGTGGCGCCAGGGCCAGTCGGCTCATGGGCGCGCCTCCCAGGCGTCGATGTCGGCCAGGCACAGCGCGCGGGCATCGGCGCCGCCGTGTTGCTGGCGGTACCAGTTCATGGTGCGGGCCACAGCGGTATTCAGCGACCAGTGCGGGGCCACGCCCAGCACCTGGCGGGCATGGGCGGTTTCGAGCGCGAGCCAGCCGGCTTCGTGCGGGCCTTCGCTCTCGTTTTCATAGCTGGTAGCGCTTGCTGGATAGGCGGTGGAGGCCAATTCAATGACATTTTTGACCGTGGCCGCCTCGTGGGGTAGCGGGCCAAAGTTGTAGGCACCGGCCAGTGCGGGAGATTCCCACAGGCGCTGGGCCAGACGCAGGTAGGCGGCCAGCGGCTCCAGCACATGCTGCCAGGGGCGCGTGGCCTGGGGGCGGCGGATGTGCAAGGTTGCACCCTTTTCCCAGGCGCGCACGGCGTCGGGCAGCAGGCGGTCTTGGGCCCAGTCGCCGCCGCCGATCACGTTGCCCGCGCGGGCGGTGGCCACGGCCACGCCCTGGGCGGCCAGGAAGGAATCGCGGTAGCTGGCCGTGACCAGCTCGGTGGCGGCCTTGCTGGCGCTGTAGGGGTCGTGCCCGCCCAGGGCGTCGTCCTCGCGGTAGGGGTAGGCCCATTCGCGGTTGCGGTAGACCTTGTCGGTGGTGACCACCACGGCCACGCGCACGCCAGCCAGCCCGCGCAGGGCATCGAGCAAATGCGCCGTGCCCATCACGTTGGTGGAAAAGGTATCCAGCGGCGCCGCGTAGCCGGGCCGCACCAGCGCCTGCGCAGCCAGGTGCAGCACGACCTCGGGCCGGGCGGCGCGCACGCGCATGGCCAGGGCCTGGGGGCTGCGGATGTCGCAGAAATGGCTCTCCATGGCCTGGCTCGCCTGCCCCAGCTGGGCCAGGGTGAAGAGATTGGGCTCAGTGGCGGGCGGCAGCGCCACGCCGGTCACCTGCGCGCCCAGGCGCTGCAGCCACAGGGCCAGCCAGGCACCTTTGAAGCCGGTGTGGCCGGTGATCAACACGCGCTTGCCGCGCCAGAAGTCGGGATCAGGGCGCATCGGGGTTACCAGCACTTCCAGGGTGCGCGGCCCGATTGCCACAGGTCTTCGAGCAGGTTCTTCTCGCGCAGCGTGTCCATCGGCTGCCAAAAGCCCGTGTGTTCAAAGGCGCGCAGCTGGCCGCTGGTGGCCAGGCGGGCCATGGGTTCCAGCTCCCAGCTGGTGGCGTCGCCGTCGATGTAGTCGATGACCTCGGGCTGCAGCACAAAAAAGCCGCCGTTGATCCAGCCGCCGTCGCCACGCGGTTTTTCCTCGAACCCGGCCACGGTCTCGCCGTCACGCACCAGCGCGCCGTAGCGCCCCGGGGGCTGCACGGCCGTCACCGTGGCCTGGCGGCCATGGGCACGGTGGAAGGCAAACTGCGCGGTCATGTCCAGGTCGGCAACACCATCGCCATAGGTAAAGCAGAAGGGCTCGCCCGCAGGCAGATATTCCTGCACGCGGCGCAAACGCCCGCCGGTCATGGTGCTTTCGCCGGTGTCCACCAGCGTCACGCGCCAGGGCTCGGCGTGGCGGTGGTGCACTTCCATGCGGTTGTTGGCCATGTCAAAGGTCACGTCCGACATGTGCAGGAAGTAGTTGGCGAAATACTCCTTGATCACATAGCCCCGGTAGCCCAGGCAGATGATGAAGTCGTTGACGCCATGGGCAGCGTACATCTTCATGATGTGCCAAAGGATGGGCCGCCCACCGATCTCGATCATGGGCTTGGGACGCAGGTGCGACTCTTCCGAGATGCGGGTTCCCAGCCCCCCCGCGAGCAGTACGGCTTTCATGCCCGCAGCATAGTCCAGCCCCTGCGCCACCAAAAGGCCCTGTCACTGCGGAAATACGGGCCAAATGCAGCGATTGACACTGCGCGCCGATGGAGAGGGGTGCAAACAATTGGAATATTGCTATATTTTATATAGCAACAAACTTTCTACCACGAAGCGACAGAGGCTTTTTTACATAATCCGCGCCCCAGGACAACCGTCAAAACTCCGGCAAAAGAGGCAAAGGTGTGGCGCTGGCGCCATTTCCCGGAGAAGGCCTGTGTTGATGGCACTCTTGAGTGCATTCCACACTCATCAATCCGATACATTTACAGTAACCTTCGGTAAGCCGCGTTGCCAGCGGCTCCGCCCGCCCACCTGTTTAGCCCCGGCTGCCGCCCAACACGTCTACAGCATGTTCGTCATCATTGGTTACGTTGTCTGCCTAGGCTGCATCTTCGGCGTGTACATCGTGCACGGGGGGAACATCAGTGTGATCCTGAAGGCCCTGCCCTTCGAGATCGTCACCATTCTGGGCGGCGCGCTGGGCGCCTTCGTGGTGAACAACCAGCCCAAGGTGATCAAGGCCACCCTGGCGGCCATTCCGATGGCACTCAAGGGCTCCAAGTACACCAAGGCCCGTTACATGGAGCTGATGGCCATGCTCTATGACATCCTGCAAAAGGCCCGCAAGGAAGGGCTGATGGCCATCGAAAAGGATGTCGAAGCGCCCCACGAGTCCGAGATCTTCAAGAAATACCCCACCGTGGGCAGCGACCACCATGTGATCGAGTTCACCACCGACTACCTGCGCATGATGGTGTCGGGCAACCTCAACTCCCACGAGATCGAAGCGCTGATGGACAGCGAGATCGACACCCACCACCAGGAAGCCCACGCCCCCGTGGCCGCGCTAGCCCGCCTGGCCGGTGCCCTGCCCGCCTTCGGGATCGTGGCCGCCGTGCTGGGCGTGGTGAACACCATGGGCTCGGTGGGCCAGCCGCCCTCGGTGCTGGGCGGCATGATCGGCTCGGCGCTGGTGGGCACGTTCCTCGGGATCTTGCTGGCTTATGGCGTGGTGGAGCCCCTGGGCGGCCTGGTCGAGCAAAAGACGGAGGATGCTGCCAAGGAATTGCAGTGCATCAAGTCCACCCTGCTGGCCAGCATGCAGGGCTACAACCCCGCCACGGCCATCGAATTTGGCCGCAAGGTGCTTTTCTCCAGCGTCCGCCCCAGCTTTACCGAGCTGGAGGGACATGTGAAGGGCAAGAAGTAGCGACGTCCGCGCCGCGAAGCCCCAAACGCCATGGCAGAAAAAAAACTCCAGCCCATCATCATCAAGCGCATCAAGAAAGGCGGCCATGCGGTGCATGGCGGCGCCTGGAAGATCGCTTATGCCGACTTCGTGACGGCGATGATGGCGTTCTTCCTGCTGATGTGGCTGCTGGGCTCCACGGCCAAGGGCGAACTGCAGGGGATCGCCGCGTATTTCGCGTCGCCGCTCAAGGTGGCAATGACTGGCGGCGACGGCGCGGGCAACAGCTCCAGTGTGATTCCGGGCGGGGGCAACGATCTCTCGAAGGTGCACGGACAAGTGCGGCGCTCTGACGTGGAAGAGGCCAAGCAGCGCCGCATGAGCATTGATGCCGCCCGCGCCGAGCGCGCCAAGCAGGACCTGGACCGCATCAAGGCCCTGGAGGCCAAGATCGACGCGCTCATCACCGAAAACCCGCGCCTGAACGAATACAAGTCGCAGATCCGCATCGACATCACCCCCGACGGCCTGCAGATCCAGATCATTGACGACCAGAACCGCCCCATGTTCGACAGCGGCAGCGCGTTGGTGAAACCCTACATGCGCGACATCCTGCGCGAGATCGGGGCAGCGCTGGGCGGGGTGGAAAACCGCATCAGCCTGGCCGGGCACACCGACGCCGTGCCTTACGGAAACAGCGACCGGGGCTACAGCAACTGGGAGCTGTCGGCCGACCGCGCCAATGCCTCACGCCGCGAGCTTGTGTCGGCCGGCATGCCAGACGCTAAACTGGGACGTGTGGTGGGCTTGGCGGCCAGCGATCTGCTGGAGCCAAACAACCCGCGCGCACCCGCCAACCGGCGCATCACCATCACGGTGCTGACCCGCGAGGCCGAAGAACGACTCATGGGCAAAGGGATTCCCGAAATCACTTCCACAGAACTGCTGAATGAAAAGCGGGAAAATCCCCCCCCAAGCAGGTAACAGTTACGACTTGTCACCAAACCTGCCACCCATGACAATGCCCACAGTAATTCTCGACCGAAAGGGTCCCAAGTGACCACAGCCCTTCGTTTTTTGATCGTTGACGACTTCTCCACCATGCGGCGCATCGTGCGCAATCTGCTCAAGGAAAGCGGCTTTGCCGATGCCGACGAGGCCGAAGATGGCGTGGCCGCCCTGAACAAGCTGCGCAACAGCAAGTTCGACTTCGTGGTGACGGACATCAACATGCCCAACATGAACGGCTTTCAGCTGCTGGCTGAAATCAAAAAGGACGACAAGCTCAAGCACTTGCCCGTCCTCATGGTCACAGCCGAAGCCCGCAAGGAAGACATCGTGGCAGCCGCCCAGGGTGGCGCAGCGGGTTACATCGTCAAACCCTTCACCAAGGCCACGCTGGAAGAAAAAGTGACCTTGATCCTGAAAAAGATGGGGCTATGACACCATGGACGACACACCGGACAACAGCCAGCCGCCTGCCGATGTACACCACAAGATTGGCCAGCTGACGCGCCAGCTGCACGACTCGCTCAACGAACTGGGCTATGCCGACAAGCTGCGCGGCTCCATGGGCGAACTGCCCGACGCGCAAAGCCGCCTGTCCTACATCGCGCGGTTGACGGGTGAAGCGGCCGAGAAGGTGCTCAACCGCGTCGAACAGGCCAAAGCCCAGCATGACTACATCGCGGCGGAAACGCGCCGGGTCGTCAACTCGCTGGTGGCCGACCCGGTGGCGGCCGTGGCCAAGGGCGAGATCTTCAACTTCCTGACCGATGTGGAGCGCGTGACCAAGGAAGCCGACACGCACCTCACCGAAATCATGATGGCGCAGGACTTTCACGACCTCACGGGGCAGGTGATTGCCCGCGTGGTCAACCTGGCGGCCACCATTGAAGACCAGCTGGTCCAGCTGTTGATTCAAACGGCCCCACCCAACGCGCAGGTGCCCGCCGAACCGCCCCGCACTCAGCACCTGCAGGGCCCCGTGGTGGACCCCGAGCACACCCCCGACGTGGTCACCGACCAGTCCCAGGTGGACGACCTGCTGGCCAGCCTCGGGTTCTGAGCCCGTCCGGAGCTTTCTGCGGTCAAAATGGCTGCTGGCGCTTGTCCACAAAGCGCTAGCAGCTATCTTTTTTAGCATTCCATCCCGGCTCCACCCACCCTTTGTTGGGTGAGGCCACGCAGACAAGGCCCCTTCGGCCCGCATGGAAAAGAGGGGGCTGCAGCCCCCTTATCCAGCTTTAGATTTCCGGGCTGCTCACGACAATGGCATGACACCAGCCGTCATGCCACCATGGAATCCAGCCAAGAAAAAAGCCTACCCGCGTCAGAGCGCAAGCTGCAGAAAACGCGCGAAGACGGCCAGGGAGCACGCTCGCGCGATCTCTCCCACCTGGCGATTCTGGGTGCCGGGGCCGCCTGCCTGCTGGTGCTGGCGCCCCAGCTGATGGACCACATGCAGCTGGCCATGAGCCAGCAACTGGCGTTTGACGCCGCCACCGTCATGGCGCCAGGCACCATGCTCAAGCGCCTGCAGGACATGGTGGTGGTGGGCCTGGTGGCCAGTGCAGTGTTTGCCATCCTCACAAGCGCCGCCGCCCTGATCAGCGCCATTGGTGCTGGCGGCTGGATCCTGAGCCTCAAGCCCATCACGCCCCAGTTCAACCGCCTGAACCCGATCTCGGGCCTGGCCAACCTGTTCTCCAAGCAGCAGATGGCCAACGTGGCCAAGATGGTGCTGATGACCGCGATCCTGAGCTATGTGGCCTGGAAGTTCATGGGCAACAGCATCGACACCGTGGCCATGCTGGTGCTGCAGCCCTCCCCCATGGCCATTCGCCAGCTGGCTGACTGGCTGACTTCGGGCATGAGCCTGCTGCTGCTGGTCGTGTTCCTGGCCGCGCTGGTGGACGTGCCGCTGCAGGCCTACTTCTTCAAGTCGCGCCTGAAGATGTCGCACGAGGAAGTCAAGCAAGAGCACAAGGAATCCGACGGCAACCCCCACACCAAGGGCCGCATCCGCCAGAAGCAGCGCGAGATTGCCGACCGCGCCAGCGTGGGCGCAGTTCCCAAGGCCGATTTCGTGGTGATGAACCCCACCCACTATGCGGTGGCACTCAAGTACGACGAAAAGACCATGAGTGCCCCCCAAGTGATATCGCGCGGCACCGACCTCATCGCGCTCAAGATCCGCGACGTGGCCAAGGCGCACGACGTGCCCGTGCTGCAGTCGCCCATGCTGGCCCGGGCGTTGTATGCGCATGCCGAACTGGACCAGGCCATTCCCGCCACGCTCTACACCGCCGTGGCCCAGGTGCTGGCCTATGTCTACCGCCTCAAGGCCGCCCTGCGTGGCGAAGGCCGCATGCCCGACAGCCTGGTGGAGCCCTTCGTTCCGCCTGAACTTGATCCGCTGAACCGCACTCCCGTGCAAGGCGCCGCCGTATGAACACCTCAGTAACGTCTCTTCGACAATGGGCGGGCACCAATGCAGGCGCCCTGCAGGGCCTGTCGGCACCACTGCTGGTGGTGGCGATCCTGGCGCTCATGGTGTTGCCCATCCCGCCCTGGCTGCTCGACGCGTTTTTCACGCTCAACATCGCCGTGGCCCTGATGGTGATGATGGTGGCGGCCTACATGCTGCGGCCGCTCGATTTCGCAGCCTTCCCCTCGGTGCTGCTGCTGACCACCCTGATGCGCCTGTCGCTGAACGTGGCCTCCACGCGCGTGGTGCTGCTCGAAGGCCACACCGGCCCCGGCGCCGCCGGTGCGGTGATCGAGGCCTTTGGTCACTTCTTGATCGGCGGCAACTTTGCCGTGGGGCTGATCGTGTTCGCCATCCTGGTGGTGATCAACTTTGTGGTGATCACCAAGGGCGCCGAGCGCATTGCAGAAGTGTCGGCACGCTTTACCCTGGACGCCATGCCCGGCAAGCAGATGGCCGTGGACGCTGACCTGAACGCGGGCCTGATCGACGAAAAAGAAGCCAAGCGCCGCCGCGCCGAAGTGGCGGAAGAAGCCAACTTCTTTGGCTCCATGGACGGTGCCTCCAAGTTCGTGCGCGGCGATGCGGTCGCAGGCATCCTGATTTTGCTCATCAACATCATCGGTGGCTTTGCCATCGGGGTTTTGCAGCACGACCTCTCGGCCAAGCAGGCGGCTGATAGCTACATCCTGCTGGCCATTGGTGATGCGCTGGTGGCACAGATTCCCGGGCTGCTGATCTCGGTGGCTGCGGCCATGGTGATCTCGCGCGTGGGCAAGGACCACGACATGGGCCGCCAGATCGTGCAGCAGCTCTTCATGTCGCCCCGCGTGCTGGGCGTGACCGCCGGCATCCTGCTGCTGCTGGGCGTGATCCCCGGCATGCCCCACATGGTGTTCCTGACCATGGGCGGCCTCTTGGGCTACGCCGCCTGGGTGCTGTACGAACGCCAGAAAGTGCCGCCCGAAGTCGAAGCACCGCCCGCCCCGGTGAGCGATGGCGAAGCCACCTGGGACGACCTGCAACCCATAGACCTGCTGGGCCTGGAGCTGGGCTACCGCCTGATCAGCCTGGTGGACAAGAGCCGCCAGGGCGACCTGCTCACCCGCATCAAGGGCGTGCGCCGCAAGTTTGCGCAAGAAGTGGGCTTCTTGCCGCCCGCCGTGCATGTGCGCGACAACCTCGAACTCAAGCCCAGCGGCTACCGCATCACGCTGCGTGGCGTGGTGGTGGGCGAAGGCGAGGCCTTCCCCGGCATGTTCCTGGCCATCAACCCCGGCGGTATCACCACGCCCCTGATTGGCACCCCCACCACCGACCCCGCTTTTGGCCTGCCAGCCCACTGGATCGACGAACGGCAGAAGGAAGCTGCACAAATGGCGGGTTTTACCGTCGTTGATTCCGAAACCGTGATGGCCACCCATTTGTCACACTTGATGCAAGTGCAAGCCGCCAAGCTTCTGAGTCGCACAGAAACCCAGCAACTGGTGGAGCACGTGGCCAAGCTAGCCCCCAAGCTCATCGAAGAAGTGGTCCCCAAAATGGTCTCCATCGCAACGTTCCAGAAGGTCCTCCAGCTGCTGCTGGAAGAGTCTGTGCACATCCGCGATATCCGGACCATCATCGAAACGCTGGCCGAGCACGCTGGTGGCATCACAGACCCGGTCGAGCTGGCCCGCCGCGTGCGCATTGCACTGTCGCCCGCCATCGTCCAGCAGATTTACGGCCCCACCCGCGAACTCAACGTCATTGCCATCGAGCCGGGCCTGGAACGCCTGCTGGTGCAAGCCCTGGGCAACGCAGCAGGACCGGCTCTGGACCCCGGCGTGGCCGACATCCTCACGCAAAAGGCCGCCGAGGTGGCCCTCAAGCAGGAAGAGATGGGCCTGCCCGCCTGCCTGCTGGTTCCCGACCAGATCCGCAACGCCATCTCCCGCCTGGTGCGCCGTGTGGCGCCCCGGCTGCAGGTGCTTGCGCACAGTGAAATTCCAGAGACCCACACCATCCGCATTGGGCCGATCCTTAGAGGTGCATCAGCATGAACATCAAACGCTTTACCGCCCCCACCTCCCGCGAGGCATTGGCCAAGGCGCGCATGGCCTTTGGAGAGGGCACCCTCATCCTGTCCAACCGCCCCACGGCCAACGGCGTCGAGGTTGTGGCCACGGCCGAAGACACGCTGTCGGCCCTGGATGGAAGTGCAGGCGCGTCCAGCAACCCGCCCTTGCTGGCCCCCACACCGGCGCGCAGCGCCCCCCAGCGCGCCAGCCAGACCGCCGCAGCCAGCACCCTGGGCCGCAACGCAGTCGAGGAAGACACCGAGCAGCTGGCGATGAGCACGCTGTCGTTCCAGGACTACGTGCGCGAGCGCATGCTGCGCCGCCGCCACGAGGCGCTCAACGGCCCGGCCGAACCACAAACCTTGTCGGAGCGCAGCCGCGACCAGGAGCCCGAGCGCGAACGCATGCCAGCACCCGCCGTCGTGCGCCACAACCCGCTGCGCAGCATCCCCATGGACATTCCACCGGAGCCTCCACGCCGCCGGCAGGAAGCCGCCAGCGCCCACCTGGCCCAGTCGAACAACAACCAGCAAAGCGTGATGAATGAACTCCATGCCATGAGGGAGTTGATCGAAGACCGCTTTAACACCATGGCCTGGCTGGGCCAGGCGCGCCAGAACCCGATCCAGTCCAACCTCATGCTCAAGATGATCCGTGCAGGCTACTCCCCATCTTTGGCCCGCGCCGTGCTCGAACGCATGCCCGAAGACCTGTCGGCCGCCGAGTCGGTGCGCTGGCTGATGGATGTGCTGGAGCGCAACCTCAAGACCGACCTGGCCGAGCCTCCGCTGTATGAGCAAGGCGGCATCTTCGCGATGGTGGGCTCCACCGGCGTGGGCAAGACCACGACCACGGCCAAGCTGGCCGCGCTGTGTGCGCGCATCCATGGCCCGGGCAGCGTGGGCCTGATCACGCTGGACACCTACCGCGTGGGCGCGCACGAGCAGTTGCGCAGCTACGGCCGCATGCTGGGCATCGTGGCCCATCTGGCGCACGACCGCGCCGCGCTGCAAGACCTGCTGGGCCTGCTCAGCGGCAAGAAGATGGTGCTGATCGACACCACCGGCGTGGCCCCCCGCGACCCGCGCAAGCGCGACATGCTGGACGTGCTGGACCTGCCCCACGTCAACCGCCTGCTGGTGCTCAACGCAGGCTGCCATGGCGACACGCTCGATGACGTGCTCACCGCATTCAAGACCGAAGGTTCCCAGCAAGCCATCCTGTCCAAGGTGGACGAGGCCGTGAAGCTGGGCCCCGCCATCGACGCACTGATCCGCCACCAGATGGTGCTGCGCGGCGTGACCAACGGCCAGCGTGTGCCGGAAGACTGGGAACGTGCCGATGCGCACAAGCTCATCAGCACCTCCATGCGCGCGCCTGCCAAGTCGGCCTTCGACCCCAAGGCGACCGACCTGAATTTCTTCTTCTCGCATTCGCCCGACACCATGAACGAACGGGGGCTGGTCGATGCTTGATATCGGTTTTCACCAGGCAGCCGGCCTGCACAGCTTCACCCCGCAGTCAGAGCTGCGCGTGGTGGCTGTTGCCAGCCAGGACAACGCGGGCACCGGGCTGGAGACGCTCTGGCAGATCTGCGCCAGCCTGCAGCGCCTGGGCTACCCGGTCGTGGTGCTCGACGGCACAGCGCAGGAGACGGATGAGTACCCGGGTTTGCTGCACCTGCTGCAACAAGCGCCGTGGAACGAGGGCGTCAGCCTCAACATGGGGGCCATGGCCTCATCGCTGGCAGTGATTCCCGCAGCCAAAGGCCTGCAGCGCATCAGCCGCGAGGCCAGCCGCAACGAGACCGCACCCCTGCCCTGTCTGCTGCCCTATTTCCGAACCTACGGGCTGATCGTGCTGCACGCGCCTGCGGCCACGCTGGGGCCGCTGCTGACGCACACCGCCACCGTACCGCTGGTGGTGATGGGCGACGGCTCGGCTGGTGTGCTGACCAGTTACAAGAGCCTCAAACAGATCGCGGTGCACACAGGACTGCCCTGTATGGTGGCGGCTTTGCTGCGCGGCACCACGCCCGCAGAACGGCGCAAGACCCAGCATGCACTGACGACCTTGCAGGACTGCGCGGAACGCCACCTGGGCGGCCCCGTCCGCACGACCACCATCGCCACACAGAACCCTCAGGACCTCCAGCGCCTGGCCTTGCAACTGCTGGAAAATGCGGGCACTATCAGTGAGTCGCTGACAGCGCTGCCACCCAGCAACTTGGCAGCCATGCCTGCGCATTTTGTCCGGAGCCATTGATCTGATTTGTCCGGAGCCGTTGACTAGAGCGTGTTATGCACTTTTACGTACCCACGTTGACCCCAGAGGCCGGTGATCGCAAGGCGCAGTGCGCAGCCAAGGCCGGGGCCTTGGCAAGTGCTGCAACGCGGCGAGTGCCTGCCTCTGGGGTCAACCCGGAGGGAAAGCCGGGGCAAGGCCCGGCCACGTCGTTGCAGGCCGCTGGCAGTATTGATACTGCGGCGCGTCCTGCGTCTCGTTGTCGGGCCTTGCCCCGGCTTTCGTGGGCACGTAAAAGTGCATAACACGCTCTCTATGTACACCGCCAAAGGCCAGCTCGATCGTGATGCGATGATCCGCCAGCACGTCCCGCTGGTGCGAAGAATCGCGCACCACATGATCGCCAAGCTGCCTCCCAACGTGGAGCTGGACGACCTGATCCAGGTTGGCATGATGGGCTTGGCGGAAGCCCTGTCGCGCTACGAAGTGGCCCAGGGTGTGCAGTTCGAGACCTTTGCCACCCAGCGCATCCGCGGCGCCATGCTCGACGAGCTGCGCGAGGGCGACTGGATGTCCCGCAGCTCGCGCAAGAGCCAGAAAGACATCGAACACGCCGTGCACCGGCTGGAGCAGAAGCTGGGCCGCAGCCCGCTGGAGTCTGAAATTGCCAGCGAGATGGGCATGAGCTTGGTCGAATACCAAAGCCTGCTCGGCAAGGTTCGGGGTACACAACTGGTGTATCTGGAGGACATGACGCATGGCAACGAGGACGATGACGGCTTTCTGGACCGCCATGTGGCAGACGCCGACGCAGACCCTCTGGAATTGCTGCGCGACCAACGGCTCAAGATGTCGCTGGTGAATGCCATCAAGACCCTGCCCGAACGCGAGCAGCACATCATGGGCATGTACTACGAGCACGACATGAATCTCAAGGAGATCGCGGCCGTGCTGGGGGTGACCGAATCTCGGGTGTGCCAGCTGCACAGCCAGTCCATCGCACGCCTGCGGGCCAAGATGCGGGCGCATTGACTACCCCCTGAGTCGCCTTCGGCGCCTTCCCCCTGAAGGGGGACGCCACCAGTGGCCTGGCGGAGCCAGTTCCACGGTGGCACTGGTCGGGGGCTGCGACCGTTTCAGGGGTAACCGCGCCGAGCAGACATCGAAGTTCAATCCTCCGGCCTTCACTGGTAACGGTCAAAACAATAGATGCTTGCACTTGTAATCCGTGGCTTTGAGAGGTTTTTCCTCTCAAAGCCAACAGGGACAAGCGCCAGCAGCTATCTTTTTTGGCTCAACCAGCCGATTTGTAGATACGGGCCACGCCGGGCTTGCCGGCCTGTGCGCCCCGACCGTCGCCGTAGGTGGAGGGTGTGCCCGCCTGCGGCACCAAGCCTGCCACCTGGCGATCGGCATTCACGGCCAGGCGCGCCAGGCTTTCGCGGTGCACGGCAAGCATATCGTCAATGGCCCGGGCTCGCTTTTGCAGCTGTGCCGGCACGGGCAGACCCCTGGCTGCAGTCTGCTCCAGAACGCGCGCGAACTGGGCCGCTGCATCCCGCAGGGCCACACTGTTCTTTTCCAGGGATTGGGGGTCTGCCGCGAGAAGGGCGGCGGAGACTTTTTCGATCAGCTGTTCAACAGCCGAGAGGGATTCTTCCAGGGACATGGCGCATTGTGAGGTGGATAGCGCCTGCCTGCCAAGTCTGTCAATAAAGGTGCGTGCGGGACGCTGAGGAATCAACCGCGCGAGCGGGCCAGGATTTCCTGGGCGTTGGAGAGCATCTTGTCGGCAATGGCTTCGGCGTCCACCGAGAAAGTGCCTTTTTCGATGGCCGCCCGCACCGCCTTGACCTTGCTCGCATCAAAATCACCTGTGGAACGGGATGTCTGGTCCAGCGCACGGGCAGCGGTGGAGACGGTGACGGGCACACCGGCGGTTGACACAGCCGCAGCGTCTTTGGCGGCTCCTTCAGCAGCGCTGGCAGGACTTTTGGCTTGCTTGGCAAGCCCCGTCTGCGCCAAGGCGCCCGGGAGTTCCGGTTTTTGACCAATCTTCATCGCTCTCTCCACCACCCCGTTTGATGTGGGGCACAGTAGCAATGTTTTCGACCCATTTGGCCCGGACTTTAGCCATTTATCACCGCCCCGTCATCAAAGAGCGACGACCACTGTCCCAACCTCATTCACAGTTCCACTTACTATCCTGCCATTATCCATGCGGATGCGAACAATCTGCCCCGCAGCGCCTGCCGACATGGCCTGCCCTGCGGAGGTGACTGCATAGCCGGGGCCCTGGGCAATCACCTTGACCTGGGCGCCTGCGCGAAAGAGCTGGGGGGGCCGCACCATGGTCTGGCGCAATGCCTGGCCGGCCACCAGCTGGCGCGCGGCGACCTGCCCGACCCACATTTCCGGGTTGGCCATCACGGCTGCCGACTCTTCGGCCCAGTCCACTTCCGCCTCGGTGGCGTCATTGGCGGTCAGCACCGTCCCCGGAGCCACCGGGCCGGTCAGCACCCAAGCCGGGCCAAATGCCTTGACGGTCACCGGCAGGTAAACGTTCCATGCGGTTTGCCCCTCGACACAGCGCAGCCCCAGGCGGGTGCGGCCCCACAGCCGGGCGCCGACCGGCAGGTAGGGTTCGACCCGCGCGCACGGCGCCAGCCGCAGCCGCGAGTCGAGTGAGCCAACGCTCACTTCCATGCGCAGCGGCAAGCCGGAAGCCTGGTTGCGCGACATCGCGTCATCCAGCCAGCGTTGGGTCAGCGGGCCCAGGTCGGCACTGGGGTCGGCTGCCGCCTGGGCCAGCGCGGCCCCGCTGCTGCCAGCCACTGCAGTCAACCCCAGCACCACCGCCAGAGCGTGCCGAGCCACAGCACGCCGCCCGGCGCTCGCCAGAGCGCCCGCGCGAACCAAAGGGGACACGAAGGGGAAAACGAAGATCGATGGCATGGGGCCTCCTGGGCATCGCAGGTCAACAGGTCTGACCGCGCGGGGCGGCAAAGACTCTTTCACGACTGGAACTATAGGCAGGCGAGCCCTGCGCAAAACCCGAAACTGCGCACCCATTTCCGCGTTCTTCGTGCTTTAGAAAAAAGCGGCGGCTTTCACAATCGAACCACGCCGGAAACCCCCAACCGGCTCCTATTGCAACCCAGGGTGTGAGGCAACCATGCTTGACAAGATGACCAACCGGCTGGACTTTCTCGGCAACGCGCTCGTACTGCGTGCCGAGCGCCAGCGCGCCATCGCCAGCAACATCGCCAACGCTGACACCCCGGGCTACGTGGCACGCGATTTCAGCTTTGGCGATGCGATGCGCGAAGCCACGGGCTTGGGCTCGGGCGTGACCCGCCTGGCCACGGGTGGCTCGGTGAGCACCACGGGCAACCTGGGGGCCAAGGGCGCCACAGCCCCCCGCCACATTCCGCTGCCAGCGGCCAGCACGGGCACCGGCGCACCCGGCACGCTGGGTTATTCCGTGCAGACCCAGCCCAGCCTGGACAACAACACGGTGGACCTGGACCGCGAGCGCGCCAACTTTGTAGACAACGCCGTGCGCTATGAAGCCACGCTGCGTTTCATCAACGGCAACGCCAAAACCATGCTCAGCGCGATCCAGGGCCAATAAGCCATCCGCAGTGCAGCGCAGAAAGCGAGTCTCCCCATGTCCATGTTCTCCATCTTCAGCGTCTCGGGCAGCGCCGTCAGCGCGCAGTCGCAGCGGCTCAACGTGGTGGCCAGCAACCTGGCCAATGTCGATGCCGTGGCAGGCCCCGACGGCCAGGCCTACAAGGCGCGCCAGGTGGTATTCCAGACCGCCCCCATGGGCGCGGACAGCTCGGCCGGTGTGCGCGTGAGCTCCATCAACGAAAGCAACGTTCCCGGCCGCCGCGTGCACGACCCCAGCCACCCGTCGGCAGACGCGGAAGGCTATGTGACGCACTCCAACGTCAACGCCGTGGAGGAAATGGTCAACATGATCTCCGCCTCCCGCTCTTACCAGAACAACGTCGAGGTCATGAACACGGCCAAGTCGCTGCTCCTCAAGACCCTGCAGATGGGCCAGTAACTCTAGGACGCCACCATGATCCTCAACTCCGCCACCAGCGCGCCCACGGTCACCGATGCGACCGGCACCAAGGCCAACGCCGCCACCGACCCTGCAGCCGCGCAGGACCGCTTCCTGAAACTGCTGGTTGCACAGCTGAACAACCAGGACCCGATGAACCCGCTGGACAACGCCCAGATGACCTCGCAGATTGCGCAGATCAACACGGTGACCGGCATCCAGCAGCTCAACCAGACGATGGAGAGCATGTCGGCGCAGTTCAACTCGCTGCAGGTGATGCAGGGCACGGCCCTGATTGGCCGCAACGTGATGACCGAAGGCTCGACGCTGGCCGTGGCCGACAAGGCCGGCAAGGGTGGCTTTGAGCTGGCCTCGGCCGCCACCAAGGTGAAGGTCGAGGTGATGACCGCTGGCGGCCAGGTGATCGAGACCATGGACCTGGGTGCCAAGGCTGCAGGGCGCCACACCTTCGAGTGGGATGCCAGCAAGTACACCGGCTCCACCGAGGGACTGCAGTTCCGCGTTAGTGCCGTCAATGGTTCGACCAAGATCGACAGCACGTCGCTGGCCCTGTCCAAGGTCACGGCCGCAGGTGCCGAGGACGGCCAGCTGGTGCTGACCCTGGCCAACGGAAAAACCATCAACTACAGCCAGATCAAGGCCCTGGTCTAACCCGGCCGATTCAGTGATAGCCCCCATCAGGAGAACACCATGAGCTTTCAGCAAGGCCTCTCTGGCTTGAACGCCGCCAGCAAGAACCTCGACGTCATCGGGCACAACATCGCCAACTCCAACACCGTCGGGTTCAAGGCCTCGCGGGCCGAGTTTGCCGAAATGGTGGCGTCCGCCATCGGCTCGTCCGGCGGCACCAATGCGGGCATCGGCGTCGAAGTGGGCGCGGTCTCCCAGCAGTTCACACAGGGCAATCTCACGATCACGGGCAACAGCCTGGATGTCGCCATCAACGGCAACGGCTTTTTCACGCTCACGCTGCCCGATGGCACACCCGCCTACACCCGCTCCGGCAACTTCAAGCTGGACAAGGAGGGCAACATGATCACCAACGACAACGCCAACGTGATGGGTTACCCCGTGGACCCGGTCACCGGCCTGCGTTCGGGCACCGACCCCATCCCGATGGTGTTCCCCACCTCCGAGCCCATCCCTGCCAAGCAGACCACCACGATCACGGCAGCATTCAACCTGCCGGCCACGGCCACCGATGCGGCCGGCGACCCTGCCGCCACGCCGCCCATCCCGGCCACACCGCGCGCCACCTACGGCACGTCGATCAACGTGTTCGACAGCCAGGGCGTGGCCAAGCCAGTGAGCCTGTACTTCCAGAAGACCGCCACCGACAACACCTGGGACGTGTACGACCAGCTGGACGACCCCACGGCAGTGCCTCCCGTGGTGGCAACTCCTATAGGCCAGATCACGTTTGACAACAATGGCGCCATCACGGCCCCCGTGGCCACGCCCCCCGCCACGGGCTTCGCGCTCACGCTGAACGTGAACCCGACCCCGCCCAACCCCAACAACCTGCCCGCGTTTGATGTGGCGGTGAGCCTGGACAAAGTCTCACAGAGCGGCAACAAGTTCTCGGTCTCCAACCTGAGCCAGGACGGCTACACCACGGGCGAGCTCACGGGCATCAACATCGAGAACAACGGGATGATCATGACCCGCTACTCGAACGGCGTGACCCGTGCAGAAGGCCAGCTGGCGCTGTCGAGCTTCCGCAATACGCAGGGCCTGGCTTCGGTAGGCGGCAACAACTGGGTCGCCACCTTTGAATCCGGCCAGCCGGTGGCTGGCACGGCCACCGACGGCAACTTTGGGTCGCTGCGTTCGGGCGCGCTGGAAGACTCCAACGTGGACCTGACCGCCGAGCTGGTGAACATGATGACCGCACAGCGCGCCTACCAGGCCAACGCCCAGACCATCAAGACGCAAGACCAGGTGATGTCCACCCTGGTGAACTTGCGTTGATCGGGAACGGTTCGTAAGAACTCTGCACTGAAACAGCCCTGGACAACGGAGAGCCCCCATGGACCGCATCATTTACACCGCGATGACGGGCGCCAACGCGGCCGCCCACCGGCAGGCCGTGTTGTCCAACAACCTCGCCAACGCCTCCACCCAGGGGTTTCGTGCGGAGATGTCCACCTTCCGCTCGGTCCCGATCCAGGGAGATGGCTCCAAAACCCGTGTGTTTGCGCTGGAGGCCACCTCGGGCCACGTGAGCACGCCCGGCCCCGTGCAGCGTACCGGCCGCAACCTCGACGCCATGGCCGTGGGCAATGCCTGGTTTGCCGTGCAGGGACTTGACGGTACCGAGGCCTACACCCGCGCAGGCACCTTTGAGGTGTCGGCCACGGGCCAGCTGCTCACCCCTACCGGACTGCCCGTGCTGTCCGATGGCGGCGCGCCCATTGATGTCCCGCCGGGGGCCGAAGTCACGCTGGGCTCGGATGGAACGGTCACTGCCAAGGCAGCGGGCCAGCCCGCGCAGGCCATTGGCCGCCTCAAGCTGGCCACTCCCACCCCGGAAGACCCGCTCAAGCGCGGCGACGACGGGCTGTTTCGCACCACGTCCGGCGACCCGATTGCCAATGACGCCAACGCCCGCATGCTGGCAGGCGCAGTGGAAGGCTCGAACGTGAATCCGGTGGAAAGCATGGTCGGGATGATTGCCGCATCGCGCCAGTTCGAACAGCAGATGCGCCTGCTGCAGTCCGCCGAAACCAACGACAAGACCGCCAGCCAGTTGCTGAGCATGAACGGCTGAGGTCGCGCCCCGCGCCGCCACGCCAAAAGGAAGCACCATGATCAACTCCCTCTGGATCGCCAAGACCGGCATGTCTGCCCAGCAGACCCAGCTCGACGTCATCTCGCACAACCTGGCCAACGTCTCCACCACCGGCTACAAGCGCAACAACGCGGTGTTCGAGGATCTGATCTACCAGAACCTGCGCCAGGTGGGTGCCAACACCACCGAGCAGAACCAGCTGCCCACCGGCCTGCACCTCGGCCTGGGCGTGCGCACGGTGGCCACCAGCCGCAACTTCGTGCAAGGCAGCCTGCAGGAGTCCAAGAACAACCTGGACGTGGCCATCAACGGCAATGGTTTTCTCGAAGTGACCATGCCCGACGGGACCATCGGCTACACGCGCGACGGCTCGTTCCAGGTCGATTCGCAAGGCCGCTTGGTCAACTCCAGCGGCCTGCCCGTGGCCAACGGCATCACGGTGCCCGCCAACGCCACGAGCGTGACCATCAGCGCCGACGGCGTGGTGTCGGCCACCGTACAGGGCAACACCCAGCCCCAGCCCTTGGGCAACCTGGCGATGTCGGCCTTCATCAACCCGGCAGGTCTGGAGCCCATTGGCCAGAACCTGTTCAAGGAATCGGCCGCCTCGGGCCAGCCCCAGCAGGGCACGCCCGGCACCAACGGGCTGGGTATTCTCAAGCAGGGGTTTCTGGAAGCCTCCAACGTCAACGTGGTGGAAGAGCTGGTCACCATGATCCAGGCACAGCGTGCCTATGAGATGAATTCCAAGGCCATCCAGACCTCGGACCAGATGCTGGCCAAGCTCAGCCAGCTGTGATCCCGATGCCGACACCAGGAGCGTTCGCCATGCTGCCGTTCACACGCCTTTTTGCCCTGCCCACCGCCGTGGGCGCGCTGCTGCTCACGGGCTGCGCCGCCACCCTGTCGCCGCCGCCCCCGGTGGACATCCTGCCGACCACCCCACCACCACTGGCCGCAGCGCACCGTGCACCACCGCCCGTGACCGGAGGCCTGTTCCACAACGCCAGTTACCGCCCCGCGTTCGAAGACCGCCGCGCACGGCTGGTGGGCGACAACGTCACGATCATGATCGTCGAGAACGTGACGGCCAGCCAGAAATCCTCATCCACCGTGGACCGTACCTCGGAGGCCTCGGCCGGCATCACCAACCTGCCTTTCGTGAAAAAGTCGCTGGCCGACCGCACCACGCTCGGCGCCGGTTCGGAAAGCACCTTCTCGGGCAAGGGCGGCACCGAAAGCGCCAACACCTTCACCGGCTCGATCACCGCCACCGTGGTGGACGTGCTGCCCAACGGCCACCTGGTCGTGACGGGCGAGAAGCAGATCGGCGTGAACCAGAACGTGGATGTGCTGCGCTTCTCGGGCACCATCGATCCGCGCGCGCTGCAGCCGGGCAGCATTGTCAACTCGACCCAGGTGGCCAATGTGCGGGTGGAATCCCGTGGCCGTGGCGCACAGAACGAAGCCCAGACCTTGGGCTGGATGAACCGGGTCTTCAACACGATCACGCCGTTCTAGACTCCCCCTGAGTCGCTGCGCGCCTTCCCCCTGGGGGGGGGCGCCGCCAGCGCGGCGGGGCGGCCCTTGCGCGGCGGCCCGCGCCTGGGCCGCGCCAGTTTTGACAAGCAATGGGCTATGCGATGTCCCTTGGCCCAAACCAGTCAACCCAAGAAAGCTATTATATTTATAGCTATTAGCGCTTATCCATAAAGCGCTAGCAGGCATTTTTATTCATATTTCACCTTGCAGCCTGCCCCGGACCAACCGCCCGGGCGCACGGTACGCCACCGCCGTTTCCACCCGCTCGGGAACCCATGCAATAGGCCGGTGAACCCGCTTCTTTTTGGGTTTTAGTTCCTGGCGGGGCCGCCCACAATCGGTGTCATGAAAGCCTTGTCCCACTCCCTCTTGTCACGCCCCGTGCGCGCGCTGTGGCTGTTGCTGGCCCTCGTGGCTGCTGGTGTGGCGGTGCCTGCCCATGCCTTGCGCATCAAGGAAGTGGCGGCGGTGCAGGGCGTGCGCAGCAACCAGCTGACGGGCTATGGCCTGGTGGTGGGGCTGGACGGCACGGGCGACCAGACCACGCAGATGCCTTACACCACGCAGGCCATGTCCAACTACCTGCAGCAGATGGGCATCAGCCTGCCGCCTGGCACGGCGAACCAGTTGCAGCTCAAGAACGTGGCGGCGGTGATCGTCACGGCACAGTTGCCGGCCTTTGCTCAGCCCGGGCAGATGATCGACATCAACGTGTCCTCCATGGGCAACGCCAAGTCGCTCAAGGGCGGAACGCTCATCGTCACGCCCCTGCGCGGCGCCGACGGCGAGATCTACGCCCTGGCCCAAGGCAATGTGGTGGTGGGAGGCGCGGGCGCCTCGGCGGGAGGCAGCAAGGTGCAGATCAACCACCTGAGTGCAGGCCGGGTTCCGCAAGGCGCACAGGTCGAACGCGCCGTGCCCACACCCCTCAACGAGGGCGACACCATCAACCTGGGGCTCAATGCCTCGGACTTCCAGACCGCACGCCGCGTGGCGCAGGCCATCAACACCAAACTGGGTAGCGGCCTGGCCACGGCGCTCGACGGGCGCACCGTGCAAGTGCGCGCACCGCTGGACCCCGGCGCCCGCGTGGGCTTCATCGCCGACCTGGAAGAACTGCCCCTGGAGGCGTCCACCCCCTCGGCCAAGGTCGTCATCAATGCACGCACCGGCTCGGTGGTGCTGAACCAGGCCGTGACGCTGGGCCCCTGCGCCATTGCACACGGCAACCTGTCGATCACCATCAGCTCCACGCCCGTCATCAGCCAGCCCGCTCCACTCTCGCAAGGGCAGACCGTGGTGGCGCAGCAAAGCGACATCCGCATCAACCAGGAACCGGGCAACATCATCCAGATGCCGGCTTCACCCCAGCTGGCAGACGTGGTCAAGGCGCTCAACACGCTAGGGGCCACGCCGGGCGACCTGCTGGCCATCCTGCAGGCCATCAAGGCCGCCGGCGCCCTCAACGCCGAGCTGGAAGTGATCTGACCCCGGGGAGCAACCATGGCCCTCACCCTGCCCTCGTCCAGCACCACCAGCAGCACGTCCAATGCGCTGGCGGTGGACATCCGCTCGCTCAATTCGCTCAAGTACGACGCGGGCACGGCCAACAACGCCCAGACCACGCGCGAGGTCGCCAAGCAGTTCGAGTCGCTGTTCATGCGCGAGCTGATCAAGAGCATGCGCGACGCCACGATGAAATCCGGCCTCATGGAAGGCGAGCAGGCCAACCTGGGCCAGGACATGCTGGACCAGCAGCTGTCGATCAGCATGTCGGGCCAGCAGGGTGGGCTGTCTGAAGCGATTGCACGCCAGCTCTCGCGCCAGATGGGCGGGGCCGACGCGAATTTCTCCGTGCCTTCCACACTGAGCCTGCCGCAGGCGCTGCCCCGCGCAGCGTCCTCGGCCACCGGCACACCTGCCGAGGCCACTGGACCCGCGCCCAAGGGCCGCGATGGTTTTGTGCAGCACCTCTCGGGCACCGCCGAGCGCGTGGCCCAGGAGAGCGGCATTCCCGCCAGCTTCATGCTGGGCCAGGCTGGCCACGAAACCGGCTGGGGCAAGAGCGAGATCAAGCACAAGGACGGCTCCAACTCGTTCAACCTGTTCGGCATCAAGGCCGGCAAGGGCTGGACGGGCAAGGTGGCCGAGATCACCACCACCGAATACATCAACGGCAAGGCCCAGAAGGTGACGGCGAAGTTCCGCGCCTACGACTCGTACGAGGATTCGTTCCGGGACTACGCAAAGCTCATCAAGGACAGCCCGCGCTACGAGAAGGCCGAATCCGTCGCCCAGTCCGGCTCGGCCATGGCCTATGCCTCGGCGCTGCAAAAGGCGGGCTACGCCACCGACCCCGAGTACGCCAAAAAGCTCGGCGGTGCCATCAATAGCGTGCTGCGCACGCTGCGCGCGCAGGCTTGACCATGCAAACACCCCCTGAGTCGCTTCGCGCCTTCCCCCTCTCTCGCTTCGCGGGAGGGGGACGCCCCCAGCGCGGCGGGGCGGCCCTTGCGCGGGGGCACTGGCTAGGGCCGCGCCAGTCACACGCGCTGGGGGTGCAGGCAGCGCTGGGGATCACTGAAATGCGAGGTGAGTCATGAGCTTGCTCAACGTCGGCGCCCGCGCCCTGTTGGCCAACCAGGTGGCGCTGCAGACGGCGGGCCACAACATTGCCAACGTCAACACGCCCGGCTATTCGCGCCAGACCGTGGTGCTGCAGACCGTGCAGGGCCAGTTCACGGGCGGCGGCTACATCGGCCAGGGCGTGGATGTACAGACCATCCTGCGCAACCAGAGCGAGCTGCTCACGCGCCAGTCGGCCACGGCGGGCTCGGTGCAGTCGTCCGACATCGTGCGGGCCGAGCGCCTGCGCCAACTGCAGGAGGTCTTCAGCGGCGGCACGGCGGGCCTGGGTGCAGCCATCAATGACATGATGAATGCGTTCTCGGACGTGGTGAGCGCCCCCACGGACATCACTGCGCGCACCGTGGTGCTCACGCGCATGGACGAAACCGCCTCGCGCATGCGTGCGGCCGCCGACCGCATCAACGAAATCCAGTACACCGTGACCGAACAGCTGCAAAGCAGCATCACCGCCGTCAACAGCCTGGCCGGGCAGATGGCCAGCGTGAACGAGCAGATCGCGCGCGCCAAGGGCAATGGCCAGACTCCGAACGACCTGCTGGACCAGCGCGACCAGATCATCCGCGACATCAACCAGTACGTGCAGACCACGCAGATCCCAGCTGACGATGGCACCGTGGGCCTGTTTGTGGCGGGCAGCCAGCCGCTGGTGCTGGGCACCACGGCCACCAGCCTGTCCATCGATGACGCGACGGCCTTCCCCGGCAGCGGCCAGATCAAGCTGTTCTTCAACCGGCCCGGTGCGCCAGCCGTGGAGATGGACGAGAACGTGCTCGGCGGGGGCTCGATGTCGGGCCTGCTGCGCTTTAACAACAACGATCTGGCCGAAGGGCGCAACCTGCTGGGCCGCATGGCCATGGCCATCGGCATGACGATGAACGACCAGCACAACCTGGGCCTGACGCTGGACGGTGCGCTGGGCAAGGACCTGTTCGCGCTGCCCGCCAGCATGCCGGGCCACACCAACGGCGCGGGCGTGGGCACGGTGTCCTTCACCGGCCCCACGGAGTTCGCGGCGTCGGACTACGAAATCCGCTTTACCACCGGCACGGCCGGGCAGGTGGTGCGCTTGTCGGACGGCACGTCCACCCCGTTCACCGACGCGGCCAACCTGGCCACGCTGCAGATCGACGGCCTGAACTTCAACCTGACCACGCCCGGCAACCCCGGCGAGCGCATGTTGTTCAAGCCGTTCAGCACCGCGGCGGCCAACATCCAGTCGCTGGTGTACTCACCGCGTGATCTGGCTGCGGCCAACCCCATCAACGCGGCCATGGGCACCTCCAACGGCGGCACGCTGCAGCTGGCGGGCCTCAAAGCCACGGGCCTGCCCAACCCGCCAGGGCTGGTGCTGCCGCCCAACGCCAACCCGGCGGCGTTGCCCCCCATCCTGGGCGGTATCCAGCTGCAGTTCACGGCCGGCCCGCCCACCACATACGACGTGCTGGACCGGGGCACTGCGCCACCCACCACCATTGCCGCCGCGCAGCCCTACACGCCGGGTGCACCCATCTCGATCAACGGTTGGGAGATCAAGCTGCAGGGCAGCCCCAACACGGGCGACACCGTCGTGATCGGCAATGCATCGGACCCGCAGTACGGCGACATCTTCACGCGCAACGCGGGCAACGCGAGTGCGCTCATGGGCCTGCGGGACGTGAAGATGTTCGACGAGTCCACACTCTCCGACGGCTACGCTGGGGCCATGGCCCAGGTGGGCACCCGCACCCAGAGCGCGCTGTTCGCGGCCGAGCTGTCCACCACCATAGCGGCCAACCTGGAACGGGACCGTACGGCGATTTCGGGCGTGAACCTGGACGAGGAGGCTGCAAGGCTGATCCAATACCAGCAGGCGTACCAGGCATCGTCCAAAATGATCCAGATTGCGCAAAACATCTTTGACTCGCTGCTGCAGGGCCTCGGCCGCTGACCGCGGGACAGGAGTTAGGAGTTCGACATGAGTAACAGCATCTACCGCCTTGGCACGGCAAACATGTATGACAACGCGCTGCGCAACCTGGGCACGCGCCAGACCAACCTGTCGAACCTGCAGGAGAACCTGACCTCGGGCAAACGCGTGGTGCGGGCCAGCGATGACCCCGTGTCGGCCGCGCAGGCCGAACGCGCCATCAACCGGCTGGCGCGCATCCAGACCGAGCAGCGCGCACTGGAAACGCAGCGCAACGCCATCGCGCAGGCCGAGTCCGCCCTGGGCGACGCAGTGGACCTGGTGCAGAACTTCCGCGAACTGGTGGTGAACGCCGGCAGTGCGGCCCTGACCCCCAACGACCGCAACACCATCGCCAACCAGCTGCAAGGCCTGCGCGAGCAGCTGCTGGAAGTAGCCAACCGCAAGGACACAAACGGCGTTCCCCTGCTCAGCGCCCTGGGCAGCGCGCTCGCGCCGTTCCTCGGCCCCCTGAGCACCAGCCCCGACTACAGCTTTGAAGGACTGCCTGGCCAGACAGCCAGCAGTGGCGTGTCGATTCCCAACACCCTGGATGGCGAAGCCGCCTTCATGTTCGACCCGCAGCGCGATGGTGTCTACACCGCAGGTGTCAGCGCCATTCCCTCCAGCCGCTTCCTCAACACCACGGCGGTCACCCCCGTGGACCCGAGCCTGGTAACGGGCGACAACTACACCATCACCTTCAGCGCGGTCGGCCCGGGTGCCACACCCGGCACCACCACCGCCACCTACACGCTCACCAACACCACCACAGGCGCCGTGTCACCGGCCGTTGTGGTGCCCGACTATCCCACCGACAAGCCAGTGACCATCGCCATCACCAGCATCCCGGGCCTGAGCTTCGACATCAAGGGCAACCCTGCCACCGGGGACACCATTACCCTGCAGCCCAGCCCGAGCATGTTCAGCACCCTGGACAACGCGATCCGCGACATCCGCAGCGCCCCCGACAGCAATGCAGCGGCGCAGGCAGTGGGGCAGGCCCTGGGCAACATGGACATTGGCCTGGAACGCCTGCACAACATGCGCGGCTACGCAGGCGAGCTGCTCAACCGAGCGGACCGCATCACAGGTGACCAGGAAAAGCGCTCCATCCAGCTCGAAGGCGACCGCTCGCGGGCCGAGGATCTCGATATGATCCAGGGAATTTCAGACTTCCAGAACCAGCAGGTGGGCTACGAGGCAGCACTCAAGTCTTATGCGCAGGTTCAGAAGCTGTCCCTGTTCAATTTCATCAGTTAAAGCGGGCCTGCCCACGCTGCACAGCCCCGGGCGGGGACAGGCCCCAACGACGAGACAACCGCCTAAGAGCACATGGTCCAATCTGTCCTTGGCAGCCTGATTCTGGGTTACCGCCCTTTGTGGAACCGCGCCCGCAAGCTCGCGGCCATCCAGCTTTATGTGCACAGCGAGGCCTCGGCCCTGGTCGATACCGCCCACCTGCTGCGCACGCTGCAGGAGTTGTGGTCTGCCAGTTCTCCCCCGATTCTGCTGTCCCCCCAAAGCCACCAGCTGTTGTCCAACATGCTGGAGCACGCGCCACGTGGCGCGCCCTGGATCGAGGTGCGCGGCAACTGGCTGTCCGACTCCACCATCTACGCTCTGGTCAAGGCCGCCCACCAGCGGGGCCTGAAGCTCGTGTGGCGCGGTGAGCTGGGTCGGCTGCCCGAGCCCGACATTGCCCAGTGCTTTGACAACAGCCTGCTCACCCTGCGCCCCGAAGACGCCGTGGCGGCCCTGAAGGCGGCCCCCGCCGCACGCCCTGGCGGCACCCCCACGCAGCCCGCGCGCACCACCAGCCCGGTGCTGGCCGGGCAGATGTACGAGAACATTGCCAGCCGCGCGCTCATGGAGCATTGCCTGGATCAGCACAACGCCCTGGCACTGGCCGGCTGGCCCACCGAAGACGTGCTCTACAGCCTGCGCCACCATCCCCAGCAGCCATCGCACGCGGTGATCTTCAAGCTCATGAAGGCCATCGACGCAGAGCAGTCGCTGGAAACCTTTGAAGACATCATGGGTCAGGACCCGATCCTGGCGTACCGCTTTATGGTGTACACCAACTCTGCGGCCCTGGGCCTGCGCACCGGCATCGATTCGCTGCGCCGGGGCCTGGTGATGATGGGCTACGGCTCCATCAAGCGCTGGCTGTCCGACCAGCTGCCCCATGCCAGCACCGACCCCAACATGCAGCCGGTGCGCGAGGCCATGGTGATGCGTGCCCAACTCACCGCACAGCTGCTCGACGCGGGCGTGGAGAACGATCTACGCCGCGAGATCTACCTGTGTGGTCTGCTATCGCAGATCGACGACCTGCTGGGGGAGCCGCTTGGCACCATCCTGCGCCGTCTGCCCTTGTCCGAGCGCATCTATGACGCCACGGTGCTGCGCACCGGCCCCTACACCGGTGGCCTGCAGATGGCATGCGCGCTGGAGACGGACGACGCCAGTGCCATTCGCAACCTCTGCGAGACGTTCGAGCTGGACCTGGAAGAGGTCAACCGCGCGCTGCTGCGGGTGCTGGCCGACCTGGAAGTAGAGCGAAGATAACCCCCCTGAGCTGCTGCGCGTCTTCCCCCAAGGGGGACGCCACCGGTGGCCCGGCAAAGCCGGTTCCACGGTGGCACTGGCTGGGGCCGCGCCAGTATTTGCCGACAGCGCCAGTCTGGGACATGGGCTCAAAGGCAGTGGGTCGGCTCACCGTGCCTGCTCATCGCGCACCCGCGCAAAAGTCTTCCAGAACTCCGCCTCCTGCGTGGTCGCAAAGTTGATGCGCATGAGGGTGCTGGGTTTGCGCTCTGCATGGAACAGCGCGCCGGGCGCCAGCAGGTAGCCCTCGTCGAGCATGCGCTGCGACAGCGCGTCGGTGTCCACCCCCGTCTCCACCCAGCCAAACAGGCCCACGGGCTCGGCTGCAAAGGTGCAGCCCGCGCCCAGCGCCAGCTTCACGCTGCGTGCACGCGCAGCGTCGAGCCGCGTGCGGATGCGCTCGGCGTGGCGGCGCAGTTGGCCCTGTTCGATGCACAGGGCCAGGGCTTTTTCCAGCAGCGCGGGCGTGGTCAGCGTGGCCAGCAGTTTGGTGTCCAGCAATTGCTCCACCAGCGCGGGGGGTGCGGCCATGAAACCGATGCGCCAGTTGGGCGCGAGGATCTTGGCAAAGCCGCTCACGTAGATGGTGCGCTGCAGCCCATCGAGCGCCGTGAGGCGCGTGGCGTGCTCGGGCGCGATGTGGCTGTAGGTATCGTCCTCCACCACATGGAAGTTGTACTGGTTGGCCAGCTGCAGGATGCGATGCGCGCTGCCCGGAGACAGGCAGTAGCCCGTGGGGTTGTGGAACACGCTCACGCTCACGTAAAGCTTGGGCTGGTGCACCTCGCAGTACTTCGCCATCACCTCCAGATCCGGCCCATCGGCACGGCGCGGCACTGGCAGGATGTGCATGCCCAAAGCAGACAAGCGCGCAAACTCCACCGCCCAGCCAGGCTCCTCCACCATCACCGGGTCGCCCGGGCGCAGCAGCGTGCGGCTCACGATGTCGAGCGCGTGGGTGGCACCCACGGTGGTGATGATGTTTTCGGGGGCCGCATGCACATTCAGCGTGGCCAGCTTCTTGGACAGCACCCGGCGCAGCCCCGTGTCGCCCAGAGGCTCGCCGTACTGCAGCGAAAAATCATTCAACGCGCGTGTGCTGGTTACCTTGCGCACAGCGGCGGGCATGAAGGTGGACTCCAGCCAGGCAGGCGGAAACACGCCCATGCCGGGCTGCGGCTTGTCGCTGATCTTGTGGAACATGCCCCGGATCAATGCCGTGGCGTTGACGGGCGGCGCCCCCCGCGCTGCACCGCGCCCGGCGCCCCGCGCGGCAAACCAGTGCGCGGTGCTCCAGTTGCCCATGGCACGCTCGACTTCCTGGGCGCCCGCGTCGTCGTCCTCAGCGCCCCTGTCCAGCAACCCGTTGGCCATCTCGCGCACAAAAAAACCCCGGTTCTTGCGCGCCTCCACCAGCCCCTGCGCCAGCAATTGGTCGTACGCTGCCACCACAGTGGAAGGGCTCACGCCATGCTGCTGCGCGCACTGCCGCACCGAAGGCAGGCGCGCGCCGGGCGCCAGCAGCCGGTTGCGGATGCGCTCGCCAAAACGCGCCGACAGCTGCTCGGTCAGCGACTGGGTGGTGGTTTTCATCAGCATGGCGGTGTCCTTGTGTACTGTTATCGCAGCCAATACAGATCACGAACTGCCCTGCTTAACTGTACTGGTTGTGTACTGACATCGAAGATTACATTGAAGCCCAGGCGCTGACAAGCCGCCCGCCATAAAGCCCGGACCCACCTGCCCATGACCGCCCCCGAACTGACTGCCCTGCTGCTGTTCTGCACCGCGATGAGTTTTTCGCCGGGGCCCAACACCACCTTGTCCACTGCGCTGGCCGCGAACCTGGGCCTCAAGCGCGCTCTGCGCTTTTGCTTTGCGGTGCCCACAGGCTGGACGCTGCTCATGCTGGGCAGCGGCCTGGGCCTGGGCGCCCTGATTACCGGAGTGCCCGCGCTGCGCTGGGCCGTAACGCTGCTGGGCGTGGCCTACATGCTCTGGCTGGCCTGGAAGCTCAGCCGCGCAGGCAAGATGACCGAGATCGACACCACGCGCCTGAACGTGACCTTCTGGCAGGGCGTGGGTCTGCAGTTTGTGAACATCAAGGCCTGGATGCTGGCGCTCACGCTCAGCGCAGGCTGGGTGGTCAACGCCGCAGGCCAGCCCTCGACCAACCCGGGCGAGCGCCTGGCCATCATCTGCGGGGTGATGATGGTGTTTGCGTTCACCAGCAACTTTGCCTACGCGCTCATCGGCTCGCTGCTGCGCCAGTGGCTGGCGCAGGGCCAGCGCCTGCTCTGGTTCAACCGCGCACTGGCCCTGGTGCTCGTTGCCACTGCCCTTTGGATGCTCGCGCTATGAACAACGCACAAGAACGCGAGGCGCTGGTCTGGGGGCTGGTGGGCGTCACCCTGTTTGCGGCCACCCTGCCGATGACCCGCCTCGCCGTGGGGCCCACCGACGCGCCGCAGCTGTCGCCCTGGTTCGTCACATTCGGCCGCGCCGCCGTGGCAGGGCTGCTGTCCATCGCCTACCTGTGGCTGCAGCACGCGCGCGGGCGCCTCAACCTGCCGCAGAAAGCAGAATGGCCGCTGCTGGCCATCACGGCCTTTGGCGTAATCGTGGGGTTTCCGCTGTTTCTGGCTCTGGCGCTGCGCCATGTGCCCAGCACACACGGGGCCGTGGTCACCGCCTTGCTGCCACTGTCCACCGCCTTGCTCGGCGCGCTGTGGTATCGGCAAAGGCCCTCCGCCGGATTCTGGGCCTGTGCGGTGCTGGGCAGCAGCCTGGTGCTGGGCTTCATGGTGTGGCGGGCCGGTGGCATCTACCTGGGTGCAGCCAACATCTATCTGCTCATAGCCATGACCACGGGCGCGTTCGGCTACATCGGCGGCGCCCGCCTCACGCCACGCCTGGGGGCCGAGCAGGTCATCTGCTGGGTACTGGTGTGCTCCCTGCCGCTGACCATTCCCATCGCCTGGTGGTTTGCACCGGCCGTGCCCTCGGCCATTGGCGGCATGAGCTGGCTGGGCTTTATCTACGTGGCGCTGTTCTCGATGTGGATCGGCTTCTTCGCCTGGTACCGGGCGCTGGCACTGGGCGCCGTGCGCGTGAGCCAGATCCAGCTGATCCAGCCGTTCCTGAGCCTGCTCTTCGCCGTGCCGCTGCTGGGAGAGCGGCTGGATACCGTCACGGTGGTGTTTGCGCTGGCCGTGATTGCCACCGTGTTTGTGGGCAAGAAGATGCCCGTTCACCAAGGAGCCGCCACATGACCTCCATCGACCCGGAAAAACGCCTGCAGCAGCTGGGCCTAGTGTTGCCCACCGTGACCGCACCCCGTGGCAACTTCGACGCCTATGTGCTCGACGGCAACACGCTGTACCTGTCGGGCAAGGGCGCTCCCGCCCGCGAAGACATGGCCACCGTGCCCAAGGTAGGGCGCGAAATCAGCGCCGCAGAAGCCAGGGACCATGCCCGCGAGGTGGGACTGCATCTGATCGCGACGATGAAGGCTGCACTGGGCGACCTTTCGCGCGTGCGCCGGGTCGTGAGGGTCCTGGGCATGGTCAACGCCACCCCCGACTTCATGCAGCACACCGAGGTCATCAACGGCTGCTCGGACCTGCTGGTCGAGGTGTTCGGCGACGCGGGGCGGCATGCGCGCTCTGCCGTGGGCGTAGGCTCCCTGCCGCGTGGCTTCGCGGTGGAGATTGAAGCGGTGGTTTCCGTGAAAGACTGACAGCCATGCAGATACACAACATCCCGTTTGCCACCACCGACTGGTCCAACATTCCCCGCGAAGAAAAAAGCGCACAGGCAGGCCAGGCCTTCTGGCGCACGCAGCAGTTCGGCGACATGCGCGTGCGCATGGTGGAGTACACCGCCGGATACGTTTCGGACCACTGGTGTGTCAAGGGCCATGTGCTGCTGTGCCTCAGCGGAGAATTGCACACCGAACTGGCCGACGGCCGCCGCTTCACGCTGACGCCGGGCATGAGCTACCAGGTGGCGGACAACGCCGAGCCCCACCGTTCCAGCTCACCCCAAGGGGCAACCTTGTTCATCGTGGACTGACCAGGAAGATGGGAACGCCTGTGAAATACTCCGTGGAACACGCATTGCAGCAGCTACCTGGCCCGGCCGGTGAGCGGTTCGTGGAGCTCTTGCGCCACGGCAGCATGCGCACGGAGCTGTATGCGCCACGCGGCCACGACCCGCAGCAGCCGCACGCGCAGGACGAGTTGTATTTCGTCCAGCGTGGGAGCGGAGAATTCGTGCAAGGTGAAGCCCGCCACCACTTTGCAGCCGGAGACGCCTTTTTTGTACCTGCGGGACAGCACCACCGCTTTGAGAATTTTTCTGACGACTTTGCAACATGGGTAGTCTTTTGGGGACCGCCCGGAGGAGAACGAGAGTGAAACTGAACGACCTTCCACAGACCAGCACCTGGACCCTGGCGCGCCGCGCCGAGCGCATGAACCCTTCGGTCATCCGCGAAATCCTCAAGGTCACTGAAAAGCCCGGCATCATCAGCCTGGCGGGCGGCCTGCCCTCGCCCAAGACTTTCCCGGTGTCGGCCTTTGCCGAAGCCTCGGCCGCCGTGCTGGCCAATGACGGCCCCGCCGCCCTGCAATACGCCGCCAGCGAAGGGTACGCCCCGCTGCGCCAGGCCATCGCGGACTTCCTGCCCTGGGATGTGGATGCCGACCAGGTGCTCATCACCACCGGCTCGCAGCAGGCGCTGGACCTGATCGCCAAGGTGCTGATCGACACCGACAGCCGCGTGCTGGTCGAAACCCCCACCTACCTGGGCGCGCTGCAGGCCTTCACGCCCATGGAGCCTGCCGTGGTGTCCGTGGCCAGCGATGACGAAGGTGTGCTCATCGACGACCTGAAGGCCAAGGTGGGCACGGGTGCCAACAAGGCGCGCTTTTTGTACGTGCTGCCCAACTTCCAGAACCCCACGGGCCGCACCATGAGCGAAGCACGTCGCGCCGCCCTGGTGCAGGCTGCCGCTGAACTGAACCTGCCGCTGGTAGAAGACAACCCCTACGGCGACCTGTGGTTTGACAACCCGCCACCCGCGCCGCTGACGGCCCGCAACCCTGAAGGCTGCATCTACATGGGCTCGTTCTCCAAGGTGCTGGCACCCGGCCTGCGCCTGGGTTTTGTGGTGGCGCCCAAGGCGGTTTACCCCAAGCTGCTGCAGGCCAAGCAGGCTGCCGACCTGCACACGCCCGGCTACAACCAGCGCCTGGTGGCCGAGGTGATGAAGGGCAATTTCCTGGACCGCCATGTGCCCACCATCCGCGCGCTGTACAAGCAGCAGTGCGAGGCCATGCTGGCCGCGCTCGACAAGGAAATGCAGGGCCTCGGTGTGCAGTGGAACCGCCCCGATGGCGGCATGTTCCTGTGGGTGCGCCTGCCCGAAGGCATGAGTGCCGTCGAACTGCTGCCCAAGGCGGTGGAGCGCAACGTGGCCTTCGTGCCCGGCGCGGCGTTTTATGCCGACAACGCCGACCCGCGCACACTGCGCCTGTCGTTCGTCACATCGACGGTAGAGCAGATTGCCACCGGCATTGCTGCGCTGGCAGCGGCCATCCGCGATAACAAGTGAACAACCCCCTGTGGCGCTGCGCGCCTTCCCCCTTCTCTGACATCGCTGCGCGATGCGGAAGGGGGACGCCGCCAGCGCGGCGGGGCTGCCCTTGCGCGGCGGCCGCTGGCCGGGCCACGCCCGCTTCATACATCACAGTTCGTTCAACGCACATGAAAGTTGATTCAACATGCTGAGGCTCTGGGGGCGCCTGTCGTCCATCAACGTGCGCAAGGTGGTGTGGGCTGCGCAAGAACTCGGCATCACGGTGCAGCGCACCGACGCGGGCGGCCAGTTCGGGCTGGTGCGCGAGGCCGACTATCTGCAGCGCAATCCCAATGGCCTGGTGCCGCTGATGGAAGACGACGAGACCAGCACCGTGTTGTGGGAATCCAACCCCATCGTGCGCTACTTGTGCGCGCGGCACTCGCCGGGCGAGCTGTACCCTGAAACCTTGCGTGAGCGCTTTGTGGCCGAGCAGTGGATGGACTGGCAGCAGACCACACTGAACCCGGCCGGGCGCGATGCCTTTGTGCAGTGGATACGCACCCCAGCGGCCCAGCGGGACGACGGGCTGATTGCAGCATCCGTGGCGGCCACGGAGCCTCTGATGGGACTGCTGGATGCGCATCTGGCGCGCCAGCCCTTCATGGCGGGCGACCGGTTCACCATGGCGGACATCCCTGTGGCCTGCGAGATCCACCGATGGTGGGGCCTGCCACAAGAACGTGTGGCGCGCCCTCACCTGGAGCGGTGGTACAACACGGTCAGCACCCGGCCCGGCGCACGCGGGGTGCTGGACCAGCCCCTGTCGTGATCCCGGAGCCCCCCATGCACCAGCGTCCCTTCAAGCAAATCGATGTGTTCAGCGATCGCCCGGGTTTTGGCAACCCGGTCGCCGTGGTGCTGGATGCCGAGGGCCTGAGCGACAGCGACATGCGCCGCTTTGCGGCGTGGACCAACCTGTCGGAAACCACCTTTCTGCTGCCCGCCACCGAGGCCGCGCGCGCCGCGGGTGCCGACTACCGCCTGCGCATCTTCAGCCCCAATGGCGAACTTCCCTTTGCGGGGCACCCCACGCTGGGCACCTGCCATGCGTGGCTGCAGGCGGGCAACACGCCACGCCAGCAGGGCATGGTGATCCAGGAGTGCGCGCTGGGTTTGGTGCGTATCGCGCAGGCCGATGGCACCCTGGCCTTTGCCGCCCCGCCCCTGAAGCGCAGCGCGCCCAGCCCGGCCCTGGTGCCGCTGATTGCGAGCGCGTTGGGCCTGCGCCCCCCGCAGATCCTGGGGGCACAACTGCTGGACAATGGCCCGGTGTGGCTGGGCCTGCTGCTCGACAGCGCGGACACCGTGCTGGGCCTGCGGCCGGACCACGCGCGCCTGAAAGACCTGGGCCAGGACGTGGGCGTGATCCATGTCGGCCCCACCGCCCGCGACACCGCCCAGCCCGGCGTGGTGGTGCGCGCCTTTGCCGCCCCCATGGGCAACCCCGAAGACCCGGTCACCGGCACCTTGAACGCCAGCTTGGCCGAGTGGCTGATTGCCGATGGCCTGGCGCCACGCAGCTATCTGGTCGCCCAGGGTGAATGCCTGGGCCGCGCCGGCCGCGTGCACATCCGCCAGGACGACGATCACCAGATCTGGGTGGGCGGGCGTGCAGTCACCTGCATCGAGGGCACGGTGCTGCTATGAATTTGATGGTTTCCGTGCCGCGCCCCAGCGGCTGAATTTCACGCCTGCGGGCTCCTGACGGGGCCTACCGAATCCACACCAAAAACACCGGGCAACACACCCGGTAAGCCCCCGGCGTGCCTCCACCGTCACCTCACTGGCCGCATCACCGATTTTTCTACCAAGGACCACCATGCAACAGCGCCCCTTCCAACAAGTCGATGTTTTCACCGCCCAGGCCTACCGGGGCAACCCGCTGGCCGTGGTGCTGGATGGCACGGGCCTGTCCACCGAGACCATGCAGGAGTTCACGAACTGGACCAACCTGTCCGAAGCCACCTTCTTGTTGCCACCCACTCCAGAAGGCCGCGCCGCCGGTGCCGACTACCGCGTGCGCATCTTCTGCCCGGGGCGCGAGCTACCGTTTGCTGGCCACCCCACGCTGGGCAGCTGCCACGCTTGGCTGAGAGCTGGCGGCAAGCCCCAGGTAGCAGGCAAGGTGGTGCAGGAATGTGGCGTGGGCCTGGTCACGCTGCGCCAGGATGGCGACCGCCTGGCTTTTGCCGCGCCTGCGTTGATCAAAAGCGGACCGCTGGCGGAAGACGACGTGGCCTTGATTGCCAGGGGCTTGGGGGTGGACCGCAGCGACATCCTGCACCACGCCTGGTGCGACAACGGCCCCAACTGGCGCGGGGTGATGCTGCGCTCGGCTGAGCAGGTGCTGGCGCTCAAGCCCGACGCCAGCATCCTCGGCCAGCTCGATGTGGGCGTGGTGGGACCACGCGGAAAAGTGGGTGTCATCGGCAGCACGGACGCAGAAGGCATCGCCTTCGAGGTGCGCGCTTTTTTCCCCGGCAACAACGGCCTGGCCGAAGACCCCGTCACCGGCAGCCTGAATGCCGCGCTGGCGCAGTGGCTCATCGGCGCCGGGCTGGCCCCCACGCAGTATGTGGCCGCCCAAGGCACCTGCCTGGGCCGCGCGGGGCGCGTATTGGTGGAGCAGGACGGCGACACCATCTGGGTGGGCGGCAGCTCGGTCACCTGCGTGTCGGGCGAGGTGCTGCTGTGACCACGGCCATCCCCCAGCACCCACCCTGCGTGGACCACCTGGTTGTGTTGGCTACGGACCTTGCCAGCGGCGTGGCGTGGTGCGAGCGCACGCTGGGCATCACCCCCACGGCGGGCGGTGAACACCCGCTGATGGGCACACACAACCGCATCATCAACGTCTCCAGCCCGGCGCATTCGCGCGTCTATCTGGAGATCATTGCTATCAGCACAGGAGCAACTCCCGCAATACCAGCGGGCGCAAGGCGCTGGTTTGACATGGACGATGCAGCTCTGCAGCAGCAGGTGGCAGCGCACGGCCCGCAGCTCATCCACTGGGTGGCCTCCGTGCCCGACGTGGCCGAGCGGTGTGCCGCGCTGGGGGCGCTCGACATCGAGCGCGGCGCCATCGTCACCGCCAGCCGGCCCACGCCAAACGGCCTGCTGCAATGGCAGATCACCGTGCGCGACGACGGCCTGCGCCTCATGGACGGCTGCCTGCCCACCCTCATCCAGTGGGGCGCGGTGCACCCGTGCGACAACCTGCCCGGCAGCGGCGTGCAACTGCAGCGGCTAACGCTGCAGCATCCGCAGGCCGCCACACTGCAGGCCGCGTGCGAAGCGGTGGGGGTAGCAAACTGCGTCGCCATCACACCCGGCGACACGCCCCGGCTCACCGCTCAGCTCAGCACGCCACGGGGTCCGGTCACCCTCTCGTCGTTCACCCCTCAGGAGTAACCGCCATGCTTTTCTCTGTACAGGAACTGCTGCTCTTCACACTCGCCGCGCTGGTACTGGTGCTCACGCCGGGCCCCAACATGGTGTATTGCGTTTCGCGCAGCCTCACCCAGGGGCCGCGCGCCGGGCTTGTCTCGCTGACCGGGGTGGTGCTGGGTTTTGTCGTGCACCTGCTGGCAGCGGCGCTGGGCCTCACCGCGCTGCTCGCCGCCGTGCCACTGGCGTTTGACGCCATCCGCTACGCCGGTGCCGCCTACCTGCTGTGGATGGCCTGGCAGGCCGTCAAACCCGGCGGCGCTGCTCCTTTCGAGGCGCGCAACCTGCCGCACGACAGCCCGCGCACGCTGTTCCTCATGGGCTTCATGACCAACCTCCTGAACCCCAAGGTGGCCATGTTCTACCTGTCGTTCTTCCCGCAGTTCCTGCACCCCGAGCGCGGCCAGCTGCTGCAACAAAGCCTGACGCTGGGCGCGGTGCAGATCAGCACCAGTGCCGCCGTGAACGCACTGCTGGTGCTGGGTGCAGCCCGCGTGGCGCTGCTCCTCAACCGCAATGCTGCATGGATGCGCGCCCAGCGCTATTTCATGGGCACCGTCCTGGGTCTGCTGGCCCTCAAACTGTTGACTGAAAAGAAAGCCGCCGCATGAACACCCGCCTCGACCCCACCGCCCTGCTGCCCACCCTGGCCGACATCGAAGCCGCTGCCGAGGTGGTGTACCGCGACTTCGCCGCCACGCCCCAGTACCGCTGGGGCCTGCTCAGCCAGCGCCTGGGCACCGACTGCTGGCTCAAGCACGAGAACCACACGCCGGTGGGCGCGTTCAAGATTCGCGGTGGCTTGACTTACTTCGACCAGCTCGCCCAGCGCGGCGCGCTGCCCTCTGAGGTCATCAGCGCCACACGCGGCAACCACGGCCAGAGCATGGGCTGGGCCGCGCGCCGCCACGGCGTGGCCTGCACCATCGTCGTGCCACGCGGCAATTCGGTCGAGAAAAACGCTGCCATGCGCGCACTGGGCGTCACGCTCATCGAACACGGCGACGACTTTCAGGAAGCGCGCGAACACGCCATCCAGCTCGCGGCCCAGCGCGGCGCCCACATGGTGCCCAGCTTCCACCCCGACCTGCTGCGCGGCGTGAGCACGTATTGGTGGGAGTTCTTGCGGGCCGTGCCGCAGCTCGACGTGGTGTATGTGCCCATCGGCCAAGGCTCGGGTGCGTGCTCGGCCATCGCGGCCAAGCTGGCCCTGCAGCACTCGGTGCGCGTGGTCGGAGTGGTCAGCAGCCACGCCACCACCTATGCCGATTCGCTGGCCGCCGGCCGCGTGATCGAGGCGCCCGTCAGCACCCATCTGGCCGACGGCATGGCCTGCCGCGTGGCCGACCCCGAAGCCTTGGCCGTGATGGCCCCGCACATCGACCATATCGTGCAGGTGAGCGATACCGAAGTGGCCGCCGCCATGCGCGCCTTGTTCACCGACACGCACAACGTGGCCGAGGGTGCAGGCGCTGCGGCGCTGGCGGCAGCGCTGCAGGAACGCGACCAGCTCCAGGGCTTGCATGTGGGCCTGGCGTTGACAGGCGGCAACGTGGACGCGCCGATGTTCAGCAGCGTTCTGGCGGGCTGATCCCGTTGCACACACAAGCTACCACGCTATTCATTCAGTAGCATTGGTCGCTTGTGTGACAAGCGCCAGGGCCCTGTTCTGGCCACAATCCGCCGCATGGGAACCCTCTACCTCGTGCGCCACGGCCAGGCCTCGTTTGGCGCAGATGACTATGACGTGCTCAGCGCGCGCGGGCGCGAACAGGCCGTGCGCCTGGGCGAATACTGGCGAGCGCGGGGGATGGCGTTCGACGCCGTCATCACCGGCACGCTGCGCCGCCACACGCAAACGCTGGAAGGCATTGCCGAAGGCTTGCAGGCCATGCCCCAAGTGCTTCAATTGCCGGGCCTCAACGAATACGACAGCCATGCACTCATCGCGGCCATCCACCCGCAGCCGCTGGGCAAAGCCGATACGCCCGAGTTGTACCGCGCGCACTTTCGCATCCTGTGCGACGCGCTGGCGCAGTGGATGGCGGGCGTCATCAGCCCGCAGGGCATGCCGACGTGGAACGAATTTTCTGCTGGCGTGCGCGCTGCGCTCGACCATGTGCGCCACCACCACGCGGGCCACAACGTGCTGCTGGTAAGCAGTGGCGGCCCCATTTCCACGGCCGTGGGCGAGGTGCTGGGCACCGCACCCGAGGTGACCATTGCGCTGAACATGCGCATCCGCAACAGCGCGGTGACGGAGTTCTCGATCTCGCCAAAGCGGTTGATGCTGCA
Organism: Acidovorax sp. NN32; assembly: GCF_057597245.1. Taxonomy (NCBI): domain Bacteria; kingdom Pseudomonadati; phylum Pseudomonadota; class Betaproteobacteria; order Burkholderiales; family Comamonadaceae; genus Acidovorax; species Acidovorax sp. NN32. The sequence goes on from NZ_CP199679.1 coordinate 4,698,391, forward strand.
GACGTTCAACACGCTGCCGCACCTGAACGAGCTGGAGCATGCGGGATGGGTAACGCATGCTTGACGCCTGCGGTCGGAATTTTGGGTATTTTTGGCTTCTAGCGCCTACTGGACAAGCGCTAAAAGCTATGCAATTTATAGCAAACTGACATTCCTGGCCCCCACTGCGCCCGGCAGCAGCACCGCGACTCCAGGCCGCTCCCACACCGGAATCCGTGTTGGGGGACCTTACCGCCCCTCTACAAATCCAGCGCCAGAAACCGGGTTCCCGGCACCGGGTTGAAGCTCACGGGCTCAGCCGTGACAAAGCCCAAGGATTCATAGAGCCTTTGGGCCGCGACAAATTCGGGAAGCACGTCCAGGCACATGCGCCGGTAGCCGACCTCCCTCGCGACGCGCAGCATCTCCTCGACCAGCTTCCGCCCCAGATCCATCCCCCGGGCCACAGGCCGCACATACACGCGCTTCAACTCGCAGGTGCCGTCCTCCACACGGCGCAGGGCCGCACAGCCCACCACACGGCCCTCGACGACGGCCAGCAGAACACCGCCATCGGGCTCCGCGTACTTGCCGGGCAGCTCCGCGAACTCCTGCTCATAGTCCTGAAAATCGAGATTGGCGGTCGGACTCTGGACGTACTCGCGAAAGATCGCGGTGACTGCGGGGAGATCGTCGGGGAAGATGGCGCGCCGGATCGTGGTCATGCGGGGACGGACGGGAGGGGTTGCGCAAATGCGCTCATTCGGTCTCGGGGCGCACAGTCTGCAACGGCAGGTGCACCAGCTCCTCCAGCAGCGCCACCAATTGCCCTGCCGCAGCGTCCACCACCGCCTGCCCTTTGTCGGCCGTGGCTCCAGCCGCATTGCCCACCGCACCGGCCGGGTGGTAGTCCTGCATCTGCCAGCCCAGCTTGGCGCTTTTGCCGTTGCCCAGAATGGCGTAGCGCTCCGACCGGTCTTGCGACGTGGATCGGAAATCCCGCGCATGCTCCATGTGCACCGTGCCGGGTGCCAAGTGCAGCATCATCGAGGTCTCGATCTCGCCCGCGTGGATGCCAAAGCGGTGCTCCTGGGCGCTGAACTGGCCCGCCACCGCCTCGGGCAGCGGCAGGCTGAACCAGCTGGCGCTGTAGACGATCAGGTCGCAGCGCGTGCGCAGCTCGCGCGCCACGATGTCCATCACGCTCACCTGGCCACCGTGCCCGTTGAACAGCAGCAGCTTCTTGACGCCTGCACGGGCCACACATTCCCCGATCTCGGTCCACAGCGCAATCACCGTGGCTGGAGACAGCGTGAGCGTGCCCGGAAAGCGAATGTGCTCCGGGCTCAGGCCCACGTTCTGTGACGGTAAAAACAGCACGGGCAGGTCGGCAGGCAGTTGCGGCAATGCAGCGTCGATCACGCCCTGCAGTAGCGTGGCGTCCACCGACAGCGGCAGGTGCGGGCCATGCTGCTCGACGGCGGCCACGGGCAACACCGCCACGACCTGATCGGCCTGGCCGCTGTGCTGCAGCGCGGCAAAGTCGCGGGTGGACAGGTCGGCCCAAAAGTGCGAGGGCAAGGAGAGTGGTGCAGATTGGGGCGCGGCGGCAGCGGTCATGCCGCGATGTTAGGGCCTGTTCCGGGGCGCGTCACTTCAGCGCCATCTTGCCCAGCCACACCAGCAGGTGTGCCACGCCCATCACCAGCAGAGCGGTGGATGCCAGCCCACTGGCCCAGCAGCCCAGGCCACGGCGGCGCTGCCAGGCGCGTACCACCAGAGCCACCACCCAGCCCACCGCTGCCAGCCCGGCCCACAGCATCCACAACAGCCCCACGCCCAGGCAGCCAAAGCTCTCGCAGTACAGCGTGAAGGTGTAGTAGGACAGCCCTCCCAATGCCACGCACAGCCCCAGCAACAGCACGTCCAGCGTGCGCGAGACCCACACTGCCATACGCGAAATCGGGGCCGAAGAAGACGACTGTGGCGATGAGGGCAAGGGCGTGTTCATGAAAAACCGAAGGTGGAGCGGCGCGGAATGATGCGTGGCAGAAACCCCTGCAGCCCAGCATAGCGCCTGCCCCACCGCCGCGCGCCGCCGCCCATCCCGCTACCATCACCGCATGACCCAAGACCTCTTCCGCCAAGACGCCTACCTGCGCGAATGCAGCGCCCACATCACCGCCGTCACCGATACCGGCATCGTGCTGGACCAGACCGTGTTCTACCCCCTGGGCGGCGGCCAGGCCGGTGACAGCGGCGTGCTGGTGCTGGCCGACGGCACCGAGATCGCCATCGCCGACACCCGCAAGGGCAAGGACGCCGAAGGCAACCCCACCAGCGACATCGTGCACATCCCCGCCCCCGGGCAGGAAGACCGCGTGGCGCAGCTCGCGCCCGGCACCGCTGTCACGGCCCGCATCGACTGGGAGCGCCGCCACCGCATGATGCGGCTGCACACCACCAGCCACCTGCTGTGCCATGTGGTGCCGCAGCTGGTCAACGGCTGCTCCATCACGCCCGACTACGCTCGGCTGGACTTTGCGATGACCGACCCGCTGGACAAGGAGCAGCTGACCGCCGCCATCGCCACCCTGGTGGCCGCTGCGCACCCGCTCACCGTGGCCTCGATCAGCGACGAAGAACTGGACGCCAACCCCGCGCTGGTCAAAAGCATGAGCGTGCAGCCCCCGCGCGGCACCGGGCGCATCCGCACCATCCGCATCGGTGGCGAAGACAACGCGCCGCTGATCGACCTGCAGCCCTGTGGCGGCACGCATGTGGCCAACACGTCGGAGATCGGCGCCATCGTGGTGACCAAGATTGAAAAGAAAAGCGCCGCCACCCGCAGGGTGGTGCTGGGCTTTGCCCAGTGAGCGAAGCGAAGAGCGCTTTTCTTTGGGACGGAATCATTTGCACGCAGTGCAAGTGAGGCCGCGCCAAAAGTCCCAGCCATAAACCCACCACCCGCAGGGTGGTGCTGGGTTTTGCCCAGTGAGCGCAGCGACGAGCACGCTCCTCAAATGTCAACAATCTTGAGCCGCCGCAGCCCCCGGTTGCAATGGCTTACCCCGCCAGACCCACAACGGGGACAATAGCGGCCCGCGCGCGCGGCCTTTTTTGGACTTCTTGCACCCGGCTTCCTGGGGCTGCGGCGCTCACTTTTGCCTGCCGCCATGCCGATCTCCCTGCGCTCCGTCTCGTTTGCCTCACTGCGCCAGCACCGCTGGTTCCGCCCTGCCGTCCGCGCGCTGGCGGGTTTGATCGTCCTGTGGCTGGTCACCTGGCTGGCCATTCCGCCGCTGGTCAAGGGGCCGCTGGAGCGCATTGCGTCCGAACAACTGGGCCGCACCGTCACCGTGGGGGGCATCGACTTTGAGCCCTGGAGCCTGGAATTCGCGCTGCGTGACGTGGCCGTGGCGGGAGCCAACGGCGCGCCCCCACAGCTGACCATTGGCCGCGTCTATGCCGATGGCGAGTTGCAGTCGCTGCTGCGCCTGGCGCCCGTGGTGGACGCCTTCACCATCGAAAACCCGGTGCTGCGCATCACCCACCTGGGCGACGGCCGCTATGACGTGGACGACATCATCGCCAAGGTCACCGCGCCCACCAGCGAACCCGAGCCCGACAAAGGCCCCGCACGGGTGGCGCTGTACAACCTGGCACTGACGGGTGGCAGCATCGACTTCTCGGACACCGCCGTGGATAAAACCCACGAGGTGCGCGACCTGGCCCTCAAGGTGCCTTTCATCAGCACCTTGCCGTCGCAACGCGAGGTGAAGGTCGAGCCCCACCTGGCGTTCACGCTCAATGGCAGCCGGTTTGACTCGTCCGCCCAGGGCACGCCGTTTGCGCAGACCGGCCAGGCTGACGCGCAGATTCGGCTGGACGGGCTGGACCTCGCACCCTACCTGGGCTATTTGCCAGCCAACCTGCCCGTCAAGGTGTTGGGCGCCACGCTGGATGCGGATGTGAAGGTGGCCTTTGAGCAGCACCCGCGCATGGCCGTGAAGCTGACCGGCACCGTGCAAGCCAGCGGCGTACGCATCGCAGACCGCCAGGGCGCCGACCTGCTGAGCTATGAGCGCCTGAAAGTCGACATGGCCGATGTGCGCCCTCTGGACCAGGTGGTGCGACTGCAGCATGTGGAGCTGACCGCGCCCGTGGTCACCGCCACGCGCGATGCAGCAGGCCAGATCAACCTGGCGCAACTGGCACCGCCTGCACCGCCGCCATCGGCGGTCAAGGGCAAGACCCCCGCACCTGCGGCACCTGCATCTGCTGAACCGGCGTCTTCGCCACTGGCCAGCGCCAGCGCAGCATCGGCCTCTGCCTCGCCCGCTTCCTCCAGCAAAGCCAAGGCCAAGGCCGCACCCGCCTGGGTCGTGGAAGTCGCCACCGCCGCAGTGCGCGGCGGCACCCTGCGCTGGGCCGACCAGACCACGCGCCCCGCAGCGGCCCTGCAGGCCACAGAGGTCACGCTGGATGCGGCCGACGTCGCCGTCCCCTTCGCCAAACCCTTTACCTTCAAGGGCGGGCTCAACCTGCAGGGCAGCACACTCAGCTTCACCGGCGAAGCCACGGACCAGAAGGCCCAGGTCAACGCCACCCTGAACGCCCTGGCCCTGCAACTGGCCGCGCCCTACCTGGCCCAGACGCTGGAGCCCACGGTGACCGGCCAGCTCAGCGGCGATGTGGGCGTGCTGTGGCAAGCGCCCACGCCACAGGCCGCGCAGGCAGGCGCCACCGGCGTCACCCTCAAGGCAGGCCCCTTGGCGCTGGAGCAACTGGCCGTCAAGCAGGGCAAGACCACCTTGGCCAGCCTGGGCAAGCTCGACATTGCCGGGGCCGAAGTGCCCCTGGACGCACGCGCCGCCACGCTGGAGCGCCTGGCCATCAGCCAGCCGCAACTGGCGGTGGAACGGGGCGCGGACGGGCGCTGGATGTTCGAGCGCTGGCTCAAGGCAGCGCCCTCCGTGCAAGGCAGCGCAACGACCGACCCAGCCCCCGCCAGCAACGCCGCGCCCTGGAAGCTGCGCGTGGCCGATTTCTCGGTGCAGGGCGGCACCGTCTCGCTGGCCGACAACGCCCAGCCGCGCCCCGTGGCGCTGGACGTGACGGCCCTGGGCATCACCGCCCGCAACCTGGCCAGCGACGGCAGCAAGCCCGAAGCCTTCACGCTCACCGCCCGCGCCGCCGCACCGGGCAAGAGCAGCAAGGCCGCGCCGGGCAAGCTCGACTACCAGGGCACGCTGGCCCTGCAGCCGCTGACCACCCAGGGCAAGCTCGACGCCACCCGCCTGCCGCTGCACGCACTCGACGGCTACCTGGCCAGCCAGCTGTCGGTAGAACTGCTGCGCGCCGATGTGGGCTACCGGGGCCAGGTGGCCCTGGCGCAGACCGACAAAGGAGTCAGCCTGCGTCTGAGCGGTGATGCCGTGGTGGAAGACCTGCAGGCCAACAGCACCGCCGCCTTCACCCCCAAGACCGAGGCCCAGGTGGGTGAGGAACTGCTGGCCTGGAAGAGCCTGAACCTGCGCGGCCTGGCCGTGGCCACCGCCCCCGGCACCGCGCCGCGCGTGGAGGTCAAAGAAACCAGCCTGGTGGACTTTTTTGCCCGGGTCACCATCAACGAGGCCGGCCGCATCAACCTGAGCGACATTGCCAAGACCCCGGCCGAGGCACGTGCGGCCAATGCGGCCAGCGCTGCGGCCAGCACGGCCGCCCCCACGGCATCGGCCCCCGCCTCAGCCGCATCGGCAGTGCCCACAGCCCCTGCCCCTGCTGCGGTGGCCCAGGCCGACCCGCTGGCCCCTGTGGTGGTCTTTGGCCCCGTGAGCCTGGTCAACGGCAAGGTGCTGTTCTCGGACTTTTTCATCAAGCCCAACTACTCGGCCGACCTGTCGGAGCTGACTGGCAAGCTCAGCGCGTTCTCGTCCGAAGCCTCGGGTGGCGAGCCCGTGCTGGCCGAACTGGAGCTGCGCGGCCGCGCCGAGGGCTCGGCATCGCTCGAAGTCACCGGCAAACTCAACCCGCTGGCCAAACCGCTAGCCCTCGACATCGTGGGCAAGGTGCGCGACCTGGAGCTGCCCCCGCTCACGCCCTATTCCGTCAAATACGCGGGCCATGGCATCGAGCGCGGCAAGCTCAGCGTGGACGTGAACTACAAGGTGCTGCCCAATGGCCAGCTCACCGCCAGCAACCGGCTGGTGCTCAACCAGCTGACCTTTGGCGAGCCCGTGGAGGGCGCGCCCAACAGCCTGCCCGTGAAGCTGGCCGTGGCCCTGCTGGCTGACCGCCAGGGCGTGATCGACCTGGACCTGCCCATCAGCGGCTCGCTCAACGACCCGCAGTTCCGCATTGGCCCGGTGATCTTCAAGATCATCGTCAACCTCATCGGCAAGGCGCTGACCTCGCCGTTCAGCCTGCTGGCCAGCGCCTTCGGCGGTGGCGACGAGATGAGCCACGTGCCCTTTGCCCCTGGCAGCGCCACCCTCACACCCGAGGCGCAGCAGAACCTGGACAAGGTGGCCAAGGCCCTGGCCGACCGCCCCGCGCTCAAGATCACTGTGACCGGCACGGCCAGCCTGCAGGACGAGCGCGAAGGCCTGCGGCGCGAGAGCCTGCAACAACGGGTGCTGGCCGAAAAACGCCGCGCCAATCCGGGCGATACCGCCCCCGTATCGGCCGCCGAATACCCCGCCCTGCTCAAGGAGGTGTACCGCCGCGCCGACATCCCCAAGCCGCGCAACCTGGTCGGCCTGACCAAGGAGCTCACGGTGCCCGAGATGGAAGCCCTGCTGCTGGCCAACCAGCCCGCCACCGAGGCCATGGCCGCCGAACTGGCCACGCAGCGCGGCCAGGCGATCCGCGCCTATCTGGTGGCGCAGAAGCTGCCAGTAGAGCGGTTGTTCGTAGCGGCCCCCAAGGCTGGCAAACAGCCCGAAAAGTGGACCCCGCGTGCGGATTTGAGCCTGGCGACACAATAGGCGCCTGGCTGGCGGAAGGTTCCGGGGAATCCCCCTCCGCCAGTCTGATCGCCCCGCAGGCAGAGCACAGGGGCGCCGGAACCAAACCCGCCCTGCCAGCTCCCACACTGCACCATGCCTTCACGCCCGCTTTACCGCCTCGCAGTTACTCTGTTTTTGATAGCTGCAAGCGCTTTATGGACGGGCGCAAACGCCCAATTTAGCCCCAAAACCAGCGGACAGGGCACCAGCGTGGTCACCACGCCCTATGTGCGGGCCGAGTTGCTGGCCCATGCGCCCCAGGGCGTGGCGCCCGGCCAGCCGCTGTGGCTGGGCCTCTCGATCACCCACCAGCCCGAGTGGCACACCTACTGGAAGAACCCTGGCGATTCTGGCCTGCCCACCGACCTGGCCTGGACGCTGCCAGCCGGTCTGGACGCGGGCGAGATCGCCTGGCCCCTGCCCAAGAAGATCCCCATCGGCACGCTGGCCAACTATGGCTACGAAGGCACGGTGCTGCTGCCCGTACCCGTCACCGTGGCCAGCAGTTTTGCCCCCAGCCCGTTGGCCAAGGACGCAACGATCAAGCTGCGCGCCTCCTGGCTGGTGTGCCGCAAGGAGTGCATTCCCGAAGAAGGCGAATTCACGCTGCAGTTGCCCATCCAGAGCACCACGGCGCTCAACGGCGCCGCCTTTGAGGCGGCCGCCAAGGCCCTGCCCCAACCCGTGCTGGCAGGCACCAACGGCATCGTGCCGGACAGCCAGGCGCAGATTGCCGACGGCAACCTGCTGAACGTCAGCGTGCAGGGCCTGCCCGTGGCGCTGCGTGGCAAGACACTGGACCTGTTCCCCGAAACCGCCGAAGTCATCGACAACGCCGCGCAGTGGAAGCAGGCCTGGAACGGCAGCGTGTGGACCGCGCAGATTCCCCTGTCTGCCCAGCGCAGCGCCAGCCCCAGCCTGATGCCCGTGGTGCTGGCCGAGCAGTCGCCCGCACATGCCACTGGCCCCGACACGCGCACCGGCTACCGCGCAGAGCTGAAGGTGCTGGGCACCTGGCCGCAGGTGGCGTCGGTTGCCAGCGTGTCGCCCGCGCTGGAGGCCGCGCTCAAGGCCAATGCTGCGCAGGCAAGCGGCGCTGCCGCGCCAGCCATGGGCTCCGGAGCCTCGTCCCTCACCCTCACGGCCGCGCTGCTGGGCGCCTTGCTTGGCGGGCTCATCCTCAACCTCATGCCCTGCGTGTTCCCGGTGCTGGCGATCAAGGTGGTGGGCTTTACCCAGCATGCGCAAGACCGGCGCGCGCACCGCGTGAGCGGCATCGCCTACACAGCGGGTGTGGTGCTGTCGTTCATCGCCCTGGGCGCCCTCATGCTGGGCCTGCGCGCAGCAGGCGAGGCGGTGGGCTGGGGCTTTCAGCTGCAGTCGCCCGCCGTGGTGGCATCGCTGGCGGCGCTGTTCACGCTGATCGCGCTGAACCTGGCGGGCGTGTTCGAGTTCGGGCATTTTCTGCCGTCCTCGGTGGCCAGCCTGCAGGCCCGCCACCCTGTGGCCGACAGCTTCCTCACCGGTGTGCTCGCCGTGGCCGTGGCATCGCCCTGCACTGCGCCGTTCATGGGCGCATCCCTGGGCCTGACCGCCACGCTGCCCGCGCCCCAGGCGCTGGCCGTGTTTGCGGCGCTGGGGCTGGGGCTGGCGCTGCCGTACCTGGCAGCCAGCTTTGTGCCCTCCGTGGCGCGCGCCCTGCCACGCCCCGGCGCGTGGATGGACACCTTCCGCAAGCTCATGGCCTTCCCCATGCTGGCCACTGTCGTCTGGCTGGTGTGGGTGCTGGGCCAGCAAAGCGGCATCGATGGCGCCGGTGCGCTGCTGATCCTGCTGGTGGGCCTGTCGCTGGTGGTGTGGGCCCTGTCGCTGGCCGGGCGTGCGCGCGTGTGGATGGCCACGGTGTCCATCGCGGCCATGGCCTTGCTGGTCTGGGCCTTTGCGCCCCACATCACGCACATTCCTACCGCGCAGGCCGCCACACCGTCCACGCAGGCTTCGGCCACCGGCTGGCAGCCCTGGGCACCCGGCGCGGCCGAGCAGATCGTGGCCACTGGTCGCCCCGTGTTTGTGGACTTCACCGCCGCCTGGTGCGTGACCTGCCAATACAACAAGAAGACCACGCTGGCCAACGCCGATGTGCTGGCCGACCTGCAGACCAAGAACGTGGCCCTGCTGCGTGCTGACTGGACGCGCCGCGACCCCGCCATTACTGCGGCGCTGACCCAGCTTGGACGCAGCGGCGTGCCGGTGTACGTGTTCTACCGCCCCGGCAAGCCGCCGGTGGTACTGACCGAGGTGCTCAGCGTGGACGAGGTGCGTGCCACCATCGCCCAGCTATAGCCCTCCCTGCTTTCGACCACCCGCCAACCCTTCAGGAGACCCCGCCATGAAGCTGCTTCGCCGTACGTTGATCGCCACTGCTGCCCTGGTCGCACTGGGCGCCCAGGCCACTGCCACCGTGGGCCAGCCCGCGCCCGACTTCACGCTCAAGGACACGTCGGGCAAAACCGTGCGCCTGTCGGACTTCAAAGGCAAACACGTGGTGCTGGAGTGGACCAACCCCGGCTGCCCCTTCGTGCGCAAGCACTACGACAGCGGCAACATGCCCGCCACGCAGAAAGACGCCACCGGCCAAGGCGTGGTGTGGCTGTCCATCAACTCCACCGAAAGAGCCAGCAGCGACTACCTGGAGCCCGCCAAGCTGATGGCCTGGAAGCAGGAGCGCAAGGCCACCCCCACCGCCGTGCTGATGGACGAGGAAGGCACCGTGGGCAAGAGCTACGGCGCCCGCACCACGCCACACCTGTACATCGTCAACCCGCAGGGCGTGCTGGTGTATGCAGGCGGTATCGACAGCATCCCTTCGGCGCGCCCGGCTGACATCGAGAAGGCCACCAACTATGTGAAGGTGGGGCTGGCAGAAACGCTGGCTGGCAAGCCGATTTCGGCGGCCACGACGCAGCCTTACGGCTGCAGCATCAAGTACAAATCGGCCAGCTGAAAAAGAACTTCAGCGCGCCACGCAGTTCACCCGCAGAGCACGCGGAGTGTGGAAGTACATGGTGTTGCCCTTGCCACGGATGTAGGTGCCGCCATCACCGTATCCAAAACCCGATGCCACGCGCTCAGGCTGCAGCGGCACGGTGCGACCATTCATTTCCAGCAGCGCAGGGCCATCGGGCTGGGCGGGCCAGTGCACCACCATCATGGGGCCACGGTCACAGGCGTAGGTCGTGACGCGCTGGACCTTGGGCACATCGGGGGCACGGGGCGGGGTGCAGGCGCTCAGGGCAAAGGTGGACAAGACAACAGCCGTGGCGACAAGGCCAGTGGTGCGGCGGGCGCGTGGTGGGTTCTGCACGGGATCTCCTCGGATTCTGGGTCGGTGCCACCGTGTTGATGGCAGTGTGGGTGGACAACGCGGGGGTCTGGCGCCGCAGCGGTTCGCCCCCATACACTGCCATGTATGAAACGCACGCCCGACACCATCAGCACCCTGCGCGATATTCTGACGCACTGCCGCACCCTTGCGGTGGTGGGACTGTCGCCCCAATGGCACAGACCCAGCTATTTCGCGGCCAAGTACATGCAGGCACATGGCTACCGCATCGTGCCGGTGAATCCGCTCGTCGCGCGCGAGGGCGGGCAGATCCTGGGCGAAACCGCCTACGCCAGCGTGACCGAAGCCGCTGCCGCGCTGGCGGCGCAGGGGCAGAAGATCGACATGGTGGACTGCTTTCGCAAAAGTGAGGACATCCCGCCGCTGGCCGATGAAGCCATCGCCATCGGCGCAAAGTACCTGTGGCTGCAACTGGGGGTGTTCAACGAAGCGGCCAGGCAACGCGCCGAGGCCGCCGGGCTGCAGGTGATCGAAAACCGCTGCGTGAAGATCGAACACGCGCGGCTGTTTGGCGGCCTGGGCTGGATGGGCGTGAACACACGGGTCATCAGCGCCAAGCGCCTGCGGCAGCTGCCTTACTAGTCAATTCGCAGCCAAGCTCAAAGCTATCAAATTCATAGCTATTAGCGCTTATCCATAAAGCGCTAGCAGCCAATTTCCTCAAAATCCCATGTCCTCAGCCCCCTCCAATGGCGCCGACCGCGAGTTCGGCTTTGGCACCCGCGCCATCCACGCCGGCGCCCAGCCCGACCCCGTGACTGGCGCACGCGCCACGCCCATCCACCAGACGACGAGCTTTGTGTTCGACAACGCCGAGCACGCCAGCAGCCTGTTCAACCTGCAGACCTTTGGCAACGTCTACAGCCGCATCAGCAACCCCACGGTGGCGGTGTTCGAGGAGCGCATTGCGAGCCTCGAAAGCGGCCGTGCCGCACTGGCCTGTGCCAGCGGCATGGCCGCGCAGATGGCGGCGCTGCTGGCCATCCTGAAGACCGGGGACCACATCGTGGCGGCCAGCACGCTGTATGGCGGCACGGTGGGGCAGCTGGGCGTGGGCTTCGCGCGCTTAGGGATAGAGACCACCTTTGTGGACCCGGCTGACCCCGAGAACTTTGCCCGTGCCATGCGCCCCAACACCCGCGCCGTGTATGGCGAAACCATCGGCAACCCGCTGGTCAACGTGCTTGACATCGCCGCCGTGGCCGAGGTGGCGCATGCCCACGGCGTGCCGCTCATCATCGACAACACGGTGGCCAGCCCCTACCTGTGCAACCCGCTGGCGCTGGGCGCCGACATCGTGGTGCACAGCGCCACCAAGTACATCGGCGGCCACGGCACCACCATGGGCGGCGTGGTGGTGGAGGGGGGCAAGTTCCCGTGGGACAACGGTAACTTCCCCGAGATGGTGGAGCCCAGCCGGGCCTACCACGGCGTGAAGTTCTACGAGACCTTTGGCGACTTCGGCTACACCATGAAGGCGCGCATGGAGGTCAACCGCACCTTTGGCGGCGTGCTTTCGCCCATGAACGCGTGGCAACTGTTGCAGGGCGCCGAGACGCTGCACCTGCGCATGCGCGAGCACTGCCGCAATGCGTTGGCGGTGGCGAAGTTTCTGCAAAGCCATCCGCAGGTGGCGTGGGTCAACTACCCGGGTCTGGCGGATTCGCCGTACTACGATCTGGCGCAAAAGCAGTTTCGTGCTGTGGACGGGGCGCCAGGCGCCTCGGGCATCCTCACGTTCGGCGTGAAGGGGGGCGCTGCGGCGGGCGAGAAGTTCATCGACGCCTGCGAGTTCCTGAGCCACCTCGCCAACATCGGCGACGCCAAGACGCTGGTGATCCACCCCGCATCGACCACCCACCGCCAACTGAGCGAAGAAGAGCTGGCCCGCGCTGGCGTGAGCGCGGACATGGTTCGGCTGTCGGTGGGGATTGAAGACCTGGACGACATCCTGTGGGACGTGGACCAGGCGCTGGGGCGCGCAGCGGGCTGATCACCCAACAACCTACACGGGGCCGACCGGCGCGCCCAACCGCTGCGACAAGCTCCGCGCCGCCTCGCGCAGGTGCTGCGCCGCCGGGCTGGCCGGCCCGGTCTGCAGCGTGGCGCTGGGGCCGATCACGGCGATGCACAGCACCAGCTGCCCAAACCCATCAAACACCGGCGTGGCCAGCGCGCTGATGCCGGGCAGGAGCTGGTCGGTCACCTCGCTGATCTGGTGCTGGCGCACAGCCTCCAGCTCGGCCGCAAACGCAGGCTCGTCCAGTGCTCCCGCAAACCCTTCGGCCGCCAGCGCAGCCGCTGCCCGCTCTCGCGGGCCGAAGGCCGCAAACACCTTGCCCGTGGCCGTGTGCCGCACCGAGGCCGTGGTGCCGTGGCGCATGGCTACATACACGGCGGTGGGGCCTTCTTCCACACGGATGATGGTCGGGCCGTTGTCGCCCCAGACCGAGGCCGACACGGTGTAGCCGATGCGCTGGGCCAGCGCGGGCAGCTCGGCAATGGCCAGGCGCACCGGGTCCACCTGCTGCAGGCTGATCAGGCCCAGCTGCATGGCCAAGGGGCCCAGGCCGTAGTGGCCGCTCACGGCGTCCTGCTCGATCAGGCCCAGCTTGCCGAAGCTCACCAGGTAGGGGTGGGCCTTGGCGGCCGTCATGTCCGCCGCGCGGGCCAGGTCCTTGAGCGCCATGCGCCGGCCGGTGCGCGCCAGCACCTTCAGCAGCTGGCCGCCCACCTCCACGCTCTGAATGCCGCGCGGGCTGCGAGGCGTGTCTTCGTCGTCGGCGGGGGGCAGGTCGGGGGTCGTGGTGGGCATGGGGCGATTGTCCACGCAGCGCAGCATCCACCACCCGTTCGGGTTTACACCTAAACAAATGCGTTAGACATGAACGAATTTCTTGCCTAACATCAACACATTCCGTTTAGATAAACGCATTCACCATTAACAAATCACCACCATGAGCACCGTCAAAACCTTTGCCTCCGCCGCCGACCTCGAAGTGAAGAAGGTGAGCTTCGACAAGCTCTCCGACCACGCCTATGCCTACACGGCCGAGGGCGACCCCAACACCGGCATCATCATTGGCGACGACGCAGTGATGGTCATCGACACCCAGGCCACGCCTGTGATGGCGCAGGACGTGATCCGCCGCATCCGCGAGGTGACGGACAAGCCCATCCAATACGTGCTGCTCTCCCACTACCACGCGGTGCGCGTGCTGGGCGCAAGCGCTTACGGCGCCGAGCACATCATTGCCAGCGAAGACACGCGCGACCTGATCGTGGAGCGCGGCCAGTTCGACAAGGACAGCGAGATCGGCCGCTTCCCGCGCCTGTTCCAGAACGTGGAGAGCGTGCCGGACGGCCTGACGTGGCCGACCATGACCTTCAACAAAAAGATGACCCTGTGGCTGGGCAAGCTGGAGGTGCAGATCCTGCAACTGGGCCGGGGCCACACCAAGGGCGACACGGTCGCCTGGCTGCCGCAGGAAAAGATCCTGTTCAGCGGCGACCTGGTGGAGTTCGACGCCACGCCGTATGCGGGCGACGCGTACTTCCAGGACTGGCCGCAGACCCTGGACAACATCGCTGCGCTGAAGCCCGAAAAGCTGGTGCCCGGCCGGGGCGCCGCGCTGCAGACGCCCGAGCAGGTGCAGGCGGGCCTGGCCGGCACACGCGCCTTCATCAGCGACCTGTACGAGAGCGTGAAGGCCAGTGCCGCCAAGGGCGAAGACCTGCGCAAGGTGTACGAGGCCACGTTTGCCAAGCTGCAGCCCAAGTACGGCCACTGGGTCATCTTCAACCACTGCATGCCGTTTGACGTGACCCGTGCGTACGACGAGGCCACGCAATACCCCGACCCACGCATCTGGACCGCTGAACGCGACATTCAGATGTGGAAATCGCTGGAAGGCTAGGCAGAGAACAACCCCCTGAGGCGCTGCGCGCCTTCCCCCTTCTCTCGAACCGCTGCGCGATTCGGGAAGGGGGACGACGCCCTCGCTGCGGGGCGGCCCTTGCTCGGCGTCCCTCGCTCAGGGCGCGCCAGTTGCAAAGGTCAGCTCTCTACATCAGGCAATCGATCAAACACGAAGGTCGTAGAACATGAATCCCAGAGACATTCCCCGCGAGGCTTTTCACGCCAGTGGCGCCGAGGTGCAGGCCATCGACTTCGGCTACGTGCGCTCGCCCGACCAGGACCGCACCACGCCCGCACAGCAACCCATCGTGGTCATCGGCGCGGGCCCCGTGGGCCTGTCGCTCGCCATTGACCTGGCCCAGCGCGGGCAGCGTGTAGTGGTGCTGGACAACGACCACAAGCTCTCCATCGGCTCGCGCGCCATCTGCTTTGCCAAGCGCACGCTCGAAATCTGGGACCGCCTGGGCGTGGGCCAGCGCATGGTGGACAAGGGCGTGTCGTGGAACCTGGGCAAGGTGTTTTTGAAGGACGAGCAGCTGTACGAATTCAATCTGCTGCCCGAAGAAGGCCACGAGCGTCCCGCCTTCATCAACCTGCAGCAGTACTACGCCGAGGCCTACTTGGTGGAGCGTGCGCTGCAGTTGCCAGGCATCGACATCCGCTGGCACAACAAGGTCACGGCGGTGCAAAGCCGCGCCGACGGCGCGCTGCTGAGCATCGACACGCCCGAGGGCCCCTACCAGATTGATGCGCAATGGCTGGTGGCCTGCGACGGTGCGCGCTCGCCCACGCGGCAGATGCTGGGGCTGGAGAGCAAGGGGCGCATTTTTCAGGACCGCTTCCTGATCGCAGACGTTAAGCTGGCGGATAAGGCGAACTTCCCCACCGAGCGCTGGTTCTGGTTCGACCCACCCTTTCATCCCAACCAAAGCGTGCTGCTGCACCGCCAGCCCGACAACGTCTGGCGCATCGACTTCCAGCTGGGCTGGGACGCCGACCCCGAAGAAGAGAAAAAGCCCGAGAACATCATCCCGCGCGTGAAGGCGCTGCTGGGTGCGGATGCACAGTTTGAGCTGGACTGGGCCAGCGTCTACACCTTTGCCTGCCTGCGCATGGACCAGTTCGTGCACGGCCGCGTCATCTTCGCGGGCGACAGCGCCCACGGCGTCTCGCCCTTTGGCGCACGCGGCGCCAACAGCGGTGTGCAGGACGCGGAGAACCTGGCCTGGAAGCTGGACTGGGTGCTCCAGGGTCGCGCCAGCACCGCACTGGTGGGCACGTATGGCCCCGAGCGCGAATACGCGGCCGACGAAAACCTGTGCAACTCCACGCGCGCCACCGACTTCATCACGCCCAAGAGCGAGGTGAGCCGCCTGTTCCGCGACGCGGCACTGCACCTGGCGCGTGAACACGCCTTTGCAAGGCGCATCGTCAACAGCGGCCGCCTGTCGGTGCCCGCCACGCTGCACCAGTCGCCCCTGAACACGCCGGATACCGATCACTTCGCAGGCACCCAGGTGCCCGGTGCCGTGCTGCTGGACGCGCCCTTGACGAAGCAGGGCCAGCCCACTTGGCTGCTGCGCGAGCTGGGGCCGGACTTCACGCTGCTGGTGTTTGGCCCGGCCCCGGCATGGGCCCATGACCTGCCCGGCGTGAAGGTGCTGCAGATCGGCATTGACGTGATCGACCACCAGGCGCTGGCCGCCCAGCGGCTGGATGCGCTGCCGCGCACCGTGTACCTGGTGCGGCCCGACCAGCATGTGTGCGCACGCTGGCGCACGCCCACCGAAGCGCCTGTGCACAGCGCACTGGCCCGTGCCACGGCCGCAGCCGTCTGACCAGGAAGACGACAAGGAACATGCCCATGCTGAACACACAACCGAACCTGCAGGCCTGCGACGACTTCTATGAAGCGCTGATTTCCGCGCACCAGGGCCTGTCCACGCCCGAGAGCCACGCCATGAACGCACGCCTGGTGCTGCTGCTGGCCAACCACATCGGCGAGCAGGCCACGCTGCAGCACGCGCTGCAACTGGCGCGCGGCAGTGCCGTGCCCACGGCCGACCGGCGCACCACCCCGGCCATCACACCTGTGGTGCCCACCCACGCGGTGGTGGCCTAGCCTCACCTTTTTTACCCCACAGCTCCAGCACCGCGCAGACGGTGCGGGGCCCAGGCTTTGCCTTCATTTTTTGACAACACCACGGAGACAACACATGCAGCGCAAACACTTCCTCGCCACCCTTGCCGGGTTGGCCCTGGCCACCACCCTCCCCCTGGCCCACGCCCAGGACACCAAACCGCTCGAATGGGTGGTGGGCTACGCGGCGGGCGGCGGCTCGGACATCGTCGCGCGCACGATTGCCGAATCGATGTCGGCCACGCTGGGCCGCCCCATCGTCATTAACAACAAGCCCGGCGCGGGCACCAACATTGCCGCCGAATACAGCGCGCGCAACAGGGACTACGGCAACCTGATGTTCTCGGCCGACTTCGCCACGCTGGCGGCCAACCCGTTCTTGTTCAGCAAGCTCGCCTACAACGCCGAAAAGGACTTCCAACCCGTGGGCCTGCTGGTGCGCTTCCCGATGTTCCTGGTGGTGTCCAACAACGTGCCCGCCAAGAACCTCAAGGAATTCATGGCCTGGGCCAAGGGGCAGGCCGATGGCGTGAACTGGGCATCCGCCGGACCGGGCAGCCCGCACCACCTGGTAGGCGAGCTGTTCCGCGAGCAGAGCGGACTCAAGCTCACGCATGTGCCGTATCGCGGCGCAGCACCGGCCATCCAGGATGTGATCGGCGGCCAGGTGCCCGCGATGTGGATCGACAGCGCCACGGTGTACCCGTTTCTCAACGGCGGCAAGGTCAAGGCCATTGGTGTGGCCAGCCCGCAGCGCGTGACGACCATGCCCGATGTGCCCACGATGTCCGAACAGGGCCTTCAAGGGTTTGAAGGTTTTGCATGGCAGGGCCTGGTGGTACCCACGGGCGCATCGGCCGATGTGGTGGCCAACTTCAGCAAGGCATTGCAGACAGCCCTGGCCGACACGCGCACCAAGGCCCGCCTGCAGGCCCTGGGTGTGGAGCCCATGCCCGGCACGGCCGCCCAGATGGGCAGCTTTGCGCGCACCGAGCGCGAAAAGTGGGGCCGAGTCATTACGAAGGTGGGCGTGAAACTCGATTAACTCCCTGAACGGCTGCGCCGGTTTCCCCCGGAGGGGACGCCATCCGTGGCCTGGCAGCGCCAGTTCCACGGTGGCGCAGGCAAATGCCACGCTCCTGTCGCAGGGCACTCAGCGGCTGCGTGCCAGCCGCCGCTTGCGCTGCAGGGCGGGCGCCAGCCACAGCAATTGCACGGTGGCATAACCCAGCGCCGCCATCACCAGGCCCAGCGTGGGCAGGCCCACCAGCAGCGGTGTGCCCAGGGCCTGCATCCAGGCGCCCAGCGCCTGCACCGAGAAGTCTCCGCCCGGCACCACGCTGCTCCACGCAGGCAAAGTCTGGGTGCCCGGCATCACCAACGCGCCCAGATAGAAGGCCAGCGCATACAGCGGCACGGTGGTGAGCGGATTGGTATAGAACGTGGCCACCCCGCCCGCCACGATGTTGCCGCGCAGCCAGGCGCAGACCAGCAGCGTGCCCGGAATCTGCAGCGGCCCGGGGATCAGCCCACAGAACAGGCCCGCCGCCACCCCGCGCGCCAGGGGCTGGCGCTGAAAGCGAAACAGCTCGCGCCGCTCCAGCCAGGGGCGCAGACGGATGAGCCAGTCCCGGTCCAGGTGTGCGCGGGCGCGTGGCTCCAGGGCGCGCAGCCAGCGGCGCAATGAACAAAGCATCTGGCTTACCACTGCACTCAGTCCTTGCGCGGCAGGGCCGGAGCGCCATGGGCGCTTTCGCCCGAGCTGCGCAGCGACAGGAAGATCGAGCCAGTAATCAGCGACGCCGTCACCAGCAGCGCATAGCCGATCGGGATCTTCACAAAGTCGATGAGCAGCATCTTGCCGCCAATGAACACCAGCACCAGCGCCAGGCCATAGGCCAGCAGGTGGAAGCGGTTGGCCAGGTCAGCCAGCAGGAAGTACAGCGCACGCAGGCCCAGGATGGCGAAGATGTTGGCCGTGAGCACAATGAACGGATCGCTGGTGATTGCGAAGATCGCAGGAATGCTGTCCACCGCGAAGATGATGTCGGTGGTGCCGATGAGCACCAGCACCACAAACAGTGGCGTGAAGTGCTTGACGCCGTTGATCATGGTCGAGAGCTTTTCGCCATCGAACTGGTCGGTGATGCGGATGCGCTTCTTCAGGAACTTGAGCACCGGGTTGGTGGCGATGTCGGGCTCCTGGCCCGCAGCAAACCACATCTTCACGCCCGTGATGACCAGGAACGCGCCGAACACATACAGCAGCCAGTGGAAGGTGGCCAGCAGCCAGGCACCAGCCAGGATCAGCAGCGTGCGCAGCACGATGGCGCCGATGATGCCGATGATGAGCGCGCGCTTCTGGTATTGCGGCGGCACGGCAAAGTAGCTGAACAGCATCAGGAAGACGAAGATGTTGTCCACCGACAGGCTCTTTTCGACCAGGTAGCCGGTGATGAACTGCATCGACACCGTGTTGGCTACCTCGCGGCCCTGGCTGCCGTCCAGGTACCACCACAGGATGGCGACGAACACAAAAGCCAGCGAGAACCACAGCACGCTCCAGCGCAGCGCCTCCTTCATCGTGACCTTGTGCGCGCCCTGGCGCTCCATCACCAACAGGTCGATGGCAATGGCCACCACCACAAAGACGGCAAAACCCGTCCACATCCACCAGGTGCCTATTGTTTCCATGATCTTTCTCCAAATGGGGAATGCTTGGCCGGGCGCCCACCCGGCAACAGACCCGCACTGTAGGGATGCATTGGATTCTTAAAAACCTGTCATATTGGTAGCATTGGTTCGGTTTTTACGAACCAAACCCCACACCCTTCGGAAGAACCCATGAGCCAGAGCTTCAACTACCGCCATCTTTTCTACTTCTGGGTGGTGGCCAAGGAGGGCGGCATCGCCCGCGCCGCCGAGCGGCTGGACATGGCCGTGCAGACCATCAGCGCCCAGGTGCGCGAGCTGGAAAAGTCGCTGGGCGTGAGCCTGCTGCGCACCGAGGGCCGCAACCTGGTGCTGACCGACGCGGGCGTGGCCGCGCTGCACGAGGCCGACCACATCTTTGCGCTGGGCGAGCTGCTGCCCGTGCGCGTGCGCGAGGCCGCCACGGGCCAGACGCTGCGGCTGAACCTGGGCATCTCCGACGGCATTGCCAAACTGGCCGTGCACCGGCTGCTGACGCCCGTGCTGGACGAGCCCCATCTGCGCCTGCTGTGCCACGAGGGCGAGTTCCAGCCTCTCTTGGGCGAGCTGGCCCTGCACAAACTCGACGCCGTGCTGGCCGACCGCGCCGCGCCGCCCAACCCGGCCCTGCGCACCACCAGCCAGTTGCTGGGCACAAGCGCGATTGCCTGGTACGCCCCCCCGCTGTGGGCCGAGGCGGCGGCCAACAACTTTCCGCACAGCCTGGCCGTGGTGCCCGTGCTGCTGCCCACCGACCACGCCGCCATGCGCGCGCGCATCGACCACTGGCTGGAGCGCGAACGCATCCGCCCGCGCATCGCGGGCGAGTTTGAAGACAGTGCGCTGCTGAGCACCTTTGCCGCCACCGGCATGGGCGTGATGCCCGCGCCGGTCTCGCTGGGCGAGCACCTGGCCACCACACACGGCCTGGTGCAGGTGGGCACCACGCCCGACGTGCAGGAGCAGTTCCACCTGATCTACAGCGCCCGCAAGGTGATGCACCCGCTGCTCACCCGGCTGCTGGAGGCAGGGAGCAGCGGATCACTCCTGAATTGATAGCTATCAGCGCTTATCCATCAGGCGCAAGAGGCCAAAAAAATCTAAAACTCAGCGCACACAGAACCCTGCGGCCCGTCAGTCGCGCCCGGCCCGCTCGATGTGCAGCGCCGCCGCTGCCGGGTCGGAAAAGCACAGCTCGTGGCTGCCCGGGCACTCCACCAGGCGGAACAGGCCGAGCCGCTCCGACAGGCGCGGGTGCCAGGGCAGGCTGTGGGGCAGCGCGGTGTCCTGCTGTGCGTTCAGGTAGCTCTTGCCTACCTCCAGCGCGGCCAGCGGCACGGGCAGTTGTGCGGGCTCGGTGAAAGTGCGGTAGGGGTGGGGGCTGAGCAGCGCGTAGGTGCTTTGCGCCAGGGCCTCGTCGGCGTCGTTGATGAAGGCCTCGCGCCAGATGGGGTACGGCAGCATCACGGCATTGCCATTGCTGGCCGCCACCTGATCGAACAGCGCGCGGTAGTGCGGCGGCACCAGGTCGTTCAGGCACTCGCCCGGCTGCGGCACAAAGGCGTTCCAGTAAACCAGACGGCGGATGCGCCCGGGCAAGCGCGCAGGCATGTGGCTGATGACCATGCCGCCGTAGCTGTGGCCCACCAGGCGCACGTCGGTCAGGCCTTGGCCTTCGATGAAGGCCGCCAGCGAATCCACCGCGTCGGCGAGACCCGTGGCCGCGCGGTCGTCGCCGGGGTTGTTGCCCGCGAGCGTGGGGCAGTGCACCGTGTGGCCCCGCGCGCGCAGGTGAGTGGCGGTGGCTTCCATCTCGGCACCGGTGTGCCAGGCGCCATGGACCAGGACGTAGGTATCTGGCATGCGTGTGTCTCCTTGGGGTTGTGTTGCAGGACCGGGCTATCCGCCCTGCCGCTACCTTAGAAACACTGGGTGGTGCTGAATGGACTGTGCGTGCCAGTCGGCTGTGCTGGATGTGCCAGAGCGCTCACCCACAGGCCAGCGCGGCCGTCTCAACGCTTGGCCTCATTCCGTTTCCAAATCATTCGTGTCTAGGCGCGAAGCCGCAGACAGTGCTGTAGCACGGCAAGGCGAAGCAACAACGACACGGATGATGTGGAAACGGAATCAGCCGCCGCGCCGCCACTGCGCGGGGGACACGCCCATGGCGCGCTGAAAGGCGCGTGCGAAGTGCGAAGGGTCCGCAAAGCCGCAGCGCCGCCCAATTTCGCCCACGGCCACATGGGCCAGCTGGGGGCGGCGCAGCAGATCGCCCGCCCGCGCCAGGCGCAGTTCGCGCAAAGTGCCCGCAAAGGTGTGGCCCTGGGCCGCAAACGCCCGGTGCAGGGTGCGCAGCGACACGCCCGCCTCCTGCGCCAGCGCCGGGGCCGAGAGGCTGGGCTGGTCGATGCGCGCCCGCAGCAGCGCGCACAGGTGGGCGTGCAGGCTGCCTGCCGCCGTGGGGGCGGGTGGCTGGGGCGGCTCCAGCGCCGCGCACAGCAGCGCGCCCAGGTGGTCGGACAGCAACGCGGGTGGCAGGGCCTGCGCCGAGGCCGGGTCACGCGCCAACTGCACGGCCAGCGCTCCCAGGCTCTGGCCCCAGCCCTGGTCGCGCCAGGCCACGCGCGGCCCGGGCGCCTCGGCCTGCTGCAGCCACTGCCCCACCCAGGCGCGCGGCAGCTGCAGCGACACACAGTGCACACCTTCTGGGAAATGCAGTTCGTACGGCCGGGCCGAATCCAGCAGCACCACATCGCCCGGGCGCAGGTGGGCCACATGCCCATCCTGGCGCACATGCCACGCGGTCTCGGCCTGGCCGATCAGGTAGAAGGGCAGTTGGCGGCTGCGGGCAATGCCAGCAGGCGTGCGAAACACGTCCTGGGTGGAGGCCCGCACGCGGTTGATGGACAACGTCTCCACCGGCAGGCTTTGCAGCTCGCCGCCAAACAGCGGTGCCTCGCGGGAGCTGCAGTCCATCTCCAGAAACGCCTCGCAGATCGCGCCCACCCAGTAGTCCAGGCGCGCGGGCGGCGCCACCACGTCGGTGGTCCACTGGCGCAGAGCAGCGGGGGACGAGGGCGCGGGAGCGACGGCGGGCATGGCGCCCAATCTACCGGCAAGGGTGCCGGGCGGGCAACAGGGCAAGCCCTGTCGTTCGCCCGCTAATTTGCATGCCCGCCGGGTTCAGCGCTGCGGCATGTCCTTGACCGAATACCCCAGGCTCACGGTCGCATCGTCGGGGATGGCGGGCATGGACGCATTCCACGCCTCCCACGCGGCGCGCATGGCCTGCAGGCGGTCGGGCTCCACGGGCGCACGGTTGGCGCGCTCGCGTTCGTCGTCGGCCAGGTTGAACAGGTAATCGTTGCCATCCACCCGCAGGTACTTCCACACGCCCTGGCGCATGGCGCGCTGGCCCCGGTGGTTCATGCGCCAGAACAGTGGGGGCTCGTCGCGCAGGCTGGCATCGCGCAGCAGCGGCATCAGCGAGCGGCCGTCCAACGGGTAGTCCGCATGTGCAGCGGCCCCGGCAGCATCGAGCATGGTGGCGGACCAGTCCATGGTCATGCAGGTCTGCGCGCTCACGCCGCCCGGCGCAATCACCGCAGGCCAGTGGGCGATCCAGGGCACGCGGATGCCGCCTTCGGTCAGGTCCATCTTGCCGCCCACCAGGGGCCAGTTGTCCGAGAAGCGCTCGCCACCGTTGTCGCTGGTGAACACCACCAAGGTGTCGCGCGCCAGGCCCTTTGCCTCCAGCAGCGCCATGATGCGGCCAATGCCCTCGTCCATGTGGTGGATCATGCGGCGGTAGGTCTCGATGTTGCCGCCGTGCAGGTGGAACAGGTTCGTCTTCACCTCCTGCGCCAGCGCCTCGTCGTCGCGGGTCTCCCACGGCCAGTGGGGCGCGGTGTAGTGCAGGCTCAGGAAGAACGGCGTGCCGGCCTGTGCGCCCGGCGCCATGCGCTCCACAAAGTCGAGCGCGTGGTCGGTGATGAGGTCGGTGAGATAGCCGTCCTGCTGCTTTTCTTCCTCGCCCAGGTACAGGTCGTGCGTGCCGTTGGAACTGCAGTGCGTGAAGTAGTCCACCCCGCCCGACATGGGCCCGAAGAACTCTTCGTAGCCCGAGCGCAGCGGCCCGAACGCGGGCGGGTAGCCCAGATGCCACTTGCCCATCAGCGCCGTGCGGTAGCCCGCTGCGCGCAGCAGCGAGGGCAGCGTGGGGTGATCGGGCGGCAGGCCGAGGGTGGTGCTGCCCCGGCTTTTGCTGTTGATGGGCTCCTCGGCCGCGCCGCGCAGGCGGTACTGGTAGCGCGCCGTCATCAGCGCAAAGCGCGTGGGCGAGCAGACGGGCGAATTGGAATAGCCCTGCGTGAGCTTGAGACCGTTGGCCGCCAGCTGGTCGAGCACCGGCGACACAGGGCCAAAGGCTGCATCGCGGCCGCCATAGCAGCCCAGGTCGGCATAGCCGAGGTCGTCGGCAACGATGAAGATGATGTTGGGGCGGGTGGTCATGGCTTGAAGCCCGAACGCTGTACGACTGGCGCCCATTGCGCGCGGTAGGCCTTGAGCATGGCTTCGGTCTGCGCCATGGTCGCCACCACGGGCTCCATCTTGGCGGTTGCGAACTTGCGCTGGGTGTCGGGGTCCTTCATCACTTCATGGATCAGCCCAGCCAGGCGCTCGGCCTGCGCCTTGGGCATGCCCATGGGCGCAAAGAACGTGTTCCAGCCGGTGGCGGCCAGGTCCAGGCCGCTTTCCTTGAAGGTGGGGATCTTTCCATCCAGCGCGCTGCGCTTGGCACCCGACACCGCCAGGATGCGGATCTTGCCCGCCTCGTGCTGGGGCAGCAGGGTGTCAAACGTGTCGAACGCCACGGGCACCTGGCCGCCGAGCAGGTCGTTGAGCAGCGGCGCGGAGCCCCGGTAGCCCACCACCTCGGCGCGCACCTTGGCCGCGTCGCCCACCATCAGGCCAAAAAAGTGCGGCAGGCTCCCGGTGGCGGGCACGCCGAAGTTGGCCTTGTCGGGGTTGGCGCGCAGCCAGGCCATGAGGTGTGGCAGTTCTTTCACCGGCACGGCGCTGCCCACGGCCACGCCGAATTCGTAGCTGTTGACATGGCTCACGGGGCGGAAGTCGCGCTCGGGGTCGTAGCCTGCATCGGGGAACACCAGCGGTGCCACCAGCATCACGGCGGGGTTGGCCAACAGCAGCGTGGGCTGGTTGGCAGGGGCGGCTTTGACGGCCTGGGCCGACAGGCGGCCACCCGCGCCGGTCTTGTTCTCCACAATCACAGGCGTGCCGAGCTTGCTACCCAGCTTGTCAGCCACGATGCGGGCCACGCGGTCGGTAGAGCCACCGGGGGCGTAGCCCACCACGATGCGCAACGGGGCTTCCTGCGCTTGCGTGATGGAGGCGGCCAGGGCCAGCGCTATGGCCAGTACCGATGAAAGGGGTTTGCGCATCGTCGAAAAGTCTCCAGGGACAATTGCAGGGCCCTGCACCATCGCGCAGGTTGATGGGCGCACTGTATTGGCCACACAATCGATTGATCTAATCAACTATTGCACGGAAATACCCTGATGTCCGCGCCCACCCCGGCACCCCCAGGCCCCGCCGAGCCGGGCCACCGCCTGACCCATCCGGAAGCGGCCAACGACCTGTTGATGTACCGCCTGAACCGACTGCTGGCCGTCGCGGGCAGCCTGGTGGTGCGGCTGTGCGAAGGGGGCTACGGCATCACGCGGCGCGAGTGGGGGCTGCTGATGATGCTGGCGCAGCACCCGGGCATGCCCCCGGCCGAGCTGGCCCAGAGACTGGGGCTGGACCGGTCGCGCACGTCACGCGCCATCACGTCGCTACTGGCCAAAAAGCTGCTCACCCGCGATGCAATGCCGGGCGACCGGCGCCAGGCGGTGCTATCGCTCACCCCGGCAGGGCAGGCGCTGCACGATCAGCTGTTCCCCCAAGTGAAGGCGCTTAACCAGGAACTGCTGGCGGGCCTGAACACGGGCACGGTTCAGGCCCTGGACCTCGCGCTGGCCGATATGCAAAAACGGGCGGAAGCTCTGGTGGCAAGCCGCACCGATGTGCCGCGCACTTACCGGTTGCGCGGAGGCCGGAAAACCTCGCGAACAGACCAAGACTGGTGACGGCAGCGCCACCAGCGGTACTTCCCAAACCCCCTGGAGTCGCTGATTCCTATTTTTCAGTATTTGCCTGAATGTCCATGAGCTGGTTCAAGTCAGCTCGCAGCATTCCATTTGGATCCACAGCGGCATCGTTTGCTGAAGATCGGATTCCTGCCGCCGTAATGGCCGCCGTGACGTCGGTAAAAGAAATTTGAACCTGATAAAGGTTTCCATCATTTGCATACTCCTTGGTGAAAGCACAAACAGCCTCCCCGGGGTCTGCAAAATAAATGACTGCCGCGTCAGTAGCCCGATTAGGAATCCGCATAAAGCTGGAATACAAGGATGCCGGCACAGGGGTTCGTGCTGAACCGTTGACGTAGTACTCCTCCTCCCAGTCGTCGTTTTGCATCACATAGTTGTATTTCAGCGAGCTGACTCTGAGCATCGGATCACGCCCATTACCCGTCGATTCGGCAAATATATACAGCACTTTGGTCCCACGGTACGACGGCCCATCGTATCCAGCTATAGTGCAAGCGATGGCTTCCAGATTGGTTGCAGAATGAACTCCGGTCGCGCTGATATTTTTAAGATCTGCGTGTGCAAATCCAGCCGCACAAATAAACCCCAAAGAAATAATGCTTTTTTTCAACATACCCTCTCCTCCGTCGGTGAATTGACCTAGGCTTGCCACTGTTTTATACAAATAGCTACAACACGCACAAATACTAACAAACGCCCACCTCAGCGTCATCCCCCGTTTTGGGGATTGACTGCACAGGGCCGCACCCAACGGCGGGACGCGTTGGCAAAGGTCGCATCGGTGGGCGTGGCTGCTCCAGTGCATTCCTTCTGGTCCGCCTTTTTTTTTGCCCACCCGCCATGTCATCACCCCCGACCTCTTTGTGGAGCCCCCTGCGCCAACCCGCTTTCCGAGGCCTGTGGATCTGCGGTGGCATCTTTTTTGTGGGCAGCGGCATGCAGACCATGGCCGCTGCGTGGCTCATGGTGGAACTTACGGGCTCGTCGTTCCTGGCGGCGCTGGTACAGACGGCCGTGTTTTTGCCCATGTTTTTGCTGGCCCTGCCTGCCGGTGTACTTGCCGACACCACCGACCGGCGCAGGCTGATATCGGGCGCGCTGATGGCACAGGTGGGCGCCTGTGCACTGCTCACGCTGCTGGTGCTGGGCGGCTGGGGCGGTCCTGCGTCGGTGCTGTTTCTGGTGTTTGTGTGTGGCTGCTGCACGGCGGTGCTGACGCCTGCGTGGAACTCATCCGTCATCGACCCGGTTCCGCGCGACGAGTGGCCCCAGGCCATCACCGCCGTGAGCATCGCCTACAACGCCGCACGCGCCGTGGGGCCTACGCTGGCCGGGCTGGTGTTTGCGCAGCTGGGTGCGGGCTGGGTGTTTGCCGTCACGGTGACCACAACGCTGGTGATGTGGGAGTCCATCCGCCGCTGGCCGCCCAAGGCACACCCGCCGTCCAAGCTGCCCGCCGAGCGCCTGTGGGGCGGCACGCTCAGTGGCCTGCGTTTTGCTTGGCACTCGCGCATCATCCTGGCGCAGCTGGTGCGCGTGATGGCGTTCAGCGCGGCAGGCTCGGCCCTGTGGGCGCTGCTGCCGGTGATCGCGCAGCGCCAGCTGGGCACCGGTGCGCAGGGCTTCGGGCTGCTGATGGGTTGTCTGGGTACGGGTGCCGTGGCCGTGGGCCTGGTGCTGGGGCGGCTGCGCGCGCGCTTTGGCATGGAGGTCATCGTAGGCGTGGGCGGCGTGGTGTTCGCTGCCGCCATGCTGGTGGCAGCGCTGACCAAGGTGGCGTGGGTGGTTTACGTCGCCATGCTGTTTGCGGGCGCGGCGTGGATGTCGGCGATGTCCACCTTCAACACCGCCACGCAGGCCAGTGCCCCACAGTGGGTGCGATCCCGCGCCGTGGCCATGCACATGGTGGCCGCGCTGGGCGCGTTTGCCATGGGCTCGGCATTCTGGGGCGCCGCATCCGACATCGTGGGCCTGGCTCCCACGCTGTACGTGGCCGCTTCGCTCATGGGTGTGGGGCTGCTGCTGGCACGCCCCATGCCGCTGCGCATGGGTGGGCTGCACGAAGTGACACAGGCCACACCGTGGGATGAACTCTTCATCGAGGCCGAGCCCCTGCCCGAGGCCGGCCCCGTGGCCGTGGAGGTGGGCTACCGCATTGCGCCCGGCACCGATGCAGCGTTCCTCGACACCGTCAGCCGCATGAAGGCCCCGCGCAGGCGCGACGGCGCCACCTTCTGGCGCGTGTACAAGGACCTGGGTGAACCCTCGCGGTACGTGGAGCGCTTCATCGTTGAATCCTGGGCCGACTACCTGCACCAGCGCGCCCGTGCCACGATGGCCGACCAGGCGCTGGAAACCGAAGTGCGGGCGTTTTTGGCGCCCGGCGAAACCGTCCGCATGTCGCATTACATCGCAGAACGGTGAAGCCCCCCTGAGCGGCTGCGCCGGTTCCCCCGGGAGGGGGACGCCACCCCTGGACCGGCGAAGCCGGTTCCGCGTGCGCCCTGGCTTGATGCGCATCAATTTCTGCCGCCAGGCCGGGTGCCGAGGCTGGCGGTCGGCCTGCGACAATCGCAGGATGACCTTCGCCCCCCTTGCCAACGACACCTTCCTGCGTGCCTGCCGCCGCCAGGCCACCGACTACACGCCCCTGTGGCTCATGCGCCAGGCGGGGCGCTATCTGCCGGAGTACAAGGCCACGCGCGCCCAGGCCGGCAGCTTCATGGGCCTGGCCACCAATGTGGACTACGCCACTGAAGTGACCCTGCAGCCGCTGGAGCGCTTTCCGCTCGATGCGGCCATCCTGTTCAGCGACATCCTCACCGTGCCTGACGCCATGGGTCTGGGCCTGTCGTTTGCCGAGGGCGAAGGCCCGCGCTTTGCCAAAGTGGTGCGCGACGAAGCAGCCGTGGCCGAGCTGGCGGTGCCCGACATGGACAAGCTGCGCTACGTGTTCGACGCGGTCACCAGCATCCGCAAGGCCCTGAACGGCCGCGTGCCGTTGATCGGTTTTTCGGGCAGCCCCTGGACACTGGCCTGTTACATGGTCGAAGGCAAGGGCAGCGATGACTACCGCCTCGTCAAGAGCCTGATGTACAGCCGCTCCGACCTGATGCACCGCATCCTGGCCATCAACGCCGACAGCGTGGCCGAGTACCTGAACGCCCAGATCGACGCCGGAGCCCAGGCCGTGATGATTTTTGACAGCTGGGGCGGCGTGCTGGCCGACGGCGCGTTCCAGGAGTTCAGCCTGGCCTACACCACGCGCGTGCTGGCGCAATTGAAGCGCACCGGCGTGGACGGCACCGACGTGCCGCGCATCGTCTTCACCAAGGGCGGCGGCATCTGGCTGGAAGACATGAAGGACATCGACTGCGA
Source organism: Acidovorax sp. NN32 (assembly GCF_057597245.1). Lineage (NCBI taxonomy): Bacteria > Pseudomonadati > Pseudomonadota > Betaproteobacteria > Burkholderiales > Comamonadaceae > Acidovorax > Acidovorax sp. NN32. The sequence goes on from NZ_CP199679.1 coordinate 4,727,084, forward strand.
GGTGCTGGGCCTGGACTGGACGGCCAACCTGGGCAAGGCCCGCGCCATCGTGGGCGGCCAGCCAGGAGGCCCGGGCAAGGCGCTGCAGGGCAACATCGACCCCAACGTGCTGTTTGCGCCGCCCGCGCAGATCGTGCAACAGGTGCACAAAGTGCTCGACAGCTTCGGCAAACCCCACACCAACCGCAACACCACCGGCCCCACCCACATCTTCAACCTGGGCCACGGCATCAGCCAGTTCACCCCACCCGAGCATGTGGCGGCGCTGGTAGAGGCGGTGCACAGCCACTCGCGCGCGCAGCGCCAAGGCTGATCCTCCGGGCGAGGGCTCCAGACCGCGCGGCGCACCCGGCAGGGACCAGGTGATGGCAATGGAACAGCCCGTACCGCCGCCAGCGGAGCCACCCACCGGCCCACAGGCGCTGCCCGCCTCGGCCCTGCAAGCCCCACCCGGCGCGCTCGCGGACTGCGTGCGCGCCTTTTTCTGGCGCGACCTGGGCCGCCAGCCGCCCCACACCCTGGCGGACACGCGCGTGCCGCCCAGCCCCTACCCGGGCATCATCTGGCTAACGCGGGGCACGGCCCAGCTCGTGGAATGTGCGGGTACGGCCACGGCAGCGGCCATGCCCACCATCACGCTGTCGGGCGCCCACCGCCATCCTTACCACTCGGTCTCTTCCCGCGATGGCGATTCGTTCTGCCTGGCGTTCCAGCCCGGCGCGCTGGGGCTGCTGACCGGGCAGGACCTGGCGCCGCTGACCGACCGCATCACGGACGCGGTGACCTGGTTGCCCGAGGAGTGGCACCAGTTCCTGACAGCCGTCCACGCGGCACCCGACCATGGTGCGCGCAAGGCGCTGTGTGTGGCCTTCCTCACCCCGCGCTGGGGCGCCGTGGCAGACCGGCACGCCGCCTGGCTGCAGGTGTTGCAGCAGGACTGGCAGCGCGGCGCACGCCAGGCCCTGGCCACCACGCTCGGCTGGACGCCCCGGCACCTGCAGCGCCGCACACGGCAACTGGTGGGCCTGCGGCCTGGCGAGATCGAGCGCATGCTGCGGGCCGAACATGCCCTGCTGACCATGCGCGACGGCGATGCGGGTGCGCTGGATGCCGCGCTGCTCCACGGCTACGCCGACCAGGCACACTTCAGCCGCGAGGCGCGCAGCCTTTTCGAACGCCCTCCTGCTGCACTCAAGGCCCACACCCAGCAGCCGGGTGACGATGCCGACTGGCTGCTGCGGCGCAGTTGAAGGGGCAGCCGCGCTTTGCGACCGCTTTACCGCTGGATCACACGGGGGCGCTTGATCTTGGCCTGCAGCTGCAGGATGCCGTAGAGCAGCGCCTCGGCCGTGGGCGGGCAACCGGGCACATAGACATCCACCGGCACGATGCGGTCGCAGCCGCGCACCACCGAATAGCTGTAGTGGTAGTACCCGCCGCCGTTGGCGCACGACCCCATCGAGACCACATAGCGCGGCTCGGGCATCTGGTCATACACCTTGCGGATGGCGGGCGCCATCTTGTTCGTCAGCGTGCCGGCCACGATCATCAGGTCGCTATGGCGTGGGCTGGAGCGCGGAATGATGCCGAACTGGTCCAGGTCGTAGCGCGCCATGGCGGCGTGCATCATCTCGACGGCACAGCAGGCCAGGCCAAAGGTCATGAACCACAGGCTGTTGGCGCGTGCGGCCTGCACCACATCGTCCAGCCGGGCAAGCACAAAACCATCGCGCTCCATGGAGGGAGCTATTGCAAGGGAAGGAGAAGAGTTGTTAGCCATGGCCGCATCGTCGCCACGCGGACCCACGCCGTATTGAAGCAAAGCGACATCGGCCGCCATCACCGCGGACCTGCGACGACGCCAGCCCCACCGTACAGCGCCCCGGCAGGCCCTGCGACAATCCTTAGAACCTGTTCAAAATCTTTTCGGGGATCGCATTGGAGTGCAATCGGGAGCAATGGATGCTTCGGATGCACCGCATGGGCTCATGCCCATGCAAGCAGCCGGGGCGCCAAACACTTCCAAGTTCGTCGGCCCGATTTCACTCCAACCCATCGGGCAAGCGCCTTGCCGGGCGGTCTGCGACGTTGCAGCGCTTGTGGATAGCCGGGCTATCCACTGCGCACCGCACCTTGCATCCCATCCCGGCAAGGTACTTGTGCGACCCCGAAAAGAGCTTGAACAGGTTCTAAGACCTTCAGGTGCGGGCGAGCCCGCTTCCAAGGCGCACTTATGCACAAAATTGGAGCATTCACCGGCCCCGCGTCACCGCAGGTGGTAACTTGTAAAAAAACTTTGCGCAACCGCTAAGTCGTTGATTTATATGGATTTAAATCCCCTGCTTTTTTGACAGGCAATCCAGCCAAAGCACGGATTTTCAAGGGCTTGCAGGCCAAACCCAAGGGATATCAACAAAGTTATCCACAGAAATTTGGGATTTCTTACAAATACCCTGTGAAATCAAGCACTTGCAGGCTATATCGAAGAAATGCGTGAACATGACACCACACTGCTAGCACAAAAAGGGGGCCATCTGTCCTCTTGACGAAGCCCTCGTGTCCGACTTATGCACACCAACCGTGATGCGGCGCAACATACGTCCGTCACAACGGCTTAGCACAAAAATTCGTGGGGAATTTCTTCAGATGCTTGATTCATAACGATTTTTTTGGTGTGCCGCATTTCCGGGCAATCTGTTCGCAGCCAGCATTCATGCGGGCTGGCAGGGTGTCCGGACAGGATGTCAACAAAGTTATCCACAGAAAGTCGGGATTACTTGGGCCCCCTCATCAAATCAAGCACTTAGCACCCAAACCTCCACGCGACCTCCACAAGCTGCTGTAACCCGCCCTCTGCCGTGCCTACCCCCTCCACCATCGTCCAGGTTGCCCTGCACACCCCGTCGCACAGCGGCGTGGGCGATCTGCTGAGCTACGCCAGTGAGCACCCGCTCGCGCCCGGCACGCTGGTGCGCGTGCCGCTGGGCACCCGCGAGGTGCTGGGCGTGGTGTGGGATACCGACGAGGCCACCGGCGAGTTGCCTGACGGCGCCACGCTGCGGCCGATTGCCGGTGTGCTCGACGGTGTGGCGCCGCTGGACCTGCCTTGGCGCCGCCTGGTGGCATTCGCCGCGCGCTACTACCAGCGCGCCCTGGGCGAAGTCGCTACGGGCGCCTTGCCCCCCCAGCTGCGCGACCTGCGCCCCGAACAACTCGCCCGCCGCCTGCGCCGCCCGGCCAAGGCAGGGGGCGACACTTCAAATGCTATTGAAAACATAGCACTTACCCCAGAACAGGAGAGCGCTAAGGCCCGAATTTCTGCTGAAAAAGGCCCTTTCCTGCTGTTTGGCAGCACGGGCAGCGGCAAGACCGAGGTGTATTTGCGCTGTGTGCAGGAGATGCTGGAGGCCGACCCCACCGCGCAAGCCCTGGTGATGGTGCCCGAGATCAACCTGACCCCCCAGCTCGAAGAGCGCTTTGTGGGCCGCTTTGCCCCGCGCTTCGGCCCCGGTGCCGTGGTGTCGCTGCACAGCGGTATGACGAACCCACAGCGCCTCAAGAGCTGGCTGGCCGCCCATAGCGGCAGCGCACGCATCGTGCTGGGCACGCGCATGGCGGTGTTTGCCAGCCTGCCGGGACTGAAACTCATCGTGGTCGATGAAGAGCACGACCCCAGCTACAAGCAACAAGAGGGCGCGCGCTACTCGGCCCGTGATCTGGCCATCTGGCGTGGACGCGAGCAGGGCGCCAAGGTCATTCTGGGCTCGGCCACACCGTCGCTGGAGAGCTGGTACGCCAGCCGCCCCCCCACGGCCGACGACCCCGAAGGCGGCCGCTATGTGCGGCTGCACATGCCCAGCCGCATTGGTGCCGGCGCCCTGGCGCGTGTGCGCCGGGTGGACATGAACCAGCAGCCTCGGCGCACGGTGTTCAGCGCGCCGCTGCTGCAGGCCATCACCGAACGCGTGGCGCGCGGCGAACAAAGCATGGTGCTGCTGAACCGCCGGGGCTACGCCCCCGTGCTGCACTGCGTGGACTGCGGCTGGAAAAGCGACTGCCCGCACTGCAGCGCGCACCAGGTCTTCCACAAGACCGACCGCACCCTGCGCTGCCACCACTGCGGCTACACCGTGCGCGTGCCCTACCACTGCCCCACCTGTGGCAGCCCCGACATCCACCCCATGGGCCGGGGCACCGAGCAGCTCGAAGAGCAACTGGGCGCCCTGCTGTCCGAAGTGCTGCGGCCCGACCGCACGCCGGCCCGCATCGCCCGCATCGACGCCGACACCACCAAGGCCAAGGGTGCGCTGGAGGCGCAGCTGGCGCAGGTGCATTCTGGTGAGGTGGATGTGCTGGTGGGCACGCAGATGATCGCCAAGGGGCACGACTTTCGGCGCATCACGCTGGTGGCCGCGGTGCAGCCCGATGGCGCGCTGTTCAGCAGCGACTTCCGCGCGGCCGAGCGGCTGTTTGCACTGCTCATGCAGGCCGCAGGCCGGGCTGGGCGCGATGCGGCCTACATGGCCGCGCAAGCGGTGCATGGCACGCAGCCCGAGATGTGGGTGCAGAGCTTTCACCCCAAACACGCCGTGTTCGAAGCGCTGCGCACGCACGACTACGAGGCTTTTGCCGCCCAGCAGCTCAAGGAGCGCGAGGAGGCCGCCATGCCGCCGTTCTCGTACCAGGCGCTGGTGCGGGCCGATGCCCGCACGCAGGAGGTGGCGCAGGGTTTTCTGTCAGCCGCCACCGCCGCCGCCCACGCCGCGCAGCTGCCAGGGCTGCCCGATGGCACGGTCATCCTGTTCCCGCCCGTGCCGCTGACCATCCAGCGTGTGGCCAATGTGGAACGCGCCCAGATGCTCATGGAAAGCAGCAGCCGCGCCACCCTGCAGCGCTTTCTGGCCGCGTGGCAGCCAGTGCTGCAAACCACCCGCAGTCAGCCCGAGCACAAGGGGCTGATACGGTGGCTGGTGGATGTGGACCCGCTCGCGATATGACGCCGGTCAACCGGGCAGATTGTCGTTGTAGACCTTGATGTAACAGACTTCGTTGGGCTGCAGCACCAAGCCCACAGTACATTCTGGCGTGAAGCCCGTGGGAGGAAGCACAACCAGTCCGGATATGACGCTGACGCCGGTCACCCGCTGCGCGCGGTCCGTCAGGTTCTGGGCGGTATAGATATGAAAGAAATCCCCGAAGAAGAGTTCGGTGCTGTGGGGAATGTTGGCCACGCCGCCTGTGGCCTGGTCAAAGGCGATCTCGACCGGTGGGGGAGTTGCGATGGCGGGGTGATTCCAGAGGCTCGCTGAGAGCACTCCGCAAACCAGCAGACCCGTTGTCCAGGCCTTCAGCGCACGGCCGCCCTGGGCACGCATCGCGTGATAGGCCGCCAGGGCCACCAAAACCGCCATTCCGATCAGCCCCCATTCAGACACCGTGGGCACGTTCGAGGCCGCCAGGGGCGCGTAGGACACGCTACCCATGGATTGCGCGGCTGCGCCCTGCGCCACGAGCAATCCCACCATCGCGACGACACTAGCCCGCGCACCCAACATCACTTGCTTCATTCTGGAATCCCTTTTTTGCGTAAAACAGAAAGTGTTACAAGGGATTACTGAATCGGCAAGCAAGTTATTGCCATGCGCAGACCATCAGCGCTTGCGCAATACTTTCGGCCTCTGGAAACGATCATGACCCCCGACCACTTCACCCACGTTCTTGCCCAGGAAGGCTTTGCCGAGCCAGTACGCGTTGAGCGTGAACCTCATGGCCTTTGGGACAACCATACCCACCCGTTCGAAGCCAAGGCACTGGTGCTGGCGGGCGATATCCGCATCGTCACCGCAACCTCTGAGCGGGTGTATCGGCAAGGTGAGGTGTTTCACCTGCAGGCGAACGAGCCGCATTCGGAGTTTTATGGGCCGATGGGTGTGAGCTACCTGGTGGGGCGCAAGCCGGCGCCCTGAGTGCTGCGGGTGCGCCAATGGAGTGCCGCACACCGTCCGGTGCGCACTGCGATATCGCACTGCGCTACTGCGGGTAGCCGCACGCGGGCCGAGCGCTGAAATCCCGCGCCATCGACGGCACTGCTGGACACATTCCATGGCACGGCCACGGTTCATACTCCACACACTCGCAATCCCAACCCCGATGCGTTCCTACTACAACCTGCTGCCCCCGCTGTGGCAGACCATTGCTGTCACCGTGGCCACCCTCGCGACCAACTGGATCTGGGGTTCGTGGTTCATCAAAACCAAGGGCACGGGCCTCGCCGCACTGATGATCTACAGCATCTTCGGGTGGCCGCTGATGTTGGCCGTCACTTACCTCATCCTGGGTTATGCCCTCAAGTTCTGCGGCGGCCTAACCTTGCGCATGGCCATCGTGCTGGGCGTGGTCGGGTTGGGCTTCGCTGTATATGGGGTGCCGGGCCCGTGGAACCTGCTTCTCTGCGCCGCCGTCGCCATCCCCGTTGCGTTTCAGGCCTGGCGCACGGCACAGGACGATGCCGACCTGGAGAAGCTGTAAATGGCCGTCAAAGAGAAGCCGCCCAGCGGGCTGCTCGACAGTTTTTCGGCACCGCTGTGGGTGCGGCTGGGCCTGACAGCCCCTCGGCCCGTGTGGATCGTCAAGAGCCAGCACCGGGGCTATGACTGGATGGCCATCGAGCTCGATCACGGCGGTACGGGCTTCCAGCAAACGCGTGCCACCACCACTGTCTTTGTCGTGTGGCTACCGCACAAGTCCCAGGACTGGTACCTGCCAGGCCACCGCATCACGCCCGAGCAGCAGGTGTGCGTGGACGACACCTGCGTTTACGCTGCGGCACTAGGCCAGCAACCCCGCGTGCGCACCTGGACCCACTGGCTGGACCTGGCCGTGGACGCGGTCGAGGAGGTGATCAGCACCGAAGGCATGCGCCGCGATGAAAGCCCGCAGCAGAAAGCGGAGCGGGCAGACGAAGCCAGCTGGAACCCTACCGACGTCAACCTGGTTTTGCTCTGCCTGGTGTCGATGGCAGTATTCAGCTTTCTGAACGTCATGATGCTGGTCGAGGCGTACGGCGAATGGCAACGGCACGGTGCCATCCTCGTGTGCCATCCGAAGACCTCCATCGGGACCTATCTGCAAGGCTGGAAGGCGGTGGCCTATGCCGTTTCGTTATCGGCACCCCTGCTGATAGCACTCAAGGCGCTGCACACCATGGTCACGCGCGTTCACAGGCCAAATTTTTTCTTTCGACTCTGTTTCGAAGGGCTGATCTGGGTGGGCGCCATGTATGGGCTTCACCACGCCCGGCAGGCTCTGATTGAATCGATGCAGCGGGCTTGCTAGTCCGCCTTCAGCGCTTTTTTGACTGATTGGGTCCCAGGGCTGTCACACGCCATGGTGAACGGTGCGGATCAATGCACACGCACCCATGCGCCGCCCCACACCATGGAGCGTTCCACCGCCCTGCATCATCCCTCCAGCGCGCGGCGCCCCGGTGCCTGATAAAACTTGCATGCCGCGGACTGACCCCAGATACTGCGGCATCGCACGGCGTCACCTCGGGCCAACTGTGCTGCACGGGCTCGATAGCCCTGGGGTCAGTGCGTGCCCGATGCCCCGTGCTCCCGCTTTGTCCCTCCATAGTCAGAAAGCCCTTCCAATGACAGCCATTGTTCGTGCCCTGATCTTGCTGCTCCTCCTGGCGGGGGGAACCGCCGTGCGTGCCCAGAACCTGCTCACCAACGGCAACTTCGATGCCGGCCTGGCTGGCTGGAGTACCTGGACGGCGCCGCCGGGCTTCTGGGACGGCACCTGGATACACAGCAACGACTGCGATATCTGGGTGCCCACCCAGTGCCCGTTCGGAGGCGCCGGAACGTCCCACGCGCAGAAAAAAGGCAGTGGCGCGGGCAATGCACACGGGGGCCTGTTCCAGACCGTGGCGGTCACGCCCGGGCGGGTGTACCGGCTGCGCGGCGCATGGTCGGGGGGCGTCACGGGCAATGCCGGCGGCAACGCCACCTGGTGGGAAGTGGTGGCCTACGACGGCGCCGTGGGCGCAGCCACCATCGACGCGGCGCCCGGCCCGCTGGATACGCTGATTGCCCGGCGCGACGTGTCGAACCTCGCGCTCAACGGCGTCTTCCAGTTCCAGTGGGAGCCCTTTGACGGCACCTTTACGGCGACCTCCAGCCAGGTGACCATCGCACTCAAAACCGGCAGCTTCTTCACCTTCGACGCGGCGGGCTACCACGACGACCTGGTGCTCGAAGAAGTGGCCTCCAGCAACATCCCCGTCAACTCGCCCTGGGCGCTGGTGGTGCTTTGCCTGGGGCTGCTGGCGACCGGCGCCTGGATGCGGCGCGGCCCGGGAATGCGGCGCGGGTAGAAGGCAGCGCCAAAAATTCAAGCATTTTGGGCCGCCAGCGCTTTATGGAAAAGCGCCAATAGCTATCATAAATATAGCAATCAGGTCAGCAGCGCCACTGCTGCTGAAAAGCTCAGAAACGCCAGTGCCGTGGACACCAGAATGATCCGCGCCACACGCCCATTGTTGGCGCCGAACTTTTCGGCCAGCAGCGACACGTTGCTGGCGCTGGGCAGCGCGGCCAGCAGCACCAGCACCGTCAGCGCAAAGGGCGTGAGCGGCACCCCCATCGCCATGCCCGCCGTGCCCACGCCCCACACCAGCAGCGGGTGCACTAGGAGCTTGGCCAGCGCCACCGGCACATAGTCGCGCGCGGGCACCTGCTCGTGCTGGTTCATCTGCGAACGCGCCAGCACGGCGCCAATGGTGAACAGCGCCACAGGCGAGGCCGCGTCGGCCAGCATGGCGATGGTCTTGTCGACCGGGCCGGGCAGCTTGAACTGCAGGGCCGAGGCCAGCGCCCCCAGGGCAATCGACCAGGGCATGGGATTGGTCGCCATGCCCTTGAAGGCGTTCTTCAGCGCCACCCCCACGCCGTGGGTGCCCGCACCATCCAGGCGCGAGAGCGCAATACACAGCGAGCTGGTGATGACCATGTCCACCACGATGGTGACGATGGCAGGGCCCGCGCTTTGCGCCCCCAGCAGCGCGACCAGCAGCGGCACGCCCATGAAGCCGGTGTTGGGAAAAGCGGCCACCAGCGCGCCAAAGGCTGCGTCGTTCCAGCCGATGTGCGCCTTGCGCGTGAGCGCCACCGTGGCGCCCACCATCACCAGCGCACAGAGCACATACACGCCCGCCACGGCCGGGTCCAGCAGCTGGGCGATGGGTGTGCTCGCGCCAAAGCGGTACAGCATGCAGGGCAGTGCAAAGTACAGCACGAAGGCGTTGAGCCCCGGGATGGCCGGCTGGGGAAGCACTCCGCGCCGGGCGGCGAGATAGCCGCAGAGCACCAGCGCGAAGAAGGGGAAGGTGATGAGAAGGACGGAGAGCACGGGGGGTATTGTCGGACGGCCTGCGCGGTGCCGGGCCGTACCGTCAGCGCAGAGTCAGGCGGGAGCTATCACGCACGATGCATGCAGCAGAAGTAACACGCACCTGTGCATCTCCACGGATTTGCATTCAATCGGATAACTAGGCGGGGAGCCGCAGACAGTGCTGTAGCACGGCAAGGCTCCCCAACGACGTTAGCCGGTTGAAGGCAAATACGTCTCACTGCTTGCGCTGGATGATCAGGTTGCGCTTGGCGTCTTCGGGGTAGGCAAAGGTGATGGCACCGTTCTTGACCATGCCCATGACCAGCATATTGCGCGTGATCGCGTCCTTGTCCTGCACGCTGAAGGGCTTGTCGTAGGTGGTGACCACGCCGTAGTAGGTCTTCATCTTGCCCTCCAGCGACTCCTTGATGGCTTTGCCGGTGAGGTTGCCGTCGCGGATGCCGAGGAAGGAATACATCAGCAGGTAGGTGGCGTCGTAGGCGTTGGCCGCTGCCATGGGCACGGCCACCTTGCCGTGGTACTTGCGGGTGTAGCTCGACAGGAACGATGCACGGCGCTCGTTGCTGGGCTCGGCGATGAAGGTCTGCACCATGAGCGCGCCCTCGGCCGCGTCCTTGGCGCCTTCGAGGAAGAAGGGGAAGGACAGTGGCCACGGCCCCACCTGCGGCACCTTCCAGCCCAGGGCCTTCTTGCCGTTGGCGATGGTGGCGTTTTCCGGCCCCACGGTGTAGCTGTAGACCACGTTGGCGCCCGCGTTGCGCGCGGCGGTCAGCTCGGCCGTGAGGTCCTTCACCCCCAGGTCAAAACGCGCCACATGCACGGGCTTGAGGTTTTTGGCCGCCAGCGCGGCCACCACGTCGTTGTAGCCGCCTTCGCCATAGCCGGTCTTGTCGGCAAAGATGGCGACCTTGTCCCAGCCGCGCTTGACGATGTCGTCCACCAGGAAGGGCGCCTGGATCGCGTCGCGCGCCTGCACGCGGAAGATGTAGCTGTCGGGCGCGGGGTATTTGGCCGTCACGGCAGTGCCCGTGGCGCAGGGCACGATGAGGGGGCTAGAGGCGCCCTGGAACAGGTCGATGGCCTTGAGCGCCACGCCGGTGTTGCAAAAGCCGATGGTGGCGACCACTTTTTCATTGAGAAGCTCTTGCGACACCTTACGCCCCTGGTCGGGGTCGGCCGTGTCGTCCTTGACGACCAGTTCCAGCGGGCGGCCCAGATAGCCGCCCACGGCATTGATTTCGTCCACCGCCAGCTTGATGCCGTTGAGCATGGGCACGCCAAAATCGGCCGATGGCCCGGTGAACGGCCCCACGACCCCCACGCGCACAGGCACGGTGCTGCCGATCTGGGCCTGTGCCGGCAGCAGGGCCGTGCAGGCCAATACACCGGATGCCACCACAGCGCTCCATGCGCGAAGGTGCACACAGCGGCGGCGTGCGTCCGGGATGCCCGATGCGGCGGTCTGAGCGGTGGAGGGCTGGTCAGTGGGGTTCATGGCGGGGCTCGGTTCTCTACACCAGCATCCCGGCAAGAGATGCACTGGCCTGCGAGTATCAAATTGTGAAAACAAAGCCCCTAGCGGGGTTTCCCGGAGCGTCCGGCCCGCCAGGTGCTAGTGGCGCCCACCCGTCAGGGGCCTGTCAGCCGCCCGCCCGGCACACGCGGTCCACCCCGACTGGGCACGGGCTAGACAGGCTGCCGGACCGCGCCGGTATCATTGCGCCCTTGCGCGGCCTGACCCGGCCGCGCCACCATCAGCCCCTGGGCATGCGCCGCCCACACCCGCCCTCCCTGTCCCGCTCCCCGCTGCTCTGCTGCCCTCCCTCCCATGTCTGCCGGTCTCAATCTCGCCCAGCTCCAGGCTGTCCACTACACCGACGGGGCTTGCCTCGTGCTGGCCGGGGCGGGCTCGGGCAAGACGCGGGTGATCACCATGAAGATCGCCCACATGATCGAAAAGGGCATGGACCCCAAGCGCATTGCGGCCATCACCTTCACGAACAAGGCTGCCGCCGAAATGCGCGAGCGCGCCAAGGGCCTGATCGGCCGGCGCGCCAAGGATGTGCTGGTGTGCACCTTCCATGCCCTGGGCGTGCGCATGGTGCGCGAGGACGGCCATGTGCTGGGCCTCAAACCCCAGTTCAGCATCCTCGACGCCGATGACGTGACGGGCATCCTGAAGGAAGCCTCGGGTGGCACCACCGACATGGCCACCGCGCGCCAATGGCAGTGGGTCATCAGCAAGTGGAAGAACATGGGCCTGACTTCCGAGCAGGCGCTGGCCCAGGCGGCGGACGACAACGAACGCATCATCGCCACGCTGATGGCCCGCTACGAAGAGCGCCTGGCGGCCTACCAGAGCGTGGACTTTGACGACCTCATCGGCATGCCGCTGCGGCTGCTGCGCGACTTCCCGGAAGTGCGTGCCAAGTGGCAGGCGGCCCTGGGCCATGTGCTGGTGGACGAGTACCAGGATACCAACGCCACGCAGTACGAGCTGCTCAAGCTGCTGGTGGGCGAAAAGGGACATTTCACCGCCGTGGGCGACGACGACCAGTCCATCTACGGCTGGCGCGGCGCGACGCTGGACAACCTCAAGAAGTTGCCGGTGGACTACCCCCACCTCAAGGTCATCAAGCTGGAGCAGAACTACCGCTCCACCAGCGCCATCCTGCGTGCGGCCAACAACGTGATCGGGCCCAACCCGAAGCTGTTCCCCAAGACCCTGTTCAGCGAACTGGGCGAGGGCGAACCGGTGCGGGTGGTGGACGCCGACAGCGAAGAACACGAAGCCGAGCGCGCCGTGGCCCGCATCCAGAGCCTGCGTGCGGCCAGCAACCCGCCGCCGGACTGGAAGAGTTTTGCCATCCTGTACCGCGCCAACCACCAGGCCAAGCCGTTCGAGAAGGCGCTGCGCAAGGCCAATATTCCCTACAAGGTCTCGGGCGGAACGAGCTTTTTTGACCGGGCGGAAATCAAGGACCTGTGCGCCTGGTTTCGCCTCTGGATCAACAACGACGATGACCCGGCGTTCTTGCGCGCCATCACCACGCCCAAGCGCGGCATTGGTCACACCACGCTCGCAGCCCTGGGCGCGTTTGCCACGCAGCACAAGCAGAGCATGTTCGGCGCGCTGTTCAACGGCATGCTGCCAGCGGCAGTGCCCAAGCGTGCCATGGACGGCCTGCACGAATTTGGCCGCTACATCAACTACCTGGAGTACAGCGCCCGCCGCACCCATGGCGCCGAAGAGGCCCGCGCCTTTCTGAACGAATGGCTCAAGGAAATTGGCTACGAGCAGCACCTGTACGACAACGAAGACAGCGAGAAGGTGGCGGCCGCCCGCTGGAGCAACGTGATGGAGTTCTGCGACTGGATGGCCCAGCGCGCGGGCGGGCAGATCGACGATACGGCCGGTGCCGTGGTGGCCAAGGAGACCAAGAGCCTGCTGGAGGTGTCGCAGACCATTGCGCTGCTGTCCACCATCAGCGAGCGCGAGCAGGAGCAGGACATGGTCACGCTCTCCACCCTGCACGCCAGCAAGGGGCTGGAGTGGCCGCATGTGGTGCTGGTGGGCGTGACCGAGGGCATGCTGCCCTTCAAGTTGGACGACGACGAAGGCCGACAGCAGAAGGTGAGCGACGACACGCTGCAGCGCCTGCAGGAAGAGCGCCGCCTGATGTACGTGGGCATCACCCGCGCCCAGCGCACCCTGGCCGTGAGCTGGACCAAGCGGCGCAAGAAGGGCCGCGAGATGGTGGCCGCACAACCGAGCCGCTTCATAGCCGAAATGGGCCTGGACAAGACCACCGCCCGCGAAGATCCGCGCGAGAAGCTCAAGGCATTGCGCGCCGAATTTGCGGCCAAGGCCCAGGCCACCACCGCAGCCACTGCAGCCGCAGCCGCCACCCCGGAATGAGCGCCCCACCGCAGCCACGGCACCCACCACAACGCACTCCACCCATGGCGCCCGACACCCACCGACACACGCCGCTGTTGGCAGTTGCTTTTGTTTTGATAGCTATCAGCGCTTATCCTACAAGCGCCAGTAGCCAGAATGATCCAAAATCCACGGCAGCATGCCCGTCGGCGGCAGACATGGACCACCAGCACCTGCAAGGGCGCTGGCTGGCCCAACTGCAGGGCGCATCCCCGGATGCACCTGGCGCCACCGCCACACTGCAACTGGGCCCGCATCCCGAGCTGGCACAGAGCGTGCGTGGCACCGTGCAAAGAAATGGCGCCACGGCGCAGGTCAGTGGAGACGTCGATGGCGGCGACCTGACGCTGGAAGAATCGATCAATGGCACGAACATCAGCGCCACCTGGACAGGCCAGGTGGTCGATGGAAGTTGCGGCAAGGAAATACGCGGAACATGGAACAACGCCAACCCCACCCCTTCGGCCCCCTCGGCTCCTTTTGTGCTGCGCAAGCAGGTGGGCTGGCAATGACGGCCGCGCCAGCCTCACCTCGCCGCAGCAGCGGCCACCGGCGTGGCACGCTGGCCCTGCTGGTGGCCGCTGCGCTGGCGCCTGCCGGCGCCGCGCTGGCGCAGACCCCGCCTGCTGGCGGCTCGGCCACCCCGAGCGGCGACGCTGCCTGGCGCCGCTGCGCCGCCCTGTCCAGTGACAATCAGGCGCGCCTGGCCTGCTTTGACCAGTGGGCCACCGACCAGCAAGGCTGGAACGCGCCTGGCGCCACGGCGTCGGCCTCGACAGACGTGCCGCCCCCGGTGGACACCACGCTACCCGCCACCCGTGTGATTGACGTGGCCCGCACCGAGGGCTGCCGCGATCCGCAGTACAGCGACCTCTCGCGCTTCTGGGAACTGGAGTCGGGCAGCGACTGCGGCACCTTCAGCTTCCGGGGCTACCGGCCCATCACCGTGTCGGTGGTGGCGTCAAGCAATGTGAACCGCCAGCCCACGTCGGATGCAGCCGACCATTCGGCCACCGAGTCCACGCCCTACCGCCGCACCGAGAACCGCATCCAGCTGTCGGTGCGTACCAAGGTTGCGCAAGGGCTGCTGACCCAGGGACATCCCACGCTCAAGGACTCGGTGTGGTTCGGCTACTCCCAGCAGTCGTACTGGCAGCTGTTCACCCCCGAGATCTCACGCCCCTTCCGCGCCACCGACCACGAGCCCGAGGTCATGTATGTCTACCCCACCACGGCACAACTGCCGTTTGGCTGGAAGTGGCGCTACAGCGGCATCGGACTGGTGCACCAGTCCAACGGCCAGAGCAAGCCCCTGTCGCGCAGCTGGAACCGCGCCTACCTGATGACGGGCATGGAGCTGGGCAACAGCGTCAGCGTGAACGCGCGCATCTGGAAGCGCATCCCCGAAAGCTCGGGCAGCGACGACAACCCCGGCATCAGTGACTACATCGGGCGGGGTGAGCTGTCGGCATTCTGGAACGTCAACAAGGAGAACACGGTGGGCGCCACGCTGCGCCACTCGTTGTCGAGCAGCGACCGGGGCTCGGTCCGCCTGGAATGGCTGCAGACCGTGGGCACGGGCCTGTTTGGCAACAAGAGCAACCTGCGCCTGCACACGCAGCTGTTCAGCGGCTACGGCGACAGCATGATCGACTACAACCGCAAGCGGACCGTATTCAGCGTGGGGTTGAGTCTGGTGGACTTCTAGAGTCCATCCCCCTGAGGCGCTGCGCACCGTCCCCCTTCTCTCGAATGGCTGCGCCGTTCGGGAAGGGGGACGCACCCCTCGCTGCAGGGCGGCCCTGGCTCGGCTGCCCGCGCCTGGGGCTGCGCCAGTCTCACAGGCTGCGCACAAGGCAAAGCGCAGCGAACTCCGCGCTGGATTGCTCACAACTCGTTACGAAATCGTCCTCAAGTTTTGTGTGACGGCGCCGACAGGCCGCCACAATGGCACGCGCACAGAAACCGGCGTGGCCATCTGTGAGAGGCGTTCAAAAAGAGCCCCTTTCCCACCGTTTTACCTGCCATTGCCCGCACCGTGCGCCCTCGACAATGCCGACAAAGAGGAACACACCCATGGACATGCAATACCAGCTCAAGGCAGGCAGCTACTACCTCTACGACATGCGCGAGGCGCCCAGTGCGGTCACGGGTGAGCGCAGGTTCAAGCTCAAGACCGACACGGTGGCCATTGCGTTCGATGCGCACACGGGCGAGGTACACCAGCATGGCAGCCCCACGCGCATCCAGTCTTGGGCCAACAACACGCGCCGCCGCCTGCGCGCTGCTGGGGCGCAGGACATGGCCAACGACATCGTGGTGGTGTCCGGCCCACTGCCGGTGGACGAACTCAACAAATGCCTGTGGGTGCGCGGCTATGTGCGCCGCATGTTCTCGCGCCTGGCCACCTTGCCCCACGGCAAGCTGCAGCGCCCTGCGGAGCCGTTTCGCAAGGCAGCCTGAAACCAGGCGAGCTTCCTCAAAGATCCCGATCAGGGCCGCACACAGCGGCCCTTTTCTTTTCTGGGAGCGCTCAGGCCTCCGTGTCCTCGGCCACGTCGCTGTCTGTGTTCTCCAGCACCTCGGCGTGTTTGACGATGGTCACCGGCACCGGGCTGGCATGTGCCACCTCCTGCGACACCGAACCCAGCAGCGCACTGGTGATGGCGCCCTGGCCCTTGGCGCCGATGATGACCATGTCGCAGCCCGAGCGCTCGATCATGTCCACCAGCGTGTGCGCCACATCGCCCACACCCACATCGGTTTCATAAGCCACCCCGGCCGCGTCGAGCAGCGCGCGCGCCGACGCCATGAGATGGTCACCCGCCTCCAGGCTGGCGGCGGCGATCAGGTCGGGGTCGCGCGTGGTCACCAGTTCGTACAGCGTGGCGGGCTCCTGCACATTGGCCAGCACCATGGTGGCCTGGAGCCCCTGGCGCACCAGCGCCAGTGCGTGGTGCACGCCATCCAGGGAGAGTTCGGAGCCGTCCACGGCGATGAGGATTTTGAGCATGGTGTTCTCCTTGTAGTACCTTGGTCCAGTGTAGCCACGGCCTCGTCGAAAACCCGTCCATAACCTTGAGCGAGGTCAGGGTAGCCTGTCTGGGACAATGCCGCCCATCATGCTGCAGTTCGACCTCCTCAAAACCGACCCCACCAGCCACGCACGCCGTGGCACGCTCACGCTCAACCATGGCGTGGTGCAAACCCCTATCTTCATGCCCGTGGGCACCTATGGCACCGTCAAGGGCGTGATGCCGCGCAGCCTGCACGACATGGGCGCGCAGATCATCCTGGGCAACACCTTCCACCTGTGGATGCGCCCGGGCCTGGATGTAATGCAGAGCTTTGGCGGCCTGCACGGCTTTGAAAAGTGGGACAAGCCCATCCTCACCGACTCGGGCGGCTTCCAGGTCTGGAGCCTGGGGGCCATGCGCAAGATCACCGAAGAAGGTGTGACCTTTGCCAGCCCCGTCAACGGCGACAAGCTCTTCATGTCGCCCGAGGTGAGCATGCAGATCCAGACCACGCTCAACTCCGACATCGTCATGCAACTTGACGAGTGCACGCCGTACGAGACCAAGGGCCACAAGACCACCGAGGCCGAGGCGCGCAAGAGCATGGAAATGAGCCTGCGCTGGGCCAAGCGCTCGCGCGATGAGTTCCAGCGGCTTCAGAACCCCAACGCCCTCTTTGGCATCGTGCAGGGCGGCATGTTCAAGAACCTGCGCCAGGAGTCGCTCGAGCGCCTGGTCGAGATGGACTTCCCCGGCTACGCCGTGGGTGGTGTGAGCGTGGGCGAGCCCAAGGACGAGATGCTGGACATCATGGCCCACACGCCCCACCGCCTGCCCGCACACAAGCCCCGTTACCTGATGGGCGTGGGCACGCCCGAAGACCTGGTGCAGGGCGTGGCCGACGGCGTGGACATGTTCGACTGCGTGATGCCCACGCGCAACGCGCGCAACGGCACGATGTTCACGCGCTTTGGCGACCTCAAAATCCGCAACGCACGCCACAAGGCCGACCACCGGCCGATGGACACCAGCTGCACCTGCTACGCCTGCGCGGGCAGTTCGGGCGTGTCGTGGGACGATGGCGGGCGCGAGGGCTTCAGCCGCGCCTACCTGCACCACCTGGACCGCTGCGGCGAGATGCTGGGCCCCATGCTGACCACCGTGCACAACCTGCACTACTACCTGAACCTGATGCGCGAGGTGCGCGAGTCGCTGGAAGCGGGCACGTTCGCCGAATTCCGTGCACGCTTCAAGACCGAGCGCGCACGGGGCGTATAAGCACAGCCAATAGCTATAAAAATAATAGCTATTAGCGCTTTATAGATAAGCGCCAGAGGCCAAAATCATCCAAAAACTCCTGCACCACCTGCTGCGCTGGCCCGCCCGCATGCTGACCGGCCTGGGCAGCGGGCTGCTGGCGCTGCTGATCCTGTTCGAGGAATGGGGTTGGGAGCCGCTGCAGCGCCTGCTGGCGCGCATCGGCCGCTGGCCCGGCCTGCGCTGGATTGAAGGCTGCGTGCGCGCCCTGCCCCCCTGGGCGGCGGTGGCGGTGTTTCTGCTGCCCACGGCACTGCTGCTGCCCGTCAAGCTGCTGGCCCTGTGGGCGGTGGGCCGGGGGCACGTGGTACTGGGCATGCTGGTGATCGTGCTGGCCAAGGTGGTGGGCACCGCCGTGGTGGCGCGGCTGTTCAGCCTGACCCAGCCCGCCCTGATGCAGCTGCACTGGTTTGCCTGGACCTATGCCCACTGGATGCGCCTCAAGCACGCGGTGCTGGAGCGCGCCCGCGCCTCGTGGGCATGGCGCGTGGCGCGGGTGGTGCGGCGGCAATGGCGGCTGCGCTGGCACAGGCTTCGCGCCAGGTAATGTTGGGTAGCGCCAGGGTAGCGCCCGCCGCTGTTTTGCTGCCAAGATATGCGCTCCCGCAAAAGCCCTCCCCAACGTCATCCCCCACCGCCACCGCATTGCGACATGGGTATGCAGCTTGACCTCCCGACCATCCTCCTGCTCTACAAGACCGCGCTGGTGGCGGGGGCGCTGAGCATCTTTCATGTCAGCCGCCATTCGTGCCGCCCGCAAGGGCTCAAGCCCCTGGCAGCCGCCTACCTGCTTCTGGCCGTTGGTGCCGAACTGGCAGGCCAGGGTGAATATTCCATGCTGCCGCTCTGGTTCTGGACCCACACCAGCCTGCTGCTCGGGGCACTGGGGTACACCCTCTTCTGGGCAGGTGCACGGGCACTGAGCGGCCGCAGGCGCGTCCTGCCTGCGGTGCTGATACTGGTTCCCGGAGGCTGGCTGGTGCTGGGCCTGGTCACGCAGTTTCCGCTGGACAACCTGCTGCGCGCAGGCGCCTTCCACCTGACCGCCGCAGTGTCACTGACCGCGGCAGCCTGGGAGGTGTGGCACGACCGCCGCACCGAATCCCTGCCATCGCGTCCCCTGCTGGCCGGGCTGCTCCTGGCCAGCGCGGGCACCTTTGCCCTGCAGCTGTTGTACATCGCCACGCACACCGCCAGCCCACAGGGTTTTGCGCTGGCATTCTCCGTGCAGATGTTCTGCCACTTTGGCGTTGCGCTCATGGTCTCGTCCCTCTCCAACGAGCGCGCCGAAGTGCGCCTGGAAAAAGTGGCGCAGACCGACACGCTCACGGGCGTGGGCAACCGCCGCTGGGCCATGTCCATGCTGCCCGCGCGGCTGCCCGTGGGCAGCGCCATCGCGCAGCTCGACCTGGACCACTTCAAGCACATCAATGACCGCTTCGGCCATGCGGCGGGCGACCGCGTGCTGGTCGCCACGGCCGACGCACTTCGCCACCAGCTGCGCGATTCGGACCTGCTGGCCCGCATGGGCGGTGAAGAGTTCCTGGTCTACCTGCCGGACGCCAGCGCCAGCGCTGCAAGCGCCATCGCCCAGCGCCTGTGCGGGGCCGTGCAGCAGATCCGGCTGTCCGAGCTGGGCGAGGACATCCCCATCACCGTGAGCATTGGACTGGCCTGCGTGACCTCCGCCGGCGGAACCTGGGCCGACTGGCTGGCTGCGGCCGACCGGGCGCTCTACGACGCCAAGCGCGCGGGCCGCAACCGCGTGGTGACAACGCACGAGCGCACTGCCTGAAACCGGTCCTTCTCACCCGAGCCGCGCCGCTGACCTGCGGCAGAATCCCACCCCATGCCCGCACCGCCCTATGCCGCCCTGAACGAAGCGCTGGAGCTGGCCTTTAACCTGGCCCCGGTGGGCATGTGCGTGACGCGCGAGCGCAGCATCGAGATCTGCAACGACGCCTTTGCCCACATGTTCGGCCACGAGCAGGCCGAGCTGCTGGGCCAGCCGCTGGCGCCGCTGTACCCCTCGTTCGAAGAGTTCACCCACACGGGCCACCTGGGCCTGCAGGCGATGAAGGCGTCGGGAAGTTATGCGGATGAGCGCATCATGCGACGGCGCGATGGTTCGCTGTTCTGGTGCCACGTGGTGGGCCGGGCACTGGACCGGTCGGACCCGTTTGCACGGGCGGTGTGGATGTTCGAGGACATCTCGCACCGCCGCCCCGTGAGCACGCCGCTGACCCTGCGCGAGCGCGAAATCGCCCAGCACATCGTCACCGGCGCCACCAGCAAGCAGATCGGGCGCTACCTGGACATCAGCCACCGCACGGTGGACGCCCACCGCGCGCGGCTCATGCGCAAGCTGGGGGCCAGCAGCACGGGGGAGCTGGTGGCGCTGCTGCTGGGCAACACCTGAGAGCTGGCAACGATCTCACAGGCAATCATCAACAATTGTTTCCCCAGCCAACGCTGCGGCGTCTCCCGCGCACCCGGCCCGGGGACAATCGGCACTGACGCGCGCGCCGCTCCCCGCCCATCAACTGCTGCCCCCATGTACCGCCCTTTTTTGCTCCACCGCCCGCTTTCGCCGCCCCTGGCCTGGCTGGGTTTGTCCGTGCTGATCTTCGCCGCCTGCCTGGTGGGCATCTTTGCGCGGCCCATCGGTTTTCTGTCGGTCTTCTGGCCCGCCAATGCGCTGCTGCTGGGCCTGCTGGTGCGTTATCCCAGGCTGGCGCGCCCGCCAGCCTGGGTAGCTGCGGCCGTGGGCTATGTGGCGGCAGACCTGGTGACGGGCAGCACCTGGTCCATGGCCCTGTGGCTCAACGGCGCCAACCTGCTGGGCGCCACGGCGGGCTGGCTGGTGCTGCGTCGGCTGGACGAACGCATCCGGCGCCTGCAACGCACCATCTCTGCCCTCTACCTGCTGCTGGCTGCGCTGGCAGCCAGTGCCGTGGGGGCACTGGCAGGCTGCGGCGCCGCGCCGGTCTACTTCAACAGCCCGTGGACCGACCTGCTGTCCCTGTGGTTCAGCACCGAACTCATGAACTACATGCTCATCGTGCCGGTGGTGCTGGCCGCGCCGCGCGCCGACGACCCGCCGCCCGCAACGCAGGAGGTCCCCCTGATCTGGCGTGTGGCACCCGTCAGCTCGCTGCTGCTGGCCGAAGGCGTGCGCACCGTGATCGGGGGGCCCGGCATGCTGGCCTTTGTGGTGCCAGGGCTGCTGTGGTGCGCGCTCAGCTACAGCCCGTTTGTCTCCAGCCTGCTGTCGCTGGTGGTGTGCCTGTGGACCATGGCCGGCGTGGCCACCGGCGTGCTCAACTTCACGCCAGCCCATGCCAGCGACGTGTTCTCGCTGCGTGTGGGCGTCACGCTGCTGGCACTGGGGCCGCTGGCCGTGGCCTGCGCCAGCGCGGCGCGCGCCGAAGCCCTGCGCCGCCTGGACCACGCCGTGCGCCACGACGACCTGACCGGTGTCCTGGCACGCCGCGCGCTGCTCAAACAAGGCGACCGCCTGCTGGTACGCTACCAGCGCGAGTCCACCGGGCTGGCGGTGATGATGGTGGACGTGGACCATTTCAAGCAGGTCAACGACCAACACGGGCATGGCGCGGGCGACCGGCTGCTGGTCAGCATTGCCCAGACCATGGCGCGCGCGCTGCGCCCCCACGACGCCCTGGGCCGCATGGGTGGCGAGGAGTTTGCTGCCGTGCTGCCCGGAGTGTCCCCCACCGAGGCCCAGGCCATTGCCGAGCGCGTGCGCAGCGCCGTGGAGCAGCAGGCGCTTGACCCGGTAGAGGGTGGCCCCCAACGCGCCACCGTCAGCATTGGCCTGGTGCACAGCGCCACCATGGGCTCGGACGCCGACATGGACACCCTGCTGCTGGCGGCCGACGCAGCGTTGTACCGCGCGAAGGCAGAGGGCCGCAACCGGGTGATGGTGGGATGAAAACAAACGCAGCGTCGATGCCAAGGCATCGGTGCTGCCAACGCCCACTGCGACCAAGACAAGAGTGCTGTGTCTACTTTATGGATGCAGCCTGGTCGCGCTCCGCGTCACGGGACATCGCACGCACCAAGTCACCGGGCGTGTAGCCGAATGTGCGCCGGAACCAGCGCGTGAAGTGCGCCTGGTCAGAGAACCCACATTCCGCCGCCACAGAGGCCACCGGCTCTCCGTTCATGACCATTTGTTTTGCGCGGAGCAGGCGGACGGCACGCAAGTACTCCCGGGGCGCCATGCCCAGCCACTGCCTGAGCACCCGATGCACACGCTCCCGGCTGACAGCGCAGTGCCTCGCCAACCCAGAGACCGTCTGTTCGCCCCCCAGGACGGCAGACCGCACCCCCTCGATGAGCATGCGTACCGCCTTGGTGGGGATGGGATCAGCAGCGCTTCGGTCCAGCGGTAGCGCATCGGCAAGAAGGGGCACTGCGCTGTCCAGCCAGGCTCGCACATCGTTTGCGCAGGCCATCCGCGCGGCTGCACCAGCAAGCCCAGGGGCGCGTATTGCCCCGCTGCGCTCAGGCCCTGCGAGACCCCACTGTGCCAAATAGGGGGGCGGAACATACAACATGACCAGGTGCACGGCACCTGTGTGCGCAGGATCGGTCAGCGCCCCCACGTGAACGACACCTGGCCGTATCACAATCAAATCACCGGCACGCGCGACAAACGGACGTCCGGCAACGCTGCAGCAGCATTGACCCTCCAGCACAGCGCCGAAAGACCACTCTTCATGCCAGTGTGGCACCCACTCCTGTTCAGGCTGCTGATGGTGCACCTGCGCAAGATCGGACAGGTGCAGACGTCGCACTTCAGATCGATTCAACGCCATAGCGGCAGGCTCCCAGTCATGCTGCTCACCCAACGCTTTGCGCCGACCAAACCGACACCGAGCATCGGCTCTTCAGCGTGCGACACCAGACCATGACGGTGCCAGTATTCGCTGCTTTCGTGGATGGCATGCGCATAGGCTGGAAATAGTGAAATACGGCCATTTTCCTGCGCTGTCCCTTCGGTCAGGCGCCTGAGCAGCGCATTCATCGCAGTGACTGGCGCCTTCAGGATGGTGATGGGCACATGCGAGGACGACACAGATCTCCATCCAGATGCATCGACCAGTGCCCGGCCAGCCCAGTCCGGGCGAGAGGCTGCCAAGCCTGCGGCAATGCACGCGGCAATGTTGGCAGCAGGCCCGGGCGCCAGATCCGCCGCCAGCACTATGGCCACCTTGGCCGGATCGGCAGGGGCAGACAACGCGTCAGGCATCGCGCGCTCCCGCCACGGTGAGCCCCAACCAGCCCGCACTGGCGTCCTCAACCACCAAGTCGCCCAGCAGGCCAATGTCCTCTCCCGGATGCGAAGCCATGCGAAGGCAGGCAGAGACTTCATGCCAGCAGCCCCCCGTACGCGCCACGATGTCTGGCTTGACAAGCGCCAACTCGGGAAACTGTTCAGGCCGCCGCAGATCGGCCCAGCCCACGGCACCAATGGTCGCCAGCGTCAAAAATCCCAGCGGTCGCCCTGGCTGGCCGGTGAACTCCGCATGCGCCTCAAACAGGCGGCGGTCTTTCACCGCAAGGCTGGCGCCCAGTTTGCTCCCCCTGCGCAAAGGTGCCGCTGCGGAGTGGTCCAGCGGCAGGCTGCGCGTCAGCCAGGTGCTGCCCATCTTCTTGGGCCACCCCTGCAGCAGACCCCGCACCATGGAGATATCCTGGTCAACCCAGATGGCAGGACAGTACATGCAGCGGCTCCCGTCAGGCCGTTCAATCTCCAGCACCACAATGGTTTCTCGGTACTGCGACAGCACGGGATCCAGCAATTCATGACCGTCTGTACAGGCCTGCCAGTCGGCAAAGTGCACACACCCTGTGCCCACCGGCCTGCCAACAGCATCAGGAACCAGCGGCACAGCCGCTAGTGCGTCGAACCGAAAGGCCACGTTGAGCAGCCAACCCGCGTAGTGCCAGGGTGGCGGACGCACCAGCGCGGAGCGCCCGGTGGTCGTGAAGGGAGCAGTGAAACTTTCGTGGGGCCAATGGTGGGAATGCATGCCGACGATTCTGGCCAGTCAGTCGCGCTTCCGATAGAACGGATGTGAACATCGCAGGCGCGCAGGGGGCCCAACGCGCCGCACAGGGCGGCAGGGCCCAGGGGCACGACCGATTCACCTGCGTCAGTCTTCGCTCGCCAACTTCACCCCCGCCCCCGTGCCGCAGGCATGGCAAAAGCGTGCAAAAGCGCTCTTGCGGGTGCTGCAGTGGCCGCAATGGTCGAACAGCCCAATGCCGCAATGCGGGCAAAAGTCGATCTTCTCGTTTTTCAGATCCACCGGCCGCTCGCAGCCAGGGCACACGCTTTTGGCCAGGCGGGCCAGGGCCACGTCGTAGCTCAGCTCCTTGCGGCGCTCCTGGTCGGGCAGGGTTTCGGCCAGCTTCTGGCGCTCCAGGTAGCGGTTGAGCGCCAGGATGGCGTAGCGCCCCACCACGGCCGTCAAGGCAATGCCCACCACGTAGCGCACATAACCGCCGTAGCTGGGCAGGTAAGGCACCAGCTCCACAAAGAAGGCAAACAGCGCAAAGAAGATGAAGCCCCACACAAACGGCCAGTAGGTGCTTTTGCGCTTCTTGACGAACAGCCAGCCCGCAACCGCCAGCAGCGGCAGCGTGAGGGCCAGGCGATAGAGGAACACCCGCAGCTCGACCTTGCGGCGCTCGGCATTGAGCTTCACGTAGCCGTCGGACTCCATGCGGTTCAACTGCTCCTGCCGGGCGGCTGCGGTCTGACGGGCATCCAGCGCAGCCTGCTGCTGCGCCTCCACCGCCTGCTGGGTCTTGCGTTCAGCGAGCTTGAGCACGTCCAGCGCCTGGGTGCGCGCCAGCACCTCGGGGTCCTGATCGGCGCGCTGCGTGGCGCTGCGGGTGGACAGCCAGTTGTTGAAGCTGTCCCTCTCGGCCTGCACCTCGCTGCGCACCTTGCTGCGCTGCAGCTGGGCCTGCTCCAGCGCGGTCTGCGCGTCCTGCTCGGTCTGGCGCGCGGCTTTGACCTCGGCGCGCAGCTTGTCGGCTGCGGCTTTGTCCAGAAAGTCGTCCACCCGCAGCGGGGTCTCAACCTTGGGCAGATCACCCACGATGGTGCCACCCAGGCCGATGAGGAAGCTGGCAAACACCAGCGCCACCAGCCACAGGCCACGGCGAAACCATTTTTCGGACAGCCGCAGTGATTTGCTCATGATCGTTCCCCTTTGGAAGGGCTATCCATTTGATAGCATCAAGCGCCTACCAAGCATGCGCTAGAGGGCATTTTTATTCAATTTTTTACCGCCAGCACCGCCGGCGGTGCCGCGAGTTGCGCGCGCTGCAGCCAGGCCAGCACCGAATCGACGGTGACGGTTTCGATGCGGTCCGAAAACCGCTTCTCGTTAGGGTGGTCGTCAAACGCGATATTGGCCGAGCCGACCCGCCCGCCCATGCGCGTGAGCGGCCCGAGCTTGAGCGCGGTGGGCTCGTAGCCCTTGAACTGCAGCCAGGCCTGCGCCTGGTCGCGCGAGCGCACGGTGGCTGGCTCCATGGCCATCGCCAGGGTCTCCAGCGCCCACTGGTTGGACTGCTGGTATTTGCGGCCCCACGCGTAGCTGACCATGCTGTAGGGTGGGTGCTGCAGCGTCTTGGTGCGGGCTTTGTCCTGCAGCACGGCCAGCAGGCGCTGCTGCACCTCGGGCGTGGGCACAGCGTAGACGGCTTCGTAGCGCCACAGGTCGTCCAGGAAGAATTCCCCCAGGCCCTGGCGGTACAGGTGCCCCACGGCCGTGCCACATTCGTTGAGCTTGTGCGCCACGCGCCAGGGGCCTTCGGCCGTCTTGTAGGCCCAGCCCATGTGCGAGTAGCGCAGGCCGTATTTGCTCAGGTCCTGCCCTGCACGGGCCAGCGCCACCACCTGTGCACCCGACCTGGCGTGCTCGGCATCGAGCGCGGCCGAGGTCTGCTCGGCCAGCTTCATGCCCCGCTCGATCACCAGCGGCGGCACGGGCTTGCGCGATTCGCACGAGCGGCCCGCCTGGGCCGGGGTGGTTGCCGCAATCGCGACAACAGCTGTCAGTACCGCGATTCCATGGCCTATGAAACTGGCGCGACCTAAGCGAGGGATGCCAAGCAAGGGCCGCCCCGCAGCGAGGGCATCGTCCCCCTTCCTGGAGCGCGCAGCGTGAAGAGAGAAGGGGGAAGCCGCGTCGCGGCTCAGGGGGTTGTACTTCATATTCACAGACGCTCGTTGTGCAGAAGCGCACGGCCGATGGCGTTGGGCACAAAGGCAATCGCCTCGCCCGCTGCCGACAGGATCACGCCCGTGCCGATCACGCTGCAGGTGACCACCGTGCCCACCGCGTAGGCTGAGCCCGCAACGCCGCGCCCCACCACCTCCACACTCACCTGGGCGCCGTCCGAGGCACGCTCCAGCAGGTACACCGTGCCCACGGCCGAGGCCTCCACCGCCTTCACGGACAGCACCGCGCCGCCCACCGACAACGCTGCAGGCACTGCCACCACGGCGCCCGCAGCAGTGGAAGCCACAGACGCCGTGCCCACCACCGAGGCCACCGGCAACAGCGACAGCGCGGCAGAGGCCTCGCTCTGGGCGCGTGCGAGGGGGGTGGCCATCACGGCACACACCACACCGGCCGCGAGCAGAGCGCGAGACAGACGGGCAGAGTCCCACAAAGAAAAAACAGCATTCATCATCATTCACTCCTCAAAATGCGGCCCCACCGCGCACCTGGGGTGCCGGAGAAACCGGGTCGAAAGACCAGAAAGAAAAATCACCCGAACAGGCGGCGGATTGCCGCCTGCGCACATTCGATGCGATCAGTTCGCGCTGCTGCCGTTGGCTGCCGCCTGGGCGGCTTCGCGGCGGCCTTGCAGGCGGGCGTCCATCAGATCAGCCTCGTGGCGATCGCGCAGCATCTTGGCCAGCGTGAAGGCGGTGGTGATGAGGTAAAGCCAGCTCACGCCCAGAAACGCCTTGTAGGTCACGTTGATGTCCATGCTCATCAGGCCCCAACCCGTGAGGCCCATGGCCACCGCAAAGCCGCCCCACACCACCAGCTTCCACATGGGGGTGTCGCCACCGCCACGGCGCGAAGCGCTTTCGTTGTCCCGCACAAACTTGGCCAACACAAACGCGGCCGAGAGGCAGAACACGTAGCCCATCACCATGAAGGCCTGCTCCAGTTGCTCGCCAGGCAGCCATGCCAGGCCCACGGCACACAGAAAAACCGCGATGCCGAACGAGACCCACACCTGCAACTGCCAGGCTTTGGTGTCACGCTGAACAACGATGGGAGAAGAAGACATTGCAGTGGTGCCCCGGGGGGACGTTGGTTGAACACGGAGCGAATGGTGCCCAGACGTAACTTGCGTGTCTGCATTGAACCGTAACAGTGGCTACCCGCAGGCTACCCGGTATCGTTTGGCGGTACTTTTTCTCGAAAAAATAGCCGAAGTCCGTTGTTCTCGCCCTACGCAGCCCCTGCAACGCACCTGCGCGACAGAGCCTGCAGGCCCCGCCAAAGACAATGGCAGACACCCCGGCGTGGCAGCCCCTGACCGCTGCGCGTGCTTGCTTTTTTGATGGACGGAGACCCACACCATGACCAAACCCTTTGACCTCGTCGTGCACGGCGCCACCGGCTTCACCGGCCGCCTGGTGATCGAATACCTGCTGCAACGCTACCCCGCAGGCAGTGGCCTGCGCTGGGCCATGGGGGGCCGCAACGCCGACAAACTCGCCGCCGTGCGCGACGAAGTGGGCGCACCGGCCGACACTCCGCTGGTCGTGACCGACACCAGCAACCCCGCCAGCCTGCAAGCGCTGATGGATTCCACGCGCCTGGTGCTGACCACGGTAGGCCCCTACCAGCTCTATGGCAACGAACTGGTGGCCGCCTGCGCGAAGGCTGGTGTGGACTATGTGGACCTGTGCGGCGAGCCCGCCTGGATGCGCCAGATGATCGACGCGCACGAAGCTGCGGCCAAGGCCAGCGGCGCGCGCATCGTGTTCTCGTGTGGGTTCGACTCGATCCCGTTTGACCTGGGCGTGTTCCTGCTGCAAAAGGAATTTGCCCAGCGCTTCGGCCACCCCGCCCCGCGCGTGCGCGGCCGGGTGCGCAAGATGAAGGGCACCTTCTCTGGGGGCACGGCCGCCAGCCTCAAGGCCACCATGGCCGCGGCTGCCACCAACCCTGCGGTGCTGGATTTGCTGAAGAACCCGTTCTCTCTCACGCCCGGTTTTGAAGGGCCGCGCCAGCCAACCGGCCACAAACCCATGGTGGACGAGGCGCTGGGCGATGGAATCTGGGTGGCGCCGTTCGTGATGGCCGCCATCAACACGCGCAACGTGCACCGCACCAACTTCCTGTTGCAGCACGCCTATGGCACCGACTTTGTGTACGACGAAATGCTCATCACCGGCCCTGGCGAAAAGGGCGAGGCCATCGCCAACGCGGTGGCGGGCGACAAGTCGCTGGGCTCGGACAAAGGCCCCAAGCCCGGCGAAGGCCCTTCGCGCGAAGAACGTGAGAACGGGTTCTACGACGTGCTGTTCCTGGGTACTGACGATGCAGGCAACACCTTGCGCGTGGGCGTGAAGGGCGACCGTGATCCGGGCTATGGCTCCACATCCAAGATGATCTCCGAGGCGGCTGTATGCCTGCTGCAGGATGCCACCACCCCCCCCGGCGGCATCTGGACCACGGCGCCCGCGCTGGGTGACAAGCTGATAGCGCGGTTGCAGGCGAATGCAGGCCTGAGCTTTGGGGTGGAAACGGTGTGAGCACATAGGCCCCGGGGGGCGGTGCAGCGCCTTCGCGGGTAGGCACGTACAAAGCCGCAGGAAAGGCCGCGGGAAGGGCCCTGCACACACCTGCACGCCAGATGCGCCGAGGCTATGGGCGCGTCATACGGCGTGCAGGGAGGAGCTGGCACCGCCCACCAGTCCGGCGCCCGCTCCACAGCACACCCCATGACGCGCCTTCTTCTGTCTCCCCTACGCCACCATCCCAGGGCTGTGCAGCCCCCCCAGCACCCGCGTAACCAGAGACTCCAGCGAGCCGTCATGCCGGAAACCGGCAGCCTCTGACTGAGGCGTCCGCAAGGCTGGTAAACACCCGAACAGTGCTTCGGTGCGCGCGTCGGGTGCGTACCGGATCCAGTCCTTGGGATCGAGACCCTGGGCGTGCGCGATGGCTTGCACCACATCACCCACCGATGACTGCAATACCGGCGGCTGCCAGCACCGCGCGGTCGGCATGCCCCGCGTGGGCAAGCGCGCGGCATGCACCAGGTTGTCCAGACAGCACTGCAGCGACATCCACCAGGCGGTGGCCTGTGCCGACACGGGGCAGGTGTACATCTGCCGCGCCCGCAGGGCATGGAAGATCTGGCTCATGAACGCGGAGCCATGGCCCGTTTCTGCGGGTGGCCGCGCCACGATGCCAGGCAGCCGGAGGCTGCAGCCATCAATGTCGCCGCGCCGTCCATAGTCGGCCACCAGCAGTTCCGTCATCCACTTGTGCACCCCATAACTGAGGGTGGGCTGCGGCCCCTGGCGCTCATCCACCGCTTGGGTGCCCAGCGCACCGTACACCGCCACCGAACTGGCAAACACCAGCCGGGGGGCACGCGCCCTGCCTTCGCGCACCGGGCGCGCAAGCCCCTCGCACAAGGCCACGGTGTCCAGCAGATTGGCCTGCACACCCAGCCCAGGTTCACGCTCGGCCAGCGATCCCGGCACACTGGCCAGGTGGAATACGCAGTCGGGCGGATGGTCCTCCAAGGCTTCAAACAGTGCGCGGTCTGCAAAGCCGCCGATATGCCAGTGCACGGCCGGTGCGCAAGGGGCAGCGGGCCCGGCTCGGTCCACCAGCGTCAAGCGCAGGGGCAGACCGGGCACCAACGGCACGGACTGCAACCGCTCGGCCAGGGCGGCGCCAATGAACCCGCCGGCACCGGTGACAAGCACATGCATCAGCGCACCTCCGAGCCCACAGCCACCACGCGCTGATGCACCACGCCAAAAGGCCCATCACGGCCATCGGGCCAGCGTGCCTGCATGCGCACGCGGTCACCGTAGCGCATGAACGGCGTTTTGGCCGCACCTTCGTCCAGTATCTCGATCACGCGCCGCTCGGCCAGGCAGGCAGAGCCTGCATCGCGCGCCTGGTTGGACACCGTGCCCGAACCGATGATGGTGCCCGCCGTGAGCCGCCGTGTGCGGGCCGCGTGGGCAATGAGCTGGCCGAAACTGAAATTCATTTCTCCGCCATGGGGGTGGCCAAACCACTTGCCGTTGGAGTCCACATGCAATCGCAGATGCACCCGACCACCCAGCCAAACGTCGCCCAATTCATCCGGCGTCACGGCCAAAGGGGCAAAGCTGGTAGACGGCTTGGCTTGCAGGAAGCCAAAGCCCGTCTTCATTTCGTGCGGGCCCAGCGCGCGCAGGCTCCAGTCGTTGATCTGGACGACCAAGCGCACGCAGTTCAATGCCGCTTCGGCCGTCACGCCCATGGGCACGGGGCCACAGACGACGCCGAACTCGCCTTCGAAATCGATGCCGTCGGCCTCACTGGGCAAGGGCACATCGTCGCAAGGGCCCAGAAAATCGTCGCTAGCGCCCTGGTACATCACGGGGATGGTGTCAAAGTGCGGGATGGGCGGCGTGTTGAACGCCCGCTCCATCAAGCGGCCATGGTTGAGGAACGCCGATGCATCGAGCCACTGCGGGCTGCGCGGCAAGGGAGCGCTGCATGCGGCGGGATCGAACGCAAAGATGCCGGTGGCAGTGCCAGCCTCCAGCGCAGCAGCGCGCTCGCGCAGGGCGGGCTCCACAGCATCCCAGTTCTGCACAGCGGCCAGCAAGCTGGCCGCTATCGGAGCGGCATCGACGGCCCGCAGGCCGTTGGAAGAAACCAGTACCAGGCGGCCGTCCAGGCTGCCGTCTTTCAAAGTTGCAAATCGCATCGCCAGTCCCATCAGGAAGAATCAGGAAGAAGGTGTTTCAAGACGCAGCCCCGCCGCCCGGATGACGCGGGCATAGCGGTCTGTCTCTGCTGCCAGAAATGCGCCAAATTCGCGCGCGCTTTGGGTGGGTGTATCAGCACTGCCCAGCAAGGCCAGTTTTTCGCGCAGCTCGGGCAGGGCCAGGATGCGAACGCATTCCGCGTTGAGCCGGCCCACAACGTCGGCCGGCATGGCAGCAGGCGCCAACAAGCCAAACCAGCCTGTCACCTGAAAGCCCGTCAGGCCCAGCGTCTCGGCCACCGTGGGCAGATCGGCGGGCAAGGCAGGCGAGCGCTGTGCGCCGGTCTGCGCCAGCAGGCGGACGCGCCCGTCCTTGACCATCGGGGCCACGGCCAGGGCGCTGTTGAACATCAGATTGACTTGCCCTGCCGCCAGGTCGTTGAGGGCGGGCGCAGCCCCTTTGTAAGGTACATGCATCAGTTGCACTCCCGCCTGCTGCGCCAGCATCTCGCCCGCCAGGTGCAGCACATTGCCGATACCAGCCGATGCGTAGCTGATATGGCCCGGCTGACGCCGGGCCAGGGCGATCAGGTCCGGGAGGCTGCGCACCGGCAGGGCCGCAGGCACCGCAACGACCATCGGTCCAGGGCTTGCCACGAGGGCCACAGGGGCAAAGTCACGCTGGCTGTCGTACGGCAGCCGAGGGTAGAGGCTGGCGTTGATCGCATGGGCCGCGCTGACCCACAGCAGGGAATGTCCATCGGTGCTGCGCGCCACGGCTTCCGAGGCGATGATGCCGTTGGCCCCTGCGCGCGACTCCACCACCACTGGGCTGCCCAGGGCCTGGCCCAGCTTGTCGGCCAGCAGGCGTGCCACCAGGTCAGAGCTACCTCCCGCCGCGAACGGCAGGACGATGCGCAACGGCCGTGTGGGCCAGGTGGCAGCCCACGTGCTCAGCGGGAACGCCAAGGCACTCACCACCAGGGTTCTTCGGTTCAACATGCGGTGCATGGTTTCAACTCCCATCGCTGATGGTGGTGCCGCCATCGACCACCAGGTTGTGTCCGGTCACAAAGGCCCCGGCGGGGCTGGCCAGCATGGCGACCACGCCGGCCACTTCCTCGGGTTCTCCTGCGCGCCGCAGCGGGGTGGCCTGGATGCGCCTGGCCATGAAGGCTTCATCGGCCATGAGCTGCTCGGCCAACGGCGTGCGGATGAGGCCGGGTGACACGGCGTTGACCCGCACACCCGCAGGGCCCCACTCCACAGCCAGGTTGCGCGCAAGCTGGGCCAGGGCCGCCTTGGTCAGACCGTACAGGCCAATCGAACGGTTGCCGCGCAGGCCTGCAATGCTGGAGATGAGCACGGCACTGCCACCGCCCCGCGCCGCCATGCCGGGCAGCGCCAGCGCACACAGCCGCGCTGCGGACCGCAGGTTGATGTCAAACACCTGATGCCAGTCGGCATCGCTGGCATCGGCCAGAGGGCCAGCCGGCCCCTGAATGCCGGCGTTGCATACGAGGATGTCCAAGGGCCCGGCGCGCTCCACCAGCGCAGCGATGTCAGCTGGCACGGCCATGTCGGCAGCGGTACCGATGGCGTTCGGCAACGATGCAGCCACCTGTTCGCAGGCGAGTGCATCGCGGTCGGAGACCACCACGCTGGCGCCCTGGGCAGACAGGGTGC
Organism: Acidovorax sp. NN32; assembly: GCF_057597245.1. Lineage (NCBI taxonomy): Bacteria > Pseudomonadati > Pseudomonadota > Betaproteobacteria > Burkholderiales > Comamonadaceae > Acidovorax > Acidovorax sp. NN32. Next base: position 4,759,481 of record NZ_CP199679.1, read on the forward strand.
GCGCAATCGCAAGGCCCAGGCCCTGGGTGGCCCCCGTGACCAGGGCGGTGCGGCCCTGCAGGTCAAAGAGGCTCATTCGACCTTGATCCCGGCCTGGCGAATGGCCAAACCCCACCGCTGCGATTCGCTCTGGATGAATTCGCCGAATGCGGGTGGCGTGAGTGGCGCAGGCTCCAGGCCCAGCGGCCGGTAGCGGCCCAGCACTTCGGGAGACTCCAGCGCGGTCACCACCGCCTTGTGAAGCACATCGACCACGGACGCCGGGGTACCAGCCCGCACCATGACACCATTCCAGCCCGGAATATCGAGGTCTGCATGCCCGGCCTCGGTCAGCGTGGGCACATGGGGCAGCACCTGCAGGTGCTGTTCGCTGCCTACGCTGACCAGCGCCCGCAGCTTGCCTTCGCGCACCAGCGGCAGGCTCGAAGCCACCACATCGCACATGAAGTCCAGGCGCCCGGCCATCAGGTCCTGCAGCGCGGGCGCTGCGCCCTGGTAGGGCACATGGGTCATGCGCGAGCGCGTCTTGATGCGCAGTTGTTCGGTCCACACATGGGGCTGGCTGCCCTGCCCGTAAGAGCCGTAGTTGAGCCCGTCACCTGCAGCGGCCGCGCGCAGCAAGTCGACCAGGGACTGGAACGGGCTGCCCGACGGCACGACCACCACCAACGGCGACTTGAACAATCGCGTCAGGGGCGCAAAGTCATTGAGGGGGCTAAAGCTCAGTTTGGCGTACAGCGCCGGGTACATGGCCAGCGGGCCGATGTCCGCGTACAGCAAGGTGTGGCCATCGGCAGGCTGCTGCTTGACGTACTGCGCCGCCAGTTGCGCCGCACCGCCGGGTTTGTTCTCCACGACCACGGCTTGCTGTATGCGCTCGCCCAGTTTCTGCACCAGCAGGCGCGACATCGCGTCGCCAAAGCCCCCGGCCGGGTAAGGCACCACCCAGCTCAAGGGCCGCGTGGGGAACGGGGCATGCGCCCACGCCCAAGGCGTCATCGCTGTGGACGCTGCAGCGCCCAGCCATTGACGGCGCGTGCTCATGGCTGTTGCTCCTTCACCAGCGCGGCCAGAGAGGACTCAAAACGTCCATCGACCAGCACAAACAACATGCGGCACGGCACGCCCGAACGGTTGGCCCACGCGTGGTTGGTGCCACGCTGCACCACCACGCTGCCGGGGCGCAGCTGCACTTCGCCTTCGTCCAGCACCAGCGTCAGCTCACCTTCGATCACCACGCCATAGTCCACCGATTCGGTGCGGTGCATCAGCGGGTGGGGGGAGTCGATCTTCACGGTGGAGGCGGCCGCATCGCCAATCTGGCTGAAGGCGTCATGCATGCGCTCGGCACCCCGTGCGAGGAACTCGGGCGTATCGGGCGGAATGTCCACGAACCGGATGCGCGTGCCACCCTGCGGGGGCGGCAGCACCAGCGGGCCGAGCGTCGGGTCCGGGCCGTTGTCCACGACAGCGGGCGACTGCGCGGTGCTCCAGACCTCATGGAACACCGTACCAGGAATGGCTGCAATCTCGACCACCGTGGGCAGCGGCCCCGCGCTGGCGACCACGGCGCGGCCTTGGGCGTTATGGCCGGTGACCACGCGGTGAATGGATGGAAAACCCATGAGCGGACTCCTCAGTCTTCAAAAATGGCGACCGCGCGCGTCCAGCCAGCCGAGGCACCGCGGATCTTGTGGGGGAAGCAGCTGATCGTGAACCCCGTGGCCGGCAGCGCCTCCAGGTTGTGCAACTTCTCAAGATGGCAGTAGCCGATGTCGCGGCCCGCCTTGTGGCCCTCCCAGATCAGGGCCTTGTTGCCCGTCTCGGCCACGCGCTGGGCGGTGTACGAAAACGGTGCATCCCAGCTCCAGGCATCGGTGCCCGTGAGGCGCACACCGCGCTCCAGCAGGTACATCGTCGCTTCGTAGCCCATACCGCAACCGGCGCCCAGGTAGTCCTTGTGCCCGTAGCGCGACCCAGCACGGGTGTTGACCACCACGATGTCGAGCGGCTGCAGCGTGTGGCCGATGCGGGCCAGCTCGGCCTCAACATCGACCGCAGTGGCCACATAGCCATCGGGCAGGTGGCGGAAGTCCAGCTTCACGCCTGGCTGGAAGCACCACTCCAGCGGCACCTCGTCGATGGTGATAGAGGGGCGGGCACCGCCGTTCTTTGCATCCTGCGTGGAATGAAAGTGCCACGGCGCATCCAAGTGGGTGCCGTTGTGCGTGGTCAGCGTCACCCATTCGGCAGCCGCTGCTTCGCCGTTGGGGTAGTCCTCGGGCTGGGTGCCAGGGATCATGGCCATGAATTCGGGCAGCGTGTCGGCGTGCTTCTGGTACGTGATCTTGGGCGCCAAGGGGGGCGGGTCGGAGAGGACATCGTTTTCCAGATAGATGGAAAGGTCCACAAAGCGGCGTTGGGGTTTGGTCATGGCAGGGGGTACAAAGCTCACTCAGGCACCACACCCACGGTGCGGGCAAGGGCCTGGTGGATCTGAATTTCGGATTGGTAAAACTTTTCCAGGGCGTCCAGCGACAGCGGCTCCTGGGGCTCGGTGCCATTGGCGCGCAGAAAGCTCTGGACCTCGGCGTCGCGCAGGGCCACGCCGAAGGCCCGGTGCAGGCGATGCACCGCCGCTTCGGGGGTATTGCGCGCCACCAGCAGCGCGCCCCAGGCGGTGTGTTCAAAGCCTTTGAGCGCTGCAGACAGCTGGCTCAGCGGTGCGACGTGTGGCAGCAGCGAAGGCGCCTTGGCGGCGGTGCTGCCGAAGGCGCGCAGCTTGCCGGTCTCCAGCATGTTCAGCGCAGCGCCCCCCAACGGCACAAAGGACAGATCGATCTGATTGCCCATGAGGTCCTGCACGACCGGTGGCACGCCCCGGTACGGCACATGCACCAGCGGCACGCCACACAGGCGCGCCCACTGGGTTCCCATCAGGTGGATCATCGAGCCTTGCCCGATGTGCCCGAAGGTCAGCGGCTTGCCGACGGCAGCCGCTTGCCGCGCCATGTCCAGCAACTGCGCGTGGGTGCTGGCAGGCATGTCGGCCCGGCCTGCCAGCACATAGCTGGTCCGCCCCAGCGTGCCGACGGCGCGCATCTGCTCGGGCTTGTACCGGGCGCTGGCCAGTGACAAGGGGGTGAGGATGGGCTCGGTCTGCGAGACCACCACCACCGTCGCACCATCGGCAGGCGCGTTCAGCATGCGCTGCACACCAATGGAGCCACCGGCGCCCGGCAGGTTCTCGATGACGATGGTCTGGCCCAGCTCCCGTTGCATCAGTGTCTGGAGCTTGCGTGCGAACACATCGCTGGGGTTGCCAGCGGGCTGGGGCACGATGAAGGTGATGTGCCGGCCCGACTGTGCATAGACCCACGGCGCAGCCATGCCCGCTGCAGCCGCCACCAGGCAGGTGCGCCGGCGGAGCCGGGGCTGCGTCTGCACAAAGGAAACAAGGCGGCTCATGCCATGCCTTTCACTGCAGCGGCAGTACCCGGAGCACGGTGAATGCGTGCAAATGCATAGACCGCCACTGCGTCGATCACCAAGGCCGCCACCCCCAGGCTGCCATAGCCCCAGGTCTTGACCAGGGTGCCACCGAGGATGGGGCCAATGGCCGCACCGAACATGAGCATGGCGGGGGTGGCAGCCAAAGCCCGACCGCTGGGGTCCAGACGCGCCAGCACGCCAAAGGCAAAGGTGTGCGTGAAGATCATCACGGCCGCAAACACGGCGGCGGCTGCGGCATAGGGCGCAAACACGGGCGAGTTCATGATCACCACCACCAGCAAGGCCTGGAGCGCAGGTCCCGACAGCAGAACGCTGCGGGCAGCCCAGCGCTTTTCCAGCACAGCGGCCAACGCTGCGGGAAAGAGGTTGACGACGCCCAGGGCAATCAGCACGCCGGTGACGGCCTGAAGTCCGTAGCCCCGGTCACTGCCCACGCGCTCCAGAAAGCTGAAGGTCATGGACTGCACCAGCCCGAGCGCCGCGATGCCCAGCACGCCCCACCAGACCGCAGCGGGCAGAGGCGCAGCCGGAGCCCGCGAAGTGGCCGCGCCGCCTACGCTGTCGGCCTCGGGAAACGCCAGAGCCGCCACCACCGCGCCCACTGCCATGACGCCGGCAAAGACCTGGAACAACACGGGTCCACCCAGCTTGGCCACCAGCACGGGGGTGCCCCCCAGGAACGCGATGGCAAATACCCCCAGTGCCATGCCCACCAGGGCGAACATGCGGTGGGGGTTGAGGCTGCGGGCAATGGTGCCATGGGTAACGCTCAGGGCCGTGCCGGCCGCGATGCCAGCTCCGGCATGCAACAGCGCCAACAGCGCAAACTGGGTGGTGGTGGAGGCCGCGGCAAACGCCACGGCAGCGCCGGCAAAGCCGCAGGTCGCCACGGCGCGCCCGCGCAACAACTGAAAGAACGGCGCCAACACCAGGCTGGCAGCCACCGCTCCAGCCAAAAACAGCGTCGCCAGCAAGCCGGCCTGCTGGGGGTCGAACCGGTACACCGATATCAGCGTGCCCACCCAGACGGGCAAGGCCACCAGATCCACCATGCCTGCGCAATGGCCCACCATCAGGGCCACCCGGCCCCGCAGCGATTGGGTTGTGATCATGCTCACCTCGCCTCAGATGGGTTGGGACAACGCCATGAGGGACTCGCGCATGATGCGCGAGTGCTCCTCCTTGTCGCCGCCTTCGATCTCGATCTCACCCAGCCGGGCGGAGTTTTCGACCACCATGCGGCAGCGCTCCCAGCGCCGGGCTTCAAAGGCCGACAACGCGGTCGGTACATCGCCCGCCTGCGCCAGTTCATCGGCCAGCACCAAGGCGTCCTCGATACCGATACAGGCCCCTGACGCCAGATGCGGCGTGGTGGCGTGCACCGTGTCACCAATCAGCACCACCCGGCCGCGCGACCACGGGCGTGGCATGAGCAGGCCTTCGAGCGGGCGAAACACAATCTGTGAATCCGGTCCGATCTGGCTGCGGATGGACTGCAGCGTGGGTGCGGAAAACCCGTCGAGCAATGCGCGCAAACGGTCCGCAAAGGTGGCCGGATCAACATGGTCGTTGGTCGGGCGCGGCTCGGTGACGAAGAGGTACATCTCAGTCTTGGAGACAGGGTTCACGCCGGGTTTGATCTTCGGGCCCATCCACATCGTGGCGGTCTCGATCTCTGGCGGCTTGGGAAGCACGGCACGCCACACGGCCTGGCCGCTGTAGCGCGGCTGGGGTGCGTTTTCAAACACCGTCTCACGCACCTTGGAGTACAGGCCATCGGCACCGATCACCAGGTCATAGCGCTGGCGCTGTCCATCGGTGAAGGTGACCTGTACGCCATCGGCCTCTTGCTCAATGGCAGAGAAGGTGCAGCCCAGGCGGACGTTGGCGCCCGCCGCGCGGGTGGCCTCGGCCAGGATGCGGGCCAGCACCGGGCGCATGATGGCGCCGCCGCCTGGAACATCGGCCCCCGCAATACGGGGCGTGGGCAAGGTGGCCACCAGAGGGCCGTGGGGCAGGTGCAGGTTCACGCCGTCCGAGGCGTTACCCTGCGCCAGAAACGCTTCGAGAATTCCCAGGCGCCGAAACGCCCGCAGCGTGGCGCCCCCCAGGCTGATGCCCGCACCGTAGCTGCGCCAGCCAGGGTCGATCTCTACCAGGTCCACCTGCGCACCCAGCTTGCGCAGTTCGATGGCGGCTGCCATGCCGGAAAAGCCCCCGCCGATGATCAAAATCCGTTGGTGAGAAAGGCTCATGGGTTTGTCTCCTTGTGATTGGTAGGGGCGATGTGGATCTCGCCGTTCGCTTGTACTGTCAATGGCACGGGCACCAAGGCGTCGCCCAGGCACGGGCCCAAGGTACACAACCCGGTGGTGATGTCAAACAGCGCACCGTGGGCCGCGCAGACGATGCGATCACCTGCTGCATTCAGGTACTGGTCCTTGCGCCATGCCATGGGGGTGTCCAGGTGGGGGCACAGATCGGCATAGGCGTACAGCCGCTCGCCCTGGCGCACGATGAGCACCGTGTCCTGCCCACGGCCTGCGGGGTCAAAGCCCCGCGACTCACCATCGGGCAGATCGTTCCAGTGGCAGAGCTTCATGGTCGGCTCTCAGTGCGGTGCACCCGCAGGTGGCGGGCCCGAAGGCGCCCACTTCTCGCGGTGTTGAAAGAGGAAGAGCTGCGAAGCATCGGCACTCATCGGCACCTCGCGCGCGGCCCAGGTGTCGTCATGCTGGTCCATGTCGGCGTCGTACTCCACGTGGCAGCCCAGGGGCGAGTTGAAGTACCAGAACCAGTTGCTACCAAACTTGTGGCGACCCGGCCCCCAGAAGCTCTGGTAGCCCTTTTCAACAAACCGCGTCCCCGCCAGCAACACATCGGTGGGGCCGCCCATATGGAAGGTGAAGTGCTCGCAGCCCTTCATGAACGGCGGCGTCTGAATCATGAACAAGGTGTGATGGTCTTGCGTGCCCGCAGGGCGCAAGAACGGCCCCACACCCGTGAAGCGATCGGTGCACACAAAGCCCAGTCGGGCGTAGAACGCCTCGGCCTTGGCCGCGTCGGGCACGAAATACACCACATGCGACAGCGAACGGGGCCGCGCCGCCATGTCGGGCGACAGGCCCAGGGCGTTGGGCCCACGCTGCGGGACGGCACCGGGCGCGTTCACGGCCTCGGCAGGCAATGCCAGCGGCTTGCGCACCGTGACCTGGAAAGCGAGGGCAAAGCCCAAGTCATCGGTGGTGCGCAGCACATCGCCCTGGCGCACCACGGCCCGGTCGCGCGCCAGCTCGGCTTCGATGGCGTCGAGCGTGGCCGCATCTGCGACCCCGTAGACCGTTTCGCGCAACATGCTGGCAGTGCCCAGCGCGGGTGGCAGAGAAGGGTCGCCCTGGGAGCGGATCTCCACGCACGTGCCGTCCAGCGCTTCAAAGCGCCCACCCGCAGCGGTGACGCCCACGGGAGTGAGCCCGTAGTCGGTGAGGTACTGGGCGCAGGCAGCGACGTCGTCCACGCCAAAAACGAGCGCGTCGGGTCCAATGATGTTCATCTGTTGATCCTTGGTTGTAGAGGTTGTCAGGGCAGGTGCGGGGCTCTCAGGCGGTATGACCACCCAGGGTCTGGGCCACCCAGTCAGCGATGTAGTGGCCGGCGTTGATGCTGTTGTCAAAGCTGGCGTGCTGCGATCCACCCTCGCGGTCGGTGAACACCTTGAGTTCGCGCTGGGGGCTGTTGACCAGCTGCTCGTAGGTGCGGTGCGCCCACTTGAGCGGGATCTGCGAGTCGCGCTCGCCGTGCGTCACCAGGAAAGGCACCTTGATCTTCTCGACCACACCATCGAGGTGCACGTTTTCCGCGATGTGCATGAATTCGTCCACGTCCTTGGCGCCCCAGACCCAGCACACGTGAGCCCAGTAGTGCGGCACGGGGAAGTCGCCCTCTTTCTCCAACCGGCGCTTTTGCACATCACGCCAGTCGTGGTTGGCGCCCCAGGCCACGCCACAGGCAAAACGCGGCTCCATGGCCACGGCGCGTGGGCAGTAGTAGCCGCCCAGCGATACGCCCTCGCAGCCGATGCGCTTCGGGTCCACGTCGGGGTGCTGCTCCAGCCAGTCCACCACGCGGCTGGCCCAGTGTTCGGTGTCGTACCGCGCCGTCAACCCCTGCAGCCGCAGCGCCTCGCCGGTGCCTGGCTGGTCCACCACCAGAGAGGACACGCCGCGTTGGGCCAGCCATGCGGGCAACCCGACCAGATACTTCATTTCCTTGGTGGAATCGAGGCCATTGAGTTGCACCAACAAAGGCGCGCGCTTGCCCGGCTGCAGGCCGTGGGCCGGGTAGTACAACGCGGACAGGTGGGTGCCCTCGTAGGGAATCTCCACCCGTTGCACCCGGTCGCCCAGCAACTGCGAACCCTTGAGAAACAACTCAAGCTCGCGCTGATAGACGGCAAGCCGCCCGGGCGCGTTGTGCGCCTGCAAGCGCTCGGCGGTGATCAGATAGCTGGAGGCGCGGCGGTATTTCTCGCCAGCTGAATACAGCCAGCCGCGCGCTTCATCTTCTTCGGCCAAGCCGCAGAGCTTGTCCGCCATGCGCACCCAGGTTTCACGGAAGGCCTGCGTGCCAGCGGCATCGGGCGCCTTGGCGGCCTCTTGCAGCGGAGCGCACATCTCCTCGATTTCACCGATGCGTGCGCCCATCTCGATGGCCAGATCGACCGAGAGGTTCCAGACGTAGTTGGTAGGAAAGTACTTGAACATAGGATCACTTTGCGGGGGCTTGGGAGGCACGCGGGCCAATGCCCAGCGTGCCAAAAAAGACGGCCGTGGGCGCGTCGGAAAAGTCGGGGACAAAGCGGAAGGACTGGATCCGCCCATCGGTCACACGGAGCACATCGCGGCCCACGATGCGTTCCACACCGGCACGGCGATACAGCTCGCTGCGCACCTCCAGCAGCGCAGACACCCGGTCCCCATCCACCTCGGTGCTCAGCACAGACAAGCGGGCCTGCGGCCGAACCACCGTGGCGTCGATGTAGTGCGCCAGGCAGCTGGGGTTGTCCATGGCAGGAGTGCAGCCGGGAAAGTCCGATCGCTCCACCTCCGGCGCGATGAGCGCGCGCACGGCGGCCATGTCACCCGCGTGGACTGCGGCGATGTAGCGATCCAGCACTTCGGTCGGTTGGGGGCTGGGCTCGGCCTGTGCGCAGACGCATGCCAGCAACAGACCGGCAGCAACGCACATCGTGTGGGTCGTGGTCATGGTTCGTCCTCGTTGTCAATCAATGAGCGCCTTGCGGTACCCCGTGCACGTCGCGCGCGGTTGCACGGGCGTTGGCGACGGGCGCCGCAGGCTTGAGTAAAAAGTGGGCCAGTGCGGGCAACAACACCAGCGCCCCCAGCATGTTCCAGAGGAACATGAACGCCAGCAGCAAGCCCATGTCGGCCTGGAACTTGATCGGGCTCGCCACCCAGGTGATCACGCCCACGGCCAGCGTCACACCCGTCAGCATCACCACCTTGCCGGTGAACAGCAGGGCGCGGTAGTACGCCTCCGACAGGCTCTTGCCTTCGCGCAGTTGCGACAGCGTGATGGACAGGATGTAGAGCGCGTAGTCCACGCCGATGCCCACGCCCAGCGCAATCACCGGCAGCGTGGCGACCTTCACGCCCATGCCCAGCGCCACCATCAACGCTTCGGCCAGGAAAGACGTGACCACCAGCGGCAGCACGGCCACCACCACCGCCTTCCACGAGCGGAAGGTCACAAAACACAGCACGACCACCGCCCCGTACACCATGAGCAGCATGGTTCGCCACGCGTCCTTGACCACGATGTTGGTGGCTGCCTCAATACCCGCAGACCCGGCGGCCAGCAGAAACTGGGTGTCTGCCGTGTTGTTGCGCTGGGCAAAGGCCTCGATGTGGGCCACAACCCGCGCCAGGGTGTCGGCCTTGTGGTCGCGCAGATAGACGTACACCGTCAACAACCCACAGGCATCGTTGTAGAGCCCACGGGGTGCGCTGGCCGTCACGGTGTTGAGCATGTCCTGGTTGGGCAAGAACTCGTACCACCGTGGGTTGCCTTCGTTAAGGCCCGACAGCACCCGGCGGTTGAGCAGAGAGAGCGAGTTGGTGCTCTCGACGCCGTCGATCTGGCGCAGCTCCCATTCGAGCGCATCGACCTTGTTCAGCGCATCGAAGTGGGAGCACTGCCCCTCAGGCGTCTTGACCATCACCGCCAGCACGTCACTGCCCGCGCCATAGGCTGCGTTCATGAATCCCACATCGCGGTTGTAGCGGCTGTCTGCGCGCAACTCGGGCGCCCCCGGGTCCAGGTCGCCAATCTTGAGCTGCGTGCTGACCAGAAGACCCCCCACCCCCATTACCAGCCCGGCGGCCACGGCCACCGTGGCCCAGGGCCGTTGGGTGAAGCGGTCGAGCAGGGTCCACAGCGGGTGTTTGGCAGCTCCCGCCGCATCGGCCTGTTCGGCGCGCAGACTGCGCTCGGCAGCCACCGCACTGACGCCGGTGTAGCTCAACAATATGGGCAACAGGATCAGGTTGGTGAAGATCAGCACGGCCACGCCAATCGACGCGGCAATCGCCAGTTCGCGGATGACCTGGATGTCGATGACCAGCAGCACGGCAAACCCAACTGCGTCTGCCAGCAGGGCCGTCAAGCCCGCCAGGAACAGGCGCCGGAAGGTGAAGCGCGCCGCCACCAGCTTGTCCACGCCCCGTCCCACGTCCTGCATGATGCCGTTCATCTTTTGCGCACCATGGCTCATGCCGATGGCAAACACCAGAAACGGCACCAGGATGGAATACGGGTCGAGTGCATACCCCAGCAAAGGCAGCAGGCCCAGCTGCCACACCACGGCCACCAGCGACGCCAGCACCACCAGCAGCGAGGAACGGATGCAGCGCGTGTACCAGAACACCATGGCCGTGGCGATGGCTACCGCCATGGCAAAGAACACCAGCACGGCCCGTACGCCATCAATCAGGTCGCCCACGATCTTGGCAAAGCCGGTGATGTGGATAGCCACGCCTTCAGCCTCGTACTTTCCGCGCAGCGTCTCCAACTGCCGCGACAGCAGGGCGTAGTCGAGCGACTGGCCCTGGGCATCCTTGGCCAGCAGGGGCACAAAGATCACGGTCGATGCGGCATCGCGCGCTACCGTCTGGCCGATCTCTCCGGAGCGCGCCACGTTCGCCGCGAGTTGCTGCAGCTTGGCTGACGATCCATCAAAACCATCGGGAATGACCGGCCCGCCTTCCAGGCCCTCTTCGGTGACACCCACCCAGCGTGTGGTGGGGGTCCACAGCGACTTCATCCGAGCACGGTCCACACCCGGCAGCAGGAAGACTTCGTCAGACAGGCGGCGCAGGGTGTCCAGGTACTGCGCGTCATAGATGTTGCCCTGGGGGCGGGCAACGGCCACGCGCACCGCATTGCCCAGGCCACTGAGTTCCGACTGGTAGGCCAGAAAATTCTGGATGTAGGGGTGACTCGTGGGAATGGTCTTTTCAAAGCTGGCATTGAGCTGAAGCCGCGTGGCCTGCCAACCCAGCAGGGCAGTGACCAGGGCGCAAAGCAACACGACTACGGCTCGGTGGTTGAACAGCGCGCGCTCGATCAACGAGCCCGAGCGGGTATCGAAGGAGGGCACGCTCATGGCCGTGCCTTCTGTGCCACCACAGGCACTACACCGGCTACGCCCAGTGCGAGCAAGGGGCCCTCACGCTGCGGCAGCAGCGCCGACGGCACGGGTACGGGCGCCGCGTTCAGGGGCACCAGTGCCTCGCCCTGCTGGCGTAGCACTGCGCCCGCCTGTGTGGCAAACCACAGTCCGCCATTGCCGTCGTCGGCCACGGCGGTGATCGCGCTCTGCGTGGGCGATGCCAGCTGCGACCAGGTGTTGCCCACGTCGTCCGAGCGCCAGGCGTTGCCCCGCAGGCCCGCTAGGACCACACGCCCGTTGGCGTTCAGATCGCCCGCAAACCAGCTGCCCTTGTAAGGCGATGGCAAAGCCTCAAACGTAATGCCGCCATCGCTGGAGCGGGCGAGCAGCCCCTGCTCTCCCGCCAGCAGCAGGGTATTGCCCTGGCGCCGCGCCACATACCAGTGCAGGGACTTGGGATTGGGCAACCTGCCCATCCAGGACGCCCAGGTCTGTCCACCATCGGCGGTGTAGAAGGCCAAGCCATAGGCGCCCACCGCCAGCATGCGCTGGGCGTCCCACACCACCACATCCATGAAGGGCTTGTCCGGGCCATCGGCCATCAGGCGCTCTGCGTCCTGCAGCGCCTGGGGCGTGGTAGCGGCCGCCTTGGCCAGCGCGGCCAGGCGCCGGCCGTCCAGCCGCAGCGCCCAGCTGGCGCCGGCATCGGACGTGGTCAGCACCGTGCCGCCATGGCCCACGGCTACACCGTGGCGCTCGTCCGCAAAACGTACCATCGTCAGGCTCACACTGACCGGGCAGGCCGCCTGTCGCCAGGTCACGCCCCGGTCGTCGGACAGCGCGACCACTCCGCGCTCGCCCACCGCCACCAGCCGCTGCCCTGCTGCGGCAGCTGCCAGCAGCACGGCGCGCTGAGGAGCCTTCACGCTCAGTGCAGGGCGCTGGAGTGCATCCCCCACCTGTGCGAAGGCGCAGCCCGCCCCCGCCGCAGCGATGGCTGCAGCTACATAGATCGCAATACGCATGGTTCAGTCCCGCTCAGCGGACACCCTCGCCCGCCATGGCATCGGGCGAGAAGAAGCTGTCCGGGCGACGCGGCACGATCTTGTAGTGCTGGTTGCGCTCGTTGACCACGCCGCTGGCATACCAGGCACCAGAGATCAGGTCGTTGAAGCCCCACTGCTGCTGCGGCGTGGTGGCAGGAAGGTCAGGCATCACCACCGGGTGGGACCAGATGGTCTTCCACAGCTGGCCTTTGGCATCCCAGCGGTCGCCCAGCACGGCCACCCAGGTGTCTTCGTCCACGTAGTAGCGGCTCTTGGGTGCCTGGTGGCGCTGGCCGGGCTTGAGGGTGGCCTCCACCACCCACACGCGGTGCAGCTCCCAGCGCACGTGGTCGGGGTTCAGGTGATTGGCCAATAGCACATCGCTGTCCTTGGTGGGCGTATGCAGGCGGTTGCTGTTGTAGGGGATCAGCATCTCCTGCTTGCCCACGACCTTCCAGTCAAAGCGGTCGTTGCGCCCGGCAAAGACGTCGATTTCGTCGAAACTTGCCACACCTGCGGTGGCAGGCGTGGGCGTGTCGCAGCAGGCATTGGGCAGCTTGCGCACGCGGCGCTGCCCCGTCAGGTACACCCACGATGCGCTCTTGTCCTGGTCCAGGTGCGACCGGCCCGTGATGGCCTCGCCCGCACGCACCGGTGGGCCGCTGTTGACCAGGCGGATGGTCCAGTACTCGCCTGTGAACTTGTCGTGCTGGCCTTGGGCGTAGTAGGGCATCTGGAAGTCACCACGCCCCTCCACCGACAGCACGCGCTGGCCATTGGCCGTGCCCAGGTAGCCCCGGAAGTCGGCCTGCCAAGCCTCTCCACGCCAGTGAAGTTCATGGTTGGCCATGATCTCCTCGCCGGTCTTGGGGATGGGGAACGGAATGCCACTGTAGGCACCTGTGACCTTCTCACCATCGAGCTTGGCCTGCACGGCATTCTTGGCTGTGTAGTCATACACCCACTGCGGCGCAGCGGCGGTGCGGTGCGTTTTGTACACATCGACCCGGAAGGTCTGCGGGTATTTTTTAAGCAGTGCCTGGGTGCCTTCGGTCAGCTTGCTCGCATGTTCGGCCATGTTGGCGGCGGTGACGCTGTACAGCGGCTTTTCGCCCGCGAACGGGTCGCCCCGGCGCCCGCCATTCTGGAACCCCGCGATGGGGGTGGTGTAGCCACCACTCCACGCGGGGATGGTGCCCTCCTTGTTGCCCGCGCGCTCGGCCCCCAGGGGGGTCAGCTCGGTTTTGAGTTTGGCGGCTTCCTCGGCGCTCACGGCGGCGTGTGCAGCGCCCAGGGCCACAGACGACAGCAGGCAGACGCCCGCGATGTGCAGGTAGTGCTTCATGACAGAGTTCCAGATCAGAAAGTGGTGCGGACCGAGAGCGTCAGCGAGTTGCGGTCTTTAAGCGCTTGCTTGTATTGCGCGTTGTTGGCGGCATCGAGCGTGGGCGCGGCCTTGCCCAGGTAATGCACATAGTTCAGCGATACGTTCCACGTGCCCAGGTACACCCCGGCCAGACCGAGGTTGATGTCGCCGCCCTTGTCCACCCCAAACCCCGGGCCGACGGCTGACGAGGCGCCGAACGTGTAGCCCATGCCGATGGAGGGGGTGAGATCCAGACCCGGCAGCACCTGCCGGTAGCTGGGCGAATACACCATGCGCACGCCAGTGGCCGATTTGTCGGCATTGGGGTTGAGCATCTGCGCATTGCGTGTGACCTTGGTGCGCTGGTTCCAGGCCACCTCGCCCACAAAGGACGCTTCGCGCGATATCCACGAAGGGCCCAGCGATGCGATCCAGGACACTTGCGCGTGCGCGGTCTCGCCCACCGCGTAGCCCGGGTTGCTGTTGTTGTTGAGGCCCGCATTCACGCCAATGGTGGCCAGGGTGGACTGCCCAGAGCTGGCCAGGGGCGCGTTGTGGCGCACCGAGACTTCCCCAGCCAGGCCCCAGTTATCAATCGTTTTGGAGAAGCTGGCGCCATAGGCGCGCACGCCCTCGTGGTACATCCAGCGGTAGCTGCTGGCTCTCAGCGCGGGGGGCAGGCCTACCAGCACGTTGTTGATGTTGCTGGGGGTGGTGGCGTGGTAGCGGATGGCATAGAAACCCAGATCGGTGTCGATGGACTCGACCCGCCAGCGCAGCTGCAAGCCGCCCTGGCCCGAGTTCTTGGCATCCAGGTCCGCCTGCCGGATGAACGTGCCCGTTGGCCCCGCATTGATGCGCTCTGCACCCGGGCCCAGCGAATCACTGGTCGAGAGGTAGGCCCCCACGGGCATCAGCCGGGTCTTCTCCCACTCGTAGTTCACGTACGCGCCCACCGTCACGTCGGACGACAGTTGCACCTGCCCCGAGACCTTGCCGGTCGGCCGGGCCACTTCCTTGAAGGTGGAGTTGGGCACCGACAGCAGCTTGATCAGGTCCAGCGGGGCCTGGCCGCCCGCGATGCCATTGGCGCCAAAGAACAGGCTCTCTCCCCACAACAGGGTGTGGCGGCCCAGGCGCACCGTGGCGGGCTTGTCGGCCACATCAAAGCGCCCGTACACAAAGGCGTCCAGCAGCTCGGCCTTGCGCCCCATGAGCTTGCGGGTCTCCGCCGGAAACTCGCTCGCAGGGCTGTGGTTGGACGTGGCGCTGGTGTTGTCCGTATGGCTGTTGTAGGCCTGGTCGTACCAGGCCGCCGCACTCAGGCGCGCACCGTAGCTGGGGCCGGTCAGATCCAGCTCGCTGAGCAGGTCCACGCGGTTGGACACCACACCACGCTTGAAATTGTTGTTGCCGTCGTTTTGGTTGGCCGCCAGGGGCAACGCGGACGACAACTCAGGCAGTGCCGTATTGAGGCGGCCGGTGAGGCTGTATTTGACGGTGTTGTCCCAGCGCAGCTTCCAGTCGGGGTTGCCGGTGTCCAGCTCGATGGCAGAAACACAGGGGGTGACAGCCAGAGTGGCAAGGGCCAGTGCGAGGCGGCTTCTGCGGCTTTGGGCAGCACCCCGCCGCACTGCGCCTGATGGGCAGTGTTTCATCATTTGTCTCCGTTCTGTTTTTTTGAGAATCTGATGACCAAAGGGGCTGGACATCGGTTCGGTGGCTACTGTAGGGAGTAAGCTCGCATTCGAAAAATGGATTTTTCAGATTCCATCAATTGATATCGCGGATATCAACGTTTACCCGTAGCCCATGCGATTCAACAAACTCGACCTGAACCTGCTGGTGGCGCTGGACGCGCTGCTGACCGAACGCAATATCAGCCGCGCGGGTGAGCGCATCCACCTGAGCCAGCCCGCCACCAGCAATGCGCTGGCGCGGCTGCGTGCGTATTTCGACGATGAATTGCTGGTGCCGCAGGGCCGTCAGATGGTGTTGACGCCCCGCGCTGAGGCGCTGCTGGACCCGGTGCGTGAAGTGCTGATGCGCATCGACAGCACCATCGCCGAGAAGCCCCGCTTTGACCCCTCTACCGACACCCGGAGCTTCACGCTGCTGGTGTCAGACTTCACCACCACCGTGTTCATGCAGCCGCTGATCGAGAGGCTGTTTCACGAAGCGCCCGGGGTCCAGGTGCATCTGCGGGCGCAAAACGCCCGCCCCGTGGAGCAGCTGGAGGAGTACGGGGCCGACATGCTCATCATCCCCGAGCAATATGTGTCGGCCAAACACCCGAGCATGACGCTGTTCGAGGAGACATACATGTGCGTCACCTGGACGGGCAACCCGCACATCCAAGGCCAGCTCAGCTTTGACGACTATCTGGCGGCGGGACATGTGGTGGCCGACTACTCCGGCGCGCGGCAGATCCCCGCGTTCGATGGCTGGTTTCTGGAGCGCTTTGGCGTCAAGCGCCGCATCGAAGTCACCGCGCCCACCCTCGCATCCCTGCCTAGCCTGGTGATCGGCACAGCACGCATTGCCACCGTGCACAAGCGCCTTGCTCAACGCGCGCTGCAGTACGGGCTGCCCATCCACGTATGGGAGCCCCCCCTGGAAATCCCGGTGATGCGCCAGACCCTTCAATGGCACCGCCATCGGGACAAGGACCTGGCTCTGCAGTGGTTGCGCGAGCGCGCGATCGAGGTGGCTGCGCTTATTTAGAACGTGTTCAAGATTTTTTCAGGGTCGCACAAGGCCCTTGCCGGGATGGGATGCAAGGCGCAAGGCGCGCGAGGAATGTCTTGTTTTGATCGATATCCGGCCCATCGGTACCGGCCACCCCCAGCATGCCCACGCACAATCTCCCCATCCAGCCAGACCCTTCTACGGCCTCACCATGAATTTGCCCCTGCGCCCCCGTGACCTCGCCCTCGCCCTGCTCGTCATCGTCGTCTGGGGGCTGAACTTTGCCGTGATCAAGGTGGGCGTGGCCGACATCCCTCCCATGCTGCTGGGCGCGCTGCGCTACCTTCTGGCGGCGTTTCCGGCGCTGCTGTTCGTCAAGCCACCCAAGGTACCGCTGCGGCTGTACCTGCTGTACGGCATGACCATGGCCGTGGGCCAGTTTGCCCTGCTGTTCACCGCCATCCACATGGGCATGCCTTCGGGCCTGGCCTCGCTGGTGCTGCAGGCGCAGTCGTTCTTCACGCTGCTGCTGGCAGCCTGGTGGCTGCGTGAGAAATGGCTGGGCAACCAGGTGGCGGGCCTGGCGCTGGCAGGCGTGGGGCTGGTGCTGATTGGCAGTGCACATGGGGCCTCCATGCCGCTGGCGGGCTTCGCGCTGACCGTGGCGGCGGCAGCGCTGTGGGGCTGCGGCAATATCGTGACCCGCGCCGTGGGGCGTCATGGGCCGATGAACCAGTTTGCCTTCATCGTCTGGTCCAGCCTGGTGGCGCCCCTGCCGTTTGTGGCCCTGGCGCTGGTGATGGACGGCCCCAGTGCTGTGCTGGCAGCGGTGCAAAACCTGTCGCTGAAATCCATGGCCGCCGTGGCCTACATCGCGTGGATCTCCACGCTGCTGGGCTTCGGGCTGTGGACCTACCTCATGTCGCGCTACCCCGTGAACCGTGTGGCGCCGTTCACGCTGCTGGTGCCCGTGGTGGGCCTGACCACGGGCTGGGTGGTATTTGGCGAGCAGTTGCTGCCTGTGCACTTTGCGGGCGCCGGGCTGCTGATGGCGGGGCTGGTGGTCAACCTGTTTGGCGGCACCGCCTGGACGGCGGTGATGGGGCGGCTGCGCGGGGCGCAATAAAGAAATGGGGCTTGCGCTACACCGCCAGCGGCAGCTCTGTGGTCGAAAGCACATTGCGCAGCACCATGAATGAGCGCACCTGCCGCACGCCCGGCAGGTAGAGCAGTTGCTCGGCGTGCAGGCGATTGAAGCTGTCGTTGTCGCGCGTGCGCACCAGCATGAAGTAGTCAAACTCGCCAGTGACTACATGGCATTCCATGCAGCCCGACACCTTGGCCGCCGCCTTTTCAAATTCGGCAAACGACTCGGGCGTGGAGCGGTCCAGCACCACGCCAATCATCACCAGCATGCCCGCCCCCACGGCCTGGGGGTTGAGCAGCGCGACCACCTTGTCGATGAGCCCCAGGCGCTTGAGACGCTCCACCCGGCGCAGGCAGGCGGGTGGGCTCAGGTGCACCTTTTCGGCCAAAGCCACGTTCGACAGCGACGCGTCGCGCTGCAGCTGGCGCAAGATGGCTTTGTCGGTGCGGTCCAGTTCGGCCGAGACATCGGCCTGCGGCACATTCTTGACACGAACTTTTGTTGCGCACATAGATTATTCAGAGAAATATTTTCCACTCATATTCTCTTCCATAAACCTTAAACGCCGTAATTCGAACAAATTTTGCAACCACGTGATGCGCGCATTTTTCTACGATGAAGGCACTGCAAGCCCCCCGCTTGCGCCTTCTCTTCATCGACCGGAAACCGCCATGAACCTGCAGAAATTTGCCCGCCACCCGCTCACCTTCGGCCCCTCGCCCATCACACCGCTGCCGCGCCTTTCGGCCCACCTGGGCGGCAAGGTGCACCTGTACGCCAAGCGCGAAGACTGCAACTCGGGCCTGGCTTTCGGCGGCAACAAAACCCGTAAGCTCGAATACCTCATCCCCGAAGCGATTGCAGGCGGCTACGACACGCTGGTGTCGATTGGCGGCATCCAGTCCAACCAGACGCGCCAGGTGGCTGCCGTGGCGGCGCACCTCGGCATGAAGTGCGTGCTGGTGCAGGAAAACTGGGTCAACTACTCCGACGCGGTGTACGACCGTGTGGGCAACATCGAGATGAGCCGCATCATGGGCGCCGATGTGCGCCTGGATGCTGCGGGCTTCGACATCGGCATCCGCCCCAGCTGGGAGCAGGCCATGGACGATGTGAAAAAGGCCGGTGGCAAGCCCTTCCCCATCCCGGCCGGTTGCTCCGAGCACCCGTATGGCGGCCTGGGCTTTGTGGGCTTTGCCGAAGAGGTTCGCCAGCAAGAGAAGGAGCTGGGCTTCCAGTTCGACTACATCGTCGTGTGCTCGGTCACGGGCAGCACGCAGGCCGGTATGGTGGTGGGCTTTGCAGCCGACGGCCGTGCACGCAAGGTGATCGGCATCGATGCCTCGGCCAAACCAGAGAAGACCCATGCGCAGATCCTGCGCATCGCCCAAAACACCGCCAAGCTCGTGGAGCTGGGCCAGGAGTTGACCGCCGAAGACGTGGTGCTGGACACCCGCTACGGCGGCCCTGAGTACGGCCTGCCCAACGAGGGCACGCTCGAAGCCATCCGCCTGTGCGCGCGCCAGGAAGGCATGCTCACGGACCCGGTGTACGAAGGCAAGTCCATGCACGGCATGATCGACATGGTGCGCAAGGGCGAGTTCCCCGAAGGCTCCCGCGTGTTGTACGCGCACCTGGGAGGCGTGCCAGCGCTCAACGCCTACAGCTTTCTTTTTCGCAACGGCTGATGCGTCCAGCGAGCAGCACCAGCTGGCACCGCTGGCCGGGCTGTCGTTGATCTGAGTGGCCCTGGCCTCGATGCTGGAGGCCTACGCTTTTCCCCTCCAAGGAGTGCCCCATGAAGTGCTTGCAGATCGACAGACGGCGTAGCGTGATCCACTTGGCAGCAGCCCTCGCGGGGCTGGGACTCGGAACGCCGTGGCTGGCGCTTGCCGAAGGCTATCCGACCAAGCCGATACAGCTCATCGTTCCCTTCCCGCCAGGGGGCGCCGTGGACATCGTGGGTCGAACGATCAGCAAGAAGCTGGGCGACCGCCTTGGCCAGCCCATCGTGATTGAGAACAAGGCGGGTGCAGGCACTATGGTCGGAGCGGCCTTCGTGGCCAACGCACCCGCTGATGGCTACACGCTGTTGATCAGTTCGGGCTCCACGTTCACCGTGAATCCGGCGCTCAATGCCAAGCTGCCCTACGACCCCGTCAAGAGCTATGAGCCCATCGGCATGGTGGCCCGCGTGCCGCTGATCCTGCTGGCAAACCGCGAGGTGCCCGTGGGCAATCTCAAGCAGCTGATCGGGGCGGTGCAGCGCGCTCCCGACAAGTTTTCCTACGGCTCCTTTGGCAACGGCACCACCGGCCACTTCGCGGCAGAGCTGACGTGGTCTGCCGCCGGCATCAAGGTGATGCACGTGCCCTACCGAGGCAGCGCGCCCGCCATGAGCGACCTGATGGGCGGGCAGATCCCGTTCACCATCGACACCGTGGCCGCAGCGCTGCCACAGCTCAAGGCGGGCAAGATCAAGGCCATTGCCGTCACGGGTGCAACGCGGGCCACGCAACTGCCCGACGTGCCTACGGTGGCGGAAAGTGGCTTCCCCGGGTTCTCGGCCGACTCCTGGCTGGCCGTGGTTGCGCCACGCGGCTTACCCGCCGAGGCCAAGGCCAAACTGCACAAGGCCCTGGCCGACACCCTGGCGGACGCGGAGGTCCGCAGCAAGCTCATCGCCGCCGGGCTGGAGCCGTCGTACGCCACGGGCGATGCCGTGCTCACGCAGATCGAAGACGAGTTGCCACGCATGCGTGCAATTGCACAGCGCGCGCAGATCCGCGCGGATTGAACGCCGCGCGAGGCCCCTTGCCTTTGGCCCTTTTGGACTCTCAGCCCCGCAGCCAGGCCAGCATGTGCGGATAGGCCGGGGTTCCGCCCGGCAGGACCTGCGCGGGCAGCAGAGTGAGCCCAGCAGCGGCCAAGCCCGAGGCGCCCAGGTACACCCCCAGCTCAAAGGTGGTGCGCAACCCGACGGAGCGCCCGTGGTAACCGCCGTCATGGAACAGCACGGCGGAATCCAGCCCCAGGTGCCGAGTGGCCGCCCAGGCCCAGGCCGTGGCTTCGATCTCACCACCGTGGGCCACCTCGGGCAGGTCCTGCAGCGCATCATCCAGGGTGGATCGCAGCGCCGTGGGTACCACCGCTAGGTGGCCAGCTTCATGCAGCAGGTCTCCAGGCCAGCGCAGCCGCGCCCGGTCCACACGCAGGCCACCCCGCTCGATGCGGACGCCGGGTAGAAAACTGCCTTCGGGGACCTCGGCCTCGCAGACCGCAAGGCCGATGCTGCGCAGGAATTCCAGGATGCGGTCCGTCAATGCGCCGTGGTCCGCCGCTGCCGCTGCAGCGTTGGAGGATTCATCGCGGCTCATGCTTGCAGCAGGTCCGCCACCTGGGTGCGCAGCAGCGCGGGCTGCACCTGCGTCGATGCCACCGGGCGGCCCACATTGAGCCCCACACGGCTGAAAAATCCCCGCCGGAACGGTCGCACCATGGCGCCGCCCTGCTCGATACGGCTGAAGTACGAGCCCCACAAATTGGTCAGCGCCATAGGGATCACCGGGGCTTCAACACCCTCTGCGCGCGCGCGCTCGATGATCTTCATGATGCCGCCCTTGAACTCCTGCAGCTGCCCGTCCTTGGTGATTCCACCTTCAGGGAAGATGGCCAGCAGATCGCCCTCGCGCAGCACCTGCGCGGCGCGGTCGAAAGCGGCTTCGTAAGTCTTGGGGTCTTCCTTGTAGGGTGCAATCGGAATCGCCTTGGCGAGGCGAAACAGCCAGCCCAGCACCGGCACGCGGAAGATGCGGTGGTCCATCACGAAGTAGATGGGGCGCGGGCTGGCCGCCATGAGCAACACGGCATCGACAAAGCTCACATGATTGCAGGCCAGGATGGCCGCGCCCGTCGAAGGCAGGTTCTCGTCGCCCTGCACCTTGAAGCGGTACACGAAGCGCGACGACACCCAGGCCACAAACCGCAGCAGGTACTCGGGCACCAGCATGAAGATATAGAACGCCACCACCGCGTTGGCAATGCCGGTGAACAGGAAGATCTGCGGCACCGTGAAGCCCGCGCCCAACAAGGCACCGGCGATGAGCGAGCTGGCGATCATGAACAGTGCGTTCAGGATGTTATTGGCCGCGATGATGCGTGCGCGGTGCGTGGGCTGGCTGCGCATCTGGATCAGTGCGTACATGGGCACACTGTACAGGCCCGCAAACAGGCTGAGCAGCAGCAGATCCAGCATCACACGCCAGTGCGCGCCCTGGGCCATGAAGGCGGCCAAGCCCATGATCTCGGCAGGGGGCAGGTTGCGCGAGGCGAAGTACAGGTCGATGGAGAACACGCTCATGCCGATGGCGCCCAGCGGCACCAAGCCGATCTCGACATGGCGGCGCGAGAGCACCTCGCACAGCAGCGAGCCGATGCCGATGCCGATGGAGAACACCACAAGGAGCAGCGACGCCACCTGTTCGTTGCCGTGCAACACCTCCTTGGCCAGGCTCGGAAACTGGCTCAGAAACACGGCGCCAAAGAACCACATCCAGCTGATGCCGAGCAGCGAGCGGAACACTGCGACGTTCTCGTGCGCCAGTTTCAGGTTGCGCCAGGTTTCCGTGAAGGGATTCCAGTTGATGGTCAGGCCGGGGTCGGTGGCGGGCAGCGAGGGAATGAACTGCGCGACCGCGCGCCCGGCCAGGGCCGCCACCACGCAGGCCACGGCCACCGTGGTGTGGCCAATGCCCGGGATGGCCACCAGCAGGCCACCGGCCACGTTGCCCAGCAGGATGGCCACAAAGGTGCCCATCTCCACCATGCCATTGCCGCCGGTCAGCTCACGTTCGTTGAGCACCTGGGGCATGTAGGCGAACTTCACGGGGCCGAACAGCGTGGAGTGCACGCCCATCAGAAAGGTACACAGCAGCAGGATGGGCACGTTGTCCGTCATGAACCCGAAGGCCGCCACCAGCATGATGGCGATCTCCATGTTCTTCACGAACCGGATCATCTTGGTCTTGTCGTACTTGTCGGTCAGCTGCCCGGAGGTGGCCGAGAACAGCAAAAACGGCAGGATGAACAGCGCACCGATCACCAGCCCTGCCATGGCGGGTGGCAGCCAGTCCACGCTGAGCTGGTAGGTCACCATCACGGTGAACGCAAACTTGAAGAGGTTGTCGTTGGCCGCGCCGGAGAATTGTGTCCAGAAGAACGGGGCGAACCGCCGCTGGCGCAGCAGGGCAAACTGGTTCGGGTCCTCATGGGTCTGCGTTGGCGTTGGCACGGATGCTGGCGCTGCGCTGGCTGAGGGGGTCTCGGGATGCATGCGTTTCTCCTCGTTTCCGATGGGTTGGCTTGTTGGAATTTTCCGCGCCCGCACTTCACACCCGTGAACTGCGGGCGACACCCACGGCGTGGGCGCCATTCTGCACAAACAACGTGACCTGCGGCCCGCCCGGTGCCCGGCGCGGGCGCCACGCCGCGAGGGCCGTCAGCACGGGCCAAGCCGCGCCTGCGGCAAACAGGTGCTTGAGGCTGTGCCCCGACACCGCCTGGTAGGTAGCGTCAAACACCGCGTGGTCTGCCGCCTCGAACAGCTTGGCCACGGCATACAGGCCGATGACCGCGCCCAGGTGCACCGCCAGCGCTCCATCGCGCCGGGGCCTACACGCCAGAGCCAGCACCACCAGCATGCCGCCCAGCTGCACCACAGCCCAGGGCAGCAGGTTGCCGGTGTGCGCCCACCAGGCCACGGCCAGCGGCCCGGCCAGCAGCACCACACCGGCAGCGGCCCACCCGGCGCGCGCACTCACGCGGCCGGTGGCCGCCAGCCCCAGCAGTCCCGCAAACGGCAGCACCATGCCCAGCCGGTCCCACAGCAGGCCCGCGTCGTGCGGCTGCCCGTGGTACAGCATGGAGCCCGCTGCCGTGCACAGCAGTCCCGCAAAAAACAGCCCGGCCAGCCACCGCGACGCCACATCCAGGCCCACCGCCCGGCGCAGCATCACCAGCCCCCACACACCCGCCAGGGCAAAGGGCAGATTGCTCAGCACATCAAGCGCGCAAGGGATGCCCAGCCACGCACGCTGGTCGGCAAACGCGTGCTGGTGTTCGCTGGCGGGCAGCACCGGCCCCCAGACGGCCAGCGCGAACAAGGCGGCGGCGCCCAGCAGCAGGCCAGTCTCGGCCCGGTTGAGAGGAGTTGCGGAAGAAAACAACGGCATGGCGGAATTCCTGCGGAGTTGGAATGCCGCGCAGTGTGGGCAGGCCATCGCGTCCGGGCCCCACAAAAGTCGCACAAAGGGCTACCCACGCCACCTTGGGTATTGATAATTGATACCCAACACCCACCCATACCCGCCAACCGCCCACCAGCCATGAGCACCACCGCCGACCTCGTCACCGCCCTGAAAAAAGAACTCAAGACCGCGCAGATGACTTACGCCGACCTGGCCCAGGCGCTGGGCATGGCCGAGTCCAGCGTCAAGCGCATGCTGGCCAAGGGCGACATGCCGCTGTCGCGCATCGACGCCATCTGCCGTGCACTGGCGCTGGACTTTGCCGATCTGGCGCGGCGTGTGGCCGACGAACAGCCGCTGTTGAAAGAGCTGACACAAGAGCAGGAAAAAGCCGTGGTGGGCGACAAGAAACTGCTGCTGATGGCGATTTGCGTGCTCAGCCAATGGACGCTGGAGCAGGTGACCACCGCCTACCGCCTCACCGAGGCCGAGGGCATCAAGTACCTCGCACAGCTCGACCGCATCGGCATCATCGAGCTGCGGCCACTGAACCGCTACCGCCTCAAGCTGGCCAAGACCTTTCGCTGGCGCCCGCATGGCCCGGTGATGAACTACTTTCGCGACCACGCGTTGCTGGACTACTTCGCGGGCGGCTTTGACGGCGCGGGCGAAGGCGTGCTGCTGGTGCACGGCAACATCAGCCGCAGCCTGGCCCCTGCGTTCATGGAGCGCATGCAGCGCGTGGCCCAGGACTTTGCCCAGCAGCACCTGGCCGACCAGAAGCTGTCCGACCGCGAGCGCGAGGGCTACACCTTGCTGCTGGCGATGCGCAGCTGGGAGTTTGAGGCGTTTGCGTCCATGCGGCGCTGATTTACTCTTATTTTGATAGCTATCAGCGCTTTACCTAAAAGCGCTAGAGGCCAAAAACACCCTGAATTCATCAGTTGAGCACAGCGCCAGCAGCTGTGCTGTGCCACGCCCGCTTGACGCAACAAACAGAAAATACTATTCTTTAAATAACAAATTTTGTTTATTTAAAGATAGTCAAATGAAAACCACCCGCCAGCAACAAGACGCCACGCGCCGCCAGATCGTGGCCAGCGCGGTGGACCTCATGACCCGCCAGGGCTTTGACGGCACGACGATGAAAGACATCGCGCGTGCAGCAGGCATTGGCGACGCCACGATCTACAAATACTTCCCCACCAAGGACCGCATCGTGCTCGGCTACCTGGACGATGTGGTCCACCAGGCGCTGGCCGAAACCCTGCAGACGCCAGGCTTCGCGGGCTATCAGCTGCAGGAAAAGCTGCAGCGCCTGACCGACGCCGTGCTGGAGCGCCTGCTGGCCGACCGCGAATTTGTGGCCCAGGTGCGCAGTCTGGCGCGGCGCTCGCCGCTGTCGATGCTGGCCGAGCCCCTGGCGGCGCGCCAGAGCCTGCGCGAGGCCGTCGCCAGCTTTCTCGAAGCGGCAGAGGCCAGTGGCGAAATCGAGCCCTGCGACTTCAAAGGCATGGCGGGTGGGCTCTACACCGACTACCTGGCCGGTGTGGTGACCTACTGGCTGGCCGACACCTCCGACGAATTTGCCGACACCACGCAGCTGGTGGACCTTTCGCTGGGTGTGCTGGTGCAGGCACTGCGTGGCGGGCTCGTCAATCGCGTGCTGCAACTGGGCGGCTTTGTGCTGCGCAGCCAGATGGCCCGCATGGTGCAGCACAGCAGCGGCCTGATGGGGATGCTGCAGCTGGCCAAGCAGGCCATGGCCAGCGCGCCCTACAGCACTCCCCAGGCACACCAGGCCCACACGGCAAACGCCGGTTCACCCGCAGCGCCAGAGCCTTCCAAGCCGCCCCGTACGCCGCGCAAACCACGCGCAGCCAGCCCAGTCCCGCCCCCCAGCACCACCGCCAAGCCCGCCGCCGCACCACGCAAGAGGAAGTCCGCATGAACACCGCCCCCACCGTGCGCGAAACGCAGGTGCCCGCAGGCACCGCCATCCATGCAAGCTTGCCCGGCGCCCATTTTTTTGATGCCTACGAGGCGGCTGACGGCCAGCCATCCCACACCGCCCTGCAGGCCTGGCTGGACGTGGTGGCCCGCACGCCGCGCTGGACACAAATGCTCATGACCGTGCGCAACAAGCTGGTGCGGCTGGTGGGCCTGAAGGACCTGGGGCAACTGCACGATGGGTACCCGCCCGCCAGCGGCAGATCGCTGCGCGAGGCCAGCAGCTACCGTGTGGGCGACCGCGTGGGCATCTTCCGCATCCGCCACCTGAGCGACACCGAAGTCGTGATGGGCCAGGACGACAGGCACCTCGACGTGCAGGTTGCACTGACCAAGCACAGCGGACGGACCGAGACCTCTGGGCCGCCGACCATGGTGCTCAGCACCGTGGTGCACATCCACAACACGCTCGGGCATGCCTACATGGCGGTGGTGACACCCTTTCACCGCCGCATCGCACGGGCCATGGTGCAACGCCTGGCAGACCATGGCACGCACTGAACCGCCGCGCACCGGCCGCCTGGCGCGCGGCACCATCACTGGCATCGCTGCCGCGCGCATCGGGATGGCCCAGCTGGGGCACCGCGTGCGCACGCCATCTGCCCAAGCGCAGGCCGACCACGAAGCCGCCCTCGGCCGCATCCTCTTTGGCGCGCTGGGCCAGTTGCGGGGCTCGGCGCTCAAGGTGTCGCAGTTGCTCAGCATGCACCCCGGCCTGCTGCCCGACGGTGTGCGGCAAGAGCTGGCGCGCGCCCACCACCAGGCCCCACCACTCAACCGCGCGCTGGTGGGCCGCGTGTTCCGCCAAGCTTTCGGGCAGGAGCCCGAGGCACTGTTTGAACACTTCGAACCCACCGCCTTCGCCGCCGCCAGCCTGGGCCAGGTGCACCGCGCGCGGCTGGCAGGCCACGGCACGGTGGCCGTGAAGGTGCAGTACCCCGGCATCGCCGCCACCATCACCAGCGACATGCAGCTCATGCGCGCCGCGCTGCGCGCCCTGGCCCATACCGACATGCCGCTGCCCGCCAACACCGTTGTGGACAGCGTGATGACCGAGATCGAGGCCACGCTGCTGCGCGAGGTGGATTACCTGCAGGAGGCCGAACAACTGCAGTGGTTTGCACAGCACGCGGCGCTGCCGGGCGTGGTGCTGGCCCAGCCCATCCTGTCGCACACCCGGGCCCAGGTGCTCACACAGCAGTTTCTGCCGGGCCAGCATCTGCAGGACTGGCTGGCCTCGCAGCCCACGCAGGCGCAGCGCGACCGGGCCGGACAGCACCTGTGGGACTGGTTCATGCACTGCCTCTTTGTGCTGGGCCGAGTGCACGCCGATCCGCACCCGGGCAATTTCTTGTTCGCACCCGATGGCACCGTGGGGGTGCTGGACTTTGGCTGCACGCGCAGCCTGTCGGAGCACTTTCGCACCCAGGTGACAAAAGCATGGTCCGCACTGCTGAGGCCTGCCACCGACCCACAGCGAGGCGCGCTGGTGCTGCAAGCCTACCAGGCACTCGGACTCGTCAACGCCCGCCTCACCGTGCCGGCCTACACCGCCGAACTCGCGCCCGCACTGGCTGACATGCAGGCCTGGCAGATGGAGCCCTTCACGCAACCGGTTTTCGATTTTGGCGTCAAGACGCCGCCACCCATCACCGCCGGACGGCACCAGCGCATGCTGGGCGAGCACCTGGTGCAGGTGCCCGGCGAGATGCCCGCGTTTGAGCGCATGTGGATGGGCCTCATGCACCTGCTTACGGGGCTGGGCGCGCGCGTCCACACGCATTGCCCCGCCCTTCTTCCCTCATAGGACCCCACCCACATGACCTCCCTGACCTCCCCCTCCCATCGCTCTACGGCCATACCGTTTCGCAACCGCTGGAAGGGCCAGTGGATGCTGGCCGTGGCGGTGCTGCACACGCTGTATGCCGCCGTCGTGTTTCCGACCCAGCTGCAAGAGATCGTGCGGCGCGGCGTTTTCAACAGCGTACAAAAAGACCCGGCCGTGGGCGCCGTGGTCTGGTTTGTACTGTTCGGCGTGTTGTTCGCGTTGCTGGGCTGGGCCATCCTGCTGGCCGAACGCAACGCTGCCCTGGCGCCCGTTCCTTTGCGCGGGCTGGGTGCCGGGTTGCTGGCACTCACGGTGCTGGGCATTGTGCTCATGCCTTCCTCCGGTTTCTGGCTGGCGCTGCCGCCCGCGCTGGCCCTGTGCTGGCCCCAAAGCGCTGAAGGCGAAAAAGGCGGTTGATGCGCTGCGTCTGCACCTTCCACGGCCATCCTGATTGAACTAGAAACTGTCCATGAATACTGCGCTGGTACTGGCAGCCGGGGGCCTCGCCCTGGTGGGTGTTGCGCACTCGGTGCTGGGTGAATTGCTAGTATTTCGCGCCCTGCGCACAGAGGGCATCGTGCCCACCGGCGGACGGCCCGTGCTGCGGGAGTGGCAGGTGCGCATTCTGTGGGGCACCTGGCATCTGGCCACCGTGCTGGGCTGGGCCCTGAGCGCCTTGATGTGGCGCCTGGGGACCTCGCCCGTGGACGCGGACCTGGGAGCCTGGGTGGCCGATGTGGCCGGGGTCGCCACGCTGGCCAGCGGCGTGCTGGTGTTCTATGCCACTGAGGGCCGACACCCTGCCTGGTTTGCCCTGCTCGTGGTGGCGGCGCTGGTGTGGTGGCGCTGAAGGGCCGCACTACGTTCACGGGGTGGGCAGCTTGCCGGAAGTGTGAGAAAAATCACGGAAACCGCTGCTGCTCCTGCTGCAGGAAACACAACTTCACAAGACTTCGCAATTCGCCTACACCGGCTTGACGCAGCATCTGCACCATGAAGTCTCCGGTTCCGCAAGGAATCATTCTGAGGAGATCACCATGGCCCGCAATGCACTCGCCGCTGTTTCCATCGCCTTGCTGTCTCTGGGCGCCGCAACGGTGGCGCAGGCACAGACCAGCGCCACCGTTGTCATCCAGTCGGGGCAGCCCCACCACTACCAGGCGCCAGCACCCATGGTGGTGCAATACGGCCCACCACCGCCCCCCCGCCATGAAGTGGCGCCCCGCCCTCGGCACAACATGGTGTGGGTGCCCGGCTATTGGGATTGGCGCGGCCACCGCCATGTCTGGGTCCAGGGCCACTGGGTGAAGGCGCGCCCTGGTTACTACTACCGCGAGCCGCGCTGGGTGGAACACGGCGGCCGGTGGGACCTGCGCCCCGGCCGCTGGGACCGTGATGGCGACGGCATCCCCAACCGCTATGACCGTGACCGCGATGGTGATGGTGTTCCCAACCGCTACGACCGCGATCACCACGACCGAGACCGCGATGGCGTGTCCAACCGCTACGACCGCGACCGTGACGGAGACGGCGTTCCCAATCGGCACGACCGCCGCCCGGACAACCCCTACCGCAATTGAACGATTGAACGATTGAACAGCTGAAGGAGCGCGGAGGCTCGCAAGCCCCGCGCCCACTCCCTCCTTTGGCCTACGCCCGCCCCCGCTGAGCACCTACGTGGCGCCGCGCACCAGGCCGCCACCATGCAAAGACCGATTCCGCCAGGAATCACCCCGGAGACCACCATGACCCGCCAAACACTGACCGCAGCCGCCATCGCCCTGATGGCACTGCTGCCCCTCGTACCGACACACGCGGCCATTCAAGGCACCGTCGTCATTCAGTCCGACCAACCACAGCGTGGGTACCAGCCCACGCAGACCTACCAGGTGATTCCCGCGCCCCCACCACCACGGTACGAAGCCGTGCCGCGCCCACGCCGTGGCCAGGTGTGGGAACAAGGCCATTGGGAATGGCGCGGCAACCGCCACCGCTGGGTGAAGGGCCACTGGGTACAAGCGCGCAGCGGCTACCAGTACCGGCAGCCCCAATGGGTGGAGCGCGATGGCCGCTGGGAAATGCAGCGGGGCCGCTGGGACAGCGACGGTGACGGCATTGCCGACCGCAACGACCGGGACCGCGATGGCGATGGCATCTCCAACCGCAATGACCGTGATCGCGACGGTGACGGCGTGTCCAACCGCCGCGACAGCCAGCCGGACAACCCGCGCCGCAACTGATCTGCCGCGTTCCACGATCCTCGTAACGGTTCAGTCGAATTTCACCTCGGCGCGACCGACACCAGGAAAATCGGCCACCACCACCGTGCCCGGCGCCACCAGCACGGTGCCGGTGCAGGACCCGGTGGTCACCCACTGCCCTGCGCGCAGCCCTCCCAGGCTGCGCGCGCCTTCGTTGGCCAGCCACACCAGCAGCCGCAGCGGATCACCTGCCGGGTTACCCCAGGTGGCGTGCTGCACGGCCACCGATCCGTTCACCGACAGGCTGACCCCTTGCACCAGGGGCTGCACCGAAGCCACATCGGTCAAACCCGAACCCACGATCAGCGCCCCATGGCAGGCCTGGTCGGCCAGGCGACTCCACTCCCCTTGTTGTGCCCAGGCGGCAAAACGCGTGTCGCACACCTCAATGGCGGCACGCACCGACACCATGGCGGCCAGCACCTCGGCCGCGCTGTAGGGCGTGGCGCGTGCGGGCAGGTCTGCGCCCAGTTCGTACACCAGCTCCGCCTCCACCCCCATCACGGCAAAGCCTGTGGCCGACAAGTTGACCTCCTGGCCAGGCTGCTCCACCCACACCGAGTCGCGGGTCAGCGCCGCACGCGCGGGTTGGGCCTGGGGCGACGCGGCGCCCACTTTCCATCCCGCGACCTCGCCGCGCTCACGCACTACGGCGTCCTGCACGGCGTAGGCCTCGGCCGCATCGCGAGGGCGCAATGCAACGGGCAGATCCAGCGGCCGGGGCGTGCGTCCCTGGCGCGCTATGGTGATCACGGCGGCGCTGGCGAAGGGGTCAAAGGCGGTATCGGGCATGGGAAAAGCGTCCTGGGGGTGGGTCAAATCGCCGGATTATGGCGACTCCATGTCGCCGCCAGCATCAGCAACGATTGCCGCCCATTAGCCGCCCCAAACACCCCACCGCCGCCCGCACCCTCCTAGAATGGCCCCCGCAGGAGAGCACGGCAGGCCACAAGGCCCACCGCTGCACCGAAGGCGCAAACTCCCATACACGCTCAGGTCCCGTACTGCACCATTTATCAAAGCCGTCTGGAGAGCCGCCCCAACCTGTCAGCAGCGTTGTGGCGCACCGAAGGAGCAAACCGCGCGCCATGTGGGCTGGGTGGTGAATCTCTCAGGTACCAAGGACAGGGGGAGCGGCAGCTTGGCGGACGCGCGCTGGCTGCTTGCTATTTAATTAATAGCTGCCAACGCACATCCATCAAGCGCTGAACCCTTAAAAGGCTTCAAAAATGCGCGTAATCGTTTTGGGCGCCGGCTTGCTCGGCGTGACTTCGGCTTATTTCCTGCAACAACTTGGCCATGAGGTCACGGTCATCGACCGCCAGGGTGCGCCCGGTGCCGAGACCAGCTTTGCCAACGGCGGCCAGATCTCGGTGAGCCACGCCGAGCCCTGGGCCAACCCCAGCGCGCCGCTCAAGGTGCTGCAGTGGCTGGGCAAGGAAGATGCGCCCCTGCTGTTCCGCCTGCGCGCCGACATGCGGCAGTGGCTGTGGGGCCTGTCCTTCCTGCGCAACTGCACACCCGCGCGCACTCGCCACAACATCGAGCAGATCGTGCGCCTGGGCACCTACAGCCGCGACACACTGCAGCAGCTGCGCACGGCCACCGGCATCCAGTACGACCAGCGCACGCAGGGCATCCTGCACTTCTATACCAACCAAAAGGAATTCGACGGCGCGCTGGCCCCGGCCGAGCAGATGCGCGCGTTGGGCTGTGAGCGCCAGGTGATCAGCGCCGACGAGGCCGTGCGCATCGAGCCCGCGCTGGCCCACATCCGCCCGCAGCTCGCAGGCGCCACCTACACGGCCGAAGATGAATCCGGCGACGCCAACCAGTTCACGCGCGAGCTGGCCAAGCTGTGCGAGGCGGCGGGCGTGCAGTTCCGCATGGGCCACCACATCACCGCACTGCGCGAGGTGGGCGGCCGCATCGACCATGTGGAAGTGACCAATGCCGAAGGCCGCTTCGAACGCGTGCGCGGCGACGCGTTTGTGCTGGCCATGGGCTCGTTCAGCCCGCTGCTGGCGCAGCCGCTGGGTATCCAGCTGCCGATTTATCCGGCCAAGGGTTACTCGGTGACGATGCCGGTGAAGGATGCAGCCAAGGCGCACCAGGTGAGCCTGACAGACGATGAGTTCAAGCTCGTGTTCTCGCGCTACACCAGCGAGCGGGGTGACCGTCTGCGCATTGCGGGCACCGCCGAGCTGAACGGCTACGACCGCCACCTGAACCAGGTGCGCTGCGAGGCCATCGTGCGGCGCGTGGAGCAGCTCTTCCCCGGCGCGGGCGACGCGAGCCAGGCCCAGTTCTGGAGCGGCCTGCGCCCGGCCACGCCCAGCAACGTGCCGCTGATCGGCAAGACCAAAGTAGGCAACCTGTTCCTCAACACCGGCCACGGCACGCTGGGCTGGACACATGCCTGCGGCTCGGGCAAGGCCCTGGCCGACATCGTGAGCGGCCGTGTACCCGAGGTGGACTTTGCGTTCCAGGGGCTGCAGGGGCGCGCCGCAGGAGCGGCACTGGTGCCATCGCGCACGGCGGCCTGAAGCAGCGCGCGGTTGCAGCGAGGCAAGGCTGCTGCAACCGCTGCGAAAGGCTGCGCCTACTTGGCGGCGCCTGTGGCGTGCGCCACAAACTGCGCCACCGCCAGCATGTCCTTCTCGCTCATGCGCTCGGCATACGAAGGCATCACGCCGATACCCGCCTTGAGCGCGCGCAACACGCGGCCAGCGTCAGGTTTCAGCTCATCCAGCACCGGGCCCACCTGCCCTTCAGCACCGGTGGCCTGCAGCGTATGGCACACCGCGCAGGCGGGCTGGATCTTGGTGAACAGCTCCTTGCCGCGCGCCAGTTCGGCCGGGTCGGCAGCCCAGCTGGCGCCCGCCCACAGTAACGCCAGCCCTACCAGCAAACTGCCTTGCGGCACCCGATACCGTCCGATAGCGGCGCGCACCCACGCCAGTGCCACCGTGGAACTGGCTCTGCCAGGCCACGGGTGGCGTCCCCCCATCGGGGGGAAGGCGCAAAGCGCCTCAGGGGGGAGCGAGGTCATGCCACGGTCACGGTGACGGCGTGGTCACGCCAGCTGGCGTTGTTGTAGCCGCCCAGGTTTTCCTCGCGCTGCTCGGCCTGCACATTGCCTGCCGTGTCGGTGGCGCGGCTGGCCAGCACATGGGTGCCCGCCTCCAGGCGCACGGGCAGCGCAAACTGCCGCCACGCGAACGGGCCCAGGTCCGGGCCGATGAGCTTGGCCGCCTGCCAGGTCTTGCCGCCATCGACCGACACCTCCACACCCTTGATGCCGCGCGTGCCGCCAAAGGCCACGCCATGCACCTGCACCTGGCCGGGCTTGAGCGCGCCCTTGTCGGCCAAGGGGCCGTTGATCCACGACTTCACGCCCATCTCCCACACCGAGGGCTGGTCGGGGCTGGCCTTGCTGCCGGGCGGCGACATGCGGTAGCCGTGCGACATGATGCGCGCCTGCGACTGCGCGGCGGTGAAGGCCACGCGCTTGACGTACTTGATGTTGTTCACGCCCTGGTAGCCGGGCACCACCAGGCGCAGCGGGCCACCGTGCGCCAGCGACAGCGGCTCGCCATTCATCTCCCAGGCCAGCAGCGCGTCGTCGAGTGCCTTCACGGGCACCGAGCGCTCCACCAGCACGGTGAGCGGGTCCACGCCCTCGGGCAGCTTCTCGCCGCCCGTGCCGGTCAGGTAGGCAGCACCGTCGGCCAGCCCGCCCAAGGCGGCCACCACGTTGCGCAGTGGCACGCCGCTCCAGACCACACAACCGGCAGCGCCCACCGACCAGGGCGTGCCGCTGGGCTTGCTGGGGAAAAAGCCCCGGCCATTGCCCGAGCACTGCAGCACGGTGGCCACGGTTTCCACGCCCAGCGTCTTGAGTTCGGCCAGGGTCAGGCTGCGCGGACTCTTGACCCCTTCGATCGCCACGGTCCAGGCATCGCGGTTGTCCAGGATGGCGGCGTCGGGCGCGGGCAGGTTGTTGCGCACATACAGCTGGTTGGACGGCGTGATGACACTGGTGCCAAACGCGGAGCGACGGGTTTCGAGAGTGCTGCTGCTGTGCACGATCAGCGCATCCGGTGACTTCCATCCTGCATACGCGGGCAGCGGCTTGGCAGCGGCTGCGGCCTGCTGGGCACGCGCACCGCCGGCCCATCCAGCCAGGCCCAGCGCGCTCAAGGCGGCGGCACTTCCGGCCAGCATGTGGCGTCGCGGCAGGGTCATGGAATCTTTCATGGAAACGTCTCCAAATAATGGGATGGACAAAAACTCTTTGTTGCCCCCGCCCACCCGGCAGGCACAGGGGATCGGGTCAGCCCGCATTCTGTGCGGGAGCTCTGCGCGCCGCACGCATGGCTTCGTTAGAAGAAGTAACAAAAACAAAAGATCAGAAACATTCGTACGCAGGTGCGGGGGCCCTGGGCATATTCGCGGTTTGTTTTGGGGAGAGGAACCGCGCAATGAACATCGCCAGAAAATCGACCCGCGGCCCGCTGGGACTGCTACTTGGCTTATGGCTGTGTTGCAGCGCCGCCCAGGCCCAGCTGACGGCCATCGTGGCCGTGGAGCCCACGGCCCGCAAGGCGGCGCACTCCATCCTGCGCACCTCCGCCGAATCGGGCCTGTCGAAGGCCGCGGGCCAGCCCGTGGCACTGACCACCAGCGACGACCTGGCCGACGTGATGCGCGCCACGCGCAGCGCGGGATATGACATCTTCATTGGCCCTGCCCAGGTGGCTGCGTCCGCGTTGCAACGCGGCTACGAGCTGGTGGGCGCCACGCACAAATCGGACAGATACCTGCTGGTCGGGCTGCAGCAGATCGCTGCGGTGCCTGCCATGAAAGGCCGACGGCTCTATCTGCCCCAGCAGGATTCGGCCTACACCTACATGGCGCGCGGCATGCTCAATGAGGCGGGGCTGTCGTTCCAGGACCTGCGCGCGGTGCAGTACGAGAAATTTCCCCAGGCCGGCCTGACAGCCCTGACTCTGGGCACGGCGGATGCCACTGTGGTGCGCGAGGACGACTGGGCCGAATGGTCGGCAGCGCACCCCGGCCTTGCGCGGGTGCTGGCTACATCGCAGCCGGTGCCTGGCGGGTTCTCCATCGTGGTGAAAAAAGACCTGCCGGCGGATGCGCGCAACAAGCTGGCCCAGTGGTTCAGCGCGTCGTCCTCCGCCAGCGGCCTGCCGCCAGCCTCCGTGCGCCCGGAGGCCGTTGAGTACCGACGTGTGGCCGAGCTGGGGCTGTTCACCCCCACGAGCCTGCCTGGGGTGACGCGCATCACTGCGCGCGAGGCCCAGACCCTGCTGGTGCAGGGCGCCACGCTGGTGGACACCCGAACCGAGAAGGAATTCAAGACCAAGCGCATCCGGGGCGCCGTGTTTGCAGCGTATGTGGAAAAGAGCCTCAAGGACGTGGCCTTCAATGCCGCACAGGATGATTTCCAGGCGCTGGACAAGCTTCAGGGCGTGGACAAGGCCAAGCCGGTAATTTTTGCGTGCAATGGCGCCGAATGCTGGAAGTCCTACAAAGCGGCCAAGGTGGCCACAGCCAAGGGGTTCCAGTCGGTGTACTGGCTGCGGGGGGGACTGCCCGAGTGGGACGAAACGGGCCTCCCGACCGAAGGTGGCTAGGAGCCAGCGCAGGGTCTCTGGCCCCTGTCCTTACAATTGGTCGCTTCTCAACACCCAAGGGCGCGCAAGGCGCCCTTTGTATGGAAATAGCAATACTGTTCGCCCTCATCCTTCTCAACGGCCTGTTTGCCATGTCCGAGATCGCTCTGGTCACGGCCCGCAAAGCCCGGTTGCAAAAGCTGATTGATGAGGGCGATAGCGGCGCCGCCGCTGCCGTGAAGCTGGGCGAAGACCCCACGCGTTTTCTCTCCACCATCCAGATCGGCATCACGTCGATTGGCGTGCTGAACGGCATCGTGGGTGAGGCCGCCTTGGCTGGGCCCTTGGCGTTGTGGCTTGAAGCACTGGGCGTTCCCATGCCTTTTGGCAGCTACGCGGCCACCGGCCTGGTGGTGGTGCTGATCACGTATTTCTCTATCGTGGTGGGTGAACTGGTGCCCAAGCGCATCGGCCAGTCGTACCCCGAGACCTTTGCCCGCCTGGTGGCGCGGCCCATCAACTTTCTGGCGCTGGCCACCAAGCCGTTTGTGCTGCTGCTGTCCACGTCCACGCGCACGCTGCTGCGCCTGATGGGTGTGAAGGAAACCAGCGGCAGCCCGGTGACCGAAGAAGAGATCCACGCCATGCTGGTGGAGGGCACCACTGCGGGCGTGATCGAATCGCACGAGCACACCATGGTGCGCAATGTGTTCCGGCTGGACGACCGTCAGATCGGCTCGCTGATGGTGCCGCGTGGTGATGTGGTGTGTCTGGACATGGATGCGTCGTTTGAAGACAACCTCAAATGCATCGAGGAATCCGACCACGCACGCTTTCCGGTGGTGCGCGGCGGCATGGACAACATCCTGGGCGTGATCAACGCGCGCCAGTGGCTGTCGCGCACGCTGCGCGACAAGGCGCGCGGCGGCCTGGCCGACCAGCCGCTCCAGACAGCGCTGTATGTGCCCGAAACCATCACGGGCATGGAGCTGCTGGACAACTTCCGCCTGTCGGACGTCCACATGGCGTTTGTCATCGACGAATACGGTGAGGTGCAGGGCATCGTCACGCTGCAGGACCTGATCGAGGCCATCACCGGCGAGTTTCAGCCGCGCGACCCGGAGACCTCCTGGGCGCTGCAGCGCGAGGACGGCAGCTGGCTGCTGGACGGCCACATCCCCGTGCCCGAGCTGAAAGACCGCCTGAACCTGGATGCCGTGCCCGAGGAGGAACGCGGCCGCTACCACACGCTGAGCGGCATGATCATGCTGCTGACTGGCCGCCTGCCCAAGGTGACCGACACCGTGCAGTGGGAGGACTGGAAGCTGGAAGTGGTGGACATGGATGGCAAGACCATCGACAAGATCCTGGCCACGCGCCTGACCCCCGAGGAAAAGGCCGAAGCAGACGACAACGGCGCGGGCTGACCTGGCCCCTCCATGGGGCACCGTCTCCGCCAGGGCCCGCCCTGGCGTTCTCTGCGGGCGAAGCGGCTCAGTCGCTCAGCGGGCGTGCGGGTCGTCGTCAACGAAAACTGTGAGCACCCCGGTGTAACCATACAAGTGGTGGTGCGCAATTTCTCCACCGGCAAAGAACCCGGCCAGCGGCACGTCACCCAGCGCGTGGCGCACGATCTGCAGCTCGGCGCTGGGCCCGCCAAAATGCGGGCCGCCCCGGCCCGAACAGCTCACATAGATAGCCCCACAGATTCGCCGCCCTGCCTGGGGCGCCGCGCTGGCGCCTGAGGCGCTGTTGGCAGCTGCCATCTCGCCATCCGCGCTGGACGACGACACCAGCGACGCGGGCTCCAGCTCTTCGGGCGAGAGTTCTTCGCGGATCTCGGCGCAGATGCGCATGAGGTCGGCACGCGCCGCTGCCACGTTGCGCTGACAGAACGCCAGGTGCATGCCCGGCTCCACATGGTCGGCCAGGGCCACGCCCCGGCGGCTGCCGTCCAGCCCCACGATGTGGCGCACGCGTGTGTCGGTACCAAAGTGGCCCGTGCGGCGCTGGCCCTGGGGCTGCTCGCCCGCGCTGACCAGCCCGGCCAGCGTGGCGCGCACCTTGCGCAGCGCGGGCTGCGGGTCGCCACCATCCAGCGACACCTGCAGCGTATCGAGCAGCACGTCCAGCGCGGGCTCGCCATCGAGCGCTAGCACCACGTTGTCCTGCGCGGCGGTGATCGTGCGCAGCGCGCCCACGGGCTGGCAGCCCTGCGTAACGCGCGACACCAGCGCCACCCCGGCACCAAACGCCACGCCCGACAGGCCACCGTCAAACACCCCGCTGGCACCGCCCTGCCCGGCCATGTTGCCGTCGCCACCCACGGCAAACTGCACACTGCTGGTGCGGCTGGCAGAGAGGCCACCAAACAGGTAGCCCGTGTCGGTGCGTGCAGCCATCTCGGTCAGCAACTCGGCCAGTTCGGGCGTGCGGCCATCGGCATGCACCAGGGCGGTATGGGCCACAAACCCACTGCCCGGGTGTGGCGCATGCGTGGGCAGCGGCGCCACGCCCGAGAACACGCGGTACTGGTCTGCGGGCACATCCAGCAGCATGACCGACAGCGCGGGCTCGTCAAAGTACTCGGCGTTGTTGGCCGACACGCCCACCCCCACGGTGCCGCTCCAGTCGGTGACCTCGGGCAGTTCGCCGCTCAGGTAGTCGAGCAGCGCCTGGGCGTCGTTGCCATAGTGGTCGGTAATGTAGAGCAGGCCCAGGGTGGGCGCAGCAGCGTAGTCGGGCAACGCCATCTGGGCGCGCAGCTGCGCCAGCACCAGCGCGGCGGCCATGCGCCATTGGGGGTGGGTGGCATGGCCAGTGGGAAATAGTTTCATGGTGGTGATCTCCATGCCAGGGCGGTGGCGGGCAGATATTGCACCACCTGCGGGTTGTCACACCCGCCCACGTTGGCGTCAGCCCGCTCGCTTGCGGGCGGCTGGGCTGCGGGTGCTGCCGCTGGCCTTCTTGGCGGCGGGTTTTGCCGGGGTTTTGCGGGCTGCAGGCTTCTTGGCAGCGGCGGTCTTCTTGGCGGTGCCCGATGCAGCGGCGCGCTTGGCACCGCCCTGCATGGTCTGCATGCCCTTGGCGGCAAACTGGCTGGCCATGCCGGTGGCTGTCTTGAGGGCTTCCTTGGCGAGGCCCGTGGCCATGTTCTTGGTGGTGTCGATGGCGGTCTGCTTGGCCGCATCCTTCATGGCGTTGGCGGCGATCTGCTGGAACTGACCGGTGAGTGCGCCCCACCACTGCATGGGGTCCACCACGGTGGGCGCGGCAGCGGCCGATGCCTTGCTGCCTTTTGTTTTGGCCTTGGCAGGCGGGGCAGCGGGTTCGGCGTCGTCACCCTCGTCTTCGGCTTCTTCTTCGGCAGCACTCACACGTCCCGTAGCGCGGGCGGCGGCACCAGCCACAGCCTCGGCGGCGCCCGTCACGGTGTCGGCGGCTTTCTGTACGCCGCTCATCACGGTGTCAGCCGTCTTGAGCTTGAAGGCGTTGGCCACGTCCCCCATGCTGAAGTTCATGCCCTTCAGGGTGGCCAAGGTCATCTTCTGCACTTCCAGCGCCTGGATGGTGGCGGCCAGCGCGCGCGAGTTCTGCTCCAGCCAGAACTGCACGGCCTTGAGTTCGTCGATACGCTTTTCCAGCTCTTCGACGCTGATGGTGGGCGCCACCCAGTTGCTGAGGTTGGGCAACTGCGGAATGCTGCTGGACGCACCCTTGGCCAGGCTCTGCAGAAAGTCAAAACCGGGGACAAGTTTGCCGAAACCGAAATTCGATGTATCGCTCATGGCCGCTCCGCAAGAGGTGGACGAGGGTAGTCTGTGGTGGAGTCACAGCTTACTCCAATGCGTTGCGCAGGCGAAGCGGCCGCCGATGCGGAGATGTCAGTGTTTATGCCCATTCATCATGGTGCCTGCGGTGGCACCACCGGGTGCTGCCGTGCCCACGGGCACCGTGAGGTCGAGCTTGCTTTCCACGCCCTTGGCGTCCTGAAACACCAGGGTGAGTGGCACCGAAGCGCCTTTGGCCAGCGGAGCCTTCAGGTCCAGCAGCATGACGTGGTAGCCACCGGGCTTGAGCTCCACCGTCTTACCCGCAGGCAGGTCAAGCGCAGGCACGGCGCGCATCTTCATGATGTCGCCTTCCATCTTCATCTCGTGCACTTCGGTGATGCCCGCAGCGGGCGACTCGGCGCGCACCAGGCGGGCGCCGTCCTGGGCGGTGAGGCGCATGAACGCACCGGTGGCCTTCTGGCCCTGCACGCTGGCGCGCGCCCAAGCACCTTCGACTTTGACAGCGGCGGTCTGTGCCCATGCGGGGGCGCTGGCGAGTACAGCGGCTAGAGTGGAAACCAGGGCGGCGGTGTGAAGCAGTTTTTTCATGATGGATGCCTTTCGGTGAGTGAGAGAACGAGAAGAAGCGAAGAAGGGAAGAGGGACGGGAAAGGGAGTACAGGCCGTGGGCCGGACTATCAATGATGGTGGGCAGCGGCGCCGCCCGTGGGCAGAATCTCCAGCGCTGCAGCGGGGGACTTCAGGTCCGAGAGTTTTTGGCCCGCCTTGGGCACCTCGGTCCAGTCGTTTTTGCCTTCCGCACACACCTGGCGCACAGGCCAGTACACGGTGCCGGCCTGCTCGGGCGCCTGGGCCACGAGCGCGAACTCATCGTAGTGCGCGCTTTGCAGCATGTCGTCCGGCGTCTTCGCCGTCCAGGTCACACGCACCACGTCTTCGGTGATGCTGCGGCCGTGGCTGGTATAGGGCTGAGCGAGCTTTTCGCGCTGTACATCGAGCGTCCAGCCCGGCTTGGGCATGGGGCGCGCGCCACGCATGCCCGCCGGGATGTCCACCGCGATCTGCCGCGTGGGCGACGCACCGCAGCCGTGGCCCACCTTGAATGTGGCCTTGTAGCCTGCGCCCGCCGGGGCGACCTGGTATTCGAGCACCACATGGGCGGATGCAGAGCCAAAAAGGCCTCCTGCGCCTGACAGCAAAGCGATTAAAGCTATCTTTTTCATAGTATTCAGAGACATGGGATGTATTCCTTTCAGAGACTGACCTTGAGCTCAGCGAGGTAAGTGCGCTGCGGGTAGGGGTGGAAGTTCCAGAACTGGTAGTTGTTCAGGTTGTCGATGCCCACGGCCGCGCTGACCTGCTTGGTGATCTGGTAGCGCACGCGCACGTCAGTGGTGAAGTAGCGGCTGGCGCCCTGGTAGGCAAAACCGTTCACGTCGGTGTTATCCAGCGTGCTGTACTGCCTGCCGCTGTAGCGCGCGCC
The DNA here is from genome assembly GCF_057597245.1 of Acidovorax sp. NN32. NCBI lineage: Bacteria > Pseudomonadati > Pseudomonadota > Betaproteobacteria > Burkholderiales > Comamonadaceae > Acidovorax > Acidovorax sp. NN32. The sequence continues at coordinate 4,800,191 of NZ_CP199679.1, forward strand.
CAGGGTGTACGACCACTTGTCATCCGGCCGGTACGTGGCCACGGCGCTGGCGCGCCACTCGGGGATGCGCGGCTGCCACTTGCCCACGCTGGCGGGGAACTTGTCGTTGCGAGTGATCTTGGAGTCCGTCCAGGTCAGGCTGCTGCCCAGCTCCAGCCCGCGCATGAAGACATTGGTTGCCTGGTACGACAGTTCCAAGCCCTTGGTGAGGATGGCGTCCACGTTCTGCACGTTGGTCACGTTGGGTGTGACGAGCACATTGGTCTGGGAATACAACGCGTCTTTCGTGCGCTCAAAGAACGCTGTGAGGCGCAGCAAACCGTTGCCCATGTCGCGCTCGGCGGTCAGCTCGGTGGTCCAGCTTTTTTCAGGCTTCAGGTTCGGGTCGTTGTTGATGAGCGTGCCGCTGCCGCTGATGCCGCCCTGGTACAGCTCGGCCACGGTGGGCATGCGCACCGCGCGGCCAGTGGAGGCCTTGAGCACCCACAGGTCGTTGGCCTGGTAAGCCACCGCAGCCTTGGGCGAGAAGTAGGTTTCGTTGCGCTCGGGGTGGCTCACGGTGGTGGTGGCATTGCCGGTCTGGCCGTTGCTGGCGCTCCAGCGCTCGGCGCGGGCGCCCAGAACGGCCTTCCACTTCGGCGCAATCTTCCAGGTGTCTTGCGCCCACAAGCCAATGAGCTGGGTGTCGCCGTTGAAGGCCTGGTTGCGGGCGCCTGCATCACCGCTGATCCAGTTCGTCGTGGCGTTCTCCACGGTGCGCAGCTGGTAGCTGTCGCGCTGCAGGCCAAAGTCCACGATGTGCGCGCCCTGCACCCCATCGGGCCGCCAGGTGCCTTTGGCGGCCAGCGTGTTCCAGCCCGTGCCCTTGTTGTTGACGATGCGCCCTGCCCCGCCGTTGAGCGCTGCAGGCAGCGCGACGGTGGCAGCGCGCAGGGTGTCGGTCTGGTAGTCGTACAGGCTGGCGGCCACTTCCCAGTCAAACACGCCCTGCGTGCGGCTCTTGAGCGACAGGCCGTGCATGAAATGCGTGAGGTCTTCGTTGGACACATTGAAGTCCGTAGGCGCGAGCGCAAACGAGCGGCCATTGATGTTGACCGTGCCGCCGTACACCGCATTGCCGTTGGCGTCGCGCAGGTAGCTGGTGGGCCGCCCCTCGGATGCGTTGTGCCACCAGCCAAAGGTGTAGGCGGCGCGCACGGTGGGCGAGAAGTCGTAGGCGATCTTGGCCTTGATGTGGTCTTGCTGCGTGTGGTACTGGGTGGCAGTGCCCAGCAGGTACCAAGGCTGGTTGCTGCGGTTGTTGCCCAGCACCGCGCCCGTCACCGGCGTGCCTGCATTGCCCACGGCGCCTGCAGACACAAGGCGCGTGGGGAAGGTGAGCGGCTGGCCCTCGCTGTCGGTCTTGTTGAAGTTGAGGAACCAGGACCAGTCGCCGTTCTTGTTGCCGACGGACGCGCTGACCTGCTTGCCCGCGTAAGTGGCATTGGTGTTGTAGAGGTCAAAGGGCTGGTGCTGGTAGCTGACCTGACCGTGGGCTTCAAACTTCGTCGGCATGCGCGTGACGTAATCCACCACCGCGCCCACCGAGTTGCCTGCGTAGGCGGCCGAAAACGGGCCGTAGAGCACGTCCACGCGCTCGATCTCCTCGGGCGTGACCAGCATCCAGCGCGGCGCGTTGGTGGGGCCGTTGCCGAGGTAATTGCTCAGCAGAATGCCGTCGGCAAACACCATGGAGCGTGCCGGGTTGCCCGTGCCCGAGGCGCGCGTGGATAGCACGGCGTGGTTGTAGTCGCCGATGTAGCGCTTGCGCACCAGCAGGCTGGGCAGGTACTTGAGGGCGTCTTCGCTGTCGGTGGCGTTGATCGAATGCTCGATCTGCTCGCGCGTCACGCCCTCGATGGTGGTGGGAATCTGCGTGGGCAGCGAGGTGGGCTGGCCGCCGCTGATGGTGACCACGCCCAGTTCCTTGACGGGGGCATTGCTGTTGCCAGTGCTGTCGGCGGTCTGGGCCAACGCGGAAACGCCCACGCAGAGTGCGAGGGGAAAGGCACTGGCCACGGCCAGCGCCATGCGACTTTTGCGCATGGGAACTCCTGAATTTCGAGCCAAATAGGCTGCCAGCGCTTATCCATCAAGCGCAAACAGCTATTAAAAATATAGCAATTTCAGGAGAAGGCGGGGGGCCCACGCGGCGGCAGCGGCGCGGCGGTGCGCGCAGCAATGTGAGCGGCAGGAATGGGGCGCAGGGCATGCGCCAGGGGGTGGACCACAGGCAGCTGGGCCTGCGACACGGGAGGCGGAGCGCCGACATGCGCGCACAGGGGGCAGTCCAGCGTGTGGCTGGACATCTCCTTGGCGCCGTCATCGGTCTTGACCAGCAGCTTGATGGCGCCCGAGCCCGAACAGATCAGTTCCATCGCCTGCGGATTGACCAGCGGCGACGCTACCGCCACGCCGATGGACAACACAAACCACGCCAGCACAAGGCGGGCGAGCCAGCGAAGGCTGCGAATGGTTTGCAGGGAGGGCATGGGTGCGAATTGTAGGGGGCCTGGGTGCGCACCCCTTGACCGGGGTCATCTGCGCGACGGACTGCGCCCCCGCCCCCACCTAGGATGCGTGCTGCATTCACCACCACAACGGAGACGCCACCATGCTCACACTCTGCGGCTTTTCGGCCAGCAACTACTACAACAAGATCAAACTCGCCTTGCTCGAAAAGGGCCTGCCCTTCACCGAAGAACTGGCCTGGGTGGGCGAGACCGACCGCAGCGCCAGCCCGCTGGGCAAGGTGCCCTACCTGCGCACGCCCGAGGGGCCGCTGTGCGAATCGGCCGTGATGGCGGACTACATCGAGGCAGCCCACCCACAGCCAGCGCTGATCCCCGCCAACCCCTACCAGGCCGCCAAGGTGCGCGAGCTGATCACCTTTCTGGAGTTGCATCTGGAGCTGGTGGCTCGCAACCTGTATCCCCAGGCGTTTTTTGGCGGAACCGTGAGCGACACCGCCAAGGAAAAAGTGGGAGCGCAGCTTGAGAAAAACATTGCCGCCTTCGGTCAGCTTGCGAAGTTCAGCCCCTACGTGGGCGGCGACGCCTTCACCCTGGCCGACTGCGCCGCCATCGTGCACCTGCCGCTGGTCAGCTCGGCCACCAAGATCATCTACGGCCGCGACTACCTGGCCGATCTGCCTGTGCGCGAGTACCTCACGCGCATGGCAGAGCGCCCCCACGTGCAGCGCGTGAACGCCGATCGCAAGACCAACACCGCTGAAATGCTGGCGCGGCCGCCCAAGCGCTAAGACCCTGTTCTAAACCCGCCCCCAGGCGCTGGGTCTTCATCCCTTGACCTTGGTCAACCGAGGTCATCGCGCACAAGCGCACCATGCAGGTATCCGATCACCCTTGAGGAGACACCGCATGGACAAGACCCAGGCCGCCCCATTCCGCCAACAATTGCTGGCCCAGCAATCCGAGCTGCTGGCCCAGTTGGCCGCGCAGCGCGGGGGCGTCATCGGCCGCGCCGAGGCCGCTGCCGACCACTTTGGTCAGCCCGAGGACCCGCGTGCCCAGCTCGCCACCGAGCGTGAACTGGAGTTTGCGCTGGACGAGCGCGAAACCACCCACCTGGCCGCCGTGGAAGCCGCTTTGGCCCGCATTGAAGCGGGTACGTACGGCGAATGCACAGACTGTGGCACCCACATCACCGCCGCACGCCTGCACGCCACCCCCGAGGCCGCACGCTGCGTGCATTGCCAGGAAAAGGCCGAGCAACACCGCCGTGCTGCGTGAGTTCGCTCACGCATTCAGGCCCCTTTTCCCTTCTTTCCCCGTTTTTTTCGTCACTTCAAGAAAGCCGATTCATGAGCACTTTTCACGCAGTAGTCTGGATGGACCAGTCCGAAGCCCACGTGGTGATGTTCGACCGCGAGCATGCCGAGGCCCAGCGCATCAAGTCCCGCAGCCACCACAAGCACCAGGGCAAAGCCGACGACCTCACCGCTTTCTTTGCCGACGTCGCCCAGGCCTTGGCCGACACGCGTGAAGTGCTGCTGGCTGGCCCGGGCCTGGTACGCAACCAGTTCCGCGACTGGGCGGCTAAGCACCATGCTGCGGTGGCCGATGTGGTGGTGGACTCTGTGGCTGCAGACCACCCGACCGACGCCCAACTGGTGGCCATGGCGCGCCAGTATTTCAAGAAATTTGACAACATGGCCGCCGACCCGTCGGTCGCCTGACAGGCCTCCAGGCCGCGCCCGCAGCGCAGCCTTGGCTGCTATCCTTTGCGGGATGCGCAGCCTCTTTCACCTCGCCTTTCACGTCACCGACCTGGATGCCGCGCGCCGCTTTTATGGCGGCGTGCTGGGCTGCCAGGAAGGCCGAAGCACCGATACCTGGGTGGACTTCGATTTTTTTGGCCACCAGATCTCGTTGCACTTGGGCACCCCGTTTGCCAGTGCCCGCACCGGCCATGTGGGCGACCACCTGGTACCCATGCCGCACTTTGGCGCCATCATGGAATTGCCCGACTGGCATGCGCTGGCCGCACGGCTGAAGGCCGCCGGCACCGCCTTCGTGCTGGAGCCGCAGGTGCGCTTTGAAGGCCAGCCCGGCGAACAGTGGACGATGTTCTTCCACGACCCCAGCGGCAATCCGATCGAGATCAAGGGCTTTCGCTCACTGGACGCGGTGTACGCATCGTGAGCTACACCTTCGCGTCCGCCACCATCCTGCTCCTGCTGATCACCGATCCGCTCGGCAACATCCCCATCTTTGCCAACGCCCTGCGCGGCGTGGCGCCCGAGCGCCGGGCGCGGGTGATCCTGCGGGAGGTGCTGATTGCGTTTGCGCTGCTGCTGGTGTTTCTGTTTTTCGGGGCGCAGTTTCTGCAGGTGATGAACCTGAGCGATTTGTCGTTGCAGATTGCGGGTGCGGTGGTGCTGTTTCTGATCGCGCTGCGCATGATTTTTCCGTCGGCTGACGGCCCACAGGCGGAGCTGCCGGGCGAACCCTTGATCGTGCCGCTGGCCATCCCTGCCTTGGCGGGCCCATCAGCGCTCGCCACTGTCATGCTGCTGGTGGCCCAGGCGCCGGAACGCCGCTGGGAATGGGTGGGCGCGCTGTGCGTCACCATGGCCGTGTGCGCCGTGGTGTTGCTGATGGCAGAACGCATCCAGCGCCTGGTGGGCGAACGCGTGGTGATGGCGTTTGAACGCCTGATGGGCCTGATCCTGGTCGCCATCTCGGTAGAGATGCTGATCCGGGGAATCAAGCAGCTCGCGCAGCAGCTGTAGCAGCCCCGCGCACGCAAAACTGATGGAGGGCGGGCCAGAGCCGCCCCCGGAGCACTGGCATGCGCCCGCAACTGCAGAGCGCAACCGGTGTGCGGTCTCAACGGCGTTGCAGCAGCGGGATCGAACCCAGTGCGAACACCGAGTTGGGCACGCCCACCCGCGCCATCAAGGGGCGTGGCTTGGCGCTCAGCTTGGGGCGAGGGGCTGCAGGGGCCATTTCCTCGGCCACCACACCCTTGGCATGCTGCTGCGCCACAAGGTCTTGCAAAGTCACCGACTGCAAGTACTCCATCACCCGTGCGTTGAAGGTGGACCAGAGTTCGCCCGTCATCGACTTGACTTGCGCAGCCTGGCCGGCACCCAGGCTTTGCAGATCGTCGGTCTTGAGGTTCTCGACCGCCAGGATGATCTCGGCCACTGAGATCTGGTCTGTGTTTCGGGCAAGGGTGTAACCGCCACCCGGGCCGCGTGTGCTGTCCACGAGCCCGGCACGGCGCAAGGCGCTGAACAGCTGCTCCAGGTACGACAGCGAGGTACCCTGCCGGGCGCTGATCGTCGAAAGCGCTACCGGCCGCATCTTCTGGCGCAGCGCCAGGTCGGTCATTGCCGATACCGCAAGTTGTCCTCGGGTGGTAATCCGCATCGTTGCTACTCCTTGTGAACGTTGACAGTTCCAGACCGCAGCACCAATGGCTGCGGAAAGGGGCCAAGCGTTCAATGTAGGCGGTTTAATACTTCGCGTATATTCGTTTTATCAACGTTGATTGATCGTTTTTTACGAAGCATTTATCACCATGAACTTCAAGCATCTGCGGTATTTCTGGACGGTTGCAAAGGCCGGAGGGGTGATGCGGGCAGGCGAGCAGCTGCACACCACGCCCCAGACGCTTTCTGGGCAGATCAAACAGCTGGAGGAATGGCTAGGCCACGACCTCTTTCGCAAGCGGGGGCGTGGGCTGGAGCTCACCAGCGAGGGTCGTGTCGCCCTGGGTTACGCGGAGCAGATTTTTACGCTGGGGGACGAGCTGGAAAAATCGATCCGCCTCTCCCGCGGCCACGCCAAACCGCTGGAATTTCGCGTGGGGGTTGCAGACTCGATCGCGAAGTCCGTGGCCTATCACCTTCTGGAACCCGCCTTGGGCATGCCTGAACAGGTGCACATGACCTGCCAGGAAGGAAAATTTCCAGAACTCATCGCCCAACTGAGCCTGCACAAACTCGATCTGGTGCTGGCCGATGAACCCGTTTCCAAAAAAATCGGCGTCAAGGCGTTCAACCACCCGCTAGGAACCAGTGGGATGAGTTTTTTTTGCGCTCCTTGCCTGAAGACGCAGCTACAGGGGTCCTTTCCCCAATGCCTCCAGGGCGCCCCCATGCTCATCCAAGGCCCCATGTCTTCCGTGCGCCAACAGCTCGATCACTGGTTTAACAAATACCAATTGCAGCCACGGCTCGTGGGTGAGTTCGACGACAGTGCGTTGATGAATGCTTTCGGCCGCGAAGGCCGTGGCGTTTTCACGTCCCCGACCGTTCTGGATGAGGAAACCACCGCACAGTTTGGTGTCGAAGTGATCGGCCGCACGACGGAACTGGTCGAGGAGTTTTTTGCGATTTCTGTGGAGCGACGCATCACGCACCCCTGCGTGGCAGCAATCACCAAGGCTGCCAAGGCAGATCTGTTCGGGAAATGAGTTTGCCGGGTGCCACCCCGCGCAGGACTCCACGATCGAAGACCTCCAGGCGGGCTCAGGATCGCCGAGGGGTCAGGTTAAGGCAGCTTTTTGCAGCCTCTCAACAAAACTCGGCCTCAGTCAGCCAACTCATGGAGCTGCTGTGATCAGCCCTGCGGCAAACACCAAGGCTCCCCCGATAGCCCAGGGCCAGGCCCTCGTTTGTGAAAACATGCCATGCCGGATGACGGCGACATGAAAGGCCATTTGCCGGGTTGGAAGAAATCACCTGGCAAGCCAGAGTGCCAATCCCGCACGGTCCGAGAGGCAGAAACAAAAACGCCCACTGTGTAGTGGGCGTTTTGTTCAGCAGAGGCCTGCCATGTTGGTTGCGCGAGAAGGATTTGAACCTCCGACCTTTGGGTTATGAGCCCAACGAGCTACCAGACTGCTCCATCGCGCGGTAAGAAATAAATTATACCCTATTATTCAGCTGCTGCCGAATTATTTTCGGTTTCAGCAGCACGGTCGACCAATTCGACCAGCGCCATGGGAGCGTTATCGCCCACACGGAAGCCCATCTTCAGAATACGGGTATAGCCACCGGGACGCACCTTGAAACGAGGGCCCAGGTCATTGAAGAGCTTGGTCACGCTATCACGGTCGCGCAAGCGGTTGAATGCCAGACGGCGGTTTGCTACGGAGTCTTCCTTGGCCAGGGTGATCATGGGCTCGATCACGCGGCGCAGTTCCTTGGCCTTGGGAACGGTGGTCTTGATGACTTCGTGCTCGATGAGCGAATTCATCATGTTCTGCAGCATCGCGAGGCGGTGCGAGCTGGTACGGTTGAGTTTGCGGAGGCCGTGTCCGTGGCGCATGGTGCTTTCCTTTGAGTAATTAAATCAGGCAGCCGTATCAGGTACTGCCCGAGGCACTGTTCCCGGCGGGGAACCGAAAATTATAACTTAACGCTTGTCCAAGCCAGCTGGTGGCCAGTTTTCCAGTTTCATGCCCAGCGTGAGACCACGCGATGCGAGCACTTCCTTGATCTCGTTGAGCGACTTGCGGCCCAGGTTAGGGGTCTTGAGCAGCTCATTCTCGGTGCGCTGGATCAGGTCACCGATGTAGTAGATGTTCTCGGCCTTCAGGCAGTTGGCGGAACGCACGGTCAGTTCCAGCTCGTCCACAGGGCGCAGCAGGATCGGATCGAACGTGGCATTGCCGCGTGGGCCTGCAGGTGCGTCGAACGCAGCCAGCTCGCCACCTTCCAGCTGTGCAAACACAGCCAGCTGTTCCACCAGGATCTTGGCCGATGCACGCACTGCGTCTTCGGCAGTGATGGCACCATTGGTTTCGATCTCGACCACCAGCTTGTCCAGGTCGGTACGCTGCTCGACGCGAGCGCTTTCCACGGTGTAGCTCACGCGCTTGACGGGCGAGAACGAAGCATCCAGCACGATGCGGCCGATCGACTTGGTCGATTCGTCAGCATAACGGCGCAGGCTGCCAGGCACGTAGCCGCGGCCCTTCTCGACCTTGATCTGCATGTCCAGCTTGCCGCCTGCCGACAGGTTGGCAATCACGTGATCGGGGTTGACGATCTCGACGTCATGGGGCGTCTGGATGTCGCGCGCGGTGACCACGCCTTCGCCATCCTTGCGCAGGCTCAGCGTGACTTCGTCGCGGTTGTGCAGCTTGAACACCACGCCCTTGAGGTTCAAGAGGATGTTGACCACATCTTCCTGAACGCCATCGATGGACGAGTACTCGTGCAGAACGCCTGCAATGGTGACTTCCGTCGCTGCGTAACCCACCATGGACGAGAGCAGGACGCGCCGGATGGCGTTGCCCAGCGTGTGGCCGTACCCACGCTCGAACGGCTCCAGTGCGACCTTGGCACGATTGTGGCCAAGCTGCTCGACATTGATCGCCTTGGGTTTCAGCAAATTGGTTTGCATTCAGACTTCCTCTCAATACCCCCAGCTCGTTACACCGGTAAGGCTGGTGAAGCGCCTAAACCGCGATGCCTCGCGGTTCAGGGACGGTTTTCTCGAAATATGTACCGAGCGATTAGCGCGAATACAACTCAACGATCAGGGATTCGTTGATGTCGGCGCCAAACTCATCACGGTCAGGCACCTTCTTGAAGATGCCTTCAGCCTTGTCGGCATTCACTTCCACCCAGGCGGGCATACCCACTTGTGCGGCCAGTTGCAGGGCTTCCACAACGCGGTTTTGCTTCTTCGACTTTTCGCGCACAGCCACAACGTCACCCGTCTTCACGAGGTAGGAAGCAATGTTCACGGACTTGCCGTTCACGGTAATCGCCTTGTGCGACACCAGCTGACGGGCTTCAGCGCGGGTCGAACCGAAACCCATGCGGTACACGACGTTGTCGAGGCGGGATTCCAGCAGGAACAGCAGGTTGGCGCCGGTATTGCCCTTCTTGCCTTCAGCGGCTTCGAAGTAACGGCGGAATTGCTTTTCCAGCACGCCGTACATGCGCTTGACCTTCTGCTTTTCGCGCAGTTGCAGACCGTAGTCAGAGGTACGGGCACCCGAGGTGCGGCCGTGTTGACCAGGCTTGGAGTCGAACTTGGACTTGTCGGCGATCGAGCGACGGGCGCTCTTCAGGAACAGGTCCGTGCCTTCACGGCGGGAGAGTTTGGCCTTGGGGCCGAGGTAACGTGCCACTTGAGCTTCCTTTGTGTCATCTGCCGCAAACCATTGCGGGAGCCGCCTGAGGCGCTTGCGCGTTCACAGGCGGCGGTGGGCTTAGAGAGATTAGATACGACGACGCTTCTGAGGGCGGCAGCCGTTGTGCGGCACTGGCGTCACGTCAGAAATCGACGTGATGCGGATGCCCAGGGCACCCAGTGCGCGGACCGAAGATTCACGGCCAGGACCGGGACCCTTGATTTCAACGTCAAGGTTCTTGATACCTTGATCGATGGCAGCGCGGCCGGCCACTTCCGAAGCCACTTGGGCTGCGAATGGGGTGGACTTGCGCGAACCCTTGAAACCTTGTCCACCGGACGATGCCCACGACAAGGCATTGCCTTGGCGATCGGTGATCGTGATGATGGTGTTGTTGAACGAGGCGTGCACGTGTGCAATACCGTCCGAAACGTTCTTCCGGACCTTCTTGCGAACGCGCTGAGCTGCGTTATTGGCAGGAGACTTAGCCATGATGATCTTTCAATCTTTATTTCTTCAGTGCAGCTGCACCCTTGCGCGGACCCTTGCGAGTGCGAGCATTGGTACGGGTGCGCTGACCACGCATTGGCAGACCGCGGCGATGGCGGAAGCCACGATAGCAGCCGATGTCCATCAAACGCTTGATGTTCATCGTGGTTTCGCGGCGCAGGTCACCCTCAATGGTGAACTGCTCGATTTGCTCGCGAATTTTTTCCAGATCGCCGTCCGTCAGATCTTTGATCTTCTTGGAGTAAGCGATACCAGTTGCTTCGCAAATCTTGCGAGCGCGGGTGCGACCAATGCCAAAAATGGCGGTCAAACCGATTTCCGCGTGCTTGTGCGGCGGAATGTTAATGCCAGCGATACGTGCCATATGCGTCCTCTAATACTTTCCAATCAACCTTGGCGCTGCTTGTGACGCAGATCCGTGCAGATCACGCGCACCACACCCTTGCGGCGGATGATCTTGCAGTTGCGGCAGATTTTTTTGACCGAAGCCGAAACTCTCATTGCATTCTCCTAAAACTTTTCCATCCGTCCCGGCTGCTTCGCACGGAACACAATTTGTGCCCGCGAAAAATCGTGGGGCGCCAACTCAACCGATATTCAATTCCTTGCAGGCAGTGTCGCAAGTGCGGCACTGCCTTCCTCATCATCAACCGCCTGCGTTGCCCTTGAAATTGGCTTTCTTGAGCAGCGACTCATACTGTTGCGACATCATGTAGTTCTGAACCTGGGCCATGAAGTCCATGGTCACCACCACAATGATCAACAGCGAGGTTCCACCAAAGTAGAACGGAACGTTGTACTTCAAGATCAGGAACTCTGGCAGCAAGCACACAAAGGTGATGTACACAGCGCCTGCCAATGTCAGGCGCACCAGGATCTTGTCGATATAACGGGCCGTCTGTTCACCTGGGCGAATGCCTGGAATGAACGCACCGCTCTTCTTCAGGTTGTCTGCAGTTTCACGGCTGTTGAATACCAGAGCCGTGTAGAAAAAGCAGAAGAAGATGATGGCTGCAGCATAGAACATCACGTAGATGGGCTGACCAGGAGTCAACGCACCCGAGATATCCTTCAACCAGCGCATCGATTCACCTGCACTGAACCAGTTCACCACCGTTGCCGGCAGCAGAATGATCGACGAGGCAAAGATCGGAGGAATCACACCTGCCATGTTCAGCTTCAGGGGCAGGTGAGACGATTGACCACCATAAACCTTGTTGCCTACTTGCCGGCGAGCGTAATTCACCAGTATCTTGCGCTGACCCCGCTCGACAAACACCACGAAGTAAGTCACCAGACCAACGACGAGGACGATGAAGATAGCGGCCAGAATGCTCATGGCACCCGTACGAACCAGCTCCAGAAGGCCACCGATCGAACTAGGCAAACCAGCGGCGATGCCCGCAAAGATCAGGATCGAGATCCCGTTCCCCAAGCCACGCTCTGTGATCTGCTCACCCAGCCACATCAGGAACATCGTGCCAGCCGTCAAGCTGACCACAGCGGTCATGCGGAACCCGAAACCGGGGCTCAGGACCAAACCAGCAGAGCTTTCCAGCGCTACGGCAATTCCCAGCGACTGGAACAGGGCCAAGCCCAACGTGCCATAGCGGGTGTACTGAGTGATCTTCCTGCGACCGGCTTCGCCTTCCTTTTTCAACTGCTCGAATGTGGGAACCACATAGGTCATCAGCTGCATGATGATCGACGCCGAAATGTACGGCATGATCCCCAGAGCGAAAACCGTGAAGCGCGACAGCGCACCACCGGAGAACATGTTGAACAGATTCAGGATGCCGCCTTGCTGGCCACTGAAGAGCTGCTGGAGTTGGGCTGGATCGATGCCTGGCACAGGGATATGAGCCCCAATGCGGTACACGACCAGCGCAAGCAACAGAAAAACCAGACGACGACGGAGGTCGCCGAATTTCCCGGTCTTTGCAATTTGAGCCGCGCTAGTAGCCACAGATGCCTTCCTTCAGAGCCACACTCAGGCGACGCTGCCGCCAGCAGCTTCAATCGCTGCTTTGGCACCAGCCGTAGCACCCACGCCATTGAGCTTGACAGCCTTGGTCAGGGAACCGCTCTTGATGACCTTCACCACCTTGGCCAATTCGCCAACCAGGCCTGCTTGCTTCAGAGCGAGGACATCCACTTCGGCCAGGCCGAGTTGATCCAATGCCGTCAGCGTCACTTCTGCGTTGAACTTGAGCAAGTGCGACTTGAAACCACGCTTGGGCAAGCGGCGTTGCAAAGGCATTTGACCGCCTTCAAAACCAACCTTGTGGTAGCCACCGGCACGAGACTTCTGACCCTTGTGACCACGGCCAGCGGTCTTGCCCAGGCCGGAGCCGATACCACGGCCTACGCGGCGCTTGGCATGCTTGGCGCCGTCTGCGGGCTTGATGCTATTGAGTTCCATGATCTATCTCTCAGAGGACTTTGACCAGATAGCTGATCTTGTTAATCATGCCGCGCACTTCAGGCGAGTCCTGCAGTTCGCTCACGCTATTGAGCTTGCGCAGACCCAGGCCACGAACGGTGGCGCGGTGCGATTCCTTGGTGCCAATCGGGCTGCGCACCAGTTGAATCTTGACGGTTTGTTGCGTTGTCATTTTCAAGCTCCGGTTCAGGCGAAGATGTCTTCGACTGTCTTGCCGCGCTTGGCCGCCACATTCGACGGGGTGGTCGAATTGACGAGCGCGTCAAACGTTGCACGGACCATGTTGTAGGGATTGGACGAACCATGGCTCTTGGCCACGATGTCAGTCACACCCAACACTTCAAAAACTGCACGCATAGGGCCGCCAGCGATGATGCCGGTACCCTTTGGAGCAGGTGCCATCATCACAACAGCAGCGCCATGGTGGCCGGTCACATTGTGGTGGATGGTGCCGTTCTTCAACGAGACCTTGACCATGTTGCGACGAGCTTCTTCCATAGCCTTTTGCACGGCAGCTGGCACTTCTTTCGACTTGCCCTTGCCCATGCCCACGCGGCCATCACCGTCGCCAACCACCGTCAGTGCGGCGAAACCGAGAATACGGCCACCCTTCACGACTTTGGTCACGCGGTTGACCGCGATCATTTTTTCGCGCAGACCGTCGTCTTGACCTTCGTTCTGCACTTTGGGTTGAAATTTAGCCATTTTGTATTCCGCTCCGCTTAGAACTGCAGGCCAGCTTCACGGGCTGCGTCGGCCAAAGCCTTGACGCGACCGTGGTAGGCAAAGCCTGCGCGATCAAATGCAACCTTCTCGACACCTGCAGCCTTCGCCTTTTCAGCGATACGCTTGCCGATGATCTGGGCTGCTGCGGCATTGCCACCCTTGCCCGAACCGCCGAGCGACTTGCGCACGTCGGCTTCTGCAGTGGAAGCGCTGGCCAGCACCTTGCTGCCGTCGCCGGAGATCACACTGGCGTAGATATGGAGGTTCGTACGGTTCACCGTGAGACGTGCCACGCCTTGCTGTGCAATGCGGATGCGGGTCTGGCGCGAACGACGAAGACGCTGCTCTTTCTTGGTCAACATGTTGCAGCTCCTTATTTCTTCTTGGTCTCTTTGATCGTGATCTTTTCGTCCGCGTAGCGGATACCCTTGCCCTTGTAGGGCTCAGGTGGACGAACAGCACGAATCTCAGCAGCGATCTGACCGACACGCTGACGATCTGCACCCTTGATCACCACTTCCGTGGGCGTCGGGGTGGCAACCGTGATGCCTGCGGGCATTTCGATATTGACCGGATGCGAATAGCCAACAGCCAGATTCAGCTTAGAGCCTGAGGCAGCGGCTTTGTAGCCCACACCGACCAGACTCAGCTTCTTTTCAAAGCCTTTGCTGACACCGACCACCATGTTGTTGACCAACTGGCGAATCGTGCCACTCATGGCATTGGCTTCGCGGGATTCGTTAGCAGGCTCAAAGCTGAGCTTGCCGTCATTGCTGGACACTTTCACCAGCGCGTTTTGCGCCAGCGACAGAGCGCCACCAGTACCCTTGACAGAGATCTGGTCATCTTTCACGGACACATCCACGCCTGCGGGGATGGTCACGGGCATTTTTCCTACTCGGGACATTTCAGTTTCTCCTCAATGCCGCGGGTTAGGCCACGTAGCAGAGCACTTCGCCACCGACACCGGTAGCACGCGCCTTGCGATCAGTCATCACGCCCTTGGGCGTCGTGACAATTGCCACACCCAGACCGTTCATGACTTGTGGAATGGAATCACGGCCTTTGTAGACACGCAGGCCAGGGCGGCTGACGCGCTCAATGCGCTCAATCACGGGGCGACCTGCGTAGTACTTCAGGGCAATTTCGAGTTCCGACTTGCCGGCTTCGGTTTTCACCTGGAAGCCGTCGATATAACCTTCGTCCTTCAGCACCTGGGCGATGGCAATCTTCACTTTGGAAGAAGGCACCAGAACCGTGGCCTTGGCGACCATCTGTGCATTACGGATGCGGGTCAGCAAGTCAGCGATGGGATCACTCATGCTCATGTTTAATCTCTCCTGCCTGCTTACCAGCTGGCTTTGGTGACACCGGGGATGTCGCCTGCAAAAGCCAGTTCGCGGATCTTGGCGCGAGCCAGACCGAATTGACGGAAGGTGCCACGTGGACGACCAGTGATTTCGCAACGGTTGCGCTGACGCGTCGGGTTGGCGTTGCGAGGGAGCTTTTGCAGGCCCAGGCGGGCTGCATCGCGCTCTTCGTCGCTGCGCTTGGCATCGCTAGCGATTGCCTTCAGTTCCGCATACTTGGTTGCGTACTTGGCTGCCAGTTTTTCGCGCTTCAGTTCGCGCTGGATCAAAGCTACTTTAGCCATGCTTCGCCTCAGTTCTTGAACGGGAAACGGAAACCAGCGAGAAGCGCCTTGGCTTCTTCGTCGGACTTGGCCGTCGTGGTGATGCTGATGTTGAGACCGCGCAAGGCATCGACCTTGTCGTACTCAATTTCAGGGAAGATGATCTGTTCTTTGACGCCGATGTTGTAGTTGCCACGACCGTCGAACGCGCGACCAGAGATACCACGGAAGTCACGAACGCGAGGCAGAGCCACGGTCACGAAACGGTCCAGGAACTCATACATCTGCACGCCACGCAGCGTGACCATGCAACCAATGGCCTGGCCTTCGCGGATCTTGAAACCAGCGATAGCCTTCTTGGCCTTGGTCACCACAGGCTTTTGACCAGCAATCTTGGTCAGGTCAGCCACAGCGTTGTCCATCACCTTCTTGTCCGAGACTGCCTCGCTCACGCCCATGTTCAGCGTGATCTTGGTCAGACGGGGAACCTGCATCGGCGAGGTGTAGCCGAACTGTTTGGCCAGTTCGGGAGCGATCTTGTCGCGGTAAATTTCTTGGAGTCGTGCCATGTTTACCCCTTAGGCCGCCTTGATTTCAGCACCGCTGGACTTGAACACGCGAATGCGCGAACCGTCAGCCTGCACCTTGATGCCCACGCGATCAGCCTTGCCCGTAGCGGCATTGAAGATGGCCACGTTGGACTGATGAATTGGCATGGACTTTTCAACGATGCCGCCCGTCGTACCCTTCATGGGGTTTGGCTTGGCGTGCTTCTTGACCAGGTTGATGCCATCGATGACCACGTAGGAGTCATCCTTGCGCAGCGACACCGTGCCGCGCTTGCCCTTGTCACGGCCGGTCAGCACGATGACTTCGTCGCCCTTGCGAATCTTGTTCATGGCGCGTCCTTAGAGAACTTCAGGAGCCAGAGACACGATCTTCATGAACTTCTCGGTACGCAGTTCACGCGTCACGGGTCCAAAGATACGGGTGCCGATAGGCTCCAACTTTGCATTCAGCAACACAGCGGCGTTGCCATCGAATTTGACGAGCGAACCATCGCCGCGACGAATACCCTTCGCCGTGCGAACCACCACTGCACTGTAAACCTCGCCTTTTTTGACGCGGCCACGTGGAGCGGCTTCTTTGATGCTCACCTTGATGATGTCGCCAACGCTTGCATAGCGACGCTTCGAGCCACCCAGCACCTTGATGCAAAGGACGGACTTGGCGCCGGTATTGTCGGCAACCTCTAACCGAGATTCTGTCTGGATCATTTCAATATTCCCAACTTGCACCAGAAGACAACAGCCCCAGAGAACTTCTCAAGGGCTGCAAATCAGCCAGTCAGTCTTGGGCCCGTCGTCCGCACCGCAAACCATTTGCAGCACTTCCCGCTGGGCAGAAACTTCACGTAGGAAACGCGAAGCCCTCGATTATTGCAAAAGACTTTTACGAAGTCAAGCGCCCCATCAGGCCGGAACCTGCAAATACTGTTGCGCCAGCTCCAAAAAGGCATCCAGGTGGGGGTCGGCACCCAGCTCCGCACGCAGGATGTCAGCGACCGCTGGGGCTAGCTCGATGGCCTTGCGGGCATCGAGGAACAATAACCGGGAGCGGCGGGCCAACACATCCTCTACCGTGCAGGCGTATTCGTAGCGGGCGGCAAAGCGCACCATGGCTTCTGTCAGCCCCCCACCAAGATCGGTGTGCGCACCGGCAATGTCCCGGACAACCGCCGCCTCGCTCCCGTAGGAGTGCAGCCCCTGGGCATCACTGATGCGATGTTGAACAGCCCCTTCAGGGGTTCCCACCAAGGGCAAACGATTGGTCACACCCGACGGTTTTTCCGGCAGCAGGCCCGTGGTGAAGCATTTTTGCAACACATCTTCGGCCATGGCGCGGTAGGTGGTCCATTTGCCTCCCGTCACGGTGATCAGGCCACTGCGACTGGCGAGCACGGTGTGCTCGCGGCTGATTTTCTTGGTGTTGTCACCATCGTCGTCCTGCGGCTTCACCAGCGGGCGCAGGCCCACCCAGATACTCCGGATGTCTTCCACCTTGGGCGCACGGGTAAGGTAGCGCGCCGATTCGTCCAGGATGAACCGGACCTCTTCGCGGAAAGGCTGCGGCTCACGCACGATGTCCTGGCGCGGACTGTCAGTGGTCCCGAGAATGAGCTTTCCCAGCCACGGCACGGCAAAAAGGACCCGGCCATCGGCCGTCTTGGGAACCATCAGGGCATGGTCGGACGGAAGAAACTCCCGATCCACCACGATATGCACCCCCTGGCTGGGCGCCACAATGGGCTTGACGGGGCGGCCTATGGCCTCTCCGTCCATCTGGCGCAGGGCATCCACCCATACGCCGGTGGCATTCACAACCGTACGCGCGCGCACGGTGAACTGCTGGCCACTGTCTGCGTCTTCACACACAAAGCCTGCAACCTTGCCAGCTTCGTGAATCAACGACCGCGCAGGGCAGTAGTTGACCACCAGGGCGCCCAGGCTGGCAGCCGTTCGCGCCAAGGCCAAGGCCAGACGGGCGTCATCAAACTGTCCGTCCCAGTACTTAACGCCACCCTTGAGGCCTTCGGGACGGGCCGTGGGCAGACACTCCAATGTGCGTGCGCGCCCCATGAATTCGGTGGCGCCCAAGCCCGCCTTCCCTGCCAAAGCGTCGTACATCTTGAGGCCGATACCGTAAAACGGCGTCTCCCAAAAGTGGTATGACGGCATCACAAATGGCAGGGGTTGCGCCAGATGGGGCGCGTTGTGAAGCAAGGTCGTGCGCTCATGCAACGCCTCGCGCACCAGTGCGATGTTGCCTTGCGCCAGGTAACGAACACCGCCGTGTACCAATTTGGTCGCCCGGGACGAGGTTCCCTTGGCGAAGTCATGCGAGTCCACCAAGACCACGCTGAACCCTCGGGCCGCCGCATCCAGCGCCACCCCCAGGCCTGTAGCCCCACCGCCAATCACAGCCAGGTCATAGTGGTGGGGCTGGGCCAAACGCGCCAAAAGGTCGGCACGCCGTGTGGGAAGGGGAGCAGAGGCAGTAGTCATGGGGTGATTGTCCATGGGCGAAGCAAAAAATAAGGGTTTACCCTTGAATTTTTGTCACTTCGGGGGGAGATCCGGCCCCAGGCCTCCAAAGGCACTGGGGACGGTCTTGAATGAAAAGGCAGCCAGAGACCTTGTGAGCCACGGCTGCCTGAAGCATCGTCACAGTAAGCAGGACGGCGGGTTAGACAGGCTTACCGCGCCTTGCCATCCTTCCAGGCCTGCAACAAGGTGCCGTACGCAATCGTCTGGCCCTTTGGCTTCTCGTTGGCCAACTTGGCCCACGGCGCTTGCTTGTCGCTCAGCCACTTGGCGGTGTCGCTCTTGGGGTTGAGCTTGGGAGCGCAATGGGCCATCCCAGCGCGTTCCAGACGGGCCATCACCTGGTCCATCTCGTCGGCCAGCGTGTCCATGGCGCCTTGGGGCGTCTTTTCACCCGTCACGGCCTGGGCTACGTTCTTCCACCAGAGCTGGGCCAGCTTGGGGTAGTCAGGCACATTGGTGCCAGTGGGCGACCACGCCACACGGGCAGGGCTGCGGTAGAACTCCACCAGACCACCCAGCTTGGGCGCCATGTCGGTCATGGCCTTGGACTGGATGTCGGATTCGCGGATCGGGGTCAGGCCGACCATGGTCTTCTTCAGCGACGTGGTCTTGGCCGTCACGAACTGTGCGTAGAGCCAGGCGGCAGCCGTCTTGTTGGCGTCGTGGTCCTTGAAGAAGGTCCAGCTGCCCACGTCCTGGTAGCCGTTTTGCATGCCTTGCTTCCAGTAGGGGCCGTTGGGGCCAGGGGCCATGCGCCACTTGGGCGTGCCGTCGGCATTCACCACGGGCAGGCCGGGCTTGGTCATGTCGGCCGTGAAGGCGGTGTACCAGAAGATCTGCTGCGCGATCTGGCCCTGGGCGGGCACGGGGCCGGCCTCGCCAAAGGTCATGCCCGTGGCTTCCTTGGGCGCGTATTTCTTCATCCAGTCCACGTACTTGGTGAGGGCGTAGACGGCTGCGGGCGAGTTGGTCGCACCGCCACGGGCCACGCTGGCGCCCACGGGCGTGCACTTGTCGTCGGCCACGCGGATGCCCCATTCGTCAATCGGCAGGCCATTGGGCGCGCCGATGTCGGCCGTACCCGCCATGGACAACCAGGCATCGGTGAAGCGCCAGCCCAGCGACGGGTCCTTCTTGCCGTAGTCCATGTGACCATAGATCGGCTTGCCATCGATCTGCTTCACATCGTTGGTGAAGAACTCGGCGATGTCTTCGTAAGCCGACCAGTTCAGCGGCACGCCCAGGTCGTAGCCGTACTTGGCCTTGAACTTGTCCTTGATGTCCTTGCGGTCGAACAAATCGGCACGGAACCAGTACAGGTTGGCAAACTGCTGGTCAGGCAGCTGGTACATCTTTCCATCGGGTCCGGTCGTGAACTTGGTACCGATGTAGTCCTTGAGGTCGATGCCGGGGTTGGTCCATTCCTTGCCCGCAGCGCCCATGTAGTCGGTCAGGTTCAGGATCTTGCCGTAGCGGTAGTGCGTGCCGATCAGGTCCGAGTCCGAGATCCAGCCGTCATAGATGGACTTGCCCGACTGCATGGAGGTCTGCAGCTTCTCGACCACGTCGCCTTCCTGGATCAGGTCGTGCTTGACCTTGATGCCGGTGATTTCCTCGAACGCCTTGGCCAGCGTCTTGGACTCGTATTCGTGGGTGGTGATGGTTTCAGACACCACCGAGATTTCCTTCACCCCCTTGGCCTGGAGTTTTTTGGCTGCGTCGATGAACCACTTCATCTCGGCCATCTGCTGGTCTTTATTCAGCGTGGATGGCTGGAATTCGCTGTCGATCCACTTCTTGGCCTCGGCCTCGCCGGCCCAGGCAGCCTGCCCCATCGCCAGAGCCGCGGCGGCGAAAGCGATCGCCTTGAACTGCATCTTCATTGCTGTCTCCTCTCAGATTGAGACCCCCATTGGTAGACCGGCACCAACCCGGGGGGGAACCAGGCCAGGCCTTCGACACTACAAAAACAATAGCTACAAATGCTTACCCATCAGGCGCAAACGGCCATTTTTTCCTTAACCCTTGCGCATGATCAGCGCCAGCAGCGCCATCGACACCACAAAGCTGATCCAGATCGACGGGTCGCCCTGCAGGCTGAACCACTGGGCCAGCTTGCCGCTGATGCCCACAAAGATCAGGTTCACGTAGGCGGCCGACAGCAGCCCGATAAAAAGCCGGTCGCCGCGCGTGGTCTCCAGGGGCAGGAAACCCTTGCGCATGGTTGTGGGCGACTTGAGCTCCCACACCGTCATGCCCACCAGCATCAGCACGATGCACGTAAAGAACACTGCCACCGGCAGCGTCCAGGCCATCCAGTCAAACATGTCGCTGCCTCCTCAAACCCGGCCCATCGCGAAACCCTTCGCGATGTAGTGCCGCACAAACCAGATCACGATGGCACCCGGCACGATGGTCAGCACACCCGCCGCCGCCAACGTCGCCCAGTCCATGCCCGACGCACTCACGGTGCGTGTCATGGTGGCCACGATGGGCTTGGCGTTCACGCTGGTCAGCGTGCGGGCCAGCAGCAGCTCCACCCAGCTGAACATGAAGCAGAAGAACGCCGCCACGCCCACACCAGCCTTGATCAGCGGCAGGAAGATGGTCATGAAAAAGCGCGGAAAGCTGTAGCCATCGATGTAGGCCGTCTCGTCGATCTCGCGCGGGATGCCGCTCATGAAGCCTTCCAGAATCCACACCGCCAGCGGTACGCTGAACAGCAAGTGCGCCAGTGCCACGGCGATGTGCGTATCCATGAGGCCCACGGTGGTGTAGAGCTGGAAGAACGGCAGCAGGAACACGGCGGGTGGCGTCATGCGGTTGGTCAGCAGCCAGAAGAACACATGCTTGTCGCCCAGGAAGCTGTAGCGCGAGAACGCATACGCTGCGGGCAGTGCCACGGTGAGCGTGATCACCATGTTGATGCTCACGTAGATCAGGCTGTTGATGTAGCCCGAGTACCAGGACGCATCGGTGAAGATGGTCTTGTAGTTGGCCCAGGTGAAGTTCTGCGGGAAGAACGAGAAGCTCGACAGGATCTCCTCGTTCGTCTTGAAGCTCATGTTGACCATCCAGTAGATGGGCAACAGTGCGAACAGCAGGTACGCAATCAGGAACAGAGTGCGCTTCTGGAAACGTTTTTCACTCATGGCCGGCTCCTTCGTCGCTGACGGTGCCCACGCGCTGCATCCAGTTGTAGAGGATGAAACACAGCAGCAGGATGATGAAGAAATAGATCAGCGAGAACGCTGCGGCAGGGCCCAGGTCGAACTGACCGACCGCCTTGGTCGTGAGGTACTGCGAGAGGAAGGTGGTGGCATTGCCCGGCCCGCCGCCCGTGAGCACGAAGGGCTCGGTGTAGATCATGAAACTGTCCATGAAGCGCAGCAGCACCGCAATCATCAGCACGCCGCGCATCTTGGGCAGCTGGATGTAGCGAAACACCGCAAACTTGCTGGCGCCATCGATGCGGGCCGCTTGGTAGTACGCATCGGGAATGGAGCGCAGCCCGGCAAAGGCCAGCAGCGCGACCAGCGGCGTCCAGTGCCACACATCCATCAGCAGCACCGTGAGCCACGCCTGCGTGGCGTTGCCGGTGTAGCTGTATTCAATGCCCATCTCCTGCAACATCCGGCCCATCAGACCAATATCGGCACGGCCATAGATCTGCCAGATGGTGCCCACCACGTTCCAGGGGATCAGCAGCGACAACGCCACCACCACCAGCACGGCGGAAGACTTCCAGCCCTGCGCGGGCATGGACAGTGCCAAAAGGATGCCCAGCGGAATCTCCACCGCCAACACAGCCAGCGAGAAGGTGATCTGCCGCCACAAGGCCGCGTGCAGTTCCTCATCGCGCATCACAGCAGCAAACCACTCGGTGCCGACAAATACGCGGCGCTCGGGGGAGATGATGTCTTGCACCGAATAGTTCACCACTGTCATCAGCGGCAGGATGGCCGAGAAGGCCACGCAGATGATGACCGGCAGGATCAGGAACCAGGCCTTCTGGTTGACCGGTTTGGTGGTTGCGCTCATGCCAGCAACTCCTCATTCTTGTAAAAGCAGGTGTGCTCACCCAGCACCTGCAGCCAGACGGTATCGCCCGCCGAGGGCAAGCGCGTCTCGGGGCTGAAGCGGGCCTTGACCGTGTGCTCGCCCACCTTTGCGGTCAACATCAGGTAGGTACCGATGTCCTGCACTTGCGCCACGCTGCAGGCCAGGGCGCCGGGCTGCTGTGCAGCGGCCAGTGCCAGGTATTCCGGGCGAATGCCCACCTGCAGAGGCCCGGGGGGCAGCGCACGCCCGGCGGGCAGTGCCAAACGGTGACCCGCCACCGCCAACTCCGCACCCTCTGCCTGTGCAGGCAAAAAGTTCATCCCTGGCGAGCCGATGAAATGCCCCACAAACACGTGCTGGGGCCGCTCGAACAGCGCATCGGCCGAGCCCACCTGCACCGCACGGCCCCGCGTCATCACCACCACCTGGTCGGCAAAGGTCAGCGCCTCCACCTGGTCGTGCGTCACGTAGATCAGTGTGAGTTTGAGCTCATGGTGAATCTGCTTGAGCTTGCGGCGCAGCTGCCACTTGAGGTGCGGGTCAATCACCGTGAGCGGCTCGTCGAACAACACTGCTGCTACGTCCGAGCGCACCAGGCCACGGCCCAGCGAGATTTTTTGCTTCTGGTCGGCCGACAGGCCCGCTGCGCGCATGTTGAGCTGGTGGCTCATCTCCAGCATCTCGGCAATGGCGCCCACGCGCTCCTTGATCTGGGCTTCTGGCACCTTGCGGTTCTTGAGCGGAAACGCCAGGTTCTCGGCCACCGTCATGGTGTCGTAGATCACCGGGAACTGGAACACCTGGGCGATGTTGCGCTCCTGCGGGCTCGCACGGGTCACGTCGCGGCCATCAAACAGCACCTTGCCATGCGAGGGTACGAGCAGGCCCGACATGATGTTGAGCATGGTGGTCTTGCCGCAGCCCGAGGGGCCCAGCAACGCATAGGCACCGCCATCCTCGAACTCCATCTTGAGGGGCAGCAGCGCGTAGTCGCTATCCTGCTGCGGGTTCGGCTTGTACGAATGCGCCAAGTCCAGACTGATGCGGGCCATCTCAACGCCCTCCTTGTACAGCGTTCGGGCGCGCGGGCGCCCATGCCAGCCGGCCGTCGGCACCAAACACATAGGCCTGGGCCGGGTCCAGGTGCAGCGTGATGGGCGTGCCCAGTTCAAAGTAATGCACCCCGGTCAGCTGCGCCACCAGATCACCCCAGGGTGTGGCCGCATGCACAAAGGTGTCCGATCCCGAAATTTCGGCCAGCTCGACCACTCCAGCCACACTGATGTCACCCGGGCGGGCATGCACGCGCAGCGCACTGGCACGCACCCCTACCGTGAGTCCTGCCGCCATGGCTACACCCTGCGGCAGAGATACAGCCAGTTCCGTTCCACCCTCCAGGCGCACACCCCGGGGTGCTGCCGACGCCGCCATTAGGTTCATCGGGGGGTCGCTGAAGGCGCGGGCAACGCGCAGTGAATTGGGCGCATGGAACACCTCGGCCGTGGGGCCGTACTGCAGCAATCGGCCTTCGTCGAGCACAGCGGTGTAGCCGCCCAGCAGCAGGGCCTCGCCCGGCTCGGTGGTGGCATACACCACGGTGGACTGGCCCGCGGCAAACAGCTGGGTCAGCTCCTCGCGCAGCTCTTCGCGCAGCTTGTAGTCCAGGTTCACCAGGGGCTCGTCCAACAGCATCAGCGGCGCGCCCTTGGCCAGCGCACGCGCCAGCGCCACACGCTGCTGCTGCCCGCCCGACAGCTCGGCCGGGTACCGGTCCAGAAACATGTCGATGTGCAGGCGGCTCGCGATCTCGCGCACCCGGGCGTCGATGTTCTTTTCGCCGCGCAGCTTCAGGGGCGACGCAATGTTGGCCGCCACCTTCATCGAGGGGTAGTTGATGAACTGCTGGTACACCATGGCCACATTGCGGTCGCGCACGGGCATGCCGGTCACGTCCACGCCATCGACCCGGACCGAGCCCGAGGTGGGCGCATCCAGCCCGGCCATGATGCGCATCAGGCTGGTCTTGCCTGCCTGGGTCGCCCCCAGCAATACCGTCACGGCATTGGGCTGCAGCGACAGGTTCATGTCGTACAGCCAGGTCTGCGCCCCGACTTTTTTGCTGATGCTGTCCAACGCCAGCTGCATGAAGCATCCTCTTCCGGCCCTTGGGCCTGTGTGAAAGGACTGCGCACACGCAGGGCAGCCCTCAAATTTCGATCTTTTTCATTTTTGTTCCTTTTTGTTCGAATCGAATCAAGGTTTACCCTTAATCAATTCGTTTTTGTTCGATTTACAGTCTTTGGCATGTCGCCAGCCACCAAAGCGGATGTTTCAGATTCGTTACGATTCGGTGACATAACACTGCGCACCACACCCCACCGTGAACACCAATCCCCGCCAACTCCAACTCCTCGAAGAAGTGCGCGCGCGCAAGTCCGCCACGGTGGAACAACTCGCCGAAACGCTGGGGGTCACGCTGCAGACAGTGCGCCGCGATGTGCAGCGCCTGGCAGAGTCCGGCCTGCTCACGCGCTTTCATGGCGGCGTGCGCGTGCCCAGCTCCACGGTGGAGAACCTGGCGCACACCCAGCGCGAAAACCTGCATGCCGAAGGCAAGGCGCGCATTGCGCGCGCCGTGGCCGAACAGGTGCCCAACGACTGCTCGCTGATCCTGAACATCGGCACCACCACCGAGGCCATCGCCAAGGCGCTGCTGCACCACCGGGGCCTGCGCGTGATCACCAACAACCTCAATGTGGCCGCTATCCTGAGCGGCAACCCCGAGTGCGAGGTCATCGTGGCCGGTGGCGTGGTGCGCGCCCGTGACCGGGGCATCGTGGGTGAAGCGGCGGTGGACTTCATCCGCCAGTTCAAGGTGGATATTGCGCTCATCGGCATCTCGGGCATCGAACCCGATGGCTCTCTGCGCGACTTCGACTACCGCGAAGTGAAGGTGGCGCAAACCATCATCGAACATGCACGCGAGGTCTGGCTGGCGGCCGACTTCAGCAAGTTCAACCGCCCAGCCATGGTGCAACTGGCCACACTGGCGCAAATCGACCGCCTGTTCACCGATGCGCCGCCGCCAGAGCCGTTTCCAGCGCTGCTGCAGGATGCGGAAGTGATCTGTACCGTGGCTGCCTGAAAACCCTCCACGTTCCAGTGCTCCCAATGTACAAATCCGTTCACGCTGAGCCTGTCGAAGCGCTGCGCAGGGCTTCGACAGGCTCAGCCCGAACGGCCTTGATGGATTGAACGCGAACTCGTCCCACGCACACCGGCATTGCCTTGCCGACTTATCCTTGCCCACCATGACCTACCTGCTCGCCCTCGACCAAGGCACCTCCAGCTCCCGCAGCATCGTTTTTGACGAAGGCGGCCACATCGTGGCGCAGGCGCAGCTGGAGCTGCCGCAGATCTACCCCCAGCCCGGCTGGGTGGAGCACGACCCGCTGGAGATCTGGCGCACGCAGCTCGCCACCGCCCGCGATGCGCTGGCCAAGGCGGGCATTGCGGCCAACGCCGTGCGCGCCGTAGGCATCACCAACCAGCGCGAGACCACGGTGCTATGGAACCGCAAGACAGGCCAGCCCGTGCACCACGCTATCGTCTGGCAGGACCGCCGCGCCGAACCCGCCTGCGCCCAGCTGCGCGAACAAGGCCATGCCGCCACCATTCAGGCCAAGACCGGCCTGCTGGTGGACGCCTACTTCTCCGGCACCAAGCTGCAGTGGATGCTGGACCATGTGCCCGGCGCCCGCGACGCGGCAGAGCGCGGCGAGCTGGCCTTTGGCACGGTGGACAGCTGGCTGATGTGGAAGCTGACCCACGGCAAGGTGCACGTCACGGATGTGAGCAACGCCTCGCGCACCATGCTGTTCAATGTGCACACCAACCAGTGGGACGACGAGCTGCTGGCGCTGCTGCGCATTCCCAAGGCGCTGATGCCCGAGGTGTTGCCGTCCAGCGCCCACTTTGGCGACATCGCGGCCGACCTGCTGGGCCACAGCATCCGCATTGGCGGCGTGGCGGGCGACCAGCAAAGCGCTCTGTTCGGCCAGGCCTGTTTCACCGCCGGCATGGCCAAGAACACCTATGGCACGGGCTGCTTCATGCTCATGCACACGGGCGGCACGTTCCAGACCTCGCAGAACGGCCTGCTCACCACCAGCGCAGCACAGGCAACCGCGCAACCTGAATTTGCGATGGAAGGCAGCGTTTTTGTGGGCGGCGCCGTTGTGCAGTGGCTGCGCGACGGCCTGCGCGCCATCTCCACCAGCAACGAGGTGGAGTCACTGGCCCAAAGCGTGCCCGATTCGGGCGGCGTGATGATGGTGCCCGCATTCACCGGCCTGGGCGCCCCGTACTGGAAGCCTGACGCACGCGGCACCATCACGGGCCTCACGCGTGGGACCACGCTGGGCCACATCGCCCGCGCGGCGCTGGAAAGCATCGCCTACCAGAGCGCCGCCCTGCTGCTGGCCATGAGCCGCGACGCCGTGGCCGCTGGCGGTGCGCCCGTGAGCGAACTGCGTGTGGACGGCGGCGCCTGCATCAACGACCTGCTGATGCAGTTCCAGGCCGACCTGCTGGGCATCCCGGTGGTGCGGCCTGCAGTCATCGAGACCACCGCTTTGGGCGCGGCCTACCTGGCAGGGCTGTCGAGCGGCGTGTACCGCAGCACGGATGAACTCTCGCGGCTGTGGCGCGCCGACCGCCGCTTTGTGCCCACGCTCAGCAGCGCGCGTGCGCAGGAACTGATGGCGAACTGGGAACACGCCGTGCGCCAAACTGTTGCAGAGTAGCCCCCCTGAGTCGCCTTCGGCGCCTTCCCCCCGCTGTCGCATCGCTGCGCGTTGCGGGCGCGGGGACGCTCCCAGCGCCCCTACCTGGGAATGCTGAGGGGCCTTGCGCCGGAGCACTGGCATGGGCCGCGCCAGTTGCGCAGGCCATTCGGACAATCACAGGTCTCCGGCGCTACCATGGCGCCTTCCTTTCTCGCCTGACCGTAGCATGACCTCCTCCGCTTTCGCCGCAGCAAATTCCCA
Organism: Acidovorax sp. NN32; assembly: GCF_057597245.1. Taxonomy (NCBI): domain Bacteria; kingdom Pseudomonadati; phylum Pseudomonadota; class Betaproteobacteria; order Burkholderiales; family Comamonadaceae; genus Acidovorax; species Acidovorax sp. NN32. The sequence continues at coordinate 4,827,380 of NZ_CP199679.1, forward strand.
ACTCCCCACCATCGCCTTCATCGGCGGCGGCAACATGGCCAGCGCCATCATCGGCGGGCTGATCCGCCAGGGCCATCCGGCCAGCCAAATCGAGGTGGTCGAGCCCTACGCCCCCACGCGCGAGGCGTTGCTCAAGAACTTTGGACTCACGGCGCAGCCCGAGGCGGGCGCGGCACTGCAGCGCGCCAGCATCGTGGTCTGGGCGGTCAAGCCGCAGACCTTCAAGGACGCGGCCGCGCAGGCCAAGGCGCACACCCAGCAGGCCCTGCACCTGAGCGTGGCGGCGGGCATCCGCTCGGACAGCATCGCCCAGTGGCTGGGCACCGAGCGCATCGTGCGCACCATGCCCAACACGCCCGCGCTGGTGGGCAAGGGCATGAGCGCGATCTACGCACGCCCCGCCGTGACCAGCGCCGAGCGCCAGAGCGTGGAGGCCATCGTGGCGTCCACCGGCGAATTCCTGTGGGTGGAGAGCGAGACCCAGCTGGACGCTGTCACCGCCCTCTCAGGCTCGGGCCCGGCCTATGTGTTCTATTTCCTCGAAGCCATGACGCGCGCTGGTGTGGGCATGGGCCTGACCGAAGCGCAGGCGCACCAGCTGGCCGTGGGCACCTTTGTGGGCGCCTCGGAGCTGGCCCGCCGCTCGGACGAGCCCCCGGCCGTGCTGCGCGAACGTGTCACCTCCAAGGGCGGCACGACCTATGCGGCCCTGCAGTCGATGGAAGCCAGCGGCGTGTCGCAGGCGTTCGAGGCCGCCATGCGCGCCGCCGAAAAACGCGCCAACGAACTCGGCAACGAGTTCGGATCTTGATGTTTTGGGGCGGTAGCGCTAGTCGATCAAGCGCTGACCGCTATTAATTTGTGAGTACCGCCCGCACCAGATAGCTGCCCGCAATGCCCGCAAACACCGTGGCGCCCAGCCAGTGGTTGATGCGGAACGCCTTGAAGCAGCCCTCACGGGTGCGGGTGCGGATCAGGGCGAAGTGCCACACTGCCTGGGCCAGCGCCACCGCAATTGCTACATAAAAAATAGCACCTAAGGCATACGGTTGTAGCGCTACCGCCCAAATACCCAAGAAAAGCAGATAAAACACCACGATAGCGGCCACATCCAGCCGTCCCAGGGTGATGGCCGAGGTCTTGATGCCGATCTTGAGGTCGTCATCCCGGTCCACCATGGCGTATTCGGTGTCGTAGGCCAGCACCCAGAACAGGTTGCCCAGCCACATCCACCAGGCCACGGCGGGCACGCTGCCCTGCACGGCGGCAAAGGCGATGACGATGCCGAAATTGAACGCAATGCCCAGCACCGCCTGGGGCATGGAAATGATGCGTTTGGTGAACGGGTAGGCAATGGCCACCAGCACGGCGGGCACCGACCAGGCGATGGCGGCCTGGTTGGTGGTGAGCACCAGGCCAAACGACACCAGCGCCAGCACCGCGCCCAGGCTCAGCGCCTCTTTCACCGACACCGCACCGGTCGTGACGGGCCGCTGCGCCGTGCGTTTGACGTGTTTGTCAAAGTCGCGGTCGGCCACGTCGTTCACGCAGCAGCCTGCGCTGCGCATGAGGAAGGTGCCCAGCACAAACACCACCAGCAGGTGCCAGCCCGGAAAGCCGTCGGCCGCAATCCACAGCGCGCTCAGCGTCGGCCACAGGCACACCAGCCAGCCGGCGGGGCGGTCCCAGCGGATCAGGTCGAGATAGAGCGAAAAACGGCTGCGGGGGGAAACAGGGGACGACGACATGATGGGACCATTACAAGAACAGGCTCAGCAGCAAGACGCTGCGGCGGGTGGCGGGCCACGGGCGCACAGAATGTAGCAGCAGCGCCGCGACCGGGACACGCATCACGAGGCCAGGTAACCGCCCCAGCGCGCGCAAAAAACCCGTTAAAGTCTCCGCTCGTTCCCCCAACGCACCGCCCTCTGGGGCACCAACGCATGCCCCATACATCGACCTCCCAGGCCGCCACGCGTTTTGCTGTCCCCCGCGGAATGCTGGTGGGATTTGTGATTGCTGCCCTCGCCACGGTGCTGATCGCGCTGGTGAACTTCCGCACCGCCCAGGTGCGCTCGCACGCTGTGGAAGCCATGGACGAGACCACGGTAACCATGCGCCACCTCAACCTGTTCGTGTCTTCGCTGAAAGACGCCGAGACCGGGCAACGCGGCTATCTGCTGACGGGGGACGACACCTATCTGCAGCCCTACAACCTGTCCCTGGGCGCCATGGAGCGCAACATGGCGCGCCTCAAGGAGCTGACGGACGACAGCGCCGTGCAGCGCCGCCTGGTGCTGCAGATCGATGACCTGCGCCACGAAAAACTGCGCGAGCTGGGCGAGACCATTGAACTGCGCCGCTCCAAAGGCCAGGAGGCCGCCGTGGCCGTGACCCGCAGTGATGCCGGCCGGGTGCTGATGGACCGCATCCGCGACCTGGCGTCGGACCTGTCCACGCTGCTGAACCAGCAGCTGGAAAACGAACGCAAGCAATGGGTGGAGGCGGCGGCCATGTCCACCTACTACTCCTGGGGCGGATCGTTCGTGCTGCTGGTGCTCATCTGCCTGTCGGCCGCCGCCAATGCGCGGGAGTACCGCCTCAAGGCGCAGCAGTCCTGGGTGGCAGCCGGCCTCAACGGGCTGAGCCAGCGCATCCAGGGAGACCACCGGCTGGAGGACCTGGGCCAGCTCACGCTCGAATACCTGGCGCAATACCTGCGCGCGGCCGTGGGGGCAGGCTATGTGGCCGACTGCAACGGCGCACTCACCCTGTTTGGTGGCTACGCCCTGCCCCGCGAACGGCTGGAGCAGCGTCTGCTGCCCGGCGAAGGCCTGGTGGGCCAGGTCGCGCGCTCGCGCCAGATGCTGCATGTGCGCGATGTGCCCGCCGGGCACCTGATGGTGTCGTCCAGCACGGGCCAATCCGCACCGACCGAACTGCTGCTGGCGCCTGCCATCGAGAACGGCGAAGTCTTTGCCGTGATCGAGCTGGGCTTTCATCGCCCGGTGACCGAGCCCGAGCGCACCCTGATGGAACGCGCCTCGCAGATGCTGGCAGTGGCCGTGCGCGCGGGCATCGACCGCAACCGGCTCGAAGCCTTGCTGGAAGAAACCCAGCGCCAGTCCGAAGAGCTGCAGACCCAGCAAGAAGAGCTGCGCGTGAGCAACGAGGAGCTGGAACAGCAAAGCCGCATCCTGCAAGAGTCGCAGGCCCAGATGGAGGTGCAGCAGACCGAGCTGGAGCAGACCAACGCCCACCTGGAGGCGCAGACCCAGCAGCTGGAATACCAGCGCGAGCAACTGCTGCGCGCCCAAAGCGCCATGACGGACAAGGCGCGCGAACTGGAGCTGGCCAGCCAGTACAAGAGCGAGTTCCTGGCCAACATGAGCCACGAGCTGCGCACACCGCTCAACTCCACGTTGATCCTCGCCAAACTGCTGTCCGACAACAAGCCGGGCAACCTGAGCGCCGAGCAGGTGAAGTACGCGCAGACCATCTACGCGGCGGGCAACGACCTGCTGGCCCTCATCAACGACATCCTCGACCTGTCCAAGATCGAGGCTGGCCAGGCCACCGTGTCGGTGGAAACGGTGACGCTGGCCAAGGCACTGCAAACCCTGATCGACCCGCTGCGCCCGCTGGCGCAAGAAAAGGGCCTGACACTCACGGCCACCGTTGCGCCCGACGCCCCCGCCACGCTGGACACCGACCCGCAGCGCCTGGGGCAGGTGCTCAAGAACTTGCTGTCCAATGCGCTCAAGTTCACCGAGAAAGGCTCGGTGGCGCTGCATGTGTCGCGCAACCCGGACGACACGCTGTCGTTTGCCGTCAAGGACACCGGCATCGGCATTCCGGCGCACCAGCAGGAGTTGATCTTCGAAGCCTTCCGCCAGGCCGATGGAAGCACCCATCGCAAGTACGGCGGCACGGGCCTGGGCCTGTCGATCTCGCGCGACCTGGCGCAGCTGCTGGGCGGGTCCATCCACGTGCACAGCACGCCGGGCGAGGGCAGCGTGTTTACCCTGATCCTGCCCCAGAAGCTGCTGCCTTCGTCGCCTGAAGCTGAACCCGCAATGCCGCTGGCGGCGCCTTCGCCAGCCCACGCGACGGCACCGGTCGTCGCACCGGTTCCTTCGGCCCCCGCGTTGCCACCCGTGGCGGCCCCCACCGCACCCGTAGCCCCGCGCCGCGCGAGCGCGCGCAGCATTCTGGTGATTGAGGACGATGTGCGCTTTGCCCAGATCCTGGGTGATCTGGCGCAGGAGATGGACTTCGACTGCCACCTGGCCCACAACGCGGCAGACGGCCTGGCCTATGCGGTACACAGCCTGCCCAGCGCCATCGTGCTGGACGTGAACCTGCCCGACTTCTCGGGCCTGGGCGTGCTCGACCAGCTCAAGCGCAACCCGGCCACCCGCCACATCCCGGTGCATGTGGTCTCGGTGGCCGACTACTCGCAAGAGGCCTTGGGCCGGGGCGCCGTGGGCTACGCCCTCAAGCCCGTCAAGCGCGACGAACTGGTGCATGCCCTGCAGCGGCTGGAAGCCAAGTTCACCCAGAACCTGCGGCGCGTGCTGGTGGTGGAAGACGACGAACGCCAGCGCGAGAGCGTGCGCCACCTGCTCGCCAACGACGACGTGGAGATCGTGGGCGCCGGCACGGCGGCCGAGGCGCTGGCGCACCTGCGCGGCTCCACCTTCGACTGCATGGTGATGGACCTGAACCTGCCCGACCTGAGCGGCTACGAATTGCTGCAGCAGATGACAGAGCAGGATGGCGTCTCCTTCCCGCCCGTCATCGTGTACACAGGCCGCGCCCTGTCGCGCGACGAGGAGCAGCAACTGCGCCGGTTCTCCAAATCCATCATCATCAAAGACGCGCGCTCCCCCGAGCGGCTGCTCGACGAGGTCACGCTGTTCCTGCACCAGGTGGAGTCGGAGCTGTCGGCAGAGCACCGCCAGATGCTGCAGGTGGCCCGCAACCGCGAGACTGCCCTGGAAGGCCGCAACGTGCTGGTGGTGGAAGACGATGTGCGCAACGTGTTTGCGCTCTCCAGCATTCTGGAGCCCACCGGCATCCGCGTGGAGATCGCGCGCAACGGCCTGGAGGCCCTGCAGGCGCTGGAGCGCGCCGGCAGCGGCGGCCACCCTGCGATTGACCTGGTGCTGATGGACATCATGATGCCGGAGATGGACGGCTACACCGCCATGCGCGAGATCCGCAACCGCCCCGAGTGGCGCCGCCTGCCCATCATCGCGTTGACCGCCAAGGCCATGAAGGACGATCAGGAAAAATGCCTGGCCGCCGGGGCCAATGACTACATCGCCAAACCGCTGGACGTGGAGAAGCTGCTGTCCCTGGTGCGGGTGTGGATGCCCAAGTAGGCCCCGCCATGCCCCATCGCAAGGCCCGCACCGCCGACATCGAGCAGCGCCTGCTGATCGATGCCATCTACCACCGCTACCACTACGACTTCAGGGGCTACGCGCAGGCGTCGCTCAAGCGGCGGCTGGCGTCGGCCTTGGTGCAATTCGACTGCAAGACGCTGTCGCAGCTGCAGGACCGTGTACTGCACGAGCCCGCAGTGTTCCCTGCGCTGCTCGAATACCTCACCGTGCAGGTGAGCGACATGTTCCGCGACCCCAGCTACTTTCAGGCGCTGCGCCAGGAGGTGGTGCCGCTGCTGCGCACCTACCCGTCGCTCAAGGTCTGGGTGGCCGGGTGCAGCGCGGGAGAAGAGGTTTATTCGCTGGCCGTCCTGCTGCAGGAAGAAGGCTTGCTGGACCGCACGCTGATCTACGCCACCGACATCAACCCGCACGCGTTGCGCGCGGCAGAGTCTGGAGTGTTCGACGTGTCGCGGGTGCCTGCCTTCACCGAGAACCATGCGCGCTCCGGCGCCCGCAGCTCTTTGTCGGACTACTACGCTGCCGGCTATGGCCGCGTGGTGTTCGACAAGGGCTTGCGCGAGCACATGGTGTTCTCTGACCACAGCCTGGCCACCGACAGCGTGTTTGCCGAGGTTCATCTGGTGTCCTGCCGCAATGTGCTCATCTACTTCGAGCGCGACCTACAAGACCGCGCCCTGGGGCTGTTCCGCGAGTCGCTGTGCCATCGGGGGTTTCTGGGTCTGGGGTCCAAGGAGTCTCTGCGGTTTTCAGCGCACACCGATGCCTTCGAGGACTTTGTGAAGGAAGACCGCATTTACCGCAAAAAGGCCGGGCTGTGAGCACCACCGACCTCGCGCCCAGACCAGCACCTTCCGGGGGCTACGCAGCCATCGTGGTGGGCGGTTCCTCGGGCGGTATCGACGCCTTGCTGGAACTGCTGCCCGCGCTGCCCGCCACGCTGCAGGCGGCTGTGCTAGTGGTGCTGCACCTGCCCCGGGACCGGCGCAGCCTGCTGGTGGACATCTTCCAGCCCCGCTGCGCAATGCCGATGCGCGAGGCTCAGGACAAGGATGCCATCACTCTGGGCTCGGTGAGCTTTGCGCCGCCGGACTACCACCTGCTGGTCGATGCAGGGCCCCAGGGCCCGCATGTGGGGCTGTCGGTAGACCCTCCCCTGCATTTTTCCCGCCCCTCCATCGACGTGCTGTTCGAATCGGCGGCAGACCACTACGGCCCCCAACTGCTGGGCATTCTGCTGTCGGGCGCCAACGAAGACGGCGTGCACGGCCTGCAGGCCATTCAGGCGGCGGGCGGCCTCACCATCGTGCAAGACCCAGCCAGTGCCAGCATGCCCACCATGCCGCAGGCGGCCATCGCCGGATTGGCGGTCGACCACATCCTGCCCCCTGAAGGCATTGCCAGGCTGCTGGTGGACCTGCACCAGCGCCAGCAGCTTTGATACGGGCATATGCGTCCTTCCTTGAGAACCCCATCCACCCTCCCCACCGCCCATGCCCCAGACCGACCGCACCAAATGCCTGCTCGTTGACGATGTCGAGGAAAACCTGATCGCCCTGGAGGCGCTGCTGCAACGCGACGGGCTGGACATCCTCAAGGCCCAGTCGGGCCCCGAGGCCCTGGAACTGCTGCTGGCGCATGACGACGTGGCCCTGGCCTTGCTGGACGTGCAAATGCCCGATATGAACGGCTTCGAGCTGGCGGAACTGATCCGGGGCAGCGAGCGCACCCGGCACATCCCGCTCATCTTCATGACGGCGGGCTCACGCGAGCAGAACTGGCAGTTCCGGGGGTACGAGAGCGGGGCGGTGGACTTTCTCTACAAACCCATCGACCCGCACATGCTCACCAACAAGGCGAGCGTGTTCTTTGAGCTGCACCGGCGCAAGCAGGCGCTGGCGCACGAGCTGCGCGCGCGCACCGAGGCCTTGCGCATCAACGAAATGTTCATGGCAGTGCTGAGCCACGACCTGCGCACACCACTGCAGTCCATCGTCGCGGCGGCCACCGTGCTCAAGCGCCAGCCGCCCCCCGACAAGGCGGTGCTGATGGCCGACCGGGTGCTGGGCGCCAGCCAGCGCATGGGCCACATGATCGAAGACCTGCTGGACGTGACCCGCATTCGCCAGGCGGGCGGGCTGGCGCTGCAGCTGGGCTCCACCCACATGCAGGCGCTGGTGCAGCGCACGCTGGATGAGATGGCCACCAGCCACCCGGAACGCTACATCGGGTCCACCCTGCAAGGCGACCTGGCCGGCACCTGGGATGCCGAACGTCTATGTCAGGTGATCACCAACCTGGTTGGCAACGCCCTGCACCACGGCAGAGTCGACCACCCTGTGCAGATTGCAGTGGACGGTACCAGCCCTGAGGAGGTGAGCATCACGGTGTCCAACGGCGGCACCATTCCCTCTGCGCTGCTGCCGCATTTGTTCGACCCGTTCCGGGGTGGAGAGCGTGAGCCCGGCCGCCACCAAGGGCTGGGGCTGGGGCTCTTCATTGCGCACCAGATCGTGCGGGCCCACCATGGAACCATCGAGGCCCAGTCACGGGACGATGTCACGACCTTTCGGGTGAGACTGCCGCGCCACTCGCCAGTACGCAACCCGCGCAATTGACTGCGCGCAGCCCAGCACAACAGCGCAGGTCACCACGACCAGGCGGGTGGCGTGATGAAGTAAAGGATGAACAGCGAGCGATCGGCGCTAGCAAGCCTCAGCTGGCGGCTGAAGCCAGCGCTGTATGGATGGACTCGAGCAAATGCTCCAGCTCTTCCAGCTCAAAAGGTTTGAGCAATGCGCGCACGTTGGGCCCCCAACTGCGCGGGTGGCTACCTAGCTCGTAGCCGGAGCACAGCACCACCCACCGCTGCGGATCATCCGCCAGCAGCTGGCGGGCCAGTTCCGTGCCCGAAAGGCCGGGCAGGCTGACATCGGTCACCACCACATCAAAGACGTCCCCAGCATCCAGAGCCAGCGCCTCCTCGGCAGTGGCGCAGGGCGTGACCTTCCGGCCTTCACCTTCCATAAGCATGCCGATGGTCTCGCGCAGCTCCGGGTTGTCTTCAACGTACAGGATTCGCATACATCAGAGAGGATTGATACGCCATGCCGCCCTGCGAAGAAGGGAGCATGACCAAAACCCGCATCATGCGCAGGCGATGGAACTGCGCCATGTAGGACAAGGCGCTCTTCTTCGCTGTGCTGCAGTGTTCTGCGCCCCTCGGGTAATGCGCGTGGAAGCTGCGAACCCTTTTACTCTTCGAGCAGCGAGCGCAGCATCCACGCCGTCTGCTCGTGCACCGTGAGGCGCTGCGTCAGCAGGTCGGCCGTGGGCTCGTCGCTGGCCTTGTCGGCCAGGGGGAACAGGCTGCGCGCGGTGCGGGCCACGGCCTCATGGCCTTCGACCAGCACGCGCACCATCTCCAGTGCCTTGGGCGGCTTGGCGGGCGCATCGGGCACCGTGGCCAGCTTGCCGAACTCGGCATACGAGCCCGGCGCCACATGGCCCAGCGAGCGGATGCGCTCGGCAATCGGGTCCACGGCATTCCACAGCTCGGTGTACTGCGCCATGAACATGGTGTGCAGCGTGTTGAACATGGGGCCCGTCACGTTCCAGTGGAAGTTGTGGGTGGTGAGGTACAGCGTGTAGGTGTCGGCCAGCAGGCGCGACAGGCCCTGGGCAATGGCAGCGCGGTCCTTGTCGCTGATGCCGATGTTGATGGTAGGGGCGGTGGTCTTGGAGGCCTTGGCCATGTCATTGCTCCTGAAGTGAAGATGGATTCGACAGCAGATGCCCGCCGACCCGTCGGGCCTGGAGGCATCGCACCAAAAACACTGTAGCGCAAGGCCATGACCAGCGAGCCTGACCTGCGTCAGAGCCACACCACGGCAGCAGGACATCGCCCGCCAGCGCGGCACAGGCCAGGCCTGCCTTACGACAGCCGCTTGACCCCCGGCAGCTCGCAGGCATACACCGCGTTGCGCAATGACGCAATGGCTTCATACCGGGTAAAGCTGCGCCGCCATGCCAGCACCACGCGGCGCATGGGTGGCGGGCCGCCGTCCTCTTCGCGGATGGGCAGGTAGCGGATATAGCTTTCGTCGCTCTTACGGCGGCGTGACACGGTGAGCAGCGCATCGCGCGGCACCGAAAGGCGCGGCACCAGCGTCACGCCCATGCCTGCGGCCACCATGTGCTTGATGGTTTCGAGCGAAGAGCCTTCAAACGACTTGCGGATGCCCTCGGCATTGCTCGCAAAGCGCGCAAATTCGGGGCAGACCTCCAGCACATGGTCGCGAAAACAATGGCCCGCACCCAGCAGCAGCATGGTCTCGCTCTTGAGTTCGGCCGCCGTCACAGACTTCTTCGCCGCCAGCGGGTGCGTGCTGGGCACGGCCGCCATGAAGGGCTCGTCATACAGCGGCGCCATGGCCAGGCCCGTGTCGGGGAAAGGTTCGGCCAGGATGGCGCAGTCGATCTCGCCGGTGCGCAGCATCTCCAGCAGCTTGACGGTGAAGTTCTCCTGCAGCATCAGCGGCATCTGGGGTGTGCGCGTGATGGACTGGCGCACCAGTTCAGGCAGCAGGTAGGGCCCGATGGTGTAGATGACCCCCAGGGTGAGCGGCCCTGCCAACGGGTCCTTGCCGCGCTTGGCAATCTCCTTGATGGCAGCCGCCTGCTCCAGCACGCTCTGCGCCTGGCGCACGATCTCTTCGCCCAGCGGCGTCACCGAAACCTCACCCGCGCTGCGCTCGAAGAGCTTCACATCCAGCTCTTCTTCCAGCTTCTTGATGGCCACCGACAGTGTGGGCTGCGACACGTAGCAGGCATCGGCCGCATGACCAAAGTGCTTCTCCCGCGCTACGGCAACGATGTACTTGAGTTCGGTGAGGGTCATGGTGTGTTCCAGCAGGCCGTGTCATGCCTTGAGATAGTCGGATTTTCCACCCAACCAGCGCGCGACGTGCTTTGCGGCCAGGTCAGGATACCGGTCCAGCATCTGCGGCGCCAGTTCGCGCGCCCATTCGAGCAAGTGCGTGTCGGTCGCCAGGTCGGCAAAGCGCAACAGCGCATCCCCCGACTGGCGCGCGCCCAGAAACTCGCCGGGGCCGCGAATCTCCAGATCGCGCCGGGCGATCTCGAAGCCGTCGTTGGTTTCGGCCATCGCGCGCAGACGCTCCTTGGCGGTTTCGCCCACGCGGCCGCTGTCGTTGGTGGCATACAGCAGCACACAGGCCGAGGCCGCCGCACCCCGCCCCACCCGGCCGCGCAGCTGGTGCAGTTGGCTCAGGCCAAAGCGCTCGGCGTGCTCGATGACCATGAGGGACGCGTTGGGCACGTCCACGCCCACCTCGATCACCGTGGTGCTGACCAGCACGCCCATCTGGCCGCTGGTGAAGAGCGCCATCACGGCCTTCTTCTCGGCCGTGGGCATGCGCGAGTGCAGCAGACCGACCATGCAGCCCGGCAAGGCCTCGCTCAGATCGGCGTGGGTGGCGGTGGCGTTGGAGAGGTCCAGCGCTTCGCTCTCTTCAATCAGCGGGCACACCCAATACACCTGCCGCCCGGCCTCGACCTGCGCGCCGATGCGTGCAATCACCTCGTCCTTGCGGCTGTCGGCGATGAGTTTGGTGACGATGGGCGTGCGGCCTGGCGGTAGCTCGTCGATGACGGACACGTCCAGGTCGGCGTAGTAGCTCATGGCCAGCGTGCGCGGGATGGGCGTGGCGCTCATCATCAGCATGTGGGGCTCCATGCCATGGGCTGCGAGTTTCTGCCGCAAGGCAAGCCGCTGCGCCACGCCAAAACGGTGCTGCTCGTCGATGATGGCCAGCGCCAGGTTCTTGAACTGCACCTGCTCCTGGATCACGGCGTGGGTGCCCACGACCAGCGCGGCCTCACCGCTGGCCACCATGGCCAGCATGGCCGTGCGGTCCTTCTTTTTCTGCCCGCCCACCAGCCAGGCGACCTTGCGGCCGTGCTGCGCCAGCAGTGGCTCCAGCCAGCCGATCATCTTGGCGAAATGCTGCTCGGCCAGGATTTCGGTGGGGGCCATCAGCGCGCACTGCCAGCCCGCATCCATCGCCAGACAGGCGGCCAGGGCCGAGACCACGGTTTTGCCCGAGCCCACATCACCCTGCAGCAGCCGGTGCATGGGCACCTGGCGGGCCAGGTCGGCGGCAATTTCTTCGCCCACGCGGCGCTGGGCGGAGGTGAGGCTGAAGGGCAGCACGGCCAGCAACTGCTCATGCAGCGGCAAGGCACCGTCGGCGGCTTTTTGGGCGCGCAACACGGGCGCACGCAGCATGTCGCGTGCGCGGCGCGACTGCTGCTGCGATAGCTGCTGGGCCAGCAACTCCTCGGCCTTGAGGCGCTGCCACGCGGGGTGGCTGTGGTCCTCCAGCGTGGACAGCGCCACATCGGGCGTGGGGTGGTGCAAAAAAGTGAGCGCCTCGCGCAGGCTGAATAAGCGCTGGAGGCCATTTTGGCCATAAACCCGAGTCACCGGCGGCTCGGCACCGGGTGGCAGGGTGTCTGACAAGTCCACCCGCGTCAGCGCGCCCACCACCGCACGGCGCAGGTAGGGCTGGGGCAAACCGGCCGTGGTGGGGTAGACGGGCGTCAACGCCGCAGGCAGCTCGCCGCCCGCCACGCGGAACGCCGGGTGCATCATCTGCCGCCCCCAGAAGCCGCCCTTGATCTCACCCCGGATGCGCAAGCGCGCACCCACGGCGAGGGTTTTCTGGTGCGAGGGGTAGAAGCTGAAGAAGCGCAGCTCGCACGAGCCGGTCTCGTCCTCCACCTGCACCAGCAGCTGGCGGCGCGGGCGTAGCTGAATCTCGCTGGCGGTCACCGTGGCTTCGATCTGCACCATCTGCCCGTCGCGCGCATTGGCCAGCGGGGTGATGCGGGTTTCATCCTCGTAGCGCAGGGGCAGGTGCAGGGCGAGGTCGATGTCACGTTGGAGCCCCAGCTTTTGCAGCGCCTTTTGCGCTACCGACGCGCCGCCTTTGGCGGCAGCAGGGGCTGCCGAAGCCTTGGCGCTAAGGGAAACTCTGGGGGCTGCGGCGGGCATGTAGCGGGTTCTGCGAACGACAAGGGTGGGGCAAAAAGGCTACCATGGTTACCGTTGATTACGCCTAAAGACGGGCGTTTATTCAGAGTCCAGGTCCCCTACCATGCTCAAGCGCATTCACATTCAGCATCTCACCCTGGGCATGTATCTGCACGAGTTCTGCGGGTCGTGGATGGACCACCCGTTCTGGCGGGCCAAGTTCTTGCTCAAAGACCCCGGGGACCTGGCCCGGATACAAGCCACTGCCATCCAGGAAATCTGGATTGACACCGACAAGGGGCTGGACGTGGCGGCGGGCACCGCGTCGGTGTCGCGCGAGGAGGCCGACGCGCAGATTGACACCGACTTCAGCCGCCTTGAGGACCTGCCGCCCATCAAAGTCACGCTGCCATCCCCACCGCCACCGCCCAAGCGCAACCGCAATCCTGCGGACATGCACAGCGAACTCAAGATGGCCGCTGCCATCTGCGTGAAATCCAAAGAAGCCGTGGTCTCGATGTTCAACGAGGCCCGCATGGGCCGCGCGGTGGACTCGGCGAGTGCACAGAGCCTGGTGGAAGAAATTTCGGATTCCGTCACCCGCAACCCCGGCGCGCTCATCAGCCTGGCGCGCCTGAAAACGGCCGACGACTACACCTACATGCACTCGGTGGCGGTGTGCGCGCTGATGGTGGCCCTGGCCAAGCAGCTCAAGCTCAAGGACGACCAGCAGCGGCTGGCGGGCATGGCAGGCCTGCTGCACGATCTGGGCAAGGCGGCCATCCCGCTGGCCGTGCTCAACAAGCCCGGCAAGCTCACTGACCAGGAATTCACCGTGGTGCGCAGCCACCCGGTGGAGGGCTACCACATGCTCAAGGAGGGCGGCAACGTGCCCGACGCCGTGCTGGACGCCTGTCTGCACCACCATGAAAAAGTCGATGGCTCCGGCTACCCCGACAAGCTGCAGGGCGAAGGCATCAGCGTGATCGCGCGCATGACGGCCATTTGCGACGTGTACGACGCCATCACCTCCGACCGGCCCTACAAGCGTGGATGGGACCCCGCCGAGTCACTGCGCCGCATGGCCGAGTGGACCAAGGACCATTTCGACGCCCGCATCTTCCAGGCCTTTGTCAAAAGTATCGGCATCTACCCTGTGGGCTCGCTCGTGCGCCTGACCTCGGGCCGCATCGGCGTGGTCACCGAGCAATCGGCCGCCGCACTCACCGCCCCCATGGTCAAGGTGTTCTTCTCGACCAAGTCCGACCTGCGCATCCCCCCCGAAATGGTGGACCTGTCTGCCCCGGGCTGCACCGAGAAGATCGTGGCGCGCGAAGACCCCGACAAGTGGCGCTTTCCGGACCTGAACGAGCTATGGTCAGGCTTTGCCGAAAAGGTCTGGTAGCCCGATGCCCGCACTGATCACCCTCACGCTGAACCCCGCCCTCGACCTGGCCACCACCACCGACCACGTTGCACCCACCCACAAGCTGCGCTGCGGCCCGGTGCAGCGCTTTGCGGGTGGCGGCGGCATCAACGTGGCGCGCGTGTTGCACCGCCTGGGCGCAGACGTGTGCGCCTGGGCGCTGGCGGGCGGTGCGGCGGGCACACAGGTGCGGCAGTTACTGGCCGCGGAGGGCGTGCCCACGCTGCTGCAACCAATTTCGGGCGATACGCGCGAGAACTTCTCGGTGGTCGAGACCACCACAAGCCAGGAGTTTCGTTTTGTGCTGCCCGGCCCCACGCTGCAACCCGCCGAGTGGCAGGCCTGCCTGGATGCGCTGGCTACCCACACACCGCCACCCCGCTGGCTGATTGCCAGCGGCAGCCTGCCGCCTGGCACGCCGGACGACTTCTACGCCCAGCTGGCGCGCGCCGCATCCGGCCGGGGCGTGCGGGTAGCCGTCGACACCTCGGGGCCGCCGCTGGCGGCGGCATTGCAGGCCGGGGTGGCGCTGGTCAAGCCCAGCCTGCGCGAGCTGCGCGACGTGATGCAACAGCCGCTGGAACATGCGGCCGACTGGTGCACCGCCGCCCAGTCGCTTGTGCACAGCGGCGCTGCCGACATCGTGGCGTTGTCAGTGGGCGAACAAGGCGCCGTGCTGGCCACGCACGAGGGCGTTTGGCAGGCCCCGGCCCTCAATGTACCCGCGACCACCGGCACCACGGGCGCGGGCGACTGTTTTCTGGCGACCCTGGTCTGGGCGCTGGACCGGGGCGATGCGCCGGCCGAGGCCCTGCGCTGGGGCGTGGCGGCCGGAGCGGCCGCGCTGCTGCACCCTGGCACCACGCTCGCACAGGCGGATGACGTGCGGCGGCTGGTGCGCAGTGTGCCCGCGCCGATGGCGTTCACCCCCCAGCCATAGCACCGCGCCTGCAGCGCCCGCACCCGCGTGTGACAATCGCGCCTTCCGCAATTTTTACCTTGGCACGGGCCCGTTCGGCCCTCAAGCACGATGACTGATCTCTCCAGCGGCGCAGCCAGCGCCCCCACAACACCCCGCGTGTTCACCCTCAGCGACTTCGACTTCTCGCTGCCCCCCGAACTCATTGCCCAGCACCCCGCGCCCGAACGCAGCGCCTCGCGCCTGCTGGACGGCCGCGCCATGCAGCCGGTGGACCGCATCTTTCGCGAGCTGCCCGGCCTGCTGCGCGAGGGCGACCTGCTCGTCTTCAACGACACGCGCGTGGTCAAGGCGCGCATCTTTGGCGAGAAGGCCAGCGGCGGCAAGCTGGAGCTGCTGATCGAACGCGTGTTGCCCGCAGATGCTGGCAACCCGGGTAATGAAGTCGTGGCCCACATGAAGGTCAGCAAGAAGCCCCTGCCCGGCAGCGTGGTGCACATGGCTGGTGGCCGCAAGGCGGGCGGCTTTGACGCGCAGCTGCTGGGCCGCTGGCCCACCGAGGACGGCCCGCTGTTCCGCTTTGCCTTGCACGGCCCGGCGGGCGAATCGCCCTGGGAGCTGATGGACCGCCACGGCCACCTGCCGCTGCCGCCCTACATCGAGCGCCAGCAAAACACCGACCACGACCCGGACGAGGCCGAGGACAGCCAGCGCTACCAGACCGTGTTTGCGCGCAACCCCGGCGCCGTGGCCGCGCCCACGGCCGCGCTGCACTTTGACGAAGGCGTGCTGGCCGACCTGGCTGCACGCGGCATCGAGCGCGCCAGCGTCACGTTGCACGTTGGCGCGGGTACCTTCCAGCCCTGCAAGACCGAGAACCTGGCCGAGCACCAGATGCACAGCGAGTGGTACGAGATTCCCCTGGCCACGCTGGCCGCGCTGGAGCGCTGCCGCCAGCGCGGCGGCAGCGTGGTGGCCGTGGGCACCACCACCGTGCGCACACTCGAATCCTGGGCGAAGACGGGCCAGGCCTCTGGCGACACCAACATTTTCATCACACCGGGCTTTGCATTCCAGGTGGTGGATGTGCTGGTCACCAACTTCCACCTGCCCAAGAGCACGCTGATGATGCTGGTGAGCGCGTTTGCGGGCTACGCCCACATCATGGGCCTGTACCGGCACGCCATTGCGCAGCAGTACCGCTTCTTCAGCTATGGCGACGCGATGCTGCTGGAGCGTGCACGCAGCACGCCGTGAGTTCCTCAGGCCCTGCGACGTCGACCAGCCCCGCAGCCCGCCGGCGTGCGGCGCTGGCGGGCATCGCGCTTGCCGTCACGGCCTGCGCGTTCTTTGCGCTGCTGGACACCGCAAGCAAGTTGGTCAGCGCGGGCGTACCCATCGTCATGGCGCTGTGGATGCGCTATGTGTTCCAGTCGCTGCTGACCACGGCCTTCGTGCTGCAACGGGCGGGGCGCCCTGCCCTGCGCACCACACAGCCCCGCTTCCAGGCCTTGCGCGGTGCGCTGTTTGCCATGACCAGCCTGTTCGGCTTCATCAGCCTCACGGCCCTGCCACTGGCGGAGTTCACGGCCATCGTGGCCACGGTGCCGCTGTGTGTGACGGTGGTGGCGGCCCTGTGGCTGCACCAGCCCGTGAGCGCGGTGCGCTGGCTGCTGGTGGTCACCGGCCTGGCGGGTACGCTGGCCATCATCCGGCCCGGTGGCGAGGCCTTCACCTGGGCGCTGCTGTGGCCGCTGTGCATGCTGGCTGCGGGCACGGGCTACCAGGTGTTGAGCAGCAAGATGGCAGGCCAGGAGAGCCCCGCCACCACGCAGCTCTACACCAGCTGGATCGCCACCGCGCTGGTGTCGCTGGGCGTGCCGTTCTTCTGGCAGCCGGTGAGCGACCCGTGGCTATGGGCGGGCATGTTCACCATGGGCCTTTCGAGCGCGGTGGGCCACATGCTGCTGCTCCATGCCTATGCGCGCACCACGCCGGTGACGATCGCGCCGTTCCTGTATTCGCAGATCGGGTTTGCCATGCTGGCGGGCTGGCTGGTGTACCGCCATGTGCCCGATAGCTGGTCGATGGCCGGGATCGCCGCGATCGTGCTCAGCGGCGCGGCCAGCACCTGGCTGACCGTGCGGGAAACGCGCTGACGGCACTGCCCAGCGCCGCCCCAGCATTCAGCGGCAGGTGCTGGTTGGCGCAACGCGGGGCGCGGCCCCCATGGCCGGAGGCTGGTTGGCCGAAGGCAACTCCACACAGTAGGTGCCCCAGGGACCCGCAGCCTGAACCATGCGCCGACCCTCTGCGCCGCGCAGGTCGCGCTCGGCAATGCCAGATCCCAAGGCACCCGCTGGAGCGACTTCCCAGCGCTGATGCGGCGGCTGTGGTTGCTGTGCGCCTTGCCGGCGTTGCCAGGCCCGCTCGCGCTGGAGCGCCCGTGCCACATCGTCCATGCTGGGAGCAGCCCGTGGGGCATCACCCGGCCCGGATGCCGGCGCCTGCGGCGCGGGCGCAACCGGCAGGGCGGCGGTCAAGCCCTCTACGCCGCCATCGGGCGCAGCAGACTCCACAGCAATCGGCCGCCCGCTGCGGGTAACGGCCTGCTTTGGGCCCTGCCCGCTGGCAACGGGTGTGGCGCTCCGGGTTGGAGCGGCAGGCTGGGGAACGGCAGCTGGCAACGGCTCGCTGGGTGCCGTAGACGCGGGCAGCGGCGCCAGCGTCACCCATACCATGGCAGGTGCATCGCTGCGCTCGGGCGAAGTTCGCAGAGCACCATCGCTTCTGCTCAGCATCGCCAGAACCAATCCATGCAGCAACAGCGCCCCACCTACTGCCCAGGCCAGTCGCGGGCCGAAGCCGCGCGTGCCTCGCACTGCCCTAGTCGCCCTGGGCCAAGCCACCAGCCTCGCGACGCGAAGGCGCCTCGCTATCCTTCGTGTCCGCATCGGGCACCCAGGCCAGCAGGTCTGCCGGCTGGCACTGCAGATAACTGCAGATGGCGGACAGGGTCTCGAAACGCACGCCCTTGACCTTTCCGCTCTTGAGCAGGGACAGGTTGGCCTCGGTGATGCCCACATGGGCCGCCAGATCGCGCGACTTCACCTTGCGGCGCGCGAGCATTTCATCCAGGGTCACGACAATCGCCATGGGAATTCCTTCGCTGGCGAGTTGCTAAACAAACGCATCCGCTTCGGCTTGCAGGCGGTGGCCCTCGGCCAGCACGTGCCCCAGGAGCAACATCATCAGCCCCACGACCAATACGCTCATTTCAAACGGTCCCACGCCCAGCGCCACCAGGCCGTTCTGCTGGCCGGAAGCCAGCCAGGACAGCAGCGCCGTCACCCCCGCCTGGTAGACGAGTGAAGTCACGAACATCGCCAAAAAACCCCAGCCCACGCCACGGAACCCGTGCACCACCGCCGGCCCGAACACGGCCCCGGCCAGAAAGGACCGGCAGATGCGATGCACGCACAGCACCGCATACAGCATGGCCGCAGCGGGAATGCACTCCAGCGCCACGCCCACCCAGCGCCAATGGGTCTCCATGGAGGGCGGCGGTGTGAGGCCGACCAACAAGGCCTGCGAGGGCACCACCGAAAGCGGCATCCAGCCACCCCAACCCGTTTCATGCCCGATGGCCGCCCAGCGCGCCATCGACAACACCAGCGATACCAGGGCACACGCCCAGCTGGCCGCGAGAAGGCCCCAGGCCAGGCGGCGAAACGAGGGGCTGTGAACAGAAGATACCGATGGGGGTAAATGTTGCGTCATGGTTGGTGAATTTTTCTGTAAAACAATAATAATATACCGTCAAACAGAAATTTGCTACCATGCTTTTTTTCCTAACGCCCCTGCGCCCTTTGGCTTTTCTCCGTGCTTTCTCGTGTTTTTTGGCCCTGGTGCTGCTGTCGGCCTGTGGCAGTGTGCCGGTGTCATCACTATGGACGCTGCGGCAGCTCCAGCTGGAGACGCTGGACCCCGCCGCGCTGCGCGCCGCCGTGGTACACAGCCCGGGCCTGCAGCTTCATGGCAACGCACTGGAGCTCACGGTGAGCGTTTCGCGCACGCTGCGCAAGCCCGGGGGAGCCATCGCCCCCGAGCGCCTGGAAGAAAAATTGCCCCTGCAGGAGCTGCGCAGCACGGCCGATCGCAGCGTGCTCGCGGAATATGAAACGTCCCGGACCCATGTGCAGGTCTGGCGGATCGACCCCGCCGCCCTGCCGCGCCTGCAGGCTCTGCGAGAGCGGGCCATGGGCTGGAAAGGCACGGACGATGGTTCCCGTCAGTTGGGCCTGGGGCTGGAACTGTCGGGCTGTCAACAAGGCGGCTCCGGCAGCCGCGTCGTGACCACCCTCTTGCGATTCACCGAAACGGGGGAATACATCCCGCTGGTGCGCAACCTCGACCTTGCGGAGACGATGCCAGCGCACGAGCTCGCCAAGCGGTTTCCGGCCTGCACAACGCGCTGAGCCGCCTCAGTGCGCTGCGCGCAAGGCCGTCAGAACGCTACCGCGTGCCCGTCCTTGCGCGGGTCAGAGCCTGCGATGTAGCTGTTGCCGTTCTTCAGCACCAGCTGGGCGCCGCCAAAGGCGAACACGCCGTTGCCCTCTTCCACCGTCACTTCGTGCCCGCGCGCGCGCAGCGCGGCGACCACGGCAGGGTCAAAGCCAGGCTCCACGGCCACACCCTGGCCGCCCGTCACGCGCCAGCGGGGCGCGTCGGCGGCCGCCTGCGGGTTCTGGCCGTAGCGCAGCACACGCAGCGCCATCTGGGTGTGGCCCTGGCTCTGCATGGGGCCGCCCATCACGCCAAACGCCATCTGGGGCGTGCCGTCGGCATGCATGGCAAAGGCCGGGATGATGGTGTGCGAGGGGCGCTTGCGCGGCGCCACCTGGTTGGCGTGGCCCGGGATCAGGTTGAAGCCGTGGCCCCGGTTCTGCAGGCTGATGCCCGTGCCCGGCACCACCACGCCCGAGCCAAAGCCCATGTAGTTGGACTGGATGAACGAGACCATCATGCCGGACGCGTCGGCCGCCGCCAGGTACACCGTGCCGCCGGGGCGCGGGGCGCCGTAGCCAGGGTCGCCAGCGCGCGTGGTGTCGATCAGCGCGGCGCGGCTGCGCAGGTAGTCGGGGTTCAGCAGCGCATCGGGTTTGACGTGCATGGCGTCGATGTCGGCGTTGTACTGGTGCAGGTCGGCAAAAGCGAGCTTCATGGCCTCGATGCTGGCGTGCACGGTCTCCACATCGTCCACCGGGTGAGCGCCGATGCCATGCGCGTCGAGCATGCCCAGCGCCATCAGTGCGGCAATGCCCTGGCCGTTGGGCGGGATTTCATGAACCACGGAATCACCAAAGCGCTGCTGAATGGTGCCAACCCAGTCGGCCTGGTGCGCGGCCAGGTCGGCCAGCGTCATGGCACCGCCATTCGCCTGCGCATGCGCCGCGATGCGCTCGGCGATCACGCCGCGGTAGAAAGCCTCGCCCTCGGTCTCGGCAATCAGCTCCAGCGTGCGCGCATGGGCTTCGCTGCGGAAGATTTCGCCCGCCTGGGGCACGCTACCATTCGGCATGAAGCACTCGGCAAACCCGGGCTGCGTGCCCAGCTTGGCCGCGCCCAGCGCCCACAGGCGGGCGATGGTGGGCGACACCGGGAAGCCATTGCGCGCATAGTCGATGGCGGGCTGGGCCAGTTGTGCAAACGGCAGCTTGCCCAGGCGCTTGGAGAGCGCCACCCAGGCCGACACGGCACCCGGCACGGTGACGGCGTTCCAGCCCGTCTCGGGGATGCCACCCAATTTTTCGAAGTATTCAGGCGTCCACGCTGCGGGCGAGCGGCCCGAGGCATTGAGGCCGTGCAGCTCCTTGCCATCCCACACGATGGCAAACCCGTCGCTGCCCAGGCCGCAGCCCGTGGGCTCCACCACGGTGAGCGCCATGGCGGCGGCAATGGCGGCGTCCACCGCGTTGCCACCGGCCAGAAGCATGCGCAGCCCCGCCTGCGCCGCCAGTGGTTGCGACGTGGAGACCACATTGCGGCCCATCACCGCGCTGCGGTGGGAGGCGTAGGGAAGGGACCAGTCGAGGGCTTGGGGGTTCATGTGATGGGACTCCATGGCGGGCCAGGACCCGCTCGGATGAAAACTGGCGTGTCCGAGGAAAAGGACACCGAGGAAGGGCCGCCCCGCACCGAGGGTGTCGTCCCCTCGCCCGCATCGCGCAGCGGTGCGAGAGCGGGGGGAAGGCGCGCAGCGCCTCAGGGGGGTTATTCAATGCTTATTTTGTGTTGGCGAATCACCGTCGCCCAGCGGTTGCTGTCCGCCTGCACCATGGCACCAAACAGCGCGGGTGTGCGCGGCGCGGCGGGCTCCACGCCCAGCTTGGCCAGGCTCTCGGCCACCTCGGGCGCCTGCACGGCCTTGGCAAAAGCCTTGTGCACGCGGTCCACCAAGGCGGGGGGAGCCCCGGCGGGCAGGTACACGCCAAACCAGGTCACCGACGAATAGCCGGGCAGGCCAGATTCGGCCAGCGTGGGCAGCTCGGGCGCCAGGGTGCTGCGCTTTTCGCTGGTCACGGCCAGTGCGCGCAGGCGGCCGGCCTTGGCGTGCGGCATGCCGGTGGGCAGGGAATCGAACAGCACATGCGTCTGCCCGGCAATCAGGTCAGGGATGGCCAGGGCCGTGCCCTTGTAGGGGATGTGCGTCATCTCCACACCCGCCTGGGCGCTGAAGGCGGCCGTGTTCAGGTGCACGATGGTGCCGTTGCCGCTGGTGGCGTAGTTGAGCTTGCCGGGGTGGGCCTTGGCGTAGGCAATCAGTTCGCCCACGGTCTTGGCGGGCAGCGAGTTGGTGACCAGCAGCACGCTGGGCGCGTCGGCCACATGGGCGACGGGCACAAAGTCCTTGCGTGGGTCGTAGGCCAACTTGGGCATGAGGTGGGGCGAGATGGCATGTGTGCTGCTGGTGGTCAGCAGCAGGGTGTAGCCGTCGGGTGCGGCCTTGGCCGCCTCGGCCGTGCCCAGGGTGCCGCCCGCGCCGGGCTTGTTGTCCACCACCAGTTGCTGGCCCAGGTCGGCCGCCACGCGCTGGGTGACCACGCGGGCCACCAGGTCGGTCGCGCCGCTGGCTGGGAAGGGCACGATCACCCGCACGGGGCGATCCGGCCAATTGGCTTGTGCCTGCGCGGCAGATGCCAGCACCAGCAGGCCGGCCAGGCCCCAGACACCACGGCCCCAGGAAAGTAGACGCATACAGAGCACTCCCGCAAAGAAATCGGACACAACAGAGGATGGGACCATCTTAGGAAGCCGCGCCTTGCTTGACTACCAGCATTTCAGCAAGTTGCTTTGCTGCCACGGCAAACCGGCGCATACTGCCAGCCTCACTCCCGGTTCGGTCACCCATGCGCCCCCACCTGCTGCAAGACACCACCCTGCGCTACTTTCTGGCTGTGGCGCAGAGTGGATCGCTCACCGAAGCATCGGCCCGGCTGCATGTGGCCGCCTCGGCACTGAGCCGCCAGATCGCGGGGCTGGAGGCCCAGCTGGGCACGCCCCTCTTTGAGCGCCACCCGCGCGGCATGGTGCTGACGGCGGCGGGCGAAATCCTGGCGGTGCACGCGCGCCGCACGTTGCTGGACGCCGAGCGCGCGCTGGGCGAGATCGGCGCGCTGCAGGGCCTGCGTGCGGGGCAGGTGCGCCTGGCCACATCGGATGCGTTTGCGAACGAACTGGTGCCGCGCCTGTGCGTGGAGTTCCAGCGCACGTACGCAGGGGTGCAGTTCAGCGTGATCGCCCTGCCCACGGCCCAGGTGCCCGACGCCGTGCGCAGCGGCGCAGCCGACATCGGCCTGTGCTTCAGCCGTGCACCGCACAAGGACATCGACGTGGCCTACCGCCAGAGCGCGCCGGTGCTGGCCCTGCTACCCCCGGGCCACCCACTGGCCAGCGCAGGCAGCGTGACCCTGGCGCAGATGGCCGGGTACCCGCTGGCCCTGCCCCCGGCCGAAACCACGGTGCGCCAGATGATCGACATCGTCTGCAGCCGCCAGGGCCTGCAGCTCGACGCCGTGCTCATCAGCAACCACGCCAAGACGGTGGTCAACTTTGTACGGCTGGGCGGCGGCCTGTCCGTGGCCAGCGAGATCGCCGTGCGCCACCTGGTGGCCGAGGGTGCCATCGTGGCCCTGCCCATCAGCGACCCCGGCATGGACCTGCGCGACATCGAAATCCAGACCCTGGCCGGGCGCAGCCTGCCGGTGGCGGCGCAGGCGTTTCTGGAACTGCTCAAGGAGCGGCTACCGCAGCCGTGGTAGCCCTTGGCGTCGGTTATCCGGCGTGCTGGTCATCACCCGGCAGCCCCAGGCGAATCGGGCCCCCGGGCACCGTGGCATCCACCGGCACCCCGCCGCGCGTGACGCGCAGGCGGTGCTGCAAACCCTGCTCAGTAACCGTGCTGCGCGCGAAAATCCCGCGCCTTGCCAAAGTGCCCATTGCCAATGAAGGGCACGGGCGGGCGCAGTGCCGACAGGGGCGAGGGGTGGTTGGATGTGAGCACCAGGTGCCCGCGGTCTGCGGGAATCCACGCGCGCTTTCCCTGGGCGTGCGAGCCCCAGAGCATGAACACCACCGGGCGCGGGCCTTCAGCCACGTGGCGGATGACGGTGTCGGTCAGTTCCTCCCAGCCCTTGCCTGCATGGCTGGCGGCCTGGCCCTCTTCCACCGTGAGGCAGGTGTTGAGCAGCAGCACACCGTTCTTCGCCCACTTGACCAGGCTGCCGCCGGGGTTCGGGAACGGGGGGAAGGCCACCCCCAGGTCGCGCTGCATTTCCTTGAAGATATTCTGCAGCGAGGGCGGCAGGCGCACGCCCGGCGCCACCGAAAACGCCAACCCCTCGGCCTGGCCCCGGCCGTGGTACGGGTCCTGCCCCAGGATGACCACGCGCACGTCCTCAGGCGGCGTCAGCTCCAGCGCGCGCAGCGGCTGGGGCGGAAAGATCGCCGCACCCGCCTGCAGCCGCGCCTGCAAGAACGCGAGCAACGCCTGCCCGCGTGCGCCAGCAAAAAAGGCGTCCACCAACGGCTGCCAGCCGGGCGCCACGGGCCAGTCGGCGGGGTTGGCGCTTTGGAGTTGGGGCGGGGTCTGGGGAGTTGAATTCATGGTCAAAATAGGCTCTAGCGCTTTACCATCAAGCGCAAGCAGCTATTAAAACAGGAGTTTTCACCCTCTCTCACCCAAAGAGCTTGGCCAGGGCCAGGCCCGGATCGTCCGCCCGCATGAAGGCTTCACCCACCAAGAAGGCGTGCACACCAGCTTCGCGCATGGCCTTCACATCGGCTGGCTTCAAGATGCCCGACTCGGTGACGAGAAGCCGGTCCGCAGGCACGTCCTTGAGCATGGAGAGCGTGGTGTCCAGCGTGACCTCGAATGTGCGCAGGTTGCGGTTGTTGATGCCGACCAGCGGAGTCTTGAGCTTCAGAGCCCGCTCCAGTTCGGGCCGGTCATGCACCTCCACCAGCACCGCCATGTCCAGGCTGCGGGCAATGGCCTCGAAGTCGGCCATCTGGGCGTCGTCCAGGCTGGCCGCAATCAGCAGGATGGCGTCGGCGCCCATGGCGCGCGATTCGTAGATCTGGTACGCATCCACCATGAAATCCTTGCGCAGCACAGGAAGCAACGTGCTGGCGCGGGCTTGTTTCAGGTAGTCGGGCTGGCCCTGAAAGAACTGCCGGTCGGTCAGTACCGACAGGCAGGCCGCGCTCACCTTGCCATCGCCTTCCATATAGCTCTGGGCAATGTCAGCGGGCTCGAAGTCGGCGCGCAGCACCCCCTTGCTGGGGCTGGCCTTCTTGATCTCGGCAATCACCGCCGCCTGGCCCTTGGCGATCTTGGCGCGCAGCGCGCCTTCAAAGTCGCGCGTGAGCACACGGCTCTCGGCGTCGGCGCGCATGGCTTCAAAGGACAGGCGCTTTTTTGCTGCCGCTACTTCTTCGTGCTTGACGGCGACGATTTTGTTGAGGATGTCACTGCTCATGGTGCGCGGCCTTTGGGTTGTCGGTTTCGGTGTCGTCGGACTCAGGGGAGCCCTGTTTCAGAATTTTGGTGAACACGCGGTGCATCACAAACCCGGCCACGATGAAAAGGGCAGAGATGCCCAGTGCAATCCAGGTGCCAGGGTCGCGCCACATGGCCGTGTCAGGCCGCCGTGGCCAGCGCGTGCGTGCGCGTGACCACCTGCTCCAGCTTGGCCAGCGCGGCGCCCGACGCAATCACGGCACGGGCCTTGGCCAAGCCTGCGGGCACCGAATCGACCACATTGGCGGCATACAGTGCCACGCCCGCGTTCAGGCACACGATGTCTTGCGCGGCGCCAGGCTCGCCCTTGAGCACGCCGATCAGCATCTCCCGCGACTGCTCGGGCGTCTCAACCTTGAGCGCGCGATTGCTCGCCATCGGCAGGCCAAAGTCCTCAGGGTGGATTTCGTACTCGGTGATCTGGCCGTTTTTCAACTCACCCACCAAAGTGGCAGCGCCCAAGCTGACTTCGTCCATGCCATCACGGCCGTACACCACCAGCGCGTGCTCGGCGCCCAGGCGCTGCAGCGCGCGCACCTGGATACCGACGAGGTCGGGGTGGAACACGCCCATCAGGATGTTGGGAGCCCCGGCCGGGTTGGTGAGCGGGCCCAGGATGTTGAAGATGGTGCGTACGCCCAGCTCCTTGCGCACCGGGGCCACGTTCTTCATGGCCGGATGGTGGTTGGGCGCAAACATGAAGCCGATGCCGACTTCTGCAATGCACTGGGCGATCTGCTCGGGCTTCAGGTTGATGTGGATGCCCAGGGCCTCCATCACATCGGCGCTGCCGCTTTTGCTCGACACACCGCGCCCGCCATGCTTGCTGACCTTGGCACCGGCGGCGGCGGCCACGAACATGGAGCAGGTGGAGATATTGAAGGTGTTGGCACCGTCGCCGCCCGTGCCCACGATGTCCACCATGTGGGTCGCGTCCTTGACGTGGACCTTGGTACTGAACTCGCGCATCACCTGCGCAGCGGCGGTGATCTCGCCGATGGTTTCCTTCTTCACGCGCAAGCCGGTGATGATGGCTGCGGTCATGACGGGCGACAGCTCGCCATTCATGATGAGCCGCATCAGATGCAGCATTTCGTCATGGAAGATTTCGCGGTGCTCGATGGTGCGCTGCAGCGCTTCCTGGGGGGTGATGGGCATGACGGTGTCTCCTGGGGTGGCGGTCAAGCCGCCGGTTGATCAGTAAAGGCCAGCTTGAGTCCGAAGCCGATGAACATGGCGCCTGCCAAGCGGTCCAGCCAGTGCATGCCGCGCTGGATGGCTGTGGCACGGCGCGCCATCCACGAGGCCGCCAGCGCCCAGCCCACATTGACGGGGATGGCGTTCACGTTGAACAGCACGCCCAGCAGCACAAAGGCCAGCGCCTTGTTGTCGGTGCCCGGCGCGATGAACTGCGGCACAAAGGCCAGGAAGAAGATGGCGACCTTGGGGTTGAGCACATTGGTCCAGAAGCCCCCCAGGAACACCTTGCGAAGTGGCGTGTGCTGCACAGGGGCGGCCTGCGCCGCCGCCAGCGCGGCCGTGTTGCCATTGTCGGCGCCAGGTTTGGACAGCAGCATGCGCACGCCCATCCACATCAGGTACGCCGCGCCGATCCACTTGAGCACCGTGAATGCCGTGGCCGACGTGGCCAGCAGCGCGCCCACGCCCACGGCGGCCGCGAAGATGTGCACAAAACAACCGGCCGTGATGCCCAGGCCCGCCACGATGCCCGCGCGCGTGCCGGAACGCAGCGCGTTGGTCACGATGTAGAGCACATCGGGCCCGGGCGTGAGGTTGAGCAGCCAGCCTGCCGCGATGAACATGAGCAGTTGATGAAGTTCGGGCATGGGTGTGTCTACCAGCGTCGGTCAGGTTCCAGTCGATGCAGGAAGGTCGTCAGCGAATCGCGCGGAGGCTGCACCGCATGCGCGGCCAGGATGCGCCCTGCTGCCCCCCGGTGGTACGTGCCATGCACAACCAAGTGGTTCAGGATCTCGCTGCGCGACATGCGCCCCGTGTCGCCGTCGGTGAAGCGGAACGCCACCGGTTCGGCCAGCTGCGCATCATCCAGCCCGCCCACGTACTGCACATACCAGTCGTCCGACGCGCGCACGGTATCGCTCAGGGTTGCCAGCTCCGGCGTTTCATCGGTGTTGGTGGCCCGGTAGGTGGTCTGGGGCAGGCCCTGCAGGTGGCTGGCAAAGATGCGGTCCACCACGTAGGTGTGGTTCAGGATGCGCACAAACAGACGGTAGTCGTCGGCAGGCAGCGCGCCTTGCGATGCCGCGCCCAGTGCCAGCAGTTCCTGGTTGGCCCAACGCTTGTACTGGAAAAGCTGGGCCAGGCCCTGGGGGGCTGTCATGCGCGCTGCTCCAGAAAGTTCTTGAGCATGGCGTGACCGTGTTCGGTGAGGATGCTTTCGGGATGGAACTGCACGCCTTCGATGGGCAGCGTCTTGTGGCGCACGCCCATGATTTCGCCGTCGTCGGTCCAGGCGGTCACTTCGAGCACATCCGGGCACGTGGCGCGCTCGATGGCGAGGGAGTGGTAGCGGTTGACGGTGAACTGCTCGGGCAGCCCGGCAAACACGCCCTTTTGCGTGGTGGTGATGACGCTGGTCTTACCGTGCATCAGCTCCTGCGCGCGGATGATGTTGCCGCCGAAGGCCGCGCCGATGCTCTGGTGGCCCAGGCACACCCCCAGGATGGGCAGCTTGCCGGCAAAGTGCTTGATCGCTGCCACCGAGATACCGGCCTCTGCAGGTGAGCAAGGCCCGGGCGAGATGACCAGGCGGTCAAGCTGGCCCGCGTTCAGGCGCGCCTCGATCTCGGCCACGGTGATCTCGTCGTTACGAAACACCTCGACCTCGGCACCCAGTTCACCAAAGTACTGGACGATGTTGTAGGTGAAGCTGTCGTAGTTATCGACCATCAAGAGTTTCATGCGGCGCTCCCGGCAGTGGCGGGCTCGCGCAGGCGGGCGAACTCGCGGTGTTCATAGGCAATGCAGACTTCCATGAGGCTGCGGTAGATGGCTTCGATCACGTCGGCATCGCCGCCTTCGGCCTGGGCACGTTCGCGCACACGGTCCACGATGGCCTGGATGCGCGCTTCGTCGCGCACCTGTTCCACGCCTTGCTTGATGCGGGCGGCCTGGGTCATGTAGCCCACGCGCTCCACCAGCAGGGGCACCAGCACGTCGTCCAGCGCGTTCACTTCGCGGCGCACTTCCTGCATCGTGGTGCAGGGTTTGACCTTGTCGATGGCCTTGGGGTCAGCAGTCGTCATTCCAGCCCCTCCTCGACCAGTTCGGCGGCGCGCAGCAGGGCGCGGGCCTTGTGCTCGGTTTCTTTCCATTCCAGCTCGGGCACCGAATCGGCCACCACACCGGCAGCCGCCTGCACGTAGAGCGTGCCGTTTTTGATGATGCCAGTGCGGATCGCAATGGCCACGTCCATGTCGCCCGCGTAGCTCAGGTAGCCACAGGCGCCGCCGTAAAGGCCGCGCTTGGTGGGTTCGAGCTGGTCGATGAGTTCCATGGCGTGCACCTTGGGCGCGCCGGTGAGCGTGCCTGCCGGGAAGGTGGCCTTGAGCACGTCCATGCTGGTCATGCCATCGTGCAGGATGCCTTCCACGTTGCTCACGATGTGCATTACGTGGCTGTAGCGCTCCACCGCAAAGGCTTCGGTCACCTTGACGGTGCCGGTTTTGGCGATGCGGCCGATGTCGTTGCGCGCCAGGTCGATCAGCATCACGTGTTCGGCACGCTCCTTGGGGTCGTTGATGAGCTCGACCTCGGTGGCCTTGTCCTTCTCGGGCGTGGCGCCACGCGGGCGGGTGCCCGCCAGGGGGCGGATGGTGACCTTGGTGCCCTCGTCGGTCTTCTCCTGGCGCACCAGGATCTCGGGGCTGGCACCCACCACATGGAAGTCGCCAAAGTCGTAGAAGTACATGTACGGCGACGGGTTCAGCGAACGCAGCGCGCGGTACAGGCTCAGGGGGCTTTCGGTGTAGCGCTTGTGGATGCGCTGGCCCACCTGCACCTGCATGAAGTCACCGGCCGCAATCAGCTCCTTGGCGCGGTTCACGGCGGCCAGGTAGTCGGCCTTGGCAAAGTCGCGCTGGGCGGGGTGGCTTTCGGTGGCCTTGACCACGGGGGCACTCACCGAATACTTGAGCTGCTCTTTCAGCTCGCGCAGGCGCTTCTTGGCGCGGGTGTAGGCCTCAGGCTGGGCCGGGTCGGCGTAGACGATGAGGTAGAGCTTGCCCGAGAGGTTGTCGATAACCGCCAGTTCTTCGCACTGCAGCAACAGGATGTCGGGGCAGCCCAGGGTGTCGGGCGGGCAGGTGGTCTCCAGCTTCTTTTCGATGTAGCGCACCGCGTCGTAGCCAAAGTAGCCCGCTAGGCCGCCACAAAAGCGCGGCAGGCCGGGGCGCAGCGCCACCTTGAACCGCTTTTGGTATGCCTCAATGAAGTCGAGCGGATTGCCCTGGGCGGTTTCGACCACCTGGCCGTCCGTCACGACCTCGGTTTTGACCTGCGCCCCAAAGCCGCTGGCCCGCAGCAGCGTGCGTGCGGGCAGGCCGATGAAGCTGTAGCGCCCGAAGCGCTCACCGCCCACCACAGATTCGAGCAGGAAGCTGTGCTTGCCGCCGTCCTTGGTGTGCGCCAGCTTCAGGTAGAGCGAGAGGGGGGTTTCCAGGTCCGCAAAGGCCTCGACCATGAGCGGAATGCGGTTGTAGCCTTCGCTGGCCAGGCTTTTGAATTCAAGTTCTGTGATCACGGGGAGGGCTCCCAGCTGTCGCAGCGCGTGTCCCTGTCAATGAAAAAGGGGCGCTGCGGTCCATTCAATCGGCCTCACCGCATCGGGGTGGAGGCCACGGGTGCACGCTGGGGCTGCTGCCCAGGTGCCATCAGGCGTTCAAAGCGACAGGCTGACGCCAGGGCCAGGCTCCCCGGTCGCTGCAACCTGTGATGAACACGTGGTGAATGAACATGGGCCAAAGTGTAGCAAAGCTTTTTTCAGGGCCTGAGTTGACGACTCTCAAGGCGAGATCGCACAACCACTCGAAAACCCTGTTGCGGCCCGGCATGAGCACTGCAACAATTTGAAACGAACGACCGTTCTTTTTTAGGAGTTGCGCATGAAGTTTCTCCAGCGATGTGCCGCAGCAGCCGTGGCCTGCCTGTTGGCGGCCGGTGCTATTGCCCAGCCCATCACCGTGGCCGACGTCAAGTATGAAGAGACGAGCAGCCTGAGTGGCAGCAGCCTTCAGCTCAATGGCGCAGGGGTTCGCTACAAGGCCGTGTTCAAGGTGTACACCGCAGGCCTGTACCTTGAAAAGAAGGCCTCGACTCCCGCTGAAATCATGGCCCTGAAGGGCCCCAAGCGCATGAGCATCACCATGCTGCGCGAGATCGACTCCACCGAGCTGGGCAAACTGTTCTCGCGCGGCATGGAGGACAACATGGACCGCGCAGCGTTCTCCAAGCTCATCCCGGGCGTGCTGCGCATGAGCCAGATCTTCTCGGACCACAAGAAGCTGCAGGCGGGCGACCAGTTCATGATCGACTGGATACCAGGTACCGGCACGGTGATCACGGTCAAGGGCAAGCCCCAGGGCGAGCCTTTCAAGGAGCCGGAGTTCTTCAACGCGCTGCTGGGCATCTGGCTGGGCAATGTGCCCGCCGACTGGAAGCTCAAGGACGCCCTTCTGGGCAAGCCTGCGTAACCCCCTGGGACAAACCCCGAGGCACTTCCGCCCGGGGCTGTCCCGCGCCCGACAGACGCGCTCCCTACTCGGGAGTAGCCTTTGGACCAACGAGCACACCCGCCCCTCACTGACGAAACAACGGCCTCTTGCTGCGCGCACCCCGCAGTCACTGATGCCACGGCCTGAACCGAGTTTTTCGCGCTACCCGCGCCCCGCAACGAGCCGTCTGTAACGCCCCCATTTTCTGCCCCCAGATACCTTTTTGCGCCAGACCCCACCATGAAACTCAGCAACCTTTCCGTCGGCCTGCGCCTGGGCGCGTCGTTCGGTGCCATCCTGCTCATCACCGCGTTGATTGCCGCCACCGGCATGTGGCGCATCGCGAGCCTGCAAGGCGCCAGCGAACGCGTGGCCACCCAGGAGATCGAGCAGCAGACCCTGGTGGAGAACTGGGCGTCAGACATCCGCCTGAACTGGGTGCGCACCGAGGCCTTCCTCAAGGCCATTGACCGCGACTACATGGAAAAGCTCACGGCCGACACGCAGGCCACAGCCAAAGGCATCGAGGGCAAGGTCCAGCGCATCGAAGGCCTGGTACAGGGAGACAAGAACCGTGCGCAACTGGCCACCATTGCCGCCGCCAGCAAGGCCTACAACGACAAACTCGCCGAGATCCGCGAACTGCACCGTGGCGGCGAGCCCAATGTGCCCACGCTGGTGGACAAGGACTTGCGCCCTCTGGCGGACAAGTACCTCCAATCCCTCGACGACCTGCGCACTGCCATGGCCTCGCAGCTGGCCGACAGCCAGGGCGACACCAGCACGCTGGCCAAGGCCAGCCAGGTGTTGCTGGGCGTGGGCACACTGATAGCCGTGGCACTGGGGGCGCTATTGGCCTTCACCGTCACACGCTCCATCGTGCAACCTGTGCAGCGGGGCAAGCAGGCGGCGGAGAGCATTGCCGATGGCGACCTGACCCACCCCATCGAAGCCAGCGGCAATGACGAAACCGGCCAACTGCTGCAGGCGCTGGCCACCATGCAATCGCGCCTGGCCACCATCGTCGGCAATGTGCGCCACAACGCAGAAGGCGTGGCCACCGCCAGCGTCGAAATTGCATCCGGCAACAACGACCTCTCGGCACGCACGGAACAGCAAGCCTCAGCCTTGCAGCAGACCGCCGCATCCATGGAAGAACTTGGCTCCACGGTGCGCCAAAACGCCGACAACGCGCGCACGGCCAATCAGCTCGCCATGAGCGCATCCACCGTGGCCCAACAGGGAGGCGATGTGGTGGCCGAAGTGGTCGAGACCATGAAGGGCATCAACGACAGCAGCCGCAAGATCGCCGACATCATCAGCGTCATCGACGGCATCGCCTTCCAGACCAACATCCTGGCCCTGAATGCTGCCGTGGAGGCTGCGCGCGCGGGCGAACAGGGGCGCGGCTTTGCCGTGGTGGCCGGGGAAGTGCGCAGCCTCGCTGGACGCAGCGCTGAAGCCGCCAAGGAGATCAAGGGTCTGATCGGCACCAGCGTGGAGCGCGTGGAGCGCGGCACAGCCCTGGTGGACAAGGCCGGCGCCACCATGAGCGAAGTGGTTGCATCGATCCGCCGCGTGACGGAGATCATGGGCGAGATCAGCGCAGCCAGCAGCGAACAGAGTCAGGGTGTCTCGCAGGTGGGCGAAGCCATCACGCAGATGGACCAGGCCACGCAGCAGAACGCGGCCCTGGTAGAGCAAAGCGCAGCAGCGGCCGACAGCCTCAAGACACAGGCGGGGCAGCTGGTGGATG
The DNA here is from genome assembly GCF_057597245.1 of Acidovorax sp. NN32. NCBI lineage: Bacteria > Pseudomonadati > Pseudomonadota > Betaproteobacteria > Burkholderiales > Comamonadaceae > Acidovorax > Acidovorax sp. NN32. The sequence continues at coordinate 4,859,783 of NZ_CP199679.1, forward strand.
CGGTGGCGGTTTTCCGCCTCTCAGCCAACACCACCCGCCACGGCGATGCAACGCCCGCCCCCGTGCGCGGCAGCAGCATCAGCGCATCGCGGCTGGACTACCGCGCCGTGGCGCCACGCCAGTTACCCGCCTGAGATCGGCTCAGGTCAGCTGCGCCAGCGAATCCACAAAACCGTCGGCATCCACGGCCCGAACGGGCGCGCCGTGGTTGTAGCCGTAGGTGACCAGCACCACGGGGCACCCGGCAGCGCGGGCAGCCTGCGCGTCGTTGCTGGAATCGCCCAGCATCAGCGTGCGCGCGGGGGCAGTGCCCAGCGCTTCGCAGGTCTTGAGGAGGGGCAGAGGATCGGGCTTCTTGCGCTCGAAGGCGTCACCGCCAAACACTTTCTCGAAATACCCGTCGAGGCCCTTGGACTTCAGAAGCGGCAGCGCAAAGTCCGTGGGTTTGTTGGTCAGGCAGGCCAGGCGCAGCCCCCGGGCATGCAGCGCCTTCAGACCGTCCTCTACACCCCGGTAAACCCCTGCAAACTGGCCATTGATCGCCAGGTAGTGGCGCTGGTAGCTGGCCCAGGCTGCGGGATAGTATGCTTCGCTTTTTATAGCATCTTGCGCAATACCATCAAGCGCTAGCACGTGTTTTAGCACTGATCGCAGCAAATGCTCCGAGCCTTTGCCCACCATGTGTTCGATGTGCAGGGCCTCGATGGCCGGCAGGGCCAGCTCACGGAGCATGCGATTGATCGCCTCGTTGAAATCCCCCATGGTGTCCACCATGGTGCCGTCCAGGTCCACGATGACGGCATCTACACGGGACAGCAGAGAAGACAACATGGGGTCGGCGGCGTGGGACATAAGGCAGAAAGACGGAAGAGGAAAAAGTTGCCCAAGTTTAAGGAACCGATGACGCCTTCTTCCTCCCGCCCACCCTGCACTTAGCGCAAGCTCAGCGTCTGCCGCTTCCACGCAGGGTCTTGCCAGCGCTGAAACAAAGGCAGCGCCGCCACATCCCCTGTGACCCGCTCAGTGGTCAGGCCGTCCAACCGCACCACCTCAAAGCTCTTGCGGTAGCGCCCCTGGCCCCGCGCCTCGCGTGCCACCAGCATCTGCTGTCCGCCGGGCACCCATCCGGCCCATTCGGCAACACCGGTTTCTGGCGTGGTGGCCGCTGGCGGCAGCACATCGGCGAGCCAGCCGCCTTCGGTCTTGCGCAGCACCCACAGCTCGCGCCAGCCTTCCAGGGGTTGCACGGCCAGGGCCACCGCCGTGCCTTCGCGGTTGGTGCTGGCCGACGCAGACCAGACCACGCCATAGGTGCAACGGCGCAGCAGCGGGGCCTGGGCCGTGTGCTGGGCATCCACCAGCAGCACACAGGTTTCGCCGGGAGCGCCGGGCTCGGTCACCAGGGTCGGGCGGGCTGCTTTGGACGGGGCCGCTGGCGCGGTAGTGGGCACCAGTGCCCAGCGCACCGCACTCACCCGCATGGCAGCGTCGTTGTAGGTGCTTTGATCCTCGTCGGGCAGGTCGGCCTTGCTCACGCCGGTGAACTCGGTCAGCGCGCGCGCAGCAGCGGCAGCCACCGCTGGATCTGCAACATTTTTGCGCGCCTGCTCGAAAGCCGTGGCGCCCCACACGCTGGCGCGGCGCATCTGTACGCGGTTGCGCAGGTAGGGCGGCAAGCCGGCAACGTCCACACGCTCCAGCACATCGACCTGCCAGGCGTGCAACTTGGCGCGTTCGTGGGCTGGCAGGTCGGGGTTGATGCACTCTGGCCGCGTCAGCGCCAGGGCGGCGCGGGCGCGCTGGGCGGCATCGGCCACCGGCATGGCCAGCACGCGGCGAAAGGCTTCGCCTTCATAGCAAACCTGCATGCGGCCCTCCACCTCATAGGTGGCAAAACGCACGCCGTAGGCATTGGCCACATCCAGGTGCGCGGACAGCGTGGCCCCCGAGGCCTTGCCCGGCACGGCCACCGAGGCGCGACGTGCAAGCCGGTCGGCGAACGTGCCCAGCGCATCAAAAGCCTGCGCGCCCTCGACACCCGCCAGCAGCTGGCCGGGAGCCGCCTGCAGGTACGCGGCGGTGAGGCCAATCCCCAGCGCCTCAGCACCCGGCGTGTCTTGCATGAAACGCAGCACAGCCAGCAACGCGGGGCCTTCGGCCTCGGTCAGTGCCATGCGGCGCACATCGCTGGCGCGGATGAAGCCGCCGCGCTCACGCTTGTGGTCCCACACCTGCAGGTAATCCAGGCGCTCGCCGCGCACCTCCAGCACCTCGCCCTGCCACAGGCTGGCCTGCTGCTGGGCGCCATCGCGCGGCGCGGCACGCAGGCTGGCCTGGTCCTGCACCACGATGGCACTGCCCAGGGTATTGACCGAAGCAGGAGGCACGGCGGCAGAGGCCACCGTGACTGCAGCGCTGGCGACCGCTGCAATGAAGGTCAAGGTCGTGAGATTCATGTTCACTGCTCCACAGCCTGGACGGTGGAGGTGTCGTCGGCCACGCCTGCAGCCTGCACAGCACCGGCTTGCGCATTGCGGCTACCGCCCAGCAGCGCCGCGCCGATGAAATCACCGTTGGTCGGGGGCGGCGCGATGATGACCTGGATCTTGTCGGAGAGCTTGTCGGCCAGCGTCTTCTGGATGAGCAGCGGATGTTTGGTGACCAGCGCTCCTTCGCGCGCCATCTGCTCGGCGTTCACCTTGCCGATGCGGTCCATGCGGTAGGCCTCGGCCTCAGCCAGCTTCTGGCGGGCATCCGCCTCGCCGTTGGCTTCGATGCGGCGGGCCTGAGCGCTGCCCTCGGCGGCCTTGATGCGCGATACCTTTTCGGCCTCGGCCTCAAGCTGGCGCTGCTCGATCTGGCGCTGCTTGAAGGGCAGCACATGTTTCATCGCCTCTTCCTGGGCGCGGGCGGCGATCACCTGCTCGCGGGCCGCAGCTTCAGCAGCCACCTCGCGGCGCACCTTGTCGGCATTGGCGTCGAGTTCGGTCTCCTTCACACGCTTGTCTTTCAGCTCCAGCGTGTAGCGCATCTTCTCGGAAGCCAGTTCCTCGGCCAGCAGGCTGTCCATGCCGCGGCGGTACTCGGCGGGCAGGTCCACCTTGCCGATCTGCACGTGGCGCAGCAGCACGCCATCGGCGGCCAGGCGCGTGCGCAGCTCGGTCTCGATGATTTGTGCGATCTCGGCACGCTTGGACGAGAAAATTTCACGCACGGTGTAGCGGGCAAACACCTTGTAGACCAACCCCTGCACGGCAGGTGCCACGATGTCGGCGTCCACATCATCGGGCAGGCGGCCAGCCTTGACGGTTTCGGAGGACGGATCGAGTGCGTAGCGCACACTCAGGTCAAGCCCGAACGACAGTCCTTCCACCGATTGCAAGGGTGCGCTGCCATTGGCCTGGCGCATGGCTTCAGGGCGGTAGCTCTGGTCCCGCAGAGAGAAGATGCGCACGCTGTGCAGGCCCGGAACCACCCACATGCTGCCATCACGCCACTGGCTCACCGAACCGGTGAACTGGTTCATGCGGACCGCCAGCTCACCCTGGCCCAGCTGCTGCACCGGCGGGTGGCGAAGCACAAGGCCCCCTGCACCGACCACCACGGCACCGGCCACCATCCAGCGCACCGTGCTGGCCGTGGGCTGCAGGTACGCCCAGTGGATGCGCCCTGCGTCCACGTCTGCGGATGCTGGCATGGCAGCTTCCGTCTGCGAAGGTGCCGCGTCTTGCGGCCATTCGCCGCTGGCGTCCAGCGGGCGGGGGGCGGCATTGCGGCCACGCAGGGCTTGTACGATGCGGTTCCAGGCGGTTTTCATGGGGTTTCTCTCTCTCGGTAGGGTGAAGTTGTTGTCTGCTTCTGAGCCGTCCGATCGGGCTGCTCATTGGGGACTGATTCTTCGGATTCACCCCGGAAGCAACAACGCAGCGCGCACCCCAAAGCCCTCACACCCACCGCACAAACCCTCCGGACCCGGAAGAAACCTTCACACCGGGCAAGCAAGGCGCCCCGGATAATCGACGCACCCTTACTCCGCGCCCCGCCCATGACCCGCATCGCCGTGATCGAAGACGACCTGCCCACCAGCAACCAGCTGGCGGGCTGGATTGCCAGTGCGAAGAGCGGCATCGTGATTGACCAGTGGTTCACGCGCGACGACGCCGAAGCCGCCCTGGCGCGCGAGCACTACGACGCCGTGGTCCTTGACATCGAACTGGGCCGTGAGCGCCATGCGGGCGTGGCGCTCATCAACGCCATCAACAAGCGCCGTCAGGGCACACCGGTGCTGGTGGTGTCGGCCATGCCTGCGGCCATCTACCGCAGCATCATGAAAGCGCTGGACGCGTGGGACTACCTGCAAAAGACCACTTTCGAGGAGGCCGACTTCATCGAGACCTTTCTCGACATCCTGCGCACCACGCAGGCACAGACTCCGACCCGCACAGCACCCGCCCCGGTGGACGATGCGCTGGTGCTGGACCCGCTGTGGCAGCGCTCCCCCACCTGGCGCGGCGAGCGCATCAACCTGCCGCTGACGGCCCAGCGCATCCTGGCCACGCTGCACCAGCGCAGTGGCGAGGTGGTGTCGTACGACGAACTTTTTGAGGTGGTGAAAAGCGGGCGCAACCGCGACAACGTGCGCAAGCACGTCAGCACCATCCGCGAGGCCCTGCGCGAGGTGGACCCCAGCTTTGAAGGCATTGAGAACGTGCCCATGCGCGGCTTTCGCTGGACTGGCAAGTGAAGCGTCTGCTCCGCCACCCCGCGCTGGAGATGCCCCGCCTGGGGCTGCCCGCCTTTCGGTTGCGGATTCTGGTGCGCGGTGTGTTTGTGCTGCTGGCACTAGCCACCGTCGCGCTAAGCGTGGTGCTGCTCAAGGAAGAAAAGGAGCGTGGCTGGCAAAGCTACCAGCATGGCTTCGCGCGCAGCCAGTCCGAGGTCATGGCCCGTCTGCGCCACCCCTCTGGGCAGTTGGCTTTGCTCAATGCGGGCAACCGTGGCGCCGGCCCCGCGCCGCTGGCGCCCCTGCTGCTGCCCTACGCGGCGCTGGACTTCGATGACCAGAACAAGGCCCAGCAGGCCGTGGAGATGGCAGGCTGCGCGGTGCAGTACCCCGACGGCTCATCGGTCTGCGCGGCCATCGGCAACAACCCCTATGCCGGGGGCTTCATTTACCTGGTGGGCAGCTTCTACGCGGGCGAGCTGGTGCCCCGCGAACGTGGCGCACTGGATCTGCAGGCCGTGCACCGCGCCCGCATCACGCTGGACATGCGCGGCGCTTCCTACCGCTGGGTGGCGCCTTTTGAAGCACTGCCACCCCAGGGCACGATCAGCACCCGGGGCCGCCTGACGGGCTTTGTGGACAGCGGTGAAGAATCCCTGGATGCCCGCGCGCGGCCAGTGCGGGATTTTCGCGGCTGGCTCTGGCAGAACGGCCAGTGCCGGGATCTGGCGGGCGCCGTGCCCGATTGCCTGCGCCGCACCTTCTACTCCATCCGCCTGCCGGTGGAGCTGTTCCGCGAAGCGCTGTTTGACAAGCAGCGCCTGGTCTGGCCGCCACAGGATCTTGGCAACATGCGCGTGCGGGTGGAAATGCTGGCGCCCGGCACAGGCGCAGCGCTGTTCGACAGCAATGCCCCCGGTGCCCAGGCTGCGGCTTCGCTGGCGGATGTGGCGCGCACCCTGCTGCCCGGCGAACAGGTGCAGATCCGCAAGCTGGGCACGAGCGACAGCGAAGCGATCACACTCAAGGGTTCCGAAGTGCAGGCAGACCCGTCGGCGCCCTGGCTGCTGCGCCTTATCAGCTGGCTGCCGCTGGAGTGGCAAGCCGCTGGCGATCATCAGGCGCAGCCGGTACCGGCCGGCCTCGACATTCTGGACACCCCGGCGGGCAACTATGCCGTCACCTTTACCGGCAACCTGCGCGGCGTGGAGCAGGGCCTTGCCGCCGTGGCCACCCGCATGTCGTGGTACCTGGGCGCCATGCTCGCGGCCATCGCGCTGGCCTGGCTGGTGGTGGAGGTGGGCCTCATCCGCCGCGTGACCGCCCTCACCCGCCGCGCGGCAGCGGTTTCGTACAACGTGCAGGACGGGCACATCGGCCCCCGCCTGGGCGACCTAGACGTGTCGGACCTGCGCGGATCGGACGAGCTGGGCATTCTGGCTGGCGGCCTGGCCGACCTGCTCCAGCGTGTGAAAGACGATATCCAGCGCGAACAGTTGCGCGCCCAGCAGGAGCGCGACATGTGGCATGCCGTGGGGCACGAGATCATGTCCCCCTTGCAATCGCTCATGGTGCTGCACGGCAGCGCCGACGACCCGGGCCACCGCTACATCCAGCGCATGCAACAGGCCGTGCATGTGCTGTATGGCACGGCCTCCCCTGCAGAGGCCTTGCAGGCGGCCGACGTGCCGCAGGGTCGGCTGGACCTGGATGCCTTCCTGCGCCACGTGGCCAACAACGCGCACTTTGCAGGCATCGACAACGTGGTCTATGAAGGAGGGGCGGGCCCGGTCATCGTTCGGGCGGACGAATTTGCATTGGAAGACGTGGTGACCCACATCCTGCGCAATGCCGACCGCTACCGCCCGCCGGGCACGGCCATCACGCTGACGCTGGCGGCCTCCGAGTCGACTGCCAGCGCCACGCTGCGCAACCAGGGTGTCACCATTGCCGAGGATCTGCTGGGGCGCATCTTTGAGCTGGGGGTGTCCGACCCCAGCCTTCCCATGCCCGACGGCGAGAGCGGGCACCGGGGCCAGGGCCTGTTCGTGGCCAAGACCTACATGGCCAAGATGGGTGGCACGATCAACGCGCGCAATACGGCCGACGGCGTGGCCTTCGTCCTGACTTTTCAGCGCCTGGGCTGACCAGGCCCGAAACGCGCGCCCCGCGCACGGCAGGGGGCGGCACTGTCCGACAGGGGCGCGCAGCAGGGGGGCCTACCCTGCAGGCATACGTTCAGACCACCGTCTGCGATTGCCCCAGGAGCCCTTTCATGAACCGCATTCCCTTTGCCACCCCCCTCTTCACCGCCGCCTTGTTGCTGGCATGCGCGGGTGTATCCGCACAAACGCAGCCTCAGGACGCGCGGGCACGCTATGAGCAGGAGCGGGAAAAGTGCATGACCAACAACACCCAGGACAGTCTGGCCACCTGCCTGCGCGAGGCCAACAACGCGCTGGATGCTTCGCGCAAGGGCGATCTGAGCAACCCTGGAGCCGCCGCAAACGACAACGCCACACAGCGTTGTGCTGCGTTCCAGACGGCTGCCGACCAGGCTGATTGCATGCGCCGTGTGCAAAGCAGCCCGGCGAGTGGCTCGGTGTCCGGCGGCGGCGTGTTGCGTGAATCGACCACCACGACGATCACCGTCCCTGCGCAACCTTAACCGAGCTCCAGGAAGGCGTGGTCTGTGAAAACGGCCACCGCACAAAGTCTGCGCAGCGGCTCAGGAGATCATCCCAGTTCTGCGCGCATCGCGTCGATGACGCCTTGGTAGTCCGGCTTGCCAAAGATGGCGCTGCCCGCGACAAAGGTGTCAGCACCCGCATCGGCCACGCGGCGGATGTTGTCGGTCTTGATGCCGCCATCCACTTCCAGGCGGATGTCCTTGCCCGAGGCGTCGATACGCTTGCGCACAGCTTCGATCTTGCGCAGGGCCGAGTCGATGAAGCTCTGGCCGCCAAAGCCGGGGTTCACGCTCATGATGAGAATGAGGTCGATGTCGTCGATCACCCAGTCGAGAACGTCCAGCGGCTCCGCCGGATTGAACACCAGGCCGGGCTTGACGCCCTTGGAACGGATGGCCTGGATGCTGCGGTGCACGTGGCCCGAGGCGTCGGGGTGGAAGCTGATGTAGTCCGCACCCGCGTCGGCAAACGCGGCGGCCAGGGCGTCCACCGGCTGGATCATCAGGTGCACATCGATCGGTACGGCCACACCGGCGGCGGTCTTGGCATGGGGCTTGAGCGCCTGGCACACCATGGGGCCGAAGGTGAGGTTGGGCACGTAATGGTTGTCCATCACGTCGAAGTGGATCCAGTCTGCGCCAGCGGCAATGACATTGCGCACCTCTTCACCCAGGCGGGCGAAGTCGGCGGAGAGGATGGAGGGGGCGATTCGGAATGTGCGGCTCATCCCCCGATTGTCGCAAAGCGCAGAAGGTCTGGGGTTTTACCCCATGGACATGCACTTTTTAGGAATCTCCACGGTTACCATTCGCCCCATGCCAAAGTACCAGTTTGACGTGGAAGTGCTGCCCGAATACCTGCCCGAGCAGTCTGCGCCGGACACAGGGGTGTTCAGCTTCGCTTACACCATCACCATCACGAATTCCGGGGAAACGCCTGCGCAGCTGATTTCGCGCCACTGGATCATCAGTGACTCCCGGGGCCACACCGAAGAGGTCAAGGGCCTGGGCGTGGTGGGCCACCAGCCGCTGCTCAAGCCGGGCGAATCGTTCCAGTACACCAGCGGTTGCCGGCTTCGCACCTCCAGCGGGACCATGCACGGCACCTTTCACTGCGTGGCCGAAGATGGCGAGCCCTTCAACAGCCCGGTGCCGTTGTTCGTGCTGGAGGCGATCAGCCACGGCCCTTCGGGCGAACCTTTGAGCGGCCGGGTGCTGCATTGAAGCGCTATTGCCCCCACGCTTCCCACTTCGTGTGGTCGCTGCCCCCCAAGGGGGCCGCTTTTCATCTTGGGGCGGCCCGGCGATGAAGCATTACCCCCACACTCCCCACTTCGTGTGGTCGCTGCCCCCCAAGGGGGCCGCTTTTCATCTTGGGGCGGCCCGGCGATGAAAAACACCCCGCATTCCGACCTGGCCAGCATTCTGGCGGCTCTCGACCCGGCCGCCGACCTGGCCCATCGCCACCTGTGGCTCATCCACCTGCTGGACTGGGTGCGCGGCAAGCGCGATTCGGTGCCTGCCGCTGTGGGCCGGGTGCAGCTTTTCATCGATGCGGTCGCGGCACGGCCCGATCTCCAGCAGCGGCTGCAAGCCTGGTGGGCCACCTTGGTGGGCCAGGTCGATATCACCACCTTGCTGGCCGATTTTGGCTTTGCGCCCCGCACTGCGCTGGTCAGCGAGATGGCGGAACGTCTGCGCACCAAGCTGCTGCCGGGCAGCCCAGAGACCATCGACGCGTCCGAGCTTTTCATGCTGGCGCTGCCCAGCGCTTTTGACGCCCAGTGGCTCGCGGCGCTCGACGAAGCCCAGCTGAACCGGCTGGTGGAGTTGCTGGCTTCCCCGGGTGGCAACAACAGCCCCGGTGGCGCCACGCGCTGGCACCGCGCCCTGCTCGACGCCATCACTTACTGCGCGGGGCAGATTCTCTCGACCGGCTTTGCCCCCGAACTCCGGTTGCGCATGAGCGAATCCGCGCGCGAGGCGCAGCCTTTTCATGCACTGATCCGCGATGTGGAGAGCCTGCGCGTGGAGGTGCTGCATGCGCTGCGCACGCCTGACCGGCTCAACGAGTCGGCCCAGCGCCTGCGCGAGCGCCTGGAGGCCTGCCGCGCGGCGGCGGCCACCGTGTACACGCATTTCGAAGACAACGGCATTTCAGTGGGCCTGGTCTTTCGCCTGCGGCAGCTGCGCGAGCGCATCCTGCGCGTGCGCGAATTGCTCGACTGCCTGCTGTCGGCCCAACCAGCCGTCACGGCGGCGCAGCTCATGGCGCACCTGGTGATGGTGGGACAGGAGCGGCGCAGCCTGCGCGCGTTGCTGGCGTCCAACTCCTCGCTGCTGGCGGCCAAGGTGGCCGAGCGCAGCGCCGAGACGGGCGAGCACTACATCACCCGCACAGGCACCGAATACCGCGCCATGCTGCGCAAGGCGGCGGGCGGCGGTGCGCTGATGGCGTTCACCACGCTGACCAAGTTCGGCCTCCATGCGCTGGCGCTGTCAGCGTTCTGGGGCGGGTTCATGGCGGGGGTCAACTACGCCGTGAGCTTTGTGCTGATCCAGCTGTTGCACTTCACGGTGGCCACCAAACAACCGGCCATGACGGCGCCGGCCATGGCAGCCAAGCTCAAGGAGCTGGGCTCGGGCGGCGCGATCGAGGCGTTTGTGGATGAGATCACGCACCTGGTGCGCTCCCAGGTGGCGGCCGTGCTGGGCAACGTGCTGGTGGTGTTTCCCGCCGTGCTGGCGCTGGCCACGCTGATTGCCCTGGCCACGGGCGGGCCCGCCATCAGCGTGAAGGAGGCAGAGCATGTGCTCGCATCCTTGCACCTGCTCGGGCCTTCGCTGTTTTTTGCGGCCTTTACCGGGGTGCTGCTGTTTGCATCCAGCATCATTGCGGGCTGGACGGAGAACTGGTTTGTGCTCCACCGCATGGACTCAGCCCTGCACTACAACCCGCGCATCACCGGGCTGCTGGGCGCCGAGCGCGCCGCGCGCTGGGCCCGCTTCCTGCGCGAAAACCTCTCGGGCCTTGCGGCCAATGTCTCGCTGGGTTTCATGCTCGGCCTGGTGCCCGCGTTTGCCGCTTTTTTTGGGCTGGGGCTCGATGTGCGCCACGTCACGCTGTCCACCGGCCAGGTGGCTGCCGCCAGCGCCGCACTGGGCCTGCAGGTGCTGCATTTGCCCGCGTTATGGTGGGCCGTGGCCTCGCTGCCCTTTCTGGGTGCGCTGAATGTGTCGGTCAGTTTTTATCTGGCCTTCAGCCTCGCGCTGCGCGCGCAAAACGTGAGCGGTGTAGACCGCTCGCGCATCTACGCCGCCATTCGCGCCCGCCTGCGCAGCGCGCCCCTGAGCTTTTTTGTGCCAGCGCGGCAAGCCAGCGTTGGTGTATCGTCGCAGGCCTGACGGCGGGCAACCGCCGCATCTGTCCTACATGGCCGGAATGTTTCCGCCTGTAAATTCGGGGCACCAACGCCCAAGCGCACCCCCTCCCATCTGCGGAGGGCCTGTGCGCGGGCCCTTTCACACCAACGGGCACCGCCCGTCTGACGCAGAGGTTCCATGACATGAACGAAATCCTGACCTTCTGGGCGCAGTGGCTGCGCCCCTCGGCCGGGTTGCCCACGGTGCAATGGTCGCTGCTGCTGGCCGTGGCCGCCATGGCGGGCTATCTCACGCAGCGCCACACGGGCCTGCCCAAGGTGCTCGGCTATTCGCTGGTAGGCACCGCCGCCGGGCTGGCCGGGTTCAGCGGTGCCGTGTGGCCGCTGCAGGGCATTGGCCTGTTCCTGCTGGAGCTGGGCATTGCCCTGGTGCTCTTTGAATGTGGTGGCCGCATTCCGCTGCGCTGGTTCCGCCACAACCCCATGGTGCTGGTGCAGAGCATTGCCGAATCGGTGCTGACCTATTTCGCCGTGTACTGGGTGCTGGTGTGGCTGAACCTGCCCACGCAGGTGGCCGGGCCGCTGGCCCTGGTGGCGCTCGCGGCTTCACCCGCCGTGCTCACGCGCGTGGTGGCCGACACCCGCGCCGCCGGGCCCGTGACGGAACGCGCCATCGTGCTCACCACGCTCTCTACGCTATACGCGCTGACACTGGGCAGCGCCAAGGCCGAGCTGATCAACCGCCAAAGCGTCACCATGGTGGAGACCGTGTACCCCGTGATGGTGGTGCTGGGCGTCTCCATCATCGTGGCCGCCGTGCTGGCCCTGGTGCTGCGCATGGCGTTGCGCTTCATGAGCCCCACGAGCGAAAACACCTCCATGCTGTTTCTGGCATTGGTCGCGGCGGGCACCGCCGTGGCAGCGCACATGGGGGGCTCGGCGCCGCTGGCCGCACTACTGGGCGGCATGCTGCTCAAGCAACTCAACCCGCGCCCCTGGGCCTGGCCCCGCCAGCTGGGCAATGCGTCGTCACTGCTCACCATGCTGATGTTTGTGCTGGTCTCTACCGTGGCGGCGCAGGCCGACTGGAGCGCCCCGGTGGCCGGCGTGGTGCTGGCCCTGATTGCCGTGCGCCTAGTGGCCAAGGCCACCGGCGTGGCACTGGGCAACGTGGGCAGCGGTGCGAGCTGGAAGCAGGCGCTGTGGGTGGGCTGCGCGATGACACCGATGTCGTCCATCGCACTCTTGATCGCCTCGCAGTTCGTGCTGGCCTCGCCTTCCACCGGCCATGTGATTGCCGGTGTGGCGCTGCCGGCCATCTTGCTGATGGAGGTGCTGGGCGCCGTGATCGCCACCGTGGCCATTTACCGTGCGGGCGAAAGCTCCAAACCCTGGGCGCCATTGACCCGCAGCAACAACGGAGAAAACAGCCGTGAGTCTTGAAGCCTTCAACCATTCCGAACCGCTGACGCTGGGTGTTGAGCTGGAGCTACAGCTCGTCAACACCAACGACTACGACCTGGCCCCCTATGCCGAGGACATGCTGCGCCTCATGAAGAAAACCCCGCTGCCCGGCAGCGTGGTGCCCGAGATGACGAACAGCATGATCGAGATCTCCACCGGCATCTGCCACTCGGCCAGCGAAGTGCTGGGCCAGCTCACGCCCATCCGCGATGCGCTGGTCAAAAGCGCTGACAAGCTCAACATCGCCGTGGTGGGCGGCGGCACGCACCCCTTCCAGCAGTGGCACGAGCGGCGCATCTACGACAAGCCGCGTTTTCGTGAGCTGTCCGAGCTGTATGGCTACCTGTCCAAGCAGTTCACCATCTTCGGCCAGCACGTGCACATCGGCTGCCCCGACGCGAACGCCGCGCTGCTCATGCTGCACCGCATGTCGCGCTACATACCTCACTTCATCGCACTGTCGGCATCGAGCCCCTATGTGCAGGGCCAGGATACGGCCTTCGACTCGGCACGCCTGAACTCGGTGTTTGCGTTTCCGCTGTCAGGCCGCGCCCCCATGGCCCTGACCTGGGATGACTTCACGGTTTACTTCGACAAGATGACGCGCACCGGCGTGGTCAAGAGCATGAAGGACTTCTACTGGGACATTCGCCCCAAGCCCGAGTTCGGCACCATCGAGATCCGCGTGTTCGACACGCCACTGACCATTGAGCGCGCTGCCGCACTCGCGGGCTACGTGCAGTCGCTGGGCGCATGGTTTCTGGCCGACCAGCCCTTCATGCCCGCCGAAGACGACTACCTTGTGTACACCTACAACCGCTTCCAGGCCTGCCGTTTTGGCATGGATGCGGTGTATGTAGACCCGGCTACGGGCGACCACATGCCGCTGCGCGAGCACATCCTCAAGACCATGGACAAGATCGCCGGACACGCCGCCGTGCAAGGCGCATCAAGCGCCATGCACATGCTGCGCACCGAAGCGGAAGCGGGCCAGAACGACGCGCGCTGGCTGCGCGAGCGTCAACGCGAAGAGCAATTGCTGGCCGAGGTCAGCCGCCAGGCAGCGCAGCGCTTTCGCGGCGCACCAGCCTGAGCGCGCCTCGCACCCGCACCTTCACGCCGCCAGCGCCAGCTTGCGCGCCTGCTGCGTGCGCCCGCCATAGCCCCAGTCGCTGGCGGGCAACTCCCGCACCACCACGTAGCTGGCCGTGGCCAGCGCGCCGTCACCGGCCAGCTGGCGCTGCAGTTCAGCAAATGCGGCCTGGATGAAGGCGGCCTTCTCTTCCCGTGTGTTCGTACCCTCTGTGATGCTGATCTCCAGCAGTGCCGTGGGCTGCGCGATGGGCGCACCGCCGATGTGCCAACGCGCGGCGGGCAGGTCGTCGATGACCACCGCCGTCACCTCGCGGCGCTTGCCCAGCAGGTCCACGGTCAAGTCGGTCAGCGCGCTGGCCAGCTGCCGGTAGCGCTCGGGGTTTTGTAGCGGGGCGAGTTTCAGAACAAGGGTTGGCATGGTGTTTTCAGCTCCGGGGTGGAAGGATTCATGGGCGCAGCTTCAGTACGCGCAAGGTGGAAAGCCCGGCGGACCATGCGCAGGAACCCACGCGCCACCCAGGTGTGGGCTTCGCGAATCGCGTCCTGCCGCAGCTGCAGCGCGTGGCGCTTGGCCTCGTCGCGCAGTCGCTGGTAATCATCGGGGTGCAGGTGCTGTGGGTACATGCTCATTTCCTTTCAGGGTGAAGCCACTGTAGGCAGCACCGGGCACGGCGGAAACCGCCTGCGCTGCAAGGCCGTTTTGCACAGATTGCAAGGGGCCTGTGCGCGCATCGAGCGCGACGATTCGTGCAGAGGCTCCCCAGCCCCCCGCCGTTACCATTGCCCGATGCGCGATATCCGCTTTGAAGACATGCACCTGTTCGTGCGCGTGACCGATCTGGGCTCGCTCTCGGCGGTGGCGCGCGAGCGCGATGCGCCGGTGAGCCAGGTCTCGCGCACGCTGGCGCGCATCGAGAAAGCCTGCGGCGCACGGCTGCTGCACCGCACGACCCACGGCCTCACTCCCACACCCGAGGGGCTGACCTTTCTGGACTACTGCCGCCGCATCACCGGCACGCTCGACGAGCTGGAGGGCGAGTTCGCCCAGCAAAGTGGACAGCCCAGCGGCTGGGTGCGAGTGGCGTCCAGCTCGGTGGTGGCCGAACACCTGCTGATCCCCAGCTTCGACAGCCTGCAGCACAAGCACCCGCAACTGCGTGTGGAACTGGTAGTGGACGACCGCATGGCCGACATGGCGCGCGATGGCATCGACATCGCCATCCGCACCGGCCCGCCGCTGACCGACACCGTGGTCGCGCGCCCGCTGGGCACGCTGGCACGCGCGCTGTACGCCACGCCCGGCTACCTGCAGGCGCACGGGGTGCCCCAGCGCCCCGACGATCTGCGTCAGCACCGGCTCATCACCAACAGCGCGGTGGCGTTTCTGAACCACTGGCCTTTCCAGATCAATGGCGAACCGCAGGTGCTGGTGGCCGAGGGCCACTGGCGCTCGGGCAGCACGGCCATCACCGCGCGTTTGGCGCTCCAAGGCCTGGGTATTGCGCGCCTGGCCACGGTGGTGGCTGAGCCCCTGGTGCGCCAGGGCCTGCTGGCGCCGGTGTTGGCCGACTGCGTGGACCTGCAGCCCAGTCCCATCCATGCCATCACCCTCACCCGCAGGCACCGTCTGCCCAAGATCCAGGCCTGCATCGACCGTTGGGCGCAGTGGTTTTCCACCGCGGAGCCGAGCGCCTGAGCGGGTTCGCGCCGTTTTCTTCCTCCGATTCTTTAGGACCGCACCGTGGGTGAATTCGACCTGATTGCACATTACTTCACGCGCCCCGCGCGCCCGGGCGGTGCCGTGGCCCTGGGCGTGGGCGACGACTGCGCGCTGCTCGCGCCCACACCCGGCATGCAGCTGGCCATCTCCAGCGACATGCTGGTAGAGGGCCGCCACTTCTTCGCAGACGTGGACCCGGAAGCCCTGGGCCACAAGGCGCTGGCCGTGAACCTGTCGGACCTGGCGGCCTGTGGAGCGCGCCCGCTGGCGTTTACCCTGGCCTTGTCACTACCCCGGGTGGATGAGGCCTGGCTGGAAGGCTTCTCGCGCGGGATGTGGACGCTGGCCGATGCCCACGGCTGCGAGCTGGTGGGCGGCGACACCACGCAGGGCCCGCTCAATATCTGCATCACCGTGTTTGGCGAGGTGCCCCCCCGCCAGGCCCTGCTGCGCAGCGGCGCGCGGCCCGGCGACGATATCTACGTGAGCGGCACGCTGGGCGACGCCCGCCTTGCGCTGGAGGCACTGCTGGGCCACACCCCCCTTCCCGCCGACGTGCTGGCCCGCGCGCGCCAGCGGCTGGAGCGCCCCACCCCGCGTGTGGCCCTGGGCCTGGCCCTGCGCGGCGTGGCCAGCAGCGCCATGGATGTGAGCGACGGGCTGCTGGGCGACCTGTCGCACATCCTCAAGGCCTCAGGCGTAGGGGCCCGGATCGACACACACATCACTTCAAAAATGATAGCTTCTAGCGCTTATCCATCAAGCGCTGGAGCCATATTTGATGCTGAATTGATTCGCCAATGCACGTTGGCAGGTGGCGACGACTACGAGCTGGCCTTCACCGCCCCGCCCGCGCAGCGTGACGCGGTGACCGTCGCGTCGCAGGCAAGCAGCACGCCCGTCACCCGCATCGGCACGGTGCTGGCCACACCTGGCCTGCAACTGGTGGATGCACAGGGCCAACCGGTAGACAAGCGCTACGCCTCGTTTGACCATTTCCGGTAACGGGCAGCCGTGACTGGCCGCGACTTTTTTTCGCAACCCATGAATCCTTTTGCGATACCCGCAGCTCTTGGTGGTGGAGGCGCCCTGTGTTGGCACCTCCTTCAACCGACCAAGGAGCCCATTCCCATGCTGTACCGCAAGAACATCACCCGCCCCGAAAGCCTGCTGCGCGTTGTGGGGGGCGTCGCCCTCATCGCTGCGGGCCTCTGGTGGCTGGCCGCATCGCCCCTGGGCCTGGCGCTGGCCGCCTCGGGCGTTGGCAGCATCCTGAGCGGCGCATTTGGCTACTGCCCCGCCTGCGCCATGGTGGGCCGCAAGCCTGTCGAATGACATGAAACAACACCCCCTGAGTCGCTTCGCGCCTTCACCCCCTGCTCTTCTCACGCTGCGCGTGGGCGGGGGACGCAGCCAGCGCGGCGGGGCGGCCCTTGCGCGGCTGCCCGCGCAGGGGTCGCGCCGGTTTCACAGGCTGCGGGTGGCGCAATGCGCTGTGGAGAACTAAAACCATGAGCAACCCCATGACCGCACCCACACTCGCCCAGCTGCTTCCCGCCGCGCGCAGCGGCGATGCCGTGGCGATGGAGCAGCTGCTGCGCCTCACCCGCCCCGATATCCGCCGCTATGCGCTGCGGCACTGCGCGGCCACCACGGCCACCGACGACGTGGTGCAGGAGGCGCTCATCATCGTGTACCGCCGCGTGGGCGCGCTGCGCGAGGTGGCGGCGTTTGGCGGCTGGGTGGTGCGCATCGTGCAGCGCCTGTGCATGCGGCCGATGCTGGCGTGGCTCAAGGCCGAGCCGCTGGCGCAGGTGGAGGACAACCTCGCCTGGTCGCACCGCCCCGACCACGAGCTGCGCCACGACCTGGCCCTGGCCATCGACTCACTGCCGCCCCTGTACCGCGAGGCCCTCCTGCTGCGCGACTTCGAGGAGCTGACCATCGAGGAGATGGCGCAGCGGCTTGGGGTGACGCGCGAGGCCGCCAAAAGCCGACTGCACCGGGCAAGGGCCCTGGTGCGCGAGTACCTGGTGCCATCGGCGCCTGCGGCTCGCTGAGCCCCGCTGCGCACGCAATCTAACGGGCTGCGCAATAGTTCACGCAGCACGCTGCAGGCTTGTGCGTGGCCCGTGCAACAAGGTGCAACATCGCGCTCCATGGCTTATACCTACCTGTTCTTTCAGCCCGCAAGGTTGCCGCTGTCCACCGACGAGCTCTCACCCGACACGGTGCTGGTGCTGCGCGACATCCATCACATCAAAACATCGCTCGCGCAGATGGTGCCGGGCCTGGAGTGGGCCCTGCCCACCTGGGGCCACGCCACGGTGCTGGGCCACGGGGTGGAATTCCATCTCCCCGACAACGTGTCCGATGGCCCGCTCGCCATGCATTGCTCGCTGCGCACCGACTACACCGCCTGGGTGCAGGCGCTGTGCGACGCGCTGGGCTGGCTGGCGTTCGATGAACGGCCCATGTGCCTGCAGCCCCACGGCCCATCGTTTCCCGCCTGAGAGTCCGCCCTGCGGGGCAGGTGCCGCAGACCCCGGCTACTTCGCAATGATGGTCAGCAAATCTTCACGCGAGGACTGCGCGCCCGCATCGGCAAAGGCCATGCGGTTCTGGGCCGAAAGCTTGCCCCACGGGGTGATGCAAACCAGATGGAGGCCTACCGCAGCACGCATGTGGGTGATGTGCATGACACCTCGCCCTACCCGGCCGACAACCCACCGGACATCGAGCCCTGTGTGAAGAGAGACAAGCCCCAGTTCATCTTCACCGCAGACTGGATACGGCGCATGGGCAGGCTGATTGCGTTCGTAGCGCCGGAGGCATGAGCACCTCACGGCCGACATTACGGACACCATTTGCTACATATTCAATAGCTGCTTGCGTTTACCTGTAAAGCGCTGAGTGGCAATTAGAACCATTTTCCCTACCCACCCATAGCGCTGGGGTGAAAACCCCGCCTCAACGCATCTGGAACAGCTCTTGGTGAAAACATGCAGGCGAGCGCCCCAGCTGCTGCATGCCCAGGCGCACCGCCTCGGCAAAACCCTGCGGCCCACAGAACCACACGCTCGCCGCCGGGCTGGTGCCCGCCAGCAGCGCTGTGGGTGTCACGGGCCCAGCATCGTCGCTGTAGTGGATCTCCAGCGTCACGCTGGGCAGGCGCGCGCACAGCGCGGCCATGCGCTCGGCAAACACCGCCTCGCCCGCATGGCGCACGCAGTAGTGCAGGTGCACCCGGGGCGCCAGCGCGGGCGTGGACTGCATCGACTCGAGCCAGGCCATGAACGGCGTGGCGCCAATGCCTGCGGCCACCCACACCTGCTCGGTGGCGCTGTCGCCGCGAAAGTCAAAGCAGCCATACGGCCCCTCGATGCTCACCGTCTGGCCCGGCTGCACCTGCAGGGGCAGCTGCCCCGTGTGGTCGCCCAGCGCCTTGATGGCAAACCGCAGCACGCCGTTGCCCTGGTCAGCATTGAGCAGGGTGAAGGGGTGCGCCCCTTCGGCACGGCCAAAGGTGACAAACGCAAACTGACCGGCCGCATGCTTCCAGCCACTGGCGGGGCTGACCTGGCAGGTCACTTCCAGCACCCCAGCCCCTTGGGGCGACACGCTCACCACACGGGCCGCATGGCGGCGGCTGCGCCCGATGGCCCCGGCCAGCGAGCGCACGGCGCACAGCACCCCCACCAGCGTGCACAGGCCCACCAGCACACCCGCAGGCTGCTGCCACCAGGCAGGCGGCGTGAGCACCACGGCATGGAAGGCCAGCACCAGGTACACCACGGCCAGCAGCTTGTGCAGGTAGCGCCACACGTGGTACGGAAACCGCTGCCACAGCGTGATGACCAGCATGGCCGCGAGGAACCACACGGCCCATTCCCCCATCTCCTCGGCCAGGTGGCGGAAGGTGTTGAGCCACCAATCCGCGCGCGGCGTGCGCACCGGGCGGCCTACCCAGTCAGCCAGCAGGCTGCGCGACAGCTGCAGCCCGTAGTGCAGCAACGCCAGCACAATCGCGCCGATGCCCGCCCACTTGTGCAGGCGGTAGCTCTTGTCCAGGCCACCGAGCGGCTTTTCCAGCCACGCGGGCCGCACGGCCAGCACCATGATCAGCGACATCAGCGTCCAGGCTGCCACCCCGGTGAGCAGGATCAGCTGGTTACGCCACCACCAGACATCGCCCCACGCGGGCGGTGTAGGCTGGGGCACGATCAAAGCCAACATCCACACGCCCATGGCCACCGCCAGAGTGCCCCCCAAAACCTTCTTCCACATCACCAGCCCCACTAATTGTTGCAACGCAGCAACTGTAGAAACCCGCGATGAACGCCACCTGAACAGTGTGTGAAGCAGCGGCAAAGCGCGCCAGCTTGTGGCCGGAGGTTGATCTGCATCAGCCCTTTGCGCAGGTGCTGTCCTCCTCCGAATCAAGCCTGCACAAAACGCGCGAGCGGTCTGCGCGGCGTGGCAGGCACCTCGCCCTGCGGGTAACCCATGCGGCAGAACATCTGCACGGTGGGCTCCTGGGGTGTACGCGGCGCGGGCCGCCCCAGCACCAGCTGGTGCACGCGCTCGAAGTGCGGGGCCATCTCGGCAAATTCCTGCACCGCCTGGCTCATGGGGTGCATGCCCACACCCAGCGCCGTGGCCTGCAACTGCTGGCGCACATGCAGGCGCCCGGTATGAATCTGGTCGCTGCGCGTGTTGGGGCCGGCAATCCACACAAAACCCATGGCCGTGCGGCTGTGGCCTTCAAAGCGGCCCATGGCATTTTTGTACGCCGCGCTGCCTTCGGCGGGTGGTGCGGAGCGGTCGAACAGGCCCAGCGCCGACACCGCGCGCACAAAGGGCGAATTTATCGAGATGCCATCGCGGTGCTGCAGGATCTCGGCCGGGCCCACGCGGGTGAGCTGGATGCTTTCCATCATGGTGCGCGGCGTGAGCAGCTCTACCCGGGCGGACTCCCAGCACAGCGTGCGCAGCGCGGGCAACTGGTCTGCACTGACGGTACCGCCAACGCTGAGCGGGGCTTGAGCCGGGGCGCTGCCCAGCAACCGGGCCAGCAACTCGGGCGCCACGGGGCGGGTGGTGTCGAAATCGGTCTTGGGCGTGCGGCGCAGCAGCACCTGGGCAAACAGCGGGTCGGGCTGGCCGCCCGGCTTGAGGGTAATGCGCGCCACGGGACGGTCGTCCCAGTCCTTCAGGGCCGCAGGCATCTCGCCCTGCGGCCACAGCAGCACCTCGCTGGCCACGCCTTGCTGGGCCAGCGCCATCACCAGCAGCTCCAGAAAGGCGCCATGGCCGATGAGTATCTGGCGCCCACCCGGGTCGGTCTGTGGCAACACCCGTGCAGGGTCGGTGCGCAGGGTGATGACACCGCTCTCGCGCAAGTCCACCAGCCAGGGCTGCAGGTTGTGCGAATTGGGCGCGGTGATGGCGTAGGCCACCGCCCGGCGGCGCACATCGGTCTCGCCCACAGGGCCCTGCCAGGCCTCGACCGCCTCGGCGGGATAGTTCGAGCTCACGGCGCCGCAGGCGACCAGCGTGCCGGTGGTGGCGGCGGCGATGGTGCCACCCCCTGCCAAACGAATGAAGTTGCGACGGTTCATGAGAAGACTCCGGTGGTTCAAAGGTTGTGCCGTCAGGCCAGCGCAGCGCGGGTCGAACGCAAGGCTACGAGCCCCAAATCTGCCAGCGCCTGGCGCACGGCCTGATCGAAGGGGGTGTGGGGCTCGTCGCCGATGAGCGCACGCAGGCGGGTGTTGTCCAGACGGTGGGGCGTGCGCCACAGATAGCGCATGTCCGCCAGCGCAGCGAACGTGGGGGCCACCAGCCCCATCACGCGCAGCAGCGGCCACGGCAACTGCCCCACCCGCAGCGCGCCCGCATCGGGCAGCCAGCCCTGCTCTGCGGCAATGGCCGTGAAGCTGTGCAGCCACTGCTGCGCCGTGACGTGATGGCCAGCGAAATGCAGGCACTCGAAGGGGGCCAGCCGGTCCCGCTCTTGCGCCACACGCACGAAGGTGCGGGCGAGGTCGGGCAGATAGGCCCAGGGCGTGGCTACGTCCAGCGGGCCGGGCCAGGTGATGCGGCCCCGGGGCAGGTCCTTGGCAATGGCCTGGTCCAGCCAGCTGCCGGTGCCACTGCCAAAGAAGTCCCCGGCGCGCAGCACCACGGCGCGCATGTCGCCCCCTTGCGTGGCAGCCTGCAGGCGCAGCTCCAGTTGCACCCGCATGCGGCCCTTGAAGCCCGTGGCGGCCTGGGGTGTGTCTTCGTGCAGCACGGGCGGCATGCCTTCACCAAAGTTGTAGACGTTGCCCGGCAGCATCAGCGTGGCGCGCAGCTGGCGGGTGACGGCAATGGCAGCTTCCATCAACGCGGGCGCCTCTTCGCGCCAGGCCTTGTGCGTGTAGGCGGGGTTGAGCGCATGCACCACCACCTGCGCGCCTTGCGCCTGGGCCGCCAGTGCGGCGGTGTCCTCCACCGCCACGGGCATCCACCATACACCGGCGATAGCGGGCAGCGCAGGCCCGCGCGCACCGGGCCGCACCTGGGCCAGCACTTGCCAGCCGGCCTGGGCAAAGGCCCAGGCCGCCGCCAGTCCCAGCCGGCCCCGGGCGCCCAGGATCAACACGGTGGAAGGGTTGTCCGTGCAGGGCGGAAAACGGGGGTGGGTGGTCATGTCAGGGCTCCATTCACAAGGGATGTATCGATTGTGGAAACGCAGAGCCCGTTACACAATTGGCTAAGCGTCCATAACAGCAATGCAAATTTGAATACCTCCAACCACCCCGCTGCCACCCCGTTGCGGGCACGCTATCGCCATGAACCAAACCTTTGACTGGAGCCTGGTGCAGTCCTTTCTGGCCGCGCTGGACCAGGGCAGCCTGCTGGGCGCGGCGCGCGTTCTCAACGCCAGCCAGCCCACCATCGGCCGCCACATTGCCGAGCTGGAATCGCAGCTGGGCGTGGTGCTGTTTGAGCGCACAGGGCGCGGCTTGTTACCCACCGCGACGGCGTTGCGGCTGGCCGAATCGGCCCGCGCCATGGAGATGGGCGCCCACCAGCTGGCACGCAGCGTGTCGGGCGCGGAGGAAGGCGTGACGGGCACCGTGCGCATCACCGCCAGCCAGTCCGTGGCCTGCGTGCTGCTGCCGCCCGTGCTGGCGCGCATGCGCCAGGCGCTGCCCGAGGTGCAGGTCGAGCTGGTGGCCAGCAACCAGGTCACCAACCTGCTGCGCCGCGAGGCCGACATTGCGCTGCGCATGGTGCGCCCCGACCAGGCCAGCCTGGTGGCCAAGCGCATCGGCGCGGTCACGCTGGGCGCCTATGCCCACCGCGACTACCTGCGCCGCAAAGGCATACCCCGGCAGCCGCCCGACCTGCTGCAGCACGAGCTGGTGGGCAACGACCGGCACGAGGACATCCTGCAAGGCTTTGCCGCCATGGGCTACCCGGTGGAGCGCCAGCACTTCGCGTTTCGCACCGACGACCTCATGGCGTATTGGGAAGCCGTGCGCGCAGGATTGGGCATCGGCTTTGTGGGCAACTACATGGCCCGCACCGACCCAAACGTGGTGGCGGTGCTGCCCCAGCTTGCGTTGCCCGAGCTGCCTATCTGGCTCACGGTGCACCGCGAGATCCGCACCAGCCGCAGGATTCGGGCGGTGTATGACTTTTTGGCGGCGCAAGTGCCCGGGGTGTTGTAGCCCCGTGCCTGCGCTGCACGCCTACCCCCTGTCGGGGCGCAACAGCATGCCGGGTTCACCCGATGGTTTTGCAAACGACGCAAAGCAGGTCTGCAAATAGTCCATGGTGGCCAGCACTTTGGGCGCGCGGTGCCGGGTGCTCAGAATCACCGCAAATATGGGATGGCTCCCGCGTTCCACGGCCTGTGGCAAGACCGGCAAGAGCTTGCCCTGGTCCACCAGCGCCTGGCCAATCACGTCGTTCATGCGTGCAATGCCCGCGCCACCCAGGGCGAGGGAGATCACCGCTGCGCTGCTGTTGACCTGCACTTTGCCCTTCACCATCAGCATGGTGGGCTCGCCGTTCACCCGAAAATCCCATTGGTTGTGCGACGGGGTGGAGGCGTTGGATATGAGCCGATGCGCAGCCAAATCCTGCACGGATATCGGAGCTCCGTACGTTTGCACATACCCAGGTGATGCATAGAGTGCACGACCATGGCTGCCCAGCGACCGCGCCACGGATGCCTGTGCCGGGTCGACGCCAGCGCGAATCGCAATATCAATCGACTCATCGGCCATGTCCACCACACGGTCTTCCACCTGAAGTTCGACCGTCAGCCCCGGATACTGGGCCCCCAGAAGGTGCAGCTTGGGAATCAAGACATATTCAGCGAGCAGCTGGCTGACACTGATGCGCACCGTGCCGCCAATGTGCAGCGAACGCCCACCAAATCCGTCTCGCAACTGGGCATATTCGCCCAGAATCCGCCGCGCGTGCTCCAGGAACATTTCGCCCTCTTCCGTGAGCGACAGGCTGTGGGTGGTGCGGTGGGCCAGACGCAAGCCGCAGGCCGCCTCGATGCGGGCCATGCCGCGCGAGACGTGGCTTGCAGCCACGTTGCGCTCGCGTGCCACGGTTGAAAACGAGTGTGCCGAGGCAATTTGCACAAACAAGGCGAAGTCATCCAGCGTGAGGTTGTCCATGGTTGTGCATTTTCTGCACAAGCGCTGTGTCCGGCCAGCTGTTTCCGAAGTCTTTGCGATTCGCGACAGTCCGGGTGTGCGGATGGTCCGCACCAAGCCATCAACTTTCTGAAGCTGCTATGCCCCTCACACTCATCATCACCGAAGGCATCCTGCCCAAAAACCGCCAGCAAAGCACCATGGCACGCCTGTCGGAGGCCTTTCTCAAGCTGCACGGCTTGGCTGGCAACAAGTTCTTCACACCCAACGTCATTGGGCATATTTCAGAGCTCCCTGAGGGCAGCACCTACGCGGGAGCAAGCCCGACCAACGTCGCCATCGTGGAATGGCTCACGCCCTCATTTGCATTTGCCACACGGGAAGTGCAAACCGCCTATGTCGCCGAGGCCACCGATATCCTCTTTGAAGCCTGCGGCGGCAAGCAGCCCCGCGAAAACATCTGGGTCAACCTGAAATACGCGGTGGACGGCATGTGGGGCATTGGCGGCAAGGCCTACACCAACCAGGAGCTGGGCGAAGCAGCAGCCCGCGGGTAAATCCAGCACGCCTCAACACGGTGTGTGCGACTGTATCGCCCCACATTGCCACACCGTGTGTCCAAACCACCCCAAGGCCCACCATGACGACTTTTGACGATGAAGGACTGAGCCCCCAGCCCACCCGATTGCTGCATACCATGTTGCGGGTGGCAGATCTGGAGCGGTCCATCGAGTTCTACACCAACAAGCTGGGGATGCGCCTGCACCGCCAGGAGCGCTTCCCCCAAGGCCGCTTCACCTTGGCTTTTGTCGGCTATGGCCACGAGTCCACCGACGCCAGCATTGAACTGACCTACAACTGGGACCAGTCTGCCTATCAACGTGGAACGGCCTACGGACACATCGCGTTGGCCGTTCACAGTGTGGCCAAAAGCTGCGCCAGCCTGCAAGCCGCCGGGGTTTCGGTAGTTCGCGAGGCGGGGCCCATGCAGTCACTTTCTCCGGACCGGACTTCACCAGAAAACATTGCCTTCATTGAAGACCCTGACGGCTATCAGATAGAGCTGATTGAGCGGCGGTAGCGCGATCCCCCCACGAATCGCCGGAGGCACTCCACGCGGGGGCACGGCATCCGCAGCGCGGGCTGCTAGCATCCTTCGCTGTCCATCCACGCCCAAGGAGTCTCGTGATTCATTGCCCCAATATCCCGCGCCTGCACCGTACCTTGGGCCTTTTGAGCGCAGCACTGCTCTCCATCGCGGCCTCGTCTGCCCACGCCCAGGACACCTCCCGCATCGCCCGCGTCACCGTCTACCCCGGCAGCGCCACGGTGGAGCGTGTGGCCAAGGTGCCTGCGGGCGCGCGCAGCCTCACGCTGGCCTGCCTGCCCGCGTCGCTGGATGCACAAAGCCTGCAGATCAACGCCGACCCTGCCGTGCGTGTGGGCGAGTTCAACGTGCTCACCGAGGACCGCGATGTGGCGGCAGGCTGCGCGAGCCCGCTGGACGGCCGCATCCGCGAGCTGGAAGACCAGATCGCGGGAGTGAAGGCCGAAGCCTCCGCCCTGCAACTGGTGGATGGTTACCTGCGCAGCGTGGCACAAACCGGCAATGGTCAAGAGGCGGCAGCACCTGCTACAAGCGCCCTCCGTGTCGCCACCCCTACGCCCGCACAGATCACCGCTACCGCCGATGTACTGCGCAAGTCTGGCCAAGACAGCTTTGCACGCGCGCACCAACTGCAACGCAAGCAGGAGGCGCTGGAGCTGGCCCTCAAGCCCCTGGTGGCCGAGCGCGACCGTGTGGCCAGCCAGCGTGCGCGGGTGGTGTCCGTCACCATCAACCTGGCCGCCGAGCGCGAGGCCGAGCTGCGCCTGTCTTACCAGGTACGCGGCCCTGGCTGGCAACCCACCTACCGTGCCACGCTGGATGCCACCAAATCCACCGTGCTGATCGAGCGCCAGGCGCTGGTGGCGCAAAACAGTGGCGAAGACTGGAGCAACGTTCAACTGACCCTGTCCACCGGCCAACCAGGCCGCGCCACGCAGGGCCGCTTGCCGCGCGAATGGACGCTGGATGTAGCCCCGCCGCCGCGTCCCATGCCCGCCGCCGCCCCCGCCGTTGCGATGGCCATGGCGGCAGCGCCTTCGCCCGTAGCACGCTCGCGCAACGCGGTCGAGGAGGCCATGCCCACCTTCGATGTCAGCACCCTCGACAAGGGTTTTGCCACCGAGTTCGCCGTGCCGCAGCGCATCACCGTGCCATCGAGCGGCCAGCGCGTGACGCTGGCGCTGGGCAACCACACGGCCCCCGCCACGCTGATCACCCGCACAGCCCCCGCCGTGGAAGAAGCCGCCTACCTGGTGGCCCACATGGCCCAGCCGCCCGGCGTGTGGCCCGCAGGGCCAGCAGGCCTGTACCGCGACGGCGCGTTTGTGGGCAACGGGCGCATCGACTTCTCCACCCCCAGCGCGGGCGCACCCGAGGGCAGCGCCAGCCTGTCATTTGGCCGCGATGAACTCGTCACCGTGCGCGCCGAGCCCGCGCAGGACCTGACGGGCAGCACCGGCTTTACCGGCTCGCGCACCGAGCGCAAGACCCGCCGCGCCTACAGCGTGGAGAACCGCCACAAGACCGGCATCACGCTGCAGGTGTTGCATGCCGCGCCGGTGTCGCGCAACGAGAAGATCGAGGTTGAATCGCGCTACCAGCCCCAGCCCACCGACACGGCCTGGAACCGCACGCCCGGCACCGTGGCCTGGCAGCAGCCGCTGGCCGCAGGCGCCACGGCGCAGTTCAGCGCCGAGCACACCATCCGCTACCCCAAGGATGTGGAGCTGCAAGAACGCCAGTGAACCGGCAACTGCAGCCCGCACCCACCCACAACAGTCGTTCACAATCGACAGCAGCGCCCCACGAAAAAGCCCGAGGAGCCAGCCCCACCATGAGTTACCAACACATCCTCGTTGCCGTTGACGGCAGCCCCACCTCGGACCACGCCGTGGCCCAGGCCACCAGCCTCGCGCAATCCACGGGCGGCCGCATCCGGCTGCTGAATGTGATGGACCCGGTGGCCCACATCAGCGGCTTTGAGCAGCCCGAGGTCTACAGCCAGGAGGTACTACCCCGCCTGCGCAAGGCCGGCGAAGCCCTGCTGCACCAGACCCAGGAGCGCGTGGCGCAACGCGGTGTACCCGTAGACACTGTGCTGATTGAAAACCTGGACGCCCGCGTGGCGCAGCTGGTGGTGGAGCATGCCCAGGCCTGGGGGGCCGACCTGATCGTGCTGGGCACGCACGGGCGCCGTGGCCTGGCCCGCGTGCTGATGGGCAGCGATGCCGAGCAGATTGCACGCACCGCGCCCGTGCCCGTGTTGCTGGTGCGCCTGCCCGCAGGGGCAGACGTGGCCGCCAGCGACTGACAGCCCCTCCCTCGTGCCATGACCGTTTCCGAGCCCCCGCAGCCCCTGCCCTCCCGCCGCCCTACCGTGGCGTTCATGTTTTCCCACCCGGCGCACTTCATCGCACTGGGTTTTGGTGCTGGGCTGTCGCGCGTGGCGCCGGGCACCGTGGGCACGCTGTGGGCGTGGCTGAGCTACCTGGCACTGCAGCAATGGCTGTCACCCCAACACATGGGCCTGCTGATTGCCGCCAGCACCGTAGTGGGCTGGTGGGCCTGCACCACCACCGCGCGCAACATGGCCGTGGCCGACCCCGGCAGCATCGTGTGGGACGAGGTGGTGGCCTTCTGGCTGGTGCTGTGGCTGGCCATGCCCATGGGCTGGTGGGGGCAGCTGGTGGCTTTTGGGCTGTTCCGATTCTTTGACGCGGCCAAACCCGGGCCGGTGGGTTGGGCCGACAGCCTGTTCAAGGGTTTTGGCTGGCGCGGCGGCTGGGGTATCTTGTGGGACGACTTTGTGGCAGCCTTCTGTACCCTGCTGGTCATTGCAGTGTGGAGGTTTCTATGACAACCGCATCGCTATCAAATAGAGAGCTGCTAGCGCTTGATACATCAGCGCTAGAGGCCAATTTGACCCAAATTTCTCTGGAATTGCTCAAACACAGCCACCTGCTGGCCACGGCCGAAAGCTGCTCGGGCGGCATGATCGCGGCGGCCTGCACCGACCTGGCGGGCTCCAGCCAGTGGTTCGAGCGCGGCTTTGTCACCTACTCCAACGCCGCCAAGGTCGAGATGCTGGGCGTGCCCGCAGCACTCATTGAGCAGGAAGGCGCCGTGAGCGAGGCCGTGGCCCGCGCCATGGCCGATGGGGCGCTGGCCCATTCCCAGGCGCATGTGAGCCTGGCCGTAACCGGCGTGGCCGGCCCTACAGGCGGCAGCGAGGCCAAGCCCGTGGGCACTGTGTGGTTTGCCTGGTGCGTGAATGGCGAAACCCACAGCGAGATGCAGCACTTTGCGGGCGACCGCGCCGCCATCCGTGCGGCCACGGTGCGGTATGCACTGCAGCGGCTGCTGGGCTTTTTGCTGGCCTGATCCCCCGGGTAGGCACCTGACGGGGCGTGCACGCCAACTCAGCCTGTCGCCCCAATGCATTCAACCATCGCCGCATCCCGCATGACCTCACCTACCTGGTTTGAAGGCTTCACCACCCAGCGCATCACCACCGCTGGCGCCGAGATTTTTGTCCGCACCGGCGGTACCGTGGGTGCACCGCCCCTGCTGTTGCTGCACGGCTTTCCGCAAACCCATGCGCTGTGGCACCGCGTGGCGCAGCAGCTGGCGCACGACTACTTTCTGGTGCTGCCCGACCTGCGCGGTTATGGCGATTCATCGCACGCGCCCGGCCTGCCGGACCACCGCAACTACAGCAAACGCGCCATGGCGCAGGACATGGCCGAGGTGATGACCGCGCTGGGCCAGGACGCGTTCTTTCTGTGCGGCCACGACCGGGGCGGCCGCGTGGCCCACCGCCTGGCGCTGGACCACGCCGCGCGCGTGAAGAAGCTGTGCGTGATCGACATCGCCCCTACGCTCGACATGTACGCGCGTACCGACATGGAGTTTGCGCGCGCCTACTACCACTGGTTCCACCTGATCCAGCCCGCGCCGCTGCCCGAGACCATGATTGGCGGCAACCCGCTCGCCTACCTGCACGCCAAGCTGGGCGGCTGGGGCAGCGCGGGCCTGGCCCACATCGAGCCCCAGGCGCTGGCCGACTACGAGCGCTGCTTTTGCACGCCCGAGGCCATCCACACCGCGTGCGAGGACTACCGCGCCAGCGCAGGCATCGACCTGGAGCATGACCGCGAAAGCCGCGCGCGCGGCGAGAAGATCGCGTGCGACACGCTGGTGATCTGGGGCGAACACGGCGTGGTGCACCGCCTGTTCGACCCACTGGCTCTGTGGCAGGCGCAATGCGCGGGCGTGGTGACGGGCCAGGCCGTGCCTGCAGGGCACTTCATCCCCGAGCAATTGCCCGACGCCACGGCCCGCGCGCTGAGCGCCTTCATGCGCTGACGACCGATTTCGCATCGGCACGGAAGGGCAATCGCGAGGGCCCGCCGTGCATTTGTTCACACGCTGCCCGGCCACCATGCCTTGCACAGTGCGCACAGGTGCCCTTGCGTTCCTAGAATCCGCCGCTTCGCACGCTGCGGAACCCATCGCAAACACGACGTGTTGGCGAGCCCCCCGCTTTCCGCAGCGCCCCACCGAGCCTTGCCGATTGCGTGACCATGCCCCCTTTTACCGCCACCCAGAACCAACTGCTCACCGAGCACCTGCGCAGCTTTCTGCCAGGCATCGAACCCGAAGCGCTGGAGCTGCTGCGCGCCCAGCTGGAGTGGGTGGAGGTGCCCGGCGGCAGCACGCTGATGGCGCAGGGCGAGCCCGGCGAGTCGATGTACCTCACCGTGAGCGGCCGCCTGCGTGCCTATGTGCGCAGCGATGACGGCAGCATCGGCCCGCAGCGCCGTGTGGCCGATATGGGCCGGGGCCAGGTGATTGGCGAGATCAGCCTGTTCACCGACGCACCGCGCGCCGCCACCGTGGTCGCCGTGCGCGACTCGGTGCTGGTGCGCCTGACCAAGGATGTGTTCAAGACCCTGCTGGCCAGCAGCGCCCAGGTGTCGATTGCCCTCACGCGCCAGATCATCCAGCGCCTGCAAACGGGCACCGCCATCCACACGGCCGCACAAGAGCGGCCCGTGGCCATGGGCCTGCTGCCCGTGAGCAGCGGCGTGGACCTGCAGGGCTTTGGCCAGAGCCTGGCGCGCCAGCTGGGCACCATCGGCCGCGTGCGTGTGGTCGACTCCGCCACCGTGGACGCAGAGCTGCACGAGCCCGGCATTGCCCAGCGCGAAGGCGCCGACGCCACGGCCAACCGGCGCATCGCCATGCTGCTCGACGAGATCGAGGCGCGCAACGACTTCGTGCTGCTGCTGGCAGACCCCGAGCCCACGCCCTGGACACGGCGCGTGAGCCGCCACTGCGACGAGTTGCTGCTGCTGGCCGACGCTCAGGCCGAGCCCGCCATCCACCCCATCGAAGAAAACTGCCTGCTGCGCCGCGCACCCCTGGCCGAGGCCGCCGAGATCCTGGTGCTGCTGCACCCGGAAGGCACGCAGTGCCCACGTGGCACCCAGCAATGGCTGGACCGCCGCCCCGTGGCCGACCACGTGCATGTGCGCCCCACCCTCGACCGCGACATGGCGCGCCTGGCCCGCATCCAGAGCCGCACGGCCGTGGGCCTCGTGCTGGCGGGCGGCGGCGCGCGCGGCTTTGCGCACCTTGGCATCTACCGCGCGCTGCAGGAGGAAGGCGTGGAGATCGACTGCGTGGGCGGCACCAGCATCGGATCGGTCATGGCCGCGTATGTGGCATCCGACCGGCCGCTGGCGACGGTGATGGCCAACGCCCGAGAGGCGTTTCGCACCAACCCCACGGGAGACTTCAACCTGCTGCCGCTGATGTCGCTCATCAAGGGCCGCCGACTGCGCCACATCCTGCACGAGGCCGTGGGGAGCCTGGTGGGCTTCCCGGCCCAGGTGGAAGACCTGTGGAAGAACTATTACTGCGTGGCCACCAACTACTCGCGCGCCAGCGAACAGGTGGTGCGCCGTGGCAGCCTGGTGAAGTCGCTGCTGGCCAGCATCTCCATCCCCGGTGCATTGCCGCCCGTGGTGCACGAGGGCGACCTGCTGTGCGACGGTGGCACGTTCAACAACTTTCCGGTGGACGTGATGCGCAGCAGCATGCGCGGCGTGGGCACGGTGATCGGCGTGGACCTGAACTTCCGCAAGCCGCGCCGCATCGAGCTGGACGACATCCCCACCAGCTGGGCCCTGCTGCGCGACAAGCTGCGCCCGCGCGCCCAGCGCCGCTACAAGCTGCCCTCGCTGGCCAGCTACCTCATGCAGGTCACCATCCTGTACAGCATGTCGCGCCAGCGCCAGTCGCAGCAGCTCACCGACCTGTACTTCAACCCCCCCATGGACCGCGTCGGCATGCTGCAGTGGAACCGCTTCGAGCAGATCGTGCAGCAGGGGTATGCACATGGCATCCAGGTGCTGGACGGACTGGATGACATCAAGCGCCGGCGCATCGGCGGGCTGCGCACCCGTTGAGAACGCACCACACGGCCCGGTCGCCCAAGCGGCATGCAACAGGCAGGCACCGGTGTAGCATGGGCGCCCTTGAGGAGGAGACCCCATGCACCCCAACGCCCAGACCCTGCAGCGCTTCTACACCGCGTTTGCGCAGCTTGACCACGCCACCATGGCCGCCTGCTATGCGCCCAACGCCACGTTCGACGACGAGGCCTTTTCCCTGAAGGGCCGCGACCAGATCGGCGGCATGTGGCGCATGCTATGCACCGCCACCAAAAAGCCCGGCGCGGCCGAGCACTGGAAGCTCACGTTCAGCGGTATCGAAGCCGACGCGGCCGGCGGCAAGGCGCACTGGGAGGCGCACTACCTCTTCAGCGCCACGGGGCGCAAGGTGCACAACATCATCGACGGCACCTTCACCTTCACGCCCGACGGGCTGATCGCCACCCACCGCGACCGCTTCAACTTCTGGCGCTGGGCACGGCAGGCTCTGGGGGCACCAGGGCTGCTGCTGGGCTGGTCGCCATCGCTCAAGCGCAAGGTGCGGAGTACGGCGGCGGGGAATTTGAAGAAGTTTTTAGCGCAGGGGTGAGAGGTGGTGTTGCGGTGATGCAGATCGCTCAATGCATTGGGAACTGCGGCTCTCGGCAAGGAGCGGTCCGTCACGAACGACCGCTTTCAGGCACGTCATGCGACGCACCCGACAACTACCCTGGATCGCGCAAGAATTAGACTCTTTCAACGATGCATCTATCTAGTCCAGCAGGCATCATTCACGTGGTCAACGAACCGACTTATTCCTTCGGCTCGACTGACAACGTCCGGTGTTACCCGCTTGAAGTGCAGCTCGCGGGTGGAGCGCAGCCCAGTTCGGTTCATGGCGTCTTGCTGGATGATGAGCCAGTCGCAGTGATTTCAAACGGTGGTGGCGCAAGCGGAGTACATCAGCACTCGGCTGTCTTCAAGGACGGACTCTTGTATTTAGCTGTGGGAGACAGCATTGCGTGCTTGAGTCTCGAATCTGCCAAGTTAATTTGGTCGGTTAAGGTGGACTTGGCGACTTGCTTCGGCATCTACTTTGATGAGAACAACACTGCCCTCATTTCGCATGGGGAATTGGAAATTGCCCGACTGTCAGAGGTCGGAGAAATTCTCTGGCGCCAGTCAGGAGCCGACATTTTTTCAGAAGGCTTTGTCCTTCATCCCAAGTTCATCGAAGTCATTGACTTCAATAAACAAGCTTACTGGTTTCGCTACGAGGACGGCGTCCCAGTCTCTCCTTGACCGGTCTCTTCATTCGACCGCTTTCCGGCAATCAGGTCAATCAGGCCTACTTCGGCTTCGGGCCCAAAGCGCCCTATCACTGTGCTCGATCAGCGAAAGGCAGCCACCCACCTTGAACCCCGCCCTCGCATCTGCAACGGGCAGCAGTGGAAAAATCAAGTCCAATTGGCCCCTAGCGCTTATTCAACAAGCGCCAGCAGCTATCAAATCAGTAGCTTCTACCAAAAACCCGTAGCACTCTTGTACTTCTTGCCACTGCCGCAACGGCGCGGAACATTGCGACAGGACATGTGGCGATGCCGTGCACGGCGACAAAAGGGCCGGGAGCCAAGCGCTGGGCCTGCTGGGTGTGCTGCGGGGCTGGTCGCCTTCGCTAAAACGCCAGCGGCCCCCTCCCCGCTCAACCGACCACCCCTCCTTTCGCACGGTCCGGTGCGACATCGCTCCCCATCCGATCAATCAGCACCGCGCTGGCTTCGTTAAGCCCCAGCACCTGCACCGTGCAGCCATGGTGCCTCAAGCGTTCCACCACCTTGTCGAGTGCGGCCACGGCGGTGATGTCCCAGAAGTGGGCGTGCGTCACGTCGATGACCACCGCGCGGCCTTCGGCGCCCAGCACGTCGAACGCCTCGATGAACGCATCGGCCGAGGCAAAAAACACCTGGCCGGACACGCGCCAAGTGCGCTGGCCCAAGGCCGTGGCACCAGCGCCATCTGCGTGATCGGCGCCATCCGCATCGTCGTGCACGCGCACCTCCAGCATGTGCGAGACCTTGAACGCAAAGAACACCCCGCTGAGCACTACGCCCACGGCCACGCCAGCCGCCAGGTTGTGCGTGGCGATGGTGACGGCCACGGTGGCCAGCATGGCGGCGCTGGACAGGCGCGGGTGGCGCACCAGGGCGCCGAGCGACTTCCAGTCGAACGTTTCGGCCGACACCATGACCATGATGGCCACCAGCGCAATCACCGGCACCTTGGATACCCAGTCTTTCAGCGCCACCATGAGGATCAGCAAAAACACCCCGGCAAACAACGTGGACAGGCGCCCGCGCCCGCCGTACTTCACGTTGCCCACGGCCTGGCCGATCATTCCGCAGCCCGCAATGCCGCCGAACAGGCTGGCCGCGATGTTGGCCACGCCCAGCCCCGCACATTCGCGGTTCTTGTCGCTGGGGGTGTCGGTCAGCTCATCGACCACGGCGGCGGTGAGCACTGATTCGAGGAGGCCCACCATGGCGATCGCCAGCGCGGGCAGGAGGATGATGCGCAGGGTGTCGAGCGACGCGGGCACCTGCGGCAGCGCAAACACAGGCAACGCGTCGGGCAGTTTGCCGAGGTCACCCACCGTGGGCAGGTGCAGCCCCAGCGCCGATGCCAGCACCGTGAGCACCACCACGCAGATCAGCGGTGACGGAATGGCGGTGAGCGCAGGCCATGCCAGCCGCTGGCCCAGCCACGGCAGGCCGTAGATGAGCGCCAGCCCCAACGCCAGCGCCCCCCAGGTGGCCGTGCTGGCGCCGTGCAGGTGCGGCAGTTGCGCGGCAAAGATCAGGATGGCCAGCGCATTGACGAAGCCCGTGCGCACCGAGCTGGACACGAAGCGCATCAACACGCCCAGCTTCATCAGCCCAAACGCCACCTGCACCGCGCCTGCCAGCAGCCCCGCCGCCAGCAGGTAGCCCAGCCCGTGCGACTGCACCAGCGGCGCAGCCACCAGCGCCACCGAGCCTGCCGCCGCCGACACCATCGCAGGCCGTCCGCCGGTGAAGGCGATGACCAGGCTGATGACAAACGAGGCGAAGAGCCCCACCGAAGGGTCCACGCCCGCCACGAAGGAGAAGGCGATGACTTCGGGGATGAGCGCAAACGTGGCCACAGCCCCGGCCAGCAGCTCGCGCGGAATGCTGGGCGCCCATTCGGCGCGCAGACGGGTCAGGGTGGAGGGGTTCATGCGGTGTGCTCTGCAAAAAACAAAGCGCGCCCGAAGGCGCGCTGCGAGGAATTTCAGATAAAAACAGGCTCTAGCGCATATCCATCAAGCGCCAACAGCTATCCAATCAATAGCAAATTGCCCAACAAGATCAAGCCCCGTGGCACTTCTTGTACTTCTTGCCGCTGCCGCAGTGGCACGGGTCATTGCGCCCCGGCTCGGGCGCCTTGCGCACCGTCTCCACGCGCGGGCCCATGCTCTTCCAGAGCTGGCGCAGGTCGTACACGGCCCAGATGGCTTCGCCGAAGGCCTCGACGCGCGCCTGGCTGGTGCTGGGTGGGCCGTCTTCGTCGTACATGCAGACTTCGGGCTTGCCGGTGTCGTCTTCGGTCAGGGCAACGATGCGGTCCAGCGCGTCGTCCAGCCACTTGGCGGCTTCCTTGTCGCGCGGGGCGGCCCAGTCTTCGGGCCAGTTTTCCACCGCAAACATGAAGCCCAGGGCCCACACCTGGCCGAAGGACGGGATCTCCTGGTCGTCGCCCATTTCGGCGCGCTGCTCGTCGGTCAGGCTGGCCACGGCGCCGCGCATGTCCATGGCTTCGGGCTGGAAGGTGCGGTCGTCGTCCAGCGTCTTCACGTCGGTGTCGAGCTGGGTCGCGATTTCGGCCCAGCGGCGGTTCCACAGCTCTAAAAAGCGCGCCTGCTGAGCGGCGTCAGCAAAGGCTGGCAACTGCGGCAGCGGGTCGCCTTCGGCAACATCCAGCTCGGCGCCGTCGCCCAGCAGCATGGGCAGGTACTCAGCCGGGGCGATGGGGCGGCGGCTGCAGATCAGCGCGGTCATGAAGCCATCGCAGAACTCCCACTGCGGGATTTCCTCGCCGCGCGAGCGCAGGTCGTCGAGGATGTTGTCGATCTCTTCCAGCTCTTCAGGGCCCAGTGCGGCCGCCGGGGCGCCCGCGGGGTCATCAAGATCGTCGGTGGAGGGAGTGGGCGATGTGGATTCGGTCATGGGGGGCTCCGGTCGTCAAGCGAGAAAGCGGGGGCGGTAAAACATTGTTTTACTTTTATGATGCGCAGGCCTTGTGCCGTGGCGCTGGTGTAGCGGCGGAGGTACGGCGACCCGGGGTGGTGCCGGGCCTCAAAAGCGCCTTGCGCAACATGGCAACCCGATAAAAAGGCGGTCAGTGTAGCCCCCTCTCGCACCGCCACCAGAACCAGGACCCCCATGCTCCACCAACTGAACTCCCTGTACCCGGTACGCTACACGGCCTTTGCGCTGTGCGTTTTCGGGCTGCTGCTGTCGCTGTTTGCGCTGGTGGCTTTTCACGTGGGGTTGCCCGTGGTGCTGGTGTTTGCTGCCCTGGTAGCAGTGGGCGTGTACGACCTGCAGCAGTCGCGCCACGCCATCCTGCGCAACTACCCGGTCATCGGCCACATCCGCTTCATGCTCGAATACGTGCGGCCCGAGGTGCGCCAGTATTTCATCGAGAGCGACAGCGAGGCCGCGCCGTTCTCGCGCGCGCAGCGCTCGCTGGTGTACCAGCGCGCCAAGGGCGACCCGGACAACCGGCCGTTTGGCACGCACCTGGACGTGGGCGCGCAGGGTTATGAATGGGTGAACCACTCGCTCGCACCCACACAGCTGCCGTCGCACGACTTTCGGGTGTGGATCGGCGGCAACCCCGATGCGCCGTCGCAGTCCGTGGCGCCCTGCACCCAGCCCTACCACGCGAGCGTGTTCAACATCTCGGCCATGAGCTTTGGTGCGCTGTCGGCCAATGCGATCCTTGCTTTGAACCAGGGTGCAAAAAAAGGCGGCTTCGCGCACGACACGGGCGAGGGCAGTATCAGCCAGCACCACCGCGTGCACGGCGGCGACCTGATTTGGGAAATCGGCTCGGGCTACTTTGGCTGCCGCAACCCCGATGGCACGTTCAGCGAAGAACGTTTTGCGGCCAGCGCCACCGACCCGCAGGTCAAGATGATCGAGCTGAAGCTCAGCCAGGGCGCCAAGCCCGGCCATGGCGGCGTGCTGCCCGGCGCGAAGGTGACTGCCGAGATCGCCGCTGCGCGCGGTGTGAAAGAGGGCGAAGCCTGCATCTCGCCCGCCAGCCACAGTGCGTTTCGCACGCCGGTCGAGATGATGCATTTCATCGCCAAGCTGCGTACGCTGTCGGGCGGCAAGCCCACGGGCTTCAAGTTCTGCCTGGGCCACCCGTGGGAGTGGTTTGCCATCGTCAAGGCCATGCTGGTCACGGGCATCACGCCCGATTTCATCGTGGTCGATGGCGCCGAGGGCGGCACGGGCGCGGCGCCCGTCGAATTCACCGACCACGTGGGCGCCCCGCTGCAAAAAGGCCTGCTGCTGGTGCACAACACGCTGGTGGGGGTGAACCTGCGCGACCGCGTGCGCATTGGCTGCGCGGGCAAGGTGATCAGCGCCTTCGACATCGCTCGCATGATGGCGCTGGGCGCCGACTGGTGCAACGCGGGGCGTGGCTTCATGATGGCGCTGGGCTGCATCCAGGCGCAAAACTGCCACACCGGCCACTGCCCCACGGGCGTGACCACCCAGGACCCGCTGCGCCAGCAGGCCCTGGTGGTGCCCGACAAGGCCACGCGCGTGGCGCAGTTTCACCGCAGCACCTTGCACGCGCTGCAGGAACTGGTGCAGGCCTCCGGGCTGCGCCACCCCAAGGACATCACAGCCCACCACATCGTGCGCCGCATCAGCGACACCGAGGTGCGCCTGCTGTCCAACCTGATCACGCGCATGCAACCGGGCGCGCTGCTCGGCCCGCTCGACGCGCAGCACAACGTGTTCCGCCTGTACTGGCCCTTGGCCAGCGCGCACAGCTTTCAGGCCAGCGAGCCTGCACTGGAACCCTCCATTCCCCACCATGTCGAGCTGGTGCACGCAGCAGCCGCGGGCACCGCAGCGGCCGTGGCGGGGGACGCCGCTGTATGAACTTGACGATGGACGCATCCGCCCCCACCCACACCGCCGCCCCGGACTACGCCGCCTTTTTGCAGCAGCAGCTGGCCACCCAGCCGCACAACGTGATGGCCCACGTGCTGGGCGATGAGCAGATCTGGATCAAGCGTGCCGGCGCTCCCCACGGCACGGGCCGCTACCGCGCCATGGCCGTGCTGGCCGCCCTGCTGCGGCTGGACGCCCTGCGCCCCGTGCCCAACCCCGGCGGCCCTGCGGCCATTGCCACCGAAGTGCAGCGCCTGCGTGACCTGGCCGCGCGCGGCATCCGCGTGCCCGTGGTGCTGGCCGCCTTGCCCCATGGTTTTGCCATGCGCCACCTGGGCCACACGGGGGAAGAGATTCATTCGCTGGGCAACGAGATCGACCATGCCGTGCTGGCGGGCGACACGGCCACCGTTCTGGCGCTGTGGCAGCAGGGGCTGGACACGCTGGCCCTGGTGCACCGCCAAGGCACGTGCCTGAGCCAGGCCTTTGCTCGCAACATGGTGCGCTGCCCCGATGGCGAAGTGGCCTGCATCGACTTTGAGGACGACCCCGCCGCCGTGCTGCCCCTGGCGGTGTGCCATGTGCGCGATGCGCTGTGTTACGCGCACTCCACCGCGATCTACCTGCACACCAGCGGCACGCTGACCGAGGGGCGCGAGCGCTGGGTGGCGTGGGTGGCGCAGGAGAGCGCGGAGATGCAGACGGTGCTGGCGACCAGTGTCCGGCGGATGGGGTGGATGGGGCTTTTGCCGGCAAGCCGCAGGCTGGGGCGGGATTTGCAGCGGGTGCGGGCGGCGTACGAGTTGCTCAGCAGATGAAACGCAGCCGTTCTTATCAAGCTGTGGTTGTCCGCTGACAGCGCCGAGCGCGCTGATCGCCTATCGTTCAGGTGGAGCTTCCTCCAGCCCTCCCATCTTTCCATGCCACTGCCCGCCGCTGCCAGCCCAGCCGCCCCTGAGCCCACGCCCTTGCCCACCACGTCCGACAAGACCCGCCGCAGCCGACCGCCCACCCTGTCGCGGGCAGCCTGGAAGCAGTTCATGGGCGTGGCCCGGCCCTACTGGGCAGGCGACAAGAAGCGCACCGCCTGGGGCCTGATGGCACTGCTGATCGCCCTGATGGTGTGCGAGACCCAGCTGGCCGTCATGCTGATCGACAAGACGGGGGAGATGACATCGGCCCTGGCGGCCAAGCAGGCCGACCGCTTCTGGATCGCGGTGCGCACCAGCCTTGTTGTACTGGCATTCGCGGTGCCGGTGTACGCCTTTTATTACTACATGCGCGACGCGTTCTCCAACCACTGGCGGCGCTGGCTCACCCACCGATTCCTGGATGGCTATCTGAGCGAGCGCAAGTACTACGAGATCGGCGCGGGCGGCGACATCGACAACCCCGACCAGCGCATCAGTGAAGACATCAACACCTTCACCAGCCGGTCCACGCACTTCCTGCTGATTTTCATCGGCTCGCTGATGCAGCTGGTGGCGTTCAGCGCGGTGTTGTGGTCCATCTCCAAGACGCTGGTGGCTTTCTTGGCGGTGTATGCCCTGCTGGGCACCTTCGGGGCGCTGTACCTTTTTGGCGCGCCGCTGATCCGGCTGAACTTCTGGCAGATCCGCCGCGAGGCAGACTTCCGGTTCGGCCTGATGCGGCTGCGCGAAAACGCCGAATCCATCGCCTTCTACCGGGGCGAACCCCAGGAGCGCGTGCAGATCGACCACCGGTTCGAGGCAGCGTTTACCAACTTCGCCCGGCTCATCAAAAAACAGCTCTCGCTCAACCTGTACCAGCGCTCTTTCAGCCAGCTCACCTTGATCCTGCCCAGCATCCTCCTGGCCAATGCGGTGCTGTCGGGCGAGCTGGAGGTGGGCCGGGCCATCCAGGCGGCAGGCGCATTTGCCGCCGTGCTGGGCGCCATCTCGCTGATCGTGGACAACTTCGAGAGCCTGAGCCGGTTTGTGGCGGGCATCGACCGGCTCCATACCCTGTCGCAGGTCGTGCTCAAAACCCCTGCCGCGCCCACCCCCTGGGCCGAGCCCGCCCCAGCAGGCCAGCCTGCGGACGATGCGACGCCCGCGATCAACGCCCACGACCCCTCCGAGCCCCCACCGCAAATCACCACCCGCATCGGCGACACGCTGACCATCGAAGGGCTCTCGCTTTACACCCCCCACTTCGGCCGCCTGCTCGTGGCCGACCTCTCGCTGCAGTTGCAGCCCGGCGACGCGCTGCTCATCACCGGCCCGAGCGGCTGCGGCAAAAGCTCGCTCTTGCGTGCCATTGCCGGCCTGTGGCACACGGGCAGCGGCACCGTGCAGCACCCGCCCCTGGAAGACATGTTCTTCCTGCCCCAGCGCCCCTACATGCAGATTGACACGCTGCGCAGCCAGATCATCTACCCGAGCAAGCAGACGGCGCTGAGCGACGAACGCCTGCTGGAGCTGCTGCAGGAGGTGCACCTCGAATCACTGTCCGAGCGTGTGGGTGGGCTCAACGCGTCCTACGACTGGGAGAAACTGCTGTCCGTTGGCGAGCAGCAGCGCCTGGCCTTTGCCCGCGTGCTGGCGCGCCAGCCCAGCATCGTCATCCTGGATGAAGCCACCAGCGCGCTGGACAGCGCCAACGAAACC
This sequence comes from Acidovorax sp. NN32, assembly GCF_057597245.1. Taxonomy (NCBI): domain Bacteria; kingdom Pseudomonadati; phylum Pseudomonadota; class Betaproteobacteria; order Burkholderiales; family Comamonadaceae; genus Acidovorax; species Acidovorax sp. NN32. Next base: position 4,899,913 of record NZ_CP199679.1, read on the forward strand.
GCCCTCTATGAACGCCTGCGCGCCAGCGGCACCACCCTCATCAGCATCGCCCACCGCCCCGCCGTGCTCAAACACCACACGCACGTGCTGGAGTTCAAGGGCGAAGGGGCTTGGGAGCTGTACGCGGCAGCGGACTTCAGGTTTGATAGCTGAGCGCGGCGGCTCAAACGACGGCGGGGCAGCTTCGCCCGATGAGAGCAGGTCGGGTTACGCTTCGCCAACCCGGCCTACATGACTTCCGCAATGACCGACTTTGAGATCTACACACCCACAGCAGAAGAAGTTCACTCCGGCGTCTTAGGCCGTCGGATGCGGCAATTCAACTACGGGTTCGTCGGTGAGTACGGCCAGTCCCAGCCGGTGTGGGTGAGCGCGCGTGACGCGCAGGGCGAATTGGTGGGCGGGCTGCGCGGATTCGTGTTTTTGGAGTGGCTGAACGTGGAACTGCTGTTTGTGGACGAAGCCGCCCGGCACCATGGAGTGGGCCGCAACCTGCTGGCCACGGCAGAACAGAAAGCCCGCGACCTGGGCGCGCACAGCGTGACGCTGAACACCTTTGAATGGCAGGCGCGCGAGTTCTATCTTAAACAGGGCTATGAGGAGTTTGGGCACATCGACAACTACATCCAGGGATTTCAGCTGGTGTATTTGAAGAAGGTTTTGATGTCCTGATGTCCAGGGCTTGGATTGCCAACGTGGCAGGTCCGACTGCGCCCACCCACCCCACCAAACTTACGATCAACTTCCCAGCAGCATTTCGTACCTTGGCGTGTCTGACAACGGATCTGCAGACAGCACCAGCCCCTCAAAAAAATGGTGATCCTGGTCAGCCAGCAGGTGCGCTGCCTCCTGGTGCAAAAGGAACAGCACCTCTGCATAGGTTGGGTTGTGGTCCCTGCGAATCTGAACCGTAGCGCTCAATTCGGTCCAAACGCCACCGTTATCCCGAACCCAGTACGCATAGGTCACGTCCAACGTCCTGCCCGGAAACTGCCTCTGGAGCTCCTGCTCATCCAGGCTGTGTCCAATGCTCCTGCTGTACTCACGCAGGGCTGAGAGCAAAGTCTCCACATCCTGGCAAGACGGCTCAGAAAAAGACCAGGGGAGATCACGAAGGATTGACGACGGAAGACTTTGAGCCAAAGACGGCCTCGCAAAAAATGAGACAGCGCCAGCGGTATGCCAGAGGAAGTGCCGCCTTGAACTCATGGGCGGTGATACACGATCATCGGAGGGTAACAGTCCCCACGATCTTGTCGAAGACTTGGCAGGCCTATCAAACCGCAAGTGCTGCTACCTCCGCCTCCAGCACCAGCGCAGTCGCCACATCCGCCCCGAAATTCATCAAGCGCTTGCGCATACAGATCACCGCCTTGTCCTTGCTCAGCAAAATCGCCCGGTGTGCCGCCGCCAGGTCGATGAACTTCTGGTCGTCCGCGTCCTTGCAGACATAGGGCACCTTGGGCGCGATCTCCACCAGCCGCGCCTGCGCATCAAATGCAGCGAGTACCTGCGCTGCATCCACGCGGTAGTAGTCCATGCGCCCAACGATGTGCGGATAGGCCAGCACACGCTCCAGTTCGTCGCGCATGACCTGGGTCGCTATCCAGGCCAGGCGCCCTTGGGCCAGCAGTGCGCGCAGGGGGGCGGTGCGCGGGTCGCTGAAGATCAGCAGGTCGAGCGCGACGTTGGTGTCCACCACCACAGGGCGGGCGGGTTCGCCCTGTGCGGCCTCGGCGGGCAGGCGCAGTTCAACCTGCATTGCGCGGGTCGTGGTCAGGGGCGGGTTTTGCAGCACGGTCGCGCACCGCGCCCTTGATCATGTCGAAGCGGAAGAGGCGGCATTCGATGGGGCCGTTCCACATCGGCACGCGGCGCGATTCTTTCAGGCGCATCTTGCCGGGCAGCTTGAGGTCGGGTGTGAGCATCCAGGCCTGCCAACCAGCGTAGTTCTTCTTCCAGTGCGAGGCCAGCTGGCTGAAGAATTCGCCGCCATCCTCGGTCTGCGCCTCTTCCCGGCCCACGGCCATGCCCTGGGCACGGTCGGCAGCTCGCTCGCTGGCGTTGCGGCCGGCGCTACCTGCGGCAGCAATGCGCTCGCCGTAGGGCGGGTTGAGCAGCATCACGCCAAGCTGGTCGCACGGTGGCATGCGCTGCAGGGCGTCGCCGCCGCGCAGCTGCACGGCCTCGGCCACGCCTGCGCGCTCAGCATTGCGCTGCGCAAAGTCGACCATGCGGAAGGCCACATCACTGCCAAACAGGGGCACAGCGCTTGTCTGTATTGCGCTTTCAGCTTCGTTTTTAATAGCATCCCAGACATGGGCCTGGAACGGCAGCAGCTTCTCGAACGCAAAACGCCGCAGCATGCCCGCCGGGATGCGGCAGGCGATCTGCGCGGCCTCGATCACGATGGTGCCGCTGCCGCAGCAGGGGTCGTACAGCGGCTGGGGGTTGTCGCCATGCGGGTCCCAGCCGCTGGCGGCGATCATGGCGGCGGCCAGGGTTTCTTTCAGTGGCGCATCGCCCTTGTCCTCGCGCCAGCCGCGTTTGAACAGCGGCTCGCCCGAGGTGTCGATGTAGATCGTGGCCTCGTCGGTGGTCAGGTGCAGGTGGATGCGCACATCGGGCCACTGGGTGTTCACGTCGGGCCGCACGCCGCTTTTGGCGCGAAAGCGGTCGGCCACTGCGTCTTTGACCTTGAGACCTGCGAAGTTGAGGCTCTGCAGCGGGCTGTGCTGGGCCGTCACCTCGACCTTGAAGGTCTGGCGCGTGGTGAACCAGATTTCCCAGGCCACGTCGCTGGCCATGGCATAGAGATCGTTCTCGGAGCGGTACGGGCGGTGCGCCAGCTGCACCAGCACGCGCTGGGCCAGGCGGCTGTGCAGGTTGAGCAGCAGCGCCTCGCGCCACGAGGCGCGCAGCAGCACGCCGCCGCGGCCGACCAGCAGGTCTTGCCCCGTGAGGCCGGTGATGCCATGCACCTCGTCGGCCAGAAAGCCCTCCACACCAGCGGCGCAGGGGAGAAAAAGTTGGAGTTGGTTCATGTCGATGGGGAGGATACGCGCTCAGACAATGCGTGGGAATCCGGCGTTCCCGCGCGGGCCAGCAGCAATTGGCGGATGGATTCGGGGATCGGCGCCACCTTGCGGTCGGCCTTGCCGATGAAGACGATGCCGATCTTGCCGCGCGCCACCTCGCGGCCTGAGGTCTTCTCGGTCATGCAAAAGACCAGGTCAAACCCATAGCGGTTGAAGTCCGCAGGCGCCATCTCCACGCGCATGGTCTCGCCATGGAAACCTTCGGACTTGTACTGCGCCACGATGTCGCCGACCACGATGGACAGCCCGCCCACGTCGGCCTCGGGGTAGCCCAGCGACTGGAAGAAGCGCACCCGCGCTTCAGAGACCAGGCTCAGCAGTTGCGCGTTGTCCAGGTGCCCGCCCTGGTTGACGTGGCTGATGTAGATCTGCAGCTCGGTGGCAAAGCCGAAGTGCGGGGGGAGGTCGAAGACGATGCGGGCCATGGTGGGGTGGCGGATAGAAAAACGAAAAATTCAAACAGGGCGAGCCATGCGCCCCCAACCGGGGTACCTACAGCGCCTTGCGCAGGTTGGCCGGCGCGATCTTGAGCGCTTCGCGGTACTTGGCCACGGTGCGGCGTGCGCACTCGATGCCCTGTTCCTTGAGCATCTCAGCGATCTGGCTGTCGGACAGCGGCTTGGCGGGGCTTTCTGCGGCCACAAACTGCTTGATGAGGGCGCGCACGGCGGTGCTAGATGCGTTGCCGCCGGTCTCGGTGCCAAGGCCGGAGCCAAAGAAGTACTTCAGCTCATACGTGCCAATTGGCGTAGCCATGTATTTGGCGGTGGTCACGCGGCTGATGGTGGATTCGTGCAGGCCCAGTTCGTCGGCGATGTCGCGCAGCACCAGCGGGCGCATGGCCAACTCGCCGTGGGTGAAGAAGCTTTTTTGCCGCTCCACGATGGCGCGCGAGACGCGCAGGATGGTGTCAAAGCGCTGCTGGATGTTCTTGATGAACCAGCGCGCCTCCTGCAGGCGCTGCTGCATGCCCTGGTGACCCTCGCCGCCCTTGTGGCCGCGCAGGGCGCCAGCATAGATGTCGTGCACGCGCAGGCGCGGCATCACATCGGGGTTGAGGCTGACGATGAAGTTGTGCTGGCCATCGCGTCCATTGGCACGCCCGGCTTTGCGCACGATGACATCGGGAATGATGATGTTGCGCTCCACGTCGGCAAAGCGACGGCCGGGGCGGGGCTCCAGGCGAGCGATCAGCGCCATGGCGGCGCGAGTGCGCTCTTCGCCGTCGCCACACAGCTGCGTCAGGCGGCGGATGTCGCGGCGGGCCAGCATCTCCAGCGGCTGCTGACAAATGCGCAGCGCGGTCTGCACCGTGTCGGGGTCAGCATCGCTGTCCTCGTCGGCAGCCAGCGCCGTGAGCTGCAGCGTCAGGCATTCGGCCAGGTTGCGCGCGCCCACGCCGGTGGGCTCCAGGCTTTGCAGCAGGCGCTGGGCCACGGTGAAGCGGTGCACCAGCTCTTCAATCTGCTCCAGGTCGTCCGGCCCGGCCAGGCTGATAGCCAGCTCTTCCAGCGACTCTTCGAGGTAGCCGTCGTCGTTGAGCGATTCAATGAGAAAACGCAGCGCTGCGCGGTCAATCTCTGACAAGCGCAGCGCCAGTGCCTGACGGTGCAAAAAGGCGGTCAGCGATTCATGCGAACGGGCCAGCTCGGTGGCGTCGGCCTCGTCGCCTTCGGAGTCGTTGCGGTTGCGGGCGGGCGCATCCCCGCCCCACTCCGCGTCGTTGGGCGCCATTTCTACCGTGCCGTCACCGCTCCAGTCAGGCTCGTCAGCGCCAGCACTCGGCGTTTCAGCATCATTTTGGCCTTCAGCGCTTGTGCTGCTTGCGCTGCTAGCTCCTGAAAATATAGCATCATCGGCGCTGTACTCATCGGGCTGCGCGGGCGTGTCGGCGGCTTCCAGGCCAAACTCCTCGCGCGGAGCTTCGTCGGCATTGCGTTCGAGGAACGGGTTTTCGTCGAGCATCTGCTCGACTTCCTGCGAGAGTTCGAGCGTGGACAACTGCAGCAGCCGAATGGACTGCTGAAGCTGGGGGGTCAATGCAAGATGCTGCGAGACGCGCAGCGAGAGTCCAGGCTTCATTGATTGAGCGCCGCCGGGCCGCCCCAAGGCGTGAAGGCCCCTTCGGGGGGCAGCGCAGTACACGAAGTGACAAGCGTGGGGGCCATGTCTACATCCTGAAGTGTTCGCCAAGGTAAACACGTCGTACCTCGGCGTTGTCCACGATCTCGGACGGCGTGCCCTGCGCGAGCACGCGGCCATCGCTGATGATGAAGGCGTGGTCGCAGATGCCCAGGGTTTCGCGCACATTGTGGTCGGTGATGAGCACGCCGATGCCCCGCGCCTTCAGGAAGCCGATGATGCGCTGGATCTCGATCACGGCAATGGGGTCGATGCCGGCAAAGGGCTCGTCCAGCAGGATGAAACGCGGTTGTGTGGCCAGGGCCCGGGCAATCTCGACGCGGCGGCGCTCGCCGCCGGACAGGGCCATGGCGGGCGAGGCGCGCAGGTGGTCCACGCGCAGCTCCTGGAGCAGGGCCGTCAGGCGCTCCTCGATGGCGTCGCGCGAGAGCGGCTGACCGTCATCACCACGCTGCAGTTCCAGCACGGCGCGCACGTTCTCTTCGACCGTGAGTTTGCGAAAGATCGAGGCTTCCTGAGGCAGGTACGACAGGCCCAGGCGCGAGCGCCGGTGGATGGGCATGTGGGCCACCGATTGGCCGTCGATGCGGATGTCTCCCTCGTCGCTGCGCACCAGGCCCACGATCATGTAGAACGAGGTGGTCTTGCCCGCGCCGTTGGGGCCGAGCAGCCCCACGACCTCACCTTTTTGCACGACCAGCGAAACGTCCTTGACGACCTTGCGGCTGCCATAAGACTTCGCCAGGTGCTGCACCTCCAGGCGGCTGCCCGCCTGGGAATCAGGCCCCAGGCGGCTGCCCGCCTGAGTGTCAGGACCGGTACTCACAGCGGGCCCACTCACTTGGCGCCGCCGCCAAGGCTGTTGCTGGGGCGCAGCGCCGGGGCTGAGGCCGGGGACGCCGCCTCGGGGGCCGCCGCAGCGGGCGGTGGATCTTTGGGGGCCAGCACGGCGCGCACGCGGCTGCCCGGCGCGGGGGCATCGCCCGCAGCGTTGGTGGCGGTGCGCTTTCCGTCCACGGAGAACACGTCGGTCAGGTTGTTGTAGACAATCACGGCGCCGGTGATCTCGTCGCTGAGCACAGCGCCCCGGTAGCGGCGCAACTCGGCACGGGTGATGAAGCGCACGTTGTCGGCCTTGCCGTCGTACTCGATGACTTCGCTCTCGCCTTCGATGAACTCGTCGGGTGCTCCCGGCAGGGTGTCGCGCTTTTGCCGGAAGAAGGCGCGCTTGCCAGGCTCTGCCGTGACCACACCGTACTGGTAGCCATCGGCATCCTGACGCACATCCAGCCGCGCGCCACGCAGCACGATGGAGCCCTTGGTCATGACCACGCGGCCAGAGAACACGCTGGTTTGCTTGAGCTCATCGTGGCGCAAAGCGTCCGCCTCGATGTTCATGGGCTTGGCGCGGTCGGCCTTTTCGGCATGGGCCACACCGAAGGTGCAGGCCAGGGCCGCGAGCAGGAGGATCGGAAGGAGGCGATGGTTCATAGGGCACGAATCTTGCAATCATTGTAGCCACCCCGTCGCGTTCCTCCATGAAAAAAGCCCGCATGTGCGGGCTTTTGCCAATGGGAACCGGCGGCCGGGCGAAAACCGTCAGCCTTTGCGGGCCACTGTCGCCAAATGTTCCACCACCTGCAGCACGTTTTGCATGCTGCCCGCCATGGTGCCATCGGTGTAGAACTTGCCCGCCACACCCATCGAGGGCACGCCCTCCACACCGTAGGCGTCCTGCAGTTGCGAAGCACGGCGAACTTGGTTGGACACGCTGAACGAGGTGTAGATTTCCTTGAACTTGGTGGCGTCCACACCCTGTTGGGCCACCCAGGCAAAAATTTCGTCGTCCTTGGCCAGCTTCTGCTTTTCCACATGGATGGCGCGGAACACCTTGGCGTGCAGGGCTTCGAGCTTGCCCATGCCTTCCAGGGCGTAGTACAACTTTTGCTGGGGCACAAAGCTCGCGTTGAAGGCCACGGGCATACGACGGACGGAGAGGTCCTTGGGGGCGGCCTTGACCCAGGCGTCGAGCGCGGGTTCAAAGGCGTTGCAGTGGGGGCAGCTGTACCAGAAGAACTCGATCACATCGACCTTGCCCGCAGGCGCGTCGGGCGCTACCGGCTTGTCCAGCCGCCGGAAGTCCTTGCCCTCCTTGAACTGGCGGGCCTGAGCCAGCGCGGGGGTGGCCACTGGCAACGTCAGGGCGGAAGCGGCAACCGCCGAGGCGGCGGACAAAGAAAACTCACGGCGTTTCATGACAAAGACTCTCCTGTTACAGGTCTGGGGGATGTGAGCCATGCCCCCGCAAAAAGTTCAGCCACCCGAAGTCTGGCGCGTCAGCGCTGCACGCGCACCAGCGCCGACTCCAGACCGGCGCCATCGAGCTTCTCCTTGAGCTGCTCGGCGTCGTCGCGTTTGGTGAACGGCCCCACACGCACGCGGAACACCGCCCGGCCATTTTGCTCACGCTCGCTCACGCGGGCCTCCCAGCCCAGCATGGCCAGCTTGGCGCGCTGCGCATCGGCGTCCGCCTGGGTGCGGAAAGCCCCGGCCTGGACAAAGTAGTCGAACGGGTCCAGATTGCCCTTGGCAGCAGCCTTGGCCACGGCCAGATCGCCCAGCGGGTCGGCGCCGGGCTTGGTTTCAGCCTTGGCCTCGGGCTTGCTGGCAGCGGGCTTGGGTGCAGGCGCCGATGCCACAGCCCGAGCATCCGGCGCGGCCGGGGTGGGCGCCGAGGCAGCCACAGCGGGCGGGGCTGCCGGGCGAGCCGGGTTCTTGCCATACAAAGGCGAATTGGGATCCCAGTTCTTGTTCTTCTGGGTCTCGGCGGCGTCCATGTCCACGCCCCGGCCATTGCCCTTGTTGAGGAAGGGCACCGGCACCTTGGTCACGTACACCGCCACAGCCAAGGCAGCGCCCAGGCCCACGATGACCCCAACGATAAAGCCGACGATGGTCCCGCCCGTCTGTTGTTTCTTCATAGTGACTGCTTACATTCTGGCTGGAGCCGACACGCCCAGCACGGCCAGGCCATTGTGCAATACCTGCGCGGTGGCGGCGACCAGCGCCAGGCGGGCATTCTTCACGGCCTCGTCATCCACCAGGATGCGCTCGGCGTCGTAGTAGCTGTGGTAGCTGGCGGCAAGGTCGCGCAGGTAGAAGGTCACATCGTGCGGGGCTTCGCCGTCGGCCGCAGCCGTGAGCATTTCGGGGTACTTGGCCAGCTGCAGCATCAGCGCCTGGGCCTGTGGGCCTTCGAGAGCCGACAGATCAACGTCGTGCAGCGAAGCCACGTTGCCACCGCCAGCCTCTTGCCACGCGCGCAGCACCGACTGGATGCGGGCATGCGCGTACTGCACGTAGTACACGGGGTTGTCGTTGTTCTGCGCCACGGCCAGGTCCACGTCGAAGGTGTACTCGGTATCGGGCTTGCGGGAGAGCAAGAAGAAACGCACGGCGTCCTTGCTGGTCCATTCGATCAGGTCGCGCAGCGTGACATAGCTGCCTGCGCGCTTGCTGATCTTGACCTCTTCACCGCCCTTGACCACACGCACCATCGTGTGCAGCACATAGTCGGGGTAGCCCTGCGGAATGCCCACGTCGGCCGCTTGCAAGCCCGCGCGCACGCGGGCAATGGTGCCGTGGTGATCCGTGCCCTGGATGTTGACGACCTTCGTGAAGCCACGCTCCCACTTGGCGATGTGGTACGCCACATCGGGCACGAAGTAGGTGAAGGAGCCGTCCTGCTTGCGCATGACGCGGTCCTTGTCGTCGCCGTAGTCCGTGCTTTTCAGCCACAGCGCGCCATCTTGCTCGTAGGTCTTGCCATTGGCGACGAGCTTGTTCACCGTGGCCTCGACGCGGCCGCTGGTGTACAGGCTGGACTCCAGGTAGTACTCGTCAAAGTGCAGGTTGAACGCCTGCAGGTCCTTGTCCTGCTCGTTGCGCAGGTAGGCCACGGCGAACTGGCGGATGTTGTCGTAGTCCTCTACGTCGCCGTTGGCCGTGAACTCGCGGTCGTCGGCCTTCACCGTAGCCTTGGCCTTGAAGGCCTCGGCAATGTCGGCGATGTAGTCACCGTTGTAGAAGTTCTTGGCCAGCGGGTTGTCGCTGTCGGTGGGCCAGCAGTCGTCGCCGGGCTTGAAGCCCTTGGCGCGCAGCTGCGTGCTCTTGGTCAGCGTATCGATCTGCACACCAGCATCGTTGTAATAAAACTCGCGGTGCACGTTCCAGCCCTGGGTGCTGAACAGGTTGCAGATGGCATCGCCTAAAGCAGCTTGGCGGCCGTGGCCCACGTGCAGGGGGCCGGTGGGGTTGGCCGAGACAAACTCGACCAGCACGCGCTGGCCGTTGTCGGGTTGATAGCCGAAACGCTCGCCAGCGGCCAGCACCTCGCGCACGACTTCCTGCTTGGCGGCTGGCTTCAAGCGGATGTTCAGAAAGCCCGGTCCGGCGATTTCAATGGCATCCACCCAGCGGGTGAAGGCGGGCGTGGCCTCCAGTGCGGCCTTGAGCTGTTCACCCAAGGCGCGGGGATTGAGCTTGAGCGGCTTGGCCAGTTGCATGGCGGCGGTGCAGGCGAAGTCGCCATGGGCCGCCACCTTGGGGGATTCAAACGCCGCCTTGGCGCCAGCGCCAGGGGACAGGACTTCCAGCTCGGCTGTAAGCGCAGCGAGCAATTCATTTTTGGCTGTGAGCATCGGCGGATTTTACGGGGCCGGGCCGGGGCGCTCACCGAGCATGCCGCCAGCACCGCCAAAGCAGCCCTGCGCAGCCAGTACGCAACAGATCGTAAAGAATCATGGCCTGGCCTGCGGCGTGTCAGCCCCGTCTCCAGGGCATACGTTGTAATCGGGCAATCCGACGCAGGTTGCGTCAGATGCCACACTCTACTGGAGCCCCTATGAACAAGCTTCTCTCCCTGACAGCCCTGAGCCTGGTCCTTTCGTTCGGCGCAGCCCACGCTGCCGACGCCCCTGCCGCCGGAGCCAAGGCCGCCGCCCCGGCCACGGCAGCACCCCCCGCCACGCCGGCAGCGCCTGCGGCATCGGCCGCCGCGCCCACCAAGCAGCAGACCCGCATGGCCACCTGCAATGCGGAAGCGGCGGACAAGAAGGGCGACGAGCGCAAGGCTTTCATGAAGACCTGCCTGAGCAACAAGCCAGAAACCCAGCAAAACAAGATGAAGGCCTGCAACGCCGACGAAAAAGCCAAGACGCTCAAGGGCGACGAGCGCAAGGCCTTCATGAGCGAATGCTTGAAGAACAAATAAGCCCTGCCAAAACAAAGAAAGCCGCTGCCCGTGCAGGGTCAGCGGCTTTTTTCTGGGCGGAACGTCTTTCTTGCGACGCCTACCAGCCCCGCGCCCAGAACACCGCGATCACCGCCACCACGGGCAACACGTGGGACTGGATCATCACGAGGCGGCGTACCTTGGCCACCTCCTGCGCCGCTGGCAGTGCCCCCGTGCTGCGCAGGGCATGGCGCCAGCGGCGAAACACCAGCGAAGGCCAGAAGGACAGGAGAATCATGACCAGAATGATGGTGATTTTGATGTGAAACAGCGGCTGCGAGAGATACCACGAAGCCCCCTTGATGCCCCAGAGGACACGCGCCACGCCGCTGGCGATCATCAGCGCCCCCGCCACACCGTAGATCACATCCAGCCGCGCCAGACGCTCGACCACAGCGGCGTTCATCCACTCCATGCGGCACAGCGCCGCTTGGCTCGATAAAAAGACCACAAAGGTCAGGATGGCCACCAGGTGCAGGGCGGCGAGGACGGCTTCGAGGGTCATGGGGGTTTCCTTTGCAAAACCCAGGACCTCAGTGCGCGCTGCTTTTCTGAAACCCGGGTGGCCGCCATTTTGCTTGAGGAATTTCGCGACCGCCGCGCAACGCGGCATGCCGGTATGTGTGCCACCGCATTGCGTCCCCCCCAAAAAAAGCGGCGCAGACCCGAGAGCCTGCGCCGCTTTGACCGAACACCGGAGCGGACGCGATCAGGCCACCGTGCGGGCCATCGCGCCTGCGGGCACATCCGCAGGCACCACCGGAGCCATGGCAGTGGCCGGGGCGGGCAGGGGATGACCGTTCAGCGCGGCATCCAGGCGCTCATGGTCCAGCGCGTTTTCCCAACGGGATACCACCACGGTGGCCACGGCGTTACCAATGAAGTTGGTCAGCGAGCGGCATTCGCTCATGAAGCGGTCCACACCCAGAATCAGCGCCATGCCGGCCACCGGCACTTCAGGCACCACGGCCAGGGTGGCGGCCAGGGTGATGAAGCCTGCACCGGTCACGCCTGCTGCGCCTTTGGAGCTGAGCATCGCCACCAGAAGCAGCGCCACCTGGTGGCCCAGTGTCAGTTCGGTGTTGGTGGCCTGGGCGATGAACAGCGCGGCCAGCGTCATGTAGATGTTGGTGCCGTCCAGGTTGAAGGAATAGCCCGTGGGCACCACCAGACCCACCACCGACTTGCTGCAACCGGCCTTTTCCATCTTTTCCATCAGCGAGGGCAAGGCGGATTCAGACGACGAGGTGCCCAGCACCAGCATCAGCTCGGCCTTGAGGTAGCGGCACAGCTTGAACACCGAGAAGCCGCACAGCCGGGCCACAAAGCCCAGGATGACCACAACGAACAGCAGCGAGGTGATGTAGAACGAGCCCACCAGCCAGGCCAGATTGACCAGCGAACCCAGGCCAAACTTGCCGATGGTGAACGCCATGGCGCCGAACGCACCGATGGGCGCGGCCTTCATCACAATGCCCACCACCTTGAACACGGGGGTGGTCAGCGCTTCCAGAAAATGCTGCACCGGACGGCCCGCCTCACCCACCAGTGCCAGGCCCAAGCCAAACAGCACGGCCACGAGCAGCACCTGCAGGATGTTGTCGCCCACGAAGGGGCTGACCAGCGTCTTGGGGATGATGTCCATCGCAAACCCGGTCAGGCTCATCTCATGCGACTTGGCCACGTAGCTCTTCACGGCCGTCTGGTCCAGATCGGCGACGTTGATGTTCATGCCCGCGCCTGGCTGCACCACGTTGGCCACCACCAGACCCACCACCAGGGCCAGCGTGGAGAAGAACAAAAAGTACGCCATGGCCTTGCCAAACACGCGGCCCACGCTGCTCAGCTGCGACATGCCCGCAATGCCGGTCACGATGGTCAGGAAGATCACCGGCGCGATGATCATCTTGACCAGCTTGATGAAGGCATCACCCAGCGGCTTGAGCGCCTCGCCATAGGCGGGTTCAAAATGCCCGAGCAAGACACCCAGGACGATGGCGAGCACCACCTGGAAATACAGCTGCCGGTAAAAAGGCAGCCGCACGGGGTGGGCTGTGGGGGCGGAAATGGCGTGCATGGAGGTCTCCTGAAATCACGAAAGACTGCACCACCGGGGTGCGTCGAGGGTGCCGTTTGTACCGCCGCACGCTGTTTGAGCCGATAACCTATTGGTATTAGTCAGGGGCACCGCCATAGGGCGCCGCTTGCCCCAATATAGGGAAAACACCTAGCACCTGGCCGGGATGCGGCACACTCGCTCCCCGCAACATCCCAGCCTACGGACCGCGCCTGGAACAAATTTTCCCCATGACGATGACGCCCCGCCTCCGAAAATTCTGGACCCTGCTGATCCTGCTTGGGGGCATGGTGGGCAGCATGTTCATCGCCGGCCAATGGGCCTGGCAGCGTTCACTGCAGGAAGAAAACCGCAGCGTGCAGGGCCAACTGGCGCTCTACGGCCAGGCCCTGGCCCAGCGCATCGACCGCTACCGCACCCTGCCCGAAGTGCTGGCGCTGGATGCACAGCTGCGCAACGCGCTGACCCACCCACTGAGTGCGGCCGATGGGGAGCAGCTCAACCGCAAGCTGGAGCAGGCCAACGGTGCCAGCCAATCCTCCACCCTTACCCTGCTCAACCGCGACGGCCTGGCCGTGGCCGCCAGCAACTGGCGCACGGCCACCAGCAATGTGGGGGTGGACTACAGCTTTCGCCCCTACGTGCAGCAGGCGCTGGCCCAGGGGCGCGGCAGCTTCTATGGCATTGGCGTGACCACGGGTGAGCCGGGCTACTTTCTGTCTCAGGCCATCCACGACGACCATGGCCAGACGCTGGGGCTGGTGGCCATCAAGATCGCGCTGCAGGAGCTGGAACGCGAGTGGCTGCAGACCACCGACATCGTGCTGGCGTCGGACGCGCATGGCGTGGTTTTTTTGGCCAGCCAGGATGCGTGGCGCTACCGCCTGCTGGAGCCACTGGACGATGCGGAACGCCGCGAGCTGAACGCCACCCGGCAGTACGCCGACCAGCCGCTGCGCCCGCTGGAAGTCCGCGTGGTGGAAGCCCTGGACACTGGCGGTCGGCTGGTCAGCGTGCAGGCCCCTGCCCTGCCCGGCCGCGTGCTGTGGCGGACCCAGCCCCTGCCCGGCACCCCGTGGCAGCTGCACCTGCTGCACGAGACACACAACAGCTTCGCGGACAGCCGGTGGGCCGCTGCGGCAGGCGCGGGCGGCTGGCTGGCGCTGGGCCTGCTCGTGCTGTTTGTGCGCCAGCGCCAGCGCCTGTCCAGCCTGCGCCAGCGCAGCCGCCAGGAGCTGGAGACCGTGTTGCGCCAGCACGCCCAGGAGCTGCGCACCGCGCAGGACGGCATCGTGCAGGCGGCGCAGCAGGCCGCCCAGCAGACCGACACGGGCCTCTCGCGCAGCCTGGAACATCTGCCGCAGGGCGTGGTCATCATCGACGCCGACCTGAACCTGGTGGCCTGGAACTCGCGCTATGTGCAGCTGTTTCGCTTCCCGGCAGACCTGATGCGCGTGGGCCAGCCCATTGCCGACCTGATGCGCCATAACGCGCGTCGGGGCCTGCTGGGGCCCGGCCCGGTGGAAGAAGCCATCGCACGCCGGCTGGCCCACCTGCGCAGCGGCACGCCACACCTGCACGAAAGCGCCAAGGGCGACGGCACCGTGCTGGAGATCCGGGGCAACCCGCTGCCCGAAGGCGGCTTTGTGACCAGCTACGCCGACATCACCAGCTACAAGAACGCCGCGCGCGAGCTGCGATCGCTGGCCGATGCGCTGGAGCAGCGTGTGGCCGACCGCACCCGCGACCTGGACGCCGCGCGGCGCGAGGCCGAGCAGGCCAACCGCTCCAAGACCCGCTTTGTGGCCGCCGCCGTGCACGATCTGCTGCAGCCCCTGAACGCCGCGCGCATGTTCACCTCGCTGCTGCGCAGCCATCTGCCGGGTGACGCCGAACGGCACGCCGTGGACAGCATCGACGGCGCCCTGGCCGCGCAGGACGCCATCCTCAACAGCCTGCTCGACATCTCGCGCATGGAATCGGGCCAGTTCGATGTGCACATCCACGACGTGGCCCTAGGGCCACTCTTGCAGGTGCTGGGCCACAACTTTGGCGTGCTGGCCGAAAGCCAGGGCCTGCAACTGCGCTGCGTGCCCACGCGCGCCGTGGTGCGCACCGACGACAACCTGCTGCGCCGCATCCTGCAGAACTTTGTCTCCAACGCCATCCGCTACAGCCGGCGGGGGCGCATCGTGGTGGGCTGCCGCAGGGTGGGCAATGACCACCTGCGCATCGAGGTGCATGACCAGGGCCCCGGCATCCCCGAGGCGCTGCAGCGTGAAATTTTCGAAGAGTTCCGCCGTCTGGACGAGGGCCGCGCCGACGACCGGGGCGCAGGCCTAGGCCTGGCCATCGTCGAACGCCTGGGCCGCCTGCTGGGGCACGACATTGGCCTGCGCTCGCAACTGGGGCGCGGCAGCGTGTTCTGGGTGTGTGTGCCGCTGGGCAACCCCGCCGCCGCGCAGCAGGCTGCCGCCGCCCCTGCCACCACACAGCAACCCGCCGACGATGCCCCCCTGCAAGGCAGCAGCGCCTGGGTGATTGAGGACGACGGCCCCACCTGCGCCGCAACCCAAGCCCTGCTGCAGCGCTGGGGCTGCGCAGTGCCCCTGGCCGGTGGCGCACCCGAAGCGCTAGCCGCAGCCCAACCCGGCCAGGCGCCCCAGCTGGTGCTGCTGGACGTGCACCTGGGCAGCCACCACCATGGCCCCGATGTCTACACGGAGCTGTGCCAGCGCTGGGGCCAGGCCCCCGCCGTGATCCTGGTCACCGCCGAACGCGACGCCACCCTGCGCCGCCAGGCCGCCGAACGCGGCTGGGGCTTTCTGGCCAAGCCGGTGCGGGCCCCCGCGCTGCGGGCGCTGGTGAGCCAGACGCTGCTGAGGTTGCAGCAGGGTAAGCTTTAAAGCTATATTTTCGATAGCTTTAAGCGCTTTATTGATAAGCGCTGCGTGCCTATTTCAATGTCAAATAGGTAATCCCTTTGCCATCCGATGCAGTGACAACATCCTTACGTGCTTCCAGCAAGCTCAGCACACGCTGCGCCATGGTCGCTGGGTCTTCTGCCCGTGCAGAGTGGGTCTGGATATGCTTGAGCAAGCCTGAGCGTTGCCGAGGCTTGTTCTTGCTCATCTTCTGAAGGCTGGCCAACACCGCCCGCGCCACCTGGGCTACGGTGGGGGGTTGCGCAGCCTTTGCAGCAGTCTTACCAGCGGCAGGGACGTGCGACTTGGGTAGGGCTGAAACGGCAGATTTCTTCGGCACTGGCAGTTGTGCGGGCGCTTTGGAAGCGGATACCTTCTTGGCAGGCGCGGCCTTTGCAGTTCCTGCTTTTGAAGAAGCCGCCTTCGCGGCGGACGTTTTCGCCACAGGCTGGGCCACCACCACGGGCGGATAGGACACCGCCTCGCCCTTGACCACCACCCGCTTTCGCGCTTGTAACTGGGCCAAGGCGTGCGATGTGCGCGGCGACCGGGCACTGGACTCGCCCAACCAGCTTTGCATCAGCGCCAACAGCGCGTCCTTTTGCGCGGGGCGGTGGGATGGAGACAGCCCGCCCAGTTGGGCCAGCAGTTGCTGCATGTCTGCCCGTGTGGCCTGGGTGCGGGCCGGAGCTGCTTTTGCAGGCGGGGGCCATGGTGCTACAGCTTTTGCTGTTATCTTGACCGTCGCCTCCACCACGGGGTTCGCCGCCAAAGGAGGCGCTGGCTGCGGCTGCGGCAAAGGCGCGGACTTCAGGGCTGTGGATGCACCGGGCGGTGTCGGCATCCTGCGGAACCCACACCGCTGCGCATCAAACCCCAGCTCCCTTGCATGCTCCAACATGGGTTCATACCCCTGGTCGTTGGAGACGACCACAAACGTACCCTCCGGCTGACGGGCCGAGATGTACCCGACGTAGTAAGCCAGCTGAAAATCCAGAGCGTTTCTGCCCGAGCCCGTTCTCGGGACCTGCGTCACCTGCTCTGCCCCGTAAACCTGCTGATGCCCCGAAGCATCCACTGTCTGATGTGGGCCATGGAACAGCCACACATCCGTGCCCTGTGGCACCAATGTCTTGAGTTCATCGCCCTTGGGCTGTACGTTTTCCCAATCAACGAGCAGGTGCACCCTGGGGGCTGTAGGTGCGGGCACAACAGCCACGGCGGCATTGGGCATACGAGGCTCCAGCTCCGGGTGCTTGGGTGGGTGTTCAAGCGCCTTCGCACGCAGTGATTGCTCCACGGCCTCTGGAAGGTCCACCTCCGTCTGGTCTGCCATCTGCAGCAGGCAAAGCAGCACGTCTGCAATCCCATGGGCCACGCGCTCTTTGTGGGCGGGATCGCGCACAACACCCCGCGATTCGCTCAGCGTCGTCCACTGGAACATCTCCAGCAGCCCCGCCGACTCCACCGTCAGCGCCATGGCCAGGTTCTTGGGTGTGTGGCGAGACTGCCAATCCCGGGCTGCGGCAAAACTGCGCAGCCTGGCTTGCAGCGCTGAGTAATCCATTCCCTCACTCCTCTTTTCATAGCTGCTTGCGCTTATCTAATAAGCGCTAGAGCCTATTTTTCTCAAAACCACCCCGTCAATCCGGCTCCATCCCTTCTGCCTCCAGGCTTTTGACCAGCACCGCCGCCTGCGTGCGGCTGTAGCAGGCCAGTTTCTTGAGGATTGCGGTCACGTGCACCTTCACCGTGTTCTCCGCCAACCCCAGCGTGGCGGCGATCTGCTTGTTGAGCAGCCCATCGGCCAGGCACAGCAGCACACGAAACTGCTGCGGCGTGAGCTGCGCCAGCCGCGCGGCCAGCTCGGCGTCGGCCTCGGAGCGCTCGGCCGCCATGGGCGGGAACCCGCTGCCGCCGTCCAGCACGGCCTGGATGGCGTCGCCCATGGCGTCGGCAGGCGCGGACTTGGGGATGAAGCCCGCCGCGCCAAACTGCTGGGCGCGGCGGATGACGCGCGGGTGGTCGTTGGACGAGATGATGACCACGGGCAGCTCGGGGTATTCGCCGCGCACATGCAGAAGGGCCGAGAAGCCGCGCGTGCCGGGCATGCTCAGGTCCAGCAGCACCAGCTCAATCTCTGGGTGCTCCTGCAGCGCCATGCCCAGCGTGGCGGCGCTGGCCGCCTCCAGCGTGCGGTACTGGGGCAGGCGCTCGCGCAGCACGTGCAGCACGGCCGCGCGGAACAGGGGGTGGTCGTCAGCGACGAGGAGCGTGGGCACGGAGGACATGGAGTGTTGTGCAGTCTGCCACGGGGGCAATCAACCGCCGGCCTGCGGGCCTTTCCAGAAAGCGGGCTGCGCGTACTGGTGCTTGAGGTGCTCGATCCACAACCGCACGCGCAAGGGCAGGTGCTTGCGCTGGGGGAAGACCACATAGATGCCGTTGGGCGGCGCGGCAAAGTCCTCCAGCACTGCCACCAGGCGGCCTGCGGCGATCTCGGCCTCGACCTCCCAGGTGCTGCGCCAGGCAATGCCCCAGCCACCCAGGCACCAGTCGTGCAGCACCTGGCCGTCGGAGCAGTCAAGCGGCCCGCCGGGCTTGAGGTGCATGACCTCGGTGGAGCCATCGGCGTGCGGCACTCTGAACGCCCAGCCGCGCGTCTGCGAGGCGTCGCTCGACAGCGTGAGGCAGTCGTGCTGCACCAGCTCGGCCGGGGCGCGCGGGGTGCCGCGCCGGGCCAGGTATTCGGGTGTGGCCACGCACAGGCGGCGGTTGTCGGCAATGCGCACACTCACCAGCGACGAATCGGGCAAATCGCCCACGCGCACGGCGCAGTCAAAGCCTTCGCCCGCCAGGTCCACCACGCGGTCACTGAGGTTGAGAGAGATGGTCACGTCCGGGTGCGCCGAGCGAAAACGCGGCACCAGCGGCGCCACATGGCGGCGGCCAAAACCAGCCGGGGCGGTGATGCGCAAATGGCCCGTGGCCTTGACGCCGCCTTCGGACACGCTGGCCTCGGCATTGGCCACATCGGCCAGCAGGCGCTGGCAGTCCTCCAGAAACGCGCTGCCCTCGTGCGTGAGGCTGATGCGGCGGGTGGTGCGCACCAAGAGCTTCACGCCCAGGTGCTCTTCGAGCGCATCCAGCCGACGGCCCATGATGGCGGGCGCCACGCCCTCGGCCTTGGCGGCTGCAGTGAGGCTGCCGCGCGTGGCCACCGATACAAAGGATTCGAAGGCCTTGAGTTTGTCCATGGGCGGTGATTATGGAGACATCCACGCGGGGGCCTGCACACGGCCGCTGCAGCGCGGCGGCACCCGGTGGCTGAAAAACTTGAAGCAAAGACAGGCCCTTGCGCTCGACCACATTGCCTTGATAGCTATCATTAATATAGCAATCAGGTCAATCGGGACTTGAGGAACCCCACGGTGCCGTAGCGCTTGACCTCCGCGTAGTGGTCGCGCGTGAGGCCCTGCACCATGGCGGTGTAGGCATCCGCCAGGTCGGGCGCGATGGTGAAGTGGTCGTAGTTCACGATCACGCCCACGCGCTCGCCCTGTGCGGCGAGCGGGGCGAGCAGGCCGCGCACCTCCTGCTCGATGGCGTCGATGGTGCTGGCGGTGTTGATCTGCAGGCCCGAGAAGTCGATGTGCAGCAGTTGGCGTGCGGCGTCCAGCTCAAAGCGCTGCACCAGCGGGCGGTTGAGCAACTGCTCGCGCAAGCCCAGCGGGCCGGGCTCGAACAGGCGCATATCCATGGTCTGCAAACCAGGGCTGATGCGCGGCGTGAAGGACATGTGGGCGAGCACGTCGCGGTGCAGGTCGATGCCGGGCGCCAGCTCGATCAGCTCCAGCGCGCCGCCGCCCTCCGGCTCGCCCGAGGGCACGAGGCGGAACACGCAGCGCTCCGTCACATACAGCACGCGCTGGCCGCGCCGCAGGGCTTCGGCGCCGCTGAAGGTGCGGTGCTCCACCTCGCGAACGAACTTGCGTGCGCCCCCTTCGTGCAGGATGTGCAGGTGGCCGTCGACGGCCTCCACCTGCAGCGCGCCTGCCGTGAAGGTGCCGACAAACACCACGGTCTTGGCGTTCTGGCTGATGTTGATGAAGCCGCCCGCACCCGCCAGGCGCGGCCCGAACTTGCTCACGTTGAGGTTGCCGTGCTGGTCGGCCTGCGCGAGGCCCAGGATGGCGATGTCGAGACCACCGCCGTCGTAGAAGTCGAACTGGTTGGGCTGGTCGATGATGGCCTGCGGGTTCACGGCCGCGCCAAAGTTCAGGCCACCCGCCGGGATGCCGCCGATCACGCCGGGCTCGGCCGTGAGCGTGACGAGGTCGATGATGCGCTCCTCGGCCGCCACATTGGCCACGCCCTCGGGCATGCCGATGCCGAGGTTGACCACCTGGTGCGGGCGCAGCTCCAGCGCCGCGCGGCGGGCGATGATCTTGCGCTCGGTCAGCGGCATCGCGTCCAGCGTGTCCATGGGCACGCGCAGCTCGCCAGCAAATGCGGCGCTGTAGGGCTCGGCAAAGGTCTGGTGGTGGTGCGCGGGCTCGGTGGCCAGCACCACGGCGTCGACCAGCACGCCCGGCACCTTGACCTGGCGGGGGTTGAGCGACCCACGCTCGGCGATGCGCTCGACCTGCGCAATGACCACGCCGCCCGAGTTGCGCACAGCCATGGCAATCGCCAGCGCTTCGAGCGTGAGCGCCTCGCGCTCCATGGTGAGGTTGCCGTCCGCGTCGGCCGTGGTCGCGCGGATGATGCCCACGTGGATCGGGAAGGCCTTGTAGAACAGGTAGTCCTGCCCGTCGATGGGCAGGACGCGCACCAGGTCGTCGGTGGTGCGCGCGTTGAGCTTGCCGCCGCCGTGGCGCGGGTCCACAAAGGTATCGAGACCCACGCGCGTGAGCGTGCCGGGCTTGCCCGCGGCGATGTCGCGGAACAAATGTGTGATCACGCCCTGGGGCAGGTTCCAGGCCTCGATCTGGTTGTCCACCGCCAGCTTCTGGATGCGCGGCACCAGGCCCCAGTGCCCGCCGATCACACGCTTGAGCAAACCGGCGTGGCCCAGGTGGTTGAGGCCCCGCTGCTTGCCGTCGCCTTGGCCTGCGGCGTAGACCAGGGTGAGGTCGCGCGGGGTTTGCGTGGACTCCCAGCGCTGGGCCAGCGCCACGGCGATGCTCTCGGCAAAGCCGATGCCCACAAAACCGCCGGTGGCCACGGTGTCGCCGTCGTGGATGAGCTGCACCGCATCGGCGGCGCTGACGATCTTGTTCTTGTAGGCAGCGTTCAGCGCGCCAGCGGCCAGGGGTGCCTGCATGGATTTGTCTCCCGGTGGGGTTATTTTTATGAGCCAGATCACGGCCTCGCAATAGGTTGCGGGGCCGCCCTGGCTCTTCGCGCAGCGTAGTGCTTAACCGGCCGGTGCGCCATTCCGTGCAACTACGGACTGTCACCAGTTTTGCGTAAAAGTCACTGGTTTCGAGCTTTTCACCGTATTTATGTGGGGAAACATTTGCAATACAGTCTGTCCATGGCCTTCTCGCCAAGGTCCGACATTTCTTTGATCCACGTTTCAACAACTCAACTCTTTAGGCACCCCCATGACCGACCGCACCGCAATCCACGGCCTGCAAGTGGCCACCTCCCTGTACCGCTTTGTCGAAGGCAAAGTGCTGCCCGGCACGGGTGTCGATGCCGCTGCCTTCTGGAAGGGCTTTGACGCAATCGTGTCGGACTTGGCCCCGCGGAACATCGCCCTGCTGGCCGAGCGCGACCGCCTGCAGACCGAGCTGGACACCTGGCACAAGGCCAACCCCGGCCCCATCAAGGACATGGTGGCCTACCGCAGCTTCCTCGAAAAGATCGGCTACCTGGTGCCCCAGCCCGCCGACGTGAAGGCGACCACCGCCAACGTGGACGACGAGTTGGCCACGCAGGCCGGCCCGCAGCTGGTGGTGCCCATCCTGAACGCACGTTATGCACTCAACGCCGCCAACGCGCGCTGGGGCAGCCTGTATGACGCGCTGTATGGCACGGACGCGATCAGCGAAGAAGGCGGCGCCGAAAAAGGCAAGGGCTACAACCCCGTGCGCGGCGCCAAGGTGATTGCGTTTGCGCGCCAGGTGCTGGACGACACGGCGCCGCTGGCTGCTGGCTCGCACAAGGATTCGACCGGCTACAGGGTAGAAGGCGGCCAGCTGGTGGTGTCGCTCGCCAATGGCAGCACCACGGGCCTCAAGGACGCATCGCAGTTCAAGGGCTACCAAGGCAGCGCAGCAGCGCCTTCATCGGTGCTGCTGCAGCACAACGGCCTGCACCTGGATATCCAGATCGACCGGTCTACCCCCATCGGCCAGAGCGACGCTGCGGGCGTGAGCGACCTGGTGCTGGAAGCGGCCCTCTCCACCATCCTGGACCTGGAAGACTCCGTGGCCGCCGTGGACGCCGAAGACAAGGTGCTGGGCTACAGCAACTGGCTGGGCATCATCCAGGCCACGCTGACCGAGCAGGTCGCCAAGGGCGGCAAGACCTTCACGCGCGGGCTGAACCCTGATCGCATCTACACGGGCCCCCAAGGCGGCGAAGTGCGCTTGCATGGCCGCTCGCTGATGTTCCTGCGCAATGTGGGCCACCTGATGACCAACCCGGCCATCCTGTGGAAGGACGCACAAGGTGCCGTGCGCGAAATCCCCGAAGGCATCATGGATGCGGTGGTGACCACGGCGATTGCACTGCACGACCTGCAGGGCCATGGACAAAACGGCATCCGCAACTCCCGCAAGGGCAGCGTCTACATCGTCAAGCCCAAGATGCACGGCCCCGCCGAAGTCGGCTTTGCCGCTGAACTCTTCGGCCGCGTCGAGAAGCTGCTGGGCCTGCCCGACAGCACCGTCAAGCTGGGCATCATGGACGAGGAGCGTCGGACTTCGGTCAACCTCAAGGCCTGCATCGCTGCCGCATCAAGCCGCGTGGCCTTCATCAACACCGGCTTCCTGGACCGTACGGGCGACGAGATGCACACCGCCATGCATGCCGGACCCATGGTGCGCAAGGGCGACATGAAGACCAGTGCGTGGATCCAGTCGTACGAGAAGAACAACGTGCTGGTGGGCCTGAGCTGCGGCCTGCGCGGCAAGGCGCAGATCGGCAAGGGCATGTGGGCCATGCCCGACCTGATGGCTGAAATGCTCAAGCAAAAGATCGCCCACCCTAAGGCGGGCGCCAACACCGCCTGGGTGCCCAGCCCCACAGGCGCCACGCTGCACGCGCTGCACTACCACCAGGTCAAAGTGAGCGACATCCAGATCGAGCTGGAAAAGACCGATGTGAACGCCGAGCGCGACAACCTGCTGACCGGCCTGCTGACCGTGCCCGTCAGCGCCAACCCGAACTGGACAGACGCTGAAAAGCAGCAGGAGCTGGACAACAACGCACAGGGCATCCTGGGCTACGTGGTTCGCTGGGTGGATCAGGGCGTGGGCTGCTCCAAGGTGCCCGACATCCACAACGTGGGCCTGATGGAAGACCGCGCCACGCTGCGCATCAGCAGCCAGCATCTTGCCAACTGGCTGCACCATGGCGTGGTGACCGAGGCGCAGGTGCGCGCCACGTTCGAGCGCATGGCGGCCGTGGTGGACGGCCAGAACGCTGGCGACCCGCTGTACCAGCCCATGGCCGGCCACTTCGACACCAGCATGGCCTACAAGGCGGCCTGCGACCTGGTCTTCAAGGGCATAGAGCAACCCAGTGGCTACACCGAGCCGCTGCTGCACGCCTGGCGCCTGAAGCTGAAGGCCGCGCAGGCCGCCTGATCCGGCGCCCGAAGGCCCTGTGGTGAGCGCCCAGCAGGGCGCCACATCACTACACATTTAATAGCTTCTAGCGCAATACCAGTGGGCGCTGGCAGCTATTTTTTATTGGTGTTCTTTTTCGACGGATCACCACAGCATGCCGCCCTCCACGAAACCTAGCTCCGCGCGCGTGGGTGAGCCCTGGCAGCTAAGTGCAGGAGCCTCCCCCTTTTGCACCTCGCCGTACACTGGTTGCCCCACGTTGCCACCGGCCCGGCACCATGTCCACCCCACCCCTTTCCAGCCCGTCCCGCTGCCCGCTGTGCGGCGGACCCAACCAGTGCGCCATGGCAGCAGGCCGCCCACCAGAAAGCTGCTGGTGCATGACCCAGCCCATCGCACCGGCCGCCCTGGCCGCCCTGGCCGCCGTGCCCGAGGCGCAACGGGGCCAGGCCTGCATCTGCCCGGCCTGCGGCACGCCCTCCAACAACGATCAGCAACCCTTTGCACGCCCATCTGGGCCTGCGCCGATATGATTTCCGCTTTTTGCGGCGATACGCCCTGAAGGAGTCTGATATGCCCACGTACCACGTTGAAATGATGGAAGGCCGCACGGTCGAACAAAAGCGCAAGCTGGTGGAAGAGATCACCCGCGTGAGCGTCGAAGTCCTGGGCGGCTCTCCCGAGTCGGTGGACATCCTGATCACCGATGTGAAGCGCGAAAACTGGGCCACCGGCGGCAAGCTGTGGCTGGAACGCAGCTGACCTGAAGCACGGTCCGGCCGTGTGAGGCGACAACCCCACGGCCGCATTGCATCCCTGCCCCTTGGGCCCTTTTCACCCGTTGCGCACAGTGACCCACCCATGACAGCCGCTCCCGACTCCCTGTCGGTGCTGCGAGAGCGCTATGGCGAGCGCTACCGCTGGCTGCTTTTGCTCTCGGTCATGGTGGGGACCATGGCGTCGATCATGTCCTCCACCATCGTGAATGTGGCCATCCCGGACATGAGCCACTATTTCACGCTGGGTCAGGAGCGCGCCCAATGGGTCACCTCGGGGTTCATGGTGGCCACCACGGTCTCCATGCTCACCACGCCCTGGCTGCTGTCGCGCTACGGCTACCGCGCCACTTATGTGGGCGCCATGCTGGTGTTGCTGCTGGGGGGCGTGGGCGGCGGCCTCGCGCAGGACTTCGGCCTGGTGCTGGCCGCGCGGGTTGTCGAGGGCCTGGCCGCCGGTGTCGTGCAGCCCATTCCCGCCGTCATCATTCTCTACGCCTTCCAGCCACATGAACAAGGCCGCGCCAGTGGCATCTTTGGCATGGGGGTCGTGCTGGCACCTGCGATCGGGCCCAGCATTGGGGGCCTGGTGGTGGACTGGTTTGGCTGGCGCTCCATCTTCTTCATGGTTGTACCGTTGTGCCTGGCCTCGATCTGGCTGGCCTACAAGTTTGTGCCCGTCACGGCACCCGGCGGGGTGGAGGCCAACCGCCAGGGCGAGCCGCTGGACTGGCGCGGTCTGCTGTTGGGCACCATGGGCACGCTGTGCCTGCTCAATGGGCTGGTGTCGCTACATGGCGGCTCCATGGCCGAGGCCGTCGTGCTGCTGCTGAGCGCAGCCTGTGCGGTCGGTGTATTCGTTGCCTGGCAGCAGCGGCTGATCCACCAGGGCCGCAAGCCCTTGATGGACTTGCGGCTGTTCCAGTACCGGCAGTTTGCGATGGGCAGCGTCGTGGCCTTCATCTATGGCACAGCCCTGTTCGGGTCCACCTACCTGCTTCCGGTATTCATGCAACTGGGGCTGGAGTTGTCGGCCTCGCATGTGGGCACGCTCATGCTGCCTGCCGGGTTGGTGTTGGCAGCCACCATCGCCGTGGTAGGTCGGCTTGCAGACCGCCTGCCCACGCATCTTCTGGTCAGCACCGGGTTGGGCCTGTTGGCGCTTTCTTTTGGCCTTATGGTGTGCGTGGGCCTGGGTTCTCCCCTCTGGATGCTGGTGGCTTTTGCGATACTGGGACGCATCGGGCTCGGGTTCATCCTGCCCTCGCTCAACCTCGGTGCAATGCGGCCGCTGGACAAGTCACTGATCTCCCAAGGCTCCAGCGCCATTGGTTTCCTGCGCATGCTGGGCGGTGCTGCGGGCGTGAGCCT
Organism: Acidovorax sp. NN32; assembly: GCF_057597245.1. NCBI lineage: Bacteria > Pseudomonadati > Pseudomonadota > Betaproteobacteria > Burkholderiales > Comamonadaceae > Acidovorax > Acidovorax sp. NN32. Next base: position 4,925,396 of record NZ_CP199679.1, read on the forward strand.
GTGTGGCATCGTGCTCGAATGGCGGCTGCTTGCCCATGGCGCGTCGCTGGCCGCTGGTGGCAGCAATCCGGCCCGCATCGCCGCCTTTGGAGAAACCTTCTTGATGCTGACTTTTCTGTGCCTGCTGGCCTTGGTGGCCGCCTGGCAACTGCGCGAGGCCAAGCCCCGCTGAACTGCAGACAACCATCTCTCTCCCAGCGGCGGTCCGGCTTCAGGCATCATCTATCGCCCCACACGACACCCTAGAAACGGAACTCCCGCCATGTGCCAACTGCTCGGCATGAACTGCAATGTCCCCACCGATGTGACCTTCAGCTTCACGGGGTTTGCGCAACGCGGCGGTAAAACCGACCACCACAGCGACGGCTGGGGGATTGCTTTTTTCGAAGACAAAGGCCTGCGGCATTTTGTGGACCACCAGGCGGCGGTGAACTCTCCTGTGGCAGAGCTGATCCGTCGCTACCCGATCAAAAGCAAGAACGTCATCGCCCACATCCGCAAGGCCACGCAGGGCGTGGTCAGCCTGCAGAATTGCCACCCCTTCGTACGGGAACTGTGGGGGCGCTACTGGGTGTTTGCCCACAACGGAGACCTCAAGGATTTCCGCCCCCGCCTGCACTCACACTTCCGTCCCGTCGGCGATACCGATAGCGAACATGCGTTCTGCTGGATCATGCAGGAGCTGGCGAAATCCCACGCCACGGTTCCACCCATCCCCGAACTGACATTGACCCTGAAGGAGCTGGCGTCCCGGATCAGTCCCCACGGTACGTTCAATTTTTTGTTGTCCAACGGGCTGGCGCTGTGGGCACACGCGTCCACCAACCTGTACTACATCGAAAGGCGCCACCCGTTTGGATCCGCCCAACTGAGCGACGAAGACGTGTTGCTGGACTTTTCGAAGGAAACGAACGAAAAAGATGAGGTGGCGGTGATCGTGACCAGCCCACTGACCACCAATGAGCAGTGGACGGCCTTTGGCAAGGGAGAACTGCTGGTGTTCGAACAGGGTCGGCGACTACCGGTCTGAGCCCATTCAGTATCCCGATACTCTTCAACAGGTATTCGCGTGTAAATCGTCTTTTCGGGACGCCGGACATACCACGTCACTCACCCACAAATGCAATCAAACCAGTGGGCCCATCCAGAAAGTGTCGGCGTGAATTGGGGCGAACACCCTTGCCCTCCGCGACGCCCCAGGATCAATCATGCGCATTTCAGTGCACTCCCAAAGCAAAAAACCCCAGTCTTTATGAGACTGGGGTTTTCTGGGCTGTAAGAGCCTGACGATGACCTACTTTCACACGGGAACCCGCACTATCATCGGCGCAAAGTCGTTTCACTGTCCTGTTCGGGATGGGAAGGAGTGGTACCAACTTGCTATGGTCATCAGGCATAACTGGGTGCTGGGCTGTTCGAGGAACAGCTCGGCGAATTCATAGAGTTTGGAATCAGATTTTTGTGTTTTTTGACTGCGTCAACTTGGCATAACAATCTTTGAGCTTTTCACACATTCCTTACGGTTTGCATATTGGCTATCAAAGTTATAGGGTCAAGCCGCACGAGCAATTAGTATCAGTTAGCTTAACGCATTACTGCGCTTCCACACCTGACCTATCAACGTCCTGGTCTTGAACGACTCTTTAGGGGGCTCAAGGCCCCGGCAGATCTCATCTTGAAACGAGTTTCCCGCTTAGATGCTTTCAGCGGTTATCTCTTCCACACTTAGCTACTCGGCAATGCCACTGGCGTGACAACCGATACACCAGAGGTGTGTCCACTCCGGTCCTCTCGTACTAGGAGCAGGCTTCCTCAAATCTGCAGCGCCCACGGAAGATAGGGACCAAACTGTCTCACGACGTTTTAAACCCAGCTCACGTACCTCTTTAAATGGCGAACAGCCATACCCTTGGGACCGGCTACAGCCCCAGGATGAGATGAGCCGACATCGAGGTGCCAAACACCGCCGTCGATATGAACTCTTGGGCGGTATCAGCCTGTTATCCCCAGAGTACCTTTTATCCGTTGAGCGATGGCCCTTCCATACAGAACCACCGGATCACTATGTCCTGCTTTCGCATCTGCTCGACTTGTCAGTCTCGCAG
>NZ_CP199679.1:4932500-5313413 GCF_057597245.1 Acidovorax sp. NN32
AAGAGATAGGGACGAAAATTCAGCAGACTACGGGGCAGAGGACGTCAATGCAGCCTCCAGGGCCTCGATGAACAGGGAAGCGACATCGCACCCCGTCTGGTCAAAGATCTCCTGGAAGCAGGTGGGGCTCGTGACATTGATCTCGGTAACGCAATCGCCGATCACATCCACTCCAGCCAGCAGCAGGCCCCGCGCCTGAAGCACAGGCCCCAAGGCGTTACCGATTTCCCAGTCCCGTGTCGACAACGGCTTAGCCACCCCCTTGCCTCCGGCAGCCAGGTTGCCCCGGACTTCGCTGCCCTGCGGGATGCGCGCCAGGCAAAAAGGCACTGGTGCCCCCCCGATGATGAGGACACGTTTGTCGCCTTCGACGATCTCCGGCAAGAACTTCTGAACCATGACACTTTGCGCGCCGTGGCGGTTCAGGGTTTCGGTAATGCTTCCCAGGTTGAGCCCATCCGAGCCCACGCGGAAGATTCCCATGCCGCCCATGCCATCGAGCGGCTTGAGAATGATGTCCCCGTGCTCTGCATGAAAACGCTGAATGTCTGCGGCATCCCGCGTCACCAGAGTGGGCCCGATGAATTCCGGAAACTCCATGATCGCCAGCTTCTCCGGGTGGTCGCGCAGCGCACGGGGCTTGTTGAACACACGGGCGCCGTCACGCTCAGCCTGCTCCAGCAGGTGTGTCGCATAGAAATACTCGCTGTCGAAAGGCGGGTCCTTGCGCATCAGCACAGCGTCGAAGCTAGCCAAGGGTGCACTGCGCTCGGGCTGTGCGGTGTACCACTGCACCGGGTCTGCTGTCAGTTGGATGTCGCACACACGGGCCGTCACCTTGCTGCCACGCTGCCAGGTAATGTGCTGCGGCTCGCACACCGCCAAGGTGTGCCCGCGCCGCTGAGCCTCGCGCATCATGGCGAATGTCGTGTCCTTGTAGATCTTGAAGCTTTGCAGGGGATCGGCAATGAAGAGCAGTTTCATGGTGTCGGGTCAGAAAGGTGTGCAGGTGCTGCCAATGGCAGATCACTTGCAGGCAGATAAGAAGAACAGGGAGCGACGAATGCAGTGCGCCGTGTACCTCACGCTGGTGAACGCCTGTACTGTTGCACAAATAGCGCAAAGCTGCCCGCGACACCTCCCCAGAAAGCCGATCCGACTCCCGCAAATACCACGCCGCTGAGCGTCACCAGAAACGTAGAAGGTGTCGCACTGTAGATTTGAGGCCGCCAAGCGCCAGGGCCTGAAAACACTCAAAAAACAATTAGCTCAAATCTCGATCTTGGAGCCGAGTTCGACCACTGCGTTGTTCGGCAGGTGCAGGAAGTCTGCCGCGCCGCTGGCGTTGTGGTGCATCTGGGCAAACAGCTTTTCGCGCCAGGGGGCCATGCCGCCGCCCATGGTGGGGATGACCGTATCGCGCGAGAGGAAGTAGCTGGTCGTCATGGCCTCCAGCTCGCAGCCCCGGCCGCGCAGCAGCTCCAGCGCGCGGGGTACGTCGGGGTCGTTCTTGAAGCCGTAGTGGATCACCACCTGCCAGCAGTCGTGGCCCAGCGGTTCGACCTGCAGGCGCTTGTCCAGCCCGATCCAGGGGGTTTCGTGGTTGTGCACCGTCACAAAGAGGTTCTGCTGATGCAGCACCTTGTTGTGCTTGAGATTGTGCAAAAGCGCATTGGGCACCGCGCCGGTTTCGGCAGTGAGGAACACTGCGGTGCCATCCACGCGCGTGGGCGGACTGACGAACACCGACTCCAGGAAGTCCTTGAGGTCGATTGCGTCGGCACGCAACTTGTCATTCAGCAGGCGGCGCCCTTCCTTCCACGTCATCATCAACGAGAACACGATGCCCCCAATCAGCAGCGGGAACCATCCGCCCTGGAACAGCTTGAGCAGGTTGGACGCAAAAAACGCCAGGTCCACCACAAAGAAACAGCCTGTGGCCGCAATACACAGCGCCAGCGGGTAGCCCCAGCCATAGCGGATTACGAAGAAAGTCAGCGTGGTGGTGATCAGCATGTCCAGCGTCACGGCAATGCCGTAAGCCGCCGCTAGGTTGCTGGACGAGCGGAACATCACCACCGCAAGAACGATGGCGGCGAACAGCCCCCAGTTGACCAGCGGCATGTAGATCTGCCCCGTGTCGCGCACGCTGGTGTGCTGGATATTCAGTCGGGGCAGGTAGCCCAACTGAATCACCTGCTTGGTCACGCTGAAGGCGCCGGTGATGAGGGCTTGTGACGCGATCACCGTTGCCATGGTGGCCAGCACCACCAGCGGGATCAGCGCCCAGTCGGGTGCCATCATGTAGAAGGGGTTCTTCACGGCTTCGGGCTCGGCCAGCAGCAGTGCGCCCTGGCCAAAGTAATTGAGCGTGAGCGCCGGCATGGCCACGCCAAACCAAGCCAGGCGAATGGGCCGCTTGCCAAAGTGGCCCAGATCGGCATACAGGGCCTCGGCGCCGGTCACGCACAACACCACCGCACCCAGGATGATGAAGCTGGTGCCCGGGTTGGCCCACATGAACCCGACTGCATGGTGCGGGCTCAACGCCCAGAGGATTTCGGGGTGGCCCACGATGTGAGAGACCCCCAGGAGGGCAATGCTGAAAAACCACACCAGCGTGATGGGCCCGAAGAACTTGCCGATCCCGCTGGTCCCGCGCTTTTGTACGGCAAACAGGCAAAACAGCACGACCAGTGTGATGGGAATCACGTACTGCTTGAAGTGGGGCGAGACCACCTCCAGCCCTTCCACCGCCGACAACACCGAAATGGCCGGGGTGATGACGCCGTCACCATAAAACAGCGAGGTGCCGAAGATGCCCACTGCCAGCAGCACGCCACGCAGCCGGGGTTTGTCCTTCACGGCCTGCGAAGCCAAGGCCAGCATCGCGATCAGCCCGCCTTCGCCATGGTTGTCGGCGCGCAGCACCAGCACCACGTATTTCAGCGAAACAATGACGGTCAGCGTCCAGAAGAAGATCGAAAGAATGCCGTAGATGTTGTCTTGCGTGAACGGCACATGGCCGGACCCGAACACTTCTTTGACGGCATACAGCACACTGGTGCCGATATCGCCATACACAACACCGATGGCGCCCAGCGTGAGCGCTGCGAGCGATGACTTGGAGCTTTGCACTGACCGCACCCGACACACAAGGGTCGCCGGGTTCCGTTACTTTTGGGAACGCTATTGTGCGCTTGCGCCCGATCAAGCGCCTGGAGGCCACACCCTATGTTGCAACGCAGCAACTCACCCTTGGCAGTCGTGGGCCGGCGTGGCAGGCAGCGTCCCCTGGCTGGCAGGAACGCGCCGTGGGCAATTCAGGGAAGAGGCTAGTCGTACACCTCGGCGTCGGGGTTGGTGGCCTCCAGCTCATAGCTGGCTGCCAGCATCGCCAGGCGACCCACCACGCCATACATATAGAAGCGGTTGGGCGCACTCACCCCCGGGCGCACGCCAGGCTGGGGCATGTGGGTGCTGTGCTCAAAGGCCAGCGGCACGAAGCTGGCGCCCGGTGCATTGAGGTTTTCGTCCACGCCGCGCTCGGCATGCATGCGGTAAAAACCGCCCACCACGTAGCGGTCCATCATGTAGACCACAGGCTCGGCCACGGCCTCGTGCACACGCTCTTGGGTCAACACGCCTTCCTGGATGATGAGGTCGTTGACCGGCTGGCCGTCCTTGATGACGGCCATCTTGTTCTTGGTCTTGCGGTTGACCGCATCCAGCTCCTTGGCATCGCGCACGGTCATGATGCCCATGCCGTAGGTGCCGTTGTTGGCCTTGACGATGACAAACGGCTTTTCGTTGATGCCGTATTCCTTGTACTTGCGGCGCACCTTGGTCAAAAGCGCATCCACCGTGGTCTGCAGCTTGTCCATGCCTTTGTCTTCGGCAAAGTCCACCTCGTCGCACTGGCTGTACATGGGATTGATGAGCCAGGGGTCGATGCCCAGCATCTTGCCAAAACGCTTGGCCACCTCTTCGTAGTTCTTGAAGTGGGTGCTCTTGCGGCGCACGCTCCAGCCCGCGTGCAGCGGGGGCAGCAGGTACTGCTCGTGGATGTCTTCCAGGATGCCGGGGGCGCCGGCCGAGAGATCGTTGTTGAGCAGGATGGTGCAGGGGTCAAAGTCCTTGAGACCCAGGCGGCGCTTGGTGCGCACCACGGGCTCCAGCGTCACCGTGTCGCCGTTGGGCAATTCGATCAGCGTGGGCTTCTTGATTTCGGGGCTGATGGAGCCTACGCGCACGTTGAGCCCGGCCATGTTGAAGATGCGCTGCAGCTGCACCACGTTGGCCAGGTAGAAGGTGTTGCGTGTGTGGTTCTCCGGAATGATCAAGAGGTTGCGCGCCTCGGGGCAGATCTTCTCGATGGCGGCCATGGCGGCCTGCACGGCCAGGGGCAGCATCTCCTTGGTCAAGTTGTTCCAGCCGCCGGGGAACAGGTTGGTGTCCACGGGCGCGAGCTTGAAGCCGGCATTGCGGATGTCCACCGAGGTATAGAACGGCGGCGTGTGCTCCATCCACTCCAGCCGGAACCAGCGTTCGATGGCGGGCATCGAGTCGAGAACGCGCTGTTCGAGTTCGTTGATCGGCCCGGTCAGGGCCGTGATGAGATGCGGAACCATGGGGAGCCCTCAGAGGAGACGGGAACGATTGCAATCCATTGTAGGGTTGGGGCGTGACCGGGCCTTCGCAAGCCCGCCGGGCGGATTTTTCGGGCAGCCCCGTTCAGCGCCGCCAAAACGCCGGGGTTAGCAAGGCCATAAAGCTCAGAATCTCCAGCCGCCCCAGCAGCATGGCCAGCGTGCACACCCACACCTGAAAGTCCGTCAATACGGCGTAGTTGGACGCTGGCCCCACACTGCCCAGCCCCGGCCCCATGCAATTGACGCTGGCGATCACAGCGGAGAACGCGGTCACCGGATCCAGGTCGGTGAGCAGCAGCACCATGCTCAGGCCAATGATGGTGGCGCCATACACCAGCATGAAGGCGAGCACCGAGAAGATCACCCGGTTGTCCACCACCGCATCGCCCAGGCGCACCGGCTGCACGGCGCGGGGGTGCACCAGACGGTTCATCTCGCGCCGCGCCTGCTTGAGCAGGATGAGCATGCGGACCATCTTGATGCCACAACCGGTGGAGCCCGCGCTGGTCGCCACGCCCGACAGCAGCAGCATGAACACCGGCGCAAACACCGGCCAGCTCAGGTAGTCCACCGTGGCATAGCCGGTGGTGGTGGCAATCGACACCAGGTTGAACATGCCGTAGCGCAGCGCATCGAGCGGCGCATACACGCCTTTCACCCACAGCAGCACAGACACCAGCAGCCCCCCGCCCACCAGCGTGAACAAGGTGGCGCGCAGTTCGGGGTCGCGCCAGAACCCCTGCCAGTGGCCTTTGCGAATGGCCACAAAATACAGCGCAAAGTTGCAACTGGCCACCAGCATGAAGCCCACGGCAATGGCTTCCAGCAAGGGCGACTGATAAAAACCGAAGCTGGTGTCGTGGGGCGACAGTCCCCCCAGGCTCACCGTGGAAAACATGTACATCAGCGCGTTCACCGGGTCCATGCCCCCCGCCCAGTACGCCAGCGCACACGCCGTGGAAAACAGCGCGTACACCCCCCACAGCCCTTTCGCGGTTTCGGTCATGCGCGGGGTGAGCTTGGCATCCTTCACCGGGCCCGCCGCCTCGGCCTTGAACAGCTGACTGCCGCCCACGCCCAGCAAGGGCAACACCGCCACGGCCAGGATCAGGATGCCCATGCCCCCCACCCACTGCAAAAAGGTGCGCCACACGTTCATGGACACGGGCAATGCGTCGAGCCCGGTGAGCACCGTGGACCCGGTGGTGGTCAGGCCCGACACCGCCTCGAAGTACGCATGGGTGAACGACATGGGCCGGCCGATTTCATGGGTGACCAGCATCAGCGGCAGCGCCGCAAACAGCGGCAGCAGCACCCAGACCAGCGTGACCAGCATCACGCCATGGCGCGGCTGCAGCTCGCGCCGAAACAGGCGCAGCTTCCACCACAGGCCGCAGCCTACGGCCAGGGTCGCAGCCATGGCCACGGGATAGATGTGCCACACCCCATCGCGCAGGAACCACGACACCGACAACGGCAGCCCCATGGCCAGCGCAAAGATCATGATCAGGATGCCCAGCACCCGCAGCACGGGAAACATGTCCACCATGGCGTCGTTCTCGCAGGCCCTGCGTCAAAAGAAAGTGGCGCTCACGCGGAAGAGCTTTTCCACGTCACGCACCAGCCGCTTGTGGGGCAGGAAGAACACCACGTGGTCGTTGCTCTCGATGACGGTGGAGCTGCGCGGGATGATCACTTGGGGTTCGCGCAAATCATCAGGCGGCACGTCCGGCGAATCCGGCAGGCCGCGCACGATCAGGCCCATGTGCACCTCGTGCGGCAACTGCAGGTCGCTGACCTTGCGGCCGACCACGCGCGAGCTTTTGCGGTCGCCGCGCGCCACGATCTCCAGCGCTTCAGCCACGCCACGGCGCAGACTGTGCACGGCCTGCACATCGCCCTGGCGCACATAGGCCAGGAGCTCGCCCAGCATGGCCTGCGCAGGCGACAGCGCAATGTCGATCTGCGTGCCGTGCATCAGGTCGGCGTAGCTGCGCCGATTGATAAGGGCCAGCACCCGCTTGGCGCCCATGCGCTTGGCCAGCAGGGACGACATGATGTTGTCCTCGTCGTCATCGGTCAGCGCCAGGAAGAGGTCGATCTCTTCCACGCTCTCGCCGCCCAGCAGGTCTTCGTCCGTCGTATCGCCCTGCAGCACCAGCACATCGGACGGCAGACTGGACGCCAGCTCAATACAGCGATCAGGGTCGGACTCAATCATCTTGATGTGAAACCGCCCCGGCTCCTTGCTGAGCTGGCGCGCCAGCCGCAGCCCCACGCGGCCACCCCCGGCAATCATGATGCGCCGGACAGGCTGCCCCTGGCGGTCCCCGCGCCGGTGCAAGGCCGTGAGCACGTTGGCAATGTGGCCGCTGGCCGCCAGCACAAACACCTCATCGCCCGGCTCGATGCGCGTGTTGCCATCGCAGGCCACAAAGCGGTCCGGCTCGTCCTGAAACCGCCGGTAGATCGCCACCAGGCGCATGGCCACGTCGGGCAAGCTCTCGCGCAGCTCGCAGATGGTGCGGCTCACCATGGGCGCCCCGGCGCGCGCACGCACCGACACCAGGCAGGCGCGGCCGCCCGCAAACTCGCGCACCTGCATGGCCTCGGGGTATTCGATCAGCTTGCCGATGTAGCGGGTCAGGGACTCTTCGGGGCAGATGATGCGGTCCACGCCAAAGCCCTCGGGGCCGGTCAGCCGCTCATCCAGCGTGAATCCGTTGGAACGCACCCGCGCGATGCGCTTGGGGATGTTGAACACCAGCTGCGCCACCTTGCAACACACCAGGTTGGTCTCGTCCTGTGCAGCGCAGGCGATCAGCAGATCGGTGTCCTCGGCGCCCGCCTCGGCCAACACGGCCGGTTCGATGCCATTGCCCACCACACCGCGCAGGTCAAAGCGCGACTCCAGGTCGCGCAGGCGGGCGGCATCGGTGTCGATGACGGTGATGTCATTGCGCTCCGACACCAGGCTGTCTGCCACGCTCTGGCCCACACGGCCTGCGCCGAGGATGATGATTTTCATAAGAAATTGGGCCCTAGCGCTTTACAGGTAAGCGCTAACAGCTATGAAATAAGGAGCAAATCAACCCCGCACCTCACCCTCGCCCAGCACCACGTACTTGAGTGAGGTCAGCCCTTCGATGCCCACCGGCCCGCGTGCGTGGAACTTGTCGGTACTGATGCCGATTTCGGCGCCCAGGCCGTATTCGAAGCCGTCGGCAAACCGCGTGCTGGCGTTCACCATCACGCTGGCCGAATCCACCTCGCGCAGGAACTGCTGGGCGTGCATGTGGTCACGCGTCAGGATGGCATCGGTGTGGTGGCTCGAATAGTGGTTGATGTGGGCAATGGCCTCGTCCACACCGGCCACCACCTTCACGCTGATGATCGGGGCCAGGTATTCCTCACTCCAGTCCTGCTCGGTGGCGGGGGTGAGGAGTGCGCCAGGCACGTCGGCCAGCAGCGCCAGCGACTCCGGGCAACCGCGCATCTCCACGCCCTTGGCGGCGTACACCACGCCGATCTGGGGCAAGAATTCGGCCGCCACGCCGCGCGCCACCAGCAGGCCTTCGCTCGCGTTGCAGGGGCTGTATTTGTTGGTCTTGGCGTTGTCGGCCACCTTCACCGCCATGGCGATGTCGCAGGGGTCGTCCACATAGGTGTGGCAGTTGCCGTCCAGGTGCTTGATCACGGGCACCTTGGCATCGCGGCTGATGCGCTCGATCAGCCCCTTGCCGCCGCGCGGGATGATCACGTCCACAAACTGCGGCATGGCAATCAGCTGGCCCACGGCCTCGCGGTCCGTGGTCTGCACCAGCTGCACACCGTGCTCCGGCAGGCCCGCCTCCGCCAGTGCCTGCTGCACCAGCTTGGCCAGCGCCTTGTTCGAATCAATCGCCTCGGAGCCACCACGCAGGATGCAGGCGTTGCCGCTCTTGATAGACAGCGACGCGGCCTCGATGGTCACGTTGGGGCGGCTCTCGTAGATCATGCCGAACACGCCAATCGGCACGCGCATCTGGCCCACGCGGATGCCGCTGGGCTGCTGCTTCATGCCCAGGATCTCGCCAATGATGTCGGGCATGGCGGCGAGCTGCTCGCAGCCTTCGGCGCAGGTCTCCAGCACCTTGGGGCTGAGCTTGAGGCGGTCCACCATGGGCTCGGCCAGGCCGTTGGCCACAGCGCGCTCCAGGTCTTTGGCGTTGTCGATCTGCAGCGAAGCCACGTTCTCACGCAGCAAGCGGGCCAGCGCCTTGAGCGCTTTGTTTTTGATAGCTGCTGGCGCTTTGGCCATCAGCGCAGAGGCCGTTTTGGCCTGGAGACCGAGAGAATGCGTGTATTCGGCGACGTTGAGAGCGTTCATCCAGCGATTTTGCCGCACTTGGCTTTACCCTTGCGGCCTTGCCCTACTCGCACATCCTTGGCCATGACCACCACCGCCCCCGCCCAGCTCGTCGCCCTGACCGAAGCCTTGCAGGCCTTTGAACGCGGCGACCACACCGCCGCCACCCTGAGCACCCTGGCCCGCCAGCAAACCACCCTGCTGGCCGCCCTGCCCCCACGCTACGGCGAGGTGCTGCTGAACCTGCTGGACCGGCTGGAGTCGAGCGCGCTGTTTTCAGAGGAAAGCTGCTCATTCAGCCAGAAGGATCTGGTGGCCAACCTGCGGATGTGGGCAGACAAAGCGCGCGGGGTGCTGGAGCAGCCCTGAAGCCCACGTGCAGACAAAACCGTCACTACATTTTTGATAGCTACTTGCGCTTACTGGATAAGCGCCAGAGGCCAAAAACACTCAAATTTATCGGCCAACCTTACCGCGCGGCCTGGGTCAGCCTGCACACCTGCAACGCAAGCCTCTGCAGCGCCTGCCACCCATCGGTGGGCCAATCGGGCTGCTTGAGCCCCTTGACGATGCCGTCCACGATATGCGCCGACTGCAGCAGGCGCGCCAGCGCCGCGTCGCTGGCCCTGGGCAGGATGCGTTCGTACAGCTTTTCCTTGGCGCCCCACACCCGGTTTTCGCGCAGGGCCATGGGCAGAGGGCGGCCGGCGTTCATGGCGTCTTTCACGCGCTTCAAGGCACGGATGTCTTCGGCCAGCGCCCAGTGCACCAGCACTTCGGCCTCGCCCTCGGCCTGCAGGCCGTCGAGCATGCGCTGCACGCGGGCGGTATGGCCTGAGAGCACGGATTCAGAGAGCTTGAACACGTCGTAGCGCGCGACGTTGAGCACAGCGGCTTCGACCTGGGCCTGCGCCAGCTCGCCGGGGGGGTGGAGCAATGCGAGCTTTTGGATCTCCTGGTGGGCGGCGAGCAGATTGCCCTCCACCCGGTCGGCAAAAAACTGCAGCGTGCGCTGGCCCTCCTCGCCCGCCACCACGCGCTGGCCCTGGGCGGCCAGGCGCTGGGCGATCCACTGCGGCAGCATGCCGCGCTCGATGGGGTCGATCTGGATCGATGTGCCGCTGGATTCCAGCGCCGCAAACCATGCGCCCGTGCGTGTGGCCTTGTCAAGGCGCGGCAACATCACCAGCGTGAGCGTGCTGTCGTTGCCCTTGGCGGATTCAGCAATCTGCTGCAGCGCCACGCCACCATCCTTGCCGGGCTTGCCCGAGGGGATGCGGATCTCGACGATCTGCTTGTCGGCAAACAGGCTCAAGCTGCCGCCTGCAGCCAGCACGGCGCTCCAGTCAAAGTGAGCGCCTGCTACCGTGTACGAGGTGCGTTCGGTATAGCCCTGAGCACGGGCCGTGGCGCGGATGGCGTCTGCCGCCTCCTGCTGCAGCAGGGGCTCGTCGCCATGCAACACGTAAAGCGGCGACAGGCCCCGTTGAAGATGCGGTGAGAGTTGGGCCAGGGCGACTTGCATGCGGCAAAGTTTATCGCCTGGGCAGGCCCGGCACTGTGCACATTGCCAGCAAATGCCCTCACAGTGCACAAGAGAGACCGCGAACTAATCAGCTGCAGTGCTATTCACTGGCGCCCAAAGCCCCGAGAATTCCCCCGGGGCGCGTACACGCGCCCGTACCGACATCGACTGCCTTCCCAGAAAGCCCCCGCACCATGCCACCCAACGCCCTGCGCAGCGCCCAGCCCACCAGCCTGATCGGCGCCCCCACCGACATCGGCGCCGGGGCGCGCGGCGCCTCCATGGGGCCCGAGGCCCTGCGCGTGGCGGGCCTGCAGGCAGCGCTGGAGTCGCACGGACTGCAGGTGTTTGACCGGGGCAACTTGAGTGGCCCCGCCAACCCCTGGCAGCCGCCCGTGGACGGTTACCGACACCTGCCCGAGGTGGTGGAGTGGAACCAGCGGGTGTTTGACGCCGTGTATGCCGAACTGCAATTGGGCCACCTGCCCATCCTGCTGGGTGGCGACCACTGCCTGGGCTTGGGCAGCATCAGCGCCGTGGCCCGCCATTGCGCAGAAATGGGTAAGAAGCTGCGGGTGCTGTGGCTGGATGCCCATGCCGACTTCAACACCAGTGCACTCACGCCCAGCGGCAATGTGCATGGCATGCCCGTGGCCTGCCTGTGCGGGTTCGGCCCCGAGGCGCTGACCGGGCTGGCCCGCATGCCGGGCGGTGGCGCAGCGCTGCACCCGTCGCAGATCCGGCAGATCGGCATCCGCAGCGTGGACGCAGGCGAAAAGCGCTTTGTGCATGAGCAGGGCCTGGAGGTGTTCGACATGCGCTACATCGACGAGGTGGGCATGCGCCAGACCATGCAGCAGGCGCTGGCCGGACTGGATGCACACACCCACCTGCATGTGAGCTTTGATGTGGACTTTCTGGACCCCGACATCGCGCCAGGCGTTGGCACCACGGTGCCGGGAGGCCCCACCTACCGCGAGGCGCAGTTGTGCATGGAGATGATTGCCGACAGCGGGCGCCTGGCCTCGCTGGACATTGTGGAACTCAACCCTGCGCTGGATGTGCGCAACCGCACGGCGGTGCTGGCGGTGGACCTGGTGGAGTCGCTGTTTGGCAAAAGTACGCTCATGCGGACATCCCCCTGAGCACCTGCGCCTCGCCCATCACGAACGCCCGGCACGGCGCTGTAGCTGCCTGCTGCTCTGCGCTACCGCCAAGAGGCCACAGCCCCACGCCTGGGCTCAGCGCTTGGCCGCTGCCAGGCGGCGCATAAGCTGCTGCACCAGGTCGGTCCGCATGTTGCGGTAGAGCAGTGCTTCCTCAGCCTCCTTGGCCAGGGCGATGGTTTCGTTGTAGCTGATGTCGCGCTGCTGCAGCAGCTCGGTCTCGGGAATCAGTTCGGCACCTGCCGGGGTACGCAGCCGGAACCTGATGCGCAGGCGCAGCTGCAGTTCGCGCACCTGGCCGGAAGCATTGAGCCCCACCACCGCGCGCTCCTGCTGCTCCTGCAGCACATCCAGAATGGCATCGGCCGTGGGCATGGCCGCCGGGTCGCGCAGCAGCTGCAGCTTGCCGCCCGAACCCTCCAGCGTGCGCTGCAACTCCCGCGCGAGGGGCGAGCCTGCAGGTGCTGCGATGTAGAGCGAGTCAAACCCGAACTCGGGCACGCCCCGCAGCCGAAATCCGCAAGCGGACAGCAGGGCCACGGGCGCGAGGGAGAGCAGTGTGCGCTTGTTCATGGGGGCTATACCACCACGTTCACGAGGCGGCCAGGCACCACAATGACGCGCTTGGGTGCAGCGCCTGCAGCCTGGGCCACAAACGCCTCGCTGGCCAGGGCAATGCGTTCGATCTCGGCCTTGTCAGCCTGCGCGGGGACATGGATGGAGCCGCGCAGCTTGCCGTTGACCTGCAGCATGAGCTCGATCTCGTCCTGCACCAGCGCGTTCGCATCGACCTGGGGCCAGGGTGCATCCAGCAGGTCGCCCAGTTCGGCCGCGTAACCCAGGCCGCTCCAGAGGCTGTGCGCAATGTGGGGGGTGGCCGGGTACAGGCAGCGCAGCAGGATGCCAAAGCCTTCGATCAGCGCCACCTGAGCACCAGCCGAGTCGGTGGCCTTGAAGTCTTCGAGCGCGTTGATCATCTTCATCGCGCCGGAGACTACGGTGTTGTACTGCATGCGCTGGTAGTCGTAGTCCACCTGCTTGAGCACGGTGTGGATCTCCAGGCGCAGGGCCTTGGCTTCTTTGCCGAATTCCACATCTTTCAGGCTGCTGGCGCTTGCTACGCTTGCGCTTGCAGCTCCCATATCCATAGCAGACAGCTTGAGGCCGAAGTTCCACACCCGGCGCAGGAAGCGGTAGCTGCCTTCCACCGCCGCGTCGTTCCACTCCAGCGTGGCTTCGGGCGGGGCGGTGAACATGGTGTACAGGCGGGCGGTGTCGGCGCCGTACTTCTCGATCAGGTCCTGCGGGTCCACGCCGTTGTTCTTGGACTTGGACATGGTGCCCACGCCCTCGTAGTCGATGGGCGTGCCCACGGGCAACAGGCCGTCGCCGCTGGTGGCTTCGTTCTTCAGCTTGGCGCCGATGATCTTGCCGCCTTCGTCCAGCACGTGCTCCACGTCGTGCGGCCAGAAGTAGTCCTTGCCGCCCTTGGCGGTGCGGCGGCTGTAGATGTGGTTGAGCACCATGCCTTGCGTGAGCAGCTTGGTGAAGGGCTCGTCCACTTTCACCAAGCCCATGTCGCGCATGACCTTGGTCCAGAAGCGGGCGTACAGCAGGTGCAGGATGGCGTGTTCGATACCGCCGATGTACTGGTCCATCGGCATCCAGTAGTCGGCGCCACCGGCCACCATCGCGTCGGCATTCTTGGGGTCGCAGTACCGCATGAAGTACCACGAGCTGTCCACGAACGTGTCCATGGTGTCCGTCTCGCGGCGGGCAGGCTTGCCGCACACGGGGCAGGTCACGCCCGCGTGGAAGCCTTCGTGCTTGTGCAGCGGGTTGCCCGAGCCATCGGGGATACAGTCTTGCGGCAGCACCACGGGCAGGTCTTTTTCGGGCACGGGCACGGCGCCGTGTTCATCGCAGTGGATGATGGGGATCGGAGTGCCCCAGTAGCGCTGGCGGCTCACGCCCCAGTCGCGCAGGCGCCAGGTGGTCTTCTTCTCGCCCAGGCCCTTCTGCTCCAGCGCATGGGCCACGGCGTTCACGGCTTCCTTGTACGACAGGCCGCTGAAGCTGTCGGAGTTGATGGTCACGCCGCGTTGCTTGTCGCCGTACCAGTCGTTCCATTGGTGGTAGTCGAAGTGTTCGCCATCGACCAGCACGACCTGCTTGATCTCGATGCCGTACTTGAGGGCGAACGCGAAGTCGCGCTCGTCGTGCGCGGGCACGCCCATCACGGCGCCGTCGCCATAGCCCATGAGCACGTAGTTGCCGACCCAGACCTCGACCTTCTCTTCGGTCAGCGGGTGGGTGACGAACAGCCCCGTGGGCACGCCCTTCTTCTCTTGCGTGGCCAGCTCGGCCTCGGTCGTGCCGCCGCTCTTGCACTCTTCGATGAAGGCTTTCAGTGCAGGGTTGGTTTTGGCGGCATGGGTGGCCAGCGGGTGCTCGGGCGCCACGGCGCAGAAGGTCACGCCCATGATGGTGTCGGCGCGCGTGGTGAACACGTACATCTTGCCGTCGCCGATCAATGCGCCATCGTCGCCTGCAATGTCGTGCGTGAACGCAAAACGCACGCCTTCGCTCTTGCCGATCCAGTTCTCCTGCATCAGCTTCACGCGCTCGGGCCAGCCGGGCAGCTTGTCGCCGGTGACGAAGTCCAGCAGCTCTTCGGCGTAGTCGGTGATCTTGAGGTAGTAGCCGGGGATCTCGCGCTTTTCGACCACCGCACCCGTGCGCCAGCCCTTGCCGTCAATCACCTGCTCGTTGGCCAGCACGGTCTGGTCCACCGGGTCCCAGTTCACGACCTGGGTCTTGCGGTAGGCAATGCCCTTTTCCAGCATCTTCAAAAACAGCCACTGGTTCCACTTGTAGTAAGTGGGGTCGCAGGTGGCCACTTCGCGGCTCCAGTCGATGGCCAAGCCCATGGCCTGCATCTGCTTTTTCATGTACGCGATGTTTTCGTACGTCCACTTGGCAGGGGGCACACCATTCTTCAGCGCCGCGTTTTCAGCGGGCAGGCCGAAGGCGTCCCAGCCCATGGGCATCAGCACGTTGTAGCCGTTCATGCGCAGGTAGCGCGTGAGCATGTCGTTGATGGTGTAGTTGCGCACGTGGCCCATGTGCAGCTTGCCGCTGGGGTACGGCAGCATCGAGCAGGCGTAGAACTTCTTCTTGTTGGCGTCTTCCGTCACGCGGTAGGCATCGGTGGCGGTCCAGTGGCCGTGGGCGGCGCGCTCGACGTCTTGGGGAGAGTATTTGTCTTGCATGGGGGCTCGGGGGTGAGAGGGAGGTGCAGCCGCAGGGCCGCGCTGCGCAGATTTTAGGCTGTCAGGCCCCGCCTTCCGCGCCTGCCGCCGCCAGCGGCCTGTGCAGACCGGCTGGCACGGCGGCGCACGGCGGTTTCAGGGGGCCTTGGCAGGGGCAGACGGCGCGCCTGCGGCCGGTGGCTCGGCCACAAAGCCGATGCGCTGCAGCCCGGCCAGATGCGCTGCGCCCATGACCTCGACCACGCGCCCATAGGGCACTGCGGCGTCGGCGCGCAACTGGACTTCGGTGTCGGGCCGTTCGGCGCCGATGCGGCGCAGGCGCTCAGCCAACGCGCTCTGCGACAGCGGCTGGTCGTCCAGAAAGGCTTGGCCCGACGCATCGACCACAAGGGTAACGAACTGCGGCGCACTACCGGGCGTGGCGCCCTCGGAGCGTGGCAGGTCGAGCCGGATGGAGCTGGCCAGCAGCGGTGCCGTGAGGATGAAGATGACCACCAGCACCAGCATCACATCGACCAACGGCGTCATGTTGATGTCGCTCATGGGCTGTGGCCCGGTGGTGCGTTCGAGTCTGCCGAAACTCATGCCCCCACGCTCCCCATGGGGGCGGACCCGCCTTGGGGCGGCCCGGCGGCGGGTCGGCTCGCATTGCTCAGACCTTCTGTGGTGCCTGCCAAACTCTGGGGGGCCGCCGTGTCAATGACCAGTTCGCGCAGGTCGCGCGCAAACCCTTCCAGGTCCGCCTCGATGCGGCCGATCAGCCGCCCAAACACGTTGTAGGCCAGCACGGCGGGGATGGCCACGGCCAGCCCGGCCGCCGTCATGACGAGGGCCTCGCCCACGGGGCCGGAGACGCGGTCGATGGTGATCTGGCCCGCGCCCGCCATGGCCGTCAGCGCATGGTAGATGCCCCACACGGTGCCCAGCAGCCCCACGAACGGCGCGGTGGAGCCCACCGTGGCCAGCAGCACCTGGCCAAACTGCAGGCGCCCCAGCACGCCATGCAGGGCATCGCGCAGCACCCGGGTCAACCGCTGAGACAGGCTGCCCGCGCTGGCCAATGAGGCCGGGGCATCGGGCAGAGAATGATTTGCTATTGAATTTGCAGCAACCACCAGAGGCAAGACCAGCGCAGCGCGGTCAAAAGACTGCAAACGTTGTGCTGCAACCTCCATGGATGGCGCCTGCCAGAACGCCGCAGTGCAGCGGGCCACATCGGCACTGGCCTGGCGCATGAGCCGCAGCTTCCAGACGATGACCACCCAGCTTGCCACCGACATGGCCAGGAGCACCAGTGCGGCACCCTGCGTGACGGCGTCGCCCTGGCGCCACCAGTGGAGAGCGTCCATCAATACCTCGTTATTTGGCGCATCGCCCGCAACTGGCGCGCCCGAAGCCAGTGCCACCGTGGAACTGGCTTCGCCAGGTCACGGGTGGCGTTCCCCTGCAGGGGGAAGATGCGAAGCATCTCAGGGGGTTTCTCATTGCAGACCGAGCACGTCGAACATGTCGAACATGCCCGTCTTGTGCCCAGCGAGGAACCGCACCGCCCGCAGGCTGCCCTGTGCGTAGGTGGAGCGGCTGGAAGACTTGTGCGTGATCTCGATGCGCTCGCCGATGCCCGCGAACAGCACGGTGTGATCGCCCACGATGTCACCACCCCGGATGGTGGCGAAACCGATGCTCGACGGGTCGCGCTCGCCGGTCACACCTTCGCGGGCGTACACGCCACATTCCTTGAGGTCGCGCCCCATGGCGTCGGCAATCACCTCGCCCATCTTGAGCGCGGTGCCCGAGGGCGCATCCACCTTGTGGCGATGGTGGGCTTCGATGATCTCGATGTCGTAGCCCGTGGCCATGGCCTTGGCCGCCATCTGCAGCAGCTTGAGGGTGACGTTCACGCCCACGCTCATGTTGGGCGCCATGACGATGGCGGTGCGCTGGGCAAAGACGGCAATCTCGGCCTTTTGCGCATCGGTGAAGCCCGTGGTACCCACCACGGCTTTTACCCCGAGTTCGCAGCACACGGCCAGATGGGCCAGGGTGCCCTCAGGGCGTGTGAAATCAATCAGAACGTCGGCGTTTTTCAGGCCCGCAGCAATGTCGGCGGTGATGGCAACACCGCTGGCATGGCCCAGAAACGCGGTGGCATCCGAACCGATGCCGGGGCTGGACGGCACGTCCAGCGCGCCTGCCAGCACACAGTCATCACTGGCGCGAAGGGCCTCGATCAGCATGCGGCCCATGCGACCGGAGGCACCGGCAACGGCAACACGGAGGGGGCGCGAGGGCGTGGATGCGGGGGCAGGCGAAGGGGTCCCTGTCATGAGTGTCCTGTACGTTGTCGTTGGCTT
Source organism: Acidovorax sp. NN32 (assembly GCF_057597245.1). NCBI lineage: Bacteria > Pseudomonadati > Pseudomonadota > Betaproteobacteria > Burkholderiales > Comamonadaceae > Acidovorax > Acidovorax sp. NN32. Next base: position 4,949,818 of record NZ_CP199679.1, read on the forward strand.
TGAAGTGAGGCGGGCATCGATCTACCCGTTGCCCCACCGGCCAGATCGCGAAAATCAGCGTGCTGGCGCTTCCAGCGGCGGGTAGCTGACAGAAGCAGGCTCCAGCGGGGGCGCTGTCGGGGAGGCAGATGGCCGTTGCGACGCAGGGTAGCGGGCCAGTTGCTCCGGTGTGGCCTCCAGCACGGGCACCTTGCTTTTGGAGCCACGCGAGCCCAGTGTGGCCACGAACTCGGTCTCTGTGGGCATGGGGTCGCCTTCGGAGCGATCCAGCCCATCGCCCTTGAAATACACTGTCAGCTTGCGGGTCTGGGCTTCTTCACCGGGGCGCTTGAGCGTGAACACGTATTCCCAGCGGTCTGCATGGAACAGGCTGGTGACCAGCGGCGTACCGAGGATTTCACGCACCTGCTGGCGGCTCATGCCGGGCTGGAGCGCCTCGACCTGCTCGCGCGACACAAAATTGCCCTGCACCACATCGATTTTGTAGGGAGTGACAATGCTGGCAATGCGGGTACTGGCACCATCCAGGCTACTGCAACCGGCCAGGGCGGCCACGCTGGCACCGACCAAAAGGACCAGGCCCAGGCGGGCGCTGAAACGGGCTTTGACGGGCATGGGTAAAAGGGCTGAGGATATGATCGCCCCATTGTAGCGGTAGGCCTTCTGACCTTGAGGCCGAGGCCCGCATCCCGAAAGACCATGCCATGACCAACATCGACGAACTCAAAAGCACGGGACTCAAGGCCACGCTGCCCCGCCTGAAGATTCTGGAGATCTTCCAGAAAGGCGAGCAACGCCACATGACGGCCGAAGATGTGTTCCGCGTGCTCCTGGAAGAGCGTTCGGACATTGGTCTGGCCACGGTCTACCGCGTGCTCACGCAGTTCGAGCAGGCGAGCATCCTGATCCGCAGCAATTTCGAGAGCGGCAAGGCGGTGTACGAACTCAACGAAGGGCAGCACCACGACCACTTCATCTGCACGTCGTGCGGTAAGGTGGAGGAGTTCTACGACCCCGAGATTGAAAAACGCCAGCAGGCCGTGGCCAAGGCTAAGGGCTGGCTGGTGCAGGACCACACCATGGCCCTGTATGGCCAGTGCGCTGCCTGCGCTAGCAAGTAAGCCCCCCTGAGTCGCCTTCGGCGCCTTCCCCCGAGGGGGACGCACCCAGTGGCCCGGCGAAGCCGGTTCCACGGGTGCACTGATATTGGCGCGCGCCAGTTTCGCAGTATCTGAACCTAAATTGGCTGTAGCGCCTGCCTGCCAAGCGCCGGCAGCTATCAAATACGCAGCATACTAGCCGCCTGTATCGCGCTCCATGGCGCGGCGATGGCGCTCCACAAATTCCTGGTACGTATCAATGCCGCGCAGTTGCAGGATGGTGTTGCGCACGGCGGCTTCGACCAGCACGGCGATGTTGCGGCCAGCCACCACCTGGATCACCACCTTGAGCACGGGCACGCCCAGCACGTCTTGCGTGAGTGGTTCGTAGGGCAGGCGCTCGTAGTCGCGCTCCAGGGTCTCCTTGCGCACCAGGTGCACGATGAGTTTGAGGCGCATCTTGCGGCGCACCGCCGTCTCGCCAAAGATGGCTCGGATATCGAGCAGACCGATGCCGCGCACTTCCAGCAGGTTCTGCAACAGATCGGGGCACTTGCCCTCGATGGTGGTCTGGTTGATGCGGTACAGGTCCACCGCGTCGTCGGCCACCAGGCCGTTGCCGCGCGAAATCAGCTCCAGGCCCAGCTCGCTTTTCCCCAGGCCAGATTCGCCGGTGATCAACACCCCCAGCCCGAGAATGTCCATGAACACGCCGTGCATGGTGGTGCGGTCGGCAAAGTGCTTAGACAGGTAGGCACGCAGCACGTCGATCACAAACGCCGAGGACTCGTGCGTGGAGAACATCGGGATCTGCGCGCGTTCGCACATCGAGACCAGCGCATCGGGGGCGGTCTGGTCGTCGGCCAGCACCAGCACGGGCGGCTCCAGCGTCACGATGCGGGCAATGCGACGCTTGCAATCGTCGGGAGACGCGCTGCTCAGATAGGCAATCTCGCGCTCGCCCAGGATCTGGACGCGGTAGGGATGGATGTAATTGAGGTAGCCGACCAGATCGGCCCCGGAGCGCGCGGACCGCACGGCCACTTCGTCAAAGCGCCGCTCGGAAGCGCCCAGCCCGGCCACCCACTCCCACTTCAGGGGGCCGCGAAATTCCTCAAACAGAACATCGGCGCTGACAACATTGGGCTTCACGGCGAATCAGCGAAAGTGCGCAGCGCCAGACAGGCTCAAGCCGTTTGCGTGGACTGCCAGCCGGCAATCATGCCGTGCAGTTCGGCAGCATCGGTGCAGGCCTTGAGCCTTTCACGCAGGGCCGAATCGCTGAGCAGTTCGGCAATCTCGGAGAGGATTTCGAGGTGCTTCTGTGTGGCGGCTTCAGGCACCAGCAGAAAAATCAGCAGACCCACAGGCAATTCGTCTGGCGCATCGAACCCGATGGGGTTCAACAGCTGTAACACAGCAGCCATCGGTGCCTTGAGGCCCTTGATGCGCCCGTGGGGAATGGCCACGCCATGGCCCAGTCCGGTGGAGCCCAGGCGTTCACGCGCAAAGAGGCTGTCGGTGATCAACGCGCGAGAGAGACCGTGCTGGCTCTCGAACAGCAGACCCGCTTCTTCAAAAGCACGCTTCTTGCTGGTGGCGTCAACGCTCACAAGCACTTGAGCGGAGGGCAGGATGGAGGCGAGTCGGTTCATGGTCAAGGGTAACAATTATGCACATATTGGCGAAAACCCTGAGCGCGGCGCTGTGGGCAACAAAAAAACCGCCCGAAAGGGGCGGCTGCTGTGCCAAGCTCAGGGCTGGCGCATCAAGCGTGCAGTTCGCGCTTGGCGGCTTCGTGGTGGTGGTCCTGCAGGCGATCCTTGTGGCGCACCACCTGACGGTCCATCTTGTCGACCAGTTCATCCACGGCAGCATACAGGTCGGCGTGGGAGCTTTCGGCAAACAGGTCGTTGCCCTTCACATGGATATTGCATTCCGCTCGCTGCCGCTTTTCCTTCTCCTTTTGCTTCTCTACCGTCAGCAGTACCTTGACGTCGACAACTTGGTCAAAATGGCGGGTGATCCGGTCCAGCTTGGTGGTGACGTAGTTGCGCAAGGCTGGGGTAACTTCGAGGTGGTGACCGCTGATCGTCAGGTTCATAAATAAGTCTCCTGTAACACTCTCTGTGGAAGAAGCGCCGCCCTGGATCAGAGGAGCGGCCCGGCGAACTTGGATGCATCCCGTTGACGTGAAGTCACTATGCCCCCGCCCTTCCTGAAAAGCAATCCCATTCCGCCCCGACCCGCTGGGTTATGCCCGCCAAGGTGCCAAGCCTCCAAAAAGCGCGCACAATGGCTGAGTTGCCGGGGAGCACACGCCCCGCCAGTCGGCAGTTGCTCAGCGTGCCGAAGGCGCTGCGCCATGCAGCGTCAACCGTCCTGCCACCACCATCGACAGCAGGCTCGCGGCAATGCCCACCAGCGCCGCCATCCAGTAGTTCTGCACCAGTCCCTGCGCGTCGCGGCTGATCAGCATCCCGCCCACCAAAGACGCCGCCCCCATGGCCGCAGACTGCACCGATGCGTTCAAGGTCATGAAGGTACCGCGCAGCGGTGCCTGCGCCGCAGAGGCCACGATGGCCATGCCCGGAATCATCCGGCCGCTCACAAAGGCAAACATCAGGGTGGACACCGCCAGAACGCCCCACAGCGGCAGCCCCTGCACCAGCGTGATGCCCAGCAGGCAGGGCGCCGCAGCCAGGGCCAGCCAGCGAAAGGTTCGCACCTTGCCGCGCAGGTCCGTCAAACGGCCAAACAGGCGCGCGGTGAACAGGGTCGCGACACCTCCACACAGGTAGGCCACCGGAATCTGGTCGGCCCGCACACCGGCATTGGTCTGCATGTAGATGGTGATGTAGGGAATCACCGTAAAACCTGTAAACATGAGCAACGCGGAGAACAGGAACGCCCAGCGATGGTTCGGGTCGGCAAGCACTTGCCCGATGCCGCCCAGCGCCGTTCTGCCGCTGGCAGCCTGCACATGGGCCGTCATCGCCGGCATGGTGCGCGCCGCCAGCACAGCCAGGCCCCCCACCATGGCGGCAATCGCAATGAACGGCATGTTCCAGCCGCCCACCTCGGCAAGGATCAGCCCCAGCGGAACACCGGCCACAGTCGATACCGAGAATGAGGTCATCACGATGCCCATCGCACGGCCGCGCCGCTCGAACGGAATCACGTCAGCCACGATGGTTTGCGACAGGGCCGACAAGACACCCCCGAATGCCCCTGCCAAAACGCGCGCCACCATGAGCGTGCCGTAGGTGGGCGCCACGCCACAGGCCAGTGTGGCCAGCCCAAACAGGACGTAGAGGACCAGCAGCAGCCGCTTGCGCCCGAACCGGTCAATGTACGTAGACGCCAGCAAACCCGACACCCCGGCCGAGAGCGTGTAGGCCGACACCAGCAGCCCGAACTGCGCGTCGCTGATGGAAAACAGCTGCGTGAACCGGGGCCCCAGCGGCATCATGATCATGAAGTCAAGGATGTGGGTGAACTGAATGCCCGCCAGGGTGAGCAGCAGCCAAAGTTCGCGGCGGGGAGTGAGCGCAGAGGTGGAGGGCACGGGGGCGCGGCCAAAGGTGGCGCTGTCAGATTCAGGGCCACACAGTGTGCCGCAAGCTCACCGAGCGCGCAGGTCCGCACTAGCGCCCTCATGCACGCCGGTACATGCCCCTGCCGAGCCCCCACCGAGCCCTTGCCGCAGACACGCGTCAGACCCGCGCGTAAAATCCGAAGGTTGCGCGCACGCACTTGAAGACTTCACCAGCTCCCGCGCTTCACTCCCCGTTTTGCGGCCTGCCTGCAGCGCACATCGATCGCCCACACCGACACCATGACCCAGCCCAGCTCCAACGCCCTGCACACCTCCGCCCTGACATCGCTGCCCCTGCTGGCACGCGGCAAGGTGCGCGACAACTACGCCGTGGGCGACGACCGCATCCTGATGGTGGCCAGCGACCGCCTGTCGGCGTTTGACGTGATCATGGGCGAGCCCATCCCGGGCAAGGGCGAGCTGCTCACGCAGATGGCGCTGTTCTGGTTCGACAAGCTCGGGGATATCTGCCCCAACCACCTGACGGGCGACGCGCCGGAAAGTGTGGTGTCTCCGGAAGAAGCCCCGCAGATCCGTGGCCGGTCCATGCTGGTGCAGCGGCTGCAGCCCATTCCGGTCGAAGCCGTGGTGCGCGGCTACCTGGCCGGCAGCGGCTGGAAGGAATACCAGGAATCACGCGCGGTGTGCGGGGTACCCCTGCCGGAAGGGCTGACCAACGCCGCCAAGCTGCCCGAGCCCATCTACACCCCGGCCGCCAAGGCCGCTGCGGGCGAGCACGATGAAAACATCACGTTCGAGCGCACGGTGGAGATGATTGGCCTGGACCTGGCCACCCGCATCCGCGACCTGAGCATCGCGATCTACAAGGCTGCTGCCGACATCGCGCTCGCCAAAGGCATGATCATTGCCGACACGAAATTCGAGTTTGGCCTGGCGCCCGATGGCACGCTGGTGCTGATGGACGAAGTGCTCACGCCCGACAGCTCGCGCTACTGGCCCGTGGAAGGCTACGAGGCCGCCCTGGCCGCTGGCCAGAACCCACCGAGCTACGACAAACAATTTGTGCGCGACTGGCTGGAGCAAGCCCAGGTGAACGGCAAGCCCTGGGACAAGACCGCGCCCGCCCCCCGTCTGCCGCGCGAAGTGATCGAAAAGACCGCCGCCAAGTACCGTGAAGCGCTGGAACGGCTGACCACTGCGTAGGACCTCTACAGCGGCCTAACCCGACCCGGGAGGATGGAGCAGACGATCAACTAAGTGGTGTCTCGGTAGCCTCAAAGCGGAGCAAGGGCTTGCCGTCCTTATCACGCAGAAGGAGCTGCGCGCCTTGCTGGCGAAAGCTCTCCACGGCCTCCAACGCCGCAAAATACCTCGCTTCAGATACCCCACTTTGCAAGCAAAGGGTGATACCGGATACCAAACGCCTAAAGCGTAAACGCCCCCCGTCAAACATGTAGTCCGCCAGAAACCGGTTGCAACCACCTGCACCAGTTGCTTGGCCTTTATCTGACTGAAACACAAGGTGGGGAGTTAACCCACCTTGTGCTTCCACAGAGAAAGGCTGCTCCTCCAGTTCCACCAGCCGCCAGTAGGTCAAGACCAACGGTACGCTGGCCTCCACCGCAGACGATAACGCAGGCTGACGCTTCAACTGCACGTCCACACGGCGAAAAGCTGGATCCTGCGGTACGGGGTGGCGCATTTGGGTTGAGAGTAGCAACCGCCCCTCCAGGGTGACGGATGCGCGCACCTCGTAACGCCCTTTTGGTAGGAAACGCACAGTGGGATAGGGAATCTGTACGGGGTACGGAGGCTGTCCTGCGGGCTCACGTCGCTGCCGCCCCAGCACTACGGGGGGCATATCGGAGAAGGAAACATCCAGCAGCGTGGCCTCAAAAACCGCCTCAGGGGGAAGAACCACACGTTCGCGCGACATAGCCACGCCGGTGACCAAGGCATCGGGGGCGGGAGGGTGCGTTCCGCACCCCACCACAAGCAGTCCGAGCAAGGTTCCGGTTAACCAGCGCCAAACCGTGGGAATCTCCCTCCCGCCAACGGATGTGCCCCACAACGCACGCGATGTCACAGCGAACCCCACAGGCACGACCGGACAGGTTTCAGCTCAGCACCACGCTCGACAAACGGCGTCGGTAAGTAGCCACCACCGGGTCGTCGGGAGGGATCTGGCCGTCGGCCACCTTCACCTTGGGCGGCTCGATGATTTCAAGGATGGCCACATAGGTCTTGCGGGCAGCCTCTTCGCCCCAGGCCTTGTCGCGCATAAGGATTTCGAGCAGTTCGTCCATGGCGTCCGTCCAGCGCTGGTCGGCCATGAGCCAGCGGGCGCGGGCGTAGCGGGTGTCAAAGTCGCGCTTGTTGGCGGCGATTTTTGCATCAAAATCGGCACCGGCGCCTTCCCCATAATCGTTAGAAGCTACGAAATCAATAGCATCCATCCAGGCTTTCAACGCACCCAGCTTGCGCGAGGCTGCGGCCTTGGCGATGACGGGGGCAAAGGCCACCTTGGCGTCGTCCTCGCGACGCAACTGCAGCAGCAGCTTGACGTAGTCGAAGCGCGCGTCGTCATTGGAAGGATCGGTCACCACGGCGTGCTGCAGCTTCTCCAGCGCGGTACTGGTGTCGCCTTCGGCCAGGGCGTCCTGGGCTTCTTCTTCCTCGATTTCCGCCACCAGTTCTTCGGCGGTGGGGATGTGCTTGTCCAGGAAGGCGCGCACCTGGCCTTCGGGCAGGGCGCCCATGAAGCCATCCACGGGCTGGCCGTTCATGAGCAGCACGCAGGTGGGAATGCTGCGGATGCCGAACATGCCCGCCAGCTGCTGCTCCTGGTCCGAATCGATCTTGACCAGCTTGAAGCGGCCCGCGTAGTCGGTCTCCAGCTTTTCCAGCACAGGCCCCAGCGACTTGCAGGGGCCACACCAGGGCGCCCAGAAGTCCACCAGCACGGGCACGTTCATCGAGGCAGCAACCACCTCGGCTTCAAAATTTTCTACGGTGACGTCAATCATGGCGGTGTGGAGGCCAGGGGCCTGTGGAGCGGTTTGCGCGCTATTTTGGCCCATCGAAACAGCCCCATGCCGGGAAGGGAGGCGCAAAAAGTAAAATCGCGGGTTCCACCTACAGCGGCAGAGCAGGCGCAACCTGCCCGCCAGCGCCCTCCACACCATGAAACCCATCCAGATCGGCGTGGTCATGGGTTCCAGCAGCGACTGGGACACCATGCAGCATGCAGTGCAGATTCTTGAACAGTTCGGCATCGCGCACGAGGCCCGCGTGGTCTCGGCCCACCGCATGCCCGACGACATGTTTGCCTACGCCGAGGCCGCCGCGGGCCGGGGCCTCAAAGCCATCATCGCGGGCGCCGGTGGCGCCGCCCACCTGCCTGGCATGATTGCCGCCAAGACCACCGTGCCCGTGCTGGGCGTGCCCGTGGCCAGCCGCCACCTGCAGGGTGTGGATTCGCTGCACAGCATCGTGCAGATGCCCAAGGGCATCCCCGTGGCCACGTTCGCCATCGGCACGGCGGGCGCTGCCAATGCGGCCCTGTTCGCCGTGGCCCTGCTGGCCAACGAAAGCCCCGAATTGCGCCAGCGCCTGGAAGCATTCCGTGCCGAGCAGACGGAAGTGGCCCGCAACATGACCTTGCCGCCCGCATGAACACGACCCCCACGCTCCACCGCTGCGCGGGTCGCTGCCCCCCGAGGGGGCCGCTTTTTCATCTTGGGGCGGCCCGGCGATGAAAAAATCCACCCATCAACCCCTTCTGCCCGGTAGCACACTGGGCGTGCTCGGCGGCGGCCAGCTGGGCCGCATGTTTGTGCACCAGGCGCAGGCCATGGGCTACTTCACGGCCGTGCTCGACGCCGATCCCACCAGCCCCGCCGGGCTGGTGAGCCACCACCACATCCAGACCGGCTATGAAGATCCGCAAGGCCTGGCCGAGCTGGCCCGCCTGTCGGATGCGGTGACCACCGAGTTCGAAAACGTACCCGCTGCCGCGCTGGCCGCCCTGGCTGCGCAACGCCCCGTGTCGCCCGCCGCCAGCGCGGTGTCGGTGGCGCAGGACCGCGCGCGGGAAAAGGCCCACTTTGTGGCCTGCGGCGTGCCCTGTGCGCCGTATGCGGTGATCGAAACGGCGGAGCAACTGGCTGCAGTTTCTTCTGATCTGTTACCAGGCATCCTGAAGACGGCCCGCATGGGCTACGACGGCAAGGGCCAGGTGCGCGTGAAGACGCCCGCCGAGCTGGCCGCTGCATGGGACTCTGTCGGCAAGGTGCCCTGCGTGCTGGAGAAGATGCTGCCGCTGGCGCTGGAATGCTCGGTGATCGTGGCGCGCGGCGCGGACGGCGCCACCGTGCACCTGCCCGTGCAGCGCAACCTGCACCGCGACGGGATTCTGGCTGTGACGGAGGTTTTTGAACAAAATCTGCCCCCAGCGCTTATCCAACAAGCGGTAGCAGCTGCAATTTCGATAGCAAATGGTTTGCAATACGTCGGCGTGCTCTGCGTGGAGTTCTTTGTGCTGCAGGACGGCAGCCTAGTGGTGAACGAGATCGCCCCGCGCCCACACAACAGCGGCCACTACAGCCAGAACGCCTGCGATGTGTCGCAGTTCGAGCTGCAGGTACGCACCATGGCCCGCCTGCCGCTCACGCAGCCGCGCCAGCACAGCCCCGCTGTGATGCTCAACCTGCTGGGCGACCTGTGGTTTGCGCACGGCGACGCCGCGCAGACGCCCCCCTGGGCCGAGGTGCTGGCCCTGCCCGGCACGCACCTGCACCTGTATGGCAAGCGCGACGCCAAGCGTGGTCGCAAGATGGGGCATCTCAACATCACCGCAGCCACCCCCGAAGCAGCACGTGCCACTGCCCTGCAGGCGGCGGCCCTGCTGGGCATCGCACCGTTCTGACCATGATTCTTGACGGCACCCAGCCCGCATCCATCGCCGCCGCAGCGCGGGCCGTGCGCAGCGGCGCGCTGCTCGGCCTGCCCACTGAGACGGTGTACGGCCTGGCGGCCGACGCCAGCAGCGATGCCGCCGTGGCGCAGATCTTTGCGGCCAAGGGGCGCCCCAGCGACCACCCCCTGATCGTGCATGTGGCCAATGCCGAGGGCATTGCGCACTTCGCCAGCGAGGTGCCGGGCTTTGCGCAGAAGCTGGTCGATGCCTTCTGGCCCGGCCCGCTCACGCTCATCCTGCCGCGCCTGCCCGGCGTGGCCAGCGCCGCCACGGGCGGGCAGGACAGCGTGGGACTGCGCTGCCCCGCCCACCCCGTGGCCCATGCCCTGCTGCAGGCCTGCGCCGCACCCGGCGACAGCGACGCCCAGGGCGGCCCGCCCGTGTGGGGCGTGGCCGCCCCCAGCGCCAACCGCTTTGGCCGCGTGAGCCCCACCACCGCCCGGCACGTGCAGGACGAGCTGGGCGCCGAGCTGCTGGTGCTCGACGGCGGCCCGTGCGAAGTGGGCATCGAAAGCACCATCGTGGACTGCACGCGCGGCGTGCCCGTGCTGCTGCGTCCCGGCGCCATCACGCGCGAGCAGATCCGGGCGGCCTGCGGCATTGCGCCGCTGTCCAAAGACGACATGCCCGCGCTCACGCCCCGCGCCTCGGGCACGCTCGAAGCGCACTACGCGCCCGCCGCCAAGGTGCGGCTGATGGACGCCAAGGCACTGCAGACCGGCCTGGACCTGCTGGGCGCCGACGCCGCCCACATTGCGGTGTATGCCCGCGCAGCGCTGCGCACCCAATCGTCCAAGCTCGTCATGCGCCGCATGCCCGACGACGCCACCGCCACGGCCCAGCAGCTGTTTGCAGTGCTGCGCGGCTTTGACGACGATGGCGTGAAACTGATCTGGATCGAGACCCCGCCCACCAGCCCGGAGTGGGAAGGCGTGCGCGACCGACTGCAGCGTGCGTCTGCAGCGTGATTCCGGCCGCGCCAGGCGGCTTTACATGCGTTGACGTTGCACCGCTAAACTACCCCCCACTTTTCTGGAGAAATACATGGCAGCAAATTGGATGCGCCGCACCGTACTGGTCGCCGCATGTGCGTCGGCCGCGTTGCTCGCGGCCTGCGGTTCCAGCACCACCGAATCGGCCATCGCGCCCGAGCGCTTCATCGCGTTTGGCGATGCCAACAGCGATGTGGGGCAAAAAGGCACGCGCTATACCGTCAACGACGGCAGTGTGAACAACTGGACCCTGCAGGTGGCTGCCAACTACGGCAAGCCCCTTGCGGCCGCCTCTGCGGGTGGCAAGAGCTATGCCGTAGGCAATGCCCGCGTCAAGATCAAGCCCGACGCGGCAGGCAACGCCAGCACCCCCACCATCACCGAGCAGATCGACACCTTTTTGGCCAGTGGCAGCTTTGGCGCCAGTGACGTGGTGTTTCTGAGCGGCGGCATCAGCGACGTGATTGCCGGCATGGCCGCCGTGCAGGCCGGCACCCAGACCGAGGCCGCCATGGTGGCCGCAGCCCGCCAGGCGGGTGAAGACATGGCCGCGCAGGTGCGACGCCTGGTCGCCGCAGGCGCCAAATATGTGGTCGTGACGGGAACCTACGACCTGAGCAAGACCCCCTGGGCCAAGACCATTGGCCGTGAAGCCCTGTTGGCCGATGCGAGCAGCCGCTTCAACGACGGCCTGCTCGTGGGCATCGTGGACCTGGGTGCCAACGCGCTGTATGTGGACCTGGCCTACTACGTGAACCTGTACACCGGCGTGCCCGCCAACTACGGTTTCAACAACGCCACCACGGCCGTGTGCACCTCGGTGGATGCCACCAACGGCATCGGCATCGGCGCAGGACAGGTCAACTCTGCCCTGTGCACCGCCTCCACGCTGCTGCCGGGCGTCAGCCAGACCTCCTACGTGTTTGCCGACCCGGTGTACCTCACGCCCTCGGCGCAGCGCCAGTTCGGCACCTACGCCTACGACCGCCTGCGCGCCCGCTGGTAAGGGGCTGCTGACTCGCCCCAGCCGCCGCGGAGCCTGCTGCTGTGCTGGGGCAGCGGCCCACAAAAAAAGCCGACCCTTGGGTCGGCTTTTTGCTGTGCGGCTTGCTGTGGCAAGCCAGCTGGCTTACTTGACCATGTCGAACACAGCGCGCGCCTGGGCGTGGCAGAACGGGGGTTCGTAGGTGCCATGGTAGGCGCCGTAGTAGGTGGCAAACGCGGCCGATGCGGGGTCGGTGGGGGCCTGGCCACCCGGGCCAAAGGTGGCCTGGATGGCGGCATCGACGTCGACCGAGGTCACGTTGGTCAGGCCCCGGCTGTCGAAGTCGGCCTTCATCACGCGCTGGTGAATGGCTGGCGGCACTGTGGGGTCACCCGCGCCGCCGCACAGCAGCACGCGGGCCTTGGGGCTCCAGCCCAGCAGGTCGTTCTTCTTGGCCGCCAGGTACAGCGGGTGGGTGGTGCTGGTCTGCGAGCCCGTGATGAAGGCGGACTGGAACAGCGCATCGCGCGCCTGGTTGGGAGTGCCTGCGGGCAGGGTGCCCGAGGTGAGCAGCGTGGTGTAGGTCATCGTGGGGTTGGGCAGCAGGTTTTCGATGTAGCCCGAGTACGGTGCCTTGAAGACCTGCTTGACGTCCGTGTAAACGTCGCCATAGACCTTCTGCCAGGCCGTCACCAGATACGGCACGAAGAACTGCACCCCGGCAATCGCCTCCGGAATGCGCAGCGAGCCCGACAGGTTGTACGGGCCCGCCAGGTGGGCACCAGCAACCACATTGAATTCGCTGCCGTAGTCGCGTTCCGCAGCGCGGTGCGCGGCCATCGACGAGTGCCCGCCCTGCGAGTAGCCCGTGAACATGACCTTGCCCGACAGATTGGCCCCCACGGTGCCCGCTGCGTTGCGCGCGGCACGCACCGAGTCGATGACCGTGGTGGCTTCCGAGTCGGCATGCAGGTAGGGGTGGTAGCTGTAGCCCGACTTGGCAAAGCCCAGGTAGTCGGTGGCCACCACCGCATAGCCCTGGGCGGCGTACATGGCGGCGAGCAGGAAGGTTTCGTTGTCCTGTGGGTTGGCCAGGGTGCGGGGCTTTTGCACATCGGTGCCCTTGGCGTAGGCAATCAGCGGTGCGGCCGTGCTGCAGCTGCCAGCGGGCACCAGCATCACGCCCGAGGCGTTGGTGTTCTCTCCGGCCTTGGCGCCGACGGTGGCGTAGTTGAGCGCCACCACCTTGACATCACACTTCGCCTTGCCCGTGATGGCCTGCAGGCCGCTGCTGGAGGTGCCTGCGTCGATCTGCGCGGCCGTCAGCGTGGTCATCACGGCAGGGGGGTCGATCAGCGAGCCACGGTCTGGATCGTCAGAGCCACCGCAGGCGACAAGCAGCACCGCAGCAGCGGCAACACAGGTAAGGCGGAAATACTTCATGGATGGATACCTCAGGTCAAGAAACAACGACGCATCGTGCGCGCACCTGCACTGCACCATCCATAGGGGATAACGCGGACCGAACCAGCGGGCAGACGCCTAGGTGACAGCAGCCCGCCAGCAGTGGCCGCTCAACGATGGCCACGCGCCCCGTAGACCAGCTTCATCCCCAGGATCGTCCCCGCCAGCGCGAGCGTGATGGCGTTGGCCACCACGATGGGCCACGCCGCCAGGACGACGCCATACACCAGCCACAGCGCCACCCCCGCCGTGAACACGCTGTACATGCCCAGAGAGATGCCCCGGACATCGCGCGTGCGGAAGGTGTGCAGGGCCTGCGGAACGAAGCTGCAGGTGGTCAGGAAGGCGGCAACGTAGCCGATCAGCTCGGTGGTGGACATGAAGGGAGGCGGGTGACTGCGCGGCGGATGGCTGCGCGAGTGCGCATTATTCACTGGTCGCGCGCGGTCCAGTCGATCAGGCTGTCGAGCACGGGCCGCGCAGCGCCGGCATTGGCATGGTTGACCACGGCCACCAGCACATACCGCCGCCCGCTGGCCGCGTGCACGTAACCGGCCACGGCCATCACATCGCGCAGGCTGCCCGTCTTGAGGTGGGCCGTGCCCGCACGGCTCTGGCTGCGGCGCAGCGTGCCGTCCACCCCGGAGATGGGCAGCGACGCCACCAGCTCCGGCATCACGGGCGATACCCAGGCCACCTGCAGCATGCGCGCCAGTGCCTGGGCCGTCAGGCGGGCATCGCGGCTCAGGCCTGCGCCGTTGTCGGCCTGGGGCAGCTCGGCGTCGCCGATGCGTGCAAGCCACCACTGGCGCAGGGCATCGCGCGCGCCGTCGAAGGTGGCCACGCCGTTTTTCTGCAATGCCAGCGTCAGGAACACCTGCTGCGCCATCACGTTGTTGCTGTATTTGTTCACGTCACGCACCACCTCGGACAGCGCGGGCGAGGTGACGGTGAAGGCAGGCTTCAGGCCAGGCGGCACCTTGCCCTCGCGCACGCTGCCCGTGAGCTTGCCGCCCAGTTCGCGCCACATGCCCTCCACCGCACGCGCCGCAAAGCCGCGTGGGTCGGCCGCCGCCACGGGCCAGACGCGCTCGCCACATGCCGCGGGGTACACGCCCTGAAAGCTCACCTTGGCCGGGTCGGCCAGCTCCGCCCGCAAGGCACCACGCCAGTCGCCACACTCGGTGCCCGGCGCGCCCAGCGCCACGGTGGCCTGGCGCGCCACGCCCGCCAGGGGTGGGTCGTACTGAATGCGCGCCAGGCCTGCGGCGGCATCCGGCACAAAGGTCATCACCGACGATTTGTAGTTGAGCAGCAGCGCGTCGGGCGCGGCGTTGTAGGGGCGCAGGGGCTCGCCATCAAATCGCGCTGGATCGTGGTCGGGCACCTCAAAGGCGGTGCGGTCGAGCACGATGTCGCCCACGATGACCTGGATACCCTGGCCCTGCAGGCGGCGCATCAGCAGCCACAGCCGCTCCATGACCAGCTTGGGGTCTCCCTGGCCCTGGATGTAGACGTTGCCCCGCAGGCTGCCGTCCTGCACCGTGCCCTGCAGATAGACCGGGGTGTTCCACACATAGGCGGGGCCCAGTTGCTCCAGCGCGGCGTAAGTGGTCACCAGCTTCATCACCGATGCCGGGTTCACCGGCAACTGCGCACGGTGCGCCAGGCGCGCAGGCGAAGTCTTGCCGCCCTGGGCATCCACCACCATCACCGACAGGGCCTCGCGCGGTAACCTGGCGCGGGCCAGGGCGGCTTCGACCTCGGGCGGCAGCGGGGTGGCGGGCGCCGCCGCCTGGGCCTGGGCCGTGTCAACAGCCCCCACCAGAGCCAACCAGGCCACAACAACACCCAGGGCGCCACGCAGCGCAGCGCGGCGCCAAAAAACAGGAAGCAAAAGCATGGAGCGAGTCTATCGCCCGGCAGGAAACCCACCTGGGCCGCGGCGGCCCCCAGACCCGCTGCAAGCGCCGCCGCCCCCACCCACCGATAATCCCCCGATGCGTTTTTCTCCTCGTGCCATCGGCCTGCTGGCAGCAGTCGTGACGGTCACCATCTGGACGGGTTTCATCGTCATTGCCCGCGCCTCGGCCCAGCGCACGCTCACCCCGTTCGACATTGCGCTGCTGCGCATCGTGGGCGCCAGCCTGGTCCTGCTGCCCTGGGGCTGGTGGATGGTGCGGCAGCGCACCACAGCACTGGGCTCTGCGGCCCCGCCCTCCAGCCTGGCAGGTATCTCGCCCCTGCCGCTGCGCACCACGGTGCTGCTGGGCAGCTTTGGCGGTCTGCTCTACGCCATGCTGGCCTATGCGGGGTTCTTCCACGCGCCCGCCACCCATGCGGCGGTGCTCATGCCGGGCAGCCTGCCGCTGTGGACGGCGCTGCTCGCCGCCGTGCTGCTGCGCGACCACATCACCCCGCTGCGCGCGGCGGGCCTGGCGCTGATCGTGGCAGGCGACCTGCTGGTGGGCGGGCGCAGCCTGCTGGCAGCGTTTTCGGGCGGTGATGTGTGGAAGGGCGACGTGCTGTTCATGCTGGCCGCCTCCTGCTGGGCCACCTACAGCGTGCTGGCCCGGCGCCACGCCGTGGACGCCGTGCAGGCCACCATCGCCATCACCGCGTTTGCCTGCCTGGTCTATGTTCCCAGCTATGCCCTGCTGATTGCGCTGGGAACCGTCACCAGCCATCTGGCCATTGCGCCGTGGAGCGAGATCGTCTTTCACATGGCGTTCCAAGGTGGCGGGTCGGTGGTGATCTCGGGCATTGGCTTCACCCGCATGATCCAGCACTATGGCCCTGTGCGCTCCACCATGATCACGGCCCTGGTGCCCGGCCTCTCGGCCATCGGCGCGGTGATTTTTCTGGACGAGCCGATGTACTGGAACCTCGTCGCCGGCCTGCTGCTGGTGACTGCCGGTATCCTGCTGGGCGTGCTGCGCAGGAGCCAGGCGCCTGCGGTCACCCCGCCCACGCCCGTGCCTGGCCCTACCGTCCCCTGACCTCCTTTGCCGCGCAACCCCACTGGCCCCATGAATCTGCTTGCTTTCGACACCAGCACCGACACCCTTTCCATTGCCGTCCAGCACGGGGATGCCGTGTGGCAGCACACGGGTCCCGGGGGCGCGCAAGCATCGGCCACCCTGATCCCGACGGTGCGCAGCCTGATGGCACAAGCGGGCCTGTCGTTCGACACGCTGGAGGCCATTGTTTTTGGCCGGGGCCCAGGCTCCTTCACCGGCCTGCGCACCGCCTGCGCCGTGGCCCAGGGGCTGGCGTTTGGCGCGCGCGCGGGCCAGGGTGTGCCGGTGCTGCCCGTGGACACCCTGCTGGCCGTGGCCGAGGAAGCGCGCCACGCGCACGGCTGCACGCAGGTGGTGGCGGTGCTGGACGCGCGCATGGACGAGGTCTACCACGCGCGCTGCGAATGGGTCGCTGCCGAGGGCCGTTGGCACACCGAGGCCGACTTTGGCCTGGGCGCACCGGAATCCGTGCTTACCCCCGCAGGGTGGACGGTGGCAGGCAATGCGCGCACGCCCTATGGCGAGCGGCTGGCGCCCACGGCCGCCCACATGGCCGCGCTGCCCACAGCCACGGCGCTGCTGCGCCTGGCACCGGCCTTGCTGGCAGCGGGCGAAGGTGTGCCGGCCAGCGATGCGCTGCCGCGCTACATCCGCGATAAAGTGGCACAAACCACCGCCGAGCGGGCTGCGCTGCGCGCCGCCCAGGCGGTGCCCGCTCCTTTGTGAATCCTTTCTGCCGGACCCCATGAGCGCCCTGCCCACCCCGTCTGCCGGCGCGCCCGAGGCGCGCTTTGAAGCCCTCACGCTCGCGCGGCTGGATGCCGTGCTGGCGGTGGAACAACGTGCCTATTCGCACCCCTGGACACGCGGCAACTTCACCGATGCCATGGCATCGGGCTACCAGGCACAGGTGCTGATGGCGGACGAACACCTGCTCGGCTACTTCGTGGCCATGATGGGGGTGGACGAGGTGCACCTGCTCAACATCACCGTCACCCCCGAGTTCCAGCGCCAGGGCTGGGCGCGGGTGCTGCTGGACGCGCTGGCCCTGTGGTCACGCGGGCGCGGCGCCCAGTGGCTGTGGCTGGAGGTGCGCGTGAGCAACCTGCGCGCGCAGCACATCTACCAGACACACGGGTTCCGACGCGTGGGCGAACGCAAGCGCTACTACCCCGCTGACCTGGGCCAGCGCGAAGATGCCGTGGTCATGAGCCTGGCACTGTGAGCAACACCTTCAACCGGCCCTTTTTTCCATGAGCCTTCACCTCGATGCGCGGCAGCGCGCCATGCTGCAAGAAATGGGCGTCACCGTGTGGGTGCAGCCGGAGGCACCCGTAGCCCGCACCACAGCCGGGGCCCCCGCCGTCGCCGTGGCGGCGCCCGCCCCTGCCGCCCGCATGGCGCCCCCCACCGCCCCGGCACCCGCCGTGGCCAGCCCTCCTGCTGCGCGAGCGCCCCAGCCAGCGGCCCCGCGAGCACCCGCACCGGCACCTGCGGTAGAGAACGCAGGCGCAGCACCGGCCATCCCCAGCTTGCGGCTGCATGCGCCCCAGGTGCTTTACCCCAGCGCCGACCCATCGCAGACCCCGGCCGGGCTGGGTGGAGGCTGGCTGATCGTGACCGAGAGCCTGACGCCGGGCGAGCCGCTGGGTGGCGACGCAGGCCGGCTGCTGGACAACATGCTGCGCGCCATGCAGCTGCACAAGCACCCCCGTGTGTTCCTTGCGGCGCTGGAGCGCACTGCAGCCGGCGCAGAGACCGGTGGCGACAGCAACATCCCCGCCGCGCTGGCCGACGCCGTGGCTGAGTTACAACCCGCCCTGGTCCTGGTGCTGGGCCATGTGGCGGCGCGGGCGGCGCTGGGGCGCACCGAGCCGCTGGGCCGCCTGCGCGCGGGCCCGCACCAGCTGGCGGAATGCCCGGCCGTGGTGACCTACGACCCCGCGTTTCTCTTGCGCTCGCAAGACGTCAAGGCCGCCGCCTGGGCCGACCTGTGCCGGGCGCTGGCCATCGTGCGCCAGGCTTCGCCCGGCTGACCGCTGAGGGCGCGGGCATTTGCAACGACTCCACTGCAGCCGCAGTGCCATAATCCGCCGCCTGTCCATTTTTTTACGGAGAAAGCTCCTTGGAAACCTACCCGAGTTGGTAGCTTTCAGCTCCCCGGCCTGCCGCTGTGGGGTTGAAAGCACCCGATCCCCCACACCGCAGATGCCATACAACAAGGGAGTGAGCCCATGCTCAACATCTTCACGCTCGCCAATGGCCGGCTGTTCCAGGAAGAAATTGAATCGCTGGAAGAGCTGACCAAGTTCCAGCCGATCTGGGTGGACCTGGAAGCCCCCACGCTCGAAGAAAAACGCTGGATCAAGCAGCACTACGGCCTGTCCATCCCCGAGGATGCGATGGACGAGGACATCGAGGAATCCGCCCGCTTCTACGAAGAAGACAACGGCGAGCTGCACATCCGCAGCGACTTCTTGATTGACGACGACGAAGACCCCCGCTCGGTGCGCGTGGCCTTCATCCTGAACCAGCACAACGCCAACCTCAAGAGCCGGGGCGTGCTGTTTTCCATCCACGACGAAGACGTGCCGGTGTTCCGCCTGCTGCGCATGCGCGCACGCCGCGCGCCGGGCCTCATCGAGGACGCCAAGGAAGTTCTGCTCAAGCTGTTCGATGCCGACGCCGAGTATTCGGCCGACACGCTCGAAAACATCTACGACGAGCTGGAGAAAGTCAGCAAGCAAGTGCTGGCAGGCGACGTGACCGACGCCCTTGCTGGCGAGGTGCTGGGCGCCATTGCCCGCCAGGAAGACTTGAACGGCCGCATCCGCCGCAACGTGATGGACACCCGCCGCGCGGTGAGCTTCATGATGCGCAGCAAGATGCTCAACTCCGAGCAGTTCGAGGAAGCCCGCCAGATCCTGCGCGACATCGAATCGCTGGACAACCACACGGCGTTCCTGTTCGACAAGATCAACTTCTTGATGGACGCCACGGTCGGTTTCATCAACATCAACCAGAACAAGATCATCAAGATCTTCTCGGTGGCCAGCGTGGCGCTGCTGCCGCCCACGCTGATTGCGAGCGTGTACGGCATGAACTTCAAGTTCATGCCCGAGCTGGACTGGTCGCTGGGCTACCCGTATGCGCTTGCGCTGATGGTGGCCAGTGCGCTCGGGCCCATGTGGTATTTCCGCAAGCGCGGCTGGTTGAAGTAGCCCCCCTGTGGCGCTGCGCGCCTTCCCCCCCGAGGGGGGACGCCTCCAGCGGCCCGGCAAAGCCGATTCCGCGGTGGCGCTGGTATTTGGGGTGCGCCAGTTTCACGGCGCAGTTGTCGAACTTGTAGCCCCGGCGCTATAGCGGACTCCATGAATTCGGTCTCCCGACCGCTCGGGCTGAGCCTGTCGAAACCGAAGCGAAGCTGGTGATCGGTTCGTCGTTTATCTCAACGCAAAATATGAGTCAAATTGACCTCTATCGCTTATCCATAAAGCGTTAGCAGCTATCAATTTCAAAGTTTATGCATGAGGGCAAGCACCATGTGCTCGGCATAGCGGCTGGCCACGGTCTGCACGAAGAGGGGGAAGTCTACGTGCGCGGTGTCGTCGGCGCGGTCGGAGATGGTGCGCACAGCGGCGAAGGGGATGCCGTAGTCGTGACACACCTGGGCGACGGCGGCGCCTTCCATTTCTACGGCCAGCACATTGTGGCCAGCGTCGTGCAACGTGGTGCGCAGACGGTGGGCTTCATCGGCGGCAGAAACAAAGCGGTCCCCGCTGGCAACCAGGCCGTGGTGCGCGCGGTGCAGGGCATCTTTCGGTGTGCTCTGCGGCACATACTCCAAGCCAAATTGGCCTCTAGCGCTTGATACACAATCGTTAGCAGCTTCCAAAAGCATAGCAGACAATGCTGCATCACAGACTAGGCGGCTGCGTGCGTAGCCCGGCACTTCCCAGCGGGGGAACAGGGGAGAGGCGTCCATGTCGTGTTGGAGGTAGTCCTGCGCTACCACCACGTCGCCCACATTCACGCCATCGCCCACACCGCCCGCAACCCCGGTGAAGACGATGCGCGCCACACCGAAACGCTCGATGAGCGCCGTGGCCGTGGTGGCCGCCGCCACCTTGCCGATACCCGACAGCGCCAACACCACCGGACGGCCCTGCAGATCACCCAGCCAGAAAGCCCGGCCTGCGTGCATCACCCGCTGAGGGTGCAAGAGGTGATCAACCAGCGAGCTTTGCTCTTCGGGCAAGGCGCTGAGGATGGCGGTGGTCATGGGTTCTCCCTGAAAAACAAAGGCGGCCGAGGCCGCCTGGATTGTCAAGCGGGGCACGTGGCCCCACGGGTCACTTCTTGTCCCGAAGTTCGCGGCGCAGGATCTTGCCCACGGGGGTCTTGGGCAACTCGGTGCGGAACTCGATGACCTTGGGCTGCTTGTAGCCCGTGAGTTCAGCGCGGCAGAACTCCTTGACCTGCGCTTCGGTGAGCGCGGGGTCTTTCTTGACGATCACGAGCTTGACGGCTTCGCCGGTCTTCTCGTCGGGCACGCCCACCACGGCGCATTCGAGCACGCCGGGGCAGTTGGCCACGACCTCTTCCACCTCATTGGGGTAGACGTTGAAGCCGCTGACCAGCACCATGTCCTTCTTGCGGTCCACGATCTTGAAGAAGCCGCGCTCGTCCATGACACCGATGTCGCCGGACTTGAAGAAGCCGTCGTCGGTCATGACCTTGGCGGTTTCATCGGGGCGCTGCCAGTACCCGGCCATCACCTGCGGGCCCTTGATCGCGATCTCGCCGGGCTGGCCGAGGGTAGTGACTTCCTTGCCGTCGTCGTCGATCAGCTTCATCAGGGTGCCGGGGAGCGGCACGCCAATGGTGCCCGTGAACTCCTTGGCGGTCACGGGGTTGCAGCTGACCGAGGGGCTGGTTTCCGACAGGCCGTAGCCTTCGCAGATGGGGCAACCGGTCTTCTCCAGCCACAGTTTGGCCACGGCGCCCTGCACGGCCATGCCCCCGCCCACCGAGACCTTGAGGTTCTTCCAGTTGACGGTATTGAAGTCGGGGTGGTTGGCCAGGCCGTTGAACAGCGTGTTCACGGCCGGGAAGCTGTGGAAGGTGTGCTTGGACAGTTCCTTGAGCACGGCAGGCAGGTCGCGCGGGTTGGGGATCAGGATGGTCTTGCCGCCTGTGCGCATGCTCAGCATCATGTTCACGGTGAACGCAAAGATGTGATACAGCGGCAGCGCGCAGATGCTGGTCTGCTGTTCGCCTGCGGGCACCTTCTTCATCACGGGGTCGTTCCACGCCTCGGACTGCAGCACGTTGGCGATCACGTTGCGGTGCAGCAGCACGGCGCCCTTGCTCACACCCGTGGTGCCGCCGGTGTATTGCAGCAGCGCGATGTCGTCAGGCTTGATGTCGGGCTTCTTGAGCGTGCCGCGCGTGCCCTGGGCCACCGCGTCATTGAAGCGCACGGCACCCGGCAGGTTGTAAGCGGGCACCATCTTCTTGACGTTGCGCACCACATAGTTGACGAGCGCGCCCTTGAGCAGGCCCAACTGGTCGCCCATGGCGCACAGCACCACGTGCTTGACGGGCGTGTTCGCAATGCAGCTTTGCAGCGTGGTGGCGAAGTTTTCGATGATGACGATGGCCTTGGCACCCGAGTCCTTGAGCTGATGCTCCAGTTCGCGCGGCGTGTACAGCGGGTTCACATTGACCACCACAAAACCTGCGCGCAGGATGGCGGCCACCGTGACGGGATACTGCGGCACGTTGGGCATCATGATGGCCACACGGTCGCCCTTGACCAGGCCCAGGCCCTGCAGGTAGGCCGCAAACGCACTGCTCAGGGAGTCGGTCTGGGCATAGGTCACTTCCTTGCCCATGAAGCTGTAGGCCACGCGGCCCGCGTACTTGGTGAACGCCTCGTCCATGAGGGCCACGAGCGACGGATATTGCGTGGTGTCGATGTCTGCGGGGACGCCTTGCGGATAGGCAGTCAGCCAGGGGCGATGGGTCATTGTTGTCTCCTGATAAGTTTTATTGAGGTCGTGAAAACCGTGCTGCGCCTAACAGCACGGTCGTGCTTTTTTCGCGGTGGAATTATGCCCGTCACCCCTTGAGCGCGGAAAGAACTTCGTCGAGCATTTTCTTGGCGTCGCCAAACAGCATGCGATTGTTGTCCTTGTAGAACAGAGGGTTGTCCACCCCCGCATAGCCCGACGCCATGGAGCGCTTCATCACGATCGAGGTCTTGGCCTTCCACACTTCGAGCACCGGCATGCCGGCGATGGGGCTGGACGGATCGTCCAGCGCGCTCGGGTTCACGATGTCGTTGGCGCCGATGACCATGGCCACGTCGGCATTCGGGAAGTCCTCGTTGATCTCGTCCATCTCCATCACGATGTCGTAGGGCACCTTGGCCTCGGCCAGCAGCACGTTCATGTGGCCGGGCATGCGGCCTGCCACGGGGTGGATGGCAAAGCGCACCTCCACGCCCTTCTCGCGCAGGGTCTTGGTGATCTCGTACACCGTGTGCTGGGCCTGGGCCACAGCCATGCCGTAGCCGGGCACGATGATCACACTCTTGGCGTCGCGCAGCAGCTCGGCCGTCTCGGCGGAGCTGACGGGTACGGCCTCGCCCTGTGGCTCGGTGGCCTCGCCTTTTTTGGCGGGAGTTCCAGCGCCCGAGCCAAAGCCGCCCGCGATCACGCTGATGAAGTTGCGGTTCATCGCGTTGCACATGATGTAGGACAGGATGGCGCCCGAGGAGCCCACGAGCGCGCCCGTGACGATGAGCAGGTCGTTGGACAGCATGAAGCCCGTGGCCGCCGCTGCCCAGCCCGAGTAGCTGTTGAGCATGGACACCACCACCGGCATGTCGGCGCCACCGATGGCCATCACCATGTGGATGCCGAACAGCAGCGCGATCGCCGTCATCACCATCAGCGGCACCATGCCCTGTTCAATGGTCTCGGCGCGCAAGAACTCGCGGCCAAACCAGATCACGATCAGCAGCGCAGCCAGGTTCATCCAATGGCGGCCGGGCAGCAACAGCGGCTTGCCACCGATCTTGCCGTTGAGCTTGCCAAAGGCGATCAGTGATCCGCTGAACGTGATGGCGCCGATCAGGATGCCGACATAGATCTCCACCTCGTGGATGATCTTCTCCGCGCCTTGCAGCTGGATCGAGGTATCCACATAGCTGGCAAACCCCACCAGGCAGGCCGCAAGACCCACCAGACTGTGCATGAGCGCGACCAGCTCCGGCATCTGCGTCATCTTGACGACCTTGGCCGCATACAGGCCAATGCCGCCGCCAATGACCAGTGCACCGACGATCCAGGCCACCCCTGCGGGGCTGACGCGCGGGCCGAACACCGTGGCCAGCACGGCCAGCGCCATGCCGACCATGCCGAACAGGTTGCCCCGGCGCGAGGTTTCGGGGTTGGAGAGCCCGCCCAGGCTCAGGATGAACAAAATGGCCGCGCCCAGGTAGGCCACGGTAGCGAGACTTTGGGACATGTTCTGTGCTCCTCGTTGTTCTTGTCGTTATCGGACTACTTGCGGAACATGGCGAGCATGCGGCGCGTGACCGCAAAGCCACCGAACATGTTGACGGCCGTGAGCACCAGGGCCGCAAAGGCAAGCCAAAGGATGAGCCCATCAGGGCGCCCATTGATGCCCGCATCGGGCGGCGCAATCTGCACCAGCGCGCCGATGGCGATGATGCTGGAAATGGCGTTGGTCACGCTCATCAGCGGCGTGTGCAGCGCGGGCGTGACGTTCCACACCACCATGTAGCCGATGAAACAGGCCAGCACGAACACCGTGAAGTGCCCCAGGAAGGCCACAGGCGCATAGGCACCGATGGCCCAGAACAGCACGGCCAGCACGGCAAAAACAATGGTCAGCGTCTTGGCGGACATGGGGGCACCGGGGCCATGGCTGGATTTCTTGGCGGCCACGGGTGCCGCCGCAGCCTTGGGTGCCGGTGCAGGGGCCTGCTTGAGCGGTGGCGCAGGCCAGGTGATGGCACCATCCTTGACCACGGTAAGGCCCCGGATCGCGTCATCCTCCATATTGACCACGGCCACGCCGTCCTTGGCCTTGCACAGCTCTTCTGTCAAGCGCAGCAGGTTGGTGGAATACAGGGTGGACGACTGCTTGGCCAAACGCGAAGCCAGGTCGGTGTAGCCGACGATGGTCACGCCATGGCGCACCACGGCCTGGCCGGGCACCGTCAGCTCACAGTTGCCGCCTTGCTCGGCAGCCATGTCCACGATCACGCTGCCGGGCTTCATGCTCTGCACCATCTCGGCCGTGATGAGCTTGGGCGCGGGCTTGCCGGGGATCAGCGCGGTGGTGATGATGATGTCGGCGTCCTTGGCCTGCTCCGCGTACATCTTGCGCTGCGCGGCCTGGAAGCCCTCACTCATGACCTTGGCGTACCCGCCGCCGCCCGAGCCTTCTTCCTCGTAGTCCACCTTGACGAACTCACCGCCCAGCGACTTGACTTGGTCGGCCACCTCGGCACGTGTGTCGTTGGCGCGCACGATGGCGCCCAGGTTGGCTGCTGTGCCGATGGCCGCAAGACCCGCCACGCCAGCGCCTGCAATGAACACCTTGGCTGGCGGCACCTTGCCCGCCGCCGTGATCTGGCCGTTGAAGAAACGGCCAAAGGCGTTGGCCGCCTCGATGACGGCGCGGTAGCCGCTGACGCCTGCGGTGGAGGTGAGTGCGTCCATCTTCTGCGCGCGGGAGAGCGTACGTGGCAGGCAGTCGATGGCGAGCACCGTGGTCTTCTTCGCGGCCAACTGCTGCATCAGTTCCGGGTTCT
This sequence comes from Acidovorax sp. NN32, assembly GCF_057597245.1. Taxonomy (NCBI): domain Bacteria; kingdom Pseudomonadati; phylum Pseudomonadota; class Betaproteobacteria; order Burkholderiales; family Comamonadaceae; genus Acidovorax; species Acidovorax sp. NN32. The sequence continues at coordinate 4,974,767 of NZ_CP199679.1, forward strand.
GGGCGGGCCAGATGAAATCGATGAGCGTCGAACCCTCGCGCATCAGCGCCACTTCGTCGCTGCTGGGCGGGCGCACCTTGAAGACGATATCGGATGCAGCCCACAGCGCGGCAGCGTCGCCCACGATCTGGGCCCCGGCGGCGCGGTAGGCGTCATCGCTGAAATTGGCGCCATCCCCAGCCCCCGACTCCACAGTGACCGCGAAGCCCAGCTTGATCAGCTTTTCCACCACATCGGGCACGGTGGCCACGCGCTTTTCACCGGGGAAGGTCTCCCTGGGCACGCCGATACGCTGCGGCTGCGGGACGGGGGTTGTCTGCATTAGAGGTCTCCTCGAGTTTCGTAATCGTTATGCAAGGCCGCCAGGCAGGGAAAAACTGGCGAGCTAGGGCCTGGATGTGGGCGTGGGGAACGGGAAAGGCGGAATGGCCAGGTGGCCGTCCACCATGCCGGCGCTCAGGCGCGCAGCCTGGGCCAGGTCATAGGCCCACTGCTGGAAGGGCAGACCTGCGAGCAGGAACTCTTCGTTGTTGCGCGGCCGGACGCTGATCAGCCGCTGGTCCACCAGGGCATCCACCGCCACCCAGACACCCGCTTCGGTGACGTAGCGGTAGCTCACATGCGCATAGGGGGTGCTCAGCGCGATCTGGCGGCTGGCCATCCATTGGCCCAGATCGGGTCGGTTCTTTTCAAGCCACTTGGGGCTGCTCGCCCAAAGCTTGAAGCGCAGGCAGTCGGCGCGCACGGGGCTGCCATCCGCGGGATCTTTGACCACGACGTCCTGTTGCGGCGGGCAGTACCCCACCCCTTGCGGAGACCCGCGCAGATCGCCGGTGCGGTTGGTCTGCACGCGCACCGCAGCCAGCCATTCGCCTTGTGCACCCCGCAGCGCCACCGCACGCGTCTGGAGCGGGGTACGGCCTGCGGGGCTGGATGTGGCTTCTTCGGAGGTTCCCAGGTCCTGCCACGCCCCCGGCGGCAACACCAGACGGGCGCGACCCACGGGATATTCGGACTTGGGAGGAACGGTCAGGGGCGCGCACGCCACCGTGAACACCGTCACGGCCAACACAGGCAAGAGAGGCAACAGCCGCCGGAACTTTGAAATTGTCAGAGTCATAGAGAAAGGTTCATACGAATTCGCCTTCAATCATCCCACGGCACCCGAGTCCGTCCATCGACGGCTTCTGCCATGCAACAACCAGCTCGGTGTAGCTGGTGAGAAATGTGTTGAAAGCGCCCTGGTATCGGACACTTCTTGCGGCGCTGCCGGTGGGCAAGCTGACCGCGAGCTTACATGAAGAAGATCTTGTCGCTGTCACCTTTGTCTGCTGTAGAGGGAACTCCCCAGTCTCTGCATGCAGACAGGCAAAAAAAAGCCTGGCAGCACAACGCAGCCAGGCTGGGCAGCGGCCCCGCAGGGCCTCATGCCAACGATCAGTTCACCACTTGGGCCAGCGTACCCGCAGCGTACTGGGCGGCCACAACCTGGAGGCTGAGGCCCTTGATCTTGCTGCCCTGGCCTTCGCAGCCGAACTCCAGGTAACGCTGCTTGCAGACCTGCTTGGCAGCTTCGCGGGCAGGCTTGAGCCATTCGCGGGCGTCGAACTTGTCGGGGTTCTCAGCCAGGAACTTGCGCACCGCGCCGGTCATGGCCAGGCGGATGTCGGTGTCGATGTTGATCTTGCGCACGCCGTGCTTGATGGCTTCCTGGATTTCCTCGACTGGCACGCCGTAGGTTTCCTTCATCTTGCCGCCGTACTGGTTGATGATGGCCAGCAACTCGGCGGGCACCGACGAGGAGCCATGCATTACCAGGTGGGTGTTGGGGATGCGCTGGTGGATTTCCTTGACGCGGCTGATGGCCAGGATGTCGCCCGTGGGCTTGCGGCTGAACTTGTAGGCGCCGTGGCTGGTGCCGATGGCAATGGCCAGGGCGTCCAGTTGCGTGGCCTTGACGAACACGGCGGCTTCTTCAGGGTCGGTCAGCATCTGGCTGTGGTCGAGCTTGCCTTCAGCGCCAATACCGTCTTCTTCACCGGCTTCGCCGGTTTCCAGGTTGCCCAGGCAGCCCAGTTCGCCTTCGACCGTGACGCCCACCTTGTGCGCCATGTCCACCACCTTGCGGGTCACTTCCACGTTGTACTCGAAGGAGGAAGGCGTCTTGCCGTCTTCCATCAGCGAGCCGTCCATCATCACCGAGCCAAAGCCCAGGTCGATGGCGCCCTGGCAGACCTTGGGCGAAGTGCCGTGGTCCTGGTGCATGACGAGCGGAATGTGCGGGAAGGCCTCGACCGCTGCCTGGATGAGGTGCTTGATGAAGGGCTCACCCGCATATTTGCGGGCACCGGCGCTGGCCTGCAGGATGACCGGGGCGCCCACTTCGTCGGCGGCGGCCATGACGGCCTGGACCTGCTCCAGGTTGTTGACGTTGAAGGCAGGGATGCCATAGCTGTTGGCAGCGGCATGGTCGAGCAGTTCGCGCATCGAAACGAGGGGCATGGTCGTAGGGTCCGTTGAGGGTTGGGGAAGGCGCTGTAAGCCGGGCTTGGCGGTGGTAACCGCTTGGTAACTCGCAATTTTAACCGGGGGGCGTGACCGCCGAAGGGGGCAAATCCAACCGAAAACAGGTGGTAAAGGGCGGGGCGGCAGGCGCTGGCCCGAAATGGCCACCATGAATGTCTGCGACCCGCCGCAGGATCTCGTGGCCCAGATGCAGGCTGTCCGAGGGGTTTCTCGGCCCCGGAGCGACAGACGCATCGCCCTGGCGCCGCGCGCCGTCGTCGCACACCTGCAGCCATGCACCCGCCCCGTCAGAAGCACCTACCTGCACGGCGATGTGCGTGCCGTCTGGTGTGTGTTTGAGCGCGTTCTCCACCAGATTGCGCGCCGCGATGTCCAGCAGCAGCGCATGCCCAGACACCCACAGCGCCGGTGGCGCCGACAGTGCGATGTCGTTGCCCCGCTGCCAGGCCGCCTGGGCATAGTCGGCACACACCTGGCGCGCCACCGCGCACAGATCCACCGGCGCCTTGGCCTCATGCAGTTCGGCCCGGCTCGCGCGCGCCAGGGCCAGCAGCTGGTTGAGCACATGCCCTGCACGCAGGGCATCCTGGCCAATGCGGGCGATGGCCTGCGCCCGGGCGGCCGCATCCAGTTCGCCGCCCAAAGCACTGGCCTGCAGCGCAATGGAGGACAGGGGCGTGCGCAATTCGTGCGCGACTTCATTGGCCAGCCGGCGCTCGCGCACCATCGCCGCCTGCTGGCGGTCCAGCAGGGTGTTGATCGATGCGACCACGGACTCGAACTCGTTCCAGGCATGGCGTGACGCCAGGCGCTGGGTGCTGGCGGGGTCGAGCGCCGCCACGTCGGCCGACAGGGCATACAGCGGGCGCAGACCGCGCCACAGCGCAAGCCCGAGAGCCAGGGACACCACGGGCAGCAACCACAGGCCGGGCTCGATCATCTGCTCGGCAATGTCCTGGGCCAGCTCGTCGCGCTCGCGCAGCTCCAGCAACACCATGACCTTGTGCGTGCGTGCCGCATCCCACTGGGAAAAACTGCGCCACACCACACCCTTCGCCCCCAGCGCCATATTGGCGAACCCCTCGGCGGCGCTGAAAGCAGGAACGGGCGCCGTACCGCTGTGATGGAGCAGACGCCCCTGCGCATCCCACTGGACGACGCTGAGCGATTGCTGGTAGTCGTGCGACTTGAGCCAGGGTGTGGCGACCCGCTGGGTGACCTGGGGCCCCTCGGCAGCCTCGTTCGCACGCAGGTTAAGCAACAGGGCGGCCACGCTGGCCAGGTGCCCGTCGGTCAGTTCATCCGCTTCGTGCACCCCCGTCTGGTAGCCCATGAACACAAAGCTGCCCCACACCAGCACCAGCGCGCCCAGGGACCACAGCAGCAGCTGCCGGGTCAGCGACGGCCTGCGCGCACTCCCCCCGGGCGTTGCGGCAGCAGCGCTCATGCGGCCGCCTCCTGGGGCATGAAGTAGCCCACACCTCGCATGGTCTGGATACATGCGCTGCCCAGCTTGCGCCGCAGGTGGTGAATGTGGACCTCCACCGCATTGCTCTCGATGGCCGCATCCCAGCTGTACAGGCGCTCTTCGATCTGCTGGCGCGAGAGCACCCGCCCCCGCGCCTCCAGCAACACCAGCAGCACCGAAAACTCCCGGGGCGACATCTCCACCAGCTTGCCGCCTTGGTGCACCGTGCGCACCGCAGGGTCCATCTCGATATCGCCATAGCGGATGGTGGGCGAGGCGCGCCCGGCGGCCCGGCGCAGCAGGGCGCGCAAGCGCGCATCCAGCTCGTCCATGTCAAAAGGCTTGGCCAGGTAGTCATCCGCCCCCTGGTCCAGCCCCGCAATGCGCTGGTGGACCTGATCGCGGGCGGTCACGATGAGTACAGGGGTGGAGGGATCGGGCAAAACCTGCGCAGAAGCCGCTCCCCCCGGCGCCGGGCTCAGGCGCAACCGCCGCAGCAGATCGCCGCCATCACCGTCGGCCAGCCCCAGATCGAGCAGCACGGCATCAAAGCGCTCCGCGCGCAACGCCCCCCAGGCACTGGCCACGCCATCACACACATCCACCGCATAGCCACGTTGCTGCAGGTTCGTGCGCAGGCCTGCGGCAATGCCGGCATCGTCTTCGACAACGAGTATTCGCATGCAGCGATTGTCGCCGGGCGCGGCCACCTGCGCAGGGTCATTAAGGCGGCGTTAAGTGGCGCGCCCTATGGTCGGTGGAATGCTGCCCACGCCTTCCTCGCCCCGCCGCTTCGCCCACGACCACCGTACCTTGCTCCTGTGGACCCTGGGCATCCTGATCGCCATAGTGGCATGGGACGCTGGCGGGCAAGACATCCCCCTGGCCCGCGCGTTTGGCTCGGCCAACGGGTTTCCACTGCGAGAACAATGGTTCTTCGTGCAGGTGCTCCACGAAGGGGCCCGCCGCCTGGGATGGCTGCTGGTGCTGCTGCTGGCACTGGGCGTGTGGTGGCCCTGGGGGGTGCTGCGGCGTCTGGATATGGGTGAGCGCCTGCAGATGGCCATCAGTGCCTTGCTGGCGCTGGCAGCCGTGAGCGTGGGCAAGAACCTCAGCACCACCAGCTGCCCCTGGGACCTGGCGGAGTTCGGCGGTGTGGCGCGGTATGCCTCCCACTGGGCGCTGGGCGTGGTCGATGGCGGCGGTGGGCGGTGCTTTCCGGCGGGCCATGCCTCGGCGGGTTTTGCCTTCGTGGGGGGCTACTTCGCGCTGCGCCACAAGGCACCGGCTGCCGCGCGCTGGTGGCTGGCTGCGGCGGTGCTGGCAGGCTTGGTGCTGGGTGGAGCCCAACAGGTGCGGGGCGCGCACTTCATGAGCCACACGCTGTGGACGGGCTGGCTCTGCTGGACGGTGGGCTGGCTGTGCGACCTGGGAGCGTTGGCACTGCGCCCACGCCTGGCGGCGTTGTCTCTCGCCAACGACCCGCCACACGCGGCCAGCTAACGACTCAGAACCTGGCCATTCAGCTCGCCACGCAGATCTTCAGCATATTGGTCCCGCCCGGCGCACCCATGGGCTCGCCGCAGGTGATGGCGTAGACATCGCCCTTTTGCACGATGTTGCGGTTCTTGAGGTGGCGCTCGGCCTGCTCAAGGGCCGTATCGCGGTCAGCACTGGTGTCCATGAGCAGGGGGCGCACGTTGCGGTACATGGCCATCTTGCGCTGCGTGGTCACCTTGGGCGTGAGCGCATAGATGGGGATGCGGATGCTGTGGCGGCTCATCCACAGCGCCGTGGCACCGCTGTCGGTCATGGCCACGATGGCCTTGGCGCCCAGGTGGTGGGCGGTGAACAGTGCGCCCATGGCAATGGACTGGTCGATGCGGCCAAAGGTCTGGCCGGTGAAGTCCGCGTCCAGGTGATGGTCTTCCGCCGCCTCGGCCGCTGCGCAGATGGTGGCCATTTCTTCCACGGTTTCGAGTGGGTAGCGGCCTGCGGCCGTCTCGGCGCTCAGCATCACGGCGTCGGTGCCGTCCAGCACGGCGTTGGCCACGTCACTCACCTCGGCGCGCGTGGGCACGGGGTTGGTGATCATGCTTTCCATCATCTGCGTGGCGGTGATGACGACCTTGTCCAGCTCGCGCGCCATGCGGATCATCTTCTTTTGCAGCGCGGGCACGGCCGCGTTGCCCACTTCCACCGCCAGGTCGCCGCGCGCCACCATGATCCCGTCGCTCACGCGCAGGATGGCTTCGAGGTGCGGGATGGCCTCGGCCCGCTCGATCTTGGCGATCAGGCCCGGCTTGTGGCGGTACTCGGACGCGGCCACATTGCACAGCTGGCGCGCCATTTCCATGTCGGTCGCGTTCTTGGGAAAGCTCACGGCCACGTAGTCGGCCTGGAAGCTCATCGCCGTGCGGATGTCCTCCATGTCCTTGGCCGTGAGGGCCGGTGCCGTGAGGCCGCCACCCTTCTTGTTGATGCCCTTGTTGTTCGACAGCTCGCCACCCACCTTGACGGTGGTGTGCACTTCCTCGCCGCGCACCGCATCCACCGTGAGCACGATCAGGCCGTCATTGAGCAGCAGCAGGTCGCCCGCCTTCACGTCGCGTGGCAGCTCCTTGTAGTCGAGGCCCACGCCTTCGATGTCGCCCAGTTCGGTGCGCGATGCATCCAGCACAAACTTGGCGCCCGACTCCAGCTGCACCTTGCCCTCGGCAAACTTGCCCACGCGGATCTTGGGGCCCTGCAGGTCGGCCATGATGGCCACCTCGCGGCCCGCGCGCTGGGCAGCGGCACGCACGGTGGCGGCGCGGTCGATATGGTCCTGCGCCTTGCCGTGGCTGAAGTTCAGCCGCACCACGTTCACCCCCGCTCGGATCATGGCCTCCAGTAGTGCCGGGTCGCTGGAGGCGGGGCCCAGAGTGGCAACAATCTTGGTGGCGCGGCGGGTAGGCATGGGTTTGTCTCTTTCTCTCGTTTGTCTGGTGGATGTAATCGAGTTTCAATTCTCACACGAAGCGGTTACAGGCGAGTTACCCCTTGCATCCGCCCTGCGGTCCAAAAGCCCCATCAGAGCAACGGGGATGACAACAGATGCGCCAGCACATGCGCCAGGATCGCCGCCTCCAGCCCGTGGCGCGCGTAGAGCCAGCCTGCCACCAGGCCAAAGGCCGTGTTGCCCACCAGCACAAACACCACGACGGGCACCGTCAATGCGCCCGCCAGCGCCTGCGCGGCAGGCAGATGCCCCAGCGCAAACAGCAGCGCACTGAGCAGCACCGCGCCAGCCACCAGCCCCTTGCCCGGCTGGCCCTGTCCGCCCTGCACCACGCGCCAGCCCAGCCACATCAGCAAGGTCATCACGCCCCAGCGCAACAGCAGCTCTTCGGTGATGCCGCCATACAGCAGCTTGACCACCAGCGGCATGGCGCTGGCAGGGTCCGACGGCTGGAGCGCTGCGGGCGCCACCTGGGACAGCACCCACAACCACGCGGCGCCCACCACACCGCCCAAGATGCCAAGCAGGGACTGGACACGCAGCGCGGGGCCGATGGGCTGGCCGACCAGCCAGGAAGACACCACGGGCGCCCGCAGGCCCACGCGGGGCGCCAGCCACACGCCCACCGCCACAGCCAGCGCCAACAGCGAGGCGGTCTGCAACCCGCTGAGCAGCAGCACGGCCCACAGAGGCAGCGGTAGCAGCGCCTCGTTGGCCCTCAAGGTTGGGAACAGCGCCCAAACTACCGCCACCACGCCGGGCATGCCCAGCAACCACAGCACACCGCCCAGCCGCCACTTCGCGGGTTGCCTCAGAGCACCCGCTACATCCACGCCTGCAGCATTGTTCACGGCCATGGATTTGCCCACGCTCAGGTGCGCATCAGCGCTTCGATCTCGTCGGCCTTCACGGGCACGCCCCGCGTGATCAGTTCACAGCCCGCGTCCGTCACGATGGCATCGTCTTCAATGCGGATGCCGATGTTGTGGAACTGCTCAGGCACGCCATCGGCGGGGCGCACATAGATGCCCGGCTCGATGGTCAGCACCATGCCGGGCCGCAGGATGCGGCTGGGGCGATTGGTGATGGTCTCGCCCGAGAGCGGGTCTTTGCGTTCGCTGGTCTGCCCCACCTCGCCGGGCTCCACATAGCTGCCGCAGTCGTGCACGTCCATGCCCAGCCAGTGGCTGGTGCGGTGCATGTAGAACTGGAAGTACGCGCGCTTGTCGATCACGTCCTGCGCCGACCCCACCTTGTTCTTGTCAAGCAAGCCCAGGTCCAGCATGCCCTGCGCCAGCACGGCCACCGTAGCGTCGTGCGGGTCGTTGAAGCGGGCACCCGCCTTGGTGGCCGCCACGGCCGCTTCCTGGCTGGCCAGCACCAGGTCGTACAGCGCACGCTGGGGGCCTGTAAATGTGCCGTTGGCGGGGAAGGTGCGGGTGATGTCGCTGGCGTAGCTGTCCAGCTCGCAGCCCGCGTCGATCAGCACCAGCTCGCCATCGCGCACCGGGGCCGCATCGGCGCGATAGTGCAGCACGCAGGCGTTCGCGCCCGCCGCCACGATGGAGCTGTAGGCCGGGTACTGCGAGCCTGCGTCTCGGAACGCGTGCAGCAGCTCGGCATCGAGGTGGTATTCGCGCACATCCTCCCCGGCGCGCAGCATGCGGGCCGAGCGCTGCATGGCGCGGATGTGGGCCTGCGCGCTGATGCTGCTTGCGCGACGCATGATGTCCTGCTCATGCGCGTCCTTGAACAGGCGCATCTCGTCGAGCAGCGTGCACAGGTCGTTCTGTTCTGCGGGGCAGATGGCGCCATAGCGCACACGGCCGCGCACCACGTTGAGCCAGCCCTCCACCCGCGCCGCCAAGCCGCTGTGCGTGGCAAACGGGTACCAGACGCAGGCCGTGTTTTCGAGCAGGCGCGGCAGCTTGCCGTCCAACTCGGCCATCGAATGAGCCGCGTCCACTCCCAACGCAGCGGGCGCGGCGGCCGGGCCGAGGCGGTAGCCATCCCAGATCTCGCGCTCCAGGTCCTTGGGCTGGCAAAACAGCGTGCTGCGGCCGTCGTGGGCCAGCACCAGGCAGGCGCCCGGCTCGGTGAAGCCGGTCAGGTAGTAGAAGTAGCTGTCGTGGCGGAACAGAAAGTCGCTGTCCCGATTGCGCGGGCGCTCCAGCGCCGTAGGAATGATGGCGATACCCCCGGGGCCCAGCTGGGCAGCCAGGTGCGCGCGGCGCTGGGCGTAGACAGAGGCAGGCACGGTGGTGTTCATGGCGCGTTGGAAGAAAAGGAGTTGAGTTCGGCCAGCCGCTCGGGCGTGCCCACATCGGTCCAGCGGCCGGTGTAGAGCTGCGCACTGACGCGGCCATTGTCCATTGCACGGCGAAGCAGCGGCGCCAGCGGGGCTTTGATGCCGCTGGGGTTTCCGGGCGGAATGTCGCACCACGGCGCCGCAAACAGCTCGGCGCGCAACAGGGCGATGGTGCTGTAGGTGTAGCGTGGCGCGGGGTCGTCGGCGAGCAGGTTCAGCGCCAGGCCGTCGGCCGACAGGCCAAAGTCGCCACGCGGGTTGTGGGTGGGGTTGGGCACCAGCCACAGGTGGGCCAGATGGTCGCTGGCCTCGAAGGCCTCCACGGCGGCGCTGTCGAACACGAAATCGGGCGCAAACACATCGCCTGCGGCCAGCCAGAACACCGGGCCGAGCTGCGGCAATGCACGGGCGATGCCGCCGGCGGTTTCCAGCGCACCGCCAAAGTCCACGCCTTCGTGCGAGTATAAAATTGATAGCTGCTTACGCTTATTCATCAAGCGCTGGAGGCCAAAAACACCTAGAAAATGGTCGCTGATCTGCGCCCCCAGCCACGCGGTGTTGATCACCACCTGTTCCACACCCGCCTCCTGCAGCGCCGCCAAGTGCCACTGCAGCAGCGGCTGGCCCTGCACCGGCAGCAGAGGCTTGGGCGTGCGGTCGGTCAACGGGCGCATGCGCTCGCCACGGCCTGCGGCCAGCAGCAACGCGGGTACCTGGTGATGGGAGGCGGCACTAGAACTCATGCTGCCACCTCGTTCACAGCACCCCGTTGCAGCGCATGGCGTTCCACCGTGGTGGGGTCGAACAGGGCCAGCAGCGCGTCCATCAGCGCACGCGCCTTGGCCGAATGGTCGGCGCCGAAATTGCACACATACACATCCAGCGTCACCGCGCGCTGCTCGGGCCATGTGTGCACGCACAGGTGGGATTCCGCTAGCAAAACAGTAGCAGTCACTCCGCCAGGGCCATGCGCCGTGGCCGGAAACTCATGAAACAAATGCCCCACGGGCTGCAGCCCGGCGGCGTGCACCGCATCGGTACAGGCGTGGCCCAGGGCGGCGGCGTCCAGCAGCCAGGCAGGGGCACAGCGGCAGCCATGGAGATCGGCGGTGAGGTGCAGTCCTTGCATGGCCCGCACTGTAGTGCATTGCCACCGGGCTTCCGGCTTGCAGCCTGCGAATTCAGGTGGGCGAAAGCCGCCCCGGTAAAATGCCAGGTTTCCCCCGAATCACCCACCCTGAACCCTCCCCCCATGGCCAACACCCAGCAATCCCAACAGATGGCAAATGCGATCCGCGCATTGGCCATGGACGCCGTTCAACAAGCCAACTCCGGCCACCCCGGCGCCCCCATGGGCATGGCCGACATGGCCGTGGCGCTGTGGAGCCGCCACCTCAAGCACAACCCTACCAACCCCCAGTGGTTTGACCGCGACCGGTTTGTGCTGTCCAACGGCCACGGCTCGATGCTGCTGTACGCGCTGCTGCACCTCACCGGCTACGACCTGCCGATTGGCGAGCTGAAGAACTTCCGCCAGCTGCACAGCAAGACGCCCGGCCACCCCGAAGTGGGCTACACCGCTGGCGTCGAGACCACCACCGGCCCGCTGGGCCAGGGCATCACCAATGCCGTGGGCTTTGCGCTGGCCGAAAAGCTGCTGGCCGCCGAGTTCAACCGCGAAGGCCATGCCGTGGTGGACCACCACACCTACGCCTTCCTGGGCGACGGCTGCCTGATGGAAGGCATCAGCCACGAAGCCGTGTCTCTGGCAGGCGCCTGGAAGCTCAACAAGCTGATCGCCCTGTACGACGACAACGGCATCAGCATCGATGGCCAGGTCGCTCCCTGGTTTGCCGACAACACCCCCCTGCGTTTTGTGGCCAGCGGCTGGAACGTGATCGGCCCCATCGACGGCCACGATGCTGACAAGGTGGCCGCCGCCATCGAAGAAGCCAAGAAGCAGACCGAGCGCCCCACCCTGATCGTGTGCAAGACGCACATCGGCAAGGGCAGCCCCAACCGCGCCAACACCGCCAAGGCCCACGGCGAACCGCTCGGCGCCGAAGAAATCGCGCTGACCCGCGAAGCCCTGGGCTGGGCCAGCGAACCCTTCGTGATCCCCGAAGACGTGTACGCCAGCTGGGACTGCAAGGCCAACGGCCAAGCTTTTGAGGCCGCCTGGAACGACCGCTTTGCCGCCTATAGCAAGGCATTCCCCGAGCTGGCTGCCGAGCTGACGCGCCGCATGAATGGCGACCTGCCCGCCAACTTTGCCCAGGTGGCCGTGGACACCGTGGTGGCCGCCCATACCAAGGGCGAAACCGTGGCCAGCCGCAAGGCCAGCCAGCTGGCGCTGGAAGCCTTCACCGCCGCCCTGCCCGAGCTGCTGGGTGGCAGCGCCGACCTGACCGGCTCCAACCTCACCAACACCAAGAGCACGCCCAACCTGCGCTTTGACATGCAGGGCAACGTGGTCAAGACCGAAGCCGCGAATGGCGACAAGGTCGGTGGCCGCCACATCAACTACGGTGTGCGCGAATTCGGCATGGCCGCCATCATGAACGGCGTGGCGTTGCACGGTGGCTTCATCCCCTACGGCGGCACCTTCCTCACGTTCAGCGACTACAGCCGCAACGCCATCCGCATGGCTGCGCTGATGAAGCAACGCGTGATCCACGTGTTCACGCACGACTCCATCGGCCTGGGCGAAGACGGCCCCACGCACCAGTCCATCGAGCACGTGGCCAGCCTGCGCCTGATCCCCAACCTTGATGTGTGGCGCCCCGCCGATACGGCCGAAACCGCCGTGGCCTGGAGCGTGGCCCTCAGCAACCGCGACAAGCCCACCGTTCTGGCCCTGTCGCGCCAGAACCTGCCCTACGCCCCCAAGCGCGACCTGGGCGACATCTCGCGCGGCGGCTATGTGCTGTCCAAACCTGACGATGTCGGCCTCAAAAAGAAAGCCGTGGCCGTGATCATCGCCACGGGCTCCGAAGTGCAGCTAGCCCTGAAGGCCCAGCGCCTGCTGGCCGACAAGAAGATCCCCGTGCGTGTGGTCTCCATGCCCAGCACGACCACCTTCGACCGCGAAGACGCCAAGTACAAGAGCAGCGTGCTGCCCGCCGGCGTGCCCCGCGTGGCCGTGGAAATGGGCGTGACCGACGGCTGGTGGAAATACGGCTGCGCCGCCGTGGTGGGCATCGACACCTACGGTGAATCGGCCCCCGCGCCGGTGCTGTTCAAGCACTACGGCTTCACCGAAGAGAACGTGGCCGACGCAGTGCTGGTGGCCATCGGCGCGGCCCGCCTGAAGCCCGCCAAGAAGGCCCGCTAAAACTTCTCCTGCCCGCTGTGCCCCGCTGCCAGCGGGCGCGCGGCGGCAGATTCCCGATTTCGACTTTGCAACTTTGAAGAGGCTCCCTATGACGATCAAGATTGGTATCAACGGCTTCGGCCGCATCGGCCGCAACGTGCTGCGCTCGGCCATCCAGAACTTCAGCGACATCGAAGTCGTGGGCATCAACGACCTTCTGGAGCCCGAGTACCTCGCGTACATGCTGCAGTACGACTCGGTGCATGGCCGCTTCAAGGGCGAAGTCTCGGTCGAGGGCAACACCCTGGTCGTCAACGGCAAGAAGATCCGCCTGACGCAAGAGCGCGACCCCGCCAACCTGAAGTGGAACGAAGTCGGCGCCGACGTGGTGATCGAATCCACCGGCCTGTTCCTGGACAAGGTCACCGCGCAGAAGCACCTGGACGCTGGTGCCAAGAAGGTCATCCTGTCGGCCCCCTCCAAGGACGACACCCCCATGTTCGTGTTCGGCGTGAACCACGACACCTACGCGGGCCAGGCCATCATCTCCAACGCATCGTGCACCACCAACTGCCTGGCCCCCGTGGCCAAGGTGCTGAACGACAAGTGGGGCATCAAGCGCGGCCTGATGACCACCGTGCACGCAGCCACCGCCACGCAAAAGACCGTGGACGGCCCTTCGAACAAGGACTGGCGCGGCGGCCGCGGCATTCTGGAAAACATCATCCCCTCCAGCACCGGTGCTGCCAAGGCCGTGGGCGTGGTGATCCCTGCGCTGAACAAGAAGCTGACCGGCATGTCCTTCCGCGTACCCACCTCCGACGTGTCGGTGGTGGACCTGACGGTGGAACTGGACAAGGCTGCCACCTACGAAGAAATCAAGGCCGAGATGAAGGCCCAGTCCGAAGGCGCCCTGAAGGGCGTTCTGGGCTACACCGAAGACAAGGTGGTGGCCACCGACTTCCGTGGCGACACCCGCACCTCGATCTTTGATGCCGACGCTGGCATTGCCCTGGACGGCACTTTCGTGAAGGTCGTGAGCTGGTACGACAACGAATGGGGCTACTCGAACAAGTGCCTGGAAATGGTGCGCGTGGTATCCAAGTAAGTAAGACTTGCGCAAAAGGGGATCAGGCGCCATGCTTGTCCCCGGAACGCAACGGCGGACTCAGGCCTGTTTGCGCAGGTCTTGAAAAGTTTTCCCTTTGAAGATGAAGAAGCGCTAGTAGCAACTACCCTGTTCAAGCCGGTCGCCTGCCAAGGCCACCGGCTTTTTTTTGCCCGCCCTCCGCGCATAGCAGGTACGGAACACCTGGCATTCAACGGTCACCACCCCCAAGAGCTGCCGCTGCTGAGGCCGCCACAGCCAGCGGCGCAGGCCCCGGCACCTGCCCTGGAGCACTTGCGATGTGCACCGTGCGGGTGGGGAAAGCAAACTCCACCCCCATGGCCTTGAACTCGCGCAGCAGCCCGAGGTTGATGGACTGCTGCAGGTCCATGTACACGTTGAAGGCCGGGTCTTCGACGATATAGACCACCTCGTAGTCGAGCGAACTGGCGCCAAACGCCTTGAAATGCGCGCGGTCAAAACGCAGCTGCGGCTGGGCTTCGATGAGCTTGCGCACCACACCCGGAATGGCCTCAGCCTGCTCGGGGGTGGTGTCATAGGCCACGCCAAACGTGAACACGATGCGCCGCCGCTCCAGCATGCGAAAGTTGCTGATGGTCTGCTTGAGCAGGTCGGTGTTGGACATCACGATCTGCTCGCCCTGCAGGCTGCGGATGCGTGTGGTCTTGAGACCAATCACCTGCACCGTGCCCGACACATTGCCCACCACGATGAAGTCGCCCACCTCAAACGGCTTGTCCACCGCGATGGCGAGCGAGGCAAACAGGTCTCCCAAGATGTTTTGCACCGCCAGCGCCACCGCAATGCCGCCCACGCCCAGGCTGGCGATGAAGGCCGTGATGTTCACACCCACATTCGACAAAATGGCCAGCAGCACCACGCTCCACAACAGCGTGCGCAGCCCCCAGGACATCAGCGTGGCCGAGGCACTGACCTGCGTCATGCCACTGGACGAGTGCCGCTCCACATAGCGGCGCACGCCAATGCCAATGGCACGCATGCCCCACAGGCCCATTTGCAGCGCCACGGCCACAAACCACAGCTGGCTCAGGCGGCTCTCCCAGCGGCCGGGCAGGTCCAGCAGGCTCGCGCCCACGAGCAGAGCCACCACCAGCATCAGTGTGCGGCTGGTGCCTTCCAGCACATCCACCATGGTCAGCGCCATGCCGCTGTGCGACTGCGTGGCCCACACCTTGGCGCGGCGGGTCAGCAGGTGGAGCACCACAAGGATGGCTGCATAGGTGGCCGTGGTGGCTGCCAGGGCCACGCACAGGCTCCACAGCGGCACGCCGGCAAAGGTGGTCTCCTGGACCCAGGTCATAAAGGTGGATGGCTGCATGCGGGGACTCTCCTCTTCGTGGTGCAGTGACGGGATGGGGCGCGCGGGGGCGGGGCTGATACACGGGGTCGACCCGTGACCTCGGCCATGCAGGGCGCTTCAGCCCCGCAATGGAGCGCTGAGGTGCGCAACGTCCTTGATCGAGACCCCGTGGAAGTCAGAGTTCCGCAGTTGATCAGGCAACGGCCAATGCGCCGCTGGTCTGCCCCCGTTTGCAAGTGTTCGTAAGACATGCCCCACAGCAATACAGAGGCAGGGCCTACGCCCCGGTACTGCGCGGGCCCCAACAATGCATCAACACCAGAACATCGCTGGCTGCCCGCCCGAAACCTCGGTGCGGCACATCCCACAACCTCCACAGGAGTCCACCACACCATGCATTCATCCGCACTGATCCGCACCGCCACAGCGGCACTCGCACTGGGCGCACTGGCCGCCTGTTCCTCCACCCCCGCACCCACCGAGCAAATGGCCGTGAGCCGCACCACCGTGAACCGCGTTGCGGCTGCCCCGGCTGTAGCCACGAGCGCCCCCGTGCAGTTGCAACAAGCGCGCGAGAAGCTCATGCAGGCCGAAAAAGCCATGGCTGAAAAGGACTATGTGGCCGCGCGCCGCCTGGCCGCTGAGGCCGAGGTAGATGCCCGCGTGGCCGAAACCCGCGCCGACGCAGCCAGCAATGCCGCCAACCTGACGCAAGTGCAAGACGGCATCCGAGCGCTGCAAGAAGAAATCAACCGCCGATCGCCGCGCTAGGCCAGCGCCAGACGTTGAAGCCTTAGCGCCCAACCTGGCTTCGACTCACGCCCAACACCGTTGAGGCCCCGCGATTGACCTCCCCCCCATTTCAAGGAACACCTGACCATGCATCGCTTTTTTCACCGAACCACCGCCCTGTGCACCAGCCTGATTGCCGTAGGCCTGTTGGCCGCCTGCGCCAGCACCACCCCATCGCCCGCGCTGGAAGAGGCCCGTACCGCAGTGAGCACCGCTGCAGGAGACCCGGCCGTCAACCAGTACGCGCAGCTCGAACTGAAGCAAGCCACCGACGCACTCGCCAAGGCCGACCGCGTGTGGGCCGATGACCGCGACACGTCCGAGACCAACCACTTGGCATACATCGCCCGCCAACGCGCCGAGATCGCCACCAACGCGGCCCGCGCGCGCCAGCTCGATGCCAACATCCAGCAAGCGGGCAGCGAAGCCGACCGCATCCGCCTGCAGGCCCGCACCCAAGAGGCTGACGCAGCCCGCCTGCGCGCCCAGCAAGCCCAACAACAGGCGATGAGCGCAGAGCAACGTGCGGCCCAACAGCAGGCCCAGGCCACGGCCGCCATGGCCCAGGCCAACGCCGCACAAGACCGTGTGCGCGCCCTCGAAGCACAACTGCGCGAACTCGAAGCCCAGCAAACCGAACGCGGCCTGCTGGTCACTCTGGGCGATGTGCTGTTTGCCTTCAACAAGGCCGAGCTCTCCGCCCAGGCCGGCCCGCGCCTGGACAAGCTGGCCAACTTCCTCAAACAGTTCCCGGACCGCAAACTGCTGATCGAGGGCTACACCGACAGCGTGGGTAGCGACAGCTACAACCAGGACCTGTCAGACCGACGCGCCCAAGCCGTGCGCGACGCGCTGGTGCAGCGCGGTGTGGACACCAGCCGCATCACCGCACGCGGCTACGGCAAGGCCCACCCCGTGGCCGACAACGCATCGCCCGAAGGCCGTGCGATGAATCGCCGCGTGGAGATCGTGATCGCCGATGACAAGGGCAACCTGCGCGGGAGATAAAGTACCCCCCTGAGGCGCTGCGCGGCGACCACTGGCTTGAGCCACGCCGGTTTCAGCGGCCTATATCGATAAACGCGTCAAAGACCGCGCCGCTTACGCCGCGCGGTCTTCAAACGTTTCGGTATCCACTTCGCGCGCGCTCTGGGCGTTGTAGCGATTGCCCACCACCGTGCGCTCATTGATCAGCGCGCCCAGACGCTCCATGGTGGCAGCATCCAGTCGCACGTTCACGGCACCCAGGTCGTCGTGCAGATGCTCCACGTTCGTGGTTCCTGGGATGGGGATGATGTGCTCACCTTGGTGCAGCAGCCACGCCAGGGCCAGCTGGGCGGGCGTGCAGCCCACATCGCGTGCAATCGCCTGGTAGCCATCGAGCAGCTTCAGGTTGGCCGCATACGCCTCGGGTGCAAAACGCGGCATGGCACGGCGAATGTCCTTGGCGTCCAGCGTGCTCACATCGGTCAAGCCGCCACACAAGAAACCCCGTGCCACCGGGCTGAACGCCACAAAGGCCACGCCCAATTCTCGGCAGGCGTCCAGCACGGCAATCTCGGGGTTGCGCGTCCACAGTGAATACTCGGTCTGCATCGCCGTGATTGGGAACTCGGCATGCGCGCGGCGCAGCGTGGCAGCAGACACCTCGGAGAGACCCACAGTGCGAATGTGCCCCCGCCGCACCAGCTCGCCCAGTGCGCCCACGCTTTCCTCAATCGGCACGCTCTTGTCCCAGCGGTGCAGGTAATACAGGTCGATCACATCGGTCTGCAGGCGGCGCAGGCTGTCTTCGCAGGTCTTTCGCAGCGTATCGGGCCGCCCGTCGATCACGCGCACCAGCTTGCCGTCACCCGCCACATCCACCCCCTGCATGCCGCATTTGCTGGCCAGCGTGAAGCGGCTGCGGTGCTGCTTCATCACACGGCCCACCAGGGTTTCGTTGGCTCCAAAGCCATAGAGCGTGGCGGTGTCGAACAGCGTCACGCCCGCATCAAGTGCAGCCAGCAGCACGCGCTCGCCCTGCTCGGCAGACACCGGCGCGCCATAGGCGTGCGACAGGTTCATGCAGCCCAGGCCGATGGCCGAGACGGAGAAAGGTCCAAGGTTTCTTTGTTGCATGTCGCGAGCTTACGGCAAGCGCGGCAACCCAGCGGGTGGCTCGGGCTTGGGTGCGGGGCCTAAGATTTTGCGGCCGATGGCCGCTTGGCCCACAGCTCAATGCGCTCACCCGCAGCGCAGGCGGCCACCAACTCCGCAAACCGTGCCTCGCGGGTCGCATCGCGCTTGGCGGATGCGACCCAGTGCAGCATGCTCTTGCGATAGCTGGGTGGCGTGGACTCCTGAAAGAACCGCCACGCGGCCTTGTTGCGCTGGAAGGCGCGCTGCAGCGACGCCGGCAGCTCGACCACTGCCGCCTGCTCGTGGGAATAGATGGCCGACTTGTGCGCCTTTCGGTGGGCAAAGGCCGCGAGCCCCGCGGGCGTCATGCGGCCTGCCGCCTGCAACTGCTCCACCTTGGCGATGTTGACCGCGCTCCAGATGGACGACGGCTTGCGCGGGGTGAAGCGGATCGAATACGTGTGCTCGTCAATGCGCCGCCGGATGCCATCGATCCAGCCAAAGCACAGGGCTTCGTCCACCGACTCCGACCAGCTCATGCTGGGGCGGCCCGAGCCCACCTTGTGAAAACCCACCAGCAACTCCGGCGCGCTGTCTGCATGGCGCTCCAGCCACTGGCGGAACGCCTTCGGGGTGGCAAAGAAGGTGGGGGTGGTCTGAGAGGCCATGGTGCTGCGAACGTCTTTTTGTGCAGGCGGGCGGCTGGCAATTGCTGTTGTGCGGGTGCGTCGGCTAGGCCACCACGCCTTCGTGCGCCAGCTCGGCGCATGGCCCCAGGGGCAACACGCACAGTGTCACGCCATCCAGCGTAAGCACCAAACCCAGTTGCCCACCTACCTGCACCACACCACCCGCCTTGGCCCGTGGGCGTCGGGCTTGGTGCTGCAACGGGAGCACGGCATGCACCGCACCATGTATGGCCAATGCACTGACCGGCGGCTGGCGCAGCAGGGCCCACAGGCCCTGTGCGTCCCGCGATTGCAGCGACTGCAGGTACAGGCGCAGCAGCGCAGGGTCGGCGTCCTTGGATTCATCGTGCCCATCACCACGGCGGGCCTCCTCTTCGGCCCGCCGCAGGCGTTGCAACGCGCGGCGCAATTGCTGGCGGCTGGCCGCCTCCGTCCGGCCGGTGGCCTGCGCCAGCTCGGCGTGGCTGGCATCGAACACAGCATGCAGCAGCACCGCAGCCCCCTCCACGGGCGTCACGCACGCCGCCAGCCGCCGCAACGCCAGCGTGGCTTGCTGCGCCAGCGCGGCATCGGCCTCTGCCGAAGGCGCGACCGAAACGAGGGCATCCCCTTGCGCTGCCTGGATGGTCTCTGCCGCCCACTGCGCCATCCACTGACGGCGACGCAGTCGATCAATGGCCAGGTTGCGCACCACCGTCAGCAGCCACGCCTGGGCCGCATTGAGCGCCGGGGCGTTGGCCTCCAGCGCACGCACATAGGCGTCCTGCACGGCGTCCTCGGCCTCGGCCGGGCCCAGCAGGCGCGTTGCGGCACGCAGCAAGGTGCTGCGGCTGGCGTTCACCAGCGCCATCAGGTGTTCATCGTTCTGCATCGGGGCATGGTGCCACAGGCTGAAGCCGGCCACACATCGGCAGACAATGGCTCGCAGGCTGTTGTCTCTACCTCCGTCACATGGGTTGGCGGCGTTCAACAGCCCGCAGCGCGAGAGGGCCGCCGGTCAACTTTCCTTGCGCCTTGCCGATAACCAGGGATGCAAATTGCCAGCACCACCTCCACCACCGGCCCGGTCTCTTCCTCCAGTGGCAGCAGCGACATCGCCAAGCTGCAAAAGCAGCTGCGCGAGCTGACCGAGCAGCTCAAGGGCTTGGCCAGCTCCGACATGGATGCCAAGGCCAAGCAACAGAAGGCCAAGTTGCTGCAGGCCCAGATTCAGATGGTGCAGGCCCAGATCACGGCGATACAGCGCGCGCAACAGCAAGAGCAGCAACGGGCCCAGGCAGCGAAGGCCGAAGGCGCTGCGGCCAGTGCCGCACAGCAGCAGAAGGCAGTATCCGCAAAGAATCAACCCGCTGGGCTGGGCAACAACGTCGATACCTACGCCTGACAAGAATGGCTTGCTGAGTGGGCGCTCCCAGTCTGCAAGCCCCCGCACCCGGCATGCACCAGCGCCGCATTCGCCTGCGGCGTCCGCGACAAGCTCCGCCCGCCATTGCATGGACAATCCCGGCATGTCTGGCGCATCTTCTACTTCACACCCCTCTTCCGTCCGCCCCGTGCTGATCGCTGGTGGCGGCATCGGTGGCATGGCCACGGCCCTCACGCTGCGCCAGATCGGCGTGCCCTGCGTCGTCTTTGAATCGGTGCCCGAGCTGCAGCCGCTGGGCGTGGGCATCAACCTGCAGCCCAACGCTGTGCGGGAGCTGCACGACCTGGGGTTTGGCAACGAGGTGCTGGACACGATTGGCCTGCAGGCGCGCGAATGGGCGCTGGTGGGGCGCAACGGCAACGAGGTGTACGCCGAGCCACGCGGGCTGGAGGCGGGCTACCAATGGCCGCAGTACTCGGTACACCGGGGGCAGCTGCAGATGATGCTGTTCAACGCCGTGCGAGAACGCCTGGGCGACGACGCCGTGCAACTGGGGCGGCGGGTGGTGGGCTACCGGCAAGATGCCGACGGTGTGACGGCGATCATCGAGACACGCGATGGTGAACGCCGGGAAGTGGACGGATCGCTGCTGATCGCCGCCGATGGCCTGCACTCGGCCGTGCGGGCGCAGATGCACCCCGCGCAGCCGCCCATCCAGTGGGGCGGTGCCATCATGTGGCGCGGCACCACGCCGGGGGTGCCTGTGCGAACGGGCGCTTCGTTTGTGGGCGTGGGCTCGCTGCGGCACCGTGTGGTGTTCTACCCCATCACACCGCCCGACCCGGCCACGGGCTTGGCCACCATCAACTGGATCGCCGAGATCACGGTGGACAACCAGGGCGGCTGGCAGCAGGGCGACTGGAACCGGCGTGTGGCGCTGGAGGAATTCGCTCACCACTTTGACGGCTGGAACTACAGCTGGCTGGACGTGCCCGCGATGCTGCGGGGTGCGAAGGACATTTTTGAATACCCCATGATCGACCGCGACCCCGTGCCCACCTGGGTGGACGGCCGCGTGGCGCTGCTGGGCGATGCCGCACATGTGATGTACCCAGTGGGCTCCAACGGCGCCAGCCAGGCCATTGTGGATGCGCGCGTGCTGGGGGCGCAGCTGATTGCGCATGGCGTGGGCCCGCAGGCGCTGCGCGCCTATGACGACACGCTGTGCAAGGACATCTCGGCGCTGGTGCTGCGCAACCGGGGCTCCGGCCCCTTTGGCCTGCTGGGGCTGGTGGACGAACGCTGCGGCGGGGTGTTCGACCACATCGACGACGTGCTGCCGCGCGAAGAGCGCGAAGGCTTCATGGCGCGCTACAAGGCGGCGGCGGGGTTTGCGATCGAGACGCTGAATGCGGCGCCGCCCACCATCGCGCCGGGGCAGCGCGTGGCCGCAGGCTGAGGGGTGTCACGCCCGGCGTGTCTCGTTCGTCATGGCAGTCCTGTCACTCTTTTCAAGGACCTGCCCCCATGGACACGCCAGACACCAACACCCCACCTGCCACCCCAGGCTCCGAGCCACGCACGTCGTACCTGGAAGAAAAGGCCTTCAAGGCCCGCACCCTGCTGGTCTTCGGCACCATCACCGACACCCTGGCCGCCGATGTGGCGCGGCGGCTGATTGCGCTGGATGCCGAGAGCGCCGAGCCCATCGACATGCTGGTGAGCTCGCCCGGTGGGCACCTGGAGTCGGGCGACACGATGCATGACCTGGTGCGCTTCATCACCGCGCCGGTGAACATGATCGGCACCGGCTGGGTGGGCAGCGCGGCGACGCACCTGTACCTGGCGGCGCCGCGCGAGCGGCGGTTTTGCCTGCCCAACACACGCTTTCTGATCCACCAGCCCAGCGGCGGCGCAGGTGGCCCGGCCAGCGACATTGCCATCCAGGCGCGAGAGATTGTGAAAGCCCGCGAGCGCATTGCGCGCACCATTGCCCGGCAGACGGGCAAGCCGCTGGAGGTGGTGCTGGCCGACATCGAACGCGATCACTGGCTGTCGGCCGAAGAGGCGGTGGACTACGGCCTGGTCTCGCGCATCATCGAGAACAAAGCGGCTTTGAAGGGGTGAAGCAGCACGCCCCTTTAAGCTATTAAATACATAGCTGCTAGCGCTTGATGGATGAGCGCTAGCAGCTTATTTGGCTTGAAATCAGCCTGCGTTGAGCTGCAGCTCCAGGTTGTGCAGCACCTGGTAGCACGGCAGCACCTGCGCCACGCTGGCGTTGGGCTCGCGGCCTTCCTTAATGGCGGCGAAGAACTCGCGGTCTTGCAGTTCGATGCCGTTCATGCTCACATCGACCTTGCTCACATCGATCTTCTCTTCCTTGCCGTTCACCAGGTCGTCGTAGCGCGCGATGTAGGTGGCGGTGTCGCCGATGTAGCGGAAGAAGGTGCCCAGCGGGCCGTCGTTGTTGAAGCTCAAGCTCAGCGTGCAGATGGCGCCGTTGGCCGCCTTGAGCTGGATGCTCATGTCCATCGCAATGCCCAGCGTGGGGTGGATAGGACCCTGGATGGCGTTGGCCTTCACGATGGGGCTGCCCGCCTGGTAGGCGAACAGGTCCACGGTGTGCGCAGCGTGGTGCCACAGCAGGTGGTCCGTCCAGCTGCGGGCCTGGCCCAGCGCGTTCATGTTGGTGCGGCGGAAGAAGTAGGTCTGCACATCCATCTGCTGGATGTTGAACTCGCCCGCCGTGATTTTCTTGTGCACGTACTGGTGGCTGGGGTTGAAGCGGCGGGTGTGGCCACACATGGCCACCAGGCCGGTCTGCTTTTGCAGAGCAACAACCTTCTCGCCATCGGCCAGCACGTCGCACAGCGGGATCTCGACCTGCACATGCTTGCCCGCTTCCAGGCAGGCGAGGGTCTGGCTGGCGTGCATCTGCGTGGGCGTGCACAGGATCACGGCGTCCACCTCCTTGATCGCCAAGCTGTCGGCCAGGTCGGTGGTGACATGCTTGATGCCGTACTTGTCGGCCACTTCCTGGGTCTTGGCCAGGTCGCGGCTGATGAGGGAGACGACTTCGACGCCGTCGATGTTCTTGATGCCGTCCAGGTGCTTGATGCCGAAGGCGCCAGCGCCTGCGAGTGCGACTTTGATGGTCATGGTGTGTGTCCTTTTACGTGTTCTCGAGAATCAGGTGGCCCACGGCGGTGTTGGACGCGGGCACATGGTAGAAGCGGTGCGCCAGCTTGGGTGGCTTGCCACCGGCCACATCGGCCATCGCGCCACGCGCGATGAGCCACATCACCAGCTCGATGCCCTCGCTGCCCGCCTCGCGCACATAGTCGATGTGCGGGATGCTGGCAGCGGCCTCGGGGTCGTTGATGAGCTTGTCGAGGAAGGCGTTGTCAAACTCTTTGTTGATGAGGCCGGCGCGCGGGCCCTGCAGCTGGTGGCTCATGCCACCCGTGCCCCAGATGTGCACGTTCAGGTCTTCGTCATAGCTCTCCACCGCCTTGCGGATCGCCTGGCCCAGGTTGTAGCAGCGGCGGCCGCTGGGCACGGGGTACTGCACCACGTTGACGGCGAACGGGATCACCGGGCAGGGCCAGGCGCCCGTCTTGGGGTCTTGCTGGCCGCACATCAGAGACAGCGGCACGGTGAGGCCGTGGTCCACGTCCATCTTGTTGACGATGGTGAGGTCAAAGTCCTGCTGGATGACCGACTGGGCAATGTGCGCGGCCAGGTCGGGGTGGCCCTGCACCACAGGCACAGGGCGGGGGCCCCAGCCCTCGTCGGCGGGCTGGAACTGCGCGGCCGTGCCGATGGCGAACGTGGGGATCATCTCCAGGCTGAAGGCCGTGGCGTGGTCGTTGTAGACCAGGAAGATCACGTCGGGCTTGTTGTCCTTCATCCATTGCTTGGAGAAGTCGTAGCCCGCGAACAGCGGCTTCCAGTAGTCTTCCTGCGTCTTGCCCAGGTCCAGCGCAGCGCCAATGGCAGGCACGTGCGACGTGAACACGGAGGCGGTGATCTTGGCCATGGTCAGTTTCCTTTCTTGCCGGCAGCGCCTTGTGGCTGGCGGTGTGCCTGTGCGTCGCCGTCTTCGCCGATCACGCGGTTGCCATTGGCCGAGCGGCCGCCGCTGATCATCATGTTGCGGTATTCCTCTTCGGTCATGCCAGTCATGCTGCCCGCCATCTGCTGGAAGCTCTTGCCATCGGTGGCGCCGATCTTGGCCAGAAAGTAGATGTTGCCGCCCAGGCGGATGCACCAGTTCAGGTCGCGTGCCAGCACAGCCTGCTTCTGCTCTTCGGTCATCGCCCATTCATCGAGGTAGGCGCGTTCGTTGGCCTTGAAACGCTCGCGGTTGCCGGCCTTCATCAGGCTCATGCAGAACTGGTTGAGCCAGTAGCCCTTGCGGCTTTGCTCGGCGTCGAAGATGGTCGTGCCGGGCACGTCGAGGTAGGGTTTATCGAGAGACATGGTGTCAGTCCTCCACGGTGACTTCTTCGGGCCAGTACAGGCGCATGGGGTTGTCCACCAGCAGCTTCTTTTGCAACTCCGGTGTCGTTGCGATGTGCGGGATGAAGTCCACCAGCAGGCCATCATCGGGCATGTGGTCCTTGAGGTTGGGGTGGGGCCAGTCGGTGCCCCAGAGCACACGGTCGGGGAACTCTTCCACCACGCGGCGGGCGAAGGGGATCACGTCGGTGTAGGCGTTCTGCTCGCCGTTCAGGGCCTTGGGGCCAGTCACGGAGAGGCGCTCGGGGCAGCTCACCTTGCTCCACACATTGGGGTGCTGGCGCATGAACTTCAGGAACAGTTCGAACTCCGGCCCATCCACCGGCTTGCTCACATCGGGGCGGCCCATGTGGTCCACCACCACCGTGGTGGGCAGGGCGGTGAAGAAGTCCCACAGCTCGGGCAGGTCCACCGCTTCAAAGTAAATCACCACATGCCAACCCAGCTGGTGGATGCGCGCGGCAATCTCCATCAGCTCGTCCTTGGGCGTGAAGTCCACCAGACGCTTGACGAAATTGAAGCGCACGCCACGCACACCGGCCGCGTGCATGGCCTGCAGTTCTTCATCTCTGACCGAGCGCTTGACGGTGGCCACGCCACGCGCCTTGCCGCCCGAGTGCACCAGTGCATCCACCATCGCGCGGTTGTCCGCACCGTGGCAGGTGGCCTGCACCACCACGTTGCGCGCAAAACCCAGGTGGTCGCGCAGCGCGTACAGCTGGTGCTTGCTGGCATCGCAGGGCGTGTACTTGCGCTCGGGCGCGTAGGGGAACTCGGCCCCGGGGCCGAACACGTGGCAGTGCGCGTCCACCGCACCGGCAGGTACCTGGAACCGGGGTTTGCTCGGACCCGCGTACCAGTCGAGCCAGCCAGGGGTTTTTGTGAATTCGCTCATGCGCGTACTCCTTGGTTTCTTGCAGGCTCGCAGATCAATCGAGCGACACGTTGGCCTTGCGGATCACGTCGCCAAAACGCTGGCTCTCGTCCTTGACGAACTGGTTGAACTGCGCGCGTGTGGTGGGGAACTGCTCGTAGCCAAAGGTCTTGAACTTCTCGGCCACTTCGGGGCCGGTCAGGGCCTGTTCGATGTCTTTGCGGATCTTGTCGGCCACGGCGGCGGGCAGGCCGGGTGGCACGGCGATAGCGTTCCAGCCCGTGACGGCAAAGTCCTTGGGGCCACCCGATTCGGCCACGGTGGGCACGTCGGGGAACTCGGCCGAGCGCTGGGGTCCGGCAAACGCGAGCAGGCGCAGCTTGCCAGCGCGGTACAGCGGGCCTGCGGTGGCGGCGCTACCCAGTGCAAAGTCGATCTCGCCGGTGGAGACCGAGGTGTAGAGCTGCGTGGTCTCCTTGAAGATCACGTGCTCCATCTGCGTGCCGGTGGCCGATTCGAACAGCTCCGAGCCCAGGTGCACCGGGTTGCCCACCGACCAGCTGCCGTAGTTGAGCTTGCCAGGTCGCGCCTTGGCGTCGGCCACGATATCGGCCACGGTCTTGTACTTGCTGCCCGTGCCCACGGTGAAGAAGAAGTGCGTCTTGAACAGCGGGAGCAGCGTGTCGAAGTCCTTGGCGGGGTCGTAGGGCAGCTTCTTGAACAGGCTGGGGTAAGCGGCCAGGTGCACGTTGTCCAGGATGAGCAGGTCGTGTCCATCCTTGGCGCCGCGTTTCCAGGCGTCGATGGCGATGAAGCCGTTGCCGCCAGGGCGGTTCTCCACGATCACGCCCGTGCCCCAGGTGCGCGAGAGCTTGTCGGCCACCAGGCGGGCCACGCCGTCGGGGCCGCCACCGACGGGGAAGGGGCTGATGATGCGCACCTGCTTGGTGGGGAACTGCTGCGCGGCAGCGAATTGCGGCGCCAAAGCTGCGGCCGCGGCCACGCCCAATGCCAGGGACAACGTGCGGCGGAGACGGAAAGAGGGAGACACAGAGAACGTCATGGAATACAGAGCAGAAGAAAAACGATAGCTATAAAATTAGTAGCTACTAGCGCTTATTGAATAAGCGCTAGAGGCCAAAAAGACTTGAGACCGGGGTTCAGTCGATGTACCTGAGGCCTGCCTTCTCCAGGCCGGGGCGCATGTTGTACATGTCCAGGCCCAGCACGCCGCTGGCGAGCTTGGCGCGCTTCTCGCCCTCAAAGCTCTCGCGCTTTTGCGCGGCGGCCAGGGTGTCGGCCGCGCGGGCGGCGGGCACACACACCACTCCGTCGTCGTCGGCCACGATCACGTCGCCCGGCGTGACCAGTGCACCGGCGCACACCACGGGGATGTTGACCGAGCCCAGCGTGGCCTTGATGGTGCCCTTGCTGCTGATCGCGCGGCTCCAGACGGGGAAGTTCATCTCCTGCAGCGTCTTCACGTCGCGCACCCCGGCGTCGATGATGAGCGCGCGGGCGCCACGGGCCTGGAAGCTGGTGGCCAACAGGTCGCCAAAATAGCCGTCGGTGCACTCCGAGGTGACGGCTGCCACCACGATGTCGCCGGGCTGGATCTGCTCGGCCGCCACATGCATCATCCAGTTGTCGCCGGGCTGCAGCAGCACGGTGACGGCTGTGCCGCTGACCTGCTGGCCGCCGTAGATGGGGCGCATGTAGGGCTTGAGCAGGCCCACGCGGCCCATGGCCTCGTGCACGGTAGCCGAGCCGAGGGCAGCCAGGCCGTCAGCGGCTGCGCGGTCGGCACGGGTGATGTTGCGGTAGACAACGCCAAGTTCAAACATGTCAGAGCCCCTTTGCCTTCAGGCGTGAATCGAGTCGGGAGAAAACACGGCGCGTGTTGGCTTCGTAGATCTGGTGCTTGTCTTCGGCACTGAGGATCTTGGACGCCTCGATATAGCGCTTGGTGTCGTCGTAGTAATTGCCGGTGGTGGGATCGATGCCCCGCACCGCGCCGATCATTTCGCTGGCAAACAGCACGTTCTTCACCGGGATCACGGTGTTGAGCAGGTCGATGCCGGGCTGGTGGTACACGCAGGTGTCGAAGAACACGTTGTTCATCACATGGTCGTCCAGCAGCGGCTTCTTCATCTCCTGCGCCAGGCCCCGGAAGCGGCCCCAGTGGTAAGGCACCGCGCCGCCGCCGTGCGGGATCAAAAACTTGAGCGTGGGGAAGTCCTTGAACAGATCGCCCTGGATCAGCTGCATGAAGGCCGTGGTGTCAGCATTCAGGTAGTGCGCGCCCGTGGTGTGGAAGCATGCGTTGCAGCTGGTGCTCACGTGGATCATGGCGGGCAGGTCGTACTCCACCATCTTTTCGTAGATGGGGTACCAGTGCTTGTCGGTCAGCGGGGGGCTGGTCCAGTGGCCGCCGGAAGGGTCAGGGTTCAGGTTGATGCCCACGGCGCCGTATTCGTGCACGCACTTTTCCAGCTCAGGGATGCAGGTCGCGGGATCGACGCCGGGGCTTTGCGGCAGCATGGCCACGGGCACGAAGTGGTCGGGGAACAGCGTGGAGACGCGGTAGCAGAGTTCGTTGCAGATGGCGGCCCAGGTGCTGGACACATTGAAGTCGCCGATGTGGTGGGCCATGAAGCTCGCGCGCGGGCTGAACAGCGTGATGTCGCTGCCGCGCTCCTTCATCAGCTTGAGCTGGTTGGTCTCGATGGACTCGCGCAGCTCGTCGTCGCTGATGAGCAGGTCTGCCACTTTGGGCATGGCCGCGGGGTCTTTGATGCCGGCGATCTGCGCATTGCGCCAGTTCTCCAGCGCCTTGGGGGCCGTGGTGTAGTGGCCGTGGCAGTCGATGATGAGGCTCATTTTTGGGTGCTCCTGGAAGGTGTTCTTGTGATCGATCAGGCGGGGGTCATGCCCTGTTTTTGCTTGGCTTCAGCAGCGGCCGGAGAGGCCAGGTAGGCCAGCAGCGAACGCGCGGCGTCCACCTGCTGCGAATGCACGCCAACGCCTGCGGAAAACGTGGTGGTGATCTGGATGGCCGGTGGCAACGGGCCCACGATCTGGATGCCCGGCACGTGCAGCAGCTCGCTCAACTGTTGAAAGCCCAGCGCCACCTCGCCCTTGGCCACCAGCGAGCCCACCGGCACCCCAGGGGGCGCCTGCACCATGCGCGGTGCGATCTGTTCGGCAATGCCCCAGCGCTCGAACAGCTTGGCCAGTGCCACGCCGCTGGGGCCGGTGGACAGGCTGATGCTGGGCGCGGCCAGCACGGCCTCGCGCACTGCTTCTTCGGTGCGGATGTCGGGCAACGGTGCGCCTGCAGGCACGGCCACGGCCACGCCGGAGTGCACCCAGTCCACCTTGCTGCCGGGCAGCAGGTGACCCGCAGCCAAAAGCTTGTCGATGGCGTCGGAGGCAAGGATGACGACGTCGAACGCCTCACCGGCCGCCACACGCTTGGCCGCGTCCACGCCGCCCACCGATTCGATGGCGGCCTGCGTGCCCGATTGCTGCGCAAACCCGGCCCCCAGATCGGCCAGCACCTGGCGCGTGGCCATCGACGAAATGCCGCGAATTTCTGGGGGGGTCATGCTGTGTCTCCTGCCGGGCTGCGGGTGGCCCGCGCGTTGCGTGCGCTGGGGTTCCATGGCGCTGATTGTGGTCAGCGCAGGGCCAAACAAGAAGGCGGCACCGGCACTACCAGATATATCATTCCGTGATCGTTGACTTGGAGCTATTCAAATAGCAGAGAGCATTCCCCATGGACCTCAAGCAGATCGAATACTTTGTGCGCGTGGCCGAGCTGGGTAGCTTTACCCGGGCTTCGGTGGTGCTGGACATTGCCCAGCCCGCCCTGAGCCGCCAGGTGCGCCTGCTGGAGGTGGAGCTGCGCCAGAACCTGCTGGTGCGCAATGGCCGGGGTGCCACACCCACCGAGGCGGGCAAGCTGCTGCTGGAGCATGGGCGGGGCATCCTGCACCAGGTGGAGCGTGCGCGCGAAGAGCTGGGCCGCGTGCGCGGCGCCCTCGCCGGGCGTGTGGCCATCGGCCTGCCGCCCAGCATTGCCAAGGTGCTGACCGTGCCGCTGACCCGCGCCTTCCGCGTGAAGCTGCCCGATGCGGCGCTGGCCATCAGCGAAGGGCTGTCGGTGGCCATGCGCGAATCGTTGACCACAGGGCTGCTCGACATTGCGCTGCTCTACAACACACCCCCTGCGCCGGGCATCGAGATCACCGCGCTGCTGGAGGAAGACCTGTTCCTGGTGCAGCGCCGCGCTGTGGGCCAGAGCGAGGCGGAGGCCGATGCCCTGGCCCGCACGCCCCTGCCGCTGGACGAGCTGCCCCGCTTTCCGCTGGTGATCCCCACACGCCCCAACTCGATCCGCATGCTCGTGGAATCGGAACTGGCCGCGCGCGGCAAACGCCCCCAGATCAGCCTGGAGATCGACGGTGTGGCCGCCATCCTGGACCTGGTGGCCGATGGCGCGGGCTGCGCGGTGCTGCCCATGAATGCGGTCACCACGTCGGGCAAGCCCGAGGTGTTCATTACGCGGCCGATTCTGGGTGCGAGCATGGATGGCGAGGACAGCGCACGGCTGCGCAGCAAGCTCTTCTTGGCAGTGAGTTCGCAGCGCCCGGCAACGCTCACGCAGCAAGCGATGGCGGAGCTGATTCGCAGCACCTTGCAAGCGTTGTACAGGAGCCCCCCCTGAGGCGCTGCGCGCCCCGGTGCAGCCGCCCGAGGTGGCAGCTCTTCGGGAACGTCCAAGCCTGCGCAAGCAGGCTTGGAGCAGAGGCCCATCAAAGGAAGCGAGGCGTCAGCCCCCGGCCGCCGGTGATGACAAACTTTCTAACAAACGATCCGCATAGTCCTGCCAGCGCGCGTCCTGGGGCAGACCTTGAAAGATGCCTTCGCGCGCCAGGTCGGCCACCCACTGCTGCTTGTCGGCAATGGCTGATGCCATCAGCGGCGCCATGCCTGCTTCACCCACAGTGCGGGCCGACTCGCGCATCTCTTCGGCGCGGCGCTGGCCGTGCTGCACCACGCGGCTGAAGAAGTAGCTGCCCTGCTTTTGCCAGTCGATGGACGGAAAGGTCTCGGCCAAGGTGGGCAGCACATGGTCTTCCACACCGTAGTGGCGGGCCGTGGCATAGCTCTCCATCACCAGCGCCTCCAGCCCCTTGATCATCACGCTGCGGCACATCTTGATGGCACTGGCCACGCCCAGCTGGTCGCTGACCGGCTTGGCGTCCATGCCCCACCCGTGCAACACAGGCGCCAGCGTGGCGGCGTGGGGGCCTCCGAGCAGCATGGGCACGGCGATGCCATAGGGCGGCACCGACGTCATCACCCCCGCCTCGACGTACCGGGCGCCACGCGCATGGATCAACGCGGCGGCCTGCTGCTTGGTGCCGGGGGATGCGGAATTGAGGTCCAGAAAGAACGCGCCAGGCGCAATGTGCAGAGCCACCGCCTCGGCCACCGCCAGCGTGTTGCTGGCCGTCACGGCCGACACAATGAGCTGGCGTCCGGCGCACAGGGCCGCAACGCTGTCGGCCGCAACCGCGCCCGCCACCTGTGCGTGAGCGAGCGGCTCGTGGCCCTTCGCAGGGTCGATGAACTTCAGGTCCCATACCGCCAGATCGCTCACACCGGCTTTGCGCAGGCCTGCTGCAAAGATACGGCCCACCTCGCCGTAGCCGACGATACCCAGGCGGTCCACGCGGTCCACAGGGGGCATGACTGGGTTCTCTTCGGTCTGCATGGTGCTATCAGGTTTCATTGCTTGGGGATGCCCGCGCGCTCCATCACGGCGCGCCAGCGGTCGATGTCGGTTTTGAGCAGGGCAGCGGCCTGCTCGGGCGTGGAGGTGCGGGGCTCGACGTTGAGCGCGCGCAGCTGCTGCTGCACGGCGGGTGTCGCCACGGTGGCCACCACCTCGCGCTGCAGCCGGTCCACCACCGCGCGCGGTGTGCGCGAGGGCACGGCCAGCGCGTTCCATGAAGCGGCCACAAAACCCTTCACGCCCAGCTCCACCGCCGTGGGCGCATCGGGCAACACCACAGAGCGCTGCTCGCCCGTGACCGCCAGAACGCGCAACGCCCCGGCGCGCACCTGCGGCAAGGTGGGGCCCAGAATCTCCACGCCCACATCCACCTGCCGACCCCGCAGCGCGGTGATGAGTGCGGGCGTGCCGTTGAACGGCACCACCTGCGCATCAATGGCCGCGCTGCTTTTGAACAGCTCGGCCGCCAGGTGCTGGGTGCTACCGATGTTGATGCTGCCGATATTGAGTTGGCCTGGATGGGCCCGCGCATGCGCCAGCAACTGGGCCAGCGTGCGGTAGGGCGAATCGGCTGGTACCAGCACCGCGATATCGAAGAAACCCAGCGTGCTGACCGGAGCGAAGTCGGCCAGCGTGTCGTAGGGCAGCGACTTGAAAAGGCTTGCGGATACCGCCGTGCCGTTGGACAGGAGGAACAGCGTGTGACCGTCGGGCTCCGCGCGTGCGACCGCATCGGCAGCCGCCACACCCCCGGCGCCGGGGCGGTTGTCGATGACCACGGGCTGCCCCAGCCGCGCGGCCAGCCCGGTTGCCACGGCGCGTGCAGTGAGGTCACCCACGCCGCCCGCCGCAAAGGGCACCACGATGCGCAGCGCCTTGGTTGGAAATGCGGGCTGCGCACGCAGCACGGTGCAGGGGGTGAGGCCCAGCGCGAGGAGTGCTGCCCGGCGATCCATCAGCCGACGAACTGCACCAGCCACAAGGAGATGGGCGGAAACACCAGCAGCAGCGTGGTCCGCACCACATCGCTGGCGAGGAAAGGCATTACGCCCTTGTAGCTCTCAGCGATGGGTACGTCTTTCGCAAGGCCATTGACCACGTACACATTCAGGCCCACGGGCGGCGCAAGCAAGCCAAACCCCACCGTCATGAGCACCATGATGCCAAACCAGATGGCTGTGTGCTCCTGCGACATGCCGAAGTCCAGGCCCATGATCACCGGGAAGAAAATGGGGATGGTCAACAAGATCATGGACAACTCGTCCATCACCGCACCCAGCACCACGTAAAAGAGCAGGATGCCGGCCACCACCATATAGGGCGAAACGTTCCAGCCCTGGATCAGGCCCGCCAGCTGACCAGGCACCTGCGTCAATGCGAGCGCCGTGTTCATCATGTCGGCGCCAATGAAGATCATGAAGATCATGGCGCTGGCAGACGCGGTGGACAGGAAACACTGCTTGATTTTCTCCAGTGTCAGTTCGCGCTTGAGCAGCGCCGCAAGGAAGGTGCAGGCCACGCCTACCCCCGCGCCCTCGGTGGGTGTGAACAGGCCGCCATAGATGCCGCCAAACACCACCAGGAACACGATGGCAATGGGCAGCACTCCCAGCAGGGCCTGCAAGGACATCTTGGGAAGATCGACGGTGTGGTCCGGCGCATGGCCGGGGCGGATGCGCACGTAGATCGCAATCGCGATCATGTAGCCCAGCATGGCGATGATGCCGGGGATGGTGGCCGCAGCAAACAGCTTGGCGATGTTCTGCTCGGTCAGGATGGCGTAGATCACAAGGGGCACCGAGGGCGGGATCAGAATGCCCAGCGTGCCTCCCGCCGCCAGCGTGCCGGTGGCCAGGCGGCCGGAGTAGCCGTGCCGCTTCATCTCGGGCAGCGCCACCGACGTGATGGTGGCTGCGGTGGCAATGGACGAGCCGCAAATGGCGCCAAAGGCCGCACTCGCCGCCACCGCTGCCATGGCCAGCCCGCCCTTGAAGCGCGCCATGAGCACACTGGCAAACTGGAACAGCGCCTTGGAGATGCCTCCCTGCGTGGCGAAGTTGCCCATGAGGATGAACAGGGGGATCACCGACAGGTCATAACTCGCAAACCGCGCAAAGGCCAGGCCGTTGAGGTTGTTGAGAAACGGCGGTAGCCCTACCTGATAGAGGTAGCCAAAGGCACCTGCGCCAAACATCGCCGCCGCAATGGGCACACGCACCACCATGAGCGCAAGCATCACACCAAAAATCGAAAGAGCGAGGGCCAGCGGGCTCATGCGGCATCCTCTTCTTCAATTTCAATGTGCGCCGGGCCGAAGGCCTGCACCAGGGCAATCACCCCCGTCAGCAACAGGGGCGGCACCATGGCAGCGTACGTGATCCATTCAGGAAACCCAAGCATCATGGTGGTGGTCATGGAGTTGCGGGCACTGAGCCCACCTGTGGCCGTGCGCCAGGCCAGCACGAGGAACATAGCCGATAGCAGCAGTGCGCCGAAGCGGTCCAGCCGGGCATTCACGGCCGAGGAGGCCCGGGCGGTGAAAAAGTCCACGATGATGTTCTGGCGGCGCAACTGGCACCAGGGCATGAACAGCGCGATCGCGGCCCCTGCGGCCACGGCCGTGAGTTCGTAGTCGCCCAGGACAGTCCAGCCCGTGGTGTTGCGGCCCACAATGCTTGCACAGGTGACCAGCGTCACCCCCGTGAGAATGACCCCGGCCAGCACCGCGCAAGCCTGGGCGAGAAATGATAGGAACTTCAAGGCAGGGTCCTGTCAAAAAATCAAACCGATCCATTCCGGTAACCACCAGAGCGGATCGGCATGGAGCAGCGCAACCGGGTGCGCCTGGCGTCACCGCCGAGGTTATCGGCTGTGCTTTTCGATCAGGGCCCGCGCCTCAGCAGCAAGCTTGGCACCGTCGATGCCCTTGCCCTTCACCTCGTTGATCCAGTCGGTTTCCACACTGGCAGCCGTGCGGCGCCAGCGCTGCGTCTCGGCCAGGTCCAGGGCCACGATGTTGTTCTTGGCGCGCTCGGCAATCTGGCGGCCCACCTTGTCGCCCTCGTCCATGGCGCGGCCAAACATGGCGGCGGTCTCGATGCCGGAGTTCTTGTCGATCACGGCCTTGAGATCGGGCGGAAGCTTGTCGTAGCTGGCCTTGTTCATCGAGAACGCAAAAGTCTGCGTGTACAGGCCTTCCTTGCCAGCAAAGGTCGTGTGGTTGCGCACCAGCTCGGTCACCTTGAGCGACGGCGTCACCTCCCACGGGATGGTGGTGCCGTCGATGGTGCCCTTGCTCAGCGCATCGGTCACCGCAGGCACGGGCATGCCCACGGGCGTGGCGCCCAGCTTGGTGAGCATGTTGCTGATGATGCGCGAGCCACCGCGCACCTTCATACCGCGCAGGCTTTCCAGGCCGGTGACGGGCGTCTTGGTATGGAACAGGCCAGGGCCGTGGGTGTGCACGGCGATCAGCTTGACGTCCTTGAACTCATCGGCCGCGAACTTCTCGACGTATTCCTGGATGGCGCGCGAAGACGCTTCAGCGTTGCCGCTCATGAAGGGCAGCTCGAACACTTCCGTCTTGGGGAAGCGGCCCGGGGTGTAGCCCAGCACCGTCCAGGTGAAGTCCACCACGCCGTCGCGCGCCTGGTCAAACAGCTGTGGCGGCGCACCGCCCAGCTGCATGGCGTGGAACAGTTGCACCTTGATCTTGCCGCCCGACTCGGCCTCGACCTTCTGGGCCCAGGGCACCAGGGCCTTGGCCGGGATGGTGGCCTGGGGTGGGAGCATCTGGTGCAGCCGCAAGGTCACGGTCTGCGCCATGGCACTGCCAGCCACCGTTGCCAGGGCCGCCGCCCCCAGGGCCGTCAATGCGGCGCGTCGCTTGAAGAAGTTCATTTTTTGTCTCCGGTCTCGATTTATCTGCACATCTGCGAGGCCACACCCCAGGGCCGCAGAGAACCTGCGGCATGGAGAGGGACACTGTCCCTCCCCCACTGTGCATGCAGTCGCATCCACATGCCAGTTCTATGACGGACTTTCAGCTATGCCGTAACGTTATGAAACCGGTGAAACCCGCAGACCCTGCAACCCTCGCGCTTGGAGGGTTGTCCGTCACCCCCGCCGAATGAGCGTGAGGGCGGGCATGTCGGCATGCACCTGCCCACCGGCCTGGCCCGACAAGGCTGCACGCAAGTTGCGCTGCGCGAGGCGCGAGTGCTCGCGCATGATCGCCTCGGCCCGCGCGCCCTCATGGTGCTCGATGGCGTCCAGCAACTGGCGATGCTGGTCTTGGGCCACCACCAGCAAGTCGCGCGCCTGCGGCGAATGGGTCTGCACCATCACAAAGGCCGAGGGCGACGCAAACGGCAAGCCCTTGACCCGCTCAAGCTCCCGCGCCACCACATCGCTGCCCACCATGCGGCCCAGCAGCAGGTGAAAACGTGCGTTCAGCTCCACATAGCGCGAGAAACCCACGTCGTCCAGCGTGGAAGGGGCCAAGGTGGTGTCGATGGCATCCAGGCAGGCATGGGCGTCGGCCAGCACGGCGGCATCCACCCCGCGCTCGGCTGCCAGGCGCGCGGCCAGCCCTTCCAGCGTGCCGCGCAGCGCAATGGCGTCGGCCACATCGGTTTCGGAAAAGGTGCGCACGGCGTACCCGCCCCCGGGCAGCAGCTGCAGCAGGCCCTCTTGCTCCAGCCGCATGAGCGCGGCGCGGATGGGCGTGCGCGACACCCCCAGCTTCTCGACGATGGCCAGCTCGGCAATGCGCGCACCGCCCGGCAACTCGCCCGCCAGGATCATTTCACGCAGGCGCAGCTGCGCCTTCACCGACTGCGAAGCGCCACCTTCGGCAGCGTCGCCCGGGGCGGAATCCGCGAGGAGGGGCTCAGAGAAGTTCATGTGGAGTGTGCGGAGAGGTGATCAAAAAACCATGCAACCAAGGCTTGGGTCAGCCCGGCGGCCCATTAATGTATACAGACAAAAACCAAACCAACTAGAAAATTCAAAAAATATCTTCAAAAACAATGGCATATGCGATATGCCCATTCGCAATAGCTGCTTTTCAACGATTGAATGTATACATCGAACGGCCTTTTTTGCACAATCCGCTTCACAACACCAAAGCGCTGAAGGCGGCCTGCGGGCCAGGCCAACAACATCCCACCACCCCACGGAGAGAGACAAGCATGTTTCCCAAAAACGCCTGGTACGTAGCCTGCACCCCTGACGAGATCGCCGAAAAGCCCCTGGGCCGCACCATCTGCGGCGAGAAGATCGTCTTCTACCGCCCCGCGCCCGACCAGGTCGCCGCGCTGGACGACTTCTGCCCCCACCGGGGCGCACCACTGTCGCTGGGCACGGTGTGCGAAGGCCACCTGCAATGCGGCTACCACGGCCTCAGGGTGGAATGCACGGGCAAGTCGGTGTCCATGCCCGGCCAGCGCGTGCAAGGGTTTCCCAAGGCGCGCAGCTTTCCGGTGGTGGAGCGCTACGGCTTCATCTGGGTGTGGCCCGGCGACGCCGACAAGGCCGACCCCGCCACCATCCACCACCTGCCCTGGGCCAACAACCCCGAATGGGCTTACGGCGGTGGGCTGTACCACATTGCCTGCGACTACCGCCTGATGATCGACAACCTGATGGACCTGACGCACGAGACCTACGTGCACTCCACCAGCATCGGCCAGAAGGAAATCGACGAGGTGCCCTGCAAGACCCGCGTGGAGGGCGACGAGGTGATCACCAGCCGCTTCATGGAAGGCATCGAAGCGCCGCCCTTCTGGAAGATGGCGCTGCGCATGAACGGCCTGCCCGACGACCAGCCGGTGGACCGCTGGCAGATCTGCCACTTCACACCACCCAGCCATGTGCTGATCGAGGTGGGCGTGGCGCTGGCGGGCAACGGCGGCTATGACGCGCCGGCGGACAAGAAGGCATCGAGCATCGTGGTGGACTTCATCACGCCCGAGACCGAGACTTCGATCCACTACTTCTGGGGCATGGCGCGCAACTTCAAGCCGCAAGACCCCTCGCTCACCACGCAGATCCGCGAGGGCCAGGGCAACATCTTTGCCGAAGACCAGGACATGCTGGAACAGCAGCAGCAGAACCTGCTGCGTTACCCCGACCGCAAGCTGCTCATGCTGAACATCGACGCAGGCGGGGTGCAGTCGCGCAAGATCCTGGACCGCATCATCGCGGCCGAGCAGGCCGCCGCTGCACCCCAGGCGGTGGCCGCATGACCGCGCAGGAAACGATCCAGGTCCGCGTCGTCAAAAAGCAGGCCGAGGCCGAAGGCATTGCCAGCTTCGAGCTGGCGCGCGTGGACGGCGCCGCACTGCCCCCGTTCAGCGCGGGTTCGCACATCGATGTGCACCTGCCCGGAGGTTTGACCCGCCAATATTCGCTGTGCAACGCCTCGCACGAATCGCACCGCTACCGCATTGCCGTGCTGCGCGATCCGGCGTCGCGTGGCGGCTCGGTCGCCATGCACGACAGCGTGCACCAGGGCGATGTGATCACCATCAGCACACCCCGCAACCACTTTGCGCTGCACCCAGCGCAGCGCACGGTGCTGCTGGCCGGTGGCATTGGCGTCACGCCGCTGCTGTGCATGGCCGACCGGCTGGCGCGCACGGGCGCCGACTTTGCGCTGCACTACTGCACGCGCTCTGCCGAACGCACGGCGTTTGCTGCCGAAATTGCCGCATCGGCCATGGCACCGCGTGTGCATTTCCATTTCGATGCGGGCCCGGCCGAACAGAAGCTGGACATTGCCGCCGTGCTGGCCGCGCCCGGGCCCGACAAGCGCCTGTATGTATGTGGACCGGCAGGCTTCATCGACCATGTGGTGAACAGTGCCAAGGCCCTGGGCTGGGCGCAGGACCACATCCACCTCGAATACTTTGGCGCCCCTGCGCAGGACACCTCGGGCGATCAGGGCTTTGACGTGCGCATTGCCAGCACGGGCAAGGTCTACGCGATTGCGCCCGATGTGTCGGTGGTGGAAGCCCTGCGCAAGGAGGGCATCGACATCCTGACCTCGTGCGAGCAGGGCGTGTGTGGCACCTGCCTCACGCGCGTGCTGGAGGGCGAGGTGGACCACCGCGACATGTACCTGACGGACGAAGAAAAGGCAGCCAACGAACAGTTCATGCCCTGCTGCTCGCGCGCGCGCAGCAAGCTGCTCGTGTTGGATTTGTGAAGTTGAACACCCCCTGAGTCGCCTGCGGCGCCTTCCCCCTGAAGGGGGACGACGCCCTCGCTGCGGGGCGGCCCTTGCCAGGCGTCCCCCGCGTGGGGCTCGCGAGGGTTTGGCTGAAAACTCCTGAATTGATAGCTGCTAGCGCTTATCTATCAAGCGCTAGTAGCCAATTTCACTCAAAACTCACTCTTCCACGGCCGTGCGGATCGTGTCGCGGCCGTGCCGGTCTTTGACGCGGCCCAGGTCGGTGTCGAGCGCGCGGGCCAGTTTGTCCACAGCGCCGATGAAGGCGTTGGCCATCTTGTCGGCTTCGTCGGTCACAGTGACCGGCTGGCGGCCGGTCACGCGGGCCTCGATGCGGCAGCGTTTGTCATTGGCGCCGGACTTGCCCGCATCCAGATCTGACAGAAACACCTCCAGCCGCGTGATGTGGTCCTGAAAGCGCGTGAGGCGGCTCTTGGACTCGTCCGTGATCCATTGCGCGAGCGACTCGCCGCCGTGGATGTGGTCGTCAGTGTTGACTTGTACTTGCATCAGAGTTCCTTTCAGATGACGTTGCTCAGGGGTCCATGATGGCACCGCAGGCCTTGACCCCGGTAAACACATGTCAAAACATCCTCAGAACCTGTTCAAGGTCTTTTCGGGGATCGCATTGGAGTGCCATCGGGATGAGTGGATGCTTCAGATGCGCCGCATGGGCTCGTGCCCATGCAAGCAGCCGGGGCGCCAAAGCTCCGAGTTCATCGGCCCGATTTCACTCCAACCCTTCGGGCAAGTGCCTTGTGCGACCCCGAAAAGACCTTGAACAGGCTCCTACAACTTGTCCAGCGCCACGGCGGGCGACCAGTCGCTGCCAACGGGCAAGGCGCGCGCCTCTGCCACGCGCTGCTGCAGGCGCCGCGCCGCCGCATCCCCAGGCACGCGTGCCAGCACCTGCGCCAGATAGCCGCTGGCACCGTCCCAATCGCGCGCGTGGAAGGCATTGAGCGCGGCCAGGCTGGCATCCCGCACAGCGGCATCGCCACACGGTGTGAACACACGCACGGGCTCGGTTTTTCCCTTCACGACCACATCATCGAGCGCGCGCAGAGCCACCGAGGAAGGCAGCTGCGCGGCGGTGGCGGCAGAGAGCAGGATGCCGGTGCCAAAGGCCTTGTTGGCGCCCTCCAGCCGTGCGGCCAGGTTCACCGCATCGCCAATCGCGGTGTACGAAAAGCGCTGCTCCGACCCCACGTTGCCCACCACCACCCGCCCCGTGTGCAGGCCAATGCGCATGTGGATGGGCGGCAGGCCCCGCGCACGCAGGTCGGCCACCAGCACCTGCATGGCCTGCTGCATGGAGATGGCCGCAGTCACCGCGTGCTCGGCGTGCTGCGGGTCGTCGAGCGGCGCCCCCCAAAAGGCCATCACCGCGTCGCCGATGAACTTGTCCACCGTGCCACCCGTGGCGTGCACGATGGGCGTCATGGCGTTGAAATACGCGGTGAGCACTTCCACCGTCTGCTCGGCACTCAGCTGCTCCGATAGCGTGGTGAAGTTGGCCAGGTCGGTGAACATGAGCGTGACCTCGCGCGCCTCTCCGCCCAGGCGCATCAGCTCGGGCTGCGCAATGAGGCGCGAGACCACGGCGGGCGGCACATACTGCGCAAACATCGCCCGCGTCTGGCGCGCGCGCCGGCGCACAAAGGCATAACCCGCCAGCGCCGCTGCACCGTAGACCGCCAATGCCGCCGCCGCAGGCAGCAAGGGCGGCCACCACAGCTGAAAGCGCCCGAACAGCCACCACGAGGCTCCCGCTATCGCCGCCACCAGCGCCGCCGCCAGCGCTGCGGCGCCCGCCGGGTGCAGCCTGCGGTTGCCCCATAGCAGCAAGGGGACCAGCAGCGCTACGAGGGCCAGCGTCCAGCCTTCGGGCACGGTGCGCAGCCCGCCGCCGGTGAGGTAGTTGTCCACCAGCGTGGCCTGCAGTTCCACACCGGGAAACAGGCGCTCGCCCCCTGCGGTGCCAAACGGTGAATTGAACAGGTCGGCCTGCGACCGCGACAACTCGGTCGCGGTGCGCGCCGAGCGCCCCACCAGCACGATCTTGTTCTTGAAGAAGCCCGCTGGCAGCAGGCCCGGCTCCAGCGCCTGGTAGTAAGAGCGCGTGTCAAACGTGCCGCGCGGGCCCCGGTAGCCGATCCAGTCGAAGTGGCGCAGCACCGGCAGCTTGCCGCGCGCCTCGGCCGCGCGCTGGGCCAGCCGCAGGGCAAAACCCTCGCGCGCCACGGGCACACGGCGCACCACAAAGTCATCGTCGGGCTCTACCCCGGCATCGCCCGCATCGGCTCCGGCGTCCAGAAACCGCTGCAGTGGCATCACGTCCAGCCACAGCGCAGCGTTGCTGCTGTCGATCTTTTCACGGGTGGCGGCCAGCACCACGGGGCCGGTCTCTGCGATGGCCTGCGCCAGTGCGGCATCTTCGGTTTCGGTTGATGGGTCGGCGAACACGATGTCCAGGCCCACAGCGGCGGCACCCTCGTCGTGCAAACGCTTCAAAAGCGCTGCATGCACGCTGCGCGGGAAGGGCCAGGTGTGCTGCAGCTCCTGAAACGTGGGTTCGTCAATCGCCAGGATCACCACGGGCAGTGCCGTGCGCTGTGGCGCAGTCCAGGCCGTAAGCACGTCGAAGGTCTTGAACTCCAGCGCGTGCCAGGTGCGGCTGAACGTGGCCGCCCCCACCAGCAGCAACGCCAGCGCGCAAGCTGCCAGCGCATAGAACTGTTGCTGGCGCCGGACCGCTGGCGATACGGAATCAGAAACGGTAGCGCGCGTCCAGGACATACCGGGTCTTTCTGCGGTCTGACTTCGGCGCCCACAGGTTCAATGCGGCCACGCCCACCACCCAGTGTTTGTCCTGCGATTCCCAGAAACCCATCAGGTCCAGGCCCCAGCCGGGCGCCATGCGCGTGAGGTTTTCCTTGTCTTCAAAACGCTCCGACCGGTACACCGCACGGCCGCTGACATAAAACCGCTGCGGGCTGACCCAGGTGGCGCCCAGCACTGCGGTGTGGCGCGGAATGTAGGGGATGCGCCCTGCCGGCCCTTCCGTGTCGTAGATATGGCTTTCGCTGCCCTGGTAGAGGTACTTGGCGTAGCCCGACCAGCGCCGGTTGAACATATGGTTGACACCGGCACCCAGTGTCTTGAGGGTGCCAGCGTCGAAGCTGGGCGTGTCTTCCAGCAGATCGGTGGTGGAGAGGTTGACCAGCTGGACGTTGCGCATTTCTTCCAGGAACGGCAGGCTGGGGGTGCGCAGGTCTACGCCCACGGTACCGGGGTTGCGCACACGCAGATGGTCTGCACGCAGGCTCAGGAACGTATTGGCTCCCAGTTCCATGCCCAGTTGCGCCACGGTACGCTTGTGGCGGCCACCGGCTTCCACCAGCCGGTCTTCCACGGGAATGCCTGCCGTTTCCACGCTGGTGAGGGTGGAAACGCTGAGTGGCCGCAGCCAGTCCTGGTAGGCCATGCGTACGGTGGTGCCTGCGGCGGGTTGCCACACCATGCCTACGCGGGGGGTGACGACGCGCTCCATCTCGGCACGGCGCGCGGTTTCGTCGGTGAACTCCTCAAGATTGACCAGGAGGCTTTGGGTCCGTCCATCGACACGGTGCCGGATTTGCTGCAACCCCAGTGCGGCATCCAGGTTCAGCGCCGTGTTCAGACGCTGGTTGGTGGCCAGGGTCAACGCCGTGTAGCGCCGATCGATGTGGTTGTAGCCATCGACGAGAAGGTAGTCGGTGTAGCGCCCAAACCCAGGGATATCCGCAGCGACCCCCGCTATGCCGCCAATCAGATTGTTCTGGCGCTCGCGCACGTGTTCCAGCGCCACGCTCCAGCGGCTTCCCGGCGCAGGGTCCACCGTATGACGCAGTTGCACATCGCTGAGCTGCTTGCTTGGCTCGCTGCCCACGCCCATGACGCTCACGAACGGAGGTGCGAAATATAGCGTGGGGTAGTTCCGCAGAACGCTGTTTTCGACACCCCGTCCAAGCTTGATCCAGGTCTGCTCCGTCGGCCCCCACCGGTACGCCATTCCAAGGGCGCCCTGTGTACTCTCGTTGTCCATGGACGTCTCAAGCAGGTTCTGGCTGCGCAAACGCATGTCGAACTGGTTGACATAGGCAAACAGGTTGATGCGCTCGGTAGGCTGCATGCCAGCCCCCACCGTGACTGCCCGCGCGCGCACGTCGCCATAGCCACCGCGCACGGCGGGCGCATCGTTGACCTGGAGGTCAAACGGGAACTCGCTGGCATTGGCCGACTGCGCCTTGAAGAACCACGACACGGGCACACGGCTGTTGTCCATGCCGTTGAGCGTGACCGCAGGGGCCCGCATGCGGTACTGGTCGCGGTCCAGCGTCACCCCCACCGCCCCATGTGCCCCGGGTTGCTGCAGCAGCGACGAATAGCGCTGGCTCGCACCAAACGCCATCGGGTCTGTGAGGAAACCCTGGAAAAGCGCCGAGTTCTTGTTGAACTCTCCCGCATACCGGTCTGCCAGGAACAGGTGGCTCCCGCCCCAGTAGGGATAGAAGCTCTGCTGCGCCAGTTCCAGCGCCCAGTCTTCCATGCCAAAGAAGGCCATGGAGGCCCCCAGGTTGGCGCTGCCTTTCTGGTCGTTGGCGACCTGGTTGAGCGACTTGAGGTAGGGCATGCGTTGCACCGCTGCGCGCGCAGCCTCCACCGCTTCGCCGGGCTGGAACAGGTCGGTGTGGATCTGTGCCAGCAGCATGTAGGGCACGGGGTCCTTGTCGTCCAGGCTGCTGGCCTGGCGCAGCGTGGCCAGTGCGTCCTGGTGGCGGCCGAGCTGGTAGTACGCCACGGCCGTCCAGGTCTTGGCGCGGGCGTAGCGGGGCTCCATCACACCCGCGCGCAAAAAGGCATCCAGCGCCGCCTGCGGGTTGCCCTGCTTGAGGTGCAGCAGCCCCTGGCCGGTGAGTGCCACGTAGTCCGCCGGGTTGTCGCCCAAAGCGGTGGCAAAGGCTTGGCCCGCCTCGGTGAACTGGTTGGTGAAGGTTTCCAGCGTGCCCAGTTCGCCCCAGGCGCCGGGGTTTTGGGGCGACAGCGCCAGCGCCTGCTGCAGATTGGCGCGGGCGGGGCGGGCGTCTTCGCGTTCGGTGTGGGCACTGCCCAGGCCCTGCCAGCCCCGGGCGTCTTGCGGCGCGAGCTGCGTGGCCTCGGTGTACGCGCTCAGCGTGCCGGGGGCATCTCCCCGGCGGCGGGCCAATTCAGCCCGCACCATCGCAAGCTCTGCATGCGCCGTGCCCTGTGCCGGGGCCAGCGTGGCGGTGGCCTCGTCCACGCGGTCGCTCAGCAGTTGCACCCGGGCCAGCTGGGCCACCAGGGCCGGGTGCGCGGGCCAGCGCTGCAGGGCGGTGCGCAGCGTGGTGGCCGCAGCGGCCGCGTCGCCTTCCATGAGCAACACGTCCGACTGCATGAGCCAGACCGGCAGCGGGGCGGCCGGCGTGGCCGCCTGGCGGGCCAGCTGTTCGCGCGCAGCGAGGACATCGCCCGCCTGCAGTGCGATGGCGGTTTCCATCACGGCCACCCAGGGTGCGGGTGCGCTGCCGTTTGCTTTCGCCTGCGCCAGCGCGGCACGCGCGGCGGGCAGATCGCGGGCCACCAGCGCGATGCGCACCGGGGCCAGCGCTTCGGGCACGGGTTCAGCAGAAAGGTGCGGCAGCGGGTCGGCGCGCAGGGCGTTCACCCACTGGATGCGGTCGCGCGGCTGGCTCAGCACCAGCTTGACCGGGGCCTTGCCCACCTCGGCATAGGCAGCCTCGTTGGCGCCCACCGACACCTGCCCCTGGGCATTGGAGAACTCCACCGTGCCCGACAGCACGGTCAGCAAGGTGCGGCCGTCGTCCTCCACGCTGATGTCCCAGTCGGTGCCCCGGATCGCCGCCGTGGCCGCCGGGGTTTCCAGGTTCAGCCGTGAGCCATCGGCGCGGCGCGTCTGCGTCCAGGC
Source organism: Acidovorax sp. NN32 (assembly GCF_057597245.1). Lineage (NCBI taxonomy): Bacteria > Pseudomonadati > Pseudomonadota > Betaproteobacteria > Burkholderiales > Comamonadaceae > Acidovorax > Acidovorax sp. NN32. Next base: position 5,019,225 of record NZ_CP199679.1, read on the forward strand.
CCGGCCCGCGTTGAGCAGCAGCGTGGTCACCGGCTGGGCGGGTGTGGCCACGCCCTTGACCTGCAGCACCGTGTTTTGGTGCAGGCGCAGCTGGGTGTCGTCGGCAAACAGCAGGGCCATCCGCGCGGCTTGCCGGGTGCGCACGAAATCGCCCGTGGCGAGGGCCTGGGCCGGGCGAGCGGGCTGCCAGTCGGCTGCAGCTGCGGCACGCTGGTCGCCCGTGCCCTGCAGGCTGACGATCTCGGCGGCAGCACCTGCGGGCACAGCGGCCTGGGCCAGCAGCGGCCAGGCCAGGGCGGTCAACGTGGCCAGCGCCGTGAGCGCGGGCAGGCAATGCTTCTTGTGGGACATGTCATGGGCTTTCGGGGAAGGCTGGAGGGGCACCACCTGGCGCAGCCTCCCTGGCGCCCGGCGAGCAGAAATTATGGCCAGCCCACCGCCCCAACCGGCCTCTTGCGAGACACCGCACGGTTGCATTTTCATGAAGAAAGCCACATTTCGTAGCACTGCTTTACCGGCGGCAGGCCTCGCGCAGCCCTGCACGGCCCCTTCCTACAGACGTGGCGCGGGGGCGGTGCTACAAATTGGTAACCCAAGATTGCATTGATCACACGCCCCGCGCGTGTTCCCTGGAGCCCACCACCCATGCCCGCCGCACCCCGCCTCAAGATTGGCCTGTCCGCCTGCTTTCAACACGCCGACCCCGCCCGCCCGTTGTTCACTGGCAAGACGCTGCAGTACGTCGAGCAGTCCATCGCCCACTGGCTCATGTCGGCCGGTGCCATGGTGGTGATGGTGCCCTGCCCCACGGGCGAGACGGCACGCGGTGACGTGACGCTGGACCACTATGCCGAGTGGCTGGACGGCATCGTGATGCACGGTGGCGCCGACGTGTGGCCGGGCAACTATGGCGAGGAGCCCCTGCGCGAAGAGTGGGTGGGCGACCGCGTGCGCGACCTGTACGACCTGGCCGTGGTGAAGGCCTTTGCCCAGGTGGGCAAGCCCATCTTTGGCGTGTGCCGGGGCCTGCAGCTCATCAACGTGGCCTTTGGCGGCGCGCTGTACCAGGACATCGAGACCCAGCACCCCGGTGCGCAGCAGCACCGCAACGCCAGCACCTACGACCAGCACTTTCACGACATCCACATCCTGCCCGACTCGCACTTGGCCACGCTGTACCCCAACACGCCACGCGCTCGGGTCAACAGCATTCACCACCAGGGCATCAAACGCGTGGCGCCCGAGTTTGTGGTCGAGGCCCTGAGCGAGCCCGACGGCGTGCCCGAGGCGATTCGCCTCAAGCCCGCGCCGGGGCGCGGCTACATCGCCGCCACGCAATGGCACCCGGAGTTCCACAAGCAGGGTTCAGACACGCTGGACGACACGGCCATCCTGAATGACTTTCTGGCGGCGTGCGAACAGGCCAAGGCCCACCCACGGCCGGTGCTGCGCCCCGCGCCTTCGTTGCGGGAACGGGCGGCGCGGCGGCTGCGAAAGGCGCTGTCACGGCAGCGCGACTGACCCTGCGGGTCAGGCTCCTTCCACAGGCAACACAGCGGCCAAGACCTCTTGCAGCTGCGCCCGCAGCCAGCGGTGTGCCGCGTCTTGCTGGTAGCGCACATGCCAGATCAGGTACATGGGCAGACTGGGGCAGGCCACGGGCACCGGCACGCCCGCCAGCGCGGCCAACGCGGTGCGCCCCATCAGCGACGGCGCTGTAGTGAGCAGCGAGGTGCCCCGCACAAACGCGGGCAGCGCGGCAAAGCCCGGCACGCGCACGACCAGGCGGCGGCGCACGCCACGTGCTTCCAGTTGCCGGTCCAGTTCCAGCCCCCGGTGCGCCTCGTAAGCCACCGTGGCGTGGTCCGCCGCCAGGTACTCCGCCTCTGAGGCCGGAGCGTTGCGCACGGCCGGGTCATAGAACACGCGGTATTGGTCTTCAAACAGACGCTTCTGCACGATGTCGGTGCCCTCGGGCGGGCGGGGGCTGATGACCAGTTGGCACGCGTCAGACCGCAGCAGCTCGGCACTGGGCGCGCCGCTGGGCACGATGCGCAGCGTGACGCCCGGTGCGGCAGTGCGCAGGCGCGCGGCCAGCGCGGGCAAAAGCAGGTCGCGCTGAAAGTCGTTGGCGGCGATGGTCAGCTCGGTCTGCCAGGCGCTCGGGTCAAACTCGGCCCCTTGGGCAAACCGCTGCATCTGGTGCAGCATGTCACGCGCGGGCTGGGCCAGGGCCTCGGCCCGGGCGGTGGGCACGATGCCGCGCCCGCGCTTGACGAACAGCGGGTCGCCGGTGATGGCGCGCAGCTTGTCGAGCAGGTGGCTCACGGCCGACTGGGTGACGCCCAGTCGCTCGGCCGCTGCGGTGATGCTGCCGGTTTCCAACACGGCCAGCAGCAGCTTCAGCAGGTGGCCGTCCAGCGCTGATCCATCGAAATTGCTCATGCATTCGATGATGTTTTGAGGCTTCATCTTTGGCAATGGCATCGCGACACTGCGGGCTGACTTACATCAAGCCCCGGAGACTTCCATGCCTTCCCCACTGCCCCCGATCCCCGGCACCACGCCGTTCGATGGCGACCAGGCCCGCAAGGGCTATGCGCTGAACAAGATGTGCTTTTCGTTCAACGACGAGGCCAACCGCAAGGCTTTTCTGGCCGACGAAGAGGCGTACATGAAGCAATACGGCCTGAACGAGCAGCAGGCCGCCGCCATCCGCGCCAAGAACGTGTTGCAGCTGATTGCCGCGGGCGGCAACGCCTATTACCTGGCCAAGTTCGCGGGCATCTTCAAGCTGGACATGCAGGACATCGGCGCGCAGCAGACGGGCATGACCAAAGACGAATTCAAGGCCATGCTGGTCGCAGCGGGCAAATAAGGAGACAAACCCATGGCACAACTCATCGGCGGCCTCGGCACCTCGCACATCCCGGCCATTGGCAACGCCATCCACAAGGGCCTGCAAAACGATCCGTACTGGAAGCCCTTCTTCGACGGCTTTCCGCCCATCCGCCAGTGGCTGGGAGAGAAGCAGCCCGACGTGGTGGTGATGTTCTACAACGACCACGGCCTGAACTTCTTTCTCGACAAGATGCCCACCTTTGCCGTGGGTGCGGCGGCGCAATACAACAACGCCGACGAAGGCTGGGGCATCCCCACGCTGCCGCCCTTCCCGGGCGAGGTGGACCTGTCGTGGCACCTCATCAACACGCTGGTCGACCAGGAATTTGACGTGACCACCTGCCAGGAGATGCTGGTGGACCACGCCTGCACGCTGCCGCTCAAGCTCTTCTGGCCCGAAGGCGATTGCCCGGTGACGGTGGTGCCGGTGTGCATCAACACCGTGCAGTTTCCGCTGCCATCGGCCAAGCGCTGCTACGCGCTGGGCAAGGCCGTGGGCCAGGCGATCCAGAGCTGGGACAGCGACAAGAAAGTGGCGGTGATTGCGTCGGGCGGCCTCAGCCACCAGCTCGATGGCGAGCGCGCGGGCTTTATCAACAAGGCGTTTGACCTGCAGTTCATCGAGAGCCTGACCAGCAACCCCGAATGGGCCACGCAGTTCAGCGTGCACGAGCTGGTGGAAAAGACCGGCACCCAGGGCGTGGAGCTGCTGATGTGGCTGGCCATGCGGGGCGCCTTGGCCACTGCGAGTGCGGGAGTGCGCCGGGTGCACAGCAACTACCACATCCCGATCTCGAACACGGCGACCGCAGTCATGGCACTGGAAACGGTCTGACCCCGTCGAGTTAAAGCTTTTTTGGCTGCCTGCGCCTATCCATCATGCGCAAGCAGCTATCAATTCAGGAGTATTGACCTCCGCCAGCTTTCCCACAGGCTGGCGTCAGGCATTGTATTTACTGTAAATTCATACAGTGAATTTACAGTCCAAACTCGCCATCCTGGCCGACGCCGCCAAGTACGACGCCTCGTGCGCATCCAGCGGTGCTGCGCCGCGCAACTCGGTGGGCGGGCGCGGCATGGGGTCCACCGAAGGCATGGGCATCTGCCACAGCTATGCGCCGGACGGGCGCTGCATCTCGCTGCTCAAGATTCTGCTCACCAACTTCTGCCAGTACGACTGCCTGTACTGCGTGAACCGCTTGACCAGCAACGTGCCCCGCGCGCGCTTCACGGTCGATGAAGTGGTACAGCTCACGCTGGACTTTTACCGCCGCAATTGCATCGAGGGGCTGTTCCTGTCCAGCGGCATCATCCAGAGCCCGGACTACACGATGGAGCAGGTGGTGGAGGTGGCCCGCGTGCTGCGCGAAGAGCACGACTTTCGCGGCTACATCCATCTGAAGACCATTCCCGATGCAGCGCCGGAGCTGATGGAGCGCGCAGGCCGCTATGCGGACCGCCTGTCCATCAACATCGAACTGCCCACCGCCGAAGGCCTGAAAGCGCTGGCGCCCGAGAAAAGCAGCGCCGCCATCGACCGATCCATGGCCCGCATGGCGGTGCACATCGGCCAGTCGCGCGCCGCGCGCAAGGAGCAGGCCGCGCAGGCCATCGTGTCCATGCCGCAAGCGCGCACCACGCGCCGGGCCAGCGCGCCGCTGTTTGCGCCCGGCGGGCAAAGCACGCAGATGATCGTGGGGGCCGATGCCACCAGCGACCGCACCATCCTCGCCACCAGCGCCCGGCTGTATGGCGTGCACCGGCTGCGGCGCGTGTACTACTCGGCCTTCAGCCCCATCCCCGACGCGGCCCGCGCCCTGCCACTGGCCGCGCCACCCACGGTGCGCGAGCACCGGCTGTACCAGGCCGACTGGCTGATGCGCTTTTACGGTTTCACCCACGACGAGATCGTGCCGCCCAGCCAAGGCAACCCAGGCAGCCAGGCCGGCATGCTGGCGCTGGACATGGACCCCAAGCTGGCCTGGGCGCTGGCGCACCGCGAGCGTTTTCCGGTCAACCTCAACACCGCCCCGCGCGAACTGCTGCTGCGCGTGCCCGGCTTTGGCGTGCAGACGGTGGACCGCCTGCTGGCCGCGCGCCGCGTGCGCCGCCTGCGGCATGCGGACCTGGCGCGGCTGCATGTGCCGCTGAAGAAAGTGCTGCCCTTTGTGGAGGCGGCCGACTACCGCCCCGGCCGTGCGCTGGACGCTGCCGACCTCGCCGCGCAGTTGACGCCGCCGCCGGTGCAGCGCAGCCTGTTTTGAGCTGGAGAGGCCCGCATGCAGCGCCACACCATCACGCTGGACCACGCCACCGACTGGCAAGGTTTCCGCACGGCTGCACGCGCCCTGGTGCAAGCCAACGTGCCCCCGCAGGCGGTGGACTGGCGCTGCCAGGCGGATGCCGCTGAAGACCTGTTCGCGCCCGAGCCTGCTGCCAGCCACACCTTGCCCAGCCCAGCCCCCGATGCGCCGCCGCTGCGCGTACCGCCCGATTTTGTGCACCTGTGCGAGCAGCTCATCCTGCACCGCGACCCCGCCCGCTTTGCGCTGATGTACCGCCTGCTGTGGCGCATGGCGCAAGGCGACAATGAAGCCGAAGCCGCGCGGCACGACCCGCTGGACGCCGACCGCATGTTGGCCCACCACATGGTCCGCAGCGTGCGGCGGGACATCCACAAGATGCACGCCTTTGTGCGCTTTCGGCCCGTGGTGGAACCCGACGGCCAGACCCTGCACATGGCCTGGTTCGAGCCCGACCACTACATCACCGTGGCCAACGCGGGCTTCTTCATCCGCCGCTTCACGCAGATGCGCTGGGCCATCCTCACGCCCGACGCCAGCGTGCGCTGGGACGGCCAGCAGCTGCACACCGGCCCCGGCGCGCAGCGCAGCGACGCGCCGCCGCCCGATGCGGGCGAGGCGCTGTGGCTCACCTACTACCGCCACATCTTCAACCCCGCGCGGCTCAAGCTGGCCATGATGAAGAAGGAGATGCCCACGCGCTACTGGCACAACCTGCCCGAGGCCGCGCTCATCACCGAGCTGGCGCAGACAGCGCACGAGCGCAGCGCCAAGATGGTGGAGGCCGAGGCCACCGTGCCGCGCAGGCGCATCGCGGGGACAACGGCACCCCGTGCGCGGCCCGCTGGTGGTGCCCCACTCAGTCCAGCGCCGCCTCGCGCATTACCCGGAACTGAGGGGCCGACACCGGCGGTGTCCAGCGCCACGGCAGCACCTGCGGCCGCCACAGGGCGCGCAACACCGTGAGCCGCAGCACACGCTGTGCGCCGGGCCAGGCAGTACGCGCTGCGCGGTCCCACAGCACCTCGGCCTGCGCGGCAATGTGCAGCAAGCCGCCCTCTTCATAGTCCACCACCAGCAAGCCTGCCAGCGGGTGCAGCGCAAGGTTGCCCAGGGTGTTGAAGAACTGGTTGCCAGGGTAGTCCGGCAGGCTCAGCACCACGCCGGCCTCCGTGTGCGCCACCTGCACAAAGCCTGGCTCGCCGCCCCGGTGCGATACATCCACGCCTTCGCTGTGCCCGGCACCAGGGCGTGGCGCCGAGGCACTGGCAATGAACAGGGTGTCGGCACGCTGCACGCGCGCAATGGCGTCGGCGTCCAGTCCGGCGCCCAGCCACTGCACCGGGCCCGGAGCGGCCAGCGCAGCGCGCAGGCCTGGCTGCCGCGCCTGGATGTATTTGGGGCAGTTGCCAAAGCTCTGCACCACCTGCACGTCCAGGCCGCTATCGCCAAACGCTGCCACCCGCCCGTTCATGCGGTTGCGCCGCCGCGTGTGCGGCTCCAGCCCCAGCACGCCCACGGCCGCGCCAGGCGCCAGGTGTGTGAGCACCGGGTCCTGGGAATCCGGCGCGGTCGCGATCTCCATGCGCTGCGCATCGGGGGTGTGCACAAACCCAGGTGGGCCAGCGAGCATCGTGGCCCACGGCTGGCCTTGTTCATCCAGCGTCCCCAGCAGCAAGGTGGGCAGCTTTTCAAACAGCTCACGGTGCTGGTCCGGCATGTGATCGCGCAGCACCATCGCACCCACGGCCGCCATGCGCTCGCGCACGCCCACGCGTGCCTGCAAGGCCTGCTCACCGGGGTGGAATGCCTCGGGCGGCACCGGCACCACAACCGATGCAGCGGGCACGGTGGCTGTCATGCCGCCACCTGCTCGGCAGCGGGCAGCTGGTCGGCCAGCACCGGGTAGCCCGGCAAGGCCTGCATGCGCGCCACCCAGGCCGCAATGCGCGGGTAGGCATCCAGCGGCAGCCCCGCCAGGTGGGCCTGCGAGGTGTAGCTGACCATGGCCACATCGGCCAGGCTGGGTGCTGAGCCCCCTAGCAACCAGGCACGCCCCTGCAGTTCGTCCTCCATGAAGGCGAGCAGGCGCTTGCCGGTGGCCTGCGCTACCTCGTTCACGGCACGGCCCGTCAACGTCGCAAAGCGCGGCCCCCCGATGCCCGGCGCCAGAAAGCCCGCCGCCAGGCTGAGCCAGCGCTGTAACTGCGCCTGCCCCACGGCGTCTTGTGGCAGCCAGGCACTGCCGGGGGCGTAGCGCTGCACCAGGTACACCAGGATGCCGTTGCTGTCGCACAGCACCTGGCCTGCGTCTACCAGCACGGGCACCTGGCCCAGCGGGTTGAGCGCGAGGAACTCCGCGCGCTGGTGTTCGCCGCGCAGCAGGTTCACATCGATCAGCACATAGGGCAAGCCGAGCAGGGACAGCATCAGCTCCACGCGATGGCAATGGCCCGAGATGGGCATGCGGTACAGCTGGAGCGGGGTGGTGGGGAACATGGTGAAGCCTCGTCGGTGGGTAAGTGAAAAGATGGATCGACGATAGCTATTGCAAACTGCGATGTGAATAACCAATCACCGCTTTTCATAATTGCGGAATCCGCAATAATGGCTCGCATGGACTACCTCGACACCCTGCGCTGTTTTGTGGCCGTGGCGGACGCTGGCGGCTTTGCCGTGGCGGGCCGGCGGCTGGGCTGCTCCGCCACGGCTGTCACGCGCGCCATTGCGGCGCTGGAGGCGCGGCTGGGTGTGCTGCTGTTCCAGCGCAGTACGCGTTTGGTGCGGCTGACCGAGGCGGGCGAGCGCTTCTTGCACGACTGCCGCCCCCTCTTGAACGACCTGCACGAGGCCGAGCAGGCAGCCAGCGGTGCACAGGCCGAGGCCCAGGGGCTGCTGTCCATCACCGCACCGCAGATGTTCGGCATCCAGCACGTGGCGCCCATCGTGCAGGGCTTCTTGCACGCCCAGCCGCGTGTGCAGGTGCGCACGCTGTTCGTCAACCGCCTGGTGCACTTGCTTGATGAGGGCATGGACGTGGCCATCCGCATCGCGCACCTGCCTGACTCCGGCCTCACTGCCGTGCAAGTGGGTGCGCTGCGCCGCCTGGTGGTGGCGTCTCCCGCCTACCTGGCGCAACACGGCGAGCCCCGGCACCCCCACGAGCTTGCCGCGCACCGCGCCATCGGCTTCTCATTCGATGCGCGGGCCGTGGCGCCCTGGAAGTTCAAGGACGGCGCCACGGGCCAGCCGCAGTTTGCGTGGATCAGCAACAGCAACGAGGTGGACATCGCCGCTGCCGAAGCAGGCCTGGGCCTCACGCGCTGCCTGGCCTACCAGGCCGCCGCCAGCCTGCGCGCGGGGCGGCTGCGCATCGTGCTGGCCGAGCACGAACTACCGCCCGTGCCCGTGCACATCGTCTACCCCGCCGGGCGGCGCGCACCGGCCAAGGTGCGCGCGTTTGTGGAGTTTGCGCGCGAGCGGCTGGCGGCAGAGCCGGTGCTGCGCGGGCGTGGGCTGGTGCGCGGCGGTGCGCAGTGACAGGCCATACTTCGATTATTTTTGGCCTCTAGCGCTTATCTATCAAGCGCCGGCAGCTATCAATTTTGAAGTTTTTGCGAGGCGACGTTGTTCAACTGGGATGGGACCGCCGCCCGCTCTTTCACCATGACACGGAACACGCCGCCCGGAGCGGCGGCCGCATCTGGAATACTTGCGCCCTGTGGACACGAGATGTGCGAACGCGCCCGTCACTCACCCATTCAGCGGCCATCCGCTGGAACCCAGCGAACGCAATGACCCGCCGCCCGCCATCCAAGAACGAAAGAAACGAGACAGCACCATGAGCATCTTCGACCGGCTTCTGGGCAGTGTGCGCAAACCGACGGGGAAGCCCGAAGCCCCCGCCGTCCCACCAGCGGCACCCGTGGAACGCCGCCAGCGCAAACGCGTCAACGCCCGTAAGGGCACCACAGTGCTGATCATTGACGACTCGCCGACTGTTGTGGCCGTGCTGCGCAAGGCACTTCGATCTGCAGGCTATGACACCCGCGAGGCGCTCGACGCCGAGCAGGGCCTCGCCCTGATCGCAGAGGAAGCGCCCGAACTGATCTTCCTCGACATCATCCTGCCGGGCATGAACGGGTTCAACGCGCTGCGCGCGATCCGCAAATTGCCCGCTTCGCAGCACATCCCCGTGATCATGATCAGCGGCAACGAGCATGCCACCGAGCAGTTCTACGCCAACCGTATCGGCGCAGACGACTTCATGAAGAAGCCGTTCTCGCGCCACGAGATCTTTGCCCGCATCGAGGCGCTGCTCGACGAGCAGTTCGTCCCCCGGCGCAAGGTGGACGCCGCGCCAACGTCCTCGCCCACTGCGGCCGCTCCAGCCACGCCCACCGCGCCCTGAGATGCAGGCCGATCACGCCGCCTTCTCAACCGCGATCACATGAACAACCCTCCAGGGTCTCAAGCTGCAGGTGGTGCACAGACGCGCAGCGCCGCCGCCGTGGCCTGCAGGATCTCGTCCGAAAAGTCCGGATCGTCCACCGCGCGCGCCAGCACCATGGCGCCGACCATGCTCGCGTAGTCGGCCAGCGCGCGCTGGCGTTTGGCCGCCTTGGTGCGGCCGGGCATCAGCGTAGCCAGGGCGTCCACCTGTTTTTGCACCCCATCGGTCACGGCCTGCCGCACGGCGGGGCCCTGGCGCGCGGCGTCGCTGCCCAGCGCGGCCAGCAGGCAGCCGTGGCCGGGCGCGTCGCGATGTCTGGCTGACAGGTAGGCAGATTCCACCGCTCCCAGCGGGTCTTTCCCGTTGTGTGCAGCGTCGCGCGCCAGCGCAGCCCAAGCGGTGTGCAGCTTGCCCAGCGCGCGTTCGGTGGCCTGCGCCATGAGGTCGTCCTTGGATGCAAAGTGGCCATAGAAGCCACCGTGCGTCAGCCCCGCGCTCTTCATGAGGTCGGCCACGCCAATGCCATCGAAACCTTTCTCACGGAACAGCTGCGCGGCCGTCTCCAGGATGCGCTCGCGGTTTTCTGCCATCTGTTCCTTGCTGACTTTCATCGCATTCCCCTTGTTTGCTGCGCTGCCTGAAATCACCTGCTTGACATTTTAAATGATGATCGTCATATAATTCAAACATGATGATCGTCATGTAAAACATCTTTCGCCTTTTTCTGTTTTCTTCAGGAGCCTTTCATGTCCACTGCTGCATCCCATTCATCCCGCACCTCTATGCCCTCCCTGGGCACTGCTGTTGTCACCGGCGCATCGTCCGGCATAGGGGCGGTGTATGCCGACCGCCTGGCCCGGCGCGGCTATGACCTGGTGCTGGTGGCCCGCGACGCTGCACGCCTGACGCTTCTGGCCGACCGCCTGGCCCGCGAGACCGGCGTGCACACCGAGGTGCTGCAGGCCGACCTGACAAACCCCGCCGACCGGGCCCGCGTGGAGCAGCGCCTGCAGTCGGACGCCAGCATCACCTTGCTGCTCAACAACGCAGGCATGGCCGTGAGCGGCACGTTCCTCGAGTCCGACATCGATGCGGTGGAACGCATGATTGCGCTAAATGTGGTGGCGCCCACGCGGCTTGCAGCGGCCGTGACCAAGGGGTTTGCAGCACGCAAGGCGGGCACGCTGATCAACATCGCATCGGTGCTGGCGCTGGTGCCCGAGATGTTCAGCGGCACCTATAGCGGCACCAAGGCCTATGTGCTCAACCTCTCCAAGTCACTGCAGGCCGAACTGGGCCGCCACGGCGTGCGCGTGCAGGCTGTGCTGCCGGGCGCTACACGCACGGAGATCTGGGACCGCGCGGGCACGCCCATCGCCCACCTGCCGCAAGAGATGCTGATGGATGTGGACACCATGGTGGACGCAGCGCTGGCAGGCCTGGACCAGGGTGAAGAGGTGACCATCCCGTCGCTAGAAGCCGTGCATGAATGGACCGCACTGGAAGACGCCCGCCGCGCGCTGGGCCCCTTCCTGTCGCTGCGCGACCCGGCACGCCGCTACCTGGCTGCCGCTGTCGCCTAACCCGCAACCCACCCCACCAAATGTCACCCCCGAAAGGCATCCCCATGAAAGCCCTGATCACCGCCTATGCCCGCTCGCCCTTTCACTTTGCGCGCAAGGGCGCGCTGGCCGGCATGCGCCCTGACACCCTGGCCGCACAGGTGGTCTCCGGCCTGCTGCAGCGCACCGGCATTGACCCCTCCACACTCGAAGACGTGATCGCCGGCTGCGCCTACCCCGAGGCGGCGCAGGGCAACAATATCGCGCGCATCGTGTCGCTGCTCGCGGGCCTGCCGCAGGAGCTGGGCGGAATGACGGTCAACCGCTTCTGCGGCTCGTCCATGTCAGCCATCCACATCGCCGCCGCGCAGATCGAGGCAGGCCTGGGCGAGGCATACCTGTGCATCGGCGTCGAGTCGATGACCATGGTGCCGCAGGGCGGCTTCAACTTCTCGCCCCACCCCGCGCTGTACGAACACAGCGACGCCTACATCAGCATGGGCGAGACGGCCGAGAACGTGGCGCAACGCTACGCGGTGACGCGCGCCGACCAGGAGGCGCTGGCCGTGGCATCGCACCGCAAGGCGGCCACCGCGCGCGATGCAGGCCGCCTGCAGGCCGAGATCGTGCCGATCACGCTGGCATCCGGCGACATGGTGGGGCAGGACGGATGCATCCGTCCCGGCACCACGCCCGAAGCCCTGGCCGCGTTGCGCCCCGCGTTCAGGGACGATGGCGTGGTCACCGCAGGCACCTCATCGCCATTGACCGACGGCGCCGTGGCCGTGCTGGTCACCACCGAAGCGTACGCCACCCGCCATGGCTTGGCGCCCCTGGCCCGCATCCTGGCCATGGCGACTGCGGGCGTGGACCCCGCCTACATGGGCATGGGCCCGGTGCCCGCCACGCGCAAGGCACTTGCGCGCGCAGGCATTGCGGCGCAGGACCTGGATGTGGTGGAAATCAACGAAGCGTTTGGATCACAGGCCCTGGCCTGCATCCGCGAACTGGGCCTGCGCGAGGACGCGATCAACCTGGACGGTGGCGGCCTGGCCATCGGCCATCCGCTGGGCGCCACAGGTGCGCGCATCACCGGCAAGGCGGCGGCGCTGCTGCAGCGGGAGAAGGGCCGCTATGCGCTGGCAACGCAGTGCATAGGCGGCGGGCAGGGGATTGCGACGGTGCTGGGGGCCGTGTAGCAATCTTTCGTGATCAGTGCTGGTGGCCGTGTGCCCCGTGCACATGGCGGTGTGCAATTTCTTCAGCACTGGCAGCGCGCACTTCGGTGACCTTGCAGCTGAACTTCAGCGCCTGCCCGGCCAGCGGGTGGTTGCCGTCCAGGTGCACTTCGGGGCCCTTGATCTTGACGACGTTGAACAGGGCGGGCTGGCCGTCAGTGCCCATGCCCTGCAGCTGGCCGCCCACCTTCACGCCCGGGGGGAACTCGGTCTTGGGGATGGTGCGCACCAGGCTTTCGTCGCGGGCGCCGAAGGCGTCTTCCACGGCCAGGTCCAGCGCGGTGGTGAAGCCGACGGCCTGGCCTTCGAGGGCGGCTTCGACCTTGGGGAAGATGTTTTCATAGCCGCCGTGCAGGTATGACAGGCTGCCCGCGTCCAGCGGCTTGCCCTGCGGTGTAGTGACCTTGTACGTGATGGTGACGGCGGTGTCTTTGGTGATGTTGGTGGCCATGGTGGTATCTGCTTGCGCTAAAAGCGTGCATTGTCCACGAGGCGCCCGGTGGCCGCCGGGCACCTCGGGGGCGGGGCGCGCCGCCCCGGCTTACGCGCCAGCCGTCGCCTCTGCCGGCCGCTCTTCTTCCGCCTGCCCCGGATACCGCGCAAACCGCCGTGCCTCGGTGCCATGCACCGGGTCCTGCTGGGCCCAAGGCCACCCGCCGAACTGGGTGCGGCGGTAGTCGTTCATGGCCTGCATGATCTCCGCCTGCGTGTTCATCACAAACGGGCCGTACTGCGCCACGGGCTCGCCAATGGGGCGGCCCTGCAGCACCAGGCATTCGACGGCGGTGGTACCGGTGTTGGTCAGGGTCCAGTCCTCGGTGGCCCGCACCTGCAGCGCGGCGTGGCGGTCCACGTCTTGCGGGCCGACGCGCAGGCTGTCGCCCACAAAGAAGTACAGCATGCGCTGCGTGGTCTCACCCTTCGCCGCAGGCAGTGTCCATTCAGCACCGGGCTCCAGGTGCAGCGTCCAGATGGCGACGTCGCCTTCGGGCTGGGAGGCCCAGGATTCGGGCGGCGGCGACAGCGGATCGGGCGCGCCGGGCAGCGCACCGGCCACCACCGTCACCGTGGTGGCGCGGCCTGCAGCGTCGTGGTGCACCAGGCGCGGGATGCGCTCGTTCCACAGCATGGTGAAGTGCGGCGCCACCATCTTGTTCTTGGCAGGAAGGTTCAGCCAGATCTGAAAGAGTTCGAGCGGGTTGGGCTCGGTGGCGTTGAGCAGCGGGAACATCTCGGAATGCACGATGCCCTTGCCGGCCGTGACCCACTGCACGTCGCCGCCACCAAAACGCGCCGCCGCGCCCAGCGAATCGGAATGGTCGATGAGGCCCTTGCGCACCAGCGTCACCGTCTCAAAACCCCGGTGCGGGTGGCCCGGAAAGCCCGGCACGGTGTCGCCGTGGTACATGCTCCAGCCGTCCTTGCCGCTGAAGTCGCTGCCGATCTGGCGGTCTTCAATCGGCACGGCCGGGCCGAACGCGGCGTTGCCTGCGGGGTAGGCATCGTCATGGTGGGCGCAGAAAAGAAACGGGTCGAGCGTGGGCCACTGCGGACCGAGCAGCTGGGCGCGCACGATGGGCACCAGGGCGGTGCTTGCTGCAGCAGGTGTGGACAACGACATACGGGGGCTCCTCATGTTGTGCACCGCCACGATCGGGCGGTATGCCTGTGGAATATGGAGCCTATGGTGCCTGAGCAGAAGTGCTGTGGGTGGAACAGTGCGATGCGGCGGGCAGGACAGTGGGGGCTTTGCACCGCGTGCTCTTACAGAACACCCAGGGATGACCTGCATAACTCCCTGCGGTCTGTGATAGCGCGGCCTCGGGCGGGTTGTGCAGGACAACCCTAGCCAAATCCGGCCCTGGCGCTTGTCCACCAAACACCGATTGCTATCAGTTTCGACGGCTGATCAAGCCTTCACCTCCACCACCTGCTCGAAACCGCCGAAGATCATGCGTTTGCCATCAAAGGGCATGGGCGGGTTGCCGGGTTGGGACGGGTCCATGCGCGGGTCTTCCATCATCTTTTTCATGCCCGCGTCGCGCGTGGCTTTGTCGGGCCACTCGACCCACGAAAAGGCCACCGTCTCCTCGGCCGTGGCCTGGACCGCGTGGCGGAAATCGGTGACTTTGCCGTCGGGGACGTCGTCGCCCCAACCTTCGATCACACGGATCGCGCCCAGCTCGATGAACATCGCGTCGAAATGGCGCGCGTGCTCAATGAACTTCTGCTTGTTGGCGGTGGGGACCGCGATCACGAAACCATCGATGTAGGACATAGCTTGACTCCTGTGAGGTTGACCATGGGATGCGCCCGCCTGTGGGCGCCACGTATTCGTTCGGCGGACGCGGACCGGGGCTCGCCCCATCACTTGCGCCGGTACGTTGCCTGCATCATCTGCGACCAGCTGCCATCCGGCTGCAGACTGAACGATGTCAAGGTGCGTTCGTTTGCGCTCACCAGCGTGATCACGTCGCGGTAGCGGGCGGTCTTGCCGTCGTCCTTGAAGCTCGGGCCTTCGGTCTCCAGGGTCAGCACCTTCTGGCCGGCATCGAGCGTGCCTTCGTACACGAACATGTGGGTCATCATCGAGCCCACCCAGGTGCCGCGAAACACGCTCTTCTCGGGGTCGTAGCCCAGCGTCATCAGCATGTGGGCTTCGCCCCCGCCGGGCATGGTGCCCGTGCCTTCGCACAGTACCCACAGGTCGCCCAGGGCGCGCACATGCTCGGAGCCGGTGGATTGCTCTTGAGCGGGCGCGCCGGATTCGCCGGGTGGAGCGTCGCAGTTGGCGTCGCTGGTCCAGTCGCCAATCAGCTGCTGCAACCAGCGGTGCATGGCGTGGGGTTCGGCATTCATCATTTCGGTCTCCTTGGTGGTTGGGGTTTGGCAATTCAGTCAACCTGGGGGGTCGATCCCGTCAATCACGGTCTGGCGCCCCGAGCGGAAAGTAGTGGCGGTAGGGGCGGCCGCCCTCCACGGCTTGCGCAAATGAGGGTCGCGCCAGCAGTCGCGCGCGGTAGGCGCGCAGCAGGGGGTAGCTGGCGGCAATGGGGTGCGTCCAATCGGCATAGAACAGCGCGGGCGCCGCTGCGCAGTCGGCCAACGTGAAGCCGTCGCCCGCAGCCCAGGTGCGGCGGGCCCATTCGCCTTCCAGCCATGCATAGGCCTTCTCCAGCTTGTCAGCGGCCCAGGCCACGCCGTCAACGCGCTTGGCGGGGTCGCCAGTCAACGCAGCGTTCACCGCGTGCTGGACGGGCGCCATCACGTGCAGGTCAAAGAAGCGGTCCATGAAGCGCACCTGCAACGCCGCTGCAGGGTCGGCCGGTATCAGCTGCACGGGCCCCGGGTGGGCCATCTGCAGGTGCTCGATCACGATGCTGCTCTCCACCACCGTGTGATCGCCATCCACCAGAAGCGGAAACTTTGCCAACGGCCAGCGGCGCAGCCATTCGGGCGCATGGTTGCCCGGCGCAGCGGGGTCGAGATTGCGCAATTCAAAGGGAGTCCCGTTTTCATACAGCGCAGTCAGCACCTTCTGGGTGTACGACGAGAAAGGGTGTCCATAGAGGGCGAGCATGGCCGTACCTGTGTTGGGGCTCTGGTGCGCTTCGCTCATTCGGGCGCCACCACCATCCACGGCACGCCGAAGCGGTCGGCCACCATGCCGAAGGCCTGCGAGAAGAAGGTCTTGGCCAGCGGCATCTGCACCTGGCCACCGTCGGCCAGCGCATTGAACAGGCGCTGGGCCTCCGCTTCGCTCGCAGGGCTCAGCGCCAGCGAGATGCCCTGGAAGCTGGCCTTGCCCGACCCCATGCCGTCCGATGCCATCAGCGTCGTCTCGCCCACGGTGAATTCGGCGTGCATGACCATCTCGGGCGTGGGGCCTGGGCCGCTGCCGTCGGCGCAACCCTGTCCTACAGCGGGCTCGGGGTTGTCCTTGTAGCGCATGAGGGTGCCGACCTTGGCGCCCAGGGCACTGCGGTAGAAGTCCAGCGCTTCCTCGCAACGGCCTTCAAACATCAGGTAGGACTCGACTTTCATGGGGTCTCCTTGCAAACCAGGCCGTTCATCGCATGAAGGCCTGAGAGGGTCATAAAAAAGAAAGTGTCCACCTCATTGTGAACACCGTCCACAAACAATAGCAAAGATAATGGACAGTGTCCACATCCAAGTCCGCCATGCCCGTAACCAATCGCAACGCCCCCGCCGCTAGCACTGCCAAGACTGCCAGCGCAGGCCCCGCCCCGCGCGCCACCTACCGCCATGGCGACCTGCGGCGCGCGCTGCTGGACGCCGGTGTCGAGCTGGCCCGACAGGGTGGCCCCGACGCTGTGGTGCTGCGCGAGGCCACACGCCGCGCGGGGGTGGCGCCCAACGCGGCCTATCGCCACTTTGCCAACCGCGACGATTTGCTGGCCGCCGTGCGCGCCGCCGCCGTGGCCGCTGCCGCGCACTTCATGGAGGCCGAACTGGCCCAGGTACCCACCACCGGCACCCGCACCGAACAGGCCCACGCCAAGGTGCGCGCCGTGGGCGCAGGCTACATGCGGTTTGCGCATGCCGAAACAGGCCTGTTCCGCACCGCGTTCGGAGGCCGCTTCACCGTGCAGACCCATCCCGACCCGGCCATGGGCGGCGCTACGGGCCTCAATCCTTTTCAGCACCTGAGCGCCGCGCTGGATGACCTGGTCACCGCTGGCGCCCTGCCAGCCGAGCGCCGCCCCGGCGCGGAGTACCTGGCATGGTCCACCGTGCACGGTATGGCGCTGCTCAGCATCGACGGGCCACTGCGCGGCACGCCGCAGCCCCTGCTGGACGGGCTGGGGCAGCGGCTGCTGGACATGGTGGAGCGGGGGATCTAAGAGCGGCTCACAAAACTCAGCGCAGCGGCCCTGGCTAGGCGTTCCGTCGCAGGCAGTACAAGCGGTACGACAAGACGGAACAACGACGCCAGGGGAGTTTTGTGAGCCGCTCTAAACCCGCGCCGGATGGCAGGTGCAATGCCCACGTCGCCACAGGCCCGCCAAGTGCGCCCCCTGCACAGCCTGGCGCCACGCCCACTGCGCGTACACCGTCGTGCGGGTGCCAAAAAACCCGCTCAGCAACACGCTGGGGGTGTGGTTCACCACTTCATGCCACCAGCGCGCGGGCACATAGAGCACGTCCCCGGGCTCCAGGTCCACCACCCAGGCGTCGCCTGCAACAACACCTCGGTCCACCACGGCATCAGCATTCAGTGAAGCCAGGGCCGCCCAGCGGTCATGCTTGGCGGCAACGGCACCCAGCCGCTCCACCGCCCCGGGGCGCAGCAGATAAAAGCGCTTGCGCCCCACCAATTGCACGGCAAGGTTGTCGAGGTAGTCGTGGTGCAAGCCCGTTCTGGCCCCTGCGGGGCCGATCCAGGTCTGGGCATCGTGCAGTGCCCCGGGCGGAAACAGCTCTTGCGGACGCACATCGGCGCGCAGCGTGGGAAAGGCACCCAGAAGATTGAACTCCTTGAGGTACAGCGGCGCTTCGCCGGCGGTGGCGGGGCCTTGCAGGGACTGGAGATAAGCGCCCAGAGTGGAAGACTGGAACACGGTGGCGCCCAGCTCGCGGTTGCCCTGCACCAGCCGCACGGGCATGTCGGGGGCCAGCGCCCCCAGGCGCTCCCAGGTCCACTGCGCCACTGCGGGCCAATGGGCCGCGCGCTGGCGCAACACACAGGGCTCGCGGCGGCCGACGGCCTCGGCCACGGAAACTGCCTGCGCGCCCAATGGCTCCCACGCGCTTTCATGGTCTGCCATCACAGCCCCCTGGCCATGCAGCGTTGCATCCCCCGCAACCAGGGCAGTGGCACATGGCGCCACAGCGGCGCCAGGGACGACAACGGGATGCGCCCCCGCACCACCACCCCGTAGTCCAGCGACGCGGCATGCGGAAAGTAGTCTGGCTTGCAGGCCACGATGGTCTTGAAGCCCTTTTGCCAGTAGTAGCGCAGCTGCGGGTCTTGCGGCATGCCCCGGCGGGTGGCGTAGACGTACGACTCCACCGGGGCATGGGTCTCGCTCCTGCGCCAGCGGGCCAGGCCCGGCACGGGCGAGCCCAGGTAAATCTGGCGCCAGCCAGCCTTCAGCGCACGCGGCCAGAAGAACGCAAAGATCGCCTCCACCCCTTGCGGGCTGACGCTGCTCAGACTGATGCCAAACAGGTCACGGCTGGGCTGTGCCCCGTCCTGGCTTCCAACCTCCGCGCAATCGGCCCAGGTGCGGGCGCTTTGCAACTGTGCCGCTGAAATGGGCTTGAGGAACAGCGAGGCCAGCGCCTCGCCCGTGCGCGGGCAGAACGCCCCCATGCACAGCTGTGGGTGGGCCGCGATGCGTTGCGCCATGGCCTGCGCGCTGGCGGCCTGGTCGTCGCTCCACTTCCGGTGCTCCAGCACCAGCAGGCGGGGAATGTCGTGGGCCTGCAGCGGGCGCACTTCGATGCGGGTCTTCTCTGCGTTTCGGCCCGCGTGCGGCGCTGGCACCAGGCGGTGCAGCGGCAGCCCGTAGCCCAGCCACCCCACCGCCATGCGGGCCAGGCCCATGCCCTGCCGCAGCACAAACTCCGCCGCAGACCGGACACCACCCCCCCAGGTCAACCGGCCCTGCGCGCGATCAGTCTGAAAGAAGTCCCAGGTGTGGCGCGCCACATCGCCCAGCAATATCAGGGACGCCAGCACATACAGCCCCAAACGGCGCCCATAGCCCACCTGGCCCACCTCATTGAGAAGGCGCAGCGCCACGCCATGGTGCGCCACCTCTTCTTCGCAGTGCCAGCGCCACAGGCTGGACTGGCGGGACGCGTTGTGAACCAGCCAACCCTCGCCGCGCAGTGCCTGGCGCGAGATCAGCGCTGTCAGGTATTCCAGCGCCGCCGCCAGGGCCAGGCGCTCCTTCCAGGCCAGCGCCTGCTCCAGGCCCTGCACGGCGCGCCCGATGCGCGCCTCCAGGGCCACGGCGTTATAGCCCTGGGCCGCCAACTGCGTGTTGTACAAGCGGTGCGCGCGCTGGTGGGCGCGCTCCTCGCGCACGAACTGGGCCACATCTTCCTGCAAGGGTGCCCCTTCGGGCAGGCGCGTGGCAGCGTCTTCCATCGCCCGGATCACAAACTGCTCCCCGGAGGGCAGCAGCAGCGAAAACGCATTGAACAAATACGAACGAAAGGGGGTCTGGTTCCAGAACCGCTCGGACGCCCCCGACACCACCATCACTGTTTGCATCACCGCAGGCCATTGTTAAAGCCTGTCGAAGGTAGTGGGGGCACGTGTCGCGCATGTGACACCCCCAACACCACCCAACCGGCAGGGCGGCTGCAGTGGCAGGGCACGGTCTGCGGTGAAGTGCCTGCTCAGTTTTAGAAGATTTTTAGGCCCTAGCGCTTATCTACATTGCGCAAACAGCTACAACTTTAATAGCAATTCCCTACAACCCAGATCACGGCAATCCATACAGGCGCGCCGTGGCCACCACCCGCTCCATGAGCGCGCGGCGCAACGCCGCAGGCCGCAGCACCTCCACCTGCGGAGACAGCCGCATGAGTTGCCCGCAGGCGTGTTCCACCGACTCAATGGGAATGGTCACGGCCACGCGCCCATCCTTGCGGCGGGGCGGCGGGGCCGCAGCCACCGCGCGGGCCACGGCGCTGCTGAGCGCGCGCAGGCCCTTGAGCCCGGCCGGTGTGGCCAGCAACGCCGCCTCGCCGGTGTAGATCCCTGCTTCAAAACGCTGGATCGACTGCGCCCAATAGCTGGCCAGGTCAAACCGCGCCGGGCGGCGCACGGGTGTGGCCAGCGCCGTGGCAGCCCGGATGTTCGACACGCGGTAGGTGCGCGGTCCGCCTTCTGCCGTACCCGCAGGCCCTGCCACCAGGTACCAGACACCCGCCTTGAGCACCAGCCCCAGCGGGCTCACCGTACGCTCCACCGTGTCGGCCCAGCTCTCGTAGCGCATCGCGATCTGGTGACCGTTCCACACCGCAGCGGCCACGGTGGGCAGGTGGGGCGTGGGGTCGCTCTCGCGGTACCAGTCCACCGGGTCCAGGTGCAGGCGGGTGCTCACGCGTTGGGCGTCTTCGCGCCACGAAGCGGGCAGCGACGACAAAAGCTTCAGCCGCGCGCCTTCCACATCGCCGCCCAGCCCCAGATCCTGCGCGGGCCCGGGCAGGCCGCTCAAGAACACGGCCTGCGCCTCGGAAGGCGTGAGCCCGGTGAGCGTGGTCTTCCAGCCTGGCAGCAGCGCAAAGCCACCGTTGCGCCCGCGCTCGGCATAGATGGGCACACCGGCCGCGCTGAGCTGGTCCACATCGCGGTACAGCGTGCGCATCGAGACCTCCAGTGCCTCGGCCAGCGCCTGCGCACTCATGCGGCCCTGGGTTTCGAGCAGCATTTGAAGGGAAAGCAGGCGGCTGGCGCGCATGGGCAGGCGGTTGTGCGGGGTAACTGGGGGTAATCGGGCAAAGACAAAAGATAGCGCAAATACCTGCCATGGGTTGGCAGGTATTGCGGCGCAGACTCCGATCATGAGCTTGTCTTACCCCCGCAAACCCGGAGCCCGCATGCCCACCGCCGACCTTCACCCCATCGTCGAACTGCGCCAATACACCCTGCACCCAGGGCAGCGCGACGCACTGATCGACCTCTTCGACCGCGAGTTCGTTGAAACACAGGAGGCCCATGGCATGCGCGTGCTGGGCCAGTTCCGCGACCTCGATCAGCCCGACCTGTTTGTCTGGCTGCGCGGCTTTGCCGACATGGACTCACGCCGCCGCGCGCTCGAAGCCTTCTACGGCGGCCCCGTGTGGGCGGCGCACCGCGCTGCCGCCAACGCCACCATGATCGACTCTGACAACGTGCTGCTGCTACGCCCCGCGTGGCCCGGGGCGGCGTCCACGTTGCCGCAACACGCCCGGCCCGCGCCGGGCGCCACAGGCACTGCGGCGGGTGTGCTGGACGCCACCGTGTTCTATCTGCACGAGCCCGCCACCCCGGCCTTGCTGGACTATTGCCGCCACCGCATGGCCCCCACGCTGCAGCGCGGCGGCGCGCGCCAGGTGGCGTGGTACAGCACCGAAGCCAGCCCCAACACCTTTCCCCGCCTGCCGGTGCGCGCGGGCGAGCATGTGCTGCTGGGGCTGGCGCTGTTTGGCGATGCAGCGGCGCTGCAGTCCTTTGCCAACAGCGGCGCCTGGGCGCAGGACGTAGCCCCGGGCCTTGCCCCCTGGCTGGCCCGGGCGCCCGAGACGCACCGGCTGCAGCCCACAGCGCGCTCGGCGTTGCATGCCTGATCGCAAAGGAGAAGAGCCCATGTCCACACCCGCCTCCCTGCTGCTGTACGGCGCCGCAGGTTCCGGCCACTCGTACAAGGTTCGGTCGCTGCTTTTACTGACTGCCACCCCGCACCGCTACCAGCCCATTGCGCTCGATACGCCCCGGGCCGAGCGCCCCGCAGACTTTGTGGCCGCCAGCCACTTCGGTGAAGTGCCGGTCCTCGTCGATGGCGGCACCGCCTATTGCCAATCCAATGCCATCCTGCTCCATCTGGCGCAGCGCACCCGCGCCTTCTGCGGCGCTGCGGCGGAAGGGAGCGCCATCCTGGAATGGCTTTTCTGGGAGACGAACCGCATTGGCTTCAGCGTGCCCAACCTGCGCTTTGCACTGCGGTGTGTGCCACAGCCCGCCGAGGTTCTGGCCTACCTGCGCGCACGCGCCATGGCAGACCTTGCCACGCTGAACGAAACACTCGCAAGCTCGGCGTTCCTGGTGCCCTCCGGCCCCACCATCGCAGACCTCGCCTGCTCTGCGTATCTCTTCTGGCTGCCCGAGGCGGGCCTGGCCAAAGAGGACTTCCCCCATGTGTCGCGCTGGCTGGACTCCCTGCGCGCGCTGCCCGGCTGGGTTCATCCCAACGAGGCCATGGCGTCGCCCTGATCTCGTTCTGATCCGTCTCCCCTCACGCAACCCCATCACCCCATCACCGAACACCATGCAAGACAACACCACAACCCCGGCCACCGGCCACCACGCCGCCGGCGACTTCGACTTCCTCATGGGCTCCTGGCACATCCGCAACACGCGCCTGATGCACCGGCTTCAGGGCTGCAACGACTGGGAGGTGTTCGACGCCACCGGCACCGCGCGGCCGCTGCCCGGCGGCATCGGCAACTACGACGACTTCATCCCCGCCACCTGGAAGCCCGGCTTTGTGGGCATGGCGCTGCGCGTGTTCAGCCCTGAGGCACAGCGCTGGAGCATCTACTGGCTGGACAACACCACCGGCGGCGTGGACGCGGCCACCGGGCTGCTGCATCCGCCCGTGGTGGGCGGGTTTCGCGATAGCGTGGGCATCTTCGAAGGCCAGGCGAACTTCGATGGCCGCCCCGTGCGCGTGCGCTTCGAGTGGTCGCAGATGCACACCGGCGCACCGCGCTGGCAGCAGGCTTTTTCGGACGACGGTGGGGCCACCTGGGAAGTCAACTGGGTGATGGAGTTTGCGCGGCCGGTGTGAGGCCCTGCACACCATTGCAGGGGTGGGCGGCTGGCAGGGCATCCGCCATTCCATCCAACCACACCATCGCCACCGATTGAGAGCAAAAATAGCATCCAGCGCTTATCCTATAAGCACTAAAAGCTATTAAATCAGGAGCTTCTATCCAGCAGACAGCGCCTGGGCCTGCTCACGCTCCTGCACCGGAAAATCCGTGGACGCCGCTACGGCCCGCCACTGCGCGGTCTCTTGCGCCACGAAGGCATGCGTGTCGGCAATGGTCTGCAGCGTGTCGGTGCCCAGTGGCAGGCGCAGCGGCGGCGTGGGGCTGGCCACCAGCTTCATCACGGCCTGGGCCAGGCGCACGGGGTCGCCAGGCTGGTTCAGGTTGATACGGCGCGCAGCCTCGCGCACGGCGCCAGCGCTGGCGGCGTAGTCGTCCAGCACACGTGGCGCCACGGCCAGCGAGGCACCATCAAGGAACTCGGTGCGGAAGTACCCGGGCTGCACCGCCGTGGCATGGATGCCCAGCGGGGCCAGCTCAGCATGCAGCGCCTCGGTCAGGCCTTCCACCGCGAACTTGGTGGCGCAGTACACGCCAAAACCGGCACTGGAGCGCACGCCACCCAGCGACGAGATGTTGATCACGTGCCCTGCGCGGCGCGCGCGCATGGCGGGCAGCACGGCCCGGGTCACATGCAGCAGGCCGAACACGTTGGTGTCGAACAGTCGCAGCACTTCGTCGGCGGTGGATTCCTCCACCGCACCCAGCAACCCGTAGCCCGCGTTGTTGACCAGCACGTCGATGCGGCCAAAGCGCTCCAGCGCGGCGCCCACAGCGTGGCGGGCCTGGGCTTCGTCGGTCACGTCGAGCGCCACAGGCAACAGTGCGTCGCTGGGGCCCAGGCGCTTCTCAATCGACGCGGCATCGCGGGCCGTGGCGACCACAGCGTCGCCCTGGGCGAGCGCCGCCTCGGCAATGCGGGCGCCAATGCCGCGCGAGGCGCCGGTAATCATCCAGACGCGGGGGAAGGAGGAAGGGAGAGCAGTCGAAGCCGTCATGGCGGAAGTCCTTGAAAGGGATTGAAAGCGGGGTTCTGGCAAACGCAACACGCTGAGATGCAGCGGCGCGGCCATGGAGGTGAACTGTAGGCAGACCATTGCCATCGCACTAGCCCATAATCGTTTAATTCATTTACAAGTAAAAATTGCCAATATCTCGGAACGGACACCATGGCCATCAATGAACTGCGTGCCATTGCCACGTTTGCCAAAGCCGCCGAGCTGGGCAGCCTGCGGCAGGCGGCCTCGGCCCAGGGCATCACCCCGCAGGCCGCCAGCCTGGCGCTGGGGCAGCTCGAATCGCACCTGGGCGTGCGGCTGTTCCACCGCACCACGCGCAGCCTGAGCCTGACCGAGGAGGGGCGCCAGTTTCTGGAGGCCGCGCAGCCAGGCCTCTCGACCCTGCAGCGAGCGGTGCACGGCGCGCGGCGTGGGCGCGAGGAGATTGCGGGGCCGCTGCGCATCGTGGCACCACGCTCCATCATGCTGGAGGTGGTCTGGCCCGTGCTCGACGTGTTCTGCCGCCGCTATCCGCTGGTGGAGCCCGATGTGCAGCTGGACGACCGCATCGGCAATTGGGTGGAGGACCGGGTGGACGTTGGTTTCCGCTCGGGCTACCCGCCCGAGGGCGGCGTGATTGCGCGGCGCCTGATGGCGCTGCAGCTGGTGGTGTGCGCCACGCCGGACTACCTGGCCCGCCATGGCACACCCACCCGCATCGAAGACCTGGCGCAGCACCGCTGCAGCGGGTTTCGCCACCCCACCACCGGCAAGCCCATGCCGTGGGAGTTTCAGGTGGGCGATGACATCGTGGCCCATGCCATACCGCCAGCGTTCTGCGTCAACGACATCGAGCTGGAAGCGCGCGCGGTGCTGGGCGGCCACGCCATCGGCCAGCTTGTCGGCGTGACGGCGGCGCCACTGGTGCGCAGCGGGCAACTGGTGCCCGTGCTGACCGAATTCGTGCCCCAGCACCTGGGCCTGTACGTGTACTACGGCAGCCGGGCGGCGCAGCCAGCCCGCGCGCGCGCCTTTATCGATCTGGCGGTGGAGATGCTGGCCGACAACCCGGCGTTCGGACTGAGCGTGCAGGAGCTGCGGGGCCCGGCTCCAAAGCCCCGGCGGCGCAAAGCATCGGCCACCTGAACGGGCGCAGGCCGCCGATGGCTGCCGTGTGCGCCCGCCGCGTCGGCGCACAGCGTTTTCGCCCGTGAAAGAGGCGATTGCGGGTCATTTGGCAAACAGTCCGTTGCGGAGAAGGGTATTTATCGGTGTGGTCGCACGCCCTACAGTGACTTGACTGCCCGAGAGGGCGGAAGCAACGCACCGGATTCACCCATGACCACCTTCTCTGCCACGGTCCAGACACACATCAAGGCCTCCCCGGCACTGGCGTTCCAGCACATCGCGCCCATTGACCCGCGCGCCCTGTTCACCGGCTACGGGCCTTTGCCCGCAGTGATCGGCACGCGCGACCAGACGGGCGCCTGGGACACGCCGGGGCAGACGCGCACCGTGGCGCTGTCCGACGGCAGCGTGGCCGAAGAAAGGCTCAAGCACTACCACCCGGCGCAGTACTTCAGCTACACCGTCAGCGGCTTCACCGGGGCACTGCGCTGGTTGGCCACCGGGGCCAATGGGGCCTGGTGGTTTGACCCGCAGGCGGGTGGCACGCAGACCACGGTGCGCTGGCGCCACGCGTTTCATCCCCGCTCCAAATGGGCCGCGCCGGTGCTCTGGCTGCTGGCCAACGTGCTGTGGCGCGGCTACATGCGCAAGGCGCTGCGGCTGGCCAAGATGCAGATAGAGACCCCACTGCGTGCGCCCGGAGGCCCAGCGATTTCAGCCTGAGGCGGCCCTCATCCGACCCGACGACTACCCACCACGGCTCAGTTGCTTTTGGCTTCGAAGAATGGAGTGCCCTGAATGGCCGACGGGCTGACGGTAAACGTTCTCAGGGGCTCCAGGGGCGGGGTCTCGCCTTGCTTCGGCGCAGGGCGCGGGGCGCCAGGATTCAGAGCGGGGGCTATGCAACCCGTGCGCACCGTTTGCACCACTTCAGGGTCCAGCGCCCGGCGTTTGCCCAGGCGGCTGCCCGACAGAAACAGCATGTCTCCTTTCAGCTCGGCCCGCTGGCTCATCAGCGGCAAGGCCTGCAGCGGATCAAACCCCACACGCACTGAATTGGCACCGTCCAGCCGGTACTGCACCACCTTCACGACCGCTGGCTTGCCCGGGGCTTCCTCCACCACGTCGCCCAGGTAGAAGTAGCGCACGGCCTCTGCAGGCAGTGGGGGCAGCGGGTAGTTTTCAGACCAGCTGCTGTGGTCCGGGCCAAACAGCGGGCGCAGCGTGGCCGGGGCCTTGTCATCCGCCGACACCGCAAACACCGGCGCGCGGGCACTGGACAGCGTGGGGCCGTGGAAGTCGAACTCCACCATGGCGCCCAGCGCTGCCACCTTGCGGGCGTAGGCCGGGAACAAGGTCTGGTCCTGCCGCACCTGCTGTAGCCGGACTCCGCTGCCTTCCGCCTTCCAGCGGCCCGCCATCAGCATGTCCAGCACCCCGCCCGTCACCGCAAAACAAAAGGTGTTGTCGTCCAGCAGCGCCAGTTGCGTGATGGTGTCCACGGAACGCCCCCGGTATTCGCCCACATAGCCCGACTCGGCGGGCGTGGCGGCGTGCAGGGAGACGCTGACCGTCAGCGCGGCCAACGCTGCTGCAGGGGCGCAGGCATTGCGCAAAGTGCGGAGGGTGAGGTTCACAAAAGGGTCCCAGGTGGAAGGGTGGGCCACTATATCGCCCTGGGCGCAACCCGCGCGCGCAACGCCACCCACCAGCACAAAGCCCAAAGAGCCCCGAGCTACCTTGGCTCAGGCAGCAAACCCGCCATCGATGAGCAGGCTGGCCCCGGTCACCATCCCCGACTCCGGCCCCGCCAGATAGGCCACCATGCCCGCGATCTCGTCGGGGTGGGCATGGCGGCCGAGCGCCATCATGCCGTGCATGTTGCTGGCCAACGGGCCATCGGCGGGGTTCATGTCGGTGTTGACCGGGCCGGGTTGCACGTTGTTCACCGTGATGCCACGCGGCCCCAGGTCGCGCGCCAGCCCCTTGGTGAGGCCCACGATGGCGGCCTTGCTCATGCCATAGACGCTGAAGCCTGCCCATGGCACACGGTCGGAGTTGGTGCTGCCGATGGTGATGACGCGGCCATAGGCACCGCCCTGGCCCATGTGGCGCACGGCAGCCTGCGTGGCCACAAACACCGCGCGCACGTTCACGTTGAGCGTGTGGTCGAAATCGGCGAGGGCAAAGCTGTCGATCTCGCCCGCCACCGCCACGCCGGCGTTGTTGACGAGGATGTCGAGGCGGCCCAGCGTGCGCGCGGCCGTGTCGATGGCTTGCGTGAGGGCGGCGGCGTCTGCACTGTCGGCACGCAGCGCCAGGGCCTTGCCTCCGGCAGCTTCAATAACCGCCACCAGCGTCTGCGCGGGGGCCTCGGAGCTGCTGTAGGTGAAGGCCACGGCCGCTCCGTCGCGCGCCAGGCGCTGGACGATGGCGGCGCCGATGCCACGCGCGCCGCCGGTGACAAAGGCCACCTTGCCCGCCAACAGGCGTGACGCGCTGGCAGGCAGCGTGGTGGGGGCGGATGTATCGGGCACAGAAGACATGGTGTTTTTCCTCAAAAATCAAGTGGTTGAAAGGTTCTTCACGGAACCAGGAACACCTGCAGTTTCAGAAAAACATTGCTTTGCGGGTAGCCAGGAATGGGCTGGATCTATTTCAACCTACAGTTGAAAATGCAAACCATGCAACCCCTGAGCCACCTCGAATCGTTCGTCAAATCCGCCGAGTGCGGCAGCTTCTCGGCCGCCGCGCGGCTCATGGGCCTGACGCCTGCCGCCGTGAGCAAGAACGTGGCGCGTCTGGAAGCAGGCCTGGGCGTGCGGCTGTTCCAGCGCAGCACGCGGCGCCTCACGCTCACCGAAGGCGGGCAGCGCCTGCTGGCGCAGATCAGCCCGCCGCTGACCGCGCTGGCCGATGCGGTGGACCACGCGGCCGAGGCCGAGCAGCAGCCTGCGGGCACGCTCAAGGTGAGCATGGGCCTGGCGTTTGGCCGTGCCTACATCGTGCCGCTGCTCACCGAGTTTTTGCAGCGCTACCCGGCCATCCAGCCCGACTGGCGCTTTGAGAACCGCCAGGTGGATCTGATCGGCGAGGGCTTTGACGCCGGCATTGGCGGCGGCCTGAACCTGAACCCCGACATGGTGGCGCGCACGCTGGGGCCGATCCACCTGGTGGTGGTGGCCGCCCCCGCGCTGCTGCAGGGCCGCAAGGCGCCGCGCCACCCGGCAGACCTGGCGCAGTGGGACGGCATTGCGCGCCGCGCCATCCGCACGGGGCGCGTGCCGGTGACCACGCTGCGCAACAAGGCGGGCGACGCTGCAGCGGCGGTGTTCCGCCCCCGCATCGTGTTCGACGACCCCGAGGCCATGTGCCAGGCCGCGCTGATGGGCCTGGGCCTGGCCGTGCTGCCCATGCCGTTTGCGCAGCCCTGGCTGGCGCGCGGCGACCTGGTGCGGGTGCTGCCGGGCTGGTGGGCGGATGCAGGGCCGACATCGCTGTACTACCCCAGCAAAAAGCTGCTGCCAGCGCGCACGCGGGTGTTTGTGGATTTTGTGGTGGAGCAGTTCGCGCTGCGCGGGTTTGCGCAGCGGGTGCGGGGCGATTGAGCGCAAGCCCCTGCGCGAGACAGACCTGCGCAACCGCGCCACCCTCGGCCCAGCCCTGGTGGGAGAGTGCGGGGAGAGGGAGAACAAGCGCGGCGCCCCCGAAGCCCCGTCTCCCCCACCCGCTCCCACGAGGGGAAAGGGAGTTAACCCCGGCGCTGCGGCG
The DNA here is from genome assembly GCF_057597245.1 of Acidovorax sp. NN32. Classification (NCBI taxonomy): domain Bacteria; kingdom Pseudomonadati; phylum Pseudomonadota; class Betaproteobacteria; order Burkholderiales; family Comamonadaceae; genus Acidovorax; species Acidovorax sp. NN32. The sequence continues at coordinate 5,048,151 of NZ_CP199679.1, forward strand.
ATGGAAGGCAGCCGTGCCCAGCGGGCGTCATGGCTGCTTGCCCACAAACGCCACGGTGAGCCCCTTGGCCGTCACTGTGATGGGCCCGGGCTGCAGCCCCAGGCCGTCGAACATGGCCGTGTCCTGCGGGCGCAGCTGGTGCAAGGTGACTTCGCGCAGGGATTGTTCGGCCAGCACGGGGGCATAGGCGTTGATCAGTTCGGTGACGGCCGGTTTGAGCGTGGGGAAATCCAGCCGCCCCAGCCTGATCTGGTGGGCGCGCAGCGTGCGGTCACTGGCTTCATAGCGCAACGCAAACTCCACATCGAACGTGCCCGCGTGGCTGCGCCGCAGCGCAGCGCCCGCCGCGTCCACCGCCATGACGGCGCCCAGGCGATTGACCTCAGGCAGCAGGCGCAGGCGCGGGGGTTGCAGGGTGAGATCGAACAGGCCTTGCACCGGCACACTGCGCGGGAACTTCGTGGCCACCATCTCCTGCAGCTGCGCGAGCGGCACGGTGTAGCTGGGCTGGGCCCACGCGGCACGCCCTGCCAGCAGCAAAGCGGCGCTGCCCAGGGCCAGGCCGCTGCCGGTGGTTCTCAGAAATCGTCTGCGGTGCAGCATGAGGCTATCTCCTTGATAGGCCTGTGTGACACGCACGAGATGAAAAGGTGCCCCATTTGTGGGCCATGGCTGTGTATCCGTTCGCACAGCCCTGCAAGCCGTTCGCAGCCATGGGTTGGAACCCAAAATGACCGCTGGCGCTTATCCAACAAACGCTGACCTCTCTCCATGGAGATGCGATTGCTTATCGCCCCACCACCGACCAGCCTGCCTTCTGGTTGCCCTTGTCGTTCTCATACTCCCACGCCGTGCCGCAGCGGTCGCACACATAGCGGGTGATGGTGACGGAGCCCGTCTCGCGGTCTTCCTTGCGGTTGCCGCGCTGCACCAGCTCGGCGTGGCCCGGCGCCTTGCGCCAGTTGCGCTGGATGCCCTGGCAGGGCTCGCACAGCGCCATGGGTTTGAGTTCGTTCTGTCGGGCCAGGTCTTTGGTCATGGGGTGTCAGCCGTCGTGGGCCGGTGTGGGTGGGTTTGTCTGCTGCGGGGCGGCTACTGTAAGGCACCTGCGGGTGCGAAGACACAGCCTGGTGGCTGAATCACATGGCAAATTAGCATCTAGCGCTTGATAGGCAAGCGTAACCAGCTATCAAATCAGGAGTCACTTCTTCAGCGCCTTGGCCATGCGCGCGTTGTGCAGCACCACGCCCGCGCGCTCCACCTGCTGGCGCGCTTCCACCGCGAAGCCCTGCGCGGCGAAAAAAGGCTCGGCGGTCAGGCTCACGTGGGCGTTCAAGCGGGTGATGCCGCACTGCACCGCCTGCGCGTGGAGGTGTGCCATCAGCGCCCGGGCCACGCCCTGGCCTGCAAACGCCGGGGCCACAAAAAACATGTCGATGGTGCCGCTGGCCTGCAGATCGGCAAACCCAGCTATCGCCCCGCCGTCAATGGCTTGCGCGATGAAGGGCTGGTTGGCCCGCATGCGCTCGGCCCACTGCGCAGCGTCATGGTGCAGCGGCGCCCAGGCGGCGAGTTGTTCGGCGGTGTAGTCCTTGCAAGCAAGGCCATGCACCGAGGCATGAAAAACGGCGCGCAACGCGGGTTCGTCGCCAGGGCAGAAGTTGCGGATGTGGAAGGAAGGCATGGCGAGCGAACTGCAGAGAAAAAGGGGCGCGATGGTGCCACAGCGCAGCGCGGTGGAGAAATCTCAGCCCGCCGCCATGCGCAGCCTGCGCGCTGCATCTTCGTCGCGTGCGTCGTCGATCTCGCGCAGCACGGCTTGCATGTCCACATCAACATGCTGCGGCGCGTAGCGGCCTGTCAAAGGCGTCTCGTTGCTCAGCAGGCCGCTCTGGTACAGGCTCCAGATCTCGGGGCCGTATTGGGTGGCGCGCAGCTCGGGGGCAAACTGGCCGAAGAAGTCGCGCAGGTTGGCCACATCGCGCAGCAGCATGCGCTGGGCGTGGTTGTTGCCCGCAGCGTCCACGGCCTGGGGCAGGTCGATGATGACGGGGCCATCGTGGCCGGCTTCTCCACCTTCTGCGCCCGGCAGGTGGGCCAGCAGGATGTTGAACTCCGACAAGTCACCATGCACCACGCCCGCACACAGCATGCGCACCACCTCGGCCACCAGCGTGGCGTGGTGGGTGCGCGCGTCTTCGGGGGTAAAGCTCACATCGTTCAGGCGCGGGGCGGCGTCACCGTGGGCGTCGGTCACCAGCTCCATCAGCAGCACGCCGTCATGAAAGTTATAGGGCTGCGGCACGCGCACGCCGGCAGCGGCCAGGCGGTAGAGCGCATCGACCTCGGCGCTTTGCCAGGCGGCCTCTTGTTCTTGCCGGCCAAACTTGCTGCCCTTGGCCATGGCGCGGGCCGAGCGTGAGTTCTTGACCTTGCGGTTTTCGGTGTAGTCCACCGCCTGCCGAAAGCTGCGGTTGTTGGCCTCTTTGTAGATCTTGGCGCAGCGCGTTTCATCACCACAGCGCACCACATAGACCATGGCCTCCTTGCCGCTCATGAGCTGCCGGACCACGGTGTCGATCAGGCCTTCCTCAATGAGGGACTGCAGGCGGGGGGGAGCTTTCATCGGGTCAGTGCGGTAGAGGGGGAATGGTCCATTGTCGTTGCAAGGCCACAAGAGGACGGCGTGCCCAGGGCCTTGAACGACAATCCGACGGCTTTTCAGTGTGATGACGGGCCGCCCCCAGGCACGCCGCCGTTCCACCGCCTTCTCTTTTTCTTGCGCCGTACCAGGCGCTGCCGCCCGGAGACCCCCCCATGCCCTTCGCCATTGCGCCCCCCGCCACCGCCCCGCGCGCTGCTGCGTTGGTGGGGCTTCTGATCGGGGGCGTTGCGGTTTCGCAGCCTGCGGCGGCTGCCGGGTTCCGCGAGGGTGCCTATGCGGACTCCTTGGGCAGCACCGCCGTGGTGTGCGTGACAGCGCAGCACATGGCAAGCCTGACGGCCCCCGCCTGGAAGAACGCCATGCAGCAGCGCGGCATGGACTGCACGGTCAGCGAGTCTGACCAACCCATGCCCGGCCATGAGACCTGGAAGGCCCATTGCATCGCCCCTGCCCAGGCCGCAGGCGCCAGCGCCGCGCACCTGTACCAGTTCACCGTACACGCCGATGGCGAGCGGCTTGTCATCGACAGCGGCATGCAGACTTCGGCGGGCCGGCAGATGATGAAGAAGGCCTTTTTCGGCACCTACCAGGGGGCGTGTGCGCCCGGCACCCCACCCCTGGACGTGTGGGCCTACCTGGATGGCACGCACGGCATGGAAACACCTGCGCAGGCCGATGCACGCAAGGCGGTCGCCATCGACCTGATCCGCTGCGGCAATGTGTTCAACGGCCTGTCGCTCAGCGTGGCAAAAGCCCGGCAAGAAGGCATGCGCGCCGCTGCGGCGGCCATGCTGGAAGCAGCGGTGGAGCTGCACCCGGGAGAGGGCGACTTCCACATCGACGCGCTCAAGAAATCGGCGCCCGAAGTGTCGGCCGAACTGGTTGGTACGTCGGCAGAAAAGAAGTTTGCGCTGTACCAGACCTGCAGCCCGTATCTGGAACCAGACGGCATCACCAAGGCGGTACAAAGCCGCGTGGCTGCGGGTGCCACCCCACGCTAGCGGGGTGTTGCACGCTATCCGGCACGTGGAACGGCGATTCGTTCGCAACTGCAGCACCTCGGTTCAGCCACCTCACGGTGCCCACAAACACCAACGCCCCGCACCACGCACAGTGGTGTCGGGGCGCTGCTTGGGGCTAGGAGTCTGCGCTTATTTGTCCAGCTCGGCGGCCAGCATGTCCCAGCTGGGGTACGAGCTTTCATCGAGAGTGATCGCACCCTTGCCTGCGGCAAACTTGAAAGCGGTGGTGCCGGTGCGGGCAAATTCCAGGGTCTTGAGTTGGCACACCGCGGCCTTGGAAGGGGCATCGTTGCAGTAGCGCGGGGCGTTGTCCACGATGGTGCCGGCCGCGTAGCGCACCTGGCGCAGATGGTCCACGGTCTGAAAGCTGTCCTGCTTCACATCCATCTTCACATCGCAGCCGCACGATTGCTTGAGGGTGCTGGCGGCGGTTTTCAGCGCGGGGGCCACCTCGGCAGCAAAAAAGTCGCGCTCGGCCTTGCCGGCATGGGCCAGCGATGCGACAGCCAGGCTGAGGGTTGCGACGAGCAACAGGGGGATCTTGTTTTTCATGGTTCTCCAACGGGTTGGCTTTGGGTGTGCAGGCCCCTGCCCCTCCCGGACAGACGGGCCGCGCCAGAGGTGGTGGCGCCAGCGCCGAATTTTGCGGGGGGCCAGGTGCAGCGCTTGTAACAACGCGGTAACAGCGCATGCTTTTTGGGCAACAGGTCATGCACGCACGCGGCCCGGCAGTCCGAGGGGCGATGGCTCAGAGGCTGAGAGTTTTTTAGCCGAGCCCGAAAGGCGCGCGAAAACGCCTCGGATCTAGGCACAAAGCACAGCCATAGCTCGGGCTACGGCGAGCATGTGCAACGACGAGCCGGGGCGTTTCGGCGTGCAAGGCGAGCATGGATAAAAGACTCTCAGACTCTCAGCCGCGGCCCTGCGCCAGAAGCCGGAGCCGTGCGTGCGCCGCCCCGTTCACGTCCGGCGGCAGCTGGTGCTTGGCTTGCAGGTAGTGGTGGGTGAACACGTCCAGGTACGCCTCCAGCGCCTGTGCTGCCTGCAGCTCGCCCGCCAGCTCTAGGCACAGCGCGCCCACCTCCGAGGTGCAGAAATGGTCCGTGCGCGTGGAGCGGCGCAGGTGGTAGCGTGAGAGCTGCTCGGGCTGCAGGCTCAGCACGGGCAGACGGTCCAGGTACGGGCTCTTGCGGAACATCTTGCGCGCCTCGGGCCAGGTGGCATCGAGCAGGATGAACAGCGGGCGCTTGCCCGTCGGCTCGGTGCTGCCCACCTGGGTGACCACGCGCCCGGGCTCCACAAACTCACCCGGAAACACCACATACGGCTGCCACTGGGGGTCAGCCAGCAGCGCCAGCAGGTCGGGGTGCACCTCGGTGCGCGCCCAGCCAAACGCGTAGGTGTCGGCCACCACGTCGGCAATCAGCCAGCCGGTGTTGCTGGGCTTGAGCGGCTCGATGTCGGCCATCAGCAGGCACATGCCCGCGCGCGTGGGCAGCACGGGGCGCAGTGCGCAGATGCAGTGGCTGGGCACCAGTCGGCAGCCCGCGCAGCGCTCGCCCTTGGGGCCGCCCCGGGCCAGGAAGGGCTTGGCGCTGCGAGCCAGGCGCTCGGTGCGCAGGCGCGATACCGCATGGGGCGGGTGCGGCACCGCCTGCGGCTGGGGCGGCGGCACAGGGGTCGCCGTCACTGCCCGCCCGCCTGCTCCAGCGCAAACAGCGGCAGCTCGGCCCGGCGGCTGAGCCACACGCCGCCACCCAGTTCGATGGCGCCTTCGCGCAGGCCGCGCCGGTACAGCTCGGCACGGTGGCGGAACACACGGTTGTCGGTGATCTCTTCGTCGATGATGTCGCGCTCAAAATCCTCGCGCGACACAGCCTCGACATACAGCGCGCCTTTTGTCAGGCGGCCCAGGTTGAGCAGCGCGGCCTTCAAATCCGGCGGGCTCAGGTAGGGCAGCACGCCCTGGCAGATGACCAGGTCATACGGCGCATCGGCGGCATAGTCCACCACCGAGCCCTGCTGCCAGCCAAAGCGCTCGCACAGGTAAGGGCTGAACTCCACGCCCTGGTAGCTGGCCTCTGGAAAATGCTGCGCCACGATGCCCTTCCACAGGCCAATGCCACAACCCACGTCCAGCACGCGCGACACCGGCACGCGCAGGTACTTGAGGTAGCTGCACACAAAGGTGCCCAGGCGCTCCATGTGCGCCGGGTCCACCACGCTGGTCTTTTTGTCGAAGTAAAAGCGCTGGTAGTAGGCCTCGTCAAAAGTGGTGGCGCTGGCGGATTTCAATGGCGGGTCCTTGTGTCTTTTGGTGGGATGCGCACCACCCATGGTGCGACCGTGCGAAGCGTCCAAGTATCCACCACGTGTTCTCACACACCATCCCAAAGGCACGCTGCGTTAGTCTGTCGCCATGGATTCGCTGATCTCCGCCGCCGCCCGCGCGCTGGCCGCAGGCGACGCCCTGGCCGCCCTGCAGCGCGTGGCCCTGCGCGACGACCCACCGGCCCTGGCCCTGCGCGGCATTGCCATGGCCCAGCTGGGCGAGCACCCGCGCGCCCGCGATCTGCTGCGCCGCGCCGCACGCGGCTTTGGCACGCACGAGCCCGTGGCCCGCGCCCGCTGTGTGGTGGCCGAGGCTGAGGTGGCCCTGGCCCAACGCGACCTGGGCGGGCGAGCGCAGGCGCTGATGTCGGCAGGGGCTACGCTGCAGGCCCACGGCGACATCGCCAATGCGCTGCAGGCACGGTTGGTGGCAGCGCGCACGCTGATCCTGCTGGGCAAGCTGGACGAAGCATCGGCTGCGCTGGCAGACGCTCCCACCACCGACGCCACAACGCGGCTGCCCCCTTCCCTTGTCGCGGTGGCCGAACTTGCCGCCGCAGAGCTGGCCCTGCGGTCACTGCACATCGGCGCAGCACGCACCGCCCTGCAACGCGCGCAACAGGCTGCAGCCCAATCCGGCGTGCCCGCGCTGCTGACCGAGGTGGCGCAGGCCCATGCGTTGCTCGAACAGCCCGCTGCGCGCTGCCTTGCGAACGGCGCCGAGCACACGCTGCGGCTGGACGACGTGGCCGCGCTGCTGGCGTCCCCCGCGCTGTGGGTCGTGGACGCCTGTCGCCACGGCGTGCGCGCGGGCGAGGTGTGGCACCCGCTGGCACGCCGCCCTGTGCTGTTTGCGCTGGTGCGCGCGCTGGCTACCGCGTGGCCGGGCGGCGTGGACCGCGAAGCCTTGATTGCCAACGTGTTCCGCACCCGCCACCCCGACGAAACCCACCGCGCCCGCCTGCGGGTGGAAATCGGCCGCCTGCGCGCCCTCATCGCTCCGCTGGCCGGGGTGGAGGCCACGCCGCGCGGCTTTGTGCTCCGACCCCACGGCGGACGCACTGTGGCCGTGCTGGCCCCGCCGGTGGAGGGCGAGCAGGGCGCGCTGGTGGCGCTGCTGGCCGACGGTGCGGCATGGTCCACATCCGCCCTGGCGCTGGCCCTGGGCGACAGCCAGCGCACCGTGCAGCGCGCACTGGCTGAACTGGAAGCTACCGGCCGCGTGCGCGCCATCGGCCAGGCGCGCGCACGCCGCTGGCTGGCCGCGCCCCTGGTGGGATTCACGACGATCTTGTTACTCCCCACCGCGCAGCCGATTGCCTAAAGTGGCTTCACCGCCCAACGCACAGCGCCCTTGCCGTGCACCGGGTACCTACCCTCAGGAGCTACCGAGATGACCACAGTCACACCTACCGCCACCCACGACACCGCCTGCAGCAGCGACATGGCGGGCACCCCGCCGTCCACCAAACACCTGCCCATTGCGGCCCGCCAGCCCGCCGAGGTGGTGCGCGAATACGGCCCGTTTGGCGGCGCCAGCACCATCCACGGCGTGACGCACGATGGCCAGTGCGTGTGGGCCGCCACGGGCGAACACCTGGTGGGTTTTGACCCGGCCAGCGGCGCCACCACCCGCACGCTCAACGTGGTGTGCGACGCAGGCACGGCGTTTGACGGCACGCACCTGTACCAGATCGCTGAATCACGCATCGACAAGATCGACCCCGCCACGGGCAGGGTAGTGGCCACCATCCCCGCACCGGGCGGCGGCAACGATTCAGGCCTGACCTGGGCCGAAGGCAGCCTGTGGGTGGGCCAGTACCGTGACCGCAAGATCCACCAGATCGACCCGGCCACAGGTGCGATCCGCCGCACCATCGAATCCAACCGGTTTGTGACCGGTGTGACCTGGGTGGACGGCGAGCTGTGGCACGGCACCTGGGAGGGCGAAGAAAGCACCCTGCGCCACATCGACCCCACGAGCGGCGCCGTGCTGCAGCAGCTCGATATGCCGCAAGGCGTGGGTGTGAGCGGGCTCGAATCGGATGGGGCCGGGCTGTTCTACTGCGGTGGTGGCGGCAGCGGCAAGGTCCGCGCCGTGCGTCGGCCCGGCGCACACACGCCCGCTTGAAGATCAGAAAACCGATGCGCTGAGCCGGTCGGCCCGGCCGTCACGCCGCTGGCTTGGGTGGGCGGTGCAGCGCGCAAATCTTGTTGCCGTCCGGGTCGCGCAGGTATGCCAGGTAGAGCTTGCCGCCAGGGCCTTCACGGTAGCCCGGTGGGTCTTCGCAGGTGGTGCCACCGTTGGCCACACCGGCCGCGTGGAACGCATCGGCCTGCTCGGGCGACTGCATGGCAAAGCCGATGGTGCCGCCATTGGCAAAGGTGGCGGGCTCGCCATTGATGGGGGTGCTGATGCAGAAGGTGCCGGTGGGGCCCCGGTAGAAATACCGGTTTTTGTTGGCGACACCAGGGGGCACACCGATGGTGCCGAGCAGCGCGTCGTAGAACTTCCGGGACACCTCCAGATCGTTCACACCGACCATCACATGACTGAACATAGCTTCTTGTCTCCGTAGTGCCCCCGGGGGGCAGTGGTTGATAGGCCCGGGGATGTTACCGGCCCTACACCCACCCGGCGCGCACGCTGGCGACACGGCCACACACGGCAGTCTGGTTTCAGATCAAAATGCCATCTACCGCTTATCCAACAAGCGCCACCAGCTATGAAATCATGAGCAAACCCAGCCCACAACATTCGCCCCGAATCCCCCACATCGCCCCCGTCCCCCTCGACAAGGCCTACCGTCTGCTCAACCACGGCCCCACGGTGCTGGTGTCGGCAGAGCATGCGGGCCAGCACAACGTGATGGCTGCATCGTGGGCCTGTGCGCTGGACTTTGCACCGCCCAAGGTGACGGTGGTGCTCGACAAAGCGACACGCACGCGCGAGCTGGTCGAAGCCAGCGGCGAGTTCGCATTGCAGTTGCCCACCCTGCCCATGGCGGCGATGACCGTAGCCCTTGGCACCGACAGCGCCAAGACCCACCCCCAAAAACTGCAGCAACACGGCGTGGAGCTGTTCCACGCCCCTGGCCATGCCACCCCGCTGGTACAGGGCTGCGCCGCCTGGCTGCTGTGCCGCGTCATCCCCGAGCCCCACAACCAGCAGACCTACGACCTGTTTATCGGCGAAGTAGTGGCCGCCTGGGCGGACGAGCGCGTGTTCCGCCACGGGCACTGGGAGTTCGACACCGCGCCCGATGCGCTGCGCACGCTGCACTACGTGGCGGGTGGGCAGTTTTATGCGACGGGGGCGTCGGTGACGGTGTAGCCCCGGGCCCGTGTCTGTGCCCGGAGGAGCATTCAGGCCTTGACCCCCAGCTTGGCCAGCAAGGACTCTGCGCGGTAGTTCGGTTCCGCCACCCCATCGAGCAGAAACACCGTGGATTGCGCGTGCTGCGCACGCAGTGGAATCAGCTCGGCATAGGCTGGCGATTCGTACCAGGCACGCGCCTGCTCCATGGCCGGGAAGCTGATGATGATGCAGTCCCCATCGAACACGCCTTCCTTGACCTCTGCCCGGGTGCCATGCACGAGGAAGGCCCCGCCATAAGGCGTGAGGGTCGCGTCGATGCGCTGCAGGTAGGTGACGATATCGGGGCCGAACTGCAGATTGCTCAACAGGCCAACGGCATAGGCAGACATATTTGGGGCTCCTTTCTGGTCTCTCAGTGAGTTGGTTGGCTGCGGTTTCGATGTGTATGCACAGACGCAGCGCGCGTCTTCAATGCGCTTTACGCTGGCAACCGACCCGCGAGGACCACTGTAGAAAAAGGCGCTCCGCTTGGCGATTACCTCAGAGGTCAAGGTTTGGCGCCGCGATGCTCTTGCATCACTCCCCGTCCAAAAGCCCCACCTGCTTGAGCTCTGCAAACTTGGCCGCCATCGTCGGGTTGCCCCGGGTCAGCTTCTTGATCGTGAGGTCTTCGGCCTTGTCGTTGGCCAGGCGCAAATTGTTGGCCGACTTGTGCAGCGCCTCCTTGGTCTTCTCCAGGTCCTTGATGGCCTCGTCAATGCGCCGCACGGCCTCCTCGAACCCGTCTGACGCCAGGCGCCAGTTGCGCCCAAACGCGCCCTTGAACTCCTCCAGCTGCGATTCGAACTTGGTGATGTCCAGGTTCTGCGCCTTCACCAGCGCCAGCTCCGACTTGTACTGCAGCGACTTCATCGCAGCGTTGCGCAGCAGCGTGATGATGGGGATGAAGAACTGCGGCCGCACCACATACATCTTGGGGTAGCGGTAGAACATGTCCACGATGCCGGTGTTGTACAGCTCGCTTTCGGGCTCCAGCAGCGACACCAGCACCGCATACTCGCAGCCCTTTTCAGTGCGGTCCTTGTCCAGCTCTTTCAAGAAATCTTCGTTGCGCTTCTTCGTGGCCGTCTCGTCGCTCTCGTTCTTCATCTCGAACATGATCGAAACGATCTCGTTGCCCGCCTCGTCCAGGTCGCGAAAGATGTAGTCGCCCTTGCTGCCGCTGCGCGCGTCGTTGTCCTTCTCAAAGTAGGCGCGGGGAAACGCCGTGGCGCGGATGCGGTTGAACTCCGTCTCGCAGTGCTGCTCCAGCGTCTCGCCCACCATCTTGGTCGACAGGCGCGCCTTCATGTCCCGCAGCCGCGCAATCTCGCCGTCGCGGTCGCGCAGCTGCAGGGCGAACTGCTCCTTGATGGCGGTCTCCTCCAGCTGCTTTTTCACCACCACCAGGTTCAGGTCGTTCTTGAGCTCGTCGCGCTCCCGCGCCACCACCGTGACTGCCTCGGTCACCGCCAGCCTGCGCACCACCTCGCCTGCTTCCAGCTGCGATTTCAGCTGCTGAATCTCCGCGTCTTTTTGGGCAGCCACACCTTGCAGCTCCTGCGCCAGCCGGGCTTGTGCCAACTGGTCCGCTGCCTGCTGCGCCTGCCGCGCACGCTCCAGCTCATTGGCCAGCGCATCGCGCTGCTTTTCTACCGCGCTCAGGGCGTGCGCCACCGCCAGGTCGCGCTCCACCGCGCCCGCATCCAACTGCGCCTTCAGAGCTTGGATCTGTGCATCCTTGGCGGCTGCCGCCTTCTGCAGCTCATTGGCCACCTGGGCTTGCGCCAGCGCCACCGCATTGCGCTTGTCCTGCTCGGCCAGCTCCAGCCGCTCGTGCAACTGCGCATGGAAATCTGCGTCGCGCACCTGCTTGAGGATATCTGCGTAGCCGGTCTCGTCCACCTTGAAGGCCTTGTTGCAGTGGGGGCAGATGATGTCGTGCATGGCGGTCACCGTGGTCTTGTTTGGTTGGGTGGGGAGCATAGCGGGCAGGAGCATGAGCGGATTCATGCTGCATCAGCCGCAGGTCTGCGGCGGCAGTTCCTGCATCGCGCCCATCTTGCCGATCACCAGGTCCATGAAGGCAGACACCGCCAAGGGCAGGTAGCGCCGGCTGGGGTACACCATGTGCACGCCGTGGCCCTGCCGGTGGTACTGCGGGAGCACGGGCACCAGCAGGCCAGCGCGCAGATCGCGCTGGGTTAGCGTGGAGGGCAGCAGTGCAATGCCCAGGCCCGCCAGCGCGGCCTTGCGCAAGGCCTGCGCCGTGTTGCCACTGAAACGGCCCGCCACCTGCACCTCGGCCTGCGCTCCATCCGGTCCCGTCACGCGCCAGGCGGCCTTGCCGCTGGGGTGGCTGAACACCAGGCAGTCGTGGCCTGCCAGGTCTTGCAGCGTGTCCGGCACGCCCTGGCGGGCCACGTAGGCCGGGCTGGCCACCAGGCCGTCGTTTCCCGCATCCAGCACCTTGCGGGCAAAGAGGCTTGAGTCCTCCAGGATGCCGCCCCGAAGGGCCACATCAATCCGGTCTGCAATCAGGTCGGCGCGCCCGTCGCTCAGTACAAAGTCCACCCGCACCTTGGGGTGCGCTGCCAGAAACTCGGTCAGCCACTCCATCGCAAAGAAATCAAAAAAATCGGCCGGTGCCGCCACCCGCACCAGGCCACTGGGCTCCTGGTTCACTGCCAGCAACTCCTCGCCCGCATCCATCAGCCCCTCTACCGCGCCGCTACAGCGCTCCAGAAACACCTGGCCCGCGCTGGTAAGCGTGAGATGGCGGGTAGAGCGCTGCATCAGCCGGGTGCCCAGCTGCGCTTCCAGCTGCTGCACCCGGCGGCTCAGGGTGTTGGGCGGCACGCCCAGGCGGCGCGCGGCCTCGGCAAAGCTGCCACAGCGCACCACCTGCACAAAGATGGCCACGTCGTTCAGATCCAGCATGGTAGTGCTCATTCATTCAATTAATGGACGAGTTCAATCATATTGCACCATCTAGTCAATCAATCGATGAATTTTTAAGCTACAGGCATCAGTTCAACACCTCCAAGGTTCTCTTGATGTCTGCACCCGCCACAGCCCCCCGCGCCATCGCCCACCGCACCCGTGGCACCGCGCACGGCCCCATCACCCGTCTCATGAGCCCCGGGGACCTGGGCCAGGTGCTCAAGCCCTTCATCTTTTTGGACCTAGTCCACTTTCAGCCCGGCGCCGCGCAGCAGGGCTTTGGCATGCACCCGCACTCGGGCATCGCCACCGTCACGTTCTTGTCAGAAGGCGATGTGCGCTACGAAGACAGCACCGGCCAAGCGGGCCTGCTGCCTGCGGGCGGTGTGGAATGGATGCGGGCGGGCAACGGCGTATGGCACACCGGCGCCCCCGTGGGCGACACGCTGGGCCGGGGCTTTCAGCTGTGGGTTGCCCTGCCCGCCGCGCTGGAAAACGCCCCCGCCCACAGCCAGTACCTGGCCCCCGAACTGGTGCCCCAGGTGGGCCCGGTGCGGGTGCTGCTGGGCGAGTACGGCGCAGCGCGCAGCCCCGTGGCGGCGCCCGAGGGCATGACCTATCTGGCCGTGCAGTTGGCCCAGGGCGAACGCTGGACCTACACCCCGCCCCCAGGCCACACCGTGGCGTGGGCGGCGGTGGCTACCGGCGCACTCACTGCAGGCGAAGCCATTGACGCAGGCGATCTGGTGGCGTTTGAGCCCAGCAGCCAGGGCATCGACTTTGTGGCCACCCAGGCCACCAGCTTTGTGCTGGGCTCTGCCGTGCCGCACCCGCACGACCTTGTCATGGGCCGCTACTCGGTGCACACCAGCCCGGCGGCACTGGTACAGGGCTCCACAGAAATCCGGCGCATTGCCACGCAACTGCGCCAGGCCGGGCGGCTCGGGTAGTCGTCCGGCCCTTCCATCACGCTTTCTCACCTCACCCCTTCCACCTCACTTCAACCCACTTCATTTCAACAAGGAAAACATCATGAACATCGGCATCATCGGTTCTGGCGCTCTCGGCTCCAACGTGGCCCGCGCTTTGGCCAACAAGGGCCTGTCGGCCACCCTCTCCACCCGGCGCGGTCCGGAATCATTGGCCGCGCTGGTGGCCGAACTGGGCCCCACCATCAAGGCGGGCACTGTGGCAGAGGCCGCAGCCGCAGACATCGTGCTCATCGCCGTGCGCTGGGAAGACCTGGGCCAGGCCCTGCACAACCTGCCTGCGTGGAACGGCCGCATCGTCATCGACGGCACCAACCCCGTGGCGTTTCTGGACCCCAACTCGCCCGACGCCCAAGACCCCACCAACCCGCTGGCGGCCTACGGCATCAAGGCCATCGACCTGGGCGGGCGCTCGTCCAGCGAAGTGTTCAGCGAATTCGTGCCGGGCGCCCGCGTGGTCAAGGCGTTCAACCACCTGGACGTGAACGTGCTGGCGCAGCCCCAAGTGTCTGGCGGCCAGCGCGCCATGTTCTATGCGGGCGACGATGCCGCCGCCAAGGCCGAAGTGCGCAAGGTGCTAGACGCCATCGGCTACTTTCCGGTGGACCTGGGCACGCTGGCGGTGGGCGGGCGCTTGTCGGAGCTGCCGTTTGGCGCGTTGTCGAGCACGCAGTTCATCAAGATTTGAGCGGGGTGCCTGCCCAAGCACTTTCAGGGCCCCAGGTGCACCTTGTCTAGTCCAAGGTACCTGGGGTCTAGGCATTTATTGCAAGCGCTGGTCACCGCCGAATTGGTATCCATGGAGGAGGTGTCGGGGCAGACTCCCTCAGCCCCGTGAGTGTGGCGCTGTGAGACTTGGATTTTGGATCGCTGGATGACAACACGCTGGAGGTGGCGCTGACCGCGATGGACACTGAATACCAGCGGGAAGATGATCGAGATCATTGGCCATGTGGATGCGTTGAAGGAGCGGATTTAGGCGCAGATCAGGGTTAAATTGCACCGCATGCGTACCACCCCTGCTTCTGCACACATCGCCGCCCCCGCATCCCTCATCGATTCACCCCAAGCCGCCTGGCGACTGCTGACCACCCTAGGCCTCGTGGTGCTGGGCAACAGCAGCATGTATGTGGTGTCGGTGGTGCTGCCCGCCGTGCAGGCCGAGTTCGGTGTGGGCCGCGCGGATGCGTCGCTGCCCTACACGCTGATGATGGTGTGCCTGGGGCTGGGCGGGCTGTGGACGGGGCGGATGGCGGACCGGCATGGGCTGATGCCGGTGCTGTGCGCGGGGGCGGTGGCGGTGTGTGGCGGCTTTGTGTGGGCGGGGCTGTCGGGCAGCATCTGGGGCTTTGGGCTGGCGCATGGGCTGATGGGGCTGGTGGGCAGCTCGGCCACGTTTGCGCCGTTGATGGCCGACACGGCGCTGTGGTGGAACAAGCGGCGCGGCATTGCGGTGGCGATCTGCGCCAGTGGCAACTACATCGCGGGTGCGCTGTGGCCGCCCATCGTGCAGCACGGCATCGAAGCCATTGGTTGGCGCCAGACCTATGTGCTGATGGGGCTGGTGTGTGGCGCGGGCATGCTGCTGTTGGCGCTGCGCATGCGCCAGCGGGCGCCGATGGTGTTGATGGATGTAGCTGCGGCTGCGTCGTCGTCACCTTCGGCAGGGGGTGCTGCGTTGGGTGCTGCTGCTTCACCAGCGACTGCGTCCGCACCTTTGGTTCCCTTGGCACTGGACCGCAGCCGCCCGTTTGGCTTGCGCCCGGTGCACGCGCAGTTGCTGCTGTGCGTGGCGGGCGTGGCGTGCTGTGTGGCCATGGCGATGCCGCAGGTGCACATCGTGGCGTATTGCACCGACCTGGGTTTTGGCGCGGCGCGGGGGGCCGAGATGCTGTCGCTGATGCTGGCGTGCGGCATTGTCAGCCGCCTGGTGTCGGGCGTGATCTGTGACCGCATTGGCGGCGTGCGCACGCTGCTGCTGGGGTCGGCGCTGCAGGGGGTGGGGCTGATGCTGTTTCTGCCGTTTGACGGGCTGGTGCCGCTGTATGTGATTTCGGCGATGTTCGGGCTGTTTCAGGGCGGCATCGTGCCCGCCTACGCCATCATCATCCGCGAGTATTTCGCGCCGCAAGAGGCGGGCGCCCGGGTGGGCGCGGTGATCATGGCCACGCTGATCGGCATGGCGCTGGGGGGCTGGATGTCGGGCTGGATTTTTGACGTGACGGGCAGCTACCAGGCTGCGTTTATCAACGGCATGGGGTGGAACCTGCTGAACCTGTCGATCATGGGCTGGCTGTACTGGCGGGTGCGGCGCCAGGGTGCGGTTGGGGGGCGGGTGCAGACCAGTGCGGGGTGAGTGTGGCGGGCGTTAGTGTGGTGTTGCACGCTTGACGGCACATTGAAAACCGATGGATTTTTGGTCAGGGCAAGGCGCAAACCACAGCGATACCCGTAGGTATCGCGCGGATTTGCAACGCAACCCTGGCCGAAAAGACGCGGTTTTAAGTGCCGGATAGCGTGCAACACCGCACTAGGGGCTCGCTGGCCCTGCGCCGCCTTCATTTCGTTGAAAATTTCGATCAAATAGGCATCTAGCGCTTGGTAGTCAAGCGCCAGAAGCTATTGATTTATGAGCAATTGAGCGCTGCAGCATTCGCTCAACAGGCCCCGGCAGGTGCAACCCGATTTTTTATCGGCCTGCACCTGCCGGGGCCCCACGGGACCGCAGTAGCAGCTGCGGTCCCTGAGCAGGTCGTCGTTGCCTTCGACCCTGTGTTCGGGCTGCTCAGCAAGGCGCTTCTCACCAGGCTGCATGCCTTCATCCCGAAGGTATGCGCCCGGTGCTAGTAGCAACCCTGTCTGTCGCCTTTGCTGTCAGCCTCTCCTCCCTGTTCCCGCCCTTGTGTGCATTTGTTACTTGACTGTAGGGGGTGAGGGAGCACGGCACAACCTGCGAAAGTTGGTAGGTACGGCGGGTTGTGCGGGGCGAGAGTACGGCAAAAAGAATCAGCCAACATGGCTCTATCGCCTTGCTGCATTGCATTGGCAGCTTCTGCTTTGATAGCAAACGGAATTTGCACGGCACAAACCCACGTACAGGGTGCCGCGCGATTCTTCGGGGTCTTGGTGCGAATTGGCTACACCGCCGCCTGCAGATAGCGGCCCGCCAGCTCTGTCTGCGCGGCGGCGTCCACGCCCAGCACGTCCACCAGATACGGCTGCAGGCCGCCGAACTCGGTGTCTACCTTGTGCAGGGCGGCGTCCAGAAATTCTTCTTGCACGCGCCACAGCACGGCCAGCACTTCCTCGGGCGCGTGGCTGCCCATGCCTTCGGGGCGGCGGTAGAGGGCGTTGGTGAGCAGGTAGTCGTGCATGACCACGTCGCGCGGCACGCCCAGGGTGAGCAGGATGAGGGCGGCGGCGAAGCCGGTGCGGTCTTTGCCAGCGGTGCAGTGGAAGACGGTGGGGGTGTCGCTGGCCAGCAGCAGCTTGAACAGTTCGGCAAAGCGCGGGGCGTTGTCGTGCACAAAGCCGCGGTAGGTGTCTTGCATGAGCCCCACGGCGTCTTGCGCGGTGAGCTGGCGGCCGGTGCGCTGCAGGTCGAGCGCGCGCTGCACCACGGTGGGTTCGATGGCGAGCGGGTGGTAGGCGATGCCGGGCAGCGCGTAGGCATAGGCGGCGCTTTCGGCCTTGCCGCGAAAATCCACCGCGCGGGCCACGCCCAGCTGGGCCAGCAGGGCCTGGTCCTCGGGGGTCAGGGCGGCGAGGTGGTCCGAGCGAAAGATGCGCCGCCACTTCACGGGCCGCCCGCCGTGGCCGGTGTAGCCGCCCAGGTCCCGAAAGTTGGTGGCGCCTGCTAGGGGGAGGGATCGGGTGGGGGCTTGCTCTTGCTGCATGGTGCGTGGCACAGGTGTGCGGTGGATAGGAATGCTGAAGCAACAAGGATAGTCGGGCAGTGCGGCAGGCGCGTGTCGCACGGGTGGCTGGTGCAATGCGCGGGGCGCGACCGTGTGCAGAATCCGGGCATGCAGCGTTTTGTGCCCGTGCCCTCTGATTTGCAGCCCTGGCTGATGGCGGGGGTGGTGGTCGACGCCCCGGCGGAGCTGGCGCAGTCGCATTTTCCGGCGATGGTGTCGAGCATGCTGGTGGTGCGGCTGGCCGGGCAGGTGCATTGCCGGGGCGCACTGGTGCCGCCAGCGGCCTGGATCAGCGCCAGCACCACGGCCACGGTGTACGAACACGGTGGGCCGGTGCGGGCCGTGGGGCTGGTGCTGCGGCCTGAAGCTGCGGCGGCACTGTTTGCCAGCGCACGCGGTTTGGTGAACACGCTGCGGCCGCTGGCAGAACTGGTGGGCCCTGGGTGGGCCGAGGTGGAGCACGGCGTGCATGCTGCGCAGAATGATGGCGCGCGGATTACGGTGCTGTGCCAGTTCGTCCGGCAGCTGGTCGCGCCTCCGTCACCGTGTGAAGCACGGCGGCTGCAAGCCCTGGCCCTC
Organism: Acidovorax sp. NN32; assembly: GCF_057597245.1. Classification (NCBI taxonomy): domain Bacteria; kingdom Pseudomonadati; phylum Pseudomonadota; class Betaproteobacteria; order Burkholderiales; family Comamonadaceae; genus Acidovorax; species Acidovorax sp. NN32. The sequence continues at coordinate 5,065,955 of NZ_CP199679.1, forward strand.
TTGCAGGCGGCCCACGACGATGCCCCAGGCGCGAATCAGCACATGGGCCTGAGCCAGCGGCAGTTTGAACGGCGCTTTGTGGCGCACTGGGGCATGGCGCCCAAGCAGTTTCAGGTGATTGCGCGGCTGAACAGCACGCTGGGCAACGCCCTCGCCACGCCCGGCGGCCCGGTGGTGGACCTGGCGGCCGACCAGGGCTACTACGACCAGTCGCACATGGCGCGCGATGTGCGCAGGCTGGCGGGCCACCCGCTGCAGGCCCTGGTGCAGGGCACGCGCAGCCCGCTGACCGCACACTGGCCCTTGCAGATTGGGGCGCAGACCCTACCGAATCAACCTGCCCCACCCTTGGAGCCCACGCGCAAGCGCTGAGCCAGGTACAGCGGCATCACAAACGCGAGGCCAATGCCAAAGCAGGCGGCGATGTAAGCCCAGCGCCACGCGCCCAGGCTGCGGTCTGCCGCCACCCAGGCGGAGAACGCCACGGCGGCCAGGTACACGTCGAGGGTGATGCCGGTGGTCAATGCATTGGCAAAGGCATCGCGCCAGAAAACGTCGGGCATCACGCTGCCGCCCGCCAAAAAATACACGGTGTTGAAGTACCAAGGGACGGCCAGGCCCAGAAGGGCCAGCAGAAGAAAAAATGCGCGCAGGTGGGTGTGGTTTTGCATCGGTGCATGCGGCCCTCTCAAGAGAAAGAGAGAGGCCTTGGGTAGTGAATCAACGCACCGATTGAATCCGCGCAGCCCCCTGGCGGGCTAGGAAAAAAACGACATGCCTCGCACCGGCGGACGAGCCGCTGCACGCCATCTTCATGAACTTACTGCGCGCGCGGCAGCGATGTCACAGCGCCATCCACCGGCAGCTCCTGCGTGCCCTTGGGGCAGGGCTGGTCGGTGTAGGTCGTGCGGCCGTCCTTCACGCACTTGCGCGGCTGCGGGGCCACGGGCTCAGACGCTCCATTGTTCGCAGAGCGGGCCTGTGCGGCAGGCTGCTGCCTGCCGGGCGGCAAGGTGTCGGGGCCGGGGCGGGTGATCTTCTTCCAGGCCTGCTCGGTCCATGGCCCGGCGTGGGGCAGCCACTGGTCGGCTGTCCACCATGCGGCGGCTGCGGCGGCCAGCAGCAGTGCGGCCAGAATGGACCAGAGGGTGCGTTCGCGGGTGCTGCGCATGGGGTGGGCCTGTGGTGTGGTGGGTGACCACCAAGCTTAAAACATCACGACGCCCACCCGACCACGCGGTATCACGGCTGCTTGCCTTTGGCCGCAGGGCGCCCGTAGCGCGCCGTGAGCGTGGCCTTGCCCAGGCTGTTGGCGTTGATCATGTAGCCGGCCAGCGCGGCGGTGGCGTCGGCAGGCAGGTCCAGGCGCGGCACCTTGAGCGCATGCACGGTGAAGATGTAGCGGTGCGGCGCATCGCCTTCGGGCGGGCAGGCCCCGCCCCAGGCGGCCACGCCGTAGTCAATGCGCACATGGCTGGCGCCTGCGGGCAGCTTGGCGCCGCCGGCAGCACCCGCGTCGGGCCGCAGCTCGGTGGTGCTGGCGGGGATGTTGACCACAGACCAGTGCCACCAGCCCGAGCCTGTGGGGGCATCGGGGTCGTAGGCGGTGACGGCGAAGCTTTGGGTGCCTGCGGGCGCACCGCTCCAGCGCAGGGCGGGTGATTGGTTGTCGCCCGCACAGCCAAAGCCCTTGAACTCGAAGCGCGGGGGCAGTGTGCTGCCTTCGGCAAAGTCGGGGCTGGTGAGCGCGAAGGCCTGGGCGTGGGCGGCAGGGGCCAAGCCGATGGTGGCGAGTGCCGCGATGGCGGCGCCAACGCGAAGAGGGCGTGAAAGTGGGTGGGTCATCCGAAAAGCTCCTTGCAGTAGCGGTGTGAGACAAGGGCTTGATGGTGCTGCGCGCCGCGCCTTCGCATTGGCCCGGCGGCGTCAATGGCTGTGCGCTGCGCGTCAGCCGCAGCCATCAGGGCCGCAGCTGCGAAGGCGGAAAGCCGAAACGTTCGCGAAAGGCCGCGCTGAAGCGGCTGTGCGATTCATAGCCGCAGCGGGCCGCAATCTCGGACACCTGCAGCGTGGAGCTTTGCAGCAGCACCAGCGCCGTCTCCAGCCGCACATCGCGCAGACACTGGCTCACGGTCTCGCCCTCTTGCGCCAGGCGGCGCTGCAGGGTGCTGGCGCTGGTGGCAAAGGCGGCGGCGATGCGCTCCACCGTCCAGTCGGCCTGCGGGCTGGGGCCGACCAGGCGGCGCACGCGCTCAGCCCAGCCCAGCTCGCCCGGCGGGGCGAAGACGATGCCCGCCTCGGCCAGCATCAGCAGCACTTCGAGCGCGCGGTGTTCGCGCAGTGCCTGCGAGCTGGCATCGCTCTCCAGCGCGGCCACGGCGCGCGTGAAACTGTCTTCAAAGGTGGCGTCGGCCGCCAGGCCTGCGCAGCCCTGCACTGGCGGGACGGCTGCAAACTGGCCAAACTGGCGGTGAAACTGCTCCACCAACTCGGGCGCAAAACACAGGAGCCGCGCCACATAGCGGCCTTGGGGCGCCGGGTCGTTCACCACCTCCCACTGCGCGCCACGCGGCAGCACAAACACCCGCCCGCGGGGGTAGCGGTGGCCGCCGCCGGGCGTGACCAGGTGCTTGGTGCCCGAGACCACCCAGCCCACCGAATCCATGCGTACGGTGACGGTGTGGATGCGGTGGTGGACCGTGGTGGCTATCTGCAAGGACAGTGCGGTTTCGCCCATCGTTCTTTCCCCTGGGGCTCAAGCGCCATCATCTGCGCGGCGCTGTGCCGGATGATGGCAGGCTTCAGCCGACGGCAGCACAAGCACCGTCAGCGCATGCGCTCTTTCGTCACGCCCACATCGATGTCGCCAAACACGGTAACGCCGCTGGCACCCTGAGGCTGCTGCTGGCTGGCCGGGTCGCTGGAGCGCGCGGAGCCTGCGGTACTGCTGCAACCACCCAGCGCCCCGGCAACCGCCAAAGCCGCCAGCGTGGTGCGCCAGAAGCCTTGTGCGAACCGTGCGGGCGATGCGGCGTGTTCCGTGTGGAGCGGCTGCATCATTCGCCACCCAGGTGGTTGCCCAGGATGCCCGCCAGCTCGAACATGCCCGCGCTGTCCTTGCCAAACACGGCGCGCAGCTTGTCGTCGGCGACGATGGTGCGCTTGTCCTTGGGGTCTTGCAGGTTGTGGGCCTTGATGTACTCCCACATCTTCTTCACGGCCTCGGGGCGCGCCACGGGTTCGTTGCCGATCACTGCAGCCAGCGCGGCACTGGGGGCCTTGCCAGCGGCGGCCTTGCGCGGTGCCTTGGTGGCAGCGGTCTTGGTGGCCGGGGCCTTCTTGGCAGCGGCAGGTTTGGCGGATTTTTTGGCTGCAGCGCTTGTCCTGCCTGCCTTAGCAGCTATCGTTTTAGCAGCAGCGCCTGGGCGCGGCGGGAACTTGCTCGGCGCAAACTCAAAGTTGACCTTGCCCGCCTCCTTGTCCCACGCCAGGTGGGCCTTGAAGGCGCGGCGCGTGCGCATGCTCACGAACTTGTCGAGCAGGTCGGTCTTGCCGGTGTCCAGCAGCTTGGTCATCTGCTCGCGCTCCACAGGCTGTTGCAGGATGATCTTGCCGCTCTTGAAGGTGCAACTCGGTGTGGGCTGCGCAGCGGTGGGCACGGCCTTGCTGCACACGTAGTTGCTGCCGTGCTCGTGCACTTCCGATCCGCAGATGGGGCAAGGGCCGAGCGCGGCGTCTTCAAACTCGACGATCTCGCCAGATTCTTCGCCCTTCTTGTCATCGCCAAAGTCGAATTCGAGCTTGTAGTTGTGCGCCTCGTCGTCGTACTTGATGACGATCTCGGACGTGAAGGGCCAGCCCGCCTTGGAGCGGAAGCCTTCCAGCGGGCCGATCTTCTTGTCGCGCAGCAGGGCGTTGGCCTCGGCGGTTTCAAACGTGCGGCCTGCGGGCGACTTGCCAAAGCTGAAGCCGCAGCCTTCCGAGCCGGGCTTGCCCACGCAGGCAAAGCGGCGGTAGTTCTCTTTGACCACGCCGCCGCAGTTGGGGCACGGCGATTCGAGCGTGGCGTAGTCGCCGGGGATGGTGTCGCGGTCGTATTCCTTGGCCTTCTTGACCATGCGCTCGGTCATGGCGGCGATCTCGGCCATGAAGGATTCGCGGCTGAGCAGGCCCTTTTCCATTTGCGAGAGCTTGAACTCCCACTCGCCGGTCAGGTCGGCGCGGCAGAGTTCTTCGACCTCCAGCCCGCGCAGCAGCGTCATCAGTTGAAACGCCTTGGCCGTGGGGATGATCTCGCGGCCTTCGCGCAGCATGTACTTTTCAGTCAGCAGGCCTTCAATGATGGCCGCGCGCGTGGCTGGCGTGCCCAGGCCTTTTTCCTGCATGGCTTCGCGAAGTTCGTCGTCGTCGATCTGCTTGCCCGCGCTTTCCATGGCGCCCAGCAGCGTGGCTTCGGAATAACGTGCGGGCGGTTTGGTCTTGAGGCCCTTGGGGTCCACCTGCAGGGTGTTGACCATTTCACCGGGCTTCACGGGCACCAGGTTCTGGCCCTTGTCGCCGTCCTTGCCGCCTTCCACCTCCTCGGCCGCTTCCTTGCCGTAGATGGCTAGCCAGCCGGGCTTGACCAGCACCTTGCCTTCGGTCTTGAAGCTGTGGGGCGCCACGGTGCTGATGCGCGTGGTCACGGTGTATTCGGCACTCGGGAAGAACACGGCCATGAAGCGGCGCACGACCAGGTCGTACAGCTTTTGCTCGGCCTCGCTCAGCCCGCTGGGCGCCTGCAGCGTGGGGATGATGGCAAAGTGATCGCTCACCTTGCTGTTGTCGAAGATGCGCTTGGACGGGCGAATGTAGTTGTTGTTCAGCGCGGTGAGCGCGTGCGGCGCCAGGTGGCGCATGCCGCTGTCGGCCAGCATTTCAAAGGTTTGCTTGGCCACGGGCAGATAGTCTTCGGGCAGCGCGCGCGAATCGGTACGCGGGTAGGTCAGGGCCTTGTGGCGCTCGTACAGGCTTTGCGCCAGCGCCAGCGTGGTCTTGGCCGAGAAGCCGAACTTGCCGTTGGCCTCGCGCTGCAGGCTGGTCAGGTCGAACAGCAGGGGCGAGGCTTGCGTGGTGGGCTTGCTCTCTTCGGTGACCGTGGCCTGCTTGCCGCGCACGGCGTTGGCAATCGCCTGGGCTTCGGCGGCAGACCACACGCGGTCGGCGCGGGCTTCCACATCCTCGCCCTTCTTCCACTTGGGGTCGAACCACTTGGCGGGGTATTCACCCGCCTGCGCACCGAAGGTGGCGTGGATTTCCCAGTAGTCGCGGCTGATGAACTTGCGGATCTTTTCTTCGCGCTCCACCACCAGCGACAGGGTGGGCGTCTGCACCCGGCCCACGGTGGTCAGGAAGAACCCGCCGTCGCGCGAGTTGAACGCCGTCATGGCGCGGGTGCCGTTGATGCCCACCAGCCAGTCGGCTTCAGAGCGGCTGCGGGCCGCGCTGGCCAGGCCCGCCATCTGCTGCTCGGTGCGCAGGGCGTCAAAGCCGTCGCGGATGGCCTGGGGCGTCATGGACTGCAGCCACAGGCGCTTGACCGGCTTGCCCAGGGGCTTGGCGCCGCCAGCGTATTGCTCGATCAAACGGAAGATCAACTCACCCTCGCGGCCCGCGTCACAGGCGTTGATGAGTTGCGTCACGTCCTTGCGCTTGGCTTGCTTGACCACGGCGTTCAGGCGCGTCTTGGTCTTGTCCACGGGCTTCAGGTCGAAGTACGGCGGGATCACGGGCAGGTGCGCAAAGCTCCACTTGCCACGCTTCACGTCAAACTCTTCGGGCGCCTGGATCTCTACCAGGTGGCCCACGGCGCTGGTGACTACATAGCGGTCGTTCTCGAAGTGGTCTTCATGTTTGTCGAACTTGCCGGCCACGGGGGTCAATGCGCGCACGATGTCTTGCGCGACAGAGGGTTTTTCTGCAATTACCAGGGTCTTGGTCATTTTGGGGCTCTCGCCAGTCATTCTGGTTGCCCGGGTTCCGGGCGCTTCTACAATTCGGGTCTCACGCGCATGCACACGCATACACGCGCACGCACACATGTGTGCACTATCAAGTTAACAGAGTTTTTGCCATGCCCCGCTCCGCATCGCCTGCCGCCCCCACCCTTGCACCGGGCCGCCGCATCCAGACCCGGCGCTCTGGCGTCCATGGCAAGGGCGTGTTTGCCGTGCAGGATATTGCGGAAGGCGAAGTCCTTGTGGAGTACACGGGCGAAGTGATTGGCTGGCAGGAAGCGCAGGACCGGCACCCACACGACCCCCTGCAACCCAACCACACGTTCTACTTTCATGTGGATGAAGACCACGTGATCGACGCAAAGTTCGGCGGCAATTCGTCGCGCTGGATCAACCACAGCTGCAACCCCAACTGCTACGCCGATGAGCGGGACGGCCGCATTTTTATCACCGCGCTGCGCAATATCAAGGCGGGCGAAGAGCTGAACTACGACTACGGCCTGATCATCGAAGAGCGCTACACCAAGAAGCTCAAGGCCGAATACCCCTGCTGGTGCGGCAGCAAGAACTGCCGGGGCACGCTGCTGGCGCCCAAGCGCGGCTGGGCACCACCGGTGCCGTTGCCACCATCCAAACCCTCTCCAACCAAGTCTTCCGCCAAAAAAGCCAAAGCCCCCAAAGCGCCTTCAACCACCAAGCCACGGGGCCGAAGCCAGTGAGCGCCGCCTCCCCCATCCGCTGGCCCGCCGAGGCCATCTGGGAAGCGGTGTCACCGCTGTTACCGGGCTTTACCGTCGAGGTGCTGCCCACCATCGACTCCACCAACACCGAGCTGATGCGCCGCGCGCGCAACGGCCAGTGCGAGCCCACGCTGCTGGTGGCCGAGCAGCAGACCGCCGGGCGCGGGCGGCTGGGGCGGGTGTGGCAAAGCGATGTGGGGGCTTCCCTCATGATGTCGCTGGGGCTGCCGCTGGCGCCGCAGGATTGGTCGGGTCTCTCGCTCGCTGTGGGGGTGAGCGTGGCTGAAAGCCTGCAGCCCGTGCTGCCCGCTCTGGGCGCCGACCAGCCCGCGCGTGTGGGGCTCAAGTGGCCCAACGACCTCTGGCTGGGCGGCGCGGCGGGTGACCGCAAGCTGGGCGGCATCCTGGTGGAGACCGCGAGTTTTGTGGCGCCCCAGGCGGCTTCTGCCGCAAAGGCCAGTGCCAGCACCGCACGGTATGTGGTGGTGGGCATCGGCATCAACGTGCTGCCGCGCAGCGCCGAGGGCATGAGCATGCCGCCCGGCAGCTTGCAGGACGTAGAGCCCGGCTTGGACGCCCCCACCGCGCTGCTGCGCATCGTGCCGCCACTGGTGGCCATGCTGCGCTCGTTTGAAGGCTACGGGTTTGGCCCCATGCAGCCCCGCTTTGCAGCCCGCGATGTGCTGCAGGGCCGGGCCGTGACGCTGAGCGACGGCCACACCGGCACGGCGCACGGCGTGGGGGACGATGGTGCGCTGCTGGTGCACACTGCGGGCGGCATGCAAGCCATCACGAGTTCCGAAATCAGCGTGCGGCCCACTGCGGTGCCTCCGGTGTGAAGAAGCTCCCTTTGTTGATCTCGATGTTCCTGAAAGGCCGCGCTCCATGCTCCGTCTTGCCGTGATCGCACTGCTGCTGGCCAACGCGGGCTACTACGCGTGGTCGCAAGGGCTGCTCAAGGACTGGGGCTTTGCCCCCGAGGAACAGGCAGAGCCGCAGCGCATGAACCAGCAGATCCGGCCCGAGACGCTGCAGATCCTGCGTGTGAACCCCAGTAAAACATCTTCCTCTTCCTCTTCCTCCTCCTCTTCTTCTTCGTCCTCCCCCCCACCCGCTCCCTCCACCCCCGGCACGGCCACCGCATCGGCCGACGTGGCGTCTTCCGCCGCTTCCTCCCCACCCCCTGCCGATACCGCCGAATGCCTGCAGGCCGGTGTATTTGACGAGCGCCAGGCCGACGCCCTGCGTACCGCCGCCGCCAACCTGCCACCGGGCAGCTGGCTGCTGGAGCCCACGCCCATCCCGGGCCGCTGGATGGTCTACATGGGCCGCTTTGAAGACCTGGAAACGCTGGACCGCAAACGCGCCGAACTGCGGGCCCGCAAGGTGGACCACGACCGGGCAGGCGGCACACTGGAGTACGGCCTCTCGCTCGGCCGTTTTTCGTCCAAAGAGGCCGCAGAGCGCGAACTGGCCAACCTGGGCAACAAGGGCGTGCGCACGGCCCGCGTGATCCAGGAGCGGCCCGAGTCCCCCGGCTTCACGCTGCGCCTGCCCGCCGTGACCGACGCACTGCGCCCGCAGTTCGACGCGCTGCGCAGCGCCATGGCGGGCAAGACGCTGCGCAACTGCGCGTGACCGCAGCAGCGGCGATGGCGGAGCCATCGCTTGCGCCGCCGGTTGTCACATCGGGACGGCGCGCGTCTCGCCGTGGCGCATGAGCCAGACCCGGTCCTGCGGCAGGCCGCGCTGCGCCAGTGCAGCGGCCACGTCGCGCGGAGGGTGGTCAAACGCCTCCTGCGTCAGCATGAACGTGCCCCAGTGCACGCCCATGGCCTGCTTGGCGTCCACATCCAGCATCAGCTGCACGGCGTCCTCGGGGTTCACGTGCATGGGTTTCATGAAATCGCGCGGCAGGTAGGCGCCGATGGGCAGGGCCAGGAAGTCCACGGCCCCCAGGCGCTGGCGGATGGCCTTGAAGTCGTCGCTGTAGCCCGTATCGCCCGGAAACAGAAAACGCCAGGGGTCCCCAGCGTCCGGGCGCGCCCATTCCAGCGCGTAGCCGCCCCACAGCGAGGCGTTGGTATCCCACGGGGTGCGGCGGCTCCAGTGCTGGGCGGGCGTGAAGTGCACCCGCAGACCCGGGGCGATGTCGGTGTGTTCCCACCAGTTCAGCTCGGTCACGGGGCCCATGCCGCGTTGGGTGAACCAACCTCCCAGGCCCAAGGGCACCACAAAACGCGGCGACTGGCCCGCGTCGCGCAGGCGGCGCAAGGTGCCGTAGCAGAGGTGGTCGTAGTGGTTGTGCGAGATCAGCACCACGTCGATGGGCGGCAGCTGCTCGGGGGTCAGCGGTGCCGGTACGCGGCGTGGTGCGCCAAAGCGGCCGAGTGGCCCGGCAAAGCCGCACAGTGTCGGGTCCATGAGCACGTTCAGGCCTGCCACCTGAAGCAGGATGGACACATGGCCCAGCCAGGTGACGACCGGTGCCTGCGGGCGCTGCGCCAGGCGCGCGTGGTCCACGGGCGCGCCCCACTGCCGGGCAAAGGCTTCATAACCCCCGGCGGGGTCCGAGCGGGGTTTGAAATCGCCGCGCAGCGAGCGCCACACCATCTCGTACCAGGGGAAATTGCCAATGACGACGCCGGGGTGGGTGTTGGCAAAACGGCGGGGTGATGGGGACATGGTGACAGCTTCGGGTCAAAGAGGTCGCATGATGCCGCAGCCCGGTGCGGGGCGGTGGGGTCTAGTGCATCGCCCCTGCGGCGTGCCGGTATTCGGGCAGTGCTGTTCAGCCGCCCGCCACTTCATCGCGCGCGGCAAAACGCACGCTGAAGCGCGCGCCCGGCGGCTGCTGGCCCGGGCGTGCGTCTTCCAGGGTGACCTCGGCATCGTGCTTGCGCGCAATCTCCAGCACGATCGGCAGGCCCAGACCGGAGCCGTCGGCCTCGCTGCCCAACGCACGGTAGAACGGCTGGAACACCAGCTCGCGCTCGGCCTCGGGCACGCCGGGGCCTGAGTCTTCGACCTGCAGCAGCAGCACATGGCCAAACGTATCGGCCAGCACGCGGGCGGTGACCACGCCCGGCTTGTCGGGCGTGGAAGGGGTGTAATTGAGGGCGTTGTCCACCAGGTTGCGCACCAGTTCCTTGAGCAGCGTGGGGTTGCCGTCGAGCATCACGCCGGACGAGCCCGGCTCTGCACCGTCGTAGCCCAGGTCGATGTGCCTTTCCAGGGCGCGGGGCACCGAGTCGCGCACCACCTCGATGGTGAGCCGGGCCAGGTCGCAGGGCTGGCGCGCAAAACCCACGCCGCTGCCCTCGGCGCGCGCCAGCGCCAGCAGCTGGTTGACGGTGTGTGTGGCGCGGATGCTGGAGCGGCCAATCTGCTGCAGCGAGCGCTTGAGTTCCTCGGTGCTGGTGCCCTCGCGCTGGGCCAGGTCGGCTTGCATGCGCAGGCCTGCCAGGGGCGTCTTGAGCTGGTGCGCTGCGTCGGCCAGAAAGCGCTTTTGCGTGGCCAGCGAGTCGTTCAGGCGCTGCAGCAGGTCGTTCACCGAGGCAACGAGGGGCGCCACTTCGAGCGGCACCGTGCGGTCGTCCAGCGGGGAGAGGTCGTCGGGGTTGCGCGCGCGGATGCGCTGCTCCAGCTGGTTGAGCGGCTGGATGCCCCGCGCCAGCGCCAGCCACACCAGCAACACGGCCAGCGGCAGGATCACGAACTGCGGGAGCATCACGCCCTTGATGATTTCGGTGGCCAGCACGCTGCGCTTTTCGCGCGTCTCGGCCACCTGCACCAGCGCCACGGGGGTATCTGGCAAGGGCAGGCGCACCCAGATGTAGGCGACGCGGATCTCAATGCCGCGCATTTCGCCGTCGCGCAGGCGCACCTCGCCGGACATGGGCACCTCGTCGGCGGGCGGCTCGGGCAGCTCGCGCTCGCCGGAGAGGAACTCCCCGCCGGGGCCCAGCACCTGGTAGTAGACGATGTCGGACTCATCGGCCCGCAGGATCTCGCTGGCAGGCTGGGGCAGGTTGAACTGCACCTTGTTGCCCGCCACGCCCACCAGCTGGGCAAGGGCGTGGGCGTTGTATTCGAGCGCCCGGTCAAACGGCTTGTTGGCCAGGCCCTGTGCCACCAGCCAGGTCAGCGCCAGGCTGACGGGCCACAGCAGCAGCAGCGGCGTGAGCATCCAGTCGAGGATTTCGCCGAACAGGGATCGCTGCTCTCGCTGGAATATTTTCAAGGCGTTCGCCGCGGTGGTTTTGAATGGAATTGGCCGCTAGCGCTTATCCATCAAGCGCAAGTAGCTATCATTTTTAAAGTATTCAATCGGCACGTCATGTCCGTCCACACCATGTGCAACTGACGCGGCCAACGCCAGTGCACCCGTGGAACTGGCTCCGCCAGGCCACCGGGTGCGTCCCCCTCCCGAAGGAGAGGGGGAAGGCGCGAAGCGACTCAGGGGGTGCTTCATATCAACCTGGAATCTTTTCCAAACAGTAGCCCAGGCCGCGCACGGTGGCGATGCGGATGGGGCCGCCTTCGATCTTCTTGCGCAGGCGGTGGATGTAGACCTCGATGGCGTTGTTGCTGACTTCTTCGCCCCACTCGCACAGGCGCTCCACCAGTTGTTCCTTGCTCACCAGGCGGCCCGCGCGCTGCAGCAGCACCTCCAAAAGGCCCAGCTCGCGCGCCGACAGCTCGATCATCTTGCCGTCGATGGTGGCCACGCGGCCGGCCTGGTCATACACCAGCGGGCCGTGTTTGATGGCGCTGCTGGTGCCGCCCATTCCCCGCCGCGTGAGGGCGCGCACGCGGGCTTCTAGCTCCTGCAGGCTGAAGGGCTTGGCCATGTAGTCGTCGGCGCCAAAGTCCAGGCCCTTCACACGCTCTTCCACGCTGTCAGCGGCGGTGAGGATGAGCACGGGCAAGGCGGAGCCTCGGCCGCGCAGCTTTTTGAGCACCTCCAGCCCGTGCATCTTGGGCAGGCCCAGGTCCAGGATGAGCAGGTCGAATTCGTTGTTGGTCAGGAGCGCTGCATCGGCCTCGGTGCCGCTGGCCACGTGGTCCACCACGGCTCCCGAGGCGCGCAGGGTGCGCAGCAGGCCATCGGCCAGCACCTGGTCGTCTTCGGCAATGAGAATGCGCATGCGTTGTCTCCTGGTGAGGTGGCGGCGGTCTGGTGCCGCGCCTGTGCTGTGATTTTAGGCGTCTGGCTCCCGCCTGGTCTTTGGTTTCGTGCAAGCTTGGGCGGGGACAATCACCGCCATGCACATCCTGCTCATTGAAGACGATCTGGACCTGGGACAAGCGCTGCTGCAGGCCCTGCAGCTGGACGGCTTCACGGTGCAATGGCTGCGTAGCGTGGCCGCCACGCCGCCCGTGCCCGACGCCAACGAGATTGCCGCCGTGCTGCTGGACCTGACCCTGCCCGATGGCCAGGGCATGGCGCTGCTGCGCCACTGGCGGCGCGCGGGGCTCGCGGTGCCCGTGATCGTCATCACTGCCCGCACGGCGCTGCAGGACCGGCTGGACGGCTTGGACGCCGGTGCGGACGACTATGTGCTCAAGCCCTTTCACGTGCCCGAGCTGCTGTCGCGCCTGCACGCGGTGCTGCGGCGCAGCGCCCGCCAGGCCTGCGAGGAATGGACACTGGGCCCACTGCGGATTGCGCCCCGGCGGCATGAGGCCTGGCAGGGCGACGCCCTGCTGGCCCTGTCGCCGCGCGAGTTCCGCCTGCTGGTGGAACTGGCCCGCGAGCCCGGCACCGTGGTCGCCAAGAACGTGCTCGCCCAGCGGCTCGAACCGCTGGGCGATGCGCTGGACGCCGCCACGCTGGAGGTGCATATCTCCAACCTGCGCAAGAAGATTGGCGCCCAGCGCGTGGTCACGGTGCGCGGCGTGGGCTACCGACTGCAGCCATGAAGTGGCCTGTCCTTGCACACGGCGCATGGAACCGCTGGTGGGGCCCCAGCCTCACGCGGCGCACCCTGCTGGCGCTGCTTGCAGCCATGGGGCTGGTGTGGCTGGTGCTGCTGGCGCAGATGGCCTACACCCACTACGAGACCATGGGCACAAACCCGGGCGTGCGCCAGCTGGCACAGGGGCTGGCAGTGCCGCTGGCCTCCATGCCCGACCCGGTGGAAGCCCGCGCGCTGGTGCGCGGCACGGCACAGACGTTCAACGCCATGCGCCTGGACGTGGAACTGCTGCAGGGCGAGAAAGTCGTGCTGCAGCTGCAGGACACGCACGGGCAGCTGTTTCATAGCAGCGCCGCCGACCTCCCCGCCGTTGCCCTGGCCGGCCCGTCCGGCCACGCCAAGTTGGTGATTGCAGGGCGCTCGCACTGGGCCGCGTGGGAAACCTCGGGCGCGTGGCGCGTGCTGGTGGCAGAGCCCCTGTTGTCCGACGCGCGCCTGCTCAGCTTCATGGGCGAAGACCTCGCGGCCTCGGTGCTGCTGGCGCTGCCCCTGGTGGGACTGCCGCTGTGGCTGGCCGTCCGCACGGGCCTGCGCCCACTGGCGCGGCTGGGTGCCCAGATCGCGGCGCGCTCTGCCCACGACCTGCGCCCCCTGCAGGACCTACCGCCCGAGCGCGAACTGCGCGGGCTGGCCCAGGCATTCGACCACTTGCTCAACCGACTGCGCGCCCATCTGGCACGTGAGAAGGCGCTGGTGCACGACGCGGCCCACGAGCTGCGCACGCCCATGGCGGTCATTGCCACCCAGGCCCACGTGCTTCTCCAGGCGCCCGAGGGCCCCGCGCGGGCGCGGGCCTCCGAGGCGCTGATGCACGCCGTTGAGCGCGCGGCCCACCTGAGCGAGCAATTGCTCACGCTGGCTGCGCTGGAGGAAGCCCCGCCCCCCAGCGCCGAACGGCAGGACCTGATGGCCTTGCTGCAGGACTGCCTGGCCCAGCGCATGCGCTGGGCGGATGAGATGGGCGTGGAGCTGTCGCTCGAAGGGCCCGACACCTGGGTGCTGGCCTTTGACCGCCAGCTGCTGTGGTCGGCGCTGGGCAATGTGCTGGACAACGCCCTCAAGCATGGCTGCGGGCCGGGGGCCGGACGCGCGGTGCAGTTGCGCGTGGGCGAGGAGGCAGGCGATGTGGTGATCTGGATTGCCGATGACGGCCCAGGCATCGAGGCCGGCGAGCAGGCACGGGTCTTCGAGCGGTTCTGGCGTTCGCCGCGCGCGCGCAGCAGCGGCTCCGGCCTGGGGCTCACCATCGCGCAGCAGGCCATGGGACACCTGGGCGGGCGGGTCACTGTCGGCACGGGCCTGCAGGGCCGGGGCGTGGGCTTCACGCTGCGCTGGCCAGCTGAGACCTTTGGGTAGGCCCAAGGTTCGCGTTCCAACAATCGGGCATCTTTTCTTTACGAGATGCCATGAACTTCCTGAATTTCCTTGCGGCGCGCGGCGCCATCCTTTCTCGTCGCCGCTGGCTGGCCGCAGCTGGCCTGGGCACCCTGGTGACAGCCTGTGGCGGCGGTAGCGATGATGGCGCTGACGCCTTGCTGGAGCGCCTGCAGTCGCAGGCCAGCAAGCTGGTGTCCCAAGGCGTTGTGGGTGCGGCCACCGGCTGGACGGATTCCACGCGCGCCCAGGTGGCGGTGGCCGGGCTGCGCAGGTTGGGCGGCACCGCCGCGCTGGAGCGCGGCGACCTGATGGCAATTGGCTCCAACACCAAGGCCATGACGGCGTGTGTGGCCGCCAGCGTGGTGGACCAGGGCCTGCTGCGCTGGGACAGCACGCTGGCGCAGACGCTGCCCGGATTGGCCCGCGAGGCCCTGCCCGCCTACCAGGGTGTCACGCTGCGGCAATTGCTGGACCACCGTGCGGGTGTGATGGCATTCAACAAACCGGAGGATGTGGCGATGTTCCTCGGCGAAGTGGGCACCGACGTGCTCACCCGACTGCAAGAGCCCGCCGAAGTGGAGGACTTCTTCCTGCAGTGGCTGCTGCGCCAGGCCCCTGTCCGGGGCACGGGGGCCGACCCGGATTTTGCGTACTCCAACGCTGGCTATGCGCTTGCGGCCCGCATGCTGCGCGCCGCCACGGGGCAGGACTGGGCAGACTTGCTGCGCCAGCGCGTGGCCCAGCCGCTGGGCATCTCCCTGTTCGTCGGCGAGCCTTTGCGAAGGGGTAGCGACCAGCCCGCAGGCCATGCACTGGAAGGTGGGCAACTACAGCCCCAAAGCTTGGCCGGGGCGCCCGAGCGCGCATGGCTGGAAATCCTGAACCCAGCCGGCGCCGTGAGCCTGACCGCGCGGGACGACGCCCTGTGGCTGCAATGGCACCTGCACGCCCTCAGGGGTGACGCCACGCCCCTGCCCCGCAGTTACCTGCAGGGGCTGCAAGAGCTGGCACGCGCTCCTGCAAACCGCTATGCGCTGGGGTGGATCACGCACGCCATGCAGGGCGCAGGCTGGCTGTTGCACACGGGCGAAACCGGCGGGTTTCAGGCGTTGTCGCTGGTGGCAATGGACGGGTCGCGCGCCGCCTTTGCGCACAGCAACATCGCCACCGAGGACAGCATCGCGCTGCTGTACGAAAGCGTTTCTGTACTGCTGGCCTGAGAAGCGTTTCTGAAAGCGGCTCGCCCCCGTCAGCGCGGATCGTGCGCGAGCAGCCTGCGCACCAGCGCCTGCAGGTCGGCCTGCAGCCGTGCCATGCCCTCGGGCACCTGCGCCAGCGTGCGCTCGTCCATATAGAGCTTGCGGTTGATCTCGACCTGGATGCTGTGGCGGTGCTGCGCAGGGTTGCCATAGCGGCGCACCAGCTCCACGCCTTTGTAGGGGTGGTTGTATTCCACGCTGTAGCCACACGCGCGCAGGTGATCGCAGATCAGTGCGGACAGCGCGGGGCTGGCCGTGGTGCCGTCGCGGTCGCCCACCACGAAATCGGCGTGCTTCAGCCCCGGAAACTCGGTGGCAAAGCGCCCGGCCACGGCGGGCATGGAATGGCAGTTGAGGTGGATGCTGTAGCCGTGGCGCGCATGGGCGGCATCGATGGCCTGGGCCACTGCCGCGTGGTAGGGGCGCCAGCATTGGTCGATGCGCGCACGCACTTCGGCCACGGTGAGCTGTCGGTGGTAGATGGGCTCACCCTCGTCGGTGAACTTCCAGATCAGGCCCTTGCCCAGGCGCACCTTGCTGAGCACCTTGGGGTCGGTGGAAATGGGGTCGGTCCATTCTCCGTCGATCAGGCTGGTATCCAGCTCGGTGGTGTCGCGGTTGGCATCCAGGTAGATGCGGGGGAAGTGGGCCTCGACCCAGGCCACGCCCAGCGCCGGGGCAAAGGCGTAGATTTTTTCGACGTGGGTGTCCTCTGCCCTGCGCAGGGTGGCCAAGGCGAGGGCGGAGCCAAAGTCGGCGGGGTACTGAGTGCCGCTGTGGGGAGAGTCAAGCACCAGCGGTGTACTGCCGGACACCGCAGTGACGGTGGCAGATGGTTGCGTGGCCTGCCCGGGTGAACCGGTGGCTCCCGGTTGGGCGTGCTGAAAGCGGTGGTGGATCAGTTTCAAGGCTGAATGCATAGGCAGAGTGTGCGCAAAATGGGGCGGCTGGCCTAGCCGTCCAGACCGGGCGAAGACCATGGTTATCCCTGTGACGGTCTTCCTCGGCTATGGCCGCCGGGCCCGCGGGCCCGGTGTGGGTTCAATCGAGCACCACCTTGGCGTAGGCGGCAACACCCTTCATTTTCTCGATCTCACGGGCGATCTGTGCGGTGAATTCCTTCGAGGTTGTACCGGAGGGGTACAGGCCCTGACCCGCCAGGCGCTCGCGCACGGCAGGTTCCTTGAGGGCCTGGGCCACGGCCTGCTGGATGCGGTCTATGGCCGCGGCGGGCGTCCCCGCCGGGGCCACCATGCCAAACCAGGAGGGCTCGTTGGCCTGTTTGTAGCCCACCGCAGCATAGGTGGGCACATCGGGCAGGACTTCCAGCCGCACCGGCCACGACACGGCCAGCGCCCTGAGCTTTCCAGCCTTGATGTGGGGCAGCGAGGAAGCCACCTGGTCAAAGTACACCCCCACCTGGCCAGCCAGCACGTCGTTGATGGCCGGACCCGCACCGCGGTAAGGGATGTGAACCATGGAGACACCTGCGCTGCGCTTGAACAGCTCGCCCCACATGTGTCCGATGGTGCCGTTGCCCGGAGTGGCATAAGCCACTTTGCCGGGGTTGGCCTTGAGATAGCTCACCAGCTCGGCCAGGTCTTTGACGGGCAGGACGGCCGGGTTGACCACCACCACGCCGGGCGCTTTCACGATCTCGGTCACGCCCACAAAGTCCTTGATCGGATCGTAAGGCAGCTTGCTGTACACGGCGGGGTTCACGCCGTGGGTGGACAGCGTGGCCACGCCCAGGGTCAAACCGTCCGCAGAGGCCCGCGCCACTTCAGCCATGCCGATGGAGCCGCCTGCGCCGCCCCGGTTTTCCAGCACCACGGGCTGCTTGAGGATGCGGGCCAGTGACTCCTGCAAGCTGCGGGCGGTGATGTCGGTAGCCCCGCCGGGGGGAAAGGGCACGATGATACGCAGAGGCCTGGCCTCTTGCGCCAAGGACATTCCAGGAACGAAAGATACAGCGGCCAGCGCTGAAAGCATGTGACGGCGTTGCATGGGTTCTTCTCCTATAAGGAGCCACAAGGTTAAGTGAGGCATACACAGCCGCCAAGCAATGGATACGCCTGATAACATTCCATTCTGGAATGATTAAATCCAACAACCATGTCCTCCCTTCGTCGGCTGTCGCCCCCTTTGCACCTATTGCGCGCGTTTTCCATGGTCACGCGGTTTGGCAGCGTCTCGCGCGCTGCCGAGGCCTTGCACCTCACGCAAAGCGCGGTCAGCAAGCAGGTCAAGGAGCTGGAGGGCTGGGTGGGCGTGGCATTGTTTGAGCGCAGCCGCAAGCGCTTGGCGCTGACGCCCGCGGGCGAACGCTACGAGAAAGCCGTGCGCGCGGTGCTGGCGCAGCTGGAGGCCGCCACCCTGGAGCTGATCACCAGCGACGACGGTGGCGGGGCGCTGCACCTGTCCAGTCTGCCCACGTTTGCGGCCAAGTGGCTCATCCCGCGCCTGCCGCAGTTCCAGCAGCTGCACCCGCAGGTCACTCTGCACTTCGTGCCCTACGTGCACAGCTACGACTTCGAGCGGCCCGAGCTGGACTGCTCCATCCTGTTCGGTGAAGGCCACTGGCCCGGCGCACACGCGCACTACATCACGGGCAACGAGGTGGCCTTGATCGCCCCGCGCACCCGCGTGGCCGACTGGACCATCGACACGCCAGGCGATGTGGCCCACCACACACTGATGCGCCACGTGACGGTGCCCGAGGCCTGGCTGCGCTGGAGCGAGACACACGGGGTGGAGGCCCTCATCGACCCGCTGGCCGGGCCGCAGTTCGACCAGTTCCAAACCATGATCCGCGCGGTGATGGCCGGCATGGGCCTGGCGCTGGTACCGCGCTGCTTGGTGCAGGATGAAATCACGGCGGGCCTGGTGCGCGAGCCCCTTGCCGACCATCCGCTGCGCGGCGGCTTCCGCAGCGACATGGGCTACTGGTTTTGTTACCCCGAGGGCCGCACGCAGCTGCAGGCGCTGCAGTGCTTTCGACAGTGGTTGCTGGCGTGTGAATCGCCCGGGGGTGAGACAGTGCTTTCGCCACCCACACCGGGTGCAGGGCCGATCGCGCTCGTTCCGCGGTGACGCCTTGCTGTGAACAGGCCGTCGTCAACATGGGTTGACGATAGAGCTATTCGTCAACTATAGTTGACGAATGCAAGCGCCACCCGCACTCCCCTCACCCGACAACCCCGAGGCCGCGCTGGCTGCCGTAGTCGCCTTGCGGCTGATGGCCGACCGGCTGGAAGCTGCCGCCGTGGCTGCGGCGCTGGAGCAAGGGTGGTCGTGGGCACAGATTGCCCAGGCCCTGGGCGTGAGCAAGCAGGCAGCGCACAAGCGCCTGTCACCCCACATGCCCCAGGCCCCACAGCGCCCCCGTTCTTGAGAAGGAGTTATCACCATGTTTCGCCAATTGCAGCACCGCTTCCAGAGCATGCGCACCCTGAGCCGCCTGTGCACCGGCGCCGAGGCACATGCCCGCGCAAGCGGCCAAGCCGCACCGGGGGCAGAGCATTTTTTGCTGGCCGCCATCGACCTTCCCGATGGGTCGGCCCGGCGTGCGCTGGAGAGCATGGGCGTCGCACCCGCCGCCGTGCGGGATGCGATCGAGCAGCAGTACCGCGATGCGCTACGCAGCGTGGGGCTGGATGCAACCCTGCCGCAGGCGCCAGCCCTCGCGCCACCGGCCCCGGGCCTCTACCGGGCACAGCCATCGGGCCAGGAGGTCATGCAGACGCTGGCGCGCTCCCGCAAGAGCCAGGGCGGCCCCCTTCTGGGCGCCCACGTGGTAGCAGCGGTGGCCACCATGCCGCACGGCGTGGCGGCACGCACGCTGCGTGCCATGGGCATTGACGCTGACCAGCTGGTGGCAGTGGCGCAGGCCCAGGTGTCAACGGCAACAGCAACCGCAACGGGTACAGCCGACTAGCCGGGTTCAGCGCATCAACATGCCCGCCCCATCGCCGCCCGCATAGGCTTCCAGCCCAATCGCTACCACAGTGGCCACGTCATGGCCCACTTCGGCCCGGAACTCGGCCTCCGCCTGCGCCACAGCATCGCGAAACGCCTGCAGCCAGGCCAACCCCGTGGACGTAAAACACACGCGGCGGGCGCGCGCGTCCAGCGGGTCGGCCTCGCGCGTGACCAGGCCCCAGGCCTCGCACTGGTCCACCAGGTTGGCCATGGCCTGCTTGGTCATGCCCGCGCGCTGGGCCAGGTCGGTCAGTCGGTCGCCCTGCAAGGCCAGGTGCCGGGTGATGTGCACATGCGCGGCCGTCACCTGGTCGCGCGCCGCCAGGTTGGACAGCGCCAGCGGCACCTCCACGTTGTGCGCCATGAGCTGCAGCACGCGCGCGTCAAAACGCCGCATGGCGTGGCCGAAGAGGCGACCCAGGTGGGTCTGGCGCCAGCCGTCTTCGACAGGGGATGGAAGGGGCGAATCAGGCATCACCGAATTGTCAGGCAAACTGACCAAATTATCCTTGAAGACCTTGCAACAGCTCGCATAAACTACTGTTCAAGCATCCAGCCTGTGATTAACCGCAGAGCGATGCAAGCATCCAACCTGTTGTTTTTCAAGGAGTTTCTCATGGACGTCGCAGTCAAAGGCACCAACCCCGCATTGCCCGTGAACACCGAAAAGGCCAAGGCCCTGGCCGCTGCGCTCGCCCAGATCGAGAAGCAGTTTGGCAAGGGCACGATCATGCGCCTGGGTGAAGGTGAGGTGATCGAGGACATCCAGGTTGTCTCCACCGGCTCGCTGGGCCTCGATATCGCGCTGGGCGTGGGCGGCCTGCCCCGTGGCCGTGTGGTCGAGATCTATGGCCCGGAATCGTCGGGCAAGACCACGCTCACGCTGCAGGTGATTGCCGAGATGCAGAAGCTGGGCGGTACCTGCGCGTTTGTGGATGCCGAACACGCGCTGGATGTGCAGTACGCCCAGAAGCTGGGTGTGCAGCTGTCCGACCTGCTGATCAGCCAGCCCGACACCGGCGAGCAGGCGCTGGAAATCGTGGACAGCCTGGTGCGCTCCGGCGCCGTGGACCTGATCGTGGTGGACTCGGTGGCTGCGCTCACGCCCAAGGCCGAAATCGAAGGCGAGATGGGCGACGCCCTGCCCGGTCTGCAAGCCCGCCTGATGAGCCAGGCGCTGCGCAAGCTCACCGCCACGATCAAGAAGACCAACTGCATGGTCATCTTCATCAACCAGATCCGCATGAAGATCGGCGTGATGTTCGGCTCGCCCGAAACCACCACCGGCGGTAACGCGCTCAAGTTCTATGCCTCCGTGCGCCTGGATATCCGCCGCACCGGCACCATCAAGAAGGGCGACGAAGCCATCGGCAACGAAACCAAGGTCAAGGTGGTCAAGAACAAGGTGAGCCCACCCTTCAAGACGGCCGAGTTCGACATCCTGTTCGGCGAGGGCATCAGCCGCGAGGGCGAAATCATCGACATGGGCGTGACCGCCAAGATCGTGGAAAAGAGCGGTGCCTGGTACGCCTACAACGGCGAAAAAATCGGCCAGGGCCGCGACAACGCGCGTGAGTTCCTGCGCGAGAACCCCGACCTCGCCCGCGAGATCGAGAACAAGGTGCGCGAAGGCCTGGGCATTGCGCTGCTGCCTGGCGCACTGCAGGCCCCTGCCGCCACTGCGGACGAGTGAACTCCGAAGTTTCAAGCAAAATTGGCTGCTAGCGCTTGATTGGCAAGCGCTAGCAGCTATCAAATTTGAAGCAAATAGATTCATGGGGTTCACCACGCTCTCGCTCAAGGGCCGGGCCCTGCGCCTGCTAAGCCAGCGGGAGCATTCCCGCAGCGAGCTGGCCGCCAAGCTGGCGCCCCATGCAGAGAGCCCCGAGGAGCTGGCCGCCCTGCTGGACCTGCTGGTGGAGCAGGACTGGCTGAGCGACCAGCGCGCGGCCCAATCCCTGGTGCACCGCCGTGGCCCCCGCCTGGGTGCAGCCCGCCTCGTTCGGGAACTGCGCAACCGGGGAGTGGCCGATGAGCTGGTGCGCGAGGCCACGGCCCCGCTGCTGACCACCGAGGTGCAGCGTGCCCGAGAGGTATGGCAGCGCAAGTTTGGCCAGGTGCCGCTGGACATGAAAGAACGCTCGCGCCAGGTCCGCTTCCTGATGGCACGCGGCTTCACGATGCATGCCATCCAGAAAGCCATTGGTGGCGATACGGACGGCGACACGAATGACGAGGACCCTGGCGGCGCCACCTGACCCAACCGGGCAGCGTCCACAGACCAGGCCCGGTCAGCGCTGTGTTGTCAACTCTGCAGAGGTACTGCTGGCTGAGGGTGCCGCAAGCACCTCGGGTGGCAAGGGTACCCACCGGGCATCCAGGCCATTGGGGTCCACCACATACACGATGGCCTGGCCCGAGCCTCGGTCGCTCAGGATGCCCGTGATCCATGGGGCATGTGCGGACACGCTGCCCGGCACAGGGTGCACGCTGTCCTGCGACACCACGCCCACCAGACGCTCCACCAACAGCACCACCGGGCGGCCCTGGCTCTTGACCACGACCGCCACGGCCCGCCGAGGGTCGGCCAATGCAGACAGGCCCGCAATGCGGCAGGCGTCATAGGCGGGCGCCATGCGGGTGCCGCCTTCGTGGGCAATCTCCAGCATGCCGGCCAGCTGCGCCGGGCCCGGCACCTGCACCAGGCGCGCGGCCGACATGGCCTGCTGCACGTGCATGCTGTCAATGGCCAGCAGCAGGGCGCCACAGGCCACCACACCATAGCGGCGCACATTGCCGCCCGCCCCCTGCACAGATGACTGCGGCAAGGCCAGGGCACCGCCGCTGACCACGGCAGGCTGCACGGGCATCAGCAATACGGAGTACACGGGTTCCCGGTATCCATCGTCGCGCTTGAATTCCCGGTATCCGGTGCTGACCGCCACACCCGCCAGATAGTCCCGCCCTTGCCAGTGCACGCGCTGCGCGGTGGCGGGCAGGACAGACGCAGTCGCCGCAGAGGAAGTTCTTGCGCCCTGCCCGGGCTGCCGCCCTGCGGCGGCGGGTGGCACTGCGGCCCGTGCGATATCTGCCACAAAAGGCAGCACAGGTTGGGCACCGCCCAGAGCGGCATCCGGGCCATCCTCGTCAGCGCTGGCCAGCACGCGTCCCTGCGCATCGGTGAAGAAGCCGCGCATGCCCTGGCCCTGCGGCAGTGCGTCGCGCAGCATGGCCTTCAGCTCGGTGGCGCAGTTGAAAGCCAGCGCGATGCCGCCCACCACCGGGCCGCCCGGCGCAGCGCGCAGCGCGGCGCAGTACACATAGGCGGGCAGCCCATCGGCCAGCGCCTGCGGCTGCATGGGCGACACGGCGTAGGCCTGCGAACCTTGCAAGGCCAGGGTGCGCCGGACCAGGTCGGCATCCAGCTGCAGGTCGGCGGGCAGCGTGGCGGCATCGCAGGACACGGCCACCACGCGCCCCTGGCGGTCAAACAGCGCCACGCGCCGGTACACCGTGTAGAGGCTGTTGAGGTGCGCGAGGATCTGTGCCGCGCGCTGTGCTGCAGCGGCTGATTGCCCGGGCACGCCCCGCGCCTGGATGTCACCCAGCGCATGGGCCAGTTCTTCGGACAGCGCCCACCAGCGGCAGTCGTTGGCACGTTCGTAGAGGTTGCGGTCCATGATGCGGACCGCCAGGCCGGCATGTGCCTTCATCTCGGCGCGGCGCCCTGCCAGCAGCAGTCCGCGCAGTTCCTGGATGGCACCGTCGAAGACGGCAATGGTGTCCTTGCCCGTGCGCCCGATCTGGTCAAACACGGCATGGATCGACGAGCCTGCACTCACCGCCGATTCGGCCACCTTGCCATTCCAGATCACGCGGGTAAGCCCTTCTTCGATGGCGCGGGCGCGTTCCACAATGGCGCGCAGCATGGGATCGTCCACCTCCATGCGCGCTGCCTCAGCCGTCGCCTGCGCGCCACCGCCCCCTGCAGACTCCTGCATACCTTGCTCGCCCTTGAACGCCGCATCCAGCCGCACCAGCGCCACCGCCCGCCAGGGCAGGCCTTGGTACCCCTGATAGCCCCGGGTGGTGCGCGCCTGCGCCAGGTAGTCGTGGCCCCGGTGGGTGCAGGGGCGGGCGTCAAGCGACTGCAGAGAGCCAGTGGCCAGGACCTCGCCCACCGAGAATTCAGCGGGCTTGCTGGACGCAATGACACGGTCACTGCCATCCACGAGCAGCAGCGCCACGCGGTCCTCGGGGTCGCGCAGGTCGGCAAAGATCGACTCCAGCTCGGAATGGAGTCCAAAGCGCAGCACCACGGCCCCGCAGGCGCGCCCCTGCGCCGATACAACGCGGTGCACATACAGCAGCAGATCGCCTTCGCCGGGATACCAGCCCGAGGCACCGTAGTGCTCGCCATAACCGGACCTGTCCATCGCACCCCGCCACCAGGAGGGCTCCTGCACAACCAAGGCCTCAGTCACCTGCCGGTCTTGCAGGCCCAGCAACGGATGGGCACAGGCATCCAGCAGCAGGATGTCGTCATAGACGGTGTATTTGGCGCGGTACTCTTGCAACCGCTGGCGCAGCAGCGTGGCGGCATCGGGGTCGCCTTGGACTGCCGCAGCCTCCACAAAAGCCACCAGCGGTCCATCGGTGGCGATGAAGCCGACATCGGCCGTGCGCTCGAAAAGGTTGCGCACCAGAATATCGATGGCCACCTGGGCGCGGGACGCCAGGTCGCCCATGCGGTTGCTCAGGTGGGTGGTGGCAATGTGCTCCACCATCTCCTGCGCCAGCGTGGCGAATGCGGTGCGCGTCTGGTCCAGGGTATGCAGGAAACCCGCCGCCTCGCCCGGGCACACGATGCGTGCAGTGGTGTCGATGACCTCCCAGCGAAGATCCAGGCGCTGCAACGCAGCTTCGAGCTTCTGCAGCGACCGCATCTGCGGCGCCACGATGTCATAAGACAGTGGAAAACCCATCAGCCCCCCCCAAACATACGGCGTGCGCCAGTGGGCCTGGCGTGGTCAGCGGTCTGGAATCAGCTTAAACGATTCCGCCAGGGAGGCCCATAGAAAAAACGCGCCAGGTCTGGCGCGTCGAAAACCTGCCGGGCAGACAGGAGGGTGGGGAAACCCGTAGCGGTTCAGAGACCGAGCATCAGCTGCAGGTTCTGCACTGCGGCGCCGCTGGCACCTTTGCCCAGGTTGTCCAGGCGCGCAATGACCACGGCCTGCCGGTATTGCTCGTTGGCAAACACGCGCAGCTCCAGCTTGTTGGTGTCGGTCAGCGTGTCGGCGGCGAGCTTCAAATCATCGGTGGGCGGCAGTACGCTGACCCACTGCTCGGGCGTGTTGGTGCGGCTGTAGTGACCGGCCAGCGCGTCGTGCAGGTCGCTGGCCTTGGGGGCTCCGGGCAGCAGGTCCAGGTGCAGGGGCAACTGCACCAGCATGCCCTGGCGGAAGTTGCCCACGGCGGGGATGAACACCGGGCGGCGTGTGAGGCCGGTGTAGCGCAGGATTTCGGGGATGTGCTTGTGCGTCAGGCCCAGGGCGTAGGCCTCATACGGCGCTGCAGTGCCTGCCTCGTACGCTTCGATCATGGTGCGGCCGCCGCCGGAATAGCCCGACACCGAAGGCAGGCTCAAAGGGTAGTCCGCAGGGATCAGGCCAGCGTCCACCAGCGGGCGCAGCATGGCAATCGCGCCCGTGGCGTAGCAGCCGGGGTTAGAGACACGGGTGGCGTCGCGCACCGCCTGCGCCTGCGATGCAGCGAGTTCTGGAAACCCGTACACCCAGCCATCGGCCGTGCGGTGGGCCGTGCTGGCGTCGATCACCTTGACCTTGCGGCCCGAGGTGCGCTCGATCTCGTCCACCATGGCCACGGTGTCGCGCGCTGCATCGTCGTGAAGACACAGCACCACCAGGTCCACCCCCGCGATCAGGTCGCTCTTGGCGACCGGGTCTTTGCGCAACTCGGGCGCAATGCTGACCAGCTCGATCTGCGGCATGGCCTGCAGGCGCTCGCGGATCTGCAGGCCCGTGGTACCGGCTTCGCCATCGATAAAGACTTTGGACATGGAGGTGCTCCTGCAAAAAGGCGGCAGCGGCTGCCGGAATAGAAAAGAGAAAAAGGGGGGATGGGAAGGCTACCAGCCCAGCCCAGGGTGTAAGTTAGGCACAAGGATGGTGCGTTGCAACATGATACAGTCGCGGGTTGCCATGTCCCAAGCCCGCGGCCAGACATCTGTTCATGGTAAACGGGTAACTACCACCCTTCCCTGAGAGAGACCTCATGAAGATTCACGAATACCAAGGCAAGGAAATCTTGCGCAATTTTGGTGTGCCCGTTCCGCGTGGCATTCCCGCATTCACGGTGCAAGAAGCCGTTGAAGCAGCCCAGAAGCTCGGCGGCCCCGTGTGGGTGGTCAAGGCCCAGATCCACGCCGGTGGCCGTGGCAAGGGCGGCGGCGTGAAGGTTGCCAAGACCATTGACGACGTGAAGGCACGCGCCAGCGACATCCTGGGCATGCAGCTGGTCACGCACCAGACGGGCGCTGAGGGCCAGAAGGTTCGCCGCCTGTACATCGAAGACGGTGCCGACATCAAGAACGAACTGTATGTGTCGCTGGTCACCGACCGCGCCACGCAAAAGGTCGCCCTGATCGCTTCGAGCGAAGGCGGCATGGACATCGAGGAAGTGGCCCACTCCACGCCCGAGAAGATCATCACCGAGATGATCGACCCGCTGACCGGCATCACCGAAGCGCAGAGCCGCAAAGTGGCAGCAGCCATCGGCCTGACCGGTGCTTCCATCGACCAGGCCGTGGACATCTTCGCCAAGATCTACAAGTGCTACATGGACACCGATGCGTCGCTGGTGGAAATCAACCCGCTGAACTGCGACTCCAAGGGCAACCTGATGGCCCTGGACGCGAAGTTCAACTTTGATGCCAACGCCCTGTTCCGCCACCCCGAAATCGTGGCCTTCCGCGATCTGGACGAAGAAGATCCGGCCGAAGTCGAAGCCTCCAAGTTCGACCTGGCCTACATCAGCCTCGATGGCAACATCGGCTGCCTGGTGAACGGCGCCGGCCTGGCCATGGCCACCATGGACACCATCAAGCTGTTCGGTGGCGAGCCCGCCAACTTCCTGGACGTGGGCGGCGGTGCCACCCCCGAGAAGGTGACTGAAGCCTTCAAGATCATGCTGAAGAACCCCAAGGTCGAAGGCATTCTGGTCAACATCTTCGGCGGCATCATGAAGTGCGACACCATCGCCACCGGCGTGATCACCGCTTGCAAGGCCGTGAACCTGAACGTGCCGCTGGTCGTGCGCATGAAGGGCACGAACGAAGAGCTGGGCAAGAAGATGCTGGCCGAGTCTGGCCTGCCCATCATCGCTGCAGACACCATGGCCGAAGCTGCGACCAAGATCGTTGCTGCCGTCAAGTAAGCCCGGAGAACACACATGTCGATCTACATCAACAAAGACACCAAGGTCATCACCCAGGGCATCACGGGCAAGACTGGCCAGTTCCACACCGAAAAGTGCCAGGAATACGCGAACGGCAAGAACTGCTTCGTGGCGGGCGTGAACCCCAAGAAGGCGGGCGAGTCGATCTTCAACATCCCGATCTACGCCTCCGTCAAGGAAGCCGCCCAGCAGACCGGTGCCACCGTGTCGGTGATCTATGTGCCTCCAGCAGGCGCTGCGGATGCCATCTGGGAAGCCGTCGAAGCCGACCTGGACATGGCCATCTGCATTACCGAAGGCATTCCGGTCAAGGACATGCTGATGGTGCGCAACAAGATGAAGGCCAAGGAAGCCGCTGGCGGCAAGAAGACGCTGCTGCTGGGCCCCAACTGCCCTGGCCTGATCACGCCTGACGAAATCAAGATCGGCATCATGCCCGGTCACATCCACCGCAAGGGCCGTATCGGCGTGGTGTCCCGCTCGGGCACGCTGACGTACGAAGCCGTGGCCATGCTGACCGAAGTCGGTCTGGGTCAATCGAGCGCCGTGGGCATTGGTGGAGACCCCATCAACGGCCTCAAGCACATCGACGTGATGAAGGCTTTCAACGACGATCCAGACACCGATGCCGTGATCATGATTGGCGAAATCGGCGGTCCTGACGAAGCCGAAGCCGCCCAGTGGTGCAAGGCCAACATGAAGAAGCCTATCGTGGGCTTCATCGCTGGCGTCACGGCCCCTCCCGGCAAGCGCATGGGCCACGCTGGCGCGCTGATCTCTGGCGGTGCCGACACGGCCGACGCCAAGCTGGCGATCATGGAAGAGTCGGGCTTCATCATCACCCGCAATCCTTCGGAACTGGGCAAGCTGCTCAAGGCCCAGCTGAAGTAAATCTCGCTGCGCCCGTCCGCGTCACTGCGGACACCTCGGGCTTGAGGGCTCGCAGAGGAAGGCGTACCCAAAAAAAGCGCCCGGAACCAAGGTTCCGGGCGCTTTTTGCATGGGAAGACCAAAGTGTGCCTGGGTGGCTCGTCGCATTCGGGTGACAAAAATGGCACACCCGATTCACGCATCCTGCCTGCCCCGACAAGAACCGCCATCGAATCCTCGATGAACCACCCGTCGCACGCGGTTAGGGGTCACACCAAGCCCCCTGGCGCCCCGGCTTAAATATTGCTTTGAACAGCTCTCAATACAGAGAGTGGAATATCAGCAAGTGGGACGAACAACCTCGGGGCGGTGGCTTGGCATGTGGCGTACCGATGGTTTGCGGGGCGCATTGGCTGCGGCGGTGCTGGTTGCACTGTGCGCAGCCACGGGTGTGTTCCAGTGGCTGGAGTACCGCGTGTATGACGCTGCGACCAGCATCCACACGCCAGGCCCCCTGCCTGAAATTGCCATCATCGGCATCGACGATGCCAGCCTTGAAAGCTTGGGCAACGGCCCCTGGTCACGGGATGTCTACGCCAAGCTGATCGATCAGCTTTCGGCGGCTGGCGCCAAGACTATCGTCCTGACCCCGTCTTTTGCCGAACCCCAGTCCGACCGTGGCCTTGCCTACCTTCGCAAAATGCGGGACACGATGGCGCGGGCGGGGGACACATCCCCGCTGGCGACGGAGTTGAGCCGCACCGTAGACGAGGCGGAGAAGGCTCTGGATTCTGACGCGCGCCTGGCAGCCAGCATCCAACGGGCCGGCAACGTATTCCTGGCTTCGCGCTACACCCTGGCGGGCGGTGCCCGCACGCCGCTGCCCGCCTATGCGCACCGCAGCGTTTTGCCGAACCCTGCGAGCTTTGCGATCCCCGCCGCATCGGCGCAAAACCCGGTCGCTGAGATCGGTTCGGTGGCGGCAGGCGTTGGTCATCTTTCGGTCGCCCTGGACGAAGATGGTCACCTTCGCGGCATTCCCCTTCTGCTGCGGTACGACGACGTCGGCGTGCCCTCCTTGGCCTTGCTTGCGGCGAGGCACAGTCTGCACCTGGGCCAAAACGAACTGCGGGTTCAGACGGAGCCTCAGGGCATTCGCATGGGGGGGCTGCACGTTGTGACCGACGGTTCGGCGGTGATGCACCCGCGATTTCACGCGGCGCCGGACGGTGCCTCCGCATTCCCTGTGGTGTCTTTTGCCCAGGTATCCAGCGGCAAGATTCCGCCGCAGGACTTCAAGGACAAAGTGGTACTGGTGGGTGAGACAAGCAACGCGCTGGTCACCCCATGGGTCCAGTCCAGCGCGCGCACGATGTATCCCGTGGAGATGCTGGCGCAAACGCTGTCGGCCATACGGCTGGGCCTCGAGGTGCAACGACCTGAGTGGGCATGGACGGTGTCCTGGGGCAGCGCACTAGGAGCATTGCTCTTTGTTGCGCTGGCCCTTCCGAGACTCTCTCGTCCAGCCGGGGGAGTGCTGGGCGCAGGGCTCCTGCTCCTGCTCGTCGCCACTGAGTGGGGCCTGCTGCGTTACGCAGGGCTCTGGATTCCTTTGGCGCCCGGCGTGCTGGCTTTGTTGGGAGGCATCACAGCCTTTGCCGTGCTGGGCAAGCTCAGCGCAAGAGGTACACCCCCATCAGCGGAAACCGCCGAAACTGATCGCATGATGGGGCTTGCGCTGCAGGGGCAGGGCCAATTGGACATGGCCTTCGAGCGCTTGCGCCGAGTGCCGCCCAGCGATGCCCTGATGGACAACCTGTACCACCTGGCTCAGGACTTTGAGCGCAAGCGCAACTTTGCCAAGGCCAAGTCCGTCTACAAACACATCCTGCAGCACAACAAGGGATACAAGGATGCCCATGCACGGTACAAGCGTGTGCGGGCGCACTTGCAGAAGGAAACTGGCGCCCCGTCCAGCACACCCGCATCGATTCCCCCCACCCCAGCGCCGCGCTTGCCAGGTGATGCCGCAACCGGCATACCGATGCTGGGCCGCTATCAGATAGACAGGGAGATTGGCAAAGGGGCGATGGGCGTGGTCTACCTGGGAAGAGACCCAAAGATTGGACGCGTGGTTGCCATCAAGACCCTGGCGCTCGGCGAAGAGTTCGAGGGCGACGCACTCATCGACGCCAGAGCCCGGTTCTTTCGCGAGGCAGAAACAGCGGGGCGCCTGCAGCACCCCTGCATCGTGACGATCTTTGATGCCGGCGAGGAACACGATCTGGCCTACATCGCCATGGAGTTCCTCAAAGGCGCAGACCTGGCGCGGGCCTGCCATGCTGGGCATCTTCTACCGGTGGCCACGGTGCTTTCCATCGGAGCGCGCGTTGCCGAGGCGCTGGACTACGCCCACGCGCACAACGTGGTGCACCGCGACATCAAGCCTGCCAACATCATGTTCGACGCCGCCACGGATGCCGTGAAGGTGACGGATTTTGGCATTGCACGCATCACGGATTCCAGCAAAACACGCACAGGACTGGTTCTGGGAACCCCGAGTTTCATGTCACCGGAACAACTCGCAGGCAAGAAGGTAGATGGCCGGTCAGACCTCTACTCATTGGGTGTCACGTTGTTTCAGCTGCTGACGGGCTCGCTGCCGCTGCGCGGGGAGTCGATGACGGAGCTGATGCACAAAATCGCCAACACGGAGGCGCCCGACATTCGGCAGCTGCGCCCCGAGCTATCCCCCGCCGTGGCGCGCGTGGTGGCCCAGGCCCTTCAGAAACGCCCGGAGGCCCGGTACCAGACGGGCCGGCAATTTGCCGCCGACCTGCGGCAGGCGGGCGTGGCAGCCGGACAGGCGGGATCGCCGGAGCCGGGAGCAGTCGTCTATGATGCGGACCGCGATGCAACAGGGCATGAAATGGCGGATTTTCAGAGAACCGTGATGGAGCAACCCGCTGGGCGGGGCGCGGCATCCCCTCCGATTTCAGGCGCCCGATGACGCTCGCCCCAACATCCATGACCTACGAATTTTTCGCACGCACCGACAAAGGCCGCGTGCGCACCAACAACGAAGATGCGGTGGCGGTCGACCGGGATGCTCAGGTCGCCATCCTCGCCGATGGCATGGGCGGATACAACGCTGGTGAAGTGGCAAGCGGCATGGCCACCACGTTCATCCGCACCGAGATGGCCCGCTGGTTGGGGCAGGCCGGCAGCACTCCCCAATCGACCGACGTGCGGCGAGCCCTGGAGATCTGCGTCGAGAACGCCAACCATGCCATTCTGGGTGCCTCGCTTTCCAACCCCCAATATGCGGGAATGGGCACCACCCTGGTGGTCGGGGTTTTCCACGGCAGCCGCCTCATCCTCGGACATATTGGCGACTCCCGCTGCTATCGCCTGCGCGATGGCACCCTGCAGCAGATCACACGTGACCACTCCTGGCTCCAGGAACAGGTTGATGCCGGCCTGCTTACAGCGCAGCAAGCCGCGCTGTCGTCCAACCGCAATCTCGTTACCCGTGCGCTGGGCGTAGAGCCCAATGTCATGATGGAAGTCAACGAGTTTCAGGTGGCCCCCAATGACTTGTTCCTAATGTGCTCAGACGGCCTCACGGACATGGTCGCTGACTCAGACTTGGCGGAGCTGGTGCGAACACCGCTGCCTTTGGAGGAAAAAGCCACATTGCTCATCGACACTGCCAATGCGAACGGTGGGCGTGATAACGTCAGCGTACTGCTGGTGCAAGCGGCTGCGGGGGGCAAGAAACGCGGCCTTATGTCCCGATTGCTAGGGGCCGCGTAAGTGGCGCCGACTACAACAATTACTCATCACATCAGGAGTGGATCATGCCCAGAATGATCGTTTCAATCGACGGGGTTGTCATCAAGGAAGTGCAACTGACCAAAGAGCGCACTACGCTCGGCCGCCGCCCTTACAACGACATCGTGATCGATAACCTCGCCGTGAGCGGCGAACATGCCGTCATTCACATGGCAGGCCAGGATGTGGAAATTGAAGACCTGGGGAGCACCAACGGCACCTACGTCAACGCCAAGGCTGTCAAGCGCCAAGAACTGCGCAATGGCGACACCGTTGAGGTGGGCAAGTACAAGATCCGTTTCCTGCACGAGGCTGAAGGGCAAAACTTCGAGAAGACCATGATCTTCAAACCGGGAATGGTGCCTCCGTTGGGCACGGCATCCCGGCCTGCCCCGCTGGGTGCTGCCACTGCCCCGCCCATCTCCGGGGTCATCCGTGTGATGTCTGGTGCCGCTGCGGGGCGGGAAGTGTCGCTGCAAAAGGTGGTTACCACCATCGGCAAACCTGGCGTTGCCGTGGCCTCCATTACTAAGCGGCATCAGGGCTTTGTGCTGGCCCATGTCGAGGGCCCCGACATGCCCCTGCTCAATGGTGCTTCCATCGGCACATCTCCTGTACCTCTCAAACACGGTGATCGGCTGGAGTTGGCAGGTACGGAAATGCAGTTCGAACAAAGCTGACGGCCGCACCCGGGCCTCGCGCCCCATCTGGCAATTCATCTGCCGACCTTGTCGCCGGAACCCATGCAATCCAGACTTTTGCATCTGTTCCGACGGCACGCTCGCCGCACGGCAGTCACCCTGATTCCGTTAGCGTTTGCACTGCTGCACATTTCAGGAGCCCTTCATCTCCAGGTGCTGGAGCGGCTCGAAAACATCATCTACGACACCCGGCTGCGTGCGACCATGCCGCGGACCCTGGATGAGCGTATCGTCATCGTTGATATTGACGAAAAAAGCCTTGATAGGGTGGGGCACTGGCCTTGGGGACGGGACAAGCTTGCTGCTTTGACGCAAGAGCTGTTTGAACGGCAACAGGTCGCGCTGGTGGGGTTCGACGTCCTCTTCGCCGAAGCAGACGGAAGCTCAGGCCTCGCAAACCTGGAGCGTTTGGCCAAAGGGCCTTTGCGGGCGCAGACAGGCTTCAAGGAACAACTGGCGCGCCTGGCTCCCGCTCTTGACTACGACGCACTCTTTGCCCGCGCTCTGCAAGGCCGACCTGCGGTTCTGGGCTATTACTTCACCAGTGACCGGGACGGGAGAACAAAAGGTGTTTTGCCAGCACCCGCCTTGCCCGCAGAAAGACTTCGCGGCCTACCGTTGCTGGCAACCTCCTGGGGAGGATATGGCAGCAACATCAAGGAGCTGGCGCACGCCGTACCCGCTGCGGGCTTCTTCAATTCCATCACCGATGACGATGGTGTCGTCCGATCTCTCCCATTGCTGGCGGAGCATCAGGGAAATTACTACGAATCCTTGGCCTTGGCGATGTACCGTACCCTGCTCGACCAGCCGGAAATCCATCCCCACTACGCCCATGCCAATCCAGAAGGGAAGCACGACATACTCCAGAGCATCGTGCTACGCCAGGATGGCCGCGATTTCGCGCTACCGGTGGACACACGGCTTGCAACCTTGATCCCCTTCCGCGGCCCTGGTGATGTAAATGGCGGGTCATTCCGCTACGTGTCCGCGTCAGACGTTCTGGAGGGCAAACTGCCAGCCAACAACCTGCAAGGACAATTGGTTCTGGTGGGCTCGACAACCCCCGGTCTGCTCGACCTGCGCGTAACCCCCGTAGGCCGAACCTATCCCGGCGTGGAAACCCACGCCAATATGCTGTCCGCCTTTCTCGATGGCAAAAGCATCGTGCGACCCGACTACGCGGTGGGCTTTGACGCTGCACAGCTGCTCTGTGCAGGTGTTTTGCTGGCCGTCGCCCTGCCCGCGCTGTCAGCCACCTCCGCGGTGCTTCTCAGCCTGGGGGTGGTTGCAGCGCTGGCAGGCCTCAACCTGTGGCTTTATCTCGCCCAAGGCTTGGCAATGCCACTGGCGACGGTAATCGTGATGGCGGTACTGGCATTCGCGCTCAACATGGTCTACGGCTACTTTGTGGAAAGCCGATCCAAGCGGGAACTGGCTGCGCTGTTTGGCACCTACGTGCCACCCGAGCTGGTGGACGAGATGGTCAAGCAGCCCGAAAACTACAGCATGCAGGCCACCAGCCGCGAACTGACCGTCATGTTCTGCGACATGCGGGGGTTCACCGCCATGTCGGAGCAGATGGAGCCCCTGCAGCTGCAAGCCCTGCTCAACGACGTGTTCAGCCAGCTGACCCACATCATTCGCAGCCACAGAGGCACCATCGACAAGTACATGGGGGACTGCGTCATGGCGTTTTGGGGAGCGCCGGTGCCCACCGCAGAACACGCGCAACTGGCAGTGCAGGCAGCGCTGGACATGGAGCGTGCGGTTGAGCAGATCAACCTGTTGCACCGAGAGCGCGGGCTCCCCGAGATTGGTATCGGGATTGGCCTGAATACCGGCACCATGTGCGTGGGCGACATGGGTTCGGACATCCGACGCAGTTACACGGTCATTGGTGACGCGGTCAACTTGGGATCACGCCTGGAAGGCTTGTCCAAACACTATGGCGTGCGCACCGTGGTGAGTGAATCCACCCATGCCCAGGCACCGGATTTCATCTGGCAAGAGCTGGACCTGGTGCGCGTCAAGGGCAAAGCCCAGGCTGTGGCTATCTATTCGCCAGTTGCCCCGCTACAGACCGGGATGCCGTACAAAGTGGACGAATTGTCCATATGGAAACACTTCCTGGAGGCCTATCGCGCCCAGGACTGGGCACAATGCGGCAAACTGCTGGTGAACTTACAGCAAACTGCCGCGCCCTCCGCCCTCTACGAACTGTATGCCGCCCGAGTACAAACCTTGCAAGGGCAGAGCGTTAACCCCGGATGGGACGGCGCCACCAATTTCGACACCAAATAGACAGGTTGGCCCATGAAGGTTCGTGTGCTGGGTTGCTCCGGAGCCATCGCCAAAGATTGCCGGACCACTTCGTTCCTTATCGACGACAACATTTTGGTCGATGCCGGTACAGGCGTGGGCGACCTCACACTGGACGAGATGCGCAAGATCGACCACGTGTTTCTCACGCATTCACACCTGGACCACATTGCAGCGCTGCCGCTGATGCTCGATGCCGTGTCGTCGCTTCGCCAAGCCCCTGTACACATTCACGCTTTGCCGCCGACCATTGAGGTGCTGCGCACACACATCTTCAACAATATCATCTGGCCCGACTTCTCGTGCATCCCGTCGGCAGACTATCCATTCATGCGGTTTTGTCCGCTCAATGTGGGCGAACAATGCACCACCGCTGGAGTGGTCGTGGAGGCCCTTCCGGCCGTCCACACCGTGCCCGCCGTGGGCTACGCCGTTCAGGGACTCAAAGGATGGTGGGTCTTCAGCGGCGACACTGAACGAAACCCGGCCTTCTGGGAGCGTGTGAACCAGCTGCCCATTTCCATGCTCGTCATGGAAACCGCATTCAGCGAACGTGAAAGCGCACTGGCCCGGCGTAGCTTGCACCTGTCGCCACAGACGCTGCTGGCAGAACTGCGCTTGTGCGAACAGCTGGGCTGTCAGGTGTACATCACCCACACCAAGCCGGCTGAAACGGAAGTCATCATGGGCGAGATACGCAAGCTGCTCGCAGACGAGGCCGCCAAACCTTCGGACGAGAGTTCCCCATTCAGCATTCAGTGGTTACAGGCAGGGCAGGAATTCACCTTGTAGCCAGCGTTGTTCGCGCCACCGCCCTCTCGTGTGCCGCTCTGCATCAATGACAAATCCCGCACAGCTTGCAACCAAATATGCACTTAGCGACAGTCGTGACGGGACAAAAATGTCACTTATGGTCTGCTGCAGCCGGATATTGACGCATGTAACCATACAGCGAGCCGGGTTCATGAAGGGTAGAGACCGGTGCCTGCAGGAGCATCCAGCTGGCACGAGAAATGCTGTATCCAGATCACACCTGGAGAATTCTTCTGCAGGTTGTTAATTGCAATCGACCTCCAAGGAGTTTCTTATGAAGCGTAATCTGCAAAAGGGTTTCACACTCATCGAACTGATGATCGTTGTAGCCATCATCGGTATTCTGGCTGCCGTGGCGCTGCCTGCGTACCAAGACTACACCATCCGCGCCAAG
This sequence comes from Acidovorax sp. NN32, assembly GCF_057597245.1. Taxonomy (NCBI): domain Bacteria; kingdom Pseudomonadati; phylum Pseudomonadota; class Betaproteobacteria; order Burkholderiales; family Comamonadaceae; genus Acidovorax; species Acidovorax sp. NN32. The sequence continues at coordinate 5,101,702 of NZ_CP199679.1, forward strand.
GTTTCTGAAGGCCTGAGCTTGGCATCGGCCGCGAAGACGGCAGTTGCGGAAACATTTGCGAATACCACGCAAGGTACTATTGAAGCCTATGGAGGCGTCGGTCCGATTACCGCTCCCGCGCTTGGCAACACAACGTATGGGTATCAATATACCGCCGGCACCAATGTGGCGACGATTGCGATTGCGGAAACTGCCGTCGCTGCGCCCACAGCAACTTCTGGTCGGATCACCATTACTTATGCCGGCACCCTTGGCACCACTTTGGGCAACCCACTGGTGCTGACCCCCGGCTCTGGCACAGTCACCAATTCCGCCGTGCCGTCTGCCGTTTTGGTATCAGGTGCTCCAGTTGTGTGGGGTTGCGGCATTGCTGCCACCGCATCTTTTAAGTATGTTCCGGCAAACTGCCGCTTTAACAATCTCTAATATTGACGAGATGAGAGAGGCCGCCTTGTGCGGCCTTTTTTTTGGCGAAACACATTTGAATGCCGCTGTACTTTCATTCGTCACTCATTCAAGTCAAGTGCTACTTCGGCTGTATGGAGGAAGAAGGCATGAAAAAGCACCTTCAATCGGGATTCACTTTGATCGAGTTAATGATCGTGGTAGCCATCATCGGCATTTTGGCGGCGGTGGCTCTGCCCATGTATCAAGACTACACCATTCGTGCCCGGGTGACGGAAGGCCTTAGCCTGGCAGGCACGGCCAAGACGGCGGTGGTGGATTCGTTCTTTACAGTGCCGAGCGGTGGCATCTTGCCCTACCCCGGCACGGGTGCCCCGGTGGCGGGCAGTTATGGTTTCCAATACACCCCGGGTACACATGTCACCTCGATTGCCATTGGCGCCATCGCCGATGTCGCCGCGCCCGTATTGCCCGAAGGCCGCATTACGATCAGCTTTGGGGGTGGCGTGGGTTCAGTATTGGGGACTCCGCTGGTTCTGACCCCCGGCAGCGGTACGGTGAGTAACGCGGGGGTCCCTGCTGCGCCGCTAGCCGCAAGAGCTCCTGTAGTGTGGGGTTGTGGAGTGGCCTTGACGTCCGCCTTCCGCTACGTGCCGGCCAATTGCCGCTATCCCCTCTGATATGCGGCTGTGGTTTATAGGGGTTTGCATTCTTTACGTTTGATGTTGGCCTATTTTTCTCCAATGCGTATCCGCTACCGGGCGGCCTTGAAGGCTGCGGCCACACACTTGCTCGTGACCATCTTGGTAGCGACGCTGGCCGCAGTTCTGGTTTTTTATGTTTGGTATCCCTGGCCGTTCTATGAAATCGTGTCAGGCCGTGAACTGTTTTGGTTGGTAATAGGGGTGGACGTGGTGTGCGGACCGTTGCTGACCCTGGTGTTGTGGAATCCAGCTAAGTCGGCAAAAGAACTGACCCTAGACATGTCACTAGTCGGTTTGGTGCAGGTTGCAGCGCTGACCTACGGAATGAGCACCGTGACGGACACCCGGCCAGTACGCTTGGTGTTCGAGGTGGACCGGATCCGCTTGGTTTCGGCGTCGGAAATCAACCCCGCCCAGTTGGAGCTTGCAGTCAAGGGCCTTCATAAGCTCCCCTGGACGGGGCCAGTACTCGTAGGCATCCGGCAACCCAAAGACAATCAGGAGATGATGGAAAGCATCGACCTGTCACTGAAAGGGCTGGAGCCTTCGCTGCGGCCGGACTGGTGGCAAACATATGATCTGTCGGTTCCGGAAGTGCTGAAGGCGGGGCGTTCAATAGCCGTCTTGAGAGCAAATCGTCCAGCAGATGCAGAACGAATAGACGCTGCAGTACGAGCCGCTAAATCCCCTGAGTCCGATCTGCTCTGGCTGCCGCTGACAGCGGGGCGTAGCTCTGATTGGGTAGTTTTGCTTCACAAAGCATCTGCCTTGCCCGTGTCTTACGCCCGCGTTGATGGATTTTTCTGATGGCGCGAATGCCTCGGTAACAACTCAGCCCGCCACGCCAACCACAAAACTCCCCGATTTCCCGCCATGCTTTTCCACCACGCGCACATCGTGGATGGACATGCCCCGGTCAACGGCCTTGCACATGTCATAGATGGTGAGCAAGGCTACCTGGACCGCGGTCAGGGCTTCCATCTCCACGCCGGTGGGACCCACAGTTTCTACCGTAGCAGAGCAAAATATGCCGATAGCGCCCACCTGACGGGTGCTAGTCGCTTCAAATTCAATAGCCACGCGGGTGAGCGCCAACGGATGACACAACGGAATCAAATCACTCGTCCTTTTGGCCGCCATGATTCCTGCAATGCGTGCAATTCCCAGCACGTCGCCTTTTTTGGCAGTCCCAGATTCGATCAAGGCCAAGGTTTCCGGCTGCATCTCTATGCGGCCGGTGGCGACGGCCACGCGGTGGGTGGCGGCCTTGGCGCCAACGTCCACCATGTGGGCTTGGCCTTGGGCATCGAAGTGGGTGAGGGGTGAGGCGGGGGTGGACATGGACAATGGAGCGAAACGTTTTTGGGGCGAAGGCATCATAAGGCGTTAGCCGTACAGGGCAACGCATGTGCATGGCCCTGAGGGTGGACAAAGGACCTTCGTGCAAAAATTTCAACAAAAATGGCTTGTAGCGCTTGTTCAGAAAGCGCTAATAGCTATAATTTTTATAGCAAACAGCATTTTGTACGCACCAGTGGCGAGTGCCCAGACGGCCTTGCCCACCCTCGGCGACCCCAGCGACCTCACCACCAGCGCCGAGCGCCGCCTGGGTGACCGCATCATCCGCGAACTCTACAGAGACCCCGACTACATCGACGACCCTGTCATTGCCGACTATGTGCAAGGTATCTGGCGCCCTTTGATGGCTGCCGCCAAGGCGCGTGGGGAGCTCTCGCCGGAGCTGGATGAGCGCTTCGCGTGGGAGATCCTGCTGGGGCGCGACCGCACGGTGAACGCGTTTGCGTTGCCGGGCGGCTATCTGGGCGTGCACCTTGGCCTGATTGGGGTCGTTACCACCCGCGACGAGCTGGCCTCGGTGCTGGCCCACGAGCTCAGCCACGTCACCCAGCGCCACATCTCGCGCCTCATCACCCAGCAAAGCAAGCAGACGCCCCTGCTGCTGGGGGCGATGATTCTGGGCGCGCTGGCGGCCAGCAAGAATCCGGGCGCTACGCAGGCGCTGGTGGTGGGGGGGCAGGCGCTGGCCATGCAGAACCAGCTGAACTTTTCGCGCGACATGGAGCGCGAGGCGGACCGTATTGGCTATGGCCTGATGGCCCCCGCTGGGTTTGCACCGCAGGGCTTTGTCAGCATGTTCGACAAGCTCCAGCAGGCCAACCGGCTCAACGACAACGGTTCGTGGCCATATCTGCGCAGCCACCCGCTGACCACCGAGCGCATGGCAGACATGCATTCGCGCCTTCCGCCCGGAGAGGCCGCCGCAGCGGCCACAGTGCCATCGACTCTGGAACACGCCATGGTTGCAGCGCGTGCCCGGGTATTGGCCAACCCCGGCGTGGACACCTTGCGCCAGTGGATTGCCGAGCCGCAAGGTTCCGGTTTTGCAGCCCTGCCCGCCTCCCGGCGTGTGGGCGTGCTGTACGCGGCTGCGCTGGGCAGCAACCAGCTTCGGGACGCTGCAGGTGCCCGCACTGCCGCAAAGAAGCTGGCGGACCTGGTGCGCAATGATGCCGCTGCCCACCGGCTTGCAAAGCTGCTCGCCGCGGAGATCGAACTGGCAGCAGGCGACGCTGCGGCCGCAGTCAACGCGCTGGCTGCCGATGCGAACAACACCAGCAGCAGCAACCGGCGCCCTGAACTGGTTTTGCGCTCACAGGCCTTGCTGCGCGCTGGGCGCGCTGGTGAAGGAACCAGCGCCCTGCAAACCTGGGTGGCCACGCACCCCCGGGATGCGACGGCGTGGCAGCTTTTAGCATCCACCTGGCAGGCTCAAGGCCAAGCCCTGCGCGCAGTGCGCGCCGAGGCAGAGGCCCACGCCGCACGCTATGACTATGCGGCTGCGGTAGACCGCTTCAAGGCGGGCCAGGATCTGGCACGGCGGGGTGGACCGCAGGTGGACCACATTGAGGCGTCCATCATCGACACCCGGCTGCGCGCGGTGGAGTCACTTCTTCGCGAACAGGCCGCCGAGCGCTGATTCAATCAGCACACCCAGCAGCGAATAGATCAGCGACCCAAGCAGTGCCGCGCCGAAGCCATTGACGTGGAACCCGTCCAGTACGCTGGCGGCGGCCCAGAACATGAGCGCGTTGATGACGAAGAGAAAAAGGCCGACGGTGACGATGGTGACCGGCAGCGTCAGCACCACCAGCACCGGCCGCAACACCACGTTGAACAGGCCAATGACAAAGGCCGCGATCAGCGCGGAGGTGAAGCTCTGCACTTCCACACCGCTGTAGACATAGGCCACAAACAGCAGCGATGCAGCGCTGAGAAGCCATTTCAGGAGGAGTTTCATGGCCGGAGAATAGCACCGGCCGAGGGAACCAAGAAATGCGCAAAACGGGAGCCAAGCCCCTGGCAGTCAGCCCCCGCGCTGACTGCCTATTCGAAAGCCAGCATCCACAACGCTCCGCAACCCGTGAGCAGGCTGCCCAGCGTTCCTGGCATTGGCGACCAGCCTTTGTCCGGGCGCACAGGCGCAGGCTCCTGTGCCAAATCCGTCTTGGGCCGGCGCGCATCTACCACCTGGGCCACGGAGGCGCCTGCAGCCTGCAACTGATCGGTCAGCTCCGCCAGCGGCCCCTTGGCCAGTACGGTGGTCACTCTGTCCGTGGGCACCCGCAGCACGGGAAGGATCTGGGCAAACAGCTTGTCAGCCCACTTGGCGCGCCAGTTTTCACGGGCGCTGTGGCTCACCCACTTGCTGATGCGATGGGTCATCCGTGGCGCGCAGGCCACCAGCACCCATTGTGTTCTGGCAGCCGCGTCGCGCGCGAACAAAGGTGCCAGCACCTGCTGCGCATAAACCGCGTCGTCCACATACACGATGACTCTGTCCATACCGACTCCCATTGAGGACCAAGGACAAAAGGGGGCATAGAGCCCCCTTTTGCAATGGTCGGTTCCGTATGTCTGCCTTTAGCCCTGCTGCTCGGCAGGTGCCGCCGCCGCGCGGCGCGCAACGATGATCTTGCCAGCCAGCAGAACCAGCAGCGCACCCGCCACGCTGGCACCGTACTTGATCATGTCTGTCTGTGGCAGTTTCAGCATCCACTGCCACTTGTCGGGGTTCGAGAAAGCAGGGTCCGTCACCAGCATACCGCCAGCGATCCAGCCCAGCAGCATGCCGCCCGCCGTGATGATCATCGGGAAACGCTCCATGAGCTTGATGACCAGCTGGCTGCCCCAGACGATGATCGGGATGGAGATCAGAAGGCCCAGTACGACCAGCAGGAACTGGTGCTCGCCCGCGTTCTGCGCAGCGCCCGCAATGGCGATCACGTTGTCCACGCTCATCACCAGGTCGGCCACGATGATGGTCTTGATGGCGGCCAGCAGCTTGTCGCTACCTTGCACGTCGCCGTGGCCCTCTTCATCAGGAGCCAACAGTTTGACGCCAATCCACACCAGCAACAGCGCGCCCACGAACTTGAGGAACGGCAGCGCCAGCAGGGTCATCGCAAAGGCGATCAGGATCACACGCAGAACAATGGCCCCGGCAGTGCCCCAGATGATGCCCTTGGTACGCTGGGCCGGAGGCAGCTTGCGGCAGGCCAGCGCGATGACCACCGCGTTGTCGCCGCCCAGCAAGATGTCGATGATGATGATCTGGCCGAGTGCGAGCCAGAATTCGGGCGAAGCCAAAAAGTCCATAAATTCCTCAGTATCAATACACGCGAAGGGGGAGTTCGCCGCCACTGTAGCGCCGAGTCCACCCAAGGGATAAAGGGCCTGCGGTCGGGGGATCAAGGACTGCCCTGACAGGGCAAGCAACGAAAGGACGGCCTTGATCAGCCCCAGCGGGCCCATCAAAGGTCTTGCTCAGCCCGGCGCCCTTGCGGTATGCGCTGAACCCGGACCGCCGGAAGCGATGTTTCGCTTCGTACTGACGACGGTTCCGATGCCTCGCGCCCCCACGCACCAAAATTTGGCAATGCCGGAATGCAAGTCGGGAGCTACTCCCCTTCGAAGCGTCGATTGGAACATCGCCCGCACGGTCGCGCAAGGGCAGCACGATTGTGGTTATTGCGTACACGCCCCTCTAAGGCTGCCAAAAAGGGGCCGAAGCTCCCTGCAAAACACCTTTGCCAGGGTTGCCTTGTCCACGCGGCTATGATCCAGCCCCTTCGCTCAAACCTCCATGGCCGCCATCCACATCACCGACATCGAAGCTGCCATCAACCACTGGCGCAGCCGGGTGCCTTCGCCCGACGGAGTCTCCCTGGCCCCGGAGATCCGCGCGCTGGCAGAGGTCTATGCGCAGATGGTGTTTCGGCGCGAGGACGTGGTGGAAGAAGACCGCCTGCCCCCGGATGCCCTGGATGCCTGGCATGCCTGGTACGGCACCACGCCCGACACGCCCTGTATCGCCATCTGCTCCACCAGCCAGGGCGACGACCTGTGCAAGGGGTGTGGGCGCACGTTTGACGAAGTGCAGTTCTGGCCCGCGATGGGCCCTGCCGAAAAACGCGCGGTGTGGCGACGCATCACGCTGGAGCACTCTGCGTGGCGGTTCAACCGCTATGCAGAACGGGCGGCCGAAGGGGTTTCCAAAGCGCCGGCGCCAGCGGGCGCGGCGTAACCCGCTCCTTTTCTTTTCAACACGTCGCCCCGCCTCGCAAGCTGCAAACATACGGGGGCTGTACGCCCGGCGGTCAAACGGCTATGGTGGGCCCATGCTGCGCCTCACCCAAGCCCCGAACATCGCCATCGCCACGTTGTGGGCGGACTTGTTGTGCGAAGCGGGCATGACGGCCTCCGTGCAGCGCCAGTATCTGGGTGCCGCGGCGGGGCACCTGCCGCCGGACCAGTGCCTGCCCGAAATCTGGCTGGACTACGACGAACACGCCACCCGCGCACGCGCGCTGCTGCAGGAGCTTCAGGATTTGCCACAGCGCCGCTGGGCATGCCAGTGCGGCGAGACGGTCGAAGGCGGATTCGAGCAGTGCTGGCAGTGTGGCGCGCTCATGCCACGAGACTGAGTCAGAAACTACCAAATTGATAGCTGTTAGCGCTTATCCATCAAGCGCCAGAGGCCATTTTGACCAGTATTCCAGTCACTTCCAGCGCACGGGCTCCACATGCACACTGCCCTGCGTGCTGCTCAGGGTGATCGCGCCTTCCTGCACCGTAGCCTGCAGTTGCATACTGCGCTCGGCCAGCTGCGCCAGTGCCTGGGATGCCTCCGTGGGGATGCGCCAGACCTGCAGCTTTTCCAGGCGTGACAGTTTGGTCTCGATGCCTTTCCACCAGATCTCTGCGGCGTGGTTGAAGCAGTAGACGATCACAGAATCGGCCTTGCTGCAGGCCTTGGTGAGCGGCTTGTCTTCGGGCTGGCCCACCTCAATCCACACGCGCTTGCGGCCGGTAAAGTCGGTGAGCGAGGCATCCGGGTCATCCGGGTCCGACAGACCCGCACCAAATGCCAGCGTGGCGTCGCCGTTGCAGAGGTCGTTGAGCTGGTGCGCCTGGATGGCCAAAGCAGCCAGCCGGACCATCATGCGCTCGTCGGTCTCGCTGGGGTGGCGCGCCAGCGTGAGGGCGTGGTCAGCGTAATAGCCGTGGTCGATGTCGGCGATCTGGAGGTTCGCCTTGAAGATGGTGGATTTGATGGCCATGCAGCCTCACTACTAAATAGATAGCTGCCAGCGCTTTATCTACAAGCGCTGGAGGCCAGAAAGGCTATAAATCTGCAGGCTAGACGCGCCGTGCGAGTTCGGCGGCTTTGCCCACATAGCTGCCGGGCGTCATGGCCAGAAGGCGGTCTTTTTCGGCCTGGGGGATTTCCAGCGAGGCGATCAGGCCGTGCAGCGCCTCGGCCGTCACGGTCTTGCCGCGCGTGACTTCCTTGAGCTTTTCGTAAGCGCCCTGCACACCAAAGCGTCGCATCACCGTCTGGATGGGCTCGGCCAGCACTTCCCACGAAGCATCCAGGTCTTCGGCCAGCGCTTCTTCGTTCAGCTCCAGCTTGTTCAGGCCGGTCAACAGAGAGGCATAGGCCAGCGCCGCGTAGCCCAGGGCCACGCCCATGTTGCGCAGCACGGTGCTGTCGGTCAGATCCCGCTGCCAGCGGCTGATGGGCAGCTTTTCAGACAGGTGCTTGAGCAGCGCGTTGGCCAGGCCCAGATTGCCTTCGGCGTTTTCAAAGTCAATCGGGTTGACCTTGTGCGGCATGGTGCTGGAACCAATCTCGCCCGCCTTCAGGCGCTGCTTGAAGTAGCCCAGGCTCACGTAGCCCCAGATGTCGCGCGAGAGGTCGATCAGGATGGTGTTGGCGCGGGCCACGGCATCGAACAGCTCGGCCATGTAGTCGTGCGGCTCGATCTGGATCGAGTACGGCTGGAAGGTCAGGCCCAGGCCCAGCGGTTCGGGCGTTTCGATGACCTTCTTGCTGAAGGCTTCCCAGTCAAACTCAGGCCAGGCGGACAGGTGGGCGTTGTAGTTGCCCACGGCGCCGTTCATCTTGCCCATGATCTTGACGGCGGCGATCTTCTCGCAGGCCGTTTGCAGGCGCATCACCACGTTGGCCATTTCCTTGCCCACGGTGGTGGGGCTGGCGGTCTGGCCGTGGGTGCGGCTAAGCATGGGCACGTCGGCAAAGGCGTGCGACATTTCGCGCAGCTTGAGCACGATGCGGTCCAGGCCCGGCAGGATGACCTGGTCGCGGCCCGAACGCAGCTGCAGCGCGTGGCTGGTGTTGTTGATGTCTTCGCTGGTGCAGGCAAAGTGCACAAATTCGGAGGCCTTTTCCAGCTCGGGGCGCGCCTCGAACTTGCTCTTGATCCAGTATTCGACGGCTTTGACGTCGTGGTTTGTTGTTTTTTCGATCTCTTTGATGGCGGCGGCGTCAGCTTCGGAGAAGTTCTTGATCAGGCCGAGCAGATAGGCGCGGGCGCCCGTGGTCAGGGGCTTGAACTCGGCAAAACCGGCATCCGACAGGGCAATGAACCAGGCCACTTCCACCTGCACACGGCGGTGCATGTAGCCGTGTTCGCTCATGATGGGGCGCAGGGCGGCAAGTTTGCTGGCGTAACGGCCGTCAAGCGGCGACAGGGCGGTAATGGTGGACAGGCTCATGGCGCGCCATTGTAGGCGTGGTGTGTAAGCGCCACGCAGCCGTCAGCTTGCGGGCGGGCAGCTGCCGATAGAATCAATCTCGAATCGTTCAGCCTATCCCGCGCCCTGGAAGACACACCATGAAATTGATCGGAGCCACCGCCAGCCCCTACGTACGCAAGGTACGTATCGTGATGGCCGAGAAAAAGCTCGACTACCAGTTCGTGCAAGAAAACGTCTGGGCAGACGACACCCATATTTCCACCTCCAACCCCTTGGGCAAAGTGCCCTGCTTGGTAATGGAAGGCGGCGAGGCCGTTTTTGACTCCCGCGTGATCGTCGAATACCTCGACACCCTGTCGCCCGTGGGCAAGCTGATCCCGTCGCAGGGCCGCGAACGCGCCGAGGTCAAGACCTGGGAGGCACTGGCCGATGGTGTGATGGATGCCGCCATCCTGGCCCGCCTGGAAGCCACCTGGGCCCACCGCAAGGACAGCGAGCGCAGCCAGGCCTGGATCGACCGCCAGCTGATCAAGGTGAACGACGGCCTCAAGTCCATGAGCCAGGGCCTGGGCGACAAGCCGTATTGCAGCGGCATCCACCTCAGTCTGTCGGACATCGCCGTGGGCTGCGCCCTGGGCTGGCTGGAATTCCGCTTCCCCGACATCGCCTGGCGCAGCGAGTACCCCAACCTGGGCAAGCTGCTCGACAAGCTGATGCTGCGCCCGAGCTTCGCCGATACCAAGCCGTCCTGAGCGGCCAGCGAGAGCGGGCGTTGGTTTTTTGAACCCCCTGCGCCTGGCTTGCCGTATGCTTGGGCGCTTATGAACGAAATGGTTCAAAACCCTCCGAAACCCGGCGATGTGCGGGCCACCCGCCAGCGCGCGGCGCGCGAGGCCGCCACCACGCCCGGAGCGGACAGGGTGCGCGTCAACGACCCCGACCGCACGATGGCCAACATCCTGCAGGTAGCCACGGCAGAGTTTGCGGACAAGGGCCTGGCCGGGGCACGCATCGACGAGATCGCGGCACTGACCAGCACCAGCAAGCGCATGATCTACTACTACTTCGGTAGCAAGGAAGGTCTGTATGTCGCGGTGCTGGAGGAGGCCTACCGCCGCATCCGGCGCATCGAATCGGAGCTGCACCTGGAAGACCTGGCGCCCGAGCAGGCCCTGCGCACGCTGGTGGGCTTCACGGTGGACTACCAGCTCGCCAACCCCGACTTCATCCGCCTGGTGATGAACGAGAACATGCACCGGGGCGAGTACATCACCAAGTCGGCCACGATCCAGGAACTGAACATCCCCGTCATCCATGCCGTGCGCGATGTGTACCAGCGTGGCGTGGCGGCGGGTGTGTTCCGCCCCGACGTGGACCCGGTGGACCTGCACATGTCCATCTCGGCCCTGTGCTTTTTCAACGAGGCCAACCGCCACACCTTTGGCGCAATTTTCAAGCGCTCCCTCGACACCCCCGCCGCCACGGCGCAACGCCGTGAATCGATCATCGAGATGATCGTGCGCTTTCTGCGGCCCTGACCTTCCCGGCCCTGGCGCGCACACCGGCCCGCGTCAAAAAGCTCCTCATCAGCACCCTGCGCGCGCGCCGTGCATGGCTGCGTGCTGCCATGACAAACCATGCAGGGTTTGCACCTAGATCAAATACTAACCAGTTCGTACAAAATTCTTCCAGCGTTTCAATACAACGACTGGAGACACCATGTTTGCACTGGCCGACCGCGTGCTGCGGGGATACACCCGCGTGCTGGATGTACTGGCTGGCCTGTGCCTGGCGGTGATGGTGGTGCTGGTGTTTGGCAACGTGGTGCTGCGCTACACCCTGAACTCCGGCATCACGGTGTCGGAAGAACTCTCGCGCTGGCTGTTTGTGTGGCTGACCTTCATGGGCGCCGTGGTGGCGCTGCGCGAACACGGCCACCTGGGCACGGATGCGCTGGTGTCGCGCCTGCCCGCTGTGGGCAAGAAGGCCTGCCTGGTGCTGGCGCAGCTCGCCATGCTGTATGTGTCGTGGTTACTGCTCAGTGGCAGCTGGGCCCAGATGCTTATCAACTGGGAGACCGAAGCCCCGGTCACCGGCGCCTCGGTGGGCATCTTCTACGCCAGTGGCGTGCTGATGGGCGGGTCGGGGATTGCCATCCTGCTGCACGACCTGCTGCGCACGCTGTTCGTTCCGCTGGCTGAGCACGAGCTGGTCATGGTGCAGGAGAGCGAAGAACTGGCGGCCCTGGCGCACCGCCCTGCGGGCACCGATGCATCCCACGAAGCGCCCGGCAGCCACCGCCCCTGAACCCTCCGCACAGGCTCTCCACCATGACCGTCACCATCTTCCTCGGCTCCCTGCTGCTCGCCATGGCGATCGGCATTCCCATCGCGTTTGCGCTGCTCATCAGCGGCGTGGCGCTGATGTGGCATTTGGACCTGTTCGACGCGCAGATCCTGGCGCAGAACGTGATCAACGGCGCCGACAGCTTTCCGCTGCTGGCCGTGCCCTTCTTCATGCTGGCGGGCGAGATCATGAATGTGGGCGGCCTGTCCAAGCGCATCGTGAAGCTGGCGCTCACGCTGGTCGGCCATGTGCCCGGCGGCTTGGGTTATGTGGCCATCATGGCGGCGGTGATCCTGGCCGCCGTATCGGGCTCGGCCGTGGCCGATGCTGCAGCGCTGGCCTCCCTGCTGCTGCCCATGATGGTGGCTGCGGGCCACAACAAGGAACGCTCGGCCGGGCTCATTGCGTCGGCCGGCATCATCGCCCCGGTGATCCCGCCGTCCATCGGTTTCGTGATCTTTGGCGTGGCGGCCAACGTGTCTATCAGCAAGCTGTTTCTGGCAGGCATCGTGCCGGGCATCCTGCTGGGCTTGGCGCTGGCCCTCACCTGGTGGTGGCTCGTGCGGCGCGAAGATGTGGCGCCCCCAAAGCGGGCCACCCGTGCCGAACTGGCCGTGGCCCTGCGCGAAGCCGTGTGGGCGCTGGGCCTGCCCATCATCATCCTGGTGGGGCTGCGCATGGGTGTCTTCACCCCCACCGAAGCCGCCGTGGTGGCCGCCGTGTATGCGCTGTTCGTGTCCATGGTGGTCTACCGCGAGCTGAGCTGGCGACAGCTGGCCGACATCTTCCGCGCCTCGGCCCGCACCAGCGCGGTGGTGATGTTCCTGGTGGCTGCCGCCATGGTGTCCGCCTGGCTGATCACGGTGGCCGACCTGCCCTCCAAGGTCATCGGCATGCTGGAGCCCTTCATGGGCAACCCAACGCTGCTGCTGATCGCCATCATGCTGTTGGTCATGGTGGTGGGCACGGCCATGGACATGACGCCCACCATCCTCATCCTTACGCCCGTGCTGATGCCGGTGGTCAAGGCCGCAGGCATCGACCCGGTGTACTTCGGCGTGCTCTTCATCATCAACAACGCCATCGGGCTCATCACCCCACCTGTGGGCACGGTGCTCAACGTGGTGGCTGGGGTGGGGCGCATGTCCATGTCGCAGGTCACACGCGGCGTCACGCCCTTCATGCTGGCCCAGCTGGCCGTGATGTTCCTGCTGGTGCTGTTCCCCTCCATCGTCATGGTGCCGCTGCGCTGGTTGAGTGGTTGACCCCAGTCTGCGCCCCGGCCCTTTTCTTTCCGCTCCGTTTCTGCCCCGCCTAAAACCCAAGGAGACATTTCCATGAAGCTGCTCAAAACCCTGCTCGCCACCGCCCTCGTTGCCGCGTCGCTGCTGCCCGCTGCACACGCCCAGGAGCGCACCATCAAGTTTGCCTTCCAGAACCAGAAGGACCACCCCCAGGCCCAGGGCGCGCAAAAGTTTGCCGACCTCGTGGCGGCCAAGACCAACGGCCGCATTGCCGTCAAGCTCTTCCCCGGTGGCACGCTGGGCGGTGACCTGCAGACCGTGTCGGCCCTGCAGGGCGGCACGGTGGAGATGACCGTGCTCAACGCCGGCATCCTGGCCGCGCAGTCCAAGGAATTCGGCATCTACGACTTCCCGTTCCTGTTCGCGTCCCCGCAAGAGGCCGATGCCGTGACCGATGGCCCCTTCGGCAAGAAGCTGCTCGACAAGCTGCAGGCCAAGAACCTGGTGGGCCTGGGCTACTGGGAGCTGGGTTTCCGCAACCTCACCAACAGCAAGCGCCCAATTACCAAAGCCGAAGACATCGCAGGCCTCAAGATCCGCGTGATCCAGTCGCCGATCTACATCGACCTCTTCAACGCGCTGGGCGCCAATGCCGTGCCCATGCCTTTCCCCGAGCTGTACACCGCCATGGAACAGAAGGCCGTGGACGGCCAGGAGAACCCGTTCTCCACCATCCTGTCGTCCAAGTTTGCCGAGGTGCAGAAGTACCTCACCGTCACGCGCCACATGTACAACCCCCAGGCCGTGATCGTGAGCAAGAAGTTCTGGGACAGCCTGAACCCCGCTGACCAGAAGGCGCTGAACGACGCGATGGCCGAAGCCACCACCTTCCAGCGCGGCGTGTCGCGTGTTCAGGCCAACGTGGCACTTGACGACCTCAAGAAGGCGGGCATGCAGGTGTCCGAGTTCTCGCCTGCCGAGCTGGACAAGCTGCGCGCCAAGGTGAAACCCGTCGTTGAAAAACACAGCGAGAAGGTGGGCGCCGAGACCGTGCAAGAGGTCTATTCCACGCTGGCCAAACTGCGCGGCGGCAAGTAAGCAACCGCTGCAACCCCTGCGCTGCCGTGCGGTGAACACACCACCAACCCGGCAGCGCGCTCACCCCGCATTCCGCCCGCCCCATGAGCCTCCAGCTCCTCGATCCCCCGGTCATCCCCACCACGTCCACCATGTCTTCCACTAGCCCCCGCAAGGTGCTGATCGGGCTGATCGGCGCCGGCATCCAGAAGTCGCTGTCGCCGGCCCTGCACGAGGAAGAGGCGCGCCACCACGGCATGCGTCTGCACTACCAGCTCATCGACCTGGACCGCTCTGCTTCGTCGGCGGAGCATCTGCCCACGCTGTTGTCTGCGGCGCGCATCATGGGCTATGCGGGCTGCAACGTGACCTACCCCTGCAAGCAGGCCGTGATCCCTCACCTCGACAGCCTGTCCGAGGAAGCGCGCGCCATGGGCGCAGTGAACACGGTGGTCATCCGCGACGGACAACTGGTAGGGCACAACACCGATGGATCGGGCTGGGCCTGGGGCTTTACCCGCGCACTGCCCGGCGCTGACCTGCGCCGCGTGGTACTGCTGGGCGCGGGCGGCGCAGGCGCTGCCATTGCACACGCAGTGCTGCGCCTGGGTGCACAGCATCTGAGCATCGTCGATGCACAACCTGAACGCGCCGCACAACTGGCAGCCGACGTGAATGCGCTCTACGGAGCCCGTGCCGAAGCCTCCGACATCCAATCGGCCATGGCGCAGGCCACCGGCCTGATCCACGCGACGCCCACGGGCATGGACAAGCTGCCGGGCCTGCCGCTGGATGTGGGCCTGCTGCGCCCCGCCATGTGGGTGTCCGAAGTCGTGTATTTCCCGCTCGACACCGCCCTGGTGCAGGCCGCGCGCGCGCTGGGCTGCCGGGTATCGGACGGCGGCGGCATGGCCGTGGGCCAGGCCGTGGGGGCGTTTGAGCTGTTCACAGGCGAAACCCCAGACGCTGCCCGCATGGACGCACATTTCCGCCGCCTGGTCAGCGCCCGCTGACCCATTCAGCGCACGACAACACAAGGAGCTGAACCCATGAGCACCCCGATGGTGGCCACCCGCGAAGCGCTAGGCGACATGCCCAACCCCCTGGGCCTGCAGGGCATCGAGTTCATTGAGTACGCCACCAGCCGGCCGCAGGCGCTGGGTCAGGCGCTGGAGCGCATGGGTTTTCAGCCCGTGGCACGCCACCGCTCGCGCGAGGTGCTGCTGTACCGCCAGGGTGACATGAACATCATCGTCAACGCGCACCAGGACACCGAACGCACCGGCGTGCATGCGCCGCCCGCACTCACGGAAACACCGGTGCTGGCCGCCATCGCCTTCCGCGTGGGCAACGCAGCCGCAGCATTTCGCCGCGTGCTGGAACTGGGCGCGTGGGCCGTGCACACCGAGGTCGAGGTGATGGAGCTGAACATCCCCGCCATCCACGGCGTGGGCGCGAGCCGCATCTACTTTGTGGACCGCTGGAAGGAGTTCTCGATCTACGACGTGGACTTTGTGCCCATCCCCACCGTCAACCCGCGCCCGCCCGCGCTGCAGGGCCTGCACCTGTTTGGCGTGGTGCAGTACATCGGCCTGGGCCGCGCAGCAGACTGGATTCACTTCTACGCGGAGTTGTTCGGCTTTGCCGAGCTGGCACCCGACCAGTCGTTTGGCGTGCTCACCCATGGCCGCATCCTGGCCAGCCCCTGCGGCACGCTGCACTGGCAGCTGATTGAACCGCTGGTCGATGCGCTGGATGCCGACCCCGAGGAGCTGCTGCAGCGCGTGGCCTTTGGCACACCCGACGTGCTGGCCACGGTGCAAGCGCTGCGTGCGCGCGGCGTGGAGTTTGTCGAGTCGCCCACGGGCGTGCACACCGGCACGCGCGGTGCATTGACGCGTGCCGATGCGGCCTCGCCCAGCTTCGAGCTGGTGCGCAGCGCCCGCTGAGCCAGGAGACCGCCCATGCGCCAATCCACCATGCAACGCAACGTCGCTGATTTCGGCATGGACACCATCAGCCTGGCGGGCCCACTGGAGGCCAAGCTGGCCGCCGTGAAAGCCGCCGGCTTCGGCCAGATCATGCTGGCCGCGCGCGACATCGTGGGCCACCCTGAGGGCATCGAAGCCGCTGTGGACGCGGTGCGCAACAGCGGCCTGCGCGTGACGGGCTTTCAGGTGTTGCGCGACTTCGAGGGCCTGTCGGGCCACCTGCACAGCTACAAGGTGGACATTGCCAAGCAGATGATCCTGATGGCGCGCGACCTGGGCGCGCCCGTGCTGCTGGCCTGCAGCTCCACCTCATCCCACGCCACGGCCGATGCCGAGGCGATTGCGCGCGACCTGCGCAAGCTTGCGCTGCTGGCGCTGCCCCATGGCATCCGTGTGGCGTTTGAAGGCCTCTCGTGGGGCCGCCACATCAACGAAGTGCACCAGGCCTGGGCCGCAGTGGAGCAGGCCGATTGCCCCAACCTCGGTCTTGCGATCGATTCGTACCACCAGTTCGCCACCAGCACGCCGCTCTCGGCCTTGGAAGATGTGGACCCCGAGAAGATCTATCTGGTGCAGCTGTCAGACTTCATGTGGCAGGAGACCCGCACGGTGCAGGAGCGCATCGACACGGCCCGGCACTTTCGCGTGTTTCCTGGCGAAGGCGTGCACAGCCAGGCGCTGGCCGAGCTGGTGCGCACGCTCGATGGCATGGGCTACCAGGGCGACTACAGCTTCGAGGTCTTCAACGACGACTACCAGCAGCTACCCCTGCCCTATGTGGCACAGCGGGCGTGGAACAGTGCGCTGTGGCTGGCGGAGGGGGTGCTGCAGCGCGCCGTGCCGCTGCCCGGACACCCGCGCATCAAGACCCTGGCGTGACCAACGCGTCAAAGCGTCAGCGGCCAACGATCAGCTGTTGGCGCGTTTCTTGAGCCAGCGCATCAGCGCGCCCACCACGGGCAGTTTTTCGTACAGTTCTTCGGCGGCGTCCCAATAGTCGCGGTGCAAGCTCACCAGGCCTTGTTCGTCCAGCACCAGGTGCGAGGCGCCGCGCACCGTCTGCGTCACGCCCTTGTGGAAGTCCTTGAAGGCGAACAGGAAGTCCCAGGTCAAAAAGCACTGCTGCCCCTGCACCACGCGGCCCGTGACCACAAAACGCGGCTGCTCCAGTGCCTCGAACATGTGGGCAAAGATGCCCTGGATGGCGGTTACGCCCACGACCTCGTTGAACGGATCCTTGAAGCGCGCCTGGGGTGCGTAGAACTGCCCGATGGTCGCCACATCGGCGGGTGAGAGGTTTTCAAAGAACGCAATGACGCGCATAACGGCTTCTTCCGTAGCGATCGTGGTTTCCGGTGGGTGCATACCGTTCAAAGACCTGTGAATTTGCGAACCGCCGGAAAGTACCACCGATACGGCAGCACGCGCAGCAGTTTCATCACCCGCGTGAAGCGCTTGGGAAAGTGGATGTCGAAATGCCCCCGCTCCCAGCCCTGCACGATGGCAGCTGCCGCAGCTTCGGGTGAGATGAGGGCCGGCATGGTGAAGTCGTTGCCCGCCGTGAGCGGCGTGGCCACAAAGCCCGGGTTGATCACGCTCACGCCCATGCCCAGGTCATGCAGGTCCAGGTAGAGCGCCTCGGCCAGGTTGATGAGCGCCGCCTTGGTCGGCCCATAGGCCAGGCTCTTGGGCAGCCCCCGAAAGCCCGCCACGCTGCTGATCAGGCTCACATGGCCCGGGCGCCCGGCCTGCGCTGCGGTCAGCATGGCGGGCAACACGCCAGCCAGCACATGCAGCACGCCGTTGTAGTTGATCTGCTCGTGGCGCAGCATCACGTCCAGGTCGAAGTCGGTGGCGCGCATGTCGCGGTAGTAGCCCGCGCAATAGCACACCATGTCGGGAACACCACCCGCCAGCACCTGCGCGGCGGCGGCCTGCACCTGTGCCGGTTCGGCGGTGTCAAAAGCCAGCGCCGTGCTGCCGGGGTGCTGCCGGGCAAAGGCGTTCAGCGCATCACCACTGCGCGCCGACACGATGACCTGCGCGCCGCGCGCATGCAGCGCAGCCGCTGTGGCCCGGCCAATGCCGCTGCTGGCCCCGATGAGCCAGGCCCGGCGGCCATGCCAGTCGCGCAGGGGTGGGTTGAGGCTCATGGTGCGCGTTTGGTGAAGGACAGGGTGATCTCGCCCAAGCGCACGCCGAACTTGCTCATGGTGGCGCGGTTGAGCATCACGCGGTCGTCAATGAGGTACATCCAGTCGTCCAGGTCCACGTTGTAGACCTTGCCATCCACGGGCAGCGCCAGCGTGTAGTTCCAGCGGAAGGCGTTGCCACGCGTCTGGCCGTTGGCCGTGCCCACCACATCGTCGGCGGTGCCGGTGTAGCGGCCGTCGGCATGCTTCGTCAGCCGCCAGATGCGGCGCTGCGTGGTGCCGTCGGAGTAGGTGAAGGCTTCGTCGAGCACGCCCTCGTTGCCTTTCCAGCTGCAGTCCATGACCACGGTGAAGCGCTTGACGATCTGGCCGCTGCGGTCCTGGAAGATGCCGTAGGCGTCGATCTTGCCGTTGAAATACTGGGCCAGGTCCAGCACCGGTTTTTCGCTGGCGTAGCCATCGAGGTTCTGGCTGGCGCAGCCAGACAGCACCATAGGTGCGGCCACAGCGGCCGAAAGGAGGAGACGTCTTTGCATCATGGTGGTGGGCCTTGGTCGGTTCGAATTCAGACAGTCGCCGCGCCACGCGGGCGGCGCAGGATGAGGAGATAGAGCGCGGCCGCAGCGGTGAACTTGAGCACGCAGGGCAGCACTGCATAGGCCAGGCCGAGGGTCTGCAAACCGTCATCGCTGCGCGTTCCGGGGCTGTAGCCCAGCCATCCCAGCAGGGGCAGCGCCAGGCCTGCCGCCAGTGCCAGGTTGAGCTTGGTGGCAAAGTTCCACCAGCCAAAGTACGCGCCCTCGTGCTGGCCGCTGTCGCCCTCGGCGGCAATCACGCCAGCCAGCAAGGCGCTGGGCAGGGCCAGATCGGTGCCCAGGGCCACGCCGGACAGCGCACAGACGACGAGGAACGGCACCACATCACCCGCGCCCAGAAACGCAGTCCACACAAACACGGCAATCGCCAGCAGCATGCCCGCCAACCAGGTGCGCGCCAGGCCCCAGCGCGCCACGGCACGCAGCCACAGCGGGATGGACAGCGCAGCGCACACGAAATAGGCCGCGAGGAACATGGGCTCCTGCGCGGTTGGGGCCTGCAGCCGGTCCTGAATAAAAAACAGCACCAGCGTGGCCGGTATGGCGCTGGCAATGCCGTTGAGCATGAACACCGCCAGCAGGCGGCGGAAGGCAGGGCGGCCCCAGGGCCGCCACAGGCTGGCGCGCTGCGGGGGGCGGTACACACCGGCCACGGCGACACCCGCATGCGCTGCGGGGCGCGGGGCTCTGGTCCAGGCCCACCAGCCTAGCAGCAGGGTGATGGCAAACACACTGAGCATCACCGGCAGGCCCAGCAGCGCGGGCAGCACCGATGCCAGTACCACGCCGACCAGTGCAGCACCCTCGCGCCAGGCCACGATGCGGCCACGCTGCAGCTCATCACCGCCCAGGCGTGCGCCCCAGGACTGGTGTGCGATGCTGAGCTGGCTGTAGGCGGTGTAAGTGATGAGCAATGCCACCAGCGCCCAGGCGACCAGCGCATCGGCCCCGCGCACCAAGGGAAAGAACAGGCTGCTCAGCCCCAGTGCCAGCACCGCCGCCGACACCGCGCCCACCGCCAGCACGGCGCGCACCGAGCGGCCAAACAGGTGGTCGGCCAGGCGACCCAGCAGCGGGTCGGTGAACGCATCGAACAGCCGCGCGGCCAGTAGCACAGCGCCCAGCGTGGCCAGTGGCATGCCGAACTCGCGCGCGTAGTGGTTGGGCAGCAGCACATACAGCGGCAGCGCCACAAACGCCAGCGGCAAGCCCAGCAGCCCATAGGCCAGGCCTGCGCTGGCGCGGATGGGCTGCGTGGAGGTCATGGTTGGCCTGCAGTGCGGGTGGCGGCCAGCAATTCCTGGCGCAGCCCGGGTTCGGAGGTCTGCGGAGACAGCCAGATGCCAAAGAACAGGCGCGAGAACTCGGCGTCCGGCACCTCACCGACGACACGCCCCGCCATCTTGAACACCGCACCCACGCCCGGCTGGTGAATGCCCAGCAGGCGGTCGCCCGACTTCACATCCGGCAACGCGGCCTGCAGCGCCTGCTGCCAGCGCGTGGCCTGTTGGGGCGTGAAGCTGCCCACGCGGCGCATCTCTTCCAGTGAGCGTTTGGCGATGGCCTCGGCCGTGAAGTCGCGGTGGTAGGTCAGCTCCAGCGCCAGCGGCTGGGCGCCGTAGTTGTCTGCGTCAAAGCCGGGCTGCACCCACAGGCGGGCGCGGTAGATCTCGAAGCCCAGAAACCGGAGCACGCCCTGGCCCGCCAGGCGCACGCCTGACAGGGGCGTGGCGGTGGCCGACTCTGCCGCCTGGGCCATTGGCACGGCCTGCGCGATAGCGGAATTTGAATGAAAAAAGGCTCCAGCGCTTATCCATAAAGCGGTAATAGCTATGTTTTTCATAGCATTCAATCCTTCGCCAGCGTGTACTGCACCAGGTCGATGTTGCTCATCGCAAATGCCGCTTCGCAGTACGCCAGGTAGAACTCCCAGATGTGCAGGAAGCGCTGGTCAAACCCCAGCTGCAGGATTTGCGTGCGCTGCGCCAGAAAGCGCTCGCGCCAGCGCTTGAGGGTTTCGGCGTAGTCCTGGCCAAACGCAAACTCGTCGACCACGCGCAGGCCTGCCGCCTCGGCCTCTCGGCGGAACTCGCGCGGACACGGCAGGCAGCCTCCGGGGAAGATGTACTGCTGGATGAAATCCGTGGAACTGATGTAGCGCTCGAACAGGCTGTCGTCGATCACGATGCTCTGGATGCAGGCCTTGCCACCTGGCTTGAGCAGGCGGTTCACCGACTGGAAGTAGGTGGGCCAGTATTCGCGGCCCACGGCCTCGACCATCTCGATGGAGCAGATGGCGTCGTACGGGCCGTCCTGGATGTCACGGTAGTCCTGCAGGCGCAGGTCGGCGTGCTCGGCCACCCCCTGCTGTGCCATGCGCTTTTGCGCGAATGCGAGCTGCTCGGTGGAGAGTGTCACTCCCGTCAGGTGGGCGCCGAATTCCACGGTCGCCATCTCGGCCAGCGCGCCCCAGCCACAGCCAATTTCCAGCACCCGGGAATTTGGCTGCACCCCCGCCATGCGCAGCGCGCGGCGCACCTTGGCGTGCTGGGCTTTGCGCATGTCGCCGCCTGCATCGCCCTCGAACCAGGCGGACGAATAGTTCATCGTGTCGTCCAGCCAGAGTTCGTAGAACGCGTTGCCCAGGTCGTAGTGGGCGTGGATGTTCTTCTGGCTGTTGGCGCGTGTGTTGCGGTTGAGCAGGTGTTTGATGCGATACAGCAGACGCCCGGCCCAGGTGCCGTAGATCACGCCTTCCACCTGCTGGCGGTTGGCGATGAAGAGCTTGAGCAGGTCGGTGAGGTGCGGCGTGGTCCAGTCGCCCGCGATGTAGCTCTCGGCAAAGCCGATGTCGCCCGACCGGAGTGCGGCACTGCACACGTTCCAGTTCTTGAGCGTGATGGCCGCCGAGGGGCCATCACCGTGGCCGAAGTGCTGCAGCGTGCCGTCGGGCAGCTGCACCGTGAGGTGGCCATGCTGCAGACGCTGCAGCAGCTTGAGCGCCGTGCGGGCGGCAGCGGGGGTGCCTGCGGGCAGGGCCAGGGCGGTGCGGGGGGCGGTGGTGGAGTTCATGGCGGCGTTCTCGTTCGTCATGGAATTCAGCGGGTCACGATGGATGCAGGCGCCTCGGGCTTGCGGTGGAAACGCACGCGCTTGAGCCACAGCTGCAGCGCGTGCCAGTGAATGCGGGCAATGATGGCCAGCGTCATCGCGGGGTAGCCCCAGAGCGCCTGGCGCAGGGTTTGGGGGGTGATGGGCTGGAGGGTGCCGCTCACGCTGGTCTGGATGAGCGGGCCGGTGTCGTCGTCGTGGTCGATGCGCACCACGGTGCGGCCTGCATCCTGTGCGCCGACCTCGGTGCGCATGAAGCGGAAGCGGTAGCCGCCGCTCACCTCACAAAATGGCGACACATGGAACACCTTGCGCGCCTTCTGTTCCACACCGTACTGCGGCGCATCCAGCAGGTAGCAGTGGCGCTCGCCAAAGGTGTTGTTGACCTCCACCACGATGGCGCGCAGGTGGCCGTCGGCACGGTGGCAGTACCAGAAGCTCACGGGCTTGAAGGTGTAGCCCAGCACGCGCGGATAGCAGTGCAACCAGACCTCGCCCGTGGCGTCGGTGACGCCTTCGGTGCGCAGCAGCTCATCGAGCCAAGCCAGCGCACCGCCCTGCGCGGCACTGCGGCCGTCGCCGTGGTCCATGTCATGGAAGCTGATGGCGCCACGCCGGTTCACCGCCAGCGCGCTGCCCAGGCCGGGCAGGCTGCGCATGGGCAGCATCAGAAAAAACGTGGGGTAGGCGAACGCATGCCGCCGGGGCCGCAGCCGCGTGTGGCGCACCTGGCCGAAGCCAATGAGGGGCGCTGCGGGTGGGGCCGGGGCGTGGCTCACGCAGCCTCCGCCAAAGGCGCTGGCAGGGCCGCACACAGTTGCTCGGCCACGGCTAGGCCGGATTTCAGCCCGTCTTCGTGGAAGCCGTAGCCCGTCCAGGCACCGCAGAACCAGGTGTGCTGCTGCCCTTGCAGCTTGCCCACCTGCTGCTGCGCGCGGATGGCGGCCATGTCGAACACCGGGTGGGCGTATTCGTAGCTGCCGATCACTTGTTCGGGTGCAATGTCGCGCACCGGGTTGAGCGACACCACCACCGGCTGGGCAAAGGGCACGGGCTGCAGCTGGTTGATGAGGTAGTGCAGGCACACGCGGGCCGACTCGCGGCTGCGCTGCGGGGCACGTTCGTAGTTCCACGCGGCCCAGGCAGCGCGGCGCTCGGGCAGTACGGACGTATCGGTGTGCAGCACGGCGCGGTTGGCCTGGTAGCGAATGGAACCCAGCACCGCGCGCTCGTGCGGCGTGGGCTGTGCCAGCAGGGCGAGCGACTGGTCCGAATGGGTGGCCAGCACCACCTTGTCAAAGTGTTCGGTGTGGCCTGCGGTCACCACGCGCACCCCGGCGGCGTCACGCTCGATGCGGCGCACGGGGGTGTTCAGGCGCTTGTCGGCGATGCCCGCCACGATCTTGTCCACGTAGTGGCGAGCACCGCCAGACACCGTCCACCACTGCGGGCGGTTGCTCACCTGGATGAGGCCGTGGTTGTGGCAGAACCGGATCATGGTGGCCACGGGGAATTTCAGCATCTGGTCGGTGGGACAGCTCCAGATGCAACCCAGCATGGGCAAGAAGTACCAGTCGCGGAACGCGTCGCCAAAGCGGTGCTCGCGCAAGAAGTCTCCCAGGGGCTGCATCAGCGCGGCCTCGGCCTGCTTTTCGGCAATGCGCGTGCAAAGCTTGTTGAAGCGCAGCAGGTCGCGCAGCATGCCCAGAAAGCGCGGGTTGACCAGGTTGGAGCGCTGGGCAAACACGGTGCTGAGGTTGGTGCCGCTCCATTCCAGCGCGCGGCCGCCGCCAGGGCCGCTCAGGGCGCCCGGCACCTGCACCGAGAACGACATGTCGGATTTGGCGGTCTCCACGCCCAACTCGGCCAGCAGGCGGATCAGGTGCGGGTAGGTGCGCTCGTTGAACACCAGAAAGCCGGTGTCCACCCCGTGGGTGACGGGGGTACCCGAGGCATCGGGTAGCGTGACATCGACGGTGTGGGTGTGCCCGCCGAAGTAGTCGCCAGCCTCAAACAGTGTGATGTCCGCCTGGCCGCGCAGCTGGTGCGCGACCGAGAGCCCCGAGATGCCGGAGCCGATGATGGCGATTTTCATGACCGGCTCCCTCTGGCCGGTGCACGGAATAAAAAGGTTGCGAAGCGTCCCGAAACGAATAAGAGAGGGAGGGAGGAGAAGCGCTCCAGGAGGTCAGTCGGAACCCGGGGGCCCGAAAGGCTTCGCAACGTTAAAACTGTACGCTGCGCAATCGTCTTGCGCAATGGATAGAGTGGGGTCACGCTGGCGAAGTTCCAGAGGCTCACTGTATTTTTTTTCAAGAAATGTAAAGAAGTCATGGCGGTCACCGGGGCACAGGCTGGTTCAGCTGTTGTTCGATGGCCCGCACCAGGCCTTTGTTGTCTGGGGCGGTCAGGCTGGAGTAGCTGTCCACCAGCTTGCCGTCGCGGCCTAGCAGGTATTTATGGAAGTTCCAGCGCGGCGCTGTGCCCGACAGCTGCGCCAGTTGCTGGAACAACGGCGAAGCCTCGGGGCCCTTCACGCTGCTCTTGGCAAACATCGGAAATTTCACGCCGAACGTGTTTTCGCAGAAGTCAGCAATCTCCTTGTTGCTGCCTTTTTCCTGGGCAAAGTCGTTGGACGGGAAGCCCAGCACCACCAGGCCCTTGTCTTTGTAGCGGGCGTACAGCTCCTCCAACCCCTTGTACTGGCCCGTAAAGCCACAGAAGCTGGCCGTGTTCACCACCAGCACCACTTTGCCGCTGTACTGGCACAGCGACTGAGGCTTTTCGTCCTGCAACCTCGCAAACGTGTGCTGCAGCGTGGCCGGGCAGCTTTCGGAACCCGCCGCGCGGACCGGGGGGGCATAGCCGACCGCCACTGCGACCAGCAGCAGAAGGCTGGCGGCCGAAAGAAAGCGTCTGTTAGAGGTGTTCATAGGACTTGGGATCGCAGTGGATATGGGCAATTTAACCATTCCATCATTTTTTGTCCACATGAGTTTTTATTTGGACTGATTGGTTTACGGGAATGCGAACCGCTCGGATTCAAAGTCCTGCAAAAGAAAGGGGTATTGCGGGCGCGCACGGGAACGGGGCGACAGGCGTCGCACGGCTGAAGGTTTGCCGTCGTGGTGGCAAGAGAGGGAGAATTCTGGGCACAAGCTGCCCGCCAGTGGCGCTGGGCGCCGTTGGGTGGCGTGGGCCTGTGCCAGCCCACCCGCTGCAGGTGGGGGGATGCGCCCGCAGCCCGGCGCGGGGTCAGACCAGGTTGAGCAGGCGGTCCAGCGAGAGCTTGACTCTCACGTCCTTGAAAGCCACCACGCCCGTGACCTTCCAGGGGGGCATGCCGGTGTCACGCGGAATGGGCTCGCCCGTGGGCATGCCGTCACGGTTGGTCACCACCGCCACCTTGGGCGTGGTGGCCGTGGTGCCCCGGCGAACGACCACGCCCACCTCCTGGCTGGCCAGCCGCACGAAGGCCCCGGGCGGGTATACACCCAGGGTCTTGACGAGCGCGGCACCAGCCTCGTCCACTTGGTGCTCTTCGTCGTAGTAGCTGGCCTGCATGGCCGCCGTGACGGGCATGGGCAACCGGGCCGCGCGAGGTGCCATGCGGGCGCCAAAAATGTCGGCACGCTGCAGCAGGCGGGCCATTTGCTGGGGTTCCGTCTTCTTGGCCAGCGGGCCGGGGGTGCGGTGGTGGTGGCAGCGCACCGCCTCCAGCCACACCGGGTCGGCCACGCCAAGCGTGCGCAGCAGCGCCTCGGAACGCTCCGCGTGGCTCTCGACCGCCGCAATCTGCTGGGCGGTGAGCGGATGGGTCTGCTGGGCCAGCTGGTCCTGCAGCTCGGACATGGCTATGTTCATGGAGAGCGCCGCGTGGCCCAGCTGCTGCACGCGGGAGGCGGGCCAGCGCAGCATCTCGCGCGCCACCACCATGCACACACAGCACACCAGCATCGAATGCGTGGCGCTGTACATGCGCGTTTCCTGCGCAGACAGGTAAATCAGGCCCAGCAGCGTCGCGTCGGGCGTCTGCTCGCAGTGGCGGGCCAGCTCGTCGTGCAGCGTCTGGAAGCGCCCGCCAAAATCAGCGGGCGAAGGTGCACGCAGCAACTGCGTGGCACGCAACTGCAGTTCGGGCCAGTCAGGCAGCGTCTTGCCAGTGCGGCCCCGCCCTCCTGCGTCGTCGGCCGCCGTCATCTTCATCGCGGCAATTTCACCCAGGTTGGTGTCGGCGATCAGCATGCGCTGCAATTGCGCGAGGTAGGCCCGGTGGCTGTCACCGGACTCATCGGTATCCACACACAGTTGCCGCCCCCGGCCCACCATCTTGGCCAGCTCTTCCCGAGTACGGATGACATAGCCTTTTTGCGCCAGCAACACGCCATCAGCACCCCGCAGCACAAACGGCAGAGGGTGGCCCAGCTGGATGGATTCGATGTTCAGGCTGACGAGGTTCATGGTGGTCGTTACATTATCTAACGGCCACACGCCCGGCTAAGCCGGGGCAACCCCGGGGATTGCCTGCTTTTTCAAGCAACCACCGGTCTCCATCATCCCGCTGGGGGTGTAGCGGGCGCCTCTGGGGCGGGCACGGGGTGGGCACCTCGCAAGCGCCGCAGCATGCGACCAAACCACTGCCCCAGATCATCCACCCCCGTGAACACGGCGGGGATGACCAGCAGGCTCAGCAGCGTGGACGTGATCAGCCCGCCAATCACCGCCACCGCCATGGGCGAGCGAAAGCTGGCATCCGCCGCACCAATGCCCAGCGCAATCGGCATCATCCCCGCGCCCATGGCCAGCGTGGTCATGATGATGGGCCGTGCGCGCTTGTGGCAAGCGTCGATCAGTGCCTCAAAGCGCGTCATGCCATGCTCGCGCCGCGCCAGGATCGCGTATTCCACCAGCAGGATGGAGTTCTTGGTGGCAATGCCCATGAGCATGATCAGCCCGATGAGCGAGGGCATCGAGAAGCTCTTTTGCGCGATCAGCAGGCCCACGAACGCCCCGCCCAGCGACAGCGGCAGCGCCGCCAGGATGGTCACCGGGTGGAGGAAGTCCTTGAACAGCAGCACCAGCACGATGTAGATGCACAACACCCCGGTCAGCATGGCCAGGCCGAAGCTCGCGAACAGCTCGCCCATCATCTCGGCATCGCCAATGGTGATCTGGCGCACGCCCGGCGGCAGGTTCTGGATGGAGGGCAGCGCTTCGACCGCCTTCGTCACGTCGCCCAGCGGCTGGCCTGACAACTCGATCTCAAAGTTGACATTGCGCGCGCGGTCATACCGGTCCACCACGGCCGGTCCGCCGCTGAACTCCAGCGTGGCCACCTGGCCCAGCATCACCGGGCCTTTGCTGCCCGGCACCGACAGGCGCTCCAGCAGCGACAGGTCCTTGCGCGCGTCGTCCTGCAGCTTGACCACGATGGGCACCTGGCGCGAGGCCAGGTTGAGCTTGGGCAGCGACACGTCGTAGTCGCCCACGGTCGCAATGCGCAGCGTTTCGGCAATGGCGCTGCTGGTCACCCCCAGGTCGGCGGCGCGCGCAAAGTCCGGGCGCACCGCGATCTCGGAGCGCACCAGGCTGGCGGTGGAAGAGATGCTGCCCAGGCCCGGGATGGTGCGCAGGTCCTTCTCGACCGCCAGCGCGGCCGAGGTCAGCGCCTGCGGGTCGTCGCCCGAGAGCACCAGCACGTACTTCTCGCCAGAGCCCCCCAGGCCCACCTTGCTGCGCACGCCCGGCAGCGTCTCCAGCGCTGCACGGATCTGGTTCTCGATGCCCTGCTTGCGCGGCCGGTCGCCGCGCTCGGCCAGCAAGATGGTGAGCGTGGCCTTGCGCGTTTCGGCATTGGCGCTGCCCATGAACGGATCGCCACCGGCCGAGCCCCCACCGATGGTGGTGTACACGCTTTGCACATGGTCCACCTTGGCGATGCGCTGGCGCGCATCCTCGGCCACGGCGCGGGTCTGGGCCAGCGTGGCGCCAGGTGGCAGCTCCAGGTAGACCTGGGTCTGCGAGTTGTCATCGGCCGGGATGAAGCCCGTGGGCAGCAGCGGGATCAGCGCCAGCGAACCGATGAAAAACGCTGCCGTGGCAATGAAGGTCATCCAGCGGTGTTTGATGCACCAGGCCGCCCAGCGCAGGTACACCGTCATCCAGCGCGGGTCCTTGTGCGTATCCACGATGGGTTTGAGGATGTAGGCCGCCATCATGGGTGTCAGCACCCGCGCCACCACCAGGCTGGCAAAGACCGCCAGCGACGCCGTCCAGCCGAACTGCTTGAAGAACTTGCCCGCAATGCCGCTCATGAACGCGGTTGGCAAAAACACCGCAATCAGTGTGAACGTGGTGGCCACCACGGCCAGGCCAATTTCGTCGGCCGCCTCCATGGCCGCCTGGTAGGGCGTCTTGCCCATGCGCAGGTGGCGCACGATGTTCTCCACTTCCACGATGGCGTCATCCACCAAAATGCCCACCACCAGCGACAGCGCCAGCAGCGTGATCACGTTGATCGAGAAGCCCAGCCAGTGCATGCCGATGAACGCCGGGATCACCGACAGCGGCAGCGCCACAGCCGACACGAACGTGGCGCGCCAGTCGCGCAAAAAGAGCCACACCACCAGCACGGCCAGCAACGCGCCTTCGTACAGCAGGTGCATGGAGCCGTCGTATTCCTCCTGCACAGGCTGCACAAAGTTGAAAGCTTCGGTGATCTCCAGATCGGGGTGCTGTGCGCGAATTTCCTTGAGGGCCGCCTGCACCGCAGAGCCGACTTCCACCTCGCTCGCGCCCTTGCTGCGCGCAACCTCGAAGCCCACCACGGGCTTACCGTTGAGCAGGGCCAGTGCGCGCGGCTCGGCAATCGTGTCTGTCACCGTGGCCACCTGATCGAGCCGCACATGGCGGCCGTCGGACAGTGCCAGCGTGAGCCCTGCGAGCTCCTGCGCCGACTGCACCGTGGCCAGGGTGCGTACAGGCTGTTCGCTGCCGCCCAGGTCGGTGCGGCCACCGGCACTTTCGGTCTGCACCAGCCGCAGCTGGCGCGAGACATCGGCCGCCGTAGCGTTCAACGCCTGCAGCTTGACCGGGTCCAGCAACACATGCACCTCACGCTGCACACCGCCCACGCGGTTGACCGCGCCCACACCCCGCACCGTGAGCAGCTTCTTGGCCACGGCATCGTCCACAAACCAGGACAGCGCCTCGTCGTCCATGCGGGTGGAGGCGATGGTGAACGCGAGCACCGGCTGCGCGGCCAGGTCCATCTTGGTCACGATGGGGTCGCGCACGTCGCCAGGCAGGTCACCGCGCACGCGGGCCACGGCAGAGCGCACGTCGTCAAGCGCTTCCTGCGTGGGCTTTTCCAGGCGGAACTCGGCCGTGATGGTGGCGCCACCGTCCTGCACCTTGGTGTAGATGTGCTTCAGGTCTTGCAGCGTGGCGATGCTGTTTTCAATCTTGCGCGCCACATCGTTTTCGAGCTGCGCGGGCGAGGCGCCGGGCAGCGCCACGGTCACGGAGATCGTGGGCAGGTCAATGTCCGGAAAGTTCTGCACCTTCATGGCGTTGAACGACAGCAGGCCGCCGAAGGTCAGCAGCACAAACAGCATCAGCGCCGGTATGGGGTTCTTGATCGACCAGGTGGATACATTCATGTCGAATGCTCCTCAATTGATAGCTGCTTGCGCTTTATTGGTAAGCGCTAGAGCCATTTTTTGCTTGAAATCCGGAGCTTGCGAGGTGCTGCTGGCGGGCGGCGTGCTCACCACCCGCACCAGGTCACCGTCGTTCAGGAAGCCAGCGCCACGCACCGCTACCGAGGCATTCGCGTCCAGACCCGAGAGCACCTCGACCCGGTCAGCCACGCGGCGGCCCGTCTGCACCTTGCGCATTTGCACACGCTGCTCGGCACCCACCACAAACACGTACGAGAAGCCGTCGCGCACCACCAGCGCCTCTTGTGGCACGGTGAGTGCATCGCTGGCGCCCAGCGCGAACTCACCACGCGCGAACATGCCCGCACGGAAGTCTGTGTTCAGGGGTAGATCAACGTACACCAGCGCATTACGCGTCTGCGGGTCCACCGTCGGCGCAATCATGCGCACCGTGCCTTCTGCCACCGCACCACTGGCCGCCGTCACGCTGACCTTGGCGCCCGGCGCAATCCGGCGCAGCTCGGTAGACGTGACTTCGGCGCGCCATTCGAGGCGCCCCTTGCGCACCATGCGGAACAGCTCGGTGCCCGCGCCCACCACCGCGCCCACGGTGGCCGTGCGGGCCGAGATCACGCCGCTGTCGGGCGCCACCACCTGGGTGTACTTGAGACGCAACTGCTGTGCGTTCAGCGTGGCCTTGGCCGCCTCCACGCGAGCCTGCGCGGTCTTCTCGGCCGTTGTGTACTGCTGGATCTGCTGCTGGCTCAAGGCGCCCGTGGCCTGCAGCGAGCGGGCCCGGTCGGCATTGGCAGCGGCTTCGGCCGCATTGGCCTGGGCTTCGAGCAGGCTGGCTCGGACCTGGGCCACATCGGCCTGTACGGTTTCGGCAGAGAAAGTTGCCAGCACCTGGCCGGCCTTGACCACGTCGCCCACATTCACACGCACGTCGGTCAGGCGCAGACCGTTGCTCTCGGCGCCAATGCTGGCCTCCTGCCAGGCGGCGACGTTGCCATTGGCCGCCAGGCGCAGCGGCACCGAGGTGCGCTGGGGTTGGGCCGTGCTCACGGTGAGCGCGGGGCGGGGCTGGCTGGCCTTGGGCTCATCGGCGGCGCGCGATGCGCTGGAGAACACCAGGGCGCCACCGGTGGCCAGTGCGCAGGCAGCGATGACGGCGAAGGCCGTGAGAGAAATCTTGAAACCTTGCGTTTGCATTGTGTGTATCCGTTCATCCAGTCGGTGTCAGGAGAAAGGGTGAGCGATCAGCCCACCCCCCCGGTTTTTCATTCAGCGTGCGGCGGTAGCCGCAGCAGAAGGGGAGGCTGCCGTGGTGGTGGTCTGCCCGTCCCATCCACCGCCAGCGGCGCGGTACAGCGCAACCCAGGCGGCCTGGCGTTCATGCTGCAGCGCGATCAGCGCGTTCTCGGCCGCCAAGGACGTGCGCCGCGCGTCTTCCAGCTCCACCAGACTCGCCAGGCCGCCGCGCCAGCGCGCTTCGGTGGCATCGAAAGATGTGCGATAGCCCGCAGCCGCCGTTCGCGCGCTGGTGCTGCGCTCGGCCGTGCTCTGCAGCCGCACCAGCGCCTGTTCGACCTCGCTCACGGCCTGGCGCACCTTGGCGCGGTAGAGCGCGGCGGCTTCGTCATAGCGCGCCTGCGCCGAGTCCACCTGCGCGCCGCGCCGGCCACCATCGAACAGCGGCACGCTGAGCGCCAGCGGGCCGATGGTCCAGGTGTTCAGGTCGGTGGTCACGCCACCGCTGCGCACCCACGCCGTGCCCACCGAGCCGCTGAGAGACAGGCGCGGGTAACGCTGGGCCTGGGCGCTGCCCACTTCGGCACTGGCAGCGGCGACTTCGCGCTCGGCGTTGTACACATCAGGGCGCTGGGCCAGCACCTGGGCGGGTAGCGTGGCGACGGCGAACAGGGTGTCGGGGGCTGCGGCGGCAGGCGTGGACAGGCGCGACCGCAGCGCCGACTCCTCCCACCCGGTCAGTGCCACCAGGGTCTTGACCTCCACGTCGCACTGCATGCGCTGCTGCGATGCACGCGCCTGCGCTTCGGCGGCACTGGCACGGGCCAGGGCAGCCGTGGCGGGCGCCGTGAAGCCGGCGCGTTCGCTAAGACCTGACAGGCGCGAGGTTTCGCCACGCGACTGCGCATCGCGCTCGGCCACGCGCAGCTGCTCCAGGCAGGTGCGCAGGCTGCTCGTCTGCTGCGCCACCTCGGCGGCCACGCTCACGCGCGCCTCGTGCCACAGCGCCTGTGCGCCCGCCAGCCGCTCATCGGCAGCGGTCTTGGTCGCGCGGTTCGCACCAAAAAGGTCAATCTCCCAGCTCGCCTGCAGCCCGGCCTGCGCCGTGGTCGCGATGCCTGCAAGCTGTTCGTTGAAACCCCGGCTGGCGCTGGCCTGCGCATCGAGCGACGGCAGCAGGGCGGCGCGGCTGGCCACCTGCGTGGCCCGGGCCTGCGCAATGCGGGATTGGGCCTGCGCCACACCGGGGCTGACGGCCTGGGCCGCGTCGATCAACTCCACAAGCAGCGGGTCGCCCAGCTGCGTCCACCATCGGGTCAGATCCCCCAGCGAGCCCTGGTGCGGCAAGGGCGCCTGCCACGCCACAGGCGGAGTGGTGGGCACTTGGGCGGGGGGCGCTGTGATGGCACAGGCGCCCAGGGCCAGGGGCAGGCAGGTGGCCCAGAAGAATCGGGTCTTGCTCAAAGTCATGCGTTGGATTCCTTGTGCGAATTCCGTGAAGTACTGCGGCGCGCGGGCTGTTGTACGGCCTGCCGCCTGGCGATCTCGCCCTGCACCATGCTCAGGGCGTAACCGGTCAGCCGGTCCACCCATTCGTCCACAGCCCCAGACCCCGCCAGCTGCGGTGCAATAGCCTGCAGCGGGTCGCGCTGGGTCCACATCTGCATAACCAGCCCGGCCAGCGAGAAGGCGAGGCGATGCATGTCGTCGTCCGCTGCGGCCACGCCCATGTGGCGGCACAGCACCTGGACCAGCGCCAGATGGGGGGCCCGGCACTCGCGCTCGATGAGCTCGGGCCACACATGGGTGGGGTCCAGCAGCTCGCGCACATGCAAGCGCAGCGACTGGGTCACAAGGTCATCGTGCTTGAGCGGCTCCAGAAAGCCACCGAAGTAGGCGGCCAGCGCCTGCTGCAAGGTCAGCGCAGGGTCGGCAAACACCGGGATGAGGTCGCTGCCGCTGCCGAAGGGCTCGTAGAACGTGGCTGTGTAGAGGCGCGCCTTGTCGCCAAAATGGTAGGCGATCGCCGCCACGTTGGTGCCGGCGGCTTCGGCAATGGCACGCACCGAGGTCTGCGCAAAGCCCCGCTCGGAAAACAGCTGCAGCGCGGCGCGCAGCAGGCGCACGCGCGTGTCTTCTCCGTCACTGCGGGCGGTGCGCTGGGCTGCGGGAATGAAATGGGCGCCGAAACTCATGGCACCGGATTACACACCAGAATTCAAACAATCGTTTGAATTAGCGATGCCACGCGGAAAATTCAGCCCGCAAAAATGCAACAAAACGTCACACCTTGGTGCGACTCAACCGAACACGGACCTCCACAGGGCCAGCACCGCATCGCGCTCGGCCTGCAGTGCGGGGGGGGCAACCTGGGTGGGCGCCTCGTCCAGGCGCGCCACGTGTTGCACGCGCCGCAGTTCGCGGTACGCATCCGCAGCCGCCACACCCACGCCAGGGGGCAACAGCCCCACCTGCTCGGCGCGCTGCAGCAGCGCGATGTTGCCCACATTGCCCACCAGCTCCGGGTGGTTTGCAGACTGCGAGAGCACCAGGTATTGAACGGCAAACTCCGCATCCACCATGCCGCCCGGACTGTGTTTCACATCGAACTGCCCGTCGCGCGTGGGGTGCGCTGCGCGCACACGCTCGCGCATGGCCACGATCTCCTCACGCAGGGCGGCAGCGTCGCGTTCGGAGGTGATGACAGCCTCGCGCACGGCATCGAAGCGCGCCTGCAAGGCCTCGCTGCCCATCACAAACCGCGCGCGTGTCATGGCCTGGTGCTCCCAGGTCCACGCGGTGTTGCTGCCCCGGCGCTGCTGGTAGTTGGCGTAGGCCTCGAAGCTCGTGACCAGCAGACCTGAGCTGCCATTGGGCCGCAACGCAGTGTCGATCTCGTACAGATCGCCTTCACCCGTCTTCACGGTGAGCCAGTTGATGAGCTTGCGCACAAAGGCCGCGTAGACCTCGGGGGCGCGTTCGTCGTCGTCATCGAACACAAAGACGATGTCCAGATCGCTGCCGTAGCCCAGTTCCTTGCCGCCCAGCTTGCCGTAGCCAATGATGGCGAATTGCGGGCTCTCGCGGTGGCGCGTCTTGAGCCGGCTCCAGCACCACTGGGCCGTGATGCGCAGCACGCTGTCGGCCAGGGCGGACAGGTCATCCGCCACCTGCTCGACGGTGATGCGCCGCTCCACGTCGCGCGCGAGGGTGCGGAAGGTTTCCGCGTGCTGGGCACGGCGCAGCAGGTTGAGCAAGGTTTCGTCATCGTCCTCGCCCGTGGACTGCAGCGACGCGAGCCGCACGGCCAGTTCGCGCTCGAAGTCGGCCACCACAAAACGTTCGGCGAGCAGCGAATCCCCCACCAGTTCATCGATGACACCGGGGTGCTGCAGCAGGTAGCGGGCGGGCCACTTGGCCGCGCCCAGCAAGTGCAGCAATTGCTCGTGCACAGAGGGGCGCTCCAGCAGCAGCGCCAGATAGCTCTCGCGGCGCAGCAGCGGCTCCAGCCAGTTGGCAAGGCGCAGGGCGGCCTCTTCGGTGACGCGGCCTTCCTTGAGCCACTGTGCGGTGCGTTGCACCAGCCGGAACAGGCGGGCACGGGCTTCGTCGCGCAGCCCCGCCACGCGCGGGTGGTTGCGCCATTCGGCAACGCGCTCGCGAAATCCGGGCGGCAACTGCTCCAGCAGCGTGTCGAATTCGGGGGGGGCTGCTGCCGCAGCGCGGGGGCCGCCACAGCCTCCGCCATTGCACTGCTTCTTGCCCGCCCCGCCCAGCAGGGTGTCGAATTCCTGGGCCACCAGTTCACGGTGTGCGTCCAGCTCGTGCAGGAAGGCGCAGCAATCGGGATACCCCAGGGTGTGCGCGATCCACGCAAGATCGTCATCGCGCGTGGGCAGCACATGGGTCTGCTGGTCATCCAGGTACTGGATGCGGTGCTCCACACGGCGCAAGAAGACGTAGGCCCGCGCGAGCGCATCAGCCGTTTCCTGCGGCATCAGACCCGCCTGGGACAGGCGTGTGAGCGCATCAAGCGTGGGGCGGCGGCGCAACTCGGGGAACTGGCCGCCCCGCACCACCTGCAGCAGCTGAACCGTGAACTCGATCTCACGAATGCCGCCGCGCGAGAGCTTGACGTCGTTGGCGCGCTCCGGGTGGCCCGCGCTGCGCTTGGCGGCATGGTCCCGGATCTGGCGGTGCAGCACCCGCAGCGCATCGAACACGCTGTAGTCCAGGTAGCGGCGGAACACAAAGGGCAGCACCACACCGCGCAGCGCCTGAACCTCAGGACTGGCAATGCAATCACGCGGTGCCACCACCCGGCTCTTGAGCCAGGCAAAACGCTCCCACTCGCGCCCATGCAGCTGCAGGTATTCCTCCAGCGCCGACAACGAGACCGAAGGCGGGCCAGAGTTGCCATTGGGCCGCAGCGCCAGGTCCACGCGGAACACAAATCCGTGTTCGGTGGTGTCGCCCACCAGGCTGTAGATGGCCTTGACCGCACGTGCAAAGTATTCGTGGTTCGAGATGCGCCCCCGGCCATCAGCCGTGCCCGCCGTTTCGCCATCGTGCTCGTACACGTAGATCAGGTCGATGTCGCTGGAGACGTTCAGTTCGCGGGCACCGAGCTTGCCCATACCGATGATCCACAGCTGCACGGGCTGGCCGTCCGGCCCGCGCGGCGCGCCGTGGCGCTCGTCCAGCTCCTGGCGGGCGTGTTGGCAGGCCCTGTCCAGCGCCAGCTCGGCCAGCTCGGTGACCGCGCTGGTAATGTCCGCCAGCGGCGCCTGCGCCTCGCAGTCCATCTGGATCAGCCGCTCCATGACCAGCTGGCGCAGCATCCGGAGCGCGGTGCCCGTGTCACAACCGCGTGCGCGCAGCGCGTCGTAGGCCTGCTCCATGCTGGGCCACCGGGGAACACCGGGCGGCAGGAGCAGCAGGTCAGCCTCGTAGCGGCGATGCAGGCGCTGATAGAAACGCGAGTGCGCGGCCCCGTGAACAAAGGTCGCGGAGGGATTGCAGGGGGATTCAGGATACTGGATCGACATGGCAGCCGCAGCGCAACGCTGCGTACATAAGAACACTGGTTTGTAGTGAACCCGCGCTAAGCCTGCGGGTCATAATTCCTGCCACATTCAATCCCACCATGATCGATCCCACCACGCACCCCACCCGCCTGCTGAAAATTGTGGCAGGTCTCGCGCGGTGGTCACTGGGCTTGCTGCTGGCCTTCTGGCTGCTGCTGACCATCGCGTGGGGGGCCCTTCATGGCTGGATTGTGCCGCGAATCGGTGATTTCCGCCCACAGCTGGAGGCGCATGCCGCACGGGCGCTGGGGGTTCCTGTCCAGATCGGTGCCATCGCGGCGCACACCGAAGGCCTGATCCCTTCCATTGAACTCTCGGATGTCACCCTGCTGGACGCTGCCGGCCGCTCTGCCCTGCGCCTTCCACGGGTGGTGGTGGCGCTGTCGCCGCGCTCCCTGCTCAAGGGCGGGTTCGAGCAGCTGTACATCGAAGAGCCCGAGCTGGATGTGCGCCGCACTGCGGACGGCCGCATCCAGGTGGCGGGTCTGGATTTCTCCCAGCAGCAGGGCGAGGACAACGCCGCCGCCGACTGGCTGTTTTCACAGGGCGAGGTGTTCATCCGGGGTGGCACGGTGCGCTGGACGGATGAGCAGCGCGGCGCCCCGGAGCTTGCGCTGGAGAAGGTGGACCTGCTCTTGCGCAACGGCAACTGGCACCATCACATGCGGCTGGATGCCACGCCGCCCGAAGCCTGGGGAGACCGCTTCACGGTGACGGGGCTGTTCCGCGCCCCCTTGCTGCGCGCGCGCGACGGCAACTGGAAACACTGGAATGGGCAGGTCTTCGCCGACTTTTCCCGGGTGGACGTCTCGCGGCTGCGCCACCATGCCGATGTGGGCGTGGAGATCGCACAGGGCCGGGGCGCGCTGCGAGCCTGGGCCGATGTGCAGCGCGGGCAGATTGTGGGCGGCACAGCCGACCTGGCGCTGGCCGATGTCAATGCCACACTGGGTGCAGGCTTACAGGCGCTGGTGCTGCCGTCCATTCAGGGGCGGCTGGGTGGACGCCGACTGAACGGGGGGTTCGAATTCTCGACCCAGGCGCTGCAATTCAAGACGGACGATGGTCTCACCTGGCCCGGAGGCAACGTCCGGCTTGTGCACACGGCAGCGGCCGGCAAGGCACCCGCGCAAGGCGAGTTCCGCGCCGACCGCCTGGACCTGGCTGCCCTGGCGCAGGTCGCCAGCCGCCTGCCCCTGGGCGCCACGGCACATGAGGCCGTGCGCACCTATTCACCCCACGGGCTCGTGGACGAGATCCAGGCCACCTGGAAAGGCCCTCTCGAAAACCTGCAGCAGTATCAAGTACGCGGGCGCATTCGCGGATTGGCGCTGGCAGGCGACACCCCCGCCAGCGCTTCCACCCAACTGGGCCTGCGGGGTGCCACGGTGGACATCGACATGACCCAGGCGGGCGGCAAGGCAGCGCTGACCATTGCCTCCGGCGCGCTGGTGCTGCCCGGCGTGTTCGAAGACCCGGTGCTGCCGCTGGACCGGCTCAGCGCCGATGTGCGCTGGCAACTCGATGGCGACCGCATCGCCGTGCAGGCCACCGACGTGCAGTTTGCCAATGCCGACGCCCAGGGCGAGGCCCGGGCCACTTGGCATACCAGCGATGCGGGCAAGGTGGCACACCGCTCTCGCTTTCCGGGGGTGCTGGACCTCACAGGCACCCTGAACCGGGCGGACGGGACCCGTGTGCACCGCTACCTGCCGCTGTCCATCCCCCAGGAGTCGCGCCACTATGTGCGCGACGCCGTGGTGGCGGGCAGCGCGAGCAACGTGCAGTTCCGCGTCAAGGGGGATCTGCACCACCTGCCTTTCGACGACCCCAAACAAGGCGAATTTCGCATCGCAGCCCGCGTGAAGGATGTCACCTACGCCTACGTCCCCACGCAGCTGCAACCGGCCAATACGTTGCCGTGGCCTGCATTGACGGAGCTGGCGGGAGAGCTGATCTTTGAACGCTCCTCCATGCAGGTGCGCGGCGCCAGTGGCAGTTTTGCGGGACGCCCGGGCCTGCGCCTGTCGAAGGTGGATGCCAAGATTCCAGACCTCTCCCATACCGTGGTGGGTGTCAGTGCCGATGCCCGGGGGCCGCTGACCGAGCTGCTCACGCTCATGAACACGTCGCCTTTGGGCCGGATGACCGGCAATGCACTGGAGCAGGCCAGCGGCACCGGCAACGCAGATTTCAAGTTGCGCCTGACTTTGCCGATCAGCGACATCGAAAAATCCAAGGTCCAGGGCAGCGTCACGCTGGCGGGCAACGAACTGCGCATTACCCCCGACACCCCGACGCTGAGCCGGGTGCGGGGCGTGGTGCAGTTCACCGAAGGCGGTTTTTCGCTCAATACCGTGCAGGCCCAGGCACTGGGCGGCGCTGTCCGGCTGGAGGGCGGCATGCGCGCTCTGCCCTCCAATGCCCCGGCCACCGAATCGGCTGTGCAGCTTCGCGCACAGGGCACCGCCACGGCCGAAGGGCTGCAGCAGGCACCACAGCTGGGCATGCTCTCGCAGCTGGCGCGCCGCGCCACGGGCAGCACCGCGTATTCCATGGCGCTCGCGTTTCGCCGTGGCGTGCCGGAGGTGCAGGTCACCACCAGCCTGCAGGGGCTGGCGCTGGCGCTGCCCGCCCCGCTGGGCAAGACGGCCGAAGGCAGCCTGCCACTGCGGTTTGAAACCCAGGTGGCCCGCGAATCGCTGGTGGGCCTTACGCAGGCTGGAAATGGCACCGAAGCCCCGCCTTTGCGCGATCAGATCACGCTGGACCTGGGCGCACTGGGCTCGGCCACTTACATTCGGGATCTGGGCGGGCCCCAGGCCCGGGTGCTGCGCGGTGCCATCGGCATCGGCCTGTCGGGCGGGGAATCCGCCCCGGTGCCCGCGCAGGGTGTGGCGGCCAACATCAGCCAGGGCAAGCTCGATGTGGATGCCTGGGAAGACGTGCTGACCCAGGCAACCGGCAGCGAACCCGCTGCACGCCCCGCAACCGCACCCGGATCGCAAGGCTCAACGGGGACGCCCAGCACGGCGCAGGACTACCTGCCCACCACACTGGCCTTGCGCGCCCGCGAACTCACGTTGCAGGGTCGCACCCTGCACAACATCGTGGCCGGCGCGCTGCGGGACGGCACCACCTGGCGTGCCAACCTCGACGCCACGGAACTCAACGGCTATCTGGAATACCGCCAGCCAGGCGGCGCCGAACACCCCAATGGGCGCTTGTTTGCGCGGCTCTCGCGCGTGAACATGCCCCAGAGCGACGTCACCCAGGTCGAGGCCCTGCTGGACGAGCAGCCCGGCGCCCTGCCCGCGCTGGACATCGTGGTGGATGACTTTGAACTGCGCGGCAAACGCCTCGGGCGTGTGGAGATAGAAGCGCAGAACCGGGGCGGAGATGGCACGCAGCGCGAATGGCGCCTCTCCAAATTCAATATCCTCGCGCCCGAGGCGAACTTCACAGCCAACGGCAACTGGGCGGTGCTGAACGCCGCAGGTGTGGGGCCCCGCACGCCGGAGCGGCGCACGGTGCTCAACTTCAAGCTGGACATCCGCGACTCGGGCGACCTGCTGGGCCGCATGGGCATGGCCAATGTGGTCCGGCGTGGCAAGGGCCGCATGGAAGGGCAGGTGGCCTGGATCGGCGCGCCGTTCAGCCCTGACTACCGCAGCATGACCGGGCAGATCAACCTGAACGTGGAGTCCGGCCAGTTCCTCAAGGCCGACCCGGGCCTGGCCAAGCTGCTGGGCGTGCTGAGCCTGCAATCGCTGCCACGCCGCCTGACGCTCGACTTCCGCGACGTGTTCAGCGAGGGTTTTGCGTTCGACTTTGTCCGGGGCGATGTGCGCATCGAGCAGGGCGTGGCCACCACGAACAATCTGCAGATGAAGGGCGTCAACGCCGCCGTGCTGATGGAGGGCAGCGCCAACATCGACCAGGAAACCCAGGACCTGCGCGTGGTGGTGGTGCCCGAGATCAACGCCATGACCGCGTCCCTGGTGGCCACAGCCATCAACCCGGTCATTGGGCTGGGCAGCTTCCTGGCCCAGGTATTTCTGCGCGGCCCGCTGATCGAGGCGGCCACGCAGGAGTTCCGCATCGATGGCACCTGGACGGACCCCCGCGTGGTGCGCGTGGCCCGCCGCAACCGCGAGGCAGGCCCTGCAACCGGCACGCCCACACGCCCCAGCGCACCCCGCACCGGAGAACCGTTATGATGAAAGTTGCTGCGATCCAGATGGTGTCCTGCACCCGGCTCGACGACAATCTGCGCGCTGCACGCGCCCTGCTGGAGCAGGCCGCCAGCGCAGGTGCCGAGCTGGCCGTGCTGCCCGAATACTTCTGCGTGATGGGCCACAAGGACACCGACAAGCTCGCCCTGCGCGAAGCACCGGGCGAGGGCCGTATCCAGCACTTTCTGGCCAGCGCGGCACGCGAGCTGCAGATGTGGATTGTGGGGGGCACCTTGCCGCTGGTGGCCACCACACCCGACCGCGTGCGCAACACCACCCTGGTGTTCAACCCCGCTGGCGACTGCGTGGCACGCTACGACAAGATTCACCTTTTCTACTTTGACAACGGGCGCGAGCAGTTCCACGAAGGCCGGGTCATCGAAGCGGGCAACACCCCCGTGCAGTTCGAGTTGCCATCGCGCGACGGCCACTGCTGGCGCGTGGGCCTCTCGGTGTGCTACGACCTGCGCTTTCCCGAGCTGTACCGCGCCCACGCCAGCGCGGGTGCAGACCTGCTGC
This sequence comes from Acidovorax sp. NN32, assembly GCF_057597245.1. Classification (NCBI taxonomy): domain Bacteria; kingdom Pseudomonadati; phylum Pseudomonadota; class Betaproteobacteria; order Burkholderiales; family Comamonadaceae; genus Acidovorax; species Acidovorax sp. NN32. Next base: position 5,142,164 of record NZ_CP199679.1, read on the forward strand.
TCGTGCCCAGCGCGTTCACCCACACCACCGGTCAGGCGCACTGGGAGCTGCTGCTGCGCGCCCGCGCCGTGGAAAACCTGGCGTATGTGCTGGCGCCGGCACAGGGCGGTGTGCACGAAAATGGGCGGCACACCTGGGGCCACAGCATGCTGGTGGACCCGTGGGGCACCGTGCTCGCCCAGCAGGAGCAGCTGGCGGGCGTGGTGTCGGGTGTGGTTGACCCGCAGCGTCTGCGCGACGTTCGCCTTCAGTTGCCCGCCTTGTCGCACCGCGTCCTGTGAAGATCCCGCAGCAGCGCACACTCTTCAGACGCTGGCGCGGCGCATGGCGGCGCTGGTCGCTGTGGACCCTGCTGGTAGCCCTGGTTATCTCCATGCTCGCCACCATGGTGTGGCTTGCGGGGCGCTACGAGGCCAGTCAGGTGCAGTCGCGCCTGGAGCGTGACACGGCCGACGCGGTGTCCGACATCCGCGTGGCGCTTACGCGCAACCTGCAAAGCCTGCAGGCCCTGCACGCGGGCGACCCGGGCCAGCTGGCCTGGGAGGTCGATGCAGCCGAGCTGCTGCGCAACCGGCGGGAGCTGGTGCGCATCGAGTGGCGCGATGCCGACCTGCGGGTACGCACCCATGCCCAGTCGCCCTACCGCCCCGTGGCCTGGGACGCCCGGCTGCGCGAGGGTAACCAGTCCGACGCCGCCATTGCCTGTGCCAACGCACGCCGCCTGAGCAGCCCAGCCTATTCAAGCAGCTACTTTCAGCCCCACGGCGACGGGCTGGGCTCGGAGATGATGGAGCTGTGCCTGCCGCTCACCTCGGGCGGGCGCAGCACGGGTTTCCTGGTGGTCACGTATTCGCTGCAGGACGTGCTGATCAACCTAGTGGCGCACAACCTCACCCGCAGCCAGGAGGCCTCGTTCACCGAGGCCGACGGCACCCGGCTGGCCGTGCTGGGCGCCGCGCGCCGCGGCTCGCGCATGTTCACGGCCACGCACCTGCTGGATCTACCTGGCAGCACCCTGGTGCTGCGCATGGACACCTGGCACAGCGCGCCCAGCCTGTTCCCCAATGTGCTGACCGCGCTGGTCACCGCCATGTCGATTGCGCTGGTCACCGTGATGGTGGTGCTGGTGCGCGACAACCGCAGGCGCCTGCGCGCCGAGCGCGACCTGGCCGACGCGCTGGCGTTTCGCAAGGCCATGGAGGACTCGCTGGTCACAGGCCTGCGCGCCCGCGATCTGGAAGGCCGCATCACCTATGTCAACCCGGCCTTCTGCGCCATGGTGGGGTTCAGCGCCCCGGAGCTGCTGGGCCAAAGCGTGACCGCGCCCTACTGGCCCCCCGAGCGGGTGGAGGAGTATCGCCAGCGCCAGGCCATCCGCTTTGCGGGCACTATGCCGCCGCGCGAGGGTTTCGAGTCCGAATTCATGCGCAAGGACGGCACCCGCTTCCCTGTGCTGATCATCGAGGCCCCGCTCATCAACGCCCAGGGTCTGCACACGGGCTGGATGAGCGCGTTCCTCGACATCAGCGAGCAGCGGCGGGTGGAAGAGCTGTCGCGGGCGTCACAAGAGCGGCTGCAGGCCACCGCCCGCCTGGCCACCGTGGGCGAAATGGCCTCGCTGCTGAGCCACGAACTCAATCAGCCCCTGGCCGCCATTTCCAGCTATGCCACCGGCTCCATCAACCTGCTGGAGGCGCCCACACCGGCAGAGCAGGGCGCAGGCGCCGCTGCCCATGCCGAGCAGCTGCAGGATGTGCGCATGGCCATGCAACATATTGCGCGGCAAGCCGAGCGCGCAGGCAAGGTGATCAAGAGCGTCCACGACTTTGTGCGCCGCCGCGACCAGGCGCGCGAAGCGGTGTACGCGCAGCAGTTGCTTGATGCCATCCTGCCACTGGTGAGCCTGCAGGCACGCAAGCTGGGGGTGCGCGTGAACACCTCGCTGGAGCCCCACCTGCCCCCCGTGTTGTGCGACCGCACCATGGTCGAGCAGGTGCTGCTCAACCTGGCGCGCAATGCCATGCAGGCCATGGACGACCCCGCCCTACCCGCGCGCATTCTGGACATTCGGGTGCGGCGTGCGGCGTCAAACCAGCACAGCGGCTGGATCGAGTTTGCGGTGACCGACCTGGGATCGGGCATTCCCCAGGACGTAGCCGAAAGGCTTTTCACCCCGTTTTTCACCACCCGCCCCGAGGGCATGGGTCTGGGGCTGAGCATGTGCCGCACGGTGATCGAGCAGCATGGCGGTTTTCTCGGATTTGTGCCCCATGAACCGCGTGGTACGGTGTTTACCTTCACGCTACCAGCAACAAGCCCCTGAACGGCTACGCGCAGGAAGGGGAACGCCGCCAGCGCGGCGGGGCGGCCCTTGCTCGGCGGCCCCCGCCCAGGCCGTGCCAGTTGCCGCGACTGCGCGTAACCGACAATCCACCAGATAACCGAGTTGAACCATGGAGCCCACCACCAACGCCACCGTGTACATCGTGGACGACGACGCCAGCGTGCGCGAAGCGCTGGCGTGGCTGTTGCGTTCGCGCAGGCTATTCAGCGAGTCCTTTGAGAGTGCCGAGGCCTTTGACGCCATGCTCTCAAGCCGGCCCGCGCAGCGCCAGCCCTGCTGCCTGCTGCTGGACGTGCGCATGCCCGGCATGAGCGGCCTGGCGCTGTTCGACCTGCTGGCGGTGCGCGGTGACCTGGCCACCATGCCGGTGATCTTCCTGACCGGCCACGCGGACGTGCCCACTGCCGTGGACACCGTCAAGCGGGGCGCGTTTGATTTCTGCGAAAAGCCGTTTTCCGACAACGCGCTGGTAGACCGTGTTGAGCAGGCGCTGGCCAAATCGGCCGAGCGCCTGGCGCAACTGCGTGAGCGCAGCGACCTGCAGGTGCGCCTGCGCGATCTGACGGACCGCGAGCGCGATGTGATGGACCTTGTGGTAGCGGGCCTGCCCAACAAGCTGATTGCTGACCAACTCGATATCAGCGTACGCACGGTGGAGGTGCACCGCTCACGCGTGTTCGACAAGATGCAGGTCAAGTCGGCCGTGGAGCTGGCCAACCTGCTGCGCACAGAGAAGTAGGGCTCTGCGCGCCCACCCCACGCCCTCTCGGGCGTGGTTGCTTACCCGCGTGGGCGCTCGCCCACAAAGATCTCCACGCGCCGATTGCGCGCCCGGCCGTCGGCCGACTCGTTCGTGGCGATGGGATACCGCTCCCCCATTCCATCGATGGCGATGCGGCGCCCGTCCACGCCCCGCCCCGTGAGATAGCTGCGCGTGCTGGCAGCCCGGTCCATCGAGAGCGGGTTGTTGATGGCGTCGCTGCCGGTGTTGTCGGTGTGGCCGACGATGCGGACATCAGTGTTGGGGTTGTTGCGCAGCCCGGCAGCGAACTGGTCGAGCACGGGCGCGAAATTGGGCTGGATGTCCGAACGGCCCACGGCAAACGAAATGTCGCTGGGGATGTTGAGCATGAGCTGGTTGTCGGCGGTCTGCGTCACGCCGATGCCGGTGCCTCGCGTGGCCTGCTCCATCTCGCGCTTCTGGCGCTCCATGTTCTGCGACCAGATGTAGGTGCCCAGGGCCCCCACACCGGCACCTACCACTGCCCCGGTGCCAGCGCTGCCGCCGGTGGCCGAACCGATGACGGCGCCTGCCAGCGCGCCCACGCCGGCCCCGGTGGCGGTACGGCGCTGGGTGTCGTCCATGCTGGCACAGCCAGTGGCCAGAACGATGACGGCGGTGGCGCCGAGAAGAATGTGTTTGCGCATGGTGGTGCTCCTTGAAAGATTCAACGGAGCTGGGCGCTTCGGGACTTCCGATCGCGTGCCGCATGGCCTGTGGTGGGCCTAGGCCTCGGGTGCGCCCAGCTCATCGCCATCGTGGCTGCAGCCGGGCCGGGGCACCATCGGCACAGCGGCACCCTGGCTGTAGGACGAAGCCGCCTGGGCACGCTGCACGCGCGCAGGCAAGGTCATTGCGCCGGAGGTGGTGGGGGAGCTGCCTCGGGGGATGCCGCTGGCGGTAGAGGCAAAGGCTCCTGCGGCGGCGGCTGCAGCTCGCCACCCTTGCGGCCCGAGAACATCGTCCACCAGACGATGGCCACCAGCAACACCAGCGCCAGCAGCGCTTCAAGCAAAATCAGCCCCATGAAATTGACACTCCTGCGCGTTGCTTTGACGGCGCTGATTGTAGGAACGCTGGCCGCCTGCTCCACGCCCCCTGCCCCAAGCCCCTCCCGCCCAGGGGCCATCCCCGCGCCACCACCGCCCAGCACCGTGGTGCTGCCCGGCGACACCGGCCCGCTGCCGCCACCGATGTCACAGCCCAAAAGCCGCTGGATTCCCGTGCGCTGGGCCGAGCTGCCGGGCTTTGCCGACGATGCGTTGCACGAGGCCTGGAACGCCTGGATCAAGAGCTGCGAACGCCCCCAGCCCCCCTTCACCGCGCTGTGCAGCGAAGTGCGCCAGCTCAGCATTGCCACCGCCGACGAGCAACGCGCGTGGCTCATCGCCCGCATGCAGCCCTACCGCGTTGAAGCAACCGACGGCAACCCCGAAGGCCTGCTCACCGCGTACTACGAGCCGATGATGGAGGCCACCCGCCAGCCAGGCAATGGGTTTACCGTGCCCATCTACCGCGTACCAACCAGCCTTGGGGCCCGCAAGCCCTGGTACACGCGCCAGCAGATCGAGACCCTGCCGGAAGCGCAGGCCGCGCTCGCGGGCCGCGCCATCGCCTGGCTGCGCGACCCGGTGGAATCGATGGTGCTGCACATCCAGGGCTCGGGCCGCCTGCGCATCGCCGAGGCAGACGGCACGGTGTCGCTGGTGCGCGTGGCTTACGCGGGCACCAACGACCAGCCCTACCAGAGCATCGGCCGCTGGCTGCTCGACCAGGGCTACACCCGCGACGCCACCTGGCCCGGCATCCGCGCCTGGCTGGCCGCCAACCCCCAGCGCACCAATGAGCTGATGTGGACCAACCCGCGCTACGTGTTCTTTCGCGAGGAGCCTCTGAACCCGCTGGACGCAGGCTTCGGCCCGCGCGGCGCCCAGGGTGTACCGCTCACCCCCGGCCGCTCCATCGCCGTGGACCGCCAGAGCATCCCGTACGGCACACCCGTCTGGCTGGCCTCCAGCGGCCCGCAGGTACAGCTCAACCGCATGGTGCTGGCGCAGGACACGGGCAGCGCCATCCTGGGGGCGGTGCGTGCAGACTTCTTCACGGGCTGGGGCCCGGAAGCGGGCGACATCGCCGGGCGCCTGAAGCAGAACCTGCGGCTTTGGGCGTTATGGCCCCGATGATTTTGAATTATTTTGGGCTCTTCTAGCGAATGCTAGTGATGACCCTTTAATCGCGCCCCATGGCCCTGATCTTTAAGGTACGACGCCTTTGCGTCTGCCCCAGGAGAAGGCCATGCGACAGCAGCAAATGACGCGCTTGATCCACAGCTTGCCCCAGCTGACGCACCACCAGCGCCAGCAACTGGCAAGCTCCCTGCAGGTGCTGCTCGATCACAGTCAAGCCATCGCCGTTGTAGAAGCGCACAGCGGCGTTTCCCGGGCTTGCCCGCATTGCAACAGTTCCCTGCTCGTCAAGAACGGCTCGGCCAATGGGCTTCAACGCTTCAAGTGCCGCCATTGCGCGCGCACCTTCAACGCCTTGACTGGCACACCGCTGGCGCGTTTGCATCTGCGGAACAAGTGGATGGGTCAGACACAAGCTTTGGGCGAAGGCCTCTCGCTCAATCAGGTGGCCCAGCGCCTGGGCGTGGCACAAAGCACCGCTTTTTGCTGGCGTCACCGCTTCCTGGCCTGCCCAAGCAACCAGCAGGCTCGCCAGCTTGTGGGCATTGCCGAGACCGATGAGTCCTACTTCCTGGTCTCCTGCAAGGGTCAAAGAGGCTTGCTGCGCCGCCCTCGCCGACGGGGCGGTAAGGCGCTGGCTGGCTGCAAGGGTTCGGAGTACACACCCGTACTGATGGCGCGAGACCGTGCAGGAGCAACGGTCAACCTCGTCCTGGAGACGAACCAAGCTGTGAGTGTGCAAGCCGCACTCAAGCCCTTGTTGCCGCTGGACACCATCCTGTGCACTGATGGCAGCGTCACTCTGGCCAGCGCAGCGCGGGCACTGGGCGTGCAGCACCAGGCGGTGAACGTAAGCCGAGGTAGACGAGTGAGAGGGCCCTGGCACGTGCAGAACGTCAATGCCTATGTCAGCAGGCTGCGCGGGTGGATGCAGCGCTTCAAGGGAGTGGCAACGAAATACCTCGATTCGTACCTGGGGTGGTTCAGGTTGTTAGACCGATCAGGCCCGATGGGTCCACAACCCGCCCTGGTGCTGGGTGCGGCCATGGGGAATCAAGACGTCGCTAGAAGAGCCTTATTTTGGCTGCTAGCGCTTATTGAATAAGCGCTAGCAGCTATTAAATTAATAGCAACTTTACCAAATGCAACTGCACTCGGGCGCCCAGTGGTTGGCCGCCGGGTTCACGGGCATGGCACCCTCGCCGCTTCGGTTTCTACCCGCTGGGCCGCAGCCGCCGCCGCGAACGCCATGGCCGGGGGCACGGTCACGGTGCGCAGCTGATCGCCCGTGATGCGGTACTCGTACTCGCGCGTCGAGCCCACCATCTCCGTCCTGAAAGTGCTGCCCGCCATGGTGGCCGCATACACCTGGGGGCGAACTACCTGGTAGCGGTAGGTGGTGGTGGCTGTCCCTCTGGCGGTCTTGCAGGTCGATTCGAACTGATCTTCCTTGAACTGCAGGGTGCAGCGGCCGGAAGTGTCTTCGGCCTTTTCGCCATCGGGGGTGGTCAACACGATTTTGGCGGCGCGCCAGCAGCCGAGCAGGGAAGGGTCGGCAACAGCGGCACGGGCCCATGGGGCTGCGAGGGCGAGGCAAAGGCACAAGGAACGTATGAGGCGATTCATGCGAAGTCTCCACGGGCTGCGGTGTTCGCACCCTCAGCAAGGTACGCCCCCATGTCGGACATCGCGCTGTGCTCCAGAATCCCAATGGACACATCCACACCAGCCGCCTTCAGAATTTCAATTCCTGCGCCAGCATTGCGCGTGTCGGGGTCCTGCATGGCCACAACGACACGCTTGACACCACGAGACACCAGCGCCTTGGCGCAAGAAGGAGTACGGCCGTGAAACGAACACGGCTCCAGCGTGACATAGGCTGTCACGCTGGCCAGATTGCCAGGCACCTGGGACAGTGCCATGGCCTCGGCGTGGTGCTGCCCGGGTGGCTGGGTAAACCCGCTCGCAATCACCGCACCGTCCCTCACGAACACACAGCCTACAGGCGGATTGGGTAGACACGCGGGCAGCGCCTTGCGCCCCTCTGCCAGGGCGAGGCGCATGAAATCTTCGTCGGATGCGGACATGGTGAGCATGTGTTCGATAGGGGGCGCTACCCTTGGCATCGGGGCGATGCCGCATATTGTGATTCATGCATGCTGCAATGCGCGTTCATGGGGGCTCAGGGGTGCCCCCGCTTTCAGCGCATGGCGATGAGGCCGGGAATGTCGAATCGCACTGCGTTTTTCTAGAAATTCCCGGGACGGTGCAGTTGTGGATGGCGTGGCCACGCTGGCATGTGACATCTGACCCTTTATCCGAAGACCTTTCCCCAACAGCAATCGCTATACGCCACGGTGGGATGACCGCCAAAGCAAGGGCGCACACAGGCTGTACCACGATCAGGTTTTTGTGACGCGTTGTAAGAGGCAGTAGTGGAGCGAAGCGACGTCGCCACCCACATCGCCCCGCGCGCGAACGTTGCAAACCCACATCTGAACGGCCATCCCTGCGGCCAAGTGCATTTACAGATGACTACAAAGTCAACGGCACCACTACCAGATTGGCCCTTGAGAATCTGCGCTCGTCTTCGGCAGGTAGTGGCTCACTGGGCGACCAAGGGCCTATCGCCGCCGTAACACTTCAGCCGGCCAAGAACCGCGCGAAGCGCACGGATGGCACAAAGCCGCCGCTTTTGACAGCGGAGTGCAGGGGCGCCGAACCTGCCAGGCCTGCGTCGGCATGGGCTTCATTGCGGTGCCATGGTGGCGCCATGGCGAGGGCAGTTGTTCTGTTCCAGCGCCGAAGACAGGGAGGAAGGTCTGTGCCCCGGCGCAGATCGTATTTTTTATTCACATAGAGAGGATCGCAGCATGCGACACAGTATTTTGAAGAGCGTTTTGGGGATGAGCTTGGGTTTGGTGATGGCTGCTGGTGCGCATGCTGAACTGCTCAATATCAGCACGAACGCAGTGCAATCGCAGAACACGCCGACAGCAGCGTGCACGATTGTGGGCAAGGGTGGCAAGACGATGCCCGATGGCCGCAAAGTGTTTGTCGTCCTGGCAGAAGGAAAAGCCGTCGATTCCAACCCCACGCTGGTGATCCGATTCAGTGATGGCGGCGTGGTGAGCAATGATGATTGGAATTCCACGTCTATTAACGTCGACGGCAAACCCTTCAACGCGCAGGTTGCAGGATGGTTGGGCCGCAATGCTGGGCGCGAAAGCGATGCCGGCACGGTGATAGTGGCTCCCGCGGGAGTGTGGTTTTGCGTCACTTCGCGTGAAGTTTCTGGCGGCGATGCGCTGCGCCCGGTGTCAGTCTCCGTGACCGACGTCACGGAAAGGGATGTGAACGCGAAGTCGAATGCCGTGGATGCAGATGCTGGTTTGCGCTCGGGGGGCTGGGCAGGCTCGTCCCGCCAATAGAGCTACTGCTGAGGGCGGGTTTCGGAGCCATTGATGCTCCACTTCGAAGGGAACGCCGTGGTGCGTTCCCTTTTTTTTAGGTGCAGCGATGACTGCGCAAGCTTATGTGGACTGGCTGCAAAGGGAGGTCCCTCATTGCTCCACCGACCACCGCGTCACGCGCGGCGGTGCATCGCCCACATGGAAGGCCAGCTTGCGGTCGCGCAGCGCCACGTCGGACGCCGTCACGCGGTCGAAGCGCCGCAGGTGCTCCGTCCACGACTCGTCCTCGATGCGCTCCACGTAACGCGCAGGCTGGGCGATGTCGTGCAGCAGCTGCCAGCCCAGGGCGCCCTGGCGCAGGCGGCTCCTGCGGCTTTCCTGCATCACGGCGCGGAATTCAGCGGCGCGGGCGGGGTCGATGAAGTATTCGATGGTGACCACCAGGTGCCCTGATCCGGGCGGTGTGTCGGCCACGGGCGCCTTGAAGGCGCGCGAGGGGCTCAGGTCCTCCTCCATGCTGCGGTCGGCCACCAGGCGCTGCACCAGCAGCATGGCCACCACGCCGGTGGCAGCGGCAATGCCCAGGCTCACATGCACATCGGTGACCGTGGCCACCTGGCCCCACACGGCGGCGCCCAGCGCGGTGGAGCCCATGATGGCCATCTGGTAGATGGACATGCCGCGCGCGCGCACCCAGTTGGGCAGCGCGAGCTGGGCCGACACCGACAGCGAGTTGGCCGTGGTGATCCACGCCATGCCCGCCACGAACATCGCGGGCACGGCCACGTACACATTGGGCGCCACGGCCATCACGCCTGTGGCGGCGGCCTGCAGCGCCGTGCCGCGTATCACCAGCACATCGCGCGCCATGGCCTGGCGCAGGCGCGGCAAGAACATGGCCGCCGTGATGGCGCCCGCGCCCATGCTGGCCAGCAGCAGCGTGAAGGTGCCCGCGCCGCCGCCTTCGAGCCCCTTGGCCAGCAGCGGCAGCAGGGCCAGCAGCGCGGTGGCGTGCAGAAAGAAGATGGAGATGCGCCACAGCACGGCCCGCATGCGCGGCGACTGGCGCACGAACTGCAGGCCCACGCGCATGGCGCTGGTCAGCTTTTCGCGCCCCAGCGGGCTGGGCGTGTGCACCCGCTTCCAGCGCATGATGACCAGGCCCGAGACGATGGACAGCACGGCGTTGAGCACAAACACCCAGGCGCTGCCCGCGCTGGCGATGATGGCGCCCGCCAGCAGCGGACCGATGATGCGCGAGGCGTTCATAGCCACGCCGTTGAGGGCCAGCGCGGCCGGCAGCTGCGGGCGGCTGACCAGTTCGGGCACGATGGCCGCAAACACCGGCCAGCGCATGGCCAGGCCGATGCCGTTGGCAAAGGTGAGCGCCAGCAGCAGCGGCGCCGTCATGCCTCCGGCCAGGATGGCCACACACAGCACCAGCGCCACGACCGCGACCCAGAACTGCGTGGCGATGAAGTAACGGCGCCGGTCCAGGATGTCGGCCAGCGCACCGCTGGGCAGGCCCAGCAGGAACACGGGCAGCGTGGAAGCGGTCTGCACCAGCGCCACCAGCACGGGCGAGGTGGTTAGCGTGGTCATGAGCCAGGCGGCCGCCACGTCGTTCATCCACATGCAGGTGTTGGCCGCCACCCAGGTGAGCCAGAGCATGCGGAACACGGGCACCGACAAGGGCGCAAACGGTGAGAGCGAAGCCGCCTGGTTCAGCGCTGCGCTGTCCCCCAACTGGGCGGCGACGGACTCTTCGGTGCCATGCGCCAGATCCGCACGCGCGGCACGGTCTGCAGCCGCATCGCTTTGCGGCGGGGCGCCCGGGCTCAGGTCCGGGGCATCAGGGGAGGGCGGGGGCGCAACGCTGCGCGTGCTTTCGTGGGACGGCAATGGCGGCATGTCTGCGCATTGTGCGACGGTTGGCGCGGCTGTGGTGGCTCAGCGCCAAATAGCCCACTGCGGGCCTGCGCCAAACGGGCCATCACCGGCGCCGCGCTTCGTCATGGGGCATCGGTCGGCGCAGCCGGGGCCTGGTGGCCCGCCTGTTTGGTTTGCCGCAGCAACAGCCAGGCCATGAGCCCGAGTGCCGCAACGCCCACCAGCAGCACACCCCACAACACGGCGCTGCGCGTGGAGATGCCGCCGCTGGCCGCCGCAGCGGGCACCAGCGCGCCGTCTGCGGGCTTGCCGCCGGTGATGTCGGCCCGGGCCACATCTGCCAGCGCCACGGGCAGCTGGTTCTCTTGCGCGGGCTGGTAGCCCGGCACCAGGCTGGCCAGGGGCAGGAAGGCGCTGGCCGCCGCCGTGGCCCCGGGCAGCCCCGCCGCCAGCGTGAAGGGCCCCTGCCCGCTGGCCAGGAACACCAGCTGCGCGGGCTCGAACTGCAGCGCCAAAGCGGGCGCGACAGCAAAACCGGGGGTCTTGGGGTCGGCTTCGATCTTGATCTCGCGCACCGAGGCGCCGCCCAGCTCCACGGGCCCGCTGGACTGTTCCTTGCCGCCGGTTGCCATCTTGTAGACCACGGCACTGGCCAGTGGCGACCAGGGCTGCTCGCGGTGGTTGCGGCCCAGCACGCGCACCGGAATCAGCACATTGCTGCCGGGCGGCGTGATGGCGAGCGCGGCGACCGGTGTGGCAAACGGCAGCGCAAACACCAGTTCACGCGGGTTGGCCAGGGCGGGCGTGACCATGCTGGCGCTGACGCGCTCGCGCGGGCCCGTGCTGCGCGAAGTGGCCAGCGTGGCGCCGCGCAGGGTCACAGCAGCGTCGCCCCAGGTCACGCGCAGGTAGTGGCCCTTCAGGTCGGCGCGCTGCAGGTCGACCTGCTCGTTGCCCAGGCGGCCCGGTGCCGTGGGCGCCGCCGCAGCGTCGGCACGGTAAAGCACGGTCTCGGCCAGTGGCTGCCAATGTTTGAGGTCCTTGCTGGCCTGCACCCGGAACGTCACGGGCTGGCCCGCAGGCAGATCCACGTCCAGGGCCATGCGGGCCACGGGCAGCTGCACATTCCGCGCGTCGAGCAGCGCGCCGCGCACGGCTTGCGGAGTGGCGGGGCCTGCCGTGGTGGTCGTGACGGCCGTGTCGATCTGCACCACACGCTGGCCCTGGCGCTCCTCGATGCGCAGCGACAGGCCTTCCAGCCCGGCCGTGCCTGTGCTCGCGGCGCCCAGGATGGGATAGGCGGGCAAGGTCACCGACTCCTCGGGCGCGCTGGCCGCCGCCACACCGGCCAGTGCCATGGGCACAGGCTGGCCCGCGCCGTTGAAGAGGCGCACATCGGCATAGCCCGGGCTTTGCAGGCGCACCAGCACCTCGGCGGGCAGCATCACGCGCTGCAGCGGCGCATCGGCCGCGAGCGTGACGGGAATGCGGATGGCGTAGGCCGCAGGGCTGTTGGCATCGGCCGCCGCCTGGGCCACGCCGGTGCACAGGGACAGGGCGGCAGCGGCCAGCACCAGGGGCAGGTTCATGGCGACAGGCTTCTTCATGGCAGTGTTTCTGGTTGCGATGGCGCCAGCGGTGGCGCGGCAGGCTCCGCAGGGGCGTCCGCCTTGGGTAGCGATTTGGGTGGCGACTTCGGAGGTAAAGGCGCAAAGTAGCCCACCACCAGCATCAGCACACCCACGGCGATGAAGGCAATGATGCGCTCGGCCCCCCCCGCGTTGGACAGATCGATCAGCAGCAGCTTGACCACCACCACGCCCAGCAGGCCCGCGCCCACCAGCCACAGCGGCCGCTGCACGCGGCGGTGTGCCAGCACCATCAGGCTGAGCGCCAGCAGCGTCCACAGGATGGCGTAGCCGGTCTGCACCACAAAGCTGTTGAACAGCGCAGAAGCATCCCAGCGCACGCCAAAGAAGTGGTGGGCCACGCGCAGCCACACGGTGTTGATCACGATGAACGCGAGCAGCGCCAAGGCCACCAGCGCATGGCGCCCGGTGACCCCGCCCGAGCGGGCCGGGGGCGGCAGCGCTGCGAGCAGCACCCGGCGCCAGAACACCAGGCCGCCCAGCGCAAGCGCCAGGGTCAGGTCGGTGGGGTTGAGCAGCGGGATGTAAGGCAGCGGCGCCGTGTGTCCGGACGAATGCACGGCGGCCAGCAGCGCGCCCCCGAACACCAGCACCGCAAGGGGCAGGGCCGCCAACCAGTAGTAAGCCTCGGCATGGGGGTTCAGCGGCCAGGGCAGCGCCGCGCGTGCCTCAGGCTGGTTGCCACGGCCCGCCCACAGCGCGAGCAGCATCAGCACCGCAATCGCGCTGACCAGCAGGACCACACCGGCCCACGAGGTGCGCCACAGCTCGGCCTTGCCGATGCCGGACCACAGGCAGTCGGCCAGCAGCAAGGTCACCAGCCAGGCCGTGGCGGCGTGGAACCAGCCGAAGCGCGACGCGCTTTGGGCGGACGGGCCCTCAGCGTCCGCCGCCTGCCAGCGATCGGTCTGCCACAGCATCCACCCATGCAGCGCCAGCACGATGGGCCACACGGCCCAGGCGGGGGTGCTCAACACACGGTGGCCGTCCACCACCTGCGCCACGAACCCCAGCGCCAGCACGCCGATGGTGGCGCGCGCAGGCCAGGTGGCCACGGCCCAGCGCGTGCGCAGGCCAAGCACCATCGACAGCGCGGCGCTCAGCACCACGGCCAGCATGCCCAGCAGTTCGGCAACGCGGTCCGAGAACACCGGGACGGGCCACTGATTCGCCTCGGTGGCGGGCACGCTGCGCGTGATCTCCAGCCACCAGGCCAGACACCAGAAGACAAAGCCGTAGAGGTAGGCCGGGTTGGGCAGCAGCACCTCCACCCTGGCATAGCCCTGGGCCCAGGCCGATCCGCTGTGTGGCAGCGGCTGGCGCAGCCTCCAGGCCAGCAGCAGCGCAGGCAGCGCAATCAGCATCGCACCCAGGAAGGCCGGGTTGGCCAGCGGCAGGGGCGAGACCTGCAGGCCACCACCGTCCACGCCGCCCATGAACGCCAGCATGGCCACGACCTGCAGCACCAGGCCGAAGGCACGCGGCATCCAGCGGGCCTGGCGCGTGCCGACCCAGAAGGCGCCCGCGCCTTCGAGCGCCCACACCGCCGAGGTCCACTGCACATCCAGCGCGAGCGGCACGGCCAGCGTGGCAAAGCCCACGCCGATGGCGATGAAACATTCGGTGAGCAGGCGCCAGCTCGCTTGCGCGCGGCGCACCAGCACGGTCGCGGTCAGCAGGTAAACCGCCGCAAAGGCCAGCGCCGAGAACGCCGCACCCAGCTCAAACGGCTGCACCAGCCCGGCCTGCAGGCCAAAGCCCACGAGCGGCGTGCCGAAGACCAGCATGCTGTCCACCGTCTTGCCCAGCTTCGTCGGCGTGTTGCGGGCATAGAGGATGGCGGTGACGAGGTAGATCAGCACAAAGCCAGCGAGGAAGGGCTGTGTGCTGGCGTAGTGATCGGGCACATATTTGAGCGCCCCCCAGGCCGTGGCCACGCCAAAGGTGGCGACAAAACCCACCACGTTGAGCACGCGCCAGGAGCGCTTGTGGGCGATGAAAAGAATGGCCAGATTGAGCAACGTGTAGTAGCTGAACAGGCCCACGTGGCTGCCCTGGCCGGTGGACAGCAGGATGGGTGCCGCAAAGCCCCCGGCGAACGCCGCCACCGCGAGCGCGCGCGAATCCTGCAGCAGCGCCAGCGCACAACTGGCGGCGCAGACCGCGATCATCAGCCCGAAGGCCCAGAGCGGCGGCAGCAGCCCATAGAGCCGGAAGGCCGCAAACACGGTGAGGTACATCACCGCCACACCGCCGCCCTGCAGGGCCAGCGCAAAGCCGGGCTTGTCGGTGCGCTTGCGGAAACCCACCCCCAGCAGCGCAATGCCCACCGCTGCCACCGCCGCCAGGCGGAACTCGACCGGCAGCAGCCCGGCCGAGGCGGCGTAGCGTGCGAGGAAGGACAGGCCGATGAAAAGGATCACCAGGCCCACACGCACGATGGTGTTGCCGCCCAGGAGCCAGTTCTTGGCCGCGAGCACGGCCAGCTCGATGGGGTTGGGCTGCGCGGGCTGGGCTGTTGTCTTGCGGGGCGCGGCAGGCGCGTCCGTGCGGTTGGCCACCGGGGCCGACGAAGGGACGCGCGGCAGGCCTTGGGGCGTGAGTTCGCCGGCCCAAAAAGCGTCGTCCGCATCCCGAGGATCGTCGCTGGTGGTGGGTGGTGGAGGGGGTGCGTGTGGCACAGGCCGTTGCGGCACGGGCGCTGCCGCCACAGGCTGGTCTTCGGCAACCGCCGCCGCCTGCGGTGCCCGCGTGGGCTGGGCAGTGGCCTTGGTGGCGTGCGCCTGCAGCTCGGTGCGGATGGCAGAGCGGATCGCCCAGCGCAGCGACAGCCCGGCGAAAAAGCCCAGAATGCCGCCCACAAACGGCCCGAAGTCGCCGTAGCCGCCGAACCACGAGCCCAGCACCGCGCCCCAGAAAATGCCCCAGATGATCATGCCGCCCTCGCCCTCTTTTTTGGGCTCCGGTCGACAGGCCATGGGGCTGTGCGCGAAAGGAGCCGTCGTATTGGTAGACCCACCGGCAACCGCTCGCGCAGCGACCTTGCGAACCAACACCCCGGTCAGGGACACGAGGTGCAGGGCCTTGCAGGCGCGTGGCGGAGAGGGTGCGTGCGGCAGCTTGGCAGCCCCGCTGTGGTTCCGCAGGCTTATACAGCACACCCTGCGCAGGAACCATTCCCTAACGCCTTGTTACCTCGCAGGGCGCCCAGCCACATCAAGCCCCTCGCCCCGGGGCGGGGGGTTGTGCTGCCCGGATTTGAGGCAAAAACAGGCCTCTGCGCCCGTCCATCAATCCATAGCAGCTATTAATTTAGTAGCAATTATCCTTTGACCCGCGCCAGGTGCGTGAGCGGCAGCGCCCCGCTGGCCTTCACCTCGCCCAGCGAGAAGCTGGTGTGCATGTCTTTCACATTAGGCAAGTTCAGCAGCACATCGCGCGCAAACTGCGAAAAGCTGTCCAGGTCGCGCGCCACCACCTGCAGCTCGAAGGTGCCGGTGCCGCTGATGTAGTGGCAGGACACGACCTCGGGGATCTGGCGGATGGCCTCTTCCATCTTGCGCGTGAGGTTGCCCGTGCTGCGGTCGGCATCGAGCCGCACAAAGGCCAGCACCCCCAGGCCAATCTTGTGCCGGTCGATCTCGGCACGGTAGCCCTTGATGAAGCCTTGCTCTTCCAGCGCCCGCACGCGGCGCCAGCAGGGCGCGGCCGACAGGCCCACGCGCTGGGCCAGCTCGGCGTTCGTCAGGCGGGCGTCAGCCTGCAGTTCGTTGAGGATGGCGATATCGAATTTGTCGAGAGTGTTCACAAAATGGCAGCAATGAGAAAGATCCTTTCTCAGAATAGCCTAAACACGGCACAGAACGCAAAGACATATCAGCGGCGCAGACATACACTTCTCTCCACACTGGAGTCGCGGCCCTAAACGGGCGGATGGACTCTGCCCCCCACCGGCCCACAAGGCGCGGACCCCACAAAAAAGCCATTGGAGACATAGCCATGAATGCCCCACTCCCAGAATCCGTCCGCAAGGCGCTGGAAACCGTCACGCTTGACGACAAGTATTCCCTGGACCACGGCCGGGCCTTCATGAGCGGGGTGCAGGCCCTGGTGCGCCTGCCCATGCTGCAGCGCCAGCGCGACGCGGCGGCGGGGCTGAATACGGCGGGTTTCATCAGCGGCTACCGGGGCTCCCCGCTGGGCACGTATGACCAGGCGCTGTGGGCAGCCAAGAAGCACCTGGCGGCCAACAACATCGTCTTCCAACCCGGTGTGAACGAAGAGCTGGGCGCCACGGCCGTCTGGGGCACGCAGCAGCTGGACCTGTACCCGCAGAGCAAGAAGTTCGACGGCGTCTTCGGCATCTGGTACGGCAAGGGCCCGGGCGTGGACCGCTGCTCGGACGTGTTCAAGCACGCCAACATGGCGGGCACCGCCAAGCACGGCGGCGTGATTGCGATTGCGGGCGACGACCACATCAGCAAGAGCAGCACGGCCGCGCACCAGAGCGACCACATCTTCAAGGCCTGCGGCACGCCGGTGTTTTTCCCGAGCAGCGTGCAAGAGATCCTGGACATGGGCCTGCACGCCTTTGCCATGAGCCGCTTCTCGGGCGTGTGGTCGGGCATGAAGACCATCCAGGAGGTGGTGGAGTCCTCCAGCAGCATCAACATCGACCCGGACCGCGTGAAGATCGTGATGCCCGAGGACTTCGTGATGCCGCCCGGCGGCCTGCATATCCGCTGGCCCGATGCGCCGCTGGAGCAGGAAGCGCGTCTCATGGACTACAAGTGGTACGCGGCCCTGGCCTATGTGCGCGCCAACAAGCTCAACTACAACGTCATCGAAGGCCCGAACGACCGCTTCGGCATCATCGCCAGCGGCAAGGCCTACAACGACACGCGCCAGGCCCTGGTGGACCTGGGTCTGGACGACGACACCTGCCGCCAGCTCGGCATCCGCGTGCACAAGGTCAACGTGGTCTGGCCGCTCGAAGCCACCATCACGCGCGACTTCGCGCAGGGCCTGCAAGAGATCCTGGTGGTGGAAGAAAAACGCCAGGTCATCGAATACCAGCTGAAAGAAGAGCTGTACAACTGGCGCGCCGACGTGCGTCCCAACGTGCTGGGCAAGTTCGACGAGCCCGAGGGCGATGCGACGGGCGGCGAATGGTCCATGCCCAACCCCAGCCAGAACTGGCTGCTGCGCGCCAAGGCCGACCTGACGCCGGCCATCATCGCCAAGGCCATCGCCAAGCGCCTCAAGAAGCTCGGTGTGCCCAGCGACATCATTGCGCGCATGGAAACCCGCATCGCCGTCATCGAGGCCAGCGAGCGCGGCATGGCCGAGCTCAAGGTGGACACCGGCGAGCGTGCCCCGTGGTTCTGCAGCGGCTGCCCGCACAACACCAGCACCCGCGTGCCCGAGGGTTCGCGCGCCGTGGCCGGCATCGGTTGCCACTACATGGCCAACTGGATGCCCGACCGCAACACCTCCACCTTCACGCAGATGGGCGGCGAGGGCGTGACCTGGGTGGGCCAGGCACCGTTCACCACCGACCAGCACGTGTTTGCCAACCTGGGCGACGGCACCTACTTCCACAGCGGGCTGCTGGCCATCCGCCAGAGCATTGCGGCGGGCACCAGCATCACCTACAAGGTGCTCTACAACGACGCCGTGGCCATGACCGGCGGCCAGCAGGTGGGCGAGCGGCCTGAGGGCCATTCGGTGCTGCAGATCATGAACAGCCTGAAGTCCGAGGGCGTGGTCAAGCTCATCATCGTGACCGACGAGCCGCAGAAGTACGACGGAGTACCGCTGGCCGAGGGCGTGACGGTGCACCACCGCGACGAGCTCGACACGCTGCAGCGCCAGTTCCGCGAGATCAAGGGCTGCACGGTCATCATCTACGACCAGACCTGCGCGACCGAAAAGCGCCGCCGCCGCAAGCGCGGCACCCTGGCCACGCCCGACAAGACCGTGGTCATCAACGAGCTGGTGTGCGAGGGCTGCGGCGATTGCTCGACCAAGTCCAACTGCCTCTCCGTCGAGCCCGTGGAGACGGAATTTGGCCGCAAGCGCCGCATCAACCAGAGCACCTGCAACAAGGACTACTCGTGCGTCAACGGCTTCTGCCCCAGTTTCGTCACGGTGGAGGGCGGCAAGCTCAAGAAGCCCAAGAAGGAAAAGAAAGGCGACCTGTCGGCGCTGCCGTCCATTCCTGAACCCGTGCTGCCGGTGGCGGAAGCGGCCTGGGGCATCGTGGTCGGCGGCGTGGGCGGCACGGGCGTGATCACCATCGGCTCGCTGCTGGGCATGGCGGCGCACCTGGATGGCAAGGGCGTCATCACGCAGGACGCTGGCGGCCTGGCACAAAAGGGTGGCGCCACCTGGAGCCACATCCAGATCGCCAACCGCCCCGAAGCCATCTACACCACCAAGGTCGATACGGCCAAGGCGGACCTGGTGATCGGCTGCGACTCCATCGTGGCGGCGCACAAGTACACACTGGCTGTGATGCAACCGGGTCGCACCTTCGTGGCGCTGAACACGCACGGCACGCCCACGGCGGCCTTCGTGACCAACCCGGACTGGCAGTTCCCCGGTGCCAATTGCGACAGCGCGATTGCTGCGGCGGTCGGCGCAGGCGGTGTGGGCAGCTTTGACGCCGAGCAGGTGGCCACCCAGCTGCTGGGCGACAGCATCTACACCAACCCGCTGATGCTGGGCTACGCCTGGCAAAAGGGCCGCGTGCCGCTGACGTTGGCATCGCTGATGCGCGCCATGGAACTCAACGGCGTGCAGGTGGACAACAACAAGGCCGCGTTTGAATGGGGCCGCCGCTGCGCGCACGATCTGGCGTCGGTGCAGGCGCTGTTCCAGGCTGCGCAGGTGATCCAGTTTGTGAAGAAGCCCTCGCTGACCGAGATGATCGCCAAGCGTGTCGAATTCCTCACTGGCTACCAGAACACGGCCTACGCGGCCGAGTACCACGCGTTTGTCGAAAAGGTGAAGGCGACCGAATCGCGGCTGGACGTCGGCACCCGCCTGAGCGAAGCCGTGGCCCGCTACCTGTTCAAGCTCATGGCGTACAAGGACGAGTACGAAGTGGCGCGCCTGCACACCGACCAGGCTTTCACGGACAAGATCGCCAACATGTTCGAAGGCGACTACAAGCTGGTGCACCACCTGGCACCACCCATGACGGCCAAGAAGAACGACAAGGGCGAACTCGTCAAGCAGCCCTTCGGCCCCTGGATGCGCAGCGCTTTTGGCCTGCTGGCCAAGATGAAGGGCCTGCGCGGCACGGCGCTGGACGTGTTCGGCAAGACCGAGGAGCGCCGCATGGAGCGCGCGCTGATCGTGGAATACCGCGCCTGCATCGACGAACTGCTGGCCACGCTGAATGCGGACAACCTGGCCCTGGCCGTGGAGATCGCCCGCATCCCCGAAGAGATCCGGGGCTATGGCCACGTGAAGGAGCGCCACCTGAAAGCGGCACGCCCCAAATGGGACGGCCTGATGGCCCAGTGGCGCAGCGGCAAGGCGACCGAGCCCCGGCGCCAAGCGGCCTGACACACGGCCCGCAGCGGCCGTTTGGGGCGGAGAGCCCGCGCCTGGCGCGGGCTTTTTGCTATTAATTGATGAGCTATAAATGCATAACCATCAAGCCCTAGCAGCCATTTTTACCCAAATAACTGTCAATCCATCCCCTGCGCCGCCTGGCGCGGCAAACACCCGCTGCCGCCTTGGGTCTTCCTCCTGGGGACACAGGCGGGGCGCCGCATACAATGCCCTGTTCTGCCCTGACAGGCGCTTTGGCGCTTGCCTCTGGCGGGTTGTGTGAATTTTGAACATCCGTTGTGGAGTCCAGTCCGTGTTTATTTCTTCCGCTTTTGCCCAAACCGCACCCGCAGCAGCCGCTGGCGGCGGCGACATGATGTCCACGCTCACGGGCATGCTGCCCCTGGTGCTGATGTTTGTGGTGCTGTACTTCGTCATGATCCGCCCCCAGATGAAGCGCCAGAAGGAACACCGCGCCATGATCGAAGCCATTGCCAAGGGCGATGAAGTGGCCACCGCAGGCGGCATCGTCGGCAAGGTCACGCGCCTGTCCGAAGGTTTCCTGCACATCGAGATCGCCAGCGGCGTGGAAGTGCAGCTGCAGCGCAGCGCCGTGGTTCAGGTGCTTCCCAAGGGTTCGGTGAAGTGAGGATCAACCCCCTGAGCGGCTGCGCCGCTTCCCCTTTCTCTCGCGCTGCGCGCGGGAAGGGGGACGACGCCAGTGGCCTGGCAACGCCAGTTCCACGGTGTCCGCTGGCATGAGGGGATCGGCGCACACAGCGCCTGAAATACTGAGATAAGAGCGCGATCATGAACCGTTATCCGGTCTGGAAGTACGCGATCCTGGTGATCGTGCTGCTGGTGGGGGTGTTGTACACCCTGCCCAATTTCTTCGGCGAGGCACCTGCCGTGCAGGTTTCGTCGGCCAAAGCCACCGTCAAGGTGGACACCGCCGTGCAGCAGCGGGTGGAAGAGGCGCTCAAGGCGGCTGGCGTCACGCCAGACTTCGTGGAACTGGAAGGCAACTCGGTGCGCGCGCGTTTCGATGCGCCCGACACGCAGCTCAAGGCCAAGGACGCGATCCAGAAGGCCCTGGTACCCGACGCCAGCGATCCCTCGTACATCGTGGCGCTGAACCTGGTGTCCCGCTCGCCCGTCTGGCTCAAATCCCTGCACGCCAACCCCATGTACCTGGGCCTGGACCTGCGCGGCGGCGTGCACTTCATGCTGCAGGTGGACATGCAGGCGGCCTTGACCAAAAAAGCCGAGTCGTACGCAGGCGACATCCGCACCGCACTGCGCGACAAGAGCATTCGCCACGGTGGCATCAGCCGCGAAGGGCAGAACATCGACATCAAGGTGCGCGACGAAGCCACGATGACTGCAGCCCGCAACCTGATTGCGGACCAGTTCCCCGACCTCCAGGTCACCGGCACGCCCGAGGGCACTGAGTTCAAGCTGCGCGTTGCCATCAAGCCCGAAGCCACGCGCAAGGTGCAGGAGCAGGCGCTCAAGCAGAACATGGTCACGCTGCACAACCGGATCAACGAACTGGGCGTGGCCGAACCCGTGATCCAGCAGCAGGGTCTGGACCGCATCGTGGTGCAGCTGCCCGGTGTGCAGGACACGGCCAAGGCCAAGGACATCCTGGGCCGCACCGCCACGCTGGAAGTTCGCCTGGTGGACGAGGGCACCGAAGCCCGCGCCGCCGAGACTGGCCGTGGCCCCGTGCCGTTCGGCTCGGAACGCTATCTGGAACGCAGCGGCCAGCCGGTCATCGTCAAGAAACAGGTGATCTTGACCGGTGAGAACCTGACCGATGCCCAGCCGGGCTTTGACGGCCAGACGCAGGAACCCACTGTGAACCTCACGCTGGACGCCAAGGGTGCGCGCATCTTCAAGGACATCACGCGCGAGAACGTCGGCAAGCGCATGGCCATCGTGCTGTTTGAAAAGGGCAAGGGCGAAGTGGTGACCGCGCCAGTGATCCGCACCGAAATCGGCGGTGGGCGCGTGCAGATTTCGGGCCGCATGACCACGGCCGAAGCCAACGACACCGCGCTGCTGCTGCGCGCCGGTTCGCTGGCGGCGCCCATGGAAATCATCGAAGAATTCACCATCGGCCCCAGCCTGGGCGCCGACAACATCGAGCGCGGCATCAACAGCGTGGTCTGGGGCCTGATCGCGATCGCCATCTTCATGTGCGCCTATTACATGCTGTTTGGCGTGTTCTCCAGCATTGCGCTGGGCGTGAACGTGCTGCTGCTGGTGGCGGTTCTGTCGATGCTGCAAGCCACACTCACATTGCCGGGCATTGCCGCCATGGCCCTCGCGATTGGGGTGGCCATTGACTCGAACGTGCTGATCAATGAACGCATCCGCGAGGAGCTGCGCTCGGGTGTCTCGCCACAGGCGGCCATCCATACGGGCTACGAGCGTGCCTGGGCGACGATTCTCGACTCCAACGTGACGACGCTGATTGCAGGCCTGGCCCTGCTGGCCTTTGGCTCCGGCCCGGTGCGCGGTTTTGCCGTGGTGCATTGCATCGGCATCCTGACCAGCATGTTCTCGGCCGTGTTTTTCTCGCGGGGCCTGGTGAACCTGTGGTACGGCCGCCAGAAGAAGCTCAAGAGCGTGTCGATCGGTACGGTCTGGAAGCCAGATACCGACACCGCCGTGGCCAAGACGAACTAAAGGACAACGGCCATGGAATTCTTCCGCATCAAAAAAGATATCCCCTTCATGAAGCACGCGTTGATCTTCAACGCGATCTCCTTCATCACCTTTGCCCTCGCAGTGTTCTTCTTGCTGACCCGTGGCCTGCACCTGTCGGTGGAGTTCACCGGCGGTACGGTCATGGAAGTGGCCTACAGCCAGCCCGCCGAACTGGCCAAGGTCCGCGAGACGGTTTCCGGCCTGGGCTATCCGGACGTGCAGGTGCAGAACTTCGGCACCGCCCGCGACGTGATGATCCGGCTGCCCG
Organism: Acidovorax sp. NN32; assembly: GCF_057597245.1. Taxonomy (NCBI): domain Bacteria; kingdom Pseudomonadati; phylum Pseudomonadota; class Betaproteobacteria; order Burkholderiales; family Comamonadaceae; genus Acidovorax; species Acidovorax sp. NN32. Next base: position 5,164,973 of record NZ_CP199679.1, read on the forward strand.
TGCAAAAGGGCGTCACATCCGCGCAGCAAAGCGAGCAGGTACTGGGCGCGCTCAAGGCCGCTGACCCCGAGGTCACGCTGCGCCGCACCGAGTTCGTCGGCCCGCAGGTGGGTGAGGAACTGGTGCACGGCGGCCTTATGGCGCTGGCCATGGTGGTCGTGGGCATCGTGATCTACCTGGCCTTCCGCTTCGAGTGGAAGTTCGGGGTCGCCGCCATCATTGCCAACCTGCATGACGTGGTGATCATCCTGGGCTTCTTCGCGTTCTTTCAGTGGGAGTTCTCGCTGTCGGTGCTGGCTGCTGTGCTGGCCGTGCTGGGATACTCGGTCAACGAGTCGGTCGTGATCTTCGACCGGATCCGCGAGGCCTTCCGCAAGTACCGCAAGATGAGCACGCACGAGGTGATCGACCACGCCATCACGAGCACGATGAGCCGCACCATCATCACCCACGCTTCGACCGAGGCCATGGTGCTGTCGATGTTCTTCTTTGGCGGCCCCAGCCTGCACTACTTTGCGCTGGCGCTGACGATCGGCATCCTGTTCGGCATCTACTCGTCCGTGTTCGTGGCAGCCGCCATCGCCATGTGGCTGGGCGTAAAACGCGAGGACCTTGTCAAGCCCGTCAGAAAAGATGGGGATCCGAATGATCCCCATGCCGGAGCCACCGTCTGACCCGCTAATATCTGCCCATGCAGCCCACGCCCTCTTCCGTTCCGCAGCGCCGCCTGGCCCGCCAGGCGCGCCAGCGGTTCGTAGAGGGCATCTGTGCAGGGCTCCCGGACCTGGACAAGACGGTCCTGGACCTCCTGACAACGCTGATGACCCAGACGGGCACGGCGCGCGAAATGCAGTCGCACCGCGATGCCTGGATGCGGTATCAACAGCACCACGCAGCCTGGACAGATCGCACTGGCAAGGCCTGGCGCGATGCGTTGGCCCCCCATAGCAGCACCACCCGGGGTGCCCTGGCAGCCAATGGCGCAAACCCCCAGTTCGAACTGTTGAGCGACGACGTGGTGGAAAACAAGATCCTGGCTTCACGCATGGCCCTGACGGTCAGCGAACAGGTGAGCCAGCAGTTCGACACACTGCGCCAGCGCACCCAGTCGCTGGAAGGCCAGGAACTCGACAGCAGCGATATCCTCCGTCCGGAAGCCGTGTGCCTGCTGCTGGTCGAGCAGTGGGTGGAGGCCGGACTGCCCCGCACCGACCTGCAGACCGTGGTGGACCCGCTGCAGCGGGAACTGGCCAACTTGCTCCAGAAACAGTACCAGGCCGTCAACGTGTTCTATGTGGAACAGGGTGTGACGCCACAGGCGGACCTGAAGTCCCGCGTGCGGCGCACGGCAGGGGGGGCGATCACCGGCAGCGGTGGGAGCAACGACTCCGGGGCCGGAGGCCTGGCCTCCCAGGCCCTGGCCCAGACCCGGGATGCCATGGCGGCAGCGCGCGGGGGCATGATGCCCCCCCAAGGCGGTCGGCCCATGCCCCAGCATCCGTCCCGCATGCCCCCGCCGGGCTACCCGCAGCACGGAATGCCCACTGCGTTTGCCACCGGCATGACTCCGCTGGCACGCGCCCGCCAGCGCGCCCACGGTGTGATGGGGCAACTGCGCAGGCTGCTCACACAGCCCGCCACCGGCTTCGACATGGTCAATGCCCCACCAGCGTCTGCGGCGCTGGCCCATGCACTGACCGCCCACCGTGTGCACGCCGACACGTACTACAGCGGTGTCGCCACCCTGATGGAAGACTACAGCCCTGCGGCCGTGGTCCAGTTGGCAGGGGCCGTGCGCGAACGCTCGACCGAACTCAAGAAAAAGGCCTCGACGGCCGGTGAAAAAGCCATCATCGAGGTGGTGGCCCTGATGTTCCAGAGCATCCTGGCCGAGGACCGCATCCCGCCAGCCGTGCGCGTGTGGTTTGCGCGACTTCAGGTGCCTGTGCTGCGCGTGGCACTGGCCGAGCCAGAGTTTTTCAGCAACCTCAACCACCCAGCGCGCCAGCTGATCGACCGCATGGGCGCCTGCGTAATGGGCTTTGATGCGACCAGCATCAATGGCAGCGCACTGGAGGCGGAAATCCGCCGCGTGGTACAGGTGATTGAGCAGTACCCTGAAACCGGCCGTCGGGTGTTCCAGCTCGTCTACGACGAGTTCGAGAAATTCCTGTCCAAGTTCCTCACCGAAAAACAGGCTACGTCGCGCTTGGTTACGGTGGCTCAACAGGTGGAACAAAGGGAGACGCTGGCGATCCAGTACACCATCGAGCTGCGCACCATGCTGCGCGACATGCCGGTGCGCGACGAGATCCGCGAGTTTCTGTTCAAGACCTGGGCCGAAGTCCTGGCCCTCTCGGCCGTGCGCGACGGCCCCCAGCACGCAGACACCATCTCGCTCAAGCGCACAGCCGCCGACCTCGTCTGGGCCGCCAGTGCCAAGCCCAACCGCAGCGACCGCGCGCAGGTCATCCAGAATCTTCCTGGCCTGCTGCAGCGACTGCGCCAGGGGCTGGCCCTCATGGGCGTGAACGGCGCGCCGCAGGACGCCCAGATCAAGATCCTCACCGACACCCTGGCCGATGCCTTCCTGTCCAAGACGGCCTCCATCCCGCAGGCCCACATTGACGCCATGGCCAAGCGCCTGGCCAATCTGGAGGACTTTATTAGCGACGCCACGCTGGGCGACATGCCGCTCAATGCCGACAACATCGAAATGATGCTGGGTATCGACGCTTCGTCCATTCACGTGGTCGCCGACAACGGCGCCCCGGTGGAAGACGCCATGGTGGCCTGGGCCCAGGAACTGCAGCCTGGCACCTGGTACACACTGGACCACAACGGCGCATCGGCCCAGGTGCAGTACGCGTGGCAAAGCCAGCGCAAGCAGCTGCACCTGTTCGCAGCCGTGGATGGCAGCAGTTACCTGATTCAGCTGCGCAGGCTGGCTGCGTACTTGCAAGCGGGCTTGCTCGTAGCCCAGGACGAAGAAGGCCTGACCTTGCGCGCCACGCGCGATGCACTGGCCAAGCTGGACGCAAACCCCGAGCGGCTGCTGGACTGACGCGGTTTCAGGGGCATCAAGACGATGCCTGTGCCACCGGGCAACGAGAGGTCACCGCCAGCGTCAGGCGCTGCCCAGCCGCTGGTACAGGCCGCCGGGCAGACGCGCCACCTGGCCATCCAACTCCAGCTCCAGCAATTCCACCTGCAGCGACGCCGCATCCATGCCCGTGCGGGCCACCAGGGCATCCACCCCCATGGGGTCAAAACCCAGCGCCTGCAACAGGGGGCTTTCAGTCTGGCGAGTGTCGATATCCCTGCTGCCTTCTTCGTCAAGCACGGCAGCGCCAGAAGAGGCGCTCTGCTTGCCTGCCGCAGGGGGCATGCGCAGTTCTTCCAGTACATCCTGCGCGGACTCCACCAGCTTGGCGCCCTGGCGTATGAGCGCATGGCAACCCCGCGATTGCGGTGCGTGAATGGAGCCGGGGATGGCAAAAACCTCGCGGCCCTGTTCCGCCGCCATTCGGGCGGTGATCAGCGAACCAGACGCCAACGCCGCCTCGACCACGAGAGTGCCTTGAGAGAGGCCGGAGATGATACGGTTGCGCTTGGGGAAATTGGCGGCCAGCGGTGGCGTGCCCAGGGGGTATTCGCTGACCAACACCCCGTGGGCTGCGATGCGGTGGGCCAGGTCAAGGTTCTTGCGGGGGTAGACGCGATCCAACCCGGTGCCCACGACCGCAATGGTGGCGGGTGTTGCCTCCGCAAAGGGGTCGGAAGACACATCCAGCGCACCTTCATGGGCTGCCGCATCCACACCCAGCGCGAGCCCCGAGACGATGGTGAAGCCCGCCCCCCGCAGTGCGCGCGAAAAAAGCCGCGCGTTGTCCGCGCCCTGTGCCGTGGGGTTGCGGCTTCCGACCACGGCCAGGCACCGGCCGGTCGGGAACGGGTTTTGCGCCACCAGCCGGGCCGCCCCCATCAGGTACATGAGCAGCGGGGGATCTTCGGTGTCCAACAGCGACTGGGGATACCGGGCATCCCCCAATGTGATCACCGCACGGGCAGGTCCTTGTGGGTCTGCTCCCTCCAGCCAATGCCAGGTGGTCTCCAGCAACGCCTCCCATCCGCTGGGTACGGTACACAGCGCCTTGGCCTGGGCCAAGGTCACACAGTGCTGCAAGGCAGATTCGGGTTGGCGGAAGATGTCCTGCGGCAGCCCAAAACGGGCCAGCAGGCGCCGCGCGGCGCCATTACCCACGCCCTGGGAAAGCGTGAGGCGCAACCAAGCGCCCAGCTCGTCGCGGTCCATGGAGGCAGTTGATAGAAGAACCACGGCAACGCCAGCCCCGCCGCCGCGCCACCAACAGGCAGCCGCGCGGCTTCAGCCAGTCCGCCGTTATTCCTGAGGATTGATCAGGCGGTCGCCCACGCGCACGCCGCTGCGGATTTCCAGCAGCAGCGCGTACGAGACGCGGTCGAAGGTTCGGAACACCATGGCCGTCCCGTTGCTCTCGCTGGGTAGCTTGATCATGGTCTTCCCCTCGCCAGTCACATCCTTGATGCGGTCGCCCTGGGTCAGCAGCGACAGGACATGACCTGGCTCAATGCCGTCTTGCGAACCCATGTTGATCGCAACCACCTGGTTCTGGGCGGCATAGGCTGCCGAGAAGCTGCCGTAGATGGAGACGATGCGCGCGTCCACATCGATGTGGGGCGCTCGTGGGGTGTAGCTGGTGAAGACCCGGGCAGGCGCTGGCAGGATGCGATCCCCTGCGCGTATCTCTTCCTTGGTGCCGGACAGATCCACAGTGGCAGGCACATATTCAGAGACATAGCCGCCCTTGCCGTTGGGAATCTCTTCAAAAGACTCGCCACGCACCAGCTCGGCCTTGCCCAGGTACTGTGCTTCGTACCCCAGGATTTCACCCGTCACCGGATCCTTCATGGCCACGGCATCGCGGAAAACACGGAAAAAGCGGGGCTCGCCAGGTTCTGCACGGACGGGGGCGGATGCATCGCCGCGCACATAGGCGCGGTCGCCGCTGGCCATGAGCACGCGATCTTCGGTGGTGGCCACAATGCGGGGAGCCCGTTGCAACACGTCGGCATCCACCACCAGAGGCTCCACGAGGAAGGGCTCGATCAGGTGAGACTTGAGTGTGGGGAGCGCCGTGCTGGCCAGACTGTCGCTGCGGGTGCGGGGCGACACGCGCACCGTCTGAGGCTCTGAATCCGACACGCCAGGGGGTGTCGTCCGCAGGCGGGCGTAGCTGCCATCCTTGTCCAGGTAAAGCGTCTGGCCCGGATAAATCAGGTGCGGGTTTGCAATGGCCTTGAGGTTCATGCCCCACAGTTCGGGCCAGCGCCAGGGCCGCTTGAGGTACAGACCCGAAATACCCCACAACGTGTCGCCGCGCTGCACCGTGTAGGTGTCCGGAGCGTTAGGCGCCAGCTCGGACAGCGGGATGCCACGCTCCGACACTTGCTGTGCCGTGGCGCGCTGACCGCTGGAGATGGGAGGGGTCTGGGCCTGAGCCGGTGCGACCAGCAAAGCGCCAGCGATGATGGTGAGCGCGCCCAGGGCGGTCCGCCGCACGCTGGTGAATGCTGTCATGTTGTTCCTTTTCTCATGCATTGGGAAACGCCCCCTCGCTGGCACCTCGACGCACGGAGCAACCGCGCAGCCGGGCAAATACGTTACAAAGCTTCTTAGATTCTCTGCTCAAGCCCTTGATTCGGCAACGATTATTGGCTGGCGGCGCTGCAGCAGGCCTTAAAAGTGGCGAAAATAGCGACATCTCTTGGCAGCTTTCATGGCAATCCTTCCCATTCTCTGTTACCCGGCCCCCCGGCTTCACAAGGTTGCACGCCCCATTGCGGCGGTGGACGACCGCATCCGGACGCTGGTCTCCGACATGCTGGCCACCATGTACGACGCCCATGGCATTGGCCTGGCCGCCACCCAGGTGGACGTGCACGAGCGCCTGGTGGTCATCGACGTTTCTGAGGAACGCAACCAGCCGCTGGTGCTCATCAACCCCGAACTGGTCTGGACCAGTGCCGAAAAGCACCTCAACGAAGAAGGTTGCCTCTCGGTACCCGGCATCTATGACGGCGTTGAACGCTTCGATGCCGTGCATGTGCGGGCACTGGACGCCCAGGGCCAGTCCCGCGTCATTGAGGCCGATGGCCTTCTGGCGGTGTGCATCCAGCACGAGATGGACCATCTCATGGGCAAGGTGTTTGTGGAATACCTCTCCCCACTCAAGCGCAACCGCATCAAGACCAAGATGGTCAAGCAGCAGCGGGGGGCGCGCGAGTGACCGGTCCAGCGCTCTGCACCCGCAGGGGTGGCGGAGTGCTGGCGCGCCTGGCGCTTCTTGTGCTGGCGGTGCAAATTTCGGGCTGTGCGCTGCCGGCCCGCGAAAAAACCGGCGCGCTGCGCGCCGAGGTGGTTGCCCGTCTCGGGCCGCCCACCGCCTCCTTCCCTTTGCCAAGCGGCGAGCGGCTCCTGTACTCCGAGCTGCCCGCGGGGTTTGCGGCCTACAACCTGGATTTCGACGCCAGCGGCAGGCTGGTGCGCAACGAGCAGGTGCTGACGCAGGCGCGCTTTGAGAACCTTCCCGTGGGCATATGGACCACCGCCGATGTGCAGCGCACCTTTGGTGCGCCTTTGCGCGTGGAGCGTGTGGCACGGTTTGAGGGCGACATCTGGACCTACCGCTTCCGCCAGAACTCCGACCCGCGCCTTGCCCACGTCCACCTGGACCGCCAGGGCGTGGTACGGCAGGTGCTATTCACGGACGAGCTTCCCCATTTTGACAACGCGCGCGACTGAGTGCGTACTTACCTCCTGACAACGGTTTCCCATGAGAGTCATTTTTGCAGGCACGCCCGAATTTGCCCGCGTGGCGCTGGAGCGGCTGCTGGCCGCAGGGTTCACGGTGCCCCTGGTCCTGACCCAGCCCGACCGCCCCGCGGGGCGCGGCATGAAGTTGCAAGCCTCCCCCGTCAAGCAATGCGCGCTGGAACACGGCATCCCGGTGGTGCAGCCCCGCAGCCTGCGCCTTGACGGCAAATACCCCGACGATGCAGCCGCCGCGCGCGATGCGCTGGTGGCTGCGCAGGCCGATGTGATGGTGGTGGCCGCCTATGGACTCATCCTGCCACAGTGGGTATTGGATCTCCCGGCCCAAGGCTGCCTGAACATCCACGCCAGCCTGCTGCCTCGCTGGCGGGGCGCCGCGCCCATCCACCGCGCCATCGAGGCAGGGGATGCCGAAACCGGCATCACCATCATGCAGATGGATGCTGGCCTAGACACCGGCGACATGCTGCTGATGGAGCGGCTGGCCATTGCGCCCACAGACACCACCGCCACCCTGCACGACCGGCTGGCCGCGCTCGGGGGCCGCATGATCGTGGAGGCTCTGGAACTGGCCGCCTGTGGAGGGCTGAAGGCCGTGCCCCAGCCCGCCGAGGGCATCACCTACGCCCACAAGATCGAGAAGGCCGAGAGCACCATCGACTGGTCGCTGCCCGCCACGGTGATCGGCCAGCGTATTCGAGCGTTTGACCCGTTCCCCGGAGCCAGCACCGAATGCGCAGGGGAAACGATCAAAGTGTGGAGTTATGAAATTGATAGCAATAAATCGAATACAGATAAGCGCCAGGGCCAAATTTTGTCGGTGAATGGCGACGGGGTGACGGTCACCTGCGGCGAAGGCACGCTGCGCCTGACGACCTTGCAGCGCGCGGGGGGCAAGCGGCTCGCAGCGGCCGATTTCTTGCGGGGCTTTGACCTGCAGCCCGGCATGGTGCTGGGCGCTGCGCCCACTACCGCCGCGACACCGGCATGAGCCGCCGGGCCGCCATCGGCAACACACTGCGCCACCCCTCCTTTCGCGTGGCCGCTGTCGACATGGCGGGCACGGCCGTGGGCATCGGGGCCTGGGGCCTGGTCACCGGAGTGGTCATGGTCAAGAGCGGGCTGCCCGTTGGGATGGCCATCTTCATGTCGCTGGTGGTGTATGCCGGCAGCGCGCAGCTGGCGGTCATCCCTTTGATGGCGGTGGGCGCGCCGCTGTGGGTGGTCTGGCTCACGGCGAGCTGTGTGAATCTGCGTTTTGTGATCTTCAGCAGCATGTGGCGCAGCTACTTCGCGCACCTGCCGCTGCGCCAGCGCCTGGCGGTGGGCTATTTCAGCGGCGATGTGATCTACGTGGCCTTCATGAAGCGCTTTCCGGAGCCGCGCCCCCAACCCGAGCAGGTGCCGTATTTCTGGGGTGCTGCCAGCACCAACTGGCTGGCCTGGCAGGTGCCGTCCATCGCCGGCATCCTGCTGGCCAATGCCGTGCCGCTGTCCTGGGGCCTGGGGTTTGCGGGCGTGCTAGCGCTGCTGGGTGTGCTGCTGTCACTGCTGTTCGACCGGGCCACCTGGCTGGCCACCGGTGTCGCCGCCACGGCTGCGATTGCCGCGTTTGCACTGCCGCTCAAGCTCAACATCCTCGTGGCCATTGCGGCAGCGGTGGCTGCGGGCCTCTTGATGGAAGCAGTGGACCGCCGCCGCCACAAGCCCGAACTGGTCCTGTTGCCCGCCGACAGCGTGCTGCCCCCTGAAGAACGCGAGCAGGTCGAGGCGGGCGACGTGGTGCCACTGCGCGAGGAGCGCCATCCGTGATGAACGACTGGTCCTGGATCGAACCCGCCATCGCCATCTTCGGCCTGGCCGTGATCACGGTGGTGTCGCGCTCGTTCTTCATGATCCCCGAGCGCGAGCTGCCGCTGCCCGACTGGCTCAAGCGCGGGCTCAAGTACGCACCGCTGGCCGCCCTCACCGCCGTGATCGCTCCCGAGATCCTGATGACCCAGGGCGAACTCATCGGCACCTTCATGGACGCGCGCATCCCTGCCGTCCTGTGTGCCACTGCCTACTACTTCTGGCGGCGCGGCATCCTGGGCACCATCGTGGTGGGCATGGTGGTGTACCTGCCGCTGCACATCGGCTGGAATTGGTAGAGAAGCACCTCCTGAGCCGTGTGCGTCAGTGCCGCCGCCAGAGGCGGTGGCTCTTCGGTGCAGTCCAAGCCTGCGCAGGCAGGCTTGGAGCCGCTGCCCCTCAGCCCCCAGGGGGACGACGCCAGGGGCCTGGCAGAGCCAGTCCCAAGGGTGCAATGGCACGGGCGCGGGAGCCGCATGGGCTTCGCTCACTAAAATGGCAGCCCTCAAGAGCCCGATTCAATCCACCCCTCCCGCCATGAACATCCTCCGCTTTTCCGATCTGTGCGCCCAAGGCAAGGCCCAAGGCCAGCGCGTCTTCATCCGTGCCGACCTGAACGTTCCCCAGGACGATGCTGGCCGCATCACCGAAGACACCCGCATCCGCGCATCGATCCCCTGCATCCGCATGGCGCTGGACGCCGGAGCGGCCGTCATGGTGACCAGCCACCTGGGCCGCCCGACCGAGGGTGAGTTCAAGCCCGAGGACTCGCTGGCCCCCGTGGCCGCACGCCTGTCCGAGCTGCTGGGCCGCGATGTTCCGCTGGTCTCGAACTGGGTGGACGGCGTCACCGTTGCCCCAGGCCAGGTCGTGCTGCTGGAAAATTGCCGCCTGAACGTGGGCGAGAAAAAGAACAAGGAAGACCTGGCCCGCAAGATGGCTGCGCTGTGCGACATCTTCGTGAACGACGCCTTTGGCACCGCCCACCGCGCCGAAGGCACGACCTACGGCATCGCACAATTCGCCCCCATTGCCTGCGCCGGCCCGCTGCTGTCGGCCGAGATCGACGCCCTGACCAAAGCCCTGGCCCATCCCCAGCGCCCGCTGGCCGCCATCGTGGCGGGCTCCAAGGTCTCGACCAAGCTCACCATCTTGAAGAGCCTGGCCGACAAGGTGGACCAGCTCATCGTGGGCGGCGGCATTGCCAACACCTTCATGCTGGCGGCGGGCCTGCCCATCGGCAAAAGCCTGGCCGAACCCGACCTGCTGGACGAAGCGCGCGCCGTGATCGCCGCCATGAAAGCGCGCGGCGCCGAAGTGCCGATCCCCACCGATGTGGTCACCGCCAAGGCCTTTGCCGCCGATGCCCCAGCGACCGTGAAGGCAGCCAAGGACGTGGCCGAGGACGATCTGATCCTGGACATCGGCCCCGAAACCGCCGCCCGCCTGGCCACCCAGCTCAAGTCCGCAGGCACCATCGTCTGGAACGGCCCGGTGGGCGTGTTTGAATTCGCGGCCTTTGAAAACGGCACCCGCGAGATTGCCAAGGCCATCGCCGAATCACCCGCGTTCAGCATTGCTGGCGGTGGCGACACCCTGGCGGCCATCGCCAAATACGGCATCGAAAAACAGGTGGGTTATATCTCCACCGGCGGCGGCGCCTTTCTGGAAGTGCTGGAAGGCAAGACGCTGCCCGCGTTCGAAATCCTTGAAAAACGCTTCGTTACCATCGTTTGAAATTTGTTACACGCACCGGTACAAGCAAATGCAGCCACGCGTAAGCAAGCACGCCAATCTGTGACCAAAAACAACGAATTGCGTGTGTCTGGGCGCAGTTACCTCAATTTTTTCTTGTTTTTGTTGAGTATCGCGCCCAGAATTATTTTTCAATCGCGTGGGATGTATCTGTTCATGTCCCCGCCTCTCAAAGTCCGTAGGAGGGAATCATGAAATTTTCAAAGGCAGTCAGCTTGGCGGTATTGGCCGGCGCTGTGGCTACTTTGGCGGGATGTGCTTATCGTTCGCCCATTCCCCTGGCGGAGAACTTTGAGCTGACGGTACAACCCAAGGTCCGCTCGGCGGGCCACTGGGAACTGGTCTCGAACGACGTGGTGGCGCAAACCCTCAGCACGCTCGACAAGACCGGCATGGCCCCTGGCACGCAATTGCATGTAGCGCTGCCCCCCAACCCGAGCGCATTCGATCTGGCATTCCGTGATTTCCTGATCACCAAGCTCGTGCAAAGCGGTGCGCCTGTTTTGCAGGATCCTGGCCAGGCACTCAACGTGACGTACAACACGCAGGTGGTTCGTCACAACAGCCCCCGCCCCCACTTCATTCCTGGCCAGTTCACGATGATCGCTGCGGGCCTGATGGCAGCCTACGGCCTACGTCACGAGCACCTGGATCTGCAACTGCTGGCCGCGCTGGGTGCCACCTCGCTGGCTGACTACGGCGCCAGCATCAACTCGGGCGGCCCCACCAACACCGAGCTGATCCTGACCACCACGGTCACACGCGGCGGCCAGTATGTGGCCCGCAAGACCGATGTGTACTACCTCGAGAACGCGGACACGCCGCTGTTCATGCGTCCGTCGTACTACAAGAACGTCAATATGAAGGTAGTTTCGCAATGAAAACCGCAGCACTCCTGACCGCGCTGGCCGCAGCAGCTTTGCTGGCCGGCTGTGCCAACAATGGCGCGCCCACGCGCACCGATCCGACCTACCAGGAAGCCGCCAACAACCAGTTCCTGACCAGCAGCCGCGATGCTGTGGCCAAGCTGACCGCCGGTTTCGACCTGAGCGCTGCAGGCAGCGGCCCCGTCCTGGTGGCCACCGTGGTCAACGTGAACGACCTGAGCCGCTCGGCCCCTCTGGGCCGCACGCTGTCCGAGCAATACGCCTCGCACATGGCGGCCAGCGGTTTCAACGTGAAGGAAATCAAGCTGCGCGGCGACGTGTTCGTGCGCGAAGGTGCTGGCGAGTTGCTGCTGTCCCGCGAAATCAAGGATATCGCCCGCAGCCACAATGCCTCGCTGGTGCTGGTGGGTACCTACTCGGCCGCTGCCAATTTCACCTACGTGAGCCTCAAGCTCGTGCGCACGGAAGACAGCCGCATCATCCGCGGCCACGACTACGCACTGCCCAACGACCGTGATGTGCAGCGCCTGCTGGCGGTACCGCGCTGAGGAAATGCGAATTCGGTAGGGGTGCTCCCGCTGCGTACGGGGACTCCCGAACCACCCCCTAAAAGGCCGTCTCGACGGCCTTTTTTGTTGCCCACTGCGGTCTCGTGACCACACCCCGGAGTCCTCTGCGCCGCAGCGGCGGGCAGAAAACCGTGCGGCGGTGCTTGTCACCCCACCTAAAATCAGGCCCCATGACCTTCACCGACATGCTGCGCGACGCCACGGCGCAAAACAACTCCCTGCTGTGCGTGGGCCTGGACCCGGAGCCCACGCGGTTTCCTGCGGGAATGCAGGGCGATGCGCACAAGATCTATGACTTCTGCGCCGCCATCGTGGACGCCACGGCCGACCTGGTGTGTGCCTTCAAGCCGCAGATCGCCTACTTTGCCGCCCACAGCGCCGAAGACCAGCTCGAACGTCTGATGCAGCACATGCGCGCCAACGCGCCGCATGTGCCGGTGATCCTGGATGCCAAGCGCGGCGACATTGGCTCCACGGCCGAGCAGTACGCCAAGGAGGCCTTCGAGCGCTACGGTGCCGATGCGGTCACGCTGTCGCCCTTCATGGGCTTCGACTCCATCGAGCCCTACCTGGCCTACCACGGCAAGGGCGCCTTTTTGCTGTGCCGCACCTCCAACCCGGGCGGCGACGACCTGCAGACCCAGCGCCTGGCCAGCGTCGAGGGCCAGCCGCTCATGTATGAGCATGTGGCACGGCTGGCGCAAGGCCCCTGGAACAAGAACGGCCAGCTGGGCTTGGTGGTGGGTGCCACCTACCCACAGGAGATCGAGCGCGTGCGTGCCATTGCGCCCACACTGCCGCTGCTGATCCCTGGCGTGGGCGCCCAGGGTGGCGACGCCGCTGCCACCGTGCGCGCCGGGCTGCGCGATGGCGGGCCGATCATCGTGAACTCGTCGCGGTCCATCCTGTACGCATCCAAGGGCGACGACTTTGCAGCGGCGGCGCGCACCGAGGCCCAGCGCACCCGCGCGGTGCTCGAAGCAGCCCGCGCGCGCTGACACCCCACTTTCAGCTCCGACAACCTTCGCGCCCCAGCTGCACCCGGATCACACCCATGCAGCTCAAGTGGCTCGAAGACTTCATCGTGCTGGCGCAGGAGCGCAGCTACACGCGGGCAGCCGAGCTGCGGCATGTCACGCACCCCGCCTTTGGCCGCCGCATCCGCGCGCTGGAGGCCTGGGCGGGTACGCCGCTGGTGGAGCGCGATGGCGGCCCCGTCACCCTGACGCCTGCCGGGCAGAGCTTTCTGGAAACTGCGGGCCACATGGCGCGCAGCCTGGCGCAGTCGCACGAGGAGCTGCAGAGCCTGGCCGGGCGGCAGGCCCGCACCGTGACGCTGGCCACCGGCCGCACGCTGGCGCGCACGGTGGTGGCCGACTGGCTGGTGCGGCTGCAGCCCATTTTGCAAAACGCCGAGCTGTGCATACGCACCCGCGCCCTGGCAGACACCGTGGCGCTGCTCGAAAGGGGCGAAGCCGACTTCTCGCTCGTGTACCACCACCCGGCGCTGGCGATACGGCTGGATGCGCGCCAGTTCATGCATGTCACCGTGGCGTCCGACCGGCTGGTGCCCATTTCGCGGGCGACGGCGCAAGGGCAGGCGCTGCACCGCTTCGGGCAGGACCACCTGCCCGTGCCCTACCTGGCCTATGCCCCCCAGCTCGCGCTGGGGCGGCTGGTGGAAGACCATCTGTCCCAGAACCCGCATGCGCCCCGGCTGCAGCGGGTGGTGGAGTGCGACTCGGCCGACGCGCACTACGAATACGTGCAAAAAGGCCTGGGCGTGGCGTGGCTGCCCTGGTCCATGGTGCACGCCGATTGCCAGGCCAAACGGCTTGCGCCTGCGGGCGATGCGCGCATGGAAGTGCGTTTCGACGTGCGCCTGTACCGACCCAAACGCCGACTCGGGCCCGTGGCCGAAGCGCTCTGGAAAGCCCTGGCACAGCGCTGACACCCCAGGGTTTGCCCGGGGGGGCAGAACCCATTTGGCACACCCCGGTGCCATTTCAGCACCACAGACGTGTGCCCGCCTTTTCACAATGGCTCCACCCACAAGAACTTCACTGGAGCCCCGCATGCAAAACACTCCCTCCCTGCGCCGCACCGCCTTGCTGTGTGGCATGGCCCTCCTGGCGGCCCCAGCGTTCGCACAGGATGTGTATCCCTCCAAACCCATCACCATTGTGGTGGGCTACCCACCCGGGGGCAGCACCGACCTGACCGGCCGCACCGTGGCCACGGAATTGAGCGCCAAGCTGGGCGTGCCGGTGGTGATTGAAAACATTGGGGGCGCAGGCGGCGCGATTGGTGCACAGAAGGTGGCGAGCAGCGCACCCGACGGCTACACCTTTCTGGTGGGCGCCAGCAACGAGATCGCCATCAACAAGCTGGTGACCAAGAAGGTGAAGTACGACGTGAAGGACTTCACCGCCATCGGCCTCATCGCCTCGCAACCGCTGGTGCTGGTGGCATCCACCGGCGCGGGCGTTAAGAACCTGGCCGAGTTCACGCAGAAGGTGTCCAAGAACCCGGGCAAGTTCAGCTACGGCAGTTCGGGCGTGGGCACCTCGCTGCACCTGGCGGGCGAGATGGTCAAGGAGCAGGGCAAGCTCTTCATGACGCACATCCCTTACCGGGGCGTCGCGCCGCTCACCAACGACCTCATGGGCAACAACCTGGAATATGGCGTGTTCGTGCTCTCCAGCGGCCTGCCACACATCAAGAGCGGCAAGGTGATCGCCCTGGGCACCACCGAAGCCAAACGCTCCGCCGCCACACCGGACATCCCGGCCCTGGCCGAAACCCCGCAGTACAAGAACGTGGACATTGGCGTGTGGTTTGCGCTGATGGGCCCGGCCAACCTGCCCAAGCCGGTGTTCGACAAGGTGAAGAAGGCGCTGAACGACACCCTGCAGTCGCCCGATTTCAAGAAGAAGATGGAAGCCAGCGGCTCCACCGTGGCTGCGACCACGGTCAACATCGACCAGTTCCTGGCGGCCGAAGTCGCCAAGTACAAGAAGATTGTGGAATTCGCCAAGATCGAAGAATGAGCAGCAGCACCGCCCCCCAAAACACGGCCGTTCCACCGCTGGCCTTCGAGCTGCCCGCGCCCGACATCACCGCCTGGCGCGTTGGCAACACCGGCACCGAAGGCGTCTGGCATTTCGACTCGGGCGAACCCGGCCGCCACGTGATGGTCAGCGCGCTGGTGCATGGCAACGAGCTGTGCGGCGCCTGGGCCTTGAAGGGCCTGCTCGAAGCGGGCGTGCGGCCGCAGCAGGGCACGCTCACGCTGGCGTTCTGCAACCTCGATGCGTTCGACCGGTTTGACGCGAGCAACCACGATGCCTCGCGCTTCACCGACGAAGACCTCAACCGCCAATGGCTGGAGGAGCGCATCAACGCAGCCGATACCAACGAGCGCCGCCGCGCCGCCGCGCTGCGCCCGTTTGTGGCGCAGGCCGACTGGCTGCTCGACATCCACTCGATGCACGAGCCCTCGGCCCCACTGCTGCTCACCGGCATCCAGCCGCGCAACCTGGAACTGGCGCGCGCCATGCGCTCGCCCGAGCACATCGTGGTGGACGCGGGCCACAAGGACGGCGTGCGCATGCGCGACTACGGCCGGTTTGGCGCGCTGGAGGACCACAACGGCAACAGCACCCGTTCGCTGCTCATCGAATGTGGCTTCCATGGCGACCCGGCCAGCCGCTCCGTGGCGCAGGACCAGTGCGTGCGCTTCATCGAACAGTCCGGCGCCCTGAGCGCCGACGCCCTGGCGCAGCAACTGCCCGGCTGGCGCCTGCCCGATGCGCCCCGCCAGTGGGCGCTGGAGGTGACCGGCCCCGTGGTGGCCACCAGCAGCGCCTTCCGCTTTGTGGCGCCCTACACGGGGCTGGAGCTGTTTGAAAAGGCTGGCACCGTGATTGGCGACAACGACGGTGTGCCGGTGACCACGCCGTATGACAACTGCGTGCTCGTGATGCCGTCGGTGCGCCAGGCGCGCGCAGGCGTGACGGTGGTGCGGTTCGCGCGGCGCAGGGCGCTGTAAGCGCGCAGTAACAGCTCAGTAGCGGCGCAACAGGCGCACTGCAGAGGCGGTAGGAGGCAGGAGCCTCCCGCCTCTTCCCATTCAAATACTATAAATTTAATAGCTGTTAGCACTTATCCATCAAGCGCCAGGTGCCATTTTTGCTTGTATTTTTGGCCCCAGCACCACACAGGCCAGAGCTGCCACCACCAGCACAATCCCCGCCCACTGCCAGGGCGCCACGCCCTCATCCAGCAGCAGCCAGCCTGCGGTGAGCCCCACCACCGGCACCGCCAGGCTGAAGGGGGCCACGCGGTTGGCGGGGTAGCGCTGCAGCAGGTTGGTCCACAGCGCATAGCCAACAATGGTGGCCGCCCAGCCCAGGTAGGCCACAGCCGCCCACGACAGCAAGGGCACGTCCGCCAGCGTTTGCCACTGCAGCCAGCGTGCGGCGTCAGGGTCGAACACGGCAGACAGCGCCACAAAAGGCAGCACCGGCACCAGGCTGCTCCAGATCACAAACGCCAGCGGATCAAACCCCGGGCTTTGCTGCTGCGCCAGGCGCGCCACGATGTTGGACGAGGCCCACATGGCAGCGCCGCACAGCGTCAGCAGCAAACCGGCCAGCGTGGTGGCCGCCGCCACACCCACCCCGGAGCCCGGCCCCACGTAGTTCATCGCAAAACACACCAGCCCCAGCGCGGCCAGCACCATGCCCCACCGCAAGGGCAACCCCGGCCGCTCGCGCAGCAGTGCAAAGCCGAACAGCGCGGTGAAGAACACCTGCGTCTGCAGCAGCACACTGGCCAGCCCGGCCGTCATGCCCACCTTGAGCCCGACAAACAGAAAACCGAACTGCCCCACGCCCTGGAACAGCCCGAACAACAGCACCCAGCGCCAGTGCATGCGCGGCGGGCGCACCAGCAGCACCAGCGGCAAGGCGGCACACAGGTAGCGCGCGGCGCCCAGCTGGAAGGGGCTGAAGCTGCGCAGCCCCCATTTCATCGCAACGAAGTTGACGCCCCACAGAACCACCACCACCAGGGCGGCCAGCAGGTCGCGCGCACGGAGCGGGCCACCTACCGGGCCTGGAGGGCCGGATACAGGCGCCGTCACTGCGCAGCCCGCGCAGCGTCAATATGTGCCTTCACCCGCTGGGCCAGGGCCATGTCGCCGGGGGTTTCCGGGCTCCATTTGTCGATGGCACGGGGCTGCTCGTCGGCATCCACGGCGGTGTAGACCGCCACACAGTGCAGCACCTCTTGCAGCGGCTCGCCATGGATGCCACCGCTGCGCACCTCCACGGCCAGGTGCATGGCGGTGTCGGTGGTGGACGCCAGGCGCGCATGCACCTCCACCAGATCCCCCGGGCGAATGGGGTGCACAAAATGCGCGCCGCCCACAAACTCGGTGATGCACGGCCCCTTGGCCCAGGCGCTGGCGCAGGCAAAGCCGGCCTCGTCCACCCAGCGCAGCACGGTGCCACCGGGCACACGGCCGGCCTGGGGCAGGGTGCTTTGCGACGCCAGGAAACGCAGGGTGATCGATTGCATGCCAGGTGCTCCAAGGGGCGGATGTTGGGGCCATTATTCTCCAGCGCGCCCTCTGCTGCCGCCCCGCCTGCATGCCTCCAAAGACGCCCCGCAGGTCGGCGAAAATTGACCTGAGTCAAAACCCTACTCAAAACAGCCCCCTACATTGCGTTACATCCCGCGCGGCCTGATGGAGGGCCGCATCCCAGTCGGCGGGTGCCGACACCCCGCCCCCTGAGGTCTACCCTTTTGCGCACACACCCACCGTGCGCCTACTGCTATGTCCCTTCTTCACCGCTTGAACCTGCTCGCAAAATTCCTCATCCTGGGAACCCTCGGGCTCATGATGAGTGCGCTGCCCACCTACCTGACGGTGCGCGATGCGCTGCACGCCATTGGCCATGCGCGCCACGAGGCGCAGGGCATGGTCCCTGCGCAGGCACTCACCCGCCTCGTGCAGCAGATGCAGGTGCACCGGGGCCTGTCGGTGGGCATGCTGGGCGGCGACGAAACCCTGGCGGCACGCCGCCCCGCTGCGCGCGATGCCGTCAATGCAGCGCTGGACGATGCCACCACCCGCTTTGCGGCCGCCAAGGTGCCCGCCGCCCAGATGGCCGCCTGGACCCAGGCCCAGCAGACCTGGCGCACGCTGGAGCAGGCCGTGGCCGCACGCAGCATCGAGCAGGCCCAGAGCACGGCGCAGCACACGCAACTCATCGCGTCGCTGCTGCAGCTCAACGAATCCTTGCTGCATGCCTATGGCCTGCAGATCGACCCTGACGCCGACACCCACGCGCTGATCCAGGCCTCGCTGGTGCAGGCGCCCATGCTGGGCGAAAAGCTGGGCATGCTGCGCGCCCAAGGCGCCAGCGCACTGGGCAAGCACGAGCTGACGCCCCAGGGCAAGGGCCAGCTGCTGGTGCTGCAGCAGCGTGTGGCCGAGCTGCAGGCCGACACCTTCCGCGGGCTGGACCGCGCCCTGCAGGGCAACCCCGATCTGCAGCGCGCCCTGGGCAGCAGCGCACAGGCGGTGCAGGGCCAGATCCAGCAATCGCTGCAGATGGCCGAGCGCGACGTGATCAACGCCAGCGAACTCCAGCTGCCCTCCAAGGACTATTTCGACGCGTTCACCCGCACCATCGAAGCGCTGAACGCACTCAACAACCTGTCCATGGCCAGCCTGGACCAGGCCCTGCAGGCCCGGGTGTCCGACCTGCAGCGGGGGCTGCTGTGGGTGGCTTTGGCGCTGGTCGTCACGCTCTCGGCCACCAGCGGCATGGCGCTGGTGTTTGTGCGCTCGATGACGGTGCCGCTGTCGCAGGCCGTGGAGCTGTCACGCGCCGTGGCGCAGGGTGACCTGAGCGGCGCCCCGCTGGCCCACGGCACCAACGAAGTCGGCCAGCTGCTGCAAGCGCTGCAGCAGATGCGCAGCCAGCTCACGCAGGTGGTCCGCCAGGTGCGCAACGGTTCTGAAAACGTGGCCACGGCCAGCGTGCAGATTGCCCAGGGCAATACCGACCTCTCGGCCCGCACCGAAAGCCAGGCCAGTGCGCTCGAAGAAACCGCCGCCTCGATGGAGCAGCTCAACGCCACCGTGCGCCAGAACGCCGACAGCGCCCAGCAGGCCAGCCAGCTGGCCGCGAGCGCGAGCACCGTGGCCACCCAGGGCGGCGAGGTCGTGGCCCAGGTGGTCAACACCATGCAGGGCATCAACGCCGCGTCGCAGAAGATCTCGGACATCATCGGCGTGATCGATTCCATCGCCTTCCAGACCAACATCCTCGCGCTCAACGCGGCCGTGGAAGCCGCCCGCGCGGGCGAGCAGGGCCGGGGCTTTGCGGTGGTGGCCAGCGAAGTGCGCAGCCTGGCCGGACGCAGTGCCGAGGCCGCGCGCGAGATCAAGGCCCTCATCAGCGCCAGCGTGGAGCGCGTGGAGCAAGGTACGGCCCTGGTGGACCGGGCGGGCAGCACCATGACCGAGGTGGTGGCGTCCATCCGCCGCGTGACCGACATCGTGGGCGAGATCAGCGCGGCCAGCCACGAACAATCGCTGGGCGTGGCCCAGGTGGGCGAGGCCGTGACGCAGATGGACCAGGTCACGCAGCAAAACGCCGCCCTGGTCGAGGAAATGGCCGCCGCCGCCAGCAGCCTGCAGAACCAGGCCGAAGACCTGGTGCAGGTGGTGTCGGTGTTCCGTCTGGGGGACGAAGGCCAGGGCCAGCACAGGGCACCACGCCCCACAAATTCGCTACAAATTCAATAGCTATCAGCGCTTATCCAACAAGCGCTAGTGGCCATTTTTATTCAAATTCTGCGCCCCCGTAGCTCCGCGGCGCTGCGCGGAGCGGTGGATGGACCGGGCAGCCCGCTCGCTCCACCGTTGCGCATCCGTTCACGCCGTCGCAGGCTCACCACCCGGCCCCGTCTGCGGTAGCACCAGCCGCGCGCGCAGCCCCTGGCCGGGTGCGCTGTGCAACTCCAGCGCACCCCCCTGGGCGCGCGCCACGCGCTCGGCAATCGCCAGCCCGAGCCCGGCCCCCGGTGCGCCCGCACGCGCCGTGCCGCCGCCACGTGCAAAAGGCTGGCGCATGCGGTGGATCTCTTCGGCGGTGATGCCGGGACCCTGGTCCTGCACCTCCAGCCATACCTGGGTGGCGTCTGCCCCTGTGTGCAGCACCACCGGCGGCGCACCGTGGCGCCAGGCGTTTTCCACCAGGTTGTCCAGCGCGCGGCGCAGGGCCTGGGGGCGCACGGGCACGTCGGGCAGGGCCCCCAGTTCCAGCACCAGCGCGCGGCCATGGTCGGCCTGCGCCTCGGCCACGGCCTGGGCCAGGTCGTTGAGCGATGCGGTGGTGGGCGCCTCGGCCTCACCGCTGCGTGCGAACTGCAGGAACTGGCCCACGATGCCATCCATCTCGTCGATGCTGCGCGCCATGCTGGCCGCCAGCGGCGCATCGACCTGCGGACCCGCAATCTCTACCCCCAGGCGCAGCTTGGTCAGCGGCGTGCGCAGGTCGTGCGACACACCGGCCAGCATCAGTGCGCGCTCGTGGTCGGCGGCGGCCAGACTCTGTGCCATCTGGTTGAAGCTGCGCGCAACGGTGGCGATTTCTTCGGGCCCATCATCCGGCAGGGTTGCGGGCGACTGGCCGTGCGCCAGTTGCTGCGCCGCGCCCACCACCTGCACCAGCGGGCGGTTGATGTGGCGCTGCAGCCACCACGCGCCCAGCAGCGCCAGCAGCATGCTGGCCAGCGTGGCGGCCAGCCAGGCGCCGGTGAACTCACGGCTGGGGAATACGCTGGGAAGGTTGAGCCAGTAGTCAGTGCCCTCGTGCACCATGCGCAAGGCCAGCACCCCGGTGCTGTCGCGGCGCCACACAGGTTGCGGGGGTTGTGTTTCAGCATCGCCCGCCCCCAGGCGGCGCGACACCGCCTGCACAAACTGCCGCTCCAAGGGCGACAGCAGACCGCGCCGCGCTGCGCTTTCTGGCAGAGCGGGCGGTGTGGCCTGCGCGGCCTGCCGGTTGAACGCCTCCACAAACGCCACGCGCTGCGCCGGAGGCAGCGCCTGCAGCCCGGCCCGCAGCGCAGTCACGTTGCGCGCCACGCCATCGGCCACCTGCGCCACACGGGGCTTGAAGATCATCTGCCGCACCAACACCGCCGCCACCAGCTGCCCCAGCACGATGAGCACGGCCATCAGCAGCAGGTTGCGCCCGAGCAGGCTGCGCGGCCAGAGCCCCCAGCGGCGGGTGGTTGCGAAGGCCATCATGGCTGGCGCCCCCCGCCCGGCGCAGTGCCATCGGGCACAAACACATAGCCCACGCCCCATACGGTGCGGATGTGGCGCGGCTGCGCCGGGTCGGCCTCGATGAGCTTGCGCAGGCGCATCACCTGCACGTCGATGCTGCGGTCGGTGGCGGTGTGGTCGGGCCCATAGGCCAGCGCGATAAGCCGGTCGCGCCCGAGCGGTCGGTGTGGCTGCTGGGCCAACGCCTGCAGCAGCGCGAATTCGCCGGTGGTCAGGGGCACGTCCTGCGCACCGTGGCCGTCGTTCCCGTCGTTGCGCTCCAGCCGGCGCGCGTCCAGCCACAGCGTGAACGCGCCAAACACAATGCGCCCACCCGCCTGGCGCGGCCCGGTGTGGGCGCCCAGCACACGCTGGCGCCGCACCATGGCCTGGATGCGGGCCAGCAGCTCGCGCGGGTTGAAGGGCTTGGGCAGGTAGTCGTCGGCGCCCATCTCCAGGCCGATGATGCGGTCCACCGGGTCGCCGCGTGCGGTGAGCATGAGGATGGGAATGGTCTCGCCCTGCGCACGCAGGCGGCGGCAGATGGCCAGGCCGTCCTCGCCCGGCATCATCACGTCGAGCACCAGCACATCAAAGCGCTCGCGCTGCAGCAGCACATCCAGCGGGCCCGCGCCATCGACCGTGCGCACGGTGTAGCCCTGGTCGCTGAGGTAGCGCTGCAGCAGGGCACGCAGGTCGGGCTCGTCATCGGCGACCAGGATTTTGGCCAGGGGGTCGGTCATGGGCAGGGAGCAACGTGGCAAGTGAAGGCGGCGTGGTGGCAATGGTAGGCGCTACTTGGACGGCACGGCGGGCCATGCACCCCCAGCCATGACAAGGCATGACGGAGCCGCAGTCGTTTGTCATGGTTTGTCATACATCGGCGGATTTCTGCCATCAATGGCTCACACCCGGGACCCACAGTACAGCCATGCCACACCCCAAGGCAAACCCCAAGGAGTTGACCACAATGCCTTTGCTGCCCCACCCCGCTGACAACGACCTGCTGCACCGCCCCGCGCTGGCAGCGGGTGTGCTCGTGTTACCCGCCCTCGCCACCCTGGGGCTGAGCGCCGTGCTGGCGCTGGCCGCCCCCACCGAAGCGCAGGCCCGCACCCGCCGGAGCGTGGAACACAACGCCGATGGCAGTACCACCGCCCACACCGGCGTGGCGCGCAGCGGCCCGAATGGTGCGATGCTGCGCGGCCGCACCGCCACCACCGATGGGCAGGGCAACGGCAGCGTGACCCGCCGCGGCGCCGCCGTGGGCGCGCAGGGCGGGGTGGCCGCACGCCAGGGCAGCACCACCCGCAGTGTTGACGGCAGTGCCAGCCACAGCGGCACGGTGTCCGCCCAGAATGCCCAGGGCAGTCTGCACAGCAGCGGCGGGGCGAGCCGCAATGCCGACGGTAGCGTGGAGCAGGCCCGCAGCACCACCGCCACCAGTGCGGCCACCGGCAACAGCGTGCAGACACAAAGCAGCTACAGCAAGGACAGCGGCTTGAGCCGCAGCGCCACCTGCTATGACGCGAGCGGCACGGCCATGGCTTGTCCGACGCGGCCTTAACACCGTCTGGACCCAGCCATCGATTGCCGCCCTCTGAACTCAGGAGCCTTGCCATGTCCCTGCGCCGCACCCTCACCTTGACCACCCTCGCCGCGCTCACGCTGGCCACCGCCAGCGTGCAGGCCCAGACCACCGCGCACAACGGTGGCCGCCTGCGTGCCCTCATCGCAAAAAAGCAGGCCGCCGCCGCACCGGCCGTCCTGGCCGCCGGCGTGCAGCGCATCGCCGATGTGCCCTACGGCGCCGACCCGGCGCAGCGCATGGATGTGTATGTACCCACCAGCCCCACCACAGGCACCAACAGCCTGGTAGCCAGCGCGGTGCGCGCGCCGGTCATCTTCATGGTGCATGGCGGCGGCTGGCGGCATGGCGACAAGGCCATGGGCCGCGTGGTCCAGGAGAAGGTGAACCGCTGGGTGCCCAAGGGCTTCATCCTCATCTCCATCAATTACCGCATGCTGCCCGACGCGCCCGTGGCCGTGCAGGAGCGCGATGTGCAGGCCGCCCTCATGGCCGCGCAGCAGCGCGCGGGCACCTGGGGGGGAGACCCGAGCCGCTTCATCCTCATGGGCCACTCGGCCGGTGCCCACCTGGTGGCCCTGCTCAATGCCCGCGCCCCGCAGGCACTGCGCGAAGGCGCCTGGCCGTGGCTGGGCACGGTCTCGCTGGACAGCGCCATGATGAACGTGCCCGCCCGCATGCGCGCCCCGCACTTGCCGCTGTACGACGACGCATTTGGCACTGACCCGGCTTATTGGGTGGCCATGTCGCCCTTCCACCAGTGGACGGCGGGCGCTCCGCCGATGCAGATGGTGTGCTCGGCACAGCGGGCGGACGACCCCTGCCAGCAATCCGATGCCATGGCCCGCCACGTGCGCAACCAGGGCGGCCGCGCCGAGGTATTGCCGCAGGACCTGGACCATGGCGAAATCAACGCCCAACTGGGCCTGGACAGCGATTACACCCGCGCGGTGGAGGCCTTCATGGGATCGCTGGACGCTGAGGTGGCCCGGCGGCTGCAGTGATGCAGTGGCAATTTGCTACCAAATCAATAGCTATTAACGCTTGATAGATAAGCGCTAGCAGCCATTTTCATTCAGATTTCGCCTGCAGGTAGGGCGCCAGATACCGCCCCGTATGGCTGGCCGGGTTGGCTGCCAGCTCCTCCGGCGTGCCAACGCCCACCACGGTGCCACCGCCCGCACCACCCTCCGGCCCCATGTCGATGAGCCAATCGGCGGTTTTGATCACGTCGAGGTTGTGTTCGATGATGACGATGGTGTTGCCCGCGTCGCGCAGCTGGTGCAGCACCTTGAGCAGCAGGTCAATGTCGGCAAAGTGCAGGCCCGTGGTGGGCTCGTCCAGGATGTAGAGCGTGCGGCCCGTGTCGCGCTTGGAAAGCTCCTGCGCCAGCTTCACGCGCTGCGCCTCGCCGCCCGAGAGCGTGGTGGCTGCCTGGCCCAGGCGGATGTACGACAGGCCCACGTCCAGCAGCGTCTGCAGCTTGCGCGCTATTGTTGGAACGTCCTTGAAGAAGGCCGCAGCGTCCTCCACCGTCAACTCCAGAATCTGCGCGATGTTCTTGCCCTTCCACAGCACTTCCAGCGTCTCGCGGTTGTAGCGCTGGCCGTGGCAGATGTCGCAGGGCACGTACACGTCGGGCAGGAAGTGCATCTCCACCTTCACCACACCGTCGCCCTGGCAGGCCTCGCAGCGGCCACCGGCCACGTTGAAGCTGAAACGCCCGGGGCCATAGCCACGCTCCTTGGCGGTGTTCACCTCGGCCATCAGCTCGCGGATGGGGGTGAACAGGCCGGTGTAGGTGGCGGGGTTGCTGCGCGGCGTGCGGCCAATGGGGCTCTGGTCGACGTTGATGACCTTGTCGAAGTACTCGATGCCCACGATCTCGTCGTGCGCGGCTGGCTCTTCGTGCGCGCGGTACAGCTGGCGGGCCACGGCGGCGTACAGCGTGTCGTTGACCAGCGTGCTCTTGCCCGAGCCCGACACACCCGTCACGCAGGTGAGCAGGCCCACGGGGAAGTCCACCGTCACACCCTTCAGGTTGTTGCCCGTGGCGCCTGCCACCCGCAGCGCCTGCAGGGCGCCCTGGCGTGCGTGGTGCTCGGCCATGCGTTCGGCGCGGCGTTTGCTGGCCTCGGTTTGCGGAAAGCGCGACTTGGCCTTGGCCTCGACCACGGGAGCAGTCTGCTCCAGCACCGGCAGCCAGGGCGTGCGGCGCTGGGGCACGGCAATCGAGCGCACGCCCGACAGGTACTGGCCCGTGAGCGACTGCGTGTTGCCACGCACTTCGTCGTACGTGCCCTGCGCCATCACGCGCCCGCCGTGCACACCCGCGCCGGGGCCCATGTCGATCACATGGTCGGCGGCGCGCATCATGTCTTCGTCGTGCTCGACCACGATCACGCTGTTGCCAATGTCGCGCAGGTGTTTGAGCGTGGCGATCAGGCGGTCGTTGTCGCGCTGGTGCAGGCCGATGCTGGGCTCGTCCAGCACGTACATCACGCCCGTCAGGCCCGATCCAATTTGCGAGGCCAGGCGGATGCGCTGCGCCTCGCCGCCGGAGAGGGTCTCGGCGCTGCGGTCCAGGCTCAGGTAGCTCAGGCCCACGTCGTTCAGGAACTGCAGGCGCGTGGCGATCTCGCGCACCACCTTGTCGGCGATCTCGGCCTTGGCGCCGGTGAGCTTCAGGTCGTTGAACCAGGTGTGGGCGGTGTTCAGTGTGGCGTGGCTCACTTCAAAGATGGCGCGGGCCTGCTCGCCCTCGCCCAGCCGCACGTGGCGGGCTTCACGGCGCAGGCGGGTGCCGTGGCACTCGGGGCAGGGCTGGGTGCTGCGAAAGCGCGCCAGGTCTTCGCGCACCACCACCGAATCGGTCTCGCGGTAGCGCCGCGACATGTTGGGGATGATGCCCTCGAAGGGGTGCTTCTTGGCATACACCTTGCCCTTGGAGGCACCGCTGTCCATGATGTAGCTGAAGGCGATTTCTTCCTCGCCCGAGCCGTGCAGGATGGCGTGCTGCACCGGTGCGGGCAGCGATTCAAACGGCGCCTCGATGTCAAACGCGTAGTGCTTGGCCAGGCTCTCGAGCATCGCAAAGTAGTAGCCGTTGCGCCGGTCCCAGCCCTTGATGGCGCCGCTGGCCAGGCTCAGCGTGGGGAAGGCCACCACACGCGCCGGGTCGAACACATCGCGCTGGCCGATACCGTCGCACGCGGGGCACGCGCCCATGGGCGAATTGAACGAGAACAGGCGTGGCTCCAGCTCCGGCAGCGAATAGCTGCAGACGGGGCAGGCGAACTTGCTGCTGAACAGGTGCTCTTGCCCCGTGTCCATCTCCAGCGCCAGCACGCGGCCATTGCCCTCATGCCCGCCCACGCGCAGCACCGCCTCGATGCTCTCGGCCAGGCGCTGCTGCAGGTCGGACCGCACCTTGATGCGGTCGATCACCACGTCGATGTTGTGCTTCTCGGTTTTCTTGAGCGCGGGCAGGTTCTCGTGCTCGTAGATCTGGCCATCCACCCGAAAGCGGACGTAGCCCAGCGCCTGCATCTGTGCGAACAGCTCGGTGAACTCGCCTTTTTTCTCGCGCGCCACGGGGGCCAGCAGCATGAGCTTGGTGTCTTCGGGCAGGGCCAGCACGGCATCCACCATCTGGCTCACCGTTTGCGCGGCCAGCGGCAGGTTGTGGTCGGGGCAATACGGCGTGCCAGCGCGGGCGTACAGCAGACGCAGGTAGTCGTGGATCTCGGTCACCGTGCCCACGGTGGAGCGCGGGTTGTGGCTGGTGGCCTTCTGCTCGATGGAAATCGCGGGCGAAAGGCCTTCGATCAAGTCGACATCGGGCTTGTCCAGCCGCCCCAGAAACTGCCGCGCATAGGCCGACAGGCTCTCCACATAGCGCCGCTGGCCCTCGGCATACAGCGTGTCGAACGCCAGGCTGGACTTGCCCGAGCCCGACAGCCCGGTGATCACCACCAGCTGGTTGCGCGGGATGTCGAGGTCGATGTTCTTGAGGTTGTGCGTGCGCGCCCCCCGGATGCTGATGCGCTGCTCGCGCAGGGCGCGGGCGAGGTAAAGACCGCTGCTGTCGGCAGCTTGGGCATCGGTGGGGGAATGGGAGTCGGTCACGGAGTGGGGAAACAGCAGGGAAACCGACCATGATAGGTCAAGCCCCATGCCCTGTGTTGCAGCTGCTGCCATGCCAGTACCATTGCACGCCACATTCATTTGCCAACGCCAAAGTGACCGACCCCACACCACCCCACGTCCCCCATGTCCATGCCCAGGCGCTGACCGTGACCCGTGCGGAGCGCGAGCAGCTGGGTGGCCACCCCGGCAGGGTGGTCTGGCTCACCGGCCTGTCGGGTGCGGGCAAATCGACCATTGCCAATGCGCTGGAGCGGGAACTGAATCGCCAGGGCAAACGCACCTACATCCTGGACGGCGACAACATCCGCCAGGGGCTGAACCGGGATCTGGGGTTTTCGGACGCGGACCGGGCAGAGAACATCCGGCGTGTCGCACAAGTGGCCCGCCTGTTTGTGGACGCGGGCGTGATCGTGGTGGTGGCTTTCATTTCGCCCTTTCGTGCTGAACGCCAGGCGGCCCGGGAACTGTTTGCCCCGGGCGACTTCCTGGAAGTGTTTGTCGATGTGCCCCTGGCACTCGCCGAAGAGCGCGACCCCAAAGGCCTGTACCGCAAGGCCCGCACGGGCGAGTTGCGCCAGTTCACCGGTATTGATTCGCCCTACGAGCCACCGCTGGCCGCCGAGCTGGTGCTGCCCACAGCCCAGCTCACGCCCCAGGAATGCGTGCAGCGGATCTGCGCTTTGCTGTGAGCCTTTGGGCCGGTCAGCCATGCCTTGCTGGCCGTGTCACGCCCCGCACATGCCCACGCGAATCACAACTCCTGCCCAATGGGCGAAAATCCCTGCTTTACCTGCCCCATAGGGCACCACCGTGCCGGATTCTCCTTCTTCACTTGCGGGCGCTGCCCCGCCGCCCCTGTCACCATCGCCTTCCGGCAACGCCATGACCCCGCAGGAGCGCCGCTCCAGCCTCAGCCTGGCGCTGATCTTTGCGCTGCGCATGCTGGGCCTGTTCCTGGTTCTGCCCGTGTTTGCGCTGGAGGCCCGCAAATACCCCGGTGGGGATGACCCCGCGCTGGTGGGGCTTGCCATGGGCATCTACGGCCTGACGCAAGCCGTGCTGCAGTTGCCGCTGGGCATGGCGTCCGACCGGTTTGGGCGCAAGCGCGTGATCGTGCTGGGCCTGCTGGTGTTTGCGGCGGGCAGCCTACTGGCCGCGCTGGCCGATTCGCTCACGGGACTGCTGGTGGGCCGCGCGCTGCAGGGCGCCGGTGCCGTGTCGGCCGCCGTCACCGCCCTGCTGGCTGACCAGACGCGTGATGCCGTACGCACCAAGGCCATGGCCCTGGTGGGTGGCAGCATCGGGCTGATGTTTGCCGTCGCGCTGGTGGCCGCACCGGTGCTGGCGGCCCACATCGGGCTGGCGGGCTTGTTCGGGCTGACCTGCGCCCTGGCTCTGGCAGGCGTGGCGGTGGTGATCTGGTGGGTGCCCGCAGAAACCGCGCAGCACCAGAATGCGCCCCGGGGCCGCCTGGCAGATGTGTGGGCCCACCCCGACCTGCTGCGCCTGAACCTGGGGGTTTTCGTTCTGCACACCGTGCAGTTGTCCATGTGGGTGGCCGTGCCGGCCATGCTGGTGCAGGCGGGCCTTAGCAAAGACCACCACTGGCAGGTCTACCTGCCTGCGGTGGTGCTCTCGTTTGCGGCCATGGGCGGGCTGTTTGCGCTGGAGCGTGCGGGCAGGCTGCGCGCCGCGCTGCTGGGTGCCATTGCACTGGTGCTGCTGGTGCAGGCAGGCCTGGGCCTGCTGGCGGGCAGCGGCAGCACACCCACACTGTGGGTGCTGGGGCCGTTGCTGTTTGTGTTTTTCTGTGGATTCAACGCGCTGGAGGCCAGCCAGCCCAGCCTGGTGTCGCGCATGGCGCCGCCGCAGCTGCGCGGTGCGGCGCTGGGCAGCTACAACACGCTGCAATCGCTGGGCCTGTTTGCGGGCGGCGCGCTGGGCGGCGCCCTGGTGAAATGGGCCGGCGCGCCGGGCCTGTTTGCCGCCACCACCGTGCTCACGGCCCTGTGGCTGGTACTGACCTGGCCCCTGCGGCCCGTGGGGCGCGGCGGCCACTGAGTGGTGGATCGCGCCATGCCGCCAGAGCTTCCATTGCGAGCCGGTTGCGGCACAATGGCGCGTTTGGCGCCCGGAATCCTTCTCCAAATCCGGCGCTTCTTTCATCCCTTTAAGGCAAAAACAGCACCATGGCATCCGTAAACAAAGTCATCATCGTCGGCAACCTGGGCCGCGACCCTGAAATGCGCACTTTCCCCAGTGGCGATCAGGTGGCCAACGTGACGATTGCCACCACCGACAAGTGGAAAGACAAGCAGTCTGGCGAAATGAAGGAAGCCACCGAGTGGCACCGCGTGGTCTTCAACGGCCGCCTCGCCGAGATCGCTGGCCAGTACCTGCGCAAGGGCTCGCAGGTGTACGTGGAAGGCAGCCTGCGCACCCGCAAGTGGACTGACCAGAGCGGCGTGGAAAAGTACAGCACCGAGATCCGTGCTGACCAGATGCAGATGCTGGGCAGCCGCCAGGGCATGGGCGGCGGCCAGGGTGGTGGCCAGCAAGGCGGCGGTTACGACGATGGCGGCTACGGTGGTGGCGACCAGGGCGGCGGCTACGACCAGGCCCCCCGCCGCGCCGCGCCCCCACCACGCCCCATGGCGGCCCCTGCCCAGCGCCCTGCGCCTGCGCCCGTGGCACAGCCACCCCGCGCAGCTTCGGGGTTTGACGACATGGATGACGACATCCCGTTCTAGAAGCCGCGCTTTCCAGTTTTGTAAAAAGGCCCGCAGCACAGACGCTGCGGGCCTTTTTTTGCGCCCGCATGATGGTCAAGAAGCGCTGAGAGGCTGAGGCAACGGCACGCGGCGCCTCTTCTACAACGGCCAGCGCCCTCACCACCCCCTCAGTTTGTCCAGTGCGGCACGGGGACAACGGCGCCAACACTTTCTTACACCGGTTGCGCCCAACTCGAAGATCATCGGGCGCTTGTTGGCGGCTGGCCCGCGGTGCCGCCAGCAAATTCTGGTTAGTCACAACAACATTCAACAGCACAAGAGAGGGATAGCCATGCCAGGCTTTGTTCGCAAGATTTTGATTTTCATCACCGGTTACGCGTGGCTGCTGCTACTGGCCGGGCCTGGCCTGATCGGCCTGTCGCTGTACAGCGGCTGGAAGGCCGATGGCGACCATGCCTACGCAGCGCGGGAAAGCCTGCAGACCGTGGCAGGCACGGTGACGCAGGCTTCGGAGGTCACCGTCAAGCGCAAGCGCCGCGCTACCAAGCAGTTCTACGAAATCAGCGTCCAGCCCGAAGGAGCAGGCGCCGAGGCCCGCAAACTGCGCATCGACTACAGCACACCCCAGGAACTGGTGGGCAACCTGATCGACGAAAAGATCACCGCTTTGGTGGACAAGAGCGACAACGACCTGGTGTACGAAGTGGCGGTCGATGGAAAGCCCGTGATCAGCTATGAGACCACCAGGCAGCGCCTGCAGGCCGAGGCAGCGTCCTCCGCCCGGTCCTTCAGCGGCGCTGGCACCTGGATCTTCGCGATCCTGCTGACGCTGATCGGCGCCGCCGGTGTGTGGTCCAACCGCAGGCTGCGTGCAGCGGACTCCAGCCAGCAGCTCAGCGCGGCCTGAGAAATTTTCACAGAGAGGGAGGGAGGAGGCGCCTGGTGCGCCCCTCCCGTGATTTCACAACCAACACACAGAGCGAGGAATACGCCATGAATCCCAATGTCCTGACCCCTTCGACGCCGGAAGGCGCACCGTTTGAACGGCGCGATTTCATCGTTGCTACCTACAAGCACCTCGGTGTGGCCATGCTGGCCTTCGTGGTGCTTTCCGCCGTCCTGATGGCGACCGGATTTTCCGGCACAGCGGCCAAGATGCTGCTGGCCAGCGGCAACAAGTTCCTGTGGCTGGGCGTCATGGGCGCGTTCATGCTGGTGGGCTGGCTGGCCTCGTACATGGCCGACAACGCAGAGAGCCCGCAAACACAGCTGATGGGCCTGGGCCTGTATGTGCTGGCCGAAGGCCTGATCTTCGCGCCGATGTTCGGCATCGCCCAGATCGTGGCCCCCGGTGCCATTGGCGCTGCGGCCTTCATCACGCTGCTGCTGGTGGGCGCGCTCACCTGGACGGCGTTCACCACCAAGACCAACTTCTCGTTCCTTGGGGGCATCCTGAAGGTGGGTGGCCTGGTGGCCCTGGGCACCATCATTGCTGGCGCCATCTTTGGCTTCAAGCTGGGCATCTGGTTCTCGGGGATCATGGTGCTGTTTGCCGGCGCCTGCGTGCTGTACGACACCTCGCGCATCATCCACGACTACCCCGCCGACCGCCCTGCGGGCGCTGCGCTGCACCTGTTTGCATCGATCGCGCTGATGCTCTGGTACGTGCTGCGCATCCTGATCAGCCTGGCGACCAACGACGACTGAGCCGCCATCCTCGAAGCCCCGCGCGGTGGCAAGGGCCGGCTCCTGCAAAGGGGTCGGCCCTTTTCTTTGCAGCAGGCTGAAATCCAAGAAAAAACAGGCTCTAGCGCTTGATGAACAAGCGGGAATAGCTATATTATTGATAGCAAATGATCGCAAATGCATTCAGGTGCACCTGACAGGCGTGGCCCAGCCGACATCCGAGCTCGCATTCCCCGTGGGCGCACCGCAGCCCCACAGCCTGCCGCCCAACTCTGGCATGCCATTTTCCTGTCGTCCCTTGCGCCCGCTGCTGGCACAATTAGAAACAGCAAGACAGCCAGCATGCACCAGTGCGCGCTCGCTGGCCCGTCGATAACGCCTCGCGCGCCACGGCGGCATCTCGACGACTCCCCATTACCCACTGATCCTCTTTCTGTCCATCATGCGCAAATACTTCTGGCTATCCTTGACCTGTGCGGCCCTGCTCGCCAGTTGCGGCGGCGGCTCGTCCGACGGCGAAGACGTGGGCCCCGCCCCTGGCGTACAGCAATACCCCGGCGGCGTGTGGGAGGGCACGGTGGGCACCGGCGCTGCGCAGCGGCAGGTGGTGGGCTACATCGATCCCGGCCCGCTGGGCACCGGGGGCGAGTTCTACATGGCACGCGAGGCCCCGGGCGCAGCGGGCTTTGATGCGATTTACGGGCGTTTGAATGTCAACGTCACGGCAGTGCTGGCCACTGGCGTCACGTACTACTCGGTCCAGGACGGCAAATTTGCCACGGGCCTGACGCTGCGTGGCACGGCATCGAACAGCGGCAAGATCGGCCGCACCGACGGCATCAGTGGCAATTACTCCGACCCGGTGCAGACGGCCGCTGCGTCCGGCGCGGTGGTGCCGATCAAGCTCTCGTACAGCAGCCTGAACTTCCACCCCGCACGCGCGAGCCTGGTCGAGGGCACCTACCGGGGCACCGGCCTGTTTGGCGGCGGATGGGTGCTCACCGTCACCCCACAGGGCCAGCTCTCGGGCCGCATCGGCGGCTGTCTGGTCACGGGCACGGCCACGCCACGCGCCGCAGACTCCCCGCTGTATTCGATGACGCTCAATCTCTCGGGCGACACCACCTCCTGCGAGGCCAGCGGCACGCAGCAATCCGGCATCGCCGTGCTGCGTTTTGATGCGGCAGGGGTGCCCAACGGCATCTGGGTGTTCACGCGCAATGCGACGGGCCCGAACAACACCTTCACCCTCAACGGCATTGCCGACCCCCGCATCACAGTGCCGCCTTCCACCACGCCGTTGTCGGTGGCGGGCAACTGGCAGGGCTCCTTCACGCTGCCTGCAGGCGTGATTGGCGATACGACCGTCTGGGGCAGCGTGCTGCCGGACGGCGGCCTGTTCTTCTACACCAACAGCAGCCTGGACCACAACGCGCTGTATGGCCGCCTTATCCGCTACGAGAACAACGTCACGAACAACCGTTTTGTGACGGCCAACGATGGCGTGTTCTTCAACCGCCTGCTGGCCAACACGGGCGCCTACAACGAGTCCGTGCTGATCGACGGCACGCTCCAAAGTGGCGATGGCACCAGCACCGCCGGCCTGTTCAGCGGCAGCTTCAGCTACCCAACGCAGCCAGGCGGTTTCCCCACCCGCTTCAGCGTGACGCCCGACCCGCTGTACGCCCTGCCCTCCGGCAAGGTGCCCAACGCGGCTCTGATCGTTGGTACCTACAAGATGGCTGGCACGGGTTTTGGTGGCGACACCACAACGCTGACGGTGTTTGCCGATGGCGCCATCACGGGCCTGACCACCAGCGGCTGTGAAGTGGCGGGCAAGCTCCTGGGCGAACTGGGCAGTGGTCTGAACCTGTACCGCGTCGAGGCATTCGGCTACCTCAACAGCCCCAACGCACCCATCACCTGCGGCCTGTCCTCGGGCCCGCCGCAGTCCGGCTCGGCATCGGCACAGTTCGATGCGAATGGCAAGGTCATTGGCCTGCGCATTCTGACTGCCGGGTTGTCCGTGGCTGGTACACGTGCCCACACCGTGTTTGTGGGCGCCAAGCAGACCACGCCGTAACGGCAGGGAGCACCCCTCGCGCTAGGCGGGGGGCGCTGCAATCGGGCAATCACTGCGGTGCCCGTGTGATCTGTGGTCGGCCCATGGGCCTGGGCTTACAGCGCCTTCACCCCGCGCAAGCGCCATGTGGCACGCAGACAGTGCTCCCGCCACAAGCGGGTTGCCCATAAAAAAGGCCCGTCGCACGTGAAGTGCGACGGGCCTTTTTTGTGGCTTGCAGAGAGCGGGTGAGCGCCCTGGAAAAGTTCAGTAGCTATACGGTGACCGCAGCGGGTTGACCGGAAACGCCTGCAGGCCGTTGTAGGGCTGGAAGGCATAGCGCACATACAGGCCACCCGCGAACTCGCGGTAGTTGCGTGCGTTGTTGAGCGACAGGTGCCCACCCACGAACACCTGCGGATGCATCTGGTATTCCATGGCCGCACCCAGGTTGTAGCCCAGGCCCGTGCGGGACTGGCCGGGGTAGATGGCCGTGGCGCCCGTTTCGCCAAAGGCCAGCGCGTCGGCCGCAGCCTGGACGGCCGATACCTGCCGCGATGGGCTGTTGGGGAAATACGGCGCCGCATCTTCCTTGAAATACTGCACGCCCACCGAGCCCTTGAGCTGGTAGGACAGGCGGCCATTGCGCTGCGCCCATTCGACCGGAATGCCAAATGACACGAACTGCTGGGGACTGAAATAGCCACCGTGGCCCACCGTGAAGTAGCGCAGGTTGCGCTGGTACGACAGCCCCGTAAAGCTCAGGCCCGCCGTGAGGTCGGCGTTCGATGTGCGGTGCACATGCCAGTACATCCCGCCACCCAGCTCGGCCCGCGCATTGCTGCGCACGCGGGTACCGGTCAGGCCATGCAGCGAACCGTACCCATAGATCCCCAGTTCACCATCGTCCCAGGTCAGATCAACGCGGCCCCCCGAAGCGGACACGCCGCCCCAGCGGTCGCCGGTCCGGGCATCACGGACACCGGCAAACGACAGCAGGCTGTCGGTCACCGGGCGGCGCGAGAGGTCCACGGCCACGGTCAGGTCGTCGGTGAGGGCTGTGCGGTATCTCGCGCCTGCCGTCACATCGGACTGGCCGAAGCCCAGCGGCGTGCTGCCGATGTCTGCCCGGAAGCCTCCGCTTTCATAGCCTACGCTCAGGCCGACGCCGCTGTCGCTTTGCGAGCCCGCACCGCGTTCGGGCATGGCCAGGGCCGTGACCGGGCCACCACCAAAGCGGCTGATGGTGCCGTAGGGCGAGCCGGGCGAACCTGCGCTGGCGCCCGTGGGCGTTACGCCCAGCAGCAGGTGACCGTCACCCACGCTCATCTTGAGCTGCACGGGCGCTTCGATCTCGGATAGCTGGCTCATGCCCGCCTCGCCCTGCCGTGCGCGCGCAACTGCGCCCACGGAGAACGAAGAAATCTGGCTTTGCTGCACTTCGCGCAGCTCGTCGCGGGCCGTGCGGGGCCGCGTGGGGTCGGGCACGTTGCCCAGCCCCGCCGTGGACCAGGCAGAAGGTGCTGCAGGAGCAGGCATTGCGCGTTGCGCAGGCAAGGACTGGGCGCCGCCCGCATACCCACCACCGTAGGCCTGTGCAGGCGTGTAGTAGCCCGCCGCAGCCGGGGCCGGAGCGCCCATCGGCTGCATGGGTTGTGCAGGCGGCACGTACACAGGTGCCATGGCCGGCGCCGCCGCAGAGGCACCCACCGACCGTGGGGTCGAAGAAGGCAGTGCCGCAGCGTTGCGCCGCGCAGCGCTGGTCGAAGCCGCCGTGTCAGCCGCCGCCACCGGGCTGGACGCTTCGGGGTAGTAACTGGCGGGCGTCATGGGAGCGGCCTGCGCATAGGCCTGCGGCGCCGTGCCAAAGCGGCTTGCACCGGCCGGGTCGGGAATGTAGAGGCCTGCAGGTGCGTTGTTGCTGCGCGCTACTGGCTGGGGCGCGTACTGCTGGGGGGTGTAGCCCACCGGCGACCGTGCGACGGCTGCGGCACCAGGCACTGACAGGCCGCCCCCGGCACGCTGCTGCAACGCCGCGCGCTGGGCAAATGGATTGCCCGAACGGGCAGGCCCCGCCGCCACGCCACTGGCCGCCAGCACGGCATCGCGCTGCGCGTTTTCGGCAGCAACGGCAGCCGTGAAGAACTCGGTGGCCTTGGAATTCTTGCCCTGCGCCCGGTACAACCGACCAGCGGCCGTCAGCACTTCGGGATCACGCGGAGCGCGCGCAAGCGCCACGGACAGCAGCGACTCCGCATAGCCGTAGTCCTTGGCGCCCGTGGCCATGGCTGCGGTCTGCAGGATGAGGGGCACGTCATTGGGAGACTTTTCCAGCAGCCGCGCATACAGCGCCTGCGCCTGGGCATAGTCGTTGTTGGCCGCGTACATGCGGGCCAGTGCCGCCATGGCCAGGGGCTCGTCGGGCTGCTCGGCCAGCAAGGGAACGAGCGTGTCGTAGGCCGCGACCAGGTCGCCCGCCTCGCGCAGGCCATCGGCCTGGCGCACGATGTAGGCGCGGCGGATGTCGCTGAAACTCTTGCGCTCGCGGTCATTCATCGGGGCCGTCTGCAGCTGCCGCAGGATGCCCGCCAGCTCCACATCCTGCTGGGTCTTGAGCAAGGTGGCTGCGTACTGCAGGCGCAGGCCGACATCGGGGCGGGGGGTGCGCGCCAGCACCTGGCGCACCATGCCGAGTGCGCGCTGCGGATCGCCAGCGTCCGCGTAGGCCAAGGCCATGGCGCCCAGCAATTCGGGGTCTTGGGTGGCAAAGGACTCGGCCTGGGCCAGGGTGGCCAGGGCTTCCGTCTGGCGACCTTCGGCCGCCAACGCCGACGCAGCCGATGCCTGCACATGCACCCACACCCGCTTTTGCAGCGCGGCGATGTCACGGGTGCGGTGCTTTTCTGGAACGCGGTCCAGCAGCGCCAAGGCGCTGGGCCAGTCACCAGCCTCCGAGGCCAGCAGGGCGCTGGCATACAGGGCCTCGGGCATATTGGGGTTGGACAGCAACAACCCGTCCATCACGCCCCGCGCCTCGGCCACCGCGCCCATGCGCAGGTACAGGCGGGCCAGGTCCAGCCGCACCCAGGGGCTGGCCGGATCGTTCAGCAGGGCATCTTCCAGCGCTGCGCGGGCGGCGGCGGTATCGCCACGCTCCGTCGCTGCGCGGGCCTGGCCCAATGCCTGCGCAGCACGCAGGCGCCCCAGGGCTCCCACCTTTTCTTGCTGCGAGGGTGACAGCTTCTCCACCAGCGCCAGGGCTTCGGCCGCCTTGTTGTTCTGCGCCAGCACGCCCACGAGGCCCCGCACCGCGTCGGGGTTGTCGGCCTGGCGCGCGAGCACACGGCGGTAGGCCGCCTCGGCGGCGTCGTACTGGCCATCTTCGACCAACAGGTCTGCCAGGTCGGTTTCGGCCGTGACTTCGGCCGGATTCAGCCGCACAGCCTGCTCCAGCGAACGCCGTGCTGCCGCTGCCTCACCGCGTTCGCGTTCGGAGGTGGCCTGCTCGACCAGGCTCCAGTAGGTGGCACTGTCGAGCGCCTGTTTCCACCGGCTGGCCGAGCCCGCACGCGAGGCCCGCTCCAGCAGCCCGCGCGCGTCGGCAAACCGTTCCTGGCGCAAACGCAGGATGCCCAGGCCACCCAGCGCATCGCCGTCGGTGGGTCGGGATTCGAGCACGTTCAGAAATGCGGCCTCTGCAGCATCCAACTCGCCATCGTCCAGGGCCTGGAACCCTGCTGTCGTCCGCTGGCGCAGCGGGTCGGCCGTCCGGACGGAAGCTGCCTGGGACTGTTTTTGCAGGTTCTGGGCCTGCACCAGGCGCGTCTGCACGGCCGTGTCTCCGGGATTGGCGCGCAGGAATTCCTGGTACAGCGGGATGTCGGCCGAACGATTGCCCGTCCAGGCCAGCGCCTTGCGCCAGCTTTCCGTCGCCGCCTTGCCCACATCGGGGCGCCCGGCCAGCCGCGCCAGCTGGGCGATGCCTTCGCGGCGTGTGGATTCGCGGTAGGTCAGGTGTTGCGCCAGGGCCAGCGCAATCTGCGGGTCTTCGGGCGATTCCTGCGCCAGGCGGTTCAGACCCCGGCGGGCCTCGTCC
Organism: Acidovorax sp. NN32; assembly: GCF_057597245.1. Taxonomy (NCBI): domain Bacteria; kingdom Pseudomonadati; phylum Pseudomonadota; class Betaproteobacteria; order Burkholderiales; family Comamonadaceae; genus Acidovorax; species Acidovorax sp. NN32. The sequence continues at coordinate 5,202,574 of NZ_CP199679.1, forward strand.
CAGCCGCCTGCTGTGGCGCCCAGCGTCTGGTAGTACTCCAGCGCCAGGGGCCCGGTAGGAGCGCGGTCTCCCAGTGCCGCCTGGTACGTGCTCAAGGCCTGGCTGGCCTGCCCGCTGCGGGCCTGCTGGCGCGCAGTTTCGATCTGGGGTGCGCTGCGGCCCGTGCGGATGGATTCCTGCAACCGGCTGACCAGCGGGCTGCGCGGATGGGCTGCCTGCAACTGGTTCAGGTAGCGCTGGGCGCCCTCGGGGCGGCGGGCGTTGAGCTCCACCAACGCCATCCCATAGAGGGCCTGGGCGTTCTGGGGGTTGATGCGCAACAGCTTCTGCCACGCCTCACCCGCGCGTTCCGTGTCGCCGCGCTCCTGCCAGTACTGCCCCTGGTCCAGCAGGGTCTGCTCGGCCCCGGTCTGCGCCCAGGCAACGGGGGCCATCAGCGAGGCCAGCAGCCCCATGGCAAGTGTTTGATGACGACGACGTTTGGAGGACATGCCTTCCTTCTCCCTGCGAGGCTCCCGGCCACCGAGGTGCCGGGAATGTGTTGCGTGATTCAGAAACAGCCGGGCGTGCTTTGCACCGCCTCAGCCTTTTTGCTTCAGCCGGGCCCGTGCGCGCGCTCTCAGCGACAGGTACATGATGATCGCTATCAGCACCGCCGCCGACACGCCCAGGACAATCAGCAACAGCGGATTGCGCGAAAGAAACCACTGGGTATGCAGCAAGGGGCCCAACTGACCCACATGGTAGTTTTTCTCGGCCACCAGGCTGTCCACCTGCTTGCCCCGGATGACCGTGGTGCTGCCCTGCACGTGTTTGAGCATTTCGGCATCCAGCAGTGCATCCATCACTTGCGACAGACCTGCAGGCTGGTTGCTGGCAACGAGCACCACACTGCGGCCACCGCGCAAAGGCGATTCAAAACCTGCCACCAGAGCATCGGTGCTGTCGCTGGAAAACGCAACCTGGCTGCGCCGTGCGTGCACGCTGGAGTCCTCGCCAAAGCCCCACCAGCGCAGCAGGCGGTTGGCGAAATCCGACATCTGGAAACTCTTGGTTTCGCCCTGCAGGAGGGCCGGAATGGAACTGGCCCATTGCTTGAGCAGGGGCTGGTTGCCGCCGGAGGCAATGACCAGCAGGTCCTTGTCGGCAAGCCGCTCCACCTGCTGGGCCTGCGCCACGGTCACGCCCAGGGCAGGGTATCCCGTGACGCGCCCCATGACACCCATCAGGCCCAGATAGGCCGCGTATTCCTGCGCTCCCGGCTTGTCCGGCATCACCACCGCAGATTCAGAAAGGTCTGCCATGCGTGTGAACGGGAACCCTGCATTGCCAAAGGCCGCCAGATCCGGCATGGCGATGAAATGCGGAAAACCGGAGATGTCGATGGTCGAGTCGGCCTCGACAGAGCCCCGGACGTTGTCGAGTGGTACGTCCTTGCAGGCGCCCTGCTTGACCACGTCGTAGTAGTAATGCATCTGCAGCTGCGACTGGGCCGGCAGCTTGAACAGCGGGATGTGGAACGTCTCGCGCTCCGGCGCCATCTCGCCCTTGGGCACCACCTTGGTCAGCAGGCGGTCCAGAGCGCCGGGTTCTTCATGATTCACTGCGTGCAGGGGCAACGAACGCAGGAACTGCTGGTTCACATTGATGTTGAGGGTGGACTTGTCCGGGTTCGGGCGCGGGGTATAGCGATACCGCAGGTCCACCGGGATGCCCTTCTGGCGCCATGCGAACAGGTCGGGCGGCAGGAAGAAGTTCAGGCGGATCAGGTCTGGCGAGTAGCCGGACACGTTGAGCGCATCGGCCTCGACCAGTTCACCAAATTTCACGGGCCGGTCATTGGAAAGCCAGTTGGGCGCGTCGTACGGCTTGCGGGGCTTGAGTTCCGTGACCTCGGTGATCCGTGCCAGCGGGCCGGACAGGGCCGAGGAACCGATGGCCAGTGCCTTAGCGGCAACGCCAAGCTCGGCTTCGTCCCGCCCCATGACCAGCAGCAGCTTGCCATGGCGGTCTGCCGGGTGGCTCACCACGGCCACGGTGGGGCCCTGGATGTCTGGCAGGCTCAGCCCGGCGGGCGCTTGCGCCTTGCCCGCGATCATCACCACCGCGTTGCCGCGCGCGGGGAGTTCGCCCACCAGTGACGGGAACCTCGCTCCCCGGAAACCCGCCAGCGCGCCAAACCAGGACGACATCGTGCCTGCGGCCTGCAAGGTGCCCGTGTTGGGCACTGCGCCGAACACCATCGGCAGCTCCAGCGGGCGCACATCGCGGCGATCAAAGAAAGGCTGCGGCAGCAGCGCCAGATCGTTTGTCTGGGCAACGGGCGCCACCGTCAGTTCCAGCACGCTGTCGTTGCCGACGTTGGCCCACAGGCTGGAGTGCAGCGGGTCTTCGCACTCCATCGTGTAGTGGCCGATCAGCTGCAGGTTGAGCCGGTTGAACTCGGTGATGAGGCGCGGCGGGATGACGATCTCGCGCTGCAGGTTTTCGCCCGCCTGCTGCGTGGTCACCGGAATGGTGGCGGCCACCTGCTCGTTCACCAGCACCTTGATATGGGACAGGTTGGGGAGCAGGGCGGGCGAGTAGGAGTAGTTCAGCTTCAGTCGCGCGCCTGTGACCACTTCGTCGTTGCGCACGCTGAACGCCACACCGCTCGTGCCGTCCACACCCCGCAATTGCAGCGGAAACAGGGCCCCCAGGTCCTTGAAACTGGTGCGGTGTACACGCACTCCACTCTCGGTCGGTTGCGCCGCAGCCAGCATTTCCGCCCCAGCCAAGCCCGCTGGTGCAGGGGCCGCAGCAAGTTGGGATACGGGCACGGCCGTCCCTGTCAGTACCAAGGCCAGCATGGCAGGCAGCATGCGCTTGCGCGGCAGCCGCGCTGTCGGATGTCTTTTGGGAATCATGGTGTCGAGTCTTTGGAAACAGGGAAAGGCTTAACGGGGCTTGAGGGACTTGACGGCGGAGACGGTCAGTTGTCCCATGCCGCGCACTCCGATCGCAATCACGCTCCAGAGCGAGCGCAGCGGCTTGTCGCGCTGGCCCGTGCCCCAAGTGGCAATCCAGGCATCCGCCCGTGCAAAGGTCAGCGATGCCAGTTCGGCCTGCTGGCGCAGACTGAGGTTGTCGAACTTCACGCCCAGACGCCCCTTGCCACTGAACGTGACAACGGCCGGAAAAACACCTTCTTCGTCGGACCGGAACAGCGACACGGAAAGGCGGCTGCCCATGGGAATGTCGCTGTCCGCCGGAACGGACAGGCCCAGCCCGTGCTGCGAGAAATCTTCGGTCTTGCAAACCAGCGTGCGGCCGTTATCGAAGCGGATGACAGCGGGCAGGGCAGCCGCCACGCGCGGTGTGCCACGGATCTGGCGCGTCTCGCTGGCCACCGCCACACTGGCGCCCAGCAGGATGACGTTGTAGGTGGTCCAGACCATGTTGATGACCAGCGTGGTGGTTTCGTCGCCTGCGGAGGAGAACAGCTTCCAGATCCCCACCGCAAAACCCACCAGATTGATCACCAACAGCACCACATAAGGCCGTGCAATGGTCCAGTCGAAATAGGCTTTCTCGATCACGCCCCCCTTGGCCGTCACGTTGAACTTGCCCAGCTTGGGGTTGATGAAGGCAACGATCACCGGGCGCATGATGTACCAGGCCAGCACTGACTCGTACACCTCATTCCAGAACGAGTGGCGAAAGCGCCCCTGGATGCGGGAGTTGGTCACGCTGGCATGGGCCAGGTGGGGCAGCGCATAGGCGGTGATCATCAGCGCCGTGGCCTGGAACACGTGGGCCCCGAAGAACAGGTAGGCCAGCGGTGCAGTCAGAAACACCAGGCGCGGCAGTCCGTAGAAGAAATGCAGCATCGCATTCAGGTAGCACAGCCGCTGGCCGAACTTGAGACCCTTGCCAAAGAGCGGGTTGTCGGTGCGCGCGATCTGCGCCATGCCCCGCGCCCAGCGAATGCGCTGGCCTACGTGGCCGGAAAGGCTCTCGGTGGCCAGGCCCGCAGCCTGAGGCACTTCGAGGTAAGCCGTGTTGTAGCCCAGGCGGCTGAGCTTGAGCGCCGTGTGGGCGTCCTCGGTCACGGTTTCTACCGCAATGCCACCCACTTCCAGCAATTCCTTGCGGCGGATGATGGCGCAAGAACCGCAGAAGAACGACGCGTTCCAGAGGTCGTTGCCGTCCTGGACGATGCCGTAGAACAACTCGCCCTCGTTGGGCATCCGGTGGAACGTGTCCAGGTTGCGCTCAAACGGATCGGGTGAGAAGAACACGTGCGGCGTCTGCAGCATGACCAGGTTGGTGTCCTTGAAGAACCAGCCCATGCAGACCTGCAGGAAGGAACGCGTGGGGATGTGGTCGCAGTCAAAGATGGCGATGTATTCGGAACTCGTGACTTTGAGCGCCGCGTTGATGTTGCCCGCCTTGGCGTGGTGGTTGTTGTCGCGGATCAGGTAGCCGACGCCCAGCTCTTCGCAGAACTCACGGAACTCGGGACGGCGGCCGTCGTCGAGCACATACACGTGCAGGCGATCGGCGGGCCAGTCCAGGCTCATGGCCGAGAACACCGTCTGGCGCACCACTTCAAGCGGCTCGTTGTAGGTCGGAATGAACACATCCACGCTGGGCCAGGTGCTGATGTCCTGGGGCATGGGAACCGGGCGGCGCTGCAGGGGCCACGCCGTCTGGAAGTAGCCAATGAGCAGCACCGCAAAGGCATACAGCTCTGCCAGCACCAGGCCATAGCCGAATGCCGCATCCAGCCAGTTGGTAAAGCCGATGGTGTCGGTAAAACGCCAGTAGATGTAACGCGACGAGGCCGAGATCGACAGCACGATCATTGCCAGCGTGGACAGGCGGCCGGGGGTCCTGCTCAGCAGCAAGGCCGCACCAAACGAACCCACCGAAAAGAGAATCTGCCCCTGGAGATCCAGCGGTACGCTGATGACCAACCCCATCAGCAAGGCACTGAACACCACAGCCGCGACACGCGCTACGGGGTGCTGCCACAGATCCCACCCGGTGATGGCATGCACCACGGTGCGCCAGTGTGCCTGGGGACTGTGGGAATCGGCGTCAGCTACCTCGTCGGCCTGCGGGCGTTGGTCGATACTCATTGCGCGGCTCCAGCCAGTGGCAGTCGCAGGCGCTGCGCAAGGACGCGCGCGCACTTGCGCAGGTCATCGGCCGCCTGGCCTTGGGGGTCATACTCCAGCACGCTCTGGTCGTAGGCGAGCGCCTCGCGCACCGCCTGGTCTTCGTGGACCACGCCCACCAGGCGCTCACCCAGGTTGTCCTGCATCACACGCGTGATGTCTTTGGACAACTGGCGCGCGCCGTCCACCTGATTGAGCACGTACAGCGTTTCGGAAAAATCAGGGCGCGGTGTGCAGTAGGTGTGCACCAGCCGCTGCATCAGGGCCAGCGCCGCATAAGACGCCGCATCCGGCAGGCTGACCACCACCACCACCTGGGCCGCCGACAGCGCCTGCTGCATATAAACAGAAGGACCGGGCGGCGTGTCGATCAGCACCACGGCATCCTCCGGCAGTTCCAGGCCCTGCAATTGCTGCTCCAGCCAGTTCGGGTGTGCGTCCAGGTGCCGCTCGAAAGCCACGCGGTCAGACTCGTTCACCACGCCATAGGGCAGCACATGCACACCCGATGGGCTTTGCACGCAGACCGAGCCCCAGTCTTCGCCTGCCAGGCTGGCGCGGGATACGCCGGCCAGAGAACGGGGATCGGCGCCGAAATGCAAGCCCAGCGCATTCTGGGGGTCCATGTCCACCACCAGCAACGTCGCAACACCTTCGCGCTGCAGTGCGGTGGCCAGGTTGGCCGTCAGGGTCGTCTTGCCCACGCCACCTTTGGCAGAAACGATGGCAATCACTTTCATAGGTGGCCCTTGCGAGTCTGCCAGGCGGGCGCTGGCGCAGCGCCGGCGGCCACGGGAGCACCCGCCAGACGCGCAAAAACCGATGGGAGGTCCACCGGCAAGGACTCCTGGTGCACGGCCTGCTCTTCAGCAACAGTCGGCGCAGCCTGTCCACGCAGGCCCGCAAGACCCGCCAGGGGGGAACGCGAGGCCAGCGCAGCCGCTGGCGGCAGACGGTCTGCCGCTACTGCTGCGGGCGCGGCCACCGGGCGGGGCAACTCGGCGGCGACGGGTGCAGTGCGCTGCACTGCCACAACGGGCTCTGGTCGCGCCGAAACGGAAGCCTGAGCCTGCTGGGGAAGCGGCGCCGCAGCGGTACCGGCGCTTCGGTCTACCGAGGGCACATCATCGGCCACGGCATTGCGCACGGCGGAGACAAGGGGCCAGCGCTCGTTGGAGAGTTGGTGCTCCTGCTTGCGGGCCAGCTCATGGTAGGGGTCTGCCTTGGCCCCAAACTGCTGAAAGAGGTTCACGATGTCGTCTGAGTGTTTCATGGGTCACCGCCAATGCCGCAACATATAGATCCGAAACCCGGTGCTCAGCGCGACAGCTGAAGGTGTACACACCCCCAGGCATCTGCAGGTGCGCACTGCACCACCTTGAGTTGCCCGGCACCCGCTTGGTCGAACCAGCTTTGGTAGACCCCTTCGAGGAAACCACCCGACCAATGCACGTGGTCCGGCCCGAATGCAGCAGATACGGGCGAGAGGCTGTGGTGGATGTTCAACTGCGCAACTTCCTGCGTCAAATCGACCCAGCCCCAGTCGATGCTCGTCCAGACCGCCGTCATGCTGCGCTGCAGGTCTTCCACAGTGGCACACGCTGGCAAAGGATGGTCTGCCGCAAACCGCGCACCCACCCGGAACATCAGCGCGCGAAGGTCTTCCGGTGGCAGGGCCGCGACAAATTCCGCTGCAAGAGCCTGGAAAAACCCTCGCCATTGCACCGAACACTGCTGCCGGACCAGGTGCGCGGCGATGTCGGGGCTCGAAGGCATGGAAACAATTTGAGACATGGTGCAAGCACGAGCAAGCTTCGGGCCCGTTTTTGACGGCCGTCAGCAAGATGAACTAAGGGTTTACCACGTGCATTTTTTGATACATGTGGTTTCAAACAGCGTTTTCGGGAATTCTAGAAGCCACGCCGTGACAAATGACGCTTGTGGCGACGAACCAAAGGTCAACTTAGTTCAACTGGCGGTAACTACGTAGAAGTTTGTGGGTGTCACGCCACAAGAATTAATTATTTACTATTTGGATTATTCAATCCATAGTCTTAATTAATTAGAAAACCCCATTTGTGGGGGTGCACCACAATCGGCTAGAGGGCGAATGTTCCCCAGATGTTTCAGTCTGTCGCACCAAAAATGACCCCGCCCCCGAGGCAGACCTCCCCGTCGTACAAGACCGCACTCTGTCCCGGCGTCACCGCCCACTGCGCCTGTGGGAAACGCAGCTGAAAACCCGCGCCGTCCGCGCTGACGATGGTGCACGCGGCGTCCTGCTGCCGGTAGCGGGTCTTGGCGGCATAGTTCCCCGGCACAGGGGGGTGGCCGGACGTCCAGCTGGCATCTTGCGCCTCCAGGGCGGAGGAGAGCAGCCAGGGGTGGTCGTGCCCCTGCACCACGCGCAGCGTGTTCCTGGCCAGGTCCTTGCGGGCCACAAACCAGGGCGCATGCTCGCCGCCGCCACGTTGTGCGCCCTTCTCCTTGATTCCGCCGATGCCCAGGCCCTGGCGCTGGCCCAAGGTGTAGAACGACAAGCCCACGTGCTGGCCCAGCTTGCGGCCCCGGTCGTCCAGGATGGGGCCGGGCTCATGGCTGATGTAACGGTTCAGGAACTCGCGGAACGGCCGCTCGCCAATGAAGCAGATGCCCGTGGAATCCTTCTTCTTGGCATTGGGCAGGCCAATCTCCTCGGCGATCCGGCGCACCTCGGTCTTGTGCAACTCGCCCACCGGGAACAGCGTCTTGGACAGCTGCGCCTGGTTCAGGCGGTGCAGAAAGTAGCTCTGGTCCTTGGAGGGATCCAGCCCCTTGAGCAGCTCGAACAGGCTGGACGATGGGTTCTGACGCACGCGGGCGTAGTGCCCCGTGGCGATCTTCTCCGCGCCCAGGCGCATGGCATGGTCCAGAAAAGCCTTGAACTTGATCTCGGCGTTGCACAACACGTCTGGGTTGGGCGTGCGGCCCGCCTGGTACTCACGCAAGAACTCGGCAAACACACGGTCCTTGTAGTCGGCTGCGAAGTTGACGTGTTCGATCTCGATGCCGATCACATCAGCCACGGCGGCGGCGTCCACGAAGTCGATGTTGGACGAGCAGTATTCGCTGTCGTCGTCATCTTCCCAGTTCTTCATGAAGATGCCGACGACTTCGTGGCCCTGTTGCTTGAGCAGGTGGGCAGTCACGGCAGAGTCCACTCCGCCCGAAAGGCCCACGACAACACGTTGTTTGGGCGGTTTGGTATTGGCAGTCATTGCCCCGATTGTATTTTTTGCGCCGTGGCAGCACTGCGTGGGCGCACAGAACGCGTAGCCACCAGCAGGTCATAGAGCTGCTGCGCAGCGGGCGACAGCGATTTGCCCCTGCGTTTGATCAGCCCCATCTGGCGCGTCACCACGGGCTCGATCAGCGGAATGCTCACCAGCGTGGGATGGTCCTTGCCCGGCATGGCCAGGCTGGGCACGGCAGCCACGCCCAGGCCCGCCTCCACCAGGCCGAGCAGCGTGGTCACGTGCTTGGCCTCGTACAGGCACTGGGGGCGGTCGGGCACGTTGGCCAGCGCCAGGTCCATCAACAGACGGTTTCCCGAGGTCTTGCCCACCGACATGAAGTCGTGCTGGCCCAGCTCTGCCCAGGTGACCTTCTTGCGCCGCGCCAGCACATGGTCGCGCCGACAGGCGGCTACGAAGCGCTCGGCCAGCACGGGCTTGAACTCGATCTCGGCCTCCTGGCTGCCGATGAAATTGAGGCCAAAGTCGGCATCGCCCTGCGCCACGGCCACCAGCACCTCGTTGGCGCTGGCGTCGTGCACCTTGACGCGGATTTTCGGAAACCGCTCGTGGTAGCGCTTGACCACCTGCGGCAAGAAGTAATACACGGCCGACGGCACGCAGGCAATCGTCACCTCGCCCATGCGGCGCGCGGCCACGTCGCCCAGGCCCATGAGCATGCCGTCCAGGTCATCCAGCCACACGCGGGTCTTGCGCGCAAAGTCACGGCCCACGGCCGTGAGCGTGACACGGCGGGTGGTGCGGTCAAGCAGGCGCACGCCCAGGGCTTCTTCGAGCTTGTCGATGCGACGGCTGAAGGCAGGCTGCGACAAGTGGATCGCCTCGGCCGCAGCACGAAAGCTCTGCAACTCAGCCACCGCGGCAAAGGCCTGAATGTCAGCAAGATCGAATTTGTTGTTCATGGGCATGGGCTTTCAAGACGTTTCGCTGTTGCGCAGCACGCATCAAACGATCAGAACATTGCAATTCACGAACGTGATTTCACCATGTACAAGAGCTCATAGCCTATTGCACTGCATGCATCAATCATTGTCAACAATGCAATTCACAGAACAGATGAAGCGTCGCACCATGCCGACCCATGAGCTACAACCTTCCTTGCGTTCTGATGCGTGGCGGCACTTCCCGGGGGCCGTTCTTCCTGGCCGACTGGCTGCCGCAAGACCCTGCGGCGCGCGACCGCACCCTGATCGCCGCGCTGGGCTCGCCGCATGAATTGCAGATTGACGGCCTGGGCGGAGGAAACTCGCTGACCAGCAAGGTGGCGATCGTTTCCAGGTCGGTACATGCCGACTGCGATGTGGACTACCTCTTCGCCCAAGTCAGTGTGGAAGAGGCCCGCGTGGACACGCGGCCCAACTGCGGCAACATGCTGGCGGGCGTGGGGCCCTTTGCCATCGAGCAGGGGCTGGTGCCCGCTTCCGGCCATGGAAACACCACCAGGGTACGGGTCTACAACGTCAACACCCGTTCACGCATTGATGTGCAGGTGTGTACCGCTGGCGGACGGGTGCACTACGACGGCGATGTGCATATTGACGGCGTGCAGGGCACTGCGGCACCGGTGCTGATGAACTTCCTGGACGCCTGGGGCGCCGTCACGGGCCAGATTTTCCCGACCGGCCAGCGCATCGACACCATCCACGGCCTGCAGGTCACCTGTATCGATGCAGCACAGGTCATGGTGCTGGTGCGCGCAGCCGACCTGGACCTGCGTGGCAACGAGAGCCCTGCGGAGCTGGATGCCAATGCCGAGCTGCTGTCCAGGCTGGAAGCCCTGCGATGCGAAGCCGGTCTGCGCATGGGCATGGGCGACGTATCGAACAGCGTGCTGCCCAAGCCCGTGATCGTGTCTGCGGGCGATCAACCGGGCAGCGTCGTCTCGCGCTATTTCACACCCCACCGCTGCCACCGCTCACACGCCGTGACCGGTGCGATTGGCGTGGCTGCTGCCCACGTGCTGCCAGGCACGGTGATCACCGACTCCCTGCAGCACGCCATTGCAGGCACACGCCGTGTGGAAGTGCTGCACCCCGCCGGCCGCATTCATGTGGACGTGGAACTCACCGAAGTGGACGGCCAATTCAAGCTGGTGCAGGCCGCGCTGGTCCGCACCGCGCGAAAGATTCTGGAGGGCACGCTGTTCGTTTCAGAAAACGCATTCACCCACTGATTTCACACCCCAACCCTTTGGATGACAGGAGACAAAAAAATGATTCGCCAACACTTTGCGCCATCGCGCGCACGCCGCACCCTGCTCACCGTGGCGGCCCTCGCTGCCGCTGTGCAAATGATCCCCTCCCTGGCACATGCGGCCTATCCCGACAAGCCCATCACGCTCGTGGTGCCGACCGCCGCTGGCGGTGGCAACGACGGCATGGCGCGCGTGGTGGCGCTCAAACTGTCCACCCTGCTGGGGCAACAGGTCATTGTGGAGAACAAGGCGGGCGCCAACGGTGCCATTGCGGCGGAGTTTGTGGCCCGCGCGGCGCCCGATGGTCACACGATTCTTTTTGGCTACATCGGCACCCACGGCATGAGCCCTGCGCTGCAAAAGCTGCGCTACGACCCCATCACGCAGTTCGAGCCCATTGGCATGGTGAGCTACTCGCCCACGCTCATGGTGGTTCACCCCAAGGTGCCAGCCAAGTCGGTGGGCGAGCTGGTGGCGTTGACCAAAGCCAAGCCCCAGGACTTCAACTACGCCTCGGCCGGCAACGGCACAGCCCCGCACTTCTCCGCCGAAATCTTCAAGCTGGAAAGCGGTGCGCAAATGGCCCACGTCCCCTACCGGGGTGCCGCGCCCGCGATGAATGACACCATGGCCGGGCAGACCCAGGTCATGTTCCCCAGCCTGTTCTCAGCCTACCCCCACGTCAAGAACGGCAAGCTACGCGCCCTGGCGCTGGCAGGCCCCAAGCGTTCATCGCTGTTGCCCGATGTGCCCACGCTGGAAGAGGCGGGCGTGAAAGGCGTCGAGATCACGCAGTGGTATGCCCTGTTTGCGCCCGGCAAAACGCCCAAGCCCGTCGTCGATCAGCTCAACAAAGCGCTCAACACCGCCCTGGCGGACAAGGACGTGGCACGGCGCATTGAAGAACAAGGCGCCGTGGTGGACCCCAGCACGCCCGAGCAATTGGCCCTGACCGTACGCCAGGAGATCGCCAAGTGGAAGGGCGTGGTGCACAAAGCCCAGCTCACCCCCGATTGAGGCCCCAGAAATACCCTCGCACCCCTTTCAGATTTCAATCAGGCAGGAGACATCTATGAGAAAAAGAATAGGCAACATCGGTGCGCTTTGTGCCGCACTGGCCAGCAGCTGCATCGCGGCACAAACCAGCGGCGTCACGCTGTATGGAACCGTGGACCTGGGGCTGCGCCACGGCAGCGGCCTCACGGCGGCCAATGCGGCAGCCCCCGGTTCGTCGCATAGCCTGGGCAGCGGCATACACACCACCAGCCGCTGGGGGCTTCGCGGCAGCGAAGACCTGGGGGGCGGTGCCAACGCGCTGTTCCAGTTCGAGAGCGGACTGAACGCCGACACCGGCGCTTCTGCCAACGCCAGCAAGACCTTTGATCGCGCATCCTGGGTCGGTCTGGAGGGCGGATGGGGCACGCTGGCCCTGGGCCGCCAGACCACCACACTGGCGGATGCCATCTCGCCCGTGGACCCGCTGGGCATGCGCTTTGCGAGCTTCAACCCCAGCATCGGCGTGGCCGCGCTCAGCCAGCATGGCCTGGGCATCGAGTTCGGCAGTGCGGGGTCCACGTCAGGCTCGTACCGGCTGGACAACGCGATCAAGTACACAGCGCGATTTGGCGGCCTCACCGCACGGGCGATGTTGGGCACGGGTGAAGTGGCTGGAAAGACATCGGCCCTGTCGTCGCGCGGGGTCGGCATGGCCTATGCGGCCAGCGGCGTCACACTGTCGGGCGCATTCCAGACCTTCAAGGACACGAACCAGCGCACCCTGGACGGAGCCACCCTGGGCGCGGCCTACCAATGGAACACCGTGCGCCTGGCGGCCAACGCGGCACGCAGCGATGCCGAGACAGCGGTCGGCAAGCACACGGTGCAGCGCGTGTTCTCGGCAGGCGCGACCTGGTCCGTCACGCCCCTGTTCGATCTGACGGCTGCCTACTACAAGGTGGACCGCACCCGCACGGGCGCCGCCGACGACGGCTACGGCCGCCTGGTGGCGTTTGCCGAATACAAGCTCTCGCGCCGCACCAAGGTATATGCCGAGCTGGACAACACCCGCTGGCGCAACGGCTTCCAGGGTGCGGCGAACAAGGCCACGGCCACCGGCATCTCGGCCGGTGTGGTGCATACGTTCTGAACCTGCCTTACACGAACTTGCCGGTGATGCCCCCGTCCACCACCAGCTCGGTGCCGGTCACGTAGGCGGCGGCATCGCTGGCAAGGAAGGCGCAGGCATGCGCCACATCCCACGCCGTGCCCATGCGGCCCATGGGCACCTGCCGGGCGCGCGCGGCGCGGGCCTCGTCGAGGCTGGTGTCCGAGAACATCTTCGCCACCGTGGTGGCAATGCGCGGCGTGTCGATGAGCCCGGGCACCACCGTGTTGGCGCGCACGCCCTGGCCCGCGTACTGCTGCGCCACCATGCGTGTGAAGTGCGTGACGGCCGCCTTGGTCACGCCATAGGCCAGGTGCGGGTAGCCGAGGTAGCGCATGCCCGCGATGGACGAGATCGCAATGATGGAACCCCGCCCGCGCTCCACCATGGCGGGCAGCACCTGCTGGCAGGCCAGCAGCAGGCTGTTCACATTGACGGAATGGATGCGGTCGAAGTCTTCAACGCTCGTCTCCAGCGGGCCGCCGGTCTTGCCGATGCCCACGTTGTGGTGCAGCACATCGATGGCGCCGCCAAAGCGCTCGCGTGCCTCGGCAAACAGGCGCTGCACATCGGCCGCGTCCGCCACGTCGCCCACCAGGGTGGCGGCCGTTCCGCCCTCGGCGTGGATGAGCGCCGTGGTTTCTTCGGCCGAGGCTGCGTCGCGGTCCGCCACACACACGCTGGCACCCAGGCGCGCGTAGGTCACGCAGGCGGCGCGGCCAATGCTCCAGCCCGGGCCGGCAGACCCGCCTCCGGCCACAAAGACGACGCGGCCTGACAAATCGAGCGGCAGGGCAGGTGAATGGGCTGGCGGGGCGCTCATGCGTCCGTGCCCTGGCCGGCACTGCCGCCAACGAAGGGAATGGCGTGCTCCACCGTGTCCCAGATGAAGCGGCCCGAGGGGCTTTGCTGCTCTTCCACGATGTGCGCCACCAGCCCGGCCGCGCGCGAGATCACGGCAAAGCCGCGCATCACGGACGTGGGCACGCCGATCTCGCCCAGCAGCGCGGCCACCGCGCCGGTGGCGTTGATGGTGATGGGGCGGCCAGCCACCTCATCCACGGCCTTGGACAGCGTCTCCAGCGCACGGATCTTGTCGCCCTGCAGCTCGGGCTCGGCGCGGCCCATCTCCAGCAGCTTGTAGGCGCGTGGGTCCACGGGCTTGTGCAGGTGGTGGCCAAAGCCGGGCACGGGGGATTTGAGGCCCTTGTAGTCGCGCGCAATGGTGAGCGCTTCCGCCTCAGGGTCTTGCGCCGCTGCAATGCGGTCGAGCAGGCCCGAGCAGTTCTCCATGGTGCCCACGAAGGAGCTGCCCACGGCCAGCAGGCCCGCGCTTACGGCGCCCTGCAGGTTCTCGGGCGCGCTCATGTAGATGAGCCGCGTGACAATGGCGCTGGGCGTGAGGCCGTGCTCCATGAGCACGATGAGCACCACGTCGGTGATTCGCAGGTCCACGCCGCGCGGGGTGCGGCCCAGGATCTGCATGAGCATCACCTCAGTGAAGGTCTTCTTCCCCATCAAGTCCTCGACCAGGTCCGCATCGCGGTAATGCAGGCTGGTGAGGGTGTGGGTGCACAGGCGGGTGACGGGGGTCTTGGAAGCGGGGTGGGTCATGAAATGGGTTCCTTCATTCAGGCAGTGGCCGTACCGGCCGTGACGGCCATTGCCGCATCGCGCACGGCGGACTTGAGCACCTTGCCCACGGGCGAGCGCGGCAGGCTTTCGTGGAAATGGATGCGCTTGGGCGTCTGCACCGGGCCCAGGCGCTCGCGCACAAAGGCGATCAGCTCGGCCTCGCTCGCGTGCTCACCGTTGCGCAGCTGCACGGCGGCCTGTACGGTCTCACCCCACTTGTCGTCGGGCAGGCCGAACACGGTGCATTCGTGCACCGCAGGGTGCTGGCCCAGCGCGTTCTCCACGTCCACCGGGTAGACGTTGAAACCGCCAGTGATCACCATGTCCTTGAGCCGGTCCTTGAGGTAGAGAAACCCCCGCTCGTCGATCAGGCCCCGGTCGCCCGTGTGCAGCCAGCCGTCCACCAGGGTCTCGGCCGTCTTCTCGGGCAGGCGCCAGTAGCCGGTCATCAGCAGGTCGCCGCGCGCCACCACCTCACCCACTTCGCCCGGGGGCAGCAGGCGGCCATCGGGCGCCATGATGCCCACGTCGCTGAACCAGGTGGTGCGGCCCACCGAGGCCAGGTTGCGCTCGTCCTCGAAATCTTCGGGGCACAACACGGTGAGGATCTGCGGCGCCTCGGTCTGGCCGTAGGTGGTGCCCAGCACCGGGCCAAAGAAGTTGCGCACCTGGCGGATCTTGTCGGACGGCATGGGCGCGCCGCCGTAGATCAATCGGCGCAGGCGCGGAAAATCCGCGCGCGACGCGCCGGGCAGCGCCATCAGCATGTAGACCAGCGTGGGCGGCATGAAGCACACCGTGCCGCCGCGCTCGCGGAAGGCTGTTCGCACCGCCTCGGCGCCCGCGCCCGCCAGTACCACGTGGCAGCCACCCTGCGCCAGGATGGGCAGGATGTACGTGGAGGTGCCGTGTGTGATGGGTGCGGCCACGATGTAGCGCTCGTGCTCGTCAAAGCCCCAGGCGTGGATCTGGTTGGTGATGTTGGCCATCCACGCGCGGTAGGGCTGCATCACGCCCTTGGGTGCGCCCGTGGTGCCGCCAGTGAACTTGATGGCCTGGGTGGCGTCGTCCGGCAGGTCCAGCTGCGGGCGGGGTGCGCCAGCGTGCGCAGCGGCCAGGTTGGCCAGCGTGGTGGCGTCCTCGGTGGCCGGCGCCCCAGTCAGCACGCGGGCGCCGGGCGCGCCTTCGAGGAGGTCGGCGCACGCGGCGTCCAGCACCAGCAGGGTGGGCTCGGTGGCGTCGATGATGCGGCGGATCTCGGGCCGCGTGCTCTTGGGGTTGAGCGGCACCCACACCTTGCCGCAGGCCAGCACGGCCAGCAGCGCGGCGATGTGGTCGGCGCTGTTGCCCGCGCAGATGCCCACGCGGCTTTGGGGTGTGGGGTCGATGGCTGTGAAGCCCGCCGCGAGCGCTGTCACGCGGGCGGCCAGCGCGTCGTAGCGGATGGCGCCCTCGTGCGCGTCGATGGCAATGCGGTCGGGCCAGCGCTGGGCGGCCCGCCAGAAGAAGTCGATGGGGAACATGAAAGAGGTGAGGTTGTGTGGGTGATCTGTCACTCGGCGGATGCGCCCGACTCTTTCACCACTTCGCGCCAGCGCTTGATCTCGGCGGCGGCAAACTGGCGCATCTTGTCGGGGGTGCCACCATCGGGCGTGGCGGCCAGCTCCTGCAGGCGCGTGCGCACCTCGGGCTGGGCCAGCACCTTGTTCAGGGCCGCGTTGGCCTGCTCGATCACGGCGCGCGGCGTGCCCGCCGGTGCGGCCAGGCCAAACCACGACTGCACATCAAAGCCCGTGTAGCCCGACTCGGCCAGCGTGGGCACGTCCGGCAGCAGGGGTGAGCGCTGGGCGCTGGTGATGGCAATGGCGCGCAGCTTGCCCGCCTGCACATGCGGCAGGGCCGACGGCGTGTTGTCGAACATCGAATCCACCTGGCCGCCCAGCAGGTCGGTGACGGCGGGTGCGCTGCCCCGGTAGGGCACGTGCAGCATCTTGAGCTTGGACTGCATCTTGAACATCTCGCCCGAGAGGTGGATGGACGAGCCGCTGCCCGAGGATGCAAACGTGATGCCGTCCTTGGACTCCTTGGCGTAGCGCACGTAGTCGGCCAGGTTCTTGATGGGCAGCTTGGGGTTGACCACCAGGATGTTCGGAATCTTGGCGATCATGCCGATGGGCTCGAAGTCCTTGACCGGGTCGTAGCCCAGCTTGGGGTACAGCGTGGCGTTGATGGTGTTGGCGATGGTGTAGACGTAGAGCGTGTAGCCATCGGCCGGCGCGCGCGCCACGGCCTCGGCGCCCACGTTGCTGTTGGCACCGGCGCGGTTGTCCACCACCACCGGCTGGCCCAGCTGGTCACCCAGCTTCACGGCCACCAGGCGCGCGATCACATCCGTGGCGCCGCCTGCCGCATAGCCCACCACCAGCTTGACCGGCTTGGCGGGCCAGCCGGACGCATTGGGCTGGGCCTGCAATGGCATGGCAACGCCGCAGGCCAGGGTGGCCGCCAGCGCCAGCAGGGCACGGCGTGGCAGGGATGGCGAAGCTTTGCGCTGACCCAGCGCGGCGGGGGTGTGTGGGCTCATGGTGTCTGTCTCCGTTGGTTCTTGGAAAAATGCCGTCGTGGCGCCCTGCTGCGTGCCCTGCGGCACACTGCGCACTGGTTGCGTTGACGAACAAATTCTTTCCCATGCCCTCCCGACCTGCGAATTCAAACGTCCGACAACCGGACGAAAATGCGAGTACACGCACCCCCGACGAGCCGGTCGAAGACCCTGGCAGCCGCACGCTGCGCCGCGGCCTGCAGGTGCTGGACGCCGTGCTGGCCCATGGCCGCGACGGCGCGCGCGTGGTGGACCTGTGCCGCGCCGCTGCGCTGGAGCGGGCCCCCGTGTACCGGCTGCTCTCCACGCTGATGGAGGGCGGCTATGTGGCGCAGCGTGGGCGCTTTCGCTATGTGGCGGGCCCGCGCTTGGCCGCCCTGGCCGAGCCCCCGGGCCAGCCCAACCTGGCGGTGCGCCTGGCGCCTGTGCTGGAGCGCGTGAGCCGCGCCTGCGGTGACGCAGCCTTTGCCATCGTGCGCGAAGGCCCCACTTCGCACTGCATTGCACGCCATGTGGGCACGCACCCGGTGCAGATCCTGGTGATCCAGGTGGGCACGCGCCAGCCGCTGGGCGTGGGCGCTGCAGGCCTGGCGCTGCTGGCGGCGCTGCCTGATGCCGCTATGCAGGCCTGCATCAATGCCAACGCGCAGGAGCTGCCGCGCTACGGCGGCATGACGCCCGAGCGCCTGCAGATCCTCGTGCGCGCCACGCGCGAGCGCGGCTGGTCGGTGGTGGGCAACCATGCCACGCAGGGTGTGCTGGCGGCTGGCATGGCTGTGCGCAACGCGGCGGGCGAACCCGTGGCGGCGATCAGCGTGGCATCGACCGTGGACCGCATGCCGCGCGAGCGCCAGCAGCTGATTGCGCGTTGGATGCGCGAGGCGCTGTCGGCGCACCTGCCCAATGGCATCTGAGCGGGTCTGCGGCACACTCTGGCAAGCCGCAGACGGACGATGCCAGCCAGCCGACGCCGCGAACGCCACCGAAGCAATTACTATAAAAATGATAGCTCTCAGCGATGAATGGACCAGCGCCAGATGGCAATTTGGCTTCAAACCAATGCTTCCCCTGCATTTCCACCACCCTGTTGACCGCCCTGCATCCGAGTCACGCCACGCACCCTGAGGCACGCCCATGGAACTGAGACAACTGCGCTATTTCGTGCGTGTGGTGGAGCAAGGCTCCATGAGCCGCGCTGCGCTGGACCTGGACGTGGTGCAGTCCGCGCTGAGCCAGCAAATCACCCGGCTGGAGAGCGAGCTGGCCACGCGCCTGCTGCAGCGCACGCCGCGCGGCGTCACGCCCACAGAGGCAGGGCTGGCGTTCTTTCGCGAGGCGCAGCTCACCCTGCGCCATGCCGACCAGGCCGTGCGCGCGGCGCAGCAGGCGCGGCTGTCGGGCACCGTCACCGTGGGGCTGGCGCCCACCACCTCGGGCGTGCTGGGTCTGCCGCTGATGCAGGCCATGCGCACACGCTACCCCGACGTGCGGCTGCACATGGTGGAGAGCATGTCGGGCCACCTCACGGCCATGCTGCATGCGCGCGAGCTGGACCTGGCCGTGCTGTTCGACACCCGCCTGCACCAGGCACAACAGGCCACGGGCGCGCGCCGCTGGGACATGGCGCCGCTGCTGGAGGAAGACCTGTTCCTCATCTGCGCCCGTGACCGAGGGGAGGGCCCCGGCAACTCCCGCGGCCGGCAGCTGCCGGAAACCATCACCGTCGCCGAGCTGGTGCAAGAACCGCTGATCCTGCCCACCGGCCCACACGGCCTGCGCAGCACCCTGGACACGGCCTTTGCCCGCGACCGCGTGGCGCCACACGTGGTGCTGGAGGTGGACTCGCTCGCCATGGTGATGGCCGCCGTGGACGCGGGCCTGGGCTCCACCGTGCAGCCCTGGGCCGCCATGGGCCGCTACCCCGATGCGGCCGAGCGCTTTCAGTGCGCACGCCTCACCGATGCGCCCGCGCGCCGCGTCAACCTGCTGTGTAGCCTGCCCGACGAAGAACTCTCACCCGCCGCCCTGGCCGCTCGGGTGGTGCTGGCGGACTGCGTGCGTGAATTGGTCACTACGGGTCAGTGGTTTGGCACGACATGGATAGGCGGACAAGACACCAGCGCCTGAGCGGCCACCCCGCAGCCATCACGATCCGTGATACCCCCATGACCTGAACCCGCTGCACGGCGGGCCTGCGTCTCCCTACAGTCGCCATCACCCGATGAACGACACGGCGACCGCGCCAGGAGACACCCCATGGGCCCCACACCCCCTTCTTCATTCCCCCCCGCGCAGCGCACCGCCTGGAGCCACCAGCCATGAGCGGCGATGCTGTGGTCGATGTGCTGGTGATCGGTGGCGGCAACGCCGCCCTGTGCGCCGCCCTGATGGCACGCGAGGCGGGCGCCAGCGTGCTGCTGCTCGAATCCGCCCCGCGCGCCTGGCGCGGCGGCAACTCGGCCCACACCCGCAACCTGCGCTGCATGCACGACGCGCCGCAGGACGTGCTGGTCGATGCCTACCCCGAGGAAGAATTCTGGCAAGACCTGCTCAAGGTGACGGGCGGGTTGACCAACGAACACCTGGCGCGCCTGGTGATCCGCGCGTCGAGCACCTGTCGGCCCTGGATGCGCCGCCACGGCGTGCACTTCCAGCCCGCGCTGGCGGGCACGCTGCATGTGGCGCGCACCAATGCGTTCTTCATGGGCGGCGGCAAGGCGCTGGTCAATGCGTACTACCGCAGTGCGGAGCAACTGGGCGTGCAGATCCGCTACGAAGCGCCCGTGGAGCGCATCGAGATGGACGGCAGCCGCTTCATTGCCGCCCACCTGGCGAGCGGCGAGCGCATTGCCGCCAAGAGCTGCGTGCTGGCAGCGGGCGGCTTTGAATCGAACCGCGAGTGGCTGCGCGAGGCCTGGGGCCAGAATGAGCGCGGCGAGTGGCCGGCCGACAACTTCCTGATCCGCGGTACGGCCTACAACAAGGGGGTGTTGCTCAAGCACCTGCTCGACGACCATGGCGCCGACCGCATCGGCGACCCCACACAGGCGCACATGGTGGCCATCGACGCGCGCGCGCCGCTGTACGACGGCGGCATCTGCACGCGCATCGACTGCGTGTCGCTGGGCGTGGTGGTCAACCGCGCGGGCGAGCGCTTCTACGATGAGGGGGAGGATTTCTGGCCCAAGCGCTATGCCATCTGGGGCCGCCTGGTGGCGCAGCAGCCGGGGCAGATCGGCTACTCCATCATCGACAGCAAGGCCATCGGCCGCTTCATGCCGCCCGTGTTCCCGGGCGTGAAGGCCGACACCCTGCCCGAGCTGGCGCAAAAGCTGGGTCTGCCGGTGGACACCTTCACGCGGACGCTGACCGACTACAACGCCGCCTGCCGCGTGGGCCAGTTCGACCACACCACGCTGGACGACTGCCACACCGAAGGCGTGGCACCCGCCAAGACGCACTGGGCCCGGCCCATCGACACCGGCCCGTTCTATGGCTATGCGCTCAAGCCCGGCGTCACCTTCACCTACCTGGGCCTGCACACCGACGACACCGCTGCCGTGCGCTTTGGCAACGTGCCCAGCCCCAACCTGTTTGTGGCTGGCGAAATGATGGCCGGCAACGTGCTGGGCAAAGGCTACACCGCCGGGGTCGGCATGAGCATTGGCACCGCGTTTGGCCGCATTGCAGGCACGCAGGCGGCATTGGCATCAAAACAGGCCCCAGCGAACATCCCACAAGCGCAAACAGCTATAAAAACAGGAGTAAACGATGCAAACGCTTGAAGCCCTGGCGCGTGACGCTAAAGCGCTGGCGAATGGCGGCATTGTGCTGTCGGCCCCCGAAACCGAGGTGGCGCGCCAGCTGCAGATCTGCAATGCCTGCCGCTACTGCGAAGGCTTTTGCGCCGTGTTCCCGGCCATGACACGGCGGCTGGAATTTGGCAAGGCCGATATCCATTTCATTGCCAACCTGTGCCACAACTGCGGCGCCTGCTTGCACGCCTGCCAGTACGCACCGCCGCACGAATTTGCGGTGAACATTCCTCAGGCCATGGCCCAGGTGCGCGGCCAGACCTATGCGGACTACGCCTGGCCGCCCGCGCTGGGCCAGCTGTACCAGCGCAACGGCCTCACGTTGGCCCTGGCGCTGGTGGCCGGGCTCACGCTGTTCCTGCTGCTGGCCGTGGCGCTGCACGGGCAAGGGCTGGCGGCGCTGTGGCACGCGCCCGTGGGCGGCTTCTACGGCATCTTCCCGCACAACCTGCTGGTGGGCCTGTTCGCGCCGGTGTTCCTGTTCGCCGTGCTGGCGCTGGGCCTGGGCGTGCGCCGCTTCTGGCGCGATATCACACCTGCCACCAGCGGCGCGCCGCTGAGCGCGCCCGCCACGGCCGAGGCCACCGATGCCGTGCTGCGCCTCAAGTACCTGGACGGCGGCCATGGCGACGGTTGCCACAACGAGGACGACGCCTACACCTTGTCGCGCAGGCGCATGCACCACCTCACGTTCTACGGATTCATGCTGTGTTTTGCGGCCACCAGCGTGGCCACGCTGTACCACTACCTGCTGGCCTTGCCTGCACCGTACGACCTGCCCAGTTTGCCGAAGCTGCTGGGCGGCGTGGGCGGCATCAGCCTGGCGATTGGCACGGCCGGCCTGTGGCGGCTGAACCTGCGCCGCCACCCACAACACGGCGACGCCGCGCAAAAGCCCATGGACCGCGCCTTCATCGCCCTGCTGTTCCTCACCGCCACCAGCGGCCTGGCCTTATGGGCCGCGCGCGGCACCGCAGGCCTGCCGCTGCTGCTGTGCCTGCACCTGGGCGCGGTGATGGCGCTGTTCGCCACCATGCCCTACGGCAAGTTTGCGCACGGCATTTTCCGCACCGCTTCGCTGCTGCGCCACGCGGTGGAAAAGCGCCAGCCCCACCCCATCGGTTTGAGCGCCGACTGAGCCAACGATCCATACACCACCCACGATGAAGGAGACACCCATGAAAAAACGCACCCTGCTGCACTGTGCCCTGGCACTGGCAACCGCCCCCCTGGCGTTCGGCGCTGCTGCGCAAGACTTTCCGCCCAAGAAGCCCGTCACGCTCGTCGTGGGCTTTGCCGCGGGCGGTGCAGCCGACGCGGCGGCGCGACTGATTGCCAAGAAGCTGGGTGAGAACATCGGCCAGTCGGTGGTGGTGGACAACAAAGGTGGCGCCGGCGGCAATATCGCGCACCAGTTCGTGGCCAATGCGGCACCCGACGGCACGGTGCTGCTGTTCGGCTCGGTGGGCCCGCTCACCATTGCGCCGCACTTGATGAAACTCACCTACGACCCGTTCAAGGACCTGGCGGCGATCTCAGGCGGCGTGAACTTCCCCAACGTGCTGGTCGTGCACAAGGCTGCAGGCGCAAAGACGCTGGCAGAGTTTGTGCAGCTGTCCAAGAAGAAGCCTGGCAGCGTTGACTTTGCCTCCACGGGCGCGGGCTCGGCATCGCACCTGGCGGGCGAGCTGTTCAACCAGCGGGCGGGCATCGACATGACCCACGTGCCCTACAAAGGTGGGGCACCCGCCTTGCAGGATTTGCTGGGCGAGCGCATCACCTCCTACTTTGCAGCCCCACCCACGGCCCTGCCGCACATCGAAACGGGCAGGCTGGTCCCACTGGCCACCACGGGTCTCACGCGGCCGGCCTATCTGCCCAATATCCCCACCGTGGCGGAATCGGGCTTTCCGGGCTTTGAGGCGCTCAACTGGTATGCGTTTGTGGCGCCGGGCAAAACGCCGGTGCCGCTGCTGGAGCGCTGGAACCAGGAGATCGTCAAGGTGCTCAACGACCCGGCCGTGAAGGACGCACTGAACAAGCACGGCCTGACGCCCCAGCCCACCTCACGCGCCGAACTCACCGCCTTCATGAAGAAGGAGTCGACCCAGTGGGCTGCCATCATCAAGGAGCGCAAGCTCACGGCGGACTGAGCTGGCCTCTGCGGGAAAGCGGTGCCCCGCCGCCCCATGCAGGTCAGGCCATCTTCTTGCGCGCCGCGCTGCCGCGTGCTGAAAAGCCGGCCCGTTCGCTGCTGGCCTGGGCCTCACCCACCAGCCAGCGTGTGAACCGCGCGACCGCTTCGTTCTCGGCCAGTGCTGCACGGCTGCACAGGTAATAGCCCCGGTCCGTGTTCACGGCCGGGCTGAAGGGCAACACCAGCTGGCCCGACGCCAGTTCGGCTTCGATCAGCATGGGCTGGATCACCGTGACCCCCATGCCCGCACAGGCTGCAACGATCAGGTTGTTGCCCAGATCAAACCCCGGGCCCAGTACGGGGGCTAGGTCTATCCCTGCGGCCTTTTGCAGCCACAGCGCCCAATTGCCGGGAAAGTTGATGTGCTGCAGCAGCGTTGCCTTGAGCAGATCACGCGGTTGGCGCAGCGTGGCCGCCAGCGCCGGGGTGCAAGCGGGCACGATCTCCCGCCCCGTCAGGTAGCGTGCACGGATGCCGCGCGGCCAAGCGCGCCCGGGGCGCTTCACATTGACCCACAGGTCCACGTCGTCGCGCGTGAAGCTCTCATCGTGGTGGAACGGCCGCAGCTCGATCTCGATGTCCGGGTGCAGCATGTGGAACTGGCCCAGCCGTGGGACCAGCCAGCGGGTGGCAAGGGTGGGTACTACGCTGACCCGCAGCCGACGCTTTGTAGCGCGCACCCCGAACCGGCTCACGGCAGTCTCCAGGCCTGCCACATGGGCCTCCACCAATTGCTGGAACTCGCGGCCCCGCGCCGTGGGTAGCACCCGGGGGCCGGAGCGGTCCAGCAGCGTGCATTCCAGCCGCTGCTCCAGCCGCTGCACTGCCCGGCTGACAGCCGCCTGGGTCACGAACAGCACACCCGCCGCCTGTCGAAAACTGCCAAGCTGGCAGACCGCAAGAAAGGCGTGCAACTCGGGCAGCGAGGGGGACTTGAACTGCATGGTGGTGATTACATCCGGTTATCAGCGCAGATCAAATTGTCGTTTGCCCGCAGGCACCTGGCTCCCTACGCTTCGCCCATCTGTCCCACCTTGATTCCCGAGAACCATGCAGCTACCCGAAGCCCTTCTCCCCGCCGCGCCCGTCCAGGTGCTCCGGCCCGCCACCGATGCCCCCATCCCTTTGGTCTGCGACTCTCCGCACAGCGGCACCGACTATCCGCCCGACTTTGGCTATGCCGTCTCCACCGCCGATCTGCGCAAGTGCGAAGACACCCATGTGCACTGGCTGTGGGACGCCGTGCCGCGTGTGGGCGGCACGCTGGTGCACGCCACCTTTGCGCGCAGCTACATCGACCCAAACCGCCATGAGCACGACATCGACCCCACCATGCTGGCCGATGCCTGGCCCGGCAATACCGCCCCTACCGCCCGCACCCTGGAGCTGGGCATGGGGCTGGTTCCCAGCCACACCCCCACGCACCAGCCCATCTACGCGCGCCGCCTGTCGGCCCAGGAGGTTGCGCATCGCATCACCCACTACTGGCGCCCATACCAACATGCGCTGGCACAGGCACTGGAGGCCGCCGCCCAGCATGGCCCGCGTTGGCACCTGAACTTGCACTCCATGCCCAGCAACGCCTACGAGCGGCTGGGCCGCGTGGCGCCCGGCCCGCTGGCCGACGTGGTGCTGGGCGACCTGAACGGTCGCAGCTGCAGCAGCGCATTCACCCAGCGCGTGGCCGAAGCTTTCCGCCGCCGCGGCTACTGCGTGGCCATCAACGACCCCTATGCAGGCCAGGAGCTGCTGCGCCGGTTCGGGGCGCCTTCGCGGGGTCATGAAAGCCTGCAGATCGAGATCAACCGGGCCATCTACCTGAACGAGCAGACGCGGGAGCCGCTGCCACACGCTAACCGCGTGCGCGCGGACATCACCGACCTGCTGCACGAGATGGCCGCCCATATCCGCAGCGTTTGCCTGGACAACGCCTGATTTCAACCAAGAGGACCCACCATGCCCACCCCCATGAACCGCCGCCGTTTTATCGCATCGACCAGCGCCGTGACGAGCGCCATTGCCCTGCCGGCACTGGCCCAGGCGCCCGACCGCTATCCCACACGTCCGATCACGCTGGTGGTGCCGTTTCCGCCCGGAGGCGCCGTAGACAACTCCGGCCGGGCGATAGCCGACAGGCTGGGCCGAGTGCTGGGGCAGCCCGTGATTGTGGAAAACAAAGGGGGCGCTGGCGGCACCATCGGCACCACGCAGGTGGCCAAGGCCCAGCCCGATGGCTACACGCTGATCGTCACCTCGCAGACCACGCATGTGATCAACCCCGCCCTGTCGGCCAGTCTGCCCTACGACGCGGTCAATGACTTCGCCCCCATCACGCTGATTGATCGCCTGGCCAATGTGCTCTTGATCACCCCCGGCCTGCCCGTGAAGAACTTCGCCGAGTTCGTGAAATACGTGAAGGAGAACCCGGGCAAGCTGAACTACGCCTCCTCGGGCAATGGCTCGCTGGCGTACCTGAGCATGGAGCTGCTCAAGGCCAAGCTGGGGCTGTCCATCACCCACATCCCATACAGGGGCGCTGGCCCGGCGCTGACCGACCTGCAGGCGGGCCAGGTGCACATGACCTGGAACAACCTGTCCTCCAACCTCAGCATGGCTCAGAACGGTCGCCTGCGCGCTCTGGCGGTGGCATCGCCAATCCGCGCTCCCCAGCTGCCGGATGTCCCGACCTTCGACGAGCTGAAGTTGCCGGAGCTGAACCTGACTTCCTGGACAGGTCTTGCCGCACCTGCAAAAACGCCGGAATCCATCGTTGCGCAGCTCTACGAAGCGATGCGTACCGTGTTGCGTGATCCGCAAACACAAAGGGCATGGAATGACCGCGGCGCTATGCTGCCTGATACCGTGAAGCCCGCAGAGTTTCGCAAGGAGATTCAGCAGCGCATCGGTTTTTACAAGAACATCGTGAAGACCCACAAGATCTCCGTGGATCAATAGTGCCCACTCCCCATTCGTGCGGAATGGGCGAAACATATCCCCGACCTCGTGCGCATGCGGGCATGTGCGCAAGCCATCAGTACGTTGGAACATCGCCTTCAACTGGCCCATCCGCTCGCACCAGCCCATCATCCAGCAACTGCGCAAGCCAGCCGCCGAGCACGGTGGGGTCGCCTTGCCACAGGCCGCTGCCCAGCAGCGCCGCGCAGGCGTCGTGCACCGAGGCACCGGCGTGCAGCGCTTGCACCCAGGCGACCTCGGCCGCGTCGAGCGTGCGAAAGTGCGGCTGGTGGCCTTTGCGCCAGACCAGCAGCGTGGCCGGTGCAGGCAGGGCCACGGCCTCGGGCACGTCGTCGTCGGTATGGATGGCGTTCCACACCCCCACAACGTTCGTCGTGATCGCGCGCAGCAAGGCGCTGGGGTGCAGTACACCAGGGCGGGTGGTCCAGGTGTCCGACGCCTGAGCAGCCGCAGTCTCCAAGGTCGACACATCGGCACTGTCAAAGCGGGTGCGCAGATCCCAGTCGAGCTGGGCCAGTTCATGCAGCTCGGGGTTGTCGGGGTACGCCGCGCGCAGCGTGCCCACCAGGCCTTCGCCATAGCGGTTCAGGCTGCGCGTGCGCGGCGGATGGGCCACGGCGTAGTCGCGCGCATGGGCCTCGAAGGTGTCTGACCCCATGTAGAGGCAAGTCTTGGCATAGGTGTCGGCCAGCACCTCGGCCAGCCGGGCGCGGTAGGCATGGTGGTAGATGGGCAGGCGACCTGTGATGAGGTCTTCGGGCATTTCGGGCGGCAGCGCATTCGCCAGCACGCGGTCGGCAAAGTGGCGCTGCACCACAGCCAACCCTGCCGGTCCCACTATGGGGTCCAGGGTGATGGCGGAGATAGCGGGGATGGCGACGGGCACAAAAGAGGGGACAGGCGAGGCCACATGCTCCGCGGCAACGCGCCGGGCGATGGCCATTTCATCCAGCAGCTCGGCCAGCGGCGGGATGTGGTCGTCGCGCTCGATCATCGCGGCCACGGCGCCAAAACGCTGGCAGGCCTGTGCATACAGGTCCCACACCGGCAGCGCCACCGGGTGGTCGTGCGTGTCGATGATGTGGTCGCCGTTGTCGCTGTGCCCAGCCAGGTGAATTTGCTGCACCCGGTGTGCGGGCAGGGCATGCAGATAGCTCAGTGGGTCAAAGCCATGGTTCACGCTGCTCACGTAGATGTTGTTCACATCCACCAGCAACAGGCAGTCGGCCTCTTGCGCAATGTGGGCCAGAAACTGCCACTCGCTGGCGCTGTCATGCCGGTAGCGGATATAGCTCGACACGTTCTCCAGCACCAGCCTGCGTCCCAGCACATCCTGTGCGCGACGGATCTGTGCGATCACATGGCGTGCAGATTCGTCGGTGTAGGGCAGCGGGTACAGGTCGTGCAACTGCTCGGGGCCAGGGCCCGTCCAGCACAGGTGGTCGGACACCCACAGCGGCTCGATACGGTCAGCCAGCGCCTTCACGCGCTGCAGATACGGCACATCCACGCCCTGCGACGCACCGATGGACATGGCCACGCCATGCATGGCCACGGGGTAGTCGCGCCGGATGGCATCGATCACCGCCAGAGGTTTTCCACCGTCGATGAGGTAGTTGTCGGTGATGATTTCCAGCCAGTCGAGCGGCTGCTTGCGCGCGAGGAAATCGGCGTAGTGCTGCGTGCGCAGTCCCAGGCCAAAGCCGGTGCCGCGCGTAGCGATGAGGTCATGTGCCATGGCGAAATCAAGGTATCAAAGTGCGGGCACTGGGCATGATCGCCGAGACTGGCACGCCCTGATGCCAGCACCGCCGCGCAAGGGCCGCCCCGCCGCGCTGGCGGTGTCCCCCTGGGGGGATGGCGCGCAGCGCCTCAGGGGGGCTTGTTGCCTTATCCCTTGATGTCGCCGATGGTGCCCTTCTCCATCAGGCACTGAGCGGCTGTCTTGGCCTTGAAGCCGTGGCCCTTGCATGCGTTCTGGCCCTTGCAGCTGTGCTCGGCCGTGGAGCAGTCGCTATTGCCCTTGCAGTCGTGCACGTTGTAGCAGTGCACCTTGTCGTTGGCGCCGATGGCGGCGCCTTTGGAGCCCTTGGGCGCGTCGGCTGCAAAGCTGGTGGATGCCAGTGCCAGCAGCGCGGCAGACAGGGCGAAAGATGCAGTGGTCTTGGTGTTCGTGGACAGCATGGCGGGTAACTCCGTAGGCGTTAAGGGATGAGTAATCAGGTGGTTAGATCGCGCTGCACCGTGCCGCGCTCTCTGCCTGGTAATTCGTCCCCCGCACGCTGCGGGTTACATGCAGTCCAAAAAAACTTTTTTGCGTGGTGCCTCGGCGCTATTGCGCAGAAGGTTCGGTCACCGAAATGTCGGTGTGCACCAGCGTCAGCGGAAACCGCTGGCCCGCCAGGTAGTCCTCCAGGCAGCGCAGCAGCAGGGGGCTGCGATGGCGCTCGGGGCAGGCGCGGATCTCATCGGCCGTGAGCCACAGCGTGCGCACGATGCCGGTGTCGAGCGTGCGCCAGTCGTGGTGCGTGCCCAGCGAGCCCGCAAACGCAAAGCGCATGTAGGTGATGTCGTCGCCCGTGCGCGTCTTGATGAAGCGGTTGAGGTACACGCCGATCAGCGCCGTGGGCTCGAAGTCGTGCGCGGTTTCTTCCAGCACCTCGCGGGCGCAGGCCTGGATGGGCGATTCGCCCGGGTCCAGGTGGCCGGCAGGGTTGTTGAGCTTGAGGCCGTCGGTGGTTTCTTCCTCGACCAGCAGAAAGCGGCCATCGCGCTCGATGAGGGCGGCCACGGTGACGTTGGGTTTCCAGCGGTGGGGCATGGCGCGCATTATGACGAGGGGCGGTGACGCCAAGCCTACAGCGCTCGCGCCATGTACACCGCGCCTTCGCCGTAGCTGGCCAGGCGGGCCTGCTGGGTGGCGTCCTGCAAGGGGTGCAGCGCATAGCCCTGCCGCTCCCAGTAGGCCTGCGAGCCCTGCACCGAGACCAGCGCGCTGTGCCGCAGCCCTTCTGCGCGGGCCTGCGCCCACAGGGGCTGCAGCAACGCGTGGGCCAGGCCTTGCCCCGCATGGGCAGGGAGCACGGCCATGTCGTGCAGGTACAGCGTGTCGTGTAGCGCCACGGCCTCAAAGTCGCCGTGCAGCGGGGTGACCTTGCCGAGCACGCTGCGGTAGGCCGCCAGGTAGGCGCACACCGTGCCGCCGCGCTCCAGCACCACCGAGCAATTGGCGGGGCTGGCGAGGCGGCGGGCAAACACCTCGCCACTTTCCACAAACCCCTCGCCATAGCAGGCCAGCTGCACGGCCAGCAGGTCGGCCAGATCGCGCAGCGCCAGCGGGCGCACCACCACGGACATGAGTGAGCTTGGTTTTGGTCAATCAGTGCGGCAGCACGGGCGCCTGCACAAAGTCGTCGAGCGACAAGCCCTTTTCCTTCAGCAGCGCCTCCAGCACGGGCTGCAGGCGGCCCAGGCTCTCCTGCACGGCCTCGCGCACGGTGTCCACCACCACCTGGGTGCTGCGCTCGATCTCGATGTTCAGGCGGTCGCCCACCTTCTTGGCTTCAAACACCGTGGCACGGCGCGTTTCGGGAATCATCCAGATCTCGAACCAGCCCTCCTGCCGGTTCACCTCGGCCACCGTCAGGCTGGCCCCGTGGATGGCGATGTAGCCCTTGGCGAAGATGTAGCGGCGAAACGCCTCGGGCACAGCCACGCGCCACACCAGGTTGTTGTCGAACTCGCGCCGCTCGATGAGTGTGCCGGTGAAGTCCACATGGCCCGACAGCGGATGGCCGCCAATCTCGGCACCGTCCTTGGCCGCGCGCTCCACGTTCACGCGGTCGCCCTGGCCGTAGCTGCCCAGCGTGGTGATGTTCAGGCTCTGCAGCATCACGTCGAAGTTGGCCTGCGTGGGCGACAGGATCTCGGTGACCGTGAGGCACACGCCATCGGTGGCCACACTGGCGCCAATCGCCAGGTCCTGGCAGAAGCCTTCGGGAAAATCGAGCGTGAAGGTGCGCAACCCTGCGCGGTCGTGAATGGCGGCAATGCCTGCCGTGGCTTGGACGATGCCTGTGAACATGGTGGCGCGGCTTCCGGGTACGTTGGAACGGGAACCGGGAATTTTGCCACCCGGCCCCCACCGCGCGCTGGTGCCGGGTTACTTGGCGCGCAAGAGTTCGCCCACTTCCAGCAGCACCAGCTCGTTGTCATCCGCCTTGTTCGGCTCGCGACTGCTGCTCAAGGGCAGGTTGTTGTCGTTGCCCACCACGATGTGCGTGCTGTCCACGATGTCCACGTTCTCGATGGTGAAGAACGGGAAGGTCAACACACCGTTGTTCAGCGGCTTCTTGGCCAGGCGCTGCGGGTCCTGGATGTTCATGAGGTCGATGTAGCCCACCTTGCGGATCTCGCCGCCCACGTTGGCGTCGCTCATCTCCACCTTGTAGACGCGCTTGAACTTGGCCAGGTCGTGGAAGCAATCCGTGCGCTTCTGGCCTTCGGGGCAGGCCTTGTCGGCCGTGCCTTCGCCGTTGTCGCGCTCGATGATCAAACCGGTCGTGCCGTCGATCATGTTGAAGTCGCCAATCGCGTGGTGGTTGGCCTCCAGCACGTACTTCCAGTGGCGGCCGGTCCATTGCTCGGTCTTCACGTCGAACTCCAGCACGCGCAGGTACTGCTTGCCGCCCACGTTTTCATACGCCTTGGCGTCGTCGTTCCACAGCGCGCCTTCCAGCAGGGCGTAGAGCTTGCTGCCATCCTTGCTGGCGGCCATGCCTTCGTAGCCCTTGGAGCGCTTGACCACAAACGCAGTGGGCTTGGCATCAGGCGCGCCGGGCATGAGCACGCCGGGCGCATCGGGCGATCGCACGGTCTTGCCGTCCACCTGGGTCTCGAAAACGCCGAGCACCTTGCCATTCAGGTCGGCCTTGATGAGGAAAGGGCCGAACTCATCGCCAATCCACAGCGCGCCACCGGCGAACTGGAAGCTCTCGGGGTCGAAGTCGGCACCGGTCAGGTAGCGCTTGTCGGTGCCTTCGTGCGTGATGCGAAACGGGATCTTCTTGTCGGGGTCGTGCAGGAAGATGGTCTTGAGGCGATTGAACTGGCCGCTTTTGAAGTCCACGGTGTAGTGGCTCAGGTGCAGCATGAAGTCGGGCGAGTTGGCCTTGGAGCCGGCACCGTTGTCAGTCAGGATCCAGAACGATCCATCGGCCATGCGCTTGATGCCCGAGTGGCCCTGGATGGGCTGGCCCTGGAACGGCAGCGACACGCCGGTGTCGCGGCCGCCCGACTGGCCCATCACGCTGCCCACGGCGTCCACCCGGCGGGGCGTGGTGAACTTGCCCGCCACCTGCAGGTCGTGTGGCGCATCCTTGGGCGCGGCAATCATCGTCAGGGCGGGCAGCACCGCGTGGCCGGTCAGCGTGGCGGGGTAGGCCTGCTGGGCCAAGGCTGCAGAAGAGGCGGCACACAGCAGGGCTGCACTGGCAGCGATGAAGGAAAGTCGGGACATGTTCATGGGGAATAAAGCCAAAACCCGCACAATGCCGCGCCCTTGTGACGCCACCATGAAAGGCAGGCACCAGGATATGCCCTGGCATACAGCCGATGGACACGGACCTTTTGCCAGGTTCGAGAGTCACACCCGCCTTGCGCTCCCCCACCATTCCCCACCCACAACGCTGGACAGCACCTATTCCCTATGGACACCCTTTCTGCATTGCAATCCCTCGGTCTGGAACTGCCCAGCCCCGCCTACATCGCGGGCGCCATCGTGTTTGGCCTGATCGGCATGGCGGCTTTCTGGCACGGCAAAAGAGCGCAGCAGCCACGCACCCGCTGGTGGGGCGTGGCGCTCATGTTCTACCCCTACGCGGTTTCGCGGACCTGGATGCTGTTTGCGGTGGGCGTGGCGCTGTGTGCGGGTCTGTGGCTGGACATGCGGCGCGGCTGAAACGCAGGCCAGGGCTGCGCGCAAACGCTATGATTTTCATAGCTTATTGCGCTTGATGGATAAGCGACAGGGCCATTTTTAGTGAAAATTTCTGGCGCATCACACCAGCCGCTGCAATGCCTGGCGCCGCCATACCCCGTGGAAGTACAGCCCCTGCAGCACCAGGGCGCACAGGTACGTGGCGGGGTAGGCCACCCAGGTGGCCACCAGCCCAAACTGGCGCCCCAGCAGCCAGCCCAGCGGCACGATGAGGCAGGCCAGGCACCCCAGTGAAATGAGCGTGGGTGCCAGCACCGTGCCACTAGCACGCATCACGCCGGAATACACGCTGGCCCATCCAAAAAACACCGCGCCCCACACCGTGATGGGCAGCACGCGTGCGGCGATGTCGATCACGCGGGCATCGGCCACAAACAGGCCCACCACCCAGGGCGCAGCGCCAAACATCAGCAGGGCCAGGCCGCCGGTGAGGAGCAGGTTCATGCGCATGCCGGTGCGCGTGACGGCCGCCAGCTGCTGCCCGTGGCCCGCACCAATGGCCTGCGCCGCAAACACCGACGACGCAATGGCCACGGCCATCGCCGGGAACAGCACATACGACATCACCTGGCTGGCGGCCCCCCACGCCGCCGTGGCTGCCGAGCCGTGCGCGTTGACCAGGCTGAGCAGGCCCAGGTCGGCCAGCGAGCCGGTGATGAAGAACAGGCCCGTGGGCACGCCCAGCCGCACCAGGGTGCGCAGCAAGGCAGCGTCCAGCCGCAGATGCGCGGCCAGCGCCCGCGTGGGGGCCAGCACATGCGCGCGGCGCCGCAGGTGCCAGGCCGTGTAGCCCAGCGAGCACAGCGTGGCCAGCAGCAGCGCGGCCACGCCGCCCAGAATGCCCAGCGCAGGCAGCCCGAGGGCGGGCACGCCCCGGATGAACAGCGGCGCGCACACCAGCGTGACCGACAGCGACACCACCAGCGCGCGCAGCGGCGTGACGGTGTCGCCCGTGCCACGCAGCAGCGCCGCCGTGAGCATGGAGGTGAACAGCACGGGGAACAGCACCATCATCCCCTGCGCATAGACCACCGCCTGGGGCAGCACGTCGGCCGGCGTGCCCAGCAGCAGCATCAGGGGCCGCACGGCCAACAGCCCCACGGCGGCCAGCACCAGGCCCAACAGCACCCCGGCGCACAGCGTGGTGCCCGCCACGGCATGCAGCCGTGCGTGGTTGCGCGCGCCAAAGGCCTGGCCGACCAGGATGGACGATCCATTGCCCAGCCCGAAGATGAAGGCGCTGAGCAGCAGGAACAGCGGCATGAACGACGCCACCGCTGCCAGCGAGCCCGCACCCAGCAGCCGTCCCACATAGATGTGGTTCACCGTGCCGGAAAGCGCCTGCAGGATGTTGGTGAGCACCAGTGGCCCCAGGAAGCCGAGAAAGCGCCGGTCGAGCGAAGGCGGCGGGCTACCGGGGTGGGACTTGTCCGTCATGGTGCTGCGCCCTCCATGAGCCTGGGGGTCTGGGTGCTGTGGATGCACACCAGCGTGCCCACGGCCACCCGGTCAAACAGGTCGATCACATCGGCGTTGGTCATGCGCACGCAGCCGTGCGAGGCGGGTACGCCCATGGGCAGGCCATCGGGGCAGCCGTGCAGGTAGATGAAGCGGCGCAGCGTGTCCACCGGCCCGCCTCGGTTGAGGCCAGGCTCGCAGCCGGTGAGCCAGAGGATACGGCTCAGGATCCAGTCGCGGCCGGGGTGTGCTGCAGCCAGCTCGGGGGCATACAACTCGCCCGTGGCGCGCCGCCCCACAAAGACCGTGCCAGGCGCACAGCCCGCGCCCACCTTGGCGCGCACGCGGTGCAGACCGCGGGGAGTGCAGCCGCTGCCGTTGTGTTCGCCCACGCCGTTCAGGGCGGTGGATACCGGGTAGGTGCGCAGGATGGCCCCGTCCAGCATCAGGTGGAGCTTCTGCCGCGCCACGTCGATGTGCACTTCGGGGACTGCCATCGGCATTCAGCCCGCCGCCACCAGCCCGGCACCGTGCCCGCGCGTGAAGGCCTCTTCAAACACCGAATAGCCCGACCAGTCGCTGTGCGCAAACGCGAGCCGCGCCGTGGTGGGGGTGGGAATCCAGGGCGATTGCTCACCATTTGATAGCTGCTTGCGCTTACCTGATAAGCGCTGGAGGCCAATTTGGCTCAAAAACTGCTGTGTACCCGGCACCGGGATGGCCATGGCGTGGCCGTAGCGGGTGATGTCCACGCGTGTGGCGCGCTGGCGCAGGTCGGGGTGGGGCACGGCCAGGGTGGCCAGCGCGGCCTCGGCCCACGGTTGCCAGGGCTGGGTGGCCAGCTGCTGGCGGCCGCCCTGCACATCGCCCAGCGCCTGGTAGTAGGTGAGCACGGTGGGCCCGGCCAGCGCGGCGCCCGTGTCCAGCCGCTGGTGCCCGGCGTTCACGTACCCCAGGCCGCCCGCGGTGGGGTCGGCATAGAGCACGTTGTCCCACGCGGGGGCAGCGCCGGGGCGGTCGGTGAGCGGGCTGTCGATGTGGATGTTGGCCACCAGCCAGGGGGCCGACTGCAGGCGCTGCGCTGCGCCGGTCAAAAAAGCGGGCGGGTTGTGCACCACCCGCGCCGCCACGAACACGGGCAGCGCCACGACGCAGCGCGGCGCCTGCCACCGCTCCACGCTGTCAGTGGCATGGTTGAAGGCGTCCACCTCCACGCCGTGGCGGGTTTCGGTGATGCGCAGCACACTGGTGGCGGTGCGCAGCTGGCCGCCCCCATTCACAGTGTTGGCAAGCGGTTCGGCCAGGCGCTGGGTGATCCAGCCATTGCCTTCGGGCCAGGTGAGCACGCTTTCGCGCGCCTCATCCACCAACTCGCCGGGCGCGTGAAAGCCGTGGCGGCTGGCAAAGTAGTGGATGCCCGCCCAGGCCGACACGCGCGCGACGCCCGCGCCGTAGTCGTCGCGGCAGCAGTAGTTCAGGTACCAGAGCAGGTGCTCGTCATCCAGGCCCTCTTGCGCCAGCCAAACACTGAAAGTCATGGCATCCAGCGCTTGATGGGCGGGCGCTAGAGGCTTTTTTGGCCCCAACAGCTTGAGCGCAGGCATGGCAAACCGCGCGGCCTTCGCCTCTCGCTCCACCGCCTGTGCAAAGCGGCGGTATTGGGCCAGCGTGGCTTCGCCCACGCCGTGCACGGGCAGCAGGCCTTCTTGCCACTCGCCGTCAAAAAACAGGCGCTCCTGCGGGCTGTGGCACAGGTGGCGTTCGTCGTACTGCCAGCGGCCAGCCACGCGGCGGCGCAGGCCTAGCTCTTCCAGCAGATCCTGCACCTCGCGCGCATCATCACCGGGCACCGGCAGGTAGTGCGCGCCCAGCGGGCAGGCAATGCCGCTCACAGCCCCGCCCCGGCTGTTGCCGCCTGCGGTGTCTTCCAGCTCCAGCAGCGCAAAGTCCTCCACCCCCGCCAGCCGCAGCGACCGCGCCGCAGCGAGCCCCGCCACGCCACCGCCCGCGATGATGACCTGGGCACGGCGGACTACGCTGGGGGCGGGCAAGGTGCCGGTCTTGAGCAGGTCGCGCAGCTGGTGGCCCCGCGCCATGTCGATGCCGGTGAAGCCGCCTTCCAGCGCGCGTGGTGCACGGTCGCAACCCGGCAGCAGCATGCCCGTGGCGGCCGAGGCTGCAGCGGTGGCAAGGAAGTGGCGGCGTTGCATGGGAGGCTGATTCTGATTCAGCGTTGAAGGGCGCAGCGCTCGCAACCGGCACGCTCCGATGCCAGCGCACCCGTGGAACTGGCTCTGCCAGGCCACCGGGTGCGTCCCCCTGGGGGGAAGACGCGAAGCGGCTCAGGGGGGTGTCCCATCTAGTGCTTTCCCCATTCGCGTTCGTACGTGTGCACCAGCGCCTGGTTCGACAGCCGGTTCACCTCGGCAGGCACGCGCGCCATGTCGAGCGGAAAGTCGAACAACAGCGGCAGCGTGTCGGCACCCAAGAACCGCAAATCGGCTGGCAGTGCCTCCGGCAGGCGCCAGGGCCTGCGGCTGGCGATGATGAAACCCCATTCGCCAAAGCTGGGTACATGCGCGTGGTAGGGCGCCGTCTGCAGGCCGCTGGATTCGATGGTCTGCGCCACCGTCCAGTAGCTTTTGCGCGCGACCAGCGGGGAGGTGGTCTGCACCACCGCGTAGCCGCTGGCGGCCAAGCGCTTGTCCAGCAGCGCGTAAAAGCTGTTGGTGTAGAGCTTGCCGATGGAGAAATTGGTAGGGTCGGGAAAGTCCACCACGATGACATCAAAGGTGTCCGACCCATCCTGCAGCCAGCCAAATGCATCGGTGTTGACGATCTTCACCTTGGGGTTCTGCAGCGCGTGGCCGTTGAGCTGCGCAAGGCGCGGGTTCTCGCTGAAGATCTTCGTCATGGCTGGGTCCAGCTCCACCAGCGTCACGGACTCGACCGAGGGGTACTTGAGGATCTCGCGCACGGCCATGCCGTCGCCGCCGCCCAGCACCGCCACCTTCTTCGGTGCACCGTGGGCCGCCATCGCTGGATGCACCAGCGCCTCGTGGTAACGGTATTCGTCGGCCTGCGCAAACTGCAGGTTGCCGTTGAGGTACAGCCGGTGCCCCAGGCGGCCCTGTGTGACCACGATGCGCTGGTAGGGCGACG
This sequence comes from Acidovorax sp. NN32, assembly GCF_057597245.1. Taxonomy (NCBI): domain Bacteria; kingdom Pseudomonadati; phylum Pseudomonadota; class Betaproteobacteria; order Burkholderiales; family Comamonadaceae; genus Acidovorax; species Acidovorax sp. NN32. Next base: position 5,239,230 of record NZ_CP199679.1, read on the forward strand.
CAGTGCTGAAGACGATGCGGTCCTGGTAGAACTTGTCTTCGGCCACACTGGTGATCTGCTCGGCCCCCGCCAGCGCGGCCAGCAAGATGCCCAGCACCATCACGCAGGCCGCCAGGTGCGCCTTCAGGCGCCGCAATTCGTGCCGGAACAGCCACACCGCCCACAATGCCACGGCCGCATTCATCACGCCAAACAGCAGCCCCGTGCGGATGAGCCCCAGGTGCGGCACCAGGAGCAGCGGAAACGCCATCGACACCGCCAGCGCGCCCAGGTAGTCAAACGTGAGCACCTGCGAGACCAGGTCCTTGAGCGCCACGTTGCGCTTCAAGATGCGCATCACCAGGGGAATCTCCAGCCCCACCAGCGTGCCCACCATCAACACCATGCCGTACAGCAGAAACCGGAAAGCGCCGGGCGTGTACGCATTGGCCAGGAACAGCGTGGCTGGCAAGGCTCCGCCAATCAGCGCCACCAGCAATTCGATGCGCAAGAAGTGCGCGGGCAGTTGCCGCTCGAAGTACCGCGACAGCCACGAGCCCACGCCCATGGCAAACAGGTAGGTGCCGATGATGGTGGAAAACTGCAGCACCGAGTCGCCCAGCACATACGACGCCAGCGCGCCCGCCGCCAGCTCGTACAGCAGGCCGCAGGCGGCCACCACAAACACGCTGATGAGCAGGGCGATTTCGATGGGGCGGGGGCCGGCGGTGGCGCCCGGGGCCTCGGACGGCGAGGCAGGAGAAGTCAGGTCGGATTGCAAGGCAGGTACCGGCGCGCCGCAAGGGCGCGCGCCGTTTCAGGCAAGGTGCGTCAGTGAATGGCCGCCGCCACGATGATGCTGATCCCCAGGCACATCGCCGCCACCACCATGGCCAGGGCCTTGTTTTGTTTCTCGACGATCTCGCGCCACAGGTCGTAGGGCGTGATCTTGTCCACGATGACAAAACACAGCCAGAAAATGACCACGCCAATCAGCGCGTACAGCATGGACCCGAGGAAGGCTGCGGGCCGGAGCCATTCGATTCCCATCATGGTGTGAACTCCTTGAAACGGTGGTGTGTAGGTGGTGGTGGGGTGGTGAAGACGGGGCTCATGGATCTGTCTGCAGGCAGGCGCCTTGGAGCGCCCGCCTACTTGTGGCTTCCGCCGGACGAGTATCCGCCGAACGAGCCGCCCGAGCTGCGGTAGCCGCTGCCCGATGACCCCGAACAATTGCTCAGGATGATCAGCAGGATGATGATGATGATCGCAATCAGGATGATGGTGCCGCAGCCCAGGCCCGACTTGGCGGTGAAGGGGCCGGGGTCGTCGCGCTGCAGTACATCGGCCTTGTCTTCGAGCTTGAAGGCCTTGGCCACGGTGTCGCTGGCCAGCTTGTCACCGGCGGACCAGGTGACTTCGTTCGGCGTCTGCTCCAGCGACAGCAGGCCCTTGGCGCTCGCAAAGTCGCGGTTGCTGGTTTTCTGGCCCCGCGTGACCTGCCAGTAGAACTCGCCCAGCACGTAGGTGGTTTCAGCCTCGTAGGTGTACTTGAGCTCGTATTTGGTGCCCATGTAGGTGGCGGTGCGACCGTTGGAGGAGAGCTGCGGCGCGCCGGTGGTGGGGCGCACCATGCTCCAGCCTTCTTCGGAATCGACCAGGAAGGCAAACCCGCGCTTCTGGTTGTAGAGCAGGTATTCGCTCCAGCCAAAGTGCTCGTCGTCGCCCGGCTCCACGCCCATGCGGTGCTGAAAACCCACCACCTGCCAGTGCACACCCTGCAGCTGGCCCTTGCTGCCCAGCGGAATGAGGGGCTGCACGGGCTCGTCCTGCTCGGCCGAGCGCAGTTCGCCGCCCACGCCGCTATCGAGGCTGATGATGCTGGCGCAGGAACCGCAGGTGATGCTTTTGGTGCCCGCCAGCTTCACCTGCACGGGCGCGCCGCAGTGCGGGCAGTTGAACTGGCGGCCTTTTTCGTCCTTGGCGGATTCGTCCTTGAGGCCCTGGAGCTGCAGGTCTTCCAGCAGTACCGACTTGCCGCGCTCCACGTTGGGCGGGGTGTGGCCGTAGTCGATGCTGACCACTTCACCGTCGGCGCTGCGCAGCTCGACCATGCCAAAGGGCTGGCCCAGCGGCGGCAGCTTGGGCAGCTCGCCCTGGGCAGAGATCAGCGATGCCTGGCCGGTGTAGGCCACGCTGTAGGGCTTGCCGTTGATGGCGGTGGTGGTGCCGATGCGAAAGCGCTCGGGCGCAGGCATTTCGCGGCCGGGGTCGATGGGGCGCGTGAAGACATAGGCACCGTTGTCCTCGCCCAGCGTGGCCAGGGTGCCGTCGTTCAGGAAGGCGGCCCATTCGGTCCAGACCCCTGCATCGCCTTTGTATTGCAGGCGACCCACCAGGGTGAAGGGCACATCCTTGCCGTCGAGCTGGATGCGCCCGCTGGCCATGAGCTGCAGGGGGCTGTGGTCGTCGAACAGCTCGGCCATCTTGCCCAGGCGCGTGAGCACGTCGCCGCTGCGCACAACGGTGCTCTGGCAGTAGCCGCAGACGGCGTGCGTGGACTGCGCGCTGCGGAATTCAACCGGCGCGCCGCAGCCCGGGCAGGGCGCGCGGTAGTAACGCTGTGTGGGGTCGGTGGCCATCGTGGGGCTGCTGCCTGCGCCGCGCTACACGGCTTTGAGGCCTTTTTGGCCTCTAGCGCTTATCCCTCCAGCGCAAACAGCTATATTTATGATAGCAACCGGGTTCAGACCAGCTTCTTGAGCAGCTCAGCCTTCTTGGCGTCGAACTCTTCCTGCGTGAGGATGCCCTTCGACTTGAGTTCGCCCAGCTTTTCCAGCGTTGCCATGACCTCTTCGGGCTTGACACCCACCGGGGTCGCAGCGGCCTGCGCTGCCGCAGCAGCAGCGGGAGCCACCGGGGTCTGCAGGCCCTGCTGCAGGTTTTGCGCCAGCACCTGGCCCAGCGCCACGCCCGCGCCGAGGCCCATCGCATCGCCCGCAATGCCGCCACCACCGCCACTGGCTTCGGCGAACTTGGGGATGGCCTGCGCCGTCTGGTACTGCATGAATTTGGCCATGTCGTTGCCCACCATGCCCATACCGATCTTCTGGTCGAGGATCTTTTGCAGCTCTTCGGGCAGCGAGACGTTCTGCACCGTGAGAGATTCGATCAAGATGCCCAGCTTGGCAAAGATGGGCGCCAGTTCCTTGACCATCGCCTCCGCAAACATCACCTGGTTGGCCGCCAGGTCGAGGAACGGCAGGCCGCTGCCCGCAATGGCGTTGCTGATGTTCTGCAGCACCAGGCCGCGCAGCTGGCCTTCCAGGTCGGCCACGGGATACGACTCGCGCGTGCCCGAGATTTCGGTGTGGAAAGCCTTGGGGTCGGCAATGCGGAAGGCGTAGTTGCCGAACGCGCGCAGGCGCACGGCGCCAAAGTCCTTGTCGCGGATCGTGATGGGCTGGGGCGTGCCCCACTTCTGGTCGATCTGCTGGCGTGTGCTGAAGAAGTACACATCGCTCTTGAAGGGGGACTCAAAGAGCTTGTCCCAGTTCTTCAGGTACGTGAGCACCGGCAGCGTCTGCGTGGTGAGCTTGTAGGTGCCGGGACCAAACACGTCGGCTACCTGGCCTTCGTTCACGAAGATGGCCATTTGCGACTCGCGCACCACCAGCGTGCCGCCGTTCTGGATTTCCATGCCCGCCATGGGGAAGCGCCAGGCCAGCGTGCCGTCCCCCTCTTCGGTCCATTGAATGATGTCAATGAACTGTTTCTTGATGAAGTCCATGAGGGCCATGTGTGCTCCCAAAGCAAAAGGGGGGTTGAAAAGAGCGGCCATCATAGCAACGGGGGCATGGCGCGGAGCGGCTTTTTTTGAGCCCCATCGGTGAACTGGTTCACGCGCTGAATCAGTTTGGTTGGCATGGCGCCGCCCGACCGGGATGCATGGCCGCTTGATAGTGGCTATCTCCGGCTTAGTGATGATCAATTAGCCAACGCTATTGAGAATTACTACCATTTCAACATCCCTGCACACCACCGCAGGCCCTGATGAAGAAGTGAAAAGGAGTCCGCCATGTCCCACATCCGCCGCGCTGCCCGCCAGAACAAAACCATGCTGATGAAAACTGGCAGCTACTACGTGATCCACATCTGCGTGGCCGCCCTGGTGGCCTATGCCGTCACGGGCAACCTGTGGGCCTCGCTCACGCTGAGCCTGCTGGAGCCCACGGTGCAGGCGGTCGCGTTCTTCTTCCATGAAAAGGCGTGGGACCGGGCTGCGCGGCGCGGCGCTGACGACACCACACAGGCACCCAGCCCAGCCGCCTTGCAGGCCGTTTGAACCAACGTCTGAACCACCCGTACGAAGGAGCCCCCATGTACAGCATTCCCTTGCGCAGCCGCACCGCTACCGGCTTGGCCTTTCAACGCTGGCTCGTTCACCGGCTGGCCGGGCTGGTTGTAGCCAGCTGAGGTCGCCCGAGGCCACTCCAGCGCTGGCGCTGGCGCTGGCGCTGGCGCTGAAAACAACAATGCCCCGGCTGGCGGGGCATTGTGGGGAGCGCGGGAGAAACGACTCAGGCCTTTACGTCCAGCAGCGAACCCATCATTTCGTCTTGTGCCTTGATGGTCTGCAGATTGGCTTTGAAGGCGTAGGTGGCCGACATCTGCTCGACCGCCTCCTTCTCCAGCGCCACGCCCTCGGCCTCTTGCTGGCGCTGCACGGTGGCGCGCACGCCAGCGCTGTCGGCGGCCTCTTCCTGCGCCACCACCTGGCGGCGGTAGTTGGGGGTGTTCATGTTGGCCACGTTGTTGGCCGAGGCATCCAGCCGCAACTGCGCGGCCTGCAGGCCGGAACTGCCAATCGAAGAAATGGTTGCCATGGTGTGCCCCGCTCAAAAGCGCCAAAGAGTTGGCATTGTCTGCCTGCGCCGCGCTGCGGGCAAGTCATCAACCATGGGCCTCCAGTAGGCATTGTGCAAACGCCTGCGCCGCCCTCGGCGGTTGCGGCGACTTGCGCAGCACGCTCACAAACTGGCAGCGGTAGTGGAACTGCGCGGGCAGAACGGTCTGCATGAGCCCCTGGCGCTCGAAGCCTTCGGCGTAGTGGTCGGGCAGAAAACCCAGGTAGCGGCCTGAGAGGATCAGCGTGGCAATCGACTCCTGGTCGAACCCGGTGGCCTTGCGCGGCAGGCGGGTGCTGTGGCTCAGCTCCATGTTGGGCGAGTGGTAGCCCAGGCCCGCAAACTGGTAGGCGCGCAGGGATTCCCAGGTGAGCGCAGCATGGTCGGTGCCATACAGCGGGTGGCGCGCGCCGCAGTACAGCAGCATGGTTTCGGCGAACAGGTCGGCATAGACCAGGCTTTGCGACGTGCGGTGCGCCGGGATGATGCCCACGTGGAAGCTGCCGTCGATCAGCCCGCGCTCGATGGCCGGGATGGACGCCACGTGCATCTGCAGGCTGACTTCGGGCGCTTGGCTGGCAAAGAGCGCAATCGCATCGCCAATGTGCGCCGCCGGGTTGCTGGCCGTCTTGTCGAACACCGCCACCTCCAGCCGCCCGCCCATGCGGCGGTGGATGTCGTCGATGCTGCTGCGAAAGGCGTCCACGGCCGACAGCAGGCGCAGGGTCTCGTCGTACACGCGCTGCCCCTCGGCCGTGAGGGCAAAACCGGCCCGGCCCCGGCGGCACAAGGTGAGGCCCAGGCGGGTCTCCAGATCCTTCATGTGGCGGCTGACGGTGCTGGTGCCAATGTTCAGCTCCAGCTCTGCGGCCGACATGCCGCCGCACTCGACCACGCTCTTGAAGACCTGCAAGAGGCGCAGGTCCATGTCGCTGAGCTGGCCCAGTACGGCGCGGCGTTTGGGGGAAGGGTGGGGTGGAGGTGTTTTTACTTGCATAAACCGTCAAGTAAACATTGATATTGGAGTATTGGAGAGATTAACAGGCAGCGCAACAATGCCCTACGTCAAGCCCCAGACCGCTGGGGTTGCCCGCCTTTTGTCGCCGCCTTTGCACTGGAGAACCCCATGAGCTTCGTCAACATCGAAAAACCCGCCGCTGGTGCCGAAGGCCCCCGCATGGACGCCGAATGGCTGGACGCGCACTGGATGCCCTACACGGCCAATCGCCAGTTCAAGGCCAACCCGCGCATGATCGTGGAGGGCAGCGGCGCCTACTACACCGACGCGGACGGCCGCAAGATTTTTGATGGCCTCTCGGGCCTGTGGTGTGCGGGCCTGGGCCATGGCCGCCGCGAGATCGCCGAGGCCATTGGCAAGCAGGCGATGAAGCTGGACTACGCGCCCGCCTTCCAGTTCGGCCACCCGCTGTCGTTCGAGTTGGCCAACCGGGTCAAGGAACTGACGCCTGCGGGCCTGGACTATGTGTTCTTCACCGGCTCGGGCTCCGAGTCGGCCGACACCTCGCTGAAGATGGCGCGCGCTTACTGGCGCAACAAGGGCCAGGCGAGCAAAACCCGCCTGATCGGCCGCGAAAAGGGCTACCACGGCGTGAACTTCGGTGGCATCTCGGTGGGCGGCATTGTTGCCAACCGCAAGATGTTCGGCCAGGGCATTGAAGCCGACCACCTGCCCCACACCCAACCGCCCGCTGGCTCGTTCCACAAAGGCATGCCGCCTACCGGCAAAGAGCTGGCCGACCGCCTGCTGGACGTGATTGCGCTGCACGACGCATCGAACATTGCCGCCGTGATCGTGGAACCTTTCTCGGGCTCGGCCGGTGTGGTGATCCCGCCCGTGGGCTACCTGCAGCGCCTGCGCGAGATCTGCACGCAGAACAACATCCTGCTGATTTTTGACGAAGTGATCAGCGGCTTTGGCCGCAGCGGCGCCTGGACCGGGGCCGAAGCCTTCGGCGTGACGCCCGACATCCTGAACTTTGCCAAGCAGGTGACCAATGGCGCGCAACCGCTGGGCGGCGTGGTGGCCACCAAGGAAATCTACGACACCTTCATGGCGGCGGGCGGCCCGGAATACATGCTGGAGTTCGCGCACGGCTACACGTACTCGGCCCACCCTGTGGCCTGCGCGGCGGGCATTGCGGCGCTCGACATCCTGCAGAAGGAAGACATGATCGGACGCGTGAACGCGCTGGCGCCGTACTTCGAGCAAGCCGTGCACAGCTTGAAGGGCGCCAAGCATGTGGCTGACATCCGCAACTTTGGGCTGGCTGCTGGCTTCACCATTGCCGCGCTGCCGGGCGAGCCGGCCCGCCGCCCCTATGAAATTGCGATGAACTGCTGGAAGAAGGGCTTTTATGTGCGCTACGGTGGCGACACCATCCAGCTGGCGCCGCCCTTCATCAGCGAGAAGGCCGAAATCGACCGCCTGATCAACGCACTGGGCGATGCCCTGGCTGAAACGGCGTGATGACACACCCCCGGCCCTTGCACGGCGGCCGCTGGCCTGGCGCGCGCCGTTTCATCCGCCAGCGGGAATACTCCTGATTCAATAGCTGCTAGCGCTTTCTAGATAAGCGCTAGCAGCACTTTTTACCCATATTTTTGCCATGAACCACGACAAGAACGTCACCACCACCGTCGGCCACCTGATCGACGGCAAGATCGTTGCGGACACGGCGCGCACGCAGCCGGTGTTCAACCCCGCCACGGGCCAGTCGACCACCAGCGTGGCGCTGGCCAGCAAGGCTACTGTGGAGGCCGCCATTGCTTCGGCCGAAGCCGCCTTCCCGGCCTGGCGCAACACGCCGCCCCTGAAACGCGCCCGTGTGATGAGCAAGCTGAAAGTCCTGCTCGAAGAAAACGCCGACAAGATCGCCGCCCTGATCACCGCCGAACACGGCAAGGTGCTGGCCGATGCACATGGCGAGCTGCAGCGCGGCATCGAAAATGTGGAATACGCCAGCTACGCGCCCGAGCTGCTCAAGGGCGAGCACAGCCGCAACGTGGGCCCCAGCATCGACTCGTGGAGTGAGTTCCAGGCGCTGGGCGTCACCGCAGGCATCACACCCTTCAACTTCCCGGCCATGGTGCCGCTGTGGATGTGGCCCATGGCCGTGGCGTGTGGCAACACCTTTGTGCTCAAGCCCTCCGAGCGCGATCCATCCTCCACGCTGTTCATCGCCCAGCTGGCGCTGGAAGCGGGCCTGCCGCCCGGCGTGCTGAACGTGGTCAACGGCGACAAGCTGGCCGTCGATACGCTGCTGCAGGACCCGCGCGTGAAGGCCGTGAGCTTTGTCGGCTCCACGCCGATTGCCGAATACATCTACAGCGAAGGCTGCAAACACGGCAAGCGCGTGCAGGCCCTGGGCGGCGCCAAGAACCACGCCGTGCTCATGCCCGACGCGGATGTGGACAACGCCGTGAGCGCCCTGATGGGCGCGGCCTACGGATCGTGCGGCGAGCGCTGCATGGCCATCCCGCTGCTGGTGGCCGTGGGCGACGCCGTGGGTGACGCCGTGATCGCGGGCCTGAAGACCGAGATCGCCAAGATGAAGGTCGGCCCCGGCACCGACAACAGCAACGACATGGGCCCGCTGGTGACCAAGCCGCACTTCGAGAAGGTGAAGGGCTATGTCGACCAGGGTGTGGCAGAGGGTGCCACGCTGGTGGTCGATGGCCGCGGCGTGAAGGTTGCGGGCCATGAGGAAGGCTACTTCCTGGGCGCGTGCCTGTTCGACAACGTCAAGCCCGGCATGAAGATCTACCAGGAAGAGATCTTCGGCCCCGTGCTCGGTGTGGTGCGCGTGAATACGCTGCAGGAAGCCATGCAGCTCATCAACGACCACGAATACGGCAACGGCACCTGCATCTTCACGCGCGACGGCGAGGCCGCCCGCTACTTCACCGACCACATCCAGGTGGGCATGGTGGGCGTGAACGTGCCCCTGCCCGTGCCGGTGGCTTACCACTCGTTCGGCGGCTGGAAGCGTTCGTTGTTTGGCGACCTGCACGCCTACGGCCCCGACGCCGTGCGCTTCTACACCAAGCGCAAGACCATCACCCAGCGCTGGCCCAGCGCCGGTGTGCGCGAGGGCGCGGTGTTCAGCTTTCCGAGCAGCCGATAGAGCGCCGCGCACGCTCAGGGCCTGTTCAAAGTCCCTCCGATGGGGTGACGGGCCGGGGAGTGCGTTCGCGTGTGTGAAATGCCTCTTGCAGCATTTTCGTTGACCGCTCCCGTGTTGCCGTCATAGTATTCCTGAGCCTATCACTCACTAATGGAGGAGAACTCATGGACGCATTTATGGGGATGATCATGCCGGTCGGTTTCAACTACGCGCCGCGCGGCTGGGCGTTCTGCAACGGACAGACGGTTCCTATTCAGCAAAACTCAGCCATGTTCGCCTTGCTGGGAACCACGTACGGGGGGGATGGCGTGAACACCTTCGGCCTGCCGGATTTGCGAGGCAGGGTCCCCGTCGGATCACAAGCCCCTGGACCAGGATTGACCCCCATTGCACAAGGCGAGAAGGCGGGTACCAACAACAACACTGTGATTGGCACGGGCTCGGTGACGGTGACACTCAATGCCTCGAATCTGCCACCGCACACGCACCCGGCCACCTTCGACCCCGCAGGGCTCACGGGCACAACGCATTTGCAGGCGTCCACGGGCACCACGGGCACCAGCACGACTCCCGCCAATGGCTCTTTCCTCAGCGCATCGCCGAGTGGCCCGAGCAGCGCGTCCATCTACTCACCGACCGCAACGGGTCCTGTCAACCTGGGCGGCGTCAGCACCGCCATTGGTGGTACAGGTGCGGTGACGGTGGGCGCCAATACCGGCGGCCAGCCGTTGGCCGCCCCCGTGACGACCACAGCCATGGTGTCCAACATGCAGCCGTATCTGGGCCTCAACTACATCATTTGCATGGAAGGCATCTTCCCATCGCGCAACTGAGATCGTTGGACGGTCTCGCGCAAGCAGCGCTGCGGTCGCTGCGTGCGGCGTGGGCAGCTATGCGGCTGTCGCATAGCTGCGGTGGGGCATCTGGCCTGGGGCATGGATTGTCTGCAGCCAGGTGGCCAGCAAGCGCCGCAGCTTGTTCTGCGGCCCCCGGCACCGTGATCTACTTGCAGTGTGTCCCCGTTGTGGATGCAGGAACCGCCCCACGGATGGCGTTGCCTGCAAGCGCTACGCGGTCAGGCACACTTCATTTCCCCCGTCGAAGATGGCTTCAACAACGGGGCGATTGCGCTGGCAGGTCTCACTGCGAAGTGCTTCTCCAGATCATCTGTACGAACAGATCGTCTTCGGTCACGGAAGTGAATCCGCATTTTTGATACAGACACTGCGCTGGACCGTTGTATCGCCCTACCGCCAGACACAGTGGCAGGCCCTGCGCTGCTGCATGGCGCTGCAGCGCAGCCAACGCAGCCATTGCAGCGCCGCTGCGGCGAGCTGGCGGCGCAATGGCGATATCCACCAGACGCAATTGTTCGGGTGAGGGGTCTACCACCATGCGCCCTATTGGCTGGCCGGAACGCAGCAGTACCAACTGGCGGGCCAAGGGGAACTGGTGGCGGTAGCCGGTCTCCTGTGCATTGAACTGCATGGCTATCAACTGCTGGAGCATCGCGAGGTCGGGGATGGCCTGCTGGAGGTCATCGCGGGTAGATAGATAGAGTTCCAGCAGAAAAGGCTGATCGTCGTCGGCCCTCTCACGCAGGGCGAATGGTTCAGATAGCAAATACACAGTGGATTCTCGGCTGTAGGATGTTGAGTGGGTCGTGGATACCAGCCCATTCTGGCAACTCAATGGCCTGTATCCAACCCTTTTGTGATCCCTCAACACACGCCATCGATGAGCACCACTTTTGAATCCGTCAACACCCTGGTGGGCAGTCCCTTCGTCGCACTGACAGAGCATGGCCCTGTGGAGCTGGTTTTGGTAGAAGCTACCGAACGGGCGCGCGGCCATTTGCCAGAGCAATTTCGGACACCGTTCACACTGCTATTTCATGGACCAGATGTTCCAAGGCTTTCTCAGGCAACGTACACCCTGAGCCACCCGCAATTGGGAAGTGTGCAGTGGATGCTGGTGCCGAGCATGCCGGATACGCGCTCGCCGAACATCGCCCGCTATGAGGCGCTGTTTGGCTAACAGCTTGCCCCCATGGGAAGCACCGCTAACGATAGCGCCCGCTTCGATCTGTTGCCCGCTGGAGCTGGAAACGAACTGGAAACCGTCGATGACAGAAGGACCGCTGCAGTCCATTTCAGCGGTCTTTTTTCCGTATCTCGGCCATGGACTGCGCTGACTGCAAAACAGCCCTGGCTAGGAACGATTGTGGTGAAGCCCACGGTTTAGCAGCTTGAAGCCCAGGCTGGACGGGCTCGAAGCGGAGGTCCAGACCACTTCGGCAGCGGTTGCATAAGGGTTGCACCTCGCGCTGGAGCGATCCGCCGCATTCCAACCCAGACGGCAAAGCTGAATTTCCCATGTAAGCAGATTCGCTTACTAGGGTTTTTACCGAACGCGGCCTACAATCGCCCACCCTTACGAAAGCTGACAACCTGCGCCGGACCTGCTTGAACCGGCGTGGCATTGACACCCCAAGCTGGAGACAATTGAATGCCCGAAAACACCACGGCCCAGAACAACAACGATTCCGACAAGCGCGCCCAGTTGCGCCGTGCCGCTCTCGAGTACCACGAGTTTCCCAAGCCCGGCAAGATCGCCATTGCCGCCACCAAGCAGATGGTCAACCAGCATGACCTGGCGCTGGCCTACTCGCCCGGTGTGGCCGCACCTTGCGAAGAAATCGTCAAGGACCCGGCCAATGCCTTCCGCTACACCTCGCGCGGCAACCTGGTGGCTGTCATCACCAACGGCACCGCCGTGCTGGGCCTGGGCGACATCGGTGCGCTGGCCTCCAAGCCGGTGATGGAAGGCAAGGGCGTTCTGTTCAAGAAATTCGCCGGCGTGGATGTGTTCGACATCGAGATCGACGAAAAAGACCCCCAGAAGCTGGTGGAAGTGATCGCCGCGCTGGAGCCGACCTTCGGCGCCATCAACCTCGAAGACATCAAGGCCCCCGACTGCTTCTACGTGGAGCGCGAGCTGCGCAAGCGCATGAAGATCCCGGTCTTCCACGACGACCAGCACGGCACGGCCATCACGGTGGCGGCCGCCATCGTGAATGCGCTGAAGGTGGCGGGCAAGAAGATCGAGGAGGTGAAGCTGGTCACCAGCGGCGCGGGTGCAGCGGCGCTGGCCTGCCTGAACCTGCTGCTCAAGGTGGGCGTGCAGCGCAAGAACGTGTTCGTCACCGACCTGGCAGGCGTGGTCTATGAAGGCCGTGAAGAGCTGATGGACGACGACAAGCGCCAGTTCATGCAAAAGACCGACGCGCGCAAGCTGGCCGAGGTGATGGTGGGCGCGGACGTGTTCCTGGGCCTGTCGGCGGGCAATGTGCTCAAGCCCGAGATGGTGGCCACCATGGCCGAGCGCCCGGTGATCTTCGCGCTGGCCAACCCCAACCCCGAAATCACGCCCGAGCTGGCGCACAGCGTGCGCAGCGACATCATCATGGCCACGGGGCGTTCGGACTACCCGAACCAGGTCAACAACGTCCTGTGCTTCCCGTACATCTTCCGTGGCGCGCTGGACTGCGGCGCCACCACCATCACCGATGAGATGGAGATTGCCGCCGTCCACGCGATTGCCGAGCTGGCCCAGGCCGAGCAGAGCGAAGTGGTGGCCGCCGCCTATGTGGGCGAGAAGCTGTCGTTCGGCCCCGAATACCTGATTCCCAAGCCGTTCGACCCGCGCCTGATGATGAAGATTGCGCCGGCCGTGGCCCAGGCCGCCATGGACAGCGGCGTAGCCCAGCGCCCCATCGCCGACATGGACGCTTACCGCGACCGGCTGCAGACCTTTGTCTACGCCTCCGGCACGACGATGAAACCCATCTTCGACGCCGCCCGCACTGCCGCCAAGAAGCGCGTGGCCTACGCCGAAGGCGAAGAAGAGCGCGTGCTGCGCGCCGCGCAGATCGTGGTGGACGAGAAGGTGGCCCGCCCCACGCTGATCGGCCGCCCCGCCATCATTGCCCAGCGCATCGAAAAGTTTGGCCTGCGCCTGAAAGAAGGCGTGGACTACGACGTGGTCAACACCGACTTCGACCACCGCTACCGCGACTTCTGGCAGACCTACCACCGCATGACCGAGCGCAAGGGCATCACCCAGCAGGTCGCCAAGATCGAAATGCGCCGGCGCCTCACGCTCATCGGCGCCATGATGCTGCACAAGGGCGAGGTGGACGGCCTGATCTGCGGCACCTGGGGCACCACGGCCAACCACCTGCTCTATATCGACCAGGTGATCGGCAAACACGCGGGCGGCGCCGACAGCACGGCGCAGGATGTGCCGGTATACGCCTGCATGAACGGCCTCATGCTGCCCGGGCGCCAGGTGTTCCTGGTGGACACCCACGTCAACTACGACCCGACCCCCCAGGAGCTGGCCGAGATCACCGCCCTGGCTGCCGAGGAAATGATGCGCTTTGGCGTCAAGCCCAAGGCCGCGCTGCTGTCGCACTCCAACTTCGGCACCAGCAACCACCCCAGCGCCGTCAAAATGCGCCAGACGCTCGAACTGCTGCGCCAGCAAGCCCCCTGGCTGGAAGTGGACGGTGAAATGCATGGCGACGTGGCGCTGGACGGCAAGGCCCGTGCGGCCCTCATGCCCAGCAGCGAACTGACGGGTGACGCCAACCTGCTGGTGTTCCCCAACATCGACGCAGCCAACATCGCCTACAACCTGCTCAAGACCGCCGCAGGCGGCGGCATCGCCATCGGCCCCGTGCTGCTGGGCGCGGCCAAGCCGGTCCACATCCTGACGCCCAGCGCCACCGTGCGCCGCATTGTGAACATGACAGCACTTACCGTGGCCGATGCCAACGTGTCAAGATAAGCCAAAAATTGATAGCAAGCGCTAACTTAAAGAGCTTGTTTTTCCCTTCAGCGTCTGCCCAATCTTTGTGCAGACGCTTGCTTTTTGGGGGCCGTTGAGCGACACTAGCGGCTCGAAATTTCGGGTTAACCCGTAGTTTCTGAAAGGTTCGTTGATGCTGAAGGCTGTAGCCACCCGGGCGCGCAAAGCAGGGTTTTTGTGTGTTTTGGGTGTTGCGTTCGTGTTGTCCCCGGTAGCGGGGCATGCCCGGAACTCCCCGTCCACCGACGGCTCCATCCCCCCTATCGCATTGGCCGAGTTGCCGCCCCAAGGGCGGGCGACGTATGCGCTGATCCGTGAAGGAGGGCCCTTTCCGTATGACAAGGACGGAACAGTTTTTGGCAATCGCGAGCGGCTGTTGCCCGCCCACAAGCGGGGCTACTACCGTGAGTACACCGTCAGAACACCAGGATCGCGCAACCGGGGAGCCCGGCGCATTGTGTGTGGCGGCAAGCCCCGGGTTCCGGACGCCTGCTACTACACCAGCGATCACTACGCCAGTTTTCGCGAGATCGTCGAGTGACCCCCGTTGCGCTGCACGCAGGCCAGAGATACGCTGGCAGCGGTAAGCGCGCCCCCTTGAATCCCCCACCCGCAGGCTGCATCCCGCAGCCCTGCGAAATGCCAGAAGTTTGTGGACTTTAAAAAGAAAGAGTAGCGGAGATGCAGACGCCACTTCGTAAAGACCTGGAAACGCCACTGCGTGGCGTGCGCACCAACATCGTGCAGTCCATTCGCGCTTTCCGCGTGCAGGACCTGCAGGATGCGGCCACCTCCATGGGTCACCATTTCTTGTACGCCAACCTGGCCCACGCGCAGTCCAAGCAGGATGTGCTGGACCTGATTGCCGGGCAATTCACCTTCCCGTCGCACTTCGGCAAGAACTTTGATGCGTTGTACGACTGCATGACGGATCCCTTGCATAAATCGGGCCCGCAGCCTGGTTTCATCGTGGTGCTGGAGCAGATCCCCGCCACGGGCAAGTTCGACAAGGAAGCGCGTGAACAACTGCTCGATATCTTCCGCGACGCCGCCGACTACTGGGGCGACCGCAAGATACCGTTCCGGTGTTTCTATTCTTTTCTGTAGCCCGTTCTGCATCCACCAGCCAAGCAGAACGGGCGAACGAGGCTACCGGCACCCAACAAGGTGTCGAGGGCATTGAAATCGGCACGGATTCCGCCGAAAAAATGCCGACCGACAAGCTTGTCGATGTCTCCCCGATGGCGCTGCGCATGAGCAGCCCTTTCAACGCGGGTTACTGGCTGAGCGCGGCGTAACAGAGACATCCCCCTGAGGCGCTTTGCGCCTTCCCCCTTCTCTCGAATTGCTGCGCAATTCGGGAAGGTGGACGATGCCCTCGCGGCGGGGCGGCCCTTGCTTGGCATCTCTCGCCTGGGGCGCGCCAGCTGTTGACGCTTTGCAGCCAAATCAGGCACTAGCGCTTATGCATCAAGCGCTAGCAGCTATTGATTCATGAGCATTCCTGCGCCAGAGCGACAAACTCGCTCACCGGCACTTCCTCGGCGCGGCGCTGGGTGTCGAAGGTGCCAGCGAACTGGCGCGCTTCGAGCCAGCGGCCCAGGGTGTGGCGCAGCAGCTTGCGGCGCTGGCTGAAGGCGACCTGCACCAGTTCTTCCAGCAGGGGCACCGACAAAGGCGCAGGCTCTGCGTGCGGCACCATGCGGACCACGGCGCTGTCCACGCGTGGGGGTGGGTCAAAGCTCTCAGGCGGCACGAACAGCACGTTTTCCATGGCGTAGCGCCACTGCAGCATGACTGACAGGCGCCCATAGTCGCTGGTGGCGGGCTTGGCCACCATGCGATCGATCACTTCCTTTTGCAGCATGAAGTGCTGGTCTTCAATCACCTGCACATGGTCCAGCAAGTGGAACAGGATGGGCGTGGAGATGTTGTAGGGCAGGTTGCCCACCACGCGCAGCTTGAGGCCGGGCAACGCGGCTTTCTCGCGCATGGCCAGTGCCAGCGCGGTGAAGTCCACCTTGAGCACGTCGGACTCGATCACTTCCAGCTGGCCGTGCAGCCGCAGGCGCAAGGCCAGATCGCGGTCCAGCTCGATGACCGTGAGGCGCCCCAGGCGCTCGACCAGGGGCTGGGTCAGCGCCGCGAGGCCCGGCCCGATCTCAACCATGGGCTGGCCCGGCTGGGGTGCAATGGCCTGCACGATATCTTCGATGATGCCCTTGTCGGACAGAAAATGCTGCCCGAAGCGCTTGCGGGGGATGTGTTTCAACGCGTGCTTACCTGTCTGATCATCGATCGGTCACTGCGGTGGGTCGCGGTATTCGACATACGCGCGTCCGCGCAGCTCCTGCGCCCAGGTGGCGTAGGCCTCGTCCAGTTTCTTCTCGCGCACGGTGTCGCGCGCCATGTCGCGCTGCTCGCGCTGGGTGAGCTTGGCCTCGCGGCGCTCCAGCAGCTGGATCAGGTGCACGCCGAAACGCGAAACCACGGGTTCGCTGATGTCGCCGGGCTTGAGGGCGTTCAGGGCCTGCTCGAACTCAGGCACATAGCGGCCGGGGGTGGCCCAGCCCAAGTCGCCACCTTCCTTGGAGCTACCGTCCTGCGAGTGCTCACGGGCCAGCGTCGCAAAATCGGCCTGCCCCATCTGCACACGGCGGCGGTAGTCGGCCAGGCGAGCGGCGGCGGCGCTTTCGGAAAGTTGCGGCCCCGTGCGCAGCAGGATGTGGCGGGCATGGTTTTGCACCACCGTGGTGGGCACGCCAGCCGTGACTCGCTCGATCACCTTGAGCACGTGGAAGCCCGCTGGCGAGCGCACGGGCCCGACGATGCTGCCCACAGGCAGGCCCAGCGTGGAGTTCACAAACAGCTCGGGATACCGGTCGGCCGGGCGCATGCCCAGTTGGCCGCCCGCGCGCTGTCCCTCGGGTGCATCCGAAAACTCGCGGGCCACGGCCGCAAAGTCTTCCCCCGCGCGCACCTTGTCGGCCGCGCGCTGGGCGCGTGCCTGGCGCTCGGCCACCTGCACGGGGCTCGCGTTCTCGGGCACCAGCACCAGCACATGGCCCAGGTTGATCTCCATCGAAGCGACGTCGTTGCCCTTTTGCTGCTCGCGCAGGTACTGGTCGATGTCCAGGTCGGTGACTTTCACGCGCGCCTCCACCTCGCGCTCGCGCAGGCGCTGCAGCAGCAACTGGTTGCGCAATTCCTCGCGGAAGCGCTCCTTGCCCATGCCGTCCCGCGCCAGGCGGCGGTAGAGGTCATCGACCGACATGTTGTTCTGGCGGGCCACGCCCTGTTCGGCCTGCGACACGGCGTAGTCATCCACCTTGAGGCCCGATTCCTTGGCTTGCTGCAGCTGTGCGCGCTCCAGGATGATGCGCTCCAGCACCTCGCGCGCCAGCAGCTCCCGGGGCGGCATGGCACCCCCTTGCTGGGCCAGCTGGGCTTCGGCGCGGGCCAGGCGCGCGCGGACCTCGTTGTTGGTCACGGGCTCGGAATTGACCACGGCGACAATGAAATCCGCCTGCCGGGGTGCCGAGCTGCTGCTACCACTCGCCGTTTCTGCAGGCAGCGTGATCGATGGTGCGGCCGCCGGGCGCGCCGTCAGCCCTTTGCCCGACGGTGCGCCGGAAGGGCGCAGCCCTTGGGCCAGGGCGCCCTGGGAGAGCAGGGAAGCCAGGGTGGCAATGGCCAGTGCAATGACACGGTGATTCATGGCGTTAAGCGTAGGAGCGTTGGGCGTTAGTCGTAGTTGCTGAAACGGCTGGGCGTTGTGACCTGCTCGCGCAGGTTCTGGTAACGCGGCACATTCTGCTTGAAGGTGTCCAGGGGGCTGGAGCCCAGGCTCAGGCGCGAGAAGCCGACGAACTCGATCTGGAACAGCAGGCGGGTGTTGGAGGTGGTCACGCTGCTTTGCAGGCGCTCCAGCACCACACGGCCAATCCAGCAGCAGCTGTCGTACTCCAGGCCGACCACAGTGTCCACCAGCTTGCGGTCCTGCAGGCTGTAGTTCAGGCGGCCTACGCTGTACCAGCGCCCGCCGCCCTGGCCACGGCCTGCGCCCAGGTCTTTGCCCTTGTCGCCCCACAGGTCGTTCAGCGGCCACTGCCAGCCGATGTCGATCTGCTCGCTGGTGCCACGCTGCAGTCGGTAGGCCGCGCTCACGGTGCGGTAATTGCCGGGGCTGTAGCGCGCGCCGATGGTCGAGCGGATGGAGCGGCCCGTCTTGGGGTTGTACTGCACGGTGGAGTCAAAGCCCCACTGGGGCGTCCAGCTGATGCCCGCGCCCAGCAGCAGGTCCGACAGGCGCTCGCTCACGGGGGTACCGCCGGGCAAGGTGACCTTCTGGTCCGAGAACCGCAGCCGCTGGGCAATGCCAAAGCGTGCGGCCTCGGCGCCCGTGTTCGGGTCCAGCAGCCGCGTGGTCACACCCAGTGTGAGCAGGTTGTTGTCGGCCAGCCGGTCGTTACCCCCGAAAGCGTTCTCGGTGTAGATGGTGGCGAAGTTGAAATCATTGGCCGCCGTGTCGTACACGGGCAGCATGCTCTGGTCACGGTAAGGCGTGTAGGTGTAGAACGCGCGCGGCTCCAGCGTCTGCAAAAAGGCGCGGCCAAAGTAAGCGGCATCGCGTTCGAACACCAGCCCGCTGTCCAGGCTGAAGGTGGGCAGGGTGCGGTTGGCTGAACGCTGCCCGTTGGATAGCGCCGAGTCAAACTGGTACTGCGTGGCGTGCAATTGCAGGCGCGGGGTCACGAAGCCACCGGGCGCCAGAAACGGCCGGCTGATCTGCGCCATCGCATAGCTGCGGTTGGCATTAGGCTGGCCTGTCAGCTCGCGGGCGGCCTGGAAGCGGGTGGTGTCCAGCTCCACGCTGGCATCGAGCCCGCCACCCAGCTGCGACGGTGCATAGCGCCACTGCAACTGGGGCAGCCGGTCATACGGCGGCACGATGGGCGAGGTCACGTCCTGCAAGGTCTGCCACTTGAGGGTGCGCACGCTGGCGGACATGTCATTGCGCGCCCACGACAGCGTGGCGTCGCCCGGCAGCAGGCGCTGGCGCAGCAGGTCGGACGCCCGGCCAAAGTCGCGCCAGTAGTTGTCGTCGCTCACGCGGTTGACGTTCAGATTGAGCCCCAGCCCGCCCATCGGCGTGTCAAAGGCGCCCTGGTGCTGGCCCGAAAAGCTCCAGCGCATGCGGTCGCGCAGGCGGTCGGTGGGCATGACATCGGCACTGATCTGGCCGGTGTAGCTGGGCTCCAGGTAACGGAATTCGCCGCCCAGGTTGGCGCCGCGCTTGGTCATGAGGGCGGCGCGCAGCGTGGCGTCGCGGTTGGGCGCGATGTTCCAGTAGTAGGGCTGGATGTACGCCACCCCGTCGCGGCTGTCCAGCCCGATGGTGGGCGGCAGCAGGCCGGACTTGCGCTTGTCCGACAACGGGAAGGTGATGTACGGAATGGGCAGCACAGAGACGCCCTTGAACTCCAGCACCGCGTCTTCGGCGGTGCCGACCTCTTCCTCGTTGTCGATGCGAATGGTGGCGGCGCGCAGCACCCAGTCGGGCTGCCAGCTTTCTTCATTGCCGCGCTCGCAGGTGGTGTAGGTGGCGTTGTGCACCACGGCACGGTCGCGGTCGATGAAATCCACGCGCGTGGCATCGCCGTGCGCCTGGGTGGCCAAAAATTGGTAGCGGGCGTCGCTGAAGAAACCTTCGAAGGCATCCACCCGCAGCTCCAGCGCCGTGCCTTCGTACACGTTGCCCGCGCGGTTGATGCGCACCTTGCCGTTGGCCTTGGCCAGGTCTTCGGGCACGTTGTAGTCCAGGCGGTCGGCACGGATCACGGTGTCGCCCCGGCGCAATTCGGCATTGCCTTCGATGACGGCGTTCAGGTCGGTCTGGCCGCTGATCCGGTCCCCCGTCACAAAAACGGGGAGCTGGGGCCTGACCGCCTCGGGAATCTTTTCCTGAAGCAGGGGCGAGGTTCGCAGCGCAGGGGGTGCATCCCAGGCGCTGGCAGGCGGGGCAGCGTCAGGCGCCTGCGCCAGCACGGAGAGCGGCAGACCGCACCAGGCCAGCGCCACGCCATAAGCCAGGGCCCGGGGTACGGGAGCGCGCAGCCGCTCGGGCTTCGCCTTGGCGGGCCGGGGCCGGAGGGAGGATGTCTGCACGGTGGGGGGCTTGCAGCGTGGCACGTGGGGCGGTGGGCAGGGGCGGATCAAAGAAGGAGGAACCCGCCCACCTCAGAGCCTGGGGGGAGCGGGTTTGTAAAATCGGATTATCCATGAGCCACCCATCTTCCCCTTCTCCCGCCTGCCCGCCCCCGGGCACGGCCGTGGCAACCCCCGCAACTTCCACCGTGGCCTGGCCCGATGCGGCCCGCCAGACAGCCTTCGAGGCCTGGCTGGCGCCCCTGGTGGGCCCGCACCAGCTACTGCCCGCCACGCTGCGCCCCGCCTCGGCGGACGCGAGCTTTCGGCGCTACCTGCGCATCGACAGCGCCATGGGCTGCAGCCGCATCGTGATGGATGCGCCGCCGGACAAGGAAAACTGCAAGCCCTTCGTGCAGGTGCAGGGCCTAATGGCCGCCGCCGGTTTGAACGTGCCCGAGATCCTTGCATACGATGAACCAACCGGCTTCATGCTGCTGTCCGACCTGGGCCACCAGACGCTGATTGAGCTGCTGAACCCCGAAAAGCCCCAGGACGCCTACGCCTGGTACCAGCAGGCCACCGACGTGCTGCTGGACTGGCAAAAAGCCTCCCAGCCGGGCGTGCTGCCGGCCTATGACGAGGCGCTGCTGCGCCGCGAACTGGCGCTGTTCCCCGACTGGTACCTGGCCAGGCACCGCAGCGTCACGCTGGACGACAAGCAGCAGGCCACGCTGGCCAGCGCCTTCGATGCCATCGTGGCCCACAACCTGGCCGCCCCCCAGGTCTATGTGCACCGCGATTTCATGACCCGGAACCTGATGGCCCCCACCGAACAGGGCGCGCCCCTGGGGGTGCTTGACTTCCAGGACGCCGTCTACGGCCCTATCACCTACGACATTGCCAGCCTGCTGCGCGATGCGTTCATCAGCTGGGAAGAGGAATTTGTCATCGACATTACGGTGCGTTACTGGGAGAAGGCGCGCAAGGCCGGACTGCTGGGCGCCCGCAGCGCCAGCGGCTGGGGCGATGACTTCGGCGAGTTCTACCGTGCCGTGGAATGGATGGGCCTGCAGCGCCACCTCAAGGTCGCGGGCATCTTTGCACGCCTGACCCTGCGCGACGGCAAGCCCAAGTACCTGGCCGATGCGCCGCGTTTCATGGCCTACATCCGCGCCACGGCCAACCGCTACCGGCAGCTGGGGCCGCTGCTCAAGATGCTCGACCAGATCGAAGGCACCGAGCCCGTCACGGGCTTTGCGTACGGACGGATGTAGCGCAGTAAACACCCCCTGAGTCGCTGCGCGGGAGGGGGACAACGCCAGCGCAGCGGGGCGGCCCTTGCGCGGCGTTCGCTGGCAGAGGGCCGTGAGAGTTTCGAGGCTGTGCCCCGTGCAAACCACGTGCGCAGTCGATATGAAAAATGGCTTTAGCGCTTTATGGAAAAGCGCAAACAGCTATCAATTAAGTAGCAAATGCCCCGTTTCCACTGCCCCGCTGACCTGGCCCCTGGTGCCGAAATCGACCTGCCCCCTGGCGCTGCACGCCATGTGCAGGTGCTGCGCCTGCAGCCCGGCGACAGCATCACCCTGTTCCACGGCGGACAGAACGCGGGCGACCCGGGCGGCGAGTTTGACGCCACCGTGCTCAAGATGGGCCGCAGCGATGTGCGCGTGCTGGTGGGGGCGCACCACGCCATCGACCGCGAGGCGCCCCGCGCAGTGCACCTGCTGGCGGGCATCACCGCCAACGAGCGCATGGACTGGCTGGTCGAAAAAGCCACCGAGCTGGGCGTGGCCAGCATCACCCCGCTGGTGGCAGAGCGCAGCGTGCTCAAGCTCAAGGGCGAGCGCGCCGACAAGAAGATCGCCCACTGGCAGGCCGTGGCCGTGGCCGCCTGCGAGCAATGTGGCCGCAACCGCGTGCCCCTGGTGCACCCGGCCATCGATCTGGCTGGCTGGCTGCGTACACCAGGGCAAGGGCAGGGGCACGGCCTGACCTCCCCAGAGACGCAGGACACTCCCCAGCGCTTGCTGTTGGCGCTGCGGCCCGGCACCGTGTCGCTGCGTGAAGCCACTGGCGGCGAAGGTGCCCAGCGCCCGGTGCTGTTCCTTTCGGGCCCTGAGGGTGGCCTGAGCCCTGTGGAAGAAGACCTGGCGCTGCAACACGGCTTTGCCCCGGTCACGCTGGGCCCCCGCGTGCTGCGCGCCGAGACAGCCCCGCTGGCCGCCCTTGCAGCGCTCACCCTGTAGGGCGGCAACCCTGCCCAGTAGCCCGCGCTCGCCGCGTGGGCCGCATGCCCAGCCAGGGTCGGGGGACTGTACGCACAGCACTACCTCACCGTAAAATCGCCGACTGGTCGGTAACCCAGGACAGCAGGGTTTTCGTGCCAATCCGCCCGCGCGCAGCGCGGCCCTCCCTCCTGGCCGGAGCCCCACCTTGCGCCCACCCGCCCGCTGGCAGCGCCTCAAGGATGTGATCCTCTCCACCGACCCGCGGCGGCGCACGCTGGTGGGCATGGCCTTGCTGGCGCTCACGCTGATGACCGGCAGCGCCGGGGTGATGCTGCTGGTGGCGCATTCCAGCACCACCGTGGACCAGACCGCCGTGCAATGGTGGGCCGCCCTGTCGGTGGGCGGCCTGGTGGTCATGACGGCCTTCATCCGCTCCGGCGAAACCGCCCGACTGCGCGACCCCTCGCTCACCATCCCGCAGATGGTCTGGACCATCACCAGCGGCGCTGTAGCGTATGTGCTGGCGGGCGATGCGCGAGGGCTGGTGCCCAGCGTGCTAGCGATGATCCTGTTCTTCGGTACCTTCGGCCTCACGGTGGCCGAGGTGATTGGCATCGGGGTGTACGCGCTGCTGGCGTTTGCCAGTGCCATCGGCGTCAGCTCACGCTTCAATGCCAACGCTTCGGGTTACCTGGACACCGCCTATGCGCTGATGGTGCTCATCGTGCTCAGTGGCTGCATTGCGCTGAACCTGCGCATCCAGCGCATCCGCGCCAAGCTGCAGCAGCAGCGCGAGGCACTGGCGCAGGCGCTCGAAGTCAACCGCGAACTGGCCACCCGCGACGAGCTGACGGGCCTCATCAACCGCCGCGCCATGCTGGACCTGATGGCACTGGAGCACCGCCGCAGCCTGCGCAGCGGCCGCCCGATGCTGCTGGCACAGCTGGACATCGACCACTTCAAACCCATCAACGACCGGTATGGCCACGCCACCGGCGACCGCGCGCTTCAGGCGTTTGCGGGCACGGTGCGCGCCAGCGTGCGGGACACTGATGTGCTGGCCCGCTGGGGCGGCGAGGAGTTTGTGCTGATGCTCTCCGATACCTCGGCAGAACATGCGCGCGACCTGCTCGAGCGCATCCGCCAGGCGGTGCAGGCGCTGGAGATTGCCCACAGCGCAGGCTCGCTGCAGCTCACGGTGTCCATCGGCATCGCGCAGCACCTGTCCGGAGACACGTTGGAGCACACCCTGGAGCGCGCCGACCAGGCGCTGTACCACGCCAAGGCCCTGGGCCGCAACCGCGTGGTGATGGCGCCCGCAGCCCACCGCGCGGCGGCGGCAGGGGTTAACGCACGGGCTTGAGCGTGCCGCAGTCGGCCGCGAGCCACTTGCCGTTTTGCACCATGTCGATCTGCTCAGGCTTGCCGTTGGAAGTGGTCTTGACCTTGAAGTTGCCCGCATAGGCGGTGGGGCCCTGAAAGGTCATCGTCCCCTCGCCCGTGGTAGGTGGCTGGCCCTGGGTGCCCTTGCAGCTGAACGTCATGGCCACCGCGTTGGGGCCGGTACGTTGCACGTTCTGCGTGCAGCCTTCCTGCGCCGGAATGCGGTCCAGATCGGCCTGTTCGGGGCTGATGCAGACCTTCACCGTGTTGCCGCTGGGCCCCATGCTAACGCCCTGCTGGGCCATGGCCTGCTCCATCTGCTTGCGCTGCGCGGGCGTCAGGCTGGCCATGGACTTTTGCATCTGCGCCATGGCGGCCTCCAGCTGGCCGCTCTGGCTTTTCATGGTCACGCTGTTCTCCCACAAGCCCGGCCGCAACTTTTGGGCCTGGGCATGGGCAGCGCCCCACATGCCCGGCAAAAACACGGCGGCGGTGAGGGCAACTGCCAGGGTGCGGGGAATGGTGTGGTGCATGGCGGGACCTCGGGGAGGTGAACTGCGAGGCTTTCAGTATCCGCAACCGGCGGCCTGCTGCCAAGTGCCGAAGCCTGTCCGAAGGTGCCATCACGCACCACCCCAGCCGGGTGCTCCCTGCCGTTGCCTTTCAGGCGCTCAGGTGCGGCGGCGCACGCAGCTGCTCCGGGGTGGTGAAGTAAGCCGCCGACGCCCCAAGGCCCGCGCGCGCCTGGGCCAGCTCGTGGCGCGCCACAGTGCGCAGGTGCACCTCGTCGGGACCATCCATCAGCCGCAGCGCGCGGCCCCAGGTCCAGAACGCCGCCAGCGGCGTGTCGGGCGACAGGCCCATGGCACCGAAGATCTGCATGGCACGGTCCACCACGCGCTGCTGCAGGCGCGCGGCCACCACCTTGATGGCGGCGACCTGGGCACGCACAGTGCGCGCATCCGCAGCGTCGCCCTGGTCCAGCAGCCAGGCCGCATGCAGCACCAGCAGGCGCGCCTGGTCGATCTCGATGCGCGACTCGGCCAGCCATTCCTGCACATTGGCCTGCTCGGCCAGCGGCTTGCCAAACGCCGTGCGCTCCAGCGCCCGCTCGGTGGCCAGGGAGAGCGCCAGCTCGCACTGGCCGATGGTGCGCATGCAGTGGTGCACACGGCCGGGGCCCAGGCGCGCCTGCGCCATCGCAAAGCCGGCGCCCCAATCGCCCAGCAGGTGGTCCGCAGGCACACGCACACCCTGCAGCAATATCTCGCAATGCCCCTCGGGCGCATGGTGGTGCAGCACGGGGATGTTGCGCACGATCTGCACACCCGGCGCGTCCACGGGCACCAGCACCATGCTGTGGCGATGGTGGCTGTCGGTCTGGTCGTCACCTGCATTGCGGCACAGCACGATAAGCAGCTGGCAATGCGGATGCGCCGCGCCGGTGATGAACCACTTGCGACCGCTGAGCACCAGGTGGTCACCCTCGCGCCGCACCTTGGTCTGCAGGTTGGTAGGGTCGGACGAGGCCACGTCGGGCTCGCTCATCGCAAAGGCCGAACGCATCTGGCCGTGCAGCAACGGCACCAGCCAGCGGGCGCGCTGGGCGGGTGTGGCAAAGCGGTGCAACAGCTCGATGTTGCCGGTGTCCGGCGCGTGGCAGTTGAACACCTCGGCCGCCCACGGCAGGCGGCCCATGGCCTCGGCCAGCGGCGCGTAGTCGAGGTTGGACAGCCGCGTGCCGGGCTCGTCGTCCTCAAGCGTGGGCAGGAACAGGTTCCACAGGCCTTCTTCGCGCGCCAGCGCCTTCAGGTCCTCCACAAAAGGCGGCGGGTAGTCGCCCGCCAGCACGGCCGCATGCCAGGCAGGGTTGTAGGGCAGCAGATACCGGTCCATGAACGCCAGCAGGCGATCACGCCATTGAAGGGCCAGAGGAGAAGGTGCGAAGTCCATGCGGACATTGTGAAAACAGCGCCAGCGCGCGTCACAACGCAGGCGACAACGGGCTTGATGCAAGTCAGGACCGGGCCGGATGGGTGACACAGCGGGCTCGAAAATGCTTCTGTTTTTATAGCTGTTAACGCTTATCAAACAAGCGCTAGAGCCCTATTTCATGCAAGAAACCTCAACGCCACACGCTACCATCGCCCCATGAGCACCCATTACGAAACCCTGCCCCACGCCGACACCTACCGCGAGGCCTTTGCGGTCGAGCCACCGCAGGCCCTGGGTGAACGCCACCTGTGGCCACGCAAGCCCGGCTTCTTCATCGTGCATGCGGCCACGGCAGCCGCCATTGCCCAGCCAGTGGTGGCCAAAGCGGCGGCCGACGCCGAACCCAGCCCCCCGGCAGACACGCCCACAGACGCACCCGCCGCCAGCACGGAACGCGTGCTCGTGCCCGCGCAATGGGGCCTGGTGCCGCACTGGGTCAAGTCGGCATCCGATGCCAAGCTGCGCGCGCCCAAGCTGGTCAATGCCAAGTCCGACACCGCCTCCACCGGCACCGCGTTCCGCGACGCGTGGCTGAACGGCCAACGCTGCATCGTGCCCATGGTGGCGTTTTACGAAGACGACCTGCGCAGCGGCAAGGCCGTGCCCACCCGCGTGGCGCGCGTGGACGGCAAGCCCATGGGCGTGGCGGGCCTGTGGGCGCGCTGGCAGGGGGCCGATGGCGAGGTGATCATCAGCTACTGCCTGCTCACGGTGAACGCCAACAACCACGCACTGCTGCACCGCTACGGCCAGCCCGGCAGCGAAAAAAGCATGCCCGCCATCCTGAACGAAGGCGCCTACGACGCGTGGCTCACGGCCCGGCCAGAGAAGGCCAAGGAGTTCATGCGCCAGTACGCGGCCCAGTGGCTGCTGGCCAACCCGGTGGAGAAAAAGGCAGACAAGGTGCCCAAGGGGTGGCTGGGCTAAGGAGGGCCAACAAAACACCCCTGGCGTCGTTGTCTCGCCTTGTCGTACTGCTTGTACTGCCTGGGGCGAAACGCCTAGGGAAATCCTGCGAAAACTCCTCTGATGTTTGGCAAGCGGCAGTAGTCGTGACATTCATTGAGGCCATGACTGACCGGGATTGGTCACACTGGCCGCGAGGTTTTGCAGGATTTCCTTAGCGGCCGCCCGCTATCTGCTGGCCGGAATGCTGTAGGCTGGCATTGTCCGGATTCTTCCGAATGAAATCCTGGGCTTTCGACTCAATAACTTCCCATTGGACCGTGTTCCTTTGGGCAGAGGTCAGCGAGTTTGCATAAGGAGACGTGGCAAGTGCTACGAGAGCCCTTGGGTCGGTTTTAGGGTCAAGGAGCTTTTCCGCCACATATGCCTCGGTACTCGTAGTCCCTGTACTCTGCGCCAATTTGGCACTGGCAAGGAGCCACTGCTCATACCGTATTGCCTCAAATTGACCAAACGAGTCTGCAGCGCCCGAAAATATTGGTTCGTTGGTTTTAAGAAATTTTTGCAAATCTGTCTTTTCCCCGTCCGATAACGAAAGATTTTCTGCCCCGTTGAGAGTGCTTGCGACGATATCGACAGCATATCTGTTGTGACTGGTAGCTATCTGGTTCACGATGCCTTCACGAACGTCCGCTGGCGCACCGGGAAAAATATGCGCCAGCTCACCATAGTAATCATCGAAGGACAAAACTCCACGATCGTATGAATCCTTCAAATTGGGCAAGGTTTGCTCATTGAAGTAGAGTCGTGAATGGCTTAACGCTAGGGCGCGCGCAACCTCTGGGGTGCTTTCAGATTTTAAAAAAATGGATAAAGTTTCGGATATTTTTTTTCGAAGATCACCCGATTGAGCTCGAAAGTATGCATCGTTTAAGTCACGAGCTCGCTTAATCCGATCTTCACCTGTACTATTGGGAGAAAATTCTACGAATTCCGCGAGCATAGTTGCGATTTCTGCGTCTCCTTGCGGGGGCAGTTTCTCAAATTTTGACGCTGGCACCAGTACTTGCAGCCCTTCCTGGAGCGACTGGCTGGCAGGATTTTTCATAAAATAGAATCCCACACCAAAACCCATAAAAATCAACATCGAAACGCGTAAAACTGGAACTTTTTTCATCAAAACAACCTGATCTTTTCAAGCATATTTGAAGGCAAAATTACACCATCCAGCAGACTACTGACTTTATTCCTCCAAGAGGGGTTGATGTTGTATACATCACGCCATGGGAAAACACCACTCAAATTGATGTCGGTACTAGCTCGGAATGCGTCGTATACAAACGTGTCACAGCGATATTGTCCACGTATTGCAGGTCTTCTCCAGTTTGGAGTCGTATAGTCCGTCATCGCGGGTTCTGCGTTGCTATAAAATTTAGTCAAGGTGTAGTCAGAGCCAATCAAGTAGACTTGAAAAGCACGTCTCACAACGGCCTGTTGTGCAGATACAAGTTGCTGATCGGGGCGATTGCTATTTATGTCGCATGAGGAGTTCCAGCAAGTTTTAATGGTATGCCCAGGATAAGCTGGAAATGCAGTATTCCAAGTTACTGCATCCCGTGATTTAAAATTTTCCCAAGTATTTGTGAAAACTCGGTTGCCGGATCCCTCGTTGAGCATTTCAATGACTCGAGAACCGTCCCACACTCCAATATGACCTGTCCACCCGAGGCCTTTCTGGGCTAGTTCGCGACCAACAATATCCCCGACAGCGCGCGGGGCGATGGCGTTATTCGAAGAGCCTGGAAACTGCACACGCACTGGCCCACCGGGAAACGGAGCAGGATTGCCAGCATGATCGATGGTGTAAAGCGTTACGCCGTGAACTTTACCATCCATTAATTCTGGCTTTTGCTCAATGCTGAGATTGAATCCATGGGAGCTGTGAGGGCTACCACATGCCGCACCGACTGCCGCTTCACGCGGGTTACTCGCAACGACGCCGCCTAGAAACTTGCCATCATCTCGCCAGGCATGCACGGGGACCTGATAGCCAGGTACCCCTGGGTCGCAGGCCCACCCTGAATACAACCAAGCTGACGCAGCATCAATATAGCCTGTTCCCAGTGCAAAGGCACTCTGAGAAATAAGTAATGTAAATAAAATTATTAGTATGTTTTTCATCACTAATTATTGAAATATGGCGTGATTCGGTGATGTTCTATTTTATGAAATCTGCCGCGAAGTGCGTGATAATTACTTGACATCACATGAGAATTGCACAAGACGTGTGCTCTCTCCAACATACTACGATTTATGGTAGGTGTTTTGGATATTGAACTCTGTTAAGGAAATCCTGCAAAACCTCGCGGTCGGTCGTGGCTTCCTCGCAAGCCACGAAACAAAGCAGCCTTGACCTGAACTGAGCACCAAGAAGGCACGCAAGCATGAACTGCTGGCTCAGATGGATCGGGTGGTTCCATGGGCTGCATTGGTCGAACTTATTTCCCCGTATTACCCAGAGGGCAAGAACGGTCGTCCACCCTTTGCCCTGGAGACCATGCTGCGCATCCACTGCATAGCAATGGTTCACCTTGTCGGATCTGGCGATGGAAGAAGCCTTCTTTGACACCCCGCTCTACGGGGAATTTACAGGCCTTGATGCCCATGGTCGAATGCCTGACGAGAGCGCTATTTTCAGGTTCCGCCATCGGCTGGAGAAACACAAGCTGGCCGAGCAGATTGTGGCCACCGTAAACGAACTGCTGGCAGCGCAAGGCTTGCTGCTCAGGGCTGGAACTGCGGCAGACGCCACGTTTATCGCAGCGTCCAGCTCTACCAAGAACAAGGACAGAAAGCGCGACCCAGAGATGCGCTCCAGCCAAAAGACAATCAATGGCACTTTGGCATGAAGCGAAGGCCCACATTGGCGTGGACGCAGACTCAGGATTGGTGCACACCGTCATCGGAACCTCTAGCAACGTGGCGGACGTTGTAGAAGGCAACAGCGTGCTGCAGGGTGAGGAGAAAGACGGGTTTGGTGACGCAGGCTATCAGGGCGCGCGTAAGCGCCCTGATGCCCGGGCGGTCGTGACGTGGCATAGAGCAATGCGCCCAGGTAAACGCAGAGCGGTGGACAAAGAGAACAACCCCGTTGACGCGCAGACAGACCAAGTGGAGAAGACCAATGCAAGTATCCGTGCCAAGGTGAGGCACCCGCGCTTCGGGTGATCAAGCGGCAGTTTGGATACACCAAGGTGCGCTACCGGGAATTAAAGAAGAACACGCTGCAGCTCAAGACGCTGTGTGCGTTGTCCAATCAGTGGATTGGTGCGCCATCAATTGCTGGAGGTGCAGGCATGAGTGCGCTAGCAAACAGCCAGGCAGCACCGGCGCAAGCGGCCCGAAAGAGGGATGCAAAACAAGGCCCAACCAATGGCAAAACGGTAGCCATCGCGTTATCTGAAAACATTTGCTCTGTAGCACTCATGAATTCGAGCTATTCAGGACATCCTTAGCCAGGGCGCTTCGCTGAGTCTTGTTAGCCGCTCTCAACCCGCGCCGCGCTGCCAGCGCGGGCGGCGCTCAGGACGGCCGCTTCATCTGGCAGGACGTGGGCTGGGCGCTGATGTAGTTGTCCCAGGCCACTTCGGAGCGGAAGCCGTAGCCGGTCTTCTCCGCGTCGTACTTCACGCCCTTGCTGCCCTGCTTGGCCCAGATGCCCAGGTACAGCGGCGCTTCGAGCTGGTGGTCGGTCTTGCGCATGCGCACCTCGCCCATGGGGCTCTTGTAGGTCATATTTTCCAGCGCAAAGGCCACCTTCTTCGCATCGGTGGACTGGGCCTTGCGCATGGCTGCACGCAGCATGTGCATGCTGTTCCAGTGGGCCGCAAACACAAAGTCGTCGCCGGTCTTCTTCTTGTAGTCCACGTAGATCTTTTCCAGATCGGGGGTGGGGGCGTTGTGCACCCAGTTCCAGATCACCCCGACCTTGCCCTCGCCCCAGGGCCCGATCTGCGCGGGCGTGCCGGGGTTGTTGGCGTTGAGCGTGAAGTAGTTGATGTTCAGGCCATAGTCGCGCGAGGACTTGAACAGCAGTGTCAGGTCGCTGCCCCAGTTGGAGGTGATGACCGTGTCGGCCTTGGCGGCGGCCATCTTGGCCACATAGGGGGCAAAGTCGCGCGTCTGCGCGATGGGGATGAAGTCGTCGCCCACGATTTCGATGTCGGGCCGCTTGCGCGCCAGGTATTCCTTGGCGGCCTTGGAGACCTGGCGGCCGTGGGTGTAGTCCTGGTTGAGCAGGTACACGCGCTTCACGTCCTTGCGACCTTGCAGGTAGGTGGTCAGCGCCTCCATCTTCATCTCGCTCGATGGATAGAAGCGAAAGTGCCAGAAGCTGCAGCGCTCGTTGGTGAGCTGCGGGTCCATGGCGGCGTAGTTGAGGTACACGGTGGCGCGCTCCGGGTCGCGCTCGGCGAGCTTGTTGAGCCCGTCCACCAGCGCCAGGGCCACCCCCGATCCGCCCCCTTGGGTGATGTAGCGCACGCCCCGGTCGGTGGCAGCCTTGAGCGCGTTCAGGCTCTCCTGCGGCGTGCCCTTGTTGTCAAAGTCCATCACCTCGAACTTGGGCTCGTTGGGCCCGGCCTTGGCATTGACCTGCGCCACCACTTCGCGCAGCTGGTTGAGCGAGCTTTGGCCGGTGAGCGCAAAAGGGCCGGACAGCAGGTCGATGAAGCCGATCTTTACCGTCTCGGCCGCGCCGGCGTGTGCCGCCATCACCAGCGCTGCGGCGCAGGCGCCGGCCTGAAGCCATTGATGAGGCCATTTCCTGGGAACCGTGTTCATGGGTGTCTCCGTGGGGTGGGTGGGTAGGAACTGCGTCAATGCGGGGCGATGTCAATCGCCGCCGAACACCGAGCCATGGCGTTGCCGCAGCTCGTTTTTCTGAACCTTGCCGGTCCCGCCCAGGGGCAGGCTCTCGACAAACAGCACTTCGTCGGGCAGCCACCACTTGGCAACACGCTCTGCGAGGAAGTCCAGGATCTGCGCCTTGTCGAGCGCCTGGCCGGGCTTGCGCACGATGAAGAGCAGCGGGCGCTCATCCCACTTGGGGTGCTTGACGCCAATGACAGCCGCCATGGCCACCGCCGGATGCGCCACGGCGGCGTTCTCCAGGTCGATGGAGCTGATCCACTCGCCGCCCGACTTGATCACGTCCTTGGTGCGGTCGCGAATCTGCACCACGCCCTGGGGGCTGATGGTGGCGATGTCGCCGGTGGGGAACCAGCCATCGGCCAGCGCCGAGCGCTCGGCCTTGTGGTACCGGTCCACGATCCACTGGCCGCGCACCATCAACTCGCCCTGCGCCACGCCGTCGCGCGGCAGGCTGGCGCCGTTTTCATCCACGAGCTTGAGTTCGATGCCAAACACCGATTTGCCCTGCTTGGCCACCAGCGCATGGCGGTCTTCGGCCGGCAGTTCGGCATCGGCAGCGCCCAGCACGCTCATGGTGGCGATGGCCGTGGTCTCGGTCATGCCCCAGCCGTGGCGCACCTCCACGTCGTACTCGTCGTTGAACTTGGCGATCAGCGCCTTGGGCATGGCCGAGCCCCCCACACCCGTGCGCCGCATGGTGGTAAAGCGCAGCCCGTGCTGCTCCACATGCTGGATGAGGCCCATCCAGATGGTGGGCACACCCGCGCTGACGGTGACGCGCTCGGACTCCATCAGCTCGTACAGGCTGGCAGCGTCCAGGCGCGGGCCGGGCAGCACCAGCTTGGCCCCGCCAATCAAAGCCGCATAGGGCAGGCACCAGGCGTTGATGTGGAACATGGGCACCACGGGCAGGATGGTCTCTCGCGCGCTGATGCTCAGCACGCCCGGCATGCAGGCCGACAGGGCGCTGAGCGCCAGCGCCCGGTGCGAATACAGCACGCCCTTGGGGTTGCCGGTGGTGCCCGAGGTGTAGCACAGCGCTGCGCCGGTCTTTTCATCACATTCGGGCCACTCAAAGCGGTCATGCTGGCCGGCCAGCAGTGTCTCGTAGGCCTCTACCCCGGGCACCCCTTGCAGGTCGATGGTGCCCAGCATTTCGGCATCACACAGCGCCACCCAGTGCCGTACGCGGGGGCACGACGCCGCAATGGCGCGCACCAGCGGTGCAAAGGTGGTGTCAAACAGCACCACCTCGTCGTCGGCGTGGTTGACGATGTAGGCCAGCTGCTCAGGGTGCAGGCGCGGGTTGCAGGTGTGCATGACCATGCCGCTGCCCGACACGGCGTAGTACGCCTCCAGGTGGCGGTGGTTGTTCCAGGCCAGCGAGCCCACCACGCAGCCAGGGCGCAGGCCCAGCGCCTGCAACGCGTTGGCCAGCTGCCGGGCGCGCCGGGCCATGTCTGAAAAGCGGTAGCGGTGCAGGCTGCCATTGGTATCGCGCGAGACGATCTGCTGGTCGCCGTATTGGTTCTCGCCATGCTCGAGGATGGCCGAAACCAGTAGTGGCCGGTCCATCATGCTGCCGGGCTGGTGCTGCTGCATTGCCGTTGTCTCCTTGGGATGTGCACCTTGCTGCATCGCGGCATCCGCGGGTGCCGGTGCAGAGCCCTCTTTGTCGGGGCTGGCACATCGTCGCAAACAACGCGGGGCGTGCTTGTCTTCTACGTGACTGGGGTGCGCAGCACCGCCTTGGTGCACGGAGGTGTCAAAGGCCCAGCGCTGTGAAAAGCGTGTCCATGCGCGCCTGCACGGCGGCGTCCATGGCCATGGGACGGCCCCACTCCCGCTGCGTCTCGCCCGGCCACTTATTCGTCGCATCCATCCCCATCTTGCTGCCCAGCCCGCTCACAGGCGAGGCGAAGTCCAGGTAGTCAATCGGCGTGTGCTCCACCAGCAGGGTGTCGCGGGCAGGGTCCATGCGGGTGGTGATGGCCCAGATCACGTCCTTCCAATCCCGCACGTTCACATCCGCATCCACCACCACGATGAACTTGGTGTACATGAACTGGCGCAGGTGGCTCCACACGCCCATCATCACGCGCCGCGCGTGGCCCGCGTAGGCCTTGCGGATGCTGACCACGGCCATGCGGTAGCTACACCCCTCGGGCGGCAGGTAGAAGTCCACGATCTCGGGGAACTGCTTTTGCAAGAGGGGGATGAACAGCTCGTTCATGGCCAGGCCGAGCACGGCGGGCTCGTCGGGGGGTTTGCCGGTGTAGGTGCTGTGGTAGATCGGGTCCTTGCGCAGTGTGATGCTGTCCACGGTGAGGACGGGGAACTCGGCGCATTCGTTGTAGTAGCCGGTGTGGTCGCCGTAAGGGCCTTCCAGCGCGTGCTGCCAGCCGCTCGGGTGGCTCGCGTCGGGCTGGATGTGGCCTTCGAGCACGATCTCGGCGGTGGCGGGCACCGAGAGGGGCACGCCCAGCGCGGGCGTGACCTCGGTGCGTGCGCCGCGCAGCAGACCTGCGAACTGGTATTCGCTTAAAGAATCCGGCACAGGCGTGACGGCCCCAAGCAGCGTGGCCGGGTCGGCCCCCAGCGCCACGGCCACGGGGTAGGGCTGGCCGGGGTGGGCGGCGCAGTGGTCGGCAAAATCCAGCGCCCCGCCCCGGTGGGCCAGCCAGCGCACGATGACCTGGTTGCGCGAGAGCACCTGCTGGCGGTAGATGCCCAGGTTCTGCCGCGCCTTGCGCGGCCCGCGCGTGATGGTCAGGCCCCAGGTGATGAGCGGGGCCACGTCGCCGGGCCAGCAATGCTGCACGGGCAGGCGGGCCAGGTCGACATCGGGCCCTTCCCACACCTCTTGCTGGCAGGGTGCGCCGCGCGCCACGGTGTGCGGCGCCATGTTCCACAGGGTCTTGAGCAGCTGGCCCATGCCCAGCATGTCCTTGAAGCCCTTGGGCGCCTCGGGCTCCTTGAGGGTGGCCATCAGTTCGCCCAGGGCGCGCACACCGCGCAGGTTGGCCACACCCATGGCGCGCGCCACGCGGTCTGTGGTGCCAAACAGGTTGGTGAGCACCGGCATGGTGTGGCCCATGGGCTGCTCGAACAGCAGCGCTGGCCCTCCGGCGCGCAGTACACGGTCGCTCAGCGCTGTCATCTCAAGGTGGGGCGAAACCGGCTCCGCCACGCGGCGCAGATCGCCCGTGGCTTCGAGCTGGGCCATGAAGTCGCGCAGGTCGCGGTAGGCCATATCAGGTCCAGAATTTGAATGAAATTGGCCGCTAGCGCTTTTCCAACAAGCGCAAACAGCTATCAATTAAGGAGCATTCAGCTCCAGACCTTGCCACCGAGGCGCCAGGGCGTGCGGCACATCAATGAGGTCGAGCACGCGCGCCACGCTGTAGTCCACCACCTCGCCCACGGTCTGCGGGCGCAGGTAGAAGGCGGGCAGCGGCGGACAGATGATGCCGCCCATCTCGGTCACGGCCACCATGTTGCGCAGGTGCGTGAGGTGCAGGGGCGACTCGCGCACCATCAGTACCAGGCGGCGGCGCTCCTTGAGGGCCACGTCGGCCGCACGCGTGAGCAGGTTGTCAGCCAGCCCATGCGCTATGGCAGCCAGCGTGCGCATGGAGCAGGGCGCGACCACCATGGCATGGCACTGGAACGAGCCGCTGGCGATGGCCGCGCCCACGTTGGCCACGTCGTGCACGCGGTGGGCCAGGGCCTCGACGGCGGGGCGGTCCATGTCCAGCTCGTGCTGCAGGTTGCGCCAGCCGGCGTCGGAGACGACCAGGTGGGTCTCGATGCCGCTTTGGCCTTGCAGCACCTGCAGCAGGCGCGCGCCGTACACGGCGCCGCTGGCGCCCGAGATCGCGACGATGATGCGGCGGGTGTGGGCAGCATCAGCCATGCGAGGGCTCCATGGCGGCAGAGCGAACCAAGGGCTGCGCCTGCTGATCGGCCTCCACCTGCTCCAGCACCAGTGCGGCCTGCACGGGGTCGAAGTCTTCGTGCGCGCGTTTTTTCACACCGTATTGCTGCAGCTGGTAATGCCGGTCGGCCGCGATGCCGTGGCGCGCGAGCGTGCTTTTGACGCAGACCAGCGGGCAGCCGTCGAGCGCAATGATGGGCCGGCCCGAGCGCACGGTTTTCATGAGGTGCGGCACATCGCCACCCACCCCGGCGATGCACGACATCTCGGCCACGCCGCGCCGGTCGAGCTGCAGCGCCACTTGGTTGGCCAGCTGGGCGGCGCTGGAGCAGCCCGAACAGGAATAGACCAAGGGGTGGTTCTGGGGATCGGTGTTGGTGGCCATGCTTATCCTCCGTTGCGTGGTGTGGGGTCCAGGCGGCGCCGCAGGTGGCCCAGCACCTCGCGCGGCGCCAGCCTCTGCGCCCACTGGCGCGGGTCCAGCACCGGCAGCTCGATGGCATCGAGCGCGTTCTTCACCACCAGGCCCAGCTCGGTGTCGCCCTCCATCGACAGCCGGCGACTGAAGAACAGCGTGTCGGGGTCTTGCTGGCGCTGGGCCAGCAGCAGGAAGTCGTGGGCCGTGGCGCTCAGCGTCACGTCGGCCACCGCTGGGGCCACCAGCGGGGCGTGGGGTGCAAAACGCTGGCCTGTCCAGGCAAAGTCAAAGGCCAGGCGCGCATCGCGCACTTGCACCCGCATCTTCTTGTGGAGCAACAAGCGGCCCACGTCATCGGGCAGGTGCCGCGCGAGCGCCAGGTTGAGCGCCGTCACCAGCAGCATCGAGCCGGGGTAGGCGGGCAGGCGCGCCAGCAAAGCCCCCACGGGCGGCGGCACTTGTCGTTGGTTCGCGGCAGGCGTGGGCGAAGAAGGGAAAGCAGCCATTGGTAGAAGACGGGCCCTCAGGCCACGTAGAAAAAAACGGTGAAAAAATGGCAGACGCTGCCGGCCAGCACAAACAGGTGCCACAGCCCGTGGCCGTGGCGCACGCGGTGGTCCAGTGCATAAAAGACGATGCCCAGCGTGTAGCAGGCGCCGCCCGCCAGCAGCCAGGCAAACCCGGCTGGCGTGAGCGCCTGCCACAGCGGCACCACGGCCACCAGCGCCAGCCAGCCCATGAGCACATAGATGACCAGCGACAGCACGCGTGCACCCCGCGCCCACCAGATCTCCTGCGCAATGCCCAGCAGGGCCAGGCCCCACACCACGCCCAGCAGCGACCAGCCCCAGGGCCCGCGCAGCGACACCAGCGCAAACGGCGTGTAGCTGCCCGCAATCAGCAGGTAGATGCTGCAGTGGTCCAGCTTTTGCAGCACGGCCTTGATGGTGCGTCGGCGCACGCTGTGGTACGCGGCGGAGGCGGCGTACAGCGCCACCAGCATGGCGCCGTAGATGCTGAACGCCACCACCTTCCACGGATCGCCCAGGCGTGCAGCAAGGGTGATGAGCACGGCCGTGCCTGCCATGGCGAGCAGGGCGCCCACCAGGTGGCTGATGCTGTTGAAACGTTCGCCGGGGTACATGCGGTGATTCGCTTCGCGTTATGGATGCATCGCAGGCCGCGCGGCAGCACCACGCGCTGCCCCTTGCAGCCCCTGCTCCAGGCCCGGGCGCCCGAACCAGTAGCCATTGCAGGGCAGATCGGGCATGAAGGGCTGCATGCGCTCCACAAAGTCGGGGGTCTTTTTAGGAGTCTCTTTCGCAACCACTGCGCGGCGGGCTTCGTCAAACGCGGCGATCACCTGCGGCATGTGCTGGGCCTGCGGGCTCAGGCGCACCACGTCCACGCCCTGGGCCTGCATCGCCACCAGTTCGTTGGCCAGGTTGTAGACGCGGGCCGACTGGGTCTGCGTGCCGTTAAGCACGAGAAAGCCCTCGCTCTCGCGCGTGCGCAGCGGCAGTCCGTCAGCATGGTCAAGGCAGCTGAACTGGCAGTCGTCCTTGGGCAGGTTGCGGTGGCGTGCGGTAAAGCAGCGTGCCGAATAGGCCAGCGGCATGCGTCCGTAAGCAAACACCTCTGTCTCCAAACCTGCGGGCCGCTGCGCCAGCACGGCAGCGAGCGCGTCCTGCGACATTTCAAGCGGCATCACCCAGCGCGTGGCGCCCTGCTGCGCCATCCATTGCAGCGAGTGCGCGTTGTAGAGGTTCAGGTGCGGCCCGGCCACAAAGGCCTGCGGCCCGGCGGGTGCGCGCGCAAGACAGCTCACGGCGCCCATGTCATTGGCCTCGACCAGAAATTCGCCGTTGCCCGTGATCTTGTGCATCACGCCCACGTCGGCGCTGGACTCGATGAGCACCTGGCTGGACAAGACCGCCTCCTTGCCCGCGCCCCGCAGCATGCGCGCCAGCGCCAGCCAGTCGGCCAGGCGCAATTCATGGCGGCGCGAACACACCGTCTCGCCCAGGTACACCACATCCACGGGCGTGGCGGCCATGGCCTCGTAGAACGCGAACACGGTGTCGCGGGGCCAGTAGTACAGCAGCGGGCCGAGAGAGAGTTTCATGGGGCGGTCTCCGGGGTTTCATCGTGATATTTCGGATTCAAAGCGGCGCACCGACCTTCGATCTGGCGCGATCCGGGCCAGGGGACGCCGCGCAAGGGCCGCCAAGCCGCGTATGCGGCGCTTCGCTGGCGTGCGCTGGCGTTGTCCCCCTTCCCCTAGCGCGAAGCGCGTAGAGAGAAGGGGGAAGCCGCGCAGCGGCTCAGGGGGTTGTCGCCTGATCATTTCATTTCCAGGGGCGGTGGTAGGCACCCAGCGTGTGCTGCTGGCCTTCTGCCACCTGGTCCAGGCTGGCCATCCAGCGCGTCTTGGGCGCGTAGCGGTGGGGGTGGGCCAGACACTGGTCCATGGCCTCGCGCCAGACCTGGGTGACCTGCGCCACATACGCGGGGCTGCGCTGGCGGCCTTCGATCTTGATGGCGCGCACGCCCATCTTGAGCAGCTGGGGCAGCAGCTCCAGCGTGTTGAGACTGGTGGGCTCTTCGATGGCGTAGTAGTTCTCGTCGTCCCCCACATCGAAGCGGCCCTTGCACAGTGTGGGGTAGCCCGCGTTCTCGCCGGGCGCATAGCGGTCGATGAGCACGCCGTTCAGGCGCGACTCGCGGCCCTGCGGCGTCTCCACCCAGCGCACGGCCTTGGGCGGAGAGCACACGCCGTGCGTGTTGGGCGATTCGCCGGTCACGTACGACGACAGTGCGCAGCGCCCCTCGACCATCACACACAGGCTGCCGAAGCCGAAGACTTCGATCTCGACCGGCGTGCGATCGATGACCTGGCGCACCTGCTCCATCGACAGCACGCGCGGCAGCACGGCGCGCACGATGCCGAACTGCTGGCGGTAGAAGTTGATGGCCTCGTAGTTGGTGGCCGAACCCTGCACCGACAGGTGCAGGCGCAGCCGGGGATGGTGCTGCACCGCGTAGTGCATGAGGCCGGGGTCGGCCAGGATGACCGCGTTCACGCCCAGGTCCACCGCCTTGTCCAGTGCGCTGCGCCACGGCCCCGGGTTGGCCGCCTGCGGGTAGGTGTTGAGCGCCATGAAGACCTTGCAGCCGCGACCATGCGCATAGGCAATGCCGTTGGCGATGGCGGCCTCGTCAAAGTTGAGGCCCGCAAAATTGCGCGCATTGGTGGCGTCGCGCAGGCCCAGGTAGACGCAGTTGGCGCCGTGGTCCACAGCGGCCTTCAGGGCGGGCAGGCTGCCGGCGGGGCAGACGAGTTCCAGTCCGGGGGTTGCAGCTTCAGGCAGCACCGCCTCCATCGATTTCAGGGGTTCCATCACAAACATTCAAACGCGGG
Organism: Acidovorax sp. NN32; assembly: GCF_057597245.1. Taxonomy (NCBI): domain Bacteria; kingdom Pseudomonadati; phylum Pseudomonadota; class Betaproteobacteria; order Burkholderiales; family Comamonadaceae; genus Acidovorax; species Acidovorax sp. NN32. The sequence goes on from NZ_CP199679.1 coordinate 5,278,506, forward strand.
CCCCGGGCCGGGCCACAGCACTGGGCGCCACCATAATGAGGACACCCCACGCATCCGCTGATCTTCATCAACGGCGGTGCACAATTCCGGAGCAAACCAGTCGGGTTTTGATGTGGCCCGCCTCCGCAGCGCACCCCACAGCCGCCAGGCCTTGACTTGCGTCTACGCTGTCCCACTTTTCGTTCCTTCCTTTTGCCCAACCCGGGCGCTGCCCTGTCATGAACAAGAACCTGTGGCTGCTGGCGCTGTGCCAAGGCCTTTTCCTCACCAACAACGTTGTCTTCATTGCCATCAATGGCCTGGTGGGCCTGCAGCTGGCGCCCTTTGGCTGGATGGCCACGCTGCCGGTGATGGGCTACGTGGTGGGCGGGGCGCTGTCCACCCCGTTGGTGGCGCGCACGCAGTCGCGCTGGGGGCGCAAGGTGTCGTTCCAGATCGGGCTGGCCGTGGCCGTGGCATCGGCCGCGCTGTGTGCCTGGGCGGCGTTCAGCGGCAGCTTCTGGCTGCTGTGCACCGCTACGCTGGTGGCGGGCTATTACAGCGCCAACGGTGGCCTGTACCGCTTTGCGGCCGCCGAGCTGGCGGCCCCGGACTACCGCGAGAAGGCCGTGTCGTTGGTGCTGGCCGGTGGCCTGCTGGGCGCCGTGGCAGGCCCCAACCTGGCCAGCGCCACGCGCACGCTGTTCCCGGTGCCGTTTGCGGGCGCGTACATCGCACTGATCGGCGTGGCGCTGTTGTCCATGCTGTGCATGGCAGCCATCCGGTTCGAAGTGCAAACCGTGGTGCTCAACGCTGCGGGCCAACGCGAGCAGGGGCGCCCCCTCTCTGTACTGATGCGCCAGCCCGCCTTCATCGTGGCCATTGTGGGCGCTGCGCTGGGCTATGGGGTGATGAACCTGCTGATGGCGGCCACGCCGCTGGCTATGCAGGTGTGTGGCTTTGACTTCGATGCCTCGGCGCTGGTGCTGGAGTGGCATGTGATCGGCATGTTCGCTCCCGGCTTTGTCACCGGCCACCTCATCAAGCGGTTTGGCGTGCTGCCCATCATGGGTGCGGGGGTGTTGCTCAACTTCGCCTGCGTGGCCGTGGCGCTGATGGGTGTGGAGCTGCACCACTTTGGGATTGCGCTGTTCTTCCTGGGAGTGGGCTGGAACTTCCTGTTCACCGGCTCCACCACGCTGGCCATGACGGCCTACCGCCCTGAAGAAAAGGACCGCGCCCAGGCAGCCATCAACTTCTGCGTGTACGCCACGCTGGCGCTGAGCGCGTTCTCGTCGGGTGTGCTGGTCACCACCCAGGGCTGGACGCTGCTGAACGCCGGGTCGCTGGTGCCCATTGTGGTGACGGGGCTGGCGCTGGCCTGGCTGGGTCTGCAGCGCAAGCGCGTTTCACGCGGCGTCTGAAGGCACCTCAGCCACAGCGCCTTCTGCGGCCACCGTGGTGCGCAGCCACTGCGCAAAGGCCGCCACCGCAGGGTCTTCCAGACGCCCCGGCGCCACGAAGAGGCTGTAGCCCCGCGCACCGCTGTCATGGTGCGGGTGGGCCAGCACCAGCTCGCCCGATTGCAGTTCGCGCTCCACAAAATACCGGGGCACCAGGCCTAGCCCCAAGTCGGCGCGCACCGCCTCCACCAGCATCGAGAACAGATCAAAGCGGTGGCCGCCCAGGGTGTGGGCCGGCACGCGCGTGATGCCCGCGCGGCCCAGCCAGTCGTCCCAGGCGCCCAGGCGCGAGCTGAGCTGCAGCAGCGGCACGGCCCGAAAATCGCCGCGCTCTGTCGCACGCCGGTGGCGCGACTGCGGGGCACACACGGCCACGCAAACCTCGGGCATCAGGGGCGCTGGGACCACGCCGGGCCAGGCCGCGTCGTCGTACTGCACGGCCACGTCGAACGGAATCTCTGCCATGTAGATCTGCGTGGGGTACACCTGCAAGTGCAGGCTGCAGCCTTTGTGCTGTGCAAGGAAGGCCGGCAGCCGGGGCAGCAGCCAGCGCTCGGCAAACACCGGCACGCAGCCCACCAGCAGGCGCGCGCCATCGGGCCGCTGGGCCATGGCTTCGAGTGTGTGGTTCTGCAGCCGCAGCAGGTCGCCCACGATCTGCGCGTGGTAGCGGCGGCCCACGTCGGTGAGCGTGGAGCCGCGTGCGCCGCGCTGCACCAGTTGCAGGCCCAGCTGGCCCTCCAGCAGGCGCAGCTGCTGGCTCACGGCGCTGTGGGTGAGGCAGAGTTCTTCGGCCGCCTTGCTTACGCCGTGGTGGCGTGCCACGGCATCGAAAACAAGCAGGGCGCGGGTGCTGGGGATGTGTTTGCGCATGTAAGAAAAACTGTCGGCTGGGCAGATTAAAGCAGAGCCCAGGGGCAGGGTTCGGTCCAACAATTGCATGGCACTGCATGCCGGCCCACGGCTCCATCCACGATGGCTGGACAGGCCGGTCACCCCTTCCGTTTGTGTTCGTGTTTCGCTGGATCACCATGACTCTCCCTCTCCATACCTTCCGTGCCACAGCCCTTGCGGGTGCCATGGCCCTCGCCTGCGCCGCCTTGCTGCCCGGTGCCGCCCATGCGCAGTTCGGCGCCGTGGCGCCCACACCCACCACGCTGCGACCCGCCGTGGACAAGGCCTACGGCCAGCTCATGGCTGCGCCCCAGATCCTGCAGCTGCTTGACGCCGTGAAGGCCGACCACGACCGCGCCACCGAAGACCTGCGCATGCTCACCGAGATCGAGGCGCCGCCGTTCAAGGAACAAAAGCGTGCCGAAGCCTTTCTGGCCCGGCTCCAGGCCCTGGGCCTGACCAACGCCGCTATCGATGCCGAAGGCAATGTGGTGGGCCTGCGCAAGGGCACGGGCAACGGCCCCAAGCTGGTCATCTCGGCCCACCTGGACACGGTGTTCCCATCCGGCACCGATGTGAAGGTGAAAGAGCGCGACGGCAAGCTCTATGCGCCCGGCATTTCCGACAACACGCGCGGCCTGGCCGTGCTGCTGTCGTGGCTCAAGGTGCTGAACGACCAGAAGATCGCCACCGTGGGCGACCTGGTGTTCGTGGGCAATGTGGGCGAGGAAGAGCTGGGCAACCTGCGCGGCATGAAGCACCTTTTCAAGGAACACCTGGACATCGACGGCATGGTGGCGCTGGAGCCCGCGCCCGATGGCACGGTGCTGGTGCTGGGCACGGGCAGCCACCGCCACGAGGTGACCTTCAAGGGCCCGGGCGGCCACAGCTACGCCGCGTTCGGCGAGGTGCCCAGCGCCATCCACGGCATGGGCCGCGCCATTGCCAAGATCGCCGAGATCCGCACGCCCAAGAGCCCCAAGACCACCTTCACCGTCGGCACCGTGGGCGGCGGCACATCGGTCAACACCATCGCGCCCGATGCGCGCATGGCGGTGGACATCCGCTCCGACGAAATGGCCCCGCTGCTGGCCACCGAAAAGCAGGTGCTGGCCGCCGTGGACAGCGCCGTGACCGAAGAGAACGCACGCTGGGGCGTAAACACCCTGAGCGCATCGACCAAGCTCATCGGCGACCGGCCCGGTGGCCGTACGGCGGCGGATTCGGTCATTGTCGAAGCGGCTGTGCGCGCCAACACGGCGTTTGGCCGCAAGACGGTGCTGGGCGGCGCCAGCACCGACGCCAACGTGCCGATGTCGCTGGGCATCCCCGCCATCGTGATCGGGGGCGGCGGCAAGACGGGCGGGTTCCACGCGCTGTCCGAATGGATTGACCTGACGGACGCCTGGAAGGGTGCTCAGACCTCGCTGGTCACGGTGCTGGGGCTGGTGGGGGTGCAGGGTGTGAGCGCACCGCTGCTGGACAAGCGCCCACCCCGCACCAAGTAGTTGCGCGGCAGCGGGGCGCCCCCTCAGCGACACACACCAGCCTGGGAGTGGTGCGGGCCGTGGGTGGCGTGTTGCCGCTTGCCCTGCCGGGCAGGGTCCGCAGCACCACAATTCACGATTGTTGACATGAAGGAGACGCCAAGGTGCGTACCATGGGTGGTTCCGTCCGGGGCGGCGCACCGCCGTCCTTTATCCCTCTGCAGGAGAACACCATGGGTTTGCTCGATTCCGTTCTGGGTGCCGTTATCAACAATGCATCGCAAGGCGGCAATGGCGCCGCTGCAGCCGGTGGGGCCGGGAGTGGCCTGGGCGGCTTGATCAGCCTGGCTGCGCAGAACCCGCAGCTGGTGCAGGCCGTGATGTCCCTGATCAGCAACGACGGCCCGGTGGGTGGTCTGCCGGGGCTGATGGCCAAGTTTCAGCAGGCGGGGCTGGGCAATGTGATTGCGTCCTGGCTGAGCGCGGGGCCGAACCAGGCGATCTCAGGTGAGCAGTTGTCCAACGTGCTGGGCGCCGGCCCGCTGTCGCAGATCGCATCGCAACTGGGCGTGGGCCCCGGCGCTGCAGCAGGCCAGCTGGCCCAGGTACTGCCGGGCCTGATCGACCAGCTCAGCCCGCGCGGCGAGGCGCCGCAGGGCGGGTTTGGCACCTCGGACGACCTGTTCGGAATGCTGGGCGGATTATTACAAAAATGATAGCTGCTAGCGCTTGCTAGATAAGCGCTGGAGGCCATTTTGGCTTCAAATTTTGGGTAACCGCGACGACCCGGCTACCTCACTGCCGGACAGCGCCGCACCAGCCACTGCTGCAGCAGGTCGAACACCGGCTCGGCCAGTTCCGGGCTTTCATTGAACAGCTCGTGGAACAGGGGTTCAAAGCAGTGTGCATGCACGACGGCCTTGGGGGCTGCGGCCGCAAAGGCACGGCTGCCCGCAGGGTGGACCAGCTTGTCGCTGCCCGCCCACATCAGCAGCGTGGGCACGCTCCAGTGCGCGGCGCGGGCCACGGTGGCGGCGCCGCCGTTGGCGATGAAGCGGGCCAGGCGGGCGCTGATGCGGTCGTGGCACAGCGGGTCGGCCAGGTAGGCCGCGACCACGGCCGGGTCGTGCGAGAGGTACTGCGCATCGAGCCCATTGCCCACGCGCAGGTTGGGTGCGATGCGCGGCAGCGTGGCCAGCAGCAGCTTTTGCACGGCGCCCAGGCCCGCATCCAGCGCGGGGGATGACAACACCAGGGCGTCCACAGGCCGTATCTTCAACGACACAAAACGCGAAGCCACAAGCCCGCCCATGCTGTGGCCCAGCAACACCAGGGGCTGGCCTGCGGGCATGCGGGCGCGCGTGGCGTCCACCAGGTCGGCCAGGTCATCCAGCAGGCGCAGGTCCGAAGTGAGGCCGCCACGCGGCCCGCCGGATTCGCCGTGACCATACTGGTCGTAACCCCGCACGGCAAAACCCCAGTCGTTGAGGCGGCGGGCCACCGCGTCGTAGCGGCCCACATGTTCGCCCAGGCCATGCACCAGCAGCACGGTGCCCCGGCAGGGCTCGCCCTCGGGCAGGGGCCAGTCCTGCACAGCCAGGTTTTCGCCATCGCTGGCGGTGAAGGTGGTGAGGGTGGAGGGAATGGGGTCGTCAGAGATCATGGCGGGCGGTGCTGTTGAGCGGGCAATCGCTCAACCAGGAAAGAACAGGAAGGCAATCCCATAAAAAGGCGGTACGGCATGGCCCGGCGGGGGCCGAACGCAGCATGCGTGGCGCAACCCGCATCAGGCGATGGAGGCCCAGAGGTCGTCCCAATCCGTGGGCAGAAAATTGCCTTCGCGGCGCAACACCTGCTGGTGCTGGCGGTTGAGCACATAGTGCGTGGGGCGGCGGGTGATGGTGCCAAAGCTGTCCTGGTGCCCCACAGCGTTGCGCCAGGCAATCGGAAAGCGCTGCTCGGCAGGCACGGACACTTTGAGCAGCTCGATGTACTGCATGAAGTCCGCGTTTTTTTCGTCCATGTTCACGCCCAGCAGCACAAAGTCGCGCTGGCGGTTGTTCGTATAGAACTCGCGCATCAGCCGCAGCTCGTTGGTGCACAGGGCGCAACCAGCGGTGAAAAAGCTCACCAGGCACACCTTGCCCGCAAAGTCGGTCAGTGCGACAGGCTTGCCTTCGCTGTTGGTGCCCAACAGCGTGTGGCGCGGGCCAGGAGCGGCAACCCCCGCCGTTGCCGCAGGCGCCTGGGCATGGACAAGAGGGTGTACCGCAGCGGCCAGTGTGGTGGCCGTACAGGCGTGGAGAAAAGCGCGTTTGTCCATGGTGATCTGTGCCTGCCAGAAGGGAGTGAGGACTTGCGCAAACCGGAACGCAGCGGCCGCATCGCTTGGAGCGTGCCGGCTGCCCATGCCCATTTTTGCGTCAGTCGTGGGTGTGAAAGAACGGTGAAAGCTGAAAAGATCGCGCCTATCAGCCCGCTGCGGCAGGTGCGACCGCCTGCTGTGCCATGCCTGCAATCACCTGCGCGACGGCGGCGGTGAGCTTCTTGGCGTAGGGCACATGCAGGAACTCGTTGGGGCCGTGGGCGTTGCTTTTGGGGCCGAGCACGCCACACACCATCATTTGCGCGGTGGGGAAGCCTTCGCTGAGCATGTTCATGAGCGGGATGGTGCCGCCCTGGCCGATGTAGCCGCAGGGTGCCCCGAAGTGGGCCTGCGAGGCGGCGTTGAGCGCCTGCTCGAACCAGGGCGTGGTGGCGGGGGCGTTCCAGCCTGTGGCGCCGCTCATGCTCTGGAAGGTGACCTTGGCCTGGTAGGGCGCGTTGTCTTCCAGCAAGGCCTTGAGTTCCTGCACAGCCTGGGCGGCATCTACCAGGGGCGGCAGGCGCAGGCTGAGCTTGAAGGCGGTGTAGGGGCGCAGCACATTGCCTGCGTCCTGCAGGGCCGGGAAGCCTTCGGCGCCGGTCACGCTCAGCGTGGGCTCCCACGTGCGCTTGAGCAGGGCCTGCAGCGGGTCGGTGGTGGTGGGCAATGCAAAGGTGGTGGAGCCGCCGCAGTCGTAGTGCGCCCAGGGGAAGCGCTTGTACACCTCTTCGCCCAGGATGCCCGCCGTGGCGCGGGCCTGGGCCAGGCGGTCGGCAGGCACTTCGCAATGAAAGCTCTGGGGCAGGAGACGGCCGGTGGCGCTGTCTTCGAGCCGGTCGAGCACCTGCCGCATGATGCGGAACGACGAAGGCACCAGGCCCGAGGCGTCACCGGAGTGGATGCCTTCGGTAAGGATCTCGACCTTGAGCGTCCCGGTGGCCATGCCGCGCAGGCTGGTGGTGAGCCACAGCTGGTCGTAGTTGCCGGCGCCCGAGTCCAGGCACACGACCAGCGCCACGTTGCCCATGCGGGGCTTCAGTGCATCAATGTAGGGCAGCAGGTCGCGCGAGCCGCTTTCTTCGCAGGTTTCAATGAGGCCCACGATGCGCGGGTGGGGCACGTTCTGGCGCTTGAGCTCCTGCACGGCGGCGATGCTGGCATAGACCGCGTAGCCGTCGTCGGCGCCGCCCCGGCCATAGAGCTTGCCGTCTTCGTACTTGGGCGTCCAGGGACCCAGGTCGTTGCGCCAGCCGCTGAACTCGGGTTGCTTGTCGAGGTGGCCGTACATGAGCACGGTATCGGTGGCGCCGGCCTGGGTGGCGTCGATTTCAAAGAACAGCACGGGGGTGCGGCCTTCCAGGCGCACGATTTCGAGCGTGAGGCCTTCAACCTTCTGCGACTCGACCCACGCGGCGGCGTTGCGCACCACGGTGTCGAGCAGGCCCTGCTCGGCCCAATCGGGCGAGAACATGGGCGACTTGGCGGGGATGGCGATGTAGTCGGTGAGCTGGCGAACAATGTCGTTGTCCCAGGCTTGGCTGACCCGTTCGAGGGCCAGGGCGGGTTGCAGGGCGTGGGGGGGGACTCGGGCGTTCATGGGCAGCTCTCCTGAATACGGCGGATCTTGTGGACCGAAACCAGCATTCCAACACAACGCCTGTGCGGGCGCCATGGCAGGTATCCATACACCCGCGACATAGTCTGGCAGCGCTGTCGCAGGGGGCGCAGCTCTTCTTCGGGTGGTGTGCCCAGCGTGGCCCGTCCCGCGTCCCTCTTGGGGGTCAATACCGAGAAACAGGATGCGTGTCGGGATTGGCCTGTGCCGCCGCCAGGGAGGCGGGGCGCCGCAGGCTGGTGGACACCTCCACCCGGTTGCGGCCGTTTTCCTTGGCCTGGTAGAGCGCACGGTCGGCTGCGGCGATCAGCATGTCCCAGCTGTCGCCGGGCTCCAGCCGGCCGCCAAAGACGCCAATGCTGACCGTGACGGCAATGCCCAGGGCCGCGTCGGTGGTTGCATCTGGCGCGGCTCCGCCCACTGCGCGGATGCGGCAGCGCGATTCCTCCACCGCCTTGCACAGTTCTCGCGCCAGCTGCTCGGCCCCCAGCAACGTGGTGTCGGGCAGCACCACCATGAATTCCTCACCCCCGTAGCGGCCCACCAGGTCCTGCGCCCGCACGCGCTCGCTCAGCACATTGACCACGCTGCACAGCACCTGGTCACCGGCGGGGTGCCCGTAGCGGTCGTTGACCCGCTTGAAGTGGTCGATGTCCACCATCATGAGCGCGATGGATTCGCGCGAGCGCACGGCGCGCGAGACGTCGCGGTCCAGCGCCGCGATCAGCGAGCGGCGGTTGGCCACGCCGGTAAGCGGATCCAGCGCCGCCATGATGCGGTTGATCTCGTCGGCACGGTCGCGTGACATGAACACAAATCCCATGGAGCTGATGAGCACCACAGAAAACGTGGCCATGAAAGTCAGCGTCTGCAGCAGGCTGCCCTGGAGGATGCTGGTGGCCGTCTGGCTTTCGCCCAAGGCCAGCAGCGCGCGGCCGCCCAGCACCAGGGCCTCCAGGCCAAGCCCTGCCACCAGCAGCCACTGCCCGCGCCCCACGGTGGCATGGCGGCGCTCCAGGGCCGCTACCAGAGCCCACACGGCCTGCAGCCCGATGACCAGGCCCACAAAACTCGCGCGCGCCGGAAAGTTGTCGATAAACACGATGACAAAACACGTGACCAGCGCCGACGGTGTGAGCAGCAGCAGCCACCGTGGCGGGCGCCCCTGGAACTGGTAGATTGCGGCGATCATCCCCACAAACACGCAGGACAGCAGCAGGTTGCCCAGCACGATGGACACCACATCCGGCACCAGGCCCCGCAGCATGATCAGCAAATGCCCGACGGCATTGACCATCAGGGCGGCCGCCCACCGCCCCAGGCCATCGCGCCGACGCCCCCAGCCCACCACAGCCATGGAGGCGGCCATCATGAGCGAACTCACGATGATCATGACCAGCATGGTGGGAACGTGGGCGGCCATGGATGGGGGTGGGCTGTGTGGTGGGGGGTTTCAGATCAGCATAAACGAAGGTCTGCAGACCGCAAACCGCCAGATGACCACGTGCCCCCGCCGCACAGCCGATTGGTCGGGTGCAGTGGGCTATTGCAACTGGGCGGGTGCGCGCGCGCCACTGCCGGGGGCGTGCACCGCCTCGCCCTCGCCCGTTTGTGCCATGGGCGCGGCCAGGACCGCACGCTGGGTGTAGCCGATACCGCCACCGGACGCGCCCTCGGCCCGCGAGAGCTTGAAAACCTGCACCGCCCCCGCCAGGCGGGAGGCCTGCTCCCGCAGGCTTTGGGCTGCGGCAGCGGATTCCTCCACCAGGGCAGCGTTCTGCTGTGTCATCTGGTCCAGTTGGTTCACGGCAGTGTTGACCTGGCCGATGCCATCGGACTGCTCGCTCGATGCCGCTGTGATCTCACCAATGATGTCGCCCACGCGTTTGACCGAGCCCACGATTTCGTCCATGGTGGTGCCCGCGTTCTGCACCAGGCGTGCGCCCGATTCCACCCGCTCCACCGAGGCGCCGATGAGCGCCTTGATCTCGCGCGCGGCCTCGGCACTGCGCCCTGCCAGACTGCGGACCTCGCTGGCCACCACGGCAAAGCCCCTGCCTTGTTCACCTGCGCGGGCGGCTTCCACCGCTGCGTTCAATGCCAGGATGTTGGTCTGGAACGCAATGGAATCGATCACGCCGATGATGTCGGCAATCTTGCGCGAGCTTTGGTTGATGTCGCCCATGGTGGTGACCACCTCGCCCACCACCTGGCCACCGCGTGCGGCCACGGCGGCGGCGGTGCTGGCCAGCTGGTTGGCCTGGCGCGCGGCGTCGGCTGACTGGCGTACCGTGGAGGTAAGGTGCTCCATGCTCTGCGCGGTCTGCGCGAGGCTGCTGGCCGTGGCCTCGGTGCGGGCCGACAGGTCCTGGTTGCCGCTGGCGATCTCGGCGCTGGCAGTGGTGATGCTGTCCACCGCCGTTCGCACCTGCTGCAGCATCTGCGTGTAGCGCTGGCGCATGCCTTCCACCTCCTGCACCAGCGCGCCGATTTCGTCGCGCCGCGTGGTGCGGAATTCTTCGGTCAGGTCGCCCTGCGCTACCAGGGTGATGGCCTGGGTCAGGTCCTGCAGCGGGCGGCTTACGCCCCGGCGCAGCATGAGGAACAGGCCGATGGCCAGCAGCACCACGGCCACCGCCATCAAGCCCCACACGGCGAGCGTGACGCGGCGCTGGCTGGCCATGGCCTCGCCATCCGCCACCTCGGCCACCACCCACCAGCCGCCGCCGGTCTTGCGCACCAGGGCCCAGGGGTCTTCGGCGCCTGCGCCCAACACGGCGGCGGCTTCACGAACAAAGCCATCGGGCGATGCGGCCAAGGCTTCAAAAAACGGGCGGGCCTGGGGGTAGGCCTCCAGCACACGCTTGCCGCGTGCGGTGGGGTGGTACACGAACACCGCCTTGTCGAGCGAGGTGCCGGGGTTGATCACGTACGTGCCGCCATGCTCGAAGAATTTGGTCTGCGTGACTTGCTTTTGCAGCATGGCGTGGAACACGCTGATGTCGTTGCCGATGAACAGCAGCGCAATCACCTTGCCCGAAGCGTCTTTGGCGGGCAGGTAGTGGCCCATGAAGGGCTTGCCGCCCACCACGGTGACTCCGGTGTAGGGCTCGCCCTTGGACACGGTGGCATAGGCCGGGTCGTCCTTGCCCAGCGGCGTGCCCTGCTGGCGCGCGCCCTGTTCGTTCTTGACCGAGGTGGTGATGCGCACGAAGTCATCGCCCTTCTTGGCGAACACGGTGGCGATGCCGCCGGTCTCGCTGGCGAATTTATCGACCGAGCCATAGTCCTCGTTGACCAGCGCACCGTAGCTGCGCAGCTCGCCCGTGGCCTCGTCGAGCTGCATGGTGGCCTCGAAGTAGCGCTGAAAGCCCTTCATGGTCAGCTGCACCAGCTCGCGGTTGGTGTTGTCAGCGGCGTCCAGCGACTGCGCCACGCTCTGCGCGGTGTCGCCCACACTGGAGGCGACCAGGGCGCGGGTGCTGCGCTCGGTCAGCACGGCAATGGCCAGCCCCACCAGCACCAGCACCAGGGCCACCAGCGCAATGGCGGTCAGCGTGACCTGGCGCGCGACGGAACGGTTGTTGGCCAGGGATGCTGCCATGGGGAATGTCTCCTGCGGGTGAATACAAATGCACAAAACCAGCTGGGCCGGTCTGCTTTGAATCTACGGCCAGAGTCTTGTTACATTTATTCACGCATTCCCTTACGCAATTGCGCGGACTGGAGGCGCGGGGCAATTGCGCCTAGGAATCCGCTGCAGACTCCGCCAGCGCCCGGTCCCGCCACGCCAGACCGGCCGAGGTATCGGCCTCCGGGCGGTATTCACACCCCACCCAGCCGCTGTAGCCCAGAGCATCCAGCATCTCGAACAGGAAAGGGTAGTTCAGCTCCCCCCGGTTAGGCTCGTGGCGCCCGGGCACACCGGCAATCTGAACATGCGCCACCCGGCCCGTGGGCAGGTACTGGTGCAGCTTGGTGGCCACGTCACCTTCCACGATCTGGCAGTGGTAGAGGTCCATCAGCACCTTGAGGTTGGGGGCCTGCGCCGCATCGAGCAGCTCGTGCGCGTGATCCTGCCGGTTCAGAAAGTAGCGCGGCATGTCGCGCAGGTTGATGGGCTCGATGAGGATGTCGCACCCCGCGCGCGCAGCCTCGGCCGCCGCCCAGCGCAGGTTGCCAACGCACAGGTCCTTGAGGGATTCGCGCTCCACGCCGGGCGGCACGATGCCCGAGAGCACGTGGATGCGCGGGCAGCCCAGCACCTCGGCATAGCGCAGGGCTTCTTGCACGCCCGCGCGGAACTCGGTCTCATGCCCAGGCAGCGCTGCGGTGCCGCGCGCGTTCTGGTCCCACGCCGCCGCCATGCGGCTGCGGTCGGTGCCGCCAGGCGGGGCATTGAACAGCACCAGCTGCAGGCCGTTGTCCGCAAGCCGGGCCGCCACCTCGGCGGGCTCGAAGGCGTAGGGAAACAAGAACTCCACCGCCGTGAACCGGTCGCGCGCCGCAGCGGCAAAGCGGTCCAGAAACGGCAGCTCGGTGTACATCAGGCTCAGATTGGCGGCAAACTGGGGCATGGCGGGCGCGGGCGGAAGGTGGAATCAGAGCGCAGCAGCTTATCGTGCAGCATCGGGGCCAGCAGCCCTTGACAAGCCTCAACCAGGCTCCACCCATGAAAAATTTGAGCCAAATTGGCACCTAGCGCTTAATGGATAAGCGCCAATAGCTATTAATTTGATAGTATTTTGCTCTCCTACCAGGACACCCAATGCGCATCGGAGAACTCGCCCAACGCACCGGCACCACGCCCAAGGCCATCCGGCTGTACGAGGCCCGGGGCCTGCTGGGCACGGTGGCGCGCGCAGGCAGCTACCGCCACTATGGCGAGGCCGATGTAGCCCGCGTGTTGCTGATCCGCCAGGCCCAGGCGCTGGGTTTTCGGCTGTCGGAGCTGGATGGCCTGCCCCACATCGACACCGCTGCAGGCTGGGAACGCATGGCCCAGCTGGTGGCCCGGCGGCGGGCCGCCGTGGCGCAGGAGCTGGCGCGCCTGTCAGCGCTGGACGCACAGCTGGCGCTGTTGGAAGCCGAGCTGCACACCTGCGACACGCTGGCCGTGCCCGTGGCACCCGAAGCCTGCGCTGCGCCCTCCACACTGGCGGTGGCACCTCCGGCGCACAACCCCGCGCAATTTGGTGCAGCTACCACGGCGGGCGCTGCGAGATTCACCGCGACTTGACCTGACCGCTTGACTCTGCCCCGTGGGGCAGGGTGACCATGGCGCCATCAACAACACCGTGATGGAGCGTCTGTGGCAGAGCAACAAAACATTCTGGTCATCCTGGGCCACCCCACCGCCGAGAGCCTGTGCGCAGGCATGGCACGTGCCTATGCCGAGGGCGCCCGGCGCGCAGGGGCGCAGGTGCGGTTTCTGGACGTGGGTCAGCTGACCTTCAACCCCCTGTTCCAGGGCTATGGCGCTGCCCAGCCTCTAGAACCCGATTTGCTGGCCGCGCAGGCCGACATCACCTGGGCGCACCATCTGGTGTGGGTCTATCCGATCTGGTGGGGCGCCATGCCCACGCTGCTCAAGGGTTTTATCGACCGCGTGCTGCTGCCCGGCTATGCCTTCAAGTACCGCAAAGGCTCATCACTGTGGGACAAGCTGCTGGCCGGCCGGTCGGCCGAGCTGCTGGTGACCATGGACTCGCCGCCCTGGTACTTTCGCTGGGTCACGCGCATGCCGGGGCACCACCAGATGAAGAAGGCCATCCTGGAGTTCTGCGGCATCAGCCCCGTGCAGGTGCACAGCTTTGGCCCGGTGCGCAGCGCCAGCACCGAGCGGCTGGCGCAGTGGGTGGAAAAGGCGCGGCAACTGGGGTTGCGCCAGGGGGCACGCTCCGCGCCGGGCAAGCCGCGCCCGGCACCCGTCACTTCGTCGCTGTGAATGCTTGAACGGCAGCTCGGCCCACGGCAGGGTCATCGGTGAAGAAGCCGTCGATGCCTGCGCGCAGATAGGCCGTGATCTCACCCACGCTGTCGCCGCGCACGGTGCCATCGGTGGCGGGCGCCTTTTTCAGCCCGGAGGGCAGAAAGGCGTTTTCGGGCCGCAGCGTCCAGATGTGTACGCCCAGGCCTTCGGCGCGGGCGCGCGCCACCAGCGGGGTGGGTTCGCCCGGCACGCCATCCTTGACCGGCACCACCAGCGTCTTGAAGGGGCCGATGGCATTGGCATAGGTGGCCACCTGCTTGAGGCCCTCGGGCGTGATGAGGTCGGCATAAGCGCGCGTGTTGGCCGCGCCCTGCGCCACAAAGTCATACGGCCGGCCCGAAGGCGCCACCAGTTGCACCAGACGCACGCTGCTGAGCTTGCGGATCGCCTGCAGGTTGCTGACCTCGAACGACTGCACGAACAAGGGCGCATCTTTGTGGTTCCAGCCGTTCTTCTCCAGCGCGGCCAGCAGCGGCGCCTCCAGCGGCAGGCCGATGGACTGGAAGTAGGTGGGGTGTTTGGTCTCGGGGTAGATGCCGATGGTGCGACCGGTCTTGGCCGTCGCCGCCTTGGCCAGGTCGATCACCTCCTGCAAGGTGGGCACCTCGAACTGGCCGTTATAGGCCACGTTGGCCGGGCGCTGCGCGGGGATGCGCTCGCGGGCGCGCAGGGTTTTCAGCTCGGCCAGCGTGAAGTCTTCGGTGAACCAGCCGGTGATGGCCTGGCCGTCGATGGTCTTGGTGGCCTTGCGCGCGGCGAACTCGGGGCGGTCCACCACGTCGGTGGTGGCTTCCTTCACCGAGCCGTCGGCGCCCAGGATGGCAATCGCGTTCTCGTGCCGCGCCACCAGCACGCCGTCCTTGGTGATGACGAGGTCGGGCTCGATGATGTCGGCGCCGTCGTCAATGGCCTGCTGGTAGGCGGCCAGCGTGTGCTCTGGCCGCAGCGCCGAGGCGCCCCGGTGGGCAATCACGGTGGGGGTGGGCGGCCAGGCCTGGGCGACGGCGCCCAGCGCCCAGGTGGTGAGCAGCGCGGCGGCAGTCACGGCGCGCAGTGCAGTGCGTTTCATGCGGGTCTCCTACAAGCAGAGCCCGCACCTTAGCCGATGCGTTTGACAGCGTCGTGTCGCGAGGATGCCTACGCGTGTTCGAAGTGAAAAACGGCCGTGCCCGCGCGTGCATTAGGCAGCCAGCGCACCTCTTGCCCGTCCTGCAGCCCGAAGGAGTCGAGGATGCGCAGGCTGTTCTTGGTGGCCAGCACTTCGAAGTCTTTGTAGGTGCCCACGCGGATGTTGGGCGTGTCGTACCACTGGTAGGGCAGGCGCCGCGTCACCGGCATGCGCCCGCGCAGGATGGACAGGCGGTTGGGCCAGTGCGCAAAGTTAGGGAAGGCCACCACACCCGTGCGGCCCACACGCGCTGTCTCGCGCAGCATGGTTTCGGCATTGCGCAGGTGCTGCAGCGTGTCGATCTGCAGCACCACGTCAAAGCTGTTGTCGCCAAACATCGCCAGCCCCTCGTCGAGGTTGAGCTGGATCACATCCACGCCGCGCTGCACGCAGGCCAGCACGTTGGCGTCGTCGATCTCCACGCCATAGCCGCTGCAGCCGCGCTCGCGCTGCAGGTAGTCGAGCATGGCGCCGTTGCCACAGCCCAGGTCGAGCACGCGCGAGCCGGGGGGCACCAGGCGCGCCAAGGCTTGCATCGCCGCTTTTTCGGTCATGGTTGCAACTCCTTGGCAATGCTATCGAAGTAAGAGCGCATGACGCCCATGTACCGGGCGTCATCGAGCAAAAAGGCATCGTGCCCGTGGGGCGCGTCGATCTCGGCGTAGCTCACGCTGCGACGGTTGTCGAGCAAGGCCTTCACGATCTCGCGGCTGCGCTTGGGTGAGAAGCGCCAGTCGGTGGTGAAGCTCACCAGCAGGAACCTGGCCTGCGCCCGGGCCAGGGCCCGCGTGAGGTTGCCGGCATGGGTGCGCGCGGGGTCGAAGTAGTCCAGCGCCCGGGTGATGAGCAGGTAAGTGTTGGCGTCGAAGTAGTCGCTGAACTTGTCGCCCTGGTAGCGCAGGTAGCTTTCGATCTGGAACTCGATGTCCTGCGTGCTGTATTTCAGCTCCAGGCCTTCGCGCAGCTGCCGGCCGAACTTCTCGTTCATCACGTCGTCGCTCAGGTACGTGATGTGACCGATCATGCGGGCGATGCGCAGGCCACGCTTGGGGATCACGCCGTGGCGGTAAAAGTGGCCGCCGTGGAAGTCCGGGTCGGTCACGATGGCGCGGCGGGCCACTTCGTTGAAGGCAATGTTCTCGGCTGTGAGGTTGGGGGCGCTGGCCACCACCACCGCGTGGCGCATGCGCTCGGGGTACTGCAGCGTCCACGAAAGTGCCTGCATGCCGCCCAGGCTACCACCCAGCACGGCGGCCAGTTGCTCGATACCCAGGCGGTCGAGCAGGCGGGCCTGGGCGTTGACCCAGTCTTCCACCGTGACCACCGGGAAGTCCGCGCCATAGACCTCGCCCGTATCGGGATGGTTGTGCATGGGGCCGGTGGAGCCAAAGCAGGAGCCCAGGTTGTTCACGCCGATCACGAAGAAGCGGTCGGTGTCCACGGGCTTGCCGGGGCCGATCATGTTGTCCCACCAGCCCTCACTCTTGTCCTGCCCGGCGTAGACGCCTGCTACATGATGCGAGGCATTGAGGGCGTGGCACACGAGCACGGCATTGGAGCGGTCGGCATTGAGCGTGCCGTAGGTCTCGTAAGCCAGGTGGTAGTCGCGGATGGACGCACCGCTTTGCAGCGGCAGGACCTCCGGAAAATGCATGGACTGGGGCGTGGCAAGAAACGACATAAAAAAACCCGGCGTCGCTAAAAACGAGGCCGGGCGGATGTGTCGGACGGGTCTTTAGCAGGATTTATAAAGCGCCCGCAAGCTGTGGCAAATCGGCGCGTCTGGCAAATATACCAAAACGGCCGCTGCTGCTCACCCGGCGGGCGTGAAGATCGCCACCAGCCCCAGCACCAGAAAAATCACCGCCGAGACCACATGGACGGCGCGAATGGGCACGCGGCGAGTGATGCGCTCGCCCAGCCATACCACCGGCGCGTTGGCGATCATCATGCCGAGCGTGGTGCCCGCCACCACCCACAGGTAGGCGTTGTACTGCGCGGCCAGCATGACGGTGGCGATCTGGGTCTTGTCGCCCATTTCGGCCAGGAAGAATGCGACCACGGTGGTGCCAAACACCCCCCAGCGTGGCGATCCGTCGGCTTCGCCTTCGTCCAGCTTGTCGGGGATCAGCATCCACACCGCCATGGCGATGAACGACGCACCCAGGATCCAGCGCAGCACCTGGGGGCCGAGGAACGTGGTCACCCAGGCACCCAAAGCCCCGGCCAGGCCGTGATTCACCACGGTCGCCACCAGGATGCCAAGCACGATCGGCCAGGGTTTGCGAAAACGTGCGGCCAGCACGAGCGCGAGCAGCTGCGTCTTGTCGCCCATCTCGGCGAGCGCGACGATGGCGGTAGAAATGAAGAAGGCTTCCATGGGGGAGGGGGTCCTATCCGGCCGGATGGGTGGAAAACGCATTGACTGCACCCCGACTCCGGCCATGTGGATCGGTTTGCAGTCAATGGTCTCGCCCAGCTCAAAAGCCGCATACGCCATAGGTTTCGAAGAACCCAAGTGTGTTGACGCATGCCCCCGGCGCATTGCGCAGCCGGGCGGGCTACTCCCCAAAGACTCGCGGATTTTACCCTGCTTCCGACAGGGAAAACAGGCGGGTGGTTGCCGAAAGGTGGCGACGGGCCAGGTTCGGGTGGCTGTTCAGACCCTGCGGGTTTCCCCTGAAAACCGCCGTTGCACGCTCCAAAATACCCACAAATTTGTGCAGGATGGATGGCTTGATCCAGAAATAAACCCCACACGCCTCATAAAGTGATTAATAATGGGTTCGCTTTTCTGCTTGCAGGAAAGCAGTTAGCTTAGCGGTGAATGGTCAGTTTCGCGTCTTTGAAGTCGTCACAGGTTTGTTGATTGCGTCGGACTCCATCGCGTTTTTGTGTTTTTTCAGGAGTCCTTCATGGGCAACAAACTTTACGTGGGCAACCTGCCCTACTCTTTCCGCGACGAAGATCTGCAACAGACCTTCAGCCAGTACGGCTCGGTCGGCAGCGCCAAGGTCATGATGGAGCGCGACACCGGCCGCTCCAAGGGTTTCGGCTTTGTCGAAATGGGCAGCGATGCTGAAGCCCAAGCCGCCATCCAAGGCGTGCATGGCACCAATTTCGGCGGCCGTGACCTCGTGGTCAACGAAGCCCGTCCCATGGAGCCCCGCGCTCCCCGTAGCGGCGGCTTCGGCGGCGGCAACGGTGGTGGCGGCGGCTACGGCGGTGGTGGCGGCGGTTACGGCGGTGGCCGTAGCGGCGGCGGCGGTGGTGGTGGTTACGGCGGTGGCCGTAGCAGCTACTAAAAAGACCTTGCTGGCAGACCTTTGCGGTCTGCCAAAGGCAAAACAAAGGAGCCCCTGGGCTCCTTTTTTCATGCCTGCGCGGCATCGCCACCACAGTCGGCATTGCCGCTTGCTTTTTCCGCAAAAGTGTGGCGCATAATGAGCCAGCGGGGTTTCCCCCGCTTAAAGTTTGCGGTGATCCGTCAGTTTCGCGCTGAGAGCGTCATTGAGATTAGCTGGCTGCGTTTTCGGGACTCCATCGCTTTTTCCATGTGTTTTTGAGGAGTCCCTCAATGGGCAACAAACTGTACGTCGGCAACCTGCCGTACTCGGTGCGCGACAGCGATCTCGAACAGGCCTTTGGCCAATTCGGCGCAGTGACCAGCGCCAAGGTCATGATGGAGCGCGACACAGGCCGCTCCAAGGGCTTTGGTTTCGTGGAAATGGGCAGTGACGCGGAAGCCCAGGCCGCCATCAATGGCATGAATGGCCAGCCACTGGGTGGCCGCAGCATCGTCGTGAACGAAGCACGCCCCATGGAGCCCCGCCCACCCCGCAGTGGCGGATTTGGCGGCGGTGGTGGCGGTTACGGCGGCGGCGGTGGTCGCAGTGGTGGCGGCGGTTACGGCGGTGGCCGTGAAGGCGGCGGCGGTGGTGGTTATGGCGGCGGCCGCGAGGGTGGCGGCGGTTACGGCGGCGGTGGTGGCGGTGGCCGCAGCGAAGGCGGATTCCGCAGCCCCTACGGCTCTGGCTCCCGCAACGGCGGTGGCGGCGGTGGCCGCAACGGCGGTGGTGGCGGCTATGGTGGCGGTGGTGGCAACGGCTACTGAAGCAGGCCAGTGACGTTTCTCTGAAAGCCCCCTCGGGGGCTTTTTCATGCACGACCGCCACGTCTTGCTTCTATCGCAGCCAGGACCGCCCCGAACCGGCGGCCAAAAACCACCTCCGGTGGACCTAGGAGCTACTGCTCGCTCTGCCGCCGCTTGCGCGGGCGCCCGGCCAGCAGCTTGTCGAACAGCACGTTCGGCACCATGCGCAGCAACTTGGCAACCACCCCCATTTGCCAGGGGATGACCCGGTAGCTGACACCGGCCGTGATGGCCCGGAAGGCACGGTCCGCAAAATCATCGGCCTGCATCAGAAACGGCATGCTGTAGCGGTTCTGGCGGGTGAGCGGCGTGTCGATGTAGCCCGGAGAAATGGTGACCACACGCACTCCGTGGGGGCGCATCTCCCCGCGCAGGCTCTCGCAGTAGCTGATGACGGCCGCCTTGCTGGCGCAATACGCACCATGCCCGGGCAGGCCACGGATGCCTGCCACGCTGCCGATGCCCACCAGCGTGCCGCTGCCACGCTGCGCCATCGCGTCCGCAAAGGGATGGAAGGTGGCCGCCACGCCGATGTTGTTGGTGGCAAAGGTGCGTGCCATCACCTCGATGTCGTCGCGCACTGCCGTGTCCATGCCCACACTGATGCCCGCATTGGCAATGACCACGTCAGGCACCCCTTGGCGTGCGATGCAATCGCGGCCCGCAGCAACGATGCTGTCGGTCACGGCCACATCTGCACTATAAATTTCGTAGCTGTCAGCGCTTATTCCTTGAGCGCTAGCCCATGTTTTGACCTCAGAGGTGCGGCGCGCCACCAGGGCCAGGCGGTAGCCCGACCGGTGAAAGCGCAGGGCCAGGGCCTGGCCGATGCCGCTGGACGCGCCGGTGATGAAGACAAGGGGAGTGGTCATGCAGGTTCCGGACGTGGGCAACGCGTACTAGGGTTTGGCCGCGCCAGGCTGGAGCACGCCACGCACACGTCCGCGCAGCTGCAGCACCTGGTCGAGGTTGTCGTAGTCCATGCCGTCGGCCGTGAAGCGATCATTGCCGCGCGTGAGGGTGACGGGCTTGTCGGAACGCACGCGCTCGGTGTTGGTGTAGGCGTGCAGGAATTCGCTGCGGAACTCCAGCCGAGGCTGGGCGGGTGACCCAGGCTTGGCGGGCAGGGGCTCGCGCGTGACGATGGCATTTCCAAACAGCTGCACCTCCGAACCATCGGCGTTGGTCAGGGCGCGGTCTGCCGTGGCCACGGTGAGGCGGCCCTGCGGCGTCACCGAGCGCATGCGCGCTTTGTCGATCTCCAGCGTGTCGGAGTCGGGGTAGTGCCGCGCTTCTTCGCCCTGCACTTCGCTTTGCAGGCGCCCGCTCGCGTCAAAGCTTTTTACCGAGAACGACTTCATGAAATAGTCGGGCTGGTTGCCTTGTTGGCGCTCGATGGCAGGCAGCAGGGGCATGGGCGCGTTGCGCACCAGCCACCAGGTGCCCAGCGCCAGCAGCCCCATGAGCACGACGGGCAGATAGAGCGAGAACTGTTCCCAGCCCTGGCGGACCCAGTTGCGCATCACGGTGTTGCCTCCGGGCTAGGCACGACAACCTGGCAGGTGGGGAAAGAGCGCAGAAAACCCCGGTTCATGCGGTGTACTCCGCCAGCAGTGCGGCATAGCGGCCCGAGGCCACCAGCAGCAGATCACACAGTTCGCGCGCGGCACCATCGCCGCCCCGGGCCTGCGTCACAAAATGGGCGGCGTGGCGCACTTCGGCCTGGGCGTTGGCCGGGGCGCACGCGAAAGCACTGCGGCGCATCACCGGCAGGTCGGGCCAGTCGTCACCCATCGCAGCAGCCTGGGACCAGTCCAGCCCCAGCGTGGCCAGCATCTGCTCAGCGGCGGGGCGTTTGTCTTCGGTGCCGAACACCGCGTGTTCGACCCCCAGCGCCTTCAGGCGCACGCGCAGCGGTGCGGAGTCGCGGCCCGTGATGACCGCAGGCGTGATGCCTGCCTTTTGCAGCAGCTTGAGCCCATGCCCGTCCAGCGTATTGAAGCGCTTGAGCGTTTCGCCCGATTCGCTGAAATACAGGCCGCCATCGGTCAGAACGCCATCGACATCAAAGAAAGCGATACGCACGCTCTGGGCGCGCAGCAGCAGCTCGGGGGGAAATTGCAGCACCGGAAAGGTCACGTCAGAAGTCATCACGCAGCGTTTGAACAAGCACGGCCAAAGCCAGTGCACCCGTGGAACCGGCTTCGCCGGGCCAGGGGGTGCGTCTCCCCTTCAAGGGGGGAAGGCGCGAAGCGACTCAGGGGGGTCCTATCCAATGAGGTCATATGACTTTGGCTCGCATCAGGTCGCCGATGTGCACCACCCCCGTGAGCACCCCTCCCGCATCCACCACCAGCACGCTGGTGATGGCATGCGCCTCCATCATTTCGGCGGCGTCCACCGCAAGGGCATCCGGGGCAATGCGGCGCGGGTGGGGGTGCATGACCTG
Organism: Acidovorax sp. NN32; assembly: GCF_057597245.1. NCBI lineage: Bacteria > Pseudomonadati > Pseudomonadota > Betaproteobacteria > Burkholderiales > Comamonadaceae > Acidovorax > Acidovorax sp. NN32. The sequence goes on from NZ_CP199679.1 coordinate 5,300,071, forward strand.
GCCCGCCGTGGCCGTGCGCAGGTCGGCCCCGGCCTCAATGCGGCGGCGCAGGTCGCCGTCGGTGAAGATGCCCAGCACCTGGCCAGCAGCATCCACGATGGCCGAGGCGCCCAGGCCCTTGGCACTCATTTCGCGCATAAGGTCGCTGAAGGAGGCGTCGGGCGCCACACGCGGCACCTCGCTGCCGGTGCGCATGACATCGCTCACATGGGTGAGCAGCTTGCGCCCCAGCGCACCGCCAGGGTGCGAACGGGCAAAGTCTTCAGGGCGGAAGCCCCGGGCGTCGAGCAGGGCTACGGCCAGCGCGTCACCCATGGCCAGCTGGGCCGTGGTGCTGGCGGTGGGGGCCAGGTTCAGGGGACAGGCCTCACGCTCCACGCTGCAGTCGAGCACCAGGTCGGCATGGCGGGCGAGCGTGGACTGCAGCCCGCCGGTCATCGCGATCAGCGGGGCGCCCAGGCGCTTGAGCACGGGCAGGATGGCCGTCAGTTCACCACTTTCGCCACTGTTGGAGATCGCCAGGACCAGGTCGTCGCCCGTGACCATGCCCAGATCGCCGTGGCTGGCCTCGGCCGGGTGCACAAAAAACGCCGGCGTGCCCGTAGATGCCAGCGTGGCTGCAATCTTGCGGCCCACGTGGCCGCTTTTGCCCATGCCCATCACCACCACACGGCCACGGGCCTGCAGCACCATCAACACAGCCTCGGCAAACACGCCATCGACGCGGGCCGCCAGCCCGGTCAGCGCCGCCGCCTCAATGTCAAAGGTCTCGCGGGCCAGGCGCAGGGCCTGTTCGGCGTCAAAAAGGGGCAGCGTGGCGGGCACAGGGATCATCCGGTGGATTCTATCGACCGGGCATGCCTGCGCGGGTGGCAGATTTTTTGCCCTGGCTCTGGCATGGACCCTGCTTCGGACAGAAAACACCGAGGGCCGCAGGAAGGCTCGGATAGCATCGAACCATGTCCTCACTCGCCCTCACCTTGCTTTACCTGTTGGCCGCAGTGCTGGGTGTTGTGGTCTGCCGCAGCCTCAAGCTGCCACCCATGCTCGGCTACCTGGCTGCGGGGGTGCTCATTGGCCCCCATGCGCTGGCGCTGACGCAGAACTCGGAAGGGGTGCGGCACCTGGGCGAGTTTGGCGTGGTGTTCTTGATGTTCGCCATCGGGCTGGAGTTCAGCCTGCCCAAGCTGCGCGCCATGCGGCGCCAGGTGTTCGGCCTGGGGCTGATGCAGGTGGTGCTGACGATGGTGGTGGTCACCGGCGCGGCACTGGTGCTCTCCCGCTGGGTGGGCGGCGTGTGGGATATGGGCTGGCAGACGGCGCTGGCGCTCTCGGGCGTGATGGCGATGAGCAGCACGGCCATTGTGGTCAAGCTCATGGCCGAGCGGGCCGAGCTCGAAAGCGAACATGGCCGCCGCGTGATGGGCATTCTGCTGTTCCAGGATCTGGCCGTGGTGCCGCTGCTGGTGTTGATCCCCGCGCTGAGTTCCTCGTCAGACCAGCTGCTGACCGCGCTGGCGTGGGCGCTGGTCAAGGCCACGGTGCTGGTGGGCATTCTGCTCACGGGCGGGCAGCGGTTCATGCGCTGGTGGCTCACGCTGGTGGCGCGGCGCAAGAGCGAGGAGCTGTTCATGCTCAACCTGCTGCTGATCACGCTGGGCCTGGCCTGGCTGACCGAACTGGCGGGGCTGAGCCTGGCGCTGGGCGCCTTCATCGCGGGCGTGCTGGTGTCCGAGACGGAGTACAAGCACCAGGTGGGCACGGACATCCGCCCGTTTCACGACGTGCTGCTGGGCCTGTTCTTCATCACCATCGGCATGATGCTGGACTGGCACATCCTGGTGGACCGCTGGGCGCTGGTGCTGGCCCTGCTGACGGTGCCGCTGGTGGTCAAGCTGGGGATCATCCTGGTGCTGGCCCGCAGCATGGGGGCCACCACGGGCGTGGCCCTGCGCACCGGGCTCTACCTGGCCCAGGCGGGGGAGTTCGGATTTGTGCTGCTGTCGCTCACGCAGGCCAACGGGCTGGTGCAGCCCGCGCTGATGAACCCCATCCTGGCCGCCATGGTGCTGTCGATGCTGGCGACGCCGTTTCTCATCATGTACAGCAACCGCATCGTAATGAAGCTGGTGGCCAGCGACTGGCTGCAGCAGTCGCTGCAGATGACGTCCATCGCGCGCAAATCCATCAACACCAGCAAACACGTGATCATCTGCGGCTACGGCCGCTGCGGACAAAACCTGGCGCGCATGCTGGAGCATGAAGGCATCCCCTATATGGCGCTGGACCTGGACCCGGACCGTGTGCGCCAGGCCGCCGCTGCGGGCGATTCGGTGGTGTATGGCGACGCCACCCGCCTGCAGGCGCTGATGGCCGCTGGCCTGGTGCGTGCCAGCGCGGTGGCGATCACCTACATCGACGTGCCGGCCGCCCTGAAGGTGCTGGCCAACGCGCGCTCGCACGCACCGCAGGTGCCCGTGGTGGTGCGCACGCAGGACGACCTGCACCTGGACAAGCTGCAAGAGGCGGGCGCCACCGAGGTCGTGCCCGAGGCCATCGAAGGCTCGCTAATGCTCGCCAGCCACGCGCTGGCCCTGGTGGGCGTGCCCATGCGCCGCGTGCTGCGCCTGGTGCAGGACCAGCGCGATGCGCGCTACAACCTGCTGCGCGGCTACTTCCACGGCGCCGACGACGACACGGCCAACGAGCGCGACCAAGAACGCCTGTCCACCATCAACCTGCCGCCCGGCTCCACAGCCCTGGGCCGCAGCCTGGGCCAGCTGGCCCTGCCCGCCATGGGCGTTCGGGTGGTGAACCTGCGGCGTGGCAACGGCCACATCAGCGCAGCGGAGGACGACGCACAGCTGGCCGAAGGCGACACGCTGGTGCTCTCAGGGCACCCGGCGGCGCTGGCACTGGCGGAGGACAAGTTGTTGCGGGGGTAGCAGGGTACATCCCCCTGAGGCACTGCGTGCCTTCCCCCTTCTCTCTACGCGCTACGCGCTCCGGGAAGGGGGACGATGCCCTCGCTGCGGGGCGGCCCTTGCTTGGCATCTCTCGCCTAGTGCGTGCCAGTGGCTGAGGCTGGCGCCAAAATTTGAACTAAATATGGCCCTAGCGCTTATCTATCAAGCGTCAATAGCTATATATTTAATAGCAAATTACAAAAGCTCGGCGGGCCCTGGCCGCCCGAACAGATAGCCCTGGAACTGCTGGCAACCGTTGCGCAACAGGAACGCGCGCTGCCCTTCGGTTTCCACCCCTTCGGCCACCACGTCCAGGCCCAGGCTGTGGGCCAGGGTGATGATGGTGCAGGCGATGGTGGCGTCGTTGGGGTCGGTGAGCACGTCGCGCACAAAGCTCTGGTCGATTTTGAGCTGGTCCAGTGGCAGGCGCTTGAGGTAGCTCAGGCTCGAATAGCCCGTGCCAAAGTCGTCCAGCGAGAAGCCCACGCCGAGCGTGCGCAGTGCCTGCATCTTGAGGATGCTGTCTTCCACGTCATGCAGCAGCAGGCTTTCGGTCAGTTCGAGCTTGAGGTGGGCCGGGTCCGCCCCGCAATCGCGCAGCACGCTGAGCACTTCATCGGCAAAGCCGGGTTGGCGAAACTCCTGCGCGCTCACGTTCACGGCCACGGTCCAGTCCGCAGTGTGCGGCGCTGTTGCCCAGAGCGCCAGCTGGCGGCAGGCCATGGTCAGCACCTGGCGCCCTAGCGCCAGGATCAGTCCGGTCTGCTCTGCCAGGGGGATGAAGTCGCCGGGAGGCACCATGCCGCGCTGCGGGTGGTTCCAGCGCACCAGCGCCTCGGCCCCCAGCACCTTGCCGGCCTCGTTCACCACCGGCTGGTAGTGCAGCAGGAACTCGTTGCGCAGAATGCCCTGCCGCATGTCGCCTTCCAGCGCCGACCTCGCAGACGCCGCCGCCTGCATGGCGGGGTCAAAGAAACACAGCGTGTTGCGGCCCTGCGCCTTGGCCTGGTACATGGCCAGATCGGCGCGCTGGAGCAGCTCCTGCACCGGCAGCTGCACACCGCGAAAAAGGGCAATGCCAATGCTGGGCGTGCTGTGCACTTCGCTGTTTTGCACCACGTAGGGCTCGTTCAGCGCCGCCAGCACCTTTTGCGCCACGGCCTCGGCTTCGGCGGCCGCAACGTCCACCTCGGCGTGGAGGCCCTGCAGCACCACCACGAATTCGTCGCCACCCAAACGCGCCACCGTGTCGGTGGCGCGCACGCAGGCGCCGATGCGCCCGCCTACCTGCACCAGCAGCCGGTCGCCCCACTCGTGGCCCATGGTGTCGTTGACGGCCTTGAAGTTGTCGAGGTCCAGGAACAGCAAGGCCCCGTGGCAGCGCTCCCGCGCGCACGCGTTGGCCGCACGGTCCAGCCGGTCCATGAGCAGTCGCCGGTTGGGCAGGCCTGTGAGTTCGTCATAAAAGGCCAGGCGCTGGATCTCGGCCTCGGCCAGCTTGCGTTCGGTGATGTCGCGCGCCACGCCCCGGTAGCCCGTGAACTGGCCAGCACCATCAAAGATGGGCTCCCCGCTGATGGAGACCCACACGGGCTTTCCGTCTTCGGTCAGGCGCTGCATTTCAAAGTCGTGGAACACCTCGTGCGCCTCCAGTTGCCTGCGGTGCTCCCTCCATTGGCCCTCGCTCACAAAGGTATTGGGCAGCTCCCAGCGCGTGCGCCCGTAGTGCATTTCGTCGGGTACACCGGCGTCGTTGTAGGGGCTGCCGTCCAGGCGCACAAAGCGGAACTGCGCATCCTGCTCCCAGTACCAGTCGGAGGACAGGTGGGTGAGGCTGCGCCAGCGCGATTCGCTCAGGCGCAAGGCCTCCAGGGTGCTCAGGTAGTCGGTCACGTCCGTGAAAGTGCGCACGCGCCCCCCTGGCTCCAGGGCCCGGGTGCGCACTTCGATGTAGCGGCCGTTGTGGGTGCGCCGCACATAGGTGTCCGGCATGGTGAGCTTGCCACCGTGGGCCGCATATTCCGACGCCACATAGTTGCGCGCCGTGGGTTCTATCAGCTCAAACCCCGTGCCGAAATCGCCCCGTTCGGTCTGAAACCGCACCACGTCCTCGACCTTGGGCTGGGCGGCCAGCAGGGATTCGGGCAGGTCGAGCAGCTCCAGATAGCGCCGGTTGTAGACCCGGATACGTCCCTCCGCATCCACGTTGGTAATGCCTTGCGACACGCTGGCCAGCGTGCCTTCGAGGGCGCGCGTCTTCTCCGCCAGCAACGCGCTGGTGCGCGCGAGTTCCACCTCAACCGCGCTGCGCGCCAGCTCGGCTCGGCGGGCCATTTCCAGCTGGCCCACGGTGTTGAGCAGGGGCTGGAGAAACTGCACGTCTGCCGCCGAATACCCCTCGGGCCGATTGGCCAGGCCCACCATGGCCACCAGTTCGCCCGCCGCATGGATAGGCAGCCCCAGGTAGGTGTGCAGCGGGGGATGGCCCGGGGGCGTGCCCGCGCTGCGCGTGTCGTGGCCTGCATCGTTGGTGAGCACCGGCTCGCCCGACACCAGCGCCGCGCCCACCAGGGACCGCAGGTTGTCGAACACCATGCCTTCTTCTGCGTGCTGGGCATAGAGGGCATGGGAGGCCTCATCCCAACTGATGTCCGTCATCGCATGCACCCGCAGGAAGGGATGCCCATCAGCGGCACGTTGTACCTGGCCCACCAGGCCAAAGGCACTTTGCGTGAGCGACATCAGCTCCTTGAGCAGGGCCTCGAACGCGGCGCGCGGGCCCGAACTGGCGATGAACATGGCCTGAGCGAGCGATATCGCCTGCAGCAACCGGTGCTGGCGCGTCAGCATGGCCTCTGCCACCAGCCGGGCACGGGCGCTGGAACTGCGCTCCAGCACCGCATCGATCTGCGCGGGCAGGGTCAGCAGATAGTCCAGCGCAGGGTCCTGCACAGCATAGTCATCAAAGCCGTGGCGCAGGGCCTGGGCCGCATGGGTCTCGGCGCCCTTGCGCACGATGATCATGGCCGGGACGCCATCGAGCAGCCGCAGCAGGTCAAAGGCCGAGCCATCGACGCTGCGCTGCGCCGCCAGCACAATGTCCGGCCTGCTGTGCTCCAGGTGGTCCCGGGCCTGCGCCAGCGACTGAGCCACATCCACCCGCCAGCCGGACCAGGGGTCTGCGAGCGCATCCACCACCGCCTGCGCGTGGTGATGATCGCTTTCGATCAGCAGGATGGAGATGGGCATGGCCGATCGGCGTTGTGGAGTGGTCCAACGGGGGGCGTTACCAAGGGTGTAACAGCACGGAAACATTATGGGGGCTTGCAGCGCTCCGGGCACACCCCCAGGGCACCCACCCCCGGCTGGATACACTTTGCCCCACAACGGCCTTTGGCCTGCGCACGTTTGCGCGTGCAGCCTTTCTTTACCCCCTCGATCCCATGCAGCCACTCAGCGTCAACGAATACCTCCGCCAGCACATCCGCACCGTACCCGACTGGCCCGCACCCGGTGTGCAGTTCCGGGACATCACCCCGCTGCTGCAGGACCCCAAGGTGTTCCGCGTGCTGATCGACGCCTTTGTGCACCGCTACATGGACAAGGCGCTGCGCCCGGATGTGGTGGCCGGGCTGGATGCACGCGGCTTCATCCTGGGTGCCGTGGTGGCCTATGAACTCAACGTGGGTTTTGTGCCCATCCGCAAGAAGGGCAAGCTACCCTTCACCACGGTAGAGGAAACCTATGAACTTGAATACGGCAGCGCCACGGTGGAACTGCACACCGACGCCGTAAAGGCAGGCGACCGCGTGCTGCTGATCGATGACCTCATTGCCACGGGCGGCACGATGATGGCGGGCCGCAAGCTGCTGGAGAAACTGGGCGCGACGGTGACCGAGGGCGCCGCCATCGTGGACCTGCCCGAGCTGGGAGGCTCCAAACGGCTGCGCGAATCCGGCCTGCCGCTGTACACGCTGGTGGACTTCGAGGGCCACTGATCACGGCCGCCCAGAGTCCGACGAACTGCGGCCCGCAGGGTCAGTTCAGTTCAGCTCGCCGTACTGGGTGCTGCTCAGGTCCGGCGCGGGGCCATCGGACCCGGGCATTTCGGTGTCTTCAAACCCCGTGGGCTGCGAAGGCGGCAGCAAAGGCCCCGAACGCACAGGCACACCGGGCTTGGCCGCTGCCAGCGGCACTGCGGCGGTGGTGCCTGCCGCCGAGGCCAGGGCGCGCTTGAACGCCGCCACTTCGTCCGCCTCGATGGGTTCGTACCGTGGTGCTGGGCGTGGTGCGGCGGCGGGCGCAGTGGGCGCCGCAGCAGGCGCAACCGCCGGAGCAGCCAGGGGAGGGCGCAGTGGCGCGGGGGCCGTGGCGGCGGCTGTCGGCACGGGCGCCACCGGGCGGGCCGGGGTGGCCACCACCGGAGCGGGTGCCGTAGCCACCGGAACCGGCCGCCGGGCCAGCGGTGGCGCTGCCTGCAGGGAAGCCCCCTGGGGCGCAACCCCCTTCTGGGGGATACCCACTGCCACGTGGTCATTGATGCGCCAGTACACGGCGGTTACCAGGATGTCGTAGCGGGTTTTGGCCGTCTGGGCAATCAGCGCCTCGATTTCGGACAGGCGCACAGTTTCTCCACCGTATTCACGCGCCAGGTCCATCATGACCAGAAACTGGCGCCCCCGCTGGTCCAGCGACAGCACCTTGAACTTGTAGCTGGCCGACAGCACACCGGCCCGCACCATCGCGTCGCGGACCACCGTGTAGAGCAGCTCGCGGCGCTCCATGCGTTCGTTCTTGCGGTTGGCGGCGTGCTCGGGAGGCAGGGGCTCCACCAGCGGTTTGCCCTGGCGGCCTGGCGAGAGCGGTACCGTGGCATCGGCATTCAACAGGCCCGACGGTTCGGCCATGGGCCGGGGCTTGGGGGGAGCAGGTTTGCGGCTAAACCAACTGAACAGAGACATGGCTTGCTTTCTACGGGACGGCGCCAGAAAAATCCAAATTGAGTGTAACTTGCTGTACACCCATTCTTGCCCCGCAAAAGCCCGCAGGCCACCACCACATCGGTGGTCTGTCAGGTGGCCGCAACGCGGCGGCGGCGATTGCCCAGCCGCTTGGCCAGTACCGCCCCAGCGGCCATCACCAGGCCCAGCGCAATGGCAGGCTGGCGGATGGAAAGTTCGGTGAAGCGGATGGCGGTCAGGCTCCACAGCTTGCAGGGCGCGCTGGCCTGCACGGTGGCGCTGCGGGAGCGGTGCGAGAAAAACGCACCTTCGCCCACCACGGAGCCTGCCCCGACGATCGCCAGACGCAAGCGCTCTTTTTCGTCCTGGTAGTGCACGCTCAGGCTGCCGCTTTCCACCAGGTACAAGGTGCGGTCTGTAGCGCCCTGCATGAACAACACCTGTCCGGCGGGCATGACCACGGGCAAAAGGTAAGACGAGAGGATGTCCCACTGCGCCTGGGTCAGCGGGTTGGTCATGCTGTCGTCGGCACTGGCCTGTGCGATGGCATCGATCAGACCTTGCAGGTCTACCTTGGAAACAACAGGCGTGGGAACATTCATGGTTTGCCGAAAGTACCCTTGTTACAGATTGCGCACAAGCGCTGTTTACGTCCATTTACAACATAAGCGACAGGCGGCGGCCTGTGCGCCCTGGTCGGATGCAAACCCGTTCTACCTGCGCGAGCAGCGGCCCTTCTGCGGGCCTATTTGCCAATACAAAAACTGGAAAAAATGACGCCCAGCAGGTCGTCCGAGCTGAACTCGCCGGTGATGGCGCTGAGGGCATTCTGGGCCAGGCGCAGCTCTTCGGCCAGCAGATCCAGCGCCGGGCCCGGTGCCTGCAGCTGGTCGGCCGCCTCTTGCAGGTGAGCCCCCACGGCCTGCAGTGCCTCCACATGCCGGGCGCGGGCAATGTAGAGGCCTTCCGGCGCAGACTGCCAGCCGGCTACTTCCAGAAGCAGGCGCCGCAGACCATCCAGGCCCTCGCCCGTCCGGGCAGACAGGTGCACGCCAGGCCGGGCGTTTTCACCCGCCGCCGCAGCCGCCCCTGGCGCCCGGTCGAGCTTGTTCCAGACGTCAATCACGGGAACGCTCTTGGGCATTTTTTGGGCCATGGCGCTTGCTATATCGGCGTCACCAGCTATGTATTCAGGAGCATCCGCACGCTCCAGGTCATGCAGGAACAGCACCGCGTCGGCCCCGGCAATCTCGTCCCAGGCGCGGGCGATGCCGATGCGCTCCACCTCGTCCTCGCTGTCGCGCAGGCCGGCGGTGTCGATGATGTGCAGGGGCACACCTTCGATCTGGATGGTCTGCTGCACCTTGTCGCGGGTGGTGCCTGCAATGGGGGTGACGATGGCCAGCTCGGCCCCCGCCAGTGCGTTGAGCAACGAGCTTTTACCGGCATTGGGCTGGCCTGCGATCACCACCTTGATGCCCTCGCGCAGCAGCGCGCCCTGGCGCGCCCGCTGCATCACAGAGGCCAATGTTTGCTGCAAATTCGATAGCTGTCCATGCGCATCTGCCTTGCGCAGGAAGTCGATTTCTTCCTCAGGGAAGTCCAGCGTGGCCTCCACCAGCATGCGCAGGTGGATGAGGGCATCACGCAGGCCATGGATCTCGGCCGAAAAAGCCCCGGTCAGCGAGCGGCTGGCGCTGCGGGCAGCCGCCTCGGTGCTGGCGTCGATCAGGTCGGCAATCGCCTCGGCCTGGGCCAGGTCGATCTTGTCGTTCAGAAAGGCGCGCTCGGTGAACTCGCCCGGCTGGGCGACGCGCAAGCCGCGCAGATTGGGCTGGCCGGTAGCAGGGTCGGTGGCGGCACCCGCCTCCAGGCAGCGTGCCAGCAGCAGTTGCAGCACCACCGGGCCGCCGTGGGCCTGCAGCTCCAGCACGTCTTCGCCGGTGTAGCTGTGCGGGCCGGGAAAGTACAGCGCCAGCCCCTGGTCGATGGCCTGGCCCTGCGCATCGCGAAAGGGCAGGTAGGTGGCCTCGCGGGGCTTGAGGGTGCGCCCGCAAACCGCCTGCACCAGCGCATCCAACCCGCGCCCTGACACGCGCACGATGCCGACGGCCCCACGCCCCGGGGCGGTGGCGATGGCGACGATGGGGTCTTGGTGGCGGGCAAGCATGGTGGTGACTGTACAGGGTGGATGGGCAAGAAAAAAGGCCGCTTGCGCGGCCTTTCGGGAGTCAGTTCATTGATGTCAGCGTTGCCGCTGCGGCATCACTTGAACTTCGGCAAGTTAAATTGCGGTGGCACGCCCATGCGGGTGTTGATGAGCCACTGCTGCGCAATCGACAGGATGTTGTTGGTCAGCCAGTACAGCACCAGGCCGGCCGGGAAGAAGAAGAACATCACGCTGAAGATCAGCGGCATGAACCACATCATCTTGGCCTGCATCGGGTCTGGCGGCGCGGGGTTCAGGGCTGTCTGCAGCAGCGAGCTGGCCGTCATCAGCAAGGGCAGGATGAAGAACGGATCCGGCGTTGAGAGGTCGTGGATCCAGCCGATCCAGGGCGCATTGCGCATTTCCACGCTGGACAGCAGCACCCAGTACAGCGCAATGAACACAGGGATCTGGATCATGATAGGGAAGCAGCCGCCCATCGGGTTGACCTTCTCCTCGCGGTAGATGCGCATCATCTCCTGCTGCATCTGCTGCGGCTTGTCCTTCAGGCGCTCGCGCATCTCCATGATCTTGGGGTTGATGGCCTTCATCTTGGCCATGCTGGCGTAGGCCTTGGCGTTGAGCCAGTAGAACGCGATCTTGAGCAACAGCACCAGGGCGACGATGGACCAGCCCCAGTTGTTCAGCAGCTTGTGCAGCTGGTCCAGCAGCCAGTACAGCGGCTTGGACAGGATGGTGAGCCAGCCATAGTCCTTGACCAGCTCCAGGCCGGGGTACAGCTTTTCCATCATCGTTTCGACCTGCGGGCCAGCGAACAGGCGCGCATCGATGGTCTTGGTGGCACCGGGCTCGATGGCGCCCAGCGAGGTCAGCATGCCCACGGAGTACAGGTTGGTGTCCACCTTGCGGGTGAAGGGCTCGCGCTGCACACCGTCGGCCAGCAGCCACGCTGTGGCGAAGTAATGCTGCACCATGGCCACGTAGCCGTTGGGCGAGTCCTTGGGGATGTCGATCTTGCCGTTGTCGATGTCCTTGAACTCGATCTTCTGGTACTTCTTGGCGTCGGTGTAGACGGCCGGGCCGGTGAAGGTGGAGTAGAACGACGACTCTCCGGGAGGCTTGTTGCCATCGCGCACCAATTGCAGGTACAGCTGGGGCGACACCGCTGCGCTGCCCGTATTGACGATGTCGTGCTTGACCGCGATGTCATAGGCGCCACGCTTGATGGTCCAGGTCTTGACCAGCTTCACGCCGCCCTGTGCAGGCGATTCGAAGCGAACGCTGATTTCATCTTCACCGTCCTTGAGTTCACGCGGGCCGGGCACCACGGTCATGGCAGTCTTGTGGGTGGGGAACGTGCCACCGATCAGGCCGGTTTGCGCCACATAAACGCGCTGGGCGCTTTCGTCCAGCAACAGGAAATTGCGGGCCTTGTCGGCCATGTCGGCGTGCTTGAGCAGCTCGGCATGCGTGAGCGAGCCGCCTTCGCTGTCAAAAACCAGTCGATACAGGTCGGTCTTGACTTCGATGCGCTCGCGGGGGGCAGGTGCTGCCGCAGCAGCCGCTGGCTGGCCCGGCACGGCGGAGGCCCCCGTCGCTGCAGCGGCCACGGGTGCACTCGTGGAAGGCACGCTGGCAGCCCCGGTCGCGCCCGACGCAGCGCCAGCAGCGGCGGGTGCCGTCACAGCGGGCGTGGTGGGGAAAAAGGTGGCCTTGTTGCCGTTGTGCAGCTGCCACTTGTCCCACAGCAGAACCATGGAAAAGCCAAAAATCACCCACAGGATGGTGCGGCGAATGTCGTTCATGAAGACTTCTTTGGTGAGGATGGTTGGGTGTTGGAAGGATGAAGCCGCGAGAAAAGCCGCATGCTGCGCGGCAATTGTTGCGGGACCGGGTCATGGCCCCCGTCACACCAGGGGTGGCAGCGTACCAGCCTGCGCACCGTGAGATAGCTACCCGCCGCAGCGCCATGCTGCTCCAGCGCCTGCAGCGAATAGGCCGAGCAGGTCGGTTCAAACCGGCATGACGAACCCAGCCAAGGGCTCAGGAACAGCCGGTAGCCCTTGACGACACCGATCAAGAGGCGCTGCATCAGCATGGCACCACCGACTCTGCAACACCACCTTGTTGCTGCGCGGGGGCAGCAGCACCGGCCCCACCTGCACGCCGTGCGGCGTAGCCAAACAGCTGCAACAGCTCTGCCCGCACCGCCTGCTTGAGCTGGTCGGACGTAGCGCTCACGAACTGCTTGCGGTCAAACGCCGTGCGCAGACGCACCACATGGGCGGCCTGCGGGAGCCGCGCTTCAAACGTGGCGCCCACGGTGTAGATCTGTCGCTTGATCGTGTTACGCGTCACCGCGCGGCGCGCCCAGCGCTTGGGCACCATGGCACCCAGCCAGACGCCCTGCACGGCAAACAGGGCCTGCGGCCCTTGCTGTTGTGGCAAGGAGCCGGGCCCTGTGGGTAAAGCAGCACTGGCTTGGCGGTCAGCCGCAGCACCTTCGGCATCCAGCACCAGACGGTGCAGCACAAAATGCGCTGTACGGGAGACAGTGCCCCCCGCCATGGTGGCCTGGAACTGCGGACGGGTTTTCAGCCTGTGCATGCAAGCGCCCCGTTTGGAACCTGGCAGTACAAGCCGGGAACAGGCGGGGAGCAGGCCGTAGACCGTAGCGGCCTTAGACGGCCAGGCGCTTGCGGCCCTTGGCGCGGCGTGCGTTGATAACGGCACGGCCGCCGCGGGTCTTCATGCGGACGAGGAAACCGTGGGTGCGCGCGCGGCGCGTCTTGGAGGGCTGATAAGTACGTTTCATGGTGCTATTCCTTGAGGTTCAGTTCCGGACTGCTGCTCTTGAACCCCCTGCAATCTGCGCAGCCACGCCCTGTACAACAGGACTTTGGCGGCAGATCCACGGGGCAGAAATAACGGCGCGCCGGGTCAAATCACCCTGAACACATTCAGGGAAACCCGAGATTATCGCAGGCTAGCCAGCTGCTGGCAATGCCTTTTGGCTGGCAGGCTTATCTCCGGATCACGTTTCGGCTTGTTTTATCGCGGCTTTTCGCGGGTTCACGGCAATTACAGCTGCGGTTTTCAATGGGTACACGCCAGCACCACAGCGCCCCCTGAACGACTATCAACACCTCTGACCACCGCAGTTTTCAAATTGTGGATAACTATTTGACAAGCTACAATCCGCCGCCCAGCCCCGTTCCTCCTATCCACAACAAGAATCCCCCTGAA